>NZ_JPRX01000004.1:0-3073 GCF_000737955.1 Pseudomonas sp. BRG-100 | reverse complement strand
GTTCTTTAAAAATTTGGGTATGTGATAGAAAGATAGACTGAACGTTACTTTCACTGGTAACGGATCAGGCTAAGGTAAAATTTGTGAGTTCTCTTAATCGAGAAATTCGAATTTTCGGCGAATGTTGTCTTCACAGTATAACCAGATTGCTTGGGGTTATATGGTCAAGTGAAGAAGCGCATACGGTGGATGCCTTGGCAGTCAGAGGCGATGAAAGACGTGGTAGCCTGCGAAAAGCTTCGGGGAGTCGGCAAACAGACTTTGATCCGGAGATGTCTGAATGGGGGAACCCAGCCATCATAAGATGGTTATCTTGTACTGAATACATAGGTGCAAGAGGCGAACCAGGGGAACTGAAACATCTAAGTACCCTGAGGAAAAGAAATCAACCGAGATTCCCTTAGTAGTGGCGAGCGAACGGGGACTAGCCCTTAAGTGGCTTTGAGATTAGCGGAACGCTCTGGAAAGTGCGGCCATAGTGGGTGATAGCCCTGTACGCGAAAATCTCTTAGTCATGAAATCGAGTAGGACGGAGCACGAGAAACTTTGTCTGAATATGGGGGGACCATCCTCCAAGGCTAAATACTACTGACTGACCGATAGTGAACTAGTACCGTGAGGGAAAGGCGAAAAGAACCCCGGAGAGGGGAGTGAAATAGATCCTGAAACCGTATGCGTACAAGCAGTGGGAGCCCACTTTGTTGGGTGACTGCGTACCTTTTGTATAATGGGTCAGCGACTTATTTTCAGTGGCGAGCTTAACCGAATAGGGGAGGCGTAGCGAAAGCGAGTCTTAATAGGGCGTCTAGTCGCTGGGAATAGACCCGAAACCGGGCGATCTATCCATGGGCAGGTTGAAGGTTGGGTAACACTAACTGGAGGACCGAACCGACTACCGTTGAAAAGTTAGCGGATGACCTGTGGATCGGAGTGAAAGGCTAATCAAGCTCGGAGATAGCTGGTTCTCCTCGAAAGCTATTTAGGTAGCGCCTCATGTATCACTGTAGGGGGTAGAGCACTGTTTCGGCTAGGGGGTCATCCCGACTTACCAAACCGATGCAAACTCCGAATACCTACAAGTGCCGAGCATGGGAGACACACGGCGGGTGCTAACGTCCGTCGTGAAAAGGGAAACAACCCAGACCGTCAGCTAAGGTCCCAAAGTTATGGTTAAGTGGGAAACGATGTGGGAAGGCTTAGACAGCTAGGAGGTTGGCTTAGAAGCAGCCACCCTTTAAAGAAAGCGTAATAGCTCACTAGTCGAGTCGGCCTGCGCGGAAGATGTAACGGGGCTCAAACCATACACCGAAGCTACGGGTATCACGTAAGTGATGCGGTAGAGGAGCGTTCTGTAAGCCTGTGAAGGTGAGTTGAGAAGCTTGCTGGAGGTATCAGAAGTGCGAATGCTGACATGAGTAACGACAATGGGTGTGAAAAACACCCACGCCGAAAGACCAAGGTTTCCTGCGCAACGTTAATCGACGCAGGGTTAGTCGGTCCCTAAGGCGAGGCTGAAAAGCGTAGTCGATGGAAAACAGGTTAATATTCCTGTACTTCTGGTTATTGCGATGGAGGGACGGAGAAGGCTAGGCCAGCTTGGCGTTGGTTGTCCAAGTTTAAGGTGGTAGGCTGGAATCTTAGGTAAATCCGGGATTCTAAGGCCGAGAGCTGATGACGAGTTAACTTTTAGTTAACGAAGTGGTTGATGCCATGCTTCCAAGAAAAGCTTCTAAGCTTCAGGTAACCAGGAACCGTACCCCAAACCGACACAGGTGGTTGGGTAGAGAATACCAAGGCGCTTGAGAGAACTCGGGTGAAGGAACTAGGCAAAATGGCACCGTAACTTCGGGAGAAGGTGCGCCGGTGAGGGTGAAGGACTTGCTCCGTAAGCTCATGCCGGTCGAAGATACCAGGCCGCTGCGACTGTTTATTAAAAACACAGCACTCTGCAAACACGAAAGTGGACGTATAGGGTGTGACGCCTGCCCGGTGCCGGAAGGTTAATTGATGGGGTTAGCTAACGCGAAGCTCTTGATCGAAGCCCCGGTAAACGGCGGCCGTAACTATAACGGTCCTAAGGTAGCGAAATTCCTTGTCGGGTAAGTTCCGACCTGCACGAATGGCGTAACGATGGCGGCGCTGTCTCCACCCGAGACTCAGTGAAATTGAAATCGCTGTGAAGATGCAGTGTATCCGCGGCTAGACGGAAAGACCCCGTGAACCTTTACTATAGCTTTGCACTGGACTTTGAATTTGCTTGTGTAGGATAGGTGGGAGGCTTTGAAGCGTGGACGCCAGTCTGCGTGGAGCCAACCTTGAAATACCACCCTGGCAACTTTGAGGTTCTAACTCAGGTCCGTTATCCGGATCGAGGACAGTGTATGGTGGGTAGTTTGACTGGGGCGGTCTCCTCCTAAAGAGTAACGGAGGAGTACGAAGGTGCGCTCAGACCGGTCGGAAATCGGTCGTAGAGTATAAAGGCAAAAGCGCGCTTGACTGCGAGACAGACACGTCGAGCAGGTACGAAAGTAGGTCTTAGTGATCCGGTGGTTCTGTATGGAAGGGCCATCGCTCAACGGATAAAAGGTACTCCGGGGATAACAGGCTGATACCGCCCAAGAGTTCATATCGACGGCGGTGTTTGGCACCTCGATGTCGGCTCATCACATCCTGGGGCTGAAGCCGGTCCCAAGGGTATGGCTGTTCGCCATTTAAAGTGGTACGCGAGCTGGGTTTAGAACGTCGTGAGACAGTTCGGTCCCTATCTGCCGTGGACGTTTGAGATTTGAGAGGGGCTGCTCCTAGTACGAGAGGACCGGAGTGGACGAACCTCTGGTGTTCCGGTTGTCACGCCAGTGGCATTGCCGGGTAGCTATGTTCGGAATAGATAACCGCTGAAAGCATCTAAGCGGGAAACTAGCCTCAAGATGAGATCTCACTGGAACCTTGAGTTCCCTGAAGGGCCGTCGAAGACTACGACGTTGATAGGTTGGGTGTGTAAGCGCTGTGAGGCGTTGAGCTAACCAATACTAATTGCCCGTGAGGCTTGACCATATAACACCCAAGCAATTTG
>NZ_JPRX01000003.1:0-3751 GCF_000737955.1 Pseudomonas sp. BRG-100 | reverse complement strand
ACTGCCCGGCTCTGATCGTCGATACCATTATAGGCCACGTAAAAACTCAACGTTACCTGGCTATTATTTGCCACCCTGTCCAACCAACTACGCAGCACAGCTTTATCTCTCAAACCATTGGCGGCCTCCGTGGCGCTGATCAGTTCGCCCTCCATCACCAGTAGATCTTCTATACCGTCGCTGCTGAGTATCATCCACCCTAGTTGGTCTTTGTCGCTCAAAGGCCACTTATCCACTGATGCCTTGGCGTCGCCGGTAAAACTACCCAGGTTCAGCGTGCCTCCATCAATAATACTGTTGATGAGTGGCTGCGGTAAGTCCGTGGCCGGAATCGTATTGACTTTCACCGTCTGCACCTGCGACGGGCGTGGGGCAGCCACGCCCGTGCTCACCACCGAATACTTCAAGCACACGGTACTGTTCACACTATGGTGCAAGACCTTGGCCGAGGTCAGGTTGAACACTACCGTGCCTCCATCCAGCCCATTCTGGCTGGTTGAATAAGAGGTGCCGTCGGCAAAAAACCAGTAAAGCGTGATGAAATCTTGGCTACTCATACCGTCATAGCGAACCGTTGCCGTCGTATTGTGTTGAATGGGCAGCGGGTCCACTGTCACATTCGGCCCTGTATCGGTGGTGCCATTGATAAACGGGTGGGGAAGATCTCCTGATAATGCCTGAATGGTGTACGTGCGCCGACGGAAGTGCACTGCATTGGCTTTGTTGGTGCTACGATCGAAACTGGCCCAGAAATCGATGAACAGCGGCATTCCATCCTTGAGTCTGCGCAGATCCGGCGGCGTCGGTGGCATGATGCCCTGACTCTCGCCCTCAGGCGTTACCAGGTTCTCGCTGTAGGTATCCTCAATGTAATCCGCGCCATCGTCGTAGATACCTTCATATCGCATCCACATCCGCTGAAACCGGTGAATGAACGGCCAGATATTGATCAGGGTGCGCTCCCGGCCAGTAAGCTGGGAAATTACCAATACCGGGTTATCATGCCCTTCGATGGTGGGGATCGGTAGCGTGGTCAGGGGCAGTAACAGCAGATCCAGTATGGGCGACGGTATTCTCCGCGTGCCGCGCAGCACAAAGTACTGCACGGGAATCTGGCGGCCTTCGGAAAGAATGTTGGCGCCTACTACTTCGCTCGGTACGTCAAAGTGCACTGTTCTTGAGGTGTTGCCATTCTTGGTTTCTTCATAAGTGCCAATGCCCGGTACGCCGCTGAACACTGCCAGGATCCGGTCGCTGGGTGACATGTTCAGAAACGATACTTCAATCGTCGCTCCGGTCGTTGCGGACTCCGGCCTTAGTTGGTCTGGGTCTCGTGAGGCTTCAAGCACTTCCGGCCTCAACAGCTCACCTATTGCTTTACCGACCGTCACGTCAAGCGTCTCAGAGCGCAGTGTTGTGTTGCCGCGTATGAGGGAATAGCTCAAGCGAATGGAGCCGTTGTTATTCACGTCGACATAATTTCGATCTACCGGAAACGAAATCTCTCCTCCTACCACGACGTTAATCGTGTCGCCTGTGCTGCCACCCACCCCAGAGCCTACCCAGCGCCACACGACGGTGTCACCTCGTTGGAAGGTATAGGGGAGAGTGACATTGACCTGGAAGATCACATCGGCCGGATCGAGGTTGCCATTTTCATCTACGCCCTCAATGTGCGGCGCAGGCAGGTCGGCGCGACGTTCGCCTATTTCTACTATCAGGTGCTCGGATTCGCGCACCGTCAGCACATCGGCTTCCTGTATCGTGTTCACACCGTCATTGACGCGATAAAAGACGTCGATCGGCCCGAGCCCGACGAACTGTGCGAAATTTGCCGGCGTCACAATCCGAAAGCGTGTGGGTGGTGGTGGGTCGCCGGCCTGCTGGGTTTGTTCATAAAACACTAGGCCGCCGCCGGGTCGGTGCGCCTCAAAGCGCAAGGTGACGGGATAGTTCGGACTGTATGGCACGAAGGCCGGGAAGTTGACTTTGAGGTAGGGGACGGTCGGATCGATCAAGCCGCCTTCGTTTTCCTCGATTTCAACTGCAGGCATGTTGGAAACAGTACCAAAAACTGTGACAGACAGACTTTGGGAATAGCCAATCTCAGTGCCTAGCGGGAATTGCAGCGTATAGGAGATTTGCATCGAGCCGTTGATCAGGTCTTCGAGGATGCTGTTCTCGACGGTGGTATATGCCGAACGCCCGGGCCGGGCAGCAAACGCTGGCAATGGGATGGTGACTTTCGTTTTATCTTCGCGTGTACCCACGATGGTAGCTACGATCTGAGTGCCTGCTGGCGTTGGGGAGCCATTCGGGAGCCGTGTGGGCGCAACCACTTCGAGTTCGAAGTGACTCTCTGCGTACTGGTCGAAATCGACGTTATTATTGTCTGTTCCATCCACCAAAAAGTGGGGGCGCATGAGTGCGTCTGGATCCAGGTTACTGTTCAGGTTTACGACCTGAGACCACTGCTGCACTTCCCCTGAGAAGTTCAGCACCAAGTCGTAGATCCGGAACCGGATAGTCAACAGACCGCTACCGCCCAATTCGATGACCTCCCACGGGACGAACACCTCGATAGGCGTCAGTCCCTCGGCCTGATCCGCGTCCAACTGCAGCTCTACCAAACGGCCGTTCCAATACAACTCGATGGTGTCCCCTACAAATGCATCTGGGTAGTGATCAATGGTAATGAGCACACCATCACGTGCGCGCTCGGGGTCGAGTACGGCATCTGAGCCACTCAAGTCCTCTGGCAGGTGAAGGACCAGCGCCGAATGGTAGGGGAGTCCTGGGTCCTGATCCACGCCCCCTGGCCGGGTATCTTTCAGGAACCAGGTTTCTTCCTCCGATGTACTTTCAGTGCCAGACCCGTTACGCCTGACCAGGCCATAGCAGGGGTACACAATACCTAGCGGTACATGCTCGCGTAGTACCGAGAGTTGGTAGCGTCTTTGCGTTTCCTCGCCAGCAACAATTTCCCCCCAGGCGACCGGAAAACGCCGATCTCCCATATACCATTCGTAAGAATCGCCGACGTTCTTCGTGGTCCAGCTCTCGAAGGTAATCAGCAAACGGTTTTCGAGGCTGCGTATGCCAACCCCTACATCAGCCAGAAGTTCGGGAAGGGGACGTACAGTGTTGTCGTTGTAGGGCGGCGGCTCCAGGTCTGCGATGCGTGGTGGGTGCAGGATGGGTGGACTGTCTGTGCGTTTATCGGACATGGTGGTGACCCTTCAGGCTGATTTGAGAAACGTGCCAAACAGGGTCAGCAAATATGAGAGAGTGGTCACCGTCTAGCTGTGAGAAATGACAGTGGCGACGAGCGGTCAGCTACTGAATAATGAGTGTCAGCGCGCTATAACGCACGCCCTTGGCCAGGGTTACCAGCAGCAAAAAACGCCACAACGGCTCTCGCATCACCCCGGCCACCAAGGTCAGCGGGTCGCCGATGATAGGTACCCAACTGAGCAACAGCGTCCAATGCCCCCAACGCAGGTAATGCCCGCGGGCTCTATCCAGCTGCTTGGCACTCACCGGAAACCAGCGCCGTTCCTTGAAGCGCTCTACCGAGCGCCCCAGCAGCCAATTGACCACCGACCCCAGCACGTTGCCCAACGTGGCGATACCCAGCAGCAGCCACAGGTTGTAATGCCCGCTGATCAGCAGGCCGACCAGCACGGCTTCAGATTGCAGGGGCAATAACGTTGCGGCGCCAAACGCCGCGACGAACAGCCCCAGGTAACCC
>NZ_JPRX01000002.1:0-94780 GCF_000737955.1 Pseudomonas sp. BRG-100 | reverse complement strand
GGTAGTCGCCAAGGACGCCACCGGCAACACCAGTGCAGCCACGGTGACTCCGTTTGCCGGAGATACCACGCCACCGATGGCACCTACAATTAATGTAAAAACAACAGTCGATGGATATGCCCAGATAAGTGGCGATGCAGAACCAAATAGCTTTGTAATTATCAATCTCACAGATCAAACCGACATTCGGATTATGGCTGATAAAAACGGTCATTATTCAGGAATTAGTAAACAACAAATACCGGAAGGAACTATTTCCGCTGTATCGACTGATATCGCAGGTAATAAAAGTAAAGAAAGCACCGCAAACTACAACGGCGTGAATACCGATGACCACACTCCACCAGCACCACCAACCATCTATCTAAAAACAAATACTGAAGGATTATTAGTTATATCTGGAAAAGCAGAGCCCACTTCAACCATTACAATAACAATGCCCGACAAAACTCAAGTTACAGTGACCGCTAATAGTGCTGGCGAGTTCTCATCAACAAGCACAACGCCGCAACCTAACGGAAAAATAATCACAACGGCGCGCGACATTTCAGGTAATACTAGTGAAGTTGTCGAAACAAACTTTACCTCCAAAGAACAAAACAACAAAATAAATATAGAAACCTATATCGACTCCGTAGAAAACCAAACAGGTGAATTCACAGTAGATATCCCGACCAATGATAGAAACCCAATAATTCGCGGCAGATTAGAAAATGCTACAACTGAAAATTACATTTTCCTATTCTCCGTAGACTCTAAAGGAGAGGAGCACTACTTAACAACAACAAAATCGAAAAGTGGAAAGTGGGAAGTCAAACTCGAAATCGCCGGCCCAGATGACGAATATAAATACATCGCTAAAATAAGCGACGAAAGCAACCAACTTATTTCCTCCTCAGAAAAAACCATAACTCTAGATACGCTTTCGCCGACAAAGCCTCAAATCACCTCTTATACGGAAACACAACAAACCTCATCGAAAAATAACGTTATCAATGAAGGAACCCACATATATAACACGACAGATAACACCTTGACACTACATGGTATCGCTGAGAAAAACTCAACGATATCAATTTATGACATCGTGGACAAAGCAACTACAAAAATAGGTACCGCAAAGACTAATGACTCTGGAAGATGGGAGTACAACACAAACTTCCTTGTTAACAGACAGCACGAATTTACTATTGATTCAACTGACAGCGCAGGAAATATAAGCAAAATAAGCGATACCACTTCTATATTCGTCAACGGGCCAGTTGAAGAGCCCAAAAACATTGGTGAGAAAAACGTATGGTCCACTTCCAGGTCGGGCGATATAAATGGGGATGGGTATGATGACCTTTTAGCATCTCCCTATAGCTTAAGTTATATAGACATTCTTCTTGGTCCAGACCTAACCAAACCTGTTTACCTAGGAGGGGCTACCAACTCATACGCTTATCACCAAGCAGGGCTAGGCGACATAAATGGAGATGGCTTAAAAGATTTAGGTATTATGTTTGGAAACACAACTGGCACCACTTATGGAAACTTAGACATATATCTTGGCGGTACGACCGCAACTTTATCTCCTGCAATTAAAATCCCTAGTGGATATTCAATTGGTGCTGCAGGAGATCTAAATGGTGACGGACTTTCAGACTTCGTAAAAGTAGGATACGGCGGAAATGGCAGCACACAAAAATCCGTAATTCACTATGGAAACCAAGATGCAAAAAAAATGCCAGTTTCGCCTGAGCTAAACTTTGGCATTACGACCTACACAGATAATAAATCTGGAACTGACCACGCTGCAAATTATAGTGGCAGTCAAATAGTAGATGCTATCGGGGACTTCAATGGTGATGGTATCGGCGATATGGTGACGGCTGCAGGAATCTACTTTGGCAACCCAAACGGCGTTTCGGTGTCTCCTGACAGGAAATGGATTACCGATAATAACTCTAGGGCTACCAACTTAGTCCAAGCTGTAAGCGCCGCAGGAGACGTAAACGGAGACGGATATGCAGATGTTGTAGTTAACGACGGGATGCGTCCATATGTGATTTTTGGCGGCACCTCAAAAGGACCAATAGAGCTAACCGAATCAAATATGCTTTCAGGATCAGGCTTCCTTATAAATACGCATCTAGCAGCGAATCAGCTTACGTCATTGAGCGCGGTAGCCGGTCTTGGTGACGTTAACGGAGATGGCTTATCAGATATCGCTTTTTCGACCTATGGAAATCCATCAAAACTAGATAACAAGAGCACGTCACCAGTTAAAGAGACAACATACACAAACAACAACAGCTATATCATATTTGGTAAGACTGATAGCAATAGCATCAATATTCCCGCAGAGGACCCATCAAACGGTATTACGGGAAGCAAGGTTATGCTCGCGAGTCAAGGTATTGTGATATTAGAAGATCAAGCGGATGGCTCAAGTATAAATGGAATGAGTGATTACAATGGTGATGGGCTAGCGGACGTATTTATTAGCTCATACTCTTTGATTGGTAAACTGCTTTCCGGGGGCGCCTCGTTAGGGGCAGAGCCGACTGTTGTCGTAGATGCTGGCGGAACAGCAACCGGAAATGATAGAAGTAATTTTATTGTGGGAACATCACATTCAGATACCCTCATCGGAAATGGTGGCAAGGATATAATATATGCAGGTTCTGGCGATGATCGGATTGTAATAAATACCGGAAATATTATTAGCCTTGCCGAAGGTTATGATAGTTCACTTGGTTTTAATGGTAGGATCTCCAGAATAGATGGGGGGAATGGAATCGATACGTTAGCTTTTGATAAAGATGTGGTTAATGTAGATTTAACATCAATTAGTAATTCTGGCATCGGATTCACTAGCACGGGTATCGGTATGTCTAGGATATCGAACATCGAAGCGATCGACCTCAAGAATGGCGCTCCGACCAAACTAACCCTTTCTCTGCTAGACGTTATGGATATGAGTAGCACAACGAACACGTATAACTCTAAGAATTTCGATAAGTCCCTAGACAATATCATCTCTAGACATCAATTACTGATCGACGGTGAAAAAGGTGATGAGCTGGTTATTACTGATGCTGATAAATGGATAAACAAACCAAGCATGCAGGTCTCACACAATGGGCATAACTATGATATTTATAATACTCTAGGCAACCATCAAGGGCAATTGATAGTAGACCAGCTAATTAACGTAACTTTTCAAAATCTAAACGGTTGAAGTAAAACACAGACAGCCATTTGCGAATAAAAAAATAGCGGCCTAAAAACAGTATATTTTTGGGCCGCTTTTTTTGATCATCTTTAAATCTCTGATCGAGTTTTCATACTTTCCTCACTCTATTTATGCGTAAATATCCAACCCCCAGGTCAAATACAAGAGATTCAGCCTGTGCAAATATGGCAATTACCCATCATTAACGTCTTATTCCAGACATCGCATTCTAATGCTCGCCTAAAACTGAGCGAAAGTAATAGTCAAACGCACGCCTCCGACAGAGAAAGATCTACATCAATTTAATCCCCAATCTAATTTACTAACATTGACTTTCAAACATCTTCAAATATTTCAAGGTAAGCCTTTATATAGTTTAACTATCTAGTCAAATAGCCAAAAAGCGTTTTTACGCTTTCAATCAGCATGCCCAGATCGACAATTTCCGCATTAGTCGACAGCTAAAAATTCTGAACAATTGACAACTCTTGAAGCGAACAGAAAATATTTGATGTTAAAATTCCCTCAATGCTATGAAGCTATTTCGTCACATCAATCTACACCGACAGACATTGCCCTGGAGGCTTTATTATCTTTCCATAGCACGTTAATGCTCGCCGACATAAGCACTTAGACTTATCAATTTCTGCTAAGCGGTCGGAAACTTTAATTAACTTGCGTAACCTTAACGAAATTTAATTTTTACCTTTGGCGTTCACATGAGGCTGTTATTAGGCATGCGATTTATTTATAACGGCACTTTTGCTGGACTTTTTCTACTTCAACTGTCTCCCGTTTTTGCGGCTGTAGAATTACCTTGGCTTGACGGAAGTTCTATTGAAGGGCCGGCGGGGATAGGAGCTAAGCAATTGGCTGAAGAAATGGCTTCGGGAGACCAACGCTATATAGGTAACGACAAAATATTGTCCGCTATCAAATGCCCGGATCTATTCGGGTTGGTATTGAAAGCGGTTAATCACCACCCAACCGTACTAACCGCCGCGCAGACTATAGCTCAGCAAGAGGGTCAAATTGGGGTCGCAGAAGCGGGTTATTACCCGCAAGTATCCGCAGGTATCAACTCAGGTCACTTGAGTTCGTTCGGTCATTCAAATGTCGCTACACTTTCAGTGTCCCAAATGCTGTATGACTTTGGCAAAGTTGGCGGCAAGGTTACTCAAGCCAAGGGTGGCCTGCAAAAGCAACGGGCGTTGTTTCTCAAGCAGGTAGATCTGATTTCCCAACAAACCGCTGAAGCCTTTATTGCAGTGCATCGCTACCAGATACTGCGGCAAATTGCGGCTGAACAGGTAGAGGCAGTAAAAAGTGTACTGGAAACTGCAAAATTGCGCGCGAACTCGGGTCTTAGCTCTCAATCAGACCCTGTGCAGGCTAGAACCAGGGTGGAAAGTGCTCAGGCGAGTTTATATCAAACTGAATCACTACTTGCTCAATGGCGTGATCGCCTCCAGTTATTGACTGGGGCGTCATTGCCCGAAAAAGTCGCCGACGTACCTTCGAGCCTTGAAGACCTAGTCAGCTTTAATACTCCTATTAACTACGGCCTGCTTCCCGATGTTCTAATTGCCGAATCGGATCGGCAGGTTGCGCTGGGTTCGTTGGAAAACGCCAAAGCACAACGTTACCCCACATTTGCTCTGGAAGGATCATTGAACCAGGCGCTTAGCGGCGCAAACCCCAGTAACGGGGAGCGGCGTGGAAGCTATAATACTTTGTCTTTAAGCAGTTCGGTTTTGTTATACCAAGGGGGGGGCATTTCCGCGCAGATACATTCAGCAAATTCCGCCATTCTCGCTGCAGAGTCCACCGTCAACCAAGCCAGACTGGCGGCAGAAAACCAGATGCTGAACGCACGTGAACAAGTCCTAGGAGCGCGCAAGCGCCTATCTATTTTGAGACTGCGCATGGCAACCATGCAAGAGACACTTGCGCTCTACAAAGAGCAATACTCTGTAGGAACTCGTTCCGTCCTTGACTTGCTCAACGCTGAACAGGAAGTACATCAAGCTGCAGCGGATCAAGAAAGTGCACGTCATGACCTATGGTCGGGCCTAGTAAGTTATATCGCAGCAGCTGGAAAAAATCGCGACGCATACAAACTCAATGGCTCATCTATCCATGGTATCGAGATTTTACAATGAGTATTCCTTTTCAGTATGAATCCTGGCTTGAAGCCATGCTCAACGTAGCCAAACACTACCGTATGAAGGCTTCGGAAGAAGGCATTCGGGTCAGTCTGATGTGGGAGAAAGAAGTACCTTTTGACACAGTACTAGAGCGTATTGCAGCGCAAATGGGGTTGACGCTACGTTTTGAGCCAGTCTCGGACGGGGCTTTGGACCCTTGGCGTCAACCCCTTATCGTCGAACTGCACGACGGCCAGGTGGGCATGATAGAAAAAACTGACGGGAAAGATAAGATCAGCCTATTCATGAGCGGCGACCAGGGATTGTCGATGGTACTAACCGCAGAGCAATTTTACGAAAGAGCGGCGCGTATAGCGCTATTGCGACCTGAATCTTCGGTTCCTGACGCTAGGGTGGATGACTACATAAAACCTTATCAAAGTAACTGGTTCTGGCTAATCGCTTTACGCGACTGGCGGCGCTACGGCGATATAACTTTGGCTGCGTTAGTAGCCAATATGTTGGCGTTAGCCGGAGTGATTTTTTCGATGCAAGTGTATGACCGGGTGGTGCCCGCACGATCAGAGTCGACATTGTGGGTTTTATTTGGAGGGGTAGGACTAGCCATTTGCTTCGAGTTTTTACTGCGTATTGCGCGCGCGCGCATGTCAGATCTGATAGGAAAACGTGCAGACCTAAAAATAACAGATATGGTTTTCGGGCATGCGCTACGCATTCGTAATGATGCTCGCTCGAAATCTACTGGTAGCTTTATTGCTCAGATTCGTGAACTAGAGCAGATCCGTGAGTTGATCACATCAACAACTGTAGGTGCTGTCACCGATTTGCCGTTTGTATTGCTTTTTTTAATAATTCTTTATTTTACCGGCGGACCTTTGGTATATGTTGCTTTGGCTGCCCTGCCGTTGCTTATCTTGCCGGGAATACTGGTGCAGCGTCCTTTAGCTAAGCTCTCAACTGATGGCATGCGCGAAGCCGCAATCAGAAATGCTCTCCTGGTGGAGGCTGTAGAAGGCATTGAAGATATTAAGATGCTGCGTGCTGAAGCTCATTTTCAAAACCAGTGGAACCACCTACATGCTGTGTCTGCCGATATCAGCATGAAACAACGAACCATCACAAACTGGTTATTAACTTGGACTCAAGAATTACAAAGCCTAGCCTATGCTACCGTACTGATGGTGGGCAGTTACCTAGTGATGAGTGGTGACATGACCACCGGTGCTTTAGTAGGGTCGTCTATACTTGCCTCACGTATGATGGCTCCGCTTGGACAACTAACAGGTATTTTTGCACGTTGGCAGCAAGCGAAAGTTGCTCGCAAAGGAATTGACGAGTTAATGCAACGTCCTGTCGATCAACCAAAAAACTCAAGGCTATTGCAACGGTCTGTCCTGCAAGGCAACTACGAATTAACAGGTGTACAATTTCAGTACAGTCAAGATGACCGTTACCCGACTCTAAATATCCAGAACTTGAAAATTAAAGCAGGCCAAAGGGTAGCATTGTTGGGGCGAATCGGCGCAGGAAAATCAACATTTTTACAGATGCTCGCAGGAATGCACCTTCCACAAAAAGGGAGTATACGCATTGACGGCCTTGAAGTTTCATTGGTCGATCCTTCTAATATACGCCGCGATGTCGGACTACTAACTCAGAACTCTCGATTGTTTTTTGGCACATTACGGGAGAATCTAACAATGGGGCGCCCATTGGCTACCGATGAGGAGATCCTTAATGCCCTGAATATTTGTGGTGCACTACCAATGGTACAGTCGATGCCCCAGGGCCTTGATTATCAGATTTCTGAGGGCGGGATAGGGCTCTCCGGTGGCCAGCGACAAGCCTTATTGTTAGCTCGCACTATAATTCGTCAGCCACAGATTTTATTGTTAGACGAGCCCACCGCAGCATTGGATGAGGACACAGAGTCTCAGGTCATTGAGAGGCTTAGCAACTGGATGTCAGGACGGACGTTGGTAGTAGCGACACACCGTATGTCCGTTCTCAAGTGGGTAGATCGCATTATTATTATCGCCGATGGAAATATCGTTATGGACGGCAGTAAGGATAAAATCCTCGGGCACATAATGTCGCAGTAACCTCTTTAATCAAAATCTCACTTCATAATTTCGAGACAGACAGACTTCATGGCAACGTCCAAAACTGATAATCATGTGAGAACAATTGCACGCTCGCGAATTGATGGCCGCGGGATGATAGAGAACTCTTTGCCCAGATCCTCAAGAATTATCTGGATTATCTCGTTAGCCGTATCGTTATTCATTGCTTGGTCATATTATTTTGAACTCAGCGAAGTATCAACTGGCACCGGTAAAGTTGTAGCGTCATCCAAGGAGCAAATGATTCAGTCTTTGGAGGGTGGTGTTCTGTATAAACTAGCTGTGCAAGAAGGCGATATCGTGCAGAAGGGGCAGGTACTAGCCCAGCTTGACCGAACACGAGTTGAATCAGCAGTAGATGAAAGTGCGTCGAGAATGCGTGCTGCGCTAGCCACAGCGGCTAGACTGCGAGCTGAGGTAAACTCTACGCCACTGAAGTTCCCATCAGAGGTTGAGTTGGATAAGGGACTAGTGACGGCTGAAACAGCTTTGTACAACTCTCGGCGATCGGGATTAGAGTCCACCCTGGCGGGATTGGATAAGGCAATGGACCTGGTGCGTAAAGAGCTGCGAATGACTGAGCCTTTAGTAAACCGAGGTGCGGCAAGTGGAGTGGAAGTATTGCGCCTGAAGCGCCAGTTGAATGACCTACAGAATAGATTTACTGAGGCCAAATCACAATATATGGTTAAAGCTAGAGAAGAGCTTGCGAAAGCTAACGGGGAAATCGAAGCGCAGACGTCAATTACGCGTGGCAGAAATGACTCATTGACACGCCTTACTTTTCTATCACCAGTACGGGGGATTATCAAAGATATCGCAGTAACCACGGTTGGTGGTGTAATCCCTCCTAATGGCCAAATAATGCGGATTGTCCCAATGGGTGAGCGTCTTCAAGTGGAGGTCCGCATCTCTCCGCGCGATATTGCTTATATTCACCCAGGTCAGCCCGCTAGCGTAAAGATATCGTCATACGACTACTCAATTTACGGCGCTCTGCCAGGAAAAGTGTTAATGATATCACCTGACACTATTCAAGACGAAGTCAACCGTAACGTCTATTACTATAGGGTTTATATTCAAACCAACTCTGACTCGCTGATGAGCAAGAGTGGCGAGCCTCTACCAATAGTGCCAGGGATGATCGCAACTGTGGACATCCACACAGGGCAGAAGACCGTTTTTTCTTACCTGGTCAAACCATTCAATAAGGCGCGCGAAGCACTGCGTGAACGTTAACTCTGAATCGAATTCAATTCGGAATCATCAGTTAACATCTTAGGTGGATGAATATCGCAAGGAGTGCCTGTGTGCTCTAGGCAATATCCGTATCCGTAAATTGTGTTTAATTTCCAGCCAAATTCTGTAATGAGTTGCAGCTTACTCCGAATTCTATAGATATGGGTATCGAGTGTTCGCGAGGTAAATTTTTCATCGCGGCTCCACAAGTGGTCATACAAATACTGGCGAGATAATGGCCTCCCCTGGTTACTAAGTAAAATTAATGCAAGATTGAGTTCCCGATTAGTCAAAGATACTGCACGACCACTTACAGAGCCTATTAGAGCGCTAGGATGAAGTATGATATTTGCAAAAACAAGCTGGCTTGTTGTAGACAAATGTTGTCTTTTAGAGTTGCGCATTGCATTGTGGCATCTGGCAAGCAATTCGGCTTTTCGAAAAGGCTTCTCCATACAATCGATAGCTCCAGCATTCAATGCAGCAACCACATCATGTCCGCATTTACATCCTGTAAGAACGATAACTGGTGGAGCTGGCATAATATGCTCTTGAATCCAAAGGAGTAGTTGCAGCCCCTTGATCCCTGAATTTTGCCAATCCAGCATAACCAAATCGAACGTATCCCGGCGAAGTTGCTTCATAAATATATTATTGCTTGAGAACGTCTTGCAGAAACGATTAGAGTCTTTGTGAGGGAGCAAAATTTTAAGAATATCACTTAGTTCTTGCAGTTCATCAACGTCTTCATTGAATATCGCAATCTTCACCATTAATAACCTTTTATTTACGTTGATATATTTCAGACAAAATCTTTCATTAACCCAAAGTCTGAATGAGCAAGTCTTGCGCTTGTAAATCATCTAACGCTTACTGACTTGCGCCTAGTTTCTTAGTATCATTATAGGGACCGTGAAACAAAAGCTTATAAAAAACTCACCCAATATTCTGAACAATTGTCAAATTTATCACGCTCGCCGCCCACACCTTTTGACCTTGTAAGGGAGAAAAGCGATCCTGAAAGAATGAGCTTATGCTAGTTACTCACGCAGTCAGTTAGAACATAGACAAATCCGGGAGGGTCCATGCCGTGTAACTCAAAAAAAAAGATATTGGTAATCGAAAATCATCCATTCCAGATGATCGAGACCCAGATGAAATTGAGTAATATAGGCCAATTTCTTAGTCTTCCCGCATTCGACTGTGCCGAAAGCATCGAACTAACCACCTCTGCCAAGATTAAATTTGACGTAATTCTCTGTAGTGGTGAGATGTCATTTACTGACATTACAAATATACTTAAATGCTCTATTTCCGAGCAGAGCGATTGCCTTTTCTTCATCATTGGAAACATTAAACGATATAATGCATTATTGGACTACGCGCAAAAAATCCCGAAAGCGAACAAACAAATTATCTTGTTTCTTGAAAAGCCATTTTGCGCTTTTACGTTTAGTGATTATTTGGATGATAAATTTATAAGACCGGCCCTAAATCAACGCAGGGGTAGATAACACTGTAACACCCTAAGTAAACTATCATCAGCTCACATACACACAAAGAATTTATGCTTTGATATTCAGTAGGAATGCGCACATTCAGTGAGCAGTAGCAACCGCCCCCCCCTAAGATATCACACCATAATAAGTTGATGCGGAATGTGAGTTTCAAATATGACGGATATCAAGTCGCCTTTAGAGCACCTGACCAATACTTTAGAAAGCTCAATAACATATGTTTAAACTTTGACTCGAATTTCTTGCTGTAGTAATCTGTAGCAATCCAACTGGTACCTAAGGTAACTTTCGGAGCAAGTTAATATTTTTAATATTTGAAACCCATTTAGCATGTTTTCGGCAACTGAATAACCTTGAGGCTTTTTAAATATAGCCAGGTGTGTATTTGATGTACGCAAAAAATGTGCATGACCTCTATTTATCTTAAGAGCATAATCCCTTAGATCCTGCATACTTTCAATAATTTTCGCATCCATAACGATAATATTAAACTCATTCCTTAAGACTACATTAGTATATAGTTTAGTAATATATACAGACATCAGAATAAACCACCCTAAACATGACAAACCAGCCCAACCAATACACCATTTACCTTTTAACAGTCCATTCAATGAATTATCATATTAAAGATATTTAAATAATTGATACGCTCGAATGGCATAAAATCATGGTTATATTTAATCATCAAATCAGTCATAGCAAAGCTTAAAAATTAGCGAAATACTCACCAGGCGGTCGCCTGAGTCGTATCTATTATCTTTACCAAGCCCCTATATGTATTGACCTCTTATCGGTATTTTTGACATATTCCGCCAATGGCGGCGTAAGAGGTGTTTGCATGAATGGCACAGACGTGTACGTATCAGGGTCTCTTACCGGGCTGCTTTTGGATTTTCTTGACGATTTGTCACTGGATGCTCCTCGCCTACGCCAGGATTTGCACGAATCTCAGGCTCATGAGCGTATCCCAATAAAACGCTGGTGGAGCTTCCTAGACAGCATCCATAAAATTTACCACCGACCCGCTCTAGGTCTCCACATTGGTTTCAAGATTCGACCACACCATGTCGGTGTACTTGGGTACCTAGCGATATCCTGCTCCACAGTTGTGCAAGCCTTAATGTCTTTCCAGCGCTATCAGATGTTGCTGCACAACCAGGCTCCGATGTTTGTATCACAACAGTCCGAGGGTCTATGCTGCTATTGGGACCCAGAATATAGCCCTTCTACTCAACTGTCAGACGAAATAATGGTGGCCAGCATTCTGACTCTGACACGGATAATGACGGGGCTGCCTGACATACAGTTTTCTTCAGTGCGGTTCACACACCCAAGAAGCTCCAGATACGGTAAGATCTGCGAGAAACTGCTCAATTGCCCTGTAAAATTTGATCAACCATCGATGGCTATTGTTATTCCTACGCAACTTTTGGAGTTACCTATCAATACCGCGGACACCTATCTGCTTAGATTGATGGAACAACAAGCTGAGAGTCATGCCAAGATGCTGCCGCAGCTCGATGAGCTGCTGCCATTACTCAAAAAAGAGATCATACATGCGTTACAGGAAGGGGAAACTAGCTTTGAAGCAGTCTGCAAGCGAATGGACATGTCTTCGCGATCAATTTCTAGGCGCTTGAAAGTGAGAGGATTAACGTTTAACTCAATACTTCTTCAAATACGATTGAATCTGGCACTGGGTTACTTAGAGGATTCTACACTGCTGCTTTCAGAAATAGCTCAATTACTTGGTTACTCGGAGCAGAGTGCATTTACTCGCGCATTTAAGCGCTGGTACAAAGTTACTCCTCTGAGTTATAGAAAAAATTTAATGACCGTTACGAAATCTACTCAAGACTTATCTTGATAACGCGCTGTTAACAAATAGTAGAATTTACTTACTAGTAAATTTCAACCATCCAGGTATAAAAGACAATAGATTTTTTTGATAGTAGAAGCCCTACCCCGAGTTTTTTTATAATAATTGATCATGGCCGCAACGTGCGGTATTGCCTTATGCCGCCAAGCCGGCAACACTAATCATATTATTCAAGACTAAGGACTTGGCGACATATCAGTGCTTTGTATTCAGAATACCACTCATTTTTTTAGTCAGATAGAATACATAGCAGAATCTATACTATTTTTTTCGCATAACAGCATCATTTGCTCTTTTTAAACGGTCACTCATGACTTTTTTGTCGTAGCTATCTTTTGCTTTCATCGCTTCGCCGGCCGCATTGATCCAACTAGTAGGAGTGCACCCACTAACGACAGCAGCACCACTAAAAATCATAGCAAGAAGCAAATACTTTTTCATAACATCCCTCGTCTATTACTATATACCGCTCATCAAGAACTCAATTCTTCAATCAATCTCTATGGGTTTTCAATTTCTGCTGTAGATATTAACCAATATAGACTGCGCCAGATCCAAGTCTTCTACACTAACACCTGGATTAGCTAAACGAAAATTTTTTATTGCGGCTTCGATATATGGCCCACGAATAACGCCGTCACTAGCAACAAAGCAACTTGCGTCAGTTTCAGTAGCCGTTAATATTTTTCTATCTTTTGATGTTAAATAAGTTGTAGAGAAGGTAGTTCCTGAGGATATAGTTTCAATCCAAAAATCATTCATTGCTATTACGGAGGTTGGTATAGTGACCAAACAAAGGGAGAGCATAAATTTTTTTAACATGATCCGTACCAAAACATCATCAATGATAAAGTTAAAACCTTTTTCATCCATATGAAAGCATCATTTATTAACACACTGTTCTATTTTCATATTTAAAAAATAGGCACTCAAACGCAGTCGATATGAGTTTGAATTAAAAATAGGATTTATAAATCTATTTCATGTCCCTCCGACTAAACCTTCCACACACTGATAGCCAAATGAGAAGCTCATACAATTTTACATAGCTTAACACTTCACAACCTTGTGCACTTGCAGAATCAAAAAAAGTTGCAACCTCCCTCATAATTGTTATACTATAACACCGTTTTCAATCGATTCGCAATACCTTATTATATAAAATTTCACTCCTGATTTCTTAACGCCCTGGAGAGTAAAAAATGAAACAAAGGCTAAATCTTGCAGCATCTGTTTTTGCGGCTATGTTGTTGAGTGGTTGTTCCATCTTAGATGCGATTGAAACTATTAGGGGTTTCGGTTCGGATCCACTCGTTGTTGCATCTGAGAATCCCGGAGCAACGAAGGCTTCAATTATGGCCGTGGGAGCAAAGCCTATAAAAACCCAGCCTACACAAAAAATTCAAGGCATGTGCTACGATTTTAATTTGAATAATGGTGATAAAACCTCGCCGTATTACATTGCGTTTAATAAAAAAGATCAAGTTGTAGCTTATTCTTTCACCACCTGCGCCGATGCCGAGTCTAAAGGTGTCATCAACAATGAAATTCCTTATGTAGAGCGAAAAAAATAAAGCTAATGCCATTAATCATCAGGCATCATTGAACTTTCCTAAAGGAAAACTATGATGCCTGTGATTTCTTAGTCGCCAATGTATTAGTTAGCCGTGAGCAATTAAGCTACCAAAAATCAATACGTTGCTAACGTTAACCGGCATATTAAGCGCCGAAAAACGCAATCAAAAACTTCAGCAGATAATCAATATCGCCGCCTGAACTGCAATTTCCCACTCATTGTAGACATCTCCAGCCCATGCTTGCTTAGCCGGCTGGTTCATCGCTAGACACTCTCAAACGAATCTTCTTCGATACCCATCTTTCCTCCTCGTTGACAATTGTCATCGGCTGTTTCTCTTTGAACTCGCAAGAATAATCATTCTCATTTGCGCGCCGTCTTTAGCGATTTTTCATGGGAGTTTGTTCTTGGGGAGGAAATGCTAATGCTGTTTACACCAAAGAAATTGGCATGGCTCATGTCTGGGCTCTATCTGCTGAGCCCTGTCACGCTAAAGGCCGGCGCATCTGAGTCGGAACGCGCAGAGGTGGAAAGTCAGAAGTCTGCGAAGCAAGCCGCTAAAAGCGAAAAAATCGAGCTAGCCCCCATTGCTGTGCATGGCATCACCATCGATAAGGACGAGGTGGGGCACAATCAGGTTTACCGCGAGAACGTGAAATGACAATTGTCAATCAGTGGTCACAGTGAGCTAAAAGACCAGGACTTCATGCTCGTAAGTGGACGCGAGTTTCAGGGCGGAGTGCGAAATTTTTGCCGTTCTAAATAGGTAACAGATCAAGTCGAAACTTTTACAACCAACGCTCTCCTCCCCTCTAGCCGGACTTTTTAAAACGCGCTGGTGTCACTCTAAGTTCTCACCCCCGGCTCCCCGAACGCCATGGTAGGTACCCTGCTCCCAGCAGAACTGATGTCTAGGCGGGTACAACCAAAGGTAGCTGAAAACGTTGTGAGTTGAGCATCAATAAAGGGTGGTCCAATTTCCATATCTAAACTCCTTTATGTAGTGAAAATTTTAACGAATGGTTCGTTTTTCCACACACTGAGGGGAATCCTTCGAGTGCAAATTCAACAGTTTTTTTCGTAAAGCATAAAGATATGCACCAATGCATAAATCAGTCGAAAAATGTCATTACACAGCAGCAGTGTCCAATTTTTCCTACCTGGATCTCCCAAATATTCGTCAAAAGGATCGTGTATCAGCTGAAACCGCATGTGTTTACTGAAAATCGGCTACTGCACCCATGGGCTTGCTGACTGGTGCCATCCAGGACGACAAGCCACTCCAGCCTCGACCAACTCCACGAACAACGAATCACGAACAGCCCAAATAAAACTACGCGCCTCACATTGAAATCTGGAAAGACCGAGGCACCTACCTACAGTGCTTTTCACAAGGAAACGCGCTAATTGAACTGACAAACCCTCTCCAAATCCCGACAGGCATCAACCACTGATCGAAACCAGTAACAACAGCAACCCTCCAACCTTACCCGCTTACATAAAGAAGTACTCACTTACACCACTCCCCATCGCAAGGACTATGAGGAATCCTCACTTTCAGAACCTGAAACAACAGGAGCAAGAGCGGCCCCTGGCCGGGCTGTTATCTGATGTACACCATTCTTAACACTCGAACGTGTGCCGGCAGCGCCCGAGGAACGGGTGCGTTCGAATTCTCGATCAGCAGCGCCGGCGTATGCTTCCGGTTGGATACTTAAGGGGGGAGTAGCCCCAAGCACAGCAATGATCTGTGGCCGGGAGACTTCTTGGAGGATGTGTCCGTAGTTGGCCACCGTCTGGCGTGAAACGCCTGCAAGAGTGGCTATCGTGACTTGCGTCAGCTTTTCACCGCGCTCCTGGAGCCCTCGGCATGCAGCGCGAATCTTTGATTCAGTAGCTTTGTGCCGCAGTTCATGGGTCCGCTTGGCCGCCTGGCTCTGGCGTTCTTGCAACGGCAATGACTTGTCGAGCCCCATAGCACCGCGACAGCACCTGGTGCTACCGACATAGCGGGTCCACGTCCACCGGGCGACGGATCTAACTGTTGCCCTCACTGAAGACAACATTAAGTCTTGGCTAAAGCCATTTCGAGCGAACTTGTTGTGGTTATGTGCAAAAGCTTCTAGCAGTCGCGTGAAAGACGCCAACGTCCCGCGTTCGCGCTCCCGGTTGACGATGCTGTACGCGTAATAGCGCAATTGCTCGAACAGAATGCAGTGCCTTGAATGCGGGAGGTCTTCTAGCTTGGGACCTGTCTTCCAGGGAGACACCTGCAGCTCAACATAGTCAGCCAGTTCGCCCAAATCGTAGACGTTGTTGTGCAGTTCTGAGGTAGACCACCAGGGATGACCAGGTGTCTTGGCGACAGGTCCGCTGTTGTAGTCGGGATCGGCATTAAGGCGCAGTGCGAAGGCCGTATAGATGGCCTTCATATACTGAATGGGTTTGTCTCGGGCGTTTTCGGTCGTGCAGACCGGGGGAATTGCATAGAAAAGGTGGGAGTGGCCGTTGTTCCTATTGCGAACCACCAGGTTAGGCGGTGGTAGCCCCTCGTCGTCCCAAGCCAGCGAATTTGAGTGATCGAGGTCAAAGATTAGCCACGACACCATGCCACGGCGGTTGATCTGCATGTAGGGATAGCGGATCGCGTAATCGCGCGGCCGTACAAGAGTTGCAGTCTTGTTATCGCTACACCGCGCAAGATACGGAGCCTCACTTACAACGCGGTTTAGTGCCGTGCCGTCTTCAAAGAATCGCCCCGATGGTGAATAAGTCCCTGCTGTTGGCCTATTCGGCTGGCCGTGCCCAACCCTTTGGGATGCTAATTCCATTTTTTTACGCCATTTGGCGGAAAGCTAATCATGTTGGCCTTCTGAAGCTTGCAGGAAGCCGCAGTGCCAGCCATAATCGGCTCACCGTTTGTTGTTGTTGAGCAGGTTTTCGCCGTCGAAAGAGAAATACCTGTTCAAAATTTTTCCAAAAAGCCCGGTTACCAGCCGGGCTTTTTGGTTTCTGCTATTCCGCTATGCCACTTGCATCGCCTCCACATGAGTCGTCACTTCCGCAAACCCTACCCTCGCAGCGTCGGCATGTACCGATTCAAGACTCTTATAAATCTTGCGGCGGTCTGACCGGGCAATCGTCATGTAATCCAGCGTCCCGTCCGTATGAACAACAATAAGCTCCCACCCGCTTTGCATAGCAGCAGGGGCCACAATGGCGGTCTTAAGGCCACCCTTATTGAACAACTTGCGCATCGCTGAAAGATCCACGGCCATCACGCCCCTCGAATCGTTGTGGTAATAACGAGTCAAGACTAAGCGTCCTTGCATGAAAAAGCAAATTCATGCAGTTTTTTGCGTGATAAAGGTCGTTGCCGCGGGGGTTTTGGTGCAGATTTCAGTGGTTTTGTGTCGCGGAAACTACAGCGAAAACAGCTTGCGCTCACTTGCAGAGGACGCCCAACCCCCGCTGTTCCAGCGTTCGATGGCATCGACCAGCGTCTTACCGCCCTGCATCACCACTCCGTCCTCCAGTGTCATGCAGGACGGACAAATCACCACAACCTCTCCCGTACTGGATCGATGAACTGGCTCCACATCGGGCTTCTGACCACATTCAGGACATGCCCTAACAAACGGGTGATGCAACCTAGCGGACTCCAGCTCGGCCAAACCCTCACGCTCGGCTGCTTCACTGAGAATCGAGCGCAGGCCGTCCACCAGGTCATCATTACCCCGTGGGTCCTCTCGTAATAACTGCTTCAATATCTCGTATAGCGCGCCACGACAGTCCATCGGGCGCCCTTCATACCCAGCTCTAATCAGGGCTGACTTGACCTGCAAATCTGCTGCTTTCATGGGGGTCTCCACGACTACCAATACAAAACCATCCCTAATCGAGAGATGGTCATGGGGTCCAATCAATCCATTTCGGGCCCGTCTTCCTGTAGGCCGATGTACCTTTCGGTCATCGTGTCTTTGAGAAGCTGTTTTTCAGCGGAGTCATTCACGCGCGACACCAGGTCGTTCATCAACGCGACCTCGCCTTGGATATTGATATCGTCCGCGTTGATCACAGCCATTTCTTGATCAATACGAACCATGAGGTCGTCCAGGCTGATTATCTGGGAGGGGTCAAACGGATTCTGAATGGTTGGGCTGGGCGTGGGTTCGGATTTACTCACGAGCGGTAGGCCCAAAGAGGCCGGTTTACCCATATGTGTAAACCTCAACGGCTCTGCCACAGGCTCAGCCGTAGACGTGGCATTTGCCCCAGTCGGTCCATCTTTCACCACCGTGTCCAGCTCGACGGTCCATTCGCGGCGATAACCAGGCTTTTCAACCACACTGCCATCTGCCTGAGACAGTTGCAGCGTAACGGGGACGGTGCCCTTGTCCTCGATCCGCACGCGTTCCCCTTGTTTGAGCTGTACCTGCTGCATTGCATCTGCCAAGCCAGTGCCCCACAAAGTTCTGTTGCCCTTGTCAGTTTTCACGGTGACGAAGTAACTTTGTTCCTTATCCGGCTTGTTCTGATAGGGCGCTGCACCGTGGTCAACCAGTTCGCCCTGAATGACTTTCCGGTTGCTGACTGGGTTGGCCATGTACACTTTGCCGTCTGCTGCCAATGACGCAGCGCGCTTTCTGCTTTCAATATCGTTAATCAATGGAACTACAAAATCCGTCGTTTCATCCAAGGCCCTAATCGACTCCGGAAAACTCTGCGATTTTGCATAGAAGTCCTCGATAGTTCCCTTGAAAGCTTCACGGTAGCTATCGTTTTCCATGTAGGAACTGATCATAGCCAGGGCATCAGGCGATTTATCGTTGGTGGCCACCAACCAAATGGCGTGGTCTTCCCCCCTCAATCCCATCACCGTGTCCGAGGAACGCACATCAGACTCGGACAACGGGTCGCCTCCTGGCATTTGCATGCTCTTGCGCCATTCAGCTTCACGTTGCACCAGTTCGCTCGTGCTTTGCGCTGACGCAACAGTCTCAGGCGCCGCTGTATAGCGACTTAGATCAAGGGTCGCCGGTTGCCCGTTATGCACGAAATTGATCGGGGTAGGCGCCTCTTGAAGCGTTACAGCGTTTGCCTTTGATTCTTGCACTGCCGGCGCAATGCCTTGGCCGTCACGTTCGATTTCAAGCTCTGCACGCCGTGCAGCGAGGCTCTGGTTCATACCTTTATCGGTGAAGTGCACGTCCATGCCGTTCTTGGCAGCAGCCTCGACTACCAGATGCTTAAATTCAGCGCTGCCGGTGATGGTTAACGTGCTACCAAAACGCTCCTGAGCCAATTTCAGCGCCACCGCCACGCCCGACTCAGTTATGCCGGTCCGGCGCAGGGAAATGGCCTTGCCAGTATCCACGAACAGCGTCTTGTCACTCTTCTTATCCAGGTAATGCACGTTCTGACTGAACCTGGCCTTACGCATGTAAATGTCGTTCGCACTTAGTTCGCGTTCTCGGGCCTTGGCCGTCTCCGGGTCTAGCTGTTTACCAAGGTTATCAACGATGCGACGAACCTGCTCACGTATACCAACAGGCTTTCGACCTTTGGGCCTGCTGATGGAATAACTAGGATCTTCTTTTTCATCTTTGATAAGACGACGAATCTCTGCGCTGCCCATAAAGTTAACCTCAATGTCTGCGTTATTACTCATGATTGCTTCGCGCGCTTTCAGACGTTCAAACGTCAACACCGAAACAAGTTGCGCCTTGTCTTGTCGTGTTAAACGAACGTCTGAAAACACCGAGCGCCGTAATTCAAAAAATTGTTTATTGACCCGTCGCATCGCTTTGCGTTGGGGCGGTAGTGATTGATTGTTTTCTATCTGCCGATTGAAATAAGCCGCAACCGTAGATGCCTCACGGTTAATTGCGATGGGCTTATGTTTAGGTTTTTTAATAACCAGTTCCGACTCAACTGCGAGCCTAAGAGGCGCGAACAACCGTTGGCTGCGGACTTCGATATCGGAAATAGCGGCGACGCGGTAGGGGTTGCGAGGGTGGGGCGGTGCTACGGTTCTACTTCGCTTGGGTTGTCGGCTTGTTCCTCCCGTTCTTGTACGTCGCGTTGCTCCATCTGCTGCCTTAGAAACGCCGGGAGTTCGTCGTCCTGATTCCCCGGTGGATCCTCGTCCTCCTCCGGCTCGTATAGGCGGTCGCAGTCTAGAATTTCCTCCCGGTTGCGACTGTCCCAACTGAATACGTGCATCGCCGGGCAGTAGCACCGAACCGTGACCGACTCCGGTTGATCCGCCTTCCCTGTGGTCTGCCACATGGCTACCGGGCACGTTTTGCAAGCCAGAGGAAGTCCTGGTAGGTGCTCGGCCCTGAGTTTCAGCAGAACTTCGCTGGTTATCTCTCGCCCGTTCGGGAGCGTATAAGCTGCCATCGCGATCTCCATAGGTCTGATAGAACGTCCGCTCGCGCTCGGCCAGTAGCCGAAGTCGCTCATCCGGGGATGACGCGGTGTAAAGCTTGCGAAAAGCCGGGGTGGCTTTACTGACGTACTTAATTTCCTTGGCCCGCTGAGGCCAGGCTAGTAAGCGGTCCTGGATAACCTTCTTGTCCAGCGGAGGCTTTTTTAACTCACGTCTGACAATGAAGTCGTCTTGGAAGATGGTGTCTTTCAGGTTGGTAAACTTCGCGTCACCGGGAAGCTTGACTGCGATGTATTCGCTGTCCTTACCTTCGTTGCGAATCCGTGTTTCACCGTGCTCAGCAACAAGTGCGTAAAAATCCGAGCGGGTTACTACGCCACGCTCAATGACCTGCTTAACAAGGCCTTGTTTAAAGTCACGACTTTTCCCATAAAAATCGTCACCTTTATAACGTGATAACACGCTAGCGGCATCCTTTATATCAGCGCGCACATGTTCACGCGGTGAAGCCAGGTTGTATTTTTGGTTGATATATTCTTGAAAAGCCTCAAGGTGTTTTTCGGATTGCGAGTAGCTAGAACCAACCGGATCGAAGATAGTACCGGACAACATATTTAACTTTGGTATTATGATATGGATATGAGGTGTGCGTTCGACCATATCGCCGGTTGATTTGTCCTTTATCTCTTTTATTTTGGGCAGATGCGCTTCCGCGTAAAAATTAAATTCTTCCTTCTTGTAGGCATACATAAAAAATTGTTTGAACTCTTGCGTGACTGCTAACAACGTCTCGTGAGAGATATGATCCTCACGAAAAGCCAAGGTTATAGATAAGTACCTGTCTTGACCTTTGTCAGGAATGCTTTCGTAGACCAAACGTGTCAGATTAAGATCACCATCAAGCATAACTCGCTCATCAAGCTCATCACGGCTAAATTCACGACCAGCTTTAGTACCGGTTTCTAGATATTCTTGTGCACCTGCATTATAGCCTCTCACTCGAATTAGCATTATCTAACCCCGCCCGCAATAAGATCTCGATATTCACAAGTGGATTGATAAGCTTCCTGTATAATTCTTCATTAATAATACCAACTCTGTGAGCATGGTTAATGCGGTGTGCTAACTGATTGATATTATTACTAGCCTTGTTATATGCAAACAGCAGTTTTTGATAATCAAGTGGCTTGGCCTCTTTGACGTTGAACGTAACTTTAGAATTTAAAAAAACGTCCCTTAGAAACTCAGAGGCTGACATCTTTGCTGCTTTAAGTTTTTTCTTTATTTCGGCCCCATCCTCCTCATTAGTCCGAAAATGGAATACACACGTTTTCTTCTTGATCTCAGCCATGGAGCCTCCTACCAAAAAATGATGTGACCAACCTGACAAAATGACCAACAACAACAGGCTTTTCCGCTCTGCGGGGTTTCAAAGGGGTTTCCCCTTTGGCGCGTCGATGAATACGGGGGGGAGCTTCATCCCCCCGTATACATCGTCAACGTGCCTGTCTTTTGATTCCGATTTTTTCGTACAGCCCAGTAACACCCCTGAAGTCCCCCACTTGCACCCCACATTTGCCCCTGATATAGCCCACATGTACACTGAAATACCCCAGAAATAACCCGCAAACTACCCAGGAGGTCTAGTTTCACCATGACAAAACTGTCTCTAAGCGAAACCTTGAAGCAAATGGCGGGTATGCATGAAAGTCGATCTGAAACCGACCGCCTACGGGATGTGTATGCCGATATAGAAATGGCCTTACAGAGCGGTGTGAGTCGAAAAGCTGTTCTGGAAGTCCTCCACAAAGACGGCTTTGCGATGAGCCTTAAAATGTTCGATAAGGCGCTATATCGCATCCGTAAAGCTAAGCGCTCTAACGTCACTACAAAATGTCATGCAGATGAGCATCGCGCCGGCGCTATAGAAAGCGAGACCTCGACAGACCAACCACCTCTGGAAAAGCCCGTAACATGGCCACGCAAACCGATGACTCCCGCAGATTTTCGAGAAATTAGGAATCAGCCACACGACTGGGTGGCATTATCCAAACCAGTAATCAAAAAGTGATTAGTCACAACTAAGGTGTTACCCGTTAAGGGCAGCTTTCTAACGATGCTTTCCGAACTTTTTTTTAACATCCGCAGGCAGACTATTGATAATCTCTCTTTGCGCTTTGTACTCTTCATAAAACCATTTATTGGTTTCATCATTTTGTTTAGAAATAATGGTAAGCCAGGTCACACCCCCCAACGTCAACATCATGGCAAACACAAAACCGACCAGAATTATATAGTTCATGCGTGTAGCATGTGTGTCCCGAACATTTGCAGAAATACCTTTGACCCTTCTCTCCAGTTCCTCAACTTTGATTGAGGCTTTATGAAGCGCAGGATCAAACGTTCGCTCTAAACTCACATGTATAGCACCAGAAAGCTCTGACCCCGCTTCAAACGCAACCCGTGTTGCCGTAGTTTGAATGGCTTCCTTGGTAGCATCTTGAAGCTTCTGAGCGGTTGATTCTGCATCAGCTACAGCAATGGCAATAATCTCTAAAGAGTCTGAAATCGATAGTTTCAGCAGTTCCGGTATGGCCTTAATATCGTCGTGAACCCTCCCGAGGTCGCTTAGCAACTCAATCATCAACGCTTCGCGTGCAGTTTTAGGTGGAGCGGTTTCATCAATCATGGCGAGCCCTCAACTGAATAGTGCATCGTAAACAGCATCTAGCTTCCGATTCACACCTTTACATAATAGTTTTAGACCATACATATCTGACCACCGCTCACGATCTCCTGCAGCCGCAGTCTTATCCTTGAGCAATGTTTTATAGTCAACTCCATCAGCCATTAGTCCCTGTAGAGTCATGCGACGAATCGACAATGCATCAAACAATTCAGTTTCGTAAATCGCACACCGGTTATTGAGAGAGAACGTTTCATTTTGTCCATGAAAGTTTTGAATAATCGGAAACTCGCTTTCTACGTCTCGTTGAACACGGTTGAATAAGACCTTGATTTTTTCGGAAGGAATACCAATTGCCGTCAAACTTTCGATCATGCGCACCGACTCAATTTGTTCTTTTGTACCACTTGTGACAGGAATAATATAATAGTCAATATTTTCATGAGCCTCTTCAAACCCTTCAAGATTGACCATAAAATCTTCGACGTTAGAAGCGCCCACGTCGATGATTGCGCTATCTGCAAGCATGACTTTCTGTAAAAGTTCGCGAAACATGTCTCCGCGCAACTTCTCAACATCCAGGCCAATTCCTTCCGCCGTTTCATTAATTGATTCAATCGCATAAATTGGTGCGTCGTCCATTCGCGGAGACAACAGGTGCGCTGCAACGGTTGTTTTTCCTATATTTCCAGTGTAATTAATCACTGCTACTTTCATGTTAATATTTCCTTGGCATATTAGTATTAAAACAGCCATACTACGTATGTTTCGAAAGTCAAAACCAATAGAGGGTGATAACGAATCAAAAGGTGTAACGGTAAAAAGTAGTCTTAAAAAACTGCATCAATTCCGGGGATACGCTCTCCAAGAGAGTTTTCCATATTGATCACACGGGCGCGTTCCAGCGTGGGCAGATATAAGGTTTCGTTGCGTTCCACCAAAAAGCCATCATCGTTAATTACATCCACACACTCTCTGCGGTGCTTCATACGTGGTGTTACTTCCATCGTGGGCTGAAGACTGACCGGCGCTATATCCTCGTATTGTTTTGGCCAGCGTGACTCCCAACCACCAAGGCCGTCGCTCATCCCATACCACAACACTATGTTGTCGCTGATCGTGTCGTAATCATCGTCCAGGACGATGTAACGAACACGGTGTGTTGCAACATGCCAAGCAGCAACAGCCCAGCGAGTCACCACAGTGAACTCACGTACAGGATCAGGCCGCTCGATTAAAAATCCTTGCATCGCCTTTTGTCCGCGCTTACGACACGCCACCAGGTAGTTTTTGTTCGGATAGGGGCGACGCGCCATCAGCTCTACATTGGCTTTCAACGCCAAGCCCAATTCGGCACAGTTCAAATCTACGAGCTGACAGGGTTCAAAATCCCTGTTACCAAATATCCGCGGGGTTATATGAATAAGCATTCATTATTTCCTCAATGAGTTTTCGAGCGCAGCCGAATGCCGAGCGCGTATGTCCATGCTGAAAATGGTGGAAGGGTCTATCCAAAACCAAGGGCTCCGCCCTTGTTATCCCGCTCTTGCCGCAGAGGGCTCAGGAGCGCGGGGTGGTGAAACTACCCCACACCCCAGAGCAAGGCTTTGGGTGGTCGAGGTATCGTCAAGTGTGCGCTGCGCCCGTGCATCCGTTCGCCGCAACGATGAAGCCGTTACGACGAGCCGGGAGCGCGGCACCTGACGTTTCATAGAGGGGATTGTTACAAACCAACTCAGGCATAGACGTCATGCCATTCCTGGCTCGTATTCGTCGTCTTGGTCCAGGGTCTGGTCTTCCTGCCCCCGGTAGCGGACATCCTTACGATATTGAGCATCGTTCTGCTGGGGCTCCGTCTGTGGCTCTCGTATCCCGAGTTTTATCCCCGCTGCCACGCTTTCGGTGATATCGCGTAACTGCGCGAGGCTCAACGGCGCCTGGGGCTGATCAGACAGTAATTCGTCAAGAGTGACGGCCCCGCGACTGATTCGTGACACGTCGCCAGTGGCATGTTCGGCGACGAAAGCAAACACTTCTTCGGCATTCATCTCTGGCGAGTTTTCTGGATAGGTCGCGTCAACCGCACGCCATAAATCTTTCAGCGTATGAACCTTGTCAATAAACGGCATATCGACCGTGCGGGTGTCACTACGCGAGTTCATGATCGCGCCCAACAGCACGCGCTTTTCGTCGGGATTGAAGGTGGTTATTCCGTAGTGCCCGAGTCCTTCGTGCTTAACACATCGGTGCAAAGCGGCTTCGTTCCGTGATTGAGAAGCCACAACGCAGATTGCTTGTCCAACGGGAAGGTACGCAGCTTGGACGCTTTGGAGTCGCTCGCGGGCTGCTGTGTCGAGTGGTTGTCCAACGGCTTGTTCGATGGCATCGATGTATTCCTTCGTGTCAGTGAATAAAAGCACTCTAACCTGGTCGATTAGACCAAGCTCCTCTAGGGCCGCTTGAACAACCCGCTCCGCTTCAACCTTATCCATAGTAAACCAGTCTCCCTCGCTAGAACGGTATCTCTGGATCGAAACCATCATCATCGGAGGCCTGTGGGGCTGGCTGTGCAGGCTTGTTAGCGGCGGGCTTTGACTTGCTCCTCTGCGCAGAGTCAGGCTGTTGTGGCCCGCGTGCGCCCTGCTCGGCTGGCTTTCCGTCTAGTAGTTGCAGGGTGCCGTGCATGTCCACGATGATTTCAGTCGTGTACCGCTTGATACCGTCCTTCTCCCAATCACGGGTTTGTAGCTTGCCCTCGATGTATACACGCGAGCCTTTACGCAGGTATTCACCGGCGATTTCTGCGACTTTTCCGAACAGTACAATCCGGTGCCATTCGGTTTTTTCAACCTTTTGCCCGGTTTGCTTGTCAGTCCACTGTTCGCTGGTGGCCAAGCTCAGATTCGTTACCGCGTTGCCGTTCGGTAGGTAACGAACATCGGGATCCTGGCCGCAGGTCCCCAAAATTGTGACTTTGTTTATTCCACGCATGATGATTTCCTCTATTTTCCATATGGTTTAAGCGGAGGTCTTTAAAGTCAGAACGCACCTGATTTTCAGCGGTTGAACACCAACTGCACCTTGGCCTGACCATCGAGGCGCAACGCGGCGTCGAACGTCTTGCCTGCCTTGGTCTTAAAACCTTTGATAACCCCGATTTTACCTTTTGTCAGCAGGGTTTCGATCTGGCCGAAGGTCAACGTTTTTCGGCTGACTTCAGTCCATAACTTGAAGGTGCATTTGCGGCATCCAATCACCTTGGGCGTTACGGCCAACTCACCGCCGCACATTGGGCATTTGGCGTTGAGTTCTGGCGGCGCGTCCTTGACCAAGGCCTGCACATTGCCCAAATCCACCGTTCCCACCTGGTGCGCGATAAACCGCTCCAGTTCGTCCAGGAACGCGTCTACGGTCAACTCCCCGGCTTCGATCATCAGTTGCTGTTCATGCCAAAGGGCGGTCATATCCGGCGTAGTGGCAATAGCAGGCAATGCCGCAATGAATTCCAAGCCCAGTGAGGTCGGGATGAACTTTTTCTTCACCACCTCGTAGAAACCACGCTCTTGTAACTTGGTCAGTATTGAGCCCCGTGTGGCTGGGGTGCCGATACCACCGTTTTCGCCAGTCTTGCCCTTGTCCCGGTCCAGCAACAATTGCTTGATGCGCGGATCAACCACGTACTTGGCCACCCGCTTCAAATCTTTAAGCAACTCGGCCTCGGTGTAGATCGGCAGTGGACGGGTTTTCTCTTTTGAAACGGTGATGGACTCACAAACACCATTTTCAGCAGCCTTCAAAGCCGCAAGAGCGTCGAACTGGGCTGCTTCGTCCGTTTCTCCGGCGTCGTCGTCATCGTCAGCACTGCTGCCAACAAGCGCCGTCCAACCCGGCTGAGTCGTTTTATTCGAGCGAGCGATAAAGGTATGACCGGCCACCTCAAACAGCACCTCTGCCGCCAGGTAGCCCTTGGCAGGCATGAATTGCACCAGGTAACGTTTCACGATAGCCAGGTACACCGCCTTTTCATCGGGTGATAGTTTGGCGATATCCACTTGGGTGCCGGTTGGGATAATCGCGGTGTGCGCCGTCACTTTGCTGTCGTTGAATGCCCGACTTTTGCGCCGTGAATCTACCTGGTCAAAAACCAAGGCAAAATCCGGTAGTGCCTGGGCCAATGCCGCCAATGTCTGCGGCGCATCGAAAAACTGTTCCTCAGACAAGTAACTGCAATCTGAACGGTTGTAGGTGATGGCCTTGTGGTTATCGCGCAATGACTGAGTGATGGCTAACGTCTTTTCTGACGTAATCCCATGCTCCTTGCTGATCTCTGCTTGCAGCATCAGCAAGTCAAAAGGCAGGGGGGCAAGCTCCTGCTTTTCCACCACCTGCGCCCGAGTAACGATCGCAGGCGCGTAATGACAAGCGGTTGCGATGGCCTGGGCGTATGACTCGTCGATGATTCGGTTTTTGTCGTCTGCCGGTGCATCGTCCGGGACCACCAATTTCGCGCTGACCCGACCGCCAAACGTCAAATGGGCGCTGACCGCATAGAAGTTAGCGGCAGCATGGTTCTTGTTCGCCAGGTATCGATTCACGATCAAACCCAGGATAGGGGTCTGCACTCGACCGACCGATAAGACCCCTTTAATCCCCCTAGCCCGCGCTGCCAAAGTGCAAGCCCGCGTCATGTTAAAGCCGTAAAGCTGATCACCGATGCTGCGTGCCAGGGCCTTTTGGTACAGACCGTAAAACTCACGGTTGTCCTTGAGGTTTGCCAAGGCTTTGAGTGCCGTATTGACGTTAAGGTCGTTGATCAGCACACGCTTTACTGGGCGGGTATTGCCGAAATACCCCAACACCTCGTCTACCAGCAATTGGCCCTCGTCATCAGGATCACCAGCGTGAACGATCTCTGACGCCTGCCCAATCAGCTCTCCTACCACTTTAAGCTGTTCATGGGTGCGCGCAATCGGCTGGTACTTTATTGGACGCAGTTTGAGCGGCAAATCCGTGGCATCCCACTTTTCGTAGGCCGGGTTGTGCACCTCGGGCGGCGCCAGTTCTAGCAGATGCCCAATGCACCAGGTCACAACATCCAAACCGCACTGAAAAAAACCACCTTTGTTTTGCGGATTGCCCAAGGCTTCGGCAATAACCTTTCCTAACCCTGGTTTTTCGGCAATAAAAACTCTCATATTTAAACCTTTGATAGGTAAACAGTTGTTCAAAGAATTTGTTTTAGTTAGATGTCGTAGATGGTTGGCTGAACTTCAACTGCGAAAGCTCTTCTTCAAGCGAACTTGATAACGCTTCTTCAATGATGCACCTATGCGAGACATTTTGCTTTTGTGCACGTAGAGCAATGGCTCGGTAAAGGTCGTCATGTAACAAGAACTTCATGCGCCGAGGCTCACAGCTGTGAGCCTCGGCTTGATGAACCAATAATGACTTCATACCCAACCTCAATAAGTGAGTACGACTTGGGCCGATTGCCCCCCAGCAACGGCGTTAGCAGTGACTGTTGCGTTGCCTGAGACAGTTCCTGTTAACCGCGTTGTGATTTGCCCATTGGCATCCGTCCACCCAGAAGTACGCGTTAGCGTCCCAAGGTTAGTGGTCCAGAAAACCTGGACACTGGAAGCCAAATTTCCCCGTGCATCCCGCACAGTGGCGGTAATTTCCGTATAAGCAAGGCCATTAGCCCGAATCGGAGTAGGCGAAGCCGTCACTTTGGTCACTCTGGCCGTGCGGTTGTCCGCCGTCAGCGTGACTTTGGTGACTTGGTGCTTAAACCACTGCCCGTAGCCATCACTGAAGCGGTGACGTTAGCCACACCCACGGCGTTGCCCGTCAACGTGATTTTGGCCTGGCTGCTATTGCTAGACACGCTGGTACTGCCGCTCAACGTCCCAAAGTCTGTAGTCCAGGTCACAATCAGTGGTGTGATGCTTGAACTAAATCCGTTGCCGTTGGCATCGGTTAGGTTGGCGTAGAAGGTGGTTTTATCCACCCCGTCAGACACGATGTAAGGAGGTGCCACGTCGATGTTCAAAATGCGAGCGGTAGTAACGTCCGATATAAACACCAGGTGCTTGGTCTTACTGCCCTTCGCGGCCTCGGCGGTAATATCCGTTGATCCCGCTTTGACGGGTGACTTCAAGGTCATCCTGGCCTGACTATTCGCATCTGTCAGCGACGTGGTGGCACTCATAGTTCCGCGTGCGTCGCTGTTGCGCCAGTTGACCTGTACACCTGCCCCAACCAAATGCCCTAGGGCGTCCTTAACCGTAGCCGTGAACACCTCACTGTCGATACCTGCAGCTACTACCTCGGTCCGTGGGCTGGTTAACGTCACCACCTGAGCCGTTGCGGCATCTGGGATAAACGTCACGTGCGCTGTATTAGAACCGGCAACAGATCGGGCCGTTACCGTCGCGCTTCCAATATCCGTACTGCTTAAAGTGACAATCGCCTGGCTATTGGAGTCGGTCACTGTGCTGGTCTCTGACAAGCTACCAAAGTCTGTGGACCAAGTAACTGTTACGCCAGGGCCGACAAGGTTAGAGCTGCCATCCTTGATTGTTGCCACCAACACACTGACCGCTGAACCATCCGCTACAACCGAAGTGGGTGTAGCCACCAACGCGGTGACTTTGGCGTTGTTTAGGTTAGCCGTGACCGTGATCGTGGTGCTGGCACTGCCGCCCGGTGCTGACGCGGTAATGGTATAAGGCCCTGCGGTACTGCCTCCGAAGCGGTTGAGCGTCTTACCAGATTCGTCCGTCTGGGTAGTGGACCGCATAAGACCGCCTCGCGGCAGGCTTGACGTACTTGACCAGTTGACTTCTATGCCGGCTTCCAGTGGGTTGCCATGGGCATCCTGGATCGTGGCCACCAGCTCGATACCGTACTCGACGTTGGCCGCTATGGTGGACGGTGAACCCGTGACGGTTACCACCCTGGCCGTGGTCGAGTCTGCGTTTAGCTGCACCGTCGCCGTTGCATCACCCGCTACAGCAGATGCTTTCACAGTGGCAGTACCAGCCTTGGTGCCGGTCAACATCACTGTAGCCTTACCGCTGGCATCCGTAATGCTCGATGCGTTGTCCACCTTGCCGATATTGCTGGACCAGTTGACCGTCACACCGGCACCGACTGGATTGCCCTGTGCATCCTGGACGGTGGCCACCAACGTACTGCTATCGGTGCCATTGGCGGTGATTGAGGTCGGTGTAGCCACCAGGCCAATCACCTTCGCCGTGGTGTTATCGGCTACCAGCGCAACCGCCGCCGTTGCTTCACCCACTGCTGCCTTCGCTGTAACCTTCGCAGAGCCTGCGGTGGTGTCAGTTAACGTGACCGTGGCTTTTCCGCGGGCATCTGTGATGCTCGATCCGCTCGACAGCTTGCCAGTGCTGGTAGTCCAGTTGACCGTCACACCGGCACCGACCGGATTGCCCTGCGTATCCTGGACGGTGGCCACCAACGTGCTGTTGTCGGTGCCATTGGCGGTGATCGACGCGGGTGTAGCCACCAGGCCAATCACCTTCGCCGTGGTGTGATCAGCTACGAAAGCGACAACGGCTGTCAATGCACCGGCTGCGGTCTTGGCTGTGACCGTTGCCTTACCTGCTTTGGTCCCCGTCAACGCTACGGTAGCTTTACCGCTGGCATCCGTCATGCTGGTAGTAGTGGACAACGCGCCCGCGCTGCTGGACCACCCCACCGGCACACCGGCGCCGACTGAATTGCCGTGGGCATCCTGAACAGTGGCCACCAACGTACTGCTGTCGATGCCACTGGCCGTTATCGAGCTCGGGGTGGCCACCAACCCAATTACCTTGGCCGTTGATCCGTCAGCGACTAGGGCGACAGTGGCTGTCGAGGCACCCGCTGCGGCCTTGGCTGTAACAGTTGCGTTGCCTGCGGCGGTGCCGGTCAACATGACCATGGCTTTGCCGCTGGCATCGGTGACGCCCGATGCACCGGACAGCTTGCCAGTGCTGGTGAACCAGTTGACCGTCACGCCAGCGCTGACCGGATTGCCGTGGGCATCCTGGATGGTGGCCATCAACGTGCTGCTATCGGCGCCATTGGCGATGATGGAGGTCGGTGTAGCCACAAGACTAACGACTTTCCCAGTCAACCCATCAGCCATCAGGGCAACGGTGGCTGTTGACTCACCAGCTGCGGCCTTGGCGGTCACAGTGGCAGTACCTGCCGTGGTGCCTGTCAGCATCGCCGAGGCCTTTCCGTTGGCATCGGTGACGCCCGATGTACCGGACAGCTTGCCAGTACTGGTGGACCAGTTAACCGCAACACCGGCGCCGACTGGATTACCGCTTGCGTCCTGGACGGTAACCACCAACGTACTACTGTCAGTGCCGTTGGCCGTGATTGAGGTCGGCGTAGCTACTAGGCCAATCGCTTTGGCCGTCGATCCGGCCGCCAATAGAGCAACGGCGGCTATTGACTCACCTGCTGCGGTCTTGGCTGTGACCGTTGCGTCGCCTGCAGTGGTCCCGGCCAACGTGACCCTGGCTTTTCCACTGGCATCGGTGACGCTTGATGCGGCGGACAGTTTGCCGCTGCTGCTGATCCACTCAACCTGAACCCCTGAACCAACTGGGTTGCCGTTTGCGTCTTCAACAGTCGCCACCAAGGCACTGCTATCCGTGCCATTGGCGGTGATCGAGGCCGGCGTAGCCACCAGACTAACCACCTTGGCCGTTGCTTTGTTGGCCGTAAAGCTCACTTTGGCCGTGGATGCACCTTTCACAGCGGCGGCTCTCACCGTCGAATCACCTACCACTTTTCCAGTCAGGATCACGGTGGCCTTGCCGCTCTCATTAGTCACGCTGGACGCTGCGGACAGTTCCCCAAGCGTGGTAGTCCAGGTAATGGGGACACCCGCCCCTATTGAGTTGCCGTTGGCATCCTGAACGGTGGCAACCAACGTACTGATGGACACGCCATCGGCCACAACCACTGCCGGGGTTGCCACCAACCGCACCACACGGGCACTCGCTAGTTCTGCACCAAATTCAGCACCGATTTGCGCTTGAGTCCCCAATAGCCCTTTGGCCGTAACCTGCACCGTAGTACGAGCCTTGCTAACCAGTGTTAGGCGGGCCTGCCCTTGGCTGTCGGTCTTGACATCTTGGCTCTTTACAGTGGCCCCGCCCTTAAAGCTCCACTCAATCGCCGCATTGGCAACCGGTGTGCCGCTGGTTTCTTGCAGAGTGGCCGTAAAAGTCACAGGATCTGCACCATCAGCTAGGGCGATAGGTTTGGAGCGCTCAATCCCAATCTTGAAACTGTCTAAATTGATTTGCATGACGTTGGATTGAATAACCCGGCCAAACCTGTCGGTGCCCACCGCCTTCAAGGTGTAGCTATTAAGGGCCGTTTCAGATGGGGGTAACACCAACGTGGACATGCCGCCGCCGCCATAAGGATGGGCATAGCTGCCAGCCGTGCCGGTCCAGCTCAAATTGCGGATGTTTTTGCCGCTAATAGTCACAGGAAACGACAACGTAGAGCCTGGGCTGCCGCGCAGTTGCGCGGGCAGGGTGATTTGCACGACGTCGTCTTTTTTGTAGCCCAGGATAATGTCGTACTTGCGGTCTATCAGGTTGTAACGGGAATTGCCCAACATCCGATTGGCTTTTATATCAGCTGGGCTAAGCTGCGTGTTCAGGTCAGAACCAAACTGATAATTCAGACCCACCCGAACGGCGGTATCTGAAAGTCCGCCTCGGCCCTGGCGATAATCCGCAGAAAGGGTAATCAGAGGGATCGGCGTGTAGATCAACGCTACGGTGGTTGCACGGGGGTCTTTTTGACGGCTTGAAGCCCCGAATAAACCCACCTCGCTACCGTAATACTGCTCATAGATCAGCTTGCCGCCGAGCTGCGGATACTGCGGTAAATAACCTTCGGCGCGAATATCCCAGCCATTGGCCGGACGCTCCTGGTAATACTTTGTATCGGGCGAATTTTTCCAGTCGCTCAAGCGCCAATAAGTGTTGCCTGAAAACTTGAATGAATCGGTCCACACTTCGCCGCCCAAGCCAAAACGGTCATTTCTACCCGTCATGTCGCGGTCATAGAACGCGTTCACTCCATACAACACGTTTTCCACCGTGTGCCGATAGCCCCCCCCTACGCTGATTGTGTAGCGGTAGTCTTCGGTCGAGACGTTGGAACGCCGAAACCCGGCCTGGGTAAAAATCAGATCCTTGGGCGTGTCATAAAACGGCATCAGTACATCAAAACTGCCGAAGCGCACACCGCTTTCACCGGCGCCCATGGAAAGTTGCGCTGTGGCTTTTTTTGATGCAAACCAGTCTTTGATAGCCTGGCTGCCGGCGGAGTTGGCCAAGCCCATTGCCAGGCCCTGAAACTCGCCAAAATCCTTGCCTTTACCGTCCTTGTTCAACGGATTGGCCACAAGTTGCTGATCGGACCTCGCACCTACGCCGTCCAGCAATCGATTGACCTTCTGCTTAGACCGCTCCATGTCAGTCGAGGCGCTAGCCAGCTCTGGCAGGTTGTAAGGATTTTCTGCTGTACCATGCGATACAGCTGCAGTTGCTTTTTTTGCACTGGTCGTCACAGCAGCTGAACTACTGCCCAACGTCGATTGGGCAGAATTAGGCTGCGTTACTGTCTGTAACGTACTGGCACATCCAGTGCTTGCAGCTAAATACAAAGTTAATAACTTACGCATTACTGCCCGAAAAGCGGGCACACGAACGGGCGGCCCCAGATATGATTTAGCCATAGCGTTAATACCCACCTGAAAGTGTAAGAAGCAAGAAGTCAGAAAGACACTTCTTGAAGTGGAGATAGAATAAAACTAACCAAACACCCTACCGAACTTGTCGTTTATCTTTTTGTTTATATTTTTATCGGCAGCAGGGCAACTATTAAGAAATTGTCCGCGTGCCGCAGCTGTCCTACTCCACTTGATCTTTCCTCTTTTCTTGATTTTTATACTGAAGTAATCTTTCTCAGCGCTGCGGCATTCACTCCCGCCGCTATTACCTGTGAACTTTCCAAACATGCATATCACGGTCTTACAAGGGTCCTTGGCAAAGGCCGGCGAAGTCGTAAAAACCGCCAACGAGAGCAGCGCCCCCGTTAGGTACTGCCGAGAACGTGAAACCGGAGTGCTCTTTTTAGCAGGTACAACTTTGTGAGCGGCCAAGCGCAATTGGGCCGCCGTAAATACGGTGAGTTTCATGGTCGTGTCCTATGTTGTGCGCGTAGTTGCGCTTGGTAGTGCAGGAAGGTTTATTGCTTGTTTTTAGGATTGTTACGTTTAAGTTGTTCTGCTTTCATTTGTGCATCATGAGGGGATGCAACAGCGGCTTTTTCTTCAACCATGCGTACAGGAACGGTCAGTCCGTTGATCTTGGTCGCATCCCCTACAGGTAACGGTGGAGGTTTGATTTTTGAACGCGCCAACAATATTTCATCCTCATAGTAAAATATCTTTCGCGCCTTGATTTTCATCGGTGCAGTCGTTTTCGTACCCTGAATGAATACTAGCTGCTGGTCATACGGCAATTCGTTAATGTCTTGTGGAAGCATCAACGGTACGGGTTGATCACTGTAGTTATCAGTCTGATTGCGGTCCCGCTTGGCTAGAGATTGGGTTTTAACCCTTACCGTCTTATTGCCCAGCCTTGCGCTGTACTCTTTAGCCAGTTCGATATCACCAGGGGCGAAGACAATCTCGATATGAAAAGCCTTCATAATCGCGTTGCCCTTCTCTGTGCCGTAAACAGCACGGATCTGATCCTTACCTTGAAAAATGATGAAATACCGCAGCCCCGCACCGCGTGTCAGTGCAGGCGCCGTTTCCATGATTTCCATGCGGCCCATGATCGCGAACTCGTCCATGAGTAGCGCCAGTTGAAACTTGTACTTGAGGGTGCCATCGGCGCAGTGCCCGCCGTGTTCCGGCAACGGCTTTGAGTTTTGTCGAATGGCCTGGGTGAAAAACAGGTTCATCAACGGGCCAAATTTTTTCAGCGATTCTTCGGACATGCTGAAATAGATCGTGGTTTTTTCCTGCCGGGCTTTGGCGAAGTCGATTTGCGGTTCCGTTTCACTGGGCGAGAGTGCCCAAGCCACGGTTTTCTCTGCGTACATCGACAGAACGTCGCGCACGATATCGGCTGTGGTGGACCAGCCACTGCTCTTGTTCTTTGATGCTTCGAATACGCCATTTAGTTCGCGCAAGGTCTCGGCGGATAAGGCACTAGGTCCGCTATTACGCTCGTTAATGACTTGCTGCGCCCATACCCCCATAGCAGACCCCAACGACGCTAATTCATACGCCTGAGGCAGCGTGAAGGGCATTCCTGGCGTTTCCATGATGTACAACAAGATGGCAGTGAATACGTTGCTGGCCTTGGTATACCACTCCTGGTTCTTCTCGTTGCTCGACACAAACAGCACGCTGGCCATGGTTCGAATTTCGCCCAGCCGGTAAAGCGGGTCCTTACTGATCTGCGACAGAGGATTCCAGCGGTGCGTCTCAAGGCGTTCAGGTGAGAAGCGGAAAACCTTGTGACCCGCCGAAGCCCTAAAACCCGAAGTCAGCTCCCAGTTCTCAAATTTCGGATCATTGATGACCATTGAATCGGGGTAGCTGAGTGCATTTGGAACAACCTCCCCCACGCCTTTACCTGTACCAGGAGGCGCGGCCAGCATAATAAATTGCTGCCCATAGCTGGCCAGATACGTGTCTTGGATAGGGTGCCTGCCGATCAGGAAGGGTGGATATTCCTCTATGCGCTGTTGCGGGTTTTGTGGACTGTAGGACGCGCTACTGTTTGCCATACAACTCCCCCTTTATTCACCGTTTATTTTTTGCAAGCAGCCCGGTACTCATCCAGTGTTAAACCAAGCGCCAAGCGTTTTTGATCTTCTTCAACAATGCCCAGATCAAACTGCTCCTGGGCTTGCCGGTCATAAGGAAATACACGCAGAAAATTAATGCGCGTCTGTACTGAATGAGGCCCTCTGATAAACAAGCGACCAAACCGGCGGGCCAAGTGCAAGCCAAAATTTCGGGACAGTTGAGCTTCGGTTTTCATACCGCCTCCTACCGACTATTGGGTTTCCACCATTATTTGGTATTGAAGGCGCTGCACCTTCAGAATCTCTGTTTTTACTGACAAGTGTGAGCGTTGCAATTCCAACAATTGTTGTTGGTTGTTCTTTATATCCATAAGCGCAGATACCACCGAGTATTCCTGCGCGCAGTCATCACTACAACGATAGGGATTAGTGGCAATTAACCGAATTGCAAACAGCCGATAACCAAAAACCATTGATAATCTCATATCAATAATCCTATCGTAACTTTCAGATCTACTTTACTAATCGACTAAATGCGGCTTGTACAAATGGGCCAGCTCAGGGAACGCAGAAGCAAGCGCCTCATTACCATTGGCGATGTGCGTCATCACCGCTGTGGTTATATTTTCACGAACAACCCCTTCCGAGACGAAATATAACGCCCAAGCTTGATCCGGGGTTGATTGGCCTATTTGATCCTCAATGACTTTGTAAGCTTTATATTCTTCAGAGTTGTGGTAGCAACGACAGTCCTTTTCGCACATAGCTAGCTCTCCATAGATTACTTTTTGCTGGTATTTAGGTACTCACCTTTGTATTCGAACTGGCGTAACTCTTGGGCATTGGCAAACCGGGCATCACCGTGCAAGGAGGTAGTGGGGCTGAGCCTGAAATACAACGCGAACAGCGTGATACCAACCGGCAAAAATGTGATTGCGGCAGTCAAGCACCAGGACCAAGGCACAAATAACATTCGACGATCATTAAGTGCCAGGTGTCGAGCATCCCACAGGGTATGCCAGGTCAGCCCCGTCATGGCATTGCCTGCCGTCAGCTTCAAAAACAAGGCACTGCCGGCATACAACCCACCCACAAAACACACCAGTATCAATACAAGAACCAATAGAGTTGTTTTCCACCACATGAGGCTTCACCTTTATCTTGGCGTAAGGGAGGAAACGCAAAATCCAATTAATGCAACACATCAACATGTATTGGACTATCAAAAAAGCCTATCACTGTAAGCAGTAACGCAACTACCGTTTACTTTTCACCTCTCTCGCTTAGACAAAAATACTAAGCTGCATTGGACTTAGCTGTTTAATTTCAAACGTCGAAAGCAGCTGCACACAAAAATCACAGAGATTTATTAAGCTCCGCAACTAATAGGACAAAGGGTCACATCTGATAACTTAAATTAATATCGCAGGGCCTAGAGCGGCCCTGTAATATAAGACATATTAATAATATCAGAACTGGCTAGCCAGCCAAGATTCTACCTCTTCCGAACCATGCTCGGTCTTCCATGCCTTGAGCATTGCATGATTACCGCCTTTAGTTTCCACCACCTCTCCTGTGTGAGGATTCTTATAGACCTTCGTGGCCCGCTGCTTGCGGGTTTTCTTTTCCTGAGTCTGTCCAGCTTTAATCATATAATTACTATGTGGATCCAGTATACCAATGATAGTTCGTAGGCTGAAGCTGTACTCACCCAGCAGCGTGCGCAACTTACTCTCAAACTCTAATTCTTTTTGAATTCTAGGGTCTGCTTTAAGTGATTCAAGGTCTTGGAGTTGATCAGCAATATTTTTTTCTAGCTGGCGTAGTTCTGCAATTCTCGACATAGGAAACTCCATCACATGATAAATTATATGGGCGTAAAAACCTTTCCACTATACATTACAAAGCTCTTGAGTTAAATCTTGGTGCTATTGAGCAAGTCCAGTTTATGCTTAGGTTCGTAATGCACCTCTTTAATGTGAGTCCCTTCCATGTACAACACCACGTCGAATGAGGTTCTAACCAACCGCTCGATGTAGCTGTAATCCAATCCCTGGCCCACCTCGGACTGCTTCACCAGCCCGCAAACGCGTGCATAACCCGCCTCACTGTCGTTGGCGTGGGCTGTGGTCACGGTGCCCTTGGTGCCGGTGTTCAGAATTTCAATGAAGTGCCACACCTCATCACCGGTTAGCTCGGCCAGAAACAGATGGTCGGGTTTCATACGCAACGAACTTGCCACCAGGGCTTTCGGTGCCACCACGGCGCCGTAGAACAGGTGCACATGGTTGGGGTGATACGGGAGCTGCAATTCACTGACTTCCTGAATGGTGATCATCCGGCGCGAGACCGGAAACAGGTCCATCAGGGATTTGCCGAAGGTGGTTTTGCCCGAACCTGGCCCACCGAAGATGATGATGTTCTGTCGGTTCTCGACAGCCAGCGGGAAAAAGCTGCCCCAATCTCGTGTTTTATGCGCCGCCACCATAGCCTTCTGCCAGTCGGCCAAGTCGGTCCTAGTGGACGCGATAGCCTGGGCCCCGTCAAACCGCCCGCTGTCGATATAGTCTTGCAGCGTAAAACGCTCCAATGAGGGCTTACGAAACGTCATGGACAGCGTGCCCTTTTCACACGCCGGGGCCATGACGATCTGTCCCCGTTCACCTCCCGGTAGCTCGACCGTGTGAATCGGCGTTTTAGCCCCCAAGTCACGGTGGTTGAGGGCCGCCAGGCTATTGGCCAACCGCCAACACAGGTTGTACGTCAGCCAAGGCGCCTCCTCGCGTTGCCAACCAGTGGGGGTATCGATCCAGATTTCCAATGGCCGGTTAATCGCCACGTCCGTAGTGCCCGCCCGGTTAAGCCGTTCGGAAACACCCGACTGATCGAGAAAATCCAGTACCAACGTAGATTCGATGAGGATATTTTCATCCTCATCCCGCTCCACACCTGGCTCTTGTTCGCCATTTAGGTTTGTCATCGGTATTTCCTCACTGTCAACGGTTCTCAAAGACTGAGGAGAAGTCGATATCGCGGGCGACAATCACGGTCATGACCGTGCCCGGCAAAATGTGCGCCGTTGGCTTGATGCCAATCGTGCTTTGCAGGGCCTGATTGGCCATGTTTTCGGTGTTCTGCTCGCTGTTATTCACCGTGTAGCCATTACCACTTTTCTGCGTAGCGTTTTTCGCGGCATCCAAGGCGTCTTGGATGAAGGACAGCATCACCGCGCCGCCAAAACGCTGCATGTAGTGGTTATCGATCCGGGCTTCTGTACCACTGGCCCCCATCGGCCCTGCGCCGAGACTGGCGAGTCTGGCCCGCACACCCGATTGCGTATCAAGCTCGGTCCAGTTGGTGAACACACGGACCTGGCCCGCACCAACCTCGACACTTTGCTCACCGAACAGACGATCCCCCGCATCAGCCAGCACGGTCGAGCCGTCAGCCGAATAGATAGGCTCAGTCAGTGGGCATTCAATCAACGAGGGCTGATCGGTCACGATTTCGGTGTACAGCACGCAACGGAAATAGGTGTTGCGCGACAGCAGATACTTGCGCGACGGCGCCAGTACCGCTTTACCAGGTGCGAAACTGGTACCAGACAAGTTGTTTAAACTGCCACGCGATGACGAACCGCCACCCAAACCACCCCCAAACCCCGTCTGTGCCACGTCAGGAACACCTTCAGGCGTACCGTCCAATGGACTTGCCGTATTTTCTGCATTTCCAATGACAGATCCTGACGCCCCGCTCACCGGCGCAGCGTAGCCTGAGGCATCCTGAATCAAAGGCGTCACCACCACGCCTCCGGCCAACTTGCGCTGGGTCGGTGTCAATGGTGCTTCCCTTACCTCTCCTTGATGTGGCAGACCATTTCCACCTGGTGTGGATCCAGACTGCCCATTCTCATCAGCCTTGGCCTGCTCTTGAGCCAGCCTTAACGCCTCTTCATCCCTGGCCTTTTGCTCTTCTGCAGCCTGGATCTCCTTGAGCTTTTGTTCCTTGAGCTGTTGCATGCTGGTGTCTTGGCCCGTGGCCCTGTCGAGGGTGGCATCCGCCTTGACCGAACTCTCATCAATGTCGGTGGAGCCTTCCTGCATGATCGAAATAACCCACCACCATCCCCCAATCAGGATCAAGAGAAACACCAGCACCATAGCGGCTATGCTGAGGTACAGCGTTTTTTTGGCCTGCCCGGTCCCTGGGCGCTTGTTCAGCAGGTCAAAGGCACCACGAGCTTTATCGGAGTGCACCGGGGGCAAGTCGCTGTTTTCTGTTTTTGCAGGCTGATCCTGGGACTGTCCACGAGGTTCATCCGCCGGCAACTCTCCACCCTGGATCACAGGGGCGTCATGACTGTCGTTGCTTTTATTGTTCGGCATGCTTCACCTCCCGAATCTCCCCCGTGGTGGTACCGTTGTAGTTGTAGAAGCCACCCACCCGCTGCCGGGCTCTGGCTTCCATCACCAAGGAATTAAGCCGAAAACGAAATAACTGGCTGACGCCATGCACCACCATGATGTTTTGCACATTGCGTACGTTGGCCAACGTCTCTGTGCCATCAGGAAGTACCTGGTACACCGCTGGCCGGGGCGCATTGGTCACAAAGCGAAAACAGGTAAAGGTGCCGTTGTCCCAACCTTCCGTTGGAGCAATGGACTCATCACCACGCACCTGGAAAGTGTTAATCGGCCCAGGGCAAGGATCAGGATTAAAATCGCGGGTAGCCACCTGCTTCTTCGGTGGGTCTGGATAGGTAAAGCGCAGGGCATACGTCATGTCCGCTACCTGCTTAACCAGTTTCAGTTCCAACAGGTAGGTATGCCGGTTGGTATTGATGATCAGGTTGGTGTTGGGCTCTTCATCAGTGGTCGGCTTGATCGCCAGGATGTTGCCCGCCTTGTTCGCACCAATTGCCCAAGCCGTAGGATCGCCCGTCACAATCAACCCGGAATCTTCATACACCGTCTCATGGGCAGGGAACTGCACCAGTGAGGTACGCCCAACCACCGCTTGGATACGAAACACGTTGTCCGGGGTGTAGAACGCGGTTTGCACCCGGCGGTCCTGGTAAGACCCCTCTCCCATTTTTTCAGCGAACGCCTGTTGCACACTGCCCGACAGCAGAAGGCCCACAAAAACCGCCATGGATTTATTTACTTTATTTCTCATGACTCACCCCCACGCCAACCTCCTGAGTGGGCGAATAGGACAGAACGCCAAACCCTCGCGGGTTAAGCCACTGATCACCGCGCTTTTTGGCTGGATTTTTGTAGTCGTAACTGATCGTGGCCAACCAAACCGCCGGTTTAATCTCGGGATCGGGCATGCCGTTACGGTCCAGCACAGTTTTGGTCAGACGCACCTGGGCAGTGCCCTTTGCATCTTCACGGGTCAGGAAGGTGACGTTGTTAACGTCAGTTTTGATCTGCCGATTGTTACCCAGCACCGCCAGATAGCCCTTGGAGGACAACTGGAAGTTGCGGTACTCGGCAAACGTGGTGCCGTAGGACATCAACTCGACCATCGAGAACTGCGCGTCATTGTCCGAAAAGTTGTAGCTCTCACGAAAGCGCACGTAATTAGCCAGCCAGTATTCATCGTCTATTTGTTCGGATGACTTAACCTCGCTGGCTGGCTTGACCACGTCCGTAAAGCCCGAATTGTTATCCACCCGCACCAGGTACGTTTCTACTGTTTTAAGTGGAGTCAGCCCGAGAACCGCGCCTACGGACATAAACGCCAGTAAGCCGAAAAAGCCCGCCAGGCGTTTCCAGGTCCGTGCGCGGCGTTGATGCTCTGCCGCGACATTGCTTTCAAACCAGCGAGCTGCGTGGATATACGCCTGTTCAGACAGACTGATATTGCGCGCCGCAGCGGCCTCTATGCTGACATTGGCCGCAAGGTGCTGTTCCTGCTCGATGACCTGGTTAAGCTGTTGGCGGGGCCTTTTATTTTTTCGAAACATCATGCTGCCCTCCAACGGTTGCGGGTTTAACGTCTTTTGCTCTGGCCGGTGCATTTAAATCCCGCCATGGGCCAGAGGCTTCGGCTAACTTGGGGGCAGAGCTGCACCCCAACAGCAAGGCAGCACAAAGCAGCCCGCTTATTGCGAGTTTGCAATTCATAGTGATTACCTGTTTAAAACGAGAGATTCAAAAATTAGAAGAGCGTTGCTATCGCTTGAACAAGCGATGGAGTACAGCGTTACTTAATTCTATTACCACGTTTGGCTAGAAGCTTTGCGACACCCCCTGCCATTTTTTTTGCAGCACCAACCCCGGACACTTTGCCGATAATTCCGCCAAGTCCTCTTGCGCCTCCCGTGGGAGCCCCCCCCATGATTGAAGCTGCGTAGCCGGGAAGTTCAGTTGCCAGAAGTGTAAACGTCGCAAAAATAAGTAGCATTGCGATATTCCCTGCCAAGCTGGTATTTATTACGCCATTCTTAATAATTACCGTATTGATAAATCCTATTTCCATGGCAAGTATCACTGCGAATAGCACTTGAGTCAGCATAAAACCTCCTATTGCTGACACCCAACCCCAAAACCATTGCCTCGTCTGGTCAAAAAACAGGAATGCAATGAATATAGGTCCTACAGCTAGCAAGACGGTTGTTGAAACTTTAAGAACAAATAGAGTGCCAACAGCCGTCAGAATGAAAGGAATCCCTGCCAACAAATAAAATACTACACCCTGTATACCAAGCCATATATCAGCAAAGCTAGTTGTCACAATATTAAAGGACATGGCCGCAGTAAGGTTTTTTAAATTTTCAATATAAGCCAATATCATCGTATCTAACTGATTTGTCTGTCCCCCCTCCTGTCCCGAAAGAATGCCTCCCATCCAGTTAGGTAGCCCCGTCACAAAAGGAACTATGGTTTGTATGTACCAGGTGACGTTGAACGCACAGAATGCAATGAACGCCATTTTCGCAATTTCTCGGACAACCTCTTCAAAGGCGACATTCATCCCTCTGTAGAGCCATTGAATATTTCTAAGCGTGAAGTGGATCAACCACATGGTCCCGAAGAGTACACCCAAGCCTAATATCACCTTGGCCGTTCCAGTGACCAAGGTGCTTTTGAGGGCGGCATCAACGGACTGAAATAGCGTATGTGCTATATTTGTGAAGTCCATAGATTCTCCGTCATTTTAATTTAATGAACTCGTCGTTCCCAAAAAACAAGCGTTCATTCTCTAACCTCATAGTCAACATCCCCCCCATCATACTTAGAACCGTTTCTGACTCAGCCTTGGCCTCATATTTCTTACTGGTTATCTTCCTGCCTCCACTTATGAAGTCGTAGATATTTGCCTGGACATCTACGTGATAAATATCATTATCCCTTTTAATATCTAAATAATAGCTAGGTGGCGCAAGTCCTTTGGCGTCATGATTGCCACTACTCCAACGCCCAACAAAATCAGATCCTTTGTCATTATTGCAACCGGATACTAATGTTATGAGCAGCACCACACCAATCGCACATAGTATTTTTTTAAGCATTATTATTACACTCACACTTTAAGATTTATCTTTAATCATATTTTGGGAGAACACTACTTTTCCCTTTCATATAATCGCTAAAAGCCTGCGCTCTTTTTTGGTTGTCGATTTTGTCTTGTTGCTCCACCAACATCTGCATATTGGCCATCCGCATCTGCTGGTTTTGCTGTTCCAATAATTCCTGTTGATAGCGCAACTGCAAGTCCTCCTTTTGCTGTGGCGTTTGAACCATGTTAAGCCGTGCCCTTAACTGCTCGGCGTTTCGCACTCGCTCGGTGCTGGCATCGTAATTACGCTCCAGCGCATCAGCAGCGGCCAACAATCTATCGAACTTGGCCTGAACACTGACATTATCCGATTTCAGCCCATAGCGCTCTCGCAGGCTGGCTATGTCCTTAACCGTTCCATACACATCAGCCCATTGGCCCATGGGTAGAACCTTATTAAGCGCCGGGTTGTTCAAAAAATCCCCCAGCTTGTCGTTGCCCGTGGCGATGCTTTTGAAGTTGTCGTACTGGGCCTTCGCTTGTTTTATACCGTCCTTGGCGGTTTTCAGCGCCGCCATGGCCTCTTGCGCTTGTTGAATGGCGTTGTTGGTCAAAAGCATGGCCGTAGTGCCATCGAGCGTGGGAATGCCTGGCACAGCTGCATAGGTCGAAAGCGCAGCCGTCAGCAACGCGGCGCTTATCGCCGCCGCGATCATGGTCTTCTTCATCGTGTTTGCCTCGGTATTAGAGCGGCCGTGACTCAGTGGCTCTATGCCTTTTAAACACCGGCATCCAGACACTTGCATCGGTTGTGTGGAGGGACTGAGCAATATCAGCCGCTTGCTGGTAGGCCGGAATCCACTCGTTGGCGTCGGTGGTGTTCAAAAACTGACGAACGTGTTCCGCCATCAAAAACGCCGGTACCCACACCTTCGGATCGGTTGTGCCGAGCAACTGGCGGACCTGCTTGGCCACGTCTGCGTTTTGCTCGGTGGTGGAAAGCAGCGGCAACCAGTACTTCAAATGATCGTCCAGGACCAATTTCAGCTTCACCGCGTTGTGGCCTTGCAAAACCACCATTTCACGGCTGAGCGTGTGCATGTCCACCACGGCGTCAAACACCTTGTCCTTGACACCGAAACGAGCATATCCGGCGCGATCTGCCTTAGTGTTCGGCAGCCAAATAGAGGTGACAACCTGCTGCACCACATCAGCGGCATAGGGCGTTGCCAACGCATCCTCGGGATTCTGAGTGTCCATCATCAGGATCTCGCCACGGGTTCGACCGCTCTTCAAGATCTCTTTGATGGCATCCGCCGTGCTTTCATAGGACAGGGGCACCCAATACTCGGCCATGGCATTGATCAACAGACTGCCGGGTCTGGCCTGATGCATCGTTCGCTTCATGTAGAACAGCGTATTGAGCAATACCTCCATCACTTCCGGGTGCTTGCTTGAGTACTCCTTTTTAAGGATCTGCGTACAGTCGAACGCCAAGCGCCGAAAGCTCTGCGGGTTGAACTGGTTTTTCGGTGAGTCCAGTACCCACGCATATTGACCCTCACGGCCACCGGCCAGGCGACACCATTTCGACAACCGCATATGCAGGCAATTGCCGCCGCGTGGCGTGATGTTCTGCAGCAGCAAAGACATGCCACGAAAGTGCACGTTTTTGTGCTGCATCACCGCCTCGATTGAGTCCTGAATTTCGCGCTGCTCAATATCAGTGGTTTTGTCCTCCCCGCCGGCACAGGTCAGTACCAGGTCATACAAAAATTGGCGCAGCCCTTTGCTGTCATCAAACTGGAAGGGGTTCATGCCGGTGAACTCCCCAAGTGAAAGGGTGAAATAATGGGTATCCAGCGCACCCAAAAGATTTTTCAACGACTCGTTGTAGTCGATGCAAAAAATCATCGGATCCCAACGGCTAAAAAACGTCATCAGCGTAGCGAGACAGGTCGTTTTCCCTACACCCGTTTGGCCGGTGAGCGACAAGTGCCCCGGCAATTTTTCCCCCAGGTTGTTTTGCCCTGGTGGGCTATCGTGAGCGTTAAGCACGAATAACGAGTCGTTGACCGTGCGCATGGGGATTAGCCCGGTGCCGTCGCCTACAGGGTTGCCCCTGGCCTTTCCGGTTGGTGTGGCGTGCAAGGAAAAGCCACACGCAAAGTTTTCGGTGGACTTCATCATGGGGTACAGCGCCTCGGTCACACCTGGGAACTGTGTGTACCAGGTATCGACGTTGGTCATGGTAGAGCGCACAAATGCGGTGTCGTGGACGGTAAACACCGACTCCATTTTCGCTCCATTATCAATGGCCTCATCCGGGGTATTGCCAAATACGATCAAGGACGCGTGGTAACGGCCAAAGGCCTTTTCACCCTGGGTCACTTCTTCAATAGCGTTTTCCAACTCATCCGTTTGCTTGGACTCGCCTTCGACCGACCCAAGGTCAGCAAGGTGCTTGTTGAAGTCTTTTTTGGCCCTGTTGCGGTCTTCAAACAAAAACGACTGCACCAATGTAAATTCAAACTGCTGCTCGATGGCCTCATCCCACATACCAGGACCTGAACCACCACCTGGGTAATCACGCAGGTCGTAGGTGGTGGCAAAACGACGCCCTCCCCTGTTTGGCCGGTTTTCGATGAAATCGTATTCACCAAAGCTGGTTACGCTATCAATGATGGCCTCCCCTAGCCGTGTATCACTGACCAGAACGTCTTGTTCATGCCCATTGATCAGCAGACTGAAAAACCGACCGACTTGGGAGTACAGCGCACCATGTTTATTTTCTTCCAAGGCCATAATGGCCGGGTCGTACGTTGCCAGCATGGTTTTGGAAATCGTCAGCAACTCTTTCATCCGCCGAATACCGTCATCGAGGTCTCGATATTTCAGGACCAGGCCCAAGCTGTAGCCAACCATACGAAACGTGCCGTCCCTGAACGGTGCGGTATAGGCATCAACGAAGTCTTGCAGCGCGGGTAAAGGCAGGCTGTACTCCGTATTAAGCTCAATGCCCGTCTTGGTCACGTAGCTCTGCAGCATTAGGTTTTTGCCTTCTTTTTTCCCTAGTGCAACGAAGTAGCGGTTGAGCTTGAAATACTGCTGTTTGAGGTTTTCATCACTTCGCATTTCATGCGAAATACCTTTCAGCCGGATCAGACTAAACAGTCGGCTACCGGGCAACGTCACCATGTTTTCGTGGACGGGATACCCCAGCAGCGGCACTTTGACCTCGGGGGGTAGGTACTTCATGACCTGGCGCCGGATGAAACCGGCGTTGTGCAAATCGCTTCCCATAGAATTGGCTCCAATTAGGGTTATACGGGGTGAGTAGCAAACGCTTGCCGTAGCGCCAGTTCAGGCGGATTCGACGCCAGGACCACCACAAGCGCCGGGGGTATTGAGCGTCAACCGCGCAGATGAAGCGCAGGGCGGCTAAAGAGCCCGCGAAGGGCACGAGAAACACCAGGCCCCACACCCAAGACAGCAATACGGTGCCTGCCACACCAAAGGCCAGCCCCCCCATCAGCAGTCCCACCATCGGCATAATGGGAATCCCCCACTGCATGGCGGGCCTGCTCATCGCGTTGTAACTCTCGAAACGTAGTTTTTTCAGTGGCTCGTTGGCTGACATGACGTTCTCCGCTCAGGCGTTATGCAGGCGCACCAGTGCCAAAGACCTGCCAGGCAGCAGCCCCCAATACCATCGTGCCGCCGACCACAACGAGTACTGCGACCTGTTGCAGGTAGTCCATGAATGTGTGGGAGTGGTCGCCGGTAGCGCGGGCAATCAACCATCTGATGCCGGACCACATCAGGCAACCCAGCCCCAAGGTGCCGCCCAGAGCATAGAGCGCAAGCCGAATATTGGTGGCCCACTCTTGCAGCGTTTGTGACCAACCAGTGCTGGCCGCCATGGCCAGCGCTGGCATGCAGCACACAGCCAGCAAAGCGGCGCGTTGCAGATTTCGTTTGTTAAACATCGACTTTCTCCTGGAGGGATTCTTGTTGCGGTTCCGGCGTTACATCAGGCACAGAAGGCTGCGCAGCGGGCGTATAGCGTGGGTACTGGCGCAATACGTCCCAACTCTCATAAGTCGGTTGTGGGGGAGCTGTTACGGGTGGTAACGGTGCTTGTGGAGCGCTGACGGCCCCCGTTAAAGCAGGCACCATAACGGTGGTGCTTTCGACATTGGCAACAACACGTTGGACGTGACTCGATCCGCCAAACTGCGCCTCGGCTTTAAAGCCACGCCGTGGGTTGCCGCTGTAGTAGCAGGAAATAGCTTTGTGCAAAGCCTGCTGCTGTGTCCCCTTGTCAGTGGCGACACTGGCATAACAGTCGCCAAGGATCTTGGCGGTCATGCGCAGGTTGTTGCAGGGATCAAACACTTCTTCCGATTTGGTGACATCGAAGTGTTGTCGGTTGATCTGCCCTAAGCCGATGCTGAAATTAGCCCCTTCTTTCACCAACCTTTTCACCGTCGTCACCGCTTCTTCCAGATTCTGCGGTTGACGCGGCAGAGCTCCGCCGACGACTCCGATGGCCCATGGATTAAAAGCGGATTCTGTTTTGACGATGGGAGTTAACGTGGCAGGGTGTACCGAGGGTGCGCATTGCAAGGCCAGGGCCAAAAAGGCACTGGTAGTGAGCATCTCAATTTCCTTTGGAGACCTGTTTGGACTCATCAATCAGTTTTTGAACAGCCACCTCCAAGTAGTTATCGATTAAGTATCGAGCTAACCCGGACGGGGACATTTGCTTAGGGCTGTTGGTTTCATAGCTGACCTTAGTAGCAGCCTTATTCAGCGCCTCGACCCTAATTGCACGAACGTAGACGCTCGTTGTTGTTGTAGTTGCGGATACCGCTTCATCTTCTTGTAGCGACATGGGAACTCCTATGGGTTGGGAAAGCGCAAAAACACCGCCAGGCAAGGGTCTGGCGGTGAATACAAATTAGGTGGGGATGAGAAATGTTGAACCCCGCCTCACTCCTGGTGGCAGGCGGGGCTTGTTGCGTCAGCGGTGACTCCCTCTTCGCTAGGGCGCCGCCGCGTATCCCGCTGCTGATTGCAGGTCGGCGGTTCGGCGGTGGTGGCTACAGGGCTTCCTGTTCACTCAGCTCGATCAGCGTTGCTGGGTGGTCATAGGCTCATACGACATGCGGCTTACAGCCCCTAAGCGCCTAATTAAGTAGGCAAACCGCACGAAGTCCGGCGCGCCCATCCGAAGCTATCGGGCCCGCTAATTCGTATTTAGGTATTCAACTATTGCAAAGGGTGTACCGATGAATACACCCGACCACCTGGGCGACTGACTAATCGTTGCAGCGCATGGTCCTGTGCAAGAAGCGAAAAAAAAGCAGCTTTGCGCGCGACCTCGGAGTGCATGTCAATGATGAGGTGTAGGGACTTGGCTAGCTCAGATGGCAGATTGCAGTATTCAACATGGCTGACGGTGCGATCAGTACGTAACAGGGTCAAATCTCTTAGAGTCTCGACCACACAGTCTTGAACAACACAAGCGTCACCGCCAAACCGAACGAAACCATGAGCACTATTCAACGCTGTGATTTCGGTGGTATGAGTCACATCCGGGTCGAAATGCAGCAGCAAATAGCCGGGGAACAACGGAAGCTCACGGCGTACGGATGAAGGCCGATCCTTGCGCTTACGAAGTGTGACCCTGCAAGGCGAATAGACCTCAACGTCAAGCTTCCTGATAGCATCTGTAAGCGATTGATAATTCGACGAATTATGAACTAGAACGTACCAGTTTCGCATGTGCAGAACCATCCTAGCAGGCGCCCTTCCGAAATCCCGAACCGTTTGGTTCAGGGGCAGCTGTAATCGGCTTGGGACATCATTTTCACCCGCCGCCGAGCCATGAGGGCCGGTGGGTGGCGGGTTGCCAGGTAACAAATTAAAGCTTTCCAAAAAAAAGTAAATAGAACTATACAATTTTTGTATTTCAACACCTTTTTATAAAGCTAACCTTATGAAATTATTAAATTTTCATGGTGGCCTGTGGACAATCTACGTCGCATAATCGGAGTCAAAATCAAAGCTCTCCGAAAAGCCAGCGGTATGAGCCAGGCCGATCTGGCTGAGCTAGTGGCTTGCGATGCCCCAGTGATCAGCCGCTACGAACTCGGGAAAACCCTTCCGAACATTGAGCACTTGATTAGAATATCTACGGCCCTCAATGTGTCTCCAGCAGAATTACTACCTAGCGGGCAAGACTCTCTAAGAGCACAACTGATCTCACTCCGCCAAGATCTTTATGAAAAGTCTCTTCAAGTGGAATCAGTTGAGTGCTTAGAGAAACTTATAAAGTTCGCAGAAAATTGCATCGAGTCGCATACTTTCAAAAAAATATAACTTTGCATTTTTATATTTTTATGCAATCCCGTATTTTCTTGACAACTCACCAATACGATTTAATCGCTGCTGATTATGCTTGCTTGATAACTGATCGAGCGGTATAGCGCCGCTAGCAAGCACAACGGTAAATTTTTCGTCAAGTCTTACCAACTCGACTAGCTCTTTCAGCTCTTCTTGAATGATCGAGACAGGTAAACTTTCATAAGCATCCATAACAGATCCCCACTCAAACCCTAATTCCTTAGTCGATCTAACTTCTTTGAAATACAAAGCTATTATCACTATAACGCAATAGGAGCTTGCCCCCTTAAAAATCTATCTGTTGTATCTTTAAAGACCGCTCTTAATCTTGCTCCACGTCCGTGTTCTAATGCGCTCATATTTCAAAGGCAGCGGCTTCAGCGGGAACAGAGTCTTAATGACTTCGGCGCTAGGCTTTAGCTCAGGATTATCAATAAATTTTTGACTGAATGGAATAATGGCATCTTTATTGCCTACGGGGTACCCAAGATAAATTGCTGTTTTAGCAATAACGTTAGGTTTTAAAAGATAATTAATGAAAGCGAACCCTTGATTAGGATGAGGCGAGTCTTTAACCACCACCAGATTTTCAGACCACCACAGGGCGCCTTCGCGTGGGATGCTGTAAGCGACTCTGTGCGGGCTTTTGACTTTTTCGCGAAGGTCCACAGCAACGCTTGCAGAACCGGCCCATCCAACAAAAAGGCAAATATTCCCATTCGCCAACTCTTGAGATAGCTTCCCTGAATCAAAATAACGAATGTACGGCCTGATGCGCATTAACAAATCTTCAGCTTTTTTATAATCATCTGGATTTTGGCTGTTAGAAGGCAGCCCCAGATAGTGCAGGGCTATCGAGATGATTTCGCTGGGTGAATCCAGCATAGCAACACCGCACGATTTGAGCTGACTGATGTTTTTTTCGTTGAACACTAGATCCCAACTATTCACAGGGGCTTTTTCGCCCAACGCGGCTTTAATCTTGTCTACGTCATAGCCAATTCCTGTCGTGCCCCATAGGAAGGGAACCGCGTAACGGTTTTCAGGATCGTTGATTTGTAATTTGTTCAGAATCTCTGGATCGAGGTGTTTCCAGCCGGTCAGTTGTGAGCGGTCTAGTTCCTGGAGTAAACCAGCACGTATGAGATTGGGTAGCACGTTAGACGTAGCCATCACCACGTCATATCCTGAGTGCCCAGCCATCAGCTTGCTTTGCATGACTTCAGCGCTGTTGAACGTATTCACCATCAGAGGTATATGAGTTTCTTTAGTGAACTCGGAAGGGGTTTCTGGTGCAATGAAGTCAGACCACGTGTAAAAATTCACGCTGGGATTGCCAGCTGCGGTGACAGTGCTAACCCAAGTGCTTAACAGGACGCATGCAACACGGGATTTAAATGGTGAGCGATTCATAACAACTCCTTGTCTGATGCGGACAGCGTGGCCATTGCTTTCGGGTGTTCAGGCTTGAATGTACGCCCTTGTGAGGAGTTGTGAATCCCCCCGATGAACTAACCCGATTGGAGTAGAACATGTCAGCGGCCCTTCAGAATTTCGTGTGGCATCGCTCACTTGGAGCTTTGATTGCAAAGCTCAACTCCCCTATGTTCTGGGGCTCGCTTGTACAGATGGTGAACGAGCATGTGGCAGTGGATACATGGGTAGCGCTCATTTTCAGTGCCCAGCAAGCACAAGTGTTGTGTTTCCGTGAATCAACCGAAGAAAATGAACGAGTCGCACTAACTAAAGATTATGTTCAGGGGTTATTTTTACTTGACCCGTTTTATATAGCTAACCGCGAAAATCCACACAGCGGTTTTTTTCATCTGAAAGATATAGCACCCGTTTTTTTTGAGAAGACTGAATATTACAAAAAGTATTTTTCACACTACGTATCCGCAGATGAGGTTCAATACAACGTCACCTTAGATAACGATAGAACACTGTGCCTCTCTCTTGGCAGCAGAATTAAATTCTCACAGGAAAACATTGCTATATTCGACTTAATACGTCCATGGGTAATGGCACTCATGGAGATTCGAATGTGTTTCGAAACGTCTCTTGATGGAGGTAACAGTCAGCCACATAAGTGGCAAGGGATCATGGAGCAAATGGATAACTTACTAACAACTAGAGAAATGGAGATATTGAAACTATTGTTTAGCGGCTTTTCCAATCGACAAGTGGCTGAAAAACTGCTGATCTCTGTAGAGACAGTCCGGGCACATCGCCGCAACCTATACACTAAATTAAATATTAAATCGCAATCAGAGTTTTTTGCCTTGTTTTTTAATCTTTAGAAATTAAGGATTACAAATAAATGCTTTTTTAGTCAGAAAGTTTAAGATAATCAAGACTATCGACGAAGGTAGCCAGATTCCTTTACGACTTTGACCAGATCATTAATTCGGCCCGATGAGCAGCGAGGGGAACGCCCAGCACCGATTGACCTGCCCTACCCCTCCGATGACGTGCGGTTACTCACGAAAGCCGCCGTCGAGACGCTGGATCACGTATTCCGGCCGGGCTTCAAGTACAGCAAAGCGGAAGTGATGCTGCTGAACCTATGCCAACCGGGCGAATACACGGACGATCTGTTCGCAGTATCACAACCTGCAGATGCATCCAGGGTGATGGGCGTGCTGGATCAGATTAACGGCCGCTGGGGTCGGGGCACGTTGCGATCAGCCAGTGTGCCGGCGAATCCTGACTGGGCCATGCGTCGGGAGCAGATGAGTCAGAGCTACACCACCAGGCTCGATCAGTTGTGGAAGATCCGCTGCACTTAACTTCAGAAAACGACCGCCTACAATCGTTTCAGAGACGTTTTTTTGGAAAGCTGGGGTCTTGAGCCACACAAAGCTGCCGAGCGCCTCCATGAGCCCTGTATGGGCTCATGTTCGCTCGCAGGTCTATCAACCCTTCAGTTTTTAGTGCCCGAAGCCTTTTCAAAGGTATCGGCAAGAATCGAAAACGCCTTGCGTGCCGCATTCCGCACAGGGGTCGATGGGCTGTCCAGGTTTTGCCCTAAAAGCTCCAAAGCCGAATTCACGAAATAGTTGGGGCTCGTTATTACACGCCCTGGATATACCTGCTCCAAAGCGTCAATAAATTTCTGTGCCGCTTCCTGGGCGTGCTTGTTTGTTGGCCAAGCTGAAGGCAAAGCCACCGCATTTGGCATAGCAGCCAAATCGCGAGATATGGTTTCGAGGTCTTCTTCTGATCCACGAAAAGGTAAAATTGTGAGCTGCGCTTGTGTAGAAATGGCTTTATCTAGCTCAGGTCTGTTACCGCCGCCGTCGACAATTAGCCAACCATTTTTGGTATTGCTGCTTGCAGTAATAATTTTGGCTAGTTCATTGCTGTCCCTGCCATCCATTACACCGTATGGGCGCCCCTCAGTTTTGAGCGATCGATTAGGGTCTGTCAGTACATAAGCGGCTGGCTGGCCCCTTAAAATTGCACCCAGGCACATCAAATGTGCAGTCGTTGTTTTAGTGGAGCCGCCCTTCTGACCACCAATGAAAATTAGGTTGCTCATGCTTTAGCCCCCTGCTCCAACACCTCCAGCATGATCTCTTGAACTGTCACGGTTCGCCCTTGCGCCTTGCTCCGTTCTGCCGCTCTGTCTACGTACAACGCATGCAAGGTACGAGCTGGCCGTAATGTCATTTGCATGGTGCCGCCTTCAGCTACCGCTTTTCTGGTGTTTTTGGGAGACGTACCGGCCAGAGGAGGCACCAACGGCGCGGATGCGGCGGCCGTGAGCGAGGCGGCTAAGTCAGTTAAACCTTTTGCTGGCTTCATTTCGTAACCTCGTAACGTTATAGCTCTTTAGCTTTAGAGCTTTATGAATTTATAAAATCACGATACCACAGCATTATGACTTTACAAAGCTAGGACGTTATAGATCTGTAACTTTACAGCGTTATAGACTCGTAAAGCCATACAGCCGTAGATTTTCAAGGTTATGAGATTACAGGTTTATGGCTTCATAGCGCCATAGGTTTGTGAGGTTGTGAGGTTGTGGAACTATAACCCTATAGATGTACAGGGTTAAACCCTCATGACGTCACGGCAAGAGGGTAGGGCAGCAATGACCCGTTCGTGCAGGCGCCGCAACCTCACAACCTTGTAAAGTTAAAACTTCACGTCACACGATACTCTTTAGTTTCTGCGTGACTTGCTCGGCACTCCAAATCGCCGCTGTATTCAGCTTGCGTACCCATGCGGTGCGGGTACTGCTCCATTTAAAGCCGTGGTCATGCATGACCAAGCGGATTTGTTCCCGCGCCTCTGGGTCTGGCTTGGCGTGAAAAACAAACATCACGCGGTTTTCTTCGGTGTCCTCCCGATAGGTGTAACCGTTGCCTTTGCGTTCAACGGGCGCCCGCTGCTGGTTGGCCACTAACTGCTTGATACGTTGTTGGGTGCTGCGGATAACCGCGCTGTTATTGCTCAAGGCGTAGGCCGGAAACCCAACTCGACCGGCAAAGTCTTTTTCCAGTACCTGGGCGGCGCCCGACTCGGAAAACCCCAAGGCCACCAACGCCATAATCTTGCCCTCGGTCGTCTGTGAGCTGCGGATAATCTTGTTGGCCGCTTTCATGCGTACTTGCGAGCGTTCCAGCCCGGCCAGTTTCTCGGTGAGCTTGGTTACGGCGTCCGGGTCGTCGCTTGAAATCCCCCCGGTGCCGACTGTTTCGGCTTTCCGGGCGTAATGGTTAGCCTTGTCTTGGAGCGCGAAGGACTTGCCGAATGTAGTGTGAATTTTGCCCCGATAATTGCGGTCGCGGCGCTCGCTGTGGTGTCCCACCAAAATAGGCTGGCCGAAGGGGATCAACGAGGCCATGTCACGCGCTTTCTGATAGTTCGAGTCACTGGCTTGGCTCGCGCTAGCGGCCCGGTCTTCGTAACGCTCACGGCGTGCCTGTTGTTTCAGCTCATAGGCATTTAATGGCCGTGGTTCCACGTTCTCGACAGCGGGGGCCGGTTGGGGAGTGTCCTCGATCACCGGCGCCGTTGGGGTAGGGTGGGTATCACTGGTTTTATCGGTTGGCTCATCGTTCGGGGTGCCGTCCAGGGCTTGGGTTTGGCTGATATGAAACACGGTGGTTGCCTTGATTTTTTTGACCGGTACGTCTTCGCCGGTCGCCTTGTCTTTCTTGGTGCACGGGATCACGGTCACGATTTTGACCCCGTGTTCACCTTTCTTGACCGACCGGCCTAGAGCCTTCCAAGCGTTGAACGTAAACACGTTGACACGCGGTTTAATCGCCTCGGCAGGAATCCCCATGGCTTCAAACCCTTCAAAGATCGCTTGAAAGTTCGCCACGCTTTGGCTGGTTACAGCGTTCTCCAGGGCTTGCTGCTGCATCTGGTCTTTGCGGGTGGGCTGTTCGCCGTTAACCCTTGCTTTGCTAGATGCTTGAGCCGGATTTTGATGTTGCTGTGTGGTGTGCTTCATGTCGGTTTCCGCCTGAGTTGTGAACCTTGCTTCGCTGAGTGCCCTTCGCCGTAGCACGTAGGTCGATTGGCCGGAAAAGGTGCGTTGCAAGGGCGGAAAACGAGGCCGCAGCTAAGGGAGCGCAGCGAGTCTGAACGGGGGAGGGTGTAGGGCGTAGCCGGCCCCTTGAAACGTGCCCCGGCTGATCTACCGTCAAGTGCAGGCGAAAGGGACTTGGCGAGGCGTAGCGCCAATGGCATCGACGACATGAACACAGGTTCTTGCAGGACGTAGTGCTGCAAGCGCCGGTGAAACCGGCGTGAGTGTGAGGCACGAACACTCGCCTTGGATGGGATAGTGGGCTTTACAGCATTGTGTTTTGAACGAGGTTGTTAGACTGGTGTGCCGTTGCCATTACGGCCCTGAGGATCTGCGATGTTGATTGCCCTGGACCTAACCACGTCTGAGCTGGAAAGATAGAGATAACGGAAAAAATCGTACGATAAGCATTCATCCGGGGTCACCGGAAGTCCCGCAAAATCACGGCCATTCATCATATTTTGTTGACACAAGCGTCACCTTGTATATGATTGCAAGTGAGCGCGAAACCAGTGGCCTTCAGCGGCAATGACTGGCGTAGGAACCCCGGCGATGGCTGAACATCGGCGTAGGGTGAGACCTCCACACCCCTGCTTGAGGGTGTGTATATGAATATCAAGCTTCAAATTCAAGGGTTACTGTCACCAGTAGCCCTTTTTCTTTGCCCTCAAAAAAGCGTATAGCGCTTGTACAGCAGTTCGCCATGGCGATGCTTGTTGAGCGATTTGGCATCCGTGTGCATAAAATTCCAAAGCATCTGGCCATCGAAGAACACAACGCTAACTAGCATCTGCCGCTTCGACTCATATGCGCCGATAAAAGCCAGACGGTCAGTACCGTCCGAAAAGGCAACTTTCCAGACATCCAGCGGCCCGGTGAGCGTATCTAAAGCCAATTTCACGTAGCGCTCACGGGCATCCAGTCTTTTTTCGACAATGTGATAGATGCTGCTGCGCAGTATCGTCACATCACCCATAGGCGTCTCGACGGTTATGGACAAGATCGCAGGGTCAATGAATCCCAGGTGCTGAGCTGTCACCTCGATGGCGTCTTCATGGGTGGTCGCCGCAGTGACTTCCTCAAGTGCGTGTGTACGCAGCTCACGTTCCAAGGTACGCAGGTCGGGAAGTTTGCTATCAACCCACGTGGGTTGGCCTTTTACTTCAGAAATCTTGGGTAGGAGAGTGTCCGTGCTCAAACGTCGTCGCTCAATCTTCGCGGTGGTCAGGTCATCATTGTGCCATGTCTAGAGAAAGACGTTTGCAACTGCCCGACGCAACCGATCAAGACAAGATTTCATGATTTGCTTAGCGTACGATTTTTTCCGTTTTCTCTATCGTCCCCTTAAAGAACGTTTATGGGGGAGGGGAGAGCGTCACCCTGAGGCTTGCCCAGTCGCTGTGACCAAATACGCTTAACCTGGCTCACGCTACAGCCGGCAAGCCGGGCAGTGTCAGCAATGCTGCATCCGCTGCTTTTAAGGGCAATGACCCGTTCGTGCATTTTGGTGTTCGGTTGACGCCCGTTGTACCGACCGGCCCCCTTGGCCAAGTCGATTCCTTGTCGCTGTCGTTCACGCCGGTCTTCAAAGTCGTTACGTGCTATTTGCAAGGCAACCCGCAAAAGCATGTCCTGTATTCCCTGCAACACCACCTTGGCAACTCCACTGGATGCCTCGGCCAACTCTGATAGATCGACAATACCTGGCACAACCAGGCGAGCGCCCTTAGCCTTAATCGCATCAACAAGCTTTTCTGCTTCGGCAAGGGGGAGGCGGCTGATTCGGTCAATCTTCTCCGCGATGACGACTTCACCTGGTTGCAAGTCCTCGATCATGCGCAGCAGCTCCGGCCGGTCAGATCGAGCGCCCGACGCTTTCTCACGGTAGACCGCTGCCACGTAGTAGCCCGAGTTTCGAGCATTGCCAATGATCGCTTCTTGGCGTTGCAGATCCTGGTCTTCGGAACTGACGCGCAGATACACCCGAGCAACATTGAGAGTGGTCATGACATGGCCTATTTAGGTATACCCAAATAGACCTAGCTTATCAGCTATGGCTCAATTGATCGAAGCGCAACCCTAAAGAGCCATCCTGAAAAGAACCACCCATTTGAGCCAGTAGGGCAGGGTGACGACTCCAGTCATGCCATGGCTGTATTGGTAAAGCGTTCAAAGACTATCCCCATGAACAGCGTAAATGGGCAATGAACGCTTTACCAATACAGCCCTGTAGGGGGGGTAAATGACACTGCGCCAAATTATGACCGATCTCGCCCAAACCGATTGGGCAAAAGCTAAGGCGTTTAGGATTGGCGTTTACACAAGCACCGCCTTAGCGCCGGTGCTTGTGTAACGGACAACAGTCGTTTGTTCATGGAAAATCAGTTTGGTCGAATGTTCAACCGATCGTACTGAACGGTGCCATCGTGAGGAACCACCAGGCTGTAATCGTGATTGAGCAATTCCTCATCCGAGGCGCCTAAAAAGCTTTGAACCGTAACGGTAGCCAATACGAATTCAATTACCGCTTTATCAATGACATCCTCACTGCTTCCTGCCTTTACCACCTTGACCAGCTCTGAGCCAAAAACGGGAATTGCGTCTTCCGCAAACTCAATACCCTTTCCAGCGAAGAAAGGCTTTCGTTCAGCCGCCAGCTTCAAGATGTATTCATCAGGCAAATCTCGGGAGCCCTCAAACCAGGACTCGCCGAATTCATTCAACAATTTGATTTTGCATCGCATTAGTGAACCCTTTGCCATGAATGGTCAAAGCCCATTCTATGTAAATGGACTGAGACGACACAAGAAAGCTTCGTAAGCGTCCGGGGGACACACCTTTCTGATTGCGCCGGCGTCCTGACTGCACGTGCTCCAGCATGACCCTAAGGACGGTGGCAAGCGCGGCAGTTCAATTGTAGGATTGACGAAAAATGGTTATGGATATCCATATGAACCTTGCGACGCTAGCGTTATTCCTGCCCGCCTGCTTTGCCCTGAATATGGCGCCTGGGCCTAACAACCTGCTGTCTATCAGCAATGCAACACGCTACGGATACCGCAGATCATGCATGGCAGGTGTTGGTCGCTTGCTGGCGTTCGCGGTGATGATTGCGCTGGCTTCGGCAGGCTTGGCCGTAGTGTTACAAACTTCAGAGCTAATCTTCTATGGGATCAAAATAGTTGGCGCGGCATATCTTTTTTACTTGGCATACCAGTTGTGGAGAGCTACACCGCAAGCGGAAGCTGAGTCAAAAAACGCCCCGATAGGTCTATGCGCGCTGGCAAGGCAGGAATTCCTCGTTGCCGCAGGCAACCCCAAAGCCATCCTGATTTTTACCGCGTTCTTGCCTCAATTCGTCGACCCAACGGCAGACATTGGTTCTCAGCTTACGTTGCTCGGTCTTCTGTTTTTGGTATTGGAGTGGATTGCGATTGGCATCTATGCGTACATCGGATTGCATATGCGACGTTGGTTCGCTCTGCCTCGTGGTAAGCAAATTTTCAACCGTTGCTGCGCTGGCTTGTTGTCGGCTGCCGCCTCAATGCTATTGATGACACGTCGAGCTTGATCCGCAGTAAGCAGATGATGATAAGTGTCTCCGACTCATCTGCGTGGTGGGATGGGTTGCCACTTATGCGGCAGCAACTGATCAATTTCACTCGCCCGCTGCGTCGGCAGGCGCGTAAGAACGTCCTTCAGATAAGCATACGGATCATGCCCATTAAGCCGCGCAGACTGGATTAAACTCATGATCGCTGCTGCCCGTTTGCCGCTGCGTAACGAGCCCGCGAACAGCCAGTTCAAGCGCCCAAGAGCCCACGGCCGGATTTGATTCTCGCACCAGTTATTATCGATGGGCACAGCACCGTCATCGAGATAGCGCGTCAGCGCTATCCAGCGTTTGAGGCTGTAATCCAGCGCCTTGGCGATGGCCGCACCCTCAGGCACAAGCTGTCTTTGGGCGATCATCCAGGTATGAAGTGCGTCGGCGATTGGCGCTGCTTTTTCCTGCCGTATTCGCTGCCGATCACCCGGCTCCAGCTCTCGGACTTCTCGCTCAACTTCGTACAAGGCCACGATGTAGTGCAGCGCTTTTTCGGCGACCTGGCTCTTGTTGGTCGCGTGCAAGTCGAACAACTTCCGGCGGGCATGGGCCATGCAGCCGATCTCCGTAACGCCCAGTTCAAAGCCTGCCTTGTAGCCGGCAAAGTCATCGCAGACCAGCTTGCCGTTCCAACTGCCCAAGAAGGCTCGGGCATGTTCGCCAGCGCGGCTCGGGCTGAAGTCGTAAACGACCGCCGCCAGGTTGGAGAACTGACTGGTGACATAGGCCCAGACGTAAGCGCGATGAGTTTTCTTCGCGCCAGGCGTCAGCATTTGTACCGGCGTTTCGTCCGCGTGGACGACGCCATGCGTCAGCACGGCTTCGCGCAACGCATCAACCAGCGGCTGTAATTGCACGCCGCAGTTGCCCACCCACTGCGCCAAGGTCGAACGGGCGATGGGCAGCCCGGCGCGGCCGAAAATTTTCTCTTGGCGATACAGCGGCAGATGGTCGGCGAACTTGGCCACCATGATGTGAGCCAGCAGGCCCGCTGTAGGGATGCCTTTATCGATGACGTGCGCCGGTACTGGAGCCTGGATCAACGTTTCGCATTGTGCGCAGGCCCACTTTCCACGGATGTGTCGCTCGACGGTGAACACGCCGGTCGTGTAGTCGAGCTTTTCGCTGGCATCTTCGCTGATGCGCTTGAGGGCGCAACCGCACTGGCAGTGGCTGTTGTCCGGTGCTCAAAACCTCAAGGCGGTAGCTCACTTCTTTAGGCATACAATGGCTCCACAGAGGCACGCCTAGTGATACTACCGCCTAATTTGGCCGCTTAGCTCAAAGAATCAGCAATTGGCGTGGTCTTGCGTCCGATTAAATTGCCCAATACCCCGCTTTCATCGAACAGGGCTCCTTCGGCTGCCGCCGCGTCGGCGTCTGCGAGTAGCGTAGCCAAACCGGGCGGTAAACCAGCACTGATTAATGCCGCCTCAAACTCAATCTGCGGGAGGTTTTGATAAGCTACAGTTTTAGCAAATTTTTGACTAATCAACGAAGCCAGCTCGGTCAACGTAAAGCTGCTATCGCCTGCTAGCTCATAAACTTTTCCCGCCTGATCTTCAGCGGTCAAAACCACTGCAGCCGCTTGAGCATATTCAGTACGTGGTGCCGAACTAATTTGGCCATCGGCAGCGCTGCCGAGCAATACACCATGTTCTATCGCAGTTGGTACGCTAGCGAGGTAGTTTTCACTGTACCAGCCATTACGAAGCAGTACGTGGGGCACGCCAGATGTTTTCAACGCTTCTTCAGTATCCCGGTGATCAGCAGCTAGGCCCAAGGTAGAGACATCAGCGTGCAGGACACTGGTGTAGGCGAGCAAATTTATCTCTGCGGCCTTAGCCGCATCGATCACTGCGCGGTGTTGGGCAGCCCGGCTTTCCATTTCATTGGAGGAAATCAAAAGGAGTTTATCAACCCCCTTCAGCGCAGTAGTAAACGTCTCTGGTTCGTTGTAGTCGGCTTTGCGCACAACTACACCTATCTCAGCAAGATCTTGCACCTTACGCGGGTCTCTGACCAAGGCTGTTATCTGGTTGGCAGGGACACGCTCTAGCAGAAATTTGATAACAAGACGGCCTAGTTGGCCCGAAGCTCCAGTGATTGCGATCATGACCAATACCTTGATTGGAAAAGAAAGAGCATTCACTTTATCTTTGGAAAAAAATTTTCGTAAGTACGCACTAAAAGGTAAGTATCATGAAAACAGGCAACGATTTTTCTAATACGTTTTCAGTTGCTGTTCTACGTGGAGACGTGCTGAGTGTGGACTGCCCGGCCCGTGAGATACTTAAGCACATGACTAGCCGCTGGGGGGGTCTCGTTCTTGTGATACTTCAGGGAGGGGTGCACCGTTTTAGCGAGCTGCGCCACAAAATTGGCGGGATTAGTGAGAAAATGCTATCGCAAACCTTGCAGAGGCTTGAATTTGACGGGCTGATTAAGCGGAAATCGTTGCCGGTAGTGCCCCCGCACGTGGAATATAGCCTTACTCCACTAGGCGAGGAAGCCGCAGAGCACCTTAAGAACATGATCGATTGGATCGAAACAAAACTGCCGCAAATCCTGTTGTGGCGGCGCAGCCAACTGGATACCCAAGCAGACGATTGATCAAGCCTGCTTGGGAGAGGGATTTCGGAAGATGTAATTTATGGACGATGCCAGATATTCATCAGTCGCTAAAACGGTCGACCTCTGGCGACATCGGCGGCCTGCACCACTTTCTTCCGCTTCACTCATCTGCATAGCGAATACCCCCAAAAAGATGGCTCATTGATACTACCCTACTGTAAAAAATAATGTCATCCGACCGATCAAAGTTATTCATGCAGAACGAATTACCTCAATTGCGCAGTCAACCCAAGCGACACCGGCCTTGATGACCTCTCTAGCTTTGGCCTCCTCAATGTCACTCGCCCGTGCAATACGAAGCGCTGGCCACTTCGCACCGAAATACAGCCAAATGAAATTACCCATTTGCTCATCGCGAATAGACAGCTTGGCCACGGCCCTATCAATCGCCATGGCCTGCTCCCCTCTTGATCATGATTTTTCGCTTGAATAAATCCGCCGAACCAGCCTTCACCGCCCGTAAGCCTTGCGGAAGTCTGTACGTGAGCGAGAGGCTGGACTCCCCTTTGCATTTCGCCCCCATCACACGCCCTCCCTACTTTGCATCATCGCGATAGCGGCCTGAGCCTTTTTGCGTCGTTCATGCTCCTGCCGGGCCATAAGCCGAAACCCTCTACGACGCTGTTGTGAACATTGACCCAAGCGGCCGCCAGGGTATGGTCATTTGCAAGTCGTTGCCCCCCCATCCGGGAGATCGGCAAAGCCGTGTGCGTTATCCCGCAGCAATGGACTATCTACCTCCGTGCGCTCTGCATTGACGCCCGTGGAGACTGCTGCAGCAAGTCGGTGAAGGCCACTCCCAACGGCGTCTATCTATCTCACCACCTGGCCGGCGTTATCAACGCATTGCTACAAGCAGCTCCGCGACGAAGAAAACAATAGCCAGATGGTGTCTTCGGCCTGGATAGCCATTCCCGACCCCCTGCCGTTGGACGAGGCGCACGGCGCGCGGATCTTCGAAGCGGTCGGCGCCTAGCACTAGGTGAGGGTCGATTCATGCGCGGTATAGCCCACATCCAGCAACGCAAACGTAAAACTCAGCTCAAACTGGCATCCATCGGAATAGAAGAGATGGCCATGAATTAGTACAAGAAAGGCCAGCCAAGGCTGCGCTATAGACGCTGGCGGTCGCCGAGAAGAGATTGTGAAAAAGTTCAGGCTGGGGATTGAGCAGGCCATGGAGCGCATCCGGCTACGTGATCAAGTGCCAATCATCAGCAAAGGTCTGCAGATAGCCATCACGGATGATGGAGGACGATGATTTGATCGAATTCTTAAGGTATTGACGCCACGAAATCGTGATTAGTGAAAACGTGGTGCTAGCCTTTCGAAGAATTACTTGAACCTTTTTTGTTTCTTATAATCATTCTGCTCAGAGGAGCGTACAGCTCCTGTGGATGGCTTTGAGCCAATAATGCCTTAAATGCATGGAGTTTGAAATGGCAGATTGGAGAGGAAACCTGCCTACCGAAGTAGCTCGTCAGGCAGATAAAATTATCGCCGAAATCCAAAAATCCGGATCTATTATCTTGGCGGTAAAAGCCGGCGCGAGGGCTCACGGCTTCGTACTGGGTCTATCATGCGCAGCGTGCATCACAGACGACCAGGCGAACCGGCTGCTCGCCGCGTTTGACGACTCGACTGAGGCGAAGCTGAGAGAGCTTTCTCTATGGACCCTGGCGCAACGGTAACGTGAAAGTCACGCTAAATTGGTGTGTGAGACCAATTCAGCAGCAATGCGCTTAGCATGTTCTATCTCGGTTATCGTTTCATCTATCATCAAATCATCACTATGGTCGAAGACATTTTTGCCCGCCAAGATGCCCATGGATTGATTGCAAAGAAAATCAAGATTCAAACCTTGAATTCTCGCGGTAAAAAGAACGGCAACTAGCGCTTGCTGCAGATGATGAACCCGAGACACGTACTCTTATTCCCCTTCCATTTGACCGAGATATTTTAAATGAAATGAAGGCCGCTGGAAATATCCCTACAATCTCCATGGTCAGTCCTTGCAGAATTAGGCGGAAGCGATTGTTTTTTTGGGGGGAGCTCCCTTCCCTCCTTGCGTTTTCTTGCACAACCTTGTAATACGCGCCGTATTACGCTTCGATTGACTTATCGAAGCGACTGACCGGATGAGATTGAGCGCTTCCCAGCGGCGAAAGCCGTAACCGCGCAAGGCGGTTCGTAAGTGGTGTCCGGATCTGCTTTACCGAAACAAAAAAAGACGCCCATGGCGTCTTTTTTCGTTTCTGCCTTGGACCCAACAGAAGGGGAGGGTCCCCTTACTTAATTCTGCCTTAGCGTTCCTTGCAGAATGTCCGAGGTTGGAGCATGGGCGAGGTTAAGCCAAACCAGCTATAGGAGGTGCAGAGACAAAATGAGTGTTGTCCAGGACGAACGGCTGTCCGCAAACAAGGGAATGGGTATTTTGGACACTGTACGGTGCTTAAAGACCGTTTATGGGGGAGGGGAGGAGCCGATAATCATTGATTTAGGTTCAAAGACTCCCCGAAGTCAGGTTTTTCTATGGCTTACCTATTAGGGCAATCGCACGAATCCGCACAGCGCTTAGTTCTGCCGGTGAAACCTTACCTTTGAACTCGGCCTGACGGGCTTTCCAGTCCAGGCTTTTGACCTGATCAGCCAGCACGGCACCGGAGCGCTCTCCAACTACCTCAACTTCAAAGGGATAGCCCTTCAGCTGAGTCGTCATCGGACAGCACAGCATCAGGCCCGTTATATGGTTGTAACTGGACGGACTGAGTACCACCGCCGGGCGATGGCCGGATTGCTCATGCCCCGCTTGGGGATCGAAATACAGCCAGACAATATCGCCGGCATCCGGGACATAACGCCGAACCATCAAAAAGATTCCTTCCCAACGGCCGCTTCAAAATTGAACTCCGCGTGCAGGTTCGCTGGGTTAATGCCCGCAACCAATTCGTCCAAACTAATCTCCTGCGGAAAAATCGGCTCAATGACCACACAGCCGTTTTCGGCGCGAACATCGACCACCGAATCCAGTGATAGCTTGGCCAGCTTCATGACTGCGGCCGGAATTCGTACAGAAGGGCTATTGCCCCATTTTTTGATAATGACTTGCATTGGATGACCCTCACTTTTCGTATCAACAATGACGATACTTTAACAGCTTCAATCCATAGGATCAACAATGTATCAACGTGAAATAGTGAAGAGTCATCTGCAGGAGAGCAGCAACATCATGCGGCAGCTAAGGGTGTCCGAAAACGAACGTTTTCCGTCACCCACGCTAGTCATATCCGCAACCTAGAGAAACTGCGTTTCGCACAGTATGCGATCGATGCATACAGTTTTCGGACAGTTTTAGGGCAATTTATGTCGCGCATGTTCATCTATGCCCGGGTAAGCACCCCGGACGAAGCAACTGACAACCAAGTGATGGAAATCGAAGCCGCTGGGTTCCGGTTATTTCGTATCGAATCGCCTTTGAGTGCATCAGTGGAGGGATCGCCGCTAATGCACCACCGGGATTTGTAAAGCTGCTCGACCGTCTTGAATCGGGCGATATCTTGATTGTGACGAAGCTTGATCGTCTTGGCCGTAATGCGATGGATATTCGATCTACCGTAGAAAAGCTGCCAGGGGAGGGGATCAGACTTTACGGCCTGGCCCTGGGCGGAATGGATCTAACCAGCCCAGCGGGCAAGATGAACATGGCCGTTATCTCGGCGGTCGCTGAGTTTGAGCGTGATCTGTAGATTGGACGTACGAACGTCGGGTTAGCTCGCGCACGAGCCCAAGGGATAAAGGTGGGCAGGCGTGACGCGTTGACGTAAGCAAATGGAGGTGTTGGAGTTGCTGAGCCTTGGGGTATCTGTGTCGAAGCTGGCCAGGGACTTCGATACATCGCGCCAGACTATTACCAGGATTAGGGCAAAAGCTAAGGAACCAATACCAGTCGTTTAGGAAATTGTCTTTAGAAACTTGTCATTGACCGGTTCGCCAGTCGTACCCCAGTACATGGCGGCGTGCGGTGATGGTATATAGGTAAATCTGGGCGGGTCCCCTCATGCCCTGGTCCCTGGGAGCCTTAAAAAAGGTGGCATCGGGGCTTGGGCGATCTGGCAGTAACGTATGAGGAAAGGTGTCTTATGATTTTTGATGCGTTAGCGATTTTGAATGGTCTTTGGGGGTTCTTGTGCATAGCATTGATCCTACCTGCACTAGTGGCGCGCAAGTACCGTTTGATCATCACCGTGTATACAACGATTTTGATAGTGAATTCGCTGTTTTTGTATTTCAACCAGCAGATGCCGATTATCGAGGCTCTTCTCAGAAGCATGGCTGTCGTGGCGATCAATGTCCTTATAGCCTATCTGCTCGCGCATTTTTGTCACCACAAGCGGTCCGTCTCAGATTTGTTTCGTCGCTCCACCCGCCCCTTGAACAAAGATTCGTAAATTAGCGTTTACACAAACACCGGCTTAGTGCCGGTGCTTGTGTAACGGACAACCGTTGTTTTTGGGTCCATTGCTCCCCGGCACAGCAGCATTCACTCACGCTCTGAATTCACATATCCGCTGGTACAACGAGAAACGAATCAAGATTTCCTTCGGCGCCCTCAGTCCCATTGAGTACCGTGAGAGTCCGGGCCTTACGGCATAACCAGTCCAAAATTTTTGCCTCCCCCCCGGTGGGTCAGCGCCAACACTTTAGGAGCTCCGTATGATTTATCCCACAACTGTCATTCGTATATTTGGTCTGCTGTTACTCAGCTTGCAACCGCTTTACAGCACGGCAATTTTCGCTAAGTCCGAGAGTCAATTCTACAGCATCGACGCAGGCCCTCTAGACCAAGCGCTATCACGTTTTGGCGTGCAGGCGGGAATCAATCTGGCAGTCAGCTCAACCCTCACAGAGGGTAAGTACAGCAACGAACTTCAAGGAAATTTCAGTACCATTGCCGGATTGGAACGTTTGTCAGAGGGCACGGGCCTAAGTTTTCAGCTCAACGCCAATGACAGCTTTAAACTGCATCCAACGACAGTACCGTGATGCCGCCTTCGCAGAGAATCATCGGCCCCGACCTTGAGAGGTCGGTCTACTCGGTGCCACGTTCTTCCGTTTAAACCCCCTTGGAAAAAATGCAAAGTTTTTTGATATGGACGCCAAGGTTGCGAAGTCATAATCATGATGGATCAGGTCTATAAGAATATAACAGGCTTGTGATTTGAAAAGTTACCTAATTACAAATTCTGAACAATTGTGATGCGCCAAAATCCGAAATATGAAAAATTTTCACATGCGATTATTGTATTAATTTTAATGTTACCGTGTCCTCTCCTAAGAAGGAGCTAGTCTAGAATTTAAGCGTCGGGGGGTGGGTTACCAGTGGTAAATACTAAGGAACGTTCAAATCACAATAAAAATTATTTAAATTTTAAGATCGAACTGCTCCCATGCTGCTTGCCTTACACGCCCCCTACGAGGCCAATGCGACTTCAGCACTCAATAACCGCCTGCTAGTACTGCCAGCAACTCAATGCGCCGAAATAATCCTGTGCTGACAGACGTAGACCAACGCAGTAGCCAGATTAGACGTCAAGTCCGTACGCTGGCTCACGGAAAATCTCATAAAAACAGGTCAACCCCATGCAACTTAAAAACTATCGAGCTCAACGCCTCCCCCTCATAAGAGAACTCGCGTCACTACTGGCGAATCCGGATCGGCTTCACAGATGACTGCCTGCACCAGTTTTATAGCGGCATACCTATGACCTTACCGATAACCATCGAATGTATGGTCGAGGCAAAACCCGAAACGACCTGGGTTGAATCCAAAATACTCATTGTTTAGCCACAGAAACTTGCATGTACATTTGATAAGACTAGTAATAAAAGCGAGGTGATTTATGGGTGAGTACCGAAAGTTATGGTGGTCTCTGATCGGGATTTTGGGGGTAACTTTCTGCCTGCTAGGTTGGTTTGGGCATGAAATCTACCGCCAGGCGCCGCCCATCCCAGACCGTGTACAAAGTGCAAGCGGCCAATTGTTATTTGAATCCGAAGACATTCTTGACGGCCAAACTGCTTGGCAAAGTATCGGGGGGATGCAATTGGGTTCGATCTGGGGTCATGGAGCTTATCAGGCGCCGGACTGGACTGCTGATTGGCTGCACCGTGAGTTGCTCGCCTGGCTGGAGTTAGCTGCGCAACAGAATTACGCCAAGCCCTACACCGAGCTTGACGGCGAACTGCAAGCCTTGTTGCGTCATCAACTCAAGCACGAGTACCGCGGGAATCGTCTGGTCGATGGAACATTGGTGCTCAGCGAGCGGCGTACTCAGGCGGTCAAGCAGACAGGTGCTTACTATGACGCCCTATTCCGCGGTGATCCGTCGCTGATTGACAGCCGCAAAAGTTTTGCCATGAAGGAAGTGACCCTACCTGATCCTGCACGACGTCAGCAGATGACTCGCTTTTTCTTTTGGACCGCCTGGGCCGCTGCGACCGAACGTGAAGGGCTAACGGCGACTTACACAAACAATTGGCCACACGAACCACTGATTGATAACAATGCCACCGCGGAAAATATAGTCTGGTCGGTCGTCAGTATCGTGGTACTGCTGGCAGGGATTGGCTTTCTGGTCTGGGGATGGGCATTTTTGCGCAACCACGAAGAGGGCGAGCCCATTGTGCCCGCGCAAGATCCGCTGAGCCTGATCACTCTGACGCCTTCGCAAAAGGCCTTGGGAAAATATTTGCTGTTAGTAGGCGCGTTGTTCAGTTTCCAAGTACTAATGGGTGGAGTGACCGCGCATTACACCGTTGAAGGCCAGGACTTCTATGGCCTGCCCTTGTCGAAGTGGTTCCCGTATGCACTTACCCGCACCTGGCACTTGCAGAGCGCGATGTTCTGGATCGCTACCGGCTTTCTCGCCGCCGGGTTGTTTTTGGCACCATTGATCAATGGTGGCAAGGACCCCAAATACCAGAAACTGGGTGTGGACCTACTGTTTTGGGCCTTGGTGCTGGTGGTAGTGGGTTCTTACATCGGTAACTTCCTTGCCATCGCGCAACTGATGCCGGCCAAGTGGAGTTTCTGGCTGGGCCATCAGGGCTATGAATATGTCGACCTAGGCCGTTTGTGGCAGACCGCCAAGTTCGCCGGCATTGTGTTCTGGTTGGTACTGATGCTGCGCGCCATAGTGCCAGCACTTCGTACTCCCGGTGACAAGAACCTGCTAGCACTATTGACCTGTTCGGTGATTGCGATTGGTCTATTTTATGGTGCCGGTTTGTTCTACGGCGAGCGAACCAATCTGTCGATCATGGAATACTGGCGCTGGTGGGTGGTGCATCTGTGGGTGGAAGGCTTCTTTGAAGTGTTCGCCACCACCGCATTGGCCTTTATATTCACCAACATGGGCCTAGTGTCGAAACGACTGGCAACCACCGCCACCCTGGGTTCGGCGTCGCTGTTCATGCTCGGCGGCGTCCCCGGCACTTTTCATCATATCTACTTCGCCGGCACCACCACTCCAGTGATGGCCGTCGGTGCCACCTTCAGCGCACTGGAGGTGGTGCCGTTAATTCTGCTCGGCTACGAAGCCTGGGAAAATTGGCACCTCGAAAAGCGTGCACCGTGGATGACGAAAGTCCGCTGGCCTCTGCAGTTCTTCATCGCCACCGCGTTCTGGAACATGCTAGGGGCCGGTGTGTTCGGTTTCCTTATCAACCCCCCGATCTCGCTGTATTACATTCAGGGTCTTAACACAACGCCCCTGCATGCCCACGCAGCGCTGTTCGGCGTTTACGGTTCTCTGGCATTGGGTTTCTGTCTGTTGATCCTACGCTACCTACAGCCGAATCTGCAGTTCAGTGAACGGCTAATGAAAACCGGTTTCTGGGGGCTCAATGGCGGCCTAGCCATAATGATTTTCACCAGCCTGTTGCCTGTCGGTATTCTGCAATTTTACGCCAGCGCCAGTCAGGGCTTGTGGTATGCCCGCAGCGAGGCCTTCATGCAACAGGATTTGCTGCAAACTCTGCGCTGGCTGCGCACCTTCGGCGATATGGTGTTTTTGGTCGGCGCGTTTGCAGTGGTATGGCAGATCACCAAAGTGCAGTTTAGCAAGCCGGCGAAACCTGTCTAAAAACGGGATGACTCAACTACACCTGGTGCTACCGACTTAGCGCGTCCACGTCCATTGAGCGACGGATCTGACCGGCGCTCTTATCGGCGATAGCATCAGGTCCTAAGAGAAACCGTTAGGAGCGAACATGTGAACCTGACGTCCCACTCGCTCTCGGTTGTTTCCTGATAGGACAGCAGCCCGGGGGTACCCCCGATTGAGTCATCCCCGCGCAACGTGCCCGGCCCCGTTGATCGCGGTGTCACTTCCTGAGCTGCAAATACAGCGTCATACGCTTGTTACAGGGTGTCGTGCAATCGCTTCAAGGCCAAGAGGGCATGGGCGTTGGGATGCCTTCATGGGGCATCCCAGGTCATGGCGCAAGATTCCTTTCTGGTGAGTTCATGTCAGCGGCACTCAGTTCTGTGCTTAACATTGGTATGTGCTTCATCGTGATTTTCTCATAAGTCCCGAGTCGGCCAACGACCATGGATCAAGACGGAGAATGCTACCGGCACAAGATCACGAACCAGCGGCCACCACATCAACAGACTTGCCGAAACCCCCAACGCCAGAACAATTTTGGAATCGGTTGCTGAGGCCACCAGACCAGCTAGCAGTGTCACAGCAAAGCCCGCGAAATAGAGCCTCAATGCCTGGGGTGTGGTGTATCCAATCAATCGCTTCATGCCGTCTATTCCTACTTATTCTGATCGTTCACCGGATAGCCTTTTCAAGGCAAAGAAGTGTCTACGAAACCCGAGACGATTCATCTCGTGGTGGTATTTTTTACCGCACATCATAATAATGAAACGATATAACATACATATTAAGTGATACAGCTAGACCGTCAACGATTGTGTTGATCCCGCCCAGATCAGCGCGCTTAAGGCACATGTCACGTTTCCAAGAGAGGTAATGGTCCACGTGGAAAAAATGAGATCTCCCCTCAGAGCTTTATGCAATTACAAAAATGTGCTGATAAGCATCGGTTGCTTCACGGCATTGATTAACCTGTTGATGCTGGTGCCGTCAATTTACATGCTGCAAGTGTATGACCGCGTCTTGTCCTCCCAGAATGAAACCACCCTGGTGATGTTGACGCTGATGGTCGTGGGCTTCTTTGCGTTTATCGGCCTGCTGGAAGTCGTACGCAGTTTTGTCGTGATCCGCATGGGTAGCCAGTTGGAGCGGCGTTTCAACTTGCGCGTCTACAAAGCCGCATTCGAACGCAACCTGCAGCGCGGCCAGGGGCATGCCGGACAATCCCTAGGCGACCTGACCGCTATCCGTCAATTTATCACCGGGCCTGCGCTGTTCGCGTTTTTCGATGCGCCGTGGTTCCCGATTTACCTGTTCGTGATTTTCCTCTTCAACGTGTGGCTCGGCGTGCTGGCCACCGCCGGTGCGGTGCTGCTGATTGCCCTGGCCTGCCTGAATGAATACCTGACGAAAAAACCCTTGGGCGAGGCGAGTACCTTCTCCCAGCAGTCGACCCAGTTGGCCACCAGCCACTTGCATAACGCCGAGACGATCCAGGCCATGGGCATGCTGGGCGCGCTGCGCAAGCGCTGGTTTGGGGTGCATTCGCAATTCCTCGGTTTCCAGAACAAGGCCAGCGACATCGGTTCGGTGATCAGCTCCCTGAGCAAATCCCTGCGCCTGTGCCTGCAATCCCTGGTGCTGGGCCTTGGTGCGTACCTGGTGATCAAGGGGCAAATGACCGCTGGGATGATGATCGCAGGCTCCATCCTCATGGGCCGTGTGCTCAGTCCTATCGACCAGTTGATTGCCGTATGGAAGCAATGGAGCTCGGCCAAACTGGCCTACCAGCGCCTGGATGAACTGCTGCGCGAATTCCCGCCGGAAGTCGAGCAAATGGCCTTGCCGGCACCCAAGGGCCACGTCAGTTTCGAGCAGGTCAGCGCCGGCCCCCCGGGGCGACGCCTGGCGACCTTGCATCAAGTCAGCTTCAACTTGGCGGCCGGCGAAGTACTTGGCGTGCTGGGTGCGTCGGGCTCCGGCAAGTCCACACTGGCCCGTGTGCTGGTGGGCGTCTGGCCGACCCTGGCCGGCACCGTGCGCCTGGACGGCGCGGATATCCACCGTTGGGACCGCGACGATCTCGGCCCGCATATCGGCTACTTGCCCCAGGACATCGAGCTGTTCAGCGGCAGCATCGCCGACAACATCGCCCGTTTTCGCGAGGCCGACCCAGAGCTGGTGGTCAAGGCCGCACAACAGGCCGGCGTGCATGAGTTGATCCTGCGCCTGCCCCAAGGCTACGACACCGTGCTGGGTGACAACGGCGGTGGGCTGTCCGGTGGCCAGAAGCAACGCGTCGCACTCGCTCGTGCCCTGTACGGCTGGCCGCGCCTGATCGTGCTGGATGAGCCCAACTCCAACCTCGACACCGTCGGTGAAGCCGCGTTGGCCAGCGCCATCATGCAGATGAAAGCCCAGGGCAGCAGTGTGGTGCTGGTCACCCACCGATCCTCGGCGCTGGCCCAGGCCGACAAGCTGTTGGTGCTTGGCGATGGCCGTCTGCAAGCGTTCGGGCCCAGCCAGGAAGTACTACGGGCATTGTCCGGACAGCAGGAAACGCCGAAAGAAAAAACCGGTGTCAGTTTGAGTCGTCAGTACCCAACCGCAAGGAATCCAGGCGCATGAGCAGCATTACTGTTGAACCTCGCTTTAAAGAGCGCGACGCCGGCTTCTTCGTAAAAATGGGCTGGCTGCTGACCATCGTCGGCGCCGGCGGTTTTTTTCTCTGGGCAAGCCTCGCACCGTTGGACCAAGGCATTCCGGTGCAGGGCACCGTGGTGGTGTCCGGCAAGCGTAAGACCGTGCAAACCTTCAGCCCCGGCGTGGTCAGCCGGATCCTGGTGAAGGAGGGCGAGTTGGTCAAGCAGGGCCAGCCGCTGTTCCGTCTCGACCAGACGCAGAACCAGGCTGATGTGCAATCCCTGCAAGCCCAGTACCGCATGGCATGGGCCAGCGTGGCGCGTTGGCAGAGCGAGCGTGACAATCTGTCCGGCATCACCTTTCCCGCCGAACTGAGCGCCAATCCCGACCCCGCCCTGGCGTTGGTACTGGAAGGTCAACGCCAACTCTTCAGCAGCCGCCGTGATGCTTTCGCCCGTGAACAAGCAGGTATTCGTGCGAACATCGAGGGCGCTACGTCACAGTTGGGCGGCATACGCCGTGCCCGCAGTGAGCTGACCGCTCAGGCGCAATCCCTACGCGATCAGATCGGCAACCTGCGACCTTTGGCTGAGAACGGCTATATCCCGCGTAACCGCCTGATGGAATACCAGCGTCAGTTGTCCCAGGTGCAGCAGGACCTGGCGCAGAACGCCGGGGAAAGCGGACGCATCGAGCAGGGCATCCTCGAATCGCGTCTTAAATTGCAGCAGCACAGCGAGGAATACCAAAAGGAGGTGCGCAGCCAACTGGCCGACGCGCAACTGCGCAGCCTGACCCTGGAACAGCAACTGACGTCCGCCGGCTTCAACCTGCAACACAGCGAAATCAACGCGCCGGCCGATGGCATCGCGGTAAACCTTAGCGTGCACACTGAAGGTGCGGTGGTACGCGCCGGTGAAACCCTGCTGGAGATCGTGCCCCAGGGCACACGCCTGGAAGTGGAAGGGCATCTGCCGGTGCATCTGGTGGACAAGGTCGGCACGCACTTGCCGGTCGACATCCTGTTCACCGCCTTCAACCAGAGCCGTACGCCCCGGGTGCAGGGAGAAGTCAGCCTAATCTCCGCCGACCAGATGCTCGATGAAAAAACCGGTGCACCGTATTACGTACTGCGTACCAGCGTCAGCGAGGCGACGCTGGAAAAACTCCATGGCTTGGTGATCAAGCCAGGCATGCCAGCCGAGATGTTCGTGCGTACCGGCGAGCGGTCATTACTCAATTACCTGTTCAAGCCATTGCTGGATCGCGCCGGCTCCGCGTTGACTGAGGAATGAGCATGAAATCGGTGTTCATTTCCCTGTTTATGGTGTGCGGTACTGCCAAGGCGGCCATGGGCCCGTTCGATATCTATGAACAAGCCTTGCGTAACGATCCAGTGTTCCTCGGCGCGATCAAGGAGCGTGACGCCGGCCAGGAAAACCGCACCATCGGCCGCGCCGGGCTGCTGCCGAGGCTGTCGTACAACTACAACAAGGGTCGCAACAATTCCGAGGCGCATCTGCCCGACGGGCGCGGTGGCAGTTATAGGGACGACCGCAACTACAACAGCTACGGCTCCACCTTCAGCCTGCAACAACCGTTGTTCGATTACGAAGCCTATGCCAACTACCGCAAAGGCGTAGCCCAGGCCCTATTCGCCAATGAGAGCTTCCGCGACAAGAGTCAGGCGCTGTTGGTGCGGGTGTTGAGCTATTACACCCAGGCGCTGTTTGCCCAGGACCAGATCGATATTGCCCGAGCGAAGAAAAAAGCCTTCGAGCAGCAGTTCCAGCAGAACGAACACTTATTCAAGGCCGGTGAGGGCACACGCACTGACATCCTTGAAGCCGAGTCCCGCTATGAGCTGGCCACCGCCGAAGAGATCCAGGCCCTGGATGAGCTGGACGCCTCGCTGCGGGAGTTGGGCGCGATGATCGGTGTGCAGAGCGTGAATATCAATGGCCTGGCACCGCTGAACAAGAGTTTTGCCGCCTTCGCCCTGATCCCGGCCAACTACGACACCTGGCATGAATTGGCGCTCACCAATAACCCTGTGCTGGCCTCCCAGCGCCAATCCCTGGAAGTGGCGCGCTATGAAGTGGAACGCAACCGCGCCGGACATTTGCCCAAAATCACCGTCTATGCCAGTTCGCGCAAGCAAGAATCCGACAGCGGCAATACCTACAACCAGCGCTACGACACCAACACCATCGGCGTCGAAGTCAGCATGCCGCTGTATGCCGGCGGTGGCATATCGGCTTCCACTCGCCAGGCCAGCCGTGCCATGGAGCAGGCTGAGTACGAGCTGGAAGGCAAGACCCGCGAAACCCTGATTGAGCTGCGGCGCCAGTTCAGTGCCTGCCTGTCTGGCGTCAGCAAACTGCGCGCCTACAAGAAAGCCCTGGTCTCGGCCGAAGCACTGCTGGTGTCAACCAAGCAGAGCATCCTCGCCGGCGAACGGGTCAATCTCGATGCGCTGAATGCCGAACAGCAGCTTTACAACACTCGCCGTGACCTGGCCCAAGCGCGGTATGACTACCTGATGGCCTGGACCAAATTGCACTACTACGCAGGCAACTTGCGTGACACCGACCTGGCCAAGGTGGACGAGGCCTTCGGCCCTGTGAAATGAGCATCCAGAACAAAAAAGGATGGTTTAAATGATTACTGATGTACCTCGTTTCAGACCCTTCACCGCAGGTTCATTGCTGCTGTCCGTTGCGGGACAGGCGCAATACACCGAGACCGGGCAACCAGGTAACCCGGCCAGTTGGCGCTCGGCCGAGTACCAGAGCGACTGGGCCTGGGGCGTATGAAGGCCGATGAAGCCTACGCTGCAGAAATCAGCGGCAAAGGCGTGAAAATCGGCGTGCTGGACTCAGGTTTCAACCCCAATCACCCGGAAGCCTCTAATAACCGCTTCCATGCGGTAACCGCCACCGGCACTTATGTCGATGGCAGCGCGTTCAGCACCACGGGCGCGCTGAACCTCAGCAACGATTCCCACGGCACCATGGGCGCCACCCATGACGATGTGGGTATGCATGGCGTGGCGTACAGCGCGCAAGTCTATGTGAGCAACACCAATGCCAACGACAGCTTCTTGTTCGGCCAAACCCCGGCTTCTATTCGCTTTTGTGTCGGCAAAGACAATAGAAAATCCCGATTGAAACCAACCAGCATCGTAATTTTACGGTAACTAAAGAAGGAGAAAGATCGAACCATCAATATTGTTAACTTCGCAAATTAAATTAACACCACTAAAATCCAATACTGAAACTGTGAGGTAATTATGTCAATTAGCAAAGCATTTTCTGTGTATGAAGCAAATAGCTTTTTTGCTGGAAAAAAAATGAACATCCCGTATAAGGAGCAGATAAAAATAATCGCTAACGATCTACTTGAAAAAAATGCTGATGTAAATATTCTCCCAGAATTTAGCAGTGGGCTTATACAATCAGGCCAACTACAGAGCCTTCCAGATCGCATTGCAGATCCCATACAGAACACTGTGAAAGATACGGTTTCATGGGGACTTAATTGGTTGCCATTAGATATAGGGAACTTCATTGGTGGGCTCGCAAGCGGCGTGCTTGGAGCAGTGGTTAAGTTACCATTAACAATGGTCACACAAGCGGTGACAAAAATAGGATTAATTGGACCACTGGGCAGCATTACGGAATCCGTACTAGATAGCACTGTGGGCAAAGCTTTATCGGCAGTTGTCAAGGAAGTAGGCGGCGTACCTACCGAGAACCTATTCTCAGGTGATCACGCTCGACTGAAAGATATTGTTGACTACATGAACACGAAGGCGGGTGGTGAGATTTACAAGCATACACTACATGGAACGACCGCTACCATTTCCAAATACGATATGCTAGACACTAAATCCAATGGAATTGCGGCAGGAGGAAGCAGCTTCGTTATAGATCTGGACAGCAACGGGGTAGCATCTTCAGGCGACATTCATTTTGATACAATTCATACCAACGATAAAAAATATGCTGCGTATTTACCACGTGGGGCTTCGAACGACGGTCCTACTCCTGGGAAAATAACAACTGATTTAGCTGTTATCAAGCATGTCAATCTGGAATCAGGACGAAAAGAAGCTATAACGGCCGTTATAAACTCTCACGAAAATAGCGCATATAATAAATTGGCACATGTTATCGTCGGAGACTTTAACGAGCCTTCGCACCTTGATTGGGTTGACTCAACTAAAAACCTTTACGATCATAATGGCGTAATTTATGCTTGGGACACAAGCAAAAAGCTGGAGGCAAAAGGTTATACTGATAGTTACCGCGAAATCCACTCTAACCCAGTTAAAGACCCCGGGCATACTTGGGGCGGGCCAGCTTATGAGGTCGGAAATAAAAGCTGGACTTCGGCTGACGACCGGGACCGTATTGATTTCATCTACTACAAGGACGGTGAAAAAATCGACCTTGCCACGATTGAATCAAGCACAACAGGAAGTAATGAATACTTTTTAAAAGGAGAGTCGCACCAAGTAACCGTTAACGACAGCCTAATGTCTCATGACAGTAAAATGCCATGGTACTCAGATCATAAAGGCGTCTATACAAACTTCAACTTTAGTGAAGTGCCGACCTCAATAGTTGGTCAACCTCTAGTCGAGACTTTGTAAGCCTACCTGACATCACTTTTCTAGTGATTATCGTAAATTATGGCAACACCTGACAAGTAACGGTTTGGTGTTGCCTTGTATCTATCAAGAAATTACTTATGAGATAACAACCATTGAAATTCGGTTGAAGAATCTTTGCCGAACTTTTACCCGAGCGTCCCAGCCTATACCTAGCTCCACCGTCGCCGTTGCGGCCATAAGGGTCTTATAATCAGCGCGGCTGAATTTTGCGTAGCTCCGAACATTTTAAAAACAACGACCAATCAGTGATCAGGTACATCCTTGCCTTTCGACTTATTGGTAACAAATTTTACGGTACTTGGAGTGGGACCGTGGAGGCGAAGCCAGCCTCACATGACTGCAGCTAGGAACAAGAGCGTTTCTGTGACGTCTCTCTTAGTACCAAGCAACAAATTCAAGGTTTTGGAGTGAAGTTCGTTTTTTAGCTTCGCACCCACTATTCCTACCGATCAGAACCCGATGCTTGCCTGTACGAAAAACGTGCGAGGTTCGCCTAAGTATATTCCGTCATTCCTGTCGCTAGAGCGTGTGTAGTGCTGCTGGTCAAAGACGTTTTTTACCCCTACACCCAGTTTTAGGTTCGAAAGTTGGGCACCGAAGTCATAACCGCTACGCACATTGACTGAGACATATCCCGGAGTATCACCGTATCGGCCGTTAGCTGTGCCTTGAGTAATATAGGTAGTGCCGGTCCCTGGTACACGTTGACCAGACTGACCGTAGACGTCCAGATTATGGGTCCAGCAGTTGATGTCGTAACGCAGGCCCAAGGTCGCCACTTCACGGGAGTACAGCGGCAGATCACGGCCCTTAAACGGCACGTCCCCCTCGGAAGTAGCTTTTGTGTAGGTGAAGCCGGCGTTGGCGGTGAGGCCTTCGAGACGTGGGTCGAGGTTGGACAAGTCGTAGTGGGCCGATGCTTCGATACCGGTGTGCTTGGTAGCGCCAAGGTTGGTCCAACCTACATCATCCTTGCTGACGTACTGCAGTTCATGTGAAAAGTCGATGTAAAACAGCGTCACTTCGCCTCCCCAGACGCTGTCGTTATAGCGACTACCGATTTCGTAAGTCTTGGCTTTTTCCGGGTTCAGGCCGTTGGCGGTCTGATTGCCGGCTCCGCCCTGGCCCAGCTGGAAATACTGCAAACTGCCGAAGGACGTTTCGTAGTTAGCGAACAGCTTCCATTCACTGGACATGTGATACATCACACTCAGGGCCGGCAACGGTTCGCTATTGTGGACCTGGCGACGTTTTTCCTGGGCGCGCTTGCCGTTCAGAGCAACAACCGGATGATCATGCCACTCGGTCCGGATGTGCTCGAAGCGGATCCCCGGGGTGACAGTCCATTGGCCTATATCTATTTTGTTATCTATGTAGAACGCATTTGCTTTGGTGCCACCGGTGCGATCCTGATAGGCGTGACCATCGTTTTGTCCGCCCACCGTCGGCACATTGTTGACTAGTTTCAGGCTGGTCGCCTGCTCGTGCATGCCTTCCTTAAGATAGCGATAACCGATACTGACTTCCTGGGTGCTAGGGCCTACGTCGAACACATGGGACACTCGCGGCTCGATGCCGAAGGTGTAATAAGTGCGCGGATAAGAACTGAGAGTTTTCAAATCGCGATTGGCAATGTTGCCACCGCGAAAGCTGTCTGAGTAATAAGTCAGCACTTCAGCCTGGGTACGATCATCTACCTGTCGGATGTACTTGAAGGACATATCCTTACGGCGACCGCTGAAGTTGTCCCAATCGCGCACCGATTGATAAGGATTGGCGTCGAACTGCTTCTGAGTCAAGCCACCCGGCATGTCGGCACTGGCATCGTAATAGTGGAAGTTTAGAGAGAAATCATCTTGATCAGTCGGTGCCCAGTGGGTTTTCAAGATTACGTCATCGATGTCGTTTGAGTTATTGCTATTGCGATACCCGTTACCATTAACCCCAGAATACAGTAGTGCGGCGCCGACCCCGTTGCTGGCTGTGCCGCCGATAAAGGCATTCTCAACGTGCTTCCAACCACCATGCGCGGAGGTTTGCAGGGTGGTACTGATATCACCTGAGAATTTCTCAGGAATCGCGCGCGTTACGAAGTTGATTACTCCTCCGACGTTCTGCGGCCCGTAACGTACGGAGCCGCCACCACGCACCACGTCAATACTGTCCAAATTGCCAAAGGAAATTGGTGACATCGAGAGTTGTGGCTGCCCGTACGGAGCGAAGGCAGCTGGTACGCCGTCAATCAGTACGGTGGAGCGCGGTGACAAGCGTGATGTCAGGCCACGTACACCGACGTTGAGGGAAATATCACTGCCGCCAGTGCCGTTGGACTCCTGCACTTGCATTCCAGGTACACGCCGCAGCACATCACCGACGTTCATTGCGCCTTGCTCCACCATGGCTTCGCGGCGCACCACCGTGCGCGCCCCAGGATGGTTTTGCACCACGGCGGAATCAGCATCGCCTAGCCAGTCGCCGACCACATTGATATCGGTGACCTCCAGTTCCAGCGGCGCGCTGGCTTCGTCGGTACCTTTACTTGCTGGATGCAAGGTCACGGAGCCGGCGTCAATCTCATAATCCAAGTCACTTGCTTGCAGCAATTGGCCCAGGGCTTGCTCGGGCGAGAGCTCGCCATCGACCGCAGGGGCTTGTTTACCGGCGACCATTTCGGGGCTAAAGAACACTTGCAGGGAAGTCTGTTGGCCTAGCTGGCTCAATGCCGCGCCCAGCGGCTGGGCATGGATATGAATGGCATCGCCAGCATACCCAGCAGGCAGCGTGGTACTAACTACAATCGTCATAGCTAAGGGAGCCCAGCGGCAAGATTTATCGTTGTAAATGTTCAATTTTTTCACGTCGAACCCAGTCCTATTTCGCAAGATTGCTAAAAGGCTAATGAAAACCAATCGCACTTGAAGCGGAAGACGAAGAACTGGAAAAAAACCTGAATCTCAATGTGAAATTGTTACTCAGCTGTCGGCCGAAAAAGACTATGCGGCGGCTTGTACGCATCTAATTTACGGCAACGGCAGGTAGGCGTTGCTGTTGGCTTTGAGCCTCCAAAAGAATGTCATCGGCTGCTAAAAGTGTATCGACATGAACAATTGTCAGGCTGACCCAAGACGCTCAGTACCGACGCGGAGCGCAGTTATCATTGGGAAATACACCGACCTTCTCGCGTTGCCGCAACCCGCAGGTACGCCTTAGTTATGCACCTGCCGGACCAGATTAACGGCCGCAGGAGTCGGGAACGTTAGGACCGATCAATGTCCCGGCGAATCCTGATTGGGGTATACGAAGGCAGCTGATGAGGTGTAGCTGTACCAATGGTTCGATGAGCTGCAGTGGATTCGTTGCACCTAACACATCGTAGAGCTTCAGAATTGACCTCCTGTAGTCTCGCCTGAGCGCTTTTCTGGCACTGACACTGCCTCAGCCATTGCCTGACCGAGAGATCCCCGCCAGAGAGCTTAGAGGAGCTAATTTCCTGTTCCATATGCCAACGACATCACGATTTAGTGCTAAAGCACCCTGCCCCCTCGGTAAAATAGTATTTACTGGTAGAATTCTTAAAAGAATTCTGATTGATACCATCAAAGAATCCAATGGAGAATTCCAAAATAAATTCCATGAAGATACTTTTTTTGGATTCATCATTGAATTCCTAAAGATATCCACTAGGAATCAAATGGATACCATTTGTGAATTCTTAGAGAATTCATCATGAAGCCAATAATGAATTCAATGAATTCTCATGGAATTCCAAAGTGAATTCATATAGATTTCCTTTAAGAATTCAATGGGGATACCATGAAGATTCCATTTCTGATGTCAATGGCTCTCGACCCACTAGGATGCTGTGTATGCCAGTAATTGTTTTCGTTTCACCCAAAGGCGGCGCCGGGAAAACCACGTCCGCATTAGCGCTCGCTGAGCAGATCGCCAGACGTGTCTCGGTCACCGTCATCGACGCCGATCCTAATCACCCCATTAGGTCGTGGTCGGAAGGTGGAGAGACTCCTGAAAATATGACGATCATCTCAGACGTCACCGATAAGACCATAGGCGAAACAATCGCGGATGCAGCAACCAAAACGCCTTTTGTAATCGTAGATCTGGAGGGTACGGCGGCAACTATTGTTGCCTACGCGATCGCAGAATCAGATTTCGTGGTCGTACCAACCCAAGGATCACAACTGGACGCGGAACAGGCGAGCAGGGCTTTCGGGCTGATACGAGCACATGAACGAGGTATCCAGAAGCATAAACCGGACTACAAATTGCCCTACGCCGTGCTGTTTACACGCACGTCAGCTGCAATTCAGAGCCGCGATACCAGGCATATTCGAAAAAGTTTTGAAGCAGGAGGCATACCTTTCTTTGAGACAGAATTGAACGAACGAGCCGCATTCAAAGCAATGTTTTCATACCGTCAGCCGCTCGGAAAGCTGCCGCAGGATGAGGTTTCTAATGTCGGCAAGGCTATAGAAAATGCCGAAGCATTCGCTCGGGAGGTGATCGCCAGAATCACCACGGAGGCGCAATCACGCCCAGAGGGGAGTTTGTCATGAGTCGTGTCGATCCACTGGATACCTTAAAAAGCTTCGAACCTAAAGCCGTCACCGAGCACAAGGCGAAGCAAAGCAACGCAGAAGTCGAGCAAATGGCAAATGCTCATGGCTTTGTGGGACGTCAGGCAAGCCCTTTACCTAGCCCCGTTGAACGTTCGAGAAGGCGCTACAAAACTGGACGCAACGTTCAGATAAACATTAAAGGTGAGCAAGAAACCAAGGACGAGCTGTACCGGGTAGCTGATGAGATAGATCAGCCGTTAGGCGAAACACTCAAAAGGGCACTGGCCGCCTTGAAGCGCGAGATTGAGGAGACGCAAAAACAAAATAACATGTTGACATGACAAACACGAAGACATCAAAGATTGGTCTTTTTTTAGACTTCATATGGTGTAGCATGGAGCCAACAAGGCAATATTCGCCTTGCGTATCAAACGTTAGGAATCCTGAGCATCGTCCTTGCTAAGGGTATTTCCAGGTTGAGAGGCGCTGCAGATGGTGCGGCGTCACACGGTAGGAGGTTTCACTCATGCGAGTTGAAACAGTTAGCTTTTTAAAAAAATACGCATCCGACCTGCCTCTAGAAGAGCCAATGGTCGTCACGCAAAACGGTGTGCCTGCATACGTTGTGGAGTCTTACGCGGAGCGGAAGCGCCGTGACGAAACGGTAGCCCTTGTGAAACTGCTTGCAATGAGCTCCCGCGAGTACGCCCAAGGCAAGCATTGTTCGACTGATGAACTGAAAGCCCGCTTGAGCAGGAGGTTTGCCCACAAATAAGACGGAGATCTAAATGACAACACTGACAATCCGCTACACCGTAATTGCACAACAGAGCATCGAAGACCAGATTGTGCACCTGGCCGACTATCAAAGCCTCGACCATGCCTTCCAGCGCCTGGGAACTGTGATTGACACCCTTCAGAAAAAACTATTGTCCACACCTTTAGGCTACCCAATCAGCCCTCAAGCCAGCGACCTGGGCATCATGCATTACCGTGAGCTCAATACAGATGGGTACCGGGTTTTCTACGAGATTGTAGACGCCGACCAGGCTATCGCCGTTGTCCTGGTGCTGCGGGATAAACAAAGCGTCGAAAATGCACTGGTTCGCTACTGCCTACTGCATACGTAAAAACGATTGTTCGTGTGAACCTTCTGATGAAGTCTGCGTGCATTTCACCAGCGCCATGCCCCGAGAGGGGATTAGTCAGCGCGCTTCGTGCAAAATAAAACCCGCTTGCCATTTTCCACCAATTTGTGAGCCCTATGGTAACGGACATGAGGGGGCGTCCTTGCTGCGCTCGTATAAAAAACGAATCAACGCAAATCAGTCATAATATGGTCGATGATAGATAATCTATACAATATGACCAAATCTGACATGGAAACCACAAATTCGATAAGTAGTGATAAAATACGTTATCAAGACTTATTGGACGGGGTAGCCGTATGTCGACTTTTGAACCAATGCGTGACTATTTCCATAGACGCGCAGCAAAAAATCTGAATGAGCTCGCGTCAACCGTGCGAGTGGTAACGGAAAGCACCCTGACCATCCCGGGGAGTTTTGTATATCCAGGTAGCAGCTACGTTGCTGGAATCCAAATTGATGGTCAACGCATTGGATATGTGAACTACAGTATCAATCCACTGAATGATCGGCTGTACATCGACATGATCAAAGTCGATGTTGCACACAGACATCAGGGGATTGCGCTATCCGCATTATGGAGCCTGTGGATGACCTACCAAATTCCGATTGTTCCAGTAAATCAATACGACCATTTGGAAACGTATTGGGATAAGACCCGCCAAATATTTGCTGCTGCCGGCGCGTTAATTGATGATCAGCTGCATGGTATGAGTGAGCTGAACGCAGCTAAACAACGCTGGCAGCACCTGGTACCTGAAGACGAACATCTGCGAAAGATTCGTGAACTGGAGGCCTCACCAGAATGGCCACAGATCGAGGCGCAATTAATAGCGATGGCAAAACAATGATTCCTACCGTTACCCAGGATAGAACTGGTGAACGCCGCCTGACCTCGGTGGAGTTCCAGCAACTGGCCAGCGTGCCGGCGGCGGCCGAATGGTTCGCCAATATTGACAACCCGCGCACCCGCCGAGCCTACCAAATCGACTTGGCCGACTTCTGCAGTTTTGTGGGGATCAGTGATGCAGAGGAATTCCGCGTCGTCACCCGTGCGCATGTCCTGGCCTGGCGCGCCCAACTGGAAGCTCGGGACCTGGCCGGGGCCACGATCCGGCGCAAACTCGCTGCGCTGGCCAGCCTGTTCGATCACCTACTAGAGAACAACGCCGTCGCCGGTGGCAACCCCGTGCACGGGGTCAAACGGCCGCGGGTGGAAACTAACGAGGGCAAGACACCGGCTCTTGGGGATGACCAGGCTAAATTACTGCTGACGGCGCCGGATGGCTGGACATTAAAAGGTATACGCGATCGGGCGATTTTGGCCGTGTTGCTGTACCACGGCTTACGCCGCGAAGAGGCCGCGCAGTTGATGACCGGCGACCTGCAGGAGCGTCGAGGCATTAAGCATTTGCAGGTGAAAGGAAAGGGGGGTAAGACCCGCTATCTACCGCTGCACCCGGTCGCGGCAGAGCGCATCCATGCGTACCTGGAACGGGACGCTAACCGCGAACCGGGGAATAGTCCGCTGTTCCGCTCGATCCGCGGCCGCACCACCGGCGCCGGCATTTGCGCCGATGGCATCTATAAGGTGGTTGCACAGTGGGTCAAGGCGGCGGGCATTCATGTTGACGGGTTGGGTGTGCATGGATTGCGAGCCACGGCTGCGACCAATGCGCTGGAGCATGACGCCGATATCACCAAGGTGCAGGTATGGCTGGGTCACGCCAATATCAGTACGACACGCCTGTATGACAGACGTGGTCAACGTCCGGAGGATTCGCCTACGTACAAAGTAAAATATTGAACTGGAGAGGATCTTCCCCTGAAACAATCATTGCTCCAGTATTTACCATCGAGATGTGACCGCTTCGCCCAAAACAATCGATACGGCATCGACGGTGGCCGGGGTCAACAGCACCGGCTGAGATTGCCATTTTTATTGTTTATTCATTTCCCTTAACAATCATCTTTGGTAGATATCGGTAAAGGAGATAGCTCAAAAGAAAAAGTACATAATATAGAAACATCAGCCCTGACGAGTAAACAGCGTAGAGTATTTTATATTTCCCTACAAGCGCAAGCTTTCGAGAGTCTTCAAGATGGGTAGTATCAAAGTACGTAATATAAATAAATGCAAAGACAAGAAGCGTTAACCCAAAGATGCAAAGCAGTGCTTTAAATCGAGATAGATTTTCAATCAATTTTGTTTCTAATGTCGATTTTTTTAAGGTTAAATAACAAAAAACAACTGCAAACAAGGGCGCCACCAAACATATGTAATTTGTGATTATCTTAGAAACAAAAGGAAAGTTAGTTGATAACGCACCCACATCAGAAAAAAGATTTCTATCAATGAAATTTTCAATGCAAACCAAGAATTCGCTATCCGCATGATCTGGCGTAATCAAAGCAATTAAAAATAATGGCATCCATGTCGCAACCATGAAAAAATAAGGTATAATCATTGTTTTAAATCTAACCCCATGCTGTTCCATATAAGCCTCCAAAGTGATTAAGGTCGCGCAACTGTGAGCGACCTCAAAATATAGCTGACAGAATTCATTGTATAAACATATTGTTGATTTCATCAACTTTTTTAGCGTCAAGATAACTAGCGACAGCAGCCATTAGAACAGCTACCGCTGGGACCGCAATTGCGGCTGGTGCACTGACCAGAGAGAGTAGAAACGCCAAAATCGCGCCTGCGGCCATGCCGGCTAATTTACCTGCAGCCATAGCCTCAAACTCCAGCAGAAGCGGCTTCCAGTCGCCTGTTTGATAGCCTAAAACCGTTTTCTCCCGAAGAGTATCAGCTTGCACAATTGTCCCAGTGACGCCAAATGCTTTCCCCAAGCGACGTACATTGTCGGCAAAAGTAGCCTTGTCTAACACATTCAACGCATTGACGACTGCCTGCCTGTCTTGAGCGTTCAGCTTCAACCGGGGATTAGCATTAACCTTTTCAAAGGTTGCCATTGCTTCTGCATAGCTGCGAATTTTCTTTCCGGTAATATTTGATTGCAGGTCTTTTGCGATTTTTCCCAAATGGGTGCCGTACTTAGTAACAATTTGCTCGCTGACTGCCGATGCGAAGCTAACCGAGTCTTTGAATTCGTCAATCTGAGTATTAAGCCACGCAGTTTGCTTCTGTAGATAGTCAATTTCACTTTTAACATATTTAGCTGCGTACGCTGCCTGCAACGAGGTAAACCATTTTTTATAATGAACGTCAGGACTCATATTAACCATGCCATTGCTAATGGCAAGTGAGATAAATCGACTTGTGGGGTAGCTAAAAAAGTCACGACCATAATAATACGTATCTGCAATCGTTTTTTGTTGATTGTACTCCTGTGTTTTTTGGGTGAGAAGGATGTTGCTTGCATCAATATAATTTCCGATCTGTGTGGCAGTATCGGCGGTACTATGAGTCGGTTTTTTTTGCACGATAGACGAAACATTAGCATCAAGCGTTTGTGGTAGTGCTTGTAGCTTAATTAAAATATTGTTTTCTTGATCTTTAACGTCTTTAGCAATTTTGGCAGGGAACGTATTAAGAATATGCGCACGCGTCGCAGCACTGATCAATGCTCCTAGACGGCTATTACCTATACTTTCGTCGCCACTGCCGCCACCTCCGAACGTTTGTGGTTTGTATTCATTCGTATCAATTACAACTGGTGCGGTAAGATAAAACGTGTCTCCAATTTTAATCATGATGCGTTCTCCATTTCTTTAAAGTCTTAAATTTTTTGTCTAACCGGTGTGCGTAGGTCGCAGGCACACAAATACTGTATAAACGTACAGCTCAGCAGTCAACAAAAGGTATGCATTTATGCATATATTCTTGATGTTGGTAATGATAACCGTTTGCATAGATGAAAAGTCAAAGCTCATTCGTGCGCTGCCGTACCACCGGCGTCGGCATTTGCACCGATGGCATCTATAAGGTGGTTGCGCAGTGGGCCAAAGCGGCGGGCATTCACGTCGACGTGCAGGGTTTGCATGGATTGCAGGCCACGGCCGGCGACCAATGCGCTGGAGCATGACGACGATATCGCCAGGGTCTAGGTATGGCTGGGACACGCCAATATCAGCACGACCCGCCATGGCCAGCGACCGGAGGATTCTCCAACGTACAAAGTGAAGTACTGAACAGGGGGGCTCAGAGGGGCATTGGTAAAGTGCTTACTGACTCACCCCAAAACAGCCTTAATGGGCAGTAAGCACTTTCCCGATACTCCCCCGTTACAGCGGAAGCATTCATGCCTCCAGTATCTCACGACGTGCCGTTACAGTATCGTCCAGGCTGATCGACAACGTTTCGACAGTGGCCGGGGACAACGCGTCCGCTACGTCCACGCCTTCGACAAAGCCCTCGGCGCGCTCTTGGGCCAGGGCTAGTTGCGCCAGCTCCTGGGCACGCTCGATGCGCGCCCGGTGCTGATCGACAGCACGGCGAATCAACGGCGGCAGATCGATAGCGTCCAAGCGATCAGATGCACTCACGGCGTCACCTCGGGCAATTGCTCCAGCAACTGGGTCAGGTCGCGCCAAGGGTGCTGGGCAAAATCGCCGGTATTGGCGCAGCCGTCGCCGTGGCTGAACGATTGTGGGGATTTGCTGGCCCGCTGCATGGCGTGGCAATGCTGACAGCGCACGGTGTGGCCCAGCAGCTCCCAGCGTTGGCCCCACGCTTCTAGGCCGTCCTCCAAACGATAGCGGGCCGCGTTGCGTTCTTTGGCGCTCAGGCCGGGGTCGTCCATGCGGTACTTGGGCGGGATCTGGTGGCGGATGTGCATCGAGGTCGGTTCCTGTTCGTGATGGGCAGACGTTACAGATAGTGTGTTTGCAGGTAGGCAAGGCACTCAAGCATTGCCTCACGTTCAGATTGATCAGTACCCCAGCCATAACCGTGTTTGCCTGATACTTCCCAAGCCCATTGGTGCGAATAGCTGCCGAGGTTGCCAAAGCCAACCCGGATAAAAGTTTCGGTCGTTTCGGCAGTGTCTGTGGTCACGGTGACTTTCCTGGGTCGGTTGAGGGGAACCAGTCTGCCGGGGTGTGGTAGGCCAGTCCTGGGGGGTGTGGTTGCCGAGGGCCTTAAAAAGGGCACCAACCCCCCGCTGGGTGTACCCCCTTTTGAACATAAGCGGCGTTATTGGTAATGCAGCGGCTCACTCGCGGCGCCCTTGAGCGCCCTGGCTACCACTTGGTTCCGGCCGCGTTTCTTTCGCACTTGGCTGGCCTTGTCCAGAATCGCATGCACACCGGCCAACGTCTGGATCAGCTCGTCCACTGAACGGCAGCAGCGACCAATCTTCTGCTCGACGTATCCCGCCGGGTCAGATCAGGAGATGAAAATCCCCGCACCGTTCAATTGGGTCATGCCCACGCCCACCAGCATCACAGAGTTATCACCAAACGACAGTACGGTATTGTCCTCGACCGTCGTGGCATGAGAGCGGTAATCGTAGTCTTGACCTAGTCCCGGGATCCCCATGAACACGAATTTATCGCTAGCCTGGTAGCCCTCGATCCGGTCGTTGCCAAAGAGGCCGTTGAACAGGAAGGTATTGTTGCCACCGCCCGAAACCATCATGTCGTTGCCGGTCCCGCCGACAAACACGTCATTGCCCTGACCGCCGATCAGGTGATCGTCGCCACCCAAGCCGAACAACCAATCGCCGGCCGCATGGGCAGTGAGGACGTTGTCACCGGCATCGCCTTTGGCCGAGGTCGCGTATTGCGTCAAGTCGGTTCCGGCCAGCAGGCCGTTTCCGCTCACCTGATAAGTGATGGCATGGGAGCCCCAAGGGATTGACGTCCACGGTATATAGGCGGTTTCCTTGCTCACCAGCCCACCGATATCTCGGGTCATGCTGATACCTCCATAGGCGTCGTTGATGTACAGCGTGCCGTCGCCATCGTTGGCAAAACTGAATGTGGCCAGGGGCTTTTGCAGTTCGAAGACGTTATCGCCTTGGCCACCCAGCACGATGTTGTAGCCACCGTCATCGCGGAAGCGATCATTGCCTGCGCCACCATCCAGGAAGTCATTACCGGCCCCGCCCTTGAGCAGATCGTTGCCCTCGGTACCAATAATGAAAGTGTTGCCGGTGTGCTTTTCGGCGTAGCGGTTCAGGTCTTGCACCCAGGTAGTGCCACGCATGGCGTCTGACAGGCTGGAGACGACGATGGTCGAATCTTTGTTTGTCAGGTCGTAGAAGTCCGAAGCTGCGATGCGCCCCAGGCCTTGGGCATAACCGTCCAGTGAGTGAGCCTTGGCGACACCCAAGTTAAGGCTATTGGGCAAGTGTGCCGAAGCCGAGGCGTAATTATCAGTAAAGCTTGTGAGGTTGTTGGCGGCCGAGTCCCAGGCCCTGTCGTTGCCCCACAAAAGCGCCGAGGTATTGATGCCTTTACCGTCGATGGCTTTGAATACCGGGTCATTTTCATAGCCGATATTCAAGACCTGCGTATCACCCGAGCTTTGAGTGGGTGAAGCAAAGGTTACGTAGTTGGCGTCCTGATAGAAGCCGCCCCAGTGATCGTGGCTCAAGGTCGCCAGGCTGTTAGCTCCGAGTGCGCCGAGGCTATGGCCGGTGACCAGGATGTCCTTGCCGGTCAAGCCCTGGTCCCTAGCATAGCTGGCGACATTATCCAGTAGAGCGTTAAAGGCAAGTTTGGCGTAGTCAGTGGCGTATCCGGGGAGCACGGCAGCTGCCAGATCGCTGGCCACATCGCCCAGACCATCCAGAGTCAACCCAAAGGAGGTGCCGCGAAACGCTATCCCCATGGCAACCAGCTTGCCGGCGCTATTGTATTGCCCCAGTACCTGAACATTGGCGGAAGACGCCAATGCTGTCTCGCCCCAGAAGGTGCCTTGCTTGTCGACATGCTGAGTCACACCCAAGGCTTGCGCACCAATAGGCACCCAGCCACCTGTTGCCAGCGGTTGGCCGGTGGAGTCATAAGCGTACTCGGATAAAGCCAAGGCATCGTTCAGCAGCGCCTTTCCATGATCGCCCGTCATGCTCTTGTAATCGAAAACGCCCATGCTTTTTGTCCTTTTCTGATGGATTTCTATAGGCCCTCAGTTCAGATGACCGGAGTTTATTGGGGGGCGGGGTCGATAGCACTGTCAATCGTTACCTAAAAAATGAATAGCTGGCGCGATGTTCAGTCACTAACCACGCTCCGTGGCCGTGAGGCTCTGTCCTGATTGCATTCTTTTCCTTACTAGTCGCTCTGATGCGCTTTGCTTTGATGTGCTTTGCTGTTGCTTTGATGAGTGCCTGTCGCCTTGGCGGTTAGGTCGATCAGGCGGATAGGTGCGTTGCAACGGCGCAATGCGAGGCCGCAGCTAAGGGAGCGGAGCGAGCAGGCAGGAGGCCGGATGCGTTAGGGATTGAAGCCCAAAGGGGTGAGACAGGCCGGCTGTTTTGGCCTGGCTCATCGCGCAGCTCGAAGCCCGGCCCGAAGGGAACGCGCTAACAGGAACAGCAACACCACTTGTCCGCCAGGATTGCGTTTGCATCATGAGGTACCAGACTCATGATGAAATCACAAAGTTGTTTTCCCCCTGAAAGCCAGCAAGGACGCAGGTGATGCATGGAGTGCTCAAAAGTCCCCGTCCAAACAAGCAGGGCACTGTCACCGCCTCGTTGATGCTGCGCAAGCTGGGTAGCTATCCGCATCAGAACGGTCTGGCCGTGGCCCTGCGGGAGCTATGCCGGATCGAGCGTACGTTGTTTATCCTGGACTGATTGCAAAGCGTCGAGCTATGTCGTCGTGTGCACGCTAGGTTGAACAAAGGCGAAGTGCGCAATGCCCTGACCTGCACGGAGTTTTTCAACTGCCATGATGAAATCAGGGATCGCAGCTTCGAACAGCAGCGCTATCAGTCCTGCGGACTGAGTCTTGTAGCCGCAGCTATCGTACTGTGGAACACCGTCTACCTGAAGCGGGCACCCCAAGGACTGACTGACACAGAAAAACCGGTGAATATCGACCTATATCAATACCTGTCGCCGATGGGCTGGGAGCATATCAACCTGACTGGCGTTTACGTCTGGCGGCAGAGCCGGAAGACGGTAAATCCAGGCGGCTACGACAGGCGTAAGCCTTAGCTTACGATTTTTTCCGAATTCTGTAGGCTTCCTAAACAATAGCAATGGCAACGTTTTTTTCCGTTGAGCGTCATCTGGCCGACACCCTACGCAGAAATGATCTCATCGTGCATCGAAGGAGTGAAAGCCTCACCTGCGGCAAGGTTATGAAACGGAGCAAACAGCCGGCAAGCACAGTCATACAGGGTGGAAGTTGGCTGTAAAAGAGGGTTCGGCAGCGCTACGATTCCATCTGACCAGTACGTCAACCTCATATGACCCTATCGAGTCCTAACAACAGCGGTCCACGATGACAAAGCCGACCCCTAAACCTGCTTATCGTAGGTGAGCGGTGTCTGAGCGGCGTGGAGTTTCAACAGCTCGCTGCGGTCCCGGCAGCGGTAGAATGGTTCGCTAATATCGATAATTCACGCGCCTGCCGCGCCTATCAAAACGACCTAGAAGACTTCTGCGGGTTTATTGGGCTCACCGGCGCCGAGAAATTCCGCGCGATCTCCCGGGCGCATATATTGGCCTGGCGCGCCCAACTGGAAACTCGTGGTTTGGCCGGAGTCACCATCCGACACAAACTAGCGGCGCTGGCAAGCCTGTTTGATCACCTCTTGGAGAAAACAACGCCGTGCATGGCGTCAAACGGCCCCGGGTAGAAACCAATAAAAGCAAAACGCCAGCCCTCGGGGACGATCGGGTCAAGATGCTGCTGATGGCGGCGGATAGATGGACATTGAAGGGATTTGGGACCGGGCGATTTTGGCCGTCCTGCTGTACCACGGCCTGCGCCGGGAAGAGGCAGTACAATTGATGAATGGCGATATACAGGAACGCCATGGCATCAAGCACCTACAAGCAGTACGACCCCGTATTTACAGCTGCACCCGGTCGCGGCCAAGCTCATTTATACGTACCTGAACGCGGCAGCAAACGTAAACCAGGGAATAGCCCGCTGTTACGCTCGATCCGCGGCCGCATAATGAGTGCCAGAGTCGGCGCAAACGGAATTTGCACGATGGTTGGGCAATAGGCCAAGGCGGCAGACATCCACGTCGACGGGCTAGGCGTTCACGGACTCAGAGCGACGGCCGCGACCAAAGCCCTGGAACATGACGTCAATATTGCCAAGGTCCAAGAGTGGGTGGGAAATGCCAATATCAGCACGCCACAGCTGTATGACCGGCGTGGCTGCGGCCCGTGGATTCTCCAACCTATAAAGTATGTGCTTATGACGGGGCCCTGAGCACCGTTCGATACGTTGCGAAACTTTTATACGGGCCGTCGGCACCGTAGAGATTAGAACTTTCGCATCACAAAAAGATTGGTTAAGAGCAATTATAGTAGTGGTTTATTGCATCATTCGATAAAGATCACAAAGTAAAAAATAATAGGGGTCGGAAAGATCAGTTAAACTTCAGGCGGATTTTTTTTGTGATCCGCGTTATGAGATTCAACAGGTGTCATGAGTTGAACAGTCAAAATAAAACGCGCAGGCACTATTGAAAGTAACGCTAACATACCAAGAACAGCGATAGTGATAACTCCCTGAATATCCTGGAGAAAATCAGTGAACAGAGCCAGCGCTAACGCTAGTAAAAACATAACGACCCCGAACCACTGAAGGGCTAATGCCCATCGAAAAAGACGCGACCGACGGATCTGCTCTAGGTGTTTGTTGGATTCATTAAGTGTGTTCACTCTGCAAATCTCATTGGTAAGTAGTGCTCAGTAAACTGGGGGCGAATACAGGATCTTCACATCTGATTTTAGCGTGTTTTCCAGATTTTGTCAGGCCTCAGCACCTGGCAAAAATCTTACGTCCCCCCGAGATCAAAGCGCCGGTTTCATCCAGCACACGCGGCAACATAAGCTTTGCGCCATGAGTAAAGCGCAGCTATTGCACACTAGCTAATTGCTTTAAGACTTCCCCAAAACCTATCCAGCATGCAGGTTTTGAGAGCCTTGAAGATGGTGGTCGATGAGGGTCAAGGCTTGTAAATAAAGCTTGTAAATAAAGATAGTCAGACCTGGCGGCCAGTTAAATAAGCCTAAACCTGGAGCCCGTGAGTACTCTCAACCTCAGGCCCACCATGCTATGAAACTTACCATTGCGGTGTGCTCACAATCCTATAACAACTTATGACAATTCATAATAGTTGACATTTCCACTCAAGAAAATCATTGAACCTTAAAGGTCTTATTTTATACTATACACTAAAAACCCTAGACGAAAAAGCGACTCAAAGATAAAGAGACCCCTTATGAAGCGTAATCTATCACTCTTCATTAAAGGAAAAGTGCCTCAACAGGCTTACACTGACTTTTACTCACATCAAAGACTATCATGCAGCGCTAAAATAATTACGCAGTGGGCTTTAGGTAAAGGTGCTGATTTAAAGTGCTGCCTAAAAAATACAGACTTAACATTAGCCAGCCTTACACAGCCAAATATTTACATAAGTTCCGAACAAGAGTTAATACTTATCTCCAATATAGTAAACACTCTAGAACTGGAACCCCTAGATGGGCTCAATGCAGGCCTGCAATATAGCCTAAGCTTATATGGCGCATGGGGTTTTACTATGCTGAGTAGTCCAACCCTGCATAAAGCTACCACTTTAGGACTCCGCTATTTAAAGTTAACCTATGCCTTCACTAGATTTAGTTTGCAGACAGCGGGGCCAAACTCTCACATACTTGCTGAAAATGACTTCCTACCAGAAACAATTAAAGATTTTATCTTAAACAGAGACATTGGCGCAATCTTAAGAGCCCAAAGAGATTTAACAAAATCAAAGCTGCCATTTAACAAGGTTAACCTAACATGCAGCCCTCCAAAAAACGAATCTTACTACACTGAAGAATTTGGAGTAACCCCTAATTTCAAACAACAATTCAATACTTTTACACTCCCTACCACCTTACTAAGCGCTCCTTTATCTAGTAGTTCTCCAGAAGCAAACCATACATGCGTAAAGGAATGTGAAACCCTTATAAAAAAAACAGATGCCTCCCTTTCTTATATATCAAAGGTTAACAACTTACTCAGCAACTCAAGTGAAATCCCCAGCATGGAACAAGTTGCAGAATTGCTTAACTTATCATCGAGAACGCTGAGAAGAAACCTAGAAAAAGAAGGCGCCACATATCGTACATTATTAGACTCTTACAGAAAAAATCAAGCATTGGCGTTATTAGAAATCGGAGGAATTTCCATCCAAGAAATTTCCTATCTTCTAGGTTATAGCGACCCATCAAACTTTGCCCACTCCTTCAAAAGATGGCACGGCGTCAGCATTACTAACTACAATACATTCAATCAAATCTCCCACCTGCCAACACCTCCCGAAACATAAGCAACATAAAACCAAGTTAAATCTATGAATCGACAGAACAACAACCAAGACAATTATATATTCACGTTAAAAACTCGCTACGTCCGCAAATCACAACATACTGTCCGAAAATAACAGAACATTTATTTGAAATATAACAATTTTCATTATAAATAGACCTTAGCCCGCAATTAAAACCGCCGTCCGTCGCCTTCACTCTATATTCTCAAGGAAATATCATGTCTCATAACTCATATATCCTAGACAAGAAAACTAATATTTCTTCGCCCTTATCCACCGCCAACAATACCGTATCCTCACCATGTGTGATTATAATTGAAGCAGGTCGTGAAGAAATTCAATCCATACGAAAAGACAATTTATCTTTAATTATCATTTTTACTTCAGGTGAAACAATAATAATAAAGCACTACTTTACTGATAACTCCTACACATCAAATAATGACCTTGTAATAAGAACCCCGCAAGACAAGTCGTTTCTCGTAGCAGTTTCATCTGAAAGTGAGCAATCGATTGTATTTACAGAATTGAATTCTGTTGACCCTCTTATTACTCACGAGAGTTTCGATCTCTCCAATGTCGCCTGGATACTTGGAGGGGTGGCATTAGGTGGGCTTGTCATTGCTAATCACGGTAAAGGCCACTCAGGTAACGGACACCATACCGGAGACACCACGGCACCAACGGCACCGGCCGAAGTCAC
>NZ_JPRX01000001.1:6115149-6145057 GCF_000737955.1 Pseudomonas sp. BRG-100 | reverse complement strand
GGGCTGGTGAACCCTATCGGCCTGGAAGACTGGAAAGCCCTCGGTGTGCCCTACCAGAGCGTCGACCAGTGGTACCAGCGCGAGCTGAAAATGAGTGCCGACGGGGTGCGCAAATATGAACGCGACACCTATTATGGCGGGCGCTGGAAGCCGGAATACGAACGCTGGGTGGATATGCTCGCCGGCCTGAACAAAGGCCCGGGGCATACCCAAGTCGCGTGGAACTCGGCATTGATTTACGACATGATCTTCACCCAACCGGTGTACTACGAATTCAAGGACCTTAAGGTGCCCACCTTGCTGCTGATCGGCACCAGCGACACCACAGCCATCGGCAAAGATGTGGCGCCGCCGGCGGTCAAGGCCAGGATTGGCAATTACCAGGTGCTGGGCAAGCAGGTAGCCAAGCTGATTCCCCACGCCACACTGGTGGAATTCCCCGGCCTGGGCCATGCGCCACAGATGGAAGAACCGGAGCAGTTTCATAAAGCGCTGTTGCAGGGTATGAATGCCCTTTGATTTCGAGGCCCATGGCATGTCGATACAGATCGCAGTGATAGATGACTGGCAGAACGTCGCCAGTGACGTGGTGGATTGGTCGGCGCTGGACGGCGTGGGCCAGGTACATTTTCTCCACGACTACCCCGCTGATACGGCGACAATGGTTGAACGCTTGAAGGGCTTCGAGGTGATTTGCGTCATGCGCGAACGGTCCACCTTCGACGAGGCCCTGCTGCGAGAGTTGCCCAAGCTCAAACTGCTGGTCACCGGCGGTATGCGCAATGCTGCCATCGATATTGCCGCCGCCAAGGCCCTGGGTATTCAGGTGTGCGGCACCGACAGCTATAAACACGCGGCGCCGGAACTGACCTGGGCGCTGATCATGGCCTCTACGCGCAATCTGCTGGCCGAAGCCAACTCGCTGCGCGCAGGCGGATGGCAGGTGGGCCTGGGCGGTGACCTGCATGGCAAGACCCTGGGCGTGCTCGGCCTGGGCAGTATCGGCCAGAAAGTCGCGACGTTTGCCCAGGCATTCGGTATGCGGGTGATCGCCTGGAGCGAAAACCTCACGCCGCAACGGGCGGCTGAAGCAGGCGTGACATGGGTCAGCAAGCGCGAGTTGTTTGAACAGGCGGATATCCTCACCATCCATCTGGTGCTCAGTGAGCGCAGCCGTGGGCTGGTGGATGCCCAGGCACTGGCGTGGATGAAGCCCACGGCGCACCTGGTGAACACCGCACGCGGGCCGATTGTGGATGAGCAGGCGCTGGTGCAGGCATTGAGCAGTGGCCGCCTGGCCGGGGCGGCGCTGGATGTGTATGCCCAGGAACCGCTGCCGGCTGATCATCCATTTCGCCGCTTGCCCAATGTGCTGGCCACGCCACACGTGGGGTATGTGAGTGAGCACAATTACCGGCAGTTCTATCAACAGATGATTGAAGACATTCAGGCCTGGGCCGATGGCGTGCCCATCCGCGTGCTGGGCTGACGCATCAAAAAGGTGCGGCCCTGCCTTCCTGTAGGAGCGAGCTTGCTCGCGAAAATCGTCAACGATAAAGCATGTTTCTTGAATAAACGCGGCGTCTGTGAGTCTTTCGCGAGCAAGCTCGCTCCTACAGAGAACACGCTGCATATCGTTAGATTTATTTTGTCCTACAAAAAACCGCGCTAAACCCTGCAGGCTCTGGGATCTGGCCTAGACTCATGACCGATGGGTCCGTTCCAAAACAAAAACCCCGCAAAAAATCTAAACTTTCCAACTCCGCCTCAGGTCAAGTTTTAGGTAAGGACGTGCACGAGCGTTTCACGCCGAATGCCCGTTCATCCAATCTTTTTCAGCCGACGTTGCAACTGGCATACGCCTTGCCAGCTTGTATAGCGCTGGTGTGCCTGGCCGCAGGATGCGGCCACTTGGAGCTGATGGCAGCGGGCCATTAGCGAACCAACAAATGGGAGTGCATTATGATCAGTGCCGCAGTAGATACTCAGGGAGAGCGTTTTAGTCAGCCGGTAGGGGGGCCAACGTCTTTGGTCGACCTGCCCAACACTGTGCGGCCGATCGTGAGTCAGAATCCGAATCGAAAGAAAGTCTTGTTCGTCACTTCCGAGTTCGCCGACCTGGTGAAAACCGGTGGCCTGGGCGATGTGTCCGCCGCCCTGCCCCGCGCCATGGCGCATTTGCACGATGTGCGGGTGCTGATCCCCGGGTACCCGCAAGTGATGGAAAGCGACAATCCGATTCATATCGTCGGTGAGCTGGGCGGCCACGCGGCGCTGCCGCCGTGCAAGATCGGGCGTATGGACCTGGCGGACGGCCTGGTCATCTATGTGCTGATCTGCCCCGAACTGTATGAGCGTGAAGGCACGCCGTACGGCGCCAATAACGGCCGCGACTGGCCGGATAACCATATTCGCTTCGCCCGCCTGGGCCTGGCCGCCGCCGACATGGCCGCCAACCTGGCACAGATCCATTGGTGCCCCGACCTGGTGCACGCCCATGACTGGCCCGCGGGCCTTGCGCCGGCGTACATGCACTGGCGTGGGTCACGCACGCCAACACTGTTCACCATTCATAACCTGGCCTATCAGGGTGTGGTGAGCCTGGCGTCGACGCCCGAACTAGGCATCCCACCCCACGCCCTGCAGCAGGAAGGCATGGAGTTCTACGGCAAGATGTCGTTCCTCAAGGCGGGCATGGCGTATTCCAGCCACATCACCACCGTGAGCGCCACCTACGCCCAGGAAATCACCACGCCGGAATTCGGCTGTGGCCTGGATGGCTTTCTAGCCAGCAAGACTCAACAAGGTTTGCTCAGCGGTATTCCCAACGGCATCGACGAAAGCTGGGAAACGTCCACCGATACGCACTTGACCCACAATTTCAATATCGGCGACTGGGAAGGCAAGGCGATAAACGCCACCCATGTGCGCGAGCTGTTTGGACTGCACGCGTCCAACGGCCCGCTGTTCGCCGTGGTGTCACGCCTGGTTTATCAGAAGGGTCTGGACCTGACTGAAGCGGTCGCCGGCTTTATCGTCGAAAACGGTGGCCAGATCGCGATCATCGGCCGTGGCGAACCCGAAGAGGAACAGGCCATGCGCGAATTGGCGCTGCGCTTCCCGGGCCAGGTGGGCGTGCGCATCGGCTTCAACGAGACCGATGCCCGTCGCATGTTTGCCGGCAGCGACTTCCTGTTGATGCCCTCGCGCTATGAACCTTGCGGCCTGAGCCAGATGTACGCGCAACGCTTTGGTTCGTTGCCGGTGGCGCGGAACACCGGTGGCCTGGCGGACACCATTGAAGATGGCGTCACCGGTTTCCTGTTCAATGAGTCGACGGTGCAAAGCTACGAAGAAGCCCTGCGCCGTGCCTTCAAGGTATTCGCCTTCCCCGGCCTGCTCAACGCCATGCGCAGCCGCGCCATGACACAACCGTTCAACTGGTGCCAGGCGGTTGAACCCTACGCCGAGCTCTACGAACAACTGGTGGCCAAGGCCTTGGGGAAACCAACCAAATAGCCACTTGAACCAACCCGGGAGGTCTTCATAGATGCCGTTACGGACTCTGGACACCTGGCCCCACGGCGCAATCATGCTGGACGCGCAACACACGCGTTTTGCCTTGTGGGCGCCAGACGCTTTTTATGTCAGCGTTGAATTGCAACACGGTAAATCCATCACCCTGCTGCCCCAGGCGGATGGCTGGTTCGAAGTCGAAGCAGCCTGCCCTGCCGGCACGCTCTACCGCTTTAACATCGATGGGGAAAACGCGGTTCCCGACCCCGCTTCCAGGGCCCAGGCCCAGGACGTGCACGGTTGGAGTCAAGTGGTCGACCCCAACGCTTACCCATGGCGCCATACCCAGTGGCAAGGCCGCCCTTGGCACACCGCGGTGATCTACGAACTGCATGTGGGCGCCATGGGTGGCTACGCCGAAGTCGAGAAGCACCTGCCACGTCTGGCTGAGCTGGGAATCACTGCGATCGAGTTGATGCCACTGGCGCAGTTCCCCGGTGAACGCAACTGGGGCTATGACGGCGTGCTGCCCTACGCACCGCACGCCGCCTACGGTACGCCCGAACAGCTCAAGCACTTGATCGACACTGCCCATGCCCATGGTTTGGCGGTGATGCTCGATGTGGTCTACAACCACTTCGGGCCCGATGGCAATTACCTGGGCCAGTACGCCACGGGGTTCTTCCAGGAGGACGTGCATACCCCGTGGGGCGCCGGTATCGATTTCGAGCGCCGTGAAGTGCGGGATTTTTTCCTTGATAACGCGCTGATGTGGCTGCTGGAATACCGCTTCGACGGCCTGCGCCTGGATGCGGTACACGCCATCGATAATCCCGGGTTCTTGCAGGAACTGGCACACCGCGTGCGTCAGCAGGTGCACGACGACCGGCACGTCTGGCTAGTGCTGGAGAACGAGCTGAACCAGGCCAGCCTGCTGAAGGAAGATTTCAACGCCCAGTGGAATGATGACTTTCATAACGTGCTGCACGTGCTGCTGACCGGTGAAACCGATGCCTATTACAGCGATTTCGCCGAACAGCCCACCGCCAAACTGGCGCGTTGCCTGGGCGAGGGCTTTATATATCAGGGCGAAACTACCCGCCACGGCCATGCACGCGGCGAACCCAGTGCAGATCTGCCGCCCAGCGCTTTCGTGGCGTTTTTGCAGAACCACGACCAGATCGGCAACCGCGCCCTGGGCGAACGCCTGCACCAACTGTGTTCGCCCCAGGCGCTGAACGCGGCGACGGCTCTATTGCTGCTCAGCCCGATGATCCCGCTGATGTTCATGGGCGATGAGGTGAATGCGGCCGAACCCTTTCTGTTTTTCACCGACCATCACGGCGAACTGGCCGAGGCGGTGCGCGAAGGCCGGCGCAACGAGTTCGCCGATTTCGCGGCGTTTCACGACCCCGAACAACGCGAACGTATTCCCGATCCCAATGCACTGGAAACCTTTGTGCAATCGGCACCCTCTTTCGTCGAGAACGAGCACACCCAGCTCTATCGTCAGCTGTTGAGCCTGCGTCACCAACACCTAGTGCCGCACTTGCCGGGCACTGTGGCCTTGGGCGCGCAGGTGATGGCCGAAGGAGCTGTCACGGCGCGTTGGCGCCTGGGCAACGGCAGCCTGTTGCAAATCGACCTGAACCTGAGTGAACAGCCTCTGGATCACCCCGCGCCACACCCCATCATTTTCCAGACGCCTGCCCAGCAAGGTACGCAGTTACCACCGTTGAGCGCACGCGTTTGCTTATCACCTGCCGGAGAACACTTTTGAGCGAAGCGAACCTGGAACTACTCGCCAGTCGCGCGGGCCTGGCCGTCGATTGGATCGATGCCAACGGTCGCCCGCAACACGTGCAGCCCGAAGCCTTGCGCGCCGTTCTCAAAGGGCTGGGGCACCCGGCCGATACCGACGCCGAGATCGACGCCAGCCTGCAGGAACTGGAGCAGGTGCAACAAGACACGCACCTGCCGCCCTTGATCACCATCGACAGCGGCGCAAGCCTGGACCTGGCGCGCTACTTCGCCCCGGACACCCCGTGTCGCGTCAGCCTGGAAGGTGGTGAAACCCTGGAGCTGCGCCTGGACGGCAATGCGGTGCTGCCCGGGGTGATTGCCCTCGGCTACCACCAGGTGCATATCGATGGGCAAACCTTCACCCTGGCCGTTGCGCCCAGCCACTGCTACAGCGTGGCCGACGCGGTGGACAGCCGCCCCGCTCGCGCCTGGGGCTTGAGCGCCCAGCTGTATGCCTTGCGTCGCCGCGGCGATGGTGGCTTCGGGGACACCCTGGCCCTGGAGCATCTGGTGCGCTCGGCGGCCGAGCGCGGTGCCGACGCGGTGGCGATCAGCCCCATGCACGCAATGTTCAGCGCCGACACCGAACGTTTCAGCCCTTATTCACCGTCCAGCCGCCTGTTTCTCAACAGCCTGTACGCCTCGCCCGCCTGCATCCTTGGCGAGCGTGAAGTGCACGACGCTACCGAGGCCGTCGGCCTGACCGACGAACTGCGGGATTTGGAGCAACTCACGCTGATCGACTGGCCCACCGCCGCCAAGGCCAAGCAACGCCTGCTGCGTGCGCTGTATGAGGACTTCCGCCACGGCGCACATCCGCAACATGCCGACTTCCAGAGCTTCCGCCAGGCCGGCGGCGAGGCCCTGGAAAACCACTGCCGCTTCGAAGCCGTGCAAGCGCAACGTGCCGCCGCCGGCGAAGAGCTCGACTGGCGCCACTGGCCCGAAGACTGGCGCACGCCGCAGAGCCCGGCGCTGGCGCAGTTTGCTGAAGAAAACCGCGATGAGATCGGCTACTTTGCCTTCACCCAATGGTTGATCGCCCGCAGCCTGGCGCGCGCGCAACAGGCCGCCCGTGGCAGCGGCATGGGCATCGGCCTGATTGCCGACCTGGCGGTGGGTGCCGACGGTGGCGGCAGCCAGGCATGGAGTCGCCAGGATGAACTGCTGGCCGACCTCACGGTAGGCGCACCGCCGGATATTCTCAACCGTGCAGGCCAGGGTTGGGGCATCTCCGCCTTCTCCCCGGAAGGTCTCAAGCGCAATGGCTTTCGTGCGTTTATCGAAATGCTGCGGGCCAACTTCGCCCATGCCGGTGGCTTGCGCATCGATCATGTGATGGGCCTGCAACGCCTGTGGGTCATCCCCCTGGGTGCCTCGCCCCGCGAAGGCGCCTACTTGTATTACCCGGTGGACGACCTGCTGCGTTTGCTGGCGCTGGAATCGCACCGCCACCAGGCCATCGTCCTCGGTGAAGACCTGGGTACGGTGCCCGAGGGCCTGCGTGAAAAGCTCAGCGCCCGCTCGATTCTGGGTATGCGCGTATTGCTGTTCGAACAGGACCACGAAGGCCGGTTCACGCCGATTCTTGACTGGCCCGACAACTCCTTGGCCACCACCAGCACCCACGACCTGCCCACGCTCAATGGCTGGTGGCACAGCCGTGATATCGAGTGGAATATCCAGCTCGACCTGATCGACCCTCCCACCGTGGAGCAATGGAGCGAACACCGTCTGCGCGAACGTCATGCACTGCGTCAGGCCTTGAGCCAGGACCCGCAGAACTTTGTCGATGAGATCCGCAACGACACCGATCACGTGATCGACGCCAGCGTGCGCTACCTCGGCCACACCCGTGCGCCACTGGTATTGCTGCCGCTGGAGGACGCGCTGGGCATCGAAGAGCAAGCCAACCTGCCCGGCACCCTCGATACCCACCCCAACTGGCGCCGACGCTTGCCAGGCGAGGCCGCCAGCCTGCTCGACCACGACAGTGCTGCGCGCCGCCTCGAACTGTTGGCCGTGGCGCGCAACCAAGCCTATGAGCGTGACCGATGAACGTACTGCCCCTGCGCGCCACCCAGCGCCTGCAATTTCATAAAGGCTTTACCCTCGATGATGCGGTGCCGCTGGTGCCGTATTTTGCCCGACTGGGCATCAGCCACCTGTATGCCTCGCCGCTCCTGAGCGCCCGCGCCGGCTCCATGCATGGCTACGATGTGGTCGACCCCACTCGCGTCAACCCGGAGTTGGGTGGCGAGGCAGCATTGCGTCGCCTGGTCGCCACCCTGCGTGAACACAACATGGGCCTGATCCTGGATATCGTTTCCAATCACATGGCCGTGGGTGGCGCGGATAACCCCTGGTGGCTGGACCTGCTGGAATGGGGGCGCTTGAGCCCCTACAGCGAGTTTTTCGACATCCAGTGGCACTCGCCCGACCCGTTGCTCAAAGGCCAATTGCTGATGCCGTTCCTGGGCAGCGATTACGGCGAAGCCTTGCAGAGCGGAGCGTTGACGCTCAAGTTCGACGCCGCTCACGGCAGCTTCTACGCCGAGCATTACGAGCATCGCTTCCCGATCTGCCCACGGGACTACGCCTTGATCCTGGGCGGCGATGAGGTGCTCAAACCGCTGGCCGAGCGTTTCGCCGCCCTCGCCTATCACGACGATGCCTACACCGAAGCCGCTAGGCTCAAGCAGGCGCTGACCGAACGCGCCACCGAAGTCTTACCGGCCATCAAGCAACGGCTGGCCGCTTTCGATGGTCGCCAGCCTGAGGGTTTCGAGCGCTTGCATCATCTGCTTGAGCAACAGACCTACCGCCTGGCCAGTTGGCGCACCGCCGCAGACGACATCAACTGGCGGCGCTTCTTCGACGTCAATGAACTGGGCGGCCTGCGCGTGGAGCGCACGGCAGTGTTCGAAGCCACCCACGGCAAGATTTTCGAGCTGATCGGCGCGGGCTTGATCGATGGCCTGCGCATCGACCATATCGACGGCCTGGCCGACCCACGTGGTTATTGCCGCAAACTGCGCCGCCGCGTGGACGCGCTGTCGCCACAGCGCCATTTGCCGATCTTCGTGGAGAAGATCCTCGGCGAAGGCGAAACCCTGCGCGAAGACTGGCAAGTGGACGGCACCACTGGCTACGAATTCATGAATCAACTGTCGTTGCTGCAACACCATCCTGACGGTTTTGCTCCGCTGGCCGACCTGTGGACGCGCCACAGCGAACGGCCCTCGGCGTTTATCGACGAAGCCCGCTTGGCGCGCCAGCAAATCCTCAATGGCTCGTTGGGCGGCGACTTCGAAAGCGTGGCCCAGGCCCTGCTGCAAGTGGCCCGCGATGATGTGATGACCCGCGACCTGACCCTGGGTGCGATCCGTCGGGCCTTGCAGGAGCTGATTGTGCATTTCCCGGTGTACCGCACCTACATCAGTGCCAGGGGCCGCAGCACCGCCGACGACAAGGTGTTCCAGCAGGCCATGGACGGTGCGCGCAGTACCCTTAACGAAGGCGACTGGCCGGTGCTTGAGCACCTGGAAAAATGGTTGGGCGGCCAGCCTTGGCGCAATCGCCCGGTGGGCCGTGAGCGCAAGATCCTCAAACATGCCTGCGTGCGCTTCCAGCAGCTGACATCACCCGCCGCAGCAAAGGCCGTGGAAGACACCGCGTTCTATCGCTCGGCCGTATTGCTGTCGCGTAACGACGTGGGCTTCAGTACCGAACAATTCAGTGCGCCGTTGGCAGATTTTCACCAGGCCAATCAACAGCGCCTGGCTACCTTCCCGAACAATCTGCTGGCCACCGCCACCCATGACCACAAGCGCGGCGAAGACACCCGCGCACGCCTGGCGGTGCTCAGCGAGTGCGCGCCCTGGTATGCCGAACAGGTCGAACACTGGCGCAACCTCGCCGCGCCCTTGCGCGAGGGTACCGACAGCCCTTCGGCGGGTGATGAGCTGATCCTGTATCAGGTGCTGCTCGGCAGTTGGCCGCTGGAGCACAACCCGGACTTTGAGGCTTACCAGCAACGGCTCTGGCAATGGCAACAGAAAGCCCTGCGCGAAGCCAAGTTACAAAGCAGCTGGAGCGCGCCCAACGAAGCCTATGAGCAGGGTGTCGAGCGCTTCCTCAAGCGTCTACTGCTCAGCGAAGCCGGCCAAGCGCTGCGCGATGCGCTCGACAGCGCCGTTCAAGCCATCGCCCCCTCCGGCGCTCTGAACAGCCTGGCGCAAACTTTGCTTCACCTCACCGTGCCGGGTGTACCGGATGTGTACCAGGGCGACGAGTTCTGGGACTTCAGCCTGGTGGATCCGGACAACCGACGCCCGGTGGATTTCGATGCGCGCCAGCGTGCCCTGGATACCCCACCCGACATCGGTGAGCTGTTGTTCAACTGGCGCGATGGGCGTATCAAACAAGCGTTGATCGCCCAGGTGCTGAACGCGCGCAGAGCCTGTCCCGAGCTGTTTCGCAAAGGCAGCTATACGCCGCTCGAAGTGGTGGGTCGGCACGCGGAGCGCGTGGTTGCGTTTTACCGTGAGCACCAGGGCCAACAGCTGTTGGTGGTGGTGCCGCGCTGGCCTTATCCGTTGCTGGAAAACGGTGTATTTCCCCACATCAATGCGCAGGTGTGGGGCGATACCCGGGTGAAATTACCGTTCGCCACCACAACACAAAACTGGAAGGGACTTTTTCAAACAGGCGCAGTCACACCCAACAAGGAGCTGTTGATCAGCGCTGCCCTGGGGGATCTCCCGGTCAATGTCTTTATCAATCCTGATAATCAAGAAAGCTGAACATTTTCTGTGAGGAGTTTGTGATGAGTAAAGAAGACAAACGTATTCGCGAACTGGCGCATCAGATCTGGGAGTCTGAAGGCAAGCCGGACGGTGCGCACGATCGCCACTGGGAGATGGCGCGCAAACTGGCCGAAGCCGAGGCGCTGACGCCCAGCAAGCCCAAGCCTGCCGCCAAGCCGAAAACCGCGCCCAAGGCGGCCGCCAAACCCAATCCGGTAGCCGCCAAGCCCGCGGCGAAGAAACCGACCGCCCCGAAGAAGCCAAAACCACCCGCCCCATGATTTCTCGGGCCTGCAGCCGTTATCCCAGGCTGCAGGCCCTTTTTCGTCCATGTCCTTTGCTGAAACACCGTCAGCACGGCCGCGTTCGGCCCGAGAAAAGACCCCTTGCAGGAGCAACACCATGAGCAGACCCGAGAACACCACAGCGACGCCGGATCATGAACCGTCGCGGATTCGTGAAGGTTTGCCCTTCCCGCTCGGCGCCACCTGGGATGGCCTGGGCGTCAACTTTGCACTGTTTTCGGCCAACGCCACCAAAGTGGAGTTGTGCCTGTTCGATGACACCGGCGAAGTCGAGCTGGAGCGCATCGAACTGCCCGAATACACCGACGAGATCTTCCACGGTTACCTGCCCGACGCCCACCCCGGGCTGATCTACGGCTACCGCGTGTACGGCGCGTACGACCCGGCCAATGGTCATCGCTTCAACCACAACAAGCTGCTGATCGACCCCTACGCCAAGCAACTGGTGGGCGAACTCAAATGGTCGGAGGCGCTGTTCGGCTACACCATCGGCCACCCGGATGACGACCTCAGCTTCGATGAGCGCGACAGCGCACCCTTCGTGCCCAAGTGCAAGGTTATCGACCCGGCACACACCTGGGGCAACGATCAACCCGTACGGGTGCCTTGGGACCGCACGATCATCTATGAAACCCATCTGCGCGGTATCAGCATGCGCCACCCTTCGGTGGGCGAGTCCGTGCGCGGCACCTGCGCCGGCTTGATGGAAGACGACGTGCTCAAACATATCCGCCAGTTGGGCGTCTCTTCGGTCGAGCTGCTGCCGGTGCACGCCTTCGTCAACGACCAGCACTTGCTGGAAAAAGGCATGACCAACTACTGGGGCTACAACAGCATTGCCTTCTTCGCCCCCGACCCGCGCTACCTGGCCAGCGGCAAGATCGCCGAGTTCAAGGAAATGGTCGCGCACCTGCATGAGCAGAAGCTGGAAGTGATTCTGGACGTGGTCTACAACCACACCGCCGAAGGCAACGAGCGCGGCCCGACCCTGTCCATGCGCGGCATCGACAACGCCTCTTACTACCGCCTGATGCCCGACGACAAGCGCTTCTACATCAACGACTCCGGTACCGGCAACACCCTGGACCTGAGCCACCCTTGCGTGCTGCAAATGGTCACCGACTCCCTGCGTTACTGGGCCACCGAGATGCATGTGGACGGTTTCCGCTTCGACCTGGCAACCATTCTGGGCCGCTACCGCGACGGGTTCGACGAACGCCACAGCTTCCTGGTCGCCTGCCGCCAGGATCCAGTGCTGCGCCAGTTGAAAATGATTGCCGAACCCTGGGACTGCGGCCCCGGCGGCTACCAGGTGGGCAACTTCCCGCCAGGCTGGGTGGAATGGAACGACCGCTTCCGCGACACCGTGCGTGCGTTCTGGAAAGGCGACGACAGCCAACTGGCGGATTTTGCCGGGCGCATGACCGCCTCGGGCGAGATGTTCAACCATCGTGGGCGCCGGCCTTACAGCTCGGTGAACTTCATCACCGCTCACGACGGTTTTACCTTGCACGACCTGGTCTCGTACAACGACAAGCACAACGAGGCCAACGACGAAAACAACCAGGACGGCAGCAATAACAACCTGTCGTGGAACCACGGTGTCGAAGGCCCGACCGACGACCCTGAGATCAACGCACTGCGCCTGCGCCAGATGCGCAACTTCTTCGCCACCCTGCTGCTGGCCCAGGGCACTCCGATGATCGTCGCCGGTGACGAGTTCGCCCGCACCCAGCACGGCAACAACAATGCTTACTGCCAGGACAGCGAAATCGGTTGGGTCAACTGGGACCTGGACGATGACGGCAAGGCCCTGCTCAAGTTCGTCAAGCGCTTGATCAAGCTGCGCCTGGCCTACCCGATTCTGCGTCGTGGACGCTTCCTGGTCGGCGACTACAACGAAGACATCGGCGTAAAAGACGTCACCTGGCTGGCGCCCGATGGCAACGAAATGAACACCGAGCAATGGGAAGACAGCCAGGGTCGCTGCCTGGGCATGTTGATGGATGGCCGCGCCCAGGAAACCGGGATCCGCCGGGCGGGTGCCGATGCTACGCTGTTGCTGGTGGTCAATGCCCACCATGACATGGTCAATTTCCGCCTGCCGCCGGTGCCGGAGGGTGAGTTCTGGACGTGCATGCTCGACACCAATGAGCCGGCGATACGCGGCCAGGAGCGTTTTGACTTTGAGCATGAGTACGCCGTGACCGGCCGCTCACTGCTGTTGTTTGAACTGCAGCGTGAAGACGAGGTGTGAGATGGCGTTGCACAGTTTCCTTCAGGGCTACCGGGGCTACGCGGATACATACGCCCTGGGTACGGCACTGAAGGCACTTCAGGAAGAAGGCCTCGATCAACTGCCGCTGCCGGGCAGCGGCGCAACCCTGGCCCGCTTCAGTCGGCTGGCCCAGGTGGCCGGCCATGACTTGCGCCTGTGCAAGTTGTTCGAAGGTCATACCGACGCGCTGGCGATCATGGCCGAACTCGACAGCCCCGCGCCGCCGCTTGGCAGTACGTGGGGCATGTGGGCGGCCGAACCACCCGCAGCCAAGGTGCGCGTACGGCGCGACGGTCAGTGGCTGATCGTCGATGGACGCAAAGCCTGGTGTTCCGGCGCGGCGGTGGTCAGCCACGGCTTGCTGACTGCCTGGGACGAGGATGATCGGCAGCAGCTGGTGGCCGTGGCGATGGATCAACCCGGCGTCACGGTGTCGGACGAGGGTTGGAATGCGGTAGGCATGGCTGCCACCGGCAGCGTTGACGTTCTGTTCAACGCGGCCAGGGGTATCGCGGTGGGCGGGCCGGGTGATTACCTGTCGCGCCCCGGTTTCTGGCAGGGCGGAGTCGGTATCGCCGCGTGCTGGTATGGCGGCGCGCAACGCCTGGGCGAAGCGCTGCGCACCCAATGTGCGCAACGCTCGGAGCCTCACGCGCTGGCCCATTTGGGGGCAGTTGACAGCGCACTGAACAGCGCCGCTTGCGTACTACGCGCCAGCGCCGAGCAGATAGACCGCGAGCCTCGCGCCGATGCCAGGCAACTTGCCCAACAGGCACGCGCATGTATTGAAGACACCGTCGAGCAGGTCATGCGTCATGTCGGCCATGCGGTAGGCGCCGGCCCCTACTGCAAAGACCCGCACTTTGCCCGGTTGATGGCAGATTTGCCGGTGTATGTGCGGCAAAGTCATGCCGAACGCGACCTGGCTGCCCTCGGCGAACTGGTCACCGGCGACGACTCGGGACGGTGGCAGTTATGAAACCCAATCCGATTGTCGGCCAGGGCACCCCACTCAATCATTGGCAAACCTCGGCACGGCTGGCTGAGTTGCCGCACATCAGCGCCGCGCAGTTGGTACCGCAGGGGCACCGCGCGGTGATCATCGCACCGCACCCGGACGATGAAGTGCTCGGCAGCGGTGGCCTGCTGCAAGGTCTGGCCGTATTGGAGCGCCCAATCCTGTTGATCTCCGTCACTGACGGCAGCGCCAGCCATCCCGGTTCCAAACGCTGGCCGGTGGCACGCCTGGGCGTGGTGCGGCCGCAGGAGTCGGCCCAGGCCCTGCACCGCCTGGGCCTGCCGTTGCACAGCTTGAAGTGGCTGCGCGGCGGCTTTACCGACAGCAAGGTGGCCGAGCGCGAAGCCCAACTGTGCGAGTTCATCCAGCGTCACCTCAAACCCACCGACATAGTGTTCGCCACCTGGCGCGAGGATGGCCATTGCGACCACGAAGCGGTGGGCCGTGCCAGCGCCAAAGCGGCCCAGGCTGTCGGTGCCACCCTGTGCGAACTGCCAGTGTGGACCTGGCACTGGGCGACTGCCGAAGACCACCGGGTGCCCTGGCATCGGGCGCGCAAGATTGCATTGACGCCCGAGCAAGTGGCACGCAAACGCCACGCGATCCACGCGTTCGCCAGCCAGTTGGAGGGCGACCCGCAGGTCGGCCTGCCGCCGGTGCTGGCACCCTACGTAGTGGAACGCTTGCTGCAACCTTTTGAAGTGGTGTTTGTATGAGTGTGGCCACCCCGTACTTTGATCAACTGTTTGCTGGTAACGACGACCCCTGGGCGTTTCGTCAGCGTTGGTACGAACAACGCAAGCGCGCACTGACCCTGGCCGTGCTGACCCGACCGCGCTATGCCTCGATCTTCGAGCCTGGTTGTGCCAACGGCGAGCTGAGCGCCGAACTGGCGACCCGTTGTGAGCGCCTGCTGTGCTGCGACACCGCTAGCGCCGCCGTGCAACTGGCACAGGCGCGCCTGACCGCGTTTGCTCATGCTCATGTAGAACAGCGCCGGCTGCCCCAGGAATGGCCCGCGGGTCAGTTCGAACTGATCGTGTTGAGCGAGCTTTGTTACTACCTTGATGTAAATGATCTGAATCGTCTGATCGATCACGCCCTGGCGGCCTTGACCGATAACGGCCAACTCCTGGCCTGCCACTGGCGCCCGCCCATTGACGGTTGCCCGCAAACCGCCGAACAGGTGCACGCCCTGCTCCAGCACCGACTGGGTATGCCACCGCTGGTACAGCACCATGACAAGGATTTTCTGCTCGATTTGTGGAGCCGCGATGGCACCTCGGTCGCGCGCCATGAGGGGTTGCGATGATCGGCATCTTGATTCCGGTGCACAACGAAGAAGCGCTGCTGGATGACTGCCTGAGGGCTGCGCAGATCGCCGCCAACCATCCGGGGTTGCACGGGGAAACGGTGCAGATCCTGGTAGTGCTCGACAGTTGCAGCGATGCCAGTGCAGCGATCGCCCAGGCGCATGATGTGCAAAGCGTCCAGGTGCAGGCACGCAACGTAGGGCGAGCCCGAGGCGTCGGCGCACGGCACTTGTTGAACCAGGGTGCGCGCTGGATTTCCTGTACCGACGCCGACAGCCGCGTGGCCCCCGACTGGTTGGTGGCTCAACTGGCCCTGGGCTGTGATGCGGTGTGTGGCACCGTGACCGTGGACGCCTGGAGTGAGGGGTTTGACCCCGCGGCGCAGATTCGTTATCACCAGGCTTACCAGGCGCGTGATGGCCATCGGCACATCCATGGCGCCAACCTGGGCGTGAGTGCCAGTGCCTATGTGCAGGCCGGCGGCTTTGAACCGCTGGCGTGCCACGAGGATGTGCAATTGGTGCGTGAACTGGAACGTTGCGGTGCTTCCATTGCCTGGAGCCATGCGCCGCAAGTGGTCACCAGCGCACGCCTGGATTGCCGCGCCCAGGGCGGTTTCGGCGATTACCTGAAAAGCCTGATGATGGTTTCGTAAAAAAACGACAAACCTGTGACACATCCTTGTCTATGCTGAGAGTGCCTTGCATAGCATCCCAGGATTGGAATGCCGTGCACTCACCGCAGCGGAGCCTGCGCTGAAGTCAAGAGCATTACCCACCGACAAGGACGTGACACCCCATGAAGCCTGCCTCCTCAAGCGAAGGCCGTCGCGGCCCCGCGCAAATCTGGAACAGCGCGCCGCAGTTGGCGCAAATCCCCTGCATCGCACTGGCTACCCTGGTGCCGCCCGGTGCCCGGGTTGTGGTGATAGCGCCCCACCCTGGCGATGAAGTCCTGGCGTGCGGCGGTTTGCTGCAACTGCTCAGCACGCGCGAGCATCCGCTGAAATTGATCTCCATTACCGATGGCAGCGCCAGCCATCCAGGCTCCCAGGTGTGGCCGGCCAGGCGCTTGAGCGTGGTGCGCCCCCAGGAAAGCGCCGAGGCCTTGCGCCGCCTCGGTATGCCGTTGCACAGCCTCAAATGGATTCGCGGTGGTTTTTGCGACGACGCGCTAGCTGCCCACGAGCAGCCGATGAGCCAGTTCATTGCGCGCTACTTGCAACCTGGAGACGTGGTGTTTACCACCTGGCGCAATGACGGTAATGACGACCACGATGCAGTCGGTCGCGCGAGTGCAAAAGCTTGTAGCCTGGTGGGCGCGCGACTGTATGAACTGGCGATCTGGGCCTGGCATTGGCCGGCACGCGAGGGTGCGGTGATTCCCTGGCAACGCGCACGCAAGGTGCGCCTGGACACCTGGAGCGTGGCGCGCAAACTGCACGCCGCCCATGCCTATGCCAGCCAATTGGTCGGCGACCCGCAGATAGGCTTGCCGCCCATGCTCGCCCAAGTGTTGCTTGAGCGTATGCGCGAACCCTACGAGATCGTGTTCACCTAGGCATTGGCTCGTCTATACCTGTCAGGTTTTACAGTGGCGGCCTTTTCGATCTGCAACTAAGGTGCGACAAGTGCTGCGCCAGTTGAGGTGCAGTCGAGAAAGCCATGCCAACCCATTGCATTGCCCGGTGTTTTCAGATGCAGGTAACTCGTAGTCCCTGATCCGTATCGCGTTCGTTGTTGCCATGGTTTTGAACCGCGCCCGCTGTACCGGGCGACGGGACATCATTGTGCTCAAGCGAGGACGGATCATGCGCACACGGATAACTTCTTTGTTGTACTCAGCGATTATTCTGACGGCATCGCCGTTTGCCTCGTATGCAGCGTGCACGGTCAACAACACGCCAGGCAACGACACCTCCAGTTGTGACAGCGCCACCGCGCCGGGCTTTACCGATACCGGCGGCGACAACACCCTCGAACTCACCGCCACGGGTCGAGTAAGCGGGAATGTGATCTTTGGAAGCGGCAATGATCACGTGGTTGTCAACGGCCCGAGCGCGGGCATCGATGGCAACCTCAACCAGGGTGATGGCAATAACATTTTCCAGCTCAACCAGGGCAGTATCACCGGATCCATCAGCCAAGGCGCGGGCGCTGATGTGGTGGAGATTTCCGGGGGCCAGGCAGGCGCTGTCAACCAGGGCTCGGGGATCGACCGTTTTGACATGCGCGGCGGCACCATTGCCTCGCTGGAACAGGGCGACGGCCTGGACGTCTTCAACATGAGAGCAGGCACCATCACCGGCGGCTTCGACGACGGCGACGATGCGACGATGACCGGCGGCACCATCGGCCGGGTCAACATGAAACTCGATGACAACCGGTTCGATATGTCTGGTGGCCGGATCATCGGCAACCTGGTGACCGGCTTCGGCAAAGACACCATCCTGATTTCAAACAACGCGTTCGTGGGCGGCAATATCAGCGTCAGCGGCGGTGACGATCAGGTGATCATTTCCGGTGGTGAGGTTAACGGGCAAGTGTTGCTCAGCTTCGGTAACGATGAATTTATCTGGTCCGGCGGCAACCTGCATTCCTCCGTGTTAATGGGGGCCGGCGACGATACGGCGCTGCTTCAGGGGCTGGTGGCTGAGCAAGTGGCGGCGGCGCAACTGATAGATGGTGGCGTGGGGATTGACGCCTTGACCCTGGACAACACCAAAACCGCTGATCCCGGCCTGTTTGCCAACTGGGAAAGCATTCGCCTGGACAACGGCTCACAAATGAACCTGGGCGGGACGTTGACTCTGGGGGACAGCGAGGCTGGCACCGGCGCCCTGCTCATTGATAGCACCAGTTCGCTGCTGGTCAACACGGGCGGGATCAATCCGTTTACCGCCGGCCAGTTGGTCAACGTGACCAACAGCGGCACCCTCGACATGGTCACTGGCAGCACCACCGCCCGTGACACCTTGACCATCAACGGCAACTACACCGGCAACGGCGGGCGTCTGGCGCTGCAAACCGTGTTGGGAGCAGACGACTCGGCCAGCGACAAACTGGTGGTCAGCAACGGCACACTGCAGGGCAACACCACCCTGTTGATTACCAACCTTGGGGGCGCCGGCGCGGCGACGTTACAAGACGGCATCCAGGTAGTGCAGGCGCTCAATGGCGCCAGCGGGCCTGGCACTGCCTTTACCTTGGGCAATACGGTAACGGCCGGGGCGTTTGACTACTACCTGTTCAAAGGCGCGAGCACGGCTGGAACCGAGCAGAGTTACTACCTGCGCTCCACGATTCCGGTCACACCGCTGCCCGAACCAGAAGGGCCGGTCACGCCAGTGCCTGAGCCGGTGGTTGGAACCCCGCCCCTGCCGTCTAACCCCACTGACAAGGAGGTCCCGATCTATCGCCCCGAAGTACCGCTGTACTCTGTGTTGTTTCCTGCCGCGCAGCAAATCGTGCAGGGCATGCTCGGCACGTATCACGAGCGCATGGGCGATCAGAGCCGGCAACAGCAAACCGGCGTCATGCCGGCAGGTTGGGGCCGGGTCTACGGCAGCAGCAGCCGCCAGAGTCTCGCCGGTGCGGTCAACCCTACATTGGACGGTTCGCTGACAGGGTTCCAGGTCGGCACCGATGTGTTCGCCAGCCTGCTGGACAACGGTGTGTTGCAGCGCCTTGGGTTCTTCGTCGGTCACAGTCGCCTCAAAGGCAATGTAAAAGGCTTCAACGGCGGCTGGGAGAACAAGGACGCCGGCAAAACCACCTTGCGCGGCGATAGCCTGGGGGTCTACTGGACACTGATCGGCGCCAACCAGGCTTATCTTGACCTGGTGTTGATGGGCACCCGCTTTGATGGCAACAACGAGTCAGCGCGTGGCGTCAAGATGAAAACCCGCGGGCATAACGTTACCGCCTCCGCCGAAGTGGGCTGGCCGTTCGCGCTGAGTGCTCGCTGGATTCTGGAGCCCCAGGCGCATTTGATCGTCGGCAAAACCAAGCTCGATAGCCAGAACGACGGTATTTCCCACGTTTCCTATGACGCCGATACCAACGTCACTACGCGCCTGGGTGTGCGCTTGCGCGGCGATTACACCGTTAATGGCCTGCCGCTGCAGCCTTATGTGCGTGCGAATGTCTGGCATTCCAGCGCTGGGGACAACAGTGTGATATTCAACGATGTGACGCGTATAGACACCGAACAGAAATCCACCACGATGGATGCCAGCCTCGGGGCAACCCTGCAAGTTGCCCAGGGCATCAGCCTGTACGGTGAAGTCGGTTATGACCGCAACCTGGACAGCAATAGCTTCAACGGTCGCCATGGGACGCTCGGCGTAAGAATGGATTTCTGACCCAGAAACCGCTGTAGGAGCGAGCAAGCTCGCTCCTACACGGCCATGTAAGACTTTTTCCCAGAGCTTGGATCTGCCACACTGATGCGAATAATTATCAACAGATTTTTTATTTGCCACGGATGGCCTTTGGGAGCCCTATATCCATGTCTGTGCAACAACGCGTCAGCAACGCTTTTTCACCCAGCTCAATGGCGATGGCGATCTGCCTAGCAACCTCACAAGCGGCCCTGGCCGCCGACGCCGAAGCCCCGGCCACCATTGAGCTGGGCGCCACCCAGGTGTCGGGCCAGCAGCTTGGCGCAACCACTGAAGGCAGCGAGTCATACACCACCGGCTCGATGAAGACTGCAACCAAACTGCCGCTGACCCTGCGTGAAACCCCACAAGCTGTCACCGTGATTACGCGCCAGCGCATGGATGACCAGGCCATGACCAGCATCAACGACGTGGTCAACGCCACGCCCGGGTTGTTCCTCAACTACTCCAACGGGCCTGGCCGCCAGAGCTACACCGCTCGCGGTTTCGACATCGACAACCTCATGTATGACGGTATCCCCAGCGGTTACAACGGCGCGTCGGTGGGCGCCCAGCCAAACCTGGCGATGTTCGACCGCGTCGAGGTGGTGCGCGGCGCTACCGGCCTGGTGACCGGCGCGGGCAACCCCTCGGCAGCCATCAACCTGATCCGCAAGCGGCCCCTGGACGAACAGAAAGTCACCCTCACCGGCGCCGCCGGCAGCTGGGATGACTACCGTGGCGAATTCGACGCCTCCAGCCCGCTCAACCCCAGTGGCACCTGGCGCGGTCGCGTCGTTACGTCCTACCGCGACGCCAACAGCTTTATCGACAAGGCCGAGCAGGATCACGGCCTGTTCTACGCCGTCACCGAAGCCGACCTGAGCGAAGACACCACTCTCACCCTCGGCTACTCGAACCAGAAGGACAAGACCAACTACTTCTGGGGGGCTTCGATGGTCGGCCTGGATGGCCATCACCTGGACCTATCGCGCTCCTACAACCCCGGTACCGACTGGGAAAACAAAGACCAGGAAATCAATACCGTGTTCGCCGAGTTGCGCCAGCGCCTGGCCAATGACTGGAGCCTGCAGGTCAACGCCAATTATTCCGAACAGGACGCATTGTTCTCAGGCTCCTACCAATCGCGCTGGACGAACAAGACCCTCGCCCGCACGGTGTATCAGGCCCGCTATGATGAAAACCAGGCCGGCGTCGACGCCTTTGCCAGCGGCCCGTTCGAGGCGTTCGGGCGCACTCATGAGCTGGTGGTGGGCGCCAGCAAGCGCATCTACGACATGACCACTCATAACTACAGCCCGTATGAAATGAACTGGCCGATCAATGCCGGCAAACCGAACTTCACCCGCACCAATAACGCCCGCGAAGTCACCACCCAGGACGGTTTCTACCTGACTTCGCGCCTGAGCCTGGCCGACCCGTTGAAGCTGATCCTTGGCGGGCGCCTGGACTGGTATGACTATGACAACCGTGATGGCGACGGCGACTACAAGGTTACCCGCAACCTCACCCGCTACGCCGGCTTGATCTACGAACTGAACGACCAGCACTCGGTGTATGTAAGCTACAGCGACATCTTCACGCCACAGAAAGAGAAGAGCACTGCCGGCACCCCGCTCAAGCCCATCGTCGGCAAGAACTATGAAATCGGCCTCAAGGGCGAATACCTGGGGGGCGCGTTGAATGCGAGCGTGGCGCTTTTCCGCGTTGACCAGGAAAACCGCGCCGTGCAGATCGTTGTGCCGAACTGCCCACAGGCCTCTTGCAACCAGGCCTCGGGGGAAATCCGCAGCCAGGGCATCGACTTCGAACTGCAAGGTGCCTTGACCGAGAACTGGCAAGTCGGCGGTGGCTACACCTACGCGCGAACCCACACCATCAAGGACGACGCCAACCCGCAGAAGGTCAACAAGCAGTTCGACACCGACACCCCCGAACACCTGTTCAAAGTCACCACTCGCTATAACTTCCAGGGCCCGCTGGAAAAACTCCGGGTCGGCGGCAACATCTCCTGGCAGAGCCGCATGTACAACGACATCAAGCTGGCCGATGGCAGCACCTACCGGCTCAAGCAAGGCGGTTACGCCGTCACCGACCTGATGGCCGGCTACCGGGTCAACCAACACCTGGACCTGCAAGTCAATGCCAACAACATCTTCGATCGCCGGTACTACCAGTCCATTTCCAACGATGTGGACTATGGCGGCGATTCCTATGGCAGCCCACGCAACATGATGCTGACCGCCAAGTACAGCTTCTGATTCCAGCCTGTACCGTGGGAGGGCCTGCGCCCTTCCACTCAAGTCCCCTTCCCGCCTGCCGATAACCGATTGCCGGATCTGATCCGGTAAAAAACGCTGCACCTGACTTGCTATCGACCAGCGGCCATCGTGGCACGCCACATGCTTGGTTGCTGGCATCACTACATGGAGTAACCGTGAATGCCCCTTCGCACACGCTTCCAGGAGCACTATCGCAAGGCCGACCGCATCATGCTGGCATTGATCTGGCTGATGTTCCTGTTCTCCCTGGGGTTGGCGTTCTGGCATGACACCTTGCTCCAGGCGCTGATCGTCGGTGGCGGCACCGGCATGGTGCTGACGGCTCTCTACCGTGTCATCGGCGGCACCCGCGTGATGCGTTGCGCACTGGGCGCCGGTTTGATGGTGATGGCGGCGCTGCACATCAACCAGGCACACGGGGTGATCGAATCCCACTTCGGTATTTTCGCGCTGTTGGCGGTGTTGACCTTCTACCGTGACTGGCTGCCGATCCTGGTGGCGGCGCTGACCATCGCCGTGCACCATCTGGTGTTCCATGCGTTGCAACACCAGGGTTTTCCGGTGTTTGTGATGGAGCATCACGGCGGCTGGACGATGATCTTCGTCCACGCCTTCTATGTGCTGATGGAAACCGTGGCCCTGTTGTACCTGGCGGTCCACAGCCAGGCGGAAGCTGTCGAAAGCCAGGAAATGCTTGAGAAGATGCTCGCTGTAACTTCACAGTTCACCGAGCAAAGCGCGCACGATGAAGACAAGGTGCGCGTGTCCCTGGCCAAGCGCTTCGACCACTTCCTGCAACAACTGACTCACCTGATCGACGGTGTCGCCCGCGACTCCCACGGCCTGGGGCAACTCGGCCAGGAACTGGCCTGCGCCAGTGGCACCCTGGAAAAAGGTGCGCGGCATCAACTGGTGCAGATCGGCGAAATGAACGGTTCGATGCAGCGCATGGAAGACGCCATGGGCCACATCACGGTGCAAGTCGAACAAGCCGTGGAACACGCCGGCCAAGCCAGTCAGCAAATTGTTCGCGGCCAGGAGAGCGTCGGCCGCGCACAGCTTGAAATCAGCCAGTTGGCCTCACGCATCAACGGCACTGAATCCACCGTGCAATCGTTGGCCGTGCAGGCCGAGCAAATCGGCTCGGTGCTGGAAGTGATCAGCAGCATCGCCAACCAGACCAACCTGCTGGCCCTCAACGCGGCCATCGAAGCCGCCCGCGCCGGCGAGCAAGGCCGCGGGTTTGCCGTGGTCGCCGACGAAGTGCGCAGCCTGGCACAGCGCACCGCCCTCTCCACCCAGGAAATCAAAACCATCATCGAGGGCCTGCAGCATGGCAGCCGCGAGGCCGTCGAAGCCATGCACGCCAGCCGCGAAGGCGTGGAGCGTTGCGTGCAAGACAGCCAATTGGCGGTGCAGATGCTCCGGGCGGTCGGCGAGGACATTGCGCATATCGATCAACTTAATGGCCGCATCGTCGCGACCACCCGCGAGCAGACCTCGGCCAACCTGGAGATCGTCGAGCGCTTGCAGTCGGTGCAGAGCATCGCCCAAAGCACTGCCGACGATGTGGAAACCCTGGCCCGCAGCAGCGAACGCCTGCCGCCGATTGCAGTGCGCCTGGATGCATTGGGGCGCAGGTTTCATCCTTGAATGCGCCGGTACGCTCCCCGTGAGGCTTTTCGCTGCACATCATCGCCTTCCGCTCGCACACAGCGAAACTCCTGCACCGTCTTTCGGTCGATGCTTTCAAGAGACCGATAGCGCCTCAGATGCCTTGTGTGTGCGTGTGTGTGTGTAATGAATGCTGCGGAGACAGCCATGAAAGAAGCCTTCAACGATTTGCCCGGCCCCATAAAGCGACAGGCTGACAGACTCCTTCGCGAGATCGAACTCGCGGGGTCGATGATTCTTGCAGTAAAAGGGGGGGCCAAAGCCCAGGGGTTTGTTCTGGGAATAACCTGCTGCAAGGGGCTGACATCCGAGCGCTGTGAGCAACTGGCAAGCCATTTTGACAGCATTGTAGAGCGCAAGCTGAGGTCGCTGACACTCGGGTTTTAGCGTCAGCGGGATGAACTCTGTCGGCACGCAGAGTGGATCAATGCTATCGCTACCCCCGGCCGCGCTTTTAAAGCTGCGAACAACCTCCTACACTGCCGGGAATTTCCCTGCATCTGCGCAGCCTCGCTCTTGTGCCCTACCCTTCAGGATTACAGACATGCGCCTGGCCGATTTCATCCTTGAGCACCTCGAACCGATTCTGCAAGCCTGGGAAGATTTCGCCAGAACCCTCGACACCCCGGGCGAGGATCTCGACAGCGTGGCGCTGCGCGACCATGCCGAGCAGATGTTGCGAGCCATCGTCAGCGACCTGCGAACCAAACAGACCCGCCAAGAGCAAATCGCCAAGGCCCAGGGCCTGGCCCCCGCGGAGGAGCAGGAGACCGCGGCAGAAATCCACGCCATCACGCGGTTGATGGCCGGCTTCACCATCGATCAGATGGTGTCGGAATACCGCGCCCTGCGCACCAGTGTGGTCAGCCAGTGGATGCGCCAGATCAAGGACGGCACGCCGATCAACGTTGACGACATGACCCGTTTCCACGAGGCCATTGACCAGGCGCTCGCCGAGTCCATCGCCAGCTATTCGCGCGCGGTCGAGGCATCGCGCAACGTGTTTCTGGGCATCCTCGGCCACGACCTGCGCACGCCGCTCGGCGCGATCCTGCTGGGTGCCGACGTGCTGCGGCGCTCCCAGGATGCAGGCCCCAAGGCGAACAAAGTGGCCAACCAGATCTACACCAGTGTGCGTCGAGCGAGCAAGATCGTCGGCGACTTGCTCGACCTGACCCGCTGCCAGATGGGGCCGGGCATTCCGGTCAGAACGGCCGATATAGATCTCTCACCGCTTTGCCAGCGTGTCGTAGAAGAAATCCGCACGTTTCATCCTGAAGCGATCATCCTGTTCGATTCGAAGACCCAGGCGTCGGGCCAGTTCGACGGCGCCCGAATGGAGCAGGTGTTCTCGAACATCGTCAGCAACGCCGTGCAGCATGGCGATACCACGCGGCCTATCCAGGTCGAGTTGGAGTTACAGGAAGATTTCGCGGTATTTTCCGTGCACAACAGTGGAGAGGCGATACCTGAGGATGTGCTGCCGTTCATCTTCAACCCGATGGGCCGCTTCTCTCAGCGTACTGCCGTCAATCACGGCCCCACAGAAGGCTTGGGCCTGGGCCTGTTCATCGCCTCGGAAATCGTCGCGTCCCATGGCGGATCGATTGAGGTCAGCTCTGATACCGAACACGGCACGGTGTTTCATGTGCGGCTTCCCCTCAATTCGATAGCCTAGGTATCAACACAGCTTCGGCGCGACCCTGAACCGATGGGAAGGGGCAAGCCCTAATACCAGTCAGTTAAGCGAACGAAATGCTCAAAGCAGCGCAGATCAAATGTGGGAGCGGGCTTGCCCGCGAAGACGTCGGCCCAGCAAACATTGGTGTTGACTGACCCACCGCTTTCGCGAGCAAGCCCCCCTCCCACAGGAGATCTACGTTTAACTGACCGGCATGGTTATATTCTGAACCCGGTCAACAAGAACAAGTCGATTTGGTTGACGACGCAAGGGCTGGAGCGAGGCCGGCAACTGGCTGATCGGTTGTTTGGAACAAAAGCTCAGGTAAAGGACAACCTGTACCGCACCTCCACCAGCGTGACACCGCCCCTCTCAATCTTGAGTTCGCTGCCTGCGTCCTCGACACAACCGACCCTGCGATAAAAGCGCATGGCCCGTTCATTGCGGGCCAGGACCCAAAGCGTCAGGCAGTCATACCCCTGCTGAACCAACGCCTGCAAGCCCGCGTTCCACAGCGCCAGCCCGACGCCCGTTTGCCAATACCTGGTCAGAACATAGATGGCCATAACCTCCCCTGCATTTGCCCCGGCGGCCTCTTCGTCACGGCTGGCGCCAACGGCTATCCACCCGACAATCTGCTGGTCCACCTCTGCGACCCATACTTCCGGTTCGCCCGCTGTTATCGAGCGACACCAATAGGCTTCGCGCTGAGCCAGGGTGGCTTGCAACCCGTTCAAGTAGTCGGTGGGCATCAGGTCGCGATACGCCTCTTGCCAACTGCTGATATGCACTTGGGCAATGGCGTTTGCGTCGGTGGATAATGCTCTGCGAATCATGCGGGCTCCTTCCATCGTGCACTGAATCTTGTCTTCGCAGTGTGCCTACGGGCCTATGACAAAATCAGTTTCGCCGGGGACGAAATAAAGATCTTGCGCTCCGGCACGCAGATACACTGCCAGCCTCATTGCTGTCACTGCCGACTGCCCCTATCCTCAACGCTCTCGTCCGACCAAACCCGGAGCCGCCATGGACCTCGCCACCCTCGCCCTCTTCTTGCCTGCCTGCTTCGCCCTGAACATGGCGCCTGGCCCCAACAACCTGCTGTCGGTAAGCAACGCCACCCGTTACGGCTACCGTACCTCCTGCCTCGCAGGTCTCGGTCGGTTGCTGGCCTTTGCCGGCATGATCGCCCTCGCCTCCGCCGGGTTGGCGGTGGTGCTGCAAACGTCGGAGTTGTTGTTTTACGGGATCAAGATACTTGGCGCGGCGTACCTGTTTTATCTGGCGTACCAGCTATGGCGTGCGCAACCACAGACAGAGTCACAAACAGCCGCTCACCAGGTCGGCTTATGGGCCCTGGCACGGCAGGAGTTTCTGGTGGCGGCGGGCAACCCGAAAGCCATCCTGATCTTCACCGCTTTCCTGCCGCAGTTCGTGGTACCTGGCCAACCCATCACCGCACAGTTCGCCCTGCTGGGCGCGATGTTCCTGGCCCTGGAATGGATCGCCATCAGCGCCTACGCCTACATGGGCCTGCATATGCGCCGCTGGTTTGCCGAGCCAAGGGGCAAGCGCATCTTCAATCGTTGCTGCGCGGGGCTGTTGTCAGCGGCGGCGGCAGTGTTGTTAACGGCGCGCAGGGCGTAACCCAACCACTGTAGGAGCGAGCTTGCTCGCGAAGGCCGCCAACGTTGGCACGGGGTGCCTGGATAAAAGGTGGCGCTCTTGGGTTTGCGTGAGCACGTTGACGCAGACAGGCATTGACGTAGAATCGCCACCCCAAAAATTCAGCGCGCACAGCGAGAAGGAGCTTAGATGCGACGGGTGATGATTGTGGGTCAACCTGGGTCAGGCAAAAGCACCTTGGCGCGCAAGCTTGGTCAGTGCACGGGTTTGCCGGTCGTTCATATCGACACTATCCACTGGCAGCCAGGGTGGATCGAACGCAGCCGCGACGCGAAGACGCAGCTTTGCCTTGAGGTCGAGGCCCGTGAACGCTGGATATTCGAAGGAGGCCATTCAACCACTTGGGACAACCGGCTGGCCCGCGCAGATCTGTTGATATGGATTGACCGTTCGGCGACGCTCCGATTCTGGCGCGTATTGCTCAGGACGCTGCTCAAACGCGGTCAGACTCGGCCTGACTTGCCGGAGAACTGCCCCGAACGACTGGCGAACCTGCCGGAGTTTTTTAGATTCATGTGGCAGACCAAAGAGGCAGCACGAGTAAAGATGCAACAACTCGTGGAGGCTGCCCCACCCGCCTGCCGTGTGGTTCATCTGCGGTCCAATCGGGACACCCGGATATTTCTTGCGAGCATTGGACGTTCGATTGGCCGGACAACGCCAGATTGATCGTCGGCTGACGGCTTCACTCCGTCGTTAATGTTGCCGCACCCCGCATAAGCGTGGGTGCTCAACATCAATAACATCGCAATGATGCTCCAGGCGGCGTCATTCCTTGGTCAAATCAACCAACGGCGTCTGCCGCACCTCAGTCTCACGCCCATCCTGAATTTCGCTGACCTGCTTCAAAGCCTTATCAACAGCGGCCTTGTCCGCCAACAGGCTGTAGCTGATGCGGAACTGCTTGTGTTCCTTCGGCCCGATTGTCGGCACCAGATTCAGTGGCCGCTGATAACGACGGTTGTAGGAAAAACTCGTCCCTGGCTCCAGCCCCGTGACATAGCCCTGGCCTTGGGTGTCGGTGTTTTTCCAGAGGGAAAACACCGGCAGTGTCTGCGTATTGAAGCCAACCGAAACGCCCAGGCTGCCGGCCTTGTTATGCAGCACGGTCAAGGTATCGCCCTTGGCATCGGCATATGGCACCACGTTGTAGACCGTTTCGTCATAGTCCTTGGTCGGTGCGCGATAGGTTTGCCAGTCGGCCAATTCGCCCTTGGCCTTGTCGTTGAACGGCGACACCTGCTTCACCGGCGCGACAAACCGCGCGCCCTGCTCCAGGAACGGGGTGCTGAAGTTACTGTGATACAGCGCCTGGTATTCCTTCGGATAGTCGCCGTTGTTGGTCAGGGTGTCATTGAGGGCAAACACCACACTGCCGGGTTGAGTGACCAGTTCGGTCGCGACAGAGAAGTCGACCTTCTTGAACGCCTGCTCTTTCAGCTCGCCGCGCAGGGTGATGGCATACGGTGGTTTTTCATCGATATGCAGCGTGACTTTATTCGCAGGAATATTGGCGGCCCGCCCGTGCAGGGTCAGCAGTTCGCCGTTGTCGATGCCGGGGTGGCCGACCCACTCGTAGCCGCAGCGGGTGACCAGCTCGTTGAAACCTTCCAGCCAGCCCAGCCCACCGCGGCCATTGAGCTCGATAAACGACGGATTGACCACTTCCTTGACCGGCGAATCCCAACCCATGCGCACATCGCCGACCGAAGCCTGCAACACGTTCATACCGCGAGTCGGCACCACCGAAAGCTTCATCGTGCCGTTATCGATATCAACGATGCTCACCCCCTCCTGCCGACCACCGTGCAAGGTGCGCAGGGTAACGCTGAAGGGCTTGGCGGTTTGTACGCCGAGCTGCTGGCTGGTGATCTGCCAGTTCTGGGCGGCTTTGTCGGTGTCGAGCAGGACGTAATCCCAGGCCATGGCGTGGGAGGTGACGGAGAGTGTGCTTAGGGCAACGAGGAGTTTTAGCGGGGTCATAGCGGTGGCCTTTATTGGAGTTGTGGGGGTTTTATAAACTCGATGAAACGTTTCAGCAAGCTTAAAAAGCGTGATGGTGTGGGGAAATATCAAGAAGGGAATGAGGCTAGTCGGGAGCAGACTGCAGCGAAAAAGTGGAGTGAGCGGCGTTCGAGCCTCAGTCCATCCGTGCCGGTTACAACCTTTGCGTTGATCGTCGGCTGCAACGACACTTATAGTTTCCCGGGCGCCCATGTGGCGATCAGGTTTAGCGACCTGATTATCGGTAAATCATTGCATTTATCGGAGTTTCAAAAATGGAAAGATATATCCCTCTTACTGGAATCGATCGGGTTCCAGCGTCCCTGCTCATTGACTCGCAAGCACCGCTCGATGTGCTGCAAGCGATGGCTGACTATCGCATTCGCACCGTGACTCAAGTATTGGAAAACATCGCTTTTCGGGGTGAAGTGGAGGCTGACTGCGTGGTGCTTTCGGATTTTGCTCAACTACTGGCGATACCGTTGCGGGATGGGTGTGATCTGATGGATGTTATCGCGCGTCGATTGCGGGAGCAGGCTTCGGAGGTAGAAGCGCACTTTACAACGGTTAGCTAGAAAGGGCTCCGTGCGCTGGAGCAAGGCAGGCCAGCGCGTGGAGGAGAAACTGGTTATTTCTCACGGGCCGTAAACGGCCAGTTCCGGTCTTTTGCGACCGGCTACAATCGACCCAGAGTTGCCTCTCAGAGAGCTAAAGCTGAGGTTGTCACTCGTCAAACAGAGTCCAGCCATGGCAAATGCCGTCAAAGTCTTTTGCCGTAAAAAATAATACAAGTTCCTCGGGGTCAAATTTTGTGTACAGCCAGTGCCCAGGAACAGGGCCTCTCGTTATCACGTATTCCAAGCGGTACTTTTGAACGGCTGCAGAACTGAGAGAAGCTGAATTCAACTCAAATCTGTCACCTTGATTGAACGCCCATAGCTTTCCAACAAGGCTGTCATCAAGTACCACCTCTTCAGCTGTCTCCATCAGATGCCGTGTATGCAGTTTTTTTTGAAGCCTAACGCTTCTGGCCATGGATCAACCTACCAATAAACAGTCCGAAGATCGGCATGATAATACTGGAACGCGGAGATGACCGCTCTGGGGCTATTTCAGCCGGTTCCGACAGGCAGCTATT
>NZ_JPRX01000001.1:5346380-6113583 GCF_000737955.1 Pseudomonas sp. BRG-100 | reverse complement strand
GAAATCCGCCGATCCCCCCCTCCCAACAAATCCAGACCTAAACCCGCACCTCCTCAACCCCCATGCCTCTCCACCAAAAAATCCACAAACGCCCTAACCCGCGCCGGCATCGCCCCTCCCCCCACAAACACCGCATGAATCGGCTCCACATCCCCCGGGTTAAAGTCCTCCAGCAACACCACCAACTCCCCCCGCTTCACCTCCTCCACCACACTAAACGCCCCAATCCGCGCAATCCCTGCCCCCAGCTTTGCCAACTGTGCCAATGCCTCGCCACTGTTGCCCTCAATCGTCCCCGCCACCTTCAACGAAAACTCCCGCCCATCCGCCCTGAACGGCCAATCCGGCGCCGCTCGGCGAAAGTTGAAGCGTAGGCAGTTGTGCCGGAGTAGATCCTGCGGCAACACCGGGGTGCCATGTTTTGCCAGGTAGTCCGGTGAGGCGACGATCACCTGCTCGGTGGAGCCGATATGACGAGCAGTCAGGGGGCTGTCGGCGAGGGGGCCGAAGCGGATGGCGACGTCGGCCTGGCCGCCGAGGATGTCCACCACTTCATCGCCGAGCATCAGGTCGACGACGATGGCCGGATAGCGGGCGCTGAAGGCGGCGATCAGCGGGACGATAGTCATGCGGCCATGGGCCAGGGCGGCGCTGACTCGCAGGCGGCCCCGTGGGGTGCCCTGGTCGGTGATGGCGTCTTCGACTTCGGCCATGTCTGCGAGGATGCGCCGGGCGCCGCGCAGGTAGGCTTCGCCTTCGGCGGTGAAGGTGATGGCGCGGGTGGTGCGCAGCAGCAGTCGGGTGCCGATGCGCTTTTCGGTGCGGGTGATGATGCGGCTGATGGACGATGGCGTCAGCCCCAGGGCTCGCGCCGCGCCCGACAGGCTGCCGTGCTCGGCAACCATGGCGAACACTTCCATCTCTCCTGACCGACCGACGATGTCCATTTGTGCCTCCTGCGCAAAGCTGTAGTTCCCAAGCGAGGGCTACTGCTTGAAAAGGCTGGATTGTAGCATTCGGCACACAGATGAGGAGTCAACCATGCGTATCAATCCACCCCTTGTAGCCTTGTCCATCGGTGCCTTCGGCATCGGGGTCACGGAGTTTGCGCCCATGGGCATGTTGCCCGGTATTGCCGCCGATCTTGGTGTCTCCATTCCAGCCGCCGGGCTGCTGGTGAGTGCTTATGCCATGGGCGTGCTGATCGGCGCGCCGATCATGACCCTCGCCACGGCGAGAGTGCCGCGTCGTTATTTGCTGATCGGGCTGATGGCGATTTTTACCCTGGGCAATTTGTTGTCGGCGCTGGCCACCAACTACCAGACCTTGATGGTCGCAAGGCTGGTGACGTCGCTGAACCACGGGGCATTTTTCGGCATTGGTTCGATTGTGGCAGCCAGCGTGGTAGCGCCGGAGAAACGCGCGGGGGCGGTCGCGGCGATGTTTCTCGGGCTGACCTTGGCGACCATCGGCGGCGTGCCGCTGGCGACCTGGTTTGGCGAGAACTTTGGTTGGCGCACGGCGTTCTGGGGGATCAGCGGCCTCGGTGCGGTGGTGATGGCGGCGCTGTGGTGGGCGTTGCCGAATGCACCCGCGCCTAAAGGTGGCAGCCTGATGGCGGAAATCCGCGTATTGGGCCGCGGGCCGGTGCTGGCCGCGCTTGCGCTGACGGTGGTGGGCTCCAGTGCGATGTTCACGGTGTTCACTTACATCGCGCCGATTCTGCGCAACGTCACCCACGCCTCGACCAACTTCGTCACCGGGATGCTTGTGCTGTTCGGTATCGGGCTGACCCTGGGCAACGTGTGGGGCGGCAAGTCGGCCGACCGCTCGGTGGACCGTACCCTGATCACCTCGCTGGTGGTGTTGATTGCCGTGCTTCTGGCCTTCTCGGTGCTGATGCAATGGCCGCTGCCTGCCGCCGTGTCGATCCTGCTATGGGGTGCCGCCAGTTTTGCGCTGGTACCGCCGTTGCAGATGCGTGTGATGGAGACCGCCAAGGATGCGCCTAACCTGGCGTCGGCGATGAACATCGGCGCGTTCAATTTTGGCAATGCGATTGGTGCCGCGCTGGGTGGCGCGGTGATCAACGCCGGGCTGGGCTACCCGGCCATTTCCCTGGCAGGCGCAATCATGGCGGGCCTGGGCTTGCTGATGGTGCTGGGTTTGGCCTGGCGCTCGCGGCGTGCGGGTTTACGCATTTGCCGGGAAGCCGTGCAAGCCTGAACAGCAGGCTGGAAAGCCCCACCCAACTGCCTTATAACTACGCCCTTCAGTCAAGGAGACGCGTAATGAAAACCATGGTAGTGGGCGCCAGCAAAGGCCTGGGCAAGGCGCTGATCGAGGGGTTGGGCGAACCCGGGGATACGCTGATCGGTGTATCCCGCAGCCGTCCAGAACAGCTCAACCACAAGGCTGATGTGCAGGTGCGTTGGATCGAAGCCAACCTGGCCGAACCCGCCAAAGCTGCCCAGGCCATTGAAGCCTCGGTGGCCGAGAGTGGGCTGGATACCTTGATCTACAACCTGGGTATCTGGGAAGAATTTGCCTTCGACCCCGCGTACAACTTTTTGGCCGACAGTGATGAGCAGCTCGAAGCCATTGTCACGTGCAACATCACCGCTACCTTGTTGCTGATCAAACGCCTGCTGCCGGTGCTGCTCGACAGCGCCAACCCACGGATCATCCTGACTGGCTCGACCTCCGGCCTGCCGCAAAGTGGCCGCCCGGAGGTGGCCTTCGGTGCCTCCAAGTTTGCGCTGCGCGGGATTGCCGATGCCTTGCGTGAAGGCTATCGGCATCAGCGCCTGGGCGTGACCTGCCTGAACCTGGGCTACCTGAACACCGAAGACCCGTTGAGCACACCGCTCGCAGTGGCGGCGCAACGCGGTGAAGGCCAGTCGATTCCGGTGCATGACGTGGTGCAAGTGGTGCGCATGACGCTGAACTTGTCGCCGGCCAGTTTCGTCAAGGACATTACCTTGCCGGCGATCCTGGATGAGCGGTTCTAAACGGGGCGGAACGCCCGCGGTTATCGTCTAGACTTCACGCACCTTCCAACCCGAGGAGCCTTGCGATGAACAACAAAAATACGATCTGCCTCTGGTACAACAACGATGCCCTGGAGGCGGCGACCTTCTACGCCAACACCTTTCCCGACAGTAAAGTGGGGAACGTTCACCATGCGCCTGGCGACTACCCGGCCGGCAAGCAGGGCGAAGTGTTGACCGTGGAATTCACCGTGCTGGGTATCCCCTGCGTCGGCCTGAATGGCGGCCAGATGTTCAAGCACAGTGAGGCGTTTTCCTTTCAGGTGTCTACGGATGACCAGGAAGAAACCGATCGCTTGTGGAATGCCATCGTCAACAATGGTGGGCAGGCAAGCGCCTGCGGCTGGTGCAAGGACAAGTGGGGGTTGTCGTGGCAGATCTCGCCACGGGTGTTGGTCGATGCGGTCACCAGCAAAGATCCTGCCGTCGCCAAGCGTGCGTTTGAGGCGATGATGAAAATGACCAAGATTGATATTGCAACCATAGAAGACGCTGTGGCCGGACGTTGATGTGCATGATGTCGATCCGAACTTGAAGGCCGCCACCTTTCATACAGATCACAAACATCCTTATTCGCAAAGGAGATTAAAATAATAAATTCAAAAACTATTTAATATAAAATACTGTGAACTCTTACAGTTATCGCAGGCTTACCGACCGTGTAGTTTTCAAGTAGTGCATATCTCCCCCACGAAGGGGGCCTACTACGACATAAGGAAATGAACATGGCCCACAATCCAATGGGTACGGACCCTAGCGATTCCGAGAACGATCCGATTTTTAACGCCACCACTCAAAAACGCAACGTGGTCGATCCACGCACAGGCCTGTTCGAGGCCTTTATTCCCCTCCCCTCAATCGTCGGTAACGACGGCAGCGGCCCTGTGTTTGAAATGGGGCTTCACTGTGCCCCCACCTTCAATAACCTGTTTGCATTGGGGGATGGCTGTTTTTTTGGGCTAACCACTTATAGCACTGCGCATAACCGTTTAACATTGCACTCCGGCGAAGTACTAAATATAAAAAAAGGTATCGATCCTGACCCACAAAACGATGCCGTTAATGTCTCCTGGTTCAACAACCAACTGACCGTGATGCGCAAGGACACAAGACATGAAGTATTGGAATTGCTGGACAACACAGGCATCTATGTACCAAAAATATTGACAACCTATAATCCCGACCTCAAGGAGTCGAAAAACTTATATTTCACATGGACATCAACGCCCCACGTTATAGAGGGCAAAACGTATTATCAACTTCAATTAACAGGCATCACGGACAGCACCAAGCGAAACCTGCTCAAGATTGAATACACGCCCCCCGCGCCCGATACATCGCCGGCCATTGGGACAGTCAAGATTATGTTCTGGCCTGATGATGCAACTCAAACCCTCACCTACACGTTGGCACTTAAAGATTACGCCCTGCAGTCCGTTACCCTCGGGAATACTCACAAAACCACCTTGGAGTATTTGGACCATCCGGTGTGTGGTTGGCTGTTGAACAAGATCACCAATGTCGACGGACTCCAAGAGGCGGTCGAATATAAAGACAACGGACTGACATTTCCGGACAACCCACAGTTGTCAGCGTTGCCTTGCGTCAGTACTCACACGCTCACCCCAACGGGTGGCGGCACGCCTGTTATTACAACCTATGCGTATGAGCGTCAAGATGAAAAAAAATACCGGACGATCATGGCTGAGGGCGTACCGGCCATTCGCACCACGGTTTATCAATACGACGATGAACATGACGTCAAGACTGAGACGCTCTCCCAAGGTTCTGCCAAAACCCTGACAGCGTATAACATGAGTAAGGATGATGACCTTGATAGTCGTGAAACCCGAGTAACTTACCAACAAGCGAACAGAAGCCGGACAACGACGAACAAGAATACTTTTAACGATAGTTCTGGCCTTATCAAAAACCAACAACAGACCATTACTACCGAGATGGACTATCTACGCTCGTTTACAGACCCGATTTACAATTTTTTGAAACATAGCAACGGTACGCTAAAAGCCCGCGAATTACTAAGCGCAATCGCACGCGCTTCCAAGGAAGAACAAAATGACAAACCGGGCACTCAGTGGGAAACCGCAGACTATACATATGAGAGCCTGTTCCCATCTGCCGCGCTGGATACCAAGTTTGTCGAAACACCCGGTTTACTGGCAATCATCCCTGGGCTGTCCGACTTGATCCCCGGCTTGCGTAATGTTGCCGAGTTCGAACTTCACCGATATGAAATGACCCCCTCGCATGAGGCCAGACTTTATAGTACGTTGCAATGCAGTTTAGCGACGGATAAATTTGCCGATGCCGCGCTGGTAGGCCAACAGTACGAATACTTCGAGGCTAACGTTACAGAGGAAGGCAATGTCATCGAAGACTTTCGCACCGGACGTGTGAAGAGCATCCGCCGGTCGACATTGGGCAATAAACATTTGGCGCCCCTGGTGAGTGACCCTCTACGTTCGTTCGCCTATGCCTTGGGGGGCGTGGGTAATATCGAACTTACCACCACAACGACCGAAACCGATGAACAAGGTAACAGCCGCACCTCTTCGGAAACCAAGAGCACTCTTGACGGACGCCTCATTCGCCAAGTCGACGTTGATGGCAACCGCACCGAGTACAGCTACAACAATAACGGCCAACTGAGCACTTTGACAGTGTGCGCGCAGAGCACTACCTATCGCCAGGTCACCACCTACACTTACCCGGCGCCCGGGCAGATACAAATGACCACCCCCAATGGGCAAACCCGCTTGAGTCAATACGATGGCCAAGACCGACTGGTCAGTGAATACTTGATCGAAGATGGCCAAAAAAAGCTGATCAAAGCCGTCAGCTACGACCGTATTGGGCGTGAACTACGTACCACCCAGTATGATTACCAGAATATGCCACTCCAACTCCTTGAATGGCAGGAGTTGAAATATGATGACTGGAATCGGGTCAGCGGACGACGCTACAGCAACGGCAGGGAAGATTTCGACCTCAAAGACCCCATCGCACTGACGCTTACACAATGGACCGGCAAGGCAACCGACAAGCACAGAACAATTACCACCTATAACTTGGATGAGACCATCAAGAAGATTGAATGGAGAGGCAAGGAGGGCAACATTTATCAGACCCAGACTGCCACCTATACCCGCGCCAGGCAGATCAAGCAACTGCACACGGATGGTGAACTGGGCGATACAACCATTGATTACGCTTACGATGGCAGTGGCCGTCTGTTGAGCGAAAAACATAGCGAAAAGAACAACGGAATACTGGCCCCCAGCCTGGTCTACACCTATTACTACACTTACCCTAAACACTGGCTGATGACCGAAGCCACCCAGATCGATATCGAATTCTCGAATAACCGCCACATACTGGGCAAACGCACCATCGACAGTTGGGGCCGAGTCACCTCACTCACCCGCGGCAAGTGCACTGAAACCTATACCTATATAGGCGCCAGCTCAGTCCCTGCGTCAACCCAAACCGCCGATGGCACTCTACTCCAACATGAATACATCAAGGAACTTGGCAACCGCTTGGCAAACACCGGCACGACCAACCGCACCGAGCAGCAATCTTACACCTACGCGTATGGGGCACAGAAGATCTCGTCAGCGAGCGAGGGAGAAAAGTTTCTCGAGTACAATCATGACGCCAACCTGTATATAACTAATCAGCATATACAAACTCAGCCCGGTCAAACCAAAGAGACATTTTCCGAGTATTCACACGGTGGACGCCTGCTCACCAATACAGACCCTACAGGTAATAAGACACTGTTCCTTTACAGCGGAGATCAACGCTATGCAGCCAACAATTTCCACTTTACGTGTAGCCATAATTATGACAGTCAGGGACTTTTGAGTAAGGAGCTGATTATTGGTCCTATTAACTCAACCGATCCGAAGGTCACTTTCGATGTGACATATACCTACGACGCAGAACGGCGTGAAACCAGTCGCCGATTTACACTCAGTGGCAAAGTTGATCTCAAAATAGAGAGTGCGTATTACGGCGACGGCAAACTGAAATCGGTGTTCTTGAAACAGGACAACATCGTGCTGGGGTCACGCATCATGGCTTACACTCCGGGTGGGCGACTCAAGTCCTATACCACCACGGGCGTATGGCGACCCAAGACCCCAAAAAACCAGGACATCGACAAGCAAGAGTTCACTTACGATGCATTGGGAAATGTCACCACTTGCGTCACAAGCTTTGGTGGGTTCAAGAACACCACAACCAACAGCAACGATAGCCTGAATGGTTTTCGGTTGGCGACAGTCTACAACAGCCATTCGGACTACCCCGAAGCCGCCACATTGAGGTACGACGCAGCCGGGCGGGTGACACAGGACGCTTCGGGAAAAAAATACACGTATGACTGGCTCGGTCGATTGATCCAGGCCGGGAGTATCCGTTATAGCTATGATCCCTCCGACCGCCTGATGATCCGGGACAACAACGGCGTGCAAACTCAACTCATCTATGACGGGCTAACGGTGTGTGGAGAATATTCGACTGCCAATAACGACAGCAGCCGGGAGCTGAATCCCGGGAGCGAGGGCTGTACGGTTCTACAGATCAAACGCTCGGGCGTGAAAAGAACCCTGTTTGAACTCAGAGACGTCCATGGCACGGTATGGGCCAGCTATGACCTTCAGGCCCAAACTCTCAGGCATCACGCCTATACGGCATACGGCGAGCAATCCCCGGCCGAGACCGATTCCATGCTGGGTTTCAAGGGCGAATTCCTTGATGCCGATACGGGTCAATACGTTTTGGGGGCGGGCGGACAAGGACGCTATTACTCAGCTTCCAGCATGTGTTTCTACACTCCGGACAGCCTCAGCCCTTTCGGGCCAGGTGGCCCTAATCTGTATGCCTACTGCGCCGAGGGTGATCCAGTCAATTTCAGCGACCCCAGCGGACATTTTTCAGTGAATGACGCTTTGTGGAATCAATGGCAGGGCCAAGGGCGCGAGCCTGGACCCATCTCGCTCGGGCCCGATAATCCATTGGGCACCTGGATTTTCGGTGCGATTGGCATATTGGCCGCCATCGTGAGTGGGGGCACATCTTTACTGCTTACGGCTGCGCTGGTCGGGCTCGCGGTCGTGTCATTAGCGGCAAATATCGCGTCGGTGCTTACCCAAGATACCAATCCTGAACTCTCGAGTATTCTCGCCTGGGTATCCTTGGGCACAGGAGTATTGGGCGGCGGGGCCATGCTCGTTAAAAAAGTCGCCTCTCTTGCCCTGTACCTGGGGCGCTCTGGAATCGCGATGGCCAGAAACCTTCTTTCTAGAACCGTCCCGAACTTGATCCCAAGACTTAGACGACTCGGACAATTCAAAGACTATCGTCGCTTGTACGGGGATTTTGCAAATGGCAAGCCCCCATACATGGTCGGGCGGATACCGGGCAAGGCTGTGAAGGCATTGGAAGAAGGAAAGCGGGCCAAAAACTTCTTTACTGCGGCTGAAGCCAACACGGTCGCATTCTTTACCACTGGGACGCTTGGAAATACTGAAGCCTTTGACTCTGATGTGGCTAACCAAATCAATAACACCATTGGCGACTTAACATGGTTACCTTGGGGCTCTTTTATGAAACTTTGGCTGAAGGTTCGATAGCTCGTCCGATAGAGCCATAAAAGCGTCCGGCTATGCCTAGAAATGGCCATAGCCGAACGCCGATGTGGGAGCGCTCGAGCTTTAGCGAGGCCGCGATGGCGGTGGGTCAGGCAACATAAATGCCGACAGTGCCGCCGCCTTCGCAGCCTCGCCAAAGCTCGACAACTACCATATTTGATCTCCACCATCTCCCCTCCTGCGCATCACCCATGCGCCAAAAAAAGTCATGCATCGGACCGCCCGGTTGCGACCCGGGCGATACCGGCCTATGTTTCAAGCCATGCTGTGATTTGCTGTCCCCCACCCTGTGCCCATCCCGTAACCAGGTGACGACATGCCCACCCTATCCCGCCCTGCCGTACTTGAACTGATCGGTAACACGCCGCTGGTCAAGGTCAGCCGCTTCGATACCGGCCCTTGCACGCTGTTTCTAAAGCTTGAATCGCAAAACCCTGGCGGCTCCATCAAGGATCGCATCGGCTTGGCCATGATCGACTCCGCCGAGCGTGATGGGCGCTTGCGTCCTGGGGGTACCATCATCGAAGCCACCGCAGGCAATACCGGCCTGGGCTTGGCGCTGGTAGGCCGGGCCAAGGGGTATCGGGTGGTGCTGGTAGTGCCCGACAAGATGTCCACGGAGAAAGTGCTGCACCTGAAGGCCATGGGCGCTGAAGTACATATCACCCGCTCCGATGTGGGCAAGGGCCACCCGGAGTATTACCAGGACGTGGCGGCACGGCTGGCCAAGGATATTCCGGGCTCGTTCTTTGCTGATCAGTTCAACAACCCGGCCAACCCACTGGCCCACGAAACCAGCACCGCGCCGGAGATCTGGGCGCAGACCCAACATGACGTCGACGCGATTGTGGTCGGCGTCGGCTCGGCCGGCACCCTCACCGGCTTGACGCGTTTTTTCAAGCGTGTGCAGCCCGATCTCACGATGGTACTGGCCGACCCGGTGGGTTCAGTCATGGCCGAATACAGCCGCAGCCGGCAACTTGAAACGCCTGGCTCCTGGGCCGTGGAAGGCATCGGCGAAGACTTCATCCCGTCGATTGCCGATCTGTCCAGCGTGCGCCACGCCTACTCCATCAGCGATGAAGAGAGCTTCGACCACGCCCGCCAATTGCTCAAGGCCGAAGGCATTCTCGGCGGCTCGTCCACCGGCACCCTGCTCGCCGCTGCCCTGCGCTACTGCCGCGAGCAAACCGAGCCCAAGCGCGTGGTGACCTTTGTGTGCGACACCGGCACGCGTTATTTATCGAAGGTTTACAACGACCAATGGATGAACGACGCCGGCCTGCTGCAGTACAAACATTACGGCGACCTGCGCGACCTGATCGCCCGCCGCTTCGAAGACGGCCGTGTGATCAGCGTGAGCCCCGACGACACCCTGCTCACTGCGTTCCAACGCATGCGCCTGGCGGATGTGTCGCAACTGCCGGTGCTGGTAGACGGCCAACAATTGGCGGGCGTGATCGACGAATCGGACATTCTGCTGGGCCTGCACCATGACGCGGCGGACTTTTCCATGACCGTCGCCAGCGCCATGACCGACACCTTGCACACCCTGCCCCCCAGCGCCAGCCTGGCCGAACTGCAGGCAGAACTGGATCGCGGCCTGGTCGCCATTATTGCCGACGCCTCGGGCTTCCATGGCCTGATCACCCGCGTCGACCTGCTTAATCACCTACGGAGATCCCTTGCATGAGTCAGCCCGATAAAAGCGCGTTTGCCACCCGTGTGATCCACGCCGGGCAGTCACCCGACCCGACCACGGGCGCGCTGATGCCGCCGATCTACGCCAACTCCACTTACCTGCAAGACAGCCCCGGTGTGCACAAGGGCTTCGACTACGGCCGCTCCCACAACCCCACGCGTTTTGCCCTGGAGCGCTGCGTGGCCGACCTTGAAGGCGGCAGCCAGGCGTTTGCATTTGCGTCGGGGCTGGCGGCGATTTCCACCGTGCTCGAATTGCTCGATGCCGGTGCGCATATCGTTTCGGGCAATGACCTGTATGGCGGCACCTTCCGGCTGTTCGACAAGGTGCGCCAACGCAGCGCTGGGCACCGTTTCAGCTATATCGACCTGAGCGACTTGTCGGCCTTTGAAGCGTCGTTGCAGGACGACACGCGCATGGTCTGGGTCGAGACCCCGAGCAACCCGCTGCTGAGCCTCACCGACCTGCGCGCCGTCGCACGCATCTGCCGTGCCCGCGGAATTATCTGCGTGGCCGACAACACCTTCGCCAGCCCGTGGATCCAGCGGCCGCTGGAACTGGGTTTCGATATCGTGGTGCACTCCACTACCAAGTATCTGAACGGGCATTCCGATGTGATCGGCGGTATCGCCATTGTCGGTGACAATCCGGACCTGGCCGAACGCCTGGGCTTCCTGCAAAACTCGGTCGGTGCCATTGCCGGGCCGTTCGATGCGTTCCTGACCCTGCGCGGCGTGAAAACCCTGGCGCTGCGCATGGAGCGCCATTGCAGCAATGCCCTGGAGCTGGCCACCTGGCTGGAACAGCAACCGCAAGTGGCGCGAGTGTATTACCCCGGCCTGAAATCCCATCCACAGCACGCGCTGGCCAAGCAGCAAATGCGCGGTTTTGGCGGGATGATTTCGGTGGATTTGAACAGTGACCTGGCCGGTGCCAGGCGCTTTCTGGAGAACGTCAGGATCTTCGCCCTGGCCGAGAGCCTGGGTGGCGTGGAAAGCCTGATCGAACACCCCGCGATCATGACGCACGCGAGCATCCCGGCGGCCACGCGGGCGCAGTTGGGGATTGGTGATGGGCTGGTGCGGTTGTCGGTGGGGGTTGAGGATGTGGAGGATTTGCGAGCGGATTTAGCCCAAGCCTTGGCACACATCTAACGTCAAATATCGAGCAAAATGTGGGAGGGGGCTTGCTCCCGATAGCAGGGTGTCAGTCACTGTATTTGTTGACTGATACACCGCTATCGGGAGCAAGCCCCCTCCCACATTAAATCAACTGCGTAATCAGCCTTGGGTGATGTTGGCTCGTGCACTGTGCAGCTTCTTGTAGCTGTCGATCAAGCGCAGATGCCGGTCCAGCCCTTCGAGCTTCATGCTGGTCGGCGTCAACCCGTAGAACCGAACACTGCCGTCGACCGAACCAATCACCGCGTCCATGCGCTCATTGCCGAACATGCGCCGGAAGTTGGCCTCGTAGTCGGCCAGCTCCAGGTCGTCATCCAGCTCCATCTCCAGCACCGCGTTCATCGCCTGGTAAAACAGGCCGCGCTCGACGGTGTTGTCGTTGTACTGCAGGAACATCTCCACGCATTCCTTGGCTTCTTCATACTGCTTGAGGGCCAGGAATATCAGCAGCTTCAGCTCAAGGATGGTCAACTGGCCCCACGCGGTGTTGTCGTCGAACTCGATGCCGATCAGGGTGGTGATGTCGGTGTAGTCGTCCAGCTCGCTTTCAATCAGGCGTTCGACCAAGGCTTGCAGCTCGTCCTCGTTGAGGCGATGCAGGTTGAGGATGTCTTCGCGAAAGAACAGCGCCTTGTTGGTGTTATCCCAGATCAGGTCGTCCACCGGGTAGATTTCCGAATAGTCCGGCACCAGGATGCGGCAGGCGGTGGCGCCCAGGTGTTCGTACACCGCCATGTAGCACTCCTTGCCCATGCCTTCAAGAATGCCGAACAGCGTCGCGGCTTCCTGGGCGTTGGAGTCTTCGCCATGGCCCGAGAAGTCCCACTCGACGAACTCGTAATCCGACTGGGCGCTGAAGAAGCGCCACGACACTACGCCGCTGGAGTCGATAAAGTGCTCGACGAAATTGTTCGGCTCGGTCACCGCCTGGCCTTCGAAGGTCGGCTGCGGCAGGTCGTTCAAACCTTCGAAGCTGCGGCCTTGCAGCAGCTCGGTGAGGCTGCGCTCCAGTGCCACTTCCAGGCTCGGGTGCGCGCCAAAGGAGGCAAACACGCCACCGGTGCGCGGGTTCATCAAGGTCACGCACATCACCGGAAATTCACCGCCCAGGGATGCATCCTTGACTAGCACCGGGAAACCCTGGGCCTCCAGCCCCTCAATACCGGCGAGGATGCCAGGGTATTTAGCCAACACCTCGGCGGGTACATCCGGCAGGGCGAATTCGCCTTCGATGATTTCGCGCTTTACCGCCCGCTCGAAAATCTCCGACAGGCACTGCACCTGGGCTTCGGCCAGGGTGTTGCCGGCGCTCATGCCGTTGCTCAGGTAGAGGTTTTCGATCAGGTTGGACGGGAAATACACCACTTCACCGTCGGACTGGCGCACAAACGGCAACGAGACAATGCCGCGGGCTTCGTTACCGGAGTTGGTGTCGAACAGGTGCGAACCGCGCAACTCGCCCTCGCGGTTGTAGATCTTCAGGCAGTAGGCATCGAGGATTTCACTCGGCAACTCATCGTCCGGGCCCGGCTGAAACCAGCGCTCATCCGGATAATGCACGAACGGCGCATTGGCCAGCTCTTCGCCCCAGAACTGGTCGTTGTAGAAGAAGTTGCAGTTGAGCCGCTCGATAAACTCGCCCAGCGCCGACGCCAGTGCGCCCTCCTTCGTCGCGCCCTTGCCGTTGGTAAAGCACATCGGCGAATGCGCATCGCGCACATGCAGCGACCAGACGTTGGGCACGATATTGCGCCACGAGGCGATCTCGATCTTCATGCCCAGCCCGGCGAGGATGCCGGACATGTTGGCGATGGTCTGCTCCAGCGGCAGGTCCTTGCCAGCAATGTAGGTGCCCGCCTCGGACGTGGAATTGGGCATCAACAACGCCTGGGCGTCGGCGTCGAGATTTTCCACCTGCTCAATCACGAACTCCGGCCCGGCCTGCACCACTTTCTTCACGGTGCAACGGTCGATGGAACGCAGGATGCCCTGGCGGTCCTTGTCCGAGATGTCCGCCGGCAGCTCGACCTGGATCTTGAAAATCTGGTTGTAGCGGTTTTCCGGGTCGACGATGTTGTTCTGCGACAGGCGAATATTCTCCGTGGGAATATTGCGCGTCTGGCAGTACAACTTCACAAAGTACGCCGCACACAACGCCGACGAAGCCAGGAAGTAATCGAATGGCCCCGGTGCCGACCCATCGCCCTTGTAGCGGATGGGCTGGTCGGCAATGACCGTGAAGTCATCGAACTTGGCTTCAAGCCGAAGGTTGTCGAGAAAGTTGACCTTAATTTCCATGCGGGCACACCAGAATAACGAGCTAAACAAATTGGCGGCCATTATGAAGCGTTTCGCCGGGAAGTCTCAGGGTTTTGCGTGTGGGTTGCCGATCGGTGGTAACGTCCAACCGACCTGTAGGAGCGAGCAAGCCCGCTCCCACACTTGAATCGCGATACTCATCCCTACAAGGACAGGCCATGGAACCGATATCGACGAACGCTGCACTGGTGATCATTGATATGCAGAGAGGCATGGCCGATCCCGCCCTGGGCCGCCGCAACAACCCAGACGCCGAACTGCGCATACAACAGTTGCTCAATGCCTGGCGACAGGCGCAACGCCCGATCGTCCATGTGCGGCATATCTCCCGCTCTCCCGGCTCGGTGTTCTGGCCAGGCCAACCAGGCTGTGAATTCCAAGACACGCTGCAACCCCTGGGTCACGAGCATGTGGTGGAAAAAAATGTACCGGATGCCTTCATCGCCACGGGCCTGGAACGCTGGCTGCACATGCGCTCGATCAAACAACTGGTGATCGTAGGCGTCATCACTAATAACTCAGTGGAGGCCACCGCACGCTCTGGGGGCAACTTGGGGTTCGACGTAATCGTGGCGGCGGATGCCTGTTTTACTTTCGATCAAACCGACTTGTCGGGACGCCTGTGGCTCGCCGAAGATGTGCACGCGTTATCGCTCAGTAACCTCGCGATGGACTATGCCAGGGTGCTCCAAAGCGGTGAAATCCTCACCCATTGTTAACAGAGAGGGCGGACATGAATCAGGGCAAGCGCATTGTGGTCATTGGCGCCGGTATCGTCGGGGCTTCACTGGCCTATCACCTGGCCGGCAAGGGTGCGAAGGTGACGGTGGTCGATGCCGGTGACGTTGCTTGCGGGGTCACGGCTACTTCGTTTGCCTGGATAAACACTACCTGCGACGCACCCGACCCCATCGCCTCATTGCGCAGTGCTGCGATTGACGCGTATCACCGCCTGGAACATGAGTTGCCCGACGTGAAGATACGCTGGACGGGCGCCCTGTGTTACGGCCCAAACATTCAACCCAGGGCGAACTCACGGATCACTCGTGCGCGTATCCAGGCACTTGAGCCGCAGTTGAAAAACCCGCCTGAATTCGCTCAATTCAAAGCCGAAGAAGGCGCACTGGACGCTGTACAAACCACCCATGCGTTAATAGCCGCCGCCCAGGCCCTCGGTGCCAGGCTGCTGACACACAACCCAGTGCTGGGCTTCAGCAGGCAGGGTTCGCAGGTCACCGGCGTTGAAACCAGCCGGGGCGTCATCCATGCCGACAGGGTGGTGCTCGCAGCCGGAACGGGCACGGCAGCACTGACAAGCCTGCTGGGTTTGCCCTTGCCGATAGACGCCTCGCCAGCGATTTTCATCCGCTACAGCGCCCCGCCCGGGATTGTGCACACGCTCATTTCCAACCCTGAAATGGAAGTACGCGAAAGTGCAGAGGGTATTTGGCTGGCAGCCGAAGACTACCTTGGCAACGCCCCGGAACATCAGCCCGCCGCCATCGCCCGCCGCACCGCCCTGGCCATTGCCGGTGAGCTTGAGGGCGTCACTTCCATCCAGCCACAACTGGCGTGCGTCGGGCTCAGGCCCATCGCCGTGGATGGCCTGCCGATCATTGGCGAGTTGCCGAGTGCCAACGGTGTGTATGTCTGCGTGATGCATCCAGGCGTGACACTTGCGGCCATCGTGGGGCAGTTGGTCAGTGAAGAGATCATGGAGAGCATAACGTCCCCTGCCCTGGCGCCTTGCCGAGCCGAGCGCTTTTTCAATCCTGAAAAGAGTTAGACGATTGCGGGCGCTCACGCATTCGATTGATTCCTGTCTCCAGCCGCTGAAACCATCCAACTTAAAAATGCGCGCAATCGCGTGCTGAACGTCTCGCACTCGGCGCTTGGGTTGCGTGCTTCAAACAGGAAATAGGCAATGTGTACGCGCATCGAGGGGTAATGCTCAACGAATAGCGCGACGTATTCTTCCAGCGTATGCGGCCACATCCGTGCTTCTTTCGGGCGCAGGGTATGGGTGGCGCGGATCAAGGCCCGCGAAGCTTCCCGCTGCAAGCGATGGCGTATGTGTTCAGTGCTGGCCTGTTCGATGCGCACCAGGTAGCCGGTGAGCGCCTGCTCGAAATCACCATTGACCGCCAAGGCGATAGCCCGGGACGGGCGAAACGCTTCGAAGTGCTGTGACAGGTCTTCGCCCCAGACACAACGGCAATGATGTTTGAGCCAGAAGCCCCAACTGTTTCGGTTTTCATGTGCCAAGACTTGAGCACGATGACCGATGTCGAAATCGATCTTGGTGACTTGCCGATGCCGTTGCTCCAAGGCGATTCGAGCCGCCTCCAATTGCTCAAGCACGGGCGCATCCGGTGGTTCGATAAGTATCAGCGTGAGATCCAAGTCGCAAATCCCGACCTCGGCCTGGCCCCGTGCGACGCTGCCATACAGGTAAATCCCGTGCAGCCCCAACGCGGGCTGGGACAGGGTGGCGCAGATATCCACCAGCACGGGCTTGAATTCGTGTTGTATAGGCGCATCGGCGACGGTGAGGATAAAGCCGTCGGCATCGATACCCGCAGGTTGTTGGGTGCTCATGGCCGATGCACCTTGATCACCAGCCCTTCTTCTTCACTCGGCACGCAGAAGTGGCGAGTGATCAGGTCGAACTCGGCGTCGGTCGCGGCAAAGTCATGCTCACCCCGGGCGTTACGCTCATGCAGGCGGGCGCGGCAGCAGTGGTCTTCGCTGAGCACAATGGCCGCGTGCTCGGCAGCCAGGGTTTTGGCGAGCGTGGACTTGCCGGAGGCGATCTTGCCGCACAACAGATGCAGGGTTGGCATAAAACGTTTCCTTGTTGGGGCCAAGCAGGATGAGTCATGGAGCTGGCGTCGTAAACACATCCAGGTACATCTGCCAGGAAACATCTCCACCTCTCAATGAACTTTCTGACAAATGACAGGCTCCTTTCCTATGCGAAGTCAGCGCGCCCTGAGTCCAGGGTGCAGAACGATAAGGAGCCGCCACCGACATGACTACCCTACCCACCTACCCCGTCGTCAGACCTGGCCCGCTGCATGGGACCTTACTGGCCGGCACCGTGCCGTTGTTTCTCGGCGCCTTGCTCAGTGATATCGCCTACGGCCAGAGTTACCAGATCCAATGGGCCAACTTCGCCTCCTGGCTGATCGCCGGGGCGCTGGTCTTCTGTGGTTTTGCCCTGTTGTTTGCGCTGGTCAACCTGGTGCGTGCCGAACACAAGGGCGGGCGCCCCGTGGCGTATTTCCTGCTGTTGCTGGCTACTTGGGTACTCGGGCTGATCAATGCCTTCCAACACGCCAAGGACGCGTACGCCATGATGCCCACCGGCCTGGTGCTGTCGGCGATTGTCACCGCCCTGGCGATCATCGCCACCTGGATCGGCTTGACCAACCTGCGCTCAGGAGCTGCCCGATGAAACCACTCAACACATTGACCGTGCTCAGTGCTGCCCTGTTGCTGAGTGCCTGTGGCGGCGAAGGTGACAAGACCCAGGCCCGCGGCCCCGATCCCAAGCTGCCCGAACAACAAAGCAGCCTGCTGCCGAGCATGAAGATCGCCGAGCCCACGCCTTGGGGCGAACAAAAGCCCAAGGTGCCCGAAGGCTACAGCGTGACCGCCATCGCCACCGACCTGGCAATCCCCCGCCAAACTCTGGTGTTGCCCAACGGCGACATCCTCGTAGCCGAAGGCCGTGGCGGCAGTGCGGCCAAGCTCAAGCCCAAGGACGTGATTGCCAGCGTGATCAAGGCTCAGGGCAACACCAAGGTCAAAGGCGGCAACCGCATTACCCTGCTGCGCGATGCCGACGGCGACGGCACCTATGAACTCAAGACCGTGTTCGCCGACAACCTCAACGCCCCCTATGGCCTGGCATACGCCGACGGCAAACTCTATGTGGCCAACCAGGACGCGCTGGTGCGTTTCGATTACGCCGACGGCCAGACCAAGGCCAGTGCGCCGCCGGTCAAAGTCACCGACCTGCCGGCGCAGATCAATCACCACTGGACCAAGTCCTTGGCGGTCAGTGATGACGGGCGCCAGCTGTATGTGGGCATCGGCTCCAACAGCAACATCACCGAACGCGGCATGGAAGTGGAGATTGACCGCGCCATGGTCTGGCAGATCGACGCGGCCACTGGCGCGCACAAACCCTATGCTACCGGGCTACGCAACCCCACGGCACTGACCATCCAACCGGGCTCCGGGCAACTGTGGACGGTGGTCAACGAACGCGATGAACTCGGCCCCGACCTGGTGCCGGACTACCTGACGTCAGTGCGCGAAGGTGCCTTCTACGGTTGGCCCTACAGCTACTGGGGCCAGAACGTCGACCCACGCGCACAACCGCAGAACCCAGCCAAAGTAGCCTCGGCGATCAAGCCCGATTACAGCCTGGGTTCCCATGTGGCCGCGCTGGGGGTGGACTTTTCCATCCCGGCCATGGGTGAAAAATTCGCCGAGGGTGTGTTCGTCGGCGAGCACGGCAGTTGGAACCGCGACGCGCCGGTGGGCTACAAGGTGATCTTTGTGCCGTTCAGCAATGGCAAGCCGGCGGGCGAGCCTATCGACTTCGCCACCGGCTTTCGTGGTGACGACGGCAAGACCCGTGGGCGCCCGGTGGGCGTGACGGTGGACCCCAAAGGTGCGTTGATCATTGCCGACGACCTGGCCAATACCCTTTGGCGCGTCACCCGTAATAAATAACCGGGTGTGACAGGGGCGGCGACGCCCCTGTCAGTCGTCCTTGTGCAATTGCGCTTCAAGCCAGGCCAGCAACGCAGCCTCCTCCCCCCGACTGCTTGCCCCATGCTGCCTGTACACCGAAATAGCCTCCGGCAGAAACACGCTTTCAGCACAGGGGCGCACCAGTGCCCCACTGTCAATCAGCCTGCTGGCGGTGCGACGCCAGCCCATCGCAACACCGTGCCCTTCCACCGCCGCCTGCAACATCAGCGGGTAGCTGTCGAAGGTGGCACTGCGCGCATCTTTGGCCAACACCCGCCCGAACACCTGCAGCCACTCATCCCACTCCATCAAGTGCGGAGGCTCAGAGCTATGGTGCAAAAAGGTGCAAGGCTGTAACTCACCGAGCGCGAGCGGTAACGGCTGCTGCGGGCACAGGTAGGCGGGACTGCACACCGGAAACACTTCATCAGAAGCGGTAAACATCAGCGTATGGGCACCACTGGCGCGCCGGGTACTTTGCAGGGCTACATCGAAGTGGCCCTCGAATTGCGTGATGGGCCGCGTACAGGTCACCACCTGGATCTCGACCTGTGGGTATTGCTGGTGGAAGGTCGACAGGCGCGGCATCAACCAATAAAACGCCTCGCACAACTGGCACAACAGCACCACCCGATTGCGTTGCGGCGCCGTGCGCAGCTGAGCCGCGCCATCACTGATGCTTTGCAACGCGGCACTGACCACCCGCCCCAATTCACGCCCCTCTTGCGTCAGGAACACCGCACGGTTGCGCCGACTAAAGAGTTTCACCCCCAGGTTATCTTCCAGCCCGCGAATCTGCCGGCTGACAGCCGCCTGGGTGATGTGCAGCTCATCGGCCGCCTTGGAAAAACTTTCCAGGCGCGCAGCGGCTTCAAACGGCAACAGGCTGGCGAGGGGCGGTAAGGTTTTGCCAAGTAGATTCATAATCTGAGGTAATGCATCAAGGGCCGAGAACTCGTTTGTAGCACAGCCGTGCGGCTGGGCACCATGGATCCATTACTTCATGGATCAGCCTGATGAGCACTTCCCAAGCTTCAGTCTTTACCGGCGTGATATGCGCGGTGGTCGCCACCCTTGGCTGGGCACTGAACTTCATTGCGCCCTACGTCACCGGGGCATACAGCCTCTACGATCTGATGGCTGTGCGCTTTCTGATAGCCGGCGGGCTGGGCATCGTCTGGATGATTGTGTGTCGAGCGCAACTGCGGATGCTCAGCCATGGCCAGTGCCTGCTCGCGGCACTGCTGGGCGCACTGGGTTGCCTGGGCTACGGCGTTTGCATTGCAGGCGGCGTGATCGTCGGTGGCCCGGTGCTGACGCCAGCGTTTGTCGGGATGGTCCCGGTGCTGCTGGCGCTGATAGGCAACGCCAGCGATAAAACCCTGCAGTGGCGTCAACTGGTTATGCCGTTGCTCTGTCTCTCGGTGGGGCTTTTGCTGGTCAATATCAGCAGTCTGCACCAGCCCTCTTCGGGCAGCGGCTCCTGGTTGGCCGGTCTGTTTTTTTCTTTGGGCGCCGTCGCCTTATGGATGGCGTTCAGCGTGATCAACCAACAGCAACTGGCGCACCTGCCGGCCAAGGTGACAGGTGTGTGGACCGCCCTGATGCTAGTGGGGGCCGGTGCCGCTGCGCTGATCATCCTCCCGTGGCTATACGTGTTGGGCGTGTTGCGGTTGCCCACCCTTGGCGCTGGCTGGAGCCAGGCATGGCCGCTGTATGCCTGGAGCCTGGTGATCGCCGTGATGTCCACCGTCGTCGGCGCCTGGGCCTGGAACGCCGCGACGCGGCGCCTGCCCATGGTATTGAGCGGCCAGTTGATTGCCCTGGAATCACTGTTCGCCAGCCTGCTGGGCTTGTGGTTTCACCAGCGCTGGCCAACGCCCATGGAAACAGCGGGCCTGGCCGCGGTATTGATCGGCGTAGTAATGGCAGTTCGTATCATCTTGGCGGACGTAAAGACCGTCACAACCCACGATGCTTTAGGGGAGATTCAATCATGACCCACGCAAGTGATGCCTTGGCACTGCGCGAAACTTTCGACTTTCACGGGCAGGCGGTGCGCTGGGGCCAACTCGGCACTCAGGGCCCGGCCTTGGTGATGGTGCATGGCACGCCCTTCTCTGCCCATGTGTGGCGACGCATCGCGCCATTGTTCGCCCAGCACTGTCGAGTGTTCTATTACGACCTGCTCGGCTACGGCCAGTCGCAAAAGGCACCGGGGCAGGACGTCTCCCTCGGCGTGCAAAACACCTTGCTGGCCGCACTGCTTGAACATTGGGGCCTGGAACGTCCTCATCTACTCGCCCATGATTTCGGCGGTGCCACGGCACTGCGCACGCATCTGCTGGATGGCTGCGACTACGCCAGCCTCACCTTGATCGATCCCGTTGCCCTGGCGCCCTGGGGTTCGCCGCTGATTCAGCATGTGCGTCAACATGAACGGGGCTTCAGCGATGCGCCGGCATACATCCATGAAGCGATCGTGCGTGCCTATCTTCAGGGCGCCGCTTTCAAGTCGCTGCCTGCCGAGGTATTGCAAGCTTATGTCACGCCATGGACGGGCGAGATTGGCCAGGCCGCCTTTTACCGACAGATCGTGCAAATGGATCAGCGTTATACCGATGCGATAGAAGATCAACTCGCCAGCGTCCGCTGCCCGGTGCTGCTGCTGTGGGGTGAAGAAGACCGGTGGATCCCGTTGGCGCAAGGCGATGCACTTGCTGGCAGATTGGCCGGGGCACGCTACCTGCGTATCCCCCACGCCGGGCATCTGGTACAAGAAGATGCACCAGAAGCCATCGTTGCCGCGCTGATGGCGTTTCTACGGTTGCCTGAAGCGGCCCCTAAAGATCAGTAATTTCCTTGTGACGGGGCACCAATGCCTTCATCACGCTCCAGGCCACCAGGTAAGCCAGGGCGCAGATGGCAAACATGATCATGTAGCCGGTGTGGATGTCGTTGATGGACTTGTAGTAGTCGAACACCCAACCGCCGATCTTGGTCATGACCACACCGCCCAAGCCCCCTGCCATGCCACCAATGCCGACCACCGAGGCCACGGTTTTCTGCGGGAACATATCGGACACGGTGGTGAAGATATTGCACGACCACGCCTGGTGCGCCGAGGCCCCCACGCCAATCAGCAGCACCGGTACCCAGAAGCTCAGGTAACCCAGAGGCTGTGCCAGCAACACCACCAGCGGGAACAGCGCAATCACCAGCATGGCTTTCATACGCCCGTCATAGGGTGCATCGCCGCGCGCCATGAAGTAGCTCGGGAACCAGCCGCCACCGATGCTGCCGACCATGGTCATGCTGTACAGCACCGCCAGCGGCATGACGATATCCGCGCCTTTCATGCCGTACTGCGCCGACAGGTAGGTGGGCAACCAGAACAGGAAAAACCACCACACACCGTCAGTCATGAACTTGCCAAAGGCGAACGCCCACGTCTGGCGGTAAGTCAGCAGTTTGAACCAGGAGACTTTCTTTGCGTTGGCGCCCGTAGGCTCCGGAGTGAAAGGCTGTACGGTCTGATCGCTGCGGATATAGGCCAGTTCTTCAGCGGACAGTCGTTTTTGCTGTTCCGGTTTTTCGTACACGGCGGCCCAGACTGCCACCCACACAAAGCCCAACATGCCAATGACCATAAACGCCGCTTCCCAGCCCCACCAGCCTGCGATCAACGGCACGCAGATCGGCGCCAGGATCGCGCCGACGTTGGCACCGGAGTTGAAGATGCCGGTGGCCAGTGAGCGTTCCTTCTTGGGAAAATATTCAGCGGTGGCCTTGATCGCGATAGGGAAATTACCCGCTTCGCCGATCGCCAACACGGCACGTGACAGCATGAACCCGGCAATCGACACCGGAATCACCGCCAGGCCGACAGCGCTGCTGACCGCCGCAATGCCCTCGCCCATCGGCACCGAAAACGCATGCATGATCGCCCCAGTAGACCAGATGCCGATCGCCACCACATACGCGGCCTTGGTACCGATCTTGTCGACAAACCGCCCGGCAAACAGCATGGCAATCGCGTAGACGAACTGGAACACCGCGGCGATGTTGGCGTAATCGGTGTTGCTCCAGCCAAATTGTGTCGAGAGTTGCGGCGCCAACAGGCTCAGCACCTGACGGTCGAGGTAGTTGACCGTGGTCGCGAAAAACAGCATCGCGCAGATCGTCCAGCGATAGCTGCCGACCGCCTGGCCGACACGATAGGCACTGATGGGCTCGTTCAGATTCATGGCATCACTTTTTTATTTTTGTTAGGTAGGACACATGTAACGTCATATGTCGTCGTACAACTGTGACTTTTATATCGGGACGCCTGCGCAGTGTCAATCTGAACAAGCACCGTTTATCGAGGAATTACGTAAGTACGAAAAACGTCAGGTGCCAGCAGTTGTAGGATGACAAACCCGCAACACCAAGCTGGGAGCTTGGCCAGGTACGTCGTCCAGCAGGCCGAAGGGCTGCATGCCAATCTTCTCCAGTACGCGGATCGACGCGGCATGATCGGGTCGTACCAGACCGAAAACCTCGGGCAAACCCAAGGTTACAAAAGCCAGCTCCAACGCGTCACGGCCCACCTCGGTGGCGTAGCCCTGCCCCCAGGCTTCGACGGCAAAGCGATAACCGAGGTTGATGCGTCGTTGGGTCAGATAGTTAAGCGGTGCAATGCCGCCAAACCCGATGATGTGTTCGGGCGCTTCTTTACGGGCAATCGCCCACCAGCCGTAGCCGTGAGTGGCCCATTGCGCCATCCAGTGAGCCAACAAGCGTTGAGCCGTCGCAAGATCGGGCATGGGCCCGGCCGGGTTGAACAGATTGGTCTGCGGATCACCGAAGATCGCAAACAACCGCTGGACATCGGCCAGTCGTGGTTGGCGGTAGATGAGGCGTGAATAGCGGTTTGGCATACAAATGACGTCTCCATTTGCGGCATGAGCCTGCGAGCGGAGTTTAGCCAATATCGCTATCGTCGCCGCAGTCAGTTAAGCGAACGAAATGCTCAAAGCAGCGACGACCCAATGTGGGAGAGGGCCTGCCCCCGATGGCGGTGAGTCAGTTAATAATAAGCGTCTGGCAGCACTGCTATCGGGGCAAGCCCCCTCCCACATTTAAATTTGGTTGAGGCGTGGATTCGCACGCCGCCGCGAGGGCACTCACACGATATTTTCGCTAATGCGAGAAAAAACACCCGATGCGGTGAATTTTTTCGTGTCCACTTGTATCTGAACTGACAGAGCGGTGCCATCGTAGCGATGGCACCTCCCCGTTCAGCTTTAGAGTGGCCCGCATGAAACTACGGAAAAAACGCGTCAAACCCATCGGCTTGAAAGACATCACCATTGTCGACGACAACAAGATGCGCAAGGCGATCACCGCCGCCGCCCTTGGCAATGCCATGGAATGGTTCGACTTCGGCGTGTATGGCTTTGTCGCCTATGTGCTGGGCAAGGTGTTCTTCCCCGATGCGTCCCCCAGCGTACAAATGATCGCCGCATTGGGTACCTTCTCGGTGCCCTTCCTGATTCGCCCACTGGGCGGTCTGTTCTTCGGTGCCTTGGGAGATAAGTACGGACGGCAAAAAGTCCTCGCTGCCACCATCGTGATCATGTCCCTGAGCACCTTCGCCATCGGCTTGATCCCCGGCTATGCCTCCATTGGCATTTGGGCGCCAATCCTGCTGCTGCTGTGCAAAATGGCCCAGGGCTTCTCGGTAGGCGGCGAATACACCGGTGCGTCAATCTTCGTGGCCGAATACGCCCCGGACCGCAAGCGCGGCTTCCTCGGCAGTTGGCTGGACTTTGGCTCGATTGCCGGTTTCGTCCTCGGCGCGGGTGTGGTGGTACTGATCTCCACCGTGCTCGGCGAAGCGGAATTCGAATCCTGGGGCTGGCGCCTGCCGTTCTTCCTTGCCCTGCCCCTGGGCATCATTGGCCTGTACCTGCGCCACGCACTGGAAGAGACCCCAGCGTTCCAGCAGCACGTCGACAAGCTTGAACAGGGCGACCGCGAAGGCCTGAGCCATGGCCCTAAAGTCTCGTTCAAGGAAATCGCCACCAAACACTGGCGCAGCCTGTTGACCTGCATCGGTATTGTCGCGGCCACCAACGTGACCTACTACATGTTGCTCACGTACATGCCCAGCTACCTGTCGCATAACTTGCACTACGCCGAAAACAGCGGCGTGTTGATCATCATCGCGATCATGGTCGGCATGTTGTTCGTGCAGCCATTCATTGGCTTTGTCAGCGACAAGATCGGCCGCAAGCCGTTCATCATCGCCGGCAGCATCGGCCTGCTGTTTCTGTCGATCCCGGCGTTCATGCTGATCACCAGCGGCAAGACCGGCTTGATCTTCAGCGGCCTGCTGATCCTGGCGATCGTGCTGAACTTCTTTATCGGCGTGATGGCCTCGACCTTGCCAGCAATGTTTCCAACGCACTTGCGCTACAGCGCCCTGGCCAGTGCATTCAACGTCTCGGTGCTGATCGCCGGCGTCACGCCAACCGTCGTCGCCTGGCTGGTGGAAAGCACCAACGACCTGTACATGCCCGCCTACTACCTGATGGTGTTTGCCGTGGTTGGCCTGGTCACCGGCCTGACCATGAAAGAAACCGCCAACAAGCCACTGCGCGGCGCGGCCCCGGCGGCTTCCGACATGGAAGAAGCCAAAGAACTGCTGCAGGAGCATCACGACAACATCGAGCAGAAGATCGAAGACATCGACGCCGAGATTGCCGCGCTGCAAGCCAAGCGTGAAAACCTGGTGCAGCAGCATCCACGGATTAACTAAGACCTGACTGTGCGTGGTCGCGCCAAGCGACCACGCCACTGGAGTGCCCAGCATGGTTTCAAGCGTCACCGCACAATCGTTACTCAGCGCAGACGAACGCGCCGCTATTGCAGAAATCGAAGCGACTACCAACATCCTCAAGCTGGTCACGCGCCTGACCGGGATGAGATTTGCCGGCATTGCCAAATTCACCGACCTGGAATGGGTGGTGTGTTCGGCCTACGACCCTCTGCAAATGGGCATCAATGTCGACGACGTACTCGACCTGGAAACCACCCTGTGCAGTGAGTTCTGCATCGACCCTCAAGCCCTGTTCATCCCGCAGATCAGCCATAACGGCCGCTTTGCCTCGCGCCCGGTGGTCAAGCAATACGCCATCGAAAGCTATGCCGGTGCACCGATCTTTTTACCCGATGGGCGCCTGTTCGGCGCGCTGTGCGCGCTGGACTCACGGGCAATGCTGTTCGATGACCCCAACCTGCCCGAAACCCTGAGCCTGTTTGCGCGGCTGATCGGCTGCATTTTCTACGCTAACCTGGCCCCGGATCAGTAACCCCCGCCCTGCCCCGCAGGGCGACCATGTCGCGCCTCGTTCAAACGCAGCGATTTCGGTTATTGCAACTGGATCCCCGAATTCAGTTGCCGGGCATTATTCGTGCAAGGGTAGGATGCTTGCCCTCTGTTTGAACCCTAATAAAAAAGCGGCGACAACTGTCGTTCAAACGCATTAACCAACACCCTCAACTGCACAATCATCGACCAATCCAAAGTGCACCTCAACACTGTCCCCCGGCACGTAAGGGATATAGTCCAATAAAACAGCAGTTTCACCAATATTTTTTATTGAAACGAGAACAACAGCCGTCTTTAAATTAGCATTAGGAGGTTGCACACTCAGCACGCCTGCCAACCTTAGGGTAGTGCCCCAACGGGTCTCCTTGTGCAGCGCTTTAAGCATATAAATATCTTGCCCCTCGGACTGATAGTTCAAAATAATATCGTCAGGTTCGATCAACGTAAATTCCAGACTCACAGGTTTCATGATCAGCACTTCCACACTTAGACGTTAATGAATAACAAGAACAAACAATGATTTAACCTCAATTAAAATAATTGGTGTTAATGTGTTTGTCGACTGTCAATCTCGGCAGTTCTTTAGACGAATTCGCGACAATAACGACTGAAGCTCATAACTCTCAAATGATTCCAGCTAGAAAAACTCGCTCTTGAGCGTGCCGAAAAAGCTTTCCATGGCGGCATTGTCCAAACAATGACCCTTTGATGCTCTTTTCGGCCAGCATGTGTCGGTAGATCAGCCCTCACCGCAATCTACCGGCACTACTTAGCCAGCCGAACCAATAATGCCCGCCTTGGCTCACAAATAACTACACCTAATACTCTTTTACATTATTGACAAATGTATAATCGCTATAGAATTCAGAAGAAAATTCCAATTCATAACTCATCCCTGGCGCCACCTTTACTAGTCTCCCGTCCGGAGCCAGATTATGTAATATCCAAATAGGCTGACTGCCCGATTTTTTAGCGGAAACCTTTACATCGTAGGGTATATGGTCACCCACTACATCATCGTCACCGGACTCTATAACAACCGGTATCGTCTCTAACGTACTGCCATAGGGCACAAAGGCATTATATTGCACTTTCGACGGGTCCAATTAGTCAAAAGTCGTTAACGTTGTGATAACGCCATCACCTTCGTCAAGTTCCAGTGTAAAAATACCGGGCGTTTCCAGCTTAAGACTCAAAAATACATCACTCATCTCTATCACTCCTGATCATGATTTAAATAAAGTCCAAAAAAATCGATCAGGCATTAAGCTCAGCATCGATATGAGAAATGTACGTTTTTTCATCTGCCTGTCTACTGTCAACATTAACAGCTACTTAGAGGCGTTACTAATAACCGTTAGCAGAAATAGCTATATATGCCCTGTAAAAAACTCGGCAGGTTCGACTTCCCCAACCTGTCCAGCCCCTACGCCTGTTTGCATGACTGATGTTCTGTATTTTCCGCGCTGACTTGAGCCATGCTTCTGCCTCGCAACGTGGCAATATCACGCTTGGGCGGCCCCCCAAACAGCCGGCTGTACTCACGGCTGAATTGAGACGGGCTCTCATACCCAACTTTGAACGCGGCACTGGAGACATCCTGGTGCTCGTTCAACATCAATCGTCGCGCTTCATTCAAACGCAGCCATTTCTGGTACTGCAGCGGGCTCATCGCAGTCAGTTGCCGGAAGTGATGGTGGAAGGTCGCCGCGCTCATTTGCACCCGCGCAGCCAGTTCTTCCACACGCAGGGCGGCATCGAAATTCAACTTCAGCCAGTCGATGGCCTTGGCAATCCGATAACCCTGCCCGTCCACCGAACAGATCTGGCGCAGGCGGCCGGCCTGGTCGCTTTTCAATAACCGGTAATGAATCTCGCGCTGGATTAACGGCGCGAGTACCGGGATTGCTTCGGGTTCATCCAGCAACGCCACCAGGCGCGCGAATGCGGTCAGCATGCCGTCGGTGACCGTGCCGATCCCCACGCCTTTCATGACTGCACGCTCACGAGCCGGCGGCAAACCACCCTGGGCGATCAGCTCGGCCAACATGCGCAAGTCCAGTTTGAACGTCAGCCCCAGGCAAGGTTGCTCGGGGCTGGCGACCAGCACCTCGGAATTGGCCGGAATGTCCAGCGATGTCACCAGGAACCGGGAAGTGTCGTAGGGGTAGCCCTCGCCGCCGACCCATAGCTGCTTCTCGCCCTGGGCCACCAGCACGATGCACGGCTCAACCATGCACACCACTGGCGCAGCGGGTTGCTCACGCCGATAAAACCCCAGCCCGGGAATCGGCATGGGGTAATCGCCGGGCGACGGGGTGCGCGACTCGATGGAGTGCGCGAGGGTTTGCAGGGACGCAGGGTGGATGCTCATAGCGGACTCGTTTGCCTCTTTGCGCAACTTTACTCCCGCACGCCTCGCGAGTCCCAGGTATACCGCGAGACTCAGAGGATCAGGCAAGTAATCTGGCGAATCGAACTATGGAACCTGGGGTTTGATCCGGAAAATGCGCAGGCCATTGACGCATTAACGGGTTTACGCCATGTCTGATACACCTACCAAAAGCAGTTGGGGCGCAGTGCTGGCGATGTCGCTCGCCGCGTTCGCCCTGGTCGCCTCCGAATTCATGCCCGTCAGTCTGCTGACACCGTTGGCCGCCGACCTGCACATCACCGAAGGCCAGGCGGGCCAGGGCATTTCCGTATCCGGGGTGTTTGCCCTGCTCACCAGCCTGGTGATCGCCTCGATCGCTACACAGGTGGACCGCAAGCGCCTGTTGATGGCGTTGACGCTGCTGATGATTATCTCCGGCACCGTGGTAGCGTTCGCGCCCAATTACCTGGTGTTCATGCTCGGCCGAGCCTTGATTGGCGTGGCGATTGGTGGCTTCTGGTCATTGTCGGCGGCCACGGCGATGCGCCTGGTGCCGCAAGCGCAGATACCGCGGGCCCTTGCCATCGTCAACGGCGGCAACGCGCTGGCAACGGTGATCGCCGCGCCGCTGGGCAGCTTTCTGGGCGGGATCATCGGCTGGCGCGGTGCGTTCTTCTGCGTGGTGCCGGTCGCGGTGGTTGCACTGGTATGGCTGCTCGCCAGCCTGCCCGCGCTGAAAAACCAGGGTGAGGCGAAAACCGCCAATGCCTTGCGCCTGATGAAAAACCCCAAGGTGGCCTTGGGCATGTTCGCCGTCAGCGTGTTCTTCATGGGCCAGTTCATGTTGTTCACCTACCTGCGCCCGTTTCTGGAAAGCGTCACGCGGGTTGAGGTGTCTACGCTGTCGTTGATGCTGTTGGTGCTTGGCCTGGCAGGCCTGGCCGGTACGTTTTTGATTGAACGTTTCCTCAAGCACAACCTGTACCCGACACTGATTGCCATCCCGCTGATCATGGCAGGCCTCGCACTTGCGCTGGTGGAATGGGGCCATTCAACGATCATAACCACGCTATTGCTCGGCAGTTGGGGCCTGGTGGCAACCGCCGCACCTGTAGGCTGGTGGACGTGGCTGGCGCAAACCCTGCCCGATGACGCCGAAGCCGGCGGCGGATTGATGGTGGCTATCATCCAATTGGCGATTGCTGCCGGCGCCACCGTCGGCGGCGTGGCGTTCGACCTGAGCGGCTACCAGGCCACCTTTGAACTCAGTGCCGGCTTGCTGGTAGTCGCCACCCTGCTCGCCTGCCTGACGTCACGCCGTGCTGTGCAAGCTCGTGTTATCAGCGGTGCTACCTGAAAAAATGACTCGGCGTCTTGCCAAACTGTTTCTTGAACATGCTGGTAAAGGCGCTGGGGCTTTCGTAACCCAGTTCAAATGCCACGTCGATAATCTTCTGCCCTACCGCTATGCGCTCCAGCGCCAGCAGCAGCCGCGCCTGCTGGCGCCATTGGCCGAAGGTCATGCCGGTTTCCTTGCGAAACAGGCGCTGAATGGTGGTTTGATCCAGCCCAAGGCGCGCGCTCCAATCGGCGACGGTGGAGGCATCCCCCGGTTCGTCCTGCAACGCCAGGCAAATCTGGCTGAGGCGCGGGTCGGCAGGCTGCGGCAGGGACAGCGGCAAGTCCGGCAGGATCGCCAGTTCGTCGAGGATCAGGTGCATGATCCTGGTATCGCGTGAGTCCTCGGCATACGGCGGCTTCAGGCTGACCGAGGCCTTGATCAGTTCACTCAACAGCGGCGAAACCGTCACCGTCTTCGGCTCGGCTGGCAGGTTCGGGAAGCTGTCCGGGCGCACGAACACGCTGCGCATCTTCAACGTGCCCACGCATCGTAGCGAATGGACTTGCCCGCACGGCATCCAGAAGCCACGGTTGGGTGGCACCGTCCATTGATTCAGCGCCGAATACACCACCATCACCCCGCCAATGGCATAGAGCAGTTGATGCTTGTTGTGGCTGTGTTCCGGGATCACCCAGTTTTCCGGATAATCGGTGGCCGAGCTGATGACGGCCCAATCGCCTTCATCGATCTCTTGGAGAAATTTGTCTAGGGATTTGATTGTTTCGCCCTTTTTGCGATGGTTTATGCCCGAATTTCGCGAGACAGGCATTTTCTTCGAATTTAGCATAGCTTTCGAAACAATTAGAAATGGCTGCCAGCTAAAGTACTGTCTGCCCCTGTTCGCTGCCTTGTATGGAATGCCCGCATGTCGAGCCTCACCGCGACACCCGCCGCTGCCACCACGACACCCCAGGTAAGCCCTCTGGTCATGCGCGTCCTCGGCGCCTGCGCCCTGGCGCATATGATCAATGACCTGATCCAGGCCGTGCTGCCGTCGATCTACCCGATGCTCAAGGCCAACTACGGCCTGAGCTTCACCCAGGTCGGCCTGATCACCCTGACCTTCCAGTTGACCGCCTCCCTGCTGCAACCGTGGATCGGCTATCACACCGACCGCCACCCCAAGCCTTGGCTGTTGCCGGCGGGCATGGTGTGCACCTTGATCGGTATTTTGATGCTGGCGTTTGTCGGCAACTTCCCGGCGATTCTGCTCGCGGCGGGGCTGGTGGGTGTCGGCTCGTCGACCTTCCACCCGGAAACCTCGCGGGTCGCACGCCTGGCGTCCGGTGGGCGCTATGGCCTGGCGCAGTCGACCTTCCAGGTCGGCGGCAACACCGGCAGCGCGTTCGGCCCTTTGCTGGCGGCAGCGATCATCATTCCCTACGGCCAGCCCCATATCGCCTGGTTCGGCCTGTTTGCGGTGTTCGCGATCCTGGTGCTGTATGGCTTGAGTCGCTGGTACCGTCACCATCTCAATCTGTTCAAGCTCAAACAGGGCAGCCAGGCGACCCATGGCTTGTCCAAAGGCCGCGTGACTTTCGCCCTGGTGGTTCTGGCCGTGCTGGTGTTCTCCAAGTATTGGTACATGACCAGCCTGACCAGCTACTTCACCTTCTACCTGATTGAAAAATTCCAGCTGTCGGTGGCCAGCTCGCAGATGTACCTGTTCCTGTTCCTTGGCGCGGTGGCGGTCGGCACCTTCGCCGGGGGCCCGATCGGCGACAAGATCGGCCGCAAGAAAGTCATCTGGTTCTCGATCCTCGGCGCCGCGCCGTTCACCCTCGCCCTGCCCTACGTCGACCTGTTCTGGACCGCCGTACTCAGCGTGGTCATCGGTTTCATCATCGCCTCGGCGTTCTCGGCCATTGTGGTGTTTGCCCAGGAACTGGTGCCGGGCAACGTGGGCATGATCGCTGGGATATTCTTCGGCCTGATGTTCGGTTTCAGCGGGATTGGCGCGGCGTTGCTGGGGTTGCTTGCCGATAACCACGGGATCGAATACGTCTACAAACTGTGCTCGTTCTTGCCGTTGGTGGGCATCTTGACGGTACTGCTGCCTTCGACCAAAGGCGTTTGAACGAAGGCAGGTGAGTATTTACCTGATCAAACTGTGGGAGGGACTTGCGCCCGGTAAGCATAGGTATCTTCACAACTTTGGTGCGACGCCGAAACTGTGGGAGGGGGCTTGCTCCCGATGGCGGCCTCAGGGCCGATCAGGATGCTGGGTCAGACCGAGTACATATCCGTTATTTGGGTAACGGCCACTATTGGTCCCGCTCTTACAGCGGCTCACTTTTGAAAAGCGCAAAATTAAGCAAAACGCTCTTGCCCCACCACTCGGCACCTCGCTTAGGCTCGGTGTGCCCGTAATCCGACAGGTATTTGGGGGGCCGCCGCCACGCGCCATCCATGGCGCGGGGCGGCTAAACCGGCATCCCTGCCGGTTTACCCCCCAAATCCCTGTCGAATTACGGCCAGCGTGGTTTGACGGGGCGCCTAAGATCAAAAGCAGATCAAGATCAAGAGCGGCTCGCTTCGCATCGTGGTTACTGTCGTTGGCGTCTACCGTCAGGTGCGTCGCGAAAACCCATTAACGACGATATACAGCAGCGGCCCTACCGACACGAACACCACCGTCAACAGGAAATACGGGATCAACGACGCCACGGAGCGCCCTCGTCCGCGCGCGTCCCGGTACATCCACACACACGCCAGCACCGCCATCAAATACAGGTCAATCACCACCTGTGCGGTATCAGGCCGCGACATCAGCTCGCGTCCAAATGCCAGCAGTGATTGCTCGGCCGTGAGCATCGTCGCCGCCGTGTAGAGGGTAAATCCCAGCAGGGCAACCAGAGCAATATAGGGTCTGTGCATGGTCTCTTCCTTGAAGCGCAATGGTAGTCATCGCGGCCACCTTAGCTGGTTTTGTGAAATATCTGTACGTAGACTGCCGCCATCCCCCCACGTGAAGGCGGCGAAAAAACGTGATGCAAGTTACTGAAGTCTCCATTGCCCAATTGCGCGCTGCGCTTGAAGCCGGGCAGACCACGGCCGTTGAACTGGTCCAGGCATACCTGGCACGGATCGATGCCTACGATGGCCCGCAGACAGCTACGGCGCTGAACGCCGTGGTGGTGCGCAACCCTGACGCCCTGAAAGAAGCCGAGGCGTCGGATGCGCGCCGCGCCAAGGGCCAGACCCTGGGACCGCTGGAGGGTATTCCCTACACGGCCAAGGACAGTTACCTGGTCAAAGGTCTGACGGCCGCATCCGGCAGCCCGGCGTTTGCCAAACTGGTGGCCCAGCGCGATGCCTTCACCATTGAGCGTCTGCGTGCCGGTGGCGCGATCTGCCTGGGCAAGACCAACATGCCGCCGATGGCCAATGGCGGTATGCAGCGTGGCGTGTATGGCCGCGCCGAAAGCCCTTACAACGCCGACTACCTGACCGCGCCATTTGCGTCCGGTTCTTCCAACGGCGCGGGCACTGCCACCGCCGCCAGCTTTGCAGCGTTTGGCCTGGCTGAAGAAACCTGGTCGAGTGGCCGCGGCCCGGCCTCCAACAATGGTTTGTGTGCCTACACGCCTTCCCGTGGGGTGATTTCGGTACGCGGCAATTGGCCATTGACCCCGACGATGGACGTCGTGGTGCCATATGCGCGCACCATGGCCGACCTGTTGGAAGTGCTCGACGTCGTGGTGGCCGAAGACCCCGACAAGCGCGGCGACCTGTGGCGCCTGCAACCCTGGGTGCCGATCCCCAGCGTCACCTCGGTGCGCCCGACCTCATACGCCGCACTGGCCACCAGCAGCGAAAGCCTTGCCGGCAAGCGCTTTGGCGTGCCGCGCATGTACATCAATGCCGACCCCGACGCCGGCACCAGCGAAAAACCCGGTATCGGCGGGCCCACCGGGCAAAGGATCAATACCCGCGCCACGGTGATCGAGTTGTGGCAAGCCGCCCGCCAGGCGCTGGAGGCCGCCGGCGCCGAAGTGATCGAGGTGGATTTCCCGCTGGTATCCAACTGCGAAGGCGACCGCCCCGGCGCGCCAACGGTGTTTACCCGTGGCCTGGTGTCCAAGGAGTTCCTCCACGACGAACTGTGGGAGCTGTCTGCCTGGGCCTTCGATGACTTCCTGCGCGCCAACAACGATCCGGCGCTCAACCGCCTGGCGGATGTGGACGGACCAAAGATCTTCCCCCACGACCCCGGCACCCTGCCCAACCGTGAAGACGACCTCGCCGCCGGCATGGATGAATACGTGCGCATGGCCCAACGCGGCATCACACCGTGGGACCAGATCGGTACCGTGCCCGATGGCCTGCGTGGCCTGGAAGCAACCCGACGCCTGGATCTGGAAGACTGGATGGACAACCTCGGCCTCGACGCCGTGCTGTTCCCGACCGTAGCCGATGTAGGCCCGGCCGATGCCGACGTGAACGAAGCGTCTGCCGACATCGCCTGGAGCAACGGCGTGTGGGTGGCCAACGGTAACCTCGCGATTCGCCACCTGGGCGTGCCCACCGTCACCGTGCCGATGGGCGTGATGGCGGATATCGGTATGCCGGTGGGGCTGACGTTTGCCGGACGTGCTTATGATGATTCGGCGCTGCTGCGCTTTGCCGCAGCGTTTGAAGCCACCGGCAGCAAACGCGTGATCCCTCCGCGCACACCGCCGCTGCCCAGCGAATAAACGCAATTCAAATATGGGAGGGTATCTACACAACTTTGCAGTCGCCAACAGTAACCACGATGCGAAGCGAGCCGCTCTTGATCTTGCTCTTGATCTGCTTTTGATCTGAGGCGCCCCGTTAAACCACGCTGGCCGGAATTCGACAGGGATTTGGGGGGTAAACCGGCAGGGATGCCGGTTTAGCCGCCACGCGCCATGGATGGCGCGTGGCGGCGGCCCCCCAAATCCATGTCGGATTACGGGCACACCGAGCCGAAGCGAGGTGCCGAGTGGTGGGGCAAGAGCGTTTGGGTTACTTTTGCGCTTTTCAAAAGTGACCCGCTGTAAAAGCGGAACCAATAGTGGTCGTTACCGCAGCAATGGATATGTACTCGGCCTGATCCAACATCCTGGTCGGCCCTGAGGCCGCCATCGGGAGCAAGCCCCCTCCCACATTTTGCTGTATTTGCAATCAAGCACCGTGGCTTAGGGCAGCGTCACCTCGCGACGCTGCCACTCGTCCACCACATCACCCATAGTCTTGGGGACGCCATTGAGAATCCACGCCATAAAGGGGCGGTTGAACTTGAACGTCGGCCCGCACTGTTCACGCATGAAACGGCGCACGTTCTGAGTGTTTTTATAGCCTGGGGTCACCGGTGTCCCACGGGTGAGAGGGTCGCTGTGCCAGTCAAAAGCCATTTTTACCTCGGCTATGGGGTGGTGGTTACCACTCTAACCTCGAATCATTTCAGACCACCTCAAAATTTCACTTTCCTTCCCTGCCGAAATTATTGCATGGTTGTACGACGACATACCTCGTCGTATCCACCCAACAAAAACAAGGAACACCCATGCCCAACCTCAAAGTGCTGATCGGCTTCCTGTGCCTGTTTTCCGGCTACGTCGCCGCCGCCCCTGCTGAAAAGGAAGTGGCCCAGGCAGTCGACCAACTGACCCAAGCCATGTTGCACCTGGACGTCAAGCAACTGCACGCGCTGACATCCGACACGCTCACCTACGGCCACTCCAGCGGCAAAGTGCAGAACAAGGCGCAATTTATCGCCGACCTGCAAACCCACACCAGCGCCTTCAAGACTCTGGAAATGCAGAACCAGACCATCACACTTAATGGCGATACCGCCCTGGTGCGCAACCACTTCCATGCCTTGGCGGTGAACAGTGGCGTGGACACGCCAACCGATATCGACAACTTCCAGGTCTGGCAGAAGCAACACGGCAAGTGGTTGCTGATCGGGCGCCAGGCTTACAAATACTGAGGGCAGCTCACCACGCCACCACTTTGCGTATCGTCTCCAGGGCCCCACGCAACTGCGCCATCGGCACCGACCCCAGGGCCACGCGCAGTGCGTGGGGCACCTGGGCCGAGACTGCGAACGGTTCGGCGGTGGACACGCAAATGCCTTCGCGCTGCAAGGTCATGGCGACTTGATCGGCACGAGCCTCTTCTGCCAATGGCAGCCACAGAAAATACGATGACGGATGGCTGACATACCGCACGCCCATCAGCACTTGGGCTGCCAATGCCTGGCGGGCTTGAGCATCCGCGCGTTTTTGCGCTTCCAGTTGCGCCACCGTACCGTCTTCGAGCCAGGCCACTGCAATCGCACTCATCACGCCTGGCACGCTCCAAGTGGTGGCCATGATCGTACGTTCCAACCTGCTCACCCAAGCTGAAGGCGCCGCGATAAACCCTATGCGCAAACCGGCGGCGACATTCTTGGACAGCCCACCCACATACACCGTGCGCTCCGGGGCCAGTGCCGCCAACGGCGCAGGTGCATCTTCGGCGAGAAACGCATAGGCGCCATCCTCGACGATCATCAGGTTGTGCTGCCGGGCAATCGCCACCAAACGCTCGCGCTGCTCCAGGCTCAGTACCCAGCCCAGCGGGTTATGCAGGGTTGGCATGCTGTATACCGCACGTACCGGGCGCTGGCGACACAGGCTATGCAGATGGTCCAGGTCCGGGCCGGCCGTGGTCACCGGGATGGCGACGATTTCCAGGTGCAGGGTTTCGGCCAGCGCCTTGAAGCCCGGATAAGTCAGCGCATCCACCGCGATCACATCCCCAGGCTTGAGCAACGTCATCAGGGTCACCGCCAAGCCGTGCTGGGCGCCGCTGACCACCAGTACCTGCTCGGCGGCCACCGTGAGTCCTCGATTCAACAAGTGCCGGGCCATGGCGGCGCGCTCATGCACGCGCCCTGCATGGGGCTGGTAACGCAGCAGTGCCTCCAGATCGCCCGACAACGCCAACTGGCGCAACGCCGTGCGCAACAGCTCGGCCTGCCCAGGCAAGGACGGGTAGTTGAAATTCAGGTCGAGCAGGCCCGGCGCCACCGTCATCTGCCCGCTGCCCTGCCCCGGCGGCAAGGTGATTTCACGCACGAAGGTACCGCGACCGGTCTCGCCACTGACCAGGCCCATGGCTTCCAACTCGCTGTACACCCGGCTCGCGGTGACCAGTGCCAAGCCATGCTCAGCGGCCAACTGACGATGGGTGGGCAAGCGCGCGCCGGCAGGCATCTGCCCACTGCGGATGGCCTCGGCGAAGGTATCGACCAGCAATTTGTAGCGCGCACGGGGCATCGGGATGTATCCATGACAATTTTTTGATTGTCCTAATCTTCAGCCCTAGGATGAGCCGCACGCAACCCCACTTTCGGACATACCGCCATGGAACGCATCGCCCGCTTCGGCACCCTGGATGTCAGCACTCAGGGTTGGATCAACGGTTTTATCGGCGTGGTGATTTTCAGCGGATCGCTGCCGGCCACGCGCCTGGCGGTCATGGAGTTCGACCCGGTGTTCCTGACCATGATCCGCGCCACCCTCGCCGCCCTGCTGGGGGGCTGCCTGTTGTGGCTATTCAAGGAAAAACGCCCCACCCGTCAGCAATGGGCTCCCTTGGTGATCGTCGCTCTGGGCGTGGTGATCGGCTTCCCACTGCTCACAGCCCTGGCCCTGCAATACGTGACCTCGGCTCACTCAATCGTCTTCATCGGCCTACTGCCCCTGGCCACGGCGGTATTTGGCGTGCTGCGTGGCGGCGAGCGACCCAAGCCAGTGTTCTGGTTGTTTTCCATCCTGGGCAGCCTGTTGGTGATGGGTTACGCCTTTGCCCAAGGCTTGAGCGCCGCCCCTGCAGGCGACTTGTTGATGCTGTTGGCGGTGCTGGTCTGCGGCCTGGGTTATGCCGAAGGCGCCAAGCTGTCGCGCAGCCTGGGCGGCTGGCAGGTGATTTGTTGGGCGCTGGTGGTGTCGCTGCCGCTGGTGGCACCGTTGAGCCTGCTGCTGGCGCCTTCGACCCTCAGCGGCATTAGCCTGCCGGCGTGGCTGAGCCTGGGGTACGTGGCGCTGTTCAGCATGTTGATCGGCTTTGTGTTCTGGTACCGCGGCCTGGCCCAGGGCGGCATTGCCGCAGTCGGCCAGTTGCAGCTGCTGCAACCTTTCTTCGGCCTGGCGCTGGCCGCGGGCCTGCTGCATGAGCAGGTCAGCCTGGGCATGGTGCTGGTGACGTTCGCGGTGATCGGCTGCGTGGCCGGGGCGAAGAAGTTTGCCCGCTGACGCGTGGCCTGCTAAACAGGGAAGTCGCCTGAACAATAACAAGGACTTTGCATGACCACCGCTTCTCTCCAAGACATCACCGCTCCAGAAGGCATCTGCTACGGCTGCGGCAGCAGCAACCCCCATGGCCTGCATATCAAGAGCCGCTGGGCCGAAGATGGCGTACACGTGGTCGCCGAGCATCAACCCGAAGCCAGATACAGCGGCTGGCCAGACCTGGTCTACGGCGGCCTGATCGCCATGCTGGTGGATTGCCATTCCAACTGGACCGCCATGGCCTACCACTACCGCGCCGAACAGCGCGAACCCGGCAGCCTGCCGCGCATCGACTGCGTCACCGGCAACTTGGGGATCAAATTCATCAAGCCCACACCGATGGGCGTGCCGCTGACCCTGCGCGCACGGGTCGAAGGCGACATCGGGCGCAAAAGCCGCGTGGTCTGCGAGGTGTATGCCGGTGACGTGCTCACGGCCATCGGCGATTCAGTTTTCGTACGCGTCGACACCGGGCAATTGGCCGCGGCCGCCCATGGTCGCGAGGCGTGATCCTGGTCTACAGTGACTGCAACCGCTGATCGAGGACTGCACCCATGCCCCGTCTTACCGCCAAGGACTTTGCTCCCGAACTGCTGGAACTCTACGACGGCTACGCCCACGGCAAGATCAACCGCCGCGAGTTTCTCGACCGTGCCGCGCTGTTCACCTTGGGCGGCCTCACCGCCTCGGCGCTGCTGGCAGCCCTGAGCCCCAACTACGCCCTGGCCGAACAGGTCAAATTCACCGATCCGGATATCGTCGCCGACTACATCACCTACCCTTCGCCCAAGGGCAACGGCACGGTGCGCGGCTACCTGGTGCGCCCGTCCAAGGCTGCGGCAAAACTGCCCGCCGTGGTGGTGGTGCATGAAAACCGTGGCCTGAACCCCTATATCGAAGACGTGGCCCGGCGCCTGGCCAAAGCCGGCTTCATTGCCCTGGCACCCGATGGCCTGACGTCCGTGGGCGGCTACCCCGGCAACGATGAAAAAGGCGTGGCGCTGCAACAGACTGTCGACCCGACCAAACTGATGAACGACTTCTTCGCCGCCATCGAATGGCTGATGCACCACGACAGCAGTACCGGCAAAGTCGGCATCACCGGCTTCTGTTACGGCGGCGGCGTGACCAATGCGGCGGCGGTGGCCTACCCGGAACTGGGCGCTGCGGTGTCGTTCTACGGGCGCCAACCCGAGGCCAAAGACGTGCCGCGCATCAAGGCACCGATCATGTTGCATTTCGGGGAACTGGATACGCGGATCAATGAGGGTTGGCCGGCGTATGAGCAGGCGTTGAAAGCTGCGGGCACGACGTATGAGGCTTACATCTACCAAGGCGCCAACCACGGTTTTCACAATGACTCAACGCCGCGGTATGACGAGGCAGCAGCCAACCTGGCCTGGGAGCGCACCCTGGGCTGGTTCCGCAAATACCTCGCCTAGCCGCCCCTCCCACATTCTTATTCAATACACGTCTGCAACCACCCCTTGAACGCCGACATCGCGGGTGTCTCGTTGCGTGACTGCAAACGGGTCAACCAATAACTGCCGGTCGTGATCCCCACATCGAACGGCTGGCGGATCACATCGCTTTCCAACTGGCGTGAAAACATCAACGCTGGCGCCAGGGCCACACCGCTGCCTTGCAGGGCGGCCTCCATCATCGCCAGCGAAGAGTCGAACACGATACTGCGCGGCACCAGGGTGTCTGCCGGCAACCCGGCAGCCTGCAACCAAAGGCTCCACTCATCGGCACGGTAAGAGCGCAGCAAGGTGTGCTTCAACACGTCGGCCGGGCTGTGCAATTGCTCGGCAATCTGCGGCACGCACAACACCGTCAGCGGGGCTTCCAGCAAAGGGCAGGCCTCGGTGCCATGCCAGGCGCCTGCGCCAAACCGAATGGCGTAATCCAAGCCCTCGGCAGCGACATCAACGCGGTTGTTGTGGGTGGACAGGCGCAAATCAATAAACGGATAGCGGCTGTGGAAATCCGCCAAACGAGGCAATAGCCAGCCCACTGCGAAGGTGCCGACCGCGCCCACTGTCAGCACCTCGCGGTAGTGACCGCCCTCGAACTGGCCCAGGGTGTGGGCAATGCGGTCGAAGGCTTCACGCAACACCGGCAGCAGGGTTTCGCCTTCGCGAGTGAGCATCAGGCCGCGTGGCAGGCGCTTGAACAGCGTGACATTGAGCTGCGCTTCGAGGCTTTTGACTTGATGGCTGACTGCGGCTTGGGTCACGCATAGCTCGATGGCCGCGCGGGTAAAGCTCAAATGGCGCGCCGAGGCTTCAAAAGCGCGCAGGGCATTGAGGGGCAGATGGGAACGCAACAAGGCTTACCCCAATTTTTCTAATGGCTGGTGCGAGATATCATCGTTTGCTCCGGGTATAAAATCCACCTAGATTTGCCACGCCTGCGCAGGCTCTGATCATCATTGCCACTTTTACATGGAAGCGAATCACCATGAAATATCAGCCAAAGTACCTGGTTTCAGCTTTGCTGCTCGTATCCGGCGGCTGTATGGCCGCCACCGATATACGCCAGGTCGTGGACAGCAACGTCAAACCCTTGATGCAACAGCAAGGCATCCCCGGCCTTGCAGTCGCGGTGGTGAACCAGGGCAAGGTGCAATACTTTAATTACGGCGTAGCCGCCAAGGACACCCAGGCCGCGGTCACTCAAAACACGCTGTTCGAAATCGGCTCGGTAAGTAAAACCTTCACCGCTACCCTTGGTGGTTATGCCCAGGCCATCGGCAAGCTCAAGCTGTCGGACACAGCCAGCCAGTACTTGCCGTCCCTGGCCGGCAGCGCGTTCGATCGCATCAGCCTGCTGCAACTGGCGACCTATACCCCTGGCGGCTTGCCGCTGCAATTTCCGGATGCAGCCGACAGTGCATCGACCATGCTGGGCTACTTCCAGCATTGGAAGCCGACTTACGCTGCGGGTGAACAACGCTTGTACTCCAACCCCAGCATCGGCCTGTTCGGCTACCTGACCGCGCAAAGCCTGGGCCAGCCGTTCAACGTTGCCATGGAGAAGACGCTGCTGCCCAAGCTAGGGTTGACCAACACGTATGTCAGCGTGCGCACGGACAAAGCCAGCCAATATGCCCAAGGCTATGACAAGCAGCAAAAACCTGTGCGCGTCAGCCCCGGCGCGCTGGACAGTGAAGCCTACGGGCTCAAGACCACCAGCCAGGACCTCGCCCGCTATGTCATTGCGAACATGCACCCGCAAACCCTGGAACAGCCCGTGCAACAGGCCATCGCCGCCACCCACGCTGGCTACTACACCGTGAACGGCATGACCCAGGGCCTGGGCTGGGAGCGCTACCCCTACCCCATCACCCTGCAAGCGTTGATCGACGGTAACTCAACACCGATGGCAATGGAGCCGCACAAGGTCACCTGGCTCAACCCGGCCCAGGCGCAGCCGGCCAACGTGTTGTACAACAAGACCGGCTCTACCGGTGGCTTTGGTGCGTATGTGGCGTATGTGCCGAGCAAGGATATGGGCGTGGTGATTCTGGCCAACAAGAACTACCCGAATGCCGAGCGGGTAAAAGTGGCCCATGCGATCTTGAGTGCGATGGATCAGTAAGGCCGAAACAATCAACAAATGTGGGAGGGGGCAATCCCTCCCACCTTACATCCCCAGCCAATGCGGCAGCGCAAGGGAAATGAATGGCAAGTAAGTCACCATGATCAGGAACACCAGCAAAATCATCAGCCACGGCATCGCCGCGCGAATGGTCTGCCCCAATGTCAGCCCGGTCACCGCCGAGGTCACGAACAGGTTCAGTCCCACCGGCGGATGAACCAGGCCGATTTCCATATTCACCACCATCACGATCCCCAGATGAATCGGGTCAATCCCGAGCTTCATCGCGATCGGGAAGAAGATCGGCGCCAGGATCAGCACGATGGCCGAAGGCTCCATAAAGCTGCCGGCAATCAGCAGCACCACGTTGACCATGATCAGAAAACCAATCGGCGTCAGCCCTTCGGAGATCACCCACGCAGTGATTTCCTGGGGGATCTGCTCCGTGGTCAGCACATGGGCAAACAGCATGGCGTTGGCGATGATGAACATCAGCATGATCGACAAGCGCCCCGACTCCAGCAGCACCTTGGGGCAGTCGCGCAGCGTCATGTCCTTGTAGATGAACAGCGCGACAAACGCCGAGTACACCGCCGCCACCGCTGCGGCTTCAGTCGGGGTGAACATGCCGCTGTAGATACCGCCGAGGATGATCACCAACAGCAACAGGCCCCAGAACGCCCGGCGTGCGCAACTGAGCCACTCGCGGAACGTCGCCCGTGGTTGCGCGGGTAGCTTCTTGATACGCGCGACGATGTAGATCGCGATCATCAACATCAGGCCCAGCAACAGTCCCGGGATCACCCCAGCCATGAACAGCTTGCCCACTGAGGTTTCGGTCGCCGCCGAATACACCACCATCACAATCGAAGGCGGAATCAGGATACCCAAGGTCCCGGCGTTGCAGATGATCCCCGCACCAAACTCCTTCGGATAACCGGAACGCACCATGCCTGCCACGGCAATCGAGCCCACCGCTGCCACCGTGGCCGGTGACGAGCCGGACAGCGCGGCAAACAACATGCAGGCCAGCACCGCCGCAATCGCCAGACCGCCACGGATATGACCGACACAGGCATTGGCAAAGTCGATCAGCCGCTGAGCCACGCCACCAGTGGTCATAAAGGCACCGGACAGCAGGAAGAACGGGATCGCCAGGAAGGTGTAGGCATCGCTGGTTTCAAACAGCTTGATCGCCAGGGAGCTCACCGAGTCCTGGCTGAACATCAGGATCGACACCGCGCCGGACAGCCCGAGGGAAATCGCAATCGGCACGCCAAGGAACATGAACACGAACAACAGCAGAAACAGACAGAGCACGGCCATCAATGACGCTCCTCATGGCTGCCGGCCAACTTGCTGGCCTCCCCGGCCTCATCGGCCAATCCCAACCCGACCTGGCGGTGGGTAAAAATGCGGTAGAAAATTTCCAGGTAGCGAATCAATACCAAGGCAAAACCGATAGGCACGATCACCACGATGTCACCGACGTCGATACCGAACTGGTCAAGGTCCTCGGCACCGATATGTGCGGTCATTACCGCACTCACCCACTTGTAGCTGGCGACCATGAAAAGGCCGGCGTAGGCCAGGCAGCACAGGCAGGCGAGCATCCCGAGCAAGCGTTGTACCGGGCGTTTGGTCAACCTGACCAGCGCGTCCACGCCCAGGTGGCCGGCGGTGCGTACTCCGTAGGAAATGCCGAAGAAAATCAACCAGCCGAACATGGCCTTGGTCAGCGCCACGCTCCAGGTCATGTCCTGGGCCCAGGTCATGGTGGCGTCGCCTACCGCGTTGAAGAAGTCGCTGCTCAAGGCCCACTTGTCGGCCAGGGAAAAGAACAGGGTGTAGATGTTATTGAGCATGACGTAGACGAATGTCACCAGGGTCATGGCGGCCAGCAGGAAGGCAATAAAGCCTTCCTCCAGGTGCTCCCAGACGCGCCTTAGCGTTTGCATGGCAAAACCTCGCGAGGCAAATGAAATACCAGGGTGGAACTTGCCCAAATGTAGGAGGGGGCTTGCTCCCGATAGCAATGTGTCAGCTTGCAGATCTGTCTCTGATCCACCGCTATCGGGAGCAAGCCGCCTCCCACATTGGATCTCAGTACACCCTGGGATTATTGGTTGGAAGCGTCCGCTGCCTTGATCAGCTCAGCCCCGATCTGGCCTTCGAACTTCTGCCAAACCGGGCGCATGGCTTCGCGCCAGAGCGTGCGTTGCTCGGGGGTCAGTTCGATGATCTCGCTGGTCTTGGCATCGATGATCTTCTGCCTGGCCGACTGGTTCAGCGCTTCGGCCTGCTTGTTCACCTCGACAGTGACTTCGGCCATGATCTGCTCCAGCGTGCTGCGCACATCCGGCGCCAGGCCGTTCCAGAACTTGGCGTTGGTGATCACCATGTAGTCGATCAGGCCATGGTTGGACTCGGTGAAATACTTCTGCACCTCGTTGACCTTCTGGCTTTCATAGTTCGACCAGGTGTTCTCAGTGCCATTCACGGTGCCGGTCTGCAAGCCCTGGTAAACCTCGGCAAAGCTCATCTTGCGCGGGTTGGCGCGGATCGCCTTGAACTGCTCTTCAAGCACGCTGGAGGCTTGCACGCGAAACTTCAGGCCACGGGCGTCCTTGGGTTCGTGCAGGGCCTTGTTGGCGGAGAGTTGCTTGAGGCCGTTGTGCCAATAGGCCAGGCCGAGAATGTTCTTGTCCTGCATTGCAGTCAGCAGTTGCTTGCCCTGGGCGGCCTGGAAACGGTCGACGGCAGCCAGGTCGTTGAACAGGAACGGCAGGTCGTAGATCTGCACCTGTTTGGTGTACTGCTCGAACTTGGCCAGGGACGGCGCCAGCATCTGCACGTCACCCAACAGCAACGCTTCCATTTCCTTGCCATCGCCGAACAGCGACGAGTTGGGGTACACCTCGACCTTGACCTTGCCGGCCAGGCGTTCTTCGGCGAGCTTCTTGAACAGCAGCGCGCCCTGGCCTTTGGGCGTGTTCTCGGCCACCACGTGGGCGAACTTGATCACAATCGGGTTAGCCGCCTGGGCCAGGCCCGCGGCGAACAAGGTGGCGGCGCACAGCAGCGCCCGAGAGAGCTTGAGCATGGGAAATCACCTTCTTATTGTTGTGTTGTAAGGCAAAGTGCCTGATGTGCTGCATATTGAGAATTTCGAATTTTAGATACCTGCGTTCGGCCTGGCCGAACACCAACCTCAAGGAGCATGTCGATCCTGTGGGAAGGCTTATCCAGTCAGGGTTGGGCAGCCAGCAGTCTTTGTGCCCGCAGCAACACCGGCGCATCCACCATCTGCCCATCAATCTGATAGGCCCCTGCCCCATGGGCACTCGCCTCCACTACCCGCTTGGCCCAGGCCAGTTCTTCGGCGCTGGGCGCCAACGCCTGGTGAATCACCGGCACCTGCTTGGGATGAATACACAACGCCCCGGCAAAGCCCATTTCATAGGCGTGCCGGATCGAACTGCGCAGGCCCTCAGGGTCGTCGATGGCCGGATGTACGCCGTCCAGCGGTGCCACCAGATCGGCGGCGCGGGAATGCACGATCAGTGACAGGCGCGCCTGGTCGAGGGCAAACTCAGCAGCGCGGGAATGGCTGCTCAGGTTCAGATCCAGGGCCAGGTCCAAGCCACCGAACGACAGCCGCTCTACCAGCGGAGCATGGGCAATCTCGGCCACCGCCAACAAGCCGCGAGCGCTTTCGATGATCGGCCAGATGGGTTTGCCGGTGGCAGCCACTACGGCGACCTGGGCTGCGCTCTCGACCTTGGGGAGCAGCACACCCGCGACATTTGCATGAGCCTTGCAAAACGCCACATCCTCAAAATGCTCGACGTGTTCCGGCGCATTGATGCGCACCCACACCTGGGCCTCGGGGTGGGCCTGCAGGAACATCCCCAGGTTGCCCCGGGCCTGGCGCTTGAGCGGCTCTTCCACGGCGTCTTCAAAATCCACAATCACTGCGTCGGCGCCGCTGGCCAAGGCTTTGGCGAACCGCTCCGGGCGGCTGCCCGGCACAAACAACGCTGAACGAACTAAAGGCTTTGGCATCGCACACTTCCTGATCAGATAACGCCGCGCGCACGCAGGCTGTCGATGGCTTCACCGGAATAACCCAGCTGGTCGAGAATGCCCTGGCTGTGTTGCCCCAGCGCCGGCACACCATCCATGCGCGGGGTAAACGCGGCGTTACGCGCCGGTGGCAGCAACGAGGGCAACGGCCCGGCCGGGCTGTCGACTTCACGCCAACTGTCGCGGGCCTTGAGTTGAGGGTGGGCCCATACACCTTGCATATCGTTGACTCGCGCGCTGGCGATCTGCGCATCCTCCAGACGCTGAATCACCGCCTCGGCGTCCAACCGGGCAAAGCTGTCCACGATAATCTGGCGCAGCGCCTCGCGGTTGGCCGAACGCTTGAAGTTGGCGCTGAAACGTTCGTCCGTCGCCAGCGCCGGGGTGAACAGTACCTTGTCGCAGAACGCCGCCCACTCGCGCTCATTCTGCAACCCGAGCATCACCGTGCCGCCATCACCGGTGGGAAACGGCCCATAGGGGTAAATCGTCGAATGTGCCGCGCCCGCACGCGGGGGCGGCGGCGCGCCGTCGAAGGCGTAATACATCGGGTAGCCCATCCACTCCACCAGGCTTTCCAACATGCTCACATCGATACGGCTGCCCTTACCGGTCGTGCCCCGCAGCAGCAACGCCGAAAGAATGCCGCTGTAGGCATACATGCCCGCGGAGATATCCGCGATGGAGCAGCCGGCCTTGGCCATCTGCTCATCACCCGGGCCGCCAGTCACCGACAGGAAGCCGCCTTCGCTCTGGATCAGCAGGTCGTAGGCTTTCTTTTTCTCGTAGGGCCCGCCTTCGCCATAGCCGGAAATATCGCAGACGATCAGCCTTGGAAAACGTTGATGCAGTACCTCGAACGACAAGCCCATGCGCGCCGCCGCGCCGGGTGCAAGGTTTTGCACCAGCACATCGGCATCGGCCAGCAGCGCTTCAAGGATGGCGCCCGCCTCGTCCTGCTTGAGGTCCAGGGTCAGGCTTTCCTTTGAACGGTTGGTCCAGACGAAATGCGATGCCAGGCCGCGCACGCGTTCGTCATAGCCCCGGGCAAAGTCACCGGCACCGGGGCGCTCGACCTTGATCACGCGGGCGCCGAGATCGGCCAATTGGCGGGTACAGAATGGTGCGGCAATCGCGTGTTCCAGGCTGACAACCGTGATGCCGTCCAGCGGTCGTTGATTACTCATGACAAATCCCTCAAAGCCAATGGGCCATGGACGCGGTGTTACGCAGGTTCCATACCTGCTCGATCAGGCCACTGGCCTGGGCGGGGGTACGGGCGCCGCTGAAGTGAGTCAGGCGCTGGAACTTATCCGCCAGTTCGGCGCGGCTCAAGGTGTTGCCCGGGTCGCCCTTGGGCTCGTCGATGGCACCGTGCAGCGTGCGCCCGTCAGTGGTGGTGACGATGACACGGCCCAGCCAGCGTTGCGGATAGGCACTATCGACCTCGGGGTCGAGGGTCATGCTGACCTTGTCGCGAAAGGCCGCGACCGCAGGGTCGGTCAACGCCAGCTGATGGAACTCGGGCAACCCTGCTTTGCCATGCACCGCGATCAGGCCAAGCACGGTGCCCATGGAGAATTTGGCCTGGTGCACGGTGGCCGGCACCGTCACCCGGCCGAGCACATCGATGGCGCCTTGATGCACGCGGGTTTCCACTCGGGAGATTTGCGCCGCGCTCAAGCCTTCACGCTGCATCACGTCCAGTAGCGCATCCGCAGCGGGATGGGTGTGGCGGCAGGAGGCGTGGAACTTGAACGAGGTTTCCACCAGCGCCCAGCGGCTACCCAAATCAGCGGACAACTTGCTCGGCTCTGAATCACTCGACATGCCCGCCGCCAAGCCTTGATCGCCTTCAAGGATATTGCGCGCACCGGACAATCCATCGGCCGTCAGGTAAGCCGCCAGCAAGCCATCCGCTGCGGCTTTGGCGGTGTGCAGTTGCTTGGAGTCGGCGGCATCGCGCAAGAACTCCCACAGCCCTGCCGCTTGAGTGCCGGCACTGCCGAGCAGGTTGATGAACTGTTCCTGGTTGAAATCGAGCAATTTGCCCACGGCGACCGCCGCCGCCAGGGTGCCGACGGTGGCCGTGGTGTGGAAGATGCGGTAGTGCGAGCGGCCCAGGAACTCGCCGATGCGAATCCCGGCTTCATAACCGGCCACCGCAGCCAGCAGCAGATCGCGACCCGATTTGCCCAGGTCCTGGGCGGCCGCCAGCGCGGCTGGAAACACCACCGTGGCCGGGTGCAGCACCGAACTGTTGTGCAGGTCATCCTGCTCCACCAGGTGCGACGATGCCGCATTGACCAGTGCCGCGAAATACGCGCTGCTGCTGGCGCCGCTGACGATCACCTGGGCCGGGCCGCTGCTCGGCCCCATCTTCTGCGCATAGCGCTCGAACAGGGGAATCGGGTGTGCGCCCTGGCTGGCCAGCGCCGAGGCGAGCCAATCCAGATACAGCTCCTCGATGCGATCCAGTACGTGCTCGGGCAACTGCGAGTAGGTCAGATCAGCGAGGAATTGGCACAGGGCTTGGGTATGACGCATGCTCAGGCCCTCAGAAACTGCGTGGCAGTTCGAGCAGATGCTCGGCCACGTAGGACAGGATCAGGTTGGTGGAAATCGGCGCCACCTGGTACAAGCGCGTCTCGCGGAATTTGCGTTCCACGTCGTATTCGCAGGCAAAACCAAAGCCACCGTGGGTTTGCAGGCAAGCGTTGGCTGCTTCCCACGACGCCTTGGCCGCCAGGTACTTGGCCATGTTGGCGCTGGCCCCGGCGTTCTTGCCGCTGTCGTATTCCTCGCAGGCACGCCAGCGCATCAAGTCGGCCGCTTCGATCTCGATATGCGCTTCGGCAATCGGGAATTGCACGCCCTGGTTCTGCCCGATTGGCCGGCCGAACACCACGCGGTCGCGAGCATAGGCGCTGGCCTTTTCGATAAACCAGCGGCCGTCGCCGATGCACTCGGCGGCAATCAATGTGCGCTCGGCATTCAGGCCATCGAGGATGTATTTGAAGCCCTTGCCCTCTTCGCCAATCAGGCTGTCGGCCGGCAGTTCCAGGTTGTCGAAGAACAGCTCGTTGGTCTCATGGTTGACCATATTGGCGATGGGCTGCACGGTCAGACCGTTACCGATGGCCTCGCGCAGGTCGACCAGGAAGATCGACATGCCTTCGGACTTTTTCTTCACCTCGGCCAAGGGTGTAGTGCGCGCCAGCAGGATCATCAGGTCGGAATGCTGCACTCGCGAGATCCAGACTTTCTGGCCGTTGATCACGTACTTGTCGCCGCGTTTGATCGCGGTGGTCTTGATCTTGGTGGTGTCAGTGCCCGTGGTGGGCTCGGTGACGCCCATTGATTGCAGGCGCAGTTCACCGCTGGCCAGCTTGGGCAGGTAGAAGCGCTTTTGCGCCGCGCTGCCGTGACGCAACAGGGTGAACATGTTGTACATCTGGCCATGCACGGTGCCGGAGTTACCGCCGCAACGGTTGACCTCTTCGAGGATCACCGACGCTTCGGCCAGGCCCAGGCCGGAACCGCCGTACTCTTCGGGGATCATTGCCGACAGCCAGCCGGCAGCGGTCAGGGCCTTGACGAAGGCTTCGGGGAAGCCTTTGTCTTCGTCGATCCTGCGCCAGTAGGCGGCATCGAACTCGGCGCACAAGGCGCGCACGCCTTCGCGGATGGCATTGAGTTCTTCGTTGTCATTGGGGTTCATGCGCGGCTCTCCGCCTGTTGTTCTTGGGTTATTCGAAATGCACCTGGGCGGTCTGCGCCAGACCTTCAGCGTTGCCGGCCCAAAGTTCTGCGACGCCGGTTGCGCTGATGCGCCCGCCTACTTCAAACGGCTGCGGTGCAATCAACGGGCGCACGCCGCGATAGATGAAACGGCGCAGCGTGGCTTCAGGGTGCGCCCGGCAGAACGCGCGCAGGCTCAAGGTAGCGATCAGTGGGCCATGCACCACCAAGCCGCTGTAGCCTTCAGTGGCGGTGACATAGGGATAGTCGTAATGGATGCGGTGGCCGTTGAAGGTCACGGCGCTGTAGCGGAACAACAGGGTTGGTGTCGGTTCCACCGCTTCTGTCCATTCGCCCCGGACCAGGGCATCGCCGCTGCCGGGTTTGGGCGGCGTGGGCTCGCGATAGACGATGTCCTGTTCCTCGCGGATCGCCAGGCGCCCGGCCTGGGAATAGTCGTGGCGCACCGTGACAAACAACAGCGAACCGGTGCGACCGGTCTTTTCTTCGACCTGAGTGATGGTCGACACGCGGGTCGCCGCCTCGCCGGCTCGCAGCGGGTGCACAAACTCGATACGCCCACCGGCCCACATGCGATTACGGTTATCGGCCGGTGGCAAGAACCCGCCGCGAGCCGGGTGGCCATCGCTGCCCAGGGCCGACTCCGGCAGCGGGTCCTGGAAAAAGCACCATTGCCACAATGCGGGTACGGCTGCACCGTCGGCAGGCACCCCTTCACCGAACGTGGCGGCGATGCGCTTGAGCAGGTTATGGCTCAGGTGATCGTGGGCAGTCTCGCTTCGGCCGATCCAATCAGTGGCGCTCATCGGGTGCAGATCCTCAGGCAGTGGGTGTCTGCTGCCGATCATGCAAGGGCCTGCCCGTTCTGAGAATTTGCATTTCAATAAACCAGCGTTCGGTTATGCTGAACGCTGCCACCCTGTACCGGGAGTCTTGCATGCACTTTGATCTCGCCGACCTGCGCCTGTTTATCCATATCGCCGAATCCCCCAGCCTGACCCAGGGCGCCAAGCGCGCGTTTCTGTCGCCGGCCGCCGCGAGTGCGCGAATCAAGGCCCTGGAAGGTCAGCTCGACACCCGCCTGTTGTACCGCGACAGCCGTGGCGTGGAGATCACCCCGGCGGGCGAGCGCCTGTTGCACCATGCGCGATTGATCATGCGTCAGGTGGACTACCTGAAAAGCGAGTTCACCCAATACGGCGTGGACTCAGCCGGGCATATCCGCATCTTCGCCAACACCACGGCGGTCACCGAGTTCTTGCCGGAAGTGCTGGCGGGCTTTTTGTCCCAGCGCCCAGGCGTGACCGTCGACCTGCAGGAGCGCCTGTCTCGGGACATCGTGCGCGGCGTACTCGATGGCACCAGCGACATGGGCATTATTGCCGGTCCCGTGGAAGCTGCTGGCTTGCAGGTGCTGCATTTCAGTACGGATGAATTGGTGCTGATGGTGCCCGTCGGGCATCCCTTGGCCGATCAGCCTTCGGTCACCCTCGAACAAACCCTCGCCTACCAGCATATCGGCCTGCATGAAGGCAGCACGCTGCTGAGTTTCCTGCGCGAACACGTCGAGCGCCTGGGCAAGCAGTTGTCGCTGCGCATCCAGGTGTCGAGCTTCGAGGCGATCTGCCGGATGGTCGAGGCCGGCGTGGGCATCGGGATCATTCCCGAGTCCGCCGCCCAGCGCCACAGCCGCACCATGCAGTTGGTGACGGTGAAGCTGGACGAGCCTTGGGCGATTCGCGAGCGCAGCATTCTGGTGCGCGAGTTGGAGGCATTGCCGGGGACCATTCGGGCACTGATCGCCACATTGATGCCCTGATCCTGTAGGCGCGAGCAAGTTCGCTCCTACAGTTGGCCGTTAACAGTCTTTGACAGTTTCCCGACAAAGCACTCAAAGATTCTCAGCCCCCGCCGCCCTAGCATTTCAGCATCCAAATCATCATTCGGGTGCTCTTGATGTTTCGCAGACTGCGCGGTATTCCGCTATTGGGTTGCCTGCTGAGCAGTATCGGTTGCCACTCGCAACCGCCTGCTCCGCCGCCGATTCAAAAAGGCGATTACGGCGCGATCATCCGTTACCTGCAAACACGCATACCCCGGGAGATGGTCCGGGAAAATGTGGCAGGCTTGTCGATTGCCCTGGTCAATGGCCAGGAGTTGATCTGGGCCCGTGGCTTTGGCCTGGCCGACAAGGCCCAGGGCGTGCCGGTTACGCCCAACACGGCGTTTCGCGCCGGGGGGATTTCCAAACTGATCACCGCCACAGCGGCGCTGCAGTTGGTGGAGCAACAGCGCCTGGCACTGGATGCACCGATCCAGCAAACCCTGCGTGAATTTTACGTACGCTCGCGCTTTCATGACGACCAGGCCGAAGCAGATCGCGCCATCACGTTACGGCGTTTGCTCAGCCATCAATCCGGCCTGCCCAGTGAGCACCTGCGTGACCTGCACAGCACCTATGCCATGGGGCAGATGCCGATGCGCGTGTCGGGCGTATGGCTGAGCAGCCCGCCCGGTTTTCAGGTGGCTTATTCCAACCTCGGCTATTCGCTGGTGGGTGCCGCCATCGAGCGCAGCAGCGGCAAAAGCTTCGAAGCCCAGCTACAAAGCAGCCTCTTGACCCCCTTGCACATGAACCAGGCCAGTTTCCTCGGCACCGGCGCGCAATTGAGCTTTCGCGCCCTGGGTTATGAGGACGGCAACGCCAGCACCGACGCGCAGGTACGCGACCTTGCCGCCGGTGGCCTGTGGGCCAGCCCCAAGGATCTGAGTCACTACGTGCAGATGTTGTTTGCCAAAGGCACCTACAAGGGCAACCGCGTGCTGGGCAGCGCTTCAATAGATCAAATGTTCACCCAGCAAAACACCGGCAACGCCTTGGATTTTGACTGCCAGATGGGCCTGGGCTGGTTTCTGGCGCCATGCGGTGACGAGCCGATTGCCCCCGGTGTGCGTACTTACCAGCACAGCGGCGGCGGCGATGATTTCGCCGCCCAGGTGACTCTGCTGCCGGACCAGCAACTGGCCGTGATCATCATGGCCAACGACAGCAATGCCGAAGAGATGGTGGTGTCGCTGTCCATCGACAGCCTGCGCCTGATGCTTGAGGCACAAACCGGCGAGCGCCCCTGCGCCGACGACTGCCAGGCTCCCAGCCACGGTCTGAAACTGCGCCACGTGCCAGCGGCCGTCGACCGCAAGCGCCTGGCCGGGTTCTACGCGACCCCCTGGGGCGTATTCCGTATCAAGGATGACCGTGAGCGCCTGGCTGGCGAACTGGCCGGCTACACCTTCGACTTGTTGCGCGATGACCAGGGCTGGCTGCGTGCGCAGAAAAAGGTCCTGGGTTTTTGGCTCAAGGACCTGGGCGACCTGGGTCGCATCCAGCTTGATGTAGTGACGGTACAAGGCCGGCAGATGCTCACGGCCCGCAGCCACGGCCAACGCATTGCTATCGGTGAGCGCATCGAGCCGCCGACCCTGTCTACGGCTTGGGCCGACACCATCGGCACCTATCAGGTACTCAACAGCCATGAACCCGACGCACCGTTGAGCGGCATCAGTGTGCGCCTGGAAGATGGCTTCCTGGTGATACGCGGCCAATTGCACGACGAGCCTCTGACTGACTACATCCTGCTGCCGGTCGACAACGCCCACGCGGTACTCGCCGGCACCGGCTATGGCCTGGGCGACACCGTCAGCCGCCAGGTCAACGGGCTGAGCGCTTCGGGTTATTCCTTCAAACGCACCCAGTCCCCCCACACACCCTTGAATTTCTAACCTGGAGAAACACCTGATGCACGCAAAAAAACTGTGCCTGTCAGTGACCTCACTGTGCCTGCTTGCCGCCGCCGACACGGCGCTTGCCGAAGACTGGCAATACAGCCTCAAGGCCGGCATAGCCAACGCCCCCCGCTACAGTGGCAGCGACGAACGCATGACGGCGCCTGTGCTGGGCGGCAAAATCATCAGCCCTTGGGGCGTCTTCCTCGACACTGATACTGGCCTGGGCTGGGGTTATGAAGGCAATGCCTTGAGCTTCAGCGCATACGTTGGCGCAAGCGATTCGCGCAAGGATAAAAACGAAAGCATGCATGCCGGCTCCAAACGCCTCAAAGGCATGGGCGAGATCAAGTCACGCCCGCAATTGGGGGTGAGTGCCGCCTACAACCTCGGCGCTGTGATCATTGGCGCCACCCTGGAACATGCGCTTGAAGAAGATAAACACAAGGACACCGGCAAGGCTTTTACCCATCTGGAGTTGAGCCTGGGGACCAATCTCTATGAAGGCCGTTACGGTTCCGTCGATACCGCCATCAACAGCCACTTTGGTGACCGCGACTACCTGCAGACCTGGTACGGCGTGACCACCGGCCAAGCCGCGCGCAGCCGCTTCAAGGCATACAAGGCCAGCGGCGGCAATATCAGCAATGGCATGAACCTTACGTGGAGCTTGCCAATCAGCGAGCACACACAGTTCTCGACGCTGCTGGATGTGCAGTACCTGGCGGATAAAGCGGGCAAGAGCCCGATTGTGGAGCGCCGCTTGCAGACGTCGGTGATGGGGATGGTGGAATACACCTTCTGATTCAAGTTGGTAACCCAATCAAAATGTGGGAGGGGCAGTGCAGTATTCAAAAGGTGTTACTCGCCATACGCCCAGGTCATCCGAAACGACGCCCCGCCCCACTCCGAATCCAGCACTTCCACGTGCCCGCCATGCCACTGGCTGACGCGTTTGACCAATGCCAGGCCCAAGCCAAACCCTCCAGTACGGCGGTCGCGGCTGGCGTCGAGGCGCAGGAACGGTTCGAAGATCTTGATGCGGCCCTCCAGCGGCACGCCTGGGCCATCGTCATTGACCCGTACTTCATAGCCGTTGCCGAACTTGACCAGCGACACTTCCACGCGGCGATCGGCATAACGGATGGCGTTACGCAGCAGGTTGATCACCGCCCGCGCCATAAAGCGTGGCTCGATGCGGATAAAGTCGACCTCACAGGTACGCAGCGATAACTGCACCCCCTGTGCTTCGGCCTCCAGGGCCACACTGCCGATCACGCTGTCGAGCCAGCTGTGGGCTTCGATGTTCTCGCGGGTGACCTGGGTGGCACCGCGCTCCAGGCTGGCGTAGGTCAACAGTTCGGAAACCATTTCTTCCAGCTCGCCGAGGTCGGCGTACATATCGGCAATCAACTCGCTGCTTTGGCGTGGATCGATCTGCTGGCGCAGTTGATCAAGTTCAAACGACAAGCGCGCAATCGGCGTGCGCAATTCGTGAGATACGGCGTTGGTGAGTTCGCGCTGGTTGGCGATCAGGCTCTCGATGCGCTCGGCCATCTGGTTGAAGTGCCCTGCCAGTTCGCGAACGGTGGAGCGCCTTGGCAACAGGATGCGTGAGCCGAGGTCATTGTCACCAAAACGTTGCGCCGCCAGGCGGATATGCTCCAGGTCACGCCAGTGCGGGCGTACCCAGAAATACAGGACGATGGCCAGGCCTGCGCCCAGAAAGCCATAAGCCCACAAATACAGCCATTTGGGTTCTTCCGGCAGCTGGATCTCAAGTAATTGCGGGCCGCCGTCAATCGCTGACAGGAACTTCATAAAATCCTCGCGTACCACCACTTGGTCACTCGCCAGGAGTTTCTGTTCGCGCTCGCTCAGGTGCTGGGCGTCGCGCTGCACCAGTTTCAGGCGCAAGCCATAATGCGGTTGCAGCTCAGCCAGGCGTGCCTGGCGCGCCTCTCCCTGTACCGGTCGCAATTGTTCCACCAGGGCCCACGCCGGGCCGCGCAAGGCTTCACGGTTATAGGTCTCGTTGGACTCGGGCATGTACGCGTCCAGGCCATAGTTGACCAGCCAGACCGACCCGGCCAGGCCGAGCGCGAGGATCACATAGAGGCGCAGATACAAGCGCAGCATCTAAACCTCCCACGCGAACGGATTGAACAGGTAACCCTTGCCCCAGATGGTTTTGATGCACACCGGCTCGCGTGGGTTGTCGTTGAGCTTGCCGCGCAATTTGCTGATGTAGACGTCAACGCTGCGATTGAGGCCATCAAAGGCAATACCACGCATACGGTTGAGGATGTCATCGCGCGAGAGGATCTTGCCCGAGCTGCTGGCCAGTAACCACAGCAACTCGAACTCCATGGTCGTCAGATCGATGGTCTGACCGCCCAGGCTGACGACCCGGCAGCTGCGATCAATCGACAAGCGGCCGAACTCTAGGGCACCCCGCGCCGCGGGCTCGGGCACCTGGCGGCGCTGCAACGCACGCAAACGTGCAAGCAGCACCGGCGGCTTGATCGGCTTGATCACGTAATCGTCAGCCCCAGACTCAAGGCCCAGGATATGGTCCAGATCGTCTTCCTTGGCCGTCAGGATCACGATGGGCGTGTCTGACACATTGCGAATTTCGCGGCAAACATGCAGCCCGCTCTGGCCTGGCAGCATCAAATCGAGCACGACAATCCTGGGTTTGAAGTCCAGGAACGCTGCCAGGGCTTCATCGCCCCGGTGCACGACACGCACCTCAAAACCATGCTGCGACAGGAACTGCGCGATCAGCCCTGCCAGCTTTTCATCGTCCTCAACGAGCAGGACCTTGCCCAGACCCAGGTTTTCCATAAGTTCTCAGTGTAGAAACGCAGATTGAAGTGCGCGCATTATAGGTGGCAAGCAGGCGCACAGAAGCAGCTGGCCAGTACGAGCTGATGAAGCTTCATGCTTTTAAGAGTTTTTAACAAATAGCCTGCAATCTTTAACGCCATTCTCAAGGAGTTGTATGCGCAAGGATTACCTGGCGTTCTTCGTTTCGCTGTTCCTCTCGCGGCTGGCCGACCAGATCCTGCTGTTCATCGTGCCGCTGATCGTGTTCCAGACCACTCAAAGCGTGTCGTGGGCGGGCCTGGCGTTTTTTGTCGAATCGCTGCCGCGCTATCTGGCATTTCCGGTGTGCGGAGCCTTGTGCGACAGGTTTTCACCCGTACGCATTCTGCATATCAGCCAGGTGTATCGGGCACTGGCCTGCGTGGTGGCGGTGGCGCTGTATGGGCTGTTCGACGGGATCCATTGGCTGGTGATGCTGTCCGCGTTGTGCGGGGTATTGACCACTCAGGGCATCATGGCGCGGGAGGTGGTGATGCCGCATGTCTTCCAGCATTACACCTACGCCAAGACCTTGTCCTATTCGCAGATTGCCGACCAGAGCGGCCTGGTGCTCGGGCCGTTGCTGGCAGCGTTGATGCTGCAGGTTTGGGCCTGGCCCTGGGTGGTGCTGGCCATCGCCGCACTGTTTGTTCTCGCTGACCTGGCAATGCTGATCTGGCAGCGCAACACCACGGTGAGCCCGCAAAGCCATGGGCAGCACCCGGGTATCTGGCTGCAACCGCTGCGCACCGCGTTTGGCCACATCCGCAACCTGGTGGAACTCAAGCGCATCATCATTCTGGCAGTCGGCGTGAACCTGATTATCGGGGTCACACTGGCCACCTCGGCCGCCATGGTTACCGGCCAATACGCCGCCGACAAGGATGCCTACGCCCTGCTGCAAGCCGCCGGCGCGCTGGTCACCATCGGGATTCTGTTTTACCTGGCACGCTCATCACTGCCGTTGAAAGTAATGGGTGGGCTGTCGTATTCGATGATTGCAGTCGGCGCGCTGATCACCGCCGTCAGCCCCGGTGTGTGGGCGTATGCCGTGGGCTTCCTGCTGGTGACGGGCTTCGACAAGATGTTCAACGTGTACCTGCGCAGCACCCGTCAAAAAGTGATCCCGGTGCAGGATTTCGGCAAGACGGTAGGCGTGATCACCTTGCTCAACAACCTGCCACAGCCGTTGGCGGGCCTGATGATCGCCGTGCTGGCAGCGCCGTTGGGCACGCAAATGGTGATCCTGCTGCTCGCCGGGATCACCGCCTTGATCGGCGTGGCGGTGGCCTCAGGCTGGCACGCCACTGTGAAAGCGGAACTCGATGTCGGGTGATTCGATCAGCTCCTGCTCGGCCGCCCTCACCCGCTCGATCACCTGGGCGATGTCCTTGGCGTCGCCGTACTGGTAGGCCAGCTTCAAGTAACCCTGGAAGTGCCGCGCCTCGCTTTTGAGCAAACCGAAGTAGAACTTGCCGAGCTCTTCGTCCAAATGCGGCACCAATGCTTCGAAACGCTCGCAGCTGCGTGCTTCGATAAAAGCGCCGACCACCAGGGTGTCCACCAGCTTGACCGGCTCGTGGCTGCGCACCACCTTGCGCAAACCCGAGGCATAACGGCCCGCGTGCAGTTGGCGCAGTTCAACCTTGCGCTTCTTCATCAGGCGCATGACTTGCTCGTGGTGCACCAGTTCTTCGCGGGCCAGGCGCGACATCATATTGATCAGGTCAACATGGCCGTGGTACTTGGCCATCAGGCTCAGGGCGGTGCTGGCGGCTTTGAATTCGCAGTTCTTGTGGTCGATCAGCAGGGTTTCCTGATCGGCCAGAGCGGCCTGGACCCAGGCATCGGGGGTGCGGCAGCCGAGGAATTCGTGGATTTCGGGCAGGTTCATCGGGCTCACGGGCAAAGGATCACAAAAGGGCGCCGATTATACCGACCCCGCCGCAGACCACCAGCCACCGGCCTTGATGTGCATCAACATGACGTCTGGCGGGCAGCAACTATAGTTGTTGCATGCCCCTTCCTGGAGATCCCGATCATGCAAGCCATCCGCAGCATCCTGGTGGTCATCGAGCCCGAGCATTCGGAAAGCCTGGCCCTCAAGCGTGGCAAGCTGATTGCCGGGGTGACCGACGCACATCTGCACTTGCTGGTCTGCGACAAGAAACACGAGCATTCGGCGCTGTTGAGTGTGCTCAAGGAGGGTTTAAAGAACGACGGTTACAGCGTAACCACCGAGCAGGCGTGGAACGAAAGCCTGCATGACACCATTATCGAGGTGCAGCAAGCCGAAGGCTGCGGCCTGGTGATCAAACAGCATTTTCCCGACAGCCCGCTGAAAAAAGCCCTGTTGACGCCGGCGGACTGGAAGCTGCTGCGCTATTGCCCCACGCCGGTGTTGTTGGTCAAGACCGCTACGCCATGGGCGGGCGGAGTGATTCTGGCGGCCATCGATGTGGGCAATACCGACAGCGAGCACCGCTCACTGCACAATGCGATCATCGACCATGGCTTTGATATCGCCAGCCTGGCCAAGGCGCAACTGCATGTGATCAGCGCCCACCCGTCACCGATGCTGTCGGCAGCCGACCCGACCTTCCAGCTCAAGGAAACCATCGAGGCGCGCTATCGCGAACAATGCAAGGCATTCCAGGACGAGTTCGACGTGGACGGCAGGCACCTGCATATCAAGGAAGGCCCGGCCGATGTGCTGATCCCGCATATGGCCCATCAGCTGCACGCGGCGGTGACCATCATCGGCACCGTGGCCCGCACCGGGATTTCGGGGGCGTTGATCGGTAATACGGCGGAGGTGGTGCTGGATGCGGGGGAAAGCGACGTGCTGGTGCTCAAGCCGCAGACGTTGATGGATCATCTGCAAGAGCTTGCGACCAAGCCCTGACACCGATCCTTCAGGCAATGGAGATCAAATGTGGGAGCTGGCTTGCCTGCGATTGCGGTGGGTCAGCTGGCGCATTTGCTTCTGATACACCGCTATCGCAGGCAAGCCAGCTCCCACATTGAGCTCGTCAATCAGTTAGCCCAGCGCATCTTTCAAGAATCCCGGGGCGATATAGCGCTGGTAATGCGCTTCAGAGAGGATAAAGAACTCCCGGTCAATCGCATCGCGCAGGTCCGGCAAGGGCCAGTCGCGAAACTCCGGCAACAGCACCATGCCGTACGCCTCAAGGTTATTGATCACCCGCGCCCCGCGTGCGATCAACTGGTAGGCCCAGCAATACTCGGACTGGTGCGGCACGAAGCGGATCTTGCGTTGCTCCAACTGCCCGCGCAGGGTCTTGGGGTCAAACACCTCCACTTTGCCGGCCATCACCTGCACCAGCAATTGCTCAAGCCTGAGCCAGACTGCACGCTTTTCTTCTTCGTTATAGCCATTCCACTGGATCACTTCATGGTGGAAGCGCTTGCAGCCGCGGCACACGAGGTCGCCGTAGACCGTGGAGCAGAGGCCGACGCAGGGGGTCTTGATGGTTTGGTTGGACATGGGCGACAACACGCAAATCAGCGAAACAGTGCGCCATGTTAGCCCTTTGTCTAAGGTTGATCACCCAGCAAACTTGGCCAGGCAACTTACCTTTAGATTTTTTTGCCGTAGAATCACCCGGCCTTGTAAGGCGCCAATAATCCGCTGGAAGCTGTTTTCAAAGCGTCACGAGCACAGTCGTTCCTTCAGAACGGTGTTGGCGTGGTTTCGACCCGGTAGGTCAGAGCCCACGCCAACCCTCATCAGCTCCGTTCTGCAGGCGTAAAACTTTGAAAGCAGCTTCTGTAAAGGAATGCCGGCAGCGCTGGCTTTGCGGCCCAAAAAGCCCCTGAGCGCATGCGTGCCGTTCATTTCTGGATGAGCGTCCCGTGGGACCACTGATGAGGGTAATAACTGTGCTTGAAGCCTACCGCAAACATATCGAAGAGCGTGCAGCACTGGGTATCGTTCCCCAGCCGCTTAACGCCGAACAAACCGCAGGCCTGGTCGAGCTGCTGAAAAATCCTCCGGCTGGCGAAGAAGAATTCCTCGTTGACCTGATCACCAACCGCATTCCACCAGGCGTTGACGAAGCTGCCTACGTCAAGGCCGGTTTCCTGTCTGCCCTGGCCAAGGGCGAAGCCACTTCCCCCCTGATCGACAAGAAACGCGCTGTTGAACTGCTCGGCACCATGCAAGGCGGCTACAACATCGTGACGTTGGTCGAGCTGCTGGACGACGCCACCCTGGCGCCCGTCGCGGCCGCCCAACTCAAGCACACCCTGCTGATGTTCGATGCGTTCCACGACGTCGCCGAAAAAGCCCGCAACGGCAACGAACACGCCAAAGGCGTGATCCAGTCCTGGGCTGACGGCGAGTGGTTCCGCAACCGCCCTACCCTGGCCGACAAGATCAGCCTGCGCGTGTTCAAGGTTACCGGCGAAACCAACACCGACGACCTGTCCCCGGCGCCTGACGCCTGGTCCCGCCCTGACATCCCGCTGCACGCCCTGGCCATGCTGAAAATGGCTCGTGAAGGCATCGTGCCGGACGAGCAAGGCAAGACCGGCCCGATGAAGCAGATCGAAGAAATGCGCGGCCAAGGCTTCCCGATCGCCTACGTCGGTGACGTGGTCGGTACCGGTTCGTCGCGTAAGTCGGCCACCAACTCGGTACTGTGGTTCTTCGGTGACGACGTGCCTTACGTGCCGAACAAGCGTGCTGGCGGTTTCTGCTTCGGCAGCAAGATCGCTCCGATCTTCTACAACACCATGGAAGATGCTGGCGCACTGCCAATCGAATTCGACGTCACCAACATGAACATGGGCGACGTGATCGACCTGTACCCTCATGCTGGCAAAGTCTGCAAACACGGCACCGACGAAGTCCTGACCACCTTCGAAATGAAGACTCCGGTACTGTTGGACGAAGTTCGCGCCGGCGGCCGTATCCCGCTGATCATCGGTCGCGGCCTGACCGACAAAGCCCGCGCCGAACTGGGCCTGGGCCCTACCGACCTGTTCAAGCTGCCTGAAGCGCCTGTCGACACCGGCAAGGGCTTCACCCTGGCACAGAAGATGGTCGGCAAGGCGTGCGGCCTGCCGGAAGGCAAAGGCGTTCGCCCTGGCACCTACTGCGAGCCGAAGATGACCACCGTGGGCTCCCAGGACACCACCGGTCCCATGACCCGTGATGAACTGAAAGACCTGGCGTGCCTGGGCTTCTCGACCGACCTGGTGATGCAGTCGTTCTGCCACACCGCGGCGTACCCGAAGCCGATCGACGTGACCACCCACCACACCCTGCCTGACTTCATCATGACCCGTGGCGGTGTATCGCTGCGTCCGGGCGACGGTATCATCCACAGCTGGCTCAACCGTATGCTGCTGCCGGACACCGTCGGTACCGGTGGTGACTCCCACACCCGTTTCCCGATGGGCATCTCGTTCCCGGCCGGTTCCGGTCTGGTCGCGTTCGCCGCAGCCACTGGCGTGATGCCACTGGACATGCCGGAATCGATCCTGGTGCGCTTCAAAGGCAAGATGAAGCCTGGCATCACCCTGCGTGACCTGGTTCATGCCATTCCTTACTACGCGATCCAGGCTGGCCTGCTGACCGTAGAAAAGAAAGGCAAGAAAAACGCCTTCTCCGGCCGCATCCTGGAAATCGAAGGCCTGAACGATCTGACGCTGGAACAGGCTTTCGAGCTGTCCGACGCCTCGGCTGAACGTTCGGCTGCCGGTTGCACCATCAAGCTGTCCAAAGAGTCCGTTACCGAGTACCTGAACTCCAACATCACCCTGCTGCGCTGGATGATCGGTGAAGGCTACGGCGATGCCCGCACCCTGGAACGTCGCGCCCAAGCGATGGAAGCCTGGGTTGCCAACCCGGAACTGATGGAAGCCGATGCCGACGCCGAATACGCCGAAATCATCGAGATCGACCTGTCGGAAATCAACGAGCCGATCCTCTGCGCGCCTAACGACCCGGACGATGCCCGTCTGTTGTCCAGCGTTGCCGGCGAGAAAATCGACGAAGTGTTCATCGGTTCGTGCATGACCAACATCGGTCACTTCCGCGCTGCCGGTAAGCTGCTGGAGCAGGTCAAGGGCCAACTGCCGACGCGTCTGTGGCTGTCGCCGCCGACCAAGATGGACGCTCACCAGTTGACCGAAGAAGGCTACTACGGCATCTACGGCAAGGCTGGCGCACGCATGGAAATGCCGGGCTGCTCGCTGTGCATGGGTAACCAGGCACGTGTAGAACCGAACTCCACCGTCGTGTCGACGTCGACCCGTAACTTCCCGAACCGCCTGGGTGACGGTGCAAACGTCTACCTGGCATCGGCCGAACTGGCGGCAGTGGCCTCTACCCTGGGTCGCCTGCCGACTGTCGAAGAGTACATGGGCTACGCAGCGAAACTGGACACCATGGCCAGTGACGTCTACCGCTACCTGAACTTCGACCAGATCGCCGAGTTCCGCAAGATCGCAGCAAGCGCCAACATCCCGGTGATTCAAGCTTAAGGGTGTGTTGATGTAAAAGACGCCGCGTATCGCAAGATACGCGGCGTTTTTTTATGCCTGGAACTAACCTTTACTGCCAACACAAAACCAATGTGGGAGCTGGCTTGCCTGCGATAGCGGTGTATCAGTCATGAATGTAATGACTGACACATAGCTATCGCAGGCAAGCCAGCTCCCACACTTTTAGAGCTGTGCAGTCAGATAGACCGCATCAGGGCTTAGGCAACCAGCGAATACACCAATGCCGTAATCGCCACCAGGCCGACGGCGGTGACAAACACATTCGATGCCTGCCCACGGTACTTGGCCATGGCCGGCACCTTGCGGATCGCATACATCGGCATCAGGAACAGGATCGACGCAATCACCGGCCCACCCAGGGTCTCGATCATACCGAGGATGCTTGGGTTAAGCGTGGCGACGATCCAGCACACCACCAGCATGAAGGCGGCGGTCATGCGGTCCAAGGTCTTCGGTGCCGGGCGGCGACCGGTCTTGACCACCAGCCCCTTGAGACCCTCGCTGGCACCGATGTAGTGGCCCAGGAACGACTTGGCAATCGCCACGAACGCAATCAACGGTGCGGCAAAGGCGATGGTCGGGTTGTCGAAGTGGTTGGCCAGGTACGACAGGATCGACAGGTTCTGCGCTTTCGCCTCGGCCAGTTGCGCGGGCGACAGGGTCAGCACGCAGCTGAACACGAAGAACAGCACCATCGCCACCATCAACAAGTGAGCGCGGGACAGGATCTGCGAACTGCGCTCCTCGGCGTGTGCGCCGTACTGGCGTTTCTGGTCAACCGCGAAAGCCGAGATGATCGGCGAATGGTTGAACGAGAACACCATCACCGGAATCGCCAGCCACAGCGTATTGAGCAGCGCCGACGGTGCTGGCACCTCGCTGGCAGTGCTGAGAATGCCGCCATTCCAGTGCGGCACCAGGTACACGGCCAGGAACAGCAGGGCGACGATAAACGGATACACCATCAGGCTCATCGCCTTGACGATCACTTGCTCGCCGCAGCGCACCACGGCCAGCAGGCCGAGGATCAGCACAAATGCCAGGATCGCACGAGGCGGCGGCATGATGTGAAGTTGGTGTTCCATGAAGCTGCTCACGGTATTGGTCAGTGCCACGCTGTAGATCAGCAGGATCGGGAAGATCGCGAAGAAATACAGCAAGGTGATCAACGCACCCGCCTTGATACCGAAATGCTCTTCGACCACGTCGGTGATGTCTGAGCCTTCACGGCCAGACAGCACGAAACGGGTCAGCCCACGGTGGGCAAAGAACGTCATCGGGAACGCCAGTAACGCCAGGATCACCAGCGGCCAGAAGCCCCCCAGGCCCGCGTTGATTGGCAGAAACAAAGTACCGGCGCCAATGGCGGTACCGAATAGCCCGAGCATCCAGGTGGTGTCCTGGCGGCTCCAGCTTGTGAGGGTTGCAGGTGTCGTTGCATAGCGTTCGTCGACGCTATTGGCCTGATCATTCATCCGGTCGGATCTCCGCATTCACATGGCCAGCACGAGTCAGAAAAACCTGACAGGCAGCGCCCTGGCCGTAACAAGGGCCGGATTGTCCGGGATTCTCTTGAATAAGCAAAGACTTAGATGAGGAACGGTAATGCAGTGCAAAGGCTGGAAGGCAGCCCATGGGGCGGCTCAGTTGATTCAACGCCAGATGTCCACCGCCTTTACCCACCTCACGAACGCCCCTGCCAGCGGGGCATTGGGAGGGTCGATCACGCAAGGCCGACGAAGCTTTGTTTAAATAAACCCAGTCACTCAAAGTTCGCCATTGGGGAGCCGCTGACAGAGACCCAATATCAATTAAAGTTAAACACCCTCACATATAAGAAAGTTCTTACATACAGTTAATCAACGCCTCTCGATTGAAGCTCTAATGATTGCGGCATTTGTTGCAAGGGTTTTCCCAGGCATTGAGAGCCCCTTCTATCACGTTTATATTCCAGTCCAGTTCAAAAAAACAAAAGCATCTAAACCCACCACAGCAGAATTAAAAACCTCACTCATCAGGAGCGACTAGATGAACAAACACAACCTTATTTTCTCCCTGATACTTGCCACCGGAATACTCAGCCCATTGGCCAGCCAAGCACAACCGGCAGTAGAAAACTCAGACGCAAGTGCCCTGGGTACATCCCCCCGCTGGCTGACGACAAAAGTTTATATAGAAGGCGCCCCGGAGATCGACGTAAAGGACAAGTACCCAGGTGTCGTTGGAATATCAGTGTGGGACCCTGAACGTAATCGCTACGAATTTTTCTACACCGATACCGGGCTATCAAAATATGACAACGGCGGCGGCGGTTACTTCATGGTAACGGGTGACAAGAAAAACCATATCCTGATACCGGATAAAGGTGCAACGAAAACCATCGTCAGAAAACTTGAGACGTTGAACAATCAGGAATTCACTTATTCTCGTGAAGTGCCGCGCGACATGATAGACGCCAACCCTCTTGTTCGAATACATGTGGTTCATGCGCCCTATACCGGATCAGTCAAAACCACCCCCACCCACTAACCCTCAACACTCATCCCACGAGTAGCGACAATACTCATAAAAGGCCTCACTCAATGAAAACACTATTAAAGCCTTTATTGGCGTCTGTTTTATTGCTCTCTACCCTTGTTTCAGGCGGCCTTCATGCGCAGGCTTCCACGTCAGGAAAACCTGTCGCCATCAGCGCTGACAATGCGGTCATGTTGACCGTCTTCCTCAAACATGACCAATCTCGCAACTTGAACGAAATAAGAACAAAACTCACCGAACAGGAACTCTTTAAAGTATTCCCTCCTGAAGGGGTAGAGATTGTCAGTTGGAACATCGCCATGGGGATCGGTCACGTCATCGTTCTACGCTTCCCCGCCTCGCGCCTGCGGGAAGTCAATCTCGCCATCGAACGCTCTGCATGGGGCCCCTTCAGGACGGAGTTCTTTCCTACCTACGATTACATGGACATCGTAGCGGCCGAACAGAGCAAGGTGCGCAAGCCCGTACCCGCTAAATAATTCGCACGCGCGCAAACAGCGTCTCCCACTCGCCGAGACGCTGGCACTTTTCGCAAAATCAGTGGCGCTTTCTCTGCGCCCTCAGCATTTCACACAACACAAATGCAGCATAATCCGAGCATCGAACTCACCGGAGAGCTGCCCCATGCCCACCACCGTTCTAGTCCTGGTTGAAACCATCAACGAATACCTGCAAATCATCGAAAGCAATGACTTTCACGTGATCCTGGCGCCGACGCCCGCAGAACGGGCCCAGGCGATCAAGGCCCACGCAGGGCAGATCAAGGCCGTGCTGACCCGCGGGCCGCTGGGGCTGTATGCCGAGGAAATCGCCGCGCTTCCATTGCTGGAGATCATCTGCGTGATCGGTGCTGGCTACGAACATGTAGACCTGCAAGCGGCAAGCAACCGTGGGATCGTGGTCACCAACGGTGCCGGCGTGAACGCCCCCTCGGTGGCCGATCACGCCATGGCGCTGCTGCTCTCGCTGGTGCGCGGGATTCCCCAGACCGATGCCGCCGTGCGGCGCAGCGAATGGCCGAAGGTCATGCGCCCTTCCCTGGCCGGCAAGCAACTGGGAATTCTCGGGCTCGGTGCCGTGGGGATGGAAATCGCCAGGCGCGCCGCCCTCGGCTTCGGCATGGAGGTGAGCTATCACAACCGCCAACCCCGCGATGACGTGGATTACACCTACTGTTCAACGGCCGTCGAACTGGCGCGCACCTCGGACTTCCTGATCCTGGCCACGCCAGGTGGGGCCAGCACTCGCCATCTGATCGATAAACATGCGCTGGATGCGTTGGGCCCCAATGGCTATCTGGTGAACATTGGCCGCGGCAGCGTGGTGGTGACCGCTGACCTCGTGGCTGCCCTGGAGCAACGGCGTATCGGCGGCGCCGCGCTGGATGTATTCGACGACGAACCCAAGGTGCCCGACGCCCTCAAGCGCCTGAGCAATACCGTCCTGACCTCCCATGTGGCCGGCCTGTCACCGGAGGCTGCCCATGACACCGTGCAGCGGGTGGCCGACAACCTGGTGGAATACTTCGCCGGCCGTCCTGTGCTCACGCCGGTTGCGCTGCCAGCGCCCGCAAAATGACCGATCAGGCACGCTGATCACCCTTCAACACGCTAACCTATTAAGCCGCCCCGACCTTGTCGCTGGGCGGCGGTGCGCATTAGATTAGGAAATAGTCCAAGGCCTTTAGAATAAGCAGAAGGGATAAGCATGGCGCTGAACGACCAATCGACCCAGATTCGCCCCGGCGAAGAACTTGATGCCAGCCTGATCGATCCCTACCTCAAGGCCCACATTCCGGGCTTGAACGGCACGCCTGCGATCAGTCAGTTCCCCGGCGGCGCATCGAACCTGACCTACCTGCTGGAATATCCAGGCCAGGAATTCGTGCTGCGTCGCCCGCCGTTTGGCCACAAGGCCAAGTCCGCCCACGACATGGGCCGCGAATACCGCATTCTCAACCAGCTCAAAGATGGTTTTCCGTATTGCCCCAAGGCATACGTGCACTGCACCGATGAATCAGTGATCGGTGCCGAGTTCTATGTGATGGAACGGGTCAACGGCATCATCCTGCGCTCTGACCTGCCGCCCGAACTGGGCCTGGACGCGGCCAAGACTCAAGCGCTGTGCAAAAGCTTTATCGACAAGTTCGTCGAACTGCATCAAGTCGACTACAGTGCCTGCGGCCTGGCCGACCTGGGCAAGCCTGAAGGCTACGTGGCGCGGCAGATTCGTGGCTGGGGCGAGCGCTACGAAAAAGCCCTGACCCCTGATGCGCCAAAATGGGAAGCGGTGCGCGCCTGGCTCAACGACAAAATGCCAGCCGATTCGCCCACATCCAGCATCGTGCATAACGACTACCGCTTCGATAACGTGATCCTCGACCCGCATAACCCGATGCAAATCATCGGTGTGCTGGATTGGGAACTGACCACTCTGGGCGACCCGCTGATGGACCTGGGCAACACCCTCGCCTACTGGATCGAAGCCGCAGACCCGGCGCCGGTGCAACTGATGCGGCGCCAGCCGAGCAACGCCCCGGGGATGCTCACCCGCCGTCAGTTTGTCGACTACTACGCCGAGCGCTCGGGGCTTGCGATCGACAATTTCGATTTCTATTACACCTACGGCCTGTTCCGGCTGGCCGGCATCGTGCAGCAGATCTACTACCGCTTTTTCCACGGCCAGACCCAGGACAAACGCTTTGCGCAGTTCATCCACATGAACAAGCTGCTGGAGCAAATGAGCCTGAATGTCATTGGCAAATCAGCGCTCTGATCGCAACCACAAGGAACCCTTATGTCCAAGACCAACCTGTTTGACCTTGACGGCAAGATCGCCTTCGTTTCCGGCGCCAGCCGTGGTATCGGCGAGGCCATTGCCAAGCTGCTGGCCCAGCAAGGCGCCCACGTGATCGTCTCCAGCCGCAAGCTGGAAGGTTGCCAGCACGTCGCCGACGCGATCATTGCCGACGGCGGCAAGGCCACGGCGATTGCCTGCCATATCGGTGAAATGGAGCAGATTACCCAGGTGTTCGCCGGCATCCGCGAACAGTTCGGCCGCCTGGATATTCTGGTCAACAACGCCGCGACCAACCCGCAGTTCTGCAACGTGCTGGATACCGACCTTGGCGCATTCCAGAAGACGGTCGACGTGAATATCCGCGGTTACTTCTTCATGTCGGTGGAAGCCGGCAAGCTGATGCGCGAGAACGGCGGCGGCAGCATCATCAACGTGGCGTCGATCAACGGCATTTCGCCGGGCGTGTTCCAGGGCATCTACTCGGTCACCAAGGCTGCCGTGATCAACATGACCAAGGTGTTCGCCAAGGAATGCGCGGCATTCGGCATCCGTTGCAACGCACTGCTGCCGGGCCTGACTGATACCAAATTCGCCTCGGCGCTGGTCAAGAACGATTCGATCCTGAAAGTGGCCCTGGCACAGATCCCCCTCAAGCGCGTCGCCGACCCCAGCGAAATGGCCGGCGCGGTGTTGTATCTGGCCAGCGATGCGTCGAGCTACACCACCGGTGTGTCGTTGAATGTAGACGGCGGCTTCCTGTCCTGACACTGCCTGGTTTCTTCAGATCGATTTGCGCGTAACCTTGGCGCGGATCGATCTGTCTCCAGGATGAAACATGGAACTGCACCTCGTCATCAATGGCCGCAAGGACCTGGCTGCCCAGCTTTATCAGCAACTGCGCGAAGCTATCGCCACCGGGCGACTGTCGGCGGGTACGCAACTGCCACCGAGCCGACTGCTCGCCGAACAACTGGGCGTATCGCGCAAGACGGTGTCGGATACCTACACCACCCTCACGTACGAAGGCCTGCTGATCGGCAAGATCGGCCGCGGCACTTTCGTCAATGCGTGGGCGCCCCAACCCGATCGTGTGCAAACCGCCACCGACCTGGCCTGCGCCGCCAACCTGGGCAAGTGGGCAGCACTGCCCTCGCCCATGGGCCACCCGTCCCGTGAGGGCATCCTGCGCTACGAATTTATCGGCGGCGCGACTGCACGCAACCAATTCCCCCAGGACGAATGGCGACGCTGCACCCAGGATGCGCTGCGCCGTATCGCCCAGAACAGTGGTTTCTACAGCCAACCGGAAGGGTTACCGGCATTGCGCGAGGCCATCGCCGGGCATATCGCGTTTTCCCGAGGGGTCAAATGCCGCGCCAGCGATATCGTGGTCACCAATGGCGCGCAGCAGGCGCTGGACCTGATTGCCCGCGTGGTGCTGGAACCCGGCAGCATGGTCGCGATGGAAGACCCAGGCTATAGCCCCGCGCGCCAAATGTTCGTAGCGATGGGCGCCAGCGTCGCCAGCGTGGCCGTCGACGAACAGGGCCTCCAGGTCGATCAGATCCCCGATGGCACCCGTCTGATCTACGTAACCCCGTCCCACCAGTTCCCCCTCGGCATGCCGATGAGTCAGAGGCGCCGCCAGGCACTGCTGGACCGCGCAATCGAGCTGGGTGCGATCATCATCGAAGACGACTACGACAGCGAATTTCGCTACGAAGGGCGCCCCACCGACTCCCTGCAAAGCCTGGACACCCGAGGCGTGGTCACCTACGTCGGGACCTTTTCCAAAACCCTGTTGCCCGAGTTGCGCCTGGGCTACGCGGTGCTGCCGCCAGCGATCTATGGCGCGGTGCTCAAGGCCAAGCAGTTGACCGACCAGCACAGCTCTACCCTGCCGCAGTGGGCATTGGCCAAGTTCATCAGCGAAGGCTACCTGCTCAAGCATATTCGCCGTTGCCACAGCATCTACGCGGGGCGTCGCGAACGAATACTGCAGCGTCTGGCGGGCGATCTGTCACCGTGGTTCGAGGCGGTTCCGACGGTGGCGGGCTTTCACCTGGCGGCATTGTGCAAGGTGGCGTTGAATATCCCATTGCTGATAGAACAGGCGCGTCAGGTCGAGGTGGGGTTGTACCCCCTGGACGTATTCTTCCAAGACGTGCCATTACGCTCGGGGCTGATTTTCGGCTTCGGCGCCATCGAGACCCTGGACATCGATCCGGCGCTGGACAAGGTGCGCGATATTCTCCGGCAGATTGGCTAAGGGGTTTTCCGGCGTATTGGTCATTGGTGGCGTACAGGCTACGGCGTAGGGTGAAGAGGTCTCGAACTACGCGGAATCCTGATCATGAAACGATTGCTCGCCACCACGCTGATGCTCACCTCCCTCAGCGCATTTGCCCACGACCCGGTATACAACCAGGAAACGCTCAAGGTGCTGCAGGAGCACCCCTTGACCAACGTGCCCGGCAAGAAAACCATCATGCTCACCGTGGACTATGCCCCCGGCCAGGCCACCGTGCCCCATAGCCACACCGGCACTGCGGTGGCTTATGTGCTCGAAGGCGCGATCACCTCGCGGGTCAATGATGAAAAGGCGATCACCTACAAAGCCGGGCAATCGTTCTACGAACCGGCCGGCTCGCGGCATTTTGAGTCAAGCAATGCCAGCCAGACCCAACCGGCCAGGCTGCTGGTGGTGATGGTGCTGGATGACAAGGCTGAGGTACTCACCCCGCTTCCCAAATAATCAGCAACACCACAAAACCCATGGGGGAGCTGGCTTGCCTGCTCCCACAGTTTTAACCGTGTCTGGTCAGGGACGTTTGAATAGGTCGCGCTGGTGTTCAATGCGCAGCCGGCACTCGCAACCCTCCAGATGATCATTGACCATCCCCATCGCCTGCATCAACGCATACATCGTGGTCGGGCCGACGAAGGTCCAGCCGCGTTTCTTCAGGGCCTTGGACAAGCGCATCGAAGCCGCTGAGGTCGGATTGGCCGTCCAGTAAGCCATGTCCACCACTGCCGGCCGCTCTTCTGCGCCGGGCTCGAACGCCCACAGCCAGCGCGCCAGCGAGCCGGTCTCCTCCACCAGTTCACAGGCCCGGCGTGCGTTGTTGATGGCCGAGATGATCTTTGCCCGATTGCGCACGATGCCCGGCTCGCTCATCAACCGCTCAATGTCCGCTTCGCCGTACTGCGCCACCCGGCGAAAATCAAAACCCTCGAACGCCTGCCGAAAGTTATCGCGCTTGCGCAGAATGGTGATCCACGCCATCCCCGCCTGAAACCCCTCCAGGCAGATCTTCTCGTACAACGCGATGTCATCCGCCACCGGCACACCCCACTCGTGGTCGTGGTAATGCAGGTACGCAGGCGCTGCAGTGCGCCAGGCGCAATACATGCGCCCTGCTTCGTCGGTTGTAAGCCCTGATTGGTCCATCCATCACCTCGTATGCCCAAGGCGATGATACGCAAAAAAAATTAATCCCCGTCAACCGCTCAAGCACCGTACTTACCGACCAACTGGTCAGACCGGGACCTGCCAACCGCTGAATATTTACTTGTTGTTTGAAAAAAACCAAGCGTAGACTGGCCGCGCACTGGACTTACCGGTAAGACCACAACAATTAAGCCCTGGAACCACCAGGGCACCGAATAGAGATCCCTCCCATGCTCAGATGGTGCTCGCGTTCGATTTTCCTGCAAGTCGTGATTGGCCTGATGCTCGGCATCGCCTGCGGCCTGGCCCTTCCCGAATTTTCCTCACAACTCAAACCCCTGGGCGACGGCTTTATCAAGCTGATCAAAATGCTGATCGGCCTGATCGTGTTCTGTGTCGTGGTCAGCGGTATTTCCGGCGCCGGCGATTTGAAGAAGGTCGGGCGTATCGGGCTCAAGTCGGTGATCTACTTTGAAGTGCTGACCACCGTCGCCCTGGTGCTTGGCCTGATCATGGCCTTCAGCACCGGCATCGGCAGCGGCGCCAATATTCATCTTGAGCAACTCTCTTCCGCCGGCTTGAATGAGCTGGCCGACAAGGGCCAACACATCAAGGGCACCAGCCAGTTCCTGATGGACCTGATTCCCAACTCGGTGATCGGTGCGTTTGCCGATAACAACGTGTTGCAGGTGCTGCTGTTCTCGGTGCTGTTCGGCAGTGCGCTGAACCTGGTGGGCGAAGCGGCCAGCGGTATCTCGCGGCTGATCAATGAGCTTAGCCATGTGATCTTCCGCATCATGGGCATGATCGTGCGCCTGGCGCCGATTGGCGTATTCGGTGCCATCGCGTTCACCACCAGCACCTACGGCCTGGACTCGCTGCAACACCTGGGCAGCCTGGTTGGGCTGTTCTACCTGACGTGCTTTGCCTTTGTCGCGCTGATCCTCGGGCTGGTAATGCGCTTGTCCGGCCTGCGGATGCTGCCGCTGCTCAAGTACCTGCGCGAAGAGCTGCTGATCGTGATGGGCACCGCTTCGTCCGACGCTGTGCTGCCGCAGATCATGCGCAAGCTGGAACATTTGGGCATTGGCAGTTCCACCGTGGGTTTGGTAATTCCCACCGGGTACTCGTTCAACCTCGACGGTTTCTCGATCTACCTGACCCTGGCCATCGTATTTATCGCCAACGCCACCGGTACACCGCTGTCGATGACCGACTTGCTGACCATCCTCCTGGTATCGTTGATCACCTCCAAAGGCGCCCACGGCATTCCGGGCTCGGCATTGGTGATTCTAGCGGCGACACTCACGGCGATCCCGGCAATTCCGGTGGTGGGCCTGGTGTTGGTGCTGGCGGTGGACTGGTTCATGGGGATCGGTCGTGCGCTGACCAACCTGATCGGCAACTGCGTGGCTACCGTGGCGATTGCTCGCTGGGAAAAAGATATCGATATCCAGCGTGCCAACAAGGTGCTCGACGGCCAGCAGGGCTATGCCTTTCAGGCCAAGAAGCCGGTGCTGCCGGCGCATCAGGAGTTCTAGGACAACACCCATCCAATGTGGGAGCTGGCTTGCCTGCGATAGCGGTGAGTCAGCGTCAAATGTAGTGCCTGACACTCAGTCATCGCAGGCAAGCCAGCTCCCACATTGGCCCTTTGCCAGACTGAATACTGTATGAGCAACATCAAGGAGCCTTCGACGTGATCAGCACCTCAACCGTCGTCAATTCAGTGGTAGAAAAACTGCGCGCCGCCTTGGCGCGAGGCCAGTGGCGCCGCGGTGAAATGCTGCCAGGCCAGCGTGAGCTGGCCGAGCAACTGGGTATCAGCCGCCCGAGCCTGCGTGAAGCGGTGATCGTGCTGGAGACCTTGGGCCTGGTGCGTTCCATGCCGGGCAAAGGTGTGGTGGTACTGGAAACCAGCGTCAGCGAGCCGCAGTCGAGCGACGCGGTGGCCGACGCCAGCCTGGAAGACATCCTGCAACTGCGCTATACCCTCGAACCCTTCATCGTCGGCCTGGTCGCCCAATCCATCAGCAGCAAGGAAATCGGCCAACTGCGCCTGACGCTGATGGACATGCGCGAAGCCCTGGATGCCGGCGACGCCGAGGCGGGCATGAACGCCTACATCGACTTTCACGAAGAACTGTTTGCCCTGACCTCCAACCCGATCTTCCAGAACGTGGTGCAGCAAACCAGCACCGCGCTCAAACAAAGCGCCCAGGTATTGCGCAACTCCCCTGAACACCTGGCCGAACGCCTGCAAGAGAACGAAGCCGTGGTACGCGCCATCCGCAACAAGAACAGCGCCCTGGCCAGTGCCGAAATGCGTCGGCACATCCTGCAGGAAGGCTTGCGCATGGGCATTCGCTTGAATATCCCGGATGACCATCTGGGCAGCTGAATAATTGGAGACCGGCCATGAACGTCCACGCCCTGCAACGTGACCCTCTGCCCTGCCTGCGCCTGGTGTCGGGCAAGAAGCCTTCGGTTGACGACATCTACCCGCGCTTGTTCGACGCGATCCTTGAGCAACGCATTGCGCCCGCCAGCCGCTTCACCGAAGAAGGCCTGGGCGAACTCTTTGGCGTGAGCCGCAGCGTGATTCGCCGGGTGCTCGCCAAGCTGTCCCATCAGCAAGTGGTCATCCTGCGCCCCAACCAGCGCGCCCAGGTCGCCGCGCCGGATGCCCAGCACACACGGCAGATTCTTGAAGCACGGCGCCTGACCGAAATGACCGTGGTGCAACTGGCCTGCGCCCAGGCCACAGCGATGCAAATCCGCCAACTGCGCGAGCTGATTGCGCAGGAGCGCGACGCCATTGAGCGTGACCAGCGTGGGCCGGCGATCCGGTTTTCTGGGGAGTTTCATCTGCAACTGGCGCACATGGCAGGCAATGCGCCGTTGGCACAGTTTCTCAACAGCCTGGTGCCGTTGACGTCGTTGATCATTGCGCAATTTGAAACGAAGGCCTGCACGTATTGTGCGTGGCAGGAGCATATGGCGATTGTGGATGCCGTGGAACAGCGCGACGCCCACACGGCTGTCGCCCTGATGACCCAGCACCTGGATCACCTGGAAACCCGGCTACTCAAACACCACTGATTCCGAATGAAGTTCAAACTGTGGGAGCTGGCTTGCCTGCGATAGCGGTGTACCAGTGACTCGATTATTAACTGACCCACCGCTATCGCAGGCAAGCCAGCTCCCACATTGATCGCATTCCAGATCAAATAAAAAGCCCCCGCATCTCACGATGCGGGGGCTTTGGGTTTACCGAAGCATCAAGCCGGCTGCAACACCGACTGACCACTCAACGCCAGGTCCAGCAACTCACGATTGGCCACCGCGTACATGGCGTAGTCCGTGCCAACCGCAGCACGAATTTCCACCATCATGGCACGCCAGCGATCAGCCATGTCCTGGTGCTGTTCAAGCCACAGGGCCACGCGGGCTTCCATGTCTTGTGGCGCATCGGCCATTTGCAGTACCGAAATGGTAATCGCCCGTTGCTGCCAGTCCACGTCATCGCGGAAGGCTTCACGGGCCTGGGCCTGCCAGTTGTTGGCCACAGGAAGATCGCTGATCTGCTGCAGGTACCACGGCAGGTCCAGGGCGCTGCCGACGGCGAAGTAGGCTTTGGCCACTTCGGCGGCGTCATGCCCGGTCACGTCGGCGGCTTCGATGATCGGCAGCAAGGTGTACAGGTGGGTAGTGCCTGCAACCATGCGTGCCAACAATTCCGGTACGCCGGCCTGGGTGTAGGCCTGGTAACGGTTCTGCCAGCCTTCACGGGTCGGACCTTCCAGCAGTTCGTCGAGCTTGAGGCCCAACGCCGCCAGGTGCGGACCGAAGTGCGCTGTGTCACGCCCGGCGTCCTGTTCGTTGCGACGGCTGCGCAGGAACCAGCGCGTAGCACGACGGCCCAGGCGCATCAGCTCGTCCATCAGCTCCAGTTGCACGTCGGCCGACACCTGGTGGTCCAGGGCTTCGATCTGACGGAACCAGTGCGGCAGGTGGAAGATATCGCGCACGATCACATAGGCACCGGCGACGTTCGCCGGGCTCATGCCGGTCGACTCTTTGAGTCGCTGCACGAAGGTGATGCCCATGTGGTTGACCAGGTCGTTGGCGATCTGGGTGCTGACGATCTCGCGCTTGAGGCGATGGCGACGCATGGCTTCGGAGAACTTGGCCACCAGGCTCGGTGGGAACGCGGTCTCCATGTCACGGGTCAGGTATTCGTCATCCGGCACCAGGGATTTGAGCAGCGCTTCCTTGAGGTCGATCTTGCTGTACGAAATCAGCACCGACAACTCCGGACGGGTCAAGCCCTTGCCGGTCGAAGCGCGCTCGGTGAGCTGCTCTTCGGTCGGCAGGTACTCGATGGCGCGGTCCAGCTTGCCACGGCCTTCCAGGTCACTCATCAGGCGTTTGTACTCGGCGGCGCGCTCGTAAGCCTTGCGTGCGGCCAGGGACAGGGCCTGGGTCTGCTTGTAGTTGTTGCCCAACACCAGGTGGCCGACTTCGTCGGTCATGCTCGCCAGCAACTGGTTGCGCTGCTTGTCGGTCATGTCACCGGCCTGCACCACTTCGTTGAGCAGGATCTTGATGTTCACTTCGTGGTCGGAGCAGTCCACGCCACCGGCGTTGTCGATGAAGTCGGTGTTGGAACCGCCGCCATTGAGGCCGAATTCCACACGACCCAGTTGGGTCATGCCGAGGTTACCGCCCTCGCCCACCACCTTGCAGCGCAGCTCGTTGCCGTTGACACGCAGCGCGTCGTTGGCCTTGTCGCCCACGTCGGCATGGCTTTCGGTGCTGGCCTTGACGTAGGTACCGATACCGCCGTTCCACAACAGGTCCACCGGCGCCTTGAGCAAGGCGTTGAGCAGTTCGGTCGGGGTCAGCTTGTCGGCCTGGATGTCGAAACGCTCTTTCATCTGTGGCGAGATGGCGATGCTCTTGGCGCTGCGCGAGAAGATACCGCCGCCTTCAGACATGATGCTGGTGTCGTAGTCGGTCCAGGACGAACGCGGCAGCTCGAACATGCGCTGGCGCTCGACGAAGCTGGTGGCCGGGTTCGGGTTCGGGTCGATGAAGATGTGCAGGTGGTTGAAGGCCGCGACCAGTTGCAGCTTGTCGGACATCAGCAAACCATTACCGAACACGTCACCGGCCATATCGCCGACGCCCACTACGGTGATGCTGTCTTCCTGCACGTTGATGCCGCGCTCACGGAAGTGACGCTGCACACCGACCCACGCGCCCTTGGCGGTGATGCCCATTTTCTTGTGGTCGTAACCGGCAGAACCGCCGGAAGCGAACGCGTCACCCAGCCAGAAACCGTAGTCGATAGCGATGCCGTTGGCGATGTCGGAGAAGGTTGCAGTGCCCTTGTCCGCCGCCACCACCAGGTAGGGGTCATCGTCATCATGACGCACGACGTTGGCCGGTGGCACCAGGGCGCCGTCCTTCAGGTTGTCGGTAATGTCCAACAGGCCGGAAATGAAGATGCGGTAGCAGGCGATGCCCTCGGCCGCGATCTCGTCCCGGCTGCCGCCCAATGGCAGGCGACGCGGCAGGAAGCCGCCCTTGGCGCCCACCGGCACGATCACCGAGTTTTTCACTTGCTGGGCTTTTACCAGGCCGAGCACTTCGGTACGGAAGTCTTCTTCACGGTCGGACCAGCGCAGGCCGCCGCGAGCGACGTTGCCGAAGCGCAGATGCACGCCTTCAACACGGGGCGAGTACACGAAGATTTCAAACTTCGGCACCGGCTTGGGCAGCTCGGGGATCGCGTGCGGGTTGAACTTGAAGCTGAAGTACGACTTGTTCTGGCCGTTTGCGTCGGTCTGGTAGAAGTTGGTACGCAGGGTCGCCTTGATCAGGTCCAGGTAGCGACGCAGGATACGGTCTTCGTTGAGCACCTGAACGTCGTCCAGGGCGGTGAGGATCGCCTGTTCCAGGCGTTGCTGCTTGTCTTCCAGGTCGTCGGCAGTGAGCTTGCGTGCCAGGTAGAAGCGGGTCTTGAACAACCTTGTCAACTCGCGGGCGATGTCGGTGTGGTTGTTCAGGGTGCTGGCGATGTAACCCAGGTCAAAGCCCAGGCGGATCTGCTTGAGGTAACGGGCGTAGGCACGCAGCAGCGCAACGTCACGCCATGGCAGGCCGGCGGTCAATACCAGGCGGTTGAATGCATCGTTCTCGGCGTCGCCATGCACGATGTGCACGAATGCGTCCTGCAGGGTGTCGTTGAGCTGCTGGATATCCAGGTTCACGCCTTCGGCGGCGATGAATGCAAAGTCATGGATCCAGAACTCACGGCCATTGGCATGGCGCAGGCGATACGGAAACTCGCCCAGCACGCGCAGGCCGAGGTTTTCCAGGATCGGCAGCACGTCGGACAGCGCCAGCGGGGTGTCAGCGTGATAGAGCTTGCAATGCAGTTCGCGCTGACCGGAGACCTGGCCCAGCGGCTGATAGAAGCTCATCACCAGCGGGTTGGCTTCGGTGAGGCTGTTCAGATGCTGCATGTCGACCACGGCCGAATGCGCGGCGAAACGCTCGCGGTAGCCGGCCGGGAAGCCTTTGGGGAAGTCCGCCAGCACGTTGGTGCCGTGGGCTTCGCCGAAACTCTCCACCACCAGACTGGCGTAGTCGTCCTGCCAGCTGCGGCAGGCTTGCACCACTTCTTTTTCCAGTTGCAGCGGGTCGATGTCCAGGCGGTTCTTCGGGTCGACCCGCAGGATCAGTTGCACACGGGCCAGCACGGACTCGGAGAAGAAGGTCCAGAACTCGCAGTCCGAAGCCTTGAGGCGATCCATCAGCACTTGCTGGATCTTCTGGCGCACTTCGGTGGAGTAGATATCGCGCGGCACATAGGCCAGGCAATAGCAGAAACGACCGTACGGATCTTTGCGCAGGAACACGCGGATCTTGTTGCGTTCCTGGATCTGCACGATCGACATCACGGTGCTGAACAGCTCGTCGACCGGGGTCTGGAACAGGTCGTCACGGGGCAGCACTTCAACCACTTGGGCCAGTTCCTTGCCCAGATGCGCCTTGGCCTGGAAGCCCGAGCGACGCTCGATTTCCGCTACCTTGCGGCGAATGTACGGGATCACTCGCACGCTTTCGCCGTACACCGAGGAGGTGTAGAGGCCCATGAAGCGGTGTTCCTTGATGACCTTGCCGTCGGCACTGATCTCGCGGATCGACACGTAGTCCGGATACGCCGGGCGGTGCACGCGGCTTGGGTGTGCAGCCTTGGCGAACGACAGCACCGTCGGCTCACGCAGGTAGGCCACGGCGTAGTCTTCGATGCGCAGGTCTTCGGCGGTGAGGCCGGCGCGCAACAGCTTGGTCAGACCGAGGAAGGAGCTGGCGTCATATTCGATATGACCGCCGTCCGCCTCGTCACGTACCACGAACTCTTCATAGCCCAGGAAGGTGAAGTGGTTGCCCACCAGCCATTCCAGGAAGTTCTTGATCTCGGCTTTTTCTTCACCGTCGATCGTGAATGCGCTGGCGTCGATACCGGCCAGCAGGTCCTGGACCTTGGCTTTCATCGGTTCGAAATCGGCCACGGCCACGCGCACTTCGCCCAGCACCTGCTCCAGCTCTTTGCTCAGCACGTTCAGCTCGGCGGCGTTGGCGCAGCGGTCGATCTCCAGGTACATCAGCGATTCTTGCAGGATGCCTTCGCCCTGGGTGCCCTTGGGCAGGATTTCCAGCAACTCACCCTTGCTGCCACGGCGCACGCTGAGCACGGTGGTTTGCAGGGTATGGATGCTGTAGCCACGGCGGTTCAGCTCGGTACGGACCGAGTCCACCAGAAATGGCAGGTCATGGTGCAGCACTTCGACCGCGGTGTGGGTCGATTGCCAGCCATGACGTTCGTAATCGGGGTTGTAGACCCGCACTTGCGGTTGGGTGTGATCGAAGCGCTCAAGCAGGCGCCAGGCAGACAGGGTGCAACCGGCCAGGTCGGAAAGGCGACGCTGGGTCAGTTCGTCCAGGGAAATGATGCCGAAGAATTGCTCAGCGAACAGCGCCACTTGTGGCAGTGCCTGTTCACTGATGTGCTGCGCCAGTGCCGCTTGCAGTTGATGCTGGAAGTCGGCCTTGCTGGCTGCGGTGAAGAACGCCATCTGTGGTACTCCGCTTGGGCTTGTTATTGATGGAAGCGTCGCGTGTTATCCCCTTGCGGGGAGACCGTCAGCTCTGTTCGTGGGTCACGATAAACGAATCAGGCCGACAGGTGGGTGAAGCTGGACAGGACAGTCAGGTCACATACAACTTCCACAAGATGCACACCTTGCCGGGTGACGGTACGACGGGCAGGTCAGGCGCCGGGCGCGGGGCACATCCGTTGCGCAGCTTAACGAGTGTAGGAAGACCGCTGCTTGCGACGCTGCGACATATTCGGTCATCGGTAAGCAGGCAATAGGTTGCAACTTGGGCAACCGCGTTTTTTCGGGCAAAAAACCTGCGTATTTCAACCCCCTGAGTACCGAAAATGACTGATACCGCAAGCCAGGTCATGCCCTGGGTCTGACACACCCTGCAGCATAAAATTCGCCGCAATGGCACAATTGCCAGCGCAACGCCCTCCTCCACACAGGATTTCCCATGCTGCAGCTGAAAACCGACGCCCTGATGGCCACCCCGTGCGACGAAGAAGAAGACAACATGGCCATGCTTTGCTGCCACGGCAAGAACGGCGAAATGTTCATGTTGAGCCGTTACCCGGATGAAGAGGAAGTGGAACTGACCTGGGATTACGAGCCGTCGACGCTGGATGGGCTGAAGATCACCTTGAGTGCCACGACGTTGCTGATCGAACTTGCAGCCGGTGATGCCGATGCATTGGGTGGCGTGGATCATCTGGAGATCACCCACGCCACGGCCGCATCCGACCTGGCTGAAGTGGAGGAAACCTTGCAGAAAATCCTCGCAGGCACTGGCACTTTCATCCGGACTTGAGCTGCACCCTGGTTCAAATGTGGGAAGGGGCTTGCCCCCGATAGCGGCGGGCCAGTTAATACATCGGTGCCCGACACACGGGCATCGGCGGCAAGCCCCCTCCCACATTGACCGTGTTCCCACACCAAAAGCCTACAAGTTTTTCTGAAAATACCCGTGACGTCGTTAGTCGTCACCCCCTTCGATGCATTAAAGTAAGCCTCCCAAGCCTGGCGCTCGCGCTCCACCATCAGGCTCATCTTTCCAGGAACCGTCATCGATGGAACATCGTGAAGCGCTGCTTGCGCTGCGAACCTTTCTTTCTACGCAGATTCTCGGCCAGGAAAAACTCATCGATCGCCTGCTGATCGCCCTGCTCGCCGACGGCCATATGCTGGTCGAAGGCGCACCGGGGCTGGCCAAGACCAAGGCGATCAAGGAGCTGGCCGAAGGCATCGAAGCGCAGTTCCATCGTATCCAGTTCACCCCCGACCTGCTGCCCGCCGACATCACCGGCACCGAGATCTATCGCCCGGAAACCGGCAGTTTCGTGTTCCAGCAGGGGCCGATATTCCACAACCTGGTGCTCGCCGACGAAATCAACCGCGCCCCGGCCAAGGTCCAGTCGGCCTTGCTTGAAGCGATGGCCGAGCGCCAGGTCAGCGTGGGCCGTAGCACTTACGAGCTATCGCCGCTGTTTTTGGTGATGGCCACGCAGAACCCCATCGAGCAGGAAGGCACCTACCCTCTGCCCGAAGCCCAGCTCGACCGCTTCCTCATGCACGTGAAGATCGGTTTCCCGGACGCCGCCGTCGAACGGCGCATCCTTCAGCAGGCCCGCGGCGAAGCGCTCAATGGCGAAACCAAGCCCGAGCGGCGCGTCAGCCAACAGGCGATCTTTGCCGCCCGCAAGGAAATCCTTGGCCTGTACATGGCCGATGCGGTAGAGGAATACCTGGTGCAACTGGTCATGGCCACGCGTACGCCTTCCAAGTTCGACCCGGAAATGGCCGAGTGGATCGCCTATGGCGCCAGCCCCCGAGGCTCCATCGCCCTGGACCGTTGCGCCCGCGCCCACGCCTGGCTGGCCGGTCGCGACTTCGTGAGCCCCGAGGATATCCAGGCGGTGCTGTTCGACGTGCTGCGTCACCGCATCATCCTGTCGTTCGAAGCCGAAGCTGCCGGGATCGACCAGGACCGCGTGGTGCAACGCATTCTTGACGTTGTTGCCGTCGCTTGAAGCCGATGAACGCCAGCGATGGTATACGCGTAACCCTCAGTGAACTGATTGAGATGCGTCACCACGTGCGCGAAGTGCAGCTGTTCTCCACGCCCGGCCAGCGCAGCCCGTTGATCGGCCTGCACCACTCCAAGCTGCGCGGGCGCGGTGTGGACTTCGATCAGGTGCGGGTGTACCAGGCGGGCGACGACGTGCGCACCATCGACTGGCGCGTGACAGCGCGCACCCAGGAACCGCACACCAAGTTGTTCCACGAAGAACGCGAACGGCCGATCTTTATCATGGTGGAGCAAAGCTGCCGTCTGTTCTTCGGCTCGGGGCAGATGTTCAAGTCGGTGCTCGCCGCACAAGCGGCCAGCCTGATCGGCTGGGCGGCCCTGGGGCATAACGATCGGGTCGGCGGACTGGTGTTCGGCGACAGCGAGCACTACGAAATCAAGCCTCGACGCAGCAAACAAAGCCTGTTGCAGCTGCTTAACCGCCTGGTGCGGGTCAACCAGAGCCTGAACACCGAAAGCCGCCCCGAAGCTGATGCCCTGGGCATGGCCTTGCGCCGTGGCCGTGAAGTGTTGCGACCGGGCAGCCTGGGGATTGTGATCTGCGATGAACGGGCGCTGACTGACAGCGCCGAGCAACAGCTGAGCCTGCTGTCGCGACATTGCGACCTGTTGCTGCTGCCCATTTCCGACCCCCTTGATCACGCCCTGCCCGCCGCCGGGTTACTGCGCTTTGCAGAACGCGGCGCACAGCTGGAACTGGACACCCTGAACATTGATTTGCGCCAGGCCTACAAAGCCCAGGCCGAAGCGCGTATCGCCCGCTGGGAACGGCTCGCGCAAAAGCTGCGGGTATTGTTGATGCCGTTGAGCACACAGAGTGAAATGGTCGAGCAACTGCGCGAGTACCTCAACCCGCAACGCCCGGTTAAAAAACAATGAGCAGCCTGGACCAACTGCAACCGCTGATCGCCCCGCCGGCCATCGGCTTCTGGCCGCCTGCGCCCGGCTGGTGGCTGTTGCTGCTGGTGATCCCGCTGCTCGGCTGGGGCCTGTGGTGGTTGCGCCGCTTCCTGCCAACCCGCCGCCCCGTGGCCCGCGCCGAACAACCGCTGGACCCGCTGCGCATCGCCGCCCTCGCCGAACTGGCCTTGATGCCCAAGCCCTACGACGGCGCGCCCGCAGGTGCCTGGCTGCAACAACTCAACGGCCTGCTCAAGCGCCTGTGCCGTAACGACTACCCGTATAGCCAGAGCCATACCCTCAACGGCCGCAAATGGCTGGCCTTCCTCGACAACCGCTGCCCCGCCGCCGGCCTGACGCGCTGGATGGTACTGGTGGAAGGCGCCTACAAGCCCGAATGCAAACTCGACGACAAAGCCATCGCCGGCCTGACTCAAGCTGTCGACACCTGGATCCGCAAACATGTTTGAGTTCGCCTGGCCGTGGATCTTTACCCTGTTGCCATTGCCCTGGTTGATGCGCCTGATCCTGCCCGTGGCCGACAGCGGCGAACCGGCATTGAAAGTCAGCTACCTGAGCGACCTCGAAGGCTTGGCCCGCCGTCGCGCCCGCGCCAACCTGCCAGGCTGGCGCCAGCAGGCCCCCTTCGTGGTGCTGTGGCTGCTGCTGTTGACTGCCGCCGCACGCCCGCAATGGCTGGGCGAGCCTTTGCCAATTGCCGCCAGTGGCCGGGACTTGCTGGTGGCGGTCGACGTGTCAGGCTCCATGGATTTCCCCGACATGCACTGGCAGGGTGAGGACGTGAGTCGCCTGGCCCTGGTCAAACACCTGCTCGGGGACTTTCTTGAAGAACGCGAAGGTGACCGCGTGGGCTTGATCCTGTTTGGTACTCAAGCCTACCTGCAGGCACCGCTGACCTTTGATCGGCGCACCGTACGTACCTGGCTGGACGAAGCGCGTATCGGCATTGCCGGCAAGAACACCGCCATCGGCGATGCCATTGGCCTGGCCTTGAAACGCCTGCGCCAACGCCCGGCGCAAAGCCGTGTGCTGATCCTGATCACCGACGGCGCCAATAACGCCGGGCAGATCGACCCGTTGACGGCAGCGCGACTGGCGGCCGAAGAAGGCGTGAAGATTTACCCGATCGGCATTGGCGCCGACCCGGAGCAAACCGGTTCCCTGGGCATTCTCGGCGTAAATCCGAGCCTGGACCTCGACGAGCCGGCACTCAAGGCGATGGCCGAGGCCACCGGCGGTCAATATTTCCGCGCCCATGACGGCGAGGAACTGCAGCAAATCAAGGAGACCCTCGACACCCTGGAGCCCGTCGAACAACAACCCACCCAAGCGCGACCGGCCCAGGCGTTGTACAGCGGCCCGCTGGCGCTGGCGCTGATCTTGAGCCTGTTGCTGGTGATCCAGGAACGCTGGCCCAACAACGCCTTGCAACGCGGGTTCAACAAGCTGTCGAGCAAAGGGATCTTCCTGCAACAACACCCTGAATGGCGCCAGCGCCTCAAGCGCTTGCGTTTGCGGAGACGTCGATGATCGCCCTGTGGCCGCACTGGTTCCGGCCCTGGTGGCTGTTGCTGCTGCCGCTGCTCGGCTGGTTGCTGTGGCAGTTGTGGCACCGACAAAAGCGCGCCGGCCGCTGGCAGATGATCCTGCCACCGGCCTTCCATGCCGTACTGCTCAGTGGCGGCAACGGCCGCGAGAGCAAATCGCCGTGGGTGCTGCTGGGCATCGCCTGGCTGTTGGCCGTGCTGGCGTTGCTGGGGCCCAGTTGGCAACGGGTTGAACAGCCCAGTCAGAAACCCGCTGACCCGCTGGTGGTACTGCTGGAACTGACCCCGGAAATGCTTGCCACCGACAGCCCGCCCAACCGCCTGGAGCAGGCGCGGCGCAAGCTGTATGACCTGCTGCAAGCACGCACCGATGCGCAAACCGCCATCGTCGTGTATGCGGGCAGCGCCCATACGCTGGTGCCGCTGTCGGACGACCTGGCCACCAGCCGCAATCTGCTGGAGGCCCTGCGCCCTTCGATCATGCCCGAGCCCGGCCATCGCGCCGATCTGGCCGTGGAAAAAGCCCTCGGCCTGCTCAAGCAAGGCGGGCTCGGCCAGGGGCGCCTGCTGCTGATCGGCTCCTCGCTGTCGAAACAGGAGCGCCAGGGCATCCGCCTGCAACTGCAAAGCGCCCAGGCACCGCCCTTGTCGATCCTCGGCATCGGCAGCCGTGAAGGCACACCGGTGACCCAGGAAAGCGGCGAGTTCCTCAAGGACGACCAGGGCGCGATCCTGGTGCCACGCCTCGACAGCCCGACGCTCAAGGCCTTCGCCAGTGAAATGGGTGGCCGCTACCGTGCAGCGCGCCTGGATGACAAGGACCTGCGCCAACTGGGTATGCTCGACAGCGTACAAGCCCTGCGCAACGACGGCCAAGTGCTGCACCTGGACACCTGGGCCGATCAGGGTTACTGGCTGCTGCTGCCGCTGTTACTGCTGGCCGCCTGCGCCGGGCGTCGCGGCTGGCTGTTCTGCCTGCCGTTGCTGTTGCTGGGCGCGCCACAACCCAGTTACGCCTTTGGCCTTCAGGACCTGTGGCTGCGCCCCGACCAGCAAGGTCAATACCTGCTCAAGCACAAGCGCCCAGCCGAAGCCGCCGAACACTTTCAAGACCCGCAATGGCAAGGTGTAGCCCTGTACGAAGCCGGCAATTACGCCGAGGCGATCAAACGTTTTGCCCAGGGCAACGACGCCTATTCCCACTACAATCGAGGCAATGCCCTGGCCAAAGCCGGTGAACTTGAAGCCGCTATCGACGCCTACGAGCAAGCCCTGGAAGCCCAGCCCGATCTGCAACCGGCGCTGAAAAACAAGGCCCTGGTTGAAACCCTGATGCAAGAGCAAGCCGAGCCCGAGCCGACCCAGCCTGCAAAAAACGAAGATGACGAAAGCCCCCAACCCGGCCAAACTGCGCAACCGGGGGCCAGCGGGCAAACGGGCCAGAGCGGCGAACAATCGCCCCAGGGCCAGGGCGAAGCCAGCAGCGGTGAAACTCAGGCCGGCGGCGCCCCACAGCCAGGCCACAATGAAGTGCCGGGCAGCGAACTGGGCGACGAGCACACCACCACGCCGCCCCTGCGCCCTGTCGACACCCGCCTTGAAGGTGAGCGCCGCCAGGCGCTGGAGCAATGGCTGCAAGAGATCCCGGACAATCCCGGTGAGCTGCTGCGGCGCAAATTCTGGTACGAACAGCAACAACATCAGGACACGACTCGATGAGCCGCCGCACCACCCTTTTGCTTCTGCTCGCGTTGTCGGCAGGCCACGCCCAGGCGGCGAACCTGGTTGCCAGCGTTGACCGTAACCGCCTCAACTCCGGGGAAACGGTGGAGCTGACGGTGGAGTCCAGCGATGTAACCCAATTCGGCAAGCCGGACCTGTCGCCCCTGGACGCACAGTTTGAAGTCAGCGGCACCCGCCAGATCAACCAGCTCACCACCCTGGGCGGCGATAACCACGCCACCACCCGCTGGATCATCACCCTGCTGCCCAAGGAAAACGGCAACGTGATCATCCCGCCGTTGCAAGTGGGCGCACTCAAGACCCAGCCGATCACCCTGCAAGTGGTCGAAACCGCCAGCCAGAACACCAGCACCGAGCTGGCCCCAGTATTTATCGAGGCCAACCTCGACCAGACCGCCGTGTACGTCCAGGCCCAAGCGCTGTTGACCGTACGCGTGTACCACTCGGTATCGCTGTATGACGACAGCAGCCTCACGCCCTTGCAGATTCCCGATGCACGTGTCGAACAACTGGGCGAGTCGCGTACCTATGAGAAGGTCATCAACAGCATCCGCCATGGCGTGATCGAGACCCGCTACGCTGTCTACCCGCAGCACAGCGGCACGGTGGTGATTCCGGCGCAGACCTTCAGCGCTACCCTGGTCGAATCGCGCCCACCCCAGGAAAACACACTGCAGGGCACCAAGCCGGGCAAGATGATCCACGTCAGCTCTGCGGCCCTGCCGTTGACGATCAAACCCAAGCCGGACCTCTACCCCGCCGACGCTCCCTGGCTGCCGGCGCGCAGCCTGACCCTGAGCGAAGGCTGGAACCCTACGCCGGACCACGTGCAGGTCGGCGACTCTCTGACTCGCAGCCTCACCGTGCAGGCCGAGGGCTTATCCAGCGCACAGTTGCCGGCGCTGCCCAGCGCCGACGTCAACGGCCTGCGCCGCTACCCGGACCAACCGGTACTGGGCAACCAGACCAGCGACCGCGGCCTGATCGGCAGCCGTGAAGACCGCGAAGCCCTGGTGCCAACCCGCGCCGGCGAGCTGGAACTGCCGCCGGTGGAAGTGGTGTGGTGGAACACCCACGAAGATCACCTGGAACGCACCAGCCTGCCGGCGCGCACTGTGCAAGTGGCGGTCAATCCCAGCCTGGTGGTGGACGCACCCGCCACGCCGACCATCATCACTGCACCCGACGATGAGCGCCTGTGGCTGTGGCAACTGAGCACACTGATCCTGGCATGCACCACGTTGCTGGGCTTCGGCCTGTGGTGGCGCGCCCGTCGGCAGCCGGCCGTACAGCGCGCCGCGCAAACCGGCCCGAGCCCGCGCACCCTGCTCGACGACCTCAAGCGCGCCACCCAGGCCAACGATCCGCAAGCCACCCGCCAGGCCCTCGATGCCTGGGCGCGTCAACAGCCGGAAACCCTGGCCGACATGGCGGCGCGGTTTGTGCCATTGTCAGATGCCCTGGATGGCTTGAACGGCGCGCTGTACAGCGAAAGCGGCCAGTACTGGCTGGGTGAAGACCTGTGGCGTGCGATCAAGGCCATCCCCGTGGCCGAACGCGAGCAGGACCCGGCGACCGACACCACCAGCTTGCCGCCGTTGTATCCCAAGTAATACCGCAAACTCATGTGGGAGGGGGCTTGCTCCCGATGGCAGAGTTTCAGTTGATACATCTTTAACTGACCCACCGCTATCGGGAGCAAGCCCCCTCCCACAGTTGCGCGGTGTCGCCTGTTCGACATCCATCTGGATGTTAGTGATTACGGCGCGGCACCTTCCATTCACGATGGGGGAATTTGTACAGATAGTTCAGGTTATCCATATCGAACCGGCCATCTTCCTTGCCGGGGCCACCAAAGAAGCTGATGCCGATATCCAGCTTGCGCAGCAGTTCGGGGCGTGACAACAACTCCAGTGCCGTGTGGTGTGCCTCTGGAGAAAATGACCTGTCGCTGGCTATCAGACCGGCCGCTTCTTTCAATTCATTGAAGTTTACGTAGCTGTCTGTCGCCCCGGCGGCGAACTCGCGAAAGTGGTCGCGGACCAGCCCTATCAGTTGCCGGTCGGTCACTCCACCAAAAGGACGCGCGTGAGGGGCGCCGGCTTGGGCCTCAGCGCTTCGCGCTTGCCGATGGCTGGACGAGGGTGAGGTTTTTTCAGGGTTCACCTGCTGAGGCATCACGTGAAAAGGACTAATAGGGGATGCATTTATTGAAACTGTCATGGTGAGTCTCTGATTCCGAAGGTTAATTAAGGCGTCCACGTGAGTGTGTGGTCCTCCCCTGCCCAACCGTTCCCCACGGCTGGCGCCCAACGCGACATGGCCCGCGCAATGGCCTGCCTGCCCCCCCCCAACCCCGTCAACACCCATAACCCCTGTGGGAGGGGGCTTGCTCCCGATAACGGTGGATCAGCCAATTAATCCATATCTGATTCACCGTCATCGGGGCAAGTCCTCTGCTATATCGGGTCTGGGCCACTTGCAGGCACTGTGTGCGTGTTTACAGGTAAACTCCCCTCCTTTTCATCTTCTCCACGGAGTTCGCCTTGCGTCTGTTTCACACCTCCGACTGGCACCTGGGCCAAAACCTCCACGGCCAGGAACGCGACTTCGAACATGCCTGTTTCCTTGAGTGGCTGCTGGGCCAACTGAAGGCCCAGCGCCCGGATGCGCTGTTGATCGCTGGCGATATCTTCGACACGGTCAACCCGCCGCTCAAGGCCCAGGAACGCCTGTATGACTTCATCATCAGCGCCCACGAGCAAAACCCGACGCTGACGATTGTGATGATCGCCGGCAACCATGACTCCGGCTCGCGTATCGAGCTGCCCGCGCCATTGATGCGCCGCCTGCGCACTCATGCCCTGGGCCGGGTGTTGTGGCTCGACGATGGCCAGTTGGACGCAGAACGCCTGCTGATCCCCTTGCCGGATGCCAAAGGCAAGATTGCCGCCTGGTGCCTGGCGCTGCCATTCCTGCGCCCGGCGGAAGTTACCGGTGCGCATCTGGGAGACGACTACTTGCGGGGTATCGGCCAGGTGCATGAATGGCTGATCGCCGCCGCCAATGCCAAACGCAAAAAAGGCCAGGCACTGATAGCCATCAGTCATGCGCACATGGCCGGGGGGTCGGTATCGGAAGACTCCGAGCGCAGCCTGATCATCGGCAATGCCGAGGCACTGCCGGCCAGCCTGTTCGACAAAACCGTCGGCTATGTTGCCCTCGGCCACTTGCACAAGCCGCAACAGGTCAATGGCGAAGAGCGCATTCGCTACAGCGGCTCGCCGATTCCGCTGTCGTTTTCCGAGATTGGCTACAAGCATCAGGTGCTCGACGTGACGTTCCAGGGTGAACGGCTGGTGGGCGTCGAACCGCTGCTGATCCCCCGTTCAGTCAACCTGCAACGTCTGGAAGCCGCACCGCTGGCGGACATTCTCAAGCAGCTGCGCGACCTGCCGGACATCGACCTGCTGGCCGAAACCCAACGTCACCCTTGGCTGGAAGTGCGGGTACGCCTCGACGAACCACAGCCAGACCTGCGCCAGCAGATCGAAACTGCCCTGCAAGGCAAAGCCGTGCGCCTGGTGCGCATCGCCGCCGAATACGCCGGCCAGCGCGGCAACAGCGAAAGCGACGATGAGCGCTTGATCGAACTCGACCAGCTCACGCCCCAGGAATTGTTCAGCCGTGCCTGGCAGGACAGCTATGGCAGCGAAGTGGATGAACAAACCCTGAAGGGTTTCGCCGTGCTGCTCCAGGAAGTGCAACAGGAGGACGAACAGCCATGAAGATCCTCGCTATCCGCCTGAAAAACCTCGCCTCCCTGGCCGGCCCGTTCGAGATCGACTTCACCGCCGAGCCCCTGGCCAGTGCGGGCCTGTTCGCTATCACCGGGCCGACCGGCGCGGGTAAAAGCACGCTGCTTGACGCATTGTGCCTGGCATTGTTCGGCGCGGTGCCGCGCCTGGGCGATACCGGCCAGGCCAAGATGCCGGACGCCGACACCGATATTTCCATTGGCGATCCGCGCACGCTGATTCGGCGCGGCACCGGCGGCGGTTATGCCGAAGTGGATTTCGTCGGCGTCAGTGGCCGTCGCTACCGCGCGCGCTGGGAAGCCAACCGCGCCCGCGACAAGGCCAGCGGCAAGTTGCAGAACAGCCGGCAAAGCTTGATCGACCTGGACAGCGAGCAACTGCTGGCCAGCCAGAAAACCGAATACAAGACTCAGCTTGAGCTGGCCCTGGGCCTGAACTTCGAGCAGTTCACCCGTGCGGTGTTGCTGGCGCAAAGCGAGTTCAGCGCCTTCCTCAAGGCCAATGACAATGAGCGCAGCGAACTGCTGGAAAAGCTCACCGACACCGCGCTGTACACCCAACTGGGTCGACGTGCGTTCGACAAGGCCAAGGAGGCCAGGGATGCTCACAAACAGCTGCAAGACCAGGCCACCGGCGTAGTACCCCTGGCACCTGAAGCTCGCGCCGAACTCGATCAACAGTTGGCCGAGGCCCAGCAACAACTCAAGACTCAGCAGGCCCAGCTCAAGCAGTTGGAGTTGCAGCACACCTGGCTTAAAGAGTTGCGTGAGTGGCAAGAGCGCCAGCTCAGCGCCGTCGAACAACTGCAGCAGGCCCAGCAGCAGTGGGACAGCCAAGGCCCGCAACGCCAGGACCTCAATCGCCTGGAGCAATTGGCACCGCAACGTCATCACTTCCTGCGCCAGGCTGAACTCGGCACCCTGCTGACGCCACTCGCGGCACAGATTCAGCAACAGCTGGAGCAGCAAGTCGCCCTGCATACCCGCCAGGACCAGGCGCAACAACAGCAAGTGGCCGCCCAAGCGGCGCTGGCCGACGCCCTGAAAAACCAGGCCGAGGCGGCTCCCCTGCTGCGCCAGGCCGTTGAAGAACAGAACACCCTCGCCCACTTGACCCGGGAACTGGCCAAGCGCAGCGAAGAAAAACAACAACAGCAAAGCGCCTGCAACGAAGGCCACGCCCTGCTCAAGGGTTTGCAAGACACGCAAACCCAAGTCGCCGAGCGCCTGCACCGCCTGGCTGCCGAGCTTGAGCACAGCACCGCCCTTGCCCCGCTGAGCGAAGCCTGGAACGCCTACCGCGACCGTCTGCAACAGCTGATGGTGATCGGCAATCGCCTCAACAAGGGCGAGGCCGAACTGCCGCAACTCGAACAGCGTGCCAGCGCCGCCGCCGATCAGTTCACCCAACAGCGCGAAGCGCTCGACCTGCTCTATCAGGAAGCCGGTGCCGAACCCCACGCGGTGGCCGAGCAAATTCAGTTGCTGGCCAGCCTGCTGCAGGATAATCGCAAGCAACAGCGTGCTTTCGAAGACCTGGCCCGCTTGTGGGACAGCCAGCAGCAACTGGATCAACAGACAGGCGCGCTGACACAACAACTCGCCGATGCCGCGCAACGCCGCGAGCGACTGAACCAGAGCGGTTTGCAAACCAAGGCCGAACTCAGCGTGGCTGAGCAAACCCTGACGGTGACCAAGCAACTGCTGGAACGTCAGCGCCTGGCCCGCAGCGCCAGCGTCGAAGAGTTGCGCGCGCAATTGCAGGATGACCAGCCCTGCCCGGTGTGCGGCAGCCACGAGCATCCGTATCACCAGCCCGAAGCCCTGTTGCAGAGCCTGGGTCGCCATGACGAGAACGAAGAAGCCACGGCGCAAAAGGCGGTCGACGACCTCAAGGAAAAACTCAATGAACTGCGCGGTGAAGTCGGTGGACTGATCGCCGAACAGAAGGAGTTCCTGCGCCAACAGGAACAGCTGGCGATACAACAGCAAGGCCTGGCACAGAGCCTGGAGGCCCATCCGCTGTACGCCTCGTTGTTCAATCAGGACGCGGCCAAACGCAGCGGCTGGCTGGCTCAGCAACTGGCCCAACTGACCCAGAGCCTCACTCAGGACGAACAACGCCAGGACGCCCTGCTCAACCTGCAACAAAACGCCGGGCGCCTTCAGCAGCAGTTGCAAGCCGCTCAGGAGGCCAGCCAGCAAACCCGGCAGTTGCTGGTGGACCAGCAACGGGAATTGGCCAAGGACCGCGAACGCCTCGACGCAGAACTCGCCACCTTCGCCACCCTGTTGCCCACCCAAACCCTGGAGGGTTTGCGCAGTGCGCCTGCGGCGACCTTCATGCAGCTCGACCAGCAGGTCAGTCAACGCCTTGAGCAGTTGGGCCATCAGCGCGATGAACTGGCCGAGCAGCAGGAGCGCCAGCAGGCCATCGAGAAACAGCAGACCCACCAGCAACATCGCCAGCAGCAGCTCGACGCGCTCACGCTGCAAGTCACCGAAGTGGCCTCACAGCAACAAGCTGTTCAAGAAAAACTCAGCGCCTTGCTGGGCGACCACGCCAGCGCCGAACACTGGCAGCAGCAACTGGAGCAGACCGTCGCGCAGTCACGCCAAAGCGAGACCGACGCCAACCACGAGCTGCACACCGTGCACACGGCCCTGGTCCAACTGGCTGCTGACCTTAAGGCCCAGCAGGACCGCCAGCACGCGCTGCAAGCGGAACAACAAGCGCTTGAAACACGCATCAATGAATGGCGCACGCTGCACCCCGATCTGGATAACCAGGGCCTGTCACGTTTATTAGCCTTCGATGAGGCTCAGATCGCGCAGCTACGCCAGGACCTGAACAGCAGCGAAAAAACTGTCGAGCAAGCCAAGGTGCTGCTGCAAGAGCGCGAACAGCGCTTGGCCGAACACCAGGCCTTGCACAACGGCAATCTCGACGCCGATCAACTGGACCACACCCTGGCGGCGCTCAATCAGCGGCTGGCCGAAGGCGAGAAGCATTGCGCCGAACTGCGCGCCCGCCAAGCCGAAGATCAACGCCGCCAGGACGCCAACCAGGCCCTGGCCGAACAGATCACCAAGGCCTATGAAGAATGGCAGCGCTGGGCGCGCCTGAATGCGTTGATCGGTTCGGCCACCGGCGACACCTTCCGCAAGATCGCCCAGGCCTACAACCTCGATTTGCTGGTGCACCATGCCAACGTGCAGTTGCGCCAACTGGTGCGCCGCTACCGGCTTAAACGCGGCGGCAGTATGCTCGGGCTGTTGGTGATGGACACGGAGATGGGTGACGAATTGCGCTCGGTACACTCACTGTCCGGTGGCGAAACCTTCCTGGTGTCATTGGCGCTGGCCTTGGGCCTGGCGTCCATGGCCTCAAGCACCTTGAAGATCGAGTCGCTGTTTATCGATGAAGGTTTCGGCAGCCTCGACCCCGAGTCCCTGCAATTGGCCATGGACGCTTTGGATGGTTTGCAGGCTCAGGGCCGCAAGGTGGCGGTGATCTCTCACGTTCAGGAAATGCACGAGCGTATCCCGGTGCAAATCCAGGTCAAGCGCCAGGGCAATGGCCTGAGCACCCTGGAGGTCAAGTGAGCCAGGCGCTGCTGTATTCGTTCCGGCGCTGCCCTTATGCAATGCGGGCGCGATTGGCGCTGCGCTATTCAGGCGTGCCGGTGGACATTATCGAAGTGAGCCTGAAAGCCAAGCCGACCGAGATGCTGGCGCTGTCGCCCAAGGGCACGGTGCCGGTGTTGAGCGTCGAAGGCCGAGTGATCGAAGAAAGCCTGGAGATCATGCAGTGGGCGCTGGCACAGCACGATCCCGAGGATTGGTTGTTGCAGGGTGAGCCTGCGGTATTGGCGCTGATTAGCGAGAACGATCAGGTGTTCAAACATCACTTGAATCGATACAAGTACGCCGAACGCTACCCGGAGCAACCGATGGAACATTATCGGGCCGAGGGCGAGGTGTTTTTGCGCAAGCTGGAGGGTTTGCTGACAGAGCGGGAGTATTTGCTTGCCGATCACCTGAGCCTGGCAGATGCGGCCGTTGTGCCGTTCGTGCGCCAGTTTGCCCATGTAGATCGCGAGTGGTTTGCGGGGACGCCGTACTACCGGTTGCAGGCGTGGCTTCAACGGTTTCTGGAATCACCGCTGTTTATTGCGGTGATGGCAAAAACCTGAGTTTTACTCGACTAAATGTGGGAGGAGCTTGCTCCCGATAGTGGTGGGTCAGTCACAGGTGTGCTTACTGATACTCCCTCATCGGGGCATAGGTATCTACACAACTTCTGGTATGGCGCTGTACCTGTGGGAGGGGGCTTGCTCCCGATGGCGGCCTCAGGGCCGACCAGGATGCCGGATCAAACCGAGTACATATCCGTTATTTAGGCAACGGCTACTATTGGTTCCGCTCTTACAGCGGCTCACTTTTGAAAAGCGCAAAAGTAAGCAAAACGCTCTTGCCCCACCACTCGGCACCTCGCCTAGGCTCGGTGTGCCCGTAATCCGCCAGCGTGGTTTGACGGGGCGCTTAAGATCAAAAGCAGATCAAGATCAAGATCAAGATCAAGATCAAGATCAAGAGCGGCTCGCTTCGCATCGTGGTTACGCTCGGCGGTGGCTACAAAAGTTGTGTAGATACCCATGCTCATCGGGGGCAAGCCCCCTCCCACATCAGGCCTCTATTGTCTGAAGCTCAGTGCTGAGTCTTGTGATCCAGCGCTGCATAGAAATTGGCACTCTGTTGCAGGTATTTCTGGGTGTAGGCCGTGACACTGGATTTCTTGTCAGTGACTTCCACACTGGCGTTGGCAGGCAATGCCACGGTGGCGGAAACAGCGGAAGCGGCGATGATGGAGAAGAGATTCAAGTTCATGGCGGTAACCCTTGTGTTCGTTTGGTTGAGTGGCCGGTGGAGGCCTTGGAACCAAACTTACGCCCGAGGGTTGGACCTTAGAAATGCTTTGAAACAGTAGCCGCTATCAACCGAATTAATACAAAGGCTCAGGCCCCGCACTGCGGGGCCTGTGGCTTATTGACGCACCAGGAACTTGAGGTCGCTGGGGGCATCGATCGGCAATTGCTGCACGGTTTTACCCAACAAACCGGTCTTGGGGTCGCGTTCAACCACCACGATTTCATTGCTTTTCTGGTTGGCGATCAGCAGGAACTTGCCGCTCGGGTCGAGGCTGAACTCACGAGGGTGATCACCTTCGACAGAGCGACGCTGGATTTCCTTGAGGTGCGCGGTGGCCGGGTCGATGCTGAACACCAGCAACTGATTGGCCGTACCGCGGTTGCTCACGTAGAGGAACTTGCCGTCGCTTGACGCATGCAGCGCCGCGCCGGCTTTGTCGGACACCGGTTGGCCAGCGGCATAGTCCAGCAGCTGGGTTTGCGTCAGCTTGCCATCGCTGTAATCGAACACCGCGACCTGAGCGCTCATTTCGGTGGTCAGCCAGGCGTGTTTGCCGTCGGCGCTGAACAGCAAATGACGTGGGCCGCTGCCGGGTGGCAGTTGCACCGAGGCCGGGTTGGCCGGCGTCAGCGGCAATTCGTGATTGGCCTTGGGATCGTACTGGTAGACAAACACTTTGTCCGCGCCCAGGTCCTGCACATATACGTACTTGCCATCCAGTGACGACACCACGGAATGCACGTGATTGGACGCCTGGCGCTCAGGATTTACCCGGCTGGCCGGATGCCCGCTCAACTGCACCGGGGCCGACAGCTTGCCCTCGGCGCCTACCGGCAGCACCGCCAGGCTGCCGCCCGGGTCTTCGAGTACCGAATAGTTGGCAACAAACAGGTGACGCCCATCGGCGGCGACGCTGGAATGGGTCGGCTCGTTGCCCAGGCTCTGCACCTGGTTGATCAGGGTGAGCTGATGATTTTGCGGGTCGATTCTGTAACTGCTGACACGACCCACCGGGTCTTTCTGGCCTGGACCGTTCTCGTTGACCACAAACAGGTACTTCTGGTCCTTGGAAACCGTCAACCACGACGGGTTGGCCGTCTTGGCAGCCAGCACCGGCTTGCCGCTGAACTGCCCGGTGCGGCTGTCGAATTGCAGGCGGTAGATACCTTCGCTGGTGCCGGCGGTATAGCTGCCCACCAGCAGCTCATAGGTGTCAGCCGGTGCAGCCTGCACCGACATGGCACCGACACTGCCCGCCATCAGCAAGGGCCAGAATTTACGCATCATCATCGGCTACATCCTCATCGTTATTGTTGCCGGTGAAGGCGCTCATGCAGATCAAGCGGTGCTCGCCCGATTCACCGGTAAGGGTCCAGCTTTGCAGGGTGCCGTCGAACGTGGCCGTCTGCACCTGGGCCAGGCTGAACGCCCAGCGTTTTTCTGCACGGCCGTCCATGGCGGTGATCAGCAACTTCTCGTTATCGAGTTCGAAGTCAAAGGCGTGCAAGCCATCGATTTCAAGCATGTCGCTGGTTTCAAGGGTGTCCGGCAGGGTGGCAGATTCGGCAGTCATCACATCAGTCGTTCAGAGGAAAGACCTCATGATAGGCCAAATTGTTGCATCGGCCTAAACGCTGCGTTCAACCATCGGGGGCGTTCACATGCCGCCATAATTACTCCCCCTACGTCGGCCTGCGCATTATCAGCTTTTGCCGCTGATACAGCGTTGCCGGAAACAGCTGATTACTCATTGTTCATTTGACGGTTAAGCACCGGTCGTTAATTTTCGCTCGCCTGTTCGCTTTAGGCGTTCAGGGTCAAATCGCTACGCCGAGCAAGATCTCAACGACAAGGAAGCTACACGATGATCCATGGAAACCACCCTTCACGACTTTCCGACTACACCTTGAGCCCCGTACCGCTCCCCCCGTTACCCACAAGTCGGGGAAAGTGCTCGAAATACCCCCTGGCAGCCACTCCGAGGCGTCGCTCCAAACGGACCACGATCAATCACTGCGCAGATCCCGGCGCGATACCAGCGTCCATTACGAAACATCGCCGGGGTCGTCATCGCTCAGATCCGGCTTGAGCTTTGTGCCGCTAAGCCCAACGCCGGCCGCTACGGTCTCAACGCCGCAGCCCGCTGCCGACATCACAGCCAATACGGTTGCACACCAGTTCGCTGGCCGGCCCACGTTGCGCTCAGTGGTGTCGAACCTGCTCAGCGACGCCATCAAAAACCTGTATCCCACCCTGGCGTTTGACCCTCGATACACAGCGTTGGCCGAACCCATTTCCAACAATCCCCCCCAGTACTGCTTGACCCCTTTGCTGGACGTAGCACTCAAGCACCTGACCCGCGACGGCGAGCTGGACTTTACCGATAAACACTCACTGGCCTGCACGCTGATTGATCAAGCCACGGGCCATATGCTCAAACCGGGGCCCTTGGCGGGAGCGCTGGTGCCGGGCATCGATATGCAAGCCATCGAATTGATCATCCGCAGCCTGCGAACCACTCTCAAAAGCGGTTTCGAACAAGCGCTGGTTCGCCACTTCAACGGCAACGCCTATAACACCCAGGACATCCCCAACCTTGAGACAAACCGTTGGCTATGGCTGAGCGACACACTCAGGGACACCCTGCGAACCGCCGCATTGAAACAACCCGGGCTCACCGACACGCAACGCGAGACTCTCGATCAGCTCGCCACCTACCCGGATCAAGTGCACCGCCAAGCCGCAAAAGGCAACGCAGCGGCCAAGGTATTTATCCTCGACACCACCGTAAGCCATGGCGCCAGCAATTCAGCTCAACTGAGCCCGGATCTGTTGATCACACGAGAAGTCGACGGCCGTACGCAAGTGCTGCATACAACCCCCGCTGGAGTCGTCACACCGTATGAATCATTGCAAGCATTCGGCGAAGCCTGGGGGAGAAACCTGGAGAAAGTGTTTGTTTTCGACAGCCTGAATTGGAAGCGCCAGGAAATCGATACAAACATTTTTGATACACAAGCGGCGCTCATCCTCAATGCCATGGTGGAAAACGTCGCATCCATTGAGCTCCCAACGTCGGGCACGCCTGATCAACTGGAGCAGGCCTTCTTCCGTGCAAGCGACCCGAGCCCCTGGTTCACCGGAGCCTATGCTGCAAATGCGGCCGAGCTTGGGCGGCTGCGCGATAATTTGCCAGGCTGGCTCAAAAACGCCAGCGAAGCAGATCGTGACACTTACCGGCGTCACTCGTTGGCACTGGCCAGCAGCGTACAACGTAACAACGGCCGGACGTTTCTCGACGGCATTCCCGATATCCGCACCTACGCCCAGCAGCAACTGGACGAGCAATTGTCCGGTAAGGGCTACACGGCAAAGGATGTGGAGGTGGTGTTCAAGGTCGCCGTGGGTAATCTGGGCAGCGGCTACATCGAGCGGGTGAAGATGAGCCTGGTGGATATGGCTCTGAACAATCTCGCCGGCTTGCCCAAGGGCGAGATGGAAGTCCATCTGCGTGGGCAACCGGTCAGCGATCCGCAAATGCCGCAGATGCTCAAGAACCTGATCAGCAGCGTGGATATCGGTCGCCACTACCCACAACTGCTCAATCGCGAACTGCTCAGCGAGACCCAGCAATCCCGGGACCGGGCAGCGCGTTTTGTCGAGCAGGTACCGATCCAGCTCGCCATGCAGGCGCTGGAGCTCAAGCTCAAGGGCGAAGCCAGCATGAGCGCCCAGGGTTACCGCTTTATTGAAGCACTCACCCAGCCCGGTGCGGGCAGCAAACAGGTGGACGGACAGGAGATTACCGTGCGCCCCCTGGCATTTGTGCGCAAACCAGGGGCAACGCCAGACGTTGTCGACAACATGTTCATCATCGAACCAGTGGCCGGCACCAGCGGCCCACATATTCTCTATCGTGCGCAACTGAAGCCCGCGTTGCTGGAGTTTGCAAGCCGCGACGCGCTGCTGGAAGCCATCCGCCAGCCGGGTGCGTTGCAAGACAGCGTGCTGGCCTGGTTGAAGGATGACAAGGTCAGAGCGGTGTATGGCAATGGCGGTTTTCGCACCCCCAATATTGCACGCTTCACCGTATTCAATGAGTTCGACCCACCCACCACGCCCAAGCCCACCACCCTCGCCGTCGACGGCTATGCTGAGGCCACCACGCTACGCCAGGACCAGCTCAACGGTGGTCTGTTCACGCATTGGTTCCGATCCAACGCCAACAGCCTCGTCACCCTGGCGGAAGGCCAATCCACCTCCGACGCTGAAAGCCGCTGGGCCTCGCACAAGGAACTCGGTTGGCTGCTGTTCAACACGTTGCTGCCGGTATTGCGCGGGCCGGGGGCTATGGCGGGCTGGTTACTGCAATTGGCCAACAGCGAAGAGGACATCAAGCGGCTCTCCACACCAAGCGACCCGGACCCGACTTCGGCGGTGATCGACCTGCTGATCAATTTGGGCATGACGCTGACCCATGCTCCGACCGGCGAACCTGGCAAACCAGCGCAGTCCTTTGAACACTTCGAGCAGGACGCCCATTCCGACAGCCGCGGTCCGCGCCCTCGCGACAGCAATCAGCCGATAGTTCGCCAGGCTGTGATCCGTCAGGACCCGACACCTCCCTCCTCCGGCAATTTTGGCGACAACGGTATGGCCATCGATATCCGCTTATCCAGCCCGCGTGGATTGACGCCAAGCCTGCTTGCACACATAGACTCGTTCAAAGTAACGGCTCCGACCGCCCCTGGATTGCCCATCGCCGAAGGCATCAAAAAAGGTCTGTACCAAGTGAACGATAAGCTGTATGCCAACATCGACAATCACTGGTATCGCGTAGCGACCGACCTGGATGGCCCGTACGTTATTGATGAACAGAACAAGGCACGTACGGCACCGCCAATACAACGCGATGCCCAGGGTCGTTGGCATTTTGACGTGGCACCCAAGCTCAAGGGAGGCATGCCAAAAAACGAGAGCCCGCAGGATATGGTCAAAAAAAACCTGCTAGCGCAGAAGCAAGCAAAGGCGAACTTTCAGCGCAGCACGCGGGAATTGACCAAAGTGGTAGAAGCCCATACAAGCGCACTCAAAGAAATCCAAACCAGCCTCTCCGACTACGAGACCGCTCGAAAAAAACTCAAGACGCTTCGCAACCTATCCAGGAGTGAGGGTTCGGCACAGCGATTTCTTGCGCCCTATCTAGAACAGTACGAGGCCTCCGAGCGGCTCAAGAGCAACCTGGACCAGCAACTTCAGGCGCTCAAGCCGCTGACACAAACCCTAAAGGTGGCTGGCGAAAAAGCCATTGAAATCATTGCACCCAAAAAATTCGGCGGGGTCGACGACCTGTCCAAATTCAAAGAGGACCGCTCAGAGGTGTACGAAAAAGTCCTGCACGCCCTGACTGAAATAGATGACGTTTACACGAAGCTGGCCAACGACGCCCGCCACGTTGGAGTGAACGGCGCCTCGCTGGAGGAGTTGATACGGCAGTCCAATAACGACTCCGAGATCGCTTACGATGAATTGATGGAAGTGTCCGAAATGGCCTATCACGCTACTGAAAACCTATTGGCGTCGAAGCAGGCGGTCAGTGACACATTTGATCAGTGGAAGAACGACTCCCCCTTCGGTAATAAAAAAGCCGAGGAGTACATCAAAGAGCGTTACACCTCCCCTCCCGCCGCCAGAATACTGACATCAAAACTGAATAGGATGTCGTTCCTCAAATTACTAACCACGACATGGTCTGCCCGCAGCGCAGGGGCAACTGACCACCTGCAGATGAAGCGTTTCCTGGCAGAATCCCTGAAAACCGAAATAGTCGCTTTTAATGATCTGCACCAATACACCGGCTACACCTTGAGCGAACGCAATGCCGCGCTGACTACCATTATCACTAAATACAAACAGGTATTGAGCGACAGCCTCCTTATGCAGGAGGAGCACCCAGAGCTCTTTCGGGCGCAATACCACCAGCGTTTCACCGAGGTACTCAATAAGCTCATCGCCGAAGCGGAAGCCGAGTTGGTCCAGGTCGTCGAAGAAGAGCAGTTTCTAATTCCAAAAGCGCCCCCACGCAGCGACCAACGGGCCAAACCGAGTAATCAACGCGTATTCAAGACTGAAGACAATGAGACCTTGATCGGCACCCTGCGCGCTCCGGAACCGGGCCAGACCTTTGACATTGTCGATGTGATAGACCCACAAAGCGGCCAACCCGTGGCGAGTTACAGCGAACACGCGAATGATCGTGGGTGGGTGAAGATCATCCGTGGGCAGCCCACACCTCCCCGCCTTGCCTCCCCCCCGAGGTCCCTGGCGAACTATAAGAGCGAGGCACAAAAGCTGATGAGTGACGCGGCGAAAGAGGAGCAGTCAATTCTTTTCCAGAAACGCAAACTTAACGATCCGGCGCGGCGCGATACTGTTACCCCCAAGGATTGGAACGATATGCTAGAACCGCTGGCCAATAAACTCAGGGAGACAGCGGATCAAGCCGAAGCCAGCCATAGAGCCAGACCGGAAACCGCCGACTTAGTTGCACAATGGAGGGCCGCCGCAGATGAGCTGCTGCAAAAGGCCCGTCAACACGCCGCAGACGGCTTTCTGGTTCAGCCGCCGACAGCGGAAAATGTCGACTTCTTGTGGACCCATCGCTTTGTCGATATCAACCTGGTAAAGCGGGACTTCCAATTAAAGCCAAACGACTTTCTCACCGAGTACCAAGTTCGCAAAAAAGGCGAAGTCGAACCGTTGTGGTATGCCCACTTCCACTATCCGCAGAAAGGCTGGAAGCGAGCCGACCACAACGCTGCGCATCTGAAAATCCCATCCCAACGCTACAAGACCCAAAAGGACTTGATTAGAGAAGCAGGAAACAATGGCGTCGTGGAGAAAATAACCAAAGCCAGTATTACAGCCCCGCTGGACCAGAAGCTCTTTCTGGAGCTGTGAGGCTGATCAACTGACGCTCTGCAAAAAGCCGCACAGTGCGGCTTTTTGCATTGGCTTAATGCGCAAACAACGAATTGCCCTTCTGCCCCGCCAGTTTCTCAGGCTTGATCAGGAACCGCGCGAGTGCGGGTAGTAGCCACAACGCGCCGAACATGTTCCACAACAACATGAAGGTCAGCATCAAGCCCATGTCGGCCTGGAACTTGATGGCCGAAAAGATCCAGGTACACACACCAATGGCCAGGCACAGACCGGTGAACAGCACAGCTTTACCGGTGGACTTCAACGTCTGGTAGTACGCCTCTTGCAGCGGCAAACCTGCACGCAGGAAACTTTCCAGACGGCTGTAGATGTAGATACCGTAGTCCACGCCAATCCCCACGCCCAGGGCCACCACCGGCAAGGTCGCAACCTTGACGCCAATACCCATGAACGCCATCAGCGCGTTACCCAGCACCGAGGTCAGCACCAGCGGCAGCACAATGCACAAAGTCGCCGCCCAGGACCGGAAGGTGATCATGCACATGGTCGCCACACACAGGTACACCAGGATCAGGATGATCAGTTCCGACTCCTTGATCACTTCGTTGGTGGCGGCTTCGATCCCTGCGTTACCAGCAGCGAGGATGAACTCCAGGCCGTCCTTGTTGTTTTCCTTGGCGAAGTCCTGCACAGCGTGCACCGCACGGTCGAGGGTTTCGGCCTTGTGATCGTTGAGGAACACCAGCACCGGCGCCAGGGAACAGTTGTTGTTGTACAGGCCATCGGCACGGGCGATGGAGTTGTTCAGCACATCGGGGTTACGCGACAGGGTTTCCCATTTCAGGTTGCCCTCGTTCATGCCTTTGATCATTTGTTTGGATACGGTCACCAACGAGATCGCCGACTGCACACCCTCGGTGTTCTGCATCTTCCACATCAACTGGTCGATGGGCGCCATGGCTTCATAGCGCGAGCAGCCTTCGGCACGGGTCTTGACCATCACTACCAGCACGTCGGAGCTGGTGGAGTAGTTGCTGATGATGAAGTTGTTATCTTTGTTGTAGCGCGAGTCCGGGCGCAGTTCCGGTGCGCCTTGGTCGAGATCGCCGATCTTCAGGTTCTGGCTGTACCACAGGCCGCCACCAAAGGCGATCAAGGCCAGGAAAATCGAGACCGGCGCAACTTTCGGGCTGGCGAATTTGGACAGCAGGCGCCAGAACGCATGTTCGCGGTTCGCGTCTTTCTTGCTCTTGGCGATGGCGCGTTTGCTTATCCCTACATAGGAAATCGCTACCGGCAATAGGATCAGGTTGGTGAACACGATCACCGCCACGCCGATCGATGCGCCGATGGCCAGTTCACGGATCACGCCGATATCAATGATCAGCAGGGTAATAAAGCCAACCGCATCCGCGAGAATCGCGATCATCCCCGGCAGGAACAGTTGCCGGAACGTGCGGCGCGCAGCCGTCAGGGCGTTGTCGGCCTCACCGGACTGCAGGGCGATGCCGTTGATCTTCTGTACGCCGTGGGAAATACCGATGGCGAAGATCAGGAACGGTACCAGCATCGAGTAGGGATCCAGCCCGAAACCGGCGGCATGCATCAGGCCCAACTGCCATACCACCGCCACCAATGTGGTGCTCAACACCGCGATGGTGCTGCGCAGGCAGTTGGTGAACCACAACAACAGGACCAAGGTGATGCCAAAGGCCACGCCAAAGAACAGCACCACCATGATCAGGCCGTCGATCAGGTCTCCGACTTTCTTGGCAAAGCCGACAATGTGGATTTTTACATTAGGGTTTTGCGCCTCGAACTTGTTGCGGATCTTGTCCTCAAGCTCGTGGGAAAACTTCTGGTAGTCCAGGGCCAGTAGCTTGCCCTGGTCCTGCGGGTCCGGGTAGGACTCCAGCAACGGGATATCGACAATGCTCGATTTGAAATCGTTAGCCACCAAACGCCCGACCTGGCCGGACTTGAGCACGTTGTTGCGCAGTTGGTCGAGGCTTTGCGGCGAGCCGTTGTAGCTCTGCGGGATCACTTCACCGCCGGCAAAGCCTTCTTCGGTCACTTCGGTCCAGCGCACGCTGGGGCTCCACAGCGACTTGAGGCCCGAACGATCGACGCCGGAGATGTAGAACACCTCGTCATTGATCTGACGCAGAGTCTCCATATAGTCCTTGGTGAAAATATCCCCATCCTTCGCCTCCACCGAAATGCGCACGGTGTTGCCCAGGTTGGCCAGGTCGTTGCGGTGCTCCATCATCTTTTCGATGAAGGGGTGCTTGAGGGGGATCATCTTTTCAAAGCTGGTAGACGGGCGAATCAACGTCGCCTGCCAGAACAGGAAAATACTCACCAGCAGGCAGATGACGATCACCGCCGGGCGATTGTTAAAAATCAGGCGCTCAAGAAAGGTCGCTTTATCGTTGTGATGACTGCTCATGCGTTCCCCGCCCTTCTTATTGTTTTACGAGTTCGGCGCCGGCTGGCGTGGCGACACGAACGCCACCCTGCCCCACCAGAATCAAGTTGCCATTGCCTGCGGCTGTGACTGCCGAGAGTGAAATCCGGTCCGGGCGATTGAACACGCTGAACGTCTGGCCGTCGTCATGGCTGACCACCACGCTGCCACCGTTGCCGACGACGACGATGGCGCCATCATCAAGCAAGGTGGCGCCAGACAGGCCGAACTCAAGCGCACCGCGTGTGGCATTGAGTTCGACCTGTTCCCAGGTGCTGCCGAAATCCGTGGAGCGGTAGAGATTGCCGCGCAAGCCATAAGCCAGCAGGGTCTGCGGCTGCGCCGTACTGATCACGCCAAACAACGAGCCCTCGTAGGGGCCTTCGAGTTTCTCCCAGGTTTGGCCATCGTCGCTGGAGCGGAACATGCTGCCCTGTTCGCCGACGATAAACAGGCCGGCGTCCTTGATCCGGGCGATAGCGTTGAGGTGAAACTGGTCTTCGTTATCGAGGCGGTCACTGACGTCGGCCCAGGTGGTGCCGCCGTCGGTGGTTTCAATCAACGCACCGTAGGCGCCGACGGCCAGTCCGTGCTTGGCATCGTTGAACCACACATCGAGCAACGGCGCTTCACGCTTGAGGTCTTCATATTGCTGGGTCCACGTGGCGCCGCCATCGGAACTGGCAAGAATTTGCGCATCATGGCCGACAGCCCAGCCCTGTTGGTCATCGACGAAAAACACCGCCGTGAGCAGTTGCCGGGTGGGAACTTTGGCTTGGGTCCAGGTGTTGCCCTGGTCATCGGAATACAGGATATGCCCACGATCACCGACCGCCACCAGCCGCTTGCCGGCGTGAACCACATCGATCATCAAGCCTTTGGCGGCCTTGGGGGATTGAATCGCAAATACCGCGGCGGCGGAGGTATCGCTGGCGGCCAGTACGGGCGTAGACAACACCGCACCGGCAAGCAGCGAGAGCGCTGTGGCCAGCAACGCAACCCTGCGTGCGGCGCGTGGGCGGCAAACTACCCAACCCATGACAGGCTCACTCATAGACCTTTCTCCCATTTATTATTTTTAGGTCGGCTTATCTTCCAGGACGTTGAAACCTGCAATCTAGAGCGCCTGGAGTCAGCACGGGCCATCCTATCGGGCTTTGGAATCGTCTGACAATCGGCGCTACGTTATCTTTTGTTAACTGGCGGCGTTTGGCTACGGCTGAATAGGTTCATATCAACTGAAGTGATGAGTGAATTTTTATTCCAACTATTGATATTTGCGAATTTTTATTCCATTAATGCCATCCCTGAAAACAATAATCAAAGGACCACGGCTATGCGTGAACTCGGAATCGGCTTGATCGGCACAGGCTTCATGGGCCGTGCCCACGCGTTAGCGTTCAATAACGCGCGCACAGTGTTCGAGTTGCCGGTACAGCTAAAGCTTGCTGCCCTGGCCGATGCCGACACCGAGCGAGCCCAACGCTGCGCCACGGCCTGGGGGTTTGACCAGGCCCATGGTGATTGGCAGGCGCTGATCGAGGACCCTAAGGTCGATGTCGTGGCCATCACCACCCCCAACCACCTGCACTACCCCATGGCCATGGCCGCGATTGCGGCGGGCAAAGCGGTGTACTGCGAGAAACCCCTGGCCATCAGCCTGGAGCAAGCCGATGCCATGCGCCGTGCAGCCAGCAACGCCGGGGTGGTGACGCGAGTGGGCTACAACTACCAGCACAACCCGATGATCGTGTTGGCGCGCCAGATGCTAGCCCGGGGTGAGCTGGGCCAGATCATCAGCTTCCAGGGTGAGTTCAGCGAAGACTTCATGGCCGATCCGGTCTCGCCGTGGTCGTGGCGTTGCGAAGTGGGACACGCCGGTGGTGCTCTGGCTGACCTGGGCAGCCATTTGCTGTCGATGGCGCGTTACCTGGTCGGCGATGTGGTCAGTGTGTGTGCCGATACCCAGACAGTGCATGCTCAGCGTCCCGCGACCCAAGGCAGCGCTGATTTGAAATCCATCGCCGTGGATGACCAGGTGCACGCCCTGCTGCGCTTCGCCAACGGTGCGCGCGGCACGGTGAGCAGCAGCTGGCTCAAGCACGGCTACAAAAACCACCTGTGCTTTGAGATAAGCGGGACCAAAGGCACCTTGGCGTTCGATCAGGAGCGCTTGAATGAACTGCGCCTGCACCGTGTCGGCCAGGACGGCTTTCAACGCGTCTTGGCAGGCCCTGCGCTGCCCGGCTATGCGGCGTTCAGCCCAGCGGCGGGGCATCAGTTGGGCTACAACGAGTTGAAGACGCTGGAGGTGCAGGAGTTGATCATGGCGCTTGCGGGGCAAGGTGCGGATGGCACGGACTTTGATGCTGCATGGGAGGTGGAGCGGTTGGCGACAGCGATTCGCGTGGCGGCCCTCGAAGAACGTTGGGTCAAGGTCAGCGCACTTTAATCAATCACGGTGCAAATGATCAATCACGTCGCCCTGTCTACGGGCGACGTCACTCATTGTTGTATGTTCTATGCACGCACTCATTGCTTGTTTTCTAAATAACGAAAATATGAGCGCACGAGCCATTCAACGCCCATTCTATCTGACAAGATAACCCTCGCCCTTCGCTTAACTATCTTGGCACCTCCCCCACAAAGTAATTATTCCGACAACACCTAGCACACTAGCAACATGATCACAGTTACCTAACAACACAATCATATATCGAAATACTGTACCCCTAGAGCAGCCTCCCAAAAGCGTCTAACTTACCCCCGCCTTCAACATCAATTGCAAGCATGGCCAGCAACTAATACCCACTTACTCAAGGGTCTCAATCATGTCGTCGATTCGCGCTTACTGCCCGCCCGCAAAATCGTTCTCTGTGACAACCGAAACTTGCAACTTATCCGCTAGCAACTCGCTCTCTTCCGATCCTCCCAATGAAGTTGCTAAAAGTCTCACTCGCAGCAACTATAAAATACAAGATCGCAATGGTGACGGACAACTCACTGTGTCCTATGCATTTACCGAATTCAGCGAGACCAAAAAGAGAGCATTCAGGCAGGCACTTCGGTCTTGGGAAGATGTTATAAAAGTCAATTTTGTCGAAAATGGCAAAAATGCTGACACTCACCTGTCAGTTCGGGAAGTCTCAGGTGGGGGCGGTGACGCTACGTTGCCAAATGCTTACGGCGCTCAGGACGTAAATATCGGAAAAAATGAAGGGGCCGGGCTGCATGCGGCAATGGTCCACGAGATCGGGCACACCTTGGGACTTGAGCATCCGGATCTTGACCTCCCTCAAAGCAGCGACGTCTATAGCACTATGAGTTATAACTTTAGCCTGTTTCGCCCCAATGAAAATAATAAAAACTCGTTCGTATCGGACTCTTCCCAAACCCCGATGATGCACGATATTGCCGGCGCTCATTTGCGATACAAGGCCAACGACGAAACCCGTAAAGGCAATACGACCTACGGTTTCAACTCCAACACAGAGCGCGACCACTACACGTTGACCTCCCCCAACGACTTGCCGTTCTTTTGTGTCTGGGATAACGGCGGTGAAGACACTCTGGATTTTTCCGGTTTCAAAAAAAATCAAAGGATCAACTTGAACGCGGGAACACTCTCGGATGTCGGCGGCCGTGAGGGTAATGTATCAATTGCCAAGGGCGTTGTTATTGAAAATGCCATTGGCGGCTCGGGGCACGATGTGCTGATCGGCAATAACGCCAACAACCGCATGAGGGGAGGTGCTGGCGGCGACACGCTGACCGGTGGAGGTGGCGCAGATACCTTTGTATATAACAGTGTCAGCGACTCACCTGGTGAAAACCCCGATACACTCACAGACTTCACAAGTGGCATCGACAAGATTGACCTGTCAACCATGTTGAAAGATGCGGGCATCCAGAAACCCAAGCTTGTTGACTGGCACACGGGGAAGAAAGGTGAACTGACGCTGGACTACGATGAGAGTATCAAGCGCTACAGGCTGATCATGAATGTAACTGGCGACCCCTATTCCATGCTGGTGATTCTGAGTGAAAAGCCCATAAAGCCCACAGATATTTTGACGAATGCCACCCCAGTGGTGCCACCTGAATCAAAACTTACACGCCCTTCCGTTCCCACTCCGGTACCCACGACGCCACCCCCGGTTACGCCTCCACTTGCGCAATCCACAGCCGCCGACACTGTCTACGGCTTCAACTCCAACACGGGCAAGCCCGAAACCAGCCTTACGTCTCCCACCGACAGGCCCGGTTTCAGCGTGCACGACAAACAAGGCAATGACACGCTGGACTTCTCTGGCTTCGCGCAAAACCAGCGAATCAACCTGACCCCGGATTCACGCTCCAGCGTGGGTGGTTTGACTAACAACGTGCACATCAGCGCCCAAACCCTTATCGAAAACGCGAAAGGCGGCACAGGCAACGATCGTATTACCGGAAACAGTGCGGACAACGTCCTGACTGGAGGTGGCGGAGCCGACATACTGACCGGCAACGGTGGCTCCAACACGTTTACTTATCATGCCGCCGGCGACTCCCCGCGCAACAACGCTGACTTGCTTATGGACTTCACCACAGGCCAAGACAAAATCGACTTGAGCAGCCTGAGCGAAAATTCGCAAGTCCAACTCAACTACGTCAGTCAGTACAGCGGACAACCGGGCGATACCATCCTGACATTCAACCCAAAAACCAATAGGTACTTCCTCGGTGTCGATTTGACGGGAAATGGCAAGACTGATTTCTTGATCAAAAGCATCCGACCGATCCACAGCCAGGATGTCATTGGTCTCAATTTCCCCGACGATGGTTACCTCTGACGATTGGCCAGCCCCGGTAAACCGAGTCAGCGCAATGCGCGCCGCAGTACCTTGCCAACCGTCGTCTTGGGCAGCTCGGTACTGCGGAACTCCACATACCGGGGCACCTTGTACCCCGTCAGGTATTCCCGGCAATGCGCAAGAATCTGCTCCTGGGTCAGGGCCGGATCCTTGCGCACCACGATGATCTTGACCTTCTCCCCACTCACGGCATCTTCCACACCGATCGCCGCCACTTCCGCGACACCCGGGTGCATCGCCACCACGTCCTCGATTTCATTGGGGTACACATTGAAACCCGAGACCAGGATCATGTCCTTCTTGCGGTCCACCAGGCGAATATAGCCGCGCCCGTCCATCACCCCGATATCGCCGGTGGACAGCCAACCGTCGGCATCCAATACCTCAGCAGTTTCCTTGGGCCGCTTCCAGTAGCCCTGCATCACTTGCGGGCCGCGTACTTGCAGCTCGCCTTGCTCGCCGATGTCAGCCAGCTCGCCGTCTTCGCGCATGAAACGCACCCAGGTCGACGGCAACGGCACGCCGATGCTGCCGGTAAATTCCATCTCGCGCATACGCGAAATATCGATAGGGCTGATGCTCACCACGGGCGAACACTCGGTCAGCCCGTAGCCTTCGATGATCGGCAGCCCGGTCACCTCCTTCCAGCGCTTGGCCACCGCGGTGTGGGTGGCCATACCGCCGGCGATCACCAGGCGCAGGTCGGAAAAATCCCGCGAGCAGAATTCCTTGTTCTCCAGCAAGCCATTAAACAGCGTGTTAACCCCGGCAATCCCGTTGAAGCGCTCCTTGCGCAGGATCATCTGCACCCGCTTCACGTCCCGCGGGTTGGCGATGAGGATATTGCGCCCGCCCAGGCACATGAACATCAGGCAATTCACGGTCAGCGAAAAGATGTGGTAAAGCGGCAGCAGGGTCACATTGGTTTCCTGCTTGTGCTGGTCCAGTTGGTCGCCGACCCAGGCCTTGGCTTGCAGCAGGTTGGCAATGATATTGCGATGGCTGAGCATCACGCCCTTGGCATCGCCGGTAGTGCCGCCGGTGTACTGCAGGAAGGCCAGCTCATCGCGATCCAGCGCAACCGGCAAGTGGTGCAGCCCCCTGCCCTGTTCAAGCACCTGCTTGAAGCGCAGCGCACCGGGCAGCTTGAAAGCCGGCACCTGCTTCTGCACGCGGCGCAGGATAAAGTTCATCGCCGCGCCCTTGAAGGTCCCCAGCAAATCACCGATAGCCGCGAGCACCACGCGCTTGACGCTGCTGCCGGCCATGGCTTTTTCCAGGGTGTGGGCGAAGTTCTCGAAGATCACCACGGTTTCGGCGCCGCTGTCCTTGAGCAGGTGCTTGAGTTCATGGGCGGTGTACAACGGGTTGACGTTGACCACCACGGCACCGGCCAGGATCGAGCCCAACAGGCAGATCGGGTATTGCAAGCAGTTGGGCATCATCAGCGCCACGCGGTCGCCCTTTTTTACGCCCTGGCCCTGTAACCAAGCGGCAAAGGCGATGCCCTGAACCCGCCAGTCGGCGTAGGTCATTTCGGTGCCGATGCTGACGTAGGCCACCCGCTCGCTGAATTTTTCCAGATGCTCCAGGAACACTTCACGCAGCGACGGATACTCCTCGATCCCGGCCTCGATATCGGCTGGAACGCCGGGCAGGTAAGTGTTCAACCAGATACGTTCGGTGTGTTCCAGGCTGATAGCGTTCATGGCAGTGTCCTTATTGTTGTTTTTAAAAGCGTTACTTTTCGACGATGGCGGTAATGCCCAACCCACCCGCCGCACAGATCGAGATCAGGCCGCGGCCACCACCGCGTTCATGGATCGCCTTGGCCAGCGCCGCCAATTGCCGACCGCCAGTGGCCGCGAACGGATGGCCGCAGCCCAGTGAGCCACCGTTGACGTTCATCTTGCTGCGCTCGATGGTGCCCAGGGGTGCATCAAGGCCGAGCCGCTCGCGGCAATATTCAGGGTCTTCCCACGCGTTGAGCGTACACAGCACCTGGGCGGCAAACGCTTCGTGTATCTCGAATAAATCAAAGTCGGCAAAACTCAAGCCTTCCCGTTGCAACATGCGCGGCACGGCGTAGGCCGGTGCCATCAGCAGGCCCTCGGTGCCGTCGACAAAATTTACCGCCGCCGTCTCACCCGTGCGCAAGTAGGCCAGCACCGGCCAGCCATTGGCAGTGGCCCATTCTTCACTGGCAAGCAGCACCACCGAAGCGCCATCGGTCAAGGGCGTGGAGTTGCCGGCAGTGAGGGTGCCGTTCTGGCGGTCGAATACCGGCGACAGGCCCGCCAGTTTCTCCAGGCTGATATCGGCACGCAGGTTATTGTCGCGGGCCAGGCCGCGATGGGGACTGATCAGGTCGTCGAAAAAACCGCGGTTGTAGGCCGCGTCCAATCGTTGGTGGCTGGTAAGGGTCAACTCGTCCTGGGCCAGGCGCTTGATCTGCCAGCGCTTGGCCATTTCTTCGCAGTGCTCGCCCATGGACAGCCCCGTACGCGGCTCGCCATTGCGCGGCAGCAGCGGCTTGAACAACATCGACGGGCGCACGTTGAGGAGTTGCTTGAGCTTGTCGCCCATGCCCTTGGCGCGATTGGCCGCAAGCAAGGTATGGCGCAAGGATTCGTTGATGCCGATAGGCGCGTCGGAGGTGGTGTCGGCGCCACCGGCAATGCCGACTTCGATCTGGCCCAGAGCGATTTTATTCGCCACCAGCAGCGCAGCTTCAAGCCCGGTGCCGCAGGCTTGCTGCACATCATAGGCCGGGGTTTGCGGCGACAGTGTGGTGGACAACAGCGCTTCACGGGCCAGGTTGAAATCCCGCGAATGCTTGATCACTGCCCCGGCGGCAAATTCGCCCAGGCGTTGGCCATGCAGGTTGTAACGGTCGACCAGGCCCTGGAGAGCGGCGACCAGCAGATCCTGGTTGCTGTCATGGGCATACACCGTGTTGGAGCGAGCAAACGGAATGCGATTGCCGCCGATAATCGCCACGCGGCGAGTTGGCGCCGGGTTGAAGCTGTAGTCACTCATCACTGGTTCTCTTTCCAAATAAACAGCCCGCGCATATGGGGTTTGTCCCCGGCGAAATTGCGCACTTCGAACTCACGGCGTGGGCCAGTCACCGGGTGGCTCCACAGGGCGACCTGGCCAGGCAGGAAAATCGGCAACTTGAAATCGCAATGCGCTTGCGCCTGCTCCAGGCCACCGGGCGGTTGTTGCGCCGCCAATGCACGGCCCAGCGTCCACATGCCATGGGCGATGGCACGGCGAAAACCAAAAAGCCTGGCCCCAATGACCGAGGTGTGAATCGGATTGAAATCCCCCGAGACCTTGGCAAAGCGTCGCCCCAGGTCGGCGGGAAGCACCCAGCGCTGGGTGCGCAACAAGCCTTCCTCCTGCAATGGCAATGGGTCATTCCATGGCTCACCCACGGGGTTGTTGACGTTACGGCGCAGGTACAGGCTGTCGCTTTCCCACACCAGCGCGCCCGCACTGAAGGCACGGGTGGCGATACTCAATGCCTGCCCCTTGGGATGCGCGACCCAGCGCTCGCAGTACACCTCCACGCGCAACGCCTGGCCCTGGTGCAGGCGCTGGTGCTGACGAATACGATTGGCCAGATGCACCATGCCGCTGGCCGGGTACGGGAAGCTTGGCCGGGTCAGCAGCATCAAGTGCAAGGGAAAGGCCAATACATGGGGGTAGGACAGCGGCACGCCCTGTTCGGGACGAAAGCCACAGGCCCGTGCGTAAGCGGCGATACCCGCGGGGGAAAGCGCCACCGCAGCGCGCACCAGGCACGCCGTGGGTAACAGCGGCGCACCGTCGAGCTTGGGCTTGCGCATAGCGCGCATACCGTCGAGCAGCAACTGCGTGCGCGACGGCGGCGGGTCGATAATCTGCGTCACATAGTCCATCGCTTCAGGCTCCCAACAGGCTTTGGCCACACACTCGCACGACCTGGCCATTCACTCCGCCCGACGCAGGATGAGCGAGCCAGGCGATAGTCTCGGCCACATCAATAGGCTGCCCGCCCTGAGACAATGAATTCATGCGCCGCCCCGCCTCACGGATCATCAACGGGATCTTCGCGGTCATCTGGGTCTCGATAAAGCCGGGCGCCACCGCATTCACTGTGACCTGCCGGGCCGCCGCACGCGGTGCCAGACCTTGCACCAGGCCAATCACGCCCGCCTTGGAGGTGGCATAGTTGCTTTGCCCCAGGTTGCCGGCAATCCCTGAGATCGACGACACGCAGATGATGCGCCCACCGGCGTTGATGCCCTGGTTGTCGAGCAAGGCTTCACTGAGCTGCAACGGTGCCTGCAGGTTGACCGCCATCACGCTGCGCCAGGCGGCTTCGGTCATCTTGGCGATGGTCTTGTCACGGGTGATCCCGGCGTTGTGCACCACCACATCAAAGCCACCGTATTGGCTGACATGGGCTTGCAACAGCGCGGCGGTGTCGGCGGCGGTGATGTCCAGGGGCAACGACGACCCGCCGACGCTGGCGGCGGCCTGTTGCAAAGCTTGCTGGGCCTGGGGCACGTCCACGCACACCACATGGGCGCCGTCACGCGCCAGCACCTGGGCGATAGCCAGGCCGATGCCTCGGGAAGCACCGGTGACCAAGGCACGGTGACCGGCGAAGGGTTTGTCCCAATTGACGGTGGTGTTGCCATCCACAGGTCTTTCCAGGCGCACCACCTGCCCCGAGACATAGGCAGAGCGGCGTGACAGGAAGAAGCGCAAACTGCTGTCCAACGCCTCCTCGGCACCCGGCGCCACATACAACAATTGCACGGTGATCGCCCGACGCAGCTCCTTGGCCAGCGAGCGCACCAAACCCTCGAGGGCGCGCTGGGCGATGGCTTGGGGCAAGTCCTTGCAGTGTTCCGGCGCGGTGCCGAGCACCACCACTCGGCCATGTTGGCCTAGGCGTTTGGCATTGGCGTGGAAGAACAGGTAGAGCTCGTCCAACTGTTGCAGATCGACCACGCCACTGGCATCAAACACTGCGCCTTGCACCTTGACCGTGGACGGTGCCTTGAGGGTTGCCGCCGTGGCGGCGACGGTGTCGGTGGCGCTGAAGATACGCAGCACCGACGCCGCCAGGCGCCCTGCCCCGGCGATGATCACCGGGTTGGCCAGCCCGGCCTGGCCGCTGCGATGACGCTGCAGCGGCAAGGGTTGCGGCAAGCCAATAGCCTGGGCCAGGCGACGGCCCCAGGGGGAGTTGACGAATGAAAGGTAGTTGTCACTCATGGTAAGCACTCACTCACGCCACACATTTGCCTTGTAAACCCAATCAAATGTGGGAGGGGGCAAGCCCCCTCCCACACTGTCAATTCACTGGGGCGTTTTCGCTTTGGCTGCTGCGCCGTTTGGCGGCCGGTTCGAGCGCCTGCTTGCGCTGCTGCAACGCCTCCAGCAAACCAAAGTCCTGGGGGAAGTCATCCACCTGGATACCGTGATCGGCGTATTCCACATAGCGGCCCAGCAAGGCGTCCTCGTCGTCGCTGATCAAGTCCAGCGCCCGCGCCTTGACGCGCCATTCGGTAAAGGCCGTGGACGAAATCGGCAGCGGGCCAAGCAAACCTTGCTTGATGGCGGGTTTAAGCCGAGCCTCGATCGACTCCACCTGTGGCAGTAAACGAAAGCCCAATTCGCCGTAGGCCAGCTTGTCGATTTCCGGGCGCGGGATGTAGGAATTGGCCAGCAAGCGGTCGCGGGTTTCCCCTGGGGTTTGCACCACATCGGCCACTTGCGCCAACAGACGATCCGACGGTTTGTGCAGGGGAATGCCAAACGGAAAACTCAACGCGCGCACCACCCTCGCCGCTGGTTTCGACGGGTAGTTGTCGAGCACCTCAGCCAAGGCTTCATGGGCGCGCAGCAACGCGTCCTGCGCCGCCCAATGCACCAGCGGCAGATCTGCCTGGGGCCGGCCGTCGTCCTCGAAACGCTTGAGCACGCACGACAGGATGTACAGCTGCGACAGAATATCCCCCAAACGCCCGGTGATACTTTCCTTGCGCTTGAGGGCCCCCCCGAGCACGCCCATGGAAATGTCCGAGATCAACGCCAGCACCACCGACAGCCGATTGGCCTGACGGTAGTAGGACGCCAGCGCCGGGTCGGTCTTGGCAGGCGCGGCAAGCAGGCGCCCGCCAGTCAGGGAATGCACCGCTGCGCGGACGGTGTTGGCCAGTACAAAACTCACATGGCCGAACATCGCGCTGTCGAAGTCTTCCAGCGCCTTGCGCCGGTCCGGGTTGCGCGCCGCTTCCATTTCGCGCAACACATAGGGGTGGCAACGAATCAGGCCCTGGCCAAAGATGATCAGGCAGCGGGTCATGATGTTGGCGCCTTCCACCGTAATGGCGATGGGGCTTTGCTGATAGGCACGGGCGAGGAAGTTATTGGGCCCCATGCAGATGCCCTTGCCGGCGACAATGTCCATGCCGTCGTTGACGATGATGCGCGCGCGCTCAGTGACGTGGTATTTGGCAATGGCTGAGATCACTGAAGGTTTCTCACCGGCATCCAGGGACGCTACCGACACCTTGCGCACCGCATCGCAGGCATACAGGTGCCCGGCCATGCGCGCCAACGGAGCCTGCACCCCTTCGAACTTGCCGATGGGCAAGCCGAACTGCTTGCGCATCGCCGCATAGGCTGTAGTGCCGCGCACGGCGACTTTACCCAGGCCAACGTTAGCCGAAGGCAGGGAAATAGCCCGGCCCGCGGCCAGGCACTCCATCAACATGCGCCAGCCGTTACCGACTTGTTCACGGCCGCCAATCACCCACTCCAGTGGAATGAATACGTCCTTGCCGGTGGTAGGACCGTTCTGGAACACCGCATTCAGCGGCCAGTGACGACGACCGCTGTTCACCCCTGGATGAGAAGTCGGGATCAGCGCACAGGTAATACCCAGGGAACCGGCCGCGCCAAGCAGGCCGTCCGGGTCTTCGGCGCGAAATGCCAGGCCCAATACCGTGGCAATCGGGCCAAGGGTGATGTAACGCTTGTCCCAGGTCACTTTGAAACCCAGCACTTCTTCGCCTTCGTGCAGACCTTTGCAGACAATGCCCAGGTCCGGGATCGCACCCGCGTCAGAGCCGGCATACGGGCTGGTCAAGGCAAAACACGGGATGTCTTCGCCCCGCGCCAGGCGCGGCAGGTAGTAATTGCGCTGGGCGTCGGTGCCGTAATGCAGCAGCAATTCGGCCGGGCCCAGGGAGTTGGGCACCATCACCGAAATCGCCGCCGCCGAGCAGCGAGTCGACAGCTTCATCACCACCTGGGAGTGGGCGTAGTGGGAGAAGCCTTTGCCTCCGTACTGCTTGGGAATAATCATGCCGAGGAACCCGGCGTCCTTGGTGTATTGCCAGCCTTCGGGGGACATGTCCTGCCAGACTTGGGTGGTTTCCCAGTCGTTGGCAATGTCGCACAGGGTTTCGACCTCATTGTCGAGAAAGGCTTGCTCCTCCGCACTCAGGCTGGCCGGCGCGGCTTGCAACAGGCGCTGCCAGTTGGGCTTGCCGCTGAACAGCTCGGCATCCCACCACACAGTGCCGGACTCGATGGCCGCACGCTCGGTGTCGGACATCGCCGGCATGATCGTGCGAAACAGGCCCAGGGCCTTGCTGGTCAACAGAGTGCGGCGCAGGGGTTTGAGCGCCAGCACCAGGGCCGGCAACACCACCAGTACCGCCGCGACGGCGGTGCCCAGGCCGGCCACGACGTTGAACAGGTAACCCGCTGCCAGCCAAACCAGGCCAGTGACCAGCCACAGGGTAGCGGCGGCTTGTCGATACGCCAGGGCAATCGCTGCTGCGAAACCCACCAATAACCAGATAAGCATAGGGATACCTCTACTTGATTCGGGATGTGGCCAGAGCACAGGCAGGTCGAGCTGCGCGGCGGCGTAAAACCACACTACAAACTTGAAAGACTAAATTCAAATTATGTTTTGAAATTTTTATTTAATCATTGGACGCAATAATTTGAGGCCGAACGAAGGCCTCAAAACAGTTATCAAAATCGTTGAGCAGCGAGCACCAGATGCTCTGGTACTCGCTGTCAGGGTGGGCTCAGAACTTGTACGTGGCTGACAGGCTGACAATATCGCCTGAGGACTCGGCCTTGCCGTCAAGCCTGCCACCGCCCAGTCGGTCTACGTTCTGGGTCTTGATGTTGACCTTCTCGACAAATTGATGCGAGTACGCGGCGTCCAGAGTCAAGCCAGGAACGGCTTTGATATCGTAGCCCGCACCCAAAGAGAGAAAATAACGGTCACCGTCAGGAATACGCGGATCGCGCGTCGAATTGCGGGTTGGCGTTTGGTCATAGGCCACACCAGCGCGCAAGGTCAGCTCGTCCGTTGCCTTGAAATCTCCCCCCACCGAGTACATCCACGCATCTTTGTAGTTATAGGGAATGGCGACGATAGTCGAACCCTGAGACTTGAGCGTGAGGTCCTTGAAGGACGACCATTGGGTCCACATGGCGCTGAGACCCAAGGTCCAGCGGTCGTTGAACTGGTGCACCCAGTCGAGCGCCGCGGTGGCTGGAATATCCAACTGAGTACTGGCATGGGCGCCACCGGGGTACAGCGTCAGGCCCGGATAAGCCGTTTCGACCAGCGTCTTGCCGTTACCGAAGATCGTATCGTCAGTCATCAGGCCATTGTTCAAGGCATCAGCCCGGACGCTGTATTTGCCTGTCAGCTTGTTTTTGATTTTGGCGTGATAGTTAAGGCCCAGCGAGTCTCGATCAGTCGGCTTCCAGACAACACCGGTAAACCAGCCAGTGGAGATGTTATCGACCTTCACCCGCATCAGCGCGGTGCCGACGCCCGCCGGAAATGCCCCGTTACCCAAGCCTGGTGAGACTGACGCGGCCGAAAACAGGTCAACATTCTGGCTGACGAAGCCTTGACTGCGCTGAACGATAAGGCCCCCGCCGATGGAGAAGTCGTCACGCACCTTGAAGGATAAGGAGCCCGTCAGACCGACGGTCTCGATTTTGGTGTCCACGGCGAAGTCGCGAAACTTGGAGTTTTCATTCCAGGTGGTGCGCATACCTTGCGGCACGACCTGACTGAGGCCGAATGCAAAGCGGTCACCGATTGGAATAACGAGGAAGCCGGTAGGCAACCAGGCGGTGAAACCACCCTGGCCGCCATCGTTGTTATTGAGTGCTGCAGTGCTGGGGTCAAAGCTGCCATCAGGCATTACCGCCGTATTACTGACCGGGTTACCGGTGTAATCATAGGCTTGGCCGCTGTATTTGATTTTGACCCGAGCATAGTCAACGGTCTGTTGAACCACGGACTGGTCGACGAACGCCATGGCCGCCGGGTTGTTGTAGGCAGAGCTTGGATCATTCTTGAACAGAGAGCCGCCGCCGAATGCCCGGCCCCAGCCTGGAGCACCATAAGTCGGCGTGGAGAAACCACCCGCCTGCACGGACGCAGTCGTCATCAAGCCTCCCAATATTGCCAGCCCCAGCAGTGTTTGAGCCTGTTGTTTCTTACTGATCATGCGGCACTCCTTATTATTATGCGCTCCCGGCATGGCCGGCTTTCCACGTCAGCCGGCACCTCTGGCGAGGTGCCGGCCTTTCAGCGGGTGATCAACCCTTTATCCAGCAACAAGCAGCCGTTATGGATTGACGGTCAGGCCAGCAGCAGTGGTGGTCAGCGAGACCACGTTGCAGCCACCGCTCAGAGCCTGGTTGGCAGCCGTAAGCGTGTGAGTCGCAGCATTCCAGGCCACGCTGATAGTGGATGGACCGCAGTCGGTACCTGGGATTACGATGGTCTTTTTAATGGTGTAACCAACGTTCTCTACTTGGCCGGTAGTGCCCGACAAGGCCGTCAGCTTCCAGCCTGGCGACGGGATGCTTTTCAAGGTGGGCAATGCACACAGGCCACCGCCGGTCAGCGAGGCATTGTTGATAGTCGCAACGCCGCCGCTGACATTGCCGCTGAAGGTAATGCCACAGGTCACAGAGCCCCCGAACGACGACGGTGACTGCACCACGATGGAGCCTGCGGTCGTGGTGAAAGGGCCTTCCGGGCTGATTGAAGCCGCACTGGCCATCGAAGCAGCACCCATGCAAACAGCCAGGGCAGTCAACGACACGAGAGTTTTCAAGCTTTTCATTGTTTTTCCTCACATGTTATGGCGATTCATTTCGCCAGGGGTAATGGCCATGATCGAGAGGTCACGGTGAAACTGCAGAACTTCCCTTTCCAGCCAAATTTCAATGCATTTACCGCTGCAACAGTTGGAACGGTTTATTCGACCACTTTGAAGTTGGGCGGCATCTTGATGGATACCGTGTTGATCTTGCAGTCTTCGCCAATAGCAACATTGGCGGCTTCCAACTTGCCGGTGGCGTTATCCCAAGTACCGTCGGCGGTTGAAGGGCCGCACTTGCCGCCCAGGCCAAAGGCGTGCACATCGACGCTGATCCTGGACATCGAGCCACTCTTTGTATCTTTGGCGACCAGCACCCAGGGCAAATTGATCGCTTCGACACGACTGCATTTGAGGCCACCGTCAAACTCGACTTTATCGACATTCACCGATGAGCCATCGGCCGCGACCTTGCCGGCCACCTTGATCATGCAGTCGGCGCTGATCAGCTTGCCTTTGGAAAAGCTGATGGGCCCTTGAGCCGTGAAGGCACTGCCAGCAGGTTCGATACGGGCAGCCTGGGCCTGGTGATAAACAATCAGGCCCATCGCTGCCAGCAGGATATGGGCGGTGAACTTGGCAGAACTTTGCATGGTGTACGTCCTTCCCTTGAAATTATTTTTGTAGGGTCAAACCACGTTCTTGCACCTGATACTGGGGGCGACAAGGACCTGCGCGATACACAGATCCCGAGTACGCACGTACTGCTTACTTCATTTCAAAACGGCTTGGCGCTGTTGCTGTACTTCTCCAGATACTTCAAACGCTGTGACGGTTGAAGATTGGTCAGGGTGATATCCCCGGCATAATGATTGAGCACCCGATGGTCCATACGACGTCGCCACAAGTAAGGCACATAGGCCCAGACAATCATGCTCGCGTAACCATACGGAAGTTGCGGTGACTCATCGAAGTGGCGCAACGACTGATAACTGCGCGTGGGGTTGGCATGGTGATCGGAATGCCGCTGAAGTTGGAACAGGAAGATATTGGTGACAATCCGGTTACTGTTCCATGAATGGCGCGGCGAGCAACGTTCGTAACGGCCATTGGGCAACTTCTGGCGCTTGAGGCCGTAATGCTCGACGTAGTTCACCACCTCCAGCAACGAGAACCCGTAGATGCCCTGGATGATCAGGAACGGAATCACCGCCGCGCCCAACCAGGCAATCATCGCGCCCCACAACACCACGCTGTACATCCAGGCACTGAGCACGGCGTTCTTCCAGTGCAAGGCCGGCAAACCGAGTTTGCGCAGGCGTTCGCGCTCCAGGTTCCAGGCCGACACGGCGCTGAACCACACCGAACGCGGCAGGAATGCCCAAAAACTTTCCCCCAGCCGCGAACTGGCGGGATCTTCCGGGGTGGCGACCCGAACGTGATGGCCGCGGTTATGTTCGGTGTAGAAGTGCCCGTAGAACGTCGGCGCCAGGGTGACCTTGGCCAGGAACACTTCCAGGGGCTTGGGTTTGTGCCCCAGTTCATGGGCGGTGTTGATCGCGATGCCCGTGGCAGCGCCGGTGGACATTGCCATACCCAGGTAAGTGAACACGCTGATGTGGCCATGCAGTTCAGTGCGTGCGGTGACGAATGCAGCAGCCTTGGCCAGCCAGCTCGACGGCTCAAGTGTGGCCGTGGCGTTCAGCAGGCCGCCGTTGATGATCCAGTCGATGCCACCGGCGGCCAGCCAGCCGGTGATAATCACTGAAGAGATCACAAACAGCACGCCGGTGTAGACGATCCAGCGATAGTAACGTTGGGATTCAAGGTTGCTGACGGCAGATTCAGGCGGGTTGCTGACATCTTCGCCGAGCAGGCCGTCGATCAGGGGGATCAAGCCGAAGATCACCAGCACACCCACCCACCACAATTGCTGTACGCCGGTGCCGATCGCCAGGGCGCCGGAGAGCAAGGGGGTTGCCAGTGGCATGATGCCGAGCCACCACAGGTGGCGCTTTGCGTCGGTCCAGACGTGCGGGGCGGCCAGGGTCTGATTCATGGCAACCTCCGTACACATTCGGTGTGCATCGGGGCAGCCAACAGGTTTACGGAGCGCTGACTGCCCCGAGAAATCAACCATGCGATAAAAGGCGTTTTTTTCATTATTTTATTCGCTCTTAGGCATTTCAAAAATAATTTCAAATTACACATTGAAATAATTTTTTTAAATAAATAGCGCGGAATCGTTAGGTCGTCAACTAGTTTCTCCAGCCCTTTTTACCGTGACCGGGCAGTCTCTTTTTCAGCCGTCTGGTCAGGTGTCTAGGACAGGCATCAACGCCTTTGAACCGCGAGTCGGGTGCACCCTTATCTACTCGCCAGGGCCTTGGGAGGGTGCAACAGCCGGATGCCTGCCCCGGGCCTGACGCGCTTGGCGACCTGCTCCACCAGCGCCACCACTCGCTCTGTCGCGGTGATCGGCAACATATGCCCACAGCCTTCGACCACTTGCATTTTCAGCCCTGGCACCTTGCTCGCCAGGGCCTGGCCGTGTTTCTGAAAGTCGAGCACCTTGTCGCGGGTGCCATAGATCAGCCCGATGGGCAAGGTCAGTTGCGGGTAGCGCTTGACCATGTCGGGCAGGTGGTCGTTGACCCGGTTGATTTCGGTGGACGCGGCATAGAAGTTGTCCGGACGCATGCCCAGCAGCCCGCCGCCCCGGGTGGCGAAGTCCGGCGGTGCGGCATCGGGGCCGAAGACGCCTTTGACCACCGCATTTTTACTCAGCAGGCCAACGGGCATCGTCAGGGTGTGGGCCATCCAGCGTCGCAGCCAGGCCGGGCGCACCGATAATGACAGGAACACCAGCGGCAACATGCGTTGCGGGTGAGTCAAAGGCGCTACCAGTACCAACCCGGATACCGCATGGGGATGGTCGAGGGCCAGCGCCAGAGCAACCGCGCCACCCAGGGAATGGCCCAGCACCAACGGCTTGCCCAGGTCGAGCGTGTCGATAAAGGCCGCGATTTGTCGGGCCTGACCCGGTAAGTCTGCGGCCGTGCCACTGTGTCGGCTGGAATAGCCGGACCCCGGCCGGTCAAGGGTGATCACGCGAAAATGCTCACGCAACTGACCAGACAAGGCATACGTGAGGTTACGGCTGCTGCCCATCAGCCCGTGGATCATCACCAGCGGCGGGCCCTTGCCCTCTTCGACATAATGAAAGCGCTCGCCATCCACCTCGACGAAACGCCCGTTGATCGGAACCCGCGCTTCAATGCGCCGCGTCATCCAGGCACTCAAGCCCCATAACGCCGCGCTGGCGCCGGCCAGCACTCCCGCAGCGACAACCCATTCCACAGCCATAGCTCGGTCCTCTGCTTCCCTGCTGCTGGCGACCCGACCGGAATTGATCAAGGCCTCAGCCATCGTCCACCCCTTGGACCTGGGCGCCCTGCATACCACGCTCGTCCGTCGGACAAATCGCACATGCGGAACAAGGTCCTAGCGTAGGCGAAATTTTCAGGTAGATTATTTAAAATCTTTTTTAAAATAATTAATTCAATTTTCCTTTGCAATGGTGTTCTATCTAAAAGACAAAACAAAAAGAGGAGCACATCCGATGGCCACCCGCTTTCTATCTATGAGGCACGCCCATGACTGCCCACAGTGATTCAATTGACATTGCCATCATTGGCTCGGGATTCGCTGGCCTGTGTATGGCGATCAAGCTCAAGGAGGCCGGGCTCACCGACTTCTTCATCGCCGAACAGGCCGAGACCCTCGGCGGTACCTGGCGCGATAACCACTACCCGGGTTGCGCCTGTGACGTGCAGTCCCATGTGTATTCATTTTCCTTCGCGCCCAACCCGGACTGGTCGCGACAGTTCGCGACACAACCTGAGATCCGCGCCTATCTGGAACACTGCGCCACACGTTTTGAGCTGGCGCCCTATCTGCGTTTTGGCATGGCCCTGCAACGTGCGGTGTTTGATGAGCAACAGCAGCGCTGGCACCTTAGCTTCAGCAATGGCCGCCAAGTCAGCGCACGGGTGCTGGTCTCGGCCATGGGCGGGCTGTCTCGCCCGGCGCTGCCGGATATCCCGGGGCTGGACAGCTTCAAGGGCAAGCGTTTTCACTCCCAGCAGTGGGACCATGACTACTCTTTGAAAGGCAAGCGCGTGGCCGTGATCGGCACCGGCGCCAGTGCCATCCAGTTCGTGCCGCAGATCGCGCCACAGGTGGCGCACCTGGACCTGTTCCAGCGCACGCCGCCCTGGATCATGCCCAAACCGGACCGGCCGATTTCAACGCTTGAACGCTGGCTGTTCAAACACTTGCCGTTCACCCAAAAGCTGGTGCGCGGCGCGTTTTATTGGGCACTGGAAGGCCGGGTGGTGGGTTTTGCCTTGCACCCACGCCTGATGAAGATGGTGCAGAAAATCGCCCTGCGGCATCTGCGCAAACAAGTGGCCCGCCCTTCCCTGCGCAAGACGCTGACGCCGGACTACACCATCGGCTGCAAGCGCGTGCTGATCTCCAATGACTACTACCCGGCGCTGTCGCGCAGTAATGTCGAGGTAGTCACCGACAGGGTGCTGCGCATCGAAGCTGATGGTGTGATCACCGCCGACGGGATCAAGCATCCCGCTGACTGCCTGATCTTCGGCACCGGCTTCCAGGCCAGCGACCCCTTGCCGCGAGACTGCATCATCGGCCGCGACGGCATCGACCTGATGGACGCCTGGAGCGACGGCGCCCATGCCTTCAAAGGCACCACCGTGCCGGGCTATCCCAACCTGTTTCTGATCGTCGGACCCAACACCGGCCTGGGGCATAACTCGATGATCCTGATGATCGAAGCTCAGGTCACCTACATCCTCGATGCCTTGAAACATATGCGGCGCCAGAGCATTGCCACGGTCGAGGTCAAACCCGCCGTAGAGCACGCCTACAACCACCAGTTGCAGGACAAGCTCAAGCGCACCATCTGGAACACCGGCGGCTGCCAGAGCTGGTACCTGGACCCACGCACCGGCAAGAACACCACGCTGTGGCCCGGTTCTACCTGGCGTTTCAAACAGCTCACCCGTCACTTTGCGCTCAAGGACTACGTCGCCAGCCCGTTGCCGGCGCCCGCTCTGCCACGTCCCGTACCAGCCCCTCACTCCGCAACAGAAGGCAGCCTGTCATGAAGTCATTCAATGGCCGCGTTGCGGCGATCACCGGTGCAGCCTCCGGCATGGGCCGCGCATTGGCTTTAGCCTTGGCACGCGAAGGCTGCCACCTGGCCTTGGCCGACAAGAACAACCAGGGGTTGGAACAGACCCTGGAGCTGATCCGCACATCGACCTTGTCGCCCGTGACCGTTACCACGCAGGTGCTGGACGTCTCTGACCGCCAAGCCATGCAGGATTGGGCTGCACGCTGTGCCGCGGAACATGGCCAGGTCAACCTGGTGTTCAACAATGCCGGGGTGGCGCTGTCGAGTACCGTCGAAGGCGTGGACTACGCCGACCTGGAATGGATCGTCGGCATCAATTTCTGGGGCGTGGTGCATGGCACCAAGGCGTTCCTGCCGTATCTCAAGGCCAGCGGCGAAGGCCACATAGTCAATACTTCCAGCGTGTTCGGCCTGTTCGCCCAACCCGGCATGAGCGGTTACAACGCCACCAAGTTTGCTGTGCGCGGCTTCACCGAGGCTCTGCGCCAGGAACTCGACCTGCAACGCTGCGGCGTATCGGCCACCTGTGTGCACCCCGGTGGTATTCGTACTGATATCTGCCGCAGCAGCCGTATCGACGCGAACATGACCGGTTTCCTCATCCACAGCGAACAACAGGCCCGCGCCGATTTCGAAAAGCTGTTCATTACCGACGCCGACCAGGCCGCCAAAGTAATCCTGCAAGGTGTACGCAAAAACAAGCGCCGTGTGCTGATCGGCCGCGACGCCTATTTTCTCGACCTGCTCGCCCGTTGCCTGCCGTCGGCCTATCAGGCACTGGTGGTGTTTGCCAGCAAACGCATGGCGCCCGAGCCGCGCACACAGGTCTTTGAAACCAACGACCAGTCCCATCTCTGAACAGGAGGACGCAGCATGTTGCCGATCCGTCGCGATATCCGTTTTGCCTTGCCTGCCGAGCGCATCAAAGACTGGCATGAACAAGGGCCGGTCATCAGCCACTTCTTCAACGCCCTGTCGTTGCTGTTTCCCCAGGGCGAGCTGTTTTTCATGGACAGCGTGCGCCACTACCGCGGGCAGATCGACGATCCCGAACTGAAAAAGGAAATCCAGGGTTTCATAGGCCAGGAGGCCATGCACAGCCGCGAACATGTGGCCTATAACGACCTGCTGCAAGCGGCGGGCTTGCCGGCGCACACCCTCGACCGACGCCTGAAGTTCTTCCTCGACTTGCAGAAGAAACACCTGCCGCCGTCGTTCAACCTGGCGGTGACCATCGCCCTTGAGCACTACACTGCGATGCTGGCGGAAATCCTGTTGAGCGACCCCTCGCGCTTTGGTGATTCACTCAAGGGTTACCAGCAGATGTGGTATTGGCACGCCTTGGAAGAAACCGAACATAAAGCCGTAGCCTTCGATGTATGGAACCAGGTGATCAAACCCGGCCCCGCACGCTACCTGCTGCGCACCGGCACCATGCTGACCACCACCGTCATGTTCTGGCTAGTGGTGCTGGACTTCCACGTGCGGCTGCTGATTGCCGACCGCACCTCGGGCGGCACGTTGAAGGGGCTGTGGCGCATGGTCAAGTACTTGTACGGTCCCAAGGGCGTGTTCCCGCGGATGCTCAGGCCGTGGCTGCATTATTTCAAACCGGGGTTTCACCCTTGGGAACATGACAACCGCGCACGCCTGGCGGGCATAGATAGCTTGCTTGAAGAGATCGAGCGCACGCGGCGCGGCGCCAAAGGGGTGTAGCTACCGACACCTATGCGCGCCATGGGTGCTAGACCTTTGGCTGCAGCAGCAAGGCGACCAGGGCGCTCCACCCCGTCTGGTGCGACGCCCCCAACCCTCGCCCTGTCTCGCCATGAAAGTATTCATGAAACAACACCAGATCGCGGCTGGCCGGGTCCGCCTCCAGCTGCGCATACCCTGCCATGGATGGCCGCAGGCCATTTTCATCGCGCAGGAATAATCCGGTCAGGCGCTGGCTGAGGCTGTCGGCCACGTCTTCCAGCGACGCCAGATAGCCGCTGCCTGTGGGGTATTCCACTGAGAAGTTATCCGCGTAGTAGCGGTGAAATTCACGCAGCGATTCGATCAGCATGTAGTTCACCGGCATCCACAGCGGCCCGCGCCAATTGGAGTTGCCGCCGTACAGGCGAGAGTCGGATTCGCCGGGCTGGTAACTGGCGCACAGGGTGTCGCCATTCATCTTCAGCGCCAGGGGTTGCTCTGCAAAGGTCTTGGACAAGGCGCGCACACCGAAGGTCGACAAGAACTCCTGGTCATCCAACATGCGGCGCAGCAAATCCTTGGTACGCTCGCCACGCAGCAACGCCAACAACAGGCGATTGCCCTGCCCCGGTTCGTTCCAGCGCGAGACCAGTTTGGCCAGGTCGGGCCGGTGATGCATAAACCCCAGCAGACGCTCGCGCAGGCCTTCCAAGCCTTCATGTTCGCGCTGTTCCAGCACCAGCACAGCGAACAGCGGCATCAGGCCGACGATAGACCGCAAACGCACCGGTTCGCTCTGGCCGTCGGGACGGTGCAGTACGTCGTAGAAGAACAGGTCCTGCTCATCCCACAAGCCTTCGGCACTGTCATCGACGCGGTTGATGGCGCCGGCGATATACAGGAAGTGCTCGAAAAACTTTACCGCAATGTCCACGTACACGGCGTTGCGCTTGGCCAGCTCCAGCCCGATGCGCATCAGATCCAGGGCATAGGCCGCGACCCAGGCAGTGCCATCGGCCTGGTCCAACTGGTAACCCGGCGGCAGCGTGGCCGAGCGGTCGAACAAGGCAATATTGTCCAGGCCCAGAAAACCACCCTGGAACAGGTTGCGGCCTTCGGCGTCCTTGCGGTTGACCCACCAGGAAAAATTCAGCAGCAGCTTGTGGAAGATCCGCTCCAGAAAGTCCATATCGCCCACGCCGGTCAGCGCCTTGTCCTGCTGATACACGCGCCAGCTGGCCCAGGCATGCACTGGCGGGTTGGCATCGTCGAAGCGCCATTCGTAGGCGGGCAATTGGCCGTTGGGGTGCATGAAACGGTCTTTAACCAGCAACAGCAGCTGTTGCTTGGCGTAGCCGGGATCGATCAGCGCCATGGCCACCGCCTGGAAGCCTTGGTCCCAGGAGGCGTACCACGGGTATTCCCAGGTATCGGGCATGGACAGGATGTCGAAGTTGGACAGGTGGCGCCAATGGGTATTACGGATATGCAAACGCTCGGGCGGCGGCGCAGGCTGGGCCGGATCACCGTCGAGCCACTGGTTGACGTCGAAATAGTACAACTGCTTGGACCACAGCAAGCCGGCCAGGGCCTGGCGCTGCACATTGCGCGCATCGTCATTGGCGATACCCTGTTGCAGGGCTGCGTAGAAGTCATCGGCCTCGCGGCGGCGCTGTTCGAACAACTTGCGTGCGTTGACCTCGGGGGCGTCCAGAGGGGCAAAGCGCAGATAGAGGCTTTTGCTTTCCAGGCCCGCTAATTCAAGACTGAATCGCGCCGCCACCTTGGTGCCCGCGTCACCGCGAATGGCCCCTTGATCACCCTCCACCACGTAATCGTTGATGCCATCCTTGAACGGCCCGGACGTCGGCTGCCCGCCCAGTTTGGCGAAGTTGCTCTCGTTTTCGCAGAACAACCATTGCCACCCATCCTGGCCCCAGGCGGTGAGCTGGCGATCGTCCATCTCATGATGAAGGGCGAGCACGCGGTCGCCGTCCAGCGTCAACCTGGGTTTGGGCGCATCAAAGGTCCAGCTCCAGTCATTGCGCGCCCACAGCTGGGGCAGCACCTGCAGGCGTGTCGGCTGCTCCGAGCGGTTGTGCACGGTGACACGCATGAAAATATCGTCGGGCTGGTGCTTGGCGTATTCGACGCTGATGTCGCAGTAACGGTTGTCTTCAAATACGCCGGTATCAAGGATTTCATACTCGGTATCGCCCAGCCCGCGGCGAGCGTTTTCAGCGATCAGGTCGGCGTAGGGAAAGGCGGCATGGGGGTATTTGTAGAGCATGCGCATGTAGGCATGGCTCGGTACGCCATCGACGAAAAAGTACAGTTCCTTGACGTCTTCCCCGTGGTTGCCTTCAGCGTTATTGAGGCCGAACAGGCGCTCCTTGAGGATCGCATCCCGTTCGTTCCACAGCGCCAGGCCCAGGCACCAGCGTTGTGCCTTGTCGCTGAAACCGGCCAGGCCGTCCTCGCCCCAGCGATAAGCGCGGCTGCGCGCCTGCTCATGGGGGAAGTAGGCCCAGGCGTCGCCATCGGCGCTGTAGTCTTCGCGCACGGTGCCCCACTGGCGTTCGCTCAAGTACGGGCCCCACTCACGCCAACGCTCGGCATCTTGCGTCGCCAGGCGCTGGCCTTCAATCGTGTCAAGCAGGCGGTTTGCGGGTACGGCCGTCATTGAGTCCTCCATCACCTACACAGTGAGGCGCAGTGTAGAACCCAATGGTGCCCGGTTGCACATGAAGACTCACAGCACCAGGCGTTGACAAGCCGCTGGGGCTGGGTTTGCTCCTGTTCATGGCATCTCATTCATTTGCAGAATGAAGTCCAGAAGAATCTTCGTTTGCAAGCCGGCCTGCGCCTCAACAAAATCGGGCAAAGGTCATTTTGCTCGCCACAGCCATCAGGAATTTTTCTATGCACGCCACTGCACATGTCAGCCCCGATGAGATCCGCAAGGGCTTTTCCAAGGCCATGTCCGACATGTACCGCGATGAAGTACCTCTGTACGGCGCGCTGCTGGAACTGGTGGCCCAAACCAATGCGCGCGTACTCGACAGCCAACCTGAGCTGGTGCAGCAGTTGCAGCGTACCGGCGAAATCCAGCGCCTGGACATGGAGCGCCATGGCGCCATCCGCCTGGGCACTGCCGCAGAACTGGCGACCATCAGCCGCCTGTTCGCGGTGATGGGCATGCAACCGGTGGGCTACTACGACCTCACCCCCGCCGGTGTGCCGGTGCATTCCACGGCCTTTCGCGCCGTGCATGAGCACGCGCTGCAAACCAGCCCGTTCCGGGTGTTCACCTCGCTGCTGCGCCTGGAGCTGATCGAAAACCTGGAGCTGCGCACCTTCGCCGAAAGTGCCCTGGCCAAGCGCTCGATCTTCACCCCCGGCGCCCTGGCGCTGATCGAACAGGCCGAAACACAGGGCGGCTTGAATGCCCGCGACGCCCAGGCTTTCATCGACGAGGCGCTGGAGACGTTCCGCTGGCATAACACCGCCACCGTGACAGGCGCGCAATACGAGCAACTGAGCAACCAGCACCGCCTGATCGCCGACGTGGTCGCCTTCAGGGGCCCGCATATCAACCATCTCACGCCACGCACCCTGGACATCGACCAGGTACAGGCCGCCATGCCCGGCAAAGGCATTACGCCCAAAGCCGTGATCGAAGGCCCACCCCGGCGCCATTGCCCGATCCTGCTGCGCCAGACCAGCTTCAAGGCGCTCGACGAACCGATCGCGTTCACCGACGCCCACGGCAGCCACAGCGCACGCTTTGGCGAAATCGAACAACGCGGTGTAGCGCTCACGCCTAAAGGCCGCGCCCTGTACGACCAACTGCTGAACGCCGCCCGCGATGAACTCGGCGCGTTCCCCAACGAGGCCAACGCCGAGCGTTATGTGCAATTGATGGAACGGCACTTTACGGCGTTCCCGGATACCCCCGCACAGATGCGCGAGCAGGGCCTGGCGTACTTTCGTTACTTCGTTACCGCAAAAGGCCTGGCGGCACGCGGCCAGCCCGAGCAGCCGCGAACGTTGCAAGCGCTGGTCAACGCCGATCACGTGGCGGTGGAGCCATTGGTGTATGAGGATTTTCTGCCGGTCAGTGCGGCGGGGATTTTCCAGTCAAACCTGGGGGATGCGGCGCAAAGTCATTACGCGGCCAACGCCAACCAGGCGCAATTCGAACAGGCGCTGGGGCGCAAGACGATTGATGAGTTGCAGCTTTACGGCGAGACGCAGCAGCGTTCCATTGATGAATGCCTGGGCACACTGCTGGCCTGAAATAGGGTGTCCTCCCCGGCTCAGCGGCACAATCCTTGCGCCGCAACAGTCCCCAGAGCCGGGTGGACGGGGCGCATCATAAAGACACAGTCCTGCGATGTCCCGCATACAAATCTGAACAAATATTGCCGTTTTGCGCCTAGCCTAATCGCCCGGCGATTTCGTCCTTGATCAGCAGCCGTTTCTTCTTCAGGTTTTCCACTTTCTCATCGCTGGCACTGGCTTTTTCCGCCTCCAGCACATTCGCGTCGGCATCGTCATATTGAGTGAGCAGCGAATCCAGCCGTTTGTCGTCCGCCCTGCGCTTGTGAACGTCTTCCTTGCTGACACCCAAGTCCTCATACAGGTCGTGTTTCACTGGCATGGCGTACCTCCACAAATTGATCAATGGTCTACGCCCTTGAAGCTAGCCCATTCCAATGGGTCTTGTCATGTTTGAGGTCAATACAGTCCCGTTCGTCGTGCAGCATGCGATGGGATCAAACCTTTGCCGTGCCCTGCCCTCCACTGTAGATCGCCACCCGAGGGAGACAGGTTTCATGAATCACGCTGCCACTGCTGCCGACACTCAATGCATCAACACGCTTCGCACCCTGGCCATGGACGCTGTACAGAAGGCCAATTCGGGGCATCCGGGCACGCCCATGGGCCTGGCGCCGGTGGGTTATACGTTGTGGAGTCGCTTCCTGCGTTATCACCCCGAACATCCCGATTGGCCTAACCGTGACCGTTTTGTGTTGTCAGTGGGGCATGCGTCGATGCTGCTGTATTCGCTGTTGCATCTGGCCGGTGTGGTGGAGATTGACGCCCACGGCCAGCGCTCCGGCCAGCCGGCCATCAGCCTCGACGATATCAAGCAGTTCCGGCAGATGGGTTCCAAGACCCCAGGCCACCCCGAATACCGCATGACCACCGGCGTGGAAACCACCACCGGCCCGCTCGGCCAGGGCTGCGCCAACAGCGTGGGCATGGCCATGGCCCAGCGTTGGCTGGCCGAGCGCTTCAACCGCGACGGCCAGGTACTGTTCGACTACGACGTCTACACCCTGTGTGGTGACGGCGACATGATGGAAGGCATCAGCAGCGAGGCGGCCTCGATGGCCGGCCACTTGAAGCTGGATAACCTGTGCTGGATCTACGACAACAACACCATCAGCATCGAGGGCCACACTGAACTGGCCTTCAGCGAAGACGTGATCAAGCGCTTCCAGGCCTACGGCTGGCACACCCAGCACGTCACCGACGCCAATGACTTGCAGGCGTTGAGCGTGGCGCTGGAAACCTTCAAGGCCAATACCGGCGCGCCGACCCTGATCGTGGTCGACAGCGTGATCGGCTATGGCTCGCCGCACAAGCACAACACCGCCGCCGCCCACGGCGAGCCTCTGGGCGAAGACGAGATTCGCCTGACCAAGGCTGCCTATGGCTGGCCGCAGGATTCGAGCTTCCTGGTGCCCGACGAAGCCCGCACGGTACTGCGTGATGCCCTCTGCGAACGCGCCGAACCGCTGTTCGCCGAATGGAACCAGACCCTGGCATCCCTCGACCCGCAACGGGCCGATGAACTGCACCGAATGCGCGCCGGCGAAATGCCCGAGCAATGGCAGGCGCACCTGCCCAGCTTCGCCGCCGATGCCAAGGGCGTCGCCAGCCGGGCCTCCGGCGGCGAGGTATTGAATGCCTTCGCCCAACAGATCCCCTGGTTGCTGGGCGGCTCGGCGGATCTGTCGCCGTCGACCAAAACCAACCTGACGTTCGACGGCGCCGGGCGCTTCAGCGCCGATGACTACAGCGGGCGAAACCTGCACTTCGGCATCCGCGAGCACGCCATGGGCGCAATTGCCAATGGCATGGCGTTGTCCTACCTGCGCCCGTACACCTCGACCTTCCTGGTGTTCAGCGACTATATGAAGCCACCGATCCGCCTGGCGGCGATCATGGAATTGCCGGTGATTTTCGTGTTTACCCATGACTCCATCGGCGTGGGTGAAGACGGGCCGACGCACCAACCGATCGAACACCTGACCCAACTGCGCGCCACGCCAGGGCTGCTGACTCTGCGCCCGGGCGACGCCAATGAAACCCTGGAGTTGTGGAAGGTGGCCCTGGCGCAAACCCATCGGCCAAGCTGCGTGGTGCTGTCGCGCCAGGCGCTGCCAACCCTGGATCGCACCCAGTATGCGTGCGCCTCCGGTGCGGCCAAAGGTGCCTATGTAATGGCCGCTGCGGATAAGCCTGAAGTCATTCTGATCGCGACAGGCAGTGAGGTCAGCCTGGCGGTGGCTGCTTACGAGCAACTCAAGGGCGAAGGCGTGGCCGCGCAAGTGGTATCGATGCCGAGTTGGGAGTTGTTTGAAGACCAGGATCAAGCCTACCGCGACAGCGTCTTGCCGCCTGCGATAAAAGCGCGGGTGGTGGTGGAACAGGCGGGGCCCCTGGGTTGGGATCGCTATGTCGGGCAAACCGGTGCCAAGGTGGTGATGAACAGCTTTGGCGCGTCGGCGCCATTGGCCAAGTTGCAGGAGAAGTTCGGGTTTACCGTGGAGAATGTGGTGAAGCTGGCCAAGGAGCAGATCCAGCATAATCTCACTGACTAGCGCTTGGCTTAATGTGGGAGGGGGCTTGCTCCCTCCCACATTTGGTCATCAACAACTGCTAGATCAGCGCCTGGGTTAGATAAGGCGCGGTTCGGCTGTGCTTGCTTTTGGCAACCTTGTGCGGCGTACCACACGCCACCACCTTCCCGCCCAGGTCCCCTGCCCCCGGCCCGATGTCAATCACCCAGTCACTCTGGGCCACGACGCGCATCTCATGCTCGACCACAACCACGGTATGCCCCGCATCGACCAGTTGATTCAACTGGCTGAGCAAGCGGTCGACATCCTTGGGGTGCAAGCCGGTGGTCGGCTCGTCGAGCACATACAACGTAGCGCCGCGGGCGTTGCGTTGCAGTTCGCTGGCGAGCTTGATGCGCTGGGCTTCACCGCCGGACAGTTCGGTGGCCGGCTGGCCAAGGCGCAGATAGCCCAGGCCGATATCGCGCAGCACCTGCAACGAGCGCAGTACGCCAGGCTGCTCGGCAAAGACTTCCACTGCCTGCTCGACCGTCAAGCCCAGTACCTGGGCGATGTTCAAACCCTGCCATTTGATCGCCAGGGTTTCGGGGTTGTAACGCGCACCGTGGCAAGTGGGGCATGGCGCGTACACGCTGGGCATAAACAGCAGCTCAACGCTGACAAAGCCTTCACCCTCGCAGTTCGGGCACCGCCCCTTGGCGACATTGAACGAAAACTGCCCGGCGTCGTAAGCGCGTTTCTTGGCCGCCGGCGTAGCGGCGAACAGCTTGCGCACGTTGTCGAACAGCCCGGTGTAGGTCGCCAGGTTAGAGCGCGGCGTGCGGCCGATAGGTTTCTGGTCCACCTGCACCAGGCGGCGAATGTGTTCCAGCCCGGCACTGATGCGCCCGCCACTGGCTTGCGGTGCGGCGTCTTCCAGGCTTGGCTCGTCGTCATTTTCCAGCACGCGCCCAAGGCCCGTGGCCACCAGTTCCAGCAACGCCTGGCTGACCAGGCTGGATTTGCCCGAGCCGGAAATACCGGTTACCGCGGTAAAGCAGCCCAGCGGGAAGTCCACCTTCAGGTCATCGAGGTTATTGCGCGTCACGCCTTCGAGCTTTAGCCAGGCAGTGGGCTCGCGCCGCGCCACGTTGGCCGGGCGCTGTGGAGCAAACAGGTATTCACGGGTCTGCGACGCCTCGATAGCCTCCAACCCCGCAGGCGGCCCGCTGTACAGCACCTGCCCGCCATGTTCACCGGCTGCCGGGCCCACGTCGATCAACCAGTCGGCGCGGCGCATGGTTTCCAGGTCGTGCTCCACTACAAACAATGAATTGCCCGCGGCCTTCAAGCGCTCAAGCGCACTGAACAACGCTTCGCCATCCGCCGGATGCAGGCCCGCCGAGGGCTCGTCCAGCACATAGATGACGCCGAACAGCTGTGAGCCCAACTGGGTGGCCAGGCGCAAACGCTGCAACTCTCCGGAGGACAAGGTCGGCGTGCTGCGTTCCAGCGACAGATAGCCCAGCCCCAACTCGATCAGGGTGTTCACCCGCTCGAGCAAGTCCTGGGCGATGCGTTGGGCTGCCAGGCGCTTTTCCACCGACAATTTCATCTTGTCCTGCCCCGCCGCCACCGGCCGCAGCAATTGGGCCAATTGCGCCAGGGACAGTTGCGACAACTCTCCAATATCCACCCCGGCAAACTTCACCGACAGTGCCGCCTGGGTCAGGCGCTTGCCGTGGCATAACGGGCAGGCACTGCCTTGCATGAACTGCGACACACGCTTTTTCATGAGTGCGCTTTGGGTATGGGCGAAGGTGTGCAGGATGTAGCGCCGTGCGCCGCTGAAAGTGCCCTGGTAGCTGGGTTCGAGCTTGCGTTTCAACGCATCGCGGGTCTGCTGCGGGGTAAAGCCGGCGTATACCGGCACGGTGGGGGTTTCTTCGGTGAACAGGATCCAGTCGCGCTGTTTTTTCGGCAGGTCACGCCAGGGGATGTCGACGTCATAGCCCAGGGTCACAAGGATGTCGCGCAGGTTCTGGCCCTGCCAGGCCAGCGGCCAGGACGCCACCGCACGCTGGCGGATGGTCAAGGACGGATCGGGCACCATCAGCGCTTCGGTCACTTCATACACGCGGCCCAAGCCATGGCATTGCGGGCACGCGCCCTGGGGCAGGTTCGGGGAAAAGTCCTCGGCATACAGCATGGCCTGCCCCGGCGGGTAGCTGCCGGCGCGTGAATACAGCATACGGATCAAGCTCGACAGCGTGGTGACGCTGCCCACCGAAGAGCGCGCACTCGGCGTGCCACGTTGCTGTTGCAGGGCCACCGCCGGCGGCAAGCCCTCGATGCTGTCCACATCCGGCACGCCCACCTGGTCGATCAAGCGTCGCGCATAGGGCGCCACCGATTCGAAATAGCGACGCTGCGCCTCGGCATACACGGTGGAAAACGCCAGGGACGATTTGCCGGAGCCGGATACCCCGGTAAACACCACCAGGGCATCGCGTGGAATATCCACATCGACGTTACGCAGATTATGTTCACGGGCGCCACGCACCCTGACAAAGCCCGGTTGCTGGGCGGTAACCGCAGGGATGTTGCGCTGTGATGTCATGGGCAACCTTGTCTTGCACTGAGCACCCTGCGCACGCGTTGAGTCAGGGCATCAGGGCTGTAGGGTTTGCTCAGCAAGTGGATGTCGGCGCCGAGCAAATGATTGGAGGACAGGATGTCGCGGGTGTGGCCGGAGGTGAACAGCACCGCCACCGGCGGGTTCTGCGTACGCGCCCAAGTGGCCAGGTCAGTGCTCTTGACCCGGCCTGGCATCACCACGTCGGTGAAGATCAGGTCCGGCGCTTCGCCGCGCTGCAACACCTGCATCGCGCGGTCGCCATCTTCGGCGGTCAGTACGGTATAACCCGACTGCTGCAGCAACTCGACCACCGTCAGGCGCACGCCTTCGTTGTCCTCGACCACCAGGATGGTTTCCTGGCCGCCACCTTGCGGGTCCACGTCACTGTAGTCGTCGAGGCACTCGGGCTCCAGGCTGTGGGGGAAGTACATCTGCACCAGTGAGCCCTTGCCCTCCTCGCTCCACATATCCACATGCCCGCCGCTTTGGCGCACAAAACCAAACACCATGCTCAGCCCCAGACCGGTGCCGTGGCCTTCGCGTTTGGTGGTAAAGAAGGGTTCGAAGGCGCGCTTGAGGGTGGCCTGGGACATGCCCACACCGGTGTCGGCCACCGCCAGGCGCACATACTCGCCAGGCTTGATGCTTTTGCCGATGCAATCGTCAGGGTTGAGGATGACGTTTTCCCCGGTGATCCGAATCACCCCTTCGCCCTGCATGGCATCCCGGGCGTTGATTGCCAGGTTGAGCAAGGCGTTTTCCAGCTGGTTGCGGTCGACATTGATGCACCAGGAGTCCTGGGGCAATTGCACGTCGATATGGATGGTTTCCCCCAGCGCCCGTTGCAGCAACTCGCCCAGGCCGGCATAAATGCGCTGCGGGTTGTACACCGCGGGTGATAACGGTTGGCGACGGGCAAACGCCAGCAATTGCGATGACAACTTGGCCCCACGCTCGACTGCCGCGATGGCCGCGGTCACGCGACGTTGCACCTGGCAATTGTCCGGCTCATGCCGGGCAAGCAAATGCAGATTGCCGGCGATCACTTGCAGCAGGTTATTGAAGTCATGGGCCACGCCCCCGGTCAGGCCGCCAATCGCTTCCAGCTTTTGTGACTGGCGCAACTGGTCTTCGGCGGCAGAGCGCGCCTGCACCTCGGCGGCCACGCGTTGCTCCAGATTATGGGTAAGCTCCTGGCGCACCCGCTCGGACTTCACCAGCTCGGTGGTTTCCACCACAATCGCCAGCACGCCGGCCGGCTGCTGGTTGTCACCCGCCACCGGGCTGTAGTAGAGGTCCAGCCACACGCTTTCCGGTCGGCCGTGACGCGACAACACCAGTTCCTTGTTATTGAACGACAAGGTACCGCCCGCCAGGCACGTATCCACCACATGCCGATTGAACTCGGCCACTTCCGGCCAGCCCAGTTCCACCGGCGTGCCCAACAGGTAAGGATGGCGCCCGCCGGCAAATGCCGAATAGCTGTCGTTGTAGATCATGTACCCCGCCCGCCCCCACAGCATCACCATCGGTACGGGTGAGGCCAGCATCATTTGCACGGTGCAAGCCAGGCTTGTGGACCACTGATCCAAAGGGCCAAGGTCGGTAGTTGACCAGTCAAAGGTGCGTATCCGCTGAGCCATTTCGCCGGCCCAGCCTTCACAGCCGTGGGGGTTGGATAAAAATTGCATCATTGGGCTCTGTGCGCAGGAGAGGACGATCGCAAGTTTTGGAGCGCGCCGACGGTGGATGGTTTCATCTTGTGTACGCTGGAATGCAGAAACCACTGAACTCAATGAAAATCCCGGCTGCGCACCACCATGCCATCCAACAGCGGCGTCAAATCGGTCAGGCGCCCTGCGATCAAATGCCGCACCTCGCCCACCGCCTCCCAGCGCCCATCCACCTTGAGCAGGCGCGACCCCACCAGCGCCCGGCGCTGGCGCTCGGCCAGGTCGCGCCAGACCACTACATTGAGGTTGCCGAATTCATCTTCGAGGGTGACAAAGGTCACGCCACTGGCCGTACCAGGGCGCTGGCGACCGGTCACCAACCCGGCGATGCTCACATTGCGCCCATGCTCCACCGCCAGCAACTCTTGGGAACTGCGGCAGCGTCGCTTGCGCAGCTCGGCGCGCAACAAGGCCAAGGGGTGCGGCCCAAGGGTGGTGCCCAGCGTGGCGTAATCGGCTTGCAGGTCCTCGCCTACGCTGGGCGCGGGTAATGCCACCACGGTTTCATCCTGACCTGGCTGGCCGGCAAACAAGCCGAGCTGCTTGTGCACACCGGCCACGTCCCAACGCGCCTGGTGTCGATTGCCGGCCAGCGCGCGCAATGCACCGGCATCCGCCAGCAGCGCCTGGGCCCGGGCATCCAGGCCGGCGCGTGCGTCCAGGTCGGCGATGTCGCTGAACGGTTGCCGGTGGCGTGCGGCTTCGATACGCCGCCCGTCGTCCTCGCGAAACCCCGAGATCATGCGCAAGCCCATACGAATCGCCGGTTGCTGGCCATCGATGGGCTCCAGGCTGCAATCCCAGTCACTGGCCTGCACATCCACCGGGCGAATCTGCAAGCGATGGCGCCGGGCGTCCTGCAGAATCTGGTCCGGGCTGTAGAAACCCATGGGCCAGCTATTGATCAGGGCGCAGGCAAAGGCCGCCGGTTCATGGCATTTGAGCCAGCAACTGGCGTAGGTCAACAGGGCAAAACTGGCCGCGTGGGACTCGGGGAAACCATAGCTGCCAAAGCCTTTGATCTGCTCGAAAATCTGCGCGGCAAAGGCTTCGGTGTAGCCGTTGCCCAGCATACCGTCGCGCAGGCGCTTCTGGTGCGGCTCCAGGCCGCCGTGACGTTTCCAGGCGGCCATGGAGCGGCGCAACTGGTCGGCCTCGCCAGGGCTGTAGTCGGCGGCGACCATCGCGATCTGCATCACTTGTTCCTGGAACAAAGGGATACCCAGGGTGCGTTTAAGCACGGCCTCCAATTCGGGTGAAGGATAGGTTTCTGCTTCCTCTTTGTTTCTGCGGCGCAAATACGGATGCACCATGCCGCCCTGAATCGGCCCAGGGCGCACGATGGCGACTTCGATCACCAGGTCATAGAACGTTTGCGGCTTGAGCCTGGGCAACATCGACATCTGCGCCCGCGATTCGATCTGGAACACGCCGATGGTGTCAGCCTTGCTGATCATGGCGTAGGTCGCCGGATCCTCCTTTGGGATGCCTGCCAGGCTCAAATCCAGGTTGCGATGCCGACGCAGTAAATCGAAACAGCGGCGGATTGCGCTGAGCATACCGAGGGCGAGGATATCCACCTTGAGCAGGCCGACGGCGTCGAGGTCATCCTTGTCCCACTGGATGATGGTGCGCTCGGCCATGGCCGCATTTTCCACTGGCACCAGGGTGTCCAGCGGGTATTCGGAAATCACGAAACCGCCGGGGTGCTGGGACAGGTGCCGGGGAAAGCCGATCAGTTGCCGGGTGAGCGTCAACACGCGGCGCAGCAGTGGGCTGTCCGGATCGAAACCGCTTTCACGCAGACGTTCAAGAGGTGGCGCGTCATCACTCCAGCGCCCGCAGCAGTCGGCCAACGCGTTGATCTGGTCTGGTGGCAGCCCGAGGGCCTTGGCTACATCGCGCACTGCGCCGGCGGCGTGGTAGCTGCTGACCACCGCCGTCAACGCTGCACGATTGCGGCCGTAGCGCTGGAATACGTATTGCAGCACTTCTTCGCGGCGCTCGTGCTCGAAGTCTACGTCGATGTCCGGCGGTTCATTGCGCTCTTTGGAAAGGAAGCGCTCGAACAGCAAGTCGCTCAAGCTCGGGTTGATTTCGGTGATACCCAAGGCAAAACACACCGCCGAATTGGCCGCCGAGCCACGGCCCTGACACAGGATCGAGCGGCTGCGGGCGAAGCGCACGATGTCGTGCACCGTGAGGAAATAATTTTCGTAGCCCAACTCGCTGATCAGCAGCAGTTCCTTGTCGATCTGCTGCAAGGTCTTGGCATCGACGCCCTCGGGCCAGCGCCGGGCAATGCCTTCTTCGGTCACCGCACGCAACCAGGAGGCGGCGTCATGACCTGTCGGCACCAGTTCGCGTGGGTAGTGATAGCGCAACTGGCTGAGGTCGAAGGTACAACGCCGCGCAATCGCCAGGGTTTCGTCAAGCAGCGCTTGCGGGTACAGCGCGGTCAGGGCATCGAGGCTGCGCAAGTGCCGCTCGCCATTGGGATGCAACAAGGTACCGGCGTCGGCCACCGCGACGTGATGGCGGATGGCGGTCATGGTGTCTTGCAGGGCACGGCGGCCACGAGCATGCATGTGCACATCGCCGCAAGCCACCGCCGGGATCTGCAACCGGGCGGCCAGGTCCAGGCGCTGCTCCAGGTGACGCCCATCGTCCTGGCCGCAATGCAACTGCACTGCCAGCCACAGGCGCCTGTTGAAAGTGCGGCACAGCCATTGGATCGAGGCCTGGGTGTCATGGTCCTGCGCCACCCACAGCGCCAACAGGCCGGGCAATGGTTGCTCGAAGTCTTCCTGCAGCAGGCGGTAACGGCCTTTTTCAGCACGGCGACGGGCCAGGGTGATCAGACGGCACAGATGCTGGTAGCCGTTGAGGTCTTGCACCAGCAGCACCAGTTTGGGGCCGTTTTCGATGCGCACTTCACTGCCGATAATCAGCGGCAAATCCACCGCTTTCGCTGCTTGCCAGGCCCGTACGATGCCCGACAAGGTGCATTCATCAGTGATTGCCAGGGCGCTGTAGCCCTGGTGTTTGGCCCGCTGGAACAACTCCAGTGCACTGGAGGCACCGCGCTGGAAGCTGAAGTTGGACAGACAATGCAGTTCGGCGTAACTCATGCGCTACTCGCCCCTACAGAGCTCATGCAAACCAGCCTTGCAGCCACAGTCCATCGCTGCACCCCACATTGCGGTAGGCCCAGCCTTGCTGGCCGGCGCGGGTCTGGATCAGGTAATAGTCGCGGCGGATATCGGCGCCATCCCACCAGCCGGATTCGATGCGCTCCGGGCCCATCAGAATGTGCACGCCCTGCTCGGCCAGCAGCGTCGGTTCGGACAGCAACCAGCCGGGGCGCCGCACCTTGTTCAAGCTCGGGCATGGACGGCTGTCGGTCGCGGCTTGCCAGGCGCATTCGGGACGATGGTCAGCGTGAAAGCGCAGGCCCTGCACCGCCTCATCCCCCAGGCGCGCACGCAAGCGTTCGCGCAATTGTTCCCACGGCAGGGTTTGCTGCGGGCGGTCGTCGAACAGGTCCTGGCGCTGGGGCACGAACACCGGCAAGTCCTCGGCCACCAGACGCAAACCGCGCACCGGCGAGGTGACCTGGACCTGTTCCAGGCGGCCACGGGCCAGTTCGAACAGCATCAAAGGCTCACGCTCGGCACTGAGCAAGCCCACCTTGATCACGCTGTCGGGCGCCTGGGCATGTTCCAGGTGCAGGTCAAAGCGCTGCACGCCACTGTCGCGCCCGCAAAGGAAGGCCGACAAGTCGCCGGTCAAGCGCCGCAATGGAAACAGCAAGGCCTGGTGGGATTGCACATCGAAGTTCAACTCGATGCGCGCCTCGAACTGGTCCGGCGGCTGATAGAACGCCAGGGCCAAGGGGCGTTGCCCGCTCAAGGCGTCGAGGTGCTTGAGCAGGCTGGCGTCAAAGCGTCGCGCCAGGGTATGCCGCGGCAATGCCTGCACCTGGGCCAGGGTGCGCAGGCCCATGCGTGACAAGGCGGTGGCGGCCTGCGGGTCAAGACCGGCGCGGTCGACAGGCAGTGGCGCCAGGGCCTGCATCAAGGCGTTGTCATCGGCCACGGCCAGGCCATCGTAAAGGTTTGCCAACACCCGCGCCGCCGCCGGATTGGGCGCTGCGACGATGCGGTGACGAAAGCCAAGGTCGGTCAACTCCTTGCGCAAGCGCGCCTCGAACTGCGACCAGGGCCCAAACAGGCCCAGGCTCGATTCGATCTCGAACAACAAGGCGCGCGGGTAATACAGGCTGACCTGGGAACTGAAACGGTAGGCCCAGGCGGCAAGCAACTGCTGCAAGCGCTCGATTTCCAGAGGGTCGTATTCCACACAGGCAAAGCCCTTGGCCAGGGCATGGGCTGCCGTCAACGATTGACCAGGGCGCAAGCCCAGGGCACGGGCGGCGGCGTTGACGGTTTGCAGCACACGCCGCTGCGGCGTGCCGGCCAGCAGTGCCAGAGGCTGGTCAGGTTCGGGATGCACACGCTGCGCCCCGTCCAGCGCCAATTGCGGGAATACGATACAGACCCAACGCATGGCAACCTCAATGCCCCGCCAGGGCAATCGGTGCCGGATGGGCCAACCCGCCCCGGCACTTGAGCACGCGCACTTGTGCAGGCTTTGCCTCGACCGCCAGGCGCAAGGCCGCGGGCGAGGCATTGACCGCCTCATTCAAGGAGCGCCAGGCAAATGCCAGGGTCTGTCCGGTTTCCGCCGCCACCTGCAAGCGCCGCAAGGCCCGATCATCGGCCTTGCGCGGCCAGCACAACACCGCACCGCAACTGCCGGAGCGCAGGCATTGTTCCACCGCCCACAGCGCATCGCGCTCCTGGGCCTGGATAATGGAAAGCTGACGCACATCTACCCCGGCGCTCTGCCAGGCATGGGGATACGGCGTATAGGGCGGCGCCACCAGCACAATGCGCTCACCCAGGGCCGACAAGCGTGCCAGGGTTGGCAGCACCAGTTGCAATTCGCCCACCCCGTCCTTGGCCATGAGGATTTCACTCAAGGCCGCTTCCGGCCAGCCGCCAGTGGGCAGCACCGCATCCAGCGCCGCCAGCCCCGTGGGGTGCACGCTGGCCGGTGGTGCGGCGGGCCGGCCCTTCCAGACTCGCCCGCCATTGAACAGCGAGTCCAGGGCAACCACGGCGCCCATCAGCCTTGCCTCACCAGGCCACAGAACACCCCTTCGATGGCCAGGTCCTGGTCGGGGCCGACCACAATGGGTTGATATGCCGGGTTGCGCGGCAATAAACGCACCCGCTCGCCGTTGCGCTCGAAGCGCTTGATGGTGACCTCACCATCCAGACGCGCCACCACAATCTGCCCGTTCAAGGCTTCGGCACTGCGACGTACGCCCACCAGGTCGCCGTCGAGAATGCCATCTTCGATCATCGAATCGCCCTGTACTCGCAGCAGGTAGTCAGGGGTCTTGGTGAAAGTGGCCGGATCCAGTTGCAAGTGGCTGTGCACGTCCGCATCGGCACCGATGGGCCGGCCAGCCGCCACGCGGCCAAGTACCGGGACATCCAGCCACTCGGGACGCGCGGGTTGATTGAGCAAACGAATGCCACGGGCCTGGTTGGGGTTGACCTCAATGAAGCCGGCTTCGGTCAAGGCCACCACATGCTTGCGGGCGACGCTGCGCGAGGCGAAGCCGAACGCCTCGGCGATCTCAGCGAGGCTGGGGGGCTGGCCTTGGTGCGCGATGCGCTCGCGAATGAAGGTCAGGATGGCGGTACGGCGGGGAGTCAGGTTGGTCATGGAGTACATTTGTACTCCTGTAGGAAATTTCTGACAACAACCGTCAGTCGGCGATCAACTGCCTGGTCATCACCGCATAAATATCTACACAACTTTGTAGCTACCGCACGTAACCACGCGCTTCAGCCAGCAATTATTTGAAGCCGCCCAGCAACCCAAGCAATTGTTATGGGTGCCCGGTGCCAGCCATAACAACAGCATGAGCCTGGCCGCTCGCAACTATGGCAAGGCGCTGGAAAACCTGATGCGCACGCAGATACCCGCCCGGGAAGTGACACACTCCACAGGGCGCGACAACGCGTCATAAATACACTTTTCGACACTGGGTTCGCGTTTGGCTGTCAAGCGCAAACCCTGCCCATACTGGCCCGAAACACAAGTTGATCAAATAATGATCTTCACGCAAATCGCCAACGCAGCCGGGCCTTCGCAAAGTTATCCACAGAGATACCCACGGTTTTCGTGGACAACTCTTTTTATATTTTTACGTTTTTTTGCTCAGGCAGCACTTTCAGGAAAGGTGCCAGGCAGCAAAATTTCGCGGTTCACATCGCGTATATCGTTATAGCCACACAGCGCCATCGACACGTCCAACTCACGGGCGATGATATCGAGCGCCTTGGTCACGCCCGCCTCACCCATCGCCCCCAGGCCATACAAGTGCGGGCGACCGATCATGGTGCCCCTGGCGCCCAGCGCCATGGCCTTGAGCACGTCCTGGCCGGAACGAATACCACCGTCGAGCCACACTTCAATACGGTTGCCTACGGCCTCAACAATGGCGGGCAACTGGCTGATACTCGACGGCGCGCCATCGAGTTGCCGACCACCGTGGTTGCTCACCACCAACGCATCCGCGCCGGAGTCGGCCGCCAGGCGCGCATCCTCCACGTCAAGGATGCCCTTGATAATCAACTTGCCGCCCCAGCACCGCTTGATCCACTCCACATCGTCCCAACTCAGGCGCGGGTCAAATTGCTGGGCAGTCCAGGACGACAGCGAACTCATGTCGGCCACGCCCTTCACATGCCCGACGATATTGCCGAAGCCACGCCGCTGGGTGCCGAGCATACCCATGACCCAGCGCGGTTTGGTCATCATGTTGAGGATATTGGGCAGGGTCAGTTTGGGCGGCGCCGACAAGCCGTTGATCAAGTCCTTGTGGCGTTGCCCCAGGATCTGCAAATCCAGCGTCAGCACCAGCGCATCCACCCCGGCAGCCTTGGCGCGTTCGATCAGTTGCTCGATAAACCCACGGTCGCGCATCACATAAAGCTGGAACCAGAATGGCTGGCCGACATGCTCGGCAATGTCTTCCAGCGAGCAAATACTCATGGTCGACAAGGTGTAGCGCAGGCCGAACGCCGCAGCGGCTCGTGCGGTCAGGATCTCGCCATCGGCATGTTGCATACCTGCCAGGCCGGTAGGTGCCAGGGCCACGGGCATGGCCATGTCCTGGCCAATCATGCTGGCGCGGATCGAACGCTCATCAATATTGCGCGCCACGCGCTGGCGGAACTTGATGCGCGCAAAATCGCTTTCATTGGCGCGGTAGGTGCTCTCAGTCCAGGAGCCGGAATCGGCGTAGTCGTAGAACATCCGGGGCACACGTTTTTGCGCCAGCTTGCGTAAGTCTTCGATGGTTGTGATCAACGACATCGGGTCACCTCTCCCTGAACTGAACACAGAGAGTAACCGGCCATCGCCCACGCAACCAGCCGTTGCGTTTCTCGAAGCTGATGACTAATCTCGCATAAACCCGCAATAAAGCGCATAAACATGCATAACGTTCATCAAGCCATTGACCTGCCTTCCCTGCGTAAACAAAAGATCCTGTTGTTGCTCGAACGCGACGGCAAGGTCACGGCTTCCGAGCTGGTCGAGCATTTCGCCGTGTCCCAGGACACCATCCGCCGCGACCTCGGCGAACTCGCCGCCGCCGGTTTATTGCAGCGCGTACACGGCGGTGCCCTGCCTCGTCCCAAGGACACCGGCAAGGATTTCTTCACTCGTGTCGGCGAAACCACCGAAGTCAAACGCCACCTCGCGCGCCTGGCGGCCGAGCGAGTTGAAGACGGCCAGATCGTGCTGTTCGATTCCGGCTCCACCACCCTGCAGATCGCCCAGTCACTGCCGCAGGCGATCCACCTGACGGTGGTCACCCCATCGCCGATGATCGCCATCGCCCTGGCGGACCATCCGCATGTAACGCTGATCCTGGCCGGAGGCCAACTCAACCCCGCCACCCTTTCAACCGGCGGGCATGAAGCGCTGCGCCTGATCCAGAGCATCAAGGCCGACCTGCTGTTTACCGGCGTGTGCGCACTGCACCCGCAAGTGGGCATTACCTCGCTGCATTTTGCCGAAGTGGCAGTCAAGCAAGCCTTGATCGACAGCGCGTCCCAAGTGGTTGCAGTGACAACCTCAGACAAACTCGGTGCAGTGGAACCGTTTGTGGTGGCGCCGTGCAGCCGTATTCATACGCTGATTACCGAGTGGGATGCGCCGGGGGTGGAGGCATATGAGCAATCAGGCGTGGAAGTGCTGCGGGTGGAGATCTGATTGCAGCATTAGCGATTAGCCATATTCGTCATGAGATTGATCGCATCTTGGACCGTGGTAATTTTATTGCTGTCTTTGTCCGGAATTTCGAAGCCAAACTCATCCTCCAAATCCATGACGAGTTCAACAAGTGTCATAGAGTCGGCACTCAGGTCGTCAATGAAAGATGCCTCATTACTAAACTCAGCCTCAGAAATCTCTAAATAATCAGACACTATTTTCCTAACACGTTGCTCTATATCAGTCATTTTTGCATACCCTTGCTTAACGTTATCGAAACCAAGCCGTTTGAAGCAGGCATGTAAACGCCTTTAAAGATACGCACAGGTAAAAAAGCTTCTACTGTCAGAATTGACAGTCGGCTATATCGGTTCGCAATAAGCAATGACTGTGTATCCACAGATATCGTTCGATGCTTAGAAACCTGCCGTTTTAGACCTAGTAAAGGGTTCAGCCCTGACGGCGGGTCACTTATAAAAAAAGCCCGACAGTGCCACCACTTGGCACCTCGCCCAAGCTCCAACCAGTGCAGCCCACATACAGCGTTGGCATCAAAACAACACATCCGCCGCGTCGCGCATGAAAATCTCGATGGTCTTGGGGCCGACGCCATCGAATTCACCCAAGCGTTGTTCAAACGCCTGGCGATCTTCGCTGGCCTGCCGAATCCCGGTAATCTTGCCGCCGTAATCGGCATTGAGCCGGGCACTCAGGTCCAACAGGCGCTGCGCCGTGGTTTCGTCATACCGCACGTAATGCGCCCGCCCCAACATCGCCACTAACTCCCGCGATGTACAGTGCTGCAATTTGCGCGGCGTATCACGCCCCTCCTCCTCAACGATCACCTTGTAAGCCTGGGCAGCGATGGGCGCCTGGATGCGTTTGCCCATCAGGAAGCTGGCGATGAACCACTTGAACAGACTGGCGTCATCATCGGGTTTTAGCTCGATGCCCAACTGGGCAGCGCTGATGGAGCGGGCCATGCTCAATGCCCTTTGTCGAGCTTCTCGTTGATCGCATCCGTCTGGCGTTCAATGTCCTTGATCGAGGTGGGTGTCACCACTTTGTCGATGGTTTCGGTTTTCGGGTTCGCACGCTCCAGCGTCTGCCCTTTCAGACCTTCAGCCTTACCCTTCTGCGCGTCTTCAGAGCTGACGGGGTCGGGGGTTTTATCGGCGCTCTTGTGTTCGTTCACAGTGCAATCTCCTGCCTATAACGGCCTTCCAAACAGTGGCGGCCTTATGCAGCAGAACACGCTGAATTTGAATTGGTTCAAGGAAATTGCCACACCTGACCGTTGGGCAAACACGCGCAAAAAAAATTAAACCTTTTGCTCGCCCCCCCGCTCAACACTTGGGTACGGCATCGCGCCATTTCCTGAGGAGAGACACCATGACAACTCGACTGATGAAACAAATGGGCCTGACGTTCGCACTCGTTGCCGGCTCGATTTCGACCGCTATGGCGGCCACGTCCAACGACTTTGTCGACAACGCCGCCGAGGGCGGTATTACCGAGGTGGAAGCCGGCAAGCTGGCGCTGGAAAAAAGCAGCTCGGCAGACGTAAAAACCTTTGCGCAGCATATGGTGACCGACCATACCAAAGCCAATAACGAGCTGATGGCCTTGGCAAAAAAACTCGATATCGAGGTTCCGGATGACGCCGCCCTGACCGACAAGGCGAAGAAAGCGATTCTGGAAATGCGCGACGAATCGTTCGACAAGGCCTACGCCAACAACCAGGTGGCCGCCCATGAAAAAACCGTAGAACTGTTCAAGAAAGAAGCGGCCTCTTCGGACAATGCCGAGCTGAAGGCTTTCGCCACCAAGACGCTGCCAACCCTTGAAGCTCACTTGAAAATGGCCAAGGAACTGCAAAGCAAATACGCCAAATAATCAACCTGACACCGGAGGCATCTGAGTATGAGTTCGCAACTCACGGGTAAGAAAATCCTCGTCATCACGTCCAACACCGGGATCGAGCGCGACGAGCTGCTCAAACCCCTGGAAACCCTGCGTGGCTATGGCGCGACGGTGACGCACGCCTCCAGCAAGGGCGGCACCACCCAGACCTTTGTCGGCGATACCGAAAAGGACGGGACAGTTGAGTCCGATGTGCAATTGTCTGATGTGGTCGGCAGCAGCTTCGATGCATTGGTCATCCCGGGCGGGACGGTGAATGCCGACACTTTGCGTCAGGATGCCGCGGCGCTGCGCTTGATCAACGAGTTCGCTAAGGCCGGCAAGACCATCGCAGCGATCTGCCACGGCCCGTGGGCGCTGATCGACGCAGGCGTGGTCAAGGGCAAAACCCTGACCTCGTACAAAAGCGTACGCATCGACTTGGAAAACGCTGGCGCTGCGGGCGTAGTGGATGCTGAGGTCAAGGAATGCAAAGCCAATGGCTGGACCTTGATCACCTCACGGACGCCGGACGATTTGCCGGCGTTCAATGAGGCGATTGCCAGAGCTGTGGCCGGCTGATCATGGCTAACGAATGACAACAGGCGCCCATGGGCGCCTGTTTTTATATGGCTCACCGACTCAGCTCTTGCGATGCTCAGCCATCTCGCGCTTGGGGCCGAACATCGCCCATGCGATCAACCCCAACAGCGGCACGAAAACCAGTACCACCACCCACAGTCCCTTGGTCTCCCAGCCACCGGTACTGCGCAAGACGATATTGATCGCCCACAGTTCCAAGAGCAGCAGAATCACTGCCAATATGATCCAGATATATTCTATTTGCATGATTCACCTCCTGAGGTCTAAAGGTTAGGTCAAGCAGATCGCTCAAGGGTTCCATTAGAATTTTCAGGAACGCTCACGCGAGCCCGGCACGTGACCGGCAGGAGTGCGTTGTGCAATCTCGAAAGGGCCAGACCATGCAAGCTGCACGACGAACCCGCCCATATAAATCCCTATCTATTTGATTTAAATAGTTATTTAACCCCGAATAAAGTTGGTACGGCTGATGCAATTCCCTCACTACGAGGCGTGCGTTTCGACATGCCCGACAACTACCCGTGAGGTTGCACATGAATGCCATCGACCTGCTTAAAGCCGACCATGAACGCGTCAAGACCCTGCTGACCCAACTAAGCGAGTCCACCGAGCGCGGGGTTAAAAAGCGCACCGAGTTGCTAGCCAAGCTCGAGATGGAAATCACCCTGCACACCAAGCTCGAAGAAGAAATCCTTTATCCCGCTTTTAGAAAAGCCGGTGGCAAGGAGCAAGACATCATGTACCACGAGGCCAAGGAAGAGCACCGTACCGTCGACTCGCTGGTGCTGCCCGACCTGAAGCAGACCGAACCCTCCTCCACCGAATTTTCAGGCCGTGTGAAAGTGGTCAAGGAACTGCTTGAGCACCACATCGAAGAGGAAGAAACGGAGATGTTTCCCCAGGCGAAAAAACTGCTGGGCAAGGCAATACTTGAAGAGCTGGGGGCCGAAATGGAGGCGATGAAAGCGGCCTACAAAAAGGCCTCGACCAACAAACCCCTCGCGGCCTGATAGACCCGCAAATGAAAGCTCAAGCGACGGCCCCACGGGGTCTGTCGCGCTATCGAGCTTCACCAGTGATTTCTCCTCGCCTACTCGGCGACCCGGCCGACCGAGCCGGCCTGGACGCCCATGTTAGCGTGCCGTTGCCCATGGCATTGGCACTGGGCTTTCAGGAGATTCACCAAAATGGACACGCATTCGCCCACCTACACCAGGCTCTTCAAGGAAGACTGGGAGCTGCTTTGCTCAGCTTCCTCCATGGCTGCCGTCGATTCACCGGCAGCCTATCTAAAGGCGCTGTATTTATTTGCCCAGGTGCTTGAAGACAGCGGAAAAGGCCGAGCCGGCAAAGTCACCCTGGACCAGCGGCGACCTGAGCTCAAGGCATTGCCCATCGACGAACACAGCCTGACGGCTGTGATCCCCCAACTGTCGATCATTAATGAAACCCTCACTCACCAGATCGACACATACCTTGGAAAGACCACCGGTGAAAACCGTGGACGCTCGCTGGATACGGTGCTTGGTCTTCAACGTTTTCCGTTCGCACTGCCGTTTGAACGAGCCCATCGGCAATGCTGGCTCAGCTTGTCCGCAGGCAAGCCGCAACTGGGTGAACTCAGCTATCGCATCAGTCTGAAGCTGCCCATTACCCAACGCGCTCAGAACGCCTACGGCGTCGTCAGGCACGCGGCCTATGAAGCACAGCGATTGCTGTGCGGCTTGAGCCCTGCACAGCAAAACTTGTTGACGGAACCGTTTCTGGAAAACTCGGGGAATGTGCACGCCACTGAGTTTTTCGCGCGGCACTATGGCCTCCAGGAGGAGTCGCTCAGAAAAACGCCCCATTGGCTGCACCAAACCGCTCTGACTCGCGACCAGGCCCAGGCATTACTGGCATGTGGCAGGTACCTGCCGGTGCTCTCGGGCAATGTATCTGCCGCCGCACTGCCAAGGCCGACGCCCGAGCTGCAGACACATGAACGGGCAGCCTACGTGAACGGCCCAATAACCAGCAATGCCGAGACGCGGCAACCGCTGTCGATAGAGCACACAGAACTGCAAAACACCTCATGGAACCGCTACCAGCGCCTGCACCGAATGATTCGCCTGCAACGCTGGACGCAACTGCCGTTTGAGGATCTGGACGCGCTGTTGATCAGCGTTGTGCGACGTGAGCAGGATGCTGATCCGCATCAGCCCTGCAACGACAATACCCTGCGGGCGCTGGGTGTCTACCGCTACCTGGAGCGGCGTCATGGCCTGCCACTTGAAGAGTTTGCGGCGATGCTGGATGAGCTTCCTGTGTGGGCGTCGGGCAATCGCCTGTCGCTGTATGACCAGGTGTTCAACCACGCTTCAATGCCCGGCGAGACACTGCGGGTGGATGTGCCAAATCTGGCGCTGCATGAAGCGCTGCCGGACAACCTGCGACATCGGCTGTGTGCCGGTCTGAACCTTGGGGACACCCCCGACGCCTTGCATTGGCTGATCGGACAGGCGCGCCAATACCTGCCTTCGCCTTGCCCGACGCTGACGTTCTATAGCGCCCTGTACCGCCAGGCCCGGATCGCACGGTTGTTCGGGTTATCGGTGCTCGACAGTCATCACGTGGCGGCACTGCTCGGCGGTACGGATTACACAGTCCAACTGGTCAACCCCTCCCTACGCAGCTCCGGCGTCAATGCACCGCCAGACATGCTCGATATGCTGATGCAAATGGATTGGCTGCTCGGTTGGCTCAAGGACGCGCGCCAATCGGTTGATCAACTTCGCCGTCGTTTAGTCCTGGAGGAAGACGCACAGCCGGCCCAGGTCCAGGCGTACCTCACCCAGCTTGATGACTTGGTGCAATTGACCCGACAGGGGCTGCTGGCGCAAGAAGACATCGCTGACCTTACGCTGCCCCAGCCCGAACCTGACACCAGGGCCGCGCCTATTCCCTGGCATGCCCTCATCGTCCAGGGCCTGCTGCACAGCCACCCCCAGCTCAAGCCGCCAGCTCCCAGCGAACTGCCCAAGGCACTTGTGCAACTCATTGAAGCTCGAACCCTGAGCCTGGACCCGACCCGCAACGCTACCCTGCACGCTGATGCCAAACACGCAGTGACCAAGAAGCTCGGCGAGTTCTATCGGCAGCTGCAGCCTTTGAAGGAAAAAATCGATGCGCTGTTCGGCGCCCCCTCGCATTTGCCTGGCGATCCGGCACTGTACCTGCAATCGCGCAAGCTCGCCGCCCGACAGATTGCCCGTGCGGCCACCGCCCAATCGCCCCTTGACCTGGTCAAACATCTGCTGCTGCTGTTGCCGGACGCCGAAGTGTTATTGGAGCTGACGGTGAGCCGCCAGACCCTGCACACCTTTTTGCTCCACCCGCACTGGTTGAGCCAGGAGCAGACGCAAGGCTCGCTGCTCAAGCTGACACTGAACACGCTGTACCTGCTGCAGCGCTTTGCCCACTGCCTCGACACCTATGGGCTTGCCCAACACAGCGTTCTCGATTACCTGCAACGCGCCAACACACCCTCTGCGGCAGACGTCGACACCTCGGCCAGCCCACGACTGGCCGCCCTGCTCAAGTGGGACGCCGGCGAGATCGAGCATCTGGTCGACCATCTCCCGAACAAACAGGTAAAAACCCTGGCCGACCTGGACTGGATCCTGCGTTGCCACCAAACCGTCAGACTCACCGGGCTCTGTGCCAAAACCCTGCTCAAGGCGACCGACCTGCACGCCACATTGATGAATGAGGACTGGAAACACGTCGGTTCGGCATTGATCACTACCGCCCCATAACACCGCTTTGTTGCGACCGGATCAAGGAACGACCATGTCTGCCCCCATCACCCAATACCTCAACGAACAGCTGCGCGACGCGATGCTGGCGTTCTACATGAACACCGTACTGCCCGAAGATCCCACCGTGCAGGCACTGCAACTGGCCGACACCTTCAAGCGCGTCGACGATGTCTACACCTACTGGCTGCTCGACCCCCAGGTCAGCCACGCGGTGCCCACTACTCGTATTGCCAGCGCGATTGCCAGCCTTCAGCAGTACATCAACGCCATCTACCTGGGCCTGGAACCCGGCTACGAAAAAACAGGCATGAGCCATGCCCAGCAGACCGAATGGCGAGACACCTTGCTGACCTACTCGCTGTGGCGTGCCAACCAGCAACTTCGCCAGTACCCGGCCAGTTACCTGAGCCCCACCCTGCGCCACGACAAGAGCGACAGTTTCAGACAACTGGAAGACGAGTTGAACCAGTTCCGGACCGAGCCGGCATCGCTATTGAAGGCTGTCCACGGTTACCTCAATCGCTTCGAAGAACTCGCCAATATCAGAACCCTCAATGGCTATATCGATGGCGACAAGGACAGCTTCGCCAGCAGCGCCTATTACTTCATTGGCAAATCCAGCTCTGAAAACACCTATTACTGGCGCACGCTGGCTATGTCTGAGCGCCCAGCCGAGGGCACCGCTCCCAACCCAACGGCCTGGTCGGGATGGAAAAAAATCCATCTGTCCATCGACGACAATGTTCCCGAACAGACGATCCGCCCAGTGGTGTTCAATGGCCGTCTTTTCCTGGTGTGGGCCCAATGTATCAATCCGATGTCCTCCACCAAAGACATCACCCCGTTTGGACGCGGCGACGTTGAATCCGACAAGGACTACCAGCAACGCCTGGATACCCGGATACAAAGTACCTACCTGCAGTTCCGGCTGTACTTCTCGTTCAAAAAGCTCGATGACAGCTGGAGCACGCCGCAACTGTGCATCCAGGAATACAACATCGCCAAAGACCTCGACGAGTTGAGTTCAGAGGACTTGATGAGTGCCACCCATACGATTGCCGTTGTAGACGCGAACACCCACGCACCGTCGCTGTTTCTGGGCCTCATCGCCCATCCGGACGCTCCAGCACCCGCGCAGAACAACGGTACCCATAGAAACTTTTACCAAGCCATTCGCGTGGACGAACACTTCAACACCCATTGGCTTGAGAGCATCGGTAGCACCCGCAAGACGCGCCTGTGGCTCGATGAGTCTCACCTGGAACTGGCGGGGCGCTACCTGGCCATGTTTGCACACCACAACCATGCCAGGTTTCAGTTCAGGGCTACGAAAACCGCGCAGGTAAACGTGGAGGCTTTAACCCATGACGCGCCTCATGGCGCTGTCAACGGCTGGAATTATGCAGGCCACCAGAACAAGATCCGTGCGCTGACGAGCGCCGATATCAAGTTCAATACCACGACCTCGATACTGGAGGTGACGACCAGGCTCGCAGAAGGCTTCGAGCCGCATCGCACCCTGATCTTCAACTACGACAACGACCTGGTCACGTTTACCCTGACCTTGAGTACAAACGGCGTGCCCCGGGCAAATGAAACACTGAAGTTGAGCGCCACCTCACAGATCCATCTCAAGAGCGCCGTGCTCATTGAAGTGTCCTCCGTGCAAATAGGGCTGAGCCTCAAATGCCAGAAAACCGGAGTCGAGCAGGCTGACTTTATTCGCAATCAAAGTAATGAACCGTTCAGTCTTGCCCTACCACCGAAAAAAAATGCCAGCCCCCCCACAGATTCCGTCACCCTGGACCTGGACGGGGCATACATTTCACGCGAAGCCTTCGAGTATTTTTCCAACGCCCCGGATTCTGCTTACCTCGTTTCGCTGACATTCCATGAAGATCACGGCTCGCCACCGGACCATAAGCACGACTTGTTCATCGGCACTGTCACGCTCTACCAAAAACAACGTCTGTACAGACCCGTACTGATGTATATGAAACAAGCCGATGCTGCTTTGCCGGAAACCCTGAACAGGAACAATACCGTGCTGGTCGGGCAGGCCGAACACTCGCGCCGCAACCTGCGCGATGCCTTCCCGGAACTGTCCATAAAGCATTTTTTTGACGTGCCGATCGAGTTCGCGCCGCAGACGATGAGACCTTATGGCGAGGACCCCGGCAATCCTCCCCCGACCTCATTGACCCTTATCCACGGCGTGTTGATACTGGAAAGCGATGTGCACTATCCCTCGCCTACCATTCTGGGCTATGCGCTGAAAACTGCCACATTCACGCTCGGCACCCATAGCAATCCTCCTGTCATCCCGCTGGCCCCGCGCATTCGTCGTCTCACATCGGCGCCTTATGGCACGGCGGAGTTCATCGATTTCGACGGCAGCGCCATCGAGTACGGCGTTACGCCTAAGCACAAACGCGCGCCCATTCGTACCAATACCTGCGTCGCGAGCCTGCTGACAAAAACCGCAGGGGCTGATGTGCATCACCTGTTCTCCTTGCCAACGGACGCCTGGCGTGAGCCACCGCTGGCGGGCGAAAAGAATTACAGCCTGCTGGACTTCCAGGGTGCCCATGGCGCGTATTACTGGGAGCTGTTTCTTTACCTGCCCTGGTTGTTGGCGCACCGTTTGAACCTGGAACAGCAATATGCCGACGCCGAAGTCTGGATACGTTTTCTTTTCGATCCTGCTCACCAGTCTGCCCATTGGCGTCAGCCGATGCTGTTGGCCGACACTACGCCACAACCCAGCCAGACCTTGCTCTGCGCTCATCGACTGGCCAAAAGCAGCCCCGTGCATTTTCGCCAGGCGCTGTACCTGTTGTATGTCGATATCCTGCTTAATCGCGGTGACGCGGCCTACCGGGAAATGAGCCGCGACAGTCTGGCCGAGGCCAAGCTGTGGTACATCCGCGCTAAAGGATTGCTGGGGCTGCGCCCACCGCTCAATGCTGTTGATCCCTGGGTGACCACGACCCTGGACAAACTGCAAAGTCCCTCGTCACTTGGCATAACGCCGGTGCCTGCCGGCACAGCACGGCTGTGCCGATCCCTGAGCCCGGACCTGCTGATGCGCTGGGACAAGGTTGATGCGCGCCTGTACAACCTTCGCCATCACCTTGACCTGACCGGCAAGCCCATGAGCCTGCCGCTCTACGCCGCCACGCTGACACCCCAAACGTTGCTGGCCGCCTACCAGCAAGGCACCGGCGGCGCCGGCGTGCAGACAACCCTGCGCACTGCGCACGCCGGGCACTATCGCTTCCAGGTGGTACTGGGGCACGCGTTGCAGGCCGTCGATAACCTGATCCAGTTGGGAGTGACCTTGCTGTCACTGTGGGAGCGCAAGGAGCAGGCCCACTCTGTAGAATCCCAGCAACAACAGGCCTGGGAACTGGCAAGGTTAGCCGTCGAGCAACAAGCCCAGGCCGTGCAGGTCGATACCAGAAACAAGCATGCCCTACTGGCCGGACGTCGCATCGTCGAGGCCCGGGTGGCCTTCTTCGAGCAGCAACTCAAGGTCGGCATCAGCCCGGCAGAAGCCCAGGCCACCCAGGCGTATCAGGACAGCGCACACTGGGAAACGGCAGCCGCGGTTGCTCAAGCCGGCGCGGGCCTGGCGATGCTGATACCGAATATTTTCGGCACCTCCAATGGCGGCGTGCGTTACGAAGGTGCCTTTCACGCGCTGCAAGCCATGTCCCAAGGCATGGCCAACGAACAGCGCGCCAACGCCGCCCACCTCGACCGCTCCGACCTGTTCGCCCGCCGCGCCGCCGAATGGGGCAATGCCCTGGAGCAGGCGCGCCTGGAACTGGCCCAGGTCGATGCACAACTGCTGGCTTACACCGAACAAGAGCAACATACCCGCCTGCAATTGCGCCTGGCCCAAACCTCGTTCACCCAGGCGCGAACCTTGTATGACCTACTGGGTAAACGCTTTACCAACGCTCAGCTCTATCAATGGCTCAACGGCCAGCTTTCGACGTTCTACTACCAGGCGTATGACGCCACCCTGTCCCTGTGCCTGGCCGCCGAGGCGTGCTGGCAAGAGGAGCGCGCGGAGTGGGACAAACACTTCATTCAAACCGGGCTCTGGGTTCGCCAATACCGTGGCCTCAGCGCCGGCGAAGCCCTTAAACAGAATTTGCTGAGCATGAGCAGTGCCTACGCCACCCAGAACGAACGCCTGCTGGAGATCACCAAAACCGTGTCGTTGCGTCAGCTTCACGACCAAGACGCTTCAGCCACAGGCGATAAACCCTGGGCAACGCTTAAAGCCGAACTGCTGACTAACGGTACGCTGAGCTTCGAACTGACCCGCAAGCTGTTCGACGACGATTACCCTGGCCACTACCTGCGACGGATCAAAAGCGTCAGTGTCTCGCTGCCTGCCACCCTGGGGCCCTACGAAGACATCAAGGCCCTCCTGACCCAGACCGGCAATACCACGCAGCTTGCGCCCACCTCTGATAAACCCGAGGTTGCAGTAAAGAAAGACTGGCGCGCCAGGCAGGAAATCGCCCTGTCCAACGGGCTCAACGACAGCGGCCTGTTTACTTTGAACTTCGACGGTGACGAACGTTATCTGCCGTTCGAATACACCGGCGCCATTTCCACCTGGCAACTGAGCTTCCCCAACCATACGCGGCAACGGGACCTGCTCAAATCCTTGACCGATATCATCGTGCACCTGCGTTACACCGCCAGGAACAGCGGAGGCCTGCGATGAGCATGCAGTCATCCGATTTTTTGCAGCCGGCAATCCCTGCCCTGCCCAAGGGCGGCGGTGCCATACAGGGCCCTGGCGTCAGTTGGGGGCCTGTCGGCTCACGGGGCGAGGCGTGCCTGGACGTGCCTTTGCCGATTTCGCCCGGACGCGGTTTCGCCCCTGCGTTGAGCCTCGGGTATCGCAGCTCACAAGGCAATGGCCCGTTCGGACTCGGCTGGACACTGTCGGCGGGCGCGATCAGCCGTGATACACGCAAGGGTATCCCGGCCTACGGCGAAGATGACCGTTTCGTCAGCCCCCAAGGGGTCGAGCTGATCCCGGAGCGTGACGCCCAGGGCGAGATTCACGCCACCGCTTGCGACCAGTACAACGGCCTGTCCCTGGGTGAAGCGCATCGGGTAGTGCGCTATGTACCCATCGTCGAGGGCAGGTTCGATCGGATCGAACATTGGTCATCCTCAAGTGATACTGCCGGGTTCTGGCTGGTACAGGGTGCGGACGGCTGCGTACATCTGTTCGGCAAAACCCTGATCGCTCGCTGCACAGACCCGGAGGACAGCCGCCATGTGGCCCAATGGCTGTTGCAGGAAAGCCTCAATCCCCTGGGAGAGCAGATTTATTACCACTACAAGCCAGAAGACCAGCGCGCTCCAATCACCAGGGATTACCGTGCGCAGCGTTACCTGGCCAGGGTGTGCTACGGCAACCTGCGACACTGCGAACACTTGGCGCTTTGGAATACCGATGTGCTCGCCGAGAAACAATGGCACTTCGAGCTGCTGCTGGACTACGGCGAACGCCACACCGAGCTGAGCCAGGTGCCGACCTATGCCGAGCAACGGCCGTGGCTCTCGCGCGGCGACCCGTTCTGCAATTACGCCTACGGTTTTGAACTCGGCACCCAGCGGCTTTGCCGGCAAGTCCTGATGTTTCATTACTTCCCGGATGAGCCGAGCATGGGCGCCAACCCGGTGCTGACCCGGCGACTGCTGCTGGAACACACCGACCGTCACGCCGCAGGCAGTTGCTTGAATGCCTTGCACAACCAGGCATATGACGCTCAGGGAACGGCCAGCGCCTGGCCGCCCCTGGAACTGGCCTATAGCGCCTTCAAGCCGGTACTGGAACCCGCCCGCTACCAGCCGTTCGACGGCATGGCGGGTGTCAACGATGGGCAACACTATCAACTGGTGGACCTGCGCAACGACGGTCTGCCGGGCATCCTGCACCGTACCGACAAAAGTTGGTATTACCGCGAACCGCTCAGGGCTGCGCGTGCGACCGGCCTCGATGCGGTGACCTATGGGCCATGGCAGGCATTGCCACGCATTCCCGTCGCCGACACTGCCCAGGCCACCCGTCAGGCCCTGGCAGACCTTAATGGTGACGGGCACCTCGAATGGGTGGTGGCCCAACCGGGCATGAGCGGTTTTTTCACCCTCGATACGCAGCAACAATGGTCAAGTTTTACGCCGTTCGCGGCGATACCCCAGGAGTTTTTCCATCCCCACGGGCAATTCGCTGACCTGATGGGCAGCGGCCGCCTGGACCTTGCGTTGATCGGCAATCACAGCGTGCGTTTGTATGCCCATCATCAGGGCGAGGGGTATGGCGCCGGCCTCCAAGTGCCCTACGAGCACGCCGACGAGGGTCTGCCCACGCTCAGCCATACATCGACCGAACTGGTCGCCTTCTGCGACCCGTTGGGCAGCGGTCAACAGCACTTGGTGCGTATTCGCCATAATGAAATCAGATGCTGGCCAAACCTGGGCCGCGGACGCTTCGGCAAGGGGTTCGTGTTTGCGGCATTGCCGTTCGACTACGCCAGCTTCGACGCCGCCAATATCCGCCTGGCTGACCTCGACGGTTCAGGCGCGGTGGACCTGATTTACCTGCAGCCTGAACAACTGCTGATTCTCATGAACCGCGCCGGCAGCGGTCTGATGCCGCCCGTGACGTTGCCCTGGCCAGACGGCGTGCTCCACGACGCGACGTGTCAGGTCAGTTTCGCCGACCTTCAAGGCCTGGGCTGTTCCAGCCTGATCCTGAGCGTGCCGCACATCAAACCCCGGCATTGGCGCTTCGACTTTGTCCGCCGAAAACCTTATTTGTTGACGGCAACCCTCAACAACATGGGAGCGGCCACCCAACTGAGTTACCGCAGCAGTGCCCAGGAATGGCTCGACGAAAAACACCAGCGCCAGTCCTCGGGGAAAGCCTCAGTCAGCAGCCTGCCCTTCCCCGTGCCGGTGGTTCGGCTTCAGCGGCAAACAGACCAGGTCAGCGGCAATCGGCTGACCCAGTATTTTCGCTACCGTGAAGCCTGTCACGACAGCGTTGAGCGCCGGTTCATCGGCTTCGGCCTGGTGCTGGAAACCGATATGCCGCCGTCCGCCAATACCGCATCGGGGGTACTGACCAAACGCTGGTTCAATACACTTGAGCTTTCGCGAGAGGGGTTTTATGCAGGGGATCGGCATGCGCCTGTGGTGGGGCCGACCCTGCTGAGCCAGTTGGAGACCGGGCGCACTCTGGACACCCTGATTGCCAACCCGCAGGCATCGACCTTGCATCAAGTGCGGCGTGCGCTGGCCGGTAGCCTGTTGCGCGAGGAGGTCTACGCCGCCGCCGATAAATCGCCGAACGGCGTGCCCTACTCGGTGCAGCAGCAACGTTATCTGGTACGCCTTATAAGCCCGTCGCGAAAGGCTGGCGAACCGGCGACACTGCTGCCTTTGCTGCTGGAATCGATCACCTGTCACTACGAGCGCCAACAGGATGATCCGCGCTGTCGGCACCTGTTGAATCTGCGCTGGGACACCTACGCCAGCCTTGTGCACAGCGTGGTGGTCGATTATGCCCGCCGCAAGAGCGCCACTGACGCCGCGCCGTCCGGCCAACCCCATGAGCAGCAGTGGTGGCGTGCAGCGCACGACCCGGCACAACAGGCTTACTACCTCAACGAAACCCTCGCCCGCTTCATTCACCTGGACGCACCGCAACGCTGGCGCCTGCAACTGCCTTACCAGCAGCGCAGCAACGTACTGACGCTACCCAGGCAAGCATGGCCGCACGGGCAGATCGGCTATGAACAATTCGTCGCCGAGGACGCGTCCAACCCCTTGAGGCCGGGTGACCAGCGCCAACTCGGCGGGCTGTCGGTGCAGCACTATTGCCTGGCGGAGCACACCACGCCGTTACCGCCCGGAACCGCGAGTTTCCAGGCTTTGCCCGCTTACGTCGAAGTGGCTGAACTCGATGCGCCGGCATTGAGTGTCTATCAGGACCCACAGATCACCGCCACCTTGACCGAACAACATTATCGCCCGATGTCCGCGTTTCTCTCGGCGATTGCAGGGCAGGACGATGCAATGACACTTTGGTCGGTCGGCCGCGGCTATAACCGTTACGCGCAACCTGAAGGGTTCTACCGGCCTCGTCGCCACCAGGCCAGCATGAGCCACGCCGCGACGCAGACCGAATACGATGCCTACTGGCTACACGTGATCAAGGTTCAGTCAGCGGACGGCTGCTCGACCCAGGCCGACTACGACTACCGGATCGGCCTGCCGGTGACAGTCACCGACGCACAGCGCACCCGGCAGTACGCGCAATACGATGCCCGCGGACATCTGATTGCCACTGGCCTTGGGGGTGAGGAACAGGGCGCGCCTGTCGGCTATGACAACTGGCAATCCGTCACCCGCGCCCTCGACAGCGGCCCGACACAAGCGCTGGCCGATCCTGCCACGGCCCTTAACAATGCCCAGAGCGCCTGCTTTTATGACGTGTTCAGTTGGATGGGCCGCATCCCGCCTGCCAGTGTGCAGGGGCACTGGGTGAGCAGCGGTTACCTGCTGCCCAGCGGGCACATTCGGGCCTCAGCGCTGTCGCGCATCAACCACCTGCCCAGCCAGCAGCCCCATCATCAAACGCTCATAAGCCTGATCAAGACCGCCCGTCGAGTACCGGTGCACGCCGTGGTGCTGCATGACGACCACTGGCAGGGAACGCCAGGTGAGGCCGATCGGCAGATCCACGTAGCCCTCGCCTTCAGTGATGGTTTTGGTCGCGTGCGGCAAACCCAGGAGCAGGCACAATCAGGCCCCGCGTTTGAGGTCGACCACGCAGGGACATTAAGCGAGGGCGCCGATCAAGTCGAAGCCAGTCGCCGTTGGCGCATCAGTGGGCGCGTCGAATACGACAACCGAGGTGGCGTGGCGCGGACCTGGCGGCCTTACTTCGCCGACCGTGCCGGGTACATCGATGACGAGGCATTCAACGCCTCACGCCCCAGCGAGCGACAGGTGCATGATGCTCTGGGGCGCACTGTAAGTGTGCTCAACGCCAATGGCGGCCTGCGGCGCCAAACGTATTGGGCCTGGTACACCGTAAGCGAGGACGAAAACGACACCGAGGAGGACAATCCTGCCGATTAGCAGCACTGAAGGCCGTTGCCGAGGCAGCGGCCTTCAAGACAAAAGAACGCGTCACCCTCGGTGTGGATTCATCACCCTGACAGCCCGATAGTGAAAGCCACTGACGTGCTGAATCAATAGCCGATACGCACCGCGACCGCGCTGGCCGCGATACCCCGGCAAATCAAAGCCTCGGATGTTATTTCCGTAAGCGTGCCCTCTTTCCATGGCCCATTCTCTGGATGCCAGCCTGTTGAGGACGTCCCTGATAATTCCCCCATCACGCCCACGCAACTCGTTCAGAATATTTGATTCGTCGATCACAAGGCGTTCCGGCGCTCGACCGGAAGAAGGCCCTGGGCGTTCAGCTGCCGTCACCTCTTCAACTGCGCCAGAACCTCGTCGCCCCGCACTTGCGGCTTTTGTCAGCGGGCGTACTTCGGTAGCTGTCAGCCCGGCTGCCGGCAGTGGGCCAACCCTTTCATGTCGCGGAGGGCGCAGCGTCATCGCTTCAAATCCCAGTCTTTTTAACTCCCGATTCGGGTTTTTGTGTGATTGGGCAGCTTTCAAAGCCGCGTGCTTGCCCTGACCGGGTCCGGTGTAGGCATAAATGCCACCGTAATCATCAGGTATCAATCCGTAGGCGTAGCTCCCACTGTCGGATTTGTTCACTCGGAACTGATGAAGAAAATCCGCAAACGCAGTGATCTCCTCCTCGCTGGGGTTGGCCCCTTGCAATATATTCCGGGCATTTTCCATGGCCAGTTCTCGATAAACTGCACTGCGCTCGTTTTCCCAGCTCCTGTCAGTTCTTACCTGCTGGCGAACCCACAACGTTGCGCCCACAACTGCCGTCATGAATCCCGCGATAGCTATCTGCGCGGCTTGGCTTGCGTCCAGGCCAATGGCTGGCCCAGCCAACACCGCCATGATAATGATGATGACCACTTCAACCAGGGGATTGCGCTGCAAGCCATTGTCATCCACGTAGCCGACAGGGTTGTTCCCGACCATGGCGTACAGGTTCAACCCATCCACATCTCCCGCCGGATCTGCACTTATCCACCGCATCAACCAGGGTGCGTAATACCTGAACCCGTAGTAATACAGGCCGCTGGCGTCTCGCTCCTTGCCCGAGTAACGCCGGTTTTTATAGCTTGCTTCAAGCGCATTCTTCGCGGCCCACCAGGCGGTCGCACCGAACGGGTAATAACTTTCCTGGCTCAGCAAGGCTGCCTTTTCGTCAAGCTCCAAGGTACTGCTGCCCAGGTGATCGCAGAGGCTGAAGCGCAGTTGCTCGTCCACCATGCCCTCGGGGCGCCCCTGTTGCCATTGCAACCCTCTGACCGCAGTGCGCCCGGCCTGAGCAAGCAGCACATTGCGCCATTCACCCGAGGTGCCCTGGCGATGCAGCTCCAGGCCCGGTAGATACAGCACTTCATGGGTATGGGTCTGTGAGCCGGCGTGTGCCACTCGGCGTTTGCTGACCCGCTGGCCGGCGCCGTCGTACACATAGACCTCATCGTCATGTTCGCCGCTGTCACGCAGCACTTGTGCAACACGAACCAATTGGTTGCGCACATTCCAGGTCAGCGCCTGCCCACGCGCCAGTTCCTTGAGGTTGCCGGCCTGATCAAAGCGATTGCCCAGGCCGGGCGCCGTCGCCCCCTCCCGCTCGATCACGCTGTGGTTACTGTGTTCACCTGCGCGCATGTGCTGGGTAAAGCCGCTGCCGGAGGAAGGAACATGGCGCATCTGCGTCAGGTTGCCGGCCGGGTCGTAGGCGTAGTGTCGGGTGTAGTTGCGCCAGAGATTGTCGTCCGTGGCCCCGAACGTGACCCTGCCCGGCAGCGCGGATGTGCCGGCGCTACGGGAGTTTTCCCGGCCAGTGGCCTTGATCAATCGTGACAGGCTGTCGTACTCGAACGTACTGACCGCCGCCACCTGAACGTTAGTCGCCCACCGCGTCGGCTGCGCCGCGTCGTGGATGCGCAGCACGTTGCCGACCCGGTCGTAGCGGTATGAAAGGTCTTGCAGGAGCCTACCCGGCGTGTTTTTGAGGTGGGCGCTCAAGCGCATCAAACGGCCATCGGCATCGGCGTACTCGGCCACGCTGACGACGCCATTGCCCGTGCGTTCGGCCAACACCTGCGCCGAGGCGTTGAAGGTGCGCTGATCCACCAAGGTCTTGCGCGCTCCGCTCTTGAAGACTATTTCGCTGTGGGTCAACAAGCCGTCTACGCCGTAACGCGATTGCTGACGATTGCCGAGGGCATCGACCTGTTCCAGCACCTGGCCCAGCGCGCCGTACCGCCAGGTGGTCGTGAATGCCTCAGCCTGCAAGTGTGCGTCGCGTTCACTCTCCGCCAGCGGCCAGTCGGACGCAGTGTATTGTGCGCGCAAACGCCGGGTTTGCACCGTGACGCTGCCCTGTACGTTGTAATGATCGAAGAACAGCGTACCGGCTGGATCATCGTGGCGGATCAAGCGGCCACAGCGATTACGTGCCGCCTCCCGAGACGTCATGCCGGCGTAGGTCATGCGCTCCACGCAGCGCTCTGCCGCTTCGTCTGCGGCACGCTCAAACACCGCCACGGGGCGTAGCAACTGATCGTACTCAAACCGCTGCCGGGCGCCACGGCTGTCCCATTGCTGCACGACCTGACCAGCGCTGCCAGGCAGCATGACCTGGCTACCGGCATCCACACTATCGGTGCTCAGGGGTAGCCCGGTGAGGCTATGGCGATGGGACAGATTGGGCGGCACAGCGTCGTCAAGGCCGTGCAGGTCAGATAGCCTGGGGTCCCATTGTTGTTGCAGGAAGCCCCGGGCGCCGAATACCTGGCGTGTGACATACTCCAGAGGTTGCTGTTGTAGCGTGTTGCGGTGGTAAGCCACGCTACGCACGGTCAACCCTCGCGGGTCGAAAACCGTCAGTGACGGGGTGTTTTGGTGCAAGGAAGGCATAAGCGGATAAACCTGAAAACCAATGGTTCACAAAGCCTAGTCATCCGCTCGAAGGTCGCATGGCAGCGCACCACGCTGTGAAGCGTGCGGGCCTTCCGAATCTCTCGTCAGCGCTTCAAGCCCGACGACTGAACATGCGTCGCAATACCTGAGGCTCGCCTCGCAGCGAATGCACAAGCACCGCGCCGATATGCCCGACAATCAATACCAGCATCGTCCACCCCAGTTCGCTGTGGAAGTCGCGGCCCAGATCAATCATCCACTGCACCTTTTCGCCTTCCAGGCCCTCCATGATCGTCAGGCCAAACGCCGAAAATTCGCGACCGGAGCCGTACTGGCGCAGCAGCCCGATCACGGGGATCAGCAACATCAGCGCATACAGCGCGCCATGCCCGATCGATGACCAGCGGTTCACGCTTGGAGGACGACGGTGCCGGTGCAACAGGTTCCAACTGGTCCGCAGTATCAGCAGCACCAGCAATAACAACCCTGTGGGCTTGTGATAGGGCCACAGCAGTTTGTCCACCGTAGAGTCGGAAGCCAGGTAGTGGGCCACCGCCGTGCAATAGATCCAGGTGAAAACCAGGGCCATCAACCAGTGCAGCGCCCGACTGACAACATCGTAGTGATCACTGGGCAAAGGGGTTGTCTCGAACATCTTCTTCATCGCAGCCTCTTGTGTTTTTGGCGTCGAACGTGAACATCGCACTCTTGCGGGTAAAAAAATACCGTTCCCATCAGCAGTATGAAAAAACAGTTTCATCCTACAAAAAGTTCGCGTTTCTTACGTCGCCTCACGTCATAGTTCGACCAGCACTTCAAGGCACCGGTTGCCAGCCGCTGAAGCCGGCCTGGCGGGTCAACGGGCACCAGGCAAAATCCCCTGCCGGGGCAGGCAACACCTGGCGTTCGATATCAACCAGCGGCCTGCCCTTCCAATCGACAACCCGTGTGTCTTGCCAGGCCAGAACCACGCCCTGGGCCGGGCTTTGATCGGTCGTCACCCAGCACGCCGCCGCGGCAGCCATAAAGGTTTCTATCGGCTCGTTATCTATTTGCGCACGGTACATCGAGCCCAGCAGCCAGCGGCAGACGTTCAGATGGTAGGTCCAATCCAACGGCGGCTGATTGCGATAGGCCCAGGTCATAAAGCTGCGGAACAGGTTCAGCCCCTCCGGCGGGTCAAGCTTGAGCAATGCCGGGCAGATATCGAACAAGGTATGCCAATGGGGCAACAGGCGTGCATCCAGGTGCACAAAGCAACGGGCATTACTCGGGTAATCGGGCAGCGCGGGCTCCGCGCGCAGGCGACGGGACGCCTTGCTGACCAGGCGGCTGGCGCCTGCAGGCAATAGTTGATTCATGGATAGCACCCATAATCGTGACGGCAGAATGCCCCCTGGTCTCAGGAGGCCCAAGGCATACGTCAGAATGCAGGGGAAGCGCGGGGGTTGGCCGAGGGCCAGGAGTAACGCGGTGGCGCCTTGTTGCGCCGCTCATGGCCCGGGCGCGGGGTTTGCCCGAGGCCAAGAAGCCAGGCCAGGCCGATCAGGAATACGATAGCGACGGTAATGGCGTTGCAGACCGGGCAGGCAAAGTAGTTCGAGATGTTGCTGGAACTCGGGTCAGCCAACCCTTTATCGGAAATTGGCAACTGGCCACCTTCCACCGAACAGAACAGCCCACCGATGCCATTGAGCTGCTGGCCCATCATCTGACCGTGCCCCAAACCGCAGGCGAACAGGTTCATCAGCACGCAGAAGTACAGGGCCCAGGCGATCAGCGAGCGGTCAGAGTGGCGCAATTTCATGGCGGCGACTCTACCACTGAAGCCGCAAAAGGATGAAGTACGGTGCGCCCCTGTGGCAGAACGTCGCAGATTACGCAGGGTGGCCAGGGTTGATAGACTCTGCACCCTTCTCGTTACTCCTTTTCCAAGCCTGATCGGCCGCTTCACAGCCCTGCAGGCGTTTCACAGGATGCACAGTTGATGAGTACGTTATTCACCCGCCGCAAAGTGCTGACCGGCATGGGCCTGTTGGGCCTGGGCAGCCTGCTGGGCGGCTGTGACTACAGCCCCAAACTGAACTTCAAGTACGGCAAGGACCTCAGTGACAAGATCATGGGCCGTACCTTCAAGCTCAAGAACACCGCCGGCGAAACCGTCACCTTGAGCTCGTACCGTGGCCTGATGCCCGTGGTGTTCTTCGGTTTCACCCAATGCCCAGCGGTCTGCCCGACCGCCCTGGCACGCGCCGCCCAGGCCAAGAAGCTGATGGGCCGCGACGGCAAGATCATGCAGGTGGTGTTCATCACCCTGGACCCGGAACGCGACACTCCCGAGATTCTCGACAAGTACGTCAAGGCCTTCGACCCCAGCTTCGAAGCCCTCTACGGCACCCCGGAAGAAATCGCCGTGGCCGCCAAGGAGTTCGGGATCTTTTATGAAAAGATCCCCGCCGGCGACACCTACACCTTGTCCCACACCGCCACCAGCTTCGTGTTCGACACCCGTGGCAACCTGCGCCTTGGCTTGCAGGCATCCCTTACCGCTCAAGAGTGCGCAGAAGACCTGCTCACCGTCATGGAGGTCTGCTAATGACTACCGCTCAATCCCTGAAACGCTTTGCCTTCGGCCTTACCCTGCTCGGCCTCGCCGCCCACGCCAGCGCCCAGGTGCAAGTGACCGACGCCTGGGTACGCGCCTCCGTACCGGGCCAGCCGTCCAGCGGTGCCTTCATGACCCTCACCGCCGACAGCGACAGCCAACTGCTCAGCGTGGCCTCGCCGGTGGCCAAGGACGTGCAGATCCATGAGATGAGCATGAAGGACGACGTGATGCGCATGGGCCCGGTTGACTCGGTGGCCCTGCCGGCGGGTAAAGCCGTCAAGCTCGACCCCAACGGCTATCACGTCATGCTGATGGGCCTGACCGGCCAGATCAAGGAAGGCGACCAGGTGCCGCTGACCCTTACGGTGAAGGATGCCAAGGGTGAAAAGCAGACCGTTGAGGTGAAGGCCAATGCCCGTGGCCTGGACGGCATGGATCACAGCCAGATGGACCATAGCAAGATGCATTGATTGCCCTGTGTAGGCGGTCCTGTGGGCGGGGGCTTGCTCCCGATGGCGGCCTCAGGGCCGACCAGGATGTTGGATCAGGCCGAGTACATATCCGTTATTTAGGTAACGGCTGATATTGGTTCCGCTTTTACAGCGGGTCACTTTGAAAAAAAGAGCCCCAAAGTAACCAAAGGGCTCTTGCCCCACCACTCGGCACCTCGCTTAGGCTCGGTGTGCCCGTAATCCGCCATGGATTTGGGGGGCCGCCGCCACGCGCCATCCATGGCGCGGGGCGGCTAAACCGGCATCCCTGCCGGTTTACCCCCCAAATCCCTGTCGAATTCCGGCCAGCGTGGTTTGACGGGGCGCCTAAGATCAAGATCAAAAGCAGATCAAGAGCAAGATCAAGAGCGGCTCGCTTCGCATCGTGGTTACGGTCGGCTGCTAGAGAGTTGTGTAGATATCGATACTTATCGGGAGCAAGCTCCCTCGCCACGGATTCGGGGCCCAGGCGTTGCTCAGGTCATTGAGCAATTGCGCGCAGCATTCAAAACGCCGGCATGACCCGCAGCCGCTTCACCATCGGCACACACGCCAGCACCAACCCCGAGGGTGAGTGATACACCGCCTGCTCATCCCCCACATAACCACACGAGCGGTAGAAACTCACCGCATTCAAGGTGGCGTCCAGCACTACCTTTTCAATCTCCATCTGCCGTGCAATGCCCTCCACATGCGCAAGCATCGCCTTGCCATAGCCGCGCCCAGTGAACGCAGGCCGCACGAACAACGCTCCCACCTCATGGTGGTCAGGATCGAGCATACCGGTAGCGACAGCTTCACCGTTCACCCAGCCCAGGTAGAACGGTTTGTCCATCAACACGCTGTAGCCATCACTTGCGCAACCTCGGGTCCAGAGCGCCATTTGCTCCGCGCTGTAGGCGCCAATGCACTGACCGCGAATGGCGTCACGGCGAATCTCGAACGCTCTGTCGGCGTCGTCTGGCGTAGCTCGTTTTATCTCCAACACTGCCTGTTCCTTCCATGACCTCAAATTGCCATTAGCCCATTTGTGCTAATCGACCCTGCCCGCCCGCGGCGCTATATTCCTCGGCACTTCCAACGCTTCCTCAGCACCGCGCATTCATTGCGTGCGGGTTTGTTGCGCGCTGGAAAAACCAAAACAACCCCAAGGAAGACGCACCATGAAACTCCACTCCCCTGTTACTCGCCTTGCCCTGCTGGGCGCCTTGATCATCGGCGTCGCCGGTTGCAGCAATATCAAGCCCACTGAAGATCACCTCAAGAAGCTGTCGGAAACCAACCTGGGCGAACCGGTAAAACGTATTTCCAATGTGCGCAGCGATTCCATGACTACTTACTATGTAGCCAACACTGCGTCCGGCGAATACAACTGCTCCGTACCAAGCGGGGCCAGTGGCGGTGCATTTGCGATCGCCAGTTTTGGCCTGATGAAACCTGCCGCCTACTGCCAGCCAAAAGGCGCACGTGGCAACGGGCTGACACCGTTCATGCAGTAACTTTTTCCTGGCTGAGGTCACGCAACCTGCCGCGCAGTTCCGCAGGGCGCACCGGTTTGGACAAGATGGCGATCTGACGGTCGTGCAACGCGGCCTGGATTCTCTCCACGTCGTGACCGGTGAGGATCAACGCCGGCACCGCCCAACCGCGTTGCTGGCGTAGCTCGTCGATGCATTCGATGCCAGTGGCGTGATTACCCAGGTCGTAGTCGGCGACGATGATATCGCAGTCGCTGACCAGCCCCTTCCCACTCGACTCAGCCTGCACCTGGCACCCCCATCGCTCCAGCAGCGCCTGGGTGGCAAGCAGCACGTTGTGGTCATCCTCCACCAGGCATACTTTCAGACCGGTGAGCAGACCGGCCTGGCGCACATCGTCGCGCAGCGCCAGTTGACGCGGCGCGGTGGCCAGGGCCAGGCCGTGCAGGCTCACCGAGGTGCCCTGGCCCAACCGCGAACGCAGGCTCACCTGCATCCCCATCAATTGCCCCAGGCGCTTGACGATGGACAGCCCGAGGCCCACGCCTTCGACATCCTTGTCACGCAATTGGCGCACGCGATAGAACTCTTCGAAGACCTTTGAAAGATGCTCCCGTGCAATCCCTCGCCCCTGATCATGCACCTCTATGACCAAGCCGTTTTCACGACTACGCACGCCGATCAGCACTGGCCGCTGCGCGCCGTACTTGAAGCAATTGGAGAGCAGGTTTTGCACCATGGTTGCCAACATGCCCGGGCCCACCCGTACCCAGTGAGTGCAGGGGCGCAAGCGCAACTCCACGCCGGCCCAGCGTGCGGCCTCGGCATTCTGACGCACCAGGTCGGCGAGAAAGTCGCCCAGGTGGATCACCTGGTATTTGGGCAACAGGCGACCGTTGTCGAGGGTGTAGAGGTCGAGGATCGAACGGAACAGTTGCGACACGTTGAGCAGCGAGCGATCGATATTGTCCACCAGCCGCCGCTCGTCATCCCCCAACCGTGCTTCGCGCAGGCAGGCGGTGAACAGGCCAATGGAGTGGATCGGCTGGCGCAGGTCATGGCTGGCTTGGGCGAGAAAGCGGGATTTTTCCAGGTTGGCGGCAATGGCTTGTTCCGAAGCCTTGCGCGTGCGCTCCAGAAGGATATGGGCGTACACCGGGATCACCGTGCTGGTGATCATCAGCATCAACACCATGAACGGTTGCGCCTGCCACAGCGGCGTAAGCTGGTACACGATCAGCAGCGCCAGCAACGCCAGCCCCGTGGCAATCGCCAGGTAGCGCGACCCGTAGCGCATCCCGTTGCCCAGGTTCACCCAGACCATCACCGCATACAGCGGCAACGCCGCCTCACCACCCACCACCAGGCCGAACGACGTGCCGGTGTAGTCGTGGATCATGCCGAAGATGCGCCGCGCCGGGTAATGCCCGGGCCAGCGTGCGATCACCTGGCGCAACACGATGGACGCCAGCAGGAACCCGAAGATATACAGGATCACCGGCAGGTAGGTGTCCAGCGACTGCCCGGGCAAAAAACCCAGTACGCTGATATACACAATGGCGATGGTGGCCACCACGATGCGCAGGTTAGCCTGATCGAGTTCGGAGTTGGTCTCGGGACTCATAGTCATATCCTTGACAGATCATCTTTGGAAAAGAGGCCCTCGGCCCGCTGGTAAAGTAGCATGCCTCGACACCACCTTGCCCCAGGAAGGAGCTCACCATGACCGGCCGGATCATCATCGCCGACGACCACCCGATGTTTCGCGAAGGCATGGCGCGCACCGTGCGGCGCCTGCTACCCGACGCCCAGGTGCAAGAGGCCGGCGACCTGGCCACGGTGAATGCGCTGCTGTGCGAGCCGAGCGAAGTCGACACTCTGATCCTCGACCTGCGCTTCCCCGGCCTGACTTGCATCAGCCAACTGGCCGAACTGCGCCAGCAACTGCGGCGCACAACGTTGATCGTGGTGTCGATGGTCGACGACCCGGCGCTGATCGAACAGGTGATGGCCCTGGGCGCCGACGGATTCATCGGCAAGAACATCGCCCCCGACGACATCGGCCAGGCGTTGCTGGCGATTCGCGCCGGCGAAGTGCTGGTCAAGTTCGCGCCTTCGGGCCTGCTGCCGCTGGACACCCACACCCTCACCACCCGCCAGCAGGAAGTGCTGCGCCTGATTGCCCAGGGCAAGACCAACAAGGAAATCGCCAAGGCCCTGGATATTTCGCCGTTTACCGTGCGCATTCATGTGTCGTCATTGCTGCGCAGTTTGAATGTGCCGTCGCGGGCGGCGGCGGCAGTAAAGTATTCCGGGGAATTCTAGGTCGTCCAAATGTGGGAGGGGGCTTGCTCCCGATGGCAGTGGGTCAGTCCAAGATGCGTTTACTGACACTCCCTCATCGGGAGCAAGCCCCCTCCCTCATTGGACTGAGTCGCATCAGTCAGGCCTGCGCTCTGCATCCGATATTTCAGTTGAACCTCACACCTTCCCCTCCAAGCAAATGGCCTTGCTGTGCCATAAGCTCGACGTTTGTTTATGATGTTGCCTTTCGCTCAACGCCTTGGAACCACCCATGCCCACCCTTACCCTGCGTACCGCTCTGCCCACCGACGCCCACCGCTGCTTTGAAATCGAAACCAGCGCATACGAAGGCGACGAAGCCGCCACCCTGGAAAAAATCACCACGCGCATCGCCCAGTATCCCCAGGGCTTTTTGATCCTGGAGGCGGATGGCGAAATCGCAGGTTTCATCAATTCCGGCTGTGCCCACAATGTGGTGATGTCGGATGAGGCATTCAAGGAGTTGGTAGGCCATGTGGCCGAGGCGCCGAATGTGGTGATCATGTCGGTGGTGGTCGACCCGGCACATCAAGGCAAAGGCTATGCAAAAAAACTGATGACCGCGTTCGTGCAGCGCATGGCAGCAATGGGCAAGCAGACGATTCACCTGATGTGCAAGCACCAGCACGTGCCGTTGTACACCCGCATGGGCTACACCTATGTGCGTCCTTCGCCGTCGGATCACGGTGGGATGGCGTGGCATGAAATGGTGAGAACTGTCTAAGAAAGGTCATTACATAACTGTTTCCAATCGTGAAACAAGCGCACACCACTGAGCCGTCAAATGTATTTCTACAAATGAAAACCTGAGAACCAACGACGCTTTCTTACATCCAGCCTGACTCTGCTGCCCCTTTTGCCGGATTGCACCTATCGCCACTCTCACTATTTGGAAACCCGCGACCACAGCGGTTTCACTCGGTTACATTCACCCGAAATGGGCCGCATTGAGCGACTGCTCATGGCGCTGTAGCCTGCGAAACGCCGAGCCGGGACCACGTCCTGGCGGGTCAATATCCCAGCTATCAGAGAGGTGCAATCGTGTCTTCAATCAATGGTTCCAGCCCATCTTTCCCTGCATACCAACCCGTTGACAACGGCAGGATCGACAACGACAAAGCCAGATACAACCCCAAGGAAGAAAACCAGATTGGGGACGATGCAGAAGTGTCCGATGGCAAGGGCGGCTGGAAGAACATCGGCGACGAATACAGGGCCCACGCCAACCGTAGTCGGCTGGATCAGAACTTCCTGCCTGCGGACGAAAAGGCCGTCGACAACTCTCAGGTCAACACTGCCCGCAGCCAGTTAGATCGCAACTTCCTGCCGTCGGACGAAAAGGCCGTTGAAAACGCTCCAGGCAACGCCAACCGTGACCCCATTGATTTCGAAATCAAATCCGATGGCAAGGGCGATTGGGTCAAGGCGTAATACTGCAACCGGCTGTTTGCGGTCCAAACCGTTGTGCCCCCCCATGGCATTGCCAAACACGCGCTTGCCATGGATGGGGTTCGAAAGTGTGGGGATCGGCTACCGCGTCACCAACTGCCGGAAGCCCCACCGCCACCACTGGAACCACCGCCACCGGAGGAACTGTCACTGGAGGTGGAACTGCTGGAACTCGAACTGGAGCCGCTACCCGATCCCGTCCCTTCACCGACCTTGCCGAAGATGATCAGCGCGACAAACGATGCGATGGGAAACGCCAATAGCCAGCCGTCGCGGCCGCCGTCAATCACCCACCCTGCCACCACGTACACGACTACCGCCGCCAGCAGTCGCACACTAAAACCTGCACGGCTGGTGCGCCAGGTCTCTCTCATGATCAGCAGTAGCACCAGGTACAACCCCAGCACCACCAAGACGCCCAGTGGCCACAGCAGCCAATGGATGAAACTGACGTCCACGTACTGGTTTGCCACCACCAACCCGAGGATATAAGCCAGCAGCCCGATTACGCAGTAAAACAGCGTACGCACCTGCCACAGCGCGCCGAATATCGCGCCGCCTATCAACAGCGTCAGCGGCATGACAAACAGGAACATCGGCCACTCGCGACCGCCCGCCAGCAGCGTCAGCAACAGCGTGGCCGCCACGGTGACGATCAACGCCCGGCGCCAATGCAGCTTGCCGGCAGCGATCGCCACGCCGCCCAAGCCGCCCAGGATAAACGCCACCAGCAACGCGATAAATTGAGGGTTGATCCCGGCGCCCGCCAATGGCGGTAAGTCACCGCCGTCCACCAGTACGGTCAATGCGTCCACGCCCTGTTGCACACCGCCGGCAAAATCACCTTGGCGAAACGCCGGGGTGATCTGTTCTTCAATAATGCGATGAGCCAGCAGGTCGGTGACGATGCCTTCCAGGCCGTAGCCCACTTCAATGCGCACTGCGCGATCAGCCTTGGCCACTACCAGCAGGATGCCATCGTTGACGTCCTTGCGCCCCAGCTTCCAGGCGCGAAACAGTTGGTTGGCATAGTCTTCGATAGCGGCGCCGCCCGTGGTCGGCACCAGCAACACCGCGACTTGCGCGCCTTTGCGCGCTTCAAGGTCGCCAAGCTGGTTTTTAAGGCGCTGGGTGGTGGTTGCGTCGAGGGTGTTGGTGAGGTCAATCACCCGCTGGTCGAGGGCGACCCCGATCGGTGAAGTGTCCGCCTGGGCTATGTTCAGCACGCCGAGGAGCACCAGGGCCAGCAAACCCGAGACCTTTTGACGCCAATTCCCTATCATGTTTTGTTACCTGAGGTTTCTTCCTTAAGCTGCCGACTTTACCTTATCGACGTATAACGCGTGACCCCAGGTGCGCGACTATCTAAACTGCGGCCTTACCCCGCATAGCAAATTGCCAGCTACGAGAACGCCATGGACCTGCGCTACCGCAACAATGTGAATGTGATGGGCGACGGTCCTTCGACGCTGGTGTTTTCCCACGGCTTTGGCTGCAATCAAGCGATGTGGAACCAGTTGGCGCCGCACTTTAGCCAGCGCTTTCGCGTGGTTCTCTACGACCTGGTCGGTGCGGGCCGGTCGGACCTCAGCGCGTTCGACAAAGCCAAATACCTGGCCCTGGACGGCTACGCCCGCGACCTCAACGAGATTATCGACGCCTATGCCCAAGGCCCGGTGATCCTGGTGGGCCACTCCGTCAGCGCGATGATTGGCACCCTCGCCGACCGTTTTGTCCCCGGGCGTATTGCTGCGCACGTGATGATCGGCCCATCGCCGCGCTATATCGACACTGACGATTATGTTGGCGGCTTCAAGCGCGAGGATATCGACGACCTGCTCGACACCCTCGACAGCAACTACCTGGGCTGGTCGAGCGCGATGGCCCCGGTAATCATGGGCGCGCCGGACCAACCGGCACTGGGTGAGGCGTTGACCGAGAGCTTTTGCCGCACCGAGCCGGACATCGCCAAGCAATTTGCCCGGGTGACCTTCCTTTCGGATAACCGCCAGGATGTAGTGGGCCTGACCACTGCGGTGTTGATCCTGCAATCGACTGACGACCTGATCGCCCCCGTAGCCGTGGGTGAATACCTGCACCGCGTGCTGCCCAACAGCACTTATTGCCTGGTGGAGAATGTCGGCCATTGCCCGCATATGAGTGCACCCCAGGCGTGCGCAGCGGCAATGGACCGGTTCCTGACCCCTTGGGCGCCTGCCGATGCCCGCTGACGCGTTGTTCGACAGCGCCGCCTGCGCCCTGGCCGTAACCCACGAAGACGGCACGATCCTGCACGTCAACCCGCGCTTGAGCGACTGGCTCGGGTTCAGCGCCGCTGCGCTGCAAGGGCGGCGCTTCCAGGACCTGCTGACCATGGGCGGGCGGATTTTCTACCAGACCCACCTGGCACCGATGCTACGCATGCACGGCAGCGTCACCGAAGTGAAGCTCGACATCCGCCATTGCGCCGGGCACAAAGTGACCGTATTACTCAATGCCAACCAGCGCCGGCAGGCCGACGGCGTGGTGCATGACCTGGCACTGTTCGGCACCACCGACCGCGACAAATACGAGCGCGAACTGCTCAATGCACGCAAGTTGGCCGAAGCGCTGCTCCAGGAAAAAACCGCCACCGAGGTCGCCCTGCAACAGGCCCAGGCCGAACTCAGCGCGGCCTATGCGGTTGCCCAGCGCCGGGCGTTGTTTGCCGAACAGATGGTGGCGATTGTCAGTCATGACTTGAAAAACCCCCTTACCGCCATCCGCATGGCTTCGGACTTTCTGCAGCGTGGCGAGCGCACGGCCAAGGAGCGCCAACTGTTGGGGCATATCGGCCAGTCGGCCGAACGCGCCCATCGCATGATCGCCGACCTGCTGGACTTCACCCAGGCGCGGGTCGGCCAGGGCATCACCATCAAGGCGGTGCCGCTGGATTTGCACGGCGTTATTCAACATGCGGTGGATGAATTGCGGGTGGCCTTTCCCAGGGCCACGCTGGTGCATCAGGCCGAAGGCAACGGCCAGGCGTGCCTGGATGCCGACCGAGTGCAGCAGATGATCGGCAACCTGGTTGCCAACAGCGTGGCCTATGGCGACCTGCTGCAACCGATCACCATCACCTCGCGCCTGGGCGACAACGCCTGCGCGGTCGCGGTGCACAACCATGGCCTGGCGATTCCCGAAACACTGCTGGCCGGGTTGTTCGAGCCCATGACCCGTGGCACCGACCAGGGCAGCGATGTGCGCAGCGTCGGCCTCGGCCTGTATATCGTGCGCGAACTGGCGAAGGTGCATGGTGGCGATGTGGCGGTGACGTCCTGCGCCACGGCCGGTACTACGTTTACCGTGACGTTCTAGCCCAGGTATGCGGCGCCCTGCATGATCGGCTCGACACGGCCGGCCAAGATCACCCCGCCCTGCCCGTCCCACTGCACCGTGACCGTGCCGCCGTCGCATTCGACCTCCACGCTGTCATCGAGCAACCCGCGCCGAATCCCATTGACCACCGCACCGCAGCAGCACGAACCGGAGCCCAACGGCACCGCGCCGCCACGCTCCCAGATGCGCAGGCGGATACGGCCACGGCTCAACACCTGCACAAAATGCACATTGGTCTTGGCCGGGAACAGCGGGTGAGCTTCAAGCGCCGGGCCCACCGCCGCGACATCGATGGCAGCGATGTCTTGCACAAAAAACGTGCAATGCGGGTTGCCCATGCTGCAGGCCGCCGGGTTACCGTCCATGGGCAGCACGCGGGTGTCCATCGCCTCGGCCAGCGGCACCGCCGCCCAGTCCAGCGACGGCGCGCCCATGTCCACCGACACGCGCTGCCCGTCGACGCGTGTGCACGTCAGCAAACCGCGGTCGGTGCGTAATACGACGGTGTCGATGCCGGTCTCGTGCATCAGGCGGTCGGCCACCCCGCGAGTCGCGCTGCCGCAGGTTGGCAGCCGCGTGCCGTCGGGGTTCCAGAACTGGACATGTGCGGCGGCGTCTCCACAGTCGAGTATCACCGCCAACTGATTGAAACCGATACCCGAGCGGCGGTTGCCCAGGCGGGCGGCGACCTGTGCAGTGATGGGGTTGTCCTGGCCACGGCGGTCGATGATGATGAAGTCGTCGCCATGGGCGTGCATCTTCACAAATGGCAGGGTCATGGGGCGCAGGTCCTGTTGTCGAAGTGAAGCAGTTCTAATAACACTGTAGGAGCGAGCTTGCTCGCGAAAATAGTGAAGACCACACGTTTTACCTGGAAGTACGCGTTATCGTTGACGTTTTTCGCGAGCAAGCTCGCTCCTGCAAAGAGTTGATGACCATGCTTATCGTATTCAGCGGTCTGCCCGGCAGCGGCAAGACCACGGTTGCCAGGGAACTGGCGCGACAGACCGGCGCGGTTTACCTGCGTATTGATGTGATCGAACAGGCGCTGCGCGATGCCGCCGTATTGGCGGGGGATGTGGGCGCCAGCGGCTACAGCGTGGCCAATGCATTGGCGCTGAGCAATTTGCGCCTGGGGCATCGGGTCATCGCCGATTGCGTGAACCCGGTCAGGGAGAGCCGCCAAGCCTGGCAAGCCGTGGCGACGGCAGCGCAGGTTGAACTGATCAATATCCAGGTGGTGTGTGCTGATCAGCACGAGCATCGGCGCCGTGTGGAAAGCCGCGTGGGCGATGTTCCCGGTCTGGCGCCGCCGACCTGGCAGTCGGTGCTGGTGCATGAATATGAATGCTGGGATGAGCCGCCGTTCAGGCTCGATACGGCGCAGAGGACGCCCGCTGAGTCAGTTGCAGCGATCCTCGCCCATCACCAGTTTTTTCCCGATAACACCGGTTCAGTTGGGGAAGTTGCCGCGCAACGCCTCCAAGCCACCGCTGTAGACGCCGGCAAATAACTCCTCCACCGCCGCATCCGTGGTGCCCGCTGCCGGAGTGAACACGCCGGACCAGGTGACTTTCGCCGACGACTCGGTCAGCGCTTCAACCTGCACGGTCGCCAGATACGCGCTCACCGGAAACGGCGATTCTTCAATCGTGTAGCTGTAAATGCGCGCCACGTTGTCAAAGGTCTGCAAACGCTCGACGATCTGGCCGCCGTCAGCGGTAGTCAGGTGACGCACACGGCCACCTTCGCTCGGCTCGCTCTTGGCGATAAAGGGCAGCCAGTCGGGCAGGCTGTTGAAGCCGCCAATCAGTTGCCAGACCTGGTCGGCTGATGCCGGGATTTCAATTACTGAAGACGCTGTTGCCACAATAAATACTCCAATCAGGGGAAAAATCAGATCGCCATGCTGTCGACAACGCCACCGTCTACGCGCAAAGCGGCACCGGTAGTGGCAGACGACAGCGGTGAAGCAATGTACGCCACCAGGTTCGCCACTTCATCCACATTGGCTGCACGCTGGATGATCGAGGTGGGCCGCGCATTACGCACGAACACATCGGCTTCTTCCCGCGCACTGCGCCCGGACTGGGCCGTGGCGTCCTTGAGCATCTGTTCCAGGCCGTCGGTAAAGGTCGGCCCCGGCAAAATCGCATTCACCGTCACCCCGGTGCCTGCCAGGCGCTTGGCCAGGCCGTGGGAGACCGCCAGGTTGGCGCTTTTGGTCACGCCGTAGTTGATCATGTCGGCCGGCGTCGCCACCCCGGATTCCGACGACACAAAGATCACCCGCCCCCAGCCCTGCTCGACCATGCCCGGCGCATAATGGCGCGACAGGCGCACGCCGGAAATCACATTGACCTCATAGAAGCGCGTCCACTCACTGTCTGGCGCCTCGAAGAAATCCACATCGTTGAAGATGCCGAGGTTGTTGACCAGGATATCGGCGCGAGGTTCGGCGGCGAACAGTTTCTCGGCGCCCTCCAGGGTGCCAAGGTCGGCCACCAGCCCACGCAGGTCAGCGCCGGGCACCCCTTGGCGAATGCTGGCCAAAGCGTCGTCGACCTTGCCCGCGTCCCGCCCGATCACTACCACCGTTGCGCCGGATTGCGCCAGGGCCTGGCTGATGCCCAAGCCGATACCGGCAGTGCTGCCGCTGACGATGGCTACTTTGCCGCTCACATCAATTTTCATGGTTAGCTTCCTTAAGATTAGAGAGGCAAAGGCGCACGATCCGAAATCAGTCGGGCCTCGCGTAGCGCTTGCCAGAAGGCTGCTGGAATCTGTTCTGACAACGCCGCAACGTCTTCGGCAATGCGCCCCGGACGACTGGCACCGGGAATCACCGCCGCCACGGCCGGGTGTGCCAGGGAAAACTGCAGCGCCGCGGCTTTCACACTCACGCCAAATGCCTGGGCAATCGCCTTGATCTGCTCGACCTTGCTGATGATCGCAGGCTTAGCGGGTTGGTATTCAAAGTGTGCGCCGCCGGCGAGGATGCCAGAGCTGTACGGGCCGCCGACCACAATTTCAACCTGCTGGGCCAAGGCTGCGTCCATCAGGCGTTGCAGTGCGCGCTCGTGGTCCAGCAGCGTATAGCGGCCGGCGAGGAGGAACCCGTCGGGCTGCGCCTCAGTCAGGTCCAGGGTCAGTTCACACGGCTCGACGCGATTGACGCCCAGACCCCAGGCCTTGATCACACCCTCCTCGCGCAAGCGGGTCAGCACTTTGAAGGCGCCGGTACGGGCCTGGTTGAAGTAGTCCAGCCACTGGTCGCCGTAAAAATCCTGGGCGATATCGTGAATCCACACGATGTCGAGGCGATCGGTTTGCAGGCGCTTGAGGCTATCGTCAATGGAGCGCAGGGTGGCATCGGCGCTGTAGTCATTGAGGATTTTATTCGGGCGGCCGTGTTCGAACACGCCGCTTTTTTCGCCAAGGTCACGGGCGCCGGTTTCGACTTCATCCAGAATCACCCGGCCGACCTTGGTGCTGAGCACGTAGTCATCACGGTTGTAGTGGGACAGGGCCTGGCCCAAGCGGATTTCCGACAGGCCCGAGCCGTAGAACGGCGCGGTGTCGAAGTAACGGACGCCGTGGTTCCAGGCGGCTTCGACGGTGGCCTGGGCTTCGTCTTCAGGGATGGCGCGGAACATATTCCCCAAGGGTGCGGTGCCAAAGCCCAGTACGCCGGGGAGTTTGTCTTTCAAGCTCATGGTGAGATCCTCAATCGGTTGGTTGTGACCGTTGAGCAGATGCTAGATTGCGTTAGTCAGACCGTCCAAGACATACTGCGACCAACTTGAGTCCTTACAGGTCTTACATGATCGATCTACGCCAACTGCGCTACTTCGAAGTGGTCGCCGAAGAAGAACACGTCGGCCGCGCCGCCGAGCGCTTGCACATCTCCCAATCGCCCCTGAGCCGGCAGATCGCCCAGTTGGAAGAACGCCTGGGCCTGACCCTGTTCGAGCGCAGCCAGCAGCGCATCCGCCTGACCCGCGACGGCCAGACCTTCCTGGCCGAAACCAAGGCGTTGCTGACCCATGCCAACCGTCTGGAATCGCTGGGCAAGCGCCTGGGTCGTGGGGAGGAAGGCGGCCTGTGCATCGGCTATATCGAAAATGCCATGCACGCCGGTGTTCTGCCCAATGCCTTGCGCATACTGCGCGACGATCGCCCCACCGTGCATATCAAGCTGTATAACCTGCCCTCCCTCGAACAGTTGGAGGGCCTGCGCCAACGCAGTCTGGACATCGCCCTGGTAAGCGAGCCCCCCGCCGACGACGATCCAGACCTGAGCGCCTTGCAGGTGCTCGACGACCCGATGCTGCTGGCCCTGCCCGAACAGCATCCGCTGGCCCGGCAACGCGAACTGCTGCCCGAACACCTGGCGGACCAACAATGGATCGGCGTGCAGCGCAAAACCGGCGCCAACCCCGCCGATGATTTCGTCGCCGCCTGCATTCGTGCCGGTTTCACCCCACAGATTCCCATGGAAGCCAGCGAACCCTTTACCGCACTGGGCCTGGTGGCGTCAGGGCTTGGGGTAGCGATGGTGCAGAAGGGCCTGAGCCGCAATGCCCCGCCCGGCGTGGTGTTGCGAGAGTTGCCGTGGCTGACCTACACCACACCGCTGTGGGCGGCCTGGCACCGCGTTAATTTGCGACCGCTGGTGGAGACGTTTCGCAAGGTGCTGACTGAACCTGAGATTAGTGAATAAGGCGCCCAGTACAGCGATTGCCTGCGCCCTTTGTGTGATCAAAGCACCTCGCGCAACCGATACCACAGCATCCCCAACGCCAACAGCGGCGAGCGCAGCGCCTTGCCGCCCGGGAAGGTCATGTGCGGCACCTGGCTGAAAATATCCAGGCCGCGACTTGCACCCGCGTGAATCGCTTCGGCCAGCAGCCGTGCGCACCAGTGGGTCACGTTGAGGCCATGGCCGGAATAGCCCTGGGCATAGAAGACATTGGGGTACTGCTTCAACCGCCCGACCTGGGGAAAGCGGTTGGCGGTGATGCCAATCTTGCCGCCCCACTGGAACTCGATGGCGGTGTCGGCCAACTGCGGGAAGACCTTGAGCATTTTCGGGCGCATGTAAGCGGCGATGTCCTGGGGATCGCGCCCCGAGTAATGGCAGGCACCGCCAAACAGCAGGCGCCGGTCGGCGGACAGCCGGTAGTAATCCAGCCCGACTTTCTGGTCGCACAGCGCCAGATTCTGCGGAATCAATTGCTCGGCCACCGTTTCCGGCAACGGCTCGGTGGCGATGATGTAGCTGCCCGCCGGCAGCACCTTGCCGCCCAGGCGCGGCTCCAGGTTCTCCAGGTGCGCATTGCACGCCAGCACCAGATGGGCGGCGCGCACGCTGCCACCGGCGCAACGCACCTGCACAGTGTTGCCATGGATCAGTTCCAGCACCTCGGTCTGTTCAAAGATCCGCACCCCGAGGGCCTCGGCCACCTGCGCCTCGCCAAGCACCAGGTTGAGCGGGTGCAGATGCCCGGAGCCCATGTCGACCAGGCCTCCGGCGTACACTGTCGAGCCCACCACCTGGGCCATGTCCTGCGCGCCCACCAACCGGGTTTCAGGGGCATAGCCCATGGCCGCCAACTGCGCCTGTTCATTCTTGAACGCGGCGAATTGCGCCGGGGTGTTGGCCAGTTCACAAAAACCCCAGCGCAAGTCGCAATCGATACCATGCTCGCCGATGCGCTCGCCCACCAACGCCACCGAGTCGATACCCGCTCGCGCCAGATAGCGCACGCCCTCCTCGCCCACGTATTTGGCAAACCCCGAGACATCATGACCGATACCCCGAATCAACTGCCCACCGTTGCGCCCGCTGGCACCCCAGCCAATGCGTCGGGCCTCCAGCACAATCACCGAGAGCCCGCGCTGGGCCAGTTCGATGGCCGTGTTGACCCCGGTGAACCCGCCACCGATCACACACACATCGACGCTCAGATCAACGTCGAGTGCAGGCCGCTGCGGCATGGTGTTGGCTGTCGCGCGGTAATAGGACTGCGCATGTTCGTTGGACTGAATCATCGGTTGGACTTCACTTTGCTCCAGGCGCGGGTCATCACGCGCATGGTCGCCGGCGTGGGCGTGGTGGAAATGTAGAGTTTGTCGAGGACGTCCTGGGGCGGGTAAACCTCAGGGTTATTGACCAGTTCCGGGGCCATGAACGGCTTGGCCGCCGGGTTGGCGTTGGCGTAGCCCACCGAGGCGCTGACCTTGGCGATCACTTCGGGTTCGAGCAGGTAGTTGATGAACGCGTGGGCCTCTTTGGGGTTGGTGGCGTCGGCAGGAATTGCCAGCAGGTCGAACCACAGGTTGGAGCCTTCCTTGGGAATCGAGTACGCAATGTTCACCCCGTTTTTGGCTTCCTTGGCGCGGTTGGCGGCCTGGAACACATCGCCGGAATAACCGAAGGCCACGCAGATATTGCCGTTGGCCAGGTCCGAGATGTACTTGGAGGAATGGAAATAAGTGATGTACGGCCGCAGCGTCAGCAGCTTGGCTTCGGCCTGCTTGTAGTCCTCGGCGTTCTCGCTGCGTGGGTCCTTGCCCATGTAGTTGAGGATCGCCGGAAACAGCTCATCCGGCGAATCAAGGAAGGCCACACCGCATTCATGGAGCTTCTTGAGGTTGTCCGGCTCGAACAGCACCGCCCATGAATCAATGCGCTCGATACCCAGCACCTGCTTGACCTTGTCGACGTTGTAACCGATGCCATTGGTGCCCCACAGGTACGGCACCGAGTGCGCGTTACCCGGGTCGTTCTGCTCCAGCAGCTTGAGCAACCGGGGATCGAGGTTCTTGAAGTTCGGCAGTTGCGCTCGGTCCAGCATGAGGAACGCGCCGGCCTCCACTTGCCGCGCCAGGAAGTGGTTGGACGGCACCACCACGTCATAGCCGGTGCGCCCGGCGAGCAACTTGCCTTCCAGGGTTTCGTTGGAGTCGAACACGTCGTAGACCACCTTGATCCCGGTGTTGGCCTGGAAATCCGCCAATGTGGTTTCACCAATGTAGTCGGTCCAGTTGTAGACGCTCACCGTCGACGCTGCCTGGGTGCTGGCGCTGAATGCCGCCGGCAGTACAAGTGCAAGTGCCAACGGCAGAAACTTGTTCACAAGACGCATATCGTCACCCCTTTTATCGTTGTTTTAGACGCTCAACAGCAGGAATTCACGTTCCCAGGAACTGATCACCCGCTTGAAATTCTCATGCTCGGCGCGCTTGACCGCGACGTAGCCGCGCACGAATTTTTCGCCCAGGTATTGCTTGACTGTGTCGCAGTCTTCCATGCGTGCCAGGGCATCCTCGAGGGTGAACGGCAGGCGCAGGTTGCGGCGCTCATAGGCACGGCCTTCCACCGGCGCACTGGGCTCGATCTGCTCGATCATGCCCAGGTAGCCACACAACAAGCTGGCGGCGATCGCCAGGTAGGGATTGGCATCGGCACCCGGCAAGCGGTTTTCCACGCGCATCGCCTCGGGGCTGGAAGTCGGCACGCGCAGGCCGACGGTGCGGTTTTCTTCACCCCATTCGACGTTGACCGGCGCCGAGGTGTCCGGCAAAAAGCGCCTGAACGAGTTCACGTTGGGTGCAAACATCGGCAGCAGCTTGGGGATGTACTTCTGCAGGCCGCCGATGTGATGCAGGAATAACGGGCTCATGTTGCCGTCGGCATCGACGAACACCGGTTTTCCGGTGGCAATTTCCACCACGCTCTGGTGCAGGTGCATGGCGCTGCCGGGTTCGTCGGCCACCGGTTTGGCCATAAAGGTCGCGGCCACGTTGTGCTTGAGCGCGGCCTCGCGCAGGGTGCGCTTGAACACAGTGATCTGATCGGCCAGGTTCAGGGCATCGCCGTGACGGAAGTTGATCTCCATCTGCGCCGGGCCGTCTTCGTGGATCAGTGTGTCGAGGTCCAGGCCCTGGGCTTCGCACCAGTCGTAGACGTCTTCGAACAGCGGGTCGAATTCGTTGGCGGCATCGATGGAAAATGACTGGCGCCCGGTTTCGGCACGCCCCGAACGACCGATGGGGGTTTTCAACGGCAGGTCCGGGTCTTCGCAGCGCTGGGTCAGGTAGAACTCCATTTCCGGCGCGACAATCGGCTGCCAGCCCTGGTCGGTGTACAGCTGCAGGACTTTTTTCAGCACATTGCGCGGCGACAGTTCGATGGGGTTGCCCTGTTTGTCGAAGGTGTCGTGGATCACGATGGCAGTGGGCTCGATGGCCCAGGGCACCACGTAGGTGGCGTTGGCCACCGGACGGCAGATCATGTCGATATCAGCCGGGTCCAGCAGGTCGTAGTAGATGTCGTCGTCGACAAAGTCCCCGGTTACCGTTTGCAGCAGCACACTTTCCGGCAGGCGCATGCCTCGCTCATGCAGGAACTTGTTGGTGGGTGCAATTTTGCCGCGCGCAATGCCAGTCAAGTCACTGATCACGCATTCGACTTCGGTAATCTTGTGTTCTTTCAGCCAGGTGGAGAGCTGATCGAAGGGGGCATTCATAAGGACCTCGTCTTGGGTGGGATGCGGCGCCGGCTTGTACAGTCGACACATTGAGGTCTATCTTGGGCCGGCCTTGAAACGGCATCTATCCACTTTGCACGCAGTACAACGCACCAATAGAGTGCGCACGGATCCCCCATGACACAGGCAACCGCTTTGCGCGTACAGGCCTTCGCTACCGGCGATGTGACCGCCCAATGCAGTGCGACACCCGGTTGGGTGCAGCATTACCAGCAAATGTCCCCCGGGCATTTCGCCGGGCGCGTGCGCTACCTCGACCTGCAAGGCGTGCAGGTGTACGAAGAATGTATGAACACCCGCGTGGAACAGCACTTCAACGCGCCGCCAGGCGCGCTGTCGTTCTGCTTCGATGGCAGCGACAACGCGCTGTACCTGCTTAACGGCGAAAGCCGCAATACCTGGATCACCCCGCAGAACTACCGCGAAGTAGCGGTGGTGTTCGGCCCGCAGTTCGTGCAACGCCATGGGCTGGACATGGCCAGACTGGAAGGGTTGTTCATGGCGCCACTGGCCTGTCAGCAAAACGCGCTGTTCACTCGCTGGCTCAGCGGTACCCTTACGCGCCTGTCGGCACTGACCGACCCCATCAGCCGTGATGCCCTGACCCAGCAGTTGCTCGACGATTGCCTGTTTATCCTCGACAACGCCTGCGTGTGCCTGGACGGCAGTTCCTTGCAAAAACGCAATGAAGAACGCCGGTTGATGGCGCGTATCGGTGAATGGGCGGCGGATGCTCCGGATGAAACTGCCAACCTGCTGGAACTGGCGCAGATTGCGGGTGTGCCGTTGCGCCAATTGCAACAAGGGTTCAAGACCTACACCGGGATGAGTCCGGCGCAGTGGTTGCGGTTGCGTCGGTTGAATGGGGCGCGGCGGGAGCTATTGAGTGGCGCGGATACCACCGTGGCCGAGGTGGCGATGAATTGGTCGTTCTGGCATCTGGGGCGGTTTTCCAATAGCTATCGAGCACTATTCAAGGAACTGCCCAGCGAAACCCTCAAGCGCTCACGTTGAAACGCATTCAAAAAGGTGGGAGGGGGCTTGCCCCCGATGAGGGAGTGTCAGCCAATACATCTGGGGCTGGCCCACCGCCATCGGGGGCAAGCCCCCTCCCACCTTTAACCAGACCGAGTACATATCCATTGTGCTGTAACGGCCACTATCGGTTCCGCCCACCGGCGGGTCACCTTGCAAAAGCGGCAAAGTAATCAAATGTTCTTGCCCCTCCACTCGGCACCTCGCCCAGGCTCGGTGTGCGCGAGTACCGAACGCTTGTAAAACCTGGCCGTTATGCCTAGCTTATGCGCCCCCGCCCCGCGCTATAAGGCCCTGCCCATGGTTCTGCGTTTTCGACCCGTCGTCACTTCACGTTTTGCCCTCGGCCTGCTGCTCAGTGGCGGCATCGGCAGCAGCCTGGCCGCCGAGATCCAATTGCCGGCGGTGAAGGTCCAGGGCCTGGATGAGTCCGGTTACCGCAATGAAACCGCTTCGGTGGGCGGTTTTGACGAAGCACCATTGCTCGACACTCCGGCCTCGATCACGGTGATCAACGCAGCCTTGATCAAGGACCAGCAGGCACGCTTGCTCAGTGAAGTGCTGCGCAACGATGCCTCGGTGGGCGACAGTTACGCGCCCATCGGCTATTACGAAAACTTCGTGGTGCGCGGCTTCTCGCTGAATGCGGCCAGCAGCTACAAGATCAACGGGCGCACCATCACAGGCGAGCAGAACGTCGCCCTGGAAAACAAGCAGCAGGTGGAAGTGCTCAAGGGCCTGGCCGGTTTGCAGAGCGGCATTTCCGAGCCCAGTGGCGTGATCAACTACGTGACCAAGCGGCCGGAGGACGTGCGCTCGGTGACGGTGTCTACCGATGATCGCGGCAGCGGTTATATCGCCACCGATGTCGGCGGCTGGTTTGGCAGCGAGCAGCAGTTCGGCCTGCGTGCCAACGTCGCCCATGAAGACCTCAATTCCTATGTGGAACACGCCAATGGCCAGCGCGATTTCCTGTCCCTGGCCTTTGACTGGAACATCAGCCCCGACGCCGTGCTGCAACTGGATGCCGAGTACCAGAACAAGCAACAACGTTCGGTACCGGGGTATCAACTGTTGGGGGGTACGGAAGTGCCCCATGACGCCTCGCCGAAAAAGCTGCTGGGGCACCAGACCGGCGGCAAGCAGGTGGGGATTGATTCGCTGAACCTCAACGGCAAGTTCGAGTACCGTTTCAGCGACCAGTGGAAAGGTAATATCAGTGCGGCGCGCAGCAAGGTGGTGATTGACGATTACAGCTCGTTTGCGTGGGGCGGCGATACCAACGGCCTAGGAAATTACTTCACGCCGGAGGGTGACTACGACATCTACGACTTCCGCAGCCCTGACGACACTCGTCGCGATGATGAAGTCCAGGCTGCGATGACTGGCTTGTTCGACGCCGCAGGCTTAAGCCATGAGTTAACCTTTGGTACCAGCGCGTTTCGTCGGGTGATCGACAAACGTGAATCTGTGAACGCTTCAATTGGCAGCGGCAATATCTATGAACCAACTCCAACCTTTAAACCTACTAGCCAGCCGCTGAACGACAGCCATCGCAACCTCGACAGCCGCCAGTACGGCCTGTTCGTCACCGACCGCATCCGCTTCAACGAGCAATGGCAAACCATCCTCGGTGGTCGTGAAGTACGCCTGGATGAAAAAGCCTTTGACGGCGTCACCGGCAACCAGACACGCCACACCCAACAATACGTGTTCCTGCCCCAGGCCTCGCTGATCTACAAACCAGTGGACAACGTTTCGCTGTACACCAGCTACAGCAAGGGCCTGTCACTGGGTGGCACGGCGCCGTGGTTCGCAAAAAACCAGGATGAAACCCTCGCCCCCACCGTCTCGCGCCAAATCGAAGCCGGGGTTAAATACGACTGGCGCCGCATCAGCTTTGCCGCTGCCGTGTTCCAGACGCGCCAGGCTTACCAATACGCCAAGCCCGAAGGTGACGGTTTCACCTACCTGCAGCAAGGCCAGCAGAAGAACACCGGCCTGGAATTGTCCGCCAACGGCTGGGCCACCGACCGCCTGCAAATCGCAACCAGCGTGGCAGCGATTCGAGCGCGGGTCAGCGGCAGCGGCACGCCGGACTATGAAGGCCACCAGGCGATCAACGTGCCCAAGCTGCGCGCCAGCCTGTACGCCGACTATGCCTTGCCGTGGGTCAATGGCCTGGCGGTACTGGGCGGCGTGCAATACAGCGCCAAGAAATACGCCAATCGCACCGGTAATGTACAGGTGGGTGATTACGCGGTGGTCAATGTCGGCAGCCGCTACACCACCAAGGTCGATGGGTACGAGACGGTGTTTCGCCTGAGCGTCGACAACCTGTTCGACAAGCGCTACTGGCGCGACGCAGGCGAATACATGGGCGATGACTACCTGTTCCAGGGCGCACCGCTGACGGCGCGCTTGAGTGCATCGGTCAACTTCTGAATACCCGCGGCGTTGCCAGCCACAACGCCGCCAAGCTGCATACCAACAGGCTCCAGCCAAGGTCCTGGGTCCATGCCACCAGGGTCAGCCCGCCACCAATCACCAGGTAATACAGCAAGCCAAACAAGGCGGCGGCAGTGCCGAGGCGATCGCGGTAGTCGACTAACGCGCCGCCGAGCACGTTGGGTATCGCCATGCCGAATGCCAGCACCACCAGCAACATCGGCCATACCAATAACCAGCTGTGTTGCAGGGCCAGTACCAGCAGGCTCCCCACCACCGCCACTGCAGCAGCGACAAACACCAATTGATCGCTGTCCATACCACGCTTGAGCAAGGCTTTGTTCAGCCACGCCCCCAGGCCGGACCCCAACGCCAGCAGCACGCCGCTGTAGCCGAACTCGGCAGTGGAGCGCCCCAGGTGCGCGAAGATAAACGGCCCCACGCTGTAATAGCTGAACAGCGCAATATTGAAGGCTGCCACCAATCCGACCGAGCGCCAGATTCCGGCATCCTTGAGCATCAATCCGAGTGTCTGGCCAAGGGCGGCCGTGGGCAACGATGCCGGGCGTGTTTCCGGCAGGGCCCACAGGCACCAGGCCCACAACCCCAGTGCGAGCAGCAGCAACGTGCCAAGCACGCCGCGATAGCCGAAGCACTCCACCAGGCTCGCACCGCTGAATAACCCGATGGCGGGGCTGGCCGCCAGCGCAATGCCCATCAGCGAAAACACCTGGGCCAGTCCAGCGCCGTGGAACCGGTCACGCAACACGGTCTGCGTGACCACCGACCCCACCGCCGCACCGAAAGCAGCACACGCCTGGGCCAGCAACAAACCGCTGAATGTGGTCACATTCAAGGCCAGCGCCGAGGCGCCTGCATAAACCCCAAGCCCGATCAGCATCACGGGCCGCCGCCCCCAACGATCGCTCAAGCGCCCCCATACCACTACACCAAAAGCGAAGGCCAGGAAGTACACCGACAGTGTCTGCCCCGCCCGCTCAGGCTCGACCGCGAACACCCGGCCGATATCGCCCAGGGCCGGGCTGTACAGGGTCTGGGCCAATTGCGGGAACATCAGCAAGGCCATCGTCAGCATCAGCAAATTTCCAGACTTCATCACCAGGTCCATCCATAAAAACAATGGACGAATTCTAGGGCGCGCCAACTGGGGTATTATCCAGACTTCGACATTTTATCCATGAAATCGGACAAACCATGGCTTGGCTCGAAGCGACTGCGTCTTTCAATCCCGACGCGTTTGCCGCTCCCGTGATCGGCATCGCTGCGGTGCTGGGCAATCACGACTCCGGCATGCATCGCCACCAGCGCGGGCAGTTGCTGTTCACCCAGCAAGGTTGCACGCGCATCACGCTGGACACTCAACTGTGCCTGCTGCCGCCCACCCGCGCTGCCTGGATACCTTGCGGCCTGCCTCATCGCGCGGTGATGCAGCACGCGGTCGATTACCGGTCGGTGTACGTGAGCGCGGCCCTGGCCGGGCAGTTACCCGCGCAGGTGCGAGTGATCCAAGTGAGTACCTTGCTGCGGGCCGTACTGGAACCGATGGCTATGGCACCCTTCGAGACCGATTGGCACACCGGCCGCTATGCCCACTTGCTTGGGCTGTGCCTGGACGAAATCCGCCACGCGGTCGAGCAGCCCCTGCTCCTGCCGTTGCCGCAAGACAAGCGCCTGGCACCCTTGCTGGCCCAACTCGACCGCTTGCCACCGACATTGCAGGAACTGGAGCAGCACATTGGCGCCAGCACCAAGACCATTGGCCGGATTTTTCTCAGGGAGACCGGCCTGGGGTATCAGCAGTGGCGCCAACAGTGGCGACTGATGCGGGTGATCGAACTGCTCGCCACCGGGCGCAGCCTGGGCTACTGCGCCTTTGAACTGGGCTTTGCCAGCGACAGTGCATTGATCGCCTTTTTCAAAGGCATGACCGGCAGCACCCCGCGTGGTTATTTCAAAGCCAACTGATGCCTTACTTGGGCATCTTGCGAAACCCCACCGCCAGGCGATTCCAGCTGTTGATGGTGGCGATGGCCACGCTCAGGTCGACTTGCTCCTGTGGGCTGAATTCGGCGGCCAGGGCGTTGAAGTCTTCATCCGGGGCGTGGGTGTGGCTGAGCAGGGTCAGGCTTTCGGCCCAGGCCAGGGCGGCGCGTTCACGTGGGGTGAAAAATGGCGTTTCGCGCCAGGCCGACAGGGTGTACAGACGCCGCTCGGTCTCGCCGCCTTTGCGCGCATCGGCGGTGTGCATGTCGAGGCAGAACGCGCAGCCGTTGATTTGCGAGACGCGCAGGCGCACCAGTTCCAGCAGTGGCAATTCGATGGAGAGTTTGCCTACCGCCGCTTCCAGGGCGAGCATGGCTTTCATCGCGTCTGGGGAAGCGGTGTAGAAATCGGTACGGGTTTGCATGATGAGACTCCAGAACGTTGGGACAGGTGCGCAGAGTAATCAGCGCAGCGTTCTGGAGAAATAGCCAATCCGGGCGAAGAACAGGTGACCAATCTACAGGCCACGCTTCCTCAGCCACTGGATGAAGCCCTTCTTGACCGGCACCACGGGTACGTCTTCGGTCAGGGCCTGGGCGGCATGGCGACGGAAATCCAGCAGCGCTTTCATGGCTTCGCCGATATCATGCCGAGCGTCCAGGCACGGCTTGAGGTATTCATTTTCGATGCGGTACAGCGTGCAGTAGGTCTTGGCCGAAAAATCCGCCAGTGCCGCCTGGTCGGAAAGGATGCCGGACTCACCGATCACCTCCCCCGGCCCCATGCGCCCGGCCTCGAACTTGTGCCCGTCCTTGATCAACAGCACCGAGACCACGCCAGACTCGATGATGAACAGGTGATCGCTGACCTCTCCCGCCGCCAGGATCATCTCACCGGCGCGGTAGGTGTGCAGGGTCATGTTCTGGCTGAAGGTGTCTTTTTCTTCCTGACGCAAGGTGGAGAAGATCGATGAGCGCTCAAGCAGAGCGCGGGCGCCGGACACGGATGGCGGCGTGCTGCCTTCGGTGGAGGACAACAGCCCCACACCTGCCGCCTGCAAATGCCGATAGGCCAGGTCGTAAAGCTGGTTGCGTGTTTCACGCTTGAGGCCCATGGCCGGCACAAACCCACTGATTTCATATTCCACGCCGCCGCTGGTGGAGGCCTTGAACGCCACGCTTGGGGCGGGCTTGGCCAGCAGCGGCCGGCAGCCTTGCATGGCACGCTCCAGGGCCTCGATCACGGTTTGCGGGCGCGCATGGGGGCTGACTTGCAGGCTGACCGCCAGGCCGAACATGTCTGCCGGGCGCGAAAAGTTGATGATCTTGGCTTTGGCCGCCAGGGAATTGGGGATCACCGCCAGGCTGCCCTGGGACGTTTGCAGGCGCGTGGCGCGCCAGTCGATGTCGGTGACGCGGCCTTCAGTACCGTCGATTGAGATCCAGTCATCGATCTGGTAAGGCTTGGTGGTATTGAGGACGATCCCGGAAAACACATCGCTCAAGGTGCTTTGCAGCGCCAGGCCGACGATGATCGCCACGGCGCCGGAGGTGGCCAGTACGCCTTTGACCGGCAGGTCGAGCACATAGGCCATGGCGGCGATGATCGCGATCAGGAAAATCACCGCGCCCAGCAGGTCCTGCAATAAACGCCCGGTATGGCCGACCCGCTGCATCATCACCGCGCCGAGCAACACCGTAAGGGTGCGCGCCGCGAACAGCCACCAGCCGATCTGCAACGCCGTGGCGGCGAGGTGCAAGGTGGTGTCGTCGGCATAGGGCGCCGCTTGCATGGGGTTCATGCCGTCGTTGAACAACACGGCACTGAATACCGCAAAGATCACCAGCCGCGCCGCCAGTTTCCAATTGGCCAGGCTGGGGGAAATAAGGCGCCACACGGCAATGTCGATAAGGATCAACGCCACGGCGCACAACATCGGGTGATCAGCGATAAATGAGGGCATCCAGGCGACTCCAGGGCGAATGCCGAGAAGATCGCATGAAATAAGAACCCTGGGAACAAAATGTAGGAGCGAGCTTGCTCGCGAAAAACCACAACGATAACGCGTTCTGTCTGATTGAACGCAGTATGTTGAAGTTCTTCGCGAGCAAGCTCGCTCCTACAGGTTTTTTGCGGTGAACCGTCAGGCGTGCATCTGCCCGAACTTGCCCGACTGGAAGTCGGCGAACGCCTGGTGAATCTCCTGCTCGGTGTTCATCACGAACGGACCGTGGCCGACGATGGGCTCGTCGATGGGTTCACCGCTGAGCAGCAGCACCTTGGCGTCGTCATTGGACTCCAGGGTGATCTGATCACCGTCACGCTCGAACAACGCCAGTTGCCCTTGGCGCGCGACTTCTTTGCCGTTGACCAGCACAGTGCCGCTGAGGATCACCAAGGCCGTGTTGCGCCCGGCGTGCAGGTCCAGCGTGACCGCCTTACCGGCGTTGAGGCGCAAGTCCCACACGTCAATCGGCGTAAAGGTGCGGGCCGGGCCCTGAGTACCGGCGAACTCACCGGCGATCAGGCGCAATTGCCCCGCGTCGTTAGCCAATGGCAGCACCGGGATATCGCCATCCACGATGGTCTGGTAACCGGCATCCGCCATTTTGTCCTTGGCCGGCAGGTTGACCCACAGTTGCACCATTTCCAGCGCCCCGCCGCTACGAGCGAAAGCTTGGGAGTGAAATTCCTCGTGGAGAATGCCCTTGGCTGCAGTCATCCATTGCACATCGCCCGGGCCGATTTTGCCGCCGGCACCGGTGGAATCGCGGTGCTCGACTTCGCCGTCGTAGACGATGGTCACGGTTTCAAAACCGCGATGCGGGTGTTGGCCGACGCCGCGACGCTGTTCAGTCGGGGTGAATTCAGCCGGGCCTGCGTGATCCAGCAACAGGAATGGGCTGATGTGCTTGCCCATGGTGTCGTAGGAAAACAGCGTGCGTACCGGGAAACCATCGCCGACCCAGTGGGCGCGGGGGCTGGTGTAGATACCAATTAGCTTTTTCATGATGTACCTCCAAAGTGAGTACAGCTTAATTCGCCTCACCTCTGAGCACTAGAGGGCAAAACTGGCCCTGATCGTTCTACATATAGAACAATTCTTTAGCCTGTAGGCGGGCTTGCCTGCGATGGTGGCTTGCCAGCCGACACCTACCTACCTGACACCCCGCGATCCAACTGTGGGAGGGGCGGTGCGACGATTCGACTTGCTCGCGAAGGCGGCCTGACAGGCGACGCAGTTATACCGGGTGCATATCCATTCCTGCGGTAACGGCCACTTAGGGTTCCGCCCTTACGGCGGCTCCTGGGCTCGGTGTGCCCGTAATCCGCCATGGATTTGGGGGGCCGCCGCCACGCGCCATCCATGGCGCGGGGCTGCTAAACCGGCATCCCTGCCGGTTTACCCCCCAAATCCCTGTCGAATTCCGGCCAGCGTGGTTTAACGGGGCGCCTGAGATCAAGAGCAGATCAAGATCAAGAGCGGCTCGCTTCGCATCGTGGTTACGGGGCGTGCGGCAGCTACAAAGTTGTGTAGATGCCTATGCTGCGATAGTGGTGGTTCGGTTGACTCATCAGTGACTGGCACTGCGCTTTCGCGAACAAGCCCACAGGAGATCTGCACATAGCTGACTGGGATTATCGGGGGGCTGGATTAATTTATATTTCAACCATAATATAAGCAAAAAATTACGGCCGTAATTTTTTGCACAATGGTTTCCGGAGTTCGCCATGCCCCCTCTCCCCCTGCGTTTTCTCATGCCCCTGGCCCTGTTGATGTTCCTCAATGGCTGCAACAGCAAGGCCGATACCGCCCAGGTGCCAGTGCCGCGCCCGGTACTCGCCGCCAAGGTCGAAGCAGCCGGCACCCAGCAAAGCGCCTATACCGGTGTAGTGGCCGCGCGCACGGAAAGCGACCTGGGCTTTCGGGTCAGCGGCAAGGTGATCGAACGCAAGGTCGACCCCGGCCAGCACGTCTCCCGTGGCGACACCCTGTTGGTGCTGGACATTGGCGACTTCGAACTGGCGCTGCGCTCGGCAAAAAACCGCGTCAACGCCGCCCAGGCCCAACTGCGCCAGCGCCGCGATGACGAAAACCGTTACCAGCGCCTGGCCAGTACCGGCGCGGTGTCGCGGCAGATCTTCGATCAGTCGGCCACTAACCTGCGCGTCGCCCAGGCCGAACTGGCCGCGGCGCAATCGGATGCCAGCCAGATCGAAAACCGTCGCACTTATTCAGTACTCAAGGCCGATGGCGACGGCATCATCACCGACGTGCTGGCCGATCGCGGCCAGGTGGTAGCCGAAGGGCAAATCGTGGCGCGCCTGGCCCATGACGGCGCCCGCGAAGCCATCGTCAATCTGCCGGAGAACCAGCGTGACCTGGCTACGCAAAAAGCCCTGGCGCTTCCTTTTGGCGCAGCGGACCAGGCCGTGACCGCCACTCTGCGCGAACTGTCCGCCAGCGCCGACCCCGTGACCCGCACCTACCGCGCACGTTATGTGCTGCAGGGTGCGGTCGAACGTTTCGCCCTCGGTTCCACCATCACCGTGCGCTTGCAAGGCAACGGCCAGCCCCTGCAAACCCGCGTACCCATTGGCGCCTTGCAGGATGCAGGGCAAGGCACGGGCGTATGGGTGATTGGCGACGATTTCAAACTCAGCTTCGCCCCGGTGAAGGTCGCCAGCCTCGGCCAGGAGGACGCCTTGCTCGACAGCGGCGTAACACCCGGCCAAACCATCGTCGCCCTCGGCGCTCACCTGTTGCACAGCGGCGATACGGTGCGCTTGCTGCCCTCCCAAGCGCTGGCCCTCAACCGTAAGCAGGATCAATGAGTATGCGCGGGATCAACCTCTCCGAACTGGCCGTCAAACACCGCGCTGTCACCCTGTTTTTGCTGATTGCGATCCTCGTCGCCGGGGTCTTCGCGTTCGGCAAGCTGGGCCGCGCCGAAGACCCTTCGTTCACCGTCAAGGTCATGACCATCACCGCCGCCTGGCCCGGCGCCACCGCCCAGGAGATGCAGGAGCAAGTGGCCGACCGCCTGGAAAAACGCCTGCAGGAACTGGACTACTACGACCGCGTCGAGACCATCGCCCAGCCGGGTTTCGTGTCGATGCGCATGACCTTCCTCGAATCCACACGCCCGAGCGAGATCCAGGCGCTGTTCTACCAGACACGCAAAAAGCTCAGCGACGAAGCCGCGCAACTGCCCAAGGGCGTGATCGGGCCGTTTTTCAACGATGAATATTCCGATGTGTATTTCGCCTTGTATGCCCTGGAGGCAGAACACCTGCCCCACCGCCAACAAGTACAAATGGCCGAGGAGCTGCGCCAGGGTTTGCTCAACCTGCCGGGGGTAAAGAAGGTCAATATCCTTGGTGAACAGGCCCAGCGCGTGTTTGTGGAGTTTTCCTATGAGCGCCTGGCAACTCTGGGCATCAAGCCCGAGCAAATCTTCGCCGCCCTCGCCGCGCAAAACGCCGTGGCGCCCGCAGGCTTCGTCGAAACCGCCGGCGCCCGCGCCTACATACGCATCGACGGCGCCTTCGACAGCCTCGCGCTGATCGAAAACGTACCGCTGCAAGTCAATGGCCGCGTGCTGCGCATCGCTGATGTCGCCACGGTGAGCCGCGGATATGAAGACCCGCCCACCTACCGCATCCGTCACCAGGGCGACCCCGCGCTGATGCTGGGTGTGATCATGGAAAAACACTGGAACGGCCTGGAACTGGACAAGAGCCTGCTGGCCCAGGAAGCCAGGATCCAGGCCGACCTGCCCTTGGGCGTGAACTTCGCCAAAGTCTCCGACCAGGCGAAAAACATCAGCCTGGCGGTCAACGAGTTCATGCTCAAATTCTTCGTCGCCCTGGCCGTGGTGATGCTGATCAGCCTGCTGGCCCTGGGCTTTCGCGTGGGGCTGGTAGTGGCGGCAGCCGTGCCGCTGACGCTCTCGATCGTGTTCGTGATCATGCTGGTCACCGGCCGTGAATTCGACCGTGTGACCCTCGGCGCACTGATCATTTCCCTGGGTTTGTTGGTGGACGACGCGATCATTGCCATCGAGATGATGGTGGTCAAACTCGAAGAAGGCTTTGATCGGATCCACGCGGCCACCTACGCCTGGAGTTCCACGGCGGCGCCGATGCTGACCGGGACCCTGGTCACCATCATCGGTTTTCTCCCGGTAGGGTTTGCGCGCTCCGGGGCGGGCGAATACGCCGGGAATATTTTCTGGATCGTAGGTTTCGCGCTGATTTCGTCCTGGCTGGTGGCCGTGGTGTTTACGCCTTACCTGGGCGTGAAGTTGTTGCCGCACATCAAGCCAGTCCCCGGCGGGCATGATGCGATTTATGCCGGGCGCTACTACCAGAAACTGCGCAGCCTGGTGGAGGCCTGCGTGCGCGGGCGCTGGCTGGTAACCGGGCTGGTGGTGGCCGCGTTCGTGCTGTGCGGCCTGGGTATGGCGGTGGTGAAGAAACAGTTCTTCCCCGACTCCGACCGCTCGGAGCTGATTCTTGAAGTGTATATGCCACCCGGCAGCGCATTTAAAAGCACCGAAGCGGTGGCAGCGCAGGTGGAGAAAGCCCTGTTGCAAGAGCCGCAGACCAGCATGGTGGACACGTATGTGGGCGGCGGTGCACCGCGGTTTTTCCTGTCGTTGAACCCTGAAATGCCCGACCCGGCGTTCGCCAAGCTGATCGTGCAAACCCCCGACTCCCACGCCCGCGATGCGCTGAAACTGCGTATGCGCGAGCGCATTGCGGCAGGCGAATTTCCATCGGCGCGGGTGCGGGTCACACAGCTCGTCTTCGGCCCGCCGGTGCCGTTCCCGGTGGTGTTTCGCGTCTCCGGGCCAGACCTCAATGTGCTGCGCGAGCTGTCTGAAGACGTGCGCCAGGTCGTGGCCGGCAACAAGCTGACCAGAGACACCTTCCTCGAATGGGGCGAGCGTGCCAGCGCTTATCGCCTGGTGCTGGACCAGGACCGCCTGCGCTTGCTGGGTTTTACCCCCGACGAGGTCAAGTCCCAGTTGAACGCCCTGCTCAGCGGCAACCCGATCACCGAAGTCCGCGAAGGCAACCGCACCGTCTCAGTGGTGGCCCGCGCCCAGGGCAGCCAACGCGAAGACCTTGCCAACCTCAATAACATGACGCTGACCAACAGCGCCGGTACGTCGGTGCCGCTGGCCCAGGTCGGACATTTCAAGGCGGTGATGGAAGAACCGATCCTCAAGCGCCGTGACCGCGCCACCACCGTGGAAGTGCGCGCCGACATCATCGACGGCGTGCAACCGCCCGATGTGGAAATGGCCGTGTACAAAGACCTGCAACCGCTGATCGCCAAGCTGCCCAGTGGTTACAAAATCGACATCGGCGGCCCGGTAGAGGAAAGCGCCAAGGCCAACGTGGCCCTGGCGGCGCTGTTCCCGATCATGATCCTGCTGACCCTCACGGTGATCATGTTCCAGGTGCGCTCGTTCGGCGTGATGTTCATGGTGTTCGCTACCGCGCCTCTGGGCCTGATCGGTGCAGTGCCGACCTTGTTGCTGTTCAACCAGCCATTCGGCTTCAACGCGATTCTCGGGCTGATCGGCATCGGCGGCATCCTGATGCGCAACACACTGATCTTTACCGACCAGATCCGCCAGAACCAGGATCACGGCATGGCGATTCGCGAGGCCATCATCGAAGCCACAGTGCGCCGTGCGCGCCCGGTAATCCTCACCGCACTGGCAGCGGCGCTGGCGTTTATTCCGCTGACGCTGTCGGTGTTCTGGTCGTCGCTGGCCTATGTGCTGATTGGCGGCGTGCTGGTGGGCACGGTGTTGACGCTGTTGTTCCTGCCTGCGCTGTGCAGCCTGGTGCTGCGCGACAAGGTTGCTGAAACTTCCCACGCAAGCGCCGGATAAGCTCTACTCCCCTGCCCTGAAAACCTCTGCAAAGTCCCTCGCCTGATTGAACAGTGCGAGGGATTGCAGATGGTTGTTTTCGTTAGAGCCCTGGTTGACAGGGCTGGCTCTTGATTCCGGTGATCGCTGGCTTTGTGCTGGCCCCCATGCATCCCAAGGCGCCGGATGTCACTCGCGTTCTAGCGGATTTTCGTACCTGCCTGAACACGTTCGACGCATGGGCCGACAGCCTGTTGGGTGGTTCGGCACTTGCCGTGGAGCAGGTGTTCAAGGTTGGGGAAGACGTCGCACTGGTCGCGCCGGCTTCTTCCGATAAACCCAGCCGTACCGTCGCTCAATGCAAAGCCCAGGGTGGGTTGACCCTGGTGCATCTGTTTGAAAGTACCCGGTTCGTACCCATCGGCAACACCCAGGTGGAACTGCAAGCCCTGGCTCGGGATGGCAGCCCAGTCGGCGCGCCGCTTCATCGGACCATCGGCCCCAGCGGCATCCTCGAAGTCAACGACTGTACCCGCGACCAGCAATACCAAATCACCTTTTACCCCAATGTCTCCAAGGATCACGTCAAGGCGCTGTATGCCTCCTACACGTCAGTGATTGCCGGGTTGGAAGCTGATCTGCGTAAACAGTGGGACGAGCGTTTCGCGCCTCAATGGGCAGACTTTGCCAAAGATCCTGCTTACAAGCGCAGTGCGATGCAGGGCCTTGCCTTCGCTACCGGACTTGGCAAGGCGCTCTACAACCTGTGGGACAACATCACCGAGCTGTATGACCTGCTCGCGAATCTCAAATCCAACAGCGAAAAGTTGCTGAAGTACATCTCTCAGGCAGAACTGGACGAGTTGCTCGCGCTGGGCAAAGACACGCTGGCCGAGGGACTGTTGGTGCTCAGTGATGAGCCGCTGCTGTTTATCTACGTGGCAGCGGTGGTGGCCTGGATACGGATGCTGCCGCCGCCCGAAATGTACGAGCTGCTGGGTGAAATCACCGGCGAAGTGTTGATCAATTTGCTACTGATCTGGGCGACGCGGGGTATTGGCGTACAGCTGCGGCTGGGTGCGCAGGTGCTGAGTGGCGTCAAGTCCGGGCAAGTGCGGGCGCTGTTGGAGTTGCTGGCCAGGCAGGTGGCGGGGCCGCGGTTGGACACGCATGTTGAGGCCGCCAAGCCTGTGTTGCTGAGCAGTGCGGCGACACCGCTCAAGGCGGTGCCGGTGGTTCCATTGAAGGCTGGCGACACGCTGGTTTCGAACCCGGTGCCGGTGGTTCGCAACAAGACTCGGCAGACGGTATTGGTCCGGCAGGAGCATGTGGATGATGCGCCTGCCGTGGCTTCCAATCCGAAGGGAGATGCGGCGGCGCCAGCGGACAAGACGGTCACCAACGGCTGCCCGGTGTCGATGGTCACCGGGGAAGAATTGCTCACCCTCACCGATGGCGCGCTGGACGGGATTTTGCCGTTTGAGTGGACACGGCTGTATCGCACCAGTGCGGTGGAACTGGATTGCGGGTTGGGGTTTGGCTGGAGCCATGCGCTGGCGCACCGGCTTTGTGTGTCGGGCGATTCGGTGGTGTGGACTGATCATGAGAACCGCCGTACGCAGTTTCCCTTGCCCACCGATTCTCGGCCAGCGATCACCAATAGCCTGGCCGAAGCGGCGATCTATTTAGGCTCGGCTCCTGATGAGCTGGTGCTGGCCCAGGCGTCGCGGTTCTATCACTTTCGCGACGGTGCGTTGGTTTCGATCAGTGATGCGTATGACAACCGCCTGCGCATTTTCCGTGATCGCACGGGGCGGATTGAGCGGCTGGATAACGGTGCTGGTCGCTCGCTGCTGTTGCGTTATGAGCTGGATCGCATCGTGGCGGTGGACTACCAGGTTCATCGCGCCAAAGGCCGTGAGCCCTACGTGTGGGAGACCGAACAGAACGTTGTTTCCTACGCCTATGACGAAGACGGACGACTGGTTTGCGCGACCAATGCTGTCGGGGAAAGCGAGCGTTATCGGTACGACGATCAGCACGTCATCCTTGAGCGGCAGCTGGCCGGTGGGGCGAGTTTCTTTTGGGAATGGGAGCACGCTGGCAAGGCGGCGCGTTGCGTTCGGCATTGGGCGAGTTTTTCCCAGATGGACACGCGTTATGCCTGGGGGGATGACGGGCGTGTCACCGTACATAACGCCGATGGTAGCCAGGAAGTTTATGTCCACGATGATCGGGCGCGCTTGGTGCAGCGCATCGATCCAGACGGCGCGCAGCATTTCAAATCCTACGATGCCAAGGGGCGGCTGACCGTCGAGCAGGATCCGCTGGGCGCGGTGATGGCGTATCAGTACGACGAAGCCGGACGCTTGGTGGCGTTGTTTCCCGGGGATGATGAGCCGACCTCCTACGAACATGACAACGGCTTCGTACGGGTTGTAAGGCGCGGCGAGGCTGTCTGGAAATACGAGCGTAATGAGCAAGGCGATATTACGCGTAGGATCGATCCTGACGGCGAGGTTACCGATTACAGCTACAACAAACACGGGCAACTGACCGGAGTTTGGTACCCGGATCACAGTTGCCATCGGCTGGTGTGGAATGAGCGTGGGCAGTTGCTGGAAGAGCAATTGCCCAATGGCGGGATCAAGCGTTATCGCTATGACGATTTAGGCCGACAGATTGCCCGCGAGGATGAACACGGCGCGCAGACAGTCTATGAATGGGACAGCGTCGGTAGGTTGATTCGCCTCGTCTTGCCAGGCGGCACCACACGAGAATTCAGCTACAACCCCTACGGAAAAATCATCGCCGAACGCGATGAACTCGGCCACGTCACCCGCTACGAATACGCCGATGGGCTGCACCTGATCAGCCGCCGTATCAACGCCGACGGCACCCAGGTCAAATACCGCTACGACAACGTTCGGCTGCTGCTGACCGAAATCGAAAACGAAGTCGGCGAAACCTATCAACTCGACTACCACCCCAACGGCCTGATCCAACAGGAAACCGGCTTCGACGGCCAACGCACCGCCTACGTCTACGACCTCAACGGCAACCTGCTGGAAAAGGCCGAACACGGCGACGACGGCAGTCAGCTCATCACCCGCTACGAGCGCGACCACGCCGGTCGCCTCGTACGAAAAACCCTGCCCGATGCCAGCGTTGTCGACTATGCCTACGACCGCCAAGGCAATCTCCTCAGCGTCGAAGACGGCCACTGGGCGTTGGCCTACGAATACGACCGCCAAAACCGCCTGACCGCCGAACACCAAGGCTGGGGCACCTTGCACTACGGCTACGACGCCTGCGGCCAACTACAAAAACTGCGCCTGCCCGACAACAACCGCCTCACCTTCAACCATGACAAGGGAGGCCATCTCGCTACGGTCGAGCTCAATGGTGAGGTGCTCACTGCACATTTATTCAAGAGCGGCCGCGAACACCAACGCCAACAAGGTCAACTGCTCAGCCATTACCACTACGACGACCAAAACCGCCTACACGCCCACGCCGTCACACAGCAGGAAAACTACCTTTACCAGCGCCAGTACGACTACGACAAATCCGGCAACCTCACCCGCCTGCTCGATACCCGCAAAGGCCAGCACGACTATCGCTACGACCCGCTTAACCGGCTAACCCGCGCCGATCATTCCCAAGACGTCCAGGAACGCTTCGCCCACGACCCAGCGGGCAACCTGCTGATGCAAGACCGCCCCGGCCCGGACATCGTTGCCGGCAACCGCCTGATGATCCAGGGCGACCGCCATTACGACTACGACGCCTTCGGCAACCTGATCCGCGAACGACGCGGCAAGGGCCATCAACTCGTCACGGAATACCGCTACGACTGCCAGCATCGGTTGATTGGCGTCACCAAACCCAACGGGCAGACCGCAAGCTATCGGTATGACCCGTTTGGGCGGCGTGTCAGCAAAACCGTGGATGGCGAGACCACCGAGTTTTTCTGGCAAGGCGACAAGCTGGTTGCCGAGCACCATGCGGAACGCCATCGCAGTTACCTCTACGAGCCCGAAAGCTTCCGCCCACTGGCGCTATTGGAAGGTTTCGGCCCAAAAGAGGCCAAGCCCTACCACTACCAACTCGACCACCTCGGCACACCGCAAGAACTCACCACGCCTGAAGGCGAAATCGCCTGGTCCGCCCACTACCGCGCCTACGGCCAGATCGCCCGGCTCGACGTGGGCAAAATCGACAATCCACTGCGTTTCCAAGGTCAGTATTTCGACCAGGAAAGCGGACTGCACTACAACCGCCATCGCTACTACAATCCGGATATTGGTCGTTACCTGACGCCGGATCCGGTGAAGTTGGCGGGTGGGATCAATGGTTACCAGTACGTGCCCAATCCGACGGGATGGGTAGATCCGCTAGGCTTGAATACATGCCCAGGTGCTGACGGGTGTAAACCCAGCACTAGTGCTCCAAATCCTGCGGAGAGTGTTAACCACGGAGAGCCTGCCTTACCGCAACTGACCCGCGCGCAGCGGCAGGCGAGAATTGATGAGCTAGCCGAGGCAAACGCCTACAGACGTTTGAAAGAGATCGAACAAGCATTCCCAAGAGCACATTTTTTGGAGAAGCACGGCGCGCAGACAACCTCCGACTCCCAACTCGAAAGAGTAAGATCAGGTAAAAACCCAACAACAGAAGAAATCGAAAGATACATTGGTGGAAGAAAAGATGGTGAACCCAAAATACCTACTGCAGCCACTAGATATTTCAGCCACCGGGACCAACTCAACGCCATTTATCGCGCACAACTTATATTTAAATATACAAATCTACAAACATCTCGCAGACCAATGCACATGGGAAAAATAATTGGAGAAGGATACAAAAAAAATAATTTTGAATACGGAAGACAAAGCAAAGCTATTGTAATACTTGACAATGATGGCAATCCGATTACTGCGTACACGGAATTCTAAACATGAAGCTCAGACCAGAACTATCAATACTCAGAAGCCTACTATTCACCTACAGCATTGAAAACTACGACGACCCTGAAAGAGAGTGCTTCATCGCTTCAAAAAATGTCAACAGCGAAACAGAACTCGCCGAGCTTTTTGAAAAATTGACTAAACCAGAATTTTTATCATATAAGCCTGAAATCCAACAGTGGCATATCGACACGCTTCACTACTATTTAAATACAGATGAAAACTTTGATTCTGTTTTTTATCTTTTCGACACCTATTTTGATGACGAAATAATTGATCACCGGCAATTCATGGCTGTGCTGTTACGCTGCTTACAGCACTACAATATAGAGTCCGATGCGAGCTAACGACCCTAAACAAATAAACAACCCCCAGTAAAAGGAAAAACCCAATGCAGCTAAGCACACAATTTAAAAGTCATCGAGCGCAATTCGCTGTATTAAATGAGGCGACCACAAGAGCAGAACGCAATCTACCGCCTTTTACCGGGGAAGATTACTACGGCAACCCAGTTGTCCGAATCGAAATGCAGGGTTGCGGAAGAGGATACATACCAAACCCTTCTGACCGAAACAATCCAATACTTGATGAAAATATGGATGCAGCGATCGCGAAATTCGATCGCGAAACCAAAGAACTTTATACCGTATTCCCTGTGAGCAATGACCAATGCTGAAACACCCTTTTCTAGATATCCCTTACGCACCGAAACTTCGACACTTACTCAGTCCGTTCGATATTTATGATCGCGAAGAGACTTTAGGTGAAGAGTTTGCACGTTACGACATCAACCTTTACACAGACAGAAGACGACTGATCAAAAAATACATAATTGAGAAATCTTCAGATCTAAGCTATCGACATCGCAAGGTCTTATGCGACAAATTGGGGGCTGCACTTAGCGACGAAACCTATAATTTTTCGCACTTATTGAGACAGGCTCCCGGCTATTACTGCACCCTGCCTTGGGGATGGAGTGACATGGACAATCCAAAAGGTTTTTTCGAAGAAATTTATAGATTAGCTAATGAGTGGTGGAAAGAAGACCTCCAAAAAGCCAGCCTCGAAGACCCTGCCACATGGTGACCCGAATCTTGACCACACTGAATATCCAATGTGGGAGGGGGCTTGCCCCCGATAGCAGTGGGTCAGCCAAAGCATATGCAAGCTGATCCACCGCCATCGGGAGCAAGCCCCCTCCCACATTTGAATCTCTTCAGTGCTTCAATCCAACGCTCCGATCAGCGCTTGGCCAGCTCCATAATCATCCGGCTCAACAGATAAACCCGCGGCGCCACGCTCTCCACCTCGGCATATTCCTCCGCCGTGTGGATATTGCCCCCCACAATCCCAAACCCATCCAACGTCGGCGTCCCTACCCCGGCCGACAAGCTGGCATCTGCCGCGCCGCCACTGCCTTCGATGGTCAATTTGCGCCCCAGCTCGCCATAAATACCTTGGGCGATCGCCACCAACTTATCCGATTCGGCCGTTTGCGGCATTGGTGGCAAACCACGTTGCAGGCTGGTTTTCACTTCTGTGTCGGGGATCAACTTGTTGGCTGATACCCGCGCCAGATCCTTCTCGATTCGATCGAACTCTTCCGGCACCGCCGCACGTACGTCGGCCTTGGCAGTGGCCTGGTCGGGGATAACGTTAGTGCGGTCACCGGATTTGAGCACGGTGAAGTTGATGGTGGTCTTCTTCTCCTCATCGCCGAGCTTGCCCAGTTGCAGGATCTGGTGCGCGGCCTCCATGGCGGCGTTGCGGCCCAGTTCCGGGGCGACGCCGGCGTGGGCGGATTTGCCTTTGACTTCGACCACCGCGGTCGCGCTGCCTTTGCGCCATACCACCAGGCCGTCCGCTGGGCGGCCGGGTTCCAGGTTGAGGGTCACGTCATGGCCCTTGGCAGTTTTACGGATCAGTTCCGAGGCAGCCTCAGAGCCGGTTTCTTCGCTGGCGTCGAGCAGGAAGGTGATCTGTGCGTAGTCCTTGAAGCCCTGGTTTTTCAGGACTTTCAGCGCGTAGATGCCGGCGACGATGCCGCCCTTGTCATCCATCACGCCGGGACCATAGGCACGACCATCCTTGATGTGGAACGGGCGCTCGGCGGCCGAGCCTTCCTTGAAGACAGTGTCCATGTGCGCCATCAGCAGGATCCTGGCCTTGCCGGTGCCTTTGAGGGTGGCAACCACGTGGCTGTTATTGGCCGCCTTGTCCGGTACCAATTCAATGCTGAACCCCAATTGCTTCAACTCATCCACGGCGATGTCACGCACTTGGGTCAGGCCCGGCTCGTAACCTGACCCCGAGTCGATATTTACCAGGCGCTCCAACAGCTTCAGGGCCTGGGCCTTGTACTGCTCGGCATCCGCCTGGATCTGCTTGTGAGGTTCGGCGCTGTAGGCCGGCATGACGAAGGACAACGCCAGGGTGGCGGCCAGCAGGGTACGCGGGAAAGTGAAGAGCATGGAGCGATCCTTTTTTGTTGGAATGGGCTCCCCACACCCTATCTCACTAGACCGACCGCAACCAACCCTCCTGCACGGCGTTCACCCGGTTGCGCCCGCTGCTCTTGGCTTCGTACAACGCCTGGTCGGCATCGTTGAGCCAACCGATGGAGTCAGCGTGGGTCGGCTGGTACGGCGCCAGGCCGATACTCAAGCTGACGCGCAATGCCGGCTCCTGGGCATAGGCCAAGGCGTTGAAGCGATCGCGCAAGGCCTCCATCACTTCGGTGGCGCGATTGAGGGGCATGTCCGGCAGGATCACGCAGAACTCATCGCCGCCATAACGCCCGGCCAGATCGGTGGCGCGCAGGTTCTGACGCAGCACTTTGCTCAATTGGCGCAGGACGATATCGCCGGTCACGTGGCCGTAGGTGTCGTTGATGGTCTTGAAGTGGTCGATATCAATCAGCGCGATGGCGGCGCCCGCCTGGTTTCGGCGGCAGCGTTGGAACTCGATGTCCAGGTGGTCTTTCCAGGCACCGTGGTTGAGCAGGCCGGACAAGCTGTCGGTGCGGCTCAAGGCCAACAGCTCACGCTTGTGCCGGGCCAGGGTCACGGCCTGGCGGTAGCAGATCCAGCCCAGCACCAGGGGATACAGCATCAGGATCGGCAGGCAGGCATACAACTGGGCCTGGGTGGTCACGGCGATAAAACCAGGCGCAAAAATCAGCAGCGCCGCGCCCAGCCCCAGCGCCTGCGCCGCCCACCCCGCCAGCATAAAGCGCGTGCCACCGATGGCCACGTTGTTCATGGTCATCATCGACAGGGTGGTGACGCTGGGCAGTGGGTTGAAGTGCATCGCGCCGACCCAAAACCCGCCGCAAAAAGAATCGAACAACAGGCTACGGCGCTCACTGCGCAGGGTATGGGCTGCACGCAAAGACAACTGAAAAGCCACATGCGGCCACACAAAAGCGTTGATCAGCATCCAGGCCCACACCCAAAGGGAAGGACTCAGCGGATACATGGCAAACACCACGCAGATGAAGCCGAGGCTCAGCCCCAGAAGACGAGATTTGTACAAGCGCGAAGCAAGCGGAAGTCCCTTTCCTCCTACGGCTGGCATGGTGGGGTGCAATCCTGAGTGAGTGCCTGGAGTCTAACAGGGTAACGTCAAATCGCCACTACTGCTTACACGCTAATCCTTCAGTGTGAAAAGCCACGCGCCAGCATCCATGCAACGCCCAACAGCAGCACTGCGGTGACCCGCTGCAACAACACCCGCCGATTGGGGTTTTCCAGTACATGCTTGATGCGCTGGCCGAAATAGCAATACAGGCACCCGCTGGCAAATTGCAGCAACAGGAAGGTCGCCCCGAGGATGGCGATGTCCGCCGCCGAACTGTGCTCCCCCGCGCCTGCAAACTGCGGGAACACCGCGCTGAACATGATGATGGTCTTGGGGTTGGAAAACCCGGTCAATAGCCCTTTGCCAAACAGGCTGCGCGAGCCTTCCACGGCGCCCGCGCTGTTGATCGACACGCCGCTGTTGGTCCACTGCTTGTAGGCCAGGTAGAGAATATAGGCTACCCCGACAAACTGGATGGTCTGGGTAATGGCAAGGTTGCCCTTGATGAGTTCCGAGAAACCGACGGCAAAAATCAGGATGGAAATCAGGTACGACACACTGGCGCCGATCTGCGCCGGGATCGAACTGCGCAGGCCGTCCTTCAAGCCCAGGCTCAGCAACAGCAGGGTCATGGGGCCGGGGCTGAAGGTCATCGTGGCGCAAAACAGCAGGAAGTAGAGAAACGAAGACAGGGTTAATGCACTTGTCATGGCCGCGGACCTTGAATGGAAAGAAACACGCCTCAAGCGCCCGCCCCAGGGCGGTCTTGGCGGTCTGGTTACGGCGCAGTCTAGGGCAGCGGCATTGCACAAGGCAGGTAAAGTGATGCCTAATTCGGCCTGACTTCACCGGTAAAATTACCGGCAAACACAAGGACCCGTCATGTTTGTATCCGCCATCGCTTTTGTGGAGGGCACCCCCAAGGTCCAGCAGATCGTCGAGGCGTTCAGCCAGGCCATCGAGAACGGCGAATGGGCGCCGGGCAGCAAGTTGCCGTCGGTACGGGAATTGACCCAGACCCTGGGCGTGAGCAAGTTCACCCTCAATGAGGCGCTGAACCGCCTGCGCGGGCGCCATTTGCTCACCTCCAGCCAGGGCCGTGGCTACTTCGTGGCGATGGACAGCGCCCGGCCGGCAACGGCGACCTGGGTCGACTTGCTGCCCCAGGACCTGCTCAGCATATTGCGTCGCCCGCTGGTCACCGCCAGTGGCGAACTGCGCCCCGGCGGTGGGCACTTGCCGGAGGAGTGGCTCAATGGCGAAGCGATTCGCCAGGCCATGCGCAGCGTGGTGCGTGCGCCAACGCTGCGCATCGCAGGCTTGGGCACGCCAGCCGGGCTGCTGCCGTTGCGCCAGGCGCTGCAACAGAAACTGCACGGTGAAGGTTTGTCGGTGCCCGTAGAACAGATCATCACCACGCCCAACACTGTGCAGGGCCTGGACATGCTTATGCGCCTGCTGGCCCGACCTGGCGACACGGTGTTGCTCGACGCGCCGTGCTACTTCAACTTCCACGCCAACCTGGCGCTGCATGGGGTCAAGGTCGTTACCATTGAGCGCCGCCCCGACGGTTTCGATTTCGCGGCCCTCGAACAGTTGCTGGCCGAACACCGCCCCAGCCTTTACCTGACCACCAGCGTTTTGCATAACCCCACCGGGCATACCTTCAGCCCCAGCCAAGCGTTTCGCCTGCTGCAACTGACCCAGCAATACCACTGCCATATCGTCGAGGATGATCTTTATGGTGACCTGCACCCCAACCCTCCCCCGCGCCTGGCTGCCGTCGCCGGGCTCGATCAGGTTACCTACTTGTCAGGGTTCTCCAAGATCCTCAGCGCCAACACCCGGGTCAGCTACGTCGTGGCCGCGCCGCAACTGGCCGCCAACCTCACCAATATGAAGTTGATGAGCGGCGGCGTAACCTCCGAACTGTTCGAACAGATCGTCTACCGTATGCTCACCGAAGGCAGTTATGCCAAGCATCGCAAGCGCATGGTGCAACGCCTGATGGAGGCCGGTGGACGCATCGAACAATGGCTCAAGCGCTGCGGCTGCGAACTGCCGATGGCCTATGAAGGCGGAATGTTTATCTGGGCGCGTCTGCCGAAGGGGGTGAACGGCGAATTGCTGGCCCAGGAAGCGTTGAAACGCAGCATGGTGCTGGCGCCCGGTGCGCTGTTTGGCTACGACCCGGCCCATCGCGACTCGATGCGCTTCAATGTGGCCCACAGTGATGAGCCACGGGTGCAGCGGGTGTTTGAGGCGTTGTTGCATGAAGTGGCGCAGAGCAATGCCCATGCCGGGCGCGAATCCCTGTAGGAGCGGGCTTGCCCGCGAAGGTCGTCAACGATGACGCGGGTTTACAGCCCAAGCGCGGCGCTCTCAGGTTTTTCGCGAGCAAGCTCGCTCCTACAGAAAAGCCAATTGAGGTGTTTTGAGCCGTTCACCCCGGCAACGGAATTACCCGCAACGGCCGCACCGACTTGTACGAAAAGCTCGAATAGATTTCCTTGACGCAGGGCAAGGTCTGCAAGACTTCGCGGGCAAACTCGCCAAACGATTCCAGGTCCTTGGCCACCACTTCCAGCAAAAAATCATAGCGGCCCGACACGTTATGGCACGCCACGATTTCCGGAATCTCCAACAGGCGCTGCTCGAACGCGCGGGCGATTTCCTGGGTGTGGCTGTCCATCATGATGCTGACAAACGCGGTCACCCCATAGCCCAGCGCCTTGGGCGAGAGGATCGCCTGGTAGCCGCTGATCACCCCGCTTTCCTCCAGGGTGCGCACCCGGCGCCAGCAGGGTGAGGTCGTCAAGGCGACCCGCTCGGCCAGTTCGGCCACGGTCAGGCGGGCGTTGCCCTGCAATGCGTTTAAAAGGGCTTTGTCGGTGCGGTCCAGCTTGATGGGCATAACGTGCCTCTAATCATTATTTTTATCGGTGTTTGATTCACAAACGCGGGTTTTTCCAGCAGTTTTTGCAAGGTTCGTCCGTGGTTATGAGCATAGCATTGTAGGAAATAAGGAGCGCCCGACATGACCAATAAACACCACACCTGCGGCTTTTCCACCCGTGCCATTCACCACGGCTATGACCCCAAGGACCACCACGGCGCGCTCGTACCGCCGATTTACCTGTCGGCCACCTTCGCCTTTCCCACGGTTGAATACGGCGCCGCGTGCTTTGCCGGCGAAGCCAGCGGCCACTTCTACACGCGCATTTCCAACCCGACCCTGGCGCTGCTGGAATCACGCATGGCCACCCTGGAAAACGGTGAAGCGGCGGTGGCCTTCAGCTCCGGCATGGGCGCGATTGCCGCGACGTTCTGGACCCTGCTACGCCCGGGCGACGAGGTGATCGTCAGCCAGACCCTGTATGGCTGCACCTTCGCCCTGTTGCACCACGGCATCGGCGAATTCGGCATCAAGGTGCGGCATGTTGACCTGACCGACCTGGCCGCCCTGCAAGCGGCCTTGTCCCCGGCGACCCGCATGATCTACTGCGAAACCCCGGCCAACCCCAACCTGCGCCTGATCGACATCGCCGCCGTGGCCAGGCTTGCCCATCAACAGCCGAATGTCACCCTGGTGGTCGACAACACCTACTGCACGCCCTACCTGCAACGGCCCCTGGAACTGGGCGCCGATGTGGTGGTGCACTCGGCCACCAAATACCTCAGCGGCCATGGCGACATCACCGCAGGCATTGCGGTGAGCAACCAGGCGCTGGCACAGCGCATTCGCCTGCAAGGGCTCAAGGACCTGACCGGCGCGGTGATGTCGCCCCAGGACGCGTCGTTGCTGATGCGCGGCCTCAAGACCCTGGCCCTGCGCATGGACCGCCATTGCAGCAATGCCCAGGCGCTGGCCGAAGCCTTACAGGCGCACCCGGCCGTGGAGAGTGTGATCTACCCCGGGCTGCGGTCCTTCCCACAGTACGAACTGGCGACCCGGCAAATGAAACTGCCCGGCGGCATGATTGCCTTTGAACTCAAGGGCGGGATCGAGACGGGGCGGCGCTTTATGAACGCACTGCAACTGTTCACCCGTGCGGTCAGCCTGGGGGATGCCGAATCGTTGGCGCAACATCCGGCGAGCATGACCCACTCCACCTATACCCCCGAGCAACTTGCGCAGCACGGTATCAGCGAGGGCCTGGTGCGTTTGTCGGTGGGGCTTGAAGACGTCGCCGACCTGTTGGCGGATGTGCATCAGGCCCTGGCCAAGTGCGGCCGCAACACGGTGCGTCAGGCCGCGACAGCGCCCTCTGCTGTGAGATAGCGCCTATACGTAAAGTGATTTTTATCCTGGCGGTGGTCGGACGGATCCGACTACCGTTATGCGTTTTTAATCTGAATTTTATCGATTGGATCCCCCTGCCTTTGCCAGCCTGTACTAGCATGGTGGCGGCGGGGAGGATTATCTGTGCAGGTTATTCATACCGGTTACCTTGTTGACTCCCGCCGCTATAACGCCCAATACCTGTACCCGAAACTCATGGACGAATTGATGAACTCACACCTGTTCCCACATATAGGCAAGGTCATCGCCAGCACCGGCAGCCGCCATTTCCCACGTATGCTGCATGACCTCATCCTCACCCAACTGGCCGTGGACGCCACCCATATCACCCAGCTGCAGGTCAACAGCGAAGGCCACAGCCGCCGCAAGATCAGCCCGGTCTACACCGACTCGGTGGCAACCCTGGGGGCCGAGCAACCCGCCGCACAATTGCACCTCACCCGACACAAGGACGATGTGCGCTACGTGCTGTCGGTGTACCGCTCGCACCCCTCGCAGAGTTTTTCCGCCCAAGAGCGCAGCATGTTGCAGGACTTCTCCACGCTGTTGCTGCCCATGGTGGAAAAACACATCACCGCGATCCAGCCTGGCCGTCAGGACAGCCCACCGGCAGTGCCACAGCACCAGGGCATCGAAACCCTACGCCGACGCATCCAGGAGCGCCTGGTGCAATCGGGGCTGACCCTGTCCAACCGTGAACTGCAAGTGTGCGTGGGCCTGCTGGCCGGGCGCACCGCACCGGAGCTGGCCGAACAACTGGCATTGAAGGTCAACACCATCGAAAGCTACCTCAAGCGCGCGGCGATCAAGCTGGGGATCAGTGGGCGGCATTCGTTGTTGCGGTGGATGTACTCGACCCAAGACAGCACCCGTTTCTAGGCGGACGCAGATCAAACTGTGGGAGGGGGCTTGCTCCCGATAGCGGTGTATCAGCCATGACATCTTTGACTGAAAAATTGCTATCGGGAGCAAGCCCCCTCCCACATGAGGTCCTCATTAGCAGATAGGGATCAGTCCCTTGCCAATGCCTCTATCGGGTCCAACCGCGCCGCATTTCGCGCCGGCACAAAACCGAACACAATGCCGATCAGCGTCGAGCAGGCAAACGCGGTAATGATCGAGCCCACCGAAAACACCATTTCCCACTCCTTCACAAACAGCGAAAACAGATAACCGATGGCGTAGGACAACGAGATCCCGATGATCCCGCCGATCAAACACACCATCACCGCCTCCACCAGAAACTGCTGGCGAATATCCGACTGGCGCGCCCCCACCGCCATGCGGATACCGATCTCGCGGGTGCGCTCGGTGACCGACACCAGCATGATATTCATCACGCCAATGCCTCCCACCAGCAATGAAATCACCGCAATCAACGACAACAGCAGCGCCAGGGAACGGCTGGTTTTTTGCACCGTCTGCATGATGCTGTCGAGGTTGTTGGTGAAGAAGTCCTTGGTGCCGTGACGTTGCAGCATCAGCTTGTTGACGTTGTCTTCCACCACCTTGCTCGGCTGGCCGTCTTTGATGCGCACGGTGATGCTGTCCAGATGACGCTGGCCCAACAGGCGCCCCGCCGCCGTCTCATACGGCACCCACACGTTCAGCGCCTTGCTGGCGGCGAACATGTTCTTGTTGTCCGCCGTCACGCCGATCACCGTACACGGCAGGTTGCCCACCAGGATCACCTGGCCCAGCGGGTCGATGTTCGGCCCGAACAGCCGCTGGCGGGTGTTGTGGTCGATCACCACCACCTGGGCCTGGCGTCGCGCATCGCTTTCACTGAAGGCAATGCCGGCTTCCAGCTTGAGGCCCTTGACCTTGAAGTAGCGATCACTGACGCCGTTGACCTGGGCATCCACATCGATGTTGCCAAAGCGCAGCAACAGGTTGCGGCCCACCACCGGCGTGGCGCTGTCGACGTAATACAGCTGGTTCAGCGCGTCCACATCCGAGGGCATCAGCGTCTGGATCGCCGAGGCGCGACTGTCGCCAAAGCTGGTGCCGGAAAAGATATCGATGGTGTTGCTGCCGATCGCCTGGATGTCCTTGAGCACATAGCGCTTGGCGCCTTCGCCGATGGCCGAGATCGACACCACCGAGGTGATCCCGATCACAATGCCGAGCATGGTCAGCAAGGTGCGCATGCGGTGCGAAATCAGCGCCACCCAGGCCATGTTGAAGGCTTCCTTGAATAGCCCCAGGCTCGCCACCAGGCGCCGCGCTCCGCTGCGCCTGGGCTCGATCGGCGCTTCGCTGGGCAGCTCCAGGTCAACGCTGTCATTGACCTTGTCGCTGACGATCTCACCGTCACACACCTCGACAATGCGCTGGGCATTCGCGGCGACCTTGGGGTCGTGGGTGACGATGATCACCGTGTGCCCGGCCGCGTGCAGCTCTGCGAGGATACGCATCACCTCCTTGCCGCTGTGGGTGTCGAGGGCGCCGGTGGGTTCGTCGGCGAGGATCACTTCGCCGCCGTTCATCAGGGCCCGCGCGATACTCACGCGCTGTTGTTGCCCGCCGGACAGCTGGCTGGGCCGGTGGGAGATATGACTCGCCAGGCCCAACCGCTGGAGCAACTCCCGCGCACGACTGTGACGCTGGCTTTCAGGAGTACCGGCATAAATCGCTGGCATTTCCACGTTGTGCAAGGCGCTCAGGTGAGCAAGCAAATGGTAGCGCTGGAAGATAAAGCCGAAGTAATCACGGCGCAGCTCAGCCAGTTGCTCATCGCCCAGGGAGCGGGTTTCGATGCCATTGATCTTGTAGCTGCCGGCGGTGGCGTAATCCAGGCCGCCAAGGATATTCATCAGGGTCGATTTGCCCGAGCCCGAGGCGCCGATGATCGCCAGCATTTCCCCGGCATGAATCGTCAGGTCGATGCCTTTGAGCGCGATGAATTCACGCTCGCCGGCCATGAAACTACGGGTAATGCCCTTGAGTTCCAACAGAGGCTGAGTCATGGATCAGCTCCCTGCCACGGCGGGTGTGGCGTCGCCGATCACCACCTTGTCGCCCTCGGCCAGGCCATCCAGAATCTGCACTTTGACGTTGTTATTGATGCCGGTCCTGACGTTGCGCTCTACCGCTTTGCCCTTGGCATCCAGCACCCGCACCGGGTAACTGCCGTCGGCATTGCGTGCTCCCAGCGCCGCCACCGGCACCATCAACGCGGCCTCGGCGGTGTCGAGCACAATGCGCACCTGTGCGGTCATGGCGATGCGCAGGCGGTGGTTAGGGTTGGGCACGTCGAACAGCGCGTTATAAAACACCGCGGTGTTCTGCTTGGGGGTGCCGGCGGTCTGGGTTTCGAGGAAGTTCTGCGGGGCTGGTTCAGTGCCGCGCAGTTTGGCGTAATAGCGTTTGTCCGCCTCGCCGAGGATGGTGAAGTACACCTGCTGGCCGGGGCTGATATGAATCACATCCGCTTCCGAGACTTGGGCCTTGACGGTCATGGTGTCCAAGTCCGCCAGCTTGAGCAGTACCGGTGCGAGCTGGCTGGCGATCACGGTCTGGCCTTCCTGGGTGACGATGCCCACTACGTCGCCGTCGATGGGCGCGTTGATGCGGGTGTAGGCCAGGTTGACCTTGGCGGTGTCGATCTGGATGTGTGCGCTTTTGATCTGTGCGTCCAGGGACAGCAGGTTGGCCTGCTGCACCTGGAAGCTTGATTCGGCGTCTTCGAAATCCTGGCGTGACACCGATTCGTCGGCCTGCAGGCCCTTGTAGCGCTCATAGACAGACTTGGCCTGCTTGAGCTGCGCGGCGGTTGCGCGGCGTTGGGCCTGGAGGTTTTCTTCGTCGACCTGGGCTTTGCGCAGGGTGTTCTGCAGGATCAGCGGGTCGATTTCGGCGAGCCACTGGCCCTTTTTTACCTTGTCGCCGACTTTGACTTTCAGCGATTTGAGCTGGCCGGAGACTTGGGCGCCGACGTCGACCTGCTTGATGCCTTCGAGCAGGCCGGTGGCCAATACTGCGTTTTCGATATCGCCGCGTTCGGTGGTGGCGGTGAGGTATTGGGGGGCGTCGGCGGGGGCCTTTACGGTGTAGATGATCAGGCCGATGGCGACGGCCAATGCTGCCAGGAGGCCGATTTTGCGGAATTTAGACGTTTGCATGGTTGGCTTCTTGATTGAGTACAGATCCGTTGGCCGGGTAGACGCGGCATCGGGTTGCAAAAGCAGAGTGAGGTTTCATTGACTTGCACAGCTTAAAAATGTGGGAGGGGGCTTGCTCCCTCCCACATTTGGATCGATGTGCAGCCTTCAAGACACCACCTCCCCAACCCCAACCCCTTCCACCCACCACTTGGCCAAACCCGAAACATTCGGCACCTTGAGCAAGGTGAAGTGATTACCCCCGCCATACCAAACCTCCAACCCAGTCCCCTGCCCCCGCCACCCCTCAACCATCAACCCCTGCTCACGCTGGTTCCCCGCCGCATCCAAGGCCGGATCCTGCGCCAGCACCAGGCGCACCACCCCGTCATACCGCGCCTGCGGCCGATAAACCGTGCGCAACGCCGCCGCATAAGTACGCGCAGGCCCATCCATTGCATCCACGGCAGCACGCGCCGGCAGCAACCCGACACCGACCATCCCCGTATGCAGCCACTGTCGCTGCGCCACCTCATCGCGCCCGGCGAAGTCCACCGGATCAATCCCCAGCGACTTCCCGGCCGCCAACTGCATCGCCTCGATCAACCGCAACAGCGCCGCCGTCGAGGTATAGGGCTTGCCATCACGCCCCGGCGCCTCACTGTCGATCACTGTCAAAGAGCCCACCTCGCGCCCCATCGCCTGCAAGCGCAGGGCCATTTCCAGCGCGACCCAGCCGCCAAACGAATGCCCGACCAGATGCACCGGCCCGTCCGGGCACTCCTGCTCCAACGCCGTGAGATAACACCGCGCCGCCGCTTCCACCTGGCTATGGGGCACCGCCTCGCCATCCAACCCACGGGGCTGCAGGCCATACAGCGGCCAATCACGTCCCAGCGCGTCGCTCAAGCCCACGAAACCGGTCACGCTGTCACCTGCTCCCGGCACGCAGAACACCGGGGCATAGCCGGCGCGCCCAGTCTGGATGCGCAACAACGGCTGATGGGCCGCGCAACTCACCGGCGTACTCGTCGCCAGCGCCTCGGTCATCGCCCGGCCCAGGCCCTGGATATGCGGCGCCTGCATCATGCTCTGGTGATCCCCAGGCACTTGCACCTGGCGCAGTTGCCCGGGCGCCAAAGCCGTGTCCCAGCCCAACGCCATACTGCGTTGCGACAGTTCGGTGGGGCGCTGCTCGGCGCTGAACAAGTGCACCGGAATCGGCAGCGGGAACAGGCTGTAGTGGGCCAGGGCGTGCCCGTGCCCGACTTCGCGCTGAAGAAAACTCAACAGGTCCGCGTCCGACGCCGCCGCCATTTGCGCGTATAGCAAACCTTGATCGCGACAGCGTTGCAGCAGATTCGCAAAGTCCAGCTGTCCAATCCGCGCCTCCAGCTGTTCAAGGCTTGCCAGCTCATTTACACCTCCCTGCGCTTTCCAATAAGCCGTGCATTGCAGCAACAGGTGCCGCTTGAATGCATCCGGCCCGCTCCAGCGTGCTTTGCCCTGGTCAGTCAGGCGCGGCACATAGCTGTCGATCAAACCGAGGAAGGCCACGCTTTCATCCAGCCCCAGCAGTTGCATGGCGATTTCGTAGGCCAGCACCCCACCAAAAGACCAGCCCGCTACCCGATAGGGACCGTGGGGCTGAATCTCGCGGATCAGCCCGACCATGCGCGCCGCCAGGCCTTCCATGCTGTTCAGGTGGGCCTCGCCCAGCGCCAGCCCCGGCAGGCCGTAGATCGGATAATCACCCGGCAGGTGCTGGCCCAGCGCCGGGAAATACACGTCCATGCCGCTGAACTCATGCACCAGAAACAACGGTGCCTGCGCCCCGCTGCTGCGCACGGTAATTACGCGGGTGTCGGGCAGTACATCATCCCCGCGCTGACGCAGCATCGCCGCGACGCCGGCCACGCTGGCATGTTGGAACAGCTCGGCCAACGACACCGGCAAACCGGCCTCGTCCAGCAGGTTGACCAGGCGAATCGCCAACAGCGAATGCCCGCCCAGTTCAAAGAAGCTGTCATGCCGCCCCACCTGTTCGAGTTTCAACACCTCGGCCCAGCGTTGCGCCAACGTCTGCTCCAGGGCGTCGGCCGGCGTTTCGAACGTGCGGCTGGTCGAGGCGTCCCAGGCAGGCACCGGCAAGGCGTTACGGTCGATCTTGCCGTTGGCGGTCAACGGCAATTGCTCCAGCGCGACGTAGGCGGACGGCACCATGTACTCGGGCAAGTGCGCGTGCAGGTAAGCCCGCACCGACTCGACAGCAACGGGTTCGCCCGCCCAGGTGAAATAGGCCACCAGGCGTTTGTCCCCCGGAACCTCTTCACGGGCCAGCACCACGGCATCTTGGATGCCTGCGAACGTCGCCAGTCGCGCCTGGATTTCACCCAGCTCAACACGAAAACCTCGGATCTTCACCTGGTCGTCATTACGCCCGATGCACTCCAGCAGGCCGTCGGCCGTCCAGCGCCCGAGATCGCCCGTGCGGTAAAGCAAGGCGCCTGGGTTGAACGGGTCCTGCACAAACTTTTCAGCCGTCAGCTCGGGGCGATTCAAATAGCCCAAGGCGACGCCATCGCCGCCAATGCAGATTTCACCGATGATACCCAGCGGTACCGGCTGCTGCTGCGCATCGAGCACATACACTTGGGTGTTGGAGATCGGCCGCCCCACCGGCACGCTGTCGGCATCATCGGCAATCGTGTGCACTTCGCAGGTGGTGGCGTAAGTGGTGGTTTCGGTCGGCCCATAGCAATGCACCAGGCGCAACGCGGGTGCCTGCGCCAACAGCGTGCGGAACGCCGCCGGATCGGCGCGCTCCCCGCCGCACAAAAGGATGCGCAAGCCAGCCAGGGCCTGGGGAATCAACTGCACGTATTGGTTGAACAGCGCGGTGGTGACAAACAGCACCGTCACGCCCTGCAACGCCTGGGCGAAAGCGCTCGGATCGAGCAAGGTGGCGTGGTCAATCACCTGCACCTGGCCGCCATTGAGCAGTGGCCCCCACACGTCCATGGTGCTTGCATCGAACGCTGGGTTCGACGCAAAGGCCACGCGGTCGGCGGCATTGAAATCGGCATAGCCGTTGTTGAGCACCAGGCGCGTGATGCCGCGATGGGGCACCAGCACACCCTTGGGCTGGCCGGTGGAGCCGGAGGTGTACATGATGTACGCCACGCTGTCCGAGGGTTGCGACAGGTCCGGGTTGTGGCTCGGTTGCGGGGCGAGGCCAAGCGTGTCCAGGTCCAGGCGACGCACCCCGCTCTCTATGACGCAATCGCTGCGGGTCAGCAACCAGGCCGCGCCACAGTCTTGCAGCATGAACCCCTGGCGTTCAGCCGGTGCATTCACGTCCAACGGCACATACGCGGCGGCGCATTTGAGGATGGCCAATTGGCTGACCAGTAACTCCAGCGAACGCGGCAGCAGGATCGCCAGGTGATCGCCAGGGCGCACACCCAGGCCGAGCAAGTGATGGGCCAAGCGGTTGGCGCGGGTATTGAGTTCGCCGTAGCTCACCCGCCGCTCGTTGTGCACCAGCGCCACCGCGTCGGGACGCGCCATGGCCTGGGCTTCGAACAGGCGCTGCACCGTGTGCTCACGCGCGAATGTACGGGCAGTGGCGTTGAAGTGCTCAAGCACCCGTTGGCGTTCGGCCTGCGGCAGAATCGGCAAGCGGTTGATGGCGATATCGCGATGACCTTCCAGGGCCTGCACCACCTGCGCCAGCGCGATTTCCAGGTAGTCGCACAAGCGCCGGGCGCCCTGCCCCATGACGGTCAGGCTGAACCCTTCACCGAGGTCATCTACGCTGACCGCCACGCCGTAGTGCGTGTGCTCCTCGGCCTTGAACAACTCGATCCCCTGCCACGCCTCGGCCACGCCACCGGCCTGGGGTGCGCTGTGACGATAGTTGAACAATACGCTGAACAACGGCGTCGCCACCGGCACACCACTGCAACGCTGGGCCAACGCCAGGGGCGCATGTTCATGACCGAGCAGCTGAGTCAGGCGCCCATGGGTGGTACGCAGTGCCGTCAGCACTGAGTGTTCCCCCAGGTCGATTCGCAGCGGCAAGGTATTGATAAATACGCCCATGGCCCGCTCGGCGCCTTCGCCGCCTTGCAGGCGGCCGAGCATCACCGTACCGAACACCACCTGCTCGCGGGCGCAAACCTTGCCCAGTACGTGAGCCCAGGCCAAATGCATCACGCTGGCCGCACTGACCCCCGCCTGGCGGGCCTGGCTGCGCAGGCGTCGGCTCAGCGACAGGTCGAGACCCACGCGCACGTTTTCCTCGGCCCCCAGATTGGGCACCTCGGTGGGTTCGTCGACCTCACCGAGCATCTCGCGGAAAAACGTCTCGTGATCCTCAGCGCCCAAACGGGTCTGGGCCACGTAGTTGCGATACGGCACGGGCGCGGCCAGCGTGTCCTGAGTGCCCAGCAGAAACGCCTGCAGCTCGTGTTGCAGGATATCCAGGGCAACGTGGTCCATCACCAGGTGATGAAACAGCAACGTCGCGACCACCAGTTGCGATTGCTCGGCGTACACCAACCGCATCAGCGGCGCCTGGCCAAGGTCCAGGCGTGACGGCAGCGGACCGCTCTCAACACTTAGCCGGGCGTGGCGCCACACCACCTGCACAGGTTCTTCCAGGCCCTCCCAATGCAAGGATGAGCGCAGGATGTCATGACGCTGGATCACCGCCTGCAATGCGCTGGCGAAGGCATCCAGGCGTGCGCGACTGTCAAAGGCAAACTGCGCCTGTAACACATAGGCGTCATCACCTTGCGCAGCGCGATGCTGATACAGGATGCCGGCCTGCAACGGCGCCAGCGGGTAGATATCCTGCACATTCGCCGCACCGCCGGGGATGCTGGTGACGATGCGCTCGATGGCTGCTTGATCCAGGCTGACCAGCGCCAGCATGTCTGGCGTGATGCGCGCACAATCGGCCGCAATGCCATTGGCCGGCACCGCCACTTCACGCCCGCCGCCCAAAGCTGCCGCCAGGGCAGCCAAGGTCGGTTGACCAAACAGCACTTTCACGTCCGCCGACAAGCCCAGGCCGCGCATACGCCCGACCAGGCTGACCGCCAGCAACGAGTGGCCGCCCAGTTCGAAGAAGTTGTCGTGCCGGCCCACGCGTTCCACATTGAGCAACTCGGCCCACAGCGCGGCCAAGGTGATTTCCGTGTCGCCCAGCGGCGCCTCGTACTCGCGCACCACCAACGCCTCCACGCCCGGTGCCGGCAATGCCTTGCGGTCGAGTTTGCCATTGGGGCTCAGCGGCAGCGCCTCCAGGTGCACGAAGCTGGCCGGCACCATGAACTCCGGCAGGTGCAGCAGCAAATGGGCGCGCAGGCTTTCAATTTCACTCGGCACGCCGGTGTAGTAAGCGATCAGGCGCTGCTCGCGGGCAATCACGGCGGCTTCCTGCACCGCCGGATGCTCGGTCAGGCGTGCCTGGATTTCGCCCAGCTCAATGCGCAGGCCACGGATCTTGACCTGGTCATCATTGCGCCCCAGGTACTCGATGTTGCCATCCGGCAAGTAGCGCCCGACGTCACCGGTGCGGTACATGCGCCCAGGGGCAAACGGGTCATCGAGGAAACGCTCGGCGGTCAGTTCGGCACGGTTGAGGTAACCCCGTGCGACTTGCACCCCCGCGATAAACAATTCGCCCACCACGCCCAACGGCACAGGCTGCAACTGCCCGTCCAGCACGTACATGCGCGTGTTGGCGATTGGCTTGCCGATGGGGGTGTTGTCGGGCACGTCAAAGCCTGCGCAGTGCCAGGCAGTGACATCCACCGCCGCTTCGGTGGGCCCATAGAGATTATGCAGCTGGCTGCCCGGCAACTGTTGCTTGAAGCGGCGTACCAGGCTGCCCGGCAAGGCTTCGCCGCTGCACATCACCCGCACCAGCCCGCCCGCCTGGCTGACGTCACCGTGGGCGAGGAAGACATCAAGCATCGACGGCACGAAGTGCAAGGTCGTGACCCCTTCGGCTGCGATCACCTGGCACAGGTACTCAGGGTCTTTATGCCCATCCGGGCGCGCCATCACCAGGCGTGCTCCGGTGGACAGCGGCCAGAAGAATTCCCACACCGACACATCGAAACTGAACGGGGTTTTCTGCAACACCGTATCGCCTCCCGTGAGCCGGTATTCGTCCTGCATCCACAGCAGGCGGTTGACCACCCCGGGGTGTTCGTTGATCACACCTTTGGGCTGGCCGGTGGAGCCGGAGGTGTAGATCACATAGGCGGCCACCCCGGCCACCGCTGGGTTGGTGATGGGCTGGTGCTGCCAGGTGGGCTGGTCCAGATCGACCACCGGCACCTCGCCCAGCAGCCCGAGGGTGCTGCCCTGGGCCAGCACCACCGCTGGCGCGCTGTCGTGCAGCATGTAGGCGATACGCTCCAGTGGGTACGCCGGGTCCAGCGGCACATAGGCGGCGCCGGCCTTGAGGATCGCGTACAGGCCAATGACCATGTCCAGGCCACGCTCCACACAGATCGCCACCCGCGCCTGCGGCTGCACGCCGAGGGCTTGCAGGTGGTGGGCCAGTTGGTTGGCGCGAGCGTTCAGTTCGGCGTAGGTCAGTTGCTGCTCGCCGGCCTTTACCGCCACGGCCTGCGGCGTGCGCAGTACCTGCGCTTCGAACATCCCGTGCAGGGTCTGGTCGAGCTGGTAGTCCACAGTGGTAGCGTTGAAATCCACCAGCAACTGCTTGCGCTCACGCTCATCCACCAGCGGCACATGCGCAAGCACCGCCTGGTCGTTAGCGACCATGGCCTGCAACACGCGGGTGAAGTAGCCGAGGTAACGCCGTATCGTCGATTCATCGAACAGCGCCACGGCATATTCCAGCGCGCCGAGAATACTGCCCTGCACTTCCCCCAGGTTCAGCGACAGGTCGAACTTGGCGAAGTGGCTGTTTTCGACAATGCCTTCCAGGGCCAGGTCGCCCAACGCCAGGGTTGGCGCGCTGCTGTCCTGCCAGCTCAGCAGGGTCTGGAACAGCGGGCTATGGGCCAGGCTGCGCGGCGGCCGGGTGATTTCCACCACCTGTTCGAACGGCAAATCCTGATGGGCCTGGGCCGCCAGTGTCAGCGCCTTGACCCGAGCCAGCAGGGCCTCGGTGCTCAACTCGCCCGAGGTGTCGATGCGCAGCGCCAGGGTGTTGACGAACAAACCGATCAGCCCTTCCACCTCGGTGCGCGTGCGGTTGGCCACCGGCGTGCCGATCACCAGCTCCGGCTGCCCGGACAAGCGCGCCAGCAACGAAGCCCAGGCGCTCATCAAGGTCATATAGAGGGTGGTGCCATGGCGCTGGCTCAAGGCCTTGAGCCCGGCAGTAAGGCGTTCATCCAGGCGCACTTCGACGCTGCTGCCGGCGTAGTCCTGCTGCGCCGGGCGCGGGCGGTCGGTGGGCAGGGTCAGCAACGCCGGCGCGCCGGCCAGGGTCCGCTGCCAATAGGTGCTTTGGCGGTGCAACACTTCACCGCTCAGCCACAGGCGTTGCCACACGGCAAAGTCGGCGTACTGGATCGGCAAGGGTGGCAGTGGGTCGGATTGGCCGTGGCTGAAGGCTTGGTACAGCGCCATCAGTTCACGGGTCAGCACGCCCATGGACCAGCCATCGGAGACGATATGGTGCAGGGTCAGCAGCAGCACATGGTGATCGTCGGCCATCACCACCAGGCGGCCGCGCAGCAACGGGCCACGCTCCAGGTCGAAGGGCGCCGAGGCTTCGCCGTGGATCAGCGCGTCCAGCGCCTGTTGCGGTTGCGCGTGGCGACGCAAGTCTTGCACCTGCAGCGGTAACACCTCCTCGGCCGGCACGATCAGCACCTGGGCCTGGTCGCCGTGTTGGGCAAAGCGGCTGCGCAGGGTTTCATGCCGCGCCACGATCCGCGCCAGCGCCCGTTGCAGTGCCTGCACATGCAACTGCCCGCGCAAACGCAGGCCGATAGGAATGTTGTAGGCGGTGTTGGCGCCCTCCATCAACGCCAGGAACCACAGGCGCTGCTGGGCAAACGACAGCGGCATCTCTTCATCACGATTGGCCGGCAGGATATCCGGCAAGGTGCTGCGCCCGGCCTGGGCGACCTGTTCGGCGACCGCTGCCAGTTCGGCGTTGGCGAACAGGTCGCCCAGCGCCAACTCGACCCCCAGCCGCTGGCGGACCTGGGAGACCATGCGCATCGCCAGCAGCGAGTGCCCGCCCAACTCAAAGAAATGGTCACGCCGCCCGACCCGTTCCACTTGCAACACCTCGGCCCAGATCTGCGCCAGCACGGTTTCGATCTCGCCCTGGGGCGCTGCGTATTCGCGGGTAAACACTGCGGCCATGTCCGGCACTGGCAAAGCCTTGCGGTCGAGCTTGCCATTGGTGGTCAGCGGCAGCGCGTCGAGCTTCATGAAGGCGACCGGGACCATGTAGTCCGGCAACTGCGCCACCAGGTGAGCGCGGATTTCGCCTACCGTCAGCGCGTCAAGTTGCGGGTTTTCGGTGAAGTAGGCCACCAGGCGCTCTTCACGCACCAGCACCACCGCTTCCAGGATGCCAGGCAATTGGTTGAGCCGGGTTTCGATTTCGCCCAGTTCGATGCGCACGCCACGGATTTTGACCTGGTCATCGTTGCGCCCCAGGTAGTCGAGCGTGCCATCGGGCAACCAGCGCACCAGGTCGCCGGTGCGGTACATGCGCCCGGGGTTGAATGGGTCGCGCAGGAAGCGCTCGGCGGTCAGTTCCGGGCGGTTCAAGTAACCTCGCGCCACGCCCTTGCCGCCTACGTACAACTCCCCCGCCACCCCCAGTGGCACCGGGCGTTGATGTTCATCGAGCACGTAGACGGTGACATTGGCGATGGGCTTGCCGATATGCAACGGCTGGCCCGCCTCGACCTTGCCCGACGTGGCGACCACCGTGGCTTCGGTGGGACCATAGTTGTTGATCAATTCAAAGCGCTGCGCCCGGCCGAACTGGCGCAGGCGATCGCCGCCGACCAGCAGGGTGCGCAAGGTCGGGTGCTCGATAGTCTGGCTGAACGCGTACTCGGCCACCGGCGTGGGCAGGAAGCTTACGTCCAAAGGCTGTGCGCACCACCAGGCCAGCAGCGCGTCGATATCTTCAGCACCGTCATGGGCCGGCGGCAGGTGCAGGGTGGCGCCCACACACAGCGCCGGCCAGACCTCCCAGGCCATCGCATCAAAGCCGAAACCGGCGACACTGGCGGTATGCCGCCCGGCGCGCAGGTCAAAAGCGCTGCAATGCCAGTCCACCAGGTTGGCGACGGTGTGGTGCTCCACCATCACACCTTTGGGCAAGCCGGTAGAACCCGAGGTGTAGATCACATACGCGAGGTTCGTCGGGCCGACGGCGACCTTGGGGTTGCTCGCCGAGTGATGCTGCCAGGTGAATCGATCGAGGTTGATCACCGGCACCTCGAGCTCGGGCAAACGAGCCAGCAACGCGTGTTGGGTGAGCACCGCCACCGGGGCGCTGTCGCTGAGCAAGTAGCTCAAACGCTCGGCCGGGTGGGACGGGTCTACCGGCACATAACCGGCACCCGCCTTGAGGATCGCCAGCAGCCCGGCCAAGGTGTCGAGCCCGCGCCGCGCCACAATGGCCACGCGATCATCGGGCCGAACCCCCAGCGCCAGCAGATGATGGGCCAGCAGGTTGGCTTGCTGGTTGAGTTCGGCGTAGGTCAGTTGCCGCCCTTCGTGCACGGCGGCGATGGCGTCCGGCGTGAGCGCAGCCTGGGCTTCGATACGCCCGTGCAAGGTGGTGCCTTGCGGGAACACGGTCTGGGTGGCGTTGAACTGTTGCAACAGCAGGCGCTGTTCGGCGGCGGGCACTACCGAAAGTTGGTCAAGCGCAGTGTGCGGCGCCTGCTCCAGCGCGGTAACCAGGTTTTCCAGCGCGGTGTGCAAGTAGGCGCAGACGCGGTGGGGGTCGACCTGGGTGCTGGCCAACAAACGCAGGATAAAATCGTCGCCCAGATCGTCCACACTGAGTGTGAGCGGATAGTTAGTACGCTCCTCGGAACGCAGCGTTTCGATACCTTGCCAGGCCGCAATCGCCTCGCTGCGAGTACCGGTGCCACTGTGACGATAGTTGAGTAACGCACTGAATAGCGGCAACGGCGCAATGACGCCACTGCAATGCTGAGCCAGAGCCAATGGCGCATATTCATGCCGCAGCAGGCTAGTCAAGCGCATGTGAGTGGCCTTGACAGCGCTGCGCAGATCCTCACTGCCAATGTCGACGCGAAACGGTAGCGTATTGATGAAGATACCCAGGGCGCGATCCGTCGCATGCCCGCCGTGCATACGTCCCATCAATACCGTACCGAACACCACCTGGGACTTGCCTGCCACCCTGCCCAGCACTTGGGCCCACCCCAAGTGGAACAGACTGGCAACGCTCACGCCCAGCACACGAGCCTGTGCGCGCAAGCGTTGGCTGAGGGAGTTCGCTAAAGGCCAGTCGAGTTCAGCGATCCCCCTGCCGTCGCCCTGTACATCCTGTAAACCAAAGGGCAAGGTCGGTTCAACCACATCACCGAGCATCTGTTGGAAAAATGCTTTATGTTCTTGCTCGGTAACACCCAGGCGCGCTTGGGCGACATAGTCGCGAAACGGCACGGCAAGGCCCAACTGAGCGGCGTGACCGTGCAAAAACGCCTGCATCTCGTGGCGTACCACTTCCAGAGCGCTGTGGTCCATCGCCATATGGTGGAACAGCAAGGTAGCGACGATGCGCTGGTGGGTCCGGTCTTCAGCATGTACCAGGCGCAACAACGGTGCCTGGGTCACGTCGAGGCGATAATGACGGGCATTGAATAGGTCATGCAGCTGTGCGGCGATATCGCCGTCGGCCGGGTCGAGCATCAAGGCTTGCACCGGCAGGCGCGCCTGACGCCACACCACTTGCGAAGGTTGCGCCAGGCCATCCCAGACCACCCCGGTGCGTAAAATGTCGTGGCGGTCCATCACGCTTTGCAGCGCCTGGGCAAACGCCTCGAAGCGCTCCAGGCTGTCAAACGCGAACTGCGACTGCATCACGTAGGGGTCGCCCTGCTCGGCGCTGGCATGGTGAAACAGAATGCCTTCCTGCAATGGCGCCAACGGATAGATGTCCTGGATATTCGCCACACCGCCCTGCACGGTGGCGATGATGCGCTCGATCTCGTCCTGGCTCAGGGTCGAGAGGGTCAGCATGTCGGGGGTGATGCGCTCGGCGTTGGCGGGAATGCCATTGGCCGGTACGGCCACTTCACCAACCTTGGCAGCCGAGTACTCACCGGCCTTGATCAGCTCGATCAGCGCCGGTTTGTGCTCGCGCAAGGCGGCCAATATTGCCGGGTCGCTCAAGGCTTGCCGGTTGCCGTTCACCGACAACTGTTCGCCCTTGAGCGCCAGTTGCACGTCCTTGGTTTTCAGGGTTGCCAGCAGCTCGAGGATGTTCACAGGACGATCTCCATTCGTTCGGTCATTGCGGCGTAGCCGGCCAGGGTCGGTTGTTCGAACAACGCCCGCACATCGGCTTCCATGCCTTCCTGGCGCAGGCGTCCGATCAAGCTCACAGCGAGCAGCGAGTGCCCGCCCAGTTCAAAGAAATTGTCATGCCGGCCTACCCGATCCACCTTGAGCAGCTCGGACCACAACTGGGCCAGCAGGATTTCGGTATCGCCTTGGGGTGCTTCGTACTCACGCACCGTCAGTGCGTCCATACCCGGTGCGGGTAACGCTTTGCGGTCGAGCTTGCCGTTGGGGCTCAGGGGCATGACGGGCAGGTGCACGAACAGCGCGGGCACCATAAAGTCCGGCAGGTGCTGCAACAGCTGGGCGCGCAGGCCGTCGATGTCGCTTGGCAGGCCAGTGTAATAGGCGACCAGGCGCTCATCACGAACCACCACCACCGCGTCGTTGACCGCCGGATGCTCGATCAGCCGCGCCTGGATTTCCCCCAGCTCGATGCGCAGGCCACGGATTTTCACCTGGTCATCGTTGCGCCCCAGGTATTCGATATTGCCGTCCGGCAAGTAGCGGCCCAGGTCACCGGTGCGGTACATCCGGCCAGGCGCAAACGGGTCATCGAGGAAGCGCTCGGCGGTCAGCTGCGCACGGTTCAGATAACCCCGCGCCACTTGCACGCCAGCGATGAACAGCTCACCGACCACCCCCAGAGGCACCGGCTGCAACTGCCCGTCCAGCACGTACATGCGCGTGTTGGCAATCGGCTTGCCGATGGGGGTGTTGTCCGGCACGTCCGGGCGGGCGCAGTTCCAGGCCGTCACGTCCACCGCCGCTTCCGTGGGGCCATACAGGTTGTACAAACCAATGCCTGGCAACTGCTGCTTGAACCGACGCACCAGGCTGCCCGGCAGCGCCTCGCCGCTGCACATCACGCGCACCAACCCGGCCGCCTGGCTCACATCACCATGGGCCAGGAACACGTCAAGCATCGACGGCACAAAGTGCAGGGTGGTGATGTTTTCTGCCTCGATTACTTCGCACAGGTACGCAGGGTCTTTGTGCCCACCCGGGCGCGCCATCACCAGGCGTGCGCCGGTAAACAGCGGCCAGAAGAACTCCCACACCGACACGTCGAAGCTGAACGGGGTTTTCTGCAAGACCGCGTCATGGACCTTGAGGCCATAGGCGTCCTGCATCCACAACAGGCGGTTGACCACCCCGGCGTGTTCATTGATCACGCCCTTGGGCTGGCCAGTGGAACCGGAGGTGTAGATCACGTAGGCCGTGTGCCGGGCAGTGAGGTCCGCGACCTGCGGGTTGACGCAAGGCTGCTGGTGCCAAGTGCTGTGGCCGACGTCGATCACGGCCACGTCGCCCAGCAAGGCACGAGTGGAGGCTTGCGCCAGCACCACCACCGGCGCGCTGTCTTGCAGCATGTAGGCGATGCGTTCTTGCGGGTAGGCCGGGTCCAGCGGCACATAACCGCCACCGGCCTTGAGGATGGCGAACAGGCCGATCACCATGTCCAGGCCACGCTCCAGGCAAATGCCTACCCGTGAGTCCGGCTGCACGCCCCTTTCACGCAGGTGATGGGCCAGGCGGTTGGCGTGCTCGTTGAGCTGTTGGTAGGTCAGTTGTTGCTCGCCCGATTTCACCGCCACGCAATCCGGTGTGCTCGCAACTTGGGCCTCGAACATTGAATGCAGTGTCTGGTCAAGGTTGTAATCGACTACTGTCGCATTGAAGCCATTCAACAGTTGCTCGCGCTCCTGCTTACCCACTACAGATACACGGTTGACCGCCAGATGGGGCGATTGCTCCAACGCTTCGACCAACCCATGCAACGCCGTTTGCATATAACCGCAGACACGCTCTGCGCCGATGTGCGCCGCGGTCATGACAGTCAAGCGGAAACCATCGCGCTGATCGTCCACGTTCAGGGTCAACGGGTAGTTGGTACGCTCCTCGCTGCTAAGGGTCTGGATGCCTTGCCACGCTTGTGATGCGGATGCCTGCTGACTGTCACTGTGGCGATAATTGAGCATCGCGCTGAACAATGGCAGCGGTGCGGCGACACCACTGCAACGCTGCGCCAAGGCCAGTGACGCGTGTTCGTGACCGAGCAGTGCCGTCAGGCGTTCATGGGTTTGCACAAGCGCCGCACGCACGCCGATATCATCAATCTCCACACGCAGAGGCAACGTATTGATGAACATACCTAACGCACGGTCACTACCTTTTCCGCCCTGCATACGCCCCATCAGGACCGTACCGAACACCACACTGGGCTGGTTGGCGGTGCAGGCCAACACCTGAGCCCACGCCAGGTGAAACAGACTGGCGGCACTCACACCTGATAGTCGTGCCTGAGCCCTCAGACGCAGGCTCAAGGACGGCTCCAGAAACTGCTGGTGCTCTTCAATAGCGCTGCCGTCTCCCTGCACATCCTGGAGACCGAACGGCAGGGTTGGCTCATTGACGTCACGCAGCATGTTGGCGAAGAACGCTTCGTGTTCCTGCTCGCTGAGCCCCAAACGAGCCTGCGCCACGTAGTTGCGGTAAGGAATAGGTTCATCAGCATCCTGTTCCTGCCCCAGCAAACTGGCTTGCATCTCTTGCCGCACTCGCTCAAGCGCAGTGTGATCAAGAGCGATGTGATGGAAAAGCAGAATCGCGACCACCCGCTGCCGACTTGGATCATGGCTGAATACCAGACGCACCAGCGGTGCCTTGGACATCGGGACGCGGTAGTGGCGCGGGTCTAAACGCTCATGCAGGCCGGCAAGCACGTCGCCGTGCAAATGCAGCTCCTGAACGCTCAACGCCGCCTTGCGCCACACCACTTGCAACGGTTGCGCCAGCCCCTCCCACACCACCCCGGTGCGCAGAATGTCATGGCGGTCGATCACCTGTTGCAGCGCCTGCGCGAAGGCTTGCAGACGCTCGACACTGTCAAACGCCAGGTGCGATTGCAGCAGGTACGGGTCGCCCTGCGCGGCCGTGAGGTAGTGGTAGAAAATGCCTTCCTGCAGCGGCGCCAGCGGGTAGATGTCCTGCACGTTGGCAGCGCCGCCTGGCACCTGGGCGACTACCTGATCAATCGCACACTGGTCGAGGGTCACCAGCGCCAGCATGTCGGGGGTGATACGTTGGCACTCGGCACTGATCCGGTTGGCCGGCACTTGCACCTCGCGACCACTGCCAACAGCAGCGGCCAGCGCGGCCAGGGTTGGCTGACTGAACAGCACGCGCACATCGGCGCTGAGGCCAACCTGGCGCATACGCTCGATCAGGCTGACGGCCAGCAATGAATGGCCGCCCAGTTCGAAGAAATGGTCATGACGGCCCACCTGTTCCACTTGCAGTACCTCGGCCCAGATACGCGCCAGGGTGGTTTCGACCTCGCCCTGGGGGGCCTGGTACTCGCGGCTGAGCACGGCGGCCTGATCGGGATCGGGCAGTGCCTTTCGGTCCAGCTTACCGTTGGCGGTCAGGGGCAACACATCGAGGCGCATGTAGGCGACCGGCACCAGCGCATCGGGAAGCTGGGCCTGCAATTGCGCGCGCAAGGTCTCAATGGAGAGTGCGCGTTGCTCGGTGAACCAGGCCAGCAGCCGACCTTCGCGCACCAGCACCACCGCTTCGCGAATGCCGTCCAGCGCGGCCAGGCGGCTTTCGATTTCGCCCAGCTCAACCCGCACACCACGCAGTTTGACCTGGTCATCGTTGCGGCCCAGATACTCCAGATTGCCGTCGGGCAACCAGCGCACCAGGTCGCCGGTGCGGTACATGCGCCCCGGGCTGAACGGGTTTTGCAGGAAGCGTTCGGCAGTCAAGTCCGGGCGATTCAAGTAACCCCGTGCCACACCGCTGCCGCCTACATACAGCTCACCGGCCACACCGACCGGTACCGGGCGCAACTGCGCATCCAGCACATAGCTGCCGGCATTGGCGATGGGTCGACCAATATGCAACGCCTGCCCGGCCCGCACGCGACCGGAGGTGGCAACCACCGTGGCCTCGGTGGGGCCATAGTTGTTGATCACGGCAAAGCGCCGTTCCTGAGTGAACTGGCGCAGGCGATCGCCGCCAATCAGCAGGATGCGCAAGGTGGGGTGTTGCAGGTGTTGGCTGAACGCGTACTCGGCTACCGGCGTGGGCAAAAAGCTCACGTCCAGCGGCTGCGCCCTCCACCAGGCCAGCAATTCATCGATGTTTTCATTGCCCACTTCGGCGGGCGGCAGGTGCAGGGTCGCACCGACGCACAAGGCCGGCCAGACTTCCCAGGCCATCGCGTCAAAACCAAACCCGGCCACGCTGCTGGTGTGACTCGCAGCGGCCAGGCCAAAGGCTTCAGAGTGCCAATGCACCAGGTTCTCCACGTTGTGGTGTTCCACCATCACGCCTTTGGGCTGGCCGGTGGAGCCTGAGGTGTAGATGACGTAGGCCAGGTGCGCAGGCGTCAGTGCGGGCAGCTGTGGATTGTTGACAGGCAGGTGCTGCCAGTCGGGGTCATGCAAGTCGACCAGCATGATCGTGTCCAGCAGGTCACGGGTACTGGCCTCAGCGAGTACTGCCACCGGGGCGCTGTCCTGCAACAAATAAGCGATGCGTTCGGCGGGATACGCCGGGTCAATCGGCACATAGCCGGCGCCGGCCTTGAGAATGCCCAATAGCCCCACCAGCATCTGCGGGCCACGACGGCAGCACAGCGCCACGCGGTCATCCGGTTGCACGCCGAGGGCCAACAGGTGATGGGCCAGTTGGTTGGCACGCTGATTGAGCTGCTGATAGGTCAGCGCCTCGCCGCCCTGCTGCACGGCAATGGCGTGGGGTTGGCGCTCAGCCTGTACCTCAAATGCGCCGTGCACGGTGTGGCCACGGGGGAAATCCTGGGCCGTGGCATTGAATTCGCGCAGCAGGGTTTCACACTCCGCCGCGGGCAGGATCGGCAAACGATTGAGTGCCGTGTCCGGCGTGCACTCCAAGGCTGTGAGCAACTGCGCCACAGCGTTGTGCATGTAGTCGCACAGGCGTTGCGCACCGATCTGTGGCACCGCCAGCACGCTCAGCCCGAAGCCGTCGCCCAGGTCATCCACGCTCAGGGTCAATGGGTAATTACTGCGCTCCTCACCGCCCAGCAGCTGCACGCCCTCCCAGATGCCGTGGCCGTCGCGGGCCATCTCGGCGGGGTTGCTGTGACGGTAATTGAGCAAGGCACTGAACAATGGCGTGCTGGTCGGCACACCGCTGCAACGCTGAGCCAGGGCCAGCGAGGCATGTTCATGCCCGAGCACGGCGCTCAGGCGTGCATGGGTGGCCTTGACCGCCGCTGACGCCCCGGCGGCAACATCAACCCGCAGCGGCAGGGTGTTGATAAACATCCCCAGCGCGCGGTCTGCACCCTCACCGGCTTGCATACGGCCCATCAGCACCGTGCCGAACACCACGTCATCGCGGCCCGACACCAGCCCCACGACCTGGGCCCAGGCCAGGTGCATCAGGCTCGCGGCGCTCACACCCAACTGTCGCGCCTGCTGGCGGACCCGCTGCGCCAGCGCGGCGTCCAATGGCAGCCCGGCCTCCTCGATGGCACGGCCATCGCCCTGCACATCCTGCAAACCAAACGGCAAGGTTGGTTCATCCACATCGGCGAGCATGTCGCGAAAGAACTGCTCATGCTCGGCCACACTGACGCCCAGGCGCGCCTGGGCCACATAGTTGCGAAATGGCGCGGCAGCGGGCAAGTCCTGGGCCTGGTTGAACATGAAGGCGCGCATTTCCTGGCCGACCACCTCCATGGCTGTGTGGTCCAGCGCCAGGTGGTGAAACAGCAGGATCGCCGCAACACGGTTGTGCGTCGGGTCCTGGGCATAGACCATGCGCAGCAACGGCGCCTGGGTGATGTCCAGCCGATAGTGCCGGGCATCGAAGCGAGCGTGCAGTTGTTCGATGATGCCGCCGTCGGCCGGGTCCAGATGAACCTCCTGCACCCCCAGTTGCGCCTTGCGCCACACCACTTGCACCGGGCTGTCCAGGCCCTCCCAGACTACGCCCGTGCGCAGGATATCGTGGCGGGCAACCACCTGTTGCAGCGCCGCCATGAACCCGTGCAAGCGGTCGAGATTGTCGAACGCCATGCGCGATTGCAGCAGGTACGGGTCGCCCTGTTCGGCGCTGAGGTGGTGGTAGAGAATGCCTTCCTGCAACGGCGCCAGCGGGTAGATGTCCTGCACATTCTCCGCGCCACCCGGCACGCTGGCGACGATACGCTCGATGGCATCCGGAGTGAGCTGCACCAGGCTCAGCATGGACGGTGTGATCTGTGTGCAACCGGCCGGGATACCATTGGCCGGCACCACGATTTCGCGACCACTGCCCACCGCCGCCGCCAACGCTGCCAGGCTCGGCTGGTTGAACAGCACCCGCACATCGGCACTGAGGCCCACTTGGCGCATACGTTCGATCAAGCTCACCGCCAGCAGCGAATGCCCGCCCAACTCGAAGAAATGATCGTGACGCCCGACGCGTTCGAGCTTGAGCACGTCTTGCCAGATCTGCGCCAGTAGGGTTTCCACCTCGCCTTGCGGGGCTTCGTAGCCACGACTGAGCAAGGCCGACGGGTCCGGTGCCGGCAAGGCTTTGCGGTCGAGCTTGCCATTGTTGGTCAGGGGCAGACTGGCCAGCGGCATATAGGCCGACGGCAGCATATAGTCCGGCAACTGCCCTTGCAGGTAGGCGTGGACCAGCTCAATGCCCAGGTCTGCCCCGGCCCAGGTGAAGTAGGCGACCAGGCGCTTTTCACCTGGCATATCTTCCCTGGCCAACACGGCGACGTCCTGGATGCCCGGGCAACTGGCCAGGCGCGCCTCGATCTCACCCAGCTCGATACGAAAGCCACGGATTTTCACCTGGTCGTCGTTGCGACCCAGGCATTCGAGCAAGCCGTCTTGCGTCCAGCGCCCGAGGTCGCCGGTGCGGTACAGCAAGGCGCCCGGGTTGAAGGGGTCCTGCACAAACTTTTCAGCCGTCAGCTCGGGGCGATTCAAATAGCCCAGGGCGACGCCATCGCCGCCGATGCAGATTTCACCGGTGATGCCCAGCGGCACCGGTTGCATCTGTGCATCGAGCACATAGATCTGTGTATTGGAAATGGGCCGCCCCACCGGCACGCTGTCGGTATCCGTACCGACCTCGCGCACTTCGTGGGTGGTGGCGTAGGTGGTGGTTTCGGTCGGCCCGTAGCAATGCACCAGGCGCAGCGTCGGTGCACGCGCCAACAGGCTGCGAAATGCCGCCGGGTCAGCACGCTCACCGCCGCACAGCAGGATGCGCAAACCGGCCAACGCCTCGGGGATCAATTGCACGTACTGGTTGAACAGTGCGGTGGTCACGAACAACACCGTCGCGCCCTTAAGCTCGGCGCCGAACGCCAACGGGTCGAGCAAGGTGGCATGGTCGATCACCTGCACTTGCCCGCCGTTGAGCAATGCGCCCCACACATCCATGGTGCTCGCATCGAACGCCGGGTTGGAGGCGAAGGCCACGCGGTCGCTGGCGTTGAAGTCGGCATAGCCATTATTGATGACCAGGCGCGTGATACCGCGATGGGGCACCAGCACGCCCTTGGGCTGGCCGGTGGAGCCGGAGGTGTACATGATGTACGCCACGTCCTGCGCAGACCGGGCCAGCCCCGGGTTGTCCGCCGGCAGGTCGGCCAGGTCCAGTTCGGCAAGGTTGTCCAGCACCTGGCGGGCGCCGCTGTCCTGCACCATGAAGGTTCGACGTTCGAGCGGCGCGTTGACATCCAGCGGTACGTACACCGCCGCACACTTGAGCACCGCCAACTGGCTGACGACCAGGTCGATGGAGCGCGGCAGCGCCAGGGCCACCGCTTCACCTGGCCGCACGCCACGGCCAATCAAATGATGGGCCAGGCGATTGGCGCGGCGATTGAGGTCACGGTAGCTCAGCGACAGCGGGCCATGCACCACCGCCACGGCTTCAGGCCGGGCCAGTGCCTGGGCTTCGAACAGTTGAGCTACGGTGAGCTGCGACGGGTATTCCCGGGCGCTGGCATTGAAGTCTTCAAGCAATAAGCGCCGCTCGGCGGGCGGCACAATCGACACCTTGTGCAGGGCGGTGGTGGGCGCGTGTTGCAGCGCGCTCACCACATGGCGCAACGCGGTGAGCATGTACTCACCCACACGTTGCACATCCAGATGGGCGACACCTTGCACCGTCAGGGCCAACCCCGTGCCCAGGTCATCGACGTTGAGTACCAGCGGGTAGTTGCTGCGCTCTTCGGAGCTGAGGATCTGGATACCGAACGCGGCAAAGGGGTTGTCCCCCGGCGCTTCATCGGGTGCGCTGTGCCGGTAGTTGAGCAAGGTGCTGAACAACGGCAACGAACCCGGCACGCCGCTGCAGCGCTGGGCCAGGGACAGCGCTGCATGTTCATGCGCGAGCAACTGCGCCAGGCGCGCATGGGTGGCGCGCACGCCGGCTTGCACGCCGACGCTGCCAAGGCTGACCCGCAGCGGCAAGGTATTGATGAACATCCCCAGCGCGCGGTCGGCGCCCTCGCCGCCCTGCATACGCCCCAGCAAGACCGTCCCGAACACCACGTCCTGCTGGCCCGACACCTGGCCCAGCACCTGGGCCCATGCCAGATGCACCAGGCTCGCCGTGCTGACGCCCAGTTGCCGCGCCTGTTCGCGCAGGGCCAGGCTGAGGGCCGGTTCCAGCGGCAGATGGGCCTCATGGATGCCGCTGCCGTCGCCGTTCACATCCTGCAAGCCGAAGGCCAGGGTGGGCTCGTCGATATCGCCGAGCATCTGGCTGAAGAAGGCCTCGTGCTGCGCCTGGCTCAGGCCCAGCCGCGCCTGGGCCACGTAGTTGCGGTACTGCACCGCATCAGGCAGTTGCACGCGGTTGCCGTGCAGGCTGGCGCTCATTTCTTCGACCAGCACTTGCAGCGCCGTGTGATCGAGCAGGATATGGTGCAGCAGCAGGATGCCGACCAAGCCGTCCGCCTCTTCAGCGTAGGCCAGGCGCATCAGCGAAGCGCGAGACAGATCCAGGCGGTAGTGGCGAGGGTCGAAACGCTGTTGCAACTGCGCCAAGGCATCGGTGCCCTGGGTGTCCAAGCGCTCAACGGCCAGCGGCGCCTGGCGCAACACCACTTGCACCGGTTCCTCCAGGCCCTCCCAGAGAACCGCAGTGCGCAGGATATCGTTGCGTTCGATGACACTGTGCAGCGCCTGAATAAAGCCATCCACCGCGCCCTGGTCGTTAAAGCGCAACTGCACCTGCAACACGTAGGGGTCGCCCTCGCTGGTTGCCAGGTGGTGGTAGAGAATACCGGCCTGCAAAGGCGCGAGAGCGTAGATATCCTGCACGTTGGCCACGCCACCGGGCACGGCCTGGAGGATGTGATCGATGGCGGCCTGGTCCAGCTCGACCAAGGGCAGCATGTCCGGCGTGATGTGCTCACTGTGTTCCTGAATCAGATTGGCCGGGACCTGCACCTCATGGTGCCCGCCCACCGCCGCTGCGAGGGCTGCCAGGGTCGGCTGGCCGAACAGCACGCGTACATCGGCACTCAGCTCTACCTGGCGCATGCGTTCGATCAGCTTGACCGCCAGCAGCGAATGCCCACCCAACTCGAAGAAGTTGTCATCACGCCCCACCCGGTCGAGCTTGAGCAGGTCCTGCCAGATCATCGCAATGGCGTTTTCCACCGCACCTTGGGGCGCGGCATAACTGCGCCGGGCCAACGCCTCGGCATCGGGTGCGGGCAAGGCTTTGCGGTCGAGCTTGCCGTTGGTGGTCAGGGGGAACGCCTCCAGGCGCACGAAGGCGCTGGGCACCATATGTTCGGCAAGGCTCTGTAGCAAGTGATCGCGCAAGGCGGCAACGCTGGGCTCACCCTCGGTGATCACATAGGCCACAAGGCGTTTGTCACCCGGCTCATCCTCACGGGCGATCACCACCGCATCGCGCACGCCGTGGGCGGTTGCCAGGTGTGCCTGGATTTCGCCCAGCTCGATACGGAAACCGCGAATCTTGACCTGGTCATCGTTACGCCCCAGGTACTCGACACTGCCGTCGGCCAGCAGGCGGCCGAGGTCACCGGTCTTGTACATGCGCAGGCCGGTGGCCGGGTCCGCGAGGAAGCGTTCGGCGTTGAGTGCCTCGCGGTTCAGGTAACCGCGCGCCACCCCGGCGCCGCCCACGTACAGCTCGCCCACCACACCGTATGGCAACGGCTCGTGTTGTTCATCCAACACATACAGCTGCAAGTCGGGGATGCGTACGCCAATCGGGCTGACGCCCACCAGTTGGGCATCCGCCGCCTCCAGCGCACGATAGGTCACGTGCACGGTGGTTTCGGTAATACCGTACATGTTTACCAGCTGCGTACCGGCATTCACCGCCCGCGCATACCATGGCTTGAGCATGGCCGGTTCAAGGGCCTCACCGCCAAAGATCACCTGCCGCAACGAATGCGCCTGGGTGCTGTGGCCCTGGGCCGCGATCAATTGGCGGAACGCGCTCGGCGTCTGGTTGAGGATGCTCACTTCGGCTTCGCAGAGCAGCGTGTAGCACTCATCCGGCGAGCGGCTGACCAGTTGCGGCACGATCAGCAACTGGCCGCCGTGCATCAGCGCGCCCCAGATTTCCCACACAGAAAAATCGAATGCGAAGGAGTGGAACAGTGCCCATACATCGTGCGGGTTGAACCCGAACCAGTGTTGAGTGGCACTGAACAGGCGCGCCACCTGACGATGCTCGATCATTACCCCCTTGGGTTGGCCGGTGGAACCAGAGGTGTAAATTACATAGGCCAGATTGGCCGGGCTCAGGTGCAGCCGTGGATCGGTGATGGGCAACTGGCCCAGGCTGTCGAGGTCAAGCTGCGCCAGTTCGCCTACCCGGTGACGAGTGCCGGCCTGTACCAGCACAACCACCGGTTGACTGTCGGCCAGGGTGTAGGCAATGCGTTCCTGCGGGTAAGCCGGGTCTATCGGCACGTAGCCGGCACCGGCCTTGAGGATACCGAGCAGGCCGATAATCATCTGCGGGCCGCGCTCCACGCAGATCGCCACGCGGCTGTCAGGCTCCACGCCCTGGGCCAGCAGTGCATGGGCGACCTGGTTGGCGCGTTCGTTGAGTTGACGATAGGTGAGGCGCTGCTGCTCAAAGCGCAAGGCAATGGCTTCAGGCTGGGCGGCGGCGTGGGTTTCGACTTGCTGGTGGATCAACGCGGTATCGGCGTAGTGCGTGGGGCTGTGGTTCAAGGTATGCAACAGGGCGTGGCGTTCAGCGTCGGGCAGGATGTTCAGGCCGCAGAGCGGCTTGTCCGGTCGCTGCTCAAGGGCGTCGGCCAGGCTTTGCAGCGCGGTGTGCAGATAGCCGGCAACCCGCTGTGCACCAATGGCCGCATCCACCATCACCGTCAGCGCGAAGTCTTGCCCCAGGTCATCGACGTTGACCGTCAGCGGGTAGTTGGTGCGCTCCTCGGCGCCCAGTACACGAATGCCGTCGGCAACCTCGATCACGGCGGCCATGTCGGTGGCCGCACTATGGCGATAGTTGAGGATCGCGCTGAACAACGGTGTGGGTGCTGCCACCCCGCTGCAGCGCTGGGCCAGTGCCAGGGACGCATGTTCGTGATCGAGCAGGCGCGTAAGACGCTCGTGGGTGACTTGCACCGCAGTGCGCACGCTTTGCGCGCCAACATCAACCCGCAACGGCAAGGTGTTGATGAACATGCCCAAGGCCCGTTCACCGCCCTCGCCTGCGCCCATGCGCCCGAGCATCACGGTGCCGAACACCACCGCCTCGCGACCGGAAACCACGCCCAACACCCGCGCCAACGCCAGGTGCATCAGGCTCGCCACGCTCACCCCCAACGGCCGCGCCACACTGCGCAGGCGACGACCAAGGGCGCTATCGACGGGAATGCGCGTTTCATCAATGCCCTGACCATCGCCCTGCACATCTTGCAGGCCGAACGGCAGCGTCGGTTCATCGATATCGGCGAGCATGTCGCGAAAGAACGCCTCATGGGCCTGTTCGCTCACACCCTGGCGCACTTGGGCGATGTAGCTGCGAAACGCTACCGGCGTGCCCGCTTGCGCGTGCTCACCGGCCAGGTACAGCTGGATTTCATGGCGCACCACATCCAGGGCGGTGTGATCGAGAATGGTGTGGTGGAACAACAGCATCGCCACCACGCGCTGGTTGGGCGGGTCCTCGGCGAACACCAGACGCAGCAGCGGCGCCTGGCCAAGGTCCATGCGATAGGCACGGGCGTCGTAGCGCGCGAGCAATTGAGCGAGACGGTCGCCGCCATCAAAATGCGCTTCTTCACACGCCAGATGCGCCTTGCGCCACACCACTTGCAGCGGCTCGTCGAGGCGCTCCCACACCATGGAGGTGCGCAGGATATCGTGGCGGTCAATCACCCATTGCAGCGCCTCGGCAAAGGTTTGCAGGCGTGCGCGGCTGTCGAACACAAACTGCGCGTGCAGCACGTAGGGGTCGCCCTGCGCGGCAGAAAGATGGTGGTAAAGCATGCCTTCCTGGAGCGGCGCCAGGGGGTAAATATCTTGCACATTCGCCGCGCCGCCTGGGATGGACGCGACGATACGGTCGATGGCCGGCTGGTCGAGGTTGACCAGCGCCAGCATGTCCGGGGTGATGCGATAAGCCGGGCTCAGCCAGTCACCGCCATGCTCGGCGACCAGGGCCAGCAACTGGGGTTTATGCGCGATCAATTGATCCCAGAGCGCGTCATCCAACGCCTCGTCATCGCCCAGGACGATCAGGTCGCCTTCTTCAGTTTGCAGACGGATCGCATGGGTGGAGATCGCTGCCAGTAAGTCGCTGAACTGCATGGGGTAACCTGCCTGATAAGTCACGGTTTAAGAGAATGTCCGTATTCAGTTTTGCCGCTAGGCGCGGCGCCCTTGAAAAACAACGGGCGCAGCCGGGGGCCTGGAGGGGCTTCCGGCAGGCTTGAAAAATTAAGGGATTTGCGCGGTGGAGGGTGACATGGGAAGCGGGGACACGTGTCGGGTGGGAGGGTTCCCGTGTTTGCTCGCGGCTCTTCAACTTTGCTGAGTTTTACCAGTACTGCGGCGATGATCGCCCATGTCACACCTGTGGGAGGGAGCTTGCTCCCTCCCACATTTTGGCCTGTGTCGCCTCAACGAATGATTGCTCATGGCCCGATCTGGCAGATGCACAGTCAGTCAATGGAGAATGCCCCAAGTGTCCTTAAGCTCAGATCGAAAGGGTATTTATCAACCGGTTTTCAGAACCTTATGCTTCGGCTCATTCCGTTGAATATCGAGCCGCTCATGACCCTTCGCCGCCCGTTTGCTGCTGTATTAGGATCGCTGGTTTTCTCCATCGCCGTGAGCGCCGACGCCCAGGAGACCCTGCGTATCGGCTATCAGAAATCCTCAACCCTGATCACCCTGCTGAAAACCCAGGGCACCCTGGAATAAGCCCTCAACGCCGACCACATCGACGTCAGCTGGCCGATATTCGGGTAATCGTGGTGGACCGCGGCCCGCAAATCGCAGCATCCATGGGCGATGGCACACGCCCGTCAATCATCGAAGCCAGCCGGGAATTGGGACTGCAATGGATACTGAATACTTCGGTGGCCTCGGTGGATGCCGGCGGGGTGAAGCATTATGTTCCGCCGAGAGACCGCGCCGGACTCTAATCCCGGCTCGGCCCCTTTGCAGCCGTATAGTCGCCTGTGTATGAATAACCCTAATATAGCTAAACCATATAAAAAACTGTCAATTATGACAGTACCCAACCACACTTACTCCCTCTACCTTTAAATCACTTCAATACTTCACTACCTATTGAAGATTTATAACTGAATAGCCGTTCACTTCAACCAAGCCTTATACAAGGAGTACTGACATGGCATTTGTAAAAAACTATAAAGGATATGACATACATAAAGATCTAACAGGAGGGCGTTATGAAGGCGACAAATTAGTCGACCAATCAGAAGCTTACCGCTTTGAAAAAGATGGGGAAGCTAGCACCCTAACTTACGATTCCCTAAGCCGCATCGAGCAAGTCATTGACGATTGGGAAGCTCAAGACGACGACGAACCAAGAGATAGAGACGAATATTGATACACCAAGCAAAGTGGTCCTTACCCCAAAAACAACCACAGGGGATTTTATCTATTGATAAATCCCCTGTGGTATTTGTATGCACCGCGCTTACTTCACTGCCCTCTAGGTGCCTCACTACATGAGGAATGCCTGGCTACACTTGAATCCCACTATTGCGTCACCACACCCGTCCCAAACCGCCGAATCGCCAGGCAATATCCCACCAACGCCAGCGCCGCCAGCAACCCGCCCGCCGCGCCGATCCAGGCGAAGCCGAAGTGGCTGCCGACCCAACTGCCCATCAACGCGCCACCGCCGATGCCGATGTTGTAGATACCGGAGAACATCGCCATGGCCACGTCGGTGGCGTCCGGTGCAAGCACCAGCACTTTGGACTGCATGGCCAGGCCAAAGCCCATGATTGCCATGCCCCAGAAAATGCTCAGCACCACCAGGTAAGACTCGGCGCCGCTCAACGGCAGCATCAGGGCCAGGCACGCGGCGAGGATGAATACTGCGCCGATCACGAACAGGTGCGGGTTGAAGCGGTGCACCAGGCTGAACAACAACGAGCCGATAATGCCGGCACCACCAAACACCAAGAGAATCAACGTCACCGCACTGCCACCCAGCCCGGCGACGCCTTCGACGAAGGGTTCGATGTAGCTGTAAGCGGTAAATTGCGCGGTGACGGTCATCGCGGTCAGCACGTAGAGCGCCACCAGTGCAGGGCGCTTGAACAGCAGCGGCAGGCTACGCAGGGAACCGGAGTTCTGGCTCGGCAACAGCGGCAAGGTGCGCGCCAGCCAGAACACCAGGGCGGCGGCGAACGCGGCGATCACCAGAAACGTGGTACGCCAGCCCATGGCCTCACCAAGCAGGCGTCCCAAGGGAATGCCGAGCACCATCGCCAGGGACGTGCCCGTGGCCAACAGGCCAAGGGCCTGCACCTGCTTGCCTTCGGGCGCCAATCTTACGGCCAGCGAGGCGGTGATCGACCAGAACAGCGCGTGGGCCAAGGCAATGCCGACACGACTGACCATCAGCAAACCGAAGCTGGTGGCCACGCTAGAGAGAATATGGCTGGCGATAAACAGACCGAACAGTACGATCAGCAGCTTGCGCCGTTCGACGTTGCGGGTCAGCAGCATCACCGGCAGCGAGGTCAGGGACACGATCCACGCATAGATGGTGAGCATCAGGCCGACGCTGGCCACGGGCATGTCGAAGCTGGCGCCAATGGCGCTGAGCAACCCGACAGGCACGAATTCGGTGGTATTGAACACAAACGCGGCCAGCGCGAGGGCGATGACCGGTTGCCAATTGGCTTGGGGGGTTGCGGCTGAAAGGCTCATTGACGGGCGGGGTACTCTGGCGATGATCAAGCGGCCACCCAGGACAAGCGCCGCCGCCGAGCATTCTATAGGTTTCTCGCACGGCTGTTGATGCGGATCGTCGCCCGATGGCTTATGGCGACGTCATGGTAATGATGTAGTTGCCGGACTGAATGGGCTTGCCGGCGGCGTCTACCAGCAGATAGCGCTGGTCGTAATAGCGCCCCTCGCCGCTGTCTGCCACCAGCCGCACGTGGGCCGCGTTGACGCTGGCCACCGGCGCCACATTGCGCACCTCGAAGCGGCTACCGCGACTCACTCTGGCACAGCCGCGCAGTTCCATCACCGACCCGCTGCGCGCATTTGTCGCACACCCCGGCTCGACGATGGCGCCAGTGAACCTGATGGTGCCCTGCCCCACCGTCTGCGCCGCGCCGCAGGTGCTTGCCCATAGGCAAAGAAGGCCTGTCACTACCGCAAATCGACGAACGTTCATGCCGAGACTCCTTCTTGGGTTAGTAAGAAGTTAGTCGTCGGCGCAGCGGTTAACTTGAGCTTATTTGTCTGGGAATGAGAGGTGCATCACGGATCCACCTGCCCCATCAACTCAGGGATGCTTTCCGGGCGCTGGGCATAACGCTGAGCCAGCGCCGCGCACACCATCAGCTGGATCTGGTGAAACAGCATCAACGGTAAAATCAGCACGCCCATGCTCGCCCCGGCGAACAGCACCTGGGCCATAGGGACGCCGGTGGCCAGGCTTTTCTTCGAGCCGCAGAACAGGATGGTGATGCGGTCTTCCTGGCTGAAACCGAATGCCTTGCCCAACAACGTGGACGCTACCAGCACCAACGCGAGCAATACGCAGCAGGCAACTACCAGACCGCCCAGTTGCCACAGAGGGATCTGGTGCCAGATGCCCTCATTGACCGCTTCGCTGAATGCGCCATAGACCACCAGCAGGATCGAGCCCTGGTCGACAAATTTCAGCCAGGATTTGTTGCGCCCGACCCAGTCGCCGATCCAGCGGCGGGCGATTTGCCCGGCAATGAATGGCAGCAGCAACTGCACGCTGATCTTCAGGATCGCGTCGACGGTGGAACCGCCATCGCCGTGTACGTTCAGCAGCAGCGCCACCAGCAGCGGGGTCAGGAAGATACCGAACAGGCTGGAAGCCGCCGCACTGCAAATCGCCGCCGGGATATTGCCGCGGGCCAGGGACGTGAAGGCAATCGCTGATTGCACAGTGGCCGGCAACGCGCACAGATAGAGCATGCCCATGTACAGCTCAGTGCCGATCAGCGGCGACAGCACCGGCTTGAGCGCCAGGCCCAGCAACGGAAACAGCACAAAGGTCAGGCTGAACACCAACAGATGCAGGCGCCAGTGGCCGGCGCCGGCGACGATGGCCTGGCGCGACAGCTTGGCGCCGTGCAGGAAAAACAGCAGCGCGATGGCCAGGTTGGTCACCCAGCCGAAGGCCACGGCGGTCTGGCCGCTGGCCGGCAGCAGGGAGGCAAGGATCACTGTGGCGATCAGGGTCAGGGTGAAGTTGTCGGGCAGAAAGCGCGGGCGGGTCATAAGCAAATCTTCCAGGGGTTGCCAAGAGCGTCCCGGCGACTCTAACGTAACGATCCTTTACCGACTAACGCCAATGAGCCAGTAAATGCCGCCAAAAGGACATGAAAAAACCGTGCGGCGCAGTGTGCCCGGGCTTTCCAGCCTGCCACGGCCGGTGTATGGGCGTACCGAGTCCTTGCCCAATCGGGCGCTGACAAGACGGCACAGCCACCCGTGGGTGCAGTTGTCCTACGCGATTTCCGGGGTGCTGGAGATCCACACCAGCGTCGGCCGTTTCGTCGCGCCCCCGCAGCGCGCCGTCTGGATTCCGGCAGGCATGCCCCATCGGGTGTTCAGTTCGCCCCATACCGAAATGCGCAGCTTGTACCTCGATTGCAGCGTCACCGCCTGGGCGGCCGAACGGTGTCAGGTGCTGGAAGTGAGCAGTTTGTTGCGCGAGTTGATCCGTAATTTCAGCCAGGTGCCGGTGGAATATGCTGAAGATGGGCCGGATGGGCGCCTGGCCCAGGTGCTGCTCGACCAACTTGCAGCCGCCCCCCAGGTGGATTTGATGTTGCCGCTACCCCATGACCCGCGGCTGCGGCAGATTTACCGCAGCTTGAACCTGCACCCCGAGCAGCAGACCACCCTGGGGGATTGGAGCCCCAGGCTGGGCGTCAGCGAAAAGACCCTCAGCCGCTTGTTCCTCAAGGACACTGGGCTGACGTTCCGCGCGTGGCGCCAGCGCCTGCGCCTGTTGAGCGCCCTGCCCGCCCTGGAACAAGGCGAGCGGGTGACGGATGTGGCATTGGGGTGTGGCTATGAATCGACCTCAGCGTTTATCAATGCATTTCGTCAGCAGTTCGATTCCACCCCCGGTGAGTTCTTCCGCTGACCCTCCCACGACGCAAATAATCCCCAAACCCACGCTCGGCTGGTATTGTGCCGCGCTTTGAAACACAGCAACCGACTGCGAGGAAATGGACGTTGAACACTGACGAAAAAATGACCGGGGACCTGTTCGAGGTCGATAAGCGCCTGTCACTCAAGCCCGTGGTGGACTTCAACGCCTACCTGCGCAGCGCCTTCGGCGATGGCCCCTGCACGTGCGTGCGTTGCGCTGCCAGTGACGGTGACGAAAGCGGCTATGAGTTCCAGCACACCTTCGCCTTCGACGCCAAGCCGGTGCATCGCCGTTTCGCTTCGACGGCGGGCAGCGATGTGTTGATGGCGTCGAAAAAGGCATGGCTGTCGTACACCAAGGCCGAGTTGCCGCTCAGTGGCGTGCTGGTGCTGGACACGGTCAAGGAGTTTGTCGAGCCGCAGTTGCACAAGCGCCTGGCGCCGTTGTTCGTGGCCAGTGGCTTGGTCAAGGATGTGGACGGCGAGTTGCGTATTCAGCCGCAAGCCATGGCCTGACACATCAAAAGGCGCCTGTGCGCAGCCCATCAATGGTCGCCGCGACTCTGAGCGAGCAAGTGGTCGACCACGCTGCCCAGGCTGCCCACCTCATCGGCACCGTCGGCGCGGGCCTGGGCGTACCAACGTAACTGTTCGGTGGCACTGTTGCCGCGCCGCAGCAGCGCTTGCAGCGTATCGAACAGCCGCGGCTCGCCCATGGCCTCTGCGGTGGCACCGAACGTCTGGCGCGCGCAGTGCAACCACTGTTCGGCGCTGCCCATGGCGCCTGTGTCGTCCAACGCAAAGTGACCGCCCGCGCCGTAGCGTTTGGCCTGCCAGCGATTTTCCTTGAGCAGCCAGCGCGTTTGCGCACAGAACCCGGCGCCGGGTCGCTCCAGGCCGCAGGCATGGGTGACCATGACGCGAAACAGCGTGGCCAGGGCCAGGGCATCCGCCAACCGCGGGCAGGCGTCGGTCATGCGCAGTTCGAGGGTTGGGTAACGCGCCGCCGGGCGGATGCCCCACCAGCCGTTGCCATCGGCCTTGATTGCACCCATCCGATGCAGCAACGCGAGGTAGCGCAGGTATTCGTTCCAATCGGCGAAATGTTCCGGCACGCCCATGCGCGGCCATTCATCACAAGCGGCCTGGCGGTAGCTCATAAAGCCGCTGGGCGCGCCATCCCACAATGGCGAGGAGCAACTGAGCAGCAACAGCAGCGGCAGCCACGGTGACACCTGGTTCATCACGGCGATGCGGTCATGGGTGTGCGGCACCTGCACGTGCACATGCAGCCCGCACAATACGCTGCGCCGCGCTACGTATTGAATATCGTCGAACAACTGCTGGAAATGGGCTTGGTCAGTAGGCCGCTGTTCGCGCCAGTCGGCCAACGGATGGCTGCCGGCACACACCACGCCGAGGCCAAATTCACCCAGGCGCTGCGCCAGATTGCGGCGCACTGTCGCCAGGTAATCCGCGGCTTCAGCGCTGGCACTGAATACCGGTGACGCGACCTCGATCTGGCCCTGGAACATTTCATACGCAAAGCCCGCGCCGATCGCCTCACGACACGCCGCCAGCACCGCTGCCGAAGGCTCGCCGAGCATCCGGCGAGTGTGCAGATCGGTGATGAAGTATTCCTCTTCGATGCCGAAAGTGAGCATCGGGGGTCAACGCAGTCGGGTGACGGTGAGCGCAACCACCGCGATGCGCTCCACACGTTCATAGCCAGGTTTTTCCAGCTCCTCGCCGAAGACATCAGGATCCAGTTCGCGGTAGGTCCAGCCGTAGGCATCACGGCCCAGCAACGGCTTGACCGCGTCAAGGAAAGGATCGCCACCCGCCACCATCGCCACTCCGGTATACAGCAACAGGCTGCCGCCCAGAGCCAGGCGTGCGAGGGATTCGCTGACGATGCGCACCGACAGCTGCTCCCCCAACGCCCCGCCACCATGGCGATAGGCACGCTGGCGGTCATCGTTCATGTACGGCGGGTTGGCGACGATCAGGTCGAACTGCCCTTCGACGCTGGCCAGCACGTCACTGTGGTACACGCTGACATTATTCAACCCGGCCAGCTCGGCGTTCACGGCGGTCAGGCGCAGGGCACGCGGGTTGATGTCCACCGCCAGCACCTGAGCGTCATGCCTGGCCCGGGCAACCACCAAGGCACCCACACCGGCGCCACAGCCAATGTCCACCGCACGCTTGAGCGGTTCGAAACGCTGCTGCAAATGGGCTTCGATCACCTGGGCAAAACGGTAGCTGTCGGGGCCGAAGAACACCGCGTCCGCTTGTACCGTGGGATACGGCGAATGGGCGAACAGCAGATCGTCGAGGCTCGACCAACGCACCGTGCTGCGCCATAAGGCATCGTGCTTTTCGATCACATCGGCTTGCTGCAACTCTTCGCGAAACGCCTCGGGCAACAGGTCGTGGTCGAACGGCATCGACCAGCCGAATACGTCGCGCAGCGTCATCGCCAGCGGCGTCGCCAAACGCCGGTAGACGCGCTCATGGGTCAAGGGCGTCGGCGTAATGAAGCGGTAACCGCTTTCCTTCAACCCCCGGCCCAGGTTCAGCAAGGCACGATCAGCGAGTTGTTGGGCAGACATAGGCACATTCCTTAGCGCAAACGCGCACGCAGTTGGATAAAGCGGCGGGTGGCGTACAAGCCTGCGGGACTGCTGTGGCGCCGCGCTGACATCCATGGGATCAGCGCACTGAGCTGTTGCTCGTCGGGCAGGTTCCACAGTGAATCGGCCAGGGCCTGGGTGTCGGGGTCCGCCGGGCATTGCTGCTCGCGGGCAAGCCGACTGCCGCGCCCCGGTCGAACCGGCGGCACGCGCTGGCCGCTGGCCCAGTCACCGGCGATCCAGTCATGCAGCAGCTGTTTTTCCGCCGCGCTGAATACCCCGAACATCGCCGCGCCGGCCCCCTCGATCAACTGCCAGAAACGGCTGTCGGCAGGGTCCTGGTTGCGCTTGATCCAGCCCTTGTCCTGCAAGGCGGTGAGGAAATCGCCGATCTGCCCCGGCTTGGCCAGCCATTGGTTGACGGTCTGGCCTTCGAAGCGGCAGTAGTCCGAGTGCATGTGCTGGCCGAAGGTGCGCTTGCGCTCAAGCATCGCGACTACTTCGTCGTGCAGGTTGAACTGCTGGATGACAGCCGTGGTACCCGGGCCAAGATCGTTGAGGCGATACCCAGCGGCGACGCGGCGGTAGAACGCGGCCCTGCCCTCGCCCAGCGGCAGCAGGCCCAACACCGATTGCGCGGCCTTGCTGGCGTGGCCGCTGCTGGCGTTATCGATGGTCACGTGGAGGGTGAAGTAATAGGGGTCGATGCCCAGTTCGCTGAGTTCGTAAGCGGTGATCAGCAGGTGCAGCGGCAACTGTTCGTAGCCCAGGTTGTAGCCGATGACTTCCGGCAGGAATTGGTCGGCGCACAGGCCCAGGGCCAGTTGCAGCGCACCTTGCAGGTAGTGCTCATCCTCAAGGCCGGCTTCGCTGTCGGCATCGTGGTCGCTGAGCAACTTGCGATAGATCACCACGTGGTTCTGCGCGGCCTCACCGTCGCCCAATTCCTCCAGATAGGTAGTGAGCAAGCCGTCGAAGCGCTGGTCTTGCCAATAGTGCAGCAGGCCGTAGAGCCAGGCGCCGTCCACCAGTTTGGTCGGTGCCACACGCTGCAGGACATACAACGCGTGGGCTTTGTTGTGAAAATAACGCCGTGGCCGGCCTTGCTGGCGCTGCTCAAGGTAGTCGGCATAGGCCTGGGCCACGACGGCGCAGCGCTGTTCGACCCAGGCCGCCAGGTGTTCGGGCGCTTCAGGCAAGTCGCAGTCGGTTTCCTCTACCTGGGCCAATTGATCCTGCAGGTAGTCACGCGCCAGTTCGGCGGCGTCTGGCGTTTCGCCGTACAGCTGTCGATACACCCGTTGATGGTGGCCTTGGGCCGAGTCGGTGAGAGAGGCCGGCTGGCCTGACAGCGCTGTAAGGAGTGTCATGATGGCAGTTTCCGCAAAGTCCGTTACAACGGGCCTTCCACAAGGTGGCCCCGCAAGAGCGCTCAACTTCACGCGCTTCTAGAATGCAGAGCGTCGGGGCGTGCGGAAAATTCAAATGAGGTTATGAAGGGGGGGATAAGCGGTCGCAGTGAAGGCGCTCGCTGATGAAATACGAAGGCGGGAGGCTCAGGGATATTCTTGCCGGGCGTGCAATACGTTGACTATTTCGATCCGCTCAGCAGTCACTCTATACACCAGCACATAATTGGGATGTACAACCACCTCACGAGTACCTGGGACCCGGCCGCACGGATACAGATAGGGGTGCTCAGCCAATGGTAGAGGCGCGCCTTCCAGGCGGGTCTTGATGCGTCGTGCAGCGCCGGGGTTTTCTGCTGCGATAAAAGTCACGATATCAATCAGGTCGCCGATGGCTTCGTCAAGCCAAACAACGGCCAACATCAAGCCTTGGCCCGCTGCTCAAGCTCTGCTTGCAGAATAATCGCCTCAACTCGTGCCATGACCTCGTCATGAGGTACACCGGGGCCGGGGTTGGCCAAGCTTTTTTCGACTTTTTTACGAAACCAGAGATCATGACTACTCGCCTGCTCTTCGGTTTCAAACTCGGAAACAATTGGGGAAAGTGGAACACCCATCAGATAACCTCCTGTATGAATGCTCAGCAGTTTAGTCGTAACCTGGCAGGCTGTCTCGAACCACCGGATGAAATGCAGGGTGTCGCACTTCAAGCTTCAAACAAAACGGCACGTAAACGTGCCGTTGCGTCGTACTCACTCAGCGCTGTTACTTGCGCGCCGCCTCCCACTGCTTGAGCAGATCGTTGTAGTTCACGGTTTCGCCCTTGGGCTTCTCGTTTGCCAGTTTCGGCTTCGGCGCGCCCGGCTGGTCGAACCAGTATTGCGCGTCACGCTCGGGGTTCATTTTCGGGCCGCACACCGGTTGCACCTTGGAGCGTTCCAGGCGCGTCATGATCGCGTCCTGCTCCTTGGCCAGATTGTCCAGCGCCTGTTGCGGGGTTTTCTCGCCGCTGGCGGCGGCGGCGATGTTGCTCCACCACAATTGCGCCAGGCGTGGGTAGTCCGGCACGTTGGTGCCGGTTGGCGACCACTCGGTGCGCGCCGGGCTGCGGTAGAACTCCACCAGGCCACCGAGCTTGGGCGCCATGTCGGTCATGGCTTGGGAGTTGATATCAGACTCCCGAATCGGCGTCAGGCCAACGATAGTCTTCTTCAGCGACACGGTTTTGGAGGTCACGAACTGCGCGTACAGCCAGGCCGCGAGTTTCTGTTTCTCAGGCGTGGACTTGAGGAAGGTCCAGGAGCCTACGTCCTGATAGCCCTTCTTCATGCCCTTTTCCCAGTACGGCCCGACCGGCGACGGCGCCATGCGCCATTTCGGCGTACCGTCGGCATTCACCACCGGCAAGCCCGGCTTGACCATGTCGGCGGTAAACGCGGTGTACCAGAAGATCTGCTGGGCAATGTTGCCCTGGGACGGCACCGGGCCGGATTCAGAGAAGGTCATGCCCGCCGCTTCCGGCGGCGCGTAGGCTTTCATCCAATCCACATATTTTTGTGTGGCGAACACCGCCGCCGGGCCGTTGGTGTCGCCGCCGCGGGTCACGCTGGAACCCACCGGGTGGCAGTCCTCCACACGAATGCCCCACTCGTCCACCGGCAAGCCGTTGGGCAAACCCTTGTCACCGCCGCCGGCCATGGAAAACCACGCATCGGTAAAGCGCCAGCCCAGGGACGGGTCTTTCTTGCCGTAGTCCATGTGCCCGTAGATGCGCTTTCCGTCGATTTCCTTGACGTCTTCGCTGAAGAATTTGGCGATGTCTTCATAGGCCGACCAGTTCACCGGGACGCCGAGGTCGTAGCCGTATTTTTCCTTGAACTTGGCTTTCAGCTCCGGGCGTTCGAACCAGTCGGCGCGGAACCAGTAGAGGTTGGCGAACTGCTGGTCGGGCAGCTGATAGATCTTGCCGTCCGGCGCGGTGGTGAAGGACAGGCCGATAAAGTCCTTGAGGTCCAGGGTTGGCGAGGTGAAGTCCTTGCCTTCGTTGGCCATCAGGTCGGTGATGGACTCGGTCTTGCCGTAGCGAAAGTGCGTACCGATCAGGTCCGAGTCATTGACCCAGCCGTCATAGATATTCTTGTCGGACTGCATCTGGGTTTGCAGCTTCTCCACCACGTCGCCTTCCTGCAGCAGGTCGTGGGTCAGCTTGATCCCGGTAATTTCACTGAACGCCTTGGCCAGTACCTTGGATTCATACTCGTGGGTGGTGAGGGTTTCCGACACCACGTTGATCTTCATCCCACGGAAGGGCTCCGACGCCTTGATAAACCACTTCAACTCCTCAAGCTGTTGGGCTTCGGTGAGGGTCGAGGGTTTGAACTCGCTGCCGATCCATTTTTTCGCGGCATCTTCATACGCATCGGCCCAGGCCGAAGCGCTCAAACCGCTGAGGGCCAGTACGGCGGCCAATGAAATGCTATGTCGCAGCTTATTGTTTTTATTCAACATAGAGACCTCCTGGTTGTTTATTCATAAGGGCATTAGCCCCAACGCATCACACTCAACAGCCATAACAGGGAGAGCGCGGACGCCACCCAGATGCTCCAGTCGGTAACGCCGATGACCAGCAAATGCAGGTAGGCGCTGCCGAGAAGACCGATAAACAAGCGATCACCACGGGTGGTGCTGATCGGCAGCAACCCGCGCCGTGGGATGCTCGGCGAGCGTAGTTCCCAGGTGGTCATGCCCGCCAGAATCAAGGCGATGCCGCCAAAGAACAGCGCAGTGGGGGTGGTCCAGGCCATCCATTCCATCATCGATTCCTCTAGACCCGGCCCAGGGCAAAGCCCTTGGCCACGTGGTTGCGAACAAACCAGATCACCAACATGCCCGGGAGGATAGTCAATACCCCCGCTGCCGCCAGTACGCCCCAATCAATACCCGACGCAGAGACCGTGCGGGTCATTACCGCCGCGATGGGCTTGGCGTTGACCGAGGTCAGGGTGCGCGCCAGCAGCAGTTCGACCCAGGAAAACATAAAGCAGAAAAACGCCGTGACGCCGATGCCGGAGCCGATCAACGGAATAAAGATCTTCACGAAGAACTTGGGAAAACTATAGCCATCGATGTAGGCGGTTTCGTCGATTTCCTTGGGCACGCCGGACATGAAGCCTTCAAGGATCCACACCGCCAACGGCACGTTGAACAGGCAGTGAGCCAGGGCCACGGCGATGTGCGTATCGAACAGGCCGATAGAGGAATACAGCTGGAAAAACGGCAACAAAAACACCGCAGGTGGCGCCATGCGGTTGGTCAGCAGCCAGAAGAACAGGTGCTTGTCACCCAGGAAGCGGTAGCGCGAGAACGCATAGGCTGCCGGCAGCGCCACGCTCAGAGAGATCACCGTGTTCAGGCTCACGTAGTACAGCGAGTTGAGGTAGCCGGTGTACCAACTCGGGTCGGTGAAGATCACTTTGTAGTTGGCCAGGGTGAAATCCTGGGGAAACAGGGTCAGGCCGCCGAGGATTTCGGTGTTGCTCTTGAACGACATGTTCAGCAGCCAGTAGATCGGCACCAGCAGGAACAGGATATAAATCAGTAACGGAATAAGCTTGCGCTTGCTCATGTTGGCGGCCTCAGCGGTTGGCGTCGGAATGGGTCATGGCGGTGTAGAACAGCCAGGACACCAACAGGATGATCAGGAAATACACCAGCGAAAACGCCGCTGCCGGGCCCAGGTCGAATTGGCCTACGGCCATCTGGGTGAGCGTCTGACTCAAGAAGGTGGTGGCGTTCCCCGGCCCGCCCCCCGTTAGTACGAAAGGCTCGGTGTAGATCATGAAACTGTCCATGAAGCGCAGCATCACCGCGATCAACAGCACGCTTTTCATCTTCGGCAACTGGATATGTCGGAACACTGCCCAGGCCGATGCACGATCAATCCGCGCGGCCTGGTAGTAGACATCCGGAATGGCCCTTAAACCCGAGTAGCACAGCAGCGCCACCAACGAGGTCCAGTGCCACACATCCATCACCAGCACGGTGACCCAGGCGTCCATGGTGTTGGCCGCATAGTTGTAGCTGATGCCCATGGCGTTGAGGGTCGAACCCAGCAGGCCGATGTCGGCACGGCCAAAGATCTGCCAGATGGTGCCGACCACGTTCCATGGAATCAGCAGCGGAATGGCGAGGATAATCAGCACCAGCGATGACCAGCGTCCTTTGGTCGGCATGGTCAGGGCGATGGCAATGCCCAGCGGGATTTCAATCAGCAGCACACAGGCCGAGTAGATGAACTGGCGCAGCAACGAGTCGTGCAGGCGCGGATCAAGCAGCACCTGCTTGTACCAGTCGGCCCCGACGAAGTAGCGGCTGGACTGGTCGAAAATATCCTGCACCGAGTAATTGACCACGGTCATCATCGGGATCACCGCACTGAACGCCACCAGCAGGAACACCGGCAACACCAGCCACCAGGCCTTGTTGTTCTGCACCTTGTTCATGGCGCCACCTCCAGCAGGTAATCGTCGGCGTAAAGCATCAGCCATTGCGCGGGGAAGCTGATGGACGCCCTGCCCTCCGGCACCGGTTTGTCTTCGGCCAGACGCACTTTGAGCGTGGCGCCGTCGAGGTTGAGGGTCATGATCTTGTAGGTGCCCAAGTCCTCCACATGCGTGACGTCGGCTTGCAGGGCGTCAGGGTTGTGGTCATCCCATACATGGATAAATTCCGGGCGGATGCCAACCTGGAGTTTTTTGCAGTCGGTCGCATGGATACGTTGCTGCAACGCGTCGGACAACGGCAGCAGTGTGTTGGCAAAGCCTACGCCGCCAGGCTTGGCCTGCACTTCGATCAGATTCATCCCAGGGCTGCCGATGAAATAGCCGACAAAGGTATGACTCGGCCGCTCGAACAATTCACGCGGGGTGCCGAACTGCACAATCTGCCCGCCGTACATCACCGCGATCTTGTCGGCGAAGGTGGAGGCTTCCAGTTGATCATGGGTGACGTAGACCATAGTGATATTGAACTGCTCATGAATCTGCTTGAGCTTGCGCCGCAGTTTCCATTTCAGGTGCGGGTCGATCACCGTCAGCGGCTCGTCGAACAGGATCGCCGACACGTCATCGCGCACCAGGCCACGGCCCATGGAGACTTTCTGTTTTTCGTCGGCGGTGAGGTTGCGGGCCTTTTTGCTCAGCAGGGTTTCCAGGTCCAGCACTTCGGCAATTTCCTGCACCTTGCTGTGGATTTTCGCCTCGGCCATGCCCTGGTTTCGCAGCGGGAAGGCCAGGTTGTCGAACACCGTCATGGTGTCGTACACCACCGGGAACTGGAACACCTGGGCGATATTGCGTTTCTCCGGCGTGAGGTCGTTGACCACCTGGGTATCGAACAGCACCTGGCCTTCAGAGGGGCTGAGCAGGCCGGAGATGATATTGAGCAGCGTGGACTTGCCGCAGCCCGAAGGCCCGAGCAACGCGTAGGCACCGCCCTGCTCCCACACATGGTTCATTTCCCGAATGGCGTAGTCGTCAGGCCCTTTTGGCGTGGGGCTATAGCTATGGGCAAGGTTACGCAAATGGATCTCGGCCATCAGGCAACCCTCGCAACACGGCGCCCGGGGGCCTGGACCAAACGGCCCTGGCCATCGAACACAAACAGTTTATGGGTGGGGATATACACGCGGATCGGCGCGTCCACATCGTACTCATGCACCCCCGGCAGGTGCAGCACCAGCAGGAAGTGCTCGCTGCGCACATGCAGGAAGGTTTCCGAGCCGCTGATCTCGGCGACTTCCACGGTCACCGCCAACTCCAGGTCATCGTCATTGCTCGGTACCAGGCTGATATGGCTGGGACGCACGCCGAAACGGAACTCGCCCTCGCCGATGGGGCGCAGGTCGACGTTGAGTGGGAAATGCACGAAATTGGCGAAGCTCACTTCGTTGCCGCTGATGCGCCCTGGCATCAGATTGATCGGCGGTTCGGAGAACAGCTCAGCGGCCAGCACGGTTTGCGGCTGGTGATAGACCTCGGCGGCCCTGCCGCTCTGGATCACCCGGCCTTCGTGAAGAATGGTGGTGGTGCCACCCAGGGCCAGAGCCTCGTTGGGTTCGGTGGTGGCGTAAATGGCGATGGTGTGGCGCGCCTTGAACAGTTCGCGCATTTCCTGACGCAGCTCTTCGCGCAGTTTGTAGTCCAGGTTCACCAGGGGCTCATCGAACAGAATCAGTTCGGCGTCTTTGACCAGGGCGCGGGCCATGGCGGTGCGCTGCTGCTGGCCACCGGACAGTTCCAGCGGGTGGCGTTGCAGGAACTTCTCGATGCGCAGCATCCTGGCGGTTTCCAGCACCTTGCTCTGGATCAGCTCGTTGGACACACCGGCCTGGCGCAACGGCGAGGCGATGTTCTCGAATACGGTCATGGTGGGATAGTTGATGAACTGCTGGTAGACCATCGACACATTGCGCAGGCGTACCGGCTTTTGCGTAACGTCTACGCCGTTCATCAGGATGCGGCCGCTGTCGGGCTTGTCCAGACCGGCCATCAGGCGCATCAGACTGGTTTTGCCGGACAGGGTGCGACCGAGCAAGACGTTGAAAGAGCCGGCTTCAAAACGCAGGTTGGCGTCGTCGATCCAGGTTTGGCCGTCGACAACGCGGGAGACATGTTCCAGGGTCAATGACATGACACGACCTTTTTATTATTGGAATGAATCTGGCCAGGTGTCAGAGCGAGTTTCGTGCCAAAACTGCAAGCGCTTGATGCGTAAGGGAATGGGTTAATGGTGATGTTCAGGAGTGAACAAAGTGGCTGAACAACTGAACACTTTCGGGGTTGACAATGAACAGTTCTGAACAACACTCTCATGACCAACACAAGATAAAAATGTGGGAGGGGGCTTGCTCCCGATAGCGGTGTGTCAGTGAAAAAATGCTGACTGACACACCGCTATCGGGAGCAAGCCCCCTCCCACACTTGAACCCATTTCAATGGTTGAATGTGCACATCCAATAACAATAAAAATGAAGGTCGCACCATGGCCGAACCACTGGCACACGACACCCTTATCCAGGAATCCTGGCGCCGTTGCCGCGCCTTCGGCCTGGACCACCAGAGCACGCCAAGCTTTGACCAACTGCCCGCCGAAGGCATCAGTCAACTCCTGGAAAGCCAGCATTCACTGGTGCAGACCACGCACCAGGAAGTACTGCCCTACTACGAGAACATCCTCAGCAACTCCAACTGCCTGATCATGCTGGCTGACAATCAGGGCCAGGTCCTGACGTCGTGGGGCACCCAGCGGTTTATCGAACCCAAGCTGGCCCGTGGCTTCAGCCCCGGCGCCAGCTGGATGGAACGTGCCAGCGGCACCAATGCCATCGGCACCGCACTGGCCTGCGCCCAGGCTGTGCATATCGAGCACGATGAACACTTCCTCAAGGCCAACCGTTTCATGACCGGTTCAGCGGCGCCTATCTTCGACGCCCAGCGCGAAATCATCGCGGTGCTGGATGTGTCCAGCGACAGCTACCTGCCGCCCTCCCATACCCTGGGCATGGTCAAGATGATGAGTCAGACCGTGGAAAACCGGCTGATCCTCAACCTGTTCCGTGGCGAACATTTCCAACTGACCTTCAACACCGGCTTGAGCAACCTCGACAGCCAGTGGGCCGGCCTGCTGATCTTTGATGAAAGCGGCCAGGTACTATCAGCCAATCGGCGTGCGGATAACCTGCTGGGCATCAGCCTGTCGCGGGTGATGATCGACAGTCTGTTCAAGGTGTCGCTGCTGGAGTTGCTCAACCAGCCCGAAGGGTTGCCCTTTGCGTTGCAGGCGGCTGGGCGCAACCGCTTCCAGTGCCTGTTGAAGCGACCCAGGCAGATGCCAGTGCAGGCCCGGGTGTTCAGCCAACCGCCGCCAGCGCTGCCCTCGATCAACCTCAAGACCCTGCACTTTGGCGATGTGCGCATGGAGAAAGCGGTGCGCCAGGCCGAACGCCTGCTGGAAAAGGACATTCCATTGCTGATTCACGGCGAGACTGGGGTGGGCAAAGAGGTGTTCGTCAAAGCCCTGCATCAGGCCAGCTCGCGCAGCCGACAGGCATTGATCGCTGTGAACTGTGCGGCGATTCCCGCTGAGCTGGTGGAATCGGAACTGTTCGGCTACGAAAAAGGCGCCTTCACCGGCGCCAATCAGAAAGGCAGCATTGGCCTGATTCGCAAGGCGGACAAGGGCACGCTGTTTCTCGACGAGATCGGTGATATGCCCTTGCCGACCCAGGCCCGCCTGTTGCGGGTGTTGCAGGAGCGCTGTGTGCAACCGGTGGGCAGCAGTGAGGTGTTCCCGGTGGATTTGCGCATCATCTCGGCGACCAACCGCGCACTGCGCGAGCTGGTGCAGGCCGGGCGCTTTCGCGAGGATTTGTACTACCGCATCGGTGGCCTGACCCTGGAGTTGCCGCCATTGCGCGAGCGCACCGACAAGCAAGCGTTATTCCAGCAACTGTGGCAGCAACATCGCGAGCCGAACCAGTGGGCCGGGCTGAGTGCCGAGGTGCTGGGCTTATTCGAGCAACATCCGTGGCCGGGCAATTTGCGTCAGGTGAGCAGCGTGTTACAGGTGGCGCTGGCGATGGCCGAGGAGCAGCCGATCCGCGCAGAACATCTGCCCGATGATTTTTTTACCGATTTGAAGCAAACGGCGCCGCTGCCCACCTGCGAGCGCCTGGATGAAAACCTTGACCTCAACCAACGCCTGCAAGCCGTGGGCGGCAATATTTCCCACCTTGCGCGGGAGTTGGGAGTGAGCCGCAACACCCTGTACAAGCGCCTGCGCCAGCACGAAGGTTGATTTAACGCCAGCTCCACGACACGCCGGTGTAGATACCCCGCCCATCGGCAGGGGTAGAACGTGCTGCGTCCACGCCTTTGTCGTCGTACCCCGGCGTAACGGTATTGGCATAGCGACGGTTGGTCAGGTTGCGCAGATCGACCCAGGCTTGCCAGTCTTGCTTGGGCGCGTCATAGCCGAACGTGGCGCCGAGGGTGGTGTAGGCCGCGGCGTAGTAGGAGTTGGCGTAGTCCACCGCTACCCGCGAGGCATGTTCGGTGTTGAGGCTGGTGTAGAAACCCGTCGGGTGGCTGTAGCGCACCTGCGCCTGATAGTAATGCTTGGGGATGCCGGGCAAGGTGTTGTCGCCGAAACGGTCATCGTCACGGTAGTGGAAGTCGCTGAAGGTATAGGCCTGGCGCAGGTCGAGCTTGCCGTTGCGGCCGCCGTCCCATAGCGGGCTGAGCAGGCTCAGTTCCACGCCCTGGTGCATGGTGGGGCTGGCGTTGGATTCGGCGATGATCGCGCTGCTGTTGGCAGTCTGGGCCTGGGTTTCCACGGAAAGCAGTTCGTGGCGTACTTCAGAGCGGTAGAGGGCCAGGTCCCACTGGCCGAGCCACGCTTCGCCGCGCCCGCCGATTTCCAGGGTGGTGGCGGTCTGATTGCGTAACTTCACACCTTCGCGCTGTAGCCCCGTAGCCGCGCCGCTGCCCGGACCGAAGTATTTGTTGGAACCCCAGATCATCGACCAGGCGTGCGGCGGTTCTACCGAGCGGCTCAGGTTGGCGTATACCTGCAATTGCGGGGTGAAGTCGTAACGCAGACCGATGCGCGGTGCGTAATCCCAGTCATGTTGACTGAGCGGCGCCTGGCCATCGGGGTAAGTCACCTGGGTTTCGCGGCGGGTGTAGATCGCGGCAAGGCCGGTGGTGAGCCACAGATCCTCCAGCAGTTCCAGCTCATTGCCTACATGCAGCACGGTGTCGGAGCCCAGGTAGCTGTAGTCGCGGGTTTTGGTGCCGGGGGCATAAATGGCGGTGTTGCCTGCGGGGATGCGTACATATTCCGACGCGCCGTTATTGGGCATCGCCTGGGTGGTACGCAGGCCGAAGGTGGTTTTGCTGGCATGGCCGAACAGGCTGTCCTGACGGATGTAGTTCAGGGTGCCGCTGATATCGGTGTAGGCGACCTTGAGGCGGTTGGTGCCCTCGCGCAGATCCATCGGGTAGTCGTGATAGGCCAGCCCGACTTCCACTCGGGCGTTGTCGTCCAGTTGCAAGGTGGTCTTGTTGGCGATCCAGGTAGAGCCCGGTTGCAGGCGTTTTGAATCGCGGGCGGCGTTGAGGCTGTTGGCGGCACGCGGGTCATGGCTGATCTGGTAGCGCGTGAGCTTGCCGGGGGAATCGTTGGTGGTTTCGCGGTAGCGCAGGTAGAAGCGCGTTTCCAGGTCCGGGTTGAAGCGGTAGCCAAAGTTGGCGGCGATGCCCTTGCCGGTTCCCGCGCTTTGGTGCTGGTAGCCGTCGGACTCGGAATCGGTGAGGCTGATGTAGTAATCGGCATCCCCCAGCACCTGGCCGGAACTGACCTCCCGCTGAGCATAGCCGCGGCTACCGACCTCATAGCGCACTTGCAGCTTGGGCGCGTCGTAGCCGGTGTGGGTCACGTAATTGACCGAACCGCCCAGGGCCAACGCGCCCTGATCGAAGCCATTGGCGCCCCGCAGCACTTCCACGCGGCTTTGCCACAGCGGGTCCTTGAGCTCATAAGGTGTACCGCCCGGGCCCGTGAGCGGCAGACCGTCGAACATTTCATACAGGCCGGACGCGTGGGCACCCGGGCTGCGGTTCAGGCCCGAACCGCGAATGGACAGCTTCACGCCTTCGTTATTCGCCGCCTTGGCGTACACCCCGGCCTGGTACTTGAACACATCCTCGTTACTGCTCACCCGCCCCTGTTGCACGCTGCTCATATCGATGTAATTGCTGCCGCCGGGCACGCGCTGTAGCTGTGCCTGGGCAATTTCGCCGGCACTGGCTTCAGTGGTGGTGACTTCGACTGGCGCCAGTTGCAGGCCTTCGGCCTGTACCAGCGAGCTGAGAGTCAGGGCGGCAAAAAGAAAGGGCGGGTGGCGCAGCAGCATTGGGGCGGGTCCTTGGGATTACGGAACGTGGCAGGCCAGGCCCACCACGCGAACAGTGATGGGAAGGCAGGCACGCCCGTCAGGTCACGCCTTATTGACGAACCATGACCCTGGCAAAACAGTACCAGACAGGTTTCAGCCGTCCGGCTTCGCCAATTCCCGCATCAGATCATCCGCATCGGAACCCGGCGCAAAGCGGAAACCGTACATTTCATCGGTAGCCAGAATCTCGTCCAGGGCATCCAGCAACTGGGCTTGCGAGGGTGAGTTGCGCAGCAGCGTGTGCGCCGGCAACAGCAACTCGGCAGAGACGCCCTGAGCAGTCGCGGCGTCGATGACCGCGAACAGGATAAACCGCAAACGTATTTCGCGATCCGTGGGCCAAACCGTTTTTCGTTTACCCAAGGGAGGGCCTCGTGTTTAAGAAAAATCCGAGGCTATTGCTCGCAGGCAAGCGTTTCAAGCAGCGAGAGGCAAGATAGGCACCTTCCTACAGCAGAAAGGGAAACACCCCACTGATTGTTCGATGGATGCGCCTCACTGCACCGGCAGGAAGTTCATCAGCAATAAACTTTGCGCGTAATTGAGGCCAATGCGTCGGTAACGCTCATCGAGGATTTGGGTAAGTAAGTCCAGGCGCGCAACGATCTTGCCAAACTCAACGGCAAAACTGAGGTTACTGCCCTCCTCCGATATTTCATTGGAGAACAACAGCAATACACCGTTGGCATCCTGGCGCTGGCTGAGCAGCCAAGTGGCCTTTTCGATATTGCGCGCCGCATTGCTGACAAACTGCGGGTTGATCGAGTCGGTCACATAAAACTGCGTACGCCCGCCGTGGGCGGTCACGAGCATACTGCCAATCGCGTAGATAAACGCGCCGACACGGTCGCCACGAAAGTCGGGGCTCAGGGAGTAGCTCAGGGCGGCCAGATCACGCCGGTCTCCCAGTGCGGGCAAGGGTTGACGGTTTTCGATGGCCTGGCGAATGACCCGGGCGGCGCTCACCGCATCCGGATAGCCCGACTGACGCCACTGGCTGGGATTGCGCAGGTAAAGCTTGCTCATCAGCAGGTAGAGGCTTTGCAGGTTGTCGCGCATCCCCAGGGTGGCCATGCGATCGACACTGGTCTGGAAGAACTCATCGGGCTTGCCATCGCTGAATTGCCTGGCGATATCGCGGCCTTGTTGCTGGCTGCAACCCACTGCGCAGAGCGCGAGCAGCGCAGCCAGCAACAGCGGCCATAGAGAGGTAAAAACAGTTGACGTTCGATCCATCGGCACCGGGTCTGATTCTGTGGGCCACGTGCGGGAGTCGAGTGGCCGGGACAGGGGTAGATCAGCAAAATGGAAAAAAGTGCAGCGGTGCGGGTCAGATAAGCATGGGACTACAGGCGCTGATCTGACCCGGCACTTGATGGCCGGATGCGCTAAAGCACTATCGTGGCAAGCATCCCCAAGGCGCCCAGGCAAAACCCGACCAACGCGCCGCGCCCAGGCGCTTCATGAAACAGCGACCAAACCACTACAGGCTCAAGCAGCAACAAGGACGTGACCGAGACCACGGTGACAATCCAGATATCACCCACCGCCTTGTACCCCAGCCAATAAGCGCCCAGCAGGCAAAGCCCGGCAAAACACATCACCACGACGGGCAGCACAAACGTCGCCCAGGAGCCGCTGCCGGTGTGGGCCAGCCTGGCGGTTACCACCTCGCTGTAGATTGCACAAAACTCCCCGATCACCATCAACCCTAGAGCAAAAACTCCGAGTAGTTCTTTGGACATATCAAAAACTCCTTCGTATTCAGCGCAGTGTTTTTCAGCTCCCAGCCAGCGACGCTGACATCTAGGGAGGCGTTGGCTTGATACGAAATGCTTTTGAAAAGACCTGAATTATCGAAGTACTTGTCCACGCTCATATCCTTCAAAGGGGGTCGAGGCTCAGCGCCTCTTTGGTGAGTGCGAGCTGATCATAGAGAGACCGTGCCGCCATTCACAATGATCGAATGCCGATATTGAACGGTAAAAGCAGAGCCCCTCCCGGTTAGTGAGAGAAAAATTAAATAAGGATTTTCGCTGGAAAAATAAGAAAGGTCTTACATCTTTAGCGCTGATTTCATGCAATTAATCCCATATATTCAAGGAGCTAACCAGAAAGGATACCCATTGCTAGTTGTCACCAGAACACCCAATAAACGCCTATACATCGGCGACGAAATCCAAATCAAAGTGATCAAGGCTGAAGGCGACACTGTGTGTCTAGGAATCATTGCACCGAAACACATCTTGATTATTCGATCAGAACAAGACGAAAGAGCCTTGGATGACGCGCCTATACCTTCCGATGCACTGGAATAGGCAAGGTGCCCATGAGCATGATCGTAGTCATGGGCTGGTAATTGATGGCGAGTGCTGCCATGAGATTTTCTCTGGAAAAAAAGCCCGCCGAAACGAGCCTTGAGTAAATGGCGGATCGTTTAAAGACAGCTTTGCAGTGCCGCCAGTCTTTTGTTGGCGATCCAGTTGCCAACCACCACATAATATTTGGCCTCCGAGCCGGCCCCTTGAGGCTGAATATCGACGAAATATTGGGAGCCTTCTGTAAAGACCGTATATCCATTATCGCGTCCAGGCTGAAGCGTTGCGCCAGGAGTACCCCCGAAGATGGGCTGGTTTTGCCATTCGTAATGAACACATTTAGCCAGCGCTGCGTCGGACTTCTTCGAGGTCAAGACTTTGTATGGTCCCTCTTGGCGAGCCTCGTTCATCGTTGGCGCCATACACCCCGCTAGCATCGCCACCGCGGCGGCCACTATCAAAATCCGCATGTCATTCCCTTTTTAGTTTGGCGGGACTGTAGCACTGAGAGGGCTGGATGCAAAAAACCCAGCTCGGGACTGGACTGGCAAAGGTTTATGCCTGCGCACTCCAGACCGCCAACTCATAACCATCCGGGTCAATGAAGTGAAACCTTTTGCCTCCAGGAAAAGAGAGAATCTCCCGGCTTAATAGACATCCAGCATGGATGGAGTACCAGTAAAGTGGGAGCGGCTCGGCGTGATCTGTGCGCCCTGGCTGCATGACTGATTGAGCAATTGCGTTGTCGAACTGTTTGAAGCAGCGACGATCTACCGACGTAGCGGTTTACCGTCGTTCCGAGGAGAGTATGAAGCCTACGCGCTGACCGGGGTAAGCAATAGGTTGCGGAAACCGCCAGAAATGATGCGGAAACGATCAGGCTTTAGAGCTTCTGCCTATCCAAAACCCGAAAACGCAAAAGCCCCACTTTCGCGGGGCTTTTGTATGAATCTTGGCGGGAAACCAGGGATTCGAACCCTGGAGACGCTATTAACGTCCGCCGGTTTTCAAGACCGCTATGCAAATGCAAGCGGGCTGCGGCCTTGAATGTCTTAGGCGTTCCATTACTCGTCTTCACCGAGCAAGCTACAGGCCGCATTCTACAAGGGGTGCGATTTTAGTTTTGGAACTCTTTTCACCCTTCTCCCGGCGTCCTGCCGAACGAATATCCCACCTTTTATTCAGACCAAACCACCGTCCTGTACTAACGTTCTATCGAGATAGGCTTGGGCGCTTCCAAGCCATCCCGCAAGGAGCTAATTATGTCTGACGATTTGAAAAACCGTGGCCCGCAGGATCGTGCTCGAGTAAACACCTCGGAAGCTTGGGAGGTGAAGCATTGGACCAAAGAGTTTGGTGTAACTGAGCAACAGCTCAAAGATGCAGTGAAAGCTGTTGGTCCAATGGTTGACGACGTACGCAAGAAACTCGGTAAGTGAAGAGTGGTAACGCCCCGCGTTCTAGCGGGGCTGTTTCCTGAACCTCATTGTCGTTATTGCGCTGCCAGCACTCCCTGCTACGCTGTTTACCTCACGGAGAACTAGCCATGCCCAATTCCGATTTGATCCCTTCCCTGCTTTCCAAACTCTACGAAAACCAACTCGCACTTGAGGCGTCCATCATGGAATTATCCAACTGGGTGGAGCAGCGTGGCTCTGCCGAGATAGCGGATAATGTTCGTGGCGCCCTTCAAGCCATCGACGATAACGAGGAGTTCATCAAACTGACTCTGGCGGTACTGATGAGTCCTGAATAACAGCTACTTGCAGGCTACGGCCCAAAGCTGGTCCAGCTTGGTGGTGTAACTCTGGCTCATCATCTCCCGACGCATACCCCAGTCAGGATTGGTGGGCACGCTAGCAGAACGAAGCGTTCCCCTACCCCACCTCTCGTTGATCTGATCAAGGACGGTCATGACCTGGGTTGCCTCGGTCGGCTGCGATATTGCAAAAAGATCATCGGTGTATTCGCCTGGCTGACACAGGCTGAGCAGCATCACTTCGGCCTTGCTGTATTTGAAACCCGGCCGAAAAATCCTGTCGAGCGCATCGACAGCGGCTTTCGTGAGCAGGCGCACGTCATCGGTGGGGTATGGCATATCCACCACCACGCCGTTGGCGTACTTCGCCTCCTCCGGATTGAACATGCCTGTGCGGATGCAGACGCGGACCTTTTTGCAAAGTGAGTTTTGGGCGCGGAGCTTCTCTGACGCCCGCATCATGTAGGTGGCCACCGCTTCCTTGATCGGCGGCAGATCGGTCAGCCGTTTGCCGAACATCCGACTGCAACAGATTTCCTGCTTTGGTGGGTCGGGCTCATCAAGCTCCAGGCACGACGTGCCGGCCAGTTCACGCGCCGTCTTCTCGATCACTACGCTGAATTTCTTGCGCAGCGTCCAATGATCCGCCTTGGCGAGGTCCATCGCTGATTTTATGCCCATAGCGTCGAGATGGAGTTTCATTTTGCGGCCCACGCCCCACACTTCGCAGACGTCAGTATTACGCAGCACCCAGTCGCGCTTGACCGGATCGGTGATGTTCACCACGCCACCGGTCTGAGCTTGCAGTCGCTTTGCCGTGTGATTGGCCAGCTTGGCTAAGGTCTTGGTGCTCGCTATTCCAACTCCCACCGGTATGCCAGTGCAGCGCAACACCCGCGCCCGGATCTGACGCCCCAAAGCATCCAGCTCGGGAATACCCGACAGGTCAGCAAACGCCTCATCGATACTGTAAATCTCAACGGCAGGAACCATCGATTCGATCAGGGTCATCACTCGCTCGCTCATGTCGCCATAGAGCGCGTAGTTGGATGAAAAAGGAACAATGCCATGCTGCTTCAGCTTGTGTTTGATCTGGAAATACGGCTCGCCCATCTTGATAAAAGGCTTGGCGTCGTAGCTGCGGGCAATGACGCACCCATCGTTATTGCTCAGTACGACGATAGGCACCTTTGCCAGATCCGGACGAAATACCCGTTCGCAGCTTGCATAGAAACTGTTGCAGTCAATCAGCGCGAAGACCGGCGCATTACACATGACTACGCACCGTGCTCGTGATCACGCCCCAGATCGATAGCTCGTCCCCCTCCAATACATACCGCGCTGGATATTTCGGATTCTCCGACAGAAGAATGACCTCTTTCCCACGCTTGCACAGTCGCTTACAGACGGGATCATTATTCAAGAGAGCGACAACGATGTGCCCGTGGACCGGCTCAATTGACCGGTCCACAACGGCCAAGTCTCCCTCAAAAATTCCCGCCCCTTGCATACTTTCGCCAGTAATCGCGATGAGATAGACATGCGGCGCCCTGATATTTAGGACCTCATCCAATGAGATGTGCTGCTCGATGTGATCGGCCGCCGGCGATGGAAAGCCGGCGGGCACCCGAAAAGAGCAAAAGGGCAGCTTCGTGCCACCCTCGGCGATAGGACCTAAAATTGAGAAGCTCATGACGCAGCCTTTTACAGATACTGTACGAATGTACAGTTAATAGCGCAGATGGCTTGCGGTCAATTTGGTGTAAGAGATATCTGACAAGCGGCCGCGTCAGACCAATTCATCTGCGTATGCGGCGACTGCCTCTTCCGTCAGCTCCCGCCACTCAGACTCATCTATCAGGCCCTGCTGCTTCAAGTCATCCGCCAGGGCCAGCCGTGATTCGTAGCGCTCCTCAGGTGTCGCCGATATGAATGCGGGATCATTGCGGAGTGCAAACCACGCCTCCATTGCGTTCACCTGTTCAATATTGGTCGCCATGACGAATACCTCGGGCCAGTGTCTACAGTGTAGAGATTGGCCGGGGACCGGCTGTTCATCGGCGCCGACGAGCGGAGATGCTTATGTGCGGGAGACTTTCACAGTACCGGGGAATCCACGACTTCGTTGCAGCGCTGAGTATGCCCAATGCGCTTGCGAACTCCGTGGGCGATCAGCCAATTGAACGGTACAACGTGGCACCGACAACCGCGGTTGCACTGCTGCATCTGCAGGGCGAGTTGCTCCACGCAGATCCGGTACGCTGGGGATGGCGGCCGCACTGGGCGAAAGACCGGGCGGCACCTATCAACGCCCGCGTGGAAAAAGTGGCGCATGGTCCGTTCTTCAGGGCGATCTGGCCGCACCGGGCGATCACGCCAATCGATAACTGGTTTGAGTGGGTAGACGAAGGTGGGCCCAAGAAGCAGCCCTACCTGATCCGCCGGCGGGATGGCGCACCAATATACTGTGCCGCTATCGGCCAACTACCTGACGCAGATGAAGGCCCGGACGAGCACGACGGCTTCGTCATCATCACAGCCGACAGCGCCGGGGGCATGGTGGACATTCACGACCGGAGGCCCGTGGTGCTGACGCCGGACCTGGCCCGGGAATGGTTGGATCCAGCCACGCCCAAGGAGCGAGCCGAGCAGATGGTGCTGCACCAGGGGGAACCTTCTGAGGTGTTCGAGTGGTTCAAGGTCGATACTGCTGTCGGCAACGTGCGCAACAAGGGCCCTGAGCTGATTCAACCGATCAGCGCATAATAGCCCCGACGTACGCCTGGCACGCCCGCAGCGCTCTACCTGCCTAGTATCACAATCTTCAGCTCTCCCACTCCCATCCGGATCGCCAAACCTAGCCATGAGCGACCTTGTCACAAGAGAGAGGTTTTAGCTCTGTTTAGTAGGGGCCAGTCCAGAAAGAAAAAATTCAACATATTTGTAACGCTTGATATCGAGCAGGCTCTGTAGGCATACCATTACCCTGAAAGCGGAAATTTTATGCACGCAATAACTCACTCGCGCTGGATTAATACAAATTTTGAAGTGGAGCTGATGCGCTGGGCTCTGATCTTGATTTTTCTACTGTTTGGCTACACCAAATGGTTTCCATACGAGGCGCAAGGATTAATACCGCTCCTTTCAAACAGCCCATTACTGTCATGGATGCATACGCTATTCGGTATTCAGGGAGCCAGTTATGCCTTGGGTGTCGCCGAGTGGGGCATCGGTCTTGGGCTTATCCTGGGCATCTGGTCGCCCCGAATTACATTGGTGGCGGCCCTGGGATCAGCAATCACCTATCTCACCACCATTACTCTGATCATATCGACGCCCGGCGGCTGGGAAGCTTCGGCAGGCGGATTTCCAGCAATGGGCGGACATACATCGTTTTTGGTTAAAGATGTGGTTCTGTTGGCTGGCTCGATCTTTCTGGCTAAGCATGCGTTTCTTACGGTCACCAAAGAACAGGTGAGAGATACCCGCGAAACTCTGATTTCGCCATAACGGGATTTTCCATTACGAGCTCCAGATTACGGGATTCAGTCCAGCAGGCCCATCCAGAGTAGCCGCGGGACCTATTCCGTTTTCCCTACATGGATTGAGGTCTGCGGACAGAACGCCCTCACGTGCCTTTGCAACGCCCTCAAGGCTGCTTGATCAGCAATGATCCCGGCGCGGATATCGAAAACAACTCGTCCAGCAATTGAAGTGAGTTCGACGGTTCCTGCATTGCCCAGGCTGGTGGCGCGGGTGGAACTGGGCACGTTGCCGCTATCGGCACGACAACTTCCCGCGATGCGCAACCGGCGAGCAGAATCATCAGCAGCGCGGCGGAGCCTTTCATTTTCAGCGAGATCATTGGCTTTCTCCTTGGTTGCCTTGGCGTCGAGGTCGGCCCTGGCCTGCTCGGCGACCTGTTGCTTTTCCAGTACATGGCGGGTCTGGGCGTTTGCGGCATTACTGATCGCGGCAAGGTCATCCCCGTGCAGGACGGCCTGCTGGGCGAGCTTCTTGCCCAAGCGCCAGTCCTGGACCTGCCACGCGACGCCAGCAGAACCCGCCATAAGCAGCAGGATCAGCACCAACAGGCCGGCCAGCCTCTGTACCGGCGTCATGCCAGCGCCCGCCGCACGCCTTCGGCCAACACCGCATCAGGGTAGGCATAGCCGGAGTTCTCGTGATGGATGATGGCTTTGACAAAGCCAGCCATAACCACTGGCTTGACCAGGTCGACCTCGGCGCCAGGCCGGGTGCCGGTGTTAGCTTCAACCGCGCGCACGTACGCCGCAGTATCGTTCTCTACCGACGGCGCCCACCGGCTGATGATCGCCTTCACAGTTTTCAGGCCATGTTTGCGCTGATAAGTCAGCAGCAGCTTGCCCAGGGCGCGGATACCATTCTCGGGCGTATCGAACCTGGCGAAGCGCTTCTCTAACGCAGGGTCTGGCTTCAGCTGGCCCTGCCACTGGTTGGCCGGGTTGTAATCAATGTTGCCGGGGTTGTTGTTTCGTACCCCGCGGGGTTCGGTCGTCGGCATGGTTTCCTCCAGGCGAAAAAAAGCCCGCTCATGGCGGGCATCGGTGTTCGGGCGACTATCAGGCGTCAGTGACCACTTCCGGTTCAGCTACAGGTTGAGGCATTTGCACCACGGGCGCATCCGGCACCAGGATGTGCAAAGTAATCATGTGCTTGAGATCATACGGTTGACCGTCCTTGGTAACCGTTACGGTCAGAAGATTGTCAGAGAAATCCGTTTCAACATCAGCTCTCCAATCAACCTGGTTCACGGTATAGCCCCAGCCGTCATCCACTGGGGGGAATGGGACCATCCCCAGGCAGCCAGTGATTTGATAAACGCCCGTGGATAATCGAGCCGACGTGACGACGGTATTACCCTGCGTCACGAAGTCGTAGGTTGCGCCCGTTGCGCCCAGCACGTTGATAGCCGCTCTTGTCATGATCAGATCGCCTTTAGAGTGCCATCGGAGGCACGAGTAGTGTTTTTATTGGTGTAAACAATGTTCCAAGCTCCAGGAGAACCAGTAGAACTATATTGTCTAAATGCAAATGTTGGCGCATCAATACTGTTTGCAGTGAGTACGATCTCGCTGTAGTAGTTGCCACCTAAATTCTGCGTGATTCGCACGCCGCCGCTGCCTGCCGCAGGGGATTGATTTCCATCAGTGCCATGAGAGCTGAAACCTACATACGGAGAAAAGCTAGTAACAGGAGCGGCTGCCGCACCAACCCCAAACGCCCCAACTTGCATTACATTCCCAGGTGCAGTTCCGACATTCGCATTGGATGCGGTACCAAGCTGTGCGTTTCTTGCATATAACTCAGCTGTCATAGCGTTAATCTTTACCGCACCACCGCGAGTTGTATCACCGCCAGCCCCCGTAGGCGCGACACCTATGTTTATTTCTTGACGTGCCATTATCCATCCCTCAAATAATTGGTTTTGCAAATACGACCGGATTGTACAAGGTGGTTGATAGGTCAACGCCGACTGCTTGGATTAAAAGCCTGTCGTTGTTGTATTCCCATATCGCATACATATTACCTTGCCTGGACGTTAGCCCAGCCACATCCATGGCGATGTTGTTTAGCAGCATGTAATCACCGCCGGCCAAACTAGATGGGGCCGTCCATGACAGGCGTGATTGGCCCTGACCCGTGGATACGGACCCTAGGTAAGTCCAACTCGTAATGGTTCTGGTGAACTGAGCACAAGGCGTGCCGTTGTCAAAAAGAAGCTTCCCAGTCGCATCCCACAAGCGGAATCCATAAATTGCGGTAGGCTCGGACTTGAACGCGGCCGCAAACCACTTACCAGATGTAGCCTGACCGACAACGCCAACAAAGGAGAAGCCGGTCCAGGCTCCTGCTGACCCTCGCACCAAGCAGAAACAAAACCAGTTAGACTGGTCAGGCCTAACAAAAACCAGTGGAGGCTCATCTGTCGTGATTGTTCTTGCGAAGTTAACCACGACGCCCGACCCAGTACCGTTCCAGGTTCCTTTATCCAGCGTTGTCAGCCTTGAGAATTCAGAGTCAATAACTACAACATCTGACCCATTTTTAAACATCATTCCATAAGACATTACCTGTACCTCATTACAAGTAACCTTTGAGTTGATGTTCCTAGCGGTCCACTCGCGCTTTGCCTATTACCGAACCAAACCCGTACAACTCCACTTAGGATTTCTGGTATATAACCAATCGCGCTATTGAACTGCCCTCCAGTGTCATACGGAGCTACAGGCACGCAAACCGCTGAATACTTTGTAGGTTCAACCCCAGGAATTGATATATCAACGAACCTGCCAGCGCTCTTTGGCACCAAGGCAGAATACGTAACCCCCACGGTAAATGAGGTCTCATCAAGCTCCAGTACTCCAGTAGGACCCCACACCCTCGCGCCGAAACTCATGCGTTAAGATCTCCCCATTGAAAGCGCTTAATTCCGCCGGCATCGAATACCTTGCCGCCAGCATTGTTTATTACTTGGCGCGCCTGCCCAGTTCCCAGCGCGCTATTGATTTCAAAGGTCCCGTCGAAGAACAGCTTCCAGCCAGCCTTGCCTGGGTCATAGTTGTTCGACTGGATGTAGTTACCGATCTTGGCGTTGGTGATAGTGCCGTCCTGGATGAACGCGGCCTTAATGAAGGTCTGCCCACCCTGGACTGCGAACGGCACCGATCCGGCCTGGCCAATGGCGAACCTATCGGCGTCGATAATGAACTGCGACTGCAACCCGCCAGGCCCATTCTCCAGCCCAAGCCCGATACCGGCGTACTTGTAGAGGCCAGTGGCGGTCTCGTACTGCATCCGCACCGACCAGTTCGCAGTGACCTTGCCATCGACCGTTTGAATGGCCGTGGCGTTGGTCTGGATCGCGAGAGTGTTGCCGCCAACCGTCGCTTGAACCGTGTCGATTCGTTGGCCAAGCGCCTGGTCGGCATTCGTCCTTGCCACGATTTCGCCCTGGACTGCTGCGGCATTGCTTGCAGTCTGTGCCGTGACGGTGTCGATCCGAGTGGATAGAGCACCGTCGGCGTTGATGCGCGCCGTTTGCTCGGAAACAACCGCGGCGGCGTTGGTTGCTACTTTCACTTCCACTGTGTCGGTTCGCTGCCCCTGCACCAGGTCACCCTCGATCAGGGCGGACTGAACAGACCAGACGCCGACATAGCTTTCGTCCGAGCCGATCAGGGCAGTGTCATCACCCTGAAGCGGTGGGTTGACCTGCAAGTAAATGCCGTCAACCCGTTGCGCCGTGGTGGTGACCTTGCCATCGAGCGTGGTTACCGTGGCCTTGAGGGTGCTTAACCCGCTGGCTGTGGCATTCACGCCGGTGACAGGGTCGTTGACAGTGACCTTCACCGCATTGAGCTGCGAAGCCTGGGCGGTGATGTCCTGGCCGTGCTGCGTAATGGTCGCGCTGTTTTGCTGTACCTGGGTGGCCAACGCATCTACCGTCTGGGCTACAGTGCCGATATCGGTCCAGTAGGTCGCGTTCGGTGGAGGATTATTCGCCGGTACCGGGCCTTTCGCCTGATACAGGTGCTGACCCATGCGGACTATTTCGTTGAGCGCGTATGCCTTCGCTGGGTCGTACTCAAGCGCGTCGACGATCTGATCGATCAATCCTTCCAGTTCGTCCTTGGCCGCTTCGATACGACCGTTGACCGAGCCTGGTCCATTTCCGTCGATAAGGTCGATGCGGTCCTTGAGCAATTGCCCAAGGGAGGTTTCGTCGATCTGCCCCTTGATCTGCTCAAGAATCGGCCCAGCATCCGAACTGGCCTGACCCATCACCCCATTCACCACCGGATAGAACGGCCCGATGTTGCCGGTTCGATCCACCAGGCGCGCCCAGAAGAACAGCGTTGCACCCGCCAGCAGTGACTGCATACGGTAGTCGGCCTGCGGGTATGCCAGGTCGGCCAGCTTCGTCGCGGCCTGCAGGTTGTTCGCCGGACCGTACCAAAGCTCGGTTCGCTGGGTATCCTCGGCGCCAGCAGGGAAGCCCCACTTGATGCCGATGCCGAACAGCTCGCTGGTGGTGGTCAGGAACGACACCGCCGGCGGCAGACCTGTCTTGCCTTCCAGGTTGGTCAGGTTGGAGCTTTTCCAGATCGACGAAATTTCGAACGCGCTTACCGAACGCACACGGGCCAGGTAAGCGCCCGAGTAGATGCCAGTGACGTCGACGCTCGTTGAGCCAGTACGCTGCACCTTGATCCAGTTGCCGCTGTCCTTGCGCCACTCCACGTCATAGGCGACGGCGCCAGCGACGGCTGGCCACGAGATGTTCATGGTACTGATGGCAATGCCCTGGTTCACCGCGTAGCTCGACGTCAGCGTGACGCTGTCCGGCGGCGGTACCACGGTGATCGGGATAACACTGATCGGGCGTTCTTCCAGGCGTGCACCCGTATCGATGTGCGCAAACTTGCTCGGGTCGTACTGTACGGCCGAGATTTCGAACACGCCAGGCTCTGGCCGCGCAACGCTGACCACCCGGTAAAGCGGGACGGCCAAGTCATCAGCATCCAGTGCCCACACAAGTTCCGGCTCAGGCGTCACTGAGTAGGCCACGGTGACCGTGACCTGCCGCCCACTGACCACTTCCACGGTACGCCCCTCGCACTTGCCGTCAGGCAGGTTGAGGATCAGTCGGTCGCCGGGCTTGGCCTGGGTGTCGCGGTCCAGCTTGATGACCTTGCCGTTTACAGCTGAGATACGGCCGCCAATGGCACGGCCGGCCAGCAGTTCGTCAGCGATCGGGATCACGTAGCCAGGCAGCGGAATACGGCCATCCAGGCCAACCTTGAAGGTTACGGCCCGATCCTTGGAGTTGGTCAGCAGCGCCCACTTGCCGCGGCGCTGGGCCTCGGATTCGCGGGTGCAGCCGATAGCGCTGATCACCAGCGGATTGTCGCCGTAGCGCCGCTGCAGCTTCTGATCGGTCACCGCGGTGACGTCAGTGTCGTAGTTGTTCAGCGGGTTGTCGTAGCTGACCAGCGCCCGGGTAAAGCGTGTGCGCTCTGACGCGCTGGAATAGGTGAACTTGCCGTCGATGACGTTTGCCCGGGTGTAGGCAAAGTCGAAGTCCGTTGCCCGCGGCATATCCGAGAGAGTGAACACCTGGCCCTGGGCCCAGTAGGTCATGCCTCGGTAGATCGCCGAGATATCGCGCAGCAGTGACCATGCATCGGCTTTGCTCTGCAGGTTCAAGTTGCAGATGAAGCGCGGTTCCTGGCCACCCTTCCCGTCCGGCACAAGCTGGTCGCAGTATTGCGAAATCCGGTACAGCTCCCACTTGTCTACCATCCAGGGCTTGATACGGCGACCCAGGCCGAAGCGGTCGGCCGTAGTGATGTCGTAGGTCATCCAGACAGCGTTGTCGGTCCAGGCCTGTTTGAAGGTGCCGTCCCAAACGCCCAAGTAAGTCCGAGACACAGGGTCGTAGTTGCTCGGCACCTGCATTTTTTTCAGCTTGGTCTCGACCGTCACGGCCGGGATGCTGCGGAACTGCTCAGCGGAAAACTCGATGTAGAGCAGCGCCGTGTTTGGGTAGCGGATCTTCGCGTCGATCACCTCGGTAAAACCGGCGATCTGCATGGTGTCCGAGATTTTGTTGTTGTTCTGGTTTGGTGTGATGCGGGTGATGCGCATCAACCATCCGGTCGTGGCTTTGGGTAAATCGATACGGCGAGTGCGCTCGTACACGCTGGTGGTCTTGCCATCTACAGCCTCGCTCAGCACCGGCTGATAGGCGCCCCCATCAGTGGCCAGCTCAACCTTGTATTCAATACGGTACCCGTTGATGTTGCCCCCGGCGTCCACGGACTGGAGCGCCGGCCAGGCGAAGCGTACGCGCACAGCGGAAAGCTGGGTGTTATTGATCGCCCTGACCCAGGGTGTACCGCTGCGCAGCTCGGTGCTGATGGTGGTCTCGTTCTCGACCGACGGGATCCCCTGGATATAGGTCTGGTCCACTGCGCCGGTGCGCCACTCCCACTTCACGTTCGGGAAGTTCATGTTCCCTTGAGGGTCTTGCAGCGGAGTGTTATCGAGGTAGATATCCCTGGCCGTTGGCGTCCCTTCGAATTCACCTTCGCCCACGGCTATCAGCATTTTGGCGACGGCAACCGAGCGCAGACTGTCCGGGGCTTCTGTCGGCGTTTTTGGCTTCTCTTCGCCGCCCTTCGCGCCGTGGATGTCAATCTTGTGTGCTGCGCCCATGCTTTCCTCCAGGCAATAAAAAACCGCCTCTTGGGCGGCGTATGACTATCAACTGGCTTCCCTAAAGGATCTTGTCCCAAGGGATATGTCCAGACAGGTATCCAAGCGCAAATACAAGCGCCACGCTGCAAAGAAGAACAAACCGCCAGGCTGGCATCTTCGTCGCCATGTCTCGTACCTCTCGTATGATTTTGCTATAGTCCAATGATCTTCTTCTCCATACCTGACTTATGGGGCGGGATATAAAAACCCCCGGCACGCTGCAAACGTCCGGGGGTTTTGCTTTTCTGGCCCGGCGATCTGCTGATCATCTGCGGCTCAGGGTGTCGGTTTCCCGACTATTTGATGTGTCCCGGTTGTAGTGGGTGATTCTGCATCCCCGCCAGATCCAAGACTTTTAATCAAGTTTAAAGAAACAGGTTACATCTGGTCCTCGGCGTAGATCGCGGCGCTGATGATTGCCCCGCCCACGCGGCGCTTACCGTAGCAAAGCGGTACCGGGTTACCCGACGCCGTGGTGTTCTTGGCGCTACCGAACGCGTAGCCCGGTGTGTTCTCGGGCGCCGCGCTGGTCTTGAGGCCGCCGGCCTGGGGGCTGAGCATTTGGATCACGCCACCGGCGACCAGTCCGATGCCCGCCGGAGCGAGATAAGGCGCGGTGACCGGGAATACGTAGGAGATGGCTAGCAGCACCACGCCGACAATCGTTTGAAGTATCCCGCCTCGCTTGCTTCCTGTAATGACTGGGGCGATTCGGATATCACCCTCGCCGCTGTAGCCGAGCTCCCCGGCTCCGATGTTCTTTCTTCCCCTGAAAACAGCGAATTCAATCCCCCTCGACTTCGCGTTTGACAAAAATCGCTCAAAGCCAGGAATTTGCACGCAAAGCGCCTTGATTGCCTCTCCTGGCGTTCTAACCGATAACTTGAAGGACTTTCCAAACTGACGTAGTTGACCAAAAAGCAGGACCGTGGTGAGAGGCTGATATTCGATTGCGAGAGCGGCCATTAAAAACTCCAGGCGTAAAAAACCGCCCGTAGGCGGCTTGATGTAGTTGTTCGTTAAAGGCAGTCGCGGACGGCCTTTTCAATGGCTGATCGACCGTAGCCGGACGCCCAGGACAATCGCTGATACAGTGCAACGCTGCTGCCATTCGAGGACCGATTAACCTCAAGAAGCTCCTCAGCCGTCGAGTCTGTTGCAACGATAAGCCTGTAGCCGTTTTCGGTTTCAGTCATCGTGGCGCCCGAGCGAGCATCCTGCCATTTCGGCATGACGCAAAGCGCGTATTGCTTCGGTGCCTTACTCGACGAGGCGCTGATGGTCGCCTTTCCGCTTTTGAGATCGCCGGGCGTGGTGCACCCCGCCAGCATCGCCACCGCCACCGCCGCTATCAAAATCCGCATGTCGTTCCCTCTTTGGTTTGGCGCGCTAGATTACTTAACAGGAGTTTCAACCATTGCAACCACGGGCCCAGACCAGTGTGCGGCAATAAACGCCTGTCTTTCCTCTTCTGTCTTGAAGGAAAGCCCCTTCATAGGAGTGCCATCAGGAGCGAAAGGAAACGGCTGGCCGGTAAAGGGGTTCACAATTACAAATTCATCATCTTTGCTCACGCGCCACCTCAAGTTCTGAATATTGGCCGCTGATAGTGCCCGCAAAACCCAAAAATACAAAATTCCCGCATACGCACCTGGCCGGGCATCCAGCGTGTATGGAATGCCAGTGGCGGCTAATCCGGAAGCGATAGTAGCCTCCGCCAACTCAAAGTTGGCCAGGAGGCCCTATGTCCTCGCTCTTGTTCTACACGGATGAAAACGAAGCAATCGTAGCCACGGATACGCTTTTACATTATTCCGTCGACACGCCCCCAGGGTTCGCCAGCAAAGCTATCTCGATCCCGCACATCCGTATGATCATTGCCGGCACCGGATCGGCCCTGCTTTTCAGCCGATGGATCGGCCTTGTGAATAACCAAGGTTTTGCCCTCGATGTAGATGCGGTCGATGCTCATGCGCCCCAAGAGCTTCAGACCCTCTGGAGCGAATTGAATCGACATGCCCCCGCCCTCAAGAATCAGACTGCAACGATCTATCACTTCGGGATTTCCGACAATTCTGGAAAGATCCATGGCTTCGTTTACCGTTCAGTGTCGGACTTCAAATCCGAGCTTTTAGATTATGGGCTCGGGGTAAAGCCAGAGCTCATGGACAAGGCGGGAATCGACCTAAATTCGTACCCTGCGTGTGCCCCCGACATGATGCGCGCTCAGTCACGTCAGGAAGAAAAAAAGACCCAGGGCCGCGTTTATATAGGCGGGTCGGTGCAAGTCACCCATTTAACCAAGCACGGGTTTTCCATTTACTCATTAGGCGATCTTGACTGAGTGTCTTTGTGCCTGAGGATCAGGCGCGTCCGATCATGCCAGGGGCCGCCAAACACGATGATCTCGGAAGGCCTCCCGTAAAGGTGGTGCAGCAGGAATGGGCCGGGGCCGAAGGTGCCCGTCTCTTCCCCTGGTAGCGCCGGATCGGTGCCCAGGTAAATCCCGGCGTGGTTCGGGTGCACCGTCCGACCAACCTGCATAACGATCATGTCGCCGCGCTGAGGGCTGTCTACGCGCACGAAGCCTGCCGCCTCGTAGTTCGCCTCGTACAAGCTGGTGTTCTCGGCGCCCTCCCACCAGCCATCGGTGCGCTGGAAGGCTTCGAACTCGAGCCCCCACTCGCGCAGGTACCAATCTGCACAGACCTGCCAGCAGTCCCAAGCGCCGTGCACGAACGGACGCTTGAGCAACGGCGTGCTGCCCGTTGGCGTGATCGTGCGCAGGTCGCCCTCGGGCCAGGACAAAATGTGCCAGGGCAGCGCCGTGGATTCGCACATGGCCAGGTCGTGCGGTGAGGGCCGACTGGTGGCGTCCGGATGGGAGTGGACGATGCCGATCACCTCGCCCAGGTCTTCCGCAGCGGCGTAGTCCTCTGCATCAAGCCTGAACTCTTCGTTCGGCTCCGTGGCGATGTTCTGGCAGGGGAAGTACTTCTGCGCGCGGCCCATGGCAAGCAGCAAACCGCAGCACTCTTTCGGGTACTCGGCGGCGGCGTGCGCCTGGATCGCCGCAACGATGTGCTTGCGCATGGTCAGCTCCGGGCAATCAGGGAAACGGCGGGGAAGCCACCGAAAGAGAGTTCGTTGTTCTCGCCAAAGCGCAACTTGCAGGACGACAGGCAGCCCTTGCACTGGTCAAGTGCTGGGTCATCTGTCGGATTGTCTTCGTCATCGAACATGGCCGCGCCGGTGTATCCGCAATCCGGCCCTCGATAGCCATTCGTCATGGCCCAGTGGCAGAAGGTCGTCATCTGCCGGCCGGGCAAGCCGTGGTTGTCGATCTCACCCGGGGAAGACAGCTCCCAGACCACCGCCTCACCGTCCTCGCTGGTTTTCTGGTCGATGTACCAGATCTCCAGCGCCTCCTGGGCTGGGTCGGCCGTTGGGTTGCCTTCTGGAAAGTTCACCGCGTCCAGGTACTTGGCCAAGGTCTCGCGGACCGTCAGTTTGAATTTCAGCATGTCCTCGAAAGCCAGGCACAACGCGGTGACGCGACCGTTGATGTTGCCGGCGGCGAACGTTGGCCGAGAGGCAGTACCGTCACTGTTGGAGCCGATACCTTCGATCTGCACCGGCCAGGCCGCGTATTCTGCGCCCTGCCACCAAATCGACTTGGCCGGCAGATCGTCTTCCGAGCCTTCATACGCCAGCAGTTCCTCGGGCGTGTGAGGGATGGCGTGACCGTGAAAGCGCAGGTAATCCGCACCATATTCGGTCCCATCAATTTCGAACAGGCGAATCTCGCCGCCAGGCTCCAGCTTCTGGATGTCCGTGATCAGTGCCATGGGTAGGTCTCAGGGATGAAAGGTTTGTTCGAAGGTGGCGGTGATGGCGTAGACCTGGCCGCCGCGGTGCACTGGCTTGTAGCCGTTGCACTTGTAGAGTCCAAGCACGCCAAGGGGTGGCGTCCAGAGAAACGCCTTTGCCCCTTTGTGTTTGTCGAGGAACTTCCTGATCTCCAGGATTCGCACTGCCATACCGGTAAACGTCACCGGCCAGGATTCCGACTGATTGTTCAGGCCATCTTCGACCGATTGCTCATAACCATCGCCAAACTTCTTGGAGCGGACGCGCTGGGCAATATCGCCCTCCGCGCCCTTCTCCGTCGCCCAGGTGAATCGTTCGATAGCCATCAGCGCCCCTTAATTGCTTTGTTGATGACGCCGCCCTGGCCCATGTCCTTGTTGCGCATCTGCTGATACTTCTGCTCAACGAACGCGGCCAGTTCTTTGCCAAAGAGGTCATAGCCAGGTGTATCCGCACTCGATGAGGCGTTCCCGTCGCCATCGATGTGCACCTCGACATTGATCTGCGTACTGCCGGCCCCGCCGCCACCCATTGCTATTACGCCGAGCTTGCCGCTCGACGTTCGGGTTAGAGGCATAATCGCCTCTTCACCAGCCTCACCCATGACCCCGGTTTTGCCGTTGGCCATACCGAAAGCCGTGGGCTTGCTGACGATGGAGTTGGTGAAGACGCCGCCGTCCGCGAACATCTGCACACCACCCGACCAGGCCCCGCCATTGGCCTGGGTAACGCCAGACCAGCCCGCCAATACATCAGGGCTGTACCCTGCCGCTGTCGAGCCTGCTGACGTGGTAGCCCCGCCGCCAAAGTACGAGCCAGCGGCAGATATACCGAGCCCTACAAGTGAGCCGAGAAGCCCGGAGGCTGCTTGCCGGGTAGCAATGCGCGCCATGTCCGCGAGAACCGACTTCGTGAAGTCAGCGAACGAGAACTTACCAGTCGTGGCGAAGTTGACTACTGCATCTTCCATGGAGCTGAACGCATTGCCGAATAGAGTCTTGGTCTGCCCTGCTACGTTCTGCGCCGAATCCAGGTAGTTGGCCCAGGCCGATGTCGCGCCCTTCGTCCAGTCGCCTTGGGCTGCCTCCACATCCGCGTAGTTCTGCCGGATTTGGTCGGTAGCCTTCTTATTCGCATCTGCGAGAGCTTGCGACTTGCGGGCGAACTCTTCGTCCGACATGTTCCGAGAAGGATCGGAGCGTTGGTTTTCCAGGTCCAGCGACTGCTGAGCAAACCGGTCTTGCTGGCTGTTCAACTGCCCGCTCAACGCGTTCTCGCGGTCACCCTGGCCTACACCCAATACGGCACGCTGCCCAGCGAACTCCAGGGCGCGCTGTTGCTGACCCAGTGCTTGCACGTAGGAGCTGATAGCCCGCTCTTGCTTTGCCAGACGCCCGGTCTCATTGGTCGCCAGCACTTCAAGCTGGCTGTCAGCGTCTTTCTGCGCCTTGACCATCCCTGCGCGCGCGTCAGCGATCTTCTGGTCAAGCTGGATACTTTGCGCGGCCGATGTCGTCTTCTTGGCCTTGGTAGCTTCCAGGGCCGAGATCTCGGCCTCGTAGGCTGCCGTCACCTGGTCACGCTCGTTGCCTATCAGTGCCTGGCGACGGAGCAGGAAGTCAGCTTCGGAGACAAGCCCAGCCTTCTGCGCGGCCTCCAGTTCCTTCTGGTAGTTTTTGTAGGTGTCGGTAATCGCTGCCAGGTCGTTCTTGGCATTATTGAAACTGGTCAGGTCGACCTGAGTGCCCGCGGCTTTTGGATCCTTGAACTTGTCGTTGATGTTGGCGATGTTTTTTTCGACCGTCGCTTGGGCCAGCCGAGGATCATTCGGCGATACCTTGCGGATATCGTCGAGTTGTTTTTTGTAGTCCTTCAGTGCGTCGGCCCGCTTTTGCTCATTTGTCCAAGTGGATTTGGTGAGCGCGTCAACCTTTTGCATCGAGGTGACAGCAGCCTGCTGGGCTTTTGCCTGATCACCTTCAAGCTTCGCGATTTCAGCCTGCGCCGCCTTTTGGTCCTCGAGCATGTTGAGGCGGTTTTGATAGAGATCGATCATCTCCTGCTTGTTCTGGAACAAGCCAACGTCGCCTGATTGTGCGCTCGCTAAATCTCGGCGGGCCTGCTCAATATCGGCGCCAATATCAGGTCGCCCGATGTTCTTGAGGCTATCGGCAGCGCGTGCAACTGCGTTGTATCCTTTCTCCCAAAAGCTCAGGTTCTCCAGAATCTTCGGAGTACGCTCATTAATCGCGTCGGCATAGGACTCGGTCGCAAGCTTTACGGCGCCGGCATGGTTTCCCTGTTGCTCCAGTGCTGCAATCTGGGAGTAAACCGAAGCAGTCAGGTAGTGATACTGCTCGTTGAGTGCGGCGGATGCTTTTACTGGGTCATCGGCCAGCTTGGAGAACTCGGAAACCGTCTCGCTTACTGCCTTGCCGGTAGCTTCCTGCATCGACACAGCGGCCTGGGTAATGCCCGCGAAGCTATCACCAGCGATCTTGCCGTTGTCCGCCAGCATAGCGAGGACCGCAGCGGCCTGGCCGGTGGTACCGACTGTCGCACTAACCTGGCGCGCCATGTCGCCCAGCTGCCCTGCGCTCACGCCTGCGTAGTTGCCCGTGAGGATGAGTGACTTGTTGTAACTGTCCTGCTCTTCGCTACCCTTGTGATAGGCGTAGGCTAGGCCTCCCACTGCGGCAGTGGCCAGGGCCAGTGGCGCCAGGATGGCAAGCAGTCCGGCTGCGCCGGCTCCAGCGCCAGCCCCCAGTTGAGCCACGGCGCGAACGCCGCTCCCCCAGTCACCTGACGACAGCGCGTTACCCAACTGTACGACGTTTTCCTGGGCCTGGCGGGTACCTAGGCGCAGCTTGTCGAAGCCGGTGGCGGTCTTTTCGAGCTTCCCGTAATCCTTGTCAATCTTGGACAGAGCGCTGTTGTACTGGTCCTGGCTGATTCGCCCCTCGTCGAGGTGCTTGCCCAACTGCTCGACTTGGCTGTCCAGCTTTGCCAGCGCCGCGCGGGCCGGATCAATAGCACCCAGCAGGCTGTTCAGCGCCTTATGTTCATCCATGGCCGACTTTGCCAGGGCGATCTGCTGCTTGTCGAGCTGAGCCGAGATCTTCGCCGCCTCAGCCTCGCCATAGGCGCCGGTCTTGGTCAGCTTAGCGAGAGCGTCACGCTGCTTTGCCAGGTCCTGGGTGGTTTTGGCGCTGGTGGACAGCGACTTTTCCAGCGCCTGCATTTCGTTCATCAGCGAAACGGCGGACTGCTCGGCCCGGCCGCCTGCCTTCGCCATCTCATCCAGGCTCGTTTTCGCCTGGATTGCATCGGCCGAGTCGATCTTGACGCCGAGTTCTGCAATGTTCATCGACTCACCTTGAATAAGTGCCCGTGGTTACGGGCTGTTTTCCCTTTCCTCCGCCATGACGCGCAGGGCTTCGCCTTCCAGGACTTGAAGGTCAGGGAAGATTTCAGCGAGCTTCTTTTTCTTGATGCCGAGGAACCCGGCCACGTCGCGGATGCATCTGTAGTCGAGACCGATCGCGCCGCCGGCGCCTGCTCGCCACTGGGTGGACATGCGGTTGAAAAGAAGGAAGGCCGGCCAGTTACAGGGCCAGACCTCCACCTCCTCAACCAGATCTCCCGGGGCAAGGCCGAACATGCCGATAATCGCGTCGGGCACGCTCGGCGAGTACATCGCACGGGCGGCGTCAGTCAGTTTCCCAGGCGGGCCTGGTTGTATGCGCCTTCATGGGCTTTAACGACCGCCTCGGCAGCGCCCTGGCAGGACTTCACGAAGGCAACGATGTTGTCGTCGTTGTATTCGTCGTCGAAGCCCCAGCCTACTACCAGATCCTTGATCTGCTGGGTTTGCTGCTCGGTGTCCACGGCCACAATTTCTGACCATGACGGCTTATCGCCCAATGCGGCCTGCGCCTTCTTCCGCTTCTCGTTCCATTCATCGAACAGAGCAGCAAGCTCGGCGCGATCCCGGTACTTAAAAGTGAACTCAACCTTCTCAGGCGCGCTGCCGACGATTGGAATCAGCACTGGCGCAGCGAAAGTGGCGTTCTGCGCGATACGGATCTTAGCCATGGGTTACACCACCGCAGTCAGGTAGCGAGTCGGCTCGGCCTGCAGTGCCAGGTTGACGGTACGGGTCAACAGGTTGTTACGGGACACCGCCGGCTGTTTGGAGAACGACGTGTAGGCGCCGTACAGCAGCGTGTCATTGCCCGGCAGGTTCAAACGTGCGGCCTCGACCTGTTTGCCCGCATCGGCCTTCATCAACACCTTGTTGAAGTCTTGAATCGGATCGTCGGCGAGGGTCAGTACCATGCTGGCAGCCGACTTATCGGTGGGAATCTGCTTGCCCTGGTCGTCTTCGAGGAAAACCACGTCGAGGTAGTTCTGATCGCCACCGGAGAACGCCACATCGGAGATTTGCGGGATCTGAACCCAGGTCAGCACCTTGCGCATGGTCCCGGCGCCACCACCGACAGGGAAGGCCTGGGTGTCGGTAGTGTCGATGCTTTCCAGGGTGATTGCAGTAGCAGTCGCCGCTTTCACGCGCACGACCTTGCTATCCAGCTTGCTCCAGCCGGAAGTGAGCAGGACGATGTCGCCCGCAGCCAGGGTGCCGCCGACAACGGTGGCCACGGCCTCAGCGGCGTTGGTGATAGTGGCAAATGCCAGCGCAGCGGCATAGGTCGCGGCGTGCTGGAAGGTGCCGCCGTTTGGGATTTTGTAGCCCATGGGTATTTCCTCTTTGCAGATATGAAAAAACCCGCTCAATGGCGGGTTCGTAGGTTTGCCCAATGGGCGGGATCAGTTCGTGTCGGCTCGGTACATGAACGAGACCGGGACGGTATAATTTGAATCGCCCGTGATGCCGGGCCCTTGGTCAACCGGCGACATGGTGACCACCGTGACGGTGCCCCTGGTGTCTCGGGCATACAGCGGGAACAGGATGCTCAACTCCGCTGCAATAGGGTTCGTCTTGGTCTTGCCGTCACCCGCCGACGAGATGATGCTCACCTGGAACACGCCTGTATAAAGTCGGTGGTCCCCGCCGAGAGTGTTGCTCGCGGTGTCGCCTGGGATAGTGAACGCCCGCAGGTAGGTCTCGCCCGCCACCGGCGTGTAGGCCGCGTTCTCGAAAACGATCTTGAGCTTCTCCGGCCTGACAGCGTTCCAGGCGATGAGCCTGTCTTCGTAGATCGAAGCGATGATTGCATGACTCATACCTGGTTGTTCCTGATGGCCTCCAGCACGATCTGCTGGAAACGAGCCACGGTTACCCGGACCATGCCGCCAGGGGCCTGGGTGGAATGGCCAAACTCCAGCGGAATAGCGTAAGGCAAGTTGTTGATGATGTAGGCCATCTGGCCGGCGGTGAAGTCGCTCATTGAAGCTACCAGGGCGGCAACAGTCGAATTACCTTCCGGGTCCACCTCGTCGAATGTGATGTTTTCGACCACGCCGAGCGAGATGTGCCAGTTCGCCCGGAAGCGGCCGCCGACGTAGCCTTCTGACGCCTTGATGTCCATTCCATCATTGAGTTTGCGGCCCTTCTTCAGTCTGCCGCCCTTCGTGAGGTTGGCCGGATCGCTACGCAACGCGCTGTTGTGCTCGTCGACGGTCTTGTTGTACCGGGTCGCTACGGCGTTCTGTGCCCATATCTCTGGGTTGCCCACAGGAGACATGCGGATCAGGCTGCTGCCGACCTCGATGATGATCTCACGTACGCTCGCGTCGATGGCTTCGCTGGCCTGGGTGGCGAACTCGGCCAAGCTCAAGGCGAAGCTGCCGGACTGTCCGGCTCCGGCCCGGCTCAGGACCTTACCTGCAGTTCATAAAGGATCGGAGTGCCAGCAGGGTTGACCTCTTTCAGCGGAGGGACGATGGCCCAAGTGCGGCCCTGAGCGACCACCTTGTCGAGCAAGCCCGGCACCCAGGACAAGCCCTGCGCGGCGATCTTGAGCTTCTTGTCGCCCTGCCTGATGAGGCTGTTGTTTTGGAATTCTTGGCCGGTGAAGTCGAGCAAGATGCCCTGGGCGATTTGCTCGTGGGTTGCACCTGGTACTTCACCGCCCAGCTCAGGGTCCCACTCGCCTACTTCAGTTTTGCGAATGGTCACGGGCTGGCCGAACTCTGTGGTCATCTCCAGAGCCATCACGGCCATTTCGTCGTAAAAGGCCATGGTGGCTCCTCGAAAAACTATCAGCGCTTATCTTTTTCTGCGCTGCTCAAGCATTAGGTCTGCGAGGCCAGCCGCTCGATTTGCAAGAGCCATAGGGCTGTTGTTCAAATCATCAAGCGGTGAGCCGGTTGTTTTGGGTGGATTAGAAGCCAGCGCAATTACTGCGGCAGCGTAGTACTCGTCCCATGCCGCTTTATCGTCCTGTTGCATAAACACCTCCTAGGTTGGAGGCTGAACGCTAACATTACGCACGAACTGCGAACAGCCCGCGCTTTTGTAGGTAGTCGGCGAACTGCGTAGCGCTCGGTCGATCAGGCGCCGCCGGCAACAGTCGGCTGCTGGTGTTGGAAATCGTCGCGTATTCGCGGGTTACCGCACCTTCGACACGCTCCAGCGTCACAGCGCCTTTGCGCTTGTCGATTGGGTCGATATCGTCCTGATGGATCTCAGCGGCCAGGGCCATCTGTCCATACTGAATCCGCGCAGGCAGGTAGTTGTTCGGCTTGATCTCGCGATCCAGCAGCACTTCCCGGCGCGGCCAGGACAACGCCTGCTCGCTGCTCATCTTGCGCCCTTTCCAGGTCATGCCATCCATCGCCAAGGCGGACCGGCGCAGCAATGCTTCCTGCTCCGGGACGCCTGCGGGGATGACCGTGCCGAATTTCACGGCATACCGGGCAAGGTCTTCAGCGCTTGCGTAGCTTTCGGCGTCAGGCTTGCCGGTGCCGTCCTCAATGATGAGTGTCATGCGTCAACTCGCTGGAATTGTTTGAGATTGGCTACCGCGCCACCGGTAGCCAGCATTATCAGGTCTTGGCCAGCTCAGCTACGAGCTTTTCCAGGGATTCTTTCGAAGCGTTGGCCCGATACTGGACCCTGGCTTCATCAAGCGTTGCTTTCAGCGCGGCGATTTCACCGGCCTCATCAGCCTGCGACGTGATCGAGACCTTCTTCAGCGTCTCTATCTCTTCGCGCAGTGCATCGACAGTCAGGACCAGGTCGTCACGCTCTGTGGTCAGCTCTCCAGCCGAAGCGTGGATGGTGCCCAGCACGTCAAACAAGCGCAACGCCAGGTCGCCGGACTCTGGACGATGGATTTCGCCAGCTTCCAGCCCGTCAACAAGGATCTGGATCGATCCATGCTCAGCACGCAAAGCTGTGATGATTTTTTCCAGCTCGACCTGATTGGCGGCGCCAACAAGCTGCACCTGCTTGGCCTCCTTCACCGACACGTCGATACCGGCGGCTTCATATGCGCCAACAACACTAGGCCAATGGCCAATCACAAGCACACTGGTTACGCCGGCTTCAGGTTTATCGAAGTGTTCCGGATTGCGATAACGCTTCTCCGGGTCGAAGCCGCTCAGCTGGTTGCTGTAAGTCAGTTCCATGTGTTTCTCCAAGGCGGCCATTGCTGACCGCGCGTTGAGTTTGAGGCTTAGCCGCCAGAGACAGGAGGCATCGCAGTGAGCTTGATCATTACGCCGGCGGTAACCTTATTGCTGCCCGCGTGCTTGACCCAGTTGGCAGCAGAACCGACCGCAGCCAGGGTTGGGTTGGAACCGCCAGTAGTGGCTTTCCAGCTGTAACCCAGCACATCGATGTTCACGGTGCCTTCAGCGCGGTAGCCGATGCTAAGGTTTTCTTCGTCGTTCACTTCGTAGGAACGGAAGCCCGGGGCCTGAGACTCGGTGATGGTTACCGCGTTTGGCAGCAATCCAAAAATCACGTCCGCCGGCGCGGTGTCCGTCACCAATACTGGCTTGCCCAAGGTGCCCGGCAGGCCGCCATAGATCACAACACCCGCTTCTTCGTAGATCTTGTTGGTGATGGCTTCGTCGACGATGTCGAAGTAGGCGGACGAGTGCATGACCCACAGCGCAATCCGGCCGAACTTGTCACCAAACTTGCGCATGCCACGGGTCAGCGTCTTCTTGCCATCGGTTTCGATGTTGGCCGAGACCACCATGTCAGCGTTGGAGCCGATGGCGGCACGCAGGCCAGCAGTTGCATACTGGATGAAGCCTTCCAGGGTAGCGTCTGCTACGTCGGCACCGACGATCTGGGAGAACTCCTCGACCGGACGGCCGCGGCGTTTGAACGCCTCTTCGGTGGTCTGGTACGGGCCGTACTTCCAGGGAGCCTTGACGCCGACGGCTTCGCCGGCGGTGATCTTCTTGGCAGTTACCTTGCCGTCAGAGTTGACGTCGCGGTGCTCCAGAGAGCCGTTCAGCTTGTAGAGAGCGCGCTTGCGGAAGTCGCCTTCGATCAGTTCATTGTCCAGCACCATCGCGCCGTTGGACGATGCGTTGAACACATCCAGGTTGTCCTGGACACGCTCGAGGTATGCGGTTTGCGCCTCATCGTTGTAGATGATCAAGTCGCTGTTAACGGTTGTAGCCATGGGTAAATCCCCTTACTTGGGCAATGCGAGATATGCGGTTTGGCCGTGCTTGCGCTGAAAGTCGCGCTTCTGCTCGGAGGTCATTTCGGAGCGCTTGAATGCAGCCTTGCCGCCACCCCCGCCCGGGGCAAATGTCCCTGAAGCCCTTGGCCACAGATGAGGTGCGCTTTCGCGCAGAGATTCCGCCCATTCGAGCGGAGTCAAAGGGGTCTTGCCGTCTTTACCGAGGATGACCTGGCCGGATTCATCAACGGCGACTGCATCGCCATCTTCGTTAAGGGTGAACACGCCTTTGGCGCGCAAGATGATGTCGTCTGTTGCTTCGGGGAGAGCGCCGGCTTTTAGTGCTGCACCGCGTACCGAGTCGCCCAAGACTTTGCCCTGGAACTTGGCAGCGAAGGATTCAGCCTTCTCGGCGCGCTCGCTGATGGTCTTCAACTGCTTGTCGTAGTCGCCACGAAGACGCTCAGTGCGGCGGTTGAAGACTTCGTCCACCTTGCCCTCGGTCAGAAGCTTGGTTTCTTCGTCCTGGCCCGCACGGCTGAGCAGGCCCTTGACGGCGTCGATGTCGATGCCTTCAAACTGGGTTTCGAACTGAGTCAGCTTGCCGGAGGTTTCCTTCAGCTTGCCCAGCAGTTCCGAGTTCTTGGTTTTCAAACCGGAAACGGATGCTTCAACGGCAGTCGCGATAGCGGCCTTGATTGCCGGGTTTTCCAGGTCGATTTCGTTTTCGTCTGCCACGTTGATGCACCCCTTGGGTATGTTTTGCCCGCCTGACGGACATAAAAAAACCGGCTCAAGGCCGGCTGAATGAATGTGTTCGGTTAAATTCCGGCGCGTTCGAACGCCAGAGGCTCCAAGCCCTTCATCTGTTTCAGTGTTAGCGGCGAGAAGTTGCGGTCCAGTTGCAGTTCGGCGAAGCGCTCGACCGTCAACCCTCCATTCCGGAAGAGCTTGGCCCTGACTGGGCCGATAGCAGCGTCCTGGAACGAAGCCGGCTGCTGCTGGAGCCAGTGGTAATAATCGAGGTCGGCACTTACCTGCTGGCCGCCATTGGCGCCTACTGAGGCACGGGTAGCGCCCTTGGCGAACATGGCACTGAGCTTGGTCAGCAGGATGAAGCTGGTTCGGCAATTCGGATGGAACGGCGGACGAGGCCCGGATCTGACCGGAAATCGTCGCCCGTCCAGCGAGCGGCACTGATCGCCAGTTTTGCTATCTAGCGTAGCGATAATTTGAATCTCTTCGACGATATCCGTATTGGTCTTGGCCACCTCCATCCGCGCCTGGGACGACACATGCTGAATCGCGGTGTGCACGACCGTGCTGGCATTGCGGTTGGTGATGGCGAGGATGCCGTCTTTGTACCCAGCCGCTTTGGTACCACGGATGTTGCGGATGACTTGGAAGTTCGTCTGCCCTTCGGAGAAGCCCTGCCGGATCGTGCCGGTGACGCGCTCTCGCTCGGCGCCGGTCCAACCCTTGATGAAGGCTTTCAACAGCTTCCCACCACCGGTGCCGCGCACACTGAGCGGGTTCGTCAGCACTGCGGTACGGATTGCAGCGGCCGTCGGAGCCACGACGTCGAGCGACACGCCAACCGGCGCCGACCTTGCAAGGCTGGTCGCTTCAAACTCGGCCTCGTAGTTGGCGATGTCCACCAAGTCGAGGTTCAGTTGCGCGCTGTACCTGTCGAAAATGCCCAGCAGCAGGCTATCCACTTCCTTCAGCAGTGCTTCAAGACGTTTGACGTTGTACTCGGTCAGGTCCGACTGGGTGAGCCGGTCACGGATCGAGCGGTCAATCTCCTTGAGAAAGGGAGCGAACTTGCCCACCTCCCCAGCCTTGAGCTTTTCGAGAAAGACAGCGTGCCGGATGGTTGCGTCAAGTATTGCTTGGTTCGCCGCCATCTACTATGTCCTCGTCGTCCAGGCCCAGACCATCGCCCTGCTCTTCCAGTTCGCCGTCGATCTGCTCGTCAGTTCGCTCTGGCGCGATCAGCCCCAGCTTGCGCAGATACGCCCGAAGATCAGCTTTCGCGAAGCCGCCGTTCTGCCACAAGCCAACCAAGGCCGTAATCATCTGCGGATCAGCAGTGAGCTCGACGAACTCTTGATTGACCTGGTAGGCGACCTTCTTGTCGGCAATACCCATGTACATGCAGCACCACATAATGGCTCGCGTGTAGGCCTCGCTGACATTGGCAACACAGCCGGCCAGGACTGATGTGGAGGCCGATTGATCACCGCGTGACTCGGTAGCGGTCTTGGCAGCCAATGAGGCCACCACCATCCGCGCACCCAGTTCGATCATCATCTGGTTCTTGTCAGCCATGGCCTCCTTGACAAGCGTATTCGGTGCAGGCTGGGCGTAGCCGAAAGCGCCTCCGACCGGCAACATCATCGGGGCTCTGGAACCGACATAAATGCCGTTTTTCTCCATCCAGTCACGCCATGACTCATCCAGCCCGCTGATCCACGGCTGGGCCTGACCGCACCAGAAGACGCTGTCTTCGTAGTCGGCGCTGTTCCGGTAATGGCCCAGGTTGATCATGGCTATGTCATACAGAGGCGACTCATCGATGCTTGGGTCGTTGTTCTGTGCACCGACGAAGGTGAACGGAATCTCTTTGAGGCGCCCCGTAACGCCTTCCGGCTTGAATTCTTCGATGACAGTGAGCGGCCCACCACCTTTCGGCCCGGACCGGCGCCAGACGCGGCAAACAAAGCCGTCATCCTCCAGCGCCAATTCCCGGTACTGTTCAGCCGTCTTGTAGCCGAATCCGTCACGAATCTCCGGAGATTCGTGCAGCACCACCAGCGTCAACACGCTGTGACCGTTCACCATGCCCGTGCGCCAGTTGATGATGTCTTCAGCGCAGTAGGAAAGGATCACCGAGTGACCTCCGATACCGTCATCCTGGTGATAGTCGACGTATAGGCCGTGTCGGCCAGCCTCCAGTACCTTTTCAAGCGTGCCCTGGGAGTGCTGGTAAATGCTCACCCCAGATCCGTTGGCATTGTCCTGCAGGTATTCAAGTTTCTTGGGGACCGTCAGCGTCGGGTCTTTGTGGAAGGCCAGGCCCAGCAACCCGTTACGGGTGTGCCCGGTGGCGTTCTTGAACACTGCCCGCTCTCGATAAGCCCGGTTCCTGTCTTCGTTCTCCGGCGACTTGTCGTGTGCGTTGATGTACGGCAGCCGATCGACAACACGATGCTGGCCCGCGCAAACGTCGCGAACGGTCGCCCAGCGATCCAGCACTGCCGTGTATTCCGCCCGCTTGAAGGAGACGTCATTGCTCATCGGGCGTATCCCATTTTGATAGAAGTGACGATCGCTTTGATCGGATAGCGCTTGGCGATGAAGTAGCCGGCGGCGTCGTTCATATGGTCGTGACCCTTTTTCGGATCTTTGTCCGGCTCGCCCTTGTCGGTGTAGGTCTGTCGCTCCAGGCACAAAGTGAGCTGAGGGCACTGGTCGATGTTGACCTTCAGTCGTCGCTCGCCGTAGGCATTCAGGAACATAGCGTTCACCGAGTTCACGCGGTCTTTCACGCCTGGGTTGGTGGAGTCGACGATCACCGTGAATTTTGCTTTCTTCAACAGCGACAAGTCGGACTCGCTCGCGTTTTTGCTGCTGGTGTTCTGCCCGCTGGCGTCGGGATAGACCGCCACCGAGTGCCCAGGGAACCGCGTCTGGATCTTCTCGATCATCTCAGGTGTGTCCCGCACACCGTGAAACTCATCAAGGGCCATCGGCAGATCGTTACGCACGACGTAGACCACAGCGGCCATCTTCATGACGTTGAAGTCCATACCGATATGCAACGCTTCACCTGGTTTGATTCGTTCGCTGGTTCGGCACTCATCGCGATTGAACGTGTAGTAGACGACGCCCGCGTAGTTCTCGAAGCCGGCCTCGTACTCTTGCCGGAAGGTGCGCGGATCCATTTTCCGGCGAGCCGCTTCAAGCTCTTCAGGTGGAACGTTGCCTCCCTGCAATGACGTGTACTGCCAACTCTTGTGATCAGGCTCGCCACCTGGCTTGCCGTCCAGGTACGTGTCGTAGCAGTGGTTGAAGCCTTTCGGTGTACCAATACGCAGCGCATGTCCGCCCTTCCGCACTCCGACATCCGGAATCGTGTACTGGCAGGTAGAGAGCATCGGCCTCAGGACTTCTTCCCACGCGGCCCACGGGCAGTCCGCCCACTCATCCACCAGGACGAAGAACAGGCCGGAGCCCCGCAAGTTGTCGTAGTTGTCGAGCCCCACCACGCGCATTACGTGGCCGGACTTGAGGGTGATCGAACATTCCGTCTCATTCGGACGGTGTGCACGCCATGCCTCGGGAATAGCTTGCTTCAGGCGCCGCCAGAACACGCGCTTGGCCTGTTTAAACGTCGGCGCGCCATACCAGATCTCGTCCTCAACGCTCACGCCCCACTCGGCAGCTAGGCGGGCAGCACGGCGCATTTCGGCCTTACCCAGGAACGTCTTGCCGAACCGTCGGCCACACACCGCATCGCGGAAACGAGCCTCAGGCTGGAAGCCCCAGCAGTAAATGTTCGCCTGCTTCGGCGTCAGCTTGACCGGAGGATCAAAGGTGCGGGGAAGTCGGGACATTCTCATCAGGCTCCAGCGTGTATTCAGCAACGGCGTGCTGCTGGTCCGCGTGGGAGCCAAGTGGTTTCTCAGGTTGAAGGCGACGATTCACGTAGACGTCGCCCACCTCTTTGGCGGCCTGCTCCAGTAGCTGGGCAGTTAGCGCCATGTTCTTCATGTTCTCGGCCTTCTCAGCCATGCGCCCAAGCGCACGCAGTCGATAGGCGCGGTTGGCGATAGGGATCTCGGCGGTTTGTTCGCGAAACCGAGCCCGGGTATCTTCGAATAGGGTTCGCCACTTGAGGTGAAGATTCCGCCCGACGTACTTGGTTGGGTCGTACGCCTCACACTGCTGGCGGGTAACGTCGAGGCCATATTCCGCTTTGACAGCCGTCACCACCTGGGATGGCGTGTCAAAGCAGGCTAGGGCCTGTACTACAAAGGCTTTCACCTCGTCTCTGAGTGCGGCCATAGATGGGCATCCGTCAAAGTACTGTCAAAGTCAGGCCGACTTGAGCAGACAGGTTCCGCAGGCCCTCGATATGTTCAATTTCCCCACCTCAGCAGGACTGTTTGCAGCATCCACCAACGCTTGAACGTCAGGGCTTGCACCGTAGCGGCGGACGACACCGACGAACTCTTCGACGTCATGACCACGCATCTCCAGCTTCGGCGCCCCTTCCTTGTTGAAGGCTGGCTGACCGTACTTATCGTTGGCGTGTGCGATGTGATAAAGCTCATGCTCTACCAGCGCGCAGAAGTCGGTGTCGCTGCATTGGGCGCAGTAGTCAGCAGCCAACGTGATGATGAAAGCCGGCACATCGCCGAACCAATCACTCATCTGTTGCTCCATCCGCGCCTTCTGCCAGCCGCCGGCGCGGAACGCTACCTGCTCGGCCTGCCCCAGGACTGTCCTACCCTGCTTCTCAAAGCTCGACGACGCCCACATGATCCGGATATCTGCGTCCAGTAGGTGGGCATGGTCTTCGTTGTGAATGCTGCCGGTGTCGGCAAGTATTTCGGTTTGGAGCCATTCCCACACCTCAGGCGCTGGAGTAAGGCGGATACCGAAGTCGGAGAGGTCAGACAGCTCAAGCAGTGACGATGGAGGGTGTGGCCTGTCCATGGATCACCTTGAGCTTGAAATAGTGAAACGTTGCCGGTATTGGTATGAATCACACCACCCAGCAAGGAGCGCTTCAAATGCCTGAATACATTGTTCAGAAGGTTCCGGTTGTTTTCCATGTGCAAGGCAACCGCAATGGCCGTAATACACCCGATCCAATTCCTGGCTTCGAATGGAGAATCGTACACGCCGTAACGGGTAGACGGCACGGCGATGCCTACAATGACGAAGCGCGTGCTGAGGCCGCATGCCTTCGGCTAAATCAGCAAGGACAGTGACTGATGGCCGCACTCGCCTTCATCGCGCCTCGCTCAATCGCCCTAAGGAATGATCTCAATGCCCATTGAAGAGTTTGCCGCAAAGCACAACTACGCCGTTTCTCCACCGCTACCTAAGCATCTCGATCATCAGCCCGTATATGCCATGCCATACAAGCAGTTTGATGGCTGGCGCGAAGGAGTGACTGATACAAGATACCTATCCATAGGCATCTCACAGTGGAGCACCGATGAGGTTTCACTGAAGATCATGCGCTACAAAGAACAATGGTCACGCCAGTCCGAAGAGCTGCCGTTGCATAGGGTAATCGATTCATCAATTTTTCTGGCCAAGGTACTACTTGATCGTGGTGAGCAAAGCGTCGAAATCGAGCGAAACCTTTTCACTAATCAATCCGAAGGGTTTCGGATACAGGAAGAATTAGTTTCGGCGCAAGAAAAAAGTCAGTTCGATAACTTCTTGACCGAGCACGATGAGGCCCTGAGAGAGCGCTTCAATAAGCTGTATCAGATGCTCCTCAGTCTCAAGGCTCAGGGCAAACTCTGATCCACTATGTTGTTGAACTCACCATGATTTGGGTCTGCGCATGAGCATGGCCGTGGAGCAAAGCAACGATCAGACCCTGAAGCAGTTCGGCAGCCTTGGCAGCATCCACAGCATCGGCAATGGCTTTGTCGAGAGTGCTTACCGCTGCGTTTATGTCCGGACTCATTGGCAGTGCGTGGCGCAGCCGGGTGACGGTGCTCATCTGCAAAACCTCGCGCCACGATTTGGCGCATTCGAAAACGTGGCGCGCATTACTGCGCTACCCGATTCAGGGCCTCATCAGCCTTGTCGGCAGCCTGGGCGGCGGTGGTTGCTGCCTTTGATGCCTTCTCTGCGGCGGTGCCGGTCTTGCGGGTCAACTCTTCCAGCAGCCGGTCACGCTCAATCATCGCTGCGTCGTATGCACGGCGAATGTCCTGCACCTGGTTGCTCTGCTTCTCAGCGAGTGACCAGTAGGCGGCTTGGTAACCTAGGACTGCCCCACCACCAACCAGCACAACAGCACTGGCCCAGACCTCGGTCCGGCGCCACCAGCGGCGCGCGATAAACTCCAATGCACATCTGTCCATCAGGCGATACCTCCCAGCTTGGTACGCAGGCGAGTGATCTCGTCGCTCTGTTGGGTCACGCGGTCAGTGAGTTGGGCGACCTGGCTTGTCAGCGCTTCGATCTTGCCTTCCATACGCCCAACGGCGGCGGCCAGGTCATTCCGCTCTTTCGCGAACTGATCGGCGCGGGCCTCGGCCTCTTTGCGGGCAGCTCGTTCCTGGTTCAGCAGTTCGTTCAGTCTTTTAAGCGTGCCGATATCAGCACTATCCATGGCGCGGTCGGTTGCGTCCTTGGAGAGGAACCGGCGCAGCCATAGCAGGCCGCCCAGCACTACGGTGGCACTACCGCCCAGCCAGGTAGCTGTGCCTGGGCCGAGGTCAGTAGGATCCATCGTCACTCCATGTCTTGTTGTTCTCCCAGTCAGGGAGCAAAGGATCAAATAAGGCTTTTCGGCAGAACAATCAGACAAGTCCTACATTTTTTTCGCAGAACTCATGCAATTAATCCCACTGATAACGGGACCAATCAGAAGGGATATCAAATGCTAATACTCACCAGAACGCCCAATAAACGCCTATGCGTCGGCGACGAAATCAAAATCAAGGTGCTCAAGGTCAAAGGCAACGCCGTGTTTCTAGGAGTAGACGCGCCTAAGAGCATGCGGATTGTACGTTCCGTGCAAGAGAGAAAACCCTTAGATGACGGTTCTCCACCTAGGGAGCCTTGAAGTCTGTCCCAACTGCACTCCCAGCTCGGAGCAATGGGCGTGGTGGAGCCGAAAAATAGAAGGCCTCGATCAATGTCGAGGCCAGAAAGTTATTTGGTAGCGACCAGAACCGCCCGACAATGTCAGGCTCGCCCTATGAGAACCTAAAATAAATTCTAAATCGATGATCGACTTGGTTTAACAACTCGAATCCCCCCCACACAAAGCAAAATCACAACCAATAAAAATAATACCCCACTTAAGATCCCGATTATCGAATCGTACGAAAATGCCGCCACCGAAAAAACACCAAGGACACACGTTAAAAGCAAGGGAAGGTTAGCAAGGCTGGAGATGAAAAGCTTCGTTCTAGAATGCTCAACACTCACAACCTTACAAGCCAGCAAGCCAATCAATGACAGACCCCAAGAAATCGCACCCAACCCCATAATAAAGGATGAGAAAATATATGCTGCCGGAACCCCGACTGTATCGCTTGGATCATTCGGATTTTCGAGCGCACCAGCAACTGAGTACACGTATAAAAGAAACGCTAACAACGATAAAAAGACAAGAAAAAAATACCACTTCCATGAGCTCATACTAACCCAACTCCATCAAGATCAATCGTCCGAAATATTGATCAATATTAGAGGTGTTTTTTTGGGGGCCGTCAAACCACTCATTCGAAAAATCACAAATCTCCACACAAAACCCACAAACAGCAGTCATGCCAATAGCTGGCATGACCGTGTCCAGAAGGGATCTCCCCCGCCTACAATGACTCAGTTACCGATGGATATCGATCGGCAGCGAGCCCCTGATTTCGATTTCAAATTCCTGAGCGCCTGTCCCGTTTTGAATCGCTCGTAGAACCGTCGTCGCCGCCTCGGGCAACGCATTTCGGAAGGAGCCTTGATTCGCGTCATACTTGTCGTTATAAGCACGAGCCTCCCCATTAAATACCACGGCGCCGCCTTCATACTTGGTAGCATTACCTTCGATCTTCAGGGTGATATTCCCAAGAACAGAACCCGTATTAAAAGAATCGTCGAAAGTATTGTAAGGAACCTTATCCAGCACGATCCTCGTAGTGCCAATGGACAGAGCACTGAACTGCTGCTCAAGCATCGGAATTTTAGTAACCGATGGATTCAGTCCTAGTTTGGTAATATCCATCCGGACGGTGGCACCTTTACCGTTTATGAAATGACCCAATGCAGACACAGGGCCAAGTTCTGATGCAGAAATTTGTTTCACTTCTTGCGTCGGGACGGTAGATGTCACCAGCAAAGGATTGCGATACGCATAAGACAGAGCGACTGCCGGACTGACACCTGTACTACACATATAATTGTCCGCGAAAGATAGAACTTTCAAGTCCCGGCCAAATGTATTAGAACCCAGCATCCAAGGCTCAAATTTACCGTAGCGACCAATATAAAAATCAACTTCCGAACAGTGCTTAACTAATACCTCGCGCCACATGTTCTTGGCATAGTACCCATTCCTGATCAATTGCATCCCATTGAATGCCACCATTGGACTTTGCATGGTTGCGCCACCCGTCTGGTTGAGGCCTGGGTAGAATGGTTCTGGAGCTGTAATATTAATGGCTGGAAGTTCCATTTTTTCACCTATTGAGTCGAATGATTTGTCGCGGAGGATTCCGCTTTCATGTCGCTCAAAGGCGATTGTTCGAGGCTCGTGGCCTTCACATGATTCAACGTCCCGCATCGGGAGCATTTGATCTGGAGCTCTTTAAACTCACCCGTACGGGCGAGAAGTCTTTTGCAGTTACCGCATCTGAATTCTTTCAACATCTGCAAATTCCTTTTGCTGAATCGCCCTTTCCATGGGCAATAAAAAACCCAGCGCGATGGCTGGGTTTCTGTGTGCTATTTAGATCGAATGGCTGTAGAAAAGCGCGTAAGACTCAATGCCGTCGTTTGGCTGTTTGATGCCCGCATTTGAATAGTGAGTAGCGCGGATTCCGACTCGCTGCGTATCGCCGAATTTCAAGCCTGCGCCGATCCGATCTTCAAAGTTGAAGGAGGATCCAAATTTCTGATCGCCAGCGGTCGTACCCGAAAACATTGCGACACCGACACCAGCTTCAATGAACGGCTTTATTTCGCCCTGGCCAAACTCGTAAACGAAAACTGGCGAGAAGGAAACAGAATGACGGGCACCTGCTTCTTTGCCCGATTCCCAATACGTGTAACCCAGATCCCAATAACCTGTCAGCTTGCCTGTCGAACTTTGCAACCAGGCCTTATCCCAACCAAAACCCAGCGCCGCTCGGGCAGTCAAGCCACTCTGACTAGTCGCGCCGATAGCGCCAGATATTTCAGCAGCCTGCACACTCAGGGTTGTAAAGGAAAGCACGAGTGCAGCGAGTACTATTTTCTTCATTTTATGACCAATTAGTATTGAAAAATCAGGTAATTACGGATTTTGGAGACCCTCAGAGGATGGTCGCTTCCAAAACGTTCAATAATTTTTCAACCAGTCATTTTTCACATACATTTTGGCAGAATGCACCTATACGCATTAATTTGAAAATATTACAGGCAATAAAAAACCCGACGCGATGGCCGGGCTTTCTATTCAATCCTACAAACGCAGGAATGACAGGATGAATATATATTGGCTCACTGGATCATTTGGTGTCAAGCGGCTTGTGTATCGATGAGATCTTCTGTGTCCAGTAGCGTTTGAGCGCAAACCAGAGCCTCGTCCACTTCTCGATTGAGGACTTTGCGAATGTCGCGCCGCCACCGCTCCTGGGTTTTGATCGGATGCGGCTCATCCGACCAGTTGTCCATCTCATACCAGCCGGCCGGCAGCACGTTGGTGGAGCGCTTACCGCCCACTCCAGGAAGCATGGGCAGTGCCCAGGTCACCACGGCGCAGTGCACGAATCGCGATGGTGCCGGTGACCGTACAGATCGGGTCAGCTCAGAAATGGCTGCATGCTTGCGCTCAACATGCGTCGAGTACTTCGCCACCAGGGCCCGCCAGTGCGCCGGGGTCAGCGCCTTGTGCAGCCGTCCGAACACCCAGCAATCCTGCAGAAACATAGCCTCCTTGCCGACGATCTCCCCCTTCTGCTTGGCGCACTGCACCTTCGGCTCAAAGTCGCAGCCACCGGCCGAACTGATGGTCTCGGCCGCAAGAGCTCGAACTACTGCTGAAACAACGTTGCGATAGGTCATGCTGCAGCCCTCTTCAGCTCTCTTATCTTTGCCCGGTAGTAGGCTTTGATGCCCTTGATCTGCTCGACGGAGTACTTGCGCACGCTCTGGTCAGCTTCCAGGGCATCAACGGCCTCCTGGCCGATGCGCGCGATCAGGCCGATCCGGTAGTCCACGGCGTTGCCGGAAAGGAACCGGTTGTCCTGCTTGCTCTGGGCGTGACAGTTACGTTCATCGAAGCGCAGGTGCGGCGCGGAGCCAACGCTGCGATAGTGGCCGGCATCGACTGCGTTACCGCTCCAGTCCAACGGCTTGCCACTGGAGATGCAGAGATGGCCGGCGGCCTGGTCCCGGGTGCGAACGTACTCGTTGAACGCCTGCTGAGCCTCACGCATGTGTTCTCCGCGGCTCTTCAGCTTTTCCTTACGGACCTTGATCTCGCGGCGCTCAACCTGGGCCAGTGACTTGCGCGCCTTCGCCTGGTTCACGTCCTTGATGGCCAGGCCACACTTCGGGCTGCATACGGCCTGGCCCAGGCGCTGCGGCGGGAAGCTGATGCCGCATGCAGGGTTCTTGCACTTCTTCGGTTTGGGTTGCTTGGCGATCATGCAGCCTCCTTGCTGAGTAGATCAGTGAAAACCACACCTTGGCCTGTGAAATAGGCAGCGATGCGATCGGTGTAATTAATGCCCTGGGCGCGGTTGAACAGGCTGGTCACCGGGAAGCCATCCGGGCCGAAGAGCTTGCACTCCCCCATCATGGCCAGCTTCGTTTCGTACGGGAGGTGGCGCATCACGCGGTACCACTCGGCCTGGAATCCGGCGTCTTCGTTCAAAAGGATCTGCACGCCGAAGTGCAACTTGCAGTAGCGTCGAGCGTCGGCTGCGTCGCCGATCTGGGTCATTTCTGCAATACGCTTGTACATCCCAAACCACAGCCGGTTCTGATCCAGCGTGCGGTCCTTGCCCGGGCGGAGGGAGACCACAACGAATTTCTTGTCGCGGTACATGGCACTGAGTCGCGTGATTGCCTCGGACAGCTTGGCCTGGCAGTTGACACTGATCTTGTCGGTCATAGCGCCGCCCTCTTCTCTTCCAGTTCCTGGGCCTGTTTGATCAGTAGCGCACGGCGATCCGCCAATTCGTTTGCCGCCTTAATTCGCAATTCAGTTTTCTTTTCCGTGCTGGCGCTACGCATTGCCAACATCGACTCCTTCACGGCTTCAAGCTTTGTGCGGAGCGCTGGCTCAGGCCTGGTGACGCTTCCGGTTAGCAAGCCAGCAATGGCCCGCCCATCCTCGGTGATCGGCTCGACACTCAGGTCCGCCAGGTACTTCTGGGCGTGTTCGCGCGGGATACGCTTTAACTCCATCGCCTTGGTCACAGCCTGGATACGGCGGTCGGCGTCGAAGCCTACGGATACGTGCCAGTTGACCGCCTTCGCATCCTCGCGGGCCTGGCCCACGAACCTTTGGTAGGCGTCGATGAAAGCCATGCGCGCGCCGATCTTGTCGCCGCCATCCAAGATGGGTTTCGCGGCTGCCAGGGCCAGCTGGATCTCGTCGGTCAGCACCACGGTTTCAAATTCGTCGTTGGTGGTCATGGCGATGGCCCAGGCCTCGTCCTTGCCGGGACGGCCGTCGGAGGACTGGACGCGTTGCAGGATGTCAGCCATTGCCAACTTGCCCTTCACCTCGAAGCGGCAGGCCCTCAACGCGGCTTTGACGACGGGCACCGGATACGCGCAGAGGTCTTCAGCCATCATCGCGGCAGTGCCTGGATTCATTTCCTGCCCCATGGCCTCGGCGGTTGCGCAGATGGCGGCGGCCAGCCCAGCAACCTGCTGGTCGTTCATTTCAAAGGTATTCATTGCGGTCACCTGCTTGGCGTTTGGCCAGAACCATCTGGGCGGCCTGCTCGGCTGCTGAGTGGTTTGCTTCGGTCCGCTCCATCTGGCGGGCTGTCGTACCGTTGATTCGCTGCCCGGTCACCCACTGGGTGTGGTAGCTCTCGGCGTTGGCCAGCAGCTCGTTGAGGCTGTGGCACTTGCGCAGCACAGCGGCGTCGCTGGTTTTCAGGAAGTGGGCCGCAACGTGATGGGCGACATCGGCGCCGAGGCGGTCAACCAGGTGGCCGAGCTGGCCGCCGACCTTGGCATTCCACACCGGCCAGGCGCTGTAGCGTTTGCGGTAAGCCATCGCGTAGTTCGCCCAGACCTTGAAGGTTTTGCAGGTCTGGTCTTTGGGGCCCGGCATGTCGGCGGGAATCTCGACCCGGGGAGTATCGGTGCGGTCAACCACCAGCACCAAGCTGCGGGACTGAGCCGGCTTGCCGGTGGCGTCCTGCAAGTCCTGACTGGTTTCCTGATTGGTACCCTGATGATTGGTATCCTGATTTGTCGGAGATTTTTCCGACCCTTGCCCGGATTTTTTTCCGACCTTGCTCGGAGATTTATCCGAGGTAGATCGGATTTTTTTCCGACCCTTATTGTTTGGTGGGGTCGGATATTTTTCCGACCCGTCGAGCTTCTGGTTCCACTCGACGGCCTTCTCTGTGAGGCGGAAAAGCGTGATGTTCGAGGTGCTGGAAAGCTCAATCAAACCGGCCTCTTCCAGGGCCTTCAGCATGCGGTAAGCGGTGTCCGGCTTGTCAGTGAGCAGCGGTAGCTCCTCGATGATCTTGGCCTTGCTCAGCGCGAAGAAGATCCCGTCATCAGTCTTGATTGGCTTGGTCCAGCTCGGGCAGCCGTAGACGAAGGCGAACAGCAGGGCCTGCTGAGAATTCAGCCCCCACTCCAACGCCTTCACCTGGTTAATCGTGACGGTGTATTGCATGTCAGGCCTTCCCGACCTTTGCGGCCAATTCAAGAAAGCGATCCACGTACCAGTGAGGCTGCGTCTCGCGGGGGCATTGAGGGCTGGTGAGGTTTTTGCCGTAGGCCATGCCCTTCTCGGTCACGGACCAGAAGTCCACCATTTCCTGCTTGGAGTTTTTGCGCTGCAGGACCTTGAGGAAGCCGTGGGCCTCCAGTGAAAGGTTGAAGGCGCGGGCGGTGCTGGCGATGGCGTTATCTTTGATCAGGGCGGTGATTGCCTTAGTAGGCATCGAAGAGCCGCCAGCAGCGTCAGGGGCGGCATCAACGGCGTAGCCTGGGAGGAACTTGGCGTCCAGGCCGTTGTTGGCGGCGATCTTGGCCAGCATCAGCATCTTGCTGGAGTTGGCAGGCTTCAACAGGCGGTCAAAGCATTCCAGGATGGCCAACTCGCCGACGATTTTGGAGTTGTTCGGGCCTAGGGCAGAAAAGTTGCCGGTCTTGCGGATGCTCGGCAGGACCTGGCCAACCACCCACTCTTCGAACCTCTCAGCGGCCGGCAGCTTGGACTTCATCACCAGCCGGTACAGGTCCCGCTCCGGGATGATGGTCATGAAACCACCACCCTGTTTCGGGGTAGTGGTCGCGGCCTTGCAGTGACGGGACACGGCGTTCTCTGGTTTGGAGTAGCCGAGGGCGTCAGCGACGTCGCGCGCAACAAACCACGGATCGCCGAGCTTGTCGGTGATGACCCGGATTGCGGCGCCGTCGAAGTCGAACGGAATCACTGCTGAATTGCGCGCCACGTTTTCAGATTGCGAAAAACGTGGCGCGAGATTGGTAGAGCTATTGATATGTGGCGGGGTTTGCATATAATCGGCCTCACAAAGTGTTATCGAATTAGCCGACCTCGACCGTCGGCTTTTTTGTGCCTGGGCTTCAGATCCGCTTAATTCATAGTGCGAACCCGATGGGCACCGATTCCCGCGCATGCGCGGGAAATCAGGAAACAGATTTCAAATTTCGCTGGACCGAAGCGAGCAACTGCTCAGCTTTGCGCCCCAACTCCCCCGCCTTCGCTTCAACCTGGCGGCACTGCTTGGCGAAAGCCGGTAGGTGCGGCAGATCCAGTTCGCACATCACTTGGTCGTCGAACACTTCGCTGCCGGTGTCGATCACATCACCCAGGGCGCGGATCAGTGCGCCGAAGCTTTTGTTGGCGCATTGGTCGCTGGTCATCTGGCGGGCGCCGGTCAGCCCGTGGCGGCTCGCCAGTTCGTTCACGCAGTGGTCGCGGAATTCAGGCTCAAGGGCGTTTACCCAAGACTCTTCCAGCCAGGACGGCATTTCCTGATCACCGGACAGCCAGCGCTGAACACGCTTGAGCCAGCGGCCGGTCGCCTTCACAAAGTCGGATACGTCGTTCTGCAACGTCAGCGCAGCGAAGTCCGGAACCTCTTTGGCGACAGCCTTCTCTGGGCAGGACAGATGCAGTTCGCGGCTCAGCGCCTGGGCAAAGTCGTCTTGGCTGAGGCTGGTACGCGCGATCTGGTTTGCAGCGTGGGCGACCAGCACCTGGTCACGGGTTTGTACGGTGTGTCTGGAGCTGGACGTTTGCATGGGAACTGCTCTCTTCTAATCTGGCTTCATTGGAACGGCGGACAGGGATGTCGCTTAGCTGGCGTGCTTCCACTGGATTTCTGGTAAGCATTCCTGGCGCGTCACCTTCCCGCCCGTGGCGTGTTCAATTTCAATGGCGCGCTCGGCAGTAATCGACCGGTCACCAGAGATGAGTCGAGACAGATAGCTCGCTGGGATACCAAGGCTTAAAGCGAGGCGTTTTCTTCCGCCGCGCGGAAGCTGCTTTGCGTACGTGGGGAAGTCCATACGGATTTACCTTCTGGTTCATTTATGCATGAATTTACCATAAATGTTTACCAAGTAAAGGTAATTTCCCTTAAGGGAAATAAAGGTTTTAATTGAGGGATGGAAATCAAAGACATACGCAGAGCCCGAGTACGCCAGATCATTGATCGCGACTTCGGGGGTAAAGACGCTGACTTCGCCGCCAAGGTCGACAAACAGCCGTCTTACATTTCACGGCTGTTTACGGACAAGGCCGAACACCTGAGGAATATCGGGGAGAAGATGGCGCGCGACTTCGAGCAGAAGTGCGGGCTTGAGCCAGGATCTCTGGATCTGCCTTTGAGCGAAGCTGAATTATCTTCAGGTAGCGTTTCACATGCGGCGCAGCCGCGGATCCAGGTAGATGTGCCCCTGAAACAGATAAGCGTCTGGGACGATCAGACACCAGTTAACGATGACGAGGTCTGCGTTCCATTTCTGAGGGAGGTAGAACTGGCTGCCGGCTCCGGGCGATTCTCCATCGAAGAGCACGATGCAGAGTTTTTGCGATTCGGCAAAAAAAGCCTGCGCGAAAACGGGGTCCAGTTCAGCAACGCTAAGTGCGTGACCGTTCGCGGCAACAGCATGATCCCAGTTCTCCGGGACGGCGCGACCGTGGGTGTAAATACCGGCAAAACCGGGCTGGGCGATATTGCTGATGGCGATCTTTACGCTATCAACCACAATGGCCAGTTGCGAGTTAAGCAGCTATACCGTTTGCCGTCGGGGATTCGTTTGCGCAGCTTCAATCGTGATGAGCACCCCGATGAGGATTACACCTTTCAGCAGATGCAGGATGAGCAGATAGCTATCCTGGGGCACGTATTCTGGTGGGGTATGTACGCTCGGTAAGAGTAGGATGCCGCTGGAGGCAACCGACCGGGCAGCTTCAGAGCTTCACGTAACAATGGACTGAATTGCGTCACCATGGAGAGCATCGACTCTTCTGACATGGAAGTGTCTGCTGAATAGATCAGGCCTTCTGCACTTAAATTTGAAGTTTGGGGATAAACTTCCATGCCGCAGAATGTACCGCCAATAGCGCCGCCTCCACTACAGCCCGCTCCGGTACTGCTTACCACTCATCAAGTGGCAAGCGGTCTAGCAAGATGGGCAATTGACAGAGGCCTGATCGAGCATTTGCCGCCCGAGGTCGACAATGTTTACTTGACCCCTACGCCCCCCATTCCGCTTTCGGCAGAGGCCGAGCAGATATTGAGACACAAGGAAATTCAGACGATTTCCTTTAACTCAACCAGTCGGACAATTTACCTCTACACCAAGAAAAAGGTTACGCAAAAGGATTTGCATACACTCCCGACCAGCATCCAGAGCAATGGAGTCGCGTATCCTCAAGGGCATTTGGATACGGTTGGGAAAAGCCTTGGGTCTGCCCAAGGAACGACATACGCGATTCATAAAGCGGCATCGGGGAATGAGTTTTACACTTGCGGTTCTTCGATTTCCCCTGGCAACGATGCTTCCGCCGGTACGATGGGCGCCCTGGTGAGCATGCCGGACGGCCTCTTGTATGGCCTCACGAACAACCATGTAAGTGCGCTATGCAGTCATGTGCAGCCTGAAACGCCTATCCTTGCCCCAGGCGTAGTGGATGTTGGACCAGGCGGAATCCCTCCATTTACTCTTGGCTATCACACCAAAGCTTTGGAGATGAAGGTCGGATCTTTGGGGAACGTTGATATCGCAGGTAATTTGGATGGTGCGGTTTTTCGCATTCACAACGTTGGAATCGTAAGCTCTATGCAGGGAGGGGCCTTCGATACCCCTCTTGCTGTCGCAGATCCGGTTGAAGGCATGAAGGTTGAAAAGGTCGGCAGAACGACTCGACACACTAAGGGTCATATTGTAAGCAGAGAGTTACGACCTGTGGGCATCAATTACCAAGCGCAGAACTATGGTTTTACAGGTGTGATTCGTTTTGCCAATGTGTTCACGATCCATGGCCTACAATCAGAGTTTTCAGCGTCAGGGGATTCAGGCTCACTTGTCGTGCAAGTGGACGACCATGGCAGACCTATAGCTGCAGTCGGTTTGATTTTTGCTGGCGGACCTGACTCAATGGCTCCTGGCGGAGCTAAATCACTGATGCTGCCCTTGCGGCCGATCTTGGACGCACTCGGGGCAACTTTAGTAGGAGGGTATAATGTGTAGCGACCGCAAGGATCCGGTGGTAGTGGCGGAACACCTATTTCAGGTCATCAGCCCACCATCCGACTGCGCAGTGTCGATCTCAACCTTCTCGCGTCCTGGCAAAAGCATGGCGATTAAGGTTTTCATCCTTCCTCAGTACCGGTATTTGGAGTCGAGAGTGCCAAAAACCTTGGATGGATTCGAGATTCTTCGTGAAATTGCTTCGATGCCCACCGCGAGCTGAGGTAGCAGATCGACTTTACGTTTTTGATGAGCGCCCGGCCCAGTGCCGGGCTTTTTGTTTCTGTATCTTTTACGTACGTCTCTACTATTTGCCCGATGCCGCCGGCTCTTGGTAACGCAGCACAAACCCATTGAGAGTCTTCTTGCGTGCTAGGTCATCCATCTGAACGTTGGCTTCAGCCCGCGTGGAGAATGGCCCTACAAACACACGACTTTTTCCATCGCGGCGTGTTGTGTATGGCGTCCAGCCAGAACTCGCAAGATCTCTACTAATCGCCTCCGCCGTTTCCTCACTACTGACGGACGCTAATTGAACTGACCACCTGACCCCTGGAATTTCCACCGCAGGCTGCGGGGCCTTGATTTTAGTTTTTGCTTCCGTCTCGGCCTTTGCATAGCCGCAAACACTCCCTGCAAACCGGTCCGTCATATCTGGATCGATTATCACGTCAAATCCGCCAGGTCTTTTCATGGCAAGAAACTGGGCGAATCCGGAATAGGCGCCGAACATATTCTTCCCATTCACCTCGCCACAAACGGCCACGTCTGAAACTTGCCGCTCATTTCTAAATTTTGCAGAGTCAGGATCTTTTAGGTGGCTAGCGACTGACGTTCGAGCTCGGTCTATATCTCCGCCGCATCCGGTTACCGCTAGCGCTAGGGCCGTAATTGCTAATCCGCGCATTCCCATCTCCTTGGTCCAATCGACCCAGTGTACCAGTTGCCCCACTGTCATTCAGGATCCCGGCGCTGGCTCGCAGCCGGGTTCTGAGCCAATGGAAGAATTTTCACTTGCCAATGTGCCACGACCGAAATACTGTTTATACATACAGTACTCGCAAGGAGCGAAGCATGAACCAATCCCCCTACTCCGCTGGCAAGCCGAGAAACTCATATGAACTTGTCGGTCACCGACTCAAGCGGATCATCGCCTCACCGAATGTGCAGGAGATCCAAGCAGTTGAAGTGTTCAGATTGGACGACGAAAGCCCAGAGGCGTGGCTACAGGTGATCCAAGACATTGGCGACACCGCAGGTATCCGCATCGACCATTTGGATTCCGGCGCCGTCAGAATCGAGTGGCGAAAATACAGCGACATGTAAATGAGCCCGCTCTTAAGCGGGCTTTTTTACGCCCTTAGAAAACCAATACACATCATAGATTTACCTTGAATCCTGAAATTGTTTACCAATTTATTTACCAATATGCATTGACAGGTAATTTCCAAATGGTAAATTTACCTCAAGCCAGCAACGAACACCGCCGGCCAGCAGCGAAAGCTGCACCACTCTTTAGCGACACCCCTTGCCGGATCACCACCGGCCCAGATTCAAAGGCAGCGATGAACCGGCCTAAACGGTTCAGAGGGTTGGCAACTGACCCGGGCGTGCAGCGTAAAGCGCCAAGAACAGTTATCCAGCGGGAGAACAAGCCGAAAGGCCCGCGGCTGGAAGAACATTTGATTCAAGCCGGTGACCGACGCCAGTAGCGGGTCACGGCCAGCTCCAAAAGATTTGAATTAGCGATCCCGATAGCTTCGGCTGGGACCGCCGGACCTCATGCACCCTGCCCCACTCAATCAGGGCATTCAGAGCTGTAGCGTGCATGTTGTAAGGACCTGTGATCCACGGCGAACAGATGCTGTTTGACGCTGTGAGTAGGAAGCTCGAAGCCCACACCGAAGACGAACGGCCAGCCCTGCAATCAGCGGCGGGTAACTGGCCAACACCGATGATGCAACAACCCCGGCCTGACGCCAGTAGCGTGACCGGGGCTTCACCGATAGGTCTTGGCGACAGGGGCTGACGGGAAGCCAACCGAGGAAGCGTAGATGAGCAATTCAGTGTTTGAAGCAAGTGATGAGGTGATCAACGAGGCAGCTGCATCCTGCGCCAGGCTGCTGGAGAAGTGGTTCGGCGGTGTCGAAGAGGCGATTGCCGCGCTCGAAGCTGATCAGGTCGACATGTCAGACCTTGCTTTGCGCAGCCACATCAAGCACCGCCGGGCGATGACAGTCTGTGCGTACATGAACATTCACGCGTTCTCCCGCGAGGTTCTCGGGCAGGTCGCATGAGGCGAGGGCAAGACGATGAACAAAGTAATTCACATCACAGGGCGCGGTGAGCTGCAGGTGTTTGCCGACGAGAGCCTGGCCGCCTGCATCTCCGAGGCAAACAGGCTCAACGTTGAGCGTGGATTCACCAACGGCGTTCGTGTCGTTGAGTGCGAAGACGGCCACCGAATGACAGCGGCCGATTGCAAGGCTGCGCATGACGGACCTTTTCACTGATGCCCATCCAGAGCGGTTGGCATTGGGAAAACAACCGAGGGCAAGACGATGCCAAACCCAAACAGCCCCAACGGCTGCTACCAGCGCCACGGTTATACGGTTGAGCGAACGCCACGCAAGAGCGGCGCCGGCCACCACCGAGCGATATACGACCAGAACAGTCAGCAGGTTATGAATCGAGCTGGTTACGACGCTGAGATCCAGTTCTGCATTGAGCATGGCTTGATGCTGAAAGAGGATCAGGTCCCGCTGCATTCCGCGTAGCTGTCATTGGCAGCACTTGAAACGGAATGCATGGGCCTGAGCTACGACAGCCTGTCGCTAACTGCCCTATACCGGTGATGGTTGAGGTCCTGGGTGGTCAGGACGAACCCGGTGAACCCACCCGACCCTCTCTATGAGAGCGCATCGGGGTGTGATCGGAGCGTGCCCAAGTGGGCTGCAGCGCTAGGATCGCAAAGACCCGTGAATGTCCTGAGCCGGTATGAGCGAGACGGCCAACACTACAAACGCGGCGGGAACCAAGCAGGGGTAGCGCCCTGGTGTTCCGATCACACCCCGATGCGGACGAAACTGCGGCCTATAATCGCCCACCTGCATCACCGCAACACGCAGATGAATGCCCGGGCTGACGGGCAAGTGTAAGACCTGAGGGATCGCGGGAATCGTGGCCGGTAGAGTGAGTAAGCGCCCAGATGGCCACGGCGAGTCCGAGAATAAGCGGCTGAAACCTTCGCCCCGGTGAAACTCCGGTGTCACTAAGGCCGCTAATAGCCATGCCGGGATCAGCTCCGGCCATCTGCCCCCCCTTCCCCACCTCTATTACGTCAGCACTCCTCCCCCGCGCCCATCGGCAACCAGCGGGAGGCATGAGTGTTGACGAATACAGGTGAACAACCCGCCACTTTGGAGGCGACCATGTCAGCACTACGCAAGGCTCAGTTTGAGCACGACGAACAACTGCCGCCGCCGGTGAGCGAAATATCTCAGCAATTGGCCCGCAGTGAATGGCTGTACAACGCTGCCGAAGAGCTGGCCAGAGGTGGCAGTGTGGTGTTCAAGCGACACCTACACCCACAGCAAGGCGTCACGGCCTACCAGTTCGCACTGGCTGTCGATGAGTACGCCAACAACCTTCTGGCCGACTGCGGCGTCGACACTCCAGCCCTGGGCTACTTACTGATCGCAGGGATGGCGGGTTCGAGGGTGAAATCGGAAGCTCTGGAGCTACTCGGCCGGAGCGACCATCCACTGGGGAAACTAGGCGAGATTGCCGAACGCCTCCTTCAACCTTTGGCTGATGACGCTCTTATCGCCCAGGCCGAGGACAACGAACTGTGAGCCCCTACGTTGAGATCGATAAAGCGTTGTTTGCGCTTGAAGAGCCAGATAAGCCCGCTCTCGACGAGATCTTGGCTGAGGGTTTGATCGTGCGCCACTTCACCTCAGGCGCCATCAACGCAGAAGAATTTCATTGGTATAGCGCACGCCTCCTGGATGTCAGCCGGCGGCGTAAGGAGAAGGCATGACTACCGCACCGGTTAAATCACTGATCGACGAGCAGCTCGAAGATATCAGCGCTCACAACCTGCGCGAGGCCTACAGCCTTGCCGAACGACGTGGTTTCTTCGGTCCACCGGTTGAGCAATTCGCAGAACCAGGCTACGGCGGTCGAGTGCTCCAGGTCCTGCGCTACCGGGTTCAGCAGCAGGATCAGCAAGGAAACTGATCAGCCTTTCCCCTTGTTCTTGTTCTTCGCACTGCCCTGCCGCGCTTTGAATTTTGGATTGGATTTACAGATCACGTAGATCCGGCCGCGGCGCATAACGATCTGGCAGTCACGGTGACGGTTTTTAGCTTCTTTGAGTGAGGACAGCACTTTCATAGGTGAGGCTCCTTGCGTTGAGTTGAAATGTTATTACGTATCTTAGTTGCGAATAAGAACGTTTATCAACTCTTATTTCCCCTTCCCCTTTTATCGCTGCGAGCATCGCGGCAAGGATTCCCCATGTCCGCAGTATTGAAGCAGGACGACAACACACCTGCAATGTCGGAGGCCGCGCTCGTTGAAGTGCTGAGCAGCAGCCTCTATCCCGGTGCCGAAAAGAACTCGGTTGTGATGGTCCTGGCCTACTGCCAGGCCGCACACCTGGACCCGATGTTGAAGCCGGTGCACATCGTTCCGATCTGGAACTCCAAGACGAAAAAGATGCAGGACACGGTGATGCCCGGCATCGGCCTTTACCGCATCCAGGCGGCGCGCACCGGCCAGTACGCTGGAATCAGCGAGCCGGAATACGGCCCGCCAGTAACTGCGAAGCTGAGCGGCGTAGAGGTCACTTATCCCGAATGGTGCCGCGTGACCGTCAAGCGGCAGATGAGCAACGGCTTGGTTGCCGAATACACGGCCAATGAGCGCTGGCTTGAAAACTACGCGACATCGAGCAAGGACACCGCGGCGCCCAACGCCATGTGGAAGCGTCGAGCATTTGCCCAGCTTGCCAAATGTGCCGAGGCCCAGGCTCTGCGCAAAGCATTCCCTGAAGTCGGATCGGCGCCAACGGCAGACGAGATGGAAGGCAAGACATTCGAAGAAGTCGCCAAAGATGTTTCACCGGCGCGCCAAGCCCCACCAGAACCGGACACCAAGCCTGCCTATCCCGACGAACTGCTGGCTGAAAACATCGAGAAGTGGCAGCCACTGATCGACGCCGGTCGCACTAGTCCGGAACACATTATTTCCAACGTCATCAGCAAGTACTCGTTGCGCGATGACCAGATCGAAACCATCACCAACCTCAAAGCCCTCGATGGAGACGCAGCATGAAAATTCACAACGTAGCTCAAGGCTCTGCCGAGTGGCTTGCCCTCCGCGCCCAGTTCCGCACCGCCTCCGAAGCCCCGGCAATGATGGGCGCCTCGAAGTACCAATCCCGCACGGAACTGCTGGCAGCCAAAAAGACCGGCATCACACCCGATATCACGCCTTCTCAGCAGTTCATCTTCGACAAAGGCCACGCTACTGAAGCCCTGGCCCGCCCACTGACTGAAGCGTTGATCGGCGAAGAGCTGTATCCAATCGTTGCCACCGAGGGCAACCTACTGGCCTCCATGGATGGCGCCACGATGCTCGGCGAGACACTGTTTGAGCACAAACTCTGGAATGAGTCGGTCGTGGCCCAGGTGAAAGCCGGCGAACTGGCTCCGCACTACTACTGGCAGCTTGAGCAGCAACTCCTGGTCAGCGGCGCTGAGCGGGTCATCTTTGTTTGCTCGGACGGCACACCGGAGAACTTCGTGCACATGGAGTACCGGCCCGTCGCCGGGCGCGCGGCACAGTTGATCGAAGGCTGGAAACAGTTCGAGGCAGACCTGGCCAACTTCGAAATGGCCGACGCTCCTTCAATCGTAGTCGGCAAGGCACCTGATGAGTTGCCAGCACTGCGCATCGAGCTGACCGGCATGGTTACCGCCAGCAACCTGAAGGTGTTTGAAGACTCGGCCCTGGCTGTCATCGATTCGGTGAAAACCACGCTCTCAACCGACCAGGACTTCGCCGACGCCAAGAAGGCGGTCAAGTGGTGTGGCGATGTCGAGGAGGCTGTCGCTGTCGCCAAGAAACAGGCCCTGTCGCAGACTCAAAGCATCGACGAGCTGTTTTCGTCGCTGGATCGCATTAGCGCCCATGCACGTGAGACTCGCCTGAAGGTAGACAAGCTGGTGAAGGCTCAAGAGCTGTTGGTGAAGACCAGCATCAAGCAAAAAGCCGAGCTCGCCTTGGCGGATCACATCGCCGCAATCAACAAGACCCTTGGCAAAGTCACACTCCCTCACGTCGTTTCGGACTTCGCCGGCGCCATGAGGAACAAGCGCACCATCGCCAGCCTTCAGGACGCGGTTGATACCGAGCTGGCCCGGGCGAAGATCGATGCAAGCCAGGCAGCCGACAGCATTCGCTTGAACCTGACCAGTCTGGCGGAGCTCGCTGTTGATCATGCCTTCCTGTTCAGCGATGTGCAGCAACTGGTGACCAAGGCGAATGATGACCTGGTGACGCTGATCAAATTCCGAATCTCCGAACACCAGAAGGCGGAGCGGGAAAAGGCCGACGCGAAGCGAATCGCGGAAGAACAAGAAGCCCAACGCCTGGCAGCTATCAAGCCAGAACCCGTTGTCGAGAAGGTGGCTGTGCCCGAGCCAGTCCGCGCTGCGCCCGTCCAGACAGCTGCACTCGTCGGCCAGGCCACAAAACCTGTGGCGAGCCACTCCGCGGAGGAGGTAGCGCTCCAGGCCAACGTGACGGACTTTGAGGCCCTGGTGAAAGCCGTAGCGTATGGTCAGGCGCCGATCACCGTCCTCCTGGTCAATTGGGAAGCGCTCGACGCGATGGTCGCAGCGCAGGGTTCAACCTTCAGCATGGCCGGGGTGACACTCCGCAAGGCGGCAGCATGAGATGGGACGCCCACAAGCCTGCTGAGCCAGAGGTAGCCGCCGCCCTGCCCCGTTACATCGACGCGGGCATTCTTGCCGCGTCCAAGGCTCTCCGAAGATCCACTCGTTCATTTAACCGGATCGCGGCGGAGCATGGCATTGAGTTCGCAACCTGTACCGCCAAGACGATGGAGTCGCGGCGCCAGGCCAGGGCCACATTGGTCGCTCAGGTCAAAGCGCTGGCTGAGTCACGCACCCACCAGGCAGAGATCTGTTCTGCCTTGGGTATCACCCGGGCCGCACTGCGCGAGATCGCCGAGATCAATCACATCAACATCGACAATCGCTCAAGAGGTGCCCGGAATGCATCCGACACTTGAAGTACACAATCAGGAACAAGCGAACCTGAAGGCGGCGAAAGCTGCCTTCTTCGCATCTGGCGGAACAGCCCAATTCATCCAGCCGGGTGTGGGCAAAGACAGCCCTGGAATATCTCACGAGCCGAAACGGCCATACGGCTATGCGCGGATTGCCCAGAAAACGAAGCGAGGCCGGATCATCACGCCAGATGACGAACTGGTGATCTGCGCCCAGCTCATGGAGTGCAAGAAATCTGGCATGACCCGGTACAAGGCCAGCAAGAATGTCGGCATCAGCGAGACGCTTTGTCGGCGCCTGATTGCTGATCACTCGCTCGACTTTCCAAAGGCTGGCTGATGCGGCGCTTCTCTAGACCCCAGCAACGCAAACGTCAAACCTGGCTCGCACTGCCGGCCAGCGGAATAGAAGAGGTAGGCCATGGCCAAGACTGTGCAGGAGCGCTCGGCGAAAACCGCCAGGAAGCGCGTGGCACTTGCCGAAGAGGAATTGAGGCTCAGAGTTCGCCCTGGCACCCGCCAGGCTCTGACCGACCTGATGGAGTGGTCAGGCATTACTGAGCAGGGCGAGGCGATGAAGCTGATGATTCATCACCTGCACGCAATGGGCTCTGCGAAGTGTCAGCCGCTGTTGAATCCGCCGCGCCACGTTTTCGAACCTACGGAAATTGTGGCGCGGGAATTCCGCAATAAAAGCCTTCTCGCCATCCAGAAAGACCCAGGCGACGAGATACTTTCTCCATCTTGCTAGCTTATAGACCTTTGTTAAGCTTGGCTTTCATGTACGCGGTGCTGCCGGAGCGCTGCATCTCTTCCCAACTGGTGAAGTCCGTATTCTCGGAAATAAATTTGTCCCATTCGTCGTCCGGAATGATGGCAAAGTCTTCGAGACTATCAATCTTAAATCCCGAGGCAGCAAACAAAGCTTCTAAATCAGAATATTTGCTGTGGGAGGAAACGAATTCCGGATGAAGCGTATCTGTCAGCTTCACCTGATGCGTTCCCTCCATTTCCTTGGCGTTTTTTAAAAGTTGATCGAGGCCTTTGCGATTAATCGTGATCTTCATCGACATTTCGTTTTGCTCCTTGATCCGGCTTCATGCCGGTCACCCGTAATAACCCAACTCAAACCAAATTGCCACCACCGGCCAACGGAGGGCGGCTCCTGACTAGAAATGGTGAAGACCCTCCAGTTGAAGAGGTGGCTGGTCATCACTCCCAAGTGCTTTGACTGATTCAATGTCGTGCACGACATTGGTGACGCCCGACATCACTGTGAGCGCGCCTGGTAGGCTGCGTCGCTTCAAGGCCATGTGCTTCCTCACGCCCGGCGAGCCTGAAAGAATCTTTAGATCGAGCTCCCGGACCGCCGCTTCTTTGAGTCAGGCAGCTCTCTTCGCTTGCAAAACTCAATGAGACCTACATCGTTAAGTACCATTGGAGATATCGCCCCACTGAACTTAGGACGCCAAATCGCCCTTATTTCGAGCTGTTTTGCAAACCGGGGCTCTTTAATAAGAGCAGGGTGAACCCCCCAGTTTCGACCGTTCCAGTCCTCTTCACGCATCATGTACCGAACTGTAGAAACCCCCAAAAGCTGTACCGGAATTTGTCTGTTTAAGGTTTTAGTCAGCCGCTGATAAAACTTACCTAGATCGGTAATTTCAATACAGGAATCAGCTTCCTCAAACTGATCCAGAACATCCCTTGAGTACTCGGCTGACACGCAATGAACGAAACAGTCCGGATGATTAAAGCCTCGAATAAATTGAATATCCTGCAGTACAACATCGGTCGAGTCGCCTAAATTAAAAATTTTGAATTGTTTAATAGCTTCAAGATGGATACTGCCAACATCCTTTTCAGTGACATAAGGGATGTGATGAGAAACGCGCTTAATGCCCTCATTTGCATCGGCTATGCCCCCTTTGTGCTCAGTTCGCCTGAAGTCATGGAGCGTTCCAATCCGAACACCTCCAAGCGCCAACAAAGAATCATTATGCCTCTGACCTGAATATCTAAACGCTGAAAGCACTCTTTGCTCCTTGATCCGGCTCCATGCCGGTGTCCCATTAAATCGATTTACTAGCCGGTTAAATAACTCTGTTAGGCGTTTCCAAATTTCGCATTGAATACTAGTTCATACTCGCCCCAGTAGTGTTCAGCTAACTGCGACTGAGCAAAAAGGTCTTCATACATCAAAACAAGCTCTTGCTCAATAAATGCATCAGCTCCAAGAAACGATGTGACTCTCGACGACATATTCGACATGGCCGCCAACATTCCATTATGAAATATAACCAGATCATAGTTACCCAACTCGTAGGCAGGGAGACTCTTTAGCGAACTCAAAGAAGAGTTAAATAGGTCTCTAAACACAAGATTCCAGCTCTCCTTGAAGACTCCAACGGGCGGCTGCTTTTCAACTAACTCTCTCATGGTCCTGGCATGATCCCATGCACATTTAACCACAGCAAAATATGCATTTGACTTATCCAAAGCCCGCTGATTAGCCTGTTGAATCTGTCTTTCAACTTGACTATTGCTAATCGCAAAAGCTCCCCATATTGCCGCTATTGACCCTATAGCCTGAACCCAGCTTGCCAGCTCACTACTTGTGAGCTTGAACAATGCAATTCCAAACAGTACGGCCAATACAAGCAAGATATTCGATACAGATCGCCAGGGCTTAAACAGGTCTTTTCCGTAATCGTTCAGCATCCCTTACCCCTACCTTGACGTTTGATCGGTAAATATACCCGGCGAGGAACCCCTATGTCCGCAAAACAGAAGAAACACCCCTTCGATTTCAAAACCCAATACGGACTCGGCTTCAACCCTCAGGACGATGAGATCGTTGTCGACTTCTTCTGTGGTGGTGGCGGCGCCGGTACCGGGTTGGAAATGGGCCTTGGCCGCACAGTGAACGTGGCGAAGAACCACAGCCCGCAGGCAATCAGTATGCACACCGTCAATCACCCAGGCGCCAAGCACTTCACCACCGACGTGTTTGATGGTGACCCGGACATCGAATGTGACGGCAAAGCCGTGGGCTGGTTCCACATGTCGCCGGATTGCACCCACCACAGCCAGGCTGCTGGAGGCCAGCCGCGCAAGCGCGAGATCCGCAACCTGTCGTGGATCGGCTTGAAGTGGGGAGGCAAGAAGCGGCCCCGGGTCATCAGCCTGGAGAACGTGAAGCAGATCCTGCAGTGGGGCCGCCTGATCGCCAAGCGCGACAAGGTCACCGGACGAGTAGTGAAGCTTGACGGCAATATCGCGGCACCTGGCGAGGTGGTGCCGATTGGTCAGCAGTTCCTGATCCCAGACCCAAAGCAGCGTGGCCGCACCTGGCGCCGCTTCGTCGCCTTGCTGGAAGGCATGGGCTATGTCGTTGAGTGGAAAGTCATCAAAGCCTGCGACTTCGGCGCGCCGACCAGCCGGGAGCGCCTGTTTATGATCGCTCGGTGCGACGGCCAGCCGATTTTGTGGCCTGAGCCAACTCACGCAAAGAACCCGGCCAAAGGCCAGCAAAAGTGGAAAACAGCCGCTGACTGCATCGACTTCAGTGACCTGGGCAAAAGCATCTTCGGGCGCAAAAAAGACTTGGCCGAGGCCACGCTTCGCCGCGTCGCCAAGGGCATGAAGAAGTTTGTCATCGACAACCCGGCGCCCTTCATCGTGCCGATTGCGAACTGGTCGGGTGAGTCGGTGCAGTCCGCTGGCGAGCCATTGCGCACGATCACATCCTATCCCAAGGGCGGTGCCTTCTCGGTTGTCAGTCCGGTGATTGCACCCGCAACGCACCAGGGCAGTGACCGAATCAACGACCCGCTTGAACCACTGCCCACGGTGACTTGCGCGAATCGCGGCGAGCTGACGCTGATCAGCCCGCTAATGGTTGGAGCTGGTGGCCCTGAATACTCAGGCAAACCGGTGAGCGTGGATCAACCAGCAGGCACGCTCATGACCCAGAACCACCGGGCACTTGCTTCTGCCTGCATCGTCCAAGCTGGCCACGGCGAAGGCTCAGGCGCAAACAAACGCCGCTCCCACGGGGTAAACGATATCTGCGGCCCGGTGGGCACCGTCACTGCGAGCGGCGGCGGCCAGTCCGTCAGCGCGGCGGTGATGATCCAGGCCAACGGCGGTTTCAACACCGTGCACGCCAAAGATATTCGCGATCCAATGACTACGGTGACCAACACCGGCAGCCAGCAGCAGTTGGCAACGGTGAACCTGGTGCACTTGCGCGGCAACTGCGATGCACGGGACGTTAACGACCCACTGCACACCGTCAGCGCCGGGGGCCAGCACCACGGCCTGATCAGCGCATTCATGGAGCGGGCATTCGGCGGCAGTATTGGCCAGGGCCTGGAAGATCCGGCACCGACCATTACCGCCGGCGGTGGCGGCAAGAGCTCCCTGGTATCGCTCACCCTGTCGCCTGAGCATGAAGCTGGTGCGCTGCGCGTTGCAGCCTTCCTGATCAGCTACTACGGCACCGAGAACGTTAGCGCTTGCGATGCGCCGGCACCCACCATCACTACCAAGGACCGGCTCGCCCTGGTCACTGTGATGGTGCAGGGCACGCCCTACGTGATCGTTGACATCTGCCTGCGGATGCTCAAGCCGGCTGAGTTGTACAAGGCCCAAGGATTCCCAGCCGACTACATCATCACCCACGGCGCCGACGGAAAGCCCTTCACCATCACCCAGCAGGTGCATATGTGCGGCAACAGCGTTAGCCCGCCGCCGATGGCTGCCCTGGCGCGGGCCAATGACCCATGGCGCACCGAAGAGCGCCAGGCGCGCGCCGCATAACTCACAGCCACGGCACGACCGCCATCCACTCGGCGAGACGCATCAGCATCTGGCTCAGCAGATCAATCAGCACTTGGTACATCAGGTCAGCGATGAGTTGTTTCATGCGGTAGCGCTCCAGATATCTGAAGCCACATCTTAAAGGGTATTAAGAAGTTGCTCAGCGCACACCCCTGTGGATAACTTTTGATCCTTACACGACACCTTATCCCCCCTACTCCACCACCCGGGCATGGCCCGGCAAGGACTCCCCATGCCTACAGAAAACAAACCGTCTGATCCCTTCGGACCGCACGGCCGTACCTTTCACATTCACCTGAGCGTGCGCGGCGCAATCCGCGACTTCAGCAAGCGCCAGCTCAAGGGCATGTTCCGCGTGGATGGGCGTGAGTGCACCGCCGACGAGGCGAAGGATCATCTGCTCGAAGCGCTGGCCCAGGGCAAAGAGGTGCTTCCTTTCGGTCCGCCGTGTGAAGGATTCGATTTTTCCGGTGGCGGCTGCCCAGGTCATGACAAGGAGGTCGCATGAAGCGAATCTACCTCAGCGGCCCCATGAGCGGCTTGCCCGGGCTGAACTTCCCCACCTTCCACAGCATGACCGCCAGCCTCCGCGCCAGCGGCCACACAGTCACCAACCCCGCCGAGATAAACCCAGAAGGCGGCACCTGGACCGACTGTATGCGCCGCGACATTGCCGCCCTGATGGACTGCGACACCGTGGCCACCATGCCCGTCTGGGAACATTCAAAGGGTGCCCGCCTGGAAGTCCCGAAGCCGAAAGCCTTGCCCTATGAAAACATTTACCGGCCCTTTCCAAATGAGTATCCAAGAGCCAATGTAATAATTGGTAAAAATATAGACCACACGCCCTTCACCACTTCAAGAATTTCAGCAGCAGTCATCTCTGGAGGTGCAAATGTTCTGATATAAATAGCGCCACAGGTTACTGAGCCAATCACAAAACTCCAAAATATCGTTATATATATAAATGTATCTTTGGCATATTCACCAGAGCCAATTTGCTTCGTAATCATCCCTTCAACCTGATGGGTAGGTTGCGAAGTCGTGTTTTCAATCTTTGTTCGTGGCTGGTCTTCAACTTCGCCATCCTGCGGGTTAGCATTATTAATCATGCTATTTCCTCAACCCAAACATGATAATCAAACTTTCTAGCACCTACAGTCGCCCCACCATGCAGCTTTGAAAAATAAGTTAAATATATTTGCCACTTTCCGGATTTTGCTATCTTGAAGGGCGAATAGATAAACTCGCCTTTTCTGCTATTATGATTATATAAATTTATATAAAGCTTGCCTTCATCAACATTAACTTTATATCTTGATTTCTCATTTTCAGCATCTTCTAAAAACCGAACAATGCATGACCACTCGTCAAGGAATATTTCAAATTCAGGATTTTCGCCAGTCAACGAAACCGACTGACTACTCACCATATACTTCGTCCCAACTCTAGTCTTAACAACAGGCAGAAACATGTCTTTCATATTTAATTCCGTATAGAACCTAGACGCAGCCCAGATAATGAGATTACTGTAAATTCAAGCTAAACATTAACTATTTAACGCACATCAGCCAGCCTCCAAGCTTTGGCCCATTAACGCAAATCATATGACTGCTTAAAGCATCCTCTATCAAGTAACTTGGCGAGTCATAACTCAGCCACGCGTAAAATACCACATATTAAAAAGCCAGGCGGAACGCTGGCCTCCCCGCCCGAACGCAAGAACCCATAACCCCAATCCCCCTACATGCCTGCCGGTGAGCGGCGGGCGAGGTATCTCTATGTCCACCCAATCCTACCCATTCTATGCCTGGGCACTCACCAAGGATTTCGCACCACACCGAGTTGAACTGGTGAGTAGCGGATCACTCGGGCGGCACCAGACGGCAGGAGGCAAAAGCTATTCCAGCCCAGAGCTTCATGGATGTAAGAGGCGTGCGGTGATTTGGGCGAGAGCCAGCCTGGCGAGGCAGGAACTGGCACTTGCCGAGCGAATGGCATTGCTTGAGCGCCGCAAACAGGAACTGGCGAAGCACGCAGACTTTTAACCACCTTCTGCCGCCCAGCGCGGCAAGGACACCCCATGTTCGCTATGAAACTCACCCTGATACTGCTGGGCGCTTTGCTGTACCTGGTAGGCAGCGGATGCTGGTTCTTCTGGATCGCCCCCCGCCTTCTGGCCGACGGCGAAACGGCCGACATCCTCTACGCCTTCGCCGGCACTTGCGCCTGGCTGCTGATCAGCTTCGGCCTAGCCATCCACATCATTAAGACAGCGCGGCCCACTGTGGGCGGCGGGAGGTAGATATGCAGGCTGAAATACTGTCGGACGATGAGCTCGCCGACCTTACCGGTTACAAGCGTCGATGTGATCAGCGCAAATGGCTCAAGGATCGCAACTGGGTGTACGTCGAGAGCCGCGGCGGCCGGCCACTGGTTGGTCGGATGTTCGCCCGCATGAAGCTGGGCATGGTCAACGCCACAATTGCTGATCCAAACCCGCCACCGGCGCGTCCGGCTTGGACGCCTGATTTCTCCAGAGTGAACTGATATGCGCCCCCGGAACACGGAAAACAGGGACTTGCCGCCAGGAATGGTGCGCCGCAAGCGCCCAAGGAAGAATGGAAAGATCTGGATCGGCTACTACTACCGTGACTCAGCGGGAAAAGAGATTCCGCTTGGAACGGACCTGAGCAAAGCCCGGCTGAAGTGGGCCGAACTGGAGGCCAAAGAAAAGCCTGCCGACCTGACAACGATGAAGGGCATCTTCGACCGGTACGTGCGCGACGTCATCCCAAAAAAGGGGGAGCGGACCCAGAAGGACAACATGGCCGAACTGAAACAGCTTCGTCCTACGTTTGATGAGGCGCCCATCGATTCAATTACGCCGTTCAACATCGCAGGCTACCGTGATGCCCGCTCAGCGAAGGTTCGTGCCAACCGCGAGATCGCGCTCCTGTCCCACGTTTTCAACATGGCCAGGGAGTGGGGGCTGACGGAGCGGGAGAACCCTTGCCAGGGCATCAGGAAGAACAAGGAAGCGCCGCGTGATTACTACGCCAACGCGGCTGTTTGGGATGCCGTCTACGCAGTTGCCGAACAAGAACTCAAGGAAGCCATGGACCTGGGTTATTTGACCGGACAGCGGCCTGCTGACGTGCTGATCATGCGTAGCGACGATACCGAAGGTGACTACTTCCTGGTAACGCAGGGCAAGACTGGCCAGAAGCTTCGAATCCTTATGCGTACGGAGGCCGGGGAAAACAGCTTGGGGAGATTGGTCAGGGAGATTGGCGAAAGGAATGTCGGTCATTCATCCAAATACCTGTTGATCAACAGGTATGGAAAGCGAATGACGAAGGGGATGTTGCGCTTGCGCTGGGACAAGGCTCGGGAAAAAGCCCAGCAGAACGCCATCGAACAGGGCGACCCGCTGCTCGCGGCCAAGATTGGAGGGTTTCAGTTCCGCGACATCCGGCCGAAGGCCGCGTCGGAAATCATCGATATCGGGGATGCCAGCCTGCTGCTGGGACACAGCAAACAGGAGATCACAAAGCGGGTTTACAGGAGGATTGGCGCCACCGCGAAACCGTCCAAATAGGCAAAGTTTCGGAACTCCTACCCGAAAGTTTCGGAACTCCCGCCAAAAGCAGAAGAAACATTCTCAAACCCCAGAAACGCAAAAGCCCCGCTTTCGCGAGGCTTTCGTGTAAATCTTGGCGGGAAACCAGGGATTCGAACCCTGGGAACGCTATTAACGTTCGCCGGTTTTCAAGACCGGTGCATTCAACCACTCTGCCAATTTCCCTTGTGCATCACAGGATTATAGTAGCCCATCCCGTGTCAGCGGGCGCCATAATACCCGAATGAAACACACTGTCAAACTCTCTGCATCGCTTGTTACAGAGCGTCTGTTATGATCTTTGCGACTGAACGTTTCAAAACTGAAGGAGTGTCGCCATGCGCGAACAGAATTACGCAGTGAATGGCAACGCGCAGGCTGAGCAGCTTGAAGTCAGCCGCGTGTTGCGCAATACGTACGGCTTGCTCGCCTTGACGCTCGCATTCAGCGGCGTGATGGCGTATGTGGCCCAACAGATGCGCGTTGGTTATCCGAATATCTTTGTCGTGCTGATCGGCTTCTATGGTCTGTTCTTCCTGACCAACAAGCTGCGCGATTCGGCCTGGGGCCTGGTGTCGGCGTTTGCCTTGACCGGTTTCATGGGCTTTATCCTCGGCCCGATCCTCAACCGTTACCTCGGCATGGCCGGCGGTGCGGAAGTGGTCAGTTCGGCGTTTGCCATGACGGCGCTGGTATTTGGTGGCCTGTCGGCCTACGTGCTGATCAGCCGTAAGGACATGAGCTTCCTGGGTGGCTTCATCACCGCAGGCTTCTTCGTGTTGCTGGCGGCGGTGGTGGCCAGCATGTTCTTCCAGATCAGCGGCCTGCAACTGGCGATCAGCGCAGGTTTTGTGCTGTTTTCCTCGGTGTGCATCCTGTTCCAGACCAGCGCCATCATCCACGGTGGTGAGCGTAACTACATCATGGCCACCATCAGCCTGTATGTATCGATCTACAACCTGTTTATCAGCCTGTTGCAGATCTTCGGCATCATGAGCCGCGACGACTGATCAACCAGCGCAATAAAAAATGCCCCGTATCGCAAGATACGGGGCATTTTCATTTCCAGGCCTGAAAGATCAGTACTGGTTGGGTTCCATCTCCAGCTCAACCTTGAAACGCTTGAAGATATCCTGCTGGATACGTAGCGCCAGGTTGGCAATCTCGCGCCCTGTGGCTGCGCCGTAGTTGACCAGCACCAGCGCCTGCATCTTGTGTACCCCCGCATCGCCGTCTCGAAAGCCCTTCCACCCTGCCTTGTCGATCAGCCAGCCGGCGGCGAGTTTCATTTGCCCGTCGGCCTGAGGGTATGCGACCAAGTCCGGGTATTGGCTTTGCAGTTCGGCAGCGAGGGCCTGGGACACCAGTGGGTTCTTGAAGAAGCTGCCGGCATTGCCCAACTCTGCCGGGTCCGGCAGTTTCTCGCGGCGAATGCTGCAAATCGCCCGGCTCACATCGCTTGGTGTAGCGTGGGTGATGCCCTGCGCGGTCAGGCGCTGTTGCACCGGGCCGTAGTCGAGTTTCAGGTGAGTGGTGCGGCTGAGGGCAAAGCGTACCCGCAGGATCAACCACCGCCCGACTTCATGCTTGAACAGGCTGTCACGGTAAGCAAAGTTGCATTCGTCCAGGCTGAAATCCCGCAGTTCGCCTGTCTGGCGATCCAGGGCGGTGAGGCCGGCGAAGACATCCTTGATCTCCACGCCATAGGCCCCGATGTTCTGCATGGGTGCGGCGCCGACGGTGCCGGGGATCAGGCTGAGGTTTTCCAGGCCGCAGAAGCCGTGTTCAAGGGTCCACAAAACGAACGGGTGCCAGGCTTCGCCCGCTTCGGCTTCGACCAGCACGCGCACGCCATCGTCGTGCAGCACGCGAATGCCTTCTGTTGCCATGCGCAACACCAACGCTGGGACATCCTGGGTCAACAGCAAATTGCTGCCGCCACCGATCACCAGCAACGGTACCGCGTGTGCAGCGGCATAGGCGATGGCTTCGCGAACCTCGGCATCGCTGTGGGCCTCGGCAAATAATTGAGCGCGCACATCAATGCCAAAGCTGTTGAATGGCTTGAGCGATACCTGCGCAAGCACTTGCAAGGTCATAACCGCCCCTTCAATTCGATCACCAATAAATCACAGGCGCGCTCGATCAGGTCCAGGACCCGCTCGAAACCTTGTTCACCTTCGTAGTAAGGGTCTGGCACTTCATCCACTTCGCCGTCAAAGCGGCGCAGGAACAAATCCAGTTCCGCCTTGCCCTGCCCCGGCTGCATGGACTTGAGGTTGCGCAGGTTGCTGTGATCCATGGCCAGGATCAGGTCATAGCGCGCAAAATCGGCGCGGGAAACCTGCTGGGCACGCTGGGATGACAGATCGTAACCACGCCCCAGTGCCGCACGCTGGCTGCGCTGGTCCGGCGGGTTGCCGACATGCCATTCACCGGTGCCGGCAGACGCCACCTCGATCTGGCCGGCCAAGCCCGCCTCGCGCAATTTATGGCGCAGGACGCCTTCAGCGGTTGGCGAGCGGCAGATATTGCCCAGGCATACAAACAGAACTTCCATCAGGCGCCCAGCAGGCGACGGACGCGCTCGAGGTCTTCCTGAGTGTCGACACCCGCCGGCGGCGCTTCCAACGCATCGCCCACATGGATCCGCACGCCGTGCCACAGGGCACGCAGTTGTTCCAGGGATTCGGTGTTTTCCAGCCAGCACGGGCCCCAGCTGACAAAATCATGCAGGAAACCCGCGCGGTAGGCGTAGATGCCGATATGGCGGCGATACGGCACGCCTTCCGGCAACACGTCGCGACTCCTGGCAAAGGCATCCCGCGCCCACGGCAAGGTAGAGCGACTGAAGGTCAGTGCCAGGCCGTTGATGTCGCTGACCACTTTCACCACGTTCGGGTTGAACAGCGTCTCGATGTCTTCGATCGGTTCGGCCAGGGTCGCCATACGCGCCTCGCCATGGGCCGCGAGGTTGGCGGCGACCTGGTCGATGACACCCGGCGGTATCAATGGCTCGTCACCTTGCACGTTGACCACGATGGCGTCGGGCGCCAGGCCAAGCTTGGTCGCCACCTCGGCCAGACGATCAGTGCCGGAGTTATGGTCTTCGCGGGTCAGGACGGCTTCGGCACCGAACCCTTTGCACGCCTCGATGATACGCGGGTCATCGGTGGCCACCACTACACGCTCGGCGCTGCTCTTGCACGCTTGTTCCCACACCAGCTGGATCATCGGCTTGGTGCCGATCATTTGCAGCGGTTTGCCCGGCAGGCGCGTCGAGGCATAGCGCGAGGGAATGACGACGGTAAAGGCGGTGGTCATTTATCCAGGCGCTCATCGGTGGTCAGGGTACGGGCTTCGCTTTCAAGCATCACCGGGATGCCATCACGTATCGGGTAAGCCAGGCCGGCACCTTTGCTGATCAGCTCGGTTTTGTCGGCGCTGAGCTTGAGCGGGCCTTTGCAGATCGGGCAAGCGAGGATGTCGAGCAGTTTGGTGTCCATGAGTGATTCCTGGAAAGAAGCGTTAAGGCAATAGACGGTTGGGCAGCAGACGCATCAGCTGCGTGTCGAACCAGGCGACAAACGCCGGCGACGGCACCGCATCCACCGCAAGGTACCACCAGTCGGGCTGGGCAAAGGCGCGGCACTTCACCGCGTCCTTTTCGGTCATGACCAGCGGCAATGACGGGGTAAAATTCAAGACCTCGGCGCTGTAGGGCGCGTGGTCGGCAAAAGCATGGGGCAGCGGCTGCCAGTGTAGCGTTTCAAGGGTATTGAAGAAACGTTGCGGATTGCCGATACCGGCGACCGCATGCACCTGTTGGCCCGGCGCAAAGTGCGTGACGGGCTGGCGCTCGCCGCTGTGCAGGTTGACCAGCGCGGTGGGCTGCAGCCGGAAGGCAAAACCATCCTTACGGTCCGAACCGGCACCGTTATAGAGCAACGCATCCACACTTTGCAGGCGCTCCACCGGCTCGCGCAACGGCCCGGCCGGCAGGCAGCGACGATTGCCGAGGCCACGGGCAGCGTCGATCAGCACCAGTTCGAGATCGCGGGCCAGGCGGTAATGCTGAAGGCCGTCGTCGGAGAGGATCAGGTCCAGCGGTTCACTGGCCAAGAGGGCCTTTACCGCGCGGCTGCGATCGGGGTCGATCATCAGCGCTACGCCGCTGCGCTGCACGATCAGCAAGGGCTCGTCGCCGGCCACCTCGGCACTGTGGCTGGCCTCGACCCGCCACGGCAACTGCGGCGGCTTGGCACCGTAGCCACGACTGACCACGCCCACGCGCAAACCGCTACGACGGCAATGCTCGATCAACCACAGGATCAGCGGCGTCTTGCCGGTGCCTCCCACGGTGATATTGCCGACCACCACCACCGGCACCGGCGATTGATAAATCTCGCCCTCGCCTGCCACGAAGCGCGCACGCTTGCGTTGCACCACCCGGCGATACAGTGACTCCAGCGGCCGCAACAGCACCAGTGCCGGATGGCCCTCATACCAGGCCTTGAGCAAACGATCGGACATGGCCATCAGGGCGGGCTCGCCGCCTCGACGGTGGTCATGCGCAAATGGCTGAAGCCGAGCTTGCCGGCCGCGTCCATGGCGGTGATCACCGCTTGGTGCTGGGTCTTGCCATCAGCACTGATCGACAGCGGTAGCTGGGTGTCGCCACCGGACTCTTTCTGCAAGGCCTCCATCAGGCTGGCGAGATCGTTTTTCTGCAGCAATTGGTTATTCACTGAAAATACGCCGTCTGCGCTGATGGCAATATCCAGTTGCTTGACCTGCTGGTCTTCGGCAGGTGAACCGCTCACCGCCTCCGGCAAGTCGACACGCAGCTGGGTTTCCCGGGTGAAGGTGGTGGTCACGACAAAGAACAGCAGCAGGATGAACACCACGTCGATCAATGACGCGAGGTTGATATCGACATTTTCCCGTTGCTTGCGGCGAAATTTCACGCTTTGCCCTCGACCAGGTCTACGTCACGATCGCCCTGCACCACTTCCACCAGCTTGATGGCCTCCTGTTCCATGCCAACCACCAGTTCGTCGATGCGACGCTGCAGGAAGCGGTGGAAGAACACCGAAGGAATCCCCACCATCAGGCCGGCGGCGGTGGTGATCAATGCCTTGGAAATCCCCCCGGCCAATACTGCCGCGTTGGTGGTCATGCCCGAACCCATGAACGAGCTGAAGATATCGATCATGCCCAGCACCGTGCCAAGCAAACCGAGCAGCGGTGCCATGGCGGCAATGGTGCCGAGGGCATTGATGTAGCGCTCCAGTTCATGGATAACCCGGGCAGCCGCTTCTTCGATGCACTCTTTCATGATCTCGCGACCATGCTTGGAGTTGGCCAGGCCGGCAGCGAGGATTTCACCCAGCGGCGAATTGGCGCGCAGCTCCTTGAGTTTTTGCTTGTCGAGCTGTTTGTTCTTGATCCAGCCCCAGACCTGCCCCAGCAGGTGTTCAGGGGTTACGCGACTGGCGCGCAGGGTCCACAGGCGTTCGGCGACGATGCCGAGTGCGGCGATGGAGCTCAGAATGATCGGCAACATCATCCAGCCGCCGGATTTGACCAATTCCCACACAGTGAATGTCCCCTCGAAAAAGTGCGCCACTTTACCATATAGGTTCGGCAGCGGGGTTCGTCGGCAACAGGCCCGCCTGTCGCGCCCCTGAGTCTTTGGTAACGCTGGGTTACGGTAACGGTTCGCGCCAGAAACGACGTTGACTGCGCGCAACCGTCGGTGGCGTGAATGCCCCCAGGCGCAGCCGTACAGCGCCTTGCTCGGCACTGTCGTATACCCGGCTACCCAGCGCCTGATAGCGCTCCAGCACCTGCGGATGCGGATGACCGAACGCGTTGCCGCGCCCCCGGGAAATCAGCACCGCGGTTGGCGCCAGCCGCTGCAGGAAAGCCCAGGACGAAGAACTGCGGCTGCCATGGTGCGGGGCTTGCAGCCAGTCGGTCGGAACCGCCAGCGGCGAGGCCAGAAATGCTTGCTCGGCGGCGCGATCGATATCACCGGTGAGCAGCAAGCGTTCACCGTTGGCCTGGACCTGCAATACACAGGATTTCGGATTGCCCTCGATAGCACCAGGCCATTGCCACAGTTCGAATGCCACGCCGTCCCACTCCCAATGTTCACCGCTCCTGCAGGGTTGCGTAGCAAGAAACGCTGGCAGCCCTTCGGTTTCACCGCCTACTACACGCTTTATGGGCAGGCCACGGGCCACCGCCGTCGCACCTCCGGCATGATCGGCATCGGCATGACTGAGCAGCATCATGTCCAACTGCCCTACCCCGAGCTTCTGCAACGACGGCAAGACCACGCGCGCGCCCAGATCGACAGGCCCCGAGCGCGGCCCGGCATCGTAGAGCAAGGTGTGATCGCGGGTCCGCAGAATCAGTGCCTGGCCCTGGCCAACATCCAACTGCAACACCTCCACCTGGCCATGGGGCACCCCATCCCTGGGTGGAAACACTGCCACCAACAGCATGGGCCAACCCAATACTCGAAACGGCAGCCCCTTGGGCAACAACACAATCACTGCGCCCGCCAGGCTCACCAGCCAATACCTCAAAGGCACCTCAGCCGGTACCCAGGCCGGCAGTTGTGCAGCCAGCAGCGCCAGGCCCTTGAACAAACCGTCCAGTGCGCCACCGGCCAGCCACAACATGCCCTCGCCGACCAACGGCACCCACAGCAGCGCCGTGCCCAGCAGCGCCGTGCCCAGCAGCGCCAAAGGCAGTACCACCAGGCTGATCCAGGGCACGGCGACCAGATTGGCCACGGGGGCACTGAGGCTGATGGGCAACCCCAACACCAGCAGGACCGGAAACAAGCCAATTGCGATCAACCACTGTGGACGGGTCCAGATTTGCCAGACGCTCCACGGCCCCAGGCGCCCGCTGAATGCCCACACCAACACCGCGACCGCCGCAAACGACAACCAGAACCCCGGCTGTAGACTGGCCAAGGGCTCGATGAGCAACACGCCATTCAACGCCAGCAACAACGGCCACCACACCCCCAAATGGCGAAAACGCAAACGCCACAACAGCACCAGGCCCACCATCACACAAGCCCGCTGCACCGGCACGCCGGACCCTGCCAGCAGGCCATAGCCCAACGCCCCGGCAAACGCCAAGCCGCACGCCCATGGCAGCCATGGCCAGCCTCGCGGCCAGCAACCATAGCGCGCCAACATAGAGATCAAGCCGTAGATCAACCCCGCCAACAAACCAATGTGCTGTCCGGAAATCACCAGCAGATGCACCGTGCCGGTGTTCTGCAACACCTGCCAATCCTCAGGTGCAAGCCCGGAACCGTCGCCCAGCACCAACGCCGCCAGGCCCGCCTCGCGGCCGTGCGCTTCCACGGCCATCAGGCGCTGGCGAACGGCATCGCGCCAGGCATTGCGCGCCGGCGCCAGGCGCTCACCATCCTTGACCGTCGCGCTGGCGCCGATACGCTGGGCCAGCAGCCAGGCTTCGTGGTCAAAGCCATGAAAATTGAGCAGGCCGGCGGGCCGCTTGAGCGTCAGTGCCAGACGCCAGTACTCGCCGCTGTTTACTGTCGGCCCGCCGTGCCAGGACACCCGGATACGTTTGGGCAGCCGTGCATTGCGCGACCGACTGTCGGCCAACTCGAATCGCACGCCCGTGCCGGTCTGCTGCGGCAAGCCGATGACACGCCCTTGTACCCAGCGCGTCTGCCCGTCCAGCGCCGGTTGCAATCGATCATCCAGCGCCCACTGTGCGCTGATGCAGGCCCAACTCAGGCCGACCAGAAAAAACGCCACGGGATAGGTACGAAAAGGCAGCAGCATCAAGGCCAGTATCAGCATGGCCAGCAACCCGGCGCCAGACGGCAATGCGGGTAACCAGCGCAATACCAGCAACCCCAGCGCCAGCGCGAACATCCCTGTTTTCATGAATCATCCTTTTCCAGTGATCCATTCAGTCTTAGCCGGCTGACCGAGAGCGCCTATGATGTTTTGTCACAAAGTCTGAATTTTCTGTTTATAGAATCCGGGCATACTTGCCCTTCAAATTGACCTGGACCCCTTATGCCCCGGCGCTTATTCAAACGGTACATGCCCGATCCCAGCAGCATCAGGGAACACAAGTCATTACAGTTTCTTGGCACCCTGCTGCATGATCCGAACCTCTGGCACCTGAACCGGCATTCGGTGGCTCGCGCCATGGCGGTGGGTTTATTTGCGGCGTTTATACCGATTCCGTTGCAGATGCTGCTTGCGGCGATCCTGGCGATCACCGTGCGCGGCAATATGCCGATAGCGGTCAGCCTGGTGTGGCTGACCAATCCGGTCACCATGCCGGTGGTATTCGTCTGTACCTACCTGACCGGCGCCTGGCTGATGAATGTGCCGCCACGCAGCCTACCTGACGATTTGACATGGGAATGGATCAGCGGCCAGTTGAGCACGCTCTGGCAACCGTTTCTGCTGGGTTCGGTGGTACTGGGGCTGGTGCTGGGGGCGCTGGCTTATTGCTTGACCATGGCCTACTGGCGCTGGTGGGTCGCGCATCAGTGGAAGAAACGCAAGCTGCGTCGCCGTTGACGGTTAACGGGCCGGCAAGCGTATATGTACGCGCAAACCCGGCCCGCAGTTCTGCGCCCATAAGCGCCCGCCCTGACGCTGCACGGCGTTGCGGGCAATGCTCAAGCCCAGGCCGAACCCGCCGTCGCCGGGCCGCGAGCCGTCCAACCGGGTAAAGGGCGCGAAGATAGTTTCCAAATCCTGCTCATCAATACCGCCGCCCTGGTCCTGTAGCCAGATATGCCAATAGTCTCCTTCGCGGCAGCCGTCGAGTAGCACGGTACCCTCGGCTGGCGAGTGGCGTATGGCGTTGCGCAGGATATTCTCCAGAGCCTGGGCCAGTGCATTCAGGTTGCCGCGCACCCAACTGTCGGCGGGCAACAGACATGGCAGGCGCGATGCCGGCCAGTGGCTTTCGAAACAGGCGTTTTCCCGCAACATGTCCCACAGCGCCTGGAGCTGAATGTCTTCCTGGGGCAGCGGCGCTGTTTCACTGTCGAGCCAGGCCAGTTGCAGGCTGTCTTCCACCAGGCGCTGCATGGCGTCGATTTCCCGACCCAGGCGCTCACGCAGCCTGGCCGGGTCTTGCTCGCTGTCGCAGGCCACCCGCAGGCGACTCAAAGGCGTGCGCAATTCATGGGACATGTCGCGCAGCAACTGCTGTTGCAAGCGCACCGTACCCTGCAAGCGTTCAGACATATGGTCAAAGGCGCGCCCCAGCTCCCCGAGCTCATCCTGTCGACTGGTCGCATCCCGGGACATACGCGTATTCAACTGATCTGCACGCCAGGCATTGGCCTGCTCGCGCAATTGATTGAGGGGCATGATCAGCAGCCGATAGAGGCCGATGCACAGCAACAAGGTAAACAGGCCCGGGATGACGCCATTGGTCACCACCCGCCAGAACAGTTGATAACGCCCCGGCATAAAGCGCTGCGGCAACTCGATCACCAGCGACCCCATCCCAGGATCAACCGGAAACGGTACCTTCATCCACGGCAATCCGATGACATGTCGGCTGACCGGCCAATCCAGCCCGCGCAAGAAGGTCAGGCGCTGGCTTTCCTTGTCGCTGAGCGGCGTGCTGCCCAGGGATTGCAAATCGTTGCCGATCACACCCACCCAGGTGGTTTCACGCTTGGCCATCAGTTGCAACCAGGCATCCACGCCGGCGCGGCCTTGTGTACTCCACGCCAGTTCGGCACCTGCAGCGTAACCGCTGAGGATCTCCCGCGACTTGTCGGACAGGTAAGCACTCTGCTGCTCCATGTAGCGGCCCCACGACCAACTGAGCCAAATCATCAGCAAACAGAAGGCGATCAACAGGCAGGCCAGCTTCCAGAACAACGAGTGTTTGCCAGGCAGCCGCTCAAAGCCCTTCATCATGACCGCTCAGCACATAGCCTTTGCCCCACACTGTGCGTACTTCTCGCTCGGCGTAGCCGATGGCCTTGAGTTTGCGGCGAATCTGACTGACGTGCATGTCGAGGCTGCGGTCATGGGGTGCATAACCGCGCTGCAGCACGTGTTGATACAGGAAGGCTTTGCTGAGCACTTCTTCAACATTGCGCTGCAGGGTTTCCAGCAGCCGGTATTCGCTGCGCGTCAACCCGGCCCAGTGTTGCTGGCAGGCCACATCACAGCGCTCATCGTCAAACTGCAACACCCGGGCATCCTCACGCATCACCGGGCGCGGCGGCTCGGGTCGGCGATCCAGGGCCACGCGGCGCAGGATGGCTTCAATGCGCACACGCAGCTCTACCATGCTGAACGGTTTGGGCAGGTAGTCGTCCGCCCCCAGGCGAAAACCGCTGATGCGATCGGCTTCAGCGCCCAGGGCCGACATCAGGATCACCGGCATGGCATGGCTCTTGCGCAAATGGGTGAGGATCGACAAGCCGTCGAGCCCCGGCAGCAGGATGTCCATCAACACCAGGTCGAACGCCTGCTCGCAAGCCATTTGCAGGCCCTGTTGGCCGTTGCGGCACCACGTCACCTGAAAACCACTACGGCCAAGTTGCTCATGCACGTAGGCACCCAGCACAGGGTCATCTTCGATGGTCAGGATTGTGGGTAGGCCAACTGCTGCGGGAGTCATTAGCGTCTGCAAGTCATTCTCAATCACTGATTATTCAAGATTAAACGTTCACAGGCAATCGCCACCCGGCGCCGAATGGCCCGAAGATTGCCGCATGTCATTAATTTGCAAGATTCCAGACCGCGCAAATGGCTACACTGCGCAGGTGGCACGGGCCGGATGCCTGTGTGGATAATGGATAACAACGTGGTAGCAGGAGAGTGGCGTGCTTAGAAGAATGGGGATAAAAGGCCGCGTACTGTTGCTGACCTTATTACCGACCAGCCTGATGGCTCTGTTGTTGGGAGGCTATTTCACCTGGATGCAACTTTCGGAGTTGCAGAGCCAGTTGCTGCAGCGCGGCGAAATGATTGCCGAGCAATTGGCGCCATTGGTAGCGCCGGCCCTGGGCCACAAGAACGCCGAGCTGCTGGAACGCATCGCCACCCAGTCCCTGGAGCAACCGGACGTGCGCGCCGTGTCGTTCCTGGCGCCAGACCGTTCGTCCCTGGCCCACGCCGGCCCGACCATGCTCAACCCACCACCCACCGGCAACAGTTCGCGCCTGTTGCAGCGCACCGGCAACGATGCCACCCGCTATCTGCTGCCGGTATTCGGCCGTCATCGCAACCTCGCCGGCGACGTGATCCCGGATGAGGCAGACCGCCTGCTGGGCTGGGTCGAAGTGGAGCTGTCCCACAATGGCATGTTGCTGCGCGGCTACCGCAGCCTGTTCGCCAGCCTGTTGTTGATCGCCATCGGCCTGATGTTCACCGCAGCGCTCGCCCTGCGGATCAGCCGCACCATCAATTCGCCGATTGGCCAGATCAAGCAAGCCGTGGCCCAGCTCAAGGACGGCAACCTGGAAACACGCCTGCCGCCCCTGGGCAGCCAGGAACTGGACCAGCTCGCATCGGGCATCAACCGCATGGCCGAAACCCTGCAAAACGCCCAGGAAGAACTGCAACACAGCATCGACCAGGCCACCGAGGACGTACGCCAGAACCTGGAGACCATCGAGATCCAGAACATCGAGCTGGACCTGGCGCGCAAGGAGGCCCTGGAGGCCAGTCGCATCAAGTCCGAGTTCCTGGCCAATATGAGCCATGAGATCCGCACGCCGCTCAACGGCATCCTCGGTTTTACTCATCTGCTGCAAAAAAGCGAGCTGTCGCCGCGCCAGCTGGATTACCTGGGCACTATTGAAAAATCCGCCGATAACCTGCTGGGCATCATCAACGAAATCCTCGACTTCTCAAAGATCGAGGCCGGCAAGCTGGTGCTCGACAGCGTGCCCTTCAACCTGCGGGACTTGCTGCAAGACACCCTGACCATCCTCGCCCCCGCCGCCCATGCCAAGCAACTCGAATTGGTGAGCCTGGTGTACCGCGATACGCCACTGGCGCTGGTGGGCGACCCGCTGCGGCTCAAGCAGATCCTGACCAACCTGATCAGCAACGCGATCAAGTTCACCCGCGAAGGCACCATCGTCGCCCGGGCGATGGTCGAGGACGAACAGGAGGACAGCGTGCAATTGCGCATCAGCGTGCAAGACACCGGCATAGGCCTGTCCAACCAGGATGTGCGCGCGCTGTTCCAGGCGTTCAGCCAGGCCGACAACTCGCTGTCCCGCCAACCTGGCGGCACCGGCCTGGGCCTGGTGATTTCCAAGCGTTTGATCGAGCAGATGGGCGGTGAAATCGGCGTCGACAGCACGCCGGGTGAAGGCTCGGAATTCTGGATCAGCCTGAACCTGCCCAAGACCCGCGACGACGTCGAAGACCTGCCCGCCCCGCCGCTGCTGGGTCGCCGCGTGGCCGTACTGGAAAACCACGAGCTGGCGCGCCAGGCCCTGCAACACCAACTGGAAGACTGCGGCCTGGAAGTCACACCCTTCAATACCCTGGAAAGCCTGACCAACGGCATCACCAGTGCGCACCAGACCGAGCAGGCCATCAGCCTGGCGGTGCTCGGCGTGACGGCCAATGACATTCCGCCCGAGCGTCTCAACCAGCACTTGTGGGACCTTGAACACCTGGGTTGCAAAGTGCTGGTGCTGTGCCCGACCACCGAACAGATGCTGTTCAACCAATCGGTACCCAACCCCAACAGCCAATTGCAGGCCAAGCCGGCCTGTACACGCAAGCTGCGCCGCTCCCTGGCCGACCTGATCAGCCCGCGCCCTTCACGCAGCGAGCCGGGTGAGCCGCTGTCCAGCCGTGCGCCGCGTGTACTGTGCGTGGACGACAACCCGGCGAACCTGTTGCTGGTACAAACCCTGCTGGAAGACATGGGCGCCAAGGTGCAGGCGGTCGAGAGCGGTTACGCGGCCATTGATGCGGTGAAGCAGGAAACCTTCGATCTGGTATTGATGGATGTACAAATGCCCGGCATGGACGGCCGCCAAAGCACTGAGGCGATCCGCCAGTGGGAAAGCGAGCGCCACGGCACGCCGCTGCCGGTGGTGGCCCTCACGGCACACGCCATGGCCAATGAAAAACGCGCCCTGCTGCAGAGCGGCATGGACGACTACCTGACCAAGCCCATCAGCGAGCGGCAACTGGCCCAGGTGGTGTTGAAGTGGACCGGCCTGGCCCTGCGTAACCAGGGCCCGGAACGCGTCAACGACGGCCCGGCTCAAGGTGTGCAACTGCTGGTGCTCGACCACGAGGAGGGCCTGCGCCTGGCCGCCAACAAGGCCGACCTCGCCGCAGACATGCTCGCCATGCTGCTGGCCTCCCTGGAAGCCGACCGCCTGGCGATTACCGTCGCCCGCGAAGCCAATGACAATCACGCCTTGATCGAGCGCGTGCACCGACTGCACGGCGCCACGCGCTACTGTGGCGTGCCGCAATTGCGCGCGGCGTGCCAACGCGCTGAAACCCTGCTCAAGCAGGACGATGCCAAGGCCATGGCCGCGCTGGATGAACTGGACATGGCGATTGCGCGGCTGGCCAGTGAAGCCAGAGTCAGCGCCTGACGCAATTTTATGGACAACACCAATCAAAATGTGGGAGCAAGCCCCCTCCCACATTTAGTCAGCATTTCCATCGTGTAAATTGCAGGGAGCCTTCTTGATGCGCGTCATTCTTTTCAGCAGCCAGACCTACGACCGTGACAGTTTTCTCGGTGAACCGCTCCCCTCGGCCCTGGAACTGCAATTCCAACCCGCCCGCCTCAACCTCGACACCGTAGCCCTGGCCGAACACCATGAGGTGGTCTGCGCCTTTATCAACGATGACCTCAGCGCCCCGGTGCTGGAGCAACTGGCCAAGGGCGGTACACGCTTGATTGCCCTGCGTTCGGCCGGCTACAACCATGTCGACTTGGTCGCCGCCAAACGCCTGGGCCTGAGCATCGTGCGCGTGCCCGCCTATTCACCCCACGCCGTGGCCGAACACGCCGTGGCGCTGATCCTGGCTCTCAACCGCCGTCTGCACCGTGCCTACAACCGTACCCGTGATGGCGACTTCAGCCTGCATGGGCTCACCGGTTTCGATCTGGTCGGCAAAACCGTCGGCGTGGTCGGCACCGGGCAGATCGGCGCGACCTTCGCCAAGATCATGGCCGGCTTCGGCTGCCAATTACTGGCTTATGACCCCTTCCCCAACCCACACGTCCAGGCCCTGGGCGCTCGCTACGTCAGCCTGCCCGACTTGCTGGCCGAGGCGCAGATCATCAGCCTGCACTGCCCGTTGACTGCCGACAGCAAACACCTGATCAACGCCCGTTCCCTGGCGCACATGCAGCCCGGTGCAATGCTGATCAACACCGGCCGCGGTGGCTTGGTCGATACGCCCGCGCTGATCGAAGCCCTCAAGGAGGGCCAATTGGGCTACCTGGGGCTGGACGTTTATGAAGAAGAAGCCCAGCTGTTTTTCGAGGACCGCTCGGACCTGCCCCTGCAAGACGACGTACTCGCTCGTCTGCTGACCTTCCCCAACGTGATCATCACTGCGCACCAGGCATTTCTCACTCGTGAAGCCCTGGCGGCGATCGCCGGTACGACGCTGGCCAACATTGTGGCGTGGGCCGATGGTCGGCCACAGAACCTGGTCGAGGGTTGATCAGCGGTCACATACCAGGCTCATGATGGGCCGGCACCCGTGATAGGATGCCGCGCCTATTTGGAGGATCCATGGCCGAACACGATTTCCGCTTCAGCTTGCTGAGCCCGCAACACACCCTGATCGAATGCCGCGCCCTTGTGCCGGGCCGTTACCAGGTCACCGGCAACGGTGGTTCGATCAAGCACGGTGACGTGCTGATCGTCACCCTGCGCGGCAGTAAAACCCTGTCGATGCGCCTGACCGTCGAAGGTGACGCACGCTACTCCATACGCCCGGCGGGCCAATGGGTCGCCATGGCCCAGGGGCCGAAGTTCGGCGAACTGGAAATTCACACCTGGAAGGTCAACTGCGACAGCTGCGACGCCGTGCTGGAGTTTGAATTCGCGGTGGAAACCAAGCTGACCAAAGAGCCGCTGCAACCGGCCGCCAACGCGCGCATCAAAGAACTCGGCTGGGCCAGCGAAGGCGACAAGCACCGCTGCCCGAAATGCCAGCAGGCCGCACAATGAAGGGCCCGCTGCTGCTCGCCGCAATCGGCGCGGCTCTGACGGGTTGTGCTGCCGACGGCCCGAAGCTCGAACGCGACCACAGCTACGTGGTGGAGTGGATCGGTGAGCGCCCGCTGATGGACTACGCGCACCTGACCGTCACCCTTGGCGCTGATGGCCGCGCCTACGGCAACGGCGGCTGCAATCACTGGTTTGCACCGTATACCGTCGAGGGTGACAAGCTCAGCTTCGGACCTATCGGCAGCACCCGCAAAATGTGCGCCGAGGCGTTGATGGAGCAGGAGCACCGCTTCTTCCAGGCCTTGCAAGGCGTGCAGCGCTGGGACATCTCGCCGATCGAACAGACGCGGTTCTGGCCGGCCGAGGGCAAGCCGATTCGTTTGTGGCTTGAAGAGGGCTGATATCCCCAGTCTTTGGATTGATGGGATCTCAATGTGGGAGGGGGCTTGCTCCCGATAGCAGTGTGTCAGTCAATACATCAATTGACTGTTACACCGCTATCGGGAGCAAGCCCCCTCCCACACTTTCTCTGAGGTGTTGCTTTAACCGCGCAGGGCCTTGAGCTTGGCCAGCACCCCTTCTGCAGTCTGCTCACCCATCAACTGCTCACGCACCTTGCCCTTGTCGTCGATGATGTAGGTCACCGGCAACGCCTCACTGCGTGGAATCTCGAAGATCCCGTCCGGGTTCTGGGCCAGGACCGTGAACTTGATCCCCAGCTTGTCGCTGGCGGCCTTCAGTTCCTCACCCTGCACATTGTCGAAGTTAACCCCGAATACCTCCACACCCTGCCCTTTCAGTTGCTCGGCCAAGGCATTGAGCTCGGGGATTTCCGTGCGGCACGGGCCACACCATTCGGCCCAGTAATTGACCACCAGCCACTGTTTGTCCAGGCGTTCGGCCGCCACTTTCTGGCCATATTGGTCAACGCCGTAATCGTTACCGCAGCCGCTGAGCAGCAGGGTTGTGATGATCGCCAATGCACCGATCAGTCGCCTTGTCATGGGGTATTCCTTCGCAAAAATGAACGTTGGCTGCGACCTATCGCCTCTTACGGTTTAAGGACAGGCGCCAGCGCAGGTAGAATACCCGCCACCTTACGCAAGATGCGACCCGCACATGACCGATCTGACGCTTTATCACAACCCGCGCTGCTCGAAATCCCGCGGTGCGCTCGAACTGCTTGAAGCTCGCGGCCTCAACCCGACCGTGGTGCGCTACCTGGAAACCCCGCTGGACGTCGCGCAAATCCAGGCCTTGCTCAAAAAGCTGGGGATCAGCGCGCGCCAACTGCTGCGCACCGGCGAAGAGGAATACAAAACCCTCAACCTGGCCGATGCCAACTTGAGCGAAGCGCAATTGATCGCCGCTATCGCCGGGCACCCCAAGCTGATGGAACGCCCGATCCTGGCAACTGCCGACAAAGCCATCATTGGCCGCCCACCCGAGAACGTATTGGAGATTCTGCCGTGACCACGCCCTATGTGCTGGTGCTGTATTACAGCCGCAACGGCTCGGTAAGCGAAATGGCCCGGCAGATTGCCCGGGGGATCGAGCAAGGCGGCATGGAAGCACGTCTGCGCACCGTGCCGGCGATTTCCACCGAGTGCGAAGCGGTGGCGCCGAGCATTCCCGAGGAAGGCGCGCTGTATGCCAGCCTGGATGATCTGAAGCACTGTTCAGGCCTGGCCCTGGGCAGCCCGACACGCTTTGGCAACATGGCTGCACCGCTCAAGTACTTCCTCGACGGCACCAGCAACCTGTGGCTCACCGGTGCCCTGGTCGGCAAGCCCGCCGGCGTGTTCACCTCTACCGCCAGCCTGCATGGCGGCCAGGAAACCACGCTGATGTCGATGTTGCTGCCGCTGCTGCACCACGGCATGTTGATCACCGGCCTGCCTTACAGCGAACAGGCACTGCTTGATACCCAGGGCGGCGGCACGCCATACGGCGCCAGCCACCATTCCGGGCCTGACGGCAAGCGGATGCTCGATCAACACGAAATCACCCTGTGCCGGGCCCTGGGCCTGCGCCTGGCCAAGACCGCCACGCTGCTGGAGCACGGCCGTGGCCAGGAAGCCTAAAGTCCTGCCGCCCCAGGCGTGGCTGGAACCGCGGGTAAACATTGCACGCGCACTGAGCCTGCTGGCGTTTTTTGCCCTGGTGGGCTTGTTGTGCGTGTACTACCTGTTCATCGCCGACCTGCATGGGGCGCGCCCATGGGTGATCCTGCTGATCGAACTGGTGCCGCTGCTGGTACTGGCGCCAGGGATGATGATCGGCAGTGCGCGCGGGCATTCGTGGATGTGCTTTGTGGTGAATCTGTATTTCATCAAGGGCGCGCTGGCGGCGTACGACCCGAACCGCCAGTGGTTCGGGGTGTTGGAGATGCTGGCGAGCCTGGCGGTGTTTTGCACGGCGCTGTTGTATGTGCGTTGGCGGCATCAGTTGAATCGGCGGTTGGCTGCAGAACCTGTATCGGCCTGAAGTCCGCTATCGCAGGCAAGCCAGCTCCCACATGTTGATAGGCGGCGCGGTCAAAATGTGCGGGCTGGCTTGCTCGCGAAGGCGTCACCTGGGTCTCAATGGTTGACGGTGTACGCCAACATCATCGACAACTGGCACATCGGCCGCCCACTCTCGGCATGCCACTGGTTGAAGGCGCCCTGTACTGTGACCAAATCCCGCAGGCTGGTCGGCGCCTTGTCGACGATCTTCTGCGCATTCAACGCCGCCACCACGTCATAGCTCGGCACAAACGTATCCTTGCCCACCATGCGCAGGAAACGCGGTGCCGACAGCCCGCCCAGTTGGTGGCCATGCTTGCTCAGGTATTTCCATAACCCGACGATATCGGTTACCGGCCAATCGGCGACAAACGCACCGAAGCTGCCCTTTTCCTGCTCGATATCCAGGATCATCTGCGCATTGCGCGGCACACTCTTGAGCTTGCCCAGGTGGCGGATGATGCGGGTGTCCTGCATCAGGCGTTCCAAGTGCTCGGCGCCCATCAGCACGACTTTTTCCGGATCGAAGCCGAAAAACACCTGTTCAAACGCCGGCCATTTCGCGTCGACCACACTGTGCTTCAAGCCCGCACGGAAGACCCGCAGCGCCAGGGTCGACAGGTAACGGTCATCGGTGATCTTGCGCAATTGCGCCGGGGTCTTGGGCACAGGCAGGTGGGCTTCCAGCTCGGCCGCCGAACCGAAGCGGTTCAGACAATATTCGTGCAGCCACTTGTAATCGCGCATGCCCTCTCCTGGCAGTTGAATTGAAAACGGCGCCCGCAAGCGCCGTTTACTAGAGCCTCGACGAGGCTTAGAGGTTCACTACATTGACGAAACGCGAAGCAGCCGTCTCATCGATTTTCAAGCTGGTGAAATCGAACAGGTTGCGATCAGCCAGTTGAGACGGGATCACATTTTGCAGGCTGCGGAAGATGCTCTCGGTACGCCCGGGGGTCTTGCGCTCCCAGTCCAGCAGCATTTCCTTGACCACCTGGCGCTGCAGGTTTTCCTGGGAGCCGCACAGGTTGCAGGGGATGATCGGGAATTGCTTGAAGTCGGAGTACGCTTGGATGTCCTTCTCGTTGCAATACGCCAGCGGGCGGATTACCACATTGCGCCTGTCATCGGCGCGCAGCTTGGGCGGCATAGCCTTGAGCGAGCCATTGAAGAACATATTCAGGAAGAAGGTCTCGACGATGTCATCGCGGTGATGACCCAGGGCCATCTTGGTCGCGCCGATCTCGTCGGCAAAGGTGTAGAGCGTGCCACGGCGCAGGCGCGAGCACAGCGAGCAGGTGGTCTTGCCTTCCGGGATCAGCTCCTTGACCACCGAGTAGGTGTCTTTCTCGACGATGTGGTATTCAACGCCCAATTCCTTGAGGTAGGCCGGCAATACGTGCTCGGGGAAGCCGGGTTGCTTCTGGTCCATGTTCACCGCCACGATCTCGAACTTGATCGGCGCGACCTTTTGCAGGTGCAGCAATACGTCGAGCATGGTGTAGCTGTCTTTGCCACCAGAGAGGCAGACCATGACCTTGTCGCCGTCCTCGATCATGTTGAAATCGGCGACCGCTTCACCGGCCAGGCGACGCAGGCGTTTTTGCAGTTTGTTCTGGTTGACCGTAAGAGTGCCCATGGCGCTTGGATCCGCTGAAGGTGTGTGACGAAAAGCGCAGCATTTTACCGATATGAGCGGCCGAGTTCCAATGTGGGAAGGGGCTTGCTCCCACATTTGACAGACCCCACCGCGATTAAGCGCCCTGTTTACAGCGCAATTTGCTCTAAAGGCCCTACAGTTATTCCGGTCATCACTTCCTATACTGCGACTTGAGGTCGCACACATATCCAGACCTTTCAGGCCATCTGGCCGGTGGGCGCTCCGATGGGGGGCGATGGTAATAACGACAGGAGTGACTGGCATGATCCATCACGTCGTGGGGCTTTTTACCCATCCCGACCAGGAATGGCGGGAAATCCGTGGCGATAAAGAAGAAAGTATCGGCCACATGTACCTCACTCACACCCTGATTCTCGCGGCGATCCCCGCCGTGTCCGCCTTTATCGGCACCACCCAGGTTGGCTGGGTCATCGGCAACCGGGCGCCGGTGATGTTGACCCAGGAAAGCGCACTGTGGATGACGCTCATGTCGTACGCGGCCATGCTTGGCGGCGTGGCGGTGATGGGCGCGTTCATTCACTGGATGGCCCGCACCTACGACGCCAGCCCCAGCATGGCACGCTGCGTGGCCTTCGCCACCTATACCGCAACGCCACTGTTTGTCGGCGGGCTGGCGGCACTCTACCCGCATATGTGGCTGGGCATGGTGGTCGGCACGGCGGCCATTTGCTACACGGTGTACCTGCTGTATGTGGGGCTGCCGACCTTCATGAGTATCGACCCGGACGAAGGCTTCCTGTTTTCCAGTTCGGTATTGGCCGTGGGCCTGGTGGTACTGGTGGCGATCATGGCGTTTACCGTGATTGTTTGGGGCCTGGGCGTAGGGCCCATCTACACCAACTAGGCAACTCAACCCGCAGGCAAGGCCACCGCAAGGTGGCTTTGTGCGTTATGCATGACCATTCGGCGCCTGACAGATTCGGAAACACCCTGCTTTGCGGCATACTGGGCGTCTCTGGAGATTTGTACAGCATGCCCGAGCAACTCAATACCCGCGTCGAAGATTGTTTCCTGCAAGCCGAATCCTTTTTCAAACGAAGCTTCAAACGCCCCCAGGTCAGCCTCAAGCTGCGGGGCCAGAAAGCCGGTGTCGCGCATTTGCACGAGAACCTGCTGCGCTTCAACCCTCAGTTGTACCGTGAAAACAGCCAGCATTTTCTCAAGCAAACCGTGGCCCACGAAGTGGCGCACCTGATTGCCCACCAGTTGTTTGGCGAGCGTATACAGCCCCATGGCGAGGAATGGCAGTTGATCATGCGTGGGGTTTACGAATTGCCGCCGGACCGCTGCCATACCTATGAGGTCAAGCGCCGCCAGGTGACCCGTTATATCTACCGCTGCCCGTGCGCGGACAGTGACTTCCCGTTCTCGCCGCAGCGCCATGGCCTGGTGAACCAGGGGCGGCGGTATTTGTGTCGGCGGTGTCGGCAGACTCTGGTGTTCACCGGGGAAACTCGGGTGGAATGAGGGCCTTTTCGCAGGCAAGCCAGCTCCCACATCTGGATCTGTGAACGCAATCAAAATGTGGGAGCTGGCTTGCCTGCGAAAGCGTCGGCTCAGTCAACCTACAACCTTGGCCTGACGCAATTCATCTATCCGCTGAGCACTGATCCCCAACTCCACCAACACCTCATCACTATGCGCCCCCACCGCCACCCCAATATGCCTGGGCGCCGGCAACCCTTCTGAGAACTTCAGCGGGCAGGCCAATTGCGCTTGTGTCGAGCCATCCCCCCGGGGCACCTCGCTGACCAATGCCCGAGCCTTCAACTGCGGATGCTCAACAGCCTCCGCCAGGCTCAACACCGGCTCAACACACGCATCCACCCCGGCGAACAACTCGCACAGTTCCTCAAAACTGCGCTTCTCGAATTCCACCTGCAGGGCCTGCTTGAGCACTGCCTGCTGATCTGGCTTCACGCTGCGGGCCGCCAGCTCCGGCCTGCCCAGTGCCTCGCACAACTGCTGCATAAAGGCCGGCTCCAAACTCCCCACCGACATCCAGCGCCCATCGCGAGTGCGATAGTAATCGTAAAAACTGCCACCATTGAGTACATGGTTCTCCCACTCCGGCTCCACTCCGCAGGCTAGATAGCCAGCCCCGACCATGGCGTTCAGGCTGAACGAACAATCGGTCATGCTCACATCCAGGTATTGCCCCACTCCGCTCTGCTGCCTGGCAATCACCGCCGCCAGCAAGCCCACCACCGCATGCAGCGAACCACCTGCCACGTCCGCCAGTTGCACGCCCAGCGGCAACGGCCCGCTGTCCCGCCGCCCGGTGTGACTGGCCACACCGGCCAACGCCAGGTAATTGATATCGTGCCCGGCGCGGTCCTTGTAAGGGCCGGTCTGGCCGTAGCCGGTAATCGACACATAAATCAACCCGGGATTGATCGCCTTCAGCGCCTCATAACCCAGCCCCAGGCGCTCCATAACCCCAGGGCGAAACTGTTCGAGCAGGATGTCATGACTCTTGACCAGCTCACGCACGATCTCCACCGCCTCGGCCTGCTTGAGGTCCAGGGCCAGGCTGCGCTTGTTGCGGTTCAAATACGCGTGGCTCGCCGAGGTACCGCGGTCATGGGGCGGCAACACCCGCAACAGGTCCATGCGCGTGGGCGATTCGATACGCAGCACCTGGGCGCCCATGTCCGCCAGCATCAACGAGGCAAACGGGCCAGGCAGCAAGGTGGAAAAATCCAGCACTTTAAGGGACGCCAAGGGACCTGACATACGGACTCCATCCGGGTTGCGAATCCCCACAGACTAGGCAGCCTTGCGCCTGCCGGCAATCGTCAGAACGATCAGCGACAGTGACCGTTTTGATCACGGCGGGCTTTTTCGCGGCGGCGGCTTTATCATTGGCCGACGTTTGTTGGCAGAGTCTCCCATGAAGTTCGCGATTGCACTGTATAGCGCCGCCCACGCGCCCTCCTCGCGCCGCGCCCTGCTGTTCGCACAAGCAGCGCTGGCGGGCGGGCATGAGATTGTGCGGCTGTTTTTTTATCAGGATGGCGTGTACAGCGCGTCCAATAACATCGTAGCGCCCCAGGACGAGCCAGACATTGCGCGCCAATGGCGCGAGTTTGTCAGCCAGCACCAGCTCGACGGCGTGGTGTGCATCGCCGCCGCCTTGCGCCGTGGTGTGCTGAACGCCGAGGAGGCCGCACGCTATCAACGCAGCGCGGTCAATCTGCAGGCGCCATGGGCGTTATCGGGCCTTGGGCAATTGCATGACGCGATCCAGGATGCCGACCGCCTGATCTGTTTTGGAGGGCCGTGAGATGTCCAAATCCTTATTGGTGATCAGCCGACAGGCGCCGTGGTCCGGGCCAAGTGCGCGGGAAGCACTGGATATCGTGCTGGCTGGTGGCGCGTTTGATCTGCCCATTGGTCTGCTGTTTCTGGATGACGGTGTGTTCCAGCTGGCGCCGCATCAGGCCGCCAAGGCCGTGCAACAAAAAGACCTGAGCGCCAACCTGCAGGCATTGGGCCTGTTCGGCATTGATGACGTGTTCGCCTGCGGCCACAGCCTGTCCGCACGCGGGTTGCTGCCGCCCGCCAATGCGCAGACGCTGCACAGCCAAGCCATTTGCGAGCTGATTGATCGTTACGACCAGGTGATTACCCTCTGATGTCGACTCTACATGTGGTGTCTCACTCTCCCTTTACCGACAGCCGCCTCGACAGCTGCCTGCGCATCTGCGGCGCTCAGGACGCAATCCTGCTGTGTGGCGACGGTGCCTACGCGCTGCACACTCCCGCCCTGCAAAGCAAAGGCGTGAAGGTCTTTGTACTGGCCGAAGACATGCAGGCGCGCAACCTGCCGCTTCCCGACTGGGCTGACAGCGTGGATTATCCAGGTTTCGTGCAACTGTCGATCGACTACGACAAGGTCAACACCTGGCTATGAACACCCTGACCGTCGGCACACGCAGCCTCGAACTGGACAAGGACGGTTACCTCGTCGACCTCAATGACTGGTCCGATGAGGTGGCGCACGCCCTGGCCGCTGCCGAAGCCCTGGAGCTGACCGCGGATCACTGGGAAATCCTCAAGCTGCTGCGCCAGTTCTATACCGAATTCCAGCTGTCCCCTGCCACACGCCCGCTGATCAAGTACACCGCCTTGAAACTGGGCCCGGAAAAGGGCAACAGCCTGCATCTAAACAAACTGTTCAACGGCACTCCCGCCAAACTCGCCGCCAAGTTGGCGGGCCTGCCCAGGCCGACGAATTGCTTATGACCGACTTCGCCCCCTTGACCCTCAACACGCCCGAAGAGCACCCTTTTGCCCAGTTCGTACGCATCCTCGGCAAAGGCAAGCGCGGCGCACGCAACCTCACCCGCGAAGAAGCGCGGCAAGCCATGGGCATGTTGCTCGACGAAAAGGTCGAAGACACCCAGCTCGGCGCCTTTTTGATGCTGCTGCGTCACAAAGAAGAGAGCCCGGAAGAACTCGCCGGTTTCACCGAAGCGGTACGTGAACGCCTGGATGCACCGGCGTTGAACGTGGATATCGACTGGCCGACTTACGCCGGCAAAAAGCGCCATCTGCCGTGGTTTCTGCTGGCGGCCAAGTGCCTGGCGCAAAACGGTGTGCGCATTCTGATGCACGGCGGCGGTGCCCACACGGCGGGCCGGCTGTACACCGAGCAACTGCTGGAGACGCTGCAGATCCCGCTGTGCCGCAATTGGCAGCAGGTGGGAAGCGCCTTCGAGCAGGGCAACCTGGCCTTTATCCCGCTGGGCGACTGGGCGCCGCAATTGCAACGCATGATCGACCTGCGCAACACCCTCGGCCTGCGCTCGCCCATTCATTCCCTGGCGCGGCTGCTTAACCCGCTGAATGCGCGCTGCGGCCTGCAAAGCATCTTCCACCCGGGCTACCAGGGCGTACACCGCGATGCCAGCGGCCTGCTCGGGGACAATGTGATCGTGGTCAAGGGCGACGGCGGCGAGATCGAAATCAACCCCGACACCCTCAGTCACCTGTATGGCACCACCGGCGGCCAGAGTTGGGACGAAGAGTGGCCCGCGCTCTCCGCCCAGCGTCACGTCAAACCGGCGACGCTTGAGCCTGAACAGTTGAAAGCGTTGTGGCGTGGCGAAGTCGAGGACAGCTACCCGCAACTGGCGCTGATCGCCACCATGGCCCTGGCGTTGCGCGGTCTCGGCCACCCGCGGCAACAGGCCTTCGAACTGGCCCAGCAATACTGGGATGCACGGGATAAATCGATTTAGTCGATCATTCACCCCCGGTCTTTGCGCTTTTAGTTCGAACTCATCCCTTTAGACTGGACTCCAACGTTTAACAGCCAAGGAGCCAGTCATGGGTTTGCTGATTGAAGGACAGTGGAAAGACCAGTGGTATGAAAGTAGCGCAGATGGCGCTTTCCAACGGGAACAGGCACAACGCCGCAACTGGGTGACCGCCGATGGCGCGCCCGGCCCGAGTGGCGAAGGTGGCTTCAAGGCTGAGGCTGGCCGCTATCACCTCTATGTATCCCTGGCCTGCCCCTGGGCGCACCGCACCTTGATCCTGCGCAAGCTCAAAGGCCTGGAAAGCCTGATCGACGTGTCAGTGGTCAGCTGGTTGATGCTGGAAAACGGCTGGACCTTCGACAAGGCCCACGGCTCCAGCGGTGACAAACTGGACGATCTGGCCTTCATGCACCAGCGCTACACCGCCGATACGACCGACTACACCGGGCGCGTCACCGTGCCGGTGCTGTGGGACAAAAAACTCAAGCGCATCGTCAGCAATGAATCGGCGGAAATCATCCGCATGTTTAATAACGCGTTCAACGGGCTGACCGGCAATACGCTGGATTTTTATCCCGACACGCTGCGTCCGACCATCGATGCCCTGAACGAACGTATCTACCCGGCCGTGAACAACGGCGTATACCGCGCAGGTTTTGCCACGTCACAACAGGCGTATGAACGTGCGTTTGATGATGTGTTTGCCGAGCTGGATCATTTGGAACAGCACCTGGGCCAGCATCGTTATCTGGCCGGTGAGTACCTGACAGAGGCGGATGTGCGGCTGTTTACCACGTTGATTCGCTTTGACGCGGTGTATTACAGCCACTTCAAGTGCAACCTGCGGCGGATTGCCGATTATGCGAATTTGTCGAATTGGCTAAGGGAGATGTATCAGTGGCCGGGCGTGGCCGAGACGGTGGACTTTGCCCATATCAAGGGGCATTACTATGCCAGCCATCGCACGATCAACCCGACGGGGATTGTACCGAAGGGGCCGTTGCAAGAGTTTGACAACAGCCATGATCGGGCGCGACTTTCAGGTAAAGGTGTCTTTAGCTGATCTGGATTATCGGTTGTATTTGATGGCCTCATCGGGAGCAAGCCCCCTCCCACATTTTGACTGTGTTCACAAACCAAAATGTGGGAAGGGGCTTGCTCCCGATGCTTTTAAGGCTCAGACCTGAGACTGAGCCCCTTCGAACCATTTGAGCTTCTCGCGCAACACCACCACCTCACCCACGATCACCAGCGTCGGCGCATGTACTTCATGCTCCGCCACCATGCGCGGCAAGTCCGCCAGGGTGCCGGTAAACACACGCTGGTTGGAAGTGGTGCCCTGCTGGATCAAAGCCGCCGGTGTGTCCGCCGAGCGCCCGTGCTTGATCAACTGCTCACAAATGATCGGCAAGCCAATCAAGCCCATGTAGAACACCAGGGTCTGCGACGGCCCGACAAGGTCCTGCCAGGGCAGATCCGACGTATTGTTCTTCAGGTGCCCGGTGATGAAGCGCACCGATTGCGCATAGTCACGGTGCGTCAGCGGAATCCCGGCATACGCGGCACAACCACTGGCCGCCGTGATCCCTGGCACCACCTGGAACGGGATGCCATGGGCCGCCAATTCCTCGATTTCTTCGCCACCGCGCCCAAAAATGAACGGATCACCGCCCTTGAGGCGCAGCACGCGCTTGCCTTGCTTGGCCAGGTCGACCAGTTGCTGGTTGATCTTATCCTGAGGCACAGCGTGGTCAGCACGCCGCTTGCCGACGTAAACTCGCTCGGCATCACGACGGCACAGTTCCAGGATCGCCGGCGCCACCAGACGGTCGTACAGCACCACGTCGGCCTGCTGCATCAGGCGCAAGGCACGAAAGGTGAGCAAGTCCGGGTCACCCGGGCCTGCACCCACCAGGTACACCTCGCCGGGTGCATAAGGTGGCGCGCCATTGACCTTTTCGATCAACAGGCGCTCAGCTTCATCGCCCTGCCCGGCCAGTTGACGGTCGGCAATCGGCCCTTGGAACACCTCTTCCCAGAACGCACGGCGCTGCTGCACATCCGGGTACAAACCTTTGACCTGGGCGCGAAAACGCGCGGCCAAACCGGCCAATTGGCCGTAGGTGGACGGAATCCAGGTTTCCAGCTTGGCGCGGATCAAGCGCGCCAGCACCGGCGCGTCGCCGCCGCTGGACACCGCAATTACCAACGGCGAACGGTCGACAATCGCCGGGAAGATCACGCTGCACAAGGCCGGCGCATCTACAACATTGACCGGCACGCAACGGCGCTTGGCCTCACTGGACACTTGCGCGTTCAGCGGCTCGTCGTCCGTTGCCGCGATGATCAGGGTGCAACCCTCCAGGTCAGCCTCCTGATAACCGCGCAAAATCAGTTCCCCGCCACTGCCCAGTACCAGTTCACGCAACTGGTCTTCGATCTGGGGAGCAACCACCCGCAGCAACGCACCGGCGTCGGCCAGCAGCCGGGATTTGCGCAAGGCAATCTCCCCGCCACCGACGACCAACACTCGACTGCCGCGCAGGTTATGAAACAGCGGCAGAAATTCCATTTAGGCGATGACCTCAACGCCGCCCATGTACGGCTTGAGCACCTCAGGTACACGGATCGAACCGTCAGCCTGCTGGTAGTTTTCCAGCACGGCCACCAAGGTACGGCCTACGGCCAGGCCCGAACCGTTAAGGGTGTGCACCAACTCCGGCTTGCCGGTTTCCGGGTTGCGGAAACGCGCCTGCATACGACGGGCCTGGAAATCACCGCAGTTGGAGCACGACGAAATTTCGCGGTACTTGTCTTGGCTCGGTACCCACACTTCCAAATCGTAGGTCTTCACAGCGCTGAAGCCCATGTCGCCGGTGCACAGCGCCAGTACGCGGTACGGCAGCTCCAACAGTTGCAGAACGCGTTCGGCATTGGCGGTCAGGCCTTCCAGGGCTTCCATGGAAGTCGACGGCTCGACCACCTGCACCATCTCGACCTTGTCGAACTGGTGTTGGCGGATCATGCCGCGCGTATCGCGACCCGATGCGCCGGCTTCACTGCGAAAGCACGGGCTGTGGGCAACCAGCTTCAACGGCAGTTGCTTGGCATCGAGGATTTCGCCGGCGACGATATTGGTCAGCGACACCTCGGCGGTCGGGATCAGGTACAGATCGGCTTCGCCGTCGCGAGTGATCTTGAACAGGTCTTCTTCGAATTTCGGCAACTGGCTGGTACCCATCAGCGCCGGCGCTTGGACCAGGTACGGGGTGTAGGCTTCTTCGTAGCCATGCTCACCGGTGTGCAGGTTGATCATGAACTGCGCCAGCGCACGGTGCATACGGGCGATCGGGCCACGCAGCAAAGCGAAACGGGCACCGGACATTTTTGCCGCGGTCTCGAAATCCAGGCCACCGGTCAATTCGCCCAGGGCCACATGATCCTTGATCTCGAAATCGAAGGCTTTGGGCGTGCCCCAGCGGCGTACTTCAACGTTGCCGTCTTCATCTTCGCCTACCGGCACGGATTCGTGGGGCAGGTTCGGAATGCCCAGCAGGATCGAGTCCAGCTCGGTCTGGATGCCTTCCAGCTCGGTTTTGCCGTTGGACAGCTCAGTGCCCATACGCTCGACATCCGCCATCAGCGGTGCGATGTCTTCGCCGCGCTGTTTGGCCTGGCCAATGGACTTGGAACGCGCATTACGCTCAGCCTGCAGTGCTTCGGTGCGGGTCTGGACGGTCTTGCGCTGTTCTTCCAGCGCTTCGATGCGCGCAACATCCAAGGCAAAGCCACGGGATGCCAGGCGGTCCGCTACGTCCTGAAGGTTGCTACGTAACAGTTTGGAATCGAGCATGTCGGTCTCTCGTTATCAAAGTTTGGTCAAGGACAGGCCGGCCCAGGTGGCGAGCAGCCCGCCGAATACGCTGATGCCCAGGTACCCGAAGGCGACCAGGGCCTGCCCGCTTTCCAGCAGCCGCAGCGTATCCAGTGAAAAGGATGAAAAGGTCGTCAGACCGCCTACAAAACCGACAATCAAGCCGGCGCGAATTTCAATCGGCACTTCCGGGCGCAACAGGAACCAGCCGTACAACAGCCCGATAATCAAACAGCCCACCAGGTTGACTGCCAGGGTCGCCGCATAAAAATGCTTCGGCCACTGGGCGCTGACCCAGGTGCTGGTGGCGAAACGCAATAATGTACCAGCGATGCCGGCTGCGGACACGGCAAGAATCGTCTTGAGCACTACTTTCTCCGCTGACGGGGGCTGAGACGGTCGAGTTGGGCCAGATGGTTGAGCTTTTCGCCGATCTTCAGCTCCAGCCCACGGGGCACTGGCTGGTAGAGCGGCAACGGTTCCAGAGCATCGGGGAAGTAGTCTTCGCCGGCTGCATAGGCATCCGGTTCGTCATGAGCGTAGCGATATTCGTCACCGTAACCCAGCTGCTTCATCAGTTTGGTCGGCGCGTTGCGCAAGTGCATCGGCACTTCCAGCGAACCATGTTCAGCCGCCGCTCGCAGCGCCGACTTGAAGCCCATGTACACCGCGTTGCTTTTCGGTGCGCAGGCCAGGTAGGTGATGGCCTGGGCCACCGCCAACTCGCCTTCCGGGCTGCCGAGGCGCTCCTGCACCTCCCAGGCCGCCAGGCACAGGCTCAGGGCTCGCGGGTCGGCATTGCCGATGTCTTCGCTGGCCATGCGCACCACGCGACGGGCCAGGTACAACGGATCGCAACCGCCGTCGATCATGCGTGCGAACCAGTACAGCGCACCGTCCGGGTTGGAGCCGCGCACGGACTTGTGCAGCGCGGAAATCTGGTCGTAGAAAGCTTCACCGCCCTTGTCGAAGCGCCGGCGCGTATCACCCAGCAGGCTTTGCAGCAGATCGACGCCAATTTCACCGCCGTCTTCAGCCAGGTCCGAAGCGTTTTCCAGCAGGTTGAGAAAACGCCTGCCATCGCCATCTGCGGCGGTGAGCAGGATCTTGAAGCCTTCTTCACTGACGCTCAGATGGCGCTTGCCCAGGCCCTTGTCTTCATTCAAGGCCCGCTGCAGCAGCTTTTGCATCGCCGCCTCGTCCAGGCTTTTGAGCACGTAGACACGCGCTCGCGACAACAAGGCGTTGTTGAGTTCAAACGAAGGGTTTTCAGTGGTGGCGCCGATAAAGATCAAGGTGCCGTCTTCAACATACGGCAGGAACGCATCCTGCTGCGACTTGTTGAAGCGATGCACTTCGTCGACAAACAGGATGGTGCGCTTGCCGTACTGGCCGGCCTGCTGCTTGGCGACTTCCACCGCCTGGCGGATTTCCTTGACCCCGGCAAGCACCGCCGAGACCGTTTCAAAGTGGGCATCCGAGACTTTCGCCAGCAGCCGCGCCAGGGTGGTCTTGCCCACGCCCGGCGGGCCCCAGAAAATCATCGAGTGCAGCGCGCCCTGCTCCAGCGCTTCGCGCAAGGGCTTGCCGCGAGCGAGCAGGTGTTCCTGACCGACGTACTCATCCAGGTTGGTCGAACGCAAGCGTGCGGCCAGGGGCTGGGCAATCGGGTCACTTCGAAACAGATCCATGGGCAGCGCTTGAAACCTCTCGGCAGGTTATTCCTGGATCACGTCGGCACCCTTGGGGATGTCGAACTTGAACTTGGATGCATCCACAACGCCGTTGGCCTTGACGCCGGTGAACAGAATATTGGTGCGCTGACCCACGCTGTCGACCAGTTGCATGTCATTGATCAAACCGCCACGGAACGAAAGGCGAAGACTATCGAAAAGGGTGTCTTTGGCTTTCGGCTTGAGGGTGAAATCCATTACGTCACCGGTTTGCTTGGAAGTGATGTCAAAGCTATCGCTGATTTTCGACACATCGCCCGACAACAGCAACGCCGGCGTCTGATTCAAGCGCGGGTCGAGCTTCTTGATCGTGGCCTGCTCTAGATCCGGGTCCCATAAGGTGACCTTCTGGCCATCAGAAACGATGGTCTGCTCAGCCTTACCCTCGGTATGCCAATAAAAAAGCCCTGGACGCTGCACGGCCATTTCACCGGCAGTTTCCTGTAATTGAGTACCACCGGCATCCAGGGTCAACTGGGAGAAGCGCGAGGTCAGGGTTTTGGAGTCATTCAGCAGTCCGGTCAGGCGCGTTACGGCCTGTTCATCAGCGTGAGCCGAAACAGCGGTCAAGGCCAGTGCCGGCAACAACAGCATGCGGATAAAGCGCATGGGAGTCCTCATTGAGTAGTCAGGGCGGTGCCGCGTGTTACCACGCGGCACCGGGGTCAGTCGCGCATCTGCCCGGGGGCGATGATTTCACGCGAGCCGTTGGTGTTCATTGCAGTGACGACGCCGGCGTGTTCCATGGCTTCGATCATGCGGGCAGCGCGGTTATAGCCGATTTTCAACTTGCGTTGCACTGCGGAGATAGAGGCGCGACGGCTTTCCAGCACGAAGGCCACGGCCTCATCGTACAGCGCGTCGGTTTCGGCATCATCGTCGCCGCCGCCGCTGCCACCGTCAAAACCGCTGCCGGCCTCTTCGACGCCTGCGAGGATGTCGTCGTTGTATTCCGGGGCGCCGCGCAGTTTCCAGGCTTCGACCACGCGGTGTACTTCGTCATCGGACACAAAGGCACCGTGAACGCGAATCGGCAGGCTGGTGCCCGGCGGCATGTAGAGCATGTCACCGTGGCCCAGCAGCTGCTCGGCGCCACCCTGGTCGATGATGGTCCGTGAGTCGATCTTGCTCGATACCTGGAACGCCATGCGTGTCGGGATGTTGGCCTTGATCAGGCCGGTGATCACATCCACCGACGGGCGCTGAGTCGCGAGGATCAAGTGAATCCCGGCGGCACGTGCCTTCTGGGCAATACGCGCGATCAGTTCTTCGACCTTCTTGCCGACGATCATCATCATGTCGGCGAATTCGTCGACCACCACCACGATGGTCGGCAGCTTGGTCAGCAGCGGTGCCTCGTCATGAATGTTTTCGCGCTTGTACAGCGGGTCGGTCAGCGGTTCGCCGGCGTCCTGGGCTTCCTTGACCTTGGCGTTGAAGCCCGACAGGTTACGTACGCCCATCTTGGCCATCAGCTTGTAGCGGCGCTCCATCTCGGCAACGCTCCAACGCAGGGCGTTGGCGGCGTCCTTCATGTCGGTAACCACCGGGCACAACAGGTGCGGAATGCCTTCGTAGATCGACAGCTCCAACATCTTCGGGTCGATCATGATCAGCTTGGCGTCATCCGGCCCGGACTTGAACAGGATCGACAGGATCATTGCGTTCACACCCACCGACTTACCGGAACCGGTGGTACCGGCTACCAGCAGGTGAGGCATTTTCGCCAGGTCGGTGATCACCGGCTTGCCGCCGATGTCATGGCCGAGGGCCAGGGTGACCGGCGATTTGAAATTGTCGTACTCGGGGGTCGACAGCACTTCGGAGAAACGCACGATCTGGCGGTCTTCGTTGGGAATCTCGATACCCACGGTGGTCTTGCCCGGGATCACTTCCACCACGCGAACGCTGGTCACGGCCAGGGAACGGGCCAAGTCTTTGGCCAGGTTGGAAATACGGCTGACTTTTACACCGGCGGCCGGCTGGATTTCGTAACGGGTAATCACCGGGCCGGGATGGATCGAATCCACCGACACTTCGACGCCGAACTCCTTGAGCTTGATTTCCAGCAAGTGGCCGACGGCCGCCAGGGATTCCGGGGAATAATTGAGCTGTTTCTTTTCTGCCGGGTCGAGAATCGAGATCGGCGGCAAGGTGCCTTCCACGGCGCTGTCGATAAACAGCGGGGCCTGTTTCTCTTTCTGTACGCGATGGCTGGGTTCCGGCGCCTTGGGCGGTGCCGGCGCGATCACCGGCGGCACCTGCTTCTCGCGGTCCGACATGTGCTTGCTCAGGGCTTGCTCACGCTCGATCAAGCGCTCCTTGACCTTGGCCTGCTCGCGCCGATCCGGCGTGCTCGGGGCCACCACCTCGTTGACGCGGGTGTCCACCTCACGCAGTTGGGCAACCATTTGCTTGCGCTCGACACGGGCGGCCCACCAGCGGTTGGCAGCGCCCTGGAACAATTCGAACAGGTCGAGGGTGATCTTGCCGGTCACGTCCATCACCTTGAACCATGACAGGTCGGTGAACACCGTGAGGCCGAACAGGAACAGCGCGATGAACATCAAGGTGCTGCCCTGGATATTCAGCGTGCGCCGCGCCAGGTCACCGAGGCTTTCGCCCAGCGCCCCGCCCGCACCCGCCGGCAGGCCGGTGGGTGCATGGAAGTGAATATGCGCCAGCGCCGCGCCGGACAGCACCAGGAACACCAGGCCGATCAGGCGCCAGGAAAACAGCCAGCCGCTCCACTGCCACGGCTCGTGACGCTGGCGGAAGATCTGCCAGGTCTTGATCGCCAGCAGCAGCGGGAAAATGTACGCGAAATAACCCAGGATCATGAACAGGATATCGGCGCTGTAGGACCCTACCGGCCCACCGAAATTCTGCACGTCGTCGATCTTGCTGTTATGGCTCCAGCCTGGATCGTCCTTGCCATAGGTGAGCAAGGCCATCATCAGGAACAGGCACAGGGCACCGATGGCAATCAGTGCGCCTTCCTTGAGTCGGTAATGCAGGTGCTGGCGCCAGGCCGGTACGACTGCTGCTTTAGGTGCTGCGGCGGATTTCTTCAAAACGGGTCTTTTCCTGCGCCTTTAGCGCGTCCATCTGTTGAATGACTACACATGACTGCCCTATCCCGAGCAGCTGAAAAATGAACGTATGTTGCTGAATCTACTTTTAACACCAGGTCACGGATAGGTGAAATGGCGATAACGCCACAATGGGCGCATTGTACGGGTTTGCGTGCGCGATGCCACACACTTGCCCTCCACCTGGCAGCCTTGGCAATCGAAGTGTCAAAGCCTGTTCAATTTGAGCATGCATTGCCTTTGCTGACAAAGGCTTATGAGCTGTATCTGGCAATCCAGGCAAACTTGGCAAATGGCTGGCATGTGCCAGCCCCGATTACGACCGCGCCTTATGCGCAGAGTTGCAGAAACACCCGCTCATGCTAATCCGGCCTCACGGCTTAATCGGGCTGGCCCCTTGGCGCCGGGTCGACAATAATCAACGCTTATGCGGCAGATGCCTTGTCTGCCACTCCCCTCCCCTTCCGTAAGCCTGGATGCCATGCTGACCTGGTTACAACGCGACAACCTGACTTTCCCGCCCCTGGCCAAGGCCATGCGCGAACCCAATGGCCTGCTCGCCGCCGGTGGCGACCTGTCGGCCGAACGCCTGATCCAGGCCTATCGCCATGGCTGCTTTCCGTGGTTCTCCGAAGGCCAGCCTATCCTCTGGTGGTCACCCGACCCACGCACGGTGATCTTCCCCGACGAACTGCATGTGTCCCGCAGCCTCGGCAAACTACTGCGCCAACAGCGTTATACCGTGACGTTCGACCAGGATTTCGCCGCCGTCATCCAGGCCTGCGCTGCACCGCGCGCCTACGCGGACGGCACCTGGATCACCGAGGGCATCCAGAACGCCTACCTGGCGCTGCACAAGCGCGGCTACGCCCACTCCGTGGAAGTGTGGGACCAGGGCGAACTGGTAGGTGGCCTGTATGGCCTGGCGATGGGCCAGCTGTTTTTTGGCGAATCCATGTTCAGCCGCGCCGACAACGCCTCGAAATTCGGTTTCGCCACATTGACCCGTCAATTGCAGGCGTGGGGCTTCGTGCTGATCGACTGCCAGATGCCCAATGACCACCTGCACAGCCTGGGCGCCCGCGCCATACCGCGCAGCGACTTCGCTGACTTGCTGCGCAAGCATTTGGACCAACCCAGCTCTGGGCCGTGGGTTTCGTAGGCGACTTTCGCCTACCTGGCTTACACTTATTCCAAAGCTTATCCCGAGGGTTGATCATGACCGAGCTGGCGCGCTTGAAGTTCTATGCCACTCAAGCCCACTCTTGCAGCTATCTGCCCGATGAGCAGGCCACCACGCTGTTCCTCGATCCCAGCCAGCCGATGGACGTGCATGTGTACGCCGACCTCTCGGAGATGGGGTTTCGGCGCAGCGGCGATCATCTGTACCGACCTCACTGCCAGAATTGCAACGCGTGTGTGCCGGCGCGCATCCCTGCCGCGCAATTTTTGCCCGATCGCAATCAGAAACGCATCCTCAAACGCAACGCCGACCTGACGGTAAACGCGGTCAAGCCGCAGTACAGCGAAGAGTATTTCGACCTTTATCAGCGCTACATTGAGCAACGCCATGCCGATGGCGACATGTTCCCGCCCAGCCGTGATCAGTTTTCCACCTTCCTGGTACGTGACCTGCCGTTCTCGCGCTTCTACGAGTTCCGCCTCGATGGACGGCTGCTGGCCGTGGCGGTGACCGACCTGCTGCCCAACGGCCTGTCGGCGGTGTACACCTTCTATGAACCCGAAGAGGAACGCCGCAGCCTCGGGCGCTTTGCGATCCTCTGGCAAATAGGTGAAGCGCTGCGCCTGGAACTGGAAGCGGTGTACCTCGGATACTGGATCAAGAACTGCAAAAAGATGAACTACAAGACCCAATATCGGCCCATTGAGCTGCTGATTAATCAAAGATGGGTCACACTTAACTAGAACCCCTTGGCTTGAACCCTCTTTTTCGGGCACAATGCACGCCGCTTTTGCCTGGCGCAGTTGCACCGGGCCATTCACTGGATACCGAGGGCTTTACTGCATGTCGAAAGAAGACAGCTTCGAAATGGAAGGCACTGTCGTCGACACCCTGCCCAACACCATGTTTCGTGTGGAGTTGGAAAATGGGCACGTCGTAACCGCGCATATCTCCGGCAAGATGCGCAAGAACTACATTCGTATTCTTACCGGTGACAAAGTGCGCGTCGAGCTGACGCCCTATGACTTGAGCAAAGGGCGCATCACTTACCGCGCTCGCTAAGCAAGTCAATACAAAACGCCCGGTTATGCCGGGCGTTTTTGTGTGGGTGGCATACACATAAATTGTGGGAGGGGGCTTGCCCCCGATAGCAGTGTGTCAGGCAACTAATTTGTTGCTGAACCACCGCTATCGGGAGCAAGCCCCCTCCCACATTGGATCTCGATTGTTCTGAGAATTGCATTTCAAGTCAGCAAAAAGGCGCCTTTCGGCGCCTTTTTGTGTTGCTGCAGAACGATCAGGCCATTTCTGCCGTGGTCTCGAACTCGAAGGTCAGCTCGCCGTCCTTCAGATCGATATGCACCACGCCGCCATGGTCGGAGAGTTCGCCGAACAGGATCTCTTCGGCCAGCGGCCGCTTGATCTTGTCCTGGATCAGACGCGCCATTGGGCGAGCGCCCATTGCCGCATCGTAACCGCCCTCTGCGATCCAACTGCGAGCCGCTTCCGTCACATCCAGCTGCACGCGCTTGTCTTCCAACTGCGCCTGAAGCTCGGTGAGGAACTTGTCCACCACGCTCTTGATAACCTCATGGCTGAGGCGACCAAATTGGATAATGGTGTCGAGACGGTTGCGGAACTCCGGCGTGAAGCTCTTCTTGATCACTTCCATTGCATCGGAAGAGTGATCCTGATGCGTGAAGCCGATAGACGCTCGCGCAGCAGTTTCAGCACCGGCGTTGGTGGTCATGATCACGATCACATTACGGAAGTCCGCCTTGCGCCCGTTGTTATCGGTCAGCGTCCCGTGATCCATGACCTGCAACAGCAGGTTGAAGACTTCCGGGTGAGCCTTTTCGATTTCATCGAGCAGCAGTACGCAATGCGGCTGCTTGGTGATCGCTTCGGTCAACAAGCCGCCCTGATCGAAACCGACATAGCCCGGCGGCGCACCGATCAGGCGCGACACGGTGTGACGCTCCATGTACTCGGACATGTCGAAACGGACCAGCTCGATACCCATGGCCTTGGCCAACTGCCGCGCCGCCTCGGTCTTGCCGACGCCGGTAGGCCCTGCGAACAGGAACGAACCGACCGGCTTGTCCGGCGACTTGAGGCCCGCACGGGACAACTTGATCGCAGTGGACAGCGAGTCGATCGCCGCATCCTGACCGAACACAGTGAGCTTGAGATCGCGCTCCAGGTTACGCAGCAGCTCCTTGTCGGAACTGGTGACGTGTTTTGGCGGAATCCGCGCGATTTTCGCCACGATGTCCTCGACCTGAGGCACATCGATACGCTTCACACGCTTCTCGACCGGCTGCAGCCGCTGGTAGGCGCCCGCCTCGTCGATCACGTCGATGGCCTTGTCCGGCATGTGCCGGTCATTGATGTAGCGCGACGCCAGCTCAGCCGCCGCACGCAGGGCCTCATCGGTGTACTCGATGCCGTGGTGCGCTTCAAAACGCCCCTTGAGCCCACGCAGGATGCCAATGGTGTCTTCAACCGAAGGCTCGGACACGTCGACTTTCTGGAAGCGTCGCGCCAGGGCACGGTCTTTTTCGAAAATGCCGCGAAACTCCTGGAAGGTGGTTGAGCCGATGCAGCGGATATCACCCGAAGACAGCAATGGCTTGAGCAGGTTGGAGGCGTCCATCACCCCACCGGAGGCCGCACCGGCACCAATGATGGTGTGGATCTCGTCGATGAACAGGATCGCCTGCGGGCGTTTTTTCAGCTCGCCGAGCAGCGCCTTGAAGCGCTTCTCGAAATCGCCACGGTACTTGGTCCCGGCGAGCAATGCGCCCAGGTCAAGAGAGTAGACGACGCTGTTTGCCAGCAGGTCCGGCACCTGGTTGTCGACAATGCGCTTGGCCAGGCCTTCGGCAATCGCGGTTTTACCCACGCCCGCCTCACCCACCAACAACGGGTTGTTCTTGCGACGCCGCGCGAGAATCTGCGCTACACGCTCGACCTCGCTCTCACGCCCGACCAGCGGATCGATCCGCCCCTGTCGCGCCATCTCATTGAGATTGCTGGCATAGGCATCCAGCGGGTTGCTTGAAGAAGAAGACTCACCGCCCTCGTCGTCCTGCATATCCTGCTCGCCCTCGGAATGATCGCCGTGCCCGGGCACCTTGGAGATACCGTGGGCGATGTAATTGACGACATCAATACGGGCAACGCTCTGCTGCTTGAGCAGAAACACGGCCTGGCTTTCCTGTTCGCTGAAAATTGCCACCAGCACGTTTGCGCCTGTGACCTCACGCTTACCGGAGCTCTGTACGTGGAAGACAGCACGCTGCAATACCCGCTGGAAGCCCAGGGTTGGCTGGGTCTCGCGGTCCTCGTCATGCACGGGGATCAGTGGCGTGGTGGAGTCGATAAACTCCTGCAGATCATGCTTGAGTTTGTCGAGGTTGGCGCCGCACGCACGCAGAACGGTGGCGGCAGCTTCATTATCCAAAAGTGCCAGCAAAAGGTGCTCGACGGTCATGAACTCATGACGCTTCGAACGAGCCTCCTTGAAGGCAAGATTGAGGGTGACTTCGAGCTCGCGGTTTAACATAGCTTCACCTCATACCCAAGTGGTCGGCGTTAACCGTCCTTCTCGATTTCACAGAGTAGCGGATGCTGGCTTTCCCTGGCGTACTGGTTGACCTGCATGGCCTTTGTCTCGGCGATGTCGCGGGTAAACACTCCACATACTGCCCGTCCTTCTGTGTGAACGGCCAGCATTACCTTGGTCGCCAACTCGCGGTTCAGGTTAAAAAACACCTCGAGCACTTCGACGACGAAATCCATCGGTGTGTAGTCATCATTGAACAAAACCACCTTGTACATCGGCGGTGCCTGTAAAGCAGGCTTGGCCTCCTGAACAGCAATGCCTGCAGAACCGTCGTCGTCATGTTCCTGATCCGGGCGATCCTGATTGAATGTTAGTCGAATCTGGCTATTTGCATGCATGGAAAGAAAGGTTCGTCAGTGGTTCAATTACAGTGGTGGGGGCGAGCTGTCAGAATTTCAACTCTGACCGACTGGTCGCCTTGACTATCGGCAAATCGGTGTTACAACCAATAGAGCCCACAGTGGGTAAAAAAGGTCCGCGCAGTCAACCTTATTTATTCGGGTTAGGACGGATAAACTGGATGATACTCCAGTGATGGAGTCTGGTGCAGAGGGATATGGGAATGGCTAGTGGTAAGGTCAAGTGGTTCAACAATGCCAAGGGGTACGGCTTCATCAATGAAGACGGCAAGACTGAAGACCTTTTTGCGCATTATTCGGCGATTCAAGTGGAAGGCTACAAAACGGTGAAAGCGAATCAGCCTGTCACCTTTGATATCGTTCAAGGCCCAAAGGGAATGCAGGCCACGAATATCGTTCTCGTTGATACGCCTGCCACTACGAACGTCGAAAAGAAAAGCAGAAACACCGACTTACATTCAAAAAAGCAACACGCCTGATCAATTATTGAACAAAGCATTGAAAGCAAACCGGCCACCCCGAATCATCAGGGCGGCCGGTTCTCTCTGCCTGCTTACATATGCTTGATCAGCGCATCACCAAAGCCCGACGACGACACCAACGTAGCGCCATCCATCAGGCGCTCAAAGTCATAGGTCACGGTCTTGGCAGAAATCGCACCATTGGTGCCCTTGATGATCAAGTCAGCCGCCTCGACCCAGCCCATATGACGCAGCATCATTTCTGCCGACAGAATCAATGAACCCGGGTTGACCTGGTCCTTGCCCGCATACTTGGGCGCAGTACCGTGAGTGGCTTCGAACATCGCCACGGTGTCCGACAGGTTGGCTCCCGGCGCGATACCAATACCACCAACCTCCGCCGCCAAGGCATCGGACAAGTAGTCGCCATTGAGGTTGAGCGTGGCAATCACATCATACTCAGCCGGACGCAGCAGGATCTGCTGGAGCATGGCATCGGCAATCGCATCCTTGACCACCACATTCTTGCCGGTCTTGGGGTTCTTGAACTGCATCCACGGGCCGCCGTCGAGCAGCGTCGCGCCGAATTCTTCAGCCGCCACTTCGTAGGCCCACTCCTTGAAGGCGCCTTCGGTGAACTTCATGATGTTGCCTTTGTGCACGATGGTCAGCGAGTCGCGGTCGTTATCGACTACATACTGCAGGGCCTTGCGCGCCAGGCGCTTGGTACCCTCTTTCGACACCGGCTTGACGCCAATCCCGCAATCCTGGTCGAAACGGATCTTGGTAACACCCATTTCCTCCTTGAGGAACTTGATCACCTTGATCGCCTCAGGCGAACCGGCTTTCCACTCGATACCCGCGTAAATATCCTCGGAGTTCTCACGGAAGATGGTCATGTCCACATCGCCTGGCTTCTTGACCGGGCTGGGCACGCCTTCAAACCAGCGCACCGGGCGCAGACACACATACAGGTCGAGCTGCTGACGCAGAGCCACGTTCAGCGAGCGAATACCACCCCCGACCGGCGTGGTCAGCGGGCCCTTGATGGACACCACGTAATCCTTGACCGCGTCCAGGGTTTCCTGGGGCAACCAGGTGTCCTGGTCGTAGACCTGGGTCGCCTTTTCGCCGGCATACACCTCCATCCACGAGATTTTGCGCTTGCCGCCGTAAGCCTTTTCAACAGCTGCGTCGACTACCTTGATCATCACCGGGCTGATGTCGACGCCAATACCGTCACCTTCGATATAGGGGATGATCGGTTGGTCAGGAACATTGAGAGAATGGTCTGCATTGACGGTGATTTTGTCGCCGACTGCCGGAACCTGAATCTTCTTGTATCCCATGCTGAACTCCATCTATGGATTGAACATCTGGCTGCGTTCGAGCCTACTCCAGATAAATGGCGACCGAAACCTCGCGCCATGCTCATTTGCATCGAAAACAGCATAAATTGTCGCCTACAAGCCTGAAAGCAAAGGGAAAAGTGCCAATCTTGAGCACATCATTCAACTTTCGGCGTAACCCCGCCCCTGCGACCTTTAGACCAATGGACGACACACCTTTTGTATGAAGGCTCTGCGTAAGCATAGCGACCTATGTATAATGCCGCCGCTGACCAAAGAGTCACGACGGTTGACCGCTCTAGACAGTAGCCTTCAGCCAGAAAGCAGGACTATTACAATAGTCCAAACGCTTGACGCTCGACTGATGCAACCCAACATCACCGCGAAGAAACCTCGACATTTCGCTCATGGATGACTTTGAACGAACGCGCTCCACCCGGCGCATCTCGAGTTTCTGCGCACGCTTTCAGCAAAGAAGAGAGTTAATCCGAATATGCCCACCCGCTCGAAGATCATCTACACCTTCACCGACGAAGCTCCAGCCCTCGCCACCTATTCACTGTTGCCTATCGTAGAGGCCTTCACCGCTTCCGCTGATATTGCCGTTGAAACCCGCGACATCTCCCTCGCAGGGCGCATCCTCGCAAGCTTCCCCGAGCAACTGGGCACCAAGGCTATCCCGGACCACCTCGCCGAACTGGGCGACCTGGCCGTAACCCCTGAAGCCAACATCATCAAGCTGCCTAACATCAGTGCCTCGACCCCGCAGCTGCAAGCCGCGATCAAGGAACTGCAGGCCCAGGGCTACGCCCTGCCGGACTACCCGGAAACCGTAACCACCGACGCGGAAAAAGAAACCCGTGCACGTTACGACAAGGTCAAGGGCAGCGCCGTGAACCCGGTACTGCGCGAAGGCAACTCCGACCGCCGCGCGCCGCTGTCAGTCAAGAACTACGCACGCAAGCACCCGCACAAGATGGGCGCCTGGGCTGCCGACTCCAAGTCGCACATTGCCCACATGAGCAATGGTGACTTCTACGGCAGCGAAAAAGCCGTACAGATCGAAGCCGCCGATGCTGTCAAAATTGCGCTGGTTGCCCAGGACGGCACCACCACCGTCCTGAAAGAAAAGACCAGCGTCCAGGCCGGCGAGATCATCGACACCGCCGTGTTGAGCAAGAAAGCGCTGCGCAGCTTTATCGCCGCTGAAATCGAGGACGCCAAGAAGCAAGGCGTGCTGCTGTCGGTTCACCTCAAAGCCACCATGATGAAGGTCTCCGACCCGATCATGTTCGGCCAGATCGTTGCCGAGTTCTATAAAGATGCCCTGGCCAAGCACGCTACCGTGCTTGAGCAGATCGGCTTCAACCTGAACAACGGCATCGGCGACCTGTATGCCCGCATCAAGGCCCTGCCGGCCGACCAGCAAGCGCAGATCGAAGCCGACATCCAGGCCGTCTACGCCGCTCGTCCTGCCCTGGCGATGGTCAACTCCGACAAAGGCATCACCAACCTGCACGTGCCGAGCGACGTGATCGTCGACGCCTCGATGCCAGCCATGATCCGTGACTCCGGCAAGATGTGGGGCACCGACGGCCAGTTGCACGACACCAAGGCTGTGATCCCGGATCGCTGCTACGCCACCATCTACCAGGCGGTCATCGAAGACTGCAAGGCCAATGGCGCCTTCGACCCGACCACCATGGGCAGCGTGCCAAACGTTGGCCTGATGGCCAAGAAAGCCGAAGAGTACGGCTCCCACGACAAGACCTTCCAGATCAAGGCTGACGGCGTTGTTCGCGTCACCGACAGCCAGGGCAACCTGCTGATGGAACAGAAAGTCGAGGCCGGCGACATCTTCCGCATGTGCCAGACCAAAGACGCGCCGATCCAGGACTGGGTCAAGCTCGCCGTCAACCGTGCCCGCGCCAGCAACACCCCGGCCATTTTCTGGCTGGACCCCAAGCGCGCTCACGATGGCGTGGTGGTCGAGAAAGTTCAGGCGTACCTGAAAGACCACAACACCGAAGGCCTGGACATCCGCATCATGGCCCCGGTCGATGCGATGAAGTTCACCCTGGAGCGCACCCGCAAGGGCCTGGACACCATTTCGGTGACCGGCAACGTGCTGCGCGACTACCTGACCGACCTGTTCCCGATCATGGAACTGGGCACCAGCGCCAAGATGCTGTCGATCGTGCCGCTGATGAACGGCGGCGGCCTGTTCGAAACCGGCGCTGGCGGTTCGGCTCCCAAGCACGTTCAGCAGCTGCTGGAAGAAAACTTCCTGCGTTGGGACTCCCTGGGCGAGTTCCTGGCCCTGGCCGCTTCCCTTGAGCACCTGGGCGTGACCTACAACAACCCCAAAGCCTTGGTACTGTCCAAGACCCTGGACCAGGCTACCGGCCAGTTCCTGGACAACAACAAGTCGCCATCGCGCAAAGTCGGCAACATCGACAACCGCGGCAGCCACTTCTACCTGGCGCTGTACTGGTCCCAAGCCCTGGCCGCCCAGACCGAAGACGCTGCACTGCAAGCGCAGTTCGGCGAACTGGCAAAAACCCTGGCTGAGAACGAAGCAACCATCGTTGCCGAGCTCAACGCGGTACAGGGCAAGCCCGTGGACATCGGCGGCTACTACGCGCCGAACCCCGAGCTGACCAGCAAGGCCATGCGCCCAAGCAACACCCTCAATGCGGCGATTGCCAAGTTGAAGTAAGGTTGTAAGGATGCAAAGAAGCCCCGGCCCAGTGCCGGGGTTTCTGTTTGTAGGGACTTCATTGAAGAAACCCAATCAAATGTGGGAGCTGGCTTGCCTGCGATTACAGTCTGTCAGTTCATACAGGTGCAGCTGACCCACCGCCATCACAGGCAAGCCAGCTCCCACATTGACCGAGTCACCTTCCCGATACCGAGGTTTGCAATGACCTGGCTCCCCCACATCACCGTCGCCACCATCGTCGAAGACAACGGCCGCTTCCTGATGGTTGAAGAACTCAAGGGCGGCCGCGCCGTGCTCAACCAGCCCGCCGGCCACCTGGACCCGAACGAAACCCTCACCGAGGCCGCGGTGCGTGAAACCCTCGAAGAAACCGGCTGGGATGTCGAGCCCACTGGCATCGTCGGCATTTACCTGTACACCGCACCGAGCAATGGCGTGACCTATCAGCGCGTATGCTTTATCGCCAAGGCGCTGAAACATCACCCGGACTATCAACTCGACGAAGGCATCCTGCGCGCCCGCTGGCTGACCCGTGACGAGCTGATGACCGTGCGCGATGACTGGCGCAGCGAGCTGATCATCCGCTGTATCGATGATTATCTGGCCGGCCACCGGCACAGTCTCGAATTGATCCGCCCTTCTCTTTAGCCTTAGCGGCTCGGGCCTGATAGAATCGCGTCCTTTTTCAAGACACCCGTTGAAACCCTATGCGTGATCCAGCCCCTTCTGACACACAAAAGAAGCGCGTCATCGTCGGTATGTCCGGCGGCGTGGATTCTTCCGTTTCCGCCGTTCTGCTCATGGAGCAGGGTTATGAGGTGGAAGGCCTGTTCATGAAGAACTGGGAAGAAGACGATGGAACCGAATACTGCACCGCCATGGACGACCTGGCGGACGCCCAGGCCGTGTGCGACAGGATCGGCATCAAGCTGCACACTGCCAACTTCGCCGCCGAGTACTGGGACAACGTGTTCGAGCACTTCCTGGCCGAATACAAGGCCGGCCGCACGCCGAACCCGGACATCCTGTGCAACCGCGAAATCAAGTTCAAGGCGTTCCTCGATTACGCCATGATGCTTGGCGCCGACCTGATTGCCACGGGCCACTACGTGCGCCGTCGCGATATCGATGGCCGCACCGAATTGCTCAAGGGCCTGGACCCGAACAAGGACCAGAGCTACTTCCTGCACGCCGTCGGCGGTGAACAGATTGCCAAGACCCTGTTCCCGGTCGGCGAACTGGAAAAGCCCGAAGTGCGCAAGATCGCCGAGCAACACGGCCTGGCCACCGCCAAGAAGAAAGACTCCACCGGGATCTGCTTTATCGGCGAGCGCCGCTTCAGCGATTTCCTCAAGCAGTACCTGCCGGCGCAGCCGGGCGAGATCAAGACCACTGACGGCGAAGTGATCGGCCGTCACCATGGCCTGATGTACCACACCATTGGCCAGCGCCAGGGCCTGGGCATCGGCGGCCTGAAAGACGCAGGTGAAGAGCCTTGGTACGTGCTGGTCAAGGATCTGGAAAACAACGTGCTTGTGGTCGGCCAGGGCAACGAACATCCGCTGCTGTTCTCCGGCGCCCTGCTCGCTTCCGAGATCTACTGGGTCAACCCGATCGACCTGAGCACGCCACGCCGCCTGACCGCCAAAGTGCGCTATCGCCAGAGCGACCAGCCGTGCACCCTGGAAAAAACCGCCACAGGTTACCGCGCGACCTTCGACGACCCGCAACGTGCGGTCACCCCAGGCCAATCCGTGGTGTTCTACGACGGCGAAATCTGCCTGGGCGGCGGCGTGATTGAAGTTGCGCAAGCCTGGAGCCATCCGGCATGAGCCCGACCCAGGAGCAATTGACGGCGCTTGGCGGGGTATTCCTGGCCGCCGTACTGGTGGACAAGATCGCCAAGACCGGCCAGGTCACCGAGGCAGGCCTGACCTGTATGCTCGGCAGCCTGCTGATCCGCGACCCCAAGGACACTCTGGAAGTCTACGGTGGCGACGACCTGGCCCTGCGTGAAGGTTATCGCGCCCTGATCGGCGCCCTCGAACGCGACCCAAGCACCCTGCAGCGCGAGCCGTTGCGCTACGCCCTGTCGATGCTCGGCCTGGAACGGCAGCTAGCCAAGCGCGACGACCTGCTGGAAACCATCGGCAAGCGCCTGCCGCAAATCCAGTCCCAGGTTGAGCACTTCGGCCCGGCCCACGAGAACGTAATCGCGGCCTGCGGGGCGCTTTACCAGGACACCTTGAGCACCTTGCGCCAGCGCATCCAGGTGCACGGCGACATGCGCAACCTGCAGCAACCCAATAACGCCTCGAAGATCCGCGCGTTGCTCCTGGCCGGCATTCGTTCGGCGCGGTTGTGGCGGCAGTTGGGCGGACATCGCTGGCAACTGGTGATCAGCCGACGCAAATTGCTCAAAGAGCTTTACCCGTTGATGCGCAACGAATAAGTCGCATCGGCAGGCCATTTTCAAGCCGTTACGCGTAATACGCCGGTCAGTTGGCAACGGACCGGCGGATTTTTTCATGTATGATACGCGCCCCATTTCGTTGCCCGACTGTCCGAGAACACCCCATGCAGCTCTCTTCGCTCACTGCGGTTTCCCCTGTTGACGGCCGCTACGCCGGCAAAACCCAGGCCCTGCGCCCTATTTTCAGCGAATACGGTTTGATCCGTGCGCGTGTACTGGTTGAAGTGCGCTGGCTCCAGCGCCTGGCCGCTCACCCTGCCATCGGCGAAGTGCCGGCGTTTTCCGCCGAGGCCAACGCTGTATTGAACACCCTGGCGGAAAACTTCTCCCTGGAGCACGCCGAGCGTGTGAAAGAGATCGAGCGCACCACCAACCACGACGTCAAAGCCATCGAGTACCTGCTCAAAGAGCAAGCGGCCAAGCTGCCGGAACTGGCCCAGGTCAGCGAATTCATCCACTTTGCCTGCACCAGCGAGGACATCAACAACCTGTCCCACGCCCTGATGCTGCGCGAAGGCCGCGATGACGTCATGCTGCCCCTGATGCGCCAGACCGCCAACGCTATCCGTGAACTGGCGATCCGTTTCGCTGATGTGCCGATGCTCTCGCGCACCCATGGCCAGCCAGCGTCGCCGACCACCCTGGGCAAAGAGTTGGCCAACGTGGTGTACCGCCTGGAGCGCCAGATCGCTCAAGTGGCCGCCGTGCCATTGCTGGGCAAGATCAACGGCGCCGTGGGCAACTACAACGCCCACCTGTCGGCCTACCCCGAGATCGACTGGGAAGCCAACGCCCGCGCCTTCATCGAAGACGAACTGGGCCTGGGCTTCAACCCTTACACCACGCAGATCGAACCCCACGACTACATTGCCGAGCTGTTCGACGCGATTGCGCGCTTCAACACCATCCTGATCGACTTCGATCGCGATATCTGGGGCTACATCTCCCTGGGCTACTTCAAGCAGCGCACCATTGCCGGTGAAATCGGCTCGTCGACCATGCCGCACAAGGTCAACCCGATCGACTTCGAGAACTCCGAAGGCAACCTCGGCATCGCCAACGCGCTGTTCCAGCACCTGGCCAGCAAGTTGCCGATCTCTCGCTGGCAGCGCGACCTGACCGACTCCACCGTACTGCGCAACCTCGGTGTAGGCTTTGCCCACAGCGTGATCGCGTACGAAGCCAGCCTCAAAGGCATCAGCAAGCTTGAGCTCAACGAGCAGAAAATCGCCGCTGACCTGGCTGCATGCTGGGAAGTCCTGGCCGAGCCGATCCAGACCGTGATGCGTCGCTACAACATCGAAAACCCGTACGAAAAACTCAAAGAACTGACACGCGGCAAGGGGATCACCTCTGAAGCGCTGCAGACTTTCATCGACGGCCTGGACATGCCAGCTGCCGCCAAGGCCGAGCTGAAACTGCTGACCCCGGCCAACTACATCGGTAACGCTGTAGAGCAAGCCAAGCGCATCTGATTACCGCAAGACCCTTGAGACGCCCGGCCGCGCCGGGCGTTTTTATTCCAGTCTTAAAAGTGCTTTTTTTCAATAGGTTACACATGAATCCTGATATCCCTCTTCAACTTCTGGGCGGCATCACGGCACGGGAATTCCTGCGCGACTACTGGCAGAAGAAACCCCTGCTGATCCGTCAGGCCATCCCTGACTTCGAAAGCCCGATCGACGCCGACGAACTGGCAGGCCTGGCCCTGGAAGAAGAAGTCGAATCGCGCCTGGTGATCGAACACGGCGAGCGCCCGTGGGAACTGCGTCGCGGCCCATTCGCCGAAGATGCCTTCAGCGCCCTGCCAGAGCGTGAGTGGACCCTGCTGGTGCAGGCGGTCGACCAGTTCGTGCCGGAAGTCGCCGAACTGCTGGAGCACTTCCGTTTCCTGCCAAGCTGGCGTATCGACGATGTGATGATCAGCTTCGCCGCGCCCGGCGGCAGCGTCGGTCCGCACTTCGATAACTACGATGTGTTCCTGCTGCAAGCCCAGGGCAAGCGCAACTGGAAGATCGGCCAGATGTGCAGCTCCGAAAGCCCGCTGCTGCAACACGCTGACCTGCGCATCCTCGCCGAATTCGAAGAAAGCGCCGAATGGGTGCTGGAGCCAGGCGACATGCTCTACCTGCCACCGCGCCTGGCGCACTTCGGCATTGCCGAAGACGATTGCATGACCTACTCGGTGGGTTTCCGCGCCCCGAGCGCCGCCGAAGTGCTGACCCACTTCACCGACTTCCTCAGCCAGTACCTGACTGACGAAGAGCGCTACACCGACGCCGACGCCCAGCCGGTCAGCGACCCACACCAGATTCAGGTCGACGCTCTGGATCGCCTCAAGGGTCTGCTGGCTGAGCACATGAGCGACGAGCGCATGTTGCTGACCTGGTTCGGCCAGTTCATGACCGAGCCGCGCTACCCGGAACTGGTCGCTGGTGAAGAGCTGGGCGAAGAAGACTTCATCAACAGCCTGCAAGATGGCGCGATTTTGGTACGCAACCCAAGCGCGCGCCTGGCCTGGTCTGAAGTCGACGACGATGTATTGCTGTTCGCCAGCGGCCAGAGCCGTTACCTGCCCGGCAAGCTGCGTGAACTGCTGAAGCTGGTGTGCTCGGCCGACGCACTGCACAGCGAAAACCTCAGCGTATGGCTGGCCGACGAAGACGGCCGCGACCTGCTGTGCGAACTGGTCAAGCAAGGCAGCCTGGGGTTCGCGGATGAATAAGATTCACGTAAGTGTCGCGGACTGGCGAAAGGATATCGACGAGATTCGGCGCATTCGTGAAGCGGTATTTATCGCCGAGCAATCGGTTCCAGCCGAGCTCGAGTGGGATGCGGACGACGCTGGCGCCATGCATTTCCTCGCATTCGAAGGCGACTTTCCGATTGGTACCGCACGCCTGCTGCCCAGCGGCGAGATTGGTCGCGTGTCGGTGCTCAAGGACTGGCGCGGGCTGAAGGTGGGCGACAAGCTGATGGAAGCGGTGATTGGAGTGGCTGAAAAGCGCGGCCAGACCCGGCAGTTCCTCAGTGCGCAGGTGTATGCGGCGCCGTTTTATGAGCGGTTGGGTTTCAAGATCGTCAGCGATGAGTTTCTTGAAGTCGGGATTCCGCATGTGGATATGGTGCGCGGGGGCTGACTCAAGACCGAGTCGCCTATATCGGGAGCAAGCCCCCTCCCACATTTGACTGAGTCCATCCTTTGAAATGCGGTCAAAATGTGGGAGGGGGCTTGCTCCCGATAGCCATATCAGCAACACCTCAAAATGCCCTGCCTGCCAGGGCATTTTGCCGTCTACGATTCAACTTGCGCCCCGCCAGGCCGACAAACTGGCACTATCAAGCCAAATGACTCGCAGAGATAACGGACATGTCCCTACGCACCCTGCTCACCGCCCTGCTCCTGACCGCCAGTGTTTCGGCCATGGCTGCCACCGAGGTCGTCAACCTGAGCAACCGCACCAGCGCCGACCTACTGCCCGTGGCGCAGAACTTCATCGGCAAGGACGGCACCGTCAGCGCCTACGGCAACCAGCTTATCGTTAACGCCGACCCTGCGAAGATCGAGGGCTTGCGTACCCTGCTCTCCCAACTGGACACGCCGGCCAAGCGCCTGCTGATCACCGTCGACACCAACGAAACCAACCAGCAGAACAGCGGCGACAGCCAGACCCGCATCATCAGCTATGGCACCGTCAGCCGCGATGGCGGCATCCAGCAGATCCAGGCCAGCGAAGGCGTGCCGGCGCTTATTCAGATCGGCCAGAGCGTACCGCTGACCACCACGCACCAGGATGGCTATGGCCGCCTGCAGAACCAGACCCAGTATCGCAACGTCACCCAGGGCTTTTACGTCACCGCCAGCGTCACCGGCGAGACCGTACACCTGGCTATCAGTACCAACCGTGACCGTATGAGCCAGGAACGTCCTGATGTAGTGAACGTGCAGAGCACCGACACAACCGTCAGCGGACGCTTGGGCGAATGGATTACCCTGGCAGGCATCAATGGCGAAACCCAGGCCGACAAATCTTCTACAACCCGCAGCTACTCTACTCAGGGCCGCGATGACCTGACGGTGCGGGTCAAGGTCGATACCCTGAACTGAAGCACCAAAAACTGACTGGCGAGTCGTATTAGACCAAAGATGTAGTGCCTTGAAAAAAGCACTACAAAACATTTGACGATCCAAAAAAGCATGGGCATGATGGCCTCGCTCCCGCTAATCAGGGGCCCTGGCAAGGGCCTTCGGATCGCCGCTCCAAGTTACCCACCTGAGCCGATTCGTGTCTGTACCGCCCACAAGGCACGTTGGACGAGGTTGCGACTGGAACGAAGTTGTCCCGAGGGACGGAAGCTAACCAGGTAACCCGGCTACGCACTGATGAATCGTACAAAGGCCCACGACGCCCGAAGACCGTTTGCAGTTTGCCCTTACCTGCTCAACTCCGCCTTGAGCCAATCGTTCATCCCGTCGCCTACCCCGCCGAACTTGACTTGAACACCCAAGCTTCTGGTCAGCGAGCAGCCATCACCACGCACTTTCTACGTGGCTGGCAAATGGAATTTTCCACCTAGACCTATGCGACGAGGTTTTTCCCCATGGCACTGACACGCGAACAGCAAATTGCAGCCCTTGAAAAAGATTGGGCTGAAAACCCACGCTGGAAAGGCGTGACCCGCGCTTATTCCGCTGCTGACGTCGTCCGCCTGCGTGGCTCGGTCCAACCTGAGCACACCTTTGCAAAACTCGGCGCCGAGAAGCTGTGGAACCTGGTCACCCAAGGTGCCAAGCCGTCCTTCCGTCCCGACAAAGATTTCGTCAACTGCATGGGCGCCCTCACTGGCGGCCAGGCAGTCCAACAGGTAAAAGCCGGTATCCAGGCGATCTACCTGTCCGGCTGGCAAGTGGCAGCGGACAACAACTCCGCTGAATCCATGTACCCCGACCAGTCGCTGTACCCGGTGGACTCGGTTCCAACCGTGGTCAAGCGCATCAACAACTCGTTCCGTCGTGCCGACCAGATCCAGTGGAAAGCCGGCAAGAACCCGGGTGACGAAGGCTACATCGACTACTTCGCGCCAATCGTGGCTGATGCCGAAGCCGGTTTCGGCGGCGTACTCAACGCCTACGAGCTGATGAAGAGCATGATCGAGGCAGGCGCTGCCGGCGTGCACTTCGAAGACCAGCTTGCGTCAGTGAAGAAATGCGGCCACATGGGCGGCAAGGTACTGGTACCGACCCAGGAAGCCGTACAGAAGCTGACCGCTGCGCGTTTGGCCGCTGACGTTGCCGGTACTCCGACCATCATCCTGGCCCGTACCGACGCCAACGCGGCAGACTTGCTGACCTCGGACTGCGACCCGTACGACCAGCCGTTCGTCACCGGCGAACGTACCCAGGAAGGCTTCTATAAAGTACGCGCCGGTCTCGACCAGGCGATTGCCCGCGGCCTGGCCTATGCCCCCTACGCCGACCTGATCTGGTGCGAAACCGCCAAGCCGGACCTGGACGAAGCCCGTCGTTTCGCCGAAGCGATCAAGAAGGAATACCCGGACCAACTGCTGTCCTACAACTGCTCGCCTTCCTTCAACTGGAAGAAGAACCTGGACGACGCGACTATCGCCAAGTTCCAGCGCGAGCTGTCGGCCATGGGCTACAAGCACCAGTTCATCACCCTGGCCGGTATTCACAACATGTGGCACAGCATGTTCAACCTGGCGCATGACTACGCCCGCAACGACATGACTGCCTACGTGAAGCTGCAGGAGCAGGAATTCGCTGACGCCGCCAAAGGCTACACCTTCGTGGCGCACCAGCAGGAAGTGGGTACCGGCTACTTCGACGACATGACCACCGTGATCCAGGGCGGCACCTCGTCCGTGACCGCACTGACCGGTTCGACCGAAGAAGAGCAGTTCCACTGATCCACTGAGTACACGGCCACTGCGGCCCCAGGGAAGACCTAACCGCAGTGCCGCACAACAATCACGCCCCGACTGGTTCGGGGCGTTTTTTTGCCTGAAAAAATCTGACTGACACAATGCAGAGCAGATGTGGGAGCTGGCTTGCCTGCGATGGCGGCGTGCCAGTCACCACATTCTTTTGCTGACACACCGCCATCGCGGGCAAGCCCGGCTCCCACAGAGACCGAGTCGGGTGCTTTTTGCGCAAAACATTGATCCAGAGCGGTATTCGCACACATCCAATCGGTTAAAAGAACCGTTGCGACAACTAAGCGACACTCAAGCAAGTAACGGCAACTTCCCCCGCCACATGAGAAACAATCGCTTAAACCCCACGCAAACAATATTCATTATCATTTGGCGCCTGAAAACTTCGTTACAGCTTAAACAAAACATAATTGATGAAAAGCCCGCTAATGCCCACGGCACAAGGGCTACAGCCCCAAGAAGGTGCACTATGTGCTTATTCCACCGAATAATTTCGCCCTGGGAATTTTACTTGCCCGGTGTTTAGCCATAAAATCACCGCGATTGATTGCAGTGCGACATATCGTCACTGCATCGTTACTTTTTCGAGCTCAGAGACCTTTGCTCTCTGTTAAGGATTTCCAGCATGACCGACGCGACAGGACTCATGGCCCACAACTGGGGCTTTGCCATTTTCCTCCTCGGTGTAGTGGGCCTCTGCGCCTTCATGCTTGGCGTCTCCAGCCTACTCGGGTCAAAAGCCTGGGGCCGCAGCAAAAACGAACCGTTCGAGTCCGGCATGCTACCTACAGGTGGCGCCCGCTTGCGGCTCTCAGCCAAATTCTATCTGGTCGCGATGCTCTTCGTGATCTTCGATATCGAAGCCCTCTTTCTCTTTGCATGGTCTGTGTCCGTCCGCGAAAGCGGCTGGACCGGATTCGTCGAAGCTCTCGTTTTCATAGCAATTCTGTTGGCAGGTCTTGTCTACCTGTTCCGAGTGGGCGCCCTTGACTGGGCTCCGGAAGCTCGTCGCAAGCGGCAGGCGAAGCTGAAACAATGAGGCTTTGGCAATGCAATACAATCTCACCAGGATCGACCCGGATGCTCCTAACGAGCAGTACCCCATCGGCGAACGGGAAACCGTTTCCGACCCGTTAGAAGACCAAGTCCACAAAAACATCTACATGGGCAAGCTGGAAGACGTGCTGAGTGGCGCGGTCAACTGGGGGCGTAAAAACTCCCTGTGGCCGTACAACTTCGGCCTTTCGTGCTGCTACGTGGAAATGACCACCGCCTTCACGGCGCCCCATGACATCGCCCGCTTTGGCGCCGAAGTTATCCGGGCATCACCGCGCCAGGCGGATTTCATGGTTATCGCCGGTACCTGCTTCATCAAGATGGCGCCGATCATCCAGCGTCTCTATGAGCAAATGCTCGAACCGAAGTGGGTCATCTCCATGGGTTCGTGCGCCAACTCCGGTGGCATGTACGACATCTACTCGGTCGTTCAAGGGGTGGACAAGTTCCTGCCCGTGGACGTCTACGTGCCTGGCTGCCCGCCCCGCCCCGAAGCATTCCTGCAAGGCTTGATGCTGTTGCAGGAATCGATTGGCAAGGAGCGTCGCCCACTGTCCTGGGTCGTCGGTGATCAAGGCGTGTACCGCGCCGAGATGCCGTCCCAAAAGGAACAGCGCCGCGAACAGCGAATCGCAGTCACCAACCTGCGCAGCCCCGACGAAGTCTGATCCAGCCCGCTTCTTTATATAGAACGAAAACCTGGCTTCATTCTTTACGTTGACCGAAAGCGATAAAAAACCATGACTACAGGCAGTGCTCTGTATATCCCGCCTTACAAGGCAGACGACCAGGATGTGGTTGTCGAACTCAATAACCGTTTTGGCCCTGACGCCTTCACCGCCCAGGCCACACGCACCGGTATGCCGGTGCTGTGGGTGGCGCGCGCCAGGCTCGTCGAAGTCCTGACCTTCCTGCGCAACCTGCCCAAGCCGTACGTCATGCTCTATGACCTGCATGGCGTGGACGAGCGACTGCGCACCAAGCGCCAGGGGCTGCCGAGCGGCGCCGATTTCACCGTCTTCTACCATTTGATGTCGCTGGAACGTAACAGTGACGTGATGATCAAGGTCGCCCTGAGCGAGGGCGACCTGAGCATCCCGACCGTCACCGGTATCTGGCCGAACGCCAGCTGGTACGAGCGTGAAGTCTGGGACATGTTCGGCATCGACTTCCCTGGCCACCCACACCTGACGCGCATCATGATGCCGCCGACCTGGGAAGGTCACCCACTGCGCAAGGACTTCCCTGCCCGCGCCACCGAATTCGACCCGTACAGCCTCAACCTCGCCAAGCAGCAGCTTGAAGAAGAAGCGGCGCGCTTCCGTCCGGAAGACTGGGGCATGAAACGCTCCGGCACCAACGAGGACTACATGTTCCTCAACCTGGGCCCGAACCACCCTTCGGCTCACGGTGCCTTCCGTATCATCCTGCAACTGGACGGCGAAGAAATCGTCGACTGCGTCCCGGACATCGGCTACCACCACCGTGGCGCCGAGAAGATGGCCGAGCGTCAGTCCTGGCACAGCTTCATCCCGTACACCGACCGTATCGACTACCTCGGCGGCGTGATGAACAACCTGCCGTACGTGCTCTCGGTCGAGAAGCTGGCCGGCATTAAAGTGCCGGACCGCGTCGACACCATCCGCATCATGATGGCCGAGTTCTTCCGCATCACCAGCCACCTGCTGTTCCTGGGTACCTATATCCAGGACGTCGGCGCCATGACCCCGGTGTTCTTCACTTTCACCGACCGTCAGCGCGCCTACAAGGTCATCGAAGCCATCACCGGTTTCCGCCTGCACCCGGCCTGGTACCGCATCGGCGGCGTGGCCCACGACCTGCCGAACGGCTGGGAGCGCCTGGTCAAGGAGTTCATCGACTGGATGCCCAAGCGTCTGGACGAGTACCAGAAAGCCGCGCTGGACAACAGCATCCTCAAGGGTCGTACCATCGGCGTCGCCCAGTACAACACCAAAGAGGCCCTGGAATGGGGCGTCACCGGTGCCGGCCTGCGTTCTACCGGTTGCGACTTCGACCTGCGCAAGGCGCGCCCGTACTCCGGCTACGAGAACTTCGAGTTCGAAGTACCGCTGGCGGCCAATGGCGATGCCTACGACCGTTGCATCGTGCGCGTCGAAGAAATGCGCCAGAGCCTGAAGATCATCGAGCAGTGCATGCGCAACATGCCGGCCGGCCCGTACAAGGCGGATCACCCGCTGACCACGCCGCCGCCCAAAGAGCGCACGCTGCAACACATCGAAACCCTGATCACGCACTTCCTGCAGGTTTCGTGGGGCCCGGTCATGCCGGCCAACGAATCCTTCCAGATGATCGAAGCGACCAAGGGTATCAACAGTTATTACCTGACGAGCGATGGCGGCACCATGAGCTACCGCACCCGGATTCGTACCCCAAGTTTTGCCCACTTGCAGCAGATCCCTTCGGTGATCAAAGGCGAGATGGTCGCGGACTTGATTGCGTACCTGGGTAGTATCGATTTCGTTATGGCCGACGTGGACCGCTAAGCATGAACAGCACGCTTATCCAGACAGACCGTTTCACCTTGAGTGAAACCGAGCGCTCGGCCATCGAGCACGAGCTGCATCACTACGAAGATCCGCGCGCGGCGTCGATCGAAGCCCTGAAGATCGTTCAGAAGGAACGTGGCTGGGTGCCCGACGGCGCCCTCTACGCCATCGGCGAGATCCTCGGCATCCCTGCCAGCGACGTTGAAGGGGTGGCCACGTTCTACAGCCAGATCTTCCGTCAGCCAGTCGGCCGTCACATCATTCGCGTGTGCGACAGCATGGTCTGCTACATCGGCGGCCATGAGTCCGTGGTCAGCGAAATCCAGGCCAAGCTCGGCATCGGCCTCGGCCAGACCACCGCCGACGGCCGCTTCACGCTGCTGCCGGTGTGCTGCCTGGGCAACTGCGACAAGGCGCCGGCGTTGATGATCGACGACGACACATTCGGTGACGTACAGCCTGCTGGCGTGACCCAATTGCTCGAGGGCTACCCATGACCCTGACTTCCTTCGGCCCGGCCAACCTGATCAAGCGTTCGGCCGAGACCCACCCGCTGACCTGGCGCCTGCGTGACGACGGCGAGCCGGTATGGCTTGACGAATACCAGGCCAAGAACGGTTACGCCGCAGCGCGCAAAGCCTTCGCCGATATGGCCCAGGACGATATCGTCCAGACCGTGAAGGACGCCGGCCTCAAGGGCCGCGGCGGCGCAGGCTTCCCCACGGGTGTGAAGTGGGGCCTGATGCCCAAAGACGAATCCATCAACATCCGCTACCTGCTGTGCAACGCGGATGAGATGGAGCCCAACACCTGGAAAGACCGCATGTTGATGGAGCAACTGCCCCATCTGCTGATCGAAGGCATGTTGATCAGCGCCCGTGCGCTCAAGACCTACCGTGGCTACATCTTCCTGCGTGGCGAGTACACCACCGCCGCCAAGCACCTCAACCGTGCAGTGGCAGAAGCCAAGGCCGCGGGCCTGCTGGGCAAGAACATCCTCGGTTCCGGCTTCGATTTCGAACTGTTCGTGCACACCGGCGCCGGGCGTTATATCTGCGGTGAAGAAACCGCACTGATCAACTCCCTCGAAGGTCGCCGCGCCAACCCGCGCTCCAAGCCGCCCTTCCCTGCCGCCGTCGGCGTGTGGGGCAAGCCGACCTGCGTGAACAACGTCGAGACCCTGTGCAACGTGCCGGCGATCATCGCCGACGGCGTGGACTGGTACAAATCGTTGGCTCGCGAGGGCAGCGAAGACATGGGCACCAAGCTCATGGGCTTCTCCGGCAAGGTCAAGAACCCGGGTCTGTGGGAGCTGCCGTTCGGCGTGACCGCACGCGAGCTGTTCGAGGACTACGCCGGCGGTATGCGCGACGGCTACACCTTGAAAGCCTGGCAGCCAGGCGGCGCCGGCACCGGTTTCCTGCTTCCTGAGCACCTGGACGCACAAATGTATGCCGGCGGCATCGGCAAGGTGGGCACCCGGATGGGTACCGGCCTGGCAATGGCGGTCGACAACACCGTGAACATGGTCTCGCTGCTGCGCAACATGGAGCAGTTCTTTGCCCGTGAATCCTGCGGATTCTGCACCCCATGCCGCGACGGCCTGCCGTGGAGCGTCAAGCTGCTGATGGCCCTGGAAAACGGCGAAGGCCGCGAGGGTGATATCGAAACCCTGCTGGGCCTGGTCGGCTTCCTCGGCCCAGGCAAGACCTTCTGTGCTCACGCACCGGGCGCCGTAGAGCCATTGGGCAGCGCAATCAAATACTTCCGCTCGGAGTTCGAAGCCGGCATCGCGCCCACCAGCGCCGCCGTCCCGCCTCTGGCGAAGCCGATCGTAGTCGGCGCGTAACGCTTAAACAGGCGAAGGGTCCGTGCCCTTCGCCTGCTCATGTGCTGACGCCGTAAAGGCTGTGTAGATGCACATGAATAACAAGATTCCATTAGCCACGCCCGCTGACAACGGGCCAACGAAGAACTTTGAACCATGGCCACTATCCACGTAGACGGCAAAGCGCTCGAAGTCGATGGGGCGGACAACCTGTTACAGGCGTGTCTGTCACTCGGCCTCGATATTCCATATTTCTGCTGGCACCCCGCGCTCGGTAGCGTCGGTGCCTGTCGCCAGTGTGCGGTCAAGCAATACACCGACGAGAACGACACCCGTGGTCGTATCGTCATGTCCTGCATGACCCCAGCCACCGACAACACCTGGATCTCCATCGACGATGAAGAGTCCAAGGCGTTCCGCGCCAGCGTTGTCGAATGGCTGATGACCAACCACCCCCACGACTGCCCGGTCTGTGAGGAAGGCGGTCACTGCCACCTGCAAGACATGACGGTGATGACCGGCCACAACGAGCGCCGTTATCGCTTCACCAAGCGTACCCACCAGAACCAGGACCTCGGCCCGTTCATTTCCCACGAAATGAACCGCTGCATCGCCTGCTACCGCTGCGTGCGTTTCTATAAAGACTACGCCGGCGGCACCGACCTGGGCGTGTTCGGCGCCCACGACAACGTGTACTTCGGTCGCGTTGAAGACGGCGTGCTCGAAAGCGAGTTTTCCGGCAACCTCACCGAGGTCTGCCCGACCGGTGTGTTCACCGACAAGACCCACTCCGAGCGCTACAACCGTAAGTGGGACATGCAGTTCGCGCCAAGCATCTGCCATGGCTGCTCCAGCGGTTGCAACATCTCCCCGGGCGAGCGCTACGGCGAACTGCGTCGCATCGAAAACCGCTTCAACGGTTCGGTCAACCAGTACTTCCTGTGCGACCGTGGCCGTTTCGGCTATGGCTACGTCAACCGCGAAGACCGCCCACGCCAGCCGCTGCTGGCCGATGGCGCCAAGCTGAGCCTGGACGCCGCGCTGGATAAAGCCGCCGACCTGCTGCGCGGGCGCAATATCGTCGGTATCGGTTCGCCGCGTGCCAGCCTCGAAAGCAACTTCGCGTTGCGCGAGCTGGTCGGTGCCGAGCACTTCTACTGCGGTATCGAAGCCGGCGAGCTGGAGCGCATCCGCCTGGTCCTGCAAGTGCTGAATGACAGCCCGCTGCCGGTTCCGAACATGCGCGACATCGAAGACCACGATGCGATCTTCGTGCTCGGTGAAGACCTGACCCAGACCGCTGCGCGCATTGCCCTGTCGCTGCGCCAGTCGGTCAAAGGCAAGGCCGAAGAAATGGCCGACGCCATGCGCGTACAGCCGTGGCTCGACGCCGCGGTGAAAAACATCGGTCAGCACGCGCTGAACCCGCTGTTTATCGCCTCGCTGGCTGAAACCAAGCTCGACGACATCGCCGAAGAATGCGTGCACGCCGCACCGGACGACCTGGCCCGCCTCGGTTTCGCCGTGGCCCACGCCCTCGACGCCAGCGCGCCTGCCGTCGATGGTCTGGACACCGAAGCCGTCGAACTGGCCCAGCGCATTGCCGACGCACTGCTGGCGGCCAAGCGCCCATTGATCATCGCCGGCACCTCCCTGGGTTCCAAGGCGCTGATCGAAGCCGCTGCCAACATCGCCAAAGCCCTGAAGCTGCGCGACAAGAACGGCTCCATCAGCCTGGTGGTGCCGGAAGCCAACAGCCTGGGCCTGGCCATGCTCGGTGGCGAGTCCCTGGACGCCGCCCTGCAAGCAGTGACCGACGGCAACGCCGACGCCATTGTGGTATTGGAAAACGACCTGTACACCCGCACCGCTGCCGCTAAGGTTGACGCTGCGCTGGACGCTGCCAAAGTCCTGATCGTGGCCGACCACCAGAAGACCGCCACCAGCGAGCGTGCCGACCTGGTGCTGCCAGCCGCCACCTTCGCCGAAGGCGACGGTACCCTGGTCAGCCAGGAAGGCCGCGCCCAGCGCTTCTTCCAGGTGTTCGATCCGAAGTACATGGACGCCAGCATCCTGGTACACGAAGGCTGGCGCTGGCTGCACGCCCTGCGTGCGACCCTGCTGAACCAGCCGATCGACTGGACCCAGCTCGACCACGTGACCGCTGCCACCGCCGCCAGCGCGCCGCAGCTGGCTCGTATTGTCGATGCCGCGCCGTCTGCCGCGTTCCGTATCAAGGGCCTGAAACTGGCCCGTGAACCGCTGCGCTACTCCGGTCGTACCGCCATGCGCGCCGACATCAGCGTGCACGAACCGCGTACCCCGCAAGACATCGACACTGCGTTCGCCTTCTCCATGGAAGGTTACTCGGGCTCGGCCGAGCCGCGTCAGCAGGTGCCGTTTGCCTGGTCGCCGGGCTGGAACTCGCCGCAGGCCTGGAACAAGTTCCAGGATGAAGTCGGTGGTCACATCCGTGCTGGCGACCCGGGCACCCGCCTGATCGAAAGCACCGGTGACGCGCTGAACTGGTTCACTGCGGTACCGCGTCCGTTCAACCCGGCTCCGGGCACCTGGCAGGTCGTGCCGTTCTTCCACCTGTTCGGCAGCGAAGAAACCTCTTCCAAGGCCGCGCCGGTTCAAGAGCGCATTCCTGCCGCTTACGTGTCCGTGGCCAAGTCCGAAGCCGACCGCCTGGGCGTCAACGACGGCGCGCTGCTCAGCCTCAACGTCGCCGGCCAGACCTTGCGTCTGCCGCTGCGTATCAATGACGAGCTGGGTGCCGGCCTGGTTGCACTGCCTAAAGGCATCGCCGGTATTCCGCCTGCCATTTTCGGCAAAACCGTTGACGGTCTGCAGGAGGCAGCGCAATGACTTGGTTCACGCCGGAAGTAATTGACGTGATCATCTCGGTGGTCAAGGCCATCGTGATCCTGTTGGCCGTGGTCGTCGCGGGCGCGCTGCTCAGCTTCGTCGAACGTCGCCTGCTGGGCTGGTGGCAGGACCGTTACGGTCCGAACCGCGTTGGCCCATTCGGCATGTTCCAGATCGCGGCCGACATGCTGAAAATGTTCTTCAAGGAAGACTGGACCCCGCCGTTCGCCGACAAGGTGATCTTCACCCTGGCACCGGTGGTAGCCATGAGCGCCTTGCTGATTGCCTTCGCGATCATCCCGATCACCCCGACCTGGGGCGTGGCGGACCTGAACATCGGCTTGCTGTTCTTCTTCGCCATGGCCGGTCTGTCGGTGTATGCGGTGCTGTTCGCCGGTTGGGCCAGTAACAACAAGTTCGCCCTGCTGGGCAGCTTGCGGGCCTCGGCCCAGACCGTGTCCTACGAAGTGTTCATGGGCCTGGCCCTGATGGGCATCGTGGTGCAGGTCGGCTCGTTCAACATGCGCGATATCGTCGAGTACCAGGCACAGAACCTGTGGTTCATCATTCCGCAGTTCTTTGGCTTCTGCACCTTCTTCATCGCTGGCGTGGCCGTGACTCACCGTCACCCGTTCGACCAGCCGGAAGCGGAGCAGGAACTGGCCGACGGTTACCACATTGAATATGCCGGCATGAAGTGGGGCATGTTCTTCGTCGGTGAGTACATCGGCATCATCTTGATCTCGGCCCTGCTGGTCACGCTGTTCTTCGGCGGCTGGCACGGTCCGTTCGGCATCCTGCCGCAGTTGGCCTTCTTCTGGTTCTTCTTGAAGACCGCGTTCTTCATCATGCTGTTCATCCTGCTGCGCGCCTCGATTCCGCGCCCACGCTATGACCAGGTGATGGATTTCAGCTGGAGATTCTGCCTGCCGCTGACCCTGATCAATTTGCTGGTGACGGCTGCCGTCGTGTTGTTGAACACGCCAGCTGCCGCGGTTCAGTGAGGATTTGACCCATGTTCAAATATATTGGCGACATCGTTAAGGGTACCGGTACCCAGTTGCGAAGCCTGGTGATGGTGTTCGGTCACGGCTTTCGCAAACGCGACACCTTGCAATACCCCGAAGAAGCGGTGTACCTGCCGCCGCGCTATCGCGGCCGCATCGTACTGACCCGCGACCCCGACGGCGAAGAGCGTTGCGTAGCCTGCAACCTGTGCGCCGTGGCGTGCCCGGTGGGTTGCATCTCCCTGCAGAAAGCTGAAACCGAAGACGGTCGCTGGTACCCGGACTTCTTCCGCATCAACTTCTCGCGCTGCATTTTCTGCGGCCTCTGCGAGGAAGCTTGCCCGACCACCGCGATCCAGCTCACACCGGATTTCGAGATGGCCGAGTTCAAACGTCAGGACCTGGTGTACGAGAAAGAAGATCTGCTGATCTCTGGTCCCGGTAAAAACCCTGATTACAACTTCTATCGTGTTGCAGGTATGGCCGTTGCCGGTAAGCCGAAGGGCGCCGCACAAAACGAAGCCGAGCCGATCAACGTGAAGAGCTTGCTGCCTTAAGGAAGAAAGATGGAATTCGCTTTCTATTTCGCATCGGGTATTGCAGTGGTGTCCACGCTTCGCGTGATCACCAACACCAACCCCGTGCACGCCCTGCTCTACCTGATCATTTCGCTGATCGCCGTGGCCATGACCTTCTTCAGCCTCGGCGCACCGTTCGCCGGTGTACTGGAAGTGATCGCCTACGCCGGCGCCATCATGGTGCTGTTCGTGTTTGTGGTGATGATGCTCAACCTGGGGCCGGCTTCGGTCGCCCAGGAGCGTGTCTGGCTCAAGCCCGGCATCTGGCTCGGCCCGGTTGTCCTCGCAGCATTGCTGCTGGGTGAACTGCTGTATGTACTATTCGCTCACCAGAGCGGCCAGGCCATCGGCCACACCACCGTAGACGCCAAAGCCGTGGGCATCAGCCTGTTCGGCCCGTACCTGCTGGTGGTCGAACTGGCTTCGATGCTGCTGCTCGCCGCAGCCATCACCGCCTTCCACTTGGGCCGCAACGAAGCCAAGGAGCAATGACGATGCCTGCTATCCCTTTGGAGCATGGTCTGGCGGTCGCCGGCATCCTGTTCTGCCTTGGCCTGGTCGGCCTGATGGTGCGCCGTAACATTCTGTTCGTGTTGATGAGCCTGGAAATCATGATGAACGCCGCGGCACTGGCGTTCATCGTGGCGGGCGCACGTTGGGGCCAGCCGGATGGACAAGTCATGTTCATCCTGGTGATCAGCCTTGCAGCCGCCGAAGCCAGTATTGGCCTGGCGATCCTGCTGCAGCTGTATCGTCGCTTCCACACGCTTGATATCGACGCTGCCAGTGAGATGCGCGGATGAACATGATCTTTCTGACTTTCGTATTCCCCCTGATCGGTTTCCTGCTGCTGTCGTTCTCTCGCGGGCGCTGGTCGGAAAACCTCTCGGCCTTGATCGGCGTGGGTTCCATCGGCCTGTCGGCCATCGTGGCCGCCTACGTCATCTGGCAATTCAACGTGGCGCCGCCAGAAGGCGGTCACTACACCCTGGTGCTGTGGCAGTGGATGTCGGTGGAAGGCTTCAAGCCCAACTTCGCCCTCTACGTCGACGGCCTTTCGATCACCATGCTCGGCGTGGTGGTCGGTGTAGGCTTTTTGATCCACCTGTTCGCGTCCTGGTACATGCGCGGTGAAGCGGGCTACTCGCGCTTCTTCTCGTACACCAACCTGTTTATCGCCAGCATGTTGTTCCTGGTGCTCGGCGATAACCTGTTGTTCCTGTACTTCGGCTGGGAAGGCGTGGGCCTGTGCTCGTACCTGTTGATCGGTTTCTACTACAGCAACCGCAACAACGGCAATGCGGCACTCAAGGCATTTATCGTCACCCGTATCGGCGACGTGTTCATGGCCATTGGCCTGTTCATCCTGTTCCAACAGGTGGGCACGCTGAACATCCAGGAACTGCTGGTGCTGGCACCGCAGAAATTCCAGGTCGGCGACTTCTGGATCACCCTGGCGACCCTGATGCTGCTGGGCGGCGCCGTGGGTAAATCCGCGCAACTGCCACTGCAAACCTGGCTGGCAGACGCCATGGCCGGCCCTACCCCGGTGTCGGCACTGATCCACGCCGCAACCATGGTGACCGCCGGTGTCTACCTGATCGCCCGTACTCACGGCCTGTTCATCCTGGCACCGGACATCCTGCACCTTGTAGGCATCGTCGGTGGCGTGACCCTGGTACTGGCCGGCTTCGCCGCGCTGGTGCAGACCGACATCAAGCGTATCCTCGCCTACTCGACCATGAGCCAGATCGGCTACATGTTCCTGGCCCTGGGCGTTGGCGCCTGGGACGCGGCGATCTTCCACCTGATGACCCACGCGTTCTTCAAGGCGTTGCTGTTCCTCGCCTCCGGTGCGGTGATCGTCGCCTGCCACCACGAGCAGAACATCTTCAAGATGGGCGGCCTGTGGAAGAAACTGCCACTGGCCTACGCCAGCTTCATCGTCGGTGGTGCCGCACTCGCAGCCCTGCCGTTGGTGACCGCCGGTTTCTACTCCAAGGACGAAATCCTCTGGGAAGCGTTTGCCAGCGGTAACCAGAACCTGCTCTACGCAGGCCTGGTGGGTGCGTTCATGACCTCGCTGTACACCTTCCGCCTGATCTTCATCACCTTCCACGGTGAAGCCAAGACCGAAGCACACGCAGGCCATGGCATCTCCCACTGGCTGCCACTGTCGGTGCTGATCATCCTGTCGACCTTCATCGGCGCCATGATCACTCCACCACTGGCCGGCGTATTGCCAGAAAGCGTCGGCCATGCCGGCGGCGCAGACAAGCACAGCCTGGAAATCGCCTCGGGCGCCATCGCCATCGCCGGTATCCTGCTGGCCGCCCTGCTGTTCCTCGGCAAGCGTCGCTTCGTGACCGCTGTGGCCAACAGTGGCATCGGGCGCTTCCTGTCGGCCTGGTGGTTCGCTGCCTGGGGCTTCGATTGGCTCTACGACAAACTGTTCGTCAAGCCATACCTCGCCATCAGCCATGTACTGCGCAAAGACCCGCTCGACCAGACCATCGGTTTGATCCCGCGCGCCGCCAAGGCCGGTCACACAGCCCTGAGCCGCAGCGAGACTGGCCAACTGCGTTGGTATGCAGCGTCCATGGCGGCCGGTGCCGTGCTGGTGATCGGCGCCATCGTCGTGGTAGCGGTCTGACTATGTTTAAGTGCACTGCGTACTTTGCAAACTTGCGAAAGGAAACGAGCCCGTCATGATTCTGCCCTGGCTAATCCTGATCCCCTTTATCGGCGGCCTGCTCTGCTGGATGGGTGAACGCTTCGGCGCCACCCTCCCCCGCTGGATTGCGTTGCTGACCATGTCCCTGGAACTCGCACTCGGCCTCTGGCTGTGGGCCCATGGCGACTATTCATTTGCTCCGGCACCGGGTGTCGATCCAACGTTCGCGCTTGAATTCAAGCACGTGTGGATCCAGCGCTTCGGCATCAATGTGCACCTGGCCCTCGACGGCCTGTCGCTGTTGATGATCCTGCTGACCGGCCTGCTGGGTATCCTCTCGGTACTCTGCTCCTGGAAAGAGATCCAGCGTCACGTGGGCTTCTTCCACCTGAACCTGATGTGGATCCTGGGCGGCGTGGTCGGCGTGTTCCTGGCGCTGGACCTGTTCATGTTCTTCTTCTTCTGGGAAATGATGCTGGTGCCGATGTACTTCCTCATCGCGCTCTGGGGTCACAGTTCTTCGGACGGCAAGAAAACCCGGATCTACGCGGCGACCAAGTTCTTCATCTTCACCCAGGCTTCCGGCCTGATCATGTTGGTGGCGATCCTGGGCCTGGTCCTGGTCAACTTCAACAGCACCGGCGTGATTACGTTCAACTACGCCGACCTGTTGAAAACCAAGATGTCGCTGACCACCGAGTACATCCTGATGCTCGGCTTCTTCATCGCCTTCGCGGTGAAGCTGCCAGTGGTGCCGTTTCACTCCTGGTTGCCTGACGCTCACGCCCAGGCGCCGACTGCCGGTTCCGTGGACCTGGCCGGTATCCTGTTGAAGACGGCGGCCTACGGCCTGCTGCGTTTCGCCCTGCCGCTGTTCCCGAATGCCTCGGCCGAGTTCGCGCCGATCGCCATGACCCTGGGTCTGATCGGGATCTTCTACGGTGCGTTCCTGGCCTTCGCGCAAACCGACATCAAGCGCCTGATTGCCTTCTCGTCCGTTTCCCACATGGGTTTCGTACTGATCGGCATCTACTCCGGCAGCCAACTGGCGCTGCAAGGCGCAGTGATCCAGATGTTGGCCCACGGTGTTTCGGCCGCTGCCCTGTTTATCCTCAGTGGTCAGTTGTACGAGCGCCTGCACACCCGTGACATGCGTGAAATGGGTGGCGTGTGGTCGCGCATTGCTTATCTGCCGGCGATCAGCCTGTTCTTCGCCGCTGCATCCCTGGGCTTGCCGGGCACCGGCAACTTCATCGGCGAGTTCCTGATCCTGATGGGTGCATTCGTGCAAACACCGTGGATCAGTGCGATTGCTACCTCCGGCCTGGTGTTTGGTTCGGTTTACTCGCTGATCATGATCCACCGCGCCTACTTCGGCCCGGCCAAGTCCGACACCGTCCTGCAAGGGATGGATGCTCGCGAACTGATCATGGTGCTCGGCCTTGCGGTACTGCTGATCTACATCGGCGTGTACCCGCAACCGTTCCTGGACACTTCTGCCGCAACGATGCATGGCGTGCAGCAGTGGTTCGGCACCGCCTTCTCTCAACTCGCTTCGGCCCGGTAAGAGCGCTATGGAATTCACGATCCAACACTTTATCGCGCTTGCGCCGCTGCTGATTACCAGCCTCACCATCGTGGTGGTGATGCTGGCAATCGCCTGGCGCCGCAATCACTCGCAAACGTTCCTGCTGTCCTGCGCGGGGTTGAACCTGGCCCTGCTGTCGATCATCCCGGCCCTCAAGGTCGCGCCACTGGCGGTCACGCCATTGATGATGGTCGATGACTTCGCGTTGCTGTACATCGCCCTGATCCTGGTGGCGACCCTGGCCTGCGTCACCCTCGCCCACGCCTACCTCGGCGAAGGCGGCACCGGCTACCCGGGTAACAAGGAAGAGCTGTACCTGCTGATCCTGCTGGCTGCGGCCGGCGGTATCGTGCTGGTCAGCGCGCAGCATCTGGCCGGCTTGTTCATCGGCCTGGAACTGCTGTCGATCCCGACCTACGGCCTGGTGGCCTACGCCTTCTTCAACAAGCGCTCCCTGGAAGCCGGCATCAAGTACATGGTGCTGTCGGCGGCCGGTTCCGCGTTCCTGTTGTTCGGTATGGCCCTGCTCTACGCAGAAGCCGGCAGCCTGAGCTTCACCGGTATCGGCCACGCCCTGGCCGCCACCAACAGCCCGGCGCCAATCGCCCAACTTGGCCTGGCGATGATGCTGATCGGCCTGGCGTTCAAGCTGTCGCTGGTACCCTTCCACCTGTGGACCCCGGACGTGTACGAAGGCGCCCCGGCGCCGGTGGCGGCGTTCCTGGCCACCGCGTCGAAGGTTGCAGTGTTTGCGGTGATGGTGCGTCTGTTCCAGATCTCCCCTGCTGCCAACACCGGTGTGCTGAGCACCGTGCTGACCGTGATCGCCATCGCGTCGATCCTGTTCGGTAACCTGCTGGCCCTGACCCAGAACAACCTCAAGCGTCTGCTGGGTTACTCGTCCATCGCTCACTTCGGCTACCTGCTGATCGCCCTGGTGGCGAGCAAAGGGCTGGCCGTGGAAGCCATGGGCGTGTACCTGGTTACCTACGTGATCACCAGCCTGGGTGCGTTCGGCGTGATCACGCTGATGTCCTCGCCGTTCAAAGGCCGTGATGCCGACGCCCTGTACGAATATCGCGGCCTGTTCTGGCGCCGTCCGTACCTGACTGCCGTGCTGACCGTAATGATGCTGTCCCTGGCCGGCATTCCGCTGACCGCGGGCTTTATCGGCAAGTTCTACATTGTCGCAACCGGTGTTGAAGCCCACGAGTGGTGGTTGGTAGCGTCCCTGGTACTGGGCAGCGCCATCGGCGTGTTCTACTACCTGCGCGTGATGGTCACCCTGTACCTGATCGAGCCAAACCTGCGCCGTGTGGATGCCGAGCTGCATTGGGAACAGAAAGCCGGTGGCGTGATGCTGCTGGCCATCGCCCTGCTCGCGTTCTTCCTGGGCGTGTACCCGCAACCGTTGCTCACCCTGGTGCAGCATGCGGTGTTGGGGGTTTGATCGCTTAGATTGATGCAGTCAACAGAACGGCGCCTTTGGGCGCCGTTTTGCGTTTTCAGGGCAAGGGTAGGTGCTCTAGTCACCAAATGTATTGACTGCCCCGCCGCCTTCGCGAGCAAGCCCGCTCCCACATTTGGATCGAGGAGCGTCAGTTGGATGCTCATGGGCTCAACGCGGTCCCATGCCACGCTAGCATCGCGAATGGTCTGACCCGATATACAGCGACAGCTGACATCGCGCTCCGTCCTGCTTTCGTAAAGTGATCAATTCATACGCAACCTACGTAGTGATCAGCATGAAACGCACTATTGCTTCAGAGTTAATCGAAGGCTTCGACGCCCTGGCCGACGAACGCCAGGGCAAAATCACCCTGCGCGCCCACAAAGTCCACCTCAACAAACTGGCACCGCTTACCGCAAACGAGGTGATCGCCGTGCGCCAGCAACTCAACCTCTCCCGGTCGGTATTCGCCATGTACTTGCGTACGAACATCCGGACCCTGGAAAACTGGGAACAAGGCCGGGCCAAACCCAACGCCCAGGCGGTCACCCTGATCCGCCTGGTCGCGCGCTTTCCGGAAACCGTGGCACAACTTGCTGCACTGGGCTGACCTGCGAAAGCATCGAGTAGTAGGCTGCTTCCATTGACGCCACAGCACACAGCGGAGTTTGTGTCGTACCCTTGCCGGGTGTGTAGAGGACTTTCACCTCCAAGTCATTCGACTCACCACCATAGTGAGTCGAACAGCACCAGGCATGGCGGTTTCGGCCGCAAGCGTAAACGCCAGATGCAGATCAATATCAACGTAGGCATTCCATACGCCGCATTTGGTGTCCTCGACTAAACGCTTCTAGCGTTGAGCACCCGCGAAGAAAAATATGTGAACCACAACGACAACGGAACGTCGGCTTATATGCAACTGGATATTACAGTCTTGTATATGAACCAATACTTTTAGAAATCAACGATGGAGCGAAATGTAGGAAATGCCAATCAGACCGATCCGATAAATACTTGGAAAAACACAGGAAGCCTCAACTGAAAAATAATACAGCTCAAGAAATAATATTGACAATCACAATAGACGCTCATACGGTTTAAGTGCATCGCAAATCTGCGAAGGCAATAATCCTGAGTAACTATATATGAGACGAGTAATTTTGCGGCGCCCTACCCTAGAGAAAACCTCATTAGATTGAATAAAATCAAGAAGCGCGAGGGGTTTCGACCCATTGCGCCTATATGCTTAGAAGAATGTATGGCTGAATACTTTCGCCCGTCCAACCCCTCCCCTTTCATGCTGGAATTTCGAAAAGTTATTTCATCTAAAATTCCAGCCGTGACGCACGTTGATAACTCAGCGCGCCCTCAATCAGTCAATAAATCGCAGAATCTTCGTATGCATCAGTTACTGAGCGCCTATCGTGATATATCAGGAGTCGGCGTACTTTGTAACACGTCCCTAAACTTTAACGGCCGCGGCTTTATAAATAGGTTGAGCGACCTGTATCGATTCGCCAGTGAACATGGACTCGACGGCTTCGTGTTTGAAGACAAGCTTTTTCTCAATTCAGATCGGCATGATGAAAACGTCAAGTAAGCTTATTTACGTGCAAGCGCTATCCAGCCTATCACTATGGCTTGATATTTTTTTGATCTTCACGGTACCCGTCTATCTATGGCATGCATCTCCTTCATCGATAGCGTTCCTGGCTTTTTGCCTGGGTGCCCCAATGTTGTTTCTTGGCCCTATCGTTGGAACGCTGATAGATCGACATGACGCAAGGAAGACACTATTATTTGGTGCCATACTGCGCACACTATCTACTGTAGCACTCGCAGTGTCTCCAGACCTTCAGAGCTTTTTGTTTTTGGTTTTATTCAAAGGCGTGTCAAACCTATTTTACATCCCTTCGATAACCATCATGGTTCGACAACTGATACTTGCCGAAGAGCGCAAATCATTTTTCAGTCACGTCAGTGTATTTGATCAATCCTCCAAAATTCTTGCACCATTACTTGCAGGTGTGTTAACGGCAGTATTATCACCTAAGGATTTATTCTTTTTGTCGGCTGCCGCCACTTCATTAACCTTTCCACTCCTAAGGTCTATTTGCCTGGCATTCCGAACGCAAATTAATGACTCCTCTACGAAAACCCTTCCACTCTATCGCGACATAACAAGAGGACTTTCTATTTTCAAAGCCTTGCCCTTTCAACTACGCATAGGCTTTTTATACTCCCTACTGACATCGCTGGCTTTAGGAATTTACGACCCGCATTTGGCGTCCTTTCTAGCCTACGAAGGCTTACCTCCAGTTAATTTTTCAGTGATCGTTTCCGCAACCGCCGGAGGCGCGATATGTGCCGCACTGTTGATGAAGTTCAAATTGAGCAATATCGATGAGATCCTACTTCGATCACATGCATTATTTATTTTTTCTGCAGCATTAATCCTGACCGCCATTTTAGTATTTTTCCAAGTACCTGGAAGAGCCTATCTCTATCCGCTGATTTGGTTTGTGAATGGTTTAAGTTATGAGTTATTAATCATATCGTCCAATATAATACTTCAACAATTATGCCCTTCTGATAATATCGGAAGAGTATCCATGTCTTTCAGAAGCATCCAAATGCTATGCATTATAATTGGACCTTCTTTAGGGACAGTGCTAATAATTGCAGGCGGTCGCCCAGCCCCTTTTGTTGTGGCTGCATGCGTGGCTTTTTTAACTGCATCAGTATCAATTGCGCTCTATCTATATTTGTATAAAAAACAAGCACATACACCTGTCAATTAGTACCGAATCAAACGATCACCCAGTGAATCCCCTATTACTTTAAGTTACCTAATCAAGTCCAAGATCGAGTAGGCTTGCGCGCAACGCGCCATGCCTGGCCCACCCAAAAAACGCCCCGAGAATTCGAGGCGTTTTTTGCAGTACAACAGCGTCAGAATGCAATACCGACCTTGAAGCCGTATTCGTCACGCTTGAGCTTGGTGTTGTCGGCCACATAGGAGTCGTCGTCGAGCTTGTACTCGGTGCGGGTGTAGTACAGGCCCGCCATCACTGGCAGGTCGCCCTTCTGGTTCATCAGTAGGCTGACTTCAGCATAGGGGTTGGTGCGGTCCTTGAGGTCCACGCTGTCGCTGCCAACGCCGTCTACCTTGAGTTTGGCACGGCCATCGATGGTGTGACGGGCGCCGGCTTCAACGCGCAGCGTCATGTCATCGAACTGGTGGTTGTAGCCCAGCGCAGCCTTGGCGAACGGCGACTTGTTGGTCAGCTTCATATCGTAGCCATTGGTGTCCGGCTCATAGCGGGTCCAGGTGTAGCCACCGCCTACGATCACGTCGACGAAGTTGCGCGCATCCAGCGCGGCACGCCAGCCGAGGTCAAGGTCGGCCTGGCCTTCCTTGAGCTTGTTGTCGCTTTTTTCGCCGTACTTGGCTTCGATACCGGCCTGGTAGATGAAGCCGGACTCGGCGGTGAGCTTGTTGCCGAAGTTATAGAACAGGCCCGCTTCAGGCATGTGGTCCTTGTCGCTTTCGCTACCGCCTTCCAGCTTGAAGTCGTTGTAGCTGCCCAGGATCCCGAACGTGGAGATCGGGTCGGTGGAAGGTGCAGCGAACACCACGCCAGGCGCAGCGACCAGGGCCAGCAACGAGGTGTTCTTGAGAAATTTTCCGAATAGTTTGGACATCGTTTTACATCTCCATTTTAAGGTGGGCAAAGTATTCAGGAATCGGTTCGAACCTTGGCGTTTGCAAAAAGTTCGAACGGATTTGCACCAAAATGGAGAAAAAACGGTTCAGCGAAGGCTCTATCTCAATATTCTTCAGGATTCGTGCGGATAAGGCTTTCAACGGCTTCGCGAAGTTGAGGCTGATCCGGCAGCTGAATCCCGAACGTGTCGTGCAATAGCGCCAGCAACTCGTCGGCGCTTTGAAGCGTGCGCTTTTCACTGGGCCGATCCAGGTAATGAAGCGCATAGTGGGCGTTGGCCAAGGTATGACGTTTACCGGGGGCAAGCAGCGCAGCCTTCAACTGCCCAACGAACGGCGACCCCGGGTGCGTGGAGACGTACCAGTTGCCGATTTCGTAGTCGATATCTGCCTGCACTTGCAGATCGAACACGTACAAGCCGCGCCACTCTTCACCGACCTGGGCCCACAATGTGTAGCTGCCCTGATTGCATGTCAGGCGAAAAGGCTCATGGGCAGTGGCTTGGGGCGCTTCGTTGTCCAGTTGCAACGGGCTGCTGGGGACCATGCCACCGAAGCCGACATCGGTGATATAGCGCACGCCGTCGAGGGTCACCAGGCTCAGACGATGAGTACGGCCGGTGTGGGCGTCCGGTGGCCCGCCAATCACCACACGACCGGTAATGCCGCGAGCCTCATAGCCCAGCTCCTGCAACAAGGCCAGGAACAGCTGGTTCAACTCATAGCAATAGCCGCCGCGTCCTTGGTGCAACACCTTCTGTGTGACGCTTTGCAGGTCAATCGGCACCGGCGCGTGCATCAGGGTCGACAGGCTTTCAAAGGCAAAGGTGCAGACATGGCGCAGCTGCAAGTCCCGCAGGGTCTGCAAGGTGGGTGCCGGTGGCGAGGCATAGCCCAGGCGTTGCAGGTACAGGCGGCTATCCGTGGGTGTGAGCATGGCGCGATCCTCGGGCGCAGGGCAAAAGCGTCACTATGCCGCGCCACTGCGTACGTTGTCATTTTGAATGAACCTTTTAGAACGCTGGCCTATCCATCTATAACAAGACAGGGAGGCAACATGAGTACCGCAAAAATCTACACCATCCACTATCAGCTACACGGTAAACCCAAGTCTTTCGTGGTGCGCGCCGAGGTGATGAATAACGCCGAAGCCTGGCACTGGGCGGCCGTTGATGCCGACATTGCCCATGTCAGCCGCATCGGCCGCGTCGGTCACGAGCAAGTGAAAAAAACCACCCGGCCCTGGGCGGAAAAATACGGCATCACCGACGTCAGTTGGACCCCACCCAAATAAACAAAGCCCCGCACGACGGCGGGGCTCGATTCACTTCTTCAAGTCGCCCAACGGATCGTAGGGCGGCTTTTTCTCAGATGACTTTTTCTCATCCAGCGGCGCAATAGCCGGACCTACCGGGTCGACCTGAGGGTCGGCCACATCTGGCGAGTCCGGGTCGAAACCCAGCTCATCCTTGCCACTGGCGTGCTCGTTGGAGTGGGGACCATCGGTACGTTTGTTCATCACATGTTCCTGCTAAAGCGGGCGCGCTTTGTCGTGGAGGTTTTCCAGGTCTTGTTCGACGTGCTCGACATCGTTGTCGGGGCCACGCTCTTTGGGATCGTTGGGGCGCAAAGCATCGTTGTCGCGCTCCTCCTCACCCGGCGTGCGGTTCGGATCCGGTGTACCTGGCGGTGGCTGCTTGTGTTCAGACATGATGGCTTACCTCATGAGGGGCTTCACAGGTTTAGAGAAACCGTGCGCAGTCATCGTTCAACTTCATTGCTGCAAGCATGAGAAGATGACCGCCCTTTCTGGAGACCTGACCCGGATGTTCGAGCTCAAACCCTGCGACCCTGTCACCTACCGTCAACAGACCCGCCGCAGCACGCTGATAGTGGCCGTGCTGTTCCTGGCCCTGGCCATGCTGCTGTCGAGCCTCGCGGTGATGCTGTTCGGTGAGCCTGGGGGGGACAACTTTCGCTTCAATGTCGGCGGTGTATTTGCCGGGGTGTTGATCACCGTCGCACTGGTGCGTGGCCCGTTCTGGTCCCAGCCCTGGCTGGCGCCGGCGGTGTATGGCTGGCAACTCAAGCGCAGCCTGATGAGCGTGACCAACGTAATGCACAAGGTCACCGAGCGGGTACAAGCCAACGACCCGGCCGCCATCAAACTGTTGCGTTTCTATCACATGGGGCTGACGCAAATGCATGAGCTGGATGCCAACTCCAGCGCCCAGGCGCAACTGGTCGGCGAGATCGACGCACACAAGACCAAGATGCACGCACTGGGGATCGATACCGAACAAACCCGGCTTGACCCCGCGTGGCTGGAAACGCTCAAAAGCGCTTGAGGCGTACGTCAGGGAGCAGGCAAAGGTCGTTAAAAAACCAAACTCAGGTCCAGACGCCCTTCCCTGACCGGGGGACACCAGTAATAGCCACCAGTCAATGGCTTACTGATGCGATACAAACCATCGACAATCCCATCCTCCAACCCGCTCATACGCCGAAGCTGCGCCTCAAACGCATCGAAGGAATGGCCAAACGCGAGGAACATCAATCCTGCCTGGCCATTCTCGGCCCAAGGCATCGAGCGTCGCACCACGAAGGCTTCCGGGGTGAAGCTTTCCTGGGCTGTGCGCTTGGTGTGGGCCGATTCCGGAGCGTCGTCGAGCTCTTCGTTGTCGCCATGGCGTCGGCCGATGATGTGATCACGCTCCTGGGCAGGCAACGCGGCGAACCCGTCGAGGTCGTGTTGCCATTGCTGGATAGCGGCAAAGCTGGCACCGCTGTCGGTCAAGGCGGCCTCCACGGCGGCATCGTCGTGAGGGTTTTCGGTGCCGTCTTCGTAGTCGGTCAGGTCAAAACCGGTCTTGTAGCGGAAGCCTTCAGTCGATTGCACCAGGCGAAACGCCGGGGCCAGGGCTTTCTCGATGGCACGACTACGCAGCAGCAACTCGCCACGATCCACCCCATGCAGCCATACCCACAGCGCCTGTTGAGTCGAAGGGTTGTCAGCGCCAGGGCCGCTGACGGCGGGGAATGCACGCAGCCCTTCAATTTCGGCGCCCAGCGCCTTTACCAGCGGTTCACCGAAACCGACCACGGCCGCCGCATCCGTCAACTGCACCAGCGCGTCCAGCGCCGCGGGCACGGCTTGCAGGGAATCGAGGGCGAAAAACAGATGGCGGGCCTGCAAAGGCACCGGTGCGGCAAGAATGCCCGGCTGGTACTGACTCATGTGAACTCCTTCTGAAAAGCCGCGCAGTTTACCCGGCGCGCACCGCGCTGCGAACAACAATGCGCGTAAGCCTTGCCTTAGAGCCGTTAGTTGGGTGACTCTCTAGTCATGTTTTGCAACTATTCCAGGGGTAGCGACATGACCACCAGCAACCTGCTCGCCCAGCTGTTTCCCACTTCCGTCACCCAGATTCCCGAGCAATTTCGCCTGGCGGCGCCCATTGAGCAGCGTGATTACCTGGTCGATGGCCAGCTGCGGGTGTGGAACGGCCCGCTCGCTCGCGTGCAAAGCCCGGTGCAACTGGGCGATGAGCGCGTGCATATCGGCAGCACGCCATTGCTGGATGCCGACACCGCCCTCACCGCCCTGGATGCCGCCGTGCGTGCCTATGACCGTGGCCAGGGTGAGTGGCCGACAATGCGCGTTGTCGAACGTATCCAGCACGTCGAGGCATTTTTACGGCGTATGCGCGAACAGCGCGATGCGGTGGTGAAGCTGCTGATGTGGGAAATCGGCAAGAACCTCAAGGATTCGCAGAAAGAATTCGACCGCACCTGCGACTACATCACCGACACCATCAACGCCCTCAAGGAACTCGACCGCCGCAGCAGCCGCTTCGAGCTGGAACAGGACACACTCGGGCAAATCCGCCGTGTACCGCTGGGCGTGGCGCTGTGCATGGGGCCTTACAACTACCCGTTGAACGAGACCTTCACCACGCTGATCCCGGCGTTGATCATGGGCAATACCGTGGTGTTCAAGCCGGCCAAACTTGGTGTGCTGTTGATCCGCCCCTTGCTGGAGGCGTTCCGCGGCAGCTTCCCGGCCGGGGTGATCAACGTGATCTACGGCAGCGGCCGCGAAACCGTGAGCGCGCTGATGGCCAGCGGCAAGATCGATATCTTCGCGTTTATCGGCACCAACAAGGCCGCTAGCGACTTGAAAAAACTGCACCCCAAGCCACACCGCTTGCGTGCTGCGCTGGGGCTGGATGCGAAGAACCCCGGGATCGTGCTGCCCGAGGTGGATCTGGATAACGCGGTGAGTGAAGCGGTCACCGGTTCGTTGTCGTTCAACGGCCAGCGTTGCACTGCATTGAAGATCCTGTTCGTGCATGAAGATGTCGTCGATAGCTTTATCGAGAAATTCAACACCAAACTCGCGACGCTCAAGCCCGGTATGCCCTGGGAAGACGGCGTGGCGCTGACGCCACTGCCGGAAGTGGGCAAGGTGGATTACCTCAACGAACTGGTGGCCGATGCCGCCCGACACGGCGCCCAGGTGGTCAATAGCGAGGGCGGCAGCAGCCGTGGTTCGTTCTTCTATCCGGCGGTGCTGTACCCGGTGAACCCGCAGATGCGCGTGTACCACGAAGAGCAATTCGGCCCGGTGGTGCCGATCGTGCCCTACCGCGACCTGGAGACCGTGATCGACTACGTGCTGGACTCGGACTTCGGCCAGCAGTTGAGCATTTTCGGTACCAACCCCGTCGAGGTCGGGCGCCTGGTAGACACCTTCGCCAACCAGGTCGGCCGTATCAATATCAACGCCCAGTGCCAGCGCGGGCCGGACACCTTTCCGTTCAACGGCCGCAAGAACTCGGCCGAAGGCACGCTGTCGGTGCATGACGCCTTGCGCGTGTTTTCGATCCGCACCCTGGTGGCGACCAAGTTCCAGGAGAGTAACAAGGCGTTGGTCAGCGATATCCTGCGCAACCGTGACTCGAGCTTCCTGACGACCGACTACATTTTCTGAAGCCAACCCCGTTCCAATGTGCAGACAGGTCAGTGTGGGAGCTGGCTTGCCTGCGATGCCGGCGCCTCGGTCTTTCAGTCAGGTCGCGGTGATGCTATCGCAGGCAAGCCAGCTCCCACATTGAGTCGAGCACATTCATACATTTGAGGCCACTTCAATACCGATGAACCTGCCCATTTTTGCCCGGCGCCTGCTGCGCCCCCTGCTCGACCCGTACCGGCGCTTTCGCCACGCCAAGCTGATCCACGCCGCGCGCGTATCCGTCGGTTTGCTGGCGACCATCCTGCTCACCAGCGGCCTGAACCTGCCCCACGGCGAATGGGCATCGGTGACCATGCTGATCGTGATCGGCGGCTTGCAGCACCATGGCAATATCGGCAAAAAAGCCGTGGAGCGCGCTTACGGCACCTTGATCGGCGCCAGCGTCGGTTTACTGCTGGTGGTGCAACAGGCTTACTTCGGCCTGCCGCTGTTGACCTATCTGTTGATGTCGGTGGTGTGCGGGTTCTTTTCCTACCATGCCATCGGTAAGGGCGGTTACATCGCGCTGCTGTCGGCGATCACGGTGTTTATCGTTGCCGGCCACGGGGACAATCCGATCTCTGATGGCTTGTGGCGCACCGTCGATATCCTGATCGGCATCGTACTGGCCCTGGCCTTCTCCTTCGCCCTGCCACTGTATGCGGTGTACTCATGGCGCTACAACCTGGCCAGTGCATTGCGTGATTGCGCGCAGATCTACAGCCGCATCATCGGTGGCCAATCGGTGACCGATGATGAACACCTCAAGTTGCTCAACCGCCTGAATGCAGCAATGTTGCAACTGCGCTCATTGATGCCATCGGTGTCCAAGGAAGTGCGGATCTCCATGACCGAACTGGACGCGATCCAGCGTCACCTGCGCATGTGCATCAGTACCCTGGAGATTCTCGGCAATACCCGGCCAGACCCGCGCGACAAGCAGGCCACGGCGCGGATGCAGGTGATGCTCAAGGCCGAGCACCGGCAGATTCGAGTGCAGTTGGTGGGAATGGCGCGGGCGTTGAAGTCGGGGGTGACGGAGCGGTTGGAGCGTAGCAGTTACGCCACAGGCAGTGAGCCTGCGCTGGATGCGCCGGTTTACAGTGCGTTGGATGGGTATCGACTATTGACCTTGCAACTGGCGGCGAACGTGGATCAGATGCGTCAACGGCTTGCCAAAGGTGCCGCACGCTGGAAGATTTAGCGACAGCTGGACGGGAGCTTTACGCACATCGACACATTCACATTTTCTCTTACATATTTTTCACGATTTGTTCACATCCCAGAACGTAGGGTAAAGCCTCATCCGTTACAAACGTTGCATATCAAGCCCGCCGCCCCAGCGGGCTTTTTTTTGCCTGGGTTTTGCCTAGGCCACCCGAGTCGGTAGGAGCGAGCTTGCTCGCTCCTGCAAGGGGTCGGGGATTGGCTTCAGCGTGTGGCCTGTTCGCGAATGGCGCGCTGAGTCTCCAGCACCTTGGCCAGCGCCGTCTCAGCCTCGGCACTCTGCTGTGGCACTCGAATCGCCGCCGACACCAAGGTAATCAACTTCGCCATCACCTCCGCATCCGTCGCCGGTCGGCCCAGGCTCATGGAGTTCATCAGCAGGCGCAGTTCGGTGCCGGCCATGACCCCGGAAATCGCCTTGAGGGCAAATTGCAGGCGTACGCCCAGCTCATTGCGCGGCAGGTCTGGCAGTGCCAGGGCGAAGGCTTCGAAGAAGCGCTGGAACACCGGCTGGTAATGCACCTTGAGGTATTCCTGGATAAACGGCGAGGTGTCGCTGTAAACCCGGCCAAGGAAGCGAATGAACGAGCGCCCTTCCCCGCTGGCCGGGTCGCTGCGTTCCAGGCCCATGGCCGGGGCGAACAGCACGCCGAGCAGCGTGTCGCAATCCAGCGGGCCGTCGGATTCGGCTTCACAGCGCGCCAGCAGTTCCAGGCGCTGCTCGTTGAGCGGCTCCAGGCGTTGCATCAGCAGGGTTTTCATCAGGGAGTCCTTGTCCCCGAAGTGGTAGTTCACCGCCGCCAGGTTGACCTGGGCGCGTTCGGTTATCTGGCGTAGCAACACGGCGTCGTAGCCGTACTTGATGAAGAGGGCCTCTGTCGCATCCAGCAATCGAGTCTTGGTAACGTTTGGAGCGCTGAGTTTCTTCGCGACCATAAGGGTTCCACGGCGGAAATATTGTTTTAAAAAATAATTTGATTTTTTATACCGGGGCGGCCCGGCGAAAGCAAGTAGTGACACTCCGCCATATCACTAAAAGCCTGTATAACCGGGCTATCGAGACCTATTGAAAGCATTTCTACCGGTCCGAAACCTGCATTCGCCAAAACGTTTCAAAGGGTAAAACCGCTCTACATCCATGGCTGGCGAAGCAGATTGAACGCAGGTACTATTCAAACAATATTTTAAAAACAAGAAATAAAACCAGTCCGTGACGCGTACAGGCAGCTCCCGAACTTGTTACAAGGATTTTCCGGGGGCATGGCAGTACCGTCGTGACTGCAGGCGTAGTCATGATGACAGACACCCCCACGCAACCAGGCTTGATCTCCCTGCAAGGCATCGGCAAGCGCTATCAGCTCGCCGGGCAGGAACTGAGCATTCTCAATGACGTGTGCCTGTCCATCGCTCGCGGTGACAGCTGCGGCATCCTCGGTGCCTCCGGTTCCGGCAAGAGCACCCTGCTCAACATTCTTGGCCTGCTGGACCTGCCCAACTGCGGCCAGTACCACTTTGCCGGTCACGATATTTTCAATGCCACGCCCGACGAACTGGCCGCGATCCGCAACCAGCAGATCGGTTTTGTGTTCCAGAGCTTCAACCTGCTGCCCCGCCTGAGCGCCCTGGACAACGTCGCGCTGCCCTTAAGTTATCGCGGCGTATCGCGGCATGAATCGGTGGAACAGGCCCAGCGTATGCTCGATCAAGTCGGCCTGGCCGAGCGCGCCCACCATCGCCCGGCCGACCTCTCCGGCGGCCAGCGTCAGCGCGTCGCCATTGCCCGCGCACTGGTCGGCAAACCCTCGGTGATCCTCGCCGACGAACCCACCGGCAACCTCGACAGCACCACCGCACAGGAAATCATGGACCTGCTGCTGAGCCTCAACCGTGAGCAGGAGGTGACGCTGATCATCGTCACCCACGACGCCCACATTGCCGAGCGCCTGGAGCGCAAGATCCTGGTGCGCAACGGTGTGGTGCACGAGGCCGAGCGCCCATGAGCCTGCGGGTCGAGCAGAGCCTCAGCCAACTGCTGCATGAAGCCTTGATCAGCCTGCGCACCCTGGGCAAACGTTCGATCCTGGCGCTGCTGGGCATTGTGATCGGCAGCTCCTCGGTAGTGGCGCTGATCAATATCGGCCACAACGCGGCAGTGGATGCCGCGATGATCTTCAAGGACATGGGCACCGATACCCTCATCGCCCAGTTCCCGCCCAAGGGCAGCAGCAATGTGCCGATGCGTACCCAACTCGACCTCGACGCCGTACGCCTGGCCGTACCGGGCATTGCCCATATCGGCGCGCTCAGCCTGTTCAGCGGGCCCATCGTGTTTCATGGGCGCACCACCAATGCCAACCTGGTCGGCAGCACGCCGGGTATACAGGCCGCCATGCGCCTGGCCGTGCGCGAGGGGCGCTTCCTGTCGGCCTTCGACGCCAGCGAAACTTTCGCTGTGATTGGTGACCCACTTGCCCAGGCCCTCAGTGCGCCGGGCGACCCACTGCAACTGGGCGACCGCGTGCGCATCAACGACTACCTGTTTCTGATCGTGGGCATCCTGCACGACCAGCCCCGGGCCATGCTGATGCCAGTGCAGGCCAACGAGTCGTTGTTTATTCCGGCCGAAGGTATGCGCCGCATCTATGCCACCCCGCAGATCAGCAATGTGATCATCCGTGCGGCGCCAGGGCAGGACATGGAGCGTATCGCGAGGGACGCCACCGCTGCGCTGCAACCCCAACTCAGCGACCACGACGTCAATATCACGGTGCCCCAGCAGATGATCGACGGCATGACGCGCCAAAGTCGCACCTTCGCCTACCTGCTGTTGGCCCTTGGCGCGATTTCCCTGGTGGGCGGCGGTGTCGGGGTGATGAACGTGATGCTGATGAATGTCTCGGAGCGCCGCCGCGAGATCGGCATACGCATGGCCCTGGGCGCACGCCAGCGCGATATCCGCAACCTGTTCCTGCTCGAAGCCGTCACGCTCACCGCCGTGGGTGCGCTGTGCGGTGCGGTGCTGGGCATGACCGCCGCCTGGCTGTATGCGTGGCTGTCGGGCTGGGCATTTGCCCTGGCGGTGGCCGCCCTGCCCCTGGGGGTGGGCAGTACGTTACTGGTAGGTTTGTTCTTTGGCATCTACCCGGCGGTCTCGGCCTCGCGGTTACAGCCGGTGGAGGCCCTGCGCGATGAATAAGTGCGGGCTGCTCCTTCTGCTGATCAGCCTGCCGGGCATGACTGCCGAGATGGTTATCAACCCTTCGGCGGCCAGCAGTACCCGCAGCGGCTACGAGCGCGGCGTGTCGCTGAATGCCCAGGCCACCACCATGACCCTGGGTGACGCGGTGTACCTGGGCCTGCGCAACAACCCGGCGATACGTAGCGCCTACCTGCAACGGGTGGCGCAGAAGTTTGACCTGCGTGTCGCCGAGGACGTGTTCAACCCCAAGCTGACCCTCAACAGTAACTACCGTACCTCCCGTGGCTCCCAGGACAACGTGCGCAACGCCAATCTGGCGCCGACCAGCAGCCTGCTCGGCGAATACGGCACGCGCTTGAGCATGGCCTGGACCCAGCAGTTGAACAACGCCAACCGCGCCGGCCGTTACCGCAGCGACGGGCTCGACCTGGCGATCATCCAACCGCTGATGCGCGGCGCCGGCTGGGACGCCACCACCGCGCCGCTGCGCCTGTCGCGCCTGGCCGAGCAGGCCAACCGCCTGAACCTCAAGGCCACCGTGGCGCAAACCATCAGCCAGATCATCGCCACCTACCGCGAACTGCTGCGTGCCCAGGAACAACTGGTGATCGTGCAGGACGCGCTCAAGCGCTCCAACACCTTGCTGGACGTGAACAAGGCACTGATCAGCGCCGGGCGCATGGCCGAGTTCGAGATCGTGCAAACCGAAGCCGACATCGCCACCCAGCAGTTGGGCGTGGAAGAAGCTCGCAATCAACTGGACACCAGCCGCCTGGCCTTGCTGCGCCTGCTGGCGCTGGACCTGTCGACACCAGTGCGCGCCACCGAAGCCCTGGAGGCCAACCCCATGGAAATTGACCAACGCCAAGCCTTCAACCTGGCGCAAAACCAGCAACCGGAATACCTCGCCGCCCTGCTCGGTAGCCAACAGGCCGACCTCAACCTGGTGATCGCCAAGGACTCCGGACGCTGGCAAGTGGACCTGGTCGCCGGCGCCAACCAGGTGCGCGCCGCCACCGACAACAACAACGGCCATGACAATAACCGTACCTGGGACAGCTACGCCGGGGTGCAGGTGCAGATCCCCATTGGCGACATCAGCACGCGCCAGGCCGAAGTACGTGCGCGAGTGAACGTCGAGGACCAGGAAATCCGCATTACCGATGCGCGCCAGGAGCTGGAGCGCAACGTCAACAACGTGGTGCGTGACCTCGGCACCCGCTGGCGCCAATATGAAATTTCCAAGCGTGCCGTGGAGTTGTCACGGCGCAAGATCGAAATCGAACGGGAAAAACTCAGTGCCGGGCGCTCCACCAACTTCCAGGTGTTGAGCTTCGAAACCGACCTGCGCAACGCCGAAAATGCCCAGCTCAACGCGCTGATCGCTTATTTGAACGCCCAGACTCAACTCGACCTGACCCTGGGCATGACGCTGGAAAGTTGGGAAATCGCCCTCAATGACTACTAATCAAAAACGCTTGCTCGCCGTTGCCCTAATCGTGTTGTTAGCCGGCGCGGCCATCGGTCTGTTCAGCCAGCGCAGCGGTGCCGAGCAGGCCAGCACCGCCGAGCAGTGGCTGGCGGTAAAACCCGACCCGCTGGTGCACCAGATCGGCCTGGTGGGCAAGATCGAGCCCGACACTACCGTCACCCTCACGGCGCCGTTCGACGGCAACGTGTTGGCCAACCTGGTCGAACAAGGCCAGCGCGTCGAGGCCGGCCAGGTGCTGTTGCGCATGGACCCGGCGACTCTTGAAGTGCAGTTGCGCGACGCCCTCTCCGCCCAGCTCAAGGCCCGGCGCACTGTGCAGGAAATGCAGGACTGGGACAGCAGCCCCGCCGTCAGCCGCGCCCGCCGCAGCTTGCGCACCGCTGAAATGACCGCTGGCAACACCCAACGCAAGCTCACCGAAAGCGAAAACCTGTTCAAACGCGGCATCATTCCGCGCAACGAACTGGACGATCTCAAGCAGCAAACCCAACAGCAGCAACTCGACCTGGCAGCGGCGCGCGGCGAACTGCAACAGGCCCAGGACCAAGGCAGAGGCGAATACCGACAGATTGCCGAAATGGAGCTGACCAATGCCACGGTGAAATACGAAGCCTTGCAAAAACTCCTTGAAGGCAAGGAGGTCAAGGCACCGTTCTCCGGCATCGTAGTGCCCGCGCCCGGCAGCAGCAACAACGCCCAAGGGGGTGGCAACAACAACGCGCCGGTGCAGGCCGGCAGCAAGGTCAGCCAGGGCCAAGTGCTGTTTGGCCTGGCCAATATCGAGCGGCTGAAAATCGTCGCCAAGGTCTCCGAGCTGGACATCAACCAGTTGCACCAGGGCCAGGCGGTGGAAGTAATGGGCGATGGCTTCGACGGCGAACGGCTGACCGGCTCGGTCAGCGTGGTCAGTGGCTTGGCCATCGCCAGCGACAACCAGGGCAGCGCGCAATTTCCGGTGACCCTGTCGATCCCCGCGCTGACGCCGCAGCAGTTGCAACGGGTGCGTCTGGGCATGAGTGCGCGGTTGACGATTGTCACTTATAACAATGACCAGGCGATCGTGATTCCCAGCCAGGCGATCCAGGCGGACATGACGGTGGAGTATCGGGCGGCGATGGATAAACCGGTGCAGCGGGTGAAAGTGACCACTGGGCAATCGACGCCCCAGGGCGTTGAGGTATTCGGACTCAAGCCAGGCTTTGTGAAAACCTCAAGATAAGCGCAGATCAACCTGTGGGAGGGGGCTTGCTCCCGATAGCAGTGCATCAGCCACAAATGTATTTACTGACACGCCCTCATCGGGAGCAAGCCCCCTCCCACATTTGATTTTCGTTGCTTTGAGCATTGACGTTCACTTCGCGGATCAGGGCTTGCTCACCTCCCCCATTTAGATCTGTGTGAGCTTGGTTGCCAGTGCCTTGGCCTGGAGCGCCACATCCGTCACCGCCGTACTCTCCCACCACATGCCCCGCAACGGCGGCCCCATGGCAAACAGTCGCTGGCTGGCATGGCCCTGGGCATCCAGCACCGCGCCGGCTGCATCCGCCGCAATCCCCAACGCCAAAGGCCCAGGCCGGATCAACCCACGCTTGAGCAGTTGTTGCGGCAATGGCCGGGCGACACGACGCCAGTCGTACTCGATGCCGCTGGAGTTGATCAGCGCCGCTCCCGAAACCTGTGTGACCTCCTGCCCGCCACGATAGCGCACCGCAATGGCAACGCCCTCATCCGACGGCACCAAACCCTTGAACGACGCTGCGCGAATCCGCAGCCGCTCTTCTGCCTGCAAGCGCGTCACCAACTGCGCACTCAACGGTGGCGAGCGGTGGTGATGGCTTTCCCACCACGGCCGCACATGTCGCACGAACTGGCGCTTCTGAGGCTCACTGGCCTGACTCCACAAGCGTGCGATGTGCCCGCGCACGGTGTCCAACGGCGCCTGCCAGTCGATGCCTTGCGCCAGCGCGAACTGACATTGGCGTCGCACCTCACGCAGCAATTGCCGAGGGCTGCGCAGGTTGTAATCGGCGGCCAGGAAGTCATCCCAACTTGGCGGCTGTCTGCGCACATGGGGCAACAGGCCGTGGCGCGAAAAGATCTCGATGGGACCGCGATGCCCGGCCTGTTCCAGCGACACCACAGCATCGACCATGGTCAACCCGGAGCCGATGATCAGTACCGTTGATTGCGGGTCGAGTTGGGTCATCGCTTGCACGTCCCATGGGTCCATGGCTGCGGCGTTCAAACCGCTGGACTCGGTTAGGGGCGTGCGCGCTGCCGGGAACATGCCGGTGGCCAATACCGCAAAAGTGCCACGCAGTTGCTCCCCATTATCGAGGGTCAACAGCGTGGAGGCTGCGTCGACTTGCAGGTCCACCCCTTCGGCGCGGATATGCTCGACGGTCGACGTAGACAACGCCTTGGCCTCGGCCAAGCGCTGTTGCGCGTACAGTCCAAAAATCCCGCGTGGCGGGAACAGTTCGCTGATGGGCACATGCTGCTGATCCGACTCCGGCCAACCACCGCCAGCGATGTAGTCGGTGAGCCATTGGGTCAGGTCGTCGGGGTTGTCCGGATCGACGCTCATGCGCGCCGCGTTGCCGTTCAAGGTATGACCCAGCTCGACCGCGCTATAGGCCTCGCCCCGCCCCAGCTCAGCACGCGGCTCAATCACCAGGATGCGCCGCGTGCCCGGCAGGCGCAGCAGTTGCACGGCCAGCATCGTACCGCTCAGGCCGCCGCCGATGATCAGTACATCGGCAACGCGGGTGGATTCACTCATGCCAGTTCGCCCTTATTGTTGCTCAAATCACCACATTTCGAACAAACCGTACCGCCGCGTTCCCATCATTGCGATAAGCATGGGGCTGGTGGCTGGCGAACATAAAGAACTCTCCAGCCTCGATGACATTTTCCTGATCACCTATCACCAGCGTCAGGCTGCCCTCGAACACGAACAGTTGTTCGCTCCACCCTTCCAAATCAGGGTCCGGGCAATAACGATCACCGGGTTCAAGCCGCCACTCCCACAATTCGACTTCACGCCGTGCCGTGGCCTTGGCCAGCAGCACCGCCTTACTGCCGACAATCTCGCCCGCCCAGGCCAGCTCGTTGATACGGCTGTGGTCCCGCACATCCGGCGCCTGAATCAGATCACTGAACGCCACGTCCAACGCTTCAGCCACACGATCCAAAGTGGACAGACTGACGTTCTTCTCCCCCGCCTCAATCGCCACCAGCATGCGCCGGCTGACCCCGGACTTTTCCGAGAGCGCAGTCTGGCTCAGGTCGGCGGCGTGGCGCAGGCGACGGACGTTCTGGCTGACGTGCTGCAGGACCGAAGCCCGTTGCGGATTTTCTTTGTGCACTATATTGCTCAATAGGTGGGTGTGCGCAGTATACTGCCCAGCGTGCGGCGCATTGTGCGGTCCGTGCCTTTCCCTTGCAAGACCGAGCCGCCATGACAGCCCCGACCTCCCCTTCGCGATTCAACCGCTTCAGCAAAGCCGAATGCATCCTGGTGGTGATCACCATGATCTGGGGCGGCACCTTCTTGCTGGTGCAACATGCCATGACCGTCAGCGGGCCGATGTTTTTTGTGGGGCTGCGCTTCGCGGCGGCGACAATTGTGGTGGGGTTCTTTTCCTTGCGCACCCTGCGCGACCTGACCCTGTTCGAATTGAAGGCCGGGGTGTTTATCGGGGTGGCGATCATGTTTGGCTACGGTTTACAGACGATTGGCTTGCAGACCATCCTGAGCAGCCAGTCGGCGTTTATCACCGCGTTGTATGTACCGTTCGTGCCGCTGTTGCAGTGGCTGGTGCTGGGCCGTCGCCCCGGGTTGATGCCCAGCATCGGCATCATGCTGGCGTTTGCCGGGTTGATGCTGTTGACTGGCCCGGCGGGGGCTTCACTGAACTTCAGCCCAGGTGAAATCGCTACGCTGATCGGTGCCGTGGCAATAGCGGCCGAGATCATCTTGATCAGCGCATTTGCCGGCCAGGTGGATATTCGCCGGGTGACCGTGGTGCAACTGGCCACCGCTTCGGTGCTGTCGTTCATGATGGTGGTGCCCATGGGCGAGGCGTTGCCGGGCTTTTCTTGGCTGTTGCTGTTCAGCGCCGTGGGCCTGGGCTTGACCAGTGCGGTGATCCAGGTCGCGATGAATTGGGCGCAGCAGAGTGTGTCGCCAACCCGGGCTACCTTGATCTATGCCGGCGAGCCGGTGTGGGCAGGCGTGGTCGGGCGAATTGCCGGAGAGCGCTTCCCGCCGATTGCAATGGTCGGGGCGGTGTTGATTGTGGTAGCGGTGATTGTGAGTGAGATGAAGACGAAGGGGCAGAAGGCAATTGAACTCGCAGATGCCTTGGAACAGGAGCGTCAGGGATAACCTGCAAACCCTGTGGTGCCCGCTCTATCGTCATCGCGGGCAAGCCCGGCTCCCACAGGGGGCGGCGTTTCAATTCAAGGGTTTTGAACCAGTGCTGAATGAGAGGTTTCGGCCTACCTTGTAGGATCCTGCCACATCTTGCCGTTTGGTGATCGTGAAAGCGGCACGTATGATGCATCCCAAACTCCCGCAGATTAGAAGCCTATGTCCCTGATAGTTCTACTGCTTCTGCCATTCATTGGCAGCTGTCTGGCGGCCTTGCTGCCGCACAACGCACGTAATACCGAATCCCTGCTGGCCGGCCTGGTGGCATTGGTCGGCACTATTCAAGTCGCACTGCTCTACCCCCAGATCGCCCATGGTGGCGTGATACGCGAAGAATTCATGTGGTTGCCCAGTCTTGGGCTTAACTTCGTGTTGCGCATGGACGGCTTTGCCTGGCTGTTCTCGATGCTGGTGCTCGGCATCGGCACGCTGGTGTCGTTGTATGCGCGTTATTACATGTCGCCGGACGATCCGGTGCCGCGCTTCTTTGCGTTCTTCCTCGCGTTCATGGGCGCCATGCTTGGCCTGGTGATTTCCGGCAACCTGATTCAGATCGTGTTCTTCTGGGAACTGACCAGCCTGTTCTCGTTCCTGCTGATCGGCTATTGGCACCACCGCGCCGATGCGCGGCGTGGTGCGTACATGGCGCTGATGGTCACTGGCGCCGGCGGCTTGTGCCTACTGGCCGGGGTGATGCTGCTGGGGCATATCGTCGGCAGCTATGACCTGGACCAGGTGCTGGCGGCGGGCGACCAGATTCGCGCGCACTCGCTGTACCCGGTCATGCTGGCCCTGGTGCTGATCGGCGCCTTGAGCAAAAGCGCGCAGTTCCCGTTCCACTTCTGGCTGCCCCATGCCATGGCGGCACCGACCCCGGTTTCGGCGTATCTGCATTCGGCGACGATGGTGAAGGCCGGCGTGTTCCTGCTGGCCCGCCTGTGGCCGTCGCTGTCCGGCAGCGAAGAATGGTTCTGGATCGTCGGCGGTGCCGGCGCCCTCACCCTCCTCCTCGGCGCTTACTGCGCCATGTTCCAAAACGATCTCAAGGGCCTGCTGGCCTACTCCACCATCAGCCACCTCGGGCTGATTACCCTGCTGCTAGGCCTTAACAGCCCGCTGGCCGCCGTCGCCGCAGTGTTCCATATCCTCAACCACGCCACTTTCAAGGCGTCGCTGTTCATGGCGGCGGGCATCATCGACCACGAAAGCGGCACGCGGGATATCCGCAAGCTCAGTGGCCTGGTGCGTCTGATCCCGTTTACCGCGACCCTGGCCATGGTAGCCAGTGCCTCCATGGCCGGTGTGCCGTTGCTCAATGGCTTCCTGTCCAAAGAGATGTTCTTTGCCGAAACCGTATTCATCTCGTCGACCCAATGGGTGGAAATCGCCCTGCCGGTGATTGCGACCATCGCCGGCACCTTCAGCGTGGCCTACGCCCTGCGCTTTACCGTGGATGTGTTCTTCGGCCCGCCGGCTACCGACTTGCCGCACACGCCTCACGAGCCACCGCGCTGGATGCGTGCGCCGGTGGAATTGCTGGTGTTCACCTGCCTGCTGGTGGGGATTTTCCCGGCCCAGGTGGTCGGCTCGATCCTTGCCGCTGCGGCGTTGCCCGTGGTCGGTGGTGTGCTGCCCGAGTACAGCCTGGCGATCTGGCACGGCTGGAACGCGCCAATGATCATGAGCCTGGTGGCAATGACCGGCGGCGTGGTGCTGTACCTGATGCTGCGCAAGCAACTCAAGCGTGGCCGCTTCGAATACCCGCCGCTGATCGGCTATTTCAACGGCAAGCGTGGCTTCGAGCGCTGCCTGGTGGTGATGATGCGCGGTGTGCGCAGGATCGAAAAACGCATCAGCACCAAGCGCCTGCAAACCCAATTGTTCCTACTGGTGATCGTCGCGGTGATCGGGGCCATGATCCCCATGATAAACAGTGGCCTCACCTGGGGCGACCGGCCGAAGATTGCGGGCTCCATCGTGTTCGTCACCCTGTGGTTGCTGGCGATTGCCTGCGCGCTGGGCGCCGCCTGGCAAGCCAAGTATCACCGGCTGGCGGCCCTGACCATGGTCAGCGTGTGCGGCCTGATGACGTGCGTGACCTTCGTGTGGTTCTCGGCGCCGGACCTGGCCCTGACCCAATTGGTGGTGGAAGTGGTGACCACCGTGCTGATCCTGCTCGGCCTGCGCTGGCTGCCACGGCGTATCGAGGAGGTTTGGCCATTGCCCAACACCTTGCGCAAGGCGCGCATTCGCCGGGTGCGCGACTTGTTGCTGTCCACTGTAGTGGGCGGCGGCATGGCGCTGTTGTCCTACGCGATGCTGACCCGCCAGACACCCAACGATATCTCCTCGTTCTACTTGAGCCGCGCCCTGCCCGAAGGCGGCGGCAGCAATGTGGTGAACGTGATGCTCGTGGACTTCCGGGGCTTCGATACGCTGGGCGAAATCACCGTGCTGGGTGCCGTGGCCTTGACCGTATATGCCTTGCTGCGACGCTTCCGCCCGTCCAAGGAAAGCATGGAGTTGCCGGCGCAACAGCGCCAATTGGCACCGGACGTGGCCACCGACCTGGTCAACCCGCGCCAGGCCAGTGACACCGCGCTGGGCTTTATGATGGTGCCGGCGGTGCTGGTGCGCCTGCTGTTGCCGATTGCGCTGGTGGTGTCGTTCTACCTTTTCCTGCGCGGTCACAACCAACCAGGCGGCGGGTTTGTCGCCGGGCTGGTGATGTCGGTAGCGTTTATCCTGCAATACATGGTGGCGGGCACCCAATGGGTCGAAGCGCAGATGAGCCTGCGGCCCATGCGCTGGATGGGCTTCGGCCTGCTGTCGGCGACCTTGACCGGCCTTGGCGCGCTGTTCGCCGGATACCCGTTCCTGACCACCCATACCTGGCATTTCCACGTGCCACTGCTCGGCGATATCCATATCGCCAGTGCGTTGTTCTTCGACATTGGCGTGTACGCCATGGTCGTGGGCTCGACGCTGCTGATGCTGACCGCCCTCGGCCACCAATCTGTGCGAGCACATAAACCGAGCAACCAGCCCAAAGTCGTTGCTGCAACCGAAGGAGCCGCCTGATGGAAGAAGTCATCGCAATTGCCATTGGGGTCCTGGCGGCCTCCGGCGTCTGGCTGGTGCTGCGGCCACGGACATTCCAGGTGGTGATGGGCCTGTGCCTGTTGTCGTACGGGGTCAATCTGTTCATTTTCAGCATGGGCAGCCTGTTTATCGGCAAGGAACCGATCATCAAGGACGGCGTGCCGCAAGACCTGCTCAACTACACCGACCCCCTGCCCCAGGCCCTGGTACTTACAGCCATCGTGATCAGCTTCGCCATGACCGCGTTGTTCCTGGTGGTGCTGCTGGCATCCCGGGGCCTGACCGGCACTGACCATGTGGATGGCCGGGAGCCGAAGGAATGAATTGGGTCAATCAACTGATCGTTGCGCCGATTCTGCTGCCGTTGTTCACGGCGGCGCTGATGCTGATGCTCGGCGAGAAACGCCGGCCGCTGAAGGCCAAAATCAACCTGGTCTCCAGCTTGATCGGCCTGGGCGTGGCCGTCCTGTTGCTGTACTGGACACAAAAAGGCGGGCCCGGCTCGATCGGCGTGTACCTGCCGGGTAACTGGCAAGTACCGTTCGGCATCGTGTTGGTGGTGGACCAGCTCTCGGCGCTGATGCTGGTGCTCACCGGGGTTATCGGCGTAAGCGCATTGCTCTTCGCCATGGCCCGCTGGGACCGTGCGGGCACTAGCTTCCATGCGCTGTTCCAGATCCAGCTGATGGGTCTGTACGGCGCATTTCTCACCGCGGATTTGTTCAACTTGTTCGTGTTCTTCGAGGTGCTGCTGGCGGCGTCTTACGGCCTGATGCTGCATGGTTCGGGTCGTGCTCGGGTGTCGTCCGGCCTGCATTACATTGCGATCAACCTGCTGGCGTCGTCGCTGTTCCTGATTGGCGCGGCGATGATCTACGGCGTCACCGGCACGCTGAATTTCGCTGACCTGGCGCTGAAAATCCCGCTGGTGCCGGAGGCTGATCGCGGCCTGCTGCACGCTGGCGCAGCGATCCTGGCGACCGCGTTTCTGGCCAAGGCCGGCATGTGGCCGCTGAACTTCTGGCTGGCGCCCGCCTACTCCTCGGCCAGTGCGCCGGTGGCTGCGATGTTTGCGATCATGACCAAGGTTGGCGTGTACACCGTGCTACGCCTGTGGACCCTGCTGTTTTCCGGCCAGGCCGGCGCTTCGGCGCTGTTTGGCGGCGACTGGCTGGTGTATGGCGGCATGGCGACCATCGTGTGCGCGGCGCTGGCGATGGTGGCGGCGCAACGCCTGGAGCGCATGGCGAGCCTGAGCATTCTGGTCTCGGCCGGGATCCTGCTGTCGGCGGTAGGGTTTGCCCAGCCAAGCCTGACCGCTGGGGCATTGTTCTATCTGGTCAGCTCCACCCTGGCATTGAGTGCGCTGTTCCTGCTGGCTGAATTGATCGAGCGTTCGCGCTCGGCCAACGACCTGCCGCTTGATGAAGAGATTGATGCGCTGCCCAAGGCCATGGAGTCGCTGCATCCGCGTCCGGGTGTGAACCTGGACGATGAGCAGAAAGCCGTGGTCGGCCAGGTCATCCCCTGGACCATGGCCTTCCTCGGTTTGAGCTTTATCGCCTGCGCGCTGCTGATTATCGGCATGCCGCCATTGTCGGGGTTCATCGGCAAGCTCAGCCTGTTGAGTGCGCTGATCAACCCACTGGGCCTGGGCAACGCCGTGGACGAATCGATCCGTCCTGCAGCCTGGGGCCTGGTGGCGCTGCTGATTCTGTCCGGCCTGGCGTCGCTGATCGCCTTCGCCCGCCTTGGCATCCAGCGCTTCTGGACCCCGGAAGAGCGCCCATCACCGCTGCTGCGACGCTACGAGTGCGTGCCGATCTTCGTGCTGCTGGGCTTGAGCATCGCCTTGACGTTCAAGGCCGAACCCTTGATGCGCTACACCCTGGCCACCGCCAAGAGCCTGAACAACCCGGAAAGCTATGTGATGGCGGTAATGGCCACGCGGCCCGTGCCGAGCCCTGAAGCCAAGGCCGCTGCGCTGGAGGTGCAACCATGAAGCGCCTGTTTCCTGCACCCTGGTTGTCGCTGGCCCTGTGGGTGTTGTGGCTGCTGCTGAACCTGTCGATCAGCCCCGGCAACCTGCTGCTGGGCGCGCTGCTGGGCTTTCTCGCGCCTTTGCTGATGGCGCCGCTGCGCCCGCAGCCGATCAGCCTGCGTCGCCCTGGCGTGATCCTGCGCCTGTTCCTGTTGGTGGGCCGCGACGTGATCGTCTCCAACCTGCAAGTGGCGTGGGGTGTACTGACCTGCGGCACACGCCCGCCGCGCTCGCGCTTCATCAAGATCCCCCTGGACCTGCACAGCCCCAACGGCCTTGCCGCGCTGTCGATGATTACCACGGTGATCCCCGGCACCATTTGGTCGGAACTGGCGCTGGACCGTAGCATCTTGCTGCTGCACGTATTCGACCTTGACGATGAAGCCCAGTTTATCCAGCACTTCAAAGCCACCTACGAGCGGCCCCTGATGGAGATCTTCGAATGAGCGCCCTGCTCTCCAATGCGATCCTGGCCAGCCTGTTCCTGTTCTCGCTGGCGATGGTGCTGACCCTGATCCGCCTGTTCAAAGGCCCGTCCGCCCAGGACCGAGTCCTGGCGCTGGACTACCTGTACATCCTGGCCATGCTGATGATGCTGGTGCTCGGTATTCGCTATGCCAGTGATACCTACTTTGAAGCGGCGCTGTTGATTGCGCTGTTCGGCTTCGTCGGCTCGTTTGCCCTGGCGAAATTCCTGCTGCGTGGGGAGGTGATTGAATGATGCCGTTATGGGTTGAAGTGATAGTGGGGGTGCTGCTGGTGCTCAGCAGTGTGTTTGCGTTGATTGGCGCGATTGGCTTGCTGCGGATGAAGGAGTTTTTCCAACGCATGCACCCGCCGGCACTCGCCTCGACATTGGGCGCATGGTGCGTGGCATTGGCGTCGATTATCTATTTTTCGGTGCTCAAGTCCGGGCCGGTGTTGCACGGGTGGCTGATCCCGATTCTGCTGTCGATCACCGTGCCGGTGACTACCCTGCTGCTGGCGCGCACGGCGTTGTTCCGCAAGCGCATGGCCGGTGACGATGTGCCGGCTGAAGTCAGCAGCCGCCGCTGACCTCTCAGGCAGGCACATAAAAATGTGGGAGCTGGCTTGCCTGCGATGAGGTCGGATCAGTCACTGAAGAGGTTGGCTGGCCCACCGCTATCGCAGGCAAGCCAGCTCCCACAGTTGGATGGGTGCTAGGCGAAGGATCGGATTCTTGCCGCCAATTCCGCCAATTCGGCATCATCCGCCCGCACAAAATCGTGGGAAGAGATATAGCCCTCATAAGCCTCAAAAAACTTATCCACCTGCGAGCTCAACGGCTTGAACGTGCTGTCCCGCCCGGTCCCATGCATGGGAAACAACTTCGCATGCAGGTGGTCCACCCCATACCCTTCCAGAATCATCCCCGTACGCGCCACATCGGGAAATGCGCGGTCGATCTGTTGTGCGGTTTTCTTTGCTGCGACCGCGAGCCCTGCCAACACTTCATCCGACTGCGCAAACGCATAGCTGCCGTAATGCTGCTTTGGAATCACCACGCTGAAGCCCGGTGTGTTAGGGAAGATCGACAGGAACGCCATATGCTGATCATCCTCCCACAGGATATGGGCCGGGGAAGTTTTGCGGACAATGCTGCAGAAAATACAATCCATTTGAATCACCGCCAGTTTCGTCTTGGGTTTGGTCGTGGCAACCATCTAAAGCTAGGATGGAATGAGCGTCAAACCCTACGGGCATTTTGGGAAATGTCCTAAGACTTGGGTATGCCCGCTGTGCTGAGACAGGAGTTCACCATGGATAAAAACATCATTGTCATCGGCGGCGAGTCCAGCGAGGACATGACGCGCATGACCCGCATCGACGAATATATCGTCGCTTCGTCGGGCAAAACCCAGCCCACGGTGCTCTATATCTCCACCGCCAATGGCGATGACCGTCCGAAGATTGCCGACTTCACGCTCAAATACCAAAGCGCCGGCTGCACCGTTGTGCCATTGACGTTTTTCATTCCGCCTTTTCCAGCCCCAGCTCATGTTGCCGCGCTGTTTGAGCAGGCTGACATCATCTATGTGGCCGGCGGCAACACCCGAGCCTTACTGGCAATCTGGCGTGAATTTGACGTGACCGCCCTTTTGAAGCAAGCCCAGGAACACGGCAAAGTGCTTTGCGGCGTCAGTGCCGGCGCCATCTGCTGGTTCGACCACGGGCATTCCGACTCAGGGGGCGTATATGCGCTGGTCGACGGACTGGGTTTTCTCCCTGGCGCGCTGTGCCCGCACTTCAGCTCAGAGGTGGGGAGAGAATCTTCGTTTGTTGAACTGGTTCGACTTAAAAACATACACCCCGCCTACGCGCTGGATGACGGAGTTGCCCTGCATTTCAAGAACGGTGAATACCATGCGACTGTTCATAACTACACGACTGGTAGTGCATATAAACTCAGCAGCACTTCGGAGCCCATTGCAAGGAAACGCCCTACAGCTCTTTAGGGTTGCCGCTCAGAAAATGGCCGCCTAATCTTTGGCGGTCGCTGCAAATTCAGCGACCGGGTTTCGCAGCTCGGTTAAACTCTAGACGCACAGTGTCCACCTAAAGAAGCAGCCCTAAATTGAACGGTGTTCAAAGGTAGAAGTGATGAGGGATGCCGCTATGTTGGTACAAGTAGACCCCCCCTTTTACCGTCAGCTATTGAACACCCGCAAGCACGAACAACGTAAAGCACCGTGACATATTTCCCAAAGAAACATCCTACGTCCGCGCCAGAAACCCTCTCTTCTTTGTAGTCAACGATTGACCCATAGTCTTCTCTTTGGTGCCCGATACTCCATTGAGCGTTTCTAGCGGGCACACCTTCCACTCAAACGTAAATCGAAGTCACGCACAGCCGCCACCCAAAACTTTACCCTCTCTATACAAGTCAATTAATGGACAATCGGGATGCAATTCGAATATAAGAAATTCTTAGTGACACTAGCACTCATCTCGAATGCAATATACGCTCAAGCCGAACAGACTCACTTATCGACAATCCTAAATATAAAAATGAATGCAACCTATCTCGACATGGATACAGAAACCACGGACTCTTTCGGCGTAAAGCTCATGGCGGCAGTTCGTCTGACGCTTTCGACAGAACACAGTTGTGGCACTTCTAAACTGCATATCACACCGGACTCCATCGGCGTTCCTGTCGAAAATTTCCTAGCAGAAGTTAAGAAAATCAAAAAATACGCTGATGATGGAGCCGCACTATTTATCACACATCACGATTGTGATCGAAAAATACCGATGGCAACCAAATTCGCTACCTGCACGGGTGAAATATGCAGATCACTCACAGATGTGCTAATTGATGGAAAAATGTACCTAGACAAGAATTACCGACCCGTTCCAGCTGCGCGCAGTCTTTTTTTCATAGAGCAACCCCAAACTTATGACCAAAAACTAAAAGCCTGGAAAGTATATATCTACGATAAAAAAACTAAGAAGATTGCGGCCGATGGATTCGTCGACAATGAAGACTATGCTGCGAGCAAATTCATCCATAAATTCCGCACCTTTCATAGCAACGGCATGGTTTCGAGTTCTATTGAAATGAGTGCGCAGGGGCAACGTGAAGGAAAAAGCATTGTTCGCCACAAAAACGGAAAAATTGAAAAATCCATAAATTACAATAACGGAATTATCACTGACGGCGAGTACATAACTTACGACCTGACAGGAAAAATCAAGATCCGTGAGTATTATATAAATGGAGTGCTAAATGGCCCAAGAGTCAAACTGTACGCTAACGGAAATCCTGAATCCATGGAAAAATACTTAGACGGCAGTCGCTCAGGAATATCAAATTATTACTATGAAGACGGCACACTAAAAAATATACAAGATTATGACCGTGGGCAGTTGGATGGCTGGGACGTCAAATATTTCGCAAACGGCGAGACCGAATCACAAACACTCTATAAAAATCAGCGCATTAGAATAAGCCACGAATGGAACATTGACGGCATAAAAGTCAGTCAATGGGAACAAGACGAAAATCATAACCGCCAAGGCGACGACATAGAATGGTATGACAACGGACAAAAAAGAAAGCACTCAATCTATAAAGATGGAAAACTTCATGGAAAGATGCAAGGTTGGTCTGAGGATGGAACTCAACTTTATTCTACCGAATACGCGCACGGCGAGAGAAACGGACAATCACGGCAGTGGGGCCGAGACGGGACGTTGATAGAAGACTGCCAATACCAAGCAGGAAAAATTTCAGAGCCGTGTTCGGTGAGACCTCCGCTCTGACTATGCAGGTCTTGGACACGAATAGAGGTTTAATTCGAAAAACTTAGCAATATGCAAAAAACGCCCCGAACCAGTCGGGGCGTTTTTTATTCAGCATGCAGCTTTCAACGGTCAATCAGCCAACCGCCACGTCGTCCCACCCTTCCCGTCTTCCAACACCACACCCATCGCGGTCAGTTGGTCACGGATACGGTCGGATTCCGCCCAGTCCTTGTTAGCCCGAGCAGCCAGACGCGCCTGAATCAACGCATCCACCTGCGCCGCATCCACACGCCCTTCAGCGCCGGCCTGCAGGAAGTCATCGGCTTCCATCTGCAACACACCCAGTACGCTGGCCAGTTCTTTGAGGCGCGCCGCCAGGCCCGCTGCCGCGTCGAGATCAGTCTCACGCAAGCGGTTGATCTCACGCACCATCTCGAACAGCACCGCGCAGGCTTCCGGCGTGCCGAAGTCGTCGTTCATGACTTCGGTAAAGCGTGCCACGAACGTTTCGCCACCAGCAGGTGCCACCGCTGGCAAGCCTTTCAACGCGTGGTAGAAACGCTCCAGGGCGCCCTTGGCGTCCTTGAGGTTGTCTTCCGAGTAGTTGATGGCGCTGCGGTAGTGGCTGGACACCAGCAGGTAACGCACCACTTCCGGGTGGTACTTTTCCAGCACGTCGCGGATGGTGAAGAAGTTGTTCAAGGACTTGGACATCTTCTCGCCATTGATGCGGATCATGCCGCAGTGCATCCAGGCGTTGGCGTAGGTCTTGCCAGTGGCGGCTTCGCTCTGGGCGATTTCGTTTTCGTGGTGCGGGAACTCCAGGTCGCTGCCGCCGCCATGAATATCGAAGGTCTCGCCCAGGCAGCAGGTGGACATTACCGAGCATTCGATGTGCCAGCCCGGACGCCCAGGGCCCCACGGCGATTCCCAGCTTGGCTCGCCGGGCTTGGTACCTTTCCACAGTACGAAGTCGAGCGGGTCCTGCTTGGCTTCGTCGACTTCGATGCGCGCGCCGATGCGCAGGTCTTCGATCTTTTTGCGCGAGAGCTTGCCGTAGCCCATGAACTTGGCGACGCGGTAGTACACGTCACCATTGCCGGGGGCGTAGGCGTAACCCTTGTCGATCAGGGTCTGGATCATCGCGTGCATGCCGGGGATGTGATCCGTGGCACGCGGTTCCATGTCCGGCTTGAGGATGTTGAGGCGCGCCTCGTCCTCGTGCATGGCGGCGATCATGCGCTCGGTCAGCGCGTCGAACGACTCGCCGTTTTCGTTGGCGCGGTTGATGATCTTGTCGTCGATGTCAGTGATGTTGCGCACATAGGTCAAGTCATAGCCGCTGAAACGCAACCAGCGGGTCACCAGGTCGAAGGCAACCATGCTGCGGCCGTGGCCGATGTGGCAGTAGTCGTACACGGTCATGCCGCACACGTACATGCGCACCTTGTTGCCATCCAGGGGCTTGAAGACTTCTTTGGTCTTGCTGAGTGTGTTGTAGATCGTTAGCACGACAGTTCCTTAAACAGAATCACTGGCCCCACGAATCTCGCAAGGTCACGGTACGGTTGAATACCGGAGCACCAGGTTTGGAGTCCTTGATATCTGCGCAGAAGTAACCTTCGCGCTCGAACTGGAAACGGTCTTCCGGCTGTGCGTCGCCAAGCGATGGCTCGGCACGACAACCAGTGAGCACTTGCAGGGAGTCAGGGTTGATGTTGTCGAGGAAACTCGCGCTGTCTTCGGCCTTCTCGGGGTTCGGCGAGCGGAACAGACGATCGTACAGGCGCACTTCGCATTCGATGCTGGCAGCGGCTGGCACCCAGTGGACCACACCCTTGACCTTGCGGCCTTCAGGGTTCTTGCCCAGGGTGTCCGGATCGTACGAGCAGCGCAGTTCGACGATGTTGCCATCGGCGTCCTTGATCGCTTCGTCCGCACGGATCACGTAGCTGCCGCGCAGGCGCACTTCGCCGTTCGGCTCCAGGCGCTTGTAGCCCTTGGGCGGCTCTTCCATGAAGTCGTCGCGGTCGATGTAGATTTCGCGGGCGAATGGCAATTTGCGCACGCCCAGCTCTTCCTTCTGCGGATGACGCGGCAGTTCGAGGTTCTCGACCTGGCCTTCCGGGTAGTTGGTGATCACTACCTTCAACGGCCGCAGCACGCACATGGCGCGGGGGGCGTTGGCGTCGAGGTCCTGGCGGATGCTGAATTCCAGCATCCCGAAGTCGACCACACCGTCGGAACGGTTGGTGCCGACCATGTCGCAGAAGTTGCGGATCGACGCCGGGGTGTAGCCACGGCGACGGAAGCCCGACAGCGTGGACATGCGCGGGTCATCCCAGCCATGTACGTGCTTTTCATCCACCAGTTGCTTGAGCTTGCGCTTGCTGGTGATGGTGTAGTTCAGGTTCAGGCGGCTGAATTCGTACTGACGCGGGTGCGCCGGTACCGGCAGGCTGTCCAGGAACCACTCGTACAGTGGGCGATGGCTTTCGAACTCCAGGGTGCAGATGGAGTGGGTGATGCCTTCGATGGCGTCCGACTGACCGTGGGTGAAGTCGTAGTTGGGGTAGATGCACCACTTGTCACCGGTCTGGTGGTGGTGCGCATGGCGGATGCGGTACATGATCGGGTCGCGCAGGTTCATGTTCGGCGAGGCCATGTCGATCTTGGCACGCAGCACGCGGGCGCCGTCCGGGAACTCGCCGGCGCGCATACGGTTGAACCAGTCCAGGTTCTCTTCCACCGAACGGTCGCGGAACGGGCTGTTCTTGCCCGGCTCGGTCAGCGTGCCACGGTACTCCTTGGCCTGCTCCGGGGTCAGGTCGTCCACATAGGCCTTGCCGGCCTTGATCAGCTCGACAGCCCAGTCGAACAACTGGTCGAAATACTTGGAGGCATAGCGCACTTCACCGGACCATTCGAAGCCCAGCCATTTGATGTCGCTTTCAATGGCGTCGATGTATTCCTGGTCTTCCTTGGCCGGGTTGGTGTCGTCGAAACGCAGGTGCGTGACGCCACCGAACTCCTGGGCCAGGCCGAAGTTCACACAGATCGACTTGGCGTGACCGATGTGCAGGTAGCCGTTGGGCTCTGGCGGGAAGCGGGTGACGATCTGCGTATGCTTGCCCGAATCCAGGTCCGCCTGGATGATCGGGCGCAGGAAATTGACCGGGACGGCAGGTCCGGCCTTGGCATTCGAGGTAGGGTCGACAGTGGGCTTGCTCATAGGATCCTTGAACAGACAGGTTCGTGGCCGGGTCAGGCCAGATAAAACAAAGGGCTTATCATAGCCGAAGCTGTCAACCACCTGACAGAGCGCGGTCGAAAACTGCTGCTTTAATTGCTGCTTTAATGACAGGCGCGGTAAAAAACCACCTCGAAATTCCTGCAAGGCACGCTAAACTGCGCGTCTTGGCCCAAGCTTCGCCAAACCGGTCGTGGCGCCCAGGCGCCCAAACCCACGAATTCCCTGAAAAGAGTAGTGAACATGACTCAAGTCAAACTGACCACCAACCACGGTGACATCGTCATCGAGCTGAACGCCGACAAGGCGCCGATCACCGTCGCCAACTTCATCGAATACGTGAAAGCCGGCCACTACGAAAACACCGTTTTCCACCGTGTCATCGGCAACTTCATGATCCAGGGCGGCGGTTTCGAGCCTGGCATGAAAGAGAAGAAAGACAAGCGCCCAAGCATCCAGAACGAAGCGGACAACGGCCTTTCCAACGACAAGTACACCGTCGCCATGGCCCGTACCATGGAGCCGCATTCGGCCTCCGCGCAGTTCTTCATCAACGTCGCCGACAACGCCTTCCTCAACCACAGCGGCAAGAACGTGCAGGGTTGGGGCTACGCGGTGTTCGGTAAAGTCACCGAAGGCCAGGACGTTGTCGACAAGATCAAAGGCGTGTCCACCACCTCCAAGGCCGGTCACCAGGACGTTCCAGCCGAAGACGTGATCGTCGAGAAAGCCGAGATCGTTGGGTGATATTACTGATTTCAGATTTGCATCTGGAAGAGGAGCGCCCGGACATCACCCGGGCGTTTCTGGATCTGCTCCACGGCCGCGCCCGTGGCGCCCAGGCGTTGTACATTCTGGGGGACTTCTTCGAAGCCTGGATTGGCGATGATGGCATGACCCCCTTCCAGCGTTCCATCTGTGCGGCGTTGCGTGAACTGAGCGACAGCGGCACCCCGATTTTCATCATGCATGGCAACCGCGATTTCCTGATCGGCAAGGCGTTCTGCAAAGCGGCAGGCGCCACCTTGCTCAAGGACCCGAGTGTTGTGCAATTGTATGGCGAGCCTGTGCTGCTGATGCACGGCGACAGCCTCTGCACCCGCGACCTTGGCTATATGAAGCTGCGGCGCATCCTGCGTAACCCGATTGTGTTGTTTATCCTGCGCCATCTGCCCCTGGGCACGCGCCACAAACTGGCACGCAAACTACGTAGCGAAAGCTCTGCCCAAGTGCGCATGAAGGCCAACGATATTGTCGATGTCACGCCCGAAGAAGTGCCGCGGGTGATGCAGCAGTTCGGCGTGCACACCCTGGTCCACGGCCATACGCACCGCCCTGCGATCCATAAGTTGCAGATCGGCGACCAGGCGGCCAAGCGCATTGTGCTGGGGGACTGGGACAAGCAAGGGTGGGCATTGCAGGTGGATGAGCAAGGGTTTCAACTGGCGGCGTTTGACTTCGTCAACCCGCAGTTGGCACTGCCTGGCGCCTAAACCTCTGACACAACACCGATCAACCTGTGGGAGCTGGCTTGCCTGCGATAGCATCACCTCGGTGCATCTGATACACCGAGGTGTCGGCATCGCAGGCAAGCCAGCTCCCACAGGGACCGCGCTGACCTTATGATCAGTGCCCCGCAGCCGCCGGCCCTGCCTTTGCGGTAAATGGCGGCTTGGCCAGCCACACCAGCAACATCAACCCCATGAACATCCACCCCAGCAACGTGAAGTAATCCACGGTGGACATCATGTACGCCTGGCTGGTGAGAATCTGGTCCAGCTGCGTGTACGCCTTCTGCCCTGCCCCGCCCAACGCCTGCAAGGCATCCCGGGTGGCCGAGTCGTAGGTGGTCATGTTCTCGCTCATGTAGGCATGGTGCTGGTCCGCCCGGCGAATCCAGATCCAGGTGGTCAGCGACGCCGCAAAGCTGCCGCCCAGGGTGCGCAGGAACGTCGCAAGCCCTGCGCCGTCGGCGATCTGGTGCGGTGGCAGGTCGGACATCAGGATGCTCAAGGTCGGCATGAAGAACAGCGCCACGCCGATACCCATGAACAGCTGCACCATGGCGATATGGGTAAAGTCCACTTCGTTGGTGAAACCGGCGCGCATAAAGCAGCTCAGGCCAATCGCCAGGAACGCCAGGCCTGCCAGCAAGCGCAGGTCGAACTTGTGCGCGTACTTGCCTACGAACGGCGACATCAGCACCGGCAGGATACCGATCGGTGCCACCGCCAGCCCGGCCCAGGTGGCGGTGTAGCCCATCTGGGTCTGCAGCCACTGCGGCAGGATCAGGTTGATGCCGAAAAAGCCCGCATACCCCAGGATCAACACGATGGTGCCGATACGGAAATTACGGTGTGCGAACAGCCGCAGGTTGACCACCGGGTGCTTGTCGGTCATTTCCCAGATGACGAACACCGCCAGGGCGATCACCGAAATGGCCGCACCAATGATGATGAAATTGGATTCGAACCAGTCCAGGTCATTGCCCTTGTCGAGGATGATCTGCAAGGCGCCGACCCCGACGATCAGGCTCAACAAACCAACGTAATCCATCGGCTGGTAGCTGGTAACCACCGGACGCTTCTTCAATTGCGAGCGCACCACCATCACCGCGAAGATACCGATGGGCACGTTGATGAAAAAGATCCACGGCCAGCTGTAGCTGTCAGTGATCCAGCCGCCAAGGATAGGGCCTGCAATCGGTGCCACCACCGTGACCATTGCCAGTAACGCCAGGGCCATCCCGCGCCTGGCGGGTGGGTAGACCGCGATCAACAGCGTCTGCGTCATCGGGTACAACGGCCCGGCGACCAAACCTTGCAGCACCCGAAAGCCGATCAACTCGGGCATCGAGGTGGAAATCCCGCACAGGAACGAAGCCAGCACAAACAGGATGGTCGCCCACAGAAACAGCTTCACCTCGCCAAAGCGCCGGCTCAACCAGCCGGTGAGCGGCAACGCGATGGCGTTGCTCACCGCAAACGAGGTGATCACCCAGGTGCCCTGCTCCGAACTCACGCCCAGGTTGCCGGAAATGGTCGGCAACGCCACGTTGGCGATGGTGGTGTCGAGCACCTGCATAAAGGTCGCCAGCGACAGGCCAATAGTGGCCATCAACAGGCTGGGTGGCGTGAACGAGGCGTTATTGCTCATCAGCGTTGCGCAGCCTTGGGAGCGGCGACGCTGTTGTCATGAATCAACTGATTGATCATGGCATCCGCTTCGGCCAATTGACGGTCATACACGCTGGTGGTGAACGAGGCCTTTTGCGGCGCCTGTTGCGCCAGCACCGGGCCGCTCTGGTCGTGCAGGTCTACGTTGACCACGGTGCTCAAGCCCACCCGCAGCGGGTGCTTGGCCAACTCTTCAGCGTTGATATGGATGCGCACCGGTACCCGCTGCACGATCTTGATCCAGTTGCCGGTGGCGTTCTGTGCGGGCAGCAAGGCGAACGCGCTGCCGGTGCCGGCGCCGAGGCTGTCGACGGTGCCGCTGTACTTCACGTCGCTGCCGTAGATGTCCGACTCGATATCCACCGGCTGGCCGATGCGCATATCCCGCAGTTGGGTTTCCTTGAAGTTGGCGTCAATCCACAGCTGGTCCAGCGGAATCACGGCCATCAGCGCGGTGCCCGGTTGAACACGCTGGCCCAGTTGTACGGTGCGCTTGGCTACATAGCCGGTGACCGGCGCAATCAGGGTGCTGCGCGCATTGGTCAGGTAGGCCTGACGCAGTTGTGCAGCGGCGGCTTGCACGTCGGGGTGGGACGAAATCACCGTGTCATCCACCAGGGCATTGGTGGTTTTGAGTTGTTGCTCAAGGTTGGTCAAGGCGTTCTTGGCCGCGGTCAGGCTGTCGCGGGCGTGGGACAGTTCTTCCTGGGAGATCGCTCCGCCCTGGGCCAGGGTCTTACGGCGGTTGTAGTTGTCCTGGGCCGTTTGCACATCGGCCTTCTGCGCATTGACCTGGGCTTTCATGCCGTCGACATTGCTGTACAACCCGCGCACCTGGCGCACGGTGCGCGCCAGGTTGGCCTGGGCACTTTGCAGGCCGACGGCAGCATCGTTGGGGTCGAAATTGATCAGCACCTGGCCTTCATGCACCAGGTCGCCATCGTCGGCGCCGATGCTGACCACGGTGCCGGTGACCAGTGGGGTGATTTCCACCACGTTGCCGTTCACGTAGGCATCATCGGTGCTCTCGTTGAAGCGCCCGTAGAACTCATACCAGGCCCACACGCCTACCACACCGAGGATGACGATCAGCGCCAGGCCGATGAGCATGACTTTGCGTTTGCGTGGGTTGTTGTCTTTGGGTTGTTCAGTTGCGTTGTTACTGTCGGCAGTGGCCATGACAAATACCTCAAATTATTCCGTGCGTGTGGCGGGGGTGGTCGCGGCCACGTTGCTGGCGTTGTATCCGCCACCCAGGGCCTGCATCAGTTGAATCGACAGATCGATCTGCGCCGCCTTCAGGGTCGCCAGCTGACGCTGGGCCTGCAGCAGTTGCTGCTCGATGCTGAGCACATCCAGGTAGTTACCGATGCCTGAGCTGTAGCGTTGCACCCCGGTGTCGTAGGACTGCTGGGCGATGTCAGCGGCATGTTGCTGGGCCTGGATCTGGCGGCCGGTGTCGCGCAGCTGCGAAAGGCTGTTGCCGATATCACCCAGGGCTTGCACCAGGGTTTTGTTGTACTGGGCCACGGCCAGGTCGTAGTCGGCGTCGCGGGCGTCAAGGTCGGCGCGCAGGCGGCCGCCATCAAAAATCGGCAGCGAAATCGTCGGCGCAATATTGAAGAAACGGCTGGCCGAACCGAACATCGCATCGCCCAGCAACGACTCGGCGCCTGCGCTCGCGCTCAGGTTGAGGTTGGGGTAGAAGCGGGTTTTGCTGGCGTCGATGTTCTTGCTCGCCGCCTCCACTCGCCAGCGTGCGGCGACCAGGTCCGGGCGACGACCGAGCAGCTCGGCAGGCAACACCGCGGGCACCGCGACGGCGCTGGGTTTGAGCACCGCCGGGCGGGCCAACTCGCCACCCCGGTCCGGGCCTTTGCCGAGCAATACGGCGAGGGCGATCTTGGCGCTTTGCAGTTGTTTTTCCGCGTCGATCAGTTGCGACTGGGAGCTGGCTTCCAGGCTCTCGGTCTGCTGGTACTGGTATTCGCTGTCGATGCCGGAACTCAGGCGGCGCTTGCTCAGGTCGAGCATCTGGCGGGTGCGCTTGAGGTCATCGACGGCCAGGTCACGCACGATATGCGCCTGGCCCAGGTCGCTGTAGGCCTTGGCCACGTTGGCCGCCAGGGTCAGGCGCGCGGCCTGCTGGTCGACTTCGGCGGCGCGGGCCTGGCCCAACGCGGCTTCCCAGGCTGCGCGCTGGCCGCCCCAGAGGTCGAAGTTGTAGTTGAAGCTGGCGCCGATGTTGCGCACCGTCGAATAGGCATCGCCCTGACCACGCGGGTCCTGGTCCTTGGCCAAGCGAGAGCGGCTTACACCGGCGCTGGCATCCACGGTCGGCATACGGGCGGCGTTGGCGGCATAGGCGGCGGCTTCGGCCTGGTGGGCACGGGCGTCGGCGACTTGCATGTCGGGGCTGCTTTGCAGGGCCTCCTGGATCAGGCCGTCAAGCTGTGGGTCGCCTAGGCTTTTCCACCAGTCGGCGGCCGGCCAGGCGGCGCTCGACAGCGTTACGCCGCTGAGGGATTTGCCGGTTTGCAGAGTGTTGGCGTCGAGGCGCTGACCCTGGGTGTCGAGGCCGCTGTAATTGGCGCAACCGGCCAACGTCATCGCCGCCAGCACCAGGCTTAGTGCGCGTGTGTTCATGATCTACCTACCCGCTGGATCGTGATGGGGTCACCCGCAGCGATCAGTATCTTCTTCAGGATCCGCTCCAGGGTTTCCAACTCGCCCGGTTCAAGCGCGCCGGCCAGTTGGTTGAGGGCCTGGGCGCCGATGTGCGGGAGCATGTCCGCCAGGCGCTGGCCCTCGGCGGTCAGCACCAACTGCACCTGGCGGCGATCCAGTTCGGAGCGCTTGCGGCTGAGCAGGTCTTTTTGCTCCAGCCGGTCGAGCATCCGCGTCATCGAACCGCTGTCCAGGGACAGGTTGCGGCACAGCTCGGCCGGGGTGTCGACGCCGAACTGGGCCATGATGATCAACACCTTGAACTGCGCGGCGGTGATGCCGTGGGGTTCCATATGGGTGTCGATGATGCGGTCCTTGAGAATCGCGGCGCGGCCCAGCAACAGGCCGAGGTGGCAGTTGTGGAAGTTATCGGGGGTGAAGTGAGACATCGAAAGTCACCTTATTACTGCCTAGGCAGTGAATGTGTGACGAGATGTTACTGCTTAGGCAGCGAATGTCAAATGGAATAATTAGGTTGCTTGGTAGTTGACCGAAGGCTGGAGTGAAATGAAAACCAATGTGGGAGGAGCAAGTCGAATCGTCGCACCGCCCCTCCCACATTTTTTACCGCGTACCGATCAGAAATCGCGTTTGTAAAAGATATCCAGAGAACTGGCTACGCCCGTAGCGACTTCCAGGTACACCTTCTTGCTCAGCAGGTAGCGCAACGCAATGGTGTTAGCCGGTTCAAACACCCCGACCCCATAACGCAGGCTGAGCTTCTCGTTGATCTTGCCGCTGGCCACCACCGCGGTGCTGTTACCGGTGCCCTGGGTGTCGAGGTCGAAATCCTGGATACCCAGCTTATTGGCGATATCCGAGGTCACACCGGCGCTGCCCATCAAGCCCAGGCCCAGGGCGGCTTCGGCGAGCATGTTGTTGTCTTCGCCGGTGTTGGTGCGCGAACGGCCCAACACCAGGTACGACAGCGCATCTTCTTGAGCCATGGCCGGCTCGGAGAAAATCTGCGTGGTCGGCTGTTCGGCGCTGCCGCTCAGGCGAATACCGGCAGTCACGGTGCGGGACGATTCGACCACTACGCGCACCGCTTCGATATCCAGGAACGGCTGGTCCAGCGGCCCGGCAAACAACAGCCGCGCGCGGCGCACGTTGAGGCGCTGGCCGTAGGCACGGTAACGGCCGTCGTTGAGCCACAGCTCGCCACGGGTGTCCATGTTGTCGCCGATATGCACATGGCCCTGGACCTTGGCGGTGAGACCAAAACCGGCGAAGTTGAGCTGGTCTTCACCCACCTCCACGTCGATATCCATGGCCATCGCCATCGGCGCTTTGCCCTCTTCGGTCTGGCTGCCGATGATCACCGTGTCGTCAGAGACCTTGACCGTCGAAGGCGGCAGCTCGCGCACGGTGATATCGCCACGGGGGATATGCACTTTGCCGGCAATCGCCAGTTTGTCGTCCTTGAGGCTGATCTTCAGGTCGGGTGCCACTTCCAGCTTGGCATAGGGTTCTACGGTGACCGGCAGTTGCGAGCCCTTCAGGCTGAGGTCGACCACCAGGGCGCGGCCCCAGTCGATCTGGCCCGTGAGGTTACCCTGCCCGGCCTTGCCGCTACGCCAGCCACCGTTGAGCTGCACGCTTTCGCCGGCGATCTGCGCCTGCAGGTTCAAGCCCTCAAGGCTGATGGGCAACTCGGGCCCGGAGACTTCACCGTCCACCAGGTTCAGGTTGCCGTTGACCAGCGGCGCGAGCAAACCGCCCGAGATGCGGCCACTGCCGTTGAGCTTGCCGGTGAGCTTTTCCACCATCGGCACAAACGGCCGCGCCACGGCGAGGTCCAGGCCGGTGAGGCTGAAATTGCCGGTGATCGGCTTATTGTTCGGCAGCGGATTTATCTGCGCCTGCAACAACAACTCGCCAAGCTTGCCGCCACGAAAATTCAGCTGGGTGTCGATACGCTTGGGGTTGAGGGTGGTTTCCAGCTTCAGGGTGTCGTAGGGGAAATCCAGCCACTGGCCCTTGTCACGCACGCGCAAGGTGCCGCCGCTGGCATCTACCGCCACTACGCCCTTGGGTCCGCTTTCGGGCAAATCGAGCTGTACGTCAGCATTGAGCTTGCCCTGCCAGGCGAAGTCTTTGGGCAAAAATGCCGCAAGGCTGTCGATGGGGAATTGCTTGAGGTGGTAACGCAGCTTCGGTTCGGGCATCAGGCGCTGGTCTTCGCCACACAGGCTGGCGGGCCCGGAGACCCAGCAGTGAGCACCGAAGGTCAGCTTGCCATCGGCCAGGCGCTCGATTTTCGCCGGGGCTTGCAGCCGCCAGTCCTGGCCGCCGGCTTGTACGTCACCGCTGGCCAGGCGCCCGCGCCAGTTGTTTTTATCGAAGTTGCCATCCAATGCCAGGGCCAGCTTGACCAGGGGGCCGGCCAGGTCCAGTTGGACCTTTTGGTTCTTGATATCGCCCTGGGCGCTGGCGGTCAGGTTGCCGACCTGGGTTTCGCCGGCGTAGATGCCGCTGGCCTTGAGGTCGAGCTTGGCGCGTTGGGCGCTATCGAGGCTGGCGTCGAGGTTGAGGGCTTGCAGGCGATTGTCGGCAAATGCGAGTTGCTGGCCCTTGAGGTCGAGTTTGCCTTGCGGCGCCTTCAAGGTGCCGGCCACATCGACACGCCCATTGATTTGCCCGCGCAGTTGCGGCCAGAGCTGGGCCAGGCGCGTCAGCTTGATGTCGATCTGCCCGGCCAGGCGTTGTTGCAGGCTGCCACTGCCGTTGATGCGGTTGTCACCCAGGCGGATGTCCAGGTTGGCGAGGGTCCATTGTTCGCCTGCACCTTCGGCCTTGGCCGCCAGCACAGCGGTTTGCCCGCGCAGGCGGCCCTTGAGGTCGAGGTCGGCGTTGAGCTTGAGTTGTTCATTTTTGAACTCGCCTTTGCTGCGCAGCGGTCCGGCCAGGGTGCCGGGTAACTCGGCCACCCAGTACGCCGGGTTCAACGCCGACAGGTCCAGCGCGGTGTCCCAGGCAATACCGTCGGCAAATTGCAGGTTCAGGTGGCCTTCGGCCTTACCCTGACCGGCCGTCAGTTTCAACTCGGGCAGGAAGACTTGCTTGAGGTCGCCACTGAAGGGGGTGACCACATTGAACTTACCCGCCGGGCCGTCGAGGTCGGCCTTGAGGTTGCCCAGGTAATTGCCGTCCTTATAGGAGATTTCACCATTGAAGGTACGCAATGCCACTTGCGGCTCGTCGATGACGGGATAGAGGCGATGCCAGGGGAAGTCCAGCCAGTCGATTTTGGCGTCAGCACTGAAGCCTTGTTGCCAATCCAGGTTGGCACTGAGCTTGAGGCTTTGCTGGTCACCGGCATTCAGGTCCAGCCCGGCGATCTGCGCGCCCTTGGCGTCGACCTTGCCTTGCAGGAGTAAATCCACCGGGCCTTGTTCCGCTGGCAGCACGGCCTTGCCCTGCAACTGGTAGCCATCTTTCAGGTTGCCCTTGGCGCTCAAGTCCAACTGGTTGAGTTGCAAGGTGTCAGGCAGGTCGGCGCTGGGTTTGAACGCCTCGGAGGTGATGTGCAACTGCGCCGGCAGGTTTTCGGCCAGGGGTTGCAGCTCGCCTTTGAGCTTGGCCGGCAGGTAGCCGCTGCTGTCGGCGTCGAGCTTGAGGGTCTTGAGCAGGTCGCCGTCGAGCTTGAGCGCGACGCTCCAGGGTGCACCGCCTGGGGCGTAGGGCAGGCTCAGGTTGCCGGTGGCATTCAGCGGCCAATCGCCGGTAGGTTGCAGCAGGCCGGCAAGGTCGAGCACCAGGTCATCGCGCTGCAAATGTACCGAGTCAATCTGCATACCAGCGGTGGTCCAGTGCGCCGCCAGTTGCAGGCCCTTGAGTTCTTCGCTGCCGTTGAACAGCAGGCTACCGATGCGAACGTCGCCCAGTTGGATGGCAACCGGCAGTTTCAGGTCGGGGAGTTGAATCGGCCCGCTGCTGCTCTCTTCGGCACTGGGGGCAAATTCCAGGCTGACCTGTTCCACGTCCAGTCGGTTGATACACAGGGTCATGCGCAACAGACAGCCGGGCGACCAGTCAAACGTCGGCGCATTCAGCTCGACGCGGCTGCCGTCCTGCTGCCACAGCAGATGATCGGCACTCCACTGCCCGCCCAGGCGGCCCTGGTAATTCTCCACGCTCAAACCTGGCACCTGGCCCAAGGCCCAGCGACTGCCCGCCTGGGTACCAAGCACTGACCACAGCGCCAACAACAGCAACACGAGGATGGCGACCAGCACCAGCCCCGCTATCTTCAAACCACGCATCACAGCTCAGGCCCCATGGAAAAGTGCAAGCGAACGCCGCCCGGCTCTTCGAGGGCATGGGCCAGGTCGAGGCGGATCGGCCCCACCGGCGACACCCAGCGCACGCCGACGCCGACGCCGGTTTTCAGGCTCGGCAAGTCGAGGTTGTTGAACGAGTTGCCTTGGTCGATGAAGGTCGCGATCCGCCATTTATCGGTGATGGAGTATTGATACTCGGCACTCAAGGCCACCATGTAGCGGCCACCGATGCGGTCGCCTCGGTCGTTCTCCGGCGACAGGGTCTGGTACTCGTAGCCGCGCACGCTCTGGTCGCCACCGGCAAAGAAGCGCAACGACGGCGGCACGGATTTGTAGCCGTTGGTGGCACTGCCGCCAAATTGTGCGCGCCCCAGAAAACGGTGGTTGTCCCACAAGGTGGTCAGGCCCTTGATCGTGGCCGTGCCGTAAAGCAGGTTGGTGTCAGACCCCAGGCCCTCTTTGGCGACCTTGGTGTCGAACATCAGGCGATAGCCATGGTGCGGGTCGATACGGTTGTCGCTGCGCAGGTAGGAATAACTCACCCCCGGCATCAACAGGTTGCTCAGCCCCGAGTCATTGCCCAGGCGGTATTCCTCACGCTGGTACTTGAGGGAGATCACCCGCGTCCAGCCGCTGGGCAACTTGCTGTGCCATTCGGGGCCAATGGTGAGCAGCTTGCTCAAGGTGTCGGTGTTGGCGATCTCTTCATTCTGATAGCCACCGGCAAAGCGCAATTTGTCGGTAAGCGGCGGGTCCAGCGGGATGTCATACCACAGGCCGATGTTCTGCCGCGGTGCCGACAATTCGGCTTCCCAACCGTAGCTGTGGCCCTGGGGGTTGACCCAATGCCGCGTCCAGTTGGCTTTGCCCCGTGGGCCGACGTCGGTGGAGTAACCCAGGCCGAGGCCCATGGTGCGGGGCTTGCGGGTTTCCAATTGTACAGCGACCGGGATCACGTCATCAGTCGCGGCGGTGGGGCTGGCGTCCACGCGCACGCCTTCGAAGAAGCCGCTGGCTTGCAGGTTCTGGTTGAGTTCGGCGACCAGCTCGGAGTCGTACGGCGTGCCACTGTCAAAGGGCACCATGCGTTGCAACAGTTCTTCATCAAACGGCGTGTCGCCGCTGAAGCTGACCTTGCCCATGCTGTAGCGCGGGCCGCTGTCGTAAATGAGTTCGATGTCGGCCACGCCCGCTTGAGGGTCAACCGCGAGCTTCTGGCTAGTGAAGCGCCCGCTGAAAAAGCCGTAGCGTGACGCCTGGTTCTGGATCAGGCGCTTGGCGTCTTCGTAATGACCGTGATTGAGCACGGCGCCGGGTTTGAGGTCGTCGCTGGCGGGTACGCGAAAGGCCTTGAGGCTCGCGGCCTGGCCATCGACCCGAATGGTCACGTCGCGCAAATGCACCGGTTCGCCGGGGTCGATGGTGAGGGTCAGGCGCGGATTCTTGCCGCCCTTCACCTCGCTGGCGATCTGTGGCTGATAGAAGCCCAGTGCCTGCGCGGCTTTGCGCGCCTGCTCCTCGGCGCCACGGTTGAACCGCAGCAAGGCTTCTTCGTCACGATCGCCAACCCCGCCGATATAGCCTTCGATGTTGGCTTTCAGCGCGTCGTTTGAGGGTTTGATCCGCACGTCCAGTTCACTTTGCGCCAATGCGCCGCAGCTTGTGAACAGCAGAATCAAGCCGCTGGTAAATCTTCCTGGATACTTCATAGGCGCGGATGCTACACGAGCTAGGGAGGGACTTTGAACTCGGATTTGTCTGAATAATTCTGTCCTAAGACGTTGCAGGATGTAACGCCTGGGGATTGGGATGGAAAAACACATGCTCCAGCACCGGCCCTACGGCGACTTCACCGATCTCCTCATAGCCTTGGCGCTTGTAGAAATCCAGGTAACGGGAGTTGCCGGTGTCGAGCACCACGCCTGAGGAGTGCGGATCGTCGGCGCACCAGTTGTGTACGGCTTCAAGCAGTTGCTCACCATGATGCTGGCCCTGAAACTGCGGGTGAATGCCCAGCAACGGCAGCACATGCACGGCCTCGCTGGGCAGGCACGCCAGGACTGCCTGATGGTATTCCAGGTAACGCCGGGTACCGCGCACGCCGGTACTCAGCCACATGCGGATCTGCCAGGCCCAGCTCTCGGTGATGCCCAGGCGTCGTTGCGGCGGCGCAATCAGGGCGATACCGATCAGCCGGTCGTTGACGAACAGGCCGATGGCGGGAAGCTTCTGAAAAAAGTGCTGTTTGACCAATTCGCGCACGGTGGCGCGCACCCGTTGTTCATAACCCGGCCGTTCGGCTTCGAAGATATAGGCGAAGGTCGGTTCATGGCGATACGCCTGGTAAAGCAGGGATCGCGCTTCACGGGAATAACCGCTATTGAGCAGGCGGATTTCGGCAGTGGCCGTCGAAGTGTCTGGCATAACAGTCAATCTCCCTGGGCGCCACTCAAACATGGCGTTCTTATGGGTACGAACCTGTGCAGCTCCAGTCGTTCCCAGACATTAGCAGCGCATTCACCCTACCGCCACGCTGGCCCCCGTCCGACTTGTCGGCTAGCATCGCCCTTTTGCCAGACTGGACTGCCGACCATGAAAATCGTCTCCTTCAATATCAACGGGCTGCGTGCTCGCCCTCATCAGCTGGCGGCGCTGATTGAAAAGCATCAACCTGACGTGATCGGCCTGCAGGAAACCAAGGTTCACGATGATCAATTCCCGCTGGCCGAAGTGCAGGCTTTGGGTTATCACGTGTACTACCACGGGCAGAAAGGCCATTACGGCGTGGCCCTGCTCTCGCGCCAGCCGGCCTTGAGCCTGCACAAAGGTTTTGCCAGCGATGAAGAAGACGCCCAGCGTCGTTTTATCTGGGGCACCTTCGCCGATGAAAATGGCCACCCGGTGACCATCATGAACGGCTACTTCCCCCAGGGCGAAAGCCGCGACCACCCCACCAAGTTCCCGGCCAAGCAGCGCTTCTATGAAGACTTGCAGCACCTGCTGGAAAGCCAGTTCAGCAATGACCAGGCGCTGGTGGTGATGGGCGACGTGAACATTTCCCCGCAAGACTGCGACATCGGTATCGGCGCCGATAACGCCAAGCGCTGGCTGAAAACCGGCAAGTGCAGCTTCCTGCCGGAGGAGCGCGAGTGGATGGAGCGCCTGAAGAACTGGGGCCTGGTGGACAGCTTCCGCCACCTCAACCCGGACGTGACCGACCGTTTCAGCTGGTTCGACTATCGCAGCCGTGGGTTTGAGGATGAGCCCAAGCGCGGGCTGCGCATTGATGTGATCATGGCGTCCACCGGGCTGGTGCCACGGGTCAAGGATGCCGGGGTGGATTACGATTTGCGTGGCTTGGAGAAGCCATCGGACCATGCACCGATCTGGTTGGAACTGAGCTGATAGCAAGCCTGGTGAAGATCTAAATGTGGGAGGGGCGGTGCGACGATTCGACTTGCCCCCTCCCACATTTAGCCTTGCGATGCATCAGTCACATTGCTGCAACCCAACTGACTTAATCTCGCGGCACTTCCTTTGGCTTGAGAAGGTGCCGGCATGATGCTGCGCGTTCTGTTCCTGTGTATTGCGATCGCCCTCCCCGCCGTGGCAGCCCCGCTTCCCATTCCCGGCCAAGGTCCGGCCCTGCGCATCCAGGGCTCCAACACCATTGGCGCGGCACTCGGCCCGGCGTTGGTCATGGGTTTGATGGAGCATCAAGGCTTACGGGATGTGCGCAGCGAACCGGGCGCCGGGGCAAATGAACAGAGCGTGGTCGGCACGACGCGCCAAGGCAAAACGGTGACCATCGAAGTCGCGGCCCACGGCTCCAGCACCGGCTTTGCCGCGCTGAAAAATACCCGCGCCGACCTCGCCGCCGCGTCCCGCCCGATCAAGGACGGCGAGCTGGTGGACCTTGAACCTCTGGGTGACCTGAAAAGCCCCGATGCCGAACAGGTCATCGCCATTGATGGCCTGGCGATCATTGTTAACCCACGCAACCCACTCAATACGCTTGACACCGAGCAGTTGGCCCAGATCTTCAACGGCGAAGTCAGCACCTGGGAGGCGTTGGGCGGGAGTGGCGGTGCCATTCATTTATATGCCCGTGATGATCAGTCCGGCACCTACGACACCTTCAGGGAACTGGTGTTGAGCCGACGTCAGCAGCCGCTCGCGCCGTCAGCCAAGCGTTTCGAATCCAGCGAACAACTGTCCGACGCAGTCAGCCAGGACCCCCAGGGTATCGGCTTTATCGGCCTGCCCTATGTGCGTCAGGCTAAAGCAGTGGCGATTGCCGATGGCGCCTCGCAACCGATGTTGCCGCTGACCAGCCTCATCGCCACCGAAGATTACCCGCTGTCGCGACGGCTGTTCTTTTATCTGCCGCCCTCCTCCCGCAATCCGTGGGCCAAGGCGTTGGTGGACTTTACCCAATCCAATAAAGGCCAAGCGATTGTGGCGGCCAATGGGTTTATCGCCCAGCAGGTACAGGCGATCGGCGTGACACCTCGCCCGTCAATGCCTGACGACTACCAGGCCATCGCCCGCGACGCTCAGCGCCTGACGGTAAATTTTCGCTTCGAAGAGGGTAGCGCCAGCCTCGACAACAAGGCACGCCAGGATTTGCAGCGGGTGGTGGCCTATATCAAAAGCCACGGCAAGCTGAACAAGCAGGTCACGCTGGTGGGCTTTGGCGATACCAAGAACGATCCGCAACGTGCGGCGTTGCTGTCGAAGTTACGGGCGATGGCGGTGCGCCGCGAGCTGGCAAAGAGCGGCGTGGTGCTCAAGGATATTCGCGGGTTTGGCGCCCAGATGCCGGTGGCGGCGAATACCGCGGACGAAGGTAGGATCAAGAATCGGCGGGTGGAGGTTTGGGTGTACTGAGCCTTGGAGTTTGAGGTGCTTGGACTGGCCTCATCGGGGGCAAGCCCCCTCCCACACTTGGATTTGTGAATATAGTCAAAATGTGGGAGGGGCTTGCTCTCGATAGAGGTGACGCGGTGTTACTGCCCGCCGCGCATCATCTCCCGCGGCACATACTTGCCAATCTCGAACTTGCCGATCGCCGCGCGGTGCACTTCGTCCGGGCCATCCGCCAGGCGCAGGGTACGTTGCATGGCGTACATATAGGCCAGCGGGAAATCATTGGAAACCCCGGCGCCGCCATGGATCTGGATCGCACGGTCGATCACCTTCAAGGCCACATTCGGCGCCACCACCTTGATCTGGGCGATTTCGCTTTTCGCCACTTTATTGCCCACGGTGTCCATCATGTACGCCGCTTTCAGGGTCAGCAGGCGCGCCATGTCGATTTCCATGCGTGAGTCGGCAATCTTGTCGATATTGCCGCCCAGACGGGCCAGCGGCTTGCCGAACGCGGTGCGGCTCACCGAGCGTTTGCACATCAATTCCAGGGCACGCTCAGCCATGCCGATGGAGCGCATGCAGTGGTGGATACGGCCCGGGCCAAGGCGGCCCTGGGCGATTTCGAAACCACGACCTTCCCCCAGCAAGACGTTCTCATACGGCACGCGCACGTTGTCGAACAGCACCTCGGCGTGGCCATGGGGGGCATCGTCGTATCCGAACACCGGCAACGGGCGCACGATTTTCACGCCGGGGGTGTCTACCGGCACCAGAATCATCGAGTGCTGCTGATGGCGCGGCGCATCCGGGTTGCTCAAGCCCATGAAGATCAGGATTTTGCAACGCGGGTCACAGGCGCCGGAGGTCCACCATTTCTTGCCGTTGATCACCCACTCATCGCCCTGGCGTTCGGCGCGGGCGGCCATGTTGGTGGCATCCGAAGAAGCGACATCGGGCTCGGTCATGGCGAAGGCGGAGCGAATCTCTCCCCGCAACAGTGGTTCAAGCCAGCGTTGTTTCTGCTCTTCGTTGGCGTAGCGCACCAGCACTTCCATATTGCCGGTGTCGGGAGCGGAGCAGTTGAACGGCTCCGGGCCCAATAACGAACGCCCCATGATTTCCGCGAGCGGCGCGTACTCAAGGTTAGTCAAGCCAGCGCCCAGCTCGGATTCCGGCAGGAACAGGTTCCACAAGCCCTCCGCTTTTGCCTTGGCCTTGAGTTCTTCCATGATGGCCGTGGGCTGCCAGCGATCACCTTCGCTGACTTGGCGCTCAAACACCGGCTCGGCCGGATAGACGTATGCGTCCATGAACGCGGTGACGCGCTCACGCAGTTCCTGAACCTTGGGCGAATAGGCGAAATCCATGAGCAGCTCCCTTCTTTGAGAGGTTGTTTAGGTCATGTATTCGATGCTAGAACAGCGCTGATAATTTACCTAGCCTATTCTCGGCGTGTATTAACATTCATCACCGATATATGATCGGCGCATGGACACTCACAATAAGAGCGCAACGAAATGAATTTGAGCAAGGTCGACCTCAACCTCTTCATCGTCTTTGATGCGATCTATACCGAAGCCAACCTGACCCGCGCCGGGCAGATCGTCGGCATCACCCAGCCGGCGGTGTCCAACGCCCTGGCACGTCTGCGCGAAACCTTCAACGACCCGCTGTTTGTGCGCACCGCCCAAGGCATGGTGCCCACACCGATGGCGCAGAACATCATCGGCCCGGTGCGCAATGCGCTGTCGTTGCTGCGCGTGTCGGTGCAGGAAAGCCGGATTTTCAATCCCCAGCAGGCCGCCAAGACCTACCGCATCAGCATGACCGACCTCACTGAAGCGGTGATTCTGCCGTTATTGTTCCAGCGCCTGCGCCGCCTGGCGCCGACCGTGGTGATCGAGAGTTTCCTGTCCAAGCGCCGTGAGACCACCAAGGAACTGGCCGCCGGGCGCCTGGATTTTGCCGTGGATGCGCCGCTCAACACCGACCCGCAGGTGCGCCATGTCAAATTGATGGAAGACCGCTACGTGTGCGCCATGCGCAAGGGTCACCCCATGGCAGGCAAGGACAAATTCAGCCTGGATGACTACCTGTCATTGACCCACATCCATATCTCCAGCCGTCGCAATGGCTTGGGCCATGTGGACTTGGCGCTGGGCAAAATGGGCATCCAGCGCAAGATCGCCCTGCGCTCGCAGCACTACCTGATGGCTTCGCAAGTGTTGCAGCAGACCGACATGGTCATGACCGTGCCCGAACGCTTCGCTCGTCGCCATGAACTGCACTGGTTCAACCTGCCGGTCAACGACGTGCCACCGGTGGAAACCCACCTGTACTGGCATGAAAGCACCGACCAGGACCCGGCGAACCGCTGGATGCGTGAGCAGATGATCGAGTTGTGCCAGCAAGTCACCGCCCACGAAAAGAAGCTCGACAAACAGCAATCCTAAGGTTCAAGAATACCCATTGTGGTAGGGGGCTTGCCCCCGATGGCACGCGCAGCGCCCCTTGACGTTCACGTCAACCTGCAATTAGCTTAGCGCCAAGCCTTTCTTGAGCACCGCCATGAGCACCACCTACAGCATCTCCGACCTCGCCCGCGAGCTCGACATCACCACCCGCGCCATTCGCTTCTATGAAGAACAAGGCCTACTGGCCCCGGAACGTCGGGGCCAGGAGCGTATCTACTCGGCGCGGGACAAAGTCAGCCTCAAGCTGATCCTGCGGGGCAAGCGCATCGGCTTTTCCCTGGCCGAATGCCGCGAACTGATCGAACTCTACGACCCCAGCGGCGGCAACCAGATCCAGCTCAACAGCATGTTGGCGAAGATCGCCGAACGCCGCGAACAGTTGGAACAGCAACTGCTGGATATCGAACAAATGAAGCTGGAACTGGACACCGCCGAAGAGCGTTGCACCCAGGCCCTTGCGCACACCATGAGCCAAGCCGGCCATTAACCAGAAGGTAACTGCCATGTCCCTCCCCTCTTACGTGCGCCTGGTGGAAGTCGGCCCACGCGACGGTTTGCAGAACGAAGCCCAGCCCATCAGCGTGGCGGACAAAGTCCAGTTGGTAGACGCGTTGAGCGAAGCGGGCTTGAGCTATATCGAAGTCGGCAGTTTTGTCTCGCCAAAATGGGTGCCGCAGATGGCCGGTTCGGCTGAGGTATTCGCGCAGATCCAGCGCAAGCCCGGCGTGACCTACGGTGCACTGGCGCCGAACCTGCGCGGGTTTGAGGATGCGCTGGCGGCCGGGGTCAAGGAAGTTGCGGTGTTTGCCGCGGCGTCCGAGGCTTTTTCCCAGCGCAATATCAACTGCTCCATCAGCGAAAGCCTGGAGCGATTCGCGCCGATCATGGCCGCGGCCAAACAGCACGGCATCAGCGTGCGCGGGTATGTGTCGTGCGTGTTGGGCTGCCCATACGAAGGCGATATCGCCCCGGAGCAAGTGGCCGCGGTCGCCAGTGAGCTGTACGCCATGGGCTGCTATGAAGTGTCCCTGGGTGACACCATCGGCACGGGCACCGCGGGCGCAACTCGGCGCCTGTTCGAAGTGGTCGGGGCGCAAGTGCCAAGGGAGAAGCTGGCCGGGCATTTCCATGACACCTACGGCCAGGCCATCGCCAATATCTATGCCAGCCTGCTGGAAGGCATAAATGTATTCGACAGCTCTATCGCGGGCCTCGGCGGCTGCCCTTACGCCAAGGGCGCCAGCGGTAACGTGGCCACCGAAGACGTGTTGTACCTGCTCAACGGTTTGGGGATCGAAACGGGGATCGACCTGGAACGCTTGATTGGCGCAGGCCGGCAGATCAGCCACGTCCTTGGTCGACCTAGCGGGTCCCGTGTTGCGAAGGTGCGTAACGCCAGTTGAGTAGCACAGCTGTGACAATGTGTTACCGCACACCTGCACAACGGGTAACGCGGGAACATAATTCGTCATGCCTAGGCAAAACTATTTGCCCGAAAAATACTAAATACATGATTTTAAACGAATTTAAAAAGTTGGCACGGCTCCTGCTATCTCTATGGCATAACAAGAATAAAAAGCGCCAAACCTAATAAAAACAAGACGAAACGACTCTGACATAACAAAAACAACACGGCAGAGACGCAGCTAACAGATTTTTTTGGAGAAGATGTGCTTCGCAGGGTACGGCATGCCGCAACCCGCAACCGGATAGAGAAAAATAAAACTACCTCAGGTAGCTACCACTGGTTGGATCGTTTACGAAGAAGCAGGTCAGCGCTCAAAAAAATACGTTTGCTCTTGACCCCGGATGGGGGTCGCCAAAAATAGCGGTACGGGCCACGGCTACCAAAAACAACAACAGGCCGCCCCTCAATAATAAGAAAAGAGCACGCAACGACAAATTAAAGGGGACCTTCGGGTCCCCTTTGTGCTGCTTGCACTTATGTGACTTAGGCGGATGCCACCTTCTTCGTCGAAAATTGGTTAAGCACAGTAACCGTCAAAGCCCGCAGCGCAGCTGTTTCCTTGGCTTGTCGCTGCGCCCTCAGTTGTTTCATTTCCTGGTTATAGAAACCACTGGTCATTGACCCATCGGCCAGAATTTGATCCCGGCTCTTACCCAGCAGGCTGGCAACTCTGTTAACCGCTGTCTCGTACTCTAGCTGCCAAGCCTTCTTTGCATCCTGCTCTACAAGGTCATCCTGTGTGTTCTGCAGATCTACCACCTTTTCCAACGCCTCTTGCTTCTCGGTTACCACCTCAAAATCGGCCATCGTCAGGGTGCTGAGGTCCTGTGGGTATTGGGCGCGAAGTTGGTTTCTCCAAAATTCCATGTCCACAAAAAAATGACTTTTTTCACTGATGTTTTTTTCGCCCTCAAGCACTTGTACATAGGCAGCATCAAGAGTCTCCGGGGCCACACCCGCGATAGGGCGATGGAGCATTTCAAGGGATTTGATCGGCAAATCCAGTCGCTGCGCCAAGCCGGAGCGATAAGCAAAGATGACTTCGGCCTGCTCGGTGAAGGCCGGCCCGCGCGACTCGACGTCACGCTCAGCGATGATATCTACCAACTTCAGGCGAAATAGTCGCTCTGCGGTGCCAATCAAGGTCGCCTCAACTTCATACTCTCCAACCCTCTCAAGCAATTTTTCCACCAGCAGATCAGTTTCCATGTTCATGAACTCCAGCACACTCCCGTCACCACAGGTAACGCGATCATCAGCTGATTTAAACAATACATCGCGAGTGTGTTGGTTCTCATGGACGGCCCCAATCATGTCCCAAACGCGCTCCGCCAGTTGCGGCCGGGTAACCCCGGATTTGTACTCTGCACAACGGGTTGTGTCCGCCACCACGGTAAAAAATGCCGCCGCCTCGGGACTGGAACTGAGCTGGTCCCACATTTCGCCGCGACCGGCCTGCATGGCTGGGGGGGAATCGTGCAGCCACAACCTGCGCGCCTCAGCCAGGGTGACGTGGTCATCGGTAAGGACTACTTGCGACACAGGATTTTCATGCACGTTGATTCGGTCCGGATTCTCAACGGCGTACTCGGGCAGCTGAGTAATCGCGTTTGTGTGCAGATCGATCCGGTTCAGGTTATGCAGGCGTTCGGCGCCTCTGGGGAACGTTGTCGTTCCGGTATTCGCCAGATTCAGCCTGTTCAAGTCACGCATGTTGCTCAGATCGGCGGCCCATCCCAACTGACGGTTATGGGAGAGGTTAAGTACGGTCAAACGCTGCATGCCTTCGAGATGCGCCTGGCTTTGCCTCGTCAACCGAATGTCGTTACTGCTCATATCGAGCCAGGTCAAACCCGCTCCACCGTTGGCAAACTCCGGCAGCTGCGTGAAGTTGCTAGAGCTGATATCCAACCAGCGCAAACCGCCGAATGCGCGCAAGAAGGGCAAGGACGCATCCGAAAGGTACATTCTGGATAAATCCAAACAGTCCACATGGTCCATGTTCGCCGTAATCGCCGGTAACTCACCGGGTTGCTCATCAGCCAAGCGCAGGATGTACGCCATGTGCTCTTGCTCGGCGGCCATGGCCTGTTGCGGCGACCGACGCTGCCATGCATCTTTGATGGCAACGACGACCCGGCCACGCGTCCTGCGTTGCTGGCTATCACCGTCGGCCCGCCAGGCGTCCAAGTCTGTATTGAGTTGCTTGAACTCGTCTTTGAGAAAATCCATTTTTGCCATAAATTCAATATCGTTGACGCCCTCTAGCCCCAGTATCTGATCCACCTGCGCGATGGACATTGACGGATAAAGGTCTAACGCTGCCCTTTCACATGCATAAGGTCGACGACCCGCACCGCCTACCGGGCTCAATGGATAACCAAAGCGTCCATCGGCAAGGCGCATTGGCGGTTTGTAGCGTGGTTTGGCAGGCTGCATGCGCAGCAACGCACGCAGTTCATCGCGAGGCATCAGCGGCATTTGCTCCAGTGCCTGTTTCAGACTCGCGCCGCGATCAGAGGCCGTCAGGTTCATCGCCCTCCAATCCTCAGGCGAAACTGCTGACTGTACAGCCCCATAGATGTCCGCCTGATGGTTCAATACCGCGATTTTTTCGTCCTGTACCTCATAAAGGTTCTTGGGACCGAACTTGATGAAACGACGCTTGACCGCCGCATTCTCTGGCCCCACCGAATCCAGTAGGCGCTCTCCACCCGGCAGCCGTTCGACAACATCAATGCGCAGGTCTGATGGCCAACCAGGAAGTTTATCCAGACTGTGCAGCACCATGCGTTGCGTGTCGTCATTGGCCAGGGTTTTTCGGTATAACCCTTCATACGTTCGCGCCAAACGCACCTGCTGCTGATAATGACGGGCCTCTTCAGCCAAGTTCTGCGGCATACGTTGGCGCTCGGTGAGCGCTTGCATTTCGGAGGAGTTGGCACCGTTCAACAGTTCCTCGACAACCGCCGAGGGTAGAGAAGGGAATAAGCGTTTGATAAACCTTACTGTCGCGCTTTCTCCACCCTCGGCGGCGGCGTAGCGCTGGCTGAAAAGGTCAGATTGATACGCCGCTCTCTGTGAAGCCCTGACAGTGGAAACTTCCTCTGCCACGACATTATCCATTTCAAGTCGCTTCAAGGTATCGGTCAGTAGCGCGGGCAGTGCTGCCTGGTCTGTATGTATCTTACGTAGAGTGTCCACTTCCGTTGCAGTCATTTGCACTATGCGTTCGAGCTTAAGAGGCTCATTGGCAAAACGCTCTGCCATCGGGCCCAACCGCTGCATCAACTGCGGCCCGGTCAATGTCATCGGGTTCTCGTGCTCATGTGCCCACGCCCCGGCGCCCGTACGGCTTACCTTTGGGGTATAAGCCGCCGGGTTGTCCGGATGCAGGATTTTAAAGTCATTGCTGGCACCCATCCGCTCCACCAAGTAATGCGTGTTATTTTTTTCCCGCAGGTATAACCCCCCTTCATGTTCAAACAATCCGTCTTCATTGGCCGTGAGACCATCAGGCATTGTGACCTGGCGCTGATAAGGCCTCAGGTCAGGAGAATACAGACGGATATTGCCATCGGGGCAACGAACGTGGGCCAGGCTTTCAACAAATGCCGTCTTGACCAGCGGAAACAACTTGGCCCCCACCGCCGCCGTAGATACATTAAAGGCAATGGCCGAAACGTGGGCCCATGCCGCTTTTGTGTCCCCTTCGTCCCACGCCGCTATTCCCGATGCGACTTCCCATAACATTTGCGCTGCCCCAATTGCGAGCATCACGGGAGCCAGCTCGGGGAAAATAAAAACTGCAACATTCAATACATTCAAAGCCATGCTGCCCATTTTCACCAACCAGGCATTACGTGCCCGCTGATCCGCCGCATCATTGGAAACGGCCATCGCTTGCGCATTCCTCAGTATTAGATTGGCTTTTTGCCAAGCGTGTTCGCGCCACAACACCGAAAAACGCCCCCCATAAGAAGCGGTGACGCCCCTGAGATCCTTTTTGTCAGAATCATAATCTTCACGTTCAGAAAATTTACCGGAGGGATCAAGATGCCGCTTGAGCTTTGTAAAAAATACACCTTGTTGCTCGTAGGGTATGAACTGACTAAAAAACCTTCGATAACTTACCAGGCACAATCGCTCAACCAAATCAAGTTTGAAGCTTGTCAAACTCGAGTATTCCTTCAACATACAAACAGGATCTCCTGGAATGAACACCACACAAGGCTCATTCATGAACACCAGGCTGCGATGAGCAACTTGCACATTGACATTACCTATAACAACAATTTGCGCCAGGGGCTGCCCAAGCAACTTAAGTCCCGAATAAGTGAGTGTTTTCTCTCGCCACTTTAATTCCTGATGGTTATCCGCTGTTTTCCGCATCACCTGGTAGGTGTCTTCTTGAATATCCCCGCACCCAAGCGCTACCTCGGCGGCGAACAGGAACTGATACCTGGCCGAATTCAACATGCGATTACGCATGGTCTTGGTGGCGGTGCCCGCTGCAAAGTTGGGTGTGTCTTCGGGACAGATAAACGACTCGACATGCCTCAAGTATTGCGTACCCAAATCCAATTCTCGGCACAGGCTGGCAAACAAATGAGGTTGTATCGAGACTCTACCGCCGAGCGTTTGTGTATGATTGAACGTATAAGAGGGCGATTGTCGATGAAAATCATACTGAGTGATAAGCCTGGCGTTCTGATCGGCCACCTCAAGGGTATCTTCTATCGCAAAGTTCTTTAATGCCGCCTCAAGCAGACTAACACCTTCGTAATAGCAATAACATGATGCCTCTCGCCCAAAGACTTTAGAGCGATCAGCCGGCATCAACTTTTCAGTGGCAAAAAATAGCTGCCTTACATTGTGACGCCCACCGAATTTTTCTTTCATGGCCGCCACTAAAAGTGGTTCGGCAAAATCCACAACCCCTTTAAGCCCATTAAAACTGTGATCCAGTCTATTCAGCGAATTAAAGCTGCGGATGTAAGCATCACTCAGCTTCAACTTTTTCCCCGACGACAAGTTTTTATACCATTCGGGCATCGCGAACTGCGTTTCAGAAAACTCCTTTTTGCGCTTAAGGTCGGCGGCGCCGTACCAGGACGGCAACCGGTCCTGTATCACCCGTGCATGAACGCTCTGCACCGCCGTTGATTGACTGCTGCCAGGTTGATCAAGCTCACTCATTTACCAAACTCCATTTGAAGGAACAAACGATCAATGTGCGATCGTTCGCGCTTCAAACGGTGGTATTCAGCTAGCCCGCGCTACAAAGCGCCCCACGGCTCATTCTCGGGCAGACGCCAACTCCTCAATGCTGATCTCGCGCATGCGAAATTTCTGGATCTTGCCCGTCACCGTCATCGGAAACTCGTCCACAAACTTGAAGTACCTGGGCGTCTTGAAGTGGGCGATGCGGTCCTTGCACCAGCTCGACAGTTCCAGCTCGTTGGCCACATGGCCGGGATGAAACTTGATCCAGGCGACGATTTCTTCACCGTAACGCTCATCCGGAATACCGATGATCTGCACATCGGCCACTGCCGGGTGGGTGAAGAAAAACTCTTCCAGCTCACGCGGGTACACGTTCTCGCCCCCGCGAATAATCATGTCCTTGTTACGCCCGGCAATGCAGACGTAGCCGTGCTCGTCCATGGTTGCCAGGTCGCCGGTGTGCATCCAGCCGGCCTCATCGATTGCCTCGCGGGTGCCGTCGGGGTTGTTCCAGTAACCGAGCATCACGCTGTAGCCGCGCGTACATAGTTCACCGATCACGCCGCGCACCACGGTGTTGCCGGCATCATCGACAATCTTGGTCTCCAGTTGCGGTTGGGTGCGGCCCACCGTGGTGACGCGCCGTTCTATATCGTCATCCGCCCCGGTTTGCAGCGACACGGGGCTGGTTTCGGTCATGCCGTAGGCAATTTGCACTTCGCGCATGTGCAGTTCGTTGATGACCCGGCGCATGACTTCGATCGGGCATGTCGCCCCGGCCATGATACCGGTGCGCAGGCTGGCCAAGTCGAACCCGGCCCGGCCTGGGTGATCAAGCATGGCGATAAACATGGTCGGCACGCCATACAGGCCGGTGGCTCGTTCTTCGGCGGCGGCAGTCAATGTCAGCAGCGGGTCGAAACCGTCATTGGGATAGATCATGGTGGTGCCGTGGGTGATGCAACCGAGGTTACCCATCACCATGCCGAAGCAGTGATACAGCGGCACCGGGATGACCAGGCAGTCCTGCGCGGTCAAGCCCAGGCTTTCGCCGACCATGTAACCGTTATTGAGGATATTGTGGTGACTGAGGGTGGCACCCTTGGGGAAACCGGTGGTGCCGGAGGTGTATTGGATATTCACGGGTTGGTCGAAGTGCAGGCTAGTCTGCCGGCTTTGCAGTTGCTCGGGGCTAACTCCGGCGCCCAGGGCCGACAGTTGCGACCAAGGCATGAATTCAGGCGGCGGGCTGGGATCGAGACTGATGAGGCCGCGCAGCTCAGGCTTCAATGCCTGGAGCATGGCGTGGTAATCGGAGCTCTTGAACGAACCGGCGCACACCAGCCATTGGCAGCCGGATTGCTTGAGTACGTAATCCAGCTCACTGCTGCGATAGGCCGGGTTGATATTGACGAGGATCACACCGAGCTTAGCGCTTGCCACTTGGCAGATCAGCCATTCGGCGCAATTGGGCGCCCAGATACCCAGGCGGTCACCGATCTGCATACCCAAGGCGAGGAACGCCCGTGCATGCAGATCAACCGTCTCGGCCAGTTGCCGCCAGGTGTAGCGCCGCTGCTGATGGCGAACCACCAAGGCTTCGCCACCGGGATACTGCGCGACGGTTTGATCGAATGCCTGGCCTATGGTCATGGCCAGCAAGCGCTTGTCCTGAGAGCCACGGCTGTAGCTCTGATTCGGTTGATCCATAACGACCCCTTGTTGTCTTTTTTGTAGGTTGACGTAAACGTAAACTACGATTGACAGCACCGCAACGCAAGCTTACGTTAACGTAAAGGTGAGCGCCCTCCTCCTGCGCCCAACCCACACAACAACAAAGCTGACATTAAGGTGCCTGCCCATGAGTTACCCGTCCCTGAACTTCGCCCTCGGCGAAACCATCGACATGCTGCGCGACCAGGTGCAGTCCTTTGTGGCCAAGGAAGTCGCACCGCGTGCGGCGCAGATCGACATCGATAACCTGTTCCCCGCCGACCTGTGGCGCAAGTTCGGGGACATGGGCCTGCTGGGCATCACCGTGCCGGAAGAATACGGCGGCGCCGGCCTGGGTTACCTGGCCCATGTAGTGAGCATGGAAGAAATCAGCCGCGGCTCGGCCTCGGTGGCGCTGTCATACGGTGCGCACTCCAACCTGTGCGTCAACCAGATCAATCGCAACGGCAACCACGAACAGAAACTCAAGTACCTGCCCAAGCTGATCAGCGGCGAGCACATCGGCGCCCTGGCCATGAGCGAGCCGAATGCCGGCTCCGATGTGGTCTCGATGAAACTGCGCGCCGACAAACGCGGCGACCACTACGTACTCAACGGCAGCAAGACCTGGATCACCAACGGCCCCGACGCCAATACCTATGTGATCTACGCCAAGACCGACCTGGAAAAAGGCCCCCACGGCATCACAGCCTTCATCGTCGAGCGCGACTGGAAAGGCTTCAGTCGCAGCAACAAGTTCGACAAGCTGGGCATGCGCGGCTCCAATACCTGCGAGCTGTTTTTTGATGACGTGCAAGTACCGGAGGAAAACATCCTCGGCGTGCTCAATGGCGGCGTGAAAGTACTGATGAGCGGCCTGGATTACGAGCGCGTGGTGCTCTCCGGCGGCCCTACCGGGATCATGCAGGCGTGCATGGATTTGATCGTGCCCTACATCCACGACCGCAAGCAGTTCGGCCAGAGCATTGGCGAATTCCAGCTGATCCAGGGCAAGGTTGCCGACATGTACACCCAGCTCAACGCCAGCCGCGCCTACCTCTACGCCGTGGCCCAAGCCTGCGAGCGCGGCGAGACTACGCGCAAGGATGCCGCCGGTGTGATCCTGTACAGCGCCGAGCGCGCCACGCAGATGGCTCTGGATGCGATCCAGATCCTGGGCGGCAACGGCTATATCAACGAATTCCCCGCCGGGCGCCTGTTGCGTGACGCCAAGCTGTATGAAATCGGCGCTGGCACTAGTGAGATTCGGCGGATGTTGATCGGTCGCGAACTGTTCAACGAAACCCGCTGAAGGAGCGCGTCATGGCCACCCTGCATACCCAACTCAACCCGCGCTCGGCGGAATTTGCCGCCAATAGCGCGGCGATGCTTGCACAGGTCGACGCCCTGCATACCCTGCTTGCCCACGTGCAACAGGGTGGCGGTGCCAAGGCCCAGGAACGCCACACCTCGCGCGGCAAGCTGCTGCCCCGGGAGCGCATCAATCGCTTGCTCGACCCGGGTTCGCCGTTTCTTGAACTCAGCCAACTGGCGGCTCATCAGGTGTATGGCGAAGACGTACCGGCGGCTGGCGTGATTGCCGGAATCGGCCGTGTGGAAGGCGTGGAGTGCATGATCGTCGCCAACGATGCCACGGTCAAAGGCGGTTCCTACTACCCACTGACAGTGAAAAAGCACCTGCGCGCCCAAACCATCGCCGAGCAGAATCGTCTGCCGTGCATCTACCTGGTGGATTCCGGCGGCGCCAACCTGCCACGCCAGGACGAGGTATTCCCCGACCGCGAACACTTCGGGCGGATCTTCTTCAACCAGGCCAACATGAGCGCCCAGGGCATCCCGCAGATCGCCGTGGTGATGGGTTCATGTACCGCCGGCGGCGCCTATGTGCCGGCGATGGCCGATGAAGCAATCATGGTGCGCCAGCAAGCCACCATTTTCCTTGCGGGCCCGCCGCTGGTGAAGGCGGCCACCGGTGAGGTGGTCAGCGCCGAAGACCTCGGCGGCGCCGATGTGCACTGCAAGATCTCCGGCGTGGCCGACCACTACGCCGACAGCGACGAACACGCCCTGGCGCTGGCCCGGCGCAGCGTGGCCAACCTCAATTGGCGCAAACAAGGTGAGTTGCTGCAGCGCCCGCCCGTGGCACCGCTGTACAGCAGCGAAGAGCTGTACGGCGTGATTCCGGCGGATGCCAAGCAGCCGTTCGATGTGCGCGAAGTCATCGCGCGGTTGGTGGACGCTTCGGTGTTCGACGAGTTCAAGGCGTTGTTCGGGACAACGTTGGTCTGCGGCTTTGCGCACTTGCATGGCTACCCGATTGCGATCCTGGCCAACAACGGCATCCTGTTCGCCGAGGCCGCGCAGAAAGGCGCGCACTTTATCGAACTGGCCTGCCAGCGTGGGATCCCCCTGCTGTTCCTGCAAAACATCACAGGCTTTATGGTCGGCCAGAAATACGAAGCCGGCGGCATCGCCAAACATGGTGCCAAGCTGGTCACGGCGGTGGCGTGCGCCAGGGTGCCGAAGTTCACCGTGATCATCGGTGGCAGTTTTGGCGCCGGTAACTATGGGATGTGCGGCCGCGCCTATGACCCGCGCTTCTTGTGGATGTGGCCCAACGCACGCATTGGCGTGATGGGCGCCGAACAGGCCGCCGGGGTGCTGGTACAAGTCAAGCGCGAGCAGGCTGAGCGCGCAGGCAGCGGTTTTAGTGCGCAGGAGGAAGCCGCCATCAAGCAGCCGATCCTCGACCAGTATGAAACCCAGGGCCATCCCTACTACTCCAGCGCGCGCTTGTGGGATGACGGTGTCATCGACCCGCTGCAGACCCGCGACGTACTGGCCCTGGCCTTGTCCGCCGCACTGAACGCCCGCATCGAGCCGAGCCGCTTCGGCGTGTTCCGCATGTAAATGGAGCTGCACCCCATGAACGATTTCAACACCCTCGAACTGATCACCGACAGCCGTGGCTTTGCCACGCTGTGGCTCAGTCGTGAAGCCAAGAACAACGCGTTCAATGCCGAAATGATCCGCGAACTGATCATCGCCCTGGACCGGGTGCAAGCCGACCCGTCCCTGCGATTTCTGATACTGCGCGGGCGCGGCAAGCATTTCAGTGCCGGCGCCGACCTGGCCTGGATGCAGCAGTCGGCAGAGCTGGACTACCACACCAACCTGGACGACGCTCGCGAACTGGCGGAGCTGATGTACAACCTGTCCAAGCTGAAAATCCCCACGCTGGCCGTGGTGCAAGGTGCGGCCTATGGTGGCGCGCTGGGGTTGATCAGTTGCTGCGACATGGCCATCGGCGCCGATGACGCGCAATTCTGCCTGTCGGAAGTGCGCATCGGCCTGGCGCCCGCAGTGATCAGCCCATTCGTGGTGCAGGCCATCGGCCAACGCGCGGCCCGCCGCTATGCTCTGACGGCTGAGCGATTTGGCGGCCAGCGGGCGCAGGAGATCGGCTTGCTGGCAGAGAGTTATCCGGCCGAGAGCCTGGATCACCAGGTGGACCAGTGGGTGGCCAACCTGCTGCAAAACAGTCCGGCGGCGATGCGCGCCAGTAAGGATTTACTGCGTGAAGTGGGCAACGGTGCCCTCACCCCGGCGCTGCGACGTTATTGCGAAAACGCCATCGCGCGCATTCGCGTAAGCGCCGAAGGCCAGGAAGGGTTGCGGGCCTTCCTGCAAAAACGTGCGCCGAGCTGGCAAGCCCAGGAGCCGCGCTCATGAGCACACTGACCACCGTACTGGTAGCCAACCGTGGCGAGATTGCCTGCCGTGTCATGCGCACAGCCAAGGCCATGGGGCTGACGACCGTGGCCGTGCACAGCGCCATCGACCGTGATGCGCGCCATAGCCGCGAGGCGGATATTCGTGTCGACCTGGAAGGCAGCAAAGCCACCGACAGTTACTTGCAAATCGACAAACTGATTGCCGCCGCCCACGCCAGTGGCGCCCAGGCGATTCACCCCGGCTACGGCTTCCTCTCGGAAAACGCTGGCTTTGCCCGGGCCATCGAGGCGGCAGGCTTGATCTTCCTCGGCCCGCCCGCTGCCGCCATCGACGCCATGGGCAGCAAATCGGCGGCCAAGGCATTGATGGAAACCGCCGGTGTGCCCCTGGTGCCGGGCTATCACGGCGAGGCCCAGGACCTGGAGACCTTCCGCGCCGCCTGTGAGCGTATTGGCTACCCGGTATTGCTTAAGGCTACGGCCGGTGGCGGCGGCAAGGGCATGAAGGTGGTCGAGGATGTCAGCCAATTGGCCGATGCCCTGGCCTCCGCCCAGCGCGAGGCGCTGTCGTCCTTCGGCAATGGGCAGATGCTGGTGGAGAAGTACCTGCTCAAGCCGCGCCATGTCGAGATTCAAGTGTTTGCCGACCAGCATGGCCATTGCCTGTACCTCAATGAGCGCGACTGCTCGATCCAGCGGCGCCATCAAAAGGTTGTCGAAGAAGCGCCGGCGCCAGGGCTCAGCGTTGAGCAACGCAAGGCCATGGGCGAAGCGGCCGTGCGGGCGGCCCAGGCCATCGGCTACGTCGGTGCCGGTACGGTGGAGTTTCTGCTGGATGCCCGTGGCGAGTTTTTCTTTATGGAGATGAACACGCGACTGCAGGTGGAGCATCCGGTCACCGAAGCGATTACCGGTCTGGACCTGGTGGCGTGGCAGATCCTGGTCGCCCAGGGCGAGGCGCTGCCGATCACACAGGAGCAGGTACCCTTGATCGGTCATGCGATTGAAGTGCGGCTGTATGCCGAAGATCCGGCCAACGAGTTCCTGCCGGCCACCGGTCACCTGGCGCTGTACCGCGAATCCAGCCCAGGCCCGGGCCGTCGGGTAGACAGCGGTGTCGAGCAAGGGGACAGCGTGTCGCCCTTCTACGACCCGATGCTCGGCAAACTGATTGCCTGGGGTGAAGACCGCGAACAGGCACGCCTGCGACTTTTAAGTATGCTCGATGAGTTCGCGGTGGGTGGGCTCAAGACCAACCTGGGTTTTCTGCGGCGCATCATCGGCCATCCCGCGTTCGCGGCGGCCGAATTGGACACCGGGTTTATCCCGCGTTATCAGGATGAACTGTTACCGGCGCCCGGTGCGTTGAGCGATGCATTCTGGCAGGCAGCAGGTTCGGCGTTTATGCAGAGCCTGCCGGTAGGTGATGGGCCTTGGGCCAATAACCAGGGCTTTCGTGCGGGCCTGCCCGCCGAAGTGTCGCTGCATCTGAGCTGCAACGGGCAGGATCGGCTGGTGACATTGGCCGGGCACACGTCGCAGTTGTGCGGCGAGCAGCTGCTGATCGAACACCAGGGTGTACGCCGTGCCCATCTGGCGGTCCGCAACGAAGGCAGCCTGTACCTGCGCTGGAATGGCGAGATGCATGCCGTCAGGCTGTTCGACCCGATTGCGGCGGTCGAGGCCGGCCAATCTCATCAGGGCGGTCTCAGCGCACCGATGAACGGCAGCATCGTTCGCGTGCTGGTAGAGGTAGGCCAAACCGTTGAGGCTGGCACACAGCTGGTGGTACTCGAAGCCATGAAGATGGAGCACAGCATCCGTGCGCCCCATGCCGGGGTGGTCAAGGCGCTGTTCTGCCAGGAAGGTGAAATGGTTGCCGAAGGCAGCGCGCTGGTGGAGCTTGAAACCACCGCCTAGAACTTCGCGGTGGCTTGCACCACGACGCCAAGGATGTGGCAGTCGTCGGTGAGCAGCGCCTTGGGGTACGTCGGATTGAGCGGCACCAGATAGCGCTGGCCGCTCTCTTCCTGCAATTGGCGAAAAGTGGCCTGGGAACTGCCAGACCATTGGGCGACAACCAGTTTGCCGGGTACAGGATCGATGGCCGGGTCCACCAGGATCATCGTCCCGGCACCGATGCTCATGCCCGTGGGCGCGGTCATGGCGTCGCCCATTACAGGCAGCCAGAACGCCTCGCCACGCGCGTGGTAATCGGTCAATTCGTAGCGGCCAGGCCCATAGAGTGCACGTTCTTCGCGCAGCTCGCACGCCTGCTGCCAGTCGCTGACCGGATAGCGAAAATACGGGTTGTAGTGCTGTTGCAACGCAGGCTCTTGCGCGGCCCGTTCGCGAATCTCCAGCGCCACCTCCAGGTAGCCCAGCCCGAGCTCGGCCAGCACCCGGTTCATGTCCGCAAGGCTCGGCACTCGGCGCTTGTTGAGCCAATGGCCGACGCCGCCCTGGGACATACCCAGGCGCTCTGCCAGTTGCTCCTGCGTGACCTTGCGGTCTTTCATGTTGGCTTTGACCAACGCTATCCAGTTATCCATGGCGCCTGACAATACGGTGCGTATTTTTCGGGGCAATAAACAGTTTGTAGTAATCCATAAAACGACATAAATACGATACGTACTATCATCAAGCCTAAGGATTTCGACACCCACCGGAGTACTGCCGCTTATGACGAATAGCCCGCTTTCATTGCCCGAAATACCCGAACAGGTTGAATTACAGAACATGTGCCACAGCGGCGCGGCCCAGCGCGCGCTGGACTATTACTTGAAAGAAGATATGTCGGCACCAGCCGTGGAGGGTGCCCTGTTCGCGATCAAGCCGGGCGTCAGCCAAGAGGAAGCCCTGGTTCACGCGTCTGACCTGCTGCGCAGTGCTGCGGCAACCGCCTACGAATCAGCGTGCAGCCATCAAGGCAATCAGCGCGACCTGGCGTTTTCCGTGGTGTATTTGATCGATATGGCGAAGGCGATGGTGGAGCGCTCGTTGCAAGCGCCGCGGGCCCAGGCAAATGCGTAACAGACGCGAAAGAAAAATATTTCTACCCAAGGGATAAAAACATTTGACTTGCAAATGATAATGATTATTATTGGACCAAGCTGATCGCGAGATCAGTCGATAGACCAAGGGACCTTAGGTCGGACTCTTGGAATATCTCCTCATCAGGCTAATCACGGTTTTTGACCCGGCTCTTTGGCCGGGTCTTTTTTTTGCCAGTTTCCCTGGCATGGCTTCAGGCTAATGAAGACTGTGTGTTGCTCGATGGCGCGCATGGTAGCAAAAGACCATCGTCGAAAGAAAGCCACACGACAGCTCTAGCCCGGATCTTTGCGAAATAGCGCTTGAGAATCAATCTCATAGCCCCTAAGCTGCCGCGGCGTCAGGGATGACGCCCCCTCCCCGTGCAACAATTTTGCATCCAGGTTTTACCTGACCTCTGTGTAATATAGCCGCCACATCACTCATATTCAGGCAACCAGACTATGACCGTGGCCTTGACCTCCATCAAGATCAGCACCGACTTCGACAGCGGCAATATCCAGGTCCTGGATGCCAGCGATGCCTATCAGTTGTTACTGGCAATCAAACCCGACACCCGCAGCAAACATTTTCAATGGTTCCACTTCAAGGCCGAAGGCATGCATGTGGGGCACACCCACACTTTTCGATTGAGCAACGCCGGTGGCTCATCCTATAAACACGCCTGGAGCGGCTACAATGCCGTGGCATCCTATGACCATATCAACTGGTTCCGGGTGCCAACGCGCTTTGATGGCGAGATCCTGCATATCACGCTCCAGACCCGCGAAAAGCACGTATGGTTCGCCTACTTCGAACCCTACAGCCGTGAACGTCACGACTGGCTGATCGAACAAGCCCTGAAGTACGCCGGCGTCAAGCTGCTGGCCACCGGCAAGAGTGTCGAGGGCCGCGATATACAACTGTTGCGCCGTGGCAAAGGGGCTGAAGGTCGCCGTAAGGTGTGGATCATTGCCCAACAGCACCCCGGCGAACACATGGCCGAATGGTTTATGGAGGGCGTGATTGAACGCCTGCAAAAGGACGGTGACGCGGAGTTGAAAAAACTCTTGAAAGTGGCCGACCTGTACCTGGTGCCCAACATGAACCCCGATGGCGCTTTTCACGGTCACCTGCGTACCAACGCCATGGGCCAGGATCTGAACCGCGCCTGGCAGAGCGCCAATCAGGAAACCAGCCCGGAAGTACTGTTTGTGCAGCAGCAAATGGAAAAGTACGGCGTGGACCTGTTCCTCGATATCCATGGCGACGAAGAAATCCCCTACATCTTCACCGCCGGCTGCGAAGGCAATCCAGGCTACACCCCACGCATCGAAGCCCTGGAAAAACACTTTCGCAACCACCTGAGCCATCTGACCCGGGACTTCCAAACCACCTACGGCTACACCCGCGACCTGCCGGGCGAAGCTAACATGACCCTGGCCTGCAACGCAGTCGGTGAAAAGTACGACTGCCTGTCCCTGACCCTGGAGATGCCCTTCAAGGACAACGACGATGCGCCCAACCCGCGTACCGGCTGGTCGGGCGATCGATCGAAACAGCTGGGCAAGGACGTATTGAGCAGCGTCGCCGATATCGTCGGGCTTTTGCGTTAACCCTTGTGGCAAGCTTTTTGTGGCGAGCGAGCTTGCTCGCCACAGAAGCGATCAATCCCGGGTGCCGGTCATGCTCTGCAATACCCCATCGCGGCGGATCAACCCGTGGAACAGCGCCGCCGCCAAGTGCACCAGCACTGTCAGGAACAACAGGTAGGCAAGGTAGCCGTGAGCCTTGCGCAACAGCGCAAACAACGGCGCATTCGCCCCTACCAGGGCTGGCAGTTGCACAGAACTGCTGAGCATCACCGGGTCACCGGCGGCCGAAATCATCGCCCAGCCCAGCAGCGGCAACACCAGCATCAACGCATACAGCAGCACATGGGAAGCCTTGGCCGCCAGCACTTGCCACATCGGCAAATCGGCTGGCAACGGCGGTTGCCGGGTGGCAAAGCGCACGGCCAAACGCACGAGCACCAGGGCCAGGATCGCAATACCCAGCGGTTTGTGCAGGTGGATCAGCCATTCATGGCGTTCCGACACCGACGCCGCCAATCCCGCACCAATAAACAGCATGGCAATGATCATCAGCGCCATCAGCCAGTGCAACAGACGCGCCAGCGGTGCAAAAAAACGCGGTTGAGCATTCATGGCTTCGACTCCTGAGGGATGCTGTGCAACGGGCTGACTTCACCCGCACGGCGCAGATACGAACTGGCATACGCGGCGGAGCGTGCGGCCAGCAACGGGTCGTTGGAGGCCTCGATACCGCTGGGCAAAATCAGCGGGTCAAAGTTGATATCACGGCAATCACCGTCTGCCTGCGGCTGGCTGCTTTGCAGTACCAGAGTGCCGGCGTTGAGCTGCGTATGCGGGCCGGTCCAGGTCTTGCTCGCGTCATCCAAGGGGTCGCCGGGGTTGGCCAGGGTCATGTTCAACTGCCAACGCAAAGGCCCGGCGGCCAGGCGCTGCACCAAATCCTGTTCCAGGAAGTCACTGCCCGACGGCGCAGCATCACCCGCCGCGTCCTGGCTTTGCGGCACCACGCTCCACCGCACGGCCTGACGCTTGCCACCTTCGCCCACCAGGTAAAACGCATTGATGCCGTTGTAGGTTTGCGTCGCATAACTGGCCGATGGCTTGGCAGTCTTGACCCAGGCCAGGAACGGCGCCGTCTCCGGGTGTGCGGCAAAAAACGCCGGCATGTTCGCAGGGTTCGGCTTGCCGGTGGCCGGGTCTGGCGCACCCGCCTTGAGCAGTTGGTAGAACGCCTCGGGCGTGCCCACCGGAAACACCGGCATACTGTTCATTCCCGTTCGCCACTGCTGGCCGTTTGCCTGGCTGAATTGCACGGCAAAACTGCGAATCGGCACACTGCTGTCCGGTGCATAGGGATTGCCGCTGGGCAAAGCAAACCGGCCAATCACCGGGGTCTTGGCCTCGCTGAACACCTGGGCGCTGGAGTAAGCACGCGCCTCTGTGCTCGCCTCGAAGTAACCCGCCACACACACACCTTTGGCATGATTGCGGCGAAAGCCCGGGTGTACGCCGTTATTGGTTTCCAGGGCATTGACCAAGGTCTTTGGCCGCAGACGCTGTGGGTCGAGGGTGCCGTTGACGTAGGCAAATGCAACCACCAACACTGCCACCACGCCCCCTATACACGCCAGCCTTACGAGCAGACTTGTAGTACCAAGAGGCGGACGCGGCGGTAAAGAGTGATCAACCATAGAAGCTCCAGGGCCCGAGGCCGCAGGGGGAAAGTGTTATGAGACGAATCCCACGTAGGCTTATTCCCCCTTCACTGTAGTTTCTTTGTAGTCAACACGTGGCCAGATCGAGTGCCGGCTAGGGCTGATTAAACAAGGCCTGCCGCTTGTGAAGAAATGCCTGCATTCCTTCTTGCTGATCAGGCGTGGCAAACAGTCCATGAAACAACCTTCGCTCCTGACGCACACCTTCGTGCAACCCGACCTCCAGAGAATGCTCCACCGCCTGCCGCGCTGCACGGGTGGCCGTTCGCGAGAAGGAGGCAATTTGTGCCGCCACCGCCATCACCTCGTCCAGCAAGTTCGCAGCCGGGTAAACCCGCGACACCAACCCCGCCTGCTCTGCTTCCGTGGCGGTCATTGACCGGCCAGTCAACACCAGGTCCATGGTCTTGGCCTTGCCGATCAGCCCGGTCAACCGCTGGGTCGCGCCCATGCCCGGGATGACGCCTAGCTTAATTTCCGGCTGTGCAAAGGTGGCGGTATCAGCAGCGAAAATCATGTCGCACATCATCGCCAGCTCACAGCCTCCGCCAAACGCATAGCCCGCCACTGCGGCAATCGTCGGGGTGCGCAAACGGGTGAAGCCCTCCCAACCGACGAAGTAGTCTTCGTTGAGCACGTCCAGATAGGACTTGCCGCTCATCTCTTTGATATCGGCCCCTGCCGCGAAGAACTCTGCGGTGCCGGTAATGACAAAACACCCAATCCGAGGGTCTCGATCCATTGCTTCCAGATGACTGATCAACTCAGTCATCAGCGCCGAACTCAGCGCATTCTTGACTTCAGGACGGTTGAGCTTGACCAGGACCACTCGGTCATGACGTTCCACAAACACGTTCATAGGCATCTCCACTGATTGATGTTGTTCACACTTGGGGCTGTCTCAGGAATCCCAGATCGCGCCATGGGCGGGTATTCCCCGAGCTTCCAACTCTTGCACCAGACGCTGGGTCACCGTTTGGTTGGCAATACAGATCACGGCTTCTGCACCAAAGGCTTGCACTGCGCCGTAAGCCAACTTCACCAGGTCTGGCTTGCCGCGCTCATCGGTGTCCCAGATCAATGCGCAAGGCTGGGCGCGCAGAATTTCCTCCACCAGTTCATCGCCATAGGTCGTCCTCGGGCTACGGGCAGACCAGATCAACTGAATCGGTACCTGAGCCGCCAGCAGATGCGGCATGACAGGCCCGATGCCGCTGCCAGTGGCGATGTACACCACCGACTTGAACAGGGTTTCTACATTGGCAACACCCGCTGTGGTGATGCCCTTAACCCACACATGTCGCGGCAAGTCCTCGATAAATCGCCCGGTCCAATCCCCTGCGCGGGAAATTATCAGGCGGAAACCCGCCTCGTGTGGCGTGGGAATATTGGCAAAGGAATGCCACTCCAGCAGTGGGTTGCGGCTGATTGCGGTGGATGAACCGGCGAACGGTGTGGTGTGGCTCAAACGCGTAATCACCGCATGCCCGGAAGGCCGTGCGTGTTCAACAGCCACCTTGCGCAGCCGCAGCCAGGGCAGCAGGACGCTCAGGGTCAGCACTGCCAGCATCCAAAACGTAACGCTGTGCAGCAGGCTCGACGTGGTCAGTAACGTTTGCCACCAGAACAACAGCAACGCACTCCAACCGCCAAACCGATGAACGCGTTCAAACCCATTGTGGAACCGGCCTCGAATACGTGGTTGAGCCATGACCACTATGAGCAGCAATAAGCCGAGCAGCATAACGCTGACCCATAACCCGGCCACCGAAACACTGTCAGGTTGTTGCAGGTAACGCGTAACCTGCACGCCAACCAGGGCGGCAAACCACCCAGTGGCCGCAAAGGCTGCGCCACTGTGCAGCCCACCGAAGTGGTACACCTTGGCCGCGCTACGCCGCACCTGTAAGGGCCATGTAGGCGGTATTCGCGTTGCCAGCCAGAACAGCCCATTGATCACGTATTGCTGGCGAACGAGAATGGCAACCGACAGGTTGATCAGCACCATGTCCGACAGCGTCTGAACCGGGATGGCGTGCAGGTCCACAGCCAACAGCAAAAACACCAGGTTGCCCATCAGCGCGGCGGCTGCCAGGCGGTTGTAACAGGAAAACATCGGCAGTGACGTCCAGCGACGCCAAAGCGCCGGCTTGGGCGGTACAACGGTACGGATCAGCGTATCAATCATGGCCGGGCTCCCCGGTCGCGAACGCCAGCACCGCCAACTGATTCTCCCGGGCCGTTTGCAGTAACAATGCCTTATCGATCTTGCCCCTCGCTGTCAGTGGAAAATGCTCCACTGCGTAGATGGACTGAGGCACGCAGTAATAGGCCAGGCGCTGTTGGCACGCGGTTTGGCAAGCCTCGATGTCAGTGCTGGCAGGCGAAACAAAGGCCACCAACGTGCGGCTGTCCAGCTTCAAAGTGACGGCGCGCATGCATCCAGCGCCGGCCTCCAGAGCCGCCGACACCGCATCCAGTTCCACGCGAAAGCCGCGGACTTTCACTTGGTCATCCACGCGCCCTAAGTGTTCGAGCTGGCCGTCTCCCACCCAGCGCCCCAAATCTCGTGTGCGGAACATCATGGCGTCGCCACCGAGAAAGGGATCCGGACGGTATCGCTGCTGGGTCAATGCCGTATTGTTCAGGTAGCCTGCTGTCACACCCGCACCACCGGCCCACATCTCACCCGTTTCACCCAAGGCACAGGCACGCCCCTGCTCATCGAGCACATAGACAGTGTTATTGGGTGTTGGCCGGCCAATAGTCAGTGGCGTGCCTGGTACATGCCGGTGCAGCGTGTTGACGATGGTCGTCTCGGTAGGACCGCAGCCGTTGTAGAACGTACAGTGCTCGGCCCACCGATCCGCCAGAGCCTGGGAGCAGGCTTCTCCAGCCACCGCAACGACGTTGAGGTGGGGACACCGTCGAGGCTCAAGGGTGGCCAGTATCGAAGGCGTTGCGATCAACACATTGCACTGTGCGGCCGTCTGCGCGATGTCTTTGCCGCGAATCAGCAAGGTCGCACCATGAGCCAGGCAACCGAGTATTTCCCAAGCCGCCATGTCAAAGCCGATATTGAGAATCTGCCCTACGGTACGACCCGGTGCCATACCCATCCGCCCAGGTTCAGTGAGCAGAATGTTGCATACGTTACGGTGGCTGACACACACGCCGTTAGGGCGCCCTGTGGTTCCAGATGTAAACAGTACAAAGCACAGATCATCCGGGCCAGCACCGACACGCACGCAATCATTGTCTTCAGCCAGCCATGGCGTTTGAGCAATGAACGTATCCAAATTGAGGCAGCGGTGGGACGCGTCTGCCGGAATGCGCTCCACCAGGCTCGATAAGGTCAGAATCACCGGGCTGGTCAATGATTCGAGGACCATGCCCAATTGCAGGGTGGGTACGATTCTGGCGTCCTGAGGGACATACGCGGCGCCAATCTTTAACACCGCCAGGAGCCCGACCAGCATGGGAATCGAGCGTTCGACGAACAATCCCACCGTGTCCCCACGCTTAACACCCTGCCCAAGCAGATGCTCAGCCAATCGATTGGCTTGTCGGTTGAGTTGTTCATAGCTGATACGTTGGCCCGCGCATACCGCAGCGGTCGCCTGGGGGGCCAGCCTCGCTTGCGCTTCGAAGGCGTGGTGCACGTTGGCGTAGGTGGCTCGGGTTGAGAGGCCACAACCCCATCGCTCAAATAAAACCCGCTGCGCGGCAGGCAAATGAGCCAGCGAGATGCAGGAAAAAAACTGTTTATCACTCGGCAAACACGTCATAAGCACCCTCTCACTATTCAACTGCCGGCTGAATGCCGACAGATGCAAGGGTGGATAGAGGGCTGCGCACGAGATTACAGACTCTCAAGGTATACAGACGCTTCCCACGTATTAGCCGGGAAGTTTCTTTGCGCAAAGCGTGGAATAACCTACAGGGACCAACGTCTACTTCAACACACGTGAGTAGACTCATCCCCATGCATGAACTCGACGAACAGTTACACGAACTCATCCCCAGGTTGCGGCGTTTTGCCGTGTCGCTGACGCGCAACAGCAGCAGTGCCGATGACCTGGTGCAGGCGACCCTGGAGCGGGCGATCATCGCCTGGGCTGATAAGCGTGTCGAAGGCGACCTGCGCGCCTGGCTGTTCGCGATCCTCTATCGGCAGTTCCTCGACGCCCATCGCCGCAGCCGACGCTATGCACGTATGCTCGAATTCTTCACCGGGCGCGATGATGCGCAACCGTCGGTGGAGCGCACAGTGATGGCCCAATCCACCCTGCAAGCCTTCGACCAACTCAGCACCGAACAACGCGCGCTTTTGCTGTGGGTGTCCGTGGAGGGTTTGAGCTACAAGGAAGTCGCCGAGATCCTTCAGGTACCCATCGGCACCGTGATGTCGCGCCTGTCCCGTGCGCGCCAAGCGTTGCGTCAGCTCAGCGATGGCGAAATTACCGGCCCTGCCCTGCGGAGACTCAAATGATCAGCCTGCCCCCCAGCGAACGCGATTTGCATGCCTACGTCGATCACCAACTGCCGGACAGTGACCGCCGCGTGCTTGAAACCTGGCTGGCCAACCACCCCGAAGCGGCCGCCCAGGTCCACGCCTGGCAACAGGACGCGCAATTATTGCGGGCATCCTTGAGCGGTACCCTGCAGCAGCCGAGTAATCCGGCACTGGACCCGGCGTTGATCCGTCAGCGTATCAAGCGTCAGTCCCGCCGCCACTTCGCCAGCGCGGCGGTGTTGCTGATTGCCGTGAGCCTTGGCGGGCTTGGCGGCTGGCACGCCCGCGAAGCCACCCAACCCCAGCCGCTGCCGATGACCGATGCCATGCAGGCTTACCGTCTGTTTGCCCAGGACGGCGTCATGCCCGCCGACTACAACGACGACGGCAGCGGCACTATGCAAGCCTGGCTCGACCGCTATTTCGATCAAGCCCATCGCCTGCCCGACCTGAGCCAGGCAGGCTTCAAGCCGGTCAGCGGGCGCCTGCTCACTACCGATCAGGGTGCAGCCGCCATGGTGCTGTACCAAGACCCCCAAGGCCGACGCATCAGCTTTTATATCCGCCCGCCGGGACCGAACAACGGCTTCCTGCCTCGTGGCAGCCGCAGCGCCGATGGTTTGCAGGCCGAGTACTGGTCGGGCGGCGGCTATAACTACGCAATGGTCAGCCCGGCAGACCAGCCCACCCCGGCGCTGATGAAGTTCTAGAAACCCACGTCCAGCACCACGTTGTCCAGGTAGGTGCCGCCGGGGGGTGTGGGCTGGTCGGTGTAGATGCGAGCGTTGTAGTTAAATACCTGGCTGCCTGTGCCCAACCCATTGCCGGGGTTGACCTCCGCTGTGGAACTGGCCCGCCGCGCCGCGCCGACGCTGCCCCAACGCGTGGTGCCGGCGCTTTTGAAGAGGTCATAGGCCAGGTAGTTGCTGCCGGAAACCATGCGTCGGCGCCCGCCGACACTGATCGGGTTCTGGCCGTCGCTCAAGCCCACGGTGTAGGCACTGCCCTTGGTGCAGGCGATATTGATGGTCTGGCCGGTCACTGCGGTAAACCCACTGACCACCGGCGCGCTGCCAAAGCTGATATCCGGCGCGGTGATCTGGCAGTCATTGGTTACGGTCATGCTGACGGTCAGGCTTGCCGTGCCGCTGCCCGTGTCACGCCCCAGGCAAATGCCGCCAACGCCGATTCCCGAGCAATAATTCCACACCCAGGCGATGTTCAATGTCTCGGTGTACAGCCCCGCTGCGATATTGCTGCCGGTAATGCTGCTCAGGTACAACGGCACGGTTTTCGCCCCGGGCCCGGCGATCAGTCCAATGCTCTGGGCAATGCCGCCCGCGCCCCCAAAATCGAATTGAGTGCCGCGGGTGATGGGATAACTGGTGCTGTTGTTGCCATAAATCGTGTAGCCAATCACATCACCGGTCGGCCCGACCATGCCGGCGGTGGACGAGGTGATCGTGGCGTAGAAGTGGTCGGTGGACACCAGCAGCGAAATCAACGCCTGGGTGCAACTCAATCCGGAGTTGGTGGTAGAGCTGGTTTGCGCGGCAGTGCGCACCGTCATCGAGCTGATCGAACCGAAACTGGCCGGCACCGTGGAAACCACCGAACACACCGCCATAACCTGCCCGGAAAATAACAGCCCTGCCCCATACATCCATGCCTTGCCCCTCACCCGCAGTCTCCTTGCTCAAGCACTCACTGGCACACCAACGGCCCGATCAGGGGCACGTCCTGTTGCTGCTCATCGATAGCGAATGTCGCCTGGCAGGTGCGCCCCTCACTGAGGGTGACCTGCAAAGTATTGTGGGCGCTGAGGTTTTCCAGATAGACCAGCCCATCCCACCCCACCACCGCCTGGGTGTTGCTTTGCTCGTGCACCACCAGGCTGCCCAGCGGTAGCTCCTGATGCTGGCGATCCACCAGGGTGATACTGGCGGCGAGCACCCGGCGCAGCGGGAACTCCAACAGATAGCCGCTGCCCCGGCGTACCGACACGCGCTGCTCCACATTGGGGCTCTGCACGTTCGCCGGCAGGTTCAACGGGTCAATTTCATATTTGCCGCGGTAATACGCGCTGCTCCATGGCACCAGCAAATGACCGTTGCGGTCGGTCTGGCCCACCAGCTGGTTTTCGTAGCGAACTGGAATCCCGGCGAACCCCTGGGTACTCACCACCACAAACGCGTCATTGATACGGTTGGCAGCAAAGGTTTCGCCGCCCATCCACACCAGCGAGCCGCTGGCATCCGCCCAGCGCGTTTGGGCGTCACTGCTGCCGTACACGCCGGCCTGCAACTGCACTGACTGCAAGCGCCAGGTCAGGTCGGCCTGCCGATAGCTTGGCGCATCGCCCTGGGCATAGCCGAGGTTGTAGCCCACGCCGCCTTCGCTGGGCACCGCGCGGCTGTAGTTGATGCGCTGGCGACTGGCGCCGTTCTTGCTGCGCTCGGTGCTCAAGGCCAGGCTGCCGTTGAGGTCGAACGGGATCACCAGTTGCGCCTGCATGGCCCAGTTGCTGTCGCCGATTTCGCGGTTGGCCGACAGGTAGAAGCTGGTGTTGCGCCACAGCGGTTTGCTCCAGCTGAGGTTGAGCAGGCGCGTACGCGAATCGTCTGCCGCCTGCACGTCGAAATACCCCAGGCCCAGGCTGCCGAAACGTTGAAGGTTGAGGCTCAGCGTCACCTGCTCGCTGCGCTTGCTGAGGCTGGCGTAAGGGGTGTCGACCAGGGTCAGGTCGGCGTAGTCATCGCGCCGTTCAACGCGCTGGTACATCAGGCTGTAGCGCGTGCTGTTGTACTGGTAGCCAAGGCTGAGTTGCTGGCCGCTGCGGCTGTCGAACTGGCTCTGGCTGAGGGCGGTATTGAGCACGCCGAAGTTGCCCAGGCGCAGGTTGGCGCCAAGCCCGCCGAGGGTCAGGTCGCTGGATGCTTCGGCATGGCTTTCCAGGGTCAGGCTGTCGCAATAGCCATAGCGAAAGGTGCCACTGGTTATGCCCGGCCCGTAACCGAAATCGCGCAGGGTGTAGTCACGGCGCAAGGTACCGGCAGCCACGGAAAAATCCGTCAAGCCTTGTTGCAGCAAGGTGCTGGTGACGTAGAACGGCACCGTGGTCGACACCTGGCGCCCGAGGGCGTCGGTGGTCACCACGACAGCCTCCCCGGCGCCGTTGATAAATGGCACGTTGGTCAGGGTATAAGGCCCGGGTTGCAGCTGCGCGGTGTCGGATTTATAGCCGTTGATAAACAGGTCCACCGACGAGGGCACCGCCGCCTCACCGGCGAACTGCGGCAAAGGGTAAGTGACCAGGTCCGGGCGCACGGCAAAGTCCCGGGACACTTGCACCCCGCCCAGACGCACCGAGCTGCTCCAGGGCAGCGAACCGCTGATCACGTCGCCCGCCTCGTAGGTGAGCAGGCGCTCATCATCGGAAAATCGCCAGGTGGTGTCGTAGCGCCGGTAACCGTTGCCGAGGGTACTGTCGGTGATGCCATCAGCCAGGGTCTGGCGCACCTGCCCGGTGTTGGACAAGGTGCCCCAGGTGTCGAACAGCCGCACTTCGTTCCAGGCGGCGAGGTAGCTGCCGCCGTCATCGGTGTCGTTGAAATACACGTCATAGTTGAGCAAGGCGCCGAAGCTGCTCATGGCCTGGGTGCGCGGATAGGTATTGCGATTGCCGATAAACTGCGCCTGCAACCAGGATGGCGGTACATCCAGCAATAGGCGCTGGCCATTGCTGTCGTAGTCGCTGTGCAGCCCAGGCACCTGGTCCAGGGCCACGCTGCCGACAGGCTCGCCGGGCAATTTCATACCCACGTCCTGCAACGCGCTGGCGGGCACAAACAGCTGGCCGGCGCGCTGGTCGACCGCAATGACGCGGCCGGTGTCCATCTGGTTGACCACCAGTTCCAGAAACAGCTGTGCATCGGCGACTGCCTCCATGCTGCCCGGCGGCGGCGGCAAGTCGCCTGCCATCGCAGCGCCCCACAACCCGCTTGCCACTGCCACCGATGGCCATAAACCCCGAGCCCAACCACGACTCACCATGGCGTTGTGTCCTTCAATGGACATCTCCATCCTGTTAAAACCCGGGCGTATGCCCGTAGCGCTACCTGACGGTTATCGCTTGGGCGCCAGGCTTTCCAATTGCGGCGCACCGTTGACCCTGACCTGCAACGGCTGGTCGGCCGATACGGCATCCGGCACCGGCCAGCGCATACTCGCGCCCGGCAGCACATAGCCGAGCAAACCTTCTACCAGCGGCCGGGCCTGCCCGCCTTGTTTGAACGACGCATCGGTGAGCCGCGCATGCACGGCGCCCTGGTTGCGCACCTCGATGTAACTGCGCCCGCCTACGTTGACCTTTTGCCAGCTCAAGTCCGGCTTGCCGGCACCCTTGGGGTCGCGTTGACGTGTGGCGTCGTCCTTGCTCCACAACCCGGCGCCGTAGGCAAACAAAGGCACCGAATAGCGCATCTGGAAGCGAATCGCTGCCGCTGTGTTCTTGCCTTCCGGCGGCGCCGGCACCTGCAGCGCCGAGGGGATTTCATCGATGATGATGCGATAGGCCAGCTCCTGTCCCGGCGGTACTTCGCGGGTTCGGGTCAGGCGCACCAGTTGCTTCTGGCCGGGCTCGATTTTGGCCACCGGCGGGCTGCCGATCACGTCGCGCTGGTTTTGGTACTGCTCGTCGAAACCGTTCTGGCTCCAGGCAAATACGCGGATCTGCAGGTTGGCCGTTTCCGTGCCACGGTTCTCCAACCACAGCGCGCTGGCCTGTTGATCGGCCTCCAGCACCGGGTCGATGGGCCAGATCAGCACCGAACTGGCCGCCTGCACCAGCCCTGCGCCACACAAAAGCCCTAAGGCAATACCCGCGGCCCACCACCGCCGGGAAGTTGAATGCATAAATCCACTCCTCAATACCGTTAGCCCTACCACGACAGCTGCACCTGCAGCGTGTCGCTGTACGTCCCCCCAGGCTGATTGCCGGGTAATACCACCCGCCCGTAAATCGGCAGGCTGATGTTGTTGGCATCGCTGTAAGTCACGCTGACGCTCTGGCTGACGCCCAGGCTCTGGCTGAACGCCGCGTCGCGAAACAGTTGATAGGCCACCCGCGCGCTGCCGCTGTTGAGCTGCAAATTGCGCCCGGCGCTGTTGTAAAGGCCGCCATCCACACTCATGGTCAGCGCCACCCCCGGAGTGCATTGCAAGGTCACACCGCCAGTAAGGGCTGCCGTGACCGTACCGGTGGCCAATGCCGAATAGCTGCCATAGGCCAACGCGCCGTAGTTGGAGCCGCCGCCCACGATCAGGCAACCGGGAGTAATGGTCGCGCTGACCTGGAAGCTCTGGCTGGTCGCTGCCGACAACGGCAACGGCAGCGCCAATCCACAGGCCACCCCCAGCCTGAGCCACAGGGTCAGAACGTCAGCTCCACGGCCACGGTATCGGTGTAAGTACCTGCCGGCAGGCCCGCCTTGCCCACCGCGCGACCGTAGAGGTTGACGGTTTGTGCCACGCCGGTACTGGTGGCGAGCGTCACCACGCCATCGATCGCCAACAGCGCGGAACGCCCGCTGTCAGTGTAGAAATCGTAAGGCACGAAGTTACCCGCCCCATCGGCCAGCGCACGGGTGCCCCCCGGCGAGGCGCCATCATGGGCGCCGGCACGCACCGTCACCGTTGGCGTGGTACCGGCTGAACACAGAATCGACAGCGCCCCGCCGGTGCCGGTGCCGCCCAGCAACTGGGCGTCGGCATTGGTAAACAGGCTGTTGGTGGTGCCGAAGTTCAAGCTACCGAAATTCAGCCCGGTAGCCGCCCCGGAGCCGTTGACCTGGCAACTGGCGATCAACGTCAGGCTCGAACTGATCTGCCCGGTAACCGTGGTCGCCGCATTCAGGCTGGAGGCCAGCGCCAGGCCCAGGGCACACACGCCCATTCGCGATACGAGTACATGCATGATATCCATCCTCATGGTTTACCAATCCAGAGTCACCGTCAGGGTGTCTGTGTAGATGCCGGCCGGTAGGGCCCTGGTATTCGCCACCACGGAGCCGAATACCGGGATGGGTACCTGCGCGCCCTGGGTCACGACGAAATTGCGTTGCTGGCCGATGCGGTAGGCACTCTGGCCCAGCGCATCGGCCGATAGCCGATAGGGAATGGTCTGGCGCCCGTTGCTCAAGCGGCGCGTGGTGCCGTCGCCATGGGCGCCACCGTCGATGGTCACGGTAAAACTGCTGACCAACGACGGGTTGCAGGAGACCGACAGCGGCGCTTTATCGCCATCGGAAATGGTCGCGCCCAAGGTGTCGTTCCAGGTCGGTCCCTGGCTGCCGAAATCCAACAGCGCAGTGCCACCGTCCGGCGTCACTGGCGCGCGTTCCACTCCTTTGCTGACTTCGCAACTGGCGGTAATCACCAACCGCGCATGAATCTGCCCGTTGACCACAGCCGCCTGCGCGTCCTCGGCCAGCAACAGCAGGCCGCCCAAGGCCGCGATGGCCAGATAGCGGCTTACCATGTGACCGTGACCTTGAGCAGGTCGGAATAACGCCCCACCGCAGGGATGTCTTTGAGCGGTTCAATGCGGCCATACAACGGCAAATCAACCGAGCCGGTGTCCGGTACGCGGCCGCTGACCGGTACGTCCACCGGCAAGGGGATCAACCGGGCTGCGTCGGCATAAATGCGATAAGGAATGGGCTTGCTTGAGGGCATCGCATTACTGAGGTAACGCACTTCGCCCACGCCACCGTGCAGGCCGCCGTCAACGCGCATTTGGTAAGGCGTGTCGGGGTTGCACTCCAGGCGCGGCTGGCGCTGGCTGATCAGGGCCGCACTCAGGGGGCCGGCCGGGTCATCCAGACGCGGGCCGCTGCCGAAATCCAATACGCCAAGTTGCTCGATGCCCGCAGTGCGAGTGGTGCCCACCAACTGGCAACCCCGCTGCACGTCGAGGCGCACCTCCACCTGGAGTTGCGCAGCAGAAGCCGTGTTGCAGAGCATCGCGCCCATGACAGCCAATACCGCCAATCCCTTCACTGCCCCAATTCCTTATACAGGGGTAACAACCTTGTATGAGGTTAGCCAGTTAACGCGAAAGTGCCAGTTTGCAAGGGTCGGCGCCCTTCACTGTTGGTCAAATGGCATCGAGCGTCCTACAGTGAGCGACCACCGCAATACAGAGTGATTATTCTTGGCCGTGCTTGCCCTGTTCCAGCGCCTGCTGGGTAAAAAAACTGACGTCTGGGGTGCCTCGCCCATTCCTGCCTATTTTCAGAAAAAGGCCGAACAACAGGGCTACACCCTCAGTGACGGCCAAATCCGGGCGATTACCGCCCTGAATCGGCAGGCCCAGCACCTGCTTTATGGCCAGGCCACGCGCAGCCTGTACCTGCACGGCCCGGTAGGTCGCGGCAAGAGCTGGCTGCTGGACGGTTTTTTCCAGGCGCTGCCCATCGCCGAGAAGCAACGCGTGCATTTCCACGACTTCTTTGCCCGGCTGCACCAGGGCATGTTTGTGCACCGCGAGCATGAGGATGCCTTGGGCGTCACTCTGGATCAGTTGCTCGCTGATTGCCGTGTGCTGTGTTTTGACGAGTTCCATGTGCACGATATCGGCGATGCAATGCTCATCAGCCGCTTGTTCAAGGCCCTGTTCCAACGCGGCGTGCTGGTATTGGTAACGTCCAACTACCCGCCCGAAGGGTTGCTGCCCAACCCGCTGTATCACGAACGATTCAAACCGGTGATCGACCTGATCGCCGCACGCATGGACGTGCTGGAAGTCAGCGCGCCCCAGGACTTTCGCAGCCTGCCCCAGGCCCACGCCCAACAACGTTTCACCCGCGGCCACTATGTGTGGCCGGGTACACCGGCGCAGCGGGAAAGCCTGGGTGTGCCTGCCACCAATGGCCCGGCGCAAACCCTGACGGTTGGCAATCGGCAGTTGCTGTGCCGAGACCATCAGGCGCGGACCATCCTGTTCACCTTCAACGACCTGTGTGAACAGCTCACCGCCGTGATGGATTACCTGCTGCTGTGCCAGGACTTCGACCACTGGATCATCGACGGCCTGCCGCAGTTGGCCGAATGCCCTATCGCCGTGCAACAGCGTTTTATCAACCTGGTGGACGTGCTCTACGATCAGGACAAACACCTGACCCTCATGGGTCACCAGCCGCTGGATAAAGCCCTGGAAGGCCAGGCCATCGACCTCGCCCGCACCGCCAGCCGCTTGCAGCAGTTGCACATGCTCTGCCCGCAAACCGCACCCGAGCCGCTATCATGAGCGCCTTTTACGCCCCCTTCCGAGTGCCGCGCTGTTCATGAATACCCTCGCCCAACTCAAGGCCGGCCAATTGGCCGGCGCCAAGCGCCTGGACCTGGCCTGCGGGCTGACCGAGTTCCCCCGGGAAATCTTCGACCTGGCCGACTCCCTGGAAATCCTCAATCTCACCGGCAATGCCTTGAGTAGCCTGCCCGAGGACCTGCACCGCCTGACGCACCTGCGTGTGCTGTTTTGTTCGGACAACGCGTTTACCGAGCTGCCGACGTGCCTGGGCCAGTGCGCGAAGTTGAGCATGATCGGCTTCAAGGCCAACCAGATCGGCCATGTGCCCGCCGCCGCCCTGCCGCCGCAGTTGCGCTGGCTGATCCTCACCGACAACTGCATCAGCCAATTGCCCGATGAACTGGGTCAGCGCCCGTTGCTGCAAAAGTTGATGCTGGCCGGTAACCAACTGACGCAATTGCCGCAAAGCCTGGCCCACTGCCAAAACCTGGAACTGATCCGCATCGCCTCCAACCGCTTGACCCACCTGCCGCAGTGGCTGCTGACCTTGCCAAGCCTGACCTGGCTGGCCTACGCCGGCAACCCGGTGGAAATGGCCATGACAGTGACGGGCGAAGATGGAACGCCGAACATTCCCTGGGCTGAACTGGAACTGGGAGAAGTATTGGGCGAAGGCGCTTCCGGGATCATTCACAAAGCAATCTGGAAACCCCAGGCGCTGCCGGTCGCGGTCAAGCTATACAAAGGCACCATCACCAGCGACGGGTCACCGCTGCATGAAATGCAAGCCTGCATTGCCGCCGGGCTGCATCCCAACCTCATCAAGGTGCAAGGCCGTGTCATCGGGCACCCGCAAGATCAGGCAGCATTGGTCATGAGCCTGATCGACCCGAGCTACCGCAACCTCGCGGCGCTGCCTAGCCTGGCGTCCTGCACCCGGGACATCTACGAAGCCGATACCCGTTTCAGCCTCGACGTGGCGCTGCGCATGGCACGAGGCATCGCTTCGGTGGCGGCGCACTTGCACCGTCAGGGGATTACCCACGGTGACCTGTATGGCCACAACATCCTGTGGAATGTGACGGGAGATTGTTTGCTCGGAGACTTCGGCGCGGCGTCATTCCATGCCACGGCCGACACCTTGGAAACCAGGGCGTTGCAGCGTATTGAAGTGCGCGCGTTCGGGGTGTTGCTGGGGGAGTTGTTGGATCGGGGTGAAGGGGCAGTAAATGAGGATCTGGTTGAACTGCAAAAAAGCTGTTGCCAGCCCGATGTATTGGCGCGGCCAAGCTTTGAAGAAATCGACGGCGTACTGAGCGCTATCTAACACCGCTGGAACAATGTGGGAGCAAGCCCCCTCCCACATTTTGATCCCATGCATCCGGATAAGAATCAGCCAGCCAGGCCGACAAACATATCCTGCACATCATCATGGTTATCCAGGCCTTCCAGGAATGCCTCGACTTCGGCCATCTGCTCATCGGTCAAACCACTGACCGGGTTCTTCGACAGGTAACCCAGCTTGGCCGACAGCACGGTGAAACCCTGCTCTGGCAAAGCTTTCTGCACGGCATCCAGGTCGGTGGTTTCGGTGATGAACAGGGTGGTGCCCTCTTCTTCACCGTCTTCAAAATCCTGGGCGCCAGCTTCGATGGCGGCCATTTCCGGATCAGCATCAGGGGTGTCCGGCGATGCTTCAATCAGGCCGACGTGGTTGAAATCCCACGCCACCGAACCGGAAGCGCCCAATTGGCCCTTGCGGAACGCCACGCGGATTTCCGCCACGGTGCGGTTGATGTTGTCGGTTACGCATTCGACGATCAGGGGCACCTGGTGCGGGGCAAACCCTTCGTAGGTCACGCGGTGGTATTGCACGGTTTCACCGAGCAGACCGGCGCCCTTCTTGATCGCACGATCCAGGGTTTCCTTGGGCATCGAGGCTTTCTTGGCCTGCTCCACCACCAGGCGCAGGTGCGCGTTGGTCGCGGTATCGGCGCCGTTGCGGGCGGCGATGGTGATCTCTTTCACCAGCTTGCCGAAAATCTTGCCCTTGGCATTGGCTGCCGCTTCTTTATGTTTGACTTTCCACTGTGCGCCCATGACTCACTCTCTACTTTCCATGGCGCCGAAACGTCTACTGGCCGGCGCTTTGGGGGCAGAGTTTATAGCGCAAGAACACGCTAATCCACCAAAAAACCGGCCAGGTGCCTCAGGTGCGCAGGGGTTTGATGGTGGCACTGCGATCCGGTATGAAGTCCCCCACCTGCGCCAGAACAGCCGGCCTGGCGTTCCAGTAGGGCATCAATACCAGTGAAGAAAACAGCGCCGCGCCGGCAAACACGATAAACACCGTGACGGTATCGAAGTAGCCCGGCAGCAAGCCGCCGAGGATCGCGCCCACCGAACCGCAACCATTCACAAACCCTGCCGCCGTGGCGCCGGCTTTGGCAGTGCCGAAGTCAATGGCAGCGGTGCTGCTGATCATCGAGTCCGGACCGTACAGAGTCAGGCCCATGACAAACAGCAAGGCCATCACCAGCACCACACTGCCGGTGTGCAGCGCGCCCATGAACAACGCCAGGGCCACGGTCAACGCCAGCAGGCTCAGCACACAGGCCGGCATACGCCGGGCGCCGAACAGTTTGTCGGAAGCCAGGCCGATCAGTACCGGCCCGAGCAAACCGGCCAGCTCAAACGCGGTGGGCACGATGGCCGCGCCGACCTTGCCCACCGACGGCATCTGTTCGTAGACGATTACCGGGCCCCACAGCAAAATCGCGTAGCGCGCCGGCTTGAGCAGGAAGTACGCCAGCCCCAGCGTCAACACCGTGCGGTTGCGCAAGATAGCGCGCAACGGTTCAAGCACACTGATGCGCTGTTCGGCGGCCCTGTTCTCGGCACTCATGAGCGGCTCGGGCTCCACCGCTGGCAAACCCACATCCTGGGGGGTATTGCGCTGGAAAATAAAGAACAGCACGGCCACCACCGCCACCACCGCAGCACTGGAGATAAACGCCGCGTGCCAACTACCGATCAGGGTGTAGGCCCACCAGCCGGCGAACGGTGAAGCCACCAAGCCGCCGAAGGCATAGCACGAACTCCACAGCCCCAACACCCGCCCACGCTGCTGGGCCGGGAAGAAACTACCGAGGTTCTTGCACAACCCCGACCAGCCGGTGGACTGCGCCAACCCCTGGATCAACATGCAGGTGACAAAGATCGGCAAGGTCGCAAACGTGCCCATCACCAGTGCGGCGGCGGCGGAAACCAGCAAGCCGCCAAGCACCACCACCCGTGGCCCGAAGCGGTCGGCGAGCATGCCCCAGGTGAACTGGCCCACGGCGTACGCGGCGAGATACAAGCCATCGAGGTTGGCCATCATCATTTTATCGAGGGGGAAGCTTGGGTCGTCGCCGAACCCCAGTTTTGCCACCGAGAAGGCTTTGCGGGTGAAATAGAACGCGGCGTACGCCAGCCAGGTGATGGCGAAAATCTGCACGCGCCAACGCTTGATGCTACCCATAGGGATATTCATGGTGGTTCTGACCTCAGGTGTGAGTGTGCCGGCAGAATCGAAAGAAAACGCCTGTTTTTTTTATGGTTGAGCACTGCAATGCCGGGCCTTGGAGCGCGCGGTATTGGTCAGATGAACGCGGTGTGCCTGCGCCCATGGCCGTCGAGGTTGTAGGACTCAACCTACGGCGGCTGAGGTGCATCAAAGCAATGGCTGACTAATAGGTAAAATCGATTTATCGTATTTCAAATATAAGCTCAGCTTGTAAGAGGACGTGCCATGTCGGTTTCCCATGCCCAACTCAAAGCCTTCCATGCGGTGGCCGTGCACGGCAGTTTTACCGGCGCCGCCGAGCGCCTGTTCCTGACCCAGCCCGCGATTTCCGACCAGGTGCGCAAACTCGAAGAGCGCTTCGGCGTGTTGCTGTTTCACCGCAACAAACGTTCGGTACGCCTGACCGACCTGGGCGAACGCCTGCTGGGCATTACTCAGCGCCTGTTTGTGATCGAGGCGCAAGCCGAAGAATTGCTGCAAGACTCCCGCGCCCTGCTCACTGGCACCCTCACCCTGGCGGTGGATGCGCCCGTACATGTACTGCCACAGATTGCCCGCTTCTGCCGGCTGTACCCGGGAATCAGCGTGAAGATCGAAACCGGCAACACCGATGAGTCGTTGTTGCGCCTGTACAACTACCAGGCCGACCTGGCGCTGTTGGGTCGCGATGTCGACGATGCGCGCCTGCTGTCGCTGCCATTGCCCGACGATCAACTGCTGGCGTTTGTCGCCTGCAACCATCCCTGGGCCGGGCGCGAATCCATCTGCCTGGCCGACCTGGATGACACGCCCTTGGTGCTGCGGGAAGTCGGCTCAGTGACCCGTCAGACCCTGGAGCAGGAAATGCGCCAGGCCGGCCTGCGCATTCGCCCGGCGATTCAAGTTGAAGGCCGCGAAGCCGCGCGTGAAGCAGTGGTGGTGGGCATTGGCGTGGGCGTGGTGTCGGCGGCAGAGTTCGGCGCCGACGCTCGGGTGTACGCCATGCCGATCCGCGACTGCACTCAGCGCATGAAGGAAACCCTCGTCTGCCTGAAAGAACAGAGCTCACGTCGCGTGGTGGCGAGCTTTTTGGAGATCGTGCGTGACAGCCTTCACGCCAACTCGAAAAAAGCCTGAATCAAGCGCAGCGAACGGCGCCGCTCCATGCAGCCGAGCGTATGTCGGTTCAGCAGGCCATCGCCCAGGATCGGCACAGCGTGTACCCGCGGGTCCGGGCTGACCTCCATCGACGACACCACCCCTACCCCCAGTTCGGCCGCGACGGCTTCGGTCACGGCTTCACGGCTGTCCAGTTCCAGCAGCACCCTGGGCTGCACATTCGCCGCCAGGCACGCGTCGTCGAACGTGCGCCGGGTAATGGAACTGGGTTCACGCAGCACCATGATCACCTCATGCAGCTGCGCCAGTTCAATCCCGTCGGGCAGCTTTGCCCACGGATGCGCTGCCGGCACCAGCGCGCAAATCCGTGACTCGTCCAGAGGTTGCAGGTGCAAGCCATTGCGCGGCTCCACCTCGGTGAGCACTGCCACATCGGCATGTTCGGACAGTAGCGCCGCCAGGGTTTCCTGGGCGTTGCCCAGGCGCAGGTTCACGGTAATGCCCGGGTAGCGCGAGCGCAGGCTGGCGATCATCGGCATCACCAGGTGCGGACCATCCGCCGCCACCTCCAGACGCCCAGTGAGCAACTGACGGTTGGCCTCCAGCATGGTCTGCGCCTCATCCACCAAACCGAAGATCGCCCGGGTGATGGCCGCCAGGCGTGCGCCCTCTTCGGTCAACTCCACCCGGCGGGCGGTACGGCGCAACAGCGCAATCTGGTAATGCTCTTCAAGCGCCTTGATATGCCCGGTTACCGCCGGCTGGCTGATGAACAGCCGCGCCGCAGCACGTGTAAAACTGCCCTCGCGGGCCACGGCATCGAATGCACGCAGTTGAAACAGGTTCATAGCTATCGGCCTCACTGATAGCTCGCATAACAACAAACAATTTGATTGATAACAAGCCAAACTGCAATTTAGGCGCCGTAGCTTCAACCCCGACCCTTGCGAGGATTTGAGATGACCACTGCCGCGCCGATCCTGTTGACCCCTGGCCCCCTGACCACTTCGACCCGCACCCGTCAGGCGATGATGGTGGATTGGGGGTCATGGGATAATCGCTTCAACCAGCTCACCGCCAGCGTCTGCACGCAGCTGCTGGCGATCCTCAATGCTGCCGACAGCCACCATTGCGTGCCGTTGCAGGGCAGCGGCACCTTCGCCGTCGAAGCCGCCATCGGCACGCTGGTCCCGCGCAATGGCAAGGTGTTGGTGCTGATCAACGGCGCCTACGGCAAGCGCCTGGCGAAGATTTGCGAAGTGCTCGGTCGCTCGTTCAGCACCTTTGAAACCGCTGAGGACGAGCCCACCACCGCTGCCGATGTAGATCGCCTACTGCAGGCTGACGCGGCCATCACCCACGTCGCGTTGATCCATTGCGAAACCAGTACCGGCATTCTCAACCCGCTGGCGGAGATCGCCCAGGTCGTCAAACGCCACGACAAGCGCCTGATCATCGATGCCATGAGTTCTTTCGGCGCGCTGCCGATCGATGCTCGCGAAGTGCCGTTCGAGGCGCTGATCGCCGCCTCGGGCAAATGCCTGGAAGGCGTACCGGGCATGGGCTTTGTCTTTGCCGAAAAAGCTGCGCTGGCCGCCTCCCAGGGCAACTGCCATTCCCTGGCAATGGACCTGTTCGACCAGCACACCTATATGGCCAAGACCGGACAATGGCGTTTCACCCCACCGACCCACGTCGTCGCGGCCCTGCATGAAGCGTTGCTGCAATACGCCGAAGAAGGCGGCCTGCCCGCCCGTCATCAACGCTACGCCGACAACTGTCAGGCACTGCTGGACGGCATGGCTGCGCTGGGCCTGCGCAGTTTCCTGCCGGCGGCGATCCAGGCACCGATCATCGTCACCTTCCACGCACCAAAAGACCCGCGCTACCAGTTCAAGGACTTCTACGAACGGGTCAAGGCCAAGGGTTTCATCCTTTACCCCGGCAAGCTGACCCAGGTGGAAACCTTTCGCGTGGGCTGCATCGGCCATGTCGATGCGGCCGGTATGCAGGCGGCGGTCAAGGCTATCGCCGACGTGCTGCAAGAAATGGAAGTGCTGGACATTTGACTGCCCCCATTACCCACAGGACCTGAACCATGAACTATCAAAACCCCAACACCCTCCAGGCCGTTATCCTCGACTGGGCCGGCACCGTGGTCGACTTCGGCTCCTTCGCTCCCACGCAGATCTTTGTCGAGGCGTTTGCCGAGTTCGACGTGCAAGTCTCTATCGAAGAAGCCCGTGGCCCGATGGGCATGGGCAAGTGGGACCATATCCGCACTCTCTGCGACCAGCCGCAAGTTGCCGAGCGCTACCGCAAGGCCTTCGGCCGCACACCGACCGATGATGACGTGACCGCCATCTACCAGCGTTTCATGCCGCTGCAAATCGAGAAGATCGCCGAACACTCAGCCCTGATCCCCGGCGCCCTCAACACCCTGGCCGGCGTGCGCGCCCAAGGTATCAAGATTGGCTCCTGCTCCGGCTATCCCAAGCAAGTGATGGACAAGGTCGTGGCCCTGGCCGCCACCAACGGCTATGTCGCCGACCACGTGGTCGCGACCGATGAAGTCCCCAACGGCCGCCCTTGGCCGGCCCAGGCCCTGGCCAACGTGATCGCCCTGGGCATTGATGATGTGGCCGCGTGCGTGAAGGTCGACGACACCGTGCCGGGTATTCTCGAAGGCCGTCGTGCCGGGATGTGGACCGTAGCGCTGACCTGTTCGGGCAATGCCCTGGGCCTGACCTACGAGCAATTTCGCGCCCTGGACAGCGCCACACTGGCCAGCGAGCGTCAGCGTATCGAAGCGATGTTCCAAGCCTCGCGCCCGCACTACCTGATCGACACTATCACCGACTTGCCGAATGTCATCGCCGACATCAACGCACGCCTGGCACGCGGGGAAATGCCGCAAAGTTACTGACCAGGATCAAGGCAACGGCATTGGCAACGAGCGAAGCGCTCAAAACGGGCATACAGTTAACGTACTCCGTCGCTAAAGAACGGAGGTATGCCCTGATGAGTGAGGAAAAAAGCGATGCCGTGGAAAAACTCCGATACGCGCTACAGCACCATGTCGATTGCGCTGCACTGGTTGATGGTAGTGCTGCTGGCGGTGGTCTACGCCTGCATTGAGTTACGCGGCCAGTTCCCCAAAGGCAGCGGTGCGCGCACGCTGATCGTCGAAATGCACTTCATGCTCGGCCTTACCGTGTTTGTGCTGGTGTGGCTGCGACTGTTTGCACGCAGCCTGGGGGTGGCGCCGAAGATCGTGCCGGCACCGCCGCAATGGCAGAACCTGCTGGCGAAGCTGATGCATTGGGCGCTGTATGCGTTGATGATCGGGTTGCCGATTGCCGGTTGGTTGATCGTCAGTGCCAAGGGGCATTCGGTGATGTTCTATGGGATGGAGTTACCGCCGCTGATTGCAGAAAACAAGGCGTTGGCCGAGGAGATTGAAGGCTGGCACGTGCTGTTCGCCCAGATCGGTTACTGGCTGATCGGGCTGCATGCGCTGGCGGGGATCTTTCACCATTATGTGATGCGCGATAACACTGCCTTGCGAATGATGCCGGGCGGGCACAATCCCACCCGTTGACACCTACAGGAAACCTCGGCGGCCTTGCAGGCCGCCAGTGTGGATGAAGATCAGCCGCGCGCCGGGGGCAAAGCGTCCGGCCTCGATCTGTTGCTTCAATGCCAGCAGCGCCTTGCCGGTGTAGAGCGGCTCCAGTGGCACACCGCAGGCCCGTTCGGTGCGCTCGATAAAGTCGAGCAGCAGCGGATCGACCTTGGCAAAGCCGCCACGGCAGGCGTCCAGCAACTCATAACCGGTCTGCACAATCGCACTCACATTCTGCGCCACACCATGATCATCCGGCACAGCCATTGCGCCGTACACCGGATGCGCGCCGACCTCCGCCAACACCAGCCCGGCCAGGGTAGTGCCGGTGCCCGCCGCCAGCCACCATGCGTCGTAATCCGTCCAACCGAGGTGGCTCAACTGCACCCGCGCCTGCTCCACCAACACCCCACAGCCCAGCGCGCCGTCCAGACCACCACCGCCTTCGGGTATCGGATAAAGGTCGGGATACTGCTCGCGCCAGGGCAGCCAGAAACCCGGCTCATGCCGCGCCCGATAACCGCCGTAGCCCAGCCAATGCAGTTGCATGCCGAAGGTCTTGAGGTCGAGCACCGTGGGAGTGTCTTGGGGATGGCCGCGCAACAGGCCGACCGTGGGAAAATCAAAGCGCTTGCCCGCCGCTGCCAGTGCGTGCAGATGGTTGGAGTGAGCCCCGCCAAGGCTGATAACCCCTTTGGCGCCGGTAGCGCGGGCCTGAGCCAAGTGTTCGGTAAGTTTGAACCACTTATTGCCGCTGATCAGCGGGTCGATGCGGTCCAGGCGCAGCACGGCCAACTCGATGCCGTTCAGCCAATCAAGCTGCACAGGTTCAAGGGGCGCATAAGGCAGCCAATCGAAAGGGCCCATCGGCAGGTATCTGAATGAGAAAGGGGCGGCAAGTCTAACACCGCCCCTATTGTCGCCTTACAACTCGGCCGCCAGGCGCGAGCCCTGATTGATGGCGCGCTTGGCGTCCAGCTCGGCGGCCACATCGGCACCGCCGATCAGGTGCACGTTCTGGCCGGCAGCGACCAGGCCGTCATGCAGTTCGCGCAGCGGGTCCTGGCCGGCGCAGATGACAATGTTGTCCACCGCCAGCACCTGCGGTTCACCCTCGGCGCCGATGCGGATATGTAAGCCTGCGTCATCGATCTTCAAGTACTCGACACTGTTGAGCATCTGCACCTGTTTGTTCTTCAAACCGGTACGGTGAATCCAGCCGGTGGTCTTGCCCAGGCCGTCGCCAACCTTGGAAGCCTTGCGTTGCAGCAGGAACACCTCGCGGGCCGGCGCATGGCGCTCGGGCTTGATCCCGGCCACCCCGCCACGTGCTTCCAGTTGGGTATCGATGCCCCACTCTTTCCAGAACGCCTCGCGATCCAGGCTGGTAGACACGCCTTGGTGTACGAGGAATTCCGATACATCGAAACCGATGCCGCCGGCACCGATAACCGCCACACGCTTGCCCACCGGCTTGCGCTCCAGGATCACATCCAGGTAACTCAACACCTTGGCGTTCTCGACTCCCGGGATCGCCGGGGTGCGCGGCGCGATACCGGTGGCCAGGATCACCTCGTCATAACCACCTGCCACCAGCTGCTCGACGCCCACACGAGTGTTGAGGCACAGCTCTACGTGAGTGGTCTGCAATTTGCGTTTGAAGTAACGCAGGGTTTCGAAAAACTCTTCCTTACCCGGCACACGCTTGGCGATATTGAACTGGCCGCCAATCTCGCTGGCGGAATCGAACAAGGTCACCTGATGCCCACGCTCAGCGGCAACAGTGGCAGCGGCCAGACCGGCAGGGCCGGCGCCGACCACCGCGATTTTCTTGATCTGCTTGACGGGCAGGTAATTGAGTTCGGTTTCATAGCAGGCGCGCGGGTTGACCAAACAGGTGGTCAGCTTGCCGCCGAAGGTGTGGTCCAGGCACGCCTGGTTGCAGCCGATGCAGGTGTTGATTTCATCGGCGCGCCCAGCGGCGGCCTTGTTGACGAACTCCGGGTCGGCCAGAAACGGGCGCGCCATCGAGACCATGTCGGCATCGCCCTCGGCCAGGATCTGCTCGGCGATTTCCGGGGTGTTGATGCGGTTGGTGGTGATCAGCGGAATCTGCACCGCACCGCGCAATTTGGCGGTGACTTTGCTGAAGGCGCCACGCGGGACCTTGGTGGCAATGGTAGGGATACGCGCTTCGTGCCAGCCGATACCGGTGTTGATGATCGTCGCGCCAGCCTGCTCGATAGCCTTGGCCAACTGCACGATTTCCTTCCAGACGCTGCCGCCTTCCACCAGATCAAGCATCGACAGGCGGAAGATAATGATGAAGTTCGGGCCGACGGCCTCGCGCACGCGACGCACGATCTCCACCGCCAGGCGCATACGGTTTTCAAAGCTGCCGCCCCAACGGTCGGTGCGATGGTTGGTCTGGGCGGCGAGGAACTGGTTAATGAAGTAGCCCTCCGAACCCATGATCTCCACACCGTCGTATTCGGCGGCCTGGGCCAGCAACGAGCAGGTGACGAAATCCTGAATCTGCTTCTCGATGCCCTCCTCATCCAATTCCTTGGGCTTGAACGGGTTGATCGGCGCCTGGATCGCACTCGGCGCCACCTGCTTGGGGCTGTAGGCATAACGCCCGGCGTGAAGGATCTGCATGCAGATCTTGCCGCCCGCCTCGTGCACCGCCTGGGTGACGATCTTGTGCTTGCGCGCCTCTTCTTCAGTGGTCAGCTTGGCTGCCCCGGCGTATACCCCGCCTTCATCATTCGGACCAATGCCGCCGGTGACCATCAGGCCCACGCCGCCACGGGCGCGCTCGGCAAAGTAGGCTGCCATGCGCTCGAAACCGCCGGGCTTTTCTTCCAGGCCGGTGTGCATCGAGCCCATCAGGGTACGGTTGCGCAAGGTGGTAAAACCCAGGTCCAACGGGGCCAGCAGGTGCGGGTAGGCAGCAGCGGTCATGGTACAGCTCCACAACGGATCATCACGGGACGTGGCGCACTCGAACGGTGTGCCATCGGTTTATGTCCCACAGACTAAGAGGCGGTGGACCACGGCTCAATGACTGAAACTGACAAGTTATTGATCCAAATGCACAGCGCCCCTTGGCAAGCCGCGCCATGGGCCCTACCCTAGTCGCGAACCCTGCACCTGGTCTGTTGTCTGTTGCCCCATGCGTAAACTTCTAGCGTTCACCGTCACCATGGCCCTGGTTGCCGCCCTCGCCGCGTATCTGGTCTGGACCCAGGAGCGCCCCGTGGCGCATTACCTGTCGGACCTGCGTATCACCCTCGCCGTCAATGAGGGCGAACCAGCCGACCGTGGCAATCTGCTCGGCATTCAGCCAGAGCTGTTCCCTGCCGACTACCAAAGCCTGGAACGCCTGCATTTGAAGCTGTCGAGCTACCTGCAAAAAGCGCGCGACCAAGGCCTGATCAACGCCAAGACCATCGTGGTGCTGCCCGAACATATCGGCACCTGGCTGATGCTCAAGGGCGAAAAAAACGAGCTGTACCAGGCCACGCATTTGAAGGATGCGATGAACTGGCTGTCGATCAGCAACCCACTGCAGTTTGCGAAAGCCTGGATCAGCGCCACCGGCGACAACCGCATGGATGACGCCTACCTGCGCATGAAGGCCCCTGCCATGGCGCGCGACTATCAAGTGGTGTTCGGCGGGCTGGCAAAAGAATTTGGCGTAACCCTGGTGGCCGGTTCCATCGCCCTGCCCAACCCGAGCGTGATCCAGGGGCAGTTGGAAGTCGGCCATGGCGCGCTGTACAACGCCAGCGTGGTGTTTGCCGCCGACGGTTTGCCACTGGGCCAACCGCAGCGCCAGCTCTACCCGATCTACGATGAACGTGGCTTTATCGAGCCAGGCGATGAGAATGTCGTCAGCGTGGTGGATACGCCTGCCGGGCGCCTGGGCACCCTGGTCGGCAGCGACAGCTGGTACCCGGACAACTATCGCAAGCTCAACGAGCAAGGTGCGCAACTGATCGCAGTACCGGCCTTCGTCACTGGCCGCGACACCTGGGACCGTCCATGGCGCGGCTTCAAGAGCGTGTCGACGCCTTCCGAGGTCAGCCTCAAACCCGAAGAAACCAGCGAAGGCGCCGCCTGGCGCCGCCTCACGCTGATCAGCCAGCAGCCTGTCAGCCAGGCCATGGCGGGCATGAGCGTGTTTTTACGTGGGCAGTTCTGGGACCTGGGCAGCGCCGGCCAGAGTTTTCTGAGCAGCAACGGGCAAGTGTTCGCCGACGGCGAGGCCCGTGGCGCGCGCCTGCTGAATATCTGGCTGTAGCCCTTGAAGCCGGTGCGCCTGGGGGATCTGTCGGTGGGCTTCGTGCACACCCTGGCCGATGCCATCCAGAGCCACGGCCTGGACCCGCAACCGCTGTTGCTGCAATACGGCCTGGACCCTGCACGCCTGGCTGAAGCCGGCGCACGCCTGTCGATCCCGCGCTATATGCGCCTGGGCCACGCGGCCATCCAACTGACCGGCGACCCGGGCCTGGGCCTGCGCATGGGCCAACTCAGCCGCTTGAGCCAGGCTGGCCTTGCCGGTGTCACCGCCGCCCAGGCCCCCAATGTGCGCGAAGCGGCGCGCACGCTCACACGCTTTGAAGCGCTGTACGGCTCCAACTATCGCGGGCAATCGAGCTTTCATGAAGATGCCGAAGGCGCCTGGCTGCGGTTCTACTCCATCAGCCCCTACAACGCCTATAACCGCTTTGTGGTGGACTCGATCATCGCCGGTTGGCTGCAACAATTATCCAGCCTGGCGCAACAGCCGGTGCAGGCACAACGGATAGAAATCGAATTCGACGCGCCGGACTATCACGAACACTACAACAGGCTGGGAAGCGGCCTGGTGCACTTCGGCGCCGATGCCAATCAACTGCGTCTGAGCCAACCCACCTTGGCGCTGCGCAACCCACAGCACTGCCCAAGTACCTGGCACCTGTTGCTGCAGCTGTGTGAAAGGGAGTTGGAGCAGCTGACTCGCACCCGCAGCCTGCGCGAGCGCATCACGCGGTTGCTCGGGCCTATGCTCAATGGCGGCCGGGAACCCGACCTGGAAGAGGTGGCGGCACGCTTGAAACTGCCGACCTGGACTTTACGGCGCAAACTGACCGAGGAAGGCACACAGTTTCGCGCAATTCTCAACGACACCCGCCGCGACCTGGCCATGACCTATATTCGCGATACCGAGCTGGCATTTGGCGAAATCGCCTACTTGCTTGGTTTTGCTTCAGCCCAAGCCTTCCAGCGGGCCTTCAGACGCTGGAATAACCAGACCCCAGGGGAATTTCGCCGCAGTCAGCGGCATTCCGCCTGAAGTCAGCGTTACAGCTCGGTGGCATCGTCGACCGGATCCAGCGGGTCCAACTCGAATGCCTGGTACTCCAGCAGTTCTTCCTGGTAATCGTCCATGGTGGACTCCTTCTTCAAATGAAAGCGGTGGCAGGTAAATGACCTGCGAACCCAGCCTAAAGTGCCGTCATGACGAAAAAATGTCGACGTTGTGACATTCCTGCGCTTGAAAAGTTAAACGCGACAGGCGCCGGATAATTTAATCCCATGACTTGAAGTGCGATTGCAATCATTGCAAATGCAATCATATTTCCAGTAGGGTACGAGTATCCGTTGGAAGGAGCCTGGACCCATGCCTGCCTCTATCGCGCATTCTGCGCAGAGCTGCATCGACGCACTCAGCACCGCCGTTTGCCCGGCCAACTCGCCGCTGTATACGGTGATGAGCATGGCCAATACCCTGGAATCCAGCCGGCACGCCTGGGTGATCCGTGGCCAGTCATGCAGCCGCCGCGTGGGCAACTGGCCTATCTGGTTTGCGCGCAATCGCGGCGAAAAACCCCTGCTCTATCTGCACAGCGCAGTATCGTCTGCACAGTTGTGCGCACTGTCGGAGCAGACCGCCCAACGTGGCATCTTTTGCAATGACATCGAGAACCAGCCTTCCCCGTGGCCCAAGGGCACGCACCCGTCATTGCCAGTATGGCTGGCGGCTCATCCACGCTGCACACCCTACGATCCCGCCTCGGGAGACGAAGCTCGAGCGATTGTGCTGGCAGGACTACGCACGCTGTACATCGACGGCCAGCCAGGTTTTTATTATTTGACGCTGCATGACCAGGATGCCCACACGACACTGACTGCCCAGGACCGAGAGGATGCCCACAAAGGCATGTATCCGATCCGGCGTGGACAAGCAGCAGATGTGCGCCTGCTCGGGGCTGGCCGGGCGCTGGAAGAGGTGATGTACGCCGCAGAGTTGCTGGAACAGGACTGGAATATTACGGCGCAGGTGTGGAGCAGCCCCAGCTACACACGGTTGGCCCGTGAGGCGGCGACCGCGGAGCGCTGGAACCGCTTGCACCCCTTGGCCCCCAGGCGCAGCTGCCATTTACGTGATTGCCTGGCAGGCAGTAGCGCACCCGTCATTGCCGTCACCGGTTATCCGCAGGTGATTGTCGATCAATTAGCCGCGCATGTAGATGCACGATTTATCGCCTTGGGCGCAGGCTCGATGCAGGCCTCTGCGCCGAGCCGCTATTGGATTGTGGCGTCAGCGTTAAGAGCGCTGGCCGATGAAGGGCGTACCGAGGTGCAGCAGGTGGAAAACGCACTGCAGCGCTATCACCTGAAGTGAGGGGGAATGCAATTGCGCAAGCAAGGTCCCCCGCACTGAGTCTGTTTTCGAACCTACGATTTACGTCGGCTGCGCACTTGCACACCCGCATCCATCGCCAAGCCCGCCGTGCGCTCCAGGGCATCGGCAAATGCCTGGCGCTGCTCGGGTTCGATTTGTGAAATGAACAGCTCGTCCACGGTGCTTTCGTAGATTTTCCACATGCTCTTGCGCAGCGCTCGACCCGTGTCCGTGATCGAGGCAAACGCCGCACGACCGTCGCCATCGGAGCGGGAACGCACTACCAGGCCGTCCTTTTCCAGGCGGTCCACCAGGCGCGTGAGGTTATAGCGCTCAATGGCCAGCACATCGGCCAGTTCGTGCATACGCCGGGTGCCGCCGGGCCCGCTTTCCAGGCCCCACAACGCATCGTACCAGGCGTACGGCGGCAGGCCCGCCGCAGCCAGGCGCCGCTCGATTTCACGGATGACCGTCCTGTGAGCCCTGACAAAACGGAACCATACATCCGGCTCTTTCGACGACATGCAACACCATCCGGGGAATTTCAAGAAGGTTGCAATAGTAGCTCATCCCGCGCTAGATTCTGGCATGTCGTTGCAATTGCAACTACATTTTGCATCACTCCCGCGAGGAGCTCGCTGCTTGAATCCGCCTACCCTGGAGCCTCACATGACCCCGAATGACCCAGTAAGACTCGACGATGATCCGCAGGAAACCCGCGAATGGCTGGACTCCATCGAATCGGTGCTGTCCACCGAGGGCCGTCCCCGCGCTCATTACCTGATCGATCAGTTGCTGGATTTCGACGTTGCACGGCATGGCGACTTCTACGGGCGGGTGACCACCCCCTACGTCAATACCATCCCGGTTGAGCGCCAGTTGCCCTACCCCGGTAACCAGGCCATCGAGCGGCGCACCAATGCGTTCATCCGCTGGAATGCCATGGCGATGGTATTGCGCGCAGGCAAACACTCAGGCGTGGGTGGGCATATCGCCACCTATGCGTCAGCCGCCGTGCTGTATGACGTAGGCTTCGATCATTTTTTCCGTGGCCGAACCGACACATTCGACGGCGACCTGGTGTACATCCAGGGCCATTCCTCACCAGGCATTTATGGCCGTGCCTACCTGGAGGGCCGTATCAGCGAAGCGCAGCTGGATAACTTTCGGCGCGAGGCCGGTGGCGAGGGCTTGTCTTCCTACCCTCACCCACGCTTGATGCCGGACTTCTGGCAATTCCCTACGGTCTCCATGGGCCTGGGGCCGATCACCGCCGCGTACCAGGCGCGTTTTATGCGGTACCTGGAGTTTCGAGACCTCAAGCAGCATCAGGGCCGCAAGGTTTGGGCATTCCTCGGCGATGGCGAAATGGACCAGCCCGAATCCCTGGCGGCCATCTCCCTGGCGGGCCGCGAAAAACTCGACAACCTGATCTTCGTGGTCAACTGCAACCTGCAACGCCTGGATGGTCCGGTGCGCGGCAATGCCAAGGTGATCCAGGAGTTCGAGAGCCTGTACCGTGCCGCCGGCTGGAATGTGATCAAGGTGATCTGGGGCGGCGGCTGGGACGCGCTGCTGGAAAAGGACCAGAGCGGCCTGCTGCGCCAACGCATGATGGAATGCGTGGATGGCGACTACCAGAATTACAAATCCCAGAATGGCGCTTATGTGCGTGAACACTTCTTTGGCAAATACCCGCAGTTGCTGGCGCTGGTTGCGGACATGTCCGACGACGACATCTGGAAACTCTCACGGGGCGGGCATGACCCGGACAAGGTCTACAACGCCTACGCCGCCGCCGTGCGCCACAAGGGCCAGCCCACGGTGATACTGGCCAAGACGGTCAAGGGCTTCGGCATGGGTGAAGCTGGCGAAGGCCAAAACATCAACCATCAGCTGAAGAAGATGGGGGCCGAAGCGGTAAAAGCTTTCCGCGACCGCTTCGGCCTGGAGGTCGACGATGACCGGCTCGAAGAAATCCCCTACCTCAAACCCGCCGTCGACAGCGAAGAGGCCCACTACTTTGCCGCACGACGGCAGGCGCTGGGAGGCTATGTGCCAGCGCGCCACACTAGCGCTGCGCCGCTGCAAATCCCCGAGCTGAGCGCCTTCGCCACCCAACTCAAAGACACCGGTGAGCGCGCCATCTCCACCACCATGGCCTTTGTGCGCATCCTCGGCACGCTGCTCAAGGACACGCATTTGGGCAAGCTGATCGTGCCTATTGTGCCGGATGAGTCGCGCACCTTTGGCATGGAAAGCCTGTTCCGCCAGATCGGTATCCACTCAGCCGTCGGCCAGCTCTATACCCCACAGGACGCCGGGCAATTGAGCTACTACAAAGAGAGCAAAGACGGACAGATCATGCAGGAAGGGCTGAATGAATCCGGCGCCATTTCTTCCTGGATCGCGGCAAGTACCTCCTATAGCAACCATGGCCTGATGACCGTGCCGTTCTATATTTTCTACTCGATGTTCGGCTTCCAGCGCGTCGGCGACCTGGCCTGGGCGGCGGGCGATGCGCGAGCACGGGGCTTCCTGCTGGGCGCCACGGCCGGGCGCACCACGCTGATGGGTGAAGGCTTGCAGCACGACGACGGGCACAGCCATATCCTGGCGTCGGTGATTCCCTGCTGCGTGGCCTATGACCCGACTTTTGCCTACGAACTGGCAGTGATTATTCGCGAGGGTATGCGGCGCATGTATGTCGAACAGGAGGACATCTATTACTACATCACCCTGCTCAACGAAAACTATCCGCACCCGGCGATGCCGGAAGGCGTTGAAGAAGGCATTCTCAAGGGCATGTATCCGCTGAGCAGCCACCCGCAGGCAAAGGTGCAGCTCATGGGCAGCGGTTCAATCTTGCGCGAAGTGATCGCCGCAGCCGAGTTGCTCGCCAAGGATTTCGCCGTGCATAGCGATGTCTGGAGCGTCACCAGCCTGACCGAATTGCGCCGTGATGGGCACGCCGCCGAACGCTGGAACCTCCTGCACCCGCAAAGCGAGCCGCGCCAAAGCTACGTCGAAACCTGCCTTGCCGGGAGAACCGGCGCTGTGGTGGTGGCCACGGACTACATGAAGTTGTTCGCCGACCAGATTCGCCCCTTCGTGCATAACCGCCGTTTTGTCGCACTGGGTACCGACGGTTTCGGGCAATCGGACACCCGCGAGACATTGCGCGAGTTCTTCGAGGTAGACCGGCACTTTATCGCTTTAGCAGCCTTGAAGGCGTTGGCTGATGACGGTGTGATTGGTCGTGACAACGTCGCCCTGGCCATCAGCCGCTACGGGATCAACGTCGACAAGGCCGATCCCGTAGCCATCTGAGTTACTGCGCAGGCGCTGGCAAGGGCGGTATTGCCTCTGTCGGCGCAGGCAGGCTGGGATTGGTCGGCGCCGGCGTGGGCTCGGTTGCTGGCGCCGAGGCAGGCGCAGGTTCCGGGGTCGGTGCGATCGGCGCGGCCTCAGGTGGCGGTGCCAGGGGTTGCGAAGCGGCAGGCGCTAAAGGGGCATCCTTCGGCGCCTCGACCTTCTCGGCTACTGGAGCGGCTACCGGAGCGGCCTTGGGTTCAGGCACACCCAGGTCAGCCTTGGGCTGCTCGGGTATATGCTCGGCCTGCTTGACCTCCTGCGGCAGGAACACATCCACCAGCGCAAAGTAACGCTCGTAGAACTTCGGCGCCGAGACGGTCTCGCTCGCGACTTTCACCATCGAGTCGTCAGTGGAGCCGATCGGCATCGACACCGAACCCAGCACACCCACGCCGAGGCTGGCGGAGTTGTTGACCTTCTTCAGCGCATAGCGATCCTGCAAGGCGTTGGCAAACATCGTCGAGTGATTGCTGCCTTTGCCATCAGCAGCGCACACCACGTTGAAACTGATCTGCAGATGGGTCTCGCCGGTCTGCTGAAAACTCTTGTTGCCCGCCACCAGCTTTGGATCGCTGCTGGTAATGATGTAACCCTGGCTCAGCAGGGCACGACGCGCCGCTTCACACGCCGCTACATCGCTGACCGGGTAATCGCGGGAAAACGTACCGGAATCGTCGAAATTCTCATGTTCATAGATAGCGGTCTTGGGTGAGGAGCAGCCCGCGGCGCCCGCCAGCACCAGCGCCAACCCGAGGCTACGCAAGTGAAATGATGTCGACATTGAAAATCCTGTGGAAAACGGTCCGGACGGTATTGTGCAACAGAACGCGGCCTTGAAGCGCGCATTCCTGTCGGTTAAACATCTCAGCCTTGTGAAGCCGCGTCAGTAGGAAAAAGCCCGGCACACATATGGTCGATAAACACGCGCAATTTGGCCGAGGCATGGCGACTGGCCGGCCACAGCAACCAGAAACTGCCACGGTGTTCGAGGTGTTCATCCAGCACGCGCTGCAAAGCCCCTTGCGCAACCGCCTCGTTGACCATGTAGTCCGGCAGACACGCAATACCGAGACCTTCCTGGGCCACATGCTTGAGAGACTCAATGGTGCTGCTGACCAGCGGCGCACGCAAGCTCGGCTCCGCCGCGCCCGGCACCAGTCGCAGCGGCCAGGGCTCGAGTTTGCCGGAGGCGCAGAATTTATGCCGAAGGCAGGCGTGATGACTCAAGTCCAGGGGCAGGAGTGGCGTGCCGTATTGGTCGAAATAGCCGGGCGTACCGACAAGTACCAATTGGTAATGCCCCAGATGGCGCGCCATCAAGCGCGAGTCTTCCGGCTTGCCGGTGCGGATCACCGCGTCGAAGCCTTCATCGATGACATCCACCATACGGTCGGAAAAATCCACGTCCAACTCGATATCCGGATAGGCACGCATAAAGCCACTGATCACCGGCATCAACAACCCGCGCACTTGGGGCACGCTGATACGCAGTTTGCCCCGCGGGGTGGCACTGGCCTCGCTCAACTCCAGCTCAGCCGCTTCCACTTCCGCCAGGATACGCCGCGAGCGTTCCAGCAACAGCGCGCCCTCACTGGTCAGGGTGATACTGCGGGTACTTCGATGAAACAGCCTGACGCCCAGGCGCTCCTCCATGCGTGCGATGCTTTTGCCTACCGCTGAGGATGACACGCCCAATACCCGCCCGGCGGTGGTGAAGCTACGGGTTTGCGCGACCTGTACGAATACCGAGAGCCCGCTCAGACTGTCCATGCTGATGCCTTGGTCGATTGCGGACAAAAATGTCCGATAAGTTCGGCACCTTAGCCTGTTTTTCCGCGCATCGCAGCCCCCTACCCTGCCTCCTTGCCCCTTCAAGGAGACTCCCATGAACAACACTTCAGTGACCGCTACGGCGCCCGTGCATGAACCCTTGCCATTGGCAGGGTTGCTGGCCCTGGCCTCGGCCGGCTTTATCACCATCCTCACCGAGGCCATGCCCGCCGGGCTGCTGCCGCAAATGAGCGCCGGGCTGGAAGTGTCACAGGCGCTGGTGGGGCAGTTGGTGACGCTCTACGCCCTGGGCTCATTGCTCGCGGCCATCCCGCTGACCTTGCTGACCCGTGGCTGGCGTCGCAGGCCTCTGCTGTTGATCGCCATAGGCGGCTTTGCCTTGGTCAACAGTGTCACCGCGTTTTCCAACCACTACGGCGTGACCTTGATCGCTCGCTTCTTTGCGGGTGTATTCGCCGGGCTGCTGTGGGCGCTGTTGGCAGGCTACGCCAGCCGCATGGTTGCCCCTCATCTGCAGGGCCGGGCGATCGCCGTGGCCATGCTCGGTGCGCCGCTGGCCTTGTCCCTCGGCGTACCTGCTGGCACCCTGCTTGGCACGCTGGTCGGTTGGCGCAGCAGCTTTGCCATCATGACCGGCCTGACCCTGTTACTGCTGGTGTGGGCGCGCTGGCAATTGCCGGATTTTGCCGGCGAAGCAGCCAGCAAACGTCTGGGCCTGAATCGCGTGCTGGCCCTGCCGGGAATCCGCCCAGTGCTGTGGGTGACCTTCACCTATGTGTTGGCTCATAACATCCTCTACACCTACATCGCTCCCTTGCTGGTGCCCGCCGGCATCGGCAGCGAGATCGACCAGGTATTACTGGTGTTCGGCTTGATGGCGTTGGTAAGCATCTGGTTGGTGGGCATATGGATTGATCAACACCTGCGGTTGCTGACCCTCATCAGTTGCGCGACGTTCGCCGCAGCTGCCCTGCTCTTGGGTTTCTGGACCAGCTCTGCGATCTGCATCTACATCAGCGTGGCGGCCTGGGGCCTGACTTTCGGAGGCCTGCCGGCCCTGCTGCAAACCGCACTCGCGAAGTCGGCCGGCAACTCGGCCGATGCCGCGCAATCCATGCTGGTCACCGCATGGAACCTTGGCATTGCCGGGGGTGGGCTGGCTGGCGGCTTGATGCTCCAACACTGGGGCGTCATCGCATTTCCATGGGCCGTGCTGGGGTTGATAGCGCTGGCGCTGGGTGCAATGACGGGCAAGGCCTGGCACGGCCGATGACAAGTTTGTTTACAACTTATTCCTCAACTTCCTATCATCGCCTCTGGGTGCGTTGCTGCATAAGGCACGGCGCAGGTTAAAAGCCAAGCATTGGTCGGGCCGCCAATGGAGATTTGTCGTGCCTGATAAACACCCTGCCATCCCCCGCCCTCAGCGCCTGACTGAGGGCGCGCTGTCTGCCCTTGAGCGTTTTTCCCATATCGAAGCCGTGAGCGGTATCGTCCTGCTGTTGGCAGCGATCGTGGCGCTGATCTGGGCCAACAGCCCCGCCGCAGCGACCTACGAACACTTCTGGAATACGCCTGTTACCCTGGGACTTGGCGATTACAGCGTGTCGCGCTCCCTGCACTTTCTGGTCAATGACGGGCTGATGACCATCTTCTTTCTGGTAGTCGGCGCCGAGATCCGTCAGGAAATCAAAGATGGCGCCCTGGCCAACCTGAAACTGGCCACGCTGCCCTTGGGCGCTGCGCTGGGCGGTGTGCTGATGCCTGCACTCATCTACACCCTGCTCAACCACGGCACCGTCGCCGCCAGTGGCTGGGCGGTACCCACCGCGACCGACATCGCGTTTGCTGTGGGCGTGCTGGCGCTGCTGGGCAAGTCGATTCCCAGTGGCGTGCGTATCCTGTTGCTGGCCCTGGCGATCATCGATGACATCGTGGCGATCCTGATCATCGCGATCTTCTTCACTGCCAGTCTCGATTACATGGGCTTGGTGATTGCCGCAGGCGGGCTGGCGCTGGTGCTGGTGTTCCAACGCATGGGCATCGGCAAGGCCGCGATCTATCTGTTACCTGGCGCGATTGTATGGTTCGGGCTGCTCAAGACCGGCGTGCACCCGACCCTCGCCGGGGTGATCCTGGGCTTGATGACGCCGGTCAACTCCAAGCCCACCACGGAGCGCCCGCTGGAGACCATTGAACGCACGTTCAACGAGCTGATGGAGCGCTTCTCGCATTCGGCAGAAGGCCCCCAACAGGTCGCCCAGCCCCTCAAGCAACTGCGCCAAGCCCAGCGGGAGATATTGCCGCCGGTGCAACGGGTGCAATCGGCACTGCATCCGTGGGTAGCATTCGGCGTGATGCCGCTTTTCGCCCTGGCCAATGCTGGCGTGAGCCTGCACGGCTTCAACCTGGATGATCCGATGGCTCACGGGGTGTTCATGGGGGTCATCTTTGCGCTGGTACTCGGCAAACCCCTGGGCGTGATGCTGGCGAGCCTGATGCTGGTCAAGCTCAATATCTGCAAGCTGCCGGACGGTGTGACCTGGACAGGCGTCGGCCTGGTTGGCCTGCTGGCCGGGATCGGGTTCACCATGTCGATCTTTATCTCCTCCCTGGCCTTCTCGGACCCGGCCTTGCTCTCGGCCGCCAAGCTCAGTGTATTGGCCGCTTCGACCCTGGCAGCGGTGATCGGCCTGACCTGGGGCAAGCTCAAGTTTTCAGGCAAGCACCCATAAGGCGAGTTAAGCACCCACTTTATCAAGGGCAAAAAAAGACCCCGGCCTTTTCAGGACGGGGTCTTTTTTATTCAAGCCGGCATCAGTACTTCTTGATGTCTGCCTGGGTTTCCAGCTGCTTGCGGAACGCCGCGAAGTCCTGCTGGCCGATACGGGAAGCGAGGAAGCGGCGGTATTGCGCCTTTTCTTCGTCCGTAGGGGCTGCCGCTTCGTTGACGCCGTTCAAGCGCACAATCACCAGGCTGCCATCACGCAGCGTCACCGTGGTGAAAGTAGGCTTGTCCTTGGCCGCAGGCTTGGGCATGCGGAACAGGGCTTGCAGCACGGCTGGGTCGATGGATTCCTGACCGCGGGTCGCCGCTTCAGTCACCTTCCAGGCCTGACCGTCAATCGGCTGGTCCAGCGCGGTTTTGCCGTCACGCAGGCTGGCGATCAACTCGTCTGCATGGGCTTTGGCGGCAGCGCTCGCACGCTCCTTGGTCATCTGGGTGCGAATCGCCGCAGCAACGCTCTCAAGCGGCAGTTGAGCCGGCTTGAGATGCTCTTTGGCACGCAACACGATGATGGTTTCCGGGTCCAGCTCGATGGCGCTGCTGTTGGCACCTTCATCCAGCACTTCCGGGCTGAATGCCGCAGTCACCACGGCACGGTTGGCTGCAACGCCTTCGCCACCTTCACGGCCAAACGGCGCCGAGGTGTGGACGGTCAGTTTCAGGTCAGATGCCGGCTGAGCCAGGTCGGACGCTTCGAATGCCGCATCTTCCAATTGCTTGGTCGCTTCGACAAACCGCTGTTCAACCTGTTGGGTCTTGAGCTCGCGGGTCAGCTTGTCTTTCAGGCTGGCAAACGATGGCACCTCAGGTGCTTCAACGCCCAGCAACTTGATCAAGTGCCAACCGAAGGCACTGCGCACCGGCGCCGATACCTGGTCTTGCTTCAAGCCGTACAGGGCCGTTTCGAAGTCCGGATCGTAGACGCCCGGGCCGGCAAAGCCCAGGTCACCGCCATTGTTGGCCGAACCTGGATCCTGGGAGAACTCCTTGGCCAGGGCTTCAAACTTCTCGCCTTTGGCCAGGCGTGCCTGGACTTCTTCGATCTTGGCCTTGGCTTGCGCCTCGGTGACCTTATCGTTGACTTCGATCAGGATGTGCGCGGCACGACGCTGTTCAGCGAGGTTGGCGGTTTCCTTCTCGTAGGCAGCCTGCAGTTCATCGTCCTTGACGGTGACCTGGTCGAAGAAGGAGGACTTCTTCAATTCCAGATAGTCGATGACCACCTGGTCCGGGGTCATGAACTCTTTGGCGTGCTGATCGTAGTAAGCCTTGACCTCATCATCGGTGAGCTTCACCGCTGCCGGGTCTGCCTTGATGTTGACGGTGGCGAAATCGCGGGTCTGTTTTTCCAGTCGGGCGAACGCCAGCACCTCGGCATCGGTGACGAAACCGCTGCCGGCGATACCTGCGCGAACCTGGCCGATCAGCATTTCCTGGGTCAGCATCTGACGGAATTGCATACGGCTATAGCCCAGTTGACGGATCACCTGGTCAAAACGTTCGGCATTGAACTTGCCATCCACCTGGAATTCCGGCGTCTGCAGGATCACCTGGTCCAAAGCGGCTTCCGAGAAACCGAACTTGGCATCAGCAGCGCCTTGCAGCAGCAGCTTGCGGTCGATCAGGCCCTTGAGGGCCGCGTCGCGCAGCAGTTTTTCGTCCAGCAGCGAAGCATCGAAATCCTTGCCCAGCTGTTGCATCAGCTGGCGACGTTGCATGTCGACAGCCTGGCTCAGTTCGGTCTGGGTGATCTGTTCACCGTTGACCTTGGCCACGTCCTGCGCGTTATTACCCGAAGCCTGGAAAATGGCTTCGATACCGGTGAACGCCATCAATGCGACGATGATCCCGATAATGGTCTTGGCAATCCAGCCTTGTGAATTGTCCCTGATATTTTGCAGCATGCGTCCCCCAGAAACGGTTGAACTTCAAAAATAGGCAACCGTGGAGCGTGGGTAGAGTCCGGATAGAAGAAAGGCGCATCCGAGGATGCGCCTTCTCGTAACTGGCGGAGCGGACGGGGGTTTGAACTCTCACCCCCGGCGTGGCGACCCGATGGATACGTGGGTCGCTACCGCTCCGCTGCCAGGTCGGACGTGCGTCCGACCCGGGTAAGCAAAGGCTTGATCGAAGCTTAGTTAACGGCTTCTTTCAGGGCTTTACCGGCTTTGAAACCTGGTTTCTTGGCAGCAGCGATTTGCAGTGCTTTGCCAGTCTGTGGGTTACGGCCAGTGCGAGCTGGGCGGTCAGTCACAGAGAAAGTACCGAAGCCTACCAGTACCACGGAGTCGCCGGCCTTCAGAGCGCCAGTGACGGATTCGATTACTGCGTCCAGCGCACGGCCAGCAGCAGCTTTCGGGATATCAGCGGATGCGGCGATAGCATCAATCAGTTCCGACTTGTTCACTCTAAGTCCCCTTATATATCTATTGAGTATGATTCTAAGTTTTTTGGTAAAAGCAAAAACCAGTGCTGGGTGGCCTACAGACACTTAAGAGCCGCTTTATAACAAGGGCTCTAAAAAGCTGTCAAGGAAGCCCCCAGGCTTTAACACATTAATGCGTGCTAATTCTTTCCTTGGAATCTGACTCGCGTTTTTCGTCCTTCGCGACTATCTCCGGAGCTACATCCGGCAAGGGTTCCGGCGCGTATTGCAGCGCAATTTGCAGGACCTCGTCAATCCATTTAACCGGTTTAATCTGAAGATCCTGCTTGATGTTGTCAGGAATTTCCTTCAAGTCGCGAACATTCTCTTCCGGAATGATCACCGTCTTGATTCCGCCCCGGTGAGCCGCCAGCAATTTCTCTTTCAGACCACCGATGGCCAATACCTGACCACGCAGGGTAATTTCCCCGGTCATTGCGACGTCAGCGCGCACAGGGATGCCAGTCAATGCCGACACCAGGGCCGTGCACATGCCTACGCCCGCGCTAGGGCCGTCTTTCGGGGTCGCCCCTTCCGGCATATGGATATGGGTGTCGTGCTTCTCATGGAAGTCCAGCGGGATGCCCAGGCTGCGGGCGCGACTGCGCACCACGGTCTGCGCGGCCGTGATGGATTCGACCATCACGTCACCCAGGGAGCCGGTCTTGATCAACTGGCCTTTGCCGGGAATCACCGCAGCTTCAATGGTGAGTAATTCGCCACCCACCTGAGTCCACGCCAGGCCAGTCACCTGCCCGACCTGGTCCTGCTGCTCGGCCAGGCCGTAGCGGAATTTCTTCACGCCCAGGAAGTGTTCCAGGGAGTCGGCAACTACCTTCACAGAGAAACGTTTTTCCAGTGCGTGTTCTTTCACCGCCTTGCGGCAGATCTTCGCGATCTGGCGCTCAAGGCCCCGTACACCGGCCTCGCGGGTGTAGTAACGCACGATGTCGCGGATCGCCTCGACCTCAAACTCGATCTCGCCCTTCTTCAGGCCGTTGGCCGAAATCTGCTTGGGTGCGAGGTATTTGACGGCGATATTGATCTTCTCGTCTTCGGTGTAACCCGGCAGACGAATCACCTCCATCCGGTCCAGCAAGGCTGGCGGAATGTTCATGGAGTTGGAGGTGCACAGGAACATTACGTCAGACAAGTCGTAGTCGACTTCCAGGTAATGGTCGTTGAAGTTGTGATTCTGCTCCGGATCGAGCACCTCAAGCAGCGCGGAGGCAGGATCGCCACGCATATCGCTGCCCATTTTGTCGATTTCATCGAGCAGGAACAGCGGGTTGCGCACGCCCACTTTTGTCATCTTTTGAATCAATCTTCCTGGCATCGAACCGATGTAGGTACGGCGATGACCACGGATTTCCGCCTCGTCACGCACACCGCCCAGGGCCATGCGCACAAACTTGCGGTTGGTGGCACTGGCAATCGACTCGGCCAGGGAGGTTTTACCCACACCCGGAGGGCCGACCAGGCACAACACCGGACCACGAATCTTTTTCACGCGCTTTTGCACGGCAAGGTATTCGAGGATGCGCTCTTTGACTTCCTCAAGACCATAATGGTCGGCATCGAGGATTTCTTCGGCGCGAGCCAGATCCAGGCGCACCTTGGTCTGGGCCTTCCACGGCACCTGCACCAGCCAATCGATGTAGGAACGCACCACGGTGGCTTCGGCCGACATTGGCGACATCTGCTTGAGCTTGTTCAGCTCGGCGGTAGCCTTGGTCAAGGCATCTTTGGGCAGGCCAGCGGCATCAATGCGCTTTTTCAGCTCTTCGATTTCGTTGTGGCCTTCCTCGCCGTCGCCGAGTTCCTTCTGAATGGCCTTCATCTGCTCATTCAGATAGTACTCGCGCTGGCTGCGCTCCATTTGCTTCTTCACCCGACCGCGGATGCGTTTTTCTACCTGCAACAGGTCGATTTCGCCGTCCAGCAGCGCCAACACGTGCTCGACACGGGCCGACAGGTCGATGATTTCGAGGATGTCCTGCTTCTGCTCGATTTTCAGCGCCATGTGCGCGGCCATGGTATCAACCAGGCGGCTTGGTTCATCAATGCTGCTGAGGGAAGACAGCACTTCAGCGGGGACTTTCTTGCCCAACTGCACATACTGCTCGAACTGCGAGAGCAGGCTGCGCACAAACACTTCGGATTCGCGCTCTGCAGCTTCGACTTCTTCGATCAGTGCCACTTCGGCGCGCAGGTGCCCGTCCACTTCCATGAAACGCTCTACGGCACCGCGCTGCTCGCCTTCCACCAGCACCTTGACGGTGCCATCAGGCAGCTTGAGCAATTGCAGCACAGTGGCAATGGTGCCGACGCGATACAGGGCATCTTCACCCGGATCATCATCAGCAGGATTCTTCTGGGCCAACAGCAGGATCTGCTTGTCGCCCGTCATCGCAGCCTCGAGGGCTTCGATAGACTTCTCGCGCCCCACGAACAGCGGGATAACCATGTGCGGATAGACGACGACATCACGCAACGGCAGGAGAGGCAATTCGATGGTTGTCTTCATGATTTCGCCTCTATGACAGTTGATAAGTAAGCATGAAACCAAGATGGGGGTTACATGCAAAAAAAACAAGCTCAATGCCAGTAGTTAAACGCATGAATACACGCGAATTTAACCACCGCACCAAGAAAACGCCCCAAAAAACAAGGGGCCCCTAGAGGCCCCTTGCTTGTACCGCAACTGCTGAACGCTTACGCGTCTGGCGCAGCCTTGGCCGTCGGCTCACTGTTTTCGTAGATATACAGTGGCTTGGACTTGCCTTCGATAACGCTTTCGTCGATCACCACTTTGCTCACCTCAGACTGCGAGGGGATTTCGTACATGGTGTCGAGCAACACGCCTTCGAGGATCGAACGCAGGCCACGTGCACCGGTCTTGCGCTCCAGTGCCCGCTTGGCCACCGATTTGAGCGCGTCGGTACGGAACTCGAGGTCCACGCCTTCCATCTCGAACAACTTGGCGTATTGCTTGGTCAGGGCGTTCTTAGGCTCGGTGAGGATCTGAATCAAAGCCGCCTCATCCAATTCGTCCAATGTCGCCAGGACCGGCAAGCGACCAACGAATTCCGGGATCAGACCAAACTTGACCAGATCGTCAGGCTCGACTTCACGCAGGGACTCGCCCACCTTCTTGCCTTCTTCCTTGCTGCGCACTTCCGCACTGAAACCAATGCCGCCACGGGTGGAGCGCTGCTGGATAACCTTCTCCAGGCCGGAGAATGCGCCACCACAAATGAACAGGATGTTGCGCGTATCAACCTGAAGGAATTCCTGCTGCGGGTGCTTGCGGCCGCCTTGTGGCGGTACGGAAGCAACCGTGCCTTCGATCAGTTTCAACAGTGCCTGCTGCACGCCTTCACCGGAAACGTCCCGAGTGATCGACGGGTTGTCGGACTTGCGCGAAATCTTGTCGATTTCATCGATGTAGACAATACCCATCTGGGCCTTCTCTACGTCGTAGTCGCACTTCTGCAGCAGTTTCTGAATGATGTTCTCGACATCTTCGCCCACATAGCCAGCCTCGGTGAGGGTGGTGGCGTCGGCAATGGTGAACGGAACGTTCAGCAGGCGAGCGAGGGTTTCCGCAAGCAAGGTTTTACCCGAGCCTGTAGGACCGATCAGCAGGATGTTGCTCTTGCCGAGTTCGACCTCGTCGCCTTTCTTGTCACGCTGGTTCAGGCGCTTGTAGTGGTTGTACACCGCTACGGCCAGAACCTTCTTTGCACGCTCCTGGCCAATAACGTATTGGTCCAGGATGCCGCTGATTTCTTTAGGCGATGGGAGTTTGTGCGCACTGCTCTCGGCCTGGGCTTCCTGCACCTCCTCGCGGATGATGTCATTGCACAGGTCGACGCATTCGTCGCAGATAAACACCGAGGGGCCGGCAATCAATTTGCGTACTTCATGCTGGCTTTTGCCACAGAAGGAGCAATAGAGCAGCTTGCCGTTGTCCTCGCCGTTGCGGGTGTCAGTCATTCGTTCGATCCAAATCCGATAGGCTTGCAACACAAGATGAAGGCTTATGCGGGCTTTTTCAAGCCCGCCAGTGGTCGGACATGCCGACCAGCCCTATTTTGAGCGGCTTATATTAAGCGGGGCGCTTTTCGATCACTGCGTCGATCAACCCGTATTCACGGGCGGCTTCTGCGCTCATGAAATTGTCACGGTTGGTATCGCGCTCGATTTCTTCCAGTGTGTGCCCGCTGTGCTTGGCCATCAGCGTGTTCAGACGCTCACGAATGAAAAGGATTTCCTTGGCATGGATTTCAATGTCCGATGCCTGGCCCTGGAAACCGCCCAGTGGCTGGTGAATCATCACACGTGAGTTCGGCAGGCAGAAACGCTTGCCTTCGGCACCCGCCGTCAGCAGGAACGCGCCCATGCTGCAAGCCTGGCCGATGCAGGTAGTCGACACGTTTGGCTTGATGAATTGCATGGTGTCGTAGATCGACATCCCTGCGGTCACCGAACCACCTGGCGAGTTGATGTAGAGATGGATGTCCTTGTCCGGGTTTTCCGCTTCAAGGAACAGCAATTGCGCACAGATCAGGTTAGCCATGTAGTCCTCTACCGGGCCAACCAGAAAGATCACTCGCTCCTTGAGCAGGCGCGAGTAGATGTCGTAGGCGCGTTCGCCACGAGCGGACTGCTCGACAACCATCGGGACCAGGCCGCCGGCGGCCTGGATATCAGAGTTCTGCTGAATATAGGAATTACGGAACATGCTCTGCAGTTACTCCCAAATAGTCATGTCTTGAAAACGCATAAGCCAGCGCGAGGCTGGCTTATGGTTGAATTTCCAACGAGTTGGACAATCAGTCGGCTTGTGCTGCTTCCGCCGGTTTGACTGCTTCTTCGTAAGAGACCGCTTTATCGGTCACCTTAGCCTTCTGCAGAACAGTATCCACAACTTGTTCTTCAAGCACAACCGAACGTACTTCGTTCAGCTGCTGGTCATTCTTGTAGTACCAAGCCACGACCTGCTCAGGCTCCTGGTAGGCCGAAGCCATTTCCTGGATCATTTCGCGAACGCGGTCTTCGTCAGGCTTGAGGTCGAACTGCTTGACCACTTCAGCCACGATCAGGCCCAGCACAACGCGGCGCTTGGCTTGCTCTTCGAACAGCTCGGCTGGCAGTTGGTCAGGCTTGATGTTGCCACCAAACTGCTGAACAGCTTGTACGCGCAGGCGATCCACTTCGTTGGACAGCAGGGCCTTGGGCACTTCGATCGGGTTGGCGGCCAGCAGACCGTCCATGACCTGGTTCTTGACCTTGGACTTGATGGCCTGGCGCAGTTCACGCTCCATGTTCTTGCGAACTTCGGTGCGGAAACCTTCGATGCCGGTTTCCTTGATACCGAATTGAGCGAAGAACTCTTCGTTCAGCTCTGGCAGCTTAGGCTCGGAAACGCTGTTGACGGTAACGGTGAACTCGGCAGCTTTGCCGGCCAGGTCCAGGTTCTGGTAGTCCGCTGGAAATTCCAGGTTCAGAACGCGCTCTTCGCCGGCTTTGGCGCCAACCAGACCGTCTTCGAAGCCAGGGATCATGCGGTTGGAACCCAGCACCAGCTGAGTGCCCTTGGCGGAGCCGCCAGCGAACACTTCGCCGTCAACCTTGCCAACGAAATCGATGTTCAACTGGTCTTCGTTCTGGGCAGCACGCTCGGCCACTTCAAAACGGGTGTTCTGCTTGCGCAGGATTTCCAGCATGTTGTCCAGGTCCGAATCAGCCACTTCGGCGCTCAGACGCTCGATTTCGATACCTTCGAAACCAGCCACTTCGAATTCCGGGAACACTTCGAATACGGCAACGTATTCCAGGTCCTTGCCAGCTTCCAGGGACTTGGGTTCGATCGAAGGCGAGCCAGCCGGGTTCAGCTTTTGCTCGACAACGGCTTCGTAGAAGGAAGCCTGGATCACGTCACCTACAGCTTCCTGGCGCGCATCGGCACCAAAACGACGCTTGATTTCGCTCATCGGCACTTTGCCTGGACGGAAACCAGCGATCTTGGCCTTCTGGGCAGTCTGCTGCAGACGCTTGTTGACCGCAGTCTCGATACGCTCTGCCGGCACGGTGATGCTCAGGCGGCGCTCGAGAGCAGTAGTATTTTCAACAGAAACTTGCATGGATATTCCTCGTTGCACAGACGTTAGCCGGCCATTTCCGACCCCAATCAAGGGCATGCATTCTAGTGGGTCAAACTCAAGAAGTCACCCTACTGAAAATACAGCGGAAAACAGCCGGCAATTTATCGGTACGAAGGCACGGATGCACCTCGCCCCGGTGACAAATACAGCCAACTGCGCCAGGGCTCTGCGCCGCCTCTTCTATATAGAAGAAACCAGTCATTTCCCTGACGCCCGACCCCGCACACAGGGCCTGCGGGCAGCGCGGCATCATCGAGACACACAAATACGATGAAACACCCCACCCTTTCGACCTTGCACCTGCAGCTGCCGGATATACGAACCGCTAAAACCAAAAAAGGCGCCAGACTGTTAAATCTGGCGCCTTTCGAATATGGGGTGGACGAAGGGGATCGAACCCTCGACAACGGGAGTCACAATCCCGTGCTCTACCAACTGAGCTACGCCCACCATATTGCGTTAACAAAGAAACCAAACTACTTCTTTGTTGAGCCCTGCCCCGCCTGACGGCACAGCAAAGCTTTAATTGGTGCGGATGAAGAGACTCGAACTCTTACGCCTCGCGGCGCTGGAACCTAAATCCAGTGTGTCTACCAATTCCACCACATCCGCGCTTGAAGCTCTTAAAGCAAAGGCGCCAGACGATTAATCTGGCGCCTTTCAAAATATGGGGTGGACGAAGGGGATCGAACCCTCGACAACGGGAGTCACAATCCCGTGCTCTACCAACTGAGCTACGCCCACCATATAGCGCTACTTGTGCCAAAGCTGCCTAATGGCGCACCCGGCAGGACTCGAACCTGCGACCATCCGCTTAGAAGGCGGATGCTCTATCCAGCTGAGCTACGGGCGCCTGATTAATCTGTACTCTTGGAGGATTACAAACTAAGTGTTTCCAGCCTTGCAGGACAACAATTCTGCTCGACCTTCTAACCAGTGCTAGGCTGTGCCCGACAAGTGCGACGAATAGTATAGAGCGTCCTGATACCCGTCAAATCTTTTTTGAAAAAAACTGATTTTATTTAAGGGCTTAGGGCAATTTGCAGACCAAGCGCCTTTGCCCTCGCGCCCTGGCGTGCGAGAATGCGCGCACTTTTCTTCCCCCTCTCGATGGTTAATCACGCGTAATGACTGCACAACTTATCGACGGCAAATCAATCGCCGCCAGCCTGCGCCAGCAGATCGCCAAACGCGTCACCGAGCGTCGCCAGCAAGGCCTGCGCACGCCTGGCCTCGCGGTGATCCTGGTCGGCAGCGATCCTGCCTCTCAGGTTTATGTCTCGCACAAGCGTAAAGACTGTGAAGAGGTCGGCTTTATTTCCAAAGCCTACGACTTGCCTTCTGACACCACTCAACAGGCCCTGACCGACCTGATTGACCGCCTCAACGATGACCCGGAAATGGACGGCATCCTGCTGCAGCTGCCGCTGCCCGAGCACCTGGACGCCTCCAAGTTGCTGGAACGCATCCGCCCGGACAAAGACGTCGACGGTTTCCACCCTTATAACGTCGGCCGCCTGGCCCAACGTATCCCGCTGCTGCGCCCATGCACACCCAAAGGCATCATGACCTTGCTGGAAAGCACCGGGGTCGATCTCTATGGTCTGGACGCAGTCGTGGTAGGCGCATCCAATATCGTCGGTCGCCCGATGGCCATGGAGCTGCTGCTGGCCGGCTGCACCGTGACCGTCACCCACCGCTTCACCAAGGACTTGGCTGGCCACGTTGGCCGCGCCGACCTGGTGGTGGTCGCTGCTGGCAAGCCGGGGTTGGTCAAAGGTGAATGGATCAAGGAAGGCGCCATCGTCATCGACGTGGGCATCAACCGCCAGGATGACGGCAAGCTGGTCGGCGACGTCGTCTACGACACTGCCCTGCCCCGCGCCGGCTGGATCACGCCAGTGCCAGGTGGTGTCGGACCGATGACCCGCGCCTGCCTGTTGGAAAATACCTTGTACGCAGCAGAAACCCTGCACGGTTAATAACCAAGCGTAATGAAAAAGCCCTGCCTTAGCGCGGGGCTTTTTATTGCCTGAGAAAAAACTGTTTTTTCTTAGTTTTTAAGCACTTTCATCCGGTTCTGGAAGAACATTCGACAGTTTCTGATCCATACTCCTAGAATGTAACGTCATTTTTCATAAAGCCCGTTCCCGAACGGTATTTCCTTACTTTTTAGCGAGTTCATCCGCGTGAAAATTCGTCTCTCTATTGTCGGCCTGTTTTTCGCTTTGACAGGCACCTTCGCCCACGCCGCCGAATCCACCCTGGCCCCGCGTGACGCCTCCAAACTGCAAATCGCCTCCGGCAGCGCCATGCTGGTGGACTTGCAAACCAACAAAGTCATTTATTCCAGCAATCCCGACGTGGTGGTCCCCATCGCTTCAGTGAGCAAACTGATGACCGGCCTGATCGTGCTGGAAGCCAAGCAGAACATGGATGAGTACATCGACATCAACATCACCGACACGCCAGAGATGAAAGGCGTGTTCTCCCGGGTAAAAATCGGCAGCCAGATGCCGCGCAAGGAAATGCTGCTGATTGCGCTGATGTCCTCGGAAAACCGCGCCGCGGCGAGCCTGGCCCACCACTATCCGGGTGGCTATGCGGCATTCATTGCGGCGATGAACGCCAAGGCCAAGTCCCTGGGGATGACCAGCACCCACTATGTGGAGCCTACCGGCCTGTCGATCCATAACGTCTCGACCGCTCGCGACCTGAGCAAGCTGCTGGCGTACGCGCGTAAATTCCCGATGCTGAGCCAGTTGAGCACCACCAAGGAAAAGACCGTGGCGTTCCGCAAGCCCAACTACACCTTGGGTTTCTCCAACACCGACCACCTGATCAACCGTGCCAACTGGGATATCAAGTTGACCAAGACCGGCTTCACTAACCAGGCGGGGCATTGCCTGGTGCTGGTCACAAGCATGGGCAACCGCCCGGTTTCGCTGGTGATCCTGGATGCCTTTGGCAAGTTCACCCACTTTGCCGATGCCAGCCGTATTCGCAGCTGGGTCGAGACCGGCAAGGGCGGCCCGGTGCCGGATGTGGCGTTGCGCTACAAGGCTGACAAGAATCTGAAGAATCGGGGGAATGCGGTAGAAGTTCGCCGCTAACTAACCACCATCTTATTGAAATAAGCAGGCCCAATGTGGGAGGGGGCTTGCTCCCGATGGCGGTGTGCCAGGCTATAAAACTTATCCTGATCAACCGCTATCGGGAGCAAGCCCCCTCCCACATTTTTATTTGCGTTCTGCCAACACTTTGAGCGCTTGGGCCGCTGCCCCTTCCTGCCCCGCCTGGCCTGTTGCATTCGCCGCATCACGCCAGCGCTGCGCATCCACATTGGCCGGTAATTGGCTCGGCCGCTGGGTGAGGATAGCCCAGTGCCCCGCGCTCTTCCACGCCGACTCGAAGTCGCTGAATTCCATAATCAATCGGCGCTCGTTTCCAGAGCGCAACAACACCGTGCTCTTCTGCTGGTTGAACCCCACCACCACGACATAACGCGCTCCGGACCAGAAGCTGGAATTGATTCGCGCCATCACCGGGTAACCCGCCGCCACCTGCGCCAGCACCGCGGTCAGCTTGGCGTCCAGTGGGTACACCATCAGCCCGTATTCGCGCGCCAGCACCTGCATGTTGCGTTCGAGGTTCGCCTCAGCACCCGGCAGGCGCAGCGGCTTGTCCAGCAACCCCGGTGTCATGACAATGCCTTGTTGCGACAGCATACTGGCAAGTGCCGTAGGACCGCTCTGATAGGCCTCGCTGCGAAAGGTCGGCACGCCGTTGAGTTCAACGCGCTCCGGCAGGCCGGACAGCTTCGACGGTTGGCTGGAACAAGCCGTTAACCCCAGGGCACAAGCCAGCAAGATGGATGTTTTAAGGTTCGAGCGTAAGCGCAATGTTTTACTCTCTTGATCAACGGGCAGTGAGGGCCCTGATCATAGGATGCTCTTGAGCGCGGGTATAGCCTGGCACATCAGTAAAGCACCCGCGATAGAGCAAACAAGTTGGACAGACACGACCATTGGTCAATAGCAGGCAACCGCCAGGTAGCTAGACTGTCCATTGAGAAGACTGTGTGTGCCCCAAGTGGGCGAAAGGAGGCCCGAATGAGCCTTGCGACGACAATTTTTCTGTTGATCTGTGGTTGGTTGGCAGTGGCCGCGGCCATGTTGTGGGGGGTCATGCGCGTGACTCGCCGGCATCATCACCCCCACGTCAAACCTGCCGCGCCCGCCAAGCCTCCCAAGGCGACGGCTCATCACGCCTAGCCAGGCATGCAATTGAAGTCTTGGGTGGCGGCGATTTCCTTGCCGTGCCCGTCCTTGAGGGATGCACGCACGGTGGTGCCCAGGCTCGACTCTTCCAGTGTGTAATGCTCACCCGCCTTGAAGTGTTTGTATTCCACCCGGCCCTGGCAGTCTTGCTGGTTGTCGTCGCCGGGTTCGTCTTCAAACAAGGTCACGTCCAGCCGATGGTCACCGGGGCTGACTTCAAAGTAGCGCCCGTCATCGACGCGTTTACCGTCCACCCGCTCGGCCATCAGGTCATTTGGCGCTTCCTCTTTCAGGCCGATCCAGGCTTGGCTCGGGTCGGCCTTGGGCAGCGGGCCGGCGCAGGCCGAGAGCAACACAACAACGCTCAGCATAGGTATCAACAACAGGGTTTTCAGTGACATGGCAGGGCTCCAAAGAACATCAAAAAAAGACGTATCCGATGGCTGGCAAGCTTGAAGAGCCGGCGTTTGCAGAACAAATGAATACCAATGAAACGATCTTCAGCCATTACCTAAATCTTCCTTCACCTGGCTGAAAGGTGCGTGTTAGGTGGGTCGGGCAAGACTGCCGGGGTTTGCAATCCTGCTCTTCTCGGAGACTCACGCATGCTCGGGCTGGTAAAGACCGCACTGCAAAAGCCGTACACGTTTATCGTGTTGGCCATATTCATCTGCATCATCGGGCCCATGGCGGCCCTGCGTACGCCCACTGATGTGTTTCCCGATATCGGCATACCCGTGGTCGCGGTGGTCTGGCAGTACAACGGCCTGTCCCCGGACGCCATGGCCGGGCGGGTGATCTACACCTATGAACGCTCCTTGAGCACCACCGTCAACGACATCGAACATATCGAATCGCAATCACTGCCCGGCATGGGTATCGTCAAGATCTTCTTCCAGCCCGGCGTCGATATCCGCACCGCCAACGCCCAGGTCACAGCGGTGTCGCAAACCGTGCTCAAGCAGATGCCACCGGGCATCACGCCGCCGCTGATCCTCAACTACAGCGCCTCCACGGTGCCGATCCTGCAAATGGCGTTCTCCAGCCCGAGCCTTTCGGAAGCCAGGATCCGCGACCTGGTGCAGAACAACATCCGCCTGCCCCTGAGCGCGCTGCCCGGCCTGGCCATGCCCACGCCGATGGGCGGCAAGCAGCGTCAGATCACCCTCGACCTCGACCCCCAGGCCCTGGCTGCCAAGGGCTTGTCGGCCCAGGACGTCGGCAATGCCCTGGCTTTGCAGAACCAGATCATCCCGGTGGGCACCGCCAAGCTGGGTTCCAACGAATACACGATCCTGCTCAACAACAGCCCCAAGGCCATTGATGAACTCAATGACCTGCCGATCAAAACAGTCGACGGCGCAATCATCACCATCGGCCAGGTCGCCCATGTGCGCGACGGTTCGCCGCCACAAACCAACATCGTGCGCGTCGACGGCCATCGCGCGGTGCTGATGCCGGCGTTGAAGAACGGCAGCATCTCTACCCTGTCGATCATCGACGGCATCCGCCAGATGCTGCCACGCATCAACGAAACCCTGCCGCCTTCACTGAAAACCTCACTGCTGGGTGATGCCTCGGTGTTCGTCAAGCAATCGGTGGGCAGCGTAGCCCAGGAAGGCATCATTGCCGCGCTGCTCACCAGTGCGATGATCCTGTTGTTTCTCGGCAGTTGGCGCTCGACCTTGATCATCGCCGCGTCGATTCCGCTGGCGGTGCTCTCGGCCATCGCGCTGCTGGCGGTCAGCGGGCAAACCCTCAACGTGATGACTCTCGGCGGGCTGGCGTTGGCGGTGGGGATTCTGGTGGACGACGCCACAGTGACCATCGAAAACATCAACTGGCACCTGGAACAAGGCAAGGCGGTGAACACTGCGATCCTCGAAGGTGCCGCGCAAATCGTCGGCCCGGCGTTTGTCTCGCTGCTGTGCATCTGCATCGTGTTTGTGCCGATGTTTTTGCTGCAAGGCATCGCCGGTTATCTGTTCCGGCCAATGGCGCTGGCGGTGATCTTTGCCATGGCCAGTTCGTTCATCCTCTCGCGCACCCTGGTGCCGACGCTGGCGATGTTCCTGCTCAAGCCGCATACGCCGGAGCAAGGCGTGGGGCATCATCCCGAAGATCAATTCATCAACCATCATGAGGGTGAGCAACACGCGAAACCGCGCAATGCGTTGCTGCAATCGGTGCTGAATTTCCAACAGGGCTTTGAGCGTCACTTCTCCAATATCCGTGACACTTACCATGGCTTGCTGACGTTGGCGCTGGGGGCGCGAAAGCGCTTCATTGTCGGCTTCCTGGCCTGCGTAATCGCCTCATTCGCGTTGCTGCCGAGCCTGGGCCAGGACTTTTTCCCGGCCACCGATGCCGGTGCCCTCGCGCTGCATGTGCGCTTGCCGCTGGGCACGCGAATCGAGGAAAGCGCCGCTGCGTTCGATCGCATCGAAGCACGCATTCGCGAGGTCATCCCCGCCGACGAACTCGACACCATCGTCGACAATATCGGCATCCCGCTCAGCGGTATCGACATGGCCTACAGCAGCAGCGGCACCATCGGCCCTCAGGATGGCGATATCCAGGTCACCCTGAATAAGCACCACGCCCCCACCGCCGACTACGTGAAAAAACTGCGTGAAGCCCTGCCGCAAAGTTTCCCCGGCAGCCACTTTGCGTTCCTGCCGGCAGACATCAGCAGCCAGATTCTCAACTTCGGCGCGCCGGCCCCGCTGGATGTGAAAATCTCCGGGCGCAGCGATGCAGAAAACCGCGCTTACGCCGTAGAACTCGAACGACGCTTGCAACACGTACCAGGCATTGCAGACCTGCATATCCAGCAGTCCACCGGTTACCCCTCCTTGCAGGTCAATGTCGACCGCCTGCGCGCCAACGGCTTGGGCATTACCGAAAAAGACGTCACCAACAGCATGGTCGCCTCCCTGGCCGGCAGCTCCCAGGTGGCACCGACCTTCTGGCTCAACCCGGCCAATGGCGTGTCCTATTCCATCGTCGCCGCCACCCCGCAGTACCGTCTCGACAGCCTGCCATCACTGGAGGCCCTACCGGTGACCGGTGCCAATGGCCAATCGCAAATCCTCGGGGGCGTGGCGACCATCTCCCGCGTACAAAGCCCGGCGGTGGTCACCCACTACAACATCGAACCGACCCTGGACCTGTATGCCAACGTACAAGGTCGCGACCTGGGCGGCGTGGCCCGTGATGTGCAAAAAGTGCTGGACGACACTGCATCCATGCGTCCCAAAGGCGCGACCATCAGCCTGCACGGGCAAATCGATGCGCTGCATGAGGCGTTCAGTGGTTTGAGCTTGGGGCTGCTCGGCGCCGTGGTGCTGATCTACTTGCTGATCGTGGTCAACTTCCAGTCCTGGGCCGACCCCTTTGTGATCATCACGGCGTTACCGGCCGCACTGGCGGGGATCGTGTGGATGCTGTTCCTCAGCGGCACCTCGTTATCGGTCCCGGCGCTCACCGGCGCCATCCTGTGCATGGGCGTGGCCACCGCCAACTCGATCCTGGTGGTGAGCTTCTGCCGTGAACGCCTCGCCGAACATGGCGACGCGTTGAAAGCCGCCATGGAAGCCGGTTACACGCGCTTTCGCCCAGTGTGCATGACCGCCCTGGCAATGATCATCGGCATGTTGCCCCTGGCGCTGTCCGAGGAGCAAAACGCGCCGCTGGGTCGCGCCGTTATCGGCGGTTTGATCTTCGCCACCATCGCCACTCTGTTGTTTGTACCCGTGGTCTTCAGCCTGGTCCACGGCCGTCACCCTACTCGCGCAATTGCTGGAGAAACGCCCCATGTCGTCTGATCACAAACCCTCGCGCAAGCGTCTGATGCTGATGGGTGTCGGCGGCCTGACCCTCGCTGCCCTGCTGGTCGCCAGCGGCTTGCACGCCCGCACGCTGCACGAGCGATCTGTCGCTGCCTGGACCGAAACGGCGGCCATTCCCCAAGTGATGGTGTTCCAACCCCAACAGAACACTGCCGGCGATACGCTGCGCTTGCCGGCGCACCTGGAAGCCTGGAGCACAGCGCCGATCCATGCGCGGGTCAGCGGCTATCTGAAAGACTGGAAAGTGGATATGGGCACGCAGGTCAAGGCCGGGCAAATCCTCGCCGAAATCGACAGCCCTGACCTCGACCAGCAACTGGCGCAGACTCACGCACGGCTGATTCAGGAACAGGCCAATGCACGTCTGGCAGCCACCACTGCCACGCGCTGGCAACACCTGTTGGCGAGCCATTCGGTGTCGCGTCAGGAAGCCGATGAAAAAACCTCGAACGCCGCCGCGACCACAGCCAATGCCGAGGCTGGCGCAGCGGACTACGCTCGCTTGTCAGCATTGGAGGGCTACAAAACCCTGCGTGCGCCATTCGCTGGCACCATCACTGCGCGGCATACCGATATCGGTCAGTTGATCAAAGCCGATACCGACAGCGATCTGGCGCTGTTCACCCTGGCCGACACCCACCAACTGCGCCTGTATGTGCCGGTGCCGCAGAACTACGCGGCAGTGATCCATCCGGGCCTGGAAGCCGAGTTGACGGTGCCTGAGCACCCAGGCGAACACTTCAAGGCGCGCCTGATCGGTGACTCCACCGCCATCGACCGCCGCTCCGGCACCCTGCTCGCCCAGTTCGTCGTCGACAACCCCAGCGGTGAATTGCTACCGGGCGACTACGCCGAAGCCAGCCTGCCGATTCCGGCCGATACTCACGGCGTGAGCATCCCGGCCAGCGCCTTGATCTTCCGCGCCCAGGGTACGCAAGTGGCGGTGTTGGATGGGCAGAATCATGTGCACCTGCAAGACATCCACATCGGTCTGGACCTGGGCGAGCGCCTGGTGATCGACCAGGGTTTGAAAGCCACCGACCACATCATCGACAACCCGCCCGATGCCTTGCGCGAAGGCGACCCGGTGCAACTGGCCGACGCCGCCGGAGGTGCCCATGCGCCCAAGGCTTAAACCGCTCGCGGCGTTGATACTGCTGGCGTTGCAGGGTTGCTCAATGGCACCGACCTATACCGCGCCATCGATTGACCTGCCCGCCCACTACCGCGAACAGACCAGCGACGGCCCATGGCACAGCGCGCAACCGTCCGATCAGTTGGTGACCCAGTGGTGGCAACTCTATAACGATCCAACGTTGAACAAGCTGCAGCAGCAATTGCTCAACAGCAACCCGGACCTGGCTGCGGCACTGGCGCACTTCGATGCCTCCCAGGCGTATGCCAGCCAGTTGCACGCCGGGCTGTTCCCGCAAATCAGCGCCAGCGCACAGCCGCAGCGCCAACGGCAATCGGACGCGAGACCGTTGCGCGGCACAACGCAGCCGTCGGTGTACAACAGCAACATTGCCGGGTTTTCGTTGAGCTACGACCTGGACCTGTGGGGCAAGATCCGCAATCAGGTCGCGGCCGGCGACGCTCAGGCGCAAGCGTCAGGCGATGACTTGGCGGTGGCGCGCCTAAGCCTGCAACGGCAGTTGACGACGTTATATGTGCAACTCAATGGCCTGGATGCACAGAGCCGAATACTCGACAGCTCGCTGGAGGATTTCAGCCAGGCGCTGCAACTGACGCGCAGTCGCTACGAAGGCCAGATTGCCTCGGAACTGGACCTGACCCGCGCGCAAAATCAACTGGCCGAGGCCAAGGCGCAACTGGATGAGGTGCGTGGGCAACGCAACCTGACCGAGCATGCAATCGGCGAGTTGGTGGGCGTGGCGGCCAGTGACTTTTCATTGCCGCGCAGCCCGCAGTTGATGGCCTTGCCAAGGATTCCATCGCAGTTGCCAAGCCACTTGCTGCAACGTCGCCCGGACATTGCCGCGGCTGAACGCCGGGTGTTTGCGGCCAACGCAAATATCGGCGTAGCCAAGGCAGCGTGGTATCCGGATTTCAGCCTGACCGGGTTGATAGGCGGGCAGACGCAAGGCGTCGGGAATCTGCTGTCAGCTGGCAATCGATATTGGGCGTTGGGGCCGTTGGTGAGCCTGCCGATCTTTGATGGCGGGCGGTTGAGTGCCAATGAGCGCCAGGCCAAGGCCGAGTTTGAAGAGGCGTCGGCGCAATACCGTAGCCATGTGTTGCAAGCCGTACGAGAGGTAGAGGACAACCTGGGGCAACTGAGGGACTTGCAGCAGCAAGCCCAGGATGAACAGGCGGCGGCGCGGGCGGCGCAACATACCCAGGCGTTGGCGATGAACAGCTATCAGGCGGGGGCGGTGAGTTATCTGGATGTGGTCACCGCACAAACTGCGGCGCTACAGGCGCAGCGCACATTACAGGCCGTACAGACGCGGCAGCTGGTGGCAAGTGTGGGGCTTTTGACCGCACTCGGCGGTGGCTGGCAACCTGGCGCCTGACGTCAATACCGCAATCGGGAGCAAGCCCCCTCCCACACTGGTCCTGCGCCAGACACAACCTGTATGAACATGCCCCCTCTGTGGGAGGAGCTGCCCACCTTCCCACACTGGTTCCGCGCCAGACACACTATGTATGAACACCGCGGCCCCCTGTGGGAGGGGGTTTGCTCCCGATAGCGGCGGGTCAGCGACGGACAAATTGACTGACACACCGTCATCGGGAGCAAGCCCCCTCCCACATTTTCAACCACTGGCGATAGCTGCTGAAGCTGCCACCATGGCGCGCAACAACACCGCACACCCCGCCGCCAGATCATCCGGCGCGGCATTTTCGATTTCGTTATGGCTGATGCCACCTTCACACGGCACGAAGATCATCCCCGCCGGGCCAAGCTCGGCGACGAAGATTGCGTCGTGCCCTGCCCCGCTGACAATGTCCATATTCGACAGGCCCAACCCATTGGCCGCATCGCGCACGGCGTCGACGCAGCCTTTGTCGAAGTACAGCGGCGGGAAGTCGGCGGTGGGTTCCATCTCGTAACTCAGCCCATGTTTGGCACAAGTGTCCTCAATCACCTGGCGCACCTGGGCAATCATCGAGTCCAGCCGTGCTGGCTCTAAATGACGGAAATCCAGGGTCATGCGTACCTCCCCCGGAATCACGTTGCGCGACCCTGGATACGCTTGCAGGCAACCCACCGTGCCACAGGCGTGCGGCTGATGCCCCAGCGCCGCCGCATTCACCGCCGCCACCACCACCGCTGCGCCCACCAGGGCATCCTTGCGCAGGTGCATCGGCGTCGGGCCGGCGTGCGCCTCGACACCGCGCAGTTTGAGGTCGAACCACTTTTGTCCGAGGGCGCCGAGTACCACGCCGATGGTTTTCTTTTCATCCTCAAGAATCGGCCCTTGCTCGATGTGCGCCTCGAAATAGGCGCCAACCTTATGCCCACTCTCGGGGCGGGTCCCGGCATAGCCGATGGCATTCAACGCATCGCCGACGCTGACGCCGTCCGCATCGACCTTGGCCAGGGTATCGGCCAGGCTGAATTTTTCGGCGAACACGCCGGAGCCCATCATGCACGGTGGAAACCGCGAACCTTCCTCGTTGGTCCACACCACCACTTCCAACGGCGCCTCGGTTTCAATCTTGAGGTCGTTAAGGGTGCGCAACACTTCCACCCCCGCCAGTACACCGAAGCAACCGTCGAACTTGCCGCCGGTTGGCTGGGTATCGATATGGCTGCCGGTCATCACCGGCGGCAGGTCCGCGTTGCGCCCTGGACGGCGGGCGAAGATATTGCCGATACCGTCGATGCTCACGGTACAGCCGGCCTCTTCGCACCACTGCACGAAGAGATCGCGGGCCTTGCGGTCAAGGTCGGTAAGGGCCAGGCGACACACCCCGCCCTTGGGGGTGGCGCCGAGCCTGGCCAGGTCCATCAGCGACTGCCACAGGCGGTCGCGGTTGATGTGCTGATGGGTCGATTGCAGAACGTCGAGGGCAGCGTTCATGGGGATCTCCTCAGGCTGTATTTCTTATGATTGGAACAGGTGGCACGCGGTCCAATGTGGGAGGGGGCTTGCTCCCGATAGCAGTGGCCGACTCGATATATGCGTGACTGATACATCGCCATCGGGGGCAAGCCCCCCCACATTGACCGCGTTCACAAGGATGATTTGGCTACGGCCGGGTTAATACCGCGCTTGGCATTGAGCCCGTAATACAACACCCCGCCCAACGCCGAACCGGTAAACCAGCCATAGCTGTAAAACCAACTGAACGCATCGCTGCCCAGCGACAACAGGGTCAGCACCACCGGCACGCCAAAGGCGATGAAACCACTCCAGTTCCACGCCGGGTACACGTCATCACGGTAAAGTCCTGCCAGGTCCAGTTGCTGTTTGCGGGTGATGAAGTAGTCCACCACCATGATCCCGGCAATCGGGCCCAGCAGGCTCGAATAGCCGAGCAACCAATTGGAGTAAACGGTCTCCAGGCTGACATCGGAAACGATCAACCCAAGCTTTTTCAGCAGCTCATGGGCCATCAGCGCCAGCCCTACCAGCCCGGTCAGGATCACCGCGGTGGTGCGGTTGATCAGCTTGGGCGCGATGTTCTGGAAGTCGTTGGTGGGCGAAACGATGTTCGCCGCCGTGTTGGTGGACAAGGTGGCGACGATGATCAGCGCCATCGCCACTGCCACCCACACCGGGCTCTGGATATGGCCGATCAGGGTCACCGGGTCGGAGACGCTGACGCCCACCAGTTTCACCGAGGCGGCGGTCATGATCACGCCGAGGGCGGCGAACAGGAACATGGTCAGCGGCAGGCCGAAGATCTGCCCGAGGATCTGGTCTTTCTGGCTCTTGGCGTAGCGGCTGAAGTCGGGAATGTTCAGCGACAAGGTGGCCCAGAAGCCTACCATCGCGGTCAGACCCGCCATGAAATAGCCGGTGAGGCTTGCGCCTTCAGGGCGCTTGGGTGGGATCGCCATCAGCTCGCTGAGGGACACATTCGGCATCGCCCACACCAGCAGGCCGATACCTACCGCCACCAGCAACGGCGCCGACAGGGTTTCCAGGCGCTTGATCGACTCGGCACCGCGCAACACCACCCACAGGTTCAGGCACCAGAAAATCATGAAGCCAATCACTTCACCGGTGCCACCCAGCGACTTCCAACCCTCGAAAATCGAACCGAGAAACAGGTGAATCGCCAACCCGCCAAACATCGTCTGGATCCCGAACCAGCCGCAGGCCACCAACGCGCGAATCAGGCACGGCACGTTGGAACCGAGAATGCCGAATGACGAGCGCAACAGCACCGGAAACGGGATGCCGTACTTGGTGCCGGGAAATGCGTTGAGCGTCAGCGGGATCAACACCACGATATTGGCCAGCAGGATCGCTATCAGCGCCTCGCCCACCGACAAGCCGAAATACGCGGTGAGTACCCCGCCCAGGGTGTAGGTCGGCACGCAAATCGACATACCGACCCACAATGCGGTGATGTGCCATTTGTTCCAGGTGCGCTCATGCACCTTGGTGGGTGCCATGTCATGGTTGTAGCGAGGGCTGTCGAGGACGTCGGGGCCGGCGTCGAGTTCGTACAGGCCGTTGCGCTCGATGACTTGCGATCTGTTCTGTTGCATGGCCGCTCCACGGTTTTTTTAAAATTATTTTTGCTCACCTGCACGCTGTGTACAGGAGGCCGGAGTACCGCATAAACAACATGACATCTCGGGCCCCGACCAATTGCCTTTGCACTCAATTACCGTGCCGACAACGGCTGCTGAACCCGCACCACTTATATAACATGCTGATGTTTATCAGCTTTCCGAGTGAGCCTGGGTTACTTGCCGCGCTATTGGGGCCAGCCATTGCGCAAGTTGTTCGAACCGTCAGGTCTCAATCTGGTGCAACACAATTATTTTTATTTTTCAGTGCCGTCAAGAGGCATATCTCAAGCGTCTGATTTGCAATAAGAAATGTTGCTCAAAAACAGAAGCTGTCAAGTGCGTCAAAATGGTGAGCGCTCGCTACATTTTGGTGATTTTGTTATTTTTCTCTTTTAATTCAGCCACTTAATTTAATTATAAGCTTAAGAAAAATCTTCTTGCCCAATCGAAAAACTCGGGCTAGTTTCTATTCCTGTCACCGATGACAGGAATTAATCCTCCATCGACCGGCAGTATTACAACACTTAGAACTGGCATAAGCCGGTCAAGCCTGTGAGGAACTCGACATGTCGCTGTTGATCCGTGGCGCAACCGTTATTACCCATGATGAAAGTTACCGCGCCGATGTGTTATGCGCAGGCGGTCTAATTCGGGCCATTGGCACCGATCTGGATATTCCCGCCGGCACTGAAATACTCGATGGCAGCGGCCAATACTTGATGCCGGGCGGCATCGATCCCCACACCCATATGCAACTGCCCTTCATGGGCACCGTGGCCAGCGAAGACTTTTTCAGTGGTACGGCCGCAGGCTTGGCCGGTGGTACCACGTCGATCATCGACTTTGTGATTCCCAACCCGCAGCAATCGTTGATGGAAGCCTTCCACCAGTGGCGCGGCTGGGCAGAAAAGTCCGCATCCGACTATGGCTTCCATGTAGCGATCACCTGGTGGAGCGAGCAGGTACGCGAGGAAATGGCCGAACTGGTCAGCCATCACGGCATCAACAGCTTCAAGCATTTCATGGCTTACAAGAACGCAATCATGGCCGCTGACGATACCTTGGTCGCCAGCTTCGAACGCTGCCTGGAACTGGGCGCGGTGCCCACCGTTCATGCGGAAAACGGCGAGCTGGTGTATCACCTGCAACGCAAGCTGATGGCCCAGGGCATCACCGGACCGGAAGCCCATCCGCTGTCGCGCCCGTCCCAGGTGGAAGGCGAAGCGGCCAGCCGCGCAATACGAATTGCCGAGACCATCGGCACGCCGCTGTACCTGGTACATGTGTCGACCAAAGAGGCGCTGGATGAAATCACCTACGCTCGGGGCAAGGGCCAGGCGGTGTACGGTGAAGTACTCGCCGGCCACTTGCTGCTGGACGACAGCGTCTACCAGCACCCGGATTGGCAGACCGCCGCCGGCTATGTCATGAGCCCGCCGTTCCGTCCGCGCGGGCATCAGGAGGCCCTGTGGCACGGCCTGCAATCGGGCAACCTGCACACCACCGCGACTGACCACTGCTGCTTCTGCGCCGAGCAAAAAGCCGCCGGGCGTGACGACTTCAGCAAGATCCCCAACGGCACCGCCGGTATCGAAGACCGCATGGCGCTGCTGTGGCACGAAGGCGTCAACACGGGGCGCCTGTCGATGCAGGCGTTCGTTGCGCTGACCTCCACCAACACGGCGAAAATCTTCAACCTCTACCCCCGTAAAGGCGCGATTCGCGTCGGGGCGGATGCCGACCTGGTGCTCTGGGACCCTGAAGGCACGCGAACCATTTCGGCCAAGACCCACCACCAGCAGGTCGACTTCAACATCTTCGAAGGCAAGACCGTGCGCGGCGTGCCGAGCCACACCATCAGCCAGGGCAAGCTGGTCTGGGCCGATGGCGACCTGCGCGCAGAACGGGGTGCCGGGCGCTATGTGGAGCGGCCGGCGTATCCCTCAGTGTTCGAGCAGTTGAGCAAGCGGGCAGCGCTTTCCAAACCAGTGGCTGTGAACCGCTGAACCCGCTATCGGGAGCAAGCCCCCTCCCACAGTGGAACGCATTCCAATGTGGGAGGGGCGGTGCGACGATTCGACTTGCTCCCGATGAGGCCCGAACAATCAACACAAAAACCAATGCCCATCAGAGGCAGCACCTCAATAACCGTGAGGCCAATACCGTGATCCAGACCCTGACCCACCTTCCCCACCCCCGTGATGACGCGGCCACCCTCGCCAGCCAGTTCAGCGACCTGGCACCGCCGCTCAACGCCCGGCAAGCGCATCTGGAAGCCTCGCGCTGCCTGTACTGTTACGACGCGCCGTGCGTGAACGCATGCCCCAGCGAGATCGACATCCCGTCGTTCATCCGCAATATCCACACCGAGAACGTGCAAGGCGCTGCGCAGAAAATCCTCTCGGCCAACATCCTCGGCGGCAGTTGCGCTCGGGTTTGCCCCACGGAGATCCTGTGCCAGCAAGCCTGCGTGCGTAACAACGCCGAAGAATGCGCGCCGGTGCTGATCGGTTTGTTGCAACGCTACGCCATCGACAACGCGCACTTCAGCGAACACCCGTTCCAGCGCGCCGCGCCCACCGGTAAACGCATCGCCGTGGTCGGCGCCGGGCCGGCGGGGTTGGCCTGCGCCCACCGCGCCGCGTTGCACGGCCATGACGTGGTGGTTTTCGAAGCGCAGGAGAAAGCCGGCGGCCTGAATGAATACGGGATCGCCAAGTACAAGCTGGTGGATGATTTTGCTCAGAAAGAACTGGATTTCCTTCTGCAAGTAGGCGGCATCGAAATCCGCCATGGCCAGCGCCTGGGCGACAATCTGACCTTGAGCGAACTGCATCAGCAATTCGATTCGGTGTTCCTCGGCCTCGGCCTGGCGGCCAGCAAACAGCTCGGCTTGGCCCACGAAGACGCCCCCGGCCTGCTCGCCGCCACCGACTACATCCGCGAGCTGCGCCAGGCCGATGACCTCACCCAACTGCCCCTGGCCGACCGCTGCATCGTGCTCGGCGCGGGCAATACCGCCATCGACATGGCCGTGCAAATGGCCCGCCTCGGTGCCCGCGAGGTAAACCTTGTGTACCGCCGTGGCCTGGCGGACATGGGCGCGACCCAACACGAACAAGACATTGCCAAGGCCAATCAAGTGCGGCTGCTGACCTGGGCCCAACCCGACGAAGTGTTGCTCGACGACCAGGGCCGCGTACGCGGTATGCGCCTGGCCCGCACCCACCTGGAAAATGGTCGCTTGCTACCGACGGGGGAAACCTTCGAACTGGCCGCCGATGCGATCTTCAAGGCCATCGGCCAAGGCTTTGACAACGACGCACTGCACGACCTGCTGGCCCAGCAACTGCACCGCGTGGGCGAGCGCATCTTTGTCGATGAACAGCTGCGTACCAGTATCCCCGGCGTGTATGCCGGCGGCGATTGCGTCAGCCTTGGCCAGGACCTCACCGTGCAGGCCGTGCAACACGGCAAGCTGGCCGCCGAGGCCATGCACGCCCAACTCATGCTGAATGTGGAGGCTGCGTAATGGCCGATCTCTCGATTGTATTCGCCGGTATCAAAGCCCCCAATCCGTTCTGGCTGGCCTCCGCGCCGCCCACCGACAAAGCCTACAACGTGGTCCGTGCGTTCGAAGCCGGCTGGGGTGGCGTGGTGTGGAAAACCCTGGGCGAAGACCCGGCGGCGGTGAACGTGTCGTCACGCTACTCGGCGCATTTCGGGGCGAATCGTGAAGTGCTGGGCATCAACAATATCGAACTGATCACCGACCGCTCACTGGAGATCAACCTGCGGGAAATCACCCAGGTGAAAAAGGACTGGCCTGACCGTGCACTGATCGTATCGCTGATGGTGCCATGTGTTGAGGAGTCCTGGAAAAACATCCTGCCTCTGGTGGAGGCGACCGGCTGCGACGGCATCGAGTTGAATTTCGGCTGCCCCCACGGGATGCCCGAACGTGGCATGGGCGCAGCGGTCGGCCAGGTGCCGGAGTATGTGGAACAAGTGACGCGCTGGTGCAAGACATATTGCTCGCTGCCGGTGATCGTCAAGCTCACGCCCAACATCACCGACATCCGCGTGGCGGCGCGGGCAGCGTATCGCGGCGGCGCGGACGCGGTGTCCTTGATCAACACCATCAATTCCATCACCAGCGTGGATTTGGAGCGCATGGTCGCCCTGCCGGTGGTCGGCACCCAGAGTACCCACGGCGGTTACTGCGGTTCGGCGGTCAAGCCGATCGCCCTGAACATGGTCGCCGAAATCGCTCGTGACCCGCAGACCCAGGGCTTGCCGATCTGCGGCATCGGCGGTATCGGCAACTGGCGCGATGCAGCGGAATTCGTCGCCCTGGGCTGTGGCGCAGTGCAGGTGTGCACGGCGGCGATGCTGCATGGCTTCAGGATTGTGGACGAGATGAAGGACGGCCTGTCGCGGTGGATGGACAGCCAGGGTTACACCAGCCTGCAGGACTTTTCCGGGCGGGCCGTGGGTAACACCACGGATTGGAAGTACCTGGATATCAACTACCAGGTGATCGCCAGGATCGATCAGGCGGCGTGTATCGGTTGTGGGCGTTGTCACATTGCCTGTGAGGACACTTCACACCAGGCGATCGCCAGTTTGAAACAGGCGGACGGCACGCATAAGTATGAAGTGATTGATGATGAGTGCGTGGGCTGCAACTTGTGCCAGATCACCTGCCCGGTGGCGGACTGCATCGAGATGGTGCCGATGGACACTGGCAAGCCATTTTTGAATTGGACGCAAGATCCGCGTAATCCGTATCGGGAAGCTGTGTAGCCTTTAGACCGTTATCGCAGGCAAGCCAGCTCCCACAGTTGACCGCATTTTGTCTGAAGGAATGCAGTCGAATGTGGGAGCTGGCTTGCCTGCGATGGGCATGGGTATCTACACAACTTCTGGTATGGCGCTGTCCCTGTGGGAGGGGCGGTGCGACGATTCGACTTGCTCCCGATGGCGGCCTTAGGGCCGACCAGGATGCCGGATCAAACCGAGTACATATCCGTTATTTAGGTAACGGCCACTATTGGTTCCGCTCTTACAGCGGGTCACTTTTGAAAAAAGCGCAAAAGTAACCAAAACGCTCTTGCCCCACCACTCGGCACCTCGCCCAGGCTCGGTGTGCCCGTAATCCGCCATGGATTTGGGGGGCCGCCGCCACGCGCCATCCATGGCGCGGGGCGGCTAAACCGGCATCCCTGCCGTTTTACCCCCCAAATCCCTGTCGAATTCCGGCCAGCGTGGTTTAACGGGGCGCCTGAGATCAAAAGCAGATCAAGATCAAGAGCGGCTCGCTTCGCATCGTGGTTACTGGTGACTGCTACGAAGTTGTGTAGATACCCATGCTGCGATGGGCCCCTCAGCCTCACCACAGGGCTCAAGGCTCCAACCCGATCCCCCGCAAAATCACACTGGTAACCGTCTGAATCGCCTTTTCGAACTGCATATCCGACAACGGCTGGTGATCATTCAAAATCTTCACCTGGTGATCAAAGTCGGCATAGTGCTGGGTCGAGGCCCAGATCATGTAGAGCAGGCTCGACGGTTCCACCGGCAGGATGCGTTTGTCTTGCACCCACTGGCGAATCTTCGCTTCCTTCATCTTGGCCCAGTCGTACAGGCTTTCATCCAGGGCCTCACCGAGCGTGGGCGCACCGTGGATGATTTCATTGGCCCAGACCTTGGAGCCATACGGCCGCGTACGCGAGCGCTGCATCTTGGCGCGGATGTAGCTGCTGAGCACCACCCGCGGATCATCGAAGGTTTCGAAGCTCAGGGCATCCTGCTTCCACAGCTCCAGCAGGTCGAACAGCACCGCGCTGTACAGCTCGCTCTTGGTGGTGAAGTAATAATGCAGGTTGGAACGCGGCAGTTGCACCTCTTCGGCGATGTCGGCCATGGCGGTGCTGCCGTAGCCTTTTTCAGCGAAGACTTTTTCCGCCGCCAGCAGGATTTTCTCGACGTTAACCCGACGGATTCCGATCTTGTGATTGCCCATAAGGGCTCCCTGACAACAACACGGGTTAAAGACTACCACCAGCTCTAGATCGGGGCGACAGGCCAAGCCGAAACTTCGTACACTGCCCGCTCCTACCCATTGATTGGTATTGAACAATGTTGATCAAGAAAGCCCTGACCACCCTCGCCCTGCTCACCTCCCTGCTGGGCGCCTCGGCGGCATTTGCCCATGCCCACCTCAAGAGCGCAGAACCTGCGGCCAACAGCAGCGTCGCCGCGCCGAAAGACCTGCGCCTGACCTTCACCGAAGGCGTCGAAGCCACCTTCACCAAGGTGTCCCTGAGCAAGGACGGCACTGAAATCGCCATCAAGGGCCTGGAAACCCCGGACGCGGACAAGAAAGTCCTGGTCGTGACCCCTGCCGCCCCGCTCGCGAGCGGCAATTACAAAGTGGTGTGGAATGCAGTGTCGGTCGACACCCACAAGAGCAGCGGTAAATACAGCTTCAAGGTCGGCCAGTAACCCATGGCAACCCTGCTGGTGCTGTGCCGTTTCCTGCATTTTATCGTCGTGCTGCTGATGTTCGGGGCTTGCGTGCTCCGGCCCTGGCTGCTCGGCGCCCAGGTACAACCGGCTCTGGACCGGCAACTGCTATGCATCACCCGTGGCCTGGCCTGGCTGGGGCTTGGCTCCGGCGTGGCGTGGCTACTGCTGATCACCGCCAGCATGGCCGGCAGTTGGGACGCGGCGCTGCAACCGGCCACCGTGCAATTGGTGCTGGGCAAGACCTTTTTCGGCCAGGTATGGACCTGGCATCTGCTGCTGAATGTTCTGCTGGTAATCGTGCTGATCAAACCCTGGCCAGCCTTGCGTTTGCCATTGATCACCCTGCTGCTGGCGACCCTCGCGCCGGTGGGCCATGGCGCCATGCTCGACGGGCTGAGTGGGCAATTGCTGATCCTCAACCAAGTGGTGCATCTGCTCTGCGTGGGGGCCTGGCTGGGTGGGTTGCTGGTGCTGGTGCTGATCCTCAGGCACGCGCAAGAGTACCGGCTGGAGCCGATTTTGCGGCGCTTCAGCGGCGTGGGTTACGGCCTCGTCGCCGGCTTGCTGGTAACCGGTTTGATCAATGTGCGCGTGCTCACCGGGCAACTGTGGCCCACGCCACTGTTCAATGGGTTTGCCTTGATCCTGCTGATCAAGGTGGGGTTGGTGGCGGGGATGTTGGGGTTGGCGCTGCTGAACCGGTTGCGTATCGAACGCTGCGAACAGCGCTTGGGCAGTTTGAAAGCCAGCGTGATGATGGAATGGCTGCTGGGGGTCTGCGCAGTAGCCGCCGTTTCACTCCTTGGCACCCTGCCTCCGATGGTTTTAGCGGTATAAAAAACCAGGTTTAACTCAATCAAATGTGGGAGGGGGCTTGCTCCCGATAGCGGTGTATCAGTCAGATCATCTGTGACTGACACACTGCTATCGGGAGCAAGCCCCCTCCCACATTGACCCTGCCCGCTTTAGATCAGGTCATACACAGTCATCGTATAACTTCTGCTTGACACACCCCGAAAACCCCGCAAATATCCCGCTCAATGTTGTACGACGACGTATAACAAATAATAAAAACAACAAAAGAAAGGGAGCCTCACTGTGAGTCAATTCGCCCGCAATTGCTCTGCACGCCTGGGCCTTATCAGCCTCGCTAGCCTGGCCGTCACCCTGCCCCTGTGCGTTCAAGCCGAAGGTTTTATCGACGACGCCAAGGCCACGCTCAACCTGCGCAACGCCTACTTCAACCGCAACTTCACCAACCCCGGCAACCCTCAGGGCAAGGCCGAAGAGTGGACGCAAAACTTCATTCTCGACGCCAAATCCGGCTTTACCCAAGGCACTGTCGGGTTCGGGATTGATGTATTGGGCCTGTATTCGCAAAAGCTCGATGGCGGCAAAGGCACTGCCGGTACTCAACTGCTGCCGGTGCATGACGATGGCCGTCCTGCCGACAATTTCGGACGCCTTGGGGTCGCGCTGAAAACCAGGCTGTCCAAGACCGAGCTCAAACTTGGCGAGTGGATGCCAGTGCTGCCGATCCTGCGTTCCGATGATGGCCGCTCTCTGCCCCAGACCTTTCGCGGCGGCCAGGTCACGTCCAATGAGATCGCCGGTCTGACCCTCTACGGCGGCCAGTTTCGCGGCAACAGCCCACGCAACGACGCGAGCATGGAAGACATGTTCATGAACGGCAAAGCTGCGTTCACCTCGGACCGCTTCAACTTCGGCGGGGGCGAATATACCTTCAACGACAAGCGCACCCAGGTCGGCCTGTGGTACGCCGAACTCACTGATATCTACCAGCAACAGTATCTGAACCTCACCCACAGCCAGCCGGTGGGCGACTGGACCCTGGGCGCCAACCTTGGCTTCTTCAACGGCAAGGAAGACGGCAGCGCCTTGGCCGGCGACCTCGACAACAAGACCGTGTTCGCCCTGCTCTCGGCCAAATACAACGGCCACACCTTCTACGTCGGCCTGCAAAAACTCACCGGCGACAGTGTATGGATGCGCATCAACGGCACCAGCGGCGGCACGCTGGCCAACGACAGCTACAACTCCAGCTATGACAATGCCAGGGAAAAATCCTGGCAGGTGCGCCATGACTTCAACTTTGTCGTACTCGGCGTGCCAGGGCTGACCCTGATGAACCGCTATATCAGCGGCAGTAACGTGCACACCGCAGCGATCACCGATGGCAAGGAATGGGGACGTGAGTCGGAACTGGCGTATACGGTGCAAAGTGGTGCACTGAAAAACCTCAATGTGAAGTGGCGCAATTCGACAATGCGGCGCGACTTCAGCAATAACGAGTTTGATGAGAACCGGATTTTCATCAGCTATCCGATTTCGTTGTTGTAAGTTCCAGGGTCGAACTCGATCTCAAAGGTGTCACACATCCATGTGGAAGCTGGCTTGCCAGCTCCCACCTTTGATCTCATGCGCCTGGAAGGACGTTGACAACACCAAGAATCCCTAACACTATTTCCATATAGTCATACGACAACCTACAACAAAAATCTGGAACGCCCATGACCACCACAACCCCTGCTCCGTTTAACCGCCTGCTGCTCACCGGCGCCGCCGGTGGCCTCGGTAAAGTTTTGCGCGAACGTATGCGCCCTTACGCCAAGGTCCTGCGCCTGTCGGATATCGCCGACATGGCTCCCGCCATCGATGCCCGCGAAGAAGTGCAAACCTGCGACCTGTCCGACAAGCAAGCCGTGCACCAATTGGTAGAAGGCGTCGACGCCATCCTGCATTTTGGTGGCGTATCGGTAGAGCGCTCGTTCGAAGAAGTGCTCGGCGCCAATATCAGCGGCATCTTCCATATCTACGAGGCCGCACGTCGCCATGGCGTAAAGCGTGTGATCTTCGCCAGCTCCAACCATGTGATCGGTTTCTATAAACAGGGTGAACAACTCGACGCCCACTCCCCACGCCGCCCGGACAGCTACTACGGCCTGTCCAAGTCCTACGGCGAAGACATGGCCAGTTTCTACTTTGACCGTTATGGCATCCAGACGGTGAGCATCCGCATCGGCTCCTCGTTCCCGCAGCCGCAGAACCGCCGGATGATGCACACGTGGTTGAGCTTCGACGACCTGACCCAACTACTCGAACGCGCGCTGTACACGCCCGATGTCGGCCATACCGTGGTCTACGGCATGTCGGCCAACCTCGACACCTGGTGGGACAACCGCTACGCCGCACACCTGGGCTTTGCGCCCAAGGACAGCTCCGAAGTGTTCCGCGCCCAGGTCGAGGCCCAGCCGCCGGTCGCAGATGATGACCCGGCAAGGATTTATCAGGGCGGCGCGTTCTGCGCGGCAGGCCCGTTCGGTGACTGAGTGCACAGCAACCCAAAGGAATGAGTGGCCATGACTGCAGAATTGATTGTCGATGCCCGCAACGCCGTGGGGGAATGCCCGATATGGGTGCCTGAAGAAAACGCCCTCTATTGGGTGGACATCCCCAACGGTGGCTTGCACCGTTGGGACGCCTCTGCCGGGCACCTGCGTGCCTGGAAGGCCCCGCAGATGCTAGCCTGCATCGCCCGTACCCAAGCGGGCAACTGGGTGGCAGGCATGGAAACCGGCTTCTTTGAACTGACCCCGCACAACGACGGCAGCCTCGACACTACGCTCTTGGCTGGTGTCGAACATCCGCGCCCGGACATGCGCTTGAACGACGGCCGCTGTGATCGCCAAGGCCGCTTCTGGGCCGGCAGCATGGTGCTGAACATGGGGTTGAACGCCGCTGAGGGCACCCTTTATCGCTATGCGTCTGGCACGGCGCCCCATGCGCAGCTCGATGGTTTCATCACCCTCAACGGTCTGGCCTTCAGCCCCGATGGCCGCACAATGTATGCCTCTGATTCACACCCGCTAGTGCAGCAGATCTGGGCATTCGACTACGACATCGACACCGGTGCGCCGTCCAACCGCCGGGTGTTTGTGGACATGCATGACTTTCTCGGCAGGCCCGATGGTGCAGCTGTCGACGCGGATGGCTGCTACTGGATCTGCGCCAACGATGCCGGCCTGGTCCACCGTTTCACCCCCGACGGTCGCCTCGACCAGTCCCTCACCGTACCGGTAAAAAAACCCACCATGTGCGCCTTCGGCGGCAGTCGCCTGGACACCCTGTACGTCACCTCCATTCGTGACGATCAGCGTGACAGTTCGCTGTCCGGCGGCGTGTTTGCCCTCAACCCCGGCGTCAAGGGATTGCCCGAACCCCAGTTCATCCTCTAGCTGCATCGCTGTGCCTTGAATACAACAATAACAAGACAGGAATCACCGCCCATGGACTTCAAACGCACCTTGCTCGCTGCCACACTCCTGGCCCTCAGCAGCGCCGCCCACGCGCTGGAAATCAAGTTTGCCGATATCCACCCCGCTGGCTACCCCACCGTGGTCGCCGAAGAAAACATGGGCAAGGCCCTGACCCAGCAAAGCAAGGGCGAATTGACCTTCAAGTACTTCCCGGGCGGTGTGCTCGGCTCCGAGAAGGAAGTCGTCGAACAGGCCCAGGTCGGCGCCGTGCAAATGACCCGCGTCAGCCTTGGCATCGTCGGCCCGGTGGTGCCGGACGTGAATGTGTTCAACCTGCCGTTCGTGTTCCGCGACCAGGCGCATATGCGCAAGGTGATTGACGGCGAAATCGGCGATGAGATCCTCGCCAAGATCACCGATTCCGAGTTCGGCCTGGTCGCCCTCGCCTGGATGGACGGCGGCACGCGCAACCTCTACACCAAGAAACCAGTGCGCAAGATCGAAGACCTCAAGGGCATGAAGATTCGCGTGCAAGGCAACCCGATTTTCATCGAAGCCTTCAATGCAATGGGCGCCAACGGTATCGCCATGGACACCGGCGAGATCTTCAGCGCCTTGCAGACCGGGGTGATCGACGGCGCAGAAAACAACCCGCCGACGCTTCTGGAACACAACCACTTCCAGAACGCCAAGTACTACACCCTCACCGAACACCTGATCCTGCCCGAGCCCATCGTGATGTCGAAAATCACCTGGAACAAGCTCACCGCCGCACAGCAGGACATGGTCAAGGAAGCCGCCAAGGCCGCCCAGGCTGACGAGCGTGTGTTGTGGGATACCAAGTCGGCCAGCAGTGAAGAGAAACTCAAAAAGGCCGGGGTCGAGTTCATCACCGTCGACAAAAAGCCCTTCTATGACGCCACCGCGCAGGTTCGCGCGAAGTACGGTGCGCCTTACGCCGACATCATCAAGCGTATCGACGCCGTTCAGTAACGCCCTCCTCCCTGACAAGGCCCGGCGCGGTCGGTATCGACGCGCCCGGTCACGGTGAACGCCATGAAGAATCTACTGCTGCGCATCAACGACCGTATCTACATGACCTGCATCTGGGTCGCCGGCCTCTCGGTCCTGGGGGTCGCGCTGATCATTCCCTGGGGCATCTTCGCCCGCTATATTCTCGGCACCGGCTCCAGTTGGCCGGAACCCTCTGCGATCCTGCTGATGCTGGTGTTCACCTTTATCGGCGCGGCTGCCAGCTACCGCGCCGGGGCGCATATGTCGGTGGCGATGATCACTGATCGCCTGCCTGATGCTCAGCGCCGCGTTGTCGGCATCGTCTCGCAACTGTTGATGGCGACCATCTGCCTGTTCATGACCATTTGGGGCGCCAAGCTGTGCCTGTCCACCTGGAACCAGTTCATGAGCGCCATCCCTACCCTGCGTGTGGGTATCACCTATATGCCGATCCCGATTGGCGGCTTGCTGACCCTGATATTCGTGCTGGAAAAACTTCTACTGGGCGACCAGAGCCACCGGCGCGTAGTGCGTTTCGACCTGGTTGAAGAAAGCGAAGGGGCTGCCTGATATGGACGCATTGATTCTGCTGGGCAGCTTTATCGCCTTGATCCTGATCGGTATGCCGGTGGCCTACGCCCTGGGCTTGTCGGCGCTGATCGGCGCGTGGTGGATCGACATTCCGTTCCAGGCCCTGATGATCCAGGTGGCGGGCGGGGTGAACAAGTTTTCACTGATGGCGATTCCATTCTTCGTATTGGCCGGAGCGATCATGGCCGAGGGCGGCATGTCGCGGCGGCTGGTGGCGTTTGCCGGGGTGCTGGTGGGCTTTGTGCGCGGCGGGCTGTCGCTGGTCAACATCATGGCGTCGACGTTTTTCGGTGCGATCTCAGGCTCGTCGGTGGCCGATACCGCGTCGGTCGGTTCGGTGCTGATCCCGGAGATGGAACGCCGTGGCTACCCACGGGAGTTCGCCACGGCGGTGACCGTGAGTGGCTCGGTACAAGCGCTGCTGACCCCGCCCAGCCACAACTCGGTGCTCTACTCCCTGGCCGCCGGCGGCACGGTATCAATCGCCTCGCTGTTCATGGCCGGCGTGGTGCCGGGCCTTTTAATGAGCGCGTGCCTGATGGTGCTGTGCCTGATCTTCGCGAAAAAGCGCAACTACCCCAAGGGCGAAGTCATCCCCTTGAAGCAGGCCTTGAAGATCGCCGCTGATGCACTCTGGGGCCTGATGGCCATGTTGATCATTCTCGGCGGCATCTTGTCGGGCATCTTCACCGCCACCGAGTCGGCGGCCATCGCGGTGCTGTGGGCGTTTTTCGTGACCATGTTCATCTACCGCGACTACAAATGGCGCGAGCTGCCCAAGCTGATGCATCGCACGGTACGCACCATTTCCATCGTGATGATCCTCATCGCCTTCGCCGCCAGCTTCGGCTACATCATGACCCTGATGCAGATCCCGGCGAAGATCACTACGCTGTTCCTGACCCTGTCGGACAACCGCTACTTGATCCTGATGTGCATCAACGTCATGCTGCTGTTGCTCGGCACGGTGATGGACATGGCACCGCTGATCCTGATCCTTACGCCGATCCTGTTGCCGGTGATCCTCGGTATCGGCGTCGACCCGGTGCACTTTGGCATGATCATGCTGGTCAACCTCGGCATCGGCTTGATCACGCCTCCGGTGGGCGCGGTGTTGTTCGTCGGCGCGGCGGTGGGCAAGGTAAGCATCGAGAAAACCGTGAAGGCGCTGCTGCCGTTTTATGCGGTGCTGTTTCTGGTGCTGATGGCCGTGACCTACATTCCGGCACTGTCGTTGTGGTTGCCGAGCGTGGTGCTGTAAACCCAATCGTCAGAATACAGGTGAGCAAATGTGAGAGGGGGGTTGCTCACCTGACGGCCTCACAATCGACAGGCGCCCACGTGACACACCTTGGTCAAATGTGGGAGGGGGCTTGCTCCCGATGGCGGCCTCCGGGCCGACCAGGGTGCTGGATCAGACCGAGTACATATCCGGTGTTTGGGTAACGGCCGCTATTGGTTCCGCTTTTACAGCGGGTCACTTTTGGAAAAGAGCCTCAAAAGTAACCAAAAGGGCTCTTGCCCCACCACTCGGCACCTCGCCTAGGCTCGGTGTGCCCGTAATCCGCCATGGATTTGGGGGGCCGCCGCCACGCGCCATCCATGGCGCGGGGCGGCTAAACCGGCATCCCTGCCGGTTTACCCCCCAAATCCCTGTCGAATTCCGGCCAGCGTGGTTTAACGGGGCGCCTGAGATCAAAAGCAGATCAAGATCAAGATCAAGAGCGGCTCGCTGCGCATCGTGGTTACTGTTGGCGAATGCAAAGTTGTGTAGATACCTGTGCTAATCGGGAGCAAGCCCCCTCCCACATTTTGCTCTGCACTGTGTCAGGGTCAGGGTGGGCTGTTTTTCAGGCGCCCTGCCGTATCGATACTCACCACCACCGACAACCCAGGTCGCAACCGCTCGCTCTCGGCCTGGTCCGGGTCCACGGTAATCCTCACTGGCACGCGCTGGGCGATCTTGACGAAGTTGCCGGTGGCGTTATCCGCCTGCAACAGGCTGAACTCCGAGCCGGTTGCCGGCGAGATATGCTGCACCGTGCCATGGAATTTGCGATGGTTCAGCGCGTCAACGGTGAAGGTTACCGGCTGGCCGACCTGCACATTGTCCATCTGGGTTTCCTTCATGTTGGCGATCACCCACAGCTGCTTGGGCACCAGGGCCATCAATTGCGCGCCGGAGTTAACGTAGGCACCCAGGCGCACGCCGATCTGCCCCAACTGACCATCGCGTGGCGCGGTGATGCGGGTGTTGGACAAATCGATCCGCGCCAGCTCCACCGCCGCCTCGGCACTGGCGACTGCCGCTTCCAGGGAGCCGCGATTGACGATCACTGTTTGCAGGTCTTGCCGGGCAATTTCCAGGCTGGCCTGGGCCTGGGCTACGGCGGCAATGGTCTGGGCATTGGCGGCACGGGTCACGTCCAGTTCGCGCTTGGACACCGAGCCATCGCTGATCAATTCTTCGTTGCGACGCAAGTCAGCGGTACTCTTGCGCGCCTGGGCCTGGCTGTCGACCAGCGCGGCCTGACGCAGCTTGATGGTCGCTTCGGCGCTGTTGCGTTGCTGCACCACATTGGCCAGCGACGCTTTCTGCACGGCCAGCTGCGCCAGGGCCTGGTCCAGGCGCTGTTTGTAGATGCGGTCATCCAGGCGTACCAGCAGGTCCCCCGCTTTTACATACTGGAAATCCTGCACCGGTACTTCGAACACATAGCCGCCAAGTTGCGGGCCGATAATCGTCACCTGCCCGCGCACCAGAGCGTTTTCGGTGGTTTCCACCGCACTGCTGAACGGCGGCAACTGCCAGGCGTACAGCACGATCAGCACACCGATGATGGCGATGGCGGCAAAACCCAGGGACGAGATGATGCGCACGCGCAAAGGCCGCAATTGGGTGGGCACGGCGCCCGGTGGCGTGCTGCCTTCCGGTGTGGCAGCGATGGCGGTTGTGGTGGTGGTTGAGGGTTCGGTCATGAAGTCGCGCCGCTGGGTTGAACAGGAGGGATTGCCTTGGTGGTGCTCATCAACCATAGGCTGCGGGTGAAGATCCACAGCATGGTCAGGATCGCAATAATCGCGATCAGCATGAACACATCGTTGTAAGCCATTACATTCGCTTCACGGGTGGCCGCCGTGGCCAGGCTGCGGATGCCCATCAGGTTGCGCAGTTCCGGGTCGGCGACGATGCCACCGTAGGCCGACCCGCCGCTCTGCACTCGCGCCGCCACACGGGGGTCGATCAAGGTCAGGTGCTCGACGATCATGCTTGAGTGATACTTCTCGCGCACGGTCTGGAAGGTGCCCAGCAACGCCGCGCCGATCAGGCCGCCGAGGTTCTGGCAAATCCCGAACATCACCGAGAAGCTCACCAGGTTGCGCGGGTTGGTCAGCACGTTTTTCGTGCCCAGCACCATGGTCGGCCCGAGGAAGAACGTGCCGCCAAAGCCTAGCAGGAACTGGCTGATGTAGAGGTTTTGCGGGCGCGTCAGGTTGCTGGAAAAACTGTCCATCACCGAACCTGTCGCCATCAGTGCCAGGGAAATCACCAATGGCATCAACAGGTGCGCCGGGTTGATCGTCAACGCGCTGACCACCAGCCCGGCAATCGCCCCGGCCAGCATCACCACATATAAGGTATGCATTTGCTGGTAGCTCATGTTCAGCATTTGCATGAACCCCACCGCACCGGTGGATTGCTCGGACAGCACCATGCGAATCAGCACTACCGCCAAGGCCAGGCGAATCATCACGCCGCTGCCCAGCCAGCGCGTCATCAGCATCGGGTTGCTGCGGTTATGCTCGATGGCCAGCCCCGCCATGATCAGTACCAGCGAGCAGGCCGAGGCCACACCGATCCACGGCGCTTCCAGCCACCAGTCGATACGCCCCAGGGACAGCACCGCACACAGTAAAGCAACGCCAGTGGCAAGGATGGCGAAGGTGAGGAAGTCGAGTTTTTCAAAGGTCTTGAAGCGGTCACCGGGCGGCAGCTTGAGCAGGAACACGCAACCCAGGCAGATCAGCGCCAGGCCCAGTTCAAACAGGTACAACCCGCGCCATTCGGCGATCTGCAGCAAGTCTTCGGAAAACAGCCGCGCCAGGGGCAGCGCCAATTGCGCGGTGCCCAGCCCCAGCACCAGAGCTTTCAAGCGCCACTTGGCCGGGAACGCCTGGATCATGTAGTACAAACCCAACGAACTCAGCGCCGCGCCGACCATGCCGTGAGCCGCCCTCACCGCAATGGCCGAGTTGAGGTCGTTGACAAACAAGTGGCCGAAAGTCACCAGCGCATACAACACCAGGAATACTTCGGTAAACGCACGCAGGCCGAACTGCTGACGAAACTTCACCAGCAGCAGGTTCATGCACACGTTGGTCATGACATACGCGGCGGGCAGCCAGGCCATTTCCGCGGTGGTCGCGCCCAGTGCGCCTTGCAGGTATTGCAGGTTGGCGATAACCAGGGCATTGCCCAGGCCACCGGTGATTGCTACCAGCACGCCCACCAGCGCAAACAGCCAGCGCCTGTGGGTGGGGTGCAGCGGCGTCGACGGCGAGCCGGGCAGGCTCGGCCGCTCGTGGGGCTGCCAGGTGTGGGGGGTGTATTTATCCATTCGGTGACCTTGGTGAGCCGACGTGCAAGGTCGGTGAAGCGCTTACTCAGGTAGTAGTAAACCTGAGCAGCGCGCATCTTTCCATGGCGAACGCACAATTGATCTTCAAACGGCCTAAAGGCGGCATCGGCTGGCCCACTGCCTGCGCCGAGCGGCTCACCTCAACGATCGGGGTCCGGCTTGATCGCTATCTCAGGCACAGGGTTATAGAACGGCCCATAGTCGAGCAGCAACTCATCACCTTTCTTGATGTCTTTGAGCGCCACATAGAACGTCAGGTTTTTCCCGACCGCCACGGAAACGACATTGTTCGACTTCCACGCCGGCCCATTGCGCAGTTGCGAGGTATTGATCAGGCTCAGAGTGTTACCCGTGTGCAGCCCACTCACCGTACGCACACCCGAACGTGTACCGAACAGGTAAGTCAGTACAGCCCGGGAGCCTTGCTTACGTTGCTCCTTGAACAACGACGCCTCGTCTGCATGGTACTTGCCGGCATACGGGCCAAGCACTTCAAATTGGGGGATATCGCGCCGCGCCCACACCGATGCGCCGCGCGCCGGCCCACCATCATCCAGCGGCGTGACCACTTCCAGGACTTCATCAAACCGGGACTGGTGCTGGCATTCGGTCCGCAGCCAGTCTTTGATCGACGCCTTGATCCGGGCTGATACGCGTGCCTTGGTTGCGCTATCCAGACCGTCAAGCACACCATTCCAGTGGGCGATACGAATGTCCTCGATAGGGCCTTCAAGTGATTGGGTCAAGCTGAGCCTGGGGTTCGTCGGGTCCTGCAGAATCGGCAGAGTATTGTCGATCTGATGACGAGGTAGTACAGGGGAAACGTCGGGTTCAACCTTGATAACGACGATGTCCGAAGACGAACCTGGGATCTGTTCGCTGTATGGCGTGTCGGTGGGAGTGTTCAGATCCGAAGATTTCGACGGCGGCGGATCCAGAGGGTCTTGCGCAGGCCGTTTTCGTGTTGCACTCGCAGCCGGTTGCTCGGGCACGGGGAGCTGCGGGATATCTTGCTCTGCCCGATTGAGGCGTTGCACGGTCGCCGCTTTTAAAGAGCCATCGGCGTTAACGTACTGATGCCAAGTGTTTGGGTTGAGCCCATGTTGGCTCAAAAACTGCGACTGCGTGACTGACCTGTTCGATTGAGCGAAGAGCGCCCGCCACTGGCGTAGATGGTCATCAGTAAGCGCGGTATAGGTGAGACCGGCCGCCCTGTTCAACAACGCTTCACCGGCCGGCCCAAGGCCACCATCTTGCCGCACACCATTTTTGAACGTACTCGGATTAAGGTGATGATGGCCGGCAAATCCGTTCATGGTCATTGCGTCACGCGCCTGCTGCGTCTTGCTTTGCCAATCACGTATATGCGTTTCGGTCAGTGTATTGAAGGGTGTATTGGCCGCGCGGTCGCGCACAATCTTGCCGGTATCACTCAACTGGCCGTCAGGCTGCACATAGTAGGCAAAGGTTTTCGGCGAGAGGTTCCTCTGCTGGGCAAAGTCCTCACGGGTAATGCTGCGCGGTTGCGCGGACGACAACGCCTCCCACTCCTGTAGATGTTCACCCGTAATGATCTGTTTGCGTGCCGAAGTCTGGAAGGTGGGGGCGAGCGCGGTGTTTTGCTCGGCCTGATTGAGACGTCGCACGGCCGCCTCTTTCAAGGAACCATCCTTTTTAACGAAGCGACTCCAACTGCCTGGGCTGAGCCTGTGTTGGCTCATGAACTGCGCTGACGTCACTACGTTGTTCGGTTGTGCCAAGAGCGTGCGCCACTGGTGTAGATGCTCATCGGTAATTACCTCATAGGCAGTACCGGCAGCCCTGCCCAATAGCTCTTCACCCTCTGGCCCCAGGCTGCCATCGACCCGCACATAATTTTTGAGCGTATGCGAATTCAGGTGATGATGAACGGCAAACCCGTCTAAGGTCATGGCGCCACGCTCATGCCGAGTCAAGCTTCGCCAACTCTGGATATGCGCTTCGGTCACCTTGTTGAACGGCGTGTTGGCGGGGCGGTTGCGCACGATCAAGCCAGTCTCGCTCAGTCGACCGTCAGCTTTCACACAGTACTCAAACGTTTTCCAGGGCAGTTGGTGCTGGCGGGCAAAACCCTTGGGGGTAAGCCTTATTTGCTCCTGGCGCGGCAATGCTTCCCACGCCTGCAAATGTTCAGCGGTGATTTGCTTTGCACCACCGGTTGCCCCCAGGCGGTGCCATTGGTCACCCTGTATATGCTGGACCAACAACTCGGTCTGCCGGTTGTTGTGATAAACCCGGGCCTGCACAACGCCGTCCTCCGTGCGCGACACCTGGCGGACTTCGTACACCGCCGCCTTACCGTGGCTGTCGATATGACGTATATGAGACAGGTGCCCATCGGCGGCCACATACACGCCCTGGCCATTACGTGAAAGGCCAGCAATACGCGACTCAGGCACGTTGAACTGACCAAACCATTCATGGCTCAGTTCGCTCACTTCTTCGAGGTGCGGAGCGCCCACCTTACCGGCGACAGCCTGGGTTGCGACCACGAACTCTTCGAGCGGGCTGCCATAGGGTCGCATCGCGTCGGCATCAAAAGCATACCAATGGCCGTTCTTGAGCACGGCGGCTCCCTCCACCGTCTGTTCGGCCACCTTCACCACGCCTGTCGCCGCTGCGTCATACTGCTTGCTGATCGCCTTCAATACGTCGTAACTGCCGGTGGCACCTCTGAGTTTATTGACGGTTTTGGACAGTACATACAAGCCGCCGCTGCCCACTAGCCTTGCCAAATCCCCCAAACCACCCACCGGATTGAGCAAGTCAATCGTGGCGACGCCAATGACTTTGGCAGCCTTTAGCACCTTTGCACCGCTGGAGAGAACAGCGCTGCCGATCTTGAGCAGTTTTCCAGCCGTGGCGGCCCCCGCAGTAACAAAGCCGAAGATGTCCAGCATGAGATCAAATGCTGCCTCACCATATTTACCATTCTGAATATTGACGATGGCCGATCTGAAGGGGATCAGGTTCAACAAAAAATCGTTCAACGGCTTGGGGCTGTAATACTCGTCGAGGGGTGTCTGCCCGCGCGCCTGTTCTTTTATAGCGGGATCATCGAGATCAAGGTGTTGGACAAAGGCGTCGGCAATCGAACGGGATCGAGCGCTGGTGAAACTATTCACAAGTGCGTCACTCAACGGGCGTTCACGACCCAGATCATCTGCGTTATGACGGGGTGTGAACGCTTTGGTCGTAGAAACATTTTTGCCTGCCCTGGACTCCTGAACCTGCGCTGCGTACACGCTCGCCCTTTCAATCGAGCCTTTATTGAAGTCGATAACGTAGGCTTTTGTTGTGCCATGCCATTCAGTTTTGACCAACAGTCCAGGTTTATTTTGAGCCTGCGTATTATTGAAATGACCATCCATGACGTATGAGCCTTCTTGGAAAAAGCTGATTTTTCCAAACTCCAAGCTCCTCCTATCCGCAGATGGTAGCTGCGAGATCAGGTGCCTGACGGTTGTATTGATGGCAGCCTTTTTTGCTTGGATGGCGCTGGTGAACTGCTGTTCGAAAGCCTCCCGAACGCCGAACGTAGGATTATTGTTCAGCGCCTCTACGGGGATGCGGGAGTCGCTCGACTTCAGCGGCCTCGGATTCGGCAAGTCCATCTTGGCGTAGTCCAAGAGTGAATGTGTGCCGCTTATCCCGTTTTGCCCGTGCTCCACGCGAGACGCATCAGTGCTGAGTGCTTTGACTTCAAACAGCGCGCCCAAGTCTCCAAACCGCTCCTGCAACTTGAACTGTGCGATTTCTGTTCGCGTCGGTATTGCCTTGTCCAGTATTTTTGAAGCAGACATCCGCTCATCAAGCTGTTGGTTGAACTCGGTTCTGACGGTTTCAAGTTGTGCAGCGGTGTAGGTGTCAGCGTTTCTTTTGGGGATGATTTCATTCGCAACGCCCCAATCGAGTAACGCGGCAGCCTGGGCATGCTGAGTGGCCACAGGGTCAACCCGTCGGGCGTTTTCAGCCTCGCTCATGACCTGCGCAAACGTCATGCCGGGAACTTTGCCCGGTGCCTGCGCTTCGCTCGTCATGGCGGCAATGGTCAGGTTGGCCCAGGCCTGGCTGCCGACTTTCACCGTCGGGGGAATGTCTTTGATCAGAAACTGCGGAGCCGACTTGGCCAGCAACAGGTACGCACCGACTTTTGCCAGCGCAACGCTGGTTTTGCCGGTGCGACTTAAGTGTTCGGCCAAGCCTTCCACGACTGCCGATGGGGGGTGGCCCCAATAATGGTCACTGGCAAGGTCGAACCCAGCTATTTTGTTGCGCGCCGGGGCGCTGATCGACTCATGATCCATCTGCAACGCGATGCCTGCCAGCAGGTAATCCGTCACGCTGCTCGCGCTGTCAATGCCCTGCATTCTTTGTTGCAGCGCTTTGCCCATCCGTTGTCCCTGGGGGGAACGGATCAGCGCTTCGAGCATCTTGGCAGGGTCGTCCTGCACAGACGCCGGGAGAGGCTGGCGATACCGCAAGAACTCCAGCACGCCGCCTTTGGTTTGCATCACCAGCGGCTGATCGCCCAGATGATGTGCGTGATTCATCGTGATAAGACGCAAGCGTCGTTGTTCGTCTGCGCTCAAGGGAACCGGCCAGGACAATGCCCCGCCCAGATGCCCCAGCGAGGGGGCGGGGTTGCCGGGCAACGGCACATCCTGGTTGGGAGGCTGGGGAGTCAACGAGGTGTCGGTCACGGGCGCCGACTGATTTTCAGCAGCAGGCGGTGAAAGCGAAAAATGCGTGTGTGCCGCGCTAATGCTTGTCATAAAAAACGACCTGTCCATTGTCGAGGAAGCGTCCTGACGAAAGCGCCAGCAGGCGCTTTCGCTCATTCATGGGGTGCTAGGGGGCGGAGGCTGACGCGCCGAGCACTGAACTCAGCGATCAGGATCCGGTTTGATCGCAATATCAGGTACCGGTTTATAGAACGGTCCATAGTCCAGCAATAACTCTTCCCCTTTCTTGATGTCCTTCAGCGCCACGTAGAACGTCAGGTTTTTCCCGACCGAGATGGACACGACATTGTTGGACCTCCACGCTGGCCCATCGCCCAGTTGCGAGGTGTTGATCAGGCTCAGGGTGTTGCCCGTGTGCAGCCCACTCACCGTCCGCGTACCCGAACGGGTACCAAACAGGTAGGTCATTACAGCCCGCGAGCCTTGCTTGCGTTGCTCCTCGAACAACGACGCCTCGTCTGGGTGATATTTGCCTGCATACGGACCAAGCACTTCATATTGAGGAATATCGCGCCGCGCCCACACCGAAGTGCCGCGAGCCGGCCCACCATCGTCCAGCGGCGTGACCACTTCCATAGCCTCCTCAAACCGAGACTGGTGTTGACCTTCGGTTCGCAGCCAGTCTTTGATCGATTCCTTGATTTGGGCTGAAACGCGCGCCTTTGTTGCGCTATCCAGCCCGTCAAGCACACCATTCCAGTAGGCGATACGGATGTCATCGATAGGACCTTCAAGTGCTTGAGTCAAGCTGAGCCTGGGGTTCGCCGGGTCCTGCAGGATCGGCAGTGTGTTGTCGATCTGATGGCGGGGCAGTGTCTGGAAATCACTGGGCTCAACCTTGATAACGACAGGCGGGACTGCCAACGTTGGCCCCGGGGCCTCTACGCCCTGAGGCGTATCGGCGTGCAAGGTCAGATCCGCAACCTTCGCTTGCGGCGGGTCCAGAGGGTCTGATGCCGGTCGTTTTCGTGCAGTATCCACAGCAGGTTGCTGGGGCGTGAGACGCGGTCCAGTGTTTTGCTGTAACCGTTCGAGACGTTGGACAGCAATCGCTGTAAAGGAGCCGTCACTTTTAACGTACTTCGTCCAGACGCTTGGATTAAGCCTGTGCTGGTGCAAGAACTGCGCTTGCGTCATTGAGTTGTCCGCATTGGTGGCACGCACTTGCCACTGGCGTAAAAGGTCACTGGTGATCCGCCTATAGGTGCCATCGGTTGCGCTGCTCACCAGTGCTTCGCCGGTGGCCGACAGGCTACCGTCTGCCCGTACATGTGATCTGAATGAGTGTGCACTGAGGTTATGGTGACCGGCAAAACCTTCCCTGGTCATGGCGTCCCGCGCCTGCTGTGTCATGTTTTGCCACGCCTGGATGTGCGTTTCGGTCACCTTGTCAACCGGTGTGTTGGCCGCGCGGTCGCGCACAAGCTCGCCGGCAGGGCTCAGTTTGCCGTCAGGCTGCACGTAGTGATCAAAGGTTCTATGGGAGATGTGTCTATGTCGGACAAAGTTCTTACGGGCAGAGCCTTGCTGTTGCGCAAGCGGCAGCGCCTCCCAGTCGCGCAGATGCTCGGCGGTGATCAATAGCATCGGCGCCCTCGGAGCATGGGCCGCGGGCCCCAGTGCAGCGCGCTCAAGACGTTCCCTGGCGGTGTTTTTCAAGGAGCCGTCAGGGTTGACCCAGTCCCTCCACGTAGCAGGATGGAGCCCGTTCTCGCGGGTGAACTGCGCTTGCGTGACCGCGTTATCCGGGCTCTCGAAGTGCGCTTTCCATTGGCGAAGATGGTCATCGGTAATTCTGTTAGGGACGACCCCGGCTACCCTGTCCATCAACTCCCTGCCGACTGGCCCCAAGGTCCCATCTCGCCGCACATGCGTTTTGAACGAGCCCGGATTGACGTGATAAAGCTCGGCAAACCCTTCGAGGGTCATTACGTCACGCTGCGCCTGTGTCATGTCTTGCCAGTCACGGATATGGGTTTCAGTCACCGTATAGAAGGGCGTGCCGGGCAGGCGGTCGCGCACTGCCACACCGGTAGCGGTCAGTTGACCATTGGGTTGCACGTAGCGCTCAAAAACTCTCGGGTGGAGGTGTTTTTGCCGGGCGAACCCCTCACGGGTAAGGCTTTGTTGTTGCTCCAAAGACAGCGCCTGCCAAGCGCGCAAATGATCAGCCATGGAGGGCGGGGCCTGGCCTGCGGACGCCAGTGCGGCATTTTGCCGTGCCTGTTCCAGGCGCTGCGCGCCCATTTCCTTTAAAGAACCATCCGCCTTGACGTACATCTCCCAGCTACGTTGGCTGAGCCCGTGTTGGCTAACAAACTGCGCAGACGTCAATGTGTTGTCCGGGCTCCTGAAAAGCTCATCCCACTGGCGTAAATGATCATCGGTAATTTGGTTGCTTCTGGGGGCGACGGACGACTTGAGCAGCGCTTCGCCCCTGATCATGGGGGTGCCATCCCGGCGCACATAACTTTTGAATGTTCCCGGTCGAAGGTTATGAAGGCCGATAAACCCGTCCAAGGTCATTTCGTCACGCGCCGCTTGTGTCATGTTTTGCCAATCACGCACATGCGTTTCGGTCACCTTATCGGTGAATGCGTTGGCGGGGCGGTCACGCACGATCACACCGGTATCGCTCAACTGGCCGTCAGGTTTCACGTAGTACTCAAAGGTTTTCTGGGGGAGGTGATTCTTTTTGGCAAAGCCCTTTCGGGTAAGACTGGCCTGTTCATCCGGCGACAACGCCTCCCAGGCCCGCAAATGTTCAGCGGTGATCTGCCCGCCACCAGGCGCCCCCAGGCGCTGCCATTCGTCACCTTGTACATGCTGGACCAGCAACTCGGTTTGCCGGTTGTTGTGATAAACCCGCGCCTGCACAACACCGTCGTCCGTGCGCGAAACCTGGCGCACCTCATATACCGCTGTATCACCGTTGCTGTCGGTATGGCGTATATGCGACATGTGCCCATCGGCCGCCACATACACCCCCTGACTATTGCGTGACAGCCCCACGATTTTGCGGTCTGGCACTTTGAAGTGCCCGAACAGCTCATGGCTCAACTCACTCAGCCCATCGATGTGCGCCGTGTCCACCTCACCGTCGACAGCCTGGGTCGATACTTTGAACTGCTCAAGCGGGCTGCCATAAGGTCGCATAGTGTCAGCGTCAAATGAATACCACTTGCCGCCTTTGAGCACAGCAGCCCCTTCCACTGTCTGGCCTCCCACCTTCAAGGTGCCTGTTGCCGCGACGTCGTACTGTTTGCTGATAGTTTTCAACACTTCGTAGCTGCCAGTGGCGCCTCTGAGTTTGTTGACGGCCTTGATGCCTTTGGACAGTACATAGAGGCCAGCGGTACCCACCAACCTGGGCAAATCGCCCATCCCTCCCACAGGGTTGAGCACGTCAATGGCCGCCACACCGATGACCTTGGCCGCCCGCAATGCCTTGGCGCCGGTGGAAAGCGCCGAGCGGCCGACCTTGAGCAATTTTCCGGCGGTGGCGGTGCCGGCGGTAAGAAAGCCGAAAACATCCAGCAAGAGATCGAAAGCCCCGTCCCCGTACTTGCCGTTTTGAAAATTGACAATGGCGGACCTGAAGGGGATCAAGTTCAACAAAAACTCGCTCAACTGCGCGTTCGCCGTGTCCAAGGCCGTCTGCCCACGGGCTTGCAACTTGATAGCCGGATCGTCGAGATCCAAGTGCTCGACAAAGGCCGTGGCAATCCCATGGGATCGAGCACTGGTAAAGCTCTCCCATGGCCCGTTATCCAACGGGCGCTCACGCCCAAGATCATCTGCTTTGTGGCTGGGCGTGAACGTTTTGGTCGTCGTTACCTTGTTGCCAACCCTGTCCGCCCTGATCTTCGTATCGTAAAGGCTCGCTGTTTCAATCGTGCCTTTATTGAAGTCGATGACGTAGGCGTGCGACACGCCCTGCAGTTCAGTTTTAACCAGCAGCCCCGGTTTATTTTGACCATACGTATTATTGAAATGACCATCCATGACGTATGAGCCTTCCTGGAAAAAGCTGATTTTCCCAAACTCCAGGCGCTGGCGATCTTCCAACGGCAGTTGCGAAATCATGTGCCTGACCACTGTATTGACGGCGGCTTTTTTTTCCTCGATCGCACGGCTGAACTGCCGTTCGAATTCAGCCGGCACGCCAAACTGCCGGTTGGCGTTCAAACGCGTCAGCACCCTTCGCAGGTCATTGCCCTTGAGTGAACTGCTCGGTTCATACGCCCTGAAGAGCCGGGGTTCCAGCCAGTCGATCATGGCGATATCCAATAGCGAAATCCCTCCCCCTTCAATCGCCACATAGTGCTGATCAATCGCGAATGCTTTCTCTTCGAAAAATGCGCCAAGGTCGCCGAAACGCTCCTTGAGCTTGGCCAGTGCGACCTCTTTTCGAGTGGGCAGTGCTGTGTCCAGTGCCTGGGAAGCAACGAGCCGGGCGTCCTGTTGCGCGTTGAATGCGACCCTTGCCGATTCAAGTTGCACGGGGAGATAGTCGCCATCCTGTCTTTTTTTGAGCACGCCGCTCGCCACGGCCCAGTCCAGCAATGCCAGGGTTTGTGCCGCTTGGGTAACTGCAGGGTCGACCCGCTGCGCTTCTTGCGCCTCACTCATGACTTGGGCAAACGTCATACCAGGGACTTTGCCGGGTGTGTGCGCCTCAATCGTCATCGCAGCCATCGTCAGGCTGGCCCACGCCTGACTGCCAACCTTTACGGTCGGGGGAATGTCTTTGATCAGAAACTGCGGTGCCGCCTTGGCCAGCAACAGGTACGCACCGACACTCGCCAGTGCAGCGCTGGTTTTGCCAGTACTGCTCAAATGTTCGGCCAAGCCGGCCACAACCTTGGAGGCGTGGTGCCCCCCACGTGTGTCACTGCCCAGGTCGAAACCGGCAACGCTGTTGCGACCGGGCGCAGTGATCGACTCAGGGTCCATCTGCAGGGCGATAGCGGCCAGCAGGTAATCGCTTGCGCTGCTTTCGCTGTCAACGCCTTGCATGGTTTGCTGTAGCGCTTTGCCCATCCGCTGCCCTTGCGGGGAGTTGACCAGTGCCTGGAGTATTTTAGCCGGGTCGTCGCCCGCCTCTGCCGGCAGCGGCTGCCGATACCGCAGAAACTCCAGCACCCCGCCCTGGGTTTGCATCACCAACGGCTGATCGCCAAGGGCGTGTTGGTGATTCATCGTGACAAGACGCAAGCGCCGCTGTTCGTCTGCGCTCAAGGGAACCGACCAGGATAATGCGCCTCCCAGATTACCCAGCGAGGGCGCCGGGCTGCTGGGTATCGGTCTATCCTGGCTGAGACGAGGGGACGTCATTGAGGTGTCGACGCCATCGGTCACAGGTGATGACGGATGTTCATCTGTCGGCAGGGGAAGCGAAAAATGCGTACTTGCAGCGGTAATGCTTGTCATAAAACGCCTATGCGTAGTCGAGGAGTCCGGCGCTTGCGGCCGTTCACTGAGTGTCAGCACCCAATGAGGAGGTTCCCGACCAACTGCAAGACTTCGTGACCGTGCACCGGTACCGCGTCAGAGCAACGCGCTGACAAACATGCCAATCGCCACCACCCCACACAGGCTGGCGAACCCCACTTGCAACACCCGCGCGGGGATGACCGAACACAACCGCCTTCCCGCCAACATGCCGACGACACTCGCGCCGATAAACACCCAGCCCACCGGCTCGATGCTCACGCCCGCATGAAACGCACCGGCCACGCCGATCAGCGATAGCAGGCTGACCACCATCAACGACGTGGCGACGATCCCACGCATCTGCACGTCGGTCAGTTGTTTGAACGCCGGCACGATCAGGAAGCCGCCGCCCACGCCCAGCAAGCCCGATACAGCACCCGTCACAGCTCCCAGCGCAGCCAGGGTGGCGCTGCACTTGGCGGTCCAGGAGAAGCGCCCGGTTTGTTGATCCAGCATGCAATTCTTCTGGCCCCATGAAGCGGCGCCATGGTCACTTGGCCCCACCTCGCGCTTTTCCCGTTGCAGCATGCGCCAGGCCACCAGCACCATCAGCGCGCTGAACAACCCCATCAGCACGGGCTCCGACAGTTGGTGGGCGACGAACACGCCCAACGGCGAAAACAGCGCGCCGAGCAAGGCGATCAACAACGCCGCACGGTAACGCACCAGGCCATGGCGCAAGCCATCGATGGCCCCCACCGCCGCTGCCGCACCCACTGCGAGCAACGACACCGGCGCGGCCTGGGTCATCGTCAACCCCAGCCCCAGCACCAACGCCGGCACCCCAAGGATGCCGCCGCCCGCGCCGGTCAGGCCCATGACCAGGCCCATCAATACACCCAACAGACTGGCCAGCAGCATTCAGTCCACCTTGCTCAGACGGGTCAGCCACTCGCGGCCCTTGAGCATGCCGTTCCAGTAGAACCACGGCAGCAGCGTGGCCTTGAGGAACCACATCGAACGGCGCGCCCGAGTCGGGTCCAGGGGAAAGGTCGGCAGCAGCTTGCCGCCGTAGCCGAACTCGGCCAGTACCACCTTGCCCTTCTCCACCGTCAGCGGGCAGGAGCCGTAGCCGTCGTATTTGAGCGGCAATGGCGCCTGTTTGCGCAGGGCCAGCAGGTTCTCGGCCACCACCACGATTTGCTTGCGCACCGCGGCCGCCGTCTTGGCGTTGGTGGTACCGCACACATCGCCAAGGCCGAAGATATGCGGGTAGCGCAGGTGTTGCAGGCTGTGGGGGTTTACTTCGCACCAGCCGGCGGCGTCGGCAAGCTCGCTTTCGCGGATAAAGTCCGGGGCCAGCTGCGGCGGCACGACGTGCAACATATCGAAGGTTTTCTCTTCGACGCTCACGTTGCCTTCGGCGTCCTTGACTTCGAACCAGGCTTTGCGCGCCGGGCCGTCGACTTTTACCAGGTTGGAGTTGAACGCCAGGCGCGCGTTGTATTTTTCGACGTATTTCATCAACGGCGGCACAAAGGTCGCCACGCCGAACAACGCAGCGCCGGCCAGGTTGAACTCCACCTCGATGTTTTTCAGTGCGCCCTGCTTGAGCCAGTGATCACAGGACAGGTACATGGCTTTTTGCGGCGCTCCGGCGCATTTGATCGGCATGGCAGGCTGGGTGAACAGCGCCTTGCCGCCCTTGAGTTGCTGCACCAGTTGCCAGGTGTAGGCGGCGTGCTCATAGCTGTAGTTGGAGGTGACGCCGTGCTGGCCGAGGGTGTCTGGCAAGCCCTCGATTTTCTCCCAGGCCAGACGCAGACCGGGGCAGACGATGAGGTTTTGCCAGGTGACGCGCTGACCGCTGTCGAGCACCAGGGTTTGCTCGTCGGGCAGCACTTCGCTGACGGCGGCCTGTACCCAACTGACGCCATTGGGCAGCACATCGGCCAGGGGGCGGCGGGTCTTTTGCAGGTCGTAGGCGCCGCCGCCGACCAGGGTCCAGGCCGGTTGGTAGCAGTGGTAATCGTTGGGCTCGATCAGGATGATGTTCAACTGCGGATCGCGCTTGAGCAGGCTGGCCAGCAGGCCGATGCCTGCCGAGCCGCCGCCGATGACTACGATATCGCCACTGATGGTGGGTCCCCAGTGTTGTTCGGTCATTGTCTACTGCCTTTTTGAGTCAATGCACACAAGGGTCGCTGCCGGATGGCGTCACGCCCAGCTTTTTATGACCGCGCCGCAATACAGCCCGGACAGGGTCTTCATCACTTGAATCACTTCATGGCTGGCCAGCCCGTAGAAAATGTATTTGCCTTCTCGGCGGGTGGCGACCAGCCCTTCATCGCGCAGGATGCCCAACTGTTGTGACAGCGTGGGCTGGCGCACGCCAGTCAGGGCTTCCAGCTCGCCGACGTTGCGCTCGCCTTGGGTCAACTGGCACAGGATCAACAGTCGGTCTTCATTGGCCAGGGCCTTGAGCAAGGAACAAGCCTTGGACGCCGACGCACGCAACTGGGCGACTTCGCCCTCACTCAAGGTAGATTCCATTTGCTTCGGGTCCTTTATGTCACTTAAGCTCAAAACATTATGTGTAAACGTAAACTGATTGTAACCACTTTTTTCTTCATTGGGGACAGCCGCCATGCCAGCGTTGATTCAAGCCTTTCTGGATGACGCATCGTCGACCTATACCTACATCGTCTATGAAGCGGATGGCGGCCCCTGTGCCATTGTCGACTCGGTACTCAACTACGACCCGGCGTCGGGGCGTACCGATACCGCCCAGGCTGACAAGGTGATCGCGTTCGTGCGCGAGCATGGCTTGCAGGTGCAGTGGTTGCTGGAAACCCACGCTCATGCCGATCATCTTTCCGCCGCGCCCTACCTGCGTCGCACCTTGGGCGGCAAGATCGCGATAGGCGAATCGATCAGCAAGGTGCAGGGTGTGTTCAAAAACCTGTTCAACCTGGAGCCGGAATTTCGCGTCGACGGATCGCAGTTCGATCACCTGTTTGCGCCGGATGAGGTCTTTCATATCGGCGGTTTGAAAGCCCAAGCCCTGCATGTGCCGGGACACACCCCTGCCGACATGGCCTACTTGATCGACGGCCGCTTGATCCTGGTGGGCGACACGCTGTTCATGCCCGACGTCGGCACCGCCCGCTGCGATTTCCCCGGCGGCGATGCGCGGCAGTTGTACGCATCGATGCGCAAGCTGTTGGCGTTCCCCTCGGATACCAAGCTGTATGTGTGCCATGACTATCCGCCTGAGGGGCGTGAGGCCAAGTGCCAAACCACTGTGGCGGAACAAAGGGCGGGGAATATTCATGTGCACGATGGCGTGGATGAAGCGGCGTTTGTAGAGATGCGTACCCAGCGTGATGCCGGGCTGGGAATGCCGACCTTGTTGCTGCCGGCGATCCAGGTGAATGTGCGGGCGGGGCATATGCCGCCGGCGGAAGAAAACGGCGTGACCTACCTGAAGATCCCCCTCAACCAACTTTGAAATACAGTAAAAAAATGTGGGAGGGGGCTTGCTCCCGATATAGCAGTGGATCAGCTACACATAAGTTGACTGTCACACCGCCATCGGGGCAAGCCCCCTCCCACATTTTTACCGCGTTGAGTCAGTTGCCCAGGCTGATGCCGTTGGCTGGCAGCGGCAGCGCCGTCTTGTAGCGCACCTGCTTCAAGGCAAAGCTGGAGCGAATGTTTGCCACCCCCGGCACCTTGGTCAAAAAGTCCATCATGAAACGCTCCAGCGACTGGATCGTCGGCACCAGCACGCGGATCAAATAATCCGGATCACCCGCCATCAGGTAGCACTCCATCACCTCGGGACGGTCCGAGATCGCCCCTTCGAACTGCTGCAACGCCAACTCATTCTGCTTTTCCAGGCTTACATGGATGAACACATTGACGTGCAGCCCCAGCAGGTCAGCATCCAGCAACGTGACCTGCTCACGAATCAGGCCCAGTTCTTCCATCGCCTTGACCCGGTTGAAACACGGCGTGGGCGACAGGTTGACCGAGCGGGCCAGGTCGGCGTTGGTGATGCGGGCATTCTCCTGCAGGGCGTTGAGAATGCCGATATCGGTACGGTCCAGTTTGCGCATGAGACAAAATCACCTGTTTATTATGTTTATGCAGTTTTTTTATCCGCAAATGACGGTGAGCGCAATGAAACACAGATAAATATTCTTCTACGCCACGCCTATGATTGTTGTAGGACAAGATTTCTTCTACCCGAAGACTGACTGTCAGCTAGCGCGCCCACTACAAGAAATTCACAAGATAGAGCGTAGAAAGCCATGACCCAGCCGTATGCACCGCTGCGCCTGCACGTTCCCGAACCTTCGGGCCGTCCAGGCTGCAAGACCGACTTCACCTACCTGCGTCTGACCGACGCCGGCCTGGTACGCAAACCCGCCATCGACGTAGAACCCGCCGACACCGCCGACCTGGCCAAGGGCCTGATCCGCGTGCTCGACGACCAGGGCCAGGCGCTCGGGCCGTGGGCCGAGGGTGTTTCGACCGAGATCATGCGCAAAGGCATGCGCGCCATGCTCAAGACGCGCATCTTCGACAACCGCATGGTGGTCGCCCAGCGCCAGAAAAAAATGTCGTTCTACATGCAAAGCCTTGGCGAAGAAGCCATCGGCAGCGCCCAGGCCCTGGCCTTGAACATCGACGACATGTGCTTCCCCACCTATCGCCAGCAAAGCATTCTGATGGCCCGCGACGTACCGCTGGTAGACCTGATCTGCCAACTGCTGTCCAACGAGCGCGACCCGCTCAAGGGTCGCCAGTTGCCGATCATGTACTCGGTCAAAGAGGCGGGCTTCTTCACCATTTCCGGCAACCTCGCCACCCAATTCGTGCAGGGCGTGGGTTGGGGCATGGCTTCGGCGATCAAGGGCGATACCAAGATCGCCTCGGCCTGGATCGGCGACGGCGCCACCGCTGAATCGGACTTCCACACCGCCCTCACCTTCGCCCACGTCTACCGCGCGCCGGTGATACTCAACGTGGTCAATAACCAATGGGCCATCTCCACCTTCCAGGCCATCGCCGGCGGTGAAGCCACCACTTTCGCCGGACGCGGCGTGGGCTGCGGCATCGCCTCCCTGCGGGTAGACGGCAATGACTTTATCGCGGTGTATGCCGCCTCGGCCTGGGCTGCCGAACGCGCACGGCGCAACCTGGGGCCAACATTGATCGAGTGGGTCACCTATCGCGCCGGCCCGCACTCCACCTCCGATGATCCGTCCAAATACCGTCCAGCCGACGACTGGAGCCACTTCCCCCTGGGCGACCCGATTGCCCGTCTCAAGCAGCACCTGATCAAGATTGGCCAGTGGTCCGAAGAGGAACATGCGGCGGTCAGTGCCGAACTTGAAGCCGAAGTGGTCAAGGCGCAGAAGGAAGCCGAACAGTACGGCACCCTCGCCGGTGGCCAGATTCCAAGCGCCGCGACCATGTTCGAGGACGTCTATAAAGAGATGCCGGAGCACTTGAAGCGCCAGCGTCAAGAGTTGGGGGTGTGACATGAACGACCACAACAACAGCATCGAACTGGAAACCGCCATGACCACCACCACCATGACCATGATCCAGGCCCTGCGCTCGGCCATGGATGTGATGCTCGAACGTGACGACAACGTGGTGGTGTTCGGCCAGGACGTCGGCTACTTCGGCGGCGTATTCCGTTGCACCGAAGGTTTGCAGACCAAATACGGCAGCTCACGGGTGTTTGACGCACCGATCTCGGAAAGCGGCATCGTCGGCGTAGCCGTGGGCATGGGCGCGTATGGCCTGCGCCCGGTGGCGGAAATCCAGTTCGCCGACTACGTCTACCCCGCCACCGACCAGATCATTTCCGAAGCGGCGCGCCTGCGTTATCGCTCGGCCGGCCAGTTCACCGCGCCCTTGACCATGCGTATGCCCTGCGGCGGCGGCATCTACGGCGGCCAGACCCACAGCCAGAGTATCGAAGCGGTGTTCACCCAGGTCTGCGGCCTGCGCACGGTGATGCCATCCAACCCCTACGACGCCAAGGGCCTGCTGATTGCCTCCATCGAGAACGATGACCCGGTGATCTTCCTGGAACCCAAGCGCCTGTATAACGGCCCGTTCGACGGCCACCACGATCGCCCGGTAACGCCGTGGTCAAAACACCCGCAAGCGCAGGTTCCGGACGGTTACTACACCGTGCCCCTGGACGTGGCCGCCATCGTGCGCCCAGGTTCGGCTGTGACGGTGCTGACCTATGGCACCACCGTGTATGTGTCGCAAGTTGCCGCCGAAGAAACCGGCATCGACGCCGAAGTCATCGATCTGCGCAGCCTGTGGCCGCTGGATTTGGAAACCATCGTCAAGTCGGTGAAAAAGACCGGACGTTGCGTGGTGGTGCATGAAGCCACGCGCACCTGCGGCTTTGGCGCCGAACTGGTATCGCTGGTGCAAGAGCACTGCTTCCACCACCTGGAAGCGCCGATCGAGCGCGTCACCGGTTGGGATACGCCCTACCCGCACGCGCAGGAGTGGGCGTATTTCCCAGGGCCGTCCCGAGTGGGTGCGGCGTTGAAACGGGTCATGGAGGTCTGAATGGGCACGCACGTTATCAAGATGCCGGACATTGGCGAAGGCATCGCGGAAGTTGAATTGTCGGTGTGGCATGTGAAGGTCGGCGACCTGGTGGTTGAAGACCAGGTGCTGGCGGATGTGATGACCGACAAGGCGATGGTGGATATTCCCTCGCCCGTCCACGGCAAGGTGATTTCCCTGGGCGGCGAGCCGGGTGAAGTCATGGCGGTGGGCAGTATTTTGATCAGCATTGAAGTGGAAGGCGCAGGCAACACCAAGGATGTGCCGGTGGCTGCCGAACCGATGAAGACCACGCCCGTGGCCGAAGCCAAACCGGCACCCGCACCGGTAGAAAGCAAACCCGCGCCTGCCGTGAAGGCGCCGCAAGCACCCGTGGCCCGCGACGCCAGTGAGCGCCCCTTGGCCTCCCCGGCCGTGCGCAAGCACGCGCTGGATGCCGGAATTCAACTGCGTCTGGTCCATGGCACAGGGCCTGCGGGCCGGATTCTGCACGAAGACCTGGAGGCGTACCTGCACCAGGGGCCGGCCACCAGCGCCAGCGCCGCCAACCCTTACGCCGAGCGCAATGATGAACACCAGATCCCGGTGATCGGTATGCGCCGCAAGATCGCCCAGCGTATGCAGGACGCCACCCGGCGCGCCGCGCATTTCAGCTACGTGGAAGAAATCGACGTCACCGCCCTCGACGAGTTGCGCGTGCATCTCAACGAAAAGCACGGTGCGACACGCGGCAAGCTGACCCTGCTGCCGTTTATCGTACGGGCCATGGTGGTGGCGCTGCGCGACTTCCCGCAGATCAACGCTCGCTACGACGACGAAGCCCAGGTCATTACCCGCCTCGGCGCGGTACATGTGGGCGTCGCCACGCAAAGCGACGTGGGCCTGATGGTGCCGGTGGTGCGTCACGCCGAAGCCCGCAGCCTGTGGGGCACTGCCGAAGAAATCGTGCGCCTGGCCAACGCCGCACGCACAGGCAAGGCCAGCCGTGAAGAGCTGTCCGGCTCGACCATCACCCTGACCAGCCTGGGCGCCCTGGGCGGCATCGTCAGCACGCCGGTGCTGAACCTGCCGGAAGTGGCCATCGTTGGCGTCAACCGCATCGTCGAACGGCCCATGGTGATCAAGGGCCAGATCGTGGTGCGCAAGATGATGAACCTCTCCAGCTCCTTCGATCACCGCGTGGTCGACGGCATGGACGCGGCGCAATTCATCCAGGCCATTCGCGGCCTGCTCGAACAACCCGCCAGCCTGTTCCTGGAGTAAGGGCATGACTCAGACATTGCACACCACGCTGCTGATTATCGGCGGCGGCCCCGGCGGCTATGTGGCGGCGATTCGCGCCGGCCAGCTGGGCATCCCCACCATACTGGTGGAAGGCCAGGCACTGGGCGGCACCTGCCTGAACATCGGCTGCATTCCGTCCAAGGCGCTGATCCATGTAGCCGAGCAGTTCCAGCAGACCGTGCATCACAGCCAGGGCTCACAACTGGGCATTGAAGTGGATGTGCCGACCCTGGACATCCGCAAAAGCGTGGAATGGAAAGACGGCATCGTCGATCGCCTGACCACGGGTGTCGCCGCGCTGCTGAAAAAACACAAGGTGCAGGTCGTTCACGGTTGGGCCAAGGTTATCGACGGCAAGACTGTCGAGGTGGGCGACCAGCGCATCCAGTGCGAACACCTGCTGCTGGCCACCGGTTCGAAAAGTGTCAACCTGCCGATGCTGCCGATTGGCGGGCCGATCATCTCGTCCACCGAAGCCTTGGCACCGACCCGCGTGCCCAAGCGCCTGATTGTGGTGGGCGGCGGTTATATCGGCCTGGAACTGGGTATCGCCTATCGCAAGCTCGGTGCCGAGGTCAGTGTGGTCGAGGCCCAGGAACATATCCTGCCCGCCTACGATGCCGAGCTGACCTTACCGGTGGCCGAGTCCCTGAAGAAACTCGGGGTGAAGCTGTACCTTGGGCACAGTGTCACCGGCTTTGCCGACAACAAGCTGCAAGTGCGTGCGCCCAATGGCGACACCTTGGCGCTGGACACCGACCAGGTGCTGGTAGCCGTTGGGCGCAAACCCAACACCCAAGGCTGGAACCTCGAAGCGCTGAACCTGGACATGAACGGCGCGGCGGTCAAGATCGACAGCCGCTGCCAGACGAGCATGCGCAATGTGTACGCCATCGGCGACCTCAGCGGCGAACCGATGCTGGCGCACCGGGCCATGGCCCAGGGCGAGATGGTGGCCGAACTGATCAGCGGCAAGACCCGCGAATTCAACCCGGCCGCGATTCCAGCGGTGTGCTTTACCGACCCGGAACTGGTGGTGGTCGGCAAGACCCCGGACGAGGCCAAGGCTGCCGGGCTGGACTGCATCGTGTCGAGCTTCCCGTTCGCCGCCAATGGTCGGGCCATGACGCTTGAGTCCAAAGCCGGTTTCGTGCGGGTGGTGGCGCGGCGTGACAATCATCTGATTGTCGGTTGGCAAGCCGTGGGGGCTGGGGTGTCCGAGCTGTCTACCGCGTTCGGCCTGAGCCTGGAAATGGGCTCGCGCCTTGAGGATGTGGCCGGCACCATTCACGCCCATCCGACCCTTGGCGAGGCGGTGCAGGAAGCGGCATTGCGGGCACTGGGGCACGCCTTGCATCTGTGAAACTGCGGTGACGCTATCGCAGGCAAGCCGGCTCCCACATTTGGAATGCAGTCAAATGTGGGAGCCGGGCTTGCCCGCGATGACGGTGGACCAGCCAATACAAAGGCTCAATGGTCCACCCACCCGCTCCCACACAAGCCAAGAATGCAGTATTGTTGCTCCCATCCAGAAAAAAATCCGACTTGACCAGAGATAGAGGGTGTCATGGGTAACGAAAGCATCAATTGGGACAAGCTGGGTTTTGACTACATCAAGACCGACAAGCGGTTTCTCCAGGTCTGGAAAAACGGCGAATGGCAGGAAGGCACCCTGACCGACGACAACGTGCTGCACATCAGCGAGGGCTCCACCGCCCTGCACTATGGCCAGCAATGCTTCGAGGGCCTGAAGGCCTATCGCTGCAAGGACGGTTCGATCAACCTGTTCCGCCCGGACCAGAACGCTGCACGTATGCAACGCAGCTGTGCCCGCCTGTTGATGCCGCATGTGTCGACCGAAGACTTCATCGACGCCTGCAAACAAGTGGTCAAGGCCAACGAGCGCTTCATCCCGCCGTATGGCAGTGGCGGCGCGCTGTACCTGCGCCCGTTCGTGATCGGCACCGGTGACAATATCGGCGTACGCTCTGCGCCGGAGTTCATCTTCTCGGTGTTCGCTATCCCGGTCGGGGCCTACTTCAAAGGCGGCCTGGTGCCACATAACTTCCAGATCTCCACCTTCGACCGCGCTGCGCCGCAAGGCACCGGTGCCGCCAAGGTCGGTGGCAACTACGCTGCCAGCCTGATGCCGGGCTCTGAAGCGAAGAAATCCGGCTTCGCCGACGCGATCTACCTGGACCCGATGACTCACTCGAAAATCGAAGAAGTCGGCTCGGCCAACTTCTTCGGGATCACCCACGACAACCAGTTCATCACGCCGAAGTCGCCTTCGGTGCTGCCAGGCATCACCCGCCTGTCGCTGATGGAACTGGCCCAGACCCGCCTGGGCCTGGACGTGGTCGAAGGCGAAGTGTTCATCGACAAACTGGACCAGTTCAAGGAAGCCGGCGCCTGCGGTACTGCTGCGGTGATTTCACCGATCGGCGGCATCCAGCACAACGGTAAGATGCACGTGTTCCACAGCGAAACCGAAGTCGGCCCGGTTACCCAGAAGCTCTACAAAGAACTGACCGGTGTGCAGACCGGTGACGTTGAAGCGCCCGCGGGTTGGATCGTCAAGGTTTGAAAATGATCTGAACCTGCCACTTCAGAAAAGGCCCATTCACCGCTGTCGGTGAATGGGCCTTTTTTATGCGGTGGGTTACTGGATGTGCAATCACCTGTGAAGATTGACAGTAGACAGTAAAAATCGGCACACCTAAGTTAACTCTCCTTCTAAACCCAGCAGGAGCCCATCATGGCGATCTATGAATTACGTGTGTCCGCAGAAGATTTCGAGAATGACGGTAGTAAAGAAATCGTGATGGAAACTTACATTAACAACGACCTTGATTGGGCCGTTTACGCGTCATCCAGCAAGCACGACGGGATTTACGATACCGCCTCGGCACCCGATGACGTCGACGGCGATGGAGACTACGATAACGATGACAAGGCGCTTTACCTGAACGTAGCCAACGCTTTCGCCAAAATGACAGCCTATGCCATAAAAAAACGAAAAAAAGCGAAGAAATAAAGCTCACCAGCCATGACCAGGTTGCCGTCGGTCATGCGCGTCAACCGTTGATATTTTCTGCAATCCTCTTACCCATACTGATCCTCGGCTCCACCCCATACCCCAACGCCTCATAAAACCCCACCACGACGTCATTGCCGCCGGTGATCTGCAGGTTGATCTTCATGCAGCCCAAGGCCGTCAACGCCTGCTCGGCATGGCGCACCAGCGACGATCCCAAACCATGGCGACGATAGTCGTCATGCACCGCCACCGAGTACAACCAGCCACGATGGCCGTCATAGCCCGCGAGAATCGTACCAATCACGGCTTTCTTGTCGGTGGCCACGAAGAACAGCCCATCGTTGACCGCCAGCTTCTTGTCAATCGCCAGGCTCGGCAGGTTGTGTGCGGTGTCATAGCCAAACGCCTGCTGCCATAACTCAATCACTTGGGCGCGATGCTGCCGGTCGCGGTAGGGGCCGATGGGATGCCGTGACAGCAAGGTCTTTTCCATGACCAGCGTGCGCTCGTTGCCATGGTAGACATCGCGCACGGTGTGAAAACCCAGCTTGCTGTAGAACGGCTCGGCGGTCAGTGATGACGGCACACTCAACACCGTCACCCCGGCTTCGCGGGCACGCAGTTCGATCTCGATCATCAACAAACGGCCGATACCCTGCCCTTGCAGCTCGGGATTGACGAAGACCGAACGCACCACGTTGGCATCAAGGGCAGCGGTGGCGACGATTGAATGGTCCTGGGTAGCCACCAGCACAATACGGCGGTTGAGCAGTTCCAGAACCGCATCGGGCGTGAAGTGAGTGGCGACGCGAGCAATCACATCTGCTGGATAATCCCGTGCATTGCTGCTGTGCAAGGCCGCCAGAATGACCTGGCTGATGCCCTGGGCATCGGCTGCTTGGGCGAGACGAACAACGGTCGACATGACTCCTCCTGGCTGGCGCGACTGTAATGAACACCCCACTGTGCATGTGGAAGGGAGCTTGATCCCGATAGCGGTGGGTCAGCTAAAGATAAGCTATACGCCTCGTTGATGCCCTGCATATCGATCATTTCCACATCCCGGACAATCCTCTGTTCGGCGCAGAACCCAGCATCTCCCGGGCTTTCTGGATACGGCCGATCAGCGAACCGCAACAGGTGCGGGCAATGCCATTGACGCTGAACCGTTCAACCAAGCACGCCCATACAATCGGCGTCACCGCCCGCCCCCTAAGCTTTTGACTTTCTTAAAAGCGCTGGAGAGTAGGCATGTACAGAAAAGTGAGGGCGGTAACCCTGGCCGTGACATTGCTGGCCGGGGCCATGGCGGGCAGCGCATGGGCGGCCACGCCGGTAGTGGCTGTGGCGCCGCAATACGACACCAGCCATGTGTATGTAGCACCCGCTGATGTAGAGGGTTTTGCCCAGAGTTTCCTGGCCACGTTCGGGGGCAAGAGCACGCCCCAGGTGGTGGTCAATGTGCTGCCGGTGCCGAGCAGCACCACTTCGCAACTGTTGCAGACCCCGGCCGGCACGGTGTCACTGTTCGGCTTCACCACGCCCATCCCCCATCCTTTCGGCCAGGAGCGCAATGGTTATCTGGTCAAGGACATGGACGTGGCCCTGAAGGCAGCTCGGGACAACGGCGCTGCGGTCATCGTCAGCGATTTTCCCGATCCCATCGGCCGCGATGCGGTGGTGCAGTGGCCGGGCGGCGTGAACATGCAGCTGTATTGGCACACCAAGGCTCCCGACTACGCCGCCTTCCAGACGGTGCCGGAAAACCGCGTGTACCTCAGCGCCGATCGCGCCGACCGCTTTATCAAGGCGTTCCTTGGCTTCTCCCACGGCAAAGTGGTAGCCGATGACAAGCACGCACCTGCTGTGGAGGTGGGCCAGGCTGGCGGCACTTACCGACGCGTCGAAATCACGTCGCCCTTTGGGCGTATGGCGGTACTGGTGACCAACGGCCAACTGCCCTACCCCTTTGGCCATGAAACCACCGGCTATGAGGTAGCCGACCTGACGGCCACCCTGGCCAAAGCCACGGGCTCGGGCGCTACCGTACTGGTGCCGAGCTTCGCCAGCAAAGGCCGTCGCAGCGCATTGGTGCAATTCCCGGGCGGTTACGTCGCGGAAATTCACCAACTCATCGCGGCGAAATGATCCGTCGTACAGGCTGGGGCCTGGCCGTGCTGTGGCCGCTGGTGGTGGGCAGCGTACATGCCGACAATCAACCGACCCGCCCGGCCATCAAGGCCAATCGCTGGCAGGAAGACTGGTCTGTGCTCAAGGATCCGGCATTGCGCACGCAACCGTTGGACAACCTCAAGTACATCCCGCTGTCCGCCGCCAACCCGTTCACCTACCTGTCCATGGGTGCGACGTTGCGCGAACGCTTCGAGATGAACGACGCCAGCGGCTTCGGCGTGCGCGATGTAGCGCGTGATCGCTACCTGATCCAGCGCTTTCAGGTGCACGCCGACTTGCACCTCAACGAACACTGGCGGCTGTTCACCCAGTTGGAAGATGTACGGGCCTATGACAAAACCACCATCGGCGGCGCCGACCAGAACCGCGTAGACCTGCGCCTGGCCTTTGCCGAATACGTGAAGACCTTCAGCGCCGGCACCTTTAAGGCTCGGGCGGGTCGCCAGGACTTTGCCTTCGATTTGCAGCGCTTTATTTCGTCGCGCGATGGCCCGAATGTGCGCCAGTCCTTCGACGCGCTGTGGGCCGATTGGGAAACGCCCCAGTGGCGTTTTATCGGGATCGCCAGCCAACCGGTGCAGTACCAGGATGGCCGGCACTTTGACGACAAATCCAATCGTGACGCGCGCTTCCACATGCTGCGGGTGGAGCGGCTGGTTGGCGGCAGCAATGAGTTGTCGGCCTATTACGGCGTCTACGAGCGCCGTGCCGCCCATTACCTGGATGCCGACGGCAACGAGACCCGCCAGTTGCTCGACGCACGCCTGGGCGGCGCGGCCCGGGGCTTCGACTGGGATATCGAAGCCATGCTGCAAAAGGGGTCGGTGGGCAGCCAGGCGATCCGCGCCTGGGCCGGCGGCAGCCGTACCGGCTACACCTTCGACACGCTGGCCTGGACACCGCGCCTCGGCCTGCAAGTGGATGTCGCCTCCGGTGACCGCAAGCGCGGTGATGGCCGCGTCGGCACCTTCAACCCGCTGTTCCCCAACGGCTACTACTTTTCCCTGGCCGGTTATACGGGCTACAGCAACCTGATCCACGTCAAACCATCAATCACCGTCAAACCCATCGCCAAGCTGAGCGTGCAAACCGCTGTCGGCCTGTTGTGGCGGCAGACCACCGCGGACGCGGTTTATACCCAACCCAACCTCGCCGTCGCCGGAACGGCTGGCCAGGGTCAACGCTGGACCGGCGCCTATGGCCAAGTGCGCACCGACTACGCGTTTACCTCCAACATCAGCGGTGCAATCGAGGCCGTGCACTACGCGGCTGGCCAGACCCTGCGTGATGCCGGTGGGCACGACAGCAACTACCTGGGCATGGAACTCAAGTTCAGTTGGTAACCTCAGGCGAGCACACCCATACAAGCCTGGGCTCAGGTTAACGGCAATAGTGATACGGTTTTTTCAGCGCTTTTTTAACTCAAGCAAGGAGATTCAGATGAGCACCTTCGTTGCCAAAGACGGTACCCAGATCTACTTCAAGGACTGGGGCAGCGGCAAGCCCGTGCTGTTCAGCCACGGCTGGCCGCTGGATGCCGACATGTGGGAATACCAGATGGAGTACCTGAGCAGCCGCGGCTTTCGCACTATCGCGTTCGACCGCCGTGGCTTTGGCCGCTCGGACCAACCCTGGACCGGTAACGACTACGACACCTTCGCTGACGACATTGCGCAGTTGATCGAACACCTGGACCTGAAGGACGTGACCCTGGTGGGCTTTTCCATGGGTGGCGGTGATGTGGCGCGCTACATCGCCCGCCATGGCAGCGCTCGTGTCGCCGGCCTGGTGTTGCTGGGTGCCGTGACGCCGGTCTTCGGCCAGCAACCCGACTATCCCCAAGGCGTCCCCACCGAGGTGTTCGATGGCATCAAGGCCGGCCTGTTGAAGGATCGCGCCCAATTCATCAGCGATTTCAATACGCCGTTCTTCGGTATCAACAAGGGCCAGCAAGTCTCGGAGGGTGTGCTCAGCCAGACCCTGCAGATCGCGATGCTTGCCTCGCTCAAGTCGACCGTGGATTGCGTCAGCGCCTTCTCCGAAACCGACTTCCGCCCGGACATGGCCAAAATCGACGTGCCGACCCTGGTGATCCATGGCGACGGCGACCAGATCGTGCCGTTCGAAACCACCGGCAAGGTGGCTGCCGAAATGATCAACGGCGCGCAACTGAAGGTCTACAAGGATGCACCCCACGGGTTTGCCGCGACCCACACCCAGCAGCTCAATGAAGACCTGTTGGCGTTCCTCAGCCGCTGAACCGCTTGCAACCTCCTCTCCTTGTTTGGCCGGGTTCGCCCGGCCTTTTTTTGCTCAGGCAAAGCGCTGAACCACTACCAGCCGCCCCGGCCCGGCAATGAGGATGCTGGTAAAGATGATCAACAGCAGCCAGCCGAACTGCCCCTCCCACAGCGTCCACTCTGGATGCACCACCAGCAAAGCGATGACCAGCACCGCCAGGATCGGCACGCACGCCAGGCGCACCAGCACGCCCGCAATGATCAGCAATGGGCACAGCACCTCGGCAAAGATCGCCAGCAGCAAGGTGACCTGGCCCCCCAGGTGAAACGGGTCTTCGATCAGCTTCAACTGTTCGCCGTAGTTGAGCAGCTTGGGCAACCCATGCACACACAACAGGAACACCGCCCCGCTGACCCGCAGGAACAACAGTCCGGTATCCTGATTTCTCGCTTCGTTCATACGCCACCTGTGTCCGTCAATAATGATCGACGGCCAGTGTGTCCAAAGCCGCGCCGACGCACTTGCAGGCTTGTGCTGAAATCCTGCGGTTGCCCCAGGCCGTTGCATTGCCGAAAGAACCCGGCATGATCTTGCTGAACTGCCGACCCCGCGCTACGGTCCCAACCCATACGCTCATCGCTACAGGAACTTTTCCATGACGCTCCCCCAAGAAATGACCCTGATCGAAATCACCACGCCTGGCGGCCCCGACGTCTTGCAGCCACGGCGCGCCGACGTGCCAGTGGCCGGGCCAGGCGAGATTCTGATTCGCGTGCACGCCGCCGGGGTCAACCGCCCAGACGCGCTGCAACGCGCCGGCAAATACCCGATGAAACCCGGCATGAGCCCGATTCCCGGGCTGGAAGTGGCCGGTGAAGTGGTGGCGCTGGGCACTGGCGTGACTGAATACAGCCTGGGCGACAAGGTGTGTGCCCTGACCAATGGCGGTGGCTATGCGCAGTTTTGTGCGGTGCCGGCCAGCCAGGCGCTGCCGGTCCCGGCGGGCATGGACTGGATTCAGGCCGCCGCCGTGCCGGAAACCTTCTTCACGGTCTGGGCCAACCTGTTCGGCCTCGGCGGTGCCCATAAAGGCCAGCGCGCCTTGATCCACGGCGGCACCAGCGGCATCGGCACCACCGCATTGATGCTCTGCCAGGAGTTCGGTATCCAGGCATTCGCCACCGCCGGCAGCGCAGACAAATGTGCCGCGATTGCCAAGCTGGGCGCCGAACCGATCAACTACCGCGAACAGGAGTTTGCCGAGGTCATTGCCCAACAGACCGATGGCAAAGGCGTCGATGTGATTCTCGACATCATGGGTGCCTCGTACCTGAACAACAACCTCAAGGCCCTGGGCATGGACGGTCACCTGGTGATGCTCGGCTTCCTCGGTGGCGGCAAGGCTCATGACGTCGACCTGCTGACCATCCTCGCCAAACGCGCGGTGATCACCGGCTCCCTGCTGCGCGCCCGCACCCGCGAAGAAAAGGCCGCGATTGCCGAACAGCTACGCGACTACGTGTGGCCGGTGCTCAGCGCCGGGCGCTGCCTGCCGATCATCGACAAGGTCTATGCATACACCGACGCCGCCCAGGCCCATGCGCGCATGGAAGGTGGGGATCACATTGGCAAGATTGTGTTGCGGGTGGAGTGAGGCGCTTTCCTCAATCCTTGGCGACCGGCCAAGTTTGACGGTACTCGGCACAAATGTGGGAGGGGCGTGTGTCACTCCGGTTCGGCATACACCGGATAATCCACATACCCCGCCTGAGTCCCCCCATACAAGCCCTCTGCCTTCAACGCATTCAATGGCCAGCCATTGAAAATCCGCTGGGGCAGGTCTGGGTTGGCAATGAACGGCCGTCCGAAGGCGATCAGGTCCGCCAGCCCTGCCTCTACCAGCCGTGTACCGCGCTCGGCGGTGTAGCGGCCGGCGTAGATGATCCTGCCGCTGAAGGTGCGGCGCACGGCCTGGCGGAATGTTTCAGGCAGGTCCGGCGCGTTATCCCAGTCGGCTTCGGCGATGGAAACATAGGCGATGCCCGACGCTTCCAGCACTTTGATCGCTTCGATATAGGTACGGTGCGGGTCCTCTTCCACCAGGCCAATGTAGACCCGATCCTGATCGGTACCGCTGAACAGCGGCGAAAAGCGCACGCCCAGGCGCTGCGGCCCCACCACCTTGCACACCGCCTCGACAATCTCGCGCAGCAAGCGCAGGCGATTGTCCAGCGAACCGCCGTACTCATCCTCACGGATGTTGGAGTGGGCCGAGATGAACTGGTTGACCAAATAGCCGTTGGCCGCATGGATTTCCACACCATCGAACCCGGCGTCCAGGGCATTGCGAGCAGCCTGGGCGTAGTGCCCGACCAACTCGTCGATTTCCAGCGTGCTCAACGCACGAGGCACAGGTGGCTGCACCAGCTCACCCACACCCGGACCGGTTTCAATAAAGGCTTTGGCTTGCAGCGCCGGCAGTGCAGACGGCCCCACCGGTGCAGCGCCGCCAGGTTGCAAGGCGTTATGGGACACCCGCCCCACGTGCCATAGCTGGGCAAAGATCACCCCACCCTCGGCATGTACCGCTGCGGTGACCTTGCGCCAACCCTCGATCTGCGCCGGTGTATGGATGCCCGGCGTCCATGCGTAGCCCTGGCCGCGCGGCTCGATCTGCGTACCCTCGCTGACCATGAAGCCGGCACTGGCACGCTGGCGGTAATATTCGGCCATCAGGTCGGTGGCGATATTGCCCGGCTGGGCGCTGCGCTGGCGTGTCAGCGGCGGCAGCACAACGCGATTGTTCAAGCGATGATGCCCCAGCTTTATCGGGGTGTTCAAAATGCAGTCAGGCATGGGGATATTCCAAATTCAGAACGAACGAAAACCCTGGCGACTCCTGAGAGTCGCCAGCGCGTACCTCGGTTTATTAACTTAAGCGCTGAGTGTCAGCAGGGCCTTGGCCACTTCGCTGGAGCTGCCCGGGTTCTGCCCAGTGACCAGCAAGCCATCGACAATCACAAAGGATTGCCAGTCGGCGCCCTTCTCATACTTGCCGCCCAGTTTTTTGAATTCATCTTCAATCAGGAACGGCACAACATCGGTCAATTGCACCGCGGCTTCCTCAGAGTTGGAGAACCCGGTCACACGGCGGCCCTTGATCAACGGCTCACCGTTGACTGCCTTGACGTGGCGCAAGGCACCCGGTGCATGGCAGACAAATCCGATGGGTTTGCCGGCCCGTTCGAACGCCTCGATCAACGCGATGGACACCGGTGACTCCGCCAGGTCCCACAGCGGGCCGTGGCCGCCAGGGTAGAACACGGTGTCGAAGTCGGCGGTGTTGACCGTTTCCAGCTTCACCGTGGTAGCCAGGGCCTGCTGCGCAGCCGGGTCTGCGGCGAAGCGCGCTGTCTGCTCGGTTTGCGCATCCGGTTCATCGCTCTTCGGGTCCAACGGCGGCTGGCCGCCGGCCGGGGAAGCCAGCACCACATCGGCGCCAGCGTCCTTGAACGCGTAATAAGGGGCGGCAAACTCTTCGAGCCAGAAGCCAGTCTTGCGCCCGGTATCGCCAAGCTGGTCGTGAGAGGTCAGTACCATTAATACTTTCATTTTCCAGTGCCTCGATCGATGTGAGTAGCAGGGTTTTCAGGGCCGCCCAACAACTGTTGGGTCAGCAGCAGCGCCTCGCAGAACGGCGCAGTGGTACGGGTGATCTTGCCCATGACGCTGGTGCCCAACCACAGCGCATACAAGCGCTTGGCAAGGCTGTGCGGAGCGTGCTCGAACCTGAGCGAGCCGTCTTCGACCCCGCGCTCCAGGGCCAGCGCGAGTAACTCGATGGTGCGCGAAGTACCGCGCTGCAACGCCAATCGCATCGGCTCTGACAGGTCAGAGACTTCAGCCCCCAACTTGACGGCCAGGCACTTGCCGGTATCGGTGCAGCCAGTGTGGTTGTCGATCCAGCCTTGCCAATAGCGCATCAACTTGGCGTGATGGGTTAAACCCGGCTGATCCAACAGCTGCTGCATACCTTCGACGTACTGATCGAAATAGGTATCGAGCAACACCACGCCAAACGCATCCTTGGAGTTGAAGTAGTGATAGAACGAGCCCTTGGGCACTTGTGCGGCGTGCAGGATTTCGTTCAAGCCCACCGCGGAAAATCCCTTGGCACCGACGATGGATTGCGCACGTTCAAGAATCGCTTGCCGTGCACTGCTGCTTGCGTTGCTCATGCTTGCCTCCGTGCGATTAGACCAGTCGTCTAGTTCGTTGGGGCCATGTTAGGCAGCGAGGCAACCACTCACAATGTCATATCCGCAAGGATTCCGGACATGCGCCAAAGTCGGTTGCCGTTTGCCCGGTACACGCCGACAATCCCCTCTCCCTGCCCCTTGGAGAGATGCAATGCACAGCGTTGCGCTGATGGTTTACCCGAACTTCCAGTCGTTGAGCCTTAGCCTGGGCTCGGTGTTCGAGTGCGCCAACCTGCTGCGCGGCGAGCCGGCCTATGAATTTCACCTGGTATCGGAAAGCGGCGGCGCGGTGATGACCTCCCAGGGCTTTTCAGTCAATACCAACGCCATCCGCCCAGAGGGTTATGACACTCTGATCGTCAGCGGCTATCTGGAGTTTCGCCTACCGGAGGCCAACCTGCTGGAACTGGTCAAGGCAGCATCGGCACAGTCGCGCCGGGTGGCCTCGTTATGCATGGGCATCTTTGTGCTGGCAGAAGCGGGCCTGCTCGCCGGCAAACGCACCACCACCCACTGGATCCACGCGCCGGCGTTTCGCAAGCGCTACCCGGATATTCGCCTGGAAGAAGACAAGTTGTTCGTGGTGGACGGCCAGGTGTGGACCGGTGCCGGCATGAGCGCCGGGGTCGACCTGGCACTGGCGATGGTGGAGAACGACCTGGGCAGCGACCTTGCGCGCCGCATCGCACGCAAGCTGGTGATAGCCCAGCGCCGCGGCAGCGAGCAATCGCAACTCTCAACCTTGCTGGAACTGGACCCCAAATCCGACCGCGTGCAACTGGCCCTGGCCTATGCGCGTGAAAACCTAACCCATGATTTATCGGTAGAAGCCTTGGCCGAAGTCGCCCGGCTCAGCCCGCGCCAGTTCAGCCGAGTGTTTCGCGAAGAAACCGGGCAAACCCCGGCCAAGGCCATCGAAGCCCTGCGGGTGGAAGCGGCGCGGGCGATGATGGAAACCAGCCGTCACCCGGTGGAAGTAGTGGCCCGCGAAACCGGGTTTGGTGATCGCGAACGCATGCGCCAGGCGTTCCTCCGTGCATTCGGGCAGCCGCCCCAGGCGATGCAGCAGGTGTTGTTCAATCCAGGCTAGGGGCGTAGCCGAGTTGTTGGCGTTCGAACTGTGGGAGGGGGCTTGATCCCGATGGCGGTGGGTCAGCCGCAATATCAGGTGACTGGCCCACCGCTATCGGGAGCAAGCCCCCTCCCACATTTTGATCTCGGGGCATCAGTTACGGTGTGCAAGCCTTTAACCTCAGCACAACCCGCCCGTCAGTGCAGCGAAACCCGCGTAATCAGGTAGCTCACCAGCTGCGGATCATCCTCCAGTTCAATCGTCTGCACCGGGCGCGGCAGGGTATCCAGCACGGTACGCCAGAACGCCTGGGACACTTCGTCCTGATCATAGAAACGCACCAGCCAATTGGCCTCGCCGCTGCACAGTACCTGGCTGGCAATGGCGCGGCCGATACCTTTGCGCCGATAACGCTTGAGGATGAACAGGTCGGCCAGTTCCAGGGCCTCGATACCGGGCAATTCGCTGCCCTCGATCAACAGGAAACCGGCGATATAACCATCGACCAGCAACAGGTTGGCGCTCCACTGCGGGTCGTGCCAGTAGCGGGCCAGATGCTCGTCGTGGATGTAGAAACGGCCATCGGCCTCAACATCTTCCTGTTCCCAGTCCGAGGACTCGTAGGCGTAGTACTGGTATAGATTGCGAATCAGCTCGGCGTCTTCAGGGCCGGTCTGGATCAATTCAACGGTGGTTTCAGGCATGGGGCTCTCGGTGGAAAAACGCAGGGCGCCATTGTTCACAAAAGTGCCTGCCACGCCAATGGCTTGTCGAATCCTTTCTATTGGCTGAACCGAATGCAAATAGCGGTTGCCCTGGCCAAATTCCTGAAACATTTAGAATAAACTTCGCCGGTTTCCACCTTTCGCTCAAGGACACGTATTGTGACCAACGTCTGTACCGCCGGCCTGGATGTGGGCTTTGCCTCCCTGGATTACCTGCAAATTTTCATCCTGGGGGTAATCCAGGGCATCACCGAATTGCTGCCGGTGTCGTCCACCGCCCATATGCGCGTGGTGCCCGCCCTGCTCGGCTGGCAAGACCCGGGCTCGGCGTTTTCGGCGGCCATGCAATTGGCCGCGCTGGCGGCAGTGGTCAGTTACTTCTGGCGGGATGTGCGCCAGGTCACCACCGGCAGTATCAGTGCGGTGCGCCGGGGCGACTATAACGATCGGTGGTTCAAACTGGCGGTGGCGATCGTGCTGGCGACTATCCCGATTGGCATTGCCGGGTTGGCGCTGTCTTCGACCCTGAATGCATGCAACTCGCCATTGCGCGGGCTGATGGTGATCGGCATTTCCTGCGTGGTGATGGCGGTGTTGCTGGCACTGGCCGAAGTGCGCGCCCGCCATACCCGCGACGTAAGCCAAATGCGCTTGCGCGATGCGCTGATCGTGGGGGTGGCGCAGATCGGCGCGTTGATTCCTGGGGTGTCGCGTTCGGGCTCCACGCTGACCGCAGCGCTGTTCTTGAATTTAAAACGTGAGGAAGCGGCGCGCTTTTCTTTCCTGCTGGGCCTGCCGGCCATTGCCCTGGCCGGTTTGAAAGAACTGTGGGTGCTGCTGCGCGCCGACCTCCCTGCCCACGCCTGGCCGCACTTGATCTTCGGCCTGGTGGTGGCGAGCATCTCAGCGTTCTTTGCGATCTGGGGCCTGATGAAGTTCCTGGAGCGCTTCTCCACCTGGCCGTTCGTGATCTACCGTGCGCTGCTGGGGATCTTCCTGATTGTGGCGGTCAGCAGCGGGTTGTTGAGTTAAGCCGCCGGTTCGCGGTCGGCCAGCGCTTCGAGCAGGTCGGCCGAGGGCACGAAAAACAGGCCGCCAGTCACGGCGGTACTGAAGTCGAGCAAGCGGTCATAGTTGCCGACCGGGCGGCCAACGAACATGTTTTCCAGCATCTGCTCCAGAGGCTGCGGCGAGCGTGCGTAGCCGATGAAATAGGTGCCGAACTCGCCGGCACCGGGGCGGCCGAAGGGCATGTTGTCGCGCAGGATCTTCACTTCCTCACCGTTCTCGTCAGTGATGACGGTCAAGGCGCTGTGGGAGTTGCTCGGCTTGGTTTCTTCGTCCAGTTCGATATCTGCCAGTTTGGTGCGCCCGATTACCTTCTCCTGGGCTTCTACCGTCAAGCCGTTCCAGGCGCTCATGTTGTGCAGGTATTTCTGCACCACTACGTAGCTGCCGCCCTCGAACTGAGGGTCTTCGTCACCGACCAGGGTGAATCTTTCGGCCTTGCGCCCTACCGGGTTTTCGGTGCCGTCGACAAAACCGATGATGCTGCGCATATCGAAATAGCGGAAACCCTGGACCTCATCCACCACCTTGACGCTATCGCCCAAGGCAGCCATCAATTGGGTCGCCAGCTCGAAACACAGGTCCATCTGCTCGGCGCGGATATGCAGGAGGATATCGCCCGGGGTCGACACCGCCTTGCGCCCTTCTACACCGAATTCGCGGAACGGATGCAGCGACGCCGGGCGAGGCGCGCCGAACAGCCGGTCCCACGCATCCGAGCCAAACCCGCAGACGCAGGTCAGGTTGCCCGACGGCACGCGCTTGCCCACCGAACGCACCAGACCTGCGATGTCGGCGCACCAGGCACGCACGTTTTCAACTGCATCGGGGGCCAGGGTGGCGACCATGAAAATCGCGCTGCTGGTGATCGGGTGGCACACGGACTGCGGTTCGAGAGGTGGCTGGACAGGGCAGGTTTTCATCAGGCAGATCCATAGGCTAAGGTCGGTTTGAACCGACGCAGGTTAGCAGATCAGCCGTGACAACTGGCCCACACCTGGCGAATCAGCGCCTTCATCTTGAGCGCTTCGGCCCAGCGATCAGTGAGTTCCCGACCCTCTGCATCGGTGATCGCATAGGGTGGCGGGCCCAGTTCGCAGGTGAAGGGCAGGCTCTGGGGCGCGTCGGCACGGGTCAGCCAGTCGTCGATCCCATAGCGCCACCAGCCAGTAAAGCGCTCGACCCAAGGCTGGTGCTGAGGAAAATCCAGGCCAACCTGCACCTGCTCACTGCTGGCGATGCGGCCATGAAAGCCCCAGCTATGGCGCAGGATCGTGCGTATCTGCTCGTCGTCTTCCAAGGCTCCGGGTTCTGGCAACTCGCGGCCGACGACGTAGTGGGACAGGTCTGCGAGCAGTTTCAGGTCGGGCATCTGTGCCAACAGGTCGAGGGTGAACAGCAGGTCGTTGGTCAGTCGATAACGGTGGGTTTCCAGCAGGATCGGGAAGTCCACCTGTTCGGCCAGGCGCTGCCAGCCTTCGATCAGCCTGACCGCCTCGGCCTGGGTACGCGGGCGCACATCGGCTTGCAGGGTGAGGTGGTGACAACCGTAGCGGCCGATCACTTCCAATGCCCTGGCCAGATCATCCACCGATTGCGGGAACAGTTGACCTTCGATCTGCAAGCCTCTGGCCGTGGCGGCAGCGTACAAGCGCGAGACTGCGGCCGGCGTCCAGTAATGGTCGGTGATGCCGTCAAAACCGGCGGCGACGATGCGGTCCAGTTGCGCTTCTTGGCTGCCGGGCTCGGTTTGCATGGCCCATAGTGATTGGAATACCAGGAGTTGGTGCATCTCAACCTCGCAGCAGGTGTTTGAGGGACGTATCGGCATCTGCCAGGCTCGCCACGTCAAGCGCAATGCTTGCAGTGATCAAGCGCTCGCACAGCTTGATGTCCCTGGCGGCGCGGTTGCCCGGAGCCCAGCCGAAAGCGCCTTGCAATCGGGCGTTGGTGTCTAGGCAAAACAGCAGCAGGCCACCGTCGGGCAACGCACGGCTGACCGACCGCGCAGTCATCGCCCCGACGGAATGCAAACCCCAGTCGAATTGGTCGGACCAGAAACCCGGGACCCTCTCGAACGGCAGTTCTTTGCCCAACAGATTCAACGCAGCGTGACGCCCCTGGGCCTCGGCGTTGCGCCAGGTTTCCTGACGCTGATAGACGCCGCCGAGACGAAACTCACAGACATCCCCCGCCGCGTAAATATCCGGTGCGCTGGTGCGCAGGCACGCGTCGACCCGAATGCCCTGCCCTACTTCCAGCCCTCCCGCCGCTGCCAGCTCAATGTTGGGTTGCATACCAATACCGACCGCCACCAGGTCACAGGGCACCCGTTGCCCATCGACCAGTTGCACGGCGTCGGCGTGGACGCACTCCAGGGCAACGTTCAAGTGCACGTCCACACCCTGCTGACGATGCAGCGCCAACAGCGCTTCACTGATCATTGGCGGCAGCGCCCGGGCGGCCAGCCGCGGCCCCGCTTCCAGCACCGTGACCTCGCAGCCCAGGCCCCGCGCCGTAGCGGCCACCTCCAGGCCGATAAAGCCCCCGCCGACCACCACCAACCTGGCGCCTGGCTTTAATTCATTGCGCAAGGCCAACGCTTCATCATGGGTGCGCAGGTAGAACACGTTGGCCTGCTCCTGGGGCAAGCGTCGCGCCCGGCCTCCGGTGGCCAGCAGCAGGCCGGCATAGGTCAACCATTGGCCGTCAGCCAGTTGCAGCCGATGATGCTGCGGCTCCAAACGGCTGGCGGGGTTGCCGGCGATATGCTCAATGCCAAGCGCAGCCAACCGTGCACTGTCGCACAGGCTGCATTCCGCCAGGTCCGTCGAGCCTTGCAGCACGCCTTTGGACAACGGTGGGCGTTCGTAGGGCAAGTGCGCTTCATCGCCGATCAGGATCAGGCGCCCGCTGTAACCTTCTTCACGCAAGGTCAGTGCCGCACGTCCACCGGCATGACCAGCGCCGACGATGATCAGGGTCTGGTTCATCATCCGGCCGTGACAGCGAGCAGTACCCGCCCCGCTTCGACCCGCACCGGGTAGGTCTTGAGGTTGACGCACACCGGCGCGCCCAGGGCTTGGCCGGAACGGTAATCGAAGCGCCCGTTGTGCTTGGGGCACTCGATCACATGGTCCATCACCAGGCCGTCCGCCAGGTGGATTTTCTCGTGGGTGCACAGGCCGGCGGTGGCGAAAAATTCATCCTCGGCCGAGCGGTACACCGCGTAGGTGTGAATACCGTGGTCGAAGCGCAGCACGTCTTCTGCTTCTATTTCGCCCACGGCGCAGACGTCGATCCATTGATCGTTCATGCATTTATCTCCAATGACTGGCTTTTACTGTGTGGCGAGCAAGCTCCCTCGCCACGGGTCGGGCGTTGGACGAAATAGCTGGGGTCGCTGCGCTGGCGCCAAATAGTCGGAATGATTTCCTGGTAGGCCTCCCACAGGTTGGCATACGGCGGCGGGCAGTCGCTGCGGATCTCTTCGTGCAGTTGACTGAGCGCGTGGTAAGGCACCATCGGGTACATGTGGTGTTCGAGGTGGTAGTTCATGTTCATGTAGATAAAGCGCAGCACCCGGTTCATGTAGATGGTGCGGCAGTTGCTGCGGTGGTCGAGCACATCTTCGGCCAGGCCCACATGCTGGCTGAGGCCGAACAGGTAGCCGAGCCAGGCACCATAGAGACTGGGCAAGCCCACCAGCATCAGCGGTAGCCAGCTGTGCAGGTACAACGCGGCGCCGATGATCAGCGCATAAATCCCAATCCATATACGTGCGGCACGGAATACCTTGGGCCATTCGGATTCAGGGATGAAGTCTTGCTCCTGGGCACTCATGCGCCCGAGCGCATGGCGGGCTACGCCGCTGAAGGTCTTCCAGGCCAGGGGCAGGTTGAACAGGCTGAGGGCCATCATCCACAGGCTCGGCGGGCGCGGCTCGACGATCTCCGGGTCGCGGCCGACGACGATGGTGTCGGTGTGATGACGGGCATGGCTCCAGCGCCACACGTGAGGTTCGAACAGGCACATGAAGCTCGCCACCTGGTACAACGCATCGTTCATCCAGCGGGTCTTGAACGCAGTGCCGTGGCCGGTTTCGTGCCAGCGCGGGTTGGACGCCGTTCCGTAGAGCACACCATAGGCGAGAAAAAACGGTACGCAGGCCCAGGAGCCCCAGAACCAATAGCCGCCAAAGCCTGTGGCCAACAGCGTCGCAGCACAGATGGCCGTGTCGAGCAAGGCCGGGCCATCGCGGCGTTGCATCAGTTCTTTCATGCGTTTGCGCGAGATGGGTGACTGGTACCAGTTGGCCGAGACCAGACCCTTTTCGGCGGCACGGGCCGCTTCGGGCCCGGTGAGGCTGTAGTCGCGTCGGGCGCGGTGAGCGGTGGGTTCAGGCATTGTTATTGTTCTCCGCAAGCGTGGGTTTCAGGTGCTTTTCGAAACCAACGATAGAGCGCAGCCAAATCACCCTCAAGGCCTTGAATCCATTCCCTATCAAGCTATCATCCAGGCCCAGCGGGGCTTGATAGTTTTCTATCAAGACGCTCAAGGGGCCTGCCATGCACAACAATAAACGCCCAACCATCGCCACCGTTGCCGCCCATGCGGGGCTCAGCGTAGCCACCGTCGACCGCGTGTTGAACGCCCGCGCTCCGGTCAACCCCGGCACGGCCGAACAGGTGTTCCAGGCTGCCGAAGCGGTGGGCTATTTTGCTGCGCGCCTGATCGGCCAGCGCATCCGCGAACGGCGGCCCACCTACCGTTTCGGCGTGCTGTTGCTGGGCACCGCCCAGGCCTTCTATGCCAACCTCGCCCAGTCAATAAACGATGCAGCGCAGCATCACGCCACCGCCAACCTGAGCTGCCAGTTCGACTACATCAACGACCGTTCACCGAATGCCATCGTCGCGCAGATCGAGCAACTGGCGGTGCAGTGCGACGCCCTGGCGGTGGTCAGCTTCGCCCATCCGCTGATCAACGCCTGCCTGGCGCAGATTCGTGAAGCCGGCGTACCAGTGGTTGCGCTGCTGTCGGATATCCATGAGCAGGCCCTCGAACCCTATGTGGGCCAGGACAACCACGTGGTCGGGCGCACCATGGGCTGGCTGCTGGCGCACACCTGCGGCGCACGCAAAGGCAGCGTGGGCATCCTGTTGGGCGGCCATCGTTTTCTCGGGCACCAGGCACGGGTCAAAGGCTTGCACAGTTACCTGGCCGAACACGCGCCGGGCCTCAAGCCGTTGGAGCCGCTGATCAACCTGGATAACTGCGACATCACCGAGGAAGCCACCCTCGACCTGCTCGCCCGCCACACCGACCTGCGCGGCCTGTGCGTGGTGGGCGGCGGTGGTGACGGCGTGATCAACGCCCTGGCGCAACTGCCCAAGCGTCCGGCGCTGTGTTGCATTCTGCAGGAGTCGACCGAACTGTCACGCCAGGCGTTGAGCCGCGGCTTGATCGATGTGGTAATGGACTCGCAGCCGCGGCAGACGGCGGCGGCGCTGGTGCAACTGCTGGTGCAGTTGCTGAATGACGAAGGCTTCGATCCGGTGCGGCATCGGGTGCATATACCACCGCAGATAGTGACCCCGGAAAACATGGGCACCTGAGACACAAAGAACACAATGTGGGAGGGGCGGTGCGACGATTCGACCTCGATGGCAATGAACCCGTCAAAAATTCAGAGGCTGAAACACCGCTATCGCGGCATGGGTATCTACGCAACTTTGTAGCTGCCGACCGTAACCACGATGCGAAGCGAGCCGCTCTTGATCTTGATCTCAGGCGCCCCGTTAAACCACGCTGGCCGGAATTCGACAGGGATTTGGGGGGTAAACCGGCAGGGATGCCGGTTTAGCCGCCCCGCGCCATGGATGGCGCGTGGCGGCGGCCCCCCAAATCACTGGCGGATTACGGGCACACCGAGCCTAAGCGAGGTGCCGAGTGGTGGGGCGAGGACCTTTTGCTTACTTTTGGCTGGGCCGGCATTCCGGTCCTTCCAAAAGTGAGCCGCTGTAAGAGCGGAACCCTAAGTAGCCGTTACCGCAGGAATGGATATGTACTCGGTCTGATCCAACATCCTGATCGGCTGTCAGGCCGCCATCGGGGGCAAGTCGAATCGTCGCACCGCCCCTCCCACATTTGGATCGCGGGGCATCCCTTAGTTAGCGGTCGACTGTCAGGTCGCCATCGGGAGCAAGCCCCCTCCCACATTTAATCTGCACACGGGCAATCCTTCACCGGCCGCGAAAATCCCCTGCACTCAAACCAAACCGCCCCATCTTGTTGTACAGCCCACCCCGCGACACGTTGAGTTGCCGGGCCGCCAGGCGGATATTGCCGCCCGTGTTTTTCAGCGCGGCGACGATGGCGTGCAGTTCATGACTGCTCAGATCCTGCGCGGGCTGGGGCTGGTAAAGAGGCGGCATCGCCCGCTGCTGGGTTTCCAGCGGCAAGTCAGCCGGTTGGATCAACTCCCCCATCGCCAGGTTGGTCGCCCGCTCGATGGCGTTTTCCAATTCACGCACATTGCCCGGCCAGCCATGGGCTGACAGCAGCGCCAGCGCCTCCGGCGAGAAACCCTGCACTGGCTTACGCAACGAACGCGCACAGCGCTGCAGGAAATGCCGTGCCAACAGCGGGATATCCTCGCGGCGCATACGCAACGGCGGCACGGTGAGGTTCAACACATTGAGGCGGTAGTAAAGATCCTCACGAAACGCACCTTCGGCCACTGCCTGGCTCAAGTTGCGATGGGTGGCGGCGATGATGCGCACGTTCACTGGCCGCGAATTTTTCGCGCCCACGCGGGTCACTTCCCCCTCCTGCAACACCCGCAACAGGCTGACCTGGGCATCGAAGGACATGTCGCCAATTTCATCCAGGAAGATGGTGCCGCCATCGGCTAATTCAAACTTGCCCGCCGCCCCACCTCGCGCCGAGCCGGTGAACGCGCCTTCGACATGCCCAAACAGTTCGCTCTGCACCAAGTCCCGGGGGATGGCGCCGCAGTTGACCGCCACGAACGGGCCGTTGCAACGCTCGCTGGCGTTATGAATGGCCTGGGCAAACAGCTCCTTGCCGGTGCCGCTTTCGCCGAGGATCAAAGTGGTGGCGTCGCCGCGACTGGCGATGCGCCCCAGGTGCAGCGCGTCCTGGATCGCCCGTGAGGTGCCCTGGATGGCGTCGAAGGTATAGCGCGCCTGGGTACCGATAAGGCGCCGGGTGATTTCGCGGATGCGGCGGTTTTCGCGCACCGACACGATCACCCCGCCCTGCTCCAGCGGGCATACCGAGACCAGGCAGGCGAGCGGGCTGCGGTCGCGCAGCTCAAAGGTGCAATCAAGGTCGCGCACCGGCTCACCCAGCGCGTCGCTCAACTCATTGCACCCCAGGCGCTGGAACGGACTGCCGATCAGCTCCAACCCCACCCCGAACAGTTGCCGCGCATAGCGGTTGAGCGCCTTGATGCAGCCATGCTCGTCCAGCACCACCAAGCCTTCGTTCAGCACTTCGAGCACCGCTTGTTGTTCTTCCAGCAACACCTGCAGCGCCATCTGCCGCGACACCGCTTCGGCTGCCGCCTGGACGGTGCCCAGGGTATGGAAATGAAACCAGCCGGGCTCGGCGGTCAGCGTGAGCATGGCCAATGTCAGGCCCTGGGCATCCTTGATCGGCGCAGCGGCGCAGTGCATGCGGCGCTGGCGCAGGGCGCCGGCGAAGTTCTCCTCGGCCAACACGTACATCAGGCGATCTTCGGCCAGCGCCAGCCCGGTGCAGTTGGTGCCCTGTACCGATTCCAACAGGCGACTGCCCACCGGGGTGATATCCAGCCCACAGAAATACAGGGTGGTGCCCTCGGCATCGGTAAGGTTGATATGGCCGCGAGGGTTATAGGCCAGCAAGCCGTGCATGACTTGCGCGGCGGCGGCGATCAGTACGCGGTGATTGGCCAGGGTTGCCGCCAGCGTTTGGGCGGCAACGAAACGGTAGTGCCTGTGACCGGGATCGATCCTTGCCTCGAGACTGCGCCGCCACGAATCCCAGATGACCTGGCGCACCTCGGCCGGGCGTTCGACCTGGCCGGACAGACACGCTCGCCAGCCCTGCTCCAACGCAGCGACGGGTCCGTCATTCAGCGCATCAGGTCCAAGGGCCGTGAGGTATTCGAGGTCTTGCACGCTGAATGTGAGGCTCATCAAGGTATCCATGTTCATATTTTTGACATGTCAGTATAGACATGTCATCTGAATGAACACATTTTGTTTACTGATTTTAATAACCTATTAAAAATCAGTTAGTTATGAGTTGGCACACCCCTTGCTCTTACCTCTATGCCAGCCAGGACTGTCCTGCGGGCCAACAATAAAAAGGGGTCACTTCATGAGTACACAGAATATCCGCCTGGGCTTGATCGGTGCCGGTCGCATGGGCAGCTTCCACGGCCTTACGGCGGCGCGCCACATCCCCGGTGCCTGCCTCGCCGCCATCGCCGATCCTACCCCAGGCCAGGCCGCACGCCTGGCAGCAGAGCTGGGGGTGGACAAGGTCTACACCGACCCGCAACAGCTGTTGGACGACCCGGAGATCGACGGCGTACTCATTGCCGCCCCCGCCCGCAGCCACGCCGAACTGGTGATCAGCGCGGCCCGCGCCGGCAAAGGTATCTTCTGCGAAAAACCCATGGCCATCACCCTGGACGAAGCCGATCGCGCCATCGCCGCTGCCGCCGACGCCCGCGTGCCGTTGCAGGTCGGTTTCAATCGGCGTTTCGCCAAGAGCTTCCGTACCGCCCACCTCGATGTCGCCGCCGGCCGCATCGGCACGCCGCAGTTACTGCGCTCGTTGACCCGCGACCCGGCGCTGAACAACCCTGCCAACTCGCCGCAATGGGTGATCTTCCTGGAAACCCTGATCCACGACTTCGACACCCTGCGCTACCTCAACCCCGGCGCCGAAGCGGTGCAGGTGCATGTGATGGCCGACGCGCTGATCGCACCGGCGTACAAAAGCCAGGGTTTACTGGACACCGCCGTGGTCACGATCCGCTTCGACAACGGCGCCATCGCCACCGCCGAGGCCAACTTCCAGGCGGTGTATGGCTACGATGTGCGCGGTGAAGTGTTCGGCAGCCAAGGCATGCTGAGCATGGGCAGCCTCAATGACTGCGACCTGGTGCGCTACCTGGCCGAGGGCATCCAGGCCGACACCCAACGAATGGACACTGACCTGCTGCGCGACGCCTACATTGCCGAACTCAACCACTTTGTCGACTGCCTGCGCAGCGGCGCCAAGCCCCTGGCCAGCGGTGAGGATGCGCGCGCGGCCCTGGCGATTGCGCGCGCTTGCATCGAGTCGTACGAAACCGGCAAGTCTGTGGCCGTGCAAGGGGCGCGGCCATGATGCCGTTCAAATTAGCCGTCAGCGCCGAGATGGTGTTCCTCGACCTGCCCTTCATCGAACGGGTCAAACGTATCCACGCCCTGGGGTTCAGCGCCGAAATCTGGAGCTGGACCGACAAGGACATCGACGCCCTGGCCGCGACCGGCGCGGACTTCACCTCGATGACCGGCTACATCAGCGGCACCCTCACCGACCCCGAAGGCAGTCGCCAACTGCTCGACAGCGCCCGCGAATCCCTGGGCATCGCAGAGCGCCTCAATTGTCCCAGCCTCAACCTGCACGGCACCGGCCTGGGCGCCGGCGGCCTGCCGGTGCAGCCGGTCAACCAGGCCACCGGCCGCATGTGGCTGAGCGCCTGCAAGACCCTGGAAAAAATCGCGCGCCTGGGGGAAGACGCCAGCCGTGTGTTCCTGCTGGAAAACCTCAACACCGCCGTCGATCACCCCGGCACGCCGTTCGCCCGCGCCGACGAGACCCTTGCGCTGATCGAAGCCGTGGGCAGCCCGCACCTGAAGATGAACCTGGACCTTTACCACGCGCAGATCGGCGAAGGAAACCTGATCGAATTGATCCAGCGCGCCGGCAGCGCCATTGGTGAAATCCAGGTGGCCGACGTGCCCGGGCGCAAGGAGCCCGGCACTGGCGAAATCCACTACCCGGCGATTGCCCGCGCGTTGCACGCCATGGGCTACACCGGCGTGGTAGGCCTGGAGGGCTGGGCCAGCGGCACCAGCGAATTGGCCCTGGAGCGCTTCCGCCAGGCATTCACCCTATAACAATAAAAGGAACACCCTTATGCATCGTTATTCATTGCTAGTGGCCGCGCTGCTGGTGCTGTTCAGCCAATGGACTTTCGCCGCGTACCGCATTGGCGTGAGCATTGCCCGGGTCGACGATAACTTCATGACCTATGTACGTAGCGGCCTTGAGGCCGCGGCGAAACAGCAGGACGTGCAGATCCAGTTCGAAGACGCCCAGGGCGATGTCGTGCGCCAGCTCAACCAGGTCGAAGGTTTTCTCAACCAGAAAGTCGATGCGGTGATCGTGCTGCCGGTCGACACGGCTGCCACTGCCAACATCACCCGCGCCGCCGTGGCGGCCAAGACGCCACTGGTGTACGGCAACCGCCACCCGGATGAACGCACGCTGCCAAAGGGCGTGGTTACGGTGGCGTCCAACGACATCGAGGCTGGGCAATTGCAGATGCGCTACCTCGCGGAAAAACTCGGCGGCCAGGGCAACGTGGCGATCATCATGGGCGACCTTGCGCAGAACGCCACCCACGACCGCACCGAGGGCGCCAGGCAGGTGCTCAAGGACTTTCCCGGTATCAAGATCGTCGAGCAGCAAAGCGCCGAGTGGCAACGCAACAAAGGCATGGACCTGACCAGCAACTGGCTGCTGGCAGGCACGCAGTTTGATGCGATCGTGGCCAACAACGATGAAATGGCAATCGGTGCGGCCATGGCATTGCAGCAAGCGGGCAAGGCCAAGGGCCAGATTGCGATCGTCGGCATCGACGGTTTGCCCGATGGTTTGGCGGCCATCAAGCGTGGGCTGCTTGCTGCGTCAGTGTTCCAGGACCCCAAGGCCCAGGCGACCCAGGCGGTTCGAGCGGCGATCAAGATGATCAAGGGCGAACCGATTGAAGCCGAAGTGTGGGTGCCGTTTGAACTGATCACGCCTGAGCAGGTGGCGGTGTTCGAACAGCGCTACAAATAAACCGAAGACAAGGAGAGCCAGTGTGGGAGGGAGCAAGCCCCCTCCCACACTGGCTCTGAATCAGTCCAGGTCACTCGCGTCATGCCGTTCGGGCAACTGCTCCTCACCCGACACCCTGTTCACCCGTCGCCCGCGCTGCACCGCCGGCCGTGCGTCAATCGCGTCGGCCCAGCGCTGCACGTGCTTGTATTCATGCACCGAGAGAAACTCCGCCGAATCGCCATACAAGCGGCCCTTGACCAGCCCGCCGTACCAGGGCCAGATGGCGATATCGGCAATGGTGTACTCATCGCCGGCGATGTACTCGCTCACCGCCAGGCGCTTGTCCAGCACATCCAGTTGGCGCTTGGCTTCCATGGCAAAACGGTTGATCGGGTACTCCATCTTGCTCGGCGCATAGGCATAGAAATGCCCGAAGCCACCCCCCAGGTAGGGCGCGCTGCCCATCTGCCAGAACAACCATGACAGGCATTCAGCCCGGGCCGCAGGCTCGCTGGGCAAGAACGCGCCGAATTTCTCGGCCAGGTATTGCAGGATCGCGCCGGACTCGAACACCCGAATCGGCGTGGCACCACTGTGGTCCATCAGCGCCGGAATCTTCGAGTTCGGGTTTACCCCCACAAAGCCACTGCCGAACTGGTCGCCGTCACCGATCTTGATCAGCCAGGCGTCGTACTCGGCGCCGGTGTGCCCGAGGGCCAGCAACTCTTCAAGCAGGATCGTGACCTTCTGCCCGTTGGGCGTGGCCAGGGAATACAGCTGCAGCGGATGCTTGCCGATCGGCAGCTCTTTATCGTGGGTAGCACCCGCGATGGGCCGGTTGATACTGGCGAAGGTGCCGCCGCTCTCGGTGTCCCAGGTCCAGACCTTTGGGGGTACATAATCAGCCATGCCACTGCTCCTCAGGGATTGTGATCAACGAAGCGTTCCAGACTAAACCAAAGACGGGTGATGCGTCACACCGGCATCCCGATCTTGTCGAGGCACCTGTACGCGCAGGGCGATAAGCAAGGCCGCGAGCAACATCAATACACCCGCACCCACAAATACCCCACCAATGCCGCTGACGCTGAACATCAACCCGCCACCGGCAGCCCCTGCGGCAATCGCCGACTGCACCGAAGCGACCACCATGCCGCCGGCACTTTCGGCCTGGTCCGGCACGGCACGGGCGACCCAATTGGACCATGCCACCGGTACACCGCCGAACGCCATGCCCCACAGCGCCAGGAGCAACGCCTGGCCCGGCAATGACACCGGCAGCCAGACCAGGGCCAGCGCCGCAATGCCTACCAGCACCGGCATCAACACCAACGTCCCACGCGGGTGGCGCACCAGCAGCCAACCGGCGAGCAAGGTGCCGACGAAATTCGCCACGCCAAAACCCAGCAGCATCAGGGCCAGCCCTTGGGTATCGACGCCGGTGGTGCTTTCCAGGAACGGGCGAATATAGGTGAACAATGCGAAATGCGCGGTATGTACCAGCACGCAACCGAACATGCCCATGGCGATACCCGGGCGCAGCAGCACTTCCAGCACGGTACGCAGGCGCGCGGTACCATTGGGCACCAGGCGCGGCAGGGTGAACGCCTGGAACGCCAGGGTCACCGCACCCACGGCAGCCGCCGCGATAAACGCACTGCGCCAGCCGTACAGGCCACCCAAGTAGCTGCCCAGCGGCACGGCGACCACGGTGCCCGCCGCAATCCCGCTGAAGATGATCGACAGCGCCCGTGGCAGGGAAGCCGCCGGCACCAGACGCATGGCCACCGCCGCCGCCATGCTCCAGAAACCGCCCAGGGCGATGCCCAGCAGGATGCGCATCAACAGCAGTACGGTCAGGCTGGAAGACAACGCCACCAGCAGGTTGGAGGCGATCATCAGCGTGGAGAACCCCAGCAGCACCACGCGCCGGTCGATGCTTCGGGTCAGGCCGGGCACCAGCAAACCGGCAAACAACGCCACCACTGCCGTCACCGTCACGGCCTGGCCGGCCAGCGCCTCCGAGACACCCAGGTCCAAGGCCATGGGGGTCAACAAACTGGCCGGCAGGTACTCCGCCGTCAGCAAGCCGAACACCCCCATCGCCAAAGAAAACACCGCCAGCCAGGCCGGCTCCGTCACAATCCCGGCAGGGGCTTGGGCTGCATTGTCATTCATCACAGGTCATCCTCGGATCATTGGCAAGGCGGCCAGTCTAGGTTTGCCCGCCAGGATGATCTATGATGCAAACCCTTGAGTTTTTGACCGAAACCCCGAACATGACTGCCGCGCATGCTTTTACCCTGTCTTCCGACCTGATCAATGAGCTGCTGCGCGGCATGCGCCTGCGGGGCGTGCAGTACCGCCGCATCCAGGCCGGGCCGAGCTTCGGCATGGGCTTTGACGCCAAGCCCGGCCACGCCTATTTCCACTTTCTCGCGGCCGGCCATGCGACCTTGCGCGGCGAGGACGGCAACCTTTTCGAGCTGTCGGCGGGCAATGCGGTATTCATTGCCCATGGTGGCGCGCATGCACTGTTATCCGATGCGAGCGCCGGTGTGCACGATATCGGCGATTTCGACAGTGCACCGTTGGGGGATGCGGTCTGCGCCGTGGATGCCTCCCCTAATGCGACGCCCAGCACCTTGCTGTTCAGTGCCTGCATGGAGTTCGAACTTGGCAGTATCCAGGGGCTCGGCAACCTGATGCCGGCGCTGATGCTGATCAATGCAGGGGGCCAGCGTTACCCCGGCCTGATGCCGATCCTGGCGGTGATGGAACGGGAAGTCTCCACGGCCCGCATCGGCTTTGCCGGCATCCTCGCGCGCCTGGCCGATGTGGTGGCGGCGATGATCGTACGCGGCTGGGTCGAATGCGCCTGTGGCAACGCCTCGGGCCTGGTGGCGGCGCTACGCGACCCACGCCTGGCCCGCGCCCTCCTCGCCCTACACCAGCAACCGGGCCGCGACTGGAGCGTGGCGGAACTGGCCGCGCAGTGCCATACCTCGCGCTCGGTATTTGCCGATCGCTTCCAGGCCATCCTCGGCATACCGCCGTTGCGCTACGCTACGGAACTGCGCATGCGCCTGGCCACGCAGTGGCTGAGCCTGGAGCGCATGCCCATCGAAACCGTCGCGCAACGCCTCGGCTACACCTCCCAGGCGGCGTTCAGCCGTGCGTTCAAGCGCATCACCGGGCAACCGCCCGGGGCGGCCCGCAGTTCAATGTAGCGACCGTCCCTTCAAGCATTGCGCACCCTGATCATGAAGCCTTAATCTCGTCAGCCAATCACACCGCGAAAGCAATGGAGGCTGCATGAAACTGGTCGGAATGCTGGACTCGCCTTACGTACGCCGCGTGGCGATTTCCCTGGACTTGTATGGGGTGGAGTTTGTGCATGAACCGCTGTCGGTGTTCAGCACCTACGCGCAATTTGCCCAGATCAACCCCGTGGTCAAAGCCCCCTCCCTGGTGTTGGACGACGGGACGGTGCTGATGGATTCGAGCCTGATCCTCGATTACCTGGAAGCACTGGCGCCGGCTGACAAGAAGCTGCTGCCCCAACAACCGGCAGCACGCGCCCACGACCTGCAACTGCTCGGACTGGCCCTTGCCGCCTGTGAAAAGAGTGTGCAGATCGTCTATGAACACAACCTGCGCCCAGCCGAAAAGTTACATGCACCGTGGATCGAACGCGTCAGTGGGCAATTGCTGGCGGCCTATGCCCTGCTGGACAAGCAACTGGCAGACAGTGAAGCGCTGACCCAGGCATCCATTACAGCAGCGGTCGCCTGGTCGTTCAGCCAGTTCACCGTGGCGTCGGTGGTGAAGGCGGATGCGTTCCCCAACCTGAAGCGCCATGCTGAACGCCTGGAACAGCACCCGGCGTTCAAACGCTACCCAATCGCCTAAGCATCGCAGTTCATATGTGGGAGGGGGCTTGCCCCCGTGACGGCCTGACAGCCGGCGCCTCTCTACCTGACACCCAGGATCTAAATGTGGGAGCTGGCTTGCCTGCGATGACGTCGGCCCAGCGAACATTGATGTGGGTTGACCCACCGCTATCGGGGGCAAGCCCCCTCCCACTCGCGATCTTCACAATTTTTTGGAACCGCGTTTCTACACCCAGCCGCCGTCAACGATAAAGTTTTGCGCCGAACACATCGCCGAGGCATCCGAGGCCAGAAACAGGGCCATATTGGCGATGTGTTCCGGCATCACACTGCCAGGCAGGCACTGGCTACGGGCGATCAACTCCCGAGCCGCATCATCCACCCACATGGCCAATTGTTTTTCCGTCATCACCCAGCCCGGCACCAGTGTGTTGACGCGGATATGGCTCGGCCCCAGCTCCCGCGCCAGGCCTCGGGTCATGCCGTGGGCGGCGGCCTTGCTGGCGGCGTACACCGGGTAGCCGGCAGACGCCATCATCCAGCCGACCGAGCCCAGGTTGATGATCGAGCCGCCACCCGCCTCTTTCATCATTGGCACCACCGCCTTTGCGGCAAAGAAGGCGTGCTTGAGGTTGACAGCGATCAACCGGTCAAACATTTGCGAGTCGATTTCTTCCAGGCTGTGGCGCACATCATTTGCCGCATTGTTGACCAGCACCGTGATCGGCCCGAGGGAATGCTCGAAGCGCCGGATTGCCGCACCGTAGCCAATCTCATCGGTGATATCGCAGCACTCGAACTCGACGGTGTGGCCCTTAGAGTTCAGCAGCGCCGCCAAGCGTTCACCCTGGCTTTGCGCGCGATCCACAAACGCCACTTTGGCACCCTGGGCGGCAAAGGCCCGCACCATGAATTCGCCAATCCCTGACGCCCCGCCGGAGATCAATACGCTCTTGCCCTTGAGGTCGGGATAAATGGCGTGTTCAGTACTCATAACGTAGTGCCTCGATCAATTAGTCTTATTTTATTTTACGAAATCGGCGTTAAAGGCTATAAATCTGCTGGATAACCGGTGAAATATCTCACATTAGTAGAACTATTCAACCCAAAAACAACAAAAGGAAGTTCGACATGAAGCACCCTCGATACCTGTTGTCCGGTCTGGCGCTGTCCATGCTGATCGCCAGCGGCGGCGCTCACGCCGCCGGCCTTACCAGCGAGCACAAGCCTTTCGGTAAAACCAATGACGGCACCGCCGTCGAACAGTACGTGCTGCGCAACAGCCATGGCATGCAAGCCACGGTAATTACCTACGGCGGCGTATTGCAGTCGCTGAAGGTGCCTGACAAAAACGGCAAGCTCGACGACGTAGTGCTGGGCTTCGATGACGTGCAAGGCTATCAAGGCGGTACTGCATTTTTCGGCGCAACCATAGGCCGCTTCGGCAACCGCCTGGCCGGCGGTGCCTTTGAACTCGACGGCAAACGCTACCAGGTGCCGCTCAACGACGGCCCCAACTCGCTGCATGGCGGCGCCCAGGGCTTCGACAAACAGGTGTGGCACGCCGAGCCCGTCAAGGACAAGGATTCGGTGGGCGTCACCCTCACCTACCTGTCCAAGGACGGTGAAATGGGTTTCCCCGGCAACCTGAAGACCGAAGTCACTTACCGCCTCAACGACAAGAACGAACTGCACATCGACTACAAGGCCACCACCGACAAACCGACGGTACTCAACCTCACCAATCACAGCTACTTCAACCTCGCCGGCGCGGGTAACGGCGACATTCTCAAGCAGGTCGCCACCTTGCACGCCAGCCACTACACGCCGGTGAATGCCACCTTGATCCCCACCGGTGAGCTGGCTCCGGTCAAGGGCACACCGATGGACTTCCTCAAGCCCACGCCTATTGGCCAGCACATCAAGGCGGACCATCCGCAGCTCAAATTTGCCGAGCCGAAACAAGGCGGGTTCGACTTTAACTGGGCCTTGGATACCAAAGGTGATGTGAAGCAGCTTGCTGCCCAGGTGCATGACCCTGAGTCGGGGCGGCGCTTGCAGCTTTACACCAGTGAGCCTGGGGTGCAGTTCTACACCAGCAACTTCCTGGATGGTTCGGTGAAGGGCAAAGGTGGCAAGACGTACCAGCACTGGAGCGGGTTTACCCTGGAGACCCAGCATTTTCCGGATGCGCCTAACCAACCCGGCTTTGCCTCAACTCGCTTGAATCCAGGGCAAACCTATATCCAGAACACCATTTTCAAGTTCACCGCCGATTAAAACTGTGGGAGGGCTACACCCCGATGAGCATAGGTATCTGCACAACTTGATAGCAACCGACGGTAACCACGATGCGAAGCGAGCCGCTCTTGATCTTGATCTGCTTTTGATCTCAGGCGCCCCGTTAAACCACGCTGGCCGGAATTCGACAGGGATTTGGGGGGTAAACCGGCAGGGATGCCGGTTTAGCCGCCCCGCGCCATGGATGGCGCGTGGCGGCGGCCCCCCAAATCCATGGCGGATTACGGGCACACCGAGCCTGGGCGAGGTGCCGAGTGGTGGGGCAAGAGCCCTTTGGTTACTTTGGGGCTCTTTTTTCCAAAGTGACCCGCTGTAAAAGCGGAACCAATATCAGCCGTTACCCAAATAACGGATATGTACTCGGTCTGATCCAGCATCCTGGTCGGCCCCGAGGCCGCCATCGGGAGCAAACCCCCTCCCACAGGTCCGGCGTAACGCCAAAGTTGTGTAAATACCCATGCCCCCAGTAAAAGCTCGCACATTCCTCCCCACCCACTAAGCTCAATCTCGAACAAAAACAGCGAGCAGCCCGCCATGCCCCATCTCACCGAAACGTTCCGCAGCCGCTACCGCGCCAACGTGAGTCGCCATTACAACCCCTGGCTACACGCCGCGTTCGTCCTCGGCTACGGCATCACCTGTATCACCCTGGCCTGGTCCTCCACCGCACAGATCACCGCCCTGCAGTGGCTGACGGTGCCCTTGACGCTGGTGTTCTTCAACCTGTGCATCTACCTCGTGCACCGTCACCTCGGCCATCACAAACACTCATTCGCCCGGCTGTTCTACGCGCGCCACACCGGCGATCACCACAGTTTCTTCACGCCCGGCCACATGACCTACGACAGCCCGCGTGACTGGCGCGTCATCCTGTTCCCCGCCTGGCTGATCGTACTGCACAGCCTGGCCATCACCCTTCCCGGCTGGTGGCTGCTCAAGCAACTGAACCCCAACGTGGCGGGGTTGTTTGCCGGGTGCATGATCCTCGGCTACCTGCTCTACGAGGTGTTCCACGCCTGCGAACACTTGCCCGCTGAACACCCGGTGGCGCGCCTGCCGTGGATTCGCCAAATGCATCGCCTGCACGCCCTGCATCACCGTCGCGAGCTGATGCAGGGGCGCAATTTCAATATCGTGTTGCCGTTGATGGATTACCTGTTTGGCACGCTGCATTGGGAGCCGACCACAAAAAAAGGGGGCAGCCCAAATGGACTGCCCCCTGCTTCACACTCCTAGATCACTCAGCGCACGATAGTCTGGCTGCAGATGTGGCCCAGGCTGACGTATTGGGTGATATTGCCGCCTACGCCCACGCCCGGAAACTCCTTGAGCTCGATGCGCCAGCCACCTTCGTTGAACCAGGTTTCCCAATTGTAGGTCTGGCCCGACGCGCTGTCCGGGTACCGCACTTTATAGTCGCCGGAGCAAGTGCCCAAGGCGACATTGCCCGAAGCTGCACCCGTGATGCCGGTCTTGGCCTCATAGTTGACCCAGTTGTAAGTTGCACCAAAGTGCTTGTCGACCCGCAGCACTGGGGTGACCCCGCGCAATGGCTCACCGGTGCTGTCCGACCATTGGGTGCTCCAGCTCAGATTGCGGGCTGCCTGGGTGGCCAGCTGGAAGATCGAGCTGGGAATGCGCACTACGTTATCGCCGTTCACGTTGTGCTGGTTCAAGCGAGGCGCCGAACCCAGGGTCAACTTGTACTGCGCCTGAGGGTTCAACGCCACCGCCGGGTTCGCCCGCACACGTACCTTGACCGTGTAGCCCGGCGTCAGGTTCGGATAGGTGGAGGTGGAATCCGGCTGAATCACTACCCAGTTATTACCGTCGAAACGCTCGAAGATCCACTGGTTGCGCGTACCCGCACCATCATCACCCAGGAACATGCCGACACCCTGGCCACGCAGCGACGTGAAGGAGAAGTAATCCACATCATTGACGCTGTCGAGGTTACCGGTCACCTGATTCAGCGCATCCGGCAGGGCAAATGCGGTTTGCTCGGTATCGTTGGGCTCGTAGGCATCAATGTTGCTGTCTACCGCCACGCCGAAGCTGAACTGCGAGTTGCTCGCGGCATTGGCCACCATGAACCAGTAGTAGTCACCGGCCGGCAATACACCGTTGAGGTACTCATCGGCATTGCCGGCGTTATCAGACGTGCCCAACGGGGTCAGATTACCCTGCCCGTCATCGTGGAACAGGGTCAGCGACATGTCGGTGCCGACACTCTGGTTCAACAACTGCACCTGAATTCGCGCATTCTTCGGCAGGTTGAAGTGGTAGGCGATCTGCGCGCCGGTCTCCACCCCGGTCAGCGTGTAAAGGGTGTTGATATCCAGAGTTGGAAACAGCGGAGTGAAGGCAGCAACCGCCGCTTCCTTGAGTTTCGCCTGATCGGGCTTTACCAACTCGCCTACCTTGGCATCAACCACCGCATTACTGGCAATTGCCTTGCCGGCTGACACCTTGGGCTTGCCGGCCTTGGCTGCATCGAGCTTTTGCTTGAGTGCGTCCGAGACAATGGCCTTCTCTACTGTGCCACCTTGTTTCAACGCTTTGTCCACGGCCTGCTTGACCGTCTGCGCACTGAGCTTGGGAGGGGTTTGCTCGGCCAGGGCAAAGGCCGAAACAAAGCAGGAGGCCATCATGGCCGCGCCTAGCATAAGGGCTTTTTTCGATTTCATTTTTTATCCATCCATAGTTAAAAAATTGAAGCTCAGGTGACCGGTGACATCCGGTCACCTGGGATGGACTGTAGGACAATACTGTATTTATGTACAGTATTTTAACAAAATATGTGCTCCTGGCTTGTTACGCGAGTGAGCCCTCCTTCTATGGAATTGGGATATCGCACCACCTGCGCCAAACCTCCCATACAACCATTTGGATGATACAAATACTCGCGAGGCGATACGGCCACAAAGCCCAGCGCCTCAGCGTCAAGGGAACAGATGCCAGCTCAGCTTCGGTCACAAGGCCGGCTTTGAGATAAGCCTTAGGCCCTGACAGGATATCGACCATCAGGCTCATGCGATGATACCTGTCGATCATCCGATTTCTTTTCCAGAAACGCTTATGTAGACGAACCTTCTCGTTCTCACTGAAGTAACTTTCCAGCTCATCCAGCTTTGCGTATTCAGCAAACACTATCAGTCCCAAGACGACACCCGACCCAGCGAGCCACACAATGGTATATACAAGAAAAGGGGACATCGTTATGTCCCCTCGGGTTGGAATATCAGATCGCCGTCGATTTCCATGACTCTTCCGCCTACAAACGCACCACCCTCACCAAAAAAAGAGCCTCCCGCAGACCCGCCAACAGCCCCTCCGATAATTCCACACGCCAGTTCACCGTTGCCTTTCAGTGAAATACCTAATGCAATCCGGCATGCACTGCGAGCAATATTTGCAGCAGGCTTGCCCACAAGAGCAGCGCCTAATACTCCAGCCATCAACCTCCCCGTCTCCACATATTTCGCTCTTTTGCATTGCACCTCCCTTCCCACCACACACGCCTCCCTGATTTCCAAACCCGCCACGCCTACATCCATAGCCAGCCCCACATAAGTCCCATTCCCCAGCCATTTCGAAGCCTGCGCAACTGCCCCGATCCGCTGTGCATACCCTGCTATTTCGCCTTTATGCAGGTAGCTCTTGGTTGAAACGCCAAGCACCTTTTTCAATGACTGATTCCCCCTCAGCCCTGTCCCAAACCGCGCTGCACCTTGCAGTTGCCTATCCAGGTTCCCGAACAGCATCTGCCGTTGTCGAACAAACTCAACCCGGTCCAAGCCACCCCCTTTCAACCGCTGATGTAACTGTTCAATCGACTCGAGCGTAAGCACCACCTCATCCAGATGTCGCCCCCACGCAGATGTCGCACCCCCCACGCCTATCGAGCCATACCCCAACAGGCTCTGCAGCAGGTCATAGTCATTGATCACTGCTGGCCCAGCCGACGCATCCAGTGCCAGTCCTCGGTGAATTTCCTCGGCATAGCGCATCAACCAGGCTTCTTCGGCACTGCAAGTTACGCTGTAATTATCAGGAATAATCACCAACTGTCCTGGCGTCACCAGCTTATGGCGCAGGTGCCGATTCAACACATCGAAATGATCAGAGCGCTGCCGATTCAACGCCCCACCCATTAGCCTGGACTTCAAACTGAGGTAGTCCGTGGTGCGGTCGTTGAGGTATGCCTGCGCCATGCCTTACATCTCGAATGCCATGAAGATGGCATCGAAATATAAGCAAGCGCCTACAGCCCGGACACAAGCAGGCGGGGGTCAAACAATACGTTTGGGAAGTTGCCTACACAGCAAAAGATAAGCGCCTACGGAAGACGCCCTAATACCCCGTCATCTCCAAATACCCCACCCCACCCTCGAACTTCACCGGCCCTTCCCAGTAGGGAATCCCCAGGTTCATCCACGCATTCGGATTGACCGCCTCGGTGGTGATGTCCAGGTGTTTGCCGGGGATCTTCAGCGACCAGCGCGTGGGAATGCTGCGCCCGTCAATCTCGGTTCTGGTCAGCGGCGCCAGTTGAATATCTGCGTTGTGCAGGGTCTCGGTGCGGCCCTGGGCGTCGATCCAGGTTCCGGTGAGGTACCCGCCGCCGTCTTTGTCTCGCACGCGAAAGAGCATCAGTTGCGCGCCCCGGTCCAGGTGCAGGGAGAACCAGTCCCAGCCGGTCTGGCTGGCGGCCAGGGGTTGGCTGCTCCATTCGCGGTCGAGCCAGGCCGAGCCGCTGACTTCGTACGTCTGGCCGTCGATACTGATGCTGCCGGTGGCGTTGAAAAACGGCTGGCTGTAGTAGTACGACGCCTGGCCCTGGTCGGATTTGCGGCTGTAGCCGTTGTCGCCTTGCAGCACCAACGGGCGGCTGGAGGTCAGTTGCAGGTCGTAGGCGAATTGCCCGCCACTGGCCTTGAGTTGCATATCGGCCAGAGCGCTAGTGGCGCCTGGGCGGGTGGCGAAGTTCCAGTCGTCGATCCAGGCGTTGAACGGCAACGCTTGCGCTCCGGCCTGGCCGACACCACCACGGGCGAAGCGTTCGGCGGCGTAGTGGTGGGTGGCGCTGGTGACGGCGGCGTGGCCGAGCCAGATGGTGGAGTCGCGCCAGCCTTGCTGCATCGGCCCGGCATTCACGGCGTTGCGAAACAAGGTCCATTGCACGCCGAACACATTGCCCTGGGCATCCTTGAGGTTGGCGGTGACGTACCACCATTCGATGCGAAAGCCTGGGTGCGGGCCGTGATCTTCGGGGAAGCTGAAGACTTTACCAGGGGCCACTTGGGCAAACTCCGCCGCATCGCTGCCCAGCCCGGCGAAGCTTTCCTCGGGTGCAGGCGGCTTGTCACAGGCACTCAACAGCAGCAGCAACACCCCCCACCCCAACGCTTTAATCTTCATTTGCAAAGGTCCTCAACAAATCCGCCGGGCGGCTGCGGTAGAGCTGCCATAGCGGCCAGGCCGAGGCTAGCAATGTCGCAAGCAACGCCAGCCCCATCAACTGTGCAAGCTGCCCGGGGAATACCTGCAACGGCAGGCGCCAGCCGAACGCCTGGACGTTGATCACCGCATCCAGGCACCACGCCAGCAACAGCCCCAACGGCAACGCAAGGACCAGCGTCAGTACCGCCAGCAGCCAGGTCTGGCCAAGGTTGAGCAGCATCAGTTGGCGGCGTGTCACCCCCAGCGCCCACAACGGCGCAAGTTGCCCGAGGCGACTCTGGCTCTGGGTCAGCAGGCTGATGAACAATGCCACGCCCGCCACACCCAGGGTCAGACTGTTCAACGCAGCAGTGGCGGCGAAGGTGCGTTCGAAGACCTGGCTGGACCACCCCTTGAGTTGTTGTTGATCGACGATACGGCTGTCTTCCAGGGCAAACTCGCGCTGCACTTCACCCACCAGCGGCTGCACATCCTGGGGCGCCACGCGCAGGTTGAATCGCACCGGTGACAGCGTCGGCCAATGAGCCAACAGGTGCTTGGCGTTGACCAGCAGATGGCCCTTGGGGTTGCCATAGTCGGCGTAGATTCCGACGATTTCCGGTGCCCATGTGCCCTGCGGGGTGGGGACTTGAACCCTGTCGCCCAGGCGCACGTTCAAGCGCCGCGCCAACTGCTCGCTGAGCATCACGCTATCGTCTTGCAGCAAGCGGTCCCAGGGTGTGCTCGTCGCCTCCAGCAACGGCCAGTGCTGACGATAGGTGGGGTTGTCGACCACACCAAACAGCTCCGCCGGCCAGCCTTGCAACTGCACCGCGACCTGCCAGCTGGGCAGCACCGCCTGCACCAACGGCTGCTGTGCCAACCATGTGTGCAGTTGCTGCGCCTGAGCCGGATTTTGCGGGTTGAGGTAAAGCTCGGCGGTCAGGCGTTGTTCCAGCCAGTGGTTGAAGGTCTGGCGAAAACCCGAGGTCATGGAGCCTGCGCCAATATTGGCCGCCAGGGCCAGCAACAGCGCCATGAGTGCCAGGCTCAAGGCTGGCAGTTGCTGGCGACAGTCGGCGAGGAACCACTGGCCCAGTACCGAACGACTGCGCCCCAGCACGCCGTTCAACAGCGCATTGAGCAACACCGGCAAACCCAGTGCAGCGCCCAGCAGCAAGGCCGCCATCAGCACGAATCCGGCGGCCAGGCTGTTGCCCAACTCCAGGGCCAGCAGTGCAATGAGCAGCGCCGCAACCGCCACCCAACCCTGGCGCCGCAACCAGCGCCCGTGGGCCTCATGCCAGGCTTGTGCATTGGCCAGCGCCAGCAACGGCAAACGCGCCGCACGCCACAGGCTGCTGGCCCCTGCGAGCAAGGCGCCGAGCAGGCTCAAGCCCAGCCCTGCAAGCCACCACCCCGGGCTCAAGCTCAGTTGACCTGCCACTTCGGCCCCGTACAGGCCGCGCAAGCTGGCGGCGACGTCCGGCAGCAACAGGCTGGCCAGCAGGTAACCGCTGGCGACCCCGAGTACACCGCCCAGCAATGCCAGAAATCCCAGTTCGACACCCAGGCTCAGGATCAGCATTCGCGCACTGACCCCGCAGGCACGCAAAGTGCGCAACAGACCCCGCCGTTGTTCCAGGGCCAGGCCGATGGCTGCGTGCACGATAAACAACCCGACCACGAAGGACAAAAAGCCCAAGGCGTCGAGGTTCAGATGAAAGCTTTCGGTGAGACGTGAGAGGTTGTTGTCCTCGCCCTGCTTGAGTTGCAACCCGACGGGCGCTTGGGGATGGCGGGCGGCGAAGGCGTTGTCCAGCAGCAAGCGCGACAGCCGCCCCTGCATGTTCAGCACGGGTTGGGCAAAACCGATATCGGTAAGCAGCATACCGGGGGCCATGTCCGGCTGAACCTGCAACGGCGGCAAGCGCTGCCCGCTGGCCGTCAGCGGTTGTTCGCCCGCGTGCAAACCGAGCGCCTCCAAGGTTTGCGCGGCAACCCAGGTACGCCCCGGCGCCTGGAAAAACGCCAGCATCTGTGCCTGGCTCAAGCGCTGCCCGGCCACGCTGCCGCTGCCAGGTAACGATACCGGCTCAATGCCCATCAATTGCAGCCGCTGCTCCTCATGCCCCTTGAGTACCACCCGCCCCTGCACCACCGGTGACACCGGCCACCCGGCGCGGCGCAATTGCGCAAACAACGCTTGGGGGAAGGCGGCGCCGTCCGGTGCGCTCAAGCTGGCCTGCGGTTCGCCGCCGATCAATTGGCTGGCGCGCGCATAGCCGTCCCGTGCCTGGCTGTTGAGCGCCTGCACGCCCGTCAATAATGCGGTAGCCAGCCACAGGCCGGTCAGCACGCTGAAAAATTGCACCGGGTGACGGCGCCAGTGGCTCAACAACGCACGCAACGCCCAGCAGAACACCGCCATCTCAGCGCGCGTCCATCGGTACGACACGGCCATGGTGCAGCAGCACCTGCTGGTCCAGGCGTGCGGCCAGGCGTGGGCTGTGGGTAACCATCAACAGGCTGGTAGGGCTGTCCTGCAGCAGATCCAACAGCAACTGCAGCACCTCATCGCTGGTGGTTTCGTCGAGGTTGCCGGTGGGCTCATCGGCCAACAGCAAACCCGGACGCGAGGCCAGCGCCCTCCCTACCGCCACCCGCTGCTGCTGACCGCCGGACAGTTGCTCCGGATAACGCTTGAGCAAATCGCCCAGCCCCAGACGTTCCACCAACTGCGCCTGCCAATGCGGATCGAAGCGCCCCGCCAGGCGCGCCTGGAATGCCAGGTTGTCCTCCACACGCAAGCTGCCGATCAGGTTGAACTGCTGGAACACCAGGCCGATTTCGGTACGGCGCCAATGGGCCAGTTGCCCTTCGTTGAGCTGGTCCAAGCGCTGCTCGCCAATGCGGATGCTGCCGCCGTCGACCCGATCCAGGCCGGCCACCAGGTGCAGCAAGGTGCTTTTGCCACTGCCCGACTCGCCCATCAGCGCCAGACTGCTGCGCGCCCCCAGGTACAGGTCGACACCGGCCAGCACGGCCAGCGGACCTTGGGGAGTGGCGTAGTGTTTGATAACCCCTTGTACCTGCAACATAGGAACGCTCATTTGAAGGACTGCCAACGAGAATAACGGCTGAGGGACATGCCCACGCAAATTTTTCACATGGATTTCACCGCCTGCCCATCCTCGACACTTTAAAGTGCGCTCCCAGCGGTGATAACTCGCAACTTGTTAGTTACTAATATTCACACTTTTTACGACGCGGATGTTCAGCAAAAAGACAGCAGCACTGTGACAGGCTGCTGCTCCACAACGGGCGATCGCCCATTAACTTCACTGGTTATAAGCACAACTAAAGGGCCGAGGGTGAATAGCGTGGCAGACATGATCCTGGCCAATCCAAAACCCAAATGGGCAAGGTTGAAGCGCCTGAAAAAATACCGCCTGCCTGTGCTGGGCATCAGCGTAATCGGCCTGCTGCTCACAGGTTTTCTGTTGTGGCCTTCTTCCCCGCTTGACCTGGGTGTCGGCAATCGCCTGGTCACCTCCGGGGTGCTCGCCAGTTGGCGCCAGGGCGACCTGGTGGTTCTGGTGCGTCATGAAGAACGCTGCGACCGCTCGAAAAATCCTTGTTTCGGCCCTGCCAGCGGCCTCACGATCCAGGGCACGCAACGCGCGACCGAACTGGGCAAAGCCTTTGATTCATTGGGCATGGAGGCCACCGACGTGCTGAGCAGCCCGACCACGCGCACTGCCCAAACCTCGCTGTTCATGTTCGGCAAGACCGAGCTGTCCCCGGGCCCGCTCGCCATTTGCGGGGATGCCATGGCGGAGGAAATCCTCAGCCATAAACAGCCGAGTCGCAACCTGATGTTGATCACCCACAGCGCCTGCATGAGCGACTTCCAGACGAGCCTGGGCTTTCCCCATGCCGCAGCGGCCGAATATGGCAGTGCACTGTTCGTCAAGGTATTGCCCAACGGCAAACTTGAGGCAATGGGCACTCTGAGAATCCAGCAATGGGCCGCAGTACTTAAACAACTTTAATTACACTTATTTACATATCCAGCAGCTATTACGTTCAGCAAAACGACAGCCCTGTTCTGGCATGTTCAGTTGCGCCTCTTAGTTAGGTTCCCCCCCTCATTGATTCAGTGAACATCACGATGCTCGGCCCGATTAATTCAATACTCTTCTTGCACCTGTTTGAACGTCATGGAGCAACGTGCTCATGACCCGCTTGAACCCTCTGCCCTGGTTAATCCTGGGCTTTGCCGTTTTTTTCTTGCTGCCCCTGGGCTTTCACGGCCTGTGGATTCCGGATGAAACCCGTTATGCCCAGGTCAGCCAGGAAATGCTGATGAGCGGCAATTGGGTAGCGCCGCACTTTATGGGCGTGCGTTATTTCGAAAAGCCCGCCGCGGGCTATTGGCTGATTGCCCTGGGCCAGGCGGTGTTTGGCGAAAACCTGTTCGGCGTGCGTATCGCCTCGGTCCTGGCCACGGCGTTGAGTGTGCTGCTGGCCTACCTGATCGCGCGGCGCCTGTGGAACGACCCACGTAAAAGCTTCGCCTGCGCCCTGCTCTATATGAGCTTTGGCTTGGTGGCCGGGCAAGCCGGGTATTCCAACCTTGATCCGCAATTTACCTTGTGGGTCAACCTGAGCCTGGTCGCCCTGTGGTTTGCTCTCGACAGCCCCACCTTACGTGGGCGTCTGGGTTGCTGGGCCCTGTTGGGGCTGGCGTGCGGCATGGGGTTCATGACCAAGGGGTTTCTGGCATGGCTGCTGCCGGTATTGGTCGCGGTGCCTTACCTGATCTGGCAGCGCCGCGTCGGTGAGTTGCTGCGCTACGGGCCGGTGGCGATTATGGTCGCGGTACTGGTTTGCCTGCCGTGGGCATTGGCGATCCATGTGCGGGAACCGGATTACTGGCGCTTTTTCTTCTGGCACGAACACATTCGCCGCTTCGCCTCCGACAATGCGCAACATGCGCGGCCGTTCTGGTTCTTCCTGCCGATCATGGTCGTGGCGTGTCTGCCGTGGGCCGCATTGCTGCCGACAACCCTGTGCAAGGCCTGGAACGAAAAACGCCAGCCGGCGATTGCCTTTCTCGCCCTGTGGTGGCTGCTGCCCCTGGGCTTTTTCAGCCTGAGCAAAGGCAAGTTGCCGACCTACATCATGCCCTGCCTGCTGCCCCTGGCGCTGCTGATGGGCCACGGCTTGATCGACCTGATCAAGCAAGGCAAGGCACGTACGATTGTGATCAACGGCGCGGTCAATTTCGTTCTCGGCATGGCGGCCATGGTCGGGCTGATTTACCTGCAAATCACCGACCCGCTGTACGGCAACAGCCACGCCGAGATGTTCAGCCTGTCCCTGGCTTTTATCGTGCTGCTGGGCTGGATCCTCGCCAACCTGTTGCAAGCGGTGCGCCCGCTGACGTTGTGGGCGATGCCGGCGCTGGGCATTGGCTTGCTGGTAGCCCTGCTGCCGGCGGGAATGCCGCAGTTGATAGCGGATAACGAAATGCCCGACCAGTTCGTGCTTGAGCACCTGGACGAACTGCAACACACCCGTGCTTTGCTGAGCAACGAACTGGGCCTGGCATCGGCATTGTCATGGCGCCTGCGTGAGCCAGAGGTGGCGTTTTACGGCACCGAGGGCGAGCTGCGCTACGGCTTGCATTACGAAGAAGCGGCGCACCGCAAGGTCACACTCGACAACGTGCAAGCCTGGTTGGCCGAAGCCCGCGAGCGAGGTTCGGTGGGCGTGCTGATGCGGGTCCGCAGCACCAGCGAACACCGCGAAGAAGGGCAATTGCCGCCCGGCGGCAAGCGCTATCGCAAGGGCAACCTGGTACTGACGATTTACCCCCAACAACCTTGATCGCCTTTGCAGGAACATCCCATGAGCCTACTGAAAACCGAACGCGGCGCCCTGGTTTTACTGCTGGGCGTCTCGGCCTTGCTTTTGCTGCTGGGCCTGGGCAGCCGCGACCTATGGGGGCCGGAGACGCGCTGGGCCAACATCGCCTTGCAGATGCTGCAAAGCGGTGATTACTTCGACCCGTATCTCAAAGGCACGCCGTATTACGACAAACCCCTGCCCTCCTACTGGCTGATCACCGGCTTCGCCAGCTTGATGGGCGGCCTTGGCCCGTGGTCGTTGCGTCTGTCATCGGTGATTGCAGCGTGGCTGAGTATCTGGCTGGTGTACCTGATCGGCGAACGGCTGTTTCGCAAAGGCACAGGCTTGATCGCCGGCTGGATGCTCGCCACCACCTTCTACTTCCTGTTCTGGGCCAGGGTCGCCACGGCCGACGTGCTGACCGTGTGCGGCGTGCTGGCAGCCGTGTGGTGGTATTGGCGCGGACCGGAAGACACCAGGCTTGGGCGCTACACGGTGTTTTTCCTGTTGCTGGCAGCGACGTCTCTGTTCAAGGGCTTGATCGGTTTTGTGCTGCCTGGGCTGGTGCTGCTGCCGCACCTGCTCAGCCAGCAGCGCTACAAACGCCACCTCAATCTGCGCCTGCTGTTGGCCATGCTGATCGCCGCGGCGTTTTACGCGATTCCTTTCGTACTGTCCCACCGCTACGGCGCGCCTTCTTATGGCGAGAGCGGTCTGGCATTGGTATTCAGGGAAAACGTGGTGCGTTTCTTCGATCCCTTCGATCACATGGGCCCGATCTACACCTACCTGATCTACCTGCCGGTCTACACCCTGCCCTGGGCCCCCTGCTGGCTACTGGGCCTGTGGCTGGCGGTGCGGCACTGGCGCCACACCCCACCCAACGTGCGCTGGCTGGTGTGGGGCCTGGGCCTGTTGTTTGCGTTCTTCACCGCCAGCGGCAGCCGCCGCAGCTACTACGTACTGCCGCTGGTGCCCTTTGCTCAACTGCTCGCCGCCTGGTGGCTGAGCGAACGCCTAAAGAAAAAACCGGCGAGCTGGCCGCGCTGGCAAAAAGGCTTCGGCATCAGCGCAGGCCTGCTCTTGCTGGTGCTGGGTGTGATCTACCCCTGGACTACCGGCAACGGCGGCGTGACCCGCTTCGCCGAGGATGTGCAAGCCCAAGCCGTGAAAAGCGCACCGTGGGACCAATGGCAAATGGTGCTGGTGGAGGTCGACAACAAGCTGCCCATGTACCTGCAAAACCACGGCAGGCCCTTCTACTACGTCAGCGAAACCCAGGACTACCCCCGCCAGGGCAACAGCGCCGCGTTCATGGCCTGGCTGGAAAAGACCAGCGGCCAAAGGTTCGATCCGCAACACACGATTATCATCGCGCAGTATTCCAGGGAAGACCCGATGCCGCTGGCGTTTCTGGGCGTGGATCATCGAGTGGTCACTACGCAATCGGATAATGGCGAGCGCTTGTTTCAGAAGCGTGAGGGAGGGAGCGTGGCGTTTGTTCCGATGCCACGCTGAGAATCGAAGAGGTGCTGTTTGCAAAGGCTTGGCGTGAGCCCCCTACGGGGTGCATTTAAACTTCGCACACAAACTCGTCAGCCTGCGCCTTGAGCCAATCAAACAACCGAGCGATATCCGGCTCCGACTGACGACCCTCTCGGCAAATGATGTAATAGGCAGCCGGCGACATCATCACAGGAGCTTCCAGCGCAACCAAGGCTCCCTCCTTCAACGCGTCATGTACCAGTGCAGTTCTGCCCAACGCAATTCCCCCGCCTTTTACCGCCAGGCTGATAGCCAAACTGGAATCAGGAAAGCGTGGGCCATGGTGATAGGGCGGTGCTTGCAGCCCCTGGAAGGCAAACCAGCTCTCCCACCCTGGACACACTTGATCATCCACCCGATGAATCAATGGGTACTGGGCGATATCCGCCAGGGCAATATCGCCGTGTATACGCGCAAACGCTGGCGAACATACAGGAAATACCGCATCGCGCATCAAAAGCTCGACATGGTGGTCCGGATAGTCGCCGTACCCCATCACCACGGCGACGTCATACTGATGCGCACTCAAGCTGCTGCTGCTCATGTCCGCGCTGGTCAACACCAAATCCAGATTGAACGACGCGTGAGCATGAGAACCATGCATCCTGGGAATCAGCCAGGTTGAGCACAGAGAGGACGTACAGGCGAGGTAAAGCGGTTGAGGTTTACCGGGACTGAGCGAATGCAGCACAGCATCCAGGTCTTTGAAAAAACCTTCGGCCACCGGCAACAGTGCCTGCGCCGCCGGCGTGAGTTTGACGCCCCGTGAGTGGCGCTCGAACAACTGCACCCCCCACCACTCTTCCAGACCTGCGATTTGATGACTGATAGCGCTGGCGGTGAGGTTCAACTCGGATGCGGCACGCGCAAAACTGCCGGTCTGCGCGGCACTCACGAAGGCTTGAAGCATAGGGGTCGGGGGCGGACGTTGGGCCATCAGTTGCTCACTTTGATCAGGATGATCCCGCCAACAATGACGAATGCCGACAGCATTCGCCGCCAGCCAAACCGTTCATGAAAAAACAGTGCGGCAATAATGGTGCCGATAATAACACTGGTTTCTCGCAACGCGGACACCTTGGCTACCGCATCCAGGGACAACGCAAACAACACCAGGCCGTAGGACGCCAGGTAAAACACCCCTCCCAACATTCCTACCCGCCAGTGGCAGCGGATGGCCTGGGTGAATGCCGGACGCGCCTTGATCAACGCCAATAACGGGATCGGGATGCTCTGGAATACCGTCAGATAAATGATGTATTGCAGCACCGTCTCACTGGCTCGCACGCCTTTGGCGTCCACCACCGTATAGGACGCAATGAACGCTCCAGCGCACACCGCCTTCAGGATCGGCTTGAGCATGTGCGCCGTCATCCTGCGCACAAATGTCAGGCTGATGATCCCCACGCAAATCATCAGCACACCTGCCATCGCCTGAAACGACAGCTGCTCATGCAGTAAGAAGTAGGAAAAAAGCGCAACCAGTACCGGCGGCACACCACGCATGACCGGGTAAACCTGACCGAAATCGCCGGTCTCGTAAGCCTTGATCAGAAACAATCGATAGATCGTATTGAGCACTACGGAAACCAGCACATAGCCCCACACCTCAAGGCTTGGCACATGAACCAACGGCAGCGCTGCCAGACAGATCAGCAATGCGGTGCCATCGACCATTGCCAAAGTCATAAAGCGACTGCTTCCGGCGCGTACTACGGCATTCCAAGTGGCGTGCATGAAGGCGGAGATCAAGACCAGGGTGATCGCGATATCGGAGTTGTCCATGGGGCTCGGCTTTTGCTGAAAACAGGGAGGAATCAGTTATGCAGGGCAAGCCAGGCATCATGGCTTGCGTAACCACATCCGTAGCATGTAGCGATTGAGATCGCTCAGCCGCTCATCATCATTGATCTGCGCACAGGGAACATTCCTGTCTATGAAATGCGTGCGGGTATGCAGGAACTTGTTGTCGGCAGAAATCAATACCTGCCCTGGTTCAAGCAGTATGCGATGCTGGACTGAAGACTGGTCGAGCACAGCATCCAGTATATTCAGCGCCTGAGTTTGTGCGAGGGTCAACGGGACACCAGCCTTCAGATGAGCCGACTCAATGTAGACACGAAAATACCTGATCAAAGGAATGCCTGCGTCTGAAAAACTCAAGATGGGCGCTTTAAACAGCGTCTCATCCTCGGCCATGCCTCGATTCTCAAAAAAGAAATCGCATTTCAGCTGTGTCAGTACATCTGGAAACGTCATCAGCTCTGCGTAGACCGCGCTCGCATTAATCAGAATGCTTTCACCACCCAGCAGTGCTTTCTGACCACACGCCAAGATCAAATAGTCGATAGGTAGCGGGTCACTCACACCATCGTTGTGTACGTAAGCACCCTGCCGGGTTTGGTGGTATCTGGCACCCTCTTCAATACTCTTACCGCCCCGATCGTATACTTCAATAACCTTATGACCGAGATGATTCTGCACCATTGGCTTTCCCAGCAAAGAGCCAAATGTCCAAATGAGTGATTTGAAGACTGCGAGGCTATCGACTTTAAAGCCATCCAAGATCAACACATGAGTTTCATGGTCAATCATGTTTCGAATATTGTTTAATTCCGCATGCAGGATGGGTGAGCTAAGCGGATTGATGCAGGCAGGTGTTGTATCGAAGCGATGATTTTGGCCACTGGACTCGACTATATTCTTTGCGCACAACAACTCATCAAATGCGGCTTTTGAAAGTCTGACTTTGGCTGCCTCTTGACGAAAATGACTGACATCCATGTTCATCGCAATCCTTTACGTTGGTGGGTAGGAGCCTCCATTTAACTAAGCTCAACCTTGTCTGAAAAAGCGAAACCTCATCAGGGTAGCCATCAACGCTCGTCATGACAGATTTTTCCTACGCCAAAATATGAGCTGTCACTGCTGGCGTTTTGTCATGGTTTGTAAAGGGCCAGCAAGCCATCTCTCTTTAAATTGCAGGAAGATGATTCTGGCCGTGTAGCATTTGCTGGAGATAGCCAGAACCACAGTGGATCGCTCCATTGAGGGCATGAAGGCCTTGAAGGCAAAACCTCAAAATGTGGGAGGGGGTTTGCTCCCGATGGGGCCGAGTCAGTGGAGATATTTGCTGCTGACACTCCGCTATCGGGGGGCCCCTCCCACATTGAATACCTTCCACATCAGAATTCGACAGCGATAGTGGAGTCGAGCACATTGTCAGCTCTCAGATTCTGGGCAGGCTCGCTGCGTGAATAAATGCCTCATCCAAGGTACTCCCACCGTAACTGCTCATGAAACCCTCGGCATCGGTGAAACGATTGAAACGCTGTTGGCTCAGCATGTAGAAATCATCGCAGTGAGTGACGATCTCATCGACGTTATGTGATGAAACAAGTACCGCGACTCCCTCTGCGGCCGCTCCCTCCAGACACCTCCAGATGTGATAACGAAATTCGGGGTCAACACCCGCGGTCGGCTCATCCAGAATCACCAGATCTGCGTTGACGGACAGCAAGGACAGCGTAAAAAACCAGCGCTTTTCACCATAGCTGCAAAGGGATGATTTTTTCGCCCAGATTTCGCGGTAACGCTCAGCAATGCCGGGGCTCCACTTTTCAATTTTGTCCAAGGCGTGCCGTTGCGTAATCGGCGTGTCGGAACAAAAAAGCATCATCATCTTGAAAACATCAAACATGCGAAAGACAGGCGGCGTTGCGATGATTTGCGATAGGTAAAGCAGCTTGGAAAATGAATGATGCACTTTCCCGCCATTCATTTTTTTCAGACCACAGACCACGTCAAAAAAGCTGGTTTTTCCGGATCCATTAGGCCCCAACAAACCTGTGATCGCCCCCGCCTCGACCGCCAATGAAGCGCTATTGAATAAAACATGCTGGGCATACCTTAAATTCAGTTCATCCACGAGCAGCCTTTTCATTAGTACCGACTCCAAACAGGATTGATGAGTAAAAATCGGAACACCAACCACCCTGTGACGCTGATCAACCCTACAACCCCCGCCACCACAGGTGCGGATTCAGATACTCCCATCGTCATGATGCGATTGGCCCATTCCATCGGATTAAAGATGCCGATCACGTTAAGCACTGGATGTGAAGTGTTCAGGCTACCGATACCTAATGCCAACATCCCGACTGAAATCATGGAGAAAAGAGTGTTGGTATTTTGAAAGCCGATAGGCAGTAGCGTCAGCAAAAGCGAGGGCGTGGAAAACAACAAGAAGCACATATAAAAACGCCCAACTATGACAATCCATTCTTCCATCGCCATCGAACCAAAATAACCTCGCGTCAGTACATAAAAAACGGAGCAATAGATAACAGACATGAAGGAGTACGCCAAAAACTGCCCAACGAGAAAAATTAGCTTGGTACGTCTTGTATAAACAAAGGAACGTAAAAAACCACTTTCCCTGCGCCCCACTATATAAAAAGCCAATCCAAACAACGCGACGCTTGAAGAAATGAAAGCGTAGAACCATGAAGTGGCAGACGCGTAGTCACGGGTTGCTTCCTCACCAGAGATTCTGGCGTAAGTTATCAAGTAGAAGGTGACTGCGGGGGATATCACTATCCAGAGCACTGCAACGGGTTCCTTTAACTGCTCCTTAACAAAAAGCATCGATAGTAAAATCGGTTTAGATAAGGGATAGATATACATGGCTCACCTCATGGAAATGGCACCATCCTCCTCTGACTCTTTCACTTTCAAACCCCTCAGAATTAATGGTAATCCACTTAATTTAAGCAACTCCCACAATTTAGTAGAAGTAGAAAATCACGCAAGAAAAGTAAACTCTACCCTTAGGAAAAGCATTACTTCCAACTAGGAAATTTCACTCATTAAAATCGGACCACCAATAGTTCCTCAAAGAAGAAAAGAATGATTCAAACTTTCACACCGTGATAATCCCTAGCGAAATTAACGCCTTATAAATCATCATTTTTCTGATATGAAAATTAACTGCGAACGGACTCTGCGTAGGAAACAACGTGAAACCCAAGAAAGTAGGTAACTAATCCGACAAACGGTCCGGCCAGCTCTTATTCTCGAAACAATTTTAAAAGGCCAGCAAGCCATCTCTCTTTAAATTGCAGGACATTTCCGAGACAATCCCCGCCGCCTTGTGCCGGTTGGAATCGGTGGCTAGTCTGCGATCCGTCACTGCTCATCAGTGATCGGGTTTAGTCGCCCGGATTCCAGTTGTGCGCAAGCTGTCACCCTGTTCATGGTGGCTGTGCGCAGGGCACCTTAGCGTGCGCCGGATCCAACTGGCCGGTCGACTAACCTGCGTACAGCCGCCACCCTCCGTTTAGTCGCGAAGGGGTCGGCTCCTTATCTACCAGTTGGAGCTACACCATGAATAAAGTCTTACCCGACCCACCCTTCGACCCCGCAAAAACCCGTGCCGCGTTCAACCGCGCCATTGACCATTACCTGCCCAGGCAGGGTTTTCACAGCGTCAACGACGATCTGAGTTTTGAAGATGCGTTGCTGTACACCGCCAGCCTGCTCGACAGTGCCTCAGCGACAGCACTCGATTGTAGCGAGCTGCTGGACAGCCCCGTGCGGGCGAAGATTCTGGCGGTGTGGCATTTGCTGGAGATCGCCAGAACCACAGTGGATCGCTCTATCGAGTGCATGAAGCCCTTGAAGGCAGCACCGTAGAATGTGGGAGGGGGCAAGCCCCCTCCCAGATTGAATGCATTCCAATCCTCAGATCCTGCGGCGGCGGTTGAGGGCGGGAATGGCGGTTTGCGGCACTTCAACGCGCTGGACCTTCGCCACGGTCCTGGCGGCGAGTTGCGCCAGGGTTGGCTGGCTAAACAAGGTGCGTGCGTCCACTTCCAGCCCGGCCTTGCGCAGGCGGGCCACCAGGTTGACTGCCAGCAGCGAGTGCCCGCCCAGTTCGAAGAAGTGGTCGTGGCGCCCTACCCGCTCCAGTTTCAGTACGTCGGCCCAGATGCCGGACATCAAGGTTTCCACTTCGCCCTGGGGCGCTTCGTAGGCACGGCTGAGCACCGCGTCCAGGCCCGGCTCCGGCAGGGCCTTGCGGTCGAGTTTGCCGGCGGGGTTCAGGGGCAGTGCGTCGAGTTGTACAAAGGCGGCCGGCACCATGACTTCCGGCAGTTGCTCCAGCACATGGCTGCGCAAGGCTTCCAAACTCGGCGCCTGGCCGCGCAGGGTGAAGTAGGCGACCAGGCGCTCATCGCGAATCAGCACCGCCACTTCACGCAACGCCGGGTGTGCACTCAGGCGTGCTTCGATTTCTCCCAACTCCAGGCGCACACCGCGCAGTTTGACCTGGAAATCATTGCGCCCGAGGAATTCCAGATTGCCGTCCGGCAGGTAGCGCACCAGGTCGCCCGTGCGATACAGGCGGTCACCGACAACGAAGGGGCTGTCGATAAACCGCTCGGCGGTCATCTGCTCCAACCCCAGGTAGCCGCGGGCTACTCCCACACCACCGATATGCAGTTGACCGCTGATGCCTATGGGTACCGGTGCGTCATGGGCATCCAACACGTACAAGCGGGTATTGTTGATCGGCCGGCCAATCGGCAGTTGCACCGCGGGTACTGGCGCGCCGGGTTCGAGGGTCCAGGCGCTGCTGTCGACCGTGGCTTCGGTGGGGCCGTAGACGTTGTGCAAGCGCACCTTGGGCAAGCGCGCCTGTACGCCACGGGCCAGGGCTTCGGTCAGTTCGCCGCCGCCGCACAACACATCGGTGAGGCTGGTGCACAGGGCCGACTCGTCCAGCTCAAGAAACTGCTGCAACATCGCCGGCACAAACTTGATCACGCTGATCTGCTGCTCGCGAATCAACTGGGCCAGGTACGCAGGTTCACGATGACCATCGGGCCGCGCCAGCACCAGGCGCATACCGTTGCTCAATGGCCAGAACAGTTCCCACACCGAACCGTCAAAGCTGAATGGCGCGCGCTGCAACAAGGCGCCGCCTGCGGCGTCGGGGCACAATTGCGAGCCCCAGTGCAGCAGGTTACCCAGGCCGCGATGTTCGATCATCACGCCCTTGGGGGTGCCGGTGGAGCCCGAGGTGTACATCACGTAGGCCAGGTTGGCGACGCTCAAACCCGGTACCGACGGATTGTCGGTCGGTGCCTGGCTCCAGATGCAGTGGTCGAAGTCGATCACGGGGATTGCAACCTCGCCCGGCACTTCGCGGGTAGCGCCGTGTACCAGCAGCGCCACCGGCTGGCTGTCGGCGAGCATGTAGGCCAGGCGTTCGCGTGGGTAGCCCGGGTCGAGGGGCACATAGGCACCGCCCGCCTTGAGAATTGCCAATAACCCCACCACCAGCTCCAACCCGCGCTCCACACACAGTGCCACCCGCGAGTCGGGCCGTACACCATGCTCGCGCAAGTGAAAGGCCAACTGGTTGGCGCGTTCGTTGAGTTCGCGGTAGGTCAATTGCTGCTCGCCGGCCTGCACCGCGATGGCATCGGGAATGTCCCGCGCATGGGCTTCGAACAGCGCCTGGACAGTGAGGGTTTGCGGGTAGTCCGTGGCGGTGGCGTTGAAGCCTGACAACTGGGTGTGCAACTCGCTGGCGGGCAACACCTGTATGTCGCCAAGCGGCATTTTCGGCGCCTGCTCAAGCGCATCCACCAGGCCATTGAGCACCGTGTCGAGGTAGCTCAGCACCCGCTCGGCACCGACTGTGCACGGCGCCTTGGCTTTGAGCCGGAAACCGCTGGCCACGTCATCCACCGTCAACATCAGCGGGTAACTGAGGATATCTTCACTGTTGAGCAAGGCCATGCCCGGTACCAGTTTCAGTTCGGGATCGGCCGAGGTGTGGCGGTAATTGAGCAGGCTGTTGAACAACGGTGACACGCCGCTGCAACGCTGGGCCAACGCCAGGGAGGCTTGTTCATGAGCGAGCAAGGCGCTCAGTTGTGTGTGGGTGTCGTGCAGTGCATCCACCACGTTTTGCCCGACCAGGCGCAGGCGCAGCGGCAAGGTGTTGATGAACATGCCCAACGCCCGCTCGGCCCCCTCGCCGGCTTGCAAGCGGCCAAGCAGTACGGTGCCGAACACCACATCGTCGCGGCTCGCCACCCGGCTGAGTACCTGGGCCCAGGCCAGGTGGAACAGGCTCGCGGCGCTCACGCCAAGAACGCGGGCCTGGCTGCGCAGGCGCAGGTTGAGCGCGTCACTGAGCAGGCGTTCGGCTTCTTCGGTCTCGGCACGCTTGGCCTGGCGCTCCTGCACGCCAAACGCCAGGGTCGGCTCATCCACCTCTGCCAACTGCTGGCGAAAGAACGCCTCGTGCGCAGCCTGGCGCACGGCTGATCGGGCTTGCGCCACCACATTGCGATACGGCACCGGCACGGGCAGTTGCGCCTGTTGGCCGAGCAGATGGGCGCGGATCTCGTCCACCAACAGGGTGGTCGAGGTGGCGTCGTTGACCAGGTGATGAAAGCGCAGCCTGGCGATCCAGCGCTGATGGTGAGGTTCTTCGGCGTAGTCCAGGGCCATCAGCGGCGCCTGGCGCAAGTCCAGCGGTTGAGCCGGCTCGCGCAGCGGTTCGACCCGCAACCGCGCTTTTCGCCACACCACCTGCATCGGTTGTTCAAGGGCATCCCACACCAGGCTGGTGCGCAGGATGTCATGGCGGTCGATCACTTGTTGCAGGGCGTGGGCGAAGGCATCCAGTTGCTCGCGGCGCGCAAAGCTGAACAGAGCCTGTTGCTGATACGGGTCGTGCGCATCGGTGATGTGGTGATAAAGCAAGCCTTCCTGCAACGGCGCCAGCGGGTAGATTTCCTGCACATTCGCTGCGCCACCAGGGATGCTTGCGACGATGTGGTCGAGGCTGGCTTGATCCAGCTCGGCCAAGGCGAGCAGATCGGTAGTGATATGCGTACAGCCTGGCGGGATTCGATTGTCTGGCACCGCCATTTCATTACCGCCACACGCTGCCGCCAGCGCCGCCAACGTTGGCTGGCCGAACAGCACCTGCACATCGGCACGCAGGCCGGCCTGGCGCATGCGCTGCACCAGTTGCACCGCCAACAGCGAATGCCCGCCCAACTCGAAGAAATGGTCGTGGCGCCCTACTTGCTGCACGTGCAGCAACTCGGCCCAGATCTGCGCAAGGGTAGCTTCCACACCCGCCTGCGCAGCTTCGAAGCGGCGAGTGACAAAAGCTTCCTGGCTGGGTGCGGGCAAGGCTTTGCGGTCGAGCTTGCCATTGGCGGTCAGGGGCAACGCCTCAAGGCGGACATAGGCCGCCGGCACCATGTAGTCAGGTAACGAGGCCTGCAGATGGGCGCGCAGGGTTTGGATATCGACTGGCTCGCGCGGGATAAACCAGGCCAGCAATTGCCCTTGGCGAAACTGCACTACCGCGTCCTTGATCGCCGGGTGGGCGGCCAAGGCCGATTCGATTTCCCCCAGCTCGATGCGTACACCGCGGATTTTTACCTGGTCGTCGTTGCGTCCCAGGTACTCAAGATTGCCGTCCGGCAGCCAGCGCGCCAGATCGCCGGTGCGGTACATACGCGCGCCGTTGAAAGGATCGTCCAGGAAGCGTTCGGCATTCAGTTCAGGACGGTTCAGATACCCCCGCGCCACGCCCTTGCCGCCCACATACAACTCCCCCACTGCGCCAATCGGCACCGGGCGTTGTTGCGCATCCAGCAGATAAACCTGGGCGTTGGCGACCGGCGCGCCGATGTGCAGCGGCTGGCCCACCTCAATGGCTCCGGAGGTGGCAACCACAGTGGCTTCGGTAGGGCCGTAGTTGTTGATCAGTGCAAACGTCTGCGCCTGGGTGAACGTGCGCAGGCGATCGCCGCCAATCAGCAAGGTGCGCAAGGTGGGATGCCCACGCTGCTGGCTGAAGGCGTATTCGGCCACAGGCGTGGGCAGGAAACACACGTCCAGTGGCTGCGCGCGCCACCAGTCGAGCAACGCATCGATATTTTCCGCGCCGTCGTGCGCCGGTGGCAGGTGCAGCGTTGCACCCACGCATAACGCAGGCCAGACTTCCCAGGCCATGGCATCAAAACCAAACCCGGCGACGCTGGCGGTATGGCTGCCCGCGTGCAGGTCGAACGCCCGGCAGTGCCAGTCCACCAGGTTCGATACGCTGTGGTGCTCCACCATCACACCCTTGGGCAAGCCGGTGGAGCCGGAGGTGTAAATCACATAGGCCAGGTTCGACGGCGAGACCGCAACCTGGGGGTTACTGTCGATGTGCGAGGTGACCTGCTCCAGCACGATCACTGGCACCGTGGAGACAGGCAGGCGCTGGCGCAAATCCTGCTGGGTCAGGATTGCCACAGGCGCACTGTCTTGCAGCAGGTAGTCCAGGCGTTCAGCCGGATGGGCCGGATCCAGCGGCACGTAGCAGGCGCCGGATTTGAGCACTGCCAACAACCCCGCCAACGTGTCCAGCCCGCGTCGGGCCAGCACGGCCACGCGATCATCCGGCTGTACGCCGTGTGCCAACAGTTGATGCGCCAGGGCATTGGCCTGACGGTTGAGGTGGGCGTAGGTCAGCTGATGGCCCTGATACACCGCGGCAATGGCGTCGGGCGTGTGTGCGGCTTGCGCTTCAATCCGCCGGTGCAAGGTTAGCGGCAGTGCGTTGGGTTGCGCGGTGGCGTTCCAGTGCAGCAGCCGAGCCTGAGCTTCAGGCGCCAGCATGGAAAACTCACCCACTGGCAACGAGGGGTCTTCCAGCCCTTGCTCCAACAGCCAGGTGAAGCCGCGCGCCATCGCCTGGACTTCGTCGTGCTGGAAGTACGCCTCGTTGTAGACGCAATGCAGCCACGCGCTGTCCTGGTAGCGGTTGCTGCGCAGGTGAATGGAAATCGGCAATGCCTCATGGTGGTTGGACACCTTGATGGCACGCGCCTGCACCTGACCAAAACGCAGGTCATGGTCGTCCTGCTCGAACGACACCGACAGGTCGAACAACTGCCCGCGATCGGTTCGTCGCAGGCCCAGCTCGCGGTTCATCTCGCTTAACGGGAAGCGCTGATGGCGGAAATCCTGCTTGAGCTGATCGCGTATGCCGCGCACCAGCTCACCAAAAGGCAACCCCTCGCTGAACTGAAAACGCACCGCACTGACCTGGGCAAACATGCCGACGGTGGCGCGAAAACGCGCGTTGGAGCGGTTGAGAATCGGCAGCCCCACTACCCATTCCTGGCGTTGACTGGTGCGGCTGAAATACACGTACATCGCCGCCAGCAACACATGAAAAGCCGACGCCTGGCAGCGGTTGGCGACCTGCTCCATACGGTTGAGCAGCGCCACCGCAAACCCTTCCAGGAAGGTGTTGCTCGACGCCTTGGTGGTTTGCTTCGGCGTCAGCAGTGGCTCGGGCAGTACCTGGAACTTATCCAGCCAATAGTCGCGGTCACGGGCGTAACGGGCCGAGTGCAGGTAGTGCTGGTCGGTGTCGATAAAGTCGATATAGGACGGTGCGAACGGCTCCACGTGCCGGCCTTGCTCCAGGGCGGTATACAACCGCGCGAGGGACTGCACCAACTGGCCGAAGCCCCAGCCGTCGAGAATCAGGTGGTGAGCCTGGATACCGAGGTGGTAGTGGTCGTCGTCGAGTTTGACCAGCAGGACGCGCACCAGCGGCGCGCCGCTCATCATGAACGGTCGGGCCATTTGCGCCTGCATCAGGGCCCGGCTCGCGGCGCACGGGTCGGGTAACGCCGCGAAGTCATGCAAGGCCACGTCCACCGGCAGTGCCGAAGCGAAGGTTTGCCGCGCCAGCCCTTCGGCGTCGGTATGCAATTGAATGCGCAACGCATCGTGTCTGGACACCAGCTGCGCTACGGCCTGCTGGATGCGCTCGGGCATCACTGGGCCGGCAACATCCAGATAGCCGCCAATGTTATACAGCGGCGAATCGCCCACGCGCATCTGATCAAGCCAAATGTCCTGTTGGGCGGCAGTGAGGGGGAAGCTGGCCGGCTGGCGGGAGGAATACTGCATAAGATCCTTCTCATGGAGGTCAGGCACTGGCCGCGCAGGGTGGCCCATTACGCCGAATTTGCCGGATTTGAGCATGGGGGGGCCGCAGGCGTCTGTCACCCGAAACCCGGACATTCAAATGGATGGAACGGGCTTGGTGGGTCGTTCACTGCTGAAACGATTAAAGCGCTGTAGGAAATTGGCTATACATGGCCGATGCTGGCACTTTGAACCTCTGCAAGAATTTAGACTTTTACTTTAAATATCATCCAGTTACTTAAACCTAAAAATACCTTGCGAGCGTTCGTTGCCGGTTTTATTGACCAGAAACGTCGGAATAATGACGCAGATTTTATGGCAGCTTGTGTCCCTCGTTTCCGCTACATACGTAGGACAAATCCATATGGCTAAATAAAATCTCGAACGCCGAGTTACGTTCAAGCAGTACGGATCGCCCCGCCGCAGCCCGGAGCCTCCGCAGACGGTTTTCGACATCAAGGATGAAATGGCTATGAGTCTGACCCGCAGTATTGGCGACACACAGGGCCCGCATTTTTATGCCGAAATGGGCGAGTTGATTTCAAACAGCGGCCATGAACGCTTCGCCGCAGACATGTTGCACCTGGTAGACAAATGGGTGCCGATTCACCTGGTGGACCTCAGCGAATGGACGCTCGATGAGCTGCGCGACCGCGTGCTCGACATCAAGCTGCTGGGCAGCGCCGGGCTGAAAAAGGAGTTGTCTGTACCCCAGACACTGCACCCGTTGAACGACCACCCGCTGATGCGCGAAATGCTGCGCATGCAAGACCCGTTGTTGATCCAGATGAAAGCCAAGGCCAACAGCGCGCACCCATTGGGCAGTTCGCACCAGTGCAACCTGGTATCGCGCCAAGGGAACCGACGCTGTGTGATTTCGTTCTACCGGCCGCCAACTCAGCGTGGGTTTTCCCTGGCTGAGTTGTCGTTTCTCAAGTGCTTGTCGGACACCCTGTTGCCGTTGATGGAGCGGCACGCGCAACTGCTGCGCCAGGTGCCGCACGCCGAGATTGAGCCGGCCCACACCCTGCTGGAACAATCGCAATTGCAGCGCGAGTTCTACAAGCGCCTGGCTCTGAGCGATATCACCCTTTCGGCGCGTGAGCAGGAAGTGTGCCTCGGCCTGTTGACCGGCGGCACCGTGCCGCAGATCGCGGAAAAACTCAGTGTAAAAAACAGCTCGATCGAAACCTACCTCAAGCGCGCCGCCGCCAAGCTGGGCGTGAGCGGCCGGCATGGCCTGGCCAAATGGATGGTGGGTGCCTGATGAACAAACGGATGCTTTGCTGCGTCGGGGTGGCGTGGACGCTCAGTGGCTGTTCGCTGATCCCCGCGTATCAGCGGCCAGCAGCGCCGACGCCTGCGCAGTTTCCTCAAGGCGGCGTGTACAGCCTGGCGCAGGCCGGCGACCTGACGCAGAATCCGGATTGGCAGCAGCTGTTCCACGACCCGGCGCTGCAACGGTTGATTGCCGATGCCCTGGTCAACAACCGCGACCTGCGGGTAGCCGCCCTGAATGTAGAGGCGTTCCAGGCGCAGTATCGTATACAGCGCGCCGACCTGTTCCCGGCGATCTCCGCCAGCGGTGCCGGCAAGCGTCAGAAATTGCCGGGTAACGTGACAGGCACCGGCAAATCGGCGATCACCTCCAACTATTCCGCCACCTTGGGCCTGAGCGCTTATGAGCTGGACCTGTTCGGCCGCGTGCGCAGCCTCAGCGAACAGGCGTTGCTGACTTACCTGGGCACCGAAGAAGCCCGGCGCAGTGCGCAATTGAGCCTGGTGGCGAACGTGGCCAACGCCTACCTGACCTGGCGCGCCGATCAGGAACTACTGGCCCTGGCCGAGCAAACCCTGGTGGCCAACGACCACAGCTGGCAACTGACCACCCGCAGCAAAAACGCAGGCAAAGCTTCGGCGCTGGAGGTGGTGCAAGCCCGTACCGCAGTGGAAAGCACCCGCGCCAGCGTCGCACGCTATGAACGCCAGGTCGCCCAGGACTTTAACAACCTCGTGCTGCTGGTGGGCGGCCCGGTGGATGAGCATCTGCCCGCTCGCCCGCTGGCCGATGATCTGGTCGCCCGCGTCCCCGCCGGGTTGCCCTCCGACCTGCTGCAACGCCGCCCGGATATCCTCCAGGCCGAATACCAGTTGCAGGCGGCCAACGCCAATATCGGCGCCGCCCGTGCTGCGTTCTTTCCGTCCGTGACCCTCACGGCCAATGCCGGCAGCACCAGCAAGGAGCTGTCGGGTCTGTTCAAGGGCGGCTCGGGCACCTGGACCTTCCAGCCGCAAATCAACCTGCCGATCTTCAACGCCGGCAGCCTGCGTGCCAGCCTCGATTACGCCAAGTTGCAGAAGGACATCACGGTGGCCCAGTACGAAAAGTCCATCCAGAGCGCCTTCCAGGAAGTGGCCGACGGCCTTGCCGCTCGCCAGACCTTCAACGACCAACTGGATGCGCAACGGGATTTCGTTGCCGCCAACCAGAACTATTACGACCTGGCCCAGCACCGCTACCGCAGCGGCGTGGACAGCAACCTGACGTTCCTCGATGCGCAGCGGGCGTTGTTCAGCTCGCAACAGGCGTTGATCGTGGACAGGCTGGCGCAGCTGGTGGCGGAGGTGAACTTGTATACGGCGTTGGGTGGAGCGTGGCGCGTCAACGCAACGCCGACTGCCGCAACCGATACTCCCCCGGCGTCATCTGCGCATACCGCAGGAAAAACCGGCTGAAATACGCCGGGTCCTTGAACCCCAGCTGGTAGCAGATTTCATTTGCGGAGCTGCCGGTAAACAACAGCAGGCGTTTGGCCTCTTGCATCAGGCGCTCAAGGATCAGGCGCTTGGAGGGCAGGTCGGCGATGCGTCGGCACACCTCATTGAGGCGTGCCTGGGTCACGCCGATGGCCTGGGCATAACGCGCCAGCGGCCAATGCTCCAGGTAATGGGCTTCGATCAGTTCGTTGAAGCGGTGAAAAATCCGCAGGTCTTCATGGGCCGTCGGCCGTGCCGGCAGGGCGTGGGCGCACAGGCGCAGCAGGCGGATCATGATCAAGCGCGTCAGGCTGTCGAGGGCGGCTGCGCGGCCTGCCCGTTCGGCGTTGATCTCGCCGCACAGTTCTTCGAAAAGCTGGTCCAGCCCTTCGGCGTTGGCGCCCAGCGCGACACACGCAGCCCCGGAGGCGAGGCTGGGGTCGGCGTCGATCAAGCCCCACACCAGCTGCTGGCGCACCGTCAGCACATGCCCGTCGGCATCGGCTTCGGTGACGAAGGCGTGGGCCACCGTGGGCGGCGTGAGAAAAAACATCGGCCCTGCTTCGACGTACTGGCGGTCGTCCAGATACACCCGCACCGCGCCACTCTTGACGTAATGCACCTGGAAAAATCGGTCATGGCGATGCACGGCCATATTGCGCCCGAAAAAACCTGCCAGGTTGCCCAGCTTGTCGTAATGCACCTCGGCGTCGCTGTAACGCTGGTCGTAGACCTGCCCGAGGTTGATGTTGGGAATCGGCTGCACGTCGCCCTCCTCTTGTTGTTGTGATGCCATCGGAGTGTGCCACGCTTGACGGTAGTTAACATATTAATTATAACGTTAACAACTTAACGAACTGCCTATGCAGCCGTCGTCACCGCCAGGAGAAACGCATGAGCCGTACCCTGCATGATGTTGCCAGCGGCACCCTGTTCGGCGTTGCGCTGAACTACCAGGGCCTGCTGGACCAACATCTCGCCGCCTTCGAGCAGGCGCCCTACCAGAAGCCGCCAACCAAGCCAGTGTTGTTCATCAAGACGCCCAACACCCGTAATGCCCATGGCGGCGTGGTGTTGCAGCCTGCAGGCGAGCGCCTGCAACCGGGCCCGGCGCTGGGCGTGGTGATCGGCCAGCGCGCCAGCCGCGTCAGCCTGGACAATGCCATGGCCCATGTCGCCGGGTATGTGGTGGTCAACGAATTCAGCCTGCCGGAAGACAGCTATTACCGCCCTGCCGTCAAAGCCAAATGCCGCGATGGGTTTTGCGCCTTGGGCCCGCAAGTGATTGAGCGGGATCAAGTGGCCAACCCCAACGAGCTGGCCCTCAAGCTCTTCGTCAATGGCGAGCTGCGCCAGCAAAACTCCACCGCCCATTGGGTGCGCGACATCCCACAATTGATCGCCGAGATCAGCGAGTTCATGACCCTGCACCCCGGTGATGTGCTGATCACCGGTACACCGGAGGGCCGCGTGGATGTGCAGCCGGGTGATCGTGTTGAAGTTGAAATCACTGGCGTCGGCCGCCTGCTCAATATCGTTCAGGCGGAGGCACTGGCATGAAGCGCGCACGTATCCGTTTTGAAGGTCAGATCCATGCCGTGCAGGTAGACGACGATCACAGCGTGCGCCTCAGCGATGGCCGGCGGCTTGCCGAAGATCAGGTGCAATGGCTGCCGCCCGCCACCGGCAATATGTTCGCCCTGGGCTTGAACTACGCCGATCACGCCGCCGAACTGGCCTTCACACCGCCGACCGAACCGCTGGCCTTTATCAAGTCGGTCGGCACCTACACCGGTCACCGCCAAGTCACCTGGCGCCCGGACAACGTCGCCTACATGCACTACGAGTGCGAACTGGTGGCGGTGATCGGCAAGACCGCGCGCAACGTCAAGCGCGCCGACGCCCTGGATTACCTGGCCGGTTACACGGTGTGCAACGACTACGCGATCCGCGACTACCTGGAAAACTACTACCGCCCCAACCTGCGGGTTAAAAACCGCGACGCCACCACCCCGGTGGGCCCGTGGATCGTCGACGTGGCCGATGTGCCCGACCCAGGCAACCTGAAATTGCGCACCTGGATCAACGGCGAGCTGCGCCAGGAAGGCAGCACTAAAGACATGATTTTCGATATCCCCTACCTCATCGAATACCTGTCCAGCTTCATGACCCTGCAACCCGGCGACATGATCGCCACCGGCACGCCCGAGGGCCTGGCCGATGTGGTGCCGGGCGATGAAGTGGTGGTGGAAGTCGAAGGCGTGGGCCGCCTGGTCAACCGTATTGTCAGTGAGACGGAGTTTTTCTCCGTGCGCAAAGAGGCTTGAACAACATGATCAAACACTGGATCAACGGCCGTGAGGTCGAGAGCAAAGACGTATTCATCAACTACAACCCGGCCACCGGCGAGGCCATCGGCGAAGTCGCCAGCGGTGGTGCTGATGAAGTCGCACAAGCCGTGGCGGCGGCCAAGGAGGCGTTTCCCAAGTGGGCCAACACCCCGGCCAGAGAGCGCGCACGCTTGATGCGCAAGCTCGGCGAATTGATTGAACAGAACGTGCCACGCCTGGCCGAACTGGAAACCCTCGACACCGGTTTGCCGATCCACCAGACCAAAAACGTGCTGATCCCACGGGCCTCGCACAACTTCGACTTTTTCGCCGAAGTCTGCACCCGCATGGACGGCCACAGTTATCCGGTGGATGACCAGATGCTCAACTACACCCTGTACCAGCCGGTAGGCGTGTGCGGGTTGGTGTCGCCATGGAACGTGCCGTTCATGACCGCCACCTGGAAGACCGCACCGTGCCTGGCGCTGGGCAATACCGCCGTATTGAAAATGTCGGAGCTGTCGCCACTGACCGCCAATGAACTGGGACGCCTGGCGGTGGAAGCCGGGATCCCCAACGGCGTGCTCAATGTGATCCAGGGCTACGGCGCGACCGCTGGTGATGCACTGGTACGCCATCCGGATGTACGGGCGATTTCCTTTACCGGCGGCACTGCCACTGGCAAGAAAATCATGCAGACCGCCGGCCTGAAAAAGTACTCCATGGAACTGGGCGGCAAGTCGCCGGTGCTGATTTTTGAAGACGCCGACCTGGAGCGCGCCCTCGACGCCGCGCTATTCACGATCTTCTCCCTGAACGGCGAGCGGTGCACCGCCGGTAGCCGGATCTTTATTCAGGAAAGCGTCTACCCGCAATTTGTCGCCGAGTTCGCGGCGCGGGCCAAGCGCCTGATCGTGGGCGACCCGCAGGACCCCAAGACCCAGGTCGGCTCGATGATCACCCAGGCCCATTACGACAAGGTCACCGGCTACATCAAGATCGGCCTGGAGGAAGGCGCCACGCTGCTGGCCGGCGGCCTGGAGCGCCCGGCCAACTTGCCGGCGCACCTGAGCCGCGGCCAGTTTATCCAGCCGACGGTGTTTGCCGATGTGAACAACCGGATGCGCATCGCCCAGGAAGAAATCTTTGGTCCGGTGGTGTGCCTGATCCCGTTCAAGGACGAAGCCGAAGCGCTGCAACTGGCCAACGACACCGAATACGGGCTGGCGTCCTATATCTGGACCCAGGACATCGGTAAGGCCCATCGGCTGGCGCGCGGTATTGAGGCGGGCATGGTATTTATCAACAGCCAGAACGTGCGCGATTTGCGTCAGCCCTTTGGCGGGGTGAAAGGCTCGGGCACCGGGCGCGAGGGTGGCCAGTACAGCTTTGAAGTGTTTGCCGAGATCAAGAACGTGTGTATTTCCATGGGCAGTCATCACATTCCGCGCTGGGGTGTGTAGCCCAGGATCAAACAAGCCTCCTGTGGGAGCCGGGCTTGCCCGCGATGCAGACACCGCGGTCCTTCAGCCGTACCGAGTCGATGCAATCGCAGGCAAGCCAGCTCCCACAGGGACCTCACAAGCCTTACAAGAATAATTATTCAGGAGAATCATCATGGGCGAAGTGGTTCTGGCAGCGAAGATCTGCCACGTACCGTCGATGTACCTGTCGGAACTGCCCGGCAAGCATCACGGCTGTCGCGAAGCGGCGATTGCCGGGCACAAGGAAATCGGCCGGCGCGCCCGCGAACTGGGGGCCGACACCGCCGTGGTGTTCGACGTGCACTGGCTGGTCAACAGCGGTTATCACGTCAACTGTGGCGAGCAGTTCCAGGGCACCTACACCAGCAACGAGCTGCCGCACTTCATCAAGAACATGGATTACGCCTACCCCGGCTGCCCCGAGTTGGGCGAACTGATCGCCGCCGAAGCCAACCTGGCCGGCGTGCGCAGCATGGCCCATAACATCCCGAGCCTGGAGCTGGAATACGGCACGCTGGTGCCCATGCGCTACATGCACATGGGCGTGCCCGAGGATCAAAAACTCAAGGTGATTTCCATCGCTGCCTGGTGCGCCTGGCATCGCCTGGAAGACAGCTTTGCCTTCGGCGCCGCTGTGCGCCGGGCCATCGAAAAGAGTGACCGCAAAGTGCTGGTGCTGGCCTCCGGCTCACTGTCCCATCGGTTCTCGGATGACCGCCAGGCTGAAGCGAATATCCACAACTGGACCCGCGAATTCGATAAGCAGATGGACCTGCATGTGGTGGACATGTGGAAACAAGGTCGCTTCAAAGAGTTCTGCGCGATGCTGCCGGACTATGCCGAACACTGCTTTGGCGAAGGCAAGATGCACGACACCGCCATGCTCCTGGGCCTGCTGGGTGGGCCGGACTATGCCCAGCCGGCCGAGATCATCACACCGCCGTTCGGCAGTTCGGGCACTGGCCAGATCAACGCAATTTTCCCGCTGTAGCTTTGGGAGAAACCTATGCCGCACTTTATCGCTGAGTACACCGACAACCTTGAACCTCAGGCCGATTTGCCTGGCCTGTTTGAAAAAATCCACCGCGTGCTGGGCGACAGTGGCGTGTTTCCGTTGGGCGGCATCCGTAGCCGTGGTGTGCGCCTGGACACCTGGCGCATGGCCGACGGCAAGCATGACTACGCCTTCGTGCACATGACCCTCAAGGTCGGCCACGGCCGCGACCTGGCCACGCGCCAGGCGGTGGCCGAAGCCGTGTTCGCGGTGATCACCGCGCACTTCGCCCAATTGCAGGCGCAGCGGTTGTTGGCGCTGTCGTTCGAGATGGTCGAGTTGCACCCACAGCTCAACTTCAAGCAGAACAATGTGCATGCGTTTCTGAATAACGCGGCGGGATAAAAACCTGCCCTCCCCTCACGGCCACTCAGACAAAAAGTACAACATCATGAGCACAGCCCACTCCACTGCAAGCCTGCGGCTTGCCGAGCACGACCGCACCCATCGTTTGGTGACCTGGCGCCTGATGCCCTTGTTGCTGGTGTGTTACCTGTTCGCCCACCTGGACCGTATCAACATCGGCTTCGCCAAGATGCAGATGAGCCACGACCTGCAGTTCAGCGACACGGTGTACGGCTTCGGCGCCGGGCTGTTCTTCATTGCCTATGCGCTGTTCGGCGTGCCCAGCAACATGGCCCTGGACCGGGTCGGACCACGGCGCTGGATCGCCTGCCTGATGGTGGTGTGGGGCCTGCTCTCCACCGGCATGTTGTGGGTGGAAAGTGCTAGGGGCTTCTACGTGCTGCGCTTTTTGCTGGGGGTGGCCGAAGCCGGATTTTTCCCGGGGATTCTGGTGTTTCTCAACCGCTGGTACCCGGCGCGGCGACGTGCCCAGGTCACCGCCTTGTTTGCCATTGCCGTGCCCATGGCCGGGGTGTTGGGCGGGCCGATTTCCGGGGCGATCCTGGAGAATTTCCACGCCGTCGGCAGCCTGCGCGGCTGGCAATGGATGTTCCTGATCGAAGGTGCGCCCGTGGTACTGCTGGGGCTGGTGGTGCTCAAGTGCTTGCCGGACAGTTTCGAAGTGGTGCACTGGTTGAGCAGCGAACAAAAACAGCAACTGCGCACCCAGTTGAGCAACGAAGAACAGCGCAAGACCATCACCTCGTTCAGCGGCATCCTGCGGGACCCGCAAGTGTGGCTGCTGGTGGCCGTGTACTTTGCGGTTATGCTGGCGGTCAACACCCTGGCGTTCTGGATGCCGACCCTGATCCACGGCGCCGGCATCGGCCGCGACAGTCAGGTCGGCTTGCTCAGCGCCGTGCCGTACCTGGCCGGCTGCTTCTTCATGCTCGGCTGCGGGCGCTCGTCCGATCGCCAGCGCGAGCGTCGCTGGCATTTATGCGTGCCCCTGCTGATGGCCGCTGTCGGCATTGCCGTCGCGGGCCTGGCGCCCGGCAATGCGCTGCTGGTGATGAGCGGGTTGGTGGTCGCCGGCATGGGCGCCAGCGCGGCGCTGCCGATGTTCTGGCAACTGCCGCCGGCGTTTCTTTCCAATACCACTCAGGCGGCGGGCATCGCCATGATCAGCTCGTTCGGCAGCATCGCCGCGTTCCTCGCGCCCTACCTGATCGGCTGGATGCGCGACGCCACCCAGAGCGCCAGCCTGGCCCTGTACGTACTCGCCCTGTTTATCGCCCTCGGTGGCCTGCTGGTGCTGCGCACTCAGGCCGCCATCGTCAACCCACACTAGAGACCGTTGCCATGCTCGACTCCCAGCAAATCCTCGCGGCCGCCGCCCACCTGGACCGCGCCGAACGCAGCCGCGAACAGGTGCGTCAGTTTTCCCTCGACTACCCCGGCATCACCCTCGAGGATGCGTACGCCATCCAGCGCGAATGGGTTGCGCAAAAGATCAAGAACGGGCGCACGCTCAAGGGCCACAAGATAGGCCTCACTTCACGGGCCATGCAGGTTTCTTCGAACATCACCGAGCCCGACTACGGCGCCCTGCTCGATGACATGTTTTTCGACGAAGGCAGTGATATTCCCTTCGAACGCTTCATCGTGCCGCGTGTGGAAGTGGAACTGGCGTTCATCCTTGGCAAGCCGCTCAAGGGCCCAAACTGCACGGTGTTCGATGTGCTCGACGCGACCGAATGGGTGATCCCGGCGCTGGAAATCATCGACGCACGCATCCAACAGGTCGACCCACAGACCAACGCCACCCGCAAGGTGTTCGACACCATCTCCGACAACGCCGCCAATGCCGGCGTGGTACTCGGTGGCCGGGCTGTGCGCCCCACCGAGATCGACCTGCGCAAAGTGCCGGCGGTGCTGTATCGCAATGGCGTGATCGAAGAGTCCGGCGTTTCGGCGGCAGTGCTCAACCACCCGGCCAAGGGCGTGGCGTGGCTGGCCAACAAGCTGGCGGCGCATGACGTCACCTTACTGCCGGGCCAGGTGATTCTCGGCGGCTCGTTTACCCGTCCGGTGGCCGCCCGCCCCGGGGATACCTTCCACGTCGACTACGACCTGCTCGGTTCGATCGCCTGTCGCTTCGTCTGAACACTGGAGGATTGTCATGGACATGCCTGTCAACCGCTTCAAACAACGCCTTCACAACGGCGAGGTGCAGATCGGTCTGTGGCTTGGCCTCGCCAATGCCTATAGCGCCGAGTTGGCCGCCAATGCCGGTTTCGACTGGCTGTTGATCGACGGCGAACATGCGCCCAACCACCTGCCGGGGATGCTTGCGCAATTGCAGGCCATCGCGCCCTACCCCAGCCAGGCGCTGATTCGCCCGGTGGTCGGCGACACGGCATTGATCAAGCAACTGCTCGATATCGGCGCGCAGACGCTGCTGGTGCCCATGGTCGAAAGCGCTGCCCAGGCCCAAGAACTGGTGCGCGCCCTGCACTACCCGCCCCAGGGTATTCGCGGCGTCGGCAGTGCCCTGGCCCGTGCTTCGCGCTGGAACAGCATCACCGACTACCTCGACCAGGCCGACGCGCAGATGTGCCTGCTGGTGCAGATTGAAAACCGCGAGGGCCTGGCCAATCTGGACGCTATCACCGCCGTCGAAGGCGTGGACGGTGTGTTCATCGGCCCCGCGGACTTGAGTGCGGCCATGGGGCATCGCGGTAACCCCGGGCATCCTGAAGTGCAGGCGGCGATAGAGGACGCCATCGTGCGCATTGTTCGAGCGGGCAAGGCGGCAGGGATTCTCAGTGCGGATGAACGCCTGGCGCGGCGCTATATCGAACTGGGCGCAACGTTCGTGGCGGTGGGAGTGGATACCACCGTGTTGATGCGCGGGTTGCAAAGCCTGGCCGGGAAGTTCAAAGACGTACCGGTGGCTGCCAATACCGGTGGTGTCTACTGAGATCCAATGTGGGAGCTGGCTTGCCTGCGATAGCGGTGTATCAGCGACAAATAAGCCAGCTGACCCGACGCTATCGCAGGCAAGCCAGCTCCCACAGTTGACCGGCGGTGGTTCAGTCATTAGTTCAGCGCTTGATGTTCTTCAAGTCATCCAGCAACCCCAGCAAGGTCTGGAATTTCTCTTCGCCAAGCTGATCCTGCAAACGCTGGTAGTTGGCCTCCATGCACTGGCTCATGGACTCGAAACTCGCCTTGCCCTTGTCTGCCAGGGTGATAAGCACCCGGCGCTGGTCCTGTTCGGCCTTGCGTCGGTGCACCATGCCGGCGGCTTCCATGCGCACCAGCACGCCGGTCATGCTCGGCTTTAGGATGCACGCCAGTTCCGCCAGTTGGTAAATCTCCAGCTCACCGTGCTGTTCGAGGATGCGGATGATGCGCCATTGCTGTTCGGTCAGGCCGTGTTCATTCAGCGACGGGCGGAAAAAACTCATCGCGGCCTCACGCGCTTGCAGCAAGGCCAGGGTCAGGGATTGTCGAGGTTTGGACATAGGATCAGGGTCACGAAGTATTTAGTTAATAATTTAACGAAACTCTAACATTCCCCGCCAGCGAGCGCGCTATAACTTGTGTGTGCCCTCGCCCGTGGCGCGCTGAATCAAAAACCCGGGCACGCAGGATCAAGACTTCCAGCCAGTCAGGGGCCCTAATGGAGGCATCCGCTTTAGCGCCTTCCTTCACTTTTTCAGGCTGCGCCATGATCAACATCGAAACCCCTACTTATTACACCGCCACCAAGAAATACAACCTCAGCTTCCCCACCCTGGAGCAAGACATCGACGCGGACGTCGTGGTGATCGGTGGCGGCTTTTCCGGGATCAACACCGCGCTGGAACTGGCGGAAAAAGGCATCACCAATATCGTGGTGCTTGAAGCGCGCTACCTGGGCTTTGGCGGCACCGGCCGCAACGGCGGGCAGATCATGGCGGGCATCGGCCATGACCTGGAGAAGATCAAGAAGGACGTGGGCGAAGACGGGCTGCGCCAGGTGTTCGAGATCAGCGACCTGGGCGCCGACATCATCAAGAACCGCATCGCCAAGTACAACATCGATGCCGATTTCTGCCACGGCTACGGCTATATGGGCTTCAACGCCCGCCAGGAAAAAACTCTGCGCGCCTGGGAGAAGGACTTCAAGTCGGTCAACAGCCAGCATGAAATCCGCTTTCTCGGCGGCTCGGATGTGCAGCAGATCATCGGTTCCAACGCCTACACCAGTGCGCTGCTGCACATGGGCGGCGGGCATGTGCATTCGCTGAACCTGCTGCTGGGCGAGGCCACCGCGCTGGCCGGCCATGGGGTAAAGATCTTTGAGAACAGCCCGGCCCTGGAGGTCAGCTACGGCGAACGCATCACCGTGCGCACCGGGCGCGGTTCGGTACGCGCCGGCAAGTTGCTGTGGGCCTGTGACAGCTTTCTCAACAAGCTCGAACCAGAACTGCACCGCTCGACCATCAACACCTACGCGTTCCAGATGATGACCGAGCCGTTGTCCGAAGAATTGATCCAGCGCATCAGCCCGATCCGTGGCGCCTACAGCGACATCCGCCCAGTGATCGACTACTACCGCGTCACCAATGAAAACCGCCTGCTGTTCGGCGCCGCGACGCCTTTGGTCGAGCATATTCCCGGCGACCTGAAAGCCTGGAACCGCCACCTGATGCTGAAGATTTTCCCCTACCTCAAGGACGTGAAAATCGACCTGGCCTGGGGCGGCCCGATGGCGTGCAGCCCGAATCTGTTCCCGCAGATCGGCACCTTGCCGGGGCGCAGCAATGCGTTTTTCGTGCAGGGCTATTCAGGCTTTGGCGTCACGCCCAGCCACATCATCTGCAAGGTCCTGGCCGAAGGCATGAGCGAAGGCTCGGCGCGCTATGACCTGGTCAGCTCGATCCGCCGCCCGACCATCATCGGCAAGGACGCAATTCGCCCTCTGCTGCTGACGGCGGGCAAATCCTGGCACCAATTGTCCGGCTACTGGAACGGACGTCGTTGATTCGCTTTTTTTCACTCATCAGGAACCACTGCCATGACCCTCACCACCGTCAAACATAACGTCCAGCTGTCGGAACTCGATGCCTGGGGCACCGTGGCCGACCTCGGCTCACAGATCCTTGAAGGCGAGGTGCGCGCCTTCGGCAAGATGACATTCGGCGCACCTACCGATGCGGTCAGCAGCGCCTACTTCGGCACCACCCAGGGCAAATTCCGCATGGTCTACCCCTTCGCCGAACAAGCTACCGTGGTGACCGGCGAGGTGGTCCTCACCGATGAGTCCACCGGCCAGTCCACCCGCTACAAGGCCGGTGACAGCTGGTTTGTGACCAAGGGCACGCCGGTGCTGTGGGAAGTGGTCAGCGAGAGTTTCGTCAAACACTACTTCGCCGTCGTGTAAGGAGCCTTGCCATGAGCACTTCTTCTGACTGGATCACCGTGGGCGCCCTGGCCGACGGTTTTGCACCCGAAGCGTTCATCCTGCCGAACCTCGCCGACCTGGCTGGCCAGACCTTCACTCTGCACTTTGCCAATGGCTGGCAGATCGAGCATCGCTTCGAACAGGAGCGCCTGGCCTGGCACGCCGCCGACGGTCACTCCAGCGGCAGTGCAGCCTACCGCGCCAGCTCGATTCGCCCGGGCCTGTACCTGGTGGACTTCATCAAGCATGAGGCCGGGCAAAGCTGGTCGATCAGCCTGGTGCTGGACACGCCAACTTCCTCCTTTACCGCGGTGATTGGCCGTATGCCGGAGCCGGCAGAGACCCACGAAGGTCTTTACCACCGCGCCCTGGCCGGCAAACCGCTGACCTCGGTGCACGCCGAGTTCCTCCACGGCAGCCTCGACCGGCCGTGGCAGGAGGGCCATTGCCTGCACGCCCCCACCGAGGAACTGGTGGGCTTGCGCAACCACTACCGCTACAGCCCCAGCGAGGTCTACGAGCACATCTACCTCAACCCGCGGTTCTATGCCTGGCAATGCCTTGAGGGTGTGGAGAAAGGCTTGTGCGACACCGACCGCTGCCATTACTACAAGATCGCCGAGCAGCTGTACCTGTTCGTCTGGCAGGAGAAGATCGTGCCCACCCTCGGCCTGGTGCTGATCGACCTGCAACAACACCGCAGCGACGGCAAGATCTTCGGCTATGCGGGGGCATCCTTCGACGCGCTGTCGAACTTCCCGATCAGTTCCTATTGCCAGGTGCTCAACCGCACGGAGTACCCCCGTGACTGAGGCGCGCACGGTGGTGATAACCGGGGCCGGCACCGGCATCGGCGCCGCCTGTGCCCGGCTGTACGCGCAGGAAGGCGCACGGCTGGTACTGATCGGCCGGCGCCGCGAGCCACTGGAACAGGCGGCGCAGGCCAGCGGCGGCCTGATCCTGGTGGGCGATGCCGCCTGCCCCGACACCTGGGAGGGCTTTATCCGCGAGATTCACGCCCACTACGGGCGTATCGATGTACTGCTGGCGTGTGCCGGCGGTCATGGCCTGGGCAGCGCGACCCAGACCAGCCCGTCTACGTGGGAAGCGGCGCTGCGCAGCAACCTGGACAGCGCGTTCTACAGTGCCCGCGCCTGCCTGCCGCTGTTGCAGGAAAGCGCCGGCAGTGTCGTGCTGATCGGCTCCATCGCCTCGCTCGCGGCGGGGCCCGAAGTGTGCGGCTACACCACGGCCAAACATGCGTTGCTCGGGCTCAATCGCTCGCTGGCACGGGACTACGGCCCCCACGGCGTGCGCGTGAACGCGGTGTGCCCGGGCTGGGTGCACACGCCGATGGCCGATGCCGAGATGCAGCCGTTGATGGAGGCGTACGGCGACACCTTGCAGCAGGCGTACGAGCGCGTGTGTGCCGATGTGCCGCTGCGCCGTGCCGCCCGGGCCGAAGAGATCGCCAAGGTGTGCCGCTTCCTGGCCAGCGACGACGCATCGATCATTACCGGGGCCACCTTGGTGGCGGACGGTGGGTCCAGCATCGTCGACGTGCCGACACTGGCGTTTACGCGCCTGGAGCCTGCTAATGCCCAATGATCTGGATTTCAGCGACCAAGTCGTGCTGGTCACCGGCGGCGCCCAGGGGATTGGCCTGGGTATCGTCCAGGCCTTTGCCGAACGCGGTGCGCGGGTGGTGATTGCTGATCGCCTGCTGGAACAAGCTGAAAGGGTGGCCGCTGGGTTGTGCGCGCAGGGCTATCAGGTCGAGGCCGTGGGCGTTGACCTGGCGCAAGCCGAGGCGGTATTCGCCTGCGTTAAAGGGTTGGCGCAGCTGGATATTGTGGTGCACAACGCCGGGTATTTCCCTCTGACAGCCTTTGCCGACATCACCCCGGCGATCTTGCAACGCACCTTGGCGGTAAACCTTTCGGCGCTGTTCTGGCTGACCCAGGCGGCGTTACCGATGTTTCGTGAGCAAGGCCGGGGTTGCGTGCTGGTGACGTCTTCGGTCACCGGCAACCGGGTGGGTTATCCGGGGCTGAGCCACTATGCGGCGTCAAAGGCTGGGGTGAATGGGTTTATCCGCAATGCGGCGCTGGAGCTGGCGCCGTTGAATGTGCGGGTCAATGGCGTGGAACCGGGCATGATCGCCACGCCGGCGATGAGCAACCTGGGCGATGCCGCGCTGAATGAGAGCATCGCCAGCCGTGTGCCACTGGGGCGTTTGGGCGCGGCTGCGGATATCGCCGGCGCGATGCTGTTTCTGGCTTCTGACCTGGCTGGCTATATCACCGGGCAGACCTTGGTGGTCGATGGTGGCTCCACCCTGCCCGAATAACGGGGACCCATGTGGGAGGGGGCTTGCTCCCGATAGCGATGGTTCAGTCAAATATCCAATGGCTGACACACTGCTATCGGGAGCAAGTCGAATCGTCGCACCGCCCCTCCCACATTGGATCTCCTGCAGCCTGAAGGACCTGTTTATGCCCCCACCGCCTGCAACCGGCTGGAGCGAAAATCCTTGGGCGACACCTCGAACTGCTTCTTGAACGAACGGCTGAAGTGCGCCGAGTCGGTAAAGCCCCACTTGTAGGCAATCGAGGTGATCGACTCGCTACGCAGGAACGGGTTGGTCAAGTCGTCCGCACTGCGTTTGAGCCGCGCCCGCTGAATGTAGCGGCAGACGCTGTCGTCCTGTTCCTCGAACAAACGGTACAGGTGCCGCACCGAGATATTCAGGCGGTTGGCCAGGCCAATCGGGCTCAGGCCAGGCTGGCCCAATGACTCATCAATGACCTTTTGCACATAGCTGCGCAGATTATTGCCCTGCAACGCAGCAACGCCCTCGCGGCACTCATCGCCCTGCTCCAGCGCCGAGCCCAGCAGCGACACAAAGGCCGCCTGCAGCGCGTCCACTTGCGTGGCGTCGTCGTCAGTGTCGTCCTTGCACAGTTGATCCATCAGCACATGCAACATGCGCCCACAGGCTTTGGTCGAGGAGATCTTGCCGAACGCCCGCGCCTGGCCGCCCAGGTGCTTGCACACCTCGGTGCGCGGCAACGACAGCGAGGCATGTTCGATCAAACCAAAAGGGGTGATTTCGATGGAGCCCACCGAGTCCATCAACAGCATCTCGCCGGGCGCCAGTTGCACGGTCTGCTCGTTTTGGGAGATCTGCGAATAGCCGCTGCGCTGGCTGACCAGGAAGCACTCCTGGTCATTATCGTGATCGGCGTGGTGCGTCGGGCGTTTGATCAGCCCGGCATTGGTGCGCAGGATGGCCAAGCCACGGGGCAAATTGTGGATCTCGCCAATAAACAGCGAACGGTTGAAGGCCAGTTCGGTATCGAAGTGGCCGCACGCGGCGCGCAGTTCGCGGTTCCAGCTGTCGAGCCCGTCGGGTGCATGCTGTGGGATGCTCATGGGGGTGTCTCCGCAGTGGCGTTCTTTTTGTTGTTCTGATGCAATAGTTAACATGTTATCTATATGCACGCAACAACAACCTGTTTGCCCTTTGCAGAAGCACTAATGATGCCAATCACAGCGTCGACAGCGCCCGCTTGATACCCGCCAACACCGCCAGTAAATGGTTGCGTTGCTCAGGGCTTACAGCAATGTAACGCCGAAACGCAGGCATCCGGTTGACCACCTCACTGCCGCCCATATGCTCCAGGCGCACACACCATTGCCGGTCCTTGAGATCAATGCGCAGGCGCTTGAAATCCAGCGGCATCAGCGACTGGAACAACCCGCTGTCGGCCAGCAAACGCGCCTGTAGCTCACACGCCAGAGCCTGGCTGCCGGAGCGCCGGCGCACGCGGATGCCGTTGCGCCGAATAGCGCCGCCATGGTGCACCTCGAAGCTGCCAGCGCCACTCGCTGAAGCAGGTACGCGCAGGACGCACTCGGTCAGCACCAGGTGCATCAACAACTGCGACTCGGTGCGCTCGACAATCTCGAAGTTCACACCGTCCACTTCAAGCGTCGCCAGGCCCAGATCACGCCGCAAGCGCGCCAGGGTCACCCCAGGTCGATAACCGCTCGGTGCACGGTCTGCGCTGAACAGCTCATACAGTTTTTGCCGCAAAGTCGTTATAACCGTCATGGGCAGGCCCCGGTTCGTGGCTGAATTCCTTGGCCAACACCTCCTCAACGCAGGCGGGCTTGAAGGGGTTGACCTTCTGCACCACCAGGGTCCAGAACAACGCATAGGTGGCGGTCACGCCGAGCATCACCCCAAACGGCACATAAATGTCGGCCGGGTTCATACCTGGCGGGGTGATAAACCACATGCCCAGCAGGATGCCGATGCTGGAGACGATCTGCGGCAGCGGGAACCACGGCGAACGGTACGCCCGGGGCAAATCCGGACGGCGAATGCGCAGGATCACCACCGACAACGTCACCAGCAGGTAGGCAAAACTCCACGCGCACACCGCCGCCAGCACCAGATGCATGATGTTGTCGGTGTTGCCGCCCAGGTACAGCGCATGCAGGCACGGGATCAGCATGGCCACCAGGATGCACAACAGCGGTGTCTTGAAGCGCGGGTGCAGGTAGGTGAACACCTTCGGTAACGCGCCATCCACCGCCATGCCATAGAGGATGCGCGGTACGCCAGCCATCAGGGTATTGATGGTTGCAGCGCCGGCGAACAGGAAGCCAATGCCCAGCCACAACGGGCCGATCTGCCCCATCACCTGTTCAGCGAACCGTGGGATAGCCATGGGTGTGTCCAACAGGTGCACGCCGGAGGCGGCGTCGAGCACCACGTTTTCCACCTGGCGCTTCATCGCGGCGCCATAGATAAACATGCACGTCGCCACGCCCATCAGCCCGAGCATCATCGCCCGTGGCATCACCTTGGCCGACTGGCGCAGGTCCGGCGCCAGCGGGGTGACGAACTCGCAGCCGACGAACATGAACATCGCCATGCCCACCAGCGACAACACGGTGACCAGGTCAGTGCCCACCAGCGATTCCCCGAACCAGCCGTCCAGTTGCACCGCTGGCGCGGCGATCAAGCCCAGCACGCCGAACACCATCAGGGTGGTCCACATGCCGAACGTAAGGATGATCTCTGCGCGGCCAAAGGCGCTGACCCCGAAAGCATTCAGCACCCCGAACACCAGCACGAACCCCACGCCCAGCAACCACGAGCCGCCGGCCGATTCTGCCAGGGTATTGAGGTGTTCGAAGTTCACCAGGGCCATGACCCCGGCGAGGATGGTTTCGGCGGTACCGGCGAACACATGCACGATCAGATACGCCGACAAAGTGCCGGTAATCGCAAAGAACCGGCCCATGCCGCAGTTGATGTAGTCGTACACCGAGCCCGTGGTGGGCAGTATCGAGGCGGCCTCGGCGAAGGTCGTCGCCTGGGCCAGCATCATCACCACGGCGAGCAGCATCGCCAGGGCAAAGGCGCTGCCGCCAATGCCAAAACCCATGGTGGCGGTGAGGATCACCGGGCTTGCCATGATCAGCCCGATGGTGCTGGCCAACGCGGTGGGGAAACCTACCGTGCCCCGGTTGAGGTGCGCGGTGAGTCGGTCGTTGATCGACATGGTGGGGTCCTCGAAAGCGGTTTTTTTAGTGTGTCGGCACTCTGCGCCCCACCTGGCTCGATCGTCTTGCCCCTGTCTGCCGAAGGTTTTGTTGCTGCCTGCCACGGCGTATCGCCTGGCGGCCAGGGTCAACTGCCTGGCACGCATATGAAAGACTTGGCCTGCGACCGCTCGCCCTAATGCGCCCTCACTCTTAACCAAGATGGGGACAATAACAATGGAGCACACACTGAAAAACCGCCGCCTGCGCCAGGCGGTCGGCCTGGGCATAGCACTGCTGTTCGGCCAGGCCCAGGCCATTGAGTTGTATGCCGATACCGACACCCAGGTCACCGGCAACTTCCTCGCCGTCTACGGCCTGTTCAACAGCCCGAAGAACTACGATGGCCGCAGCGGCGGCTCAACCTGGCGCGAGGGGTTCATCAAGTACGGCCTGAGCGTCGAGCAGAGCCTGGGCAACCTGGGCGGCGTATACGGCACGGCGAACCTGGTGAGTTCCGGCACCTGGGGCGACGGCGATGCGTCGGGGTTGACCAACGGCACCGAGCGCACCACCAAGTTTGACGAAGCCTTCGCGGGCTGGCGCTCCGGCGAGCTGTTCCCGGCGCTGGGCAAGGATGGGGTAGACCTGTCGTTTGGCCGCCAGATCATCATGTTGGGCGACGGCTTCATCATCAACGACGACGGCCCCAACCTCGGCAATGGCGTAGGCGACGGCGAGTTCAATCGCGGCGGCGCCTACTACATTGCCGCGCGCCATGCCTTCGACAAGACTGCGGTGATTCGCCTGGGTGGCAAGGACGGCGTGCATGGCAGCCTGATGCGGATCAAATCCGACAACCGCGCCCAGGCCCTGACCGAGATGGCCGCCGGCACCCTGGAGTACAGCGCCGCGCCGGGCACCTTGGGGCTGACTTACATTCACGGCATCGATGTGGACGAGCGCTTCGCCACCGACCTGCAGCGCCAGCGCAAAGGCATGAACCTCTATAGCCTGCGCGGCGCCGGCAATGCAGGTATCGACAACGCGCACCTGGCTTTCGAACTGGCCCGCCAGGACAGGCGCGACAGCCAGCAAAACGCCGGTTACGTCGAAGCCGGCTACACCTTTGCCCACCTGCCCTGGTCACCGGACCTGACCTACCGCTACGCACGTTATTCGAAAAACTGGGATGGCATGTTCTCAGGCTTCAACCGTGGCTACGGCACCTGGGTGCAGGGCGAAGTGGCGGGCAACTATTCAGGCCCATTCAACAGCAACACGGCGGTGCAGCACGTAGCGCTCAAGGTCAAGCCGCTGGGCAACATCACCCTCGGCGCACTGTTCTTTGACTACAACACCGTCAGCACCCGCGGCCAGTTGAACCTGGATGGCCGCGAACTGGACCTGTACGCCGAATGGGCGGTGAACGAGCACCTGATCATCACGCCGCTGCTGGGCCTGTACAAACCCGATAAAGCGGCCGACACCGGCGGTAACCAGGTCGGCGGCAACGGCACCAATGTCTACAGTCAGCTGGTGGTGGCCGTGCCGTTCTGAACCACCTCGGGCGCGCAGGGAGGCAGCGCCCGGACCTCGGCGTAGGCGCCCTGGTGGTAGAGCAACGGCGCACGGCCAAAGTCGTCGAAGGCCACCACCTTGCCGATCATGATCCAGTGATCGCCGCCATCGATCTGCTGGTACTTCTCGCAGTGAAAGCGCGCCGAGCAATCGGCGAACACTGGCGAGCCGCCCTCACCCGGCTCGTACTCGATGAGGGCGAAGCGGTCTTCACGGGGGCGCGCAAAGTTGTTGGACAGGTGCACCTGGTCCGCCGCCAGCACATTCACCGCAAAATGACTGGCCTCCTCGAACACTGCATGGCTGTTGGAGCGCTTGTCGATGCTCCACAGCACCAGCGGCGGGTCGAGGGACACCGAGTTGAAACTGTTGGCGGTCACGCCGACCTTTTGCCCGGAAGCGGTGGCGGCAGTAACCACCGTCACACCGGTGGCGAAGTTGCCGAGGGCGCGGCGAAAGGCCCGTGGGTCGAAAACGTCAGACATGCAAGACTCCCGGGTGGCCGCTCGTGGCCGCCCTTATTGTTATGGGTGATAGGCGCGGCTACACCATGCTCGGGTCGGGTTCCAGACCCATCAGCTCACGGCCGAGGATTTGCGCGCACACGTCGTAGTCGGTATAGGCATGGGCGCCTGTCATATGGGAATCGCGGAACAGGCGCTGCATCTCGTTGTGCTCGAACCAGGCATTCCCGCCCGCAGCGGCGAACAGGCGGTCTACCGCTTCGATGCACATCTTGGTGGCGTAACCCTGATTGGTGCGCCAGAACGCCAGGGTTTCCCGCGTGGGGTAACGGTGGGCGGCGCTGTGTTCGGCGTGTTCCTGCCAGGTTTTTTCCAGGAACGCTCGGGCGGCGGCGACCTGGTGGGTGGACTCGGCCAGGCGCATCAACGCCGGGGTGGCTGCGCCGACGGCGGCACCGGTGTAGGCGCGCACCCGCGTCCTGGTTTTTTCGCGAAACACCTCAAGCATACGCTCGGCCACACCGAGGCTGACGGTGGAGAAGCCACTGGCAAAATATGGCCGATACGGCGCGTAGAAAATCTGGCTGTCAGGGTAGAGGCCAAAGCCTGCGGACTTGCCCTCCATCATGTCCTTGGCCTTCTGGATACGGTGTTCGGGCACCCAGGCGTTGTCGATGATCAGGGTCTTGGTGCCGCTGCCTTTCATGCCGGCCGCAAACCAGTCGTCGCGAATCTGATAGTCACTGCGCGGTAACACAGCAAAGCAGTAATCCTGGGTGCCTTCGGCGTTCTGGCGACGGCAGCCGACAATCGCCCACTCGCCATGGTCACAGCCGCTGCTCCAGCCCATCTCACCGCTGAAGTACACCCCGCCCTCGCCCTCGGTCACCCGACCGAACGGCGCAATACTGCTGCTGGCCGTGGCATCCGGGTTGGCACCCCAGATTTCCTGCTGCAACTGGGTCGAGAACAGCGCCAGTTGGTGGCTGTGAGTACACAACAAGCTCATCGCCCAGGCGGTACTGGCGCAACTACCGGCGAGCAAGGCGATGCAGTCGGCGAACTCGGGCAGCGTCAGCTCCAGGCCGCCGAAGGCCTTGGGCTGAAAGGCACGGTGCAGGCCGATGCTTTTGAGCAGGGCGATATTTTCATCCGGTACCTGGCGCAGTTGCTCGGCACGGCTGGCATTCGCGGCAATGGCCGGCAAAAGGGGTTTGAGGTCTTCAAGGAGCGGGTTTGGCTTTTTCATGGACGGCCCTGCTTATTATTGGAAGTCCGACAGGCGTTCCGGATTGCGGAACGGCGCTGGATGCAGGGCCAGTATCGAACGGGCCGTGCTGGCGGGAAATGCACGTTCGGCAGGCAAGCTTGTACTTTTCACAGGCGCGGCAGGCACAGGCATAAAACCTGGCAGGCACAGTCAAGCCGCTTATTGGTGCGTTGGTTACCCTCGGGTTTTCTTTTTGTGAACTGCCAGGAACCTGCCATGAGCGATATCCCGTTGCTGCCTCAAGTCGAAGCCTTTTTGCGTCGCCGCCATGGGCTGTTTATCGACGGTGTCAGCGTGCGCAGCCACGCCGATCAAACCCTGAACGTCATCAACCCTGCCACCGGGCAGGTAATCGCCGAAGTGGCCGACGCTGACCTGGCGGATATCGATGCCGCGGTCGCTTGCGCCAACCGTGGTTTCCAGCGATGGTCCCAGGCCGCGCCCGCGATCCGCGGCAACGTGCTACTCAAATTGGCCGATCTGCTGGAACAGCACCGTGAAGAACTGGCGCAGATCGAAACGTGCCAGTCGGGCAAGATCATCCAGATCTCCCGCGCTTTCGAGGTCGACCAGGCCGCGCACTTTCTGCGCTACTACGCTGGCTGGGCCACCAAGCTCAGCGGCCAGACCCTGACCCCATCCCTGCCGTCGTTCAATGGCGAGCGCTACACCGCCTTTACCCTGCGCGAGCCGGTGGGCGTGGTGGTTGGCATCGTGCCGTGGAATTTCTCGACCATGATCGCCATCTGGAAACTCGCCTCGGCACTGGTGACCGGCTGCAGCATCATCATCAAGCCCAGCGAATTCACGCCTCTGACCCTGCTGCGCATCGCTGAACTGGCCATCGACGCCGGGCTGCCGGCGGGTGTGCTCAATGTGCTGACCGGCGGCGGCCATGTCGGCAAGGGGCTGGTGGAACACCCCGGCACGCACAAGGTTTCATTCACCGGCTCAGTGCCCACCGGCATCGCCGTCGGCCGCAGCGCCATGGGCGCCGGCCTCACCCGTGCAACCCTGGAACTGGGTGGCAAGAATGCCGCCGGCTTCCTGCCCGATATGGACGTGGACAAGGCAGTGGACGGCATCATCGAAGCGGGCTTCTTGCACTCGGGGCAAATCTGCGCGGCGGCCGAACGCTTTTTCGTGCACCGCTCGCAAATCGACGCCGTGCTGGAAAAACTCAAGACGCGCCTCGGCCGCCTGAACATCGGCTCACCGCTGGACGAACACACCGAATTCGGCCCGGTCACGCACCAGCAGCACCAGCACAAACTGCTCGGCTACTTCAACCAGGCCCGCGCCGAAAACAACACGATCATCCACGGCGGCCACCTTATCGACCGCCCCGGCTGCTACGTCGAACCCACGGTGATCCTCGCCAACCACCTGCACGACACCCTGCTCAATGAGGAAACCTTCGGCCCCATCGCCACCTTCCTGCCCTACGATGACGAAGACGAACTGCTGGCGCTGATGAACCACGGGCCCTACGGGCTGAGCGCCAGCCTGTGGACCAACGATTTGGGCAAGGCCCTGCGCATGATCCCGGCGATCAAGGCAGGCACCTTGTGGGTGAACATGCACACCTTGCTCGACCCGGCAGTGCCGTTTGGTGGGTGCCGGTCTTCGGGGGTTGGGCGGGAGTTTGGCAGTGCATTTATTGAGGATTACACCGAGCTTAAGTCGGTGATGATTCGGTATTGAGGACTGAGTGCCGGCGACCGGAATCAGGGCTCAGGTTTGGCTGGTGGGCCACGAAACAGATTTCTGGAAATGATGTCGGCCTTCAGCATCTTGAGTTGCAGATGACGGTTTACTGCGCCAACGACTTCCATATAACGGGTGACGTGGCGCTTCCACGTATCGACCAGCAGGAAGGGCACCAAGCCAATCGCAACAAACGGAAGAATAACCACACCGAACAGGATTTTCAGAAGCTCCCAGCACCCTTGCAGCAAATCCACAGGGCCCAAGGTTTTTTCATAATGCAACTTCTTGGTCAGCACGTCGGAAATCAGGTTCGTGCCGATGGCGGCGGTTACAAACGGGAATACAAACAGGAACAGGTTGGAACGGTGTTTCACTTGGTCAAACAGATCACCGCTGATTTTGCCTTTTTCGTGTAGTGAGTGCGCCAGCCCATTGAATGCGTCGATAGAGACCACGGCACATGCGGCAATCGAAATCAGCGCAACGCCGGTCGCCACGACAACTTGCGGCGTGGTGTCTTTGTCAAGAATGAAACCAATCACCGCCATCACCAACACAAAGGCCATCACCAAAAAGCCCAGTTGCACATCCAAGCCAAACAACAACGCGTAATTCATCCGTGAACTCCTCTATTAAGACTAATTAAAACACCCAACTGTCACTGATAAGGAATCAAGCGATCGTGGTCCAGATCCCGCATCAAATCGCTCAACATTTCGCTTTCACTGCGGGGCTCGGTCATGGGGATATACCAGGTCGTGGCCGTCCAGCCACCGCGTTTGTAGGCATAGGTTTTGAGCAGTTGCCCGTCCTTGTACAGCGAGCCGTGCAACTGGCGCTCGTAGGTGTAGGGCACCGGCACGGTCAGCAGCGTCAGCGCGCCGAGTATCGCCGGGAACGCACCGGCACCTTTACCGCCGCGTTGATCGACCAACAAGCTGTAGCCGGTCTTGCTGAAACCGCCATCCATAAAACTGAAGGCACCTGTGTCACGCAACAGCTGGATGACCTCGCGCTGCGTCTGCTGTTCAAATCTCGACGTGGGCGACGGCATTGTGACACTCATCGGCACATAGGCACGCTCTGCCTTGTAGTCCAACGGCTTGAGGGCGGTACCGCAACCGCCAAGCAACAGCACGGCAGCCAGTAGCGTAGTCCTGATCATTGTGCGTGCTCCTCGGGTAGCAAGCCGTCGCGTTGTACATCCTCGGCAAAAGCACGTGCGACACGATGACCGTTCTGTAACTCCATCCCGCCAGGGCCATCCAGCAACCAGGAGTATTTGTGGGTGACGTTGCGGTAGCTGTACTGCTTGAGCTGCTTTCCATTGTGCTGCAGGGAAAACTCGGTTGTGGTGTCGACGGTCACTGAAAGGGGCATTAGAAACAGGGTTGCCGCACTCAGCAATACCAAGGGGAAAGGCGGCATATCACGCTGGATGTTGTAGCGCACCCACACCGAATAATCCCCCGGGTTGCCCCTGCCGGTTTCGACACTGCGAAACACCCCGGTCTCGCGCAACTGATTACGGATGAGTGCGGCATTGAGCGGATCATCGATCATGACGTGGATCGGCTTGAGGTATTCCTTGCCATCCGGCAATGCACGCTCAGGCAGCGTATGGGTGGTTGCACACCCGGTCAGCAGCGCCAGGGCGCCGATAGTCATAAAGCGGTTCATGGACGTGTCTCGTGAAGGGTGTTCTGGCCCGCGCCGGCTGGTAGAGGCGCGATGATGTAAGGGGCGGCGCTGCGATAATCCAGGGGCAGCAAATCCAGGGTCGGCAGGCCCGGGACATAGTGGCGCGCAAGCGGCTCGTCACGAGTTTGCTGATCGCGCCAGCGGAAGGCACACAGGGAGGCGCCAAGGCATAACGAGCGAAATTCTCCGAGGTAATAGGCGTTGCCGGCCTTCAGACGCAGTGGCAGGTTGAACTTCTCTCGCGCCTGCACCGAGGTGTAGGTGGTCCCCAGAGTCGGTGAGTAACTGCTGGAGAAAAACTGAAAATCATAAAACTCATAATCCCCAGGCTTGAGCGCCAGCACAAATACACTGGCGGCACCGGCCGCATCTTTCACATCCTGAGGGGTTTGGCGCCCTGCACCGACCCATATCGCCGCGGCACCAAACTCCGAACCACGCTTGCGAAACAGCAGACGCTGATTAGGCGCGGGGGACGCACTGAGGCTCTGCGGGCCGATCGACCCGACAACATAAGCGACTGGCTCCAGGGGGCCAGGTTGCAACGGCTGGCTGACCAGCGATGCCGGCTGAGTACCGCAACCCGTCAGGGCTGCAGTGATCAAGAACAAGGCCAAAGGCCGGGAGAAGCGAGACATATCAAATCCTGAACGCTGGCAAAAAGTACACTGCAGCCGTCAGGACAAATATGGGATGAGCCTTCCTGGCGCTGCGCCTCGCGTCACTGCGAGGGGGGCGAATGGTACGGCGGGAATCGGGGTTTGACTACAAATGATGCTCAAAGCAGCGCAGATCAAATGTGGGAGGGGGCTTGCTCCCGATGAGGTAGTGTCAATCAATACATCTGTGACTGACCCACCGCCATCGGGGGCAAGCCCCCTCCCACATTAGGGTCGCATTGCGTCAGTGAGATAGCTGTCGTTTTCAGCCCCCAGCGCCTGCGCCTCCATCTCGATCAACCTTCCGGCAACTACCACCCGCCGACGTTGATCCAAGGAGTGAGTTCATCAGACCGCTCTTACACAAACTTCGGGTTGCGTCCGATGAGCCTCACCGCTAACCTTCGCGGGTCGCTGCAAAATCAGCGAACGGGTGTGGAAGCCCGAACTCTCCAGGCGTATAAGCGCCCATAGCCTTAGCGGGCGCTTTTTTCATGCTCGCTATAAAGTGTTATGGCGGCTGTGCGCGGGGCACTTTCGAGTGCGCCGGGGTCCTGGAGTCCGGTCTTCCACACCTGCGTACAGTCGCCACCCCATCATGTGGAAGTGATTGTGGCGGCTCCTCTAACTCCAGGAGCAACCGTATGAAAAAAGTCACACCCAATCCCCCGCCATCCCCCTCGGATGACAACCCTCAGCTCCCCTCAGATGTCATCTTCACCGTCCGCCCCGGACTCAGCACTGAAGCGGCCTTGTGCAATGCCAGCGAAATGCTGGAGTCAGCGACTGTCTGTGCCTACGACTGTGCCGAACAGCTCGATGGTCAGAGCCGCAAGCACGTGCTGGCGGTGGTGCAGCTGATCGAGATTGCGCAGTTGCTGGTCGATGAAGCGCTGAACCGGGAATGCCCGGTGGCCTGATGAAAAAACGCAAATTCATCAAGCAATAACGTTCCTATGTGGGAAGGGGCTTGCTCCCGATGAGGTAGTGTCAATCAATACATCTGTGACTGACCCACCGCCATCGGGGGCAAGTCGAATCGTCGCACCGCCCATCCCACATTTTGATCGGATTGCATCAGTGAGATAGCTGTCTTTGTCAGCCACTACTTGCTGCTTTCAAAAAAGCGCTCGCCTAACTGAACGGAACCACCGCCTCCGCCTCAACCTCGATCAACCAATCCGGCAACGACAACCCACTGACCATAATCCACGAAGACGGCGGCGGGTTATGCGCGAAGCGCTGGCGCAGAGCTTCAGCAATCGGTTCCTGCTGATCCCGGGCAGACTCGACGATATACAACCGCAGCATGATCACATGGGACAGATCGCCCCCTACCTCAGCCAGCACCTTCTCGACATTGTCCAACGCCATGGCCGTCTGCTCGGCAATGCCTGGGCCCACAGTGCACTCTTGAGCATCCACGCCCACCTGCCAGGAAAGCATGATCCGCCGACCATCCGGCACTTCCATGGCCTGGCTGAAACCGTATTGCAGCGAATTGAATACCGTCGTGGGATTAATGACCTTTCGTTGCATGACGAGTCCTTGTTGGCAGTAGGAAAACAAGGCTAACCCAAAGGAACTGCTCAGTCAGACGGTTCAACATCCAGCAACATGTTCATGGATAAAGCGCTGAACCGGGCACGTCCGGTGGCCTGATGAATAAACGCAAATTCAACAAGCAATGACGTCCCACTGTGGGAGGGGCGGTGCGACGATTCGACTTGCTCCCGATGAGGTAGTGTCAATCAATACATCTGTGACTGACCCACCGTCATCGGGGGCAAGCCCCCTCCCACATTTGGGTCGCATTGCGTCAGTGAGATAGCTGTCGTTTTCAGCGCCCAGCGCCTGCGCCTCCATCTCGATCAACCTTGCGGCAACGACCACCCGCTGACGTTGATCCAAAGAGTGAGTTCATCAGACCGCTCTTACACAAACTTCGGGTTGCGTCCGATGAGCCTCGCCGCTAACCTTCGCGGGTCGCTGCAAAATCAGCGAATGGGTGTGGTAGCCCAGTTCTTTCATAGACCCCAAAACGCTCAAGGGCGTTTTTTTGTGCGGGCTGCTTTGTGGCGGCTGTGCATGGGAGGCTTCGGCCTGCCGGGTTTCTATGACCGGTCTACCACCCCGTGTACAGTCGCCTCCTTACTTCGTGTGGTAGCGAAATGGAGGTGCTCATTCATAGGAGCTTCGCCATGAAGAAAGTCACACCCAATCCCCCGCCATCCCCCTCGGATGACAACCCGCAACTACCTCCCGATGTCATTTTCACCGTCCGCCCCGGACTCAGCACTGAAGCCGCCTTGAGCAATGCCAGCGAAATGCTGGAGTCAGCGACTGTCTGTGCCTACGACTGTGCCGAACAGCTTGACGGCCAGAGCCGCAAGCATGTGCTGGCGGTGGTGCAGATGATTGAGATTGCGCAGTTGCTGGTCGATGAAGCGCTGAACCGGGAATGCCCGGCGGCCTGATTAACAAGCGCAAACTCAACAGGCAATGACGTTCCTATGTGGGAGGGGGCTTGCTCCCGATGGCGGTGGGTCAGTCACAAACGTGTCTACTGACACTATCTCATCGGGGGCAAGTCGAATCGTCGCACCGCCCCTCCCACATTTGATCTCACTGCATCAGTGAGGTAGTTGTGCCAGGGAGAGCGTGCCAGGCTACCAGGTGCCCATTGCTAGGCTGTGCGGTGAAAACTCTGCGAACTGCCACCGCAGTGCCAATGCTGCCGGACGGCGGACCACGTTCTCCACCGTCACCGTCCACAAGCGCTGCGCGCCCTCGAACTCGGCCACTGGCGACCCGCTGAGAATCAACGTTGTACGTCCCGCCACTTGCAGCACGTCGCCCGTCTCAAAATCAATAAACAGCAACCCCGCCACCGGGTTGGCTTGCAGGTTACCGAGGGTGTTGAAGAACAGGTTGCCGGCAAAATCAGGGATGGTCAGCACGTTGCCTTCCACCCGCACAAACCCCGTGTTGCCGCCGCGATGGGAAACGTCCACCGAGCGTTCGCCGTGCTGGTCCACGTAGCTGGCGACGAAGAAGGTGTCAGCGTTGCGGATCAGCGTTTGGGCGGCGGCGTCCAGGCTGATGCTGCGCTCGGCTGTATCGCCAGGTTGGCGCGCAACCCCAGCGACTGGCCGCAGTTGGATGTACTTGGGGCAGTTGCCGAAAGTGTGCACCACATCAACCGCAAAGCCGTCATGATCCAGCGCTCCGATCCGACCGTTCATGCGGTTGCGACGCCGGGTGCCGAGGTCGATGCCCAGCAGGCCAACGGACGCGCCACGAGTGATGCCAGCCCAGGCCGGGTCGCTTCTGGCGGGCAGGCTGTCGATTTGCAGCGCCTGTGGATCCGGTGAATGGGCAAACCCTGGCGCGCCCTCCAGCATGGTCGCCCAGGGGATACCCTGTTCGTCCACCACACCCAGAATGAGGTAAGGCAACAACGGATAAAAATCACGATGCTGCTCGGGCAAATAATCACGAATGACCTTCGGCCCGATCATGGCCATGCGTTCGGCGACGCCTGCACTTTCCTGCAATTGCCGTTCGCCGACATGCCAAGGGGATTGTTCGATCGAGTTCATGGCGATCACCTCTGGTTGGGTAACCGAATGCTGCGCCTACCCAACCCTGCAGAGAATGCCCATCCCAGGCAATCCACTATTACGCCAGCTGAAATGCCGGATGTTCGCGCAACGCGGTGACGCAGTAGTCGACAAAACTGCGCACGCGCATCGGCGCATGGCGGCCTTCGCGGTAGATCACATGCACCGGCAGAGGCGGCAGTTCAAAGGCCGGCAAGACACGACGCAGTTGGCCATTTATGAGGTGATCATGAACCGGATAACTGAGGCAACGAATCACCCCCGCGCCCTGCACCGCCGCATTGATCGCGCCTTGCACCGTGGCGCAACTGAGGCGTGCGCGGGCCTTGAGGGTGTAGTAGGGGAATCCCCAGTGCACCGCTTCAGCGCTGGCAATCAGATGATGTTGCTTGAGGTCGGTCGGATGCCGGGGCTCGCCTTTGGCCGCCAAATACGTGGGGCTGGCGCACAGCAGGGTGCGCACTTGCCCAACCTGCCGTGCAATCAGCGACGAGCTGGGCAATTGGCCCACCCACACCGCCACGTCAAACCCCTCTTCGTGCAGGTTGGGATAATAGTCGTGGTAATGGGCGATGACACGCACCGCCGGGTAGTGATCCATATAGCCAGCCAGCAGTGGCGCCATCACATAGCGGCTGAACAGCAACGGCAGGCATATCCGCAGGTTGCCCTGGGCGTGCACATGGGCGCCGTTGGCCGAGGCTTCGGCCGCGTCCACCGCTGCCAGCAAGCGCACGCAGTCGGTAAGGTAAGCCTGGCCTGCATCGGTGAGGTTGACCCCACGTGTGCTGCGTTGCAGCAACACCACCCGCAAGCGTTCCTCCAGGCGCGCAACCGCTCGTACCAGGGTCGGGCCGGAAACCTCTGCATGGCGTGCCGCCGACGCCAGGCTGGGTTGCCCGGCCAGCGCGGCAAACAGCTCCATATCGCGAAAGCGCTCCATCAGGTGCGCCGCTTCGTCGCCGGGTTCAGGGCCGGGTCCAGTCCGAGGCGCTGGCTTAAGAAATCCACAAAGGTGTTGACCTTGGCCGGTATGCGGCCGTTTTGCTGGAACACCACGTGGATCGGCAGCGGCGCCGGTTCGAAAGCCTCCAGCACCAGCTCCAGCTCACCCGCCGCCACCGCTGCCGCGACTTGATACGACAGCACCCGGGTCATGCCCCAGCCCAGGCGCGCCAGGTTGATTGCGGCATTGTTCGCCGTAACGCTCAGACGCGGCTCAATGGCTATCTTCAGCGGCTGGCCGGCGTCGACGAACGTCCATTCACTGACTAGTTGGCTGGACGATGAGGAGACGATCCTGGCTTCCCGCAATTGCTCAGGTCGCTGCGGGCGCCCATGTTGGTCCAGATAAGCCGGCGATGCGCACACCACCCGGCGCACTTCGCCGACCTTGATCGCCTGCTGCCCGGGTTCGTGCAGATGGCCGATACGCACCGCTACATCGACGCCTTCATCGGCCATATTGACCACACGGTCGACCAGCAAGGCACTGATGTTCACCAGGGGGAACTGGTCCAGGTACTCCCCCAGCACAGGCGCCACATACAACTCGCCAAACAGCACCGGTGCGGTCACCGTCAACTGGCCGCCAGGGATGGAGTAACTGCCTGCGGCCGCTTCCTCAGCCTCCTCCAGCTCGGCAAGGATGCGCCGGCAATCTTCCAGGTAACGCTGGCCGGCTTCGGTCAGGTGCAGGCTGCGGGTGGTACGCGCCAGCAGTTGCGTACCGATGCGCTGTTCCATAGCGGCAATGGCGCGGGTGACGCTGGGTGGCGAGGTCTTCAGGCGGCGTGCAGCAGCCGCAAAACCCTCCTCCTCGGCCACCGCCAGGAATACCTGCATCTCATGAAATCGGTCCATCGGCATCCCTTGATCGTTACTGTGATTGCAGCCCCACCGCCGTGCGCGGCATAGCGACAAACCCTGGCAAGGCTTCGATGCTGGCAAGCCAGGCACGCACCTCAGGGTAGTCGGCCAGCGACACGTTGCCTTCCGGCGCATGGGCCACGTAGGTATAGAACGCGATATCGGCAATGCTTGGCTGATCGCTGGCGAGGAAACGGCTTTGGCTCAGTTGCTGTTCCATCACGCTCAGCAAGGCATGGGCACGGTTGATCGCGCTGACAGTGTCCACCTCGGCGCCAAACACTGTGGCCAAGCGCGCCGTGGCGGGCCCCGCATGGAGTTGACCGGCGGCGGCCGAGAGCCAGCGTTGGACCCGCGCTTGGCCGAGGGGATCGCTTGGCAGCCACTGCCCTTGGCAAGGTAGACCAGAATCGCGTTGGAGTCGGCCAGCACAGTGCCGGCGTCGTCGATCACCGGCACCTGTCCGAAGCTGTTGAAGTTGGCGATGAACGCAGGTGCTTTGTGGGCGCCTTGTTTGAGGTCCACGAGGATGAATTCAGTCGGCAGATCCAACAGGGACAACATCAGCTCGACTCTGTGGGAGTGGCCAGACAAGGGAAAACCATACAGTTTGATAGCAGGCATGAAAGACTCCAGATCGTTGTCGACCGAGTATTCGCGTCGAGGGAAGCGATCTTCTTATGGGCAACCCTGCGATGGAATCACCAGATTGTGCAATCCAGCATTTCACAGAATGAAACAATGAGGTGATCCATGGCGAACGGCTACCTCTCCGCCAGATAAGCCCCCCGCCATTCAAGTATGCGAATCTGGTGGTAATCTGCCTCGAGCACGGCGGGGTCTTCATGTACCAGATACACCGTGCCCGGCTGACTGAAAACATCCTGCGTCACGCCGATCTGCTGGCCGTCCTCAACGTAAAACACTGCTTCGAAAAACGACTCAAGCTTGAGTAACTCCCTCAAGAACCCATCTTTTTCAAAACGCCCCTCTGAGCGGTTTATCAAGCAAACATTGTAGGTATGTTGCAGACGCTGATAATTGATCTTCCTCGCCAGTTGTTGTTCAAATAACTCAGGCTGCATGAGGGATAAAACCACAGCATCGATCTGACCAAGGCCAGTAGTTACCTTTGAAACCCCAGGCCGAAGAATGCCGTCAGTGCGGGCAGCAATTTCCACCAGTTTCGGACCGTCTTCAGTAAACATAATCTCCGCATGGCTAGGCCCATTTCGGATCCCCAGGCACTGCACCACTGCTCGTGTGTATTGGACCAGAATCGGATAAACCATCGAATCGGGCCCAATCAGTTCGTCAATGTCATAGAGTACGCCGCCGGTCGGCGTTCGCTGCTTTCGATAACGGACGACTTCAGTGACGAGTTGTTGCCCGTCGAGCGATACCATGTTCACCACATACTCCAATCCCGCCAGGTATTCCTGAATCAGGACCCGCGTGTTAGGTATATTCAGCTTGTTGGTCGTTCCTAACAGGCGCTCCATAGCAGCTTTGCACGCGCACATATCCTCGCAAATAGACACCCCATCGGCGCCTGCGCTCTCGAGGGGTTTGATGACCACAGGAAAACGTCCGTGTTCATCGATCCACTCTTGTGCAGGACGCCAACTATCAGTAATGAACTGCCTTGCGGCCGGCAACTGCGCCTGGGTAATGCAATGGATCATTTCGTACTTGTTTCGACGTGCGTTAGTTTTGTCGAAATCATTGCGATAAGGCAGCTGCAGTTGCTCATTCAGCTCGTCAGCCAGAAGCACACCCGTTTCTGCACCCGCGAGGATGAACTGTGGCATGAAGCGTTGGACTTCAGCCAAGGTCATTCCAAAATCGCTATTGACGATCATCTGCTCATAAAGCGTGCAATCAAAACCTTGATAATAATAGCCGTCCAGTGTTGCTGATGAAGCCACATGCACCAGCACGCAGCCATCGTCGTTCAATTGCTTCGCTAAAAATTTACCCGATGAGAACCCATCGACTATCACAATTTTCATACGATCTCCCGTTTCAGCGCATGCAACGACCTGAACGACAGCAAAAAGATGATGGCTGTTACGGCTGAGAGGCTGGCTACAGAAAACTCAACTCTCGAATCCAGGTACTGGAACAAAAAACGAACACAGGAAGCGTCAGCAATACCAGGGAAACGTGAATAGGCGTGAGGTAATAGATGGTTTTCTGAATCAGGTAAATCGGCAGCAAATGTCCGGCTATCACCAAGATAGCCATAGGCAGAACCCATCCACTATCGAGTAAAAAGCTGCCTCCTGTAGCAGGAATCGCAACGGCACAGACACCCACCATCGCGATGTTTCTGACACCCAAAATCTCGTAGACCGACCATTGACGAGCGAACATCTCTTTAGAAAAAACCGTGTACATGACCGTGCCCAACGCGCACGTCAATACGCTAACGATACCGAGCACCCGCTGCACAGCGGTGGTGGTGACTACACCGCTGTCCCCCGCAAGGGAATTGAACAACATGATCGCTACCGAGATGAGCACCAGCCATGAAACCACCGCATCGACTACGGCCACCTTCACGCTACGATTGGTCAGCAGGGAGACAATCAACGTGAGTGCAGGGCCGCAGGCTACGGAGGCGACTCCCACTACTGCTGGCTCCAGATACCGGAGTGCGTAAAACAACCCGCCCCAATTGCACAGAACCGCAAGATTGATGATAACGATCAATCGCCATTGGGTTCTGAGCTTTGACCACAATGAATTGGGATTTCGATAAACCGCCCAAACACCAAAGACACAGGCTGACGTTGTAAAACAATAAAAAATAACGTTCAACGTGCTGATCGACTGCGTGACCAACGCAACATAAACATCGAATGCCGCACTGATCAAGCAAAACACCAAGCCGATAATTAACCCGGTTCGTTGCATCAACATCTAGCCACCCGCACGCGCATTTTCATTCAACCGTTACTCGATCTTCGCTCACCAACACTTTCAAAATAGTTTTAACGGTAATCCCAGTCACACCTACTACATTCTCAACCCCAAAATTCCCAACCTTCTCTACAGCGCAGACAACATCTGCCACTTCACCACCCGCCCCTTTCACAGCGTCTACCAGCGCAATTACCGCACCGCCGGAACTTAGCGTATCGTCAATGATGATGACTCGATCGCCAACTTCGACGCCGTTGAGATACAACTGTCCCTTGTAGTATTCGGAGTCAATATCGACCACTTGCTCATTGAAACCACCAAGACTGTAGGAATACCACCTGGCCATGGCTAAAGGTATACCCGTCAACAATGAGACCGTGGTTGCCAACGCGGCCCCCTTATCTTCCTCGGTGACAATTTTCGAAACGTCACGCTCCATGACTTTGATGATTTTATGCGCGACCTCAATTAAAACTTCCGGCGCCCAAACCCATCAAATTGTGCGAGCGATGATTGAACGCCAAATTATTTCTTTGCGCAAACAGAGGCGCAGAGTTGCTAACCTCCAGCGCTATTGTTTTAATCCCGCTGTACGTTTGCTTCAATACCTCAGCGATTCCAGAAAAAGTGCCGCCCGTACCGATTGAGCACACGAAGAAATCCGGCACGATATTTTGTGCACTCAACTGTTTCACGATTTCTTTCCCACAGCACCGCCAACTGTCTTTATTCAACAGGCTATTAGACTGATCCAGATAATAAAACTCTTCCGATGAGTTCTCGGATAGATACGCTTTTGCTTGGAGAACTGCTCCCGTCAAAAAAGACTCTTTTGGAGTCTCTACTATATCCGCCCCATAGGTACGTATTTGTGTTTTCCGCTCCTCGGTCATACCTTCAGGCATGAATATCTTTACGCCGTATCCCTTCAATCTGCCGATCCAAGCGAGTGCAGCCCCTCCGTTCCCAGTAGAACAGTCAATTAGCGTCATACCAGGTTTAAGGACGCCTGCCTTCTCCAATTTATTGATAATATTTAAATAGGTGCGATCCTTATGACTTCCCGATGGATTCAAGTACTCACACTTAGAGAAAACCCTATTTCCATTCACAGAAAGTGTTGCCAATTCGAGTAGCGGCGTATTACCAATATCTTCCAACTCCATTTCCATGCCTCAGCGACTCGTCAATGAATTCAAACGCTAGCAAATCATTTCGACAAATAATAGCTAGCCGAACGGATAGGTAATAGAAAACATTTGGCCACCTATCCATTAAGGGAAATGTATGTAGGAACGCCCCGACAACAGCAGATAAACCACGTAATAACTAGCAATTTATTACGTACAAAAAAGACTTTTCGTACGGGACTCGCCATCTTCAATAGCAGTGCGCCCTGCCAAATCCCGTGGCCGCAATGGTGCGGCGCCCCCCTCAGACGAGTTTTCATTAAAAAATTCAAACTATCGCCCTTCCCATCGTTCACACCTTCACGTGCAACGTTAAGTAGGAGGCGACATGCAATACCGACAACTGGGTCATTCCGGCCTGCTGGTATCGGAAATCATCCTGGGCACCGTGCCCTTTGGCGGTCGTGCGGAGTTCGAAAAATGCGGCGCAGTGGACGTGCCCTTGGCCAAGCGTATGTTCGATATCGCGTTCGATGCCGGGGTGAATATGGTCGACACCGCCGATCTTTACTCCCACGGCTTGGCCGAAGAGGTCGTCGGCAAAGCCTTGGGCGACAAGCGCAACGATATTCTGCTGGCGACCAAGGGCCGCAGCCCGGTGGACCAGAACCCGAACAATTCCGGCTCATCGCGCTATCACTTGATTCGCGCCTGTGAAGCCAGTTTGAAGCGTTTGGGCACCGACCATATCGACCTGTACCAACTGCATAACTGGGACGGCATGACGCCCATCGAAGAGACCCTCGAAGCCCTGCGTCTGTTAGTCGGCTCGGGAAAGATCCGTTACTTCGGCACCAGCAACTTCACCGCCTGGCAGATGATGAAAACCCTGGGCAAGGCTGAGCTGCACGGCATGCTCAAGCCCATCACCCAGCAGATCTACTACACCCCGGAATCCCGTGAAGCCGAGTACGAATTGCTGCCGTTGGCCTTGGACCAGCACGTCGGTACTTTGGTATGGGGCCCGATGGGCGAAGGCTTGCTGACCGGCTCGACCCGACGCGGGCATAAGCCGCCGGCAAATACGCGCCAGGGCAGCGGCTGGCCGGAACCCTATGTGCATGACCAGGAGCGTGCCCTGGACATTATCGAAACCCTTGCCGCCGTCGGTGATGAGCATGGCGTCTCGGTCGCCCGTACCTGCCTGGCCTGGCTCAAGGATCGGCCGGGGATCACCTCGCTGATCGTCGGAGCGCGTACCGAAGAGCACCTGCGCGATAACCTTGCCGCGACTGAACTGAAGCTGACCGAGGAACAATCGTCACGCATCGAGGCGGTCACCCGGCGTCAGCCGTTGTATCCCTATTGGCATCGCTTTACGGCCGGGATTGATCGTTTTGATCCTGCGGAACAGCCGTTCCTGGCCGAGCACCAGAAGACCATGGATGCGCGCAAGAACAAGTAAACACAGCCCTTAATGTGGGAGCGAGCTTGCTCGCGAAAGACGTCATCGATAACGCGTGGTTCCTGATTAAACGTGGCGCCTGTGCGTTTTTCGCAAGCAAGCTCGCGCCTACAAAGAACCTTAAGCCCGCGCCCACATTTTCGGGTTGCACCGAATAGCAATGCTGCCTATATTTGCCGCCTGGCGCTCTCTACGCCACCTTCCGCGGAAAGGGCTGCGCCCAGGACATCACAGCTCTACCTCATTTCTACGACTCCCAACCTTAAAGCGGAAAAGGTTCGAACAAGGAGCTCGTATGTCGCAACGCCCTTTCGCCTCAAACACCGACGGCCGCCTCAACCTTGAGCAGCAGCGCAAGCGCGCCAAGGAACTGTTGTCGCGTCTGAAAAGCCAAGACCCCAGCGCAACCTTGTCCCAGGCTCAATGGCAGGTCGCCAAACAGCTGGGCTTCGCCAGTTGGCCCAAGCTCAAGGCCCACGTCGACGCCCTCGACTTTGCCGCCCGCCACCCTGGTTTCGAGGCCAGCGATGAATCCCGCACCACCCACTGGCGCTGTGGCAACGATATTGCCCACAGCCTGCAACTGGCCGGGTTCAAGGGCCAGTTCCGGATGCTCACGGACCCGTTGTGCATGGGGCCAGTGCGTGAACTGCCCAGCCAAGCGTTCCGCGCGATGCGCAGTACCTTTATCAGTCAGGCCTTTGCCCTTGACTCCACTGAAGTCGCGCATCGCGTCAACGATGAATACGACCAACTACAAACCTTGGCCAATGCCGATCACAGTGTGCTGTGGTGCGAGGCGGACGCCTACGATCAATTGTTCCTGGTCCGCGCCCTGGCCGGCCTGGAACAGGCGCCGCGCAAGCTGGAGCTGATTGAGGCAGACCGCATTCCCGGGGTCGAGCGATTTATCGGCATAGGCCAATTGGCCCCCGATGTGCTGGCCTGGCTCTGGCCGCAGCGGCGCTTGATCGACGACAACGCAGTGCAATTGGCCAAACGGGCCTGGTCGGCTTATTGCGACAGCTCACCGCTCAAGCTTGCGGAACTGGCCCATGGCAATCACCCTGCCCTGCCTTTTCTGGCACCGGCGTTACGGCGCCAGCTACAGGAGTTGCCGGGTATCGAGGACGGTTTGTCGCTGACTGAACGTTTGTCCCTGAGGTATATCGCCGAGGCCGGGCCTGTGCCTTTCGGCCGGGTGTTTGCCGAGTTGATGGCCAAGCGCGAGCCACTGCCTTTCCTGGGCGACATGATGTTCCATGCGCTGCTGCGCCCATTGATTGATGGGGCGGCGCCGCTGCTGATCGAGTCCGAAACGGGCGTGGAGTGGCCGCGCCGCGTATTGGCGCTGACGCCACTGGCGCAGCAGGTGCTGGATGGCAATGCCTGCTGGCTGGACCACGCCAGCCATGAGCGTTGGGTCGGCGGTGTGTGCCTGCGGCCACGGCAACCTTATTGGGCACTGGGCCTTGCTGATCAGCCCGTCTGGCGTGACTGATGCTGCGCGATACGATCAGCGCTTGGGAAACAACCCCACGGCACATGCCACCACAGTCGGGTCGCCCTGGTAGACCGCCCGCGGGCTCATCGAAGGCTGGGGCGACCGGCCGTCCACGGTGCGCAGTATCGGCCGCTCAACGGTCGGGGAACTGTGCGCCGGATCGACAATTTCCATGCAGCGACGCAGGGAGTTGACGTCGGGCGATTGTGACAACGACAGGTGCAGGGTCTGGCTAACCGAGACCGACACCACAGAGCGCTGCGCACATTGCCCGTCATAGATCAGCGTATGGCGGATCAACGGGTTGTCATGGCAGTACTTGAGCAGGTTGACCTGCCGTGAGTGCACTAGCGCAGTGTTGATGATCAGCAGGTCAAACGCCACAACGCCCGAGCGTGTCAGTGCCTGCAACTCGTCGAACGAACTCAACGGCGCGATGCGGTGATAGCCCAGCTGGTTGAGCATTTTCTCGATCTTGATCCGTTGCAAAAGCTCCGCATCGGCAATCAGAAGGCGTAACGCTTTATTGGACATAGGGTAAACCTGACAGTTGGGCATCCGCGTCGATCATTCAACGCTGAGCAAAGTAACCGTCAGGGGTGAACCCTGACTTTAAGGCGATTCTGAAACGGCAATCCGGGGCACACCGTACTTTTAAGAATCGCCTCAAAGCCTTCGCGCCACTCGCCACCTACCATGAGCTGCGTTCCCTTACCCGACCATGGAATTGCCGTGTTCATGTTTCTACTCAGAATGGTGCTGCTCGCCTGCGGCCTGCTGGTGCTTGCGCCCCCGCCTGCCGATGCGGCGCTGAAGATTGAAGGCACCCGCCTGATCTATTTCGGCCAGGACAAGGCCGCCGGTATCAGCGTGGTCAACCAGGCCTCGCGGGAAGTGGTGGTGCAAACCTGGATCACCGGCGAGGACGAATCAGCCGACCGCACCGTGCCCTTTGCCGCCACCGAGCCATTGGTACAACTGGGCGCCGGGGAGCATCACAAGCTGCGCATCCTGTATGCCGGTGAGGGCTTGCCCAGCGATCGCGAATCGCTGTTCTGGCTCAATATCATGGAGATCCCGCTCAAGCCCGAAGACCCCAACAGCGTGCAATTCGCGATCCGCCAGCGGCTCAAGCTGTTCTACCGGCCCCCCGCACTCCAGGGCGGCTCAGCCGAGGCGGTGCAGCAATTGGTATGGAGCAGCGACGGGCGCACGGTAACCGTCAACAACCCCAGCGCCTTCCACCTGTCGCTGGTCAACCTGCGAACCGACAGCCAGACGCTCAGCGATTACCTGCTGCTCAAGCCCCATGAACGCAAAACCCTGACCGCGCACGACGCTGTGCCCAAGGGCGCCACTCTCCACTTCACCGAAATCACCGATATCGGTTTGCAAGCCCGTCATAGCACGGCGCTCAACTGATAAATCACGGGGTATTTGAACCGATGTCACTGAGCAAACGCTGTTTACCGCTTCTGGTGTTGACCTGCGCGGTCTTGCCCGCCACCAGCTACGCACTGGCCTGCCGCGAGGACGGCACCAACTCGATCATCACCCAGGAAGCGCTGGGCACGGCGCTGGCAGTCGCCGCCGACGCACCCAACGGCACCATCATTTGGGAATCCGGCCCGCGCTCGACCAATGTCATCTGCAAGGACGACTACCTCCACGGCCGCGAGGAAGTGTATTTCTACGTCAACCCGGCCAGCGTGAGTATCGGCACCGGGATTCGCGTGGGCATTCGCTATAACAACCAACCGATTACCCAAAGCACCGGTAAGGTCGGTACCGGTTTCTTCTCCGACCGAGGCTGCAATTTGTCCAACTGCGTGGGCTGGGACAAGGCGCGCTTCACCCTCAATTTCAGCGTCTTCATCGAGAAGTACGACCCCACGCCACCGAGCGGCCAGGCCAGCACGCTGACCTCTTACCGCGTGTTCCAACTGGACGGCGTGCGCGGGCTCAACTCACGACCCAACAGCAACTTCAATTATGTGGTCACCGGCATGAACGATATCCGCTTCGTGCCTTGCACTCCCGAACTGACCATCAGCCCCAGCGTGGTCAACTTCCCCACACCCTCGCGCAAGGCCTCGATCGGTGAAGTCGCCAGCAGCGCGAACTTCAGCCTGAACCTGCGCAAGGGCTGCGACACGCCCTATACCGTCAGCGCACGCTTCGCCACCACGCCGGGCGGCGGCAGTGTGAACAATGGCCTGCTGGTGCCGGACAACAACAGCTCAGTCGGCATCTCGCTGTCTCGCGCCGAGAGCCAGCAGCAACTGCCCTTCAACAACTGGTTCACGCTGCAGGAGCTGATGGGCCTGGGCCAGAGCCACGATGAATTCCGCGCCGACCTCAAGTGGCGCACCCTACCGATTCCCGGAGCGTTCGACGCTGCCGTGGTGGTGGATATGTACTACAAGTAGGTGATTTTTAAGGATCGTCTTATGCCACCGGCAAAGGCCGAGACGTAAAGTCTGCCGATGCGATTGAAAAGTTATCTGCTCCAGATCAACCCCGTCCTCTCCCGACCCGAAGCAGCCAGAAGGCTGCTTCGTATTTTTGCGACTGTGCTGCTGGTAGGCATCCTCAGCGGGGTCTATACCTTTTTGCTGTCGACCTTCAACAACGACATCTCCCAGCGCCGCGGCTACATGAGCAGCGCCATTGCCGAAGCCCATACCTTTTTCACCAACCGCCAAGCCCTGCTCGAAAGCCTGAGCCTGTCGGCAGTGCGCAGGCAGTCCAGGGTCTATCCGTCCTCGGCCGAAGAACAACACCTGGAATTAGGCGACACATCAGGCAACCAGTGGAGCATCTGGCTGACCGCACGCATGCGCGACTACCTCAAGGCCAAACAGCTTAACCTGCTCTATGTCAACGCCGGCCCCACCCCGCAAGTGATGCGCCTTTACGACGCCACCCCGCAGGTATTGCCGATTTCCAAATGCATGCTCAACCGCCTCAAGGCCCTGCAGCACACCGACCCGGCCACGCTTAACGAACTTTGGCTGAGCGACAGGACTGAACAGCACTCGCACCTGTATATCTTCATCCGCCTGGACGAGCGTGATCGCGACTCCGGCTGGCTCGGCCTGGAGATGGATAGCCGTGAAGTCTCCTCGACACTCAGCGACCAGAGCGCCGGTGAGTTCATGATGCTCAATTCCCAGGGCATGCTGGTGTTCACCAACAGCACCGATACACAGTTGAGCCAGCAACACCTGAGGCCCGGCGAAGACAGTTTTTCGGTTTTGTCGGCAACGGCTGGCTACCCGACCACCTGGTGATTCGCAAACACCTGAAGTCCTCCGAGTGGCAGTTGATGTACTCCATCGACCTGCGTGCGGTGGTCACCGGCTTGTGGAAACAGCTGCTCGGTTCGCTGCTATTCTGCCTGTTCAGCCTGACACTGATCTGGCTGGTGATGCGCCGCGTCGACCAGCGTTTCATCATTCCGTCGATCCATCGCATCCAGGCGTTGATTGAAAGCGAAGCCTTCGGCCGCGATGTGATCCAGACCGCCCCCGTGGCCCTCTGCGTGCTGCGCCGCACCGACGGCCAGGTGGTACTGGAAAACACCCTGGCCCAGCAATGGCTGGGTAACGGGCCGGAGCGCGAGGCGCTGCGCGCCGGCTGGATCGAGCAAGCCTTTGCAAACGGCCCTTCCGAGCGCAGTGACTACTTTGAAACCATCGACGGCCGTCACTTATACCTGAGCAGTGCACCGACCCGCTACAAAGGCGAAGACGTCCTGTTTTGCGCATTCAGTGATATCAGTGCGCGCAAGCAGGTCGAGGCGGCGCTGGAAGAGGCGCGGCAATCGGCGGACGCAGCTAATGCCGCGAAAACCCTGTTTCTGGCGACCATGAGCCATGAAATCCGTACACCGCTGTATGGCGTGCTAGGCACCCTGGAACTGTTGGCGCGCACGCAACTGGATGCGCAACAAAAGGACTACCTGCAGGCGATCGAAGGCTCATCGTCGACCTTGCTGCAACTGATCTGCGATGTGCTGGACGTATCAAAGATCGAAGCCGGGCAGCTGGCACTGGAGATGAGCGAGTTCTCGCCGCTGGACCTTGTGCATGAAATCATCCAGGGCTACGCCGCAGCGGCCCACGCCAAGGGCCTGCAGCTGTATGCCTGCTTCGATCCCAAGCTGCCGGAACGCCTGATCGGCGACGTAACGCGCATCCGCCAGATTCTCAATAACCTGCTCAACAACGCGGTGAAATTCACCGACTATGGGCGCGTGGTGCTGCGGGTCAAAGTGCTGGGCCGCGACGGGGAACGCTCCAGTCTGTTGTGGCAAGTCTCAGACACCGGCAAAGGTATCGCCCAGGAAGATCAGGCGATGATCTTCGAGCCGTTTTACCAGAGTGAGGGCAATACCAATGTGGTCGCCGGCACCGGCCTGGGCCTGCCGATCTGCCAGCGTCTGACGGAGTTGATGAACGGCAATATCCGCATGGTCAGCGAACTCGGCCTGGGTAGCAGTTTCAGCCTGATCCTGCCGTTGGAGGAAGCATCTGTTGCACCGATGACACCGTTGCTGGCCGAGACCATTTACGTGGCCTCGCCGATCCCGGAACTGGCAAACGCGATCGCCGGCTGGTTGCGCCGTTGGGGCGCAAGGGCCCAGGCCGGCTTGCCGACGCTGGCGGACACGCATCTGCTGTTGCAAGTGCACCCCGGCAGCGTCGACCCGTTGCTGGTGCCCGAGTGGCCCGGGCCGGTGATTCACGTAAGCAGCAACGCCTGCCCCGGCGTAGAAGCCGACGCCGGCGCCTGGCACGTCAACCTCAACCACCTGGGGGCTATTCATCAGGCCGTGAGCCAGGCGCAAGGGCTATGGGTGGCCCGCGCCGATGAGCAAACGCACCGGCGGGACCTGAACAAACTCAACCTGCACCTGCTGGTGGCCGAGGACAACATCATCAACCAGCTGATTTTGCGTGATCAACTCGAAGAACTCGGCTGCACCGTGGAGCTGGCGGCCGACGGTCAGCAAGCGTTACAGCTCTACACCGCCGGCAATTTCGACGTGGTGTTGACGGATGTGAACATGCCCCATATCAACGGCTATGAACTGGCGCGTGAACTGCGTCGACAGGGCTGCACGTTGCCGATTATCGGGGCCACCGCCAACGCCATGCGCGGCGAGGCCGACCTGTGCCTGGCCGCCGGCATGAACCATTGCCTGGTCAAACCCTTTGCGTTGCGGGCTCTATTCAACTCCCTGGCGCCTTATGCACGGATCCCCCATGAAGCCCCTTAGTATTCTGATTGTCGAGGACCATCCCCTGCAGCATATCTACCTGCAGAACCTGCTCAGCGAGTTGGGAGATTTCCTGCTCGAAACCGCCGAGGATGGCAAAGAAGCGCTGGAGCGCCTGCGCCAGCGGGACTTCGACCTGGTACTGACCGACCTGCTGATGCCCGGCATGGACGGCGTGCAGTTTATCCAGTGCCTGGCCAGCCTGCGCTGCAAACCGGCGTTGGCGATCATGAGTGCGGCGTCACGGCGCATGTTGATGGGAGCCAGCCTGGTGGCGAAAAACCTCGATGTGGAAGTGATCGGGTTGATCTCCAAACCCGTGAACGCCGAGGCCTTGCGCACCCTGGTCAACCAACTCAGAAACAGGGTGCGCAAGCCCGCCCCCGAACTACCCGAGCACATGGACATCGACCGTCACACGCTGGTGCAGGCCATGAGCAGCGGCCAGTTCCAGGCCTGGTTCCAGCCGAAAAAATCCCTGGCCAACGGCCGTATCGTCGCCGCCGAAGCCCTGGTGCGCTGGATGCACCCCGAGCAAGGCGTGATGCTGCCTGCCGCGTTCCTGCCGGCGATCAAGGCGTTCGAACTGGAGGAGCGGCTGTTGTGGCTGGTGCTCAAGCAAGCGATCCACGCCCAGGAACACTGGCGCCAGCGCGGCTATGAAATTCCAGTGTCGATCAACCTGCCGACCCACTTGCTCAACAGCCATGACCTGGCAGACCGTTTGCTGGAGTTCGTGCTGCACCACAATGGTATCCCGGGCATGATCTGCTTTGAGTTGATGGAGTGTTCGGTGCCGCAGGACATCAGCAACTTCTACGCCGGCGCCTGCCGATTGCGGATCAAGGGGTTCGGTTTGTCCCAGGATGATTTCGGCAAGGGCTACAGCTCCTACCTCAATCTGGTGTCCACGCCCTTTACCGAACTGAAGATCGACCAGGCACTGGTGCAGGGCAGTCACGACAACGAAGGCATCGCCCAGGCATTGGCGAGCATTATCGCGCTGGGCCGCAAGTTGGGTCTGACGGTGGTCGCCGAGGGCGTGGAAACCCCGCAGCAATTGGCGCTGCTGCGCAAAATCGACTGCAATCAGGTGCAGGGTTTCCTGATCTCTCACGCCGTGTCTTCGGACCAATTTCAGCAACTACTGAACAATGATGGCCCCGCGACATCTCACTAGCTGGCGGCCCCGGATTACTTGCCCTTTAAAGGAGTAAGCAGCATCCAGTGCCGATTTTTCCTGCGCCTGCGGACCCCCTGATGAAGCACAACAACGCGATCCTCGAAGCCTTTACCCGCAGCTCATTGCGCCTGAACAAGGGCTTGATGGTCCTGATGGGAATTGCTTTGCTACTGGTACTGACCAATTACTGGTCTCTGCAAAGGGGCGTCGAAATCCGGTACGGCGCCATGCGCTTTCACTTTGCGCGACTGATGGAAAATCTCTCAGATCAGCAAACCTACCTCAAGAGCCTGACGCATCCCGGCATCCAGGCCGAACTGCTGCACGCCACCCACGTGCAGATCAGCCTCAAGAGCCGCATGGTCGACAACCGCCGCACGTTGTACGAAGGCCAGAAGTATTCGTTTTCGGTACCGTTCAGCATCAAGTTCGATGAACAGCAGATCGGCGCCGCCGCCAGACCGCCGATTTTTGCCCTGGGCGCGCACCTGACCAGTTACTACAGCGCCTTCTGGTCCTCGTCGCCGTACGAGGCGCCGCAAACCTTTCTGCTCAATCGTCAGGCGAACTACACCATCACTGTTCCGTCCGTGGGCTATCAGCACCGGGAAAGCCCCGAGGATACCGACAACCCCGTGGCGCGAGTCAACGCTGTGCAGCAAATCCTCGCACAGACACCGCAGCCGCTTGAGCAGAATCGGGTGTATTGGCAGGCCGGACCCGAACCCGAATATTTGCTGGCCTACATCGGCCTGCCACTCGACGCACAGGGCCAGGCAGTGATCGGCACCCTGCTCGACGTGTCGCAGGTCGACGATGTACAGCGCGCATTGAATCACTCGGCGTTTGATCGCTTCACCCTGATTGGCCCTGACGGCAGCCGGTTGATCGGGCCTACCATCCAGGCGCAGCTCAGCGACGGTGTGCACTTCACGGCCAACGGCATTGAATTCAAGATAACCCAGGCCGGCGACCAGCCCTGGAGCGCGGTCTATGGCCTGAACTACTCGCACTTCTTTCACTCCGCATTGTGGCCGTTGAGCACCTTGGCTTTGCTGCTGTTCAGCCTGATCACCCTGGGTTGGGCCGGCAGTCGCTGGTATCGGCGCCAGGTGATTACGCCGGCGCAACTGGCCCACGAACGCATTGCCGAAAGCGTGGCATTCAGCCGCGTGATCATCGACACCGCCCCCACCGGGTTATGCGTGGTGCGACGCAGCGATGGCAAGGTGTTGATCGAAAACCAGCGGGCCCAGCAATGGCCGGGTACCGCACGTTTGGTGGCGGCCATGGCCGGTAAGCACGACATGGCTGAGAGCGGAGAAACGCATCTGGAGATCGAGGGCCGGCACCTGCAGATCGGCTTTGTGTCGACCCGCTATCAGGCTGAAAACGTGCGCCTGTACGCTTTCAACGATATTACCCGGCATATCGAAGATGCCCAGTCCCTGGAGGAAGCGCGTCACGCCGCCGATGCGGCCAGCGAGGCCAAGACGTTGTTCCTGGCAACGATGAGCCATGAAATCCGCACGCCGCTGTATGGCGTGCTCGGCACCCTTGAATTACTCGGTCTGACGAACCTTGACCCACACCAGAAGGCCTACCTTCACACCATCCAGCGCTCGTCCGCCACGCTGTTCCAACTGATCAGCGATGTGCTGGATGTCTCGAAGATCGAGTCCGGGCAAATGGCGATAGAAGCTGTGGAGTTCTGCCCGCTGGACATGCTCGAAGACACCCTGCACACCTACGCCGCTTTCGCCCAGCGCAAGGGGCTGCAGCTCTATAGCTGCATTGACCCGCAGTTGCCGGACTGCGTGATGGGCGACCCGATGCGCATCCGCCAGATTCTCAATAACCTGGTCAGCAACGCGATCAAATTCACCGATTTCGGGCGCGTGGTGATTCGTGCCAGGGTGACGGGGCGCGACGCCAATCATGTCGACCTGCAATGGCAAGTCACCGACTCGGGCGTAGGCATCCCCGAGGCGCAGCAGGCCAAGCTCTTCGATGTGTTCTACCAGGCGCCGGACACCGCCAGCGAAGGTGGCGCCGGGCTTGGCCTACCGATCTGCCGGTGGCTGGCGCAGATGATGGACGGCGAGATCCGTGTGGTCAGCGAGCCTGGGCTGGGCAGCAGCTTTACGTTGAAAATGCGCCTGCCGCTGTGTGGCGGCACACTCACCAACCTGCCGCTGATCGAACCCAGCCCGACGCCGGTATACGTACAGGCACCGGTACGCGAACTGGCGCAGGCGATGAGTGACTGGCTCAACCGCCTAGGCATTACCGCCGCCCTGGCGGCGACCACCCAAGACAAAGACAACCACCATGCAGTGCTGGTGGACCTGTTGCCCAGGGAGCCCGCCAGGCCATGGGTCGGCCAGCGCGTGCTGTGCCTGCCGGGTGCGCACAGCCCGCCGCTGCACACGGCGCAAGGCTGGGTGGTGGATCTGCACGACGTACGCGCCCTCGCCGCCACCGTGTCACTGGCGCAGCATGGCAAGCATGAGCAGCCGACGCCGACCCGACCACAAAGCGCGGGGCGGTTGGGGCTGCGCATCCTGGTGGCCGAGGACAACCCGGTCAACCAGGCGATCATCAAGGAGCAGCTGGAGGCACTCGGTTGCTCAGTGAGCCTGGCCGCCAACGGCGAGCAGGCGTTGCAATTGTGGCAACCCCAGGCTTTCGACCTGGTACTGACCGACGTGAATATGCCGTTGATGAATGGGTACGAGCTGGCCAGAATCCTGCGCGAACATGACCCTCAGTTGCCGATTATCGGCGTGACCGCCAATGCGATGCGTGAGGAAGGCGTGCGTTGCCTGGCGGTGGGCATGAACGCCTGGATCGTCAAGCCCTTGAGCCTGCAAACCCTGCGTGGCCAGTTGATCAAGCTGTGCAAGGTCCAGCCCCCGGTTGAGCCTGCCGCGTCGGTATTCGACGACAGTGTGCAACTGTCGGACAAGATGCGCCCGCTGTTCATCAGCAGCGTGCAGCAGGACATACAGCGCATCGGTGTGGCTCTGGCACAGCGTGATACCCGCAACCTCGGCCAATTGCTGCATTCGATCGCCGGCGCCCTGGGTGCTGTTCAGGCCCTCAGCCTGGCCCAGGCGTGCATCGAACTGGAAAGCGCCCTTGACCGCGGCAGCCTCGACACAACGCTTGAGCTCAAGGTGAAGACTGTGATGCGGCGTCTGTCGGCCGTTCTGGAGACTCTCCAGCCCGGGCATTCTTCACTCACTTGAACTGGCACTACGGACGGCCCTTTATGAAAAAATTCAACGTGGTAATCGCCGACGATCACCCGATCGTGTTGCTGGGCGTTCGCGAACTGGTAGAGCGTGACATGCGCTTTCAAGTCGTCGGCGAGGCCGTGTGTTCGGCCGGCCTGATCGAGCTGTTGCAGCATCAAGGCGCTGACATCGTGATTACCGACTACAACATGCCGGGCGACTCGCCTTATGGCGATGGCCTGAAGCTGGTGGAGTACCTGAAACGACACTTCCCGCAGGTACAGATCCTGATCCTGACCATGATCTCCAACCACCTGATCCTCACCCGCCTGCAAGAGCTGGGCGTGGTCGGCATCATCCAGAAAAGCCAGTTGCATACCGAGATTCAACTGGCACTCAAGGCGATCGCCCAGGACAGCGACTATCGCAGCCTGGAGCCGCCAAAGACCTCGGTGATAGAGACCCTCACGGCAATTGACGAGCGCTTTACCAGTTTGTCGCCCAAAGAGTTCGAGATCCTGCGCCTGTTTATTTCCGGCATGAGCGTGAGTGACATTGCGCGCCGCCAGAACCGAAGTTCAAAGACCATCAGCGCACAAAAGATATCGGCCATGCGCAAACTTGAAGTCAGCAGCGACCAGGATCTACTTGCTTATTGCCTGGAACGTAACATCTTCAACTAACGCATAACTTGCAAGCCATTCCTGGACAATGGCTTTGCCCTTTATTCTCAAGCCTTTCACCGCTGCAACAGCACAAATAACCTGCCCACGCCAGCGCTTATAAGAATCGTCTTATTCGCTCCCGCCGCCTCGTCGCCTACTCTTTGCTCGCAGTTCAACAACAGCAAACTTTTCAACTAACACTTACGGACATCATCATGAAGAAGTTTTCCCTGGCTGTGATCGCCTCGGCCATTATCGCCGCTTCCGGCAGTGCATTTGCCGTGGATCCTGCTCCTACGCCAACCCTGGGCGGCAGCGGTAAAATCACCTTCACCGGCGTGATCAACAACGACGCGTGCTCGGTGGACGGCGCCAACTCCGACCGCACCATTTCGGTGGACATGGGCAACGTTTCGATCAAGGACATGGGCACCGCGGAAAACCCAACCGCAGGTCGCGTAACGGCTAAAGACTTCAACCTGAGCGTCAACTGCAACCAGGGCACCAAGGTCGCCATGATCTTTGACGCCAACAACGGCGGTTCGGGCCTGGTCACCGGCAAAAAGGTACTGGCCCTGAACCCGGGTTCGGCCACTGCACAAAACGTCGGTATTGCCCTGCTCGACAGCAAGGGCGGTCTGATTGACCTCAGCTCGCCAAGCACCGCACGCATTGAAAGCACCATGCACGGTGCCGGTACTGAAGGCGGCGACGCCACCCTGAGCTTCGCGGCCGCCTACGTCACCACCGCAGCGGCGGGCTCGTCGACCGCCGGTCGCGGTGACGCCACCCTGCCGTTCATCCTGCAATACGAATAATTCGGCGCCCCGGGCACCGAACGCGCGAGGCCTTGCGGCCTCGCCATTGTCTTCTGATTACACCGGATAACCCTCATGCCGCCTCGTTCTATCGCCGCATGTCTGGGGCTGCTGGGCTTGCTCATGGCTACCCAGGCCGCCGCCAGCATTTCATTGAATGCCACCCGTATCGTGTTTGACGGTGACCACAAGGAAGCCAACATTACCGTGCGTAACGGTAACCAGGATGTATTGATTCAATCCTGGGTCGACATGAACGATGCCCGCGCCAGCCGCGCGCCGTTTGCCGTCACCCCGCCCCTGGCGCGGGTATTTGCCAAGGAACAACAACTGCTGCGAATCCTGTACGAAGGCACCGGCATGCCCACGGACCGCGAGTCGGTGGTGTGGCTCAACGTGCAGGAAATCCCCAAGGCCAGCGAAGCCGAGAACACTTTGCAGTTGGCTATACGCCAACGCATCAAGATTTTTTACCGCCCTGCAGGCCTCACCGGCAGTGCGCTGCAAGCCCCTGCGCAGCTTGAATGGACGCTGGTCAAACACGGCAGCCAAACCCTGTTGCAGGTGAAAAACCCGACGCTGTACCACGTGTCCATGGCCGACATCAAAGTGCAGGCGGTATTGGCCAGCGACTCCACCATGATTGCGCCAGGCGAACAAAAACAGTTTGCGCTCAGTGCTCCAGTTGCCAGCGGGCCGGTGCAGTTGTCGTTTTCCAGCATCAATGACTACGGCGCGCAGAATCACTACAGCGCGCCGCTGTCCAGCGGCACTGCGCTACCGGCGCATGCGACTGAGTCGCGCCTCAACCCCTAAGCATTTTTCGCTAACCCACAGGCTCACTTCGCGTGCGTGTTTGCGTGCCCGGCTGTCCGTCAATCAGGGATGTCATAGGTCTTCGCATGTCTTTTCTTTCCAGCAACAGGCCCGCACGTGGCGCACTGAAGTTGAAGACGCTGTCGCTGGCGATTGCCGCCAGTCTGCCCGGCCTGGTCATGGCCGATGACGCTACGGAAACCTTCAATACCACCTTCCTGCAAGGCTCGCAGTCACCGGTGGACTTGCAGCAATTGCTCTCTGCAAACAGCGTGCTGCCGGGCACTTACCGCGTCGACCTGTACAGCAACGAAGTGCTGGTGGGCCGGCGCGATATCGACTTCAAGCGCAACCCGAAAAACGGCCGCGTCGAAGCCTGCCTGACCCTCGAACTGCTCAAGCAACTGGGTATCGACCTGCACCGTTTGCAGGCCGAGGGCAAACTTGACCCGCAGCAGCCGCAGGACTGCTACGCCCTTGCCGACATGATCGAAGACGCCAGCGTGCGCTACGACAGCAGCCGTCTGCGCCTGCTCGCAAGTATCCCGCAGGTGGCGATGCAGCGTGGCTTGCGCGGGTATGTCGACCCACAGTTGTGGGACGACGGTGTGCCCGCCGCCTTCATCAACTACCAGCTCAACAGCAGCCGCACCGCCGGCGACTACAAGACCCGCATCGCCAATAACCTGGGCCTGCGCAATGGCATCAACCTGGGCGCCTGGCGGCTGCGCAACGAGTCAAACCTGAGCGGCGGCACCGATCGCTCGAACACCTTCACCAGCAACCGCACTTACTTGCAGCATGACGTCACCGCGATCAAGGGCCAGTTCAGCGCCGGTGAGATTTTCTCCGACACCGACCTGTTCGACAGCGTGCGCTATCGCGGGGTCAAGCTCGCCTCGGATGATGGCATGCGCGCCGACAGCGAGCGCGGCTACGCGCCGGTGATCCGCGGCGTGGCGCAGACCAACGCGACGGTTGAGATCCGCCAGAACGACTACATCCTCTACACCGCCAACGTCGCGCCAGGCCCGTTCGAGATCAACGATATCTACCCCAGCGGCTCCAACGGTGACCTGCAAATCACCGTGATCGAAGCCGACGGTACGCGGCGGGTGACGATGCAGGCGTTCTCCAGCCTGCCGATCATGGTGCGCGAAGGCCAGGTGAAATACAGCGTCTCGGCGGGCACGTTCAAAAGCAATGCCGATGGCCTGGCAACCCCGCGTTTTTTTAGCGGTACGCTGGCTTACGGCTTGACCAGCAACCTCAGCGGGATTGTCGGTGTGCAAGCCAGTGAGGACTACAGCGCGCTGTCGATCGGCGCCGGCCGGAACACCTCGTTCGGTGCGTTCTCCCTGGATACCACCCATTCGTCCAGCAAGGCCCAGGGGCGAACCTCCCAGGGCAGCAGCGTACGCGCCTTGTACGCCAAGACCTTTGCCGGCACCGATACCAACTTCACCCTGGCCGCCTATCGCTACTCCACCGAGGGCTATCGCACCCTCACCGACCATGTGGAAGACAGCAGCGAAGACCTGCGCGTACGCACCGGCCACTCGAAAACCCGCACCGACCTGACCATCAACCAGAGCATCGGACGCAACAGCGAATTCGGCAGCCTGTATGTGAACGCCAGCGACCAACGCTACTGGAATCGCGGCGGCTCCCAGAGCTTTTCCGCGGGCTACACCGGCAACTGGGGCGACCTGAGCTACAACCTTGGCGTGACGCGCACCAAGCAGATCGTCACCTGGGGCGAGCCGAGCAGCGACACGCAGGTGAACCTGTCGGTGTCTTTCCCGCTGGGCAGCCAGGCCCGCGCGCCACGGGCGTTTGTCACCACCAGCCACCAACGTGGCGACACCACCACCCAGGCAGGCATCAACGGCTACGTGGCCGACACCAGCGACACCTTCTATTCGGTGCAGGCGGGCCACAGTGACACCAGCGGCGACTCAGGCTCGGTGAACATCAACAGCCGCACCGCCGTGGCAGACGTCAGCCTCGGTTACAGCCAGGGCCAGGGCTACAACTCACAAAACTTCAACCTTGCCGGTTCTGTGGTGGCCCATGCTGGCGGCGTCAACCTGGGGCAAACCGTCAGCGAGACCTTCGCCCTGGCCGAGGTGCCTGGCGTCGCTGGAGCCAAGATCAGCAGCTACAGCGGGGTGGAAACCGGCTACAACGGCTATGCGGTGGTGCCCACTGCGCAACCCTACCGGGTCAACTGGATCAGCCTGGACACTCGCGATCTGGGTGGCGACGTGGAAATCACCAACGCCACCCAGCAACTGGTGCCGCGCCGTGGCGCCATCGTGGTGGCGCATTACAGTGGCACTACCGGACGGCGGGTGTTGTTTGAGTTGTTTGATGCACAGCATCAACCGCTGTCGTTTGGTGCCTCACTGGAAGACGCCAATGGCAAGCAGTTGGCGATTGCAGATCCCAATGGTAATGCCCTGGCGCTGGTGGAAGAGGATCAGGGCACGCTGATCATCAAGTGGGGTGAGCAGCATTGTCGTGCCGCCTATACATTGCCACCGCAGAACAAGGCGCTGAACTACGAGCGCCAGGCACTGGTGTGTACGCCTTGATTGTGTGGGGGAATGCGCTACTGTGCCGACCACGCACCCATCCTCCGCGAGATTTGCCCATGCGTAACCTGTTCCTTGCCAGTGCCTGCCTGCTGACCACCGCCCTGGCAGGCTGCCAGCAAACACCCCCGGCCAACGACCAACTCGACGCCGTGCTCTGGACCCAGACGTCCATCGAACACGAGCTGATCTACCGCCAGCTCTTCGCCAACGCCACCCGCCAACTCGATGTAGCACTGGCCGACCCCAGCTGGGACGCCCTGCCTTTGCCTGCCCGCAAGCTGACCGGTTTGCCGCCGGCGGTGATCGTGGATATCGACGAGACCCTGTTGGACAACGTGCCGCTCAACGCTCGCGACATCATCAACAATCAGGTCTATTCCTACGATCGCTGGAATACCTGGGTCGAGCAGGCCAAGGCTCAGGCGCTGCCGGGTTCCGTGGCGTTCCTGCAAGCGGCCAGGCAAAAAGGCATCAAGGTGTATTACCTCACCAACCGCGAGCACAGCCAGGTCGCGGCCACCGCCAAAAACCTGCGTTTGCGCGGTTTTCCGATAGAGAGCGACGCACAGATCCTGGCGGCCAGCACCCCCACCGGCCACTGCGCAAGCGCTGGCTATGGCAAGAACTGCCGTCGCCAGTGGGTCGCCAGCCAAGCCCGCGTGTTGTTGATGGCCGGTGACTCGCTGGGAGATTTCGTGCAGGCCGAACACAACACCCTGGCTGCGCAGCGCAAGGCCGTCGAACCCTATGTGAACTGGCTGGGGCAGCGCTGGTTCCTGCTGCCCAACCCGAGCTACGGCAATTGGTACAGCGCGCCGTATGGGGATGATGAAACCTTACCGTTTGTCCAGAAGCGCAAGCTCAAGCAGCAGGCTTTGTTGTTGCAGCAATAAAGAGTAGCCATGTGGAAGGGGGCTTGCTCCCGATAGCAGTGGTTCAGTCAACACATGCAGTGACTGACAATCCGCTATCGGGAGCAAGCCCCCTCCCACATTGGATCTGCGTATCAGGAGCGATCAACACTTCAGCCCTGAGGCTTGGTGTGCCAACCCGAGGGCCGTTCATCCCACTCATTTGCACCGCTGCCCTCTTGTCATCACACTCGTCATCCACCCGTCGACTCAGGAATCGCAGATGCCTCACTCCTTGCTCAAGCCTGCCTTGCCCGGCGTTGCGCTGCGGCGATGGCGTTTGCTGCACCGCATCAAGCAAAGTCATGCAGCGCAGTTGTTCAACGTCACGCAATCGACTATTTCGCGCTGGGAAAGTGGCGTACAAGCGATGGATCCGGCTGCGCACCAACAGCTTGAGCAGTTGTTGGCAGCCCGACTTGATGCAGCCGCCGATCAGGCATTGGCCCGGCTGGTCAGCGAGAGTTCGCAAGCGATGCACTTGGTGTGCGACCTGACGCACCGCCTGCTCGCGTGCTCGCCTTCCCGCGCACGCCAGTTCAGCAGCCCGCTCGCCGAGCTTATGGGCCAGTCGTTGTGGCGCTTCGCAACGCCGCAAATCCAGCTGATCGAAGCCAGCCTGGAGCATACCGGCTGGCGTGAAACCCAGGCACCACCGGCCCTTGAATTCACCACTGGAAGCAACGACTCCAATCTCGTGCCCATACGCCCAAGCCTGTGTCGCTGGACACGCATGACCCTGAGCGATGGCAGCGCAGCACGCCTGGTCGAGACACTCTGAAAGCCCACCGCGCATATTTTATGCGTGGACGATCTGCGCTCGCGCACCTAGGCTTACCTGCACAACCGACCTTGCGGGGCAGCATCATGGACATGGAAAAAATCAAAGGCCGTCTCGATTTTCTGCGCGAAGCGGAAAAACTCAAGGATGTGCTCAGAAGTGCCCACACGGCTTCGGGCCGCACTGAAAGCACGGCCGAACACAGTTGGCGCCTGTGTCTGATGGCGATGGTGTTCGCCGATCAATTGCCCGGCCTGGACCTGCTGAAAATCCTCAAGATGTGCGTTATCCATGATTTGGGCGAAGCCATCCACGGCGATATCCCGGCGGTCAGCCAGGCGGCCTTTCCCAACAAGGGCGAACAGGAGCGACTCGACCTGCTGCTGTTGGCGCAGTCCCTGGACAGCCCCCTGAAAGCCGAGATCCTGACGTTATGGGATGACTACGAGAACGCGCGCTCGCCGGAAGCAAAAGCCGTCAAGGCCATGGACAAACTGGAGACCCTGCTGCAGCACACCCAAGGGCTGAACCCGCCCGATTTCGATTACGCCTTCAACCTGGCCTACGGCAAAAAACACACAGATGCAGCCCCTTTGTTCGAAGCGCTGCGGGCGTTGATTGATCGGGCGACAGAGCAACGGCTCCACGCCGCAGAGTGACGGGCGGCATCACACCGCCCGGGCAGCAATCGCCTCCACTTCCACCAACGCCCCCGGCAACGGCAGCGCCACCACTTGCAACGCTGTCCGCGCCGGCTTGTGCGGCTGCTCGGGCGTACCGAAGAACTGCGTATACCCCCGCTGCAACCCGGCAAAATCCAGCTTGCCGTCGGTTTCTTCCGCGCCGACCAGAAATACCCGCAACTGCACGATATCGCCCAGGTCCAGATCCTGCTGCTGGAGGATTTTGCGCAGCTTGTTAAACACTGAAACAGTCTGTACTTCGGTGTCGCCATAAGCCCCAGGCACATTTGGTTCGGCGAGGTCGGGCAGCGTGCCGCTGACGAATATCAGACTGGCCGAGGCCGGCACGGTGACGGTTTGCGAGATGGGAAAATCGCCCACGCTGGTGCGTTGAATGCTGTCGCTCATGGTATTGCTCCTCAAGAGGCGGCCACAGCCGCGATCTGTCGTTGTTGGGTGATGTGCTCGGCCAGTTGCGCCACCACATGGCGCGCGGAGTTGGCAGCCGACTCCTGCCAGATGCCCACGCCACTTTGCACCAGGCCGTCGCCGGCGAAGTACACCCGGCCATGGGGCCGTTCCAGCAAGGCGTGGGCCTGGGCGGGGAAGTGTTCGCGTTGCAGCCACGGGCCTTCGCTGTAGGGGATCTGTTCCCAGGACACCGCCAGTGGATGACGCAAATGTTTGGAATAACCTGGATGCAACAGCTCTACGGCTTGTCGGGAGGCGGCGTGCTGCTGTTCGAGTGGCTGTGCGCCGAACACGTCGGCGCCCTCCCCGGTCACGTAACCGGCCACCAGCACGCCCTCGCGGGTGTTGAGGTCGTTGCTGGGGTACCACAGCAAGCGCGCCGGGTGCTCGACCCATGACAGGCCGCCATAGGTGCGGTAATCGGTTTCCCAGAAACGTGGGGATTGCCACGCCACCTTGGTCGCCTGGTCGCTGCGCGTGCTGAGCAACGCGGCCTTGACCGGGTCGCTGAAGTTGCTGTCCAGCCTGGCCAAAAGGGGCAGCGGCAAGGTCGAGACCAGGTAATCGGCGCGCACCACCTGTTCGCGGCCGCTGTGCTGGTCGTGATAGGTCACCGCCACGCCGTCCTCCAACTGACGGATCTGTCGCACCTGGGCGCCCAGTTGCACCTGCTCATGCACGCGTCGGTAGAGGGCGTCGGTGATGCGGTCCATGCCGCCCACCGGCTGGAACATGGTGGCTGAAAATTCCGGGAATTCGGTGTGCAACAAAGCGCCCCAGAGTTCCGGGTGCAGCAAGCGCTCCAACCCCAGCGGCTTGTGGCGGGCGGGCAAGGCGCCAGGGTGGGCGGCGGATTCAAGGTGCCCCGAACGCAGGGTGCCCTCGAAGGCCAGCTCCTGGGACAGGTCGCCATACACCTGCAGGAAACCCAGCAAGCGCGTGCGCTCTTCGCCACTCAGTAGATCATCGAGGGCGTCACGCTGCACCGCCTTGGCCAACAGCCCGGACAGGTGCCCACGGGTGTCGTTGAGCGCCTGGCCGACGCTGAACGCCGGCTGGCTCAGGTCCGGCCGCACCTGAGCGCCATGGCTGCTGTTGACCAGCACTTCCAACGGCACGCCCAGCTCACTGCAATAGTCGAGGATGGTGCGGTGCTGGCTGGGAATGCGCGCCGGGCCGGCGTTGAAATACTGGCCCGGATCAAACCCCACGGTTTGCGAGCGACCATCCTTGTAGGCCACGCGATCGCCGTTGCGCAGGGTCCAGGTGCGACCACCTACGCGCTCACGGGCTTCCAGCACCTGCACGCTGAAGCCGGCGCGACTCAGTTCCAGGGCCGTGACCAATCCTGCAATCCCGGCGCCCAGCACCAGCACGCGGGTGCCCTGCCCCAGGCCATCCTTGAGTTTCAGCGGTTGCGGACGGCGGTGTGATGATGGGCCCAGACCCAACACCGCCAGTGCATCCTTGACCGCCTTCTCACCGCCCACTGCGGCAATGCTCGACAGCGCTTCACGTCGTGTCAGTCCCATGTCGATGCTCCTAGTCCGGCAAGCCCGGTGGGTTGATCAGCGACTTGTCGACGCGTTCGACATCCAGGCCCCAGCGTTGCAGCACCTGCTCGTATTGGCCCCCGGCAATCGCGCCCTCTAGGGCGGTGTGGATAGGCTGGACCAGGCCGTTGTCCTTGCGCGTGGTCACGGCGATATCGGCCTGCAACGGCCACCCACCGTTGACGGTGCCGACGCGCTTGATACCGCCGGTGATTGCCGCCGAATAGGCGTACACCGAGTTCGGCCCGAACAGCGCATCGCTGCGCCCCGACTGTACCGCCAGTTGCGCGGCGGCCTGGTCGTCGAAGTATTGCAACAGCGCAGGCTTGAGGCCGGCTTTTTCATTGGCCTCGTTCCAGGCCAGCAGGACCTTTTCCTGGTTGGTGCCGGAGCCGACGATGATCTTCAGCCCGGCAATGTCCGCCGCTTGCTGGATCGCGTTGATCTTGCTGGTGCTCTTGACGTAAAAGCCGAGCACGTCCTGGCGGTAGGTGGCGAAGTCAAAACGCTTCTTGCGTGCCTCGGTGACGGTGACGTTGCTGATCACCGCATCGTATTTGCCCGAACTGACACCCAGGGGCCAGTCTTCCCAGCTGGTCTGCACCACGTTGAGTTGCAGGCCGAGGCTGTCGGCGACCAATTGCGCGGTGTCGGCTTCGCTGCCGATGGTGGTCTTGTCGTCACTGGCAAGCAGCGCCAGAGGTGGCCCTGCTACGCCGGACACCGCCACAGTGAACTTGCCCGGCTGGGCGAACTTGAAGCCCGGCGGGATCTGCGCGATGGCCGCTTCATTGCGCGGCACATGGATGCGCGGGCGGTCGGGGCTCAGATCAACCTGTTGCACGGCGAAGGCGTATTGCGCGGTGCTGACGGCAAGCGCCAGCAAGGCCACGCGGGTGGTATGGATGAACATGACAGTCACTCCTTGAACTAAAGCACCTTGCCGAGAAAGGCCTGGGTACGGGGATGGCGGGGTTGGCGGAAGATCTGTTCGGGCGGGCCTTCTTCGATCAGTTGACCGTCGCAGAGAAACACCACGTGGTCGGCCACTTCACGGGCAAAGCCGATCTCGTGGGTGACGATTACGAGGGTCACGCCCAGTCGGGTCAGGCCCTTGATCACGTCCAGCACCTCGCCTACCAGCTCAGGGTCGAGGGCCGAGGTGGGCTCGTCGAACAGCAGCACCTTGGGGTCCAGCGCCAGGGCCCGGGCGATGGCGACGCGTTGTTGCTGACCACCGGAGAGCTGGCGCGGATAGGCGTCGGCCTTGTCCGCCAGGCCGACCTTGGCCAGCAACTCGGCGGCCTTGAAGTGCGCTTGGGCCTTGCTCCAGCGCTTGTGGGCCAACGGCGCTTCGGCGATGTTTTCCCAGGCGGTGAGGTGCGGGAACAGGTTGAAGTTCTGGAATACAAAGCCGACGTCGATGCGACGCTTGAGGATCTCGCGCTCCTTGAGTTCGAATAGCAGGTCGCCCTTGCGTCGATAGCCGACATATTCACCGTCGATGGTGATATGCCCGCTGTCGATTTTCTCCAGGTGGTTGATGGTGCGCAGCAGGGTGGACTTGCCCGAGCCGGACGGGCCGAGGATCACTGTGACCTTGCCGGGGTCGATGGTCAGGTCGATGTTATCGAGCACCTGCTGGTTGCCAAAGCGCTTGCCCACGCCCTGGATCTGGATGCGCCCGGCGCGTGCTTCAGCCATGGGATTTCTCCTTGAGCCACAGGCGCAGGCGCTGCAACGGCGTCGGCGGCAGCACCCGCGCGGTGCCGCGGGCAAAGTGACGCTCGACGTAGTACTGGGCGCTGGTGAGCACGGTGGTGATGATCAGGTACCACACAGTGGCCACGATCAGCAGCGGGATCACCGCCTGGGTGCGGTTGTAGATGACTTGCACGGTGTAGAACAGCTCGGGCAGGGCCAGCACGTAGACAATGGAAGTACCCTTGACCAGGCCGATGATTTCGTTGAACCCAGACGGCAAAATCGAGCGCAGCGCTTGGGGCAGGATGATGCGGAAGATGCGCCGCGAGGCCGGCAACCCTAGGGCCGCGGCTGCTTCATGCTGGCCGGCCTCCACACCGATCAGGCCACCGCGGATGATCTCTGCCGCGTAGGCGGCCTGCATCAGGCTCAAGCCAAGCACCGCCACGGTGAATTGACTGAGCACATCCACCGTCGACCACTCGGCGAACACCAGATCGGTGAACGGCACACCGAGCACGATGTGGTCGTACAGGTAGGCAAAGTTGTAGAGGATGATCAGCACCAGCAGCGCCGGCATCGAGCGGAAAAACCAGATATAGCCCCAGGCCAATGCGGCCAGCAACGGTGAGCCCGACAGCCGCGCCAACGCCAGCGCCGTGCCAAGGATGACGCTGAACACCGTGCTCAGCAGCGTCAGCAACAGCGTCTGCCCCAAGCCGCGCAGCACTGACGGCGAGAAGAACCACTGGCCGAACACCCCCCACTCCCACCGCGGGTTGGTGGCCAGGGAATGCACGATGGCCAGCAGCACCAGCGCGGCGAAGATCGACCCGGCCCAGTGCCAGGGATGCCGGGCGGGCACCACTTGCAGCGCCTTGATCGGCGTGGAGACGCGGTGCTGACGCAGCGGTTGTACGCTGACCTCATCAAGCAGGTCGTAGGGTTTGGCGACAATGGGCATGTGCTATTCCTCGCAGGCCTTAGAAGGCGTAAGTCAGCCGGGTGTAGTAGTACCCGCCGGTAAAACCGTAGGGCGAATAAGTGCCGTAGCTGGCAACCATGGTGCTGCTCGGCACCCCTTGTTTCTTGGGGTATTGGTCGAACAGGTTCTTGGCGCCGATGGCGATGTTCAGGTCTTTGGTGAGGTTGTAGCCAAGGTCGAGGTCGGTGATCCATTTGGCGCTGTAGACCCGGTCCAGGTCGCGGTTGGCCGATGAGTTGACCTCCTTGTAGGAACCGTAGCGAGTCAGGGCCAGGCTGAGATTGAAGCGTTCGATGCTCCAGTCGCCACCAAGGATCAGCTTGGTATTGGGCTGCACGCCGGTGATCAGGTTGCGGGCCTCGCGATCCATCAGGTCATAAGGCCGGCCAAGGATGCTGGTGGACGCCTTGTAGTTCTGGATTCTGGTCTGGTTCCAGTTGAACGCAGCGGTCCACTTCAGCGCGCCGAACGCGCCCAGGTCCTGGTTGTAGCTGCTGACCAGGTCCAGGCCCTTGGTGCGGGTGTCGGCGCCATTGATAAAGTACTGGCCGCCGGAGGTGGAGTTGATGCCGTTGTTCTGCAGTACCTGGGTGACTTCAGGACCCAGCAAGGTGCCGGTCAGGGTGATGCGGTCACGTAGATTGATCACGTAGGCATCGGCGGTGAAGCTCAGGCGGTCGGTGGGTGTAAGGGTGAAACCGAGGCTGAAATTGGTGGAGCGTTCGGGCTTCAACTCTTCGGCGCCCAGCGCCTTGGCCGCCGCCGCCCCCACCGGCAGCACGCCGTAATTGATCGACTGGTACACGCCGTCCACCACGCCATAGGTGGTGGAGCGCGCACTGAACAAACTGTTGGCCAGGGACGGCGCCCGAAAGCCATTGCTCACCGTGGCACGCACCGCGAACTGCGGCGTGAAGTCGTAGCGGGTGGTCAGCTTGCCGCTGCGGGTGGCACCCACGCCTTCGTTGTAATGCTCATAACGCAAAGCAGTGCCGACATACCAATCCGGCAAGGGGTTGAAGCCCACGTCCACATAACTGGCCAGGCTGTTGCGAGAAGCGCTGCTTTCTTCCTGCGGGGAAATACCGTTGGTGACCTGGGCTCCGGACGAGGCACAGTTACCCGGCGCCACGCAGTAGCCGCCGTTGGCATAAGATCCGTAGTCACCGGCCTGTACCTCGTAGGTATCGCGCCGATGCTCGAAGCCATAAGACAGGTCCAAGGGTTTTTGCAGGCCGATATCAAAGCCGCGCTTGAAGTCCAGGTTGGTGGTCAACTCGGTAGAAATCCACGTGCCGGAGGTAAAGCTGTTCGGCGTGGCCTCGCCCAGGGACGGGTTCTGGTTGTGGGTGGTGCCCTGCTCCGCTTCATTGCGCCCGTAAGTGGTGGACAGGTCCCAGTCCCACTCACCCAGGGTGCCCTTGCCGCCGAAGGCCGCCTGGAAATCATCCTCGTCGATGTACCAGGTCGGGGTGTACCCGGCCGGGTAGCCGTTGGGCCCGGTAGTGATGGTGTTGGTGATGGTCGGCAAGCGGAAGTTCTGGCCCTGCTCTGCTTTGCGTCGCGAGTAGGTGGTGAAGGAGTACAGGCTGAGGCTGTCATCGATCGGCAGCTCGGCGTTGTAGCCCAGGGTCAGCAGGTTGGTCTTGGGCGTGCCGTAGCCGCCATAGGTGGACTTGCCTGCCAGGCCATACGCCTGCTCGTAGGTGTAGCCATTGGCGCTGGCCTTGTTGTCATCGTTCTGGCTACGCGCATCCAGAGCCAACTGCACGATGCCGCCGTTGCCGATTTCGAAGCCCTTGTTGAGGCTTTGCTGCACCGTCTGTTTCTTACCGTCGTAGCCAAGGCCGGCATTGGTCACCGAAGTGCCGCTGGTGTCGGCCTTGAGGATCACGTTGATCACCCCGGCGATGGCATCGGAACCGTATTGGGCCGCGGCGCCATCGCGCAGGACTTCCACATGGTCGATGGCACTGATGGGGATCAGGTCCAGATCCGCCGGCGCCGCGCCAGTGTTGATGCCGTTGATATTCAAGGTGGCGCTGGTGTGGCGGCGCTTGCCGTTGACCAGCACCAGTACTTCGGCGGCGCTCAGGCCCCGCAGGTTCGGCGCCCGGGCAATGCCACTGGCGTCCCAGCCGGTTTTTTCCGGCAAGGTCAGCGACGGGATCACTGCGCTCAACGCCTCCATCAACCCGGGCTTGCCGGTGCTTTGCAGTTGCTTGGCGCTGACCACATCAATCGGCACCGGGCTGCTGGTGACCGTGCGCTGCTCGGCGCCACGGTTGCCAGTGACCACGACGGTGGACAGGGTGCTGTCGTCCTGGGCTTGCGTCGCTGCAGCCAGCAAGGACAACGTCAGGGCGGCGGTGGGTTGTAGAACGTGCTTCATATCCATTCCCGGTTTTTTCCAAATCGCGAAATCGAGCAGGCACGCGCCTGACGCGGCGTGACCGGTGTTCAAAAGGCGTTTCGGCTTGGGCTAGGTGTGGGGCAAGCGAGGGGTTTGAAGTGGCAACATACGTTGAGCTCCCGTCCAACGACTCTGCTGCGGGGGATAGTCACCCGGTCAGGCGCGCAGAATCTGAATCACGCTGGGTACCATCCGAGGTCAGGGGTAGGCTGTTGAGCTCAAACATAACGGAATGAATTTCAAAAATATAATGCTGTTTTGGCATAAGCTAATATTCTCTACTTTCATTATTATTTAATATTTTTATTCATAACGGTAATGTTTAACCCATCAGCAGCAGAGAGATTCTGGGCTAGGGAGGTTGCCCTCGATAGCATAGGTATCTACACAACTTTGCAGCCGCCAACCGTAACCACGATGCGAAGCGAGCCGCTCGTGATCTTGATCTGCTTTTGATCCTAGGCGCCCCGTTAAACCACGCTGGCCGGAATTCGACAGGGATTTAGGGGGTAAACCGGCAGGGATGCCGGTTTAGCCGCCGTCAGGGCGGAACCCTAAGTGGCCGTTACCACAGGAATGGATATGTACTCGGTATAGCTGTGTCGGCTGTCAGGCCGTCATCGCAGGCAAGCCAGCTCCCACATTTGGATCGCGTCGCATCATTTAGGTAGTCGCTGGCAGTCAAGCCGCCATCGGGAGCAAGCCCCCTCCCACATTGGTACTCGGAGCAGTCAGGATTATTGAGCCGGCCGCAACAGTTGCATCTGCTGGCGATAATCATCAGTCACCTGCCGTGCCTGGCTGCTGCTGGTAATGACTCTTGGCGTAATGAGCACTATCAACTCTGTACGGTCCTTGGACTTGCCAGTATTGCCAAACAACCACCGCAACCCCGGTATCTTCCCCAGATAAGGCACGGCACTGACACTCTCGGCGTTGTCCTGTTTGATCAACCCACCAAGCAATACCGTCTGCCCACTCTGCACCGCCACCTGAGTCGACACCGAGCGTGTGGAAATGCGCGGGTTCACCGGCGTCTCACTGCTGCCCGCCGGGTTCTGGGCATCACTGACCTGCTGCTGGATATCCATGTACACCAGCCCGCCCGGATTGATGCGCGGCACCACATCCAGGATCACCCCGGTCTGCACGTATTCGACACTGCTCAAGGTGGTGTCGGCGTCACCGGTGTTGACGGTGGTCTGGCTGATGGGAATGTTATCGCCCACCTGAATCTGAGCCGGCTGATTGTTCATCACCACCAGCGACGGCGCCGACAGCACCTGGGTGCGGCCGTTGGTTTCCAGCGCGTGCAAAGCCACTTGCAGGTTGGAGCTGACAAAGGAGTAGAACAACGAATCCGCCGCCCCCAGCCCCGCCCCGCCACCGCCCAGGGCGCCTTGGCTGCCGGAGGCGTTGGCCACCGTGGTGCTGGTGGAATTGCCCGCCAGGCGGCCCAGATACCACTGCACACCCAGGTCCAGTTCACCGGTGAGTTTGACCTCCAGGATGCGGGTCTCGATCTGCACTTGCAGCGGTGGGTTGTCCAGGCGCTTGATCGCCGCTTCGATCTCTTTCCATTGCGCCGGACGGGTGCGCACCAGCAGCTGGTTGCTGCTCTTTTGCGCGGTGATGCGGGTGCCGGCTTCGAGGTCGCTGGTGGGGGCCGCCTGGGTATTTTCGGCAGGTTCGGATTCGGGTTCGTCGGGTGCAGGCGCTGGGACATTGGCCTGCAGCCCAGCGCTGGTGGACGAGGACAAGGTGGTGGTACGCAACCCCGGCGCGACCTTGGCCGGTGCGTCGTCCTTGATCGCGCCATTGCCGTAGATCTGCCGCAGGTATTTGGCCAGGTCGGCGGCCTTCATATTGCGCACGTCGTACACATACATCTGCGGCTCGTTGCCGCCGCCCTCGTCGATGGTGCGAATCCAGTCACCCACCTCGCTGAGGTACTCGGGCTGAGACGAAATCGCCACCACCGAGTTGGTGCGCTCGACCGGCAAAAATCGCAACATACCCGCCAGGGGCGTGCCGCTGTCGGCGCCGAACATGGCTTGCAGCTCGGGCATCAGTTCGGCCACCGAGGCGCGTTGCAGGCCGAAGACCGCCACGGACATGCCCTTGAGCCAGTCCACATCGAAAGTGTCGATGGTGTCCTGGTAGTTGGCCAGCTCTTCCGGGGTGCCGGCCAGGCTCAGTACATTGCGCGCCGGGTCGACCAGCAGAAACGCATTCTCTCGGGCGAACGGCTTGAGCAGTTTCTGCATCTCGGTGGCCGAGATATAGCGCAGCGGGAAGAGTCGCGCCGAGAGCCCGCTGGAGGGCTGCGTCACGCGCATCTGCGGCACCAGCTTGCCCGCCACCGCCTGGCTGGCCGGCAGGATCACGTAGCGGCTGCCCTGCTTGATCATGGCGTTGTCGGTCCAGGACAGCAGGGTTTCGAGGATCGACAGAGCCTGCTGCTTGTCCACCGGTTTTGACGTGGAGAAGCTGACATTGCCCTTCACGCCCTCGGCGATGCTGTAGTTCTCGTGCAGCAAGTCGCCCATTACGCTGTTGATCACCGCTTCGATGGGCTGGCCCTGAAAGTTGAAGACGATGTCGCCGCCCTCCTCCTGGGCTTTTACCGGCGCAGTGGGTTTACGCACGAACGTCTGATTGCCACGAATCAGCTGGCGCTGCGGCGGCGACTTCGCCTCGGGCAGAGCGCTTTGCATCGCAGGCGCCGCATTCGGCGGGCGTTGCGAACCGGTGCCTTGCAGCGCCTCGTTCAGCAGCTGTTCGTCCGGATCAAGGCGGTCGGGTAAGGATCCACAACCGCCCAGGGAGACGGCAGTGGCCAGGCAAAACAGCGAAGTGCGCATATCGATCAAGGGAGGGGCTCGCGGGGATGGGAAATCAGGGGTAACCGCTTGCCGTAAAGGCTCAGGGTCTGGGTACGCCCGTTGAGGGCGAAACGGGCGTATTGCGGGGTCAGGTGTTCCAGGCGCCAGCCGTTGGGCAGCGTCTGGCCCAGGCGCACCGTCAGGGGTGGGCCGCCGGCTTGCTTGAGCATGGCCATTTGCAGGTTGCCGGTGATCATGATGCCGCTGAGGGTCAGGTTGGCCAGGCTCGCCACCTGGGTCTTGCCGACCACGCTGTCCGGGCGGCGATCGGGGCTGAACAGCGGCGTCTGCCAGGTGCTCGCGAGCTCTTGCAACGCCGGCGCCGGTGCGGCCTGCACAGTGACGGAGGGCTGCGCAGGTGCAGGCGCCTGCGGCAACCATCGCGGTTGATCACCGATGCTGCTGAGGATCACCGCCATCAGTACGCCCAATAGCCCGGCCAAGCCGAGCAAGCCCCACTCCAGGGGGCGCAGTGCACCGATCATGGCGCCACCTGCGCCGGTTGCAGGTAGCCACGCACCAGCAGTTGCACCGCCAGCTTGCCCGCCCCGCCAGTGGCCGGTGCCTGTTTGCTGCGGCGAATGCGCAACTCATCGACAAACAGAAACGGCGGCTGGTATTCCAGCGCGTGCAGGATCGCGGTCAGCGGTTCGATGGCGCAGTTCAGCGTAAGGCTGACCTTGACCTGCCGATAGGGCTCGCTGCTGTCCTGTTCAGTGGTGATGGGTTTGCGCTGGGTGAGGTTGCAGCCGCCGCCCAGGTTGGCGTGGCTGTTGATCAGGTCGGCCAGACGCTGCATCAGATCGGCGGCGACCACATCGGGGTCATCGCCTGGCAACAGGCTGGCGCTGCTGGCCGGGTCTTGCCGCGCCAGCTCAAGCTGCTCGCGCAATGCCTCGCCCTGGTGCAACACGGCGGCGTAGCGTTGCTGCTGCTCACGCAACTGCTGGGCTTGCTCGCCCATGGTGCGCAACGGGCCGGCGAACCAGCTGTCGATCAGCAACCAATAGGCCGCACCGAGTACCACGGCCAGGAGCAACAAGGCCCCGCCACGACGTTCACGGGGTGTGAGGGGTCGGCGCATCGGCGGCCTCCGGGCGTAAGTGGGCGCGCAAGGCAAACTGGTCCTTACCGGTGCGCGCATCGGGTTGAATCACCCCTTCGAACTGGGCGTTGTCCAACCGCCGGCAGCCTTTGATGCGGGTGATCAGGCCACTGGCCTTGGCACTTTGCCCGGAGAAGGTCACCTCAGCGTCCTTGACGTCCAATTGGTCGAGCCAAGTGTCGGCGGGCAGGCAAGTGGTCAAGTCATTGAGCAGTGCAGCCAGCGGCGGTTGCGCCAGTTTGCGCTGGGTGAGGTACTGCGCCGCGCCGCGGGTATTGAGCAGTTGCTGGCGCAGGGCGTGCACCTGGGCGACCTGGGCTTTTTGCTGCTGCACGGTGGCGTGCATGGCGTCGAGTACACGCTGGCGGTCGTTGAGCCACAGCAACATGGCGGCGATCAGCAAGGCACCGCACAGCCATGGCAGGCTGCGCTGCAAATCCTTGCCCCTTCGGCGTTGGCGCGAGCGTAACGGTGCCGGCAGCAGGTCGATGCCCAGGCCCGCCACATCGACGCGATGGGGATGCAGACCGAGGGCAGCGCAGTCGCTGAGAATCCGATCCAGACGCTCGCGCAGGATCGCCACCAGCGTGACCTCAAGGTGGGTGGGTGTGCGCTGCTCCTGACGCGCCACGAAGTACAACTGCTCGGCGTCGAACGGGGTGTAGCGGTCCAGTTCATAGCCGACCACCGCCGTGAGATTGCGCGCGGCCGCCAGGGGCAATTGCAGGCGTTGCTGCAGCACCACGTCAGGGCCGAGCATCAGCACCTGGCAGGCGCTGCCGGGGATAACCGGCGCCGTCAGCGGCCAGTGATGGATCTGTTCAGGCGGCTCTTGCGGGGCCAGCCAGCTCGGCACACAGCCGCGCAGCTCGGTGAGCCAGAGGCGCCAGCCTTGTTGCAACAGGCTGCCGCGCCACTGGCGGGCGATAGGTTCAAGTCGATTCATTCTTGCCACCGCACCACCCGATAGGGTTGTGCACGGTCCTCCGCGGGGCTCAATAAGACGGTGAGTTGCAGGCGTGCCTGATAGCCCCCGGGGCGCTCGGCACGGCTGTCGATTTCCAGCACCTGGCCGGGGTCGGCGCCCTCGGCGTTTTGGCGTGGCAGGTTCAATGCCTTGCGCATCAAGGGGCTGGCAAATGCCGGATCGGGTCGATCCAGGTCGCTCCACAAGGTCATTTCCGGCAGTAACTGGCTGTACAGCGCCTGGGTCATACCGGGCAGTTGCCGCACTTCTTCCAGCACCCGAAACGGCGCCAGGCCCTGATGGCGCCGAGCCTCAAGCGCCTGGACCAGCTGATGGGCCTGGGCCGGGGTAGCGCCGCAAGCCAGGGCCAGGTGCAGCAAGTCATCGGGGTCGGCGTTGACCAGGTACAGCTTGCCGCGCTCACTGCGCAGGCGGACCTGTAGGCGGGCGTCGTCGAAGGTCAGCGCGATGGCACGCCCGTCCGCCACCCAGTGCCGATCAGCCATGACCTGGGCAATACCGGCTTCGGCGGCCAACAGCGTCTGGGTGTGCTGGCGGTACCACAGCGCCTGGCGACTTTGCAGTTGCACCCAGGCAGCCAAACCGCCGAGCAATAGGCTGAGTAAAGCCAGCACCCACAGCACCAGCAGCAACGCCGCTCCGCGTTGGCGCTTCATTGTTCACTGCTCGCGCTGCCGAGGTTCAGGCGCAGGGCAATCACTTGCGTCAGCCACGGCACCGGCCCGTTGACGCTGGCGTCGATGCGTACTGCGACGGGCAAGCGCCGGGGCCAGGGCCACGCGCTCAACCAGCCGGTGGGCTGGCCCAAGGGCGATACGCCGCGATAACTCAATTGCAGCGCCTCGACGTTATGCAGCAGCACTTGCGGTTCAGCGCGCTGGGCGTTGGCAGCGGATTGCAACTGCGAAAACGCCACCTGAAAATCCTGTTCTACCCGTTGCAAGGTAAAGCGCTGGATGCCCCCGCCGAGCACGCCGGGCAAGGTCGCCACAAACTGCAAGCGCTCTGCCGTACCGATAAAAAAACCGTCGGCCTGGCTGTCGTCTTCAATGATATTCAAGGGCAACGCCTCGCTGATCGCGGTGCGTAGAAACTGTTGGGCGGTGCGCATTTCATCCAGGCTCACGGTGTAACTTTGGGCCTTGGCCACCGCCCGATTGGCGCCCAGCAACGCAGCGCCCACCAGCAATAACAATATCGAAAGCAGGCTGAGCACCACCAGGATCTCCAGTAAGGTGAAGCCCTGCTCGCGGCGCCTCACAGGCGGGCCTTCAAGGTGCTGAAGCGGGCCTGATGCGCGCCTTCGCGCAGGTTCAGGTCGAGACGAAACAGATGGGGCTGTTGCCGGGTACTGGTCAAGTGCCAATGGATACCATCAAGTTCGCCTTGCAAGGTGCCCTCGCTCAGCGGGCCGGCCGCTTCCTGGTCCAGCAGCGTGAGCGCGGCCTGGGTTAGCCGGTCGCTGTGGGCAACCTGGGCCAACGAGCGCGCACTCTGGCCGAAGGCAACCAGCAACACACTGCTGCACACCGCCATCAACGTCAGGGCCGCGAGCATTTCCAGCAGGGTAAAACCGGCCTGATGCTTCATGGCAGCGCCCTGGACTGCACGCTGCCGGTGAGCCAGCCAATGTCGATACGCCAACGCCGGGCGCCGCTGGTCAGCAGCAGGTTGCCGCCGGTGGAACTGCCATCGGGGTAGAACACCACGGCGGCGCCCGCCTGCTCGGCACTGTGCAGCGTCACCTGCAACGGTGCCTGCCAATGGTGCAGCGCACGCCCTGGAGCCCGGAACGTCAGGCGTTGCAGGTCGAATTCGGTGCGCGCCGCCCGGCCGCTGACGATCGCCCCCGCCCGCGTGGCGCGCAGTGCCTCGACCATCTGCCCCACCACCCGCCGCTCCTGAGCCACTTGCAGCCCCTGGCGCACACCCAGCCCCAACAACCCGGCGGCGATGCCGATCAATACAATGACCACCAGCATCTCCAGCAAGGTAAAGCCGCGCTGGGCCATGGGCGGGTTACTCCCAGTTACCCAAATCGGCACTGTAGCCCTCGCCGCCCGGTTGACCGTCCTGGCCGTAGAAGATCAGGTCGAAGGCGCCATGCTGCCCGGGGAAGCGATAACCGAACCCGTGGCCGAACGGGTCCTTCAACTCCGAAGGCTTGGCATAGGGGCCCGCCCAGCTGGAGGCATTGGCGGGCTTGTCGAGCAGCTGTTGCAGGGTGTTGGGCGGCGCCCCCACATCCAGGGCGTAGCTGTCGATCTTCATGCTCAAGCTCGCCAACTGCGCCTTGCCTGCGCCGTATTTGCCCTTGTCCACATTGCCGCCGACCTGGCGCACGACAATGGTTGCGACGATGCCCAGCAGCACGATCACCGCGAGCATTTCCAGCAGGGTGAAGCCGTTTTGGCGGTGCCGGGTTCTCATTGATTCCACTCCATGAAGGTTCATATATGGCTGGTGAGGCTCATCAGCGGCAGCATGATCGCGAGCATGATTACCGCCACCAGCACCGCCATGATCACGGTCAGCGAGGGCACCAGCGCAGCGAGCAGACGGTCGATCGCACGCTTGGCCTCGACGTCGAAGATGTCGGCGACCTTGAGCAACATGCCGGGCAGTTCACCGGCGTGTTCGCCCACCTCGATCATTTGCAGGGCCAACTGCGGCAACAGCGGTTGACTGCCAAACGCCTCGGCCAGGGTGCCGCCGCCTTTGACCTGTTGCGCCGCCAGCGCCACTTGCGCCTGCAATGCACGGTTGCTGCAGACCTGCCGGGCGATCACCAGCGCGGGCAGCAATGCCACGCCATTGCAGAGCAAGGTGCCGAGGGTGCGAGTCAGGCGTGCGGCTTGCACCCGTTGCAGCAGCGGGCCGACCACACGGATGCCCAGCAGGTGACGGTCGTAGCGTTCGCGGCGGCTGGGGTCGCGCAGGCGCGTCGCCAGGAGCCCGACACTGATCGCCAACCCGGCCAACAGCACCAGGCCATAGGCCGACAAAAACTCGCCAAGCCCCAGGATCACTTGGGTGATCAACGGAATCGGCACGCCCAGATCCTGAAAAATCGGCACGAATTGCGGCACCACATAGGCCAGCAACAGCGCCAGGGAACCCAGTACGCCCACCACCAGGAACGCCGGGTAGATCAGCGCGTTGATCACCTCGCCACGCAGTCGCTGGCTGCGCTCCAGGTAGTCGCTGAGCTGGCGCAGGGTGTCTTCCAGCGCACCACCGGCTTCGCCCGCGCGCACCATGCTCAGGTACAGCGCAGAAAACGTATCGCCCTCTTCCTCAAGCGCAGCCGACAGCGGCTTGCCGGCCTTGACCTGGTCACGGATGCGCTCGATCAAGGCCCGCACCTGGGGTTGGCCGGGTTGCTTGAGCAGCAAGTTCAACGAGCGTTCAAGGGGCTGACCGGCGCCGAGCAGCGTCGCCAGTTGCTGGGTGAAACTCACCAGCGCAGCCCCCTTCAACGGCCCGCGTACACGACGTAACGAGGCACTGCCCGTCGTTTCGATATGCAGCAGCAACCAGCCACGCTTGTGCAAGATGGCGACGGCGGCGGCCTGGTCGGCAGCTTGCAGCGTGCCTCTCTGGGCGGCGCCCTGGCTGTCCAGGGCACGGAACTTGAACAGGCTCACGCATCCTCTCCACGGGTGACGCGCAACACTTCTTCCAGGGACGTGACGCCCGCCAGCGCCTGACGCAGGCCGTCTTCATACAAGGTGCGCAAACCGCCGCGACGGGCGGCTTGCTCAAGGGTGGCGGCGTCGGCGTGGGCCATCAGCAGGCCACGCAACTCATCGTTCATCACCAGCAATTCGGTGAGGGCGCTGCGGCCGTGGTAGTCGCCGTGATACAGCAGAATCGGGCGCTGCTCGGTGAGGCGATCCAGGCCGTGTTCCTTGATCAACGCCGGCGGCGCCTGGAACGCGACCCGTGTGGCCGGGTCCAGGCGCCGCACCAGGCGTTGGGCGAGAATGCCGCTGACGGTGGAGGCGATCAGGTAGCTTTCCACGCCCATGTCCAGCAAGCGTGTGATGCTGGCGGCGGCGCTGTTGGTGTGCAGGGTTGAGAGCACCAGATGGCCGGTAAGTGAGGATTGGACGGCGATGCGGCACGTTTCCAGGTCGCGGATTTCACCGATCATGATCACGTCCGGGTCCTGGCGCACGATGGCGCGCAGCGCTCCGGCAAAGTCCAGGCCGATGGCGGGCTTGACCTGGATCTGGTTGATGCCTTCAAGCTGGTACTCCACCGGGTCTTCCACGGTGATGATCTTGCGTTCGGCGGTGTTGAGCCGCGCCAAGGCGGTGTACAGCGTGGTGGTTTTACCCGAGCCTGTGGGCCCGGTGACCAGCAGGATGCCGTGGGGCCGCTCAAGCAAATCAAGGAAGGCTGCCAGGCGCTGGCCATCAAAACCCAGGCTTGGAAAGTCGAACTGCACGGTTTGCCGGTCCAACAGGCGCATCACCACCGACTCGCCGAAGCTGGTGGGCACCGTGGACACGCGCAAATCCAACGCCTTGCCCTGGATGCGCAGCATGATGCGCCCATCCTGGGGCAGGCGCCGCTCGGCGATGTCCAGGCGCGCCATGATCTTCACTCGCGAGATCACCGCCGCCGACGAACTGGCGGGCGGTGCTTCGGCGTCGTGCAGCACGCCATCGATGCGGTAGCGCACCTTGAGCTGGTTTTCGAAGGGTTCGATATGGATATCCGACGCCCGTTGTTCCACGGCGCGTTGCAGGATCAGGTTGACCAGGCGAATCACCGGCGCTTCGGAAGCCATGTCCTTGAGGTGCTCGATATCTTCGAGGGCACCACCCTGCTCATCGAGGTTTTCGATCAGCGTGCCCATGGCCGAACGGCCCTGGCCGTAGTAACGCTCGATCAGGCCCTCTACGTCGGTATGCGCGCCGATGGCCAGCCATACAGGAACTTGGCAGGCATACGCCAGGGCCTGGAACGGGTACCGCTGCGTCGGGTTGGCGGCCAGCACGCGCAGGCCGCCCTCGTCCCAGCCCATGGGCACCAGGTGGTAGTGACGCAGGAAACGCTCGGTCACGGCAGGTAATGGGTCGAGCAACGGCGGCGCAGCGTCGGCCGCCAGCAATGGCGCAGCCAGCAGATCGGCCCAGGCGCGGGCCAGTTCGATTTCGGACACCAGACCCAGGCGCGTGAGTAAACCCAGCAGGTCGCGAGGGTCATCGGATAAGCGCCGGGCGCGTTCCAGATCCAGCGTTTTAAGCCCGGCGTGCTGCATCAGCCACGCACACACCTGGTCGGTGTGCGGGATGTGCATCTTGCAAGCATCGATGGGGGCTGAAGACATCATTGAGGAATATCTAACGTTGCGAAAAGTATGGCTATTTGGAACTACCGAACAATGCCATTAGTTCGCCACAGCCGATGCAGGAGTTAGCCGGGGGTATCGACTGGAAGTTATAGCTCTAGTTCCGGCTGGCGGAAAATTAAATACAAAACATTGCCAAATGCACTGATTTAGAGCGTTAGCAGCCAATAGCCACTAGTTGCACTTAGCCATACCCCGCAATGACTAGGTACTTTCCCTTTCAATTAACTGACAGTGCAAAAGATTCAAGCGTGCAACTTCACCCTCGATCGGTAATACACCCAGACTTTGCAGAACGCGGGTGGCGGCTAATATACCAATCTGCAGGGCCGGTGGCTGGATCGTGCTGAGGCTGGGCAGCAACATCTGTGCGAAGGGGTAATCACCAAAGCCCAAGACGGCACAGTCCTGCGGGATGTTCAGCCCCGCTCGTTGACCGGCGAGCAAACCACCGGCAGCCAGGTTGTCGTTGGCAAAGAAAATCGCGTCGGGCCTGGTCACCGCCCCCATCAGCGCCTCCATGGCCTGCTTGCCCGCCTCGAAAGGCGCACGGTCGGCGTCGGGGACGAAGACCCACGGCTGCACACCCAGCTCGCTGAGGGTCGCAGTAAAACCATCACGGCGCTCCAGCACGTAGTCCCAGGTTTCCACCACCGGGATGTCCACCTCGGCGATCATCTTTTCGATGCCTGGGCTATGGAAGCGACTGGTCAGCACCAGCGCGGCCGCCAGCAACTGCGGAGCGAACTGGCCCAGCGCGAACAGCTGACACTGGCGCAACTGGGCCGACGCATTGCCGGCGGACGCGGTCATTACAGCTTGATCGGCACGCCTGTGCAGATCGCCGATGAGCTGCAGCGCTGGTTCGAAGAAGGCGCGGCGGATGGCTTCAATATTCTGGTGCCACACCTGCCGGGCGGGCTGGAGGATTTCGCCCGCCTGGTCGTTCCCGAGTTACAGCGGCGTGGCTTGTTTCGGCGCGAATACACCGGCACCACACTGCGAGAAAACCTCGGCCTGGCGCGCCCGGCCAACCATTTCAAGGAGACCCGAGCATGAAAATCCCCACCCTGCTGCTGGCCCTGCTGCTGACCCAGACAGCCTGGGCGGCCGATCTATTAACCTTGCGCATCGACTACCAGAAAGGCTCCATCGCCCAATCGCCCTGCAACAACGCCACACCAGTACTGCGCGCCGGGTTAACCGATGTATTGCTCACGGGAATACTGATCAGGTGTGGGAAATTTCCTTGGCGCGTAACTAATGAGCAGGTGTGATTCGCGATGAAGATGGTTCACGCCGGAAGGCATTTATTCCCGGCATGAAAAAGCCCAACCTATTCAGGTTGGGCTTGATCAGAAATAGAGTGGGACGCAGGGATTCGAACACTCGACGCCTGGCCCCCATACAGGCGGACGTTGTGAAAGCCATAATCAGCAACAACAGTGGCGCATCAAGACAAAGCCGGCCTCTTGCTGCTCAGCGTGCCCCCCTCTGGATACCCTCACCGTAGCGCGCCCGCCTTGGCGATCAACTCACGCAATCGGGAATCCTTAGGCTCAAACACGTCGAGGAGCCCGATCGCCTTAAGAGCGGGCAGAGATTGAATAATTTCTCGCTCAGCCAGCAGTTGATCATCCATGCTCGCACTTGGATTACTCCAAACTCGTACGTTTGCCAAAAAGGCACCCACCGTCCCTTTACGTACGGTCACTCCCTCAAATGTTGCTTCGTTTGTGTCGTCGGCAAGAACGTCTTCGGCACGCATATCCGTCTCCGCAGTTGGGTTGCTTTAACTTCTCGGCCTTTCGGAAAAGGGCATCACGCCGACAATAACGTAATTATCTTGCGCTGACATTTAAATGAAAACCCGGCGCTTGGCCGGGTCCGTTGATGCTCAGTTGTCAGGATGCTCACTGGCTACTGAATCGGCAGCGTCCACGTCCGACATATCTTCCTCGAGGGGTGCCTCGTCGTCCGGTGGCAGCGGGATATGATCCTCATCGCGCTTTGGATCATGACCGGCCTCATTGTCCGTTCCACGCGTTACTGCCTGCTGTGAAATATTGCCTGGGGCGTTCTCGTTGATTTCCATGCTGTCTCTCCGCTCTAAAGCGCGACAAATACGCACTTAACCATTGGAGCAGGCGTGTAACAGGGAGTGCCGAACTTTGGACGAACGGAAGATCCCGAGACAGTGTTGGGCGTAAGGACGCCAGCACCAGCAGCCATAACGGCGACTGAGGATCCCGCCAAGGGCTCACGCAGTAGCCCTGTATGTCATCCGCCTTGGCCTGATTGAGTAGTTTCAGCCAATCAATGACTTCCTTGTCGAGGCCCCTTATGGCACTTCCTCACACCGCCTGCATCTTCCTGTATTTCCTGTTGCTCAGCACTGTCTGGCCGAGCCATGCCAGAGATCTGGCCGAGGGCCTTACCGAGCAGTCACCGTCTGTGGCCCTTGAAAATAAAAACCACCGTTATCCGCAATGGACCGGCATCGGTTCACTGGAAAACGCCTTAGGCCAGACCTGCAATGCCGTTCTGCTCGACACGCGCAATCGCCAAGGTAAGGCCATCGGGCCGGCTTATGTGCTGACCGCCGGGCATTGTGTGTTCTACAGCTACGGTACAGCGCGCGTCCACCAGGCGCTCACCGCCGACGTGACCTTCAACTACTTTCATGACACACCCGAACGGCGTATCACCTACGCCGTCAAGACGGCGCATTGGAGCAGCATGGCGGGCACTGACCTGGCCGTGCTCGAACTGGATACGTCACTGGCGGTGCTGGTGGCCAAGGCGATCATGCCACTCAAGCTGGCCTCCCAGCGTCAGACATCGGATCGAGAGGTGATCAACGTGGGAGCGCCGACTGGCTTTCTGAAAAAGGGCCTACGCATGAGCGCCTGCGTGGAATCGACCCTCAACAGTTTTGCCGAACATCCCGGCGTGTTCCCCAGCGCCTTGCGCAACCGCTGCAACGGTCTGCGCCCAGGCAGCTCCGGCAGTCCGATGCTGGACCGGAACACCAATGAAATCACCAGCATCATCAGCAAGGTCGCGTCTGCCATTCAGAAAGACATTCTCAATAGCTGCCAGAACAACTCGGCGTGCGAAGCCGCCAAATTCAACTACAGCTACCCCGTCAACGACTTGTACTACTGCTTTGTAGACGGTGTTTTCCGTAACGACACCCCAACCTGTCAGCTCAAGGCGGTTGAAATCACGCTGGATGAGCCGTGGAACCTGAAGCCCTATGTGCATTTAAAACGTGACGCCACCGACCAAATTACCCGTCCGACTTGGAACCTGAGGTTCTCGATCCAGGAACCGTTCTACCGATTCAAAGCCGTGAATCACATCAGCGATTGCGCACGCACACACGGCTACCAAGTCGCTGCCGCTTCTGACGAGGCCTACATCAACCAGCCCATCGGTCCAGTGCTGGGGCCGCATGTGTTATGCATACTCGGGGTGCAAACGGCCGAACAGCCGCTGACCGAAGCGCTGCTGCGCAATGCGTTCACCCATTCGGTATTCCTGACCAACCCGGCACCGGCACCGCAGCTCAAGCACCGCTATCACATCGCCTGGGAAAACCAGCAGGACGGTTTTAGCCAGCATTATTACTACAGCGTGAACTCGGCGATCAGCACCATCTGTGGCGATATTGACGACGATCGCTACACCTTGGCCATGGACGGCATATTCCTTGATATAGCAGAGCTGCCGGTCACGTTATGCAGTTATGCACGCAACAACGCCGGGCAACCGTCGGCCATTCGCACAGACATGATCACAGGCGCAACGGTTCGCTCGCAGCGTCAGGCCAGGTGAGGCAGCGAGCTGTTTTAAGCAAATGTTGATGAGTCAAGTCAGCGCAATCGAGGGCAATGCCCGAAAGGCACGACTTGAGCGGGATCACTGGGGCTCTCCCCCGCCGAACCGCAGCGGGGGCGACCCGATTACCATTGACCAGAGAGCAAACAGGTTGCTGCCTCAATCATGCTGAAGTGGTACCACGGCTGAGAATCCTGGCAACTGGTGGCGAAAGACGCATGCGCACTTGAGGTCGCTAACAGGCAGGCTGCAGCCGTCATATAGACGTATTTTTTTATAGTCATCTTCACTCCCCTTCCCATCGTTAATACATTGGCTTGCGCTTCAAACTCTACTGCCGGGTTCGTGCAAGGATCAATTAGGGCAGGTGTGCTAGTGGCTTATCGACATGCACGCGACAACGCCTATCGACGTCACGCCAGTCATTTCAGGGGAGTGTCGTAGCGATTGCATGTTCGCTGTACCCCACCGGCAGATCACAAAGGTGAAACAGGCTCTCGGGCCCATAACGGCCCACGGCGCGGTAGGGGGTATTTTTCAGACATGAAAAAGCCCAATCTTTTCAGATTGGGCTAAGTCATTGAATAATATGGTCGGGACGGAGTGATTCGAACACTCGACCCCTAGCACCCCATGCTAGTGCGCTACCGGACTGCGCTACGCCCCGACTAGGCGTGTTACTGGGTTCGCTTCTTAACGAAGCGAACCGGAATATACCGCAAGCTTTTGAAATGTGGAAGTATTTTTAAAGCTTGAATCATTTCTTCAGCACCACCAGCACATCTTCCAGTTCGGAGATCATCTGGCGGATCAGTTGCTTGTATTGGGTGGTGTCGTCTTTGGCTTCATCACCGGACATACGCTGGCGTGCGCCGCTGATGGTGAACCCCTGGTCGTACAGCAATGCACGGATCTGTCGGATCATCAGCACGTCCTGGCGCTGATAATACCGACGGTTCCCGGTGCGTTTGACGGGGTTAAGTTGAGGAAACTCCTGCTCCCAATAGCGCAGCACGTGCGGTTTTACGGCACACAGCTCGCTGACTTCACCAATGGTGAAGTAGCGTTTGCCTGGGATGACGGGTAGTTCGTCGTTATGACTTGGTTCCAGCATAAGCCTCAACTCGGGCCTTCAACTTCTGCCCTGGACGAAAGGTGACCACACGGCGAGCCGTGATCGGGATTTCTTCTCCCGTTTTTGGATTGCGGCCAGGCCGCTGGCGTTTGTCCCGCAGGTCAAAATTGCCGAAACCGGACAATTTGACCTGTTCGTTGTCTTCCAGAGCGTGGCGGATCTCTTCAAAAAACAGCTCGACCAATTCCTTGGCCTCGCGCTTGTTCAGACCCAACTCTTCGTACAGACGTTCCGCCATCTCAGCTTTCGTCAAAGCCCCCATACGTCACTTCCTTAACGTGGCGTTCAACCTTTGTTCGAGCGAGGTGAGGATATTTTGCGTCGTGGTATTCACCTCATCATCATTAAGAGTGCGCGATGGATGCTGCCAGGTCAAGCCGACTGCGAGGCTTTTTCTATGCGGATCAATGCCTTTACCCTGATAGACGTCAAATAGCCTGAGGTCTGTCAGCCATTCCCCTGCATTTTCACGGATTACATCCAGAACGGCAGTGGCGGCGACGTCACGGTCGGCGATCAGCGCCAGGTCGCGACGCACTTCAGGAAAGCGCGACAACTCGCTGAATTTAGGCATCTTGCCCGACGCCACTTCAGCCAAGACTAGCTCAAACACGAAGACTGGACGGTCCAGCCCCAACGTTTTCGACAGTTCCGGGTGAATGGCGCCCACAAAACCTACCAGGCGACCTTCGCGCTCGATACGCGCAGTCTGGCCTGGATGCAAGGCTGGGTGACTGCCCGGCACAAACGTAAAGGCATCCAGCGCGCCGGCAAAGCCCAGTACCGCTTCCACGTCAGCCTTGACGTCGAAGAAGTCTACGACGTCGCGGCCCTGCGCCCAGCCTTCCGGCAGGCGGCTACCGCAGACCACGCCAGCCAGCATCGGCTCTTGCTTGAGGCCATCGAGCTGACCCACGAAACGCAGGCCGCTTTCGAACAGGCGCACGCGGTCTTGCTGGCGGTTCAGGTTGTGGGAAAGCGCTTTCACCAGGCCCGGCCACAGCGACGAACGCATGGCGGCCATGTCGTTGGAGATCGGGTTGGCCAACAACAGCGGCTCAACACCCGGGTTGAACAGCTCAAATTGTTTTGGATCGATGAAGCTATACGTCACGGCTTCCTGGTAACCACGAGCAACCAGCAGGCGGCGCAGCTCAGGCAGGTGCGCACGCGCTTCGGCCTTGGGTTGCGGCGCGAGGCGCGCTTGCGGGTAGCGAACCGGCAGGCGGTTGTAGCCATACAGACGTGCCAGCTCTTCGATCAGGTCGACTTCCAGGCTGATGTCGAAGCGATGGCTAGGAACTGCAACCTGCCACTGCCCTTCCCCATTCGAGGAAATACCCAGGCCGAGGGCGGACAGCAGTTGCTCGATTTCAGCCGGCACAATGACCAGCCCGAGCATTTGCTCAACGCTTTTGGCACGCAGGGTGATCGGCGCAATCGACGGCAGGTGCTGCTCGCTGACGGTTTCGGTGATCGGACCCGCTTCGCCACCGGTGATTTCCAGCAGCAGGCCGGTGGCGCGCTCCATGGCTTCACGGGCGAGATTCCAGTCCACGCCACGCTCATAGCGGTGCGAAGCATCGGTGTGCAGGCCATAGGAACGGGCCTTGCCTGCGATGGCGATCTGGTCGAAGAACGCGCTTTCAAGGAATACGTCACGAGTGGTCGCGGATACACCGCTGTGCTCGCCCCCCATCACGCCGGCAATTGCCAGGGCGCGAGAGTGGTCGGCGATAACCAGGGTGTCGGCACGCAGGCTGACTTCCTGACCGTCGAGCAGCACCAGCTTTTCGCCTTCCTCGGCCATGCGCACGCGGATGCCACCGTTGATTTCGGCGAGATCGAAGGCGTGCAGCGGCTGACCCAGCTCCAACATCACATAGTTGGTGATGTCGACCGCGGCGTCGATGCTGCGCACGTCGGCGCGACGCAGGCGCTCGACCATCCACAGCGGGGTCGGCTTGGACAGGTCGACGTTACGGACCACACGCCCCAGGTAACGTGGGCAGGCGTTCGGCGCGAGCACTTCGATGGAGCGAACTTCGTCATGCACCGGCGGCACAACAGCAACCGTAGGACGGGTGACGGGAGCGTTGTACAGCGCGCCCACTTCACGGGCCAGACCGGCCAGGGACAGGCAGTCGCCGCGGTTCGGGGTCAGGTCGACCTCGATGCTGGCGTCTTCCAGTTCCAGGTAAACCCGGATGTCCTGACCCACAGGCGCGTCTGCCGGCAGCTCCATCAGGCCATCATTGCCCTCGCCTACCTGCAACTCAGCCTGAGAGCACAACATGCCGTTGGACTCGACACCACGCAGCTTGGCCTTCTTGATCTTGAAGTCGCCAGGCAGTTGGGCACCGATCATGGCAAACGGGATCTTCAGGCCCGGGCGCACATTAGGCGCTCCGCACACGACCTGAAAGGTTTCCGAACCGTTACTGACCTGGCACACACGCAATTTATCGGCATCAGGGTGTTGCTCGGTGCTCAGCACCTCGCCCACTACCACGCCGCTGAAAACACCGGCGGCCGGGGTAACGCTATCGACCTCAAGACCGGCCATCGACAGACGCGCAACCAGCGCGTCGCGATCTACCTGCGGGCTTACCCAGCCACGCAGCCATTGTTCACTGAATTTCATCCTGCTCTCCTAAAGATTCGTTACGACTAGCGAAATTGCGCGAGGAACCGCAAGTCGTTGTCGAAGAACAGACGCAAGTCGTTCACGCCGTAACGCAGCATGGCCAGACGCTCAACGCCCATGCCGAAGGCAAAGCCCGAGAACTCTTCCGGATCGATCCCGGACATGCGCAGCACGTTAGGGTGGACCATGCCGCAACCCATGACTTCCAGCCAACCGGTCTGCTTGCAGACGCGGCAACCTTTACCGCTACACATCACGCATTCCATGTCGACTTCAGCGGACGGCTCGGTGAACGGGAAGAACGATGGACGGAAACGCACGGCCAGCTCTTTCTCGAAGAACACCCGCAGGAATTCTTCGATGGTGCCCTTGAGGTCGGCAAAATTGATATCGCGATCCACCAGCAGGCCTTCGACCTGGTGGAACATCGGCGAGTGGGTGATATCCGAGTCGCTACGGTACACACGGCCTGGGCAGACAATGCGGATCGGCGGCTTGTTCGCTTCCATGGTGCGGACCTGTACCGGCGAGGTATGGGTGCGCAACAGCATGTTCGCGTTGAAATAGAAGGTGTCGTGCATCGACCGGGCCGGGTGATGGCCTGGGATGTTGAGCGCCTCGAAGTTGTGATAATCGTCTTCTACCTCAGGGCCTTCGGCAATGCCGTAGCCGATGTGGGTGAAGAACTGCTCGATACGTTCCAGAGTCCGGGTAATCGGATGCAGGCCGCCCGAGGCCTGACCACGGCCAGGCAAGGTCACGTCAATGGACTCGGCGGCGAGCTTGGCCGCTAGATCGGCCTCCTCGAGCGACGCCTTGCGCGCATTGAGCACCTCTGTGACACGTTCCTTGGCAACGTTGATCAACGCACCGACTTGCGGACGTTCTTCAGCGGGCAAATTTCCCAGGGTCTTCATCACCTGAGTCAATTCACCTTTCTTGCCAAGGTAGTGAACCCGGATTTGCTCCAGGGCATTTACATCTTCAGCGCTTTGCACGGCCTCAAGGGCTTGGGCAACGAGCGCGTCCAGGTTTTCCATGTACAGACTCCAGATACAAAATAGGGGAAGAGCTTGAAGGCTCTTCCCCTATTTATGACGTTTACCACCTTGGGCTACAGGAGTAACCCAGGATGACTGTCGGGGGTACTTAAGCCAAGGAGGCTTTAGCTTTCTCGACAATCGCAGCAAACACCGCTTTTTCGTTCACGGCCAGTTCAGCCAGAACCTTACGGTCGATTTCGATGGACGCTTTCTTCAGGCCAGCGATGAAACGGCTGTAGGACAGACCGTTAACACGTGCACCAGCGTTGATACGAGCGATCCACAGAGCGCGGAACTGACGTTTTTTCTGACGACGGTCACGGTAGGCGTACTGGCCTGCCTTGATTACCGCTTGCTTGGCAACACGGAATACGCGTGAACGCGCGCCGTAGTAGCCTTTAGCAAGTTTCAGAATTTTTTTGTGACGTTTACGGGCAATGACGCCACGCTTTACACGAGCCATGAGTTACTTCCTCTAGTCTTGATCCAAAAATTAACGAAGGCGCAGCATGCGCTCGACTTTTGCCACGTCAGACGGATGCAGCAAGCTGCTACCGCGCAGTTGACGCTTACGCTTGGTCGACATTTTGGTCAGGATGTGGCTCTTGAAAGCGTGCTTGTGCTTGATACCGTTAGCAGTTTTCAGAAACCGCTTAGCAGCACCACTTTTAGTCTTCATCTTTGGCATGTTCGGATACTCCGCATTCAGTTGATAAACATAATCAGAAGGCCTGCCGTGCCCTGTTGATTACTTCTTCTTTTTCGGGGCGATGACCATGATCAGTTGGCGTCCTTCCATCTTAGGATGCTGTTCGACCGAACCGTACTCGAGCAGGTCAGCTTCAACCCGCTTGAGGAGTTCCATCCCCAGCTCCTGGTGGGCCATCTCACGGCCGCGGAATCGCAAGGATACCTTGGCCCTGTCCCCATCACTCAGGAAACGTACCAGGTTGCGCAGTTTTACCTGGTAATCCCCTTCCTCCGTCCCTGGACGAAACTTGATTTCTTTAACCTGGATCTGCTTCTGGTTTTTCTTGGCTGCGGCAATCTGCTTCTTCTTCTCGAAGATCGATTTGCCGTAGTCCATCAGCTTGCAGACAGGCGGTACAGCATCGGCGGAAATTTCCACCAAATCGAGCTTGGCTTCTTCAGCCTTAAGAAGCGCGTCTTCAATTGACACAATCCCAAGCTGCTCACCCTCAGCCCCAATTAACCGAACCTCGCGTGCCGAGATATTCTCGTTGATCGGGGCTTTCGGTGCAGCTCGTTTATCTTGTCTCATTTCACGCTTAATAATAATTACTCCGAATCTGGGCGACCACGCCGGGAAACCGCTTGCGCGAGGAACTCAGCGAACTGGGCGACGGGCATCGAGCCCAGGTCAGCACCTTCACGAGTACGCACAGCGACAGTCTGCATCTCGACTTCCCGATCTCCGATAACCAAAAGATAGGGAACCTTGAGCAAAGTATGCTCGCGGATTTTAAAGCCGATCTTTTCATTTCTCAAGTCGGACTTGGCACGAAATCCGCTTTCGTTGAGAGTTTTTTCAACTTCGGCGGCAAAATCTGCCTGTTTATCAGTGATATTCATGATCACTGCCTGGGTCGGAGCCAGCCACGCAGGGAACGCTCCCTCGTAGTGCTCGATCAGGATACCGACGAACCGCTCGAACGAACCGAGGATCGCCCGGTGCAGCATAACCGGGTGTTTACGGCTGTTGTCTTCGGAGACGTATTCGGCTCCCAGACGGATCGGCAGGTTAAAATCGAGCTGCAGGGTACCACACTGCCAGACACGGCCAAGGCAATCTTTGAGCGAGAACTCGATCTTCGGACCGTAGAACGCGCCCTCCCCCGGCTGCAGGTCGTACGCAAGGCCCGCACTGTCGAGTGCTGCGGCCAGTGCCGCTTCGGCGCGATCCCACAGCTCGTCGGAACCAACGCGTTTTTCCGGACGAGTGGACAGCTTCATTTCAACTTCGGTAAACCCGAAATCGCGATAAACGTCCATGGTCAGCTTGATGAACGCGGCGGATTCAGCCTGCATCTGCTCTTCGGTGCAGAAGATGTGGGCGTCGTCCTGAGTAAAACCGCGCACACGCATGATGCCGTGCAGTGCACCGGATGGCTCGTTGCGGTGGCAGGCACCGAACTCGGCCAGGCGCATCGGCAACTCGCGGTAGCTCTTCAGGCCTTGATTGAACACCTGCACGTGGCATGGGCAGTTCATCGGCTTGATGGCGTAGTCGCGGTTTTCCGACTGAGTGGTGAACATGTTGTCGGCGTAGTTGGCCCAGTGCCCGGATTTCTCCCACAGGCTGCGATCAACGACCTGCGGGGTCTTGATCTCCAGGTAACCGTTGTCGCGCTGAACCTTGCGCATGTACTGCTCAAGCACCTGGTACAGGGTCCAGCCATTCGGGTGCCAGAACACCATGCCCGGCGCTTCTTCCTGAAGGTGGAACAGGTTCAGGCGCTTGCCGATCTTGCGGTGGTCGCGCTTTTCAGCTTCTTCAATGCGCTGGATGTAGGCGGCCAGCTGTTTCTTGTCAGCCCAGGCCGTGCCGTAGATCCGTTGCAGCTGTTCGTTCTTGGCATCACCGCGCCAGTAGGCACCGGACAGCTTGGTCAGCTTGAACGACTTGAGGAAACGCGTGTTCGGCACGTGTGGGCCACGGCACATGTCGACGTATTCTTCGTGGTAGTACAAGCCCATGGCCTGCTCGTCCGGCATGTCTTCCACCAGGCGCAGCTTGTAATCTTCACCACGCGCGGTAAACACGTCGATCACTTCGGCACGCGGGGTGACTTTCTTGATGACGTCGTAATCTTTTTCAATCAGCGCGTGCATGCGCTGCTCGATGGCCGCCAAGTCGTCCGGTGTAAAAGGACGCTCATAGGCGATGTCGTAATAGAAGCCTTCTTCGATTACCGGGCCGATCACCATCTTGGCGGTTGGGTACAGCTGCTTGACCGCATGGCCAATCAGGTGCGCGCAAGAGTGGCGAATGATCTCCAGCCCCTCTTGATCCTTGGGCGTGATGATTTGCAGGCTGGCATCGCAAGTGATCAGGTCACTGGCGTCGACCAGTTTGCCGTCGACCTTGCCGGCCACGGTGGCCTTGGCCAAGCCTGCACCAATGGATGCGGCGACTTCGGCTACGGAAACCGAATGATCGAATGAACGTTGACTGCCGTCGGGTAGAGTAATAGTTGGCATGGCGCCTCCTCTCCTAGTGGTGACCCCTACCAAAGGTCACGTGGGTTGGGATGAGCCAGTACAAGATCCAACACCAGGCCGTTCAGTGATGAACGCCTGCCTTACAGCGGCAGGAGCCTTTCGGCCAACCGATAATCGAACCAGAGTGACTGGATTGAGCTAAAAAGAAACATGGCAAGGCGGTAATTGACGCGCCTGAAACTAGCCAAGCCCACGATGCTAGCACAGATGAACGGTCATCGCGCCGACGAAGCTTTGTGTATAGCGCAATTCAAGGCTTTATAGCTGCAAAGTGAACTTGAGCTGTACGTCGGGCCTCCAACCCACTGAGAATCGCCGTTCGTCCTCGACCCAAAGGAGCATCCCATGATGCGTTTCACCTCTACCCTCGCTGTCGCCGCTACCCTGAGCCTCCTTTCCCTTGGCGCGCAGGCTGCAGCCCCTTCCAACTGGCCAGCCGGCGCCCGTGACAGCTTTGTGAGCGACTGCAGTGCCGCCGCGAGTCAGAACGTAGACGCCAAAACTGCCAAAGCTCACTGCGAATGTGGTGCTGACAAGATCAATGCCGAATTGAGCACTGCCGAGATCAAGGAACTGATGACCAATCAGAACGCCAGCCCTGAGCTTAAGAACAAAGCGGTAGCGGCTATTTCGTCCTGCAAAGTCGTGAAGAAAAAGTAAGATTGACCACTGATCTGACGACCATATCGCTGGAAAAATGGCCTGAAAACTGCCATTTCACACAAATTATGCAGGTTTTACGGCTTTTTTTAACAGTTGATATTTCAGCGCAAAGCCCCGTAGATCGGGGCTTTGCGCCGAGCCAGGGATCAGATGCAACGCGATTGATTAGCAAACAATGCCTTGGGGGGGCTCCCAAGTCGAACATTTCGACTATGATAGCCCAGTGTGCCCAGTTGGCCTGAGCAGCACAGCACTACTGAAAATATATGTTTCTTGGAGATACACCATGTCTAATCGCCAAACCGGCACCGTTAAATGGTTCAACGATGAAAAAGGCTTCGGCTTCATCACTCCTCAAGGTGGCGGTGACGACCTGTTCGTACACTTCAAAGCTATCGAAAGCGACGGTTTCAAAAGCCTGAAAGAAGGCCAAACCGTTTCCTTCGTGGCTGAGAAAGGCCAAAAGGGTATGCAAGCTGCACAGGTTCGCGGCGAGTAATTCTCCGCTGAGCTAAAAAAAACCCCGTCCATGTGACGGGGTTTTTTATGGGCGATGCAAAAGCCGAAGCTGTCAGCCGCAATTGACCCGCGTGATCACCAGGTTGTTGTCAGTGTTGAGGTTCAGGCGGTCAGAACGATATTCCAGGGTAATCATATCGTTGGGCTTGAGGATGCGTGCATTCTGCGCGCCAGCACGGGTACGAGCCTGCTCCAGCAACTGCGGCGAGGCTTTCTGGCCGATTGCGAACTCGGCGGCCTTCGACTCACAGCGGCTATGACCGGCATCGGTCACGGTGGCGTCTTTGCCTGGCTCAGAGGCACCCGGGGTGCTGCAACCCGCCAATGCGAGTGCTGCCAACAAAGTACCGAATGAAGCGAGCTTCCAAGGCATGAAGCCTCCTATGATAAAAAATGGACAGAGATCGTGCGACAGCGATATGAACGATTGGTTTCAAGACGTTAATCGCCTGCGCGCAAGTCTGCCTGACTCGCGCGGGGCAATCGCCCAGTCAATCGTGACTAGATATGAACGCACTCAGTAGATGTCGATGTAGTCAGATGGTGGGTATGGCCAGTTCTGTTTCAGCGCGTTGAAGATCTGCATGACCCAGACCTCATCGCTGGCCGCCACAATACCGACATAGCCAGAACCCTTGGCCCAGGTCTCCAGACGAAACAGCAGGCCATCTATCTGAGCTCCACCGACTACGCCGGAAGAAATATAGGCAATACCAGCCCTGGTTACCCGAAGCTGGGTATGTACGTCGTCACTGGCGTGGGCAAGCAGTTGGCGCACGGCATCCAGCGTCAGGTTCTCAGGCTTGTTCAGATCGATCTGCACGCGGTGTTTCCCGGCTGTTAAACAAGCCAACAGTGTCGCATACCCCCTCCTTCATGCCTAAGTAGCAGTGCCAAAAGCCGCGCAAAATGGTTAACTGCGCCGCTGGAACCGCGCTCCAGCGCATTGCCCAGTACTTTCAGCCGTGAGATTTCCATGACCACCGTAACGCTCCAAGCCGATATCAAAGCCAAGTGGCCCCAGGGGCAAAGCTCCTATAGCCCCGGCAGCCCCGAAGAACTGGCGATCATTGGTATCGACCTGTTGGTCAAGGAACTGGGAACCCAGGCGGCACAAGCGTTCATCGGCCAGGTATTTGAGAAATACCCGGCCGACTACATGGGCGCACAAGAATAAGAACCGGCCGACGAACGCCGACCGGTAAAACGTATTACTTCAAACGCGCCAGACGCTCGGTCAGCAGATCGAAGAAGCCCTGGGCATCGCCGTTCTCGACCCAGAACACATTCTTCTCCTGCTTGAGGCCGTCGTACCAATCGACGATGGTCTGGCCAAAGGTTGGGCCTTCGCGGCTGTCGACGACCATATTGGCCTGACGACCGCTGAACAGCGATGGTTTGAGCAGGTAGGCAACCACGGTAGCGTCGTGGACCGGGCCACCCGGAATGCCGTAATGCTCCATGTCGCCTTTGACGTACTCATTCAGAATACTGCTGACGACCTTGCTCGCGTTGTTGTTCAGGTCCGCAATCTTCTTCAGGCGGGCGTCGCTGGTGAGGACTTTATGGGTCACGTCCAACGGCAGGTAGGTCAACTTCACTCCACTTTTGAGCACAATCTCAGCGGCCACCGGATCGGCGAACAGGTTGAACTCGGCCACGGGCGTGATATTACCGCCATTGAAGTGCGCACCACCCATCACCACCACTTCCTTGATGCCCTGGGTGATTTCCGGCGCCTGGGTCAGTGCCAGCGCGAGGTTGGTCTGCGGACCGAGCATGGCGATGGTGATGCTGTGCGGTTTGGCGGTGCTCAGCGTCTTGATCAGGTAGTCAACGGCATTACCTTCGGCCAGGCCTTTTTTCGGCTCGTGCACGGTGACGCCGGAGATGCCCTCTTTGCCATGGATATTCTCGGCGTAGATCGGCTTGCGCAACAGAGGCGCCGGCGCACCTGCGTACACCGGAATGTCCTCACGCCCTGCCCACTCGCGCGCCAGACGCGCATTGCGGGAGGTCTTGTCCAGGCGCACATTACCGGCGACGGTGGTCAGCGCACGAATGCTCAGCTCCTCCGGCGAGGCCATGGCGAACAGCAGCGCCACCACGTCATCGGCCCCAGGGTCGGTATCGATGATCAGGTCGATTTTTTCCGCCGCCTGGGCGCTTGCAGCTGTGAGTGCGGACAAAAGCAGAACACTCCGGAACAGGTTTTTCAGGATGGGTAGACCACGTTGCATAAAGCACTCCTTGTCATTGGGGGGACGCTAAAACGTTACGCCGGATACCAGCGCGATATTGCAGTAAGGCTGGCACTCGCCGGTACGCACAACCGCGCGTGCTGTGCGGCTCAGTTGCTTGAATTCTTCATGGCTGAGCAGCCGCCGCTCACCCAGCGCTGCCTGCTCTGTCAGCGCATTGAGCTCGCTCAGCGCCGGCGGTTGCTTGAGCAGGATTTCCTCCGCGAGCACGTGGCTTTCAACCTGCATCTCACTGAGCACAATGCGCAACGTGCTGATGAAATCCGGAATGCCCTGGGTCAGTGCCAGGTCGATCAATTCCACGCCGGGCGGCACCGGCAAACCGGCATCGCCGATGACCAGCACGTCACCATGACCCAGGGACGCGATCACGCGTGACAGGGCGATATTGAGCAAAGGTGTCTTTTTCATGAGGGCACAAAACCTTGTACGTCGTGCAGCGTAGGAATGGAAGGCTGAGCGCCGGCGCGGGTCACAGACAACGCCGCCGCTACCTGGCCAAAACGGATCGCCTCGGCTTCGCTCTTGCCAGCGGCCAGTGCAGCGGCAAAGCCACCGACGAAGGTATCGCCAGCGGCTGTGGTGTCCACCGCCTTGACCTTCGGCGCCAACAGATGCTCGAAGCTGCTACCGTCGGCAAACAGTGCCCCCTGGGCGCCAAGCGTAATGATGACTTTACCCGCCCCCGCCTTGATCAGCGCTGTTGCGGCGACCTTGGCGCTGTCGAGCGAGTCGACGGTGACGCCGCTCAGGGCGGTGGCTTCACTTTCATTGGGGATCAGGTAATCGATCGAGGCATACCACTGAGCGGGCAAAGGCCCACTCGCGGGCGCCGGATTGAGGATGACTGTCTTGCCCAGTTCGCGGCCGCGCTTGAGCGCATGACCAACGGTGTCCATCGGCACTTCAAGCTGGCAGATGATCACGTCTGCCGCCTGCAGCACAGCGTCGCACGCTTGCAGAGACGCGGGCGTCAACTCACCGTTGCTGCCGGCCACAATGACAATCGCATTCTGGCTGCTGTCATCCACCACGATCAATGCCACACCACTGGAGCCCTCTACGGTGCTGACCGCCTGGCAATCGATCCCTTCCACCAGCAGTGCATCACGCAATTGACTGCCATAGGCATCGGTGCCCACGCATCCGATCATCGCAACACTGGCCCCCAGCCGCGCCGATGCCACCGCCTGGTTGGCGCCCTTGCCACCCGCAACGGTGGAAAAGCTCTGGCCGATCAAGGTCTCACCGGCACGCGGCAAGCGACTGGCCCGGGTGACCAGGTCCATGTTCAAGCTGCCTACTACCACTACTTTTGCTGGCATACATCAGTACTCATCAATTCGGTTCAGCGGTATTGGGCGAACACACCGGCCAATGGCGCCGTCGACTCACGCAAAACGATACTTGGCGTCACGATGCGTTGATCGATCGACCGTTGGGGTGTTGCTATTCGTTGCAATAATAATTCGGCCGCCGTCTCGCCCAATTGCAGGATCGACTGCCCAACCGTGGTCAGCGCAGGATAGACGTAGCGTCCCATCTGAATGTCATCGAAACCGATCACCGACAACTCGGCCGGCACGCGGATGCTGCGTTCTGCGGCTGCGCGCAGCACGCCGAAACCAATCATATCGTTGCTGGCGAAAATCGCGCTGGGCGGGTTTTGCGCTAACAATTGCACGGCTGCGGCATGCCCCCCCGTGCTGGTGAAATCGCTTTCCAGGATCCGGCTGGCCAACACCTCGACACCCGCCTCGCGCAATGCACGCTGGTAACCCGCCAGGCGCATTTGTGCCACGCGGGTATGCCCCGGGCCGCCGATACAGGCGATATCCCGATGGCCCAACTCCAGCAAGTGCCGGGTCGCGAGGTAGGCGCCCTGTTCGTGGTCGATACGCACCAGGTCGACATCGATTCCATCCAGGGCCCTGTCGACAATCACCATGGGCGTGCGCACTGCACTCAAGCCCGCCGCCAAGCCGCTGTCATCGCCGCCCACCGACGTCACGATCAAGCCGTCGACGCGTTTTTCGAGCAACACGCGCAAATAACTGCGCTGTTTTTCCGCGTCGTCGTCGGAGTTGCAGAGGATCACGCAGTAGCCATTACGCTCGCAATAATCCTCGATGCCCCGCGCAAGCTCGGCAAAATACGGGTTGAGGCTATTGGGCACCAACAGGCCAATGGTGGCCGTGGTCTTGGCCTTGAGCGAACGCGCCACGGCGCTGGGCACGTAGTCCAGCTGTTTGATCGCCGCCTCGACCTTGATGCGGACCGGCTCGCTGACCGGACGCGTCTTGTTCACCACATGGGACACGGTGGTGTAGGAAATACCTGCAAGCGCTGCCACATCCTTGATCGTTGCCATGACTCAGCCCCGCCGACTGGCGCGCTGGCTGCGGTAAGTATCGAGGACCACGGCGATCACGATCACAGCACCGGTAATGATGCGTTTGGTGGGTTCCGTAGCGCCGATCTGCGCAAGCCCCGCCGCCAATACCGAAATGATCAATACACCGAAGAACGTACTGATGACCGAACCGCGCCCGCCCATCAGACTGGTGCCGCCGATTACCACCGCGGCGATTACCTGCAGCTCCAGGCCTGAACCAGCATTCGGGTCTGCCGCCTCCAGGCGCGAGATCTGGAACAGCGCAGCTACACCGGCCAACAGGCCCATCAGGCTGAACACCAGAATCTTGTATGGCTTGGGATTAATGCCAGCCAGGCGCACTGCTTCTTCGTTAGTGCCGATGCCGATCAGGTAGCGCCCGAAGACAGTGCGGGTCAGCACCAACTGAGCCGCAATGATCACCAGCAGCGCAATGATGAACGACGGGGAAATACCGAAAGCAATCGGGTTGGACAGCCAGGCAAACGAGTCACCGATATAAGCGGTGCGCGAGCCCGTCATTTGATAGGCCACGCCCCGGGCCATCTCCAGCACACCCAAAGACACGATAAATGACGGGATACGCCAGGCCACGGTGATGGAGCCGGTGATGGTCCCGGCCAATGCAGCGCAGCCCATGCCCAGTAGCGCAGCCGGTAACACGCTCCAGCCCCAGCCCAGGATTGCCACGCTGACCGCCGATGCCGCCAATGCCAGCACCGAACCTACCGACAGGTCGATACCGCCGATGATCAGGATGAAGGTCATGCCCACCGCCAGCACCATCAGGTCCGGAATCTGGTTGGCCAGGGTGCTGAAGGTGTCGTAGGACAGGAAGTGGTCGCTGAGTACCGAGAACAGCGCAATCATCGCCAGCAAGGCACCCGCCAGCCCCAGGTAAGTACCCAGGCCATAGAAGTTGCCGCCAGTTTTACCGGAGGAAATGCTTGTTTTCATGGGGTATTCCTAGGCGCTGCCTCATTGAGCAGCGCATCACGTTTCTGATAGCCGGCAAAGGCGGCGGCGAGCAATTCGTCCTGGGTCCAGCTGTCACGCTCGAAGGTCTCGATCAGGCGCCCCGCGGACAACACCCCGATGCGATCACAGATCAGCATCAGTTCACGCAGGTCGCTGGACACCACCACCAAGGCTTTGCCCTGGCGAGTCAGTTCGCCAAGCAACGCATAGATGTCGAACTTGGCGCCGACGTCGATGCCTCGGGTGGGCTCATCGAACAGCATCACCGCGCAATCGCGCTCCAGCCAGCGGCCAATCACTACTTTTTGCTGGTTGCCACCCGACAGCTCGGACACCAATTGCCCCGGGCTGGAACTGCGGATACGCATGGCGTCGATCTGGCGTTTGGCCAGGGCGGTTTCGTTGCGGCTATTGACGACGCCACCGCCGGAAATTTCCGGCATGTTGCCCAAGGCTATATTGGCGCTGATCGATTGGGTCAGCAGCAGGCCCTCGCCCTTGCGGTCCTCGGTGATCAGGGCGATACCATGACCAACCGCATCCACTGGCGAGCGAATACTGACCACCCTGGCCGGCGATCCCAGGGCCACGGTGCCGCTGTCGGCCTGGTCGGCACCGAAGATCAGGCGCAGCAACTCAGTGCGGCCGGCGCCGATCAGTCCGGAAATACCGTAGATCTCACCGGCGCGCACTTCAAAGGACACGTCGCGAACCTTGTCCGAACGGCTCAGGCCCTTCACCGTCAGGGCCGGTTCGCCGATGGTGCGCGGGCCCAGGTCAATGTGTTCGCCCAGCTCGCGACCGACCATCAAGGTCACCAGTTGCTCACTGTTGTAATTGGCCATCGGCTCGACGCAGACCAGCTTGCCGTCGCGCAGTACCGCAATGCGCTGGGCGACACGGGCCAGCTCTTCCAGCCGGTGTGAAATATAAATGATCGCCACGCCCCGGGCCTGCAGACGGGTGATTTGCTCAAACAGCATCTCGACTTCACGGGCGGTGAGCATGGCCGTGGGTTCGTCGAGAATCAGGACGTGGCAGTCGCCGATCAGGTTGCGCGCAATCTCGACCATTTGCTGGTGGCCAATGCCCAGGCTGCCAACCAAGGTGTCGGGGTCGATCGCATCCAGGCCAACTTGAGCCATGGCCTCGATCGCGGCTTTGCGCAGTTGCTTGCGGCTGATCCAGCCACAGTTGCTCGGCAGGTTATCCAGAAACAGGTTTTCAGCCACCGTCAGGGTCGGCAGCAGGTTGAGTTCCTGCATGACCATGCGCACGCCCAAGGCTTCGGCCTGGGTGCGGCTGGCGGGGCAGTACTCCTGACCGTTGAACTGCATGTGCCCGGTAGTCGGTGTGACCAGGCCGCCGATGATCTTCGACAAGGTACTTTTGCCTGCGCCGTTCTCACCGGTCAGCGCGAGCACTTCCCCGCGATTGAGCGTCAGGGTGATGTCGGACAGAACCGGCTGAGCATAGGTCTTGCCGATACCGCTGACCGAGAGGACAGCGTTCGGGGCGGAAGATGACATAGGAAAATCTCCAGGCGCCCGCTCAGGACGAGCGAGCGCTGTTGGGTACTGCCGGGATTACTGCTTGATGACGAGTTCGACCGGGGTTTCGATCACGCCATCTTTGGCATCGACCTTCTCACCCTTGACCAGCTTCAGTGCGTTCTGGATACCGAATACCGCTTGTTGCGCGGCAGCCTGGTCAGCGGTGGCCAACACACGACCATCCTTGAGCATTGGCTTGATCGCATCAATGTTGTCGTAGCCCACCACCAATACCTTGCCGGCCTTGCCTGCCGCACGCACGGCGGAGACAGCGCCCAGGGCCATGTTGTCGTTACCGGCCAGCAGAGCCTTGATATCCGGCGTTTCGCTCAGCATCGCTGCAGCAATCTTGTTGCCCTGGTCGATTTCCCAGTTGCCGGATTGGGTGGAAACAATCTTCATGCCTGCTGCGTCCATCGCATCCTTGAAGCCTGCGGTGCGCTGCTGGGCGTTAGTCGTGGTGGGTACGCCTTCGATGATGCCAACCTTGTCACCCGCGGCCAGTTGCTTGGCCAGGTAGTCGCCCACCAGCTTGGAGCCTTTGCGGTTGTCCGGACCTACGAACGGGATATCGAGGTTTTTGCTTTTGAGTACCTCCGGGTCCAGGCGATTGTCGATGTTGACGACCTTGATACCGGCATCAGCAGCCTTCTTCAGCACACTGGCGAGCGCCTTGGAGTCGGCGGGAGCAATGACAAGCGCGTCTACCTTGGAGTTGATCATCTCGTTGACGATGGCGATCTGCGCACTGGTGTCTGTTTCGTTCTTGATCCCGTTGGAGATCAGCTTGAACTCTGCTGGGTGCGCTTTCTGGTAGTCCTTGGCACCGTCGGTCATGGTGACGAAGAACTCATTGGCCAGGGACTTCATGACCAAACCAACAGTAGGTGTTTTGGCAGCGTCATCAGCAAGTGCAGAAGAGAGAGGCAAAGCAGCGGATGCGGCAAGCACAGCGACAGCAAGAAGACGTCCAGCGAATGGCAGCTTCATGGGTTCACTCCGATCTTATGATTATTGTGAGCAACGCTTGCACCGAAGACCTCTTCGGCGGCCTTCCCACCCGGGCGGCTGATGCGAGCTGTCACGATACTCCTGGAGCGCTCGTGAAACATCTCGCAAACGTTTGCGTTGAGCAAACTATGAGAACCTTGTCGGGATTTGTCAACGGTAGAAACTGGCCTTTCAATCCCATGCCCTCGGCCTGGTCCAACCAACCTTGGGGACTGAAACGTTTAAGGCCACCTCTTTCTCGCACTCTCTAAAACGACAGGTTTTGACGCTAATCGCACTCGAATTTTGTGACAGGGCTGTCGGACAACCGAACAAACTACCCCTCAACCGTTCGGAAAGCCGGACGCCACTCACTCAAAACAAGTTTAAAAAATCTCATAAGTTGTTTTAAATCAATACGTTAATTTAAGAAGAACCACACACTCGGCCTGGTACAAATCCTGCTTTTCCCCTGCACCTCGCGGCGTTCAGAACCGCCCGGGTGTTCTAGATGAACCGGCTACAGCACTCATCAAAAACCAGAGAGAAAAATAATGAAATCTGCATTGAAGAACTTTGTCCCGGGCGCCATGGCCCTGCTGCTGCTGTTCCCCCTTGCCGCACAGGCAAAAGAAGTCGAAAACAAAACCAAACTGTCCAACGTAGTGATCCTTGCCACAGGCGGCACCATTGCTGGCGCCGGTGCCAGTGCGGCCAACAGTGCTACGTACCAGGCAGCCAAAGTCGGCATCGAACAACTGATCGCCGGCGTTCCTGAGCTTAGCCAGATCGCCAACGTACGCGGCGAACAAGTGATGCAAATTGCTTCGGAAAGCATCAACAACGAAAACCTGCTGCAACTGGGTCGCCGCGTCGCAGAACTGGCTGACAGCAAGGACGTGGATGGCATCGTGATCACTCACGGCACCGATACCCTTGAAGAAACTGCCTACTTCCTGAACCTGGTAGAAAAAACCGACAAGCCTATCGTCGTGGTCGGCTCCATGCGTCCAGGTACCGCCATGTCGGCTGACGGTATGCTCAACCTGTATAACGCAGTCGCTGTCGCAGGTAGCAAGGATGCGCGGGGCAAAGGCGTGCTGGTGACCATGAACGACGAAATCCAATCGGGTCGCGACGTCAGCAAGATGATCAACATCAAGACCGAGGCATTCAAGAGCCCGTGGGGCCCGCTGGGCATGGTCGTTGAAGGCAAATCCTACTGGTTCCGCCTGCCGGCCAAGCGTCACACCATGGATTCGGAATTCGACATCAAGACCATCAAGAGCCTGCCTGACGTTGAAATTGCCTACGGCTATGGCAACGTGAGCGACACTGCCTACAAAGCACTGGCCCAAGCTGGCGCCAAGGCCATCATCCACGCCGGTACCGGTAACGGTTCGGTATCCTCTAAAGTCGTTCCCGCGCTGGTCGAATTGCGCAAGCAAGGCGTACAAATCATTCGCTCCTCCCACGTCAACGCCGGCGGTATGGTTCTGCGTAACGCTGAACAACCAGACGACAAATACGACTGGGTTGCGGCTCTGGACCTGAACCCGCAGAAAGCTCGCATCCTGGCCATGGTAGCCCTGACCAAGACCCAGGACAGCAAAGAACTGCAACGCATGTTCTGGGAATACTGATTACTGCTGATCGACCTGTGGGAGCGAGCTTGCTCGCTCCCACAATTGCTCCCCCTTCTCAACAAACTTCCCGAATCGCTGTCAGACGAACTTCTTGAAATTTAAGCAGTTGCGAAATCGCCTACAGTTAAATACTGTATGTGCGTACAGCAAATTAAGGAATGCTCCGTGGCAAAGCCCTCTTCCGCAGCACCTGCAGCGCCTGATGCCTATCAGCGCCTGGCTATTCGCGTGCAAAAGATCATCAATTCGACCAACGCACAGAAAGCCAAGGCAGCCTTGCTCTTCCGTTTACCCGATGAGCCGGAAGACGTGTGGCAACGTCTACTGGAAGAAATTGCAGAAAACGACAACGTCACCCTCGCCTATCGGGATGACGGTGGCGTGCAGATTTTTTGGGTTGTGCCGAAGGAAGATTGATTGTGAGTGCCCGTTTTATTGCTGTGTGCTGTCTGTTTTTAAGCGTAACCGCCAACGCCCAAGCCCCTCGGACCTTTAGCGAAGCCAAGAAAATCGCCTGGAAGCTTTACGCCCCCCAATCGACCGAATTCTATTGCGGCTGCAAATACACCGGTAACCGCGTGAATTTGAAAGCCTGCGGTTACATCCCGCGCAAAAACGCCAATCGCGCCGCGCGCATCGAGTGGGAACACATCGTGCCGGCCTGGCAAATCGGGCATCAGCGCCAATGCTGGCAAAACGGCGGGCGAAAGAACTGCACGCGCCACGACGATGTGTTCAAGCGCGCCGAGGCGGACCTGCACAATCTGGTGCCGAGCATCGGCGAAGTGAATGGCGACCGTAACAACTTCAGCTTTGGCTGGCTGCCCGTGCAAAGTGGGCAGTACGGCTCGTGCCTGACCCAAGTGGATTTCAAGGCCAAGAAGGTCATGCCACGCCCGTCCATTCGCGGCATGATCGCACGCACGTATTTTTATATGAGCAAGCAATACGGCCTGCGCCTGTCGAAGCAGGATCGCCAGCTGTATGAAGCCTGGAACAAGACTTACCCGGTGCAAACCTGGGAGCGCCAGCGCAACCAGACCGTGGCTTGCGTGATGGGACGGGGCAACGAGTTTGTCGGCCCGGTGAATCTCAAAGCCTGCGGTTGAACGTGGGCGGGGTTGCCGCCCACTTGGCACGTCACTGCGCGGCGTTGTGTTCGATAATTTCAGACACGGTGTCGGTTTTCTTCGCGCGGGCCATCTTTTCGTTGAGCAAGGCTTGTTTGGCCTCGGCCTCGGCCTTGGTTGCGAACGGACCCAACAGCACCTCATCCTTGCCGTCGACCTTCACGATATAAAAATTGAAACCATGCTCCAGCAACCAGGCGGTCAGGTCGGTGATCGCCTGCAGCTTGTGGTCTGGCGGGCCGACGCGCACATCCCATTCCTGAGCGGCAATCGCGCCGGTTTGTGGCAGGCTTTCGGTCACGGCAGGTTTGGCCTTGGGCGCATCGACCGATTTACCTTCACCGCATCCGGCCAACGCCAACACCACAATTGCCATCGCTACTTTACGCACTGCCCTGCTCCTTTGAGGATAAAGAGGCGACTTTACCATTCACTGTCTATTCTGGCCGTCATAAACGTTGGCTTAAACAATGCGAATGATGTATCGCGACCTGTATGATGCCGCCATGGGAATTAATGTCGCCTCTATGCGTCCTAAAAGAGGCAGCCACAGGGAAGCGCTTCGCAGTAAGCTACACACATCCGACACCTGCCCTGTCTGACACATGTGTCCTTAAAAGTAATCAAGGAGAAGTCCATGCTTATACTCACCCGCAAAGTTGGTGAAAGCATAAACATCGGTGATGACATTACGATCACCATTCTGGGCGTTAGCGGCCAGCAAGTACGAATCGGCATCAACGCACCCAAGGACGTTGCCGTGCATCGCGAGGAGATTTACCAGCGCATCCAGGCCGGCCTGACTGCACCCGACAAAAACCAGACGCCTTGAAACGCCTCCAGTAGCCAGCCCTTTCGTTCCCTGTAATGGCTGGCGAAAACCCAATCGGCCTGCTCGCGTCTTCCAGCCTGACCAGTGCGCTTTGAGCATGCCCCTTCGCTGCAAGATGAAACTATCTGGGCATCTGGAACTTGTTGAAGTATTCGCAGCCCAATTTCTGACATTTTATCCTGCCATCCGTGTGCATTCAGGAATACGTCGATGAGGCCAGTCGCGACGCCACCTCTTGTTTCCAGATCCTGGATGATCGCCCTGCTGATCGGGGTGGCCTTCCTGGCGCTTGGGTATGGGGTGAGAGTCGAAGTCGAGGGCGCCGATCCCGACGCCCATTCCTGGCTGGACCTGGCGCTCCTTCTCTGCGGCTACCTGCTGGTGTTCTGCCTCAAACCCATCCAAAAAGTTATCTTGCGCAAGCTATGCCAGCGCGCAGCGCATCGTGCCCATCAGAAAACCACACGCTGAGGACCTGCTGCGTATCACGGCGCCAGCTTGCGCAAAGACAACAAGCCATCAGCGCCATGCTCGGTGCATAAATCGCCGTAGTCGTTGATGCAAGCGTGTGCAGTCACCATGGGCTCCAAGTGTGCCGAGGTGACAACCACAACATCCGCCCCCGCTGCTTCACCCGCTCGAATGCCCACCGCGGCGTCTTCGAACACCAGGCTGTCCTCAACCGACACCCCCAGGCGTTTCGCGCCCAATAAATAGCACGCAGGGTCGGGTTTACCGTTGGCCACATCTTCGGCCGTCACCCACACGGCCGGCACGGGAATGCCTGCCGCTTGCAGTCGACGTAACGCCAGCGCCTTGGGGGCAGACGTGACCAGTGCCCATTGATCCGCGGGCACGCCTTTCAAAAACGCCACTGCGCCGGGAATCGCTACAACGCCGTCGACATCGTTGAGCTCCGCGTCGGTAATCCACTGGGCTTCAACTTCTGGATCGACACCCGGCAACGCCTGGCGGGTGATCGTATCAATCGCGCGCGCGCCATGAATGGTAGGCAGAAACGCTTCCACATCCAGACCATGGCGCTCGGCCCAGATGCTCCATACACGTTCGGCCGCAGCGATGGAGTTGAGCAGGGTCCCATCCATATCGAACAGGAAAGCGCGGTAACGCCGGTTGAACACGGATGAAGTTGGGATGGACACTGCGCGGCTTCCTCATGAGCTGGACCCCTGCAATCTACGGATCACCTCGGCGCTTGTAAACGTAGAGCCTCCTCGACCGGACACTCATTGCCCACGCGCCAGGCTCGAACCAAGAATGACGAACTTGTCATGATCCTGTTGGTTGGCTGTTGGGGTCGCCTGGTTACTGTGAACTCACTGCCAACCCGGCAGCCCCCAGCCACGAGAGAGACCGCCATGAAACTGTTCGCCCTGGGCTTTGCCGCCTTGCTCGCCACCGGTACTGCCTTCGCTGCCGACGTAACGTCTGCCAGCGATGTCATCCACGACAAAACCGGCTTCTTCCTACACCTGGATGTCGACAAGGTGCTATCGAGCACCGACATCTCTGGCCAATGCGGGATTGTCCCGGCGCACTTGCGCTACCTGGACCATCAGGGCCGCGAACACCTACTCGATTACCAGGTCCAGGGCGTCGGTTGCGCCAGTGACAATTGATCGGGCTACACTTGCGCCACTTATTGAAGCAGGACACTTTCCATGAACATCCTCGTAGTCGAAGACGAACCCAAGGCCGGCAATTACCTGCTCAATGGCTTGCAGGAGCTGGGCCACTCGGTGAGCCTGGCGCGCGACGGCGTAGAGGGTTTGCACTTGGCCCTGGAAACACCATTCGACGTGATCGTGCTGGACGTGATGATGCCGAAAATGGATGGTTGGGAAGTGCTGCGTCGCCTGCGCAAAGAGGCCGATACACCGGTGCTGTTCCTCACCGCTCGCGATGACATCGCCGACCGCATCAAAGGCCTTGAACTGGGTGCCGACGACTACCTGATCAAACCCTTCTCCTTCGCCGAACTGGTTGCACGCCTGCGCACCCTCAACCGACGTGGCCCGAGCCGCGAAGAAGAACAGCTGCACATCGCCGACCTGCACATTGACGTGCTCAAGCGCCGTGTGACCCGCGCCGGTACGCGCATTACCCTGACCAACAAGGAATTCGCCTTGCTGCACCTGTTCGCCACCCACCAGGACCAGGTGCTGTCGCGCTCGCTGATCGCTTCACGCGTATGGGACATGAACTTCGACAGCGACACCAATGTGGTCGATGTTGCCGTACGCCGCCTGCGCCTGAAGATCGATGACCCGTTCCAGCTCAAACTGATCCACAGCGTGCGGGGCATTGGCTACCGCTTCGATACCCAACCATGAAGCGCGATCGCCATTATTCCCTGACCCTGCGCCTGGCATTGATCTTTGCCCTGCTCGCCTTCGCCCTGCTGGCCACCCTGGGCGTGACGCTATACCACGAGCTGGAGCGTGAGCTGATCAAGCGTGACGACGCCGCGCTGATCTCGCGCGCCAACCAACTGCGCAACGTGCTCAATGACGGCAATACCCGCGAGCTGATCAAGACCAAGCCCCAGCTGTTCCAGAACATGCTGGGCAACAGTGAGTCGGTACTGAGCATCGCTGCACCTGGGCAGACTCCGTTATTGCTCGTCAACCCGGGCAACATTCAAATACCGGCCGTGCCGGCCGTGGCAAAAGACCACGCCCTTGGACTCGCCGACGTACACCATTTGCCCGGCGTAGATGGCGTGCCCTTCGCCACCGTGGCGGCTTTCATCGACACCGGTGACCTGGGGAGCCTGCAAGTCACCGTCGGGCGCCTGATGGCTGAACGCACAGCCATGCTTGCCAGTTATCGCTTGAGTGTTTTTATCCTGGCCAGCATCGCGGCGGTCATTCTCGCCTTGGTTGGTTATGTGCTGGTACACCGTGGGCTGGTGCCCTTGCGGCGCCTGGCCGGACATGCACAGGGCATCGGCGTGAACAACCTGGCCGAGCGCCTGGGCAGCCAAGGCGCGCCCAAGGAGCTGCTGCCGATGATTGACGCCTTCAACACCATGCTTGAACGGCTGGCCAAAGGTTTTATTCAACTGGGCCAGGTGTCCACCGATATGGCCCATGAACTGCGCACCCCCATCAATAACTTGCTCGGTGAAACCCAGGTCGCGCTGCAACAGAGCCGCACTATTGAAGACTATCAGCAGTTGCTGGCCTCTAACGTTGAAGAGCTTGAGCGCCTGGCACGGATGCTCGACAACATGCTGTTCCTGGCCCGCACCGACCCCGCCAGCGCCCTGCGTCAGCGCCAGGCGCTGGACGCAGCCGATGAAGTGGAGCGCATCGCCGATTATTTCGAGGGCTTGGCCGGTGATGTGGGTATGCACATCGTTGGCGTGGGCAAAGGTGTGATCTGGGCGGAGCCGATGCTGCTGCGCCGTGCCCTGGCGAACCTGTGTGCCAATGCCATCAAGTATGGCGCGCCGAACACCGAACTGAATATCCAGGCCATCCCGACGGTCGAGGGCACTTGCATCAAGGTCAGCAACCAGGGTGCAACCATTGCCGCGGAGCATTTGACCAGGCTGTTCGAACGCTTTTACCGGGTGGATGAATCCCGTGAATGTTCATCCCAGTCCAATGGACTGGGATTGTCGATTGTGGCGACCATCATGCAGCTGCATAACGGTCGGTATGGCGTCAGCAGTGAAGACGGCGTGACGTGCTTTGAATTGTTTTTCCCCGCACAGGAGACGTGAGGGTTATCCCGCTCAATCAAAGGCGCCATTGAGTACTTCGTAGATGATGCCGCTGGCGATGGCGACCAGAATCAAATCGGTTCCCGCTTGCTGCCATTCATAACCGTCGTAGTGAGGCAGCCGCCCCAGCAGGCGACCATCGAGTTTCTTGGCGATACCGGGCGGCAGCCGCTTGCCGCGCGCCAGGTTCTTCTGGATCCCCGGCGGCAATGCAGGCCCCGGGCTCCAGTAATCGCGATAACCGACGAGCACATTCAATACGCTCCCTCGGTCAACGCTGGGGCCGTGACCACCTGAGCCGCCCTTGCCCTTGGGCTTGTCGTAGGCCTGCCCTGCGGGGTTATTGCCTTTGTTATTGCCCTGCCCCTGACCGCCCTTGTTACCCTGGCCCTGCCCCCCTTGGTTATTACCCTGCCCCTTGCCGTTACCGGGATCGGCAAAGGCAAGACCGCTACCCGCAAACAGCGCGAGGGACAACACGACAGATACGAACTTCGGGTACTTGATCATGATGGTTTTCCAAGGTGGATACGCCTGTGAACTATAGTCGAAGTTGCCCCACGAATGACTCCATTCACAGCCCGACCGTCAGCTCACCTGCCCGCCTGTTTCCCGCACATCCGTTTCGGTTAGCCAGGCCGTCGAGACCGCCAGTCGCAAGGCCTCAACCAAAGGCGGCTGGTCGGCCGGCGGCGCGCTCGGCACATGGATAAACCCACTGCGCACCCCGGCCTCGACCAGCCGGTGCTGCAAAAGGTAGAACACCTGATTGCACACGAACGTGCCCGCCGTTTGCGAAACGGCAGCCGCCACCCCCACGTCACGCAGTGCCTTGACCATGGCCTTGATCGGCAATGTCGAGAAGTATGCAGCCGGGCCACCGGCTACCACTGGCGTATCAATCGGTTGCTGCCCGAGGTTGTCGGGGATGCGTGCGTCATTGATATTGATCGCTACACGCTCGATAGACATCTCGCTGCGCCCGGGCGCCAGGCCGGTGGCAATCACCATTGCCGGGTTCAACTCGCTGATCAATCGGCTCAGGTGTTCACCCGCCGTGGCAAATGCACAGGGCAGGCAATGCGCGACAATGCGTACACCCTCGCCCAGTTGCACGCCATCCAACTGGCGTGCAGCTTCCCATGACGGGTTCACAAGGTCGTTATCAAAGGGCTCGAAACCCGTCAACAGTACGGTTTGCATAGTGACCTCACATCAACAGATAAAGCAGCACGATATTGACCACCAGCATCATCAGCGCCGTGGGTATCTGCGCCTTGATCACCGCGTTCTTGTCGGGCAACTCCAGCAACGCCGCCGGCACGATATTGAAGTTGGCCGCCATCGGCGTCATCAACGTGCCGCAGTAACCGGAAAACATACCGATCGCCGCCATCACCGCAGGGTTGCCGCCATAAATCCCTACCAGCACCGGCACGCCGACGCCGCCAGTCATCACAGGGAAAGCCGCAAAACCATTGCCCATGATCACCGTAAACAGGGCCATGCCCAGTACATAGACCATCACCGCCACCAGCTTGTAGTCCAGGTTGATGTAGGTGGTGGTGACGTGGGCGACTGCCGTGCCCACCCCGGCCTCGTTGAACAACAATCCGAGCATCGCCAGCATCTGCGGCAACACCATGGCCCAGCCCAGGGCTTCAGTCAGGCGACGGGATTCGCGCAGGGCTTGTACCGGCGTATCGCGGGTCAGCCAGCAGGCCAGGCCCAGAGCAATCAGGCAGCCGATGCCGAGCGAGACGAAGGTGGTGTTCTTCGGGTCCAACAACGGTACACCGCCAATTTCGGTGTGCTTGAGCAATACCGAGCCAATCACCGTAGTCAACGGAATCGCCAAGGCCGGGATAAACAACTTGTGGCCCAGGCGCCCGGCGCTGGCGCGGGACGCCTTTACGTGCAATTCGGCGTGCTGGCCGCGACCAACGCCACCCAAGCCGGCGATCAACGCCATCACCACCACACCGATGCCGATGGCCACCGAGGGCAGACGCTCCCCCACCAGGAACGGAATGGCGAACAACAACCAGAACAGCGCGCTGGACCAGCGTTTGGGATGGGTGCGATCGAGCAGGATCATGCCCGCAGTGATCAGCAACAGAACACCGGCGAGCCAATAAAGGTATTGAATGGAAATGATCATTGAGCAGCCTCCACGGACGTGTTGGCCGGACTCATTTCGCGGGTCAATCGTCGATCAAAGCGATGCAGCCGGATCGCATGAATGATGAACGCACAAATCGCCGTCGGAATGCCCCACACCGCGATGTGCAGCGGCTCCACATCAATCCCCGAGCCCAACAGGAAGGTGTGCATCAACGCAATCGCACCGAAGGCGACAAAAATATCCTCACCAAAAAACAGCCCGACGTTATCGGTGGCCGCACACATGGCCAAGACCTTGTGGCGCAGCTTGTCTGGCAGCTTGCCGTAGCGTTTTTCCGCTGCACCTTCGGCCATCGGCGCCAACAGTGGCCGCACCATTTGCGGATGCCCACCCAGGCTGGTCAGCCCCATGGCCGCCGTGGACTCACGCACAAACAGATAAATGATCAACAAGCGCCCGACCGTTGCCCGCTCAAAGCGCGCGATCCAGTTCTGCGCGTGCAGGCGCAGGCCATGGCGCTCCAACAGGCCAATCACCGCCAGCGGCAATAAAAGAATCAATTGCAGGGCACGAGTCTGAAGGAAACCATCGCCCATGGTGGCGAGAATTTTTTCCAGCGGGAACTGGGCGGCAAGCCCGGTGGCGATGGCGGCGGCGGTGACCACCAACAGCGGATTGAAGCGCAATACAAAGCCGACCACGATGACAAGCACGCCGATCAGCGGCCATAGGTTCACAACTGTTTGCATGGCACAGAGGTCCTTTAGTGCGCGCTGCGGCGCCATAACAGCAGGATGTGGGCAAAGGGCTCACAGCTTGGAAGTGGCGTGCAGTCGGCTCGGTTTTTTTATTGTTGACCCGGAAGGTCGAGCGTCAGTGGCGGCAACTTTGCTGTCTGGAGACCGGGAGTGTCCAACAAGAAAAATTGTTGCTGCACACCAATAAATTTTGTGGGGGGATGGCGCCGACGGTCGGGCGCTATCAGGAGAAAGCGTCCAGGCCTCAAGGGGAAAGTCGCGCAGCCAACCTGATGAGGAGCTCAAAATCGTTCAACCGTGTAGATTCTCAATCAGAACCTATACTCCATCATGCAGCTGTGTGTACCTGCAGTTCGTTCACGGTGTTATACCGACAATGAGGGCTCGCGCTATGTATGCCGGACAAATGAGTGATATGGCGACCACGTTTGGCGAAATACGCTGCCAGGTGTTCGTCCAGATAATTTGCCTGCTGTCGGTGGCTACGCTGTTCTGCTGATCGAGCGTTCAAACCCCTGAATACACGCCTTGAGCCGTGTAGGGATGGCTATTGCCCAAATTCCAGACAACAAAAAAGGGCCCACCTTTCGGTGAGCCCTTCCAGACCGCCCAGCAGAGCGGATTTTGTTTGGTAGGCGCGATTGGACTCGAACCAACGACCCCCACCATGTCAAGGTGGTGCTCTAACCAACTGAGCTACGTGCCTGCTGTGAGGCGGCATTCTACGGAATTCCGGAGGGGTGTCAACATCTTTTTTGCAGCTAAGCCTATGAATATGCGAATTTTTTATTTATGCCGGGTACACCTGGGATTTCCGGGTGGCTGGCAGGCAATTTTCAACTCAGGTAGGATCGCCGCACTCGTAAAAAATATAAAACAGAGGTTCCAGGATGGCGAACACCCCCTACCCCCAGTCCTATTACGCCGCTTCCGCGAATGCAGCCCCACCTCGCCCGACGCTGCAAGGTGAGGTCGAAACCGATGTCTGTGTGATTGGTGCCGGCTACACCGGGCTTTCCAGCGCGCTGTTTTTGCTGGAGAACGGCTTTCGCGTCACGGTACTGGAAGCCGCCAAGGTGGGTTTTGGTGCCTCGGGTCGTAATGGCGGGCAGATCGTCAATAGCTACAGCCGTGATATCGATGTGATCGAGCGCAGTGTCGGGCCCAGACAGGCTCAGTTGCTGGGGCAGATGGCCTTTGAAGGCGGCAAGATCATTCGTGAGCGCGTGGCTAAATACCAGATCCAGTGCGACTTGAAGGACGGCGGTGTATTTGCCGCACTCAACAGCAAGCACATGGGTCATCTGGAATCGCAGAAGCGCCTGTGGGAGCGCTACGGCCATACGCAGCTGGAATTGCTCGACGAACGCCGCATCCGCGAAGTGGTGGCCTGTGACAACTATGTGGGCGGTTTGCTGGACATGAGCGGCGGGCATATCCACCCGCTCAACCTGGCACTGGGCGAAGCGGCGGCCGTGGAATCCCTGGGCGGTACGATTTATGAGCAATCGGCAGCGGTGCGCATCGAGCGCGGCGCCAACCCTGTGGTACACACCGCCGAAGGCAGGGTCCGGGCCAAATTCATTATCGTTGCCGGTAACGCTTACCTGGGCAACCTGGTGCCGGAGCTGGCGGCCAAGTCGATGCCATGCGGTACCCAAGTGATCACCACCGCACCCCTTGGCGATGAATTGGCCAAGACGCTGTTGCCGCAGGATTACTGTGTCGAAGACTGCAACTACCTGCTCGACTACTACCGCCTCACCAGTGACAAGCGCCTGATCTTCGGCGGCGGCGTGGTGTATGGCGCGCGGGACCCGGCGAATATCGAGGCAATCATCCGGCCAAAAATGCTCAAGGCATTCCCGCAACTCAAAGACGTGAAGATCGACTACGCCTGGACCGGCAATTTCCTGCTGACCCTGTCGCGCCTGCCCCAGGTCGGCCGTCTTGGCGACAACATCTATTACTCACAAGGCTGTAGCGGCCATGGCGTGACGTACACGCACCTGGCAGGCAAAGTACTAGCGGAGGCATTGCGCGGGCAGGCTGAGCGTTTTGATGCGTTTGCGGACTTGCCGCATTACCCGTTCCCGGGCGGGCAGATGTTGCGCACGCCGTTTGCAGCGCTGGGGGCTTGGTACTACGGGTTGCGCGATAAATTCGGAATGTAAACACATCCGGTGTGAGAGCGACTTGCTCACTCCCACACCGGCTGTACGCTTCATACGCTGCCGTCAATGCGCCTTGTGTTCGACGGAAGGCGCCTCGGCTTGCAGCTTCTGCACATCGCCTACGGCCAGCTCAGCCGATTGGCCGCCCCAACCTTGACGCAGGTAATTGAGCAGATCAGTCACCTGTTGCGCACTGAGCTTCTCGGAAAACCCCGGCATCGGTTGCATGTGCTCGAACCCGGAAAATTTCTGCTCTCCAATACCGTCCTCGATCACACGCAGCAGGTTGCGCGGGTCTTCCAGTCGCAACGTGGTGTTGCCGCGCATGGCCACCGCGATGTGCGGCTTGCCTTCGCCACCTGCGGCGTGGCAACCGGCGCAGACGTTCAGGTATTCCTGGCGGCCGCGCTGAGCGCTCTGGCTGAGTTTATCCACCGGCACGTCGACCAGCGCTTTGGCGGCTGGCGGGTTATCGCCCAGCAGGAACGTGGCCATCGCGGCCAGATCCTGATCGCTCAGGCCCTGGGTGCTGTTGTGGAACACCGGGAACATCTCGTTGAACATCGTGCCCTGGGCGCTCATGCCGTGCTTGAGGAATGTGGCCAGGTCCTGTTCATTCCAACCGCGCGCAGCCAGGTCAGTGGCGAGCAGGCTGGGCGCCAGGTAACCATTGAGGATGCCGCCGGTCAGGCGCTTGTCCAGCTCCATCGCGCCCGGCAGGCCGCGTGGCGTGTGGCATTCGCCGCAGTGACCAAGCACTTCGACCATGTACTGGCCGCGTTTCCAGGCTTCGCTTTTACCTTCGGTCGGCTCCAGTTTCAGCGCTTTGCCGTACAGCACATTCCAGCCCATCAGGCCCAGGCGCACGTTGAACGGAAAGCTCAGGCTCGTCACCGGCGCTGCACGTTCGATCGGCTCGATGGTTTTGAGGTACGCATGAATCGCATCCGAATCTTCGCGCGGCATCAGGTGGTAGGAGGTGTACGGCATCGCCGGGTACAGATTCGCTCCGTCGCGACGCTTGCCTTGCGTCAGCGCAGCGAAGAACTCGTCATCATTGTACAAGCCGATGCCGTGCTCTTTGCTCGGCGTGATGTTGGTGCCGTAGATCGTGCCGAACGGCGAGACGATCGGCAGCCCGCCCGCAAACGGCGCGCCGCCCGCGGCAGTGTGGCACGCCATGCAGTCGGCGGCGCGGGCGAGGTATTCGCCGCGCTTGACCTGATCATCGGCATGAGCAAACAGCACCGGCGCAGCCAGGCCGACCGCCAGGGTCATTCGGGTCAGAAAAAGCTTCATGCTCAACCCTCCTTGACCAGGCCGAGATCGGTCAGCACGTTGCGGGTAGCGTTGTAATAACGCACGTATCCAGTGCAACGGCAGACGTGATGCCCAAGGCTGTCCTCGATGACTTGTTCCAGTTTGCTGTGTACGGTCGGCTGACGTTGCAGCTTTTCCACCAGCACGGTCGCTGCGTTGACGAAGCCCGGCGCGCAGTAGCTGCACTGGAACGCAAACTCATCCACGAAGCGCTGCTGGATCGGGTTCAGTTCGATAACCTGCCCCGACTCATCGCGCTTGGCGTGGGATTCGATGGTGCGCACTCGCTTGCCTTCAAAGTAATGCGCGCCGGTGATGCAAGTGCGCACTTCTTCGCTGGTGCCGTCCGGGTTGTCGACGATGACCACGCAAGCGTGGCAAATACCCTGGCCGCAGCCAAGACGCGAGCCAGTGAGGTTTTTGTATTCGTGCAGGTAGTCGATCATCGGCAGGTCATCAGGGATGTCCACTGGGCCGACGGATTGACCATTGAGGGTCAGTTGAAGCGGACGGTTAGGCATTGAGGGCTTCCTTGATGCGCGCAGCAGTGATTGGCAGGTCGCGAACACGTTTACCGATGGCGTGCGCCACGGCATTACCGATGGCCCCGACGATCGGGATCATCACCACTTCAGCGATACCCTTGGATGGATCGCTCGGCGACAGCGCCGGCAAAATCTCCGACGTCTGTTTCCACACGGCAACGTGACGCGCCATCGGCAGACGGTAACGGTTGAAGTTCCAGTCACCCTCCCCCGGCCCGCCTTCATACAGCGGCATTTCCTCCATCAATGCGTGGCCGATGCCCATGGCGACACCGCCCTCAAGCTGACCTTTGACTAACTCCTCAACCAACACGCGACCGCACTCGATCCACGAATGGTGATTGAGCACCTCCACCTGCGCCGAGCCCTTGTTGACCTTCAGCTCGACCAATGTGGCGACCGGGCTGTAGTAAGTCACGGCAGCGTTGTTCAACTGCGTCGCGGGGTAGCTGATGTTCTGGCGATCCAGCAGATGGAAGCCGGCAGTGCTCATCAGCGCCTGCTTGGCTTTTGGCGCGCCGTCGCCGTACTTCACGGCCAGGCCGTCGAGCGGCAGGCGCTCACGCACGCCGTCGATGCTGTATTCAGCCTCGGCCCAACTCCAGCGGTTGAAACCGTGCACAGTGGCCGCGGTGACCAGGCCGCGCTCGTGGGCACGCTTGGCCAATTCTTCAAAACTGAGCGGCTGCATGCCGTTGGCGGTGAGCTTGCCGTCGACCCAATGCGCGTCTTCGCGGCGCACCACATACGGGTTGGCCTGACCGCCGAACGGGCCCTGACGCCAGATCTCCAGCGCCGCCGGCCACAAACCATGGTTGAACAGCACGCGCGCCGCTTCACGGGTGGCGTGGCTGAAGTAGTACGCCGAGTTGGTGGCCGAAGATGCCGAAGCGAGCTTGCCCACCCAGCGCGGGTTGCGCAGCAGATTGTCCTGCTCGGCCTGGCTCATGATGTAAGGGTTGCCGCTGGTGATCAGCTGCATTTCCTTCCACTCTGTTTCGCCGGTCTTCACTTCGTGTGCCGGGCTGCCAAGGAAATCGGCAACGACCAGCGATTGCGAGGTAGACATACCGGTGCCGATTTCGATACCGATATGACGCAGGCTGATGCGACCGTCAGCGCTGAATTCGATACTGGCCATCGGTGCTTCGGAACCAGTGCCAAAGTCTTTCTGGCAGATAGCGAAACCCACGCCGTACCAGTTATCCGGGTCCGCGGCTTCGCGTTGTTGCTTGATCGCGTCGCGGTTTTTCCAGACCTCGTGCACAGAGGCTTTGTCGAGGATTTCGTGCAGGCGCAACGCACCGGCAGGAATGGCGCCCTGGGTGTTTTTCATGCCCGAACGCAGTGCGTTCTTGCGGCGCAACTCGATAGCATCCACACCGAGACGACCGGCGATTTCGTCGACCATCATTTCCGTCGCGGCCATGCTTTGCAGGGTGCCGTAACCACGCATCGAACCGGCTTCAACGCCCCGCGAGTGATACGCGGTGACTTGCAGGTCGTTCTGCGGCATGTAGTAGATCGACTGTGCGGCCGTGGCGCCTACTGCGGCGACCGAGGGGCTGTAGTTGATCCGGCCACCGCCGTCGACGCTCATGTCGGCGAGGAAGATCTTGAAGCTGTGATCGTTCTTGTCGACAGCCAATTGGTAACGAATGTCGAACGGATGACGCTTGATGCCACTCTGGAACTGCTCGTAACGGTCATTGGCCAGACGCACCGGCACGCCGGCGCCGTACAACGCCGCGAGGGCGGCGTAGTAGACAAAGATGTTGTGGTCTTTGGAGCCGTACCCCACGGTGTAACCGGGGTGCATGTTCAGGTTGGCCAGGCCGAAGCGCGACGGCGAGATCATTTTCGCAGTCTCGGTGGCCACCTCCAACGGGCACTGGGTGGCCACCACGAAGTGCAGGGTCTTGGTTGCCGGATCGTACCAACCGTTGCCGTTGTCCGGCTCCATGGCGGCCGGCTCGATTGACGGGGTCTTGTAGCGCTCGTCGAACACCAGCCAGTTGTCCGGCGGTGTGTTGATCTGACTCTTCATGCGGTCGGCGTAGAACAGACCGCGCTCGGTCAGGTTGCCGCGCAGATTCGGTTGTGAGTTCCATACCGGGCGACGGTTTTTCAGCATCGGAAACAGAATCGAATCCTTGAGGCTGGCAAATTCGTCTTCATCGGCCGAGGTGGGGCCGCCAACGCGCACATAGCGGAAGCTACCGTAAGGGTCGCCTTCGTAGTACGGCACTTTGGCGCCGTAACGAATCGCCTTGTCGTTGAATTTGAGTTTGTTCTTGGCCTGGCGGAAACGCTCGAAATCGTTCCAGATCAGGATCGCCACCGGGTGACCGATAAACATCGGCACCTTGCCTTCAGGCAGCAGCGGATCCGGAGCATGCTCCTCGGGGAAAACAATACCGTCCTTGTCCAGATCGGCAGCGGTGACGATACGATCCGGCTGCAGATCGGCGCCGAGCCACGCCAAGTCGTAGCCCGCATAAATATGGTCGGCCTTGATGGTTTTCAGCAGCATGGCGTGACCTTGCTGCACGGGCCAGCCGGGCATGTCCTTGGAGCGGATATCGCGGGCGAAGACTTTGCTGCCGCACACTTTGGACAACGCATCGTTACGCTGGCGCGCCTTGCCGTTATTGCCCAGCCATTTTTCGGACGGCACGGTAACGCTGTTTTCCATCAGGGCAGCCAGCGCCTGGGTGCTCAGCGGTGTCAGCGTGACGCTCACACCCGCCACCAGGCCGCCCTGGAGGAACGAGCGCCGGGTTATTTCACGGTTGGACATGGATCATCCTCTGAGCGGTTATAAATCCGCCCTTATGGTTAAGTACACCGAATATCGAGACTTGCAGAAGCCTTTTTACGACGAATCAAAAGGCCATGATGACAGTGCAAAGTTGACCGAAGGGTTAACTTTAAAGGTTTCTGCGCCTGCGGCAAATAACCACATTGAAATTTTTTGACACAACAACGCAAAACGGCCGACAAGATCGAGACGATCTGTCAGCCGCTTGCCTATAAATGAGGACGATGTCACAAACACCATGACGTTTTTTCAAACGCCAGACACAAAAAACCCCGGTCTTTCGACCAGGGTCTTTGCTATCGGATCAAGTCAGCCAGTGGCTTTCTTGTGCTTCAAGGCGTTCAGTGGGCCTTGAGGCAGATATGGCGCAGCGGACGGGACTCGAACCCGCGACCCCCGGCGTGACAGGCCGGTATTCTAACCGACTGAACTACCGCTGCGTATCGCTTGGCTGATTGAGCGTAAACCCTCAACCACCTTTAAACATCTGATCAATCAACCTGGGTTGTTCAATCTCAAGCTCGACACATCGAACCTGGAAAATATGGCGCAGCGGACGGGACTCGAACCCGCGACCCCCGGCGTGACAGGCCGGTATTCTAACCGACTGAACTACCGCTGCGCGTCGGTGCAACCTTTAAAGTTGCGTCTTGCCACAAGTGCAAGACTCTCAAGAAGTGGTGGGTGATGACGGGATCGAACCGCCGACCCTCTGCTTGTAAGGCAGATGCTCTCCCAGCTGAGCTAATCACCCTTTGCTTCGTTGAGGCCGCGAAATTTACGCAGATAGCGGACCTAAGTCAATAGCCTGCTTGAAGTTTTTCTGAAAAAGACAAAATCACTTCAAGACGGCTAACCGTCCTACTCGCTGTAAATCATCTTCTTGCTCATGCCACCGTCCACTACAAACTCTTGCCCGGTGACAAACCCGGCCTGACGCGACAGCAACCAGGCCACCATCGCCGCCACGTCCTCTACCGTACCGACCCTGCCCGCCGGATGCTGGGCATGATCAGCATCGGTGAGCGGCTCCGCACGGCGTGCAGCAGGATCACGCGCATCAATCCAGCCAGGGCTGACCGCATTGACCCGAACCTCTGGCCCCAGGCTCATGGCCAAGGCGTGAGTCAGGGCCAGCAAGCCACCCTTGCTCGCCGCGTAAGCTTCGGTATCCGGCTCCGATTGACGGGCCCGGGTCGATGCCAGGTTGACGATCGCACCGCCGTGGGCGCGCAGGTACGGCGCGCAATGCTTGGCCAACAGCATCGGCCCGCCGAGGTTCACCGCCAGCACGCGATTCCAGTACGCCAGATCGAGGCTTTCCAGGGTGATATTGCGCGGGTCAGCCACGGCGGCATTGCAGACCAGCGCGTCGAGTCGCCCGAACTGCCCCAACACCTCGGCAACCCCCTGGGCCACTTGCTTCTCGTCGGCCACGTCCATGGTGATGAACCAGGCGTTATCACCCAGCACCTTGGACACCTTGGCGCCGCGCTCGCGGTCAAGGTCGGTCAACACCACCTGCCAGCCTTCGCTGATCAGCCACGCGGCAATCCCCAGGCCAATGCCCCGCGCCGCGCCCGTTACCAGCGCAACGCGTCCGTTACTGGCCGCTGCGGCCTCCATGGACCACTCGATCACAAGGCCGCCAGCCCGCGGGCCAGGTCTGCCTGCAAGTCTGCTACATCTTCCAGACCCACCGCGATGCGGATCAGGCTGTCACGGATACCGGCCGCTTCACGCTCCTGCGGCGCCAGGCGCCCGTGGGAGGTGGTGCTCGGGTGAGTGATGGTGGTCTTGCTGTCACCCAGGTTGGCGGTAATGGAGATCAAGCGCGTCGCATCGATAAAGCGCCAGGCGCCGTCTTTGCCGCCCTTGACTTCGAAACTCACCACCGCACCAAAACCACGCTGCTGGCGCTGGGCCAAGGCGTGTTGCGGGTGGCTCTTGAGGCCAGCGTAGTGCACCTTCTCGATACCATCCTGCTGCTCCAGCCACTCGGCCAGGGCCTGGGCGTTGGCGCAATGGGCTTTCATGCGCAGGCTGAGGGTTTCCAGGCCCTTGAGGAAGATCCATGCGTTGAACGGGCTCAGGGTCGGGCCGGCGGTACGCAGGAAGCCCACCACTTCCTTCATCTGCTCGCTGCGCCCAGCCACCACGCCGCCCATGCAACGGCCCTGGCCGTCGATGAACTTGGTTGCCGAGTGCACCACGATGTCTGCACCCAGCTTCAGCGGTTGCTGCAAGGCCGGGGTACAGAAGCAGTTATCCACCACCAGCATCGCACCCTTGGCGTGGGCGACTTCGGACAGCGCAGCGATGTCGACCAACTCGGCCAGCGGGTTCGACGGCGATTCGACGAACAGCAGCTTGGTATTGGCCTTGATCGCCGCATCCCAGCCGGACAAATCCGCCAGGGGCACGTAATCCACTTCGATACCGAAGCGCTTGAAGTACTTCTCGAACAGGCTGATGGTCGAGCCGAACACGCTGCGCGACACCAGCACATGGTCGCCAGCGCTGCACAGGCTCATCACCACCGCCAGGATGGCCGCCATGCCGGTCGCGGTCGCCACAGCCTGCTCAGCGCCCTCCAGGGCCGCGATACGCTCTTCGAACGCGCGCACGGTCGGGTTGGTGTAGCGCGAGTACACGTTGCCCGGCACCTCACCGGAAAAACGCGCCGCAGCGTCGGCCGCCGTGCGGAACACGTAGCTTGAGGTGAAGAACATCGGGTCACCGTGCTCCCCTTCCGGGGTGCGGTGCTGGCCGGCGCGCACAGCCAGGGTATCGAAAGCTACGCCATCGAGGTCGCTGTCCAACCGACCGGCATCCCATTCCTGACTCATGCTGCGACTCCTTACTCAATACGTTATTTAAGATACAAAACCGGCCCCTCAGGGCCGGTGTCTACTCAGTTGTTGTACAGGTCGATGATCGCGCTGACCGCCTGGGTCTTGATCTTGGACGAGTCGTTACGCGCCTGCTCGATCTTGTTCAGGTAAGCCTCGTCGACATCTCCGGTCACGTACTTGCCGTCGAACACGGCGCAGTCGAACTGCTCGATCTTGATCTTGCCCCCGCCAACCGCTTCGATCAGGTCCGGCAGGTCCTGGTAGATCAGCCAGTCGGCGCCGATCAGGTCGGCCACGTCCTGGGTCGAACGATTATGCGCAATCAGCTCATGGGCGCTCGGCATGTCGATACCGTACACGTTCGGGTAACGCACCGCAGGCGCCGCAGAACAGAAGTACACGTTCTTCGCCCCGGCTTCGCGGGCCATCTGGATGATCTGCTTGCAGGTGGTGCCGCGTACGATGGAGTCGTCCACCAGCATCACGTTCTTGCCGCGGAACTCAAGCTCGATGGCGTTGAGCTTCTGACGCACCGATTTCTTGCGCGCAGCCTGGCCGGGCATGATGAACGTACGGCCGATGTAGCGGTTCTTGACGAAGCCTTCGCGGAACTTGACGCCCAGGTGGTTGGCCAGCTCCAGCGCAGCGGTACGACTGGTGTCCGGAATCGGGATAACCACATCGATGTCGTGCTCTGGACGCTCGCGCAGGATCTTCTCGGCCAGCTTCTCGCCCATGCGCAGACGCGCCTTGTAGACCGACACACCGTCGATGATCGAGTCGGGACGCGCCAGGTAGACGTGCTCGAAGATGCACGGGGTCAGCTTCGGCGCAACGGCGCACTGGCGGGTGTGCAGCTTGCCGTCTTCGGTGATGTAGACAGCCTCGCCCGGCGCCAGGTCGCGGATCAGGGTGAAGCCCAGTACATCCAGGGACACGCTTTCGGACGCGATCATGTACTCGACGCCTTCGTCGGTGTGACGCTGGCCGAACACAATCGGGCGGATGCCGTGGGGGTCGCGGAAACCGACGATGCCGTACCCGGTGATCATCGCCACCACGGCATAACCACCGACGCAACGGTTGTGCACGTCGATCACGGCAGCAAACACGTCTTCTTCGGTCGGCTGCAGCTTGCCGCGCTGGGCCAGTTCGTGGGCGAACACGTTGAGCAGCACTTCCGAGTCGGAACTGGTGTTGACGTGGCGCAGGTCAGATTCGTAGATCTCCTTGGCCAGCTGTTCAACGTTGGTCAGGTTACCGTTGTGCGCCAGGGTGATGCCGTAAGGCGAGTTGACGTAGAACGGTTGAGCTTCGGCCGAAGTCGAGCTACCGGCAGTCGGGTAGCGCACATGGCCAATGCCCATGTGCCCGACGAGGCGCTGCATGTGACGCTGATGGAACACGTCACGCACCAGGCCATTGTCCTTGCGCAGGAATAACCGGCCGTCGTGGCTGGTCACAATACCGGCAGCGTCCTGGCCGCGGTGCTGGAGGACGGTTAGCGCGTCATACAGCGCCTGATTGACGTTCGACTTACCGACGATACCGACGATGCCACACATGCGACGCAACCCCTACTTAATGAATCTTGACTGAACACAGCTTACTGAGGCGTTTGCGCCGGCAAGAGGTGTTCCTTGAACGGAAGATCAGCGGGTACGCTGATTCCGCTGGCCAGCCACTGACTGCTCCACCCCAATATGAGGTTCTTGGACCAATCTGCAACCAATAGAAATTTTGGCACGAGTACAGACTCCTGCCACCACGAATCCTGCTGTACCGGCCCCAGGCTCAACAGCCCGACCGCCACGACCACCAGCAACGCGCCACGCGCGGCACCGAAGGCCATGCCGAGAAATCGATCGGTCCCGGAGAGGCCGGTGACACGTATCAATTCGCCAATAAGATAATTGACCATTGCCCCCACCAGCAGCGTGGCGATGAACATGATGGCGCAGCCCGCGATGACGCGAGCCGAAGGTGTCTCTATGTACCCGGCCAGGTAGACCGACAGTGAACCACCGAACATCCAGGCTACGACTCCTGCGATGATCCAGGTCAGCAACGACAGTGCTTCTTTTACAAAGCCGCGGCTCAGACTGATCAAAGCGGAGATGGCGACGATTGCAACGATCGCCCAATCAACCCAGGTAAATGGCACAGTGCAGCCTACGTACGGATAAGGCGGCGCATTTTAGCAGAGCGCCGGGCTATCGGTAAGCGGTGATTGCGGCTGCTTTGCAAATCAATAGATTGGGCAGTGTGAACGCCATTTCAAGCCCACCATAAACCAATGTGGGAGGGGGCTTGCTCCCGATTGAAGTGTGTCAGTATCAGATGTACTGACTGACCCACCGCTATCGGGAGCAAGCCCCCTCCCACACTTAGATTGCGTTAATGCCTGCTTGAATCAGCCGCGCTCCGGCTGGAAGCGCACCACAAACCCATTGAGGTTCTGCTGGCGACCCAGCAAATCGCGCAGGCGATCAGCCTCGGCGCGCTCGATCAGCGGCCCGACAAACACACGATTCTTGCCATCGGCGCTGCGGATGTAAGCGTTATAACCCTGGGCACGCAGCTTTTTCTGCAAGGCGTCGGCACTTTCGCGATTGGCCAGGCTGGCGAGCTGGATCGACCAACTGATCGGCAGGCCATTGGGATCAATGCGGCTCTGGCCCACATCCGGTTTACCCGGCGCAGCAGGCTGCGGCGCCACAGGCTTGGGCGTTGGCGCCGGTGCAGGCGGTTTGGCAGCGACAGCCGGTGCCGGCGTCGGCTTGACCACCGGCACACTTGGCTGCACCGGCATCGAAGGAGCCGGTTGCGTGGCGACCTCCTCCTCGACAGGTACAGGTTCTTCCGGCAACGCCTGAGGCTCGGGCACCACCACCGGCTCGACCTGAACCTGGGGCACCACCGGCGCCTGGGGCGCAGCGGGCGCTTCAACCACCACCTGGCGCTGCTCGTCCTGACGGGAAAACAGCATCGGCAGGAAGATGACTGCCAACGCCACCAATACCAGGGCTCCAACCATTCGCTGCTTGTATGCGCTATCCAGTAATGCCATGTGCAGCTTCCTCCGTGGAGCGCCGGGCCAGCCATTCGAGCGCCTCGGCAACACAATAAAATGATCCGAACAACAGGATTTCGTCCTCTGCCGTAGCCACCGCACACTGCGCTTCAAGGGCGGCAGTGATGCTTGCATACGACGTCACGGGCGCGCCAAGGTTCTGCAAGGCGGTCTGCAGCTCAACCGCCGGCCGGCTGCGCGGCGTATCCAGCGGCGCAACAGCCCAAGACTGAACACTGCCAAGCAACGGCGCAACCACCCCATCCAGATCCTTGTCGGCCAACAGCCCGAACACCGCCAGTCGACGGCCGGCCGGTAGCGTGCGTGCCAGGCGCTGCGCCAAATAGTGAGCCGCATGGGGGTTGTGCCCCACATCCAACAACAGGTTCAGGCGCTTGCCTTGCCAGTCGAGCACCCGACGATCCAGGCGCCCCACCACTTTCGTCGCCCGCAGGGTTGCGCCGATCTGCTCGGCATCCCACGGCAGATCCAGCAGCAAATAGGCTTGCAGCGCGAGCGCAGCGTTTTCCATCGGCAGGTTCAGCAGCGGCAAATCAAGCAGCTCGACCACCTTGCCACGGGCATCACGCCCGCGCCATTGCCAATGGGTCGCACCGATATCGAGATTGAATTCACGGCCGCGCAGGTAGAACGGGCAATCCAGCTCGCGCACCTTGTCCAGCAAAGGTTGCGGCGGATCCAGGTCGCCACACAGCGCCGGCCTGCCTGGACGGAAGATCCCGGCCTTTTCATAGGACACGGACTCGCGGGTATTGCCCAGGTAGTCGGCATGATCAACACCGATGCTGGTGACCAGCGCCAGGTCGGCATCCACCACGTTGACCGTATCCAGGCGCCCGCCGAGGCCGACTTCCAGTACGACCACATCCAGTTGCGCACGCTCAAACAGCCAGAACGCCGCCAGGGTGCCCATCTCGAAATAGGTCAGGGAAATATCGCCACGCCCGGCATCCAGGGCAGCGAAGGCTGCGCACAACTGCTCGTCCGTGGCTTCGACGCCATTGAGCTGTACCCGCTCGTTGTAGCGCAGCAGGTGCGGCGAGCTGTACACGCCGACCTTCAGGCCCTGGGCCTGCAACAGCGCCGCGACAAAGGCACAGGTGGAGCCCTTGCCATTGGTGCCGGTCACCGTGATCACACGCGGTGCCGGCTGGCCCAACCCGAGGCGGGCCGCTACCTGTTGCGAGCGCTCCAGGCCCATGTCGATGGCGGACGGATGCAACTGCTCAAGGTAGGCGAGCCATTCGCCCAGGGTACGTTGGGTCATAGGTTTGCAGGCACCGGCGGCACGACGATTGGCTCGACTTTAGGCGCGACGTACACAGGCGTCGGCAGGCCCATCATTTGCGCCAGCAGGTTACCCAGACGTGGACGCAGTTCGCCACGCGGGATGATCAGGTCGATAGCACCGTGCTCCAGCAGGAACTCGCTGCGCTGGAAGCCTTCCGGCAGCTTCTCGCGCACGGTTTGCTCGATCACACGCGGGCCGGCAAAACCGATCAGCGCCTTGGGCTCGCCGACGATCACATCGCCGAGCATCGCCAGGCTGGCGGAAACGCCGCCGTAGACCGGGTCGGTCAGTACCGAGATGAACGGAATGCCTTCTTCGCGCAGACGCGCCAGTACCGCCGAGGTCTTGGCCATTTGCATCAGGGAGATCAGCGCTTCCTGCATACGCGCACCACCGGAGGCGGCGAAGCAGATCATCGGGCAACGGTTTTCCAGGGCGTAGTTGGCCGCACGCACAAAGCGCTCACCGACGATGGCGCCCATGGAACCGCCCATGAAGGAAAACTCGAAGGCCGAGACCACCACCGGCATGCCCAGCAGCTTGCCGCTGACCGAGATCAGCGCGTCCTTCTCGCCGGTCTGCTTCTGCGCACCGACCAGACGGTCCTTGTACTTCTTGCTGTCGCGGAACTTGAGACGGTCGACCGGCTCCAGGTCAGCGCCCAGTTCGTTGCGGCCATCGGCATCCAGGAAGATGTCGATGCGCGCGCGCGCGCCGATACGCATGTGGTGATTGCACTTGGGGCAAACATCCAGGGTCTTTTCCAGCTCCGGGCGGTACAGCACCGCGTCGCAGGACGGGCACTTGTGCCACAGACCTTCAGGAACCGAGCTTTTCTTCACCTCGGAACGCATGATCGAAGGGATCAGTTTGTCTACTAACCAGTTGCTCATGCTTTCTTTCTCCAGTACCGGTGGCTTGAACACAGCCCCGCGTATGCCCTTGAGCTAAATTCATATGTGGCGATGATGCCTGCGGGACGGGGTCAGACGTTGGACCTGCCATTTCCCGCCTGCATCCTCAGCCTTCCAGACAACCTGCCAGCGCAGGGTTGCCACTTCATTTCCGGGCCACCCACAGGCGGCGCCGGGCTGTTTTACACAGTGGTAGTTATGGACGGCGGCAGACTGCCAGCCGTCACATCCCGCCACTGCTGTTGCGCACGGCCTGCATGAATGCGCGAATCCTGTTGTGATCCTTGATGCCCTTGCCCTGCTCCACCCCACCGCTGACGTCCACGGCATACGGCCGCACCTGCTCGATGGCAGCCCCGACGTTCACAGGGTTGAGCCCACCGGCCAGTATGATCGGCTTGCTCAACCCTTCGGGAATCAGCGACCAATCGAACGCCTCACCCGTACCACCCGGTACGCCTTCGACGTAGGTGTCGAGCAGGATCCCGCGAGCGCCGATATACGCGGCACACGCCGCGGCGATATCGTCGCCCGTCTTGACCCGCAACGCCTTGATGTACGGGCGCTGATAACTCTCACACTCATCAGGCGTTTCATCGCCATGGAACTGCAGCATGTCCAGCGGCACCGCATCCAGGGTTTCATTGAGTTCGCAGCGACTGGCGTTGACGAACAAGCCCACAGTGGTCACGAAAGGCGGCAGCGCCGCAATGATGGCCCGCGCCTGCAGCACATTCACCGCGCGCGGGCTTTTGGCATAAAACACCAGACCGATGGCATCGGCCCCTGCCTCGACTGCCGCCAGCGCGTCTTCTATGCGGGTAATCCCGCAAATCTTGCTGCGAACGGCTGACATGTCGTAGGAACCTCAGGGTTGGACCGAGAAAGTCCCGGATGTTAACAAAAGCTTTTCCGGGCGTCAGCCGCCAAGTTCACTGAAACCTGTGAGGAAGTGTGGCCCGATAAAGCGTTCCGGCAACTGGAACTCGTCGCGGTACTCCACATCCACCAAATACAGGCCAAATGGGTGCGCCGTGACGCCGCCCGTGCGACGAATGCGGCTTTCCAGCACTTCCCTGGCCCACTCAACCGGGCGCTCGCCGGTGCCGATGGTCATCAGCACGCCGGCAATGTTGCGCACCATGTGATGCAGGAACGCTCCGGCGCGAATATCCAGCACGATCATCTTGCCGTGGCGAGTGACCCGCAGGTGGTGAACTTCCTTGATCGGCGACTTGGCCTGGCACTGGCCGGCGCGGAAGGCGCTGAAGTCATGCACGCCCACCAGGTGCTGCGCGGCCTCGGCCATGCGCTCGGCATCCAGTGGGCGGTGGTTCCAGGTAATTTCTTCATTGAGATGCGCGGGGCGGATCTGATCGTTGTAGATCACGTAACGGTAACGCCGGGCGATGGCCTTGAAGCGTGCATGAAAATGCGCCGGCATGACCTTGGCCCAGCTCACACTCACGTCGTGGGGCAAATTGATATTCGCCCCCATCACCCACGCCTTCATCGACCGCTCGGCCTGGGTGTCGAAGTGCACCACCTGGCCACACGCGTGTACGCCAGCGTCGGTACGCCCGGCGCACATCAGCGACACCGGTGAGTCAGCGACTTTGGACAGGGCGTTTTCGAGGGTTTCCTGCACCGTCAGCACGCCGGAGGCCTGACGCTGCCAGCCGCGATAGCGCGAGCCTTTGTATTCCACGCCCAGGGCGATGCGGTAAAAGCCGGCGGCCGCCATTTCGGCGGCCGCGTTATCTATATTTGCCAAGAACTGAGAGCCTGATGAGTTGCGCAAAGGCGGGCATTATAAAGGCGTCGGATGCCTGACGGGCGTTTTGTTATGGATCGATGCCAAACAAATGTGGGAGGGAGCAAGTCGAATCGTCGCACCGCCCCCCCACACTGTTACAGCGCCTGGCTTTAGATTCGGCCGAGCATTTCCTTGGCTTCGCCACGCTGGCCTTCATCGCCCTCGGTCAAAACCTCGGACAGAATATCCCGCGCGCCGTCCGCGTCGCCCATGTCGATATACGCCTGGGCCAGGTCCAACTTGGTGGCGACTTCATCCGTACCCGAGAGGAAATCGAAGTCCGGCTCATCATCACCGCCCAGCGCGGCATCCTCGGCCGTGAAGGTCGGCTCGATCGGCGGGTGCTCCAGGCTCTGGGACAATCGGTCCAACTCGGCATTGACGTCGTCCAGTTCCGAGGCAAACGCATCGGGCTTGGCTGCCGGGGCCGTCGGCTCATCAGCCAGGGACAGGTCAAAGTCTTCCGGCAACTCGAATTCGTCCAGCGCGGCAGGTGTCAGGGTGGGCGGCTCGACAGGCGGCACGTCCTTCATCTGCTCCTCAAGTCCCGAGAGGAAGTCGTCATCGGATTTCGACGCTGGCGGATCCAGTTGCAGGTCCAGATCAAAGTCCGAGAGATCCTGCGCATCGGCCTTGGCCTCAGTCTGTTGTTGCAGCAGCGCTTCAAAGGTTTGCTGGTCCCGGGCGATCTCGGCCGGCGAGGCAGCTTCCAGCTCATCCAGGCTAAGGTCAAAATCGTTGTCGAAGGTGTCCGCCGGCTCAGGCGCGGCCGGCTTGTCATCGAGCAAATCCTTGACGTACTGCGCATCGAGAGCCGCAGCAGCCACGGCGGCGCTGACGCCCGCTGCCAGCACGGCCATGGCCGGGAAGCGGCTCTTGAGCTGCTCGACCTGGGCGTGGTTCTCACCGTTGGCGACCAATTGCCGCTCCTGGGTGACGAAGCCGTCCTTGTCATTCTGCAGGCCGTAGACTTCCATCAGCTTCAAACGCAGGTCGCTGCGCTTGGGCTCATGCTTGATGGCTTGTTCAAGCACATCAGCCGCCTGGTTCAGGTGGCCGCGGTCGATATGGGACTGGGCCTGAGCCAATGCATCGCTGGAATTCTCCTGGGCAACAGCGACGGCCAGGGGTGCGAGCACGGAAGCGACAGTCGGCACGACAACCGGCTCAGCCACCGGGGCAGGCGCTGGCGCGGCGCCCAGCTTGACGCTCGGCGGTGGCACTTCAAGGCCTTCAAAACTGTCGGGCGGCAGGTCCTGGTCAATATTGGGCGTGAACTCAGGCTCTTCGGCCAGCGCTCGCGCCATGCGCAGATGCTTTTCCTCTTCGCGGCGGGCATTGCGATGGCGCGCCCACAGCAACAGAAGCAGCAGCACCACCAGGATGCCTGCCCCGCCAATGATGCCGAGGATAATAGGGTTGGTCAGCAAGTCATTGAACTTGCCTTCGGTGGTAGCAGGTGCCGCGACCGGCTTGGGCGGTTCAGCGGCGGGTGCAGGGGTTGCAGCGGGCGCCGCAGGCTCTGCTGCGGGCTCTGCTGCGGGCTCTGCTGCGGGCTCACCTGCCAGCTGCGCAGGGATTGCAGCCGTAGCCGGCTCACCGTTTTGCGCCTGCAAGCGAGCCAACTGGTCATTCTTCAACTGAATCAGCTTTTGCAACTTGTCCAACTGGCTTTGCAAGTCGGCGGCGCGGCTCTTCAGTTCTTCGTTATCGCGGCGGGTGGTGTCCAGCTCTTCCTGGGTCATCGCCAGCTTGTCGCTCAATGCACGGTTATCACCGGCCTTGCCCTTCGTACCTTGCTTGGCGGCTTCGGCCGAGACCAGGCTCAAGTTGTCCTTGGCCTGGGTGCTCGCCGGCGCATTGCCGGCCTGGGTACGCTTGGTCGCATCCAACTGCGCCTTGCCGGCCACTTGGCCCTTGGGGGTACGACGGCCCTGACGCCATGCGGCGTTCTGCGCGCTGACTTCGGCGATCGCTTGAGGCTGCGCCAGCGCCGTACTTTGCGTGACATCTGGCAGGCGCAGGACCTGGCCGGTTTTCAGGCGGTTGATATTGCCATCGATAAAAGCGTCAGGGTTGAGCGCCTGGATCGCCAGCATCGTCTGCTGGACCGAGGCGCCGTTACGATTCTTCGCGGCGATTTCCCACAAGGTGTCGCGGGACGTGGTGGTGTGCTGGGCGGGCGTGCCGGCGGCAGGTGCGGTAATGGCCGGCGCGCTGGCAGTCGGTGCCGGCTGGTCGAACTTGGCCGGGTCGAGCAGTACGCTGTAGTCACGCATCAAACGGCCATTGGGCCATTGCACCTGCAGCAGGAAACGCACATAGGAATCGGGCAGCGGCTTGCTGGAGGTCACGCGCACCACGCTGCGACCTTCGGGGTTGATCACCGGGGTGAACGTCAGGTCGTCGAGAAACGCCTGGCGGTCAACGCCCGCATCCACGAAGGCCTGGGCAGAAGCCAGGCTCGGAGTGATCTCGGCCGCCGTGAGGCCGCCCACATCACGCAATTCGATTTCCACCGACAGCGGCTGGTTCAACTTCGACTTGAGGGTCATCTCCCCAAGTTGCAGCGCCTGCGCCATACCGGAGGACAGCGCCGAGGCGGCCGCTATTGCTAACACCAGTTTGCGAACTTGAACCATAGCCTCATCCTTTGTTTGAACGCTCCCCGCCCTGCGAGAAGGTTGGTAACCGCTGCCATAAGGCATGGCGAGCCGATAGGTCACCGACGCGCTTGTGTTTCACTTGGGACCAAGCATAGCGCCTGGCTAGAATCAATCTACAAATTGCCGCCAAGTATCTTTTACACAAGGCCTTTTATCAACAACTGCGCCAGCTCCACAGCGTTCAGGGCCGAGCCCTTGCGTACGTTATCTGACGTCAACCACAGATTTAGTTCCGCAGGGTCGTCGACACCTGCACGTACGCGTCCTACGTAAACCACATCCTGGCCGACCGCATCGCCTACAGCCGTTGGGTAATCGCCCTCCTCAACCAGCTCGATACCCGGCGCAGCATCGAGTGCACGGTTGACTGCGGCCAGATCGACCGGCGCGGCCAATTGCAACGACACTGTCAGGCTATCGCCGAAAAACACCGGGGCTTGAACGCAGGTTGCGGAAATCTTTAGCAAAGGTGTTTCCAGCACGGCACGCAGCTCGTGTACGAGGCGTGTCTCCAAGGCTGTATGACCTTGGGCGTCTGGCGTACCGACTTGAGCCAGCAGGTTGAACGCCATTTGCCGATCGAAGAACTTCGGCTCCAGTGGACGCACGTTCAATAACTCAGCGGTCTGCCGCGCCAACTCGCTGACGGCCTCCCGGCCCTGGGCAGAGACCGCCAGGTTGGCGGTGACATTCACGCGCTGGATGTCCACCAAACCCCGCAACGGCGCGAGCACTACCGCCAGGTAGGTGGCAGACGGGCTTGGGCTGGCGAGCTGGAACGGCTTTTTCAAACCGTTCAACACCTGGGCGTTGGCCTGCGGCACCACTGGCGGCGCCTGTTCGGCAGGCAATGCACCGGACAAGTCGATCACCGAACAGCCAGCGGCTGTGGCGCGCGGGGCGAAACTCAGGGTCACCGCCGGGCCTGCTGCGAAGAACGCCAACTGCGCCTTGCTGAAATCGAACTCGTCGACCTCTTTGACCCGCACGTTCTTGCCACGAAACGGCACCGAAGCCCCCGCCGAGTTGCTGCCCGCCAGCAAATACAGGGTGCCTACCGGGAAATCCAGCTCTTCGAGGATCTGCACCAGTGTTTCACCCACAGTGCCGGTGGCACCAATCACGGCGATTTCAAAGGTCTGGGTCATGGGGGCTGCCTCGGGCATTGCAGGGGGGAGCGGCACTTTACCGGGTGGCTGGGGGTGAGGCAATTAGCCTGGGCCTTGTGGTGTGGCTGATGGCGCTATCGCAAGCAAGCCCCCCTCCCACACTTGCCCTCCATTTCAAGGTTGGAACTGGGTCGAATGTGGGAGGGGGCTTGCTCCCGATAGCGCCCGACAGAACAATAAAAAACCCCGCGCCTGTCACCAGAGCGCGGGGTTCTTCAATGCAAGAAAGCGATCAACGCTCCAGCAAAATCCGCAACATGCGACGCAGCGGTTCAGCCGCGCCCCACAGCAGCTGGTCGCCGACGGTGAACGCACCGAGGAACTGGCTACCCATGTTCAGCTTGCGCAGACGGCCCACCGGTACATTCAGGGTACCGGTGACCTTGGTCGGGCTCAGCTCCTGCATGCTGATATCGCGGTTGTTCGGCACCAGCTTGACCCAAGGGTTGTGCTGGCTGATCAAGCCTTCGATATCGGCGATCGGCACGTCTTTGTTCAGCTTGATGGTCAACGCCTGGCTGTGGCAACGCATGGCGCCAATGCGCACGCAGATGCCGTCCACCGGAATCGGGTTCTTGAAGCGACCGAGGATCTTGTTGGTCTCGGCCTGAGCCTTCCACTCCTCGCGGCTCTGACCGTTGGGCAGTTCCTTGTCGATCCACGGGATCAAGCTACCGGCCAATGGCACGCCGAAGTTCTCGGTCGGGTAGGCGTCGCTGCGCATGGCTTCGGCCACACGACGGTCGATGTCGAGAATCGCGCTGGCCGGGTCGGCCAGTTGATCGGCGACAGCGGCATGGGTCGCGCCCATCTGCTTGATCAGCTCGCGCATGTTCTGCGCACCGGCACCGGAAGCCGCCTGATAGGTCATGGCACTCATCCACTCGACCAGGCCGGCTTCGAACAGGCCACCCAGCCCCATCAGCATCAGGCTGACGGTGCAGTTGCCGCCCACGTAGTTCTTGGTGCCGGCATCCAGTTGCTGGTCGATGACCTTACGGTTGACCGGATCAAGGATGATCACCGCGTCATCCTGCATACGCAGGCTGGAAGCGGCGTCGATCCAGTAACCCTGCCAGCCGGCTTCGCGCAGCTTGGGGAAGACTTCGCTGGTGTAGTCGCCACCCTGGCACGTCAGGATCACGTCGAGGGTCTTCAACTCTTCAATGCTGTAGGCGTCCTTGAGCGGGGCAATATCCTTGCCCACGGACGGCCCTTGGCCACCTACGTTCGAAGTGGTGAAAAACACCGGCTCAATAAGATCGAAATCCTGCTCTTCCAGCATCCGCTGCATGAGCACGGAACCGACCATACCGCGCCAACCGATCAGACCTACACGTTTCATCGCAACTACACCTTGTTAAAAAGTGGGCCGCCTTGCAGCAACAACTGCAAGCGGGCCCGAGAGATTACAGATTCCGCAGCGCGGCGACTACTGCGTCGCCCATTTCTTGCGTTCCGACCCTGGTGCAGCCCTGGGACCAGATGTCCCCGGTGCGCAAGCCCTGGTCCAGTACCAGGCTGACGGCTTTCTCGATCGCGTCGGCCGCTTCACTCAGGTTGAAGGTGTAACGCAGCATCATCGACACCGACAAAATGGTCGCCAGCGGGTTGGCAATGCCCTGGCCTGCGATGTCCGGCGCCGAACCGTGACACGGCTCGTACATGCCCTTGTTGTTGGTGTCCAGGGACGCCGACGGCAACATGCCGATGGAACCTGTGAGCATGGACGCCTGGTCGGACAGGATGTCGCCGAACAGGTTGTCGGTGACGATCACGTCAAACTGCTTGGGCGCACGCACCAGCTGCATCGCGGCGTTGTCGACGTACATGTGGCTCAGTTCGACGTCCGGGTAATCCTTGGCCACTTCCTCAACGATTTCGCGCCACAGTTGGCTGGAGGCCAGCACGTTGGCTTTATCCACCGAGCACACCTTTTTGCCACGCACACGGGCCATATCGAAACCGACCCGGGCAATACGGCGGATTTCGCTCTCGCTGTACGGCAGGGTGTCGTAGGCCTGGCGCTCGCCATTTTCCAACTCGCGCACGCCCCGTGGCGAACCGAAATAGATACCGCCGGTCAGCTCACGCACGATCAGGATATCCAGGCCCGCCACCACTTCCGGCTTGAGGCTTGAGGCATCGGCGAGTTGCGGGTAGAGGATCGCCGGGCGCAGATTGCCGAACAGGCCCAGTTGCGCGCGGATTTTCAACAGGCCGCGCTCCGGGCGGATGTCACGCTCGATCTTGTCCCACTTCGGGCCGCCCACGGCGCCGAGCAACACGGCGTCGGCCGCACGGGCACGGTCCAGGGTTTCGTCAGCCAGGGGCACGCCGTGCTTGTCGATGGCGGCGCCGCCGATCACGTCGTGGCTCAGCTCGAAGCCCAGGCTGTACTTGGCGTTTGCAAGCTCCAGCACCTTGACCGCTTCGGCCATGATTTCCGGACCAATACCGTCGCCAGGGAGAATCAGAATCTGCTTGCTCATGGGTTCCTCATTTCATCAAGCGACCCGCCCGTGGGCAGGTCGGGAAAAATCAATCAACACTGGGCAAAGACCACCAGCACGTCGGTGCTGAAGGTGCCGTCGGCCTGAATTTCGTAATAATCGCGCACTTCCTGGCCCATCGCCCTTTGCAGCTCAAGGATTGCCGCACGCAGCACCTCTGGCGTGCGCATGCGCTCGACCCACGAGGTGTACTCCAGGCGCAGGCGCTGGCGCAGACTGTTACGCACATGCAGACCGGACTCGCTGAGTTGCTGCATCCACTCGGCGGCGGCGTAATCTCGCACGTGGCTGGTGTCGCGCAGCACTTCGACGGTTTGCAGGTAAGTGTCCAGCAATGGGCTACCCGGTGACAAGACATCCACAAACGCCGCCACCCCGCCCGGCTTGAGCACGCGGCGCACTTCCCGCAGGGCCAGGCCCAGGTCACTCCAGTGGTGGGCCGAATAACGGCTGAACACGAAGTCGAACTCGCCATCGGCGAACGGCAGACGCTCGGCGGCGCCGTGGACGGTGCGGATATTGTGCAGGCCGCGATCTTTCGCGGCGGCGGTGACCACGTCGAGCATCTGCCGGGACAGGTCATAGGCCACCACTTCTTTAACCAGAGGCGCCACCTGGAAACTCACATGACCGGCACCGCAACCCAGGTCCAGCAGCCGTGCAGCGCCCTGCCCGGCCAGCTCGGCCTGCAGCAGCGAAAACTCGGTGCCCTGGGCGTGCACGGCACTGCTCAGGTAGGCCGCAGCCTGTTCGCCGAATTGTTTTTGCACGACTTGGGTGTGGGCGGTGGTAGTCATGGGCTTTCCTCAATGGACCTTGTGGTGTTTGTTCTGGCCCTATCGGGAGCAAGCCCCCTCCCACATGTTGATATGCGAACGCATTCAAATGTGGGAGGGGGCTTGCTCCCGATGGCGGCGGTCCTGCCTACCGCAAATCAGGCATCGCGAAACAACCAAGGCTGACTCGCCCGGTGCCTGGCTTCAAACGCGGCAATCGCATCGCCGTCCTGCAAGGTCAGGCCGATATCGTCCAGGCCGTTGATCAGGCAGTGCTTGCGAAACGCATCCACTTCAAAGTGATACACCTTGCCATCCGGACGGGTGACGGTCTGCGCGGCCAGGTCCACGGTCAGCTGATAACCCACATTCGCTTCCACTTGCTGGAACAGCTCATCCACTTCGGCATCGCTCAAGATGATCGGCAACAGGCCGTTCTTGAAGCTGTTGTTGAAGAAGATGTCGGCATAGCTGGGCGCGATGATGCTGCGAAAGCCGTACTCTTCCAGGGCCCACGGCGCGTGTTCACGGCTGGAGCCGCAACCGAAGTTTTCCCGGGCCAGCAACACACTGGCCCCCTGATAGCGCTCGGCATTGAGCACAAAGTCTTTGTTCAGCGGGCGCTTGGAGTTGTCCTGGTAGGCGTAGCCCACATCCAGATAGCGCCACTCATCGAACAGGTTGGGGCCAAAACCGGTGCGCTTGATCGACTTCAAGAACTGCTTGGGGATGATCTGGTCAGTGTCCACGTTGGCACGGTCCAACGGCGCTACAAGACCTGTGTGCTGGGTAAAAGCTCTCATCGGGTATTCCTCAGATCAATTCGCGAACGTCGATGAAACGACCGTTGACGGCAGCGGCGGCGGCCATGGCCGGGCTGACCAGGTGGGTGCGGCCACCGGCGCCCTGACGCCCTTCAAAGTTACGGTTGGAGGTGGACGCGCAATGCTCGCCCGACTCCAAACGGTCCGGGTTCATCGCAAGGCACATCGAACAGCCCGGCTCACGCCACTCAAAACCGGCTTCGAGGAAGATCTTGTCCAGGCCTTCAGCTTCGGCTTGCGCCTTCACCAGGCCGGAACCCGGTACCACAATGGCTTGCTTGATGGTCGAGGCAACCTTGCGGCCCTTGGCGATCACCGCCGCGGCGCGCAGGTCTTCGATCCGCGAGTTGGTGCAGGAGCCAATGAACACGCGATCCAACTGGATGTCGGTGATCGCCTGGTTGGCCTTCAAGCCCATGTACTTCAGGGCGCGCTCGATGGAGCCGCGCTTGACCAGGTCGGCCTCTTTGGCCGGGTCCGGTACGTTCTGGTCAACGGCCAGGACCATTTCCGGCGAAGTGCCCCAGCTGACTTGCGGCTTGATCTGCGCAGCGTCGAGTTCGACCACGGTGTCGAACACCGCATCGGCGTCGGACACCAGGTCTTTCCAGGCTTCGACGGCGGCGTCCCAATCGGCGCCTTGCGGGGCAAACGGGCGACCTTTGACGTACTCCACGGTTTTCTCATCCGCCGCCACCATGCCCACACGGGCACCGGCCTCGATGGACATGTTGCAGATGGTCATGCGCCCTTCGATGGACAAGTCGCGAATGGCGCTGCCGGCGAATTCGATGGCGTGGCCGTTACCGCCGGCGGTGCCGATCTTGCCGATCACGGCGAGCACGATGTCCTTGGCGGTCACGCCAAACGGCAATTGGCCTTCGACGCGTACCAGCATGTTCTTCATTTTCTTGGCGACCAGGCACTGGGTGGCGAACACATGTTCCACCTCGGAGGTGCCGATGCCATGGGCCAGGGCGCCGAACGCACCGTGGGTAGAGGTGTGGGAGTCGCCGCAGACCACGGTCATGCCCGGCAAGGTCGCACCCTGCTCCGGCCCGATCACATGGACGATGCCCTGGCGCACGTCATTCATCTTGAATTCGGTGATGCCGTATTCGTCGCAATAGTCGTCGAGGGTTTGCACCTGCAAACGCGAAACCTGGTCGGCAATGGCCTCGATACCGCCCTTGCGCTCAGGAGTGGTCGGCACGTTGTGGTCCGGCGTGGCGATGATGGAGTCGACGCGCCAAGGCTTGCGCCCGGCCAGTCGCAGGCCTTCGAACGCTTGGGGCGAGGTCACTTCATGGATGATGTGACGGTCGATATAGATCAGCGACGATCCATCATCGCGACGTTTCACTTCATGGGAATCCCAAAGCTTGTCGTAAAGCGTTTTGCCGGCCATCAGTCGGTCCTCATCAGCGGTGTTTCTATACGCCGGGCTTTTCAATAACCCTTTGGCTTGTGAGGCTGATGGTATGGCGCTACATTAAATAACTCAAATTCATATTTTTTATGCTTTGGATTACCAACTGGAATAGCACCATGGATCTGGCCAACCTCAATGCTTTTATCGCCATCGCCGAGACCGGCAGCTTCTCGGGGGCCGGCGAACGCCTGCACCTGACGCAGCCCGCCATCAGCAAACGCATCGCGGGCCTGGAGCAGCAATTGAAAGTGCGTTTGTTTGATCGCTTGGGCCGTGAAGTCGGCTTGACCGAAGCCGGCAGGGCCTTGCTGCCGCGCGCTTATCAAATCCTCAACGTGCTGGACGACACCCGCCGCGCCCTGACCAACCTTACAGGGGAAGTCAGCGGGCGCCTCACTCTGGCCACCAGCCACCATATAGGCCTGCACCGCCTGCCACCGATCCTGCGCACCTTCACACGGCAATACCCAAACGTGGCACTGGATATTCAGTTCTTGGATTCAGAAGTGGCCTACGAAGAAATACTCCATGGTCGCGCCGAAGTGGCGGTAATCACCCTGGCGCCCGAGCCCCACCATCTGGTGCGCGCCTCGCCGGTATGGGATGACCCGCTGGACTTTGTGGTAGCGCCGGAACACAGCCTGATCAGCAACGGCTCCATCAGCCTGGCCGATATCGCCAGGCACCCGGCGGTGTTTCCCGGCGGCAACACCTTTACGCACCATATTGTCAGCCGCCTGTTCGAAGCCCAGGGGCTTGCGCCAAATATTGCGATGAGCACCAACTACCTGGAAACCATCAAGATGATGGTGTCCATCGGCCTGGCCTGGAGCGTGTTGCCGCGCACCATGCTCGATGATCAAGTGGCAAGTATCGCTTTGCCGGGCATACAACTCAGTCGCCAGCTAGGCTATATCGTGCATACAGAAAGGACGCTATCGAACGCTGCGCGGGCTTTCATGAGCCTGCTGGATGCACAGGTCGATCTGCCAGGGTTACCGGCATGACACTGTGCGGCCTCGGGTTTCAAGGAAAACCGCGCTGTCTTCTCACCGAGCCAAGGCCCATTGACAATGCGCAACCCCGGCGACCCCGTACCCCCCCTGCCCCGCATCTACGCCCTGGACCCCCAAGCGGCGGAGCAAAGCTGGGACAGTGCCCCGCAATTGCTGGCAGCCCTGAATGCCGCCCGGCTGGGCGCCTGGTGCTGGGAAATCGACACGGGAAGAATCAGTTGGTCACGGGGTACTCAAGCGTTATTCGGCTTTGACCCGCATCAACCCTTGCCCAAGGACCTCGACTACCTTGACTTGCTGGCCCCGCAAGACAGCGCACGGGTGGTGCGTGGTTTTCACGCGGTCCTGGCAGGAGAGCCGTTCGAACGGGCCATGCACCATCGCATCCAGTGGCCCGATGGCAGCCTGCACTGGCTGGAAATCAGCGGCAGCCTCGCGCCGGAAAAAGCCGGACGGCGCCGCATGATCGGAGTGATCCGCGAGATCACCCATCAGCGCGACCGCGAACACGCCCTCAGCCACTCCGAAAAGCGCTTCGCCACATTGTTCCATTTATGCCCGAACATGGTGCTACTGACCCGCCAGGCCGATGGCTTGATCAGCGAAGCCAACCAGTATTTCGAAATGCTGTTCGGCTGGCCGGTGGCCGATGCCATCGGCCGTACCACCCTGGAACTGGGCCTGTGGCGCCATCCGGAGCAGCGTGCACTGCTGGTCAAGGCCACCCAGCGCAAAGGCGAACCCATCACCATGGAGGTGCAGTTCTGCGCCAGCAACGGCCAGATCCACGACGGCACGCTCAGCGCCCAGAAGGTGGAACTGGACGGTGAGGCTTACCTGATCAGCACGTTCCTGGACACCACCGAACGCAAAAACGCCGAGCAAGCGCTCAAAGACAGCCAGGAGCGCCTCGACCTGGCCCTGGACTCCGCGCAACTGGGCGCCTGGGATTGGCACATCCCCAGCGGCATGCTCTACGGCTCGGCCCGCGCCGCCCAACTGCACGGGCTCGAACCCGCGCCCTTTCATGAATCCTTCGATGCATTTTTCGAAGGGATGTCCGACCAGGATCGCGAGGGTATGCGCAATGCCTACCGCAGCTTGCGTGAAGGCCCGGACGGCAACTACCAATTGACCTACCGCGTGCAGTTGGAGGACGGCAGCCCACGCTATCTGGAAAGCCGTGCGCGCCTGTACCGCGACGAAGCAGGCAAACCCCTGCGCATGGCGGGCACCTTGCTGGATATCACCGATCAGGTCGAACGCGAGCAACGCCTCACCGCCTCCGAGGAAAAATTTGCCAGCCTGTTCCAGGCCAGCCCCGACCCTATCTGCGTGACCTGCCTGGAAAGCGGCGCTTTTATCGAGATCAACCCGGCGTTTACCCAGACCTTTGGCTGGACAGCCGCCGAAGTACTGGACAAAAGCGCCGAACAAATCGGCCTGTGGGACGACTCCAGCAAGCGCCTGCAACGCATCGAGCGGGTGATTCGCGAACAGGCCCTGAGCAATGTGGCCATCGTGGTGCATCACAAGGACGGCCAAAGCCTGACCTGCGTCATCTCCAGCCGCTTGATCAAGGTCAGCGACCAACCCTGCATCGTCACCACCCTTCGGGATATCACCCAGCAGCAACGCTCGGAAGCTGCCCTCAAGGCCAGTGAAGAGAAGTTCGCCAAGGCGTTTCACTCCAGCCCCGACGCGATTTCAATCACCGAACGCGACACCGGCCGTTATGTGGAGGTCAATGACGGTTTTTGCCGCCTGACCGGTTACCGCACCGAAGAAGCCATCGGCCTGACCCTGTACCAGATCGGCATCTGGGCCGATGAAAACCAGCGCGCGGCATTATTGGCCGAGTTGCAGATCAAGGGCCGCATCCATCATCTGGAAATGCTCTGGCACAACAAACGAGGCGAGGTGCTGGCGGTGGAGGTCTCGGTCGAGCCGATCACCCTGAACGAAACCCCCTGCCTGCTGCTGACCGCACGAGACGTCAGCCTGCTGAAAAACGCCCAGGCGCAGATCCGCCATCTGGCCTATCACGACCCGCTCACCAACCTGCCCAATCGCGCACTGCTGATGGACCGCCTGAGCCAGCAGATCGCCCTGCTCAAGCGCCACAACCTGCGCGGCGCCCTGCTGTTCCTCGACCTCGACCACTTCAAGCACATCAACGATTCCCTCGGCCACCCGGTGGGCGATACCGTGTTGAAAATCGTCACCGCACGCCTGGAAGCCAGCGTGCGCATGGAGGACACCGTGGCACGCCTGGGCGGCGATGAGTTTGTGGTGCTGCTCAGCGGTCTTGAGGGTAAGCGCCAGGAGGTCAGCGACCAGGTGCAAAGCGTGGCCGATACATTGCGTGAGTTGCTGTCGGAGCCGATGTTCCTTGACGGCCATCGTTTGCAGGTCACGCCCAGCATCGGCGTAGCGCTGATTCCCGACCACGGCACCACGCCAGCCGATTTGCTCAAGCGTGCCGACATCGCCCTGTACCGCGCCAAGGATTCAGGGCGCAATACCACACAGATGTTCCACAACAGCATGCAAAAAACCGCCAGCGAGCGCCTTCGCATGGAGACCGACCTGCGCCTGGCCCTGTCACGCGGCGAGTTCAGCGTGCATTACCAGCCCCAGGTGGATGCGCGTGGCAACCGGATTGTGGGGGCCGAGGCCCTAGTGCGCTGGCAACATCCGCAACTGGGCGCGCAGTCGCCGACGGAATTTATCAAGGTATTGGAAGACAGCGGCCTGATCCTGGAAGTCGGCACCTGGATTCTCGATGAAGCCTGCGGCGCCTTTGCCCAGTTGATTGCCGACGGTCTGGTAGACCCGCTCAATTTCAGCCTGTGCGTGAATATCAGCCCGCGGCAGTTTCGCCAGAACGACTTTGTGGAACGGGTAGAACACAGCCTCAAGCAGCATCAACTGCCCTCCAGCCTGCTGAAACTGGAGATCACCGAAGGCATCGTGATCCAGAACCTGGACGATACCGTGGCGAAGATGCGTCGCCTGAAAAAGCTCGGCGTGAGCTTCGCAATGGATGACTTCGGCACCGGCTACTCATCCCTGACCTACCTCAAGCGCCTGCCGGTGGATGCATTGAAAATCGATCAGTCATTTGTACGCGATGCCACCCACGACCCTAATGACGCTGAGATCATCCGCGCCATCGTAGCCATGGCGCGCAGCTTGAACCTGGACGTGATCGCCGAGGGCGTGGAAACCCCGGAGCAACTGGCGTTCCTGCAAAAGCTGGGCTGCCATTTGTTCCAGGGTTATTTGCACAGCCGACCGTTGCCGATAGAAGGCTTCAGGCGGTTGCTGGAACAGGGTCGAGCGGGACCGGATGCTGCATGCCCAGCAGACGGCTGACGCATTGCAGGTCGGTCTCGCGGCGCAGCGCGGTGAACAGCTCCACCGCCTGCGGGTAGTTGCGCGTCAGCATCGCCAGCCATTGCTTCAAGCGGCCGGGTGCCTGTTTTTCAGTCAGTTGCGCCACCGACTGGCGCCAGAACTCCTGAAGCATCGGCTGCATCTGCGCCCAGGTCATCTCGACCACTTCCTCACCGGCCTTGGCCGCTACAATCTGCCTTGCCAGGTCAGGACGCGCCACCAGGCCACGGCCGAGCATGATGTCTTCGGCGCCACTGATTTCACGGCAACGCTTCCAATCTTCGACGCTCCAGATATCACCATTGGCAAATACCGGCACCTTGACCACGTCCTGCACCCGCGGGATCCACTCCCAGTGGGCCGGCGGCTTGTAGCCATCGGCTTTGGTGCGCGCGTGGACGACGATATGTGCAGCACCGCCCTCGGCCAACGCGGTGGCGCATACCAGCGCGCCATCCGGACTGTCGAAGCCCAGGCGCATCTTGGCGGTCACGGGAATGTGGGCGGGCACGGCACGGCGCACGTGCTCGACGATCTGGTTGAGCAGCTCCGGCTCCTTGAGCAGCACCGCGCCACCCCGGGACTTGTTGACGGTCTTGGCCGGGCAACCAAAGTTCAGGTCAATCACCTCAGACCCCAGCTCGCAGGCCAGGGCAGCGTTTTCGGCCAGGCACACCGGGTCGGAGCCGAGCAGTTGCACACGCAGCGGCACACCCGCAGCGGTATGGGCACCGTGCAGCAGTTCCGGCGCGAGCTTATGGAAATACGCAGGGGTGAGCAGGCGGTCGTTGACGCGAATAAATTCGGTCACACACCAATCGATACCGCCCACGTGGGTCAACACGTCCCGCAGGATGTTGTCGACCAACCCCTCCATGGGCGCCAAAGCAATTTGCATGGAAAACACTCAACAAAAATCGTGGCGCAGTTTACTGGGTTTCCGGCGGCGACCGTTAACCCCCCGTCAGGGCGGGACCGTAACCGTCAATAAACTCGGCAGGCATGCGCTTGGGTTTGCCGCTGGACAACTCGATGCACACAAAGGTGGTTTGCGCGCGCAGCAGCGTCGCGCCGTCGCGAGGGCGTACCAGCTGGAATCGACGGGTCATTTTCAGGCGCTGGTCCCAGTCGACGATCCAGGTGGCCAGTTGCAGCTCATCGCCTTCATAACCTGCCGCCAGATAATCGATCTCATGGCGTACGACCGCCATGGCACGGTCCAGGCGACGGTATTCGGTGAGGTCCAGACCCAGGCGCTGGGAGTGGCGCCAGGCGCAACGCTCCAGCCAGGACACGTACACCGCGTTGTTGGCGTGCCCGAGGCCGTCGATGTCTTCAGGCGCAACCTGCAGATCGATGATAAACGGAGTTGCCAAATCCCAGCCCATGCCTTGCTCCAGTCGATTGATGTCGGCGGGGCAGTGTATCAGGCGGTTTGCCGCTGCTGTAGACGGCGGCAGTCGAGGCGCGCCTCTTCAGCGCACCGCCGACTTAGCCGCTCGGATTACGCGGTCCGACAACTCACCCGGCCCCAGTGCGCGAGCCAATGTCAGGCCACCCACCATCAAGGCCATGTCCGCCAGCGCCTTGTCGATGTCTTCAGGGCTGTCGGCCAGCTGCGCAGTCATCAGCTCCACGTGCTCGCTCAAGACCTCGCGAAATGCGTCGGGCAAGCGACCCATCTCGCCAACTGTGGCCGGCAAGGGGCAGGCCTGGGAGGTTGAATCACGATGCTTGCGTGACAGATAGAAGGCCGCCACCAGCGCCCGACGCTCTTCGCCGGTGAGCTGCGCGTCCAGATCGTCGATAGAGGCCCGGCGCTGCGCCAGCAACTGGCTGAACGCCTCCAGCATCAACGCGTCCTTGCTTTCAAAGTGCGCGTAGAAACCACCGACGGTCAGCCCTGCCGCCCCCATGACCTCCCCCACACTCGGCTCAGCCGGGCCGCGCTGGATCAATGCCGCGCTGGCAGCCTGCAAAATACGTTCGCGGGTTTGCGCTTTTTTATCGCTCATCAAGGCCTCCGACTTTCATGGGTTGGATATTATTACCATAATAATATTGCGCAAGCGAAAGGTACGACCGCCGGTCAGAACAAAAAAATGGAATCAATCAAGAAAATGGCCGAACGCCAGACAAACAAAAGGGCCATTCAATAATTGAATGACCCTTAAAAATCCCGCAAAGCGGGTAATCGTGGCGTCCCCTAGGGGACTCGAACCCCTGTTACCGCCGTGAAAGGGCGGTGTCCTAGGCCACTAGACGAAGGGGACACAAACCTTCTATACACTGATCAGCGCTGAGAACTGATCGATTCAAGGACGGTGTGGCCGGAACCTTGAACCTGTAAAATTGGTGGAGCTAAACGGGATCGAACCGTTGACCTCTTGCATGCCATGCAAGCGCTCTCCCAGCTGAGCTATAGCCCCGGATTTTTCGTCTCGCGACGCAGCAGACCTTTCGAGCTGCTTGTTGAAACTGGCGTCCCCTAGGGGACTCGAACCCCTGTTACCGCCGTGAAAGGGCGGTGTCCTAGGCCACTAGACGAAGGGGACAAAACCTTCTGTACATCTGATCAGAGCTGAGACCTGATCAATTCAAGGACGGTGTGGCCGGAACCTTGAACCTGTAAATTGGTGGAGCTAAACGGGATCGAACCGTTGACCTCTTGCATGCCATGCAAGCGCTCTCCCAGCTGAGCTATAGCCCCTCATCGGTGAGGACGGGGCGAATCTTAATGGCGGTTTGGAAACGTGTCAAATTTATTTTCAACAATTTTCAAAATTTTTTGCCGGGATAACAATCACTTACCGACGAAACCCCGGAAAACCGGGGTTTCGTCACTGCAACGGCCTGCTTAAGCGATGGCGCCCAGCAGCTTTTCCCATTCCTTGTTTTCTTTCTTCGACACACCACCAAGCAAATCAAGGGCTTGGCGCAGGCGGAAACGGGTCAGGTCCGGGCCGAGGATTTCCATCGCATCGAGCACCGACACCGAACTCGCTTGCCCGGTGATCGCGGCAAACATCAGCGGCATGGCATCGCGCAGTTTCAGCTCAAGGGATTCCACCACCGCCTGGATCGTGGCCGTGATCGCATCTTTTTCCCACTGGCGCAGGCTTTCGAGCTTCCACAGGATCAACTGCATCAGTTGGCGAACCTGGTCGCCGGAGAGTTTTTTGGATTCAAACAGCTTGGCATCCGGGTTCACGCCGCCGGCAAAGAAGAAACTGGCCAAGGGCGCGACCTGGCTGAATGTCTCTACCCTGCCCTGCACCAACGGCGCAATCTTCATCATGTACTCGGGGTTCAACGCCCATTGCTGCACGCGGCTGGCAAACTCTTCCACGGGCAAGTCACGCAGCCACTGGCCGTTGAGCCACGACAGCTTCTCGATATCGAAGATCGGCCCGCCGAGGGAGACACGGGAGAGATCGAAGTTGTCGACCATTTCCTGCAACGAGAATTTCTCGCGCTCGTCCGGCATCGACCAGCCCATGCGGCCCAGATAGTTGAGCATCGCCTCAGGCATAAAGCCCATGCGCTCGTAGAACGTTACCGACGTTGGGTTCTTGCGCTTGGACAGCTTGCTCTTGTCCGGGTTACGCAGCAGCGGCATGTAGCACAGCTGCGGTTGCTCCCAGCCGAAGTATTCGTACAGCAGGATCAGTTTCGGCGCCGATGGCAGCCACTCTTCACCGCGCAGCACATGGGTGATGCCCATCAGATGGTCGTCGACCACGTTGGCCAGGAAGTACGTCGGCAAGCCGTCGGTCTTCATCAACACTTGCATGTCCATGCGGTCCCACGGGATTTCGACGTCACCGCGCAGCATGTCCGGCACCACGCACACGCCTTCGCTCGGCACTTTCATGCGGATAACGTGGGGTTCGCCAGCCGCCAGGCGTGCGGCCACTTCCTCCTTGGACAACAACAGCGCGCGACCATCGTAGCGCGGGGTCTCGCCACGGGCCTGTTGCTCGGCGCGCATCTGGTCCAGCTCTTCGGCGGTGCAGAAGCACGGAAAGGCGTGGCCCATGTCGACCAGTTGCTGGGTGTATTGCTTGTAGATGTCGCTGCGCTCGCTCTGGCGATACGGGCCATGCGGGCCGCCGACGTCCGGACCTTCAGCCCAGGTAATGCCCAGCCAGCGCAAGGCATCGAAAATCTGCTGTTCCGACTCACGGGTGGAGCGCAGTTGATCGGTATCTTCGATCCGCAGGATGAATTCACCACCATGCTGCTTGGCAAAGCAGTAGTTGAACAAGGCGATGTAAGCAGTACCGACGTGGGGATCCCCAGTAGGCGATGGCGCAATGCGCGTGCGGACGGTGGTCATGGCAGGTCTCGAATGGGCGATAAAACTGAAAATTGAAACAAGGGGCGAATGGTAACAGCCTGGGGGATATCTGGAAAACCGAGGCGCGGCCATCGCAGGCAAGCCAGCTCCCACATTTTGACCGCGTTCACAGATCAATGTGGGAGCCGGGCTTGCCCGCGATGAGGCCAGCCCAATCAACGCAAATTAAACAGCCAACAGACGCTCGCGCAACTTGCCAATCTCATCCCGCGTCTGCGCCGCCGCCTCAAACTCCAGGTCCCGAGCCAGCTGGTACATCTTCTCTTCCAACTGCCGAATCCGCTTGGTGATCTCACTCGGCGAGCGCAGTTCGTTCTCGTACTTGGCACTTTCCTCGGCAGCCTTGGCCATGCCCTTGCGCTTCTTGCTGCGCGAGCCGGGCACGGTGGCGCCTTCCATGATGTCGGCAACATCCTTGAACACGCCCTTGGGGGTGATGCCGTGTTCCAGGTTGAACGCGATCTGTTTGTCGCGACGACGCTGGGTCTCGCCAATCGCCCGCTCCATGGAGCCGGTGATGCGGTCCGCATACAGGATCGCCCGGCCATTGAGGTTACGCGCCGCCCGGCCGATGGTCTGGATCAACGAGCGCTCGGAGCGCAGGAAGCCCTCCTTGTCCGCATCCAGAATCGCCACCAGCGACACTTCGGGCATGTCCAGACCCTCACGCAGCAGGTTGATCCCCACCAGCACATCGAAGGTCCCCAGGCGCAGGTCGCGGATGATCTCTACCCGCTCCACGGTGTCGATGTCCGAGTGCAGGTAACGTACGCGCACGCCGTGGTCGGCCAGGTAGTCGGTCAAGTCTTCGGACATGCGCTTGGTCAATGTGGTAACCAGCACCCGCTCTTCCAGGGCCACACGCTTGTTGATCTCCGACAGCAGATCGTCGACCTGGGTCAACGCCGGGCGGATTTCAATCTCCGGGTCCACCAGGCCAGTAGGTCGCACCAACTGCTCGATCACGCGACCAGCGTGCTCGGCTTCATAGTTGCCGGGCGTCGCCGACACAAAGATGGTCTGCGGGCTGATGGCCTCCCACTCGTCAAAGCGCATTGGCCGGTTGTCCAGCGCCGACGGCAGGCGGAAGCCGTACTCCACCAGGGTTTCCTTACGCGAGCGGTCGCCCTTATACATGGCCCCCACCTGCGGCACGCTGACGTGGGATTCGTCGATCACCAGCAAGGCGTCCGGCGGCAGGTAATCATAGAGGGTCGGCGGCGGCGCCCCGGATTCGCGACCCGACAGGTAGCGCGAGTAGTTTTCGATGCCGTTGCAGTAGCCCAGCTCCAGGATCATTTCCAGGTCAAAACGGGTGCGCTGCTCAAGGCGCTGGGCTTCCACCAGCTTGTTGTTGGAACGCAGGTATTCCAGACGCTCGGCCAACTCGACCTTGATACCCTCGATGGCGCCCATCAGGGTTTCACGCGGGGTCACGTAGTGGCTTTTCGGGTAGAAGGTAAAGCGCGGCAGCTTGCGGATCACCTCGCCGGTCAACGGGTCGAAGGCCGACAGGCTTTCGACTTCGTCATCGAACAGCTCGATGCGGATCGCTTCCAGGTCGGATTCGGCCGGGTAGATGTCGATCACATCGCCGCGCACCCGGAAGGTGGCGCGGGCGAAGTCCATGTCGTTACGGGTGTACTGCAGGCTCGCCAGGCGGCGCAGCAGTTCGCGCTGGTCGAGTTTGTCGCCTCGGTCAACGTGCAGCACCATCTTCAAGTAGGTTTCGGGGCTGCCCAGACCGTAGATGCACGACACCGTGGTGACGATGATCGCGTCCTTGCGCTCCAGCAACGCCTTGGTCGCCGACAGCCGCATCTGTTCGATATGGTCGTTGATCGATGCATCCTTCTCGATAAAGGTATCGGAGGACGGCACGTAGGCTTCGGGCTGGTAGTAGTCGTAGTAGGAAACGAAGTACTCAACAGCGTTGTTGGGGAAGAACGCCTTGAACTCGCCGTAAAGCTGCGCGGCCAGGGTCTTGTTCGGCGCCAGCACCAGGGTCGGGCGGTTGGTCTGGGCGATCACGTTGGCGATGCTGAAGGTCTTGCCGGAACCGGTCACCCCAAGCAGCGTCTGGTGCGCCAGGCCGGCCTCGATGCCTTCGACCATCTGGCGAATGGCTTCCGGTTGATCGCCGGCGGGTTCAAAACGGGTAACGAGCTGGAAATCCGACATAACGTACCTCGTGAAGTCACCCCAGACTCGACACCGCCAGGGACGAAATAGCTCAGCAACCCGCGAATAATCATCGCAGGTTGCAGGAAAAAACCATAATAGCTGTAGAAGTGGTGGCGAATGTGACGGGTTTCAAGGCTGACGTCCTACATGTCCTTTCCCTTCAAGGTTGCAATAAGACTAACGGTCAGCAAATAAACCGAAAAACTTGGCCGAAAAGCCATTTCGGCTGTCGCCCTGCGCGGTGATGGCCTCTATACTAGCTCCCCGTTTGTGCACCGCTCTAGTGCATTCGGCTGGAGCGCGACACGTCCCTCCCTTCCCCCATAGAGCTGCCGCAAAAATGAGCCTGTTCTCCGCTGTCGAAATGGCACCACGCGATCCTATCCTGGGCCTCAACGAAGCATTCAACGCCGATACACGAACCACCAAGGTCAACCTTGGCGTGGGCGTTTACTGCAACGAGGAGGGGAAGATTCCACTCTTGCGTGCCGTTGCCGAAGCGGAAGCCATTCGCGTGGCGCAACACGCCGCCCGTGGCTACTTGCCGATCGACGGCATCGCGGCCTACGACCAGGCCGTGCAGAAGCTGCTGTTTGGTGCGCAGTCGCCGCTGCTGAGTGCCGGCCGTGTGATTACCGCCCAGGCCGTCGGCGGTACTGGCGCGCTGAAAATCGGCGCCGACTTCCTCAAGCAACTGCTGCCCGACGCCGTTGTTGCCATCAGCGACCCAAGCTGGGAAAACCACCAGGCGCTGTTCGAAAAAGCCGGTTTCCCGGTGCAGACCTACCGTTACTACGACGCGGCCACCCATGACGTGAACCGCGCCGGTCTGCTCGAAGACCTCAACGCCCTGCCGCCACAGTCCATCGTGGTGCTGCACGCCTGCTGCCACAACCCGACTGGCGTCGACCTGAGCCCAGCCGACTGGCAAAACGTGCTGGAGGTGGTCAAGGCCAAGAACCTGGTGCCGTTCCTCGACATGGCCTACCAGGGCTTTGGCGATGGCATCGACGAAGACGCCGCCGCAGTGCGCCTGTTCGCTGAGTCGGGCCTGACCTTCTTTGTGTCCAGCTCGTTCTCCAAGTCGTTCTCGCTGTATGGCGAGCGCGTAGGCGCGCTGTCGATCGTCAGCGAGTCCAAGGAAGAAAGCGCGCGCATCCTGTCCCAGGTCAAGCGCGTGATCCGCACCAACTACTCCAACCCGCCCACCCACGGCGCAGCCATCGTTGCCGCAGTGTTGAACAACCCTGAGCTGCGCGCTCAGTGGGAAGCCGAGTTGGCCGAAATGCGCCTGCGCATCCGCGGTATGCGCGAGCAGATGGTGGCCGAGCTGGCCAAGGCTGCGCCAGGTCATGACTTCAGCTTCGTCGGTCGCCAGCGTGGGATGTTCTCCTACTCCGGCCTGACCGTTGAGCAAGTCACACGCCTGCGTACCGAGTTTGGCATCTATGCATTGGACACCGGGCGTATCTGTGTGGCGGCCCTGAACCAGTCGAACATTGGTGCGGTGACCAAGGCGATTGTCGAAGTGCTGTAAGCCGGCAAGCGTTAGACGAAGGGGGGAAGCCATTGGCTTCCCCCTTTTTATTGGCGAACACACTAGACTGAACGTCGACTGCCTCCTTGCTGCGAGAACCCTATGAGAAACGATGACCTGGACCTGCGCGCCGACCGCGACGAATTGCACGACTATGCCCCACGCGCACCGCAAGCCAAGCGCCAGAAGAGCCTGGTGCTGCAAGTGGCGCTGGGAGTATTCCTCGGTGGGTTGGCGTTATGGCTGGTACAACTGGGCGCGACGGCAATCATGGCCAAGCTGGCCATGGGCACCCTGCAATTTGGCGGCTGATGCAAGACACCTGTGGGAGCTGGCTTGCCTGCGATAGCGGCGGTTCAGTTAAAGATTCATTGACTGACACACCGCTATCGCAGGCAAGCCAGCTCCCACATTTGATCTAGGATGCTGGCAGATTGCGTTCTTCCAGCAGTTTTACGAAACTGTTCAAACTCTGCGAAACCGTGCCCCGCCGCCAGATCAGCCAGGTATTGAGCAGTCGAAAGCTGTCCGTCAACGGCCACACACTCACCGCCGCACACCCCGGCATACTCTCCAGCATACTGCGCGGCATCAGCGCCAGCCCGGCCCCGGCGCTGACACAGGCCAACATGCCATGGTAGGACTCGATCTCGAAGATCTTGCCCGGCACCGCGCCATCCTGTGAGAACCAGCGCTCGAAGTGGTGCCGGTACGAACAGTTGGAGCGAAACGTATAGATGTTTTCGCCATTCACATCCTGCCCCCGGCTGATCGACGCGTGATGCAGCGGCGCGATCACCACCATCTCCTCCTCAAACACCGCCACACCCTCCAGCGTGGAGTGCAGCACCGGACCATCGACAAAGGCCGCCGTCAGCCGGCCCGACAGCACGCCTTCGATCATGGTGCCCGAAGGGCCCGTACTCAGGTCCAACTCCACCTTGGTGTATTGCTGGTTATACGCCGCTAGTAACGCCGGGATACGCACCGCCGCCGTGCTCTCCAGCGAGCCCAGGGCGAAGGCGCCTTGGGGCTCCTCCCCCGCCACCGTGGCGCGGGCTTCCTGCACCAGATCGAGAATACGCCGCGTATAGCCGAGGAAATTCCACCCGGCCGGGGACAAACGTAAGCGACTCTTCTCACGGATGAATAACTCCACGCCCAAATCCTGCTCCAGTTGCTTGATGCGCGTGGTGAGGTTCGACGGCACCCGATGAATCAACTGCGCGGCGGCGCTGATGCTGCCTTGTTCGGCAACGGCCTTGAAGATTTCCAGCTGCACCAGATCCAAGTCATTCTCCATTCATGAACGTATTGCTTAATATTATTCAGTTTCCAGAAAAGATACAGCCCCGTACGCTGGTCCCATTCCACTCATTCAGCCGGACGGTGCCATGAACAACGCTATTTCCCACCAGACCCACGCCCTGTCGATCAACCCCGCCAACGGTGAAACCGTTGCCAGCTACCCCTATGAAAGCGCAGCACAACTGGATGCCGCCCTCACCCGCGCGACCGGTGCCTTCCGTACCTGGCGCCACACCCCGGTGAACCAGCGTGCCGACTATCTGCTGGCCCTGGCTGTCGCCCTGCGTGAGCAAGCTGAAGACATGGCACAGATGATCACCCTGGAAATGGGCAAGCCTATCGCCCAGGCCCGCGCCGAGATTGAAAAATGCGCCCAGCTCAGCGAGTGGTACGCCGCCCACGGCCCGGCCATACTCGCCCCGGAACCTACCTTGGTGGACAACGGCAGCGCCCGGATCGAATACCGCCCACTGGGCCCGATCCTCGCGGTGATGCCGTGGAACTTCCCGGTGTGGCAAGTGCTGCGCGGCGCCGTGCCGACCCTGCTCGCCGGCAACACCTATGTACTCAAACATGCGCCCAACGTAATGGGCAGCGCCTACCTGATCCAGCAAGCGCTGCGCAAAGCCGGTTTTGCCGAAGGCGTGTTTGAAGTGATCAACGTGACCCAGGACGGCGTGTCCACCGCCATCGCCGACCCGCGCATCGCCGCCGTGACGCTCACCGGCAGCGTTCGCGCCGGTATTGCCATCGGCTCACAGGCCGGGGCCGCGTTGAAAAAATGCGTGCTGGAACTGGGTGGCTCCGACCCGTTTATCGTGCTCAACGACGCCGACCTCGACGCCGCCGTACAAGCCGCCGTCATCGGCCGCTTCCAGAACAGCGGCCAGGTCTGCGCAGCCGCCAAGCGCTTGATCATCGAAGCAGGCGTGGTTGAAGCCTTCACCGCCAAATTCCTGGAAGCCAGCCGCGCCCTGGTGATGGGCGAACCCACCTCGACCGCCACCTATATCGGCCCCATGGCGCGTTTTGATCTGCGTGACGAACTGCACGGCCAGGTCCAGGCGACCCTGGAAGAAGGCGCCAGGCTGCTGCTGGGCGGCCATAAAGTCGCGGGCGCGGGCAATTACTATGAGCCGACCGTACTGGCCGACGTCACCGACCAAATGACGTCGTTCAAACAGGAACTGTTCGGCCCCGTGGCGTCGATCATCACCGCCCGCGACGCCGACCACGCCGTGGCCCTGGCCAACGACAGCGAGTTCGGCCTGACGGCCAGCATCTTCACGGCCGACTCGGCAAAGGCACGAGCGATTGCCGACCAGCTGGAAACCGGCGGGGTCTTCGTCAACGCGTTCAGCGTGTCGGACCCTCGGGTGGCGTTTGGCGGCGTCAAGAAAAGCGGGTTCGGCCGCGAGCTGTCGCACTTCGGTGTACGCGAGTTCTGCAATGCGCAGACGGTGTGGCTGGATCGTAAGTAGCCTGCCAGCCTTGGCGCTTCAACAATTAATATGTCGTCGCACGCACTGCACCAAACCATCCAGGGCCTGGGATTTTACCGGCGCGAGCACACAGACCGTGTGCTCGCGCGCGCCTTCCGTCACTGTCAGGGTGTAATGCACCTGGCCGGGGTTGCCTGGTTCAGGGCGAGTGCTTTGCGGCAACCGAAAGAAACCCGAGTCTTCGATCAGTTGCCGTAACTCTTGCTGGTCCTGCTCGGGCAGCGCGTCCAGTTCGACGCTGCGCGGTTTGGCCAACCCTGGAAAAAACGCCGCCCCGCCGCTTTCCTTGATTGAAATTCGCATGGCTGTTCCTCGCCGCACAGGCGGCTTCGTCAAACGTTAATGCCCACCGCTTTCCAGCCTGCCTTGACCGCCTTCTGCTCATCCTTGTTTACGCCATAAAGCTGACCGGCAATATCATGGGTGATACGCGCAAAACGTAAAAAGCCGGAATTGGGCCGCAGCCGCGAATCGCGCAGTGCGTCATACCAGATCCGCCCTGCACGCTCCCAGGCGAACCCGCCAATCTTGGTGGCCACCTGATAGAACGCGTGGTTGGGAATGCCGGAATTGATATGCACGCCACCATTGTCCTCGTAGGTTTGCACAAAATCATCCATATGCCCCGGCTGCGGGTCTTTGCCCAGCAGCTTGTCATCAAAGGCGCTGCCCGGGGCTTTCATCGAACGCAGAGCGGTGCCTTTGATCTTTTTGGTAAACAGCCCCTTGCCGATCAACCAGTCGGCGTCCTCGGCCGTTTGCTTCAGCGCGTACTGCTTGATCAACGAACCGAATACATCCGACAGCGACTCGTTCAGCGCGCCGGACTGGTTGAAGTACATCAGCTTGGCCTCATCCTCGGTCACGCCATGAGCCAACTCATGGCCAATGACGTCGAGTGCCACGGTGAAGCGATTGAACAACTGCTGGTCGCCATCGCCGAACACCATCTGAGTCGAATTCCAGAACGCGTTGTTGTAGTCCTGGCCGAAGTGCACCGTGGCGTCCAGCGCCATGCCCGCATCGTCGATGGAGTTGCGGTCGAATACCTGGTCAAAAAAATCGAAGGTCGCGCCCAGTCCATCATAGGCTTCGTCCACCGCGGCATCGCCACTGGCGGGCTGCCCTTCACCGCGAATCAGCTTGCCGGGCAGGCTATCGGTGTTTCCGGCGCTGTAGATCGAGCGCTGTTTCTCGGCGCCCACGGCCAGCGCCATGCGGGCCGGGCCCTTGGCGGGTACCGCGACCATACGCAACGACCGGAACGTGCTGTCCTTGGCGCGCGTGCGTAATGCGACCTCCCGCTGGGCTTTATCCCCGTGGCGGGCGATCTGGTCGAGCATGTACGGCGGGATCAGGCAGAAAATCGGGTTGCGCAGTTGGCGAACACACATGAGCTGGCTCCTTTTTGGCGTGTGATGAACGTCCGGGTAACGGTTTTCAGGATAGCCCTGTGTTCGCCCCCTGGGCCAAATTGTCATGAGTTTGTGTTTCAGTGGTGTTTATCCGAGGCCCATAAGGAACATGCCCATGCCCGCCCGCACAGCCCAAATCGACCTTTCCCACCGCCCAAGGCTCGCCGACCTGCGTCCATTGGTCGCGGCCAGCCCCACCCTGCTGGAAGCCAGAGCCGCGACGCCGCGTGTCACAGCGGCCAAGGACTTCAAAAACCGCGCGGGCTATGCCGACGATTTCCTCAGCGATTTCGTGGTGCCATGGCCCACGGTTGGCGAGCCACTGGCGGGCGACGTGCAACCCAAGCGCCTGGACTACACGCATTTCTCCATCACCATGTCGCGCTCCCGACGATTGGCGCTCTACGTGGGGGTCAATATCGACGGCGCCAAGCATGTGGACATCACGCGCAGCAACGACACCTGGGCCTACGATGGCCGCTTGCCCCTGGACGCCCAAGTAGGTGAAGACCTCTATGCCGGCAATGGCCTGGACCGCGGCCACCTGGTACGGCGCCAGGACCCCAACTGGGGCGACGAGGCGAACACCGCCAACTTCGACACCTTTCACTTCACCAACTGCTCCCCTCAAATGAGCGGCTTCAACCAGAAAACCTGGCTGGAGCTCGAAGACTACATCCTCGACAACACCCAGCGCTGGAAAGCCCGGGCCACGGTGTTTACCGGGCCAGTGTTCGCCGATGACGACCGGCTTTACCGTGGCGTGAAAATCCCCAAGGCGTTCTGGAAAGTGGTGGCTTACCTCAGCGACGATGGCAAGCCCTCGGCCAGTGCCTACACGATTGACCAAAGCCGCGAACTGGGCCAACTCGACCTGGTATTCGGCCCGCTTCGAACCTACCAGCGCAGTGTGATCCAGATCGAACAACTGACCGGCATCCGCTTCGCCAACCTGGCCGACTACGACGGGTTCAGCAACGAAGAACGCGCCACAGGTACGCGGATCGAAGCGCTGATCCGCGGGCCGCAAGATATTCGGCTCTGATTCGCGCCTACAGGGTGTGATCGCTTACCATACCGCCGCCGGTTCCCGTATGGGACTAACAGGGAATTCGAAACGCCGCACGCGACGTGAACCGAAACTGCCCCCGCAACTGTAGATGCCGAGCCTGCTCCCCACTGCCACTGGACCGCGTCCGGGAAGGCGGGAGCAAGGCGACGACGCATCAGTCAGGAGACCTGCCGGCCCAGCTAATTCACTAACCGGCGGGGTGTCCGGGAAGGACATCCTGGCCCTGCCCATCAGCAGCGTCCATGGGCGTATTTCCGAGCCGTACCTCCCCTGCTGCATCTACGGTTCACAAGGAGATCGCCTCATGCTGCCACGCGTTACCGCCCTGATCGCAGGCTTGGGTATGTGTGCCCTGGCGCAAGCCGCGCCCACTCAGTACCCGTTGACCGTGCAAAACTGCGGCAGCACCCTGACCTTCCAGCACGCCCCCGCCCGCAGCGTGACCATCGGCCAGGCCGCCACCGAGATGCTCTACGCCCTGGGCGTGGGCGACAAGGTGGTCGGCACTTCGCTGTGGTTCAACAACGTGGCGGCGCAGTACAAGGCCCAGGACGACCGCATCGAGCGCCTGGCCAACAACGAGCCAAGCTTCGAAGCCGTACTCGCCAAGCGCCCGCAACTGGTGGCCGCCGAGCTGGAATGGGTGGTAGGGCCCCAAGGCGTGGTCGGCACCCGTGAGCAGTTTCATGAACTGAAGATCCCCACCTACCTGTTGCCGTCCGACTGCGAAGGCAAAGACAACCTGGTGGGCGCCGATGGCACCCGGTTGGAGCCCTTTCGCATCGAGACGATCTACCAGAGCCTCCAGCAACTGGCGCAGATTTTCGACGTACAGGATCGCGGCCAACAACTGGCCGACGAACTCAAGGCGCGCCTGGCCAAATCCGTCGCTACGGCGCAGGGCAAAGGCTTGAAGCAGGCCAGCGCACTGGTGTGGTTCTCCAGCGCCGAAATGGCCAGCGACCCTTACGTAGCCGGCCATAAGGGCGTGCCGCAATTCATGCTGCAAACCCTAGGCCTGCGTAACGTCGTGCAGTCCGATGAAGAGTGGCCCGCCGTCGGCTGGGAAACCATCGCCAAGGCCAACCCCACCTTCCTGGTGATCGCACGCATGGACCGCCGCCGCTACCCGGCCGACGACCATGAAAAGAAACTCGCCTTCCTGCGCAGCGACCCCGTGACCCGCAACATGGACGCGGTGAAGAACAACCGCATCATCATCCTCGACGCCCTGGCGTTGCAGGCGAGCCTGCGCACCTTCGAAGGCCTTGAACAACTGGCCGCCGCCATCGACGGCTATAACCTGGGCCAATGATGCGCACCCTACTCGCCCTGGCGTTGCTGCTGCTCGCCCTACTCGCTGGCGTCGCCATCGGTGAAACTGCCATCGAACCGCAGGTGGTGCTGCAGGTGCTCGCCAATAAACTCTGGGGCGCAGGCTTCGTGCTGGACCCCATCGACGAAGGTGTGGTGTGGAACTATCGGCTCACCCGTGCCCTGGTGGCCGCAGCCTGCGGCGCAGGGTTGGCAACATGCGGCGTGATCCTGCAATCACTGCTGCGTAACCCGCTGGCCGATCCGTACCTGCTGGGCATCAGCGCCGGCGCGTCAACCGGCGCGGTACTCGTTGCCTTGATTGGCGTGGGCGGTGGCCTGGTGTCGTTATCGGCCGGCGCGTTTGTGGGGGCGATGGCGGCGTTTGCGCTGGTGACGCTGCTGGCGCGGGCCAGCGGATCGTCCAGCGGCACCGGGCAGATCATCCTCGCGGGCATCGCCGGCTCGCAGTTGTTCAATGCCCTGACCGCGTTCCTGATCACCAAGTCCGCCAGCTCCGAACAAGCCCGCGGCATTATGTTCTGGCTGCTGGGCAACCTCAGCGGCGTGCGCTGGCCATCGGTGTGGTTGGCGGTGCCGGTGGCGGTCGTGGGGCTCGCGGTGTGCCTGTGGCACCGTCGCGCACTGGATGCGTTTACCTTCGGCAGCGACTCGGCGGCCTCCCTCGGCATCCCGGTGCGCCGCGTGCAATTTGTGCTGGTGGCCTGCGCTGCGCTGGTGACGGCGGTGATGGTGTCCATCGTCGGCTCCATCGGGTTTGTCGGTTTGGTGATTCCCCACGCGGTGCGCCTGTTGCTTGGCACCGGGCATTCGCGCTTGCTGCCAGCCAGCGCCTTGGGTGGCGCGCTGTTTTTGATCGCTGCGGACGTGCTGTCGCGCACCTTGATCAAGGGCCAGGTGATTCCGGTGGGTGTGGTGACCGCATTGGTGGGCGCGCCGGTGTTTGCGCTGATCCTGATTGGCCGGAGGAATGCGCGATGAGCGTGCTCAGTTGCAGCGGCCTGGGCTTCAAAGTGCGTGAGGCGCAGTTGCTGCGTGACATTGACCTGGACGTGCAGTTGGGTGAAACCCTCGGCATCGTCGGGCCCAATGGTTCAGGCAAATCCACCCTGCTCAAATTGCTGGCTGGATTACGTGTGCCGGCCAGCGGCGATGTTCGCCTGGGTGGCAAGTCGCTGGGTGAGTTGCCGCGCCGCACCATCGCGCAACAATTGGCGGTCGTGGAGCAACAGGCCGACACCGACGACGCCATTCGCGTGTTCGATGCCGTGGCCCTGGGCCGCACGCCGTGGCTGTCGGCGCTGAGCCCGTGGTCGCGCGAAGACGATGCCATCGTGCACCAGGCCCTGCACGACGTAGACGCCACCCACCTGAGCCAACGCGCCTGGCGCAGCCTCTCGGGTGGCGAACGCCAGCGCGTGCACATCGCCCGCGCCCTGGCGCAACGGCCGCAGATTTTGTTGCTGGACGAGCCGACCAATCACCTGGATATCCAGCATCAACTGGCGATCTTGAAAGGCGTGCAAGGCTTGCCGGTGACGACCTTGATTGCGCTGCATGACCTGAATCAGGCGCTGACCTGTGATCGCCTGGCCGTACTGGATCGCGGGCAACTGGTGGCGCTGGGCGCGCCGCTGCAAGTGCTGACGCCGCAGCGTTTGCAAGAGACCTTCGGGGTGCAGGGGCATTACCTGACAGACCCGTTCGACGGTGCGCAAATCCTGCGTCTGCGCTCCAACTGAACCTGTAGGTTGGAGCAGCTTGTTCTGGTGACAGCCTGACAGCCAACTGTGATCAAAATGTGGGAGGGGGCTTGCTCCCGATGTCGGTGGGTCAGTCATAGATGTGTTTGCTGACACTCCCTCATCGGGAGCAAGCCCCCTCCCACATTGGTTCTACAGAGGCAGGTGCATATGGGTTGTTTGCCAGATCGGGTCGGCCTCGACATCCACCACTTCGAACCCCTGCCGCCGCCAGAAATCAATCGCGCCGGGCAGAAACGGATGGGTGTGCAAGTACATCACCTCCACGCCATTCGCCCGCGCCAGCGCCTCCAGCGAGCGGTACAACTGGCCCGCCAGGCCCAGGCGGCGCACTGCCGGGAGCACATACAGGCGCACCACTTCCACCGTCTTGCGCCCCTGATAGTTCAACTGCGGGAAGCGGCCGTCGTAGGGCCGATAAGCCACTGCGGCAGCGATCCGGCCTTCGGCACGGGCAATCAAAAACCGCCCGCCGCCCTCAAGGTAGATGGCTTCAAACTGCGCCAGATCCTGGGGTACTCCGGTGGCACTGAGCGTAGGAAACAGTTCATCACGCGCCTGCAAAGCGAAGCTCAGCACCTGGGGAATGTCAGCGGCCTGCACCGCCTCGATACTAACGCTCATCGCCAAGGATCCGACCCGCTATCCACTGGCGAGCGTAAGCCAACACGCGATCGGCCATCGCCACCTGAAAATGAATAAACCCATGGGCCGCTTCCGGCAGTAGATGGGCCTCAACCGCCGCCCATCGCTCGGCGATAAGCAGGGTGTCATCCTTGAGCGGGTCCAATTCGCCCACGAACATCAGCGCTGGCGGCAGCCCCTCAAAGTCCCCATACAAAGGGGACAAAGGCGGCTGCCGGCGCGCCTCGTCGCTGATCCCCGGCGTCAGCAGGCGCAGCGCCTGGACCATGCCCGGTCCGTCCAGCAACAAGGTGCCCGGCCCGGCCGTGCGCACACTGGGCGTGCCGGTCAAATCGTAGACGCCGTAATACAACACCGCGCCGCTTACCCGCTGGAGTAACTCGGGCCATTGCTTGAGCGCCAACAAGGTGGCCGCCGCCAGATGCCCGCCGGCCGATTCACCGACGAAAAACACCGGCAGGCCGGCAAACTCCGGGCAATCCGCCAGGAGCCAGCGCGCAGCCGTCAGGCAGTCGTCCAGCAACCCTTCGATCGGCGTATCCACCGCCAGCCGATAATCCACCGACACCACCGCCACATCGCAAGCGTTGACCATGCCGAGGTTAAGGTCGTCATTCATTTGCGCATTGCCGATCACCCAGCCACCGCCGTGGATATCCAGCACCACGCCTTTGAGCTTGCCACTGGGGCGCAAGATGCGCACGGGCACCGTGCCCAGCCTTTTCAGCTCAACCACGGGCGCCTTCTTGAACGTCTGGCTGGCGCGTAGCAGTGCCTGGATCATGCGCGGCGTCACGCGGTTGCGGACTTTAAAGCGCGGCATCCACGCCAGTTTCTGATTGAAGCGGCGCATCTGGGCCAGTTCGGGCTCGCTGGCGGGCCAATGCTGGTAAGCCATCAGCGATTATTACGCAGGATCGAGAAGTTCAACGCCGCGGCCACGCACAGCCACGCCAGATACGGGAACAGGATCAGTCCGGTAATCAAATCCAGGCGCACGGCCAGCACCACCATCGCTGCCACGGTGAGCCACAAGAGCACGATAATCACCATCCCGGCGAACAACCGATGGGCACCGAAGAACACCGGCGTCCACAGCGTGTTCAATGCAATCTGCGCCGCCCACAAGGCCAACACCATTTCGCTGCCGGGGATCAGGGTCAAGCGGTAACCGGCCCAGGCCAACAGCAGGTAGATGATCGTCCATGCCACCGGGAACAGCCAATTGGGCGGGGTAAAGCTGGGCTTGACCAGGGATTCGTACCAGGCACCGGGTTTGAAGATCACACCGGTACTGGCGGCGGCGGCGCAGGCGAGCAGGAAGATGAAAAAGGTCATGGTCGGTCCTTGAGGTCCTGTGGATGGAAAAACAATGCACTGCTTTGAGTGACTCAAGCAACCGCGGATAAATTCAATGGGAGCAGCAAAATACCCGCTCTTCTGCGCGTCATGAAAATTGGTTATGGTCGGCAACATCCAGCATCGTTGCCCGAGACGCCCCCTTGCCCCAGCTTGCCGATCACCGCAGCAGCCCCTGGTCAGTGTTCCTGATCTTCCTGCGCCTGGGCCTCACCTCCTTCGGCGGGCCGATTGCGCACCTGGGCTATTTTCGCCAAGAGTTCGTCAGCCGCCGCCGCTGGCTCAGCGAGCGCAGCTATGCCGAACTGGTCGCCCTCTGCCAATTCCTCCCCGGCCCGGCCAGCAGCCAGGTCGGTATCGCGTTGGGCCTGTCCCGCGCGGGTTACCGGGGCGCGGCGGCAGCCTGGGCCGGGTTCACCTTGCCGTCGGCCATCGCCCTGATCCTGTTTGCCCTGGGGCTGGCCCACTACGGCGGCGCCCTCCCCCATGGCGCGCTGCACGGCCTCAAGGTCGTCGCCGTAGCGGTGGTGGCCCAGGCCGTATGGGGCATGGCACGCAACCTGTGCCGAGGCGTTTTACGGGTGGCGTTGATGTTGATCGCCGCCTGCGTGGTGCTGCTGCAACCCTCCGCCTGGGCTCAAGTCGGGGTCATGGTGGTCGCAGGCGTGGCCGGCCTGTTGCTGTTCAAGCCCGAGAGCAGTGCCGAGCCCGACGCGCTGCCCATCGCCATCAGCCGCCGTGCCGGAGCCCTGTGGTTGATGCTGTTTTTGCTGCTGCTTATAGGCTTGCCACTCCTCTCCGCATGGGCGCTCAACCCCACGCTGGCGCTGGTGGACGCCTTCTACCGCACCGGCGCGCTGGTATTCGGCGGCGGCCACGTAGTGTTGCCGCTACTGCAAGCCGAAGTGGTGCCCAGCCACTGGGTCAGCAACGATGTATTCCTCGCCGGTTACGGCGCCACCCAGGCTATGCCCGGCCCGCTGTTCACCTTCGCCGCCTTCCTCGGCGCCTCCATGACCCACGCCCCGAGCGGTTGGCTTGGCGGGGTGATCGCCCTGCTGGCGATCTTCGCACCGTCGTTCCTGCTGATCTTCGGTGCCTTGCCCTTCTGGGCAAACCTGCGCAGCAGCCCGCGTACCCAGGCGGCACTGGCCGGGGTGAACGCGGCGGTGGTTGGCCTGTTGTTGGCGGCGCTGTACCAGCCAGTGTGGACCAGCGCGATTTTCAATGTGTATGACGTGGCGTTGGCGCTACTCGCACTGGTCGCGTTGATGGTGTGGAAGCTGCCGCCATGGCTGGTAGTAATAGGTTGCGGCGTACTCGGGGGGTTACTGTAGGAGCGAGCTTGCTCGCGAAAAACTCACAGGCGCCGCGTTTAATCTGAAGGCACGCGTTATCGTTAACGATTTTCGCGAGCAAGCTCGCTCCTACAGCATTGGGGCTAAGCCCGGCTCGACAATCTCGAGCCACGGCCAACGCGCTTGATAACTCCTGGCCTTGTGCAAAAACAGCTCCGGCTCCGGATGCAAGGGGTTGATACGCAAGACACCCTGCTTCACATCCTCCAAGCCATAAGGCGCGTACACCTCGCCCGAGGCAATATCCAGCGCAATACACGTGCCCGCCACCAGGTAACGGTCCACCCCTTGCCGGGCCGAATGCAACTGCGGGTAAGGCCGGCCAAACCGCTGCCCATACCAAAGGTGCACCCGCGCCTGATTCCTGACCTCCACATTCACCCCCAGGTCTTGGAATAGCACCTGCGCCGCACGAATTACCGCGTCTTCCGCCTCGTAGGACAGGTCCTCGTCAAAGTAAAAAACGTCATAGTCCTTCACGCCCTGAGCCGCCGGCAGATTCGCCTGATGGTTCCACACCGCCTGGAACAAACAGCCCGCCGTGAGCATGCACTGCTGCACACCCAGATCCGGCAGGCACGCGGTGATTTGCGCATTGATAGGGTTGGCCATGGCCAATTCGAGCAAGGTGTCGACAGTCAATGTCATGTTCAGTCCTCCATCGTCAGCGCCAACCATAACACCGGAATATGGCACTTCTGTAGGAGCGAGCTTGCTCGCGAAAAACCCAAACGATAACGCAGCGCCTGAAGGCAAAATCCGATTTCCCTGCCGCACCTTGCTCCATTGCCTACGCGTGCGTCAGAATCCGCCGGCTTGTGCGCTGGGGTGGCCGTCTCTAAGGTGGCTCGGTCGCTGAATTGTTCAGTGATTCGGGTTTAGTAGCCTGAGCTTGGGTATCTATTAGTGCATGAGTTTCATCAGTCAGACAGTGCGTCTGTGCTTGATGGTGGCTGTGCGCAGGGCGTCTTCGGGCGCGCCGGCTTTAGATGTCCACCGGTCTACTAACCTGCGTACAGCTGCCACCCACTGTTTAGTAGCGGAAAGGTGGTGGCATCACTCAGGATGTCTACTCATGTCAAAAGCAGATTCAAGTGCCCTCTTCAACGTTGCCCCCAACGCCAACAACGAAAGCCTCATCACCAACAGCTACGAAACCTTCACCAGCGTCAGCACCCTCCTGCTCGACCTGTCCGAAGACCTCAACGGCAAACACCGCGACATCGCCCTCGCCATACACCAACTGAGCGAACTGGGCGTACTGCTTACCGCCAGACTCCTCGACCGCGAAGCGCCCTGCCCTGGGTGATGATTAGCCCTTTAATTCAATAGCTCGATAACTCGTCGCGTCGTTGTAAGCCACGTACAACGACTCGGCGAGTTGGCGCTTGATGGCTTTGGTGGATTCAGCCTCGGCACAAAGCCCTCTGCGATGAGGAGAGCGGCGACTGCTTTCGGCCCAGAGTGTGTAAATACTTAGCAGGAACGTTCGGCACTGAGGTAAAGCTAGTCTGTAGATCTCAAACCGAAGGGATGCCCTCGAATGACGGGATCTTCTAGAACCAGTGTTCGTGCATTTTCGAAAGAAATACAGGGGTAATCGGCAGACTGGATGCTGAACCGATGACCGAGTCGATCCCGCACTTCGGACACAGAGCGGTGCTATCTAGATCAACCCACTCAGTGATTTCAGAGGGCGAAAACACACCTAAGCAGTAAAAACAGCCACAGTGATCGCTTGCCTCAATTTGAGTACGGTGATTTGTAGAAAATTGGTGCGCTGAAATCACATCCATAGGCAGATCCTTAAGCTCCAAATTTACTAGCATTACTTTCTTGCATCAGAGTACATCAAGAGTCTTCCAACGTTGCTCCGATTGCCCAAAGTGATAACGCAGGATTGCCTATGAAACGTTTCATCCAAGGTGACTATCGCGGACAAAGCACTCTGCTTCCCGAAAGCCTTGACGATTAAGTCAGTGATACCAATGCGGTCCGCGTAGTCGACGTCTCTGTCGACGAGCGGGCCGGTTAGCGACGGTCTAACTTCGACCGTCGCTATGCATGGTCAAACCTCAGTCTGTTCCGCCATCTCCAGGGCGTCATCGACCTCAATCCCCAGGTATCGAACAGTGCTCTCCAGCTTCGTATGGCCGAGCAGCAACTGAACCGCCCGCAGGTTCTTCGTCCTGCGATAGATCAGTGATGCCTTCGTACGTCTCATTGTGTGTGTGCCATACATGGCTGGATCAAGGCCCACGGCTTTCACCCAGCCTTTGACGATACGAGCGTATTGACGAGTAGATAGATGGTCTGAAGTATGCAGCCGGCTAGGAAAAAGGTAGTCCTCGCTGCGTAGCTGGGCCCGATGTATCCAGGCCCAGAGAGCAGATCGTGTTTGATCAGTGATCTCAAACTGCACAGGCCGTTGCGTCTTCTGCTGCATCACCATGGTTCGTGATGATAAGTGCTCGCCATGAGCAACGTCGCGCACGCGGAGCTTGGTTAAGTCGCAGGCTCGAAGCTTGCTGTCGATGGCCAGATCGAAGAGAGCCAGATCTCGGGTTCTTTCCGCAATTTGAAGCCTTACTCGGATGGCCCAGATATCTCTCAGTCGGAGTGGGGTTTTCTGCCCGACCAGTTTTCCTTTGTTCCAGGGCTGACGTCTGCAGGTAGCGATGATGTTCATGACAAGTCCTCCACGTGTGGAAGGACAAGGATGGCTAATCGGAGCAACGTTAGCTAACCGGCCAAAAGCGTACGCTCAAGACTGGTCAGTCTTTCGGCCAGAAGCAGATCTTTGCAAATCTCCATCTGTGGTACGAATCAGCCTCTTCGATATCTGCAGTAAGTAAGGAAGATGGCAGTGGCGCTTGGATCAGTCACTCTTGGCTCTCGGACCTGCCAAGAGTGATTACATATTCTCGCCCTGACTGTTTGAATGGTTTTTAAAGTTCCTTTACGTATCCCAGATGCAAAGCTGAAAGCTGTTTTTCATCAAAGCGGAAACTGTCGGCCTGCTGTTTAATATACTGGGCCGCGTGCTCAATGAAGCGCTGGACGCGCCGAGGCATGTCAGGCTGATGGGCATGATAAAGAAAGATCGCGTATCGCTCGCTGATGCTACTGCAGAACAGAGGAACTAGTTCACCGCTGCGCAGATAGGGAGCGGCGATGATGCCATCGATCATGCCTATCCCCATGCCTGCCAAAGCGGCTTGCAATTCGGTACCTACGTCATTGGTACAGAACGAGACATGGACAGGCTCGTACTCGGCGATGCCATCGACGTTGAATTCCCAAGGAATGACCCGACCGGTATTCGGCCTACGACTGCCAATGCACTCATGGTTGACCAGATCCATGCGCGTGGCAGGAACGCCGTGTTGATCCAGATAGTCTGGAGAGGCACAGGCGATCAGTTGGAGTCGCATCAGTTCCCTCACCACGAGCTGCCCTTCGGGGGAGAAACCTGATCTGAAGCCCACATCAATGCCGGCGCTCACGATATCTGTGTATCGATCCTCCGCCACCAGATCGAATTCAACATCTGGATGTGCCTGCTGAAAGCTCTTGATGAGTGGCAGCATGAGGTTCTTACATAAGCTCAATGGTGCTGTCAGACGAATGAGCCCCTGGTCAGACGCAGTGGCTTGTCGGGTCTGTTCCCATGCCGATGCCAGTGCCGCAACCCCGCCTCGGGTTCGTTCGAGGAAGGTGCGCCCCTCTTCGGTCAGGCTTGAGCTGCGCCGCGAACGCCGGAACAGCGGCAATCCTAACTCTGCCTCCAGCTGACGAACGGCCTTGCTGACGGCTTGAGGGGTTATACCCAGCACTGCGGCGGCTTTGTAAAAACTGCCCAGGTCGGCGGATTTGATGAAGATTTCGATAGCTCGAAGACGATCCATAGGCAACTCTTGGTTGTTTATAAATAAGCAGTTTACCCATTATTTGGTTGGTCATTGACGGGTAGGGTGTAACGCACCTTTTCCAACAACGGAGATTCTTCGTATGAGCCAATCAAATATCGCAGGCAAAGTTGTCATCATTACCGGAGCCAGCAGCGGTTTGGGCGAGGCTACAGCTCGCCTCCTGGCTCGTGCGGGTGCACAGGTTGTTCTGGGTGCTCGCCGACTGGAACGCCTTGATCAAATAGTCGCAGAGATTGCTGCTGAGGGTGGCCAAGCCATCGCGGTGCAAACGGATGTGACGCGTCGAGAGGATCTGGAAGCGTTGGCAGCCGCCGGCGTCGAGAAGTTCGGCCGAATCGATGTGCTGGTTAATAACGCCGGCACCATGCCGCTGGCGCCGATCAACAAGCTCAGGGTTGATGAATGGGATCGCATGATCGACATCAACATCAAAGGCGTGCTCTATGGTATCGCGGCCGTACTGCCACGCTTCGAGGCTCAGAACAGCGGGCATATCATCAATATTTCGTCGGTAGCCGGCATCAAGGTCTTTGCACCCATCGGCAGTGTCTACAGCGCCACCAAGTTCGCTGTGCGGGCGATCGCTGAAGGCTTGCGCAGCGAGATTGGCCATAACATCCGCTCGACAATCATCTCTCCCGGCGCGGTTGAGTCTGAGCTCAAGCACCACACCTGCGATAGCGATACTGCGGAGGTGGTGAAAGGCTTCTATCAGGCCAACCAGATTTCCTCCGATTCAGTCGCCCGCGCCATCGCCTATGCCATCGAACAACCCCAGGACGTGGACATCAACGAAATCGTGATTCGTCCAACAGTCCAAGAATTTTGATGAGGACTGAGATCATGACTGCGCAAGTAATACCTCGAGTTTTGGCAACCACTCAAATAGACGGTTTGAAGCTGAAGAACCATCTTGCTGTTGCCCCCATGACCCGCGTCACTGCCACTGAGCATGGCAAAATCACTGCGGCGATGCATGAGTACTACCTGCGCTTCGCACAGGGTGGTTTCGGTCTGATTACTACCGAAGGGCTTTATACCGACAGGAATTACTCCCAGGGATACGCATTCCAGCCTGGCTTGGCTGACGACGAACAAGCGCACGCCTGGGTGGCTACCGTGCAGGCGGTTCAGGCCAGGGGCAGCCGTTTCTTCGCTCAGATAATGCACTCGGGCGCGCTCAGCCAGAGTAATCGTTTTCGCACCGAAACCGTCGCGCCTTCGGCGATCAAGCCAAAGGGTCAGCAACTGAGTTTCTACTACGGCAAGGGCGATTACGCCGAACCGAAAGAATTGAGCGAGCAGCAAATCGCTGAAATCGTCGAGGGCTTCGTCAGCTCAGCGATTCGCGCTGTACGCATATCGGGCTTCGACGGCGTCGAGATTCACGGTGCCAACGGCTATTTGCTCGATCAGTTCCTAAGCTACGAGACCAACAAACGCACCGATCGCTGGGGTGGAAATACCCAGAGGCGGGTCTCGCTGCTGGCGGAAATCGTAGAGAAGGTCAAAAAGGAAATCGGTCAGTTAGCTCGGGTCGGCATCCGGATCTCACAAGGCAAGGTGAACGATTTCACCAGTAAGTGGCCGGGCGGCGAAGCTGACGCGCAGATCATTTTCAGTGCTCTTGCGCAAGCAGGCGCAGACTTCATCCATGTCACTGAATACGATGCTTCAAAGCCAGCCTTCCCCGAAGGCCAGGATACCCTGGTGTCGCTCGCGCACCGTTACGCCCCTGGCGTTTCGATCATTGCCAATGGCGGCCTGGAAGATCTTGAGAGTGCCGGCAAGGTGCTGGATGCAGGCGCGAGCGTTTTAGCCATTGGCAAAGCAGCCCTGGCTAACCCAGACCTGCCAAACCGATTGGAAGCTCAGCTTGAAATGCGTCCGTTCAACGGTGATGTGCTCCAGCCGATTGCCAGCGTTAAGGAAAGCGAGCTTACCATCGAGCTGGCCGGCCCACGTAAAACACTTCGCCTGAAGATTCCCCAGTGGCAAGGTGGTGACAATCCGCCAACCGGGTTCGGTGCAGAGCTACTAGCCTTCCTGGCACCGGCCAGTACCAGCCCTCTGATCGAGATTCCCGTAAAGCCCTACACCGGGCAGAAGACGGTGATTCAGGATGGCGTAGCCCATCGTGAAGCGATCATGGAGCAGCTCCAGGCAACAACTGAAGTACTTAATGAGCATCGCCCAGACCGCGTAGTGGTATTTGGAGGCGACTGCCTGGTCGACCAAGCCCCGTTCGCTTACCTCAACGAACGGTACGACGGCCAGCTCGCTATCCTCTGGATAGATGCACACCCGGATATCAAAAACCCGAAAGAGTATTGCAACGCCCACACGATGGTAATGGCCAACCTGCTCGGTGAAGGAGACGCAACGCTGGCAGCTCAAGTAAAGGTGCACATTGATCCGAAGAAGGTGATGTTTGCAGGGCTGCGGCAGGATGGTCTGACCCGCCAGGAAGCTGAATTCATCGAACGCCACAGTCTGAGTGTTGCAACACCAGAAGCGCTGATCTCGTCCAGTGAAAGCGTACTGGAGTGGATCCGTCTCAACGAAATCAAGCATCTGGCCATCCACTTTGACCTGGATGTTCTGAACCCGACTGAGTTTCGCTCGGTGTTCTTCGGTGAGCCCAACCCGGCGAGCGATCCTTATGAGGCTTTTCCAGCAGGGAAAATGAGCGCGGCCCAAGTGGTGCGATTGATCAACGATGTGTCCAGTGCGACTGATGTAGTTGGTTTAGGTATCACCGAGCATCTGCCGTGGGATGCCATCACGCTTAAGGACATGCTGGCTGACATCCCGATTCTCTCGTAAATCATTTGTCCCGTATGAGCCTACTGCACCTGCACGTGCTAATACGGGGTCGCCTCATGCCGGCCAGAGCACTTACTAGTCGGAAGGAGGCGAGACCGGGGGTAAATGGGAGGATTTATTTCTCCCTGCTTTGATGTCCGCCTTTGGCCGTTTTATGCCTCTCGCCAGGGGCAGCAATC
>NZ_JPRX01000001.1:5118267-5346355 GCF_000737955.1 Pseudomonas sp. BRG-100 | reverse complement strand
AATAGCCGACATTCAGATCAGCCCATTGAGGAAATTACTCGGAGGTCCAAACGTTCCACCACTCGATCTCGCCGCGTCCTTAACCATCGATATCGCCGTTACGGATGGCCATCCTGATGGCTTGTGCTGTCGTTGTCACGCCCAGACGTCGGCGCGCTGAGCGCAGGTGATTTTCAACCGTACGCTCCGACAAACCGAGAGTTGCTGCAATATCCGCTTGCCGTCTTCCGGCAGCCGTCCATTCCATGACTTCGCGCTCTCGCGGGGAAAGGCTTTGTAACGCTTCGTCCAGTGGAGCCTCAAGCAACCCCCTAGCTGCGAAAAAAGCGGCCGTCGCAACCAGGCTTAGTCCCAAGCGAACCCGCGCGCTTCCATCCACCGGCTCACCCCCCAAGCTCATCGCGCCCTCAAGCCCCTGCGGGCCGAAAACTGGTACCTGCAACCCCTGAATCCCTGGATCACCTGGAGAACGAATCACCCGGTAGCGCTCTTCTCCCTTGACCTGTTCTTTCTGCCAGAAGAAGGATTGCCGAGCATTCAGAAGGTGGCGAGTCACCGGACAATGTCGAACATAAGTCTCGGCATCCACCGATCGACCGTTATCGAACCAATCGCCTTCGACCCAGTAGATATGCTCAACCACTTCTTCACTTGCCGGCGATGCAGAAAACAACACGAATCGATCATAGCCGTAGGGTGTGGCAAAACCCCTGACGGCTTTCTTGATTGATTCAAGTGTGCGCGCCGTCTCTATCTCCAGAGCAGCTCGCATCGCTGTTTCGGCCGGCCCGTCGCTCACTACGATGCGACCTCTTTCAACAATGCTTCAGCTGCCAACTTGCCCAGATTATTGCCTGCCAGTGGGCTGTCGCCGGTCAGCAACTTGCGGTCTTGGAGCGTTGCACCTGAAATATCCTGGTTGACGATCTCAACTCCCAGGGCTTTCAATTGCTCACCAAATTTCCAGGTCAAATGCCCAGGCATATAACCGATGTCGGGCGTTTTTGCGTCGAGACTGTCTGGAAATGCGCAGATCTTGTAGCCGTTGAAAATGTAGGAATCCCTCGACTCTCCAATACCCGCCGCGAGCATTGCTGCTGGGCCGTGACATAGGGAAATCACAAATTTGTCGTTGGTGATTGCCCAATGCAAAGCCGCTTTCACGTCGGCACTCTCCGGCAATCCAATCAGCGCGCCGTGTCCGCCGGGTATGAAAACCCCGATGTAATCCGAATCCTCGCCCAGTGCCTTTTCGACCACATCGGAAAGCTTCAAGGGTTTTTTGAACTGTTCGCGGTATTTGGCGTAGAAATTCTTTACCTCGGTATCTTCGGAAGGCATGGCCCAGAATTCAAACTTCACCGGATTGCCTGACAGGGTCGCAACGTCGAACGCGAAGCCGGCTTTGTCGAGGTGGTACATGGGTAGCAACGTCTCGACCGGGTGATTACCGGTGGAAAACATGGTGCCGTTGTCGGTCAGTAAATAGCGCTCGTCGGCGCCGATCAGCAATATCTTCCAGCGGCCACCTTGGTAAGGATTAGGGTAATCCGCGTCACTCAAATCAGATTTTGGCGAGGTAAATTGGCTTAGCGAGTATGGAGAGGGGAAAAAGGCATTGTCCTCTGCCTGATCCGGTGTGGGGCGCTTGTCGTCACTCTGCAAGGTAGTCATGGTTTTCTCCTACGAATGGGCCGATTGTCGAAATCAATGCTAATAGCGTGACGCAGGCCCAGCAATGAGGGTTTTCCCTCAAAGAAATTTTCCGCACCCATACAGTACGCCGATCGGCCGCTTTTGGCCGAAAGCAGGCCTCCGACCAACCTGATACCCAGAGTTAAACCACCGGTATCTGATACACAACCGACTCATATTTTTCCGACATCCGCCTCTCAATGACAACTCCCCCCAAAGTTTCGGCAATACGCCGACTCGCACGATTCTGCGTCGCAACAGGGTAGATAAAGTGCTTTGCCACCACCCACTGGCTAGCCCACTGAACAACCGCCCGCACCGCTTCACCACCAAACCCCAACCCATGTTTATCTTCACGGATCCAGATGCCCAACTCCGGTGTTTCACTGCCGGTATGGTGCAGCCCGACCAAGCCAGTAAAACGGGCATTCACCAGCTCCCTGACCGTGAACACGATGTCGCTACCATCCGCTATCGCAGGCAGCCACTGCCCCCAGACTTGCGCGTACTCTTCCAGCGAGGCAGGCGGTTCCCAGGACATGTAGCGAGTCAGAGTCGGCGTGATATAAGGGAAGGACTCAACAGCGTCCTGCTCGCAGAAGGGCTCGATGCTCAGGCGTTGCGAGAGAATGCGGATTGGGTGGGTGTCCACTGGCATTGCAATTTCCTTCCTGGGGGCCGTTACTCCATGTATGCCGTGAACATACCATGCGGGTCGCTTCATCAGTATCAGGCTCTCTATACTGGGCCCCCAGGATGGTAGTTGGAGCACACAATATGCCCGTCGCACCCAATCAAAATTCCCCGATCATTTTGGTCCCGGTTCAACAAAGCGACTTGGATAATCTGGTAGCCATTCGAATTGAGGCCATGCGCGAAAGTCTGGAGCGTGTTGGGCGATTTGATCCTGTGCGTGCGCGGGAGCGGTTTCTTGGCGGCTTTGAAGCTCGCGACACACGCTATATCGAGGCAGCTGGAGAGCGGGTGGGTTTCGTAGTGGTCAAACATCACCGCAATGAACTCTTGCTCGACCACTTGTATGTCAGGCCGAGCGCGCAAGGGTCAGGGGTAGGGTCCGCTGTTCTCACTCAGGTTTTCAAAGAGGCGGATGCGGCTGCGCTGCCTATTAAAGTGGGGGCTCTCAAAGAAAGCGCTTCGAATCGCTTTTATACTCGCCATGGCTTCCAGTTCATCGAAAGCAGTGAATTCGACAATTATTATGTTCGTCAGCCTATTCCGGCGATTGGCCCTCATTCCGGAACCATGGACTGACGTGCACTAGCCCTTCAGTTCACCAGCCCGATTGCTCGCCGCGTCGTCATACGCCACATACAGCGACTCCGCAATCTGGCTTTTGATCGCCTTGGTGGCCTCCAGCCCCAGCACAAAACCCTCGGCTTTACCGCCAGCACGGTTAAGTTCTTCATGGGTCGAGGCGCCAGTAATAGCGTCAAGCAGCTTGGCGGCGTGGGGGCCGACGCCTTTGGGGAGGGAGATCTGGTCGATGGACATTATCGCTACCTTGAAAAATGGAGTTCGGGAGCGAGTGGAACCACTGCCGGGGCTGGCATGGTAGACCTGTTTGCAGTGAAAGGGGTCGCTTTACGCGTAGCGGCGCTATTCTGTGCGGCTACGCAGTGAGGTGGGGGGCCATTGGTAAATCTGGAGGGGCTTATGGATTATTGCGTTGAGGGCTACTGCCTTCGGCCATTGTGCCGCGACGATTTCGAGAGGATCAGCCGTTACGAAAGCGTCAACCGCAGGCATCTGCAACCCTGGGAGCCGCTCAGGGATGAGGAATACTTCACCACTGGCAACGCCAAGGCCAGGGTCGAGCAGCAGGTAAACAATATGCAGGCTGGCAACGCTCTGTGTTTCCTCTTGCTTGAACCCGAGAGCGGAGAGGTTCTAGCGCGGTGTAACTACACGAACATTGTGAGGGGCGTTTTTCAGGCCTGTCATCTCGGCTTTTCGTTGGCGGAATCTGCCCAGGGCCGTGGCCTGATGAAAAGAACACTTCAGGTCACTAACCGTCATTGCTTTGAGCAGTTGGGGCTTCACCGGATCATGGCCAATCATTTGCCCCGCAATGTGCGAAGTGAACGCCTTCTGGAGTCGCTGGGGTTTGAAAACGAAGGTTATGCGCGAGCCTATCTGAAGATTGCTGGCGTTTGGGAGGACCATACGTTGAGATCGTTGATCAACCCTGAAGAATAAGCGCACCACCCACCCTACTCAGGAAAAAGCTGATGTCTACCGAGCCCCTCTGCCTGGTTTTTGTCCCCGCCCTTGCCGCCGTGCTGACGGCCGCCGAGTCAAAAAAGGGTGCCCCTCTCAGCGAAGTCGAAGTGTGCAATATCCGCGACCAGGCCACTTGCATTGCGGTAACCTTCTCCACCGCGCTGGCGATGGAACAAGAACGGGGTTACCCGGATATCGTTGCCGAGGATTGCTGGAATGAATGGCAACGGTTGCGTCCCTCGCTTCAATCGCGCCCGCTCTGATCAGCATAGGTATCTACACAACTCTGTAGCGCTCAGCGGTAACCACGATGCGAAGCGAGCCGCTGTTGATCTTGATCTGCTTTTGATCTTGATCTTAGGCGCCCCGTTAAACCACGCTGGCCGAACGCAGGCTTGAATTCGTGGGTAACCCGGCAGGACGCCGGGTTAGCCGCCCCGCGCCATGGATGGCGCGTGGCGGCGGCCCACGGATTCAAGCCTGTGTTCGGGCACACCGAGCCTAAGCGAGGTGCCGAGTGGTGGGGCAAGAGCGTTTTGCTTACTTTTGCGCTTTTCAAAAGTGAGCCGCTGTCAGAGCGGAACCCTAGGTGGCCGTTACCGCAGGAATGGATATGTACTCGGTATCACGGTGTCGAATGTAAGGCCGTCTTCGCAGGCAAGCCAGCTCCCACAATTGATCGTGGGGTGTCAGGTAGATTGGCGTCGGCTGTCAGGCCGTCTTCGCAGCGATGCGGCGACCCGACAAGCCAGCTCCCACATTTGTATTTCGGAGCGTCAGATGGACATGCATCGGCTGTCAGGCCGTCACGGGAGCAAGCTCCCTCGCCACAGATTTAGCGTCGTGCCGAAGTTGTGTAGATACCTATGCTCTGATCAGCCTATCGGCTGGCGCCCCAACCCACTCCCAGGATTCACGGACCTCCTTTTTATGCCGCCTGCCTCACGCGACCACGCCCGTATCGAACGCCGTCTCATTGCAGCCCTGACCGACGCCTGCGAGATCGCAAAGGTCGAAATCCCGGGCTTCGACTGGTTGACCCACACAGTCGACTACCGCGCCTTCCCCCAAAGCCTGCGGGTGATCTGGGTATTCGACAGCCTTGCGAGTAAGGCTCACGCCCTCGCAACCGGGGCAGACGCCCGTATGCGCGAGCTGACCACCGCCGCGCTGGATGACTCTGACGTGCACGTCCCGAACATCGCCCGCTGCGTCAGTTTCGACTCTGAAGAAGAATGCCACCTTCGGCATGGCGGCGATTGGCGTCGGCGGCTGGCTACTCTCCGGGCGATCTGAATCGCGCCACGGGTTACTGAGTATGGTGGAACACCTCGCTACCCCACTTTGCACGTCAACCAAGCGCCCCAGAAAAGGCTGCTGAAGAAACGGGTCGCGTCGCCGAAGCCGGCGTCGTGCAACAGCTTCTGAACCGCGGCCTCGGAATGGGGCGGGTCAGCGCCTTGAAGGATTTTGCCGAGCTTGGCCTTTACTTCGTCCGAGCTGGCGCCATGCTGACGCCACCGTTGCCCCCACGCCGCCAGCAGCAACGGCTGGCTGGCATACGCATAATGATTGCCCGCGACGATCAGCGGTGCCCCCGGTTTCAGGTGCGCCCGAATCGATCGCAGTATCCGGTCCTTGGCGTCGTCATCCTCCAGATGGTGGAGCACACCGATCAAGGTGGCGGCGTCGTATGACGCGTCTGCTGGCAGGTCTTCGAGCTGCCCGAGATGCAGGGTGGTTCTATCAAGCAAGTGGTTGGCTTCCAACTGCTGCCTTGCCGCGTCCAGCATCGGCTGGGAGGGATCAACCGCCATAAAACGCCAGCCCGGTTCAAGGCTGGCCATGGCGATGATCTCTTGCGCCGTACCGCCAGCGCCGACCACAAGTACCTTGGCCGAAGGGGTATCGCCAAGGCTTGCCGCCAGCATGCACGCTGCCAGGTCCTGGCACGCGTCATAGCCCGCCAATGCGATACGGCTTTGTCGTGCGTACTCGTTGGCTCTTGAGGTATCGAATTTGTCAGCAGGGTTGGGTGAGGATGAGTTCAAGGCGGTTCTCCGTGGCCTTGACGCAAATTACGTTAACCGTGGCAGCAAGAAAAATTCATTAATGTTATGTGCTGCATTCCCATGGGGAATGCGGGGGCGTGCGAGTGGAGGGGTTGCAGGATCGTACAAGCCTCTGACCTGTAGCCGGGATAGTCTGGCCTTCTCACCGACAGGAAGGCTCAGCATGACTCACCTACAGCAACCCGCCCAACCGATAAACCTCGCGCACAAAGCCTCGCTCATCGATCAGCAATGGAGCCCAAGAGTGGTTGCCGAAATGAACGACTACCAGTTCAAGGTGGTGCGCATCGAGGGCGAGTTCATCTGGCATTCGCACCCCGAAACCGATGAAGCCTTCCTGGTGCTCGAAGGCACGCTGCGTATCGACCTGCCGGGTGGCCCGGTGTATGTGAAGCCGGGTGAGTTGTATGTGGTGCCGCGTGGCATTGAGCACAGGACCGCCGCCGAAGGAGAAGCCAGGCTGATGATGATCGAGCCAAGGGGCATCTTGAACACCGGACACGAAGGCGGAGAGCGGACGGCAGTCAACGATCAGTGGATTTGAGCGCAGGCGTACGCTGCTTAGCGCTGTACAACCCTTAACCAAAACCCATAAGATGAGAAGAGTTATCATTTAAGCCAAGCGAATCTCACATGTTCAACGACAGCACCGCCTCGCCGGTCGAGCAGTTGTATACCCGCCACCGCACCTGGTTGCGGAGCTGGTTGCATCGACGTCTGGGGCACCGTGCCGATGCCGAGGACCTGGCCCACGACACCTTCGTGCGCGTGTTGTGTTCGCGCCAGGAGGTGGGCGAGCTGCGCCAGCCCATGGCGTTTCTGGCCAAGATTGCCAATGATTTGCTGATCAATCGCTGGCGGCGCCAGGCGATTGAACGCGCTTACCTGGAGGCACTGGCCGCTCGGCCCGAAGCGTTGGAGCCCTCGCCGGAGGAGCGACTGCTGACCATCGAGACCCTGCTGCAACTCGACTCATTGCTGGTGGGGCTGTCGATGCCGGTGCGGCGGATTTTCTTCTTGTCCCAGCTCGACGGCTTAACCTACCCGCAAATCGCCGCGCAGCTGAACCTCAGCGTGGCTCAGGTGCAGCGGGCCATGGGCAAGGCGTTCAGCGTGTGTTACGCGAGTCGTTTTGAATGAGCCTGCCGGTTGATCCGCAGGTCCGCGACAGCGCCATCAACTGGCTAGTCAAAAGCCAATCCGGGCTGATGAACGCTGCCGATTGTTTGGCTTTGCAGCAATGGCGCCAAGCCAATACCGAACATGAATACGCCTGGCAGCGCGTCAGCAGTTTGCCGTTGTCGTTGCAACCGGGAGCGACACTGTTGGCGGATGCCACCACGCGACGGGCGCTGGAAGCTGCCGGCAATGATCCACAGCAGCGCCGCCAGATGCTCAAGGCGCTGCTCGCCGTCGGCCTGCTCGGCGGGCTGTCGTGGCAGGGTGCGCAGTCCACCGTAGTACGTTCGGCGTTGGCCACTTATAGCACCGGCACCGGCGAGCGGCGCGAATGGCGGTTGGCCGACGGCGGTTCGTTGTGGCTGAACACCGCCAGCGCGGTCAACCTGGACTTCAACGCCGCACAGCGCAGCGTGCAGTTGGTCGAAGGCGAGATGGCCCTGGACGCGCCCGTCGAATCGCGGGCGCTGCAACTGCTGACACCCGACGCGACGCTGCATAGCCCGGGCGCTCATCTGCTGGTGCGCCACGACCGCCGGGGTACCCAGGTGACGGTCCTGCGCGGCTTGGTGCAGGTGCATGCGCGAGGCCACCAACTGCCCCTGCGGCTGGACGCGGGCTGGCGTACCCAGGTCAATAGCCAGGGTATCGCCGCGCCGGCTCCTGTCGATGGGTTCCTCGCCCAGGCATGGCTGCGGGGTTTGCTGCCCGCCGAACGCATGCGCCTGGACACGCTGCTGGCCGAACTCTCGCGCTATCGCCCAGGGATTTTGCGCTGTGGCGAAACCGTTGCAGGCTTGCGCGTTACCGGCAGTTTCCAGCTCGACGATACCGATGCAGCCCTGGCCCTGCTCGCCCAAGCGCTGCCGGTGCGCATTGAGCGGCGCACGCGCTATTGGGTGACCGTGGTGCCAGCCTGAAAATATTTTTGTCATACAGCGCAGTTTTTTCCACGTCGCTTGGCCTATGGGAATAACCCATCGAAACAGGTGGGCCTTCACCCTCAGGAGCCCTGCATGACCTCCCCCCTCCATGTTCTGCGCAGCCGCACGCTCGGCCTGCTGTTTCTTGGCTTGCAACCGCTGTACGGCGCGGCGGTGTTGGCAGCCGATGAGCGCCAGCACTTCCACATCGACGCCGGTACGCTGGACCAGGTGCTCTCGCGCTTTGGCGTGCAGGCGGGCATCAGCATGGCGGGGCGCGCCACGCTGACTGCCGGCAAGAGCAGCCAGGGCCTGACCGGCGACTTCACCACCGAAGCCGCGTTGACACGGCTGCTGGAAGGCACGCGCTTGAGTTATCAGCGCCTGGCCGATGGCAGCTACGAGCTGTACCCGGGCGGCACGGCCCTTGCGCTGCCCACGCAGAAAGTCATCGGCGAAGACCCACGAAAACAGCAGGTGTATTCGGCGCCGCGTTCCTCCGTGTATATCTCCGGCGAGGACATGCAGCGCTTCGGCGTGATCTCCGCCGGCGACCTGCTCAAAGGCCAGCCCGGCGTGCAGGTGGGCGACAGCCGCAACGGCGGCGGTTTGGATGTGAACATCCGCGGCATCCAGGGCCAGAGCCGCGTGGCGGTTACGGTGGATGGCGCGCAGCAAGCGCTGGATGTGTATCGCGGCTATGCCGGCACCCAACAGCGCAGTTACATCGACCCGGATTTGATCAGCGACGTGACCATCGACAAGGGCCCCAGCGTTAACTCCAGCGCCATTGGCGGCACGGTAAAAATGCGCACCCTTGGGGTTGAAGACATTCTGCGCGATGGGCAAAACATCGGCCTGCGCCTCAAGGGCGAGGCGTGGAACAACGGCGTTGCGCCCGCCTACCGCGACGGTCACTCATCCGAGGGCAGCCTGTACGCCGAACCGCACCGAAACCGTGGCGGGCTGTTCGGCTCCCAAGCCGAATCCGGCAGCGCCGCGTTTGCCTACACCCATGACCTGTTCGATGTGGTCGCAGCCTACGCTCACCGCAATCAAGGCAACTATTTTGCCGGCAAAAAGGGCCAGGATCGCTACCGTACCTACGACCGCTATGGCGACGAAGAAAGCACGGTGGCCAGCACTTATAACGCCGGCGAAGAAGTACTCAATTCGTCGGCCGAGACTGAATCCTGGTTGCTCAAGACCACCATCCGCCCCACCGACGAACACACCTTCGACCTCGGTTACCAGCGCTACAACGGGCACATCGGCGAGATCATGCCGTCGGATATTTTTCGGTTCGGCACCGGCGGTATCTACCAGTACCCGCTGGGCCATACCCAGATCGACACCTATACCGCGCGCTACCATTACCTGCCCACCAACAACCCGCTGGTGGACCTTACCACCAGCCTGTGGATGACCGATGCGCAAACCAGCCAACTGACTTCAGTGCTCGCGCCCGCTTCCCAAGCCTACCGTTCGGACCGCAACTGGAGCCGTCAGGCCAACCGTCGCATCGGCGGTGACCTGGCCAATACTTCACGGTTCACCAGCGACTATGGTGACCTCAAGCTGGACTTGGGCGGTGGCTTCCAGGTCGAAGAGCTGCGCCCGCAAAAAGGCGTGGTCACCACCCAGCACGACATCAACGCCAACCGCAGTTTGCGCGATGGTTCACGCCAGGAATTCAACCTCAACGGCAAGCTCGAATACCAACCCGTGGACCGCCTGACACTATGGGGCGGTGGCCGCTATACCTATTACCGCACACAAGACCATGTGCCGCTTTCAACGGCGCGCCGGGAAGAGCGCCCGTTGCGCTACGTGTCAGCCACGAACGCCGGGGCCTACGGCAACATGCTCTGGTTCCCCGACATGAACGGGGACTACACCGACACTACCGACCCGCGCCTGAACAACGGCATCGTTTTCAGTAACACCAACTACCCATTTGAGGGCCCGCGCTATAACGATTTCGGGGCCACGGATACCACGGTGTATGAGCCCCAAGTGGGCGAAGTGGTCAGCGGTTATGACTACTCCGGAAAAAACCGCAACAGCGGCGGTGCATTTGCGCCTGCCTTCGGCATCAATCTGGAGGTGGCGCCCGACACCTTCGTCTACGCCTCTTACACCCAGGGCCTGCGGATGCCGTCGCTGTTCGAGACCAGCCAGGGCGTATTACAAACCCTACCCGGCAAAGGCTTGAAGCCCGAGCGTTCGAGCAACTGGGAAATCGGCGCCAGCACCCTCCAAAAAGGCCTGTTTGTGGCTGACGATGAGGCGGCGATCAAACTGGCGTACTTCAACAACACGATCAAAAACTACATCACCCGTTACTACGACCCCAGCCCCGGCCTGATGGGCCAGATGCAATTCAGCAACACCGACAGCTTCAAGACCAGCGGCCTGGAGTTGCAGTCCCATTACGATGCCGGCCGTGTGTTTGCCGACCTGTCATCCACCTACTACCTCAAGACCCAAACCTGCGACTCGGCGTTCGCCGCTCGCCTGCGTGCCAGCAGCAACCGCTATCGCGACACCAGCCAGACGCCCAACTGCACGCCCGGCAGTTTCATGGGCTCCTACACCAACACCCAGAACCCGCCACGCTTTGCCGCCAACCTGACCACCGGCGTGCGCTTTTTCGACCAGTCGCTGACGGTCGGCACGCGCATCACCTACACCTCCGGCCCCACGGTGACCGCCGATAAACCCTGGCAGACAGGCGCCACCACGCCACAATTGGTCTATCGCGAAGTGACGCTGGTGGACTTGTTCCTCAACTACAAATTGCAGGACCACACCCAACTGAATGTCTCGCTGCAAAACCTCACCGACCGCTACTACCTGGACCCGCTGGCGCAAAGCTTTATGCCGGCACCGGGCCGAACCCTCAGGGTGGGTCTACAGACAACATTCTGACGCTAAGCTGAGCATCGCCTTAGCGCCGCTGAATCTGCACCGTGGCAAAGGTCGGCTCGTCGCGCGCCTGCTCCAGTGCATTCCTGGGCCTTTGCGGGGCCCGGGCTTGCACCTCGGGCCGTAGCTCAGGCGGCGGATGCAGGCGCATGTCCGAGCGCTCATCGCTGGGCGCCACGCCGAAGAAGTCCCGGTAGCACTTGGAAAAATGCGGCGTGGACACAAAGCCGCAAATCACCGCCAGCTCGACAATCGAAATCGGCGTCTGCATCAACAACTGACGCGCACGGGTCAGGCGCAGTTTGAGGTAATAGCGCGATGGCGTGCAGTACAGGTGCTTCTGGAACATGCGCTCCAACTGGCGTCGGGACACGTGAACATAGGCGGCCAGTTGGTCGAGGTCGATGGGTTCTTCCAGGTTAGATTCCATCAGGGCGACCACTTCTTGCAGCTTGGGCTGTTGCGTGCCGAGCAGGTGCTTGAGCGGCACGCGTTGGTGGTCGCGCTCATTGCGAATGCGCTCGTACACGAACATCTGGGAAATCGCCGCCGACAACGTGTGCCCGTGATCGCGGCCGATCAGGTGCAGCATCATGTCCAGCGGTGCAGTGCCGCCGGAGCTGGTGAAGCGGTTGCCATCGAGCGTGAACACGCTGGAGCTGACCTTGACGCGGGTAAACGCCTCCTGCATCGACGCCATCAGCTCCCAATGCACACTGCACTGGAAGCCATCGAGCAACCCCGCCTGGGCCAGTGCCCAACTGCCGGTGCACACCGCGCCGAGACGTTTGCAGTACAAGCGCGCCTGGCTGCGCAGCCAGGCGATGAGCGCAGGGCTGATAGCCTGTTGAATGCCGACGCCGCCGCACACGATCACCGCATCGAAGCCGCGCTGGTCCTGCGCGCACGCATCCGGGGTCACCGACACGCCATCGCTGGCCCAAACCGGCTGGCCGTCCAGGCTCAGGGTTTGCCAACGGTAGAGTTCTTCGCCCGCCAATTGGTTGGCCATGCGCAGCGGCTCGACCGCACACGACAGCGATATCAGGGTGAATTGGTCCAGCAGCAAAAAGCCGATGGTCTGGCAAACAGGTGCCTCGGTTTCCATCACCGCTACCCCGCAGGCGTGATCAGGAATGTTCCAGCGCCACCGGCTTGGGTGCCCGGTTGTGCTGGCGCGACGTGACCAGGCCGATGAAGGAAATCACCAACGCCAGGCCAATGGTCGAGGACACTTCGGTGCGGTGCTCGGGCGTCACCATCATCACCCCCAGGGCCAGGCAGATGAACACGATCACCAGGTAAGTCAGCCACGGAAACAGCCACATGCGAAAGGTCAACTCGACGTTTTGCCGAAGCAGCAAGCGACGCATACGCAGTTGCGAGATCGCGATCACCAGGTACACCAACAACGCGATGGCGCCGGAGCTGGCGAGCAGGAACTGGAACAGACCGGCTGGCATGAAGTAGCTCAGCAACGTGACGCCCGCACCGATGATGGTGCTGGCGATCACCGCCGCCCGGGGCACGCCCGCCTTCGAGGTGATTTTAAGGGCCGATGGCGCATCGCCGCGTTTGCCCAGGGAAAACAACATGCGCGAGGAAATGTAGATCGAGGAGTTCATGCAACTGGCTACGGCGATCAACACCACCACATCGACCATGAACTTGGCGTTGGGAATATTCATCAGTTCCAGTGCGCGCTGATAGGAGCCCACGGACGCCAGCAGCGGGTCGTTCCAGGGCACCACGGAAATCACGATGGAGATCGACAACAGGTAGAACACGCCGATGCGCCAGATCACCGAGCGGGTGGCCTTGGCGATGTTCTGCGCCGGGTTGCTCGATTCGGCTGCGGCGATGGTCACCGCTTCGGTACCAATGAAACTGAACATGATGGTAATGAACGCGCCCACCACCGCCGACAGGCCGTTGGGGGCAAAACCTCCGTGTTCTTCCATCAAGCGGCTCAAGCCGCTGGCTTCACGATCCGGAATCCAGCCCATGAGCACGCTGAAACCCAGGCCGATAAAGCCGACGATGGCAATCACCTTGGCCATGGCGAACCAGAACTCAAACTCGCCATATTTGGCCACGCTGAACAGATTGGTGATCACCAGCAACACGATTGAGACCAAGGCGAACAGCCACGCATCGACCTGAGGGAACCACTGGTTGAGCACGTGCCCGGCGGCCAAGGCTTCGATGGGAATGACCAGCACCCAGAACCACCAGTACAACCAGCCGATGGTGAACCCCGCCCAGGGGCCGATGGCCTGGTCGGCGTAGGTGGAAAACGAGCCGGTGTCGGGGCGTGCCACCGCCATCTCCCCCAGCATGCGCATGACCAGCACCACCAGCAGGCCGGAAAACAGATAAGCCAGTAAAACCGCCGGTCCCGCTGCGGCGATGGCGTGTCCGGAGCCGACAAACAACCCCGCGCCGATGATGCCGGCGATGGACAACATGGTCACGTGACGCGGCTTGAAGCCCTGCGCCAGCTGACCGTTGGAATCGTTGCAGTTGAGGCTAGTCATTGTTTTTGTTGTTCTCGGGCGGCCAATGACCCTCACCTTAAGTGCCCGAGGCCAGGCGCAAGTAGCCTGGTTACGCCACCATCGTGTCTGATATCGACATTTGTGAGGGTGGCCCCCTGAAGTGACGAGCGTGGCGCCCTACTCTTGCGCGCTGCGTATCAACGACCCGAACAGCTCTCCACGCGGCATCTTGCTCAGCTCGATATCGGCATTTTCAAACCACTCTCGCCCGGCTTCCGGATGCGGCCCGCTCAGAACAACCACGCCACGTTCGTAGGTGTAGCGCGCCGCCGCCACGTCGCCATTGTGGTAGGTCGCGATGACCTTGTACGGTGCCGCGGCGCTGGCTTTGGGGAAGTAAGGGCCGTCCTGGTAAAACACATGGTCAGGCTGCCCGTCCCACGTCACCCGCACGGCGGCATCGTCGATACCAGTCACTTCAAAACCGGGGCGGCCGGCTTCGGTGTCAATGGCCTGAGGGATCAGGCCGAGGTTGTTGTCGTCGGCCAGGTAGGCGCCCATGCACAGGCCCAGGTAGCGGCCGCCGTTGGCGACGTAAGCGCGGATGGCTTCGGCACGTGTATCGCCCAGGCTGTCGAGAGCGGCCGGGATGTCCTGGCCGCCACCGGGTTGCACGTAGAGGTCATAGTGCGCCAGGTTTTCTGGCGTGATGTCGATGGGTTCGTCGGCGCCGACGAAGTCGATCTGGTAATTGGGGTTGAGACGCTGCAGGGCGGTTTTCACATTTTCCGAGCAGTCCGGGCAACCTGCCGGGCCACGGTAGATGGCGACATGGGTGATGGCGCCTGCGCCGTGCACGGGTAAAGGGTGCAGCGTAGCAACGGCGAGAAACGTGGCAGCGAGGGCAGGCAGTTTCATGGGGCAGGCTCAACGCTCAGTTGAATGGGTTTGATCCAGTGATCGCAGCGCCAAGCCTATAACGATGAGCCTTTTGAATTCGTGAAAAGTTGTAAATCCACGTGGGTCATTCATCCACTCCCCAGCATCTGCCACAACGACGCGCCCACGCCGGTAATGCTCTCGCCGGCGATCAACCCCGCCGCTGCCGTGATCGCAAAGCGCTGCGTCACGCTCGGCCAGCGACAGCTCACGGCCCAGGTCATGATCGCGCCAAGGGCCATCATCAGCGACACCGACGCAGGCAACACAAACGCTAGTCCCAGGGCGGCCGCACTTGGCAGATAGCGGGCGCGATGTGTGGGTAATGTGCTGTCGAGTATGCCCAGCAGCACGCCGAACAAGCTTGCAATGCCGATGGCCCAGCGGATGCTGGGGGACAGTGAATCCAAACCGTGGGTCAGGGTTTGGGCCACGGCTTTCCAGGTGGCGACGGCCGGGGCCGGCCATTGTTCGGTGAGCAGCATGGTCTGAGGGTCAGGGATCAGCGCCAGGTACGCGAATACGCCGACGATGCTGCCGACGAAAATTCCGAGGATCTGGGCGATCACTTGCTTGTGCGGCGTCGCGCCAATCGCTTTGCCCACCTTGAAGTCGTTCATCAGGTCCGTGCACTGCCCCGCCGAACCGCCGGCGGTGTTTGCGCTCATCAGGTTGATCGGCACCTGGCCAGGCGCAACAATGCCAAAGCTCAGCTGGGACAGTTGCCCGATGGCGCCAATCGGCGGAATACCGGTCGCCCCCACCACCCGCGCCGCCACCGCGGCCAGGCAGATCGCCAGGGGAATGGTCAGCAGCGCCATGCCCAGGTTGATACCGAACAACAGCGCTTGCAGGCTCACCACCAGCGCGATCGCCAAGGCAAACCCCACGGCAGGCCCGGGCTTGGGAACCGTCCACGGCGTGCCGCCAGACGCCCGGGTCGAGCGATGCAGTGCCCACAGGCGAATCGCCAGGGACGCCAAGGTGGAACACACCATCAGGCTCACCCCGGGCCACAGCAGCCATTCCACCAGCGCGGCAAATTGCGGACCGTTGCTGTCGGCGGGTAGGCTCACCAAGCCGTTGGCCAACAGCCACGGCCCCAGCCCGCCCCAGGCCAGCAAGGCGCCGAGCAGCAGGGTCAGGCCCACACGAATGCCGATAATGCCGCCGAACCCCAGCAACAGCAGCGAAGGGTCTGCGGTGAAGGTCAGGCGCTCCAACGCGGGGCTCGGCGACCAGCGCGGGAAGGCCCACATAAAGGTATCTACCCACTTGACCGATCCGGACAACAGCGCCGCGCCGAGCAGCACTTTCAAGCGCGTGGCGGCTTCGCGGCCATGGTTGTAGATGTGCAGCAGGGTTTCCAGGGTGGCCATGCCTTCGGGAAACTTCAGCGCCTTGTCATTGAGCAATGAAGGCCGCAGGTACCACGCGATCCAGATCCCCAGGAAACTCACCGAAAACACCCAGGCGATCATCGGCAGCGCCGCCAGCTGGTTGCCCGTGAGCAGGGTATAGGCCGGGATGGGCGCGACCAGCCCGCCGGAAATGATCGACGCCGCGGCAGAGGCCACGGTCTGGTTGATATTGCTCTCGTGCAGGGTCCACGGCAGGTGCTCGCCGGAACGCCGGGCCAGGCCCTGCCAGATGCCATAGCCAATCAGCAAGGCGATGATCGACATGTTGAACGACCAGCCGATCTTCAAGCCCGCGTACACGTTGGAAGGGGTCAGCAGGATACCCAGCACGATCCCGGTGATGACTGCCCGCAGGCTCAGTTCACGCTCTACGGGCGCGATTGACGAGGTGGAGTGCATGCAGATTCCTTTCGAGAAAAACCAGTGCCACCTCTTAAGTGAGCGCTGGAGGACTCGAAGGTTCACCTGGTTCCAAATGTGGGAGGGGGCTTGCTCCCGATAGCAGTCTGTCAGTCAGCATTTTTGTAGCTGACCCACCGCTATCGGGAGCAAGCCCCCTCCCACATTGGTCCTCTTCACCTCTGGCTATTTGGCGAACGCATATTCCCCGCCCCGCTCCACCGCCTTGCGGTAAGCCGGCCGCGCCTGGAGCTTTTGCAGCCACGCCGCCAGGTTCGGGTAAGCCTGCAATTTGCCCTGGGCCTGGGCAACTTCACCGATAAAGCTCATCTGGATATCCGCACCGCTGAGTTCGTCGCCCACCAGGTAAGGCGTGCGCCCCAGCACATCATTCAGGTAGCCCAGGTAGTTGGCCAACTCCGATTCAATCCGCGGATGCAGCGGTGCACCCGCTTCCCCCAGCCGCCCCACATAGAGGTTGAGCATCAACGGCAGCATGGCCGAGCCTTCGGCAAAATGCAGCCATTGCACATAGCTGTCGTAGGCGTCGGTGGCCGGGTCGGGTTGCAGTTGGCCGTTGCCGTGGCGGCGGATCAGGTAGTCGATGATTGCGGCGGATTCGATCAGCACGCGGGAACCGTCTTCGATCACCGGGGATTTGCCCAGGGGGTGAATGGCCTTGAGTTCAGGTGGCGCCAGGTTGGTCTTGGCGTCGCGCTGGTAGCGTTTGATGTCGTAGGGCAGGCCCAATTCTTCAAGCGCCCACAGGATACGTTGTGAGCGGGAATTGTTGAGATGGTGAACAGTGATCATAGCGGGCAACACCTTGGGGGATTTAGGAGAAGACTACAGGGTAGCGGTGAAGTGCCGTGAATGTGGCTCAGGCGAGCAACTGATCGATCCACTTCACCTGCTGCACGATCTCCTGCACTTTCTGCTCGGGCACGGCCTGCCGCGCCTGTTCGAGGCTGGCCAGTGTCTTGCGTTTTTCGCGCACTATACGCTGCCACTTCGCCAGGAACTCCTCGCTACGCGCCTGCATTAGCAACGGGCCAAAGTACAGCTGCTCGGCGGTATAGGTGACCGCCTCGGCGCGTTCGGCGACGATGATTTCGTAGTAGAAGCGGTTTTCCAGCAGCAGCTCCTCGTGCAGGATCCGGTAGCCGTTGTCCATCAACCATTGGCGCAGCGGCTGTTCGCCGCCGTTGGGTTGCAGGATCAAGCGTTCGCGGCCATTGAGGTGCGCCTTGCCGCTGTCGAGAATGTCGCGGATCGTTTCGCCGCCCATGCCGCACAGGCTGACGACGGTAATATCATCGCCCGCCTTGATTGCCGCCAAGCCATCAGCCCGGCGCACGGTGATGTGCTGCGCCAGACCGTTGTCGGCCACGGTACGGTTGGCTGCGTGAAACGGTGTAGCGGCCACTTCCCCCGCCACTGCCGCCGCAATAGCGCCTCGGCGCATCAACGCCACCGGCAGGTAGGCGTGGTCCGAGCCGATATCGGCCAGGCGTGCGCCGATCGGCACATGCGCTGCCACACGCTCAAGGCGCATGGACAAGGTGTGTTGGTTCAACGGTGGTTCCTTATGAGTGCCCGGAAAATCGATCCCGGCTGTTGGTCAAGTGCAGCACCATGGCTGCCCGTGCGGCATCCGGGTCCTGGCGCTTGATGGCGTTGTAGATCGCCTCGTGCTCCAGGTTCGCCAACTGCCCCAGCTTGGCAAAGTCCGCGCCGCCGCGTTCGGCGTCCTTGACCTGGGTGCGCGGGATCATCGCACTGCCCAGGTGCAGCATGATGTCGGTGAAAAAGGTATTGCCGGTGGCCTCGGCGATCAGCTGGTGAAAGCGCTTGTCTTCCTCCACGCAACTGTCGTTGTTGGCCAGCGAGGCCTGGTAGTCGTCCAGCGCCTGGCGCATATGGGCCAGTTGCGCTTCGCTCCTGCGCAGGGCGGCCAACGCCACGGCCTGCACCTCAAGGCCCAAGCGTAATTCGAGCATGTTGCGCACGCTGGCGACCGTGTCCACATGCAGGCGCAGGCCCGGCTGCGTGTGTTGCTCCAGCACAAAGGTGCCGATGCCGTGACGCGTCTCCACCAGCCCCGACGCCTGCAACTTGGACAAGGCTTCACGCACCACGGTGCGGCTCACTCCGTGCTCAAGCACGATGGTGGATTCAGACGGCAGTTTTTCACCGGGCTTGAGTTGCCCGAGCAGGATGCGCTGGGTCAGCGCCTCAACCACGCCCTGGGCCAGGTTGGTTGAGCGTTTACGCACAGGCGTTGGGCTTTCAATGGGCATGACTACAGGTCCGCAGGGTTGGGCAGGAGCAAGCTTATCACCCTGCCCGGAAGCACCGCCCTTTTGCTGCAAAAAACCTCTAACTTGTATGACAACACATCAAATGTTCACCAACTGTATTGCTGATCTGCTCAAAACACTCCACGCGAGTCCCGCTGCGACAACCAATGAAAACGCCTAAATAACCGAACCAACTGGTCAATCACAGTACTTATAAAAACAAATTCACTCATCAGCGCATTGCGATTTCTGAAAAACCACTTGTATGATGTCTGTCAACAAAACAACCAAACCCGCATAAAAACAATCAGGGGGAAGTTTTCAAATGGTGAGCCATTCAAGCCCAGCATCTGCCGTACCCGAAAGTGATTCAGTGCTCGCCCGCGCCGTGAGCAAAGTGAAGCGCCATGTGCTGCCACTGTTCGTGGTCATGTTCATCCTCAACTACATCGACCGCGTCAATATCGGCTTTGTGCGCACGCACATGGAGCATGACCTGGGGATCGGCGCAGCGGCCTACGGCTTCGGCGCCGGGCTGTTCTTCATCGGTTATGCGCTGTTCGAAGTGCCGTCCAACATGCTGCTGCAAAAGGTCGGCGCCCGTATCTGGCTGACCCGCATCATGTTCACCTGGGGCATCGTCGCCACGCTGATGGCGTTTATCCAGAACGAAACCCACTTCTACATCCTGCGTTTCTTGCTGGGCGTGGCGGAAGCCGGGTTCTTCCCCGGCGTGATCTATTACTTCACGCGTTGGTTGCCCGGCGTGGAGCGCGGCAAGGCCATCGCTATTTTCCTCAGTGGCTCGGCGGTGGCGTCATTGATCTCCGGGCCGTTGTCGGGCGCGTTGTTGCAGATCGAAGGTTTTGGCTTGCACGGCTGGCAATGGATGTTCGGCATCGAGGGCCTGGCCTCGGTGGCGCTGGGCTTCTTTGTGTGGTTCTGGCTGGACTCCAAGCCCCATGATGCCAAGTGGATGACCCGCGAAGAACAGGACGCCCTGGTTGACGCCATCGACCAGGAACAGCGCGAACGTGAAGCCCTGACCACGGTGAAACCGACCATCGGCAAGCTGCTCAAGGACCGCCAGATCCTGCTGTTCTGCGCCCTGTACTTCTGCATTCAACTGACGATCTATGCCGCCACCTTCTGGCTGCCGAGCATCATCAAGAAAATGGGCGACCTGAGTGATGTGCAGGTGGGTTTCTTCAACTCGATCCCCTGGCTGATCTCCATCATTGCCATGTACGCCTTTGCGTCGCTGTCGGGCAAGTTCAAGTTCCAGCAAGCCTGGGTCGCGGCGGCCCTGCTGATCGCGGCGGCCGGCATGTTCATGTCCACCACCGGCGGGCCGATCTTCGCCTTCGTCGCGATCTGCTTTGCGGCCATCGGGTTCAAGTCCGCGTCGTCGCTGTTCTGGCCGATCCCCCAGGGCTACCTGGATGTGCGCATCGCCGCCGCCGTGATCGCGCTGATCAATTCCATCGGCAACCTGGGCGGCTTTGTGGCGCCGACCACCTTCGGCTTTCTGGAACAAACCACGGGCTCGATCCAGGGCGGGCTGTATGGCCTGGCCGGCACCTCGGTGCTTGCGGCCATCCTGGTGTTTTTCGCCAAGACGTCGCCCTCTATCGTGCAGACCTCACATAGCGCTGCACCCTCAGGCGCCGCCATCAGCAAACCCCTTTGAGCGTATATAAGGACCTTGCCATGAATACCCCTGTAGTCACCCATTTCCAGGTCATCCCGGTCGCCGGCCACGACAGCATGTTGCTGAACCTCAGCGGTGCCCACGGCCCCTACTTCACGCGCAATATCGTCATCCTCAAGGACAGCAGCGGCAACACCGGCGTGGGCGAAGTGCCCGGCGGCGAGCGTATCCGTGAAACCCTGGAAGACGCGCGCAGCCTGGTGATCGGTCAGCCGATTGGCCAGTACCAGCGCGTGCTTAACCAGATGCGCAGCACCTTTGCGTCCCGAGACAGCGCGGGACGCGGCCTGCAAACCTTCGACCTGCGCATCACCATTCATGCCGTCACCGCCATGGAAGCCGCGCTGCTCGACCTGCTGGGCCAGTTCCTCGAAGTGCCGGTGGCCGCCTTGCTCGGCGAAGGCCAGCAACGCGACGCAGTGAAAATGCTCGGCTACCTGTTCTATGTGGGAGACCGCAACGCTACCGACCTGGCCTACCGCAACGAAGCCGACGCCGATGATGAGTGGTTCCGCCTGCGTCACGAAAAAGCCCTGACCGCTGACGCTGTGGTGCGCCTGGCCGAAGCCGCCAAGGCCAAATATGGCTTCAACGATTTTAAGCTCAAGGGCGGTGTGCTCAGTGGCGATGAAGAAATCGAAGCCGTCACCGCGCTGGCCGAACGCTTCCCGGATGCGCGCATCACCCTTGACCCAAACGGTGCCTGGTCGTTGAAAGAAGCCATCCGCCTGTGCCGCGACCAACACCGCGTGCTGGCCTACGCCGAAGACCCCTGCGGCGCAGAAAACGGCTATTCGGGCCGCGAAGTCATGGCCGAATTCCGTCGCGCCACAGGCCTTAAAACCGCTACCAACATGATCGCCACCGACTGGCGTGAAATGGGCCACGCCATCCAGCTGCAATCAGTGGACATCCCCCTCGCCGACCCGCACTTCTGGACGATGCAGGGCTCGGTGCGCGTCGCGCAAATGTGCAACGAGTGGGGCCTGACCTGGGGCTCGCATTCCAACAACCACTTCGATATCTCCCTGGCGATGTTTACCCAGGTGGCCGCGGCCGCCCCGGGTGAGATCACCGCCATCGACACCCACTGGATCTGGCAGGACGGCCAGCGCCTGACCCGCGAACCGCTGAAGATTGAAGGGGGTTACGTAAAGGTGCCGGCCAAGCCGGGCCTGGGTGTGGATATCGATATGGACGCCGTGGCCAAGGCCCATGAGCTGTACAAAGGCATGGGCCTTGGGGCGCGGGATGACAGTGTGGCGATGCAATTCTTGATCCCGGGTTGGGGCTTTGATAACAAGCGGCCTTGTTTGGTGCGGTAAATCGGCTTTATGAACGCTCAGCGCAATTTGAGCGTGACGCAAAAAATCCGATGCCCAAACAGGCATCGGATTTTAGTCAGATCAGAAGCTTAGCTGTTTGACCTCTGGCACGTCTGCCAGAGGCCTCTTTTGCACTACTGCTGATTGGCGACCTCGAGATCCGCCGTATCCTCCTCAAGGCCAGAGAGAGCAGTGCCATTGACCAGCGGCCCATAACGACGGCTGAACTCCCAGTTGTAGGGCACGTGGTCTTTGTTGACCCCGTTATCCCAATTCACCGACCAGGTCATCAGGCCCTTGATCGACAATCCTTTGTCGTACAAACGCTTGAATGCATGGGTCACGGCTGTTGGGTTGATCACATAACCGGTGGCAGCCGCGTCGACGTTCGCGGGCAGGCCAATGACGAACTTGTCTGCCGGGATTTTGGTAAACCCCCGCGTTCCGCTCACCAGGCTTTCGGTCAGGTAAAACAGGAAGTCCTCTTTCATCGCGTCGTTGTTCTGGGCAATCCAGGCGCCATTGCCATTGTTGACCTCCTGCACCCAGATCCCGTCGCCACCCTGGTTGTAATACTGCGGGGCGATGAAGTCGTAATAGCCTTCCAGCGCCTGGATGTAGCCGACGTATTTGCCGGCGGTGGTCAGGTACGGAAATTCCGGCGCCATGCTGATGATGAAGTGTTTGCCTTGACCGGCGTAGTGGTCCTTGACCAGTTTCAACGCGGCGGGCAGGACAGTCTTGTTGTCGGCGAAATCAATCGCGCTCTGTTCAAGATCGATATCCAGGCCATCAAAGCCATAGGTTTCCACCAGGCGGATAATCTCGTTGGCCAGTGGCTGTTCGTTGCCTTTATGCAGTTCGATGTGTGCATCGGCGCCGCCAAGGGAAATCAGCACCGCCCTGCCCTGGCTGTTCAGCACGCCCACCTGGCGACGGAACTCGGCGTCGGACAGGTTGTACGGCTTGAAGGTTGGGATACCGTTGCCCTTCATGAAGGCCACGGCCACCACGTTGTAATCCTTTGGTACATCCGCCAGGCTGATATTGGCGAACTGGCCACGCTGGTAGCCATCGCTGGGTCCGGCAGGCCAGTTGTGCCAGAAGCCCATGAGGATCTTTTTGCCGGCAATGCTGGGCATCAGCGAAGCGGCATCGTTGAGTGGCGATTGCAGTGAGGTAAAGTCAATATTTGACATGTTCTAATCCTTCAGAACCTGTGAGTTTAATGGTGCGGGCTTATTTGAAGTCCACGTCGAAGGCTTGATAGAAGGCGTTGCCGGTGTTGGCGACGATCCACATCAATACGATCACATGCTGGCCCTTCTTGTTGGCCGGCAGTTTCACTTCATGATTGACCTTGGCCTTCAGTTCGCCGGCATGGCTGTAGTACGGCACCTGGGTATAGAAGTCTTCGGCGAACGGCTGGGTTTCCAGCTGTGCGCGGGTGATGCGCTGTTTCGGATCCCAGCCATCCTTGGTGATCAGCCAGCGATAGCCACGGGTGGTGTGCGGCGCGGTGTATGCCCAGGTGACCTTGAAGGTCTGACCCGGCTCGACATTGAGTAACGGCCAGGTGAAGGCGCGGTTGAGTTTCTTGGCCATTTCCTCGTTGGTGAAGTTGATGCAGTCACGCGCATCGGTCTTGCCACCGCTGAGGATGAAGCCGTCGGCTGGTGGAGTGACGCTGTCACTGTCGGTTTGGTAAGGCGCCGGGAACGGACCGGCCATCAGTGCCGGGAAGTTTTTGCCGCCTTCCATTTCATTGACCTGCCAGGTCTCCAGCAGGCCGAGATCCACGGCGACTGCGCCACGGCTGGAAGGGGATGTGACACGACCATGGCGAAGCGGTGTCTGGGTTTGTGGTTTGTTCATTTTTTGACTCCATTGATAGTGATTAAGAACTCCCCTTTCTTGAAGGAGAGAACCTCAACCTAACGGAGTCGCTTTTTTTTGCCACCGGCCCATTTTTCACTCATTTTCGTTTCATGAGCGCGCCGCCCCGAAAATACTGGATATATAACCAGTATTATGGGAATAACCTTACGCTGCAAGAGGTCGATTTCCTACAAGACCAGGCGCACATCAACACCGCTTCTCTCGTAAATCGCATCATCCCTTCGTAACGGATAGCCCTCTGTGGACAAAAAGGGACGTATCTATTTTCAATCAAATAAACCGTCCGATTTTTGGTCCATCAGGTTTTGCCGGTGACGGCCGTTTTTTTAATTGTGGTCGCGGCAATCGGTTGCACCGTCAGTTCCACCCCTAATGCCAACATCAGCTTCTGGACCGTCTCATAACGCGTCTTTGAGCCGCCTTTCAGGGTTTTATACAAGCTCTCCCGATTCACCCCTGCCGCTTCGGCAACCTTGTTCACACCCTGGGCTTTGGCAACCTCGGCCAGCGCCTTCATAAGGACTTGCGGGTCATGGCACGCCATGCTTTGCGCAAGATAGGCACTGATGGTTTGCGGGCTATCAAGGAAGCGTGAAGCCTCATAGGCGCTGGTGCCGGATGTATCCAGCTCGAGGATCGGCATGTCCTCTGGTTTGAATGTTGACTGACTCATGTCATTGACCTCTCAGGGCATCGAGAATCTTTTGTCCGCCTGTAGCCTACTGGCTACATCTTGCATCTGCCAGTGCTTTTTTAAAACCAGCAACACACAGCCAATGTGGGAGGGGGCTTGCTCCCGATAGCGGTGTATCTGCCATTGAGAGGTTGGCTGACCTGCCGCAATCGGGAGCAAGCCCCCTCCCACATTTGCACTGCGTTGTCGTTGAGGCAGCATTTTTGCGCACAACGGCGACCCGCGACTTTCTTTGGTACTAAGTAAACCGGGGCAGACGCTATTAAGATGTTGCCTGAGCCCACCACCCTATCGTCACAGCGGGCTCTACCCTCCCACCCCGACATCGGAAGCGCTCTGCATGAAGCTACCTGAGATCAGTACATTCATTGCTCAATGGCCCTCCCTTGGCGTGACGCAGCCTGCCGCTTGGCGGGTGTCTCAAGACTGCGAAAACCAGATTATGGTCTTGCTGTCACGCCTCGGCACGGGCTACCGGCGCCACGGAGACTGTGCCATCCACGAAAGCGCCATTGTCGAAGAAGGCGCTGTGTTGAAAGGCCCGATCATCATCGGCGAAGGCTCATTCGTAGCAGCGGGAGCGTACCTGCGCGGCGGCGTTTATCTGGGCAGCCATTGCATTGTGGGCCCAAGCTGCGAACTGAAAAGCACCTTCATGCTGGCCGCAAGCAAGCTGGCACACTTCAACTTTGTCGGCGATTCATTGATTGGCGAAGGGGTAAATATTGAAGCCGGTGCAATCATCGCCAATTACCGTAACGAGTTGGATGGGGCGGATATCAAGATCCGCTATGCAGACAATGTGATCGACACAGGGGTAAACAAATTTGGTGCCCTGGTAGGCGACGGCTGCAAAATCGGCGCGAATGCCGTCATTGCTCCAGGCGCAATATTAGAGCCAAACAGTCGTGTTCCGCGTTTGGGGTTGATTGACCAGTTCGCCTACGAGTAGCGATAGCCCGTAGACATGTCCTACAGCGCTCCGCACCACCTTGCTCCATTGCCTACAGTTGCGTCAGAATCCGCCGGCTTGTGCGCTTGGATGGGCGTCTCTAAGGTGGCTCGGTCGCTGACAACTCAGTGATCGGGTTTAGTAGCCCGAGTGACAACATAAAGTGCATGAGCCTCATCGATCAGATGTTCTTGTCTGTGCTTGATGGTGGCTGTGCGCAGGGCGCCCTCGGGCGCGCCGGCTTTGTGTGTTTCCCCGGTCTACTAACCTGCGTACAGCCGCCACCCCATCGTTTAGTAGCGATGAGGTGTTGGCCCTAAAACAGGTACAACACACATGTATAAAGTCACGCCTAACCCTCCAAACGATCCAAACCTCAAGCTTGATCAGGCATCCCTTAACACCCACGCCGAACCACCTCCCTCACCGCTGTTCAGCGTTGCCGACGACGCCAGCAACGAAATGCTCATCGCCAATAGCTACGAAACCTTTTCCTCGGTGACAGCGTTATTGCTTGACCTGTCGGATGAACTGTCAGGCAAACAGCGCGATGTCGCGCTGGCGATTCATCAGCTGAGTGAATTGGGGGGGGGTTTGTTGGTGGACAAATTGATGGCGAGGGAAAGTGCTTCAAGGGTTAGCTAGTCTTGCAGCCACCCGATAGACCGCCGCGTCGTCATGATCGACTTCACGACGACTCGGCAGCGCCTAGGCGCCGGTCAGGCCCTCGGAGCCTGGTGGGCGCCCTTTCTCTTGGACCCTCTACCTGAACCGACCGTTTCAGGTCATGCTGCGCCCTCCCTTTCAAGGACGAAAACAGCATGAAAGCCCGCCTCGCCGCTCTGCTGCTGATGTGCCTGAGCGCTCCCGCATTCGCCAGCGACAGCCCCGTCGGCTTTCAAACCACCACCCTGCCAGACACCCACAACAACCGCCCGCTGGAAATGGCTGTGTGGTACCCCGCCGCCGCCACTGCCAAACCCAAGCTGATCGCCGACAATGTGGTGTTCATCGGCGTGCTGGCCGTTCCCGATGCGGCGCCGACGCCCGGCAAGCATCCTTTGGTGGTGCTCTCCCACGGCTACGGGGGCAATTGGGGCAAACAGGCGTGGCTGGCCAGTGCGTTGGCGCAGCAGGGTTATATCGTGGCGGCGGTCAACCACCCGGGCACTACCAGCCAGGATCGCAGCGCACAGGCCGCTGCGCAGTTATGGCAACGGCCTAGGGATTTAAGTCGGGCCATTGATGCGCTATTGGCCCAGCCCGAGCCATTCGGTGCGGTGGATAGCGGCCGGATCGCCGTGGTGGGGCATTCCCTGGGAGGCTGGACGGTGATGGAGACGGCCGGTGCGCGTTTTGACCCGGCGCTGTTTGCCCGGGACTGCAGCGCTCATCCGACGTTGGTCGCGTGTACCGCCTACCGTGAGATGAACCCTGAAGGCACTGCGAACGGGAAGGAGCAATTGGCGGCGGACTTGAGCGACAAGCGCGTCAGCGCCGTGGTGTCTTTGGACCTGGGCCTGTCGCGCGGGTTTACCGATGCAAGTCTGGCGGCGCTGCCGGTGCGGGCCTTGGTGATCGCCGCCGGTGTACCGTCAGCGGATTTGCCGGCGCAGATGGAATCGGCCGACATGGCCAAACGGTTGCCAAACGCCTCGACGCAGTACGTGGAGATCCGCGACGCCAATCACTTCAGCTTTATGTCGCAATGCAAACCGGGCGCGGCGGCGGTGCTCGACGCGGATGTGCCCGGCGACAGCATCATTTGTCAGGATGGGCCGGGTGCACGGCCACGACCGATTATCCAGCAGCAGGTGATCACGTTGATCAGCCAGTTTTTGGCACGTTGATCAGGGTTTGATGATGTAGGAGCGAGCTTGCTCGCGAAAAATCTCAACGATAACGCGCGCTTCCAGGTAAAACGTGGCGTGCTGAAGTGCTTCGCGAGCAAGCTCGCTCCTACAGAATAGCGGTTCAAATAAGTATGAAAAGAAGCAAAGACACCTTTGCCTATCAGGCGGTGTACCGCTACCTCATCGAGCTGATCGAGGCCTGCCCTGCCGACGGCGCACGCAAATTGCCGTCCCTGCGCCAACTGGCCCTGCGCCTGGGCGTGTCGGTGTCGACCACCAAGTACGCGTATGCATTGCTTGAGGAACAAGGACGGATCCAGGCCAGGCCCAAGCTCGGCTTTTTCATCGCCCCGAACTCGGCTCCCGCCATCAACCCAAATTCATCCCCCCTGCTCGACCAGGTCTTCGCCAACGCACGCCAACCCGGCATGCTGGCCCTGAGCAGCGACGCGCCGGCGATGCTGCTGTCGCTGGAGCAACCCTTGCTGATGGTGGAGCGTGAACTGACCCGGCAGTACCCGCGCTCGCTGGCACCACTGTATCTGCCAATGGGCGAGCCCGAGTTGCGCGCCGCCTTGGCCGAACGCTACAGCCGCTCTACTGACCATTACTGGCAAGCCGACCAGGTGTATATCGGCTCGGATTTGCACAGCGTGTTAGAGGTCTCGCTCAATGCCTTGGAACTGGCCGGCACGCTCGCACTGGTGGAGTCGCCGTGTTCGTGGGCGATCCTGCGGCAATTGCAGGCGGCGAAAATCCGTGTGATCGAGATGCCCCTCGGCGCAGATGGGCGTTTTGACCTGGGCGCTCTGAACACGCTGCTCAAGCGTGAGCCGATCCGCCTGGCGATGCTGTCATCGACGGTGAATATGCCCCAGGGTGGTGTGATGCCCGCGCAGGATAAACAGCAGATTTGCCAGTGGTTGGCCGAGCGGGATATCTGGCTGTTCGAAAACGACACCTACGGCGAGCTGTACTTTGGCCCGCAACCGGCGCGTTATCGCGACTACGCCGCCCCGCACAAACTGCTGGTGTTTTCGACCTTCGACAAAGTCATCGGCTCGGAGGCACCCTACGGCTATGTGCTGTGTCGCGGGCATGCCACACCGTTGCAGCAGCTGTTCCTGGAGCGCGGCTTTCGCCTCTCGCCGATCCGCCAGAAAGCCATCGCCAAGCTGTTTGCGTCCAAGCGTATCGACGCCCATCTGAAGGCGTTGCGCGCACGGTTACTGGCGCGCATGACGCAGCTCAAAGCCCTGCTGTTAACCCACGGCAATGGCCAATGGCAGGTGGTCGAACCCCATGGCGGCGCAAGCTTCTGGCTCCGGGCCAGCCGCCCGGTGGATATGCGCCAGGTGTTCGCGCACTTGCTAAGCCAGCGCATCGTCATCGCCCCCGGCGAACTGTTCAGCCAGCAAGGCGCCTGGCCAGATCACCTGCGCCTGAGCTACACACTCGACTGGAGCAAGGACATTGCCCAGGCCGTCCAACTACTGGCCCAGGCACTGCGTCAAAGCCCGTAGCAGTGCCGGTCTTCGGGAAAACGACCCTGGCGCACATCGTCGGCGAAACGCTCGCAGGCATCGCGAATCACCGCCCCCACATCAGCGTATTGCTTGACGAAGCGCGGCATCGAGCCGCCGCCCAGGCCCAGCACATCCTCGGTGACCAACACCTGGCCGTCACACGCCGGCGATGCACCGATACCGATGGTGGGTTGGCTTGAGTCCAGGGTGATCTGCCGGGCGACACCTTCGGCCACCCCTTCCAGCAGCAGGCTGAAAGCCCCCGCTTCCAGGTTGGCGCGGGCATCGGCAGCAATCACCGCAGCGGTTTCAGCGCTCAGCCCCTGGGCCTTGAACCCGCCCATGACGTTGACGAACTGCGGCATCAGCCCCACGTGGGCCATCACCGGTACACCCCGTGCAACCAGGAACTCCACGGTACCGGCCAGGGCCTGATTGGCCTCCAGCTTGACCGCATCGCAACCGGTGCGCGATAGCACCTGGGCGCAGTTGCGAAAAGCCTGCTCATACGACTCCTGGTAACTGCCAAACGGCATGTCGGCGATCACACAGGCCAAGCGTGTACTGTCGACCACCGCCCGGGTGTGGCCGATGATTTCTTCCAGTTGCATGCTCAGGGTTGACGCCCGGCCATAGCCGACCATGGCCGTGGAGTCACCCACCAGGATGAAGTCGACGATCGGATCGATCAGCTTGGCCATAGCGCTGGAGTAGGCGGTGAGGGAGACGATTTTCTGCTGCCCCTTCATGGCGACCAATTGAGGGACAGTCATGCGTTTAGTACGGGTGTGAATGCTCATCGGGGCTTTTCCGTTTGCGCTGGATACTCGGCCCGATTATTGGCGAAACGAAGGACGATTCAATGCACAGATCAGCGCTAAAAAGCGACCCAGGGCCCGGTCACATTTGCTGAAACTGGTATCATCCGCGCCTTTCCCTCTCAGGCTCCGCGACATGAACCGCCAGAAAAAACTCCAGCAGCTCTTCAAGGCCAAAGCCAAAAAGGCCAGCGCCAAACTGGCGCCGAAAAGCAAAGACAAATACATCAGCAAGGCCGACCGCTTGAAGCTGGCGACCGAGGCCGGTGAAAACCCTGTCACGCCCCTCGAGACGCCTGCTGAGTAAGGCGCATGGCTGAAGGGGTAGCCGCTTCATATTTGCCCCAGATACGCCGCAGATGCCGCGCCGAACCAAAGCCTGCGCGCTCGGCCACGGTTTCAATGCCCAGGTCCGACTCGGCCAGCAGTTCACGGGCCACCGCCAGGCGCAGGCGGTGCAGGTAGTCCAGCGGGCTGATGCCGACATGCTCCTGGAACAAGCGCCCCAGGTGGCGGCTGCCGGTGCAGGCCAGGGCGGCCATGCGGGTTACGGTCCAGTCCTCACAGGGCGCCGCGGCGATGGCGTCCTGCACCCGATGCACCGCCGGATGCAGGTGATTACGCCCGGTTATCCAGGGCGACAACTGCGGGTCGCTGCCGCTGCGGCGCAGGTAAACCACCATGTCCCGCGCTACCGCGCACGCCAGCCGTGGCCCGGCCAGCTCGGCGACCAGGTGCAGCATCAGGTCGATACCGGCCGTGACACCGGCGCTGCAACTGACCGGACCATCGGTCACGTACAAGCGGTTTTCCAGGACGCGAGCCTTGGGCGCCATGGCTTGCAAGGTGGCGCACAACGAGTGGTGCGTGGTGCATTGGCGGCCATCGAGCAGCCCGGCCCTGGCGGCACTCAATGCGCCGGCGCATACGCAGATAAGGCGTTCAGCCGAAGGCGCGAAGACGCTTTGCAACCAATGGGTCAATTGGTTGCTGGCTGACTCGAACGCCTGCTGTTGCGCCTTGTTGGCCTTCATCGTTGAGCCCACCAACACCACCAGGGTGCCGGGGGCCAGGGTCGGCGGCAGTGGCGCCAGCCCGGTCAGTGGCAAGCCGATGGAGGTGTGTAGTGACGCCACCGGGCTGACGTATTGCAAGTCAAAATCCACAGCTGCCGGGTCATCGACTTGCGCGGCCAAGCGCAACACTTCGGCGGGCCCTGCCAGGTCGAGCATCAGCACATTGGGCAACAGCACAAACAGCACCGGCACGCTCATTGATTCACCCCGCCAAGGCCTGGGCGACCGTCACGATGCGCGCGAAGCGGTCATCCAGAACCAGCTCCGTGCGTTGGCGAATCTCAGCCGGCGTGTAGACCCGGCCGCTGTACACATGGGTCATCGGGAAGGTCAACGTCGCCTCGCTGACAAAGTCCACCGTGAAGCCGCTGTCCGCAGCCTGCCGTGTGGTGGTTTCGCAGCATTGCTCGGTGCGAATGCCGCTGATGAGCAGCGTGTTGACGCCCATCTCCGTCAGGCGAGCAGCCAGTGGCGTACCGGCAAAGGCACTGTGGTAGCGCTTGTGGATCACCAACTGCGGATTGATCGACAACTCGCTCAATGCCCTGACGTTGCCCGATTGCATGGAGAAATGCCCCTGGTCTTCAACATGGAAGACTTGTACCACCGGGATGCCCTGCTGAACACAACCGTCGATGAGAGCCTGCTGTTTTTCCAGATAGTCGGGCAGGTCATTTTCGGACCAATAGGTTGAATGACGGAACGAGTGCTGGGCGTCGATAACGATCAGGGCTTTACGGCTCATGGGCAGTCCTTTTGGCTTGCATCAGTGGGTGAACGATGCAAGCCATGGTAAGGACAACCCACAGCGCACGACAGGCGCAAGGCAGACTACTTCAGGACGGATTCGGACATGTCACCGGGCACGCCATGGCACAACGACTGCCAGGTTCGAAGCCATGGGCGTACTCATCCGCCAGGATCGTTTCCAAACGCGGATCACTGTGAGTAGCGAAGCCCAGGCGCCGGTAGAACGGTGCATTCCACGGTACATGCACAAAGGTGGTCAGGGTCACTGCATGCAGTTGCTGGGCGCGGGCGTGGTTCATCGCCGTTTCCACCAGCCTGCGCCCGCAGCCCTGGCCTTGCAGCGGCCGGACCACGGACACTTCATGGATATGCAGATCGTCGCCAAAGCGTTCTGCGCTGAGGAAACCCTGGGGTTGGTCGTGGTGATCAACCACCACCCAACAGGTCGATAGCGCGATCCACTGCCGATGGCACTCGACGCCAATCGACGCGGCATCCGCCAGCCAGGCCAGCCCTTCGATTGCGCGAAACGCCTGGGCCGCGCAATGCTCGATGGCGGGCAACAAACCGGCGTCTTGCGTACGCGCCAGGCGAATGTGGGCGGCCTGCTCAGCAACCACTCAACGCCACCTGGGGCCGTTCGCCGGCAAAGAAGAAGGGCCGCAGGCGCACGCCCACGCCATTGCCGATAAACGCCGCCACCAGCCACACCCAGCCATGCAGGCTGCCCGAGGCGATGCCACTGAAATAGGCGCCGATATTACAGCCATAGGCCAGGCGCGAACCGTAGCCGAGCAGCAGGCCGCCGATCACGGCGGCGATCAACGAGCGTGCCGGAATATTCAGGCTGGGAGCGAAACGCCCGGCCAGGCCAGCGGCCAGCAGCGCGCCAAGGACAATGCCGATATCCATGACGCTGGTGATGTCTTCCCAGACCGGCGCGGCCAGGGCCTTGGCATTGCCCGGCATCTGCCAGAACGCCCAACTCGCCACATCCACACCCAGCCCGCTCGCCACTTTGGCGCCCCACAGCGCGAACGCCGAGGTGATGCCCCACGGCCGCCCAGCCAGGGCCAGGGTGGCGTAGTTGAGCAGCGCCAGGCCAATCGCGCCCCACACCAGCGGCCAGGGCCCACGCAGAAAACGACGCAGCCCTTGATGCTCGCTGTGCACGCCTTGTTCAAGTTGGCCGTGACGGCGCTTTTCCAGGCGCACGGTCACCACCGCAATCAGCGCGAACACCGCCAGGCTCAGGACCAGCGCCGGCAGCACACCGAAACTTTTGACGATGGAAACCGCCGGCAACGACGGCAACGCAAACCACCAGTCGACATGGTGGGTGGCGATCAACGAGCCACAGATAAAGAACAGCAGCGTCACCAACATGCGCGCATTACCGCCGCCCACGGTGAACAAGGTGCCCGATGCACAGCCGCCACCCAGTTGCATGCCGATCCCGAAGATAAACGCCCCGAACACCACCGACACACCGGCCGGCGCCACCAGCCCCACGACCGGCTGGCCGAACAAAGTGCCCGCACCCAGCGCCGGGAAAAACAGCAGCACCGCCACCGCCAGCATCACCATCTGCGCACGCAAGCCGGCGCCACGCCGATCATTGATAAACACGCGCCAGGCCGAGGTAAAACCGAAGGCAGCGTGGTACAGCGTCAGGCCCAGCGCGGCGCCGACCACCAGCAACAACACTTGGCGTGCGCCAACGGTGTTTTGCAGGAACAGGGCGCCCGCCACCAGGATGATAAAGGCTATCAGTGGCGCTGCAGGCTTGCGTGCAGGCGCCAGGGAAAGGGAGGTGCTCATGGGGATCTCGATGGGTTGGAAGGAGGCCAGTATAGCCCCAGACGGAACTTGATCAGGCGCAGGCATTGCCGAGAGGCTCATCGTTTGAACCACCGCCTTCGCAGCCTCGCTGGGGCTCGACAGCTCCCACAGGGGATTGGCAGTGCTGAGTTGATCTCGATTGGCAAGGCCATTGCGCCAAACACAACTCCCGACAACAACACCGCCCAAATGTGGGAGCTGTCGAGCCCCAGCGAGGCTGCGAAGGCGGCGGCACAGGCACCCTCTTCATCGCCTGAACTACCGCTTTCGCAGCCTCGCTGGGGCTCGACAGCTCCCACAGGGATTAGCGGCGCAGGGTTGATCTCGGTTGGCAGGGCCATTGCGACAAACACAACTCCCGACAACAGCACCGCCCTAATGTGGGAGCTGTCGAGCCCCAGCGAGGCTGCGAAGGCGGCGGCACAGTCAACCCTTCATAGCCTGAACCATCGCTATCGCAGCCTCGCCAAAGCTCGACAGCTCCCACAGGGGGATGAGGAGGAATGACTAACGCTGGCTGATCGAGGTCCACGCCGCTTCAGCCAGCAGCTCACGGTACTCAAAGGGGCTCTTTTTGACCTTCGCCGACAGCCACGCACGGGAGTAGCTTTCCGCCGCGCCAATGATCAACGAAGGGATAAGTTCTGCGGGCAAATGGCTGAAGTGCTCCTTGCGCCCTTCCCCGCCCATCCACTCCTTCAACTGCTGGTTGCGCTGCTTGTTGCGCGCAATCAACTCGTCCTTGAACGGGCCGTTGGACACGGCAAAACGGCTTTGGAAAACAAACCGCGCCCAGTCCGGCTGGGCGGTGACCCATTCAACGTAGCTGTACACCAGGCCGACCACACCGGCGTGGGCCGTATCCGCCGCTTGCAGGTAGTGGTCACGCAGGCTGGCCTGGTCTTCCAGCGCAGCAAAGAACAGCGCGGCGACCAGCCCTTCCTTGTTGCCGAAGTGGTGATAGATAGCGCCCACGCTGGTGTCGCAGCGCGCACGGATGGTCTCGATGTTGGTCGCCTCGATGCCTGCCTCGTTAAAACAAGCCAACGCCTCACGCAGGATGGTGCGCTTGAGGTCGCTGCGCCTGCCGGGGAAGGTGCGCTCGATGAGATCGATGGAGTGCATGGGGGGAACGCCAAATCAAAACAGTTTATAGGCTGAGCGACCGCCAGAGAAAGCTCGGGTTGACAGGCACGGAATCTACAGAATATTGTTCTGTTACGGAATATTATTCCGCAACTAAGCCTTGAGGATATTCGTATGAGCCAAGCACTGAGCATGTTCAATAGCGTAGGCCCTGCCGCATTCAGCAACCTGGCGTGCCAGATGGCACCCTACTTCAGCACCATCACTCCCGAGATCGCGGAACTCAAGCCCAACCATGCAGTGGTCACCGTGCCGTTTCGCAAGGAAATCACCAACCACCTGGCTTCGGTGCATGCCATTGCGCTGTGCAACGCCGCCGAACTGGCCGGCGGCATGATGACCGACGCGTCGATCCCCGCTGGCGCACGCTGGATTCCCAAGGGCATGAGCGTGGAATACCTGGCCAAGGCGAAAACCGATATCCGCGCCGTCGCCGATGGCAGCGCTATCGATTGGCAGACCGCGGGCGACAAGATCGTGCCGGTAGAGATCTTCGATGCGGGCGGCGTCAAGGTCTTCACTGCCCACATCACCATGAATGTGAAGCTCGCTTAGCCCCTCAGCCGGCACAGGCAGTATCAGCGACACGGCATCTGCAAGGCGTGACTGAACGCGTGGATGTGGTCGACGATGCGCTGCGAAGCGGTGCGGATTGCGGTGGTGGTATTGCCGGCGATATGCGGCGTCAATTGCGCACCGGCAATGCCCGCCAACGGCGAGCTGAAACGGTCTTTTTCCAGGGCGAAGGTGTCAATGGCGACCGCCTTGATATGCCGGGGAAACCGGATCATGAAGGCGGCCAGTTGCTGCTCGTCGACGATGCCACCGCGAGCGGTATTGATCAGTATCGAACCCTGGCGCATCCGCTTGAACTCGGCGCTGCCGAATAAGCCGCGAGTCTGCGGGGTGAGCGGCACATGGATCGAAACGATATTGGCCTCATCCAGCAACTGTTCCAGGGTTTGCCTGCGTTGCAGCCCGAGGCGGCGCGCCTCCTGCTCGGTGAAGCGCTCGGACCCGGTGGCAATCACCTTCATCCCCAAGGCGCTGGCTTTACACGCCACCTGCTGGGCAATGCTGCCGGTGCCCACCAGCCCGAGGGTGAGTTCGGCGTATTCAGCAGCAGGCGCCAAGGTGCCTTTTGACCAGTGGCCTTGGTGGGTTTGCGCGTTGTAGTGGTCCAGATCCCGAGACAGAAACAACGCCTGGGCCAACACGTATTCAGCGACAGCGGTCGCGTTGGAACCCGGCGTATGCAGAACCGTCACTCCCGCCTGCTCGCACGCCTGTCGGTCGATATGGTTGAGACCGGTCCCGGCCTGGGCGATGGCGCGCAGCGGTATGGGCAACCCGGGTGAGCTGGCGGCGCGAATCAGTTCGCCGCCCAGCGGGATGTTCAAGCGCGTCTTGAACACGCTGTAACCCCCAGCCTGATACACCGCTGCGATAAAACCCCGCTCATCATGGCCGTTGATATCGGCATACCCGATGCGTGCGCCGTAGCGCTGCTGGATGCTGTGTTTATCGGTGAAGTAATAGAGGTTAAGGACGACCGCCAAGCCCAGTTCAAGGAATCGATCGATTTCCTCATAGAGCAGCGGCGGACCGGGCGCGTCAAGTATCAGCGTGGTGAATGCCATGTGGTTTGATCCTTTTGAAGGCATCGATAACTCAAACAATGGTTGCTTGATTGCCGCTTCGAAGACCGCATTGCCCAAGGCAGCCGCCCGCTTCGACCAATAAAGCATGGTCCTGATTTTTCGGTAAAAGACCTGTTTGGAATAAAACGAAAGGGAAAAAATCATTGGCCGTCAAAAAGAACACGCCTGCGCTCCATGACCATAATCGAGGCGTTTAACTTTTTGATTAATCAGGGCTAAATAAAATAATTCGAAAACGTCTTACTCAAAGGAAAATCTCGGCCCCCATAGCGTGCGAGAGAAACCTGAAAAAATCTTCATAACCCTTGAACGTCAGCCAAATGAATAGGCGAAGCGCTTGCGAGTCCTATCCATCGGCATATTCAGGAACATACGCCCCGGTGAAACGGCGCGCCCCTAGCTCAGAAGGATCTCTATGCAAAGCCTCCCGTTCTCTGCGTTACGCCTGTTCGGCGTGCTGGCAGCCATGGTCTGTGCGCTGTTGACGACGCAAGCCCGTGCCGATTACACCGACCTTTCCCTGACCCATGAAAAAAATATTCAGTCCTACGTCGTGAATGCCGACGGCAGCTTTGTACTGGATGTCGAACGGGTTATGCGGATCAATGAAGAGCGCGCGATCACCTCCAACGCCCAGCGCTCGGTCACCTACAACCGCACCCTGGAAACCCTGGATATCGTCGAGGCCTACACCCTCAAACCCGATGGCCGCAAAGTCGTGGTAACACCCGACCGGATCAAGGAGCAGCAGGAGCTTGAGTCTGCCCAGGCGCCGATGTTCCAGGACTCGCGGGTCAAGGTGGTGATCTTCCCGGAGCTGCAAGTGGGCGATCGGATGGTGTTGCGGTACCAGCGCCATCGCAATACGCCATTGTTTGCGGGGCAGTTCGAAGACCTTTTCTCGCCAGATTTCTACCAGAATGAACAGGTGCGCCTGAGCTACGACATGCCCGCCGAAATGAAGCTGTACGCCGACTCACGGGGTTTCAAGGCGTCCACGCCAGCCAACGCCAACGGGCGAACGGTGTACCGCTGGGACTTGGAACAAACCAAGAAAAACCGCGTGGAAGAAGGCTCCGTTGCCTACACCGACTACGGGCAACTGCTGGCCGTATCGACGTTCACCGACTACAAACAGTTTGCCCAGGCCTACGCCGCACGCGCACAGGTAGAAGTGACCCCGGCCATGACCCAACTGGCCAAGGAACTCACCGCCAACCTCGACAACTCACGCAGCAAGGCCCTTGTGCTGAGTGATTGGGTACGCAAGAACATTCGCTATGTGGCGGTGTACGTCGGTGCCGGCGGCGTAGTACCGCATTCAGCGCAAGCGGTGCTGGATAACCGCTATGGCGACTGCAAGGACCATGTGGCCCTGCTTGAAGCGCTGCTCAAAGCCGTCGCCATTGAAAGCTCGCCCGCCCTGATCAACGCCGGCAACGCCCACGTACTGCCCAAGGTGCCAACCCTGGGGGTGCTCAACCATGTGATCACTTATGTACCCAGCCTCGATCTGTACCTGGACTCCACCGCGACACCCATCGCCGCTGGCTACCTGCCTCTGCCCGAACTCGGCAAACCGGTGTTGCTGACACAGACCGGTGAACGTACACAAACGCCGTCCGGCCAACCTGGCAAAGTGAACACAACCATAGCCTTCAAGGTCAACGCCAAAGGCGCTGCAGACTTTACCAATGACTCCACCATCGACGGTTGGGGCGCAGAGTTTAACCGCTTCATGCTCAAAGCCATGCAGCCGGCCGACCGCAATCAGTTGGTGCAGCAGATTCTGAGCATGTATGGGCAATCCGGCAGCGGGTTGATCGAAACTGACGCCTTGGACGGCACTGCCAATACCTTCAAATTCGCGATTAAAGGCCACACCAGCAACCTGGTGAACCTACCTGGCCCGACCGGGGTGCCTACCCTCTCCAGCCTGGCCGGCGGTATTGGCCAGAGCGTGTTTTCCTTGATCGTCGAAAAGGAACGCACTCAGGCCTTCACTTGCCTCTCAAGTGAGATCACAGAGGTAGCGCGCCTGGAGTTCCCCGCCAAGGTGAAGATCCTCGCGGTACCCAAGGCTGTGTCGGTGAAACAGGCAGGCTTCGACTATCGCTCGACCTATGTGAAGAAGGCCAATACGGTGCTGATCACCCGCCAATATGTGTTTAGCAAGCCAGAGATTCTCTGCACCCCAGAGGATTTTGCGGCCATGCAACCGGCGATTGAAGGCATGGTCAACGACTTGAAAAGCCAAGTCATTGTGCAGACGCTGTAACGCCCTCGCCCTTCTTGCGTGTCAGTGCTGACGCACTGGCGCGCGGGAATCGTGGGCTGTGATGCTGAGGCGCGGGTATAAAAACCGCTCCCCAACCAGCCGTCGCTATTGTGAAGCGCTATCTGCCTTTAATGTTCTGACTCGACAGCCCGCACGCTCGTAAAATCAAGAATGACCGTAAACCTCTGTTGCTCACGGATCACTTCAATCTGCCAGCCCAGCTTTGCGCACAATTGCCGCATCAACTGCAACCCTAGCCCATACCCAAAATCGTCGGACTCCTGTCGCGGCTTGGCCTCGCGGACGTGATTGGCAATCATCAGCCGCGGGTATTCGAAACTGATGTCTACCGTGCCCTCTTCTGCGTATTGCAGCGCATTGCGCAGGAAGTTGCCGATCACGATACGACACGCCGTAGGGGGCAGTCGGCAAGGTTCGGTGTGGATGTCGATGCTTAGCTTGATATCGCGGTTACCGATCAGGTAGCGGTGCTTCTCAATCAGTTCGCCGACTACCTCGCTCAGATTAACGTCTTGCTCGGGCAGCGATTCGGAACGCTCGCGGCTCATCCACAGCAATGTCTCGGCAATCAGCTGCATGTTCATCACAGAGCGTTCGATACGTTGCAAGGAAGGCGGCAGCACACCGCCCGATTGCAGGGCCAACAATTCGATATTGGCCTTGAGCACCGCCAGTGGCGTGCGCAGTTCATGGCTGGTGTAGCGCAACAGGCGGCCTTCACGCTGGCTGGCGGCCTGCACCTGCTCAACACTTTTGGCCAGGGCATCGGCCAGCATATTGAACTCCTTGAAACTGAAACCCGGCCGTGTGCTGGCCAGGGCATCAGGATCTTTGAGTGTGCCGGACCATTGCACCAGACGCCCCAGCGGCCGAACCAGCCACCAGACCAGCAAGGCGATGATGATCAGCGCCGGCACGAATACCGCCAGGCTGATGAACTTGACACTCTCTATGACCTGATCGAAATAGGCGTCAGACAACGGCGTCTCGACCTCACCCCCGGCTTCCTTATCGTGGTCGATGTCGTACATGTAGAGGGTTTTGCCGTCACCCAGTGGCTGTTCGAGGATGATCTGGAAAGGCTCGTCGTCGTCATCGGAATAGAGATCGCCGAAGATATTCACCGCACCGAAGGACAGGCTCGGTGGGGTATCGAGCAACTCACGCACGTCCTGCGGCAATGCCTGCTTGCCGATGACGCTGGTATAGAAGTAATTGTGCGGCGTCGGCGTGGTCGGGTCCTGTTTGTAGTGCCGGAGAAAATATTGGGCTTCCTCCTCCATCATCGCGCTGGCGGTATAGAACAGGCCGCGCACGGTAAATTCAGGCAGCAGCTTGCTGTAGATCACCAGCACCACCGCAATCAGACACAGGAAACTGCCGCTGATTACCCACTTCAGACTCAGGCCGTTACGCATGGGGTTTTACCTGAATGCCGACACCCGCCAGGGTATGGATCAACGGCCGGCCAAAAGGCTTGTCCACAGCCTTGCGCAACCGATGCATATGCACCTTGAGCGTATCAGTGTCGGGTGGCTCGTCGCCCCAGATCTTCGCTTCCAGGCGTTCTCGAGAGACCGGCTGTGGGCTTGCGCGCATCAGGTTTTCCAACAAGGTCCAGCAGATGGGCGACAAATGCAGCTCCTGCCCTGCGCGACTGACCTTGTGGGTGGTCAGCTCCATTACCAGGTCATCCACTTGCAGGCGACTGGTCTGGCCGCTGCGGCGCAGGCTCAGGGCGCGAATCCTGGCGACCAGCTCGGCCAGCTCGAACGGCTTGACCAGGTAGTCGTCGGCTCCGGCAGCGAAACTGGCGAGCTTGTCGGATAACGCGTCCAGCGAGGTCAACATCAGGATCGGCGTCTGGATGCCCTGCTGGCGCAACCGATCGCATACCTGCTGGCCGTTCAGTCGCGGCAGCATGATGTCCAGGAGGATGACGTCGTAATGCTGATTGAGCGCCAGGTTAAGCCCGGTCTGACCATTACTGACGTGGTCGCAGACAATGCCGCTGATCTCCAGATACTCGATGACGGTGGTGGCCAGATCAAGGTTGTCCTCGACCAGCAGCAAGTGGATATGCACGGGGAAAACCTCGAACAGGGAGTGCGCAGAGGTTTGCAGGATAACGGAACTCGAGCTGCTTTCTGCTGACGTTTACCTGACGTTAACCCACTGCTGCTTAAGCTAAGGCTTCTCTTATCCAGAGCTCGCCCTCGCCATGAACCTGTCTTCGATGATCAAAGGTGCCCTGCTAGCCTTGATTTTCCTCGCCCTGCTGGTGGGTTTCCTGCCGCCGGACGCTCAGCGGGGGCGCATGGGCGGCAGCGGCTGGTTTCCGATTGGCCAGAATGCCGAGCGCACGGGATCGAGTTATGTCGCCAGCGCGTCCTGACGACATCGGCGCCAGTTATGCCGCCCAGTTGGTCGCGTGCGTGGTGCTGATTGTTGGCGTGTCGGTTTCGGTGGGTATCTATATTGCTCGCTTGAATGCCCACGTCGATAAGCAACGAGAGCTGGCGCCGGTGTATCTGCACGCCTGCCCCGAAGGTCGCGGGGGCTTTATTGTCTACCCGGATGGCAGGCGCAGCGGTGACAGTTGTTATAGAGCCGATGAAGGTGAATCGACAGAGGCCGGCCAGGCGCGGGATTAGACAGGACTCATGCCTGTCGCACCATGCATTTGCGCGCCCTATTTATTGCTCAGCGCATTGGCCAGACGCAGCATGGCGGATTCAATTTCACATGCGCTCAAGGACGAATACCCTAACAGCCAACCTTGCTTCTTTTGTTCGCCGGCGTATAGCCGGCTGAGGCCGGGCAGTTGCACGCCCGCACTGGCAGCTTGGCGGATGGTCTTTTCTTCCGACCAGCCCTCGGCCAGCAGGCAGGGAATCTGCAATCCGCCTTGGGTGGTCAAGGCCGTCGCAATACCGTTCAGATGCTGGCTGATAGCATTGAGCATGACCGCACGGCGGCTGGCGTAGAGTTTGCGCATGGCCCGAACATGGGCGTTGTAGTGACCGTCCTCCATGAATCGCGCCAGGGTCAATTGAAGGACCTGCGGCGTATGGCCGTCCATCATGCTGCGCGCATAGGTGAAGGCTTTGACCAGTTCGACAGGCAGCACCATATAGCCCATCCGCAACCCCGGATAGAGCGTTTTGCTGAACGTGCCGAGGTAGATCGTGCGCCGATATTTATCCAGGCCCTGCACGCAGGCGGTCGGTAGCCCGTCGTAGTGGAACTCGCTGTCGTAGTCGTCCTCGATGACCCACTTGCCGTGCTCGGCTGCCCAGTTGATCAACTCAAGCCGACGCTCCAGGGGCAACGTCGCTCCGGTGGGGTATTGATGCGAGGGGGTGACATAGACGCAATCGGCGCCGCTGCGGTCTGCTCGCAGCAAGTCCGTACGTATGCCTTGGCCATCGACCTCTATGGGCACGACCTTGGTCTCGGCCGTTTCAAAGGCCTTTCTGGCGCCGTAGTAGCCGGGGTTTTCCAACAAGATCGGTTTACCCGCATCCACCAGCAATTGGGCGCACAGGAACAGGGCTTGGCGCGTACTGCTCAACACCAGAATCTGGTCGGCAGAGCACTTGGCTCCGCGTTCAAGGTTCAAGTAGGTGGCGATGGCCTTGCGCAGAGGCTCAGCGCCTTGCGGGTCGCCATGCAGAAGAACGTTACTGCGATAGTCCTTCATGACGTGGCGTTGCAGGCGCTCCCATACATCAGTGGGGAAGGTACGGGTTTCCGGCAACCCTGTAGCAAAGGCCTTAACCGTCTGTTGATCGTTAACGCCACCACTGTTGAAAATCATCATGCCGCGCTGACTCAAGCCCACTCCTGGCGTCACCTCACTGGGTCGGGTGGCTTGCGCCTTGATACGGCGACGTGCAGCACCGCGCAATTGGGCGCCGACCGTTTCGCAGACATAGCTTCCCGCCCCCTCACGTCGCACGATGAAACCATCACGATGCAGTTGCCCATAAGCGTTCTCGACCGTGTCGCGGGCCACGCCAAGCGACTTGGCCAGGACCCGCGTCGCCGGCAATTTCAGGCCAGACCCAAGGGTGCCCTCAAGGATAAGTGCACGCAGAGCCCGCTGAATCCGCTGATGCAGGTCCAGCTTCTGAAACTCGGCGTCATTGATCCTTATCTTCAAGGTGTCGAGCTCGAAGGTTTTCGCCATGCGGTCTGCCCTATGCGAATAAATTGGCCGGAAAAGGCAGGCCAGTTTATCCGTAGACTCTGCTCATCGCCATTTGCAGGGAGCAACGTAAAGCCATGTCTTCATCAACATCCATGTCATCTGTTCGCCTCGGCGATCTGCTTCATCCGATTCTCGCCGGTTTGATCTCGGTCATCGTCAACTATGGCGGCACCTTCATTCTGGTGTTCCAGGCGGCCAGGGTCGCCGGGTTAAGCCCGGAGTTGACCGCTTCGTGGGTGTGGTCCGTATCGATTGGTGTGGGCGTTACCGGGTTGTTCCTCAGTTGGGTTTCTCGCGAACCGATCATCACCGCCTGGTCAACACCGGCGGCGGCATTTCTGGTGATCGCCCTGGCAAGCGCGCCCTATGCCGAAGCGGTGGGCGCATACATGATCTCGGCCGCCGCCTTTGTGCTGCTGGGATTGTCGGGCCACTTCGAAAAAGTCATCCGCCTGATACCGCCGGGTGTGGCGGCGGGGCTGCTGGCCGGTATCCTGCTGCAGTTTGGCATCGGCGCGTTTGGCGGCATAAGCCTTGATCCCATGCTGGTCGGCTTGCTGATTACCGTATATATCCTGCTCAAACGCTTTACCGCACGGTACGCAGTAGTGGGCATCCTGGTAGTGGGAGTGGTTGCGCTGCTGCTTCAGGGACGTCTGGATATGTCTGGGCTGACACTGCAACTCGCGGCACCCGTGTTCACCCGGCCAGAGTTCTCGCTCAACGCTTTGCTCAGTATCGCGCTGCCGCTGTTTCTGATCACGCTGACCGGCCAGTACATGCCTGGGATGCTGGTGTTGCGCAATGACGGGTTCAGCACCAGTGCCAATCCAATCGTGACCCTTACCGGGTTGGGCTCCTTGCTTATGGCGCCCTTTGGTTCCCACGCATTCAATATCGCCGCGATTACCGCCGCCATCTGCACCGGCAAGGAAGCCCACGAAGAGCCCTCCAAACGCTGGATCGCCGGCATTGCAGCGGGCTTCTTTTACATCCTTGTAGGGATATTCGGCGTGACCCTGGCAGCGGTGTTCATGGCCTTCCCGCCAGCTTTCATCACGGCGCTGGCCGGGCTCGCCCTGCTGGGCACCATTGGCGGCAGCCTGGCCAATGCGATGGCCGACGCCAAAACCCGTGAAGCCTCGCTGATTACCTTTCTGGCAAGTGCGGCCAATATCACGTTGTTCGGGATTGGCGGGGCGTTCTGGGGGCTGCTGATTGGTCTGATGGCGTACGCCTTAATCAATGGCCGTCTGCTGCGTGGCAAGCCGGTCGTCAATGTGGCTGCCGAGTCTGTCAGTGGTAAAGAAGCCGCTAGTTGAGGCGCGTACGTATTGTTTTCGTTCATGGTTGGCAGATAGCTAATGATTGGGAGCTACCTTCGTATGGCGGGTTAACCGGCGCGTCAGCTCCCTGTAGCAATGACTTGACCCACGCCCCCCCGCTGTTCGCGGTTTAGATTCACGCTTGCTCCCCACATTCGGTCGCCCTCATGCAGTTGCGCTTCACTTCGTTCGCTGTGATCAGCTTACGGTGGAACTTTTACCCACAAGATTGCGCCCCATGCTGGGCGCAAAGCAAAAAAAAAGCCTGCATCTCTGCAGGCTTTTCTCTATCTGGCTCCACGACCTGGACTCGAACCAGGGACCCAATGATTAACAGTCATTTGCTCTACCAACTGAGCTATCGCGGAATGCGCCGTATGTTACTGATTAAAAAGAAGAAGTCAAGCTTTGCGTTACATTCGCTTCAATTACCCGCCATGACCGCTTGAAAACGCCGGTTCCGCCGCCAGATCCAGCCAGGCCCGTGCCGCCGGTGGCAGGTGGGCGCTGGCGCGCCAGGCCAGGGCGATGTGCCAGTCGGTGTGGGGTTCGTCCAGGGGGATCAAGGCGATGCCGGCGTGTTGGTGCTTGTGCGCCAGCATTCGCGGCAGGAAGGCAACGCCCAGGCCGGCGGTGACCAGGTCGACGATAAAGTCGATCTGCCCGCTACGGGCGGTGACTTTCGGGGTCACACCTTTGCGCTCACACGCGCTGAGAATCTTGGCGTTGAGGGCGAAACCGGCTTCGAACAGGATGAACGGCGAGTCCGCCAGGTCGGTGAAGTCGATGCGCTTGCGTCGGGCCAGTGGATGGCTGATGGGCAGTACTGCGATCAGGGGTTCGTTGCGTACCGGTTGGTAGTCAAAGCCTTCGTCCACCGGCAACAGCAGTGCGGCCAGATCGACCTCCCCGGCTTCCAGGCATTCACGCAGTTTTTTACTGCCGTACTCGGTCAGTTCAATGTCGATGTCCGGGTAACGGCTGCGGTACGTGGCGAACATGGCGGCAAACAGCACCCCGCACCCCACCGGCGGCAGGCCAATGCGTAGTACGCCGCGTGTAAGACCGCGCAGGTCGTTGATTTCAGCCATCAGGTCGTTGCGTTCGGCGAGTATCACCAAGGCGCGGCGGTAGGCGATTTCACCGGCGGCGGTCAGCTCGTTCTTGTGGCCGAGGCGGTTGAGCAACGGCGTACCCAGCTCGTCTTCCAACGTCTTGATCGCCTTGCTGACGGTAGACTGAGTCAACGCTACCACCTCGGCCGCCTGGGAGAACCCACCCTGGCGCACCACTTCGACAAACGCACGCAATGTTCGCAGGTTCATCAGTATTCCTTTTGCGACTGGATAGCAGTGATAAAAGTTGTTTTTATCATGTCACAACTTTGCTTATCGTGTAGCACTTTGCCCTGTGGAGACACCGTCGATGATCATCTCGTCCGCTTCCGACTACCGCGCTGCGGCCAAGCGCAAGTTGCCGCGCTTTCTGTTCGACTACATCGACGGCGGCGCCTACGCCGAGCACACGTTGCGCGCCAACAGTTCGGACCTGGCCGAGATCAGCCTGCGCCAACGCATCCTGCGCAATGTCGACAGCCTGAGCCTGAGCACCAACTTGTTCGGCACGGAACTGGCGATGCCGGTCATTCTTAGCCCGGTCGGCCTGACCGGCATGTATGCGCGGCGCGGCGAAGTGCAAGCGGCCAAGGCAGCTGCCAACAAAAACATCCCCTTCTGCCTGTCGACGGTGTCGGTGTGTTCAATTGAGGAAGTGGCCTCGCAGAGCCCGCAGTCGATCTGGTTCCAGCTCTATGTGCTCAAGGATCGCGGCTTTATGCGCAATGCGCTGGAGCGAGCTCAGGCGGCCGGCGTGACCACGCTGGTGTTCACCGTGGATATGCCCACACCCGGCGCACGCTATCGCGATGCGCACTCGGGCATGTCCGGGCCGTACGCGGCGCAGCGGCGCATGCTGCAGGCGGTCACCAAGCCGCAATGGGCATTCGATGTGGGCTTGATGGGCCGCCCCCACGACTTGGGCAATATCTCAAAGTACCTGGGAAAACCCACCCATCTGGAGGACTACATTGGCTGGCTTGCCAACAACTTCGACCCGTCGATCAGTTGGAAAGACCTGGAGTGGATCCGCGAATTCTGGAAAGGCCCGATGATCATCAAGGGCATCCTCGACCCCCAGGATGCCAGGGATGCGGTGAGTTTCGGTGCCGACGGTATCGTGGTGTCCAACCATGGCGGCCGCCAACTCGACGGCGTGCTGTCCACCGCCAAGGCGTTGCCGCCGATTGCCGACGCGGTGGGCGATGACTTGACCGTGCTGGTGGACTCCGGCATTCGTTCCGGGCTCGACGTGGTGCGTATGCTCGCCCTGGGTGCCAAGGCGTGCCTGCTGGGGCGTGCGACCACCTATGCGCTGGCCGCCGAAGGCCAACGTGGGGTAGAGAACGTGCTGGATATCTTCGCCAAGGAAATGCGCGTGGCCATGACGCTGACCGGCGTCACTTCCATCGCGCAGATCGACCGCACGACGCTGGTCCAGCCGTGATGAAGGCGGTGTCATTTATGTGAGGTTTATTTGAGTCGTTGTTTGTTCGCGACAAACAACGCGAACCACCGTGACATTAAAGTTGAACGGGTCGGCTGCAACGCCGGCCCATACCAGCCAAATAACTGGCGCCATTAATTAAAAGATAATTTTTTATTTTAATTACAGTCTTTTGATTTATAAGAACTTTTTAAAACAAAACGGCTTTGGCACGAATCTCGCTGTAACACTTGCCAAGCAGGTTAAGTGATGACAAGACGTGCGGCACGTGCCTCGGGGTTATAACTCAATGCAAAGCGGTTTAAACTGCTCCTCATGTTTTACGGAACTGAAGGAACAGTAAGACGCCTGGCACTTGCCGCCCTCATCCCGCCTGTAAGACAGCCAAGTGCTTAGAGGCCATCCGCTTATGAAAACACCCACCCAGACCAACGCGATTGACTTCGACACTGCCAAATTGCAGCGCCTGGGATTTGGTCAGCCTTCCCTGCGGCCACGCCGCCCCGCAACCCTGAGCGAACTGTGCCAGCAACTGAGCCAACAGTTGCAAACCAGCCTGGAGCCGGAGCGCATCCTCGGCCTGTTCTTTCGCGAAATACAACGCCTGGTGCCGCTGGACGCGTTGCAGTATCGCCATACCGCCAGCGACCTGCGCCTCGAGTTCGGTCATCGTGGCCACCATTCGGTGAGCTACACCTTGAGCCACGAAGGCGAGCACCTTGGAGAACTGGTGTTTCGCCGCAACCAACGGTTGATCGACGAGGAACTGAGCCAGCTCGAATCCCTGCTGGTGACGTTGCTGTATCCGATGCGTAACGCCCTGCTCTACCGTGCAGCCACCCGCAGCGCCCTGCGCGATTCGCTGACCGAAACCGGTAACCGCGTGGCCATGGATCAGACGCTGCAACGGGAAATCGACATGGCCAGGCGGCATCTGCACCCCTTGTCCGTGCTGATGCTGGACATCGACCACTTCAAGAGAATCAATGACACCCATGGTCACGCCGCCGGCGATAGCGTGCTGCGCACCGTGGCGGGGGCGATCAAACACCAGTTGCGTAACGTCGACATGGTATTTCGGTTTGGCGGGGAAGAGTTTCTGATCCTGCTGTCCAACACCGGACGCGATGCAGCGAAGATGGTCGGTGAGCGTTTGCGCCAGGCGGCACAAGCCCAGGACTATTGGGTGGAAGGCACGCGGGTCGAATTGACGGTGAGCCTGGGTTGCTCGACGCTGCTGGCGGCCGAATCGGCTGAAAGCCTGCTGCGCCGGGCAGACAACGCGCTGTACGTGGCCAAGCGCGAAGGCCGCAACCGCTTGGCGATGGCGGGGTAAGTCCCCGCCATCACGTTTACATCACGCCTCGCTGGCAACGCGCACCGGGCGCTCGCGAATGGCTGGCGCCTTCTCTTTGTCTTTCTCGACGTTTTCCAGGCGCATGCAGCTTTCCAGGAACAGGTACATGTAGTCGTAGCTTTTGCATACTGCCTGGCGCAACTCTTCCTGCAGGGCCTTGCCAGGGTTGTTCCCGGCCAGGGTGCAGATGATTTCCAGGGCTTCCCACGGGTGGGCGTCGTCGTACTGGGCGTGCATCTTCAGCCACTTCATCGCCCGCTTGCGATCTTCCTCGGGGAAGGCGTCGGCATACACACCGGTAGAGCAGACCACGGCAGACCACTCCCCAGTCGCACCCTCGATCGCATAGTTGGTGGCGGCAATCGCGACGATCAACGAATCCGCCGAGCTGGTGTGCCAGCACCAATGGCTCAGTGCATGCAGTTCCGGCGGCACGTCCTGGGCTTGCAGCTCTTCAAGGCTGACACCATGGGCACGCGCCCAATTCACCCAATAATCAGCATGGTTGAGTTCCACGCGAATGTTGCGCATCAGCCAACGTCGCGCCATATCCTCACCCGGGTGGCGGGCGAACTTGGTCTTGGTCAGGTTTTGCGCCATGTACAAAGCAAACTGTTCCACCACCGGCCAACCACCAATGAGGTAGTGGCGCATGGTCTTGGCGCTGAGGGCGTTGTCGCGCATACGCTGATACAGTTCGTGCTCGACAACCCGACGCTTGCTCTCGCTACAGGCCTGGATCAATTGCTGCGCCCAGGCTGGGTAACTAGAGGCTTCCATAAGCGGCCCGGTTCTGTTGAATGTGTCGATCACTGTAGGGCTCCTTTTTAAGTGTGATTTTACAGACCAGCAAATGTTTCAGCGGAATGTGCCGGGCGCCTTGAACACCAAGGGCTGAGGCCGCACGGGTCGACACTGCAAGCTATCAAAGGTAAACAATTGCGGGCGTTCAATCAGGTAGCCCTGAGCGTAATCCACACCGATCTCAAGCAACGCTTGTTCGATCTGGGGTGTTTCAACAAATTCGGCAATTGTGCGCTTACCCATGACGTGGCCGATGTGGTTGATCACTTCGACCATGGCGCGGTTAATCGGGTCGTCCAGCATATCCTTTACGAAACTTCCATCGATCTTCAGGAAGTCTACAGGTAAATGTTTCAAATATGCGAATGAGGACATTCCGGCGCAAAAGTCGTCGAGTGAGAAATGGCAACCTAACGCTTTGAGTTCATTAATAAATCGAATGGCACTACCCAAATTGGCTATAGCGCTGGTTTCAGTTATTTCAAAACAAATCATTTCTGGTGGAATGCTGTAAGCACCGAATTTCTCACGTAAAAAACCTAGAAAATCGTCATCACCGATAGTTATTCCTGACAGATTAATCGCACACATGGCCATAGGACGGCCCGGACGTTCAGTCATGCATCGAGCAATGATCTTGAATACGTTTTCAACCACCCAACGATCCAGCGACGTCATCAAACCGTATCGTTCGGCTGCCGGGATAAAACTGTCGGGCAAAATGATGCGCCCGGCTTCGTCATGCAGGCGTAGAAGAATTTCGATGTGCCCATTGCCGGCTTCGGTGTGGCCCAACGGCGAGATTTCCTGCGCATAGAGGCAAAACCGATCCTCCTCAAGGGCAATGTGCAGGCGCTGCACCCAGGCCATTTCGCCAAAGCGCAGCGACAACTCGGAATCATCGGCGTGATAGACCTGTATGCGGTTGCGCCCTTTTTCCTTAGCCATGTAGCAGGCCATGTCGGCCGCCCGCAGGGAGGTTTCCAGGGTGGTTGGGGTTTGCGAGATATGCACAAGGCCGATGCTGACGGTGGTCATGAACGGTCGGCCTTTCCACACAAAGTGCAGGCTTTGCACCGTATGGCGCAAGCTCTCGGCGATCTTTTCCGCCACCGGCGCCGGGCAGTTCTCCAGCAGAATGCCGAACTCGTCCCCCCCCAGGCGTGCCAACGTATCTCCCTCGCGCAAGTCAGATTGCAACAGCGCGCAGATGTGGCGCAGGAGTTCGTCGCCTGCCGCATGGCCGCAGGTGTCGTTGACCAGCTTGAACTGGTCTAGATCGAGAAACATCAAGGCATGTCGCCCATTTTGCTGGCGTGCCACCTGTTGCAGTACCTGCTCAAGACGGAACTCGAATTCGCGGCGATTGGCCAGGCCAGTCAAGGCATCATGGGTCGCCTGCCACGAAAGGTTGGCGATGTACTGGCGCTCCTGGGTCATGTCGTGCAGCACCAACACCGCACCGCTGACCTTGCCGGCACTGCGGATCGGCGCGCCCACCAGCGTGACCGAGACGGTGCTGCCGTCCAGGCGCTGGATCAGCTTGGAATGCTCGCTGCCGCCACTGAGTTGGCCCTTGATGATGTGTTCAATCAAGGTAAAGCCGTCGGGCTCGGCGTTTTCATCCAGCAACTTGAATAACGCCGCCAACGGCAAGCCCTGGGCCTGTTCGGACTTCCAGTGGGTCAGCGCTTCGGCCGCGGGGTTCATATAAGCAATGGCGCCGTCGACGTCGGTGGTGATCACCCCGTCACCAATCGACTCCAACGTGATCTGCGCCCGCTCCTTCTCCGCCTGCAGCGCGTCAGCGAAGGCGTGGCGCTGGGCCAGCAACTTGTGGGTACGCAACAGCGCCAGGACGATCAGCCCCAGGGCGGTGGCCAGGTTGGTGATCAACAACAGGCGCAGGATCATTCGCGAACCTTCGCCCAGCGCATCACTGAACGCCTTGGCGGCCGGCGTTACACCCTCGTTGATGGCAATGATGCGCGCTTTCCAGGCGCGCACATCCTGCTCGGTGACCTGATCGGTGCTGATGGCGCTGTGCATCTGCTGGGCCAGTTCATCCAGTTGCTCAAGGTAGCCATCGCCCACCGTCCACAGCTCAATGGCTTTTTCCAGGTAGCTGAAATGGCGGAAGTTGAGGTACAGCCAGATCAGGCTGGGGACGTCGTCCGGGTGATTGCCACCCTTGAGGATGCCCAGGCGCGCGGCAGCCAGGTTTGGCGTGGCCCGATCCAGAGCCACACGCAGCTCATGCCCGCCTTGAGGTACGGCAATGGCATGCTGGTATTTGAGATAGGTGGCGTCGTCGCGGCTATCGGCATACAGCGTCAGGTAATAGATGGCATCCTTCTGGCCCTTGGACCACAAGCTTTCGCCAGCCACATAGCCACGCACCGCAGAGAGCACGTAGAGACTGCCACAGCCTAACAATGCCTGGAACAAGACAACGGCAATAAAGGGCCAGACGATACCCAACAACCGTGGCGTTCCGAGAGTCCGCTTTTGCTTCATGAAGTCCCTTACACATGCACAGCTTGATACGCACGCGAAAATCCGCTTCCGATAGCACAGCCTAAGCTAAATCAACGCACTTGTTGCAGGTGTCCGTAAAGTTTGGCGTAGAGCCCGCCGTCGGCAATCAATTGCTGATGGTCACCATCCTCGGCGATGTGCCCGCCATCGAACACCAGTACTCGGTCAGCCTGTTTCACCGCGGACAGCCGGTGGGCGATGATCAGTGTAGTACGCCCGCTGAGAAACCGCGCCAATGCCTGGTGCAGGTTGTACTCGGTCGCCGCATCCAGTGCCGACGTGGCTTCGTCCAGAATCACCACTTTTGGCTCGGCGAGCACCATGCGGGCGATGGCCAGGCGCTGCCGTTGACCACCGGAGAAGCGCACACCCGAGCGCCCCACCACACTGTCCAGGCCCATGGGCAGCGCCCTGACAGTAGCATCCAGCTGGGCGATTTCCAGCGCCTGCCAGCAGGCTTGATCGGAGCGAGTGCGGCCCATGGTCAAATTGGCGCGCACGGTGTCGTTGAACAGCGCCGGGTGTTGCAGGACTACGGCGACGTTTTCACGAATGGTTTCCAGGCCGATCTCCTGCTGGGTGGCCCCGCCAAAACGAATGCTGCCGGCCTGTGGTGTATAGAGCCCCAGCAGCAACTGCACCAGGGTACTTTTGCCGCCGCCGCTGGCGCCGACAATCGCCACCTTCTCCCCCGGCGCGATCGCCAGGTTCAATTGGTCGAGCACCAGGTCCTCACCGTAGCCAAACTCCAGACCACGCACCTCGATACCGACAGTCTCATGCCCGGTAAACGGGTCGGCACCACCGGCGTACTGCGGCTCATCGGCGCGTGCCAACAGCTCGTTGATCCGCGTCAGCGCGCCGCCCGCGGCGTAGTAGGCGTATTGCAGGTTCAGCAGTTGTTCCACCGGGCCGATCATGAACCACAAGTAGCTGAACACGGCGAGCATCTGGCCGATGGACAGGTCGGAGAACAGCACCGTAAGCATGGCTGCCGCACGGAAAATGTCGATACCGAACTGGAACAGCAACCCACTGGCGCGGCTGGAAGCATCGGTTTTCCATTGGGAATGAATCGCATAGTCGCGCACTTCCTGGGCACGCTGGCCCAGGCGCCCAAGGAAAAAGCCCTGGCGATTGCCGGCGCGCACTTCCTGGATGGCATCGAGGGTTTCGGTCAATGCCTGGGTAAAGCGCGAGGTGCTGTCGTTCTCCAACTTCTTCAGATGCTTGACGCGCTTGCCCAATTGCACGGTGGCGTAGATCACCAGCGGGTTGAACAACAGGATCAATAGCGCCAGCTGCCAATGCATCCACACCAGGATTGCCGACGTGCCGACCAGGGTGAGCATCGCCACCAGGAAACGGCTGAGGGTTTCGCCGACGAATTTGTCCAGGGTGTCCAGGTCGGTGACCAGGTGGGTAGTGACCGTACCACTACCCAGGCTTTCGTACTCACCCAGGGAGATCCGCTTGAGGCGTTCGATCAGGCGCACGCGGATGCGATAGACGATGTCCTTGGCCAAACGCGCAAACAGCCGCGCCTGCACCACGTTGAACACCAACGCACCACAGCGCAGGGCCAGCGTTACCAATAGCATCAGGCCGATGTAGCCGGCGGCTTTCTGCCAACCCAGGGGCAATGCGTGGTTCATCACCTTGAGCGCGGCATCGCCGTGGCCCAGCAGCACTTCGTCCACCAGCAATGGCAACAGCAGGGGGATCGGCACACTGCACAGCGTCGCCAGCACGGCCACGCCATTGGCGATCCACAGGGCTTTCTTGTGGCGCAGCGCCAGACGGCGAATCTCTGCCCAGGTCAGGCGGTCAGTGCGTTGAGGTTGCTCATACACAGGCAGCTCGCTCCAGCCATCGACCCAATAACGGCGACAGCTCGGACAGCGGCTGGTAACCATTGGTCAGCAAGGCCAACTGGCCATTGCGCTCTGCGAGCAACGTCGGGAAACCGGCGATCCCCAGATCCTGCACCCAGGTGAAATCGGCGGCCGTGGCGGCATGCTGCTCGGCGCGGTCGAACTCGCCTGCAAACTCGATACGCGGAATACCGGCCTGCTCGGCCAGGTCCACCAGCACATGGGCGAGGGTCACGTCCTGTCCCTCGACATAGAACGCGCGCTGGATCAGCCCCAGCAGCGTCCAGGCGCAATCCGGCGCCAGGCTGCGCGCGGTGACGATGGCACGGCAGGCAGGCTCGGTGTCGTAGACAAACCCGTCAGGCAATGCGCCCTCACGCTTGAATGGCTGGCCGGTGGCCTCGGTCACCGCTTGCCAGTGCTCAAGAATGTAGCGCCGGGTGGTCGGCTCCAGCGCTGCACCGCTACCGGTACGCAAGCCGCCCACCACCAGGTGCACGTCCACGCCGGCCGCCTGGGCCTGCTCAACCAGCGCCTGCGCGACCGGGGCGAAGCCCCAGCACCAGGAACACATCGGATCCATTACATAGAGCAGGCGCGCAGACATGGCTCAGGCCTCGGAAGGAGTTTGCTTGTAGTTGAAACCAATCGGGTGCGGCATGTTGCGTGCCTTGGCCAGCTCGATCTGCTTCTGCCGGTCGATCGCGCTGCGACGGGTCTTCTCCGGCAGCTTATCCCAGCAATGGGGGCAACTGATGCCAGCCACATAATGCTCAGAGGCGCGATCTTCTACGCTCACTGGTGTGCGGCAGGCATGACATTGATCGTAGTCGCCTTCGCTCAAGTCGTGGCGCACGGTCACGCGATTGTCGAACACAAAGCAGTCGCCCTGCCATTTGGTTTCTTCCTGGGGCACCTCTTCGAGGTACTTCAGGATCCCGCCCTTGAGGTGATAAACCTCATCAAAGCCTTCGCTGAGCATATAGCTCGACGCCTTCTCGCAGCGAATTCCGCCGGTGCAGAACATGGCGACTTTCTTGTGCTTGGCCGGGTCGAAGTTGGCTTTGATATAGTCGGGAAATTCGCGAAAACTGGTGGTCTTTGGGTCGATTGCGCCCTCAAAGGTACCGATTGACACCTCATAATCGTTACGGGTGTCGATCAACAGCACTTCAGGATCGCTGATCAGTGCGTTCCAGTCTTGCGGGTTGACGTAGGTGCCGACCTTTTTGTTCGGATCAACCCCTTCGACGCCCAGGGTCACGATCTCTTTCTTGAGTTTGACCTTGGTTCGGTAGAACGGCTGATCGTCGCAGTAGGATTCCTTGTGGTCAATGTCGACCATGCGCGGGTCTTTTTTCAGCCAGGCCATCAGGCCATCGATACCTTCGCGGCTGCCGGAAACGGTGCCGTTGATGCCTTCTTCGGCGATCAGCAAGGTGCCTTTGATGCCGTTGTCGACCATCGCCTGCAGCAGTGGCTCGCGCAGGGCGACGTAATCTTCGAGGGTGACGAACTTATACAGTGCCGCCACAACAATCGGTTGAGTCATGGGTGTTCTCTCCAGGTGGCTACCCTCGTAAGGGGTGAACCGGATGCAAAAAGGCGTCGGTCAGGCGACGCGGCGCGCATTCTAACAAAAGTGCGGCGCCATCGCATCGGCACGCAGCCGCTGATATGTCCTCAGCGATGTGGGTTACGTACCCCTTCCACTCGGTACCGCTGGCCGCCGAGATGGCTGAACATCAAACGATAGGCACCGCGCCCACGAGCAGCGGCGTAGCCGTGCAAATCAGCGGACCATAGTTGGTCTCTGTGAGCATGCCAATGAACCGCGCCAAAACGCCCTTCACGCAAGTGGCTGAGGGTAAGGGCAATACTGCGGCGCTCGCGGCCCGATAGTTGGGTATCTACAAGCCTCGCGGTATCGAACTCCATCTGCGGGGTAGCGGCTCTCGCTGCCGCCGGCGCCACCAACGGCACCTGCGCCTGTGCTTGCCGACCACCGCGTGCGCGACTTGAACCAGCCACCGGTGTCGTCACCCCAACCTCGAACGCGCTTGGCCCCGCCTGCTGACCGCTCGCGGCAGCGGACTCACGTGCTGGACTTCGCAGCACTATCACGCCATAGCCCATGCGTTTCAACTCCGGCATCGGGTTACGATTCCCCCCCAGTACGCGTTCGAGGTCTTCCGCCTCGTCCACAGGCCCCACGTAGCCACGGAGGGTCCCCTGACGCCGATGGACCATAAGGGTAATGCCTTTTTCAGCATGACGGCGCGCGTAGGCAAAATTCACCAGCCGCTCCGTTTCTTCGTGACTCAGCCCCGCATCCTCCGCCGCAGCAATCGCCGTCTCCGAAACGGCCCTGGCGAAATTTTCTTCCTGTTGTTGCGCTGCGCTGGCCAGGGCCTGCGGCTGCATGCTTTGATAGGTAATGAAGCGGGCGGTACCAACCAGCAGGCCTCCCACCAGCCCCCCCACGGCAGCCCCCACCCTCTCATCACCCAGCAACGCTCCCGCCCCCAGGCCCAGCAAGGCCAGAACCAGGATGAGTATGATCTCGTCCTGTATCTGAGGATTTTCCATGTCGGTAGGCTGCAACCCCATTGAATCAACGAACGTGACCGGGTTGTTGAACGCCATGAGATAAGGATTCAGCTGCGTCCCTCCCCCAACGGGGTCGGGGCTTATCCAGCGCTGCAACCATGGGGCGTAATAGCGGAAACCGTAGTAATACAAACCGCTGCCGTCACGCTCCTTGCCTGAATATCGACGGGTTTTGTAACTGCCCTCCACCGCGTTGCGCGATGCCCACCACGCTGTCCCCCCATACGGGAAATAACTCTCCTGACTCAATAACTCGGCCTCTTCGCCCAACTCCAACCCATGGCTCGACTGCTGATCGGTCAGGCAGAAACGCAGGGCTTCATCGTCAGCCCCCTCATCAAGTCCCAGCTCCCATTGCAAGACCTCCACCGCGCAGCGCGCTACGTCAAGGCGCAACACATTCAATCGACGCAATGGCCACTGACGAATTTCCAGGCCTGGCAGGTAATAGACACGCGCCGTTTGTCGACTGCCGGCAACCTGCTGGTGAGTGAGCTTGAGCACACGCTGGCCGTCGCCTGCATACACATAAGCTTCCTCATCCGAGTCAGCTGCGTCGCGCACAACTGACGTGACCCTGGACAACTGATTACGCACATTCCACGCCATCGCTACACCACGCCCCAGCCGTTGCTGATTGCCATTGGCGTCAAAACCCTGCGCCAACGCGCCAACCGGATGCTCGCTAGACAACGCGCGGTTACTGCCACTGGCGACCTGCATGTCGCGCGTGTAACCGACGCCACTGGACGGCACATGCCGCAACCGGGTCAGGTTGCCCCCCTCGTCATAAGCATAATGCTGGGTGTAGTTGCGACATAAACCGGCATCGGTCGAACCGAACGAAATACGCGCAGGCAGTGCTGGGGTGATGGCGGCGACGGTACTTTCCCGGCCTGTCGCCTGGGTCAGTTGGTACAGCGAGTCGTATTGATAGCAATAGGCGGCATTCACTTGCGTGTTGTGGCTCCATTGGGCCGGTTGCGCCTGATCCCGCAGCTTCGAAACATTTCCCACGGGATCATAGTCGTAGCGCAAATCCTGTAATGGCGCCGCCGGCTCATTCTGGCGGTACGCCATCAACCGGTTCATACGGCCATCCTCGGGCCGATAGGCGGCCAGACTGCTCACGCCATTGCCCAACCGGGCCGTCTCCACCTGACCGGCGGCATTATAGACGTAGCGATCTATCACGGTTTTGCGTGCGCCACTTTTCAAGGCGAGGTGAATATGTTTCGTCTGTCCGTCCAACCCATAGGCAAACTGCCGACCATTACCCTTGGCGTCGACCTGTTCCAACGTGCCGCCGAGGGCATCAAATATCCAGCGTGTGGTGTAACGCTCGCCGTCCAACTGCGCGTCCTGATCGGCCTGAGCAAGCGGCCAGTCAACATCGCCCGGCGCCTCGCGAAATCGCCGCGTCTGCCGAAGCACTTGCCCGCTCATCCCATACGCTTCGAACACTTGGGTGCCAGCCGGGTCGGCATGGCACACCAGACGACCACCGCGGTTAAGGGCGCGGTGCTCAGACGTTGGGGTGGCATATACCAGGCGTTCAACACACCGGGGTCGCTCTTCGTCGGCAGCCTGTTCGAACACCGCCACCGGACGTTGCAAGTCATCGTAGTCGTGGCGCTGATAGGCCCCCCTACCATCCCAGACCTGCAACAGTTGCCCGGATGGCGCTGCCAGCATCAGCCGCATGCCGGCGTCCACATCGTGGTTGCGGATCAGCGTCCCGGACAGGCTGTACACCGACACCTGATTCGCCTCGATCAATGGTTCACGTGATTTAAGGGTATGCAGACGAGAGTCCCACTGCTCAAGCATCAGGCCGCTGGCCCCATAGACTTGACGCCTGACACGGGCCGTCGGCGCAGCCTGGGGGGTAGCGCGCAGATAAGCGACACTGCGGACCGTCAACCCACGGGGGTCGAATGCTACAAGCGAGGGCGTATTTCGATGAAGTGAAGCAGACATGATCACATGGCCTGAGTTGCACAATGGTCAGAAAAGCCTAGGGCTCATGTCTTGCACAGAGGTGGTATCGGTGTATAGGCACCTCAACCGGCGTGCACCGACGACGCCTGTAAATACCTATACCTGGCCCCGTTAACCTGCGTGATAGCGTTTTTCATTGCCCGCCGGCACCCTCGGCGGGCGTGAAGGAACGTATGAATATGCAAACCGACAGCAGCCCCTTGCTCGCCAAGCTGATTGATCACTCACGTCCTCCCGCCCCCGGTCGGGACGATTTCAAGACCGCCCTGCGGCGCCTCAACCTCAACTCGGTATTGGACATCGTACGATTGTCCGAAAGCGCCTTTGCCGAGCAACTGGCAACGTACAACGATGACGATGCACACACGGTGTACCTCAAGGCCCAGAGCGCCGCCGCGCAACTGGAAACGCTATTTCGCGAACAGCAAGTCTCGTCCCCCCCTTCTTCACCGCGCAATAAACGCAGTCTCCCCCCCGAGACCAGCGCAACCTACCAGGCCTTGTTCAAGGAAAAGTGGGACCAGTTCTGCTCCAGTTCGTCGATTGCAGCGGTTGACTCACCGACTGCCTACCTGCGGGCGCTCTATTTGTTCGCCCAACAGCTCGAAGGAAACACCCAGGACGCAAACGCGCTCAAGCTGTCGCAGCGACGCCCGGAACTCAAAGACCAGGTGATCAACCAACATAGCGTTTCGAGCCAGGTTCCCATGTTGTCGATCGTCAACCAGATCTTGCTCAAAAATATCGCGCCGGCCAAAGAAGAAGATACCTATAAGGTGCTGAGTGAAACCTGGTATCCGTTTTCTCTGCCCTATCATTTGCACCATCAGCAATGCCAACAGGGCCTGTCGGGCGACAAGCCGGCGTTGGGTGAGGTGAACTATCGCATCAGTCGCCAATTGCCTCTGGCGGGAGAAACCAGCACTTACGGGCAGGTCGGCGAACAGAACAACGAAGTCCAGTGTCAGTTATCGGGGTTGAGCCCTCAACAACAGACAATGCTGAAAGCTAAATGGGTTACCGAAACAGAGGTGGAAAAAGAGGAAAAGGTGAAAAAGTTCCATCTCCAGTTTTACAACTGGACGATAGATCAGACAGGACCAGAGAAACTCACTGACTTTCTGAACCATACACAACTGGATGCCGACCAACTTCAGGCGCTGCTTGCACAACAGACTCAGTCACCACGCCAATCGCCTAACTGCAAGCAAAACCCCGGCCTCACCTACGGTGCGTGCTATATCAACGGCACGACCACACCCGCTATCAGCCTGGACAACGCCAAGCTGACCCACGTTAGCCTTGAGCGCTTCGACAGGCTGCAACGCATGATTCGTCTACAGCGCTGGCTCGGCCTGCCTTTCGCGCAATTGGACACCCTGATAGTCAGCGCCATGCGCTGTGAAGGCCATCGCAACAGCACGCTGCTGATCACCCATAACACCCTCCGGTCGCTGGGGGTCTTTTGCTATTTGAGCAAACGCTACACGTTGCAAGCCGAAGAATTTGCCGCCCTGCTTCATCAGTTACCCGTCCATGCCTCAGGCGACCGCGTGTCATTGTTCGACCAGGTGTTCAATCGCACGGGTTCCGCCCTGCCTCCCCTGTATCTGGACAGCGCTACGTTCGACGGTACCACCCGGCAACAGCTCTGCGCGGGGTTGGGCCTGCAAGACACCCAGGATTCGCTTCAACTACTGATCAACCCCAACAAACCTGCAACCCGCACGATCGAGACGGTCAGCGAGATCTATCGGCAAGCGAGAGTCGCTCGCCTGTTCGGGTTATCGGTCGTGGAATGCCGACAGTTGGTGCAAATGCTCGGGAATGCGAACTTTCTCATGCAGCTGCGCAACCCAACGTTACGCAACAAACCGAAGGGCACGACTGACTTCCTCGACATGCTCATGCACCTGGAGTGGGCCAGCCGTTGGTTTAAAGAAAACGGCAGCAGCCTGGCGCTGCTCAGACGCCAGCTATTGCTGGATCGCCAGGTCCAGGACCCGATCATCAATCAGCTATTGAAGGAGTTCGCCAGCTATGACCAAGCGTCTCTTTCCGAAGCGTTGCACCGGTTTGATCTTCCTCAGCAACCCGATGACGAAACAGTTCGTTTACCCGCCGTTGACTGGGAATCCTTGGCCTATGCGGCGCTGCAACGGATGCGTCCCAATAACAGCATCGAGATGGCGCTCGATCAAGTGCTCTCCTCCGTTGAAATCAGCACTATGCCTGTACGTACGACACATTTGATCAACCAAGCGAAACCTACACTCAACACACTGCTGAGCAAGGTGCGTGATGAGTTGTGGGCTTTATATCTACGCCTTAAAGAAATCACCCAAACCGTCCTCCATGAGCCAAGCAATACCAACGGCTATCAAAAATACGACAATGACCACCATTTCCTGCGTTTATATGCCCCCGCTGCTTCGCCGCTGCAAACGCTCAGTTATCTGATACTGCGGTTACCTCACGCCGCCGATATTCTGCAACTGCCCCTCAGCCCACAAGCACTTCACCAGTTCCTGGTCAATCCGCACTGGCTCGCGAGCAAGTACAAGATGTCTTCGTTACTTGAACTCACCCCGTACAACCTCTACCTCATGCAGCAGTTCAAACATTGCCTACACCACTGCGGCCTGACGGAAGAGCAACTGCTCGACTACTTCGAACACGCCAATACCTTGCCCAACGGCGCTACGCAAAACACCAGTGAAGAAACGAACGAGCGTCTCGCTCAACTTTTAGGTTGGAACGCCAGTGAAATCGACGTCTTCTGCGACAAACTGAGACCTCCACGCATTACCTCAATGATGCGCCTGGACTGGGTGCTGCGCTGCCGCCAAGCCAGCATCGACACAGGCCTGCCTGCCAACATGCTGATCAAAGCCAGCGAACTGAAAGCCGACTCTACATTTGCTGACTGGAAGAGCGTCGGCGAGGCGATCACAAGTGCGTATTCATAACCCATTCACACCCTACTCACATTCGACCTGCTCAAGGATTGATCATGTCTCACTCGCTTAATCAACAGCTCAATGAAAGCCTGCGCGACGCCATGCTCGCGTACTACCTGACCTACAAGGTACCTACCGACTTAAAGGAAAAGATCACCCATGCCGACGATCTTTACGAATACTGGCTGCTCGACGTACAAGTCAGCCAAGCCGTACCGACCAGCCCGGTAGCCTGTGCCATCTCCAGCCTGCAGCAGTACATCACGCGCATCCAACTCGGCCTGGAACCGGGCTATGAAAAGCAGGGCATGACCGCGCAACAGGACACGTTATGGCGCGAACAGTTGCACACCTACGCTCTCTGGAATGCCAACCAGCAGTTGCACTATCACCCCGCCAACTACTTGGACCCGACATTACGGCGTGACAAGACCGACAGTTTTGAACAGTTGGAAAACGATCTGAGCCAGTATCGAATTCAAGCGGATACCGTCACCACGGCGGTTCACAATTACCTGGCCAGGTTCGAGGAAACCGCCAACATACGCACGATCAACGGTTATATCGACGCCGACTTGAGCAAGCTGCATAGCGGCACCTATTACTTCGTCGGTAAATCGAGTTCCGAAAACACCTATTACTGGCGCTCCCTCGACCTGTCCAAGCGCGCAGGCTCGGTACTTTTTCAGGACGCCTGGTCAGACTGGGAGAGAATCAACTTGTCGGTCTCCGACGCCACCGCCGAGCAAAGTATCCGGCCGGTGTACTTCAATAACCGGTTATTTTTCATCTGGGCCGAATGCATCAAACCCGCCCCCACCAGTTCCGTCCCACCGGCGCAAACGGATTCAGAGGAAAAAAAACAGCTGACCGAATGGATCAACAGCCGCTACGTCAAGTTTCGCCTCAATTTTTCTAATAAAAAGCACGATGGCAGTTGGAGCGCACCCAAAGCCTGCATCGAGGAGCACTGCGCTACCGAAGACGTCAATACATTGACCTCTGCCTTTCTGAAAACCATTACGCAGACGGTAGCTATCGTCGACAGTAACGGCCCCCCGGTACTGTTTTTAAGTGTGCTGGCCACCAGCCGTAAAGACCCCAAACAGCAGGAGAACTTTATTGGCAAATTTTTCCAGGCTGTCCACGTCGACCAGTCCTTCAACATCACCACCATCGCCGATGGTGGCAGCCCCGAGCGCTACAGCGTGCTGCCCGGCTCACAGGTGGACGAAGAGATAAACCGACTCCTGGAACACTTCGATCCATCGCAGAAGACAAAAGTGCAGACTGTCGTTCAAGGCAAAGATCAAAGCGTGAGTGGGTACTACAGTGAGTTGCTGCCTGACACCGCCCGGCAATACCTCACGTTCTTTGCTCATAAAAACCAAGGTAACTTGCAGTTCAAGGTGACACCCCCAAACAAGCACTCGATTTCCCCCAGGGAAGAAACGATTACCGAAGACAACAACCATTGGAACTTTGGAAAAAATCGAGAAAAAATAAAAAGCCCAGAAACAAGTGACGTCTCTTTTGATTCAAATACCAACGAACTCGTGTTTACCTCCACCCTCAATGAAAATTTCCGGCAATCGTACAGCGTCACATTAACAAAAGAAGCCCCTAAGGACATTAGCATCATACTGATAGTAGACGACGCACTGGATGATCCGAAAGCCACTCAGCTCAAACTGACCAGTGAGTCTAAAATTATCGGCCCAACAGACGCGTTAAAAACTGATTTTTACGCTCTTTATTTTAAAAATACGGCCACGCATGATGAGTTCCCCAACGCTGTACATATCAAAAACGGGTTACTCATTAACGCTAAATCCAAAGACGGGAACACCGTCTCACTCGAAGATCATTATATCGACAAGAATGCGTTCATCAGTTTATATACAAGTACAAAAAACTCCATCCAGGTCGCCCTTGACCGCTACAGCAAATATCCAGACGCAAACAAAAAGACGTCGCTGCACGCACAAAATACGTTGACCATCAAAAGGCCCAACCTGCGCACATCTAATTTACGTGCCTATAAGCACATCATTATGAGAGCTAATTTTACAGACTATCCATTCACCGAAAAAATCAATGCCAACTCACATCAAATCATCAACTATCAGGACACTACCCACGAAAGCCTCACCGGATCAAATCCCGAATTACCCAGCGGGCATCGGGTCACGGCGCGGATTCCAGTGACCACGGAGGAAATAACGTCGGGCATCACCCTGATACACGGGGTGGTGACGCTTGAGCCTGCCAAAGAAGACGACTCGACAATTCTCGGCTATACCCTGAAAGCGACCACCTTGAAGCTGGCCCCTTCCACCTCTGACACAACGCTCAATCAACAACTGGCGCCGACGATCAAAAGACAGACGTCGGAAAAACTCGGCACCGCCGAATTTATTGATTTCCCAACGAGCACCTCAACCCCGCCTGCCGACACGCCCCCCCGCCTGCGCATGAATACCTGTTTTGCCGGCAATCTGGTCAAGGCGGCCAATGTCAGCCTTGAGCATTTGTTTTCGTTAACACCGAAAACGTGGCAAGAACCTCCACTCACGCCAGGTGGCGCAGCAGAGGACATTGACTTTAACGGGGCTCACGGCAAGTACTTCTGGGAGCTGTTCCTGTACGTGCCCTGGCTGGTTGCCCACCGCCTGAATCAGGAGCAGCAGTATGTCGAAGCCCAAGCCTGGCTAAAACACATCTTCGACCCAGGGCGATTGGCCGATACGACCAGCGAGCGCCCTGCATTTTGGGGGTTCAACGAGCTCGTTCGTACGGGGCCGCTCCCCGGTTCAGTCACTCACGACCCACATAAACTGGCGATTCGCTCACCGGTGCATTTTCGCAAAGCAATCTACCTGCTTTATCTCGACATACTGCTCAATCGTGGCGATGCAGCCTATCGGCAACTCACCCCCGACAGCCTGACCCAGGCCAAACTCTGGTACACGCGAGCCAATCACTTTCTCGGGCCACGCCCCCGCGTCACCACCACTGAACCGTGGGATGAAATCACCCTCGAAAGTTTGACGACGAGCCGCTCTAAAGCCCTGGTAGAACTGGAGCAAGAAAACCCACCAATCAATGTCAACCCTGCGACCGAAAGCACCGCACTGGCTTCGCTCACGGACACCGATGATCTGTGCCTACCCTTCAATACCGATCTGGTGGCGCGCTGGGACAAGCTCGAAAGTCGCCTGCATAACCTGCGCTACAATCTCGATATCACTGGCAAACCCTTGCGCCTGTCGCTGTACGCAACCCCGCTCTCACCTCTGAAACTGTTGGCTAGCCGCAGCAGCGGTGCCTTCGGCGAAGGAGGCGCGGCGCCGTTCATTGACGCGCAAGTCGGCCATTATCGCTTCCAGATCATGCTGGGCCACGCGCTCACGGCAACCGAGGCGGTGATTCAATTCGGCAACACGGTGCTGAGCCTGATTGAGCGCAAGGAACAGGCTGAATACCTGGAGTTGCAGCAACAACAAGCCTGGGACTTGGCCAATATCGTCGTCACCCAACAACACCAGGCATTGTTGCTCGACGAGAAAAACCGCCAGGCACTCGGCGCCAGTCGTAGCATGATCGAATCCCGGATGCGCCACTACGAACGCCTGCTCACCGAAGGCATCAGCCCCGCAGAAGCACACGCAGGCCAACTCTACCTGATCAGTAGCGGATTCGAGGCCGCAGGTTCCGCCGCCGCCGCAGCGGCCGGCATCGCGATGATCGCGCCGAACATCTTCGGTACGAGTACCGGCGGGTCGCGCTGGGAGGGCCCGTTTTATGCAGCCCAAGCCTTGGCTCAAGGCGTCGCGACAGTGTTGCGGGGCACTGCCGCAGACCTGGACCGTTCCGAGCAATTCAACCGTCGGGAGCAAGAGTGGGCGCATGCCCAGGATCAGGCCCGACTCGAATTGGCACAGGTCGATGCCCAGTTACAAGCCTATGCCGAGCAGGAAAAAGCCACGCGCCTGCAATTACGCCTGGCCGAGACCTCCCTGGCCCAGGCCTGGTCGAACTATCAATTGCTGGCCAAGCGCTTTACCAGGGCACAACTGTATGACTGGCTCAATGTACAACTGAGCAAGTTCTACTACCAAGTCTATGACCTTAGCCTTTCCCTGTGCCGCACCGCGCAAGCGTGCTGGCAGTACGAAGTCGCAGACTATGCGAGCACGTTTATCCAGCCCGGTGCCTGGAACAACAACTACCGCGGCTACCTGGCGGGTGAGGCCCTGAAGCTGTCGCTGTTGAAGATGAATGCGGCCTATGTGGACCAGAACGTGCGGGACCTGGAGATCGTCAAGACCATCTCCCTGCGTCATCGCATGATCGATTGCAAAGTCTCCACACCTACAACAGACACAACCGGCACTCAATCATCGAGTACACAAAACACATGGGCCGAGCATAAACGACAACTGGTCGATAACGGCACGCTGTGCTTCAAGTTGCCCGAGGCTCTGTTTGAAGAGGATTACCCCCACCACATCCTGCGGCGAATAAAAGGCATCAGCATGTCGTTGCCCGCGACGCTAGGCCCCTATGAGGACATCAAGGCGATACTGACCCAAACCCATAACGAAATCGTATTGCCCGCAGGCGAGCGGCGCCGCGACATGCGTGCCCATCAGCAAATCGCACTGTCCACCGGCCTGGATGACAACGGCCTGTTCACCCTCAACTTCGAGAGCCACGATCGCTACTTGCCCTTCGAATACACCGGGGCCATTTCCAACTGGACCCTGGAATTCCCCAATCACAGCCGGCAAGAAGCCGTACTCCAATCGATCAACGATATCGTCATTCACCTGCGTTACACCGCCAGGGTGCCAGTTGCCAGCGGGGGTAAGGTATGAACGACGATACGCCCAACCTCCAAGTCAATACCCCGGCCCTGCCCAAAGGCGGCGGTGCCATTCAAGGCACCGGCAAAGGCTGGGGCGATGTCGGCGCCAGCGGTATGGCCACCTTTGAGATTCCCTTGCCGATCTCTCCCGCGCGCGGTTACGCGCCGGCCATGTCGCTGGCCTATCACAGCGGCGCTGGCAACGGCCCCTTCGGATTGGGTTGGGGGATACCCCTGCCGGCTGTCAGCCGGCGTACCTCCCATGGTGTGCCGGCCTACACGGAGCACGACGTACTGGTAGGCCCCGACGCGCAAATATGGCTACCCGAACGCGACGCCGAAGGTGCGATCGTCAGCCGCGCCGCGACCTCCTTCAATGGTTTGCCACTGACCATCGCCTACACGGCCACCCGGTACTTTCCCCGGGTCGAGAGCCATTTCGACCGTATCGAGCACTGGCACTCGGCAACCGATGCTGCAGGCTTCTGGTTGATACAAAGTGCCGATGGCAGTCAGCACTTTTACGGGAAGACCCCATTGGCCCGAATTGCCGATCCGGGCCACCCGCATCATGTGGCGCAATGGTTGTTGCAGGAAAGCCTGAATACCCACGGCGAACACATTTATTATCACTACAAAAAAGAAACTGACTCCTCACGCTACCCGAGGGACTGTCGAGCCCAGCGTTACCTGGAGCGCGTCTGCTACGGCAACTTCACCGCCGAGGAGCAGGAACAACTCTACCTTTGGAAGACCGACGATGAGCCGGGCATGGGCTGGCACTTTCAGTTGCTCTTTGACTATGGCGAACGTGACCTTGAGCTGGATAAGCGGCCGACGTATCAGAAAATCCGGGAGTGGCCGACACGACCCGATCCTTGCTCGGATTTTTCGTTCGGCTTCGAGCTACGCACCCTGCGCTGTTGCAACCAGATTCTGATGTTTCACCACTTCCCCAAGGAAGCGCAAATGGGCACCGACCCGGTGCTGGTCAAACGTCTGCTGCTGGAATACCGCGCGCCCACCCATGTCAGCCTGTTGATTGGGGTCCATGAGCAGGCCTTCGACAGCTCGGGCAATAGTGTGAGCCGCCCGCCGCTGGAGTGTTTTTACCAATCGAGCCAGCTCAAGGTAGACAAGAGCGGCTATAAGCCCTTCAGTTCGCTGCCCGGGCTGCATGACAGCGATCGCTATCAACTGGTCGATCTGTATGGCGAAGGCATACCGGGTGTGTTGTATCGCGCAGACAAGAGTTGGTACTACCGTGAACCGCTCAGGCCGCAGCACACGAAAACCAGCGACGAGGTGATTTACGGCGCGGCCCAGGAGTTGGCGCGGGTGCCGGTCGCCGACAGCAGCCGGCCCATCCACCAGGCGCTGGCCGATGTGGACGGCGATGGCCGTTTGGACTGGCTGGTTGCCCACCCAGGAATGAATGGCTTTTTCAGCCTGGATGAACAGCGTAACTGGTCAGCCTATACGTCGTTCGATGCATTCCCCTCGGAGTTCTTCCACCCCCAGGGCATCCTCGCCGACTTGATGGGGACGGGACGCCCTGACGTTGCCATGATCGGCCCCCGTAGCGTACGCCTGTATGCCAATCGCCGAAGAAAAGGCTTCGAACCCGCCGTTGAGGTGCCTCATAAGCTCGATGACGTCTTGCCGATCGTTTCCGCCTCGCCTAACGAGCTGGTGGCGTTCAGCGATGTACTCGCCACGGGCCAACAGCATCTGGTGCGTATCCGGCATGACGAAGTGAAATGTTGGCCGAACCTGGGTCGAGGCCGCTTTGCCCGAGGGTTTGTGTTGGCTCCGTTGCCACTGCGTTATGAAACGTTCAAGCCGGCCAATGTACTGCTCGTCGACCTCAATGGAGGTGGCGCTACGGACTTGCTGTATTTGAGCGCCGCCCACCTGTGGATTTTCCTCAATAAAGGCGGCAACGGTTTCGAGGCGCAGGCGATCAAAGTCCCGTGGCCAGAGGGTGTGCAGTATGACGACCACTGCCAGGTCAACATCGTCGACGTGAGCGGCCGGGGCTGCCCTAGCCTGATCCTGACCGCCGCCCACCAGACCCCCATCCATTGGCGCTACGACTTTTTCAGCCACAAGCCCTGGCTGCTCATACGCACCGACAACAACATGGGCGCCCAGGCGGCGATCAAATATCGCAGCAGCGCCCAGGAGTGGCTGGACGAAAAACGCGAGCTGCATGCCAAGGGCCAGCCCGCTATCAGCCAGTTACCCTTTGCGCTGCTGCTGGCCAGCCAACAAACCCAACGGGACGAAATTACCGGCAACCAGCTGACCCAGCGCGTGAGCTATCGTCAGGCTTATTACGACCGTGTGGACCGCAAGTTTCGTGGCTTTGGGCTGTTGCTGCAAACCGACACCGACAGCCGCAAAGACGCCCCTCACGCGCCGGGGTCAAGCGCTCCCGTGCTCAGCAAAACCTGGTTTCATACCGGGCGATCCCTTGACATGCCCTGCCTCGGCCAGAGCACTCACGACCCAGACGCCAAGGCTCCCGGCCGCACGCTGGTCAGCCGCTACAGGGGGACAGCTGGGGCACAACCGCTGGATCATCATGACGACTTGATCAGCGACCCCGCACCGGCGCTGGCACGCGACGTGGCCCGTGCACTCAGTGGCGCGGTGCTGCGGGTCGAAGTGATGGCAGCAGACCCGGCGCAAGACGTCGTGCCCTACTCGGTCAAACACCAGCGGTATCTGGTCCGTGAACTGGCCCCCGCCAGTGCTCATACGCCCTACCCCCGGTTGCTGCCATTAGCGCTGGAGTCGATCAGCTATCAATATGAAGGCGTGGAAAACGATCCCGTCTGCCAGCACCAGATCAATCTGCGCTGGGATGCCTATGGTTACCTGGTGCATAGCGTGACCCTGCATTATGCCCGCCGTACCACCACCGACAGCCCGCCGCCCGCCGTGCTGGTGGATGAGCACCAGCAGCGCTGGTGGCACGATACCCATGACAACGCGCAACAATTCTATTACCTGAGCGAAACGCTGGCGCAGCCCATTCATCTGGACGACGCACAGCAGTGGTGCCTGGCCTTGCCCTACCGCCAACGAGACAACGCCCTGGTGCTCGGCAAGGCGCCGGCGCCTGGCGGGCTGGACCCTGCGCGTATCGCCTATGAGGTGTTCATCGATACCAGCGTCGGGCCGCTGGCCGCAGGGGCCAGCCGCACCCTGAGCGGCTTGTCGCTGCAGTACTACCGGCAGGCCGGTAGCTCCGGTAAAACCCTGGAGCCTGGCGTCGCCACCGTCCAGGCATTGACTGACTATCTGGAAATCGCCGAGCTGGATGACCAGGCCATAAGTGCCTACAACGACATTCCGACCATGCCCAACCAACTCAAGGTGGACCTGGTGCAAAAGCTCACCGATAGCGGCTATCACACCATGGAGCTGTTTTTTCTATTCGACGGCGAGGTGCCGCCCAAGGAAAACCGACTGTGGTCGATTCGCCGGCACTTTCCCCGCTATGGCAAGGCCACCCAGTTTTATCGGATAAGGGCGCTGCGGGCCACCGAGGCCCATGGCGAAACAAAGCTCACCTATGACCCCTACACGTTGCAAACCGTGCGCGTAAAAATGCCCGACGATTGTGTAACCAAGGCCGAATACGACTATCGATTGCTGCTGCCGATAAAAATCGTCGACCCCAATGGCACTATTCAAGAAGCGCTTTATGACGGTTTTGGGCAGTTACTCGCCAACACCTTTTACGGCCACGAACAAAGCCTCAGAGTGGGCTTCGCCGCTCTGGAAAGCTACCGCCCGCGCAAAAATGTAACGCCCGCATTGGCCATCGAACAGGCGCAAAGCGTGCTGCAAGACATGGCCAGCGCGCACTGCTACGCCCCTTTCAGTTGGATGGGCAGCATCGACTTGGCTCTGGTCAAGCCCGAGTGGATTACCAAGGGGTATCTGCTCCCCGGCGGGCATATCCGCATGAGCGCGCGATCGCGGCTGAGTGGTGCTCGCCAGCCCCTCAGTGACAGTGCAAAACAACTCAAGGCGTTGATCGATGAGGCCAGCCGTACGCCGGTACATGGGCTCATATTGCAAGCTGACCGCTACCCCGGCGATGCCGAACAACAGGTTCGCATGACCCTGACCTGCTGGGATGGCTTCGGCCGCTCATTGCAGACCAAGCAGAAGACCGAACCAGGCCCGGCCCATGCCGTCGACGACAAGGGCAACCTGTTGGTCGACGAACTGCCGGATGCAAACGCCACTTTGAAGAAACAGCTGCGCCAAGTGCAAGCCGACCCCCGCTGGCGCATCAGCGAGCGTGTCGAATACAACAACAAGGGCCTGGTCATTCGCGTCTACCGCCCCTACTTCGCCGACAAGCACACCTACGTCAATGATCAATCCATGCGCGAGCTGGGCCACAGCGACCGACAGTTCTACGACCCGCTCGGGCGCCCGACAAAGACATTGACCGCAGGAGGATTTATGCGGCGTAACACCTATTGGGCCTGGTACACCGTCAATGAGGACGAAAACGACACTTATGCAGAGCTGAACTCCGACAACATACTGACTGATACCCCCTAAAGACCTGGGTATCTACAGAACTTTTGCTCCTGCGCCAGACCTGTAGCGGTCTGGCCCCTCCAACGTGAGCCGTTCAAATGTGTGTGAGGCTTGCCTGCAAAGGCAGCCTTGAAGCCGACTGGGATGTTGAATGGGCCGCAGCGACGACCCATTCATGTTCTTGTCAGGATCGCCGGGCTGCGCCCCATCGCGACGCCAAGGTTGTATACCCGCGCCTGGCAAACGTTACGAAAAAGCCGCGCCATTCGGTCAATGATGCAATCACGCCGCGGGCCGCCATGACAATTGTTCGAGTGGTCCGGCCTTGAGCGGCCTGTGGCAGGCCCGTCAGCGCAACGGCCAATGCCTCGACACCGGACGCGGCCCAGTGCGTCCACACCTGATTGAACATTCTGCTCAGCCCACCGTGCGCCGTCGCGACAGGATCCGGCAGCTGTACGGTTTGGCCATGGGGATCGTGGACGGCGGTCCGGTGACCGCCACGCATCATCGTTCCCATCGCCCCATCGTAGGCTTCTATTGCAGGTGAGACATTGGGTTGCATCAGCGCAGGCACTTCCCCGCCATAAACAGCGTTGGCCACGGTAGCAAGGGCATAGGCGGCCGTCGCTCCGGCGGTGCGCGTGACCCTGCCGCGCAGGGGCGTGCTGCCCCAGGAGATGCCGGTACCGTGCCCACGAAGGACCTGCTGCACCAGTTCTCTGGAGAGCGCGCGCACATGTCCGCCCAACCGCTGGACCGCCACCGGGTCCCAGCTGTGCTCGGCTTGATCACCTATCGAGTCGCCATGCATGGCATACCCCATACCCGCGGCACCTGCAAAAATAGCACCGATCTGTGGCGCATATCGCGTCCAGTTACCGGCGATACCGGTGCTCATATGTGCCGTGGACACTGCATCCAGCACCGCAACGGTAAGGCGCAAGATTTGGTTGCGTTGTGCCGTGGGCTGGACGGTACTGAAGACCGCCAGATCGACGCCCGTCGCGATTGCATTGGCGATATAGGTGGATAAACCATCGCGAATCGCTGCCGCCGAGGCCGGTTGTATCCTCGGGCGCATAACCCTACCTATATTCGCGAGCCTGCGGCTGATGGAAAGCCTGCGTATTTGTTTATCCTGCGACTCCTCCAAAGCCGGTGTGGCAGCCAGCCCTTGCGCATCGACCTTGCTAACCGGATTACCGCCAACCATGGCGTACAGATTCAAACCATCGGCATCGCCAATCGGGTCCGGGCTGATCCATCGGCATAACCACGGTGCGTAATACCTGAAGCCGTAGTAAGACAACCCACTGGCATCGCGCTCCTTGCCCGAGTAACGGATGAACCTGTAACTCGCCTCACTGGCATTCTTCGCCGCCCACCAGGCAGTCCCGCCGAAGGGGTAATAACTTTCCTGGCTGAGCAGTTGCGCCTGCTCGCCCAGTTCCAGGCTGCTGCTGCCCAAGTGGTCCGACAAGCCGTAACGGATCTGCGCGTCCTGGCGCCCCCCCGAAGGGTGGCGATCCCAAAGCAGGACGCGGACCGTGGTCGTACCAGCATCAAGGTTGAGTACATTCAGTTGCTCACCCGTTGCGCTGTCATGCCGAATTTCCAGCCCCGGCAAGTAGCGCACCTCGGCCCTATGCAGCACGCCCCGGGCCTGGGAGACCCGGCGCTTGAGGATGCGCTGGCCCGTGGCATCGTAGGCGTAACGTTCTTCATCGTCGTTGCCGCCCTCGCGCCGCACCTGCGTGAGGCGCACCAGTTGATTGCGCACATCCCAGCCCATCTTGTGATCGCCTGCCAACGCTTGCAGATTGCCGTTGCGGTCAAAGCCCTGGCCCAACCCCGGCGCAGCCTTTCCATCAGCCTGCGGCAGAAAATGATTGCTGCCCGCGGCCACGCTCATCTGCCGCGTGAAGCCCGTGCCGCTGCTGGGCACATGTTGCAACTCAAGCATATTTCCGGCGGCGTCATAGCTGAACCGCTGGGTGTAGCGACGCCATACGCTGTCGTCAGTCGAGCCGAACGTCACACTCGCTGGTAACGCCGGGCCTCCAGTGTTGCCGGCGGTTTCGCGGCCGGTGGCCTTGGTCAGTTGCGATAACGTGTCGTACTCATAAAGGCTGGTCGAACTGATTCGGGTGTTGCTGGACCATTGCGTCGGCTGGGCAAGGTCATCGATCCGCACGACGTTGCCAACGCCGTCATACTCGTAGCGCAGGTCTTGCAGCGCTGCGCCCGGTCGCGCGGGCAGATGGGCAGTCATTTGCCGCAAGCGACCATCGAATTCACGGTAGTGCATGGCACGCACAACGCCGTTGCCGGCGCGTTCGCTGAGCACCTGACCCGCTGCGTTATAGTGCCGCTGGCCCAGTACCTGCGTACGCTCGCCGCCCCTGGGCGTCACAAAGATGCTCGCCGGCTGGCCGTCAATGCCGTAGGCGTAGTCGAAGCGATTGCCCTTGGCGTCCGTGTGATGCAGGCGCTCACCCAGCGCGTTGAACCCAATGGATGTCTGGAATATCTCGGGCTCCAGGAGCACCTCGCGTTGTGCGTACAGCTGCGGCCAATCCAGCGCGGCATCCGCCTGCCGGAAGCGTCGGGTCTGCTGAGCAACTTCTGCGTGCACCCCATACCGCTCGTGGAACAACGAGCCGCCGCCGTCATCGTGGCGAACCACCCGGCCGCAGCGGTTGCGCGCCGCCTCTTCGTTCGAAGATGCAGCATAGGCAAGACGCTCGACGCACAACGCTTGCCCGTCACTGGCCGCCTGCTCGAAGACCGCCACCGGCCGCAGATATTGATCGTAGCGATGAGCCTGGTGAGCGCCCCGCCCATCCCATTCTTCCAGTAACTGCCCAGCCTCCCCCATCAGCGTCAGCCGCCAGCCGGCATCCACGCTGTCGGTGCGCAACGCTTGTCCACCAAGGCTATAGACCGTGCGTTGATTGGGCGCGGTGTCAGGCTGTGAGCGTGACAACTGCAACAAACGTGGGTCCCACTGTTCAATCATCAAGCCCGTACTGCCATACACCTGACGATGAATGCGCATCTGCGGTTCAACCTCTGTGCTTGAACGGTGGTAATCGATGTTACGAACAATTAACCCACGCGGGTCGACTGCGACCAGGGACGGCGTGTTTCGATGGATGGAATCAGACATGACCTCAGGACCTTATTGCTGAACAAGTAGTCCTGAGAGCCTAGGGATGAGGGGATGAGAAAGGTGGTGCTGGAGGATGCTTTTGTGTATCCAGTTACTGGCATCGCCCCGACCCGCTCACGTGTCAGCGTGCCGCCCGCCCTGACACCCTCGGACGGCTGGGCTTGTAGCGACGCCAAGCGGACGCGTTTGACTCCCAAGGCGCGTCGACCCGTTGTTGGTGTCGATAGAACGTCACGCGGCCTGCCAGTTGCAGACGATGCCGATAAAGCCAGCGCAGCTCGGAGGCCGTGGCAGATACCCCTTGCTTGCTGACGACGGCTCCTATGTCCAAATTGTCGAGAGCGAAATGGACCATTGCCGCACTTTGCGGGCTAGTCAAGGTTTCCAAAGCCGATTTGCTGCTTCGAGTGACGATTTTTTGCTGAATGGCCAATAGGTCTGTGCCAATGTGTTGGCGAGCCGTCGCCTCGAGTGAATACCTGCCTGCGGCAAGATCACTGACAAACCTCCTCGCGAATTGCTGGTTGCAGGAAGTTGACGTACAACCTGAATATTTCGAAACAATGCCCTCGTAAAACGGCCGGACGCCGACCGAAAGCTGCTCAATGAGCTCGGCCTTGAGTTCGTTAGCTTTCGCTGGGTCATGTGGATCTTGCGTCAAGTCGCTGAATAGCTCCGCATTCACGTTGCGAAATGCAGAGAAGGCGCGAACGGGAGGCGCCAGCCCGGCAGTCCAGCGCTGCAGTTCCGCGCCTGAAAAATAGGCCACCATCGCATCCCCGCGCGCGCTCAGCTTCGACCAGAAACTCCTGTAGGCAGCAACCGTCGCGGCCAAGCCAAAGAGAATATCGCCTCGACCGGGTTGGAATTGCTCGCCAAACGTCGTTTGCGTGCCATCGGCATCCCTGAACCCTACGGGATTGCCCCGGGCCATCGCATACAGGTTCAAGCCGTCCACATCGCCCATCGGGTCCGGGCTTATCCAGCGCTGCAACCACGGTGCGTAATAACGCGCACCGTAGTAGTACAGGCCCGTGGCGTCGCGTTCCTTGTCGGAGTAACGGCGAATCTTAGGGTGCCCCCGAACGATATTGCTGGTTGCCCACCACGCCGTTGCGCCATAAGGATAGTAATGCTCCTGGCTCAACAAGCGAGCCTGCTCGTCCAGTTCCAGCGCACAGCTCTTGAGGTGATCCAGAATGCTGAATCGCAGTGAGTGGGTACTCATCTCGCTGGGTTTGCCCGACTCCCATTGCACCACGGTGACTCGCCCACCGCCCGTATCAATGTCCAGCACATTGAAGCGCTGTGCCCTTTGCTTGTGTACTTGCAGGCCCGGCAGGTAATAGGTTTCCTGGGTGTAAGGTTTTGCACGAGCCTCACGGCTGCGAACCTTGAGTGCGCGCAGGCCTTGACTGTCATACAGGTAACTCTCCACGTCAGGGTCACCGTTCTCACGCTGTACCTGGGTGGTGTAGGTCAATTGATTGCGCACATTCCAGGCCGCCTGCTGTGTGCCGTCGAGCGACAACTGATTGCCATTGGCATCGAACGCCCCATCCCATTGAACCTGCCGCCCTTGCGCTACGGGCACGGCGCGGTTCGTGAGCGCCGCCACTTGCATTTCGCGGGTATAGCCTGTGCCGCTGGAGGGCACGTGTCGAAGGCGCGTCAGATTGCCCGCACCATCATAGGCATAATGGTGGGTGTAATTGCGCCAGAGCCCCTGATCCGTCGCCCCGAACTGCACCTGCGTTGGCAAAGCCCGGCCCCCGGCATTGGCGCTATTTTCCCGACCGCTGGCCTGGATCAACTGATATAGCGTGTCGTACTGGTAGCGATTAACCGCATCAATCCGGGTGTTGCTGTGCCATCGAGTCGGTTGCGCCAGGTCGCTGAGGCTGAGGATGTTGCCGACCGGATCGTACTCATATACCAGCTGCTGCAGCGGCGTGCCGGCCTGCCCTTGGCGGTACACCTCAAGTTGCTGCAAACGACCGTCGTGCTCGGCGTAACGGGCGACTTTGGTAACGTTATTGCCCGCCCGCTCGGACACGACTTGGCCGCTGGCGTTGTATACCCGCTGATTCATCAACACTTGGCGCTCGCCGGTCTTGAAGATCAGCAGCATTTCCAACACCCAGCCCTGTTGCCCATAGCGCCACTGTAGGCGGTTGCCCTTGGCATCGATCTGCTCCAGCATTGCACCCAGCGCATCGTAACGCCAGGTGGTGGTATAGGCCTGGCGTTCCGTTAGCAGATCCTGTGCCTCATCGCTGTTTGGCCAGTCGACCAGAGCGATATCGGCGCGAAACCGTCTGGTTTGCTTGATGACGCGTTGATCGATCGCGTACGCCTCCACCAGCAGCACACCCGCCGGGTCCGCATGGCGAATCAACCGTCCACAGCGATTGCCGACGACCTCGGCCGAGATTGCGGGCGCGTACGTCATACGCTCGACACAACGGGGTGACGGGTCCTCTGCAGATTGTTCGAACACCGCCACAGGGCGCAGCAAATGGTCATAGTGAAACGCTTGAAGGGCGCCGCGCGAGTCCCAGCTGTGCAACCGCTGCCGCGCTGCACCGTACATGACCAAGCGCCAACCGGCATCCATACTCTGGGTTCGCACGGTTTCACCCGACAGGCTGTAAAGGTTCGATTGCGCCGCCACCCCGGTCGAGCCAAGGGCGAACTGACGTGGGTCCCACTGTTCAAGCAAAAAACCACTGGCACTCAACACCTGGCGATTGACCCGCGCCTGAGGGGAGTCCGCGAGCGTTGCACGATGATACTGCACAGTGCGCACGGCTAACCCGCGAGGGTCAATGGCCGTCAAGGTAGGCGTATTTCGATGTAGGGCGTTAGACATGAATTCATGACCTGTTTTGCACTAAGGTCAACAAATCCTAGAGGTACCGGCCTCGATAAAGGGGTATAAAAAGTAGCCTTGTGTAACCAGATTCTGGCACTACCTGTCGAGACCAGCAGGCTTGGCACCTGCTGGCCTCAAAGGTTTTCAGTGCCCGCCGGCGCAGGTCGGCGAGGCCGGGGCTGCGTCGATTTTCGCCCATTCCTCAGGCGTGTAGGTATGCAGCGCCAACGCATGAAATTCGCTCATCAGGTCACCCAGGGTGGCGTAGACCTTCTGGTGGCGCTTGACGCGGTTGAGCCCTTCGAACTGCGGGCTGACCAGCACGGCCTTGAAGTGGGTCTGCAACCCACGGCTGTGCATGTGGCTTTCATCCAGCACACTCAAGTGTTCCGGCCCCAGGGCGGCGAGCGCCGTTTCGATACGCTGTTGCATGGTCATTGCTGCTTACTTCTTCTTGGCCGGTGCGGCACCTTTTGGCGCCAGCTCATTGGTCATGTCTTCCAACAGCTTGTTCACCACCGGTACGGCGCTTTCCAGTTTGGCCTGGGTCATCTGGGCCGATTGCTGAGTCAGCTGCGGCATTTTTTCCAGGACTTTCTTGCCCAGTGGCGACTGGTAGAACGCTACCAGGTCCTTGAGCTCGGATTCGCTGAAGTTGGTGGTGTAGAGCTTGACCATATCGGGCTTGAGCTTCGGCCAGCCGATGGCCTGGTCCAGGGCGGCGTTGGCCTTGGCCTGGTAGCTGTCCAGTACGGACTGCTTGGCGGCAGGCGCCTTGGTCTGTTCGAAACGCTGGGCGAACATTTGCTGCACTTGCATGTACACCGGGGTCCCCAGCTTGTCAGCGTGGGCCAGGGTAAGGAAGGCTTCGGCACTGGCGTTGTGGCTGGCGGTATCGGCAAAAACCTGGCCGCTGGCGCAAACCAGAGCAACCGCGGTACAGATGGCACGAAGACGAGTCATCGAGTTTCCTTTTCTAGCAGGCGAGGTAAGACCCCAAGGGCGCCCATTCTGCGCCTAAAAAACCTCGCGGCTCAACCCCACCCCACGCAGGCCCTGGTTTTGCGGGGCGCAATGGCACAAATGCGGATTTAGGGAACCCACGGCAGCCGCCAGGGCCTAAACTGACCAATCACGACTGGATAAGGAGGGTGCCCGATGAGCCGTATCGAAACCGACAGCCTGGGAGAAGTACAGGTCCCTGATGATGCCTATTGGGGCGCGCAAACCCAGCGCTCGCTGGTCAATTTTGCGATTGGCGAGCAGCGTATGCCGCTGGCGGTATTGCATGCCCTGGCCCTGATCAAGAAGGCCGCCGCCCGGGTCAATGACCGTAACGGCGACCTGCCCGCCGATATCGCCCGGCTGATCGAACAGGCTGCCGACGAAATCCTCGACGGCCAGCATGACGACCAGTTCCCGCTGGTGGTCTGGCAGACCGGCAGTGGCACCCAGAGCAACATGAACGCCAACGAAGTGATCGCCGGCCGCGCCAACGAACTGGCCGGCAACAATCGGGGCGGTAAAAGCCCGGTACACCCCAACGACCATGTGAACCGCTCCCAAAGCTCCAACGACTGCTTCCCAACCGCCATGAGCATTGCTGCGGTGCAAGCGGTGCACCAGCAACTGCTGCCTGCTATCGCGACGCTGTCCGGTGGCCTGGCGGAACTGGCCGCGCGGCATATGAAGCTGGTCAAGACCGGCCGCACCCACATGATGGACGCCACGCCGATCACCTTCGGCCAGGAGCTGTCGGCGTTTATCGCCCAGCTCGATTACGCCGAGCGCGCGATCCGCAGCGCCCTGCCCGCCGTGTGCGAGCTGGCCCAAGGCGGCACTGCTGTCGGCACCGGGCTCAACGCACCCCATGGCTTCGGCGAGGCGATTGCCTCCGAACTGGCGGCGCTGTCGGGCTTGCCCTTCGTGACCGCACCGAACAAATTCGCCGCCCTCTCCGGCCATGAACCGCTGGTCACCTTGCACGGCGCGCTGAAAACCCTGGCCGTGGCCCTGATGAAAATCGCCAACGACCTGCGCCTGCTGGGTTCCGGCCCACGCACAGGGCTGGCCGAAGTGAAGTTGCCGGCCAACGAACCGGGCAGTTCGATCATGCCCGGCAAGGTCAACCCCACACAGTGCGAAGCGCTGTCGATGCTGGCCTGCCAGGTATTGGGCAACGACGTGACCATCGGCATGGCCGCCAGCCAAGGGCACTTGCAGTTGAACGTGTACAAACCGGTGATCATTCACAACCTGCTGGAGTCGATCCGCCTGCTGGCCGATGGCTGCAACAACTTCCAGGAGCATTGCATCGCGGGTCTTGAGCCCGACGCCGCGCAAATGGCCGAACACCTGGAACGCGGGCTGATGCTGGTCACCGCGCTCAACCCGCATATCGGCTACGACAAGTCGGCAGAGATCGCCAAGAAGGCTTACGCCGAAGGGCTGACACTGCGCGAAGCCGCGCTGGAACTCGGCTACCTCACCGACGCCGAGTTCGACCAGTGGGTCCGCCCGGAAAACATGCTCGGCGCTTAAACCGATATCCGCAGCCGCCGGGCCCTGAGCCCGGCGAGCAGCGAAGGCGCCAACGCCACCATCGCCGACCCCGTCACCACCACCAGCGCCCCCACATACCCCAAGGCATTGATCTCTTCGGCCTGCACATAGTCAGGCCACAGCCAGGCCGCCAAGGCCACCGCCACAAAGGTCACCAACGGCGTCAACGCCAGGGTCGCACTGACCCGCGAGGCTTCCCAATGCGCCAGGGCTTCGGCAAATGCGCCGTAGGCCACCAGCGTATTCATGCAACACGCCAGCAGCAGCCATCCTTGCAGCGGGCTCAACTGCAACGCCTCCAGCGGATGCGCCCACGGCGTGAGCAACACCGCGCACGACAGGTAGATCACCATCATCACCTGCAACGAATTCCACACTGTCAGCAACTGCTTCTGCCCCAATGCATAGAACACCCAGATGGTGGTGGCGAGCAGGATCGTCAGCACACCGGCGGTGTAGGTGCCCATGGACGTCAGCAACTCCACCAGGCGTTGGTTGAAGAACAAACCAAAGCCGATAATCAGTACCACCAGCCCCACACCCTGCCCCAGGCTGAAGCGCTCCTTGAACACAAACACACTGGCTACCATCAGAAAGATCGGGCCCATCTGCACTACCAGCTGCGCGGTGCCTGGGCTGAGCATTTTCAGCCCAACCAGATACAGCACGTAGTTGCCGACCAGGCCGCACACCGCCATGCCCACCAGCCAGCCGCCCCTGGGGCCGAGCACTTTACGGCTGGGCAAGCGCTTGGTGGCAGCCAGATAGACAAACAGGCAAGTACCGGCCACCGTGAGGCGAAACCAGGTGACGGTGATCGGATCCATCACTTGCAGCACTTGCTTGAGCTTGACCGGAAGGATGCCCCACAGAAACGCGGTCAGCAGGGTCAGGAAAAAGCCGTAGACCCAGCGGCCGGAGGAGATGTGCATGAGTGCCCCAGATGCCAGAGGAAGTGGAACCGCATTCTAGGGGCAAGTCACTGGATTGGGATACGCCACAATCCTAAATGTGGGAGGGGGCTTGCCCCAATGCCAGTCAGTTAAGAGCTAGAGCAGACAACTAGTGAGCTGTGGCCCGATGAGGGAGTGTCAGTCAGCACATCTGTGACTGACTCACCGCCATCGGGAGCAAGCCCCCTCCCACATTTGGACCGAGCCGGGTGCAGGCTATTTCTTTTTCTTTTTGTCGTGCTTATCGGTTTTAGCGAACGCATCCTCCAGCGCCCGGTTGATGGTGCGCAACACCTTGACCCGCGCCCAGCGCTTGTCATTGGCTTCTACCAGGGTCCAGGGCGCCACCTCGGTGCTGGTGCGATCAACCATGTCGCCCACCGCCGCGCGGTAGTCGTCCCATTTGTCGCGGTTGCGCCAATCATCTTCAGTGATCTTGAAGCGCTTGAACGGGATTTCCTCGCGGGCCTGGAAGCGCTCCAGTTGGGTGTCCTTGTCGATGGCCAGCCAGAACTTGACCACGATCACCCTCGCATCGCGCAATTGCTCTTCGAAGTCATTGATCTCGCCATAGGCGCGCATCCAGTCCGCCGGGGTGCAAAAGCCTTCGATGCGTTCCACCAGCACGCGGCCGTACCAGGAGCGGTCGAACACGGTGAACATGCCACGCGCCGGGATCTTCTGCCAGAACCGCCATAGATAAGGCTGGGCGCGTTCGTCTTCACTGGGCGCGGCAATCGGCACGATGTGGTACTGGCGCGGGTCCAGTGCTGCCGCCACACGACGGATCGCCCCGCCCTTGCCGGCTGCGTCGTTGCCTTCGAATACGCTCACCAGCGCGTGTTTGCGCATGCGTTTGTCGCGCATCAGGCCAGAGAAGCGCGCCTGCTCGGTGATCAGCTGTTCTTCGTAATCGTCCTTGTCCAGGCGCAGGGTCATGTCCAGGCTGTCGAGCAGGCTCTTCTGGTCAACCGAGGCAAGCAACGGCGCCGGGTTCATGCCGCTGGCCTTGACCTTGGCCTGTTTCAAGGCACTTTGCAGTCCATCCAGCAGGATCTTGCCCACGGTCAGCCCACGGTAATGGGGGTCGACGCCTTCGATCACATGCCACGGCGCGTAATCGCGGCTGGTGCGGCGCAGCACACGCTCACCGAAATGCACGAACTTGTCGTAGGTCTCGGACTGCTGCCAATCCAGCGGGCTGATGCGCCAGCTGTGCAGCGGGTCGTCGGCCAGGGCCTTGAGGCGCGCCTTCATCTGTTTTTTGGACAGGTGGAACCAGAACTTGAAGATCAGCGCACCTTCATCGCAGAGCATTTTTTCCAGACGTTCGGCGCCGGCGATGGCCTGGTCCAGGCGCGCATCCTTGATCTGCCCATGCACCCGGCCTTGCAGCATCTGGCTGTACCAGTTACCGAAAAAGATGCCCATGCGACCCTTGGCCGGCAGTTGCCGCCAATAGCGCCAGGCCGGCGGGCGCGCCAGTTCTTCGTCGGTCTGCTGGTCGAAGGTGCGCACTTCGATCAGGCGCGGGTCCATCCATTCATTGAGCAGCTTGACGGTTTCGCCCTTGCCCGCGCCTTCGATGCCATTGATCAGGATGATCACCGGGAAGCGCTTCTGCTGCTGCAACTCGTACTGCACCTCCAACAAGGCTTCACGCAGGGCCGGCACTTCGGCGTCATAGGCGTCTTTGTCGATGGCGTGACCGATTTCGGCGGATTCGAACATGGGCAGCTCCGTTTCAAGATGGCTCAAGACTAGCGGATTGGGCACCACGGCAGGCAAGGAATTTCACTCGGCTTGCCGTGGATCAATCACCGCGGCTACGGTTAATACCCAGGAACGTGACATAGGCCCAGGTCCTGATGCTTCAACATCTGCTGTGTCAGGCGCTCCATCACTGCGGTTATTGCCTGCCGTCGCGGTGCGCGCAGGGCTTCCATTTGTTTGAAATACTCCCCGTCAGTAAGGTCCTGGCGATTCTCAAAAAGTGTTTGCTGCTGCGTATCGAAGGGCTCAGTCACCGATAGGAACTCAGCAGGAAACTGCTGTTTGAGATGGGTTTTCCAGAACGTCAACTGGGTAATAAAACGCAAAAAGGCAGGCGACAGCTCAGCTGTTCGCACCTGGGCTTGCGCCATCGCCAAATCGCTGCTGGGCACCTCGAAAAACGAGTCATAGACCATATGTTTGGGCTGCCCCGGCAGTTGCAGGTCCTTGGCCAACCCGATCCGAAATGCCAGGTTGATTTCCAGCGGATCCGAGGAGGCTTTTTCAACCGCGTATGTCGCCGCAATTTTCTCCAGCTCGCTGAGGCGAAACAAACCTCGACTCAAGTTCAACAGCGCCCCGGAGTTGCTCTGTGCACGACCCGCCTGCAGCGTTGCCTTCTCGACTTCCTTGAGAACCTCAATCTGGCTGAACATCTGCGCCGCCCCATCCTCACAACCAGTCGGATGGGCTGCCAGTTGGAAGACCTGCTCGCGCAGCCCGACATTGTCATGGGTCGCCTGCAATACGTCCCAGACACGTTGCGTCATATCCTCGCGCACACGGCGACTGTCAGCAGCACTGGTCAATTCAGCCAGCAACAGGAACAACTCTGTCGACTCCGGATCATCCCGCAGGTTGGCCCAGACGCTACGCTTGTTGGCATCGCGGGCAGCCACCTCGTCCGGCAACCACCGCGCCCTGGCCTTCAGTTCGCTCATACGAGGCTGATCGTCGTCTACATACCCCATACCAATACCCACGTCAGCGCGGTAACGCTCGAGTGCCTCTACTGTCGTGTCGGATAGCGGATTGCCGCCCAAGTCGATCGACTGGCTGAAAATGCGCGGCACCGTGAACAACCACTCGGGCAGCACGGTGATCAGGTTATCGCGCAGATCCACCTGCTCCAAGTGGGCCAACCGCCCGATGCCCGACGGCAGGTCGACGAGTCTGCTGTCCCGCAGCAACAGCGTGTGCAAGTCACGCATCCTGCTGACATCCACCAGCTTATCCAGTGGGTTATGGCTCAGGTCCAGCAGGCGCAGCGTATTCAGATCAGCCAGTTTCAGCTGGGTATGCTCGGTCAGTGCAAGACGGTTATGGGGCATCGACAAGCTTTCGAGGTCGAGCATCCGCGAGAATATTTCCGGCAAGCGCGTCAGGCGGTTACGGTCCAGCGCCAGATGCCGAATGCCTTTGAAACACTTGAGGAAATACGCGACGTCATCGCCCAATCGCATGTTCTTGAGTGACACCTGACGGACATGGTCGAAACGAATGTCGGCAGGCAGCGTCGGCAACGATCCGACGCGCATTCCGTCCAGGTTCAAACTGGCAACCGACATCTGATGTTCATCCAGAGCAAAGCTTTGACGCCGCCAACAGGCTTCAATGCGCTCAGCCACCTGCTCTCGGCTGGTACGAATGTCACTCAGGCCCGGCTGTTTATCCATGCCCTGGGTATCGGTCTTCCAGTGTTTGAGCAGCGCTCGCAGATGAGTAAGCTCTGCCTTCAAACGCTTTACCGCCCTGGCCCGGGAAAGATGGTCAGCACCCAAGGCCATCAGCAGCGAAGACACTTGTGCAGTGCTGAACAAGGGGTACAAACGCTTCACCTTGCGCACCAGCGCGCGAGGGTGCGCCAATGGCCCCGTCGGCGAATCAGCCATTTCACAGGGCATCGCGTCCAGCACCGGCTCGCTGCCCCTGCTGGAAAAAGCCTCGGCGGCCAGCTCCCGTTCCCCCTTGGCCTGGGAAGCGCTCATGTAGCGCAGGCGCCAGAGATTGTTGGCCTCGTTGAGCGGCAACCCCATTGCTACGCGCTGACTGTCGGTCAGCGCGCACTCAATCGCCTGAAACAAGCCGTCCGGTCCGGAGTAAGGCCCACCTAGACTCAGGCCGTTGTCGTCGAACGTTGCAAACCCAGCGTCCGAGCTGACCACTATTCGTCGCGCACCGGCGCCATTGCTCGCGCCCAGGGCCAATAAGTCACCCTGTGGCGAACCCTGGCGCAACTCAAGCCGCACCTCCCTGCCCCACCCTGCCAGATGCGGCATCGACCGAACCGCCACACACGCCGTATCCAGGCTGGCCAGCTCAGGCTGCTCAAACCCCATCAGGGCGCGGTCCAGGCGTTGCTCCCCGAGGGCACGCTGGACCGACTCGGCCAATGCCATGGGGATACGTTGATTATCGCGCAGGGTCTCGCGCTGCACCGTTGAGGTCTGGGCCATCAATTCGCGCATCAGCGTACAGGGCAGTTGCGGATAGGTACGCCTGAGCAACGCCCATTCGGGCGGTACAGGTCCGTCATGGGCCTGATACAACTGCTCGAACAACGGCCTGCAGTCAGCCTTGAGGTGTGCGAGCAACTGACGCTCCAATACGCCGCGCTCCTGATCAGCAGCAACCCCCTCTCCAAGCAGGCCGATTTTTTGTGCCTCGTCCAGCTCGGACAACAGCACATCAAACACTTTGCCCTCACGAAGCATCTGCTCAGTGAGCGTCAAACGCAGGCCTACATTGTCAAACGGCCCACCGGTGGGGTAACGCGCCTTGACGCGGCCCTGTGCATCCAGCACCTCAAAATAGCGCCCCACCGGCCACCCGTCTAACAAGGGCAGGGCATGCATCTGCAAGGTCAAGTTTTCTACACTGGGGGACGCACCGCTTTCCAACTGCCAGATCAGATCACGAATGGACTGGTCCAGCTTGAAACGCTCATACAAATCACGAAAACGTGCGGGAAAGGGCAGGCACTCTTCGGCCTGATAGACGCCCCATTCATGGGGCATATCCATAATGGCCTTGATCTGCACAAGCTTCCTGGGATGCAGCGAAGCACCTGGGCCTGCCGGGTTCAGGCGTGAAAAGAGATACTCCTGATCCTCCCATTCGTCGGGCGTTTCGAACGCAAAACGCCAGCGTCCTTCGCCGTTGTGCAGCAACAGCGGGCGATAAGCCGTCTGCCGCAGCGGGTGACTGGCCCGCCATCGATCCAGTTTCGAGTCAAACGCAACCCGATGTACGCAATCATTGACCTTGACGTATGAATGCCCTCCGACTTTGTAAATTCCCGTAGCGTCCGCAACCTCGTCGTCGACAAGACGCTGATCATGGAAGTACGGCGTGACATTTGCCCGCCACAGCCGCAGATTGCCATCTGTGGGGCGTACCACTTCAAACTGGCGAAAAAAGTTATCCAGGTTAAGACCGCTGCGTTTCATCGCCGGACCGACAACCTTGCTCCCCGCCGCGAACAGCACCATCGAGGTGATGTTTTGCGCTACCGCTGCCAACTGCTTGAACGCCTCTTCTTTATCGCCACGGCGCCAGTCCTCAATGCCCTCATACAGCTCGCCGAGCATCTGGCCCACCGCCACGCCAGTCATCAATAGTCCCAACTCCGGCACAACAAACCCGGCGAGGTTGAGCACTGTCAAACCGGCATCCAGGTACGCTTGCAAGCGCTGCTCGCGGGCCACCTCATCCACGTCGGCCACCGGTACCGCCAGGGTCCGCGCGTCGGCTTGGAGTTTGGCGGCGTAAGTTGCGAAAAAATGCCCCGCCAGGCTAACCGTAATGGGGTTTGCCTCCAGCGCCCCCAAGGTACGGGATTGATCGAAATGGCTGAAGAAGCCGACCCGGTCATCCTGGCTCAGGTACCGGGTAAAGAAACTACGATAAGCCGGCACTTCAAGCTTGCGCTTGAGGTAGACCTGAAAGTCATCAAACGAGGAATACTCGAACAATGGCCGCTCCGGCTCATTGGGCATGTACACCACACAGGGTTCTTGCGGGTATTGCGCAACCGAGCGGCCGGAGAACACCAGGATGCTCCACAGGCAACTGCCCTGTACATTCAGCCATTGCCAAGTGACGGGGCGCCATTCAAACAAAATCCCTGCCGCCTGAGCCTGAGACGCTGTCAGCTTGCGGTCCAGCAATTTGCACAACACCTCGTAGACACCTTGGGAAATATCTGCGCGCATCAGGGCAATGTGGGCGTCGATTTTCATATCCAGGGTTTTCATCTGGCCGATATCGGTTGCGACATCATTGAGGTTGGGCTGATCACTCCCCAGCTTGAATACTTCACTGATGTGCTGCTGATACAGGCCACCCAGATCCAGGGCACGGCACCCCTGTGCAAACTCCAGGGGGGTTATGCCAATGACCCCGCGAGCGGCAGCCCCCAAGCGCAGCAGCGAGCCCGTCGGAAAGTGCTGCGCTCGCACTTCATCCTCGGAAAAATTCTGCATCGCCACATGCAGGAGACTGTCCTGCACCAGCCTCACCGTTTTCACATATTTCAATGGCAAGACTTCTTTCTCGTACTCGTTTACAGCACGCACCAAAAGATCTTTTTTCGGATCCACGGTCAGTTGCCATCGGGTCTGACAGTAAGCCTTGAGCCGCTCACTGCAAAACTCATCCAGTGCTTGCAAAGGCTTCAATTGCTCGGCGACAACTGCCTGGGCATCTGCAACCCGTGCGGCATCTCTGGTCAGTGCGTCCAACACGCCAGGCGGTGCGTTGACCATCCAGCCCGGCAGTTGCTTTTGCAACACCTGGGCCTTGTCCAAATCACCCGTCATTTCCAGTAAGGCGGATTGCAGTTGCCGCTGGGTCAATTGGTTCAGTTTGCTGTTCAAATCGTCCTGCGGGCGCATCAGCAATGTCCTTTATTGCCTATAAATCAAGCTATTACGATACCGCAGCAACTTGCACAGAATTAACGCTGATAGTTGATGGATTGCAGGCCGGACGCAGCAGCTATTTCCATGCAAAACCTATGGGGCTACCACCTGGAATCGGCCCTGCGCGCCGCGATCGGCTAGAATGGCCGCCTTGTCTTTGCCTGCTGTATGTCTATGAGCCGCCCATGACCCCCATCACCCACGCCCAGCTCGACTGGGATGACCAAGGTCGCCCGCATTCGCGGGTGTTCGACGACGTGTACTTCTCCGACCAGTCGGGCCTTGCAGAAACCCGCTATGTGTTCCTGGAGCAGAACCGCTTGCAGGAGCGCTTTGCTGGCTTGCCAGCGGGCGGGCGGCTGGTGATCGGCGAAACCGGCTTCGGCACGGGTTTGAATTTTCTCTGCGCCTGGCAATTGTTTGAGCAACACGCACCGGCCGGCGCGCGCCTGCACTTTGTCAGCGTGGAAAAATATCCGCTGAGCCATGCCGACCTGCAACGCGCCCTCGCCCTCTGGCCTGAACTGCAACCCTTGGCCGAACAACTCTTGGCGCAATACATCGCCATTCACCAAGGCTTCCAACGCCTGGTACTGGATAACGGCCGCGTGGTCCTGACCCTGTTGATCGGCGATGCTCTGGAGCAATTGCCGCAACTGGATGCGCAGATCGACGCCTGGTTTCTGGACGGTTTCGCCCCGGCGAAAAACCCCGATATGTGGACCGCCGAACTGTTCGCTGAACTGGCGCGCCTGGCCGCTCCGGGCTCGACCATCAGCACCTTTACCAGCACCGGCTGGGTACGGCGCCTGATCAACGCCGCGGGCTTCAAGATGAAGCGCACGCCGGGCATCGGGCATAAGTGGGAGATCCTGCGTGGAGAGTTTCTCGGCTGGCCCGACGAGACGCCGCCGCCCGCAAAAAGCAAACCCTGGTTCGCTCGCCCCCCAGCCATCGACGGTGAACGCCACGCCATGGTTATTGGGGGTGGCCTGGCCGGTTGCGCAACGGCTGCCAGCCTGGCCGCCCGCGGTTGGCGCGTCAGCTTGCTGGAACGCCATGCCGGCCTGGCGCAGGAAGCCTCGGGCAACCCTCAGGGCGTGCTGTACCTCAAGCTGTCGGCCCATGGCACCGCATTGTCCCAACTGATACTCAGCGGTTTCGGCCACACCCGCCGCCTGCTGGAGCACTTGCACCGTGGCGTGGATTGGGATGGCTGTGGTGTGTTGCAACTGGCGTTCGACGCCAAGGAAGGCCAGCGCCAGGCCCAACTCGCCGACGCCTTCGCACCGAGCCTGCTGCACCTGCTCGACCGCGAGCAGGCGCAACAACAGGCTGGAATCCAACTGGCCCACGGCGGCCTGTTTTTCCCCGAGGGCGGCTGGGTGCATCCACCCGCACTGTGCCAGTGGCAGGCGACGCATCCGCTGATTGAGGTGCTCAGCCACCATGAGGCGCTTGAGCTGGACCGGCGAGACGACCAGTGGCACGCCCGCGCAGGCGATCGCGTGCTGGCCAGCGCCAGCGTGGTGGTGCTCGCCGGGGCGGCCGAGATCAAGCGTTTCCCCTTGAGCGCAGACATGCCGCTCAAGCGTATTCGCGGGCAGATCACCCGGCTCGCACAAACCCCGGCCAGTGAGGCCCTTACTACTGTGGTCTGTGCCGAGGGTTACGTCGCACCAGCCCGCCTTGGTGAACATACCCTGGGCGCCAGTTTTGACTTCAACAACCAAGACCTCACACCCACGCTCGCTGAACACACCGGCAACCTGGAGATGCTGCGCGAGATCTCCACAGACCTGCTGCAGCGCCTGGGCGCCGACCGCCTGGCGGCCGAACAGTTGGAAGGGCGTGCTGCGTTTCGCTGCACCAGCCCCGATTACCTGCCGATCGTCGGGCCGCTGGCCGACCATGAAGCGTTCCAGCAGGCTTATGCCGTGCTGGGCAAAGACGCCCGGCAAGTACCGGATACGCCGTGCCCCTGGCTGCCCGGGCTGTACCTCAACAGTGGCCATGGCTCCCGCGGCCTGATCACCGCACCACTGTGCGGCGAACTCCTGGCCGCCTGGCTGAATGGCGAACCGCTGCCGGTACCGGCCAGCGTGGCCGCGGCTTGCCACCCCAACCGGTTTACCCTGCGCGCTCTGGTTCGAGGCCAGGCCGCAGCCCGTAAAGAGCGGGATTGATGGCTAGGCGGCCATCTGCCTTATAACTTATCGGTCTAAAACTCCACGCATAGCACTGGGTCAGTTTCTGGGTACGCGCCGTTTGGCGCATTGAGTATTGACCCCTCCCCAACGGAAAAACCGGTAAGGAACTTATGTGTGGATTAGCTGGCGAGTTACGCTTTGATCATCAACCTGCCGACCTGGCAGCCGTAGAACGCATCACTCATCACCTCGCCCCCCGTGGCCCCGACGCATGGGGCTTCCACGCCCAAGGGCCGATTGCCCTGGGCCACCGCCGCCTGAAAATCATGGACCTGTCGGACGGCTCCGCGCAGCCGATGGTTGACGCCCAACTGGGATTGTCCCTGGCGTTCAATGGCGCGATCTATAACTTCCCGGAACTACGAGAAGAGCTGGAAGCCCTGGGCTACGCCTTCTATTCCGGCGGTGATACCGAAGTGCTGCTCAAGGGCTACCACGCCTGGGGCGAAGCACTGCTGCCCAAGCTCAACGGCATGTTTGCCTTCGCCATCTGGGAACGTGACGCCCAACGTCTGTTCATCGCCCGTGACCGCTTGGGCGTAAAACCTTTGTACCTGTCGCGCACCGGCCAGCGCCTGCGTTTTGCCTCGGCGTTACCGGCGTTGCTCAAGGGCGGCGACATCAACCCGATCCTCGATCCGGTCGCTCTCAACCACTACCTGAATTTCCACGCCGTGGTCCCCGCGCCGCGCACGCTGTTGGCGGGCATTGAAAAGCTGCCGCCCGCCAGCTGGATGCGCATCGACGCAAGCGGCAAGACCGAACAGAAAACCTGGTGGACCCTGCCGTACGGGCCCCATGAGGACGAAAAACACCTGACGCTGGAAGACTGGACCGACCGCGTGCTCGACAGCACCCGCGAAGCCGTGGCCATCCGCCAACGCGCCGCCGTGGATGTGGGCGTGCTGCTCTCCGGTGGCGTCGACTCGAGCATGCTCGTCGGCCTGCTGCGTGAAGTCGGTGTGCAGGACCTGTCCACGTTCTCCATCGGTTTTGAAGACGCCGGTGGCGAGCGCGGCGACGAATTCCAGTACTCGGACCTGATCGCCAAGCATTACGGAACTCGCCATCACCAACTGCGCATCGCCGAAAGCGAGATCATCGAGCAACTGCCGGCGGCGTTCCGCGCCATGAGCGAGCCGATGGTCAGCCATGACTGCATCGCGTTCTACCTGTTGTCGCGGGAAGTCGCCAAGCATTGCAAGGTGGTGCAGAGCGGCCAGGGCGCCGACGAATTGTTCGCCGGTTACCACTGGTACCCGCAGGTGGATGGCGCAAGCGACCCGTATGCCGCGTACCGCGAGGCGTTTTTCGACCGCAGCTACGATGACTACGCGGCCACCGTCGCACCGAAATGGCTGACCGCCAACGACGCTGCCGGCGACTTTGTGCGCGAACATTTTGCCATGCCGGGCGCGGAAGCCGCCGTAGACAAGGCCCTGCGCCTGGACAGCACGGTGATGCTGGTGGACGACCCAGTCAAACGCGTCGACAACATGACCATGGCCTGGGGCCTGGAAGCCCGGACACCGTTCCTCGACTACCGCCTGGTAGAACTCTCGGCCCGCGTACCGGGCAAGTTCAAACTGCCCGATGGCGGCAAACAGGTGCTCAAAGAGGCCGCGCGCCGGGTGATCCCCAGCGAAGTCATCGACCGTAAAAAAGGTTACTTCCCGGTCCCCGGCCTCAAGCATTTACAAGGCGACACCCTGAACTGGGTGCGCGAGTTGCTGCTGGACCCGAGCCAGGACCGTGGCCTGTTCAACCCGGCCATGCTCGATCGCCTGCTGACGGACCCTCAGGGTCAACTGACCCCATTGCGCGGCTCCAAGCTGTGGCAACTGGCGGCGCTGAACCTGTGGCTCAGCGAACAAGGAATCTGATCCATGAAACCTAACGCCGCGGCGTATAGCCAACGCTTGATCAAAGGCCAGGCGCCGACCTACGAGCGCCTGCAGGCCCGGCTTGCCGAAGACGGCAGCCCGCAAGGTCCCGAACCGATTGCCGTGCATTGCGGTTGGGGGCGCTTGTTGATCGGGCATACGTTTCCCGACCCTGCCAGCCTTGCCCTGGAGCTGCTCAACGAACAGCCCGGCGAACGTGATATCGCTCTGTATGTGGCCGCGCCCCAGCAAATCCTCGGGATCGACCCGCAGCAGTTATTCCTCGACCCGTCAGACACCTTGCGCCTGTGGTTCAGTGACTACCGCCCCGCCACCCGTGTGTTTCGCGGTTTTCGGATCCGTCGGGTACAGAGCGAAGCCGACTGGCACGCCGTCAACTTGCTGTATCAGGGCCGCGGCATGTTGCCCGTCGACGTCGAACGCCTCACACCGCGCCATCAAGGCGGCCCGGTGTATTGGCTGGCGGAAGACGAAGACAGCGGCGCCGTGATCGGCAGCGTGATGGGCCTCAACCATCAGAAAGCCTTTCACGACCCGGAAAACGGTTGCAGCCTGTGGTGCCTGGCGGTAGACCCACAGTGCACCCGCCCCGGCGTGGGTGAAGTGCTGGTGCGCCACCTGGTGGAACACTTCATGAGCCGTGGCTTGAGCTACCTGGACCTGTCGGTGCTGCACGATAACCGCCAGGCCAAGAGCCTTTACGCCAAGCTGGGTTTTCGCGCACTGACCACCTTTGCGATCAAGCACAAGAACGGCATTAACCAGCCGCTGTTTCTCGGCCCGGGGCCGCAGGCGGGGTTCAATCCGTATGCGCGAATCATTGTCGAAGAAGCCCATCGGCGCGGTATCGATGTGCAGGTGGATGACGCCGATGCCGGCCTGTTCACCCTCAGCCACGGCGGGCGCCGCGTGCGGTGCCGCGAGTCGCTGAGCGATTTGACCAGCGCCATCAGCATGACCCTTTGCCAGGACAAGAGCCTGACCCACAAGGTGCTCAAGGCCGCTGGCCTGAAGTTGCCTGCGCAACAGTTGGCAGGCAGTGCCGACGACAACCTGGAGTTTCTGGACGAGCACCAGCGCGTGGTGGTCAAGCCGTTGGATGGCGAACAAGGCCAGGGCGTGGCGGTGGACCTGCGAACGATCGAGGAGGTGCAGCAAGCCATCGAGACGGCACGCCAGTTCGACAGCCGCGTACTGCTCGAAAGCTTTCACGAGGGCCTGGACCTGCGCATCCTGGTGATCGGTTTTGAAGTGGTCGCTGCCGCAATTCGCCGCCCCGCCGAAGTGATCGGCGACGGTCAGCATTCGATTCGCGCATTGATCCAGGCGCAAAGCCGACGTCGTCAGGCCGCCACCGATGGCGAAAGCAAGATCCCCCTGGACGGCGAGACCGAGCGCACGCTCAAGGCCGCCGGCTACGACTACGACAGCATCTTGCCCCGCGGCCAGACCCTGGCCGTGCGGCGCACCGCCAACCTGCATACCGGCGGTTGTCTGGAGGACGTCACCGCCATCCTGCACCCGACGCTGGTGGACGCCGCCGTGCGCGCCGCCCGTGCCCTGGATATTCCCATGGTCGGCCTGGACCTGATGGTGCCGGCGGCCGACCAACCGGAGTACGTGTTTATCGAAGCCAACGAACGGGCCGGGCTGGCCAACCATGAACCGCAACCAACTGCAGAGAAGTTTGTGGATTTGTTGTTTCCACACAGTCAACCGGCCGCTTGAGGCTTGTGTTGAATGTGAAACCGCTATCGGGGGCAAGCCCCCTCCCACATTTTCCTGTGTTCACACATCAAGGGTGGGAGGGGGCTTGCCCCCGATGAGGCCGGCACTGGCAACGAATCTCTCAACCCTATCATCGAAACCATCGATGCCCTCAACTCATCAGGAGTTTCCATGACCAGAACCATCCCAGAACCCGATCTCGCCTACCTGCAAAAAGTGCTGCTGGAGATGCTCGCCATTCCCAGCCCCACCGGATTTACCGACACCATCGTGCGCTACGTCGCCGAACGCCTGGAAGAACTTGGCATCCCGTTTGAAATGACCCGGCGCGGCACTATTCGCGCCACCCTCAAGGGCCAGAAAAACAGCCCTGACCGTGCCGTCTCTGCGCACCTGGACACCATCGGCGCCGCCGTGCGAGCGATCAAGGACAACGGCCGCCTGACCCTGGCACCGGTGGGCTGCTGGTCAAGCCGCTTTGCCGAAGGCAGCCGGGTCAGCCTGTTCACCGATAACGGTGTCATCCGCGGCAGCGTATTGCCGTTGATGGCGTCCGGGCATGCGTTCAACACCGCCGTGGATGAAATGCCGGTCAGTTGGGACCATGTGGAACTGCGCCTGGACGCCTACTGCGCCACTCGTGCCGACTGTGACTCCCTAGGCATCAGCGTCGGTGACTATGTAGCGTTCGACCCACTGCCGGAGTTCACCGAAAGCGGGCATATCAGCGCCCGTCACCTGGACGACAAAGCTGGGGTCGCCGCCCTGCTCGCCGCGCTCAAGGCAATCGTCGACAGTGGCGAACCGCTGCTGATCGACTGCCACCCGCTGTTCACCATCACCGAGGAAACCGGCAGTGGCGCAGCGGCCGCCCTGCCCTGGGATGTCAGCGAGTTTGTCGGCATCGACATCGCCCCGGTCGCCCCGGGCCAGCACTCCAGCGAACACGCGGTGAGCGTGGCGATGCAGGACTCCGGCGGGCCGTACGACTATCACCTGTCGCGGCACTTGCTGCGCCTGGCCGCCGATAACGACTTGCCGGTGCGCCGCGATCTGTTCCGCTATTACTTCAGCGATGCGCACTCAGCGGTCACCGCCGGCCATGACATTCGCACCGCCCTGCTGGCCTTCGGTTGCGATGCCACCCACGGCTACGAGCGTACCCATATCGACAGCCTGGCCGCCCTGAGTCGCTTGCTGGGCGCCTATATCCTCAGCCCGCCGGTCTTTGCCAGCGATGCACAACCGGCCCAGGGTTCCCTGGATCGGTTCAGTCATCAGATCGAGCATGAAACGCAAATGGAGAGCGACACCCGCGTGCCGTCGGTGGACAGCCTGGTCGGAAACAAGTCCTGACGCTGGCGACAGCTGCTACTGGCAACATAGGTCCCGGCGCAGTAGCATCGCCGGGACCTGACACCTGAGGCTTGTATGCTGATTCCCTACGATGCACTTGAAGTCGACACCCTGACCCGCCTCATCGAAGACTTCGTCACCCGCGACGGCACCGACAATGGCGACGACACGCCGCTGGAAACGCGTGTGCTGCGCGTACGCCAGGCACTGACCAAGGGCCAGGCGCTGATCGTCTTCGACCCCGAGAGCGAGCAATGCCAACTGATGCTCAAGCACGATGTACCCAAGCATCTGTTCGACTGAAAACCCCGCCTAAGGATTGGGTACCGACACGGGATGCGTGACGGGCCCCTGGCGTTCGCGGATCTTCTGGTAAACCTCGGCGCGGTGCACATTGACGCCCACGGGGGCTTCGATACCGAATTTCACGTGGGTGCCGTTCACTTCGAGAATATAGACGGTGATGTCATCGCCAATAGCGATGGCTTCGCCTATGGTGCGGCTTAAGACCAGCATGGCGTGTGTCCTTTTCAAGTAGCAGGACCTGGACCATGCGCCCTTGGAAATGGACCGGCAATGGCTTGCTGGAAAATCAGGCATTACCTACACAGGTAGGTAATTTGCCTGACAGACTCCATCCAAATCAGCCCTTAACGACCTGCGCCTTCGCGCGCATCTTGTCGGCCATCAGCGTCATTTCGTCATACAGCAACTGCGGGTTTTTCTGCTTCAGGGCCCAGGCCATGCGCCCTTGCTCATGGGGCAGGATCATGAATTCACCCGCGGCCACGCGCTGGTAGATGTAATCGGCGATATCGGTCGCCGAAATAGGTGAACTTTCAAGCAACTTGCCCACCTGCGCCTTCATGGCCGGGGTCGGCCCACGGAAGGAGTCGAGCAGGTTGGTCTGGAAAAACGATGGGCACACCACGTGCACGCCCACTTCCTGCTGCTTGAGCTCGACCAGCAGGCTTTCCGACAACGCCACTACGCCGGCCTTGGCCACGTTGTAGTTGCTCATGGCCGGCCCCTGCATCAATGCAGCCATCGACGCGATGTTGATGATCCGGCCCTTGCTCTTCTCCAACAGCGGCAGGAACGCCTTGCAGCCCTTGACCACGCCCATCAGATTGATTGCGATCTGCCAGTCCCAATCCTCCAGGGACAGTTCGGCGAAGAACCCACCCGAGGCCACGCCTGCGTTGTTGACGATCACATCAATGCCGCCGAGCTTGACCTCGCACGCCTGGGCAAACGCGGTGAGCTGGCTGTAGTCGCGCACGTCGCAGCGTTGGATAAACCCTTCACCCCCCGCCTCGCGCACAAGTTTGAGGGTCTCCTGCAAACCGGGCTCACTGACATCCGACAACGCCAACTGCCAGCCCTCACTGGCCCAGCGCAGAGCGATTTCACGACCCAGGCCGGACCCGGCGCCAGTGATCATCATGCGATTTTGCATAGGAAGTAGCCTTGTGGTTTACCGAAGAAGTGACCGGCAGTGTAGCGAAGGTTTTTCCCGCACCCACGCACCATCAGATTGATGAATGCCCCAGGCAAACCGTGGGCCGGGTCGCAGGCACGCATATAGCCCAAGTTCAATTTTTTTCAACTGATTAGTTCAAGTTGCGCACGGGTTAAAAGAAATAAGCAACTAATCAAAATGTTTTAGAAAAACAATGAATTTTCTGCGAAGTGCATGAGTCGGAATGGTTAAGACGTCCCGATGCACATGGACGAGATAACGGTCAAACAGCCGGTTTTTGCACAGAACCTATAAGGAATAAAACCATGAGCCTCATTCTAATCATTATCCTGATCCTTCTATTGGTCGGCGGCCTGCCAGTGTTCCCGCACTCGCGTAACTGGGGTTATGGACCGTCGGGTATCCTGGGTGTGGTGCTGGTCGTCCTGCTGGTGCTGTTGTTGCTCGGCAAGATATAAAAGCCGGGACAAAAAAAGAGGCCTCGATCGAGGCCTCTTTTTTATTGCCGGTCAGTTAGTCCGGCTTACCATCTACAACACCTGCGGTGTTATCCAGCAGGCTCTTGGTAGCGGTCTGCAGGAACGACTCAAGTTTCTGCTTGAGCGCAGCTTCGTCCGGCGACTCAGGGATCACCTTGCCAGTCGGTTCGGCGCCCAGGGTGTATTCCCACAACTTGGGTGGCATTTCCTTGGGCAATACCAGTACGCGGTCAGCGGTAAGCAAGGCCACGGTCTGGTCGCTGCCCGATGGCTTGATCACGCCGAAGCCCTTGTCGCCTTCCGGCAGGTTCAACAGGTCACGCCCCCAGCACTGGTGCAACGTGTCGCCACCCAGGCGGCCCATGATGGTCGGCACGATGTCGATCTGGGTGCCCACGGTGTGGTCACGTACGCCGAACTTTTCCTGCATGCCAGGTGCGATCATCAGCATCGGCACGTTGAAGCGGCCCAGGTCCATTTCAGTGATCTGTTGCTCGTTGCCGAAACCGTGGTCGCCCACAATCACGAACAGCGTTTCCTTGAAGTACGGCTCCTTGCGGGCCTTTTCAAAGAACTGGCCCAAGGCCCAGTCAGAGTAGCGCATGGCCGTCAAATGCTCGTTGAGGCTGCCACGGTCGGTGACTTTTTCAACCGGCAATGGCGTCGGCAACGCGTACGGGGTGTGGTTGGACAAGGTTTGCAGCAATGCGTAGAACGGCTTGCCGCCTTCACGGGCTTTGAGTTCCTCCAGGCCACGGTTGAACATGTCCTGGTCGGACACGCCCCATGTCGGGTCGGAGAACACCGGGTCGACAAAGTCATTACGGCCGATGAAGTTGGTCATGCCCTGGTTGCTGAAGAAGCCCGACTGGTTGTCCCAGGCGAAATCGCCGTTGTAGACATACACATCGTCGAAATCACGCGCACTGAGCAACTGCGGCAGGCCCGACAACTTGTGGCTGCCTTCCGGGGTCTGCATCAGGTATTCGAAGCCCGGCAGGTTCGGGAAGCAGGCCATGGTGGCGAACATACCCTGGTGGGTGTGGGTACCGTTGGAGAAGAAGCGGTCGAACAGCAAGCCTTCCTTGGTCAGCTTGTCGAAGTACGGCGTGATATTGCCCGGACGGCCCAATGCGCCCACCGAGTGACCGGCAAAGCTTTCCATCAGGATCACTACGACGTTCTTGATCGGCAGGGTTTTCTCGGCCGGCGGCGTGAAATCACGGCGCACGGCAGCGGTGTCGGTATCCACCAGTTTTTCGCTCGGCAACACCAGCATGTCGCGCACGGTCTGGGTGGCCAGCGGTTGTTCGAGGGTGGCTTTCCAGATGTTGGCACGGTCTTCACCGAACCGCGCCTTGGCCGCCGCGATCAGCGACAGGGTGCCATTGAGGCCCAACTGGTTGGCGAAGTTCGAATCGGTGGTGTAGACATCCCCCCAACGCAATGGCGGGCCCTGACGCAGGGTGCCGCGAATGGCGACCACGGCGACCAGCAGGCAAACCACGAATACAGCGATGCGGCTGTACCACGGAGCCACCTGGCGCGTGCTGATCGTACCGCCGCTGAACGGGCCACGCGGGCGCGTTGCACGGTCGGCGCCCTTGAAGGCCATGCTCAGGATCAGCGTGCCCACGGCCCAGGCCAGCAGGTAGCGCACCACCGGGAAACCGTACCAGAGCATGCTCATCACGGTTTTCGGGTCTTCCTTCACATACTGGAAGACCAGGCCGTTGAGGCGCTGGTGGAATTCACGGTAGAAGTCCATTTCCATCAGCCCCAGGAACAAGGCGATGCTGGACACGACGGTCAGCCACAAACGGAAGAAACCCCGTGCCGCCATGGCCCGTACACTGAACAACGCCAGCAGCAACGGGATCAGCAGGTACATCACCAAGCGGATATCCAGGCGCAGGCCATTGGCGAACGCTTCCAGGAACGTCGAGGCCGGCGTGTCCAGGATCATCTCGCGGTTGTAGACCAGCAACGCCAGGCGCAGCAGGGAGAACATCACCATCATGACCAGTGCGCAGAGCAGCGTGTACGCCAGATGGGATTTGACGGTCGGTTGCAGCAGGCGATTTGAAGCTCGCTGCTGATTCAGGGCGTCCGGGTTTGCCATGTCGTTTTAGGACCCATTGGAAGTTTAAGTTGCGAAATAATGCAGTGGCGTCCGCCCTCGCCCAGGCTGGCTGGGGTAAGCGGTTTACGCGGTGGCACAAATGGTGCCCGATCAAGGCCGGCAAGGCTATTAATTACTGAACGTGCAACCTTGTCGTGTCTTTAAAGGCCCCAGGGATAGAGCCTTGGCAGGCGAATAAAGCCGGCGAATTGTCTTGGATGGAATGTGAAAATTCTGTACAGCGAATATTTCGATACACAAATTTTTCGAACAAATGTGGGAGGGGGCTTGCTCCCGATAGCGGTGTGTCAGTGAGCTTATTTGTCACTGATCCACCGCTATCGGGAGCAAGCCCCCTCCCACATTGACTGCGCCGACTCCAGGAGGAGTGAGGCGCTCAGATCCGCACGTTACCGCGTGGCCCAGCGATAGCCCAGATAATCAGACCCAGTACCGGCAACAGCAGGATCAACAGGATCCACAGCACTTTGGCGCCCGTACTTGCGCCGCTTTTGAACACGTTGATGATCGCCCAGATATCCAGCGCGAGGATGATCAGGCCAATCAGGCCGTTGAAAGTGGAACCCATGGTGTCGCTCCTAAGTGAGGGCATGCACTTGTAGGATAGTCAGCCTTGGCGGGGGTTCCGTTTTAATTTCAGACGTGCACGGCGATCTTCAATGCCTCAAGCGACGGCTCAGCCTTGATGCCGACTTCAGCGCACAGTTGCAGCACGCGCGGCAGGTCGTTGCCGAACACCAATACCGCCTGGATCTCATCATCGAGCAACTGACTGAAGTTCATCAGCACATAACCGCCGTCTTCCGGGCTCAAGGCGCTCATCTGAATCTGGATGCGGTTCAACGCGGTCAGGTCTTCAGTCTTGGTCAATTGCTTGGGCTTGAGATTGAACGCCACGCCCGGACCAAACGAGGCGACGATCTGCGCGAACAGGTCGCCGTAGGTATCAGCCTGAAACAACACCGTGTCGGGCAGGCTGCCGACCACCACCCACTCCCCCAGCGGTATCGGGAAGCTGTCGTCGTAGTTGATATCCGGGTTAGCCGCCAGGAAAGCGGCCGGGTCTGCGTAGGCTTGCGCCGCTTCGTCGGCGATACGTGCCACCTCGTCCTCAGCCATGACGCCGGCGCTGATTTTGCTGATGAGTTCGACGAGGGCGGTTTTCATGGGCGATCCTGTAGCGGGCGGGTTTTCGAGGGCGCGTAGCCTACACCAGTTTCTGCAACTGCGCCGCCGTATCCACCGCGCCCATGGTCTGTGCCGCAGCCAGTGCCGTGGCACCTTGAGCGTCGGTAGCCTTGGGATTGGCGCCTTGACCGAGCAGGTATTCGACCATTTCAACGCGGTTGAACATCGCCGCCATCATCAACGCCGTACGCCCGTCCGATGAGGCCGCCTCAACCGGCGTACCGCCTTCGATCAGGGCCCTAACCACCGGCAGGTTGCCTTTGAACGCCGCGCCGGCAATCGGCAACTGGTTCTTGTCATTGGCGATCAAGGGGTCGGCCTTGAATTCCAGCAGTACTTTTACCGCCTCGGCGTGTCCGTGGTAGGCCGCGAGCATCAACAAGGTGTCGCCATTGTGGTTACGAAAGTTGGCTGGCAAGCCCTTGGTCAACAACGCAGCGAGCATGGCTGCATCGCCGCGGCGGGCCACGTCGAAGACCTGCTCGGCAAATTCGGCGGCTTCGTCTTCGGTCATTTGTTTAGGCTGATCTGACATGGGGGCTCCTTGCTGAGGCGGCTTGTGTAACTGAATAAGGCGCCCAGTGTCGCGATGGAGTTCCCCCCTGTCATGGCTTTTTTGTCAAAAGCCGCCATAGCCAGAATCAATAACGAAAGTGCCCGCCCTGGATCTGCGCCAATAATTGCCCGGTAACCGGCACGTAGCTCTGCGAACCTGGCAGCCAGGCGTACACCGGGTCATTGCCGGCCTTGGCCGGGTCGAATGCTTCCTCTTTGAGTTTCATTTTCTGGTACTTGAAGGTGCCGGTGGTTTCCATTTTTACCTTGATCCGCAGGAACAGCGGCACCGCATAGTGCGGCAACTGGCCGTGGGCAAATTGCAGCAGTTCGCGCATGTCCAGGGCAGCCAGAGACTCACTCGGGGTGATGGCGACCATGCCAGCACGGCCATTGGTGTTCGCGATCTCGACACCATAAGCCACCACTTCGGCGATTTGCGGGTGTTGCAGCAGCACGTTTTCCACTTCGGTGGTCGAGACGTTTTCACCCTTCCATCGGTAGGTGTCCCCCAGGCGATCGACAAATTGCGCATGACCGAAGCCGATGCTGCGCACCAGGTCGCCAGTATTGAAATACCGGTCGCCCTTCTCGAACACGTCGCTGATCACCACTTTGCGATTTTTTTGCGGGTCGGTGTAGCCATCGAACGGTGACTTTTCATCGATCTTCGCCAGCAACAAGCCCTGCCCGCCCGTTGAGACCTTGTGCATGAACCCATCACTGCCGCGCAACGGTTCACCTGTGTCAGGGGCGTAATCCACCAATGCCCAATGCTGCAGGCAAAAGCCGATGGTGTTGTCAAAATTCAGCACGTTGGTAAAACCGATATTGCCGTCACTGGCCGCATACAGTTCGCAAATATGCTCCACCTCATAGCGCTGTTTGAACTGCGCCCATACACCGGGGCGCAGGCCATTGCCGACCATCTTGGTCACGCGGTTATCGCGATCCTGTTCGCTGGAGGGCTGGTCGAGCAAATAGCGGCATAACTCACCGACATAGCCGAGGGTGGTTGCGTTGAACTTGCGCGCATCCTCCCAGAACTGGCTGGCGCTGAACTTGCGCCGAATGGCGAAGCCGGACGCGCCGATAATGGCCGAGCCCCAGCACACGCACAAACCGGTGCCGTGGTACAGCGGCAAGGTGCAATAGAGAACGTCGTGCGGTGCCATGTCCAGGGCAATCCTGCCGAAGCTCACAGCGGTTTTGGTCCAGCGCCCATGCTTCATGATGCCGGCCTTGGGCAAGCCGGTGGTGCCGGAGGTGTAGATATAGAAGCAGGGATCGTTGTAGGAAATCTGCGCGCAGATCGCAAGGTTGTCCACCGGGTGCCCGGCACTGGCCGCCATCAGGTCGATGTAGCCCTCAGGAACTGCGCCATCGGGTTGATCCGCCACAAACCAAGTGCGCTCGGCCGGGATCTGCACCTGATCGCGCACCGCTGCGTAGGCGCTCAGCAACTCTGCCCCCACCACAATGGCAACCGGGTCGACCAGCGTCAGGCTGTGCACCAGCGTCCCCTGGGTTTGCGACGTATTGAGCATGGCGCAGACGCCGCCCAGCTTGGCCACGGCCAACACGTTGAGCAGCAACTCGGGGCGATTTTCAATTAACAGCGCTACCACGTCGCCTTTGCGAATGCCTTGGTCATGCAGGTGATGGGCGATGCGATTGGCCTGCTGATTGGCGTCGCGATAGCTGATCACCTGCTCAGCGTAAAGCAGCGCGGCACCGTCAGGATTGCGCAAGGTCGCTTGCTCGAAATGCCAGCCCAGACCGCAGGGTTGCCTGGGGTCGGTGACGTTGGCCGCACGCATGCCGCGTACCACACGCGGGAGCGCCCGAACGATGGCAGGCACCTTTCGCAGCATCATGCCCCAGGTAATCATGTCGTTTTGCCGATGGCTCATGGCGGGACTTCCTTTTTCTTATTTTTGGTCGAGTCCAGATACCTGACGAGCTTGTAAGCACTCGCCAATGCGTTACAGGAAAATACGTCAGCCCTTCTTGGGCTGTACACGCGGGATTTGAAAAGTTTTGTATCCCAAAGGGCAGTCGCCGCAGGCAACGGAATTTTCCGGCAAAAAAGGCGGTCAATAGCTGTAAGGCAAGCCCGACACCTTCGCAAAGGCGCCGACTAAATAACGCAAAATGCAGGATGCACGATGGCCTTTCATGCAAATTGCACGAAAATGAAAATTCGATTATTTTATAAGTATCTGATTTTTAAAGACTTTTTTCTTTAAGCAATACTGGCACAATCACTGCACCTATCACTCCATGCTTGCCAACTTGAGCCAATGGAGCTGATAGACATGAGCCTGATCCAAGATAAATTCGCTTCGGTATTCTCCAACTACGACGTCACCACCCAGCCACGTCCTGACGGTGGGATCCTGTTGACCCTGCGCAACAGCGAAGGCAAACAGGTCAAGCGCTCGATCTCGTACCAGCAATTGCACACCGCCGATCAATTGACCTGGGTGATCAGCGCCATTCGCCGTGACCTGGCCGAACAAGCCAGCGAGCTGCCGCAGATTTCCATGCTGCAAAGCCAGAACCGCTTTGCGCTGCCGACCTACCATTCGGCATAAGCGACAGACATGAAAAGGGCCGCGACGCCGTTGAGCGTCGCGGCCCTTTTTTGTGCCTTCAGCACAAGCCTTGGCGAGTGGCTTCGTTTTTCGCCTGTACCCGGTTGGTCACGTCCAGCTTGCCGTAGATATTGCGCAGATGAAACTTCACCGCCGCTTCGGAGGTGCCGCGAATCTGGCTGATCTCCCAGATGGTCTTGCCCTCGGAAGCCCACCGCAGGATTTCCAGCTCCGTCGGGGTCAGGGGCTTGCCGGACAAGTTCAGGCGTTTTCTGATAGCCGTCGGCACGCTATCGATGGGGGCACACGTCTGCTCTGGGCTGCTCATCACTCTCTCCTTATATCTGCTGATGCGGCACCGCCTTTCGGACTCCTCCTATTGACAGATGACATAAACATTGGCGCCGCACAGAGAGTTACATAACCAGCGGAGTGAAAGCGTACAACACAGAACAAACAGCTTCGCCCTACGAATATTCAGGCGTTTTCCCACAACAAGTTCCAACTTGCCCGGGTTGAACATTTAGATATTTATGCTTAGTCGTCCAGCCCTGGAAAACGCGCGGCAATGTTATCTGCGCTGAACGTCGGCACCTCGCCCTGGGCGGTGTTGAACAAACGCAGCGCCACCAAGTGCGGGTTCTCGCCGATGTCGAGCCAGTGCGACATACCCGCCGGGATAACCAACAGGTCATTTTTCTCGGCGCGCACGCCGTATACATAATCACCCACATGCAGCATGAACAGGCCTTGGCCGGCGATAAAGAAATACGCGTTATCTTCACGGCAGGTGCGCTCTACCAGGAAGGGGTCACGCAATTCGTGCTTCTGGGGATGGTCGCCCATCACGCTGATCACCTTCGCCGTGGCATAGCCGCGCGCATCGATCTGTGGACGGTACGCCGCGATCATTTGCGCGTCACTGGCGCCTTTCTCGATAACGCTGGGCTGCCAACGTTCAAAGCCTATGCGGTGTTCGGCCAGGGTCGACTGGATGTCGTCGAAATGGGTCAGCACCTTGTTGGGTGTGTCCGCGGTGGCGATGTGGTAAACGGCTACGTAACTCATTGCACGGTTCCTTGATTCGGCTCTTGCAATCGAAGGCCAATGATAATGGCGGCGGCCAGCGCAGCGACGCTGGCGATACTGAACGTCAGGGTCGGGCCCAGCAGGTTCCAGCTATAACCGGAATACAGGGCGCCGAGGGCACCGCCAGTACCGGCCAAGGCAGCGTACAGGGCTTGGCCCTGGCCTTGCTGACGGTCGCCGAAGCTGCGCTGCACAAAGGCAATCGCCGCCGCGTGAAAACTGCCGAATGTGGCTGCGTGCAGGAGCTGCGCCAACAGCAACACCCAGAAAAATTCGGCAAAGGAGCCCAGCAGCAACCAGCGCAGCGCCGCCAGCACAAAGCTGGCCAGCAGCACCCGGCGCACCGAAAAACGCGCCAGGATACGGCTCATGGCCAGGAACATCAGGACCTCCGCCACCACCCCCAGGGCCCACAACATCCCGATCACGCCACGGCTGTAGCCCAAGTGTTCCAGGTGCAGGGTGAGGAAGGTGTAATACGGGCCATGGCTCATTTGCATCAATGCCACGCAGGCATAGAACGCCAGCACCCCGGGGCTGCGCAATTGCTTGAGGAAACCGTCACCGGCCAAGCGATTGCCATGGCTGGCAGGCTGGGCATTGGGCACCCACAGGCTGGCGCCGATGATGCCGGCCATGATCACTACCACCACGACCGGGTAGATATCCAGGCTCAGCCAGTCGAACAGCCGCCCCATGATCACTACAGTGAGGATAAAGCCGATGGAACCCCACAGACGGATCTGGCTGTAGCGCGAGGTTTGCTTGTGCAGATGGGCCAGGGTGATGACCTCAAACTGCGGCAGCACCGCGTGCCAGAAAAATGCGTGCAGGGCCATGACCATCGCCAGCCAGGCGTAGGTCTTACTGACGAAGATCAGGCAGAAACTGGCCAGGGTACAGGCCGCGCCAAATCGCACAATGGCCAGGCGCCGGCCGGTGAAGTCGCCGATCCAGCCCCACAGGTTAGGCGCCACGCAGCGCATCAGCATGGGGATGGCCACCAGTTCGCCGATACGCGCGCTGGAAAAGCCCAGGTGATCGAAGTACAACGCCAGGAACGGCGCCGTCGCCCCGAGCAGGGCGAAGTAGAACAGGTAAAAGCTGGAAAGGCGCCAGTATGGGAGCGGTGGGGTCATTTTATTGGGGCTGCTTCGCAGCCCGGCGCGAGCAAGCTCGCTCGCCACAACAAGCGCACTCACCCTGGCAAGCTCGCTTGCCGGCGGCGATCACAGTTGGCCCAGTACCGGCGTGGTCACGCGCACATCGGCATTTTGCCCACGGTTGCGCAGCAGGTGGTCCATCAACACGATGGCCATCATGGCTTCGGCAATCGGTGTGGCGCGGATGCCGACGCACGGGTCATGACGGCCCTTGGTGATCACGTCCACCGGGTTGCCGTGTACATCGATCGAACGGCCCGGTGTGGTAATGCTTGAGGTCGCCTTGAGCGCCAGGTGCGCAACAATCGGTTGGCCGGAGGAAATACCGCCAAGGATGCCACCCGCATTGTTGCTGAGGAAACCTTCAGGCGTCAGCTCATCGCGATGTTCGGTTCCGCGCTGGGCAACACAGGCGAAGCCTGCGCCGATTTCCACGCCTTTGACCGCGTTGATGCTCATCAGCGCGTGGGCCAGTTCGGCGTCGAGGCGGTCGAAGATCGGCTCGCCCAGGCCCGGCTTGACGCCTTCGGCCACCACGGTGATCTTGGCACCGACGGAGTCCTGGTCGCGGCGCAACTGGTCCATATAGGCCTCCAGCTCCGGCACCTTGTCCGGGTCGGGACAGAAGAAGGCGTTGTCTTGCACGCTGTCCCAGTTCTTGAACGGGATCTCAATCGGACCCAACTGGCTCATGTAGCCACGGATGACGATGCCTTGGGTGGCCAGGTATTTCTTGGCGATGGCACCGGCGGCCACGCGCATGGCGGTTTCACGCGCCGAGCTGCGGCCACCGCCACGGTAGTCGCGCTCGCCGTATTTATGGTGGTAGGTGTAGTCGGCATGGGACGGACGGAACACATCCTTGATTGCCGAGTAGTCCTTGGACTTCTGGTCGGTGTTGCGAATCAACAAGCCAATGGCGCAGCCGGTGGTGCGGCCCTCGAACACCCCGGAAAGGATTTCGACTTCGTCCGGCTCCTGGCGCTGGGTGGTGTGGCGGCTGGTGCCGGGCTTGCGGCGGTCGAGGTCACGCTGCAGGTCGTCCAGGGACAGCTCAAGGCCTGGTGGGCAGCCGTCGACAATGGCGACCAACGCCGGGCCATGGCTTTCGCCCGCGGTGGTGACAGTGAACAGCTTGCCGAAGGTATTGCCGGACATGCAGGGCGCTCCGTGAAATCAGTTGAATCAAGTCAACCGTAATAACTTAAGGCGGCCAGTATACGCAGGCTAACCGACTAGTTCATCCTCGAAACCTTACCGGTAGACATTGGTCCAACCGGCACCTTACTGATGATGGCGCGATGATGCTGCGAGTTCTGCTGTTCACCCTTACCCTGTTTACCACCGCGGTCCAGGCCGCCTCCCCTGTGGTACTGCAACGCCCTATCAGCCTGGACACCGGCAGCGGCCAACTGTTTGGCTCATTATTGTTGCCGCAGTCCGACAAACCGGTGCCGGTGGTGCTGATCATCGCCGGCTCCGGCCCTACCGACCGCAATGGCAACAGCGCCGACGGCGCCCGCAATGACAGCCTCAAGCGCCTGGCCTGGGTGCTTGCCCGACATAACATCGCCAGCGTGCGCTACGACAAGCGCGGGGTCGCCGCCAGCCTGGCCGCCACGCCGGATGAGCGCAACCTCACCCTGGACGCCTATGTGTCCGATGCGGTGGCCTGGGGCAAGCTGCTCAAGGCCGACAAGCGCATGGGCCCGTTGATTGTGCTGGGCCATAGCGAAGGCGCGCTGGTAGCCGCCCTCGCCGCGCCGCAACTGGCGCCGGCCGGGGTGATTTCCCTATCGGGCAGCGCCCGCCCGGTAGACCAGGTGATTCGCCAGCAACTGGCCGATCACTTGCCCCCTGCCCTGTTGTTGCGCAGCAATGAAATCCTCGACCACCTCAAGGCCGGCCAAGTGGATGCCGACGTGCCGCGCCCACTCGAAGGCATCTTCCGACCAAGCGTGCAGCCTTATCTGATCAGCCTGTTCCGCGCCGACCCATCGGCCGCCTTCGCCAGGCTGAACATGCCGGCGTTGATCATCCAGGGCACCAACGATATTCAGGTCGGCGTAGCGGATGCCCAGCAGTTGAAACACGCCAAGCCCGACGCGCAGTTGACGGTTATCGAAGGCATGAACCACGTGATGCGCATCGTGCCCAACAACGTGAAGCAGCAACTGGCGTCCTACAATGACCCGAAACTGCCCCTGGCTGCGGAACTGGGCCAGCGTATCGTCGCGTTTATCGACGGACTTCAACCCCGTTAAGCGACAATTTGCCTCCAGTCCTGGGCAAACCGGCCGATAAGTCCAGAGTCGACAGTAAAAAGACTGTCGGCTTGCTGGGCTTGGACAGGATCGCGCCGCATGACAACCACCGAAGCAACACCCGAATCTACCGCCGACACCTCGACTGCAACCGCGGCCGTCGAGGCGGCGGCCCTGCCGTGGGCGGACGTCCACGCCGAACACTTCAAGATGCTGCGCCTGGCTCCGCTGACCACCGACCGTGCCACTGGCGCACGGCCGTTGCGCTTTGTGCAGTTCGGCTATGCCGAGCGCCACGACAAGCACCACAGCCTGTTGCGCATGGTTATTCAACTGCCCGGCCAGCGAGTACGCCGCGAGCAGAACCACCTGGATATCTGGGTGGACCACGATAAACATCGCGTGCATTTCGGCCCAGGCAACAGCCTGGAAATCGAACCGGCCAACCGGGGGATCGGCCGTTTCCTGGTCGCTCAGGCCGCCGCCTGGGCGAAGAAGAAGTGGTCCCACTACCGCGTCGACGGCGTGGACCTGGCCAACAAGGACGCCCTCAACGAAGCCACGCGCCTGCGTCGTGATCACTTTTTGCGTATCCAGGGATTTGATGTGGCCTATGCCGACGTGCAGCACCTCAAAGGCAATGTGCAGCCGGGCAAGGTTGGCGACGTGCTGGACAGTTGGAACACCGAGAAGGTGCAGTTCGTGGAGATCCTCGAAGCCGCGCAGATGCTGCAACAGGCCGATCAGAACCTGGCGGAACAGGAAGTGAAGCTGCGCAAGGAAGAGGAAAAAGTCATCAAGTTCAAGCGCGAGGACAGCGGGCTGCGCTTTACCATCACGTGCCTGGTGGCGTTTACGGTGTTTCAGGCAGGGTTGTTGATCTGGATTGCCACTCACCGCTGATAGATTGAAATGCAATCAAAATGTGGGAGCTGGCTTGCCTGCGATAGCGATGTATCAGTAGCACAAGTGCAAGCTGACCCACCGCTATCGCAGGCAAGCCAGCTCCCACATTGACCGAGTTTCTGCAGTTATATCCGGGCAGCGAAAACGGCCTGGTGTTGGCGACACTGCTCAGCCGTCAGCATGAACACCCCATGCCCACCCCGCTGGAAGTCCAGCCAGGCAAAGTCGACTTCCGGATACAGCGCGTCAACATGCACCTGGCTGTTACCCACTTCGACAATCAGCAAACCCTTCTCGGTCAGATGGTCCGCCGCTTCGGCCAGCATCCGGCGTACCAGGTTCAGGCCGTCGTCACCACAGGCCAGGCCCAGTTCCGGCTCGTGCTGGTATTCATCCGGCATGTCGGCAAAATCTTCGGCATCCACATACGGTGGGTTTGACACGATCAGGTCGAATCGCTGGCCGGGCAAGCCGTCAAAACCATCGCCCTGCACGGTATAGACCCGCTCATCGACGCCATGGCGCTCGATATTCTGGTTTGCCACTTCAAGGGCTTCGAAGGACAGGTCACCCAGTACCACTTCGGCCTCCTGGAACTCGTACGCACAGGCAATGCCGATGCAACCGGAGCCGGTGCACAGGTCGAGGATGCGCGCCGGCGGCTGCGCCAACCAGGGTTCGAAGCGGTTTTCGATCAGTTCGCCAATCGGTGAACGCGGGATCAACACGCGCTCATCGACAATAAACGACATGCCGCAGAACCACGCCTCTTTCAACAGGTAGGCGGTGGGCACACGCTCGTGAATACGGCGATGCAGTAAACGCTGCACATGGGAGATTTCCTCTTCTTCGAGGTTGCAATCCAGGTAGCTGTCAGCAATTTCCCACGGCAGGTGCAAGGCGCCGAGCACCAATTGCCGGGCTTCGTCCCAGGCATTGTCGGTGCCATGGCCAAAAAACAGGTCTTCCCCATGGAAACGGCTGACAGCCCAACGGATATGGTCGCGCAAAGTGCGCAGGCGGGAAGTGATCACGGGGCAAGCTCCTGGAAAAAACGACTGGCAATTCTAACAGCCTTCACCTGTACCGACGATGTACGAAAACACTGGCGCCGTACGTCGGATTTCATCCAATTGCCCCGCATTGTGTTAAACAAGCCCACCTCTTGACATGGCTGCACGCCAGCAACGGCGTACCTTACGATAGTAGCGATTCACAGAAGCGCTCAGCCAGTGGACAATGTCGCAAAAGCCCCACTCACAGGAGCCCCAGAATGTCCGTTCCAAAGACGATGTTTCAACTCAGCGGTCGCGGTTACGCAGCAGCCAACCTCAGTCATGCGACCCTCGTGATCATCGACGCCCAGAAGGAATACCTCAGCGGCCCGCTCGCCCTCTCGGGCATGGACGCAGCTGTCGCTAATATCAAACAACTGGTCAGCGCCGCGCGCAATGCCGGGCGCCCGATTGTGCATGTACGCCACTTGGGTACCGTAGGCGGTCTGTTTGATCCACAGGGCGAGCGCGGCGAATTCATTCCGGGGCTTGAGCCAGAGGGTGACGAAACCATCATCGGCAAGCTGCTGCCGAGCGCCTTCCACGGCACCGGCCTGGAAAAACACTTGCAGGACCTTGGCTCCCTGGACCTGATCGTCTGCGGCTTCATGAGCCACTCCAGCGTCAGCACCACCGTGCGTGCGGCCAAGAACCTGGGCTTTCGCTGCACCCTGGTGGAAGACGCCTGCGCCACTCGCGACCTGCCCTACAAGGGCGGCATCCTGAGCGCCGAACATGTGCAGCACACCGAAATGGCGATCATGGCCGACAACTTCGCCACCCTCGCACTGACTAAAGATCTGATCTGATCATTCTGGCGTTGAGCGGCGTGTTTATTGCTCCGCTCATCCGCAAAGCCCTTTCATTTGGCGCATTTACCCCTCCCTCCGGAACAACCTGTGTATTGTCCGGTCGAAGGGCCGATACCCTGGAGGAAAGGTCGGAATGAAGATATCCGATGGTTTTGATGCTCGTCGCTTGCGCCCCAAGGGCCCGAGCAACTGGCGTCTGCGCCTGGTGGCGGGCATTGCCGCGTTGCTGGCGATCATAGGCTTGTTGTTGGCAGGCGCTGGTGGCGCCGGCCTGTTTGGGCATTCGCCGGCACTGGGCGAGCTGAATGCCAGCCCGGGCGGCTCGGCGATCCTGTTGGGGATCGGCCTGCTGGTGCTGTGGTTGGGCGTATGGTTATGGCGCCGCAGCCGTCGGCGGATGCGTCAGCCCTTGTCGTTGAATATCGCCTCGCACCTGATGAAAAAGCACGACTGATGGCGCTTGGATAGCGTTTGCTGCGCCCTGGCCGCCGCGATTTAGGTAAACTGCCCGCCCTTCGCGGAGGCTGACATGCAAGACGACGATTTTTCCCTGTTCAAAAACGAGCTGCGCGGCGTCAAGCCGATCAAGCACGACCGCGCCGACACCGGCAAACCCAAGACCGACCGGGCACAGATCGCCAAGCTGCGCCAGGCCGCGACCGTGCGCAGCGACGCCACTACCGTGGATGGCCTGTCGGATCAGTTCGTGATTGACGTCGGCCCCGAAGATGAGCTGATGTGGGCCCGAGATGGTGTGCAAGAAAGCCAGATGCGCAAGCTCAAGGCCGGCCAGGTCCCGTTCGAAGGCAGCCTCGACCTGCACGGCATGAACGTGGAAAAGGCCCGGGAAACCCTGTGGGCGTTCCTCGCCGAAGCGACTAAATTCGAAATCCGCTGCGTGCGCGTCACCCACGGCAAGGCTGTGCGGCTGGATGGCAAGCGGCCAATGATCAAGAGCCACGTCAACACCTGGCTGCGTCAACATGCCCAGGTGCTCGGCTTTACTTCCTGCCAGGCCCGCCACGGCGGTGCCGGTGCGGTGTATGTGATGCTCAAGCGCACCATGCTCGAAGGCCGCGACGAGTAAAGTGCCATCGTCAGGCTTGCAGCGATGTGCCCGCCACCGTAACCTTGCGCTTTGCGAAAATCCCACAGGTAGTTTCATGTCCCTGGAACAGAATTACACAGAGATTCTCGGCCAACTCGGCGAGGACGTCTCCCGCGAGGGTCTGCTCGACACGCCAAAGCGTGCCGCCAAGGCGATGCAGTACCTTTGCCGCGGTTATGAACAGACGCTCGAAGAAGTCACCAACGGTGCCTTGTTCAGCTCCGATAACAGCGAAATGGTGCTGGTCAAGGACATCGAGCTGTACTCGTTGTGCGAACACCATCTGCTGCCGTTTATCGGCAAGGCCCATGTGGCCTACATTCCAAGCGGCAAAGTGCTGGGCCTGTCGAAGGTTGCACGAATCGTCGACATGTATGCGCGCCGCCTGCAGATCCAGGAAAACCTCAGCCGCCAGATCGCTGATGCGGTGCTGCAAGTGACCGGCGCCCTGGGCGTGGCCGTGGTAATCGAAGCCAAGCACATGTGCATGATGATGCGCGGTGTGGAAAAACAGAATTCGTCGATGATCACCTCGGTGATGCTCGGTGAGTTCCGCGATAACGCGGCCACTCGCAGCGAATTTCTCAGCCTGATCAAGTAACGGGCTGGGTAGGAAAGAACCGGCGTTCATCGCCGGTTTTTTTTCGCCTGCAGAAATCAGGTAAGCTGCGCCCCCTCAGTTATGGGCAAGAGGTAACAGCCATGTTCGTCAAAGCACTTCGAGTGGGCCTCGGCCAGATCATCATCGCGGGCGATTTTCTGACCCGCCCACGCAAAAAGCAGCGCCCCGCCGAACAACAGGCGCGGGTGAACGACGCGGCCAAGGCGCTGACGCTGTACCAATTCCACGCCTGCCCGTTTTGCGTGAAGACCCGCCGCACCCTGCATCGCCTGAACGTGCCGGTAGCCCTGAAGGACGCAAAGAACAACGAGCAGGACCGCCAGACCCTGCTGGAACAAGGCGGCAAGATCAAGGTGCCGTGCCTGCGCATCGAAGAGAACGGCCAGACCACCTGGATGTACGACTCCAAGGTGATCATCGACTACCTGGACAAGCGCTTCGCGGCAATCTGAAGCACGCGACGGTCAATGTAGGAGCGAGCTTGCTCGCGAAAAACTCACAGGCACCGCGTTTATTCAGGAAGCACGCGTTATCGTTGACGTTTTTCGCGAGCAAGCTCGCTCCTACAGAAATCAGATCGGTGTTGTCAGGTCCAGATCCAGCAGTGCCGAGCCCAGGCACTTGCCGTGGGCATCCAGCGCCAGCGAGCGGGTCACGCCGCCACGCAGGATGCCCGGCAACACGAAGTTCAGCGCCTGCACATTCGGCAATTCATAACGCCGAACCGGGGCCGCAAGCGGTTCGAGCAAATCCTTGAAAAATTCCGTGACGCGCTCGGCCGTCAGCTGTTCGCACAGCAATGGGTAGTCTTGCGCACGATAGGCAATGATCGAGATGTTTGACGTGTCGCCCTTATCCCCTGTGCGGGAATGAGCCAGTCTGTGCAGTTTCATTCTTCAATCCTCGGTTTGACCGCTTCACGGGGCAACAGCAACGATGCCACCGCCACCACCTGACGCACGCTCTTGCTCGCCCCACCGCCGCCGGCCGGGCCGTTGGTGTAGAGGGTCTCCACTTCATTGCCAACCCGCACGGCGTCGCTGCGCTCGTCACAACGGGCGGCAACCCGCAGGCGCACTTCCCAAGGCTCGACGCTGCTGCGCGGGCCGTGCAATGAATCCATGCCGATCAATTCGGCGCGCAGGTCCTGCATGTTTACGCCGATCAACGCCAGGCGCTTGAGCACCACGTCCCGCGCCAACTCGGCCCGTGCGACAGCACCGGGACCGCCGTAGGACATCTGCCCTTCACCGATCCAACCGTCCAGATAACCGACGCTGACCTTCAGTTGATCAGGCCGAGCACGCCCGCTCGCCCCCTCAGCGCGCACCCGGTCCACGCCCTCCTCGACAAACCCCACCCGGGAAAAGTCGGCCGTCACATCCGGGGTCAAATAGGCTGCTGGGTCGTGAACTTCATAGATCAGTTGTTCAGCACAGGTCGCGCGACTGACCCGCCCACCGGAGCCTGCCACCTTGGTGATCACCGCATTGCCGTCGGCGTCGATCTCGGCCAGGGGAAAGCCCAGGCGCGCCAGATTCTCCACATCCTTGAAACCGGGATCAGCGAAGTAACCGCCACTGACCTGCCCCGCGCACTCCAGCAAATGCCCCACCAACGTGCCCCGGCCCAATCGTTGCCAATCATCGAAGGCCCAGCCGAACTCGAACATCTGCGGCGCCAGGAACAGCGAAGGGTCGGCCACGCGTCCGGTGATGACGACATCGGCGTCGGCGCGCAGCGCCTCAAGAATGCCGTCAACACCCAGGTAGGCATTCGCAGAGATCAACCGCTCGCCAAGGGAGCCAACAGACTGGCCGTTATCCAGCACCTGCTCGGCAGGCAAAGCGTGCAGCACATCATCCCCCACCACCGCGACAACCTTCAGACCCAGGCCCAGCTCGGCAGCAATGCGCCGCACTTCAATGGCCGCCGACACCGGGTTGGCCGCGCCCATGTTGGTGATCACCCGTAAGCGACGGCGACCGCCGGGCTGGCCCACGCAGGGCAATACTCGGCGCATGCGTTCACTCAGCAACGGGTCATAACCGCCCTGCGGGTCGCCGATGCGCGCCTGTTGTGCCAGGGCAATGGTGCGTTCGGCCAGGCATTCGAAGACCAGGTAATCCAGGTCGCCATGTTCGGCCAGTTCCACGGCAGGTTCGATACGGTCACCGGAATAGCCGGCGCCGGAGCCAATGCGCAAGGTGTTCATCTCAAATCACTCCCAGGAGCAACGCCGTCAGGGTCATCAACACCGAGGCGGCAAACAGAAAAGGAATCGTGAATCGCTGGTGATCGGCCAACTCGATCTTGCACAGGCCCACCAACAGGAAGGTCGCGGGCGTCAGCGGGCTAACCGGAAAACCGGTGGTGTGCACGCCCAGCAACGAGGCTTGGGCCACTTGCAGGGGGTCGACGCCCAGCGCCTTGCCGACTTCGGCGATCACCGGCATCACGCCGAAGTAGTAGGAGTCGGGGTCAAACAACATGCTCAGGGGCATCGACAGGAACCCCACGACCGCCGGGATCAACTTGCCGTGGCCCGCCGGAATCTGCGCCACCGCTACTTCGGCGATAGCCTTGAGCATGCCGGAGCCTTGCATGATGCCGGTGAACACCCCGGCGGCGAGCAGGATACTGGCCATGGTCAGGGCGGTTTTCGCATGGGCGTCGATGCGCGCACGCTGGGCGTCCACGTTGGGGTAGTTGATGCATAGCGCAACCACGGTGCCGAGCATGAACATCACCACCGGGTCGACCCAACCGGCAATCATCACCACCATCACCAGCACGGTCAGGATCAGGTTGACCCAGAACAACCGTGGGCGGCGCAGCTTGATATCGTCGTCGCTGAGCACCCGTTGCGGCACCGCCTCCACGCCGGAACCGGCGCCCAGGCCGAGGCGCTTTTCTTCACGATGGCCCAGCCACCAGGCGCACGCGAAGACGAAGATCAGCCCGACGATCTGCACCGGGATCAACGGCTGGAACAGATCGGCCACCGGCACATGCAGCGCCGCCGACGAACGCAGCACCGGGCCGGTCCAGGGCAGGAAGTTGACGCCTGCGGCCATCGCACACACGCAGGCGAGGATGCGTTTATCAATGCCCAGCCGCGTATACAGCGGCAGCATCGCCGGCACCGTCACCAGAAAGGTCACCGCGCCAGAGCCGTCCAGGTGCACCAGCAACGCCAGCGTCGCGGTGCCGACCACAATTCGTGTAGGACGCGTCCCTACCGTGCGCAGGATGCGATCAATGATGGGGTCGAGCATCCCGGCATCGGTCATGATCCCGAAAAACAGGATCGCGAACACAAACATGCCGACCACAGGGGCGACGTTCTTGATACCGGTGATGATAAAGGCACTGGTTTGCAGGCCGAACCCACCGACCAGCGCGGCGATGATCGGCAAGGCGATCAGGGCCACCAGTGGCGAGAGACGCTTGCTCATGACAGCGACAAGCAGGCTGAGAATGGTGATGACGCCCAGGGTTGCGAGCATGGATAACTCCAGGGTGGCCGTTTTGGGCCGGTTATTGTTTTCGCGGAGTATTGGAAGCGGGTTAGTCTTTGTAAATTGGAATATTCGGCCTAGCACGTTCGGAAAAACAAAATGAAGAACTCGATCCAGCACATCCAGGCCTTCCTCGCGGTGGCCCGCACCGGTAGTTTCACCAAGGCGGCCCACGAGCTGCACCTGTCGCCTTCGGCCCTGACCGTGCAAGTACAGCAATTGGAAGACTGGCTCGGCGTCGCCCTGCTCGACCGCAGCCCGCGCCATGTGAGCATCACCGCTGCCGGCCAGGATGCGCGCGGGCCCATGGAAAAACTGCTGCTGGACCTGGACAACATCGTCACCGGCTCACGCGACCTCGCAGCCTTGCGTCGCGGCGTGGTGACCATCGCCGCCCTGCCGTCAGTTTGCGCCGGCGCCCTGCCTCCGGCCTTGCGCCTGTTTCGCCAGCGCTTTGCCGGGATCGAGGTGCGCCTGCATGACCTGGTGGCCCATCGCATTCATGCCCAGGTCCGCAACGGCGAGGTGGATTTCGGCATCGGCGTACGGGCGCGCCTGAGCCATGGCCTGCAATTTCAGCCGGTGCTCAATGATCGCTTGTGCGCGTTTGTGCCGCTGGATCATGCGCTGACGCGCTATCGGTCACTGACCCTGGCGCAACTGGCCGACCAGCCAATTATCCTTACCGGACGTGACAGCAGCGTGCGCGAACAGGTCGACGCACTGTTCGACCAGACACGGCTGACGCTGAATGCGGGCATGGAGGCCAACTACATGTCGACGGTATTGGCGCTGGTGCGCCAGGGGTTGGGGATCAGCGTGCTGCCGGAATCGGCGGCGGACAGCCTGGAGGGATTGAAGCGAATCGACATCGATCATCCCGGCGTGAACCGGGAGATCGGCTTGATCACACGCAGCGCGATGGCATTGAGCCCGGCGGCGCAGCGCTGCTTTGAACTGCTCAACAGCACATTATCTACAAGCACATCGCTCTAAATGTGAACTCAATCCAGCATCGCCACGTGCTTGGGATGGCTGGCCACCCGCTGCAACCACGCCTGCACCGCCGGGTAAGGCGCCAAATCAAAGCCGCCTTCATGGGCTACATGGGTGTAGGCATACAGCGCGATATCAGCAATCGAATAGGTGTCGCCCACCAGGTACGGCGTGGCTTGCAACTGGCGCTCCATGACTCTCAATGCCTTGTAACCGCCCTTGTGGGTGGTCTTGTATTCCTCAAGACGGTCCTGCGGCATATTCAGGTAAAACTGGATAAACCGCGCCACCGCTATATAAGGCTCATGGCTGTACTGCTCGAAAAACTGCCACTGCAATACCTGGGTGCGCAGGCGCGGTTCCGTGGGCAGGAACTCGCTGCCATCGGCGAGGAAATTGAGAATCGCATTGGACTCCCATAGGCAGGTGCCGTCTTCCAGCTCCAGCACCGGGATCTTGCCGTTGGGGTTCTTCGCCAGGAACTCAGGGGTCTGGGTGTCGCCCTTGAGGATGTCGATATCGATCCACTGAAACGGGATCCCCAACAAGCTAAGCATCAATTTGATCTTGTAGCAGTTGCCCGACTTGTAATCGCCATAAACCTTGTACATGGGCTCCCCTTATGCCGCTTTGCGCATTCCGAGCGAATGCTTGCGCCCTCAAAGTGCGGGTATTGCGGCAATGTTTCAAGGCGGCGGGCGGAATAAATCTACCTGTCCCCCTGGGAGTCAGCCTTTCATCCACTTTCGCCCAGACATTCGAAAACATTATTTGCTTTATTTGTATACAAAAGCATAATTCGCTTCGTGCGAGTTCCTGACCTATTGGTCAACAAACCCGCCAGTACCTCAAAGCGCTGTTGCCCACTCATGTGACCGGCGCTGGACATAACAATAAAACGATTGAGGAGTACTCGCTGTGGATAGCCGTAAAACCGAAGCCCCTACGTTGGACCAGGCCACGCCGCAAGGCGGTTGGCTGGAACGCCTGTTCAAACTGCGCTTGCATGGCACCACAGTGAAGACCGAGCTGATCGCCGGCCTCACCACCTTCATCACCATGGCCTACATCATCTTCGTCAATCCCAACATCATGGCCGACGCCGGTATTGATCACGGTGCGGCCTTTGTCGCCACCTGCATCGCCGCAGCCCTGGGGTGCCTGTTGATGGGCCTGTACGCCAACTGGCCGGTGGGCCTGGCGCCGGGTATGGGCCTGAACGCGTTTTTCACTTACACCGTGGTCGGCACCATGGGCTACAACTGGGAAACCGCCCTCGGCGCGGTGTTTATCTCGGGCGTACTGTTCATGATTCTGACGCTGTCACGCATCCGAGAATGGCTGCTCAACAGTATTCCGGTCAGCCTGCGTCATGCCATGGGCGCAGGTGTGGGCCTGTTCCTCGGGGTGATCGGCCTGAAAACCGCCGGCATCATCGTCGACAGCCCGGCCACCCTGATCAAGCTCGGCTCCCTGCATGAACCCGCCCCGCTGCTGGCGGCGGTGTGCTTCCTGCTGATCGCCATCCTCAGTTATCACCGTGTATTCGGTGCAATTCTCATCAGCATCATCGCCGTGACCCTGGCCGGCTGGGGCCTGGGCCTGGTGCATTACAACGGCATTCTCTCCACCCCACCGAGCCTGGCACCGACCTGGATGGCGATGGACGTGATGGGTGTGTTCAATGTGAGCATGATCAGCGTGGTATTTGCCTTTCTTTTTGTACACATGTTCGACACTGCCGGTACACTGATGGGCGTTGCCCAACGGGCCGGGCTGGTCAAGGCCGACGGCAAGATCGACAACCTGTCCCGCGCATTGAAGGCCGACAGTGCTTCCAGTGTGTTCGGCGCCATGGTTGGCGTGCCGCCAGTGACCAGCTACGTGGAAAGCGCCGCAGGTGTGGCAGCCGGTGGCCGCACCGGGTTGACCGCTGTAACGGTGGGTGTGCTGTTCGTGGCGGCGATGTTCTTCGCACCGCTGGCCGGCATGATTCCCGCCTACGCCACCGCTGGCGCGCTGATCTACGTAGCGATGCTGATGATGGCGAGCATGGCCCATATCAATTGGGATGAAGCTACCGACAGCATTCCGGCGATCGTCACGGCCATCATGATGCCGCTGACGTTCTCGGTCGCCGACGGGATCGCTCTGGGCTTTATCACCTATGTAGCGCTGAAGGCCGGCACCGGCAAGTACCGCGAGATTTCTGTCAGCCTGTGGGTGTTGTGCGCGATTTTCATTGCGAAATTCATATTTTTATAAAAAGGAGCAAATGATGAACCTGGATACCTGGCTGCTGTTCAGTGGGGCTGCATTGATCGTGATCCTGATTCCAGGGCCATTGTCGCTGCTGATGATCAGCAACAGTCTCAACTACGGCCTGCGCCGCTCGTACCCGGCGTTTTTGGGCGGAGTGTTTGCGTCGATCTGCCTGTTGAGTGCTTCGGCCTTGGGTCTGGGGGCCTTGTTGCTGGCCTCGGAACAGCTGTTCAGTGCCTTGAAAATTGTCGGCGCGCTGTACCTGTTCTACCTGGCCTGGCAGAGCTGGCAGCAATCGCGTCTGCCGAGCGAAGGCGCCGAAGTCCCACAAACGCCGTCTGTACCGCGCTTTCGTGCGTTGTTTGGGCGAGCCTTTGTGTTGGGCGCCAGCAACCCCAAGGACATCCTGTTTTTCGCTGCCTTCCTGCCGCAGTTTCTCAGCAGCCAGCAACCGTTCCTGCCGCAATTGCTGATCATGATCGCCACCTGGACGGTGCTCGACCTGCTGTGCAAGCTGGCCTACGGTCTGGGTGCCCATGGCGCGGCGCGTTACTTGCGCAGCGGTTCGGGCCAGAGCTGGTTCAACCGCATCAGCGCGGCACTGTTCGGCGGCGCCGGTGCGATGGCACTCATCAATGCTAAGGGGTCAATTTGACGAAATAAACAGTTGGATCGAGACGCCCCTTTGTGGGCCATTGGATGCCGGCCACAATCCGCACCAAGCGCTGTTCCTGCATCGCGGTGTCAACTGCCCTTAATAAAAGAGAGTCGGGGTGTGAGTTGATGGCTATCCGAACCCAACGGTTCGAAAGCTTCCCTCTCACGGTCATTCGCCCCAGTTCAAGCCATTGGTAGGCCACGTAGTAAATGGTGTTCGAACGGGGATGAGTAACGACTGATTCAATACTGGGTTCTCCAAAACGCATCCCTGCGCGCCGCACAGACAAGTCCTCGACGCGGTAACCCTGCTGCTCCAGCACGGTCCTGACGGCGGCGCGCTCCGCTTCAAGCCTCTGCGTCCTGACCGGGACGACACCATATTGCAGGCTCGGGTCTAACGGATGAGGCGGCGTGAAATCAACGCGCGTGAAGCCGGGTGCCTTGCCTTCGAAACCGACGTATAGATATTGCTTGCGCCGTTCATTAGTCCGCAACATCCGTAGTAAATCGTCCGTTTGGCCGCTCCTCGCAGGGAGCGGGGGTAGCCATTCGTCCAGCGTCGCGCGGATGCCGAGCAAATGGCTTGCCGTGGCAGAGTGGGAAGGATCTGCCAATTCAATCATTCTCATGACGGTAAACTTTCGAGCTTCATTCGTCATGGAGGGAAAGGCCCTGCCCACAGAGTGCTCCAACGAACTGTCGAACAGCGCCGAATGATGTTGCCATTCACCTGTAGGCAGGCGTGATACAGGAATGGGCTGGTCGCGAATATCAGTGCTGGTCCAGCGCATGATATCGGCTCGCGCGGATGGCCCCGGTGGCTCATTTCGGGTGATAAACACCAGGTCAGTCAACGATGCATGGTCGCCCTGCGGGAGCATCCGGTAAAAACCGCTGTTCGGATCCTGGAAGTCGGTATAAGGAGGAGCCACGCGCAAAAACCTGGCATTGAGCGAAGAACCTCTGGGAGCCGAGCCAACCTCAAACACTCCAGGCGCAGGGAAGCCCACAATGTCACGGGGGTGAACTTGAGCACGCCAACTCAACCACTGGGTGTCCGTTGTACGTGACTGGACAATCCGGTTCTCAGTCGCCATGCGCTCACGAGGGGGTTGCCAATCCGACGAGGGCGCCCGGGGAGCGCGCCATGGGTCATGCACCCCGGAGCTGGGCCCAGGTTGAGGATTATCGGCCTCCAGCAACCACTCCTTGGGCTGATGGATATTCAGGACCAACTCATCCTCACCGCTTTTCAGCATGTTTCTCAGCCGAAACGCAGACTCGCTATCACGTTGGTAAACGGGATAATGGTGAGTGTCATCCGTTACAAATTGCTGACCGTCTTTCACATAAACGCCCTCCCTGCCACGCCCTTTGAGCGCCACAGCATCCGGAGGCACGCCCTTGACTTTGAAACGGTCCAAGGGTTTTAACGCGGCCGCAGAAGGCGCAGCCTGACGCAGCACTCGGCCACTGCTGAAATGCGAACGATGTATCCGATTCAACACCGCCCCCAGCGGGCGCCGCACGATACCCGCCGCTACGCCTCTGAACTTGGGGCCGGGGGTAAAGGTCTGCCACAAATCGAACACCAGATACTGGGTCATAAACACAATATCCACGACATCACTGGGGTCTGCGAAACGGTGAAAACGTCGTGCCACAATCAGCAATTCATAAAAGGAGTTAGCCAGCGCAAATAACGGAAAGAAAAACGATATGAGCGCTCGCAGGCTGCTATCAGTCTGCTCCGCAAGGCGGCGGACACGATACTCATCCAGCACCTTGCCGGAATTACTCGCCGCTTGAGTGCGGCGTTGCAAATCCAGCACATTGGCGTAATACAGCAATGCCCTGGGTTCACTGTGGGATATGGGAACGATCGCCAGCCAGTTTGACGGGTTACTGGCAATTTGCTCGCGGATCAGTTTTTCGATCTCATCGAGCACTGGCGTCGGTTGCAGATGTGTAATGCTGAAGGAGCGAACAAAACCAGGGAGCCTCCACTTACCTTCGAAATAATAAGCATCCGGCATGACAGAAAGCCATCCAGGCTCTCCTGCTTCATCGGCGTCATGAATGATTGCGTCAAATGCCCAACCGGGCGCTACCTGCCGCGCCAGTAACTTTACAAGGTCAGCCGAAGCGGCAACGCGACTGAGTTCTACCCGCGCCATCGCCACGCTGATGTACTCGGTGATGATCAAGGCATGCGGCGCAGCAGGCCAGTAAACTACGCAGCGCCCGCTGCCCTGATCCTGCATGACCACGACCCCTGAGATATAGCGATCATGCTGCATCGTGTGCGCCGCCAGATGAACGACGTACAACTTCAAATCATACCCGTTTTTCAGCAGGTCCTCAGGCGTTCGCGCCGCCATCGCCGTGCTGAACAGGCTCTGTGCAAAGGTGCTTAGCCCTTGTTGAACCGCCGAAAAAAGCTGCATGTGAGCGCATTCATCCAGCGTGCGATTGATCAGCGCAGGAATGCGACTGGCATCCAGACTCGGTTTGGCTTTAACCGTGGGGTAGAAGGTATGGTTGATCTGCGTGTCGTAGTTTCCGCCGATATCCAGCGAAGAGACTGTCTTGATCAGATATTCCTTGTTCAGCCGTTGCTTCCACTGCGGTTGCAGATAGCGTGCTCGATTCAATCGCCAAGGCACCCAGGGTGCTTGCGGATCAAGATTATGCAATGCCAGCTGTAACATGCTGAAGGTTGTGGTTTGAGTACTTGGGGTCAGGACCTGCCCGCGATCACCCGGCGTGCAGTGGCTTTGATTACCGCAGAAGCTGCCTCTGACATCATCCGGCATCGTGATCAGGGGCTTGTCGATGTCCAGCTCCGGGTAGAAACCATCCTCGGTTAAGCGGGCGATCAACTTGCGGCGGGCGAACGTTTCCAAGTCACTCAGAGCGCGTTCAAGCAGGCTTTCAGAGGCAAAGGCGCTGCTCAGGTACCGGCGCTGCAAGCGCTTGAAGTGTTTAAGCTGGGCAGGTGTTGCGCCCGCTAACCACTGTGGCAATTTTTTTGCCTCAAGCGCAGCCTTGCGCAGAAGATCAATGTTGGCCTGAGCCTGGTTCAAGGCGGGACTGTCGGGAATCTTCAAGTGCGCGTCCAGCTCAGCCAATAGCAACAAACGGCTCAGCTCGGCATCTTTTACCTCATTGAACAGACCGGCAGTACCCTCAATGCGCTTGTTCAAGCGAAAGTAGTAGGCCATCAAGTGTTTGAAAGAAACCGTCGCAGGGTTCCCCTCAATGGGTTCATAGCGCACCGTCAGGGTTTCACGCCGGGCATGGTCACGTAAGTCGTGACGCTTATCGTGCTCTATACAGCCCCACAGGACCGAATCATCACTGCTCCCGAGGCTGGCTTTCAGACCGCGGGTCAAAGCGTCCAGGCCTGAAAAAGCCTTCAGCCCGCCATATTGCCCGAATGCATACAGCGCGACCGGAACCCCACGGGACGGGTGCTTCATCGCCGTCGCCCGAGCCACTACCCAAACGTTATGAAGCGGGTAGAAGGCAGCCTGCACGCTGCCCACAGAGACCGAAAACACCTGGGCTTTACCGCCCACGTATTTGGATGTCGACAGCCGCTCCACGACCTCCATCACCAAGTCCTGATGTGCAGTGGGTATCAGCTTGAGCCGGTGTTGCAACTGAACCTCACAGCGCAGGGCCTCGACATGGGCACGCAGGAACAAGGCATAACGTTTGTGCGCACCGGTTGGGCGCTCAATCCAAAAAGGCATATCGTAGAGCCGCTGCTGTGCACCGTTAATCAGCGAATTCAACGCTTCTTTATGCGCTTTGAGTTGGCTCTCAAGCACCACAAATTCCTCAAGCGCTGCAGTCTCGACGCTCAGGTCATCGGCGTTGAATAGTGCGAGCAGACCTTTTTCGTAGCGTTTGACCTGCTGTTCTGCGGTGAGCAGGGCCAGGCCGGGCGCGGTGCTGGCAAAGATAATTTCTGCGCGTCGTCGCTGCTCGTCCCACTTGAGCAATTGATAGAGGAGGGTCCCAAGCCGGACTTTACCGACCAGTTGCTTCCTTGCACGCTCGATAAAACGCAGAAAAGGCACAGCGGTCAGCGGTTGAGGTCGCGGCTTTTTTGGAGAAAACACGTGTGCGTGATTGATCGCCAGCGCACAGGCCAGCTCGTTTTCCCATTGACCTTCCAGCAACGCTTGCGCGCTCATCGCCAGCGCATCACCGGAGATTGTCGAACCGCGATCCACGCTTAACGCGGGGGTCAGGTCCGTAGGCCGACACAACTCATGTCGGCGCTCTAACGGCAGGCATTGCCAGAGTTCGTCGAACAGTGACTCACTGGCCAACTTTACCAAACCGCATTGCAGGTCGAAGAAGGACGGGTACTCGTAGAAATTGCGCACCACACCCGGCAGGTAAATCACATGCGGTGCACCATCAGGATCGCCTTCACGGTAGATATGCAATGCACCGGGAATTGCAACCGCAGGCGTACCCGGCCACATCAACGAACTCGCTCGCACAGTGGCCCAATCGCCCCCTGCTCGCTGGCGCGCCCCAGCACTGGGTGCGTCGATCAGGGCCTGAAGCAGAGCCATCCCGGCACTCGACAGCTCGTCCAATTGCTGCGCCATAAAAGCCCGGTCAGCGAAGAGTTCGGCGTGCAGCTCTGCCCAATACCCCCTGCGTGTTTGCGAGGAACCGGGCTGCAGCGCGTCCCAATAAGGCGTGGCCGACCAGGCAATTCTGTCTTGCAGCTTCATGGCGATAACTCGCTGCAGCACTTGCAACGGCGTATAAGGCAACTGGCGAGTCGGGTCACCCTTGACGCTCAGGGCAGTGAACTGATTCAGGTTGATCGGCACTGCGGGCAAGGCCAGTGACAGCAGCGCCCGATCAGTCAGGCTGTCGACTTTCTGGGGTTCTGCTGGTGGTTTGGGCACGGTGAACAGCAGGGTGTCCGGGTCTATTTCAAACTCTTTGCGTAGCTCGTCGCGGATCACCCACAAAACTTTTGGCGCGCGCGCTATCAGCCTTCCAAGCACCTTTATTACCTCGACGCAGCGCAGTTCGGCAAAAGCAATCTGATTGATCAGGCGGCTTGGATGGGCGTGAGCGTTGATTCGCCGGGTCAGCTGGCTGCGCATACCCTGAAGCGTTGCTTGAGCAGCGATCTCCGGATCTTCTGGGTCGGGGATGTGGTTGAGTGAGGCCATGATGTTTTCTTGATTGAGGAAAACACCGAGCCTAGGCAACGCACAGGCACTTAAGGCTTTAGATAGTTGAACGCAGCACGCGCAAAAAAAGCCCGCAGTGTGCGCGGGCGAAACCAACGAAGAGCATTTTTGGGGGGGGTGTGAAGCGAGGTGACGACTCAGCTACCGCGATAGGTGGAGTAGCTGTAAGGCGAAATCAGCAGTGGCACATGGTAATGGTCTTGTTCGGCGCTGATGCCGAAACGCAATACCACCACGTCGAGAAAAGCCTGCTCCGGCAGTTGCACACTGCGGGCGCGGTAGTAGTCGCCAGCGCTGAATTGCAATTGGTAGACACCGCTGCGGTAGTCATCGCCTTGCAGCAGCGGCGCGTCGCAACGGCCGTCGCTATTAGTCACGGCGCTACCCACCAGTTCAAGCTGCGCGCCTTCGACGCGATACAACTCGACCTTGATCGCGCTGCCGGGGCAGCCGTGTGCGGCGTCCAAAACGTGTGTGGTCAAACGTCCCATGGCTTTTATGCGCCTCCCGAAGTCAGTCATAGAGAAACCCGCACTCTTTCAGGGCAGTGAAAGAGCCGGCGATGGCCGATTAAGACACTTTTATAAAAAATTGTACACAATAAATTTCACAGCGCTTCCACCCTCCTGTAGGAGCGAGCTTGCTCGCGAAAAACGCCAACGATGACGCGGGCTCTCAGAATGAAAAGTGGCGCCCTCAGGGTTTTCGCGAGCAAGCTCGCTCCTGCAGTGGGCTTTTTCATTTTAACCTGACCACTTAGGCAAGTTTCTTGCAGACAGACCGTTCAGAAAAAATGCAGAAATGCAGGCTTACAAAGTTTGCGATAAGTTGTATACAATCACTCATCGCTGTGACGCCACCCAGTCTTTCCACTGCCCGGCCGCCACGCACCTAGCTACCACGAACAAGAAGGAAGACTGCAGTGAGCGCTGACTACCCACGCGACCTGATCGGTTACGGCAGTAACCCTCCTCACCCCCACTGGCCGGGCAACGCACGCATTGCGCTGTCGTTCGTACTCAACTACGAAGAGGGCGGCGAGCGCAATATCCTGCATGGCGACAAAGAGTCTGAAGCCTTCCTTTCGGAAATGGTCTCGGCCCAGCCGCTGCAAGGCGAGCGCAACATGAGCATGGAGTCGCTGTACGAATATGGCAGCCGTGCTGGGGTGTGGCGCATCCTCAAGTTGTTCAAAGAGTTCGACATACCGCTGACTATCTTCGCCGTGGCCATGGCTGCCCAGCGTCATCCGGATGTAATCCGCGCCATGGTCGCCGCCGGCCACGAGATTTGCAGCCACGGCTACCGCTGGATCGACTACCAGTACATGGACGAGGCCCAGGAGCGCGAGCACATGCTCGAAGCCATCCGCATCCTCACCGAGCTGACCGGCGAACGCCCACTGGGCTGGTACACCGGTCGTACCGGCCCCAACACCCGCCGCCTGGTGATGGAGGAAGGCGGTTTCCTGTATGACTGCGACACCTATGACGACGACCTGCCCTACTGGGAACCCAATACCCCTAACGGCAAGCCGCACCTGGTGATCCCCTACACCCTGGACACCAACGACATGCGCTTCACCCAGGTGCAGGGTTTCAACAAGGGCGACGACTTTTTCGAATACCTCAAGGATGCCTTCGACGTGCTGTATGCCGAAGGCGCCGAAGCGCCGAAGATGCTTTCGATCGGCCTGCATTGCCGCCTCATCGGCCGCCCGGCACGCCTGGCCTCGCTCAAGCGCTTCATTGAATACGTCAAAGGCCATGATCAGGTGTGGTTCACCCGCCGCGTGGACATCGCCCGTCACTGGCACCAAACCCACCCCTGCACGGGAGCGGCGAAATGACTGCGTTCCAGACCTTGCAACCGTCGACCCTGAGCCGCGACGCCTTCGTCGCTGCCTTTGCCGATATTTACGAACACTCGCCATGGGTGGCCGAAAAGGCCTTCGAGCTGGGCCAGGATAGGTCGATCGACCAGATCGAAACCCTGCACCAGCGCATGAGCGATATCCTGTTGAGCGCTGATCATCAAAGCCAGTTGGCCCTGATCAATGCTCACCCGGACCTGGCAGGCCGCGCGGCCGTCCAGGGCCAACTGACCGAAGCCAGCACCAATGAACAGGCTGGCGCCGGTATCCACCAATGCACGGCCGAAGAGTTTTCTCGCTTCACCGAGCTGAATGACGCCTACAAGGCCAAGTTCAAGTTTCCCTTCATCATGGCGGTAAAAGGCAGCAACCGGCACCAGATTCTCGCCGCGTTCGAAACGCGCATCCATAACTCGACAGACACCGAGTTCAAGTGCGCGCTGGACGAGATCAACAAGATCGCGTTGTTCCGTTTATTGACCCTCTAAACAACCATCCCCAGCCACTCTATCCAAGGCAGACAAGAAGAATGAAAGCTTACGCCGTACCTTTCGAAAAGTTCGTCAACCTGGCCGACGCCCGCCTGGGCACCAAGATCATCTCGGTGACCGATGACTGGTTCGCCGACGCCAACCGCCTGTTCCAGCCGACCCCGGCCGTGTGGAAGGAGGGCGTTTTCGATGACAACGGCAAGTGGATGGACGGCTGGGAGTCACGCCGCAAGCGCTTCGAAGGCTACGACAGCGCGGTGATCCGCCTGGGCGTGCCGGGTTCGATCAAAGGCGTGGACATCGACACTTCATTCTTCACCGGCAACTTCCCGCCGTCGGCCTCACTGGAAGCCTGCTTCCTGGCCTCGGGCGAGCCGGACGCCAATACCCAATGGGTTGAAGTGCTGTCGGCGGTAGAGCTGCAAGGCAACAGTCACCACTACCACGAGATCAACAACGACCAGGCGTTCAGCCACCTGCGCTTCAACATCTACCCGGATGGCGGCGTCGCCCGTCTGCGTGTGTATGGCGTGCCGTTCCGCGATTGGTCTTCGGTGGGCGACAACGAACAGGTCGACCTGGCTGCCGCGCTCAATGGCGGTCGTGCCCTGGCCTGCTCCGATGAACACTTCGGCCGCATGAGCAACATCCTCAACCCGGGCCGTGGCATCAACATGGGTGATGGCTGGGAAACCGCGCGTCGTCGTACACCGGGCAATGACTGGGTGATCGTCGCGTTGGGCCACCCGGGCGAGATCGAAAAGATCATCGTCGACACCCTGCACTTCAAGGGCAACTACCCGGACACCTGCTCGATCCAGGGCGCCTTCGTCAGAGGCGGCACCGACAGCCAGATCGAAACCCAATCGCTGTTCTGGCGTGAACTGTTGCCGGCGCAGAAACTGGAAATGCACGCAGAACACACCTTCGCCGAGCAGATCAAGGCGCTGGGGCCGATTACCCATATCCGCCTGAATGTGTTCCCGGATGGCGGTGTGAGTCGCCTGCGCGTCCTGGGCAAAGTGTCGAAATAAGCGGTGATGCCATCGCAGGCAAGCCAGTTCCCACAGGGGAATGCATTCCAAATGTGGGAGCGGGCTTGCCCGCGATAGCAATAGACCAAACAACACAGTATTCGGATAAGAGACAGCCATGCGCACACTGATGATCGAACCCCTGACCAAAGAAGCCTTCGCCCCTTTCGGAGACGTTATCGAAACCGATGGCAGCGATCACTTCATGATCAACAACGGGTCGACCATGCGCTTTCACAAACTGGCAACGGTCGAAACAGCACAGCCTGAAGACCACGCCATCATCAGCATCTTCCGCGCCGACGCGCAGGACATGCCGTTGACCGTGTGCATGCTGGAGAGACACCCGCTGGGCAGCCAGGCGTTCATACCGCTGCTCGGCAACCCCTTTCTGATCGTGGTCGCGCCACTTGGCGATGCACCTGTATCAGGCTTGGTCCGCGCCTTCGTTACCAACGGCAGGCAGGGCATCAATTACCATCGCGGCGTCTGGCACCACCCGGTGCTGACGATCGAAAAGCGGGATGACTTCCTGGTGGTTGATCGCAGTGGCACAGGCAATAACTGCGATGAGCATTTTTTCAAAGAGGATGAGCGGTTGATCCTCGCCCCCCACCAATAAGAGAAGGCCGGATCACCCGACAACAAGGGTGACAGGCGAGAGGTAAAGACTGTGGAAGCACATCTGTTGGAATGGCTGAACCTGAGCGTGCGCTGGGTTCACATGATCACTGGCGTCGCCTGGATCGGCGCTTCGTTCTACTTTGTCTGGCTGGAAAACAACCTCAATCGCGTCAACCCCAAGAACGGCCTGGCCGGTGACTTGTGGGCGATCCACGGTGGCGGTATCTACCACCTGGAAAAATACAAACTGGCTCCGCCGACCATGCCGGACAACCTGCACTGGTTCAAATGGGAAGCCTACTTCACCTGGATGTCGGGCGTCGCACTGCTCTGCGTGGTGTTCTACCTCAACCCCACGCTGTACCTGCTCGCCCCCGGCAGCAGCCTCAGCGGCACCGAAGGCGTATTGCTGGGCATCGGCTCACTGTTCGCCGGCTGGTTCATCTACTCCTTCCTCTGCGACTCGGCCCTGGGCAAGCGCCCTGCCCTGCTCGGCTTGATCCTGTTCGTGCTGCTGATTGCGGCGGCGTATGGCTTCAGCAAGGTGTTCAGCGGCCGTGGCGCCTACCTGCACGTGGGTGCGGTGATCGGTACGATCATGGTCGGTAACGTGTTCCGCATCATCATGCCCGCCCAGCGTGCACTGGTGGCAGCCATCGCCGAGAACCGCACACCGGATCCGGCGCTGCCGGCCAAGGGCTTGCTGCGTTCACGCCACAACAACTACTTCACCTTGCCGGTGCTGTTCATCATGATCAGCAACCACTTCCCGAGTACCTACGGCAGCCAATACAACTGGCTGATCCTGGCCGGGATCGCAGTGGCGGCGGTGCTGGTAAGGCACTACTTCAACACCCGGCATGACAGCCAGAAGTATGCGTGGACCTTGCCGGTGGGCGCGTTGGCGATGATCAGCCTGGCGTATGTAACCGGGCCCAAACCTGCAGAACCGATTGCCAAGGCACCTGCTGCGATCGAGTACCAGCCGCTGCCGGAAACCGCCCTGGGCGGTGGCTTGAAACCCGCAGCGCCTGCCGCCCCCGCCGCTGAACCGGCACCGGCCCAGGCCACGACCGACTTCGGCCAGGTGCACCATGTGATCGAGCAACGCTGCACCGTGTGCCATTCGGCCAAGCCCACCAGCCCGTTGTTCAGCACCGCTCCGGCTGGGGTGATGTTCGACACACCGACACAGATCCAGCAGCAGGCCGCGCGTATTCAAGCGCAGGCCGTGGCCAGCCAGATCATGCCGTTGGGCAATATTACCCAGATGACCCAGCAGGAAAGAGACCTGATCGGCACCTGGATCAATCAGGGGGCCCGCACCAACTGACTGTTTCACACGGGACCAATGTGGGAGCTGGCTTGCCTGCGATAGCAGTGTGTCAGTCACCGGATGAGTTGCCGACCCTGCGCTATCGCAGGCAAGCCAGCTCCCACAATTGAGATCTGCCGTGTTTTGAAAATTGCTTTGCAAACAACACAAAAATAAAAAGATTCGAGGTGTTGCATGTCCCAGTTAGAAACGCAGACTCCTGCCGCACCCGCCATGGTGCGGCTGCCCCTCTTGCAACTGATTCTGGTTGGCTTGCAACACGTCTTGCTGATGTACGGCGGCGCCGTCGCCGTCCCCCTGATCATTGGCCAGGCCGCAGGCTTGAGCCGTGAAGAAATCGCCTTCCTGATCAACGCCGACCTGCTGGTGGCCGGTATCGCCACCATGGTGCAGTCGTTCGGCATCGGCCCGGTAGGTATCCGTATGCCGGTGATGATGGGTGCCAGCTTCGCCGCCGTCGGCAGCATGGTCGCCATGGCCGGTATGCCCGGTATCGGTTTGCAAGGCATCTTCGGCGCGACTATCGCCGCCGGGTTCTTCGGCATCCTTATCGCGCCATTCATGTCCAAGGTTGTGCGCTTTTTCCCGCCGCTGGTAACCGGTACCGTCATTACCGCCATCGGCCTCTCGCTGTTTCCCGTGGCCGTGAACTGGGCCGGTGGCGGCAGCGCTGCCGCCACGTTCGGCTCGCCGGTGTATCTGGCGATTGCCGCCCTGGTGCTGGCGACCATCCTGCTGATCAACCGCTTCATGCGCGGCTTCTGGGTGAATATCTCGGTGCTGATCGGCATGGGCCTGGGTTACGGGTTGTGCGGCGTTATCGGCATGGTCGACCTCAGTGGCCTGGCCCAGGCGCCCTGGGTGCAGGTGGTCACGCCGTTGCACTTCGGTATGCCCAAGTTCGAGTTGGCGCCGATCCTGTCGATGTGCCTGGTGGTGGTGATTATCTTTGTCGAGTCCACCGGCATGTTCCTCGCCCTGGGCAAGATCACCGGCCAGGAGGTCACCCCGAAAATGCTGCGCCGCGGCCTGTTGTGTGACGCCGGCGCGTCGTTCTTTGCCGGTTTCTTCAACACCTTTACCCACTCCTCCTTCGCGCAGAATATCGGCCTGGTACAAATGACCGGCGTGCGCTGCCGCTCGGTCACGATCATGGCCGGGGCCTTTCTGATTGTGCTGAGCCTGTTGCCCAAGGCCGCCTATCTGGTCGCGTCGATTCCGCCGGCAGTACTCGGTGGCGCGGCGATAGCCATGTTCGGCATGGTGGCGGCGACCGGGATCAAGATCCTGCAGGAAGCCGACATCGCCGACCGTCGCAACCAGCTATTGGTAGCGGTGAGCATCGGCATGGGCCTGATCCCCGTGGTACGGCCGGAGTTCTTCGCGCAACTGCCACTGTGGATGAGCCCGATTACCCACAGCGGGATCGCCATGGCCACACTCAGCGCGTTGTCGCTGAACATCCTGTTCAACATCCTCGGCGGCGCTGAACGCCCCGAAGTCGCCCATACGCATTGATTCCTTTGTTAGTACAAAAATAACAACAAACAGGGAACAGCCACATGCACAGCCTTCAACCGGGGCCGGCCACACGCCGCGCCCCATTCTCGCCCCTCGCGCTCTGTTACAGCGCACTTGAGCCCAGGCCTGGGAGCCAGTATTCTCCGCGCCCGCTCGAATCGACTCAAAAAAAAACAGCGAATGTAAAAGCTGACTTCAAGGCCAACTTATCCCGGCCTGATGTTGGCTGCCAAAGTGCGCAAAAGTCCTCTGAATTCGACTGCATCCGCTGCAGCCGACGGGGATTTTTTGGCTTTTCAAACACCTTGGCGCAGCTCTTGCTAACAGCATTAAAGCTGACCGAACAGACGATTTTTGCAGCGAACCAAAAGGCGCCATACCAGAGCGCCTGCGTAGAAGAAAAAAAACCATAAAACTTTAACTCGGGAGCAACCGAATGAAACCCATGTTCAAAGGCCTGATGCTGGCGGGATCCCTGCTGGCTGGTGGCCAGGCCGTAGCCGGTGATTTGTTGCAGTGGCAGAACAACAGCCTGACTTACCTGTGGGGCAAGAGCTTTACCGTCAACCCGCAGATCCAGCAAACCGTCACCTTCGAACATGCCGACGCATGGAAGTACGGCGACAACTTCTTCTTCCTCGACCGTATCTTTTACAACGGCAAGGAAGACGGCAATGTCGGCCCGAACACTTACTACGGCGAGTTCAGCCCGCGTTTGTCGTTCGGCAAGATTTTCGACAAGGACCTGTCGTTCGGCCCGATCAAGGACGTGCTGCTGGCCTTCACCTACGAGTTCGGCGAGGGCGATAACGAGTCCTACCTGCTGGGCCCGGCATTCGACTTGAACATCCCCGGTTTTGACTACTTCCAGTTGAATTTCTACCAGCGCCAGACCGAGGGCAATCGCCCGGGTGACGGTGTGTGGCAGATCACTCCGGTGTGGTCGTACACCATCCCCGTGGGCAATTCCGACGTGCTGATCGACGGTTTCATGGACTGGGTGGTGGATAACGACAAGAACGCCCGTGGCACTTATCACGCCAACCTGCACTTCAACCCGCAGGTCAAATACGACTTGGGCAAGGCGCTGCACTGGGGCGACAAGCAGTTGTATGTAGGTTTTGAATACGACTACTGGAAGAACAAGTACGGGATTGAAGACAGCGGCGCGTTCAAGACGACTCAGGACACCGCAAGCTTCCTGGTCAAGTACCACTTCTAAAGGTTGATCGCGGTTCCCTGTGGGAGCTGGCTTGCCTGCGATCGCGGTGTGTCTGTGCCAGCAGTGTTGGCTGGCATACCGCTATCGCAGGCAAGCCAGCTCCCACATTCAGTTCGGCGTCAGGCCGAGGAATCGGGTGATTTCGTCGCGTTTGGCCAGCGCATCCTTGCGCCCCAACTCGATCAACTCGCTGCAATACCCCGCCTCGAACAGCAAATAACTCAACACCCCCGCGCCACTGGTCTTGGTCGCCCCCGGCCCACGCAGGAACAAGCGCAACGCCGCCGGTAATTCCTGGCGATGTCGCGCCGCGATTTCATCGATAGGCTGGCTGGGCGCAATCACCAGCACGTCCACCGGCGCCAGGCCCTGCACCGCGGCGTCGACAGGGACAACCCGACTAAACTGGTTCAAGCGCTCCAGCAGTTCGATATCGCTTTCCAGGCTGTCAATGAAGGTGCTGTTGAGCATATGCCCACCGATTTGCGCCAGGGTCGGTTGCTGGCCGGTGTAGGTACGTTGCGTCGACGCTTCATTGCCCCTGGGATTGCCGCTCACGCCGACCACCAACACGCGGCTGGCGCCCAGGTGCAAAGCCGGGCTGATGGGCGCTGACTGCCGCACCGCGCCATCGCCAAAGTACTCTTCGTCGAGTTTGACCGGAGCAAACAACAGCGGAATCGCCGAACTGGCCAGCAAGTGCTCCACCGTCAGTTGGGTCGGCACGCCGATACGCCGATGGCGCAGCCATGCATCGATGGTGCCGCCGCCCTGGTAGAAAGTCACCGCTTGCCCGGACTCATAGCCAAACGCCGTCACCGCCACTGCCTGCAAGTGCTTGCGGCGAATAGCCTCGTCGATGCCGTCCAGGTTCAAGCGTTCTTGCAGCAAGTCGCGCAGTGGCGAGCTGTTGAGCAGCGCCACGGGCACCTGGGCGCCCAGGCCCAATAGGCTGTGGATGAGGAAACGGCTGGCCTGGCGTATTACCCCAGGCCAGTCGCTGCGCAGCACCTGGTGGCTGCGAAAGCCCTGCCAGAATGCCGTCAGCCGTTGGATCGCTGCCGAGAAATCGGTAGCGCCACTGGCCAGGCTCACTGCATTGATCGCGCCGGCGGAGGTGCCGACAATCACCGGAAATGGATTCGGCGCCCCCGGTGGCAGCAACTCGGCAATCGCCGCCAACACCCCCACCTGATACGCCGCTCGCGCCCCGCCGCCGGAAAGAATCAAGCCTGTGACCGGTTCAACTGAGCGCATTGCGTCACTCCGTGTGGTAAAAATCAGCGTTATCGACGGCGCTTTTCATACAGTTTGGGCTCACCCGGCGGCCGGCTCTTGAAACGGCGATGGGTCCACAGGTATTGCTCGGGGCAATCGCGTACCGAGGCTTCGACCCATTGGTTGATGCGCAGGCAGTCGATTTCGTCGGTTTCACCCGGAAAATCGGTCAACGGTGGATGGATCACCAATCGGTAACCGCTGCCATCGGCCAGGCGCTCCTGGGTGAACGGCACCACCAACGCCTTGCCCAGGCGTGCGAACTTGCTGGTAGCGGTGACGGTAGCTGCCTGGATACCGAACAGCGGCACGAAGATGCTTTGCTTGGCGCCGTAATCCTGGTCCGGTGCGTACCAGATGGCCCGGCCGGCACGCAGCAGCTTGAGCATACCGCGCACGTCGTCGCGCTCCACGGCCAGGGAATCGAGGTTATGGCGCTCACGACCACGGCGCTGGATAAAATCGAACAGCGGGTTGCCATGCTCGCGGTACATGCCATCGATGGTGTGTTTCTGCCCCAGCAGCGCCGCGCCGATTTCCAGGGTAGTGAAGTGCAGGGCCATCAGGATCACGCCCTTGCCTTCCAAGTGTGCCTGCTTGAGGTGTTCCAGCCCTTCGACATGGGCCAGTCGCGCCAGGCGCGGCTTGGGCCACCACCAACTCATGGCCATTTCAAAAAAGGCGATACCGGTGGAGGCAAAGTTTTCCTTGAGCAGGCGTTTGCGCTCCTGCACGGATTTTTCCGGGAAGCACAGCTCAAGGTTACGCGCCGCGATACGGCGGCGATCGCCAGCCACGCGGTACATGCCCGCACCCAGCAGGCGACCAATGGTCAACAACGCCCGGTACGGCAACTGGGTGACCAGCCACAGCAGGCCGAGCCCCAGCCATAGCAGCCAAAAACGCGGGTGAAGAAATACAGCTCGAAAACGCGGGCGATCCATTACAGATTCCGGTAAAGACAAGGGCCGCGCATTCTACAACGGTTCGACTCGGCTTGCGGCGGGTGAGTGTTCTCGTTATAAGTCTCGACACTTTTCGTGACAAGCCGCTTTCGCCGACCATGAGCCAAACCGAACCGCTAGACCAAGATCCCGTGTTCCAGCTAAAAGGCAGCATGCTCGCCATTACCGTGCTGGAACTGGCGCGCAATGACCTTGATGCCCTGGACCGCCAACTGGCCGCCAAGGTTGCCCTGGCGCCAAACTTTTTCAACAACGCCCCGCTGGTGCTGGCGCTGGACAAGCTGCCGGCCGGCCAGGGCGTGATTGATTTGCCCGGGCTGATGCGCGTGTGCCGCTCCCATGGCCTGCGCACCCTGGCGATTCGTGCCAGCCGCATCGAAGACATTGCCGCCGCCATCGCCATTGAACTGCCAGTACTGCCTCCGTCCGGTGCCCGCGAGCGTCCCTTGGAACCGCTGGTCGGTGAAGAGAAGAAAAAACCGGAAAAACCACCCGAGCCTGCGATCAAGCCGACAAAGATCATCACCTCGCCGGTACGCGGCGGGCAGCAGATTTACGCCCAGGGCGGCGACTTGGTGGTGATCTCCTCGGTCAGCCCGGGGGCGGAACTTCTCGCCGATGGCAACATCCATGTATACGGCCCGATGCGCGGGCGTGCCCTCGCCGGCATCAAGGGTGATACCAGAGCGCGGATTTTCTGCCAGCAGTTGACCGCTGAGCTGGTTTCCATCGCGGGTCAGTACAAGGTTTCCGAAGATTTGCGCCGCGATCCACTGTGGGGGGCTTCGGTACAGGTCAACCTGTCGGGCGATGTGTTGAACATCATCCGGCTTTAACGGATACTGCCGCATTTTCCAAGCATCTCTAGACTCTGATAGCAAAGCGAAACCGGCAAGACTTGTGTAGGACTTTTTGGAAGTTGGTGTTTCTCCATGGAAACTCCTTCTTTTTCCTGCAAAGGCTGTCCGCCTGCAGCGAGTTTCAAGAGATGTTTTTCAGGGACCGAAAGTCCTTTTTCCTTAGGGGTGAAACACCTTGGCCAAGATTCTCGTGGTTACATCCGGCAAGGGTGGTGTGGGTAAGACCACCACCAGCGCCGCTATCGGTACCGGCCTCGCTCTGCGCGGCCACAAGACAGTCATCGTCGACTTCGACGTCGGTTTGCGTAACCTCGACCTGATCATGGGCTGCGAACGCCGCGTGGTGTACGACTTCGTCAACGTGGTGAACGGCGAAGCCAACCTGCAACAGGCCCTGATCAAGGACAAGCGCCTTGAGAACCTGTATGTACTGGCCGCCAGCCAGACCCGCGACAAAGACGCGCTGACCAAGGAAGGCGTGGGCAAGGTTCTCGCCGAGCTCAAGGAAACCTTCGAATACGTGGTGTGCGATTCCCCGGCCGGTATCGAAACCGGTGCTCACCTGGCGATGTACTTCGCCGATGAAGCCATCGTGGTGACCAACCCGGAAGTCTCCTCGGTACGTGACTCGGACCGTATGCTGGGCCTCTTGGCCAGCAAGTCCAAGCGCGCCGAAGAAGGCCAGGACCCGATCAAGGAGCACCTGTTGCTCACCCGCTACAACCCGGAGCGCGTCAACAATGGCGAGATGCTCGGCGTTGAAGACGTGAAGGAAATCCTCGCCGTGACCCTGCTGGGCGTGATTCCGGAGTCCCAGGCCGTGCTGAAGGCATCCAACCAGGGCGTGCCGGTGATTCTTGACGACCAGAGCGACGCCGGCCAGGCGTACAGCGATGCAGTCGATCGCTTGCTGGGCAAGACCGTGGAACACCGCTTCCTCGATGTTAAGAAGAAGGGATTCTTCGAGCGTATCTTTGGAGGCAACTAAACAATGAAATTTCTCGACTTCTTTCGCGCCAACAAAAAGCCAAGTACCGCGTCGGTAGCGAAAGAGCGTCTACAGATCATCGTGGCGCACGAACGCGGCCAACGCAGCACGCCGGATTACCTGCCAGCCTTGCAGAAGGAACTGGTCGAGGTGATCCGCAAGTACGTCAATATCGGCAACGATGACGTGCATGTCGCTCTGGAAAATGACGGCAGCTGCTCGATTCTGGAACTCAATATCACCCTGCCCGATCGTTGATCGAAAGGGCGGTCGCCACGGCGGCTCGATCACCTTGATCCTTCGGGAACCAGGTGGGCGAGCCGCCGTTGGCGTTTGTTACGAGGCTGTTTAATGCCGCTGTCCAATATACATATCCTGCATCAGGACGACGCTGTCCTGGTGGTGAACAAGCCGACCCTGCTGCTCTCGGTGCCTGGTCGCGCCGACGACAACAAGGACTGCCTGATCACGCGCCTGCAGGAAAACGGCTACCCCGAAGCCCGTATCGTCCATCGCCTGGACTGGGAAACCTCGGGGATCATCCTGCTGGCCCGGGACGCCGACACCCACCGCGAACTGTCCCGCCAGTTTCACGACCGCGAAACAGAAAAAGCCTACACCGCCCTGGCCTGGGGCCAGCCGGAACTGGACAGCGGCAGCATCGACCTGCCCCTGCGCTACGACCCGCCGACCAAGCCACGCCATGTGGTGGACCACGAGTTCGGCAAGCACGCCCTGACCTTCTGGAAAGTGCTGGAGCGTTGTGGCGACTGGTGCCGCGTGGAGCTGACGCCGATCACCGGGCGTTCGCACCAGTTGCGTGTGCATATGCTGTCCATCGGGCATCCGTTGCTGGGTGATGGTTTGTATGCTCATGAACAAGCCTTGGCTGCCTGGCCGCGGCTGTGCCTGCATGCAAGCATGCTCAGTTTCACCCATCCACAAAGCGGCGAGCGCTTGCGCTTCGAGTGCCCTGCCCCCTTTTAAGCTGCGAACACAGGTAAATGTGGGAGGAGGCTTGCCCCCGATGGCGGAGTGTCGGTCACTGTATTTGCTCACTGACACACCGCAATCGGGAGCAAGCCCCCTCCCACATTTGTTCTGTGCACTTCTGGCCATCGAACGGTAAACTCCGCGCATTGCTGTCTGGAGCTATTTATGCGCGAAGCGTTGAATCAAGGCCTGATCGACTTCCTCAAGGCCTCCCCTACTTCTTTTCATGCCACTGCGGCCCTCGCCCAGCGCCTGGAAGCGGCCGGTTACCAGCGTCTCGACGAGCGCGACACCTGGACCACCGAGACCAATGGTCGCTACTACGTGACCCGCAACGACTCCTCGATCATCGCCTTCAAGCTCGGTCGCCACTCACCGTTGCAGGGCGGCATCCGCCTGGTCGGCGCCCACACCGACAGCCCGTGCCTGCGGGTCAAACCCCAGCCTGAGCTGCAACGCCAGGGTTTCTGGCAGTTGGGCGTGGAAGTCTACGGCGGTGCGCTGCTCGCGCCGTGGTTCGACCGCGACCTATCCCTGGCTGGCCGCGTCACCTTCCGCCGCGACGGCAAGGTCGAAAGCCAATTGATCGACTTCAAGCTGCCGATCGCCATCATTCCCAACCTGGCCATTCACCTGAACCGTGAGGCCAACCAGGGTTGGGCGATCAATGCCCAGACCGAGCTGCCGCCGATCCTTGCGCAATTTGCCGGTGACGAACGCGTGGACTTTCGCGCCGTGCTCACCGAGCAGTTGGCCCGCGAGCATGGGCTTAACGCTGACGTGGTGCTCGACTACGAGCTGAGCTTCTACGACACCCAAAGCGCGGCGGTCATCGGCCTCAATGGCGATTTCATCGCCGGTGCGCGCCTGGACAACCTGCTGTCGTGCTACGCCGGCCTGCAAGCCTTGCTGACCAGCGAGACCGACGAAACCTGCGTGCTGGTGTGCAACGATCACGAAGAAGTCGGCTCCTGCTCGGCCTGCGGCGCCGATGGCCCGATGCTGGAGCAGACCCTGCGCCGCCTGTTGCCTGAAGGTGATGAGTTCGTACGCACCATTCAGAAATCACTGCTGGTATCGGCGGACAACGCCCACGGCGTGCACCCCAACTACGCCGAGAAGCACGACGCCAACCACGGTCCGAAACTCAATGCCGGGCCGGTGATCAAGGTCAACAGCAACCAGCGCTACGCCACCAACAGCGAAACCGCCGGGTTCTTCCGTCACCTGTGCATGGCCGAAGAAGTGCCGGTACAAAGCTTTGTGGTGCGCAGTGACATGGGCTGCGGCTCGACCATCGGCCCGATCACCGCCAGCCACCTGGGTGTACGCACCGTGGATATCGGCTTGCCGACGTTTGCCATGCACTCCATTCGAGAGCTGTGCGGCAGCCATGACCTGGCGCATCTGGTGAAGGTGCTGGGGGCGTTTTACGCGAGCCGCGACCTGCCCTGATTTGACGGGCAAAATGTGATCGAAATGTGGGAGGGGGCTTGCTCCCTCCCACATTTGGTTCGATGTACTGCCAAACTGACTTGTATCACCTGCACTTCCTGCAATCGCGCCTAGACTTGTCAAAACTTCCACTGCGACAAGGCTATTGCTCCCATGATTTCAATGTCCTCATTCCACGCCATGCTCATCCCCATCGTGATCGGCATGATCATGCTCGCGGTCGGTTTCAATTTTCGCGACAAGCCCCTCGGCGTGTTCGGCATGTGGGTTGGTATGCTGCTGATCCTGGGCACCGTGGTCTACAAGATCCTCGCCAAACTGGCGCAATGACAAATGCGCTCGCATTGGGCATAGCGGCCTCGTACACTCGGTCAATTCGTTGCTTTGAAGGTTGACCGCCTCGTGCTTTCCCGTCTGTTTGCCCTGCCCTGCTACCTGCTGATCGCCCTGCTCACGCTGCTGCCGCTGTCATCCGCCCAAGCCGTAGGCTTGCCCGGAATGCTGGGTGGTTCCAGCAAGACCCAACCCCAGGCTGAAGTGCCCCTGGGGCAGTCGCTGGACGAGGTGATCAAGACCCTCGAAAACGACCAACAGCGCACCCAGTTGCTGAGCGACCTGAAAAAGCTGCGCGCCGCCACGCAAAAGGCCCAACCTGCTACTGAGCAAGGTGTGCTCGGGTTGATCGGCAGCACGCTGTCGGGCTTTGAACAGCAGTTTTCCGGCGCCGACAGCCCATTGGGGCGCTGGTCCAATGAAGTCGACCTGGCCAAGGATGAACTGGGCGCGCTGATGCTGCCGGCCAACGAATGGCTGCCGATCATCTTTGGTTTTGCCGTGATCCTGGCAGTGTGGAGCCTGCTGGCCGCCGCGCTGATCTGGCTCAGCCACCGGGTACGCGAGCGTTTCGGCCTGCCCGAAGAGTTGCCGCAACACCCGCGCACCTGGGACATGCTGCGCTTTGCCCTACGCAAGCTGGGCCCCTGGTTGATCGCCCTGGTGATCACGGTTTACCTGAGCTACGCCCTGCCTTCCTCCCTGGGCAAATCCCTGGCGATGGTGCTGGCGTATGCCTTGGTGGTCGGCACCTGTTTTTCGGCAATCTGCGTAATTGCCTTCTCCGTACTCGACGGCCCGCACCGCCACCGCGCCCTGTATATCCTGCGCCATCAGGCGTTCCGCCCGCTGTGGTGGATCGGCAGCTTTGCCGCCTTCGGTGAAGCCTTGAGCGATCCGCGCCTGATCGAGGCGCTCGGCCAGCACCTGGCCCACACCGCCGCAACCGTAGCCAATGTAATGGCGGCGCTGTCCACCGGCGTGTTTATCCTGCGTTTCCGCCGACCGATTGCACACCTGATCCGCAACCAGCCGCTGTCGCGCCGCCTGACCCGCCGCGCCCTCACCGACACCCTGTCGATCATCGGTACCTTCTGGTACATCCCGGCCTTGCTGCTGGTAGGTATCTCACTGTTCGCGACCTTCCTGTCGGCCGGCGATACCAGCACCGCCCTGCGCCAGTCGCTGCTGTGCACGGTGCTGCTGGTGTTGTGCATGGTGATCAACGGCCTGGTGCGCCGCCACGCCCTCAAGCCGCAGCGCGGGCACAAACGCCACGCGCTGTACTCCGAACGCCTCAAAGGGTTTGTCTACACCCTGGTGCACCTGGTGGTGTGGCTGGCGTTTATCGAGTTGGGGCTGCGGGTGTGGGGCCTGTCGATGATTCGCTTTACCGAAGGTGACGGCCATGAAATAGCCGTGAAGCTGTTTGGCCTCGGTGGGACCTTGCTGTTTGCCTGGCTGATCTGGATCCTCAGCGACACCGCCATCCACCACGCCCTGACCCGCTCACGCAAAGGCCTGGCCAACGCGCGTGCGCAAACCATGATGCCGCTGATCCGCAACGTGCTGTTCGTGACCATCTTCATCATCGCCGCCATTGTGGCGCTGGCGAACATGGGCATGAATGTCACCCCATTGCTGGCCGGTGCGGGTGTAATCGGTATCGCTATCGGCTTTGGTGCGCAGTCGCTGGTAGCGGACTTGATCACCGGCTTGTTCATCATCATCGAAGACTCCCTGGCCATCGACGACTACGTAGACGTCGGCGGCCACCTGGGTACGGTGGAGGGCCTGACCATCCGCACCGTGCGCCTGCGCGATATCGACGGCATCGTGCACACCATCCCGTTCAGCGAGATCAAGAGCATCAAGAACTACTCCCGAGAGTTCGGCTACGCGATCTTCCGGGTGGCAATCCCCTACAACATGGAAATTGACGACGCAATCAAGCTGATGCGCGATGTCGGCCACGCCATGCGCAATGACCCGCTGCAACGCCGCAATATCTGGTCGCCGCTGGAAATCCAGGGCGTGGAGAGTTTCGAATCCGGCAGCGCGATCCTGCGCGCACGCTTCAAGACCGCGCCGATCAAGCAGTGGGAAGTCTCGCGAGCGTTCAACCTCTCGCTCAAGCGGCACCTGGATGAAGCCGGCCTCGACCTGGCAACGCCGCGCTTGAGCGTGCAGGTAGTGACAGCAGGCAGCGTGCAGGAGAAAGATCCACAACAATAAGCAAGCAGAGGTTGGTATGCGAATGAACGGTCTGACACACCAATGGGTTTTGGGTTTGCTCTGCGCGGTCACGAGCAGTGCAGTGATTGCCGCCAGCAGCGGCCAGGACGGTGCCAGGGAAACCATTGCCTCCCAGGCAAAAATACTCGAACCCAGCCTGTTGGAAACCCGCCGCGACATCCACGCCCATCCGGAACTGGGCAATACCGAAACCCGCACCGCCGAGTTGGTCGCCAAACAATTGCGCGAACTCGGCCTTGAGGTGAAGACCGGGGTGGCCCGCACCGGCGTCGTTGCCATATTGAAAGGCGCGCTGCCCGGCCCGACCGTGGCCCTGCGCGCCGACATGGATGCGCTGCCGGTCAAGGAAGTCGCCGACCTGCCCTTCGCCTCCAAAGCCAAGGGCACCTACCTGGGCAAGGAAGTCGATGTGATGCACGCCTGCGGTCACGACGCCCATACCGCCATCCTGCTGAGCACTGCGAAGATTCTTACCGGGATGCGCGACCGCCTGCCCGGCACCGTGGTGTTTTATTTCCAACCGGCCGAAGAAGGCCCCAGCGATTTTATCCCCGACGGCAAGAACACCTGGGGCGCGAAGATGATGGTGCAGGAAGGCGTGATGAAAGCGCCCAAGCCTGACGCGGTGTTCGGCCTGCATGTGTGGGCCGGTGTGCCTGCCGGGCAAATCGCCTACCGCCCAGGCCCGACCCTGGCCAGCTCCGACGACCTGCGCATCAGGATCCTCGGCAAACAGACCCACGCCGGCCGCCCCTGGGACGGTATCGACCCGATCACCGTTGGCGCGCAAACCATTGTCGGCCTGCAGACCGTGGTCAGCCGCCGTACCGATATTTCGTCATTCCCCTCTGTCGTGAGCATCGGCACCATCAACGGTGGTACCCGCTACAACATCATCCCCGAGTCGGTAGACATGAGCGGCACCATTCGCTCCTACGACTACGGCATTCGCCAGAAGCTGCATGCAGACGTGCGTCAAACCGTTGAGAAAATCGCCGAAAGCGGTGGCGCCAAGGCCGAAGTGACGATCATCGAGAAGTACGACCCCACCATCAACAACCCGGCGCTGACCGAGAAAATGCTGCCGAGCCTGCGCTGGGCGGCTCAGGGTGATGTGGTGCAAGGCCCGTTGGTGGGTGGCGCCGAAGACTTCTCGTTCTATGCCAAAGAGGCACCGGGGCTGTTTGTCTTCCTGGGGGTGACACCGAGGGACCAGGACATGAGCAAGGCGGCGCCGAATCACAACCCTGGGTTCTTTGTGGATGAGTCGGCGTTGGTGGTGGGCGTGAGGACGCTGGCGTCGTTGGCGACGGATTACCTCTACACCCACACCCCGCACTAATGCTTGATGTGGGAGGGGGCTTGCTCCCGATAGCAGTGTTTCAGTTGAACATTGGCTGACTGATACACCGCTATCGGGAGCAAGCCCCCTCCCACAGTCGGGCCCAAGTGAATCAGTTGGCGAGGGCGGCACCGTCCATCTTCTGGCGCAAGCTCAACGGACGCATATCCGTCCACACTTCCTCGATATACGCCAGGCACTCCTTCTTCATGCCACTCTTGCCCACGGTTCGCCAGCCTTCAGGCACAGCCTTGTAGTCAGGCCAGATCGAATACTGCTCTTCGTGGTTGACCACTACCTGAAACAGGATGTCGTCGCGGTCAAATACTGAGGTCATTGCTGTTCTCCATCGCTCAAAGGCTGGCTGCGCACCACGCGCAGCGCTGATATCTGTAGAAACGTACCAGGCACCGCAAAAATTAAACGCCGGCAACCGCCGCCGCCAAGGCGCGCCCGAAGATCTCGGCCACCTGGTCGACTTCGGCCGCGGTGATCACCAGTGGTGGCAGAAAGCGCACCACGCCGCCATGGCGCCCGCCCATCTCCAGGATCAGCCCGCGCTTGAGGCACTCACGCTGCACCAGCGGTGCCAACAGGCGATGCACCGGCGGGTGCCCCAGGCTATCAAGCGGGCCCGTCGGATCCACCAGCTCCACCCCCAGCATCAGCCCACGGCCACGGATATCCCCCAACTGCGGGAAGTCGCGCTGCAGGATGCGCAGATGCTCGCACAGGCGCTCGCCCATGGCCGCCGCATGACTGGCCAGGTCGTGATCCTTTAGGTAGCGCATCACCGCCGAGCCCGCCGCCATCGCCATCTGGTTGCCGCGGAACGTCCCGGCATGGGCACCCGGCAGCCAGGTGTCGAGCCAGTCGCGATACACCACCACCGCCAGCGGCAGGCTGCCGCCAATGGCCTTGGACATCACCACCACATCCGGAATGATGCCGGCGTGTTCGAAGGCAAACATCTTGCCGGTACGCCCAAAGCCGCTCTGGATTTCATCGACGATCAGCGCCACCCCCGCTTGCGCGGTGATACGCCTTAAGCCACGCAACCAATCGAGGTCGGCAGGGATCACGCCGCCTTCACCCTGAATCACTTCGACAATCACCGCCGCCGGCAGCACCACCCCGGCTTCGGGATCGTTGAGCAGGTTTTCCAGGTAGTGCAGGTTGGCCCGCACACCCTGGGCGCCGCCCAGCCCGAACGGGCAGCGGTAGTCATGCGGAAATGGCAGGAACTGCACACCATTGCCCAACAACGCCCCCAGCGGCTTCTTCGGCCCCAGGCTGCCCATCAAACTCAACGCCCCCTGGCTCATGCCGTGATAAGCGCCCTGGAACGACAGCACAGTGCTGCGCCCGGTTGCGGTGCGCACCAGCTTCAACGCGGCTTCCACCGCATCGGTGCCAGTGGGGCCGCAGAACTGGATTTTCGCTTCCCGCGCCAGTTCCGATGGCAGCAAGCCGAACAGGTCCTGCACGAACTGATCCTTGACCGGTGTGGTCAGGTCCAGAGTGTGCAGCGGCAACTCGTCGCTCAAGACTTGCTGGATCGCCTGGATCACCACCGGATGGTTATGCCCCAGCGCCAGGGTGCCGGCGCCGGCCAGGCAGTCGATGAAACGCCGCCCCTCGACGTCTTCCACATACAGGCCCTTGGCGCGTTTGAGCGCCAGGGGGATACGCCGCGGGTAGCTGCGGGCGTTGGACTCCTGCTGGCGCTGGCGGGCCAGCAGCGGGGTTTCGTCAAACTGGTAGAGCGTTTCCGCAGGCGCCAGGGCGTCTTCGATACGGCTGGTAGCGACTGACATCTCTCGATCCCTCAATACGCTGATGATGACCAAACTGCCGATCCGTTGGCGGCTGGCCCAAGGGCATGCGCACGGATTTCCTGTTCTGGAAACGCATCAGCTAGAACAGGATTTAGGGGGCGGCGATCGATAACTGAAGAATGAAGATGCAAATGTGGGAGCAAGCCCCCTCCCACACTTCATAGCCCGCGGTATTTGTCGTTCAGTGCATACAAGATCGCGCAAGTCTCTGCATCCAGGAACCCGCAATAATCCCTAGCCCGAAAGTGCATCTGGAACGCCCGGGTGCGCTGTTCAAAGGCTCGGCGATTCTGCGCGGGCTTGTAGCCAAAACGCTGAAACGCACGCTCTACCTCAACCTCTGGCGGCAAGCCGACACAAAAGCGGCGCTGGTACATCGCCCGTGTTGGCTCATCAAACCAGGCCCCAATACCGGCCTCATGCAGAACACGCCAGGGCAGCCGCGGCCCCGGATCACTCTTGCGCCAATAGGCCACATCCGAATGCCCGATCAGGTCAGTCGGGCCGACCTGCGGATAACGTGCAAGCACGTCGCGAACCAATGCAATCAACGCATCGATCTGTGCCGGGGAGTATTCGGGAAAGGTAAATACCCCCGCGTCATCCCGCGCCAGGTTGACGATTTCAACGCCAATCGAGCGGCTGTTGAGGTCGTCCCTCCCCGCCCAATGGCTCACTCCCGCGTGCCAGGCGCGTTTGTCCTCCTCCACCAGGCGAAACACGCGCAACTCTTCATAACCCGCGGCGCGGTAGCTGGATTCATCGGGGTCGGGCAGCAGATAGTGAGCGCTGACGCCGTGTTGCGTAAGGGTACGCAGGGACGAAGCAAAAGGCGCCGCGGTGTAGTGCAGAATAACCTGCTGCACGGATTCACCTTGGCGGTCGTTGAAATCCCTGGCTGGGAAACTGGTGTCGATAACCAACATAAGAACCGTCCTTTTCATTTCAGGCCGAATCATTCGGCCCGTTCAAGCGCAAAAAAATTACCGCCATCCTGAAGGGTTGAATGTCAGGCGGGCGGTAATTACTTGGCACATGAAAAGCAAGGTTCAGCGGCGCAGCGGCATACCCAGCTCAACCCGCAAGCCGTCCGGCTGGCTGTCGAACTCAAGCGAGCAGGCGCAGCGCTGCACAATCGCCTGCACGATCGCCAGGCCCAGGCCGCAGCCTTCGCTGTTGCCATTACGCCAGAAGCGCTGGGTAAGGTATTGCAGGTCTTCGCTGGAGATCTGCTTGCCATGGTCACGCACGCGAAACACCACGTTATCCGGGGTAGAAAACACGTGCAGTTCCACGCGGGTATCGGCGGGGGTATGGCGCAAGGCGTTGTCCAGCAGGTTACGCAAGGCCGCGACGGCGAGGCCTACGGGCATTTCTACCGGAACGTGGGAGAGGTCCGGCGCAAGAATAAGATCGATACGGGAATTGTCACCGGCATTGGCGTCCTGAATCGCCAACCTGGCGACTTCTTCGGCACTGGACTGCAAGCCATCGTCAAACGACAAGCTGCCCTCCACCCGCGCCAACAGCAACAATTGCTCCAGCGTGCGATGCAAGCGGTCGGCGCCCTCCTCGGCGTGCGCCAGCGACTGGTCGCGCGCCGCACCTTCGGTCATGCGCGCCACTTGCAGGTGGGTCTTGATTGCCGTCAACGGGCTGCGCAGTTCATGGGCCGCGTCACCGGTCAGGCGGCGCTCGCGCTCGATGGTCTTGGCGATGCGCTGCAACAGTTGGTTCTGGGTGTCGAGCAACGGCTTGAGCTCGCTGGGCAACGGGTGAATCTGCAAGGGTTCGAGAGAGTCGACGCTGCGGCGCATCAAGGCGTCGCGCATACGATTGAGCGGCACCAGGCTCTGGCCGATGCCCAGCCACAACAGGCACAGGCAACCAAGCAATGCCACGCCGACCGGTACCGATGCTGCCAGCAGGATCGACAGGTTGAGTGCCTCACGCTCCACCTGGCGGTCTGCGGTGGTGATCAGCAGGTCGCCCCGGGACAGGGTGAAACTGCGCCAACCCACGCCATCGATCATCTGGTCACGAAAACCACTCCTGCGCGACTCCAGACCTTCATCCGGGGTCGTGTGGCTGCGTGCCAGGATCTCGCCGCGCAAGGAGCTGACCTGACAGGCCATGCCCCCCGGCACATTCAACTGTTCGGTGCGCAAATGTGCACCACCGCTGACGCTGGCCAAACCCGGCATCTGCTCGGTGAGCCCGGCTACCATGCGCGCCGAGGCCACCAGGCGCTGGTCGAGGGAGAACATCATCTGGTTGCGCAAATCGTTGAGCATCCAGGCGGCCGCCAGCACCCAGATCAGCACAAAAGCGGCGCCCAGCTTGAACGTCAGGCGCAGGCGCAAGCTCATCACTGAGTGTTCTCTCCTGCATCAGCCGGCCCCAGGCGATAGCCCAAGCCCCTGACGGTCTCGACGATGCCATTGCCCAACTTGCGCCGCAGGTGATGGATATGCACGTTGAGCGCGTTGCTTTCCAGCTCATCACTGAACCCGTAGATGCTGTCCTTGAGCTGCTCGCTGGACAACACACGGCCCTTGTTGTGCAGCAGCGCCTGCAACAGCGCCTGTTCGCGACGGGACAGGTCCACCGGCTGGCCATCCAGGAAGGTCTCGCGGCTGCTGGGGTCGTAGGCCAGGCGGCCGTGCTCGATCAGGTTGACACTGCGCCCCGCCACCCGGCGCAATAGGGTTTGCAGGCGGGCGGCGAGTTCGCGCAGGTCGAAGGGCTTGAGCAGGTAGTCATCGGCGCCAGCTTGCAGGCCGTCGACGCGGTTGGTCACCGAGTCCCGCGCGGTGAGGATCAGCACGGGAATTTCCAGGCCCTGGCTGCGCTGTTGTTGCAGCAGCTTGAGGCCATCTTCGTCAGGCAGGCCGAGGTCGAGCACCATGATGTCGAACGCTGCGGCCTTGAGCATCGCCCTGGCGGCTGCGGCCGTGGCCACGCGCTCGACCGTAAAGCCCTGGGCACCGAGGCCGGCCACAATGCCGCTGGCGATCAGTTCGTCGTCTTCACAGACCAGTACGTGCATGCTGAACCCTTCATGAAAGATGGGGGTGATTAGAAAAGCGCCAGATTAAGCGCGCATTATGCCGCTAAAGTTCACAACATCAGATTATCCCTACGCTCTAGAATAGCGTCCGGTTAATCATCGGTTAATCAGCGCCACACATTGTGTGCCTCACTTGCATCGAACTAAGGCTTGACCATGCGGCATCTGTTTACCTTTCTGCTGGTATTGTTCGCGGGATTCGCCCAGGCAGCGCCGGGCAACCCCTTCGAAACCAAACCCGACTTTCTCCCGGTGGGCAAAGCCTTCACCTTTACCTCCGAACGTCTTGAAAGTGGCGAAACCCAACTGTATTGGCAAATAGCCGACGGTTACTACCTGTACCAGCAACGCATGAAGTTCGACGGCCTGGCCGAACAACCCGTGCTGCCCCAGGGTGAAGCCCATAGCGATGAGTTCTTCGGCGAACAGCAAGTGTATCGCCAGGGCCTGGAAGTGAAGATCCCGGCCGGCGCCACCGGCAAGGTCAAGCTGGGCTGGCAGGGCTGTGCCGATGCGGGCCTGTGTTATCCACCGCAGTCGATCACCGTGGACCTGGGCGGCAACCCGGCCGTAGCCGCTACCGCGCAGGCCCAGGACCAAAGCCTGGCCAGCGGCCTGCAACAACGCAGCCTGGGCTGGAGCCTGCTGATCTTCTTTGGCCTGGGCCTGTTGTTGGCGTTTGCGCCCTGCTCGCTGCCGATGCTGCCGATTCTCGCCGGCCTGGTAGTCGGCAGTGGCGCCAGCCCGCGCCGTGGTTTTGCCTTGGCCGGTAGCTACGTGGTGTGCATGGCACTGGTGTATGCGGGCCTGGGTGTGATGGCCGCGCTGCTTGGCGCCAACCTCGCCGCGCTGCTGCAAACCCCGTGGATCCTTGGCAGCTTTGCCGCGCTGTTCGTGCTGCTGGCCCTGCCGATGTTCGGCTTCTTTGAATTGCAGTTGCCCGCCTTCCTGCGCGACCGTCTCGATAACGTCAGCCGCCAGCAAAGCGGTGGCAGCCTGGTGGGTGCTGGTGTGCTCGGCGCGCTGTCCGGCCTGCTGGTGGGCCCGTGCATGACCGCGCCCCTGGCCGGCGCCCTGCTCTATATCGCCCAGAGCGGCAATGCGCTGCACGGTGGCCTGATCCTGTTCGCCATGGGCATCGGTATCGGCATTCCGCTGTTGCTGCTGGTGACCGTGGGCAATCGCTTCCTGCCCAAGCCGGGCACCTGGATGAACGTGCTCAAGGGTATCTTCGGCTTCCTGTTCCTGGGCACCGCCGTGCTGATGATTCGCCCAGTGGTCGGCGACAGCCTGTGGATCGGCCTGTGGGGTGCGTTGGCGCTGGTGATGGCGTACTGCGGCTGGACACTGGCCCGTGAGTTCGGCGTGGCCGCCAAGGTGTTCGGCGCAGGTTCCCTGGTGCTGGGCCTGTGGGGCGCGATACTGGTGGTGGGCGCAGCCGGTGGCAGCGATGAGCTGTGGCAACCGTTGAAGGTTTACAGCGGCTCAAAGGTCGCCGGTGCACCGAGCGCTCACGATGCCTTCACCACCATCAATGACCCGGCAGTGCTGCAAAGCCAGCTCGACAGCGCCAAGGCCCAGGGCCAATGGGTGCTGCTGGACTATTACGCTGACTGGTGCGTGTCGTGCAAGATCATGGAAAAACAGGTGTTCGGCAAACCCGAGGTGATGGACGCGCTCAAAGACGTGCGCCTGCTACGCCTGGACGTCACCGCCGACAACGCTGCCAGCCGCGAACTGCTGGGCCGCTACAAGGTGCCGGGGCCACCGAGCTTCGTGTGGATCGGCCCGGACGGTGATGAACGTCGCGCCCAACGCATCACCGGCGAAGTGGATGCCGCCGCCTTCCTGCAACGCTGGACGCAAACCCGAGACGCGCGCTGATGTTGACCCTGACCATCGGCACATTCGCCATCGCCCTGAATCACATCCTGCTGATCAGCGCGCTGATTCTCGCCACACTGGTAGGCTGGCGCGTGGCCAAGCGTGGCGGTGAGAACCCCGAATCGGTGCTGTTCAGCCTGTTCCTGCTGGGCATGTTGGCCGCCCGCGTCAGCTTCGTGCTGATGTACTGGAGTTATTACAGCAACGACTGGGTCGAGATGGTCGACCTGCGTGACGGTGGTTTCCTCGCCTGGCCCGGCATCATCGCGCTGGTGCTCGGCGCGCTGGCGTATGGCTGGCGTCGCCCGGCCCTGCGCAAGCCGCTCAGCGCCGGGGTGATCACCGGTCTGTTGTTCTGGGGCATGGCCAGCCTGTCCCTCAGCCTGTATGAAAAAGGCACGCGCCTGCCGGACATCACCCTGCGCAACGCCAATGGCGAGGTGGTGCAGTTGGCGGATTACCAGGGTGGCCCGCTGGTGATCAACCTGTGGGCCACCTGGTGCCCGCCGTGCCGGCGCGAAATGCCCGTGCTGGAAAACGCCCAGCGTATGCGCCCCGACGTGACCTTTCTGTTCGTCAACCAGGCCGAGAGCATGCAAAGCGTCAGCACCTACCTGGCCACCCAGGGCCTGAACCTGGACAACGTGCTGTTCGACGCCAGCGGCCGCCTCGGCCAGGCCGTGGGCTCCATGGCCCTGCCGACCACGCTGTTCTACCAAGCCGATGGGCGCCTGATCAACAGCCACCTGGGCGAACTCTCCGAAGCCAGCCTGGCCCGGGCCATGGAACCCTTCGATGACACCACGACAAGGAAACCGACATGCCTCGCCTCCGCCACCTGCTGACCCTGCTGCCCTTGACGCTCGCCGCCTCCCTGGCCCAGGCCGAAGACTGGCCGGCGCCGATCAAACAGATCGAAGCCAAGGGCGCCAGGATCATCGGTAAATTCGATGCCCCCAGCGGCCTCACCGGCTACGCCGCCCAGTACCAGAACCGTGGCATGGCCCTGTACCTGACCGCCGACGGCAAAAACGTGATCGCCGGCAACCTGTACGACGCCCAGGGCAATGACCTGAGCACCGCGCCCCTGGAAAAACTGGTGTACGCACCCATGGCCAAGGAAGTCTGGGCCAAGATGGAAAAAAGCAGCTGGATCCAGGACGGTGATAAAAACGCCCCGCGCACCGTGTACCTGTTCAGCGACCCTAACTGCCCCTACTGCAACATGTTCTGGGAACAGGCGCGGCCGTGGGTCAAGGCCGGCAAGGTGCAGTTGCGCCACATCATGGTCGGCATCATCCGCGAAGACAGCCCAGGCAAATCCGCCGCCCTGCTCGCCGCCAAAGACCCGCAAAAAGCCCTGCAAGAACACGAAGCCGCCGGCAAGGGCAGTAAGCTCAAGGCGCTGGAGAAGATCCCGGCCGAGGTCGAGGCCAAGCTCGATGCCAATATGAAGTTGATGGATGAACTGGAGTTGTCAGCAACGCCGGCGATTTTCTATCTGGATGACAAGGGTGGATTGCAGCAGCAACAGGGGGCGCCGTCGCCGGAGAAGTTGGTGAAGATTTTGGGGCCGAAGTAAGTTGATAAAAACGATGTGCATAAAGCGCCCACCCTAAGCAGGTGGGCGTTTAGTCAAGCTGACTGAAGCTACAACCAGAAGGTAAAGAAATCAAAGTACATCCAATCGCCAGACGATATCTCTATGTAGCCTATTACCGAACCTATCGGTGCAGAAAAATCGATCCAACTATTCAAAGGACTCCCATTTAAATTTACTGCACCTAAATATCCGCCAGACGGACTGTAAAAACTAACTGTCGTAGGATAGTGATTCCAGGTATATGCACACTTCACACGCTTACATGTAAAGGTTAAATCAAGGCGCACTCTTTGATGACTCGGTGCCTGGCCTAATCCATCAGCAAAAACAAGTGCCTGCCCCTCTAGCATCCCTGGTGTCGATGGATACGTTGAGATACCCATTTTTCCTGGCCCAGATAGAAAACGTATGTTCATCGTCGGGATGCTAATACTTGCGCCTGCAGAAATCAGTCGGGTCGGCTGACCAGTAAAGTTTTCATAGCGAATTTTGGGGGGCACAATGACTGTCAATTCCAATGATGGGAACCGCACTGCGCCCGTCGCACTTGAACTCCCGTCAGTCGTGACCTCGCAAAAAACAGTCAACGGGCTGTGATCTTTCAATTTTTCCAATTCAGATCGCAGCAGTACTGCCGATAACCCGTTATCGACTTCCTCTGAAATTACGCGTGGGTCCATACGCACGTTGATTGTATGGGGGGCACCGGATTCGAGAGTCCCGACAACACGTAGCCAAGCATTTTGCCCTTCAAAAGCAAACCACCACGCTTTGTCGAAGTTTGCGTCATACACGGTGATATGCGCATCACCGGTAAAAGTCTGCAGATCTAAAATCCCGCCTTGAGTAGCAGGTGGCGTAGCCTCTGGCACAACGGGTGTCGGCAACCGGGTCGGCACACTGATCTTCAGCCCAAGCGTCTTCGACGGCGCCAACTTACAAGTACTGGTCACTATGTAGTTGATCAGGATGGTTTTACCTGCGCCCTGAATCACCGCTTCACTCGGGATCGCAAAATCAACATAGCCCGGATCACTGTTGCCCGGTTTTGATTCCAACGGCAGGCTCGTACCGTCCGCCTTGATCCACTTTACCTGAATCGTCTGATGAGGGCTGATCCGCTCATACTCCACCCGCACCGTTACACCGTCCCGGCCATTCCAGATGGTCAGTTGATCATCCACTGCTTCACATACCCTGGGAGGGGGCAGTGTCAAAGCTTCCTGCTCGATGCTGAAAGTCCGAACCGGGAACTCGACGGCAGTCTCCCACGTACACTGGCCATCGAAGTTCGCGGCAAAATGCAGCTCAAACGCTTTGCAATCCGCCAGCTTTTGCAGCTTGGCCCTGGAGATCGGTGTATCGACCCCATCGTGTAACCAGGCGGCTTTAAGCGGCTCGGCCTCCAACACATAAAAACAATAGTCGCTGCCATCCTCAAGCGTACCGGTTACCCACATCCAGCAGCAGTCCAGCTCAATGGCATAACTCCAAATGGGCACCACGCCCGTTGCGTCGCCACGAAAGGTATTGAGGTCCAGACGGTTGCCTGTGGACTGTTCAATATTCGATTTTGGCAAGCCCGTGATGCCCAGCACTTTCACCCTGCGTTCGGGTGAAGACCATTGGCTGCCGTCGCAACGCGTGACGCCGTAAGTCAAGGTAATGGTTTGCTCAAAGTTGGCACGAATCGCTAAAGGCGATACTGCAAACACCAGGCTGGTTTCACCTTCAACCGGTTGGCGACACTCCAGCACCGGCGTTCCTGGCCCCGGCGTCCCGGAAGACTTCGGGCATACCGTATCACCGCTGCATATGCCCTCATACCCCACAGTGATATGCGCACCGTTAACCGTGTTTATGGGGTTGACCACCCAGCCGTCGAACTCGGTGTGTGCAGCTTCCTTGAGGTCAGGTGGCGACAGTTCCAGGTGAGGCTCGGTGAGCAATGTCAACACTAGCGAGGGGAACGATCTATAGGGAGTGGCCCGGCTGAAGCGCACGGAGGCCAAAACAAACAGTTCGCTGTCATGTTTAAGTTGTTGGAACAACTCCCGAGGGATTGCTCGACGCCAGCCCAGGCGTATGTCTTCGTCGGTAACCGGTTCATCCTCGAATGGGTAGAGTCTGGCCTTGGACCCATCGGGATAGATGCCGCCTATATAGCAGTCGATCGTCTGGATTGTGTCGGCAAATGCCCAGGATGGGATGTAAAGAATCGGATCTTTACAGCACAACAAAGAAAGATCCAGTTTGCCATCGGTTGCTTTGAGAATTTGCACCTGAGGCAGGTTCGAGGGCAGGCTGATCCATACTTGACCTTGTAAGGACGTTTGATCATCCCCGTTTCGGGTAACGGTGTAAGTGAACAACACGTAATTGTCCAACCATAGTGCTATGTATTCGGCAGGTATATAAATGTTGATACAACCAGCGTCGTTGCCATTCTGGGGTGGTATCGGCGGATAAGCGCTGCCCGCCAGTGGCCAATTCAGAGTGATGCTGTCAGTTGCCTGCATGTCGTCGTAGCAGACGCTGACATTGCCTCCGTCTAGCAGAGTGAGTGAATCGACACGGCCATTTTCGTCAGCCTCAACCAGCGTTGGCTCGGGCAGATCCAGCAATAATTTGGGCATGAGGAGAGGTCCTTTTTCAATTGGCAGGAAATGCCGAGGTACAGGTGTAAGTCCTGATCGACACCGTCCTATCACATCGAAAAAACGCCTCTTTTCCTACTGTCAGAATTCACAGTTATCAGCTGGAGAACGTATTCTCCGACCATCGGACAGTACCCACTACGCCTGAAGATCCCTGCAACTCCACAGTAGGTGCAAAAACGCTCCCGCCAATGGCGGGAGCGTTTTCAATCGGCTGTTATCAAGGTCATGCGTCCTCGATCAAAAGGTCCGTCATCGCGAAATCATTACCGCTAGCTCCCGAAGCGAGGTGAGACACAACTTGCATCTGCATCGACGAGCTGGAAGCGACGAAGACCCCCTCTATTCTTTTCCACGCCATGGCTGTGAACAGCGTTGCCGCAGTAACGGCACCTGCATCCGTACGTAGCGACAACTGTGGGAACGGGGCAGCCCCGTTATAAGTACAGCCAAGCATACTGAAGCGATAACTACGCCCCACCTCAAGCCCAGTCACATTTTTGTATAGAATGACGCCAGCGGTGCCTGAACTGGCAGTACCGTTGGCGATGCAAGACTTTCCAAAAAACGAGGCGTATCTGTTTTCCCCCTGAGAGGCCGCCCCATCGAGCCAACCATTCCGACTGCCGCCTGTAAACGATGTGAAATCCCGGTACTCAGAACGGAAAATCAACCTTAACGATGGGAACATGACCTCGTAACCTTGGTCAGAACGCGGGTTGGGCCTGGCAAAAAATGTAAACGTCAGCGCAGAGTTATTCTTCAAAACCGCCAAGTCAGATCGCTTCACGATATCTGATAATCCTGCGCTGGTATCTGTCACTGGCTTTTTCAGATACACATCAAAGGCGTAGAGACCACCGTTTTGTCGAGTGCCTTCCGCCCGCATCCTGCCTTTCTGCTGCAGCAGGATAAACCACCACTTCTCTACGTCGATATCAGCGTTGCCGGCAAACGCACTTAGGTTCAGAACACCATCCTGAGTAGCGACCGGTGTCGCTTGCCGTACCACAGGAGTCGGTAAACGGTGGGGCACGAGGACTTTCAACAGCAGACTTTCGGACGTTTTAATCCCACAGCGGGTGGTCACTGTGTATTTGATTTCCACGGAGCTACCGATGGAAGCAATCACCGCTGGCGCTGGCAAACGGAAGGTGACAGAGCCTGTTCTGTCACCGGTTTGAGGATCCAACGGCCAACAATTGTCTTCATCATCCTTCCAGCAAAGCTCGATGGTTTGCCTGTCGCTCATACGTAGATAACTCACCACCACGTCTACGCCATCTCGCGCATTCCAGGGTTCCAATTCATCACCCTCAGCCTTGTCGACTTCGGGCGTGGGCAGCACCAGGTCTTCCTGGACGATATGGAAAGTCGCCGCCGGAGCCTCGATAGCTTCTGATCGGTCAGAGGCCTCGCAGAAACTCACGGCAAAATGCAGTTCAAAATCACTGCAATCAGCCAGTTGTTGCAGCTTGTCTCTCGAGATAAACGTCTCAACACCTTTATTCTTCCAGTCCTCAGTAACAGGCGCCTTCGTCAAAATTTCCGATTGGTAGCTACTTCCGTCCTCATGTTCACCGGTGATCCACATCCAGCAGAACGTTGAGCATGTGGCATAGTCGCCAATATGAACAAACGCCGATGCGTCCTCATCGAAAATATTGAGGTTAACCTTGCCGTGAGTGGCCTCTGCAATTTCCGACTTGGAAAGTCTAGGCTTCAGCACATCGACCACCCGCTCCGGCGACTGAGGCTCTGGACCCATCAGATTAGGAAATTGAACGGTATAGCTCAGCGTCATCGGCTTATTAAAGAAACAAGCAATCACACAGCGCGGTAACTTGACGGACGCCGGGTCCCCATCGCTTTCAATATCCACACAACCCAGTAACTTCGATCCGTAGCCGGGACCGCTTACGTAGAAGCAGATCTGATCACCGGCATAAGTGTCCAGCTCCGGCGCATCTATATCTCCCCCATTTTTAGTGAGCTCCGGATTGAGGCACCACTTATCATCGAAAAACGCAGACTGCCGCAAATGGGGAGGCAGCAAATTCTCCAGGCCTTGATCCCCAATGAAAGCAGCGGTACGACGATGTTGGATTTGAAGAGCGTTCCTGGGAAGACGGGTCTCTTCATCAGGGTTTTCAACTTCAGCCGGCGGTTGGGGCTCCTCGCCACTGGTGATCCAGGCAGCCTGACAAGTAATTGATTCGTAACGTGGCTTTTGACGTGCCAGCCAACCACGAGGAATCGGAAATTCAAGTTTTTCGCCTGATGCTATATCTTCGAGCGTTAATGCATACCCGTAAGCCACGATATAGAAAACGGGTTTTCCACTGAATTGCTCAATAACGACACTGCAATAAATTTTATCTCCAACCTGGGCAAGTGGAGGAATAGGTATTTCAACTATCTCATCGCCTTTGTGATCGTGCATGTCATAGGTTGGCGTATTTTGGAATATCTTTTCATCTCTTAATCGAGGCGCTAGCGCTTTACTTTGTTCTGCAGAGTAAAAAGTCACCCCCACTTCCTTGGTCAGTGAAACGGCTGGTTTACCGCTCACTGTGCCCTCGTACCATACGATCAGCGTGTACCCCATGGACATGGTCAGGTATTTCTGCGGAATCAGGATTTCCCTGGCACCCGGCTGCCCGCTTGAGTCAACAACATCATTCAAGCGGATCTCTGGCGCCTCCTTTATGCTGAACTTTACGGTAATGTCCAACCTGTCCATGCGCGAGTCGACAGTCAGGTATGAGTCCTTCTCCATCGCTTCTGCCGTAATCGTCCCGTACAGCTCACTGGAGATGATGGGCGCGTCGGCTTCTAGCGCCTGCGGCTGTGGCGTAATTGAAGGCGTTGACGCATTGTCGGTATTTGAGGGGGTTTCAGGAATGGATGTTTGCTTGGCCACTTTCAGAACTCCGTGTTCAAGAGAGGTAGGTATCCTCGACCAGCCCAGTCCGGCCAAGGCACTCCCTTAAGTGAGTCCTATTTTTTCGCCCCCGCCTACTGTCAGAATTGACAGTTCGCGCTAAAAAAACGGCGCTGCCCGACCAACGGACAGCGCCCTTTGCGCCTTAGAGCCCCTCCAACTCCGCCATCAAATCACTCAACCGATCCACCTTCTCGGCACTGATTTCATTGGCGGCCAACCCGTGGATATACGCGGCCAACTCCGCCACCGTGCTGCACTCGAACATCGCCCGCAGCGGCACATCGCGCTGCAACGTTTTCTGCACCCGCGAAGCGATCTGCGTAGCCAGCAGCGAGTGCCCACCCAGTTCGAAGAAATTGTCCTGCACCCCTACCCGCTCGACTTTCAGCACTTCGGCCCAGATAGCCGTCAACGTGGCTTCCAGTTCAGTGCGCGGCGCCACATAGTCATGGCTGTGCAACTGGCCGATCTCCAAAGCCGGCAGGGCCTTGCGGTCGAGTTTGCCGTTGGCATTCAGGGGCAGGCGATCAAGCCATAGCCAATGCAGCGGCACCATGTATTCGGGCAGTTCGGCACGCAGGCGTTGCTTGATGCGCTCCAAGTGTTCGCTCGGGTCCAGCGTGGCGTCGGCAGCCACCAGATAGCCAACCAGATGTTTGCCATTGACGCCCTCTTGCACACCCACCGCCGCGTCGCGCACCTGCGGTTGCTCGTGCAGGCGCGCTTCGATTTCACCCAGTTCGATGCGGTAGCCGCGAATCTTCACCTGGTGGTCAATACGACCGACATACTCCAGCACACCATCGCTGCGACGCCGCGCCAGGTCGCCGGTACGGTAGAGGCGCTCGCCGGGCGCGCCAAAGGGGTTGGGTACAAACACCTGGGCGGTGCGCAGCGGATCGCTGACGTAGCCGCGACCGACACCGGTGCCGGCGACGCACAATTCGCCGACAGCTCCTTGTGGCACCAACTCCAAGGCGCCATCGAGCAGGTACAAACGGTTGTTGTCGGTCGGCGTACCAATCGGCAGGTAAGTGCCACGGGTCGAGGCCAGGTCGACGCGGAAGAACGCCACATCATCCGAGCACTCCGCCGGGCCATAAGCGTTAACCAGACCAATCTGCGGATAGCGCAGTAACCACTGGTGCGCCAGTTCCGGAGGCATTGCCTCACCCGTCGGCAACATCCAGCGCAAACCATCCAGGCCGATACGCTCCTGGGCCAACATGCCCTGGATCAGCGACGGCACACTCTCCAGCACAGTGATGCCCTGTGCTTGAACGTGCGCCAGCAACCCCTGCGGATCATGAGCAATGGTGTTCGGCACAATATCTACCCGCGCACCAAACAGCGGCGCGGCGAGGAACTGCCAGACGGAAATATCAAAGCTTTGCGAAGCGGTCTGGGCGATCACATCCGCGTCGCTCAGACCCAGATACGGCACCTTGCTCAACTGGTTGTTGAGCATCCCGCGCTGTTCAACCATCACGCCCTTGGGCAAGCCGGTGGAGCCCGAGGTATAGATCACGTAGGCGAGGTTGTCCGGGGCGCTATAGAAGCCTGGGTTTTCGCCACGGGCAGGGATTTCCTCCCACACCAGCAGTTGGCAATCGACCCCTTCGAGCAGTTCGATGGCCTGTTCCCGGCACGCCTCGGTGCACACCAGCAAGGGCGTGCGGCTCAGGTCGATGATGCGGCTAAGGCGCGGACCCGGCAGCCCCGGATCCAGCGGCAGGTAGCCGGCACCGGCCTTGAAACTGCCGATGATCATGCCCAGCAGGTCCAACCCACGTTCAGCCAGCAACGCCACCGGTTGGTCCAGGCCCACACCCGCCGCAATCAGCGCGTGTCCCAGGCCATTGCTGCGGCGGTTCAGCTCGTCATAGCTCCATTGCTGGTCGAGGCAACTGGCGGCGATACGCTGCGGATGCTGCGCCACCTGTTGCTCGAACAACTCGATGTAGCTGCGCTCCAGCGGGTAGGCATGTGCGCTCTGGTTACAGCCTTCCACCAGGAATTCACGTTCCTGCTCGCCAATCAGCGGCAAATCAGCCATGTCGCCATGGAAGCCTTGCACCAGCGCCAGCAGCAGGCGCTTGAACTCACTGAGCATGCCTTGCACGGTGCTTTCGTCGAAGTAGCGCTGGTCGTAGGACAGGTGCAAACCAAGGTCATCCCCTGGATAACACACGGCAGTCAGCGGGAAGTTGGTGTGGGTGCGCCCGGAATCGGACGTGGCATTCAGGCTTTGCGCACGGTCCAGCACCGAGACTTCCACCGGGGCGTTTTCGAACACAAACAGGCTGTCGAACAACGGCTGGCCCTTGGGCAATTCGCTGTGCTCCTGGATGGTCACCAGCGGCAGGTATTCGTACTCGCGCAGCTGCATATTGCTGTCGAGCAAACCGCTCAACCACTGGCGCACGCTGCAAGGCTGGCCGTCCTCGGGCAGTTTCACCCGCAGTGCGATGCTGTTGATAAACAGGCCGACGGTACGTTGCATCTCAGGCATCTCTACCGGGCGCCCGGCCACCGTGACACCGAACAACACATCGCGATCGCCACTCAAGCGACGCAGCACCAATGCCCATGCCGCCTGGGCAAAGGTGTTGACGGTGAGTTGGTGCGCCTGCGCCAGTTCACGCAGTTGCGCACCGTCACGGGCATCGAGGCGGGTGTAGCAGTCGCCCACCACCATGCCGCCGCTGCCGCCGGCATGTTCGCGCAGGAACGGGCGATCGCTCGGGATCGGCGTGGTGCGTTCGAAGCCTTGCAGGTTTTGTTGCCACCACTGGCGCGCTTCATTGAGGTTCTGGCGTTGCAGCCAGGCGATGTAGTCGCGGTAGCGCGGCGGCGTCGCCAGTTGCGCGTCGCGACCCTCGCCCAGGGCCATGTAGATATCGAAGAAGTCATTCATCAACAGCGAACGGCACCATGCATCGATGAGGATGTGGTGGTTGCTCATCATGAACCAGTAACGTGCCTCCCCCACGCGGATCAGGCGCAAGTGGAACGGGGCCTGGTTGAGCAGATCGAATCCTGCTTCACGCTCGGCCTTGAGCAACGCTTGCAGGCGCGGTTCCTGCTCATCCTGCGGCTCGGCGCTCCAGTCCAGGTATTCAATCGGCGTGCTGCCGGGCTTGTGGATCACTTGCAGCATGTCTTCGCCGACGTTCCAGCAGAACGAGGCGCGCAAGGCTTCATGGCGGGCGATCACCGTTTGCCAGGCCTGGGCGAAACGCTCGGGGTCCAGGGCACTGTTGATGCGGTAACGGTCCTGCATGTAATACAGGCCAGTGCCCGGTTCCAGCAAGGTATGCAGCAACAGGCCCTCTTGCATCGGGGTCAGCGGATAGACGTCTTCGATGGCGCTGGCCGGAACCGGCAAGGCATCCAGTTGCGCCTGGGTCAGGTGCGCCAAGGGGAAATCGGACGGTGTGAGGCCACCGGCATCGTCCTGCAGGCAATGGGCGATCAGGCTGCGCAGTTCGGCCAGGTAGGCGTCGGCCAGATTGCGGATGGTGTGCGCATCGTGGCGCTCACGGCTGAAGGTCCAGCGCAGCACCAGCTCACCGCCGTAGACCTGGCTGTCGACACTCAGCTCATTGGGCAGCGGTGCGTCCGGATCATGGGCCAGGCCGGCGGACTCATCCAGCGGGTGGAACAGCGCCTCGGCGCCAAAGCTCTGGTCGAACTGACCGAGGTAGTTGAAGGTGATGTCGGCGCCTGGCAATGCCGCCATGCTGCGTTTGCACAGGTCGTCCGCCAGGTAGCGCAGCACGCCGTAGCCCAAGCCCTTGTGCGGCACGCCGCGCAGTTGCTCCTTGATCGCCTTGATCGAGGCGCCCTGCTCGGCCAGCGGGGTCAGGCGCAACGGGTAGGCGCTGGTGAACCAACCGACGCTGCGCGTCAGGTCGATCTCATCGAACAACGGTTCGCGGCCGTGGCCTTCCAGCTGAATCAACGCCGAGTCGTGGCCGCTCCAGCGGCACAGCACGCGGGCCAGGGCCGTCAACAACAAGTCGTTGACCTGGGTGCGGTAGGCGCTCGGCGCTTGCTGCAACAGTTGGCGCGTGGTCTCTGCGTCCAGGCGCACGCTGACCGTCTCGGCGTCACGATTGCGCAAGCTGCCTTGCGCGCGTGCCACCGGCAGTGTCACGGCCGGGCCGGCCAACTGGTCCTGCCACAGGCTTAACTCTTCGCGCAGGGATTCGCTGCCGGCGTACGCCTGCAAACGCGCGGCCCAATCGCGCAACGCGCTGGTCTTGGCCGGCAGGCTGACAGACTGGCAGTCACTGAGTTGGCGATAAACGTTTTGCAGATCCTCCAGCAATACACGCCACGACACGCCATCGACCACCAGGTGATGGATCGCGATCAGCAAGCGCTGCTGGCCCTGCGGCCCGTCCACCAGCAACGCACGCAACAGCGGCCCGTGCTCAAGGTCGAGGCTGCGCTGGGTATCGGTGAACAGCGCGGTGCATTGCTCCATGTCGCGCACCTGCGCCTGCATCAGCACGCCGCCTTCCGGCACGGCCAGGTGTTCGGCATGCCACTGCGCGTCGCGCCGGGTGAAGCTCAGGCGCAGCGCGTCGTGATGTTCCAGCACCGCCAGCAACGCTTGCTCCAGGCGATGGGGGTCGAGCAGTTGCAATGGCTTGAGCACCAGCGCCTGGTTCCAGTGCTGGCGCGCCGTAATATCGGTGTCGAAGAACCAATGCTGGATCGGCGTAAGCCCAGAGCTGCCGGTCAATACACCTTGCTCGGCGGTGACCTGCTGCGAACGGGTGGCGACAGCGGCCAGGGTTTGCACGGTCTGGTGCTGGAACAGGTCACGGGGGCTGAAATGGATCCCGGCCTGGCGCGCCCGGCTGACCACCTGGATCGACAGGATCGAGTCACCGCCCAGCTCAAAGAAGTTATCGTCGAGGCCGACTTGCTGCACATTCAACACCGCGCACCAGATGGCGGCCAGGCTGTGTTCCAGCTCACTGCGGGGCGCCACGTAGGCTTGGCGATTGGCCTCAGGGTCCGGCTCAGGCAAGGCGCGGCGGTCGAGCTTGCCGTTGGCGGTCAGCGGCATACTGTCCAGCACGATCAAATGCGCAGGCACCATGTAGTCCGGCAGTTGCGCCTTGAGGTGCGCCTTCAGCGCCTCGCGCAAGGCGACAGGCTCGGCATCGCTGACCAGGTACGCCACCAGTTGCTTGCCGCTCGGTGCATCCAGGGCCAGCACTACCGCTTCGCGCACGGCGGCATGTTCGAGCAAGCGCGTTTCAATCTCGCCCAACTCGATACGGAAACCGCGAATCTTCACCTGGTGGTCGATACGCCCCAGGTATTCCACCAGGCCATCGGCGCGTTGGCGCACCAGGTCGCCGGTGCGGTACAGGCGCCCGCCCTTGGCGGCAAACGGATCGGCGACAAACCGCTCCGCCGTCATCCCTGGCCGGCGGTGGTAGCCCTGGGCCAGGCCGGCACCGCCGATATACAACTCACCACTGGCGCCTTGGGGCACCAGCGCCAGGTCGGCGTCGAGAATGTAGGCCACGCGCTCACCGATGATGCTGCCAATCGGCACGCTGCCGGCGCCCTCCTCCAACTGCTGCGGCGCCAGGCTGGCCAGCGGCATCACCACGGTTTCGGTGGGGCCATAGGCGTTGAAGAACACCTCAGGCGTGAATGCCGCACGAATACGTTGCAGGTGCTCGCCGGTCAAGGCTTCGCCACCGGTGATGCACATGCGCACCGGCAAGGTCTGCTGCCGGGTCGCCAGCCACTGCGCCAACTGGCTGCCATAGCTGGGGGTAAAGCCAAGGACATTGATGCGATGGGTACGAATCAGCGCGCAGATTTCTTCGGCATCCCACTGGCCCTGGGCGCGCAATACCACGTGGGCACCGCTGAGCAGCGGCACCAGCAAACGCTCGGTGGCGGCGTCGAAGTTGATCGAATAAAAGTGCAGCTCGCAGTCATCCGGACGCATACCGAACCGTTCGATCACCGCCTGACAATGCATGGCGATTTCACCGTGGGACACCACCACGCCCTTGGGCTTGCCAGTGGAGCCGGAGGTATAGATCAGGTACGCCTGGTGTTGCGCCAGGCTCACAAACGGCAGCGCATCGGCAGGGTAATTCTCCAGCACCGGCAGGTCGTCTTCCAGGCACCAGCACGCCACGGTCGTCGGTAATTCGCCGAGGGCTTCGAACATCGCCGCATCGCTGAGCAGCAGGCCGATGTCGCTGTCCTCGATCATGTAATGCAGGCGGTCCAACGGGTATTCCGGGTCCAGCGGCACATAGGCGCCACCGGCCTTGAGGATCGCCAGCAGGCCGATGACCATTTCCAGCGAGCGCGGCAGTGCCAGGCCGACCCGTACCTGCGGGCCCACCCCGCGCTCGCGCAGCATCCAGGCCAGGCGGTTGGCGCGGGCGTCCAGCTCAGCATAAGTGAGCGTCACACCGGCAAAGGTCAGCGCTGGGGCATCGGCACGCTGGCTGGCTTGATGGCTGAACAGCTGATGGATGCATTGGTCGAGGCGATGCTCGCCCTTCTCAACCCCGAGGCTGTCCTTCAATGCGCGCTGTTCATCTGCGCTCAGCAACGGCAATTCGCTGAGACGCTGCTGCGGGTTGGCGATCAAGGCGTGCAACAGGTTGCGCCAATGTTCGGCCATGCGCGCAATGCGCGGTTCATCAAACAGGTCGGTGCTGTAGGTCAGGCAGCAACCCAGGCGATGGTCGAGGTCGGTGACTTCCAGGTTAAGGTCGAACTTGGTCGCCCGCGCATCGTTGGCCAGGTACTCGACGGTCATGCCCGCCAGTTGGCGGCTCTGCTGGAACTCCCAGCGCTGCACGTTGCACATCACCTGGAACAGTGGGTTATACGCGGCACTTCGCGCCGGTTGCAGGGCTTCCACCAGATGATCGAACGGCAGGTCCTGGTGAGACTGGCCCTCGATCACCGTATGACGGACTTGCTCGAACAGCTGGGCGACACTCATCTGCCCATCGAGCTGGCAACGCAGCACCTGGGTGTTGAGGAACGCGCCGATCAGCCCTTCGCTTTCCGGACGAATGCGGTTGGCGACCGGCGCGCCGATGCGCAGGTCGGTCTGGCCGCTGTAGCGGTAGAGCAACACGGCCAGGGTGGCGGTCATGGTCATGAACAGCGTGAGGCCGCGCTCGGCATTGAAGGCGCGCACGCGGGCCGCCAACTCATCGCTCAGGTCAAAGCGGTACAGCTCGCCCTGGTGGCTTTGTACCGCAGGCCGTGGGCGATCACCGGGCAGTTCCAGCAGAGGATGTTCAGTGCCCAGTTGCGCGGTCCAGTAATCCAGCTGGCGTTGGCGCTCGCCGGACTCCAGCCACTGGCGCTGCCACACGCTGTAGTCGAGGTACTGCACCGGCAGCGGCACCAGCGGCGAATCGCGTTCGTCGATAAAAGCTTCGTACAAGGCGCTGAGTTCACGGGCAAAGATGTCCATGGCCCAGCCTTCGGTGACGATATGGTGCAGGGTCAGCACCAGGTAGTGTTCCTGCTCGCCGGCCTTGACCAGGCAGGCCCGCAGCAGCGGCCCGGTTTCCAGGTTGAACGGCGTGTGCGCTTCTTGATCCGCCAGTTGCTGCAAACGCTGTTGGCGCTCGGTTTCGCTCAGCGCTGAGAAGTCCTGCCAGTCCATGCGCACGCCGGTCTGCGGTGCGACGTTCTGGCACGCCACGCCGTCAACGCTCGGGAAGGTGGTACGCAGGGTTTCGTGACGCATGATCAATGCCTGCAACGCCGCCTCGAAACGTTGCACATCCAGCACGCCGCGCAGGCGCGCCATGCCGCCGACGTTGTAGGCCGGGCTGTCCGGTTCCATCTGCCAGAGGAACCACATGCGCTGCTGGGAATAGGACAACGGCACCGGCGCGCTGCGGTCGACCTTGGCGATTGCGCTTTGTTGGTTGCGCTGCCCCGCCGCCTGGATCAGCCCGACCTGCTCGACAAAGGCGCCCAACTCACTGGCTTCGAACAGGGTGCGCAACGGCAGCTCGACGTCACACGCCTGGCGGGTGCGCGAGATGATTTGCGTGGCCAGCAACGAGTGCCCGCCCAAGGCGAAGAAGTCATCGCGCAGGCCAATGCGCGGCAGGCCCAAGACCTCGCGCCAGATCGCGGCGATTTGCAGCTGCAAAGGCGTGTGCGGTTCGACGTGTTCGCGGGTTTGCCAGACCGGCTCGGGCAAGGCGCGCCGGTCGAGCTTGCCGCTGGGGCTCAGCGGCATGGCGTCCAGGCGCATCAGCAGCGCGGGCACCATGTATTCCGGCAATTGGGCGGCCAGGGCGGTTTTGACCTGTTGCTCATCCAGTTCGGTGTGGGCGGTGTAATAGCCGATCAACTGCGCGTCGCGCACCAGCACCACGGCTTGGGCGATACCGTCCTGGGCCAGCAGGCGTGCTTCGATTTCTTCCGGTTCCACCCGGAACCCACGCAGTTTGACCTGCTGGTCCAGGCGCCCGAGGTATTCAAGCACGCCATCGGCACTCCAGCGCGCCCGGTCACCGGTGCGATACAGGCGTGCGCCCGCCGCACCCAAGGGGTCCGCAACAAAGCGTTCGGCCGTCAGCCCGGCACGACCAAGATAACCACGCGCCAGGCCGATGCCGCCGATGCACAACTCGCCCGGCACCCCGGCCGGCAGCGGGTTAAGCTGCTCGTCGAGCACGCGGCAGATCACATTGCCCAACGGCCGACCAATCGGCGAGCGCTCACCATCAGTGGCGGAGCAATGCCAATGGGTTACGTTGATTGCGGTTTCGGTCGGGCCATAACGGTTGTGCAACTGCACTGCCGGCAACTGCGCCAACACGCGGTTGCGCAACTCGGCGGGCAAGGCTTCGCCGCCGGAGAACATACGGCGCAAGCTGGTGCATTCGGCTGCCAGCGGTTCATCGATAAACAGCTGTAACAACGGTGGCACAAAGTGCAGCGTGGTCACGCCATGTTCCTGCACCAACTGCGCGATGCGGTGCGGGTCGCGGTGTTCACCCGGCCCCGCGAGCACCAGGCGGCAACCGGTGATCAGCGGCCAGAAACACTCCCACACCGACACGTCGAAACTGATCGGCGCCTTTTGCATCAGTACATCGGTTTCATTCAATTGATAGGTGGCCTGCATCCACTGCAAACGTTCTGCCAGCGCGCCATGGGTGTTGCCCACGCCCTTGGGTTGGCCGGTGGAACCGGAGGTATAAATCACGTAGGCAAGGTTGTCGCCATGCAGGTGCAAGCCCGGTGCCTGGGTTGGCCAGCTGTCGAGGTGCAGGCTGTCCATGGCGATCACGCACACGCCTTCGGCAGTCGGCAACTGCTCCAGCAACGCGGTTTGGGTCAGCAGCAGGTGTACGCCACTGTCCTTGAGCATGTAGGCCAGGCGCTCGGCAGGGTAATCCGGATCGAGCGGCACGTAGGCGCCACCGGCCTTGATGATGGCCAGCAGGCCGATCAGCAGTTGCGGCGAACGCTCGGCGGCGATGGCCACACACACGTCCGGGCCGACGCCTTTGTCGCGCAGGTAGTGAGCCAGGCGGTTGGCCTGGGTATGCAGTTGGGCGAAGGTCAGGCTGCCGTGCTGCCAGACCAGCGCAGTGGCGTCCGAATTCTGTTGGCTGAGCAACTCAGGCAACCACTGCCGGGCCGGCTCGCAGGGCGCTTCGCCCCAGGGTTGCTGCTGGCCGGGCGGCATCAACGGCAGGTCGCCGATGGCCTGTTGCGGTTGCTCGCAGACCGCTTGCAACACGCTGACGTAGTGCTCGGCCAGGCGCTGGATAGTCGCGCTTTCGAACAGCTCATCGGCGTAGTCGAACGACAGGCTGAAGCGCCCGTTGCGGTCTTCTTCGCTATGCAGTTGCAGGTCGAACTTGGCTTCGCGGCTGTGCCATGGCAGTTCATCGGCCAACAGCCCCGGCAAGCGGCGCAAGGCACTCAGATCACGTTGCTGGTGGTTGAACATCACCTGGAACAGGCCCTGTTCACGGGCCTGGGGGAAGGCTTCCAGCAATTGTTCGAAGGGCAAGTCCTGATGGGCCTGGGCCCCCAACGCACTGTGGCGGGTGGTGGCCAGCAGTTGGTCGAACGGCAGGCGCCCGTCCAGCTCGGCACGCAGTACCAGGGTGTTGATAAAGAAACCGATCAGGCCCTGGGTTTCCTGGCGCGGGCGGTTGGCATTGGGCACGCCGATGCGAATATCGCGCTGGCCGCTGTAGCGATGAAGCAAGGTCTGGAACGCTGCCAGCAACAGCATGAACGGGGTCGACTCATGAGCCTGGGCGGTTTGGCGAATCGCGGCGCTGAGGCGTGTATCCAGACGCAGGCTGTGCCGCGAGGCGCTGTGCCGATGCTGGGCCGAACGCGGATGATCGGTGGCCAGGTTCAAGGTCGGATGCTCGTCACCCAACTGCGCCGTCCAGTACGCCAGCTGGCGCGAGCCTTCGCCTTCGGCCAGCCATTGGCGCTGCCAGCTGCCGTAGTCGGCGTAGTGCAGGGCCAGCGGCGGCAGCTCAAGGGGCTGCCCTTGGACGGCAGCGGCGTACAGGCGCGAGAACTCGTCGATCAGGATATTCAGCGACCAGCCGTCGGCAATGATGTGGTGCAGCGTCACCAGCAGTTGGTGGTCTTCATCGTCCAGGCGCACCAGGGTGACCCACAGCAGCGGGCCTTTCTCCAGGTCGAACTGGGTACGCGCTTCATCTTCGCGAATCTGCTGCGCACGCGCTTCGCGCTCGGCAGCGGGCAAGTCACTGAGGTCGATGACTTGCAGCGCAAAATCCGTCGCGGCCTCGACACGCTGAAAGCCCTGACCATCGCGCTCGTAAAAGCGCGTACGCAGGGCTTCGTGGCGTTGGATCAGTTGCTGGAAGCTTGCGCGCAACGCCTCTTCATCCAGCTCGCCACGCAGGTGCAAGGCGCCGGGAATGGTGTAGGCGCTGCTGTGCGGGTCCAACTGCCAGGTGATCCACAGGCGGTTCTGTGCCAGCGACTGGGGCAGCTCTTCCTGGCGCGACAACGCGTGAATCACGCCCTGGGCAACGCCGCCGTCCTGTTGCAATTGCGCCACGCCCGCCGCAAAGGCAGACAGCGTCGGTGCTTCGAACAGCAGGCGCAGGTTCAGTTCCAGGCCCAGGGTTTCACGCAGGCGGGCGACCACTTGGGTGGCGCTGATGGAGTTGCCACCCAGCAGGAAGAAATGGTCATCGGCGGCCACGCTGGGCAGTTGCAGTTGCTCGCACCAGATCGCCGCGATCTGTTGTTGCACATCAGACGCCAGCGCCGCCCCGCTCGCAGCCTCTTGTACTCCGGGGAATTGCGCATAGCTATCGAGGCTGCCATCGGCGTGGCGAATCGCACAGGCTGCGCGCTGTACCTTACCGCTGGACGTCTTCGGCAGCGCACCGGGGTTAAGCAGCACCACCACGCTCGGGGCTTGCTGGCAGGACTCGGCCACCGCTTGGCGGATCGCTTTGATCAGTGCTTCTGGCGGCAGGATTTTCTGCACGCTGCGGCTGATTTCCGCAGCAATGCCGATGCCCTCCAGGCCCTGGTCATTCACGGCAAAGGCGGCGACGCGACCTTTGCGCACCACCTCCACTTCACGCTCGATGGTCTGTTCAATGTCCTGGGGGTAGAGGTTGTGGCCGCGCACGATCAGCAGGTCTTTGAGGCGACCGGTGATATACACCTCGCCGTCGCGGATGAAACCCAGGTCACCGGTGCGCAACCAGGTGCGGCCGGCGTGCTGAACGAAGGTCTTGGCGCTGGCTTCGGGGTTGCGCCAGTAACCGTGGGCGATACTCGGCCCCGTGGCCCAGAGTTCGCCGACACAGTTGTCGGCAAGCTCGGTGAGGGTATGCGGGTCGGCGATCAGCACAGCGTGGTCCGGCTGGCTGGTGCCGCAACTCATGATCGCACTGCCCTGGCCCGGTTCGGCACGGTTGGCGGCCAGCGCTTGCTCGTCCATGTGCATCGCGGGAATCCCGCAACCACGGGTGCCGCCGGCAACAAACAGGGTCGCTTCGGCCAAACCGTAGGAGGCGAAGAAGTTGTTCGGCGTGAAACCGCAGACGGCGAATTTTTCCGCGAAGCGCTCCAGGGTATCGAGGCGAATCGGCTCGGAGCCGGAATAGGCCACGCGCCAGCGGCTCAAATCCAGGCGTTCGAGGGCCGACTCGCTGACCCGCTCGCTGCACAGGCGGTAGGCGAAATCCGGACCGCCACTGATGGTGCCGCTGTATTCGCTGATCGCTTCCAGCCAACGCAACGGTCGGGCGAGAAAATAGGCCGGCGACATCAACACACAGGGCACGCCGCTGAAAATCGGTTGCAGCAAACCACCGATCAGGCCCATGTCGTGGTACAGCGGCAACCAGCTGACGATCACATCATCGGGGTTGAGGTCGATACCGAAGCCACGACGGATCAGCACTTCGTTGGCCACCAGGTTGCCATGGCTGACTTGCACGCCCTTGGGCAAGGCGGTGGAGCCCGAGGTGTATTGCAGGAAGGCGATGTCGTCGGCCTGCAACTGGGGCTCGACCCAGTGCTCGGCAAGCTGCGCCTCCAGGGTGTCCACGCTCAGCACCGGCGGCGCATTTTCAATCTGCGCCAGGTCCTCGCTGAGGCTGGCAATCGTCAACAACAGGCGCGGCTCGGCATCGCTGATGATCGATAGCAGGCGCTCCTGGTGATGGCGGCGCGTGGACTCCGGCGGATACGCCGGCACCGCGATCACCCCGGCATACAGGCACCCAAAGAACGCTGCGACGTAGTCCGGGCCGCTGGGGAACAGCAGCACCGCCCGTTCGCCAAGGCCGGCATTGGCTTGCAAGGCGGCGGCGATGGTGCGGGCGCGTTGGTCCAGGTCGCGGTAGCTGAGTACCACACTGTGCTCGGCGCTGTCGGCGAGGAAGCGCAACGCGACCTGATCCGGTGTCTGCGCAGCGCGGCGTTGAAGGGACTGGACCAGGGTGCGGGGGAGTTCGAAGGCGTCCATCATGGGGTTCCTGCCTGAAATCGGCTTACGGGAAATTCGGGAAATCGGTGAGGTTCAGCCGGCGGCAAGTTGCCGTGCCGCGCCAATGCGCCAGCGCGCCAAGTGCTCGTCGGCATAGCGCCGCAGGCAGCGCAATACGGCGCTTTCGTGCTGTACGAGAAAGAAGTGATGGCCGTCGAACATATCCAGGGAGAAACCGCTGGCGGCGTCGAGTTGCCAGTCGAGCAACTGGTCGGCGCGTACGCTGTCCTGCTTGCCGCCAAACACATGGATTGGCAGGCCAAGCGGCTCGCGCTCGCCGTAGATGAAACTGCCGCACAGCAGAAAGTCGGCGCGCAGGATCGGCAACATCAACTGCATCAACTCGGGGCTGGCCAGGGCTTCTTCGGCAGTGCCCTGCAATTCGCGCAGGCGGGCGATGAGTTGGGCATCGGTCTTCTCGATAGCGTATTCGCTGACATCGCGCCGCGCCGGGCCAGCCGTGCCTGAAGCAAATAACGCCAGGGGCGCAGGCACATTGCGCGCGCTCAAGGCATGGGCCAACTCAAACGCCAACAGCCCACCCAGGCTGTGACCGAACAAGGCATAAGGACCGTCGAGATCACGGCTGATTTCCTCAGCCAATTGCGCCGCCAGAGCCTTGATATCGCGCTGCAACGGCTCGTCCATGCGCCTGCCGCGCCCGGGTAATTCCAGCGGGCATACCTGCAACCAATCCGGCAGGACGCGGCGCCAGCGAGCATAGACCGAGGCGCTGGCGCCTGAGTGGGGCAGGCAAAACAGACGCAGCCGGGCGGGCGTATTCATCACGCAAGCACTCCAAACTGACACATGCCCAATGCACGATAAAAACCCATCTGCTCCTCCTGCGGGTGCTGATCCTTGGCCGTTTGTTAACAAGCCTGTCACCCAGAAGAACGGACGGCCCCGGCAAATAATTAGTCGCAGGCGGCGAGCGAGACGTAGTTCACACCTTCCGCAAAGGCATAAGATTAGTTCGCCTTCTCATTTGACAATCATTATCATTCAGCATAATTTGTTGCCCGATGTGTAGGAGGCCTCAGCAAGGACGCCCTCCCCTAACCTCTTTTGCGACAAGGTGATTTCCATGACGGAACAAGTATCCACAGGCAGGTGCGACTCACCCCTTCTGCAGGCGTTCGTCGATAATCGACTGATATTGGTAAAGATCGCCGCACGCATTACCGGGTGCCGCTCCCGTGCCGAAGACGTGGTACAGGACGCCTACTTCCGATTGCAGTCAGCGCCGACGATCACTTCATCGTTCAAAGCCCAACTGAGTTACCTGTTCCAGATCGTGCGTAACCTGGCGATCGATCATTACCGCAAGCAGGCCCTGGAGCTCAAATACTCCGGGACCGAAGAGGAAGGCTTGAATGTGGTTATTCACGGCGCTTCACCGGAAACGTCGCACATCAATTTCAACACCCTGGAAAACATCGCCGACGCCCTGACGGAATTGCCCCAGCGCACTCGCTATGCGTTCGAGATGTACCGCCTGCATGGCGTGCCGCAAAAGGATATCGCCAAGGAGTTGGGGGTTTCGCCGACATTGGTGAACTTCATGATTCGCGATGCGCTGGTGCATTGCCGCAAGGTGTCGGGCAGCCACAGCGATACGTTTGCACGCAGGGTTTGAGCGCGGCGGGCCCATGCTGCGGGAGCAGAGGCGTGATGCTGGTACCGATGAGCATGGGTATCCACACAACTCGTGTAGCCGCAACCAACCGTAACCACAATGCGAAGCGAGCCGCTCGTGATCTTGATCTTGATCTGCTTTTGATCTCAGGCGCCCCGTCAAACCACGCTGGCCGTAATTCGCCATGGATTTGGGGGGTAAACCGGCAGGGATGCCGGTTTAGCCGCCCCGCGCCATGGATGGCGCGTGGCGGCGGCCCCCCAAATCCATGGCGGATTACGGGCACACCGAGCCTACGCGAGGTGCCGAGTGGTGGGGCAAGAGCCTTTTTGGTTACTTTTGGGGCTCTTTTCCAAAAGTGACCCGCTGTAAAAGCGGAACCCTAAGTGGCCGTTACCGCAGGAATGGATATGTACTCGGTCTGATCCAACATCCTGGTCGGCTCTTAGGCCGCCATCGGGGGCAAGCCCCCTCCCACATTTGGATCTTGGCGTGTCAGGTAGATATGCGCCAGCTATCCGACCGTCACGGGAGCCAGCTCCCTCGCGCCCCATCAAAAAGGTTTCAAATCCCCCTCAGGGCACTGGCGTCAGATCAATACGATACGGCTCGAAAATCTTCAGCATCTGCCCATTGTCCCGCAAGCCCTTGAGCAATGCGGAAAACGCCTCTGCCGTGATCGGTGCCTTGGGCCGCAGCAACGCGTAATGGTGATACACCTGGTCAATGCGCTCGGACACCAGAAATTGCCTGGCCATGTCCACATTGCGCACCAGAAAATCACTCAGGTACGAACGCGTCACCAAGGCAATATCAGCCCGCCCACGCGCGACCATCAACAGGTTGCTGTCATGGGAATAAGTCAAGGTGGCGTTGAAGTGCTGGGCCATGTTCCTGGGATCCGGGTTGAAACCCGCAAAGGCATAGTGATAGCCGCTGAAGACTGCCAGGCGCTTGCCGGCAAGGTCGGCAAAATAGCTTTCGTCGCGACCGGGCTGACGTTGGGCGACGAAGATTTCTGCGTCTTCCAGGCCCATGTCGACGCTGGTATGGGCAATATCCCGCCAGCCCCAGGACGGATTCTCGAAAATCGCCATGTCGACCCGGCCTTGCTCGAAATCGCGGAAACGCCGGGGAATAGATGTGGGTACCAAGACAAACTGGTAGTCGGTTTGCGCAGCGTTCAGGGCCTCGATCAATTGCGGCAGCAAACCGGTATCGGCACCTTGTTCAGGACGTACGGTGTAAGGCGGAAAGTGCGCCGCGCCGATCCTCACCAATTGCGCAGCGCCCGCCTGCGTCCACGCGGCGCTGCCCAGTGCCCATAATGCAAGTCCTGCAGCCAGCCGCCATGGCGAAAACATCGAGGCACACACCGTTGAATATTCTGATGGCGCTAAGCTAGGCGTTTTTATCGGGGGAGACAACGTTCGCCCTCAAATTAATAACGTGCACCTCAATCCGCCTTTAACACCATCAGCAGGGCCTCTTCGGCCAATTCTTCAAGGGTCAGGCTGCCCTGGGTACGGAACCAGGTAGTGGTCCAGGACAACGCGCCCGTCAGGAAGCGCCGAGTAATAAACACGTCACCGCGGATATACCCGGCGGTCTTGGCCTCACCCAATACCTGCAACCAGATATCTTCATAAACGTCGCGCAAGGCCAGCACCTGGGCCTGGCCCTCGGCCGACAGCGAACGCCATTCGTAGACCAGCACCGCCATGGCCTCGCCGCTGCCGCCCATGATCGACTGCAACTCGCAGCGAATCAGCGCCAGCACACGCTCGCGCACAGTGCTCGCCTCTTCCAGCGCGGCGCGCATCATTGCGGTGTTGTAGTGGATGGTTTCTTCCATCACCGCCCGCAGAATCTCGTCCTTGCTCTTGAAATGATGAAAGATGCTGCCCGACTGTATGCCCACGGCGCTGGCAAGGTCACGCACGGTAGTGCGCTCAAAACCCTTGTTGCGAAACAGGTGAGCCGCGGTTTGCAGCAATTTGCCCCGGGCGCTCTCGGGGTCGGTCAATCGGCCACCGGCGACCATGGCGCGCATCACCCCCAGGGCTTTGTGCTCATCCATGCTGCTCTCCTTCACTTGTGCTGACATCTTGGGCGGCAATTTAGGCCGTGGCCGCCACCCAAGCAAGCGCTTGGGTAAAACTTGTGCGCACAGTTTACAAACCAAGCGCTTGCTTGGTAGTCTCGACACCACCCCCTGGAGGAAGGATTTCTCATGAGCAAAACGGTTCGTATCGGCTGCGCCAGCGCCTTCTGGGGCGACACCTGCACGGCGGCCGCTCAATTGGTGCAAGGCGGCGCCCTGGATTACCTGGTGTTCGACTACCTGGCGGAAGTCACCATGTCGATTCTCGCCGGAGCACGCATGAAAGACCCCAAGGCCGGTTACGCCACGGACTTTGTCGAGGTCCTCACGCCCTTGCTGGCGGATCTCCAACGCCAGGGCATCCGCGTGATCAGCAATGCCGGCGGCATCAATCCCCAGGCCTGCGCCGCCGCCCTGCAAGCGGCCTGCGACCAGGCCGGCATTGCGCTGAAAATCGCGGTGCTGCTCGGCGATGACCTGCACCCCCAACTCAAACACCTGCCCAACGTCACCGACATGTTCAATGGCGCCCCGCTGCCACCTTTGTGCGTGTCCGCCAATGCCTACCTTGGCGCGCCGGGGATTGCCCAGGCCCTGGGGCTTGGCGCCGATATCGTCATCACCGGCCGAGTGGTCGACAGCGCGGTGGTCAGCGCGGCCTTGGTGCACGAGTTCAACTGGTCATGGCAAAACTACGATCATCTGGCCCAGGCCGCCCTGGCCGGGCATATCATCGAATGCGGTGCCCAGTGCACCGGCGGCAATTTCACCGATTGGCGCGACGTACCGGACTACGAGCACATCGGCTTCCCCATCGTCGAAGTCAGCGCCGACGGCCAGTTCACCGTCAACAAAGTCGAAGGCAGCGGCGGCCTGATCAGTGAACTCAGCGTGGCCGAACAACTGCTGTATGAAATCGCTGATCCGCGCGCCTATCTGCTGCCGGATGTGATCTGCGATTTCAGCCAGGTCAAGTTGCAGCAGCAAGGCAAGCATTCAGTGCGCGTGCACGGCGCCAAGGGGCTGCCACCCACCGATCAGTACAAGGTCAGCGCCACCTATCCTGATGGTTTCCGCTGTACCGCCAGTTGCCTGCTTGCCGGGATCGACGCGGTGGCCAAGGCCGAGCGGGTCAGCCAGGCGATCATCAACAAGACCGAGCAACTGTTCAGCCAACGCGGTTGGGCGCCCTACACCGACGTGAACATTGAGCTGCTGGGCAGCGAAGCCACCTACGGCGCCCATGCCCGGCGTGAGGATTGCCGCGAAGTGGTGATGAAACTGGCCGTGAGGCACCCGAGCAAACAGGCCCTGGTGCTGTTCGCCCGCGAGATCGCGCAAGCGGCCACCGGCATGGCGCCGGGGCTCACCGGCATCGTCGGCGGGCGGCCTACGGTCTACCCGTTGATTCGGCTGTTTTCGTTTCTGATCGACAAGGCGGCCTGTGCACTGAGCATCGATTATCAAGGCCAACGCCATGCCGTCGAACTGCCCGCCGCGCTCCCCCTACGCACGCCCGCTGCCCCCATCGAACCGCCCAAACCCCAAGGCCGCGCCGACGCCAGCGTGCCCCTGGTGAAACTCGCCGTGGCGCGCTCCGGTGACAAGGGCAACCACAGCAATATCGGCGTGATCGCCCGCCACCCCGACTACCTGCCATGGATCGCCGAAACGCTGACCCGGGAGGTGATCGTCGACTGGATGAGCCACGTGCTCGACCCCCTTCACGGCCGCGTCGAGCGCTGGTATCTACCCGGCAGCCACAGCCTGAATTTCCTGCTGGAAAATGCCCTGGGCGGCGGTGGTATCGCCAGCCTGCGCATCGACCCGCAAGGCAAAGCCTTTGCCCAGCAACTGCTGGAAATCCCCATCGCCGTGCCGCAACACATTGCCGACCAACTCACCTAAAGGACCGTCGCCGTGGCCTTCGACTCGATCTTCAAAGCCGACCTGTTCCAGGGGCAAACCGTGATTGTCACCGGAGGCGGCAGTGGCATTGGCCGCTGCACCGCCCATGAGCTGGCGGCCTTGGGCGCTCGCGTGATCCTGGTGGGTCGCAAGCCGGAAAAACTGCAGAAGGTCGCAGCGGAAATTGTCGAAGATGACGGCGTCGCCCATTGGCATGTCTGTGATATTCGTGATGAAGAGGCGGTGAAGGCGCTGGTCACGCAGATCCTGCACGACCATGGCCCCATCCATGGCCTGGTCAATAACGCCGGCGGCCAATACCCCTCGCCCCTGGCCGCCATCAACCAAAAGGGCTTTGAAACCGTACTGCGCACCAACCTGGTGGGTGGTTTCCTGGTGGCGCGGGAAGTGTTCAACCAGTCGATGAGCAAGCACGGTGGATCAATCGTCAACATGCTCGCCGACATGTGGGGCGGTATGCCCGGCATGGGCCATTCCGGCGCAGCGCGCGCGGGCATGGATAATTTCACCAAGACCGCCGCGTTTGAATGGGGCTATGCCGGGGTGCGCGTCAACGCCGTGGCGCCCGGCTGGATTGCCTCCAGCGGCATGGACACCTATGAAGGCGCGTTCAAGGCCGTGATCCCCACCTTGCGCGAGCATGTGCCGCTCAAACGCATCGGCACCGAGTCGGAAGTCAGCGCGGCCATCGTTTTTCTACTCAGCCCGGCCGCGGCCTTTGTCAGCGGCAGCACGCTGCGCATCGACGGTGCCGCCAGCCTGGGCAGTCGGGCATGGCCGCTGCACAAGGCGCAGGCGCCGAGCCAACCCTTCAATGGGTTCCACCGCGCCTATCTGCCGGATGTGCTCAAGACGGAGCAATAACACGATGCCGACGATTGAAACCCTGGTCGATCCCCACAGCCCACAGTTCGCACAGAATCGCGCCGCCATGCTGGCCGCCATTGCCCAGTTGCACCAACTGGAACACAACCTGCTGGCCAAGGCTGAGGAGGCCAGGCCCAAGTTCGACAAGCGCGGCCAATTGCTGCCCCGCGAGCGCCTCAACCTGCTGCTCGACCCGGGCGCGCCGTTTCTGGAACTGGCCAGCCTGGCCGGCTACAAACTCCACGACGACAAGGACGGCAGCGCCGCCGGTGGCGGGCTGATCGCCGGCATCGGCTATGTCAGCGGCGTGCGTATGTTGGTGGTGGCCAACAACAGCGCGATCAAGGGCGGCACCATTTCCCCCTCGGGCCTGAAGAAATCCCTGCGCCTGCAACAGATCGCCATGGAGAACAAACTGCCGGTGGTGACCCTCGCCGAAAGCGGCGGCGCCAACCTCAATTATGCCGCCGATATTTTCGTCGAAGGCGCGCGCAGCTTTGCCAACCAGGCGCGCATGTCGGCGATGGGCCTGCCGCAGATCACCGTGGTGCATGGCTCGGCCACGGCAGGCGGTGCCTATCAGCCGGGCTTGTCGGATTACGTGGTGGTGGTGCGCGGCAAGGCCAAGCTGTTCCTTGCCGGGCCACCACTGCTCAAGGCCGCCACCGGCGAAGTCGCCAGCGACGAAGATTTGGGCGGTGCGCAGATGCACGCGCAAACCGCCGGCACCGCTGAATACCTGGCGGAAAATGATGCCGATGGCGTGCGTATCGTGCGAGAAATTGTCGGCCTGCTGCCGTGGAATGACCGGCAGCCGCCAGCGGTAAAAAACACCTATGCCGAGCCGCTGTACCCCATCGACGAGTTACTGGGGCTGATCCCCGATGATCCGAAAAAGCCCTACGACGTGCGCGAAATCCTCGCGCGCCTGGCCGACGCCTCTCATTTCCTGGAGTTCAAAAGCGAGTTCGACGCCCATACCGTCTGCGGCCATCTGCATATCCAGGGCCGCGCCGTTGGTGTGATCGGCAACAACGGCCCTATCACGCCGAAAGGCGCGAGCAAGGCCGCGCAGTTTATCCAGCTGTGTGATCAGAGCCGTACGCCGCTGCTGTTCCTGCACAACACCACCGGCTTCATGGTTGGCACCGAGTCCGAACAGCAAGGGGTGATCAAGCACGGTGCAAAGATGATTCAGGCGGTGGCCAACGCCCGCGTGCCCAAGCTCACGGTGGTGGTCGGTGGCTCCTACGGTGCCGGTAACTATGCGATGTGCGGGCGCGGCCTTGACCCCCGCTTTATATTCGCCTGGCCCAACAGCCGCACAGCGGTCATGGGCGGCGCGCAAGCCGGCAAGGTGCTGCGCATCGTCACCGAGGCCAAGCAGTTGAAGGACGGCCTGGTGCCCGACCCAAAGGTGCTGGACATGCTCGAACAGGTCACCGCGCAGAAGCTCGACAGCCAGTCCACGGCGCTCTACGGCAGCGCCAATCTGTGGGATGACGGGTTGATCGATCCACGGGATACCCGCACCTTGCTTGGGTTCCTGCTGGATATCTGCCATGAGGCTGAACTAAGGCAACTGCAACCGAACAGCTTTGGTGTGGCGCGATTCTAATCAGGAGAACAATAAAAATGATCTTCACCCAGGAACACCAGGAACTGCGCCGCACCGTGCGCGCCTTCGTCGACCGCGAGATCAACCCCCATGTCGACGAGTGGGAAAAAGCCGGGCGCTTTCCCATCCACGAGATCTTCCGCAAGGCCGGCGACCTGGGCCTGCTGGGCATTTCCAAGCCGCAGCAGTTCGGCGGCATGGGCCTGGACTACAGCTACTCCATCGTCGCCGCCGAAGCGTTCGGCAGCATCCGCTGTGGCGGCATCCCCATGTCCATCGGCGTGCAGACCGACATGTGCACCCCGGCCCTGGCCCGCTTCGGCTCCGATGAATTGCGCGAGGAGTTCCTGCGCCCGGCCATCAGCGGTGAACAGGTCGGCTGCATCGGCGTGTCGGAAACCGGCGCCGGCTCCGACGTGGCCGGGCTCAAGACCCATGCGCGTAAAGACGGCGAAGACTATGTGATCAACGGCAGCAAGATGTGGATCACCAACTCGCCCAGCGCCGACTTTATCTGCCTGCTCGCCAACACCTCCGATGACAAGCCGCATATCAACAAGTCGCTGATCATGGTGCCGATGAACACGCCGGGCATCAGCGTCAGCCCGCCCCTGGAAAAGCTCGGCATGCACAGCTCCGAAACCGCCCAGGTGTTCTTCGACGACGTGCGTGTGCCGCAGCGCAACCGCATCGGCCATGAAGGCGCAGGCTTCATGATGCAGATGCTGCAGTTCCAGGAAGAACGCCTATTTGGCGCGGCCAATATGATCAAGGGCCTGGAGTACTGCATCGACAGCACCATCGAATACTGCAAAGAGCGCCAGACCTTCGGCAAGGCGCTGATCGACAACCAGGTGATCCACTTCCGCCTGGCCGAACTGGCCACCGAAATCGAGTGTCTGCGTGCGTTGGTCTACCAGGCTACCGAGCAGTACATCAAGGGCCAGGACGTGACTCGCCTGGCGTCCATGGCCAAGCTCAAGGCCGGACGCCTGGGCCGTGAGGTCAGCGACAGTTGCCTGCAATATTGGGGCGGCATGGGCTTCATGTGGGACAACCCGGTGGCCCGCGCCTACCGCGACGTGCGCCTGGTATCGATTGGCGGCGGTGCCGACGAAATCATGCTGGGCATCATCTGCAAACTGATGGGCACCCTGCCCGGTAAAAAACCATGAGTACCCTGCTGCTGGAAGCCCATAACGGCGTGCTGCATATCACCCTCAACCGGCCCGAATGCCGCAATGCAATGAGCCTGGCCATGGTCAGGGAACTGCGTGCAGTACTGGCGCAATTGGACAGACAGGTACGCGCCGTGGTGATCAGCGGTGCGGGGGGGCATTTCTGCGCGGGGGCCGATGTGAAGGACCTGGTCGGCGCGGGGGATCAGTTACACGCGTTGAACCGCGCGTTTGGCACCTTGCTGCAAGAGGTGCAAGCGCTGCCGCAGGTGGTAATCGTAGTGCTGCAGGGCGCGGTGCTGGGCGGTGGGTTTGGGTTGGCCTGTGTGAGCGATATTGCGATCGCCGAACACAAGGCGCAGTTCGGCTTGCCGGAGACCACCCTGGGGTTGTTGCCGGCGCAGATAGCGCCGTTTGTGGTCAAGCGCATCGGCTTGACCCAGGCACGGCGGCTGGCGCTGACGGCGGCGCGGTTTGATGGGGTCGAGGCTGGCCGTTTGGGCGTGGTGCATTTTGTCGAGCACGATGCCCAGGCACTGGCGCAGCGGCTGGATGAAGTGTTGGGGCAGGTATTGCAGTGCGCGCCGGGGGCCAATGCGCGAACCAAATCCCTGTTGCTGGCAAGCGTGGATGAGCCGCTTGATGCTGTACTGGACCGCGGGGCGCAGTGGTTTGCCGAGGCGGTGAGAGGCGAGGAAGGGATTGAGGGGACGCAGGCGTTTGTGCAGAAGCGAAAGCCGGGTTGGTCTCGATGACGCCATCGCAGGCAAGCCAGCTCCCACAGGGGAACACATTTCAAATGTGGGAGCTGGCCTGCGAAGAGGCCCCAACACACGCCACATCCAGTAAGGGATAACCCAATGCCCGCCTTCACCAAAATCCTGATCGCCAACCGCGGCGAAATCGCCTGTCGTATCCAGCGCACTGCCCAAGCCCTGGGCTACCGCACCGTGGCCGTGTACAGCGACGCCGACGCCCATGCCCTGCACGTGCAGATGGCCGACGAAGCCGTGAATATCGGCCCGGCTTCCGTACAACAGTCATACCTGAACATCGCCGCCATCCTCGACGCCGCCCGACGCACCGGCGCCGACGCCATCCACCCAGGCTACGGCTTCCTTTCGGAAAACCCCGACTTCGCCCGCGCCTGCCAGAACGCCCATATCGTTTTCATCGGCCCCAGCAGCGAAGCCATCGAGCTGATGGGCAGCAAGCGCCTGTCGAAGATCGCCATGCTCGACGCCGGTGTGCCCTGTATCGCCGGTTACCAAGGCAGCGCCCAGGACGACGCCACGCTGCAACAGGAAGCCGAGCGCATCGGCTTCCCGCTGATGATCAAGGCCAGTGCCGGTGGCGGCGGGCGTGGCATGCGCCTGGTACACCAACCTGAACAGCTGCTGGAGCAACTGCGCACTGCGCGCTCCGAGGCAATGAACGCTTTTGGCAGCGACGAACTGATTCTTGAGCAGGCCCTGATCGACCCGCGCCACGTTGAGGTGCAAGTGTTCGGCGATCGCCATGGCAACCTGATCTACCTGGGCGAGCGCGACTGTTCGATCCAGCGCCGCCATCAGAAAGTCATCGAAGAAGCGCCCTGCCCCGTGATGACGCCCGAACTGCGCCAGGCCATGGGCGACGCGGCGCTCAAGGCCGGGCGGGCGGTGAGCTACGTCGGCGCCGGTACCGTGGAGTTTCTGCTCGATCGCAATGGTCGGTTTTATTTCCTGGAAATGAACACGCGCCTACAAGTCGAACACCCGGTGACCGAGCTGATCACCGGCCTCGATCTGGTGGCCTGGCAACTGCACATCGCCGCCGGCCAGCCGCTGCCGCTGGCACAAGCCGATGTGGTGCTGAGCGGCCACGCCATGGAAGTGCGCCTGTACGCCGAAGACCCGGCCCAGGGCTTCCTGCCGCAAACCGGTGACGTGCTGCGCTGGGAGCCTGCCGCCTGCGTGCGCATCGACCATGGCCTACGCGAAGGCGAAACCATCAGCCCGTTCTACGACCCGATGCTGGGCAAGATCATCGCCCACGGCGCCACTCGCGAAGAAGCTCGCCGAAAGTTGCTGCGGGCAGTGGAAGACACCGTGCTACTGGGTGTCACCACCAATCAGCGGTTTTTGGTTGATTTGCTCAAGCAGCCGGATTTTATCGCCGGCGAGTTCAGCACCGCCTTTATCGCCGAACGCTTCGGCCAGCTACTGCCCCAAGCGCCATCGACTGAACAGCTCAGCCTGGCCGCAGCGCTGTTTTACCGGCACAGCGCCGACCAGCATCCCCAAGGCCTGGCGGGATGGCGCAACACCGCCAATGTGCCGTGCACCTACCGCCTGGAGGTCAATGGCCAAACCCACACCGTGAGTGCCGACGACCTGCAACTCACCATCGACGGTCGCTGGGCCACCTGGGTGCTCAACGGCATCCGGCGGCGTACCGCCTACTACATCGACGATACCCAACTGTGGCTGCCCGGCGTGAAGGTGACCAACCGCACCCAGCAGGTCGCCAGCCGCCAGGTGGATGCCAGCAGTGGCACGATCAAGGCGCCGATGGATGGCGCCATTGTCGATATCCAGGTCAGCGTCGGCGACACAGTCACCAAAGGCCAACTGTTGCTGGTGCTCGAAGCGATGAAAATGGAGCACCCGCTGAAGGCCGGGATCGACGGCATCGTCAAGGCGGTGCAGGTCATGGCGGGCGATCAGGTGCGCAATCGTCAGGTTTTGCTACAGATCGAATAACGCCCTAGGCGGAACTACAGGGCCGGGCTACGCTCTATCCCCATCAGAAAGGGACGAGTACGGGAACCTGCACCATGCCTCATTGGCTGATTATTGACCTTGAAGCCACAACGGATGACGGCGGTTGGCCCGTGACGGAGATGGAAGTCATCGAGATCGGCGCCAGCCTGGTCAACCGCCAGGGCCGCGAACTGGATCACTTTCAGCGCTTTGTGCGGCCACTGCGACGGCCGTTGCTGACGCCCTTTTGCCGCAAGCTGACCCATATCACCCAAGCCAATATCGACGCAGCCACACCGATCACCGAGGTGTGGCCGCTGTTCGAGCGCTGGCTGGGCCAGCACCAGGCACGCCTGGAAGGCTGGGCCAGCTGGGGTGATTACGATCGCGTGCAACTTGAACTCGAATGGCAGCGCCATGGCCTGTCCAGCGCCCTGGGGCAAACGCCCCATGTGAACCTCAAGCAACGCTTTGCCAAGGCCCGGCGCCTGGACAAACCACTGGGGCTCAATGGTGCGCTGCAATTGGCGGGGATGCAGTTCAATGGCCAACAGCATCGCGCCCTGGAAGACGCGCGTAACACCGCACGCCTGTTACCGTTGATTTTGCCGGTCTAGGCAGCTCCCGTGGGCTTGGGCATACTGGCCGACCTTTCCAGACCCTTTTTCCGAGGATTCACCCATGTTCAAAGTCAACGAGTACTTCGACGGCACCGTCAAGTCGATCGCTTTCGGCACTGCAGAAGGTCCGGCGACCATCGGCGTGATGGCTCCGGGTGAATACGAATTCGGTACCGCCCAGCGTGAAATCATGCATGTGGTCTGCGGCGCACTGATTGTCAAACTGCCCGACGCCGAGTGGGAAACCTTCGCCGCCGGCAGCCAGTTCAACGTACCGGCCAACAGCAAGTTCCAGTTGAAGGTCGCCGTAGACACCGCTTACCTGTGTGAATACCGCGGCTAAGTATCACAGGTAAACAAAAATGCCCGTCTCCAGCGAGACGGGCATTTTTTATTCCAGGACCGTCACCGGCATCCCGACTTCCAAGTGGCCGATGCCATCGTTGACCAGGTTCTGGCCGAACATCGCGCCCTTCTCGGTCTTGCGATAGGTCTCCAGCGTCGCGAAGGGTTCGCGGTCGGGGCTGCGCTCGCCGGTGCGGGGATCAATGGTGGTGAGGATGCAACGCGAGCACGGCTTGACCACCCGGAACTCCACATCGCCGATGCGCAAGCGCTTCCAGCCATCCTCGGCAAAGGCTTGGGCGCCTTCGATCACCAGGTTGGGACGAAAACGCAGCATCTCCATCGGGCGGCCGATCTTCTCACACAAGTCATCCAGGGAGCCTTGGCCGATCAGTAACAGCGGGTAGCCGTCGGCAAAGCCGACCTTGTCGTCATCCTTGCCGTAGCCGGCTTCGGTGGTGCGCGCACGTTCCAGGGGAAGCTGCACCAGGCGCGTAGGCTTGCCGATAAACTCGCTGACCCAGGCGGCCGCCTCATCGCCAGCATCGGGTACGCGCAGGGTGTCGCGCCAGATGGTCACGCCGCGCAGTTCACTGGCACCCTCCGGCAACGCCACCTCCAACGATGAGTAGCCCGGCGAACTCAAGGTCAGGCCGCCCGCGTCGTTCCACAGCGCCGACAGTTGGCTCATCTTCGCCACCGCCCGCTGCGTCAGGAACCGCCCACTGGCTTCGTCCACCAGCATCCAACGTCGATCCCCTTGCAGGCCGAGTTTATCCAGGCCGATGTGCTGCAAGGCTTCGGCCTTGCCGGATTTGAGGGGGTAACGGTACAACGCGCTGAGACGAAGCATGGGCCTGCCTTCCTGGGAAACAAAGTGTCATCCTAAAGTCAGGCGGGCACTTCGTCCAACATCAGTCGCTCGCGCACCACATCCACCAGCTTGTCCGGCTGGAATTTGGAGAGGAAATTGTCGCAGCCGACCTTTTTCACCATTGACTCATTGAAGCTGCCCGACAGCGAGGTGTGCAGCACCACATAGAGGCCGCGCAGGCGCGGGTCGTTGCGGATTTCGGTGGTGAGGCGGTAGCCGTCCATCTCGGGCATTTCGGCGTCGGTGAAGATCATCAGCAGCTTGTCGGTCATCACCTGGCCGCTGTCGGCCCAGGCTTTGAGCATGTTCAACGCCTTGAGACCGTCGCTGGCGATGTGCATCTTCACCCCCAACTGTCCCAGGGTATCGCGCAACTGCGACAGGGCCACGTTGGAGTCGTCCACCAGCAGCACTTCGCGACCACGGGCACGTTCGAGCACCGGGTCTTCGAGTTTTTCCCGCGAGACCTTGGCGTTATAGGGCACGATCTCGGCGAGGACTTTTTCCACGTCGATGATTTCCACCAACTGGTCATCGACCTTGCTGATGGCAGTAAGGTAGTGCTGGCGACCGGCGCTGGTCGGCGGCGGCAGGATGGCTTCCCAGTTCATGTTGACGATGCGGTCAACGCCGCCCACCAGAAACGCCTGCACCGAACGGTTGTATTCGGTGACGATGATGGTGCTGTTGGGCCCCGGCACCAAAGGGCGCATACCGATGGCCTGGGACAAGTCGATCACCGGCAAGGTCTGGCCCCGCAGGTTGACCACCCCGCACACGAATGGGTGGCGCTGGGGCATCAGGGTCAGCTTGGGTAACTGCAGCACTTCCTGCACTTTGAACACGTTGATCGCGAACAACTGCCGACCGAAGAGGCGGAACATGAGAATTTCCAGGCGATTCTCACCCACCAATTGCGTGCGTTGATCTACCGTGTCGAGAATGCCGGCCATTAAAAGCTCCTGGTGTACACGCCGCAGGCGCGTTGAGAGGGTGTGCAGTCGTATAGGTACATTATCGGCGGCAAGCGCCGGACCTTGACCCCAATAAAATGCCATGTAAATCCATTGATGTCACACTGACATCATGCTTTACTGCTTCGGCCCTTAATACTGTTTCAAGGCGCCGTGCGCGACAGTCGAACCGACGTGCAGTTCCACCATATAGGGGGTTCCCCTATACGCAATCAGGCCCAACCTGATATTCGCGATATCTAATAGCCATTAATGTGACGCCATTCTCATTGCATGAATGGAGTCAGGCTTTTGTTTGCCATCCCCAGCCCTTGGCCCACGGGCCTTTCAGGCACTCACGTATCGGCAACTGAAGTCGTGTCATCCCGCACCCCAGGGGCTACATACGACTTTCGTGAGCATTTCAATAAACGTCCTACTGAAACATCGGAAGCGACCTACAAGTCCAAGTCGTATTTCAGCGCTAGTTTTAAGCCATTCACCCGGTGCGACATCTCATCACCCGACCTTACGTTGCGGAGACTTGCATGATGAATAGCGCAAACGAATGGCAAACAGCACTTCTCGCGTTTCTGGGCGAGGCTCAACTGCTTCTGGGCAAATCCGAAGAGTGTTTGAGCCATCTGCATTTGATCCGCAACGACAGCGACGCCATCGACTGCATGAAAGCCAGCTTGGCCAAACTGGCTGAAAAAGCCGATGGCCTGGCGCTGCAGGCAATCAGCGAGTTCTCGGGGCATCTGCAAAATCTGATCGCCAATGCCCAAAGCCCTCTGCAGTTGCATGACGAGGCGCTGGACGCGCTGCATGACTGCCTGACCCTGCTGGCCTGGCAACTGGAACTGATCGACACCCGCACCGGTGAACTGAGCCTGGATGACAGCGAGCAAACTTCATTGATCGCAACGGTTGCCTTGCAGATCCCGCAAAAGGATTTGAGCCGTACACCGCCGCAGCATCTGCATCATGGGTCGTGAGCGTCGTGCAGGTCGTATTTAACTGCCGAGTTATCTAAAAACGACCGGCTTGGACGCAATGGGAAAATATCAATTAGCCATCAATGTAATAATTATACAAACCAACTTCGTTAATACAACTTTCCGCTTTCAACTCTGGGATTAACGGCCAGAGTATTTGTGTGGGCCATAAACCAATCAGGCGACCAACGGTAAGCGGGGTGGTACTATGCCCCGCTCGAAGTGATTTAACTTCAACATGCTTAAAGACGATTTGGCAGCGCACTCCAAACAGAGCCCGGTCAACCGGCCTCACCGCAGTGAACCCTCATTGGCTCCATCCGCTATGTACGCGAGTTTCAAGTCACTTATCGCCAGGTCCGTGTCCCGCAGCCATGTGCGCCGACTCACCCTTGCGCTGTGCCTGTGCTCATTGCTGGGCAGCCTGTGGGCCTATCTGCAGGACGCGCCGCTGCCGTTGCCGATCCTGCTGCTCAACTTCGCCACGCTGGTGGTGGTGGGGCTGCAACAGTGGAATTCGCGCAAAGCCATCAAGTTCGAGCCCCAGGAGCTGGCCGACCGCTTGCTGCAAGTGCAGGAGAACGAACGCCACCGGCTCAGCCGCGAACTGCATGACGATATCGGCCAACTGCTGACCGCCGCCAAACTGCAAAGCGAATGGTTGCAGCGCCGCCTGCCCCCGGACCTGAACACCCATTGCACGGTGCTGTGCAATACGCTCAATGAAACCCTGGCCAAGGTGCGCGACGTCTGCGCCATCCTCAACCCCCGCCAACTGACCAGCCTGGGCCTGGAAGCCAGCCTGCGCGCGCACCTGCTCAAGACCCTGGAAAACACCCAGGTGTGCTGGAGCCTGGAGTGTCAGCAACGGCTCACCGGCATCCCCGAAGAAGTGGCCGTGGCGGCCTTTCGCATCACCCAGGAAGCGGTGACCAACATGCTTCGCCATGCAAAGGCGCGCAACCTGCTGGTGCGCCTGCAACGCCTGCCTGAAGGCCTGTCGCTGATGATCTGCGATGACGGCCAGGGGTTCTCGCCTGCCCCCGACCCGGGCCGGGAAGGCCAACGGGGCATGGCCGGTATGTGCGAACGGACACACCAGCTGGGGGGCACCTTTTCCATCAGCAGCCAGCCTGGCAACGGCACCCGTATCAACGCACTTTTCCCCTGGGCGCCCCGCGCTCTCGAACGGGCCAGCGCCCCTAAGGTTCTCGAGTGACCTGCAATTTACTCCTGGTGGATGACCACGCACTGATTCGCGCCGGTGTGCGTGCGCTGATTCTGGATATTCCCGGCTACAGCGTCATCGGCGAAGCCAGCGATGGCGCACAACTGCTGGCGCAATACAGCGCCTTGCAGCCGGATATCGTGCTGCTCGATCTGTCGATGCGGCACACCGGTGGGCTGGATGCCTTGCAGCAACTCAAGCGCTTTTACCCCAACTGCAAGGTGCTGATTCTGTCGATGCACACTGAACCAGACCTGATCATGCGCGCGCTGGAGTCCGGAGCCCACGGCTACCTGCTCAAGGACACCACCGCCAACGAGCTGGAACATGCCCTGCTGGCCCTGCGTAACAACGAACGCTACCTGAGCCCCGCCATCGCCCACACGGTGATCAACCAGGCGCTGATCCGCAGCCAGAGCCCCAGCACCCCCGTTGCCCACAGCCATAATCTGACGGCGCGGCAACTGGAGATTTTGCGTTTGATCGTACGTGGCAAGTCCACCCGGGAAATTGCCCATGGCCTGGGCTTGAGCATCAAGACAGTGGAGGCACATCGCTCGCAGATCATGAAGCGCTTGCAGATTTTCGACGTGGCGGGCCTGGTGTTATTCGCCGTGCGTGAGCAAATCATCAGCCTGGACGACTAACGGCGAACCCAGCGGCAGATGCACGCGAAGCGCCTTGGGCAACGCTTCGAAATGCAGGTCGTCGCCTTCCAGCGGCTCGCCATCGAGGTTGATGTACAAGCCTTGGGCGACCTTGATATTGACCCATGGCAGACGTGCGCGAACGAACATGGTGTCCAGCCCCCAGCCATTGTTCATCAATTCACGCAGGGTGCCGACCACTTCCTGGGGGGCTGGCAGGATGCTGACGTCGAGCAATCCATCATCGGCCAATGCGCCGGGGCACAGGACATGCCCGCCACCGGCCTGGCGACCGTTGCCGATACCCAGCGCGAGCAGCTCGCCTTTCCAATGGAAATCCGGGCCTTCCAGCTCCCCGTAGGCGGCCTTCAATTCACTGAAGCGCGACAAACCGGTGAACAGGTAGGCGGCGCCGCCTAGGACTTTCTTCAGGTCTTCGGAGGTGTTGGCCGTGACCTGGCTACCGAAACCGCCGGTGGCCATGTTCAGGAAGATCTGCCCGCCCACCTGGCCGAGGTCGATGGCCTTGGGCTCGACGTCAAGCAACGCCAGGGCGCCGGCCGGTTCCAACGGCACGCCCGCGGCCTTGGCAAAGTCATTGGCGGTGCCCAGGGGCATCAACACCAGGCTGGCGTCGGCCTTGGCCAGCGCCATGGCCTCGGCCACATCGCGCAGCGTACCGTCGCCGCCGCCGGCGATGATATGGGTGTAGCCGTCAGCCAGGGCTTCATCGACCAGCCGCTGGGCATCACCACCCTCCCACGTCACCCGCACCGCCAACTCCCAACCCTGCTCACGTCGGGCCAGCACGGCGGCACGCACGTCCTCGTTCAGGGCTTGTTTGCCGTGAAGGATCAACAGGGCTTTGGGGGTAGTCATTTGAGGGTATCTCCTGGGTCAAGGTGCTTGAAGGATGTTGACCCTTGGAGAACGGGAAAAGTCTGTGGATGGAGAAAATTGATTGATGTACGCAGATCAAACTGTGGGAGCTGGCTTGCCTGCGATGGCGGCGGCTCAATCGACAGAGATGTCCAATCTGCCGCCCAAAGGTAACCACGATGCGAAGCGAGACGCCCTTGATCTTGATCTGCTTTTGATCTTAGGCGCCCCGTTAAACCACGCTGGCTGGAATTTGGCTGGGCCGGCATTCCGGGCTCTTTTCCAAAAGTGACCCGCTGTAAAAGCGGAACCCTAAGTGGCCGTTACCGCAGGAATGGATATGTACTCGGTATAACTGTGTCAGCTGTAAGGCCGTCATCGCAGGCAAGCCAGCTCCCACATTTGGACTGAGGGGTGTCAGGTAGATAAATGTCGGCTATCAGGCCGCCATCGCAGGCAAGCCAGCTCCCACAGTTTGGTCGCAGGGTGTCAGGCAGAGAAGCGTCGGTTGCCAGGCCGCTATCGAGGGCAAGCCCCTCCCACATGAACCCAGCAAGCGCAGCCGAATCAGCTCTTGTGCAATTTGCTCATCAACTGCGCCTCGGCCTGGGTCAAGCCGCACGACTGGGTCAGTTCGTCCACCGTCGCCCCCATCCCCACCAGCTTGGCCGCCTGGGCAAAGGACAGGTTCGAAGGGTCGCGCTGTTCCAATTGCACCAACTTATCCGGCAAAGGCCCGAGAATCGCGCGCAGTTCATGCACTTCATCGCCGACCCGCACCGCACTCTGCTGGTAATGATCCACGCGCTTGACCAGCTCCAGAATGCGCCGATCACGCACGGCATCGCGTTCGGCCTGTTGCAAGGCCAACTCCCGTTGCTGACGCATATAGCGCAGTACAAACGCCAAGGTCCCGGCCCACAACAGGGCCAGGACAATCACCGCTGCCTCAAGGAACAATCAGATGCTCTCCAGTTCCGACCACTCTTCTTCGCTCATCATCTTGTCCAGCTCAACCAGGATCAGCAGTTCGTTGTTCTTGTTGCACACGCCCTGGATGAACTTGGCCGATTCTTCGTTACCGACATTCGGTGCGGTTTCCACTTCCGATTGGCGCAGGTAAACCACTTCGGCCACGCTGTCGACCATGATCCCGACCACTTGCTTGTCGGCTTCGATGATCACAATACGGGTGTTGTCGCTGACTTCAACCGTGTCCAGGCCAAAACGCTGGCGGGTGTCGATGACTGTCACCACATTGCCACGCAGATTGATGATGCCCAGCACATAGCTCGGTGCACCCGGTACCGGAGCGATCTCGGTGTAGCGCAGCACTTCCTGCACGCGCATCACGTTGATGCCGTAGGTCTCGTTGTCGAGTTTGAAGGTAACCCATTGCAGGATCGGATCATCCAAACCTTGTGCGGACGCTGACTTGTTCATTCGTGTAACCCCTTCAAATGCCGCTATCGACGGCGTGTATGCTATTGCGCCGCGCAACCGCACGGCCCTTATTGTTCAATCAACTACGTTTGTTCTGTGGCATCGCCTTGACCGCACCGCTGGCAATCAACTCGGCCAGTTCAGCGACATCCAGCAATGCGCACATGTGTTCAATCACGGTGCCCGCCAGCCAGGGGCGCTGCCCACGGTGGCTGCGCCATTTGATTTCATTGGGGTCCAGGCGCAACGAGCGGCTGACTTGATGCACCGCCAGCCCCCATTCGTAGCCCTGCACCGAAATCACGTATTGCAGGCCCTGGCGGAAATCGTCGCGGTAGCGGTCGGGCATCACCCAGCGCGCGGTGTCCAGCACCTTGAGGTTGCCGGCCTGGCTGGGCAGGATGCCGAGAAACCACTCCGGCTGACCAAACAGCGGTGTCAGCTCCTGGCCTTCCAAAGAATAGATCGAGCCCAGGCACACCAGCGGCACTGCCAGGGTCAAGCCGGCGACGTCGAACAGCAGGCACTCGAACGGCTCGGCCGCCCACGCCGGGCGGCCGTCACCGGTTACCGGCGGTGGCGTGATACTGGGCGGCAGGTGCACGTCCACCACCGGTTCGACCACCATCGGCGCCACCACCGCAGGGGTGATCGGCACCACGACTGGAGCCTCCACCACCTGCGCATCGCGCGCCTGCTCTTCCATGACGGCCTGCTGGAAATCGTCCAGCGTAGTGTCAGGCTCGACAGCAGGCTCAAGTACCAGAATCGGCTCCGGCAGCGCTTCGTCAGTCGCATCCTGCAGCAGCGCGTCCAGGTAGGATTCCAGCGCCAGCTGCGGCCGGGTCTTGTATTCAACAGGACGGTTCATCACGCCACCTGCGCCACAAGCTGCTGCGACAGCAGATGCTTGAGCAACGCACGGTAGGCCAGCACACCACGGCTCTTGCCATCGAACTGCGACGGCGTGAGCCCCGCACGACTGGCATCACGCAGGCGCGTATCCACGGGGATGTAGCCGTTCCAGATGGTGTCCGGATAGGCATCGCGCAATACACGCAAAGTGCTGAGGGATGCCTGGGTACGGCGGTCGAACAAGGTCGGCACGATGCTGAACGGCAGCGCCTGTTTGCGCGAACGGTTGATCATCGCCAGGGTGCTGACCATGCGTTCCAGGCCCTTGACCGCCAGGTGCTCGGTTTGTACCGGGATCACCAATTGTTGGCTGGCCGCCAGGGCGTTGACCATCAGCACGCCCAGCAACGGCGGGCTGTCGATGATCGCGTAGTCGAAATCCTGCCACAGCTGCGCCAGGGTCTTGGCGATCACCAGGCCCAGGCCGCTCTGCCCCGGCGACTGGCGCTCAAGGGTGGCCAGCGCGGTGCTCGACGGCAACAGCGAAATGCTCTCGTTGCTGGTGGGCAGCAGCAATTGCCCGGGCAAATCCGCCGGCACGCTGCCCTTGTGCAGGAACAGGTCATAGCAGCTGTGTTCCAGCGCATCCGGGTCGTAACCGAAATAGCTGGTCATGGAACCGTGGGGGTCGAGGTCGACCACGACCACACGCTTGCCCGCTTCGGCCAGCAAGCCGGCTAAGGCGATGGAGGTGGTGGTCTTGCCGACTCCACCCTTTTGATTGGCAACTGCCCAGACTCTCATTCGGTTGGTTCCTCCCGGTGGGCACAGGCGCGACCGAGACATGGCATAAGGTTATTGAGCCGGTGACGGAGAATTGACGGCGCTTGCCCGAACCGGCGACTTTACAGGGGCCGGTGCAGTTTGTGTGCCAGCGCGCTTCAACGCCGCATCCGGTGTTGCATTGGCCGTGCCGGTGCCGGTCAGGCTGCGACGTACATCCAGGTTGCGCGACACCACCAGCACCACCCGGCGGTTGCGTGCCCGCCCTTCCACCGTGGCGTTATTGGCCACCGGCTGGAATTCACCATAGCCCACCGACGCCAGCCGCTGGGGGTTCACACCCTGCATGGCCAACATGCGCACGATGCTCGATGCACGGGCCGATGACAGTTCCCAGTTGGTCGGGTACTGCGCGGTGCTGATGGGAAAATTGTCGGTGAAGCCTTCCACATGGATCGGGTTTTCAAACGGTTTGAGGATTGCCGCCACCTTGTCGATGATGGTGAACGCCTGGTCACTGGGCAACGCATCGGCACTGGCAAACAACAGGCTGGAGTTGAGTTCGATCTCCACCCACAACTCGTTGCCGCGTACGGTCATCTGATTGGAACTGATCAGGTCACCAAAGGCGGCACTGATGTCATCGGCGATGCTTTTGAGCGGGTCACTGGTGCCGCCGACACCGGCAGCGATCTCATCGCTGTCGTTAACCAGCGGCTTGGCCGGGGTGACGGTCTTGGGCCGCTCGTCACCGATGGGAATCGGCTTGAGCGCACGCTCGGTATCGTTGAACACGCCCACCAGCGCCTGGGAAATGATCTTGTACTTGCCTTCGTTGACCGACGAAATCGAATACATCACCACGAAAAACGCAAACAACAAGGTGATGAAGTCCGCGTAGGACACCAGCCAGCGCTCGTGGTTGACATGTTCTTCAGGCTCGCGACGGCGACGGCTCACAGGCGGTTCCTCCCCATCAATCCATGAAGCCCTGGAGCTTCAATTCGATGGAGCGCGGGTTCTCGCCCTCGGCAATCGAGAGGATGCCTTCGAGCAGCATTTCGCGATAACGCGACTGGCGCATGGCAATTGACTTGAGCTTGCTGGCCACCGGCAACAGCACCAGGTTGGCACTGGCCACGCCGTAGATGGTCGCCACAAACGCCACGGCAATACCGCTGCCCAGTTGCGAAGGATCAGCCAGGTTACCCATCACGTGGATCAGGCCCATCACCGCGCCGATGATGCCGATGGTCGGCGCGTAGCCGCCCATGCTTTCAAAGACTTTGGCCGCATTGATGTCACGGCTTTCCTGGGTGTAGAAATCCACCTCCAGGATGCTGCGGATCGCTTCCGGCTCAGCGCCGTCCACCAGCAATTGCAGGCCCTTGCGTGCGTAGCTGTCGGGCTCGGCATCGGCCACGCCTTCCAGGCCCAGCAAACCTTCCTTGCGGGCAGTGAGGCTCCAGTTGACCACGCGGTCGATGCCGCCGGGCAGGTCGACTCGTGGCGGGAAAATGATCCACACCAGGATCTGCATGGCCCGCTTGAACGAGCTCAGCGGCGACTGCAACAGCGCCGCGCCCACGGTGCCACCAATCACGATCAGCGCTGCCGGGCCATTGGCCAGGGCGCCGAGGTGGCCGCCTTCGAGGTAGTTGCCGCCGATGATGGCGACAAACGCCATGGTGATCCCGATCAGGCTCAAGACATCCATCAGAGGCAGGCCTCCACCAGATGCTTGCCGATGTCGTCCAGGCTGTAGACCGCGTCAGCCAGGTCAGCCTTGACGATGGCCATGGGCATGCCATAGATCACACAGCTGGCTTCGTCCTGGGCCCAGATGGCGCTGCCACCTTGCTTGAGCAGGCGTGCGCCTTCACGGCCATCGGCGCCCATGCCGGTGAGCACCACCGCCAGAACTTTGTCACCGTAGGACTTGGCCGCCGAACCGAAGGTGATATCCACACACGGCTTGTAGTTCAAGCGCTCGTCGCCCGGCAGGATTTTGATCGCACCACGGCCGTCCACCATCATCTGCTTGCCACCCGGCGCCAGCAGCGCCAGGCCAGGACGCAGGATGTCGCCATCCTCGGCTTCCTTGACGGTGATCCGGCACAGCTTGTCCAGGCGCTCGGCGAACGCCTTGGTGAACGCCGCGGGCATGTGCTGCACCAGCACAATCGGCGCCGGGAAGTTGGCCGGCAGCTGGGTCAACACCCGCTGCAAGGCCACCGGGCCGCCGGTGGAGGTACCAATGGCAACCAGCTTGTAAGCCTTGCGCTTGGGCGCTGGCGAATGGGCACTCGGTGCAGCGGCGGCACGTACCGGCGCCACCGCAGGCCGAGCCACCGGCGCAGGGGCCGGGCGTGCAAACGATGAGGTCGGTGCAGCCGCTACGGGCGCAGGCGCAGGTGCACTGAACAGGCTACGACGATTACTGCGGGAAATGCTGTGCACCTTCTCGCACAGCATCTGCTTGACCTTGTCGGGGTTGCGCGAGATGTCTTCGAAATTCTTCGGCAGAAAGTCCACCGCGCCGGCATCCAGCGCGTCGAGGGTCACCCGTGCGCCTTCGTGAGTCAGCGACGAGAACATCAATACCGGGGTGGGGCAGCGCTGCATGATGTGACGCACGGCGGTAATGCCGTCCATCATTGGCATCTCGTAGTCCATGGTGATCACGTCCGGCTTCAACGCGATGGCCTGATCGATCGCCTCTTTACCGTTGGTGGCCGTGCCGACCACCTGGATCGTTGGATCGGCGGAAAGAATTTCCGAGACGCGGCGGCGGAAGAAACCCGAATCGTCCACCACCAGGACCTTGACTGCCATAAACACTCCGTTAGGTGGGGCGGGCATGACCGCCCTGCCCCACCAGAATCAAATACGCCGTGCGGCGTAACGCTTGAGCATGCTTGGAACATCGAGAATCAACGCGATCCGACCGTCACCGGTAATGGTCGCGCCCGACATGCCCGGGGTGCCCTGCAGCATCTTGCCCAAAGGCTTGATCACCACTTCTTCCTGGCCCACCAGTTGATCGACCACAAAGCCGATGCGCTGGGTGCCCACGGACAGAATCACCACATGGCCTTCACGCTGCTCTTCATGCTTGGCCGACGCCACCAGCCAACGCTTGAGGTAGAACAATGGCAATGCCTTGTCGCGCACGATCACCACTTCCTGGCCGTCCACCACGTTGGTGCGCGACAGGTCGAGGTGGAAAATTTCGTTGACGTTGACCAGCGGGAAAGCGAACGCCTGGTTGCCCAGCATCACCATCAGGGTCGGCATGATCGCCAGGGTCAACGGCACCTTGATGACGATCTTGGAGCCCTGGCCCTTGGTCGAGTAGATGTTGATCGAGCCGTTGAGCTGGCTGATCTTGGTTTTCACCACGTCCATGCCGACGCCACGGCCGGACACGTCGGAAATCTCGGTCTTGGTCGAGAAGCCCGGGGCGAAGATCAGGTTGTAGCACTCGGTGTCGGTCAGGCGGTCGGCGGCGTCCTTGTCCATCACGCCGCGCTTGACCGCGATATTGCGCAAGATGGTCGGGTCCATGCCTTTGCCGTCATCGGTGATCGACAGCAGGATGTGGTCGCCCTCTTGCTCTGCAGCCAGGATCACCTTGCCGTTACGCGACTTGCCGGCGGCTTCGCGTTCTTCCGGGGTTTCTACCCCGTGGTCGACAGCGTTGCGCACCAAGTGGACCAGCGGGTCGGCGAGGGCCTCGACCAGGTTTTTATCCAGGTCGGTTTCTTCGCCCACCAGTTCCAGGTTGATTTCTTTCTTGAGCTGGCGCGCCAGATCGCGGACCAGGCGCGGGAAGCGGCCAAAGACTTTCTTGATCGGCTGCATCCGCGTTTTCATCACGGCGGTTTGCAAGTCGGCGGTGACCACATCGAGGTTCGACACGGCCTTTTGCATGGCTTCGTCGCCGCTGTTCAGGCCCAGGCGCACCAGGCGGTTACGCACCAGCACCAGTTCGCCGACCATGTTCATGATGTCGTCCAGGCGTGCGGTATCGACGCGCACGGTGGTTTCGGCTTCACTGGCGGGCTTTTCCGCCGCGGCCGGTGCCGCTGCACGGGCAGGTGCCGGCGCGGGTGCCGGTGCCGGTTTGGCGACTGGCGCAGGCGCTTTGGCGGCCGCCGGTGCGGCAGTGGCGACCGCTGCGGCGGCAGCCGGCGCGACTTCGGTGAACTTGCCTTTACCGTGCAGCTCGTCCAGCAGGGCTTCGAACTCGTGATCGGAGATCAGCCCGTCGTCGGCAGGCCCGGCCTTGGTGGTCGGGGCGGCAGCCGTGGCCGCGACTTCCGGCAGGGCTTCGGCCACAAAGGTGCCTTTGCCATGCAGTTGGTCGAGCAGTGCTTCGAACTCATCGTCGGTAATGTCGGTGCTGGCATTGGCATCCGGCACTTGCGGCGGCGCCACAGGGGCCACGGCATCGGCCGCGAACTGGCCTTTGCCATGCAACTGGTCGAGCAGGGATTCGAATTCTGCGTCGGTAATGTCTTCGCTGGTCGGCGTGGCGACAGGCGCCGCCGGGCCTTCGGCTTCGGCCTTGACCGCATTGAGCGAGTCGAGCAACTGTTCGAACTCGCTGTCGGTCACGTCCGGCTCGGCTTCTACCACCGGCTCAGGCGCCGCTTGCGCAACCGGCGCAGCGGCAGCCGGTTCAGCCAGGCGCGCCAGGGCGGCCAGCAGTTCCGGGGTAGCCGCCGTGATCGGCGCACGTTCACGCACCTGGCTGAACATGCCGTTGACCGCATCCAGTGCTTCGAGAATCACGTCCATCAATTCCGAATCAACGTGACGCTCACCCTTGCGCAGGATGTCGAACACGTTCTCGGCGATGTGGCAGCACTCCACCAGTTCATGGAGCTGGAGGAAGCCGGCGCCCCCTTTTACAGTGTGAAAACCGCGAAAAATTGCATTGAGCAGGTTCGCATCATCCGGTCGGCTTTCCAGCTCGACCAGTTGCTCGGACAGTTGCTCTAGAATTTCGCCGGCCTCTACAAGGAAATCCTGAAGGATTTCTTCATCGGCGCCGAAGCTCATGGGTGTGCTCCTTAGAAGCCTAAACTGGATAACAGGTCATCTACGTCATCCTGACCTGACATAACGTCTTCACGTTTATCGGCATGAATCTGCGGACCTTCACCCTTGGCGAGATGTTTTTGTGGATCTTTTTCCGAGAGGATCGCTTCGCGGTCGTGTTCGATGCCGGCAAAACGGTCGACCTGGCCGGCCATCAGCACCAATTTGAGCAAGTTGCTTTCCACTTCGGTGACCAACTGGGTCACGCGCTTGATCACCTGGCCGGTGAGGTCCTGGTAATCCTGGGCCAGCAGGATGTCGTTGAGGTTGCTGGCCACTGTGCGGTTCTCTTGCTCGCTGCGCGACAGGAAACCGTCGACCCGACGCGCCAACTCACGAAATTCCTCAGCGCCCACTTCACGGCGCATGAAGCGGCCCCAGTCAAGGCTCAGGGCCTGGGCTTCGCTGGCCATGCCGTTGACCAGAGGCGTGGCGTTTTCCACCAGGTCCATGGTGCGGTTGGCCGCGGCCTCGGTCAGCCTGACCACATACGACAGGCGTTCAGTGGCGTCGGTGATCTGTGAAATTTCTTCGGCCTGGGGCATGCGCGGGTCAATCTGGAAATTGACGATTGCACTGTGCAGCTCGCGTGTGAGCTTGCCCACTTCCTGGTACAGGCCGCGGTCACGGGTCTGGTTAAGCTCATGGATCAACTGCACCGCATCGGCGAACTGGCCTTTTTCCAGGCTGTCGACCAACTGGTGAGCATGTTTTTTCAGGGTCGACTCAAAGTCGCCCTGTGACGTTTCGTTATGCTCCATAGCTCCCCCGCGATGGCATTAGCCGTGGATGCGTTCGAAGATTTTCTCGATCTTCTCTTTCAAGGCCTGTGCCGTGAATGGCTTGACCACGTAACCGTTGACCCCGGCTTGGGCGGCTTCGATGATCTGTTCACGCTTGGCTTCGGCGGTCACCATCAGCACAGGCAGACTGCGCAGTTTTTCATCGGCACGCACATGGCGCAGCAGGTCGATACCGGTCATACCCGGCATGTTCCAGTCGGTTACCAGAAAGTCGATGCTCCCGCTGTTGAGGATCGGAATCGCCGTAATGCCGTCATCCGCCTCGACCGTGTTGGTGAACCCAAGGTCACGCAACAGATTTTTAATGATCCGCCGCATCGTTGAGAAGTCATCAACGATGAGGATTTTCATGTTCTTGTTCAATTCGACCTCCAAGCAGTCTTAAACGCGCCCAGCACCTGGACGCGCCATTTCAATCAACAGGCGTTACACAAAAAGGACTGCCCAGGGCACCACGGTACTCACCCGCAAAACCCTGCGGTTTCGCGGTAGCGTCTGCAGTGTCCCCACACTGCCTGTCAGCGCGCGCGCCACTCTCCCAATCGCCCCCGCAAGCGGGCTGCGCACTGGCTATGCAATTGGCTGACACGCGACTCGCTGACCCCCAGGACCTCACCGATTTCCTTGAGGTTCAGCTCTTCGTCGTAGTACAGCGCCAGCACCAGGCGCTCACGCTCCGGCAAGTTGGCAATCGCGTCCGCCAACGCTTTCTGGAAACGTTCATCTTCCAGATCGCGCGACGGTTCAAGATGTGCACTCGCGCCGTCCTCGTGCAGCCCTTCGTGTTCGCCGTCCTGTAAAAGGTCGTCGAAACTGAACAGGCGGCTGCCCAAGGTATCGTTCAAAATCCCGTAGTAATCGTCGAGACTCAATTGGAGTTCGGCCGCAACTTCATGATCTTTAGCGTCACGACCGGTTTTTGCTTCAATTGCACGAATTGCATCACTGACCATGCGGGTATTGCGGTGTACCGAACGCGGCGCCCAATCGCCTTTACGCACCTCGTCGAGCATTGCGCCACGAATACGGATACCCGCATACGTCTCGAAACTCGCACCCTTGCTCGCGTCGTATTTGGTCGACACTTCAAGCAGGCCGATCATGCCAGCCTGGATCAAGTCCTCGACCTGCACGCTCGCCGGCAGGCGCGCCAACAGGTGATAGGCAATGCGCTTGACCAGAGGCGCATAGCGCTCGATCAATTCGCCCTGGCTGTCACGTGCCGACTTTTTGTAAAGGTTGTAGCCGCTGGATGTCATAGCACCGGTCCCGCACTCGTCTGATGCACCAAACGCTCGACGAAAAACTCCAGATGCCCACGCGGATTGGCGGGCAACGGCCAGGTATCGACCTTCTGGGCAATGGCCTTGAACGCCAGTGCGCATTTCGAACGAGGGAACGCTTCGTAGACCGCACGCTGCTTTTGCACGGCCTTGCGCACACACTCGTCATAGGGAACTGCGCCGACGTATTGTAAAGCCACATCGAGGAAGCGATCCGTGACCTTGGTCAACTTGGCGAACAGGTTGCGCCCTTCCTGCGGGCTCTGGGCCATGTTGGCCAGCACGCGAAAGCGGTTCATGCCGTAGTCACGGTTAAGCAGTTTGATCAGCGCATAGGCGTCGGTGATGGAAGTAGGTTCGTCGCACACCACCAGCAGCACCTCCTGCGCGGCGCGCACAAAGCTGACCACCGATTCGCCGATCCCGGCGGCGGTGTCGATCACCAGCACGTCGAGGTTGTCGCCGATATCACTGAAGGCCTGGATCAGCCCGGCATGTTGCGCGGGGCTCAGGTGCACCATGCTCTGGGTGCCCGAGGCAGCCGGCACGATACGAATGCCACCGGGCCCCTGGAGCAGCACATCGCGCAGCTCACAGCGGCCCTCGATCACATCGGCAAGGGTATGTTTGGGTGTCAGCCCCAGCAGAACGTCCACGTTCGCCAAGCCCAAATCAGCATCCAGCAGCATGACGCGACGGCCAAGCTCTGCCAGGGCCAGGGACAAATTCACTGACACGTTAGTTTTGCCGACGCCACCTTTGCCGCCGGTCACCGCGATCACCTGTACGGGATGCATGCTGCCCATTTTATTTCTTTACCTTGTCTTGCTTAGACGCAGGCTACATGGCTTGGCCGCTTGAAACGCTTGCAGACCATCGATGTAGGTACATTTCACGGTGTTCATCCTGCCTCAACCGACCCGTTTTGCCGGGTGGTGGTAAAGGTCGGCGAACATATCGGCCATCGCTTCCTCGCTAGGCTCTTCTTGCATTTGCACACTGACGGCACGGCTGACCAACTGATGACGGCGCGGCAGATGCAGATCATCAGGGATCCGCGGCCCGTCGGTCAGGTAGGCGACCGGTAATTCATGACTGATGGCCAGGCTCAACACTTCGCCCAAGCTCGCGGTTTCGTCGAGCTTGGTGAGGATGCAGCCGGCCAGACCGCAGCGTTTGTAACTATGGTACGCGGCGGTAAGAACCTGTTTCTGGCTGGTGGTTGCAAGCACCAGGTAATTTTTCGACTTGATGCCACGCCCGGCCAGGCTTTCGAGCTGCATACGCAGGGCCGGGTCGCTGGCTTGCAGGCCGGCGGTATCGATCAGCACCACGCGCTTGCGCAGCAGCGGGTCGAGGGCATTGGCCAGGGACTGGCCCGGATCGACGTGCGTCACCGGCACATTGAGGATGCGGCCCAGGGTCTTGAGCTGCTCCTGGGCGCCGATGCGGTAGCTGTCCATGCTCACCAGGGCGATATTCTGTGCGCCGTACTTGAGTACGTAGCGTGCGGCCAGCTTGGCCAGGGTAGTGGTCTTGCCCATGCCGGCGGGGCCGACCATGGCAATCACACCGCCCTCTTCCAGGGGTTCGATTTCCGGGGTGGCGATCATGCGCGCCAAGTGCGCCAGCAACATGCGCCAGGCCTGACGCGGCTCTTCGACTTCGGCGGTCAAGGCCAGCAGGTCGCGGGACAAAGGGCCGGACAAGCCGATGCGTTGCAGGCGGCGCCACAGGTTGGCTTGCTGGGGCTTGCTGCCTTGCAGTTGCGTCCAGGCCAACGAGCCCAGCTGCACTTCCAGCAGTTCACGCAGGCCATTGAGTTCAAAGCGCATCGAATCGAACACACGCTGGTCGACAGCAGCAGCCGGGGCGGGCGCGGCTGGACGCGGCGGTTCGACAAATGTCGGCTCTACCAGCGGCTCGGCGGCGGTCAACGGCAGGCCGGCGAACAATTGGCGATTGGTGCTGGCATCGCTGTCGCCACGCATACTCAGTTCAGCCTGGGCCGACACAATGCGCGAGGCGGTCTTGCGCAGCTCGTCTTCGAGTTCCATGTTCGGCACGCGCGGGGCCAGCGCCTGGGGGGTGTAATCCAGGGCAGCCGTCAGCTCGACACCGCCGGCAATCCGACGGTTACCGATAATCGCGGCATCGGCGCCCAGCTCATCACGGACCAGTTTCATGGCCTGACGCATATCGGCGGCGAAAAAACGCTTAACTTGCATAACCCACTACCTCAGCCATTGGGCCCAACTGTCGCGACGATAGTCACTTGCTTATTGTCAGGAATTTCCTGGTAAGCCAACACGTGCAAATTCGGTACAGCCAGGCGTCCAAACCGCGACAACATCGCCCGAACCGGGCCGGCCACCAGCAGGATCACCGGGTTGCCTTGCATTTCCTGGCGCTGTGCGGCGTCGATCAACGAACGCTGCAGCTTTTCAGCCATGCTCGGCTCCAGCAAAACGCCCTCTTCCTGGCCTTGCCCTGCCTTCTGAATACTATTGAGCAATATTTGTTCCAACCTGGGTTCCAGGGTGATCACAGGCAGCTCGGACTCAATGCCTACAATGCTTTGCACGATTGCACGGGACAATCCGACGCGCACCGCCGCCACCAGAGCGGCAGTATCTTGACTCTTGGCGGCATTGTTGGCGATGGCCTCGGCAATGCTGCGAATGTCACGTACCGGCACCTGCTCGGCCAACAGCGCTTGCAGCACCTTGAGCAACTGCGACAGTGTCAGGACACCCGGCACCAGCTCTTCGGCCAGTTTCGGTGAGGATTTGGCCAGCAAGCCCATCAATTGCTGGACTTCCTCATGACCGATCAGCTCGTGGGAGTGCTTGTAGAGAATCTGGTTGAGGTGCGTGGCAACCACGGTGCTGGCATCCACCACGGTGTAACCCAGCGATTGCGCCTGGCTGCGCTGGCTGACTTCGATCCACACCGCTTCCAGGCCAAAAGCCGGATCTTTGGCGGTAATGCCGTTGAGCGTGCCGAACACCTGCCCGGGGTTGATCGCCAGCTCGCGATCCGGGTAGATCTCGGCTTCGGCCAGGATCACGCCCATCAGGGTCAGGCGGTAGGCACTGGGGGCCAGGTCGAGGTTGTCGCGGATATGCACGGTGGGCATCAAAAAGCCCAGGTCCTGGGACAGCTTCTTGCGCACGCCCTTGATCCGCGCCAGCAATTGCCCGCCCTGGTTGCGGTCCACCAGCGGGATCAGGCGGTAGCCGACCTCCAGGCCGATCATGTCGATCGGGGTCACATCGTCCCAGCCCAGCTCCTTGGTTTCCTGGGCGCGGGCCGGGGATGGCAGCAGATCCTGCTGGCGGGCAATCTCTTGCTGGGCCTGGACCTTGACCGCGTTCTGCTTTTTCCAGAACAGGTAAGCTGCGCCGCCGGCCAGGGCCGCCATGCTCAGGAACGAGAAGTGGGGCATACCCGGCACGATGCCCATGATCGCCATGATGCCCGCCGCCACGGCCAGGGCCTTGGGCGAGGCGAACATCTGGCGGCTGATCTGCTTGCCCATGTCTTCGGAGCCCGAAGCGCGGGTAACCATGATGGCCGCAGCTGTCGATAACAACAGTGATGGCAATTGCGCCACTAAACCGTCACCGATGGTCAGCAAGGCGTACACCTTGCCCGCATCACCGAAGGTCATGCCGTGCTGGAAGATACCGACGGCCATGCCGCCGATCAGGTTGATAAACAGAATCAGCAGGCCGGCGATGGCGTCACCGCGCACAAATTTGCTGGCACCGTCCATGGAGCCGTAGAACTCGGCTTCCTGGGCGACTTCCGCCCGGCGCGACTTGGCCTGGTTCTGGTCGATCAGGCCGGCGTTGAGGTCGGCGTCGATGGCCATCTGCTTACCGGGCATAGCGTCGAGGGTAAACCGCGCGCTCACCTCGGAAATCCGCCCGGCGCCCTTGGTTACCACCACGAAGTTGATGATCATCAGGATCGCGAACACGACGATACCGACCACGTAGTTGCCGCCGATCACCACCTCGCCGAACGCCTGGATCACCTTGCCGGCAGCGGCATGGCCGTCCTGGCCGTGAAGCATCACCACCCGCGTGGACGCCACGTTCAGCGCCAGGCGCAGCAGGGTCGCCACCAGCAGAATGGTCGGGAATACCGCGAAATCCAGCGGCCGCAGCGCGTACACGCAGACCAGCAGCACGACGACAGACAGGGCAATGTTGAAGGTGAAGAACACATCGAGCAGGAACGGCGGCATCGGCAACATCATCATTGCCAGCATCACCAGCAACAACAACGGCACACCCAGATTGCCCCGCGACAGGTCAGTCAGGGTGCCACGGGCCGTGTTGAGCATTTGAGAGCGATCTACCACCGGTATTCCTCGTGTCCTTGAAGCAAAGTTTTGACGCTGGGAGGCGACTTGGAGGCGGGGTTGCAAGAAGCCTTCCAACTTTGCTTTTGGGCCCGGAGAACCTCACAAACACCCCGGGCCACCGGGTGTAAATCAATCCAAATGTGGGAGGGGCTTGCTCCCGATTGCTGAGTGTCAGGCACTGATGTTTGGCTGATTCACCGCTATCGGGAGCAAGCCCCCTCCCACATTTGATCTGTGTACAGCCGGGGCTATCGAGGAAATTTCTGACAAGGATTTGGGGTTGCCCCTAGGAAACCGGCTCTCTAGTCTCCGTACACCACTGGCGTTGCGCAGTTGATCGAACTGGCGCAATTACTGGCTGATCGCCTGCACCTTGGCGCCACAGTGGCGGGCAAAGCAAGCAGCGGATAATACGGACAAGGGTGGGAGCTGGCTTGCCTGCGATTGCGGTGTGTCAGCCACTGGGATATTGGCTGTGAGTCAGCCATCGCAGGCAAGCCAGCTCCCACCTGTGATTCAGTTTCTAAACTGGCCGTATATTCTCAGCCTGTGGGCCTTTTGGACCTTGCGTGATGTCAAACTCTACTTTTTGATTCTCCTCCAGGCTTTTGTACCCAGCCGTCGCAATTGCCGAGTAATGGGCAAACACATCGGGCCCTCCATCATCTTGGGTAATAAAACCAAACCCCTTCTCCGCGTTAAACCACTTCACCGTGCCAGTTGCCATTGCCATTCTCCCTACACTTCACTTGAGACCCGGTTCACCTGGGTTGCACAGTTTGACGGGCAACGCATAAATACCCTCGGGTCGATGGACCATTTGGAACTCCATGCGCTTGCCAAACCACAGCGCAGTGCAACGCCAGTCTCTGCCATTGATAAACACATCCTCTCCCCCGCCATCTGGCTTGATCAACCAATCGCCTCTGAGCCAGACGTAATACCTGACCGTACCCGTAACCACCTTCACAACCGCTCTCCCTGCATCTCGTTTACTACATACGCGCAGTGCATGGAGGGTAATAAAACAGCGGGCAACGCCCTTTGGCTACTGTCAAAGTTGACAGGTAGACGCGGGCTTCCAGTGAGTGTAGGCATGGCAATGTTGCGGATCATGCATCCCCTGACTTTTTGCGTTTGCGGGGTTTGCGCTGCTCGGCAGGCGCTTGCGGGGGTTCGGCGCATTTGACATTCGTCGATTGGACGGCAACCGCATTGCCATCGCGATCCCGAGCAATAAAACCAATGCCCTTGACCGCATCGAACCACCTGACCGTGCCCCTATCCATCACCGCCTCCCGAGCCGCGCATGGCTGCGCGCCTCATAGCTGTATCAAACAGTGAAGGCGGCGTAATGGCTACTGTCAAAGTTGACAGGTCAGAGAAGAATCAGGTGTCGCGACGCAAATCCGGTGGTATCGGCAAATCCTTGAGCGGATCAGGCCGCTTGCCCTTGCCGGCGCGGTATTGGCGGATTTGGTAAACGTAGGCCAGTACCTGTGCAACGGCCAGGTACAACCCGGCAGGGATTTCCTGGTCGAGGTCGGTGGAATAGAAAATCGAGCGCGCCAGCGCCGGCGATTCCAGCAGCAGAATGTCGTTGGCCACGGCGATTTCGCGGATTTTCAGGGCGGTGAAGTCGCTGCCCTTGGCCAACAGCATCGGTGCGCCACCCTTCTCCGGGTCGTACTTGAGGGCCACGGCGTAGTGGGTCGGGTTGGTGATGATCACGTCGGCGTCGGGTACCGAAGCCATCATCTTGCGCTGGGACATTTCGCGCTGCAGCTGGCGAATGCGTTGCTTGACCTCGGGCCGGCCTTCCTGGTCCTTGTGTTCGTCACGCACTTCCTGCTTGGTCATCAGCAGTTTCTTGTGGCTTTCCCACAGCTGGATCGGCGCATCCACGGCGGCGATCAGGATCAGCCCGAGGGCCATCCACAGCGCGCTCCAGCCCACCACCTGCACGCTGTGGATGATCGCCGACTCCAGCGGCTCATGGGCGATACGCAACAAGTCGTCGATGTCGGAGGACAACACCGCCAACGCCACGAACAGAATCAGGAAAAACTTGGCCAGGGCCTTGAGCAATTCAATCAGGGCCTTGGCGGAGAACATGCGCTTGAGCCCAGCGCCCGGGTTCATGCGGCTGAACTTGGGCGCCATGCTGCCCGCGGCAAACAACCAGCCGCCGAGGGCAACGGGGCCGATCAGCGCGGCGAGCAGCAAGGTGATCAAGATCGGTTGCACCGCCAATAGGGCGATTTTGCCTGAGTGCAGCAGGTACTGGCCCATGGCGTCGGGGTTGAGCAACACTTCGCGCGGCAAGCTGAAGTTGTGTTTCATCATCTCCAGCAAGTCCAGCGCCAGGCCCCCGCCGTAGATCAGCAAGGCACCGGCACCGGCGATCATGGTGGCAAAGGTGTTGAGCTCTTTGGAGCGTGCAATCTCGCCCTTTTCCCTGGAGTCCTTTTTACGTTTCTCCGTGGGGTCTTCTGTTTTGTCCTGACCACTCTCGCTTTCGGCCATGGCTCAGCGCGCCCGTGCCAGATCACGTAAGAACTGCAGGGCATCGGTGGCCAGCGGTTGATACTGATTGAGAATGTCGGCCAGGCCGACCCAGAAAATCCCCATGCCCAACACCAGGGTCAGCGGGAAACCAATCGAGAAGATGTTCAGTTGCGGCGCCGCACGGGTCATCACGCCAAACGCGATATTGACCACCAGCAGCGCCGTGATCGCCGGCAACACCAGCAACAGCGCCGCGCCGAGTACCCAACCGAGGCGCCCCACCAGTTCCCAGAAGTGGTTGACCACCAAGCCTGCGCCCACCGGCAAGGTGGTGAAACTCTCGGTCAGCACCTCGAACGCCACCAGGTGTCCGTTCATGGCCAGGAACAGCAAGGTCACCAGCATGGTCAGAAATTGCCCGATCACTGCCGCCGACACGCCGTTGGTGGGGTCGACCATGGAGGCGAAACCCATGCCCATCTGGATCGAGATGATTTGCCCGGCCACCACGAAAGCCTGGAAAAACAGGGTCAGGGAAAACCCGAGCATGGCGCCGATCAGGATCTGTTCGGCGATCAACAGCAAGGCGCTGAGGTCCAGCGCGTTGACCGGCGGCATCGGTGGCAGGCCCGGCACAATCACCACGGTGATCGCCACGGCAAAGTACAAACGCACGCGACGCGGAACCAGGGTGGTGCCGAACACCGGCATGGCCATCAACATCGCCGTGACGCGGAACAACGGCAGGATAAACGAGGCCACCCAGGTGCTGATCTGGGTGTCGGTCAACGCCAGCAAGGACTGCATCGGCTCAGCCGATCAACTGCGGAATACTGCCGTACAACTGCAGGATGTATTCCATGAAGGTTTGCACCAGCCACGGGCCGGCGACGATCAGGGTCACCAGCATCACCAACAGGCGCGGCAGAAAGCTCAGGGTTTGTTCGTTGATCTGGGTGGCCGCCTGGAACATCGCCACCAGCAGGCCGACCAACAGGCTCGGCACCACCAGCACGGCGACCATCAGGGTGGTCAGCCACAGCGCTTCGCGGAACAGGTCGACGGCGACTTCTGGGGTCATGGCCCTATACCCCTCCGAAACTGCCGGCCAGGGTGCCAATAATCAGCGCCCAGCCGTCCACCAGCACAAACAGCATGATCTTGAACGGTAACGAGATGATCAACGGCGACAGCATCATCATACCCATGGCCATCAGCACGCTCGCCACCACCAGGTCGATGATCAAAAACGGGATAAAGATCATGAAGCCGATCTGAAACGCGGTCTTCAATTCGGAGGTGACGAACGCCGGCACCAGAATGGTCAAGGGTGCCTGGTCCGGAGTGGCGATGTCAGTACGCTTGGACAGGCGCATGAACAGCTCAAGGTCGCTGGAGCGGGTTTGCGACAACATGAAGTCCTTGATCGGGCCCTGGGCTTTGTCGATGGCGTCCTGGGCGTTGAGTTTTTCCGCGAGGTAAGGTTGCAGGGCTTGCTGGTTCACCTTGTCGAACACCGGCGCCATGATGAACAGCGTCAGGAACAAGGCCATGCCGGTGAGGATCTGGTTCGACGGCGTCTGTTGCAGGCCCAGGGCCTGGCGCAGGATCGAGAACACGATGATGATCCGCGTAAAGCTGGTCATCAACATCACGAACGCCGGGATAAAACTCAGCGCGGTCATGATCAGCAGGATCTGCAAACTGACCGAATATTCCTGCGCGCCGGCCGCGTTGGTGCCCAGGGTGATCGCCGGGATCGACAACGGGTCGGCGCCCAGGGCCAGCGGCGCGGCCAGCAACAGCATGAGCGTCAGCAAAACGCGCATTACTTCTTATCCTTCTGATCCTTGCCCAGCAACTCCATCAGGCGCTGGGCGAATTCTGGCGTGGCGGTCTCGGTCTTGGCCGCGTCCACCGGAGTCTTGAGTACATGCAGCGGGGTGATGCGTCCGGGGGTGATGCCAAGCAGGATCTGCTCCTCGCCGACTTGCACCAGCACCAGCCGATCACGCGGGCCGAGGGCGCGCGAACCGACCAGCTCGATCACCTGGCCATTGCCCGGGCCGATGCGCTGTACGCGGCGCATCAGCCAGGCCAGCACAAAGATCAAGCCGATCACCAGCAACAGGCCCAGCACCAGCTGCGTCAATTGCCCGCCGACGCTGCCGACCACCGGTGCCGCAGCCGCTTGCGCGACCGGCTCCACCGCCCAGGCGCTCAATGGCAGCGCCAGCAACAGTCCCGCCATCGAGTACTTCATCTCAGCGCAACTTCTTGATGCGTTCGCTCGGGCTGATCACGTCCGTCAGGCGGATGCCGAACTTCTCATTGACCACCACCACTTCGCCGTGGGCGATCAGCGTGCCGTTGACCAGCACGTCCAGTGGCTCACCGGCCAGGCGGTCCAACTCGATCACCGAGCCTTGGTTGAGTTGCAGCAGGTTGCGGATATTGATTTCGGTGCTGCCCACTTCCATGGAAATCGACACGGGGATGTCAAGAATCACATCCAGGTTCGGACCGTCGAGGGTCACCGGCTCGTTGTTCTTCGGCACGCTGCCAAATTCTTCCATCGGCAGGCGCTTGCCGGCAGGCGCAGTGGCGGCGTCGGCGGCCAGCAGTGCGTCGATGTCGTCCTGGCCAACATCGCCGGTTTCTTCCAGGGCCGCGGCCCACTCGTCAGCCAGGGCCTGGTCTTCGGCGGAAGTGTTTTCGTGTTCGGTAGCCATTACATGTCCTCGGCGCAGCAAACAATCATGAATTAGGGTTGAATCAGCGTCGGTTGATCGGCTCAACCACTTGCAACGCCAGGTTGCCTTTGTGGGAACCGAGCTTGACCTTGAACGACGGCACGCCATTGGCGCGCATGATCAGTTCTTCCGGCAGGTCGACAGGGATCACATCCCCGGGCTGCATGTGCAAAATATCGCGCAGGCGCAACTGCCGACGGGCCACGGTGGCGCTCAGGGGCACGTCGACATCCAGCAGGTCTTCGCGCAGGGCCTTGACCCAGCGCTCGTCCTGATCGTCGAGGTCGGACTGGAAACCGGCGTCGAGCATTTCGCGCACCGGCTCGATCATCGAGTACGGCATGGTCACGTGCAGGTCACCGCCACCGCCATCGAGTTCGATGTGGAAGGTCGACACCACAATCGCCTCGCTGGGGCCGACGATGTTGGCCATGGCCGGGTTCACTTCCGAATTGATGTACTCGAAATTGACTTCCATGATCGCCTGCCAGGCTTCCTTCAAGTCGATGAAGGCTTGCTCCAGCACCATGCGCACGACACGCAGTTCGGTGGGGGTGAATTCACGCCCTTCGATCTTGGCGTGACGGCCGTCGCCGCCGAAGAAGTTGTCCACCAGCTTGAACACCAGTTTGGCGTCGAGGATGAACAGCGCGGTGCCGCGCAGCGGCTTGATCTTGACCAGGTTGAGGCTGGTGGGCACGTACAGCGAGTGCACGTATTCACCGAACTTCATCACCTGCACGCCGCCCACCGCCACGTCCGCCGAACGGCGCAGCATGTTGAACATGCTGATACGGGTGTAGCGGGCGAAACGTTCATTGATCATTTCCAGGGTCGGCATACGTCCACGGACGATGCGATCCTGGCTGGTCAGGTCATAACTTTTGACGCTGCCGGGTTCGGCAGCCATTTCGGTCTGTACCAGACCATCGTCCACGCCGTGCAACAGCGCGTCGATTTCATCCTGGGACAGCAGGTCTTGCACGGCCATGTCGTGATCCTACTGCAATACGAAGTTAGTGAAGAGCGCCTGCTCGACCACGACTTTGCCGAGTTCTTTCTGGGCCACTTCCTGCACGCTGGCAGTGACCTTCTGGCGTAGCATTTCCTGGCCGACCGGGGTGGCCAGGCTGTCGAAGGCCTGCCCGGAGAACAGCATCACCAGGTTGTTGCGGATCACCGGCATATGCACCTTGAGGGCATCCAGGTCCGCCTGGTTGCGCGCCAGCAAGGTAATGCTCACTTGCAGGTAGCGCTGGCGACCGTTGACGTTGTAATTGGCAACAAACGCCGGGAGCATCTGCTCGAAGATTGCCGGTTGCTTGACGTTGGTGGCGGCATCGGCGGCGGGTGCCGGCTTGCTTGCACTGCTGTGCATGATGTACCAGGTGCCGCCAATCGAGGCACCGATAGCCAAAAGCAGGCCCAGCACAATCAACAGGATCAGCTTGAGCTTGCCTTTGCCTGCTGCGGGGGGAGTTGCTGCGTCGTCGCTCTTCGCCATGCCAATAATCCGTCACTATTCGGGGATTCATAGATCTACGGGAAGGCAAGAGCAAGTGTTATGCCAGAGTTGTCTGGCGCGAAGGCAACCCAAATCAAATGTGGGAGCTGGCTTGCCTGCGATGGCGGTGGGTCAGTTCACATATGTGTCACTGATACACCGCCATCGCAGGCAAGCCAGCTCCCACACTGACCGGGTTTGGACAGGAAGTCAGGCGTAGTAGTCGACCGCGCTGGAGCCGATCACGCTCTGGCTCACGGGCCCCGCCACTTCGGCCACGTCCACAGGGCCACCAGCGTCGCCGCTGTCAGCACGCCTGCCGCTGCCGCTCACCCCCCGCGCCTGGCCCTGCTGTTGCTGCTGGTCCTGCCCACGGGACTGGTCGGACACATTCACATCCACCTGCCCCATCCCCTGCTGGGCAAACATCTCACGCAAGCGGCCAGACTGGCTTTCCAGCGCTTCACGCACCACCGCATGGCCGCTCATGAAATTGACCTGGGCCTGCTGGTCCGCCGTCATGTTGACCTTGATATCCAGACGCCCAAGCTCGGCCGGCTGCAACTGGATCTCGGCCGACTTGAGGTTGGCGCTGGAGAGGTACATCACGCGGTTGACGACCTCTTCGGTCCAGCCGCTCTGGTGCATGGCCAGCGGTGCATTGGCAACCGGCGGCAAGGCGTTGGCGGTTTTGGGCGTGGCGGCCTGGGTCAGCGCGGCGAGGCGGTTGGCGAAATCGTCCACGCGGGTGTCGCTGCTGGCGTTCTTGAGGTCCTTGAGGCCGTCATCGATCAACGCGCCAAACGCCTTGTCGCCACCCTGGTCGGTGCTGTCCTTGGTGGCTTGCTGGTCGACCATCGTGGCCAGGCCAGCGGCAAAGCTCTGCGCGGCGGTCGGTTGATCCGTAGGAGCGGCTGCGCTTTTCTGCGGCGTCTGGCTGCTGGCCGACACATGACCGCCCTGCTCCATCGCCAGGCGTACGGCCGGCATCGCATCCAGGGGATCAGCCTGCGGGTCGAAGGCCTCCTCGACCACGGCGACCACCGGCTGGGCCTTGGCGTCCTCGTCAACCGCCGACACTTGTACAGGCACCGCCACCGGCGTCGCGGCGGCGATTACCGCAGGGTCGACAACAGGGTCTACCGTAGGTGACTGCGCCAGAACTGGATCGCTGGGTTTATCGCCCTCGGTGCCGGCGCTGTCATCGGGCTTGGCCGACGGCTTGGCAGGCAAGGGATTGCCGCTATCGGCAACCGCCGGCTTGCTGGCGGCAGGCTTGTCGCTGCCGGCAACCGGTTTGGCGCCGGTATCGGAAGGCTTGTCACGCGTGACCTTATTGGGGGTGTCGTCGCCCTTCAGCGTCGGCTTGGAGCCCTGGCTGGCAAACACTTGAGCAAAGCCTGCGCCCTTGTCTCGCGGGGCCGCAACCGCTACCGGCGGGTTAGCGGCAGGCGCTGACGGCTTGGCCGCAGGGGCAGCCTGAAGGAGCGAATTGGGGGCGACTGGCATGGGTAAGGTTCTCCACTGCATGGGGTCGGGGATGCAGTCTGTGGAGATAGAGCAAGAGTCGGGCCAGGTTTAGCGCGATGATTCAGAAACTGAACGTTGGCGCTCCGACTCATACAGCGGCCGGACCAACGCGAACTCATGATCGATCTGGTCAACCAATTCGCCCAGATCCGATGATGGCTTGACGGACTCAGCCTCCAGGCGCTGACACAGCTGCGCCAGCCGCACCGCCCCAAGGTGGCCACTGCTGCCTTTGAAACTGTGCGCAATCTGTCCCAATGCCTTGGCATCGTCGCGCGCGTCGCGCAGCGCTTCGATGCGCTTTTGCGAGTCATCGAGGAAGGTGTCGAGCAGTTTGGGATACTCACCCTCCATGACGTCCTGCAAACCCGACAACACGTCGGGGTCCAGATGAATCTCAGCCACTTGCTCGCTCCTTGATCAAGAATCAGCGGATTATGCCAGAGCTTCCCAGCAAAACTCCACGCAGACACGGCGCCCGCCCTCGGACCAGCGTACAGCGCTGCTCAGTTGACGCACCAGGTTCAGCCCTCGGCCAGACAGACGGTCAACTTCCAAGGGCCGCGCCAGCTCCTGTTCGACATCAAAACCCGGCCCGCTGTCTTCGATGCACAGGGTCATCTTGCCGCCCTTGTCGGTCGGTACCACCTGCACATCCACGCGCACGTAGCCACTGCTCAGCTGCGCCAGACGCTCATTGCGCTGATGATAATACTGCGCAAAACCTTGCGCATCGCGCTTGAGCCGTGAGTCCAGGCCCAGCACACCATGTTCCAGGGCATTGGAATACAACTCCGCCATCACGCTGTACAGCGCGCCGCTCTGCTCGCGCAACCCATGGATCTCCAGCAGCAGTTGCAGCAGGTACGGCAGCGGGTTGTAGCGCTGCAGCGTCTGGGCGCGAAACTCGAAACCCACCGACCAATCCAGCGGGCACGACTGGCCGCTGTCGGCATACATCGGCTCGGCCACTCGCAGCGCCTGGCCGGAGAGCAGAGTGATCTCGACCATGCTGACGTCATCGCGCGCCAGCCCCCGAAACGTAGCCAGGGCGTGCTCGATATCCTCAAACAGGCGGTCAGGCTCGCGGTTGGCAGCGAACACCTGTTGCAACCGCTCGGCGCCGAACAGTTGATCATTGGCGTCAGCCGTATCCAGCACGCCATCGGAGAGCAGAAACACCCGGTCGCCCAAGGCCATGGGCCAGACCTCGGTGCTGTCATCAAAGCTTTCCGCCGACAGCACGCCCAGGGGCAGATGCCGCGACATCAGCGGCGTGCGCTTGCCAGTGGCGACTTCATGCACATAGCCTTCGGGCATACCGCCGTTCCACACCTCGACCGCACGCCGCTGGGCGCTCAGGCACAACAAGGTGGCGCAACAGAACATGTCCACCGGCAGGATGCGCTTGAGCTTGGCGTTCATCTCCCGCAAGGTCTGCGTAAGGCCGTAGCCCTTGGCAGTCATGCCGTAGAACACTTCGGCCAACGGCATGGCGCCAATGGCGGCCGGCAAGCCATGGCCGGTGAAATCGCCGAGCAGCACGTGCATGTCACCGGACGGCGTGTAGGCCGCCAGCAGCAAATCACCGTTGAACAAGGCATAGGGCGATTGCAGGTAGCGGATATTGGGTGCGGCATTGATACAGCCGGAGTGGGCAACCTTGTCGAACACCGCCTTGGCTGCCCGCTGCTCATGCATCAGGTGCTCGTGGTGCCTGGCGATCAGGTCGCGTTGTTGCAAGACCGTGGCCTGCAGGCGGCGCAGGCGATCCATGGCGTTGATCTTCGCTGCCAATATCAGGGGGTTGTAAGGTTTGGGCAAGAAGTCATCGCCGCCGGCGTCCAGGCATTGGGCCAGCGCTTCGCTTTCGCGCAGGGAGGTGAGGAAGATGATCGGCACCAGCGCCTCCCCCGCCAACTGCTTGATCTGCCGGGCGGCTTCAAAGCCGTCCATCACCGGCATCAGCGCATCCATCAGCACCAGTTGCGGGCGCTCATGACGGAAGATCTCCACCGCCTCGGCACCGTTGCTGGCAGTCAGCACCTGATGGCCCTGGCGGCGGATGATGGTCGACAGCAACAGCCGATCGGCGGCGCTGTCTTCGGCGATCAGGATAGTCAGCGCCTCAAGGACCGGGGCCAAGGCGCTCAACTGATATCGAACAGTTTGTCGAAGTTGGAAATGGCGAGGATCTTGCGCACGTCGGGGTTGCTATTAACCACGCGAATATCGGACGTATCGCCACCCGTGTGGTCACGCAGCAACAAGAGCATGCCCAGGGCCGAACTGTCCATGTAGGTGGTCCCCCTCAAGTCCACCACAACAGTCTCCGGCTTGGGGTAAACATGCTCGTAGACATTGCGAAAGTCTTGGTGGCTGCCGAAATCGAACCGGCCCTTGATTGCGATCGTCAACTTCTTCCCATCCAGGGATACATCGGACTCGATTGACATGTGACTGCTTCCTTGTCATTGGCACTGTGCAACAAGGTTTAGCAGGCGAACCGGATCTGAGCAACACATCGAATCAAATGTGGGAGGGGGCTTGCTCCCGATAGCGATGTGTCAGCAATGGATTTGCTGGCTGACACACCGCTATCGGGAGCAAGCCCCCTCCCACATTTCCCCTGCGTCGTTAGTTAGAATTGTTCCTGGCGGGGCAGGCGTTGGGACAATTCATCAAGCAGCTTTTGCTCGCGCTTATCTTCAATCGCCCGCGCTTCGTCGATATAGCGCTGCACCAGCTTGCGCAAACCTTCCACGCGGGCAAACGCCTGCTGCCAGCTTTCCCGGGCTTTATCGAGGTTGTTCTGGTGCCAGGCCAGGCTCTGGCGCTGCTGGCCGACGGCTGTTTCAAGCTGATTGAGAAAGCCCTGATACCCCATCAACCACTGGCCCGACACGCCCTTGCTGCCGCGCTCGATCCACTGTTGTTGGTATTCCAGGCGAAAGCGCTCCAGGTCGCCCAGCTTGCTCTCTGCCAGGCGCACCTGGCCTTGAAAGTAACCCAGGCGTTGCACGGCGGTTTTCTCGGCCTTTTCGGCCATTTCCACCACCGGGGCCAGGCGCGCGGCGCGGCTGTTGGCCATGGCTTAACCGCCTGGCGCGGGGGCGAAGATGGACTGCAGATGCGCTTCGCTTTCGCCCATGCTGATCTTGTCATTGAGGCCCTGGCGCAGGTAGTTCACCAGCTGTGGTTGCAAGGCAATGGCCAGGTCGGTGTCGCGATCGCCGCCGGCCACATAGGCCCCGACGCTGATCAGGTCGCGGCTCTGCTGGTAACGCGACCACAGTTGCTTGAACTGCTGCGCACGGGCCATATGCTCAGGGGTGACCACCGCCGGCATCACCCGGCTGATGGACGCTTCGATGTCGATGGCCGGGTAGTGCCCTTCTTCTGCCAGGCGTCGCGACAGCACAATGTGGCCGTCGAGCACGCCCCGCGCCGAGTCGGCAATCGGATCTTGCTGGTCGTCGCCTTCGGACAACACGGTATAAAACGCAGTGATCGAACCACCGCCGGCCTCGGCATTACCGGCGCGCTCCACCAGCTTGGGCAGTTTGGCGAACACCGACGGCGGATAGCCTTTGGTGGCCGGTGGCTCACCAATGGCCAAGGCGATTTCCCGCTGGGCCTGGGCGAAACGCGTGAGCGAATCCATCAGCAGCAGCACATTCTTGCCCTTGTCACGGAAATACTCGGCGATGCGTGTGCAGTACATGGCTGCGCGCAGGCGCATCAGTGGCGCATCGTCCGCAGGCGACGCTACCACCACCGAGCGCTTGAGCCCTTCTTCACCGAGACTGTGCTCAATGAACTCCTTGACCTCACGGCCCCGCTCACCGATCAGCCCGACCACGATGATGTCGGCCTCGGTAAAGCGCGTCATCATGCCCAGCAACACCGACTTACCCACGCCGGTACCGGCGAACAGGCCCAGGCGCTGGCCGCGGCCGACCGTCAATAAACCGTTGATGCTGCGAATGCCCACGTCCAGCGGCACGCTGATGGGATTGCGGTTGAGCGGATTGATGGTGGGGCCGTCCATCGGCACCCAGTCTTCGGCCTTCATGCCGCCCTTGCCATCCAGCGCACGCCCGGCGCCGTCGAGTACGCGGCCGAGCATACTCATGCCCATGGGCAGGCGGCCCGTGTCGGCCAGCGGCACCACGCGAGCACCCGGGGCAATACCGGCCAGGCTGCCCACCGGCATCAGGAAAATCTTGTTGCCGGAAAAACCCATCACCTCGGCTTCGACCTGCACCGGGTGGTAGCTGTCGTCATTGATCACCAGGCAGCGGCTGCCCATGGCGGCGCGCAAGCCCTCGGCTTCAAGGGTCAGGCCAACCATGCGCAACAAGCGCCCTTCAAGGATCGGCTGGCCGGGCAATTCGGTTGCCTCGGCGTAGCTGCTCAGGCGCTTGGCAAAGCTGGTGCGATCAAGGCGCATCGGGAGCGTCCAGGTCAACGCTCACGTCAGGCGCTGCCGGATGCAGGGCTTGCTCATGCAGTTGATCCAACAATTTGGCCATGATCTGGCTGATGCGGGTTTCCACCGTGGCATCGATGCGGCTGTGTTCGGTTTCGACACGGCACCCACCGGGTTGCAACGAAGCGTCCTCGACGATGCGCCAGGTTTCTTCATGGCGCTCGCGCAAGGCTTTGACCTGCTCGAAATCCTGGGGGTTGATGTACAGCCGCACATTGCCGACGCCCAGGGGCAGCAACTTGAGAGCTTCACGCATCACGCTTTCGATCTGGCTGGAGTCCAGCACCAGTTCACGCTGGATCACCTGGCGGGCAATGTGCTGCACCAGGTCGACCATGGATTTTTCCAGTTGGGTGTCCTGCTCGGCAATCGGGTCGAACAGGTTGCCCATCAGGCGTTCCAGGCTGGCCAGCTGGGTGCCCAGCGCTGCCTCGGCTTCCTGGCGGACCTTGAGGGTGGTGCTGCGAAAACCGTCTTTCTCACCCGCCGCAAAGCCTTCGTTGTAGGCTTCCTGGCGGATGGCTTCAAGCTCTTCGAGGGTCAGTGGCTGGACTTCATCCAGCGGCACTTCTTCCATTTCCACCGGAAGCTCTTCGACCGGCTCAGGCTCGGGCTCCGGCACATGGGGGTCGAAGCTGGGCAACGACCAGATGTCGAACCCGCCGACATCCCGCGCGCGAATCAGATCGCTGGGCGTCTCATCTTTGTTCGACATGCAAGGCGCCTTAGATCATTTCTTCGCCGCCCTTCCCGCCGAGAACGATTTCTCCGGCTTCGGCCATACGGCGGGCAATGGTGAGGATTTCCTTCTGCGCGGTTTCCACATCGCTGACGCGCACCGGGCCCTTGGCTTCCAGGTCGTCACGCAACAGTTCGGATGCGCGCTTGGACATGTTCTTGAAGATTTTCTCTTTGACGTTTTCGTCCGAGCCCTTGAGGGCCAGCACCAACACGTCGGAGGAGACTTCACGCAACAGCGCCTGGATGCCACGGTCGTCGACATCGGCAAGGTTGTTGAAGACGAACATCAGGTCTTCGATCTGACCGGACAGGGTGTCGTCGATCTCGCGGATCGAGTCCATCAACTGGCCTTCGACCGAGCTGTCGAGGAAGTTCATGATGTCGGCCGCGCGCTTGATGCCACCCAGGGTGGTGCGCGAGGCATTCGAGTTGCCGGAGAACTGCTTCTCCAGAATCGTGTTGAGTTCCTTGAGGGCCGCCGGTTGTACGGTGTTGAGCGACGACACGCGCAGGATGATGTCCAGGCGCACTTTGTGGTCGAAGTGGCCAAGCACTTCACCGGCCTGGTCCGGGTCCAGGTAAGCCACAACGATCGCCTGGATCTGCGGGTGTTCGTAGCGGATCACGTCGGCGACCGCACGTGGTTCCATCCACTTGAGGCTGTCCAGGCCGCTGGTGTTGCCGCCCAGCAGGATGCGGTCGATCAGGCCGTTGGCCTTGTCTTCGCCCAGCGCCGAGGTGAGCATCTTGCGAATGTAGCTGTCGGAGCCGACGCCCAGGCTGGTCTGGTCGCCGACGATCTCGACGAACTCGCTCATCACCTGCTCGACTTGCTCGCGGTGCACGTTGCGCATCTGCGCCATCGCCACGCCGACACGCTGGACCTCTTTGGGGCCCATGTGGCGCAGCACTTGGGCAGCGTCGGTTTCACCCAGGGACAGCAGCAACACGGCGGCTTTGTCGACCCGGGAGAGCTTGGCCACAGCGGCTCGATCATTCATCAGCGTTAATCCACTCTTTCACGACCTGGGCCACACGGCCCGGGTCTTCTGCCACCAGACTCTTGATTGCGTTCAACTGAGCGTCATAGCCTTCGCTCGGGCTTGGCAACAGGATGCTTTGCGGGCCGCCAAGGCTGACGCGGTCGTTGGCCAGTTCGCCATCCAGGCCGCCCATGCCACCCAACTCGACGTCGCCACCTGCGAGCGCAAGCTGTTTCTTGCCGCCGCCGGTGATGTTGTTGAGCACCGGGCGCAGCACGCCGAACACCAGCACCAGGATGAACAACACCCCCAGCACTTGCTTGACGATGTCCCAGAACCACGGCTGGGTGTAGAACGCAGGGTCGCTGATCACTTCAGCGCGCTCGGCGGAGAACGGCATGTTGATCACACTGACGCTGTCGCCACGGCTGGCGTCGAAACCGACGGCGTCCTGTACCAGGCGGGTGAAGCGCGCCAATTCGTCGGCGGTCCAGGGCGCACGGGTCACGGCGCCATCGGCTGGGTTGACCTTGACCTGGTCATCGACCACCACCGACACCGACAGGCGATTGATCTTGCCCTGTTGCTGCTTGGTGTGGCTGATAGAGCGATCGAGTTCGAAGTTCTTGGTGGACTGGTTACGCTTGTCCGCCGGGTACGGTGCGAGCATCGGCTGGCCGGTGGCCGGGTCCATGATCTGCTGGCCGTTGGCATCCAGCAGCGGCTGGCCAGGCTGGATCGCGCCAGCAGTGGCAGCGGCGCCGCCAGTGGTCTGCGGTGCCGAGGCGGCCGACGGTGGCTGGTTGCTCAAGGCCCCCGGCACACCTTGCGGGCCATTGGCGGCGGTGCGCTGCTCGCTGGTGGACTGCTCGCTGCGCAGGGCCGGCTGGTCAGGGTTGAACTGCTCTGAGGTCGATTCGACAGCGCTGAAGTCTACGTCGGCGGACACTTCAGCCTTGTAGCGGTCGTTGCCCAGCACCGGTTGCAGGATGTTGTGCACGCGCTGGGTGAGCATGCTTTCCATGCGGCGGCTGTAGTCGAATTGCTTGCCGGCCTGGGTCAGCGCGGAGTTTTCGGCCATGTCGGAGAGCAGGTTGCCCTTCTGATCGACCACGGTGATTTGCGACTTGCTCAATTCGGGAACGCTGGTGGCCACCAGGTTGACGATCGCCAGCACCTGGCCAGGCTCCAGGGAGCGGCCGGCAAACAGTTCGACCAGTACCGAAGCGCTGGGTTTGCGTTCATCACGCACGAACACCGAGCTTTTCGGAATCGCCAGGTGCACACGGGCACCCTTGACGTTATTCAGGCTGGAGATGGTGCGCGCCAGTTCGCCTTCCAGGCCACGGCGATAACGGGTGGCTTCCATGAACTGGCTGGTGCCCAGGCCCTGGTCCTTGTCGAGAATCTCGAAACCGATATTGCTGTCGGACGGCGCGACACCAGCGGCGGCCAGTTTCATCCGTGCACGGGCCACGTCATCAGACTTGACCAGCAAGGCGCCGGAGTTGGGCTCCACGGTGTAAGCGATGTCGGCAGCGGCGAGGGTTTCCATGATCTGCTTGGAATCCATGCCCGACAGGCTGCCGTACAGTGGGCGGTAATCGGGTTGTTGCGACCACAACACCACGGCAAAACCAATCGCCACGCTGGCCGCCAGGCCGACCATCAGGCCCACCTGACGCAGCATGGTCATTTGCGAGAGGTTTTCCAGGAACGACAGGCCAAACAACGGCGGCTTGCCGTCTGCCTTGGCGGGGAGGTTGTCGGAGAGTGCTTCTGCCATGACTTAAATCTCGTCCTTAAACCGGCATCTGCATGATGTCTTGATAAGCCTGAACCAGCTTGTTACGCACTTGAGTCAAGGCCTGGAAGGACACACTGGCCTTTTGCGAGGCGACCATCACATCGGTGAGGTCCACGCCGCTTTTACCGATCTCGAACGCCGTTGCCAACTGGCTGGAGGCCTGTTGGGTATCACTGACTTTATTGATTGCCTGACCGAGCATGTCGGCAAAACTGCTTTGGCCCAATTCCGGCGCTGGCGCGACGGATTTCGGTTGAGCCATGGCATCCATTTGCATGGCGCGCATATCCAACATCAACCGATTGAACTCAATACCCTGGCTCATGACCTTCTCTCTCCGACGACCCGCAATTTTTTGACACTACGCAGCGGTTACTAGGGGTGGTAGCAACAAGGGTGCCAGCTCTGGAGCAACTCGTAAGAAAAGGCGACAAAGCTTGTAGAACTTGTTACCGGTCATGTGGCGAAAAGATAAGCTTCCACATCCATACCAGCATCGCGCATCTGCGCCAGCTTGTAGCGCAAGGTGCGCGGGCTGATGCCGAGGCGCTCGGCCGCTTCTTTGCGGCGGCCACGCTCGGCGCGCAAGGTGTCGATGATCATCTGGAATTCACGGCGGCGCAGGTCATCGCCCAGGGCACCGGCCGATTCTGCCTCGGCAACCACCGGCGCTGGCGCCAGGCTGGGCAACGGCGCAGCACCATTGCCCATGGCCAGGCAAAAATCCTGGGGCTGGATCAACCCGCCCTGCTGCAAAATCAGCGCGCGCTGGATGGCATTGTCCAGCTCGCGCACGTTGCCCGGCCACGGATAGCTGACCAGGCACGCCTGAGCCTGCGGCGATAACCGCGCCTGGGCATGCTTCATTTTTTTGACGTGGTTGTTCAGCAGGCGCTCAGCCAAGGGGATGATATCCGCCGGGCGCTCGCGCAAAGGGCGCCAGGCCAGCGGGAACACCGACAGCCGGTAGAACAGGTCTTCACGGAAGCGCCCCGCTGCCACTTCGCCCGCCAGATCGCGGTTGGTGGTGGCAACCACGCGGATATCCAGCTGGATCGGCTTGCGTGCCCCCACGCGCTCCACTTCACGCTCCTGCAACACACGCAGCAACTTGGCTTGCAGGCCCAGGGGCATTTCCGAGATTTCGTCGAGCAGGATGGTGCCGCCGTCGGCCTGTTCGAACTTGCCGGCCTGGGCCGCGATGGCGCCGGTGAACGAGCCCTTTTCATGGCCGAACAACGTCGCTTCGAGCATGTTGTCGGGGATCGCCGCACAGTTGATCGCAATGAACGGTTGCTGGGCACGGCTGGACTGCTGGTGGATGTAGCGTGCCAACACTTCTTTACCGGTGCCGGATTCGCCGGAAATCAGCACAGTGGAATCACTGCGCGCCACCCGCGCTGCCAGTTCCAGCAATTGCGCGCTGGCCGGTTCAAAGGCTATCGGGCCGTCACCCTCGCCCGCCGACATCACACCCAGGGCATGTCGGGCGACCAGCTCGATCAACGCCTTGGGCTCGAACGGTTTGACCAGGTAATCCGCCGCACCCTGGCGCATGGCGTCCACCGCCCGCTCCACGGCGCCATGGGCAGTCATCAGCAGCACCGGCAGCTGCGGCTGGCGCGCACGCAGCAGGCCGAGCAACTGGTGGCCGTCCATGCCGGGCATGTTCACATCGCTGACCACCAGGCTGAAGGCTTCCTGCTCGACCGCCGCCAAGGCCTCCTCGGCAGAGCCGACCGCCCGGTAGTCATGGCCCGCCAACAGCAGCGTGTCAGCCAATGCTTCACGCAGGGCGCGATCGTCTTCCACCAATAAAACCTTGATAGCCATAATTTTTTTACTCCGCGCTCGCCGCGCTGGAAAACAGCGGCAAGGTCATCAATGCACAGGTGCCGCGCCCCAACCGGGAGCGCAACTGCAATTCTCCCTGATGGGCGCGTGCCACTGCCTTGACCACGGTCAGGCCCAGGCCAGTGCCGTTGGTCTTGGTGGTAAAAAACGGCTCGCCCAGGCGTTGCAGCACCTGGGGGTCGATGCCGCTGCCGCTGTCGCTGATACACAGGCGCAGGGTTTGTTCGCGGGCGTAGAGGTGCACTTTGAGACGTGCATCCGGGCCGCTGGCCTGAGTGGCGTTTTCGATCAGGTTGAGCAAGGCGCCGACCAGGGTGTCGCGGTTGCACAGCAACTCGCCTTGGTGGCTATCACATTGCCAACGCAGGTTGGCGCCCTGTACATGGGTCGCCGCCGCTGCTTGCAAGGCCTGCATCAACCCGGCAGGCGTGACACGGTCGGTCAGCGGCAATTCGCCGCGGGCAAACACCAGCATGTCGCGCACCTGGTGCTCCAATTCATGCAAGCGCTCCTTGAGGCGCCCGGCAAATCGTTGCTGAGTGGCTACAGGCAATTGCTCATCAGTCAAATGACTGGCGTAGATCAACGCCGCCGACAAGGGCGTGCGGATCTGATGCGCCAACGAGGCGACCATCCTGCCCAACGACGACAGCCGCTCATGACGGGCCAACTGGTCTTGCAGGTGACGGGTTTGCGTCAGGTCATTGAGCAGCACCAATTGGCCTGGCTCGGCATCCAGGGAGCGAGTGGCGATAGACAGGCGGCGTCCGTCCTTGAGGGAGACTTCGTGACCGTCATCTTCTCGCGGCGCAAAGCAGCGGGTGATGACATGGCGCCACAGCTCGCCTTCCAGCGGCAGGCCCAGCAGGTCGCAGGCCGCCGGGTTGGCTTCGCGCACACGGCCCTGGTCGTCGATGACGATTACGCCACCGGGCAACAGGTCCAGAAGATTTTGCAGACGGTTGGCCAGGCGTTCCTTTTCCGCCAGCTCTTGCATGCGCTGGGCGCTGACCACCGCCAGCTCGCCTTTAAGCTCGGACACCCGCGCCTCAAGCAGACTGTAGGAGTCGGTCAGTTGGCTCGACATCTGGTTGAACTGCGAGAACGCTTGTTCCAGGCCCTGGCGGGTCGGCGGTTCTACAGGCGAAACCAGCCCCTGGATGGCAGGGGCCGAAGATAGTTGGGCGGCGTGGGGCATGATGCTCTCTCGCTTGGCTGACCGTCAGTTAAACGGAACGTTGCGAGGGCTGTAGCAATACCCGTGCCGAAAAAAATCTACCTATAAATCAGCTAGTTGAAAAACAGGCGTCAATCATCCGCCTGTTCATCACCTTCTTTGCGGCTCATACCGTACTTGCGCATCTTCTCCACCAGGGTGGTGCGGCGGATGCGCAGACGCTCGGCGGCGCGGGCAACGATGCCATGCGCATCGTCCAGGGCCTGCTGGATCAACCCTTGTTCCAGGTTGCCGAGGTAGTCCTTGAGGTCAAGACCTTCGGGCGGCAGCATGGCGGTGGCACCGAAGTCCGGGGTATGACCGTTGATGGCCACGCGCTCTTCCATGTCACTGCGCAGGCTGTCCATCTGCTCGTCTTCATCATCGACGTAGCGGAATTTCTTCGGCAACTCGACCACGCCGATCACCCCGTACGGATGCATGATCGCCATGCGCTCCACCAGGTTGGCCAGCTCACGCACGTTACCCGGCCAGCCGTGGCGGCACAGGGACATGATCGCAGCGGAGTTGAAACGAATGGAGCCGCGTTTTTCGTGCTCCATGCGCGAGATCAGCTCGTTCATCAGCAACGGGATGTCTTCCACGCGCTCGCGCAGCGGGGCCATCTCGATGGGGAATACGTTGAGGCGGTAGTACAGGTCTTCGCGGAAGCTGCCGACCTCGATCATGCTTTCGAGGTTCTTGTGGGTGGCGGCAATGATGCGCACGTCCACGCTCTGGGTCTTGTTGCTGCCCACGCGCTCGAAGGTGCGCTCCTGCAACACACGCAGCAACTTGACCTGCATCGGCAGTGGCATGTCGCCAATTTCGTCAAGGAACAGCGTGCCGCCATTGGCCAGCTCGAAACGCCCGGCACGGCTGGTGATCGCCCCGGTAAAGGCGCCCTTCTCGTGGCCGAACAGCTCGCTTTCCAGCAGCTCTGCCGGGATCGCCCCGCAGTTGACCGGCACAAAAGGCCCGTCGCGACGCTTGGAGTGATAGTGCAGGTTACGTGCGACCACTTCCTTGCCGGTGCCCGACTCGCCGAGGATCAGCACGCTGGCGTCGGTGTCGGCCACTTGCTGCATCATCTGACGCACGTGCTGGATCGCCCGGCTGGTGCCGACGAGGCTGCGAAACAGGTTGGGTTCACGGTGACGGCCACGTTCGCGGGCCTGGTCGTACATCTCGCGATAGACCTGGGCGCGGTGCAGCGAATCGAGCAATTTGCTGTAGCTGGGCGGCATTTCCAGGGTGGAAAGCACGCGGCGGCGCTGGTCTTCCGGCAGGTCCACAGAAGAAATATCGCCCATCAGCAACACCGGAAGGAACTCATCCCAGGTTGACAGTGTCTTTAACAGGCCCAGAACTGCGCCAGGAGCGTTTACCGTCCCGATCAATACACAGATGACTTCACGGCTCGACGCCAACGAGCTGACCGCCTGCTGCCAATCGTGGCTGCCGCAGGGTAAATTTTCTTCACCAAGAAAATTTAAAATCACCGCTAAATCGCGGCGGCGGACGCTATCGTCATCGATCAGCAGAATTTTGGTTTCACGCCACATGCAATAGCAACTTCCCTAGTAAAACTTCCTGCCCCGGAATGAGGGCAATCAAGACGCCTGTAAGATTTGTTACCTACTAGACGTCTGAAATCTGAAAACAGCACTAGTTAAGTCAAAAATGCTGGCACAGTCAAATATATGACGCGCCGTGCGGATTAACTGCGCCCGTTCAACCGAAGAGATGGTAAACCTTTGACGCATTTTTCGCTTGGTTGATCTGCGACATCTCTTCGAAAATCGCCTGGCGCTCGCCGGTCGTGACCTCCAGCAACTGCTGATACACCACCAACAGGCTTTCCAGTTTCTCGCGCAAGGCGCCCTCGTCCACCGGCGCTTCGCTGAGCACCTCATCAATCACCGCGCGGCAACCCAGGTCCAACTCGCCCACGGCTTCCCAATTGCGCTCAGCCAGCGCGCCGAGAAGGGCTTCGCGGGTTTCGTCGATGCGTTGCAGTGCATGGCTCATGATGTGTCCCTCAAGGCGATCGGCCTTATTGTGGAGCGATGGCATCCCAGCCGGTCTTGACGGTGATCAGCAGGCGGGCGACTTCGTCGATTATCTCGGCGTCATTCACCTGGTTGGCCTCGACCAAACGATTGCTCATATAGCCATACAAGGCGTCCAACTGGTGCACTGCTGCCGGATCTTCGGCCTTTTCTGGCTCCAGGCCGTCACGCAGGCCAGAGATAATTTCAATCGCCTTGCCCAGCATCAGCCCTTTCTGGGCAATATCCCCACGGTTCAATGCGCCCTTGGCCTGCGCCATGCGATCAAGGCCTCCTTCCATCAGCATCTGCACCAGGCGGTGCGGGCTGGCTTCGGAGACCTGGGCATGGGAACTGACCTTCTGGTATTGGCGAAGGGCTCTCATCGGGTTCATGTTGCTACCTCGTTACTGGCGACAATCGAATAGGTTTGCTTAACCAGTTTTTCGACCGTGGCGACGAAAACTTTAATTCCCAACCATGCGCCAAGGCCCTGAATCAGGGCCTGAAAGCGCGCCGCCCATCAGTTCGATTTCGGATTGTTCAGCGAGTTGAGGGTGGTCAGGATGCTGGAGCTGCTGGCGTTGATCTGCGCGATCATGGTGTCCATGGCCGTGTACTTGGCGGTCAGGGATTTTTGCAAGGCGTCCATACGTCGTGTCAGGTCGGCCGTCTCTTTGGTCAAGTCGGTCAACTTGTTGTTGAGATCCGTCGCCCGGGTTGCCAGGGTGCCGGTGGTGCCCACGTAGCTCTTCGTCGCCTTGTTCATGCGCGTGATCAAACCAGTGTCGCCGGTGAACAGCTTGGCAATATCGCCAGCGCCTTTGACTACCGCCTTGTCCCACGTCTTGTCATCCAGGCTCAGCAGGCCGGTTTTCTGATCGGTGGTGATACCCATCTGGGCCAGGCTGGTCATGGTGCCCGCGCCGGAGCCGTTGACCAGTTCGGAGCGTAGGCTGTTCACCAATTGACGCATTGATGCATCGCCGGTCAACGCACCGGCAGTGGTAGTCGACGCGTCACCGGTTGCAGTAACTTTGGTCTGGGTATTGATGGCGGTCATCAGCGTGTTGTACGCACTGACGAAGGACTGTACCGAGGTTTTCAACGTGTCAGTGTTACTGGCCACGGTAATGGTCGTCGGTTTTTTCACATCAATGGTGTCCAACAGCTCCAACGTGACGCCACTGATCGCCGACGTGATTTTGTTGCTGCTGGATGACATTGCAATGCCGTCGATGGAGTACTTGGCGTTGGTCGGCGGCGTGCCTTTGTCATACCCGCTGGCCAGTTGCGAATCACCGCTGAGGGTGATGTCGGTGCCTTCGCCCATATTGGTCGAGGTCAGTACCAGTCGCGCACCATTGGAGTCGCTCAATACGTTGGCACTGATACCCTGCGACGAGAGCTGGGTATTGATTGACTCTCGCACCTGTTGCAGGGTCGCGCCACCTGGAATCACCACATCGAAGCTTTTACCCGACTGGTTGATGGTCAGCGTTTGGTCTTCGTCTGTAGTGTTGGCCTTGCCCGAGGCACCCTCAGCATTCACCGCAGTGGTAACTTTTGAAGCGGTTGCCAGGTTATCGACTTGCAACACGTACTTGCCACTGGATGCTCCGTCACCCAACGTCACCTTGGCGTTTTTCTCTTCCGAAGAACTTGCCGCCAGCCCATTGAACGCGGAGGGGTTATTCAACTTGGTGATCGCCGCCTGATAGGCCTCCAACGCCGTCTTGATCGAACCAACTGCCGACAACTGGACGGTGGCAGTTTTCTGCTCGTTGGTGATCTGCTGTTGTTTAGGCGCTTGTTCAGCCCCCACCAACGCCTTGACGATAGCTTGCGTGTCGTAGCCCGAACCAGGGCCGGAAATCGTTGAACTAGCCATTTTTCATTCTCCTTGTCCTGCGGCGGCCGTTTTTTTGGCGCTTAAACGCCTAGACCGCAATCAGAAACATGTTTCGTGCCAACTCAAGCCTTGCTATCAAACAACAGGCTGCCGGCATCGCTCAGGTTCTGCGCCAGTTTCAGCGCGGTCTCCGATGGAATCTGTCGAATCACTTCACCACTGTCGGTGGCGATCACCTTGACCACTACCTTGCCGGTAGAGTCATCGATGGAAAAATCCAGGTTGCGCTGTGAAGCCTGCACAAACTCACGCATATCGGTAACAGCCTTCTCCAGCGCCACGCGCTGAGGCTCTTCACTCTTGATCGGCTCATTGCTGGCCACAGGCTTGGCCTGGGTCACCACTGCGCCAAGGTTGGCCGGGGCCGTGCCTGCGGGGTAAGACGAGGTCAGCTTGATGCTCATGTCCATGTCACCACCTCCAAACTGAAAAAACGGAAGGGCACGTCGTTAAACGCACCCTCCCGTTATTTAACCGCTAGCGCTATTACTGAAGCAGCTTCAGTACAGCGGATGGCAGTTGGTTGGCCTGGGACAGGATCGCAGTGGAAGCCTGTTGCAGGGTTTGTTGCTTGGTCAGCTCAGCGGCTTCAGAAGCGAAGTCAGCGTCTTCTACGCGGCCTTTGGCAGCGGAGGAGTTCTGCGAAATGCTCTGCAGGTTGGCCACGGTGCTGGTGAAGCGGTTTTGTACGGCACCCAGCTGCGAACGCTGGCTGTCGATCTGCTGCATGGCATCGTCCAGAGCCTGGGTAGCCTGCTGCGAAGCAGCGGCAGTCAGGATGTTCAGGTCGGAAACGCTGGTTTCCATAGTGACGGCGGTTTTGGTACCGGCGGCAGCAACGGTGGTCAGGCCCAGTGCAGCCAGACCAGTGCCGGCGCTGCCGTCTTTGATAGTGATGTCTTTGTCAGCGAACAGGTTCAGGGTGCCGTCAGCGTTTTTGCTGGCTTGAACACCGGTGCTGGCGCTGTTGATCGAAGAAACGATCGCGTCAGCGGTGTCACCCTTCTTGAACTTGACTTCAACACCGTTCACATCGATGGAGGTGTCAGCGGTCAGTTTGGCTTGGGTAGTACCAGCCGACAGGCCCAGTTGGGACAGGGAACCGGCGGAGGTGTTGGCCAGCTTGATGTCAGCACCGTTACCCGAAGTTACTTTGAAGCGACCGTCTGCACCGAAAGTGGCGGAAGCACCCGTGGCGGTACCACCTGCTGCGGTTTCGAGCTTGGTCAGCAGGGAAGCCTTGGTATCACCGACACCCCAAGCTACAGCGTTGCCGTTTACAGTGATCGAACCGGCAGCGGTCATGTCAGTGGAGACAGCCTTAGAACCAGCAGTCAAACCAAGAGCGCTCAGACCGTCAGTACCGGCAGTCGGTGCCGCCAGAACGATAGCCTTGTCGGAGACCAGGCTGACTTTACCGGTAGCATCGGCACTGGCGGTTACGCCGGTGGTTGCAGTTTGTGCGTTGATGGCAGTGACAGCAGAGGTAGCGGCAGCGGTACCAGCAGCAGCAGTACCGAGAGTAATATCGATGCCGTTGATGTTGATGGCTTCACCAGCCAGAACACCGGCAGCAGCGGTACCCGTAGTAACAGCTTTATCAGTCACAACCGAACCAGTGGCAGTAGCAGCCAGGCCAGTCATAGCAGTACCGTTTACAGCAGCTTCTCTGTAGTTACCCTTCAGCGCAGTCGAGCTGATGTCGGTCATACCGAACGAGATAGTCTCGTTGGCGTTGGCACCGATCTGGAAGGCTACGTTGCTGAACGAGCCGTCGAGCAGGTTACGACCACCGAAGGTGGTGGTGCTGGCGATACGGTTCAGCTCGCCCACTTTAGCGGTGAATTCCTGCTGCAGGGAAACACGGTCAGCGTCGCTTTTGTCACCGTTGGACGCTTGCAGGGCGAGTTCACGCAGACGCTGCAGGGTGTTGGTGGATTCTTGCATCGCGCCTTCAGCGGTCTGGGCGATCGACACGCCGTTGTTGGCGTTGGCGATGGCAACGTTCAGGCCTTTGACCTGGTTGTTCAGACGGTTGGCGATCTGCATGCCGGCAGCGTCGTCTTTGGCGCTGTTGATTTTCAGGCCGGAGGACAGACGGTTCATCGACTGGCTCAGGGCGTCGGAAGCTTTGTTCAGGTTCTTCTGGACACCCAGGGAGGTGATGTTGGTGTTTACTGATAATGCCATGACGAAATCCTCGTGGTTTGGATACTGCGGCTTCCGGCCCTGGCGACCGCCGGGTGTGGCCTAGAGAACCTACGTAATAGTTATCGTCGTGGCAGCCGGTTGCTTGAGGATTTTTTTGATTTTTTTTAGTAGCCCTGTGCCAGCCCTTGTATTTCAAGGGCTTATGCAGGCACAGAAGCCCGGTTTCATTGGCTTTTCTGGCGCCAATAAAAAAAACCGCGACT
>NZ_JPRX01000001.1:4868668-5118242 GCF_000737955.1 Pseudomonas sp. BRG-100 | reverse complement strand
CGCGGTTTTTTTATGCAGCGGCTAAAACATCACGGGCGATAGAGAATCGCCGAGCCCCACGACAGGCCCACACCAAACCCGCTGATTGCCACGCGCTTCCAGGTAGCGTCCATCACGTGCTTTTCCAGCAGCAGCGGGATGCTCGACGACACGGTGTTGCCGGTCTCGACCATGTCCTTGATGAACTTGTCCACCGGCGCCTCTTCAAAGCGACGCGCCACGGCATCGACGATGGCCGCACTGCCCTGGTGGATGCAGAACGCATCGATGTCATCGGCCTTGAGGTCCGACTCTGCGAGCAACTCGTGCAAGTGCGCCGGCACTTTCAGCAGCGCGAAGTTGAACACCTGGCGGCCGTTCATGAAGAACACGCCGTCGCTGACTTTGAGGTGCGGCGCGCCGGAACCGTCGGTGCCGAACTTGGACTTGCCGAGCAACCACGGCGCATCTTCGCCCATCCAGGTGGCGGTGGCGGCATCGCCGAACAGCATGGTGGTGTTGCGATCTTCCGGGTCGACGATCTTCGAATACGGGTCTGCAGTGATCAGCAGGCCGTTTTTCAGGCCGGCGGCTTCCATGAAGCCCTTCATCGCGTAGATGCCGTAGACGTAGCCGGAGCAGCCCAGGGAAATATCGAAGGCGGCAACGTGGGTAGGCAGGCCCAGTTTGTCCTGAACAATGGCGGCGGTATGAGGCAGGCCCTCTTCATCGCCGTTCTGGGTGACGACGATCAGCGCGTCGATGGACTCACGCTTCAATTCGGGGTTGTTGGCAAACAAGGCGTTGACTGCTTCGACGCACAGATCGGAAGTCTCCTGTGCAGCTTCCTTGCGCGGCAGGAACGCCGAGCCGATCTTGCCAATGATGAATTCTTCATCCTTGGCGAACTTGGCACCCTGGGCGTAGTTATCGATCCCGTCCGCCGGCACGTAACTGGCGATGCTTTTTATGCCAATCATTGTGGCTTCCCAATACTAAATAGCTGGAGAACACCCCTCGGGCTATGCCGGAAGTGCTGACAATAAAGGGGATAACCCCATAAAAATCCCGGTGAAAGCCGCCCGATGAAGGCCCTGTGACGACTTATCCTTTTCACACGATACAGTGAAGATGCGCTTTATGACTCACAGGTCACTCAATTTTGCGTGGTTTATGCAAAACGTTTCAACAATTGCGCCACGGAAACGACGACGGCCCAGCCTGTTTCCAGGCTGGGCCGTCGTGCACAGCGCCGATCACATCTTGTTGAACAGGCTCAACTGCGAGATTTTCACAAAGGCCAACTGCGAAGCCTGCAACATGGTCTGCTGCAAGCTCAGGTTGATGGCGGCCTCGGCGAAGTCGACATTGCCCAGGGCATTCATGGTGGTGGTATTGGCCAGGTCCAGGCTGACGTTTTCCTTGGACTGAATATCCAGGCCATTGAGGCGCGCACCCAGGGAACCGCGCGCCTGGTCGATCTGACTGTAGGCATTGGTCAGGTTGCCAATGGACTTGGCCACCACATCCTTGAGCTCCTTCTGCGCCGCCGGGTTGCCGTCTGACGGCGTTTCCAGGATTTTGCGCAAATGGCTCAAGGTGTCGAGGACATTCTCGTTCTTGTTGCTGGTGGCACTGATCGAAAACTGGTCGCCGGCTGCCGGCGCCGGTGCGGTGGTGACATCGAAGGTCACGCCCGCCGCCGTGATTGACGTTGCACCAGCTGCCAGGGTGCCACTGGCAATGGATTTACTGTCTGCGGTATACGGCTGCGCATACAGATCATAGGCACCGGCCGCGCCAAACTTGACGACGACACCCGAGTTGGGAAAGGTGCTGGCGTATGCCGCCGGATCGCTCACCGTGCCGCCGCTCAGTTGCGCAGTGGACGGATTGCTCGGGGTGCGTGAAACACTGAAGGTGTCCGGCTTGACCGACAAGCTGAACTCGCGATCCTTGACGATGGCGTCCGATGGCGCGCCGGGCAGTATGTCTTTGCCCAGTGCGTCCTTGCCCAGGTTCAAGCCGATGTCAAACTTGACCCCGCGCAGATTGATACTCGAACCGCCTTCCTTGGTGGCATCGAAAGTGCCGTTGCCCGGAATCTCCGAGGTGATGTCCTTGCCGGCATTGTCCGTTACGACATATTGGGTGCTGCTGGTGAAGGTCAGCTTGTACGGCTGGCCGTCGGAAAAACTGCTGTTATAGCTGGTGTTGGCCGCGATCAGCCCGGCAGACACGGTGACCTTGCCATCATCGACCGCTGGCGGCACGAGGATCGGTGCTGTTTGCGTACGGCCCGTATTCGCCGAGCTTTCCAGCATGCTCTTGGCGGTATTGCCCATGGCGACCGACAGGTTCTCCGCCACCTTCAGGCTCAGCGGCGTGTCATCGCCCTGGTAGCTGTAGGTGCCGTCATTGTTGCGGGTGTAGGGAGGCGTGTCGGTCTTGCTCCCGGAGAACAGGTAATTACCGCTGGCGTCCTTGGTATTGAGCAGGCCCAGCACCTGATCTTCAATGGCGCCGATCTCGGCGGCAGTCGATTTGCGGTCAGCGTCGCTGATACCAACGTTACCCGCCTTCAACGCCAGCTCACTGGCCCGCTGAATCGCGATATTGATGTTTTCCAGCACGCCGTCCTGGGTGGTCAGCGAGTTCTTCAACGTGTCGATATTGCCGTTGAATTGCGCCAGCATATCTTTCTGCTGTTGCAGCATCAGCAACCGCGCCGCCGCTACCGGATCATCCGCGGCGGTTTGCACACGGACACCGGTGCTGGCCTGGTCCTGGGCCTTGACCACGCTGGAATAGTTGCTCTGGTACTTGGCAGAGCTGGTCTCGAAATACTGCTGTGTAGAAATACGCATCGTCCCAGCCTCCCTTAAAGAGCATTCATCAGTGTGGTGAAGGTTTCCTGCGCAGCCTTGATGATCTGCGACGACGCGGTGTAGTACTGCTGGAACTTGATCATGTCGCCGGCTTCGTCATCCAGGTTGACCCCGGACACCGAGTTGCGCGCATCTTTATTGGCGCTCAGCAACGCACCGGTGGCGGCGCTGTCGACCCCGGCCTGGCTGGCCTTGGCGCCGACAGTGGAGACCAGCTTGCTATTGGCCCCCACCAGGCTGGTGCCCCCGTTGCCCTCGCCCATGCCAACGGTGGCCTTGGTTTGCAGGTTCAGCAGTTCCTGGGCGTTTCGGCCATCGGATTTGCCGCCGCTGTTGAAGGCGAAGGTAGTGCTGTCGCCGTCTGCCGGGGAGCCATTGACGGTGGTGTCGAACTTGAAGCTCTTGCCGGGGATGGCTGCACCGCTGGCGTCGCGCATCGGTACGTCGACGGTGATCTTGTTGCCCTGCCCCGGGATGATTGAGCCAGTGCCAATCGGGTTGCCCTTGGAATCGCTGATCGTATACGACTGCGTGCCGTCAGCGGCGGGCTTGCCAAACACCATCTTCACCGGCATCGAGTTTTCAATACCGGCGCGCAACTGTGCGGTGTCGGTGCCGCCATGGATGTCCAGCGGCACCGTCAACGACGGCTGGGTAAATGTGCCTGTGCCGCTGTTGGTCTTGCTGCTGGTACCCGCCAGCGGGCCGGCAAACGCCAGCTTGTTGGCATCGGTGAGCGCTACACCCATACCGCTTGCGCCGGTGGCGGTCGGGCTGACTTTGAAGCTGTCGCCAAACGCCATGGCGCCCTTGCCGTCCAGCGCCAGGGTAAAGCCATCCATGGTCGGCGGCGGTGTGGAGCCCATGTCAAAGGTGCCCATTGCCTTGCCGTCCGAACGCAGTACCGTGACCTTGTTGGGGTCGGTCTTGTCGCTGAAGGTCACGGTGTAGTCAAACGTGGACAACTTACTGCTGTCCTTGATCGTCACATTCAGGTTGCCGGCCCCGGCACTGTTGCCAGAGGCGCCCTGGCTGCGCGAAGCAATGGCGGCGGCACTGTTGATGTCTTTGAACAGCGAAACGCCAAAGTCACCATTGAGGTCCAGGCCTTGGCCCAGTTGGTTATTGATGGTGTCTGCGGTTGCGATGGCGATACGGCCCAGGTCGTTGATAGCCGGCATCAAGGCATCACTGCGATAACGCAACAGGCCACCGATGCTGCCGCCACTGATGACGCCGCCCAGGTCCATGGTGGTGCCGTTCATGTCCAGCTGAATGGTGTACTGGCTGTTATCGGTTTTGCTCGGCACTGCGGAAATCGTATTGGAGATCCCGCCCTCCACCAGGGACTGGCCGCTGCCGGTGGTCACGCTGAACTGGCCGTTCTTCTCGGTGGCCGTTACGCCGATCAGCTCATTGAGCGAGCGTACCGCCTCGTTACGCGAGTCCAGCAGGTTGGCCGGTGCATTGCCAGACGCGCCTTGCACTTGGGAGATCTGCTTGTTGAGCGAGGCAATCGAGGCGGTCAATTGATTGACCTGCTCACTCATGCTGCTCAGTTGGTTGTTGATAGTCTCTTTCTGCTGGGTCAACTGCGTCGAGATCGCGTTGAAACGGCTGCTCAGGGTCTGGGCGTTGGTCACCAGCAGTTGGCGGGCCGACAGGTCGCTGGGGTTGGACGCTGCAGTTTGCAGGGTAGCGAAGAACGAGCTGAGCACCGATGACAGACCGGTGGTCTTGTCCGACAGCACTTTGTCGACGGCGCCGACCTGATCCAGATACGCCTTGGCATCGTTGTTCAGGGCCGTGCTGTTCTGGTAGGCAGTGTCCAGGTATTCGTTGTACACCCGGCGCACGTCGGCCAGGGTGGTACCAGTGCCGATGAACACACCGCCGAACGGGTTCGACGCGTTGGTATTCTGCGTGGTCTGCTGACGCGAATACCCCGGGGTGTTCACGTTGGCGATGTTGTTACTCAAGACCGACAGCGATCCTTGAGCGGCGTTGAGCCCTGACATCCCGATACTGAGCAAACTCATGGTTCAGACCTTATAAATGTGTGGTTGCGCCAGCGGCAGCGTAGTTCTGGTAACTGTTCATGGTTTTTGCGATCTGCGAAATCTTGCTGGCGTAATCCGGGTCGGTTGCATAACCGGCTTTTTGCAACTCGCGTACAAACTGTTCCGGGTTGTCGGCTGATTTCACAACTTCTTTATAGCGATCATGGCTTTGCAGCAGGGTCACGAGGTCGTGGAAGCTGTCCTGGTAGGAGCTGTAGGAACGGAACTGCGCCGTTTCCTTGACCATCGCCCCATCGCGAAACTCGCTGGTGATCGCACGGGCCTGGCCGCCCTGCCAACTCTGGCCAGCCTTGATGCCGAACAGGTTGTGGCTGCTGCTGCCGTCTTCGGCACGCATGACCGATTTGCCCCAACCGGTTTCCAGCGCTGCCTGGGCCACCAGGTACTTGGGATCGATGCCAATCCGTGCGGCGGCGGCCTTGGCCATCGGCAGCATGGTGGCAACGAATTCATCCTGGGAGCTGAAGGCTTTCTTCGCCGGTGCCAGCGGTGGCTGGGCAATGGCGCGGCCATACACCTGCATGCGCCCGCTCGGTACGGCAAAGGTGCGCGCACTGCTGTTGATGACGTTGTCATCGGCGGCACTGTTGCGCAGCGGCGCGGCCTTGGCCTCGACCTGGGTACTGGGCACGATGCCGGCAAGCAAACGGTCAGTCAGCTTGCTGGGCAAGGCGATACGGCGCTGGTTCATCAGCTCCATGTCGTTGCTGTGAGACGCAACGGCCCCGGCCTGCGGCTCGGCCACGCGATAGGCCCACAATGGACGCTGCCCATTGGAGCGCCCCAACGGGCCCTCAGCCTGGGTACCGGCAGCAATCTCGGTCGGCACATCGACTTTCCTCACCGGCCCATCCGCTGCCGGGCCTTGCAAGGTGGCGGCCTGGGCCTCCACCGGTTTGTTCTTTTGCATCTGGCGCATCAGCACGTCGGCCAGGCCGATACCACCGCCCTCGCGGGACATCGACACCGCCAGTTGCTGGTCGTACATTTCCTGGTACTGCTTGGCCGCCGGGGTGTTCAACGGGTTGTCCTTGCCCAGGGCATCGGTGGCCGAGCGCATGGACTTGAGCATCTCGTTCAAGAACAGCGATTCGAATTCCTGCGCCACCTTGCGCATGTTGCCTTCGCTGTTCTTGTCATCACCGACCTTCAGCTGGTTAAGCCGATTCAGGTCGGAGTAAGACCCCGAGTCCGCCGTGCTGCTGATGCCGCTCTTGCGCATATCCATGGCCATGGCCTCAGATCACGATCAGGTCGGCTTGCAAGGCGCCGGCCTGTTTCAAAGCTTCGAGGATGGCCATCAAGTCGCCGGGCGCTGCGCCCACCTGGTTCACCGCACGGACAATCTCGTCCAGGGTGGTGCCGGGGCCGAACTTGAACATCGGCTTGGCTTCTTGCTGGGCATTGACCCGCGAGCGCGGGACCACGGCGGTCTGGCCGTTGGACAGCGGGCCCGGCTGGCTGACGATCGGGTCTTCGGTGATGGTCACCGTCAGGCTGCCGTGGGTCACCGCTGCCGGCGAGACCTTGACGTTCTGACCGATCACGATAGTGCCGGTACGCGAGTTGATGATGACTTTTGCCACCGCCTGGCCAGGGTCGACCTCCAGGTTTTCCAGGATCGACAGGTAGTCCACACGCTGGCTGGGGTCCAGTGGTGCGGTAACGCGAATCGAACCGCCGTCGATGGCCTGGGCCACACCTGGGCCGAGCATGTCGTTGATCTTGTCGACCACGCGCTTGGCAGTGGTGAAGTCGGAGCGATTGAGGTTCAGGGTCAGGCTGTTGCCCTGGTTGAAACCGCTCGGCACGGTGCGTTCAACCGTCGCGCCACCGGGAATGCGCCCGGCCGACGGTACGTTGACAGTGATCTTCGAACCATCGCGGCCTTCAGCATCAAACCCGCCGACCACCAGGTTGCCCTGAGCAATGGCGTAGACGTTGCCGTCGATACCTTTGAGCGGCGTCATCAGCAAGGTGCCGCCACGCAGGCTTTTGGAGTTGCCCATGGACGAAACGGTAATGTCCACCACCTGGCCCGGCTTGGCAAATGGCGGCAAATCGGCACTGATCGACACCGCGGCAACGTTCTTCAATTGCACGTTGCCCGAGCCTGGCGGCACCTTGATACCGAACTGGGACAGCATGTTGTTGAAGGTCTGCAGGGTGAACGGCGTCTGGGTGGTCTGGTCACCCGTGCCATTGAGCCCCACCACCAGGCCATAGCCGATCAACTGGTTGGAGCGCACGCCGGAAATACTGGCGATATCTTTGAGCCGCTCGGCCTGGGCCACAGTGCTCAAGGCCAGCAAGAGCGCCGTCGCCATCAGCTGTTTGAAATTCAAAATGGCCACCTAGAAAGGGAACAGCGGGCTAAGGAAGAAACGATCGAACCAGCCCGGCTGGCTTGCATCAGCAAACGAACCCGTCCCCGAGTAGGTGATGCGCGCATCGGCAATGCGCGTCGACGGCACGGTATTGTCGGTGGAAATATCATCGGCACGGACCATCCCGGCAATGCGCACCAGCTCGTCGCCGGTGTTGAGGGTCATCCACTTTTCACCGCGTATGGCGATGATGCCGTTGGGCAATACGTCGGCCACGGTCACGGTGATCGAACCGGTCAGGCTGTTGCCCTGCCCCGCCGCACTCTTGCCGTTGGTGGCACGGTCGCCGCTGTAGCCGGCGTCCAGGCTCAGGTCACCACCGCCCAGCGGGTTGTTGGTGTTCAGGCCACCGCCGAACAGCGACGTCAGGCCGATGCTGGTCTTGCTGTTCTTGCCGATCTGCGAGTTGGCGTTCTTGCTGGCCTGGGTCTTCTCGTTGAGGGTGATGGTGATGATGTCACCGACCCGGAAGGCCTTGCGGTCGCTGTACAGGTTCTGTTCGAAACCAGCCTGGTAGATCGAGCCGTTATTGGCCGCCGCCGGCAGCGGCGTGCGTGGCAACACCGGCGCGTAGTACGGGTCATTGGGCTTTGGCGTTGGGGCAACACAGCCCGCGAGCACGGCGATCCCACTCAATGCCAAAACGGAAACATAGCGATTCATGACCCTTACCTCATGGTGTTGCAGGCGCCGTCAAGAGCGCCCCATAGACGTGATTACAGATTTTGCGTGACGAACGAGAGCATCTGGTCGGCGGTGGAAATCACCTTGGAGTTCATCTCGTAGGCGCGCTGGGTGGTGATCATGTTGACCATCTCCTCAACGGTGCTGACGTTGGAGGTTTCCAGGGTGCTTTGCAGCGTGGTGCCAAACCCGTTCAGGCCCGGGGTGCCGATTTGCGGCGCGCCGCTGGAGGCAGTTTCCAGGAACAGGTTATTGCCCATCGCTTGCAAGCCGGCCGGGTTGATGAAGTCGGCGGTTTGCAGGTTGCCGATCACTTGCGACGCCGGGTTGCCGGCCACAGTGATAGACACGGTGCCGTCGTTGCCCACGGTAAAGGTCTTGGCATCCGCCGGAACCACCACGGCCGGTTCCAGGGCGAAACCGTTGGCGGTGACGATCTGGCCGTTGGAGTCCAGGTGGAAAGTACCGTCGCGGGTGTAGGAGGTAGTCCCATCCGGTTGCAGGATCTGGAAGAAGCCACGGCCATTGATGGCCATGTCCAGCGGCTGGCCGGTTTGCTGCAGGTTACCGGCGCTGAAGTTTTTCTGGGTGCCGACGATCTGCACACCAGTACCCAATTGCAGGCCCGACGGCAATTCGCTGTCCTGGGTCGATTGGGCACCTGGCTGCTTCTTGATCTGATAGAGCAGGTCCTGGAACTCGGCGCGATCACGTTTGAAGCCCGTGGTCGACACGTTCGCCAGGTTGTTGGAAATGGTCGTCAGGTTGGTGTCCTGGGCGGACAGGCCTGTCTTGGCAACCCATAGAGCCGGAAGCATGCTGTTCTCCTTCGTGCGCCGGGTGGTGGGCGCTACGTTGCAAATTAGTTAATGGGCTTGAATCAGCTCATCTGCATGACGCGCGTCATGGCCTGGTCGTCTTCTTTAGCGCTGTTCATCATCTTGATGTGCAGCTCGAACTGCTTGGAAAGCGCCAGCACCGCGGTCATTTCTTCCACGGCATTGACGTTGCTCGCCTGCAGGAAGCCCGAAGTCAGCTTGACGTTCGCATCGGCCTGGGCTGGCTGACCATCCTTGGTGTGGATGGTGCCGTCCAGGCCCTTGGTCATGTTCTTGAGGTCGGGCTGGACCATCTTGATCCGGTCCACTTCCGCCATCACCCGCGGGCCTTCGCCCATGGCGCGGATGCTGATGGTGCCGTCGGCACCGACTTCGATTTTCTGCTGGGGCGGCACGGCAATCGGGCCACCGTTACCCATGATCGGCATACCATTGCCGGCACGCAGCACCCCCAGCGCATCCACGTTCATGCTCGCGCTGCGTACGTAGGCTTCGCCGCCATCGGGGGTTTGCACGGCCATCCAGCCGTCGCCGCTGACGGCCACATCCAGGTCGCGACCGGTTTCGATCATCGCGCCCGGGGAGAAGTCAGTGGCCGGCCGCTCGGTCATGGCAAATGCCCGCGCCGGAAAGCTGTCACCGAACACCGGCATCGAACGCGCCTGCTCCAGGTCGCGCTGGAAACCGTTGGTGGAAATGTTCGCCAGGTTGTTGGCATGGGCCTTCTGCGCCAGTGCATTCTGGCTGGCGCCGGTCATTGCCACATAAAGGTACTTGTCCACGCTCTTTCCTCTTTCTGACGGACGCTTGCCGCCACCGCTGTACTGAGGAGGCTTAAGCAATTTGCGAACCAACTTTAAAAAAACGAAGGAGCCCCCTGAATACGGGGGGTTGAGGGCTGGAGCGTCGAGCAGACCCACTCTCAAGAGTCGAAAAAACGGCGGACTTATGCCGCTTGCGGCAAGACCTGACGCCCGAAGCCCTCCCCATGCCTGAATTACGCCGGTGCGTCGCCATTTCAGCTTCCTGGGCCGCTCTTATCGAGGGAAATGTTGCGATGGGTTATTAATACACACGCGGTGACTACCAGACTTATTATTTCAAATTCACGTACAACGAGTGAAACCCATCTTTATCAGGCGCTTGAGCATTTAGTTAATACATGTTTTTACGCTTGCTTTCTCTGACATCTCACAACACTTACACCAAATTAAAACGTCTCGACACACGCTTACAATTACTAAACAACGACAACTTGAACACACCCTACTGCCTGCGTAAATTCTGTCCATCGCAACATCACCACCCCGAGTATTTAAAGTTGCGTGCTTGCGACACACCTATCACTAACTACAGGATCAGTATCATGTCCACTATTTCACAAGTACCCACCCTGCCTTTCAGTGTTCCTTACTTCCCTACAAGAGCGGGTGGCAGACCGGACCATGATGTATACCGACCTAACTACCCATCGGCCGCGCCCCATTATCACGCGTGCACCCACGAGCACAGGGCCGATGTTTCAGACTATCGTCCTGACCGATACTTTCCAGAGATGCACCGTGCTAGGGACTATTACCCCGACCGACGCATCTCGGACATGCAACCAGACTGGGACTATCGCCCTGGCCGGGATTTGCCGCAAATGCGTCGCGACTGGGACTACCTTCCCGAGCGGCGCGTACCAGACATGCGCCGTGACTGGAACTACCCTACTGACAGGTATGCTGATCAGCGGCCAAGTTATCTTGTCTCTCCAAGGCTCGCAGACGAATTCGCACCAATAAATCAACATTGGAACCCGGCCGTAAAGGCGCTGGATAAACTTATCGACACACTGCCACAGGCCATGATCCGTATGGACATGGATATCACCACCAAGGATCTGCTTGGCGGCAAATATGGGCCACTCTCCCCCAGTATTACCAAGGAACTGGGGAAACTGGATGAACATAGGGACTACCGGATGGTGACTCAGTTTAACGGATACGCATTGACCTACCTCTGGGCACCCGTCGACGGTGGCAGGCCTGTATTTATTGAACAGCCAGAAAACGGCTATATGACGCCAACGAGCGGTACGGATTTATTAAAGCTGTTGAATTCGAATCCCGAAGCCCAACAATTCAAGGATTACGGCGTAACTGCCAAGGATCTGAAAAACGGCAAGTACGGAAAACTCTCTCCCGAGATTCAAAAAAGTTTGAGCAACTTGGAACATGACAAGAACTACAGCCTGATTGAGCTCTTTAAAATTGACAACGAAAACACAACGCTGGCCTGGAGGGACAAAAGTACAGGCAAGATTGAAGAAATAGGCCAGTACAACATTGTCTACGGCTGACACACTGGACAGTTGTCAGATCGGACACTGCGTTCACAAGACGCAGTGTCCAGCATCGCGATACCCTTACTTGATCACCTTATAGTCGCGCAACTTATTCGCAATGGTGGTGTGCGATACACCCAAGCGCTTACCCAGTTGCCGGCTGCTTGGGTGCTCGGCGTAAAGGCTTTCCAACACGGCCTTTTCGAACCGCCCCACGATATCCTCCAAACCGCCTTCCAACGAAAAATCCCCAAGCGGCTGACGCACGCCGTAATCCGGCAGACGAATATGCTCGACCTTGACCGTGCCGCCCTCACACAACGATACCGCCTGAAACAACACGTTTTCCAACTGCCGCACATTGCCTGGCCAGTGGTAGTGGCTAAGACGCTCCATGGCAGCGGGCGCCAACTTGGGCAGCGGGCAACCGATCTGCCGACTGGCTTGGTCAAGAAAATGCTCGACCAAGGGCGCCAGGCCGTCCAGGCATTCACGCAAGGGTGGAATGTGCAGCGACAGCACGTTCAGTCGGTGATAGAGATCCTGGCGAAACTCACCCCGGGCGCAGAGTTCCGACAAGTCCACCTGGGTCGCACAGATCACCCGCACATCCAGATACACCTCTTCATCACTGCCGACCCGACGGAAACACCCATCCTGCAAGAAGCGCAGCAACTTCACCTGCAATCTCGCGCTCATTTCACCAACGCCATCAAGAAACAAGGTACCGCCCGCCGTCAACTCCAGCAGCCCGAGCTTGCCCTCCGCTCGCGCCCCCTCAAAAGCACCGGGGCCGTAGCCGAATAGTTCAGTCTCAGCCATCGACTCGGGCAACCCCGCACAATTGAGGGCCATCAAAGGCGACTGCCCTCGCGGGCTGGCCAGGTGACACGCACGGGCCAGCAGTTCTTTGCCGGTGCCGGTTTCGCCTTCTATTAATAGCGGCGCATCCAGCGGTGCCATGCGCCGTGCTTCTCGGACCACCGCAGCCATCACTTTGGAGCTTTGAAAGATGCTGTCAAAGCCGCGCAGCTCTTGCTTGCGCACGTTGTAGATGCGCTCACCCACACGGTCAGCGCGATGCAAGGTCAGCACGGCACCGGCCATGGCCTCACTGTCGTCATGCTCGCTGGATTGCAGTGGGGCGATATCCGCCAAAAACACGTCACCTTTGACCTTGACCCGCAAGCCGTTGATCCGCGATTTGCTGGCACGCACCAGTTCCGGCAAATCGAAGTCCTCGGCATAGCGCGACAGTGGAATACCCGGCACCTCATCCACCCGCACACCGAGTAACTGTGCCGCTGCACGATTGGCAGCGACGATAGAACCGCCCATGTCGATGGACAGCACCGGAAATTCCAGGGCGCCGAGCAGCGCATTGAGTTCCATATGCCGCCGCTCGCTCGGCATCAGCCCCACCCTTTTGACGCCGAATACGCCGGCAATCGCCTCGAACTGCGGGCGCAATGCCTGAAATTGCATGTTCACCAGGTTCGGGCAAAACAGGTAGATGGCATTGCCATGCTCACCGCCGACCTCGCCCTTGGCGACGTTGACGCCGTACTCCACTAACAGGTTGAGGATGTCCCGCAGGATGCCGATGCGGTTCTGGCAATGCACTTTGATACGCATGGAAAGGCTCGAAAAGTAGGGAGGCACCGCGTCTTTTTGCCGCTGGGCGCAGATAGTCGTCAAGATTATGTGACAGCGCGTCACCTTTTTACAGCCCAAGACACAGATAAGGCCTACACCCGTAACGAATACTTTACGAAAACGGGTAGTTTTTCCTACGCACCCAGGCAAGACCGCGATGGAATCCGGCGCTGTTCGGGTTATCAATAGGTGCATCGCAGGACATAACAAGAACGAATGCCTAGCAGGAGAGCCGTATGAAGCAGACGCACTACGTGGCCCGCGAGCCCGATGCGCAAGGTTTTATCCATTACCCGCCAGAAGAACACGCGGTATGGAACACGCTGATCACTCGCCAACTCAAAGTGATCGAAGGCCGTGCCTGCCAGGAATACCTGGACGGCATCGACAAGCTCGGCCTGCCCTTGGATCGCATCCCCCAGTTGGGCGAAATCAACAAGGTGCTGGCCGAAACCACCGGCTGGCAAGTCGCGCGTGTACCCGCACTGATTCCCTTCCAGACCTTTTTTGAATTGCTCGCCAGCAAGCAATTTCCGGTGGCGACCTTTATTCGTACCCGTGAAGAGCTGGACTACCTGCAAGAACCGGATATTTTCCACGAGATCTTTGGCCACTGCCCGCTGCTGACCAACCCCTGGTTCGCCGAATTCACCCACACCTACGGCAAGCTCGGCCTGGCGGCCACCAAGGAGCAACGGGTGTACCTGGCGCGCCTGTACTGGATGACCATCGAGTTCGGCCTGGTGAACACGCCCCAAGGGCGCCGCATCTACGGTGGCGGCATTCTGTCTTCGCCTAAAGAAAGCGTGTATTGCTTGTCGGATGAGCCCGAGCACCAAGCCTTCGATCCGCTGGAAGCGATGCGCACCCCTTATCGTATCGACATCCTGCAACCGCTGTACTTCGTATTGCCCGAACTCAAGCGCCTGTTCGACGTGGCGCAGGAAGACATCATGGGCATGGTCGAGCGCGGTATGGAATTGGGCTTGCACGCACCGAAATTCCCGCCAAAGCCCAAGGCTGCTTGAGCTGTGCCTTTTTAGGCCAGGTGAGTCTGTTCCCTGGCCGCGCGTTGCTTTAGGGTAACGCCACTGACCTTCAAACATTCGAATTCAGGACACCTCCCATGACCACCTTGAACCAAGCCCACTGCGAAGCCTGCCGCGCCGATGCCCCGCAAGTCAGCGATGAAGAACTGCCGGTGCTGCTCAAGCAGATCCCTGACTGGAACATCGAAGTGCGCGACGGCGTCATGCAGCTGGAAAAGGTCTTCCTGTTCAAGAACTTCAAGTTCGCCCTGGCCTTCACCAACGCCATGGGTGAAATCTCCGAAGCCGAAGGCCATCACCCTGGCCTGCTCACCGAATGGGGCAAAGTCACCGTGACTTGGTGGAGCCACTCCATCAAGGGCCTGCACCGCAACGACTTCATCATGGCTGCGCGCACCGACGAAGTGGCCAAGACTGCCGAGGGCCGCAAGTAATGCACTTCGATGCGATTGGCCGCGTGCCCGGTGACCCGATCCTCGGGCTGATGGACCTGTATGCCCAGGATGCCAACCCGAACAAGTTCGACCTGGGCGTGGGCGTGTATAAGGACGACCAGGGCCTGACCCCGATTCCCCACTCGGTGAAGCTGGCGGAACAGCGCCTGGTTGATACCCAGGTGACCAAGACCTACATCGGTGGCCATGGTGACGCGGCTTTCGGCACCCTGATCAGTGAGCTGGTGCTCGGTGCCGATTCGGCCTTGTTGCGCGAACGCCGCGCCGGCGCCACCCAGACCCCAGGCGGCACCGGCGCCCTGCGCCTGAGCGCTGACTTTATCGCCCAGAGCCTGCCTGGCCGTGGCGTGTGGTTGAGCAACCCGACCTGGCCGATCCACGAGACCATTTTTGCCAAGGCCGGGCTTAAGGTCAGTCACTACCCTTACGTAGGCAGCGACAATCGCCTGGATGTGGCGGCGATGCTTGCGACCCTGTCCACGGTACCCAAGGGTGACGTGGTGCTGCTGCATGCCTGCTGCCATAACCCGACCGGCTTCGACCTGACCCAGGATGACTGGCGCCAGGTGTTGCAGATTGTGCGGGAACGCCAGTTGCTGCCGCTGATCGACTTTGCTTACCAGGGCTTTGGTGATGGCCTGGAGCAGGACGCGTGGGCGGTGCGCCTGTTTGCAGCCGAGTTGCCGGAAGTGCTGGTCACCAGTTCCTGCTCGAAGAACTTTGGTCTTTATCGCGACCGGGTCGGCGCACTGATCCTGTGTGCTGCGGATGCCGAAAAGCTCACCGATGTGCGCAGCCAACTGGCGAACATCGCCCGCAACCTGTGGTCGACGCCGCCGGATCATGGCGCTGCCGTGGTGGCGACCATCCTCGGTGATACCGAGCTGAAAAAACTGTGGAGCGAGGAAGTCGAGGCCATGCGCTCGCGGATCGCGCACTTGCGCTCCGGGTTGGTGGAAGCCTTGAAGCCCCATGGCTTGGCCGAGAAGTTTGCCCATATCGGCGCGCAGCGCGGGATGTTTTCCTATACCGGTTTGAGTGCCGAGCAGGTCAAGCAACTGCGCGAGGAGCACAGCGTGTATATGGTCAGTTCAGGCCGGGCCAACGTGGCCGGGGTGGATGCGACACGTTTGACGCTGCTGGCCCAAGCTATCGCCGACGTTTCCAACTGAAAACTGCGGGATCAAAAATGTGGGAGGGGGCACGCCCCCTCCCACATTTTTACCGAGGCGAGGCTTTTAGCCAGCGACCATTTCAGCCTTGAGCTGCGCCTCCCTGGCCTGGACGTCCGCCAACCGATACAACTCGATATGCCCATCCCAGTGCTCGATCAGCGCGGTGCACGATTCCACCCAATCCCCGCAATTGAGGTAATCCACCTCGCCCACTTTGCGAATCTCGGCATGGTGGATATGCCCGCACACCACCCCATGCAGTTCGCGCCTGGTGACTTCGTGGGCAATCGCTTCTTCGAAATCGCTGATAAAGCTCACGGCGGTTTTCACCTTGTGCTTCAGGTACGCCGACAGCGACCAGTAGCCATAACCGTAGCGCGCGCGCCAATGGTTGAGCCAGCGGTTAAGCGTGAGGGTGAATTCGTAGGCCGAGTCGCCGAGGAACGCCAGCCAACGGTGATAACGGGTGATCACATCGAACTGGTCGCCATGGATCACCAATAGATGCCGACCGTCGGCGGTCACATGCACTGCCTCATCGACCAACTGGATATTGCCCAGGATCAGCTTGGAATAGCGTCGTAAAAATTCATCATGGTTGCCAGTAACGTAGATCACCTCGGTGCCGCGCTTGGCCATGGTCAGCAGGCGGCGGATCACGTTGGTGTGGGCCTGGGGCCAGTACATGCCGCCACGCATTTTCCAACCATCGATAATATCGCCCACCAGGTAGACCTTGTCGGCGTGGTAGCCCTTGAGAAACTGCGACAAGTGCTCGGCCTGGCAATCCCGGGTGCCTAGATGCACGTCGGAAATCCACAGGGTTCGCACCCGTTGTTTGCGGCTGGGCTTGGTGAACTCGGCATGGGTCATGGGCATCCCTCGACGCTGTTTTCGCGAGCTTGCGCCTTGGCGATTAATAGCCCATGACAGCTGTGCGTCAGTCTGATGACAGCGCTAAATTCCCGCAAAGCGTTGTAGACTGGCGCCTTGCCGCCCTGGAGATTGCGATGAGCCCGAGCCTCACGCTACGCCACTACCTCGAAGCCCCCATCGCTCACAGCCATGATCATGCGCAGTTGGTGTTCGGCCTGTCCGGGCACCTGGAGCTGGAAGTCGATGGCCGTGGCAGCCAAGTGCGCGAGAGCAGTGTGATGGTGCTGCCCTTCTCCACTCACCATGCCTGTGGCAGCCGCGATGGCAGCCGCTGCCTGGTGCTGGATGTGCCGACCGAGCATTGGGTGGTGCAATCCCTGGGCGAGCATGCCGATGCCAGTCGCCGCTTGCTGGGGCAACCGGCGCGACTGACGCTGGATCCGCGGCAAAGCCAACTGGTGCAGTGGCTGGCGCACAGCCCGGTGGACGATCCGCTGATCGTCCAGCAAGGTGCGGTGCTGTTACTGGCCAGCCTCAATCATCCCCAGGCTAAATCGCAGCCTGGCCGGCGCCTGCCTTATGCAGCGTTCAATGCCCATATCCAGCGCCATGCTGCGCGCCCGTTGCAGGTGGCCGACCTGGCGCGCATCGCCGGGCTTTCCGTGGCGCGCCTGCATGCACGCTTCATGGCCGAATGCGGGCAAACGCCGATGGATTATCTTCGCAGTCGTCGCTTGCACATGGCGCTGGGGCTTTTGCGCGGCACACCGCTTGCCATTGGTGAGGTTGCCGAGCGCGTCGGCTACGCCTCGCAAAGCGCATTCAGTGCCGCCATGTTGCGCGAGTTTGGCGCCACGCCCAGCGCCCTGCGTCGGGCCGACTGACAAGAGCCCCACGCTAAAAATCGCGAGGCCGGCGACAGACGCCCGCAAACCATGCCTCTAGACTGCGAGGCTGTTACCCCCGTTGCTTCAAGGATCGCAATGACTCCCCGCTCAGCCCTTGGCGCCCTGCATATCGGCGCATTGATGTTTGGCCTCACCGGCGTATTCGGCAAGCTGGCGGCGGCCTCCCCTGCCATCATCGTGTTTGGTCGCGCCGCGTTTGCTGTGCTCGCCCTGGCGGTGTTTGCCCGCTTTGCCAGCAACGCGCCCTGGAAGACACTGGAGATGCGCGACTGGCGCCGCCTGCTGGTCAGCGGTGTGTTGCTGGCCGCGCATTGGGTGACGTTCTTTATTGCCGTCAAAGTCGCCGGCGTGGCCGTGGCGACCCTGGGGTTTACCGCCTTTCCGGCCTTTACCGTGATCCTTGAAGGGTTGATCTTCCGCGAGCGCATTCGCGCCAATGAAGTGCTGCTAGTGGCCCTGGTCACCGTTGGCCTGGTGCTGGTGACCCCGGATTTCAACCTCGCCAGCGAGGCCACCAGCGGCCTACTGTGGGGGATCGCCTCGGGGCTGTTGTTCTCGTTGTTATCGCTGAACAATCGCGCCAGCTCCGGGCGCATTCCTGCGGTACAGGCCGCGCTGTGCCAGAACGTGGTGGTCGCGGCCTGCCTGCTGCCGGTGGCCGCACCAGGGCTGGCGGATGTACGTGGGATTGACTGGCTGTGGATCGGGTTGCTGGGAGTGTTTTGTACGGGTCTTGCCCATAGCCTGTTTGTCGCCAGCCTTGCCGTGATCAAGGCGCGCACCGCCTCGGTGGTGTTTGCCATGGAACCTGTCTACGGCATCACCGTGGCCTGGCTGTTGTTTGCCGAAACCCCGACCTTACGCATGTTGCTGGGCGGCGCCTTGATCATCCTCGCCATCGTGCTTTCCGGCCTGATGGGCAGCGCCAGCCAGGCCAAACAACCGGCAACCACAGCCTGATCTATACTTTAAACGTCCGCAACAGTCTGTAGTCGTTCAACGGATAAAGACTCCTCGACGACAGCCATGGTGCTTTCTGAAGTTGCTGCAAGCGAGTGGTCACCCCTCAATGCGATGCAGGAGTTTCATCATGGAAATGCTCATCAGCTTGCTGGTCCAGATCATCAGCGGTGCCGTCGGTGGCAACATCGCCGGCATGACCAAACAGAGCCTGGGGACAGGGCTCAATACCTTTCTCGGCGGAGTCGGCGGCTTGGTGCTGGGCCAGATTGTCGCCGCACTCACGGGCACCACCAGCGGCGAAGCGCTGGATGTTGCCGCGATCGGCAGCAATATTGTCGGCGGTGGCGTCGGTGGGTTGGTATTGACGTGGGCCGTCGGTTTTATCAAACAAAAGCTCGCTGCCAAGTAGCGGTAGGGTCACCGCCCCTCTGTGGCGGTGACTTTCATTGCGTACGATCGTTATGGCCCAGATCGCGCTGCGGGTCGATCTGGTCGCGTACCCGCTGTTTTAGTACCTTGGCCTCGGGAAAGCCGCCGTCGGCTTTGCGTTCCCAGATCTGCACGCCATCACAGGTGATGCGAAAGGCGCCACCGGTGGCCGGCTCCAGCGCCACGCGCCCCAGGTCATCGGCAAATGTACTGAGCAACTCCTGGGCCAGTCACGCGGCGCGCAGCAACCACTGGCACTGGGTGCAATAAGTGATAACGATCTCGGGTTTGCTTGCAGACATAATTTAAGCGGCTCCTGACATGACGGGCCCAGCGAATCGAGTGGCTATAATAGCGGCCTTTATCGCCCAGCCTCGAGATTGATGATGCGCCGCCTGCTGTCTTGCCTGTTCCTGTGCCTAGTCCCCCTGCTTGCCGAAGCCTTGGAAGCACCCCGCCCTAAAATCGGCCTGGTGTTGTCCGGTGGTGCCGCCCGTGGCCTGGCGCATATCGGTGTGCTCAAAGCCCTTGAGGAACAGGGCATCCATATTGATGCGATTGCCGGCACCAGCATGGGTGCGGTAATTGGCGGGCTGTACGCATCGGGCTACAAAATCGACGAACTGGAGAAGCTGGCGCTGGGCATCGACTGGCAACAGGCCCTGTCGGACGCCCCACCACGCGAAGACGTACCGTTTCGGCGCAAACAGGACGACCGGGATTTCCTGGTCAAGCAGAAACTCAGTTTCCGCGACGACGGCAGCCTCGGCCTGCCACTGGGTGTGATCCAGGGCCAGAACCTGGCGCTGCTGCTGGAAAGCATGTTTGCCCACAGCAGCAACACGCGTAACTTCGACAAGCTGCCGATCCCGTTCCGCGCAGTGGCCACCGACATTACCACCGGCGAAAAAGTCGTGTTCAGCAAGGGCCACCTGCCCCAGGTGATACGCGCCAGCATGTCGATCCCCGCCGTGTTCGCCCCGGTGGAACTGGACGGCCGCCTGCTGGTGGACGGCGGTATGACCGACAACATCCCGTTGGATGTGGCGCGGGAGATGGGCGTCGATATTGCCATCGTGGTCGACATCGGCACCCCGCTGCGCTCGCGCAAGCAATTGGCGACCGTGGTGGACGTGCTCAACCAGTCCATCACCCTGATGACCCGGCGCAATTCCGAGGAGCAACTCAAGGCTCTGAACCCCAAGGATGTGCTGATCCAACCGCCTCTGGCCGCCTATGGCGTGACCGACTTCGGCCGCGCCAAAGACATGATCGACGCCGGTTACCGCGCCACCCGCGCTCTCGATGTGCGCCTGGCGAACCTGCGTCCGGTCGAGCCCATCGACGCGCAACTGGTGGCTGCACGCACGCCGGGCGAGCGCACCCCGGTGATCACCGCTATCAAGGTGGAGAACGACTCCAAAGTCAGCGACGACGTGATCCGCTATTACATCCGTCAGGGGCTGGGAGAACCGCTGAACCTGGGGCGCCTGCAATCGGACATGGGCACACTGTACGGCCTGGATTACTTCGAGCAGGTGCAATACCGCGTGGTCAAAAAGGGCCAGGACAACACCCTGGTGATCAGCGCGCGGGGCAAGCGCAGCGGCACCGACTACCTGCGCCTGGGCTTGAACCTGTCGGATGACATGCGTGGCGACAGCGCTTTCAACCTTGGTGCCAGCTATCGAGTGAACGGCATCAACCGCCTCGGCGCGGAGTGGCTGACGCGGGTGCAGATCGGTGATCGACAGGAGCTGTACAGCGAGTTCTACCAACCGATGGACACCGGGTCGCGCTACTTCGTCGCGCCTTACATCAGAGCCGAGGCGCAGAACGTTGAGCTGATCCTGGACAACGACCCCATCTCCGAATATCGCCTGGAACGCTATGGCTTTGGCTTGAACGTAGGACGCCAGATCGGCAACAGCGGCGAGATCCGCTTCGGCGTAGGTGAGGCGTGGGGCAAGGCGGACGTGCGTATCGGCGAGCGCGACCTGCCGAGCGTGAGTTTCAGCGAAGGGTTCTATGAGCTTAAATATTCCTTCGACTCCCTCGACAACGTCTACTTCCCGCACAGCGGCGAAGACATAGGCCTGGCCTTTCGCGAATTCGAACCCGGACTGGGTTCGGACCAGCGCTACCGTCAATGGGAGTTCAAACTGGACAAGGCCATGAGCCATGGCCCGGACACTCTGATACTCGGCGGTCGCTATGGACGCACGCTGGATAATTCCGATGTGGTGATCTCCAGCTTCCTGCTGGGTGGGGCGCGGCAATTGTCGGGCTTTCGCCAGGATGCGATTTCGGGCCAGAACGTCAGCCTGATGCGCGCGGTGTACTTCCGCCGGCTGACCCCACGCTCGTACCTGCCACTGGACTTCCCGTTGTACCTGGGTGCCTCACTGGAACGGGGCCGGGCGTGGAACAACGACAACGAATTCGACAGCGGGTATATCAATGCCGCGAGTATTTTCCTGGGGTTTGATACGCCACTGGGGCCGCTGAATTTCAGCTATGGGTTCAATGATGATAATCAGAAGGCGGTGTACCTGAATCTCGGCCAGACCTTCTGACACAGCACAGAACTAATGTGGGAGGGGGCTTGCTCCCGATGGCGGGGTATCAGTCAACAATTCTGTAGCTGGCCCACCGCAATCGGGAGCAAGCCCCCTCCCACATTTGGTTCTCGGCGAATTGGGAGTCAGGACTTTTCCAGGTTCGCCAGAATGTGCTCGTGCACACGCATGCACACGCGCAGATCCTCTTCATTCACCCCAACGAACAGCTCATGGCGCAAGGCCGTGGCGATGGTCTCGATCTGGTCGATCAGCGGTTGAGCGGTATCACACAACAAAATGCGTTTGGCGCGGCGGTCTTCCACCACGGCCTGGCGTTGCACCAGGCCCTGGCCTTCCAGGCTGTCGAGCAGGCGCGCCAGGGTCGGCCCTTCGACGCCGACACTTTGTGCCAGTTCACGTTGGGTAGGTGCTTCGACAAAACGGGCCAGATGCAGCAGCACCAGCCAGCGCGCCTGGGACAACCCTAGCCCCGCCAAACGACGGTCCAGCTCGGCGCGCCAACCTCGGGACATTTGCGCCAACTGCATGCCAAAACGGTGTTGATCGGTTAACGGCATAAAAAACTCGTGTTTAAGACTGAAAATAAAGTGTGGCTAATTATTAGTCAGCTAAGCATGAGCCATGCCAGTAGGCAAGGCCCGGTATGTACTGATTCGTTACATTGTCGTAATTGCCACACTAAATTTCGAATTCCGACTGCAAAGCGGCACGCACGCAGTACAAAACACCCTCGGGAACACGCCCGGTGAACAACGGAGCGATCTCCACTACAGGTGGCAATTCGCCTTCTCCGTCGAGGAAGGCATCCTGGATTTCGCCGAGTAAATCCTCAGGCAAATCAAGGGCCTGCTCCAGCGACAACTGTTGCTTGCCGATGGCTTCGGCGAGCAGGGTATACACATTTTTTTCCGAGCATTGCAGTTGGCCGGCGATCTGGATCGGGGTCATGCCAGCGCGGGCCAGGCTGATCAGTTCGTGGCGAATATCGGCGATTTCCTTCGGCGCTTCTGCCTGGCCGCCGAGCACTTCGAGGAAGGCCTGGCCGTAACGCTCCAGCTTGCGCGCACCCACGCCACTGACCCGAGCCATCTCGGCCATGGTGGTGGGTTGCTCGCGGAGCATTTCCAGCAACGTGGAGTCGGGGAAGATAACGTAGGGCGGCACGCTGTGTTCCTGCGCCAATTTGCGCCGCAGGGTACGCAACGCCTCCCACTGCTCGCGCTCCTCGCCCCGCACCAACTGGCTGGCCTGGCTGGTACTGCTGCTTTTGGCGCTGGCCTGCGGCTTTAGGTCGCGGCGCAGTTCCAGGCTGACTTCACCCTTGAGCAACGGCCGGCAACTGTCGTTCAGGCGCAGCCCGCCATAGCCTTCGATATCAATGTCGACGAGGCCACGGGCAACCATCTGGCGAAACAGCGAACGCCATTCGCCCTCGGCACGGGCCTTGCCGACGCCATAGACCGACAGTTTTTCGTGGCCGAAGCTACGAACTTTTTCATTGTCCTTGCCGAGCAACACATCCACCAGATGGCCCACGCCATAGCGCTGGCCAGTGCGATAGATCGTCGACAACGCCTGGCGCGCAGGCTCGGTAGCGTCCCAGGTTTGCACGCCGTCGATGCAGTTGTCGCAGTGACCGCAGGGTTGCGGCATGTCTTCGTCGAAATACGCCAGCAGCGTCTGACGGCGGCAGCGGGTTTCTTCGCACAACGAAAGCATGGCGTCGAGCTTGTGCTGCTCCAGACGCTTGTGACGCTCGTCCCCTTCGGAGTTCTGCAGCATCTGCTTGAGCATCACCACGTCCTGCAGGCCGTAGACCATCCAGGCATCCGCCGGCAGGCCATCACGGCCGGCACGTCCGGTTTCCTGGTAATAGGCCTCAAGGGATTTGGGCAGGTCCATGTGCGCCACGAAACGCACGTTGGATTTGTCGATACCCATGCCGAAGGCGATGGTCGCCACCATGATCAGGCCTTCCTCGTTGAGGAAGCGTTTCTGGTGCGCAGAGCGCGTTTCATTGGGCAGGCCGGCGTGGTAAGGCAGCGCCGGGTAGCCTTGCTCGCACAGGAACGCAGCGACTTCATCGACCTTCTTGCGTGACAGGCAGTAGACAATACCCGCATCGCTGCGCCGCTCGGACAGGAACGCGAGCAACTGCTTGCGTGGCTGCTCCTTGGGTACGATGCGATAGAAGATATTCGGCCGGTCAAAGCTGGACAGGAAGCGCTCGGCATTCTGCAAATGCAGGCGCTCGACGATCTCTTCACGGGTACGTTTGTCGGCGGTGGCGGTCAGGGCGATGCGCGGCACGTCGGGGAACAGCTCCGCCAATTGACCAAGCTGCAGGTATTCGCGGCGGAAATCGTGGCCCCACTGCGATACACAGTGGGCTTCGTCGATGGCGAACAGGGCGATTTCAAGGCTCTGCAAAAAGGCCAACATGCGTGGCTGCACCAGACGCTCCGGCGCCAGGTACAACATCTTCACTTCACCGCGCTTGATTCGTGCGGCCAGGTCGCGCTGCTGCTCGGCGCTGAGAGTGGAGTTCAGGGAAGCGGCGGCGACGCCCAGCTCTTCGAGGGTGGCAACCTGATCGTCCATCAACGCGATCAGCGGCGACACCACCACCGCCAGGCCGTTGCGCAACAGCGCAGGTACCTGGAAGCACAGCGACTTGCCGCCACCGGTAGGCATCAGCACCAGGGCATCGCCGCCGCTGGCCACACGCTCAATGATCGCACCCTGGCGGCCACGAAAACTGTCGTAGCCGAAGATGTCCTTGAGGACGCGTTGAGCCTGCTCGAGCATGTAAAACTCCAAAATGGTGCCGAAATCCCTCTGTACAGGCTGGCCGAAAAAACACGCTTTCACGGAAAATAATCCGTAAGCGAAGTTTTCCCGGATTGGCGCTAAGCCTGCAGGGGCATCACAAAACGCGGCAGTATACCCGAGCGTCATCGGCCAAAGGGCGCGACTGACGAATAGACGCCTGCTCTAAAACCGGGCAAATATGCCGTGCGGCTGGCCTGGGCGCTCAAGAAAGCCTAGAATTCAGCATCGTTTATTCCCAAGGTAGCCCTTCAATGTCCTTCGCTGAGCAACTAACCCGCCTGCAAGCCTTCCTCGACGCCGATGAGCTGCATGACGAGGCGCTGGACTACGTGGCCGCCCACGGCTACCTGACCGCCCTGTCGATCTGCTCCGAAACCGTCCCGGACCGTGAATGGATCGACGCGCTGTTCGCTGAAGAGCCTCATTACAGCGACGCCGCCCAGCGCGAAGAAATCGAATCCACCCTGATCGCCCTCAAGGCCCACATTGCGCGCCAACTGGCCTCCGACGAAGAGTTCGAGCTGCCATGCGACCTCGACCTGGGCGACGACCCGGACGACTCCGACCTGCGCGGCTGGTGCATCGGTTTCATGGAAGGCGTGTTCCTGCGTGAAGCCGCCTGGTTCGAAACCGCCGAAGAAGAAGTCAGCGAAATGCTCCTGCCGATCATGGTCGGTTCGGGCCTGTTCGAAGAAGAAGCAGAGTTCTCCGACATCGCCGCCGATGCCAACCTGATGGACGACATGATCGTGCAGATCCCGGAAGCCCTGACCGCGCTGTACCTGCTGTGCAATGCGCCTGACGAAAAACCGGCGATCCTCAAGCCACGTCACCACTGAGTCGCTTGTCCGTGGCACCCATGGGCAACCGCTCACTGCTCCTGCGCTACGTACTACTGGCCATCGGCTGGCTGAGCGTAGCGCTGGGAGTGATTGGCATTTTCCTACCGGTATTGCCGACCACGCCCTTTCTACTACTGGCCGCCGCCTGCTTCGCTCGAAGCTCCCCGCGGTTCTATCACTGGCTGGTGGAACACCCACGACTGGGCCCATGGATTCGTGATTACCTGGATGGCAACGGCATTCCACTCAAGGGTAAGGTCTACGCCATCGGCCTGATGTGGCTGAGCATCGCGCTATCCTGTTACCTGGTGCCGTTGCCGTGGGCTCGCGGCTTCATGCTGACCAGCGCCGTGCTGGTGACGATCTACATCCTGCGCCAGAAAACCCTGCCCCCGCGCTGAACGCACCTGCGACATTAGATCCCACGCGACCTTGGTCGACACTGACTAACAACAGGCATCATGCGAGACTGTCCAACCGGGCCCGGAATGCCCGGGTGTTCTTATGCTCGGAGTTACCATGACGCTGTCCAGCGGGCTGATCGCCGCCGTTGCCCTGGCCTATATGGCCATTATGTTTGCCATCGCTTTTTACGGTGACCGCCGCCATGCGCCGCTGCCACCCCGGGTGCGTGCGTGGGTCTATAGCTTGTCGCTGGCGGTGTACTGCACCAGTTGGACGTTCTTCGGAGCGGTAGGCCAAGCCGCCGAGCAGTTGTGGGCATTTTTACCGATCTACCTGGGGCCGGTGCTGTTACTAGTGTTGGCGCCTTGGGTGCTGCAGAAGATGATCCTGATCAGCAAGCAGGAAAACATCACCTCCATCGCCGACTTTATCGCCGCTCGCTATGGCAAATCCCAATCCCTGGCGGTGGTGGTCGCGCTGATCTGTCTGGTCGGCGTGCTGCCCTATATCGCGCTGCAACTCAAAGGCATCGTGCTGGGCGTAAACCTGTTGATCGGCGCAGGCCCCGACACCACCGGTACCCGGGCTCAGGACACCGCCTTGATCGTGTCGCTGGTGCTGGCGCTGTTCACTATCGTGTTTGGTACGCGAAACCTCGATGCCACCGAACACCACCGGGGCATGGTGCTGGCGATTGCCTTTGAGTCTTTGGTCAAGCTGTTCGCATTTCTCGCGGTCGGCGCGTTTGTGACCTACGGCTTGTACGACGGTTTCGGCGATCTGTTCAGCCAGGCCATGCTCGCGCCGCGCCTGGAGGAATACTGGAAAGAAACGATCAACTGGCCATCAATGGTGGTGCAGACTGGCGTCGCCATGATGGCGATCATCTGCCTGCCCCGGCAATTCCATGTGACTGTCGTTGAGAACATTGACCCGCAGGACCTGCGCCTGGCCAAGTGGGTATTTCCGGCGTACTTGATCCTCGCCGCGTTGTTCGTGGTACCGATCGCCCTGGGCGGAAAAATGCTGTTGCCCGGTTCGGTGCTGCCCGACTCCTACGTGATCAGCCTGCCGATGGCCCAGGCCCACCCGGCCCTCGCCGTACTGGCGTTCATCGGCGGGGCTTCGGCAGCCACCGGCATGGTCATCGTGGCCAGCATCGCGTTGTCGACCATGGTCTCCAACGACATGCTGTTGCCGTGGTTGCTGCGCCGCTCCAGCGCCGAGCGGCCGTTCGAAGTGTTCCGCCACTGGATGCTCTCGGTACGCCGGGTGAGCATTGTGATCATTCTGCTGCTGGCGTATGTGAGCTACCGTCTGCTGGGCTCGACTGCCAGCCTGGCCACCATCGGCCAGATCGCTTTTGCCGCCGTGACCCAACTGGCCCCGGCGATGCTCGGTGCGCTCTACTGGAAGCAGGCCAACCGGCGCGGTGTATTTGCCGGCCTGGCCGCCGGTACATTCCTGTGGTTCTACACCTTGGTCCTACCGGTGACGGCGAAAAGCCTTGGCTGGTCGCTCAGCCTTTTCCCCGGCCTGACCTGGATGCACTCCCACCCATTCGGGCTGTCGGTGACGTCGCTGACCTTGGGTACAGTGTTCTCCCTGGCGGGTAACTTCACCCTCTTCGTCTGGGTATCGATGCTGTCGCGCACGCGAGTTTCCGAGCACTGGCAGGCCGGCCGGTTTATCGGCCAGGAAATCAACCAGCGCGCCAATGCTCGTTCCATGTTGTCGGTGCAGATCAGCGACCTGCTCAGCCTGGCTGCACGTTTCGTCGGCGAAGAACGTGCCCAGCAGAGCTTCATTCGCTTTGCCTATCGCCAGGGTAAAGGCTTCAACCCCAACCAGAATGCCGACAACGATTGGATCGCCCATACCGAGCGTTTGTTGGCCGGCGTACTCGGCGCCTCCTCGACGCGGGCAGTGGTGAAAGCCGCGATCGAAGGCCGGGAAATGCAGCTGGAGGACGTAGTACGCATCGCCGACGAAGCCTCCGAGGTGCTGCAATTCAACCGCGCCCTGCTGCAAGGCGCTATCGAGAACATTACCCAGGGCATCAGCGTGGTGGACCAGTCGCTCAAGCTGGTGGCCTGGAACCGGCGCTACCTGGAGCTGTTCAACTACCCGGACGGTTTGATCAGCGTCGGCCGGCCGATTGCCGACATTATTCGCTACAACGCCGAGCGCGGCCTGTGCGGGCCGGGTGAAGCCGAAGTGCACGTGGCGCGACGCCTGCACTGGATGCGCCAGGGCCGCGCGCACACCTCCGAGCGCCTGTTTCCCAATGGCCGGGTGATCGAGTTGATCGGCAACCCGATGCCCGGTGGCGGTTTTGTCATGAGTTTCACCGACATCACCGCGTTCCGCGAAGCCGAACAGGCACTGACCGAGGCAAACGAGGGCCTGGAACAGCGAGTGACCGAGCGCACCCATGAGTTGTCGCAGCTCAACGTGGCGCTGACCGACGCCAAAGGCGTGGCCGAATCTGCCAGCCAATCGAAGACGCGATTCCTGGCGGCGGTGAGCCACGATCTGATGCAACCGCTGAACGCCGCACGTCTGTTCTCCGCCGCCCTCTCCCACCAGCACGACGGCCTGTCCGACGAGGCGCGGCAACTGGTGCAGCATCTGGACAGCTCGTTGCGCTCAGCCGAAGACCTGATCAGCGACTTGCTGGACATATCGCGCCTGGAAAACGGCAAGATCAATCCACAACGCCAGCCCTTTGTACTCAATGAGCTATTTGACACCCTGGGCGCAGAATTCAAGGCGCTGGCCCATGAGCAAGGCTTGCGCTTCCGTTGGCGCGGCAGCCGCCTGCGAGTGGACAGCGACATCAAGTTGCTGAGGCGGGTGTTGCAGAACTTTCTGACCAATGCCTTCCGTTATGCCGACGGGCCCGTACTGCTGGGCGTACGTCGACGTCAGGGCGAACTGTGCCTGGAAGTATGGGACCGAGGCCCGGGCATTCCGCCGGACAAGCAAAAAGTGATCTTCGAAGAATTCAAGCGCCTGGACAGCCACCAGACCCGCGCCGAGAAGGGCCTGGGCCTGGGCTTGGCGATTGCCGACGGCCTGTGCCGCGTGTTGGGCCATCGCCTGAGCGTGCGCTCGTGGCCGGGCAAGGGCAGCGTGTTTAGCGTGTGCGTGCCGCTGGCGCGCAACCAGGCCAGCCCGCAGCCAAAAGCCGCCGTGGAGAACGGCCTGCCCCTGAGCGGTGCGCGGGTGCTGTGCGTGGATAACGAGGAAAGCATCCTGATCGGTATGCGCAGCCTGCTGACACGCTGGGGCTGCGAAGTCTGGACCGCCACCGACCAGGCCCAGTGCGCAGCGCTGCTGGCCGACGGTATGCGACCGCAACTGGCGCTGGTGGATTATCACCTGGACCACGGCGAAACCGGCACCGAACTGATGGGCTGGCTGCGAGCGCAATTGGCCGAGCCTATTCCCGGCGTTGTGATCAGTGCCGACGGGCGCCCGGAGATGGTGGCTCAGGTGCATGGGGCGGGGCTGGACTACCTGGCCAAGCCGGTGAAGCCGGCGGCGTTGAGGGCACTGTTGAGCAGGCACCTGCCCTTGTAAAAGGGTCGTGCGTGGTCAAAATGTGGGAGGGGCTTGCCCACTCCCACATTTGGCCCCAAGTCTATTCGGGGAGATGCGCCACGCCATCCGAATCTGTCATCGCTCGCTCCAGCAAATCCGCCGGAAGGCTCTTGCTGGCTCGGGCGCCGAGCAACCTTAACTGCTCGGTACGGCTGACCAGATTCCCACGCCCGTCCGTCAATTTGTTGCGCGCCGCACTGTAAGCCTTGTCCAACTGCTGCAGCCGGTTGCCCACTTCGTCCAGGTCCTGGATAAACAACACGAACTTGTCGTACAGCCAACCGGCACGCTCGGCGATTTCCCGGGCGTTCTGGCTCTGACGCTCCTGCTTCCACAGGCTATCGATCACCCGCAGGGTGGCGAGCAAGGTGGTGGGGCTGACAATCACGATATGGCGATCGAAGGCTTCCTGGAACAAATTCGGTTCAGCCTGCAAGGCCGCGGAAAAAGCCGCCTCGATCGGTACGAACAGCAGAACGAAATCCAGGCTGTGCAAACCTTCCAGGCGCTTGTAGTCCTTGCCGGCCAAGCCCTTGACGTGATTGCGCAAAGACAGCACATGCTGCTTCAACGCCGCCTGGCCAATCACTTCGTCATCCGCCGCGACGTACTGTTGATAGGCGGTCAAGCTGACCTTGGAGTCGACCACCACCTGCTTGTCACCCGGCAACATGATCAGCACGTCCGGCTGGAAGCGCTCGCCATCCGGGCCCTTGAGGCTGACCTGGGTCTGGTATTCGCGGCCTTTTTCCAGGCCTGCGTGTTCAAGCACCCGCTCAAGAATCAGTTCCCCCCAGTTGCCCTGGGTTTTCTGCCCCTTGAGGGCGCGGGTCAGGTTGGTGGCTTCGTCCGACAGGCGCAGGTTCAGTTGCTGCAGGCGCTCAAGCTCCTTGGCCAGGGAGAACCGCTCACGGGCTTCGTTTTGATAGCTTTCTTCAACGCGTTTCTCGAAGGACTGGATGCGCTCCTTGAGCGGGTCGAGCAACTGGCCCAGGCGTTCCTGGCTGGTTTCGGCGAAGCGCTGTTCACGCTCGTCGAAGATTTTACCGGCAAGCTCGGCGAACTGCGCACGCAGCTCGTCCCGTGAGCCTTGCAGGTCAGTGAGGCGCTGCTGATGGCTCTCCTGTTGCTCGCGCAATTCCGCGCTCAGGGATGCGGCCAAGGCGTCGAGACGGCGCAGTTCGGTTTCCTTGGCGCTGCGATCGAGGTTCCAGGCATGGGCGGCATCGCGGGCGTTATCGCGGTCGATCTGCAACAGTTCGACTTCGCGACCCAGTGCCGCCAGGTCGGCTTGTTTGGCGGCGTTGGCCTGGCTCAGGTCGCTGATTTCATCGCGACTGGCATCCAGCTGGGCGGCGAGCCCCTCTTGGGCCAGTTGCGCGTTTGCCAGGCGTTCTTCCAGCAGTTCCCACCCGGTGTTGCGCGCGTTCAAGCGCCGCTGAATCTGCCAGCACAGCGCCAGTAACGGTACGGCTGCGCCAACGAGCCCCAAGGCAATACTGGTCCAGTCAAAAACCATAGCCATTTCTGCCATCACCAAAAAAGATCAAGGGTAACCAAGCACAGGGCCCGAAGACAGCTCAGTCTTCGACCTGGCGCAGTTCACTCTGGGCGCGACGATCGCCGGCGCGAGCGGCCGAGCGTAATAGATCATGACCAATGCGCCGGTCACGTGCGTTTCCGCACTCGCGGCACATCAGCTGGCCGAGACGACTCTGTGCGGCCACCACGCCTTCCCGGGCAGGCTGCTTGAGCAAACGCCCAGCGAAGTGCTTGACGTTGCGACTCTGGCCCAGACGCGGGCTGTCGAGCAGCCACAGAGCGACCTTCAAGGAAAAACGCTTGGGTGCGGTAACAGTTTGAGTAGTGTCGGTAACAGAAGGTGATACTGAGCGAAACTTCATAAAGCACTGTGGGACAGAACGGAAGGCGCGCCACTCTACTCTTTTTTTCGTACAGGTAAAGCTGAAAAAAACCTGCACGCCCGTCCTAGAGCAAGCGCTTGGGACAATCCACAGAAGCTGTGGATAACTCAGTGGACAACCCTCCTTGAACTCGCGCAAAGGCCCATGGAACGGGGCCCCCGGTCAAACTGACGATTTTTTCACCAATAAAAAAAGCCAGATTTTTCATTGACTTAAATTTTGATTACAGGCAAATGGGCGCCCTTCGCGGTGAGTGGCAGGAGGGTTACACATGCCGCAACCAATGTGCACAAGTAACTATTCAAGGGTTATATCGCCGGCGTTTTTTGATTCAACACGCGTTAAACATGTTACTGCCAGGACAAACCCGGGGGCTTTTCAAATCTGTCCCGGCTCGCCACACTGCGCCACCGTCAACGCAACTCTGTAGGGCCGATGAAAGGAATTCTGCTTTTCGCCATGCTGCTGTTGGCCATCTGCGCGACATCGTTGGGAATCAATGCAGCGCTACCCTCTCCGGACGGCGCGTTGTTCGCTATCGCGATTTTGCTCTCGGCCGCCTTTACCGCCGCGAGCCTGTGCATCGAACTGAGTGACGGCCGGATCAATGATCTTCACGAGGTCATGAAACTGATCGAGACCGGCCAGTCCTTGCGCCTGACGCTCGCCGCTTACGCACTGGGCTGCGCCCTGGCTGCGTCTGTGACCGTATTGGTCTATCGTGGACTGCTCGGCGGCTGATTAAAGTTTTTTGCCAACCCCCTTCCCTTCCCTGCTTCATTCCGTTACTATCCGCGGCGTTAGTACCAAGCTGAAAGTCAATTCTGGTCGAACAAGTCCCCTGAACCACACGGGATCGACCACCTCGATGGTTTCCAGGTATCGCTTGCGACGACACTGCCTTTGAACAAGCAAAGGGTGTCGCGAAGTTTACATACTCTGACCGAACCAACCTGCAAATTGATCAGGATCTTCACCCCGGGCCCAGAACCTTTGCCCCTGTTGTGTTGCCTGCCCTCCTAAGTACCTACCTGCCAGCCCAAGCGCGCCTAAATTATCAGCGCTTCAAACTGGCTGCTTTGTTCCAGTCAGGTTCTTCGTTTGATCAATGGTGATCAGCGTTACTGGAACGTTTTAACGTTGCACGGTTCTTATCCGTGTCATTTGTAGGAACACCAATAATATGAACGCTCAAATCCACACTCAGGATGCCATTCGCACCCTCACTAACGCTTTTGCCCCAATGAACTGCCTGATCATGGCCGCTCGCAAAGGCTGCTTCAGCTTCACCCTGGTCAATGAACACGGTATCGCTCGTCACAGCGAACGCCTGTACCCCGATCAATACTCCAGCGCAGAACCGCTGCAGGCCGTGATCGAGCGTACCCGTCAGGCACTGACTGCCTGATCGACCGAGTCGCTGAAAACAAAAACCCTGTCTGAAAAACAGGGTTTTTTATTGCCTGAAATTTGGCACGGGCCTGTATTTACTAAGCACCGATAGATATAAACGTTATAACTGAATAGATAAGATGTTTTAAAAACAGTCCTTTACATCATGAATATGACACTACACTTCAACTCAAGCGGCATCGTCCGCTTGCGACGGGCCTGAGATCCGATTCACCGCTGCCAAGCCCTCCTTCTCAGGCTCGTCAACCCCATTTATGGACTGAGGCTTGTATGGGTATTGCCGCCAGCGAATTGTGTCGTTATGTGATCAGGCCGACCTTGACCTACCTCGGCTGCCATAACCCAACAGCAGAGTCCTTGTTACTGGGGATCGCCGCCAGCCAGTCGGAACTGGGGTCGGCCCTGCATGATCGGCGCGGCCATGGCCTCTATAGCATCACTGAACCCCGCCACCGTGCCCTCTGGGACGAATACCTGGCGCTGGACCCGGAACGCGCAAGCCTGGTGCGCGGGCTTGCCAGTCAACACGCATTCCTGAGTGCGCCCCAGCTGGAGCTGACGGTAAACCTGCGTTACGCCACGGCAATCGCCTGGCTGCTGGTAGAACAACATCGCCCGGCACTCCCCGCCCCAGGCGACGTACTGGCCATGGCACGCATCTGGAAAGAAATATTTCACCCTCAAGGGCGGCTGCGGGATTTTACCCAAGCCTGGCAAAGCTGCGTCCCAACCATAAAACAGGTGATCTGCTGACCGGGCAAATTGCAAGATTCGGCAAAAAACAGCGAATCTGGTCGGATTGTCCTACAAAACCGCTCTATCTCCTGCATTACACCCTATAGCGCGATCGCAAATTTATTGTTACTTTCCGCTGCGGTGATCACCTCGGAGTTCTAATAATGAAAAAAGTAATGCTCAAGACCACACTTAGCCTCGCCGTTGCCATGGCATCCTCCCAACTATTCGCCAGCGGCTTTGCCCTGAACGAACAGAGCGTCAGCGGGATGGGTACTGGTTTTGCAGGTCGATCTTCTTCTGCCGATGATGCAAGCACTGTGTTCGGTAACCCTGCCGGTATGGCACGCCTGGAAGGTCAACAGATCACCGGCGGCGTTGCAGCCATTGATGCTTCTACTGATATCAGCGACGTCAGCGGCCGCTCCCGCGGCAGCAACAAAGGCGACATGGTGCCATTCACCGCCGTCCCTTTCGGTTTCTACACCAATAAACTCAACGATCAGTGGGCTGTCGGCTTCGGTGTCTATGCACCGTTCGGCCTGGTAACCGACTACGAAAGCGGCTTCCAGGGCCGTGGCTTTGGCAGCAAGAGTGAAGTGAAAGTCATCACCTTCCAGCCAACGGTCAGCTACGCCTTCAACGACCGTGTTTCCGTTGGTTTTGGCCCGACCATCAACCGCATCGCCGGCACCCTGGAATCAGACCTGACGCTGAACGCTCGCGCGCCAGACACCAACATCAAGATCAAGGGTGACGACACCGCGCTGGGCTTCAACATCGGCGTGCTGGTACAAGCCACCGATACCACCCGCGTCGGCCTGACCTATCACTCCAAGGTCAGCTACAAGCTGGACGGCCACACCGAAGTCACCGCACCAGCCGCGACCGCTGCCGCCCTGCGCAGCAATCGCTACGATGCGTCGCTGAAGATCGATACGCCTGAGTCCTACGACCTGTCGGTGACCCAAGACCTGACCGACGCCTGGAAACTCTATGCAGGTGCAACCTGGACACGCTGGAGCCGCTTGAAAGACATCACCGTCAAGAACGACGGCGTGTCCGGCGCAACAGGCGGCGCGCTCGCCCCTGCCTTGGTAGGCACTATCAAGGAAGACCAGAACTGGCACGATACCTGGGCCTATGCCGTGGGTACTTCGTATCAGCTCACCAAGCAAGTGGTGTTGCGTACCGGCCTGACTTTCGACCAGTCGCCTACCAACAACACGGATCGTTCGCCACGCATCCCGACCGGCGACCGCACGATCTTCAGCCTGGGCCTGGGCTACGAGGTCATGCCGAACATGACCATCGACCTGGCCTACTCCTACCTGAAGGAAGAAGACGTCAAGGTTTCGCGCTCCAACCAATTGGCCAGCTACAACGCCAAGTATGAAAACAGTGCCAACGGTTTCGGCCTGGGCATGACCTACAAGTTCTAAACCGCGACCGTATAAAAAAGCCCCGCTCTCCTGTGAAGGAGGCGGGGCTTTTCAGTGACTGGTTATCAAGGTTTGGATGCTATCGCCTGCTCGACCGCCTTGATCAACTCCGGGCTGTCCGGCTTGGTCAGGCTGGAAAAGCTGGCGACAACATTGCCCTGGCGGTCAACCACGTACTTGTAGAAGTTCCACTTCGGCGCCGCGTCGGCCTGCTCGGCAAGGACCTTGAACAGATGCACCGCATCCGGCCCCTTGACCTTCTGCGGCTCGGTCATGGTGAAGGTCACGCCATAATTCACGTAGCAGACCTTGGCGGTCTCCTCCCCGGTCTTGGCTTCCTGCTTGAAGTCATCGGACGGCACGCCAATTACTTCCAGGCCTTCGCCCTTATAGCGTTGATATAAGCCTTCCAGGCCCTTGAACTGCGGGGCAAAGCCGCAGAAGCTCGCCGTATTGACGATCACCAAGGGTTTGCCAGCGAATTGCTGGCACAGGTCAATGGATTCCTTGGCCCGCAGTTTGGGCAATTGGCCCGTAAGCAGCGACGGGCAGCTGGCGGCCATGGCCACGCTGCCAACAGCCATGAGGACGGGTACAGCGAGCCAGCGCATCAACATGATCAAAGTCCTTGAGTCAGTTCAGGCATTGAACTTAACAGATCGCCATGCCCAGTTGCATCAACGCCAGGCCACCTTGCTGCCAACCCCACCAGGCCAGTAGCAACAGAAGCAACCCTGCCGCCATCACCATCAAGCGCACCGCTACCCTCATGCCGCCTCCATCTGCGCCTGTACACGCGCCACTGGCCGCTCACGCACCGGCCAGTTCAAGGCCGCGGCGAGCAGGCTGAGCAGAATCGCCACCTGCCAGATCAAATCGTAGTTGCCGGTTCGATCATAGACTACCCCGCCCAGCCAACCGCCGAGGAACGAACCGAGTTGATGGAACAGGAACACAATCCCGCCGAGCATCGAAAGGTTGCGTACGCCAAACAACGTCGCGACGGTGCCGTTGGTCAGCGGCACGGTGGACAACCACAGAAACCCCATCGCCATGCCAAACAGATAGGCCGTCACTTCAGTGACTGGCGCCCACAGGAACAACACAATCACCACCGCCCGCAGCAGGTACAGGCCAGTCAGCAAGCGCGGCTTGGACATGCGCCCGCCCAGCCAGCCAGCGGTATAGGTGCCGAACACATTGAACAGACCGATCAGGGCCAGCACCGTGGTGCCCACCGTGGCCGGCAGATGTTGGTCGACCAGGTACGCCGGCAAGTGCACACCGATAAACACAACCTGGAACCCGCACACAAAAAAACCGAAAGACAGCAGCCAGAACCCGGAGTGAGAGCAGGCTTCCTTCAACGCTTCGCGCAGGGTTTGCTGACCGACCGTGACCGGCAACGGCCGGTCCTTGAGCATGGCAACCAGCGGCAGGATCAACGCCACCATCAAGCCCAACGCCAGCAACGCTGCGGACCAGCCCAGCCAACCGATCAAGCCGAGGGTGCCGGGCACCATGGCGAACTGGCCGAAGGACCCGGCGGCGCTGGCAATGCCCATGGCCATGCTGCGTTTTTCCGGCGGTACGGCGCGACCGACCACACCGAGAATCACTGAAAACGAGGTACCGGACAGGCCGATGCCAATCAGCAAGCCTGCACTCAGGGACAATGACCACGCGGAGTCGGACATCCCCATCAGCACCAGGCCCACGGCGTACAACACGCCGCCGACAAACACCGCTCTGGTTGCGCCGAAACGGTCGGCCAAGGCGCCGGTAAACGGCTGCGCCAGGCCCCAGATCAAGTTCTGCAAGGCAATGGCGAAGGCGAAGGTCTCACGCCCCCAGCCGAATTCGCTGCTCATCGGCGCCAGAAACAGGCCGAAGCCATGCCGTACGCCCAAGGACAACGCCAGGATCAGCGCACTCCCCACAAGGATCCAACCGCTGGTGCGCCACATCGAGGTCATTTTTTATTCTCCGCTCGCGGGTATATACCCGCTTGTAGTCGAGCAAACCGCCGTTCAGGCGAGTTCATCCAGCAAGGCCAACAAGGTTTCGCGCTTTTCAGCGCCGAGCTTATCAATCAGTTTCTGTTGCGCCGCTTCCCATGCCGGCAACGCGGCGGCCAATCGCTGCTGGCCACTTTCAGTCAACAGCACAAGGCGGTTTCGCAGGTCATCGCCCTCGACCAATTGCACCAACCCCTCGCCCTCCAGAACACGCAGGTTGCGCCCCAGGGTGCTGCGATCCAGGCCCATGGCTTCGGCCAGGCTGGAAATGCTCGGCTGGTCAAGGCGCTGCAGGTTACACAGCAAAGAATACTGGGCGACATTGATCCCGAAGCCGTCGAGAGCGCCGTCGTAATGCCTGCTGACGCCACGAGCGGCGCGTCGCAGGTTGGTGCATAAACATTGGGAAGCAAGCATAGAGCGTGTATATACCCGGAGTTAAGGAATTGCAAGAAAGCGTTACAGCGCCAACCCGACCAGGACAGCGGCTTCCAGTAGTTCCAATAGCGCGCCTGCCGTGTCGCCCGTGGTACCGCCAAGGCGCCTGATCATCAAGTGACGCAGCCCCATAAAGCACAGCGCCGCCAGCAACACCGCAATACCGCCGTTGAAACCACCGATCAGGATGCAGGTCAATCCGCTGAGGATCAGCACCTGCTGGCCGACAATCCGCGGTAAGTAGTCCGACAAGGCCTGGCCCAACCCTCCTGCCCGCACATAGCGCGTGGTAAGAAACAGCGCCAGCATCGAAGCCCGTCCGATCAACGGTGCCAGGATCAGGGCGGCGCCATTATGCTGCTCGATCAAGGCCACCAACGCGCTGAACTTGAGCAATAGCACCAAGCCCAGGGTAACCACCGCAATCGGCCCGCTGCGCGGATCTTTCATGATGCTGAGGGTGCGTTCGCGATCACCAAAGCCACCCAACCAGGCATCGGCGCTGTCCGCCAGGCCATCCAGGTGCAGGCCACCGCTGAGCAGCACCCAGGCCGTCAGCAACAGCGCGGCGTGCAGCAGCAAGGGCGCGCCCATCAATACCAGGTTCAACCCCCACAGCAATAGACCGAACAGCAGTCCCACCAGCGGATAAAACAGTAACGAACGGCCTAGCTCCTGAGGCTGCGGCATACCCGGCAAGCGGATCGGCAGGCAGCTGAGAAATTGCAGGGCGATCCAGAACGGCAACATCGTCACGATCCTTCTTTCAGTACGCCGTCGGCACCGACCTGCAGGCTGAAAAGCGCGCCGTGGCCGACCTCGACGTTCAGCAGTTGCTCGCGCGGCATCCCACGCGCCCGGGCCAGCAGCAGGCGCATCACGCCGCCATGGCTGACTAACAGTACACGCTGGCCGGCGTAAGCCTGATGCAGGCGTGACACCGCGCCGAGCACCCGCTCGGAAAATGCACTGACAGGCTCGCCTTGGGGCGGCGTGAACGCGTAGGGATCGGCCCAGAACAAACCCAGCCCTTCGGCATCGGTCTCCATCAGCGCCGCGGCGCTCTGGCCTTCCCAGGCACCGAAGTGGAGTTCTTGCAAAGCCGGCTCAAGGCTGACCGGCAGGCCGAGCTGTGCTCCCAGCTCCTGGGCAAACAAGGCGCAGCGTTGCAACGGTGAGCCGATCAACCGATCCCATGGCCCCTGGCCCACCACCGAGGCTCGCATCTGCGCCCAGCCCTTGGCGGTCAAGGCATCGTCCAGGCTGCCGCGCAGGCCGCCGCCCAGCTCGGTTTCGCCGTGGCGCAGCAGGTCCAGGTGCAAGGTCATGCGGGGCGATCTGCCACGGCCGCTTCGGCGAAGGTTGCCATCTGCCCGTGCAACGCACAGGCCAAACGCAACAACGGCACCGCCAGCGCCGCGCCGCTGCCTTCGCCCAGGCGCAAGCCCAGTTCCAGTAGCGGTTCGGCATCCAGGCTGTGCAACACATGGCGATGGCCCGGCTCGGCACCGCGATGCCCGAACACCAGCCATTCGCGGCACGCCGGGTTCAAGCGCACCGCCACCAGCGCGGCAACGCTGCAGATAAACCCATCCACCAGCACCACGATACCTGCCTGCGCACAGGCCAGGTAAGCGCCAACCAACGCGGCAATTTCAAAACCGCCGAGATTGAACAGCGTTTGCAACGCATCACCCCGTTGCCCGGCATGCAGCGCCAAAGCGCGCTCGATGACCGCGACCTTGTGGCTGACGCCCGCTGCATTCAAACCTGTGCCCGGGCCAGTCAGGTCGCTCACCTGGCAATCCAGCAATGCACAGGCCAACGCGCTGGCCGCGGTGGTATTGCCGATACCCATCTCGCCGCCGATAAACACCTGCGCACCGCGTTCCAGAGCGCGGTGCGCGCTGTCTCGGCCGGCTTGCAATGCCAACAGCCCTTGAGCCTGGGTCATCGCCGGGCCATCGACGAAGTTGGCCGTGCCCGCGCCGATATTCACATGACGCACGCCGGGCAAGTTCAGCGAGGGCGTCACCGTGCCAAGATCAATCACTTCCAGCTGCGCATCCAGTTGCCGCGCCAACACGCTGATCGCCGCACCACCGGTGACGAAGTTATGCAACATCTGCCCGGTCACTTCCTGAGGAAATGCCGACACGCCTTCGGCGACCACACCGTGATCACCGGCAAAAATCGCGATCCACAGTTGCTCCACCGACGGCTTGACCTGGCCCTGCAAACCCGCCAGCTGCACCGCCAGCGCTTCCAGCTGGCCGAGGGAACCGGCGGGCTTGGTCAATTGTTGCTGACGCGCCAGCGCCTGTTCATGGGCCGCAGTATCAATGGCCTTGCAGGGGTTGAGCCACCAGGAGTCCGTCATAACGCAGTACCTTTCAAAGTCAGGGGCAGGCCGGCAACCGTCAACACCACACGCTGACACCGCTCGGCCAAGGCTTGATGCAGCCAACCGGCTTCATCCACATAGCGGCGAGTCAATTCGCCCAGCGGCACGACACCCAGACCGGTCTCGTTGCTGACAAAAATGATTTCACCCGGCAGCGAGGCCAGGGTTTGCAGCAGTTGATCGCGCTCGAACACCAGACGATCGCTATCGTCGAGCATCAGCAGATTGGTCAGCCATAACGTCAGGCAGTCCACCAACAGGCAGCGGTCGGTAGCGGCGTTTTCACGCAGCACATGCGCCAGCTCGATGGGTTCTTCAATCAGCCCCCAATGATCCGGGCGACGTTCGCGATGCAGCGCCACCCGCTGATTCATTTCACCATCCAGCGGTTGGCTGGTGGCGATATAAGTGACCGGCAAAGCGCTGTCGCAGGCGAGCTTTTCAGCCAGGCGACTCTTGCCCGAACGGGCACCGCCGAGGATTAATTGATACATGAGCAAATACCTTTTCCAGCCAGCCGAAAAAATTGCGATTGATACCATCCATCGTGGGAGGGGGCTTGCTCCCGATTAAGGTGTATCAGTCGATACCTCAGTGACTGTGAAGCACTTATCGGGAGCAAGCCCCCTCCCACATTTGCGTCCTATACATGCCGTCAAATCCCGCACAATCGACGCAATAAATCCGTATCCAGGTGGTTCTCCACCAAGTCCGCCAACCGCTCGATATCACGCTCGCGCAACCCGTGATAATCCACCTCTTGCACCTCCTGCAATCCGGCCCACCGCAGCAAGGCACTGCACGCCGCCGGTGTTTCGAACAGCCCGTGCAGGTAGGTGCCGAGAATCTGCCCATCAGCACTCAGCGCGCCATCGCTGCGACCATCGTCCAGCAGCACCGCAGCGCTGAGCAGGGCATCGCCTGATGTCACACCCGCGTGAATCTCATACCCACTCACTTCAGCATCTTCGAGCACCAAGCGTCCGCGCACATTGCGCAGCTGCTTGTGCTCCTCCAGCGTTGTGGTAAACGCCAGCAGCCCGAGGCCGGCACTGGACCCGGCCACACCCTCCAGCCCAAGCGGGTCATGCACCTGCTCACCCAGCATCTGCAAACCGCCGCAAATCCCCAGCACCTTGCCGCCATAACGCAGATGCCGCGCCACGGCCGCATCCCAGCCATTGGCGCGCAAGAAGGCCAGATCGCTGCATACGCTTTTGGAGCCAGGCAGGATGACCAGGTCAGCCGCAGGCATCGCCTGGCCCGGCCCGACAAACTGCAAATCCACCTGAGGATGCAGGCGCAGCGGGTCAAAGTCAGTGTGATTGCTGATACGCGGCAACACCGGCACCACCACCTTGAGCACGTGGGCGGCCTTGTCGATCTGGCGCTGGTCGATGCCGTCTTCCGCCTCCAGGTGCAGGTCCATCACGTAGGGCAACACGCCTACAACCGGCTTGCCGGTGCGCGCCTCCAGCCAATCCAGGCCAGGCTGCAACAGCGCGATATCACCGCGAAAACGGTTGATGATGAAGCCCTTGACCCGTGCCTGCTCGCTGGGCGACAGCAATTCCAGGGTACCGACCAGATGAGCAAACACGCCGCCGCGATTGATATCGGCGATCAACAGCACCGGGCAATCCACCGCTTCGGCGAAACCCATGTTGGCGATGTCATTGGCGCGCAAGTTGATCTCGGCCGGGGAGCCCGCACCTTCGACCATCACCACCGGATAGGCTTGACTCAAACGTGCGTGGGAAGCCAACACCGCCTGCATCGCAATGGCTTTGTAGTCGTGATAGGCCACGGCGTTCATGCTGGTCACGGCGCGACCGTGGATGATCACTTGCGAGCCGGTGTCGCTGTTGGGCTTGAGCAGCACCGGGTTCATATCGGTGTGGGGTGCCAGGTTGGCAGCTTGGGCCTGCACTGCCTGGGCGCGGCCGATCTCGCCGCCTTCGGCCGTCACCGCGCTGTTGAGCGCCATGTTCTGCGGCTTGAACGGCACCACCGCAACACCCTGGCGCACCAGCCAACGGCATAGCGCGGTCACCAGGGTACTCTTGCCGGCGTCGGAGGTTGTGCCCTGCACCATCAGTGTACTCATGTGGCTTCCTTGTATGCGGCCAAAGCCTCGCCCAGCCGCAACCAGTCGGCTTCGGTGTCGGGCAAGCCGAAACGTACGCTGCTGTCGTGCACAAACAGGCGCAGCAGGATGCCGCGCTGGGCCATGAATTCGTGCAGGCGCTCGGCATGAGGCGTGATCAACCACTGGAACAATGCGCAGCCGCCGTGAGGTTGAAAGCCTCTGCGCTCAAGCAGTTCGAACAAGCGCTGGCCCGCTTCGATGCATCGATTGCGCTGGCGGGTGTGCCCATCCGTATCGCGCAGGCACACTTGGCCCAATACCCGCGTCGGCCCGCTGACTGCCCAGGGCCCGACCTGTTCGGCCAGCAACTTGAGCAACTTGCGTTCGGCCAGCACAAAGCCCAGGCGTACACCCGCCAGGCCGAAAAACTTGCCGAACGAGCGCAGTACGATCAGACCGACCTGATCGGCATGGCTCGCCAGGCTTGAATCGGGGGTCACGTCCATGAACGCTTCGTCCACCACCAGCCAGCCCCCGCGCTGGACCAGCCGCGCGTGCCAGTCCAGCAAGCGTTGCGGGGGCAGGCTCAGGCCCGTGGGGTTGTTGGGGTTGACCACCACCAGCACATCGAGGCTGTCGAGAAAGAAGTCGACCTCCTGCTCCTGCACTTCACGCACCACATAACCGGCGCGGCGCCAGGCTTCGGCGTGCTCGGCATAGCAAGGCGAAAGCACGCCGACCTTGCCGGAGCGGCGCAGGCGCGGCAGTAACTGGATCGCGGCCTGGGAGCCCGGCACCGGTAACAACTGGGCGGCGCCGTAATACTCGCAGGCGGCCTTCTCCAGGCCGTCATCGGTTTCCGGCAAGCGGGCCCAGGCACGCAGCGGGATCTCGGGAATCGGCCACGGCCAGGGCGCCAGGCCACTGGAGAGATCAAGCCAATCCGCTTCGGCAATCCCGTATTCAATCGCGGCCTTTCGCAGCCGACCACCGTGTTCAAGCATAGATTTGCGCCCCTACGCACAAGACCAGCAGCCACAACCATACGCCGCGCTGCACCAGGTGCCAGCCACGATCAATGGAGTCGGCATCGGCCGGCGGGCCTTCGCCCAACTGCGGGCGCTGATGCACCTCGCCGTGATAAATCGCTGCGCCACCGAGTTCGACGCCCAACGCACCGGCACCGGCAGCCATCACCGGACCGGCGTTAGGGCTGTCCCACGTCGGGCCCTGGGTGCGCCAGCATTTGAGAGACAGGCGGGTTTTGCCCAATAGCGCGTAGGTCAAGGCCACCAGCCGCGCAGGAATGTAGTTGAGCACATCGTCGATCTTTGCAGCCGCCCAGCCAAAACGCTCAAAGCGCTCGTTGCGATAGCCCCACATGGCGTCGAGGGTGTTGCTCAGGCGATAAAGCACCACGCCTGGCACGCCTGCCACCACAAACCAGAACAACGCGGCGAATACCGCATCGCTGCCGTTCTCCAGCACCGACTCGGTTGCGGCGCGCGCAACTTCGGTGCGGTCCAGTTCGCTGGTCTGGCGACTGACCAGGTAACTCACGCGTTTGCGTGCCTCATCCAGATCATCGCTGCGCAGGGCCTGGGCCACCGGCGTCACATGCTCGCCCAGGCTGCGCATGCCCAAGGCGCAGTACAACGCCAGGATTTCCAGGAGCCAGCCGATATATGGCGCCCACGATAACGCGGTGGCCAGCAAGGTCAGGGGCACTACTGCGATAAACCACGCGGTCACGCCATGGCTGCGCCAGCCACGCCCACCGCTATTGAAACGCTGCTCGATGCGCCCGGCGAAGTTGCCGAACGCCACCAGCGGATGCCAGCGCCTGGGTTCACCCAGCAGCGCATCCAGCGCCACCGCAGCGACACACAGCAAGGCCACACTCATTGACTCACTCCCCACTTGTTTTCATACAGCATGTCACTCAGCGGCCGCGGCTCGGTCCAGCCTTCGAGCTGCAACATCGGTGCCGGGTAGAACTCAGCCACCGGCCCCAGGCACAGTATGGCCAGGGGTTTCGCGCCGGCTGGCAAGCCCAGCAGTTCGGCCAACGCCAGGGGTTCGAACAGCGACACCCAGCCCATGCCCAGGCCTTCCACGCGCGCCGCCAGCCACAGGTTCTGGATTGCGCAAGATAGAGACGCCATGTCCATTTCCGGCAAGGTGCGGCGCCCGAAGATGTGGCGCTCGCGATCATCCATCAGTGCAGCCACCAGCACCTCGGCGCAGTCGCTGATGCCTTCGACCTTGAGCTTCATGAAGTCATCGGAGCGCTCGCCCAGGGCCTGCGCGGTGCGCGCGCGCTCTTCTTCCACCAACTGTTGAATCTGCCTGCGCAATGAGCGGTCGCTGATGCGGATAAAACGCCACGGTTGCATCAGGCCTACACTGGGTGCCTGGTGCGCGGCCTGGAGCAGGCGGTGCAACAGTTCCGGGGCGACGCTGCCGCCGGTGAAGTGGCGCATGTCGCGGCGTTCGGCGATGGCGCGGTAAACGGCCTGGCGGTCGGCCTCGGGGAAGGCGTTGTCAGTCATGGCCTCATCGGGGGCAAGCCCCCTCCCACATTGGATTGGGTTTCAACTCGGTCAACTGTGGGAGCTGGCTTGCCTGCGATAGCGGTCTCAAGGTCTGGCGCGAACAACGCGGCCACCGCGCCAGGATTCGACGGAAAATAAAAGTGCACGTAGGAAGCGGTCAGCCGCCCTTGTCGGTAAACCGCTTCAGCCCCGCGCCCGCCGTTAGGGCTCAGGCCACGGGAGATCGGCGCCAATGCGGTGCTGGTCAAGGAGTGGTGATAAGTGTGCCCGCGCAACGTGCCTTCCGGCAATTCGACACTTTGCAGGGCCAGTGCCGCGAGTTTCTTTTGCATCACCGCATCGCCTGGCAGCACGCCAAGCAGTTCGGCTCGGGCGCCCTCTACATCCGTCAGCGAATCGAGCAGATAGAGCATGCCGCCACATTCGGCGAGCAGTGGCTTGCCGGCGGCGTGATGAGCACGGATGGCCTCCAGCATCGAGGTGTTTGCCGACAGCGCCTGGTGGTGCAGCTCCGGGTACCCGCCTGGCAGGTAAAGGCTGTCTGCCTGCGGCAGTTGGCGATCATGAATAGGTGAGAAGAATGTCAGCTCTGCGCCCATGGCCCGCAGCAAATCCAGGCTGGCGCCATAGGTAAAGGCAAAGGCTTCGTCACGGGCGACGGCGATACGCACACCGGCAAGTAACGGTTCGGCCTTGATCACTTCGGGCGCGGCAAAGGTCACGGGGGGCGGCAGGGCCACTTCGCAGCTGCTGCCCAATGCCTGGGCGGCAGCATCCAGGCGTACATCGAGGTCATTGAGTTCGCTGGCTTGCACCAGGCCCAGGTGGCGGCTCGGCAGTTCGATACCGGTCTCGCGGGATAACGCGCCGTACCAACGCAAGCCCTCCGTGAGGCTGCCTTCGAGCAACTGGGCATGGCGCAGGGTGCCGACACGGTTGGCCAGCACGCCGGCGAACGGCAGGTCGGGCTGATAGCGCGCCAGGCCCAGGGCCAGGGCACCAAAGGTCTGGGCCATGGCAGTCCCGTCGATCACCCCCAGCACTGGCACGCCGAAGTGCCGCGCCAGGTCGGCGCTGGAGGGGGTACCGTCGAACAGCCCCATCACGCCTTCGATCAGGATCAGGTCGGCCTCCCCCGCCGCTTCCCACAGCAGACGACGACTTTCCTGCTCGCCCACCATCCACATGTCCAATTGATACACCGGCGCACCGCTGGCGCGCTCGTGGATCATCGGGTCGAGAAAGTCCGGCCCGCATTTGAACACGCGCACCTTGCGCCCCAGGTTGCGATGCAAACGGGCCAGCGCAGCGGTGACCGTGGTTTTGCCTTGGCCGGACGCCGGAGCGGCGATCAAGACGGCTGGGCATTGGCGGGGCTGATTCAAAGTTCAACGCCCTTCTGTGCCTTGATACCGGCCTGGAACGCGTGCTTGAGCATGCCCATTTCGGTGACGGTGTCGCCCATTTCGATCAATTCAGGCTTGGCACCACGGCCAGTGACCACCACATGCTGCATCGGCGGGCGGGCTTGCAGGTCGCTTAGTACCTGGTCCAGGTCGAGGTAGCCGTGCTTGAGAGCGATGTTCAGTTCATCCAGCACCACCAGGCCAATGGAAGGGTCATTGAGCATTGCCCGCGACACCGCCCAAGCTGCTTCGGCGGCGGCGATATCGCGTTGACGATCCTGGGTTTCCCAGGTGAAGCCTTCGCCCATGACGTGGAAGCGAACTTGCTCGGGGAAGCGCCGGAAGAACAGCTCTTCGCCTGTGCTGTTGCGGCCCTTGATGAACTGCACCACACCGCACTGCATGCCGTGGCCCATGGCGCGGGCCAACATGCCGAAGGCCGAACTGCTCTTGCCTTTGCCGTTGCCGGTCAATACCAGCAACAAGCCGCACTCATTCGGCGAATTGGCGATGCGCTCGTCGATCACGGCTTTTTTGCGCAACATGCGCGCCAGGTGGCGTTCGTCGCGGTCGGGGGAATCGGTCATGGCAGCTCTCCGTTGGGGCTGGACAAAAACGGCGGGCAGGAAAAAGAAAAAACAGACAGCCAAGCATCGCCCACCGTGATGCTGTTGAATGTTCAAGGCCGGTCTCCGGACTCATGAGTGGCGCGTCTTGTCGAAGCAGCCGAGGGCGCGCCTTCCCATATCGCGGGCGATACAGTGGCAAACAGCACCGTCTTGACTCATTTACCGTTGCGGGGGCAGCGCCGGAATCGCGGCAGCACTGTGTACAAGTGCGCTCGCTCACCGGCTTCCCTGTTTCACCCTGTCGACGCGCACGCCACAGAGCACCTGGAACAAGCCGCGAAGGTTAGTGGGTTGGGGGTGGAGCGTCAATTAAAGCTGGCCTTGTACTTGAACCATCCGTACAGCGTGCTTCTCTACCCTTACAGGTATCAAGGAGAAAACCATGCCTAAAACCCGACTGGCCTTACTGATCATGCTCACCGGCAGCCTCGCCGCCTGCGGCGAAAGCTCTACCTTGCAAGTCTCCGATGGCACCGGGCCCTCGCCCAAACTGCCGGAGCCGAACAAGACGCTGATTCCCACCGTCAACATCGCCCCGGCGATCGGTTGGCCTGAAGGCGCCAAGCCAACGGCTGCCGCCGGCACCCAAGTGGCCGCATTCGCCGAGGGCCTGGAGCATCCACGCTGGCTCTACGTACTGCCCAACGGCGACGTGTTGGTGGCCGAGACCAATGCGCCACCCAAGCCAGACGACACCAAAGGCGTGCGGGGTTGGGTGATGGAAAAAGTCATGGGCCGCGCCGGTGCCGGTGTGCCGAGCCCGAACCGCATTACGTTGTTGCGCGATGCCGATCATGACGGCGTGGCCGAAACGCGTACGGTATTTCTGCAAAATCTGAATTCGCCGTTTGGCATGACACTGGTGGGCAACGACCTGTACGTGGCGGACTCGGACAAGTTGCTGCGTTTTCCTTATCAGCCAGGTGAAACCGCAATCACATCCCCAGGCACAACAGTCGTGGAGTTGCCAGGTGGCCCCTTGAACCACCACTGGACGAAAAACGTGGTGGCCAGCAAGGATGGCAGCAAGTTGTATGTGAGCGTCGGCTCCAACAGCAACGTTGGCGAAAACGGCCTGGACGTCGAGCAAGGCCGAGCTGCAATCTGGGAAGTCGATCGCGCCACCGGCCAACACCGCATTTTTGCCTCCGGTCTGCGTAACCCCAATGGCATGGCCTGGGAACCACAGAGCGGCAAGCTGTGGACGGCGGTCAATGAGCGCGATGAAATCGGCAGCGACCTGGTGCCGGACTACATCACCTCGGTTAAGGATGGCGGCTTCTATGGCTGGCCCTTCAGCTATTATGGCCAGCATGTGGATGTTCGCGTCACGCCGCAAAACCTGGACTTGGTTGCCAAAGCCATCGCGCCAGACTACGCGGTAGGCCCGCACACCGCTTCACTGGGGCTGACCTTCGCCGAGGGCAGCAAGTTGCCTGCGCAATTCAGCAACGGCGCGTTTATCGGCCAGCATGGTTCGTGGAATCGCAAGCCGCATAGTGGCTACAAGGTGATTTTTGTGCCGTTTGAAGAGGGCCAGCCGAAAGGACAGCCGGTGGATGTGCTGACGGGGTTTCTCAACAGCGACGAGAAAGCCATGGGCCGGCCGGTGGGCGTGGTGATTGATCAGCAGGGTGATTTGCTGGTGGCTGATGATGTGGGCAATAAGGTGTGGCGGGTTTCTGCAGCCAAGTAACCCATCTCAAGAGCATTGCAAATAATGTGGGAGGGGGCTTGCCCCCGATTGCGGTCTGTCAGCTGAGTATGTGCCGACTGTTACACCACTATCGGGGGCAAGCCCCCTCCCACACTGGATCTATGTACGACTCAAGGGTTGCGCGCCAGATTCCCCGGTAAAACCCGCTTGGCACTCAGGTAGGCATTCTGCCAATACGCTTTGGATAGCGTGTCGAGCTTAACCGTACCGCCGGTTTGCGGCGCATGCACAAAGCGCCCTTCCCCGACATAGATTCCCGCATGGCTGACCCGTGAACCACCGCCTGTGGCGAAGAACAGCAAGTCACCGGTTTGCAGGTTCTGCTCGCTGACGTCCTGGCCACGCATCACGATCAGTTCGCGGGTGGTGCGCGGCAGGGAAATGCCGGCGGCGTCGCGGAACACAAAGCCGATCAGGCCACTGCAATCAAACCCCGAATCCGGTGTGTTGCCGCCCCAGCGATAAGGCGTGCCGACCAGGCCCAGCGCACGGAAGAGCACGTCTTCGGCAGCAGGCGAAAAATTCTGGGTGGCGTAGTTGAATACCGGCTTGGGCTTGACCGCTACAGGCGCGGGCGGCGGTGGACGGCTGGCGCAGGCGCTGAGCAGCGCGGCGCAAACAATGAGCATCAGGCGGGCCGAGGTCGACATGTGCAGAACAATCCTGGTCTGGATGCGGCTTTCGCTGCCGAACGTTGAAAACCAGAACGCGCAAGCAAAGCTCGCGCGAACGGATAACAACAATGTCCAGGGATTCTAGCGCTTACACGTCAAACTTCAAGTATCACTTTAACTTTACTTACTAGCGGTAACCGTAGTCGGGGCCATGGCGAGTGCGCGCTTGGCTTCGATGAAGGTTTTGCTCCAGTAGCTGTCGCCCAGGTTATCGACCCGAACACCACCGCTGCGGCGGCTGCTGGAGTGGATAAACTGGTTATCGCCCAGGTAGATACCGGCGTGGCTGACACGACCACGACCACTGGTACTAAAGAAAAGCAGATCGCCCGGCTTGAGGTTGTTGCGTGCGACCAACGGTGCATCCACGTTGATCATTTCGCGGGTGGAGCGAGGCAGGTTCATGCCAGCTTCTTCACGAAACAGATAACCGATGAAACCGCTGCAATCGAAACCGGCTTCAGAGGTGCCGCCAAAACGGTAACGAGTACCGATCAGGGACTTGCCGCGTTCAAGAATGCTGTCGGCCAGAAGGGGCAGCTGGTAAGGCTTGCTGTCTGAAAACTCGGCGAGTTCTTTTTCGGTTGCCATCTCTTCTTCATAAACAGAAGCAGACTGTGCAGCAACGAACTTGGCCTGATTTTGAACCTGTGGTTTGGGCTGTTCTGCCACCTGTTGAGGGTGGGAGGCGCAACCAAACAATAGGGTAACGAGTGCGAGAGGCACGAGGGGTGCGAAGCGATTTAGCATGGGCACGACCGTGGCTGATGTGTAAAGAAGCCGAGACTATGCCCTCTATCACATCGATTTGCAAATTCAATCGTGATCTATGTGACTTATTGTTTGGACTATGCCATCTAAGCCGTAATTCCATTTATCACTGCACTTGCGTGGCCCGCTGGGCTCAAACGCAGGTTTTCTGGCGCCCGTAAAATGCCGATTAGTGGCAAATCAACGCCTTACCAACCCAGCGTTTCTTTCAGAAAAGGAATCGTCAATTTTCTTTGCGCCTGCAACGAAGCCTGGTCAAGCTGCTCAAGCAAATCGAACAGCGCGCTCATGCTGCGGGTGCCACGAGTCAGGATAAAGTGCCCGACTTCGTCGGTCAGGTGCAGGCCACGTCGGGAAGCACGCAGCTGCAGGGCACGCAACTTGTCCTCATCGGACAACGGGCGCATCTGGAAGATCAGCGCCAGGGTCAGGCGCGACTTGAGGTCGGCCAGCTTCACCGGCAGCTCACGAGGCGATGTGGAAGCGGCGATCAGCAAACGACGACCGCTGTCGCGCAGGCGGTTGAACAGGTGAAACAGCGCTTCTTCCCAATCCGCCTTGCCGGCCACCGCCTGCAAGTCGTCCAGGCACACCAGTTCGTATTGCTCAAGGTTGTCGAAGATGCCGATGCCGCGGTCCATCAACTCGGCCAGGGGCAAATACACTGCCGGCTCGCCCATCTGTTCGAAACGCAGGCACGCGGCCTGCAACAGGTGGGTACGCCCCACGCCATGCTTGCCCCACAGATAGATCAGGCTTTCAGTCCACCCGGCGTCGGCTTCGCAAAGCCGCTCCACATAGCCGAGTGCAGCGGCATTGGCGCCTGGGTAGTAATTGATAAAGGTAGCGTCATCACGCAGACGCACACCTAGGGGCAGCTGAATCGGTTTCATGCTGACTGAACGGCTCCCATCGAACCGTTAGTGGCCTCTGTGTAAAGTTTGCAAAGTTTATACCCGTGACGCCGGGTGCACAATGCAGCAGACCACAAGCAAAATCAAAGGTTTGCGTTAACTTGGCGGTTTTACGCGGATTGTTTGACGCACCACCGCCAGAAACAACAAACCCGGCCTTGGCCGGGTTTGTGACATTGCGATTACAACTCGGGCTCATCAACGCCCGTATACACGTCCGAATCCTTGTACAAGTCGTGAACATGACGCACCAGCACCATGATCACCGCCGCCACCGGCAGCGCCAGCAGAATGCCGGTAAACCCGAACAACTCGCCACCCGCCAGGATCGCAAAGATCACCGCCACCGGGTGCAGGCCAATCCGATCGCCTACCAGCAACGGCGTAAGTACCATGCCTTCCAATGCCTGGCCGACCATGAACACCGCGACAATCCCCAGCATTGGGTAGAGGTCGCCGCCAAACTGGAACAGACCGGCCACCAGCGCCGCACCGATACCAATCACAAAGCCCATATACGGCACGATGGCTGCCAGGCCTGCGATCAAGCCGATCAACAGCCCCAGCTCCAGGCCGATGGCCATCAAGCCAGCTGCGTAGATCACCCCCAGCGCCAGCATCACCAGCAACTGACCGCGAACGAATGCCCCCAGTACTTCATGGCATTCTGCAGCAAGGGAGACGATGCGTTCTTCACGGTCACGGGGCAGCAGGCTGCGGATCTTGGCCATCATGATGTCCCAATCACGCAGCAGGTAAAACGCCACCACCGGGATCAGCACCAGGTTGGTCAACCAGCCGATCAGCGCCAGGCTCGAAGCGGTTGCCTGGCTGAGCACCACCGTGACGATATCGGTGGTCTTGTCCATATGCTCGCTGATGGCCGCCTTGACCTTGTCGAACTTCCAGAACCCATCCGCCAACCCGAACTTGGACTGGGCCCACGGCATTGCCGTGTGCTGCAACCAGTCGAGCATCTGCGGCGCCAGCTCGTAGAGGCGAAACAGCTGCTTGGCCAGCATCGGCACCAGTATCAACACCAGCGCCGTGATAATCAGCGTGAACAGTGCGAACACCGTGACCACGCCAAAAGTACGCGACATACCGGCTTTTTCCAGGCGATCCACCACGGGATCGAACAGATAGGCGAGCAACAGCGCCACCAGAAACGGCGTCAGGATCGAATGCAGCAAGAACACAAAACCGCACAGCAGGACTATCCCGCCAAGCCACACCCAACGACGCGTATCCGCCATAAACCACTCCATCTATTATCGACGCCCTTCTTCTATATAGAAGAAGGAGCACTATTTACCAACGAAACCGCAGTTGCGCCTGAGGCTCAGGTACAGCAGCCGGTTGCGTGCCATCGACCACAGGTTGCTGGGCCGGGGTTTCACCTGCGGGAATTTCCTGCAACTTGGCCAGGCTCAATTGGGTACGCAGCTGCTCGGCACTGCCGTTGACGCGATACACAATGCGATTGCCATCCACTAACTGCGGCTGACCGCCAAAGGGCTCCAGCAACCGGCCCAGGACGGCGTAGCGCTCCAGGTTCATGCCTTGCACTTCCAGCAGCTGCTCGCTGCTCACACCAGGCTTGACCGCAAAGCGCGGCGCCAGCTTTTGGCTGACCTCCAGCAATACAGCATCTGCCAGTGCGGCAGTATCAGCGCCTTGGACGGTGCCTTGCTCAGACTTATCGCCCAGCCACAGACGCCATTTGGCCTGCCACTGATTACCTTCCTGACGCGCATGCACAGCCAGCAACGCATCGGCTCCGTAGCGCTCGGAGGCTGCACGCAAGGGCGCAGCGTCCGCGCTTTCCAGATTCGGTGCAGTGGCAACCACTTGCTCATCCAGGTCGCCCAGCGGCAGGCGCAACGGCAAGCCACGGTGTTGCGCGGCGCGGCGCAGTGTCTGGGCAACCGCCTGGCCATCGCCGACCAGGCTGCTGCCTTCGGTGGAATCGTTCAGCCACCAACCGAGAATCGACGGCCGATTACTGCCCCAGATCGACAGGCCGGCATCACGCAAGGCGCGGTCGGTGCTGACCGGGTCGAAGTCCACTTGCAGGCTCTCGGGCGGGCCCGCGTCGTAGCCATATTGGGTGATGATTTGTTGCGGGTCCTTGCGGATTGCCGCCAGGCCCGGGCCATCGGCGGCCTTGGCGTCGCCGGTGAGGCGAATCACCAGAGTCTGCACGGCGCGCTGGGTGGCCTGGTCACGCTCCTGGGGCGACTGGCTGCTGACCGGTTCGAGCACTTGATAGAGGCCATTGAGGGTTTCGGCATGACTCGCCAGGCTGACCAACGACAAACAGCCCACAAAGAAGAATTTACACAGACGCATGGAAGATTCCCGAACGACAAATTTAGCGGCTGGAACAGACCGCGTGAATCGGTTTAGCCAGGCTGTGACCACAGCACCCGGCAAAACATTCACAGGGCCTCGGTAAGTTTTTGTACTGTCATAACGATAGCGGGTTCAAGGCTATACCTTAATACGCCGCTTGGCAGAGCCGATCAGCATTTTTTAACCGGCTTTTTTAATCTATATGGCCCTGCCCGTCGGCCCGAGGATGGCCGCTGCCCTTCAAGCCTGATAAAATCGCGCGCCTTCGCAGACCGTCAACGGCAGCGGCCTTTTTAAAAAGCGCCCGCCCGCTCGGTCGTTACCCCTGAATCCCCCCCTAAAGGCCTGGATCATGAGCAAGCAACCCTCCCTGAGCTACAAGGACGCCGGTGTAGACATCGACGCCGGTGAAGCATTGGTCGAACGCATCAAGAGCGTCGCCAAGCGCACTGCGCGCCCTGAAGTCATGGGCGGCCTGGGCGGTTTTGGCGCCCTCTGCGAAATCCCGGCCGGCTACAAGCAGCCTGTACTGGTGTCCGGCACCGACGGCGTAGGCACCAAGCTGCGCCTGGCCCTGAACCTGAACAAGCACGACAGCATCGGCATCGACCTGGTTGCCATGTGCGTCAACGACCTGGTGGTGTGCGGCGCCGAGCCGTTGTTCTTCCTCGACTACTACGCCACCGGCAAGCTCAATGTCGAAACCGCAACCCAGGTGGTCACCGGCATCGGCGCCGGCTGCGAACTGTCGGGGTGCTCGCTGGTCGGCGGCGAAACCGCTGAAATGCCAGGCATGTACGAAGGCGAAGATTACGACCTGGCCGGTTTCTGCGTCGGCGTCGTGGAAAAAGCCGAGATCATCGACGGCTCCAAAGTGGCTGCTGGCGACGCCCTGCTCGCCCTGCCATCGTCCGGCCCGCACTCCAACGGTTACTCGCTGATCCGCAAGATCATCGAAGTGTCCGGCGCCGACATCGAGAACATCCAGCTCGACGGCAAGCCTCTGACCGACCTGCTGATGGCCCCGACCCGCATTTACGTCAAGCCACTGCTCAAGCTGATCAAGGACACCGGCGCCGTCAAGGCCATGGCCCACATCACCGGCGGCGGTCTGCTGGACAACATCCCGCGCGTCCTGCCAAAAGGCGCCCAGGCGATTGTCGACGTGGCCAGTTGGCAGCGCCCGGCAGTCTTCGATTGGCTGCAAGAGAAAGGCAACGTCAACGAAACCGAGATGCACCGCGTGCTGAACTGCGGTGTGGGCATGGTCATCTGCGTGGCGCAAGAGCACGTTGAAACCGCGCTGAACGTATTGCGTGAAGCCGGCGAGCAACCTTGGGTCATCGGCCAGATCGCCACTGCTCCAGAAGGCGCAGCCCAGGTTGAACTGAAGAACCTTAAGGCGCACTGATGCCTGCAACCTGTGATGTCGTGGTGCTGCTCTCCGGCACCGGCAGTAACTTGCAGGCCCTGATCGATAGCACGCGCAGCGGCGACAGCCCGGTGCGCATCGCTGCGGTGATTTCCAACCGCAGCGACGCCTACGGCCTGCAACGCGCCAGGGACGCGGGTATCGACACCCGCTCGCTGGATCACAAGGCGTTCGACGGCCGCGAGGCCTTCGACCGCGCCCTGGTCGAACTGATCGACGCCTTCAAACCCAAGCTCGTCGTGCTTGCCGGCTTCATGCGCATCCTCAGTGCTGATTTCGTGCGGCACTACGAAGGGCGCCTGCTCAATATCCACCCTTCCCTGCTGCCCAAGTACAAAGGCATGCACACCCATCAGCGCGCCCTCGACGCCGGCGACAGCGAGCATGGCTGCAGCGTGCACTTTGTCACCGAGGAACTCGATGGCGGGCCTCTGGTCGTACAGGCAGTGGTTCCGGTAGAGTCAGGCGACTCGGCGCAGACGCTTGCGCAACGGGTTCATACCCAGGAACACAGGATTTACCCGCTGGCTGTTCGCTGGTTTGCCGAGGGACGGTTGATTCTTGGTGACCAGGGTGCATTATTGGACGGTCAGTTACTCGCGGCCAGCGGCCACTTGATTCGAACCTAGGAGATTTTATGCGTCGCGCCCTGCTCTTCGCTTTTGCGCTGTTCGCTTTGCCTGCCGTACAAGCGGCAGACCTTCACCCTTTCTCCGTCAGCTACACCGCCGACTGGAAGCAACTGCCCATGAGTGGTTCGGCTGAACGCAGCCTGACCAAAAACGGCGACGGCACCTGGACCTTGAACTTCAAGGCCTCGATGATGATTGCCAGCCTGACCGAAACCAGCGTGATCCTGTTCGACAAGGACACCCTGCAACCCAAGAGCTACAGCTTCGAGCGCGGCGGTTTGGGCAAGGCTAAGAAGATCAACCTGGATTTCGACCAGGCGAACAAGAAAATCACCGGCTTTGAAAACAAGGATCCGGTCAACGTCACCCTCGAAAGCGGCATGCTCGACAAGTCCACGTATCAGCTCGCCCTTCAGCGCGACGTGGCTGCCGGCAAGAAGAGCATGAGCTACCGAGTGGCCGAAGGTACTGATGTCGATACCTATGACTTCCGTGTGATTGGCCCGGAAAAGGTTCAGACCAAGGTAGGCTCCATTGACGCGATCAAGGTTGAACGCGTACGTGATCCCTCCCAGAGCAAGCGCATCACGCAGATGTGGTTTGCCAAGGACCAGGGCGGCATTCTGGTTGCCCTGCGCCAGGTTGAGACCGACGGCAAGGAATACAACATCATGCTGCAGGATGGCACCGTTGACGGTAAGGCCGTCAAAGGCAGCTGATTGCGCTGATGAGCTGGAAGAGAGCCTCGCTGAATGCGGGGCTTTTTTTTGCCTGGAAATTTTACTGTGAAGCTTATGACGCTATCGGGAGCACGCCCCCTCCCACAGTGGAATGCATTTCAAATGTGGGAGGGGGCTTGCTCCCGATAGCGGTGGTAGGGCCGACAAAGGTCTTATTGCTAGAAGCAAACATGAAACTTTTGTCATAAAACTCATGCCCCTGCGACCGAATGCCACGGGTTTAGCGGCCTGCGCGATTGTTGCGTTTTCTGCAATGAATTATTGCGCGCAAAATCAGTTTACTTAGCAAGCTAACAAATAATATAACAGAGGCCTGCGACGACTTGCCGCAGATCAACCAGAGATTGGAGCAAGCAGATGACTGTAAAAGTAACTGAACGCGACGATGAGCATATGTCCCACGAGGCGGTAGGCCACGGGATTCACATCTGGGATGTCCATCAGCAAGACGTATTGGTCGGCATGTTTCACAACGAGAGCGATGCCCACAATTATAAAAACGAGCTTGAAACTCTCGAATTGCAACGCCAGGCGAAAAGCTCCTGAAACTCTGAAATCAAGTCGACGCCCGGCCCACGCAGCCGGGCCGTCTACATCAAAAACCGCGCTTTTCGAGCGCGGTTTTTTTGTCAAAAATTCGATATGAATTAATGTAACAAAAGCACACACAAATAATGATTCTCGATATCATTCATGCGCCTTTCATTCAGGCTCACGATTAGGGAATCAATTAGATGCACGGAAATAGCAGGAAGCCGGAAAACGCGTTACTGGAACGCTGGAGCGAAGCGCTTGCCACTGCGCAATTCCAGGCCAGCCACATCAGCCTCGACGACTTGGTCAATACGCTGGCACCTGCCGCTGAACGTAGCTTCCAACGCCTGATCCAAGCATTGTTTCGTGAAAGCCTGCTGGACCCCAGCACCCTCATTTACGACGAACATGGGCAATGCTCGCTGACACTGCCTTGTCAGGCTCGCCTGCGCTTTGATCATTTGCGTCCTGGCCGCATGGCCAGCTGGGACCTGCGTGGCAAAGTCATCCTGTTGCGCGAAGGTCAGCCCGACCAGAAGATCCAGCTCCCATCACAGTTGTTGACGTTGCTTAACGCCAGCCTCACGTCACCTGCCGACCTGGAAGTGCTCAACCGCCTCAATGCCGAGATCGACGACAGCTTCATCAACGACACCTTGTGCCTCGCTTTCCATGAGCAATGGACGCTCAAGCTGCATGCGTCCATGGACCCAGTACATCAAGGCAACCTGCTGAGTCATCTCAAGCACGGTGCAGGCACGATCAATCCGACATCCGTACTTGAGCAGTGGGGAACATTGGGGCACCCGTGGCACCCCAACTACAAGACCAAGCTGGGCCTGGATACCAGCCAAGTCATCGACTATTCGCCGGAGTTCGAAGCACGCTTCCCCGTGCTGCTGTGCGCGCTGCATCGCCAGTTTGCCCATGTCGAAACGTTGGCCGGGACGGCGGATTACTGGCAGTGGTGGAGCAGTCACTTTCCACACGCGGCGCAGCAATTAACCGCGACACTTCAAGCACAAGGCCTTGAAGCAGGCGATTATCTGCCGGTGCCTGCCCATCCCTGGCAGGCACGTCAGGAGCTGCCCCAGCTGTTCGCCGATGCAATCGGCGACAAGCTGCTGGTGCTGACCGATATCGTCGCGTTTACCGCCCACCCCACCATGTCATTCAGGACCGTATTGCCTGACGGACGTTGCGATGCGCCCATGGTCAAACTGCCGGTGTCGCTGCGCCTGACCAGCGTGCAGCGCACCGTCTCACCGCGCTCGGCACGCATGGGCCCACGGATCAGCCACCTGCTGCTGACCATCCTGGAGCGCGAGCCTGCGATTCAGAAAATCCTCAGCATCGTTCCCGAGCGTATCGGTGTGCATTTCAAGCCACAACCGGCCAATGACGAGCACTCCCGCCACCTGGCGGTGCTCTATCGCGACAATCCCCAGAGCCAGCTCAAGCCCGGGGAAATGGCCGTACCGGTGGGCAGCCTGTTTGCCATTGATCAACACGGCCAGCCGCTGCTGCGCCAATGGGTGCGCCTGAGCCAAGGCAAAGACGATGCGGCAGCCATGCTCGCGTTCTTCCATGAGTACGCGGCGATCAGTGTGCCGGCGCTGCTGGGCATGTATTTGCGTTACGGCGTCGCTTTCGAGGCCCATCAGCAGAACTCCTTCATGGTCATGACTGCAGATGGGCAATTGAGCCGCCTGCTGTTGCGCGATTTCGGCGATATCCGTATCGACCGCAAGACCTTGCACGCCCACGGCCTGGACGTCGAACTACACGACCCGAAGATGACGCTGTACGACGACGCAGGTTTCGTACGGGACAAACTGCTGCACACCGTATTCATGTGCCATCTGGGTGAGTTGATCCTGCTTGCTGCGCGCCACTTCGACATCCCCCAGGCGCTGCTCTGGAATGAACTGTCGGCACAGGTCAGCCAGTGTTTCGACAACCTGCGCTCACAGGTTGAACCGCAACGCTGGGCAGCCGAGCGCGAAGCACTGCTGGAGCAACCGTGGCCGGCCAAGTCGTTCATGCGCATGCGCCTGCTGGAGAGTCATGCCGATATCGTCGGACGCCTGCCCAACCCGTTGAGCGCGGCCGCCAATGCCGACTAACAACACAGCGCTGCGGCTGCTGGTGGTGATTCAGTTGGTGTCGATGGGGGCGATGGAGATGAGCGGGCCGTTTTGGCCGCTGCAAATCCAGAAGCTGCTGGGCGTCGCCAATGCCCAGTACACCGGCCTGCTGTCTTCGCTGGTATATGCTGGGCCGATGATAGCAGCGATGATCCTCACACCCATGTGGGGGAAACTGGGCGACCGTACCGGCCATAAGCCGATGATCATCCGGGCGTTGCTGGCATTGGCGGTGTGCCAGGCGCTGGCTGCGATGACGCCCGATCCGTGGTGGCTGGTGGTCATCCGCGTGGTGCAAGGTGCATTGGCCGGTTTCATTGCAGCTGCCCAAGCCTACGCGCTGGCCTGCTGCGGTGAGAGTGGACGCGGGCACATTCTTGCGCGGCTGCAATCAGCCACCGCCGTAGGCTCCCTGGCCGGGCCGGTATTGGGCGGCTGGCTGATGGACATATCCGGTTTCGCATTGCTGTGCTACAGCGCCACCGCCGTCTGCCTGTTGTGCGCGATAATCAGCGCGTTCTTGCCCAGCGATTCACCACGATCCAGACCTGCCCGCCCATCGAAGCCTGTCGCACTGCCCAAAGGCTGGCTGGGCGCAATGTTGGGAATCATCGTATTGATCCAGGCGGCCAGGATGATGCCGCAACCGTTTTACGCCTTATATGTTGCCGAGGTTTTGCAGGCACCCGCGTGGCTGATCGGCGCCAGCTATGGCGCCAGCGCCTTGACCCTGGCACTGTCCGCGCCGTTATGGGGCCGCCTGTTCGATCGACATCAACCAGCGCATACGCTGCGCATCATCGAGTGGGTCACCTGGGCGTGCGCGCTCACACTGGCCGGCACGGCGCTGGCCAGTGAGTGGTTGGGGTTCATCGCCAGCCGGCTGCTATGGGGCGTGTGGCAGGGTGCTTTATTGCCCGTGGCCTACACGCTGATCGCCAATACCGTAGCGTCCAGCCAGCAGGGTTTCGCCCTGGGCATGGGCAACAGCGCCGCCAAAGCAGGTGCGCTGTGCGGCGCATTGATAGGCGGTATCGGCATGGGATGGGTGGGCCTGGCGCACAGCTTCTGGCTGGTCGCACTGACCTACGCATTGGCCGCCGTGAGTATCCGCGCCATCCGTTCATGTACGCGAGCGCCTGAGACATCCGATTTTTCTGTCAATACTTCTAATAACTCTGAGACAAATCCATGAACACATCGCAATTGGCCGTTCTGCTGCCGCTTCTCGGCTCGATCAGTGCCCCCGCCTGGGCCGAACAGACAGAGCCGACCAGCCTGCAGTTGCAAGCGACCGTGGTGTCGGCCACGCGCAATGAAACCAGCATCGCGCAGATTCCAGGCTCCGTGCAGGTCATCAACGAAGAACAGATCCGCCAGCAAACGGGCGCGGGGCGTCGGGTCGCAGATATCCTCGGCCAACTGGTGCCTGGCATTGCGCCTTCCAGCGGCGGCATGAGCAACTTCGGCCAAACGCTTCGCGGGCGTAATACCCTGATCCTGATCGATGGGGTTTCACAAAACGCCACGCGCGATAACTTCCGCCAGCTCAACAGCGTGGCACCGGAAAGCATCGAGCGCATCGAAGTGATCTCCGGCGCCAGCAGCGTCTACGGCGCAGGCGCATCGGGCGGCATCATCAACATCATCACCAAGCGCAACAAGGGTGAGGACCTGGCCTTCAGCAGCAAGATCGGCATGACCGCCGGCAATAATTTCAGCCACAAGGGGTTCGCTTACGAGGCGTTCCAAAGCGCTACCGGGCGCAAGGGTCCAGTGGACTGGTATCTGTCGGGCAATACCGTGCAGCGCAACGACCAGTTCGACGGTAACGGCAAGCGCATTCCCCAGGATACGTCCCAGGGCAGCAACATGGACACCGACACCTACGACCTGCAAGGTCGCTTCGGCTACGAGCTCGATGACGACAAGAAGATCAGCCTGTCGCTGCAAGACTATAAAGACGAACAAGACACCCGCTACACCAAGAACCCGCGCATCACCAGCAACGCAGTCGCGGTAAAAGGCCTGGACCTGGGCGACCAGCCCTACACCCATAACCAGGCGGTCAACCTTAACTACGCCGATAAGGATTTCTACGGCCAGGGCCTGCAGGTCGAAAGTTACTGGCGGCGGGCCGACGCCCTGTTCTTCCCGGACCTGTCCCGGGGTCGGGCAGGCGTGTCCGACAACAACAGCGTGCAGGATGTCTATGGCCTGCGTGCGGCGATCGATACGCAGATGCCGGACATCGGCCCGGCAACCGGCAACCTGGTGTGGGGGGCTGACTATGATCATGAAACCTCACGCCAGCGTGGCGACCAATACCGGGTCAATGGCCTGAGCTACAGCAAAACCGGGACCACGTTCGAACTGGGCCCGGATATTGAGACCACCACCAAAGCCATCTTTGGTCAGCTGTCCTACGACATCGATGACTGGACCTTACGCGGTGGAATACGTCGCGAGTGGATTGAGAGCAAAGTCTCCGACAGCATCGCCTACGGCGAAATCGTCCAGACCGGCAACCGCGCCACACTGCCCGGCGGCACGCTCAAATACGATGACACGCTGTATAACCTCGGGGCGGTGTATCACCTGACCGAAAACCAGGACGTGTTCGTCAACTTCAGCCAGGGCTTTTCCCTGCCGGATATCCAGCGCTTCCTGCGTGACGTGAACAGCAAATACGATATTCAGGACCTCAATGCCCAGGCTCTGAAAGTCGACAGTTACGAGCTGGGCTGGCGTGGCGACTGGGACAAGTGGCAGGCCAGTGTCACCGCGTATGAAAACACCTCGGATGTCACGCAGTTCTACGATGCCAACGACCGTGTATTGCGCCTGATCAATCAGAAAGAACGCGTGCGCGGTGCCGAAACCAGCCTGACTTATAACGTCAACGACCAGTGGTCCGTCGGCGGTACTTACGCTTACGCCAAGGGCGAGACCCAGCAGAACGGCAAATGGATCGACCTGCCCGCCACGCGTATTTCCCCCGCCAAGACCACCGCTTTTGTCGGCTATCAGCGTGACGACTACAGCCTGCGCTTGCAGGGGATGCGCCTGGCCGACTATGACGCGGCGGCCAAGGACAACAACGGTCGCGATATCCAGGGCTATACCTTGGTTGACGTGCTGGGCTCGGTAAGGCTACCGATAGGTCGCCTCGAAGGTGCGGTGTACAACCTTACCAACCGCAACTACCAGAACATGTTCGCCCAGGCCAATGCCCGCGCACCGTACCCGAATGCCGAGGGCCGTACCTTCAGCCTGAGTTACGCAGTGGATTGGTAACCGGCTGACGCTGCACGCTTAAAACACAAACCCCGCCTTTTGGCGGGGTTTGTCGTTTCTAGCGGCTTACCACATCAGATCGTCAGGGATCTGGTAGGCGGCGTACGGATCATCCTCATCCGGCACCTGGCTTTCGGTGAGGATGTTGAGCTGCACGATGCGCTCCGGTGCACGTTCCTGAATCTTGAGCGCCGCTTCACGCGGGATCACCTCGTAGCCGCCACCGTGGTGCACGATAGCCAGAGAGCCGTTGCTCAGCTTGTTGCGCATCAAGGTGTTGACCGACAGGCGCTTGACCTTCTTGTCATCGACAAAGTTGTAGTAGTCCTCGGTGGTCAACTTGGGCAGGCGCGAGGTTTCGATCAACTGCTTGACCTGGGCGGTACGCGCCTTGGCCTCGGCTTTTTCCTGCTGCTGGCGGTTGAGCTCCTGGTCACGCTTGACCTTCTCGGCGTGTGCCTCAGCGGCCAGGCGTGCCTGGGTATCATCGACTTCGGCCTGGCCCTTGTGGACCAGACGCTGCTGCTTCTGCTTCTCTTTGCCGACCTGCTTGGCCTGCTTTTGGTTGACCAGACCTGCTTTGAGCAACTGGTCGCGAAGGGAAAGGCTCATGGTGCTTACTCACTTAGGCAGCTGCTCAACCGCAGCTGGACACATTCTTTTCCTGGCGTTTGGCTTCGCCCCACAGGGCGTCCAACTCTTCGAGGGTGCAATCTTCTATGGGTTGGTGCGTATCGCGCAATGCCTGTTCGATAAATCGGAAACGTCGTTCGAACTTGGCATTGGCACCGCGCAGTGCGGTTTCCGGGTCAACCTTGAGGTGACGGGCCAGGTTGACGGCGGCAAACAGCAGGTCACCGACTTCATCGGCAATGGCCTGCGGATCGTTATCGGCCATGGCTTCGAGCACTTCATCCAACTCTTCACGCACGTTGTCCACCACCGGCAAGGCGGCCGGCCAGTCGAAACCGACCTGGCTGGCGCGCTTTTGCAACTTGGCCGCACGGGACAACGAAGGTAAGGCGGTGGGCACATCATCGAGCAGGGAGAGTTGCTCGGGAGCGTCGGACTTTTCTGCGCGCTCCTCAGCTTTGATCTGCTCCCAGCGCTCCTTGACCTGTTCTTCGCTCAACTGCGGGATATCCAGCGGTGCGTACAGGTCGCCGGTTGGGAACACGTGAGGATGCCGGCGAATCAACTTACGGGTGATGCTGTCGATCACGCCGGCAAATTCGAAGCGCCCTTCTTCCCGCGCCAGTTGGCTGTAATACACCACTTGGAACAGCAGGTCGCCCAGCTCACCTTGCAGGTGATCGAAATCGCCGCGCTCGATGGCGTCGGCCACTTCATAGGCCTCCTCCAGCGTGTGCGGGACGATGGTCGCGTAGGTTTGCTTGATGTCCCACGGGCAGCCGTATTGCGGGTCGCGCAGGCGGTTCATCAGGTGCAGCAGGTCTTCGAGTGAATACATCGTATCTCTTTCCGCTGAAAATCCAATGTGGGAGCTGGCTTGCCTGCGATGCTCGCGACTCGGTGCTTCAGTTAAACCGAGGTGGTGCTATCGCAGGCAAGCCAGCTCCCACATGAAGCAGCTAACACAATTCAGTTCGCGTTCATCCAGCTATTCATGGGGTACGGTTGCGCCGCGTCTCGATGATGTTCGGCAACTGGGAAATCCTCCCCAGCAACCGTCCCAGTGCGTCCAACCCCGGAATCTCGATGGTCAGGGACATCAACGCCGTGTTGTCCTCTTTGTTCGAGCGGGTGTTGACCGCCAGCACGTTGATCCGCTCGTTGAGCAGCACTTGCGAGACGTCACGCAGCAAGCCGGAACGATCGTAGGCACGGATGATGATGTCCACCGGGTAAGTGAGCACCGGCACCGGCCCCCAACTGACCTGGATGATCCGCTCCGGCTCGCGCCCGCCCAGTTGCAGCACCGAGGCGCAGTCCTGGCGGTGAATGCTCACGCCACGGCCCTGGGTGATGTAGCCGACAATGGCGTCGCCCGGCAACGGCTGGCAGCAGCCGGCCATTTGCGTCATCAGGTTGCCCACGCCCTGAATCTGGATATCGCCACGCTTGCCCGGTTTGTAACCCGTGGCCTTGCGTGGGATGAGTTCCAGCTGTTCGTTGCCGCGCTCGGGCTCGACCAGTTGCTGGGCCAGGTTGACCAGTTGCGCCAGGCGCAGGTCACCGGCACCGAGGGCGGCGAACATGTCTTCGGCGATCTTCATGTTGGCCTTTTCGGCCAGCTTGTCGAAGTCCACCTGAGGCAGGCCCAGGCGCGCCAGTTCGCGTTCGAGCAGGGTCTTGCCGGCGGCGACGTTCTGGTCGCGCGCTTGCAATTTGAACCAGTGGACGATCTTCGCCCGTGCTCGCGAGGTGGTGATATAGCCCAGGTTCGGGTTCAGCCAGTCGCGGCTCGGCGTGCCGTGCTTGCTGGTGATGATCTCGACCTGTTCACCGGTTTGCAGGCTGTAGTTGAGCGGCACGATGCGCCCGTTGATCTTGGCGCCCCGGCAGTTATGGCCGATTTCGGTGTGCACGCGGTAGGCAAAATCCAGCGGCGTGGCGCCCTTGGGCAAGTCGATGGCATGGCCGTCGGGGGTGAAGATATAGACCCGGTCCGGCTCGATATCCACCCGCAGCTGTTCGGCCAGCCCGCCGATGTCGCCGAGTTCTTCGTGCCATTCCAGCACTTGGCGCAGCCAGGAGATTTTCTCTTCGTACTGGTTGGACCCGGCCTTGACGTCGGTGCCCTTGTAGCGCCAGTGCGCGCACACACCCAGCTCGGCCTCTTCGTGCATCGCGTGGGTGCGGATCTGCACTTCCAGCACCTTGCCTTCAGGGCCGATCACCGCGGTGTGCAGCGAGCGGTAGCCGTTTTCCTTGGGGTTGGCGATGTAGTCGTCGAACTCCTTGGGGATGTGGCGCCACAGGGTGTGAACGATCCCCAGCGCGGTGTAGCAATCGCGCATTTCCGGCACCAGCACGCGCACCGCCCGCACGTCATAGATCTGGCTGAAGGCCAGGCCCTTGCGCTGCATTTTGCGCCAGATCGAGTAGATGTGCTTGGCGCGGCCGCTGATGTCGGCGTCTACGCCAGTTGCCTGCAGCTCGGAACGCAGCTGGCCCATCACGTCGCTGATAAAGCGCTCGCGATCCAGGCGCCGCTCGTGCAGCAACGTGGCGATCTGTTTGTATTGGTCCGGCTCCAGGTAGCGAAAGGACAGGTCCTCCAGCTCCCACTTGATGTGGCCGATGCCCAGGCGGTGGGCCAGCGGCGCGTAGATGTCGAAGACTTCGCGGGCGACGCGGTTGCGCTTTTCGTCGTCGGCGGTCTTCACCGCACGGATCGCGCAGGTACGCTCGGCCAGCTTGATCAGGGCGACGCGCACGTCGTCGACCATCGCCACCAGCATCTTGCGCAGGTTTTCCACCTGGCCCTGGGTGCCCAGCACCATCGACTGGCGCGGGCTGAGGCTGGCACTGATGGCCGCCATGCGCAGCACGCCGTCGATCAGCTTGGTCACCACCGAGCCGAAGCGCTGGCCAACGGTTGCCAACGGAATATGCCCCTCGCGCACGCCGCGATACAGCACGGCGGCGATCAGCGAATCCTGATCCAGCTTGAGATCGGCGAGGATCTCGGCGATTTCCAACCCGGTGCGAAAGCTTGAAGTGCCTTCGGCCCACAGGTTCTTGGCCGCATTGTCTTGCTGCTCAGACTCACGAGCGAACTCGCAGGCTGCTTTCAAGGCTTCACGGTCCAGTGCCGGGTCGACACTGACGGCATGATCCAGCCATGCCTCGAGATTGATACTGCCGTCGGTGTTGATCGGCTGGTGTGCTCTCACCTGTACCATCTTGCTTACCTTCCCTACGACGCACCTTTGATGCGCCAAAATCATCGCCGACTTTTACTGCGAGCTCCGTAGCAGTACCAAGGCCTTGGAGAACGCAGGCCAGTCGGATTAAACGGGCATCCTAGCCCGCTTCAAATAACGCCATGGCCTCGACATGCGCAGTCTGCGGAAACATGTCGAGAATCCCGGCACGCTTTAGCCGGTAGCCTTGCTTGACCAACTCAACCGTGTCCCGCGCCAGCGTAGCTGGGTTACAGGACACATACACCAGGCGCTTGGCTCCAAGGGTGGCGAGCTTGCGCACAACCTCTTGGGCACCATCGCGGGGTGGGTCCAAGAGTACCGCAGAAAAGCCCTGTTTGGCCCATGGCGCGTCAGTCAAAGGCTGAGACAGGTCGGCCTGAAAGAACTGCACGTTAGGCAAATGGTTGCTCGCGGCATTGAGTGCCGCACGGTCCACCATGGTCTGCACACCCTCTACCGCCACCACTTCGCGCACCTGGCGCGCCAGCGGCAAGGCGAAGTTGCCAAGGCCGCAAAACAGGTCCAACACCCGTTCGTCGGCTTGTGGCGCCAGCCACTCCAATGCCTGGGCAACCATCGCCTGATTGACCCCGGCGTTGACCTGCACAAAATCTCCCGGCCGGTAAGCCAGTTCCAGATTCCACGCATCCAGGCGAAACCCCAGGGCCTGGTCGGGCTCGGCAGGTTCCGGCTGGCCCTCGCCATGCAGCCACAATTGGGCCTCATGGAAGGTACAGAATTCTTTAAGGATCAGCAGGTCTGCTTCGGACAGCGGTGCCATATGCCGCAGCAAAACGGCGGTGGACGAACCACTGAACAGCTCCACATGCCCCAGCGCCTGCGGTTTGCTCAGGCGACGCAGCATATTCGGCAAGCGCTGCATGATCGGTTGCAAGGCTTGTACCAGCACCGGGCAATCGTCGATAGCGACGATGTCCTGACTGGCCACGGCGCGAAAACCCACTTCGAGTTTCTTCGCCTTGGCGTCCCAACGTACGGCCACACGGGCGCGACGCCGGTAACCGAACTCCGGCCCGCTCAACGGCGGCGCCCACTCTTGCGGTTCGACACCTGCCACCCGCGACAACTGCTCGGCGAGCATGCGCTGTTTCAGGGCAAGTTGCTGATCATGGGGCAGATGCTGCACGCTGCAACCGCCGCAGCGGCCAACGTGGGCGCAGGGTGCCGGGCGCCGTAGCTCACTGGCCTTGAACACCCGCTCGGTGCGGGCCTCAACCACTTTGCCGTGGGCGCCCAACACCCGCGCTTCGACTTCTTCGCCGGCCAGCGCACCATTCACAAACCAGGTGCGGCCTTCAAAGAACACAATGCCACGGCCATCATTGGCCAGGCGCTCGATGGTCAGGCGCTGTTTCTTGCCCACCGGGATCTGCGGGGCCCGGCTGCCGCCTGTCGGCTGGAAGCGCAGGCCTCTCTCGTGCTTGGCCATCAGTTGGGTTCGTCGAAGATGCCGGTCGACAGGTAGCGGTCGCCTCGGTCACAGATGATCGCGACGATCACCGCGTTTTCCACTTCTTTGGACAAGCGCAACATACCGGCCACAGCGCCGCCGGAGGACACGCCGCAGAAGATGCCTTCTTCACGGGCCAGACGGCGCGTAGTGTCTTCGGCTTCGCGCTGGGCCATGTCGATGATGCGGTCTACTCGCGTCGCGTTGTAAATCTTCGGCAAGTACTCTTCGGGCCAGCGGCGGATACCGGGGATGGCCGCGCCTTCCATCGGTTGCAGACCGACGATCTGGATCGCAGGGTTCTGCTCCTTCAGGTAGCGCGAGTTGCCCATGATGGTGCCGGTGGTGCCCATGGAACTGACGAAATGGGTAATGGTGCCCTGGGTCTGGCGCCAGATTTCCGGGCCGGTGCTGGTGTAGTGCGCCTCGGGATTGTCACCGTTGGCGAACTGGTCCAGCACCACGCCACGGCCTTCGGCGGCCATACGCTCGGCGAGGTCACGGGCGCCTTCCATGCCTTCTTCCTGGGTGACCAGGATCAGCTGGGCACCGTAAGCGGTCATCGCCGCCTTGCGCTCGGCACTGCCGTTGTCGGGCATGATCAGCACCATCTTGTAGCCTTTGATCGCGGCGGCCATGGCCAGGGCGATCCCGGTGTTACCCGAGGTGGCTTCAATCAGGGTGTCGCCTGGCTTGATCTGCCCGCGCAACTCGGCGCGGGCGATCATCGACAGCGCCGGGCGGTCCTTGACGGAGCCGGCCGGGTTGTTGCCTTCGAGTTTGAGCAACAGGGTATTGCTGGTTTCACCCGCCATGCGTTGCAAGCGGACCAGGGGCGTGTTGCCGACGCAATCGGCGATTGTGGGGTACTGCAAGGTCATGGCGTATTCGCAATCCAGACTGCGGGGGCGGACATCATACCGGGAAAGGCCGGCGGGCCATATCACGCAAAGTGCGGTGCTTATGGCTTAAAGGCATAAGCCATTAAAGTGTTGACTGTGAGGGCTCCATCGGGGGCAAGCCCCCTCCCACATCGGACCGCATTTTTATGCAGGAACGCGATCGACTGTGGGAGGGGGCTTGCTCCCGATGGGCGCGCCTCGTCAAACCTGCTAATCCTTCTGCCCTTCACCATGATTTCTCTGGAATACCTCATCCCCCATCGCAGCAATCTGCCCTTCGATCAGCGCTTCAAAGGGTTTGAGCAGCGGCTCGAACGATAGTGGCGCTTCCAATACCTGCAACGCTTGCGTGATTGCTTCAACCGTCGACAAGGCACCAGGCCCCGGCGCCTTGCGCAAGCGATAGCGGGAAACGCCGCCTAGGGCCAATGTCACCCGGGGCAACGCCGCCAACAAAGGGTTGAGGTGCAACAGCTTGCGCGCCTTGCGCCAGGTGCCATCGGGAACCACCAATAACAATGGCTGATCGTCAGGTGCATAAGCGCGCAGCGGCTCGGCGTCATCCGCCGGAAACAACAGCCGCGCCCGATAACCAGGCGGGTTTAATAACGTCGCCAGATCATCAAACACCTCCCCCACCACCAACTGCGCATTATTCAAGCCCAACGCCGCCAACCTCGCGGTATTGAGCGCATGGCCGACCTCGCTCGGGTGCTGCAACAGCAACACGCGAGTGCGGCTATCGAGGGTCGGGATCAGTGCACAGAGGCAATGAGTGGTCGGCCGCAAGCATTGCGGGCATTGGGGTCTGGACATGGTTTTTTCAGGCCTGGTTAAGCTGGGTCTTGAGCAAGTCGCGGAAGGTCTGGATCAGCGGTTCACGGCTACGACCACGGCGCATGATCATCGAGAACGGCGCCTGGTAGCCGAAGGTCGCCGGCAGTAACACGCGCAGGTCACCCTTGTCGGCCCAGGCCTGGGCGTAGTGTTCGGGCAGGTAACCGATGTAGGCGCCGGACAATACCAGGATCAACTGCGCTTCCATACTTTCCACGGTCGCGGCGCTGTGTTTGAAGCCGTGGCGCGCCAGTTCGGCCTGGCTCCAGTAGCCGCGGCCGACCATGCGCTGCTGAGTGATGACCTGTTCGGGAATACGCCGCTCGCTGAACAGCGGGTGCCGGTTGCTGCAATACAGCCAGTGCTGTTCGCGGTACAGCGGCATATAGATCAGCCCGCTCATACGGTTGGAGAACGCACCGATTGCCAGGTCCAGGCGGTTGTCCTGTACGCCCAGTTGCAGTTCGTAGGGGCTCATCACCGACAGATTCAGGTGAACCGCCGGATGTTCCAGGCTGTAGGCGCCAATCACTTCGGCGAATGGCAGGGCCTTGTCGCTGACGGTGGAATCAAGCACGCCCAGCTTGAGCGTGCCGCGCAACTCGCCTTTGAGCGCGGCGGCGTATTGCTCGAAGCCCTCGAGCTCGCCCAACAGGCGCAGGGTTTCCTGATGAAACAGCTCGCCTTTGCTGGTCAGGCTGAAGCCGCCACGTCCTCGATGGCACAGCACCAGGCCCAGCGCGGATTCGAGTTGGCTCATATACGTGCTGATGGCCGACGTCGACAGGTTGAGTTCGTGCTGGGCATTGGCGAACCCCTGGTGGCGCACGACGCTGACGAAGATGCGCAGGAGTTTCAGGTCGGGCAAGGCGTTGGCCATGGTCAGTTCCGGACAGGGATGCATGCAGTCTACCTCCCTGCATTAGTTTAGAAAAATCTGAACTAAGTATTTGCCCCTGCCGATTCTTCCTGCCCCGGGCTTTTCGCAGAATCGGCCATCAATAAACAAAACAACGATGAGGCAATCCCGTGGACAAGATTTTCCACCAACCACTGGGCGGCAACGAAATGCCGCGCTTCGCCGGCATCGCCACCATGATGCGTCTTCCCCACCTGCAAACGGCCAAGGGTCTGGACGCTGCCTTTATCGGCGTGCCCCTGGATATCGGCACCTCGCTGCGCGCCGGCACACGCTTCGGGCCTCGGGAAATCCGCGCCGAGTCGGTGATGATCCGCCCCTACAACATGGCCACCGGGGCGGCACCGTTCGACTCACTGTCAGTGGCCGACATCGGCGACGTGGCGATCAACACCTTCAACCTGCTCGACGCCGTGCGCATCATCGAAGAGGCCTACGATGAAATCCTCGAGCACGACGTGATCCCCCTGACCCTGGGCGGCGACCACACCATCACCCTGCCGATCCTGCGGGCGATCCACAAGAAACACGGCAAGGTCGGGCTGGTGCACATCGATGCCCATGCCGACGTCAACGACCATATGTTCGGCGAAAAAATCGCCCACGGCACCACCTTCCGCCGCGCCGTGGAAGAAGGGTTGCTCGATTGCGACCGCGTGGTGCAGATCGGCCTGCGTGCCCAGGGCTACACCGCCGAAGACTTCAACTGGAGCCGCAAGCAAGGCTTTCGCGTGGTCCAGGCCGAAGAATGCTGGCACCACTCCCTGGCCCCGTTGATGGCCCAAGTGCGGGAGAAAGTCGGCGGCGGCCCGGTGTACCTCAGCTTCGATATCGACGGCATCGATCCCGCCTGGGCACCCGGCACCGGCACCCCGGAAATCGGCGGGCTGACCACCATCCAGGCGATCGAGATCATCCGTGGCTGCCAGGGCCTGGACCTGATTGGTTGTGATCTGGTGGAAGTTTCGCCGCCCTATGACACCACCGGCAACACCTCGCTGCTGGGCGCCAACTTGCTGTACGAGATGCTCTGCGTATTGCCTGGCGTCGCGCATCGCTGATGCCTTCACGATAACAATCAAGGGGATCGCGCAGATCCCCGTCCAACGATATACCTGACCTTCGCTCGCGTGTTGACCGAGCCGGCTGCCGCTTGATCGCCCATAAAAAAGATAATCGGAGAATCACCGTCATGGCTTTGGATTTATTCGTCGTACTCATCTACGCCGCCGGTATGCTCGTGCTTGGCTACTACGGTATGCGCCGCGCCAAAACCCACGAAGACTATCTGGTGGCGGGCCGTAACCTCGGCCCATCGCTGTACATGGGCACCATGGCCGCCACGGTATTGGGCGGCGCCTCCACCGTCGGCACCGTGCGCTTGGGTTATGTGCACGGCATTTCAGGTTTCTGGCTGTGCGCCGCGCTGGGCGCCGGGATCATTGCGCTGAACCTGTTCCTGGCCAAGCCGCTGCTGAAGCTGAAAATCTTCACCGTGACCCAGGTCCTGGAAAAACGCTACAACCCCATGGCGCGCCAGGCCAGCGCGGTGATCATGCTGGCCTATGCACTGATGATCGGCGTGACCTCGATCCTGGCCATCGGCACCGTATTGCAAGTGCTGTTCGACTTGCCCTTCTGGATGTCGGTGCTGGTAGGCGGCGGTGTGGTGGTGGTGTATTCAACCATCGGTGGCATGTGGTCGCTGACCCTGACCGATATCGTGCAATTTGTGATCAAGACCGTCGGCCTGATGTTCATCCTGCTGCCGATCTGCCTGTACCGCGTCGGCGGCTGGGATGAACTGGTGGCCAAGCTGCCGGCGTCGAACTTCAGCTTTACCGCGATCGGTTGGGACACGATCATCACTTACTTCATGATCTACTTCTTCGGCATCCTGATCGGCCAGGATATCTGGCAGCGAGTATTCACCGCCCGTGATGAAAAGGTCGCCCAGTACGCGGGCACTTTCGCCGGTTTCTACTGCATTCTCTACGGCCTGGCCTGCGCCCTGATTGGCATGGCGGCTCACGTGCTGATCCCGGACCTGGATAACGTCAACAATGCCTTTGCCGCCATCGTCAAAGCCTCGTTACCGGACGGTATTCGTGGCCTGGTGATTGCGGCTGCCCTGGCGGCGATGATGTCCACCGCCAGCGCCGGCCTGCTCGCTGCGTCCACCGTGTTGACCGAAGACCTGCTGCCACGGCTGCGCGGTGGCAAGCAATCGAGCCTGGGCATCAACCGCGTGTTCACCCTGATGACCGGTGTTGCCGTATTGGGCATCGCACTGGTGGTGAATGACGTGATCAGCGCGCTGACCCTGGCCTATAACCTGTTGGTGGGCGGTATGTTGGTACCTCTGATTGGCGCGATATTCTGGAAGCGAGCCACCACCTCGGGCGCGATCACGTCCATGGCGCTGGGTTTCGTAACCGCGCTGGTGTTTATGTTCAAGGATGGGTTGGATGCAAACACACCGATTTACTGCAGCCTGGCGGTAGCCCTGGTGAGTTTTGTGCTGGTGAGTGTGTTGTCGCGCAAACCGGATACCGTGGCGGCTCGAGCGGCTTGAGCGATTAGGATAATTTCTTCAGCGGGTGCGACGTCGGTGTTCGCACCCGTTTTTTGCGCTGCACAAAATAATTGTGGGAGCGGGCTTGCTCGCGAAGGCGGTGTGTCATTCAACCATTTACTGGCTGATGCACCGTATTCGCGAGCAAGTCCGCTCCCACATTTCCCATATTGTTTGGGCCTGATACTCAGCGGCGACGGGGCCGGCGCTGCTCATCGTCCGTGCGGATCGGCACCGGTTGCAGCGGGGGCTCGATCAAGCCCAGCGCAACGCCAAGATCGTGGAGCCAGTTTTGGATTTTCTCTTTCATGGTTGCCCCCTTTGAGGGTAGTGCTGGTCGGCGTGAGTTTTGTCGCCGTTTCCTACAGAGATAGTAGCCCTAAGTCCTAGGTAATGCTTGAACGAAACCACAACTAACTATTACTGGATTGATCCAAATCCTGACGGATCGCTCAAGCGATGGCGCGCGTATCTGCCAGGCTTGCCGGGCTGCCTTCGTGCTGCAGGTCGATCCATGCATTGAGGTTAGCGCCGAGCATACCCTTTCGCCACATCAGCCAGGTGGTCGCAGTGGCAAAAGGCCCGGTCAGCGGATGAACGGACACGCTGTCCTTGCCTGGCAGGCTGTCGAGCATCGATTGCGACATCAACGCCACCCCCGAACCGGCGATCACACACGCGAGCATCCCTTGATAGGACTCGATCTCGATAGCCCGCCCCATGGCCACATGCTCGTGGGAAAACCAGGTTTCCAGGCGCGTGCGATAGGCGCAGCTGCGTCGGAACGTGAACACAGATCGCCCGGCAACGTCCTGGGGACCGCGCACCGGTGGGTGATCGGCTTCGCAAATCAATACCAGGCGCTCTTCGCACAACGGTACGCCATCCAGGGTCGCGATGGTCAGCGGACCGTCCACAAACGCTGCGTCCAGCCGTCCGGTAATCAAACCTTCCAGCAGCTCCCCGCTGGGCGCCGACTGCACTTGCAGGTTCACCATGGGGTAAGTCCTGTGATAGCGCGCCAGCAGCTTGGGCAAATGCACCGCGGCGGTGCTGTACATGCTGCCCAGCACAAAATCACCAGCCGGTTGCCCGCCTTGTACGGCGCTGTGAGCTTCGTCATGCAGCGCCAGCAGCCGAGTGCTGTAGTCCAGCAGCACTTTACCCGCAGGAGAAAGCTGCAACCGCTGGCGCTCACGCACAAACAGCTCGACTCCCAGTTGCTCCTCCATCTGCTTGAGGCGGGTCGACAAGTTCGATGGCACGCGGTGCAAACGTTCAGCGGCGCGGGTGATGGAGCCCTCTTCCGCCACGGCCTGGAAAATCCGCAATTGACTGAACTCCATACCTTTCTCCAAAACTGAACAAGTTACTCACTATTATTCAATTTTACAGAAAGTCAATCCGCCTTAGCCTACAAGTCATTCGCTTTCCTGTAGGAAACCTAAGCATGTCACCGCAGATTCGTTTACTCGCCAGCTTTATCGCCCTGATGATGGCCATGGGCATTGGCCGCTTCGCCCTGACCCCGCAAATGCCGCATTTACTCAGCGAAGGTCAGGTCGACCTGGCGGATGCCGGGCTGATCGCGGCCGCCAATTACTTGGGCTACTTTGTGGGCGCGGTGGATTCGATCTTTGCTCGCAGCCATCATCATGTACGCGGCCGCCTTTATGGCGGGTTGTGGCTCTGCGTCCTGCTGACGCTGGCGTCGTACTGGGCCCATGGGTTCTGGCCGCACTTGCTGTTGCGCTTCGGAACCGGCGTGGCCAGCGCCTGGGCTCTGGTGATGATTACCAGCCTGAGCCAGCCGCTGGCGATCGCCGCCGGCCGGCCGCGTCTGGGTGCGCTGGTATTTGCCGGGCCGGGACTTGGGATTGCGCTGACGGGGCTGCTGGCGCTGGGCTCGAACTTGCTGGGGCAAGGCTCCGCCATTCTGTGGCTGGTCTACGGCATCGTTGCCCTGGTGATGCTGCTGGCGATCCTGCCCTTTTTACCCAAGCCAACCCTCACGGCGCCTGCTGAAACCCGTGCAAGCAACAACGGCAGCATCGCGCATCTGTGCTGGATCTATTTCCTGTTCGGCCTGGGCTACATCATCCCCGCGACCTTTCTGTCGCAGATGGCCAACGCACAGTTCAACGGAGCCTGGCAGGCCGATCTGTTCTGGCCCTGCTTCGGCGTGGCTGCCGCTGTAGGTGTGGTGGTGGCAAGTCTGCGCCGCAAGAGCCCGGACACCACGCGCCGATGGCTGATCGTGACCTTGTGGCTGCAAGCGGCCGGGGTCTTCGCCTGCCTGCTCGGTAACGGTTGGGGCCTTGCGCTGGGCGTGTTGTTGTGCGGCGCGCCCTTCCTGGCCTGCATGCAACTGGTAATGGCGCGCCTGCGCGAGGTTGCACCCAACGGCTACCAACGCAGCACAGGGCTACTGACCGCCAGCTTTGCCATCGGCCAACTGAGCGGTCCGCTACTGGCCTCGATGAGCAGTCACCTCAGTGGTGGTCTGCACCCGGCGTTGATCGTCGCCGGTGCCGGGTTGTTGGTGGCAGGCTCGGTCTTGATCAACCGCCAACTACCGATGCACACGCCGTGCACACAGGTGGCCGACGGTGCAGCACAGGGCGGTTAAACAGGTGCCCCACGCCATGTCCATCACCGCGAGCCCGGCGGACCAGCCCTGAAGCGTGGCCCAATTGCTCAAATCATAAGTGCCATAGGCCACCAGGCCCAGCAGTGCGCCCAACCGCGCAGCACGTTGCCAACTGGCACTGGGCAAGACCACGAACACCACACAACCGAGGACATACAGCAGATAGAACAACACCGCAGGCAACAGGCGCGGCTGATCAAGCATCAGCGGGCCGAGCAGGGATTTGTAGGTGGGGCCCATGAGCACGCCGAGCCAGAGGCCGTCGAGGACCAGGAAGGCGAGCAAGGTGCCGAGGTAGGCGAAGAGCGGTCTCTTGGACATGACACGAGCCTTTGTAGGAGCGAGCTTGCTCGCGAAAAACGTACATCCGACGCCACACTGCGCGTGGAATATTTTCGCGAGCAAGCTCGCTCCTACAAAGAGCCAGGCGCGATCAGCTTAGTTCAATGCGGTCGGCGTGAATCACGATCTGGCCTTGCTTGTAGAGCGCACCAATGGCCTTTTTAAAGTTGCCTTTGCTGACGCCGAACAAGTTGCTGATCACCGCCGGATCGCTTTTGTCGCTGACCGGCAGGGTGCCGTTGTTGTCACGCAACTTGGCGAGGATCTTGGAGTTGAGGCTGGAGGCCGCTTCCTGGCCGACCGGTTGCAGGCTCAGGCTGATGTTGCCATCGGCGCGAATCTCCTTGATGAAGCCTTTTTCTTCCTTGCCCGGGCGCAGGAACTTGAACACTTCGTTCTTGTGGATCAGGCCCCAGTGCTTGTTGTTGATGATTGCCTTGAAACCCATGTCCGTGGCTTCAGCCACCAACAGATCGACTTCCTGGCCCACCTGGTAGTTGGCTGGCGTCTTGTCCAGGTAACGGTCAAGACGTGCGGTGGCGGTGATGCGCTTGGTGTGCTTGTCGAGGTAGACGTGCACCACGCAATATTCACCCGCCGTCAGCTGGCGCTTTTCTTCCGAATACGGCAGCAGCAGATCCTTTGGCAGGCCCCAGTCGAGGAACACCCCGATACTGTTGACTTCCACAACTTTCAAACTGGCAAATTCGCCGACTTGAACTTTGGGTTTTTCAGTGGTGGCGATAAGTTTGTCATCGCTGTCCAAGTAAATGAAAACATTGAGCCAGTCTTCATCTTCACTGGGAATATCTTTAGGGATATACCGATTAGGCAAGAGGATTTCCCCATCTTGCGCACCATCGAGGTACAAACCAAAGTTAGTGTGCTTGACCACTTGCAAGCTGTTGTAGCGCCCGACTAAAGCCATTTCCAATACCCTCATTGCGTGGGCGGCATTCTACCCGAGTTGGGCCCTGCACGCGCGCGCGCCTGAAAAATCGCGGGCTGGCATGGCGTTCTATTGGCATCGCCCCGCTCGTCTGATCAATCGGTTGAATTTTTCCGGGCCGCCAACCTCGCACACGCCCATGGTTTCGAGCTAAAACAGTAAGTTAGCGGCTTATTTCATCATTAAACCTGGGCTCTTTCCCAGCCTGGCCTATATTCTCAGGGGATATTTGCCAAGCAATTGTCAAGTATTTCCTGTACGATGCCTGGCCAAGTTAATTCTCTACAGGTTAGTGGCCGCCATGCGTGTAAAAGCATCCAACAGCAAAGCAAAGCCAGCTCCCGCCGTTGAAACCAGCGAATCGATCAACAGCCAGATTGCTGCTTTCCTCAAGTCCGGCGGCGAAATCCAGCAAATTGCCAAGGGCGTGAGCGGCCAGACTTTCGGCCCGTCCAAGCAGATCAGCCTGGGCAAGAAGTAATCGTCCTACCTGCGCACTGCATCTGGTCCCTAAGCGTCTTGCCTTCAAGGCGCTAGGACTAGAGTTGGAAACACCCTCGTACACCCTTCAATACCAAGCTAATCGACGAACGGGCCTCAATGCCTGGCATTCGCCGGTATCCTTGCACACGTCTAGCACGGGCATCTGCTCGAACCCATCCGTTCCTGCTCCTCGCTTTTCATGGAGTGAAGCATGCTTAAACGCTGTATTTTCCTGGTCAGCATTCTGATCGCCAGCCCTTTGGCCGAAGCGCAGATTTTTCAGCGTGAACTGGGCGACTTCGACCTGAAATTGGGCACTACCCCCAGCCGTAGCATGGCCCAGGGCCTGGTCAAGCCCACCTCCCCTGGCAGTGACTCGTTCCACGGAGGCCTGGACCTTACCCACGACAGCGGCCTGTATTTCGGCCAGTTTTCACCGAATATGGGCCTGTCGTCGGCCAACAATCTCGAAGTTGACTCCTACCTGGGTTTCAAACGCCCTTTCGACCAGACCCTGGGCTATGAAGTGGGCTTGATTCACTACAGCTACCCCAAGGTCAGCCCCCTCGACAGCCAGGAGTTCTACGGCGGCCTGAACCTGTTGGGCAACCGCTTCGGCGTGTCCTTCAGCAACGACCCCGACCGTCAGGACAGCACCCTGTTCGCCGACCTCGGCGGCACCCAGCCGTTCGGTATCGGCGTCAGCATGAAATACACCACCCACCAATTGGGCACACCGGTGTCGGTGGAAAACGGCGCCATCAGCAGTTTCAGCGACTGGTCGGTGCAATTCTCCCGGGCCTGGAAAGGCATCGACCTGGATCTGATCTACAGCGACTCCAGCCTCAGCGGCGGTGACTGCTCGGCCTACTCCGGACACAACTCGCAATGCGACGGCCTGTTGACCTTGAAGGCCGTCCGGCCGTTTTATTGATGGGCTGAACTGTCGCACCCCGCGCAGGTTCACATGCATTAATCCCATCCGTGCAAGGACTCGCCCATGTTGCGCCGGCTCAAACTCCTGGTGGTACTGCTGACCCTGAGCCTGGTGCTCGCCGGCTGCAATCGCGTGGGCCTGGCCTACCGTAATCTCGACGTGATCATCCCCTGGACCCTCAACGACTACCTGGACATGAATGCCGGGCAGAAGAGCTGGTTCAACGACACCCTCAAGGAACACCTGGCCTGGCATTGCACCACGCAATTACCGGGCTACCTGGACTGGCTGGACCACCTGCAGCAGATGGTCGACAGCCAGCAAATCACTGACGCCGCGCTGCAAACCCGAACCGTGGAAGCCAAGCAGGCGATTGCCGAGATCGCGCGGGAGATCACCCCGTCCGCCGTGCAGTTGCTGCAGGGTCTGGATGATCAACAGGTCAAGGACATGAGCGACGCCCTGGCCAAAGACCTGCGCAAACGCCAGGATGAATACCTCAAACCGCCGCTGGCCCAGCAGATCAAGGAACGCGCCCAGCGCATGAGCAAGCGCCTGGATGCCTGGATCGGCCCGCTGAGCGCCAGCCAGCAAAACCGCGTAACGGCGTGGTCCAACGCTTTGGGCGAACAGAACCAGGCGTGGATCGGCAACCGCGCCCATTGGCAGGCGCAGTTTATCGAGGCCGTCGAGCACCGCCACGACGCCGACTTCCCGCAGAAAATGCAACGTCTGCTGGTGGACAGGGAGAGCCTATGGACGCCTGAATACCGCGCTGCCTATACCCAGACCGAAGCGGCGGCGCGCAGTCTGATCGTGGACCTGATGGCTGAGAGCACCGAGCAACAGCGTCAGAAGCTGAGGCAAAAAATCGACGGCGTACGAGGCGATTTCAAAGCGCTTAAATGCCTCAAGGCCGGCGCAAATCAATAGGGAGGGGAGCAGGGCTCCCACCCACATTGGATTCAGGGGTTAGATAGAGCCACCGGCAATCGCAGCTTTGGAAGAGACTTGATCGAAGGTCGCCTCCTCCAGCGCGTCCTCCTGCTCGTTCATCACTTGACGGGGGTGCTCATGGCCAGGAATCGAACTGTCGATCAACGCCAACAGGCTTGCACCGCGCGCGGTCAAGATGAAGTTTTCACCATTGCCGCCTTCCTCTTCGGGGCGCGACTCAATAAACCCGCGCTTGAACAACAACGCCTCGTAGTCCGCAGCGGTTTTTTTCAGCGCGTCCAGGTTCCCGGTGTCCTCGCCAGCCGTAGCCTTATCAGCGGCTTCCTGCTCGGCGTATTTACGCGGGGCGAAGCTGCCCTCGCCGTTCTGCACTTCGTGTAGCAGACGTTCGATCAGATCCCAGTTGTAAGTCGTCATCCTGATTCCTCCTGCAGGCCGATGAAAAATTAGCCCGTCATAGGTAGTGACACGTGGGGGCACTGGCCGTTCACCCGGATAGACGGGCGTCATTTCTCTGAACTTTCCAGACGTTCGCCGCCTCAACTGCCTATACCGCCAAGGAGGTCCGACCATGAAAACCCTGATGAACCTGGCGATTGCCGCCACACTGTTGAGCGCCCTGCCCGCCTGGGCTTGCACGCCTGAAGAGGCCACGGCCAAACGCGAAGAACTGGCCAAGCAAGTGACCCAGCTAACGGAACAGAATCCGCAGAAGGCCAAGGAGATGAATGCCCAATTGCAGAAAATGGACCTGGACACCGAAAGCGCCGAGTTTCCCGATAAATGCCAACTGATCGACGCCCGGCTCAAAGAACTGAAAGAAGCCGCCTCCAAAGCCAAAAACTGATGGCGAAAAAAAACCGGACATTGTCCGGTTTTTTTCTGCCTGGCTGCTTATTCGGCAGCCGGTGCTTCTGGCTTGCGGCGCTTGAGCGGCGCCATGCCATCCTTGCTGACGAGCGACAGGTTGTCGGTCTTCGGCCGGTTGGCGATCTTGCGCTTGGTCGGCGATTTGGCGCCGGTTTTCTTTTTGTCGCCCTTGGCGTCAGTCTTTTTCTTCTTCACGCCAACGGCCTTGCCCGACGCCTTGACCTTCTTCGGCCCGGTGTAAGTGCCTTTGACTTCCTTGATGGTACGGCGCTCGAACGACTGCTTGAGGTAGCGTTCAATGCTCGACATCAGGTTCCAGTCGCCGTGGCAGATCAGCGAGATGGCCAGGCCATCGTTGCCGGCACGCCCGGTACGGCCGATACGGTGCACGTATTCGTCGCCGCTGCGGGGCATGTCGAAGTTGATCACCAGATCCAGGCCATCAACGTCCAGGCCACGCGCAGCGACGTCGGTGGCTACCAGGATCTTCACGCCGCCAGCCTTGAGGCGGTCGATGGCCAGCTTGCGGTCCTTCTGGTCTTTCTCGCCGTGCAGCACGAACGCCTTGTATTCCTGCGCGACCAGACGCCCGTAGATACGGTCGGCGGCGGCACGGGTGTTGGTGAACACGATGGCCTTCTGGTAGGTCTCGTTGGCCAGCAACCAGTTGAGGATCTGTTCTTTGTGCACGTTATGGTCAGCGGTCACGATCTGCTGACGCGTGGTGGCGTTCAGGTCACTGACGTTGTTGACCTGCAAGTGCTCAGGGTTGTTCAGCACCTTGGCAACCATGTCGCGCAGGGTTGAACCGCCGGTGGTGGCGGAGAACAACATGGTCTGCTGGCGATTGACGCATTCAGCAACCAGGCGCTGCACGTCATCGGCAAAGCCCATGTCGAGCATACGGTCGGCTTCGTCGAGCACCAGTACTTCGACTTCCTTGAGGTCGAGGTTGCCGGCGTTGAGTTGCTCGATCATGCGCCCCGGGGTACCGATCAGGATGTCCGGCACCTTGCGCAGCATGGCAGCCTGGACCTTGAAGTCTTCGCCGCCGGTAATGATGCCGGACTTGATGAAGGTGAACTGCGAGAAGCGCTCGACTTCCTTGAGGGTCTGCTGGGCCAGCTCACGGGTCGGCAGCAGGATCAGGGTCTTGATGCTGACGCGGACCTTGGCCGGGCCAATCAGACGATTCAGAACCGGCAAGACGAAAGCGGCGGTCTTGCCGCTGCCGGTTTGAGCCGTCACCCGCAGGTCACGCCCTTGGAGCGCGAGCGGGATGGCCGCTGCTTGCACAGGCGTAGGCTCGACAAATTTAAGCTCGGCCACGGCTTTGAGCAGGCGTTCGTGCAGGGCGAATTGGGAAAACACGGGTGCTACCTCGAAGAAATACAAAATATCAGCGCCATAGGTTACCGGTTTCGGGCGGCCAAACCGAGTTTCTTTACGCGAACAGGGCTAATCAGCTGCTTTTTTGTGAGCGATTTTGTCCAGAGCGTCAACTTTGTTGCACTTAAATGCTCTAATCGCCCCGTGTTGTCTTACAGAAGAATCGGTTCACTCATGGATATCAAACAGCTCTGGCTCAACGTCCAAGACCTTTGGGGCGCCCTCGATGAACACCCGGTCCTGCATTCCAGCCTCGGCTTGCTGGTGCTGCTGGTGGTGGCATTGCTGGTTGGACGGGTAGCGCGTTACCTCATCCTGCACGCGGTCAAATTGCTTGGCCGGCAACCGGCCCTGCACTGGCTGAACGATCTGCGACATAAAAAAGTCTTCCATCGGCTGGCGCAAATGACGCCGTCCCTGGTGATCCAGTTCGGCCTGTACCTGGTACCTGACCTGAGCAAGACCGCCATTCTGTTTATCGGCAATGTGGCCCTGGCGATCACCATTCTGTTTATGGTGCTGGCCATGAGTGCCCTGCTCAATGCGCTGCTGGATATCTACGCACGCACCGAACACGCACGCACCCGCTCGATCAAGGGTTATGTGCAGTTGGCAAAAATGGTGTTGTTCGTGTTTGGCGCAATCATCATCGTCGCCACCCTGATCGACCGTTCGCCGCTACTGCTGCTGTCGGGCCTGGGTGCGATGTCGGCGGTGATTCTGTTGGTGTACAAGGACACGCTGCTGTCGTTCGTCGCCAGCGTGCAATTGACCAGCAACGACATGCTGCGGGTCGGCGACTGGATCGAAATGCCCCAGGTCGGCGCCGACGGCGATGTGGTGGACATCACCCTGCATACGGTCAAGGTGCAGAATTTCGACAAAACCATCGTTTCCATCCCGACCTGGCGCCTGATGTCCGAGTCGTTCAAGAACTGGCGCGGTATGCAGGCCTCCGGCGGGCGGCGCATCAAGCGCAGCCTGTATATCGATGCCAGCGGCGTGCGCTTTTTGCGCGATGACGAAGAAGTGCGCATGACCCAGGTGCACCTGCTCACCGGCTACATCGGTCGCAAACAGGCCGAACTCAAGGCCTGGAACGAGGCCCAGGGCCACAGCGCGCAACTGTCGGCCAACCGCCGGCGCATGACCAACCTCGGCACGTTCCGCGCCTATGCCCTGGCGTATCTGCAAAGCCACCCGGACATCCAGCCGAACATGACCTGCATGGTGCGCCAGATGCAAACCACCGCCCAAGGCGTGCCGCTGGAGATCTACTGCTTTACCCGCACCACCGCGTGGGCGGATTACGAGCGGATCCAGGGGGATATTTTCGATTATCTACTGGCAGTGTTGCCGGAGTTCGGGCTGAGCCTGTATCAGCAGCCAAGCGGTAATGACCTGCGCGCCGGCGTACTGCCGGCGTTGGCCGGGGCCGCGCAACTACCCGCCATCGAAACGGCGTGAAGTGATCCGAACGGGATTACGGCAGTGATGCCGTAATCTCCCGGCGGCAAACCTCAAGCACTTCATCAGCCAAAGCGGAATCATCCGGGCACGCCCGCGATAACAAGATTGCGCCAATGGCATGGGCCATCCTGTTGAGCATTTTCGCGCGCACGTCTTGCTGTGGCTCGTCCTGCGTCGTGTTGTACTTTGCCTCCAGGGCTTGCAGCGTGTTTTCCAGCCCGTTGGCGAAAGTCTCCTTAAGCGTGTCCGATTGACGCGCAGCGTCTGCACACAACGCCGCCAACGTGCACCCGCCGCCGCGATGATCGCGGTGCTGCCTGGACAGGTAAACCTCGAAAAACTCCCCCGCCTCCATCTCCACGCTGCTGGCGAGCGACTGCGCCAGGCCATTGGCGGCCGCTTCTGCCATCAAATCCGCCTTGGAGCCGAAGTGCTTGTAGAAGCCGCCCTGGGTAAAACCAGCGGCAGCCATCAATTCGGCCACACCCACCCCATCGAAACCACGTTCACGAAACAGCGCGGAAGCCGTCGCGACGATATGCGCTCGATTGTTCTGTGATTGCGTCTTGGTGATCTTCATTTCTATGCGCTCCTGCTGCCCTGCGATAGAGGGATCTTACTATGATGTCGATCATAATCAAAACCGTTGACAGCTTTGATTATGATCGACATCATAAAACCTCCCTGCACTCACTGAGCATCACACCATGAGCACTTCCAAGACCGTTCTCATCACTGGCGCCTCGACCGGCATTGGTGCCGCCTACGCCGAACGTTTTGCCCAGCGTGGTCACGACCTGGTTCTGGTCGCCCGCGATACCAAGCGCCTGGAAGCGCTCCCTGCACGTCTGCGTGAAGAGCACGCCATCACGGTTGATATCCTCCCCGCTGACCTGACCCAGATCGCTGACCTGGCAGCGGTCGAAGCACGTCTGCGCGAAGATTCCAGCATCGGCACGCTGGTCAACAACGCCGGCGCCGCACAGTCCGGCAGCTTCATCGAACAGTCCACCGACAGTGTCGCTCAGTTGGTCGCGCTCAACACCACCGCGCTGGTACGGCTTGCCAGCGCCATTGCCCCACGCCTGGCGGCAGCCGGCAACGGCGCTATCATCAACATTGGCTCGGTGGTGGGCCTGGCGCCGGAGTTCGGCATGACCGTATATGGCGCGACCAAGGCATTCGTACTGTTCCTGTCCCAGGGCATGAGCCTGGAGTTGGGCGCCAAAGGTGTCTATGTGCAAGCCGTGCTACCGGCCGCTACGCGTACCGAGATCTGGGACCGGGCGGGCATTGACATCAACACTCTCACAGATGTGATGGAGGTAGGTGACCTGGTCGATGCGGCGCTGGTCGGTTTCGACCGTCGTGAGCCCGTGACCATCCCGCCCTTGCAGGACGGCGCACGCTGGGATGCCTTGCAGGCAGCCCGACAAGGCTTGCTGTCGCAGATCAAGCAGTCCGACGTTGCCGAGCGGTACCTGACCCAAGCCTGATCAACCGGTTGCAGGCGCGCTCTATGCGCCTGCCCTTCCTCTCGAAGCGATGAGCGTTGAACCATGAAGGCATTTTCCATCGAACGTTACGGCAAACAGACCGGTCGCATCACCGAAGCGCCAACACCAGTGGTGGGTGAGCATGACGTGCTGGTTCAAGTACATGCCAGCAGCGTCAACGTTCTGGATGCAAAAATCGCCAAGGGCGAATTCAAACTGATTCTGCCGTATGCATTGCCGTTGATACTGGGCAATGACCTGGCTGGCGTGGTACTCAGCGTCGGGGCCGCGGTGCGACGCTTCAAGCCGGGTGACGAAGTGTATGGCCGCCCTCCACAGCAGCGTATCGGCACGTTCGCCGAGCTGATTGCAGTACGCGAGGACGCACTGGCACGCAAACCTGCAAACATCACGATGGAGCAGGCCGCCTCCCTGCCTCTGGTCGCATTGACGGCATGGCAAGTACTGGTTGAAACAGCGAGGCTGAAAAAAGGCCAGAAGGTCTTCATTCATGCCGGTTCCGGCGGAGTCGGCAGTATCGCCATCCAGCTTGCCAAGCATTTGGGCGCATTTGTCGCAACGACGACCAGCACCGCCAATGTCGAGTGGGTCAAGGCACTGGGTGCCGATCTAGTGATCGACTACAAGCAGCAAAACTTCGAAACCCTGCTCAATGATTATGACGTCGTCTTGAACAGTCTCGGTCCGGACGCACTGGCAAAGTCACTCGACATTCTCAAACCGGGCGGTCAACTCATCTCCATCTCCGGGCCACCGACGCAGGCGTTTGCTCGAGAGCAGCAGCTGTCGTGGCTATTGGGCCTGGTCATGGGTGTGTTGAGCAGCGGTATACGCCGCAAAGCGCGCAAACAAGGCGTGCGTTATGACTTCCTCTTCATGCGCGCCAACGGCGCCCAATTGGATGAACTGACCGCGCTGGTGGAAGCCGGCATTATCAAGCCGGTGATCGACCGCACCTTCCCTTTCGAGTCCACAGCCCAAGCCCTGAGCTATGTCGAACAAGGCCGCGCCAAAGGCAAAGTGGTGATCACGATGACAGCGCCGCCCGCGCCTGGCGTGCGCCGAGCCGACTGATCCACACCGCGCCCAGAATCACCAGGCCGCCCAGGGCCAGTCGGCCCAGCGGCTCATGCTGATTCCAGATCAGCAAGTTCAACAGCAGCCCCACCGGTACATGCAGGTTGTTCATCACCGCCAGGGTACCGCCATTGACCAGACAGGCGCCCTTGTTCCACCAGTACATGCCCAGCGCGGTGCTGACCAAACCAAGGAACACCAGCACGCCCCATTGCAGCGGCGCTTGCGGTAAGAAGTCAGCCTTGCCGAACAGCAGGAACGCCGGCAACACCACCAGCAAGGCGCCCAGGTAGAAATAACCGAAACGCCGGAAGTGCGGTTGGTCACTGGGATAACGCGCCACCAGATGCTTGTACATGACTTGCCCGGCGGCGTAGGTGAAGTTGGCCAATTGCAGCAGCAAGAATCCCATCAGGAAGTGCGGGGTGATCTGATCGAAACGAATCACCGCCGCACCGCCCACCGCCACCAGGGCCGCGACCAGTGCCCAAGGATTGAAGCGCCGATTAAGCGCGTCCTCGATCAGGGTCACATGCAGCGGTGTGAGGATGGTGAACAGCAGCACTTCCGGCACCGTCAGCACGCGAAAGCTCAAGTACAGGCATACGTAGGTCACGCCGAACTGCAATGCACCGATCACCAACATGCCGCGCATGAACGCAGGCTCCACCGAGCGCCAGCGCGTCAGCGGGATAAAGATCAGCCCGGCCAGCACCACGCGCACCAGCACTGCGAAGTAGCTGTCGACGTGACCGGCGAGGTATTCGCCGATCAAGCTGAAGGAAAATGCCTGAATCAGGGTGACAACCAGTAAATAGCCCATGCGCGCCTCGTTTCGAATGGGCGCGACATTAAAGCTTTTCCAGCCTTGAAGAAACTCAAGGCAAAAAAAACCCGACCTCGCTAAAGCGGCAGTCGGGCAGGAGCACTCAGGAGCAACAAGTGCAAAGGGAGGTTCGATACGCGTACTTGAAGGGTTGGCGTGGCGTTATATAAACAGCCCGCGATTATCTGGCGATTAACGGATCACGCCACCTGTGCGAGAAGGGCTTTGGCATGGTTGATGCCTTTTTCCTGAAAGTCGCTGCTCAGGTTCACCCCTTCGGCGTGAATGAAGATCACGTCGTGAATGCCGATAAAGGCCATCACCTGGCGCAGGTAGGGTTCCTGGTGGTCCGAGGTGGCCCCGGTGTGAATGCCGCCACGGGCGGTAAGCACAATGGCACGTTTGCCGGTCAGCAAGCCCTGCGGCCCGGTGGCGGTGTACTTGAACGTTACGCCGGCGCGCAGGACGTGATCCAGCCAGGCTTTGAGGGTGCTGGGGATGGCGAAGTTGTACATCGGTGCAGCCATTACCAACACATCGGCGGCGAGCAATTCGTCGGTCAATGCGTTGGAACGCTCCAGGGATACCTGCTCGCTGTCGTTACGCTGATCTTCAGGTTTCATCCAGCCGCCAAGGAGGTTGGCGTCCAGGTGTGGAACCGGGTTGAGTGCCACGTCGCGCACGGTGATCTGATCGGCTGGGTGGGCAGCCCGCCATTGGCTGATGAACTGTTGCGTGAGCTGGCGAGAGATAGAATCCTGCTGGCGCGCACTGCTTTCGATGATCAGAACGTTGGACATGGCTATGTAGGCTCCATCGGTGAATGTTGTAAGTCGATGGAGAAAAGATTAACCAGGGCTCATTCGATAAAAAAGCGCAAAAAACTGCTATAACCCATCTATAAATTTGTTTATAAGCGGAGTACTCCTGTAGAAAGGCTCCGCTATCGCTTTATTTGGGGCTGCAGTCCAAGGCAATGCGCATCTTGATGATGGAGCGGTTGAACTTGACCGTGGTGTTGGTGCTTTTGCCTGCTGGCACGCTCACGGTGCGACGGCGCGGCGATTCCGGGCCGTTGGTGAAGATTACCGAACACACAGCATCCTGGGTGCCGTAGTTGTTCAGCTGAATCGAGCTGATGTCTGCGTCCACGTCGGAGGCGGTGTAATCAATGCTGACGCCATCGATCTTTTTCGTCACGTCGATAGGGTAGGCAAATACGCTCATCGGCAGCAGCGCCAGCAACACACAACACAATTTTCTCATTCGGCAGTCTCCAATAAGGACTGCCAGCTTAGGACAAGAGGAGCTCATGTTGAAAGCGCCCCGCGTTACCCTCGATCAATGGCGCACGTTGCAGGCCGTGGTTGACCATGGCGGCTTCGCCCAGGCGGCTGAAGCGCTGCACCGTTCGCAATCCTCGGTGAGCTACACCGTGGCTCGTATGCAGGATCAACTCGGCGTGCCGCTGCTGCGCATCGACGGGCGCAAGGCGGTGCTGACCGAGGCCGGTGAAGTGCTGCTGCGTCGCTCCCGGCAGTTGGTGAAGAACGCCAGTCAACTTGAGGACCTTGCCCATCATATGGAACAGGGATGGGAGGCCGAAGTGCGCCTGGTAGTGGATGCGGCCTATCCCAATGCGCGCCTGGTGCGCGCCCTGACTGCGTTTATGCCGCAAAGTCGCGGCTGCCGCGTGCGCTTGCGTGAAGAGGTGTTGTCCGGCGTCGAAGAACTGCTGATCGAAGGCGTAGCCGACCTGGCAATTTGCGGTTTCAGTATCCCCGGTTACCTGGGCACCGAAATGAGCGATGTGGAATTTATCGCCGTGGCCCACCCCGAACATGCGTTGCACCGCATGAATCGCGAGCTGAGTTTCCAGGACCTGGAAAGCCAGATGCAGGTGGTCATCCGCGACTCCGGCCGCCAGCAACCGCGCGACGTGGGTTGGCTGGGCGCCGAACAGCGCTGGACCGTCGGCAGCCTGGCTACCGCCGCCGCCTTCGTGGGCAGCGGCCTGGGCTTTGCCTGGCTGCCACGGCACATGATCGAGCGCGAACTGGCCGAAGGCGTACTCAAGCAACTGCCCCTGGAACAAGGCGGCAGCCGTCACCCGACGTTCTATCTCTACTCCAACAAAGACAAACCCCTGGGGCCGGCGACGCAGATTCTCGTGGAGCTGCTGCGCACGTTTGACACCGCTCCCCTGGACGCGCCTTTCGCCGCTCCCCGACAAGCCTGAAACGGAGTTCATCCATGGCCTGGTTCGACCACGAAGGCTGCAGCCTGCACTACGAGGAATACGGCCACGGCACGCCGCTGATCCTGATCCACGGCCTGGGCTCCAGTAGCCAGGATTGGGAGCTGCAAGTGCCGGTACTGGCTCGGCACTATCGCCTGATCGTGGTCGACGTGCGTGGGCATGGCCGCTCCGATAAGCCCCGCGAGCGCTACAGCATCCAGGGCTTCACGTTCGACCTGCTCGCCCTGATCGAGCACCTGGACCTGCCGCCAGCCCACGTTGTGGGTTTATCCATGGGCGGCATGATCGCCTTCCAACTGGCGGTGGACGACCCCGCGCGAGTCAGAAGCCTGTGCATCGTCAACAGCGCGCCCGAAGTCAAGGTGCGCAGCGCAGGTGACTATTGGCAGTGGGCCAAACGCTGGACCCTGGCCCGCGTACTCAGCCTGCGCACCATCGGCAACGCCCTGGGCGAACGACTGTTTCCCAAACCTGCCCAGGCAGACCTGCGCCGCAAGATGGCCGAACGCTGGGCAAGCAACGACAAACGTGCTTATCTCGCCAGCTTCGACGCGATTGTGGGCTGGGGCGTGCAGGAACAACTTTCGCGAATTACCTGTCCAACCCTGGTCATCAGCGCCGACCACGACTACACCCCCGTGGCGCAGAAAGAAATCTATGTAAAACTGCTGCCCGATGCGCGACTGGTGGTGATCGAAGATTCCCGCCATGCCACGCCCTTGGATCAACCCGAAGTCTTTAACGCAACCTTGCTCGATTTTCTAAAGACAGTCGAAACCACTACCCAGGATCACTGACCCATGCTGAAAAAAATCGCCTTCTTTGCCGGTTCTGTTCTGTTCGCTGCCAACCTGATGGCGGCCGAACCGGCCAAGGCGCCCCACGTATTGATCTCCACCACCAATGGCGACATTGAAATCGAACTGGACCCGGTCAAGGCGCCGATCAGCACCAAGAACTTCCTCGCCTATGTCGACAAGGGTTTCTACACCAACACGATTTTCCACCGCGTGATCCCGGGCTTCATGGTCCAGGGCGGCGGGTTCACCCAGCAGATGTCGCAAAAACCGACTGAAGCACCGATCAAGAACGAAGCCAGCAATGGCCTGCATAACGTGCGCGGCACGCTGTCCATGGCCCGCACCAATGACCCGAACTCGGCCACCAGCCAGTTCTTCATCAACGTAGCCGACAATGCCTTCCTCGACCCGGGCCGCGATGCCGGTTACGCCGTGTTCGCCAAAGTGGTCAAGGGCATGGATGTGGTCGACATCATCGTCAACTCCCAGACCACCACCAAACAAGGCATGCAGAACGTGCCAATCGATCCTGTGTTGATCAAGTCGGCCAAGCGCATCGACTGAGGTCTGCAGGTAGCTTCGCGTGGTGCCCACACGGCACCGCGCGCATTTGAAAGGAGAGCCCGCCCGGCGGGCGTCAAACCCAATGCTCTATCGTCGCTTTGAACAACTGATCGATATTTTCCGCGACGCTCCCAGCGCGGCCCCTCCCGAAAAAGTCCTGCCCTTCTATCTCTATTACCTGCGCCAGGTCTGGCCCTGCTTCGCCGCACTGTTGGTGGTGGGGCTGGTCGGTGCGCTTATCGAAGTGGCGCTGTTCAGCTATCTGAGCCGCATCATCGACCTGGCCCAGGGCACACCACCGGCGAATTTCTTCCAGATCCACAGCGCCGAGCTGATCTGGATGGCCGTGGTCGCCCTGCTGCTGCGCCCGGTCTTCAACGGCCTGCATGACTTGCTGGTGCACCAGACCATCAACCCCGGCATGACCAGCCTGATTCGCTGGCAGAACCACAGCTACGTGCTCAAGCAGAGCCTGAACTTTTTCCAGAACGATTTCGCCGGGCGCATCGCCCAGCGGATCATGCAAACCGGCAACTCCTTGCGTGATTCGGCAGTGGCGACGGCAGAAGCCATCTGGCACGTGTCGATCTATGCCATCAGTGCCCTGGTGCTGTTTGCCGAGGCCGACTGGCGGCTGATGATCCCGCTGATCACCTGGATCATCTGCTACAGCCTGGCCCTGCGTTACTTCGTACCGCGCGTGAAGGAGCGCTCGGTGATTTCCTCGGAGGCGCGCTCCAAATTGATGGGCCGAATTGTCGACGGCTATACCAATATCACCACCTTGAAACTGTTCGCCCATACGCAGAATGAACAGGAATACGCCAAGCAAGCGATCATCGAGCAGACCGAAAAAACCCAACTGGCCGCCCGTGTGCTCACCAGCATGGACACCGTGATCTGTATCTTGAACGGCCTGCTGATTGTGACCACCACCGGCCTGGCCCTGTGGTTGTGGACGCAGTCGCTGATTTCCGTCGGTGCGATTGCCTTGGCCACTGGCTTGGTTATCCGCATCGTCAACATGTCCGGTTGGATCATGTGGGTGGTCAATGGCATCTTCGAAAATATCGGCATCGTGCAGGACGGCCTGAAAACCATCGCCCAGCCACTGGCCGTGACCGACCGTGAAAACGCCCCGCGCCTGAAAGTCCCCAATGCCCAAGTGCACTTTGAGCAGGTGGATTTCCACTACGGCAAGAAGAGCGGGATCATTGGCGGCCTCAACCTCAACATCAAGGCCGGGGAAAAGATCGGTTTGATCGGCCCGTCCGGCGCGGGCAAGTCGACCCTGGTCAACCTGCTGCTGCGCCTCTACGACCTGCAAGGCGGCCGCATCCTGATCGACGGCCAGAACATCGCCGAAGTGGCCCAGGAAAGCCTGCGTGCACAGATCGGCATGATCACCCAGGACACATCGCTTCTGCACCGTTCGATCCGTGACAACCTGCTGTATGGCAAGCCCGACGCAACTGAGGAAGAACTCTGGGCTGCGGTGCACAAGGCTCGCGCCGATGAGTTCATCCCGCTGTTGTCGGATTCCGAGGGCCGCACCGGGCTGGACGCCCATGTCGGTGAGCGCGGGGTGAAACTCTCTGGCGGTCAACGTCAACGTATCGCCATCGCCCGCGTGCTGCTCAAGGACGCACCGATCCTGATCATGGACGAAGCCACCTCGGCATTGGACTCGGAAGTGGAAGCGGCAATCCAGGAGAGCCTGGAAACTCTGATGCAGGGCAAGACCGTGATTGCGATCGCCCACCGGTTGTCGACCATCGCACGAATGGACCGCTTGGTAGTGCTGGAGAAAGGCCAGATTGCCGAAAGCGGCAGCCATGCCGAGTTGCTGGCGCAGGGCGGGCTTTATTCGCGGTTATGGCAGCACCAGACCGGTGGATTCGTCGGAATAGACTGATTTCATTGGATAGGTGCCCGGGCAATTCCGAACAATTCTGACAGTTTTCTCTATCGAACTGGTCTTGCGACACAATCCTGCTGTACTGCAATCAGGCCCCAGGAGGGCCCTGATTTAGGCGGCAGGGAAGCTTCACAGACCGTTAATCAGATAGAGCAATCTAAGGAAGTGTTCATGTCACTGTTCAAACGTTCCGTAACGGAAGGGCTGGGTACGTTTTGGCTGGTGTTGGGCGGTTGCGGGAGTGCGGTGCTGGCCGCAGCGTTCCCCAATGTCGGAATCGGCCTGCTCGGCGTGGCCCTGGCCTTCGGGCTCACAGTGCTGACCATGGCGTTTGCCATCGGGCACATCAGCGGCTGTCACCTCAACCCGGCCGTTTCGGTGGGGCTGGTAGTGGGCGGAAGATTTCCGGCCAGAGAGTTGCCAGCCTACATCGTGTCTCAGGTGATCGGTGCCACCATCGCCGCTGTGCTGCTGTACTTTATTGCCAGCGGCAAACCCGGCTTTGAACTGGCGAGTGGTCTGGCCTCCAACGGCTATGGAGAACACTCACCCGGTGGTTACTCGATGGCAGCAGGATTGGTCTGTGAACTGGTGATGACGGCGATGTTCGTGCTGATCATCCTGGGCGCTACCGACCGCCGTGCCCCCGCGGGCTTTGCCCCCATCGCCATTGGCCTGGGGCTGACGCTGATCCACCTGATCTCGATCCCGGTCACCAACACCTCGGTCAACCCGGCCCGCAGCACGGGGCCCGCGTTGATTGTCGGCGGCTGGGCGCTTGAACAGTTGTGGCTGTTCTGGCTTGCGCCGATCCTGGGCGCGGTGATCGGTGGCATTACGTACCGATGGTTGGGCGCAGAAAAGCCTGCCTGACCAAACCCCTCTAGGAGCGAGCTTGCTCGCGAAAAACGTCAACGATGACGCAGGCTTCCAGATGCAGCCCGCTTCGCCTAAGCGTTCTTCGCGAGCAAGCTCGCTCCTACAAGGTGTTTCACTTGCTGTCAGGTTGCCGATAAGGCAAAGCCGCCCTCGCCTCTTCGGCATACGCCAGAATCCCCACCCGTTCACGTTCAAGAAAGTCGTGCACGGCACTCTTGAGCCCCGGATGGCGCAGGTAGTGCCAGGACCGCGTGATCACCGGCTCAAACCCGCGAATCAATTTGTGCTCGCCCTGGGCCCCCGCATCGAAGCGTTGCAGGCCGTGGGCGATGGCGTAGTCCATGCCCTGGTAGAAACAGGTTTCGAAATGCAGCCGGTCGAACTCCCCCAGGCAGCCCCAGTAGCGGCCGTAGAAGCTGTCGCCACCGATCAAGCTGAACGCCATGGCCACCGGACGCGGGCCTTGCTTGGCCAGCACCACGCGGATCGCCTCGGGCATACGTTCGGCCAACAGGCTGAAAAACGCCCGTGTCAGATAGGGCGCTTGGCGGCGCACCGCATAGGTGTTGGCATAGCAGGCATAAACAAAATCCCATTGGGCCTCGCTCAATTGATGACCTTGCAGCCACTCGAACTCGATGCCCTGCCCGGCCACTTGTTCACGCTCTTTGCGCATTTGCTTGCGCTTGCGTGAACTCAAGGCATCAAGGAAGTCCTGGAAGTCGCGATAGCCACGGTTCTGCCAATGAAACTGGCAGCCCAGGCGTTGCATCCAGTCGGGCTGCCGGGCCAAGGCGTCGTCGGCCAAAGCGTCGGTGAAATTGATATGGGCGCTGGAGAGCCCTTCGATTTCCAGGTAACCCGGCAAACTTTTGAGCAACTCAAAGCCGTCTTCGGCACTGGCGGCCAATAAACGCGGCCCGCTGACCGGACTGAACGGCACGGCTGTCAGCAGCTTCGGGTAGTAATCAATGCCGGCACGCTCGCAGGCTTCGGCCCAGCCATGGTCGAACACGTACTCGCCATAAGAGTGCCACTTGCGGTAACTGGGTAATGCCGCCACCAAACGCGGGCCTTCCCAGTGCAGCAGATGTTCCGCCTGCCAGCCTGTTTGCGGGCCCAGGCTGGCGCTGTCTTCCAGCGCGCTCAAAAACCCATGCCGCACAAAAGGCTGGGCCTGCGGCACCAGGGCATCCCAAGTGTGAGCAGCGATTGCGGACAGGCTGTCCAGGCGTTGCAGTGGCATCGACATCCTCATTGTTTCGCGGCATGAAAGCCTGGGCAGTATCGCTTATCGCAGCCTGGCGTACATCTGCAAAACGCGCCGACAGAACGCCCAAGCGTTAGTTCCTTCCCGTTACAAGCTGTCATCTACATGAAATCACTTAGCCACTACTCCGTCATAAACGGCCGCGATACTGACGCCAGTTTTTAGAGCGTCCGGATCTACCGGGCGACATTTTTTCCGTCCGTCATGGGTCGGTTGTGTCCTGGATGGTTTGCCATCCCTCCTCACTTTCGGAGATTGATATGCGTCTTGCTTCCACTAAAACTGCGGCGCTCCTGTGTGGCGGCCTGTTGCTGGCCCTGAGCGTACCGGCCAGCGCTGCAGTCGACGCTAAATTGCTCGACATGCTCAAGGCCAACGGCCAGATCACCGCGTCGCAGTACACAGAACTGCAAGCGGAACTGGCCAAGGACCAGAAAGAACAGCAGATCGCACGCCAAGCTCAGCAAGAGACCAACGAGCAGATCGCAGCCACTGCGAAAAAAACCAACGAGCTGAGCAGCTTCGACCAAAAGCTGGCCTGGGCCGCCAAGACTCAATTCAAGGGTGATGTACGCTTCCGCCAGGAAACCATCAAGATTGATGGCGAACCCAACAACGGTGGGCGTGACAAAGACCGTCAACGTATCCGCGCCCGCCTGGGTGCCTACACCGAAATCAACCCGCAGGTGGACACCGGTATCCGTATCGCCACCGGCGGTGGTGACGATGCGCGTTCTACCAACCAGGATCAGGACGGCTACTTCGATAAAAAATCGATCTGGCTGGACCTCGGTTACATCGACTACCACCCGGACCAGATCAAGAACCTGCACGTGATCGGCGGCAAGATGCTTCAGCCTTGGGTAAACATGGGCGACGTGATCTGGGATAGCGATATCAACCCTGAAGGCCTGGCCGTCACCTACAAATACCCACTGGGCAGCAGCGCCGAACTGTTCGGCAGCCTGGGTAACTACAACCTCAAGGACAACGTCGACGGCGACGGCGTGCAGTTCCGCCACGACCTGCGCCTGACGTCCGGCCAGTTGGGTACGCGTTTCTCGGTCACCGACAACCTGAAAATGACCCTGGGCGGCAGCGTCTACGCCTACAAAAATGACGAGGACAGCCGCTGCACAACCACCACCACGCCTTGCGCGTTGGCGGTCAACGGCAACTCGGCCAACAACGAGTTCCGCCTGTATGAAGGTTTTGCCCAGGCAGACATCGGCGGCCTGGCAGTGCCACTGTCGTTCTACGGCCAATACGTGAAAAACAACGATGCCGTGACCGACCAGGACACCGCGTGGTTGCTGGGTGCCAAGTCCAAGGTGTTCGGTTTCAACCTGGACTACAACTACCGCGATGTTCAGCGTAATGCCGTCGTAGGCGCGTTCACCGATTCGGACTTCGCCAACGGTACCACCGGTTCGCGCGGCCACAAGATGAAGGTCAGCTACGACATCGACAAGAACTTCGCCCTGGGCGCCACCTACTTCCTGACCAAGGCGGACTACGCCAGCCGTACCCAGCGGGATGCCAACACCAACACCCTGCAGCTGGATGCTGAAGCCAAGTTCTAACCGTTACTGTAGGAGCGAGCTTGCTGTGTCAAGCTCGCTCCTACATATCCTTACGGCGCTCGGCTGCCATCTGTTCAGCCAGCGCATCAGCACCGTCCACCGGCTCCTGCGGCATACGCTTGAGCGTCGCCTGCAACAGGCGCATCTGCCGGATAAACCGTCGGCAGTTCGGGCAGAACATCAAGTGATGACGCACCATTAGACGTTCACGGAAGGTCAATTGACCATCCAGATAGTCACTGGAGCGCGCTACTTGCTCTTTACAGGTCAACATTCGCCCGTCTCCTCAAAATGCTCCACCGTAGCAAAGACTTTAAGCCGTGCTCGATGCAGGAGCACACGAACGTTGGAGAGCGAAAGGCTCAGAAGATTACAGATTTCCTCCAGTTCCAGACCCTGGCGTTCACGCAACACCAGCACGCTGCTTTGCAGTTCGGACAAACTCAGAATCGTATGCTCCAGGCATTTGCGCAGTTCATCTTCGGTCAGCAGCGCTTCAGGGGTGTCCTGGTGCCAGGCATACGGGGCGACAGCCCAATGGCCATCATCCGGGCTGAAGCGATCATCACCAATGGTGCCGTGGGGCGAAGGCAAATCGTCGAGCAGCACTTCCCGACGATTCTGTTTGTAACGTCCCTTGGCGGCGTTGGCGGTAATGGTCAATAACCATGTCTTGAGGCTCGATCGCCCTTCGAATCTGGCCAGGTTGCGTACGACCGAAACCCAGGCGTCTTGCACGATTTCGTCGGCGTGGCGCTGACCGACGATGGCGTAGGCCACCGCCCGCATTGCGCTCTGGTAAGTGGTGACCAATTCCTTGTAGGCCCGCTGCTCACCCTTGAGCAGGCGTTCAAGCAGGTGCGCGTCGTCCGCTGCTGCCATTCAAACCTCTATTTAAAAGTGCACACCCGGTCCTGTGGGAGCTGGCTTGCCTGCGATGCAGACACCTCGGTGTATCAGTCACACCACAGTGATGCCATCGCACGCAAGCCAGCCCCCACACAATCAGCGTTTGCGCAGGATCACACTGCCAATCGAATACCCGGCGCCAAAGGAGCTGAGTACGGCAACCGAGCCCTTGGGCAAGTCATCCTGGTAAGTGTGAAACGCAATCACCGAGCCGGCCGAGCTGGTATTGGCGTAAGTATCGAGGATCACTGGCGCTTCTTCCACCGACGCGTCGCGCCCCAGCAGCTTTTTCACGATCAGGTGGTTCATGCTCAGGTTGGCCTGGTGCAGCCAGAAGCGCTTCACATCGGTCACACTCAACTGATTTTCCGCCAGGTGCGCGCCGATCAATTCGGCCACCATCGGGCAGACATCGCGAAACACCTTGCGGCCTTCCTGCACGAACAGCTTGTCGGGGGCACCGACACCTTCTTCCGCCGTGCGATTGAGGAAGCCGAAATTGTTGCGGATGTTGTTGGAGAACTTGGTCAGCAGCTTTGTACTCACCACATCGAACTGGTGCTCGGACGTCGCCAGGTCAGCGCGTTCCAGGATCACCGCAGTGGCGGCGTCACCGAAGATGAAGTGGCTGTCGCGATCGCGGAAGTTCAGGTGGCCGGTGCAGACTTCCGGGTTGACCATCAGGATCGCCCGGGCCTGGCCCAACTGGATGCTGTTGGCCGCGTTCTGGATGCCGAAGGTGGCCGAAGAACACGCCACGTTCATGTCAAAACCGAAGCCCTGGATACCCAAGGCTTCCTGGACTTCAATGGCAATCGCCGGGTAGGCACGTTGCAGGTTGGAACAGGCAACGATCACGCCATCAATGTCGGCGGCGGTCTTGCCGGCGCGTTGCAGGGCTTGTTCGGCGGCACCGACCGCCATCTGGCAGAGCACCGACCATTCGTCGTTGCTACGCTCGGGCAGGCGTGGCGCCATGCGCTGCGGATCGAGGATGCCGTCCTTGTCCATCACAAAACGGCTCTTGATGCCGGATGCCTTTTCGATGAATGCCGCGCTCGACTCCGTCAGCGCCTGCACCTCGCCACGCTCGATGGCGGCGGCGTTGTCTGCGTTGAACTGTTGCACATAGGCATTGAAAGACTGCACCAGCTCTTCGTTGGAGATGCTGTTGGCCGGGGTGTACAGGCCAGTGCCGCTGATGACGACGTTATGCACGGTCGTTCCTCTAAATCTGTCAGGCAGAAGATATTGGTACCGTCGTACCAAACTTAAAGTCGTTTGATTCCGTCCAGCAGGCATCAAACTGGCGACGCTTTATTCAATCTTGTAACCGCGAAGTTTGCCACAACCCTGGAGATTTGGCGCTATAGGCCAGACAAACACCTTGAATGTGGGAGGGGCGGTGCGACGATTCGACTTGCTCCCTCCCACATTTGGCCCTGCCCGGATCGGGAAACCCGGAAAGGTTCAGGGCTCTACCTGGCTCCACTGCTTGCTCAAGCGTTTATCGGAAATCGGTACCTTGGTGCCCAACTGCTGGGCAAACAACGACACCCGGTATTCCTCCAGCCACCAGCGGTACAGCTCCAACTGTGGGTCACGCTTGCCTTCCTGGGCGTGTTTGTTCAAGCGGTTCTGGTATTGAGCCCACAGGCCGCCCAATTCGCTGCTCCACACGCGGTCCTTTTGCACCTGGCTCGGCAGTTTTTCCAGGCGCAGTTCAATAGCCTTGAGATAGCGCGGCAGCTCCTTGAACCATTGCGCCGGGGTTTCGCGCACAAAACCTGGGTACACCAGGTTGCTCAGTTGCTGCTTGATATCATTCAAGGCCACCGCCTGGGCCAGGTCGATCTTGCCTTTGAAGCGCTTTTGCAGGCCGTGCCAGAGTTTCAGCACCTCCAGGGTCAGGCGTGCCAGGCGCTCGGCGTGTTCGGTCCAACCGCCACGCTTGCGCTCGGCCAGGGCAGCCAGGCCCGCGCCATCACGCGGCAGGCTGTCTTCGCCATCAAGTACACAGGTGTCGAGGCTGGCCAGCAGAATGTCTTCCACCAACGCGTCAATACGCCCCAGTTCGCGGTACATCAAGCCCAGCTCGGTCAGGCCCGGCAATTTGCCGCGCAGGAATTTCGCCGGTTCCGCCAGTTGTTGCATCAGCAGGCGCTGCAACGCGCGGCGATGCTGGAACTCGGCTTCGGCGGCGGTGGAGAAACGCCCTTCCTTGACCGTGCCGTTCTCTTCCACCAGCGCCGGGTACACCGTCATCGACAGGCCGGCGATGTTTTGCTGGGTCTTTTCAGCCACCGCCGCGAACACCTTGGCTTCTACCGGCTGTTGGCTTTTCGCGGTTTGCGGTACGGCCAACGCGGCCTGGCTGGCCTCTGCAAAACGTGCGGTCAGTTCGGCCAGGTCGCGACCTTCGCCAAGGAACTTGCCTTGGCCGTCGACCACTTCCAGGTTCATCTTCAGGTGGCTTTCTACCTGCTGCGCCGCTTCAGCCCAGGCTTCATCGCTGACCCGCGCACCGGTCATGCGCAGCAACTCGCGCCCCAGCGCCTGGGGCAGCGAGCCCTGGCCGAATTCGATGCGTTGCAGCGCCGCCTTGACGAAGTCCGGCACCGGCACGAAGTTCTTGCGCAATGCCTTGGGCAGGTTGCGTACCAACGCGATGCATTTGGCTTCGATCACGCCCGGCACCAGCCACTCCAGGCGCTCGGCCGGCAACGCCGGCAGCAACGGCGCAGGTACACGCAGGGTGACGCCATCGCGAGGGTGGTTGGGTTCGAAGTGGTAGCTCAAGGCCAACGCCAGGTCACCCAGGTGCAAGGTGTCCGGATAATGCGCAACGGTAACCTCACTGGCCTCGCGGGCCAGCACATCTTCTTCGCGCATGATCAGCAGTTGCGGGTCTTTCTGGCTGTTGACCTTGTACCAGCTGTCGAACGTGGCGGTCTGGTGAATCTCCGCTGGCAGGCGCGCATCGTAGAACGCGTAGAGGGTTTCTTCGTCGGCGAGGATGTCGCGGCGGCGTGCCTTTGCCTCCAGTTCGTCAAGCTGCTCCAGCAATAGCTGGTTGGCCGCCAGGCACTTGGCACGGGATTGAATCTCACCGCGCACCAGGCCCTCACGAATAAACAACTCGCGAGACACCACCGGGTCAATCGGCCCGTAATGCACCGGCCGACGCCCGACCACAATCAGCCCGAAGAGGGTGATCTGCTCAAACGCCACCACCTGGCCGCGCTTCTTCTCCCAATGGGGTTCGAAGTGGTTTTTCTTGATCAGGTGCCCGGCCAGCGGCTCGATCCAATCGGCGTCGATCTTCGCCACCATGCGCGCATAGAGCTTGGTGGTTTCCACCAGCTCGGCAGTCATCAGCCATTGCGGGCGCTTCTTGCCGATACCGGACGAGGGGTGGATCCAGAAACGCCGCTGCCGCGCACCGAGGTAATCGCCGTCTTCGGTCTTCTGGCCGATCTGGCTGAGCAGGCCGGACAGCACCGCCTTGTGCAGTTTGGGGAAGTCCGCAGGCTCTTTATTGATGTTCAGCTGCATGTCGCGGCAGATCAGGCTCAACTGGCGATGGGAGTCGCGCCACTCGCGCAGGCGCAGGTAGTTGAGGAAGTTCTTGCGACACCAGTTGCGCAGCGGGCTGGCGGTCAGTTCCTGGCGCTGCTCTTCAAAGCCGCGCCACAGGTTGACCAGCCCGGCGAAGTCCGAATCCGGATCTTTCCACTGAGCGTGGGCCTGGTCGGCGGCCTGTTGACGCTCCGGTGGCCGCTCGCGCGGGTCCTGGATAGACATGGCGCTGGCCACGATCAGCACTTCCTGCAAGCTGCCCAGCTTGGCCGCTTCGAGCAACATGCGGCCCATGCGCGGGTCCACCGGCAAGCGTGCAAGCTGGCGGCCCAACGGCGTGAGTTGGCTGTTACGGTCCACCGCCGAGAGTTCCTGCAGCAGGTTGAAACCGTCGCTGATCGCCTTGCCATCTGGCGGTTCGATAAACGGGAAATCGGTGATTTCGCCCAGGCGCAGGTGCAGCATCTGCAGGATCACGGCGGCGAGGTTGGTACGCAGGATTTCCGGGTCGGTGAATTCCGGGCGCCCGATAAAATCTTCTTCGCTGTACAGGCGCACGCAAATGCCCGGCTCAACCCGGCCGCAACGGCCTTTACGCTGGTTGGCGCTGGCCTGGGAGATCGCCTCGATCGGCAGGCGCTGCACCTTGGCGCGGTAGCTGTAGCGGCTGATGCGCGCCGTGCCGCTGTCGATCACATAGCGAATGCCCGGCACCGTCAGCGAGGTTTCCGCAACGTTGGTCGCCAGTACCACGCGCCGGCCTGGGTGGGATTGGAAAATGCGCTGTTGCTCGGCCGGTGACAGCCGTGCGTACAACGGCAAAATCTCGGTGTGCTTGAGCTGGGCCTTGCGCAGCATGTCGGCGGCATCACGAATCTCGCGCTCTCCGGGCAGAAACACCAGCACATCGCCGGGGTTGCGTCGCTCGCTGCGCTCATAGGCGGCGATTTCATCGAGGGTGGCGAGGATCGCCTGGTCGACGGTCAAGTCATCCTCGACGCGGTTGCCCTCTTCGTCCTGTTCCAGGGTCAGTGGGCGATACCAGGTGTCCACCGGGAAAGTACGGCCCGAGACCTCGACAATCGGCGCATCGTCGAAGTGCTTGGAAAAGCGCTCCAGGTCGATGGTCGCCGAGGTGATGATGACTTTCAGGTCAGGGCGACGCGGCAGCAGGGTCTTGAGGTAGCCGAGCAGGAAGTCGATGTTCAGGCTGCGTTCATGGGCTTCGTCGACGATGATCGTGTCGTAGCGTTCCAGATAACGGTCGTTCTGGGTTTCGGCCAGCAGGATGCCGTCGGTCATCAGTTTGATCAGGGTGTTGGAATCACTCTGGTCTTCGAAACGCACCTGATAGCCGACCAAGGCGCCCAATGGCGTGGCCAGCTCTTCAGCGACACGGCTGGCGACGCTGCGCGCTGCGATCCGGCGCGGCTGGGTGTGGCCGATCAGGCCGTACTGGCCGCGGCCGATTTCCAGGCAGATTTTCGGCAACTGGGTGGTCTTGCCCGAGCCGGTCTCGCCGGCAATGATCAACACCTGGTGTTTGAGCAGCGCGTCCTTGATCTCATCGCGCTTGGCGGCAATCGGCAGGCTGTCGTCGTAGCGAATCACCGGCAGGCTGGCGCGCCGCGCCGTGACCTGGGCACAGGATGCCTGCATCCGCGCCACCCACTGCGCCAGCTTGTCCTCATCGGGTTTCTTGCGCAGCTCAAGCAACTGCCGGCGCAAGCGGTGGCGGTCGGCGAGCATGGCGTGATCGAGGGTTTTGAGCAGTTGGTCGATGGTGGGTGCTTGGTCAGTCATCAGCTACTTCGACGGTCATCTATGTTATGCGCGGCCGGCAAGTGTGGCAGAAAATCGACTTATCTGGCAGGTCAAACATGTGGGAGGGGGCTTGCTCCCGATGAAGGTGGGTCAGCCAATGAAGGTGTTGACTGATTCACCGTCATCGGGAGCAAGCCCCCTCCCACAAGAGAAAGCGTTATAGCGGGTCTTTTCGGCGATAGGGGAATACGTCGATAACCTTGCCGGCGCGAATCGCGTCCTGCAGGCCCTTCCAGTAATCGGCGTTGTACAGCTCGCCATGCAGCTCATCGAACAACTTGCGCTGGCCAGCGTCGGCAAACAGGAACGGCGGGAACTCTTCGGGGAATACGTCCAGCGGGCCGATGGAGTACCAGGGCTCTGAGGCCATTTCGTCCTCGGGGGTGCGCGGTGCGGGAATATGGCGGAAGTTGGCTTCGGTCAGAAAGCAGATTTCATCGTAGTCGTAGAACACCACGCGGCCATGACGGGTGACGCCGAAGTTTTTCAGCAGCATGTCGCCAGGGAAGATATTCGCCGCCGCCAGTTGCTTGATTGCCAGGCCGTAGTCTTCCAGGGCTTCGCGCACCTGGGCGGGGTTGGCGTTGTCGAGGTAGAGGTTGAGCGGGGTCATGCGCCGCTCGGTCCAGCAGTGGCGGATCAGCACGCTGTCGCCTTCCACTTCGACCGTGCCGGCCGCGACTTCCAGCAGCTCGGCCAGGCACTCGGGCTCGAACTTGCTCAAGGGGAAACGGAAGTCGGCGAATTCCTGGGTGTCGGCCATGCGCCCTACCCGGTCGACACTCTTAACCAGCCGGTACTTCTCGATCACCGTGGCGCGGTTGACGTTTTTCGACGGTGAAAAGCGATCCTTGATGATCTTGAACACGGTGTTGAATCCCGGCAGCGTGAACACGCTCATGACCATGCCGCGCACGCCGGGGGCCATGATGAACTGATCGTCGGTGGTGGCCAGGTGGTTGATGAGTGCGCGGTAGAATTCGGACTTGCCGTGCTTGTAGAAACCAATGGAGGTGTACAGCTCGGCAATGTGCTTGCCCGGCAGGATGCGCTTGAGAAAACCGATGAATTCGGCAGGCACCGGCACGTCGACCATGAAATAGGAGCGGGTGAACGAAAAGATGATCGACACGTCGGCTTCGTCGGTGATCAACGCATCGATCTGGATGCCGCGCCCTTCGCGGTGCAGCAACGGGATGACCAACGGCCACTGTTCGTCGCGGGTATAAATGCGCCCTACGAGATAGGCGCCTTTGTTGCGGTAGAGCACGGAGGAAAACAGCTCGACCTTAAGGTCCGGGTCCTTGCACACCCAATCCGGCAGGTTTTCCCGCAGCTGGGCTTCGAGGCGACGCAGGTCGGCAGGAAGGTCGGCGTAAGGCTCGCTGAAGCTGTAGTCAGAGAAAATCTGCGCCAGCATGTCTGATATTTTACCGGCCGGCGTGTAGACCCGGGTTTGCGCCGCCCGCGCCCGGCGCAGGCTCGGCCGGGTGGTGTGGATGAACATGCAGCCGTCGCTGATCAGGTCATGGCTGAACAGGCCGCAGAAGATCGAGTTGTACCAGGTCTCGGACAATTCATCGTCAAAGCGCAGGTCGATCAGGCCGATATAAGCGCTTTTCACCAGGGGCCACAGCTCGATGTCCTGCAACGCACTCGCTTCGAAACCGGCGCGCAGGCGGGCAGTGACCTCGGCAACTTTCTCTTCATACAGGTTGATGCGTGCCGCAGACGCCGCCTGCCCTTGCTGCCACCGGGCCTTCTCGAAACGCTCGCGGGCCCCATCGGTGATCTGGCGAAAGTGCTCACGGTAATCGTCGAAACCGTCGAGGATCATCCGGGCGATAGCGAGGGCGGGCTGCGACATGCGGGAAACCTCGAACGGGTAGCGGGAAGCTCAGAGCTTAGCCAGTGAACGCTGGCAGGAGAAGGAGGATTTTTAAGGGGCCGTCGTAGTTAGCGATTGTGTCGGCCTGAGCACTGGGCAACACTCCCCGCCTGATTGGCGTAGGAGTTTTCCGTGAGACCTGTTGACACCCTCTACTTGCTGGGACTGGCTGCCATCTGGGGCGCGAGTTTCCTGTTCATGCGCATCATTGCGCCGGAAATCGGCACAGTGCCGACTGCGTTTTTCCGCGTGTCGATTGCCGCCGCCGGGTTGCTGGTGATTCTGGCGATGCTGCGCGTGAGCTGGGATTTCCAGGGCAAGTTCAAGACCGTTTTGCTGTTGGGGGTGATCAACTCCGGGATTCCGGCGACCATGTATTCAGTGGCAGCGCAGGTACTGCCGGCGGGTTATTCGGCGATTTTCAACGCCACCACGCCGCTGATGGGCGTGCTGATTGGCGGGTTGTTTTTCAGCGAGCGTCTGACACCGTCAAAAATAGCGGGGGTTGCCTTGGGGCTGTTTGGCGTCGCCGTGCTCACGCGCGCGGGGCCGGTGGCCTTTGATCTGCAATTGTTGATGGGCGCGTTGGCGTGCCTGCTGGCGACCACCTGCTACGGTTTTGCCGGTTTCCTGGCACGACGCTGGCTGGATCAGCGCGGCGGGCTGGACAGTCGCCTGTCGGCCTTGGGCAGTATGCTCGGCGCTACCTTGTTTCTATTGCCGCTCTTTGCCTACAGCGCCATCAGCCATCCACCGGCAAGTTGGGGCGGCTGGCAGGTGTGGGCGTCGCTGCTGGGCTTGGGGCTGGTGTGTACGGCGTTCGCCTACATTTTGTACTTCCGCCTGCTGTCATCCATTGGCCCGGTCAAGTCGATGACCGTGACCTTTATGATTCCGCCGTTCGGCGTGCTGTGGGGGGCGTTGCTGTTGGATGAGCCGCTGTCCATGGCTCACCTGTATGGCGGGGTGCTGATTGCCGGGGCGTTGTGGTTGGTACTGCGCCCGCAAAAACTATAGGAGCGCGCCCTTGCTCCTGGGGGTGCTTCGCCCCCCAGCGCAAGCAAGCTTGCTCGCCACAGCAAGCTTTGCTCCTACAGGGATAGGTTTTAGTGTTTACGGAATACAAACACCAAGCCGACGATGATCAACGCCATTCCCAGCACGCTTAACAGCGCAAGGCGATTGCCGAAGATCAGGTAGTCCATTACCGCCGTCACCGCTGGCACCAGATAGAACAAACTGGTGACATTCACCAGGTTGCCGCGGGCGATCAGCCTATACAGCAACAGCGTCGCCAGCACTGACACCACCAATCCCATCCACAGCACCGGCAGGTAAAAGCCCCAACTGTGCTCGAAATGGAAGGGCTGGAACGGCACGAACACCGCACACAACAGCATCCCGGCCAGGTATTGCAACGGCAACGTGCCCAAGGGGTTGTCGGTGATGCGCTTTTGCATGATCGAGCCAAACGTCATGCTCGCCAGCGCCAGCAGCCCGAACAGCATCCCGGACAGGGACATGCCCGCCAGCCCGATGCCCTGGTACACCACCATGATCAACCCGGCCAGGCCCAACCCCAGGCCGAACAGCCGGCGTAACGAGCGCTGACGCTCCATCAGCACCACGGTGAGGATCGGCTGGACGCCCATGATGGTCGCCATCACCCCGGGGGTGACTTTGAGGTCCAGGGCCAGCAGATAGAAAATCTGGTAGGCCCCCAACAACACCAGGCCCGTCGCCGCCGCATACAGCATGGGCTTGCCGGGACGTGGCAGCTTCAACTTGAGGATCGGCACCAGCACCACCAACCCCACTAGGGCGATGGCAAAGCGGATCAGCAGAAAGGCAAAGGGCGAAGCATGGGCCAGGCCCAACTTGGAGAAGATCGCCCCGCTGCTCCACAGCAAGACAAACAAGCTCGTCGAGGCCGCCGCGGCCACGGATTGTTTCGAAAGAACAGACATGAGTTACCACCTGTTATCAGGCAAAAAAGCCGATTCAGTAAGGACTGAATTTCAGTAGGTTTTTTTCAGGCAGGCACAGGGCAACAGCAAACAGCTGATCAGCCCGAAATGCCAACGCCCGGCGGTGATACGACTGCGTACACAGGCGTGCTACTGACAGGTGGGGGGTAGTGACTGATCTGCGCAGGCTGCTTTGCGCCGCACGGCACGACCACAGCGTTGACCGCTGAATCGACTACCGCTATGCGCTGGGAAGCTGGCATGTGCTGATCTTTTTGAAGGGAGAAAGACGCGACGACTATAACCAGCCGCAAACATACTTTGCAATCCTTTCCCCCTTACCTTGTACGTAGAGGCGTTTTCATGCCCCCGAACCAGACCTCTCGCTATAATGCCGCCCGGTTTTTGTTAAGGATTTCACATGATTGCTCTGCCCTGGCTGTACCTCACACTACTTTGCATTGGCTATGTCACGGCCTTGATCTACGGCCAACTGGGCATACTGGCGGCGGTGTCAGTGGCGCTGTTGCTGGTGGCCGGCTACGCCGTACGCCAGCAACGCACTCCTTGGGCACGCTACCTGGGCCACGGCTTGTTTATCGTCCTGGCCCTGGGGCTGGCGATGCACTGGCTGCCGGGTTTCTACAATGGCCGAGGTATTGCACCCCAGCGTTTTACCCCGGACTCAGTGCCCTTCTCGATGTACCTGAACCAGGACAAACCCCTGATCGGCTTCTGGCTGTTGCTGGCCTGCCCGTGGATTGTGGCGCGACGTTCATTGCGCCTGTCGATCTGCGTCACCGCCCTGGCACTGACCCTGACCGCCATCGCTGCCCTGGGTGGCGCGGCCCTGATGGGGATGATCAGTTGGGCCCCCAAATGGCCGGACCAGGCATGGCTGTGGGTACTCAATAACCTGCTGCTGGTGACGCTGGTGGAAGAAGCGCTGTTTCGTGGCTATGTTCAGGGCGGCCTGAGCCAGCGCTTCAAACACCTGCCCTACGGCGAGAACCTCGTGCTGCTGCTGGCCTCGCTGTTATTCGGCCTGGCGCATTTTGGTGCGGGTTGGCAATGGGTAATGCTGGCGAGTATTGCCGGGGTCGGTTACGGCCTGGCGTATCGCTTTGGCGGGCTCGGCGCAGCGATTGCCACGCACTTTGGCTTGAATCTGCTGCACTTCGGGCTGTTCACCTACCCGATGCTGGCCGGCTGAGCCTTTCTTGCTGTAGGAGCGAGTTGTTGTGGCGAGGGAGCTTGCTCCCTCACCACAGCCAGCCCACTGCTCCCAGAATTGTTGCAAAAATAAGTTAAATAAATGCCCGCCATGGCCGATACCCCCTGAAAGCCTTGCGGATTGAACAATCATGCGTAATAACCAACCCGTTACCCAGCGCGAACGTACCTTCCCCGCTCAGCAACGGTTGATCTCCACCACAGATGCCAAGGGTGTCATTACCTACTGCAACGACGCGTTTGTCGAAATCAGTGGGTTCACCCGCGACGAACTGATCCGTGCCCCGCACAACCTGGTGCGCCACCCGGATGTGCCCTCGGCCGTGTTCGCGCACATGTGGTCCACGCTCAAACAAGGCTTGCCATGGATGGGCATTGTCAAGAATCGCTGCAAGACCGGTGACCATTACTGGGTTAACGCCTATGTGACTCCGGTGTTCGACGGCAACCAGGTGATCGGCTACGAATCGGTGCGCATCAAGCCCACCGCCGAGCAGATCCGCCGGGCCGAGGCGCTCTATCAACGCATCAACCAGGGCAAGTCGGCCATCCCCCAGCGCGACAAATGGCTGCCGGTGCTACAGGACTGGCTGCCGTTTATCCTGGTCAGCCAACTGAGCTTCATGATCGGCGCCACCCTCACCTCCCAGTGGGGCTTTGCCCTGGCTGCGGCGCTATCGGTGCCGTTGGGCCTGCTGGGCCTGAGCTGGCAGCAGCGCGGCCTCAAGCGCTTGCTGCGGCTGGCCGAGCAGACCACCTCCGATCCGTTGATCGCGCAGATGTACACCGACAGCCGTGGCGCCCAGGCCCGACTGGAAATGTCGATCCTCAGCCAGGAAGCGCGCCTGAAGACCTGCCTGACCCGTCTGCAGGACACCGCCGAGCACCTCAACGACCAAGCGGCGCAGTCCAACACCCTGGCGCACAGCAGCTCCAGCGGCCTGGAACGTCAGCGCGTGGAAACCGAACAGGTAGCCACCGCCGTCAACCAGATGGCCGCGACCACCCAGGAAGTCGCCAGCCATGTGCAGCGCACCGCCGATGCCACCCAGGAAGCCAACCGCCTGACCGGTCGCGGCCGAGATATCGCCGGGGAAACCCGCGAGGCGATTCAGCGGCTGTCGGTGGCCGTGGGCGAGACGGGCGTGACCGTCACCCAACTGGCCAAGGACAGCGATGAAATCGGCGGTGTGGTCGATGTGATCAAAGGCATCGCCGACCAGACCAACCTGCTGGCGCTCAATGCCGCTATCGAAGCCGCGCGTGCCGGTGAGATGGGCCGTGGATTTGCGGTGGTCGCCGATGAAGTGCGCCAACTGGCGCAGCGTACGGCCGAATCCACCGGGCAGATCCATACCCTGATCGCCAAGCTGCAACACACGGCGGCTGCGGCTGTGCAAACCATGGACGCCGGGCATCGCCAGGCTGAAGAGGGTGTAGCGCGGGTGATGGAAGCGGATCAGGCGTTGGTGGGCATCAGTGAGGCGGTGGCCAATATCACCGACATGACCACCCAGATTGCCGCTGCTACCGAAGAGCAAAGCGCCGTGGCCGAGGAGATCAGCCGCAATATCAGCACCATCGCGCTGTTGGCAGATCAAACTTCAGAGCAGGCGATGAACTCGGCGCAGTTGAGTGAGGAGTTGACGCATACCGCCAATACCCAGTACTCGCTGGTGGAACGTTTTAACCGATAAACCGCTATCGCAGGCAAGCCAGCTCCCACACTGGACGGTATTCACCGATAGAAATAGGTGAACCCAGTCCAATGTGGGAGCTGGCTTGCCCCCGATAGGGCCCTAACAGGCCCTGAGAAACTCAGCCACCTGCACCGCCGCCGCCTCCAAGTGCTGCTCATGGCTGAACCCCGAAGCCTTCAACGGCTTCAAGTCATGATCGCCCGCCACCAACCACATCACTTCAATACTCTCTGACAACTCATAATCCTGCACCGCTGCCCGATTGCCCAAGGCATCACGCTCGCCCTGCACAATCAACGTTGGCGTCGTAAGCGCAGCCAAGTGCTCCACCCGGGGTTTCTCTGGCTTGCCCACCGCATAGAACGGATAGCCCAGGCACACCAACCCATCGGCGCCCAGTTCATCGGCCAGTAAACTGGCCATCCGCCCACCCATGGACTTGCCGCCAACTGCCAGTTTCCCAGCGACATGACGTCGCACCTCGCCATACACCTCGCGCCAGCACTCCAGCAGTTTCGGCGCCGGATTCGGCGGGCGCTTGCCGCCATCCATACGGCGCTGGGCCATGTACGGGAACTCGAAGCGCACCACGTTCACGCCATGCCCGGCAAGGCGTGCCGCCATGTCGTTCATGAACGCCGAGTCCATCGGTGCCCCGGCGCCGTGGGCCAGAATCAGCGTGACCGGCTCGCCCGAAGCCGTGCCCGTGGCGACATCCCACAGCCAGCCGCGTTCACGCACACACTGCGCCCATTGATCCCCGTCAATACTGGCCTTGTGCTCTTTGCCCATGCTTGCCTCGCTTTTTAGTCTGCCTATAACTCCAGCCCAAGTGCCGCACTTGCTTGGGTTGAACCGTGGATGGGGAACCATGAACACTACTTTAAGTACCGCCTATAACTACAAGGTGGTCCGCCAATTCGCCATTATGACGGTGGTGTGGGGCATCGTCGGCATGGGGCTCGGGGTTTTTCTCGCCGCCCAATTGGTTTGGCCTGCGCTCAACTTCGATTTACCCTGGACCAGCTTCGGCCGCCTGCGCCCGTTGCACACCAATGCGGTGATTTTCGCCTTCGGTGGCTGCGCGCTGTTCGCCAGCTCCTTCTACTCGGTACAACGCACCTGCCAGACTCAGCTGTTCGCACCAAAAGTGGCTGCGTTCTGCTTCTGGGGCTGGCAGCTGGTAATTTTGCTGGCCGCAATCAGCCTGCCGCTGGGCTACACCAGTTCCAAGGAATACGCCGAGCTGGAATGGCCGATCGATATCCTGATCACCATCGTCTGGGTCGCCTATGCCATCGTGTTCTTCGGCACGATCATGAAGCGCAAGACCAAGCACATCTACGTCGGTAACTGGTTCTTCGGTGCGTTCATCATCACCGTGGCCATCCTGCATATCGTCAATAACCTGGAAATCCCGGTCAGCCTGACCAAGTCCTACTCGCTGTACGGCGGTGCGACGGATGCCATGGTGCAATGGTGGTATGGGCACAACGCGGTAGGCTTTTTCCTCACCGCAGGCTTCCTGGGGATGATGTACTACTTCGTACCCAAGCAGGCCGAGCGTCCGGTGTATTCCTATCGCTTGTCGATCGTGCACTTCTGGGCGCTGATCACCCTGTACATCTGGGCCGGCCCTCACCACTTGCACTACACCGCCTTGCCGGACTGGGCGCAGTCCCTGGGCATGGTGATGTCACTGGTGCTGCTGGCGCCAAGCTGGGGCGGCATGATCAACGGCATGATGACCCTCTCGGGTGCCTGGCATAAGTTGCGCAGCGACCCGATCCTGCGCTTCCTCGTTGTGTCCCTGGCCTTCTACGGCATGTCGACCTTCGAAGGTCCGATGATGGCGATCAAGACCGTCAACGCTCTCTCCCACTACACCGACTGGACCATCGGCCACGTACACGCCGGGGCGCTGGGCTGGGTGGCGATGATCTCCATCGGCGCGCTGTACCACATGATCCCGAAAGTCTTCGGTCGCGAGCAGATGTACAGCCTCGGCCTGATCAACGCGCACTTCTGGCTGGCCACCATCGGCACCGTGCTCTACATCGCCTCGATGTGGGTCAACGGCATCGCCCAGGGCCTGATGTGGCGTGCGGTCAACGAAGACGGCACCTTGACCTACTCCTTCGTCGAAACCCTGGTGGCCAGCCACCCTGGCTTCATCGTGCGGCTGGTGGGCGGTGCGATCTTCCTCACCGGCATGTTGCTGATGGCTTACAACACGTGGCGCACCGTGCGTTCGGCGCAGCCAGCCGAAATCAGCGCCGCAGCGCAGATGGCCTGAGGAGTCGATGATGAAACACGAAACGATTGAAAAAAACGTCGGCCTGCTGATGCTGCTGATGGTGCTCGCCGTGAGCATCGGCGGCCTGACCCAGATCGTCCCGCTGTTCTTCCAGGACGTGACCAACAAGCCGGTGGAAGGCATGAAGCCCTACACCGCGCTGCAGCTGGAGGGCCGCGACATCTACATCCGCGAAGGCTGCGTGCAGTGCCACTCGCAGATGATCCGCCCTTTCCGCGCCGAGACCGAGCGCTACGGTCACTACTCGGTGGCCGGCGAAAGCGTGTGGGACCACCCGTTTCTGTGGGGCTCCAAGCGCACCGGGCCGGACCTGGCCCGCGTCGGCGCGCGCTACTCGGACGACTGGCACCGCGCGCATTTGTACAACCCGCGCAACGTGGTGCCGGAGTCGAAAATGCCGGCCTATCCGTGGTTGGTCACCGCCGCCGTCGACAGCAGCCACACCGAGACCAAATTGAAAGTGATGCGCACCCTCGGCGTGCCGTACACCGACGACGACATCAACGGCGCGGTCGCCAGCCTCAAGGGCAAGACCGAGATGGACGCGCTGGTTTCCTACTTGCAAGTGCTCGGCACTGCCATCAAGAGCAAGAGGTGAGCCATGGGATTTGAATTCGATGCAGGCACCATCCGCGGCCTCGGCACGCTGGTGGTCGCCATCGCCTTTATCGGCCTGTCGCTGTGGGTGTTCAGCCCACGGCGCAAGTCGGAGTTTGACGATGCGACCATGCTGCCGTTTGCCGATGAACCCTCCCCAACCGACGCTCAAGCAGAGCCAGTAACAAGGAGCACTCGGCCATGACTACTTTTTGGAGTACATGGATCTGCGTATTGACCCTCGGCAGCCTGATCGGCCTGACCTGGCTGTTGGTCGGCACCCGCAAGGGCGAAACCAAGGGCAGCGTCGACCAGACCATGGGCCATGCCTTCGACGGTATCGAGGAGTACGACAACCCGCTGCCCCAGTGGTGGTTCATGCTGTTCGCCGGCACGCTGGTATTTGCCGTCGGCTACCTGATTCTCTACCCGGGCCTGGGCAACTGGAAAGGCGTGCTGCCGGGCTATGAAGATGGCTGGACCCAGACCAAGGAATGGGACAAGGAAATGGCCAAGGCCGACGCCAGGTTCGGGCCGATCTTCGCCAAGTTCGCGGCGATGCCCGTGGAAGAAGTCGCCAAGGACCCACAAGCGTTGAAGATGGGCGGTCGCCTGTTCGCCTCCAACTGCGCGGTGTGCCACGGCTCGGATGCCAAGGGCGCCTATGGCTTCCCGAACCTGGCAGACAGCAACTGGCGCTGGGGTGGTTCGGCCGAAGCGATCAAGGCTACCATCATGGCCGGTCGCCACGCGGCCATGCCGGCCTGGGGTGAAGTGCTGGGCGAGGACGGGGTGAAAAACATCGCCGCCTATGTGCGCCACGACCTGGCCAAGCTGCCCTTGCCGGCGGACAACACCGCTGACCTGGCCGCGGGCCAAGCCGCATTCAGCACCACCTGCGTGGCTTGCCATGGCCCACAAGGCCACGGCGTGGAAGCCATGGGCGCGCCGAACCTGACCGAACCAAGCGGGTTTATCTACGGCACCAGCCTGGCGCAGTTGCAGCAGACCATCCGCCATGGTCGCCAGGGCCAGATGCCGGCCCAGGAAGTGCTGCAGGGTAATGACAAGGTGCATCTGCTGGCGGCGTACGTGTATAGCCTGTCCCATAATACTGATGGTGCAACGCCAGACAGCCAACCGCAGTAAAAGCTCTACCTGTGGCGAGGGAGCTTGCTCCCGCTGGAGTGCGAAGCGCTCCCAAGATTTTGGGGCCGCTGCGAAGCCCAGCGGGAGCAAGCTCCCTCGCCACAGGCATAAGTCGCGACCAAGTGTCGCACCCTCGCAACACCCAACTTTCCCCCCCTCCCATTCGGGTCTACGCTTGTTCCCACAGTGGAGCAATTCTGGCGTAGGCGACGGTATCCGTTGCGCCCCCTAAAATTCCTGTCCACTTGATCAGCTTTCTATTTCGGATTTAATCCTTACGCCAAACATGGAAAGGGCGCAGAATCTGGCGTGGAACGCATTGATACAGGTCAGCCATTGCGTTGCAATGGCCCCTCGCTTTCTACATACTTGCGACCGATTTTACCTATAAAAAAACCTAAACCGTGGAACCTTAGAATGAGCACAGCAATCAGTCCGACTGCTTATAACTATAAGGTAGTCCGCCAGTTCGCCATCATGACGGTGGCCTGGGGGATCCTTGGCATGGGGCTCGGGGTGTTCATCGCCTCGCAACTGGTCTGGCCGCAATTGAATTTCGACCTGCCCTGGACGACCTTCGGTCGTTTGCGCCCGCTGCACACCAACCTGGTGATCTTCGCCTTCGGTGGCTGTGCACTGTTTGCCACCTCCTACTACGTGGTGCAACGCACCTGCCAGACGCGATTGATCTCGGATAGCCTGGCCGCGTTCACTTTCTGGGGCTGGCAGGCGGTTATCGTCGGCGCCATCATCAGCCTGCCGCTGGGCTACACCACCACCAAGGAATACGCCGAGCTGGAATGGCCGATCGCGATTCTGCTCGCCATCGTCTGGGTGACCTACGCGGTGGTGTTCTTCGGCACCATCGTCAAGCGCAAGACCAAGCACATTTATGTGGGCAACTGGTTCTACGGGGCGTTCATCCTGGTCACGGCGATGCTGCACATCGTCAACCACGCGTCCTTGCCGGTCAGCCTGTTCAAGTCCTACTCGGCCTACTCTGGCGCGACGGACGCGATGATTCAATGGTGGTACGGCCACAACGCCGTAGGCTTTTTCCTCACCACCGGCTTCCTGGGGATGATGTATTACTTCGTGCCCAAGCAGGCCGAGCGCCCGATCTACTCCTATCGCCTGTCCATCGTGCACTTCTGGGCGCTGATCACCCTGTACATCTGGGCCGGCCCCCACCACCTGCACTACACCGCCTTGCCGGATTGGGCACAGTCCCTGGGCATGGCGATGTCGATCATCCTGCTGGCACCAAGCTGGGGCGGCATGATCAACGGCATGATGACCCTGTCGGGCGCCTGGCATAAGCTGCGCACCGACCCGATCCTGCGCTTTCTGGTGGTGTCGCTGGCGTTCTACGGCATGTCGACCTTTGAAGGGCCGATGATGGCGATCAAGACCGTCAACTCGCTGTCCCACTACACCGACTGGACCATCGGCCACGTACATGCCGGCGCACTGGGCTGGGTAGCGATGATCTCCATCGGCGCGCTGTACCACATGATCCCCAAACTGTTCGGCCGCGCTCAGATGCACAGCGTCGGGCTGATCAATGCGCACTTCTGGCTGGCGACCATCGGCACCGTGCTCTACATCGCTTCGATGTGGGTCAACGGCATCACCCAGGGCCTGATGTGGCGTGCGATCAATGATGACGGCACCCTCACCTACTCCTTCGTCGAAGCGCTGCAAGCCAGCCACCCGGGCTTTATCGTGCGTGCCCTGGGCGGTGCATTCTTTGCCAGCGGCATGTTGTTGATGGCCTACAACGTCTGGCGCACCGTACGTGCCTCCGACCCGGCGCAAGCCGAAGCCGCCGCCAAGATCGCCGTTGTGGGAGCCCACTGATGAAGCATGAAGTAGTCGAGAAGAATATCGGCCTGCTGGCCTTCTTCATGGTCATCGCCGTGAGTATCGGCGGCCTGACCCAGATCGTGCCGCTGTTTTTCCAGGACGTGACCAACAAGCCGGTCGAAGGCATGAAGCCGCGTACCGCCCTTGAACTGGAAGGCCGCGACGTCTACATCGCCAACGGTTGCGTGGGCTGCCACTCGCAGATGATCCGCCCGTTCCGCGCCGAAACCGAACGCTACGGCCACTATTCGGTCGCCGGTGAAAGCGTGTGGGACCACCCGTTCCTGTGGGGTTCCAAGCGCACCGGCCCGGACCTGGCCCGGGTCGGCGGGCGTTACTCCGATGACTGGCAGCGTGCGCACTTGTACAACCCGCGCAACGTGGTGCCGGAGTCGAAAATGCCGGCGTACCCGTTCCTCGTGGAAAACAAGCTCGACGGCAAGGACACCGCGAAGAAGATGGAAGTCTTGCGCACCCTGGGCGTGCCCTACACCGACGAAGACATCGCCGGTGCAGCGGCCGCTGTGAAGGGCAAGACCGAAATGGACGCACTGGTGGCCTACCTGCAGGGCCTTGGCACCATCATCAAAAGCAAACGGTGACCTACATGGATATCGGGATGATTCGTGGCCTGGGCACCGTTGTGGTGATGGTGGCCTTTGTCGGCCTGGCGCTGTGGGTGTTCAGCCCGCGGCGCAAGTCGGAGTTTGACGACGCGACCATGCTGCCCTTTGCAGATGATCCCGAAGCCATCAAGCACGTCGAGCAAGCTTCTAGGAGTAACAAAGAATGACTACGTTCTGGAGTCTGTACGTCACAGTCCTCAGTCTGGGTACCATCTTCGCCCTGACCTGGCTGCTGCTGTCGACCCGCAAGGGCCAGCGCACCGAGCAGACGGACGAGACCGTCGGCCACTCGTTCGATGGCATCGAGGAGTACGACAACCCACTGCCCAAATGGTGGTTCATGCTGTTTGTCGGCACCATCGTCTTCGCCCTCGGCTACCTGGTGCTCTACCCCGGCCTGGGTAACTGGAAGGGCCTGCTGCCGGGCTATAACTACCTGGACAACGACAAGCAAACCGCCTTTGCCAACGGCCAGACCGGCTGGACCGGCGTGCACGAATGGGAAAAGGAAATGGCCAGATCGGAAGCCAAGTTCGGGCCGATCTTCGCCAAATTCGCATCGATGCCCATTGAAGAGGTGGCCAAGGACCCGCAAGCCCTGAAGATGGGCGGCCGGCTGTTTGCCTCCAACTGCTCGGTGTGCCACGGCTCCGACGCCAAGGGCGCCTACGGTTTCCCTAACCTGACCGACGCTGACTGGCGCTGGGGCGGCGAGCCGGAGACCATCAAGCAAACCATCATGCAAGGCCGCCACGCAGTAATGCCAGGCTGGGCCGAAGTCATCGGCGAGCAAGGCGTGGCTGACGTAGCAGGCTTTGTGGTGACCAACCTCGATGGCCGCAAGCTGCCCGAAGGCGCCAAGGCAGATGTAGCCAACGGCGAGAAACTTTTCGCCGCCAACTGCGTGGCGTGCCACGGCCCGGCCGGTAAAGGCACGCCAGCCATGGGCGCCCCCGACCTGACGCACCCGGGCGCATTCATCTACGGCTCAAGCTTCGCGCAATTGCAACAGACCATTCGTTATGGCCGCCAAGGTCAGATGCCAGCGCAGGAGTTGCTGCAAGGCAATGACAAAGTGCACTTGCTGGCGGCGTACGTGTACAGCCTGTCCCATGGGGATAAGAAGGCAGAAGAGCAATAAATCCTCGCACACAAAAAAGCCCCGCCCAGCGAAAACTGGCGGGGCTATTTTGTTTCTGGCTTGCGAGTGACTCGTCGATTGCCGCAACCGCTCTGGTTCATGGGCTTACCGTGGTCACACGCAACGTCAGCGACTTCAAGTCCAGCGGCGTTGCGCTGATCAATCCATGGGGCGAATGACCGTCTTGCGAGCAAAAACCGTCCGTACTTCACAAGTCAATTGATCCAGACAAAGTCCCCCAACTGCAACAGATCATTCGCTCTGGTCGCTGAGATTAATACTTAAACATCTTATTAAATTCCCGTCGGCGATTACGCAACGGCGCATGAAAATTATCCAGCCGTTCCAAATCAAACTTATCAATACTGCCCTCCGATGAGGGAGCACCTACTTTATCAACACCATGGGCACTACAAAGCTTATTCAAAAGTCCGGGCATTAGAAAAATCATCTTAACCAACTCGACGTTCCTTTCCGACACCTCAGGCTTAAACCCGCAAAGCACTTCAACCAAACTCCCAACCGTAATGCGTCCTGGAGAACCTGGATCTTCAAACACGTTGAAGTTTTGCAGCAGTCGTTCCACCACCTCGCCCTCTATCACCTTCGAGTCATCAGGCACTCGATTGCCAGAAAAGGATGGTTGAACGGCAAAACTACGCAACGTCATCGCGCTCGCGGGTACAGCATGATCTGAAGGTGGCAGACCCAAGATAGAGCGCAGATTAAAAACCTCGAAATCTGAAGCATTAAAAACATTATCACTTATCATCTAACACCTCGAAAAAATAGATAAGACCAGCAAAAAAAACCACACACCCATTAGTGAATACCACTTACCAAACAGTTCAATCCGCAGAGCAAAAACATGTAAATGCATGCATACATACTTGGCGACTGGCCACCAGTGAAAACTTCATGCGCAGCAAGTAGTAAACAACCAATCGCACTTGATGCTTGCCTATATATTTACAGCTTATGCCATGGCTATAAAACAGCCGAGCCAGCCTGACACGGCAATATAAAAATATCGCCAAACTTGAATCTGCGCTTTTCCGTGACTCACCCTGCTCACGCCACATCAGCGACTTCTGGCCCAGCGGCGCGCCACTGATTGACCCGAGGGACGAATGACCGGCACACCCACCAAAACCGTCCATACTTCACAAGTCAATTGATCCAGGTCACGTACACCATCATTTGATTTCTCCCAACGCGACCAAAGGTCGCACCCTTTGCACAACATCGGGGGCGTATCATTAGGCCACTGCAACACCCCCCATTTGACCCTGGCTGGCACGTACTGGCCGAGGCAAATCTCCACCGCCGTGGGATGCAATGATGAGCAACCAGATACCGGTACATGACGTTACCCCGCCTGCCAAAAACGCGAGCAATAGCGTCGACCTCTACGCCTCGCGAGAGAAAATCTATACCCGTGCCTTCACCGGCCTGTTCCGCAATTTGCGCATGCTCGGTGGCGCCGGCCTGTTCCTGCTTTACTTCGGCACCGTGTGGCTGAACTGGGGCGGCCACCAGGCGGTGTGGTGGAACCTGCCGGAGCGTAAGTTCTTCATTTTTGGCGCCACCTTCTGGCCCCAGGATTTCATCCTGCTCTCGGGCATTCTCATTGTTGCGGCCTTTGGCCTGTTCTTTATCACCGTGTACGCCGGACGGGTGTGGTGCGGCTATACCTGCCCGCAAAGCGTGTGGACGTGGATCTTCATGTGGTGCGAAAAGGTCACCGAAGGCGACCGCAACCAGCGCATCAAGCTGGACAAGGCGCCCATGGGCGCCAACAAGTTCCTGCGCAAGTTCAGCAAACACACGCTGTGGCTGTTGATCGGTTTCGCCACCGGCATGACCTTCGTCGGCTACTTTTCGCCGATCCGCGAGCTGGTGTTCGATTTCTTCACCGGCCAGGCCGACGGCTGGTCGTATTTCTGGGTCGGCTTCTTCACCCTCGCCACCTACGGCAACGCCGGCTGGCTGCGCGAGCAGGTGTGTATCTACATGTGCCCTTACGCGCGCTTCCAGAGCGTAATGTTCGACAAAGACACCCTGATCGTTTCCTATGACCCGCGCCGTGGCGAAGTGCGCGGCCCGCGTAAAAAGGGCGTCGACTACAAGGCCCAGGGCCTGGGAGACTGCATCGATTGCACCATGTGCGTGCAGGTGTGCCCGACCGGCATCGATATCCGCGACGGCCTGCAAATCGAGTGCATCGGCTGCGCCGCCTGTATCGATGCCTGCGATAACATCATGGACAAGATGGACTACCCACGCGGCCTGATCAGCTATACCACCGAGCACAATCTGTCCGGTCAGAAGACCCATAAGTTACGCCCACGGCTGATCGGCTATGCGCTGGTGCTGCTGACCATGATCGGCTTGCTGGTCGGCGCATTCTTCATGCGCTCGCTGGTGGGTTTCGATGTCAGCAAGGACCGCGTGCTGTACCGGGAAAACGCCGAAGGGCGCATCGAAAACGTCTACAGCCTGAAGATCATGAACAAGGACCAGCACGACCACACCTACGTGCTCGACGCCGCCGGCCTGCCGGACCTCAAGTTGCAGGGGCGACGCGAAATCAAGGTGGCCGCCGGCGATATCGTCAGTATGCCGGTGGAGTTGTCGAGTGCGCCGGAGCAACTGCCGTCGAGCACCAACGAGGTGACTTTCATCCTCAAAGATGCCGATGACACCAGCGTTCATATTGAAGCCAAGAGCCGATTCATCGGCCCACAAGTTCGTTAAACAGGGAACACAAGAATGCCCGCAACCACTGCTGCAAGCCCTTGGTACAAGCACCTCTGGCCCTGGATCATCATCGCGATCCTGGCCTGCTCGGTGACGCTGACCCTGTCCATGGTGACCATCGCGGTCAACAACCCGGACAACCTGGTCAACGACAATTACTACGAGGCCGGCAAAGGCATCAACCGCTCCCTGGACCGTGAACGCCTGGCCCAGACCCTGCAACTGCGTGCCAAGTTGCACCTGGATGAACTGACCGGCGAAGTCGAGTTGCACCTGACCGGTAACAGCGGCCCTGCAACCCTGGAACTGAACCTGATTTCCCCGACCCAGCCGGAGAAGGATCGCAAGATCGTCCTGGCCCGCAGTGATAGCGAGCAGGGCCGCTACATCGGCCAGGTCACCGACAAGGTTGAAGGCCGGCGTTTCGTGGAACTGCTTGGCGTGGAAGGCAGCAACACCTGGAGGATGTTCGAGGAAGAAGAGGTCAGCCACGACAAAGACTTGCTGTTGGGTGACGAACCATTGCAGGGTGCCGAAGACCTGAAAAAATAGCAGCGCCCATGACCAGCCCAATCCCCTGCTACCACTGCGCCCTGCCCGTCCCATCCGGCAGCCGGTTCACCGCCCGGATCCTCGGCGAACGCCGCGAACTCTGCTGCCCCGGCTGCCAGGCCGTGGCCGAAGCGATTGTGGCCGGTGGGCTGGAAAGCTATTACCAGCACCGCAGCGAAGCCTCGGCCAACCCCGAGGCGCTCCCGGTGCAACTGGTGGATGAGCTGGCGCTGTACGACCGCGCCGATGTGCAAAAACCCTTTGTGCGCCATCAAGGCGACTTGGCCGAAACCACCCTGTTGATGGAAGGCATCAGCTGCGCCGCCTGCGGCTGGTTGATCGAGAAACACCTGCGCAGCCTGCCCGCGGTGGCCGAGGCGCGGCTGAACCTGTCCAACCATCGCTTGCACGTGCGCTGGGCCGATGGGCAACTGCCGTTGAGCCAACTGCTCAGCGAACTGCGCCATATCGGCTACGCCGCCCACCCCTACCAGGCCGACCGCGCCGCCGAACAATTGGCCAGCGAAAATCGCCTGGCCCTGCGTCAACTGGGGGTTGCCGGCTTGCTGTGGTTCCAGGCGATGATGGCAACCATGGCGACCTGGCCGGAATTCAATATCGACCTGAGCCCGGAGTTGCACGTGATCCTGCGCTGGGTTGCGATGTTTCTCACCACACCCATCGTGTTCTATAGCTGCGCGCCGTTCTTCAAAGGGGCGCTGCGTGACATACGCACGCGACACCTGACCATGGACGTATCGGTATCCCTGGCAATTGGCGGTGCGTACCTGGCGGGCATCTGGACCGCGATCACTGGCGTGGGCGAATTGTATTTCGATGCCGTGGGCATGTTTGCGCTGTTCCTGCTGGCCGGGCGTTACCTTGAGCGCCGCGCCCGGGAGCGCACCGCAGCGGCCACCGCTCAATTGGTCAACCTGTTGCCCGCCTCCTGCTTGCGCCTCCAAGGTGATGGTCAGAGCGAACGCATCCTGCTCAGTGAACTGGCATTGGGTGATCGTGTCCTGGTGCATCCCGGCGCGGTGCTGCCGGCGGATGGCGTGATCCTCGACGGCCAATCCAGCATCGATGAATCCCTGCTGACCGGCGAGTACCTGCCACAGCCGCGGCGGGTCGGCGACAGCGTTACGGCTGGCACGCTGAATGTCGAGGGCGCACTGACCATCGAGGTGCGCGCCCTGGGCCACGACACGCGTCTGTCCGCCATTGTGCGCCTGCTGGAGCGCGCCCAGGCCGAGAAACCACGCCTGGCGCAAATCGCCGACCGTGCCGCGCAGTGGTTCCTGCTCTGCTCGCTGATCGCCGCCGTGCTGATCGGCCTGCTGTGGTGGGAACTGGACCCGTCACGCGCATTCTGGATTGTGTTGGCGATGCTGGTGGCGACTTGCCCGTGTGCACTGTCCCTGGCCACCCCAACCGCCCTGACCGCTGCCACCGGCACCTTGCACACCCTGGGGTTGCTACTGACCCGCGGCCATGTGCTTGAAGGCCTGAACCAGATCGACACGGTGATTTTCGACAAGACCGGCACCCTCACCGAAGGACGCCTGGCGTTGCGCGCCATCCAGCCCCTGGGCGCGCTGGACAGCGACCAGTGCCTGGGCCTCGCCGCCGCCCTGGAGAACCGCTCGGAACACCCGATTGCTCGTGCCTTTGGGCGTGCGCCACTGGCCGCTGATGAAGTGTTGAGCACCCCTGGCCTGGGCCTGGAGGGTCGGGTGGGGGACCGCCTGTTGCGTATTGGCCAACCGGGTTTTGTCTGCGAACTCAGTGGCTGCGCGATTCCCGCCTCACCGGACGAAGCCGGGCAATGGCTGCTGTTGGGTGACAACAGCGGCGCCCTCGCCTGGTTCGTACTCGACGACCGCCTGCGCAGCGACGCCCCTGCCCTGCTCGCAGCGTGCAAGGCACGCGGCTGGCGTACGCTGCTGCTCTCGGGCGACAGCTCACCGATGGTCGCCAGTGTGGCCCTTGAGCTGGGCATCGACGAAGCCCACGGCGGCCTGCGCCCTGATGACAAGTTGCAGGTGCTGCAAAACCTGCACAGGCAAGGCCGCAAGGTGCTGATGTTGGGCGATGGCGTCAATGATGTGCCGGTGCTGGCCGCCGCCGATATCAGCGTGGCCATGGGCTCGGCCACTGACCTGGCGAAAACCAGCGCCGACGCGGTGCTGTTGTCCAACCGCCTGGATGCCTTGGTGCAGGCCTTCAGCCTGGCGCGGCGCACCCGTCGAGTGATCATTGAAAACCTGCTGTGGGCCGGGCTGTACAATGGCCTTATGCTGCCGTTTGCCGCCCTGGGCTGGATCACACCAATCTGGGCAGCCATCGGTATGTCCCTCAGTTCGTTGACCGTGGTCCTTAACGCATTGCGCCTGACTCGCCTGCCGAGCGCGCACGCTAAAGGTACCGCCCCAGTAACCCGCCCGCTGCCGGCCTGAGCCGCGTGGGCATGGAGTGCAGATGCCAGCTCTATACGTGATGATTCCGGCGGCGCTGCTGTTAGTGGGTGTGGCGATCTACATCTTCTTCTGGGCCGTGGACAGCGGCCAGTACGAGGATCTCGATGGCCCCGCCCACAGCGTGTTGTTCGACGACCAGGACCCGAACCACCTGGCCGCCATCGACCAAGCCAACAGCCCCGAACAACCGCCCAAAGATCCACCCCATGCTTGAGCTGGCGCCCCTGCTAGTCTCGGCGCTGATCCTCGGCCTGCTGGGCGGCGGCCATTGCCTGGGCATGTGTGGCGGACTGATGGGCGCCCTGACCCTGGCGATCCCCAAGGAGCAACGCAGCCGCCGCTTTCGCCTGCTGCTGGCGTACAACCTGGGGCGCATCCTCAGCTATGCCACGGCAGGGCTGCTGATCGGCCTGGCCGGCTGGGCGGTGGCCAACAGCCCGGCGGCGATGTTCATGCGCGTACTCGCCGGGTTACTGCTGATTTGCATGGGCCTGTACCTGGCCGGTTGGTGGAGCGGCCTGACCCGCATCGAAAGCCTCGGACGCGGCCTGTGGCGGCATATACAGCCCGTTGCCAACCGTTTGCTGCCGGTGTCGAGCCTGCCGCGCGCCTTGCTGCTGGGCGCGCTGTGGGGCTGGTTGCCGTGCGGCTTGGTCTACAGCACCCTGCTGTGGGCCGCGAGCCAGGGCAATGCGCTGGACAGCGCGTTGCTGATGCTCGCGTTCGGCCTCGGCACCTGGCCGGTGCTGCTGGCCACCGGGCTGGCGGCGGAGCGTGTCACCGCGCTCTTGCGTAAACGCAGCGTGCGCATGGCCGGCGGCCTGTTGGTGATCATCTTCGGTATCTGGACCTTGCCGGGCCCGCATCAGCACTGGCTCATGGGTCATTGAAAGCCCCTGTGGCATAGCGCCGCTCCCCGTTGATGCAAATCAACATGCCTTGCCAGCCCTGCCCCTAGACTCGGCCCACTAGCCAATCCGGGGGACCGCCCGCATGCTCGACGCCATTCGTTGGGACACAGATCTGATTCACCGCTACGACTTGGCGGGGCCGCGCTACACGTCCTACCCTACCGCCGTCCAATTGGACAGCCAGGTCGGCACCTTCGACCTGCTCCATGCCCTGCGCGAAAGCCGCAAGGCGGTACGGCCGTTATCGGTGTATGTGCACGTACCGTTCTGCGCCAACATTTGCTACTACTGCGCCTGCAACAAGGTGGTCACCAAGGACCGTGGTCGCGCCCAGGCCTACTTGCAGCGCCTGCAGCAGGAAATCCAGCTGGTGGCCTGCCACCTCGATCCGAAGCAGCCAGTGGAGCAATTGCACTTTGGCGGCGGCACACCGACTTTTCTCAGCCACGACGAACTGCGCCAGGTGATGAATTGCCTGCGCCAGCATTTCAATTTGCTCGATGATGATTCGGGCGACTATGGCATCGAAATCGACCCTCGCGAAGCCGACTGGGCCACCATGGGCCTGCTGCGCGAGCTGGGTTTCAACCGCGTAAGCATCGGCCTGCAAGACCTTGACCCCGAGGTGCAACGAGCGGTCAATCGCCTGCAAAGCCTGGAAGAGACCCGCGCAGTGATCGATGCGGCACGTACCCTGCAATTTCGCTCGATCAATATCGATTTGATCTACGGCTTGCCCAAGCAATCACCGCTGAACTTTGCGCGCACTGTGGAAGAAGTCATCCGCTTGCAGCCGGACCGCTTGTCCGTATTCAACTACGCCCATCTGCCGGAACGTTTCATGCCCCAACGGCGGATCAACACCGACGAGCTGCCCTCGCCGGCCGAAAAACTGCTGATGCTGCAAACCACCATTGAACAACTGACCCAGGCCGGCTACCGCTATATCGGCATGGATCACTTCGCCCTGCCGGACGACGAACTGGCCATCGCCCAGGAGGAAGGCAAGCTGCAGCGCAACTTCCAGGGCTATACCACCCACGGGCATTGCGATCTGATTGGGTTGGGCGTTTCGGCGATCAGCCAGATTGGCGACTTGTATTGCCAGAACAGCAGCGACCTCACCCACTACCAGAACGCCTTGGCGGGCGCACAACTGGCAACCAGCCGTGGTTTGGTCTGCACCACTGACGATCGTCTGCGACGGGAAGTTATCCAGCAGTTGATCTGCAATTTCAGCCTGGGGTTCGAGGCGATCGAACAGGCGTACAACATCGACTTTCGCGGCTACTTCGCCGAGCTATGGCCGCAATTGGAGACGATGGCCACCGATGGCCTGATCGAGTTGGACGCCCGGGGCATTCGTGTGCTGCCGGCCGGGCGCTTGCTGGTGCGTTCAGTGTGCATGGTGTTCGATGCCTATCTGGAGCACCAGAACAGGCAACGATTTTCGCGGGTCATCTAGACGTTCTTACTTCATGGCCAGGCTCGCGGCCTTGACCGCATCACCCGCGCTCATGTCTTTCATCGCCTTGGTCAGGGATGCCTGGGCGCTGGTCAAGCTGGCTTGCAGCGCGCTCAACGCTGACTGCAGCCCGGAGAGCCGGGCACGGGCCTGTTCAGGGCTGAGACTTCTGTCGGCCATTACCGCTGCCATCTCAGCCTGTTTCTCGGCAATCTGCTTTTTGATCTCACGAATCATCTTGAGCAGATTCTTGACGTTGTCCGCCAGGCCGCTTTCGTCGATGTCACTGTTTGAGGTTTTTTCCGCCGCGGCAGCTTTCATCGCGGCGCCGGAAATGGTCACCGAAACGGCAGGCTTGGCTTCATCCGCTGTCGGAATCGCGGCAACATCGGAATCGGCAGCTTTCTTGGTTTCGGGCTGTGCCTGGATCTGAGTACGCGAAGCGAGTTGAGTACTGAGGGCTAACATGTTTTGAGTCGCCGTATTTGTAGTCGATAGCAGTACTATCGGCGGTTTTAGCCAGATCTTTATATACCGACAGGTTTTTTGTACACGCTGGCCTCCATACACCCCAGTGCGTTACCCTTACGTCTTATGTGTGTTTTCCCACAAGGATTTAAGAAATGTCCGAGCCAGTTAAACTGCGCGCTCACAGCCAGGCCCATTGCAAGGATTGCAGCCTGGCTCCCCTCTGCCTGCCACTTTCGTTGAATCTGGAAGACATGGATGCGCTGGACGACATCGTCAAACGCGGCCGCCCATTGAAAAAAGGCGAATTTTTGTTTCGCCAGGGCGACAAGTTTGATTCCGTCTATGCAGTACGTTCGGGCGCATTGAAGACGTTCAGCCTCAGCGACGGCGGCGAAGAACAAATCACCGGCTTCCACCTGCCCAGCGAGTTGGTCGGGCTGTCGGGAATGGACACCGAGATTCACCCGGTGTCGGCCCAGGCCCTGGAGACGACGTCGGTGTGCGAAATTCCTTTCGAGCGCCTGGACGAATTGGCCCTGCAATTGCCACAACTGCGCCGCCAATTGATGCGCGTGATGAGCCGCGAGATTCGTGACGACCAGCAAATGATGCTGCTGCTGTCGAAGAAAACCGCCGACGAGCGCATCGCGACATTCCTGGTCAACCTGTCGGCGCGCTTCCGTGCCCGTGGTTTCTCGGCCAACCAGTTCCGCCTGAGCATGTCGCGTAATGAAATCGGCAATTACCTGGGCCTGGCAGTTGAGACCGTGTCCCGCGTGTTTACCCGTTTCCAGCAGAACCAGCTGATTGCTGCCGAGGGCAAGGAAGTGCATATCCTCGACCCGATCCAGCTTTGCGCATTGGCCGGGGGCTCACTGGAGGTCTGATCCAGACACTGCGGCCGCGCCAATCGGCAAGGCCGCAGGTATACTTCGAGTCCGTTTTCCGCCCAGGACTCTGCGACGATGACCTTCGATTCGTTCGACATCAAATCCCTGATTCGCCCTGTCATCGACTTCCCCAAGCCTGGGGTTATCTTTCGTGACATCACCCCGCTGTTCCAATCACCCCGCGCCCTGCGCCTGGTAGCCGACAGCTTTGCCCAGCGCTATGTCGAAGCCGATTTCACGCATATCGGTGCGATGGATGCCCGCGGTTTCCTGATCGGTTCGATCATCGCCTACCAGCTCAACAAGCCGCTGATCCTGTTTCGCAAGCAAGGCAAGCTGCCGGCGGACGTGCTGGCCGAGGGTTACCAGACCGAGTACGGCGAAGCCTTCCTGGAAGTACACGCCGACAGCCTGTGCGAAGGTGATTCGGTGCTGATATTCGATGACCTGATCGCCACGGGTGGCACCCTGATTGCTGCGGCCAACCTGGTACGGCGCATGGGCGCGCAGATCTTTGAAGCGGCGGCGATTATTGATTTACCGGAACTGGGTGGTTCGCAGCGGTTGGAAGACATGGGGATTCCCACGTTTTGCCTGACGCAGTTTGGGCTGACTGAAAGGTAGTCGTTAGCAGGGCCGCCCCCATCGGGAGCAAGCCCCCTCCCACATTTTGACTTGTGAACACAATCAAGAATGTGGGAGGGCGCTTGCTCCCGATGAGGCCCGAAAGAACACCGCAGGTCAAAGCCCCATCTGCTTGCTGATGATTTCGTTCATCACCTCCCGCGTCCCCCCACCAATCGACAGAATGCGATTATCCCGATACAGCCGCTCCACCAGGCTACCCCGCATGTACCCCTGCCCGCCCAACATCTGCACCGCGTCATAGGTCACCCGGTCAGCTGTATCCGTGGCCAGGTTCTTGGCCATGGAAATCTCCTTGATCACGCTCTTGCCAGCGGCCATCTTCGCCGCCTGACGGTAAGTGAACTCGCGGGACACTTCCACGGCAGTGGCCATTTCCGCCAGGCGGTGCTTGAGCACCTGGAACTTGCCGATGGGTTTACCGAACGCTTCGCGCTGGGCGGCCCACTTGAGGCTTTCTTCCAGGGCCAGTTGCGCGGTCATGTTGGCCATCAGCGCCAGCGCCAGGCGCTCGCTCTGGAAGTTGCCCATGATGCAGGCAAACCCCATGTTTTCAGCGCCGATGAGGTTGCCGACGGGCACGTGGCAGTCGTCGAAAAATAACTCGGCCGTGTCCGACGCCCACCAGCCCATCTTCTTCAGCGGCTGGCCAACGGTGAAACCGGGGGTGTCTTTTTCAATCAGCAACAGGCTGATACCGCCGAAGCCCGGCCCGCCGGTGCGCACCGCCACAGTATAGAAATCCGCCCGAATGCCGCTGGTGATAAAGGTCTTGGCACCGCTCACACGGTAGTGCTCACCGTCACGCACGGCGCGGGTGTGCAGGTTGGCGACATCAGAGCCGCCACTCGGTTCGGTAACCGCCAGGGCGATGATTTTCTCGCCGGCCAGCACCAGGGGCGCTATACGCTCCCGCACTTCAGGCCGGGCCCATTTGACGATGGGCGGCAAACCGATATCCAGGGAGCCGAGCCCGGCCACCACACCACCGGAACCGCAACGCATCAGTTCTTCGCTGGCGGCGACCTTGGCGAACAGATCGCCTTCGTGGCTCCCACCCAATGCCTCGGGGTAGCCGATCCCGAGAATGCCCGCCGCTCCAGCTTTGAGGTAAAGCTCACGAGGAAAGCTCTCAGCCTCCTCCCAGTGCTCGACGCCCGGCAACATCTCGCGCTCGACAAACCGGCGCACGCTGTCGCGGACCAATTGGTGGCTGGGGTCGAAGTATTCCTGATAGGCAGACATCGGCAAGCTCCATGGCGAGATGGAACGAACTTACCAAGCGCTTGCTTGGTTATCAAGCTGTACACGATTTTCACCGACACCACAAAACCAATGTGGGAGCCGGGCTTGCCCGCGATGCAAGCGCCTCGGTTTTTCAGTTACACCGTGGTGATGCTATCGCAGGCAAGCCAGCTCCCACATTGGGGGCTGCAATGGGCGTTAAAGGGCGATCGGCTTGCGGCCTGCGAACGAGTGCGCCAAGGTACCGCCATCCACCAACTCCAACTCGCCCCCCAACGGCACGCCATGGGCAATCCGAGAAGTGATCAAGCCCTTGTTGGTCAGCAGTTGGGCGATGTAATGCGCCGTGGCTTCACCTTCCACCGTCGGGTTGGTCGCCAGGATCACTTCGCTAAAGGTGCCCTGCTCTTCAATGCGCGCGACCAGTTGCGGGATACCGATGGCTTCCGGCCCCAAACCGTCGAGCGGCGACAGGTGGCCCTTGAGCACAAAGTAGCGGCCGCGATAACCGGTCTGCTCCACTGCATACACATCCATCGGCCCCTCCACCACGCAGAGCAACGTGTCGTCGCGACGGGGGTCGGCGCATTGCGGGCAAAGTTCTTCTTCGGTGAGGGTGCGGCACTGACGGCAGTGGCCCACGCCTTCCATGGCCTGGCTCAGAGCCTGGGCCAGGCGGGTGCCGCCACTGCGATCACGCTCCAGCAGTTGCAGCGCCATGCGCTGGGCAGTTTTCTGGCCAACACCTGGCAAGGTGCGCAGGGCGTCGATCAGTTGGCGAATCAGGGGGCTGAAGCTCATGGGCGAAGGGTCCGACAAAACAACGAGACGCGGTTTATACCCGCGCCCCGGATTAGCGTCAAATACTCAATCTTGCGCGACGCGCACCACCAACTTGCCGAAGTTGCGTCCCTCCAGCAAGCCGATAAAGGCTTCAGGCGCTTGCTCCAGGCCATCGACCACATCCTCGCGGAACTTGATCTTGCCATCGCGCACCCACGGCGCCATGGCGCTGAGGAATTCCGGCTGGCGGTCGCCATAGTCGTCGAACACGATAAAGCCCTGGATACGCACACGCTTGGTCAGCAAGGTGCGTTGCAGTGCCGGCAGGCGATCAGGGCCGCTGGGGGTTTCATGGGCGTTATAGCCGGCGATCAACCCGCACAGCGGCACGCGCGCCTTGGCATTGAGCAGCGGCAGCACCGCATCGAAGACCTTACCGCCGACGTTTTCGAAATAAATGTCCACGCCTTTGAAACAGGCCAGGGCCAACTCATGGGCGAAGTCTGCGCTCTTGTGGTCGATACAGGCGTCAAAGCCCAGCTCATCCACCACATAGCGGCACTTGTCGGCACCGCCAGCAACCCCCACCACGCGCAAGCCCTTGAGCTTGGCCACCTGCCCCACCACCGAGCCCACCGCGCCGGACGCAGCCGCCACCACCAGGGTTTCCCCGGCTTTCGGCTGGCCGATATCCATCAGGCCCATGTAAGCGGTCATGCCTGGCATACCCAACACGCCCAGAGCCATCGACGGGCTCGCAAGCCCCTTGGGCAATGGCATCAGGTTCTTGCCGTCGCAGATACTGTGGCTCTGCCAGCCGGTGGCACCGACCACCAGATCACCTACCTCGAATTTCGGGTTGCGTGATTGCTCGACACGGCTGACAGCACCGCCGGTCATCACTTCGCCGATTTCCACGGGTGCGGCGTAGGACGGCGCGTCACTCATGCGTCCACGCATGTAGGGGTCCAAAGACAGGTACAGCGTCTTGAGCAGCACCTGACCGTCTGCCAGATCCGGCAGGCTTACACGTTCCAGGCGGAAGTTTTCCGGCGTGGGTGCGCCTTGAGGGCGTGAGACCAGAACGATGCGTTGGTTGAGCGTCATTTCTTGAGGCATCAGCGGGGCTCCTTTTATCGATGAGAATTCAGCGGTATAGGGTGCAGACCATAGGCAACGGGCCGGGGTTCGATGTTTCGTGCGCGCAAAAAAAATGCCAGGCGCAATGCCCGGCATTTGAGTCTAGCCAACGTTTGTATCAGAACGGCAGTTTCATGCCCGGTGGCAGCTGCATGCCAGCCGTCACGCCGGACATTTTGTCCTGGCTATTGGCTTCGATCTTGCGCACAGCATCGTTGACGGCTGCGGCGAACAACGCTTCGAGCATTTCCAGGTCATCTTCGCCCACGCCAGGCAACACGCTCGGGTCGATGCTGACACGCTTGATGTCGTGACGACCGGTCATCACCACGCTGACCATATCGCCACCGGCTTTACCGGTGACTTCGGCGTTGGCCAGTTCTTCCTGCATCTTGGCCATTTTTTCCTGCATCTGCTGTGCCTGCTTCATCAGGCCGGCCATGCCACCTTTCATCATGGGAATCACCTCAAAAGTACGTGGATCAATAAATAGCCCGGTGTCATGACGCTTGGGGCACCGGGGCTTCGACAGGTTCAATAGTATCGTGGCGGACGACCGCACCGAACTGTTGCATCATTTGTTGGATAAGCGGATCAGCGTGGATCGAATCCTCAGCCTCGCGCTGGCGGTTCAGACGCCGACGGGTCGCGGCCTGGGCCGGGGTTTCCTGCTCGGGCTTGATCAGTTCGATGGCGATGGTCAGCGTGCGCCCATGGTATTGGTTGAGCGCATCGTTGAGCCGACGCTGCTGGGTCGCATTGAACAAGGCGCTGTGGGCCGGATCCAGGTGCAGCAGCCAATGGTCGCCCTCGATGGAGATCAGTGTGCAGTTGGCGGCGATACTCCCGGTCATGCCGGAGATCGGCAATTTCGGAAACAATTCCAGCCATTGCAGGGCCAGGCCGGTGGCCGGGGCCGCAGCCGGTTCTGCCTCGGGCTCGGGCGCTGGCTCGGCGGTGTGCTCGCTGGCCAATTCGTCCAGGTAGCTGTAGGCCGAATCCATGTCCGGCTCGATGTAGTCTTCGTCCAGCGGCGGTTCGTCGTCCAGGTCGATGCCGGGGGTCGCGGCCTCGACCTGGGCTACCGTCGGCTCGGGAACCGGCGCCGATACCCACTCAGGGGCATCCGGCACCACGCTGTCCGGGGTCGGCGCAGGCATCGGCGTCAGCTCCGGCTGCTCGCCGGCAGTTTCCAGTACAGGTTCTACGGCGGGCTGTTGCTCAGCCTCGGGCTCAGTCTCTGCTTCGACCGGATCGTTCCAGGGCAGGTCGACCACGGGGGCGGGCTCGATAACCGGCTCGGGCTCAACCACAGGTGCCACTGCAGCCGGCGCAGGTTCGGGCTCAGGTGCCGGCGCCACCGGCGCAGGCGCAGCCACTACTGGCGCGACAACGGCCGCGCCAGCCACTGGTTTGGCGGAATCAACTGTGGCCTGGCTGATCCCCACTGGCTTTAGCGGCTGTCTCGGCGCGTCTGCCGAATCCGCCGGCCGGAACGCCAGCATCCGCAGCAGCACCATTTCAAAGCCACCCCGCGGGTCCGGCGCCAGGGGCAGGTCGCGGCGGCCGATCAGGCCCATCTGGTAGTAAAACTGCACATCCTCGGCCGGTAATGCCTGGGCCAGGGCCAACACGCGGTCGCGATCGCCATGGCCGTTATCCACGCCTTCCGGCAGGGCCTGGGCGATAGCGACGCGATGCAGCACATTGAGGATTTCCGAGAGTACGCCATTCCAGTCCGGGCCTTGCTCCGACAGGTGGCGCACGGCCTCAAGCAATGCCTTGGCGTCGCCCTCGATCAGCGCGTGCAGCACGTCGAAGACCTGGCCGTGGTCCAGGGTACCGAGCATGGCGCGCACATCGGCAGCCATCACCTTGCCTTCGCCAAAAGCGATGGCCTGGTCGGTGAGGCTCATGGCGTCGCGCATCGAACCGTCGGCAGCGCGGCCCAGCAACCACAGGGCGTCGTCTTCGAACGGTACGTTCTCGACACCCAGCACATGGGTCAAATGCTCGACCACGCGCTCGGGCGTCATGTTCTTCAGCGAGAACTGCAGGCACCGCGACAAAATGGTTGCAGGAAGTTTCTGCGGGTCGGTGGTGGCCAGGATGAACTTAACGTAGGGCGGCGGCTCTTCCAGGGTTTTCAACAGCGCATTGAAGGAGTGGCTGGACAGCATGTGCACTTCGTCGATCAGGTAGACCTTGAAGCGCCCACGGCTCGGCGCGTACTGCACGTTGTCGAGCAGCTCGCGGGTGTCTTCGACCTTGGTGCGGCTTGCGGCGTCGATCTCGATCAGGTCGACGAAACGCCCTTCGTCGATCTCGCGGCAGACCGAACAGGTGCCGCAAGGCGTTGACGTGATACCGGTCTCACAGTTCAGGCACTTGGCGATGATGCGCGCAATGGTGGTCTTGCCCACCCCGCGAGTACCGGTGAACAGATAGGCGTGGTGCAGCCGCTGGCTGTCCAAGGCATTGATCAGAGCCTTGAGCACATGGGTCTGGCCGACCATTTCGCGGAACGAGCGCGGGCGCCATTTACGTGCAAGAACCTGATAACTCATCGAAAACCGTCGCAACTGGGAAGCGGAAGCCGGTAATGCTAGCGGAGCAGGGGGGAAATTGCATCCGGCACGCTCGTCTAATCTGACGAAGCTGGCTTGATTGCCCGTCCAGATGGCGTCTGCGGGTGTCCCGGCCGCACGATTGAGCGCCAGCGTCCCTCCAGGCTGATAGCGGCGACGCTGGTCAGCACGATCACCGCACCCAGCATCACCTGCAGGGTCACCTGTTCACCGAGCAGCGTGGCGGCCATCACCATGGCAACCGGCGGAATCAGGTACATCGCCACCGAAGCGCGGCTGACTTCGACGTGCTTGAGCACATAACCCCAGGCCAGATAGGCCAACGCACTGGGAAAAATACCCAACACCAGCACCGCGAGGTTCTCCCGCAACGGCGCCTGCACGATAGCGGCAGGCAGGCCCGGCAGGTTCACGCACAGCATCAAGGTGCCGGACCAGACCATGTAGCACGCCATCGTCAATGGACTGTAGCGATGGGCGAAATGCCTCTGGATGGCGAAGTACACGCTCCATGAGCAGGCCGCCAGCAGGATCAACAAGCCGCGCGGGTCGATATCGCCTACACCATGATCGCCCCAGATCACCACCAGCACGCCGGCCAACCCCAACAGTACACAGCTCCAACGCCAGATGCTGACGCGCTCCTGCAAACAGAAAAAAGCGATCAACACACTGAACAGCGGCGCCGACTGTGCCAACACACTCGACGCCGCCGCTGTCACCCATTGCTGCCCGTGATTGAGGCTGGTGTGGTGCAGGAACACCCCGAAGAAACCCAGCACCAGCAGCCACGGCAGGTCGCGCACCTGGGGCCGGCCAATGCCGACTACCCAGGCCACAGCCGCCATGAATAGCGACGCAATCAAGAAACGCAGCAGCGCCAATTGGCCAGGGCTGTAGCTGTGCAGCCCCATATGCACGCCTATGGGTGAATAAGCCCAACAGAGGATGACGCTGGCAATGACTAGCGTAAGCTTGAGCGGTGACGGGGTACTCATCGATGGCATCCATAAAAGAAGGAGTGCCGTCAGTCTTGGCCCGGGCCAGGCGTAGGACAATTAAGCGTTTCTGACTTCTGAAATCACTGGAACTGAGCAATGGAACTGGCCCAACTGAAAATGGTGCGAGCCGTGGCGCAAACCGGCAGCGTGGCCCAGGCCGCCCTGCAACTGCACTGTGTGCCGTCCAACATCACCACCCGCATCAAGCAGCTGGAAAGTGAGTTGGGCACACCGTTGTTTATCCGCGCCGGCCGCGGGCTGGCGATCAGTGCTGCGGGTGAGATCTTCCTGGATTACTGCGAGCGCATCCTGGCGTTGGTGGATGAGTCCAAGCGTGCGGTGGATGCCAGCGCGATTCCCCGTGGCACCTTGCGCATCGGCGCGGTGGAATCCAGCGCCAGCGGCCGCCTGCCGCCGCTGTTGGCGGAGTATCACCGGCGTTATCCCGAGGTCAGCCTGGAGTTGGTGACCGGCGCCTGGGCGCAACTATTGGACGACCTGCAACACCATCGTCTGGATGTGGCCCTCGTGGCCGCCAGTGGCAAACACACGAAGCTGGAGCACAGCGTGGTCTACAGCGAACGCCTGGTACTGATCGCCAGCGCGTGCAGCGCGCCCATCCACAGCCCCGAAGACCTGGCTGGCCGCACATTATTGGTGTGGCCGCCCGGCTGCCCCTACCGCGCAGCACTGGAAAACTGGCTCAAGCCCCAGGACTTCAAGCCAGCGATTGCCAGCTATACCAGCTGGGGCACGATCATCGGCTGCGTCAGCGCGGGGATTGGCGTGGCTTTGGCGCCGGAGGGCATCCTGGCGCGTTATGAGCAGGCCAATCAGCTGGCATCGTATCGGTTCGACGAACTGGCAGCGGTAGACAACTTGCTGTTCTGGCACAAAGATACCCAGCGGCATCTTGCACGGGATGCATTCTCCGGGCTACTGCGCGAAACCTTCGGCTAACACCGCCAAAATGTGGGAGGGGGCTTGCTCCCGATAGCGGTGGGTCAATCAATATAGGTGCTAGCTGACGCTTCCTCATCGGGAGCAAGCCCCCTCCCACATTTCAGAGCTTCTCAGAGCTTCGGTGCAGCCAACCGTGCGTACTGGCCCTGGCTGATCCAGCCCGTGAAGGAACGGTCGTGCGCATTGATAAACTCCACCTGCGCCCAGCCGTCCTTGAACGCCAGCACACCCACTACGTCACCCTTGACGATATAGGGACGCTTGACCGCCTTGCCCCCCGGAGTTTTCAACAGGTAAGCCTTGTCGGCAGACACCGTCACCAGCCCGATCCACTTTTTGCTGGCAGTCTGGGTCAGGTCCAGGCCCGTGGCGATTTCCGGCATCAACACGTTGATGCAGCCGGGGTGTTGCCGGCCCTGCTCCACTGTCAGGACCACACCGTCGGACGCCACTGCCACACTCCCAGGGTAGGCAGCATCCAGCCAGGTGGTAAGCGTCTCTGGCTTGCCTTGCAGGTAGAAGGTGCAACGGCGGCTAACGCCCTCGCCCATCGCTTCGGAATAAAAGCCTTCAACCTGGTTACCGGGCGTCACCGCCAGCATCAACCCTTCGTACTTGCCTGAATGCAAAGCGGCCGAACCAGCAAACGCGGGGGCCACGGCGCACAACGACAGCATTCCCATCGCCAGAAAACGAATCATCTTATTTCTTCCCTTCAAAGGCTTCGTAGGCTTGTTTCATCAGCACGTCATAGTTGCCGTAGTCCTCGCCGTTATAGTTACGAGCCATGGCTGTGAAATCCTTGTTTTTCATCGCACTCATCAGCGCCGTGCTCTTGCTGCAAAAACTGAGGTAGGCCTTGAGTTGATTACCAGCGTTTACTTTTAACGCCGCTGCAAACTCGAACACCGTCTTGAACCCGCACGACGCGAAGTTGAACCCCATGACCTGAAACATCCCCCAGGACGCCGACATCAGTGCCGCTTCCTGGTCGAGAGCAAAAGCGGTGGCCATGGTTTCCCAGGCCTTGACCTGGTCCTTGTTGTTGGTCTGCCACTGCGGCCCGGCTTTTTTCTTGTAGACGTACGACAGCAGCGGGTGCGACTGGTCGTAGATATGCTTGGTGTACTTGCGAAAGTGATGACCTTCGAAGGCGATGATCGGCAGCTTGGCCGGCCCGAACCCCACTTTCCCGCCCGACTCGATGGTGGCGAACGCCTTGACCACATTCACCGAGATGCCGTTTCCCAATTGCTTGGCAGCATTCTGGAAGTCCGTATCGCTCAGCGTCGTGCCGCCGTCGCAGGTGGCCTGCAGCATTAATTGGCGGTTGCGCCGCTCGGCCTCGATCACCGCACGCACCTGGTTCAGGTAGACATTGACCGTGGCTTGCACCGCATCGACGTTGTTATTGCCCAATGCGTTGAGAAAGCTCGGAATACGCATGGTCGGGAAGGCCCGTACGGGTACTTTCACCGCTTCCTCGATCAAGCTGTTGAACGTACGCCCCGTGGGGTCGATCACCCCATCGGGATGAGCATATTTGAGATGGCGGAACTGATACTGGCTGATGCACTGCACCAACTGGCCATCGCACTTGCCGTTTTCCAGCAAGGCAAAGCCCATTTTGGGAATGATCAGGTTGAATAAATATTGGATGCACTGCACATCGGCGGGCAAGTTGCGGGCTTTGCCGGGAGCGCCGACTGAGGCACTGATAAGTCGAGGCAACCCTTGCAGGCTTTTCATGACAGACATCCTTGTAAGTTAGAGAAGCGATAGCACTTCAATATCAAGTCCATGCCCTTGTCATGCTCTGAAACAAGTGGCCGGCGCAAGCTAACAAGGCGGTCTGGGGGTTGTCCAGAGGGCTTTTCCAAAGTTGTGAAACAGCTGGATTAAATCCTTCAGTAACCGTGTAATTCGCGGGTTTTCTGATACTTGTGATAGTCGAGCCACTCAACCACATCGTAGGGCAGATAGAGCTGCTGGGTTGCTCGCGAAATTGCGATATACACCGCACACAGTCGCTGGTCGAACGCGTAGGCATCCTGGAACTTTACGTTGGTCAACAACGCTGGTGTGAGCAACACCCGGTTGAACTCCATGCCACCGGCGTCTTGCGCCAACATCAAGAGGCAGCGCTCATCCGGATGGCCGCTTTGCCTGTTCAAGCGCGTGACATCCGCCAGATTAAAGCCTTTTTGCAGCTCAGCTTCGACCCAGAGAAACGCCTCATCGAACTGGCAGGCCTCGCGTACTTGCTGCCAATCGGCCATATCGCTGAAAAACGGGTGGGGCCCGCTGTCATTGAACTCGCTGCTGTAGAAGTCAGGCTTGAACAACGCGACCACGGTGTCCATAAAGTACTTGAGCGACTGCTGCGCTTCTTTACCGGCCAGGCTGAACGCACAACGGGCTTCGCTCAACTGGATGGCCCACTTCATTGTGTCCCAGTGGGATGCGGTCAATACCACGCAGCCTTGCGGCGGTACAAAGCCCAGCGGATAAAACTCGATACCGACGTCGGCATCCCGAGCCCCCTCGAAAAGCACTTTGTTCTTATCCGAATGCTGGCTGATCAAGGGATTGACCAGGCGCTCGACATTGCGTCCGGAGCGCACGGAGTAACACACATCCGTATGGCGCACCTCACGGGCGCGCCTGACCATGACTCCACTGGCCTGCTGATACTCATCCCCCAGGGTTATCAGCACCTGCCGGCCCCGCTCGATGATTTGCAGCAGCGGCGCCGGAATATCCTGGCTCTCGTCGATAAGGACGTGGGTATAGCGCTCGGGCACCACGCAGCCGGCGAGGCTGGCGCGCTTGATCATCAGCAAGGCTTCAAACCCAGTCTGGCTGCCCCAGGCCGGATTCGCTTCGAGATAGCTCCATAGCCGGCTGGCATATTCGAGCAGTGCCCTGGCATCAACGCTGGACAGCGGCTGTTTGAAATGCGGCAAGTGCTTCGCCGACAGGCTGTATTCCCAGGAGCGGCAGTAGGCTTGCAATACGTTGAGGCAAACGTCGACCACAGCCTGCCCTTGCAGGCCACGAAAGCCGAAGATATTCAGCTCCTGAGCCAGTGCCTGCTTGCTCGGCGCCCTCACCTGCGCAGTCAGCGGCTTGGGCCTGGGACCCTGCATCAAGGCGTGGGCGAATGCATGGAAGGTATGCCCGGCCTTTCGCTCGCGTACGCCCACCATACGGGCACGCAGGGTTTCCAGCTTTGCCGGGGTACGTGCCAGCAACAAGGTCTTTTCCGGGCGCAGATGCTCCATCAGGGCCACCAGCAGGTGACTCTTGCCGATACCTGCATAGCCCTGAACATGCAGGTCTTCGTTCAAGTTGGCACGGAAGGTTCTGACCAACTTGTCTTGCTCGGCACTCAACCAGCGCTCGCGATGCCTGGGCGTGACCATCTGCTTGCTGAAGGGATCATTGGTCTTGAGATGGCGGACTTTGTACTCTACGTCCCACTTGCCGCTGGGCAACAGATAGTCGCGCGCCTGCACTTCCTCCGCTAACAGAAAACGCAGCTTCAGGCTTTTGACCACATTGAGGCCGAAGTACAGCTTCCTTTGGTCGAACAGCCGCTGCGCCTCGGAGAGTAGGGAGACGCTTGCCGAATGGCTGGCCTCTACCGCCCAGTCAATCAGCTTGGCCAACACTTTTTCGGCACCATTGGCGCTCAGGTCGCTTTCGGGCACCTGCGCCAGGTTCTGGATCACCAGCACCGCCGCCAACTCCGGCTCACTCAGGGCTACGAGCGCATCGAAACCCTCACCGCTCAACAAACCCACACAGGTTTGCTCGGTGATCGGCAAGAACACAGGGCTGGACAAATCAAAATGTTCCGAGTGCATACAGCCTCGTAGCCAGGGGAAAGACACGCTTGGGAGTATGCCACTAGTCGTGGAGTGGCCGTCGTGCACTGTGCGATAAGGGTCACAGATGACTGGCTGACTATATGGATTCAGGAATAGGTAAAACAGAAGGGAGCGTTATGGAGGCAACCCCACCAGCCACACCCCGGCACACAATGTTCCCGCTGTGGCTGCTGCCTTCCGGCTCTGACCAGGTTCACGGGTAATCGTTGCGGGGGGACCGATGGGGTCACCATAACGACGCAAGCCTCTCGGCAAGCCGCGCCATTGTACCGATCTGATCGGAAGTTACAACCGTAAAAAATGAGAAGCTTCAAGTACTTGCCATGGCCCTCTGCAATTACCCCTCCCACAGGGGCAATCACTGAGCCTGCAGAACCTCGTCCGCTCTGCCACCCTCTTCCTGGATGACCAGGTGGATAAAGTGCAACTTGGCTATCACCCCCGGCGGCAGCACGAAGGGGTAGAAATCCGGCTGGCCCATGGCGCGGGACAGTTCGTTGAGCATACCGGCCAGCTCGATCCAGGCATTGACGAACGAGAGGAACGCCGGGCCGCCGGGGTGTGCCGGGTCATACAGCGTTGTCAGCGGGAACGGTTGGTAGTCCAGGTCCATCTCGCGGGCGCTCATGCCAAAGCCCAACGCGGTGTCCACCGCGTCCATCATGTGCAGGTAATGGGCCCAGGTTTCAGCCCAGTCTTCCCAGGGATGCATGGTGGCGTAGGCGCTGACGCAGGTTTGCTGCCAGTCCGGACGCGGGCCGTTCTGATAATGCTGGTCGAGCGCTTCGGCGTAACTGGCGTGCTCATCGCCGAACAAGGTGCGAAAAGCGTCAAGCCAGTGGCTGTTGGCAATCAGCCGATCCCAGTAATAGTGGCCGACTTCATGGCGAAAATGACCGAGCAAGGTGCGGTAAGGCTCACGCATCTGTACGCGGACTTTTTCGCGGTGAGCATCGTCGGCTTCCTTGATATCGAGGGTGATCAGGCCGTTGGCATGGCCAGTGGTCGGCGCATTGCCTGCCAGGTCAGTCCCGATGAAGTCGAAGGCCAGCCCGGTGTCTTCGTCAACGCTCTTGGGCACCACCTGCAGGCCCAGGCTGATCAGTTGTGCCACTAGCCGACGCTTGGCAGTTTCGACCTTGCGCCAGCGTTCGGGGTTTTCCGGGATGGATAGATCAGGAATAGTGCGATTCAGGCTACAGGCCACGCACAGCGACGCAGTGGTGTGGGCGGGGATCAGCCAGTTGCACGCGGCCGGTGAGTCGAGGTTGGCACAGCGACGCCAGGCCCCGGCATCGAGTGCGTCATCCGCCAGCCAAGTGTCAACGACAGGGCCGGGTTGCAGGGAAGACAAACGGCTTTGCTGCGGCAGATAACCCAGCACCGCCTGGCAGGCCAGGCATTGGCTGTTGCGAAAGAATAAAGACTGGCCGCAGCGGCATTGCCACACCTTGCTGTTGCGCGAGGTTTGAGCCATGAACGGGGCGGCGATGCGCGAACTGAGTTGCTCGAAGTAACGGAACATGGCGGGCTCTCCCTGGGGTGACAGAGACTAGATCATTTCTCGCTCGAGATCGTTCCGCTTTCTTGAGGGGCTGCTGCGCAGCCCGACGGGAGCAAGCTCCCTCGCCACAGGAAGAGGTCAGACGCTGATGTTGTGGCTGGCCAGGAAGGCGACGAAGGCCTCCTCATCCAGCACTTTAAGGCCCAGCTCGCTGGCCTTGGCCAATTTGGAACCGGCTCCCGGCCCGGCGACCACGCAGTGGGTTTTCGCCGAGACGGAACCGGCCACCTTGGCGCCCAGGCTTTCGAGCTTGTCCTTGGCGACGTCGCGGCTCATCAACTCCAGGGAGCCGGTGAGTACCCAGGTGTGCCCGGCTTCGGGCAAGCCTTCAACGACCTTTTTCTCGCTCTGCCAGTGCATGCCGAAGTCCTTGAGCTGCTGCTCGATGGCCAGGGCATGATGGGCGTTGTCAGGGTTGTCGAAGAATTCGCGCACGGCCTTGGCTTGCTTCTCGGGCAGGGCCTGGCGCATATCCAGCCAATCGGCCTTGATCACGCCTTCCAGCGAACCGAACTTGTCTGCCAGTTTCTGCGCAGCTCCCGGCCCGACGGAAGGTACATGCAGCTTGTCGAGCAAGCCGCCCAAGGTGGTGCTGGCGGCGAATTCTGCGCTGAGTTCGCCTTGCTCCTGCAATTGCAGGCCGCATTCGTCCGGCGACAACAGTGCACCGATCACATCCTGGTTATGGCTGTCTTCAAAGAAGCTATGAATCTCGTGCGCCACTTCCAGGCCGACGTCGGGCAAGTAGGTCAGCACTTCAGGCAAAGCCTTCTGCACACGCTCCAGGGACGCCAGCGAGCGTGCCAGCACCTTGGCGGTCTCTTCGCCCACATCGGGAATACCCAGGGCGTAGATAAAACGCGCCAGGGTCGGGGTCTTGCTGTTTTCGATGGCGCTGATCAGCTTCTTGCTGGAGATATCGGCAAAGCCTTCCAGGTCGATGATCTGTTCGTACTTGAGCTTGTAGAGGTCTGCCGGCGAACCGATGAGTTTCTCATCCACCAATTGCTCGATGGTCTTGTCGCCCAGGCCGTCGATGTCCATGGCACGCCGCGAGACGAAATGGATGATCGCCTGCTTGAGCTGCGCGCCACAGGCCAGGCGCCCGACGCAACGGTACACCGCGCCTTCGCTGACGGTTTCCTTGCCTTTGCTGCGCTTGACCAGTTGCGTGCGCTCCACATGGGAGCCGCACACCGGGCAGTTCTCGGGGATCTGCACCGCACGGGCGTGCTCCGGGCGACGCTCGGTGACCACCGAGACCACCTGCGGAATCACATCACCGGCGCGGCGGATGATCACCGTGTCACCGATCATCAGCCCCAGGCGCGCCACTTCGTCCATGTTGTGCAGGGTCGCGTTGGACACCGTCACGCCAGCCACCTTGACCGGCTTCAAGCGCGCCACCGGGGTCACAGCACCGGTGCGGCCAACCTGGAATTCCACGTCGAGCAACTCGGTCAGCTCTTCCATCGCCGGAAATTTATGCGCAATCGCCCAACGCGGCTCGCGGGCGCGGAAGCCCAGTTCACGCTGGGACGCGATGCTGTTGACCTTGAACACCACGCCGTCGATTTCATAGCCCAGCGAATTACGGCGCTCGCCAATGTCGCGGTAGTAGTCCAGGCACTCCTGGATACCCTTGGCCAACTTCAGTTCGTGGCTGATCGGCATGCCCCACTTCTGCAACTGCTTGAGGTTGCCGATATGGGTATCGCTGATATCCGCGGTCACCTGGCCGATGCCATAGCAGCAGAATTCCAGCGGGCGGCTGGCAGTGATCTTCGAGTCCAGTTGGCGCAGGCTGCCCGCCGCGGCGTTGCGCGGGTTGGCGAAGGTCTTGCCGCCAACTTCCAGCTGCGAGGCATTCAGGCGTTCGAACCCGGCCTTGGACATGAACACTTCGCCACGGACTTCCAGAGTAGCCGGCCAGCCGCTGCCGTGCAGCTTGAGCGGAATATTGCGCACGGTGCGCACGTTGACGCTGATGTCCTCACCGGTAGTGCCGTCACCCCGGGTAGCGCCGCGTACCAGTTCGCCGTCCTGATACAGCAGGCTGACCGCCAGGCCATCGAGCTTTGGCTCGCAGCTGTACTCCACTGCCGCACCCGCGCCAAACAGATCGCCTACCGGCAGGTCGAGGCCCTCGGTCACCCGGCGATCAAACTCCAGCATGGTGGTTTCATCAAAGGCGTTGCCCAGGCTGAGCATCGGGATCTCATGCTTGACCTGGGTGAATGCCGACAGCGCCGCACTGCCGACCCGCTGTGTCGGTGAATCACGCGTCACCAGCTCCGGATGCTCGGCTTCCAGGGCCTTGAGCTCGTGGTACAAGCGATCGTACTCGGCGTCCGGAATGCTCGGCTCGTCAAGCACGTGGTAGCGATAGTTGTGCTGATCCAGTTCAGCGCGCAGTTCGAGAATGCGGGTGTGGGCGGCGGTCATGGGTGTTCTCTCATAAAGCAAAAGAGCAGCCGAAGCTGCTCAATATGTTAGTGCATGGATTCTACAGACAACGCTTATGATCGAACCTCAGCGTTTCTGTGTCAGGGCACGACGCTCGAACTCGACGATGCGCTGACGATAATGCTCGATGGTCTGGGCGGTCAGGACGCTGCGCTGGTCGTCCTTGAGCTCGCCGTTCAATTCCTGGGACAGCTTGCGAGCTGCGGCCACCATCACATCAAACGCTTGCTTGGGGTGACGCGGGCCTGGCAAACCGAGGAAGAAACTCACCGCCGGGGTGCTGAACAGGTCGATATCGTCCAGATCGAAAGTGCCGGGTTTGACCGCATTGGCCATGGAGAACAGCACTTCGCCATTACCGGCCATGCTCTCGTGACGGTGGAATATATCCATCTCGCCAAAGCGCAGGCCGCTCTCAAGGATGTTCTGCAACAGCGCAGGGCCCTTGAAGCCGCCGGCATCGCGGCAGATCACACTGATAACCAGGACTTCCTCGGCGGCCGGCTGATCGTTTACCGATTGGCGTGGCGCGCTTTTGGTCGGGGTCTCGTCGGGGAAGTCGTCATCACGGCTGCTGAAGCTCGGGCCGTCATCGACGTCCAGGTTCAGGTCGCCTTGATGCGGCTCGGCAACCGCCGCGCCACCACGCTTGCCGCGCTTGGAGGACGGCTCGCGGGCTTCCCGCAACGGCGCGCTCATTGACGGCAAATCATGCTCGTCCAGTTGCGGCTCTTTGTGGGTATCCAGCACACGGGGCGGCCCCAGCAGCTCGGCGGCGCCGTCGTCGTCAGGCAAGTTGGACAGGTTTCGGTCCAAGCGGAACTTGAGCTTGCCCTTGCCACCGCGCATGCGGCGCCAGCCATCGAAAAGAATACCGGCAATGACAATGATGCCGATGACGATCAGCCACTCGCGCAGACCGATTTCCATGTAATCCCGTGCCTCTAATAAAAAATGCTGAAAAATAAGGGGTTTAGCACCGTGCAAACCGCTTTAAAACGTGGCGCCAACTCTATGTTCTGACTGACGTTTTGCCCACGCATACGAAAAATTGACATTAAACTAGCACGACCAAAGATAACTTTACACCGTCTGTCAAAATGCCTTGAACAAATATGTCCATTTGCCACTTTCGCCAGACCGGTAAATCGCCCTACGACGTGCCGTAAATTCTCTCTCCTGGCATGGTTCAGGATTCCACCATTGCCATCGCCTCTTCCACATCCACTGCGACCAAACGCGAACAGCCCGGCTCGTGCATCGTGACCCCCATCAACTGGTCCGCCATTTCCATGGCGATCTTGTTGTGGGTGATGTAGATGAACTGCACAGTCTGGGACATCTCTTTGACCAACCGAGCGTAGCGTCCAACGTTAGCGTCATCCAGCGGCGCGTCAACTTCGTCGAGCATACAGAACGGCGCCGGGTTCAACTTGAAGATGGCAAATACCAGGGCCAATGCGGTCAGGGCTTTTTCGCCACCGGACAACAAATGGATGGTGCTGTTCTTCTTGCCCGGAGGCCGCGCCATGATCGTTACCCCTGTATCGAGTAGATCTTCGCCCGTCAGTTCCAAGTAGGCACTGCCACCACCGAAAACTTTTGGGAATAACGCCTGTAAACCGCCATTAATCTGATCAAAGGTATCTTTGAAGCGGTTGCGGGTTTCCTTGTCGATCTTGCGGATCACGTTTTCCAGGGTGTCCAGGGCTTCGACCAGATCGGCATCCTGAGCATCCAGATAACGTTTGCGCTCGGACTGCTGCTGGTACTCATCGATCGCCGCAAGGTTGATGGCGCCAAGGCGTTGAATGCGTGCGGCAATCCGCTCAAGTTCTTCTTCGGCTTCCTTCTCGTTGGCCTGGGCGGTCAGGGTGTTGAGCACGCCATGCAGGTCATAACCGTCTTCGAGCAACTGGTCTTGCAAGGTCTTGCGGCGCACGGTGAGGGCTTGCCACTCCATGCGCTGTTGTTCGAGTTGGCCGCGGATCAATTGGGATTGCTGCTCGGCCATGGTACGGCGCTTTTCAGCGTCACGCAGTTCGCGGTCGGCATCTTCCAGGGCGATCTGCGCGGTCTTGAGCTCTACGTCGACGGTCATGCGCTTGTCGAGCAGTTCCTCAAGCTTGAGGCGCAGCTCTTCCAACGGCGCCTCGCCCTCCTCCAGGTTGAGGCTCAGTTGCTCACGTTTTTCGGTGAGGCGTTCGGACTGCATCTCCAGGCGCTCAAGGGCCTGGCGCGTGGAATCATGCTGGGCCCGCAGAGAGCCCAGGCGCACCGCCAACTGGTGAGCGTGATCCTTGTGCTGGCGAGCTTCCTGGCGCACGCGGTCGAGGCGTTCGCGCAGGCTGTCACGCTGGGCCAGCAGCAACTCGCGCTGCTCGGTATCCAGCGCCATGCTGTCGAGGGCTTCCTGCAATTGCAGGCGCGCTTCGCCAACCTGCTCATGTTCAAGGGCGCGCTGTTCGCCCATCTCGGCCACTTCTTCGTCAAGGCGGGTGCGGCGCAGGGTCAGTTGTTCGACCTTGGCTTTGCTCGCCGACAGTTGGGCTTTCAATTCGCCTTGCTGGCGCGCTTCGTCTTGCAACAAGCGGCGCAGGTGTTCGCGGCCGGTCTCTTGCTGGCGCTGGGTGGCGCGCAGGGTTTGCAGTTCGGTTTCCAGACTTTCGAGGGTGGCTTCGCGCTCTTCGCGTTCGGCGATCAGGTTGACGATTTCCTGGCCGCGGGCCAATACGCCACTTTCCGCTTCGCTGGCACGGCGCACGCGCAGGAAATGTCGGCCGATCCAATAACCGTCGCGACTGATCAGGCTTTCGCCGGCGCTCAGTTGACCGCGCTGGGCCAGGGCCTGTTCAAGTGACTCAACCGGCTTGACCTGGCCCAGCCATGGCGACAAATCAATCGCCGCCTCGACCTTGTCCAGCAGGCTGCCCGGTACCCGCGTGCCGTCGGCCGCCGGGCTGAGCAAACGCAAATCGCCCTGGGCGAAACCGGCCAGGTCGAAGCCGCCAAAATCGTCCACCAGCACCGCTTGCAGATCGGCGCCGAGTACGGTTTCCACCGCCAGCTCCCAACCGGCTTCTACCTTCAAGCCTTCGGCCAGGCGCGGGCGCTCGGCCAGATGCTGGTCGCGCAGCCACTCGGCGGTGCCGGTGCCAGGGTCCAGCGCAGCTTGCTGCAAGGCTTCAAGAGATGCCAGGCGCCCATTGAGCCGTTGCAGATCGCCCTGGGCCTGCTGCTGCGCCTGGGTTGCCGTATGCAGTTGCTGACGCAATTGCTCCAGGCGTTCCACCTGTTGTTCCTCGCTGGCTTCCAACTCTTCCAGCGTCATTTCGCTTTCGGCCAGTTGCTCGCTCAGCGCCATGATCGCCGCGTCTTCGGGGTCGGCGGCGAGCAATACACGTTCTTCCTGCAGGCGACGCTGGCGTTCGGCCAGGCGCTCCATGCTGGTTTCCAGTTGCTGAATGCGCGACTGCTGCACCTCGGCCTGGCGACGCGGCTCGGCCGATCGCAGGTTGAAGGTATCCCACTGCTCCTGCCAGGCGTGCATGGTGGTTTCGGATTCTTCCAGCGCGGCGGCGGCCTCTTCGGCGGCGGCGTTGGTGATTTCCTGCTCGGGGGTGAGCATGTCCAGCTCTTCGCCGAGGGTCAGCAGCAAGGTGCGGTCATGACCCAGGTGCGACTCGGTTTCCAGGCGAGCGCGCTCGGCCTCCTTCAAGTCATCCTGCAACTGGCGCAAACGCTGCTGGCCGTGCTGGATGCTCTGCTCGACCCGAGCGATATCGCCCCCCACCGAATAGAAGCGGCCCTGCACCAGATTGAAGCGTTCGGACAGTTCATGGTGCCCGTCACGCAAGCGTTCGATGCTGGCGTCAGCATTGCGTTGCTCGGCCACCAGCGCCTCAAAGCTGACCTCCTGGGTGCCAATGATCGCTTCGCGCTGGCCCACTTGATCGTTCAGTGCCTGCCAACGCAGGGCCGACAGTTGCGCCTTGAGCTGGCGCTCTTCGCCCTTGTATTCCTGATACTTCTCGGCGGCCTGGGCCTGGCGGTGCAGACGCTCCAACTGGCGCTCCAGCTCTTCGCGCAGGTCGGTCAGGCGGGCGAGGTTTTCATGGGTACGGCGGATGCGGTTTTCAGTTTCGCGGCGGCGCTCCTTGTACTTGGAGATGCCGGCCGCTTCTTCGATAAAGTTGCGCAGGTCTTCGGGCTTGGCTTCGATCAGCTTGGAGATCATGCCCTGTTCGATGATCGAATAGCTGCGCGGGCCCAAACCTGTGCCGAGGAAAATATCGGTGATGTCCCGGCGGCGACACTTGGTGCCGTTGAGGAAGTAACTGTTCTGGCTGTCGCGCGTCACTTTGCGGCGAATGGAGATCTCTGCGTAGGCGGCGTATTCGCCGACCAGGGTACCGTCGGAGTTGTCGAACACCAGTTCGATGCTGGCCTGGCTCACCGGCTTGCGGCTGGTGGAGCCGTTGAAGATGACATCGGTCATCGACTCGCCACGCAGGTTCTTCGCCGAGCTCTCGCCCATCACCCAGCGTACGGCGTCGATGATGTTCGACTTGCCGCAGCCATTGGGTCCCACTACCGCTGCCATGTTGCTGGGGAAGTTCACGGTAGTCGGGTCGACGAAGGATTTGAACCCCGCCAACTTGATGCACTTGAGCCGCACGCTTAGGCGTCCGCCAACGCAGCGATGACCAGCGAGCTACTGCGCTGGCAGTAGGCCGACAGCACCAGGCGAATCTGCACCAGATCACGGGCGAGCACCGCGGCGAGCAATTGCTCGAACAGTGCCTGGAACTCGCTCATGGACGCCTTGCGCTGATCCAGGGCCAGGTAATAAGCGCGGTTCATCGCCGGCTGCAGGTTTTCAACGGTTTCCTGCAAATAAGGGTTGTTGGCGAAGGGATACGCGGCGCGCATCACGCTGAAGCTTTCTTCGACGAAGGCGCGGATGTCCTCGCGCTCCAAGCTCAGCTGCAGGCGTTGCTGGATCTGCAAGAACGGCGCCATATCGGCCTGGGTCTGCCAGCCTTCGGCCACTGCATTGCCGAGCAGGATGTACATCTCGCCCATCAACGTACACAGGCTCTGCACCTTGTGCGCGGTGAGCTCGGTGACGTGGGCGCCACGGCGCGGCAGGATCGCGATCAGATGGCGGCGTTCGAGGATCAGCAAGGCTTCGCGCACGGAACCGCGACTGACGTTGAGCGCCAGCGTGACCTTCTGTTCCTGGATCCGCTCCCCAGGCTTGAGTTCGCCGCGAATGATACGTTCGGCGAGGTGGTGAGCGATTTGCTCGGCGAGACTGTCCGGCGCCTTGAACGTCATGTTTTCCCTTCAAAATCTTCTATCGGTACAAGCGCGGCAGTGTAGCGCATTGGCCCGCTGATGGCGCTACGCCCACCGTGGCGAATTTGGCATGAAATAAGCAACGTTAACAGCCCACACGCCGCCAAAAACACCGGTTCCAGAAGACTGAACCATAATTGAAAGTGTTGCGATCGCATTTTCTTGACCCATAGGTCAGAAAACCATTGACCGAAAAGTCAGACATGACTAGATTCGGCGCAAAGCGGTTAACAACAATAATGAGTCTGCGAGGCCTTCCGTGATCCAGTTTTTACTCAACCAGGAACTCCGTAGCGAGCACGCCCTGGACCCCAACCTGACCGTGCTCAACTATCTGCGTGAGCATGTGGGCAAATCCGGTACCAAGGAAGGCTGCGCCAGCGGCGACTGCGGTGCGTGCACGGTGGTGGTCGGTGAGCTGCATACCGATGGCCAAGGCACCGAGCAGATTCGTTACCGCAGCCTCAACTCCTGCCTGACTTTCGTGTCGTCGCTGCACGGCAAACAACTGATCAGCGTTGAAGATCTCAAGCACCAGGGCCAACTGCACAGCGTGCAACAGGCCATGGTTGAGTGCCATGGCTCGCAGTGCGGCTTTTGCACCCCGGGTTTCGTGATGTCGTTGTTTGCCCTGCAAAAAAACAGTGACGCCCCCGACAGCCACAGAGCCCATGAAGCCCTGGCCGGCAACCTGTGCCGCTGCACAGGTTATCGCCCGATCCTGGCCGCCGCCGAACAAGCCTGCTGCAACAAGCCTCAGGATCAGTTCGACTGCCGCGAGGCCGACACCATCGCCCGCCTTAAAAGCATCGCGCCCACTCAGACCGGCGAGCTCAACAGCGGTGACAAACGCTGCTTGGTGCCCTTGACCGTCGCCGACCTGGCCGACCTCTACGACGCCTATCCGCAAGCCCGCCTGCTGGCCGGCGGCACCGACCTGGCGCTGGAAGTGACCCAGTTCCACCGCACCCTGCCGGTGATGATCTACGTCGGCAACATTGAAGACATGAAGCGCATCGAACATTTCGACGACCGCCTGGAGATCGGCGCGGCCACCGTTCTCTCCGATTGCTACACCGCGCTACACCATGAATACCCGGACTTCGGCGAACTGCTGCAGCGCTTCGCCTCCCTGCAAATCCGCAACCAGGGCACCCTGGGCGGCAATATCGGCAACGCCTCACCGATTGGGGATTCGCCGCCACTGTTGATTGCGCTCGGCGCCCAGATCGTACTGTGCAAAGGCAACACCCGCCGCACGCTGGCGCTGGAAGACTATTTCATCGATTACCGTGTCACCGCCCGCCAGGACAGCGAGTTCATCGAGAAGATCATCGTGCCCAAGGGCCACGCACTGTTCCGTGCCTATAAGGTGTCCAAGCGCCTGGACGATGATATTTCAGCCGTGTGCGCGGCGTTCAACCTCAACATCGACAACGGTGTGATCAGCGCGGCGCGCGTTGCCTTCGGCGGCATGGCTGCCACACCAAAACGCGCAAAAAGTTGCGAGGCCGCGCTGGTGGGCGCCATCTGGAACTCGGCCACGGTCGAGAAAGCCTGCGCCGCCCTGGCACAGGACTTCACCCCGCTGTCGGACTTCCGCGCCAGCAAGGAGTATCGCCTGCTCAGCGCGCAGAACCTGCTGCGCAAATACTTCATCGAACTGCAAACGCCGCACATCGAGACTCGGGTGACCGCTTATGTCTAACCATCACGCCGTCGTAAAGACCCAGGCCGAACTTGCCGAACTGTTTGCCCGGGATCTCACCTCCGGGGTCGGGCGCAGCGTCAAGCATGACAGCGCCGCCAAGCACGTCAGCGGCGAAGCGCAGTACATCGATGACCGCCTGGAATTTCCCAACCAGTTGCACCTGTATGCGCGCCTGTCCGACCGTGCCCACGCCCGCATCCTCAGTATCGACACTGCGCCCTGCTACGCCTTCGACGGCGTGCGCATTGCGATTACCCACGAAGATGTACCAGGCCTGAAAGACATCGGGCCGTTGATGCCCGGCGACCCATTGCTGGCCATCGACACTGTGCAGTTCGTCGGCCAGGTGGTGCTGGCCGTGGCGGCCCGTGACCTGGAGACCGCGCGCAAGGCGGCGATGGCGGCAGTGATCGAATACGAAGACCTGGAGCCAGTGCTGGATGTGGTCGAGGCTTTTCGCAACAAGCATTTCGTGCTCGACAGCCACACGCACCAACGCGGCGATTCGGCGTCTGCGCTGGCGAGTGCCAAGCACCGTATCCAGGGGACCCTGCATATCGGCGGCCAGGAACACTTCTATCTGGAAACCCAGATCTCTTCGGTAATGCCCACCGAAGACGGCGGCATGATCGTCTATTGCTCTACGCAAAACCCCACCGAAGTGCAGAAGCTGGTGGCCGAAGTGCTTGACGTGTCGATGAACAAGATTGTCGTGGACATGCGTCGCATGGGCGGCGGGTTCGGCGGCAAGGAAACCCAGGCCGCCAGCCCCGCCTGCCTGTGCGCGGTGGTAGCACGCTTGACCGGCCAGCCGACCAAGATGCGTTTGCCGCGGGTTGAAGACATGCTGATGACGGGCAAGCGTCACCCGTTCTATATCGAGTACGACGTGGGCTTCAACGACAACGGTCGCCTGCACGGGATCAACCTGGAACTGGCGGGTAACTGCGGCTGTTCGCCAGACCTGTCCAACTCGATTGTCGACCGCGCCATGTTCCACGCCGACAATTCGTATTACCTGGGCGATGCGACGGTCAACGGCCATCGCTGCAAGACCAACACGGCCTCCAACACCGCCTATCGCGGCTTCGGCGGCCCCCAAGGCATGGTCGCCATCGAGGAAGTGATGGACGCCATCGCCCGCCATTTAGGCCAAGACCCACTGGCGGTACGCAAGGCCAACTACTACGGCAAGACCGAGCGCAACGTCACCCACTACTACCAGACCGTCGAGCACAACATGCTCGAAGAGATGACCGCCGAACTCGAAGCCAGCAGCCAATATGCCGAACGCCGCGAAGCGATCCGCCTGTATAACGCCCACAGCCCGATCCTGAAAAAGGGCCTGGCGCTGACCCCGGTGAAATTCGGCATTTCTTTCACCGCAAGCTTCCTGAATCAGGCCGGCGCGCTGATCCATATCTACACCGATGGCAGCATCCACCTGAACCACGGTGGCACCGAGATGGGCCAAGGCTTGAATACCAAGGTCGCGCAAGTGGTGGCCGAAGTGTTCCAGGTGGACATCGACCGCGTGCAGATCACCGCCACCAACACCGACAAGGTGCCCAACACCTCGCCCACTGCGGCTTCCAGCGGCGCCGACCTGAACGGCAAGGCGGCACAGAATGCCGCCGAGACCATCAAGCAGCGCCTGGTGGAGTTCGCTGCGCGCAAGTACGACGTCAGTGAAGCGGACGTAGAGTTCCGCAACGGCCATGTGCGCGTGCGCGAGCACATCCTAACGTTCGAATCGTTGATCCAGCAGGCGTATTTCGGCCAGGTCTCGCTGTCGAGCACCGGTTTCTACAAGACCCCGAAAATCTTTTACGACCGCAGCCAGTCGCGCGGACGACCGTTCTACTACTACGCGTTCGGCGCCGCGTGTTGCGAAGTGATCGTCGACACCCTGACCGGCGAATACAAGATGCTGCGCACCGACATCCTCCACGATGTGGGCGCTTCGTTGAACCCGGCCATTGACATCGGCCAGGTCGAAGGCGGCTTTATCCAGGGCATGGGTTGGCTGACCATGGAAGAACTGGTGTGGAACAACAAGGGCAAGCTCATGACTAACGGCCCGGCCAGCTACAAGATCCCGGCCGTAGCGGACATGCCGCTGGACCTGCGGGTGAAACTGGTGGAGAACCGCAAGAACCCGGAGGACACAGTATTCCATTCCAAGGCCGTGGGTGAGCCGCCGTTCATGCTCGGGATTGCTTCGTGGTGCGCGATCAAAGATGCGGTGGCGAGTTTGGCTGACTATCGCCAGCAACCAAAGATCGATGCGCCGGCCACGCCCGAGCGGGTGTTGTGGGGGTGTGAGCAGATGCGGCAATTGCGGGCGGCGAAGGCTGTCGAGGCTGACACTGAATTGGCTTCGCTCTAGACCCAGGCGCTGCCATCGCGGGCAAGCCCGGCTCCCACATTTTGAGGTGCTAACCCGATCAAATGTGGGAGCTGGCTTGCCTGCGATAGCGGCCGAACTAACAGCAGAAATGTTGAGGTAGACATGGACAACTGGATCAGCGCCCTCGCCACCCTGCAAAACCAGGGCGAACCCTGCGTACTGGTGACCATCATCGAAGAGCTGGGCTCCACGCCACGTAATGCCGGTTCCAAGATGGTGATCAGTACCGCGCGCACCTTCGACACCATCGGCGGCGGGCACCTGGAATACAAGGCAATGCAGCTCGCTCACGACATGCTCGTGCGCGGCCAGCAAACCACTCATCTGGAGCGCTTCAGCCTCGGCGCGAGCCTGGGCCAGTGCTGCGGTGGCGTGGCGGTATTGCTGTTCGAACCCATGGGCCAGGTGCAGGCGCAGATCGCGGTGTTTGGCGCCGGCCATGTCGGGCGTGCGCTGGTGCCGTTACTGGCAAGCTTGCCCTGCCGCGTACGCTGGATCGATTCCCGTGAGCAGGAGTTTCCGGAGCACATCCCGCAAGGCGTGCGTAAAATCGTCAGTGAAGAACCGGTCGATGAAATTGCCGACCTGCCCGCGGGCAGTTACTGCATCGTCATGACCCACAATCACGCGCTGGACCTGGAACTCACCGCCGCCCTGCTCAAGCGCAATGACTTCGCCTACTTCGGCCTGATCGGCTCGAAAACCAAACGCGTCAAATTCGAACACCGCCTGCGTGACCGCGGCTTCGACACCGCACGGTTGCAACGCATGCGCTGCCCCATGGGCCTCACCGAGGTGAAGGGCAAGTTGCCGGTAGAGATCGCCATCTCCATCGCCGGCGAAATCATCGCCACCTATAACGCCAATTTCGGCCAGCACACTGCCGGCGCCGAACCCATTGCCAAACTGCTGCCGGCTTCGCGCCGCAGCCAAGCTATCAATTGAGATAACCATGCCTTTGACTCGCAAAGCCTACCGCGCCGCCATCCTGCACAGCATCGACGACCCTGCCATCGTTGGCATCGACGCCTCCTACGAGTATTTCGAAGACGGCCTGCTGGTGATCGATAACGGCCAGATCAGTGCGCTCGGCCACGCCAGCGACCTGCTGCCGACGCTGCCCGCCGACATCGACATCACGCACTACCAGGACGCATTGATCACCCCCGGCCTGATCGACACCCATATCCATCTGCCGCAAACCGGCATGGTCGGCGCCTACGGCGAGCAATTGCTGGATTGGCTCAACACCTACACCTTCCCCTGTGAAAGCCAGTTCGCCGACAAGGCCCACGCCGATAACGTCGCGGATATCTTCATCAAGGAGTTGCTGCGCAACGGCACCACCACCGCACTGGTCTTCGGCAGCGTACACCCGCAATCGGTGAACTCGTTTTTTGAAGCGGCCGAGAAACTCGACCTGCGCATGATCGCCGGCAAAGTGATGATGGACCGCAACGCGCCGGACTACCTGACCGACACACCTGAATCCGGCTATCAGGAAAGCAAGGCGTTGATCGAACGCTGGCACGGCAAAGGCCGCCTGCATTATGCCGTTACGCCACGCTTCGCCCCCACCAGCACGCCTGAGCAACTGGCGCTGGCAGGGCAATTGCTGGGCGAATACCCAGATCTGTACATGCAGACCCACATCAGTGAGAACAAGCAGGAAGTCGAGTGGGTAAACGAGCTGTTTCCCGAGCGCAACGGCTACCTGGACGTGTACGACCATTACAAACTGCTCGGCGAGCGCTCGGTGTTTGCCCACGGCGTGCACCTGTGTGACGACGAATGCGCACGGCTGGCGGAGACCGGCTCGGCGGTGGCGTTCTGCCCAACGTCGAACTTCTTCCTCGGCAGTGGGTTGTTCAACTTGCCGATGGCCGAGAAACACAAATTGAACGTAGGCCTGGGCACCGACGTGGGCGGCGGCACCAGCTTCTCGCTCCTGCAAACACTGAATGAAGCCTATAAGGTCATGCAGTTGCAGGGAGCGCGGTTGAGCCCGTTCAAGTCGCTCTATCTGGCGACCCTGGGCGGTGCGCGCGCGTTGCGCCTGGAAGACAGGATCGGCACATTGCAGCCGGGGACGGATGCGGACTTCCTGGTGCTGGACTACAACGCCACGCCACTGCTCAGCTATCGCTTGAAGCAGGCCAATAACATTGCCGAGACGTTGTTTGTGCTGATGACGCTGGGGGATGATCGGGCAGTGTTGCAAACCTATGCAGCCGGCCAGCTGGTGCACCAGCGCTGATCTCAGAGACACCACAAAACCAATGTGGGAGCTGGCTTGCCTGCGATAGCATCACCGCGGTGTAACTGATACACCGCGGCGCCTGCATCGCGGGCAAGCCCGGCTCCCACATTTGATTGGGTTTACAACTTTACAGACGTGCGCCCAGGTTTTTTAGTCTGTAGAAGGTGCGAAAACACCGCATGCAAATCATCCGACGCGCTCTCTTCATCGAGGTTGAGCTTGCTGTCGATATGATCCATATGATGCATCATCAAGTTCACCGCCAGCACCGCATCGCGGGCTTCGATCGCGTCGATCAACTGGGTGTGCTCATCGTAGGAACAGTGCGAGCGGTTGCCGCTTTCGTACTGGGCGATGATCAATGAGGTCTGGGACACCAGGCTGCGCTGGAAGCTGATCAACGGCGCGTTCTTGGCCGCTTCGGCCAGTTTCAGGTGGAACTCGCCCGAAAGACGGATACCGGCACCGCGATCACCGCGGGAGAAACTGTCGCGCTCGTCATTGACCATCTGGCGCAACTCGGCCAATTGCTCAGCGGTAGCGTGCTGCACCGCCAACTCCGTGATCGCGCGCTCCACCAGACGCCGGGCCATGAACACCTGGCGCGCTTCTTCCACACTGGGGCTGGCAACCACTGCGCCGCGATTGGGCCGCAGCAGTACCACGCCTTCATGGGCCAGGCGCGACAGTGCGCGGCGAATGATGGTGCGGCTAACGCCAAAGATCTCGCCCAGTGCCTCTTCACTCAATTTGGTTCCGGGTGCCAGGCGTTGTTCGAGGATCGCCTCGAAGATATGCGCGTAGACGATATCGTCCTGGGTTCCGCTGCGACCGGTCTTGCCGGCTCGCGGTTGTTTCTTGAGAGGTTGCAACTGTTCGTTCATGGGCACTCGGGTAGGGAGAACGGCGGCGAATTAACGGTAATACGGCAAATTCAAGGTAATACGGCAACTACGGGTCGCTGGCAAGTATCACCTAAAAACAGCGCACATTGTACACAACCCAATGCGCCAACACACTGTACGGCTGTTTGCGGCCCCGGCTGTATTGCAATGACTCGTTACGTTTGAGTTTAGGCTTGAATCTGCGCCGTCACCGGCAAATCCCAGGTAAAAGGAACACCCTTCCATGACCGACGCCACCCAAGCGCCCTTGCGCCCGCTGGCCGACACCTCCCCCTCGGCCATCGTCGCCGGTTTTATCGCCATGATGACCGGCTACACCAGCTCCCTGGTGCTGATGTTCCAGGCCGGCCAAGCCGCCGGTTTGACCACCGCACAGATTTCTTCGTGGATCTGGGCGATTTCCATCGGCATGGCGGTATGCAGCATCGGCCTGTCCCTGCGCTATCGCACACCCATCACCATCGCCTGGTCCACACCCGGCGCGGCGCTGTTGATCACCAGTTTAGGCGGCGTGAGTTATGGCGAAGCCATCGGCGCCTACATCACCTGCGCAGTGCTGGTGACCCTATGCGGGATGACCGGCAGCTTTGAAAAACTGGTCAAGCGCATCCCTGCATCGCTGGCGGCGGCGTTGCTGGCGGGGATCCTGTTCAAGATCGGCAGCGAAATCTTCGTCGCTGCGCAGCATCGCACCGGTCTGGTACTGGGGATGTTTTTCACCTACCTGATCATCAAGCGCCTGTCGCCGCGCTATGCCGTGCTTGCCGCGCTACTGATAGGCACCGCGCTGTCGGGGCTGATGGGGTTGCTGGACTTCAGCGGTTTTCATCTGGAAGTGGCGACGCCCGTATGGACCACACCGCATTTCTCACTGGCGGCGACCATCAGCATCGGTATCCCGCTGTTTGTGGTGGCCATGACCTCGCAGAACATGCCCGGGGTCGCCGTGCTGCGGGCCGACGGCTACACCGTGCCGGCTTCGCCGCTGATCACCACCACCGGCCTGGCCTCGCTGGTGTTGGCACCGTTCGGCTCCCACGGCATCAACCTGGCGGCGATCAGCGCGGCGATCTGCACCGGGCCGCACGCCCATGAAGACCGCAACAAGCGCTACACCGCTGCGGTGTGGTGTGGGGTGTTCTATGGGATTGCCGGGGTATTCGGCGCCACGCTGGCAGCATTGTTCGCAGCCCTGCCCAAGGAACTGGTGCTATCGATTGCGGCGCTGGCGTTGTTTGGCTCGATCATCAACGGCCTGAGCATTGCCATGAATGAGCCGAAGGAGCGCGAAGCGGCGCTGATCACCTTTATGGTCACCGCGTCAGGCTTGACGTTGTTTTCCATCGGGTCGGCGTTCTGGGGGATTGTGGCGGGGGTGTTGACGCTGTTGATTCTGAATTGGCGCAAGGCATAAAAAAACGGCGACCCTCAGGTCGCCGTTTTGTTTAGTATCACTTAGCCGCGTTGATCGGCTTTTCCGGATACCACACGTCCAGCAACGGGCTGACTTCAGCCTTGGTCAGCTCGGAACGGGTTTTCAGCCAGGCTTCGACAGCAGCGCGCTGCTCTTCGGACACCGAGCCACGCTTCTGCAGGCAAACCAGACCGTAGTCATCGCCGCCGACATAGCCCAGACCATTGGCTTCCATGGCTTCTTTGATGAATGCTTCGAGGAAAGCGTCGATAGCTTCTTCACTCAGGCCTTCGTTGAAGTCCAGGTTCAGTTCGAAACCCAGCTCTTGAAATTCATCAACGCACAGTTTTTTGCGCAGACGCTGGGAACGGTTAGTCGCCATTGGAACAATCCTCATAAGTAATAACGGGCGGCACTTTAGCAGTTTAAGGCGGCAATTGCCCGACTCTCTGGGACGGGCGGCGCATCGGCAGTTAAAAAAACCTGATTAGCGGCTATCGTTCAGCTACAAGTGAAGCCACCTTGGGGCATAATGCCGACACTTTCGTGACCATTGAGGGATTTTCTTATATACCCCTCGCCTTTTTCACCCTTCTCAGCAGTAGGGTTTTATTTCTTATGATCAAATCGTTGCGTTCTGTATTACTTGCCAGTGTCCTTTTGCCTTTGGCCCTTTCGGCCACTGCCGCCCCCATCAATACTGCCCTGCCCCCCAGCGTCGCGCAGGCCTTGCAGAAAGCCAAACTGCCCAATACCGCGTTGTCTCTGGTAATGCTGCCTCTGAACGGCCCCGGTACGCCAACCGTATTCAATGCCGACGTATCGGTGAACCCGGCCTCTACCATGAAGCTGGTGACCACTTACGCGGCCCTGGAGATGCTCGGCCCCAACCACCAGTGGAAGACCGAGTTCTACACCGACGGCACCCTCAGCGGTGGCGTGTTGCGCGGCAACCTGTACCTCAAGGGCGGCGGCGATCCCAAGCTGAACATGGAAAAGCTCTGGCTGCTGATGCGCGACCTGCGTGCCAATGGCGTGCAGCAGGTCACCGGCGACCTGGTACTGGATCGCAACTTCTTCAACCAGCCGCTGTTGCCTGATTTCAATGACGACGGCAACGACGAGAACAAGCCGTTCCTGGTCAAGCCCGATGCCTTGCTGGTCAACCTCAAGGCCCTGCGCTTCGTGACCCGTAATGATTCGGGACGCGTGATCGTGTCGGTCGAACCGCCGATTGCCAGCATTCGCATCGACAACCAGGTGAAAGTCACCAACGCCAAACAGTGCACCGGTGACGTGCGTTACAACCCGGTGACCGCCGCCGACGGCAGTGTGACCGTGACCGTCAGCGGCCAACTGGCTGATGGCTGCAGCTCGCAGACTTACCTGTCACTGCTCGACCACGCCACCTACACCGCCGGCGCCGTGCGTGCGATCTGGAAGGAGCTGGGCGGCACCATCCAGGGCCGCGATATCCAGGCGCCAGTGCCCAAGGATGCCAAGGTGCTGGCCCGCGCATTCTCGCCGGACCTGGCGGAAATCATTCGCGACATCAACAAATACAGCAACAACACCATGGCCCAGCAACTGTTCCTGAGCCTGGGCGCGCAATTTCGCAACGATGCCGATGGCGACGATGCCAAGGCCGCGCAACGCGTCGTGCGCCAATGGCTGGCCAAAAAAGGCATCACCGCACCGCACCTGGTAATGGAGAACGGCTCCGGCCTGTCCCGCGCCGAACGGGTCAGCGCTCGCGAAATGGCGGCCATGCTGCAAGCCGCCTGGAAAAGCCCCTACGCGGCGGAGTACATCAGTTCGATGCCAATCGCCGGCACTGACGGCACCATGCGCAAACGCCTGAAGACCACAGCGATGCGCGGTGAAGCTCACGTGAAAACCGGTACCCTGAACACCGTGCGCGCCATTGCCGGGTTCAGCCGTGACAACAACGGCAACACTTGGGCGGTGGTGGCGATTCTCAACGACTCCAAGCCTTGGGGCGCGTCATCGGTGTTGGACCAGGTGCTCCTGGACCTGTATCGCCAGCCGAAGGCCGTTGCAGCCGCGCCGGTTCTGTAAAGCATCACACTACCCTGCAGGAGCGAGCTTGCTCGCGAAAAACGTCAACGATCACGCGTGTTTCCTGAGTACACGCGGCGTCTATGGTTTTTTCGCGAGCAAGCTCGCTCCTACAGTCAGTAGGGCTTGCTCGCTCCCACACGCCTCGACCCGGTCCCTGCCCGCCTGCTTGGCCACATACACTGCCGAATCAGCGCGCAGCAGCAACCCATCGATATCTTCATCGGTCCGCCAACTGGCCACGCCAAAGCTGGCAGTGACGATGCCCACCGGTTCCATCGGCGTATCGCGCAACGACTGCCACAACTGAGATGCCAGGCTATAGGCCTGGGCACCATTGGTGCTTGGGCACAGCACCACGAATTCTTCCCCACCCAGGCGGCAAAACACGTCGGTACGGCGCAAGCGCTGGCCTATGCGCTTGCACAACTCCTGCAACACCCCGTCGCCCACGGCGTGACCATGCTGGTCGTTGATGCGCTTGAAGTGATCGATATCGAGCATGATCAACGACAACGCACCCGAGGTGCGGTTGATCCGCAGCATCTCGCCCTTGAGCCGATCCTGAAAATAACGCCGGTTATAGATGCCCGTCAGAGAGTCAGTGATGGAGAGCGCGCGCAGTTCTTCCTCGACCCGTTTGAGATCGGAAATATCCGACACATAGCCGTGCCAAAGCGTACCGCCTCCAGGCAGCTCCTCGGGTGTCGCTTCGCCGCGAATCCAGCGCAGGCCCCGCTGGGGCAATTGCACGCGATACTCTTCGCGCCAATGGCTCAATTGCAATGCCGACAAACGTATCGAGGCACGCACCCGCTCGATGTCCAAGGGGTGAATGCGTTCCATGACCTTGCCTGCATCCTGCTGTAATGCGCCAAGTTCGATTTCATAGATATCGCGCATACCTTCGCTGGCGTAGATGAAACGCCCATTGCCCTGCAGGTCCTGGGTGAACTGGAAAATCCCGCCAGGCACATGAGCACTGAGTTTTTTCAGCAGACGGTCCCGGGCGGCCAGGGCTTCATAGGCGCGCTTTTGCTCGGTGATATCCAGGTAAATTGCCAAGTGTCCGACCCACAGGCCAAAGTCGTCCAGGAGCACGGTGGCCAGCATGTTGACCGTCAGTTGGGTACCGTCCTTGCGCACCAGCGTCCACTCGCGAGCTTCATGCAGGCTGTCAGGGCTCTCCACCAGCATTGCCTGGCTCGGCGCAATACGCTTGCCTAGCGCCAGGCTCAACGGCACAGCCCGCGCTTCGAGCTCCACCGCCAGGTGCAGGCTTTCCAGGGTCAGGCGACCCAGCACCTCTTCTGCCTTGAAACCCAACATCTGTTCGGCGCCAGCATTGAAGGTGTTGATCACACCGCGCAAATCGGTGGCGATGATCGCGACCTGAGTCGCCGCATTCAGCACACTGCGTAATTGCCCGTGAGCCCCACGCAACTCTTGCTCACGCAAGCGCAACTGCACGGTGCGCTGTTCCACCAGTTTCAGCGCACGCTGGCGCTGGCTGACCAGCACGTAGAGCAAGGCACTGAGCAAGGCGCTGAGCAGCACACCCATGCCCAGAATGGTATTCATCGAGGAATGATTGGCCTTGTCGAACACCTCGCTGGCACGCAGGCTCAGGGCATAGACGTGATCGCCAAGGGTGAGGCGGCGTGTCGCCGTCAGGTCGCTGTTGCCCACCGTATTGCTGGATGCATACAACACCCGTTGCTGCGTATCGGAGGTGTCGACGATCTGCATGACCAGATTATCGCGATTCGGTTTGGGCAACCCATCGGCCACCAGTTGGCGCATGCTGAGCACCGCCATGACAAATCCGTAGGGCTCGCTGCCAACAGCTTTGCTCACTGGCGCCACCAGCAGCACGCCGGCCGCGTAGGCAGGCTCCACGCCCACCAATTGCATGGGCTGTGACACTGCCGGCCTGGCGTTTTTTTGCGCACGCTCCAGGGCTGAACGGCGCAAGGGCTGGGCCAGCAGGTCAAACCCCAAGGGCGAACCCAGCAAGCTCTGCGTCTGGCTGTACAACACCGGTACGTATTCATCGCGCTCGGGCGCGGGCGCCAACTCACCCAAGCCATTGAGTTCACGGATGCTGAAAGGGATGCCACGCTGACGGGAAATCTCTCGCTCGAACGCCCTGCGCTGCTCACGAAATATGCGCGGTGCCCAGGCGTAGGCACGCGCATTGAGCAGCAGTGGCTGGGCGAAGCCGTCGAACTCGGCACGGGAGACATCGCCGGAGTTGATGAAGAAACGCTGCAGGCTACCCAGGCGTAGCTCCTGATCCTCAAAACGCTCCTGGATGCGGGTGTAGCGCTCATTGACCAGCAACTGGAAACGCTGGCGCACCTGTTGCTGATACAGGTCGGCAGTCGCCCACGCGACAACCATCGTCAACGCGCTGCCAGCCAACAACACCACCAATGCCACCAGCCAAGCCGACGCCTGTTCACTGATAAAACCAAGGATTTTTGGGCGGACAGCTTGCATCGGCATAGGCAACACTCACAACGCCAGTGTGCGGGGGTGTCACGTTGGCTGGGGTTTAAGTTATAGCCATTGGTCGGGTGTTTGACCAGCCTAAAAACTGCAGGGGCTTAATGTGGGAGGGGGCTTGCTCCCGATAGCGGTGGATCAGCCATTCCATTGGTGACTGATACTCTGCTATCGGGAGCAAGCCCCCTCCCACACTGGATACTCGGCGCATTCAGAACTGCTGATATTAATCAGCGAGCAGTGATTTTCCAGGCCCGGTGGATCTTCGCATTGCGCGCAAAATCCGGGTCGATGGTCTTGTCGCTGATCTCTTCGACCGCATAGCGTTCGCTGAGGTTGTCTTCCAACTGGAACTTGCGGAAGTTGTTGGAGAAGTACAGCACGCCACCCGGCGCCAGGCGCGCCATGGCCAGGTCGAGCAACTGCACGTGGTCACGCTGCACGTCGAAGATACCTTCCATGCGCTTGGAGTTGGAGAAGGTCGGCGGATCGATGAAAATCATATCGAACTCATCGCGACTGGCCTCCAGCCACGCCATGACATCACCCTGCTCCAGGCGGTTCTTGTCGGAGAAACCGTTAAGGGAGAAGTTGCGACGCGCCCAGTCCAGATAGGTTTTGGACAGGTCGACGCTGGTGGTGCTGCGCGCTCCACCCTTGGCAGCATGGACGCTGGCGGTGGCGGTGTAGCAATACAGGTTGAGGAAGCGCTTGCCGGCCGCTTCTTTCTGGATGCGCATACGCATCGGGCGGTGGTCGAGGAACAGGCCGGTATCCAGGTAGTCGGTGAGGTTGACCAGCAGCTTCACGCCACCTTCGCTGACCTCGGTGAACTTGCCCTGGGCGCTCTGGCGTTCGTATTGCTTGGTGCCGCTCTGACGCTCGCGACGCTTGACCACCACGCGGCTCTTGTCGACGTTCAGGGCCTGGGGAATCGCTGCCAGGGCGTCGAACATGCGCGCCGAAGCTTTTTCCGGGTCGATGGATTTTGGTGCCGCGTATTCCTGTACGTGAACCCAATCGTGGTACAGGTCGATGGCCATGGAGTACTCGGGCATGTCGGCGTCATACACACGGTAGCAATCCACGCCTTCACGCTTGGCCCATTTGCCCAGCAGCTTGAGGTTCTTTTGCAGGCGGTTGGCAAACATCTGCCCGCCTTCGCTCAAGCGCGCCTGTTCGACCACCGGGGCCGGGGCTGGCTTGATCGGGTTGCCGTTCTTGTTGTACTGGCGCTCAACGGGCTCGGTCGGCGCCTGGTCGTAAGCCGCTTGCTCACGCTCAGCCTGGCGCTGCTCCGGCGTGCGACGTTCGCCGGTGACGAACTGATCCGGGTTGACCTTGATCAGCAGCAATTTGCACGGCAGCGCGCCGTTCCAGAACGAATACTGTTTGTGGCTGCGGATGCCCATGCGCTTGCCCAGGTCCGGCGCGCCGGTGAACACCGCGGCTTCCCAGCCCATGCAGGCCTGGCGCAGGCGCTCGCCGAGGTTCTGGTAGAGGTACAACAGGCTGGCTTCGTCACCCAGGCGCTCACCGTAGGGTGGGTTGCAGATCACCAGGCCTTTCTGGTTCTGGTCCGGGCGCGGCTCGAACGTGCCCACTTCGCCCTGGTACACCTTGATCCAGTGGCTCAGGCCGGCGCGTTCGATGTTATTGCGGGCGGGTTGAATCAGGCGCGGGTCGGCTTCGTAACCGCGGACCCACAACGGTGGCTTGTTCATACCAATGGCCGCACGCTCGCTGGCCTCGGTGTGCAGCTTTTTCCACAGCGCCGGGACGTGGCCCAGCCACGTGGTGAAACCCCACAGCTCGCGGTTGAGGTTGGGGGCCATGTCGGCGGCGATCATCGCGCCTTCAACCAGGAAGGTGCCGACGCCGCACATCGGGTCGGTCAGCGCGCCGCCTTCGGCAGCAATGCGTGGCCAGCCGGCACGAATCAGGATCGCCGCTGCCAGGTTTTCCTTCAGCGGTGCCGCGCCCTGCTGCAGGCGGTAGCCACGCTGGTGCAGGCTGTGGCCGGAAAGGTCCAGGGACAGGATCGCTTCGCCACGGTCCAGGCGCAGGTGAATGCGCAGGTCCGGGTTGATCTTGTCGATGGATGGACGCTCGCCGGTTGGGGTGCGCAGCTTGTCGACGATCGCATCCTTGACCTTCAGCGCGCCGAAGTGGGTGTTGTCGATGCCCGAGCCGTGACCGCTGAACTCCACCGCGAGGGTACCGTCGGGGACCATGTGGTCAGCCCATTCGATGTCCAGCACGCCGTGGTAAAGATCCTCGGCGTCTTTCATCGGGAAACGCTTGAGTACCAGCAACACGCGGTTGGCCAGGCGCGACCAGAGGCACAAGCGGTAGGCGGTTTCCATGTCGGCCATGCCGCGCACGGCCGAGGTGTGCTCGCGGGCTTCCTCAAGGCCAAGCCCGACGGCTTCCTCGATCAGCAGGCCTTCGAGGCCCTTGGGGCAGGTGAGGAAGAGTTCAAAACGGTCCGACATGGGGCATTCCAGGCTTTTCAGCAATAAGTGAACCGGCGACGCATCGCCGGTTCGGTTTTCAATCAAGCACTTTTCTTGAAGAGTGCTCGCGTGGCACGAATGTGCCGTCCCACCCCGCTTTCCGGGCCGTTGAGCCTTGTTTGACGGGGCAGAGAAACAATGTGAAGCAACAAAAGGAAATATTCAGACCCTTCGTCGAATAATAACCGACTGCAACAGGCGGGCATTCTCACTAAAGGATTAACCCGCTTCGCTGTGCAGGGCACATCATAGCTGGCTTTGCTGCATAAAAGGGGCGAAAAACCATCCCAGCTTATGGCTATAGCATCGTTATCGTTACGTGCTTATGACAAAACGATCATTGAATACATGTGACCTATTGGTTAGAACTCAACACAGGTTGGCGCCGTAACGACGCCGACACATCGGCTCGCCACGCCGGCAGCGAGCCCACCAACGGCAGAAAAACTCTGCCCGGCCTTGGACAAGGCCGAAGGATATCTAGACAGTCAACAAGTGAGGGAAACACCCTATGAGAAGACTTAAGCGTGATCCGTTGGAAAGAGCATTTTTACGCGGATATCAATATGGCGTTCATGGAAAATCCCGTGAGCTTTGCCCATTTACTCTACCGTCGGTACGCCAAGCCTGGATCAACGGCTGGCGAGAAGGACGCGGCGACAATTGGGACGGTATGACTGGCACTGCGGGCATCCACAGACTCAACGAACTTCACGCCGTCGGCTAATCAGGGGCATTTTATTCCGACACACATCTTTGAATGAGTAACGACTTAACCACGCGCGCCCCATCCGGGCGGCGGGCTTCGGCCCAGGGGCTCCTTTATGGAGCCCTTTTTATTGCCTGGCAGATTGTCAGCGCAGGGCAGCGATGGCATCCACCGACTCGCGAATCAACGCCGGCCCCTTATAGATAAAGCCGGAGTACAACTGCACCAGGCTGGCGCCAGCCGCGATCTTCTCGGCCGCGTGCTTGCCTTCGGTAATACCGCCCACCGCGATGATCGGCAAACGCCCGGCCAACTCGGCCGCCAGCACCTTGACGATATGGGTGCTCTTGTCCCGTACCGGCGCGCCGGACAGGCCGCCCGCCTCGTCGCCATGGGCCAGCCCCTCGACGCCCACGCGGCTGAGGGTGGTGTTGGTCGCAATCACTGCGTCCATGCCCGCATCCACCAGGGCCTGGGCCACCAGTACGGTTTCTTCATCGCTCATGTCCGGGGCGATCTTGATTGCCAGGGGTACGCGCTTGCCATGACGCACGGCCAAGTCTTCCTGACGCTGGCGCAAGGCTTCGAGCAGTTGTTTGAGGGAGTCACCGAATTGCAGGCTACGCAGGCCCGGGGTATTGGGCGAGCTGACGTTGACGGTGACGTAGCTGGCGTGGGCATAAACCTTGTCCAGGCAGATCAGGTAATCGTCCACTGCACGCTCCACCGGCGTGTCAAAGTTCTTGCCGATATTGATCCCGAGGATGCCTGTGTATTTTGCCGCTTGAACCCGCGATAACAGGTGATCGACGCCGAGGTTGTTGAAACCCATGCGATTGATGATCGCCTCTGCGTCCGGCAGGCGGAAAATGCGTGGCTTGGGATTTCCCGGCTGTGGCCGTGGCGTCACGGTGCCGATTTCAACGAAGCCGAACCCCAACTGTGCAAACCCGTCGATGGCCGCGCCGTTTTTGTCCAGGCCGGCTGCCAGGCCGACCGGATTGGGAAAATCCAGGCCCATCACCGACACCGGCACTTTCGCCGCAGCCTTGCATACCAGGCCATTGAGCCCCAGGCGGCCACCGGCACCGATCAAGTCCAGGGACAGATCGTGGGAGGTTTCCGGGGAGAGTTTGAACAACAGCTGGCGGGCCAAGGTATACATGGGCGGGCTAGACTCGGATGGCGGCAAAAGGTGACGCGATTATAGCCGGGGTGGCGGGCCTCATGCGAGGCGTGCTGCGGTCATCGGCGCTGAGCAATCAACGCCTGATAACGCACCCAGATCCTTTCGGCGTAGCGCTGGCGCAACGCCTCACGCTGCGGGCCAGGGCCCGGTCCAACATTGTAGGAACCCACCGCCATCCAGTTGTAGCCGAAACGCTGAATAAACTCGGCCAGAATCGAGGCACCGACTTGCACCGACAAACAAGGTTCGCTCAACAACCGCTCCTCGGTAATGCCCTGTTTGAGCAAACGCGGCAGGTGGATGCTGTTGATCTGCATCAAGCCGATATCACGCGTGCCATTGCGGTTGGCGTAGTTGATCGCCTGCACGCGCAAACCCGATTCGACATCAGCGATAGCCTGCAACAGTTCCGGTTCGAGATCGTACCGGCTGGCCGCCTCGTCCCAGCAATAGGCCAGTACCTGGTGACTGCCCATCAGCCCACTGAGCAGCAGTACCACGCTCCAAACCTTAAGCATTGCTGGCCTGGCCACACACAGAGCACACATGCACGACACCCCGTGGTGGTTCCCCCACCCGCACCGGGCACGTAAAGCGATACCCCTTGCCATAAATCGTCTTGATAAACCCTTTGTCGGCCCTCAAATGTTTGCGCAGGGAATAGATACAGCGCGTCAGTGACTCATCGGCCACCTCTCCCCGGGGCCAGGCCAGCTCCAGCAGGCGATCCTTGGTCATCAGCGTGCCACCGGAGGCCAGCAACAATCGCAGCACATGCCACTCCTTGGGCGGCAACTGAATATCCGCATCGCCGCCCGTCAACCGGCCATCGCCATGCAAGGTCCAGCGAGCGAAGACCAGGGAGGTCGTCGATTCATCAATCACGACGGCCATACGCACCTCTGCTTTTTACTACTGACATTCACATCCTTAGTTTCCGTACCGGCTCACCTGCCAATGTCACGACTATAAAAAACCGGCCTACGGCTCGCGCTAGGACAAAGCCCATTCGGGCGCCCTTTTTTGGAAACTTTCGGTCAGACAATTCTCCTGACGCACTTATTGGGGTAGCCATTCCTGATACGTCTCCTGCAACTCAACCCCCAGCCGATCCTCCAGTTGCACCAGCTCACCCAACGCCATCAGTTGCCCATTGACCCGTACCTCCACACATCGAGTCGCCCCTGGATCCAGAGGCAGCACCTTCCCCGGTGCGAACGCAGCCAAACGCTTGCGGCTGATCAATTGCTCCTGCAGCAGTATTTCCAGGTGCATGGACAAACGCCTTTTTCATGGGGAAAACTCACGATCGGTGCGCAGGAACGCACGCTGCACACGCTCATGTTGTGCTGTGCTCAATTGCGCAGGCGCGGGAGGTGGCGGTAATGGGTCAGGGCCTGACGAAACGTCATCCTGGACCGTGGCGCTATCCAGCTCCGCCACCAGTTTTTCGATAAGACTCACCTGGGCAGGCTGGCCCTTGATCAACAAACTGTTGGTATCCGAATAGGCCACCAACACCAGGCTACCGTCTGCCAATTGACCTTTCTGCTCAGGGGATAGCCGGGCTTCGATCATGGCAGCCATACCCGGTACGCGGACCTTATTGGCACCCTCTCCTTGCTGGCGGTCCTGAACAGCTGCATTGATCACCTGGACAACGCCGAATGCCGTTGCGCCTTCGGGCTGCTTGCGGCGTGGCTGGTCCATCAGGCTGGCCAGCCGCAAGACATGATCGACATAGCTCGGTGGCCCGTAAACGTAGAACGTACGTGCCCCGCTCTCACGCAATGGGTAGCGCGGCTCATCCAGCCCCGCACGCCGCATGATGCCGCGCAGCCGACTGACCGAGATATGCCGCAGCACTACCGCAGAACTACGCACCTCATCGGCGGTGTAGAGATGCACCACTTGCCCGCTGCGGTGCCAGATCAGGTCTTGCTGCTCAGCGAGGGTTTCCAGGACCCGTTGCGGCGCTGCAAAGTCGAAGGTTCCGCTGATGTGCCTGCGCGCCACCGCACGGCTGGTGACCACAGGCAGGCCCAATGGCCCCGAGAGCGCGGTAAAGAAAGTATCCAGACCTTCATCCTGCGCCTGGTAGGCCTGGCCCCAGGCTGCGCGGCTACCCAGCAACAGGGCGGCACACAGTAACCCGCAGTGCAGCCAGCGGCAGTTCATGGGGTTCGGGGAATCAGTGTGCACCGTGGGTATTCCTGGGCGATCTGGCCTGAAGAAGCGGCCATACTGCGAGGCGCAAGAGGTTCAATCATGATGGAAAGTTGACGGCAGACTGCACCACGCCCCCGTGGCATGTGCCTTGCTTCGCACTTTGTATCAGGCCCGCACCAAAGGCGGCGCGGGCCTACGGACAAAGGCGTCGTTACCCGGCAATGGCCTGTCACGCCAAGCCGGGAAACGACGCGTTTTTTTTTCAGAAAAGGCAGGTATTGATGAACGATCCGCTGGCTTGGGTAAACGGCAGCGATGCCCCGGAAAAGAGCAGCCTTGACCTGGGGTTCATGGCCCTGACCGATTGCGCGTCGCTGGTGGTCGCTGCCACCCAGGGCTTCGCCCAGCCCTACGGCCTCACACTGAACCTCAAGCGCCAATCATCCTGGGCCAACCTGCGGGACAAGCTGGTCAGTGGCGAGCTGGACGCCGCCCACGGTCTGTACGGGCTGATCTATGCCGTGCATCTGGGCATCGGCGGCGTTGCGCCTACCGACATGGCCGTACTGATGGGCCTCAACCAGAACGGTCAGAGCATCAACCTGTCCCACGGCCTGCAACACCAGGGAGTGGTCACTCCTGAAGCGCTGGAACGCCACGTGCACCAAAGCCGGACAAAACTGACCTTCGCCCAGACATTTCCCACGGGCACCCACGCCATGTGGTTGTATTACTGGCTGGCGAGCCAAGGCATTCATCCATTGCAGGATGTGAACAGCGTGGTGGTGCCGCCGCCGCAAATGGTGGCGCACCTGCAGGCCGGACGCATCGACGGTTTTTGTGTCGGCGAGCCTTGGAGTGCCAGTGCAGTGCAACATCATCAAGGCTTTACTCTGGCGACCACCCAGGCGATCTGGCCCAATCATCCGGAAAAGGTCCTGGGCTGCACCCAGGCGTTCGTCGACGCGTTTCCCAATACCGCCCGCCTATTGGTCATGGCGATCCTCGAGGCCAGCCGGTTTATCGAACAGAGCATTGAAAACCGCCGTTCCACCGCGCAGTTGCTCAGCGCTCGCGACTACCTCGACGCCCCGTTGGACTGCATCGAGCCGCGTCTGCTGGGTCATTACGAGGACGGCTTGGGTAACCAGTGGCAGGATCCCCATGCTTTGCGCTTTTTCGCCGGTGGCGAGGTGAATTTGCCCTACCTCAGCGACGGCATGTGGTTCATGACCCAGTTCCGGCGTTGGGGCTTGTTGCGTGAAGACCCTGACTACCTCGGCGTCGCCTGCCAGGTCCAGCAATTGGCACTGTATCGCCAGGCCGCCGATGCGCTGGGCCTCAGCGTTGGCGACGCGCCGATGCGCAGCAGTCAATTGATCGACGGCAAAATCTGGGACGGCTCCGACCCCGCCGGTTACGCCCGCAGCTTCCGCCTCAATGCCCTGGGCGATGACAACCACCGTCAAGCGCTGCGCTGACAGGAGCTCAATGATGCTACGAATCCTGTTGATCAATGACACCCCGCGCAAGGTCGGGCGCCTCAAGGCCGCCCTGACCGAAGCCGGCTTCGAGGTGATCGATGAATCCGGCCTGACCATCGACCTGCCCGCACGCGTCGAAACAGTGCGCCCGGACGTGATCCTGATCGATACCGAGTCACCCGGCCGCGATGTGATGGAGCAAGTGGTGTTGGTCAGCCGCGACCAGCCCCGGCCTATCGTGATGTTTACCGATGAGCATGACCCGAATGTGATGCGCCAGGCAATCAAGTCCGGCGTCAGTGCCTATATCGTCGAAGGCATTCAGGCCCAACGCCTGCAACCGATCCTTGATGTGGCCATGGCCCGCTTCGAGAGTGACCAGGCCCTGCGCGCGCAGTTGCAGGCCCGCGACCTGCAATTGGCCGAACGTAAACGCATCGAGTTGGCCAAGGGCCTGCTGATGAAAATGAAGAGCTGTAATGAAGAAGAGGCGTACACCCTGATGCGCCGTCAGGCCATGAGTCGCCAGCAGAAACTGATCCAGGTGGCAGAGCAGATTATTGCCATGAGCGAGTTGCTCGGCTGATCTGGCTCAGCTCTTGCTAAAGAATCCTCACAGGTAACCAACGGCGGTTGCCCCTCCACGACAAAGACGTCGCCCACCCGGTTTGCCCTCGCGAACCCGGTGGCGGCGTTTTTTCGTTTCAGACCCCCAACCGTTGAGGTGCGTGATGAAATCAAGCTTCTGGAAATCCGGGCATACCCCGACCCTGTTTGCCGCGTTCCTGTATTTCGACCTGAGTTTCATGGTCTGGTACCTGTTGGGCCCGCTGGCGGTGCAAATTGCCGCCGACCTGCACCTGACCACCCAGCAGCGCGGCCTGGTGGTGGCCACGCCGATCCTGGCGGGCGCGGTCCTGCGTTTTCTGATGGGCATGTTGGCCGACAAGCTGTCACCCAAGACCGCTGGGCTGATAGGCCAAGTGATTGTGATCGTGGCGCTGTTCTGCGCCTGGAAGCTGGGGATCCACAGTTACGAGCAAGCCTTGCTGCTGGGCGTGTTTCTGGGCATGGCCGGTGCCTCCTTTGCCGTGGCTCTGCCCCTGGCATCGCAGTGGTATCCCGCAGAGCACCAGGGCAAGGCCATGGGCATCGCCGGTGCCGGTAATTCCGGCACCGTATTTGCCGCCTTGCTGGCACCGGTGCTGGCGGCTGCGTTCGGCTGGAGCAATGTGTTCGGCTTTGCGCTGATTCCGCTGGTCCTTACCCTGATCGTATTCGCCTGGCTCGCACGCAACGCGCCACAACGTCCGAAAGCCAAGTCCATGGCCGACTACTTCAAGGCCCTGGGCGACCGCGACAGCTGGTGGTTCATGTTCTTCTACAGCGTGACCTTTGGTGGCTTCATCGGCCTGGCCAGCGCCCTGCCCGGCTACTTCAACGACCAATACGGCCTGAGCCCGGTGACCGCCGGTTACTACACCGCGGCCTGCGTGTTCGGTGGCAGCCTGATGCGCCCGCTGGGCGGCGCCCTGGCCGACCGTTTTGGCGGGATCAAGACCCTGCTCGGCATGTACAGCGTGGCGGTGATCTGTATTGCCGCAGTGGGTTTCAACCTGCCCAGCTCCTACGCGGCGCTGGCGCTTTTCGTCTGCACCATGCTCGGCCTGGGTGCCGGAAATGGCGCGGTATTCCAATTGGTGCCGCAGCGTTTTCGCACTGAGATCGGCGTAATGACCGGCTTGATCGGCATGGCCGGTGGCATCGGCGGCTTCGCCCTCGCCGCCGGCATGGGCGCGATCAAACAGAGCACCGGCAGTTACCAGTTGGCGCTGTGGTTGTTCGCCAGCCTCGGAGTGCTGGCCTGGTTTGGCCTGCATGGCGTCAAGCGCCGCTGGAGAACCACCTGGGGCTCGGCTGCGGTCACCGCTGCCCGCGTCTGATGAGCCTTCGACTGAGCGTCGCCCAGGCCAGCGCCATTGGCCCACGCAGTGAAAACCAGGACGCGCTGCGGGTGGTCACGCCCATGGCGGAACTGGCGGCGAGCAAAGGCTACCTGTGCGCACTGGCCGATGGCGTCAGCCAATGCGCCGACGGTGGCCTGGCCGCGCGCTCGACCTTGCAGGCGCTGGCGCTGGACTACTACGCCACGCCGCAGACCTGGGGGGTGGCCCAGGCGCTCGAACGTCTGTTGGTCGCGCAAAATCGCTGGCTGCAAGCCAACGGTGGTGGGCAACCGTTGCTCACCACCCTCAGCGCCCTGGTGTTTCGCGGCCAACGCTTCACGCTGGCCCATGTCGGTGATTGCCGTGCATATCGCTGGTTCGACGGCGAGTTGCAACGCCTCAGCGAAGACCATGTGTGGGAACAGCCGGGTATGCAGCACGTACTCAAACGCGCCCTTGGCCTGGATCAGCACCTGGTGCTGGACTTCCTCGACGGCCAATTGCGCGAGGGCGAATGTTTCCTCTTGCTCAGCGACGGGGTGTGGGCGACGTTGGGCGATCACAGCATCGGCGCGATTCTGCGTGAGCAAGACGACCTCGACCTGGCCGTCAGCACCCTGGTCAGCGCCGCCCACCTGGCCGGCAGCCAAGACAACGCCAGCGCCTTGCTGGTGCGCATCGACCAACTCGGCGCCGCCACCCTCGGCGACGCCTTGGTGCAGTTGCAGCAATGGCCAACGCCGCCGCCGCTGAAGGTTGGGCAGATCTTTGAAGGCTGGGAGGTGCAAAGCGTGCTCGCGCAGAGTCGGCAATCGTTGCTGTACCGCGTGCACGATGCGCAGCGGCAACCCTGGCTGCTCAAGACCTTGCCCTTGCGCCACGATGACACCGACGCCGCCCAAGCCTTGTTATCGGAGGAATGGTTTCTGCGCCGCGTCGCTGGCCGTGCCTTTCCGGAGGTGCATGCCGCCAGTGGTCGTCAGCATTTGTACTACGTGATGCGCGAATACCCCGGGCAGACCCTCGCCCAGCTGTTTCAACAACAAGGCCCGCTGCCGCTGGCGCAATGGCAGTCAATCGCCGAACGCTTGCTGCGAGCCGTGGGCCTGCTGCATCGCCGACAGATTCTGCACCGCGACATCAAGCCGGAAAACCTGCTGCTGGGCGATGACGGGGAACTGCGGGTGCTGGACTTCGGCCTGGCCTACTGCCCTGGCCTTTCTGAAGACCGTGCCCACTTACTGCCCGGCACCCCGAGTTTTATCGCGCCCGAAGCTTTCGCAGGCGAGCATCCTACTGCGCAACAGGATTTGTATAGTGTCGGTGTGACCTTGTATTACCTGCTGACTGGGCATTACCCCTACGGCGAAATCGAAGCCTTCCAACGCCCGCGTTTCAACCAGCCTGTCAGCGCCAGCCGCTATCGCCCTGATCTGCCGGATTGGTTGCCCCACAGCCTGGAGCGCGCCGTGGCCGCCCTGCCCGCACAGCGCTATGAAACTGCCGAAGAATGGCTGCTGGTACTGGAACAGGCCGACCGCCGCGAACTGAGCGTACGGCCACGGCCGCTGCTGGAGCGCGAGCCGCTGAAGGTCTGGCAAACCCTGGCAGTGGCCTCACTGTTGATCAATCTGGTGCTGCTGTACTGGCTGCTGCACCACTAACGAGCAAAATCCACCTCTCTCCTGTTTAAACGCCCAATAAAACTGGGGGTATGCAACTTGGCACAGCTGCTGCATTAGGTCTTCCAACAACCCACATATAGCCGCCCCTTCAACGTCGAAGGGTCGAGCTTCCCGAGAGAACGGGACCAGGACAAAGGCGTCCTCGCTAGCTGACTAGCGGGGACGCCTTTTTTTGTTTGCGCATGATTTGTCGAGCCATTGCGGAGAACGACATGAAAAAACTCAAACTGGTGATGATCGGCAACGGCATGGCCGGGGTTCGCACCCTTGAAGAATTGCTCAAGCTGAGCAGCGAGCTGTACGACATCACCGTGTTCGGCGCCGAGCCCCACACCAACTACAACCGCATCCTGCTGTCGCCGGTGCTGGCCGGTGAGCAAACCTTCGAAGAGATCGTGCTCAACGACCTCGACTGGTACCTGGATAACAACGTCAAGCTACTGCTCAACCGCAAGGTGGTGCAGATCGACCGGGTCAAGCGCAAAGTCATCGCCGAAGACGGCACCGAGGCCGAGTACGATCGCCTGCTGATCGCCACCGGTTCTACGCCGTTTATCCTGCCGATTCCCGGCAACACCTTGCAGGGCGTGATTGGCTACCGCGACATTGCCGATACCCAGGCGATGATCGACACCGCCAAGACCCACAAGCACGCGGTGGTGATCGGTGGTGGCCTGCTCGGCCTGGAAGCGGCCAACGGCCTGATGCTGCGCGGTATGCACGTGACGGTGGTGCATCTCGGTGAATGGCTGCTGGAACGCCAACTGGACAAGACCAGCGGCCAGTTGCTGCAAACCGAACTGGAAAGCCGTGGCCTGGTGTTTCGCCTGTGCGAGCAAACCCAGGCCTTGCATGATGCCGGTAATGGTCGCGTCGGCTCGGTGCAATTCAAAAATGGCGACATCATCCCCGCCGACCTGGTGGTGATGGCCGCCGGTATCCGCCCCAACACCGAACTGGCGGAGAAGTCCGGCATCCCCTGCAACCGTGGGATCCTGGTCAACGACACGATGCAAACCTACGACCCGCGCATCTACGCGATCGGCGAATGCGCCAGCCATCGCGGGATCGCCTATGGCCTGGTGGCGCCGCTGTTCGAACAAGCCAAGGTCTGCGCCAACCACTTGGCCCAACTGGGCTTTGCCACTTACAAAGGCTCGGTGACCTCGACCAAGCTGAAGGTGACCGGCATCGACCTCTTTTCTGCCGGCGACTTCATGGGCGGTGAAGGCACCGAGACCATCACCCTCTCCGACCCGATCGGCGGCGTATACAAGAAGCTGGTAATCAAGGACGACATCCTGGTCGGTGCGTGCCTGTACGGCGATACCGCGGATGGTGGTTGGTACTTCCGCCAGATCCGTGAGAACCACGCAATTGGCGAGATCCGCGATCACCTGATGTTCGGTGAGAACGCCTTGGGCGATGTGGGCCATCAAGGCCAGGACAAAGCCATGAGCATGGCCGACAGCGCCGAAGTCTGCGGCTGCAACGGCGTGTGCAAAGGCACCATCGTCAAGGCAATCCAGGAACAAGGGCTGTTCAGCGTCGATGAGGTGAAAAAACACACCAAGGCCGCCAGCTCCTGCGGTTCCTGTGCCGGGCTGGTTGAGCAGATCCTGATCAACACCGTGGGCGGCGCGGCTGACGTCAAACCCAAAAGCGAAAAGGCCATCTGTGGGTGCAGCGACCTTAATCACGGGCAGATCCGTCAGGCTATCCGCGAGCAGCACTTGCTGACTATCGACAGCACCATGCGCTACCTGAACTGGCGTACCCCCAATGGCTGCGCCACCTGCCGCCCCGCGCTCAACTACTACCTGATTTCAACCTGGCCGGGCGAGGCCAAGGACGACCCGCAATCACGACTGATCAACGAACGGGCCCACGCCAATATTCAGAAAGACGGCACCTACTCTGTAGTCCCACGGATGTGGGGCGGCGTGACCAATCCTTCGGAGCTGCGCCGCATCGCCGATGTGGCCGACAAGTACAACGTGCCGATGGTGAAAGTCACCGGCGGCCAGCGCATCGACTTGCTCGGCATCAAGAAGCAGGACTTGCCAGGGGTGTGGAAGGACCTGGACATGCCGTCCGGCCATGCCTACGGCAAATCCATCCGCACCGTGAAAACCTGCGTGGGCAGCGAGTTCTGCCGTTTCGGCACGCAGAATTCCACCCAACTGGGCATCGAACTGGAGCATGACCTGTTCAATATGTGGTCACCGCACAAGGTCAAGCTGGCGGTGTCCGGTTGCCCACGCAACTGTTCGGAAGCGGGCATCAAGGACGTGGGAATTATCGGTGTCGACTCCGGTTGGGAGATGTATATCGGTGGCAACGGCGGCATCAAGACCGAAGTCGCGGAGTTTTTCGTCAAGCTCAAGACCGCCGATGAAGTGCGCGAATACAACGGCGCATTTCTGCAGCTGTACCGCGAAGAAGCGTTCTACCTGGAACGCACGGTGCACTACCTGCAACGGGTGGGCATGGAGCACATCAAGAAGGCCGTTCTGGAAGACCCGGCCCGCCGCCAGGCGCTCAATGAGCGTTTGCAGTTCTCGCTGTCATTCGAACAGGACCCGTGGAAGGAACGCCTGGAACAGCCGCTGCTGAAAAAGGAGTTCGACGTTATCCCGGTCAAACAACTGGAGGTGTCGCTATGAACTGGCTGGATATCTGCGCCCTTGATGAAATCAATACCCTGGGCTCGCGCATCATCAGTGGGCCCAAAGGCGACATCGCGATTTTTCGTACCAGTGACGACGAAGTCTTCGCCCTTGACGACCGTTGCCCGCACAAGGGCGGCCCGCTCTCCCAAGGCTTAATCTATGGCAAGCGCGTCGCCTGCCCGCTGCACAACTGGCAGATTGACCTGGCGTCCGGCGAAGCCCAGGCGCCGGATATCGGCTGCGCCCACCATCATCAGGCCCGGGTAGAAAACGGCCGGGTGATGCTGGCCCTGCGGGACGCGGGTTGATGAACCGCCAGACCACTGCGTCCACCTGCTGTTATTGCGGCGTGGGCTGCGGCGTGCTGATCGAGCATGACGGCGAGCAGATCCTGGGGGTACAAGGCGATCCGAGCCATCCGGCCAACTTCGGCAAATTGTGCAGCAAAGGCGCCAGCCTGCACCTGACCGGCGACGTGAGCGCACGCGCCCTGTATCCGGAGTTGCGCCTGGGCAAAGGTTTGGCCCGTACCCGTACCGACTGGGACACCGCCCTGGATCACGCCGCCAACGTGTTCGCCGAGACCATCGCCGAACACGGCCCGGACAGCGTGGCGTTCTATATCTCGGGGCAACTATTGACCGAGGATTACTACAGCTTCAACAAGCTGGCCCGGGCGTTGGTGGGCACCAACAATATCGACAGCAATTCTCGGCTGTGCATGTCATCGGCGGTGGTCGGCTACAAACGCAGCCTGGGCGCCGATGCGCCGCCGTGCAGTTATGAAGACCTGGAAAACAGCGACTGCGTGATGATCGTCGGCAGCAATATGGCCTACGCCCACCCGGTATTGTTCCGACGCCTGGAGCAGGCCAAGGCGCAGCGCCCGCAGATGAAAGTGCTGGTGATTGATCCTCGGCGTACAGACACCTGCGATTTGGCTGATCTGCACCTGGCAATCTTGCCGGGGACGGACGTGGCGTTGTTTCACGGGATTTTGCATTTGCTGCTGTGGGAAGACTGGATTGATCGTGCGTTCATCCAGGCCCACACCGATGGCCTGGCCGAGCTCAAACGCCTGGTGCATGACTACACGCCGCAGATGGTCACGCAGTTGTGCGGGATCAGCGTCGAACAACTGCGCCTATGTGCGCAGTGGGTCGGCACATCCAGCAGCTTTTTGTCGCTATGGTGCATGGGCCTCAACCAATCCACTGCCGGCAGCGCAAAAAACAGCGCGTTGATCAACCTGCACTTGGCCACGGGCACCATTGGCAGGCCGGGGTGCGGGCCGTTTTCCCTGACCGGTCAACCGAATGCCATGGGCGGTCGCGAAACCGGCAGCCTGTCCAACCTGCTGCCGGGCCACCGCGAGGCGTCCAACCCGGCACATCGCGCTGAAGTGGCCACCTATTGGGGTGTGGAGCAACTGCCTGCACCCGCCGGCCTTACCGCGATCGAACTGTTTGAACAGATGCAGGCAGGCAAGATCAAGGCCCTGTGGATCGCCTGCACCAACCCTGCACAATCCTTGCCCGACCAGAACGCCGTGCGTGCGGCCTTGGCGGCGTGCCCGTTCGTGGTGTTGCAGGAGGCTTTTCGCACCACCGAAACCGCCACTTATGCCGACCTGCTGTTGCCTGCCGCCAGTTGGGGCGAAAAAGACGGCACGGTCACCAACTCCGAGCGGCGTATTTCCCACGTACGCCGCGCCATCAGCCCACCGGGAGAGGCGCGGGCGGACTGGGCAATTACCGTAGATTTCGCACAGCGCCTGGAGCGTCGCCTACGGCCAGGGTTGCCCAGCCTGTTCGCCTTTGCACAGCCGGCGCAGCTGTTTGACGAGTTCAAGGGGCTCACTCAAGGGCGTGACCTCGACTTGTCCGGTATCAGCCATGGCCTGCTCGACCAACTCGGCCCGCAGCAATGGCCGTTTCCCACAGGCGCACAGACAGGCACAGCGCGCCTTTATAGCGATGGCATCTTCCCCACCGACAATGGCCGGGCGCGGTTTGTGGCCGACCCTTACCGCGCGGCCAAGGAACAACGGGACGCGCGCTTCCCCCTGACCTTGATCACCGGCCGTCTGCGTGACCAGTGGCACGGTATGAGCCGCACCGGCACGGCCGCACAGTTGTTCGGGCATGTCAGTGAAGCGCTGTTGAGCCTGCACCCGGACGAGCTTCGCCGCCACCGCTTCCAGGAAGGTGACCTGGTCAGCCTGAAAAGCCGTCGCGGCAGCGTGATCGTCGCTGTCAGCAGCGATGACAGCGTACGGCCCGGCCAGGCATTTCTGCCGATGCATTGGGGCGACCGCTTTCTCAAGGGCGGCGTCAATGTGATCACCCAACCGGCGTTTGACCCACTGTCCAAACAGCCTGAACTCAAGCACAGCGGGGTGCGTCTGGAAGCCGTGCAACTGCCGTGGCAGCTGTTCGCGTTGATCGAGGGCAATGTGCAGCAGCATTTCGAAGCGCTGCGCCCGCTGTGTGAGGAATTTGCCTACGTCAGCCTTAGCCTGGCCGGCCGTGAACGCCCTGCGTTGCTGGTACGGGCAGCCCATACCGAGGCGCCGGACCTGCATTTGTTGACTCGGATTGACCACTTGCTGGGCCTGAACGACGGTCCGGTCATGGCCTACGACGACCCGCGCCGCTCGATCGGCAAGCGCGTGAAAATCGAAAAAGGCCGTATCACCGCCCTGCGCCTGGCCGGCGAAACCCTGGCCCGCCACTGGTTGCAAAGCCTGTGGCTGGAAGGCCGCGCCGACGAGCAACTGCGACGCTGGCTGTTGGCACCTTTAAGCGCGCCACCCGGTGCCGCAACGGCCAGCAACAAGATTGTGTGCAACTGCAAGAACGTCAGCGAAAACGCCGTGTGTGCGGGCGTTGGACGTGGCCTGGACCTGGATGGACTTAAACGGGAACTGGGTTGCGGCACCCAATGCGGCTCCTGCGTGCCGGAAATCAAACGTCTTTTGGCCAGCAAACCGCAGCCAATCGCCATCAGTGTGTAAGGGGAACAACATGAGCGCAAAAGTGTGGCTGGTAGGCGCTGGGCCCGGTGATCCGGAGTTGCTGACCCTCAAGGCAGTCAGAGCCCTGCATGAAGCGGACGTGGTGCTGATTGATGACCTGGTCAACCCGGCCGTGCTCGAACACTGCGGCGATGCACGCGTGATTACCGTCGGTAAACGCGGTGGCTGCCGCTCCACGCCCCAGGATTTTATCCATCGCCTGATGCTGCGTTATGCCCGCCAGGGCAAATGCGTGGTGCGGCTCAAGGGCGGCGACCCGTGCATTTTTGGTCGCGGTGGCGAAGAGGCGCTGTGGCTGCGCGAACGTGGCATTGAGGTGGAGTTGGTCAACGGCATCACGTCGGGGTTAGCCGGGGCGACGAGCTGCGATATTCCCCTGACGTTACGCGGTGTGAGCCGTGGGGTGACGCTGGTCACTGCTCATACTCAGGACGACAGCGCGTTGAACTGGCGCGCACTGGCGGAAAGTGGAACCACACTGGTGGTGTACATGGGCGTGGCGAAGCTGGAGGAGATTCGTCAGCAGTTGCTCGAAGGCGGCATGGCCCCGGACATGCCCGTGGCGATGATCGAAAATGCTTCGCTGCCCCAGCAGCGCGAATGCCGCAGTGATCTGGCGCGGATGCATGAGGATGCGCAAGCGTTCGCCCTGAAAAGCCCGGCTATCCTGGTGATTGGTAGCGTTGCTGGTGCTGCGCAGGCGGCTTGCCTGGCGACGGCGGCCAGTGCCTGAGGCAAATTCCAGGCGAAAAAAACCCGGCCTAAGCCGGGTTTTTTTGTAAAGCCAGGCTAATTACTTAGCGGTGGCTTCAACAGCTGCTTCTACGCGACGGTTAACAGCGCGGCCAGCTTCAGTTGCGTTGTCAGCAACTGGGCGGGACTCACCGTAACCAACGGAAGTGATGCGGCTAGGAGCTACGCCATCTTTAACCAGGACTTGCTTAACAGCGTCAGCACGACGCTGGGACAGCTTCTGGTTGTAAGCGTCTGGACCGACGGAGTCAGTGTGACCAGCAACTTCTACGTTGGTGTCTGGGTACTGAGCCATGAAGTCGGCCAGGTTTTTCACGTCGCCGTAGCTGTTAGGCTTAACAACCGACTTGTCGAAGTCGAACTTAACGTCCAGCTCAACACGAACAACCTGAGCAACCGGAGCTTCTGGCTCTGGAACTGGCTCTGGAGCTGGTGCTGGGGTAGGAGCTGGAGCAGCTGCGCCAGCGTTACCGCCGAAGTTCACGCCCAGGCCAACCAGTGCGGAGTAGTCCCACTTGCCGTTGTCCAGACCGTAGTCAGCTTCAACACCAGCACGAGCGTACAGGTTGTTGGTGAAGTAGTACTTCACGCCAGTACCGATGGTGGCGAAAGTGGTCTGGTCGCGACCGCTGTGGCCGTCAGCCTTGACGTTGGTACGGCTCTGGTGGCCGAAACCGCCTTCAACGTATGGACGCAGGCTATCAACGCCAGCCTGACCGAAGTGGTACTGAGCAACGAGGCTGCCAGTGTCACCTTTGATCTTCTGGTTGCCAGTGCCGTCGTTCGAACGGGTGTGGTTGGTCTTGTCGTACGACAGATTCAACGACAGATCGTCGGTCAGGAAGTAACCAATGCGAGCGCCTGGGTTGAAGCCGTCTTCGATGTGCTTAACGCTATCGTTGTACTGCTTCTTGTAGAACAGCTCGCCTTCAACTGCGCCTTGGCCTTGTGCCAGAACGCCGAAAGAAGTAGCGGCAATAAGAGAACCAATGGCCAAGCCCAAGGTGTTTTTCAGTTTCATCCGTTAAATCCCCATCTGGTGATTGTAAAGCAGTCCCACAAACCGGGGGACAACTCGGCGACAAGTCTAACAGAACTTGCCTACACGTAAGAGATATTTGCTACGCACTAAGTTTCAGTCTCGCCCGCAAATTTCTCACGTAATTTATCAAGAGCACGTTTGTACCGCATTTTTGTAGCACTCAAGCCCATATGCATGATGTCAGCGATTTCCTGGAATTCCAGCTCTGCGACAAAGCGAAGCACCAGAATTTCCCGGTCAATCGGGTTCACATGCACCAACCAGCGATCAAGTCCGCCCTTCTCCTCGGGTGCCGGCGCCTTTTCTTCAGACGCCTCCTCAAGGGGGTCCAGACTCAAAGCGTCCATCAAGCGACGCTTTCGCCGTTCCTTCCGATACTGCGTGATGCACTCGTTGTACGTGATGCTGTACAGCCAGGTCTTGAACTTCGATTTGCCCTCGAAGTTCTTCAGGCCATATAGCACCTTGAGCATCACTTCCTGACAGACATCGTCCGCGTCTCTATCGTTCCCCAAATACCTTGAACAAACGTTGAACAGAGTGCGTTGATACCTGCGCATCAATTCTTCGTACGCGCGTGTTACGTGAAACAGCTCCGTGTGCGAGCGCGCGACCAACTCCTCATCAGAGAGCTCACGGGGGTCATAGCGCGTGGACAGCGTTTGGGCTTTATTCAAAACAAGTCGTGCCGGCAGTCAGGTCAATGTCCGTTGCAACCCGGTCACCCGGGTTTGCGGCGGCGTACATTAGCAGGGTTTGCCGGATTAGCGGCTACTGACCTGCTGCTCCAGGAGAATCCGGTTGGACAGCGAAACCAGTTCTCCGTCATCGGTCAGCACTGTCGTCTTGACCGTGCCGATCTCCTCGATCTGCCCTTCAACCTCGCCCACACGCACTTGTTGCCCAACCTGATATAGCTCACGCACATAGATTCCCGCAAGAATCTGACCGGCAATTTCCCGGCTTCCCAAACCCATGGCCAGTGCAACGGCCAGACCAACGGTAATCAAAACAATCACAATAACGTGGTTCAGCAGGTCAGTCTTGACTTCCAACTGGCTGATCGCGACGGAAATACTGATGATGATCACCAGCCCCTGTGCGATTCGCCCCAAGCCTGCCGCGTAGTCCAACCCCACGCCTTCAGCGGCCCCGCGCACCAGCCCATTGGCCAATTGCGCGAGTAAAACACCTACCAGCAACACCAGCGCGCCGCCGAAAACTTTCGGCAAATACAGTGCCAGCATGTCGAGCGTAGCTGAAACTCGCTCAAGTCCAAGGGATTGCGCTGCAGAAACCAGAAAAATAAGTAGAACAAACCAGTAGACGATCTTGCCGATCAAGGTAGAAATCGGCACCTGCAGCCCGGCGCGACCCAGCAATTTGGTCAAACCGGTGCCGGCCATCAGGCGATCCAGCCCGAGTTTGGCGAGCAGCTTGGACAACAGGGTGTCGAGCAACTTGGCCACGACAAAGCCCAGCAACACCAGGACCAGGGCACCAAACAGGTTGGGAATGAAATTCGCAACCTTGGTCCACAATGCGGTCATCGCGGTGACCAGGCTCTGGGTCCAGAGATCAAGTTCCATATTCAATCAGCCTTATCAGCAGTGCGAGCAAGAGGTTTACGGCGCGAAACCGGTGACACATGGGCCGAACCGTTGTTCAGGGCCATCATCAATGCCGGCAACCAACGCCCGAGCAGCCCGAACAGATCACCCGCACCGACCTGACGGTTGGCGGTTTTCAATACGCGACCCAGGCAAGCATCGTCATCACGGTTGGATGGCGAAGCATTGAGCATGTCACGCAAAGACTGTTCGAACGGATCGTGCATAGAGACCTCTCGCAAGTGAATTAAAAGACGAGGGTAAAATTCATCGGGTCACATCGACCCTTTCCTACGTTCAGGTCATATTCAGCTCAAACCCATCGTAATCGTCGAAATAGCCACCATTGTCCCAGGGCCACCGAGACCATCAACAGGCACGCAATCATGAATCCGTAGGGGCTCTCGGAGAACGGAATGCCACCCACATTTATACCGAGCAAACCGGTGAGAAAACTCATCGGCAAGAAGATCCCGGTGATGATCCCGAAGCGATACATGGTGCGGTTCATGCGCAGGCTCAAGCGCCGGTCTTCGGCCTCAAGCACAAGCCCCACGCGCTCTCTGGCCAGTTCCAGCTCTTCCAGGTAACGGGTCAGACTGTTGTGCAACTCGTTCCAATAGTCAGCATCGTCATCGCAAAACCATGCCAATTTTATTCGCGTCAGCTGGGCAAAAATATCCCGCTGTGGTGCCAAAAACCGCTTGAGCCCGGCCGCGCGCCGACGGATCTGCAAAACGCTGCCGTGCTCTGGGGTATACCGTTCGTCGGCATCGAGTTTTTCTTCCTCGGAATCGACGATTTCAGACAACCCTGTAACCAGATCCTGCACTTTGTTGGTCAGGTACTGAGCCATATAAAGGATGAGTTCAGACGCCGTTTTTGGGCCTTTGCCGTCCGCCAGTTGCACCAATAGCTCATCGGTGGCGCGCAACGGGCGCAAACGCAGGGAGATCACACGATTGGCGGCGGCGAAGATACGCACCGAAACCATGTCCTCCGGCTCTGCCCCGGGGTTGAGATTGATCCCGCGCAGAAACAACAGCAATTCGGCGTCGGGCAACGGCAACAACCGTGGGCGGGTGTTCTCCTCCAGCAGCAGGTCGCAGGCAAATTCGCTCAGGCCGCTGGATTTGCGCAGCCAGGTCTGGGTCTGGGGATGGCTGCGATCCCAATGCAGCCACAGGCTTTCCTGGGGTTGCAACTGCAGATCGTCGAGCTCAGTCCGGGCAATCGAACGCGCACCGCCTTTACCATCCAGCACCAGGGCATGTACCAGCCCCCATTGCGCGTTCTCTTCCTCGAACATCCAGACTCCTTGGGTTTATTCAGGCATTTTCAGCGGGCTGGGCGACACGATCACGCCGTTATTGTCGGCGTAGATGTACTCACCCGGACGGAACGTCACACCCGCGAACGTCACAACGACGTTCAGGTCACCGAGGCCACGCTTGTCGGTTTTCATCGGGTGGGAGGCCAGTGCCTGCACACCCAAGTCGGTCTGGGCGAGAACATCCACATCCCGGACGCAACCATAGATCACCAGCCCTTCCCAGCCATTTTTCGCAGCTTTATCGGCAATCAGATCGCCCAGCAACGCGCGGCGCAGTGAGCCTCCGCCGTCAACGACCATCACTTTGCCAGCGCCCGGCTGGTCAGCCTGTTCCTTTACCAGGGAATTATCTTCGAAGCATTTGATGGTGACGATCTCACCCCCAAAAGAATCTCGGCCACCGAAGTTGCTGAACATCGGCTCCACTACCTGCACCAGTTCCGGGTAGGCGTCACACAGGTCGGGGGTCACGTAATGGTTCATCGAGAAGCTCCTGTCGTCAAAGAAGAGATCGAACATCCACGGTGTACATCAGAAAAACGCGCCGCGACAGGCATTCTTTAAGTGCCTGCCAGTGGTGAGCCGCCATGATCGGACCCGCATCAGCGCAACGCAATACACGTTGCGCGACTGAATATGACCAGAAGCGCCCAGCGCGTCATATCTTAGCCGCAACCACTCAAGAGTGAAACGCCCTTGGTAGAGCGTTTGCTCAAACTGCTGCGGCCACTTGGGGTCGAGTCCCGAATAATGGTGTCAGTGGGTCGTTCAACCACCGTTCCACCAATGGCCATACTTCGGCCTGCGCGGCTTTGCTGACCAGCATCTGCACATGCCCGAAGTCCTCGCTGAAACCCTGCTCGCGCCCCAGGCACAGATACTGGCGATGCTCGCTGCCGACCTGCTCGAAGAGCTTGCGACACGCCCAGTCCGGGTCTTGCCGATCGCCCGCCGCGCTGACCGCGAGCAACGGCACATCGATCTGCGCCAAGCCCTTCCACCAGTCACATTCGGCATCGCCGAAGCGGCCGAACAGGCCATTCCAGCGCATCGCTTCGATCATCACTCCCGCCGGCTCATCCTCGGGGCCGCGCTTGAAGCGTGGGCCAGACACATGGGCAAGGCGCTTGAGGATCAACCGAGTACCCCACTCCACGGGTGGAATTTTCAACGGCCAATGGGTGCGGCTGACCTGGCAGCCGAACAATGCCACCGAAGCCACCTCAGGCGCCCCCAAATGTTGCCCGCCCAGGGCCGCAGCCAAGGTCGTGGCACCGAGGGAATGCCCGATCCAGTGCGGGACCTGCCCGCTTTGCTCACGCACAAAGGCCCCCATGGCCGGCAAATCGTAGCGGGCGTAATCGGCGACGCGGTTTCTGGCGTACTCATGGTTGCGCTTGGACAGCCCATGGCCGCGCATTTCCGGGATCCACACATCAAAACCCCGGCGCGCCAGGTACGCGCCCAGGCCGATCCCCTTGGGCGAGTACCAGAAGCGCCGATTGGAAAAGCTGCCATGCAACAAAATAATCGGCGTGCCCCGGTTTTCCGGGACATCGGCCAGGCCCAAACGGGTAACCGCCAGCTCGACGGTGCCATCAGGGCTATTGCCGGGCTTGAGCCGGTAGACGTCTTCACTCAGGTCGCCACGACGTTCAGCGCTGATCAAGGCGACGGGAAACAGGTTGCTGCTGCTTTGCATAATGCTCTTGCACAAAAAAGGGCGGCGTCCGCAAGGAGTTCCCGCCCAGTACAGATAAGAATGCCGGTCACCCTCACGAGTGACCGGCACTTTTGACGTTGCGACTTTAAGCGGACGCTTGGCCTTCCGCCAGGAAGAACCAGGTTTCCAGCACAGAGTCCGGGTTCAGCGAGACGCTTTCAATGCCCTGCTCCATCAGCCATTTGGCCAGGTCAGGGTGGTCGGAAGGGCCTTGGCCACAGATACCAATGTACTTGCCGGCCTTGTTACACGCCTGGATGGCATTGGCCAGCAGCTTTTTGACCGCCGGGTTACGCTCGTCGAACAGGTGAGCGATGATCCCGGAGTCGCGGTCCAGGCCCAGGGTCAGCTGGGTCAGGTCGTTGGAGCCGATGGAGAAACCGTCGAAGAACTCCAGGAACTCTTCTGCGAGGATGGCGTTGGACGGCAATTCGCACATCATGATCACGCGCAAGCCGTTCTCGCCACGGGTCAAGCCGTTTTCGGCCAGCAGATCGACCACTTGGCTTGCTTCGCCCAAGGTGCGTACGAACGGCACCATGATCTCGACGTTGGTCAGGCCCATCTCGTTGCGCACGCGCTTCAGGGCACGGCACTCAAGCTCGAAGCAGTCGCGGAACGCTTCGCTGATGTAACGCGAGGCGCCACGGAAGCCCAGCATCGGGTTTTCTTCTTCCGGCTCGTAGAGCTTGCCGCCGATCAGGTTGGCGTACTCGTTGGACTTGAAGTCCGACAGGCGCACGATGACCTTTTTCGGGTAGAACGCCGCGGCCAGCGTACTGATGCCTTCCACCAGCTTCTCGACATAGAAGCCCACCGGGTCGTTGTAGCCGGCGATGCGCTTGTCGACGCTTTCCTTGATGTCCAGCGGCAGGCCGTCATAGTTCAACAAGGCCTTTGGGTGCACGCCGATCATGCGATTGATGATGAACTCCAGGCGGGCCAGGCCCACCCCGGCGTTCGGCAACTGCGCGAAATCGAAGGCGCGGTCCGGGTTGCCGACGTTCATCATGATCTTGAACGGCAGGTCCGGCATGGCGTCGATGGAGTTTTGCTTGATGTCGAAGCCCAGTTCACCTTCAAAGATGAAACCGGTATCGCCTTCGGCGCAGGACACGGTGACACCCTGGCCCTCCTTGAGCAGTTGGGTGGCGTTGCCGCAACCGACTACCGCCGGGATCCCCAGTTCACGGGCGATGATCGCCGCGTGGCAAGTACGCCCGCCTCGGTTGGTGACGATGGCGCTGGCGCGCTTCATCACCGGCTCCCAGTCCGGGTCGGTCATGTCGGAAACCAGCACGTCGCCGGGCTGGACCTTGTCCATCTCGGACACGTCCTTGATGATCCGCACCTTGCCAGCACCGATGCGCTGACCAATGGCACGGCCTTCCACCAGTACGGTGCCGGTTTCCTTGAGCAGGTAACGCTCCATGACATTGGCCGAAGTGCGGCTCTTCACGGTTTCCGGACGCGCTTGCACGATATATAGCTTGCCGTCGTCACCGTCCTTGGCCCACTCGATGTCCATCGGGCACTTGTAGTGCTTCTCGATGATCATCGCCTGTTTGGCCAGTTCGCTGACTTCAGCATCGGTCAGGCAGAAACGCGCGCGCTCGGCCTTGTCGACGTCAACGGTTTTCACCGAGCGACCGGCCTTGGCTTCGTCGCCGTAGATCATCTTGATCGCCTTGCTGCCCAGGTTGCGGCGCAGGATGGCCGGGCGGCCGGCCTCAAGGGTGTGCTTGTGCACGTAGAATTCGTCAGGGTTGACCGCGCCTTGTACGACGGTTTCGCCCAGGCCGTAGGCACCGGTAATGAATACCACATCACGGAAGCCCGACTCAGTGTCCAGGGTGAACATCACGCCAGCAGTGCCGGTTTCCGAACGCACCATGCGCTGCACACCAGCAGACAAGGCCACCAGCTTGTGGTCGAAACCCTGGTGTACACGGTAGGAAATAGCGCGGTCGTTGAACAGCGAGGCGAATACTTCCTTGGCCGCGCGAATGACGTTTTCCACGCCACGGATATTCAGGAAGGTTTCCTGCTGGCCGGCAAAGGAAGCGTCCGGCAAGTCTTCGGCGGTGGCCGAGGAGCGTACGGCGACAGCCATGTCCGGGTTGCCGGCGGACAGGGTGGCGAAGGCGGTGCGAATTTCTTCGTTGAGCTTCTCGGGGAACTCGGCTTCCATGATCCACTGACGGATCTGGGCGCCGGTCTTGGCCAGGGCGTTGACGTCGTCGACGTCCAAGGCATCCAGCGCGGCGTGGATCTGGGCGTTGAGGCCGCTCAGCTCGAGGAAGTCTCGGTAAGCCTGGGCCGTGGTGGCGAAACCACCGGGCACCGAGACACCAGCGCCTGCAAGATTACTGATCATCTCGCCGAGGGATGCGTTCTTGCCCCCCACATGCTCTACATCATGGACGCCGAGCTTATCGAGGGAAACTACGTACTCTACCAAGGTGATCTCTCCACTTTCTGTGTTGGAAAAGCTCAGGACGCGGGTTGCTCAGTAGGAGCTAACGCCAGCGCTTGTGGCCTGGACCTGGAAAATAAGTGAGAATGCGGCCCACTGCGGGACGGCAAAATCGCGCCTATCATATCCAAGATTCGCCATCAGCTTAAGGCCCAGGGCTCAAATGAAACGATCTGCTTTCTTTATTTCCGACGGCACCGGCATCACAGCCGAAACACTGGGCCAGAGCCTGCTTGCGCAGTTCGAAAACATTACCTTCGCCAAATTCACCCGGCCTTATATAGACAGCGTGGATAAAGCGCGGGCCATGGTACAACAAATCAATCTGGCGGCTGAAAAAGACGGTTTTCGCCCGATCATTTTCGACACCATCGTCAATCAAGACATTCGTGAGATTCTCGCAACGTCGAATGGTTTCATGATCGACATTTTCTCGACCTTCCTGGCGCCATTGGAACAGGAGTTGAGTGAGCATTCTTCATACTCTGTCGGAAAGTCCCATTCCATCGGGCATAACTCCAACTATATGGAGCGCATCGAGGCGGTGAACTTTGCCCTCGACAACGATGATGGCGCCCGCACCCACTACTACGACAAGGCCGACCTGATCCTGGTGGGCGTGTCGCGTTGCGGCAAGACCCCGACCTGTCTTTACATGGCCATGCAATTCGGTATCCGTGCGGCCAACTACCCGCTGACCGAAGACGATATGGAGCACCTGACGCTGCCCGCCGCCCTGCGCGCCCACTCGCACAAACTGTTCGGCCTGACCATCGACCCGGACCGCCTGACCGCCATCCGTAACGAACGCAAGCCCAACAGCCGCTACTCCAGCTATGCGCAGTGCGAATTCGAAGTGCGTGAAGTGGAAAATCTGTTCCGTCGCGAGAATATTGCACACATCAATTCCACGCATTTTTCGGTGGAAGAGATTTCGGCAAAGATTTTGGTTGAGAAGGGTGTGGAGCGGCGCTTCAAGTGATCTCTGTCGCCTGATCTGACGCTATCGCAGGCAAGCCAGCTCCCACAGTTGGAATGCGTTCCCCTGTGGGAGCTGGCTTGCCTGCGATGAACGGTAACGCGGATTTACAGATGAAACCGCCCCCCCCCCTGCCCCAACGCCGTCGCCAGCGCATCAAACCCCTCGCGCAGTAACTGATCATCGCCAGAAGTATTGCAGATACTCGCCCGAATAAACTGCGGCACCGCCGTCTGCCCCACGGCAAACGCCTCGGCGGTGGCGATCAGGTAATTGTTCTGCCTGAGCTCTGCCTCGATTTCCGACGCACGCCATGGCTCCGGCACTTCGATCCAGAAATGCGGGCTGTTGAGGTGGGTGCGATACGCCAGCCCGGTCAATAAATCCTCGACCAAGGTTTTGCGGCGGCTGATTTCGTTGATTTGTTGGCGCAACAGATATTCCGCCGTGCCGTTTTCGATCCACTGGGTGGCCAGTTCCAGGGTCACAGGCGTCGCCATCCAGCAGGTCGAGCGCAACGCCGCGGAAATGCGACTGACCAGCGCGGGCGGTGCGTGGACGTAGCCTACCCGCAACCCTGCCGACACCGCTTTGCTCAGACTGCTGATCAAAATCGTACGCTCAGGCGCGAAATAGCTGAGGGGCGGCGGGCGATCCTCAACCAGCACGCCGTGGGCTTCGTCCTCGAGAATCAGCAGGTTGTGCTCACGACACACCTTGGCCAAGGCTTCGCGACGCGCCACCGACAACACCGCCGTCGTGGGATTCTGAATAGTCGGCGTGCAGTACAACGCCGAAATGCGGTGATTACGACAGACCTCATCCAGCGCCGTGGGCAACACGCCTTCTTCATCCATTTCCAGGCCAATCAGGCGCACGCCCAACATGCGCGCAGCCGTAATCAGCCCAGGATAAGTCAGTTGCTCGGTGACTACCGTATCGCCAGCACGCAGCAGCGCCATCATCGCGCACAGCAAACCGTGCTGGCCGCCGTTGACGCAGATGACCTGCTCTGGAATCGGATGAAAATCGCGCTGCACCAGCCATTGCGCCCCGGCTTCACGGTAACGCGGCAAGCCGGCGTCGGGGGTATAGGCGCTGATGTCCTGCAGGAACTTGGCGTTGGTCGACAGCGTTTGGAAGCTCTGGGCAAGAAACACCGTTTCCTGCCCCGGAATGTGCATGTTGCGACTCATGTCGAAGTACTGGCGCGGCTCCTCGCTGAAATTGCGAAAGCCTTCATCACGTTGACGCTCCATCCCACGCTTGCGCACGAAGGTTCCGTCACCGACCCGCGCAACCACCAAGCCCAGGCGCTCCAACTCACCGTAGGCCCGGCTGATGGTGCCAATGGTCACCCCCAGGTTGTCGGACAGCACCCGATGGGGCGGCAGTTTTCGTCCCGGCTCAATCAAGCCTTCGAGGATGCCCCGCTCCATCACATCAGACAGGCGCTTGTACTTCACGCCCTGCCCATTGGACAGGCCCTCACGCATAATTGACACCATGTCAATATTTGTTTTGACAGCCATCTTTCGCCCTAATAGTGTGCTTTTACGGGTTCAATCGCCGATAAACATAACTCATTACAAGTTCAATATAGAGTTCAATTCCGGCTCAGGGAAGCAATAAAAGATGCCAATGTCAGCCGTTCTCGAAAACACTGCAAAAACAAAAACTCAAAAACAGTGGCTCGCCGGGCTGGTGACCAGCTTGATGTTTCTGATCGTGTGCCTGAGTTGGGGCACTACGTGGCTGGGCATCAAGATCGCCGTAGAGAGCGTGCCGCCGCTGACATCCGCCGGGCTGCGCTTTCTGATCGCGTTTCCGCTGTTCCTGTGTTTTGCCATGGTGCGTCGCGAGCCGATCCTGTTCCCACGGGAAAGCCGCTGGTTCTTTGTGTTTGTGACCCTGTCGTACTTCAGCGTTCCCTACTACCTGCTCAACTATGGCGAGATGCACGTGTCATCCGGCCTGACGGCCCTGCTGTTCAGCTGCATGCCGGTATTCATCCTGATCTTTTCGGCGCTGTTCCTGCGTGAGCGCATCTACTTCTCCCAGGTCGTTGGCATCGGTATCGGGTTTGGCAGCCTCTACATGATCATCAAGAGCCAGGGCCTGCACCTGGACCACGCCGAGTTCTTCGGGGTGTTGGCGATACTGAGCGCCGCGATCATGCACGCGTTGTGCTACGTGATTACCAAGCAGAAAGGCAGTGCCATCAGCGTGATTACCTACAACACCCTGCCCATCGGCATCGCCGGGCTGATGTTGTTCGTCGCCGGCCTGTGGTTTGAAACGCCAGCCTTCAATGACATCACCCTGCGCTCCTGGACTGCACTGTTCTACCTCGGGCTGGTGGCCTCGGTAGGCGGGTTTATTGTGTATTTCATGCTGCTCAAGCGCCTGAGCCCGATCATCCTGTCGTTCGTCTTCATCATCTTCCCGGTGTTCGCGGTGATCATCGGTGCCTGGTACGAAGGCGTGGAAATTTCCCGCGACCTTATGCTGTATTCGGCGATTCTGCTGGCCGGCTTTGCGATCACCAAGCTGCCGGTTGAAAAACTCCTGGCCAAGAAAAAATGACCCTCAACCAACGCGAGAGAAACATGGAAGTCCTCCGCCCCACCGCCCTGGAACAGATCTACGCCCACGCCAGCCGCAGCTACCCAGAAGAGTGCTGCGGCTTCGTCTTCGCCGACGGCAGTGTGTACCTGGGCAGCAATATCCAGAACGAGCTGCACCACAAGAACTCCCAGATGTACCCCCGCAGCGCGGCCAACGGCTACACCTTCTCGGTGGCCGATACCCTGCTGCTGAACAAGGCGTTTCGCAGCGACAACCCGGTGGTGGTGATCTATCACTCCCACCCGGATGTCGGCGCCTATTTCAGTGATGAAGACCAGGACAAGGCGCTGTTCATGGGGGAGCCGATCTACCCCGTCAGCTATCTGGTGGTGGATGTTCGCCAGAGCCAGGTCCTGGGCTCAAAACTGTTTGCCTGGGATGGCAAGCATTTCGCACCTCAACCCTTCAACGACCTGCACACGGAGTTGTCCATGAACGCTGTCTCTTTCCCCGACATTCTGGTTCGCGTGGCCAAGCTGCCGGAATCGACCCTTGAGGGCGTCGGATCGACATTGCGCGAAGTCATTGAAAATCTCTGCACCAATCACCCCCAATTGCGTCAGTACCTGTTCCATGAAAAGAACAACCAGCTCAAGGAACACTTCCTGTTTACCGCCGAGGAGGCGCTGATCGAAGCCGATGAAGTCCTGCCGCCAAAATCCCGGATCGAAGTGTTGCTCGCCACCTCAGGCGGCATGGACATCGACACCCTGAGCAACGAAGAAGTGCAGCGCTACGTGCGCCACATCACCCTGCCGGGCGTCGGCCGCGAAGGCCAATTGAACCTGAAGAAAGCCAAAGTTCTGGTCATCGGCACCGGGGGCCTGGGCTCGCCCATCAGCCTGTACCTGGCAGCGGCAGGCATCGGCACCCTGGGGCTGGTGGATTTTGACGTGGTGGAAAGCAGCAACCTGCAGCGCCAGATTGTCCATGGCAACAGCACACTGGGAATGCCCAAGGTCGAGTCCGCCAAACAACGCCTGCTGGACCTAAACCCTCATATCCGGATCAATGCGCACAACACCGCGCTTGACACCGACAACGCTCTGGAACTGGTGGGCGCCTATGACCTGGTGATCGACGGTACCGATAATTTCGATACCCGCTACCTGGTCAACGATGCTTGCGTACAGTTGGGCAAACCTTTGGTCTATGGCGCCATCTACCGTTTCGACGGGCAGATCAGCGTGCTCAACTACAAAGGCGGGCCGTGCTATCGCTGCCTGTTTCCCAAGGCCCCGCCCGCAGAACTGGCGCCCAATTGCAGCGCCGGCGGCGTGATCGGCGTGCTGCCGGGTGTGGTAGGAATGATCCAGGCCACCGAGGCGATCAAATTGCTGATCGGCATTGGCGAACCTTTATCCGGCCGCTTGATGCGCTTTGACGCGCTGGCGATGAAGTTCAGCGAGATCCGCTTCAAGCGCCGCCTCGACTGCCCCTGCTGCTCGGAGCTGCGCAGCAGCGAAAGCGCCGCCCCCACGGCATGTGCCGATGCCGTACCGAGCCAACCGTCGCTGGCGGCAGAACGCTACATCAAGCCTCAGAACCTCAAGCAGGTGCTTGAGCACCCCAACAGCGCCGATGTATTGCTGGACGTGCGCGACGCCAGCGAATTGGAAGTGTGCAAGCTGCCAGGCGTGTTGCACATTCCCCTGGCCGAACTGGATGGGCAACTCGACAACCTCAGCCGCGACAACACCCATTACCTGATCTGCTACGCGGGCACCCGAGCCGAACAAGCCGCCAGCACCCTGCTGGCAGCCGGGTTCGCGAACACCAAAGTCCTGCAGGGCGGCATGAAGCACTGGGTTCGCGACGTCGAACCCGACATGCCTCTGTACTGATCGTGGAGACTTGCTGATGCTGCATAACTCCATTCTCGACGTCATCGGCCAAACGCCTATCGTGCGCCTGGCCCAGTTTTCCGAAGACCTCGGCATCGAGGTCTACGCCAAGCTGGAATCCCTCAACCCCGGTGGCAGCCACAAGGCGCGCATCGCCCTGGGCATGATCCTCGATGCCGAGCGCCGTGGCGTACTGATCCGCGACTCCGGGCAAACCATCATCGAACCCAGCGGCGGCAACACCGGCATTGGCCTGGTGATGGCCGGCAATGTCCTGGGCTATAAAGTGGTGCTGGTGATCCCTGACAACTACAGCACCGAAAAGCAGAAATTGCTACGCCTGTATGGTGCCAAAGTGGTGCTGTCAGACAGCCGCCTGGGCAACAACTCCCACGGCGAAAAGTGCATGGAACTGCAGTTGGAAAACCCCAACTTCGTGATGCTCAACCAGCAGCGCAACGGCGCCAACCCGCAGACCCACCGCGACACCACCGCGCCGGAGATCATCCGCGCCTTCGGTGATCAGCGCGTGGACTACTTCGTCAGCGGCATCGGCACAGGTGGCCATATCACCGGCATTGGCGAAACCCTCAAGGCCGCCTGGCCAGCGATCCGCGTGATGGGCGTGGAGCCGCAGGAATGCGACCTGCTCAAAGACCAGCACGCTGCGCACGCAATCCAGGGCCTGTCGATTGGCCTGATCCCGAGCATCCTCAACCTGGACGTGATCGACGGCATGCTCAAGGTGTCGCACTCGGCGTGCCTGGACATGATCAAACGCATCATGCGCACCGACGCCATCAGCCTGGGGCTGTCCTCCGCCGCCAACATGGTTGCCATCGCCCAACTCGCCCCCGAACTGCCGCCTGAAACGGTGGTGCTGACCATGGTCTACGACAATGCCGACAGCTACCTGCCCAGTTTCGAGTAACGGGTTTTTCAATCATCCAGAATGCGGGGGTGCCTCCATGGGGGGCTTTATCGACATGCAACTGCTGCACGATGAGTTGCTTACCCATCTCATCACGACCCTGACGCCCGGGCAGATGAAGCAGTTGGAACCACACCTGGCGCCACTGATCCAGAACGCCGCCCAAGCAGTGGCCGAGGACCTGATCGCCTACGCCTATCGAGATCCGGCATCGCGTGGGCGCGGTGAGTTGATCCTGGAATCCTATGCCTCGTTCAAGGCAGTGCTGTTCTATCGTCTTGCGCACCAGGTGTGGAATTTCCCCGACCCGGGCCATGGGATGTTTTCGCGCATGGCACTCAAGCTCAGCAACCAGGGCAAGATTCTCTCCGGTGCCGAGATTCATCCGGCGGCGCGTATCGGCCGGCGCTTTGTACTGGACCATGGCTATGGCACCGTCATCGGCGAAACCTGCGTGATCGGCAACGACTGCTACATCCTGTGCGGCGTGACCCTGGGAGCCCGCGGCATCGCCAACAATCCGGACGGCAAACGCCACCCGCGCCTGGGCAACAACGTCGAGGTGGGCGCCGGTGCCCGGGTGCTGGGCTACGTGTCGATCGGCGACAACGTTTTTATCAGCCCCTCCTGCGTGATCACCCAGGACGTACCGGCAGGCACCAAGGTCAAGGTAGTCAACCAGATCCAGTTGCAAAAAAACGACGAATCGGACCGCAGCAATTACCTAGGCGCCTTTGCCCTGGATGAGCGCTTGCACGTCGTCGGTGAGGTGAGTGCCGGCCATAAGGTCACGGTGCTGGATGCCGACTTTCATCCGCTGCAAGGGTTAATGCTCGAACCCACGGTGAAAGAGCGCCACCACCTGCAATTTCGTCTGCACCGTGTCGATACCGGCGAACAACTGCCGCGTTTGCCGCTGAACCTGAAAGTCTGCGGGCCGGAATTTGAAATCACCCTGCTCTCTCCCCCTGGCTTGAGCGCGATGGTGCGCCATCTCTTGCAAGCCAGCCCACTGATCGTTGGAGGTTGAACATGTCCGTGCATACCATGGAAACCCTGGCGCTGTTCGACAGCGCGCCCTATCAGAACGCGTTCAGCGCCCGGGTTATTGCGGTCAGTGAACACGGCATCGCCCTGGAGCACACACTGTTCTACCCCACCGGCGGCGGGCAACCGGGCGATACCGGCCATTTCACCCTGCCCGATGGCACGCGGGTCGAGGTGACAGGTACCGTGCGCGATCCGGTGTTGCGCTCGATCATCTGGCATCAGGTTGACCATTGCCCCGAGCAGTTGACGGCGGGCATCCAGGTAGACGCCGGCCTGGATTGGGAGCGGCGCTACCAGCACATGAAAATGCACACCTGCCTGCATTTGTTGTGCTCGCTCATTGACGCGCCCGTGACCGGTTGCAGCATCAGTGCGGATAAAGGCCGACTGGATTTCGACCTACCGGAAATGACCCTGGACAAAGACGGTCTAACCCGTGACCTCAACGCCCTGATCGAGCAGGCCCACGCGGTGAAGACCCTGTCGATGCCCGCCACCGAATACGCGACCTTGCTACAGATCACCCGCACCCAGGCGGTTGCGCCACCGGTGGTGTCGGGCTCGGTACGGGTGATTGAAATCCCCGGCATCGATATCCAGCCATGCGGCGGCACCCATGTGCTCAACACCGAAGAAATCGGCCGGGTGTTCTGCGAGAAAATCGAAAAGAAGAGCAAGCACAACCGCAGGGTGATTCTGCGGTTTGAACAAGCTTGCGCCTGACCCGATAGTTGCCCCAATGGAGGACAAATGTGGGAGGGGGCTTGCTCCCGATAGGGGTGGACCAGTCAATGAATCTGTTGACTGACACCCAGCTATCAGGAGCAAACCCCCTCCCACATTGGCCGCGTTGTTTTTTAGATCACCAACAGATCCATGAAACGGTTCACAGCCGTCGCCTCAAGCCGTGCCTGATCCTTGCACAACGCAACAATCTCGGCGCTGCGCTGCGCAGTGAACCGCGTCGCCAGGTTGGCTTTGAACTTGTCTTCCAGCAATGGGATACCGTCCACCCGACGGCGGCGATGGCCAATCGGGTATTCCACCGCTACCTGCTCAGTGCAGGTGCCATCCATAAAGAACACCTGCACCGCATTGGCAATGGAACGCTTGTCCGCCTCCAGGTATTCGCGGCTATAGCGTGGGTCTTCAACGATGACCATCTTGTCGCGCAGCTCGTCGATGATCGGGTGGGCCGCGTGGAAATCATCTTCGTAGTGCTCGGCCACCAGATTGCCGAACACCAAGGGCACGGCGGTCATGTATTGCAGGCAGTGGTCGCGATCGGCAGCGTTGGCCAATTGGCCAACCTTGGAAATAATCCGAATCGCCGACTCATGGGTGGTGATCACGATACGTTCGATTTCATGCAGACGATGCTTGACCTGCGGGTGCAAGGTCACCGCCGCCTCGCAGGCGGTTTGCGCGTGGAACTCCGCCGGGAAACTGATCTTGAACAGCACGTTTTCCATCACGTAGGTGCCGTAGGCCTGAGGCAGGCTGAAGGCGCGCTTGTCTGTGGGCTTGAGCGCCAGGTCCTTGTTGGTGTGGCTGAACGACACGTCGTAGAACCCCCACTGCGGCGCACTCAACACACCGGGGATGCCCATTTCGCCACGCAGGGCGATATCCGCCAGGCGCACACCACGGCTCGATGCATCGCCTGCGGCCCAGGATTTGCGCGAGCCGGCATTCGGTGCATGACGATAGGTGCGCAACGCCTGCCCATCAACGAAAGCCTGAGACAAGGCCGCCAGCAGTTGTTCACGATTGGCGCCCATCAGCTTGGCGGTGACAGCGGTGGAGGCGACTTTGACCAGCAGCACGTGGTCAAGGCCGACGCGGTTGAAAGAGTTTTCCAGGGCGATCACCCCCTGGATTTCGTGGGCCATGATCATCGCTTCCAGCACCGCACGTACGGTGAGCGGCGCCTCGCCATTGGCCACGCGTTTTTGCGAAAGGTGATCGGCCACGGCGAGAATGCCCCCGAGGTTGTCCGAAGGGTGGCCCCATTCAGCAGCGAGCCAGGTGTCGTTGTAGTCGAGCCAGCGCACGATGCAGCCAATGTCCCAGGCGGCCTTGACCGGGTCGAGGCGAAACGAAGTGCCCGGCACGCGCGCGCCGAACGGCACCACGGTGCCCTCCACTATCGGCCCCAGGTGCTTGGTGCACTCGGGGAACCGCAGGGCCAGCAGGCCACAGCCAAGGGTGTCCATCAGGCAATTGCGGGCGGTGTCCAGTGCATCCCGGGATTCGATGCGGTAGTTGAGGACATAGTCGGCGATGTCCTGCAAAACCTGGTCGTAGTCGGGGCGGTTGTTCTGGTCGACGTTGGCGCTCATGGCAGTTCTCCTAAAAGTTGGGTTGTTCCATCCTCAGGGTCAGGGTTAATCGTTGCGCAGGTCTGATTGCCTGCTTGTATCCCTGTGGGAGGGGGCTTGCTCCCGATGACGGTGGGTCAGTTAATGAATGGGGCGACTGACACCCTGCTATCGGGAGCAAGCCCCCTCCCACATAAAGCTAAAAAGCGTCACCGGGGACGCGCACGAAACCTTCCATTAACACCCGCGCACTGCGGCTCATGATGGCTTTCTTCACCACCCATTCACCGTTCACTTGGCTGGCTTCGGCACCGACGCGCAAGGTGCCGGACGGATGCCCGAAGCGCACGGCATTGCGCTCCACGCCGCCCGCCGCCAGGTTGACCAGGGTGCCGGAGATCGCCGCCGCCGTGCCGATCGCTACCGCCGCCGTGCCCATCATGGCGTGGTGCAGTTTGCCCATGGACAGGGCACGCACCAGCAGATCCACATCGCCGGCCTTGATTGCCTTGCCGCTGGAGGCCACGTAATCCGCAGGCTTGGCCACGAAGGCGACCTTGGGTGTGTGCTGGCGCTGGGCGGCCTCGTCCAGGTGCTTGATCAGGCCCATGCGCAACGCGCCATAGGCCCGTACCGTCTCGAACATGGCCAGGGCCTTGGGGTCGCTGTTGATCGCGCCCTGCAGTTCGGTGCCGGTGTAGCCGAGGTCCTGGGCGTTGATGAAAATGGTCGGAATACCGGCGTTGATCAACGTGGCCTTGAAGGTGCCGACGCCCGGTACTTCCAGGTCGTCGATGAGGTTGCCGGTGGGGAACATCGAACCACCACCGCCCTCTTCTTCCGCCGCCGGGTCGATGAATTCCAGCTGGACTTCGGCGGCCGGGAAGGTCACACCGTCCAGTTCGAAGTCGCCGGTTTCCTGCACCGCGCCGTTGGTGATCGGCACATGGGCGATGATGCTCTTGCCAATATTGGCCTGCCATATCCGCACCACCGCCACCCCGTTCTCGGGCACGCGGGCCGGGTCAACCAGGCCCGCGCTGATGGCGAACGAGCCCACTGCGGCCGACAGGTTGCCGCAGTTGCCACTCCAATCGACAAACGGCTTGTCGATGGAGACCTGGCCGAACAGATAGTCCACGTCGTGATCGGCGCGGCTGCTTTTGGCCAGGATCACGGTTTTGCTGGTACTTGAAGTGGCACCGCCCATGCCGTCGATCTGCTTGTCGTAAGGGTCGGGGCTGCCGATGACCCGCAGCAACAGGGCATCGCGGGCCGCCCCCGGCACCTGCGCGACTTCGGGCAGGTCCTTGAGGCTGAAGAACACGCCCTTGCTGGTGCCGCCACGCATGTAGGTGGCGGGGATCTTGATTTGCGCTACGTGTGCCATGGTAGTCCTCTTCAGGCGGTGGCCGCCGATTCCAGGAAATCCTGGGCAAAACGTTGCAACACGCCGCCCGCCTCGTAGATCGACACTTCTTCGGCAGTATCCAGGCGGCACGTCACCGGCACCTCGACACGTTCACCATTCCTGCGGTTGATCACCAGGGTCAGTTGCGCGCGCGGGGTGCGCTCGCCGATCACGTCATAGGTTTCACTGCCGTCGATCTTGAGGGTGTGGCGGTCGGTGCCCGGCAGGAATTCCAGCGGCAACACGCCCATGCCCACCAGGTTGGTGCGGTGAATGCGCTCGAAGCCTTCGGCGGCAATCGCTTCCACACCGGCCAGGCGCACGCCCTTGGCGGCCCAGTCGCGGGACGAGCCCTGGCCGTAGTCGGCACCGGCGATGATGATCAGCGGTTGCTTGCGCTCCATGTAGGTTTCAATCGCTTCCCACATCCGCGTGACCTTGCCTTCCGGCTCGATTCGCGCCAGCGAGCCCTGCTTGACCTTGCCGTTTTCCTGCACCATTTCGTTGAACAGTTTCGGGTTGGCGAAGGTGGCGCGCTGCGCCGTCAGATGGTCACCGCGATGGGTCGCGTAGGAGTTGAAGTCGACTTCCGGCAAGCCCATCTTCGCCAGGTATTCCCCGGCGGCACTGCCCGGCATGATCGCGTTGGACGGCGACAGGTGGTCGGTGGTGATGTTGTCCGGCAGCACCGCCAGCGGGCGCATACCCTTGAGCGGCCGCGCGCCGGCCAGCGCGCCTTCCCAGTACGGCGGGCGACGGATGTAGGTGCTCTGCGGGCGCCAGTCATACAGCGGGGTGACTTTGGGGCCGGTGTCTTCGTGAATCGCGAACATGGGGATGTACACCGCACGGAACTGCTCGGGCTTGACCGATGCCTTGACCACCGCGTCGATCTCTTCGTCGCTCGGCCAGATATCCTGCAGGCGAATTTCCTTGCCGTCGGCATCCAGGCCGAGCACGTCCTTCTCGATATCGAAACGGATGGTGCCGGCAATCGCATAGGCCACCACCAGCGGCGGCGAAGCCAGGAAGGCTTGCTTGGCGTAAGGGTGAATGCGCCCGTCGAAGTTGCGGTTGCCCGACAACACGGCGGTGGCGTACAGGTCGCGGTCGATGATTTCCTGCTGGATCACCGGGTCGAGCGCGCCGGACATGCCGTTGCAGGTGGTGCAGGCAAAGGCCACCACGCCGAAACCGAGTTTTTCCAGCTCATGGCCCAGACCGGCCTCTTCCAGGTACATGGCCACGGTTTTCGAGCCCGGCGCCAGCGACGACTTGACCCAAGGCTTGCGGGCCAAGCCGAGCTTGTTGGCGTTACGTGCCAGAAGCCCCGCGGCGATGACATTGCGCGGGTTACTGGTGTTGGTGCAACTGGTGATGGCCGCAATGATCACTGCGCCGTCGGGCATTTGCCCTGGCACTTCATCCCACTGGCCGCTGATGCCTTTGGACGCCAGGTCGCGGGTGGCAACACGGGCGTGTGGGTTGCTGGGCCCGGCCATGTTGCGCACGACGCTGGACAGGTCGAAGGTCAGGCCACGCTCGTACTGAGCCCCCTTGAGGTCATCGGCCCACAGGCCGGTGTGGCGTGCGTACTGTTCGACCAGGGCGACTTGTTCGTCTTCTCGGCCAGTGAGTTTGAGGTAGGCGATGGTCTGCTGATCGATATAGAACATCGCTGCGGTGGCGCCGTATTCAGGGGCCATGTTGGAGATGGTCGCACGGTCGCCCAGGGTCAGTGCACTAGCCCCTTCGCCGAAGAACTCCAGCCAGGCGCCGACCACTTTCTGCTGGCGCAGGAACTCGGTGAGTGCCAGCACCATATCGGTGGCGGTGATGCCCGGTTGCAGCTTGCCGGTCAGTTCCACGCCGACGCTTTCCGGCAGGCGCATCCACGACGCACGGCCGAGCATCACGCTCTCGGCCTCCAGGCCGCCGACGCCAATGGCGATCACGCCCAGGGCATCGACGTGGGGAGTGTGACTGTCAGTACCGACGCAGGTATCCGGGAAGGCTACGCCGTCACGGACCTGAATCACCGGCGACATTTTCTCCAGGTTGATCTGGTGCATGATGCCGTTGCCCGGCGGGATGACATCGACGTTCTTGAAGGCTTTTTTGGTCCACTCGATAAAGTGGAAGCGGTCTTCATTGCGACGGTCTTCAATGGCGCGGTTTTTCTCGAACGCCTGTGGGTCAAAGCCGCCAGCCTCGACAGCCAGGGAGTGGTCGACGATCAGTTGGGTCGGCACCACCGGGTTGACCTGCGCCGGGTCGCCGCCTTGCAGGGCGATGGCATCCCGCAGACCGGCAAGGTCCACCAGGGCGGTCTGGCCGAGGATGTCATGGCACACCACGCGCGCCGGGAACCAGGGGAAATCGAGATCACGTTTGCGCTCGATCAGTTGGCTCAGGGATGCGTTGAGGGTGGCCGGGTCGCAACGGCGCACCAGGTTTTCGGCAAGCACGCGCGAGGTGTAAGGCAAGGTGGCGTAGGCGCCGGGGGTGATTGCTTCGACAGCCGCACGGGCGTCGAAGAAATCCAGGCGGCTGCCGGGGAGCGGTTTGCGAAATTCAGTGTTCATCGTCAGGACTCGGTCACGGTAAGTTCGAAAGGTGAACTGTCGACACTGGCTTTGTTTCCTGTGTGAGCTGGCTTGCCTGCGATTGCATCACTGCGGTGTGACAGGTACACCAAGGTGATGCCATCGCAGGCAAGCCAGCTCCCACAAAAAAGCACATTAGCCAGCGAACACAGCCCATCCCATTCAGCGACGTTCGATTGGCACGAACTTGCGCTGCTCAACGCCGATGTACTCGGCGCTTGGACGGATGATGCGGTTGTTGGCGCGCTGTTCGAACACGTGCGCGGCCCAGCCAGTCAGGCGCGAGCACACGAAGATCGGTGTGAACAGCTTGGTCGGGATGCCCATGAAGTGGTAAGCCGAGGCATGGTAGAAGTCGGCGTTGGGGAACAACTTCTTCTGTTCCCACATGGTCTTGTCGATGGCTTCAGACACCGGGAACAACACCGTGTCGCCCACTTCATCAGCGAGTTTTTTCGACCAGCCCTTGATCACTTCATTACGCGGGTCGCTGTCTTTATAGATCGCGTGGCCGAAGCCCATGATCTTGTCCTTGCGCGCCAACATGCCAAGCGTGCCTTCGACCGCTTCTTCGGCCGAGGAAAAGCGCTCGATCATTTCCATCGCCGCTTCGTTGGCACCGCCGTGCAGCGGGCCGCGCAGGGAACCGATAGCGGCGGTGACGCAGGAATACAGGTCGGACAGGGTCGAGGCGCACACCCGGGCAGTGAAGGTCGAGGCGTTGAATTCGTGCTCGGCGTAGAGAATCAGCGACACATTCATGACTTTGACGTGCAGCTCGCTGGGTTTCTTGCCGTGCAGCAGGTGCAGGAAGTGGCCGCCGATACTCGGCTCGTCGGTCACGCAGTCAATGCGCTTGCCGTCGTGGCTGAAGCGGTACCAGTAGCACATGATCGCCGGGAATGCGGCAAGCAGGCGGTCGGTGACATCGCGCTGTACGCTGAAATCTTTTTCCGGCTCGATATTGCCCAAAAACGAGCAACCGGTGCGCATCACGTCCATCGGGTGGGCGTCGGCGGGGATGCGTTCGAGCACTTCTTTCAATGCCTGGGGCAAGTCACGCAGCTTGCTCAGCTTGGCGCTGTAGGCGGCCAGTTCGGTCTTGGTCGGCAACTCGCCGTACAGCAACAGGTAGGCGACTTCTTCAAACTGCGCATCGGCGGCCAGTTCACGCACATCGTAGCCACGATAGGTCAAGCCTGCACCAGCCTGGCCCACGGTCGACAGTGCGGTCTGCCCGGCAACCTGGCCACGCAGGCCGGCGCCACTCAATACTTTTGCTTCAGCCATGTTCGTTCTCCAATCTTGAATTTATTAGGGAGGCGCACCGCATTATTTTTTCGCGGCAAACAGCGCGTCGAGCTTCTGCTCGAAGGTGTGGTAGTCGATGCGATCGTAGAGCTCCATGCGCGTTTGCATGGTGTCGATCACGTTCTGTTGGGTGCCGTCGCGACGGATTGCGGTGTAGACGTTCTCGGCGGCCTTGTTCATGGCACGGAAGGCCGAGAGCGGGTACAGCACAATGGAAACATCCGCAGATTTCAACTGTTCGGTGGTGTACAGCGGCGTCGCGCCGAACTCGGTAATGTTAGCCAGGATCGGCGCCTTTACGCGGGAAGCGAACAGCTTGTACATCTCGAGCTCGGTGATGGCTTCCGGGAAGACCATATCGGCACCGGCTTCGATACACGCGGCGGCACGTTCAAGGGCAGACTCCAGGCCCTCGACCGCCAGGGCGTCGGTGCGCGCCATGATCACGAAGCTGTCATCGGTACGCGCATCCACGGCAGCCTTGATGCGGTCGACCATTTCCTGCTGCGACACGATCTCTTTATTGGGGCGATGCCCGCAGCGCTTGGCGCCGACCTGGTCTTCGATATGGATGGCGGCGGCGCCGAACTTGATCATCGACTTGACGGTGCGCGCCACATTGAACGCCGAGGAGCCGAAACCGGTGTCCACGTCCACCAGCAGCGGCAGGTCGCAGACGTCGGTAATGCGGCGCACGTCGGTGAGTACGTCATCCAACCCGGTAATACCCAGGTCCGGCACGCCGAGCGAGCCGGCGGCGACACCGCCACCCGACAGGTAAATAGCCTTGAAGCCGGCGCGCTTGGCCAGCAACGCGTGGTTGGCATTGATTGCACCAACAACTTGCAAAGGCTGTTCGCTGGCGACTGCGTCACGGAAACGCTGGCCGGGAGTGCTGTTGTTATGGGAACTCATGACTCACCTCGTGATGAAGGAGCACCGTCCGGGAAGTGACGGGCGATGTTGCGTTTGGAGGCGCCGATATGCCGGCGCATCAACAGTTCGGCCAATTCACCATCGCGATCGGCAATCGCGTCGAGAATGCGGTGGTGTTCGGCAAAGGCCTGGCGTGGACGATTGGGGGTGGCGGAAAACTGGATGCGGTACATGCGCACCAGTTGGTACAGCTCGCCGCAGAGCATTTGGGTCAGGGTGCGGTTACCGGCGCCCTGGATGATCCGGTAATGAAAGTCGAAGTCGCCTTCCTGCTGGTAGTAGCCAACACCGGCCTGGAACGCGGCATCGCGCTCATGGGTGTGCAATACCTGGCGCAGCTCTTCGATTTCTGCGTCGGTCATGCGCTCGGCAGCGAGGCGGCAGGCCATGCCTTCCAGGGACTCGCGGATCTCATAGAGTTCGATCAGCTCGGCATGACTCAACGACACAACCCGTGCGCCGACGTGGGGCACGCGCACCAGCAGGCGCTGGCCTTCCAGGCGGTGGATCGCCTCGCGCAGCGGGCCGCGGCTGATGCCGTAGGTACGCGCCAGTTCCGGCTCGGAAATCTTGCTGCCGGGGGCGATTTCACCTTTGACGATGGCGGCCTGGATACGCCGAAAAACGTTCTCGGACATGGTTTGGGAATCGTCTGACGCCGCTATCGGAATTTCCGCCTGACCCAGCATATTGTCGACACCTTTAAAAGCAATGCCGCAAAAACTAGCTAATTACCCCTTAACAGTCAAAGAATAAATACACATTGTCGACAATCGTCTAATACGCCTGAATAACCCATCCAAGGCATGGCCGCCTGCCAGCGCTGGCGCCAAAAAAGCATCATGTTAGAATGCCCGGCGTATTTGCCTGACATCTCTGGATGAAACGGCGCACGAGGGAGTTTGCGCAGCAATGCCAGTCGCCTTGAATTGAACATCGCACGGCACCGCCTCAGGATTTATGAGACTCAAGCCCTTCCCCCTGTTTGTTTGCCTACTGTTGCTGCCCAGCCTTGGCTTCACCGCCGAGAAAACGGTGTATGGCCTCAATGAATACGCCAAGCTGGACGGTATCGACCTGGAAGTCGCGGCCAAGCTCGACACCGGCGCCAAGACCGCCTCGTTGAGCGCCCGCGATATCAAGCGCTTCAAGCGCAACGGCGAAACCTGGGTACGCTTCTACCTGGCCATCGACACCGCCCACTCCCACCCCATCGAACTGCCCCTGGCCCGCGTCAGCAAGATCAAGCGCCGCGCCGGCGACTACGACCCCGATGAGGACAAGAACTACACCGCCCGTCCGGTGGTTGCCCTGGATATCTGCATGGGCACTGCTTTACGCAGCATCGAAGTGAACTTGACTGACCGCAGCAGCTTCCAATACCCGCTGCTGATCGGCTCCGAAGCGCTGAAACGCTTTGATGCGCTGGTCGACCCCAGTCTTAAATATGCAGCAGGCAAACCCGCCTGCGTCGCCGACGCTCATACCGCCGAGTAAACCGAATGCGCTCTCTGACCCTGCACCTGAAAATCCTGATCACCTTCCTGGTGGTGCTCGGCATTTCGGTCACCGCCTATCAGATTTTCGTGCTGGGGATCCCCGTGACCGAGGATGCCACCGACGACTTGTGGAACATCGACGCCAAGGTCGAGTTCGTCGCCAACCCCAAGGACCCGGTCAAGATCCAGATGTTCGTGCCGCCACTGAGCCGCGACTTCGTCAGCCTTAATGAAAGCTTTATCTCCAACAACTACGGAGTCAGCGTCAACCGCATCGACGGCAACCGCAAGGTCACCTGGTCGGCACGCCGGGCCAAAGGCAACCAGACCCTGTATTACCGCCTGGTGCTGACCAAGCGTTACAGCGGCGAAAAGGTCAAGATCAAGGGCCCGACCTTCCGCGACAGCATCGCCGTGGAAGGCCCGGAAAAAATCGCCGCCGAAGCCTTGCTGGCGCCGATCCGCCAGCACTCGGCCGACGTCGAGACTTTCATCAGCGAAGCCATCAAGCGCACCAACAACCTCAACGACGACAACGTGAAGCTGCTGCTGGCCGGCGACCCGTCGACGCCGCACAAGGCCAGGATCGTCGAGCTGCTGCTGTCCATCGCCCATGTGCCGGTGGAGAAAGTCCACACCATCCGCCTGGTGGCCGACCAGCCGCAAACCCCGGAACTGTGGCTGCGCAGCTTCAACGGCAACGACTGGCTGTACTTCAACCCGGAGACCGGTGAACAGGGCCTGCCCGCCGACCGCCTGCTGTGGTGGACCGGCGATGAAAACCTGATCACGGTCGATGGCGGCAAGAAGGCCATGGTGACCTTCAGCCTCAACAACAGCGAAATGAACGCGATTCGCCTGGCCAAGCTGACCGACGAAAACACCGACGCCAACTTCCTCGAATACTCGCTGTACGGCCTGCCGCTGCAAACCCAGCAGACCTTCATGATCATGGTGATGATCCCGATTGGCGTGCTGGTGATTCTGATCCTGCGCAACCTGATCGGCCTGCAGACCCTGGGCACCTTCACGCCGGTGCTGATCGCCCTGGCGTTCCGCGAGACGCAACTGGGCTTCGGCATTGTGCTATTCACGATTATCACGGCACTGGGGCTGTCGCTCAGGTCGTATCTGGAACACTTGAAACTGCAGATGCTGCCGAGGCTGTCGGTGGTGCTGACCTTCGTGGTGGTGCTGATCGCCGCCATCAGCCTGTTCAGCCATAAGCTGGGGCTGGAGCGTGGCTTGTCGGTGGCGCTGTTCCCGATGGTGATCCTGACGATGACCATCGAGCGACTGTCGATTACCTGGGAAGAACGCGGCGCCAACCATGCACTGAAAGTGGCGATTGGTACCCTGTTCGCCGCCTCGTTGGCCCACCTCATCATGAGCGTTCCGGAGCTGGTTTACTTCGTGTTTACCTTCCCGGCGATCCTGCTGATTCTGGTGGGCTTCATGCTGGCCATGGGTCGTTATCGCGGCTATCGCCTCACCGAGCTGGTGCGTTTCAAGGCATTCCTGAAGGCTGACTCCTGATGTTTGGCTTCTGGAAAACCTGGAAGGCCCTGGAAGCGCGCGGGATCATGGGCATCAATCGGCGTAACGCCGACTACGTGCTCAAGTACAACAAACGCAGCCTGTACCCGATTGTGGATGACAAGATCATCACCAAGGAACGGGCGCTGGCCGCCGGTATCCATGTGCCGGAAATGTACGGGGTGATCTCCACCGAGAAGGAAATCGACAAGCTCGACGAGATCATCGGTGGGCGCAGCGATTTCGTGATCAAGCCCGCCCAGGGTGCCGGCGGCGACGGCATCCTGGTGGTGGCAGACCGTTTTGAAGGGCGCTATCGCACGGTGTCCGGCAAGATCATCAGCCACGAAGAAATCGAACACCAGATTTCCAGCATCCTCACCGGCCTGTATTCCCTGGGCGGCCACCGCGACCGCGCACTGATCGAGTACCGTGTGGTGCCCGACCAGATCTTCAAAAGCATCAGCTACGAGGGCGTGCCGGATATTCGCATCATCGTGCTGATGGGCTACCCGGTGATGGCCATGCTGCGCCTGCCGACCCGCCAATCCGGCGGCAAGGCCAACCTGCACCAGGGCGCGATCGGCGTAGGCGTCGACCTTGCCACCGGCCTGACCCTACGCGGTACCTGGCTGAACAACATCATCACCAAGCACCCTGACACCACCAATGCGGTCGATGGTGTGCAACTGCCCAACTGGGACGGTTTCATGCAGCTTGCGGCTGGCTGCTACGAGCTGTGCGGACTGGGCTATATCGGCGTGGACATGGTACTGGACCAGGAAAAAGGCCCGCTGATCCTTGAATTGAATGCACGGCCGGGGCTGAATATCCAGATCGCCAATGACTGCGGGCTGACCTTGCGAACCCATGCGGTGGAGGCGCGACTGGAGGAACTCAAAGCTGCCGGCGTGACGGAAACCCCGCAAGAGCGGGTGAAGTTCGTGCAGGAGATGTTTGGGCATATACCGCCCGTGGAAGGCTGATCCGGTCTTCAAACTGTCTATCCCCGACATCCCCTCTAGGAGCAAATCCTACAGGGGACTACAATCCCCCTCCCCCGCGCCATTGGCTGATCCAACCCCGCATGTTGACCTGCTCCGTACACCCATTGCCCTACCGGGCCAACCCCGCCGAGTATTTTGCGGCGATTCGCCATGCTCCAGGCGCGGTACTGCTCGACAGCGGCCGGCCGACGGCTGAGCGCGGCCGGTATGACCTGCTCAGTGCCTGGCCGGAAGCGACATTGACGGTAGGGCCGGACGAAAGCGGCAGTGATTTCCTGCAACGCTTACGGGAAAACCTCACGCGATTGGGTGAAGCCGCAATCCCCGCGGATTTACAGTTGCCGTTCGCCGGAGGCTTGATCGGCTACCTGAGCTACGACTTCGGCCGGCACCTTGAGGCCATGCCGCACCTGGCGGTGGATGACCTGCACCTGCCGGACGCGCGCTTCGGGCTGTACGCCTGGGCGCTGATCAGCGACCACCAGGCCCGGAGCAGCCAACTGGTGTTTCATCCCACGCTGGCCGATAGCGAACGACAACGGTTGATCGCGCTGTTCAGCCACGGGACTGTCGACACCTCTGCGACGTTCAAACTCCAGGGCCCGATGGCACCAGACCTCACCGCAGAGGCCTACCGCCAAGCCATCGCGCGTATCCAGGATTACATCCAGGCCGGCGACTGCTATCAGGTCAACTTTGCCCAGCGCTTTCGCGCACCCTGCATGGGGGATCCCTGGGCAGCCTATTGCGCCCTGCGCGAAGCCTGCCCCACGCCGTTTTCCGGGTTCCAGAGCTTGCCCGATGACGGTGCGGTACTGAGCCTGTCACCGGAACGCTTTGTGCGCATCAGCGAACGCCAGGTCGAGACCCGCCCGATCAAGGGCACCCGCCCTCGCGGCGTAACACCTGCAGAAGATGCCGCCAACGCCGCCGAGTTGCTCGCCAGCCCCAAGGACCGCGCAGAAAACCTGATGATCGTCGACCTGCTGCGCAACGATCTCGGTCGCAATTGCCGCATCGGCTCAGTGAAAGTGCCAGAGCTGTTCAGCCTGGAAAGCTACCCCAACGTGCACCACCTGGTGAGCAGTGTCACCGGTGTACTGGCCGACGACAAAGACGCCCTCGACCTGATCGCCGGCAGCTTCCCCGGCGGCTCCATCACCGGCGCGCCGAAGATCCGTGCGATGCAGATCATCGACGAACTTGAGCCAACCCGCCGCGGGCTTTACTGCGGCTCGCTGGTCTACCTGGACGTGCGCGGCGAGATGGACAGCTCCATTGCCATCCGCAGTTTGCTGGTCAAGGACGGGCAGGTGTGTTGCTGGGGTGGCGGTGGGATTGTGGCGGATTCGCAGTGGCAGGCTGAGTATCAGGAGTCGCTGACGAAGGTGCGGGTGTTGTTACAGACTTTGGAAAGTTTGTAGGGCCTGTACCGGCCCTATCGGGGGCAAGCCCCCTCCCACCTTCGACCGCGCCGCGATCAAAGGTGGGAGCTGGCTTGCCTGCGATGGGGCAATCAGTCGCGTCGCATAACTTACAGGCTCAACTGCCGATTCGACGCCTTGATAAACTCTTTCTTCAAGTCTTCAAACGTATGCACCGCCGGGAACTGCGGGAATTCGCGAATCACATTCTCCGGCGCATGGAACAGAATCCCACGGTCCGCTTCCCCCAGCATGGTGGTGTCGTTGTACGAATCACCGGCAGCGATCACGCGGTAGTAGAGGCTTTTGAACGCCAATACCGACTGGCGCTTGGGGTCTTTCTGGCGCAACTGGTAGCTTACCACCCGATCATTTTCATCAGTGATCAAGCGGTGGCACAGCAAGGTCGGGAAACCCAGCTGGCGCATCAGCGGTTGGGAGAATTCGTAGAAGGTGTCGGACAGGATCACCACCTGGAAGCGTTCGCGCAGCCAGTTGACGAACTCGACGGCCCCGTCCAACGGTTTGAGCGTAGCAATCACCGCCTGGATATCGGCCAGTTTGAGCCCGTGCTCGTCGAGGATGCGCAGGCGCTGCTGCATCAGCACGTCATAGTCGGGAATGTCGCGTGTGGTGGCGCGCAGGGATTCAATACCGGTTTTTTCGGCGAAGGCGATCCAGATTTCCGGAACCAGCACCCCTTCCAGGTCAAGACAGGCAATTTCCACAAGACACTCCATTGGATTTATTAGTTGAGCGGGCAAAAGGACTGCCGAACTCTAGCGACTCAAGCACGCCGCCGCAACGCACGGCAGATTTTGATACCATCGCCGCCTATAGAGCGCTCAGCGCCACTGACCTGTAGGAACCGTCCTGATGAACCAAGCCTTCGACGTCGCTGAACTCGCCGCGACTTATGCCAACAAGTCTGCACAGGATATTCTCAAGCTGGCGTTCAGCCAGTTCGGCGATGACCTGTGGATTTCCTTCAGCGGTGCCGAGGATGTGGTGCTGGTGGACATGGCCTGGAAGCTGAACAAGAACGTCAAGGTATTCAGCCTCGACACTGGCCGTCTGCACCCGGAAACCTACCGGTTTATCGAGCAGGTGCGCGAGTTCTACAAGATCGACATCGAACTGATCTCGCCGGACCAGAGCAAGCTGGAACCCTTCGTCAAGGAAAAGGGCCTGTTCAGCTTCTATAAGGACGGCCATGGCGAATGCTGCGGCATCCGCAAGATCGAACCGCTGCGCCGCAAGCTCGCAAGTGTAAGTGCCTGGGCCACCGGCCAGCGCCGCGACCAGAGCCCCGGCACCCGCAGCCAGGTGGCTGCGCTGGAAATCGACACGGCTTTCTCCACCCCCGAACGTACCCTGTACAAGTTCAACCCGCTGGCGCAGATGACCAGCGAAGAGGTGTGGGGTTACATCCGCATGTTGGAGTTGCCTTACAACAGCCTGCATGAGCGCGGCTTTATCAGCATCGGCTGCGAGCCCTGCACCCGCCCGGTATTGCCGAACCAGCATGAGCGCGAAGGTCGCTGGTGGTGGGAAGAAGCCACGCAGAAGGAATGCGGGCTGCATGCGGGGAATATCATCAGCAAGGCCTGAGGCCTGGCAAACTGGTGAGGTAAAAATGTGGGAGGGGGCTTGCTCCCGATAGCGGTGGGTCAGTTGCAGATTTTCTGACTGATATACCGCTATCGGGAGCAAGCCCCCTCCCACATTTTGTTTTGTGCGCAGCATAAAATGTACACAACCTTGTAACCATAGGTGCCATTTTTGTGTGCAACTCATATTCGAGCGCACCAAAACGTAACATTCATCTCTGCTAGTCCCCACACCCCCGAATCACGCTACTCCCAATCAAAAATAAATACCTGTTCAAACGGTCAATTTATATTGCTTTCAATTCAGTAGTTTATTTAAAAATACTATAAAAAAGAAATTATCCCCGTTTTTCATATAACGAAAACTGGCACGCATGTGGCTTAGTGAAAAGTACGCTTTGTATACAATTAATACAAAACCTACATACACTTTGCCATCCGCCGCTTTGCTGCCGATGCGCTGGAGCCTGCCGGAATGCGTACAAGTCTTTCGAGCAATATCGCGCTGGATCTGCCCTCTTCCACCCTCCACCCCGAGGCTGCAAGCCCCGGCCCCCTGGTCCTCAGCCCGCGCCTGCACAACAAGGACCTGGCCCCCACCAAAGTCGAGGGCCGACGCTGGGGGCGCTATAGCATCTTTGCGCTGTGGACCAATGACGTGCACAACATCGCCAACTATTCGTTTGCCATCGGCTTATATGCATTGGGCTTGGGCGGCTGGCAAATATTGCTGTCCCTGGGGATCGGCGCGGCGCTGGTGTACTTCTTCATGAACTTGTCGGGGTACATGGGACAGAAGACCGGTGTGCCGTTTCCCGTGATCAGCCGCATCAGTTTCGGTATCCACGGGGCGCAGATTCCAGCATTGATCCGGGCGGTGATTGCGATTGCCTGGTTTGGTATCCAGACGTACCTGGCGTCGGTGGTTTTCCGTGTATTGCTGACGGCGATTCATCCGGGCTTTGCCGACTATGACCACAACTCGATCCTGGGCCTGTCGAGCCTGGGCTGGGCGTGTTTTGTCGCGATCTGGCTGGTGCAGTTGGTGATCCTCGCCTATGGCATGGAAATGGTACGCCGCTATGAAGGCTTCGCCGGGCCGGTGATTTTGCTTACGGTGGCTGCGTTGGCCGGCTGGATGTACTTCCAGGCGGGCGGGCATATCGCCTGGTCGATCCGTGAACCGCTGAGCGGCGGCGAGATGTGGCGCAATATCTTTGCCGGTGGCGCGCTGTGGCTGGCGATCTACGGCACCTTGATCCTCAACTTTTGCGACTTCGCCCGCTCTTCGCCCTGCCGCAAGACCATCCAGGTCGGCAATTTCTGGGGCCTGCCGGTGAATATCCTGGTGTTCGCCGCCATTACCGTGCTGCTGTGCGGCGGCCAGTTCCAGCTCAATGGCCGAGTGATCGAGAGCCCGACCGAAATCATCGCGGCAATCCCCAATACCTTCTTCCTGGTGCTCGGTTGCCTGGCCTTCCTGATCGTTACCGTGGCGGTGAACATCATGGCCAACTTCGTCGCCCCGGCCTTTGTGCTGAGCAACCTGGCGCCCAAGTACCTGAACTTTCGCCGCGCCGGGTTGATCAGCGCCTTCGTGGCGGTGCTGATACTGCCGTGGAATCTCTACAACAGCCCGCTGGTGATTGTGTACTTCCTTTCTGGCCTGGGCGCGCTGCTGGGGCCGTTGTACGGGGTGATCATGGTCGATTACTGGCTGATCCGTAAAAGCCAGGTGGACGTGCCGCAGCTGTATAGCGAAGACCCCAATGGCGTTTATTACTACAGCCGGGGGGTGAATATGCGCGCCGTGGCGGCGTTTATTCCTGCGGCGGTGATCGCCATCCTGCTGGCGCTGTTGCCGGGGTTTGCCAGCGTTTCACCGTTTTCCTGGCTGTTCGGCGCCGGCATCGCAGGGTTGCTGTACCTGCTGATCGCCAAGCGTCAGCCGCACTACGCCGATGTCAGCGGCGAAAGCATTGCCGTCGATAACGTCAGTCATTAAACAAGGACTCTCCATGCGTATCCTCGTGGTCAACGTCAACACCACCGAATCCATCACCGACACCATTGCCCAGCAAGCACGGGCCGTGGCTTCACCGGGCACCGAGATTGTCGGGCTCACCCCGTACTTCGGCGCAGAATCGGTGGAAGGCAATTTTGAAAGCTATCTGGCAGCCATCGCCGTGATGGATCGGGTAATGGCCTACGACCAGCCCTTTGATGCGGTGATCCAGGCCGGCTATGGCGAACATGGCCGTGAAGGCCTGCAGGAGCTGCTCAATGTGCCGGTGGTGGATATCACCGAGGCGGCGGCCAGCACCGCGATGTTCCTGGGGCACGCCTACTCGGTGGTGACGACCCTGGACCGCACTGTGCCGCTGATTGAAGACCGGCTGAAACTCGCCGGCCTCTACCAGCGTTGCGCTTCGGTGCGCGCCAGCGGCATGGCAGTGCTGGAGCTGGAAGAAGACCCGCTGGGCGCCATGGAAGCCATCGTGCACCAGGCGGAACTGGCCATTCGCGACGACAAGGCCGAGGTGATCTGCCTGGGCTGCGGCGGCATGGCCGGGCTGGATGAGCAGATTCGCAAACGCACCGGAGTGCCGGTGGTGGACGGGGTGACGGCGGCGGTGATGGTTGCCGAGTCGTTGGTGAGGTTGGGGTTGTCGACGTCCAAAGTCAGGACGTATGCGGCACCCAGGCCTAAGAAAGTCATAGGTTGGCCCGGTAAGTTCGGCCACTGAAGATCAAATGTGGGAGGGGGCTTGCTCCCGATAGCGGTGTATCAGCCAGCTTATCTATAGCTGGCCCACCGCAATCGGGAGCAAGCCCCCTCCCACATTTTGATCACTACAAGGTGTTAGATGGCACTGAATCTTTGGCCTAACTGCTGCTCGGCAAACTGCTCGATGATGAAATCCACAAACGCCCGAGTCTTGCCTGGCAGCAGTTTATGTTCGGCGTAGTAGATGCAAATATTGCCGTCGTTCACATACCAGTCCGGCAATACCCGCAGCAACTTGCCGCTCGCCAGCCAGGGTACGGCAAACGGCATGCTCACCAGCGCAACGCCCAAGCCCTGTTCGGCGCAGATGCAGGCGGCCTGCGAGTCGCTCATGGTCATGCGCGGTTTGAGACTCAGCGGGCCGTGCTCGCCATTGCGATGAGTCAGTTGCCAGGAGCGCACTCGCCCGGTTTGCGGTGAGCGAATCAGGATGCCGTCGCAGTGCTCCAGGTCTTCTGGCTGCAACACCGCTGGGCGTGCCGCCAAATAGTCAGGCGATGCCACCAGCACGCGGTGAGCCGGCGTCAGCTTGCGTGCCACCACGCCTTGGGGCAACTCAAAGCCGCCGCCAAGGGCCGCGTCAAAGCCCTGGCCAATCAGATCGACCTGGCGATTGTCGAAATGCCAATCCGGGCTGATATCGGGGTAGCGTTTCAGAAACTCCCCCAGCAGCGGCACGATATACAAACAGCCGACCACCGTGCCCATGCTGACCTTGAGCGTGCCCACCGGTCGCCCTTCGGCGCTGGCCAGGTTGGCCACAGCATTCTGGATAGTGGTGAGGCTGGCGCTGACCTCTTCCAGGAATAACTTGCCGGCTTCAGTCAACGTAAGCCGCCGAGTGCTGCGCTGAAACAGCCGCACACCCAGGCGCGCTTCCAGTTTGGCGACACTTTTGCCCACGGCTGCGGGCGTCAGGCTCAGGTGCCGGGCCGCCTCGGCAAAGCTGCCACCCTCGGCGCTGCGCACAAAGCATTCGATACTGCCAAAGCTCTCCATATCGGCCACTCTAAACTTTTGGTTTACACAGACTATAGCAATCACGGTCTACCGGCGTACCGGAGGCAGGTCGATACTCAGCCCATCAACTACTTGGAGATCGACATGACCACACAAAACCTCACCGGCAAAGTCGCCCTGATTCAAGGCGGTTCCCGCGGCATCGGCGCCGCCATCGTCAAGCGCCTCGCCGCGCAGGGTGCTGCAGTCGCCTTTACCTACGTCAGTTCGGCCGCCAAGGCCCAAGCGTTGCAGCACGACGTGATCAGCGAAGGCGGCAAAGCCCTGGCGATTCAAGCCGACAGCGCCGATGCCACGGCAATTCGCAATGCCGTCAACGCCACGGTCGATGCGTTTGGGCGCCTGGATATCCTGGTGAACAACGCAGGCGTGCTGGCCATCGCGCCGCTGGAAGACTTCAAGCTGGAGGACTTCGACCAGACCCTGGCAATCAACGTGCGCAGCGTATTTATCGCCACCCAGGAAGCCGCCAGGCACATGGGCGAAGGTGGCCGCGTAATCAATATCGGCAGCACCAACGCCGAGCGTATGCCCTTCGGTGGTGGCGGGCCTTATGCCATGAGCAAGGCGGCGCTGGTGGGGTTGACCAAGGGTTTGGCGCGGGATCTGGGGCCACGGGGTATCACCATCAACAACGTGCAGCCCGGGCCGGTGGATACCGATATGAACCCGGCGAACAGTGAGTTTGCCGAAAGCTTGATCGGGTTGATGGCGGTGGGCAGGTATGGGCACGTGGAGGAGATTGCCAGCTTTGTGGCGTATCTGGCCGGGCCGGAAGCCGGATATATCACGGGCGCCAGCCTGACCATCGATGGTGGTTTCAGCGCCTGATTTTGCAAAACCGCAAACCAAATGTGGGAGCGGGCTTGCCCGCGAAGGCGGTGTGTCAGTGCCACATCTGTCACTGCACTACCGCTTTCGCAGGCAAGCCAGCTCCCACATTTTTGACCGCGCGGGGTCAGGCCATGGGGGGCAAGCCGTAGGCGGCCAAATCAAAGTCGGCGAGCTTGCGGATAATCTGGTCAGCATGTTGGTACTTGCTGTCCGCCATGGCCTCATCGGGCACGGCGATGGCGGTCATGTTGGCAGCCTTCGCCGCAGTCACGCCGAACGGCGAATCTTCGAACACCAGGCAATCCTCAGGCTCCACACCCAGACGGCGCGCAGCCGTGAGGAAGATATCCGGCGCCGGCTTGGCCGCACCGACTTCCGGGTCGTCGGCAGTGACGATGGTGTCGAACAGGCCAAACCATTCGCGGTGCAAGGTGGTCTTGTGGCCAAACGAGTTACGCGATGAACTGGTGCCCACCGCAATCGGGATATTGTGCGCCTTCAGATGCCGCACCAACGCTTCAGCGCCCGGCATACCCAGGGCCTTGGGAAAGCGCTCGCTCATCAACGGCTCGCGAATTTCCAGAAACTGCGCGGGCGTGATCGGCAAATCCAGCGCCTTGACCACGTAATCGGCCAGATCCTGAGCGCCTCGCCCGATGATGTGCTGCTTGATACCCCAGTCATAGGTACGGCCATAGCGCTCGGCGATGATCTGCGTGACTTCGGTGTAGATGCCTTCGGTATCCAGCAACAACCCGTCCATATCGAAAATCACGGCTTTGATCGGGACAGCGGTACGCGGTGCATTCATCACGATACAACCTTGGGGCAAGGACTAAATGGATTCAGCACAATAACGGCCACCCTTGCCGGCGAGCAACCCTTTAGACTGTTTGCCCCTCCTTTCGAAGTGCCCACAATGCTCTACCGACTCGTCGCCGACGGCCTCGTGCTGTTTCACCTGACCTTTATCCTGTTCGTGCTGTTCGGTGGCCTGCTCGCCCTGAAATGGCCCAGGGTAATGTGGCTGCACTTGCCCGCCGTGGCCTGGGGGATCGCGGTAGAGGTGCTGCACCTGCCCTGCCCCCTCACCCGCTGGGAAAACCTGTTTCGTCACCTGGCCGGGCAAGACGGTTATGGCGGTGGGTTTATCGAGCACTACATCCTGACGCTGATCTACCCCGCCGGGCTGACGGCGAATATTCAACTGCTGCTGGGGGCGGTGGTGATATTGATCAACGCCGTGGTGTATGGGCGGTTGATCCGGAGTTTGCTGGCACGCAGAAGCGCATGACCTTCAGACCCGAGCTTGATCGCCTGGGCGCACGCACAAGCCTGAAAATGAAACCTGGGCAGATTGTTTTCAATCTGCCAACCGAGCGCTTAAAGTGTCGCCCCCTCGGGAATTGAATCTCGAGGTTGAGTCCATGGAGTTTCAAGTGAAATACGTCAGTAAAGCAGTTGCAGCAGCGGTTCTTGGTTTCACCCTGGCAGGTTGCACCGGCACCGCCATGAAAACCCAGCAATACGACGCCAGCCAATACACCGTCCTCGGCCACAGCGAAGCCAGCGCCACCGGCATCATGCTGTTGGGCGTCATCCCAATCGGCCAGAACAACCGCTTCGTACGCGCTCAGGATGCAGCCATCAAAGCCAAAGGCGGCGACGCGCTGATCAACACCCAAGTGCAAGAAAAGTGGTTCTGGGCCTGGGTATTGAACGGCTACACCACCAAGATTTCCGGTGATGTGATCAAGCTGAAAACCGCGCAATAAAGTATGAAACTGCCAGGGCGCTGACCCCGGCAAGCGACGTATCATGGGCCTGACCTTCGAGGATGGCCCATGAACATCAGCATCATTTACGCCCTCGTGGCCGCCGCCCTGTTCGGCGCCAGCACTCCGCTCGCCAAAAGCCTCGGCCTGGGCCTCTCGCCTATATTGCTGGCCGGCCTGCTTTACCTGGGCAGCGGCATTGGCCTTGCCGGCGTACGTCTGATCCGTGATCGCGGCTGGAAACCCACCGGGTTGACCCCATCGCAATGGCCCTGGCTGCTCGGCGCCATCGCCTTCGGCGGCATCCTCGGCCCCGTCGCCCTCATGTTCGGCCTGATTCGCACCGCCGGCGCCACCGCCTCCTTGATGCTCAACCTCGAATCAGTGCTCACCGCCGTGATCGCCTGGGTCGTATTCAGAGAAAACGCAGATCGGCGCATCGTGCTCGGCATGGTCGCCATTGTGCTGGGCGGCGTGGTGTTGTCATGGACGGGCGCCGGCGGCGGCAGCCAGGACTGGACCGGGCCGCTCGCCATTGCGCTGGCGTGTTTGTGCTGGGGGATAGATAACAACCTGACGCGCAAGGTGTCGGCGTCTGACGCGCTCTTTATCGCCGGTGCCAAAGGCTTGATTGCGGGGCTGGTGAATTGCGGTTTGGCGCTTTACCTCGGGGCGCAGATTCCGGGGGAGGCGCAATTGGCGCCGATCCTGGTGGTGGGGTTCCTCGGCTATGGCATCAGCCTGGTGATGTTCGTGCTGGCGCTACGCGGGCTGGGCAGTGCGCGCACCGGGGCTTATTTCTCCACGGCACCCTTCCTCGGTGCCGCAGTGGCGTTGCTGGTATTTGGCGAGTCGGTGACCGTAGCGTTCTGGATTGCCTCGGCGCTGATGGCCGTAGGCGTGTGGCTGCACCTGACGGAGCGGCATGCCCATGAGCATGTGCATGAGGCAACGGAACATGGGCATTGGCATGTGCATGATGAGCATCACCAACACGAGCATGGGTTTGAGTGGGATCCGGCGCAGCCTCATAGCCATGTGCATGTGCATGCGGTGATGAAGCACAGCCATGCGCATTTTCCGGATGTGCATCATCGGCATAGGCATTGAGCGCGGATGCTGGTGGCTTTGGGCAACGTCCTACGCTCCATTCAGAAGCGACAGGCTGCCTTTTTAAAATCGCCACACCTATAGTCTTTCGGTCGCTCACATAGCGACCGGGTTTGGCGACTCGACGATAAATCGATAGAAACTCCCCCATGTATTTGCGGGATGCTTCTGCGCGCAATAAGCTGCTCGACGGTAGCTGTGCGCGGGAGACCTTCGGGTCTGCCGGTTTTTCCGATTGTCCCGGTTCGCCAACCTGCGTACAGCTGCCACCCTTTTGTTTGGCGACAAATGTGTGGTTGCTCTCCTTTGACAACCGGAGTTCCGCATATGAACCAATACATCGCCCTTACCAGCAACGACAGCGCCACCCCTGCCCTTTTTGTCGATACCACCTTGCCATTGGAAATACTACTCGACGCCGCGACCTATCGACTTCGTGCCGTTACACAAGTCCTTGAGAACCTTGCTCTACGTAGTGAAATCAGTAGTGATGCGGTGGTGCTCAGTGATTTTGCACTGCTCTGCTCGATTCCTCTGCGGGACGGGTGTGATTTGCTCGATGTCATTGGACGACGGATGGACGTGCCTTGCGCATGATCTAAGAAACCTACATTTTGAGACTCAAAAACTACACCCCTCCGGTTCTAAAACCAGAGGGGTTGTTTGCTTCAAATTGGTGGTGAAGCGAAAATCAAATAAATCCGTCCCCTTTTCTTACCAATGGGAATATGATTCGTCAACACTATGGGACGTGGATCAATGAGGACGGTCCGGATGTCGTAGGGATGCTGCAATTGGCATTGAAATTATAGTTTACCCACTAAGAAATTATCTAAGCTAAGCGTGCTCGCGCAATACTGATATGCGCAGCACCACTAATACGCCGCCTCGATGTCATAGGCTACCAATTCAAATATTCCCGGCATGTCCCATGCACCGCACTCACGCCTCTGCATTGCTCTTAGCCAAATAAAATTCAGGCATGTGAATTTTATACGTCCGATAAAACGCAGCTAATGGATGTGAGAACCCTGGCCGACGAGCTGCCCAGCGCCTTGCATCCCAGCCGCACTCGACAAGATCGGAAGCGACGAAGACAAACTCTAAAGTATCCGTAAAAAAAGAAAGCAAATTCTGGTAGTTTTCATAACCAAAGCTATTCGTTCCGTGAACAAAATAATTTCTAGCTAAAATTGCCGTAGCGAGAACCACATCAATATCTACAAAGTCATCGCCAAAGGCCTCACGTATAATGTTTGACCTGCTTAGAACTTTAAGCCTTAAGCTCTTACCCCCCCAAAACGCAAGTGTGTTTGAGATTTGAGTTCTTTCAGGACCATCAGGTAACTCCCTGATTATCTTCTTACACCGTGCTCTCGCATCTCGCGCAGTTTCAGATAGATCTCCTATATCAGGATAAGTCGAGTCGGGCAAAATATCGAAAGCGTTTGCAGCCGCGACCAATCTATTTTCATCATATGTTCTTCCATTTTTTTGCCAGTTAATGATTCTCAACCTAGCAGGTAACCAATCATTGTGGCGACTCATCCAGCGTTGAAACACAGTATAAAACTCTGCTCCACTCTCCTCTGGCGTAATGGGAATATCTCTCAAGTTGCTCGCTTCTAGATCGCTTGAGACAGGAGCGTAGCTCCAATGCACTGAGATTTTTTGGTCCTGCACTGCAGCAGAATCAGCGCCTCCAATTTCAGCCTCTATACTCTTGACGCCTTGATAACGTCCTGCCACTACAGTGAAAAACAAAGACAATGCAACAACATCATCAAGAATCTCGTCAAGGCTTTTGAGCGTATCAAACTTTAGAACGGCATTAACGATACTCGGGCATTGTATTCCCGCATGACCGCTGACATTAGATCTGAAATCAAAATCGGCAGTGAAATTTCCAATCCCTATATCCACAGGGACACTCTCAGGCACACCAGAAAAGAAAAAAAGCGCTGGACTCTTACCTATAGCAATCTTTCTAGACGGAAAGCTACTCTCCAAAATATTTTGAAGCTCTAACGGGTCTGGAGATGCTGACCCAAATGTGTCGCGAAAGGAAAATAGCAGCCCAATGTCATCTGTCTGAAAGGAAACCGAACTGAATATTCTTTCATCTTCAGCCACGTGACGACTTCCAATTAATGCGTAATGCGGGAAGGAACGCCTCTTGAAAACAAACTTCGGGTAGAGCCCCTCTGGGTAGGAGGGTTCTCCGACACACTCATGCAAACTGATTTTTTTATGATCGAGAGACTCGCCGTAAAGAGAATGTGGTTCAGAGTCAAAAGGAATTTCATGTCGACTGGTTAACATTATATTCGAGCGTTCACCATCTAAAAGAAGCTCACCCAAAAATTGGGCTCCCTCTAGAGTAAAACAACAAAGCGTCTTTTCAGATTGCGACACAAGTTAACTCCCTGAGAAACAGCACCAATACTGCATCTATAACGCTCCCCTTTCGTACCTGGTAGAAGCCAAGCTTACTTTACCCTCACCAATTCGCTTCTTCTATACGCGATGTCTTTCTAGGCCCCTAAGGCGCTAACCATCCCATCTGAGCACCTGGTTGGTGATTGCACGGGCGTGGCCACAGATTGGCCCTTTATCTTGGGCACGCAGGTTCAGCCGAAAAACACCCTCCAGTCCCAGATCTGTCCCATATGGCCCTTTTTTAGACACCAAAAAGCACAAACCCCCGACTTTCTCTAGGAAAACCAGGGGTTTGTGTTTACTTAATGTGGCGGTGAAGGAGAGATTCGAACTCTCGATACAATTTCTTGTATACACACTTTCCAGGCGTGCTCCTTAAGCCACTCGGACACTTCACCGTATCTCGGCAAACCAGTTCAGTCTGTCGAGGCGCGCTAATGTAGTCGAAAGCGTTTCTGATGGCAAAGGTTTTTTTCAGAATTTTCATGCGGTTAGACGGTTATGCCATTCCCCGCCCGGCAAGGGGTGATGATTGTGCCATTCTCGGGCACCGGCGGCAGGCGTCTGGGACGGTTGCTGCGCCCTGCTGCGGGCCGTCTACCCTTGGGGAGGCGGGAAAAGCCTGACTGGGTAGTCAGTCACGGCGCTTTACCAGCGCGGGCGTGGTGAGTAACGTCTGCGCATCTACCTCTATAACAAACCCTACAAGGAACCGCGTCATGAGTGAGTTGATTGCCTACCACTTCGAAGACGGTATCGCGACCCTGACCCTGAGCAACGGCAAGGTGAATGCCATTTCTCCGGCGGTGGTCAGTGAATTCAATGCTGCGCTGGATCAGGCCGAGAAAGATCGGGCGGTGGTGATCATCACGGGCACGCCGGGGATTTTGTCGGGTGGTTATGATTTGAAGGTAATGACCGCCGGCCCCAAAGAGGCAATCAGCCTGGTGACGTCGGGCTCGACCCTGGCACGGCGCTTGTTGGCGCACCCGTTCCCGGTGATTGTGGCTTGCCCGGGTCATGCAGTGGCCAAGGGCGCGTTCCTGTTGTTGTCGGCCGATTACCGTATCGGCGTCGAAGGCCCGTTCAGCATTGGTTTGAATGAGGTGGCGATCGGCATGACCATGCACCATGCCGGTATCGAGTTGGCGCGGGATCGTCTGCGCAAGTCGGCGTTCCATCGGTCGGTGATCAATGCCGAGATGTTTGACCCGCAAGGCGCCTTGCAAGCGGGCTTCCTCGATAAGGTGGTAGCACCGGAGGAATTGCACGCAGCCGCACTGGAAGCGGCACGTCAGTTGAAGAAGATCAATATGAATGCCCACAAGCACACCAAGTTGAAAGTGCGCCGCGCACTGCTCGAAGCCCTGGATGATGCGATCATCCAGGATCAGGGCCACAACCTGAGTTAACACCTACACCCTCTTACCCGAGCCCGACCTAGTGTCGGGCTTTTTCTTACAAATGAATCCGACATATCCGTAGCCGCTCTAGCCGGCCTGTGTGGGCATATGTGGAAACATGCGCTTAAACATCGCCTATCTCCCACCTCTGTAGGGACAATTGCCGAATACAGTGCACATCCGTACACTGCGCCACCTTTTGTCCCGATGGGCCGCTTCGATGCTTTTTCTGTTACGTATGTTGTTGATGGGCCTGCACTTTATGATCGCCGGGGTATTGGGCGTACTTTTAGGCGTATGCCGGCCATTCAATCCGGACAACAGCCGCCTCTGCGCCCGCCTTTACGCATTGCCAGCCATGTGGATCTTGCGCCTGAAGGTGAGGACGGATGTCGACTCGCTGCGCAACAAACCCGGCACCTGTGTGGTAATCGCCAACCACCAGTCCAACTACGACCTGTTTGTACTGGGCAATGTAGTGCCGCACCGCACCGTATGCATCGCCAAGAAAAGCCTGAAATGGGTGCCGCTGTTCGGCCAGTTGTTCTGGCTGGCGGGCAATGTGCTGATCGACCGCGGTAATGCGCACAAGGCCCGACGCGCCATGCTCACCACCACCCAGACCTTGCAACACAAGGACACGTCGATCTGGGTGTTCCCGGAAGGTACGCGCAACCTGGGTAAAGGGCTGTTGCCGTTCAAGAAAGGTGCGTTTCATATGGCGATTGCGGCCGGCGTGCCTATCGTGCAGGTGTGTGTCAGCAATTATGTAACGCAAATGCAGCTCAACCGCTGGAACAGCGGGGAAGTGCTGATCCGGTCGTTGCCGCCGATTCCTACCACTGGCATGACGGTGGATGACATCCCTCAATTGATGCTGGACTGTCATGCGCAAATGACCGCATGCATTGAAACAATGGACCGTGAACTTGCAGGAGCGAGCTTGCTCGCGAAAACCGTGTAAGCGACGCGGGTCATCTGATAGCGCTGCGTCATCGTTGATGATCTTCGCGAGCAAGCTCGCTCCACAAGGGAATGGGCAATATCAGTCAGCAACAACGGAACGCCATTCAGGCTAAGCTGCCCAATATCTGTCCTCTTAATAAGAAGTGATCAGCACCATGGGTAGAGTTGTTGCGGCCGCCGTCTACAGCGCCGGAAAGAAAGTCTCGGATATCACCCTCGATGAAGGCGCGGCCTGGGCCGCCAAACCCGGACACTTTGTGTGGATCGGCCTGGAAGAGCCCAGCGCCCAGGAGTTGAACAACCTGCAACGCCAGTTCAACCTGCATGAACTGGCCATCGAAGACGCCATGGAAAAGCACAGCCGCCCGAAGCTGGAAACCTTCGGTGACGCGCTGTTTATCGTCACCTACTCACCGGTGCGCGAGAACGGCAAGCTGGAGTTTATCGAAACCCATATCTTTGCCGGCAACGGCTACATCATCACTGCACGCAACGGTCACTCGGCGTCCTACGGTTTTGTGCGCCAACGCTGTGAGGCGCGGCCGCTGTTGCTGGAGCATGGGGAAGACTTCGTACTCTATGCGCTGCTGGATTTCGTCACCGAGAACTACCAGCCGGTCAGCGAGGCGATTCACGCCGAAATCGATGAGCTGGAGCGCAATGTGCTGTGCAGTTCACTCAATGAGCGAGATATCCAGCACCTCCACGGCCTGCGTCGCGATGTGCTGCGGCTCAAGCGTCATGTGGCGCCGATGGTGGAAATCAGCCAAGAGTTGCAGAAGCTGAGCTTTCCGTTTATCGACAAAAACATGCGCCCGTATTTCCGCGACGTGCAGATCCACGTCACCCGGCAGATGGAAGACCTCACCACCTTGCGCGACATTGCCAGCCAGACCATCGAGATCGGTGTGTTGCTGGAGGCGTCGCGCCAGAGCGTGGTGCAGCGCAAGTTCGCCGCGTGGGCGGCGATCCTGGCGTTCCCCACGGCGGTGGCGGGGATCTACGGGATGAACTTTCAGAACATGCCCGAGCTGCAATGGCATTACGGCTATTTTGCGGTGCTCGGGTTTATTGCTGTGGGCTGTGGCGGTTTGTGGGCCAGCTTCAAGCGTTCAGGCTGGCTTTAGGCCGCGGTATCCGGCTTGTGTGCGACAAAGCGCATCATCCACTCCGCCACGGTTACGCCGTGGTGGTCGCGATCCAGGCTGGCCACGCCGTTGGTGTAGACCTTCTCACCCAGGGTTGTCTGAAGAATCTCCAGCAACTCGCGGGAATAATCATGGATAAATTCCGGATGGCCCTGGAAGCACAGCACCTGATCGCCGATGTGGTAAGCGGCGAACGGGCAGAACTCGCTGGAAGCGATGACCGTGGCATTGTCCGGCAACGTGGTGACTTGATCCTGGTGGCTGATCAATAGCGTCAGCTCCGGCACCTCGGGGCTCATCCATGGCGTCTTGGCATCCAGCTTGTAGGCGTGGGTGCCCATGCCCCAACCCTGGCTGGCACGTTCGGCCTTGCCGCCCAGTAGCAGGGCGAGCAACTGATGGCCAAAGCACACACCCAGCAACTTGTCGCCACGCTCGTACCGTGTGAGCAAATAAGCCTTGAGGGTCTGGATCCAGGGGTCGGTGCCGAACGAGTCGGCCTTGCTGCCGGTGATCAGGTACGCGTCAAACACTTCGTCATCAGGCGGGTATTCGCCCTGCACCACGTTGTAGACGACAAATTCGGCGGCAATCGGTTGCTTGGCGAACAGGCGCTTGAACATCTGCCCGTAACCTTGGTACTGATCGATCAAGCCTGGACGCAGGATATCGGTTTCCAGGATGCAGACGCGTAGCGACATAAAAAATACCTGACACGGCGATGGGAATATTGCACACCCCAGAGCCTGCCTTGAAATACACCCTCAAGGCAAGCTCCCCTCCCACATTTTGCTCAGCCGAACACTTCGCCCTGTGCCGCTTTCTCCAGCAACAACGTCGGTGGTGAGAAGCGCTCCCCATACTCTTCGGCCAAATAACGAGCGCGGGCGACAAAATCGTTCAGCCCGTATTGGTTGATAAACTGCAGCGCGCCGCCACTCCACGCGGCGAAGCCGATGCCGAAGATCGAACCGACGTTGGCGTCAGCCGTGGACATCAACACGCCCTCCTCCACGCAGCGCACGGTTTCGATGGCCTGGATAAACAGCAAGCGGTCGCGCACGTCCTGGGGTGAAATTCGATTGCCGGGCCGTTCGAACCGGGCTTTCAACTCTGGCCACAGGTGCTTCTGACCACCGGCGGGGTAATCGTAAAAACCGCCGCCCGCCGCCTTGCCGGTGCGCTTGTATTCATTCACCAGCAAATCAATCACCGCTGTCGCCGGATGATTCGGCAGTGCCTTGCCTTCGGCCTGCAGATCCTTGGCGGTTTGCTGTCGGATATGGCTCATCAGGCTGAGGGACACTTCATCGGACACCGCCAGCGGCCCCACCGGCATCCCGGCCTTGCGCGCTTCGGTCTCGATCATCGGCGCGGCCACGCCTTCGCCGAGCATGGCAATGCCTTCGTTGGTGAAGGTGCCGAAGACCCGCGAGGTGAAGAAGCCACGGCTGTCGTTGACCACAATCGGGGTTTTCTTGATTTGCAGGACGAAATCGAAACCGCGGGCCAGGGTCTCATCGCTGGTGTGGGTGCCTTTGATGATTTCCACCAGGGGCATCTTGTCCACGGGGCTGAAGAAGTGCAGACCGATAAACCTGGTTTGGTCCGGCACCGCCGTGGCCAGGCCGCTGATGGGCAAGGTGGAAGTGTTGGAGGCGATCACCGCATCGGCACCGACCACGCTTTGTGCGGCGGCCGAGACCCTGGCCTTGAGTTCGCGGTCTTCGAACACGGCCTCGATGATCAGGTCGCAACCGGCCAGGTCAGCGTCATCCTGCGTAGGGTGAATGCGCGCCAGGGTGGCTTCGCGCTGTTCGGCGGTCAATTGCCCACGGCTGACTTTCTTGTCCAGCAAGGCAGCGCTATGGGCTTTGCCCTTTTCGGCGGCGGCGAGATTGATGTCTTTGAGCACCACCTCGACCCCCGCACAGGCACTGACATAGGCGATGCCCGCACCCATCATCCCGGCGCCGAGCACACCGACCTTACGGGTGACGTGAGGGGCAAAACCCTGTGGGCGTGAGCTGCCGGCATTGATTTCATTAAGCTGAAACCAGAAGGTGCCGATCATGTTTTTCGCCACCTGCCCGGTCACCAGTTCGGTGAAGTAGCGGGTTTCGATCAGGTGTGCGGTGTCGAAATCCACTTGGGCACCTTCAACGGCGGCGCAGAGGATTTTCTCCGGTGCCGGGAAACAGCCATTGGTTTTGCTGCGCAACATCGACGGGGCAATGGCGAGCATCTGCGCGACTTTGGGGTTGGACGGCGTGCCGCCAGGGATCTGATACCCCTTGTTGTCCCAGGGTTGCCTGGCCTCGGGATTGGCGAGAATCCAGGCGCGGGACTTGGCCAGCAGCTCATCGCGATCAGCCGCCAATTGATCAATCAAGCCTGCTTGCAGTGCCTGGGCGGGCCGGACTTTTTTGCCTTCGAGCAAATACGGCAGGGCTTTTTCCAGACCCAGCATCCGCACCATGCGCACCACCCCGCCGCCGCCCGGCAACAGGCCAAGGGTGACTTCGGGCAGGCCCAACTGCACGGACTTGTCGTCCAGCGCGACCCGATGATGGCAGGCCAGGCAAATTTCCCAGCCACCGCCCAAGGCCGCGCCATTGATCGCGGCCACCACCGGCTTGCCGAGGGTTTCCAGGCGGCGTAACTGCGCTTTCAGCACCCGTACGCTGTCATGGAAATCCTTGGCTTGGGCCTTGTCGACCTTGATCAGTTCATTGAGGTCGCCACCGGCAAAAAAGGTCTTCTTGGCCGAGGTGATCACCACCCCGGCAATCTGGTCCTTTTCTGCTTCCAGGCGCGTGACGGTGGCCGCCATCGCTTCGCGGTAGACGGCGTTCATGGTGTTGGCGCTCTGGCCGGGCATGTCCAGGGTCAGTACCACGATCTGGTCCTGGCCTTTTTCGTAACGAATGGCATCGGTCATGACAAATTCCTTGGGCTCAGAGGCGTTCGATGATGGTGGCGATTCCCATGCCACCGCCGACACACAGGGTGGCCAGGCCGTAGCGTTGCTGGCGCACCTCCAGCTCGTCGAGCAAGGTGCCGAGGATTGCGCAACCGGTGGCGCCCAACGGGTGGCCCATGGCTATAGAGCCGCCGTTGACGTTGACCCGTGCGGCGTCGATGCCCATGTCTTTGATGAACTTGAGCACCACCGAGGCAAACGCTTCGTTGACTTCGAACAGGTCGATGTCTTCTACCCGCAGGCCGGCCTTGGCCAGCGCCTTGCGGGTGGCGGGTGCGGGGCCGGTGAGCATGATGGTCGGGTCGGTGCTGGTGACTGCCGTGGCGACAATGCGCGCCCGCGGTTGCAGGCCCAACTCGCGCCCCTTGGCCTCGGAGCCGATCAACATCAATGCCGCGCCATCAACGATGCCGGAGCTGTTGCCCGGTGTGTGCACATGGTCAATGCGTTCCACATGGCTGTAGACCCGCAGCGCGGTAGCATCAAAGCCCATCTGTCCCATCATTTCGAAGCTGGGCTTGAGCTTGCCCAAGCCTTCGAGGGTCGAGTCGCCGCGGATAAATTCGTCATGATCCAGCAGCACGATGCCGTTCTGATCCTGCACCGCGATCAACGACTTGTTGAAGGAACCGTCCGCCCGCGCCCTGGCGGCCTTCTGTTGTGACTGCAGGGCAAAGCTGTCCACATCCTGGCGAGTGAACCCTTCCAGCGTGGCAATCAGGTCAGCGCCAATACCTTGAGGGGTGAAGTGGCTGTGCATATTGGTTTGCGGGTCGAGCACCCAGGCGCCGCCATCGCTGCCCATGGGCACGCGGGACATGGATTCGACGCCACCCACCACGACCAGATCTTCGAAGCCGGAACGCACTTTCATTGCCCCCAGGTTGACTGCTTCCAGCCCCGAGGCGCAGAAGCGATTGACCTGGACGCCGGCGACGCTGATGTCCCAGTCCGCCACCAGGGCGGCGGTCTTGGCGATATCGGCGCCCTGGTCGCCCACCGGCGTGACGCAGCCCAGGACGATGTCATCCACTTGGCGGGTGTCGAGGTCGCTGCGTTGTGCCAGCGCCGTGAGCAAGCCGGCCACCAGGTTTACCGGTTTGACGCTGTGCAAGGCACCATCGGCCTTGCCTTTGCCCCGGGGCGTGCGTATCGCATCAAAGATCAAAGCTTGGGTCATGACATCCTCGAACCGCTGTGGGTGTATGCCCCCTACCTTAGGCCCGATTGACACGGTTTCAATGACGGATGCGCTCATTGCTTTTGACCCCCTCGCTCGGACGAACGGTAGGTAGCTACGGGAATTACCTGATTAATCGTTTTAGCTGTCTAGCCCTAGGGCTCGCGCCAAGATGGCAATAAGCCTCATGCCGTTTTTAGCGCAAATGCTGATTAGCTGATATGAAATGGATCTAAGCGAAGAAGATCGGGCGCTCTAAGGTTGAACCTGTAGGACACTGCTGCCGGGTTTTGCTGGAGCAGTTGTAAGAAAAGTGCAATGTCATCTCGCGATACTGAAATAAACCGGCACGCATTTGACGCTCAGGAATAACAACAAATAGGCAGTCAGCCATGTTCAAACATTCGAAAGTACGTCAGGCGGGACTTATTCTGTTCGCCACCACACTGATTCTGATCTTGCCCAATTTAACCAAGGTTATCGGGTGACGACCCAGCACCCGGTCTTCGTGCTCACACAGCACCGGACCAGCAGCGTTTGGCAGCACCTGCCGGGATACTGCGCTTAGCGCTACCGTTGCGGGCGCTGTCTTTTTACCTGTGCGTTTCGGGTATCTTGTGCGCTATCGCCATTTATCGTCGGGCCTGTGCCTTGAAACTGATCCTCGCTTTTTTTACTGCTTTGCTGAGCCTACCCGCTGCGGCTGCGCAATTGACCATTGAGCTGGACCACGCCAGCAAGACCTGGCAGACCGCGCAGTTGCTCAAGCACCCCGAGGCGCAGGACGTACAAATCGTCGACGACGTGTCTTACAAGCGCGACATGACCTATCGCGCGGTGCCCCTGGTGGTACTCCTGCCGGGCCTGAAGCCTGCGAACCACCTGCAAGCCGTTGCCCTTGATGGCTTTGCCGCCGAACTCACCGCCGCGCCCTTGTTGGAAAAAACCGGTGCACGCGCCTGGCTGGCCGTGGAAGACCCGGCCCATCCGTGGCCGGCGCTGGCGCAAGGAAAACCCAGCGCCGGGCCGTTCTACCTGGTGTGGACCAACCCCCAAGCCGGGCATATCAGCCCGGAACAATGGCCCTTCCAGATTTCCACGATCAAGCAATTGCAGACGGTCGCCGAGCGCTTTCCAGCGTTGCTGCCCGACCCGAAGCTGGCGGCGGATGACCCGGTGAACCAAGGCTTTGCGTTATTCCAGAAGAACTGCCTGGCTTGCCATCGCCTCAATGGTGCCGGCGATGCGCAAATGGGGCCGGACCTGAATATTCCCTATAACCCGACCGAGTATTTCGGTGGCGATTTCCTCAAGCGCTACATCCGCGACCCACAAAGCCTGAGGCACTGGCCACAGGCCAAGATGCCGGCGTTTGCCGCCAGCGTGTTGCCAGACCACGAACTGGATTTGCTGGTGGGGTATTTGCAGCATATGGCGGGGCGTAAACAGCAACCTTAAGCCTCCCACATCTGGCCCGCTGTGCTCAGGAAGTTTATTGCTGCTGCACGGAAACCAAGGTCGGGGCTACAAATACCTTGGCATGCATCTGCTCATGCCCGCCGCCACGGCGCATACCGCGTACCGGGCAGGCGTCGAGGTAGTCCAGGCCCACGGCGAGCTTCAAATGCCGCTCCGGACGGGCCAGTTGGTTGGTCACGTCAAAGCTGTACCAGGCGCCATCCAGCCAGGCTTCGGCCCAGGCATGGCTGGCCAGGTGCGCGCTGTCTTCGGTGTACAAATACCCCGACACATACCGCGCAGCAATCCCCAGGCTGCGCGCGCAGGCCAGGAACGCATGGGTGTGGTCCTGGCACACGCCCGCCGCGCCCGCGAAGGCTTGGGCGGCGCAGGTATCGACGGCAGTCGCACCTGGCGTGTAGATCATCGCTTGGTTGAGGGCCTGCATCAGGTCGATCAACGCGGTGCGGTCGCGACGCTGATGGCAGTGTTGTTCGGCAAACCGGCGCAAGGCTTCGTCGGGCTCGGTGAGGCGCGTGCTGCGCAGGAACGGAAAGGGCGACTGGCTTTCGTGCTCGGCCTCGCGCAACTCATCAATTTCTACCTGGCCGCGGGCTCCGATGATGATGGCGTCGTGGGGTTCATCCAGGGTCAGCACATGCAGGATGTTGCCGAAGGGGTCTACTTGGGCGCGCACCGGGCGCGGCAGGTCGAGTTGCCAGCTGAGCACGTGCTGGCGCTCACTGTCGTGGGGTGTAAGGCGCAGGTATTGAATGCTGGCACGTACCTGGTCTTCGTAGTGGTAGGTGGTTTCGTGGCTGATGGAGAGTCTCATGCCGCCTCCAGGTAGGAACTGTAGATGGCGTCGCCCAACTGGCGGACCAAGGGGATAAAGTCGGTCAGCCAGGCGTGCAGGCCTTCCTCAAGGATTTCGTCGATGGCGGTGAAGCGCAGGCGCGCATCCATCTCGGCGGCCAGGCGCTGGGCCGGGCGGCCGTTGAGACCGGGCAGGCTGGCGAGGATCTGGTCGATCTCTTCACTGCACGCCCGCAGTGAACGCGGGACATCAGCACGTAACAGCAGCAGCTCGGCAACCTGCCGGGCACCTGGGGCATCACGATAAATTTCGGTGTACGCCTCGAATGACGACAGCGCACGCAGCAATGCGCTCCACTGGTAATACGCGTGAGCGGTGCCATCGCTGACCGCCGCCTGGTCGCCGGCCATTTCATAGCGGGCATCCAGCAGGCGCAGGGTGTTATCGGCGCGCTCGATAAAGGTCCCCAGGCGGATAAAGCGGAAGGCATCGTTACGCATGATGGTGCCGTAGGTGGCGCCGCGGAACAGGTGGGAACGCTCCTTGACCCACTCACAAAACCGGCTCATACCGTAGTGGCTCAGCCCTTGCTGGGCGATGTCACGAATGTCCAGCCAGGTGGCGTTGATGTTTTCCCACATGTCGGCGGTAATACGCCCACGCACCGCATGGGCGCTGGCCCGCGCGGCGCCAAGGCAGCTGTAGATGCTGGCCGGGTTGGCCGCATCCAGCGCGAAAAAATGCAGCAGGCGTTCGGCATGAAGTTCGCCATGACGCTCGTGATAATCCTCCAGCGTGCCGGTGATCAACAACGGCATGGCCAGTTCGTGCAGGCCATCGCCGCGCCCATCCTGTGGCATCAGCGACAACGAATAGCTGACATCCAGCATACGCGCGAGGTTTTCTGCGCGTTCCAGATAGCGAGACATCCAGTACAAATCCGAGGCAGTTCTACTCAGCATGGCATCAGTCCTCGACCACCCAGGTATCTTTGGTGCCGCCGCCCTGGGACGAGTTGACCACCAGCGAACCTTCGCGCAGCGCCACGCGGGTCAGGCCGCCAGGCACCACCCGGGTTTCCTTGCCGGACAACACGAACGGGCGCAGGTCGATATGCCGGGGCGCGATACCGTTTTCGACGAAGGTCGGGCAGGTGGATAAGCACAGGGTCGGCTGTGCGATATAGGCGTGGGGCTTGGCCTTGATACGCGCACGAAACGCTTCGATTTCGGCCGTCGTGGACGCCGGGCCAACCAACATGCCGTAGCCACCGGAGCCCTGGGTTTCCTTGACCACCAGGTCGGGCAGATTAGCCAGTACGTGGGACAGTTCGTCAGGCTTGCGGCATTGAAAAGTCGGAACGTTCTGCAGGATCGGTTCTTCATCCAGATAGAAACGGATCATTTCTGTCACGAACGGATACACCGATTTATCGTCCGCGACCCCGGTGCCGATGGCATTGGCCAGCACCACATTGCCACAGCGATAGGCCGCAAGCAGGCCAGGGACACCGAGCATCGAGTCGGGGTTGAATGCCAAGGGGTCGAGGAAAGCATCATCGAGGCGGCGGTAGATCACATCGACAGCCTTGGGGCCGTCGGTGGTGCGCATGAACACGCGATCATCACGCACAAACAAATCCGCGCCCTCCACCAGTTCCACACCCATTTCCCGGGCCAGGAAGGCATGCTCAAAGAACGCACTGTTGAAGCGCCCCGGGGTCAGCACCACCACGCTGGGGTTATCCAGAGGACTGGCGCTTTTGAGGGTATCGAGCAGCAGGTTGGGGTAATGGTCGATGGGCGCGATGCGCTGGGCGGCGAACAACTCGGGGAACAGACGCATCATCATCTTGCGGTCTTCGAGCATGTAGCTGACACCGCTGGGCGTGCGCAGGTTGTCTTCCAGCACGTAGTAGGTGCCATCGCCATCACGTACGAGGTCTACCCCAGAGATGTGGGAATACAGATCGCGGTGCAGATCCAGCCCCTGCATTGCCAACTGGTATTGCTCGTTGGCCAGCACCTGTTCGGCGGGCACGATACCGGCCTTGATGATGCGCTGTTCGTGATACAGGTCGGCGAGGAACATGTTCAACGCCTTGACCCGCTGGATACATCCACGTTCGACGATCCGCCATTCACTGGCGGGAATACTGCGCGGGATGGTGTCGAAGGGGATCAGGCGTTCGGTGCCCTGCTCGTCTCCGTAGAGGGTGAAGGTGATGCCGGCGCGGTGGAACAGCAAATCGGCTTCGCGCCGACGCTGGGCCAGCAGTTCGGCAGGGGTATCGGCGAGCCATCGGGCGAACTCGCGGTAATGGGCGCGCACCTGCCCTGCCCCATCGTACATTTCATCGTAATAAGTGCGGATCATGCCGTACTCCTTGTCACTGGGACGCAAGAACCTTCGCAAGGCCCGTGCCATCGACATAAACACTTGGTTATCAATGAGTTGAATAAACCAAGCGGCTTCGCCGCACCGTCCTGGTGCGCAGAACGCCCGCTGTGATGTGGGGTGCTTCATTGCAACGCGCGCTTTGACTATCAACAGCATAGTCAGAGTTGATTTCACGGCTCGGCGGACACCGCACATAATCGCTTCCATCAGCTGATCAGGAGATGTCCTACAGCCAACGCTTTTGCGCAATCGGTAATGTGTTACCTGTTGTACTGATTTACTCCTCAAGGTTCCCTTTCCGCCACCCTATCCGGGTGGTTTTTTTTGCGCGCAAGACTGCGATGTGCAGCCCTGCAAACAAAAACGGCCGACCCAAAGGTCAGCCGATACGCTGCGCTGCTCATAACACTTGCTACATGGGTAACCCACGCACCTCCTGCTTGACGCCCCATCCTTCGATGATGCCGCCGAGCGGTTCGACCACCGCTTCAAAGTCTTGCTCAAAGTCTCCTATACCGTCGTAGGTGGCGAACATGACCTTGCTCAGCTCCAGGTACCAGGCGCCGTCATCGCGCGCACTGACCTGGGCATTCAGGGACTCTCCACGAAATCGACCCGCAGCCCTGCGCGCCCGTTCCTCATCCGGGAAAATGGCGTAGAACTCGATGGGGTGAAAACGCGAAAAATCAAAACCGCCTTCTTTCATGCGGCGCAGAACGTTGGTGCTGATGTCTTCTTGATAGGCTGTGCTCATGAAAAGTGCTCCTCAAATGATGGATAGACTTTCCGTGCTTCCCGAAGCTCGCGCCCTGCTGGCGCGAGTACTACGGCAGGAACAACACCGCTGGAAAACAAGCATGTAGCTGACAAGACCAGACCTTAGCGATTCATTCGCTGATCTCGATTGCAGAGTAGCGCGAAGCTATCACCTCCACCAGAGGTGCTTGGATGGGTCTAACGGAAATATTCAGGCCGCGGGTTCGACCTTGAGGTTTTTGATACCGTTTTGATCATGCAGGCTCTTGACCGTGGGATCGGGAACACGATCGGCAAGATCGTTAAGGTCCAGCTTTTCCAACACCGGCGACACACGCACGCGCACCATCTGTGCGGCTTCTTCCAGCGTCGGCTCATGCTCGCACTCGAATTGCTCGACTACCGGCTCGCCGCGGTCATTGATGAAAGAAACATTCCACTTCGGCATCGGTGCCTCCTCGATAAAACCCATTGGTGGGCTTACATTTATCTGGACCTTGAGGGCTCGCCAAACGTTCCACTCAAGCCCGGAGGCACCTGATCAACAGCGCTTATTTTTCAGCGTGTTCCTTCAGGGCTTTCAAGGTGTTGAACGGCGCGTCCACCACGAACTTGTTGGCCAACCACGACGGTACGCTGCCGCCTGGCTCGGTGTGTACCTGGTAGGTCACTTCAGTTTCATTGGCACCTTTGGGCACCAGTTTCCAGAAGCCATCAACCTGGGCCACTCGCACGTAGCCTTTTTCTTCAGGCTTGTAAGTCGGCACGCCTACCAGCTTGCGCGTAACGCTACCGTCAGCGGCTTTGGTGGTGGTGACGTGGATATACGAATCACGATCCGTCACAGGGAACGGCGCCTTGAACTGGGTGTAGGTCCATGCCTCGTCGCCTTTCTTATCGACGAGTTTCTGGGATTTGCATTCATGGATCCACGCGCAGGCCCCCGCGACGTCTTCCTGCAAAGCCTGGATTTTGGCGACAGGCGCCTTGATTACCGTCACACCGCGATAGGCTTTGTACTTGGAGCCGGCCATTTCGCTCAGCGAAATCTTGATGCCGTCTTCGTCCTTGGCAACTTGCCAATCCTCAGCCTGGGCAGTGGCCGCGAACATCATCGTAAAACCGCACACCACAGCCATTCGTTTCAGCGAACCCATCGTTGTATTCCTTGTTGTTGAAGTTCCGATAGTAAAGCCCATCAAGCCGCCGTCATTTGCTCCCACCAGCCGATCAAGCGAATCGCATCGGCCTGGTCGTTACCGCAGACCTCGATATCCGCCTTGAAATCACTGCACACCGCCGGACGTTCCGGTTGACCGAACAGCTGGCACAGTTGTTCCACCGACAGGTGCAGGCAACGCACGCCTGCAGGTTTGCCCTGGGGCATTCCCGGCAGCGGTGAACTGATGGAGGGGGCGATGCAGCATGCGCCACAGCCTTCACGGCATTTCATGACCAGCAGGTCCTCGACGACTCAATAGGATGGCCGGGCTAGAGTACGCCCTTAAACAGCCGTTTTAAAATGGTCCAACAGGGGTTTTTCGCACAAAACAAAGATGACCGACTAGTCTGCGACAGATGGTCGGCAACCCGGGTCACCTGTGACTGAACAGTTTATTGCTTGAATTCGAAATCCAGCGCGGCGCCTTCTACATCGCGACGCTCATCGTTACGCAGTTGCAGCTTCATCTCATTGCTGAGCAAGCGGCCGTTGATCTGGAACGCGCTGTTATCGGTGGGCTTTTCGCCAAACATCGGCGGCAGCAAGGGCACGCTCTTGGGTTTGGGCATGGTGCCGATCGGCTGCAAGTGCCTGACCATGTCCGAAGGCAGGGACAGGTCCAACTGTGCCGGTGGCAGTTTGGTCTGGGCCACTTCATGGGCCGACTTGGACTTGCTCGCCACAGGTGCGCGCTTTTTGGTCTTCACCGCTTTTTTCACGGTGGCTGGGGCTTTTTTTGAGGGCGTTGGCTGCTTGGCCGACGTTTTCTGCTCGGCACTTGCGGCGGGCTTAACGTCAGCCACCGGCGTTGCAGCCAGCACAGTGCAGACGTTGCACAGGCTTAACAGGCCAATCACCAAAGTTACACGGAAAATAGACGTCATATCGCCAACAGCATTAACGGCAGAAGGCCATATGCTCGCTTGTTGTGCGTGGCATGACAAGGGCGCAGATCAATGTTGTCCCCTCTGCCCCCCTCAAAAGCCTGCTGCAGTTTCCTGGCACAGCTGGCTGGCAAGCATGCCCAGGGTCATCAATGCACGCTCTGCCTCGCGGTTCCACGGGGTGCCACAATTGAGACGGATACAGTGGTTGAACTGTTCGGTATTACTGAAGATCAGCCCTGGTGCAATGCTGATGCCCTGTTGCAGGGCACGCACGTGCAGCTCCTGGGTATTGACCCGCCCCGGCAAACTGACCCACAGGATAAAGCCGCCGGTCGGACGGGTCATCTGGGTGCCTTCGGGGAAATATTGCTGCACCGCCAGCTGGAAGGCGCTGAGGTTCTTGCGGTATTCCTGGCGAATGTAACGCAGGTGACGGTCGTAGCCGCCGTTTTCCAGGTACGCCGCCACGCCCATCTGCGTGACGCTGCAGGCGGAGTGAGTGCTGAACATTTGCAGGCGCTGAATCTCCTGCTGGTACTTGCCGGCGATCATCCAGCCGATGCGTACGCCCGGGGACAAGGTCTTGGAAAAACTCGAACAATAGATGACCCGGTCAAGACGGTCATAGGCTTTCAGGGCCTTGGTGCGGCCCAGTTCGAACATCAGCTCGCCATAGATATCGTCCTCGACGATCTGGATATCGAAATCCGACGCCAGGCGCAGCAATTGCTTCTGCCGCTCCTCCGGCATGGTGCCGCCCAAGGGGTTGCTCAGGCGCGTGGTCAGCACCAACGCTTTGATCGACCATTGGTTGGCCGCCAATTGCAGGGCTTCCAGGCTCATGCCTGTGGCGGGGTCGCTGGGGATCTCGATGACTTTGAGGCCGAGCAAATCGGCCAGTTGCAGCAAGCCGTAGTAAGTCGGTGATTCGGCGGCGATCAAGTCGCCGGGCCGGGTCAGCACGCGCAAGGACATCTGCAACGCATCGACGCAGCCGTGGGTGATCACCACTTCGGACGGATCCACGACTACGCCGGCATCGCGCATTCGGATCGCCACCTGGCGACGCAACGGTTCAAAGCCGGGGCTGAACATGTAGCTGAAGGCCCGTGGGCTCTGGAACCGCGTGACCTTGGCCAACTGCTGGTGCAGCGCCCGTACCGGCAGGTAGTCCACACTCGGCACCGCAGCGCCCAGGGGGAATACGCCTTCACGGCGTGACTCGACCAACACCTGCTGGATGATGCTGCTGCGGGTGACCAGCCCCGGGCGCTCGACCCGGGCGATGTCTGGCGTCGGCGCCGTGAGTGCCGGGGTCTGGTGCACGTAATAACCCGATTGCGGCCGCGCCCGAATCAACCCCTGGTCTTCCAGGTTGGCGTAGGCCTGCAACACCGTGGCATGGCTCACATTGAGCTGGGAGCTCATCTTGCGCACAGAGGGCACGCGCTCTCCCGGTTGGTAGACACCGCGCCGGATATCCTCAGCCAGTTGCTGGGCAATACGTTGGTAAAGCAACAGATTGGTCATGACGCAGCACTCGATTTCACGGCTATTTTATTTTTGTGTGAAACATACCAGCACAGTTTAGAAGTGTACGGGGACAGTTAACACAATAATCGAGCGCGAACCGTAGTGACAGCAAAAACTGTGAGGGAGTACGCGTGACAAAATGTGGGAGGGGGCTTGCTCCCGATGACGGTGTATCAGTCGAAGATGTTGCAACTGAACTACCGCTATCGGGAGCAAGCCCCCTCCCACATGCAATTGCGTCAGACTTTAGCGAGCGGCACCCAGTTGGCCCTTCTCGTCAGAGAACACGATTTCCACCCGGCGGTTCTGCGCGCGGCCACGCTCGGAGGCATTGGCTTCCACCGGGTATTGATCACCGTAACCCTGGACTTCGATACGCTTGTCGTCGACACCCAGGTCCATCAACAGGTCTGCCACCGATTGGGCGCGGTCACGAGACAGTTTGAGGTTCTCCTGCTCGCCCCCGGTGTTGTCGGTGTAGCCCTCGATACGCACCCGACGCTTGGGGTTCAGTTGCAGAAACTGCACGATCTTGAGCACGGTGCGGCTGGCCGAGTTTTGCAGTTCGGCTTCGCCGGTATCGAACAACACATCCCCCAGGGTCATCACCAGGCCTCGGTCGGTCTGGGTGGTGAGGCTGGCGATCTGCGCTTCAACCCACTTGCCCTGCTGCTGCACACTGGCCAGCTTGTTTTCGCGCAGGGCCAGTTGCAGGCGCTGACGCTCCAACTCGAGCTGGGTGCCGCGCTCGGCATTGAGGCCCTGCTCGGTGTGTTCGCGGGCGATGGCACTGTAGCGCTGGCTCAGGTAGGCGTAATGCACCACGTCGGAGCCGCTGCCCCAGTAGCTGGACAGGCGATCGGCACGGGCCAGGGACTCGCCGGCGCGGATCACATCCTTGGGCGCAAAGCGCAGCACATTGGAGTCTTCCTTGACCTTCTGGAAGTCATCGCCCGCCTGTTGCAATGCCTGCTCGCTGCTGGGCTGGCTGGCGCATCCGCCCAGTGCCGCGCTGCCCAAGAGCAACGCACAGCTCAAACCACGGATCATCGGGCTCATTGCGCGTCTCCCAATTGCAGTTGCTTGCGCAGGCGAGTGATACGGGTATTAAGCACGTTCAATTGTTCCTGGCTCTTGGCGGTCAGCACTTTTGCCTCGGCCAGGCGCGCATCCAGCTCGGCCTGCTCGGCCCGCATACGCGCGCGCTTGTAGGATTGGTCGGCCATGTTGGACTTGGCCCTGGCGAATTTTTCTTCGGCCAGTTTCAGTTCGGGCGATTCATCGGCGTTGACCCCGACCGCGTTGGCTTGCTCCAGGGCTTGCTGGGTCAGGCGCATTTGTTCATTCGGCGCAGGATCGGTTGCACATCCCGCCAGAGCGACAACGGCGAGGGCCGCGAAAAGAGGTCGAAAAATCACTGTAAATCCCTACTTTGTTGGGGTGCCGACGGGTTGTTGCAATTGCGCTTTCCAGCGCTCCAGATTGCGCTGCAGCGCGGCTTGCGCGACACCGGACGCGGGCAATTCTGTCATCTTTTTGGTCAGCTGTCCGCGCAGCCAAGGATCATTGCACGCCGAGTTATGGGAAATCGCCAGGTACAACCCGGGCTGATCGACAGGCACCTCATGGGCGACCAAGTCGTTACTCATGCCCAAGGTCTGGGCCATGGCCATGCCGGAATAGCGTCCCGCCAGCACGTAGTCCACCTCCCCCAGTAACAGTTTCTGGAACGCCGGCGTGAGATTCGGCAGGCGTTGCAGGCTGAGCTGTTGGCCGGCGAAGGTTTCGAATTCAGTGCTCAAACGGGCGCGCTCCGATACCGCGCCCTTGTGGCCGTGCAGGTCAGCCGCCGTGGTATAGGCCAGCGGCGACTCCCTGCGCGTCCAGACCAGGTAGTCGGTCTGCATCAACGCCGGATGGATGTAGTCGAAGTTGTCCAGCTCACCGAGATTCAGTGGAGCATCAGCGAGAATATCCATGCGCCCGCTGCGCGCCTCATCCAAGGCCAGGGAGCGTTTGCCGCCGTAGAGCAGGTCGATTTTCAACCCAAGGTCCTTGCCCACTTGTTGCAACACGTCGGCGGTAGCGCCGATCAGGTGCGTGGGGTCCTGGGGGTCGCGCCACAGCAAGGGCGGTGCGTCCGGGCTGCCGGTGATCACCAGGCGTTCGCATTTGCCGGCGGCGAATGACAGGCTCGGCAGCAGCGTGAGGCCCAGCAGTAAAGTCCAGGGGCGCAACTCCATGGCAAGGTTCTCCTGATAAGTAAAAAAAAACCCGGTCATAAGACCGGGCTCTTTATAAGTGAAGCAGCTGGATTAGACCAGCTTCGAAAGCTCAGGTACGGCTTCGAACAAGTCCGCCACCAGGCCGTAATCGGCCACCTGGAAGATCGGTGCTTCTTCGTCCTTGTTGATCGCAACGATCACCTTGGAGTCTTTCATACCGGCCAAGTGCTGGATCGCACCGGAAATACCGACGGCAATGTACAGCTGTGGCGCAACGATCTTGCCGGTCTGGCCGACCTGCATGTCGTTGGGTACAAAGCCTGCGTCCACGGCTGCGCGGGAAGCGCCGACCGCAGCGCCCAGCTTGTCGGCCAGGGCGTACAGGTGTTTGAAGTTGTCACCATTCTGCATGCCACGCCCGCCGGAAACGACGATCTTGGCGGCGGTCAGTTCAGGACGGTCCGACTTGGCCAGCTCTTCGCCAACAAAGCTGGAAGTACCCGCGTCGTGGGCAGCGGAGACGGCTTCAACGGCGGCCGAACCACCTTCGGCGGCAACCGGGTCGAAACCGGTGGCGCGTACGGTGATGACCTTGACCGAGGCGTTGGACTGCACGGTAGCGATGGCGTTACCGGCGTAGATCGGGCGCTTGAAGGTGTCAGCGCTTTCTACCGAGATGATCTCGGAGATCTGGTCAACGTCCAGCTGCGCGGCAACGCGTGGCAGGATGTTTTTGCCGTTGGAAGTAGCGGCAGCCAGGATGTGGCTGTAGCTTTTGCCCAGCTCTGCAACCAGAGGAGCCACGTTTTCCGGCAACTGATGCGCGTAAGCGGCATTGTCAGCGTTCAGGACTTTGCTCACGCCTGCAATTTTTGCAGCCGCTTCAGCCACGGCGCCAGCGCCTTGGCCTGCAACCAGTACGTGGATGTCACCACCGATTTTAGCGGCGGCAGCCACGGTGTTCAGGGTGGCCGGGGCCAGCACCTTGTTGTCGTGTTCAGCGATTACGAGGATAGCCATGATCAGATCACCTTCGCTTCGTTTTTCAGTTTCTCGACCAGTTCAGCCACCGACTTGACCTTGATGCCCGCGCTGCGTGCAGCCGGCGCTTCAACTTTGATGGTCTTGTTGGTGGAGGCGGTGGAAACGCCCAAAGCATCCGGAGTCACCGATTCAAGCGGCTTCTTCTTGGCTTTCATGATGTTTGGCAGGGACGCATAGCGCGGCTCGTTCAAACGCAGGTCGGTGGTGACGATGGCCGGCAGTTTCAGGGAAACCGTCTGGGCGCCGCCGTCGATTTCACGGGTGACCGCAACACTGTCGCCACTCACTTCGACTTTCGAAGCAAAGGTACCCTGGCCGTAACCGGTCAGTGCAGCCAGCATCTGGCCAGTCTGGTTGTTGTCGCTGTCGATGGCTTGTTTGCCCAGGATCACCAACTGAGGCTGTTCCTTGTCGACAACGGCCTTGAGCAGTTTGGCAACGGCCAGGGAAGTCAGTTCTTCAGCGGACTCCACCAGAATGGCGCGGTCGGCGCCCAGGGCCAGAGCGGTACGCAGCTGCTCTTGGGCAGTGGTCGGACCGATGGACACCACGACGATTTCAGTCGCAACGCCTTTCTCTTTCAGGCGTACGGCTTCTTCCACAGCGATTTCGCAGAAAGGGTTCATCGACATCTTGACGTTAGCAAGGTCGACGCCGGAATTGTCCGCCTTGACGCGAACTTTCACGTTGTAATCGACAACGCGTTTGACAGCTACAAGAACCTTCATGGATTCCTCGTTACTCTCCGGTGAAAAGAAAGTCGCCTAGGCGAACCTGGCGGTTGATGCTCATCGGCACACAAGGGCACCTCCAAAGACCTCGGCAGTGGCCTTGCACACGGGAAAATGATGACCGTTCGTCAGCGGTGACTGAGAGGTCATTCTTTATCGCGGCGTGTAAACTGCACACCAGCTTACCTTTGGACGTGCTCTTGAAACCTGCAGTCTGCCTACGGGAAGCGCGAAACCGACCGTATCTTGACCGGAACGCCTATTCTGGTCAATACGGCAAAATGGTCAGTCATAAGCCCCGTTGCTTTGATTTACCTAGGCTGCGGGCAATTCAAACAAACGTTTGTATTGGACGCTGCCAGTGGTCTATATATAATGCGCCACCTAGAGAGACAGGTGGGTCGTGCCGTTGTGCATGACGCTACCGAACCTCCACCCATTAGAAAAAAAAGCCTGTTGAGCCTTGAGTAGGAGATAGCCTGTGGAACGCGAATACATGGAATTCGACGTGGTCATCGTCGGCGCCGGCCCGGCTGGCCTGTCTGCCGCCTGCCGACTGAAGCAGAAGGCCGCCGAAGCCGGTAAGGAAATCAGCGTCTGCGTGGTCGAGAAAGGCTCCGAAGTCGGCGCCCACATCCTCTCCGGTGCCGTGTTTGAACCCCGCGCCCTGAACGAACTGTTCCCGGACTGGAAAGCGCTCGGCGCCCCGCTCAACACCCCGGTGGTGCGCGATGACATCTATGTACTGCGCAGCGGCGATACTTCCACCAAGGTTCCCGACTTCTTTGTGCCCAAGACCATGCACAACGAAGGCAACTACATCATTTCCCTGGGCAACCTGTGCCGCTGGCTGGCCCAGCAGGCCGAAAACCTGGGCGTGGAAATCTACCCAGGCTTCGCCGCCCAGGAAGCCCTGTTCGATGAAAACGGCGTGGTGCGCGGGATCATCACTGGCGACCTCGGCGTCGACCGCGAAGGCAAGCCCAAAGACGGCCTGTACACCCCAGGTATGGAGCTGCGTGGCAAATACACTCTGTTCGCCGAGGGTTGCCGTGGACACATCGGCAAGCAACTGATCCAGCGCTTCAACCTGGACAGCGACGCCGACGCCCAGCACTACGGCATCGGCCTCAAGGAAATCTGGGAAATCGATCCAGCCAAGCACCAGCCAGGCCTGGTGGTGCACACCGCCGGTTGGCCGCTGGACATCATGGGTAACGAGAACACCGGTGGCTCGTTCCTCTATCACCTGGAAAACAATCAAGTCGTGGTCGGTCTGATCGTCGACCTGTCCTACAGCAATACCTTCCTGTCGCCCTTCGATGAATTCCAGCGCCTCAAGCACCACCCGGTGCTGGCCCAATACCTGGAAGGCGGCAAGCGGGTCAGCTACGGCGCCCGCGCGATCTGCAAAGGCGGGTTGAACTCGTTGCCAAAGATGGTCTTCAAGGGCGGCGCACTGATCGGTTGCGACCTCGGCACCCTGAACTTCGCCAAGATCAAGGGCAGCCACACCGCCATGAAGTCCGGCATGCTCGCCGCCGACGCCGTGGCCGACCGCCTGTTTGCCGAATCCGAAGGGGGTGATGAACTGACCGCGTATGTCGACAGCTTCAAAGCCAGCTGGCTGTACGAAGAACTGTTCGCCAGCCGCAATTTCGGCCCGGCCGTGCACAAGTTCGGCGCGATCATCGGCGGCGGTTTCAACTGGCTCGACCAGAACATTTTCGGCGGCAAGATTCCTTTCACCCTGCACGACACCAAGCCGGACTACGCCTGCCTGAAGCTGGCCAAAGACAGCCAGAAGATCGCCTACCCCAAACCCGACGGCAAGCTGAGCTTCGACAAACTGAGCTCGGTGTTCATCTCCGGTACCAACCATGAAGAAGAACAGCCGTGCCACCTGAAGCTCAAAGACCCGAGCATCCCGATCGGCACCAACCTGCCGCTCTACGATGAACCGGCGCAGCGCTACTGCCCGGCCGGCGTGTATGAGGTGGTGACCAAGGAGGACGGCGAGAAGCGCTTCCAGATCAACGCCCAGAACTGCGTGCACTGCAAGACCTGTGACATCAAGGACCCTTCGCAGAACATTACCTGGGTAACGCCGGAAGGTGCGGGCGGGCCGACTTACCCGAATATGTAAGGCCGCTCGAATAGTGGTTCTACGATCAGGCTGCACCGGCTGAATCAATGGCTTCTTCGATTCAGCCGGTGGACGCGCTGTCAGCGGTGTTGAAATCGCTGATCGGCTCAACTGACGGCATTGGTTTTCAACGACTCCAACAATTCGACCATTTCTTCAAAAGATTGGTTATCCGGTTGAATCTGCTCCCTGAGCTCCCAAATACTGTAGCGGTCATCGGACTGTGCCAGGTTAACCCCTGCCGTCTTCGCCGAACCAAAATCCACCGGATAACACTTGCGAGTATTGGCGTCGTAAAGAATATTCCTTGCGGCCAAATCATTGTGAGCAATGCCGGCGTTTTCCAATTCGACCAGCATATTCAACACGCTGGCTGATAAGCCCTCTGGCAAGGCTTTATCCCCGACCATCAGTTGCTCAAGCGATTCTCCCGGCACTTTGGGCATACGCATATAGGAAACGGTGTCAGCAGCATTGCTGCCAAGGAACGTCGCACGCTGTTCTCCATAATATCGGTTAAATAACGCCACCTCATTTTTCATATCGGCAATGCGCTTGGCAGCCGGTAAAGGGAACGTTACTTTGATCACATAGTCAGCATCGTCCGGGTCGGCATACACCATCGCACGGGAGCCAAACCCGACGGGGTCTTTCAATCGTCCCTCAAGTTCATCCAGCCCACCGCCCGTGACTCCTCTTCGACGCCAAACACCCTGAGCATCGGGCTTGGCAACAATGGCGCTACTGGCCAACTGGTCGGGGTCATGTGGATCGACTACACGCAAAATGTAATGCGTGCCGTCCCCGGCATCAGGGGCATTGGCGACGTAATAGGGTCTGCCACCTAACTCGATTTCCCGCATACCTGGAAAAGAAGCGCCAGCATTGGGCGCTCTCATCAATTGCAGGTCGTTTGTCTGTGAGTCAAGTTCCCAGCGGTAGTGTTGGGCGGCAGTGCTATTGGTTAACGAGGGTTCTCCCAACTCTACATTTGCCTTCGCCATGGCAATTTCATGGGCCAGTTGCAGACCTGAGATCACCGCTGCGGCACCGCCGGCTACTCGATCATTTTGCGTCATGCCATCAACGGCGTCATGAACCCCGAAGACAATGTTGCCGGTGTTACCGATGATGGGCAGGTAACCGAAGGTATTGCCCCAAAATTCTTTCGCGGCTTTCCAGTTCTGCTGCGACGCACCAAAGACCTCAGTCTGGTCGGCCCACCTTGCGTCTTTTGCGTTAACAGCCTGAAAGTGAGAGGCAATGCCGCTCTTCAGATCGCCAAACTTCAGGTAATAATCGCTGTCTCTCGATTGGGTGTAATTGAATGTCTCCCGAACGGGTACGGCCCTATCCGCAAGCAGATTTTTTCTGCCTGGGAAGGTGGCGCTATTACCGTGAATAAGCGCCCCCAGCACGTAGTCTGCCCTTGGCCAATGCGCGTCTTTGCCGCCTTGCCGGTCACGGGCGTTGAAACTGTTCTGCACATGAGCACGATTTCTTTCAGCCCATTTGGCAAAGTCATCATCCCCGTGCAGTTCACTGACAGTGCCGCGTCTCAGATCGACCATTAAGCCTTTATCAGGTCGATGGTCATAATCACCGTGATAATGGACATAAGGAACAAAGGCATAACCTGCCAGAGAGTAACCGTATATATTTGGAACAACGACGTTTCCATTGTCCTCAAGTGTACGAATGATGGCTTTCTGGCCCGCCGGCGTAAGCTGACTGAACGTAGCCTTGTCGTCATGCAGACCTTGCAACGTCCCCTTGAGCACATAGGCGTCCGCTTTCCCCGAGCGCTCTGCTAGCTTGCCCTCAGGGTCGCGCATCGGCTTGGCTATTTCTTGCCCCCAATGACGTTGAAGTACGCTGCCCAGGGCCTCAAGGTCGTTGATCACTTCCTTGGCCTGCGCATTGATATGCATGCCTTGGGCGTTCAACTGGCCCCCCGGCGCCACTTTATCGTGCTTCAACGCACCGGCTGCAATTTGCCATGCCAAGTAGGTGCGTTCATCCTGATTAGTCAGATGCGAGGCACCATTGAGTTCCTTGACGTAAGACTGAAACGTCACCGTGATTTTTTGATGTGGGTCGTACCCCGCCGCCAGCAATCCACCGCTGAAATAACCTGCAGGCTCCAAGAACGGACGCAGGTGCTGGAATCTGATATTGCGTTGGCCTTCGTCGCCAGTTTCCATAGTCCGTATCTGCGCAACAACGCGACTAGCATAGGCATTGATTCGCCGTTCACGCTCGCCAAACGTATACCTTGCGGTAGGCGGTGTTACATCGAGCGAGCCGTAAATTACACCCTTGGAAAAATCAAGTTCGTGACTCGGGTCAGGGGCGACTGTCGTGTTGTTGACAACACTCACTTTCATGCCTGCCGAACCGTTAACCTCACCTGCGGTTACAGGGTTTGCAGGCAGCGCAGAAACGGATTGCTGAGTGCTGATAAGCATCGTATGAGTGAGGGGCTGAACTTTCACGCGCACTACCTCCTTGGTCCCAGACGCTAATTCGCCTGGTGCAATCGTGAGTGCATTACGAGCCAGAGCAGTTCCGTTGCCACCGCGCTTAAACAGTTATCAGGTATTGCCCCCCTATTCGATCTTCATGCAAGCAAGGCTTATCTGGCAGGCGTACCCGGCAGACTCAGGCGGCTCGCTCTTCACCAGGGTTACGCAAAAAGTAACGCTTATATTCGCGACTGAACTGCGACGTACTCTGGTATCCCACGCTGTGCGCCGCCTGCGCCACGCTCATGCCCTCCACCAGCAGCAACTGTTGGGCCTTCAATAGTCGCAGGCGCTTGAGGTACTGCACCGGCGACAACAAGGTGCAACGCTTGAAATGTTCATGAAAGGTCGACGCACTCATGTGCGCATACCCGGCCAGCGTCTCGATATTCAGCGGTTCGGCATAATGGGCATGCAGGTGATTCAATGAGGTGGCGATGCGCGAAAACTGCCCCTGTTGTTCCACCAATGCACGCAGCACATCCGCCTGCGGCCCGCGCAAGGCGGTGAACAACAATTCGCGCACCCGCGCCGGGCCCATGATCCGGCTTTCCAGCGGATCGTGCAGGCACTGCAACAGCCGTTCGACGCATCCACGCATGGCGTCATCGAGCACCACCGAACTCATCGACTCCAACGTCTGCGCCGTAGGCGGCGGCCCGGCCTGCATACCCATCGCAATCACCAACTCGCCCAACACCACCCGGTCGATGCCCACCGTCACGCCATACAGCGGCGCATCGGGCGCCATGGCAAAAGTCTCGCACTCGAACGGCACCGGCATCGCCTGGATCAGATAGTGCCCGGCGCCATACTCCAGGGTACGCGGGCCCAAGTACGCGACTTTGCTGCCTTGGGCCACGAACATCAGGCTCGGCTCGTAGATCTGTGGCCCCCGCGCCACATCGCAACTGGCGCGCAATACCTTTACACCGGGCAGGTGAGTCGGGGAAAAACCGTCGCGGGATGCAAGGCCCTCAATCAAGGCGACCAGGGTGGCATTGGCATCGAGATGGCGGGTCAGCAACATGGCAAAAAACTTCGCGAATTAGGGATGAGAGCATCATCGCAGGTCTGGCGACCAATACATCCAAACTTGAGGCAGTGTCGGACGAATAGGCATGAGACTCGGAGCAATCGCCATGGCCGCCGGTGCGCTCGGTACGCAGAATGGCTCGCCTCACTTGTCATTGCTTTTTTGCGAGGTTTCTTCATGTACACCGCCATCGGTTATGCCGCCCAGTCGGCCACCACTCCCCTCGCCCCTATGTCGTTTGAACGCCGCAGCCCGCGTGTCGATGACGTGGCCATCGAGATCCTCTACTGCGGCGTGTGCCACTCCGATATCCACCAGGCTCGCAACGAGTGGGGCATTGCCGTGTACCCGCTGATGCCGGGCCATGAAATTGTCGGTAAGGTCACCGCCGTCGGCGCCAACGTCACCGCGCATAAAGTCGGTGATCTGGTTGGCGTAGGCTGCATGGTGGATTCGTGCCGCCACTGCGAAGCCTGCCAGTCAGACCTTGAGCAATACTGCCTCGAAGGCCCGACCATGACCTACGCCACCCCGGACCGCGTGGATGGCAGCAACACCATGGGCGGCTACTCCGACAGCATCGTAGTCAGCGAACACTTCGTGGTGAAGATCCCAGCCAAGCTCGACCTGGCCAGCGCTGCGCCGATCCTGTGCGCAGGCATCACCACCTACTCGCCGCTCAAGCACTACGGCGTGAAGGCCGGCGACAAAGTCGGGATTCTCGGCATGGGCGGCCTGGGCCATATGGGCATCAAGTTCGCCAAGGCCATGGGCGCCGAGGTGACGCTGTTCACACGCTCGGCGAGCAAGGCTGAGGAAGGCCGCCGTCAGGGCGCCGACCATGTGATCGTGTCCACCGATGCCGAGCAGATGAAGGCCGCTGCCGGGCACTTCGACTTCCTGCTCGATACCATCCCGGTGCAGCACGACCTGAACCCCTACCTCGATGTACTGCGCTTTGACGGCGTGCATATCCTGGTCGGCCTGATCGAGCCGGTAGACCCGCCCGTCAACGCCGCGAAACTGGTGCTGGGCCGTAAAGTGCTGGCCGGTTCGCTGATCGGCGGCATTGCCGAAACCCAGGAAGTCCTGGATTTCTGCGCCGAGCACAACATCACCTGCGACATCGAAATGCTCGACATCCGCCAGATCAACGAGGCTTACACGCGCATGATCGCCGGTGACGTGAAGTACCGCTTCGTTATCGACATGGCGAGCCTCAAAGCCTGATCAGGCTTTGGCGCCCAACTCCGCTGACAGCCGGGCTGCGACCTGCTTGATCACAGGGATCAGCTCGGCCATTTTCTCCAGCGGCATGTAGGGCACGGTACTGGCGATGCTGATGCCGGCGACAATTCGCCCGCCGGCATCGCGCACCGGTGCGGCCACACAGCGGATCGACGGTTCGTTGTCTTCCAGGTCGAACGCATACCCGCCCGCTACATACTCGCCCATGCGCTGTTCGAACTGCGCCCAGGATTGCTCCGGGTGCTGCGGCCATTGCAGGCTTTTGCCCGTCGCCGGCAAGCTGGCGTGGTACAGGCGCTGCCACTCCTGCGGCGAATCATCCAGCAACAACGCCTTGCCGATACCGGTGCGCGCCAGCGGCATACGGTGGCCGACCCGCGAGCGCATTTCCGGGCCATTGCGGCCAGGGTTCTTGTGCAGGTAAAGCACATCGTCGTATTCGCGGATCGCCAGGTGGATGGTGTCGCCGGTGAGCGCCGACAACTCGTCCAGATAGGGTACCGCCAAGCTTACCAACGGTAGCTCTTCGCGGGCCTGGAAGCCCAGCTCGATCAACTTTGGCCCCAGCAGGTAACCAACCTGCGGCACCACGCGCAGGTAACGCTCCTCGACCAGGCAACTGGCCAGGCGGTGGGTAGTGCTACGGGTAGTGCCGATACGCCGGGCAATCTCTTTCAGATCCCGCGCACCAGCCGCCACCGCGTGCACCACGCCCAGGCCACGCAACAGGGTTTGGGTACCGGTGGGGGCGGCGTCTTTGACGGGGGTGTGGGCGTTTTCCTGCATATCGGGCCTATGTGGTAGTACGAAAACGAGCGGCATTATGGCAAATACCGCCCTCCTGAACACAGGAGATCCAAGGTGGGAGCTGGCTTGCCTGCGATGGCGGTGGGTCAGTTAAAGATAGGCTGGCTGACAGCCCGCTATCGCAGGCAAGCCAGCTCCCACAGTTTAATCTTCACAGGGCGAACATTAGCGTTGCTTCATGCGGTCGATGATCACCGCCAGCAGCAGGATCGAACCCCGGATCACATACTGGTAAAACGTGTCGATGTTCTTCAGGTTCATCGCGTTCTCGATGATCGCCAGGATCAGCACCCCGGCAATCACATGGCGAATCATGCCGATGCCGCCGCTCAGCGATACGCCGCCCAGCACGCACGCAGAGATCACTGTCAGCTCGAAACCCTGGCCGATCATCGGCTGGCCCGAGGTCATGCGCGACGCGAGAATCACCCCGGCCAATGCGCCGATCAAACCGTGCACGGCAAAGATGATGATCTTGGTGCGATCGACATTCACCCCGGCCAGCAGCGCGGCTTCCTGGTTACCACCAATGGCCATGGTGTTGCGCCCATAGGTGGTGTAATTGAGCAGCCAACCGAAGAACACGAAACACAGCACAGTGATGATGATTGGCACCGGTACGCCCATCAGTTGGCCATTGCCGAATACGAAGAAATCTTCATTCATCACCCCCACTGCCTTGCCGTTGGAGAAGATGTACGCCAGGCCGCGCACGATCTGCATGGTCGCCAAGGTGGCAATCAACGCATTGATGCGCAGCTTGGCAATCACGATGCCGTTGATCAGCCCCACCACCAGCCCCATGGCCAGTGCCGCCGACACGCCGAGTACTACGCTGTCGGTGTCACGGATCACGATGCCCGCCACCACCCCGGCACAAGCGATCACCGACCCCACTGACAAGTCGAAGTGCCCCGACGCCAGGCAGAACAGCATGGTGCACGCGGCGATGCCCACCGTGGATATCGCCAGCCCCAGGCCGCGCATGTTCAGTGGCGAAAGGAAGTTGTCGATAAATACCGCGCTGAGTACAAAGATGCTCAACGCTGCCAGCAGCATCACCCAGTCGTCGAGAAACTTGCGCTGATTGAACCCCGGCCAGAAACCCTTTGCAGTTTTAACTTCAGACATAGCCAACCCCTCTCATTTCTTCAAGCCCGCGAACGCGGGAGCGCCAGTTGCAACAGGCGCGCTTCATCCGCTTGGGCGCGGGGCAGTTCACCGCTCAGGGCGCCTTCGCTCATCACCAGGATGCGGTCAGAAATACCCATCACCTCCATCAGGTCGCTGGACACCACGATCACCGCAATGCCGCTGGCCGCCAGGTTATGGATGATCTGGTAAATCTCCGACTTGGCGCCGATGTCGATACCGCGGGTGGGCTCGTCCAGCAGCAGGACCTTCATCGGCATCGACAGCCAGCGGCCAAGAATGGCTTTCTGCTGGTTGCCGCCGGAGAGGTACAGGATCTTCTGCGCCGCGTTCGGGGTTTTGACCCGCATCGCCTGGATCTGCCGGTCGGCGTTAGCTTTCTCCCAGCCGTCGCGCAACAGCCAGCCAAAGGTGGAGTGCGCATCCCGGGCACTGATGTTGATGTTTTCAGCGACGCTGCCCAGCGGGATGATGCCTTCCTTTTTGCGATCCTCCGGGCACAGCAAGATACCGGCGGCGATGGCGTCGCGGGGTGAGCGCAATTGCAGGGTTTGCCCGCACAGCTGCAGGCTGCCGGCGCTGGCGCGTTCCAGGCCACTGAGCAGGCGAAACAGCTCGGTGCGCCCTGCCCCCACCAGCCCGAACAGCCCAAGGACCTCGCCCTTACGCACCG
>NZ_JPRX01000001.1:4814752-4868643 GCF_000737955.1 Pseudomonas sp. BRG-100 | reverse complement strand
GGGGTCGATCTCATCGGCCAGGCCCTTGAGACATGCCAGCGCCTGCTGGCGCAGCACGCCGCGGTTGACCACACCCAAACGCGTCGGCAAGTGCCCGAGGAACAGGTTCTCGGCCACGCTCATTTCCGGCACCAGGTGCAGTTCCTGGTGGATCACCGCGACACCGTTGGCGATGCTGTCGGCAGCGCTCTTGAACGCCATGACCTGCGCGCCGATCTGCACGCTGCCGCTGCTGGGAATGTAGGCGCCGCCGAGGATTTTCAGCAGCGTCGACTTGCCCGCACCGTTCTCGCCCATCAGGGCATGCACCTGCCCGGGGTGGGCGGTGAAGCTGATGCCGTCCAGCGCCTTGACCCCGGGAAAGGTTTTGCCGATAGCGTCAAAACGCAGGGCCGCAGCGCTCATTTCCACAACCCGATTTTGGTCAGCTCTTCCTTGAAGTTCTCGCGGGTGATCAGGGTGACTTCGTCCATTGCGGTGTACTTGGGCGGTTCTGTGCCCTTGGTGACCCACTCGTACATCATCAGCGCGGTGTTGTAGCCCTCGATGTGCGGGCTCGGCAGCATGGAACCGAAGAAGCCGCTGTCGGCTTTCTTCAATTCGCCAATGGCGTCGGTGCCATTGATGCCGATGCCGATGACGTTGGCCGCCTTGAAGCCGGCACTTTCGGTGGCGCGCACGCCGCCCAGTACCGTGTTGTCGTTCATGCCGCCGATGATCAGGTTCTTCGCCCCGCTCGGCAGCTTGACCAAGGCCGAGTTGGTGGCGTCCATGCTGCCGGGTACGTCGAGGGTTTTAAGCGCGGCGGTGAGGATGTGATCCTTGGGAATACCGGCGTCTTCCAGGGATTTGATCGAGCCGTCGGTGCGCTTCTTGCCGGTGTCGAGTTCGTTGAAGGTGTTGATCACCGCATAAGTGTCCTTCCAGTCCCAGCCGCGTTTTTTCGCTTCGGCGGCCATGGCGGCTCCTTGTTTCTGGCCCACTTCAAACGCGGCCATGCCCAGGTACGGCACGTCTTCCATGAAGTTGCCCTTGGCATCGACAAAGCGGTCATCCACGGCCATGACTTTCAGGCCATTGACCTTGGCCTTGGCGACAATGGCCGGGCCCAGGGACACGTCCGGTGGGCAGATCACAAAGCCCTTGGCACCGTTGGCGGCGAGGCTGTCGATGGCCGAGAGGGTTTTCTCGCCGTCGGGCACGGCGATCTTGATCACGGTGAAGCCATGCTCCTTACCGGCTTTTTCGGCGAAAGCCCATTCAGTCTGGAACCACGGCTCTTCGGCCTGCTTGACCAGGAAGCCGATCTTCACTTCTTCAGCCGATACAAAGCCGCTGAACACCATCGCCAGCGCCACAGCGCCAAGAGTCTTCTTGAACATGAACCACCTCTTTCTTGTTATTGGAAAACGATTTAGTCGTGGTACATCACCGAACGCCCGCCATCGATCATCAGGCACGTGGCGTTGATAAAGGGTGCCTCGTCGGTCGCCAGGAACAGCGCGGTCATCGCCACCTCAATGGGTTGGCCGATGCGCTTGGGCGGGTGCAAGTCAAACGCGCGCTGGCGTTCGGCGTGGGGGTCGGGGAAGCCGTTCCAGTAGTCGACGTTAAGCTGGGTTTCGATATAGCCCGGGGCGATAGCGTTTACGCGGATACCCTTGGGCGCGTATTCGATGCCCAGGGCGCGAGTGAGGCCGAGCAGGCCATGCTTGGCGACAGGATAAGGAAAGCAGCCGGGGATGATGTGGCTGGAATGGGTGGAGGCAATATTGATGATGTTGCCGATGCCCTGCTCGATCATGTGCGGCAGCACCGCACGGCAACCGTACCAGGCGCCATCAAGGTCGATGGCGAAACAGCGGCGCCAATCCTCGTCGGTCATTTCCAGCGGGTCGCGAAACACATTGACCCCGGCGCAGTTGACCAGTACGTCCACCCGGCCAAAGCGCTCGATGGCGAGATTGACCAGCGCCTGCCATTGCTCTTTGGAGGTGATATCTACAGGTTGTGCGCAAATCTCGGCGCCACGTTCGCGCCAACAAGCGGCTACTTTCTCGACTTTTTCAGCCTGGATGTCCGCAATAACCAGTCGCGCCTGCTGGGCCTGGAAGCAAGCCACGATCGCCTCGCCAATACCTTGCGCAGCGCCGGTGATGATCACCACCTTGTTCTTCAGCCGCTCGCCGTAAGTCGGCTCGGGCACGGCAGGTAGGGACAACGGTTGTGCCTGCATCGCTTCACCTGTTTTATTTTTGGTAGTGAGTGCTGATGCAGGCGACTATAAACCCAGACCTTGAAATATCTCAATATATAAATTTGCATCCCATATTGTGAGCGAAAGCAAAAAAAACCGGCCATTGATAGCCGGTTTGGAATGTCGGTCAGCCTTGGGCAAAATCCCTCAGCGCCTCGCCTTCCATGCGATAGCGCACCCACTCCTCCTGAGGCTGGGCACCGATGGATTTGTAGAAGGCAATCGCTGGTTCATTCCAGTCCAGCACGCTCCACTCGAAACGCCCACAGCCGTTATCGCAGGCGATCTTCGCCAGGTGGCGCAACAGCTTCTTGCCCGCTCCGCCGCCGCGTTGTTCCGGGTTGATATACAAGTCTTCCAGGTACAGGCAGTTGCTGCCCAGCCAGGTGGAGTAGCTGAAAAAGAACACGGCAAAACCAATCGGCAAACCGTCGCGCAGGCAGATCAGGCCATGGGCGGTAGCGCCCTCGCTGAACAGGCTGCGCTCGATATCCACCACGCTGGCGATCACTTCGTGCCGGGCTTTCTCATATTCGGCAAGCTCGGTGATGAAACTCAGGATCTGCGCAGCATCGCTGGGTACGGCGGGGCGAATCTCGATGGTCATGGGCGCGCCTTGGGCAATTTCAAAGCCCACATACTAAGGCGGTTTGATGACCGATTGCAGCGCAATTTCATGCCGACCGAAGTGTTTTTACTCCGCCCCAGAGTAATGCCAGCACCAGTAATCACAGAACAATCCCCATGAGCGCCCATGGTAAACAAGCGGCATAATTCCAACATTCAGGTCCTGCTCATGCCCACCACGTCTGCAGTTGGCGCGAAGACATTCGCGCTGTTCTGCCTCGCCAGTTTCTTATTGTCGCTGTCCTATGGCTCGACCTTTTTGCTGTCACTGCTGATTCATTCACGCGGCGGCAACGAGCACGACGCCGGCAGTGTCATTGCCACGGCAATGCTCAGCACCTTTGTGGCGGTGGTCGTTTCCGGGCACCTGGCGGATGCGCTGGGCGCAGCGCGAGCGATTGCGGGCACGGGTGTGATGCTGGTGGTGGCCTGCCTCGGGTTTGCCCTGTCCCCCGGGTTTGGCCAGGGCCTGATGCTGTTCGGGTTATCCCTGGGCTTGGGCTGGGGCGTGTTCTATACCCTGGGGCCGATCATCGTGACGCTGCTGGTGCAACCCCAGCAGCGCGCCAAGTATTTTGCCCTGCTGTCCGGCAGCATGTTGAGCGGGATCGGTTCCGGCCCGTTGCTGGGGCGCGCCGCCACCGCGCTGGGCTTGCCCCTGACGACAGCGTTCTACATTGCCGGGTTGGCCAGCCTTGCCGGGGTTGTGATGTTCTGGCGCATGGGCGCGCAGTTCAAACAGCATGCAAACGTGCCGGCTTCGAAGATCACTTGGACAGCAAGCCGCCGCGTGCTGACGTCCAAGGCAGCGTTCGCGATTTTGATGGTCGGCCTGGGTGGCTGCGTGTTTGGTGGGTTGTCGTCATTCCAGACCAGCTATGCGCTGGCCCATCAGCTGGATTATTCACTGTTCTTCGCAGGTTTCCTGACTGCTGCGATTACCAGCCGGCTGTTGATCGCCGGCTTTGTGGTCAAGCGTGATGCCTATCAGGCTGCGTGCGTATTGTCCGGCGTCATGTTTGGCGCGGTTGCGCTATTCGCGTTCGGGGTGAGCGGTAACTTCAGCTATCTGGTGGCTGCCGCCACGCTGGGGGTCGGGTATGGTCTGACGTACTCGGTGATCAATGGGCTGGTGGCCAGTGAAGCACCCAGCGGCACCATGTCCCAGGCGTTATTGCTGTTCAGCCTGGCGTACTTTATCGGCGTCTTCGGGTTTCCATGGCTCGCGGGCAAAATGATTGTCGAATTCGGCCTGTCGACGATGCTGTTGAGCGTACTGGTCATCGCGGCACTGAACTGGTCGATCACCGTGGCGCGCCTGATCGTGCGGCGAGTATCGATACATAAAGTGATACAGGTGAGCTGATACCGTTCGTCGCCATCAAGGCACGAACAGCAAAGGGTGGCTGACCAATAAAGGGTAAGGACATTAATCATATGGAGACACCCTCATGAAAAATTCCAAATTTGCTGCCCTCGCCCTCACCGGCCTGCTGTCCGCTGCGTCCTTGAGCGCCTTTGCGGCGACTTCGTCGACCGGCCCCACCGACCCGACGCCCGACGCGACGACTGAATCGCAGAAATCCATGGGCACTGGCCTGGATACCAACGGCGGCGCGATCATCGACAACACCAACGGCGCCGACCCTCACACCCAGGGCCATGATACCCAGCGCCAGGCCCCGGCTGCGGTCGGTAACGGCAAAATGGGCCCCTCGGTCAATGAGCCGAAGATCAATAAAGGCGACGACTCGAATCTGCCAGGTGCACCGAAACAGCCAGCGCCTTGATACATCCTTGGCAACACAAACACCCGATCATTTCCCAGTGAAGAGGTACACATGAACGTCGATAGAAACCTTGAAAAAGAAGTCCTCACCCGCCTGCTGCACGCTCACCCCCAGGGCTTGGGCAAGGAGGTACTGGACAACTACCGCGGTGAGAAAGAAGTCGCCAGTGTCTTGGCGTTTCTGCAAGACCGCGGGCTGATCAAGGATGGGCATGTGACCACCGACGACGCCGGTGAATACTCGTTGAACCTGCCGATCAAGCTCACCGCCTCGGGTGTGGATGAGGCCCGCAAGCTCGACGGTGCAGGCCCTCGGTAAGTCATTTCTGGTCTGGCCCTGCGACCGGGGCCAGAAGGAGTTTTAGCGATGCCTCGTGGAAGCAAAGCCAAATACACCGCCGAACAGAAACGCAAGGCCGCTCATATCGAAGACAGTTATGAGCACAAGGGATTGTCCAAGGAAGAAGCCGAAGCCCGGGCCTGGGCCACCGTCAACAAGCAGTCCGGCGGCGGTGAAAAGGCCGGCGGCTCGGGCCAGCATAAAGCGCCGGCGAAGAAATCCCAGGACCGGCAGGAGTCGGCCAAGCGTGCGGCAGCTAGCCGTGAGGGGCACCCGCGCAGCAGTGGGGCTTCGTTGGGTACGCAAACCAAGGAGGGCCTGATGAAGGAGGCGCGAGCCAAGAACATTCCGGGCCGCTCGACCATGCGTAAACATGAATTGATCCAGGCGTTGAAAAAAGCAGGCTAAACATAGATTCAAAATGTGGGAGGGGGCTTGCCCCCGATTGCGGTGGGCCAGCTATAGATAAGCTGGCTGATACACCGCTATCGGGAGCAAGCCCCCTCCCACATTTTGACGTGTGTTTATTCCCTGAGTAGTGCATCGACCTCGGCAGTGGCAGGTGATGTGGCCGGCCCCCAACGTGTCACCGCCAACGCCGCCGCAGCATTCGCTCGACGCGCCGCCTCGACAGGTTTCAAGCCCTGCGCCAAGCCGGCAATAAACACCCCTGCGTGCGCATCCCCCGCACCGTTGCTGTCGACCGCTTGCACCTTGAAACCGGGTACATGTTCAATTTCAGCTGTGCGCCCTACCCAGCAACCATTGGGCCCATCACGTACGACCAGCAAGGTTTGCGCAGGCAGATGTCGACTCAACTCAGGCAACGCCGCGGCGATCTCAGGGGCACCGGTAAACGCCAGAGCTTCCGGGCCATTGCTGGTCCAGATATCGATACGTGGCAACAACGCACGCATCAAGACTGAATCCGGCGCCTTGACCAGCGGTCCAGGATCGAACACCACTACGATCTCTCGCGGCAGCGCCAGCAGCCAGTCGATCAACGGCTGCGCCTTGCCCTCAAGGAGCAGGCTGTAGCCACTGACGTACACGTAGTCATCGGCGAGCGGGACGATCCTGGCCAAATCTTCGGCACTCAATTCGCCTTCGGCGCCGATATGGGAAATGAACGTACGCTCAGTGGTGGCCTCGGTCAGGGACACACACAAACCAGTGTCCTTCTCGTTGCTCGCAGTCAATGCCATTTCAATCTTTTCAGCCTGCATCGCGGCGCGAGCCAAGTCACCAAACCGGCCATTGCCGTGGCGCCCAAGGTAGACCACCGACATCCCATTGCGCCGCGCCGCCGCCATGACGTTGAAGCCACCGCCCGCTTCGAAACTGGCAGATTTGGCCAGTACGTCACCGCCAGTTGCCGGCAGGGTGTCGAGGGCCATGACCAAGTCGACAATGACCTGGCCGGTATGCAGCAATCTAGGCATGGGTACCCTCTACCAAAGCCGGGCGACGATCAGACGCGCCGCCCAGTACCGCATAAAGGCCGCCTGCGACCAGGAAGGTGACGACCCAGCCCAGGCCGTTGTGGCCCAACCAGGAGTCGGACAGCGGCCCGGCGAACCAGATATTTTGCGCGGTGGTGCCGATGGTGGTGAAGCAGAACCCCAGCACGATAGCCACGGCCCAGGCGCCGAAGGCACGCCACTCCACACCGCCGCGATACCAGTAAGCGCTGCTCGGACTGACATCCAGCAAGTCCTTGGGGCTGTAGTAATGCCGGTGTATCAGGTCGACCACGAAGATCCCGACCCACGCCGTAATCGGCACCGCCAGCAACGAAATGAAGGTGATGAACGGGCCATAGAAGCTGTCGGCGATCAGCATGAAATAGATGGAACCGGCGAAGATCGCCACGATATCGACAATCACCGCGTGCACGCGCTTGACCTTCAGACCCAGGGTCAGGGTGGTAAGGCCGGCCGAATATACCGACAGATTGTTCGACAGCAACAGCCCGCCGAATGCGGTGATCAGGTAAGGCACCGCCATCCAGGTGGGCAGCATGTCGCGGATCGCGATGATGGGGTCGGTGGCCGACGCCAGGTCGTCGTTACCCACCGACAGCAGGCCACCAAGGGTAATCAGCAACACCAGCGGGATGCCCGCGCCAAAGGCGGCGCTGGCCACCAGGCGCACAGCCTTGACGCTGCGGTGCTGGTAGCGCGACATATCGGCACCGGCGTTGGCCCACCCAATGCCGGTGCCGGCGGCCATGGTGCCGACGCCGATGATCATCGCGCTCAACGGCGCAGGTGTGGCATTGAACACCGCGCTCCAGTCGATAGTGGCACACAGAAAGCCGCCCACCAGGATATTCAAACCGCCAAATACATAGGTGGCCCACTTCTGGATCACCAGCAGCGTGGCGTGGCCGAGGCCGGATACCGCCAGGGTCAGCAGTACAAAGATGGCGATGAAGATCAACGTGAGTACGGGGGCGCTTTTCGCCTCTACCGCCGAACCGAACAGGATCGAACACAAGGACAGCAACACAAAGGCGGCCGTGGTGGTGTTGACGGTTTCCCAACCCAGGCGCGACATCAGCGAGACCACCGTCGGGCCGATATTGCCGCGTACGCCAAAGATAGCGCGGGATAACGTCAGGCTGGGCGCGCGACCACGACGGCCGGCGATGGAGATGATGCCCACTACCGCGAAGGAACCCGCTGCGCCAAGGATTGCGACGATGATCGCCTGCCAGATGGCCAGGCCCCGAAACGCGACCAACGTCGCACCGAGCGGCAAGCCGAGGATGCTGATATTGGCGGCAAACCATACCCAGAACAGTTGCAGCGGATGGCCGTTGCACTCGCCTTCCGGGACCGGCTCGATGCCGCGTGTTTCCAACTGCCCGGCGCTTTGGCCACTAGAGGTGCTGCTCATGAAGGGGTGCTCCTGGTGCCTGTATTGTTGTGGTTGTGGCAGCGAGTCGAATCTTTATCCAGTCTTCCTGACTCAACGCTTTTTAATGTGGGAGCTGGCTTGCCTGCGATTGGGGTGTGTCAACCAGCCCAGCAGCCACTGGAAAACCGCTGTCGCAGGCAAGCCAGCTCCCACATTTAGTTCCGTGTTTATCGCAAGGCCAATAACGCTTGGACCAGCGGCTGCAAGTCCAGGCCATTGACCTGCTTGACCTGCTCGATCAGCGCCTCTGGCCAGCACTGCATCCCCAGGCACGCGCCGAGCATGGCCCCCAGGATCGCGGCGATCGTGTCGGTGTCGCCCCCCAGGCTGGCGGCCAGGCACAGTGCTTCGAAGGCATTCATATCGCCGGACGCGACTTGCTGCGCCAGGGCGAACGACACCACCACCGACTCCTGCGAGGCAACAGACGTCCCGATCAATTCGTAGAGCAAATCGGCAAACAGGGCCTTGTCATCGCTGCCGACACTCAGGGTGCGGGCCCAGCTGATGCGGGTGGAAATGCGTCCACCGGCCACCCAGTGGCCATGGCTTTCAGCCTGCTGGGCAATCTGAATGCCGATGTTCAAAGCTTCGCCCAGGTCCACGCCATTGATACCGGCGGAGACCACCGCCGCCACGGCCGCGGCACTGGAGATACCCAGGCTGGTGTTATGGGTGACCTGGCAAGCCTGGATCACCGCCTGGATAAACGAGGCTGTCTCGCTGACATCGGCGGCGATGCCCACCGGGGTGATGCGCATGGCCGCACCATTGGTGGTGCCGTAGCGTCCGGACTCTTGCGGCGTATGGCCAGCCAGGATCATATCGATCGCCCGTTTGGTCGACGGCCCGAGCAGGTCCTGGGAACCCTTGGCGCGCATTCCCGCTTCCCAGTCGATCAGGCGCTGGGCAAGCACGGCAGGTTCGATCCGGCCTTGGCCTTGCACCAGCAACTCAGCGACCAGGATGGCCTGCTCGGTGTCATCGGTAATGGAACCGGCGGGCATGTTCGGTGCAATGGGCTGGTCGGCGTCGGCGTCTTCCAGGGCGGTGATGGTTCCGAAGCGCGCTTTCACCTGTTCGCGGCTCAAGGATTGTGTGGGCATACCCAGGGCGTCGCCCAGGGCCAAGCCGTAGAAGGCACCGAGTGCGCGGTCTTCCCGGGTCATTTGGCGGCTCCAAACTGCAGATGCAGGCGAAAGTGCAGCGGGTCGAGCAAACTTTCGACATGCTCCATGAAGCGTTCGCGACGGTCGTAGGTGGTGCGCGAAGCTTTGAGAAATACCGTGCCGGTAGCGCGCCCGAGCAATTGAGCATCTTCATCGCTCAGGGGCTCGGCGCCGATCCACTGGTCGCCTTCGGCGCCCACATAACCGTAGGCCGCCAGGGTGATGGTCAGGGAATCATCGATCAGGCCAATGCGGGGCAGGCTTTCCAGGCCGCCCACTGCTGGCATCAACGAACGCTCCAGAGACACCGCAACGCCATCGGCCGTGTTCCGGCGGCGATCCAGGGCAATAAATTGATCGGTGCCGAAACGGCTGAACAGGTCCGGGCGCGTCACCGCTTCGAAACGCAGCACGTCGGTGCTCACCTGAGCCCCCGTGTCTGCCAGGGCCTGGGCCCAACCGCTGCGTTGGTCGAGGACCATGCCATCAAAGGTGACGATGGAGCCGACGCCACTCTGGGTGGCGATATAGTTACGGCGCTTTAGCTCGGCCAGCGCTTCGCGCAGCGTGCCACGGCTGACCGCAAACTCCTCGGCCAACTGGTGCTCACCTGGCAATAGCAAACCGTCGGCCATGACCCCACCTTCGATACGGCGGATGAGCTCGTCGACGACGCGTTTTTTCTTATCAAATCGAACATGTCTAATCATGTACAAATTGATAACCGAAAGCAGGCATTTACAGCAAGGAGATTATTTCAGGGTGAAGGCAAAATCAGCCTCAGGGTTCCAGGCCGATGGGGAAAAACTCCCCTGCACTCCATACGCCAAGCCAGTTCTGACCGTTTATCGGACGAGTCACCGCCAGCTCCACCAATTGGTAGAACACGTTGCGATGCACGAGGGCTTCAAGGTTGGTACGAACTCGCACGTAGGGTGCAGGTTCCTGGGTGACAGGGTCCGTCACCACCCGCAAGGGGTGTTCGAGGCCGGCCTCGACCTGCTCGTCGACGTTGGTGGTAAAGCGCAATACCTGGCTTTCGCCCTGCCCTTGCACGTCCAGGGTTACCGCCACAAATGGCGCATCATCGACGCTGATGCCGACTTTCTCTACCGGCGTCACCAGGAAATAATCATCGCCGTCTCGGCGCAGGATATTGGAAAACAGTTTGACCATCGGCTTTCGCCCGATAGGCGTGCCCTGGTAAAACCAGGTGCCATCGCGGGCAATGCGCATGTCGATGTTGCCGCAAAAATCCGGATTCCACAGATGCACCGGTGCCGGCCCCTTGCCCTTGGGCAGTTGGGCCAATAGGTCATTGGCCTTGGCGGAATCGGTCATGGGGCTTCTCCTCAGGTCTACTGATTGCTCATGCCCAGCAAGCCTCGGGCGTATTGCGCCAGGGGGCGGGCAATCAGATCTTGTGGCGATGTGTCGTGGAACGTCAGTAAACCGCCACGACTGCGAATACGTGCAGTATCAATCAAATACTGGGTGCTGGTCTCGATCAACATGACCTGGATCACACCGCTGTCCAGCCCCAGGCGGTCCAGAGCTTGCTGGTCGGTCCACTCATCGGCATTGCCGATACGGTCATCGGCTGCCGCAAAACGGCAATACAGCAGGTAGTGAGCCCCCGCCTCGCGGGCTTCGGCCATGGCCTGCTCGAGACCTTCGGGTTGGCGGGCACGACGGACCATGGGGAAATATTCGACGAAACCGTTGAACGCTTCCTCGGCGACCACGTTGGGTCGCGGGTACGCGCTGCCCGGCGGCACGAAGGCGCCCTGGGCGATAAATACAAAGGAATCCGGCTGTATGCGCACCGAGGCCGTACGCCGGGTGTCGCTATGGTCCAGCAGCCCGGCATCGCTCATCTGATAGCGAGTGCCTTCGGCCATATCGCTGACGGTCATACAACCACTCAGGGCCAACGCCGCCAGCAGTAAAACCAGACTACGCATCCTAATCCTCCAGAAGCCGGTGACGGAAAACCGGCGAATGGGCGTGAGATGCAGGTTCTGCGCCAGCTTGAAGGACAACACATTGAGGCATGCGCGACCTTAGCCGCCAATGATCTTCATGATCGTCGCGCCGCCCGAAAACGCCACTTCCTGCTTGTCGCCCAGCGCCTTCATCAACAAGCCCTGCAAGGCCGGCAATGCCTGGTGGCGCGGTTGATCAAGCAAGTCACCGACGTAGTGGCGATTGCTTGAGGACAAGCAACCATGCAGCCAGCCCGTGGAGGACAACCGCAACCGCGAACACGTACGACAGAACGGTACACTTTCGTTGGCGATCACGCCGAAGAAGCCTTTGCCCGGTACTTCGTAGCGTACGGCGGTAGCGTCAACGGGCGCGTTGGCTTGCAGGTATTCGTGGCGCTCACCGATCAGGCTGAGCAATTGCTGCAAGCTGACAAATTGCTGGAGGAACGCGTTGGAGTCTTTCGCCAGGTGCCCCATGCGCATCAATTCGATAAAGCGCAACTCGTAGCCACGCTCCAGGCAGTAATCAAGCAGAGGCATCACCTGATCCAGGTTCTGGCCACGCAATGGCACCATGTTGACCTTGATCTTGATGCCGGCCGCGCTGGCCTGGTCCATGCCATCGAGCACGGTGGCCAGGTCGCCGCCACGAGCGATGCTGCGAAAGGCATCGGCATCCAGGGTATCGAGGGAGACATTGATACGCCGAATGCCGGCATCCACCAGCAACGGCAGTTTGCGCGCCAGCAATTGGCCGTTGGTCGTGAGGCTGATGTCGCTGAGGCCCATCTGCCCTACCGCGTCCATGAACGCTTCCAGCTTGGGGCTCACCAGCGGTTCGCCGCCAGTGATGCGCAGGCGTTCGATGCCCGCCGCTTCAATCAGGTAAGCCACGCCCCGGGCCATGGCCGCGGCCGAGAGTTCGTCCTGGGCAGCCACCAGCCGCTTGCCGTCAGGCACGCAGTAGGTACACGCGTAATTGCAGGCTGAGGTCAGGCTGATCCGCAAATTGCGAAAACGCCTGCCTTGACGATCAACGATCATGGATCACTCCGGCAGAAGATAATTCGGGCGCACTAAAAACTGACTCATAAATCAGCTTTTAGCAAGGTCCTTGCCTGAGTATATTCCTGGGTTAATACCCTGGCAGTAAATCATTGCCCCATCACTGCAGCGAATAACTTACGTAGCCGGGGTCTCATCACCTTTTTCAGGGCCAGGCAGTTCAGTGCTGTGCTTGCGCTTGTTGCCCATGCGCACGCCGATGTCCATCAGGAACTGGAAGAAACCTTCCTGGTCCTCCAGCACATTGCTCCAGAACGGCGAGTGATACAGCGCCACGGCGCCATGCACCAGGGCCCAGGCGGCGCAGTAGTGGAAATACGGCGGCACGTCTTCAAGCTTGCCTTCACTGATGCGCCCCTTGATCAGCAGGGTCAGGCGTTCGAAGTTCGAGGCGCGGATCTTGTGCAACTCCTCGACCATTTCCGGCACCTGGTGCCCCTTGACCACCTTCTCTTCCAGGCGGTCGAACAGGCGGTAGCGCTGCGGGTCACGCATACGGAACTCGAAGTAAGCGCGAGACAGCGCTTCCTTGTCCTTGTCGACATCGGCCGAGTGCAGCAGCTCGTTCAAGTCGCGCTCGTAGTCGAGCATCAGGCGCAAGTAGATCTCGGCCTTGGATTTGAAGTGCTTGTAGATGGTGCCCTTGCCGATACCCACGGCATCCGCAATCATCTCTACCGTGACGCTGTCTTCGCCCTGTTCGAGGAATAACTTGAGTGCGGTGTCGAGAATTTCCTGCTCACGGCGGCGAAACTCACGGACCTTACGGGGTTCTTTGTGCATGAGGAAGAAGTCTGCAAAGGTCGGAATAGGGAGGGTTGCGCAGGGCCACAGATACGTGGCGATACGATTTACCCGATGCGAGGGATTATCCCGACTGAACGGTCGTTGGGCAATGTCTATGTGAACCCGCGATGCACTTAACTTTCAATACGCCAACGTTTTTATCGATATCAGTCAGAAATAGACGCACCCCTGAAGCTGCCCACCTGCTCAATGAGAACTCAAGCTAAGCGGGCGTATTCCAAATCTGTTTAAAAAACGATCAGATCTGACTGGACTGAATCGGATACTGATCAATACTTCAACTGTCGCCGCGACATCTCCCCCAAGTGACGCGACGACCTGGGTACCGACGGACTGCGTGCCCTTGTTTTACTCCTAATGGTCTTAGCCCGGATTCACCCCCCAGAACCCGGGTTTTTTTTGCCTGCGATTCAGCCGTACTATCCGGCTACATGGGCCAACGGAAACAGGCGTTTGAAGTTTTCGGTGGTCTGCTCGGCGAAGCGCTCGTACGACTCGCCGCGCAGCATCGCCAAGTAATCGGCCACGTCACGCACATATTCAGGCAGGTTTGGCCTGCCGCGATGGGGAATAGGTGCCAGGTACGGCGAGTCGGTTTCCACCAGCAGGCGATCGGCTGGCACTTGGCGAGCCACGTCGCGCAGCGCGTCGGCGTTGCGAAAGGTGACGATACCCGACAGGGAAATATAGAACCCCAGGTCCAGAGCAGCCTTGGCCATGTCCCAGTCTTCGGTAAAACAATGCAACACACCGGCCTGCGGCAGCGCGGCTTCGCGCAGCAAGGTCAAGGTATCGGCGCGGGCCCCCCGGGTGTGGACGATCACCGGCTTGCCGGTCTGCTGGGCGGCTTGCAAGTGCAGGCGGAAAGAGGCCTGCTGCAACTCGGCGGCTTCAGGCTCGTAGTGGTAGTCCAGGCCGGTTTCGCCAATGGCCACCACCCGTGGATGGTTGAGTTCGCCCAATAGCCAATCCAGAGCCGGGGCTTCGCCGGGTTTGAGGTCCAGCGGGTGGATGCCCACCGAGCAATCCACATCGGCGTAGCGATCAGCCAGGGCTTTGACGTCGCCGGCGTTTTCAGCGCTGACGCCGATGCACAGAAAGTGCCCTACCCCACGCTGGCGTGCAGCTTCAAGGGCGGCGTCGAGGGAACCGCCGTGCTGGGCAAGGTCAAGGCGATCAAGATGGCAATGGGAATCTACGAGCATAGGAAGTCAGGGCTTAATTCACGAAAAGGGTCTGGCCAACCATACACCTGTCGGCCCCGGAAATTAACGGCGCCCGAGCAGGCCAACCCACTGCACCAGCAGCGCCTCAAGCAACAGCACGCGGTTGAGGTTGGCCTTGCCGAGTACCTTCTGGCGCTGAGCAAGAATCCAGTCCTGGATGTTCAGCACTTTGTCCTGGGCACTTTTCTGCGCGAGGTATTGCACCACCTTGCGCATATCCGCCAGGCCAAGGCCGTTTTCATCCTGGGTCAGTTGGTAGCGCAGGATCAGGCTGGACCAGTCGCAGAACCAGTCGAACAACAGCAGCAGGGGAATATCCTTCCAGGCGCTTTCGGCCAGTTGCGTGGCGGACAGCTCCTGCTTGAGCAGCTTCTTCACACCCTCCACAACCAGTGCCCGTTGCTCACGCACGCCCTGGGCTTGCAGCTTCACGGCTGCCAGGGGTGAACCGGCCGCCAGGGTCAACAACTCGACCCGTTCCTGCTCGGTGCACTCCGGCAACGCCTGCGCCAGCCATTGCAGGCTCATGGCCTCGCTCGGCAACGGGCACGCCTGCTGTACGCAGCGGCTGCGAATCGTCGGCAACAAACGGCTGGACTGATGGCTCACCAGCAAGAGCACGGTGTCGCCGGACGGTTCTTCAAGGCTTTTGAGCAAGGCGTTGGCGGCGTTGATGTTCATCGCCTCGACTGGCTCGATCAGCACCACTTTGCGCCCGCCCATCTGCGCGGTCTGCACTACGAAGCTGACGAGGTCGCGTACCTGGTCGACCTTGATCGCCTTGTCGGCTTCCTCGGGCTCCAGCACATAGTTGTCCGGGTGACTGCCAGCCTTGAGCAGCAGGCAGGATTTGCACTCGCCACACGCCTGCAGATTGACCGGGCGCTGGCACAACAGGCTAGCCATCAAGCGCTCGGCGAGGTGACGTTTACCGATGCCCACGGGGCCATGCAGCAAATAGGCATGGGCGTGCTGGGCACGACCGGCCAGTTGCTGCCACAAGCTGTCCTGCCACGGGTAGGACTCAGCCACGAGTGCGCTCCAGCAGAGTCGGCAACAGCGCATCGATGGCCTGTTGCACCTGGTTCAACGGCTGCGCCGCATCGAGCAGGTGATAACGCGCCGGCTCAGCCTTGGCGCGCTGCAGGAAAGCGCTGCGCACCGCGTCGAAAAATACCGGGCCTTCCAGTTCGAAACGATCCAGGCGACCGCGAGCGCTGGCGCGGGCCATGCCCACTTCCACGGGCAGATCGAACAGCAGGGTCAAATCCGGACGCACATCGCCCTGTACGAAGGTTTCAAGGGTGGCGATACGCTCTACTGACAAGCCTCGGCCACCGCCCTGGTAGGCGTAGGTGGAATCCGTGAACCGATCACAAATCACCACGGCGCCGCGTGCCAGCGCGGGGCGAATCACTTCGGCCAGGTGTTGGGCTCGGGCGGCAAATACCAGCAGCAGCTCGGTGTCCGGGTTCATTGGCTCATCACCCGGGGCCAACAGCACTTCGCGTATACGCTCGGCCAGCGGCGTACCGCCCGGCTCGCGGGTCAGCACCACTTCGACGCCCTGCGCACGCAGGCGCTCGGCCAGGTAGTCGCGGTTCGTGCTTTTACCGGCACCTTCCGGGCCTTCCAGGGTAATAAACAAGCCAGTCACAGGCAGTCCTTAGTCAGAGTCATTGCGGGCTTTGCGGCGCGGTACTGTCCGGCGCGGGCTCAATCGGTGCCTCGGCAGGTGCGGTTGCATCTTCCAGCGGTTTCACCACCGGCGCCGGGCTGGAGCGGTAATCGCCACGCCGCTTGAGCTGGAACTCGCGCACGGCGGCATTATGGGCATCCAGGTTATCCGAGAAAATATGGCTACCGTCGCCACGGGCGACAAAATACAGGCTGCTGCCCGGCACCGGGTTCAGCGCTGCATGGATCGCCTCGCGACCGACCATCGCAATAGGCGTGGGCGGCAGGCCGGCGATCATATAGGTGTTGTAGGGGTTGGCTTCCTTGAGGTGGGCGCGGGTCAACTTGCCGTTGTAGCGCTCACCCAGGCCGTAAATCACGGTGGGATCAGTCTGCAGCATCATGCCGATCTTCATGCGGCGCACGAACACACCGGCAATCTGCCCACGCTCTTGCGGCACGCCGGTCTCCTTTTCCACCAGGGACGCCATGATCAGTGCCTGATAAGGGTCGGTGTACGGCGCATCGTCGGCACGCTTGCTCCACTCCTGGGCGAGCACATCGTCCAGGCGGTTGTAGGCTTTTTTCAGGAATTCGACATCGGTCATGCCGCGTACAAAACGGTAGGTGTCAGGGAAGAAACGCCCTTCCGGAAACTCACCCGCATGGCCGAGCTTGTCCATCACTTCGCTGTCAGTCAGGCCAGGAAGGGTCTGAACGATTTTTTCATGCTTGGCCAGGGCGGTGCGCACCTGGCGGAAATTCCAGCCCTCCACCAGGGTCAGGCTGTATTGCACCACCTCGCCGCGCTGCCACAGGCCGATCAAGCCTTCGGCAGTGAGGCCGGGTGTCATGCGGTATTCGCCGCTGTGCAGTGGCTGGCCTTCAAGGTTGAAGCGCCAGTACAGGCGTAACCAGAATGCATCGTCGAGTACACCGTCGGCTTCCAGACGATTGAAAGTACCCGTCGGGGTAGCGCCAGCCGGCACGTCGAGCAACTGCTCCTGGGGCAGCTTCAGGGGCTGCTTGAGGGCAGAGTCGAGTTTCCAGGCCGAAAAGCCCACGAGCAACGCTGCCGAGACCAGGCTGATCTGCAGCAGTAACACCAGTTTTCGTATCAACTCAAATATCCAATAGCGCGCGAACAATACCCTGCAGTTTACGGGTGAGCGGCCCAACCGGCCAGCTCATCGCAGCGCATCCACGCACCGGCCAAATGCCATATACGCTGTTGCAGACAAAGACTTCATCGGCCTGCTGCAACTGCTCAATATTGATGTCGGCCACGACCACCGGGACGCCCAGCGCATGTGCCTGGGCCAGCAGTTCGGCGCGCATCACCCCGGCCACGCCGCAACGGGTCAGATCAGCGGTTAGTAACAAGCCGTTGCGCACCAGGAACAGGTTGCTGAACACGCCTTCGATCACCCGCCCGGACATATCCAGCATCAGGCCTTCGGCATGTTCGGTATCTTGCCATTCGGCACGGGCGATCACTTGCTCCAGGCGGTTGAGGTGCTTGAGACCGGCCAGCAGCGGCTGCTCAGCCAAGCGCGTGGTACAGGGGAACAGGCGGATGCCTTCGATTGCATGGGCGGGCGGGTAAATAGCGGGCGCACTGCCCTGCAAGATACGACGCACCGGGGCGCCAGGGTTGATGCCATAACCGCGCAGGCTGTCGCCACGGGTGAGGATCAACTTAAGGACACCGTCACCCAGCGCAGCGGCGAAGCCAAGCACTTCGTTGCGAATCAACCCGTGATCGGCCACCAGTGCCAAGCGCCTGCAACCCTCTTCCAGGCGTTGCAGGTGACGGTCGAGCAGCAACGGCTGCCCGGCCTTGACGGCGATGGTCTCGAATATCCCATCGCCATACGCCAGGCCACGATCTTTCAGGGGCACGCTGCCCGCCGGCTGACCGTCGACCCAGCTGTGCATCACTCGGCAAACCGGCGGAACACCAGGGAGCCGTTGGTGCCACCAAACCCGAACGAGTTGGAGATCACCACGTCGATCGGCATCGGTTGCGCTTCGTGGGGCACGAAGTTCAGGTCGCAGCCTTCGTCCGGCTCATCAAGGTTGATGGTCGGCGGAGCGACCTGATCCTTGATCGCCATTACACTGAAGATCGCCTCGACCGCGCCCGCCGCACCCAACAGGTGGCCGGTCATGGACTTGGTGGAACTGACCGCCAGCTTGTAGGCATGTTCACCGAACACCGACTTGATGGCTTCGGCTTCCGCCAGGTCGCCGGTCGGCGTCGAAGTACCATGGGCGTTGATGTACTGCACCTGGTCAGGGTTGACCTTCGCATCGCGCAGTGCATTGGTGATGCAGCGCGCAGCACCGGCACCGTCGGACGGTGGCGACGTCATGTGATAGGCATCGCCGCTCATGCCAAAGCCGATCAACTCGGCGTAGATGGTGGCGCCACGCGCCTTGGCGTGCTCCAACTCTTCCAGCACCAGGGCACCGGCGCCGTCAGACAGCACGAAGCCATCACGGCCCTTGTCCCACGGACGGCTGGCTCGGGTGGGCTCGTCATTGCGGGTCGACAACGCACGGGATGCACCGAAGCCACCCATGCCCAGGCCGCAGGCGGCCATTTCAGCGCCACCGGCGATCATCACATCCGCTTCGTCATAAGCGATGTTGCGCGCCGCCATGCCGATGCAGTGGGTGCCCGTGGTGCACGCCGTTGCGATGGCGTAGTTAGGCCCTTGTGCACCCAGGTGGATGGACAGGAAGCCGGAAATCATATTGATGATCGAGCCGGGCACGAAGAACGGTGAAATTCGACGCGGGCCGGAATCGTGCAGCGTGCGGCTGGTTTCTTCGATATTGGTCAAACCGCCAATCCCCGAACCCATGGCCACGCCGATGCGGTCACGGTTGGCGTCGGTGACTTCCAGGCCAGCGTTACGCACTGCCTGAAAACCGGCTGCCAAGCCGTATTGAATGAACAGGTCGAGCTTGCGGGATTCTTTGATCGAGAGATATTCCTCGACATTGAAGCCCTTTACCGAGCCGCCAAAACGGGTGGAATAGGCAGAAAGGTCCGTGTGTTCGATCAGACCAATACCACTGCGGCCAGCCAGAATGCCCTGCCAACTGCTCGGCACATCCGTACCCAGTGGCGACAACATACCCATACCGGTGACTACGACGCGTCTACGCGACACAGCACTCTCCTTTTTCTAATGACGACACTTCGATTCGCAGCTTACTTTTCATCACCGCCTAAAGAAAAAACCGCACGCCGTTACAGCAGTGCGGTTTTTCCCTGACAGCAAGCGACGACTACAAACTATTACGCCTGGTGGCTGGTAACGTAGTCGATGGCAGCTTGAACAGTAGTGATTTTTTCAGCTTCTTCGTCCGGGATTTCGGTCTCGAATTCCTCTTCCAGAGCCATCACCAGCTCAACGGTGTCAAGGGAATCGGCACCCAAGTCTTCTACGAAGGAAGCAGTGTTGACCACTTCTTCTTCCTTAACGCCCAGTTGCTCGGCAACGATTTTCTTGACGCGCTCTTCGATGGTGCTCATACCTTGTTTAACTCCTAATGGACAAATTCAGGCAGCTGGCCAGTGGGTAAGTGTATAGAAAGCCATTTCAGCTTTTCAACTGAAAGCTTCACCCTGTACCCGGTCGGCCACCTGCCTATAAATTAAGTTGCAGCTTTATAACGGATTTTAGACAGCTCGTATGACATTTTTTTGAAGCGATCCGTCACAATTTAACTCATGTACATCCCGCCGTTCACCGGGATTGTAGCCCCAGTCACGTATGCCGCACCGTCGGATGCCAGGAAAGTGACCACATTCGCGATCTCTTGAGCCTGGCCCAGACGGCCCAGCGGAATCTGCGTCAGCAACGCTTCACGCTGTGCTTCCGGCAGTTCGCGGGTCATATCGGTGTCGATGAACCCTGGGGCCACCGAGTTGACCGTAATCGACCGCGAACCGACTTCACGTGCCAGTGCACGGCTGAAACCTTCCAGACCGGCCTTGGCGGAAGCGTAGTTTACTTGGCCTGCGTTGCCCATGGCACCCACTACGGAGCCAATATTGATAATTCGGCCCCAACGCGCCTTGGTCATGCCGCGCAAAACACCCTTGGACAGGCGGAACAGACTGTTCAGGTTGGTATCGACCACGTCGTACCACTCGTCGTCTTTCATGCGCATCATCAGGTTGTCACGGGTGATACCGGCGTTGTTCACCAGAATCGCCGGCGCACCGAACTGTGCAGTGATCTCGGCCAATACGGCAGCCACGGACTCATCGCTGGTCACATTCAGCTCAAGGCCGGTACCCTGCACGCCGTTTTCCTTCAGGGTCGCGGCGATACGCTCGGCGCCCGAGGCGGAAGTGGCGGTGCCGATCACAACGGCGCCCTGACGGCCCAGCTCCAGGGCGATGGCCTGGCCAATGCCACGGCTAGCGCCGGTAACCAGTGCAACTTTACCTTGCAGACTCATGCAGGCTTCTCCTAAGTACGGGATTCAGGCCAGTGCCGCGCGAGCGGCAGCGAAGGCTTCAGGGGTATTGAGGTTGGCGGTCGACACACCGTCGGCGCAGCGCTTGTTCAGGCCGGCCAGGACTTTGCCCGGGCCGCACTCGACCAACTCGTTGGCGCCGTTGGCAGCCAGGGTCTGGACCGATTCAACCCAGCGCACCGGCTTGTACAGTTGCTCCAGCAGGTCGCGCTTGAGGGTGTCGAGGTCGGCAGCCACGGCCGCGCTGACGTTCTGCACCAGCGGGATCTGCGGCGCCTGCCAGTTGATGGCCGCGATAGACTCGGCAAAGCGCTCGGCAGCCGGGCGCATCAGTTCGCAGTGGGACGGCACGCTCACCGGCAACGGCAGTGCACGCTTGGCACCCCGGGCCTTGCAGCCTTCGATGGCGCGCTCAACAGCCGCCTTGGCGCCGGCGATCACCACCTGCCCCGGGGAGTTGAAGTTCACCGCGCTGACCACCTCACCTTGCGCCGCTTCGGCGCAGGCCTCGATTACCACCGCATCATCCAGGCCCAGGATCGCGGCCATGCCGCCCTGCCCGGCCGGAACGGCTTCTTGCATCAACTGGCCACGACGCTCGACCAGCTTGACCGCTTCACCAAGGGTCAGACTGCCCGCCGCCACCAGGGCGCTGTATTCGCCCAGGCTGTGCCCGGCAACAAATGCCGGACGCGCCCCACCTTCTGCCAGCCACAAGCGCCACAGGGCGATCGAAGCGGTCAGAATGGCCGGCTGGGTTTTATCGGTTTGATTGAGCTGCTCTTCCGGCCCCTGCTGGGTCAGCGCCCACAGGTCGTAACCCAGGGCATCGGAAGCTTCCTTGAAGGTATCCAGGACCAGCGGGTATTGCGCGCCCAGCTCGGCCAACATGCCGAGGGACTGCGAACCCTGCCCTGGAAAGACGAATGCGAGGGATGTAGACATGTAACAAGCCCCTAATGATCTGGTCGTCAAAAATGCGCACTCCAACGGTGGGAGCGCGCGAAACTGACAGATTGGATGGTCAATTGAACTGGCCGGTCACATTTAAGCACTCCCGGACCAATTCGCCTAAGGCAACAGATCCTCAAGACGGCCGTGCAGGCGTTGCGGCAGGTTTTCCTGTATCTCGATCAACGCCCGCGCAATCGCACTTTGAAACCCCTGCACGCCGGCCGAGCCGTGGCTTTTGACCACAATGCCCTGCAAGCCGAGAAAGCTCGCTCCGTTGTGCCGTGCCGGTGCCAGGTCGGCCTGCAAGCGGCGCATCAACGGCAGCGCCAGGGCACCGACCATGCGCGATACCAGGCTCTGCTTGAACAAGGCTTCGATACGCGTGGCAATCATGGTTGCCAAGCCCTCGCTCGACTTGAGCAGGATGTTGCCGACAAACCCGTCACACACCACCACGTCGGCTTCACCACGGTACAAGCCGTCACCTTCGACAAAACCTATGTAGTTCAAGCCCGGCGCGCCTTGCAACAACGTGGCGGCCAGCTTGACCTGCTGGTTGCCCTTGATGTCCTCGGTGCCGATATTCAGCAGGGCGACCCTTGGCCGGGCTACGCCCAGCGCTTCAGCGGCCACCGAGCCCATCACGGCGAACTGCAACAGGTGCTCGGCACTGCAATCGACATTGGCGCCCAGGTCCAGCAACTGGCAATAGCCCTTCTGCGTCGGGATCGCCGCCACCATCGCCGGGCGGTCGATACCCGGCAAGGTCTTGAGCACATGCCGCGACAAGGCCATCAACGCCCCTGTATTACCGGCACTGACACAGGCTTGCACCTTGCCATCACGCAGCAGCTCAAGAGCCACACGCATTGAAGAGTCGGGCTTGCCGCGCAAGGCTGCGGCCGGCTTTTCATCCATGCTGATGGTTTCGCTGGCGGGCGTAATGGTCAGGCGCGCACGATCCACCGCCGGATGGCTGGCAATCAGTTCTTCAAGAAGGGTAGGTTGACCGACGAGGGTCAGGTGCAGCGAGGGCGTAGCAGACAGGCTGGCAATGCAGGCCTGAACAATGCTGCGGGGACCGAAGTCCCCGCCCATTGCGTCAATCGCGATGACTTGGGCAGACAAGTGATTACTCGTCAGCGCCCTTGTCGATCACTTTACGGCCACGGTATACGCCTTCTGGCGATACGTGGTGACGCAGGTGAACTTCACCAGTGGTCTTTTCCACGGACAGGGTGCTAGCCTCGAGAGCGTCGTGCGAACGGCGCATGTCACGGGCAGAGCGGGATTTTTTGTTCTGCTGAACAGCCATAATTGATTAACTCCTAAACGTTTGGGTCACGCTTTAACTGCGCCAATACACTGAACGGGTTGGACCGCGTTACCTCGTCCTCGCTCGGCTCGGCCTCGTCATCGAGACCCTCCGGCTGCTGGCATTCTTCCGGATGATGAGCAGGCACAATGGGCAAGGCGAGCAAAAGCTCCTCCTCGATCAGTGCATGCAGATCCAATGGATCTTCGCCCAGTTCCAGCACGTCATAACCTTTCGGCAACGACTGGGTATTCGCACCCTCTTTCACCACAGCATAACTGCATTCGCTGTGGATCGGCAGGGTGACCAGCTCAAGACAACGCTGGCAAACCATTTTGACTTCGGTGTCGATAAAGCTGTGGATTACCACAGACTTACGTTCATCTCGTTCAAAAACGAATTTAGCCTGCACCGTACCGACAGTGTCGGAAAGCGGGTCGCAGAGTCTCTCCAAATCGGCCAGCAGCACTTCACCTTGAAGGGTGGTGCCACGATCAGCCAATTTGCGCGGGTCAACGTGAGGTGGAATCGGGTCATTCAACATAGGCGCAGCATTATAGGGATGCACCCAGCCATGTCAAAGGAAATTCAGCCCTGTGCGTCAGCCGGTCGCGTCGCTAGAATCGATGACTGCCTTGAGGAGACGTATATGCTGCCTTTATTACTCGCGTCCAGCTCGGTTTATCGCCGGGAATTACTGAGCCGCCTGCACCTGCCTTTCACCTGCAGCTCGCCGGATATCGACGAAAGCCACCGCCCGGACGAATCCGCCATCGAACTGGTAAAGCGCCTGGCCGAAGAAAAAGCCCGCGCCCTCGCCGCCAGCCATCCTGGCCATTTAATCATTGGCTCTGACCAGGTCGCTGCACTGGAAGGCCGGATCATCGGCAAGCCTCACACCTTTGAAAACGCCCGCGAACAGTTGTTGGCGGCCAGTGGCAAGCGTGTGAGCTTTCTTACCGGGCTGGCACTACTCAACAGCAACACAGGGCATTGCCAGGTCGACTGCGTGCCTTTCACGGTAACCATGCGCGAGCTGGATGCAGAGCGTATTGAGCGCTACCTGCGGATCGAGCAGCCCTATGACTGCGCGGGCAGCTTCAAGGCCGAGGGGCTGGGCGTGAGCCTGTTCCAAAGCACCGAAGGGCCGGATGCGACCAGCCTTGTCGGGCTGCCGCTGATTCGGCTGGTGGATATGCTGCTCGCTGAGGGCGTGCAAATCCCTTAAATACACCACCGGCCAAATGCGGGAGGGAGAAAGCCCCCCTCCCACCTTTTGATCTACAGCAGGCTCGGGGTATCAGCGTAGCGTCGGGCCTTGGAAGCCCATGTACAGCGCAAGCTTCTCAGCCACGCTGGCGCCGAGCTTTTTAGAGAAGCGATCAAACGGCGATTCCTCGACCGTAAAATCCACCAACTCCTTCTCGCCAACCACATCCCGCGCCACCGAGCTGGCACTACCCAATCCGTCAATCAAGCCCAGCGGCAATGCCTGCTCGCCCGACCACACCAACCCGGAGAACAACTCCGGATGATCCTTATCCTTCAACCGGTCACCACGGCCCTGCTTGACGCTGGTAATGAACTGGCGATGAGTGGTATCGAGCACGCTCTGCCAAAACGCGGTTTCATCCGCCTTTTGCGGCTGGAAAGGATCCAGGAACGCCTTGTGCTCACCCGAGGTGTAGGTGCGACGCTCCACCCCCAGCTTCTCCATGGTGCCGACAAAACCGTAACCGGCCGCCGTCACACCAATGGAGCCCACCAGGCTGGCCTTATCGGCATAGATCTGGTCAGCGGCACTGGCGATGTAATAAGCCCCCGAGGCGCCCAGGTCGGAAATTACCGCGTAGAGCTTGGTATCCGGATGGAGTGCGCGCAGCCGGCGAATCTCGTCATACACATAGCCCGACTGCACAGGGCTGCCGCCAGGACTGTTGATACGCAGGATCACGCCCTTGACCTTGGGGTCTTCGAAGGCGGCGCGCAGGCTGGTGACGATATTGTCGGCACTCGCGGGCTCTTTGTCGGCAATCACACCGCGCACCTCAATCAGGGCGGTGTAGTGACTACCGCGGGTAGCGCTTTTTTCCATATCCATCAGCGGACTGAACAGCGCCAGCATCCCAAGCAGGTAAACAAAGGTCAGCAGCTTGAAAAAAATCCCCCAGCGCCGCGAACGACGCTGTTCCTGGACACTGGCCAGGAGGGTCTTCTCCAGCAGCTTCCAGCTTTTATCATCACTGCTTTCGGCCTTTTCGGGCGCTTTCCACTCGTCACTCATGCCATCAACCCCAGCAAAGACTTATCGGGCCCGGCTGAGCCAGGCCTGCAATTCAGAAAAATGATCAATCGTGAGCCTCGGCTCGTATTGCTGCAACGCCTCGGCAGCCTGGGCGCCATAGCTGACCGCCACGCTGTCCATGCCAGCATTGCGCGCCATCATCAGGTCGAAAGACGCATCACCCACCATCAATGCCTGGCGCGGCGATACACCGCAATGATCCAGGATCTGCTCCAGCATCAGAGGATGGGGCTTGCTGGCGGTTTCATCAGCCGCACGGGTAATGTCGAAATAGTCTTTCCAGCCATGCGCCTTGAGCACCCGATCCAGCCCGCGACGGGCTTTTCCGGTGGCGACCGCCAGCTGAAAGCCCTCGGCACGCAAAGCCTCCAGCGACTGCACCACACCGTCGAACAGCGGCGAAGGCTCGGCCTCCAGCGCAATGTAGTGATCGGCATAGTGCTCGCGGAACGCTATCAGCTCGTCGTCGGCAATTTGCGGGTAAAGCGTGCGGATTGCTTCAGGCAAGCCCAGGCCAATGATGCCCTTGACCGCGATGTCGCTGCACAACTCAAAACCCGAGCGAGTCGAAGCCATATGCATCGACTCGACAATCCGACCAATGGAATCGCACAGCGTCCCATCCCAATCGAAGATCAGCAGTTTGTAGTCAGGGTGCGACACTCAAACGCTCCACGGTCTTGGCCCACATCTCGTCGACCGGCGCCTGCAATTTCAGCTCGCCACCATCGGGCAGCGGCACAGTGAGCATGTAGGCGTGCAGGAACAGACGTTTACCGCCCAGATCGCGGATCTCCTTGGAGAAACCCTCATCACCGTACTTGGTGTCACCGGCAATGCAGTGCCCCGCGTGCAGGGTGTGCACGCGTATCTGGTGAGTACGACCAGTGACCGGTTTGGCTTCGACCATGGTGGCGAAGTCGCCGAAGCGGCGCAGTACCTTGAACAGGGTCAGGGCTTCTTTGCCCTCCTCGTCCACCTCGACCATACGCTCACCGGAACGCAGGTTGCTCTTTTGCAGCGGTGCACGAACGCTCTTGATCGAGCTGGCCCAATTGCCACGCACCAGCGCCATGTAGCGCTTGTCCACACCGTCGCCACGCAGGGCGGTGTGCAGGTGGCGCAACATGCTGCGCTTCTTGGCGATCATTAACAGGCCGGAGGTATCACGGTCCAGGCGATGGACCAGCTCCAGTTCCTTGGCATCCGGGCGCAACTGGCGAAAGGCTTCGATCACGCCGAAGTTCAGGCCACTGCCGCCGTGAACTGCGATGCCGCACGGCTTGTTGATCACGATCAGTTTGTTGTCTTCGAAGACAATCGACGCTTCCAGGCGCTGCAACAGCCCCTGGGCCAAGGGCACAGGCTCGTCGCGCTCAGGCACGCGCACGGGCGGCACACGGACGATATCGCCCGCCTGCAACTTGTACTCAGGCTTGATCCGCCCCTTGTTCACGCGCACTTCGCCTTTACGCAAAATGCGGTAAATCAAGGTCTTGGGCACGCCTTTGAGCCGGGCCAGGAGAAAATTGTCGATGCGTTGGCCGGCATATTCCGGCGAGACCTCAAGCAGCTGGACGCTGGGGGTCGGGGGGGTGGTAGTCGTCATGGCCGCGATGATAACAATTTTTTATGGAATTGAAGCACTTAATCATTGCTGCTATAGTCGCGAACGCCGCCAAAAGCGGCCTGGGCAGAGGACATGCGGCAAATTGCCGGCCCTGACCATCGCAATTCATCAGGACGCGAGGCCGTCCTACGGGGCTTCGGCCACCTTGGAAGGCTCGGGATTGTAACAAGCGCAGGTGACATGAGGCCTGAAGCGAGTGCAAAAAGCAGAGTGAATACTCGCGTTTTGCGCCGATATTTACGGCCAGTTCACAAAGTGCAGTCAGTCTTGAGCCAGACCATGGCAGATGCTTCGGAAACAACGCCTGTTAAGAGCTGAGTGAGAGCGCAGTCGCCCACACCTAGTCTTGTTTAGCCATGAGCGTGGACTCCCCATTGGAGCCCACGGTAAATGCCAACCCGCTGCGGATTCTGCGCGCGGCAGCACCCGAATTATCAGGGATACGTGTAGGGTGGAGATGCACAACCGTCGGACTGTGTAGCACTAGGCTTGTTTCAGACGCTTCATCTCGTCCACAGTCGCCGGTTGATTCCTCCTCCTGACCTTAGCTTTTGTTGAAGTGGTGCCTTTGTCACCACCGCTAACGAGCAGGACGCGTCCGTCGCGATACCGGCCCAATTGGCAGGTTTTGCTGGACACTGGAGTGGCCAACCACTCTTGACGCACCTGACACCGACCGTGAGAAGTCGTGTGTGCCGAACGCCGTTTCCGGCAGCCCGGAAACCGACGGTACAACATGAAAAGAATGCTGATTAACGCGACTCAACCCGAAGAGTTGCGTGTTGCACTGGTAGATGGCCAACGCCTCTACGACCTGGACATCGAATCCGGTGCACGCGAGCAAAAGAAGGCCAACATCTATAAAGGCCGTATTACTCGCATCGAACCAAGCCTTGAGGCTGCCTTTGTCGATTTCGGCTCCGAGCGCCACGGCTTCCTGCCCCTCAAAGAAATCTCCCGCGAATACTTCAAGAAAGCCCCCGAAGGCCGCGTGAACATCAAGGACGTCCTGAGCGAAGGCCAGGAAGTCATCGTCCAGGTCGAGAAAGAAGAACGTGGCAACAAGGGCGCCGCCCTGACCACCTTCATCAGCCTCGCTGGCCGTTACCTGGTCCTGATGCCGAACAACCCGCGTGCCGGCGGTATTTCCCGTCGCATCGAAGGCGAAGAGCGCAACGAACTGCGCGAAGCGCTGAACGGCCTGATCGCACCGGCCGACATGGGCCTGATCGTTCGCACTGCAGGCCTGGGCCGCAGCAGCGAAGAAATGCAGTGGGACCTCGACTACCTGCTGCAACTGTGGACCGCTATCAAGGAAGCGTCCCTGGATCGTTCCGCGCCATTCCTGATCTACCAGGAAAGCAACGTGATCATCCGCGCCATCCGCGACTACCTGCGCCAGGACATCGGCGAAGTGCTGATCGACAGCGTTGAAGCCCAGGACGAAGCCCTGACCTTCATCCGCCAGGTGATGCCGCAGTACGCCAGCAAGATCAAGCTGTACGAAGACAGCGTTCCGCTGTTCAACCGTTTCCAGATCGAAAGCCAGATCGAGACCGCCTTCCAGCGCGTGGTCGAACTGCCTTCCGGCGGCTCCATCGTCATCGACCCGACCGAAGCCCTGGTGTCCATCGACATCAACTCGGCGCGCGCCACCAAAGGCAGCGACATCGAAGAAACCGCCCTGCAGACCAACCTGGAAGCGGCTGAAGAAATCGCCCGCCAGCTGCGCCTGCGTGACATCGGCGGCCTGATCGTGATCGACTTCATCGACATGACCCCTGCCAAGAACCAGCGCGCCGTGGAAGAGAAAGTCCGCGAGTGCCTGGAAGCCGACCGTGCCCGCGTACAAGTGGGCCGTATCTCGCGCTTCGGCCTGCTGGAAATGTCCCGTCAGCGCCTGCGCCCGTCCCTGGGTGAGAGCAGCGGTATCGTGTGCCCGCGTTGCAACGGCACCGGCATCATCCGTGACGTTGAATCGCTGTCCCTGGCAATCCTGCGCCTGATCGAAGAAGAAGCCCTGAAAGACCGCACCGCCGAAGTTCGCGCACAAGTGCCGATTCCGGTTGCCGCCTTCCTGCTCAACGAAAAACGCAACTCGATCACCAAGATCGAACTGCGCACCCGTGCCCGTATCGTCATCCTGCCGAACGATCACCTCGAAACGCCGCACTTCGAAGTCCAGCGCCTGCGTGATGACAGCCCGGAAGCCCACAGCGGCCAGTCCAGCTATGAAATCGCCGCGGCTGCTGCCGAAGTCGAAGAAGTCCAGCCAGCCGCTGCGACCCGCACCCTGGTTCGCCAGGAAGCGGCCGTCAAGACTGCGCCGGCCCGCGCCAACGCACCGGTACCGACCGAAGCCGCCGCCCCGGTTGCCGCGCCAGCCGCCCTGCCTGAGCCAAGCCTGTTCAAGGGCCTGGTGAAGTCGCTGGTCAGCCTGTTCGCCACCAAGGAAGAGCCTGCCGCCCCGGTTGTGGTTGAAAAGCCTGCCACCGAGCGCCCGGCGCGCAACGAAGAGCGTCGCAACGGCCGCCAGCAGAGCCGCAACCGCAACGGCCGCCGTGACGAAGAACGCAAGCCACGCGAAGAACGTGCACCGCGTGAAGAACGCGCCCCCCGTGAAGAGCGCGCTCCTCGCGAAGCCCGTGAAGAAGCCCCGGCCGTAGCCCGTGAAGAACGTGCACCGCGTGAAGAGCGCGCACCACGTACCCCGCGTGCCCCGCGCGAAGATCGCAAGCCGCGTGGCGAGCGTGAAGAGCGTGTGCGTGAACTGCGCGAGCCGCTGGATGCGGCACCTGCCGTCGCTGCTGCCACTGCCGCAACCACCGAAGAACGCCCGGCGCGCCAGCCGCGTGAAGAGCGTGCCCCACGTGAAGAGCGCCAGCCGCGCCCGCCGCGTGAAGAGCGTCAACCACGCGCCGAGCAAGCCGCTGCCGCCAGCGAAGAAGAAGTACTGACCGGCGAAGAGCAACTGCAGGAAGACGGCCAGGACAACGCCGAAGGCGATCGTCCACGCCGCCGCTCCCGTGGCCAGCGTCGTCGCAGCAACCGTCGTGAGCGTCAGCGTGACGCCAACGGCAACGTGATCGAAGGCTCGGAAGAAGCCGGCGAAAACGCAGAAGCGGCCAGCAACGAACCAACGGGCGCCGAACTGGCTGCCGGCTTGGCCGTTACCGCTGCCGTCGCCAGCTCGGTCATCAGCGCACCTGCTGAAGCCCAGGCTCACGAGCAAGCCGAGCGTGCTACCGCCGCTGTCGAAGAAACTGCTGCCGTAGAAACACCCGTTGTCCAGACCCCAGTGGTTGAAGCGCCGGTTGTGGAAGCGCCAGTTGTTGAAGCCACGACCCCTATCGAAGCCCCAGTGGTTGCGCAAGTGGAAGTTGCTCCGGTTCGCGACGCACAGCCAGAAACCGAAGTGGTTGCTGTTGAGCCCGCACCGGTTATCGAGCCTGCGCCAGTGGTTGAAGTGGCTGTAGAAACACCGGTTGCCGAAGAAGCCGCCCCGGTTGTGCGTGAAGTTCGCGAAGAACAGACCGCCTTCCAGTGGACCGCTGAGCCAGCTGCCCCGGTTGATGCGCCAACGCCTGCCCCTGCGGTAGAAGAAGCGCCGACGCCGGTTGCTGAAGTCGTCGCCGAGCCAGCCCCAGTGGTTGAGCCGACGCCGGTTGTGGAGCCCGCACCCGTGGTTGAAGTTGAAGCCCCAGTGGTTGCCGAAGTGGCTGCCCCAGTGGTTGAAGCTGCACCTGCCAGCGCCCTTACCGAAAATGGCCGTGCGCCGAACGACCCGCGTGAAGTGCGTCGTCGTCGCAAGGAAGCTGAAGCAGCTGCCGCAGCGGCTGCCCAGGCGGTAGAGCACAAGGCCGTGGAAGAAGAGCCTAAACCCCTCGTCTGATTCCATCCGCCACTAAAAAGCCCCGCCTGAGCAATCAGGCGGGGCTTTTTTATGGCTACTTGGAATGCCAGCTCCCACACTTAACCTGCAGTAAAACTCAACCGTTGCGGCACATCGACATCCCAAAGCACACCAGGATCATCTACCTGCACCTCTCGCACCTGTGTTTGTGCAAACAACGGCTTGGCCCCACGATCCCCACTCAGAGCCATCAGCGCCGGCCCAAACGTGTGATCGAAAGCCACCGGGTGCCCATACTGCCCGGCAGATACCGGCACAGTGATGCCCTCCACGCTGGCAATAACCCGCTCGATACTCGATGACTGGATAAACGGCATATCCCCCAACACCACCAGCCACCCATCCGCTGCACCGCTGGCCTTGACCGCGGCCGCAATGCTGTCGCCCATCCCGCTCGAGTCCAGCAGTACAACCTGACAGCCATAAGCCTCTGCCAGGCGGATAACCTCCCCGCGCCCCGGCGACGTCACCAGCCAGCGCGTTACAACACGCTCAGGCAAGTTGCGCAGCACCTGCTCGATGACCGGCCGGATAACGCCATCCAGCCCCACGCAAGCAGCCAGTAACTTGTCTTGATCCGCCCCGGCTTCGGCGCGAAAGCGACTGCCCTGCCCCGCTGCCAGCACAATCGCTGTAACGGTCACTGCGCCGCTACCGCCAGGGGCTTTTTCTGCATCGGTGCCACGCCATTCTTGATCGCGACAATTTCCGCCATCAACGACAGGGCAATCTCCGCCGGTGTATGGCTGCCGATATGCAAACCAATCGGCCCGTGCAAGCGCGCAATCGCATCCTCCGACAAGCCCAGCGCCGCCAGGTTCTCCCGGCGCTTCTGGGTATTGACCCGCGAACCCAGGGCGCCGATGTAGAACGCAGCGGAGTTCAGCGCCGTCAGCAGCGCCATATCATCCAAACGCGGATCATGGGTCAGGCAAACGATGGCCGTGCGCTCATCGGTGTGGATGTTCAACACCGCCTCGTCGGGCATACCAGGTACAAAGCGGCCATGTTGCTCTTCCCAGCCGTAGACGAACTCTTCGCGGGGGTCGCAGATCAGCACTTCGAAATCCAGCAAGCGCGCCATTTCGGCGACGTAGCGCGACAGTTGCCCGGCGCCGATCAGCAGCAGCCGCCAGCGCGGGCCGTAAATGGCGCGCAGGCGTTCGCCGTCGAAGCTCACCACATCAGTCTTGCTCGCAGCGCTCAGGGTTACCGCGCCCGTGGCCAGGTTCAATTCACGTGCGACGACCTGGTGGTCTTCACAGCGCGCCAACAGTTGCTCGACCCAGGCCCAATCATCCACCCGCTCTTCGGTCAGGCGCAGCGTGCCGCCACACGGCAAGCCAAAACGTGCCGCTTCGTCGCGGGTGACGCCGTAGGTCACCAGCTGCACTGGTGGTCCGTCGTCCGCCAGCCGCCCGTCCTGCAGGCGTGCGATCAAGTCATCTTCGATGCAGCCTCCGGACACAGAACCAATGACCACACCGTCGCCACGCAAGGCCAGCATCGCCCCCGGAGGGCGCGGCGCGCTGCCCCAGGTCTGTACCACGCTGTACAGCACCACGCGCTGCCCGGCGCGGCGCCATTCCAGGACGCTACGCAGGACATTCAAATCCACACTGTCCATCAAACCTTCCTGCCAGCGTTGAAAAATCGTCGTTTACTGTAAAGCAAAATAATCAAAAAGTGGCCGCGCACAAACGCAAACGCCCCGAACCAGTCGGGGCGTTTGCCAATTGCCTAAGCGTCAGATCACGCCATCAGCGGCTTACTTGACCACAGGAGCAGGGCCTTCGGCCACACCCAGGTCATCGAGCTCGCGAGTTTCGGAGATACCGGTACCACCGGATGCCAGCTCGCTTTGCAGCTTGTCGGTGTCCAGCTCCTTGACCCACTTGGCCACAACGATGGTGGCTACGGCGTTACCCACCAGGTTGGTCAGGGCACGGGCTTCGGACATGAAGCGGTCGATACCCAGGATCAGCGCCAGGCCGGCAACCGGCAGGTGGCCGACAGCCGACAGGGTGGCAGCCAGGACAATAAAGCCCGAGCCAGTCACACCTGCAGCGCCTTTGGAGGACAGCAGCAGCACCAGCAGCAGGGTGATCTGGTGGGTGATGTCCATGTGGGTGTCGGTCGCCTGAGCGATGAACACGGCAGCCATGGTCAGGTAGATCGACGTACCGTCGAGGTTGAAGGAGTAACCGGTTGGGATCACCAGCCCGACGACGGACTTCTTCGCACCCAGGCGCTCCATCTTGATCAGCATACGCGGCAGTGCGGATTCGGAAGACGAAGTACCCAGTACGATCAGCAGCTCTTCACGGATGTAGCGAATCAGTTTCAACACGCTGAAACCGTGAGCGCGGCAGATTGCGCCCAGCACCAGCACGACGAACAGGATGCAGGTGATGTAGAAGCAGATCATCAACTGGCCCAGCTGCACCAGCGAACCCACACCGTAGGCACCGATGGTGAACGCCATGGCGCCCAGGGCACCGATTGGCGCGAGCTTCATGATCATGTTGATGATGTTGAACATCACGTGGGCGAAGCGATCGATGAAGTCCAGCACCGGCTTGCCGTAGGCACCCAGGCGGTGCAGGGCGAAACCGAAGATCACCGAGAACATCAGCACTTGCAGGATGTCGCCGTTGGCAAAGGCGCCGACGATGGTGTTCGGGATGACGTTGAGGATAAAGCCGACAATGCTCTGGTCTTTACCGGCGGTGACGTAGGCCGCCACTTTGGAAGCGTCCAGGGTGGCGACGTCGATGTGCATGCCGGCGCCCGGCTGCACAACGTTGACCACGACCAGGCCGATCAGCAAGGCGATGGTGGACACGATTTCGAAGTACAGCAGTGCGTAGCCACCGGTTTTGCCGACCGATTTCATGCTTTGCATGCCAGCGATACCGCTGACAACGGTGCAGAAGATGATGGGGGCGATGACCATTTTGATCAGCTTGATAAAGCCGTCACCCAGTGGCTTGAGGGCCACGCCGGTCTGCGGGTAGAAGTGGCCGAGCAAAATACCGATAACGATTGCAACGATCACCTGGAAATACAGGGATTTGTAGATTGGCTGACGAGTCGTCATTGCAAAGTTCCTCAATCGTCCCGTGTGGCAAATATCCGCCATTGCCCACGACACTTGAATTGCGAACCCTCCTGCACTGGAGGGATTTGTTGTTTGCGAAGCCTGTAGGAGAGAGCCTGCGCTGCAATCCCTATCGCAAACAGCGTGCCACTTTGCTTAAACACCCTGAAGGCCCTTCAACATCGGGGCTTGGCGTTTATTGACGCGCTTGAGCCGTGGAACAAGGTGGCGGATTTCCGCCCGCCCACCCCGTCTCGTCCTACAATTTGGCGGATATCCGCCTTGCCGTCGCGCCGGGGTCTGACTACCATCCGCCACTCCATGGATGAGGCCCTTTCATGCGTGAACGTACCATCGCCAGTCACTACGCCCGAGCCGCCCTCGGCGGTGCGCGTCGTGTGGGTTACGACTACTCAGGGCTGTTGCAGCAGGTGGGCATCAGCCCCGAACTGCTGACCGAGCCCCGCGCCCGTATCGCTCCGGAGCAATTTACGCGGTTGCTGCAAATGCTCTGGCTGGGGCTGGATGACGAATACCTGGGGTTCGCCGAAGGCCCGAGCAAGCGTGGCACCTTCGCCATGATGTGCCACGCCCTGATCCACTGCCGCACGCTGGAAAAGGCTCTGGAACGCGGCTTATTGTTTTATAGCCTATTCCCACAGGGCCCGCGCTGGCAGCTGACGAAAGAAGGCGATATGGCGCGGCTGAGCCTGGATGACTCGCAGCTATGGGACCCGGATCACTTCCTCAGTGAATGCCTGCTGGTGATCTGGCATCGCCTGGGCAGTTGGCTGATCGGCCAGCGAATCCGGCTGCAACAGGCCACCTTCAGTTACCCGATGCCGGACCATGCTGGCGAGTACGACCTGCTGTTCCCCTGCCCCTTGGTGTTCGGTGCGCCGACCAGCAGCCTGGTGTTTCCCAGCCGCTACCTGAGCCTGCCGTTGTTGCAGGATGAACGCACTCTCAAGCATTTTTTGCAGCGCTCCCCTGCCGACTTGCTGTCGCGGCCGGATGAAGGCGACAGCCTGAGCAGCCAGTTGCGCCGCTTGCTCAGCCGCGACCGCACGCCCTGGCCGGACCTGGAAGCCGTCGCCCAGCATTTGCACATCAGCCCGCAAACCCTGCGCCGGCATCTGCGCGAAGAAGGCACGAGCTTTCAGGCGTTGAAGGATGAGTTACGCCGGGATATCGCCATTTACCACCTGGGACGGGCGGATTTGTCTTTGCAGGAGATCGCTGAACAGTTGGGGTTTTCCGAACCGTCGGCGTTTCATCGGGCGTTCAAGAAGTGGACGGGGTTGACGCCGGGGGCCTACAGGGCGCAGGAGAGTTAAAGGTATAGCGCCTGGGAGGGCCTCTTCGCAGGCAAGCCAGCTCCCACAGTTGATCGGGTTTACAAAATCTGATGTGTGAATACATTCAGAGGCCAGTGCAGATCACAAGGCCGGAAAATGAATCCTGAACGCAACCCCCCCTAACGCTGAATCCCCCAACGTCAAACGCGCGTGATAGCTTTCGATGATGTCCTTGACCACCGCCAACCCGATGCCCTGCCCCGGGTGCTGGCGGTCCAGACGTTCGCCCCTTTGCAGGATCCGGGCGCGCTGGTCCGGTGGCACGCCTGGGCCATCATCTTCGATACACAGCTCAAGGCCGTCCAGGTTTTCCACCAAGCTGATTCGCACTTGCTTGAGGCACAGGCGATAGGCGTTTTCCAGCAGGTTGCCGAGCATTTCGAGCAGCGCGCCTTTCTCGATGGGCACGTCGCACTCAGGTGGCAGATCAAAGGTGACGGTGACACGCTTGTCGCGGTAAACCTTCTCCAACGTATCGCACAGGCTTTGCAGCACGGGCTCCAGACGTACCTGGTGACGCACCAGTCCGCTTTTACGCAGACTCGCACGCTGCAATTGGTAGCCGATCTGCTGGCTCATGCGCTCAATCTGCGATTGCAATACCCACGCCTGGCTGCGCTCTTCGGGACGCTGGGCCATGTCTTCGCTCACCCCCTGCAAGACCGCCAGCGGGGTTTTCAAACTGTGGGCCAAGTCGTCAAGGGAGTCACGGTAGCGCGTACGCTGTTCGCGCTCGCTGTGCAGCAAACGGTTGAGCGAGCCGGTCAGGCGCAACAGTTCGCGGGGGTGTTCTTCACTGAGGCTTTCGCGGGTACCGCCTTCGATCTGGTCAAGTTCCTGACTCAGGCGCCGCAAGGCTTGCAGGCCCCAGGTCAGGCCCAGCCACAGCAGCGTCAACAGCACCAGCAGGGCCGCGCCGAATCCAAGATAAAGGTTCTCGCGCAAGCCTTCGAGGGTCAACTGGTACTCACGCACCGGTTGCAGGGCGACGATACTGAAGGCGGCGCTCTTGCCCCCCAGCAACCGGACCTCGACGTCATACACGAAGAATTCCTGGCCATTGGCCTCGCGGATGCGCGCAAACTCATTACCGCGCCCGTCGTAACGCGGTTTGTAGTTGATGTTTTCTTCCTGGGTCGCCCGCGAACGCCACACCAGATGGCCTTCGCGGTCGTAGATATAGCCGAGCAGGCGGCTGTCGGTAAGGTTGAAACGTTCGTCAGGCAACTGCGCCGGCATCAGCAGGCGGTTATTTTCCACCCGCGCCGCAGAAATCAGGGTGGTCACATCCGACGCCAGACGCTGCTCGATGGAATCCTGCAGGGCCAGGCTGAAGGCGCCTTGCATGGCCGGCAACAGGCCGAGCATAAACAGCACGGCCAGGGTGGCGGCCGCCAGCATCAGGCGCACACGTAGCGAGCGAATCAACGGCAGCGCTCATTGAACAGGTAACCCAAGCCGCGCACGGTATCGATCGGCTTGAACCCGGCGGGGCCTTCCAGCTTGCGGCGCAGGCGACCGACCAGCACTTCGATCACGTTCGGATCGCGCTCGTCATCATCAGGGTAGAGCTGCTCCATCAAGCGATCCTTGGCCACCACCTGTTGATGATGACGCATCAAGTACTCAAGGATCCGATATTCGTAGGCGGTCAACGCCAGCGGCTGTTCATCCAGGGAGGCCTGCTTGCGGTTGAGGTCCAGCAGCAACGGCCCGGCGATGATAGTGGACTGGGTAAAGCCGCTGGAGCGGCGCAGCAAGGCATTCATGCGCGCCTCCAGCTCTTCGAACTGGAAGGGTTTGACCACGTAGTCGTCGGCACCGGCCGCCAGGCCTTCGACCTTGTCCTGCCAGTTGCCGCGAGCGGTCAGGATCAGGATCGGGAAAGTCTTGGCCTGGGTACGCAATTGGCGGATCAGGTCCAGGCCACCCATGCCGGGCAGGCCAAGGTCGATGATCGCCAGGTCATGGTTGAACTGGCCGGTCTGGTACAGGGCTTCCTCGGCATTGGCCACAGCTTCGACCACATGCCCACTGTCGGTCAGGCGGGTAAACAGGTGATGACGCAGCAGCGCCTCATCTTCCACCACCAGCAATTTCATAAGGCTCTCCAAGGCAATTCAACTGTCCGACAGAGGGATATCATAGCGGCCCTGCACGTCTTGCGGGCGCAGTTTAATGCCATTGTACTGGCCCGTCAGGTGCGTGTAGCCGCTGCGATAGTCGGGTTGCGCAGCGGTAACGCCCAGGGCCTGACCCCACGGCGCGGCCTGGGTGCCGACGTCTTCGAAGCTGACACGATGGATCAGGTTGCCGGATTTCCTGGTTTTTTCGCCGCCAAAGGCCGCAAAGGCGCCATCACTGGCCTGCACGCCGGCGGTGGCACCGAGCATGGTTAACGCCAACATCAGCTTCTTGATCGCAGTCATGGTCATTACCTCATATGCGTTTGGCCTGTGAGGTCCAGACTACGCAGGCGCCCCTGAACTCCCCCTGAACAGGCTCTTAACCACACCTGAACCGCGCCGGACTATCCACTGGCGCGCCAACTCGGCAAAATACCGCGCATGACGCCCCTACCCTCTTGCTGCACCCCGCTCGATGCCCGTTGGCCGCTGCCTGTCGCCTTACCTGGCACGGTGTTTTTGAGCACCCGATTTGATCCGGCCTTATTGGACGCAGGCGATTTCCAACGCAGCGCTGTGCCGCCGCCGGCGAGCATCCAGCGCTCGGTTGCCAAGCGTCAGGCGGAGTTTCTCGCAGGGCGCCTGTGCGCCCGAGAAGCGCTGCAACGCCTGGATAACCTCAACTGCATTCCAGCCATCGGTGAAGACCGCGCGCCGGTCTGGCCAGGGCATATCAGTGGTTCCATCACCCACAGCACCGGGCACGCCGCAGCGATTGTCGGGCATAAGGCGCAATGGCGCGGGCTGGGCATGGACCTGGAGAATGTGCTGACTCTGGAGCGGGCGGAGCGCCTGGCCGGGGAAATTCTGACAGCCAACGAGCTGCAGCGTATGGCGACCATACCGCGTGAGCTGCATGGGTTGCTGGTGACGCTGACGTTTTCGATCAAGGAGAGTCTGTTCAAGGCGCTCTACCCCATCGTGCAAAAGCGCTTTTATTTTGAACATGCCGAGCTGTTGGAGTGGTCACAGGCGGGCCATGTGCGGCTGCGGTTGCTCACGGAGCTTTCTGAAGAATGGGGTGATGGCAAAGAGTTGGAGGGGCAGTTTGGGGTGGAAGGGGAGCAGTTGTTGAGCCTGGTGGCCATCGGCGCTAGGTAGACTTGGTCCCGATAGCGGTGTCAGGGTTTGTCTTGATCCCTTGGCCAACTCAGGCTGAAGCATGCCCCGCCCAGGTTGTTGCTCTTGCTGATCAACGCCCGCCCGCCGTGCCAATAGATGATCCGCCGCACAATCGACAGGCCAAGGCCATGGCCCCCCGAGGCGCGGGTACGGCTGTCGTCCAGGCGCAGGAACGGCGTGAAAATTCGCTCCCAGGCACTCTCCGGCACGCCGGGGCCATCGTCTTCCACATCAATACGGCAGCGCAGCTGGCCGACCTGATAACTGATCAGCACCTGGCCCTTGGCGTGGCGCATGGCGTTACTGACAAGGTTTTGCAGGGCGCGGTGCAGGTAACGCGGCTCAGCGTCGACCCAGGCGTCCTCCCAGTGGGCCGATGACAGGCAGACACCGCGAGTCACGGTGACCTGCGGGCGCAGTGGCGACAATTCGCCAATCACTTGGTCAAGCAGCGCATCGAGGTCCACTCGCTGGAAATTCAACTCCGGCGCGCCCTGCTCCAGGCGCGCATAGGTGAGCATTTCATCCACCAGGCCATCGAGGTCCTGGATATCGCCGTCCATGCCTTCCAGGTATTTACGCCGCGCCTCGGGAGTGGCGGCGTCACCAATCATCTCCAGGCCAAAACGCAGGCGCGCTACCGGCGTGCGCAGCTCATGGGACACCGCACGCACCAGTTCGCGCTGAATCGCCAGCAATTGCTGCAAGTGCTCGGCCATGCCATTGAACGCGGCAGCCAGGCGCCCTACCGAATCGGCGCCCCGGGCCGGCACGCGCACCTCCAGGTTGCCCTTGGCGATCCGCGTCGCTGCCGCCTCCAGGCCTTTGAGCCGACGCTCCAGCTGGCGCACCAGCAGATAAACGATCAAGCCAATCAGGGTCAGGCCGATCAAGGTGATCAGAATCAGCCACTGTGCCGGATAGGGGTTCATTTGATAGAGCGGGCCGATTTCCAGCACCCACGGCGTACCGACCATGCCGGCAAATACGCGGATCGAATCGCCACCCTTGCCCAGAGCCATCACCGTATCGCCTTCCGCCACGCGACGGCGCTGGTCGTCGTCCATATCGGCCTGGTCGAGGGCCATCAAGTGCATCTCAAAACCAAAGCCCTTGGCCTGCTTGATGTCGGCCAGGCGTTGTGGCTGCTCAGCCACCGGAAAACGCACCAGTTCGTCGGCCAGCAGGTAGATAGTTGCACGGGCCAATTGCTCGCTGATCTGCTGCACTTCACCGGTGAGCACCAGCTGTTCCTGCTCGCTGACCAGTCGCAGCACCCGCGCCGCATGAGGGCCGGTCTGTTCCACCAGCACCTGGCCGCGTTGCAAGCGGTTGCGCTGGCCCAGGTCCAGTTGCGCCTCTGTAAACGTGCGCAGCTCCAGCGGAATGCCCAGCAAACGCTCCCATACCGCCAAGGCACGCAGCCGTTCGATGGCGTTCATGGCTTGCAGGTTATCGCCCATCAAGGCAAAGGTGCCGTGGGCCAGGCTTTCGCGGTATTGGCCGCTGCGCACGTCGTTGAGCAGATGCAACGCCAGGGCGCCGAGCAACGCCACCAGGATCAGCGCCGCGCACATGCCGCCGTAGATGCGCAGGAAGATCGAATTCACAGCGGCATGTCGGCAGCGGCTTCGGGGACGAACAGGTAGCCTTTGCTGCGGATGGTCTTGATCAGGCGCGGGTGGATCGGGTCGTCGCCGATTTTCGGCCGAATGCGCGAGATGCGCACATCAATGGAGCGGTCCTGGCCGTCGTAGCCAATGCCGCGCAGGGCAATGAAGATTTCTTCCCGGGACAGGATGCGCCCGGCATTTGCAACCAATAGCCACAGCAGGTCGAATTCGGCGCTGGTCAGTTCGATCCCGCCATCGTGCAGCCAGGCTTCGCGCAGCGCGTTGTCCACCACCAGCGGGCCGAACTGCAGGCGGCGCTGGTTTTCCCCCGCCGCCGGTAACGCCGGCTCGCTGCGCCGCAATAGCGCCTGGATACGCGCCAGCAACAGGCGCGGGCGCACGGGCTTGCACACATAGTCGTCAGCGCCCATGTCCAGGCCCTGCACCTGGTCCATGTCGTCGGTACGCGCGGTAAGCATCAGGATCACGCCCTCATAGCGCTCGCGAACTTTGCGACAGATGCTCAGGCCATCTTCGCCGGGCAGCATCAGGTCGAGGATCACCAGGTCCGGCTGCTCGGCGATGATGCGCGCCGCAGCCTGGGCGCCATCGCTTTCCACCGACACGCGCAGGCCGTTGCTTTCCAGGTACTCACGGGTCAACTCGGCGAGTCGCTCGTCGTCCTCGATGATCAGTATCTGCCAGGCATCTTGCTCCACGCGCCACCTCATTATTATTAGAAATTCTTTGGCTCACGCGGCCTCCACCGCCCATACCCTGTTTGTCATGTTTTAAGGGCATAACAAAGCCCGATTGTAGCCATGCCCCAACCCTTAAATACAAGCCAGGAATTCCATTCGGTGATGGCGTTTTTTTGTGATAGGGTTCGCGCCCTCAAAATTCCAACCAACGGTTTGCACCTCGGAATATTCGGTGACAAACGGTGTGATCCAGTAGTAATGCGGCCTACACGGGTGTTCCACGATTCATACACATTTTACTCACAGCGTTATCCACAGGTAGTGCGTTGCTAACCCCCCAAAAACGCATTATCTTGTACCTCGGCGCTAAAAAAACCCTACATGTAGGGTTTTAAGCGAAAAAACCAAACACAAGTCAGACCAGAAACTCAAGCGCTTTCTTGCTCACGTTTGGTTGAACCAAAGCATTTTTTCAAAGCCCAAACCGCGCACGCGGATGGCAGCCGTTTTCAAGCCCGCTTGGCTGAAGACGGTACGGGTGTTGCAGGGCTTGAACCAGGCCACTGTCACCCAGCAGGAATACGGCGAAGGGCTCCCGGCCCCAAGCCAAAGACTTCGGCATGGAAGCGGCGCGATGAGCTCCCTTCCTCCTGTCCCGAAGTTGTTATGCCAGGCCCTGGCCTGCTGTAAGTGCTTCAGGACGGAACGGTGGGCACCTTGATGGTGCCCAAATAAATATAGAATGTGGAGACAACCCCCCATGCAAACCGACACAACTCGCGAGAACCCGCAAGGCTCCGTGCCGCAGGCCGCTGATTCGAATCTGGATCTGTCCGCCACCGCACCTGGCCAACTGCGCGTGATCAAGCGTAACGGCACTGTCGTTCCTTATACCGATGACAAAATCACCGTCGCCATCACCAAAGCGTTTCTTGCAGTTGAAGGCGGCACCGCTGCTGCCTCGTCGCGCATCCACGACACCGTTGCCCGCCTGACCGAACAGGTCACCGCGACCTTCAAGCGTCGCATGCCTTCGGGCGGCACCATCCACATCGAAGAAATCCAGGACCAGGTTGAACTGGCCCTGATGCGTGCCGGCGAGCAAAAAGTGGCCCGCGACTACGTGATCTACCGCGATTCGCGCGCCAAGGAACGTGCCGTACGCTCCCCGGCCGAAGAAGCTGCCGTACAAGCGCACCCGTCGATCCGCATCACCCTGGCTGACGGCAGCTTTGCCCCGTTGGACCTGGGCCGCCTGAACACCATCATCACCGAGGCCTGCGAAGGTCTGGAAGAAGTCGACGGTGACCTGATCCAGCGCGAAACCCTGAAGAACCTGTACGACGGCGTGGCCCTGACCGACGTCAACACCGCGCTGGTGATGACCGCCCGTACCCTGGTTGAACGCGAGCCGAACTACTCGTTCGTGACCGCGCGCCTGTTGATGGACACCCTGCGTGCCGAAGGCCTGGGCTTCCTGAAAGTCGCCGACAGCGCCACTCACCACGAGATGGCTGACCTGTACGCCAAAGCCCTGCCGGCCTATATCGCCAAGGGTATCGAGTTCGAATTGCTGAACCCGATCCTGGCCACCTTCGACCTGGAAAAACTCGGCAAGGCGATCAACCACGAGCGCGACCAGCAGTTCACCTACCTGGGCCTGCAAACCCTGTACGACCGTTACTTCATCCACAAGGACGGTATCCGCTTCGAACTGCCGCAAGTGTTCTTCATGCGCGTGGCCATGGGCCTGGCGATTGAAGAGAAGAACAAAGAAGACCGTGCGATCGAGTTCTACAACCTGCTGTCGTCCTTCGACTACATGTCGTCGACCCCGACCCTGTTCAACGCCGGCACCCTGCGTCCTCAGCTGTCGAGCTGCTACCTGACCACCGTGCCGGATGACCTGTCGGGCATCTATCACGCGATCCACGACAACGCCATGCTGTCCAAATTCGCCGGCGGCCTGGGTAACGACTGGACCCCGGTGCGCGCACTGGGTTCTTACATCAAGGGCACCAACGGCAAGTCCCAGGGCGTTGTACCGTTCCTGAAAGTGGTGAACGACACCGCCGTCGCCGTTAACCAGGGTGGCAAGCGCAAAGGCGCTGTGTGTGCCTACCTGGAAACCTGGCACATGGACATTGAAGAGTTCATCGAGCTGCGCAAGAACACCGGTGATGACCGTCGTCGTACCCACGACATGAACACCGCCAACTGGATCCCTGACCTGTTCATGAAGCGCGTCTTCGATGACGGCAAGTGGACCCTGTTCTCGCCATCCGAAGTGCCGGACCTGCACGACCTGACCGGCAAGGCCTTCGAAGAGCGCTACGAGTACTACGAAGCCCTCACCGAGTACCCAGGCAAGGTCAAGCTGTTCAAGACCATCCAGGCCAAAGACCTGTGGCGCAAAATGCTGTCCATGCTGTTCGAAACCGGCCACCCTTGGTTGACCTTCAAGGACCCATGCAACCTGCGCAGCCCGCAGCAGCACGTGGGCGTGGTCCACAGTTCGAACCTGTGCACCGAGATCACCTTGAACACCAACAAGGACGAGATCGCCGTTTGCAACCTGGGCTCGATCAACCTGCCGAACCACATCGTCAACGGCAAGCTGGACACCGCCAAGCTGGAGCGCACCGTCAACACCGCAGTACGCATGCTCGATAACGTAATCGACATCAACTACTACTCGGTGCCACAGGCGCAGAACTCCAACTTCAAGCACCGTCCAGTGGGCCTGGGTATCATGGGCTTCCAGGACGCGCTGTACCTGCAGCACATTCCTTACGGTTCGGATGCTGCGGTCGAGTTCGCCGACAAATCCATGGAAGCGGTGAGCTACTATGCGATCCAGGCGTCCTGCGACCTGGCCGACGAGCGCGGCGCCTACGAGACGTTCCAGGGTTCGCTGTGGTCCAAGGGCATCCTGCCGCTGGATTCGCAACAGATCCTGATCGAAGCCCGTGGCCAGAAGTACATCGACGTTGATCTGAACGAAACCCTGGACTGGGCGCCGGTTCGTGCCCGCGTGCAAAAAGGTATTCGTAACTCCAACATCATGGCCATCGCACCGACCGCCACCATCGCCAACATCACTGGCGTGTCGCAGTCGATCGAACCGACCTACCAGAACCTGTATGTGAAATCGAACCTGTCGGGCGAATTCACCGTGATCAACCCATACCTGGTTCGCGACCTGAAAGCCCGCGGCCTGTGGGACTCGGTCATGATCAACGACCTGAAGTACTACGACGGTTCCGTGCAGCAGATCGAACGCATCCCGCAAGAACTCAAAGAGCTCTACGCGACCGCCTTCGAAGTGGATACCAAGTGGATCGTTGACGCCGCCAGCCGCCGTCAGAAGTGGATCGACCAGGCTCAGTCGCTGAACCTCTACATCGCCGGCGCTTCGGGCAAGAAGCTGGATGTGACCTACCGCATGGCCTGGTACCGTGGCCTGAAAACCACTTACTACCTCCGTGCCCTGGCCGCGACCAGCACCGAGAAGTCGACCATCAACACCGGTAAGTTGAACGCTGTTTCCAGCGGCAACCATGGTGATGATTCGGTTCTCGCAGCTCCTGCCGGTCCGGCACCTGTGCCAAAGGCCTGCGCGATTGACGAGCCGGATTGCGAAGCTTGCCAATAAGCTGAACCTGCCGAGGGTTTAACCACTTAAGGCAGAAAAGCCCCCGATACACCTAGGGTGTATCGGGGGCTTTTTCTTGGGCGGGCATAAAGCCCTTGTTGCGGTACTGCGGTTCGGTCAATAACTGGATTGGCAGCGTGAAGCAGATGCAAATGTGGGAGGGGGCTTGCTCCCGATAGGGTGGTGTCAGTCAATGGATACTTGGCTGATACACCGCTATCGGGGGCAAGCCCCCTCCCACATTTTGAAGCACTAACCTATCAGGTCATCTGGATGATGGTCTGCATGATGGTGCTTTGGGTGGAGATGGTCTTGGCGTTCGCCTGGTAGTTGCTCTGGGCCTTGATCAGGTCAACCAGCTCGTTGGTCAGGTTGACGTTGGAGTTCTCCAGGGAGGTGGCCTTGATCGACCCCAGAGTGCCAGATTCCGGTGCGTCGAAGCCCGGCTGACCCGACGCGAAGGTCTCTTTCCAGGTCGTACCGCCGGCGGGCTGCAGGCCCTGCTCATTGTTGAAGCTGGCCAGAGAAATCTGGCCGATGGCCTTGCTCTGCTGGTTACTGAAGGTGGCGAAGAGCACACCGCTGCCATCGATCTTCAAGCCGGTGATCTGGCCGGTGGCGTAACCATCTGTGACCGGCGGGTTACGGTAGCTGGCCGAGTTGTACTGGGTGACGGTGCCCATGTTGATGGCGATGCCGTCCTTGTTCGCCGTCGCATCGTTAGCCTTCCATACGCCATCGGTCACCGTGCCAGGTACCCAATCCTTGATGGTCAAGGTGTTACCGGCAACACCGCCGGTCACGATGCTCTTGAGGTTACCAGCACCATCGAAGCTCAACGTCGACGGCACAGGCGCCTTCACGTCAGCACCGGTACCGGTAGGCGCCGAACCATCAGGATTGCGGCCATCGATCAAGGTGTAGGCCTGCCACTGGTTGGCATCGGTTTTCACCAGGTACTGCACCATCGGGTGCGCGTTGCCCTGGGAGTCGTACAAGGTGGTGCTGTATTGCGTGGTGAAGGTTTCGGATTTGGTTGGATCAAACGGGTTCTTGGACTGATCGATCACCGGCGACGAGGAGTTCAGGTTGCTGGAAGAGTCCACCTTGGTAGACGCCTTCGGGGGCAGGTTGGCCAGGTTCAGCTGCAGGTCGACCAGGCCACCCTTGGTGATCTTGCCATTCTCGTCCGCGGCATAGCCTTGCAGGCGCGAGGTGCCGGTATTGTTGGTGATATAGCCGTCTTTGTCCGCGCGGAAGGCACCGCTACGGGTGTATTCCAGCGAGCCGTCGCTGCCCTTCTGCACGAAGAAGCCACCGCCCTGGATCGCCATGTCGAGGATGCCACCGCTACCATTGACATCGCCTTGGGTGAACTGCTGGGACACTGCCGCCAGGTTCACACCGTTGCCGATACTGTTCTGGCCGGTGCCCAACTTGGAAGCCGCGTAGATATCGGCGAATTCCGCACGGGATGACTTGAAGCCAGTGGTCGCGACGTTGGCGATGTTGTTGCCGGTCACGTCCAGTTGTTTGTTGGCCGCATAGAGGCCGCTAAGGCCGATATTAAAAGACATGTTTCTCTCCCTCTGCCGTATTTAGCCGGCTCTATGTACCGATAGTCTGAATTTGCGACAGCTTGACGCTGCCCATGCCGCCTGCAAGGTTGAGCAGCATTTCGCCGCCGGTCTTGCTCAAGGTCACGCTGGTGACCGTGGCCGGTAGCGAGGTGGCCAGGGCCACCGCGTCACCTTTGTCGTTCTTGGTGGAGGCATTGAAGGTGTAGGTGCCGGCTGGGGCGACCTCGCCCTTGTCATTCTTGCCGTCCCAAATAAAGCTCTGGCTGCCGGCACTCTGCGCGCCCATATCCACGGTGCGCACGACGTTGCCGTCCTTGTCGGTGATTTTGACGGAAACGTTACCCGCCGCCGATGGCACCTCTACCGAACCGTTCATGCTCTTGCTGGTATCAACCATGGCTTTGTCGGTCTGGATAATGATCGACCGCCCCACCAGCGATGAAGCCTGCAGCGCTTGCGAAGAGCTGAAGTTGCTGGAGATGTTATTCACCGAGTCGTTCAGGGTGTTGATGCCTTCCAGGCTGCTGAACTGGGCAAGTTGGGCCACGAACGCGCCGTTGTCCTGGGGCGACAGCGGGTTCTGGTTTTTCAGCTGGGTTACCAGCAACTGCAGGAATGCGTCCTTGCCCAGCGACTGGTTGCCAGTGGCCGCTTTGGAAACATTCGAGACATTGTTCGAAGCGTCCTTGACCTTGGAATTGAACAGGTCCTGGACTGCCGTGTTGTTTGACGTATCAACGATGGCCATTATTTGGCGCCCCTTATTACTGACCCAGGGTCAGGACCTTCTGCATCATGGCTTTGGCGGTGTTCATCATTTCCGCATTGGTCTGGAACGAACGACTGGCGGAGATCATGTCAGCCATTTCCTCGACCACGTTGACGTTGGGGTAGTAGACGTAACCCTTTTCGTTCGCGGCCGGATGGTTGGGCTCGTAACGGGCCTCCAGGTTGCTCTGGTCTTCGACCACACCCAGCACCTGCACGCCGGAGCCGGCTGCGTCCTGGTTCTGGAACAACGAATCGCTGCCACCGGCCTGGCCACCCTGGAACATGGTGGCAAACACCGGGTGACGGGCACGGTAAGTCTGGTCAATGCTCGAAGAGACGGTCTCGGCGTTGGCGATGTTACTGGCGACGGTGTTCAAACGCGTGGTCTGCGCGCTCATGCCACTGCCGGCAATATTGAAAACACTGGACAGGGACATGGCTTATTCTCCACGCAGGGCTGACATCAGCCCTTTGAATTTGCTGTTGAGCAGGGTAAAGCTGGCCTGGAAGTTCACCGAGTTCTCGGCGTAGTTCGATTGCTCCAACTGCGCGTCGACGGTGTTCTGGTCGATCGACGGCTGCATCGGCGTGCGATACAGCAACGACTCGTCACCCTTGCTCAGGCCTTGCGCTTCGATATGACGGCTGTTGGTCATGTTCAAGGCGAAGGTGCCGTTCTTGGTCTTGTCTTGCTGTGCGGCGAGCACGGCAGAGAAGTCCAGGTCCCGAGCCTTGTAGTTCGGGGTATCGGCGTTGGCAATGTTATTGGCCAGGACTTCGGCACGCTGGGCGCGAAAGCCCAGGGCTTGTTCATGGATACCGAGCGCTTTATCGAAGCTGATGCTCATGGCGGAAACCTTTAGGCTGACCTGCTGTTCGTTAGCAGGGTTATAGCAAGGTGCGTGCCAGTCTTGCGGAGGCCCGTATATCAAGGGTTTCGAGGGTAGGTGCCGGCGACTATGCCAGAAAAGCGGCAACGGGTTTCCGCGTGGCGCCAGTAAAGCGGCAATGGGGAGTTGCCGCTTTCTTCAACGTTGCCGCAGAAACAAATGTGGGAGGGGGCTTGCTCCCGATAGCGGTGTATCAGTGATAAAGACATCAACTGAACCACCGCTATCGGGAGCAAGCCCCCTCCCACACTTTAACTGCGTGCGACTTACTTGGCCTGGTAGATGATCCCCGGGCTGCACTGCACCATCTGGTAATGGTCCGGCAGGCCATTCAACGCTTCGGAAGCACCGAGGAACAGGTAACCGCCGCGCTTGAGCGTGCCGTGGATACGCAACAGGATGTCTTTCTTCACTTCGGCCGAGAAATAGATCAGCACGTTGCGGCAGAACACCATGTCGAACTTGCCCAGGCTGGCGTAGCTGTCGAGCAGGTTGAACGAGCGGAACTCCACGCGATTCTTGATCGGTGCCTTGATCGCCCAGCGCCCGGCGCCTTTGGGGTCGAAGTAACGCTGCAGGCGCTCCTGGGATAAACCGCGGCCCAGGGCCAGGCTGTCGTACTCACCGGTCTTGCAGTTGGTGAGCATGGTGCCGGACAAGTCGGTAGCAACAATTTGCGCGCCGGCTTTCAACTGGCCCATGTTGGTTCGCTCGAACTCGTCGATGGACATCGAGATCGAGTACGGCTCCTGCCCCGAGGAACAAGCCGCCGACCAGATACGCAGGCGCTGGCCAGGACTGGCCTTGATGGCTTCCGGCAACACTTTGTTCTTGAGCACTTCAAAGGGGTAGGTATCTCGAAACCACAGGGTTTCGTTGGTGGTCATGGCATCGACCACCATTTCCTTGAGCCCGCTGCGCGGCTGCCCCTGGATCCGCTGGACCAACTCACCCAGGGACTTGATGCCCTGCTGTTCCATCAGTTTGTTGAGACGGCTGGATACCAGGTACTGCTTGTTTTCACCGAGCAATATGCCACAGGCTTTTTCCAGGAAGACCCGGAACTGTTCGAAATCCAAATTACCCGTAGACAATGATACCGCCTCTTAAATCGTGTGATCGCCGGGGGAAATCCCCTAGCCGTGATCTGCTGCCTTGATCCGGTCGACTACCCGGGATGCGAGGTCATCAGGACGGAATTTGGCCAGAAAGTCATCAGCACCAACCTTCTTGACCATTGCCTGATTGAATACCCCCGACAACGAAGTATGCAGGATGATATGCAGTTTTTGCATGCGTGGATCGTTGCGTATCTCGGCCGTGAGCGTGTAGCCGTCCATTTCCGGCATCTCGATGTCGGAGATCATCATCAGGAATTCTTCTTCGGGCTTCTTGCCTTCGTCCACCAGCTTGCGCAGGTAATCCAAGGCCTGACGACCATCATTGAGGGCCACCACGTCTACACCAACGGTCTGCAGGCAGCGTGTGACCTGCTTGCGCGCCACTGAGGAGTCGTCCACGGTCAATACGCGCAGAGACACCGCCTTGTGTGCAGTCTCGGCATCCACCACACCCACAGAGATGGTTTCCGAGGTGGGCGCCACTTCGGCGAGGATTTTCTCCACGTCGATGATTTCGACCAACTGGTTATCGACCCGTGTCACCGCCGTCAGGTAGTGATCGCGCCCCGTGCCCTTGGGCGGCGGGTGGATCTCTTCCCAGTTCATATTGACGATACGCTCCACCGAGCGCACCAGGAAACCCTGGGTCTTGGTGTTGTACTCGGTGATGATTACAAAGGGGTTCTGGCGGTCTTGCAAACCCGCCGAGCCCGTGGCCATCGCCAGGTCAAGAATGGGAATAGTTGCACCACGGATGTTGGCTACGCCACACACCACTGGGCTGGACTTGGGCATGATCGTCAGCTTGGGGCATTGCAGCACTTCCCGCACTTTGAATACGTTGATGCCGTACAACTGCTTGCCATCCAGGCGAAAAAGCAACAACTCCAGGCGATTCTGCCCTACCAGCTGTGTGCGCTGGTTTACTGAATCCATTACACCTGCCATGCCCTGACTCCTAAATCCTGGGGGTACGACGCGCACCCAACACTAAACGGCACGAGCTTTGCTATTTATTAAACATGGATATTAAAACGACAGTTTCCCGACGCCCTAGCCACCGCAGGCTGTTCAGCACCGTGATGGCGCTGCTTGCCTTGAGCATTGGCGCTACCGCACGCGCCGACAATGTCACCCTGCCTGATCTCCTTATCGGCGTCACCCAGGGTTTTCTTGAATTCACTGTAGAAGATTATCTGGCGACCACGCAGACCCCGGGACGTTATGAAATTCAGGTCAGCCAGTTGGACCCGCGCTTGCGCATGCCGATGTGCGACAAGGAATTGACAGCCACGCTGGAAAGCCCTGCCCAGCCGATCGGACGCGTAACGGTAAAAGTTCGCTGTGAAGGCGCCTCGCCCTGGACGGTATTCGTGCCGGCTCAGGTCAAGCTGTTCCGCGATGTGGTAGTGGTCGCGCGACCGTTGAAACGCACCGGCATCATCGGCTACGAAGATGTGGCCCTGCGCGAGCGCGATATCAGCCTGATCAACCAGGGCTACCTGACCTCAGTGGACCAGGCTATCGGGCAGAGACTCACCCGACCAATGGTCACCGATCAAGTCATCACACTGGTTCATCTGGAACAGGCCGAAGTGATTCGCAAGGGTGACCAGGTGGTGATTTCTGCCAGCAGTGGCGGGCTGAACGTAAGGATGCCAGGGGAGGCACTGTCCAACGGCGGCATGAGCGAACAGATTCGCGTCAAGAACCTCAACTCCAATCGCGTGATCAAGGCGCGGGTCACGGCGCCAGGTCAGGTCGAAGTTGCTTTATAGATCACTGGAATCACAGCCCGGCTTTTCCTACACTGTGTATTGGATGTCGAGCGGTACAGGTTTATTGTCAATCGAGCCTAAAGTTTGCCCGGGTATGGCCGAAAACATGGCAAGCGTCCAAATACCCAGAGGTTTTTTTCACCATGGTCATTGATTTCAGTCGTTTGAATAGCACCCAGGCTTTGCCGGGCAATACGCGCACCAACGGTGCCAAGGACAGCGTAGAAGCCAAGTCCCAGCCCCTGCCCGCCAAGGCAGAGCAGGCCAGCGCCAGCCAGAGCGGGGAATCGGTACACCTGAGCAATGAGGCTCAACAGTTGCAGAAGGTCACTGACTCGCTGCGTGATCAGCCGGTTGTCAATAAAGCTCGCGTGGCTGAGTTGAAACAGGCCATCGCCGACGGCAGCTATAAAGTCGACAGCAGCCGTGTAGCCAGTAAGCTGCTTAACTTCGAAGCCGAGCGCTAGGCAAAAGCCTGCGCAGGGCTTTTGGACGCTTAAAACCCAAGGCCAGCCATGCACCACGACGAACATCTGCTTCAACTGATCATTGATGATCTGGCGCCCACGCACCAGTTGCTTGAGCTGCTCAAGGAAGAATCCCTGGCCCTGTACGGCCGGGACATGCCCTTGCTCGAAGAAATCCTGGCGCGCAAGCAGTCGCTGATTGTGTTGCTCGAACAACACGGCAAGAAGCGCAGCCAGATACTCATCAGCCTGGGCCTGCCTGCCGATCACGAAGGCCTGGCACAACTGGCCAGCCATTCCTCGGTCGGTGATCAATTACTGGCGCAAAGCAAAGAACTCAATCAATTGCTTGCCCAGTGCCAGGAAGCCAACCTGCTCAACGGCCAATCAATCCAGCTTCAGCAAGCCACGACCGCCAATCAGTTGCGCATACTGCACGGTGGTGAGCCTCCGGCCCTGTACAACGCCCAAGGCTCCACCTCTCGCCTGGTCAAGCCAAGTACCCGCAGCCAAGCCTGACACCGGTTTACAGCGCGACCTATCCAAGGAGCGCTACATACTGGCAAAATGCCGGTTCTTGCGTGTAGTCGTACTTTGTCTGGAGATGGAAGAACCGTGTTCAACGCCCCTAATGCGGAAGATGCACCGCAGCCACCGAAGGTGCTCACTACGCCTCTGGAAGTCGCCAGCACATTACGGATGCTGCAAGAAAGCCATGATCCGCTGATCATCACTTTCCACGAACGCAGCCAGCGCTTTCAAAGCTATTTGGTGGATATTGATCGGGACAGCAAAACGCTGGCCCTGGATGAAATGATCCCCCGAGACGGTGAGCGCTACCTCGAGAACGGCGAACCCTTTCGTATCGAAGGCTTCCATGAAGGTGTACGGGTTGCCTGGGAAAGCAATGGCACGCTGAACATCAGCGAAAAAGACGGCCACCGTATCTATAGCGGCAGCATGCCTGATGAAGTGGTTTACCATCAGCGGCGCAATGCATTTCGCGCCGCGCTGAAACTTGCGCAATTGGTGAATATCGAACTGGGCGGCGAGAAGCTCAAGGCACCGATCAGCGGCAAACTTCTGGACATTTCCGCCACCGGCTGCAAATTGCGCTTTGAGGGCGATATCTCCGAGCGCCTGCAGTTGGGCCAGGTCTATGACCGCTTTATCGCCGCCCTGCCCTTTGGCAGCATGACCACCTCCGTCGAACTGCGCTACCTGCACTTCGAAGACAAGATCAACACGACCTTTGCTGGCGTGCGCTTTCACAACATGAGTGGTTTGGTGCAGCGCCAGGTGGAGCGTTTTGTCTACCAGCTGCAGCGCGAGGCTCGGCGCTTCGACAAGGACGATGATCTTTAAGGTTTGGACGCTGAAATAAAAAACGGGCAGTTCCTGATAGGAACTGCCCGTTTTTCGTTCAGGGGCGTGCCCTGCTCAAGTCATGGGGATGTTCATCCGGGTCCACCGGCTCCTGCGGCTCTTCATTGGCTGGCTCATCAGTTACCGGGTCTGGCTCGGGTTCCGGGTCAGGGACAGTGACCTGCATCTGCTCCTGTACCACTTGCTCATCCACCCGTGGGTCTAGCGCTGCTACCAGCGGTGAACTGGACATGCTGTCAGGCATCGCCACGTGATGCAGCGGGGCGTCGTCGACCTGGTGCAGGTTGGTCACTGCTTTGGGGCGGATGCGCCATACCAGGATCAACGCACACAAACTGAAAAACGCGTAGAGCATCTGGCTGCCGAACAACTTCATCACTACGCCCGCCAGCAGTGGGCCGATACTGGCGCCTATGCCGTAGGTCACCAACAACATGGCCGTCAGCGAAACCCGACGATCACCTTCTACATGATCGTTGGAAAAAGCCACTGCCAATGGGTAAAGGCAGAACTGCACCAGCGAACAGAAGAAGCCTGCCACAAACAGCACTTCCAGCGGTACTTGAGTCATGATCGCCAGCGGCAACGCTGTTACGGCCAGGCACAACGCAAAGCAGCGAATCAACAGCGCGCGGTCATAGCGGTCCGATAGCCATCCCAGCGGCCACTGAACGACCAAGCCGGCAAAAATGCAGCTCCCCATGAACAAGCCGACTTGCTCAGTCGTCAGCCCCTGCTGAGACGCGTAGAGCGGCGCCAAACCGTAGAACGACCCAACGATCAAGCCCGCGCCCAGCACCGTACTAAGAGACTGTGGCACACGCTTTATAAAAAAACGGGGCTCCATCGGGGCCGGGTGCAGGGGCGCGGGGTGAATGCGTCGGGTCATGGCCACAGGCACCAGGCACAACGCAAAACACAGCGCGACCAACATCAGCAGTTCAAGCCCAAGGTGAGGATGCATAACCAGGATCAACTGCCCCAGTACCAACCCGAGGTAGGACGCGATCATGTAGCCGCTGAACACTACGCCACGCTGCTTGGCATCCGCCTGTTCATTGAGCCAGCTTTCGATAACCATGTACTGGCACATCATCCCCAGGCCGACGATTATCCGCAGCACGATCCAGGCAGGTAGCCAATCAATCAAGCCATGACCCAGCACTGCCGCGCCGACGATTCCGGCGCAAGTCGCGTAGGCACGAATATGTCCAACGCGGGCAATCAGGCGATGCCCGATCTTGCCGCCCAGTACCAAGCCAAAATAGTTGGCGGCCATCAGCGCACCGACCCACAAACTGTCGACATTGTCTGCCGCCAGGCGCAAGGCCAGGTAAGTACTGAGCAGGCCGGAGCCAATCAGCATCATCAAAGAGGCGAAATAAAGGGCTCGAAAAGATTTCCAGATCTGGCGCATCGGCGTTCCGAGCGGCTCCTTGCGGTAAGGGATTGGGCTATCGGCATGATAGTCCGGGTGGTCGGGTCCGGACAGGCGGTGCGGCCTGTTTCCGGGGATTATTTTGCATAAGAGCTCAGACGTTGCACCTGTGTCTGTAGGTACACAACGATAGAGATAAATACATGACGCCCCTGCTGTGAACCCTGAAGCGCTGCAAGGTTCGACTGATCTTTGAGGCTTTGCAAAAAGCTGTGGGTATTGAATAGCTCGGTACTTTTCA
>NZ_JPRX01000001.1:4657230-4809093 GCF_000737955.1 Pseudomonas sp. BRG-100 | reverse complement strand
TGTGCTGTCAAGTGATTATTTTCAGAAGCTTTCGAAGATTTCTTCAACAACTTCAACCACTTGCGCTTAAGATCTCTCCGAAGCGGGAGGCGAATTCTACAGGGATTTGCATGTGCGTCAACCCCATTAAATCAAAAAACTCAAAACTCCCATTTGACCTGCCGTGCACCAGGCCTGGAGCCTCTGTGAATCTCTATATATAGAGAAGGGAGCCAGCGCATTGCCCGCACTGGATCCTCCTGACGCAAAAAACAACCTGCAACAAATGCCAGGCTATCAACAGATAGCAGGATTCAGATCGAAGGAAATGCAGCAGAGAGAAAAGCGGATGTCTTGTAGATAGCACTAAACGCCATGGCAGGCGTTCAGTCTATAAAGATGGTGTCCCAGGGCCGGTTCGAACGGCCAACCTTCCCCTTAGGAGGGGGATGCTCTATCCAATTGAGCTACTGGGACAAATGACAAGCGCGTCGCGGATGAGACCAGCGACAGACGGCGTGCATATTAACGGTCGAGGTAGTTTTTGTCATGTCGTCCTTAGGCATTTTGCTTGTAGGGCGATCCTTGCACATATCTTTATAGCTTCACCCAGTAAACACGGGGACTTGCAGTGATCGTGCAAATTGCATTACCTCAAAATGCCATCATTGCAAACTGCAACCCGAAACCACCACATAGGCAAATCAAATAATTGATTTTAAAGGGAAAATAGTTTGGCACGGCATCTGCAATGTTCTTTGCATAAACCAAGCGAACCAAGCACCGCGGAGAACATGACCATGAATAGCATCCTACTATTAGCTCTCAATGCCGTAGCCCTGGCCGCACTGGTGATATTTCATTTCCAGCCAGTCAATACTCAAGATGCCGCACTGGCCAGCCAAGCAGTTCCCCATCATCTGCAACAACGCCCCCAGCTGGCGGTAGTCACTGCTACCGAGCAGTCACCCGTTCTCCTGACCCAAGAAACACAAGCAGCACCTACATCCGAGCACTGGGTTTTCTGAGATAACTATCAATGTCCAAACCTGCCTGGCTTTTTCTATGCTTGACCCTCATGGCAGGCTTTCTGGCCCTCGCTACTGACTCCTCTGGAGTTCAAGCCACCGCCTTCATCGTCAGCGCCGTGTTTGGTAGCCTACTGATATTGGCCCTCATCGCCGGTCGCCGAATCAAGTTCGATCCACTGCTGCGCTAACCCCCTCCCCCCCCCTACCTTATGTCGAATCATCCTAGCAAATCGGCAAACTGCCACTAGGCTTAAGACTGAGGGCAAAAGGCCATATTGCGCTGCACCCTTCAACCCAGATGCGCCGTAGCCCTGCGCGTTGATGGACTAGCACTGCATCAGCGCCAAAGTTTTCAAACCAGTCCGCAAAAATGCAATTCAGTACTGGCACAAAGCCTTTAGGCGGTTCAATATTTGTCACAGAATTGACGCCAATGAAATGGCAAATCTGAGGCATGATGCGGCCTCTTTGCAATTCGGGTTGAACTTTGGTCGTGAGCCTTGTCTTAACACTCATCTTGCGGCCAATTCCAGAAACCGCTCCCCTGAACTAACCGGTTAAATATATGCGCCCATTGAAACAGGCAATTTATTCCAGCCGTACGGCTGACAAATTCGTCGTACGTCTGCCAGACGGAATGCGGGAACGCATTGCCGAGGTGGCTCGCAATCATCACCGCAGCATGAACTCTGAAATCATCGCACGCCTGGAACAAAGCCTTATTCAGGAAGGTGCCTTGGGTGAAGAGTTGAGCATGCGCCTGGATAGCCCGGAGCTGTCACTGCACGAACGCGAACTGCTGCAGCGTTTTCGTCAGCTCTCCCACCGCCAGCAAAACGCCCTCGTCTCGCTTATCGCTCACGATGTTGAGGCGGCCGCAGAAGCCAATTGATTGACACTGAAAGCCGAAGCCAGCCATGTGCTGGCTTTTTTTTGCCTGAATTTTGGAGATGGGGAGCAAAGCGGGGGCAGACATGCCCCCGCAGAAAGGATCAGAGCAGGAAGATCGTTGCCAGGCCCAGGAAGATGAAGAAGCCACCACTGTCAGTCATGGCAGTAATCATCACGCTGGCTCCCATGGCGGGATCGCGACCAAGGCGCGCGAGGGTCATAGGGATCAACACCCCCATCAAGGCAGCCAGCAGCAGGTTGAGGGTCATGGCGGCCGTCATCACTACGCCCAAGGACCAACTGCCATAAAGGAGATAGGCCACCACACCAATCACTCCACCCCACACCAGGCCGTTGATAAGGCCCACAGCCAGCTCCTTGCGCAGTAGGCGTGAAGAGTTGGCCGTACTCACCTGATCCAGCGCCATGGCCCGCACGATCATGGTGATGGTCTGGTTACCGGAGTTACCGCCGATACCCGCCACAATCGGCATCAACGCTGCCAATGCCACCAGCTTTTCGATTGAACCTTCAAACAACCCGATGACACGAGACGCGATAAATGCCGTGATCAGGTTAACCGCCAGCCAGGCCCAGCGGTTATGCAGAGAACGCCAGACTGACGCAAAAATGTCTTCCTCTTCACGCAAACCCGCCATGTTGAGGACTTCGGTTTCACTCTCTTCACGGATCAAGTCAACGATTTCATCGATGGTCAGACGACCGATCAACTTGCCGTTCTTGTCGACTACCGGAGCCGAGATCAAGTCGTAACGCTCAAAGGCCTGGGCCGCGTCGTAGGCATCTTCGTCAGGATGGAAGCTGACGGTATCGCTGGCCATCAGGTCAGCTACTTTCTTCTCTGGATCATTTACCAGCAGGCGCTTGATCGGCAATACGCCTTTGAGAATTCCCTCGTAGTCGACCACGAACAGCTTGTCGGTATGGCCCGGCAGCTCTTTGAGGCGACGCAAGTAACGCAGTACCACTTCCAGACTGACGTCTTCGCGGATGGTGACCATCTCGAAATCCATCAGCGCACCGACCTGGTCCTCGTCATAGGACAGCGCCGATCGCACGCGCTCACGCTGCTGCGTATCGAGCGCCTCCATCAACTCATGGACAACATCCCGGGGCAGCTCAGGTGCCAGATCGGCCAGTTCGTCCGCATCCATCTCCTTGGCGGCGGCCAGGAGCTCATGATCATCCATGTCGGCGATCAGCGTTTCACGGACCGAGTCAGACACCTCCAGGAGGATGTCACCGTCGCGATCGGCCTTGACCAACTGCCAAAGGGTCAGTCGATCATCCAGCGGCAAAGCTTCGAGGATGTAGGCAACGTCGGCGGAGTGCAGGTCATCGAGCTTGCGTTGTAACTCGACGAGGTTTTGCCGGTGAACCAGGTTTTCAACGCGGTCGTGGTTCGGACCTTCCTGGCGGTGCGTGAGGTCTTCGACCACGCGCTGGCGCTGCAGCAGCTCGATGACTTGAGCCAGACGATCCTGCAGGCTTTCTTGTGTTTTCTTTACTTCTACTTCGGTCATAGGCGAACTCCACTCCCAGCAGCGGGGCACGCCGGAAGGATCAATCAGTCAATTCATGATTGGTAAAACGGGGTACTGAGTCACTACTGGGTAAGTCCATGGAGGTATTCCACAAGCCCCGACGGGGCTGACCGGCGCATGATACACCGCCCGGCCGTTTTAAACGTTAAAAAACTGGAAAGAACAAGCGCTTGCGAGCCAATGTTCAGTATTGGCTGCACCTATAGAAATGCGACGACACGCAGGAGAGGGAAAACACATGGGAAAGATAAAAAGACCCACACCAGGATAAAACCTACATAAACCCCAGACGGCAAAAAGCCCGCACTAGGCGGGCTTTTTGTTTGTATGGTGCACTCGACAGGATTCGAACCTGTGACCGCTCGGTTCGTAGCCGAGTACTCTATCCAGCTGAGCTACGAGTGCAGATTGTGTTTTTAGACCAGATCACAACTGGTTGAAGCCGAGCTACCTGCATCGCTGCAACTAACTCTTAAATGGTGCACTCGACAGGATTCGAACCTGTGACCGCTCGGTTCGTAGCCGAGTACTCTATCCAGCTGAGCTACGAGTGCATTTGTTGCCGCGCATTATAGGCCGTTCAATCTCTATGTAAAGCTGTTTTTTCGAGTATTTTCAACAACTTACCGAAAAAACCAGATTGCAACGTACTAAGCAAATAATGGCGGAGAACGGGGGATTCGAACCCCCGACACCCTTTTGAGGTGTACTCCCTTAGCAGGGGAGCGCCTTCGGCCACTCGGCCAGCTCTCCGCAACACGGGGCGTATATTAACCACGTTCATCCCCGTTTGCAAACATAAAAAACGATAAAAATTAAAGGCTTGGTTCTTCGTCCTTCTCTTTCTTGATCCGCAGGTAGATTTCCTCGCGGTGAACCGCTACCTCTTTTGGAGCGTTAACCCCAATACGCACTTGATTGCCTTTGACGCCGAGCACGGTCACGGTGATTTCGCCATCACCGATAATCAGGCTTTCTGCGCAACGACGAGTCAGAATCAGCATGCCTTTCTCCTCACGCATTTCAGTTCAGGAACAACAGTCTGCAAAAAAAAGGCATTCGACCTACAACCCAAAAGCCGTAGCCCTACACACCTAAGTATTGTCGAGCCCACGCAAAAGAACATGCGCCCCACAAAAAAATGAAAGGCGCGGTAAACCGCGCCTTCCTGGCAACACATCACTCGCCCTGTCGGGCCGGAGCGTCAAGCTCAAAAGCGGTATGCAGCGCGCGTACAGCCAGTTCCAGGTACTTCTCTTCGAGCACTACCGAGACTTTGATTTCCGAAGTGGAAATCATCTGGATGTTGATACCCTCCTTGGCGAGGGCCCCGAACATACGGCTGGCAACGCCGGCATGGGAACGCATGCCCACCCCTACGATCGATACCTTGGCAATCTTGGTATCGCCGACCACTTCACGGGCGCCAATCTCGCTCGCTGTGTTCTGCAGGATTTTCAATGCCGCATCGTATTCGTTGCGGTGCACGGTGAAGGTGAAATCGGTGGTGTTATCGTGCGAAACGTTCTGCACGATCATGTCGACTTCAACATTCGCATCGCTGACAGGACCCAGAATCTTGAAAGCCACGCCCGGGGTGTCTGGCACGCCACGGATCGTCAGCTTGGCTTCATCGCGGTTGAAAGCGATGCCGGAAATGATCGGCTGTTCCATGGATTCCTCTTCATCAATAGTAATGAGGGTGCCCGGACCCTCCTTGAAGCTGTGCAATACGCGCAGCGGAACGTTGTACTTGCCGGCGAACTCCACCGCGCGAATCTGCAGCACCTTGGAACCAAGGCTGGCCATTTCCAGCATTTCTTCAAAGGTGATCTTGTCCAGGCGCTGGGCCACTGGCACGACGCGCGGGTCAGTGGTGTAGACGCCATCCACGTCGGTATAGATCTGGCATTCGTCAGCCTTGAGCGCTGCCGCCAGTGCCACACCCGTGGTGTCAGAACCGCCACGCCCGAGGGTGGTGATGTTGCCTTGCTCGTCCACACCTTGGAAACCCGCTACAACTACCACGCGCCCAGCCTTCAGATCAGTACGAATTTTCTGATCATCAATCTGCAGGATACGCGCCTTGGTGTGCGCGCTGTCGGTGAGAATGCGCACCTGGCTGCCCGTGTAGGACACCGCCGGCACGCCACGCTTGTTCAGAGCCATGGCCAACAGCGCAATGGTTACCTGCTCGCCCGTGGACACAATCACATCCAGCTCACGTGGCAACGGCTGTTGATCCCCACTGATAGCCTTGGCCAGGTCGATCAGGCGATTGGTCTCGCCGCTCATGGCTGACAGCACCACAACCAGGTCATCGCCGGCATCGCGGAATTTCTTAACCTTGTCGGCGACCTGCTCGATTCTTTCTACAGAGCCGACCGAGGTGCCTCCAAATTTCTGTACGATCAAAGCCATTTCCAAGCCGCCTCAGCCCGTAAAGGGGCGCCTAATATCCAATCCACCCGCACTGAACAAGCCCGTGACTAGACCACGGGCCGATTAACAGTGCCTTAAATACCTGCCTCGACAAACGGCACGGTCAAGGCCAGGGCCGCATCCAGGGCACCGGCATCTACACCACCGCCTTGTGCCATGTCCGGACGACCACCGCCCTTGCCGCCCACTGCCGCAGCGGCTTGCTTCATCAAATCACCGGCCTTGAGTTGGCCAGTCAGGTCTTTGGTTACACCGGCAACCAGAACGACCTTATCCTCATGGACACTGCCGAGCAGGATCACTGCGCGGCCGAGCTTGTTCTTCAACTGATCGACCAAGGCCAACAACGCCTTGCCGTCCTGACCGTCCAGGCGCGCCGCCAGAACTTTCACATCCTTGACGTCAACCGCCGAGGCCGACAGATCATCGCCCGCAGCGCTGGCCGCCTTGGCCTGCAACTGCTCCAGCTGTTTCTCCAGCGCACGGTTGCGCTCCAGCACGGCAGACAGTTTGTCGATCAGATTGTCACGGCTGCCCTTGACCAGGCTGGCCGCTTCCTTGAGTTGTTCTTCGGCGGCATTGAGGTAAGCCAGGGCCGCAGCACCGGTCACCGCCTCGATACGACGCACACCGGACGCCACACCACCTTCGCTGATGATTTTCAGCAGGCCGATATCGCCGGTACGGTTAGCGTGGATACCACCACACAGCTCGACCGAGAAGCTACCCCCCATGCTCAGCACGCGAACTTCGTCGCCGTACTTCTCGCCAAACAACGCCATGGCGCCCTTGGCCTTGGCGGTTTCGATGTCAGTTTCTTCAGTTTCTACCGGCGTGTTCTTGCGCACCTCGGCATTGACAATATCTTCCAGCGCCTTGATCTGCTCAGGCTTGATTGCTTCAAAGTGGCTGAAGTCAAACCGCAGACGCTGGCTGTCGACCAACGAGCCCTTTTGCTGAACATGCTCGCCCAGCACTTGACGCAAGGCAGCGTGGAGCAAGTGAGTGGCCGAGTGGTTCAACGCAGTTGCATGCCTTACGTCAGCATCGACCTGGGTATCCACTGGCGCGCCGACAGTCAGGCTGCCCAGTACCAACACACCGTGATGCAGGAAAGCACCGCCGGTCTTGGTGGTGTCGCGCACCTCGAAACGGCCGGACGTCGAGCTGAGGAAACCACAATCACCAATCTGGCCACCTGACTCGGCGTAGAATGGGGTCTGGTCCAGCACCACCACGGCTTCTTCGCCTTCGCTCAATACATCGACCGACTTGCCGTCTTTATAGATGGCAACGATCTTGGCCGAGCCGGCGGTAGCCTTGTAGCCGATGAACTCGGTGGGCACGTCAACCTTGACCAGGGTGTTGTAGTCCAGGCCAAAGGAGCTGGCGGAACGCGCACGCACCCGCTGGGCTTCCATCTCACGCTCAAACCCGGCTTCATCGATGGTCAGCTCGCGTTCACGGGCGATATCGGCGGTCAGGTCCATCGGGAAACCGTAGGTGTCGTAAAGCTTGAACACCACGTCGCCCGGTACCACAGAGCCTTTGAGCTCAGCCAGGTCCTGCTCGAGAATCTTCAGACCGTGCTCCAGTGTCTTGGAGAACTGCTCCTCCTCGGCCTTGAGTACGCGCTCGATATTGCTCTGCTGCTGCTTGAGTTCCGGGAAGGCATCGCCCATCTCGGCAACCAGTGCAGCCACGATTTTGTAGAAGAAGCTGCCGGTGGCACCCAGCTTGTTACCGTGACGGCAGGCGCGACGGATGATGCGACGCAGCACGTAGCCACGCCCTTCATTGGACGGCAACACACCATCGGCAATCAGGAAGCCACAGGAACGGATGTGGTCCGATACCACTTTGAGCGACGACTGGCCTTCATTGGTGCAACCAATGGCCGCAGCCGAAGCGCTCAGCAGGTTGGTGAACAGGTCGATTTCATAGTTGGAATGAACGTGCTGCATGACCGCACTGATCCGCTCCAGGCCCATGCCGGTGTCCACCGACGGCGCCGGCAGCGGATGCAACACGCCATCGGCGGTGCGATTGAACTGCATGAACACGTTGTTCCAGATTTCGATGTAACGGTCACCGTCTTCATCCGGCGAGCCGGGTGGGCCACCCCAGATGTCCGCACCGTGATCGTAGAAGATCTCGGTGCAAGGGCCGCACGGGCCGGTATCGCCCATGGTCCAGAAGTTATCGGAAGCGTAAGGCGCACCCTTGTTGTCGCCGATGCGAATCATGCGCTCGGCAGGTACACCGATTTGCTGGGTCCAGATGTCATAGGCTTCGTCGTCCGTCGCGTAGACGGTAACCCAGAGTTTTTCCTTGGGCAGTTTCAGCACGCCGGTCAGGAAGGTCCAGGCGAAGGTAATCGCATCCTTCTTGAAATAGTCGCCGAAACTGAAGTTACCCAGCATTTCGAAGAACGTGTGGTGACGCGCGGTGTAACCGACGTTTTCCAGGTCGCTGTTCTTGCCGCCGGCGCGTACGCACTTCTGGCTGCTGGTGGCGCGAGTATAGGCGCGCTTTTCCTGGCCCAGGAAACAGTCCTTGAACTGGTTCATCCCCGCGTTAGTGAACAGCAGGGTGGGGTCATTGCCTGGGATCAAGGAGCTGGAGGCTACACGGGTGTGACCTTGCTCTTCGAAGAAGCGAAGGAAGGCTTCACGGATTTCTGCGCTTTTCATTAGGTTCTTCCACGGAGGCTGCGGCCAAAGGCCAGTGCGCAACATCATCAGACGGAGCGACGGCAAAGGACCGCATTATATCGGCCCTTCGCCGGTGGTACAGCGTGTTTATGTGATAGAAACAGTCAATTAGACGGTCTGCACTGTCATTTCTGCGAAAATGCGACGAATGTCTGCACGACTTGCTCGATCTGTGCCCGGCTGACATCCAGATGGGTGACCATACGCAGGCGCGGCGCGGCACTCAACTTGATCCCGCGCTCTGCGGCAAAGGCTTTCAACGCCTGCGCCTGCTCGCCAATTTGCACATAGACCATGTTGGTCTGCACCGGCTCCACCGTGTAACCGACCTTGCGCAGCTCATCACCCAGCCACTGCGCGTTGGCGTGGTCCTCGGCCAGGCGCTGTACCTGATGATCCAGGGCATACAGCCCCGCTGCCGCCAACGAACCTGCCTGACGCATTCCGCCACCGACCATCTTGCGCAGGCGCCGGGCCTTGGCGATCAACGCCGTGGAACCGCACAGCACCGAGCCGACCGGTGCGCCAAGGCCCTTGGACAGGCACACCGACACCGAATCGAAATGCTTGGCGATGTCACGCGCATCCACCCCCAGCTTGATCGCTGCGTTGTAGATCCGCGCCCCGTCCAGGTGCAAGGCCAGGCCATGCTCACGGGTAAACGCGCGCGCCTTGGCCAGGTACTCCATCGGCAGGACCTTGCCTTGCATGGTGTTTTCCAGCGCCAGCAAGCGCGTGCGGGCAAAGTGGAAATCGTCAGGCTTGATCGCCGCCAGCACGTGGTCAAGGTCCAGGGAACCGTCCGCTTGCAATTCCAGCGGCTGCGGCTGGATCGAGCCCAGCACGGCCGCCCCGCCGCCTTCGTATTTGTAGGTATGGGCCTGCTGGCCGACGATATATTCCTCGCCGCGCTCACAGTGGGCCATCAATGCCAGCAAATTGCTCATGGTGCCAGTGGGCACGAACAGCGCGGCGGCGAAGCCCAGACGCTTGGCCAGTTCCGCCTCCAGCTTGTTGACGCTGGGGTCTTCGCCATAGACGTCATCACCGCTGACGGCGCCGGCCATCGCGTCGAGCATACCGGGGGTGGGTTGGGTCACGGTGTCGCTGCGCAGGTCAATCACGGTCATGAAGGGGGCCTCTAACGGAATGGATAAGTCCTTTTGTGTGTGATTACTGCGGGCAAAGCCACGCAATATCAAGCCCCCACTGCATTCAATCGAATACCAACCAAACAAACCGATATAGCTTATCGATACGGCAACCGTGCAGTTTTTGAAAAACCGTGTTAAAAACTCTCCGCCGCCAGGGTTCTGGCGGCAACGTTCTCAGGGCGGGGTGCAATTCCCCACCGGCGGTAATTGCACGCAATGTGCATAGCCCGCGAGCGCTTGGCGCCTCGAACTGCTCCGGCAGGACGGCGACAAGGTCAGCAGACCCGGTGTGATCCCGGGGCCGACGGTCATAGTCCGGATGAAGAGAGAACGGGATTGGCACCTAAGGGCCGCGCACTGACCTCATGCTTGCATGACGCCGTTGTGCATACCCTTAAATCCCATTCGATTCATAACGCCCTGTTTTTTTCTTAAACAGGAGTCAGAACATGCAACCCACCGCAATCGACAGCAAAAGCAAAAACCATCACGGCGAGCGCGTCGCGTTTATCCAGGCCTGCTGGCACAAGGATATCGTCGACCAATCGCGCAAAGGCTTTCTTGCCGAAATGATCGCCCAAGGCTATCAGGAATCGGACATCGACTTCTTTGAAGTCGGCGGTGCCTTTGAATTGCCCCTGCACGCCAAGTTGCTGGCCAAGACCGGTCGCTATGCCGGCATCGTCGCCGCCGCGCTGGTGGTGGATGGTGGCATCTACCGGCACGAATTCGTGGCCCAGTCAGTGGTCAGCGGTTTGATGCAGGTTCAACTGGAAACTGAAGTGCCGGTGTTCTCGGTGTCCCTGACGCCGCACCACTTCCACGCCGGCAGCGAGCACACTACGTTCTTCTATGAGCACTTCGTGCACAAGGGTCAGGAAGCTGCGCGTACCTGCGCCGATACCCTGCACAAGGTGCGGGCGATCCGCCGTAGTGAGCCGCGTGCTGTAGCGGTCTAAGCAACACTGCAAAACAACATGTGGGAGGGGGCTTGCCCCGGATGGCGGTGAGTCAGCTGCAGATGGGCTGACTGGTATACGGCTATCGGGGGCAAGTCGAAACGTCGCACCGCCCCTCCCACATTTGGATCCAGTTGGACTTAAGATTTAAGCCAACCCAGCATCCGTGGCAGGCACGATAAGAATCCCTGCGCGCAAACCATTCTTCACCTTCGGGTTGGGGAAGATGATGCGGGCACCCTCCTCCTCGATCACCCAGCGCGTCTTGGCCACGTCTTCGGCCAGCAGATAACCCTTTTCCAATTGCGAAAAGTTTTCCACATCCGCCGGCAGGTGCATCAGGAAGGCGTCGCTGTGCTTGATGACCTCGCGAGAGACGGCAAACAGTTGCAGGCCGTCCAGGCTTTCTGTCGGCGGCTCATCGCCTTCAATGATGTGCTTGAGGCGCGCCTCCAGCCGGGACACGTCCACGCTCTGGTTCTGCCCGAACGGCCGGGCCTTGCCCAGTTCCAGGGTGAAGGCTTCGGCTTCCAACTGTTCGTAGGTAAACGCAGTGAAAGTGATCGAGGTTTTGTTCTGCAGCAATACCGCTTGCATACCGCCGGCGTTCAGGCGCGCCAGTTCACGGCGCGAATGCTGACGCCCCTCCTTCCACGGATAGAGGGCAAACTGCTCGATCTTAGAACCACGAATCGCGGTGTGCAGGTCGTAGTGCAGGCGTGATCGACCGGGCTGGCTGAAAAAACTGCGCGCCAGTTGCTCGAGTTCGGCAGCGCGCATGGCCTCGGGGCCGATGTTGCTTTCATGCCGGCCGTTGAACAGCCGGTTGATGTCCAGTTCGAGATAACGCTCGCCGCGGCGCATGGCCTCGGGGTTGCCGAACAGGAACAGAATACGGGAGCGGGGTTTGATTTCCCCACGGGCGATGCCATGCAACAGGCGATCAAGCAGTTCGATCGGCGCGGTTTCGTTGCCATGAATGCCGGACGACAGCAGCAGGTCGCTGCCATTGTCCCGAGCCTCAGGGGGGCGCACTTCGAGCGCGCCCTCGCTGAGCCAGCGCATCTGCACGCCGTCGACAGTCAGTTGAATTTTTTGCGCCGGTTCGCGACCGGCGAGGGTCAGTTCAAGCAGTTTGCCGAGGGCGAGCATAAGCAGCTTCCTTAGTGGTTGCAGCCAGGACCATGGACGTGATCGTCGTCATCACCCTCAACGTCGGCCGGTTCCATTTCCAGTTGCAGGCTCATCAGGTTGGTCGCCAAGGGACGCATCAGCAGATTGGCGTACTCGGCGTCGCCCTCTTCGACGTCCACACCAATCAGCAGTTGGCCACGGCCGTCGTGCTGGATCCAGATCTCCTTGCCCTGCCAGACCACGGCAACGCGGGTGCAGGACGTTTCCAGCTGGGTGCCGTCGGTGTCTTCAAGGATCAGCTTCAGGGTGTCGGTCATAAATAAAATATCTCAGCCGTATGGTGTTAATTGATCTGGAAAGGATAAACCGAGCCCAGTTTAAGGATTTGCGTCAGTTCATCCAGTGCCGTCCGGCACTCAAGCAGCAACTGCGGGTCAGCCAGGTCGGTTTCGCGCAGGCTGTCGCGGTAGTGCTTGCCAACCCATTGGGTCAGGGTTTCGTACAGTGGCGCGGTCATGATAACGCCTGGATTCACCGCCGCCAGTTCGGTTTCGTTCAAGGCGACGCGCAAACGCAGGCACGCCGGGCCGCCGCCGTTCTGCATACTTTGCTTGAGGTCGAACACTTTGACTTCGCGGATCAGCCCACCGGAGTTGGTCAGGCCCTGCAGGTAGTGCCACACACGCTCATTGCTGCGGCACTCTTCCGGCACAATCAGCAGCATCGAACCGTCAGGGCGGGTCAGCAACTGGCTGTTGAACAGGTAGGAACGCACCGCGTCCTCGACACTGACCTGGGCACGGGGTACGCAGACGGATTGGAAGTTGCCGCCCAGCTTGCCCAACTTGGCTTGCAGCTCGGCGAGCATCTGTTCAGTGTTGAGGAATGCGTCCTCGTGGTAGAACAGCATCTCGCCGTTGCCCACCGCGATTACATCGTTGTGGAACACGCCGGCATCGATCACCGCCGGGTTCTGCTGGGCGTAGACCACACCGTCATCCTTCAAGCCGTGCAGGCGCGCGACTGCCTGGGATGCTTCAAGGGTCTGGCGCGCCGGGTACTTCTGCGGGGCCGGGTAACGGCTGTCGAAGGCACTGCGGCCAAACACGAAGAACTCAACACCGGCCTCACCGTACTCACGGCAAAAGCGCGTGTGGTTGGCCGCGCCCTCATCACCGAACTGCGCCACCGCCGGCAAGGCGGCGTGGTGGGCAAAGTGCTTTGCATCGGCGAACATCGCGCCCAGCACGCGGCTGGTGGTGGGGTGTTCGATGCTGCGATGGTACTTGCAGTTGAGGTTGGCGGCGGTGAAATGCACGCGACCGTCTGCGGTATCAGCGCTCGGGCTGACAGTGGCCGCGTTGGCTACCCACATGCTGGAAGCCGAGCAGCTCGCTACCAGCAACGGCATGGCCTGCTTGGCCGCTTGCTGAATTACCTGGGCGTCGGTTCCGCTGAAACCCAGGTTGCGCAAAGCAGCCACATCCGGGCGTTCCTGGGGCGCCAACACACCTTGCACAAAGCCCATGTCCATCAGGGCTTTCATTTTCTGCAGGCCCTGCAACGCCGCTTCCTTGGGGTTGGAATGTTGCTGGCTGTTGCTTTGGGATGCGACGTTGCCGAAAGACAAACCGCCGTAGTTATGGGTCGGCCCCACTAGACCGTCAAAATTGACTTCACAGGATTTCATCGGCGAGGCTCCACGAACATCTGTTTTTATAGGCATCAAATTACTGAATACACCACAGTTCAAATGTGGGAGGGCGCTTGCTCCCGATAGCAGGGTGTCAGTTGACTAATTAGGTGACTGACACACCGCCATCGGGAGCAAGCCCCTCCCACGTTCAGATCAGTGTAATGCCAGGGGTCAACGTGGCTGGCATCACCAGACTCGGCGTTTCCAGCGACGCCACCGGATACGCACAATAATCGGCCGCGTAATACGCACTGGCCCGATGGTTACCCGAGGCCCCTACCCCGCCAAACGGTGCGGTACTGGCGGCGCCGGTCAACTGCTTGTTCCAGTTGACGATACCGGCACGGCTTTCCAGCCAGAACTGCTGGTAACGCGCTTCGCTATCCGACAACAGGCCAGCGGCCAGGCCGTATTGGGTGTTGTTGGCCTCTGCGATTGCCTCGGCGAAATCCGCGTAGCGAATCACCTGCAACAGCGGGCCGAACAGTTCTTCGTCTTCACGCTCGGTTACGCCGGTCACGTCGATGATGCCTGGGGTCAGCAATGCGGCCTGATCCTGTGGCTGGGTCATTTCCAGCAGCGCTACGGCGCCATTGGCCAACATCAATTCCTGGGCGTCCATCAAGGCTTTCGCCGCGCCAAGGGAGATTACCGAGCCCATGAACGGCGGTGGTTGCTGGTCGAACGCACCGACTTCAATCGTTGCGCTCACCGCCACCAACCGCGCCAGCAATGCATCGCCCCAGGCGCCTTCCGGCACCAACAAGCGACGGGCGCAGGTGCAACGCTGACCAGCCGAGATAAACGCAGACTGGATGATGGTGTAGACCGCCGCATCCACATCGGCCACTTCATCCACGACCAGCGGGTTGTTGCCGCCCATTTCCAGGGCGAGGATTTTGTCCGGGCGTCCCGAAAACTGCTGATGCAGATGATTGCCGGTGCGGCTGGACCCGGTGAAGAACAAGCCGTCTATGCCGGGGTTGGCGGCCAGGGCGATGCCGGTTTCCCGCGCGCCTTGCAGCAGGTTCAACACGCCCGCCGGCAGCCCGGCTTCGATCCAGCATTGCACGGTCAGCTCGGCAACTTTCGGGGTCAGCTCGCTGGGTTTGAACAGCACGGTATTACCCGCCAGCAAGGCCGGGACGATATGGCCGTTGGGCAAATGCCCGGGGAAGTTGTACGGGCCGAACACCGCCACCACGCCGTGAGGCTTGTGACGCAATACCGCGGTGGCGTCACCCAATGGGCCGCTCTTTTCGCCGGTGCGCTCACGATAACTCTGCACCGAGATGGCGATCTTGTTGGCCATGCTGGTGACTTCGGTAGCCGATTCCCACAAGGGTTTACCGGTTTCCTCACCAATGCAGCGGGCAATTTCATCGGCACGGCTTTTCAGGGTGCTGGCAAAGGCTTCCAGCATTCTGATGCGTTCTTCCAACGGCAGACGAGCCCACGCGGGGAATGCCTGGCGTGCCGCCTGCACGGCGGACTCGACCTGCTCGACGGTGGCGCCGTTGCCGGCCCACAATACCTGCTGGGTCACCGGGTTGCGCGATTCGAACAACTCACCCTGGCCGGCCAGCCAGCTACCTGCGATATACAGCGAATTCATTACTTGGGCTCCCGAGCAGCAGACAACGGTACGGCACGCACTTGATCACCCACTACCAGCTGCAGGCGCTTGGCGGTCTGCGGATCGACCACCAGGGTACCTGCCGCCAGCCGGGCCGGAGCAGCAGTGATACGGCACTCCTCGCGCTTGCGGTTATGGATCAGGAACGGCGTGGCGTCGTCCCCCGGCGTGCCGATGGCCAACACCAGCGACTGGCTGTCGCGCACCGCACGGATTTTGCTGGTTTCACACTCTACCGCTGGGCCTGCATCGAAGATATCGACATAGCCCTGATAGCTGAACCCTTCGCTCTTGAGCATACTCAGGGCCGGCTCGGTGTCCGGATGGACCTTGCCGATCACGTTGCGCGCATCCTCGGACAGGAAGCAGCTGTACAGCGGAAACTTCGGCATCAGCTCGGCGATAAATGCCTTGTTGCCCACACCGGTAAGGTAGTCGGCCTGGCTGAACTCCATTTTGAAGAAGTGTCGACCCAGGCTTTCCCAGAACGGCGAACGCCCGGCGTCGTTGGATACGCCGCGCATCTCGGCAATGATCTTGTTGCCGAACAATTGCGGGAACTCCGCGATAAACAACATGCGCGCCTTGGCCAACATGCGGCCGTTAAGACCGTTGCGATAATCGGCATGCAAAAACAACGAGCACAATTCGGAATTGCCGGTGAGGTCGTTGGCCAGAAACAGCGTCGGAATCTCGCGGTAGATATTCAGCTCCTGGGAGGCGCTGACGGTCAGCCCGACCCGGAAGTTGTACCAGGGCTCACGCAGGCCCACGGCACCGGCAATGGCAGAAATGCCGACCACGCGGCCTTCATCGTTCTCCAGCACGAACAGGTAGTCGGCATCGCCGCGCCCGGCTTCGCCGCGAAAGGTTTTTTCCGCCCAGCCAACCCGGTGGGTCAGGCGCTCTTCGTTGGCCGGCAAAGTGGTGAGGCCGGTGCCGGTGCTGCGCGCCAGATCAATCAGGGCCGGTAAATCGCTGCTGCGTACGGGACGAACGATCATGCTATCTCCTCGAACGGGCCGCTGTTGTCAGCCACCCGCGAAACTCTGTTTTTATACCGCAACCAAACGCACGCTCGCGCCTTCGCCAACGCCCAGGGCTTCGGCGGCCGCCAGGTCCAGGGTTACTGGCTTACCAGGCGCATAGTCCAGCTCCAGCATCACCGCGCGGTAATCCTGCAACTGCGCGTTACTCACCAGGTACTGGCGACCGACGCCCTTGACCATCTCGCCGATCTTCACCGGTACCACGCGGCTCTGGGCGATCGAGCGAATACCCGAAACCCGTGCATGCAGCGTCGGGCCACCGTCGAAGATGTCGATGTAGTGATCGGTCTCGAAACCTTCGCGCATCAGGATATCGAAGGTGATCTGCGCACGCGGGTGCACCTGGCCCATGGCTTCCTGGGCCTCGTCCGGCAACAGCGGCACGTAGATCGGGTAATGCGGCATCAACTCGGCGAGGAAGGTGCGACTTTTCAGCCCGCACAGGCGCTCGGCGGCGGCATAGTTGAGGTCGAAGAAGTTGCGACCGATGGCGTCCCAGAACGGCGAATCACCGTTTTCGTCGCTGTAGCCGACAATCTCGGTTACCACCGAATCGGCAAAGCGCTCGGGGTGGCTGGCAACGAACAACAGGCGGCCACGGGAGTTGAGTTCCGACCAGGGCGATCCGACCAATTCCGGCACCACGTAGAAACTGGTGAGCAGGCTGTTCCCGGTCAGGTCATGGCACTGGGAAAGCACGTGGATCTTGTTATGGATCTTCAGCTCTCGGGAGGCGTGCACGAAGGTTTCGTTACGGAAACTGTAGAACGGCTCGGAGTAGCCGGCTGAAGCAACGATGGCCGAGCAACCGGCGAGCTTGCCGGTATCGGTGTCTTCAAGCACGAAGAAATAGCTCTCTTCACCGTTGAAGCTTACCTCGGCCGCGAAAGAAGCTTCGCTGGCGGCGATCTTGTCGCTCAGGCGTTCCACATCGTCTGGCAAGGACGTAACACCAATCGGGCTGTCTGCAGCCAGACGCTGTACCTCGCCCAGATCAGCCATTTGCGCGGGGCGCATCACCAGCATGGTGTTACTCCTTAACTCGAAAAACTCATAGAAAAAAATACCGGACAGGTCAGGAACAACACTGTTCCTAATGTGGGAGGGGGCAAGCCCCCTCCCACATTTGATCCGGTCCGGCAGATAGATTTGTATCAGGCTTGGGTCAACGTCTTCACAGCACGCTCAAAACGATCCAGCCCTTCGTTGATATCCGCCTCTTCCACCACCAGGCTCGGCGCAAAACGCACCACGTCCGGGCCAGCTTGCAGGATCATCAGATTCTCTTTTTCGGCCGCGTTGAACACGTCCTTGGCCTTGCCTTTGAAGGCATCGCTGAGCACGCAACCGATCAGCAGGCCCATGCCACGCACCTCGGTGAAGATGCCGTATTGCGTGCCGATCTGCTCCAGGCGCGCCTTGAACAAGTCATGCTTGGCGTTAACGCCGGCCAATACTTCTGGCGTGTTGATCACGTCGATCACCGCTTCGGCCACTGCGCACGCCAGCGGGTTGCCGCCGTAGGTGGTGCCGTGGGTGCCGACCACCAGGTGCTTGGCCAGGTCTTCACGGGTAAGCATCGCCGCAATCGGGAAACCGCCGCCCAGGCTCTTGGCGCTGGTAAGGATGTCCGGCGTCACACCGTAATGCTGGTAGGCAAACAGGTGGCCGCTGCGGCCCATGCCGGTTTGCACTTCGTCGAACACCAGCAGCGCGTCGTTCGCGTCGCACAGTTCGCGGGCACCTTGCAGGTAAGCCAGTTCAGCCGGCAGTACGCCGCCTTCACCCTGGATCGGTTCCAGCACTACGGCGCAGGTCTTGCCCGACACAGCGGCCTTCAGCGCAGCCAGATCGTTATAAGGAACGTGGGTGATGCCGGTGATTTTAGGCCCGAAACCATCGGAGTACTTGGACTGGCCGCCGACGTTGACGGTGAACAGGGTACGCCCGTGGAAGCTGTTCAGTGCGGCGATGATCTCGTATTTCTCGCTGCCGAAACGGTCAAAGGCCACACGACGGGCCAGCTTGAACGCAGCCTCATTGGCCTCGGCGCCGGAGTTGCAGAAGAACACGCGATCGGCAAAGGTGGCGTCGATCAGCTTGTGGGCCAGGCGCAGCGCCGGCTCGTTAGTAAAGACGTTGGACACATGCCACAACTTGTTGGCCTGTTCGGTCAGTGCACCGACCAGCGCCGGGTGGGCGTGGCCCAACACGTTGACCGCGATGCCGCCGGCAAAGTCGATCAGCTCACGACCTGCTTGATCCCACACGCGCGAACCTTGGCCACGCACAGGGATAAAGGCGGCAGGTGCATAGTTAGGCACCATTACTTGGTCGAAATCGGCACGTTGCACCGGGGCTTGCTCAACGGACATCGGAGTCTCCTGAAGAGGAACGCCTGCCTGGAACTGGCGGGCGATGCAGGGATTGTAAGGACAGTTTTCAGTAGGGCCTTGCCGCCAAGCGACAACTTCTTATAGCGCCAACCCGCGTTTTTAGCGGGTTTACGCCAATGCGACAAATAGCGTCGCAATGGCGCAGTTTAAACGCTGCGCCAGGTTTGCGTCAGGGTTATCCAGTGAAAGGGTTGCGCCCCCTAACTATCTAAAGGTCCCCCTCTGCAACCGGCTGGTTTACTGCGGGCTTCATAACTTGCACGGACCCGCTCCATGACGAACCTCGATTATTCCGATACCCGCCTGCCCGACAGCCACTATCAATTGTTGACCGACACCCTGCCCTCCTGGCTCGGCAATGCCTGCGCCGACAAACGCCAGGCACTTGCCACCACCCAGCCACAACAGCTGCCGGGCAGTGCCGAACAACGCGCCGCGCTCGCGCGGCTGACCGGCGCCCACTGGGAGGCACAAAACAGCGTAGATCGGGCATTGCAGCACCTGCAGGACGCCAAGGCGTTCGCCAAGCCGATCCTCGAACAGGCATTGAAAGCCGATTACGGCCTAGACCTGAACGTCGAGGCAACCTATTTACGCCTGTATATCCCTGATCGTACCCCTTGGTTCCCGATACGTTCCGGCGCCGCGCGAACCTGGACGGTTTCGCTGCTCGACGCCGCCCTGCATAACTTTGAGCACAAGGAAACCCTGGCCGACGCCTACGAGCCGGCCTCGACCTTTATCACGCAGCCTTCGGCCAGCGGGCAATTCGACACTTTGCCGCAGATCAAACGCGTGCTATCGATTCAGGCATTCGCCAGCCTGTGCCGTGACCTGGACATGGGTGCCCGCTACGCCCGCTACCTCAACGATGAGCTGGGCATGTCCAACCCGGTTGCCGCTGCGGTATTGCGCCTGAAGGTCGACGCCAGCCAGAAAGCCGCCCTGCATGCAGCCGTGCAACTGGCACGTATCAAGGACGATATCAGCGACGACTATGCTGACTTGATCGAAGGGCTGATAGCTGGCACGCCCAACCTCAGGCTCAACGGCCAACCGTTGCGCTGTCAGGAGCTGCGCATGATGGACATTGCGCTGACCGGCATTCAACTGTTCTCTCCCGACCTTGAGAGACCCCGCTCGCCGCAACGCCTGGTGGCATACGTTCCAGATGATCCGCAGCATCCGCTCAAGGAATACGCCTCGCCCTTGGCATTCAAACAGGAACTGACTCGGCAACTGCGCGACCGCGACTACCAAACCTTCTTCAGCCGCTTTGTACCCCACGCCCAACGCGGGGTGTTTTTTTCCGGCTTGAGCCAGCGCCTGGCGCGCATCACCTGGCACCCGCCGGTCAGGGGCAGCGGCCAATCGCCCTGGCGCAGCACCCCCATCGAAGACCCCAAGCTACAGTTTGATGCGCAGCCTGTCTGGGGCGACCCCTGGTTGCATCTGTACCGTCGCAAACTCGACAAGATTCTCAACGACGCCCGCACACTGGCCGTCTCCACCGCCAGCGTCGATCGTGAGGCGCGCTGGCGGCTTTGGGACTCTTTCGTCGATGTGGCTTCCTCTATCCTCAACGCCGCACTGATGGTGGTCGCCCCCTTCGTGCCGGGCCTGGGCGAATTGATGCTGGGCTACATGGCTTATCAACTGCTCGATGACGTGTTCGAAGGGGTGATCGACTGGGCCGAAGGCCTGGGCAAGGAAGCCTTCGGTCATCTGATGAGCGTGCTGGAATCCCTGGTGCAGATGGGTGCTTTCGCTGCGGGCACCCAAATTGGCCCGACCGAACTGCGTAAAGTACTGCCCGAAAACGTCCTCGCGTACATTGACAGCTTCAAACCGGTGAGCCTTGCCAACGGCGCCAAACGCTACTGGAAACCGGACCTGGCGCCCTATGAGTACCCATCATCGTTGCCAACGCGCCTGGGTATCAACGAGCTGGGCCTGCACGAGGTACGCAAGGAAACAATCCTGCCACTGGAAAACAAGCTGTACACCGTGGAAGAAAGTCCGGACAGTGATTTTTACTACATCAAACACCCCAGCCGCCCTGACGCCTATCGCCCGATTGTGCGACACAACGGCGCCGGCGCGTGGCACACCGAACTCGAACAGCCCTTGCAGTGGGACAAGCACACGTTGCTGCGCAGACTGGGGCACAGCGTGCAGGATTTAAGCGAAGCGGACCGGGAACTGGGCTTGCACATCAGCGGCGTGGATGAGGGTGTCGTGCGCAAAATGCACCTCAACAGCGAGCCTCTATCGCCGCTACTGGACGATACCTTGAGTCGTCTGCGCATCGACCGCAGCATCCAGCGGCTGATCGATCAGCTACGCAGCGACGACCCGGCGGTGTACCACCTGATTGACCCACAAGACACCTTGCAAGTGTTGACCACCCACGGCTCGTGGCCGCCCACCAAAGCCTTGCGCATCGTCGACGACAAGGGGCAAACAGCCTGGGAGTTCGGTGATGAACGCATGCCAGTGATTCAGGTATTTGAGGCCCAACTGGAGAACGGCGACTTGCTGAAAACCGTCCTGCGTGGGATGAGCAGCGAAGAAATCCGCGCGCAGTTCGGTGAGCGCGCCAGCGATCCCGAACTCAGCCTGGATCGCCGCGCCCAACTGCTACGCCATAAGCTCGCGGACATTGCCGATAGCCAGCGCAGCGCGTTGTTCGACTCGCGTTATGCGACGTTGCAAGCCACCACCGAACCGCTTACCCAGCAATTGCTCACCACCACGCCTGAACTGCCTATAAGCGTTGCGAAAACACTTGTGAGCGAGGCCAGCGGTGCAGAACTTGAAGCACTGCATGAACGAAACACGCCCCCGCGCCTGGCCGAACTGGCACGCACCGCGTTGAATGAAGTACGGATCAACCGTGCCTATGAGGGTCAGCACTTGAATACGCCGCCCTCCCTGGACACTGATCGCCTGGCACTGAACTCCCTGCGCACACTGCCAGGCTGGTCTGGCGAGGTACAGCTAGAGGCTCGTCACCACTCGCAAACCGGACCGAGCTGGCTGCGGATCGGTCCAGATGACGCCCCGATCCAGCGCACGTTGGTGCGTACTGAAGCCGGCCGCTACCAGCCCCACAATGAACAGGGTGCCCTCTCCAGCGAGACCGACCTGTACTCAGCCGTTTTAAGTGCCCTACCCGATAAACAGCGTGACCAGCTCGGCCTTGGCATCCACGACGGCGCACAACTCAAGCAGCGCCTGCGGCAAGCGCCGCTGCCACGCAGTGAACTGCGCACACTACTCACCCCTGATAGCAAGCCGGAAAGTGTCACTGAAGCCCTGCGCCTGCTGGGCAGCGACAACGGCTATCGTGCCCAGGCGCCGGCGCCATTAAGACCTGTGAACTTGCTTCAACGCGCGCACGACCTGTACCCCAGACTTCGCGAACGCCAATTGACTACCCTGGTGAACCACTTGCACTCACAGCCTGGCGGTGCACTCGCGGGCCTTGAGGCGCTGCGCATCGAATACAACCAACTGGAACATGACCTGAATGCCTGGCAACGCGACATTCCGCTTCGGCCCCCCGGAAACGGCGCCCTACTCAGCGCACACCAGCGTCTGTACGAGCAACGCAATCGCAGACTCATTGCCCGCGAACTCAAACGCTGCTGGCGCAGGGAGTTACCCCTCGATGACTACTTCGAAGACCCGGCGCGCGACGGCTACCGACTGAACCTGCGTTACCCTATTCGTGGCGAACTGCCGCGACTGTCCGCCAACTTCGATCACGTATCAATGCTGACGCTGTCAGGCAGCAACCACACGCAAGGAGCCGCCGCGTTCCTGGGCAACTTTCCCCGACTGCGTCACTTGACCGTTGACAGTATTCCCTTGGGCAACCTGCCCCCAGCCGTACTTCAGATGCGCAGCTTGAACGTATTGAGCCTGAGCGACTGCGCAATTACCCTGACGCCGCACAGCCAAACCCAGCTCGCCTCGATGACCCAATTGCAAACCCTGGACCTGCATAAAAACCCCTTGGGTCGGGTGCCCACTGTGGAAGCGATGACCGAGCTGAACACACTGGACCTGTCCGAAACCGGCATCGATCGCCTCCCTCCCGGTTTGCTCACCCGCAACGACCTTAGCGCAGCCTTTCTCAGCGGCAACCAGATCGGAGAATTACCGGAAGCACTGTTCGATCTTCCGTCACATACCAGCGCTGCCTTCGACCTATCTGACAACCCACTGTCATCGGCCACCCTCGAGCGCGTTAAAGCCTATTACCAGCAGCATGGCACCTACTGGGAGGCCGATGCTCCGGCAGTGGATGTGCGCGACGCAAAAATGCTGTATCCCTCACTGGACACCGACCAGATCAACCAGTTTATCTACAGCCTCCCAGGCGACCTGGAAGCGGGTAGGCGCGAGCTGGCAAGGTTGGCCGGTGAATTGGATACGCTAAAGTCCGAGCTCAACCACTGGACGCAACAGCCGCAGTTGCAGCCATCGGAAGCCACCCGGCGAAGCGAGCTCAGCACATTACTTGAGCAAAGCTGGCGCAGGGAAACACCCCAGGACACTCAATTCGTCCATTTGCTGGAAATCCCCGCGACGCTCGCAGGCGAGCTGCCCACGCTGAGCGCGCACTTCAAGCATGTTGGCTCACTGACCATCAAAGGCAATGGTAGCCCGATGGGGTCGACCGCCTTTATCGACAGCTTCCAGGCCCTAAGTATCCTGGACATCAACAACGTGAGGCTCGGCGACATCCCTGCCCAAGTGCTCAACCGGCAGGCACTATCCATTCTGGGGCTGCCACGCTGCTCAATAGAACTCAGCCCTACCAGCGTAGCGGGGTTGCAAGGCATGACCAGCCTCGAATATTTATACCTGGACCACAACCCGCTGGGCCGTACTCCGGATTTCAGTCACCTGCCCAATCTGAGCACAATCTCGCTGAAAGACACCGGTTTGACACAGCTACCCCCTAGCCTGCTGGGCGACCCGCCACGCCAGTCGGTCAACTTGAGCAAAAACGCCATTGAGCAACTGCCCGAGGCACTTTTTTCCATGCCGGCCTCAACCACCAGTGGCCTGGTCCTTTCCGCAAACCCCTTGACACCCCAAACCCTGGAGTCGATCAAACGCTACTGCCAGCGCACCGGGGAGAGTTTCGCCGCCCAGGCATCCGAATCACAACGCATGCGCACGCAGCGGCTATACCCCTCGTTTCTGGATAACGAGGCAGACCGTTTCATCTTCCGCCTGCCCGGCGACATGGCGGCAATCGAACCGACGTTGACGCGCCTGGAAGCTGAATACGAGCGACTGAACAACGACCTGCAGGTGTGGGTGCAGGCTGTACCGGATCGGCACCCTATCCTGGATGTGCCTATTGACGAACAAACCCGCGCTCAGGACCAACTGAGGCGGCGCAACTTCAAGACACTGCTGGAGCAGGCGTGGCGACGAGAAGCCCCCGAGGATGAAGAAAGCCTGGACGATGAGCTGACCCACCAGGTCTTACTCGACACACCAGTGCTGGGCGACTTGCCGGAATTGAACGCCAACTTCGACCACGTAACCTCGTTCCAACTGGACGGCAACGGCACCACGACTGGTGTCGACGGTACGTTGCGCAGCTTCAGCCATTTGCAAACCCTCAAACTGAGCAAGTGCTCCCTGGGCACCCTGCCTGAGGCGATCCAGCACATGCCCAAACTGTCCACATTGGATATAACGGAATGCGCAATCCGGCTGACACCCGAAACCCGAGGCGTGCTGACGGGGTTGACCGAACTTGAGTTTGTTAATTTGAGCAACAACCCCCTGGGTCACGCCCCTGACGTCGGCTCGCTGAACCAACTGGTTGCGCTGTATCTGAGCAACGCGGCACTGAGCGAAGTTCCAGAGGGCGTATTTGGCCTGGATCAACTGCAAACGCTGGACCTGAGCAATAACGCGATCCGGGAGATACCGCAGGACTTGCTGGAGACGTCAGCAACCTTCAATGGCGACAGCGACTTGAGCGGCAACCCACTGTCGGCGCAAAGCATGGAGCGCTTGCGTCAGTACTACCAACGCACAGGTGTGGACTTCCAGGTCGCGGCCGCCACCGTGGACTCCCAAGGCACGCCGCTGGTGGCAGCTCTGCCAGTGCCAGAAGAAGACTAACTGTTTAATCAGCCGCGCTCTGAGGGCACCGACGACAACTCGAAGGGGCTGCTGCTGCGCCGCTGGTTGCGGTCTTCGCGCGGCGTGGCGCCAAAGAAGTTGCGGTAAGCGCTGGAGAAATGCGGCCCCGAGGAGAAGCCGCACGACAGGCCAATCTGGATGATCGACTTGCTGGTTTGCATCAACATCTGGCGCGCCTTGTTCAGGCGCAGTTCCAGGTAGTACTGGCTGGGGACGCGATTGAGGTATTGCTTGAAGATCCGTTCCAGTTGTCGTCGCGACACGCACACGTGCTGGGCGATCTCGTCGGTGGTCAGCGGCTCTTCGATATTGGCTTCCATCAACAGCACCGCCTGGGTCAGCTTGGGATGGCTGGAGCCCAGGCGGTTTTGCAGTGGAATACGTTGGCGCTCACCGCCTTCGCGGATGCGCTCCACCACCAATTCCTCGGACACAGCACCGGCCAACTCCGCGCCGTGATCGCGGGCCAGCACCGCCAGCAGCAGGTCGAGTACCGACATGCCGCCACAAGCGGTCAGGCGATCACGGTCCCAGTCGAACAAATGGCTGGTGGCGATGACCTTGGGGAAGCGCTCGGCAAAGTCATCCTGCCAGCGCCAATGCACGGCAGCACGATAACCATCCAACAGACCAAGCTGGGCCAACGGGTACACACCCGCCGATAACCCACCGATCACGCACCCAGCCCGAACCAGCTGCTTGAGCGCAGTGCTGAGCTGCGACGCAATGACGGTAGGCGGTTCATCCGCCAGCAGGAACAGTTTCTGAAAGCCTTCCAACTTGCCGGCCCACGGCTCGCCCGGCAACTGCCAGGCCCCCTCGGTTTGCGGCTCGGCCTGCAGAAAAGACAACTCGTAGACCACATCCGGATGCACCCGCTGAGCAACGCGCAAGGCCTCCTCAGCCAGCGCAAGCGTGAGTGCTTTTGTGCTGGGCCAAATCAGGAAACCAATTTTGTGGGCGGTCATGGAGTGCTATCCGGAGCGAAAACAGTGAAAGAAGCCGTGGGCCAATGCTAGCCCGTAATCAACTACAAATCCCAAAACAAACAGAGATCAAAAGTGGGAGCTGGCTTGCCTGCGATGACGGTGGGTCAGTTAACACATCATTGACTGATGCATCGCTATCGCGGGCAAGCCAGCTCCCACAAGAGATCGGGGCTAACCTCAAGACTGCGGAGCATGCACTATCCCGGTGCACAAAAGCAGCCTTGATTATTTCAAACTGCCAGAGAGGAACTGCTGCAACCGTTCGGACTGCGGGTTCACCAGCACTTCCCGCGGATTACCACGCTCTTCAACAATGCCTTTGTGCAAAAACACCAACTGGTTCGACACTTCACGGGCAAAGCCCATTTCGTGGGTCACCACTACCATGGTGCGGCCTTCCTGGGCCAGGTCCTGCATGACCTTGAGCACTTCGCCCACCAGCTCCGGATCCAGCGCCGAAGTAGGCTCATCGAACAGCATTACCTCGGGCTCCATCGCCAGGGCACGGGCAATCGCCACGCGCTGCTGCTCGCCACCGGACATGTGGCCGGGGAACGCATCCTTACGATGGCCCACGCCGACCTTGGCCAGGTAATGCTCGGCCTTTTCACGGGCTTCTTTCTTCGACATGCCCAGCACGTGCACCGGGGCTTCCATCACGTTTTCAATCGCGGTCATGTGCGACCACAGGTTGAAATGCTGGAACACCATGGACAGGCGTGAACGCATACGTTGCAGTTGCTTGGGGTCGGCAGCCTTCATGGCGCCATCCTTGTTGGCCACCAGTTTCAGCTCTTCGTTATTGAGCAGAATCTTGCCGGCGTGGGGCTGCTCCAGCAGGTTGATGCAGCGCAAAAAGGTACTTTTGCCCGAACCGCTGGAACCGATGATGCTGATCACATCACCGGCCGCTGCGGCCAAGGACACACCTTTGAGCACTTCATGACTGCCATAGCGTTTATGCAGGTCTTGGACTTCAAGCTTGTACATGCGGTCGGTTCTCACAAAAACAGGTGGTCAGTCGTTGAGCAAGCGCCCGTGACGCAGCGCTTCGCGCCCCGCCACCTTGGCCAGCCAGAAACCCGCTTGGGCATAACGTAGCCGTTCAACGGCAAACAACACCCCTGAGGTACCCGCACAAATGGTACTTACGCGGTCGGTCAGGGGGTCAATCACTTCAAAAATCTCGTCGCCGGTTTCTACCCAGTCGCCAGCTTTACGCAGGTAACTGATCACACCGGCATGGGGGGCGAACAGCAACTCGGTGCCTTCGAAGGGCATGCCTTCACAAGGTTCATGTTGCGGTGCGGGCCATTGGCCCCTGATCAAGCCCTGTTCGGCGAGGAATGCCAGAATGCCTTCGGCGTGGAAGATCGCTTCATCACGGCCGGTGTCGGCCTGGCCGCCCAACTCCAACGTTGTCGCCAGACAGGCCAACGGAATCCGGGCCTCGGGGAACAGGCGCGATAAACGCAGCCACGGCAACGAACACGCCTCGTCAAACGAACTGCCGCCGGAATCTTCCGCCAGCAGGCCGACCTTCACATTCAAATGCGCTGACAGCGACCGCCACTGCGGCCAGTGCTGCGGCAGCGCATACATGTGCAGCGCGGCTTCGGCATCGCAATGCAGGTCCAGCACCACATCGGCGGTGCAGGCATGGCTCAGCAGAATGCGCTGCATGCCTTGCAACTGGCTGCTCGGCTCGGGCAAGGCGGTGAGCGTATCGCTCATGGCCTGGCGAATCATGCGCACATTGGCGTGCGGGTCATCGCTCAGTTTGTCTTGCAGCAACGCGGCGACCGGCTCACTCAACTCAACGAAGTCGCGATTGAAATTCTTGCCGCTGCCCACTTCGAAACGCCCCTGATGGCTGCCTTGCAACAGCTGGCCAAGGCCCATCGGGTTGGCTACCGGCACCAGCTCGATCACGCCGTTGAGGGCGCCCTGCTGTTCCAGCTCGGTGAGGCGTTTTTTCAGTTCCCATGCGGCACGCATACCCGGCAACTCATCAGCGTGCAGGCTGGCCTGGATATAGGCCTTGCGCTCGCCGCTGCCGAAGCGAAATACGCTCAGTTGGCGCTCGCAGCCCAGGTGCCCCCAGGGCAGCAGATGATCGATACGTTCCATATCAGTGCTTCCGTGGAGCCAGATAGCTCAGCCAGCGGCGCTCGGCCAACTTGAACAGGCGCACCAGAATGAAGGTCAGGCACAGGTAGAACACGCCGGCGGTGATGTAGGCTTCGAACGGCAGGTAATACTGGGCATTGACCGTACGCGCGGCACCGGTGATGTCGATCAGCGTGACGATGGACGCCAGGCTGGTGGTCTGCAGCATCATGATCACTTCATTGCTGTACTGCGGCAGCGCACGGCGAAGGGCCGATGGCAACAGGATGCGGCGGTACAGCTTGTAGCGCGACATGCCCATGGCCTTGGCCGCTTCGATCTCACCGTTAGGCGTGGCCTTGAGGCTACCGGCGATAATCTCGGCGGTGTAGGCGCTGGTGTTGATCGCAAAGGCCAGGCAGGCGCAGAAGGTCGCGCTGGACAGCAGTGGCCACAGGAAGCTCTCGCGTACTGTTTCGAACTGCGCCAGGCCGTAGTAGATCAAAAACAGCTGCACCAGCATCGGCGTGCCGCGGATCACGTAGGTGTAGAGCCAGGCCGCGCCGTTGACGATTGGCTGCTTGGACACGCGCATCAAGCCCAGGGGCAAGGCCGCGAGCAGGCCGAAGAACAGCGAAATGGCAAGCAGTTTCAGGGTGGTCAGCAGGCCGCCAAGGTACAGCGGCATGGCCTCCCAGATGACGTTGTAGTCGAAGATCATAGATCAGCCGCCCTTACGCCTACCGAGTAGCGCTTCTCAAGATGACGCAAGGCCAGCAACGACACACTGGTGATCACCAGGTACATCGCCGCCACTGCGAGGAAGAAGGTAAAAGGTTCGCGGGTGGCATCGGCCGCCTGCTTGGCCTTGAACATCATGTCTTGCAAACCCACCACCGAAATCAGCGCGGTGGCCTTGGTCAATACCAGCCAGTTGTTGGTAAACCCGGGGATCGCCAGCCGAATCATCTGCGGCACCATCACCCGGAAAAACACCTGGAAGCTGCTCATGCCATACGCCAGGCCGGCTTCAGCCTGGCCCTTGGGAATGGCCATGAAGGCGCCACGGAAAGTTTCCGAAAGGTAGGCGCCAAAGATGAAACCCAGGGTGCCGATACCGGCGGCCAAGGGGTTCAAGTCGATATAGTCGTCAAAGCCCAATAGCGGCGCGACGCGGTTGAGCAAGTCCTGGCCGCCATAGAAAATCAGCAGGATCAGCACCAGGTCGGGGATCCCGCGGATCACCGTGGAGTACAAGTCACCCAGCCAAGCCAACCAGCGCACCGGCGACAGGCGTAACGCGACCCCGATCAGACCCAGAACAATGGCCAAGGCCATGGACGACAAGGCGAGCTGAAGCGTCAACCATGCGCCATCGAGGATAACGGCCCCGTAGCCTTTCAACATGATTCAGGTCCTCGAAAAGGGGGATGAAAAAATGGCGCAAACTTCAGAATGACTGGTGCTTGCGCCATTTCGGACAGACAGCTGCGACTATTTACTTGGCATCAGCGCCGTAGATATCGAAGTCGAAGTATTTGTCTTGGATTTTCTTGTATTCGCCGTTGGCACGAATCGCGGTAATCGCTGCGTTGATGCGCTCAAGGTTTTCCTTGTCGCCTTTGCGCACTGCGATACCAATGCCGTCGCCAAAGTATTTGGCTTCGGTGAACGACGGGCCTACAAAAGCGTAGCCTTTGCCGGCGTCGGTTTTCAGGAAGCCGTCCTGCAGCAGGGTAGCGTCAGCCACGGTACCGTCGAGACGACCGGCGGCCACGTCCAGGTAGATTTCGTTCTGGGTGCTGTAACCCTTGATATCCGCACCTTTTGGCGCCAGGACTTCACGAGCGAAACGGTCGTGGATCGAACCGCGCTGCACACCGATCTTCTTGCCCTTCAATTCATCCAGGCTGTCACTGACGGTGGTGCCTTCCTTCATCACCAGGCGCGCTGGGGACAGGTAGTAGCGAGTGGTGAAGTCCACGGACTTCTTGCGGTCTTCGGTGATGGACATGGACGACAGGATCGCGTCGATCTTGCGCACTTTCAGTGCAGGGATCAGGCCGTCGAACTCTTGCTCGACCCAAGTGCACTTGACGTCCATCTGCTTGCACAGCGCATTGCCGATGTCGTAGTCAAACCCGACGATGCTGCCGTCCGGTGCCTTCGAAGCAAACGGAGGGTAAGCTGCTTCGATACCAATTTTCAGTGGCTTGCCTTCGGCGAAAGCCTGCATGGACAGCACGGACAGCGCCAGGGCGCCCAACAGCACGAGTTTCTTCATCTTGGGACTCCATCGGTATAGGGCAAAAACAGCAGTATGAGCCATGGCCCACGATGCGCGAAGGTGTAACCGAATAGCGGGGCTGCGTCCTGCGCGGGCGACACCTGCGACGACGAGCGAGTGATCGGCATTCTAACGACAGGCCGGAAGCCGATATTTCCTCAATGCGACAACAATTTACAGAAGCACTGAGAAAGCGGTTCCAGCTCATTGACAGCCTCTGAGTTTTATGCAGAGACAAAAGATATTAAACCTGATGATGCTGCAAATTGCGGGCCTATTATTCGCAAACCCTTCTAGCACGGCAAGTGTGGCGTTTAATCTAATTTATCAGGGGGTCTACAACGCGGTTTTCAGGGGCGCAAGCGTGGTCCATCGCCTCAGGTTTTAATGCGGGGTTACACATTTGCACCAGCCGGTAACATTCTGAAACGTCCCACAGCAAAAACCGATATTTATTGGCTTGGTGGTTGAAATGCGCTCCAAATGTGAGAGGGGGCTTGCTCCCGATAGCGGCGGGTCAGCCAGTATATTTGGCACAGACCTGATGCTATCGGGAGCAAGCCCCCTCCCACACTGGATATCTGGTAATTGTTAGATCCCGCAGAAAAGCCCCATCCGGCTTAAACCGGATGGGGCTTTATTTGACTATCCGCGCTTACGCGACGTTCATGGTCTTGTGCGTCTCAATCAAATGCGCCACCACACTTGGATCCGCCAGGGTGGAAATATCCCCCAGCCCATCGTATTCAGCCGTAGCGATCTTGCGCAAAATGCGGCGCATGATTTTCCCCGACCGTGTCTTCGGCAGCCCCGGCGCCCACTGGATCACATCCGGTGAAGCAATCGGGCCGATTTCCTTGCGCACCCAGTTTTTCAGCTCCAGGCGCAGCGCTTCGTTGGGCTCTTCGCCATTCTTGAGCGTGACATACACATAGATGCCCTGCCCCTTGATGTCGTGCGGCACACCCACCACCGCGGCTTCGGCGACTTTCGGGTGGGCAACCATGGCGCTTTCAATCTCGGCAGTGCCCATGCGGTGGCCGGACACGTTCAACACATCATCCACACGACCGGTGATCCACCAGTAGCCATCTTCATCGCGACGGGCGCCATCGCCAGTGAAGTACATGCCGCGGAAGGTCTTGAAATAGGTATCGACAAAACGGTCATGGTCGCCGTACAGGGTACGCGCCTGGCCAGGCCACGAATCGAGGATCACCAGATTGCCTTCGGCAGCGCCTTCAATAATGTTACCGAGGTTGTCCACCAGCGCCGGCACTACACCAAAGAAAGGCCGCGCGGCCGAGCCTGGCTTGAGCGCGTGGGCGCCCGGCAATGGGCTCATCAGGGTCGCGCCGGTTTCAGTCTGCCACCAGGTATCGACAATCGGGCAACGGGATTGGCCGACATTCTTGTAGTACCAGTCCCAGGCTTCCGGGTTGATCGGCTCGCCCACCGAGCCGAGCAGGCGCAGGCTGCTGCCGTCGGCGCCTTCGCAGGCGGCAGTGCCGGAGGCCATCATGGCGCGGATCGCAGTGGGTGCGGTGTAGAGGATGTTGACCTTGTGCTTGTCGACGATCTTCGCCACCCGGGTGATGTCCGGGTAGTTCGGCACGCCTTCGAACAGCAGCGTAGTCGCGCCATTGGCCAACGGGCCGTAGACGATATAGGTGTGGCCGGTGACCCAGCCAACGTCGGCGGTGCACCAGTAGATTTCGCCGGGACGGTAGTCGAATACTCGCTCGTGGGTCAGGGCGGCATACAGCAAGTAGCCGCCGGTGGTGTGCTGCACGCCTTTAGGCTTGCCGGTAGAGCCGGAGGTATAGAGGATAAACAGCGCTTCTTCGGCGCCCATCTCTTTTGGCGCACACACGGTGCCCGCCACTTTCATCAAGTCTTCGTACCAGATGTCGCGATGCTGGTTCCACTTGATCGCGCCATTGGTGCGCTTGCACACAATAACCTTCTGGATGCTGCTGGTTTCCGGGTTGGTCAGCGCATCGTCGACGTTAGCCTTAAGCGGAATCTTCTTACCGGCGCGGATGCCTTCGTCAGCGGTGATCACCACTTTCGACTTACAGTCGATAATCCGACCGGCCAGGGCTTCCGGGGAAAAACCGCCGAACACCACCGAATGGATCGCACCGATGCGGGTACAGGCCAGCATGGCGACCACGGCTTCGGGAATCATCGGCATATAGATAGTCACCACGTCACCGCGGTGCACATCCTGGCCACGCAAGGCGTTGGCGAACTTGCAGACTTCTTCATGCAGTTCGCGGTAGGTGATATTGCGGCTCTCGGCAGGGTCATCGCCCTCCCAGATGATCGCGATCTGATCGCCACGTTCGGCAAGGTGACGGTCCAGGCAATTGTAGGAAACGTTCAGGGTGCCATCGGCAAACCATTTGATGTCGACATGGTGGTCGTCGAACGAGGTCTGCTTCACCGCGGTGAAAGGCTTGACCCAGTCAAGGCGTTTGGCTTGCTCACGCCAGAAGCCATCGGGGTTGACCACCGACTGCTGGTACATGGCCTTGTAGGTCGCCTCGTCGGTCAGCGTGTTGGCTGCTACTTCGGGGCGAACAGGGTACAGGGAAGCCGCACTCATCTTTCTTACCTCGGTGACAATAGTTGTTGTTGTATGGCCCCTGTTGTAGCCGGGGTGGGCCTATAGAACCATTCGACGATGGTAGTAACAAGACCCTACAAATTGCCCTGCTATGCCTGCTTGCTGCTCTGGCCCGCGGCCTGCGGTGCGTTGCGGGTAACTGAAAAAACGTAGATCGACCGATTGTTACAAAAACCGCCAAAGGTGTTTATCAAAAGCACGGGTATATGAATATAACGCGCAGGCTTAGAATCACTTCCGCCAACCAAGGCACTGTGATTAACACCGTAACAGCCCCCACGAAGGCACGTTAATCCGAACTTCCCAACTTTTAAGTTACACACGCGGCCTCACAAGGGCCCCGTGCCCCCTTTCGCCCTGAAGAAGGTAATGAAGAAATGAAAGCTCTATTAGTTATGGCCCTCAGCAGCTTGTGCGCCACCGCCGCCCTGGCCGACGAAGCCCCGACTGAGCTGGCCGGCCAGAATGCACCGATCGTTGAGGACTACACCTATAGCACTCACTTGGATGTGGCTAAAGTATTGTCCATGAGCAGTATTCCGGAAGTCTGTGAAGTTGTTCCGGTAAAGATGGAATATGAAGACTCCCAAGGTCAACGACACATCCTCAACTATCAAGTGATGGGCAATGGTTGCTCTAACGGATAACAACTTGGTTATTTAGATTCAACCCGGATCTTGGTCGCCGCAAGAAATCAATCTTGCGGCCAAGAACCCACCTCGAATACACCGCAAATCAAATGTGGGAGCTGGCTTGCCTGCGATGGCGGTTTCAGCCACGACGTCCCATACAGCCCTTCTCACCTGCTCCCTCCCCTCCCCATAAAATTTCTCCCAACACCCGCCAGAAATTTCCATCCCCAGCAAAGCCTTGCAAACACTCGCTCTGGCCGAAAACCACGTCATTTTGGCGCGCTCAAGTGACCATCCGCCGCAACACAAACCCAATTTTTTCCCTATAATGCGCGGGTAAATCGGGCCTGCAATATCCCTTTACACTGGGACGAAGAGCCAGACCTGAGGCATCCCGCGCGAGCTTGCACCTACCGCTGCGCACCTCAAGCCTCACGCAGAGCTCCCGTAGCCCTATTCCGTTTAATGCGTGCGCTAGCTGCAACAAACGATTCCTTAAGATCCACCGCGGCCATTGGGCCGTGTGAACACCCAACCATCCGGTTTCACACGGGCACCTTTGAGCCCTCACGCAGGAGACGACACGTCATGCTGAGCTGGGACGAATTCGACAAAGAAGAAGAAGGCGAAGTAGCCGCTAAAGGCGCCAACGCCGGCCACGCCACCGAAGCCAACATGGACCGCCTCGACGGTGCCGGCGCCGCTGCCGCCATCGAAGCCCGCGCCGTCACCGCCAGTGATTCGGCCGCCATCGTGCGCGCCAAGGCCGCCCTGGACAAACTCGACGTCGCCGAAGGCCTCGCTGAGCTGGAAGGCTCCGCCGCCCGCGTCGCCGTTGACGAAAAACGCATGATCAACTGCCGCGCCGACCTCAACCAACTCGTACCCTTCAAGTACGACTGGGCCTGGCAGAAGTACCTCGACGGCTGCGCCAACCACTGGATGCCGCAAGAGGTCAACATGACCGCCGACATCGCCCTGTGGAAAAACCCTGAAGGCCTGACCGACGACGAACGCCGCATCGTCATGCGCAACCTCGGATTCTTCTCCACCGCCGACTCCCTGGTCGCCAATAACCTGGTGCTGGCCGTGTACCGCCTGATCACCAACCCGGAGTGCCGCCAGTACATCCTGCGCCAGGCCTTCGAAGAAGCGATCCACACCCACGCCTACCAGTACTGCATCGAATCGCTGGCCATGGATGAAGGCGAGATCTTCAACATGTACCACGAGATTCCATCGGTCGCCAAAAAGGCAGCCTGGGGCCTGAAGTACACCCGCTCGATCTCCGATCCGAAGTTCGAAACCGGCACCGTCGAGACCGACAAGGAACTGCTGCGTAACCTGGTCGCTTACTACTGCGTGCTGGAAGGCATCTTCTTCTATTGCGGCTTCACCCAAATTTTGTCCATGGGTCGCCGCAACAAAATGACCGGCGTGGCCGAGCAGTTCCAGTACATCCTGCGCGACGAGTCGATGCACCTGAACTTCGGTATCGATGTGATCAACCAGATCAAAATCGAAAACCCGCACTTGTGGGATGCCGAGATGAAGGAAGAAGCGACCCAGATGATTCTGCAGGGGACGCAGCTGGAGATTGAATACGCTCGCGACACCATGCCTCGCGGTGTGTTGGGCATGAATGCGGCGATGATGGAGGACTATCTCAAGTTCATCGCCAACCGTCGCCTGTCGCAGATTGGCTTGAAGGAAGAGTACCCAGGCACGACTAACCCGTTCCCGTGGATGAGCGAGATCATGGACTTGAAGAAAGAGAAGAATTTCTTCGAGACCCGTGTGATCGAGTATCAAACAGGTGGTGCGCTGAGCTGGGATTGATCCCTAAGCCAAGCAACACGATGAAGCCCTGACTTGTTCAGGGCTTTTTAATGCACGGTGAATTGCCACTTTTTGAAGTACATCACGTCAAGCACCTGGCCCGGAAGGGTTCGGATCGCATCACCAATGCTGTAGCCTTGTGCCCCAACTGCCATCAGCGTTGTCACCGGTCGAGTGATCGGGACGCTTTCACCGAAGGGCTTTACGCCAAAATCGGAAGATTGGCACGGGAGTAGACTCCTGCTGTCACACCTGATGTACGCACAAAAAATACTAGATAGGACCGAGGCCAACCCGTGAACCCAGACATGCTCGAAGCCGGCCCCATCGACGCCAAAGTACTCTCCGTCTTTGACTTCGACGGCACCCTCACCCACCACGACAGTTTCGTGCCCTTCCTCAAGTTTGCCTTTGGCCCCGGTGAGTTTTATGGCCGGATGGTCAAGCTGGCGGTGCCTGGGCTGCGCTTCTTGGTGCGGCAGATCAGCCGGGATGAGTTGAAGGCGCAGTTGATTCGCACCTTTATGACCGGGGTGCAGAAGACGTGGGTGCAGCAGAAGGCCGAGGAGTATTGCCAGCGTAATTGGGCGCGGTTGATGCGCCCGGCTGGGGTGTTGTCGGTGGAGCAGGAGTTGGGCTCGGGGGCGGTGGTGACGTTGTGCTCGGCGTCGCCGGCGTTGGTGTTGCAGCCGTTTGCCGATCGGCTTGGGATCAAGTTGATCGGGACTGAGCTTGAGGTGGTCGACGGGGTGTTGACCGGCAAGCTCACCGGGAATAACTGCCGTTGTGAGAATAAGGTGCTGCGGCTTGAGGCCGTGTATGGCGACCTGGGGGAGTATCGGCTCAGGGCCTGGGGCGATACGCGTGGGGATCGGGAGTTGTTGGCCGCGGCGCAGGATGCGCATTTTCGGCACTTTCATGCGAAGAAGAAAAAGCGGGCTCGGTTGCAGCGGTGATGCGGGTGGGTGGGGTTGGCGGAGGGGACCGAGGCGATCCCTTCGCAGCCTCGCTGGGGCTCGACAGCTCCCACATTTGATCCGTGCATCTCAGTGGAATGGTGTTTACGTCGTGGTTTTGGGGTCTACGCCGAGAGCCGTTGCAGACGCTTTTACCGTCAGGCTTCTTGAGCGGACGACGCGTTGCAGGTTCTTGCTGATATTTACACAGGATCCGGCTATTAATAGCCAAATTCCCACGGACCGAGCCCCATGAAATTCGACACGGCCTACAGCCTGGCTCTCGATGACAAGTTGTCGATCTACGACGTACGAGAGCTGAATTTCGACGAAACCGCTGACTTCGATTCCGACAAGGACCGCTTCCTCTGCCCCAACGACGCGTGCCGCGCAGCGTTCGACGCCGGCAATGTGTTGAGCACCTTCAACGCCAAGAACGTCAATTACCTGCGCACCCCACACTTCAAGAACAAACCCGGCACCCGGCATATCGAAGGCTGTCGCTATGCCAGCAGCCAAAAGACCGCGGCCGGTGAAAGTGAGGACGAGCGCGAGGACAACTTCCCATCGGAATTGGTACTGACACGCCGTCAGTACGAACGTAAAACACCTGCTGCCGGCATCGATGGAGGCGCCCCACAAGAGCCAACGAAAACGCCTTCAAATCGCGTTGAGAAATCCCATGTCAGCAGCGACACAACCCCGGACAAAACCAGCGTGTTCGCCCATCCGGTGGAATGCTATGTGTCGAACATCGATGACAAGGACAAGCTCAAGGCCATGCCCTTGAAGATTGGTGAGCACACGGCGACTTACTGGTCGTTCTTCAAGAAAATCGAATACCTGCAAGACAACAAGGGCCTGATCTACTGGGGCAAGATCAAGGAAATCAAAGACTACACCAGCAGCTTTCGCATCGATTTCGAAAAGAAAGTGTGGCTCGACAAGAAGCCTTATTCAGTCAACGTCTACCTGAACAAAAAGCTCATCGAAAGCTACCGCAAGCGCACGGTTTTCCTGGAGTAGATCAAGGCAGCGGCCAGCAGCGAGCGACCGCTGTATTGTTTCTTCTACGGAGTGACACCGGAACTCAAGCAGGTGCCCAGCAAGAAAAACCCCGAGCAAACGTTCGGGGTATTCAGTGCGAATATCGAGAACCTGGATCATCTGATTATCCGGGAGGCGTCGGGAATGGAATAACTGGGCGTTGAAACAGCGACGAAAAAATCCAGATGATGAGCGGTACAAACAACTGTACAAAAACACAGTATAGTTGCGCCTCCCCCGTCGAACCTGGAGAACCCCCATGTCCTCTCTGGCAATGAGCTCTTTCGTAGAACAGCAGATCGTCCTGCACCAATTCACCGCCAAACACTGCGCACAGGCCCGCGTTATGCTGGGCTGGAGCCGGGAACATCTGGCTCGCCAGGCGGGCGTGGCGGTAGAGGCGATTCAACAATTGGAGGCCCACGGCGAAGTCGACGATGAAACCCGCCTGATCCTGGCGTTTTGCCTGGAGGCGCAAGGGCTGGTGTTCTTCCCGGGGTTTGCGCCGGGGTGGGGCATGAGTGTGCGCCGGTTTGACACCGTAACCGCCGAGCCCACAGCACCAGGCCTCATTTCTCGGTTGATGGGTTCAACAACGGCGTCAGTTGATTCACCAACTCCTCAACCGAATGGTGCGTAGCGTCCAGCCGGATCACCGGGCAGCTCAACGGTTTCAACCAGGTTTCATGCCGACGCAGGCTACGTAGGCTGTGATTGCCAGTATCGTAGCGTGCGGCCCAGGTGAGAAAGGCGACACTGTTTTGATGGCGGCTGCCACCTTCCAGAATCTGCTCCCCGTAGCGCTGCGCTTCTCGCAGGCGCAGGCGTTGCAGGCGCACTTGCGGTTCTACGCGCAGGAACACCACATGGGTGAATAGCGGGATCATCGCGTCGCCCCAGCCGCAGAGTGACCCCGACAATACCCAGCCTTGATGGCCGGCGGTGTGTTCCTGCAGCAGGCGGAGGCGTTCGTCCCGGAGCCGGGCGATGGAAAAGGGTTCGAGGGTTTGCTGCCAGTAATAGAAATCGGAGTCGAAACAGGCAATATTCAGGTGCTCGGCCAATACCTTGCCCAAGGTAGTGCAACCGGTGCCCGCTGCGCCGAGGATATGAATTCTGTATGCCATGGCGTCCCTCCATGGCATTGAGTGTAAACCGTGAAGTTTCAGGCCGGCAGGTTCAGTGCCCGGCACTCCTTTTGCGATGCAAAATGACCTGACCGATCAAAGCCCAGGCTTGGTTGCCGTTTGTGCGGCCTGCTCATACCCGTGGGCCACCGCCAACAACGTGGGCTCGCTCCAACGGGTGCCGAAGAAGTGGGCGGCCGTGGGTAAACCGTCTTCGTTCGTGCCGGAGGGTACGGTGATACCTGGGTAGCCGGCCGCTGCTACGCCGAAGTAACTGTTGGTATCAAAATCCGACACTATGGCGTCCAGTTTATAAGTCTTGATCGGCTCATCCACGCTGCTGCGAAAATCCTCGATCAGTTTTTCCCACGCCCTTTCGCGCTGTTCTGGCGCCAGTGTGGAGGCATTGATCTGCTTGAGCAGGGGCTGATGATCGGTATCCGTGCCGTCACGGTCTTCGTTGAACTTGATCAGCTCAGCCAGTGACTTGACTGGCAATCCCGTGCGCTTGGCCAAGTAGCCATTCAACTCTTCGTTTACATCCGATAACAACAGTTCTTCATAGCGTGACTCATCTGCCATACGCAGGTTAATCGGCACTAAAACCGCCCCTTGTGCCTCAAGCACCTCCAGTGCTTTGCTGAATTGCGCACTATTTTCCACAGCCTGAACTTCACCGTTTGCAGAAAACGTCTTGGGATATCCAATACGCTTGCCCTTCAACGCACCAGGTACCAATAACTGCGTGTAATCAACCCCTTCTGGAGCGCCCACGCTCGCCGGATCGTGGAGGTCGCGGCCAGACATGGCGTTGAGCATCAGCGCCGCATCGAACACCGACCGTGCCATCGGGCCCGGTGTGTCCTGGTGCTGGCTAGCCGGGATAATGCCATTGCGGTCCAACAAACCGACGCTGGGCTTGAGCCCAACCACACCATTGAATGCTGCGGGCACGATGATCGAGCCGTTGGTTTCGGCCCCCACCGCCAAGGGGGCCAACCCTGCGGCGACGGCTGCGGCCGAGCCGGAACTGGAGCCACCCACCTGCGCGTCCGGATGATGTGGGTTGCGAGTCTGACCACCGCGGGTACTCCAGCCATCGGGAGCGCCGCGAAAACCGGCCAGCTCCGTCATGTTGGTTTTACCGAGAATCACGGCGCCCTGGCTGATCAGGTATTCAACTAATGGAGCGTTTTTACCCGCCGCCTCCCCTACCAGAGCAAAGGCACCTGCACTGGTTTGCATGCCTGCAGTCTCAATGGTGTCTTTGAGCAAGATAGGTATTCCGTGCAGTGGTCCGCGCACCTTGCCATTGGCCCGTTCCTGGTCCAGCGTGCGGGCGCTTTCAAGCGCTTGCGGGTTGAGTTCAATAACAGAACTCAGCTGCGGATCCAGCGTGCGGATGCGCTCCTGAAAATAATTGACCAGCCCTTGCGAGGTGATGCCTCCCGGTCGCGACATCTGCTCAGCCAGTTCGCGCACACTGGCATATTCCGTCCCGGCGGGGATAGGTTTTGAAATCGCTGGCGACGATTGAACAGGCAAAGTGTTATGTGCGTAGTTAACAAAAAAACTTACACCAGAGCCGATACCAAACATGAAATATCTCCTGCGAGAGGAAGAAATGGCGAAGGATCCCGATTGACCCAGGTGCCAGTCTAAAAACTCCCCTCCCGCCAAGAAGCGCGACATCGGTAGTTCATCCTGTTGGATTGTTCAGCACCTCCTGTACTCCCAGACGTCGAGCACTGCGGTATCCCAGTACGAGTGCCGTAAGGGAATCCTTCGACCACCGCGCACCGTAGAACCACAACACTGCACCATCCTCAAGCGGTTCGTTAAGCCTTGGGTAGCCACTCCAGCATGCGTCGTGGAAGGCGGCGTTCTGGCTATCGGCCACCAGAGCGTCCAGTTGGTACGCGCGCACAAGCTCATCGATTTCATTGCCGCCAGGGCGCGGGTCATCGGCGTGGCGCGCAGGCACCGGGACCAAGTTGGTTCCGGCCCGGCGCAGAACATCCAACGCGCGCAAGAATGCCACCCCGTGTCCGATCGGTGTTTGATCATGCCCCCACCGCTGGGCGAACCCCACGCGCCTGCCGCTCAACGTCGAGGCAGCGCTGAAAGTGCTATTGTTCTGTACCAGAGGCACCTCGACCATCACCGGCCCTGAGGGCTCCAGGCCGCTCAAGGCAATCAACGACAACGAGGGATCGCGCGTAGGTTTCAGGGGAAGAGCCGGTGCGTTATAGCCGGGGATTGGTATGCTGGTGGCCAAAGCAGGATCGGCACCAAAAGCGATGCTGCGTGAGTTTGTAGGGCCAGTAGCAGGATGGATACTCGCAGCGGGCTCCTCGAGCCCCGGCGCCAATTGCTTGGATGGGCACGCCATGCCGACTCGCCAATATTTGCTACATTCACTTTCCATCGGAACTACCCCGAAAATAGATTCTCGGAGATCATCGCACCCTTGACTGGCGCCTGTCGCAGCCTTGAAACAGCTTGAAAACTCCTTTTTCCGCGGCCATTGCTGTCAGCTGGCGAGGCGCTCCTGCGTACCCTCAGTCTCCACCTCCAACCACCACGCATGGCCGCGCTCGGGCTGGTTCAATCGAAACGCCTGCCCCATCGCCGGGGTGGTGATCGATACATTGCGCTCCCAGGCCAGGGCCATGATGCGGTCGAAGGGTTCGTGCCAGGCATGGAATGCCAGATCGAAGGTGCCGTTGTGAATGGGCAACAACCAGCGCCCTTTGAGATCGATATGCGCCTGCAAGGTTTGCTCCGGTTGCATGTGCACATGGGGCCAATCGACGTTGTAGGCGCCGGTCTCCATCAGGGTCAGGTCAAACGGGCCATACTGCTCGCCAATGCGCTTGAAACCATCGAAATAGCCAGTGTCGCCACTGAAGAAGATGCGCCGCGCATCGTCGATCATCACCCAGGAACACCACAGGGTCTGGTTGCTATCAAACAGGCCGCGTCCGGAAAAATGCTGTGCCGGGGTAGCGATAAAACGAATGCCATCGACTTCCGTGCCCTGCCACCAATCCAGCTGATGGACTTTATTGGCATCGATCCCCCATTTGATCAGCGTCTCGCCCACGCCCAGGGGCGCCAGGAAGTAGCGGGTCTTACCAGCCAGTTGCACCACAGCCTCGTGGTCAAGATGGTCATAGTGGTTGTGGGAAAGAATCACCGCCTCCAGCGGTGGCAACGCTTCAAGGCTGATAGGAGGGGCGTGGAAACGCTTGGGGCCTGCCCAACTGAACGGTGACGCGCGCTCGGCGAATACCGGGTCGGTAACCCAGAATTTACCGCGCATCTTCAGCAGTACCGTCGAATGCCCAAGGCGGAACACCGTGTGGTCGGGTGCCGCCAACAACTGCTCGCGGGTCAGTGGCTGCACCGGGATCGGCCCCACTGGCCGCGTAGTGCGTGGTTTGTTGAACAGCATGTTCCAGAAAATGCGCAAGGTTTTGCCAAAACCGCCGTGTTGCACCGGGGCGTCATTGGTGAAGTGCCCCTGGTCCTGCCCGGCAGGCTGGAGCGCTGCAGGCGCAGGGTCGACACGGGTTGAAATCGTGGCCATTACCGAGTGACTCCTACAGTACGAAGAAGAATTACACTGCACAGTGTAGTTTCTAGATTGCAACAAAATCCGGAGCAAGTAAACTGCTGAGTGTAATTTCCTGATTGAGTCGAATGCCATCCATGACTGCCCCCAAGCGCCTCACCGAGCGTAAACGCGACGCCATCGTGGCGGCGGCGATTGCCGAATTTCGCGAGAACGGTTTCGAGGTCACCAGCATGGACAAAGTTGCCGCCACCGCCGGCGTTTCCAAGCGCACGGTGTACAACCACTTTCCCAGCAAGGAAGAGCTGTTCGCCGAGATCCTGAGCCAACTGTGGGCCAGCAGCGTTGCCCAACTGGACGTGAACTACGCCAGCGACCAGCCGCTGCGCGATCAACTGCGCAAGTTGCTGGAAGCAAAAATGAAGATGATGTCGGACGCCAACTTCCTCGACCTGGCGCGCGTGGCCATTGCTGCCACCATCCATTCGCCCGAACGTGCGCAAGATATGGTCAATCGCCTCAGCGCACGGGAAGAAGGTTTTACCCAATGGGTGCGCGCTGCCCAGGAAGACGGCCGCCTCAACTGTACCGATCCAGCTTTCGCGGCTCACCAGATCCAGAGCCTGCTCAAGGCCTTTGCCTTCTGGCCGCAAATCACGCTCGGCCAGCCCACCCTCGATGTGGCCGCCCAGGCCAACGTCATCGAATCTGCAATCGACCTGTTCCTCGCCGGCTACGAAGTGCGCACCCCGCCCCTGCATCAGGACCTGTTGCCGGGGCGACATTAAAGGTCGCTTTTGGCGCATTCACCCGCTGTTTTGCGCAAATGGCCTGAAAGGACACTGATTATTCCTACAGGAATAATCGACAATATCGGCCGCTATTATCCGATCATCGACGCCGACCGTTGACGCACGCTGTCGCACCTGCAAAAAACAGCTGACCCAGGACACTATGGAAAACAGACGAGGCAAAGGGCTTTCATTTGCCAGACGTATCTACAAGCCAAGGATCATCGGCCTGGGTATCGGTAGCATCAGCGTAATCGGCGCGTTGTATCCCTTGTCAATGCCAGGCTGGGTATGGGCGTTGTTGTTGTTCAATGGCCTTGCCTGGCCGCACGTGGCTTATCTGATCTCGACCCATTCGCCGTTTCCCTATCAGGCCGAACGGCGCAACCTGCTGTATGACTCATTGTCGGGCGGTTTCTGGGCAGCGGCCACCCAGTTTTCGCCACTGACGGCCGTCACCATTCTGTCGATGATGGCCATGAATAACGTCGCTGCCGGTGGCACACGCTTGCTCCTGCATGGGCTGCTCGCACAAGCCGCCGGCATCGCGATAGCCTGGAGCCTGTTCGGGGTCAAGTTCGATTCCAGCGTCAGCCTTTCCGAGGTCTACACCTGCTTGCCGATGCTGACGCTCTACCCGATGGCCATCGGCATGGTCTGTTATCAGTTGGCAATCAAACTGTCGCAACATAAACGCGCCCTCAGCGCCCTGAGCCGTATCGACAGCCTGACCGGCCTGCTCAACCATGGCTCATGGAAAGACCTGCTGAACCTCAAGTTCCATAAGTGCCAACAGCAACAAAGCCAGGCGACCATTGCCCTGATCGATATCGACCACTTCAAGCGTATCAACGATATGCACGGCCATACCGTCGGGGATGCGGTACTGCGCCAGTTGAGCCAGGAATTACGCCAGCACCTGCGCGAAGAAGACCTCGCCGGCCGCTACGGAGGTGACGAGTTCTGTGTGATCCTTCCGAAAATGCCCTTGCAAGATGCTGCGCGACTCATGGAACAGATGCGCGAAAAGTTCAGTAACTACCGCACTGCGCAGATCCCCGAATTACGCGTGAGCCTGAGCATCGGCCTGGCGGATTTTCAACCGGCCTTCAAGGATGCGGTCATGTGGCTCAACGCTGCGGATCGCGCGCTGTACGCTGCCAAGAACAGCGGCCGCAACCGCGTCAGGACCAGCGATCGAAGATCGCCTGTTCAGCCGCAGTTGTCTGATAACACCTCGTCCGAATCTTCGTCGGCGGGCCTGCCGCAATAGCATAATGCCGCCATTGGTCGGCTACCCGAAAATGCCCCTGCTCAAGCAGCGAACTTCTGGGCCGGCCGATCACTCTGAACCCCTTGTTCCACCCCCTCTGTCAGCATCAGGAAGCTGGCAATGAGCAAGTCAACCGTAAGGCCTGGGGCCCTACGGGGTCAGGCGCAAATACATGGATACCGCATATGCTTGCATGCCCGAGCCCTCTAACATGCTATTTAACACCCACAAGAAAACCATCAGCACCCTGCAACACAGCATTGCCCAACAGGCCAGCCTGCTGGATGCCATCGAGCGCTCCATGGCCGTCATCGAATTCGACCTGCAAGGCACCGTGCTGCGGGCCAATGAGAACTTCTTCAAGACCATGGGTTACCGCGCCGAACAGGTCCTGGGCCAGTCCCACCGGATGTTCTGCACCCCGGCGTTCACCCGCAGCGCCGAGTACAACCAACTGTGGACGCAGCTGCGCAACGGCCAATTTCAGTCAGGCACCTTTGAGCGGGTGGGTGCCAACGGTGATTCGGTGTGGCTGGAAGCCAGCTACAACCCGGTACGCGATGAAGCCGGTCACGTGACCAAAGTGGTGAAGTACGCCATGGATGTCACCCCACGCCTGCAAGCTGAAAGTGAAGCCAACGCCAAGCTGCAAGCCATCGACCGCGCCATGGCGATGATCGAGTTCAACCTCGATGGCACCATTATCACCGCCAACGCAAACTTCCTGCAGCGCATGGGGTACAGCCTGACGCAGATCCAGGGCAAGCATCACCGCCTGTTCTGCACACCCGAACTGGCCAACAGTGCAGCCTACAGCGAGTTCTGGAAACGCTTGAACCAGGGCGAGCTGTTCAATGGCCAGTTCGAGCGGGTGGATAAAAACGGCCAGGTGGTGTGGCTGGAAGCCAACTACAACCCGGTGTACGACGCCAGCGGGCGCCTGTGCAAAGTGGTGAAGTTCGCCTCCGATGTTACCGCCCGGGTCCAACAACATGCCACCGAGGCACAGAGCGCGGCCCAGGCTTATCACCTGTCATTGAGCACCCAGGAGATGGCCGAAAAAGGCGCCGAGGTGATCCAGAAAACCGCTACCGGTATGCGCGAAATTGCTCGGGATATCGACACATCCTCGCAACTGATCGCCAAGCTCGGCGAGCGCTCGCAGCAGATCACCGCCATCGTCAACACCATTCGCGGCATCGCCGACCAGACCAACCTGCTGGCCCTCAACGCCGCCATCGAAGCCGCACGCGCCGGCGAGCAGGGCCGTGGCTTTGCCGTGGTTGCCGATGAAGTGCGGCAGTTGGCAGCGCGCACCAGCGGCTCCACCGCCGAAATTTCCGGCATGATCGCCATGATCCAGGACGAAACCCGCCAAGCCATCGACAGCATGGACGCCACCCGCGACCGTGCCGCCCACGGCGTAGAACTGGCCAACCAGGCGGGCACGGTGATCCTGCAGATTCGCGAAGGCACCGGCGAAGCGGTCCAGGCGGTGAGCGCGTTTGCCAACGACCGGGGCAATCGCTGACCGGTTCTTCATGTCGGTGGCTGGTGGGCTCGGTCTATAGTGTTGGTTGTCTTTACGCTAAGCACTCGAGCCCGCCATGACCCCAGACAAACCCGAATCCGCCCCCACTGACCACTTGCGTTTCCACCGCGGTCACGCGCACCTGGCGCCGACCTTTGGCAACGACACCTTTGCCCTCAAAGCCGAGGCCTTCGCACGCTTTTTTGGTACCCCGACCTTCCTGGGCGCACAAACCGCGATCGTCGTTTTGTGGGTGGTGTTGAATGTGACCGGCGTCACCCACTTCGACGTCTACCCGTTCATCCTGCTCAACCTGGCCTTCAGCCTGCAATCGGCTTATGCCGCGCCGCTGATCCTGCTGGCCCAGACGCGCCAGGCTGCGCGGGATAAAGCTCAGTCCGACGCCGACGCACAGCACCGCGAAGCCCTCGCCACCGCCAACACCGAACGCCAGGCCCAGGCGGCCCAGACCACCAAGCAATTGATGGAACTGCTGGAGCAGAATACCCGGCTGACGGAAATGACCAAGCAACTGACCGAGCGCATCGAGACCCTGACGTGCGAAATGCATGCGCAGTTTGTGCGTAAAGCCTAACTTCGCCGCCCGCGCACATGCCGCCCCAGTTCATCAAACAGCGTGACCACCGAGCGCAATGCCCGGCAATCAGGCCGTGTCAACAGCCACAGCGCGGTGTCGTGCCCTACCAATGCAGGGCTCAGTGCTTGCAAGCCTTCGCCCATTAGAAAATCCGGCAACGCCGCCACACCCAACCCGGCACGCACCAGTTCAGTCACCGACTGCATGCTGTTGCAGCGATAACTGGGACGCACACCTGGCAAATGTTCACGGCGCCAGGCTACCGTGGGGTGGTCGGGCAAAAAGTCGTCCGGAGCGATCCAGGCCAGGTCGGCCAGCGCCTGGCCTGCATGCCGATGAGCATAGTCGGCACTGGCGTACACTTGGTACGCAACAGTTCCCAGGCAACGTCCGACCAGATGCTCCGGCGGTTTGCTGGTCAGGCGCAGGGCAATATCCGCATCACGACGGCTGAGGTTGGCGAAGTCATTGGACGTGCTCAGTTCCAGCACCAGTGCTGGATAGGCCGGCATGAACTGCGCCAGGGCCGGCAGCAGCAACCCTTGCAACACCGAGTCGGTGCAGGTCAGGCGCACGGTGCCGCTGATCACTTCTCCACCCTGCTCCACACCAATGCGCGCAGCCTCCAATGCGAGTTCTGCGCGTTCGGCCTGTTGCGCCAGGTTGCTCGCCAGGCTGGTGGGCAAGTATCCGACGCGGCTTTTTTCAAATAAGGTCTGGCCCAGGGCCGACTCCAACCGCCGCACCGCACGGAACACCGTAGACACGTCCACCCGCAGCAACGCTGCCGCCCGTGCCAAGGTGCCGCCACGCACCAGGGCAAGGATCAATGACAGGTCGGGGTAGTCAAGTTGATAGTGCGTGGCTGCATTGAGCATGTGCGTAAATGCCAATATTGATTGTGCGAACGCCAATTTATAGTGGGTATCAGCACACTACAAGCCATGGGACATACATGATGACAGCCCCCGCCCTGCACCTCGCCCTGGTCGGCGACTACAACCCTGATGTGATCGCCCACCAGGCTATCCCGCTGGCGCTACAGCAGGCCGCCGCCGCCCTGGGTCTGAGCGTCCAGGTGCAATGGCTCGACACCGACACACTCACCTGCACCTCTGCCCTGCACGGTTTTGACGGATTCTGGTGCGTCCCCGCCAGCCCCTATCGCGACACCGAGGGCGCACTGCGGGCAATCCGTTTTGCTCGCGAGCAAAGACGCCCTTTCCTCGGCACATGCGGTGGTTTTCAACATGCTGTATTGGAATATGCCCGCAACGTACTGGGTTGGGCCGATGCAGAGCATGGCGAGTTGGCTCCAGACGCTGAACGCGCCGTCATCACGCCCCTGAGCTGCTCCCTGGTAGAAGTGAACGACACCGTGCGCCTGGCCCCTTACACCCGTATTGCCCAAGCCTACGCCAGCGTGGATATCCACGAAGGCTATCGATGCCGCTACGGCATCAACCCCACGTTTGCTGGCGCACTGCTTGAAGGCAACCTGATTCCCACCGGCCACGATTCAGCGGGCGATCTGCGCGCCGTGGAGTTGCTCGACCATCCGTTCTTCGTCGCCACCCTGTTCCAGCCTGAACGCGCTGCGCTGAACGGCATCACCCCGCCCTTGGCACTGGCCCTGCTCAAAGCGTGTCGAGGGGCATTGGTATGATCGCCAAGACACCGGCCCCGCCTTATTACGCGGTGATTTTCAGCTCACTGCGTACCGATGGCGACCAGGGTTATGGCGAGGCCGCCTCGCGGATGCTGGCACTGGCGGCGGAACAACCTGGGTTTCTCGGGGTGGAGTCGGCGCGAGAAGATGGGTTGGGGATCACAGTGTCCTACTGGACCAGCGAAGCGGCGATCCTGGCCTGGAAACAGCAGGCCGAGCATCGGCAGGCGCGTGAGCGAGGGCGGGCCACTTGGTACACAGCGTTTCACACGCGGGTATGCAAGGTAGAGCGGGCGTACACCTACCCTCGTTGAAACACTACCCCTCATTTGACCCTCACCGACCAGAAAAAGCTGCGGGCTAGCTCACCAAACTGCGCAACGCACTGATCTGCGGGATCTCCACCCGGCGCATATACACCCGCAACGGTTCGGTGATGTTGATGCGGTCATCGATGTTCTGGTCCAGCAGCAACTGTATGCGTTCGCGGCACAGGGTCATGGTGTGGTCGGCGGCCGGTAGCCAGACGAATTCGGCGGTGGGAATGATGCCGTCATCGGCCACGTCCATGCCGAAGGCATCTTCGCTGAAACGCACGATGTACTGGCCGGTCTTGCGATTGAGGCCGACAAAACCCTGGAGTTGGTCGGCGGCCTGGCAGATAAGTTCTGAAGTGATGCGCATGGTAAACCTCACTGAAAAGTCCCATAGGGACTGGAAAGATGGTTTACACGCGTGGCAAAAAATACTGCCCTCTGACGGGGCAGCTATGGCCAAGAATACTGCAATGCAGCACAAAAAAACCGACAAAATTGGCTCGCGCGCACGTTAATGTCGGTTTGGTGATAGCGCCTTTCGCAATCAATTGTTAAAAAGGACACCTTCTCAAAGTTACCTCCACGAAAGGACTTCGCATATGCCTGTCACGTTTACCAAGAGCGCCTTGCTGCTGGCGTTGATGCTCGGCCTTGGCCAGGCACAGGCTGCCGACCCGGTCAGCCCGGCTGAATTGGCAACAAACGAAGGCATACCCTACCCTGCCGTGATCGCTCACCGTGGTGCTTCCTACGACGCACCTGAATCCACCGCCGCCGCCTATAAGGTTGCACGCGACCTGGGGGCCGACTACCTGGAACTGGACCTGCAACGCAGCAAGGACGGCGTGCTGTTCGCCCTGCACGACAACAACCTGCAGCGCACCACCGACGTGGCCACCAAGTTCCCCGAGCGCAAAGACGCGCCTGCCAACGAGTTCACCTGGAAAGAACTGCAAACCCTCGACGCCGGCAGCTGGTTCAACGCCGCCTACCCGGACCGCGCGCGCCCAGGCTTCGTTGGCCTGAAGATCCTGAGCCTGGACGACATCATCAAGATCGCCGAAGGCAACCCCTCGCACAAACCCGGCCTGTACATCGAGACCAAGGAGCCCAAGCAGTTCCCGGGGATCGAAGCCGACCTGAAAAACAAGCTGCTGGACAAGGGCTGGCTGAGTTCCGCCGGCTCCAAGCTGGGCAAGAGCAACACCGGCGTCGGCCAAGGCCGTGGCCGCGTGGTGCTGCAAACCTTTGAAGTTGCAAGCCTGCAAGAGTTGCAGAAAGAAATGCCCAACACACCGAAGATCCTGCTGTTGTGGGTGGGTGAAGGCAGTATCGAGCCCAAATCCAAAGTCACCTTCGCCGAGTCCGGTGAAACAACCAAGGCTGCCTACTACGCCAAGCAAGAACCGAAAGACGCCGCCGAATTCGAAAAATGGGTCGACCAGGCCAAAAGCCTTGGCGCCATCGGCACCGGCCCGTCGGCTGAACTGACCGACCACGGCGACCAGAGCTACACCGACCTGGTGAAGCCTGAAATGAACAAGCTGACCCACGACAAGGGCCTGTTGGTGCATGTGTACACCGTGGATGAGCCGGTGGATTTCGAGAAAGTCATGAAGGCCGGCGTCGATGGCATCTTCACCAACCGTGCCGCCGAGCTGCTGAAGTTCTACAAACGCTGGCCGTCGTCCAGTGTTCAGGACCTGCTCAACGACCATAAGTACTAAGGGCATTGGTGTCAGTGAGCCATTAAGGATGAGTTAAGTTGCGCCGGTTAATCTGGCGCCACTTAAACAGTTCACCCAAGAGGACACACCATGAAAACTTTGACTGCCCTGTTCGCTGCCACCGCCCTGACCCTGACTGCCGGTCTGGCCCAGGCGGATGTTCGTCCGGATCACATTGAAGGCCTGCTCAAGTCCGGCGCTGTGATGTCTTTCGACAAGCTCAACGCAGCAGCCGTGGCAACTCACCCTGGTGCTTCGATCACTGACACCGAACTGGACACCAAACACGGCGTCGCCGACCAGTATGTCTACGAAGTGGACCTGACCGATACCACCGGCAAGCGCTTTGAAGTGAAGCTCGACGCCAAGACCGGTGCTGTACTGGAAAACAAGCAAGACACCTGAGTTGCATCCCCAAAAAACGCGCCACCTTCGAGTGGCGCGGTTTTTTTATGCGCGCCTCAAACCGTCACATAACCGTCATACCGCCTTGCAATGATTCGCCTAGGAACCTGTGAAACGTCCTACAGGCCCTTTCTCTGCGAGCCGCCATGAATCACAGCATCGACCACGCCCATCAGGACCCCGACCTGTTTGGCCTGCTTTACGGTTTCCGCTTTCGCCCCGGCGAAAAAGGCCAGCAGATTGACTCAGCCACCGCCCTCGCCGCCTTGCAGCAGCCACAAGATCCGGAAGAGTTTCTGTGGCTGCACTTGAACCTCGCCCACGCCGCGTGCGAGCGCTGGATGCAGGCGCATTTGTCGCTGCCGGAGGAATTTTTTGAAGCGCTGCATGAAGGCTCGCGCTCCACACGCATCGAACATGTGGACTCGGCCTTGTTGGCGGTGGTCAACGATGTGGTGTTCAACTTCAGCAGCATGGTGTCGTCGGATATTTCCACACTGTGGGTATGCGCGCGCAGCCGCTTGCTGATCAGTGCGCGCCTGCAACCACTGCATTCGGTGGATAAATTGCGCTCGTCGGTAAAAGCCGGTGAACACTTTCGCTCGCCCCTGGAACTGCTGGTGCATTTGCTGCGCGACCAGGGCGAAGTGCTGACCCAGATCGTGCGCAAGACCAGTATCAGCGTCGACCATATCGAAGATCAGTTGCTGTCTTCGCGCCTATCCACCAATCGCGCCGAACTGGGCGCTGCACGCCGTGTATTGGTGCGCCTGCAACGCCTGCTGGCGCTGGAACCGGGCTCGCTGCTGCGCCTGCTCAACCGTCCGCCGCAATGGCTACAAAAGGAAGACGTGAAGGAGTTGCGCAAATCCACCGAGGAGTTTGCGCTGATCATCAACGACCTGACGGCCCTGGGCGAACGCATCAAGCTGTTGCAGGAGGAAATCGCCGCCAACCTCAATGAACAAAGTAACCGCACGTTGTTCACCCTGACGGTGGTAACGGTGCTGGCGCTGCCGATCAATATCATCGCCGGCTTTTTTGGCATGAATGTGGGTGGGGTGCCGCTGTCCCAAGACCCGGAAGGTTTCTGGATATTGGTGGCGCTGGTCGCGACTTTTACCTTGATTGCTGGGCGGTGGGCGTTCCGAAAGCGCAAGGACTACTAACATTGAAATGCAATCAAACTGTGGGAGGGGGCTTGCTCCCGATAGCGGTGGGTCAGCCAAAAACTCTCTGACTGATGCACCGCTATCGGGAGCAAGCCCCCTCCCACATTTAAACCGCACTGATTTGTAGACCGGCGGCACACGAGATTGCGCCAAACACTGATCTGTCGCAGCACCCTTGTAACATTCTGCAATGATCATTAAGGCCATCCTCCTCACACTGGATGCTCCGGCATGGTCACCCCTTCCCTGACTGCCTCCCCCCACGCTTCACCCTCCTCCCAACCCCGGCTGGACACAAAACCAGGCTTGTTGACGGTGATCATGTTCTTCGCCGTACTTGCGATGGGCCTGTTGTTCACCGCCTACAGCCTGATGCACGACATGCACGAAATGGGCGCCCAGCTCACCACCTGGACGCCATTCCTATTGCTCGGCGTGGCGTTGTTGATCGCTCTGGGGTTTGAGTTTGTCAACGGCTTCCATGACACCGCCAACGCAGTGGCGACGGTGATCTACACCAACTCGCTGCCACCGCATTTTGCGGTGGTGTGGTCGGGCTTTTTCAATTTCCTCGGCGTGTTGCTTTCCAGTGGCGCGGTGGCGTTCGGCATCATTGCCCTGCTGCCGGTGGAGCTGATTTTGCAGGTCGGTTCATCGGCCGGGTTCTCCATGATCTTCGCCTTGCTGATCGCCGCGATCCTGTGGAACCTGGGCACCTGGTGGCTGGGCTTGCCAGCCTCGTCGTCTCATACCCTGATCGGCTCGATCATTGGCGTAGGCGTAGCCAATGCCCTGATGCACGGACGTGACGGCACCAGCGGTGTGGATTGGAGCCAGGCGATCAAGATTGGTTATGCCTTGTTGCTGTCGCCGCTGATTGGCTTTGCGTTTGCCGCCTTGCTGTTGCTGGCCCTGCGCGTCTTTGTCAAAAACCGCGCGCTGTACAAGGCACCCAAAGGCGACACGCCGCCGCCCTGGTGGATTCGCGGGATGCTGATTGTTACTTGCACCGGCGTGTCGTTCGCCCACGGTTCCAACGATGGGCAAAAGGGCATGGGCCTGATCATGCTGATCCTGGTGGGCACCTTGCCGATGGCCTACGCGCTGAACCGCACCATGCCTGCCGATCAGTCGCTGCAATTTGCCGCCGTCGCTGAAGTGACCCAGGCTGCCTTGGTCAAAGCAGCGCCGCAGCCGGCACCGGGCGATTCACGTGCCACCTTGTCGACCTACGTTCGCACCAAAGAGGCCACGCCGGAACTGGTGCCCGCACTCGCCGCCATCACCGGCCATATCGGCGAAGAAGTGAAAAGCTATGGTTCCCTCGCCGCCGTACCGGCCGAAGCCGTCGGCAACGTGCGTAACGACATGTACCTGACCAGCGAAACCATCCGCCTGATGGACAAAGGCAAGGTCGGCAACTTCGACGCCGACACCCAGGGCAAGCTGCAACTGTTCAAGCAACAGATCGACAACGCCACGCGCTTTATACCGCTGTGGGTGAAGATCGCCGTGGCCATTGCCCTTGGCCTGGGCACCATGGTCGGCTGGAAGCGCATCGTGGTGACGGTGGGCGAAAAAATCGGCAAGACTCACCTGACTTACGCTCAAGGCGCTTCGGCCGAAACGGTGGCGATGCTGACCATCGGCGCGGCGGATATGTTCGGGCTGCCGGTGTCGACCACCCATGTATTGTCCTCGGGTGTAGCCGGGACCATGGTCGCCAATGGCGGGGGGTTGCAGATGAGGACCATCCGCAATTTGTTGATGGCGTGGGTGTTGACCTTGCCGGCGGCGATTTTACTGTCGGGTAGCCTCTACTGGCTTTTTACCCAATTGTTCTGACACACAGAAAATCAAAATGTGGGAGCAAGCCCCCTCCCACATTTGGTTTTATGTTTCTTCAGGGTGTGAAGAGTCCGGCCATGGCCTTCAGGCGCTTTTTGTAGACCCGCCGCGCCTCCAGCGCTTGCTCCAATGTCACCGCCACGAACCCCGCTCGCTGATTGGGCTGCATCTGCCCGATCAAGTCCAGGTCGGCGCTGATCACCGTGCCGATCATCGCGTAGCCACCGCCCGACACCGCATCGCGATGCAGCACAATCGGTTCCAACCCCGCCGGTACCTGAATCGAACCAATCGGGTAGCAACTGTCGACGATGTTGGAGGGGTCGGAGCCCGCGCCAAACGGCTGTTCCCGCGGCTGGAAGCTCAATGCGCTGCCGCCCTTGAAGCGATAGCCGATGCGATCGGCCTCGGAGCCCACCGTCCACGGCTCGGCAAAAAAGCTGCTTTTTGCCGCGTCGGTCAAGCGCTCGTAGTACAGCCCCGGCACTACGCGCAACGTGACATCACCGCCTACCGAACGACGCAACGCCATCGGCAAGCTGTTGCCCGCACGCCCCGCACCGCTGGCCGTGCCGATAGGCAACAGATCGCCCTCCTGCAAGCGCCTCCCGTGAAACCCACCGAGAGCACCAAGGGTGTAGGTGGAGCGGCTGCCAAGCACCAACGGCACGTCGATGCCCCCGGCAACGGCGAGGTAAGTCCGCGCGCCGGCCACGGGAAACTCAAAGCGCAGCACCTGCCCGGCGCGCACGGCGAAGGCGGTGTCCTGATGCACCACTTCGCCGTCCAGGCGCGGCGACATCAAGGCGCCGCTCAACGCTATCAGCGCGTCGTGCTGGAACTCCAGCTCAGGCCCGATCAGCGTGCATTCCAGGCCAGCCACGCCCACTGGATTGCCGACCAGATGGTTGGCTGCACTCAGCGCGTATTGGTCCAGCGCCCCCGATGGCGGAATGCCCAGGTGGTAATAACCTTCGCGCCCCAGGTCCTGCACGGAGGTGGCGAGGCCGGGTTTGAGCACCTTGATCATGCCAGCGCCTCCTGCAGGGTTTGCGGATAGCCAATGGGATCGGCGAGAAAGGCATCGAGGGAAAATTCGACCGGGCGAATGCGCAAATCGAAACGCCCGGCTTCCACTTCGGCGACGGCCAGGTCGTAAGCCTCCCGGTCCATCGGCTTGAACTGCACGATGTCGCCAGGACGGAAGAACACCATGTGCTCCTTGAGGTAGGCCAACTGCTGCTGCGGGTCGTAGATCGGTGCCGGGGTCACGCCGAACATCTGGTAACCGCCGGCACCGCGAACCGAATAGATACACCCAAAGCAGCCGCCATGGCCCAGGGTCAGTTTCGGCGTGTCGGTGCGCGGCCGCAGGTACTTGGGCACCTGCAATTGCCGTTCGCGCTCGACCATCTGGAACATGAACGGCAGCCCCGCGACAAAGCCGACCATCGACACAAACCAGGGTGCGCCACTGTGGGCGGCGATAAACGCGTCCACGTCGGCCAGGCCGTTGATACGGGCGGCGTATTCAAGGTCAGTGCCGCCGGGGTCCTGGTGACGGTCACGAAAACGCATCAGGGTTTCGTGGGTCCAGGGGTCGTTATAGAGCACCGGGATCTCGATGATGCGCGTGTGCAGCGTGCGCTCGGCCACCGCCTGGGCTTCGGCGCTTTGCACCGCGTCGAGCAGCACGTGAGGCGCGATGCGGTCGGGGTCGAAGCGAATCTGGAAGGATGCATTGGCCAGGCACACATCCAGCACGCCTTCCAGCGCCAGGCGTTCCACGGCGCGGGTCACCGCCATGCCCTTGAAAAAAGCCTCCAGGGACATGCTGTCGCTGACCTCGGCAAACAGGTGTTCATCACCGCCGAAGCTGTAGCGGATGGGGGACGTTTCAGCCATGTCTGTTCCTCTTGGAATCATTGTAGAAAGGCAGGCAAAAAAGTGAGGTACAGCTCTTATTGGGGGGGCCGGACTTCAATACCGGCCTGGTCCAACGCTTCGCGGGTGGCTTGCACCAAGTCCAGGGCGCCAGGGGTATCGCTGTGCAGGCAGATGGAATCGAATTCAATCACCAGGTCTTCGCCTTCCACGGTACGTACCAGCCCGCTCTGACAAGCGCGCAGGACACGGGCTGCAACGGTGGCAGCGTCCAGTGCACGCACATTGCGGGTGAACACGATGGAGCCGCTCAGATCGTACTCACGGTCGGCATAGAACTCGCGCACGACCGGCTGTCCCAGTTCCTTGGCAATGCGCCAGATCACCGAATTGGGCATGCAGTACAGCAACAGCGTCGGCTCGATGATTTGCAGGTTTTGCACCAATAGCCGCGCAGCCTCTTCATCGCGGGCCAGGTGCATGTAGAGCGCGCCGTGGGGCTTGATATGTTGCAAGGTCAGGCCTTGGGCGCGGGCCATTTCACGCAGCGCGCCAAGCTGGTAGAGCATATCGTCCACCAGCTCTTGGGCCGGTGCATGGATATGCCGACGACCGAAGCCCACCAGGTCGCGAAAACCCGGATGAGCGCCGATAGCCACCCCCAATTGCTTGGCGCGCTCGACAGTGCGGCGCATGGTGCCGGGGTCGCCGGCGTGAAAGCCGGTGGCGATATTGGCCGAGCTGATGTGAGCCATCAGCTCTGCGTCGACGCCGTCGCCGATAGTCCAGGGGCCGAAGCTTTCGCCCATGTCCGAATTGAAATCCACTGCCCGCATCAAGATTGCTCCGCCATAAGTGATGCCAGGAAAGTAGGCTCGGGCTTGACCCCTTGGGAAGATCTATTATCAGATGGCCTATCTTCTGAAAATCAGATACTGACCATGTCCCTTACCTTGCGCCAGGTTCGCTACTTCGTTGCCACCGCTGAAATCGGCCAGATTTCCCAGGCAGCGATTCACCTGAATATTTCCCAGTCGGCGGTGACCACGGCGATCAAGGAGCTGGAAGCCATGCTCGGCGTGCAGTTGTTCGTGCGCTCGGCCCAGGGCATGAACCTCACCGACGCCGGTCGACATTTTCTCAACCGCGCCTATGTGATTGTGCGCAGCGTGGAAGACGCCCTGAACAGCCCGCTGCCGGATTACCGCGCCAGCGGCGTGCTACGGGTGGCGGCGAGCTACACAGTGCTGGGTTATTTCCTGCCGCACCATTTGCAGCGCATGGAGCATTGGCATCCGGACGTGACTATCGAGGTGTTCGAGCAGGAACGTCAGGCCATCGAACAGGGCCTGCTCGATGGCCAGTTCGACATGGCCGTGGTGCTTACCGCCAACCTCACCCACGCGGATATCGTCTCTGAGATCCTGTTCAACTCCGAACGCCGCCTGTGGCTGCCCAGCCATCACCCATTGTGTGAACGCGGAGCCGTCAGCCTGGCGGACGTGGCGCAAGAGCCCTACATCCTGCTGACCGTCGATGAAGCCGAACACAGTGCCATGCGCTATTGGGAACAGGCCGGGCAAACCCCCAGGGTGCGGCTGCGCACCAGCTCGGTGGAAGCGGTGCGCAGCATGGTTGCCAATGGCAGCGGCGTGGCGATTCTGTCGGATCTGGTGCACCGGCCCTGGTCGCTGGAAGGCAAGCGCATCGAAACCCTGACCGTCACCGACCCGGTCACGCCCATGAGCGTCGGCCTGGCCTGGCACCGCGAGCGCGCGTTTACCCCGGCGATGCAAGCCTTCCGCGATTACTTCCACGATGCGTTCCTGGCGCCGCAGCAGTTGTCGGCGCGCCGTTAAAGATGGGCTTGCAGGGTGGCGGTCAACCAGTCCATGAACACCCGCACCCGCAGCGGTAAATGCCGCTGGCCGGCGTACAGTAAATACACGTCCAGAGGCGGTGCCTGGTAATCCGGCAGCACCGCTACCAACTCGCCACTGGCCAATAAATCGCGGATCCCGAGTTGGGGCACTTGGGTAATGCCAAAACCCGCCAGGCACGCCGACTGATACGCATCGGTGCTGTTGACGGTCACCCTTCCTGCCATCGGCAAATGTTGCACCTTGTTGCCCACCAGGTATTCGAACCCTGCCGAGCGTGCGCCCAGGGGCCGCACGTAATGTACCAATTGGTGATTCGCCAGGTCAGCCAATGTCGCAGGCATGCCGTAACGGTGCAGATACGCCGGGCTCACGCAGTTGACCATCGGCATGCTGCACACCCGTCGCGCCACCACTGTTTGGTCGGGCTGGGCACCGACGCGCACGACACAATCGAAACCTTCCGCGATCAGGTCCACCTGGCGGTCCGAGCCGCTGATCTCGATGTCGATCAGGGGGTGGCGAGTCATGAACGTGGGCAAGTTCGGCACGATCAAACCCCGCGCCATGACATTGGGCATATCCACCCGTATGCGCCCGGCCAGTTGGGTTTCATCCTGGCGAAACAACCCTTCCAGTTCTTCCATATGCGCCAGCAGATCCTTGCTGCGCTCATACAACACACGCCCGTCTTGGGTCGCCTGCACCTTGCGCGTGGTGCGTTGCAACAGCCGTGCGCCGAGCAACTCCTCCAACGCCTGCACATGCTCGGATACCGTAGAGCGTGGCAAACCCAGGCTTTGGCCGGCCTGGGTAAAGCTCGATAACTCAGTGACGCGTACGAAGGTGCGCAGCAGCTCAAGCTTGTTCATTAGATTGTTCGCCTTATCCGGCCAGTGATTCCGATATTAGCCTGTTTATCACGTCATGACCGGACAAATACACTCAGTTCCACTAACTATCACTGAGGACTGCACCATGACCCGTAAAATCGCACTCATCACCGGCGCCAGCCGTGGCCTGGGCAAAAGCGCTGCGCTGCACCTGGCTGCGCAAGGCGTAGACATTATCGGCACCTACCACAGCGCCGCAGGCGAGGCCCAAGCCGTAGTTGCCCAAGTGGAGGCATTGGGTGGCCGCGCCGCCATGCTGCAACTGGACGTGAGCCAGAGCGCAAGCTTCGATGGGTTCGTTGGCCAAGTCGGCGCGTTGCTCAAGGATGTTTTCGCTCAGGATCATTTCAATTTTCTGATCAATAACGCAGGCATCGCTGCCCACGCCAGCTTCGCCGAGACCACCGAAGCCCAGTTCGACCAGTTGGTGGCGATCCACGTCAAGGCGCCGTTTTTTCTCACGCAAAAACTGCTGCCGTTGATCAGCGATGGCGGACGCATCATCAACATTTCCAGCGGCCTGGCGCGGTTCAGCCTGCCGGGGTATGCAGCCTATGCGTCGATGAAAGGAGCGGTCGAAGTGCTGTCGCGCTACCAGGCCAAAGAGCTGGGCCCACGCGGTATTACCGTGAACACCCTGGCACCGGGCGCGATTGCCACCGACTTCGGCGGCGGCGCGGTGCGCGACAACAGCGATGTGAATGCCATGGTCGCCAATAACACGGCCTTGGGCCGCGCCGGTTTGCCGGACGACATTGGCGGGGCGATTTCGACATTGCTGGCCGATGGCAGCCATTGGATCACCGGCCAGCGGATCGAGGCGTCGGGCGGGATGTTCCTGTAGGCGCCCACCTACAGGGCTACTGGGGTTTTACCGACGATTTTCTCGCGCAACACGTCATAACCCCAGTGGTACACATAGGTGTACGGCAGGAAGAACAGCAGCACACCAATGTCGAGGATGAACGCCTCCAACAGGCTGATCTTCATCAAGGTCGCAATCAACGGCACTGCCAGCAGGATCAGGCCGCCCTCGAACAACAGCGCGTGCAGCACCCGGGTCCAGCCACTGTTGGCCAGTTGCAGGTGTGTTTTGAGGCGGTCGAACAGGCTGTTGAAAACCACGTTCCAGCTCAGGGCCAGCAGGCTGATGCCCAGGGTCACTGCGCCCATCTCCAGTGCCGGCCTGCCGGTGATCCACACCAACAGCGGCGTACAGATCAACAAGGCCAAGCCTTCAAAACCCAGGGCTTGGAAAACACGTTCAGTAATCGACTTGGTAGGGTTCATGACCCGGCTCCGTGAATGACGATGGTTGCCATGATCAGGCTTTGTCTCGATACTTCATAACCAATAACCATCGAGCAAGGCGATAGTATGGCCTCCCACGAAGTGCTCCAGGCGTTTGTCCAGGCCGCTACCCAAGGCTCGTTTTCCGCCGCTGCGCGCAAGCTGGGCAAAAGCCAGTCGACTGTCAGCGCGGCGGTGGCCAGCCTTGAGATTGACCTGAACGTTGTGCTGTTTGATCGCAGCAGCCGCAAACCCACCTTGACTGCGGCGGGGCAGGTACTGCTGCAACGGGCCGAACAGGTGCTGGAGGCCAGCAGTCGCCTGGAGTTGGCCGCCAGTCAGTTATCCCAGGGGTTGGAGCCGAAGTTGAGTATCGCCATGTCCGATACTTACCAATCGGATCGATTCGAAATCGCCCTCACAGCCTTCGAGCAACGCTATCCGGACCTTGAGCTGGAATGCCTGATCGCCGAATGCGAAGACCTGATCGCGCTGGTACAAAGCGGCCGGGCACAGATTGCGTTTATCGAGAAACAAGAGATTTACCCGCCGGATCTGACCTTCTCCTGCGTGGAAGAACGCACGGAAATCGCGCTGTTCGTTTCGCCTAAACACCCATTGGCTGGCCTGGACAGGGTGCTTGCGCACGTCTTGCAGCAACACCGGGAACTGCGCTTGGCAAGCATCATCAACCCCAATGAAAACCGCAGCACTCAGCGTGTGTGGTCGGCACCGAGTTACCTGATGTTGATGGAGATGGCGCAACTGGGTTTTGGCTGGGCACCGATTCCACGCTGGCTGGTGGAACGTTTTGGCGGCAATCAGTTGGTCGAACTCAAGGTTCGCAGTTGGCCGCGCTCGGTGGCGGTGGATGCGTTGTGGTCACGCCAACACCCACCGGGGCCTGCTGGGAGTTGGTTGCTGGGCAAGATGCTCGACTGAGCCCCTCCCACATTTGGATAGTCATTGTCTGGGGGGATTGAGTTCGGCGAGGCGGCGCATGATGAAGCGCTTTTCCGGGACTTGTTGGGTCAGCGACAGAGCTTTTTCGTACGCTGCACGGGCCTCTTCAAGCCGTCCCAACTGCCGGCAAAACTCCCCGCGGGCCGAATGCGCCAAGTGGTAATCGTGCAAGTCACCGCGTTGCAAAATGCCCTCCACCAGCGCCAACCCCACCAATGGCCCCTGCTCCATCGCCACCGCAACTGCCCGGTTCAATTCGATCACCGGCGAGGGTACCGCTCTGAGCAGTACATCGTAGAACCCGATAATCTGTCGCCAATCGGTTTCCCCGGCGCAGGCAGCCTCGGCGTGCACCGCCGCAATCGCCGCCTGCAAGCAATACGGCCCGAAGCACCGGGTGCTCAGCGCCTGCTCCACCAAGTTGCAGCCTTCAGCTATCAACGATGTATCCCACAGCCCACGGTCCTGAGCATCCAGCAGCACCAGTTCGCCGTTGGCCGAGGTGCGTGCGGGCCTTCGCGACTCATGCAACAGCATCAACGCCAACAAGCCCATGACCTCCGGCTCCGGCAGCAATTGCATCAGCAAACGGCACAGGCGAATGGCCTCCAGGGTCAAGTCTTCGCACGTCAGGTCCGCCCCAGTGGAGGCCGTGTAGCCCTCGTTGAACACCAGGTAAATCACGCGCAACACGCTATCCAATCGCTCGGGCAATTCGGCTCGGGACGGCACTTGGTAAGGAATTTTCGCATCGCGGATCTTGCCCTTGGCGCGCACGATGCGCTGGGCGATGGTGGCAGGTGTGGCCAGGAACGCGTGGGCGATTTGCTCGGTGCTGAGGTCGCAGATCTCACGCAGGGTCAGCGCGGCCTGGGCATCAGGGGCCAGCGCCGGATGGCAGCAGGTGAAGATCAGGCGCAGGCGGTCATCTTCCACGTCGTCATCGCTCCAGTCAGCTGCCTGCAGCGTGTCGGCCTGCTCTTGCAGCAACGGGGTAAACCGCGCCTGGCGGCGCAGGCGGTCGATGGCTTTGAAGCGGCCGGTCGATACCAGCCAGGCCCGTGGGTTATCCGGTATGCCGTCCTCGGGCCAGCGCTGCACGGCGACAAAAAACGCCTCGTGCAGCGCCTCCTCGGCCAGGTCGAAATCACCCAGCACGCGAATCAGCGTGGCAAGCACACGCCGTGACTCGCTGCGGTAAATGGCTTCGACCTGACCACTGAGCGTCATTGCGGCAGGTTCAGTTCGCGCACCGGGCGCACTTCCACACTGCCGACCCGGGCCGCCGGAATGCCACCCGCCACCTGGATCGCTTCGTTAAGGTCCCTGGCGTCGATCAGGTAGAACCCGGCGAGCTGCTCTTTGGTTTCGGCAAACGGCCCGTCGGTGATCGACACCTTGCCATCGCGCATGCGCACGGTGGTGGCGGTATTCACAGGTTGCAGCGGCTCGGCGGCCAGCATTCGTCCGCTGGCCTGGATCGCTTCGGCGTAAGCAAAACACTCCGAGTCGTGCGGGCTGTCGGCCGAGGTGTGCAACACCTGTTCGTCGCTGTAGATCAGGCACAGGTATTTCATAGCGTTCTCCGTGTTCGGATGACTGACTATAGTTCGCGGCGCTCAGGGTTCCAGGTCAAACAGCGCCGTGCCGCTTTGCATATCAAAGGGCGCCGACCAGTGTTCATGCACCACTTTCCATTGGCCATTGATGCGCTGGTACCCAGCGGTCACGCGCATCCAGCAGGCTTTCACCTCACCATCGGGCCCGGCACCGCCGCAGTGGGCCAGCCAGTGAGCGAACGCGCTGTCTGGCGCTTGGACGATATGCAGTTCATGAAACTCGAAGATACCGGGGCCGGGGCAATGCTTCATGCATTCTTCCCAGTGCGCGCGGTAGGCCGCCCTGCCTTTGAATTGCAAAGCGGTTACGGCATCGAACGAGACGATATCGTCGGCGTAAAAGCTGACAATCTTGTCGATATCGCGACTGACGACGGCTTGTTTCCATTGCTCGATCAGGTGGTTGATGGCAGTGCTCATGGCGATGACTCCTTGGGGTGGAAAATCACGTAGGACACTCTTAGTCGAATGGCCTTCGTGCCAATCGACACACCACGGAAAAATAATTTCCCATAGGTCAAACCCGATAAACTGAGCCCTTCTTTGCAGCCGTTCGGATAGCCCGATGCAAACCCGCCTTGTTGCCTACGAGGCGCTCAATGCTGTGCAACAACAGCAAGTGGGCGCCATCGAAGTTCATCCTGAACAATTGCCGTTTAGCGGAGATATCTACTGCGCCCTTAATACCTTGCTGGCCAACCCAAGCCCTGGGGTCAAAGGCTTTGCGTTTTTGGCAGACGACATTCCCGTGGCCTTCCTGCTGCTCAAGCGCCCCCCCTGCCTGCCCCATTGGGCCGATGAACACAGCGCCACGCTGCATGCGTTGCAGGTGGATCGCAGTCAGCAGGGGCTTGGGTTCGGCAAGGCGTGTTTACAGGCACTACCGGCCATCGCGCTCGCGGCATGGCCGCAGATCAAAGGGTTGGAGTTGTCTGTGGACACGCACAACCTGGCGGCGATGGGGCTGTATCTCGGGGCGGGATGGGTGGACAGCGGCGAGGCCTACAAGGGACGGGTCGGGTATGAGCGCCGGTTGCGCTGGATATTCAGTTCATAACGGTAATGTCACGTAAACAGGACTTTCACGCGCGCCTGTCGTGTTTACGTGACATCGAATGCGGAGTCAGCCCCGCTCTCCAACCGGTAGCCAGATTTCCACCGTCCCCGTGCCCTTCCTCCCATCGAAATCTGCGCTATAGCGCTCGAAATCCGCCCCCATCACCTTGTAGCCCGAATGCGGCAGCCATTCGAACATGATGCGTTCGTAGGTTTGCTCAAGTGCCTGCACCGGCCCGTAATGGGGGAACACGGCATAGTTGAGCGGGGGGATTTCGATGAACTCGAAGTTGCTGGGCACGTCGCCCTTGGTCGGGACTTCAACCCCCGCCATGTAATCGAATTCGCCGTGGTGGGGGTTGTAGCAAACCCCGTACGTCACGCCGCCGACGCGCGTTTTGATGTCTTTAATGCACGTGTCAAACAGCTCCCATAACTTGGGGATATCGCCTACGGTGGCCTTCGAATAACGCCCTTGCACACCGGCGATCACCAGCGCTTTGCCGGCTTCCATGCGTGGCTCCAACGGTTGTTTTGTCTGCTGATCCATACGAACAGTCTCCTTCTTATGAGGGAACAAACCCGCATCGAGTATAGGGGCATATCCGCGCCACACTCCATGTAGAAATTTTTCCTACGCATCTGGACAACTTGCCATCATCGCCCGTATTGTCTGCTTCGCAGGCCACCGCAGTGGCCGACGTCGCTCGGACGGTTCCGGGCGCTTACGTACTCTCGAGGCAACAATGGCCGACCAAGGTTCGCCGCGCCGCTTTGCGCGCATAGATCGACTCCCCCCTTACGTTTTCAATATCACTGCCGAGCTGAAGATGGCTGCGCGTCGGCGCGGCGAAGACATCATCGACTTGAGCATGGGTAACCCCGACGGCGCCACGCCACCGCACATTGTGGAAAAAATGGTCACCGTCGCCCAGCGTGAAGACACCCACGGCTACTCCACCTCCAAAGGCATCCCGCGCCTGCGCCGGGCGATTTCGCGCTGGTACAAGGACCGTTATGAAGTGGATATCGACCCCGAGTCGGAAGCCATCGTCACCATCGGTTCCAAAGAGGGTCTGGCGCACCTGATGCTGGCCACCCTGGACCAGGGCGACACCGTGCTGGTGCCCAACCCCAGCTACCCGATTCATATCTACGGTGCGGTGATTGCCGGTGCCCAGGTACGTTCGGTGCCGCTGGTGCCGGGCGTGGACTTTTTCGCCGAGCTGGAACGGGCGATTCGTGGCTCGATCCCCAAGCCGAAGATGATGATCCTCGGTTTCCCGTCCAACCCCACCGCGCAGTGCGTGGAGCTGGATTTCTTCGAGCGAGTGATCGCCCTGGCCAAGCAATACGACGTGCTGGTGGTGCACGACCTGGCCTACGCCGATATCGTCTACGACGGCTGGAAAGCCCCCTCGATCATGCAGGTACCCGGCGCCAAGGACATCGCGGTGGAGTTTTTTACCCTGTCCAAGAGCTACAACATGGCCGGCTGGCGCATCGGGTTCATGGTGGGCAACCCCGAACTGGTCAACGCCCTGGCGCGGATCAAGAGCTACCACGACTACGGCACGTTCACACCGCTGCAAGTCGCAGCGATTGCTGCGCTGGAAGGCGATCAGCAGTGCGTCAAAGACATCGCCGAGCAGTACCGCCAACGCCGCAACGTGCTGGTCAAGGGCTTGCATGAGCTGGGCTGGATGGTGGAGAACCCCAAGGCGTCGATGTACGTCTGGGCAAAAATCCCCGAACAGTATGCCGCCATGGGCTCGCTGGAATTTGCCAAGAAGTTGCTGCTGGAGGCGAAGGTGTGTGTGTCGCCGGGGATTGGTTTTGGCGAGTATGGCGATGATCACGTACGCTTTGCGCTGATCGAAAACCAGGACCGGATCCGCCAGGCGGTGCGCGGGATTCGCGGGATGTTCAGGGCCGATGGGCTAGTACCCAAAGCCAGCGTCTAACTCGGTCAAAATGTGGGAGGGGGCTTGCTCCCGATAGCAGTGGTTCAGTCGATACATCTGGTGACTGATCCACCGCCATCGGGAGCAAGCCCCCTCCCACATTTGATTGGGTTTTCACCCCAGACTGTGCGGTGTGGCTTACACCACCAACGACAGCAACATGATGAAGATCAGAGCCACGATCGACAGGATGGTCTCCATCGCCGTCCAGGTCTTGAACGTCTCGGCCACGGTCATGTTGAAGTACTGCTTGACCAGCCAGAACCCCGCATCGTTGACGTGCGACAAGATCAACGAACCCGCGCCCGTCGCCAGCACCAGCAACTCGCGGTTGACGCCCGGAATCATGCCGACCACCGGCACCACAATGCCTGCACCGGTAATGGTCGCGACCGTCGCTGAACCGGTGGCGATACGAATCACCGCCGCCACCAGCCACGCCAGCAGGATCGGGTTGATCTGTGCGTTCACTGCCATATGACCGATCACATCACCCACGCCGCTGGTCACCAGCATCTGCTTGAAGCCACCACCGGCACCGATGATCAGGATGATCGCGGCGGTCGGCGCCAGGCTGGCGTCGAGCAGCTTGAGGATCTGCTTGGAATGGATGCCCTGGCGATGGCCAAAGGTGTAGAGCGACAGCAGCAACGCCAGCAGCAAGGCGGTGATCGGGTGACCGATCATGTCCATCCAGTTGCGCACCACGTTGCCTTCGGCAAAGGCGATGTCGGCAAAGGTTTTGAGCAGCATCAGGAACACCGGCAAGAGCACGGTGACCAGGGTGATGCCAAAGCTTGGCAGCGACTTGTTATCCGTCTCGCGGGCCAATTGATCGACCAGTTCCTGGGACGGGTTGCCCGGAATGTACTTGGCGATAAACGTACCGAAGATCGGGCCGGCGATGATGGCGGTTGGCAGTGCGACGATCAGGCCGTACAGAATGGTTTTGCCGATATCTGCGCCAAACACGCCGATCGCCAGCAGCGGGCCCGGGTGCGGTGGCACCAGGCCGTGTACCGCCGACAGGCCGGCGAGCAGCGGGATGCCGATCTTGATCAGCGACACGCCGGTACGCCGTGCCACGATAAACACCAGCGGGATCAGCAGCACAAAGCCGATCTCGAAGAACAGCGGGATGCCCACCAGGAACGCGGCAAACATCATGGCCCACTGGACCTTCTCTTTGCCGAAGGCGCGGATCAGGGTCTGGGCGATCTGATCGGCACCGCCGGATTCGGCCATCATCTTGCCAAGCATCGTGCCCAGCGCGAGGATGATGCCGACAAAGCCGAGCACGCCGCCGAAACCGTCCTGGAACGCCTTGATGATCTTGTCCACGGGCATGCCCGAGGTCAGGCCGAGGAAACCGGCCGCGATGATCAGTGCAATGAACGGGTGCACCTTGAACTTGGTGATCAGAACGATCAACCCGATGATAGTGACCACTGCATCTAGCAGCAGGTAAGACTCGTGGGACATGCCAAACATGGGGGGTCTCTCCTGTTTGTTGTTGTTATTAAAGCGGGTGTTGAATTTCCTGCCGGGGATAGCGCTATCTTTTCCGGCAAAAAATTAATGAGTTGGTTCAAAGCCGTGCTTAAGCCACCAGGCGTTGGTCTGCTCGGCCAGCTCCTCGACGCTGTCTTCACTGGCATTGAGGGCCAGGGTCAGCGGTTCGCCCTTGGGCGATTCGAGGGTGGCGAACTGGCTGTCGATCAGGCTTGCCGGCATGAAATGGCCGGGGCGGTGGGACACGCGGTCGGCGGCCACTTCGCGGGTCAGCTCCAGGAAGACAAAGCCCAGGCCCGGCGCGGCTTCGCGCAGGTGGTCGCGGTATTTCTTTTTCAGGGCTGAACAGGTGAGCACAGGATGCTCGCCCGCTGTGAGCGACCGGCGCAGTTCATCGCACAGGATGTCGAGCCAGCCGGCGCGATCGTCGTCGTTAAGGGGGTGGCCGGCGCTCATCTTTTCGATGTTGGCGGCGGGGTGAAAGCTGTCGCCTTCAATGGCAGTGGCGCCGTTCAGGCGGCACAGGGCTTCGCTGACGCTGGACTTGCCACAGCCGGAAACACCCATGATGACCAGGGCGGTAACAGGTTGACTCATGAAACACCTCAGGACGCAGATAGCGCTACCTTTGCACAGCATAAGGCTAGTGCAAAAACAGGCTTTTCCCGCGCCGACTTGTCATTTTTATGGAGTGACGCGTGCATCTGCTCCAATCATTCGAACCGGATCAGGCAACCCTAGGTTCAATAATTTGCAGCCCTTTGGAGACAGCGCTACCTTAGTGCCTCGATTTTTGTTTGGCAAGCCGCCTGATGACCTCCAAGAACGATAAAAATACCCGCACGACGGGCCGCCCTACCCTCAATGAAGTTGCACGCCTGGCCGGGGTCAGCCCAATCACCGCCTCCCGCGCCTTGCGCGGTATCAGCACCGTGGCCACCGAACTGGTGGAAAAAGTCCAGCAGGCCGCCGCCGAACTCAGCTACGTGGTCAACCCCGCCGCTCGCGCCCTGGCGTCGGCCCAGAGCCAATCGGTGGTGGTGCTGGTGCCGTCGCTGTCCAACTTGTTGTTTATCGAAACACTGGAAGCCATCCATCAGGTACTGCGGCCCAAGGGCTTTGAAGTGCTGATCGGCAACTCCCATTATTCGCGCGATGAAGAAGAAAACCTGTTGCGCAACTACATGTCTTACCAGCCACGGGGGTTGCTGTTGACCGGATTCGACCGCACCGAAAGCGCGCGACGAATGGTCGAGACCAGCAATGTGCCGTGCGTGTACATGATGGATCTGGACCCCAATGCCGGGGTGAACTGCGTGGGTTTCTCACAGTTGGCAGCAGGCGAGACGGCAGCGGCACATTTACTGTCCCGGGGGCGCAAGCGCCTGGCCTACATCGGCGCACAGTTGGATCAGCGCACGTTGTTGCGCGGTGAAGGTTTCCGCCGCGCCTTGCAGCAGGCGGGCATGTACGACCCAGCGCTGGAACTATTGACGCCACGGCCCTCTTCCGTGGGCCTGGGCGGCGAACTGTTCCTGCAATTGCTGGCAGCGCATCCGGATGTGGATGCGATCTTCTTCGGCAACGATGACCTGGCCCAGGGCGCACTGCTTGAAGCCATGCGTCACGGCATCAAGGTGCCGGAGCGTGTCGCGGTGCTGGGCTTCAACGACTTGCCCGCGTCGGCATTCATGGTGCCGCGCCTGAGCAGCATCAGCACGCCACGCGAGGCGATTGGTCGACGTGCGGCGGAGCATTTGCTGACGATCATGGCGGGCAACAAGATCGCCAAGCCGGTGGTGGATATGGGGTTTGAGTTGCAGGTGCGGGAGAGCACCTGACCCGCTCGTTCCCACGCTCTGCGTGGGAACGATCAGAAGTCTGCCTGTGTTAATGGCGGCTGTGCGTAGGGCACTTTCGGGTGCGCCGGCTTTGAGTGTCCACCGGTCTACTAACCTGCGTACAGCTGCCACCCTCATTTAACTCGCTGCTCGGCAAGGCCATGGACCAGCACACACCACGCTGCTGAGACCTTACTCGGTCCAAATGTGGGAGGGGGCTTGCTCCCGATTGCAGTGGGTCAGCTATCTGTAAGTTGACTGACCCACCGCTATCGGGAGCAAGCCCCCTCCCACATTTTTTAACCGTGCCCACTTTACCCCTGCTAGATTGACCACTTTCCATCGCCAGGGAAGCACCATGGGACATTCACTGAAAATCTTGGGCCGCACGTCCTCCATCAACGTGCGCAAAGTGTTGTGGACCTGCCAGGAACTGGGCATCGACTACGTGCGTGAAGACTGGGGCATCGGCTTCAAGCCCACCCAGTCCACCGAGTTCCTCGCTCTGAACCCCAACGCGCAGATACCTGTGCTGATCGACGACCACGGCGTGCTGTGGGAGTCCAACACCATCTGTCGCTACCTCGTCGGCCTGTACCAACGCCACGACCTGCTGCCTGTCGAGCCCGCCCCCCGGGCGCGTGTCGAGCAATGGATCGACTGGCAAGCCGTGGAACTCAATCGCGCCTGGAGCGACGCTTTCACCGCATTGGTACGCAACAACCCCGACGGCCTCGACGCGGCGCAAATCGCCGCCGCGGTGCAGCTATGGAACGACAAGATGGGCATTCTCGAACAGCAACTGACCAAGACCGGTGCCTATGTGGCCGGCGAGGAATTCACCCTCGCCGATATCTTGATCGGCCTCTCGGTACACCGCTGGCAGGCAACGCCCATGCAGCGTCCGCCCTACCCAGCCATTGCCGCCTACTATCAGCGGCTCAGCCAGCACGCCGGTTTCAAGACCTTCGCCCTCGACGGCCACAACTAAGCACAGGGACCCCACGTGAACGGACTCAACGTACTACTCACCGGCGCCTGCGGCAGAATCGGCAAGACATTTTTCCAGGCCTCGCAAGACCGCTACCGCTTCACGCTCACTGACCGCATCGCGCCGGATTTCGACCTGGGTGGACACCGTTTCGTACACGCCGACCTCAGCGATAAATCCAGCCTGGCGACCCTGCTCGAAGGCATCGACGTAATCGTGCACCTGTCGGGTATCCCCCACGCCAGTGCCTCATTCAACGAATTGCTGCCCAACAACATACTCGCTACCACCTACCTGTTCGAAGCTGCCGTGGCCGCCGGCGTGCAGCGCCTGGTATTTGCCAGCAGCGCGCAAACCATCGAAGGCTACCCGGTGGATCGCCAGATCACCCCCGGTATGCCGGTGATGCCCGCCAATATGTATGGCGTGAGCAAATGCTATGGCGAGGCGTTGTGTGGCTACTACGCAGCCAAGACGCCGCTGTCGACCATCGCCCTGCGCATCGGCGCTTTTGAATTCCCCGAAACCCACGACCTGAACAACGCCCGCGACCTCAGCGCGTGGCTCAGCCCGCGGGATGCCGTGCAACTGCTGCAACGCTCAGTGGAAACCGTCGGCGTGAAGCACCTGATCGCCCACGGCATCTCCAACAACCGCTTCAAGCGTCTGGATTTGAGCGAAACCACACGTGTGCTGGGCTACCAACCGCTGGATGATGCATTCCAGGTATTTGAAATCCCCATCACTTACTGAGTTTTCACCATGCCCGCCCAATCCACCACCGACGGTATCGACCCGCTCCGCGCCGCCCATATCAGCGCGCGCATCGATCGCCTGCCCGCCGTGTCCACCGTCTGGCGCCTGGTGGCGCTGCTGTCCATCGGTGGTTTTTTCGAGCTGTATGACCTGTTCCAGACCGCCTATATCAGCCCCGGCCTGATCAGCGACGGCATTTTTAATACCGGCAGCCAGGGCGTGTTTGGCTTCTCGGACCAGGCTGCGTTCGCCTCGGCAACCTTCCTCGGCCTGTTCCTCGGCGCCAGCCTGCTCAGCCCCATCGCCGACCGCTACGGGCGCCGGGCGATCTTCACCTTTGCATTGATCTGGTACACCGTCGCCACAGTGCTGATGGGTATTCAAACCTCCGCCCTGGGCATCATCTGCATGCGCTTTGTGGTGGGCATCGGCCTGGGCATCGAACTGGTGACTATCGATGCCTACCTCTCGGAACTGGTGCCCAAGCGCATGCGCAGTTCGGCGTTTGCCTTTGCGTTTTTCATTCAGTTTCTGTCGGTGCCCGCCGTGGCCTTGATGTCGTGGTGGCTGGTGCCCCAGGCGCCGTTCGGCATCTCCGGCTGGCGCTGGGTGGTGTTGAGCAGCGCGGTGTTTGCGCTGTTTATCTGGCAATTGCGCAAGCGCCTGCCTGAATCGCCGCGTTGGCTGGCACAGAAGGGCCGTTTCGAAGAAGCCGGTGCGATCATGGACAACCTGGAAACACGCTGCCTGAAAGATCACGGCAAGCCCTTGGATGAGCCGCAACCCGAAGCCGTCAGCGTTCAAGGCAGCGGCCGTTTTGCCGATATCTGGCAACCGCCCTACCGTCGCCGCGCCTTGATGCTGATTGTGTTCCATGTGTTCCAGGCCATCGGTTTTTTCGGCTTCGGCAATTGGTTGCCGGCGCTGCTGTCGGGCCAGGGTGTCAGCGTGACCCACAGCTTGATGTACGCCTTTATCATCACCCTCGCCTACCCGCTGGGGCCGTTGCTGTTTGTGAAGGTGGCCAACCGCTTTGAAAACAAATGGCAGATTGTCGGTTCCGCCATGGGCGCGGTGATTTTCGGTAGCCTGTTCGCCCTGCAAACCAGCGCACTGGGGCTGATTTTCTGCGGGGTGATGATCACCTTCTGCAATGCCTGGCTGAGTTTCAGTTATCACTCGTACCAGAGCGAATTGTTCACCACCAATATCCGCGCACGGGCCGTGGGGTTCTGCTATTCGTTCAGCCGCCTATCTACGGTGTTCAGCAGCCTGTTGATCGGCTTTATCCTCGAACACCTGGGCACGCCAGGGGTGTTGGCGTTTATCGCCAGCAGCATGCTGATCGTGATGATTACCATCAGCTGGTTCGGGCCGCGTACGCGTAACCTCGCGCTGGAAAATATCGCCCACTGACGGCAATGCTTGGCCGCCTGCGGCAGCATGCTTGCCGCGGCAGCCAAGCCATTCTCAGTAAACCTTGGGGTTTGCACACACGGCACGCTATTTGCTCCAGCTGTGGCACCGACCATTTGCACAGGTGACCGATCATGCTGGTTAACAACAATACCCAAGCCATGTCGACCGTCCAACAGATCAAGCGACCCGACATGGACCCCGCCAACGCCGCCGCCAGCGCGCTATACAGCGGCGCCCTGCAGACCGCGCAGCAGAACGTTACGGTACCGGTCGCGCAGAAGGCATTGGATAAGGCCGGCGATCGAATTGATGAGGCGTTCGCCAAGACTCGCGTGCAGTTGCAGGCCACAGCGTCGAACAGCAATGTGCCAGCGACCAGCGTCGCCGGCTCAGCCCGCAGTGAGTTCACCGATTACATGACCAAGACCCCGGCCGAGCGCATTCGCGATCAATTGCTCAAAGAACGGGGCCTGACCCTGGAGCAACTGAACGCCCTGCCGGTGGAAGAGCAAAACGCCTTTGCCAAGCAAGTGTCCGAGCGGCTTCAGCAGCAGCAACAGCAGCAGGTAGCAGCAAAGACGGTTGACCCACAGGCGCAGACGGTGAAAGAGACCCTGGCTGCTATCTAAGCTGCACAGTAGACCAATGTGGGAAGGGGCTTGCCCCTGATGGCATTGGGTCAGTCACCCAATGCAGTGACTGACACTCCGTCATCGGGGGCAAGCCCCCTCCCACATTTGGATCTCCTTTGACATGGGATCAGCAGAGTTTTCGACTATTGCAGTTGCAGCGTCGAATTGAACTGACTGATTGCATCCACCACATGCCGCGAGCCTTCCTGAATTTCAAGAATCACCTGCCCCGCTTCGTTGGCCAGTTCCACCCCAAGCCCCGTGCGGCTCAAGCTCGACTGCATGCTCGTCACCGCACTCAATGACAGGTCGTGGTTCTTGCGCACCACATCCACTATCTCCACCGTCGCCTGGCTGGTGCGGGCCGCGAGGCTGCGCACTTCATCGGCCACCACTGCGAACCCACGTCCATGCTCACCGGCTCGCGCCGCTTCAATCGCGGCGTTGAGCGCCAGCATATTGGTTTGTTCGGCAATGCTGCGGATGGTCTGCACGATGGCGCCGATGATGTCGGACTGTTTGTTGACCGCATCGATGCTGTGGGCAGCCTGGTTCAAGTCGCTGGAGATGGCCTCGATGATCTGTACCGTTTGCTGCACCACCTGCGAGCCCTTGCGGGCGCAGGCGTCGTTTTGTACGGAGGTGGCGTGGGCCGAATCAGCGGCGGTGCGCAGGGTGGTGACCTGGTCGGTGATGTCGCTGGCAAATTTCACCACTTTGTACAGGCGCCCATTGGTATCGAAGATCGGGTTGTAGGACGCCTCCAGAAACAAGGTCTTGCCGTATTTGTTTTTACGCTCGAAGCGATGGGAGTGGTATTCGCCGCGATTGAGGGAGGCCCAGAATGCCTTGTAGGCCGGCGACTCCACTTCACTGCGATGACAGAACATGCTGTGGTGCTGGCCGATGATTTCCTCCCGTGAGTACTGCACGGTGCGCAGGAAATTGTCGTTGGCATTCAGGATCTGGCCCTGGGGCGTGAACTCGATTACCGCCATGGAACGGCCAATGGCGTCGATCAGGCTCTGGTTTTCGTGTTCATGGTGCACCCGTGCAGAAATATCCGACGCCACTTTGATCACACTGCGTACCTGGTTGTCGCTGTCCAGCACCGGCATGTAGCTGGCTTCAAGCCATACCTCTTCACCGCGCTTGTTCAAACGCATGAAGGTGCCACTGAGCGCCTCGCCCCGCGCCAGGTCACGCCACAACTTGCTGTATTCGTCGGTGTGGGTGTAGGCCTCATCGCAGAAAATGCGGTGATGTTTACCGCGGATCTCATCGACGCTGTAACCCATGCTCTTGCAGAAATTTTCGTTGGCTTCGAGGATCACGCCTGTGCGATCAAACTCGATCATCGCCATGGAACGGCTGATGGCTGCGAGCTTGGCATTGGCTTCGGTGAGGGCACAGGAAAAACGCTGGATTTCTTGCAGGTCGGATTTGTGATGGCGGTTGAACATGGTCAGATCACCCTTGAGTCCCGGCGCCTGAACGGCGCATTCCATTCTTGTGTTGGTAAACCTTCACGGGGAAATAACCATTCAAAACGCTTTATAGGCCAAGCATCATTAACGGTCCTGGGTGAGCATAGACAGGGGTTGGCGCTATGCAAGGCCACTAATCAGCCAGCATTGCCAACCGGGCGCTGGCGGCGCGCACCCCATGTTCTGAAATGCGCTCAATCGATGAGAGGGGCTTATTCGGGCTTGAAGACAATCTGCTGCACGTCGACCTTTCTAGGGATCAGGCCGTTGGCAAAAAACAGGTCCGCCGTGCGCTGCTGATTGGCGACGTCGATCGTCTGCAACGGACGGATCGGCGCGGGCGAGCGGTGCTCGAAGTAGCTTTTGACCACCGCCGGTGGCAGGCCAAGGGTGCCGGCCATCAATGCGATGCTTTCATCGGGTTGGTCGAGTGATAGTCGCTGCGCCTTGCCGAGGGTCTGGATAATGGTGGCGATGGCCTGGGGATGTTGCTGGGCGAACGGGCCGTTGACCACAAAAAAACTGCCGGCAGGGTTAAGGCCCTGGCCATCACCCAGCACGCGAGCAGAGCCGTCGACTACGGCGGCCGAGTAGTACGGGTCCCAGACCACCCAGGCATCGACCTTGCCTTGTTCGAAGGCCGCACGGCCGTCAGAAGGCGACAGGTACACCACGTTCACGTCCTTCCATTGCAAACCGGCGCGCAGCAGGCTCTTGAGGAACAGGTTGTGTGCACTGGAGCCCTTGAGCAACGCCACGCGCTTGCCCTTGAGCTCCGCGACGTTCTGCACGGTGCTGGCCTTGGGCACCAGCACGGCTTCGGTCTTGCCGTCGTTGGGCTCGACGGCAAAGTACTGCAAGTCGATGCCTGCCGCCTGGGCAAAGATCGGCGGGATGTCGCCGATATTGCCGATGTCCAGGCTGCCGGCGTTGAGTGCCTCGATCAGCGGCGGGCCGCCGAGGAATTCGGTCCATTGCACCTGGGTGCCGGGCAGCGCAGCTTCGAAGAGCTTGTGCTCACGGGCGAGCACCATACTCACCGAGCTTTTCTGGTAGCCGATGCGCAGGGTGGGAGGTTCGGCGGCGAGCGCAGGCTGGGCCAGGACGGTGAGCGCCAGCAGCGAACCCCCTAGTAGTTTTTTCAGTTTTTTCATGGGTTGCCTCATGGTCGTGATCGTGAGCGGATTGGCCGTGTGCAGTGAGTCAGGCGTGGCGTTCATTCCAGGCACAACCGCAGGCGGCCGTTAAGGGCGCGGGCCATGTAATCACTGACCGAGCGCTGGGAAACTCCTAGTTCGGCCGCGATCGCGGGGTACGTCAGGCCATTGAGTCGGGACAACAGGAACGTCGCCCTGACCTTGGCCGGCAGGCCGTCGAGCCACTGGTCGACGGCCTGCAGCGCCTCGCACGTCTGGGCCAGGTTTTCGGGGGACGGCACGCTAAAGGCTTCATCGTTATCCAGGGCGTCGAGATAGGCGCGCTCCAGGTCACGTCGCCGCCACAGCTGATACATCAGGCGCTGGGCAATCGTGGTGAGCAAGGCGCGAGGCTGACGGATCGGGGCGACGTCGAGTGCGCTCAGGAGCTGGACAAAGGTGTCGGCGGCGATGTCTTCGGCATGTGCACGGGAATCGAGTTGACGATACAAGCGGCTGCACAACCAGGCGTAATGGCTGCGGAACAGTGCGCCCACGTAGGCGGGGTGAGAGGTGTCGGCGCCGGACATAGTGGCTCCTGTCGAGTAGGGTGCGCGTTATGTCCGGTGTTCCGGTAGAGCGATCCTAGCAAGGCCTCTTATTCTTTAATAATATTTAAAATGCATTTTTATATAGCTTTATTGAATATACGTATAGCCAAGGCTGGCGGCTTGCCGTTGGTAATCCAACAGCACCTGATAGTCGTCTTCGCTAGCGGGGAGCACGGCTTGCACACCAAGGGTTTGCGCCACCTGCGGCAGGTCTTGCAACGCCAGGTTCATCGCTTCGCGGACCTGCTTCAGCTGCACATCGCTCAAGCCCGGCGGGCCGATATAGGGCAAGGTCGGGCTCGGCGCGCTGCGGGTAACCATGCGCAAACCCGCGACCTCTTCGGGCACGAAACGCGCCAGGTAGTCGTAGGTCACGCTGTCGATGGCAGCAAGGTCCGCGCGATCTTCACGCAGCCAGCGCAGGCTCTCACGGTGGGCACCGCTGACGGCGACGCTGGCGAAGAAACGCCCGTCGCGCTGCAACGGTGCCAGGCAGTGGCGCAGTAGGTTCATGCCACTGTTGGAGTCGTGGCCGTTGATCACCCCGCGGCTGTTGTAGAACTGCGCCAGGATAGTACGTGGGTTGTCAACGCGGCTCAGCAACAGGCTGCAGTGTTCGCCATTGCTGCTATGGGGCAGCTCGTAGCGGGGGCGACCGACGACGCGAACCTGGCCACGCAGTTGGGTCATCAGCGGGTAGCCGCAGGTTTGGGTGACGAGCAATTCTGGCGCCAGCCACAGGCCGGGCAAGTCGAGGTGGTCGGCGTTACGCCGATGCAGGCCCAAGCGCTCAAGGATGCGCGCAAGCCACTGTTGATTGGCTTGCTCGATGGGCTCCGGGGCGACATACATGCGCAACTCGGCATAGTGCTCACTCATGGGCATCTCTCAGGCAAAGGGGTGCCGAGGGCTGTCGATAGCCTTGAGGCCATGGCGGCCGATCAACTGGCCGTAGCCCTTCACCAGGAACCCACCGCTGCGCGCGAGCCACTGTTCGCGACGGGCGCGATATACCGTAGGTAGCAGGTACCAGGGTAGTTTCGGCAGGTCGTGGTGCACCAGGTGCAGGTTGTTGTTGAGGAACAGCCAGCGCCAGGGCCAGTACGCTTCGTTGAGCACCGTGCGCTGTTCCGGCCGCGGATGCGGGCGATGTTCATAGTAGGAACGGATCGACGCCAAGGACAAGGCCGGCACGCTCACCAGCAGCAGGTAATGCCACACCGGCAAGGCACTGTAATGGGCGATAAAACCCAGCATCAACAGGGTCACGGCGCCGTGGGCCAGCCACATCGGCCAAACCTCTGGCAGGCGTTGCCATTGATCGCGCAGTAAGCGGCTGATGGCCAGGGGTGCCGCCAGCAGCAAGCGACCGAATACGGTCTTGGTCAGCCAATGCACGCTGCGTTGCAAGCGCGAGCTGGCGTCCCACTGCTGTTGGTTAAGGTAGCGGCTTTCCGGGTCGATGCCGGGCAGGGTCAGGTCTTCGTCGTGATGATGCAACAGGTGGCTGTCGCGATACAGGGTATAGGGGTACCAAACGGCAAACGGCGCGTAACCGAGCAGTTTGTTCACCAACGGCAAACGGGTGGGATGGCCGTGTAGCAACTCGTGTTGCAGCGACAGCCAGAGGGTCACCAACGGGATCAGCAACAAGGTGCTGCACCACAGGCCCAGCCAGTGGCTGGCAAACAACACACCGAACCAGCCGGCATACACGCCGAGCAACAGCAGCCAGGTCGGCCATTCGGTCTTCGCAGTAAAACTTGCAGCCAGGGCTTGAATTTCCCGGCGGTGGCTCAGGTCAAGGTAGTTGGCCATCGGCAGCTCAGAGCAGGTGTTTCCTACTCTGTGCCGCGAGACGCGCCAATCTTGCAGATCCTTTGGTTCTAAGCTTGTAACTCAGTGACCGAACAGCCCAGTCTCGGACTTCTTGGCTTTCTTGTCCGCACGCTTTTCATCGGCGGTCTTTGCCGGTTTTTTCTTCGCGGCTTTCTTTGAATCCATACCTTTGGCCATGATGCATGCTCAACTTAAGGGGATGTAGCACTGGGTATACCACCTATTGCCCGGCAGAAGGCGCTTATAATCCCCGGCCCTGACCCCGCTGGCCCAAAGACCATGCCCGAACTGCACATCGAACCGCTGGCAGAGCCTCTGTGGCCACTGTTGAACAAGTTTTACCGCAGCCACAACTCTTCGATGAAGGCCCTCAAGGGCGGCCGTTTGTGGGTAGCTCGCGACGGCGAGATCGTGGCTGGGTTGTGCTTGAGCCCGGTGGTGGGTGGGCAGTGGCTGACGGGGGTGTTTGTCGATCCGGCCTATCGCGGCCAGGGGTTGGCGGCACGCTTGATTGAGCAGGCGGTAGCCGGAGTGGAGGGTACGGTGTGGCTGCTGTGCCATCCGGATCTGGAGGGGTTGTATCAGCGTATGGGGTTCAGTCAGGACACGCTGCTGCCGCAGTCCCTCAGCGAGCGGTTGGTGCGCTACAAACGGAACAAGCCGATGATTGCGATGGGGTTCTCAATCACCTGAATGATGCCGGATAAAAATGTGGGAGGGGGCTTGCTCCCGATGGCGGAGTATCCGTCGCTGAAATGTCGACCGGTCCACCGCTATCGGGAGCAAGCCCCCTCCCACATTGGGACCTCAGGTAGCCTGGTGTTTATTCGTCAGCTGTCGGATCCAATTCCGGAAACATCACTTCGATAAACCCGAACTTGCTGAAATCAGTGATCCGCGACGGGTACAGCCGACCGATCAAGTGGTCGCACTCATGCTGCACCACCCGTGCATGAAAGCCGTCAGCAAAACGCACAATCGGCTCGCCCTTGGGGTCGAAACCTTCGTAGCGGATCTGTTGATAACGGTTCACGGCGCCGCGCAAACCCGGCACCGACAGGCAGCCTTCGAAGCCCTCTTCCAGCACCGGGCTCAGGGGCGTGATAAGCGGGTTGATCAGGATGGTCTGCGGTACAGGCGGCGCCTCCGGGTAGCGTTCGCTGGCCTCGAAACCAAAAATCACCAGTTGCAGGTCGACACCAATCTGCGGTGCAGCCAGGCCAACACCGCCCACGTGTTCCATGGTCTGGAACATGTCGTCGATCAGTTGCCACAACTCGGGGCTGTCGAACATTTCCGGCGGTACCGGTGGGGCGATACGCAGCAGGCGTTCGTCGCCCATTTTCAGGATTTCACGGATCATCGCGGCACTTCTTCAGGAGTGGGCTTGGAGTGGTCCCGGCCTAGGCCCGAGACGTGCTTTTTTTCATCGGTGTGACCGGGTTCGTCAAACTCCTTTTCACCTGGGTCCTTGCCTTCGGCCGACATGTGTTCGATCACGGCATTCATCTCCGCACCCAGCAGTAACACGGCGGCGGAAATATAGAAGTACAGGAGCAGGACAATGATCGCGCCGATGCTGCCATACATGGCGTTGTAGTCGGCGAAGGTCTTGACGTAATAACCAAAGCCCAGGGAAGCCACGATCCACACCACCACGGCCAACACCGAGCCTGGGGTAATGAAGCGGAATTTCTGCTCGACGTCCGGCATCACGTAATACATGAGTGCCACGGCGAACATCAGCAGGATCACGATCAATGGCCAGCGCAGGATGGTCCACAGGGTGACGACGAACTCCTGCATGCCGATCTGCCCGGCCAGCCACTCCATGACCTGCGGGCCAAGCACCATCAGCGCAGCGGCGGCCAGCAACATGCCGGCAATGCCGACGGTGTAGAAAATCGACAGGGGGAAGCGCTTCCAGATCGGCCGGCCTTCGACGACGTCATAGGCCGCGTTCATCGCACTCATCATCAGGCGTACGCCCGCAGAGGCGGTCCACAGCGCGATGACGATACCAACCGAAAGCAGGCCGCCCTTGGACTGTTGCAACTGGTCGATGACCGGGTTGACCTGCTCCAGCGCCTGGGGCGGCAACACCAGCTCCGACTGCAGGCGCAGCCAGGTGAAGAAGTCCGGCAGATGCAGGAAACCGATCAGGGCAATCAGGAAAAGTAGGAAGGGAAACAAGGAGAACAGCATCTGGTAAGCCAGTGCCGAAGCGTAGGTAGGCATCTCGTCATCGACGAATTCCTTGACGGTGCGTATCAGCACCTTGTGCAGCTTGAGACCATCGAGTACCGGAAAAATCATAGCGTCTCCTTTCGCCGCAAAGAGGTTGAGTTCGTGGGCGACTCAGGGGCCGTTTTCTACATCAAAGTAGCCCATTTGGCGACTTTGAAACAATTTCCAAAATTTAGTTGCAACAGTTCACACAAAAACGGCCATCCGTGGATGGCCGCCATACTGCTGGGCAAACCCAGGAGAACGCCTTATTCGGTGGCTTTTTTCACCGCGTCCTTGGTTTTCCCGACTGCTTGCTGCGCTTCACCTTTTTTCTCTTGGATCACGCCTTCAGCACGCAGCTTGTCGTTGTCTGTGACTTTGCCGACACCCTGCTTGATGTTGCCGACCGCTTCGTTCGCCAAACCTTTTGCCTTATCCGATGTGCTGCTCATGGTATTTCTCCTGGAACAATCGAGGGTTTTGGTCATTACGTAGAGGTTGACCCAGGGCGCTTCGGCAGAGTTTCAATTATTTTCGCGAGGCATTTTATCGCCTGCCGCAGGTTTGGCTTTATGTTTTGCGGCCAACCCACGAGAATGCCCGGCACATTCAGGCTGCAACGCTGAATAACAGATCCCGTAGGAAGGTTATGAAACTCAATAAAGCACAGGCTATCGCCCGCAGAAACCAGGAACTGGGCGGTGCCGTACTCGGCGTCAACAACTGCCATTTCACCGACCTGGACCACAAGCGCAACATCTGGTGGTTCGACCTGCCCGTTGCGCGGATTGCCGTGGGCCAGTACGAGTGGATCCATCTGCTGATGCATAACGCCGAGACGGACCAGTTGTTGCACCTGAAGGTGCCGACTGTGTTTCTGCGCGAAAAGCTGGAAGGGTTGGTGGTACGCAATGCGGGCAAGCGCAAGCCGGAGATAACCCTGGAACTTAGCGCCGACAAGGACTCGTTCCTCAAGGATGTACGCCCGGCGGGTGCCGGCGTGAGCTTTGCCCAGTTCACTCTGTAACCATCGCCCCTAACCGGCGAGAGCGTGACTGCTGTGCCACAGTCACGCTCTCGCGCACTTTCAGGCGGTTGCCACTGACCGACCGGCAATACGTTGAGCCAGGGCGATGGCAAACAGGCAAAACAGCGACATGACCAGAATCCCCATCATCAGCCCCATGGCGGTGCTGGTGTGCCCCTCAGAGAAAAAGAACAGCGCCAGTGCCGCGCCCGCCATCTTGATCGCGCCTTGCAGCGCACTCCCGGTACCGGCATGTTTTGCCTGGCCATGCAGACTGATCCCCAACAACAAGGGTGAGGACAGGCCACAGCCGAGAGCGACCAAAAAGCCATACGCCACCAACGCCGGGGCCGTGACCAGCTTGAATGCCTGGAGAACCAGCGGAGCGAGCGCCGCCAACACCGTCAGCGCCACCAGGGACGTCATCAGGATGCGCTCAGGCGAGTAACGATTCAAAAACCGCTTGGTCAGGTAAGAACCCAAGACGATACCCGCAGAGTAGCCAACGAACAGCAGGCCGTTTTCCTGGCTCTGCAGATGGAACTGCAATTGATAGATGAATGGGCTCGCGGTGAAGTAGCCGATGGTGATCGCAAACAGTACCGCAGAGACCAGGCTGTAAACCATGAAGTTGAAGTCGCGCAGCAGTACTTTGAAACCCTCAAGCCGTTTGGAAGGCACGCCCTGCAGCGGAGCTGTTTCAACCAGTGTGGCCTTGATAAATACGGCGCCGAGCAGCGTGATCAGGGTCAGTGCGTAGAAATTATATTGCCAAGGAAGTGCAGCAGTAATAAAACCACCCAGTACCGGCGCAAGCGCAGGCGAGACCTGGGACGCCATGGAGAACACCGTCAGCGATTTGGACAACTCGGTTTTATCTTTGAACGTATCGCTCAATATTGCCCGGCTTATCACGGGGCAACCGCCAGCACCGATGCCTGTTAACAAACGAAACAGATAGAGCGCCTGAATACTGTCCGCCGTCGACGTCAGGTAATTGCCCAAGGCGCCGAGGGCAAGGGAGACCATAATCACCGGTACCCGCCCTTTTCTATCGGAGATCGGCCCATACACCAACTGGGACAGTGCAAAGCCTGCCAGATAGAAGACCACCAGGTTTTGGGACTGCGCGTCAGTTACCGAAAATACCCGTGCAATCTCCGGCAAGGCGGGGTTGTACAAGTCAATGGAAAACAACCCCAATACCAGGATCAGGCAGGAGTTGGTGATCACCATTCTAGAATTCACGACAGGCTCCTTACAGTAATGGATGGTCTTTCAAGCGTGTGCCGTATTCGCTATTGGGCGTGGTATGTCGCCCGTCGCATTTGACTTCAATCAGATGAGGTGCGGCGGTGCTCATGATGCTTTCAATACAATCTTGCAAGGCCTGTGGGGAGTCCACGCACGTCGCGCTCACGCCCAGGCTCTGGGCAAACAGGCACCAGTTGTAATCGGGAATTTGCGTCAGCGCGGCTAAGTTGTCTTTGTTATTGAAGTAACTTGCCGAATAGGACCGGTTATTGAAAACGACGAAGACGATATTCAACCCATGTTTCGCGGCGGTCGATAGCTCAAGGCCCTGCATCAGCATGCAGCCATCACCGGTAATCACCATGGTTTTGCCATCGGGGCGGGCGAAACTTGCACCGATGCCTGCCGGGATACTCCAGCCCATCGGGCCTAATGTGGTTGCCGATAAATAGGCCGCCGCCCCCCGCGCGGTCCAGTAGTGGCCGAAGAAGGATCGATGGGAGCCCGAATCGACACACACCACGCCATCACTGGGGAAAAACGCTTGCAGCACCGGGATATAGGCGGCGGGATGGTCGGCAAGATTGCCCGTAGCTTTGGCATCGACCGGGTAATGCAGCGGCACCCGTTGAAGATCATTCGACCATCTGGAGCGACTCTCCTGGCTGGCCTCCAGCTCTTGTGCGTGAACCTCGCTGACCAGCCTCAGGAAACCCTCCCCCGTCGCCACCACACCGTGATCAATATCAAGATACCGTCCCAGATAATCTGGGTTCTCATCCACCTGGATCGCGCCAAATTGAGGCCTTAGCTCATGGGACCAGAGCATGGTGCTCCATTGAGTGGTATCAAGCCCAAGGAGAATCACACCGTCCACACCGCCCTTGAACGCCTCGATAGCGCGCTTGTTTCCCGAATAACCGTAAACGCCCAAAGCGTTTGGATGGTCCTCCGGGAACAGCCCTTTGGCGCTCAAGGTGGTCGCGACCGGAATCGAAAAGCGCTCGGAAAATGCCAGGAGCGCAGCGCCAACCTTGGAGTTTTTGCAACGTAGCCCCGCGAGAATGACGAGATTGGTCGAGCGCTTGAACACGGCCTTGATCGCCGCGCTTTTGATCTTTTCAACGGCAAGCGCTTGGTTGCTCCACGACTCCAGTACGTTGGCGGCGATATCGGCGCGGCTCGTGGATTTCTCGTACAGTGCTTCCTTGCTGACGGCCAAGTAGGTCGGGCCTTTTTCCAGGCCTTTCAACAACCGCACCGATTCGCGCAAAAACGCCGACAAGGGTTGCCCTGCCTTGACCTCGAGGGCACTGCGGGTGATGGGTTTGAATACATCACACAGATTCACGCCGGTTTGGCTCCCGTCCTGCAGCACGTTTTGCATTTCCAGCGATGACGCAATCTGGCCCGACAAGAGCAAGACCGACTGGTGGTCCGTGTAAGCGGAAGCGATCCCGGTCAGCGCGTTGGTAACACCCGGCCCGCCTATCACCAGGCACACCCCGAATGTTTCACTGGCACGCGCATAGCCTTCGGCCATATAGGACGCGCCTGTTTCACACGCTGTAACCACCGGTTCAATGTCAAGCGTTGTAGAGCCATCACTGGGATAACAACGCATAAACGCATTGATCAACTTGCCAGGCACCATGAAGAAGTGCGTAACCCCCAAAGACTGAAGTTGGCGAAGAATGTAATGTGCACCGGTTTCGCCAGTACTTTGCAATTCCATTGCAAATCCCCTGTTCAGATCTCGATAAATTTTATGTTCTCGCCCTTCATCTTCAACACGGCATCTTGTGAAAAAGAAGAGGGGTAGCGCACATTGGGCATATCGGCAAAATATGGCTTGGGGCTGTTGGGCAAATAGTCCGAAACATGCAGGCTGCGCTCAGCCCGTGCACGCAGGTAGGTAATGTAGGATGCGTTATGTTTGGTCGAAGCAGAAACAGTCCATTGAATGGCCAGCTTTGTTTCCACAGGCGTCTGATCCGGCGCACTGCTGCGATGAGTTACTCGATTATCCCAAATAACCAGATCGCCGGCCTTACTCATGATCGTGCGCTCGAATTTTACCGGTTCGGCGAGCCTGATCTTGACTTCATCTTTACTGAGCTTGTGCGATCCCGGCAGTAAGGTGATGCCGCCGCCCGACACAGGATCATTATCTTGAAGATAATAAGCACACTGTAAGAATTCGGGAAATGCGCTAGGCGAAATCACTTCGTCGGGAAGAAAGTACGCATCATTGTGCCATGGTATATAAACGCTCTCGCGCACCGTAAAATTCGGTAACAGCGAAAAATCCGACTGAAAAATATCCTTTATCGCCTGAATAGCACCAGGATGGAGCAGTGCATTGACCATATCACTAAATTGCAGAAACGCCGTTGGCAACAGCGTGCTCTGCTCGGTCTCTGCCAAACTATGGACATACGTTTTACGCAACTTTTCCACCTGCTCGCTGCAGAGTACTCCTGGAATAACGACGTACCCATCCCGCTCAAGCTTTTCTCGAAAGTTCATGATCTATAATCCGTTATATAGAGGGTGACCCAGGCCACCCTCCCTTTAATTCAAAGATAAAAAGTCAGACTTCAACATGCTTGGCAGCTGTCGAGCTTTCTTCAAACGACACGCCCAGACGTTCAAACTCCTGGAAGAAATCCGGAAAGGAACAATGAACGTCCTGATAACCATCCAACTCATTAAGCTGTTGGCACCGCAAGGAAGCCACAAACAATGACATGAAAATTCGATGGTCACCCCAGGCTGACAACACTGCATCACCGGCGTAACTCGGTTCACCACGAATAACGAAGCCATCGTAGACGCCGTTTTTAAACAACGGCTGTATGTCCACACCCATTTTCACCAGCTCGGTCACCATCGCCTCAATGCGTGGCGACTTGTGCAAGCGCGTAATGGAGCCGCCGGTCACTTTGAACTCACCCTGCACATAAGCACCGATCGCCGCCAGTGTCGGCACAATATTGGGGTAATCACTCGCATCGAAATGATACTTGCCTTTTAACTCAGCCAACTTATTAACAATGCGTACTTCATTGGCAGCGTCATTGAACTCAACATTGACGCCCAGCGCCTCGGCCACTTTGAGAATCGCACGCTCGCCCTGCAAACTCTTGCTGTTCATGTTCTTGAGCGTCAACTCGCCCGGAAAGATGATGCCGGCCGCGATCAAATAGGACGATGAGGTGTAGTCACCGACGATCGTATAGTTCGCGCTGCGATAGTGGCCGGGATACACCGTAATTTGTGAATAGTCAGCGTTCACCTCATAGCTGATCCCCGCGGTGCTGAGGGTTTCCAAAGTCTGCTTGATATACGAAAGCGACAGAATTTCACCGCGGATATTCACCACCGTAGGTTGTTTGGCGAGGGGGGCGCAGAACAGAATCGCAGTGATGAATTGCGAGCTGATATTGCCCTCAATCGTACACTCTCCCCCTTTATAACCCCCCCAGTTCACAATCGGGGCCTTGCCACTGTGGTTGATGCATGAAATATGGGCCCCCAGCCCTTCCAGGGCGACAAACAAAGGCTCCATGACACGCCCCCGCAGAACTTCATCACCGGTAATAACCGCCGGCGTCGTTGTAAAGCACGTCAACGCAGCAAACACTCGAAATACCAACCCGGAGCCTAGAGCGTCGATCACCTTCTTTTCGGGCTTGATCAAGCCGCCTGTGCCAGTTACCACTAATCTGCCTGGTTGCTCCTCAATAATTGCACCAATACTACGACATGCCTTTTTCATTGTTTCGGTTTCAAGGCAACGAAGGTCGTTGTAAATATAAGAAGTTCCCGAGGCGAGGCTGGCGGCAATAATTGCCCGTTGTGTTTCAGGTTTTGAGGACGGGATGGTGGCGATAGTGCCGATCGATGAGGTAGGAAAGACTTTCAAGCGTTTTTGGGTCGACATGCATTGCTCCCTAAGACAGTAGATCCAATGTGATCGGCGAGCGGGCATTACGCTCACCGACGCGACAGAAATATCTTGTTACAACCACTAAAAACCTATCCTAGGGTTTAACGCGTTTCAAATAACAAAATGGAATAAGATTGGATCCAATCTATGACTCATTGAATTTTTTCGTTTTACTTCAGTCCGTTACGGCACACAAGAAAAAGCAAAACCCATAAAAAAACCGCCATCGCTGGCGGTTTAAATTTTAAAAACTCTACTATTTCATATGGCACAACGACATCTTTGGCTATCCATTAGAAGATACCCGGGTAGGCGCCGCCATCGATAAGGATGTTCTGACCGGTCACATAGGCAGCCTGATGACTGCATAAAAAAGCGCACAATGCAGCGAACTCAGCCGGGTCACCAAAGCGCCCCGCCGGAATGGTTGCCAGTCGACTTTCAGCCATAGCGTTCACTGTTTTTCCTGAACGCTCTGTCGCCACTTGAAAGGTATTTTCCAATCGCTCGGTTTTGAACGCACCGGGGAGAATATTATTGATCGTGGTGTTTCTCGACGCGAAGTCTTTCTGACGCGCCAAGCCCGCCACAAAACCGGTAAGCCCACATCGGACTGAGGTTGAAAGCCCCAATGCATCCAGGGGCGCTTTAACCGCGCCGGAAGTTATATTGATTATCCGGCCGAAGCCTCGACCTGCCATGGAATCGATCACTGACTTGATGAGTTCGATAGGTGCCAACATATTGGTATCAATTGCTGCACGCCACTCTTGATCGGTCCACTCACGAAAGTTCCCAGGCTTGGGCCCCCCGGCATTATTGATCAATATATCAACTTGCGGGGCAGCATCGACCAATGCCTGGCGAATCGAAGGGTCAGTAATATCACCTACCACCGTGATGACTTCTCCCTCAGGGTTTCTGAGTTTCAAACGCTGTGCGGCAGCCTCTAAGTCAGGCGCGCCCCGTGCGTTAATCACGATGTTTACCCCCTCGTCCGCAAGCGCCTGGGCACAGCTATAACCCAACCCTTTACTGGCAGCGCAGACGACAGCCCATTTACCTCTAATCCCTAAGTCCATCATCACTCCTCGATCAGCCGTCAACTTGCAAGCGTCGCGTATTTAGCGAGCGTGCGTCGTTATTAGTCGATATCACACAAGCCCGTGGAGTGACAAGCCGGGCATTACGCCGCGCCAGAGGCAAAAAAATACCCCTCAGCGAGGGGTACTTTTCAATTCACGCTTTACCGGGCTATTTCTTCACACCCAGCTTTTTCAGTTCTTCATCACGCAATTCACGCCGCAGAATCTTGCCGACGTTAGTTGTAGGCAACGCATCACGGAACTCAACAGCCTTGGGCACCTTGTAGCCGGTGACGTTGGCGCGCATGTGCTCCATCACCTGGTCCTTGGTGAGGGTGGCGCCTGGCTTGACCACGATGAAGATCTTGATGTGCTCTCCGGACTTCTCGTCCGGCACACCGATGGCTGCGCACTGCAACACGCCCGGCAGGCCTGCCAGTACGTCTTCCAGTTCGTTGGGGTAGACGTTGAAGCCGGAGACCAGAATCATGTCTTTCTTGCGGTCGACAATGCGCATATAGCCGTCTGGCTGGATGATCGCGATGTCACCGGTTTTCAGCCAACCTTCGCTGTCGAGCATCTCGGCGGTGGCGTCTTCGCGCTGCCAGTAGCCCTTCATGACTTGCGGGCCCTTGACGCACAGCTCGCCGGTTTCACCCAGCGCCAACTCGGTACCGTCGTCGGCGATGACTTTACACACTGTGGACGGTACCGGAATGCCAATGGTGCCGATCTGGATATGCTGGATCGGGTTCACCGTGGCCACCGGGCTGGTTTCGGTCATGCCGTAGCCTTCGCAGATACCACAGCCGGTCACGGCCTTCCAACGCTCGGCGGCCGCCAATTGCAGGGCCATGCCGCCCGACAGGGTGACTTTGAGCGCGGAGAAATCGAGTTTGCGGAAGGCTTCGTTGTTGCACAGCGCCACGAACAGGGTATTCAAGCCGACGAACCCGCTGAACTTCCACTTCGACAGTTCCTTGACCATCGCCGGCAGGTCACGCGGGTTGCTGATCAGGATGTTGTGGTTGCCGATCAGCATCATCGCCATGCAGTGAAAGGTGAAGGCATAGATGTGGTACAGCGGCAGCGGTGTGATCAGGATCTCGCAGCCTTCGTTGAGGTTGGACCCCATCAACGCCTTGCATTGCAGCATGTTGGCGACGAGGTTGCGGTGGGTCAGCATCGCGCCCTTGGCCACACCGGTGGTACCGCCGGTATATTGCAACACCGCCACATCGCTGCTGGCCGGGCTGACATCATTCACCGGCTGGCCATGGCCCTTGGCAAGCACGTTATTGAACGTGATGGCCTGGGGCAAGTGATAGGCCGGGACCATCTTCTTCACGTACTTGATCACGCTGTTGACCAGCAGGCGCTTGAACGGCGACAGCAGGTCGGCGACTTCAGTGACGATCACATGCTTGACGGCGGTCTTGGGCACGACTTTTTCAGCCAGGTGCGCCATGTTGGCCAGGCAAACCAGGGCCTTGGCCCCGGAATCATTGAATTGATGTTCCATTTCCCGCGCGGTGTACAGCGGGTTGGTGTTGACCACGATCAGGCCGGCACGAATGGCGCCGAACACGGCGACCGGGTATTGCAGGACGTTGGGCAGTTGCACGGCGATTCGATCGCCAGGCTTCAAGTCGGTATGCTGTTGCAGATACGCGGCAAATGCCCCGGACAATTCGTAGAGTTCACCGTAGGTGATGGTCTTGCCCAGGTTGCTGAAAGCCGGTTTGTTGGCGAAGCGCTGGCAGGACTGCTTCAGTACCGCCTGAATATTCGGATACTCGTCTGGATTGATCTGTGCAGCAATCCCGGCGGGGTACTTATCCTTCCAAAAGTCTTCATTCATGGAAGCCCACTCCTCAGCGACGCGAATTCATCATCGCATTTGATGCGATTATTATTGGTGTATGTTTTTAGGTGAATCTGGCGCTTTCAAGCAGGCCGAGACGTCACAAAGCGCGCCGAGAGTAGCAGCTTTGCCGAGGGCCGCCTAGAGCCAAAAGAGGGCCCTACAGTCATAAACATGACTCAAGAATATCCAATGGTCACTTTTAGAGCAAAAATTCTATATCAATGAAATACGCTCTGGAATGGGCTTTCCTGGGCGACGGATAACAAATGTGGGAGGGGGCTTGCTCCCGATAGCGGTGGATCAGCCAAAGACTCTGTTGACTGACACACTGCTATCGGGAGCAAGCCCCCTCCCACATTTTGACCCTATTTCAATTCAGGCGATGTCGCGAAGCTCGCGCCGCAGAATTTTCCCCACCGGCGTCATCGGCAAAGACTCCCTCAGCACAATGTGCTTGGGCACCTTGTACCCCGTGAAGTTGGCCTTGCAGTACGCCTTCAGCTCCTCAAGGCTCACCCCTTGGGCCCGCGCTACCACGAACAGCTTCACCGCCTCCCCCGTGCGCTCGTCCGGCACGCCGATCACCGCGCAGCTGGCTACGGCCGGGTGGGCCATCACCACATCTTCGATTTCGTTGGGATAGACATTGAAGCCGGAGACGATAATCAGGTCTTTCTTGCGATCAACAATGCTGACATAGCCGTCGGTGTCGATCACGGCAATGTCACCGGTCTTGAGCCAGCCTTCAGCGTCCAGGGTTTCGGCGGTGGCCTGGGGTTGCTGCCAGTACCCCTTCATCACCTGCGGGCCCTGGATGCATAACTCGCCGCGCTCACCCAACGGCAGTTCGTGCCCTTGATCATCAACCACTTTCATGGCGGTGCCCGGCACCGGAATGCCCACGGTCCCCAGGCGCGACAGGCCGCCGTACGGGTTGGTGCTGGCCACCGGTGAAGTTTCGGTGAGGCCGTAGCCTTCGCCGATGGAGCAACCGGTCAGCGCCTTCCACCGTTCCGCCGTGGCCTTGACCAGAGCTGTGCCGCCGGAGTTGGTGATCTTGAGATGGGAGAAATCCAGGCTCTTGAAATCCGGGTGATCCATCAACGCCACAAACAGGGTGTTGAGCCCCAGCAGCCCGGTGAAGCGCCACTGCTTGAGCTCCTTGATAAAGCCGCCAATGTCCCGTGGGTTGGTGATCAGCACGTTGTGGTTGCCGGACACCATCATGCACATGCAGTTCGCCGTGAATGCATAGATATGGTACAGCGGCAGCGGTGCGATCATGACCTCCTGCCCTTCCTTGATCAGCGGGTGGCCGTCTTCACCCAGTTGCGACATGCACGCCCGCACCTGCTGCATGTTCGCCACCAGGTTGCCATGGGTGAGCATCGCGCCCTTGGCCAGGCCGGTGGTGCCGCCGGTGTATTGCAGCACGGCAATATCGTCCAGGGTTACCGGATGGCGCGTCACCCCAAGGCCCGCGCCCATGCGCAACGCACGCTTGAACGACACAGCCCGTGGCAGGTGGTAGGCCGGGACCATCTTCTTCACCTTGTCGACCACGGTGTTGACCAGCCAGCCTTTGGCGGCGGGCATGAAGTCGCCCATCCTGGCTTCGATCAAGTAGTCGATCTCGGTGTCGGTGCAGACCTCCTGCACCCGCGAACCGAACAGGTTGAGGTACACCAGCGCCCGCACACCTGCGTCCTTGAACTGGTGGCGCATCTCGCGGGGGGTGTACAGCGGGTTGGTATTGACCACGATCAGCCCGGCGCGCAATGCGCCGAATACCGCAACCGGATAATGCAGCACATTAGGCATTTGCACCGCGATGCGCTCGCCAGGCTTGAGGTCGGTGTGCTGTTGAAGGTAACCGGCGAACGCCGCACTCTGGCGTTCAAGCTCGGCGTAGGTCAGGGTAATGCCCATGTTGCTGAACGCCGGACGGTCGGCAAAGGTCTTGCAGGAACGCTCGAAAACTTCGATCACCGACTTGTAGGTTGTGAGGTCGATGTCATTGGGAACGCCCGCTGCGCGTTTGTCATTCCAGAAATCAGGTTGCATTATTCTTGTCCTCTTACCTGAGTATGTCCGGCCGCTTTAAGCGTTTATAAAAAGCGGAGCTTTGGGGACGTTAGCAGCTATGAGCAAACAGGCAAATACGCTAAATCGTGTCATTGATTGTATGAATCTTGCGTCTAACGTGTAGGCAGATACCCCTCAACTCTGCGAATGAGCTATACACTGCAACGACCCTGAGCAAAGGAAGCCGCCATGACCCACAGCACCTTCTGGCTGACCGCGAATGACCACAGCCGCCTGTACGTCAATCAATGGCTGCCAGACACCCCGCCCAAGGCGGTGGTGATGCTCTCCCACGGCATGGCCGAACACAGTGGTCGTTATGCTCGCCTGGCCGACGCCTTGTGCAGCGCCGGCTACGGGGTGTATGCGCTGGACCAGCGCGGTCATGGGCGTACTGCCGATGAGGGCACCCTGGGGCTGTACGCTGAAAAGGATGGCTGGAACAAAGTGGTCGGCGACCTGGCCAGCCTCAACCAGCATATCGGCCAGCAAAAACCGGGCCTGCCGATTATTTTGCTCGGCCACAGCATGGGCAGCTACATCGCCCAGGGCTATTTGCTGCACCACAGCGCCAGCCTGCATGGCGCGATTCTCAGCGGTTCGAATTTCCAGCCGGTAGCGTTGTATAGCGCGGCACGGCTGATCGCACGTATCGAACGCATGCGCCAGGGGTTGCGCGGCCGCAGTGCGTTGATCGAGTTCCTGTCATTCGGCTCGTTCAACAAAGCGTTCAAACCCAATCGCACCGCCTGCGACTGGCTGAGCCGCGACCCGGACGAAGTCGACAAGTACATCAGCGACCCGCTCTGCGGTTTTCGCTGCACCAACCAGTTGTGGATCGACCTGCTGGGCGGCTTGCAGCAAATCAGCAAAGCGTCCAATCTCGCGCAGATCGACCCGGGCTTGCCGATCCTGGTGATGGGCGGCGAATGTGATCCGGTAAGTGAAGGCAAGCGTCTCAAGGACCTGGCCCATGCCCTGCGTGAGGCCGGCTGCCAGAACATACAATTGAACCTCTACCCGCAGGCGCGGCATGAAGTATTCAACGAAACCAACCGTGATGAAGTCACCGCCGACCTTCTGAGCTGGCTGGAACAGGCGCTGACGTTGCGCAGGCCAGCCCGCTGCGAATAGTTTTTGCTTTAAAATCAGCCGATTAATTACCGATAAGCCACAGGATGCACCTTTAGATGACCCAGGTAACCAACACCCCGTACGAGGCGCTCGAAGTGGGCCAGACCGCCAGCTTCAGCAAGACCGTCGAAGAGCGTGATATCCAGTTGTTTGCCGCCATGTCCGGCGACCACAACCCGGTGCACCTGGATGCCGAATACGCCAAGGCAACCATGTTCAAGGAGCGCATTGCCCACGGCATGTTCAGCGGTGCGCTGATCAGTGCGGCCGTAGCCTGCGAGCTGCCTGGGCCGGGCACTATCTACATCGGCCAGCAAATGACCTTCCAGAAGCCGGTCAAGATTGGCGATACCCTTACCGTGCGTTTGGAAATTCTCGAAAAGCTGCCGAAGTTCCGTGTGCGCATTGCCACGCGGGTGTTCAACCAGCGTGATGAGCTGGTGGTGGATGGCGAGGCAGAGATCCTCGCGCCGCGCAAGCAACAGGTTGTGACCCTGACAGAGTTGCCGCCGATCAGCATCGGCTGAGGCTAAGCGCAACCTTAAAAGTCACTCAATGCAAAATGTGGGAGGGGGCTTGCCCCCGATGGCGGTGAGTCAGTCACTGAATAGGTCGACTGATTCACCGCCATCGGGAGCAAGCCCCCTCCCACAGTTGCTACAGTGCAGGTCTTACGACTGAGCACGAGCCTGGTTACGCAGGGCTTTTACCTGGTCGTGGTTGCGCTGTACGCCGTGGTACTGACGCTCCACCAGGTCACGAATGCCCAGCAGGTTGTGCTTGTTGATCTTCTCGATCGCTTCACGGTAAGCCTTCAGTGCGTGGTCTTCACCGCGCTCGGCTTCGTTCAGTACCGCTTCTTCATCCTTGCCAGTGACCATCGACTTCACGTCGACCCAGCCACGGTGCAGAGCACCTGCTACGCTGCCGGAATCTTCCGGATCGCCACCCAGGGCACGCACGGCGGTTTTCAATTCAGCGGCGGCAGTGGCGCAATCAGCAGAGCGCTTGGCAAACAGAGCCTTGAGTTCCGGATGCTTGATATCTTCAGCGCATTCCTTGAAACCCTTTTGGCCGTCGATGCTGGTTTCGATCAGGTCGTTCAGTACGGAGATCGATTCTTTATTGATGTCAGTCATTTTTCAATTCCTTGTACGGGTTAGAAGGGTGTCTTGGTTATTGCAGCGCCCGTGCCAGGTTTTTAAGAATTAACTTATCCTTTAATTTCAATAACTTATGAAATATTGAACCATCTGTATGTGCGTTATTTGCATGATCTGTCATTTGGCCTTCATGCAGAATGCCTGTATTTTCGAAGACCTCGCCTCAATCCCGCGAAGCTCATGAATCCTGAAAAACTCGAACTGCTGATCACCCGCGAAATGCCCTTCGGCAAATACAAGGGCCGGATCATCGCCGACCTGCCTGGCCCCTACCTGAACTGGTTTGCCCGTGAAGGTTTCCCCCACGGCGAATTGGGCGGTCTGCTGGCCTTGATGCAGGAAATCGACCACAACGGCCTGGCCGAACTGCTCGAACCACTGCGGGCCAAACACGGCAAACCCGCCCCCCGCCATTAAGAGACTCGCCATGCCAAGGAATGCCGACAACGAACGCCACTGGCACACCATCGCCCAGTGCTATGACCTGCAACCCGGGCCGATCAACCTGGAAAACGGCTACTTCGGGCGTATGAGCCGTGCAGTGCAGGCGCAATACCTTGAGCACATCAGCTTTATCAACCGCAGCAACTCGGTGCATGTGCGCCAACGTTTCGAGCAAGGTGAAAACGTCGAGATTCGCCGCACGCTGGCGGCATTGATTGACGTCGACCCCGAGTCGATCGCCTTCACGCGCAACGCTACCGAAGCCTTACAGTCGCTGATCCGCAACTACAACCGCCTGCAACCCGGCGACCAGGTGCTGATCAGCGATTTGGAGTACGACACGGTCAAGGGCGCCATGCGCTGGCTTGCCGATGTTCGCGGCGTGGAGGTGATCGAGGTGTCACACACCCACCCGGCCAGTTTCGACAGCCTGGTGCAGACGTATAACAAGGCGTTCGCGCAGTATCCGCGTCTTAAACTGATGGCCCTGACGCATGTCACTCACCGCACCGGCCTGGTGATGCCCGTTGCGGCCATTGCCAAGGCCGCACGCGAACAGCATATCGACGTGATCCTCGACGGCGCCCACGCCCTGGGCCAGTTCGAGTTCAACCTGGCTGAACTGGGCATCCAATTCGCGGGCTTCAACCTGCACAAATGGATGGGTGCACCGCTGACCCTGGGCTTTTTATATATCGCCCCCGAGCGCCTGGCCGATATCGACCCGGACATGGGCGAGTTTCACTACCCGGCCACGGATGTGCGCGCTCGTACGTCCTACAGCACACCGAACTTTCCCGCGCTGATGACCTTGCCGTTGGTGTTTGAAGAACATCGGCAATTGGGTGGCGCCGCGGCCAAGGGGGCGCGGGTCAATTACCTGCGGGATCTGTGGGTAAACCAGGTGCGCCCCTTGCCGGGCATTGAAGTGCTGACCTCGGATGATCCGCGGCTGTATTGCGGGATCACCGCGTTCAAGTTCCTCGGGCGGGATCAGCAGGTGATGGTGGATCGTATGCTCAGGGACTACGACTTGTTTACCACCACGCGTGTGGGTGCGTCGTTTGGCACCTGTATTCGGGTGACACCAGGGTTGGTGACATCGGCAGCGGACATCGACGTGCTAGTCAACGCCATTAACCAGTTGAGCACAGATTAAACATGTGGGAGCTGGCTTGCCTGCGATGGCGGTGTATCAGCGCAAGAGATGTCAGCTGACCCACCGCTATCGCAGGCAAGCCAGCTCCCACAGTTGAACATCGGTGTTCTTGAGGTTTCTGCAGGCAAAAAAAAGCGGCACACCGACCAAGTGCACCGCAAAAATGCCGTTAAGCACAGCAACAACGATTCTGTAAATCCGCTCAGTCCAGCAGCGCCAGCGCCTGTGCGGTAACTTCCTGGATGCGTGCCCAGTCGCCGTTCCTGACCCACTCAGGATCAAGCATCCAGCTACCGCCCACGCACATCACGTTTTTCAACGCCATGTAGCTTTTGATATTGGCCGGGCCAACGCCGCCGGTCGGGCAGAATTTCACTTCGCCAAACGGGCCGCCCAGCGCCTTGATGGCCGCGACGCCGCCGCTGACTTCGGCCGGGAACAACTTGAAGCGGCGGTAACCCAGGCCGTAGCCTTCCATGATGCCGGAGGCGTTGCTGATGCCCGGCAGCAGCGGGATCGGGCTGTGTACCGAGGCTTCCAGCAGGTCGCGGGTAATGCCAGGGGTGACGATAAATTGCGAGCCCGCCACTTCGGCCGCTTCGAGCATGTGACGATCAAGCACGGTACCGGCACCGGTGCACAGCTCAGGACGTTGCTCACGCAAGACCTGAATGGCCTTGAGGCCGAACTCGGAACGCAGGGTCACTTCCAACGCGGTCAAACCGCCAGCTGCCAGGGCATCGGCCAGCGGCAGGATGTCCTGCTCGCGGGCGATGGTAATCACCGGCAGGATCCGCGCCTTGGCGCAGAGGCTGTCGATCAAGGCAACTTTATCCGCCATGGACACGGTCGGTTGAGGGCTTTTCATAGCGGCTGATCCTTGGCTCATGGGCACCAGTAAATCTCGAGAGTAGGTTGCAAAAACGCGCGAATCGGCATGGCAGCAACATCGTCGCTGGCCAGCGCGGCGCTCAAGGTGGTCAATTTCGAACTGCCGGAAATAGACAGCACGGTGTAGTTGGCCGTCGCCAGCAGCGCACGACTCATGGTCAGGCGCTGGTGCGGCACGGTTGGCGCCAGCATCGGCCAGCAACGGCGAGTACCGTCGGCCTTCAGTGCCTCTGCCAGGTTGGGGCTGTTGGGGAACAGCGAGGCGGTGTGGCCGTCATCGCCCATGCCCAGCACCAGCACATCAATGCCGGGCAGTTCGGCCAGCAGCCGATCGGCCTGCTCGGCAGCGTCTTCAAGGTTGGCGGCGGCACTGTACAGGCTGAGGAACCTGGCCGCGGCTGCCGGGCCTTGCAGCAGGTGCTGCTTCAACAGGCCGGCATTGCTGTCGGCGTGTTCGACCGGTACCCAGCGTTCATCGGCCAGGGTGACGGTGACCCTGGACCAGTCCAGCCCCTGCTTGGCCAGGTTCTGGAAAAACGCCACGGGGCTGCGTCCACCGGACACCACCAGCGTCGCCTCGCCACGGGCGCTGATGGCAGCGCGCAGTTGTTCGGCCACGTCATGGGCCAGGCCATCGGCCAGCAGCGTGGGCGTACGGTACTCATGGGCAGTAACGCCCTGAGGCAGTTTCAATTCAGATATCGCCATACCACGACCTCCCATCCCGCGTAATCAGTGCAATCGAGCTCATCGGCCCCCAGGACCCCGCCGCATACGGCTTGGGTGCATCACCGGACTTTTTCCAGCCGGCGATCAACTGGTCACACCACTTCCACGCAGCTTCGATTTCATCTTTGCGAACAAACAGGTTCTGATTGCCGCGCATCACTTCCAGCAACAACCGCTCGTAGGCATCCGGGATGCGTGCGCTGCGATAGGTGTCGGAAAAATTCAGTTGCAGTGGCCCGCTGCGCAGTTGCATGCCCTTGTCCAGGCCCTGCTCTTTGGTCATCACGCGCAAGGAAATACCTTCGTCCGGTTGCAGGCGAATGATCAGCTTGTTGCTGATCTGCAGGCGCTGCTCGGGGGCGAAGATGTAGTGGGACGGTTCCTTGAAATGGATGACAATCTGCGACAGCTTTTGCGGCATACGTTTGCCAGTACGCAGGTAGAACGGCACCCCGGCCCAACGCCAGTTGCGAATATCGGCACGCAGGGCGACGAAGGTTTCGGTGTCGCTCTGGGTGTTGGAATTGTCTTCTTCCAGATAACCCGGCACGGCTTTGCCCGCACTGTAGCCGGCAATGTATTGGCCGCGTACCACCTGGGTGGTCAGGCCCTCGGGGCTGATCGGCGCCAGGGCCTTGAGCACCTTGACCTTCTCGTCGCGGATACTGTCGGCGGACAGGTCGGCCGGCGGGTCCATGGCGATCAGGCACAGCAACTGCAGCAGGTGGTTCTGGATCATGTCACGCAGCTGGCCGGCCTTGTCGAAGTAGCCCCAACGGCCTTCGATGCCGACCTGCTCGGCCACGGTGATTTCCACGTGTGAAATGTAGTTCTGGTTCCACTGGGTTTCGAACAAACTGTTGGCGAAACGCAGGGCGATCAGGTTCTGGACGGTTTCTTTGCCCAGATAGTGGTCGATACGGTAGGTGCGGTTTTCCGGGAAAAACTGCGCCACCGCATCGTTGACCTTGCGCGAGGATTCCAGGTCAGAACCGATGGGCTTTTCCAGGACCACGCGGGTGTTTTCCGCCAGGCCCACCTTGGACAGGTTCTCGCAGATAGCCCCGTACACCGCCGCGGGGGTAGCGAAGTAGGCGATCAGGCGTTGTTCGCCGCCGACCTTCTCGGCAAGGGCGACGTAGTCGTCAGCCTTCATGAAGTCGACATGCACGTAGGCCAGGCGCGCAAGGAAGCGCGCGGCCACGGCCTCGTCGAGTTCCTTGCCGACGTATTTACGCAATTCTTTTTCGATATGGGCCAGGTGTTGCTGCTCGCTGCCGGCTTCACGGGCCAGGGCCAGGATGCGTGTATCGTCGTGCAGCAGCCCGGCGCCATCGAGTTGATAGAGGGCAGGAAATAACTTGCGCAGCGCCAGATCACCCAAGGCGCCAAACAGGGCAAAGGTGCAGGGTTCTACGGTTATCGAAGGCATGATGTTTGTTCTTTTATCAAGTTAAGCTACAAATACCTTTTTTCAAGGCATCACTCAAGGAAAAATGTAGTAATAACCACAACATTTTCCGGAAATACGCATTGCGAGTGGTGGTGTTCAGCTACCCTCAGTAGGATAGGCCACCGCGAAAAGCCAGTCGTCGATTGGTTGCCGCCCTTTATTTGCATCGTCGCCCGAAGGAAAGACTGAATGGACCGCGTGCGAAATCTTCTGGAACAGATCCGGAACCGCCTCGAAGAATTAAACAAGGCCGAGCGCAAAGTCGCTGAAGTCATCCTGCTCAACCCGCAGCAGGCTACACGCTTCTCGATCGCCGCCCTCGCCCAGGCCGCCTCGGTCAGCGAACCGACGGTCAACCGCTTCTGCCGTTCGTTCGGCGTCAGCGGTTACCCTGAACTTAAATTGCAGCTGGCGCAAAGCCTGGCCAGTGGCGCCGCGTATGTCAGCCGTGCCGTGGAGGCCGATGATAACCCCGAGGCCTACACCCAGAAGATCTTTGGCAGCGCCATTGCGTCCCTGGACAGCGCTTGCCAGGCCCTGGACCCGGCGCTGATCAGCAAGGCCGTGGATCTGTTGATCCAGGCGCGCCAGATCCACTTCTTCGGCCTGGGCGCCTCGGCGCCGGTGGCCATGGATGCGCTGCACAAGTTTTTCCGCTTCAACCTGGCGGTGACCGCTCATGCGGACGTGCTGATGCAGCGCATGATCGCTTCGGTGGCGCATACCGGCGAGCTGTTCGTGATCATTTCCTACACCGGGCGCACACGCGAACTGGTGGAAGTGGCGCGTATCGCCAGGGAAAACGGTGCGTCAGTGTTGGGCGTGACCGCCGAAAACTCGCCGCTTGCCAAGGCCAGTACAGTAAGCCTGAACATCCCGTTGCCGGAAGACACCGATATCTACATGCCGATGACTTCTCGGATCATCCAATTGACCGTGCTGGATGTGCTGGCGACCGGCATGACCCTGCGCCGCGGAGTGGATTTCCAGCCGCATTTGCGCAAGATCAAAGAGAGTTTGAATGACAGCCGGTATCCGGTGGGGGATGAGTTCAACTAAGCCTGGACCTGTGTTGGCTGCACTGGCCTCATCGGGAGCAAGCCCCCTCCCACAGTTTGATGTGTGAATACCTTCAAATGTGGGAGCTGGCTTGCCTGCGATAGCGCCATCAGCCACACCGCTAAGCTCCAGCCCGAGCCTGCAGACTCAAATGCGCCCTCTCCCCCGGCGCCAGGCTCGCACCGGCCATCGCCGACTCCACGCACACAAACCCCGACGCCTCGTTAAAGCTCACGCCCAACAGCGGTCGGCTACCTGGATGCCACACCACCGTGTCGGCGCTGTCGCCGGTGTCGATGCACAGTTCACGCTGCCAGGCGTGGTCCTTGAGCTGTAGTTCGCCCTCATGCTGGAACACCCGCTGGCAACCGCCATCGACCCGCAGTTCACCTTCCTGCTGGCAGACCTGACGGTTGAGCTGATCATAACCTTGCGCGCCGTCGAGCCCAGACAGCGCTACCTCGTCAACGTGACCAATACGCCAGTAAGCGTGCAAAGCATGGCTCAACTGGCACGGCAACTCGTCCTGGTGCTCGGTGCTCAGGCGCAGTTCCAGGGTTTCGCCCAAGTGCGCGTGCAAGTCCACCTGCCAGTCGCACAATTGCAATTGCCAGTGCAGGCGCACGCCATCGTCATCGGTGCTGCTGTCGAGCAGCTTCCAGTCAATCAGGCGCGCCCAGCCATGGGACGGCCACGCGTTTTCGCTGGGGTGACGGCCATACCACGGCCAGCACACCGGTACGCCACCACGGATAGCCCCGACTTGCGGCCATTTGGCGGCACACCACAGCCACGGCTTCTGGCCCGTCGGTTGAAAGTGCAGCAATTGCGCACCCTGGCGACTGAACACCGCCTGGCACAGGGGGTGGTCGATCACCAACACATCGCGCATCTGAAAGCGCTCCCAGGCGAACACCGGTCGCTCGCGCAGGGATTTGAAAAAGCGTTGCAGCGGTTGCTCATGCATGTGCACAGGTTCCGAATATCACAGTGCAAGCCAAAAAAAAGCGGATAGCCATGGCTACCCGCAAATGCGCACAGAGAGAGGAGCTTATCGCAACAGCGTTAGAAGGTAGACTGAATTTTCAGGCCGGCGACCAAGGCGTTGTCGATCTCGTCATTGCCACCTGGGTGGGTAACGTATTGCAGGTTGGGGCGCACGGTCAGCCAGTTGGTCACGTGGAAGCCGTAATTGATTTCGTAGTTGTATTCTGTGCTGCGCACCGGCGTGAAACCGGCTTGGTCGTAGTCGGTGAAGCCACCACCTGCGTTCAGCAACTCAGCGTTTTTCTTCACATCATCGTTAACGTGGATACGGGCGAAACCAATACCGACGTCATCTTTTGGACGCGCATCGAAGGGGCCTTTGTACACAAGCATCAGCGACTGATAGTTATCGATGAAGTTAGTGTCTTTATCGTGGAACGTCGCGTTGGCGGCAATATTCAGACCACGAGAGGCGTCGCCGTTATGTGTAGTGAGTTGCTGTTGAAGGACGCCCCAGTAGCCGTGTTTGCTGCTGTGAACGCGATAACCGTCACCGCTGATCGCAGCGTCATTGCCATTAGCATCTTCGCGCACGTCACTGGCGTCAGCCGTGCTCTTGTAGTAACCCACACGGTATTCGCCCGGCAGGCCGTTGACCTTGGGTGACCAAACCAGTTCTACCGGCAATACAGTGCCCTTGGTGCCGCTGCCGCTGAGCTTGAAGCCGTTGCCGTGTTCAAGCTGCGAGGGGTTCTGGTTGTACGCGCCAATTTGCGCATACAGCTCAGGCGTGATGTGGTATTTCACACGCAGAGCGGCCTGGCTGACCGGCCAGTTGTACCAGATGTTGGTGGCCCAGTTACCCACTTGGGAGCCGCAGAACGCCAGGTTCTGAAAATCGCAGGGGAAAGTGTTGAAGTCTTCGCCTTCACCGAAGTAACCGGCTTTAACGTCCAACTTGCCATCGAGGAATTGGTGCTGGATCCACAATTGGGTCAGTCGCACCATGTGGCCGCGACCGTAGACTTCTTGAGAGGAACTCAAAGTCGCCGGACCTCTGCTGGAATCACCAACACGGTCATTGGAAATGTTCTGGCCATTACGATTGGTCAACTGGATCTTGGCCTGGGTGTTATCCCAGCCCCACAGTTTTTGCAGGTCCAGTGCCACGCCAAGACCAAACTGGTCAGAGTAGCGACCGGTCTTGTCGTCGTTGTAGCCACCGTGAGCGTTGTAGCCCATCTCCCCAACGTAGTCGGCCTTGATGTCGATACCTTGCTCGATCAGCTTGGTACGCTCGCCGCCCCAATCGCCGGTCATCCACTTGGAATCGGCACTGAAGGCTTCATCCGCCATCGCATTGGCGGACAAAACCAGGGCTGCTACCGCTGACAGCTGGCAGATCAGCCGGGTGTTGTTGTGTTGCTTTTTCATCCCTACATCCTCGTCTTTATTGTTATTAAACTGTTTTTATCTAACGCGGGTTACATTTTTTAATTAAAACAACTAGTTATCTTCTTTTTCCTGTGGGAGCCGGGCTTGCCCGCGATGCAGGCGCCTCAGTCCTGCAGTTACAACGCGGTGACACCATCGCGGGCAAGCCCGGCTCCCACAGATGCCCCCAGTGAGCCAGCAGTCCCCAATCGCTCACCGGTCTTGGCGTCAAACAGCAACACCTTGGTCGGGTCGAATTGCAGCGTCAGGGTCTCGCCCACCTGCGGCGCGACGTCCGGCGCCAAGCGGCAGCAGACCTTGGTGTCGTTGAGCTGCACAAACACCAGCGTGTCCGGGCCGGTGGGCTCGGTCACCTGTACTTCGGCACGAATACTCGAGGAGCCATTGCCCTCGCCCGCCGCCAGCACGATCTGCTCCGGGCGCAGGCCGAGGATCACATCGCGGTCTTCAAGCCCGGCGTCGTTCATGCTCAGCGGCAGCTCGCAACGGGCCTGGCCGCTGTCCAGCAGCGCGACCAGACGACCGTCCTTGCGTTGCAGGCGCAAAGGCACGAAGTTCATCGGTGGTGAACCGATAAAGCTTGCCACAAACAGGTTGGCCGGGTCGTTATAGATTTCTTTCGGCGTGCCGAATTGTTGGATGATGCCGTCCTTCATCACCGCCACCTTGTCGCCCAGGGTCATCGCTTCGATCTGGTCGTGGGTGACGTAGACGGTGGTGGTTTTCAGACGCTGGTGCATCAGCTTCATTTCGGTGCGCATCTCGACGCGCAATTTGGCGTCGAGGTTGGACAGCGGTTCGTCGAACAGGTAGATCTTCGGCCGCCGCGCCAGCGCTCGGCCCATGGCCACACGCTGCTGCTGGCCACCGGACAGTTGGCCCGGCTTGCGGTTGAGCAGGTGTTCGATCTGCAGCAGCTTGGCCACGCGTGCGACTTCGGCGTCGATGTCGGCTTGCGGCATCTTGCGGATCTTCAGGCCGAATTCGATGTTCTCGCGCACGCTCATGGTCGGGTACAGCGCGTAGGACTGGAACACCATGGCGATGTCGCGGTCCTTGGGGCTCATGCCGCTGACATCCTGGTCGCCGATCATGATCGCGCCGCCGGTGATGGTCTCAAGGCCGGCGATGCAGTTCATCAGCGTGGACTTGCCGCACCCCGAAGGGCCGACCAGGATCAGGAATTCGCCTTCCTTGATCGACAGTTCGATGTTCTTCAAGGTGTCGGGCAGGCCGGCGCCGTAGGTTTTGTTTACATTGCGAAGTTCAAGCGTAGCCATGATTACCCCTTGACCGCGCCGGCCGTGAGGCCGCGCACGAAATACTTGCCTGCGATCACATAGACCAGCAGGGTCGGCAGCCCGGCGATCATCGCCGCCGCCATATCCACGTTATATTCCTTGGCCCCGGTGCTGGTGTTGACCAGGTTGTTCAGCGCCACCGTGATGGGCTGCGAGTCGCCGCTGGAGAACACCACGCCGAACAGGAAGTCGTTCCAGATCTGTGTGAACTGCCAGATCAGGCAGACCATGATGATCGGCGTCGACATCGGCAGAATGATCTGCCGGAAGATGGTGAAGAAACCCGCACCGTCCAGGCGTGCCGCCTTGATCAGCGCATCCGGGATGCTTACGTAGTAGTTACGGAAGAACAGCGTGGTGAACGCCAGGCCGTAGACCACGTGGATAAACACCAGGCCGGTGGTGGTGCTCGCCAGGCCCATCTTGCCGAGGGTGAACGACGCGGGCAGCAGCACGGTCTGGAACGGCAGGAAGCAGCCGAACAGCAACAATCCAAAGAACAGTTGCGAACCTCGGAAGCGCCAGAACGACAACACATAGCCATTCAAGGCCCCAATGGCGGTGGAAATCAGCACGGCTGGAACGGTGATCTTGATCGAGTTCCAGAAGTAACCATCCACAGTGGCCCAGGCCTTGACCCAGCCGATGCCACTGACCACGGTCGGCCAGCTCAGCAGGTTGCCGCTGCTGATGTCTTCGGGAGTCTTGAAGCTGGTGAGCAGCATCACCACCAGCGGCACCAGGTACAGCAGCACGGCGAGGATCAGCACCGCATAGATCGCGATACGACTCAGGCTGATGGCAGGTTTGGAGGCGAGACTAGTCATTACGTTTGGTCCTCAGCTCGGAGTAGAGGTACGGCACGATGATCGCGAGGATCGCACCGAGCATCAGGATTGCACTGGCCGAGCCCATGCCCATCTGGCCACGGCTGAAGGTGAACGAGTACATGAACATCGCCGGCAGATCGGACGAATAGCCCGGGCCACCCGCGGTCATCGCCGCCACCAGGTCGAAGCTCTTGATCGCAATGTGCGCCAGGATCATCACTGCACTGAAGAACACCGGACGCAGGCTTGGCAGCACCACGCTCCAATAGATGCGCGGCAGGCTGGCACCGTCGATCTGGGCGGCGCGGATGATCGATTGATCAACCCCACGCAGGCCAGCCAGGAACATCGCCATGATAAAGCCCGAGGCTTGCCACACAGCGGCGATCACCAGGCAGTAGACCACGCGGTCGGGGTCGATCAGCCAGTCGAGACGGAAGCCTTCCCAGCCCCAATCCCGCAGAAGTTTGTCCAGGCCCATGCCCGGGTTGAGCAGCCATTTCCAGGCGGTACCGGTGACGATCATCGAAAGCGCCATCGGGTACAGGTAAATGGTGCGGATAAAGCCTTCGCGGCGGATTTTCTGGTCGAGGAAAATCGCCAGCAGCACACCGATCACCAGGGTGATGCCGATGAACATGCCGCCGAATACGGCCAGGTTCTTGCTCGCCACCCACCAGCGGTCGTTGTCGAACAGCCGCTGATACTGCGCCAGGCCCGCCCATTTGTAGCTGGGCAGGAACGTGGAAGTGGTGAACGACAGCACGAACGTCCACAGGATGTAGCCGTAAAAGCCTACCAGCACGATGAACATGCTCGGCGCCAGCACCAGTTTGGGTAGCCAGCGTTGCAGCACATCGAACGGCGAGGCCTTGCTGAACACAGCAACAGAACTCATGGGAAAATCCACTACAGGGAAAAAGGACTACAAGGTGAGTCTCTTGTCGAACGCGGTTTGTGTGGGAGCTGGCTCGCCTGCGATGGCATCACCTCGGTGTCACCGGTACACCGAGTTGTCTGCATCGCGGGCAAGCCCGGCTCCCACAAAAATCCGCTACCAAGTGTTACTTGGCCGACTTGATCGCAGCACCCAGCTTCTTGGCGGTGTCGGCCGGGTCGGCTTTCGGGTCGTTGATGTAGTTGGTCACTACGTCAAAGAACGCACCTTGCACCGCCAGGGTAGTGGCCATGTTGTGCGCCATGCTTGGCTGCAGGCCGCCCGTCTTGGCGTCGGTCAGGAAGTCCTTGGCGGCGGTCTGGGCGCAGGAGTCGAAGCCGTAGGAATCCATCTTGGTCAGCATGTCGTTACGCACAGGGATCGAGCCCTTGTTGATGCTGAACACTTTCTGGAAGTTTTCACCCAGCACGACTTTGGCGATGTCCTGCTGGCCAGCAGCAGTGCCTTTGTCTTTCTGCTTGAACACCGCCAGGGAGTCGATGTTGTAGGTGAAAGCTTTGTCGGTGCCCGGGAACGCTACGCACTCGTAGTCCTTGCCGGCGACTTTCTTGGCGGCAGTCCACTCGGACTTGGCCCAGTCACCCATGATCTGCATACCGGCCTTGCCGTTGATGACCTTGCCGGCTTCGAGGTTCCAGTCCTGGCCTTTGCCGTCGACATCCATGTAGGTCGCGACTTTCTTCAGCTCGGTGAGTGCCTTGACCATTTCCGGGCCGGTCAGCGCGCCGTTATCCAGGTCGACCAGGGCTTTCTTGTAGCCATCAGCCCCCATGACCGAGAGCACTACCGCTTCGAAAACGGTGCTGTCCTGCCAAGGCTGGCCGCCGTGGGCAAGCGCAATGAAACCTGCAGCTTTGAGCTTGTCGCCGGCTGCGTAGAATTCTTCGAGGGTGGTTGGGTTCTTGGTGATACCGGCTTTCTTGAAGACTTCCGGGTTGATCCACAGCCAGTTCACGCGGTGAATATTCACCGGTACGGCTACGTAGTCACCGTCGTACTTCACGGTGTCGGAGACTTTCTTGTCGAGCAGGGAATCCCACTTTTCTTCTTTGGCGACGTCTTTGAGCACGTCGGTATCGAGCAGGCCAGTGGACGCCCATTCCTGAATGTCGGGGCCTTTGATCTGGGCTACGCCCGGTGGGTTGCCGGCAACCGCACGGCTTTTCAGCACGGTCATGGCCGTGGCGCCACCGCCACCTGCAACGGCACCGTCTTTCCAGGTGAAGCCGTCTTTCTCAACTTGGGCCTTCAGGACATCCACAGCCGCTTTTTCACCACCGGAAGTCCACCAATGCACCACTTCCACCGTACCTTTGGAGTCGGCGGCAAATGCACTGAGGGGAAACAACGAGGCAATGGAAATAGCGACGGCGAGGCGATTAATCGCGTTCATCTGAGTACCTTTTCTTGTTGTTATGCATGCAAGTCTAGAGCTTGCGCTGCACGGAGTTTAAACAGGGATTTTCCAGGCGCAGGTAACAAAGGGACGCACAAATGTCACCACTTGGTGACATAACGCCCGTTGCCCAATGCACTGGCCAGGCTGGGTGCCAAGGGTAACGCAGGCAGCACGACCGCTTGCCAGGCATGGTACAGATCAGGTTTGCCGCCCCAGATTTTGCTGCTGGGTTGGTTGTGCGGGCTGAGTTCGTGGTGCCAACTGCCATGGAGCCGATCGATGAAGTGGGTTTCACAAAACTCCCAGATGCGTCGATACCAGATCTCGTAATGCAGTTCACCGGTACGTTTGAGCAGTGCCTGAGCAGCGGCGCTGGCTTCTGCGTGGGTCCAGTGCAAGCGCTCGCGTACAACCGGGCGCCGACTCCAATCCAACGTGTAGACAATGCCCGGTGCACCATCCACGGCCCAGGCATATTCACAGGCGCTGGCAAACAGCCCTTTGGCGTCGTCAACCAACCAAGCCGGCGTATCCAGCCCGGCCTGCAGGCGCGCAGCTTCCAGGTGCAGTAGCAGCCGCGCCCATTCGAAACCGTGCCCGGGGGTGATGCCGTAGGGGCGAAACCCATCAGCGGGGTTATCTTCGTTGTAGCCCAGTAGAGGTTTCCACTGCGCATCAAAGTGCTCGATCACCATGAACTGGTTGCTGGCGGCGTGGGTGTGGATCACCCGCTCGACGATGCGCAGCGCACGGTCCAGCCAACGGCTGTCAGCGGTGACATCGGCCAGGGCCAGGAAGGCCTCGGTGGCGTGCATGTTGCTGTTGGCGCCGCGATAGCCTTCGACACCACTCCAGTCTTGGGCGAAAGATTCAAGCATGACGCCCTCCTCCTCGCTCCAGAAGAACTGGTCGATGATATGAATGGCGTCGTTCAACAAGGTTTGCGCACCCGGCGCGCCAGCCACCACCGCAGAGCTGGCGGCCAGGGCCACGAATGCATGCAGGTACGCTGCTTTGCCGGTGTTGCCATCCAGGGCTTGGGGCGCGGCGAACCAGCCACCGTGCTCACTGTCGCGCAGCGGGCCGCTGAGAGCCGTCACGCCATGCGCCACCAGCTCGGCATAACCGGGCAGCCCCATCGCATGGGCCATGGCGAAGCTGTGGGTCATACGGGCGGTGTTCATGGTTTCGGCGCGGGCATCGGCGGGCAACTGGCCTTTATCGTCGAGGTTGCCGAACCCGTCCGGCAGGCGCGATGCCTTGGCGAACGCCAACAGGCGCTGGCCTTCAGCGGCGAGCCAGGCGTGGTGGGCAGGTGCGTTCAGCCAACTGCTGGCAGGCAGTGGATGGGTGGTCATGGGTGGCCCTTATTGTTTTTTGTGGGATGACCGGAGTCTAAACAAGGGCGCGGTAGGGGCAAGTAACGAAGGGGAGAAGAAATGTCACTATCTGGTGACAATCAATCTCCAAGTGAAAATCCAAAATGTGGGAGGGGGCTTGCTCCCTCCTACATTTAGATCTCATTCAAAGGCCATAACTTCGTTCATTGACCCAGCGGTGTGGCCGCAGCAGGCGCATTGAGGCGCTGGTTCAGATTCTGCACCTGGCTCTGCAAGGTGGTGATATTGCGCGTGGTCTGGATGCGGAACACATCAAACTCCTTGTTGGTCGGCGCATCGACGTTGGCAGGCTGGTTTTCCTGGGCACTCTTGAGTACCAGCAAATCCTGCTCAAGACGGGCGATGGCGGCGCCTGGATTGCCCTGCTTCTTCAAGGCTGCCACATCAGTGGACAAGTCCTTGATCTCACCTTGGGCCGCCTTGAGGCTGGCGACAGCGTCGGTCAGGGCCTGCACCTGGCCTTGCAGCTTGGCATTGGCAGCCGTCAGTTCGGTGGTACTGGCGCTCATCTGGGCCAGGCGACTGTCCAGCTCGGTGGCTTGGCCGGCGACGCCCAACTGTTGCTTGCCCTGCTCCTGCAACTGGGCTTGCAACTGCTTGATCTGCAATTTCAGCGCCTCGCTGCCGTTGTTCACGCTGGCTTCGCTGGCCACGACCTTGCCGGAAATATCCTGCAGGCGCCCCGCCGCTTCCTCGCTGATGCGGGCGAAGCTTTCCTGGGTGGCGACCAGCTGCTGGCCCATCAGGGAAATCTGCTGGAAGCTCCACCAGGCCAGGCCGGCGAAAGCAATCAGCAATGCGCCTACCAACGCCCACAACGGGCCGGTGCTGGCACTTTTAACTTTGACCACTGGTGTGGTTCGCGAGCGCACCGAAGTGGCGGCAGTCGGCACGAAATCATCGTCGTCCCCGAGGTCTGCCCGCAGGCTGGGCACGTTGTCGAAGTCGTCTTTTGCATCGTTACGCATGAATCTACCTTGAATCAATGAGGTGGCTGCTCAGAGGCCGAGCGGCGCAAGTATAAACCGTGCTCCAGACGCATAGGTCGACACGGTCCGGCGAATTCGGTTCCCGATGTGTTGCTGGTTATGAACTTACTTGAGGCCCGGATCCTGGGCTTTCCACCAACTGCAGAACTCATCGAGCGCGGCCCACAGGGTGACCTTGGGGTCGTAGTCCAGATAATGCCTGGCACGGCTGATGTCGAGGGTGAAATCTTTGTTCATCACCTGCATGCCCAAACGCGATAACGAAGGCTCCGGCCGCCCCGGCCACATCGCACAGAACGCCTCATTCAAGGCCGCCACGCTGTAGGACAAACCGTAAGACCGATAACGGGTCACTTGGGGCAGCTCCATTTGCCGCATCACATAATTGACCACATCCCATATAGGCACCGGTGCGCCGTTACTGATGTTGTACGCCTTGCCCAGCGCCGAGCCGGGTGCGAGCAGGCTGCTGAGCAACGCTTCATTGAGGTTGTGCACGCTGGTGAAGTCGACCTTGTTCAGGCCGTCGCCGACAATGGCCAGGCGGTTCTTGCGCTGCATCTTCAACAGCCGCGGGAAGATGCTCATGTCGCCGGCACCGGTGACAAAACGCGGGCGCAACGCCAACACCTCAAGACCGAACTCCTGGGCACCGAAGACCTTCTGCTCGGCCAGGTATTTGGTGGCGGCATAAGGATGCTTGAAACGCTTGGGCACCTGCTCTTCGGTGATGCCTGAATGGTCGCGGCCGTCGAAGTAGATCGACGGCGACGACAGGTGCACCAGGCGCCCCACGCGCTGCTTGAGGCAGGCTTCGACCACGTTTTCAGTGACCAGCACATTGCCTTGGTGAAAGTCCTGATACTTGCCCCACAACCCGACGGCGCCGGCGCAATGCACCACGGCTTCAACGTCGCGGCACAGGTCACGCACCAGGTCGGCATCATTCAAGTCACCCTGGATAAACTCGGCACCGCGCCGAACCAGGTGTTCGACACCCTCGGCGCGTCGCCCGTTGACCCGCACATCCAGGCCCTGTTCAAGGGCAAAACGCGCAAAGCGCCCGCCGATGAAGCCGCTTGCGCCGGTGACCAGAATTTTCATGTAGTACTCCGTGTTCTTTCGTTTTTCATCGCTGTGGCCTTGACGCCCGCCATCACTTCAACGGCACCAACCAGTGGCCACAAACCTGGGCCAGATGGTCGGTCAACAAGCCCAACAGTTGCCCGCCACTGCGCCAATGATGCCAGTACAGCGGCACATCGATGGGCTTATCTGGCAATAACTCCACCAATACGCCGGTTTCCATCTGGTCGCGCACCTGTAACTCGGGCACCAGGCCCCACCCAAGACCGGCTTCCGTCAGGCGAATAAAACCTTCGGACGACGGGCATAGATGGTGCTCAAAACCTCCGTTCACCCCGAGGGAAGCCAGGTAACGGTGTTGCAGGAAATCATCCGGGCCGAACACCAGCGCCGGCGTGCGCGCCAATTGATCGGCGCGCACGCCCGCCGGGAAATGCCGGGCAATAAACGCCGGGCTGGCCAGCGCCCGATAACGCATGGCGCCCAGTAACAGGCTGCGAGCACCGGCCACCGGGCGCTCGCTGGCACAGATACAGGCCGCAACCTCACCGGCGCGCATACGCTTGAGGCCCACGGTCTGGTCTTCGACCACCAGGTCCAGCAGCAAGTGCTGTTCGGCGCAGAAGTCGCTGATGGCCTCGGCCCACCATGTGGCCAGGCTGTCGGCATTCAGGGCGATGCGCAAGCGCTCGGGCATACCCTCCTCGTCCAGCGCCGGCACCTGGCTTTGCAGGTCACGCTCCAGCAAACGCACCTGTTGCACATGGTTGAGCAGGCGTCGGCCGATGTCGGTCGGGGTTGGGGGCGAGGCCCGTACCAGCACCGGCTGCCCGATACGCGCCTCCAGCAGCTTGATGCGCTGGGAGATCGCCGACTGCGACAGCCCCAGCACCTGGGCACCGCGCTCGAAGCCGGCTTGTTCCACCACCGCCGCCAGGGCGGAAAGCAACTTATAGTCGAACATCAGTTTTCCTAATGAGCGATCAGCAATATTGGTTTTTCTTATACAGGTCCGACCCGCACCATAGCCAGCATCGTTTAAGCATCAACAAGGATCCTTCAGTATGTGGCAGAGCTATATGAACGGCTTGCTGGTGGCCCTCGGGCTGATCATGGCAATCGGCACCCAGAACGCGTTCGTCCTCGCGCAAAGCCTGCGCCGCGAGCATCACTTGCCCGTCGCGGCATTGTGCGTGATCTGCGATGCGCTGCTGGTGGCCGCCGGGGTGTTCGGCCTGGCCACCGTGCTGGCCCAGAGCCCGATACTGCTTGCGGTGGCACGCTGGGGCGGCGCAGCGTTCCTGCTGTGGTATGGCGCATGTGCGCTACGCCGGGCCTGTTCGAAACAAAGCCTGGATCAGGATGCCACTCTCAAGACCCGCTCATTGCGCGCGGTCCTGTTGAGCGCGCTGGCGGTGACCCTGCTAAATCCCCATGTGTACCTGGACACCGTGCTGCTGATCGGTTCCCTGGGCGCGCAACAAACGCAGCCGGGGGCTTACGTGGCCGGTGCCGCCAGCGCTTCGTTCCTGTGGTTCACCACCCTGGCACTCGGCGCGGCGTGGCTGGCACCCTGGCTCGCACGCCCGGCCACCTGGCGCCTGCTGGACTTGCTGGTGGCGGTGATGATGTTCTCGGTGGCCTACCAATTGATCAGCGCCTGACCAATAGTTGAAAACGCGCTGGAACCTCTATCCCACACAGTTGTTGCGTGGTTATGCCGCACCCCCGGTGCTATGATCGGCCCCCTGCGCCGCAAAGAGTACAAACTCCCCGGCGCATGTTTGGCCGCCCGTGATCGGCCTTGCGCTCACCGCAACTGACCTGATTAGGAGAATCATCATGGCTTTCGAATTGCCGCCGCTGCCCTACGCACACGATGCCCTGCAGCCGCACATCTCCAAGGAAACCTTGGAATACCACCACGACAAGCACCACAACACCTATGTCGTGAACCTGAACAACCTGGTGCCTGGCACCGAGTTCGAAGGCAAGACCCTGGAAGAAATCGTCAAGTCTTCCTCGGGCGGCATCTTCAACAACGCCGCTCAGGTCTGGAACCACACCTTCTACTGGAACTGCCTGGCGCCAAACGCCGGCGGCCAACCAACCGGCGCACTGGCTGAGGCCATCAACGCCGCGTTCGGTTCGTTCGACAAGTTCAAGGAAGAGTTCACCAAGACGTCCGTCGGCACCTTCGGTTCCGGTTGGGGCTGGCTGGTGAAAAAGGCTGACGGTTCCCTGGCCCTGGCCAGCACCATCGGCGCCGGCAACCCGCTGACCAGCGGCGACACCCCGCTGCTGACCTGCGACGTATGGGAACACGCCTACTACATCGACTACCGCAACGTGCGTCCAAAGTATGTGGAAGCGTTCTGGAACCTGGTCAACTGGAAGTTCGTGGCTGAGCAGTTCGAAGGCAAGACCTTCACTGCCTAAGCAGCGCGTTCAGTAAAAAGAGCCCGGCGATTGCCGGGCTTTTTTGTGCTCGCCAGGCAGACCGCCCAGAAATAGCGGAACTCAACAGTAACAATTCACCACACAAACGCCAGGAGGAATAAACCTCCTAAACCAATGTGGAGAATGACGATGGATCCTATTTCGATGGCAGCAGGGGTTATGGGTGCAATCCCAATGGTGGCGGGTATTGCTGATAAAGGGATGGATCTGGCAAACGGCGCAATGGGCGCGGGACACAAAGTCCTGGACATGGCAAACAAAGTCCTGGACATGGTCGGTGAAGGCGCCAGGATCGGTGGGGAACAGCCAAAGCCCCAGGGTCAGATCAATTTTTCTTAAATCGTCACCCACTCGAAGGCGGATCTCCTCCGCCTTCTCTCCTGCCGAGCGTGCAGCCCCTAGCCTTTCCTGTTTACGACAAGCCCGAATATCCGCGGGCGCCCACCTGCGTTTATCCAGCTCAAACCTCAATTGAGCTCAGCCCCCAATGTCCCTTTGACTGCCATCCTCAGATTGCCAATACTCATGGCATATTGACGGCCACCCGCATGAGACAAGGAATGCCCCTTTGAAGCTGGAACTCAAAAACAGCTTGTCGGTGAAGTTGCTACGGGTTGTGCTGCTGTCGGCCTTGATCGTCGGCGTGGCGTTGAGCGTGGCGCAGATTGTTTTTGATGCCTACAAGACGCGCCAGGCTGTGGCTGGCGATGCGCAACGTATCCTCGACATGTTTCGCGACCCCTCGACCCAGGCCGTCTACAGCCTGGACCGCGAGATGGGTATGCAAGTGATCGAAGGGTTGTTCCAGGACGACGCCGTGCGCATGGCCTCCATCGGTCATCCCAACGAGACCATGCTGGCGGAAAAAAGCCGCGCGTTACAGCAATCCCCCAGCCGCTGGTTGACCGACCTGATTCTGGGCCAGGAACGCTCCTTTACCACCGCATTGGTCGGCAAAGGCCCCTACAGCGAATATTACGGCGACCTCAGTATCACCCTGGATACCGCCACCTATGGCAGAGGTTTTCTGGTCAGCTCGGTCATCATCTTTATCTCGGGCGTATTGCGCGCCCTGGCCATGGGGCTGGTGCTGTACCTGGTGTATCACTGGATGCTGACCAAACCGCTGTCACGGATTATCCAGCACCTGACATCGATCAACCCGGACCGCCCCAGCGCACACAAGATCCCTCAGCTCAAGGGCCACGAACGCAACGAACTGGGGCAGTGGATAAACACCGCCAACCAGTTGCTCGAGTCCATCGAGCGCAATACCCACCTGCGCCACGAGGCCGAATCCAGCCTGTTGCGCATGGCCCAATATGACTTCCTGACCGGCCTGCCCAACCGCCAGAAGCTGCAGGAACAGCTGGACAAGATCCTCACTGACGCCGGCCGCAGGCAGCGCCGGGTGGCGGTCTTGTGCGTTGGGCTGGATGATTTCAAGAGCGTCAACGAACAATTCACCTACCAGGCCGGCGACAAACTGCTACTGGCCCTGGCCGATCGCCTGCGCGCCCACAGCGGACGCCTCGGCACGCTTGCCCGCTTGGGCGGCGACCAGTTCGCCCTGGTGCAGGCCGATATCGACCAGCCTTACGAAGCCGCCGAACTGGCGCAAAGCATTTTGGATGACCTGGAGGCGGAGTTCGCACTTGAGCATGACCTGATCAGGCTGCGTGCCACCATCGGCATCACGCTATTCCCTGAAGATGGCGACAGCACCGAGAAGTTGCTGCAAAAAGCCGAGCAGACCATGACCCTGGCCAAGAGCCGCTCGCGCAACCGCTATCAGTTCTACATCGCCAGCGTCGACAGCGAAATGCGCCGGCGCCGCGAATTGGAAAAGGACCTGCGCGATGCGCTGAGCCGCGACCAGTTCCACCTGGTGTACCAGCCGCAAATCAGCTACCGCGACCATCGCGTAGTCGGCGTAGAGGCCCTGTTGCGCTGGCAACACCCGGAACACGGCCTGGTACCGCCGGATCTGTTTATTCCGCTGGCGGAACAGAACGGCACCATCATCCCGATCGGCGAATGGGTGCTGGACCAGGCGTGCCGGCAACTGCGCGAATGGCACGATCAGGGCTTCACCACGCTGCGCATCGCCGTCAACCTGTCCACCGTGCAACTGCACCACACCGAGTTGCCGCGGGTGGTCAACAACCTGATGCAGATCTATCGCTTGCCGCCCCGCAGCCTGGAACTGGAAGTGACCGAGACCGGCCTGATGGAAGACATCAGCACCGCCGCCCAGCACCTGCTGAGCCTGCGTCGCTCCGGGGCGCTGATCGCCATTGATGACTTCGGCACCGGTTATTCATCCCTGAGCTACCTGAAAAGCTTGCCGCTGGACAAGATCAAGATCGACAAAAGCTTCGTCCAGGACCTGCAGGATGATGACGATGACGCAACGATCGTGCGCGCCATTATCCAACTGGGCAAAAGCCTGGGTATGCAAGTAATTGCCGAAGGCGTGGAGACCGCCGAACAAGAGGCGTACATCATCTCCGAAGGCTGCCATGAGGGTCAGGGTTATCACTACAGCAAACCGCTGCAGGCGCGGGAGTTGGCGGCTTATTTGAAGCAGTCCGAGCGCAATAGCGCGGTGAGTCTGTGAATTAACCAACCAATACCAAATATTTCCCGCGTATAAGCCTTTACACAAAATGCAAATCTTTCGCATTATGTCGCAGCTTTTGCGCTCCCCGCGCGCCCTATTCACACTCGAAGCAGGATGTTCGCCATGATTCGTATGCCCCTGGCCACCGCCAGTCTGCTGGCCATTGCCATTTCTCTCGCCGGTTGTGGCGAAGGTAAAGACAAGGCCGCCGCGCCTCAAGCACCCGCCGCCGCCAGCACAACCGCACCGGCTGCCGGCCAGGTCGACGAAGCAGCCGCCAAGGCGGTTGTCGCGCACTACGCAGACATGGTGTTTGCGGTATACAGCGATGCCGAATCCACCGCAAAAACCCTGCAGACCGCGGTCGATACCTTCCTCGCCAACCCGAACGACGAAACCCTGAAAGCGGCCCGTACCGCCTGGATCGCCGCGCGCGTCCCGTACCTGCAAAGTGAAGTGTTCCGCTTCGGCAACACCATCATCGACGACTGGGAAGGTCAAGTGAACGCCTGGCCCCTGGACGAAGGCTTGATCGACTACGTCGACAAGTCCTACGAGCATGCCCTGGGTAACCCGGGCGCCAACGCCAACATCATTGCCAACAGCGAGATCCAGGTCGGCGAAGACAAGATCGACGTCAAGGAAATCACCCCGGAAAAACTCGCCAGCCTCAATGAGCTGGGCGGTTCCGAGGCGAACGTTGCCACCGGCTACCACGCCATCGAATTCCTGCTCTGGGGCCAGGACCTCAACGGCACCGGCCCAGGCGCGGGCAACCGTCCGGCCTCTGACTACCTGACGGGTGACGGTGCCACCGGCGGTCACAATGAGCGCCGCCGCACTTACCTGCGCGCAGTGACTCAACTGCTGGTCAGCGACCTGGAAGAAATGGTCGGCAACTGGAAACCCAACGTCGAAGACAACTACCGCGCCACCCTGGAGTCGGATCCGGCTACCGACGGCCTGCGTAAAATGCTGTTCGGCATGGGCAGCCTGTCTTTGGGCGAGCTGGCCGGCGAGCGCATGAAGGTGTCCCTGGAAGCCAATTCGCCGGAAGACGAACATGATTGCTTCAGCGATAACACCCACAACTCGCAGTTCTACGACGCCAAGGGCATCCGCAACGTTTATCTGGGTGAATACACCCGCGTTGACGGCACCAAGCTGACCGGCGCCAGCCTGTCGTCCCTGGTAGCCAAGGCCGATCCGGCTGCCGATGCCGCCCTCAAGGCGGACCTGGCGGCAACCGAAGCGAAGATCCAGGTCATGGTCGACCGCGCCAACGCCGGCGAGCACTACGACCAGTTGATCGCCGCAGGCAACGACAAGGGCAACCAGATCGTACGCGACGCGATTGCCGCCCTGGTCAAGCAGACCGGTTCGATCGAGGCCGCTGCCGGCAAGCTGGGCATCGGTGACCTGAACCCGGACAGCGCTGATCACGAGTTCTGATCCCTGCGGTACTGAAAAAGGCGACCTTGTGGGAGGGGCGGTGCGACGGTTCGACTTGCTCCCGATAGCGGTGGATCAGCAGATACATTCTGCTCTGATCAGCTGCTATCGGGAGCAAGTCGAACCGTCGCACCGCCCCTCCCACATTTTGCTGCGTATAACCTCAAGCACTCTGGTTTACATGCCCAGCACCGTCGGTAGAATGGCGCCTCTGCCCAATCACCCGAGCGAACTTCATGGCGTTGCCGACCCTACGTATCATCGGTTTCATCATCGGCATCTTCCTGATCACCCTTGCCGTCGCCATGGTCATCCCGATGGCCACCCTGGTGATCTTCGAACGCACCAGCGACCTGCCCTCATTCCTGTGGGCCAGCCTGATCACCTTTATCGCCGGGTTGGCCCTGGTCATCCCCGGTCGCCCGGAGCATGTGCACTTGCGCCCCCGGGACATGTACCTGCTGACCGTCAGCAGTTGGGTGGTGGTGTGCATCTTCGCCGCCCTGCCCTTTTTGCTGACCCAGCACATCAGCTACACCGACTCGTTCTTTGAAAGCATGTCCGGCATCACCGCCACCGGCTCCACCGTGCTGAGCGGCCTGGACAGCATGTCGCCGGGCATCCTGATGTGGCGTTCGCTGCTGCACTGGCTCGGCGGTATCGGCTTTATCGGCATGGCGGTGGCGATCCTGCCGCTGCTGCGTATTGGAGGTATGCGCCTGTTCCAGACCGAATCCTCGGACCGCTCGGAAAAGGTCATGCCCCGCTCGCACATGGTGGCGCGGCTGATCGTGGCGGCGTATGTGGGCATCACCATCCTCGGCAGCCTGGCATTCTGGTGGGCCGGAATGGGTTTGTTCGATGCGATCAACCACGCAATGTCGGCGATTTCCACCGGCGGGTTCTCCACCTCGGATGAGTCCCTCGCGCACTGGAAACAACCGGCCGTGCACTGGGTCGCGGTGGTGGTGATGATCCTCGGCAGCTTGCCGTTCGCCCTGTATGTGGCCACGTTGCGCGGCAACCGTCGAGCGCTGATCAAGGACCAGCAGGTGCAAGGCTTGCTCGGCCTATTGCTCGTGACCTGGCTGGTGCTCGGCACCTGGTACTGGTGGACCACCGACCTGCATTGGCTCGATGCCTTGCGCCATGTGGCGCTGAATGTGACTTCGGTAATGACGACCACCGGATTTGCACTGGGGGACTACAGCCTGTGGGGCAACTTCTCACTGATGCTGTTCTTTTACCTGGGCTTTATCGGCGGCTGCTCGGGCTCCACGGCCGGCGGCATCAAGATCTTCCGTTTCCAGGTCGCCTATATCCTGCTCAAGGCCAACTTGAACCAGTTGATCCACCCACGTGCGGTGATCAAGCAAAAGTACAACGGTCATCGCCTCGACGAAGAAATTGTGCGGTCGATCCTGACCTTTTCATTTTTCTTTGCCATTACCATCTGCACCATCGCCCTGGCCTTGTCACTGCTGGGCGTGGACTGGATGACCGCGCTGACCGGTGCCGCCAGCACCGTGTCCGGCGTCGGCCCGGGCCTGGGTGAAACCATCGGCCCGGCCGGCAACTTCGCCACCCTGCCGGATGCAGCCAAGTGGATTCTGTCGCTGGGCATGCTGCTGGGTCGACTGGAGATCATTACCGTGTTTGTGCTGTGTATTCCGGCATTTTGGCGCCACTGACCGACGACATTTCCTGCAGCCGTGCCCGGTACTCGCCGGGCGTGGCATTGAACCAGCGGCGAAACGCGCGGAAGAAGTTGCTCGGGTCGGCGAACCCCAGCAGGTAGGCAATTTCCAGCAAGGTCATGTTTGGCTGCGCCAGGTATTGCTCGGCCAGCTCGCGGCGGGTGTCATCGAGCAAGGCCTGGAAACTGGTGCCCTCCTCCTGCAAACGTCTTTGCAAGGTACGTTGGGACAGATGCAGTGTCTGGGCCACCGCTTCGCGCTTGGGCTCCCCCTGGGGCAACAGGCGGCACAACACCTGTCGCGCGTTGTGGGTGACGCGACTTTCAGAGAAACGCGCCAGGTATTCACCGGCAAAACGATCATGCAATAGCGCCATGGCCTCGTTGGCCGTGGGCAGCGGTGCATCCATGTCGGCTTGCTCGAAGATCAGCGCGTCATAGGGCGCATTGAATTGCAGCGGCGCATGGAAGGCCTGTTTGTACGGCGCCAGGTCCGCTGGTTGATCGCCCTGCAGCAGCACTTTGCGCGGTTGCAGGGTGCGCCCGGTAAGCCAGCCGCACAGCGCCAGCGCACTGGCCAGCGAGGCTTCGGCGCTTTGCCGGGTCGGCGGCAGATGATCGCCATGCACTGTCAGAATCAACGCATAGCCTTCGGGTAAGAGTCGGAAGCTCAAGTCGGCGCTTTCGGCGATGATGCGCTGGTAGCGCACCAATCGCATAAAGCCTTCAGCCAGAGTGTTGCTGGACATCAGTGCATAACCGGCAACATGGAACGAGGCCGGCCGCACCACCTTGCCCATGTTCAAGCCAATCGCCGGGTTGCCTGACACCTCCACCGCCCGCTGCCACAGGCGGGTCATGGAATCCTGGGGAAAACGCGCGTCCGGGTCACTGAGGGCGGCATAGTCCAGGCCCAGTTGCTTGAACAACGCACGGCAATCCAGGCCGTCCATTTCCAACGCCTTGACTATCCCCATCGCCCAGCTTGCAGAAGTTGTTCGTTCGCTCATGGCGTCTTCTTATTGAAAGCAGGCTCAAACGGCAGCCAGGAAGCCAAGGATACTAAAGTGGCATCTATTGTCACTGGCTGATACCACTGATCACTCTAGACTCAAATAAGCTCCCCGCCGAACACCTGTTGGGCGGCACAACAACCAGAGGGCCGGCCACCGTGGAAAACACCAGGAAATTCAACAGCTTTGCCGAGTTTTACCCGTACTACCTGAGCGAACATGGCAACAGCACCTGCCGGCGCTTGCATTTCATCGGCACCACCCTGGTGATCGGTATCCTCGCGTACGCCATAGGCCGGGGGTCACTGCTCCTGTTGCTGGCCTTGCCAATCGCTGGCTACACCTTTGCCTGGATTGGCCACTTCTTTTTCGAAAAGAACCGTCCGGCGACCTTTCAGCACCCGTTCTATAGCTTGCTGGGGGATTTCGTGATGTACCGCGACATGATCCTGGGCAAGGTACCGTTCTAGGGGGCGTTCTCAATTAGTTTCCCCGTCGCGCCGGGCGACAACGCGGCGGGGAAACTAATTGAGAACGCCCCTAGGTGTGACCTCATGTCACTTGCGTCGCAAGTATGAAAAATTGTGCATCCGCCGAGATAAAAGTCTTTTTGTCATTTACGGTGCTGTATCCTGCCAAGGCTTTTTGAGAGCGCGCAATCACCTGCGATTGAAAACAGACCTTGCGAGGAGCGACGACGATGCACGAGATACCTAATCTCCCCTTCCCAAGCCTGCACCCAACCGAGCAGCCAACACCGCAGCAGGCCAGCAACAAGCAGCCTGCGACCAAAGAAGCAAAACCAGTCGACAGCAAACGCCAAGACTGACGCCGTACCAGACCGTGTGGAAAGCGCACCTTTGAGCGCTTTCCACACTGCCTGAATCATTCGAGACGCTCATCATGACCACAACCCTTCCCGATACGCCGGATGCCGCCGTGCTCGACGCTGCCTTGCAGATGGTCGAAGTCTGGAACCGCCTCAGTGCAGACAAGCAAGCCGCACTGCTCAAGCGCTTCGGCACCCAGGAAAATGCCCTGGCAGCCCTGGTGACGACTCAATTGCTGGCTCCCGCCCAAGCCTGATGCATCTTTGATCCGAGGTTTTACATTTTTGCCGCCCTGCCCGGCCTGCGCGCCGGTATCATTAGCAGCCTATCTTTACCTGCTGCGACAGTGGACCTCTCCCATGCCAGATACCCAGCGACCCATGGCCGTCACGCTGCAAGTCGTTTCCATCGTGCTGTTTACCTTTATCGGCTACCTGAATATCGGCATCCCCCTGGCTGTACTGCCGGGCTATGTGCATAGCCAATTGGGCTATGGCGCCGTGATCGCCGGGCTGGTCATCAGCGTGCAATACCTGGCGACCCTGTTGAGCCGCCCCTATGCCGGCAAGATTATCGACAACCTGGGCAGCAAGCGCGCCGTGCTGATTGGCCTGGTGGGCTGCGGTTCAAGTGGCGTGTTCATGTTGCTGGCGGCGTGGTTTTCCAGCCTGCCGGCAGTGAGCCTGGGCAGCCTGTTGATCGGTCGACTGGTGCTGGGCAGCGCCGAAAGCCTGGTGGGTTCAGGCGCGATCGGCTGGGGCATCGGCCGCGTTGGCGCGGCGAACACCGCCAAAGTCATCTCCTGGAACGGTATCGCCAGCTACGGCGCGCTGGCGGTCGGCGCACCATTGGGGGTGCTGTTGGTCAGCCGGTTCGGGCTGTGGAGCATGGGCGTGAGCATCATTCTGCTCGCCGTGCTGGGCGTGTTGTTGGCCTGGAAAAAACAAGCCGCGCCGATTGTACCCGGCGTACGTCTGCCGTTCATGAATGTGCTGGGCCGCGTGTTGCCACACGGTTGCGCGCTGGCGCTGGGCTCCATCGGCTTTGGCACCATCGCCACCTTTATCACCCTGTATTACACCACCCAGCACTGGGATAACGCGGTGTGGGCCTTGAGCCTGTTCGGCGCCAGTTTTATCGGCGCACGCTTGCTGTTTGGCAATTTGATCAACCGCATTGGCGGCTTTCGCGTCGCGATTGCCTGCCTGTCGGTGGAAGTCCTCGGCCTGCTGTTGCTGTGGCTGGCGCCGGATGCCCAACTGGCGCTGGCTGGCGCGGCGTTGAGCGGCTTCGGCTTTTCCCTGGTATTTCCGGCGCTGGGCGTGGAGGCGGTCAACCTGGTGCCCGCCTCCAGCCGTGGCTCGGCGGTAGGCGCCTATTCGCTGTTTATCGACTTGTCCCTGGGCATCACCGGGCCACTGGCGGGCGCCGTGGCAGCAGGTTTCGGCTTTGCATCGATCTTCCTGTTCGCCGCCCTCGCCGCCGCCGCCGGTTTGCTGCTGAGTCTGTACCTGTACCGCCAGGCACCCAAGGCCCGGGAAACACGCGAGGCCTAGAAGTCGACCTTGCCACGCCCGGCCTTGATGCTGCCGCGCTTGGTCTTGGACTCCAGGCGGCGCTTCTTGGACCCCAGGGTGGGCTTGGTCGGACGGCGCTTTTTCTCGACCTTGGTGGCGCTCTGGATCAACTCCACCAGGCGCTCCAACGCATCGGCACGATTCTGCTCCTGGGTACGGTATTGCTGGGCCTTGAGCACCAGCACACCTTCGCTGGTAATACGGCTGTCGCGCAGCGCCAGCAGGCGCTCCTTGTAGAACTCCGGCAAGGACGAGGCAGGAATGTCAAAACGCAGGTGCACTGCGCTCGACACCTTGTTGACGTTCTGACCACCGGCACCCTGGGCGCGAATGGCGGTCAGCTCGATCTCGGCATCGGGCAGCTGTACGTTATTGGAAATCACCAGCATGAGTAACACGGTCCTCCGGAAGAAGCCCTAGGATACGCGAATGCACCTTGGCCATCCCCTCAAACAACAAACCCGGCACAAGGCCGGGTCTGCTTAACAACATTGACGCTTACTTCACCGCGGGGACCGCCATATCCACGGACTGCTGCGCCCGCTTGTTCTTGATCCAGTAACACACCCCCATGAACGCCACCCACACCGGGATCGCGTACACCGAGCGGTCAATGCCTGGAATCATCAACATGGTGCCCAGGATAAACACCACGAACGCCACACAGATAATGTTGCCATACGGATACCACAGCGCCTTGAACAGCGGCACCTGGCCGGTGCGATTCATGTGCTGGCGGAACTTGAAGTGCGAGAAGCTGATCATCGCCCAGTTGATCACCAGCGTGGCCACCACCAGCGACATCAGCAGTTCCAGCGCGTTATGGGGCATCAGGTAGTTCATCAGCACCGCCACCAGGGTTATCGCCGCCGAGGCCAGGATCGAGCGCACCGGCACGCCACGCTTGTCGATCTTCGCCAGGGCCTTGGGCGCGTCGCCCTGCTCGGCCATGCCCAGCAACATGCGGCTATTGCAGTAGGTGCCGCTGTTGTACACCGACAGCGCCGCCGTCAGCACCACGAAGTTGAGGATATGCGCGGCGGTATTGCTGCCCAGCATCGAGAATACCTGCACGAACGGGCTGCCACTGTAGGCATCGCCGGAGGCGTTGAGAGTCGCCAGCAGGCTGTCCCACGGCGTCAACGACAACAGCACCACCAGGGCACCGATGTAGAAAATCAGGATGCGGTAGATCACCTGATTGATCGCCTTGGGGATCACGGTGCGTGGTTGATCGGCTTCGGCGGCGGTAAAACCAAGCATTTCCAGGCCGCCGAACGAGAACATGATGATCGCCATGGCCATCACCAACCCGCCAACACCATGGGGGAAAAACCCGCCGTGGTCCCACAGGTTGCTCACCGAGGCTTGCGGGCCGCCGCTGCCACTGACCAGCAGGTAGCTGCCCAAGGCAATCATGCCGACAATTGCCACCACCTTGATGATGGCAAACCAGAACTCGGCTTCACCGAAGACCTTGACGTTGGCCAGGTTGATCACGTTGATCAGCACGAAGAAAGCCGCCGCAGACACCCAGGTCGGGATCTCCGGCCACCAGTAGTGCACGTATTTGCCGACAGCGGTCAGCTCCGACATACCCACCAGAATGTAAAGAATCCAGCAGTTCCAGCCCGACAGAAAGCCGGCGAAACCGCCCCAGTATTTGTGGGCAAAATGGCTGAACGAACCGGCTACCGGCTCTTCGACGATCATCTCGCCGAGCTGGCGCATGATCATGAAGGCGATAAAGCCGCAGATGGCATAGCCCAGGATCATCGACGGGCCGGCGGATTTGAGCACCCCGGCCGAGCCCAGGAACAGGCCGGTACCGATGGCGCCACCGAGGGCGATCAACTGGATATGCCGATTTTTCAGGCCGCGTTTCAGCTCGCCTGAAGAGGAATGGGTTCCACTCATGAAAGGGTCTCACGCAAGGTTTGAGGATATGAATGCAGGTTGCTGCCTTGAATTACCAACTCAAGCAGCGCCGTTCAAACCCCAGCGCAGGCACCAGGAGTACAGCGTCTTTCTAATGGTCATACGTCACCTGTTTGTTTTTATCTGTGACGAAATCGAACCCGTCCGGCTCGTGGCCAGGCGGAATGATCAGGGGGATCGAACCCTGAGGTCTTGGCCTTTTGCGTGGGTACGCAAGGGGGGTCACAGTAAAACGCGGCGCATTGTACACCGCTCGACAGCTTCGGCACGCCCCAACAGAGTGCACGCGACAAACTGTCAGCCAATCCTTACAGCTACAGGTCGCCCAAGACTCCCGGGGCAAATTCGTAAACTTATCGTTACAATGCGGAAACACTGCGTTACAGCCAGGTTTTATGGACAGCCAACGGAAAATTGTCAGTGGGGATTTTCTGAATAAACGGTTCAGCCAATACGCTGTTTTTTCTGAATAAAAAATAGCTCGCCAAAAACAGAAGAAAAAATCCAAATGAAACCGTGTCAATATTTTTTTTGCATTTTGAAACACTCTCTTCTAGGTTCTTTCCACTTGCCCACGAAGCCCGCGGGCAAGCCGTTCTCAATCAACGTCCTCTAGGAGATACACCATGCAAGCACTGGAAAAAGACCTGGAAACCGAACTGCAACTCGACGATTGGTTTGAAGCGCCGACCCATGAGGCCGCCGTTGAAATGATGCAAGCCGATGCCGTTGTGCCTTTCGGCACCGCGATGTGGCCTTTCTAATACCCGGCAGGCATCCGGCAGGTGCTGTGCACGGCACCTGCCCCCTTACCCAAGGCACAGAAGGACACCCGTCATGGACAAGGCCCGCGCCGTCGAACACTTTCTCTACTACCTCGCACACCACCCAGCCCTCAGCGGCCTGAGTCGCCCCACCGTGCTGCTGGGCCATACCGAACGCTACGACGCCATCGCCCAGGCAATCACCCACGGCAGCGCCGCCCGCTTCAACTTCCAGTTGCAACGCCTGGACCTGGCTCCCAGCGAAGCCCTGGTGCAAGCCATCGAAGACTGTGACCTGTACCTGTTTCTCTACGACTCCTCCACCCTGCCCAACCCACGCGCCGAAGGCCCGGACTTTATCCGCGCCCTGCACGGCGTGATGGCCGAGCACTGGAAGAAATCCCTGCTATTCAAGGATTATGGTGATTACTTCTACGACACCTTCAGCGTCGAGCCACAGCGTATTGCCGACCTTAACGCCACGCTGATCCGACGCATGTCCCAGGCCAATGTACTGAGCTTTACCGACAAGCACGGTTCACGTCTTGAAGCGCCGATGAGCAGCATCAAGAAGTGGACCAATATCAACGGCGTCGGCAACCACGACCTGGCCCCCGGCGAAATCGCCACCCACAGTGAAGCCATCAACGGCCAGGTGCGGTTTGTCGGTACCTTCCTCAGCACTATTCCGTTTGCGCGCAAATACGGCGTGCTGCAATCACCGCTGGAATTGTGGATCGAGAACTCGACCATTTGCAGCGTGGCCAGCGACGTGCCGGGGCTGGCGGATGATTTCAACAAGTACCTGAATGCCAACCCGTCCAACCGTCGGGTGGAGGAGCTAGGGATTGGCACCAACGAAGGGGTCAAGGATCTGTATGCGCGCAATGCCGGGTTCGAGGAGCGCCATTGCGGGCTGCACCTGGGCCTGGGCGGCGGGCAGAAAGGCAGTCATCACTTGGATTTGATCTTTGCCAGTGGGGTGTTGGCGCTGGATGACAAGCCGGTGTTTGATGGCTCCTTTGCCTTTTAAAAGATCATCAGACGTGTAGATATCCCTGTGGGAGCCGGGCTTGCCCGCGATAGCGGTGGGTCAGTTAGCACAAAGGTGACTGGCACACCGCTATCGCAGGCAAGCCAGCTCCCACAGTTGATTGCATTTCAAATTCAGATCAAAAAAACGCCAACCCTAGGGTTGGCGTTTTTATGCAGCGCTTAACGCATCACTGCGGCTTCTTGCGACCAAAACCAGGACGCTGACCCGAACCTGCCGGGGCGCCACGGCGCTTGCCCGACGGCTCATCAGCTACCAGTTTCGGGCCAGGGCGCTTGTTCGCCGCTGGCTTGGCTGGACGCTTGGTACTGGCATTGTCGGCCGGGCGATCGGCTTCACCACGGTTGCTGCGACCGCCGCTTGGCGCTTCGCCACGGGCCGGGCGCGGTGTGCGTGGTGCACGATCACCTTCCTGGCGGGACGGTGCGGTTGGGCGACGCTCACCTTCGATCTGCGGCTCGCGAGAAATACGACCGCCGGTTGCCGGTGCATTCAGCGCCGGGCGCAGGGTGCGAGCCACGCGCTCGGTACGCGCAACAGGGCGCGACGATTTACGCTGCATACGCTCAAGCTTGTCTTTGCTCTTGGCGTTCATCTGCGGCATGGCGACCGGCGTCAGGCCAACTTCGGCGCTGAGGATGTCGACTTCGTACTGGCTCATTTCGCGCCAGCGGCCCATCGGCAGGTCGGAGTTCAGGAACACCGGGCCAAAACGCACGCGTTTCAAGCGGCTGACCACCAGCCCTTGGGACTCCCACAGGCGACGCACTTCACGGTTACGCCCTTCCATCACCACGCAGTGGTACCAGTGGTTGAAACCTTCGCCGCCTGGCGCCTGCTTGATGTCGGTGAACTTGGCCGGGCCGTCTTCCAGCACCACGCCGGCCTTGAGGCGTTCGATCATCTCGTCATCGACTTCACCGCGTACACGCACGGCGTATTCACGATCCATCTCGTACGACGGGTGCATCAGGCGGTTGGCCAGTTCGCCGTCAGTGGTGAACATCAGCAAGCCGGTGGTGTTGATGTCCAGACGACCGATGTTGATCCAGCGGCCTTCCTTGGGCTTGGGCATCTTGTCGAACACGGTCGGACGGCCTTCCGGGTCGTCACGGGTGCAGATTTCGCCATCGGGCTTGTTGTACATGATCACGCGGCGCACCGATTCGGCGGCCTCTTCACGCTTGATCACCTTGCCATCAATGGTGATTGCATCGTGCAGGTCGACGCGCTGGCCGAGGGTAGCCTCGACGCCGTTGACCTTGATGCGCTTCTGGGTAATCCAGGCTTCGACGTCGCGGCGCGAGCCCACGCCGATACGCGCCAGCACTTTTTGCAGCTTTTCGCCTGCTGGGCCGATTTCCTGGTCTTTCTGGTCTTGGTCATTCATCGTAAGCACCTCCCGGTGGGTCGATTCAGGCCTGGCCTGAGGGGTCTTGAAAGCGGGGCCTTGGCCGAATAGGTCGGCAAGGGGTCGCGAATCATACGCGCATGGCGCGTGTTGCGCATCACAGACTAGTCGATAACGTCCAAGTCATTTGCTTTTCCGCCGACCGGTGGCACCCAGCGCCAGCAATCGCAGCTCGGCTTCAGCCAGCACCGTGCGCTTGTCGACTTTGTCGAGCTTCTTCCAGGCACGGATTTCGCGCTTGCTGCGGCCACAGCCGACGCAGATGTCGTCGGCGAACTTGCAGATGCTGATGCACGGGTCTTTGGTGGAACTCATGTTTTCTCCCAGACAGTGGAGATCCAATGTGGGAGGGGGCTTGCTCCCGATAGCAGTGGATCAGTTGATGCATCTGCTGCCTGACACTCCGCTATCGGGAGCAAGCCCCCTCCCACAGTTTTTATTGCGTCAGTCTTCGAGTTGGCGGCGTTCGTTTTCGATGGCTTCGGCCAGCGCCCGGGCTTCGTCTTCTTCGTCGCTCAGCGGCGGCTGTTCCAGGGCGGCGACGGCGGCCAGCAGTTTTTCCCGGGCATCGGCGACGCCGAGGATGTCTTCTTCGACTTCGGGCTCGGGTTCAACGTTCACCTCGGTCTGCGGCTCGTCGGCAGCATCACGCAACAGGTCGTCAAAATCAGTCTTGATCCCTTGCTCCATATCATCGAGCTCCAACAGCAGCGTATGGAAGCTGGTTTCGTCCTTGGGCTCCTCCGGCTCGGCGCTGGCATCGGCCAGTTCCTGCAGGCTTTGCGGCACCGGCGCATCGTCGAAGTCGAGCACCGGCTCGGCCTCCATTTCGCGCAGTTCAGCCAGGGGCGGCAGGTCGTCGAGGTTCTTCAGGTTGAAATGATCGAGGAACACCTTGGTGGTGGCGAACATCGCCGGTTTGCCGGGCACGTCGCGGTAACCCACGATGCGGATCCACTCGCGCTCCAGCAGGGTCTTGACGATATGGCTGTTGACCGCCACACCACGCACGTCCTCGATTTCGCCACGGGTAATCGGCTGGCGATAGGCGATCAGCGCCATGGTCTCCAGCATTGCCCGCGAATAACGCTGCGGCCGCTCTTCCCACAAGCGCCCCACCCACGGCGAAAACTTCTCACGGATCTGCAGGCGATAACCCGACGCCACTTCGCGCAACTCAAAGGCACGGCCGTCGCAGGACTTGCGCAGGATCTCCAGCGCCTTCTTGAATACCGGCGGCTCCGGGCGTTCAGCTTCTTCAAAGAGTTCGAACAGGCGCTCCAGGGATTGCGGTTTACCCGAGGCCAGGAGAAAGGCCTCCAGCAAGGGTGCCAGTTCGCGGGGTTCAGTCAGATTCATCGATTCAGCTCGTTATTCGGCTCGCGCCCGCACGTGGATAGCCGCAAAAGGCTCATTCTGCACCAGCTCGACCAAGGATTCCTTGACCAGTTCGAGGATCGCCATAAAGGTCACCACCACACCTAGTCGGCCTTCTTCGGCGGTGAACAGCTCGACAAACGGCACAAACCCACCACCCTTGAGGCGCTCCAGCACATCACTCATGCGCTCGCGGGTAGACAGCGCTTCGCGGCTGACCTGGTGGCTTTCAAACATATCGCCACGGCGCAGCACCTCGGCCATGGACATCAGCAATTCTTCCAGGCTCACGTCCGGCAGCAATTTGCGCGCACGGGCCTCGGGTGCGTCGAGCTTGGGCACCACCACATCACGGCCCACGCGGCTCAGGCCGTCAATGCCTTCGGCGGCGGCCTTGAAGCGTTCGTACTCCTGCAAGCGGCGGATCAGTTCGGCGCGCGGGTCATCCTCTTCGGCTTCGACGGTCTCCGAACGCGGCAACAACATGCGCGACTTGATCTCGGCGAGCATGGCGGCCATCACCAGGTACTCGGCGGCCAGCTCCAGGCGCACCGACTGCATCAGCTCGACGTAGCCCATGTACTGACGGGTGATTTCTGCCACCGGGATGTCGAGGATATTGATGTTCTGCTTGCGGATCAGGTACAGCAGCAAGTCCAGCGGGCCTTCGAAGGCTTCCAGGAAGACCTCCAGGGCATCCGGTGGAATGTACAGGTCCAGGGGCATTTCCATGACCGCCTGGCCATAGACCATGGCGAACGGCAGTTCCTGCTGGGCGCCGGCCTGGGGATCAGCGGTTTCCACGGCCGACATTCAGGCCTCGACCATAAATGGCGCCGGATCGCCACAGCCCACACGCACCACTTCAGGCTCGCCGTCAGCCAGGTTGATCACCGTCGAGGCTTTGTTGCCGCCGTAGCCGCCATCGATGATCAGGTCGACATGCTTTTCCAGCAGGCGCCGCATTTCGTAAGGGTCGTACAACGGTTCGGTTTCACCGGGCAGGATCAACGACACGCTCATCAGCGGCTCACCCAGCTCGGCCAACAGCGCCAGGGCTATCGGGTGTTCCGGCACGCGCAGGCCGATGGTGCGCTTCTTGGGGTGCAATAACAGGCGCGGCACTTCGCGGGTGGCATTGAGAATGAAGGTATAAGGCCCCGGCGTATGGGCCTTGAGCAGGCGGAACGTACCGGTGTCGACCTTGGCGAACAGGCCCAGTTGAGACAAGTCGCTGCAAATCAGTGCGAAGTTGTGCTTGTCGTCCAGCTGGCGCAGGCGCCTTACACGCTCGACCGCGCCTTTGTCGCCGATCTGGCAACCGATGGCGTAGGACGAATCAGTTGGATAGATCACCACGCCGCCGGCTCGGATGATCTCCACGGCCTGTTTAATCAGGCGCGCCTGAGGGTTTTCCGGATGAATCTGGAAGAATTGACTCACGTGCTCTACCTGTTCAGACGGTGGCAATAATGGGGTCATGCTTGAATCGCCCCCACAACAGCGGCAGATCTTCCGGGACCTGGCGATACTCGCCAATCTCGGACCAGCCGCCTGGGCCATGAAAATCACTGCCGGCACTGACCAGCAGACCAAATTCGCGAGCAAGGATCGCCAGGCTGCCGACCTGTTCCGCCGGTTGATGCCCGTTGACCACCTCGATCGCGTGGCCACCCGCACAAATATAGTCGCTGATCAGCTTGCGGCGCTTGCTGCGGGTGAAATCGTAATGCCAGGGATGCGCCAGGCTGACCCAGGCCCCGGAAGCCCGCAAAGTCTGGACGGTGTCTTCCAGGGTCGGCCAATGCAGCTTCACATCGCCCAACTTGCCGGCCCCCAGCCATTTGCGAAAGGCTTCGGCGCGATCCTTGACATAGCCTTCGCGCACCATCCAGTCAGCAAAGTGCGGACGGGCCGGTGCGTTGCCGCTGTCCCCCAGTTCCTGCTGGATGGCACGAGCGCCGTCGAGGGCGCCGGGCATACCTTTAAGGCTGAGCTTGCGGCTTATTTCTTCGGACCGCAGCCAGCGGCCATCGTGCAATTGGGCAATGGCCGCCACCAACGGCGGGGCATTCTGATCGAAACCGTAGCCAAGTACATGAATGGTGGCGCCGCCCCAGGTGCAGGACAATTCCACCCCGTTGACCAGTTGCATGCCCAAAGAATGCGCGGCTTCGCGGGCTTCATCGAGACCCTCGAGGGTGTCGTGGTCGGTCAACGCCAGCACTTGCACGCCTTTTTCAAACGCACGCGCAACCAGTACCGCGGGCGCCAGGGCGCCGTCGGAGGCCGTGCTGTGGCAGTGCAAATCAACATTCACGTGGGTATGTAACCTCAAGTCAGCTGGCGCTATCGCAACCAAGGATGTTTGTTATTATGCCGCCACATCCAGCTTCTGGCTCTTACTGTGAAACAATTCATCGACTTCATCCCGCTGTTGCTGTTTTTCATCGTTACCAAACTCGACCCCAGGGTCATCGAAATCGCCGGTCACGAGCTGTCGTTCGGGGGTATCTACAGTGCCACTGCCGTACTGATCATCAGCTCCATCGTGGTCTACGGCGCCATCTTCATCTCCCAGCGCAAGCTGGAAAAAAGCCAATGGCTGACCCTTATCGCCTGCCTGGTCTTTGGCGGACTGACCCTGGCCTTCCACAGCGAAACCTTCCTTAAATGGAAAGCCCCGGTGGTCAACTGGCTGTTTGCCCTGGTCTTTATCGGCAGCCACTTCATCGGTGACCGCCTGCTGATCAAGCGGATCATGGGCCACGCGCTGACCTTGCCGGAACCGGTGTGGGTGCGCCTGAACGTGGCCTGGATCGTGTTTTTCCTGTTCTGCGGTGCCGCCAACCTGTTCGTGGCCTTTACCTTCCAGGACTACTGGGTCGACTTCAAGGTGTTCGGTAGCCTGGGCATGACCGTATTGTTCCTGATCGGCCAAGGGATCTACCTGTCGCGTCACCTGCATGACACCGCGCCTACCACGCCGAAAACCGAGGACTGACATGCTCTACGCCATCATTGCCACCGATATTGCCAACTCGCTGGAAAAACGCCTGAGCGTACGCCCCGCCCACGTCGAGCGCCTTAAACAGCTGCAAGCCGAAGGCCGTATCGTACTGGCCGGCCCGCACCCGGCGGTCGACAGCAATGACCCGGGCGACGCCGGTTTCACCGGCAGCCTGATTGTCGCCGAGTTCGCCTCCCTGGCCGACGCCCAGGCCTGGGCCAAGGCCGACCCCTATGTCGCAGCAGGCGTCTACGCTGATGTGGTGATCAAGCCGTTCAAGCAAGTCCTGCCTTGAACCCGGCTGCGTCGAACCTAATCGTTTCGGCGCACTCCTAATGGCTCACGGCGGCACCGGTGGGGTCGTCGCCGTCGACAATGGCTAAATCGAGTGAGTCATGAGCGAGCTGTTACTGATAGATGATGACCAGGAGCTCTGTGAGCTGCTGAGCAGTTGGTTGAGCCAGGAAGGCTTCCAGGTGCGCGCCTGCCACGATGGCCTGAGCGCCCGCAAAGCCTTGGCCGAAGCCGCCCCGGCGGCGGTGGTGCTCGACGTGATGCTGCCCGACGGCAGCGGCCTGGAGCTGCTCAAGCAACTGCGCAACGACCACCCGGAACTGCCGGTGCTGATGCTCTCGGCGCGGGGCGAACCCCTGGACCGCATCCTCGGCCTGGAGCTGGGCGCCGACGACTACCTGGCCAAGCCTTGCGATCCGCGCGAACTGACCGCCCGCCTGCGTGCCGTATTGCGCCGCAGCCACCCGACCGCGGTCTCGACCCAGCTTGAGCTGGGCGACCTGTGCTTCAGCCCGGTGCGCGGCGTGGTGAGCATCGATGACCAGGAGTTCACCCTGACCGTCTCCGAAAGCCGCCTGCTCGAAGCCTTGCTGCGCCAGCCCGGCGAGCCCCTCGATAAACAGGAACTGGCGCAGATCGCCCTGGGTCGCAAGTTGACCCTTTACGATCGCAGCCTGGACATGCACGTCAGCAACCTGCGCAAAAAGATCGGCCCGCACCCGGATGGCCGGCCGCGGATCGTGGCGCTGCGCAGTCGCGGCTACTACTACAGCCTCTAGAGGCAGCCTTACCAAATCTTTACCCTCCGCTGACGGCGGCTGACCTTGCGCTGCGTAACCTACTCACATCCGGACTCACCGGAATAGAGACAGGAGAATCACCATGCGCAAGACCCTTATCGCTTTGATGCTCGCCGCTGCACTGCCTACCGTTGCCATGGCCATGCCTGAAGGCCCAGGCCCGATGGGCGGCCACGAAGGCCACATGATGGGCGGCCCGGGCCACGGTGAACACGGCCCGCGTGGTAAAGGCGGCCCGTTCAGCCAGCTGGACTTGAGCAAGGAACAGCGTGAGCAGATCCGCAAGCTGATGGGTGACCAATGGCACGCTCGCAAAGACCTGACCCAAAAGTACCTGGACAAACTCCCGGCCGCTGACCAGAAAGCCATGCAGGACGAGATCGCCGCCGGCAAGCAGAAAACCCAGGCCAATATCCGCGCCGTGCTCAAGCCTGACCAGCAGAAGCAATACGACGAGATCGTCAAAAAGCAAGCCGAGCGCCGCGCCGAGTGGAAGCAATTCCAGGAATGGAAAGCCCAGCAAGCGCAAAAAGCGCAATAATGCAAACGTAATGCCTACGGCCCAGTGGTTCACACCACTGGGCTTTTCCTGTTTGAGGGTTTCCTGTGCGTTCATTGTTCTGGCGTATCCTGGCGAGTTTCTGGCTGGCCATCGCCCTGGTTGGCGGGTTGTCGATTCTGCTTGGGCATATGCTCAACCAGGACGCCTGGATTCTCAGCCGCCACCCAGGCCTGAACAACCTGGCGCAAGAGTGGACGCAACTCTACGAAGCCCAGGGTGAGGACGCCGCCCAGGACTTGCTGCAACAGCGCAAACGCCAGTACCACATCGATGTGCAAGTGCTTAACGAGAGCGGTGAGCCGGTGGTGCGCGGTACCTTCCCGCGTCGCGCCGCCGCCTTTGAAGCCCGGCAGAATGACAGCCAGGACGGCCACCTGCCCTGGCGGCGCCTGACCGCCGAGTACACCAGCGACAAAACCGGCGACACCTACCTGCTGATCTACCGCATTCCCCACCCGGAGTTGGAAGCCTGGCACCGCAGTAGCCTGCTGTGGCCACTCAGTGCCCTGGCAATCACCCTGGTGGTGTTGACCCTGTTCAGCCTGCTGGTGACCTTGTCCATCACCCGCCCACTCAGCCGCCTGCGCGGCGCGGTGCATGACCTGGGGCAAACCACCTATCAACAAAACAGCCTGGCGCAACTGGCCAACAGGCGCGACGAATTCGGTGTGTTGGCCAATGACTTCAACCGCATGGGCGCGCGCCTGCAAAGCCTGATCGGTAGCCAGCGCCAGTTGCTGCGCGACGTGTCCCACGAACTGCGCTCGCCCCTGGCACGCTTGCGTATCGCCCTGGCCCTGGCCGAGCGCGCCAGCCCCGAAGAGCGGGAAAAACTCTGGCCGCGCCTGACCCGCGAATGCGACCGCCTGGAAGCCTTGATCAGCGAAATCCTGGTCCTGGCGCGGGTCGACGCCGACAACGCCAGCGCCGAAGACATTGACCTCAACCCATTGCTCAAGACCCTGCAAAAGGACGCCCAGCTCGGCGCGCCCGAGCAAGTGGTGCACCTCAGCACCGACGTCGACCTGCGGCTCAAGGGCTGGCCGACCATGATCGAGCGCGCCGTGGATAACCTTCTGCGCAATGCCCAACGCTTCAACCCGGCCGGCCAACCGATTCAATTGCAGGCCCAGCATCAAAACGGGCGCATTCTGATCAGCGTACGCGACCACGGCCCCGGCGTTGAAACCGAACACCTGGGCCAACTGGGCGAGCCGTTTTACCGTGCGCCGGGCCAGACTGCGCAAGGTCATGGCCTGGGCCTGGCCATCGCCCGCCGTGCTGCCGAGCGCCATGGCGGCACCCTGATCCTGGCCAATCATCCCGACGGCGGTTTTGTCGCCAGCATCGAACTGCCCTTGGTCCCAGGGGCTGCCACACCGGTGTGATGTTCTTCTATAGTGGCCCTTCTCTTACGGAGGGCCTTAGATGACTGACCTGCTGACTCCCATCCAAGCTGCACTCGATTTACCGCACATTGCGCTGCCCGAGACCTCGGCAGGCGCGCTGCCCTCGTCCTTCGCCGTGACCGACCTGGCCGTCGCCAGCATCGGCGCCGCTGGCCAGGCTGTTGCCCAGTTGATCCAGCAACAGACCGGGCGGCTGCCCAGCGTCAGCGTGGATCGGCGTCTCGCCTCGCTGTGGTTTTCTTCGTCGATTCGCCCAGTGGGTTGGCAAGTACCGCCGCTGTGGGACCCAGTGGCCGGTGACTACGCCAGCGCCGAGGGCTGGATTCGTCTGCACACCAACGCACCCCATCACCGTGCAGCGGCCGAACGGGTGCTTGGGCCTGTGGCCGACCGCGCCGAGATGGCGATCAAAGTCGCTACATGGAACGCCGCAGAACTGGAACAGGCCATTGTCGACGCCGGCGGTTGTGCGGCGCAGATGCGTACGTGGCAAGCCTGGCAGCAGCATCCGCAAGGCTTGGCGGTGAATGCCGAAGAGTTGATACAGCGTCAGGTCTTCGACCCTGGTATCGACAAACCCTGGCTTGGCTCACCTGCGCGCCCGCTGGCGGGTATCAAGGTGCTGGACTTGACCCGCGTATTGGCCGGCCCCGTGGCCAGTCGTTTCCTCGCCGGATTGGGTGCAGATGTACTGCGCATCGATTCGCCAACCTGGAACGAACCGGGCGTGGTACCGGAAATGACCCTGGGCAAGCGCTGTGCCCGCCTCGACCTGAAAAGCCCTGAAGGCCGGCAGGTATTCGAAGCCTTGCTCAAGGACGCCGACGTACTGTTCCATGGTTACCGCGCCGATGCACTGGAACAGCTGGGTTACACCCTCGGCGAGCGCCAACATATCGCCCCCGGCCTGATTGACGTCAGCCTCAATGCCTATGGCTGGAGTGGCCCGTGGCGTAACCGTCGCGGTTTTGACAGCCTGGTGCAGATGAGCAGCGGGATCGCCGAGGCGGGCATGGCCTGCAAGCAAGCGGATAAGCCCGTGCCGCTGCCGGTGCAGGCGCTGGATCACGCTACCGGTTACCTGATGGCCGCCAGTGCGATCCAGGCCTTGAGCGAGCGGTTTGCGTCAGGTCGGGGCGGTTCGGCGCGGTTGTCACTGGCGCGCACGGCCAAGTTGCTGGTGGACGCAGGGCAGGTGCCGCAGCAGGCAGCGTTGCGCGGCGAAGACATCAATGATCAAGGCTTGGTGGTAGAGCAGACCACCTGGGGCCAGGCCCATCGGTTACTGGCGCCGCTGAGCATCAGTGGCACGCCGTTGCAGTGGGATTTGCCGGCAGGGGAATTGGGCGCGCACCGGCCTCAGTGGTGAACTGAAGACCGCCATCGGGGGCAAGCCCCTCCCACTTTTGAATGTATTCACACATCAAATGTGGGAGGGGGCTTGCCCCCGATGAGCATGGGTATCTACACAACTTCGTAGCAGTCACCAGTAACCACGATGCGAAGCGAGCCGCTCTTGATCTGTTTTTGATCTTGGGCGCCCCGTTAAACCACGCTGGCCGGAATTCGACAGGGATTTGGGGGGTAAACCGGCAGGGATGCCGGTTTAGCCGCCCCGCGCCATGGATGGCGCGTGGCGGCGGCCCCCCAAATCCCTGTCGGATTACGGGCACACCGAGCCTGAGCGAGGTGCCGAGTGATGGGGCGAGGACCTTTTGCTTACTTTTGGGTCCTTCCAAAAGTGAGCCGCTGTAAGAGCGGAACCCTAAGTGGCCGTTACCTAAATAACGGATATGTACTCGGTTTGATCCGGCATCCTGGTCGGCCCTAAGGCCGCCATCGGGAGCAAGTCGAATCGTCGCACCGCCCCTCCCACAGCTACAGCGCCATACCAGAAGTTGTGTAGATACCCATGTCCCGATGAGGCCAGTACAGCCCCCATCAATCCCCGCGGTTCAACGACGTCCACAAATACTGCGCCGCATACGCCCTCAACGGCCGCCACGCCTCTGCCCGCGCCAGCAACTGCCGTGCCGACACCGGCCCGCCTTCCAGCGCCGCCAGCGCATTGATCAAGCCGATGTCCCCCGATGCAAACGCATCCGCCTCGCGCAACTGGCGCATGGCGATGTACTGCGCGGTCCAATCGCCAATCCCCGGGAGTGCCACCAACCGTGCAACACCGTCCTTGAGACTGGCCTTGGGCTCGAAAATCCGAGGGTCATCCAACAACGCCTGGGCCACACCGGACAAGGTGCGACCTCGCGCCTTGGGCATGCCCAGGGCCGCCAGGTCCGCCGCCGCCAGCACCTCGGGTGCCGGGAACAGGTGAGTAATACCGGCGTGGGGGGTTTGCAACGGCTGGCCATACTGCGCCACCAGCTTGCCCGCCAACCGGATCGCCGCCGCCACCGTGATCTGCTGGCCCAGCACTGCGCGAATGGCCAACTCCAGGCCGTCCCATGTACCCGGCAACCGCAGCCCTGGTCGAGCCGCAACCAGTTGCGCCATCAACGGGTCCTTGGCCAATTGCAGGTTGATCACGGCGGGCACGGCATCCAGATCGAACATCCTGCGCAGGCGCCGCTCGATCTCGGGCAGCGCGACCGGCTCGGGAAAGTCGACCGTCACCTCCAGCCAATCCCCCGCCCCCGGCGCGACGCTGATCCAGCCATGTCGCCCGGCCACACTGATGCTGCGTCGATACACTCCGGCCACCACGGTTTCCAACCCGGTGATTGCCCGGGCCGATAAGAACTCCACCATCGCCGCCCAGTCGTAAGGCGGTTGATACGCCAACCTCACAGCGACAATACCCCGCTATACAGCCCGTACGCAGCCAACCCGGCGCCCGCGATCACACAACCGAAAATGCCTTTTTCAAGCGAGGTAAACAACGGGCGGCCCTGCTCCCGCTTGGCCAGGGCAAACAGGATCACACCCGGTGCATACAGCAGCGCCGACAGCAGCAAATATTTCAAACCGCCCGCATACAACAGCCACACCGCGTAACCGAGGGCAATCAAGCCTACCAGCAGATCCTTCATGCGTCGGCGCTGAGCGCCTTGATAGGTTTCGCCGCGCGCGCTCAACAGCACCGCATAGGCCGCCGACCACAGGTACGGCACCAGAATCATCGACGACGCCAGGTAGATCAGGGTGGTGTAGGTACTGGCCGAAAACAGCGTGATCACCAGAAATGCCTGGATCATCACATTGGTCAGCCACAACGCGTTAACCGGCACCTGATTGGCATTTTCCTTTTTCAGGAACGCCGGCATGGTCTTGTCATGGGCAGTGGCATAGAGGATTTCCGCGCAGAGCAACGCCCACGAAAGCAATGCCCCGAGCAGCGAAACGGCCAGGCCGAGGCTAATCAATATCGCTCCCCAGGGCCCGACAATGTGTTCCAGCACGCCCGCCAGGGACGGGTTCTGCAACTGCGCCAGTTCCGGCTGGCCCATGATGCCCAACGACAGCACATTCACCAGCACCAGCAGCGCCAGCACGCCCAGGAAACCAATCACCGTCGCGCGCCCCACATCCGAGCGTTTCTCGGCCCGCGCCGAGTACACACTGGCGCCTTCGATACCGATAAACACAAACACCGTGACCAGCATCATGTGGCGCACCTGCTCGACCACGCTGCCCATCTGCGGATTGCCCAGGCCCCAGATATCACGGGTGAAGATGTCGGCCTTGAACGCCACGGCGGCGATCACGATAAACATCAGCAGCGGCACGATCTTCGCCACGGTGGTGATCTGGTTGATGAATGCCGCTTCCTTGATTCCGCGCATCACCAGAAAATGCACCGCCCACAGCAAAAGCGATGCACAACCGATGGCCAGTGGTGTATTGCCCTGACCGAACGCCGGGAAAAAGTAACCCAGGGTGCTGAACAGCAACACGAAATAGCCGACGTTGCCCATCCACGCACTGATCCAGTAGCCCCAGGCCGACGAGAACCCCATGTAATCGCCGAAGCCGGCCTTGGCGTAGGCATACACCCCGGAATCCAGTTCCGGTTTACGGTTGGCCAGGGTCTGGAACACAAACGCCAGGGTCAACATGCCAACCGCGGTAATGGCCCAACCGATCAGCACCGCGCCTACTTCGGCGCGGGCCGCCATGTTTTGCGGGAGCGAGAAGATCCCGCCGCCGATCATCGAACCTACTACCAGGGCGATCAGGGCACTGAGCCGAAGTTTCTGGGCTGGTTGGGACATGCAGGTTCCTCGCAATAAATGTTTGAGCCGACCACCGCGCACTCAACTAATTCAATTTAATGACGCTAGCGTTTCATAACATAAGGGTATGTAAACGCCGGAAGTTTAGGCTTATTTAGAATTTAAATACGGCAATTATGAAGCGCTCGTCAGGCAACATACAAAAAGTTTGCACATTCGCAAATACGAACTAGCGTCAACACCCATGCCCCGGACCAAATGATTAACCACATTGTAGGAGACCGCTCTAGCGAGCGCCTTTGCACAGGCCGTGTCGCCCCGCAACTGCCACCCTAAGTCGTTAATTCACAATGGAATGTGCCAATGAACTGATCTGAGTCAGCTGTTTTATTAGCGCACGGAATTATTCTGTGATCTCTCTTCTCCTGCATTGGAGTCACGCAATGTCTGATTCTCCCGGAAAACTTAGGCTTGGTGCGCTGGTTGCACTTGTCGTGGGCTCAATGATTGGCGGCGGGATCTTTTCACTCCCGCAAAACATGGCCGCCAGTGCCGACGTAGGCGCCGTGTTGATTGGTTGGGTGATCACCGCCATCGGCATGTTGACCCTCGCATTCGTGTTCCAGACCCTTGCCAACCGCAAGCCCGATCTCGACGGCGGGGTGTACGCCTACGCCAAGGCCGGTTTTGGCGATTACATGGGGTTCTCATCGGCCTGGGGTTACTGGATCAGTGCCTGGCTGGGCAACGTCGGGTACTTCGTACTCTTGTTCAGCACCTTGGGTTACTTCTTCCCGATCTTTGGCGAAGGCAACACGCCAGCGGCGGTGATAGGTGCCTCGGTACTGCTGTGGGCGGTGCACTTTCTGGTGCTGCGCGGCATCAAGGAAGCAGCGTTCATCAACCTGGTGACCACCGTTGCCAAGGTGGTGCCGCTGCTGCTGTTCGTGCTCATCGCCCTGTTCGCGTTCAAGCTGGACATCTTCACCGCAGACATCTGGGGCGTAAAAAACCCTGACCTGGGCAGCGTGATGAACCAGGTGCGCAACATGATGCTGGTCACTGTGTGGGTGTTCATCGGCATCGAAGGCGCGAGCATCTTTTCCTCCCGTGCCGAGAAACGCAGCGACGTGGGCAAGGCCACCGTGATCGGTTTTATCACCGTGCTGCTGTTCCTGATGCTGGTGAACGTGCTGTCTTTGGGGATCATGACCCAACCGGAACTGGCCAAGTTGCAGAACCCGTCGATGGCTGCCGTGCTTGAGCATGTGGTGGGCCACTGGGGTGCGGTGCTGATCAGCGTCGGCTTGATCATCTCGCTGCTGGGCGCGTTGCTGTCGTGGGTGCTGCTGTGTGCGGAGATCATGTTTGCCGCCGCCAAGGACCACACCATGCCGGAGTTCTTGCGCAAGGAAAACGCCAACCATGTGCCGGTCAATGCCCTGTGGCTGACCAACGCGATGGTTCAGATATTCCTGGTGATCACCCTGTTTTCCGCGAGCACCTACCTGTCGCTGATCTACCTCGCCACCTCGATGATCCTGGTGCCTTACCTGTGGTCAGCGGCCTACGCCCTGCTGCTGGCGGTGCGCGGCGAAACCTACGAAAACGCGCTCAAGGAGCGCAAGAAAGACCTGTTCATCGGCGCCGTCGCCCTGATCTACGCGATCTGGCTGCTCTATGCCGGCGGCACCAAGTACCTGCTGCTCTCCGCCCTGCTCTACGCCCCCGGCGCGATCCTGTTCGCCAAGGCCAAGCGTGAACTGGGCAAACCGATTTTCACCAACGTCGAGAAGCTGATTTTCGCCGCAGTGGTCATTGGCGCCCTGGTGGCGGCCTATGGGCTCTACGACGGCTTCCTGACTCTGTAATTGTATGTTCACTGGAGGATCTGTAATGACCACGGAAAAAGTTAAGTACGGCGTACATTCCGAAGCCGGCAAACTGCGCAAAGTCATGGTGTGCTCCCCAGGTTTGGCCCACCAGCGGCTGACCCCCAACAACTGCGACGAGCTGCTGTTCGATGACGTGCTGTGGGTGGCCCAGGCCAAACGCGACCACTTCGACTTCGTGACCAAGATGCGCGAGCGGGATATTGATGTGCTGGAAATGCACAACCTGCTCACCGATATCGTCGCCATCCCCGAAGCGCTGGACTGGATCCTGCAACGCAAGATCACCGCCAACACCGTGGGCCTGGGCCTGGTCGACGAAGTCGGCTCGTGGCTGCGTAGCCTGGAGCCGCGCAAGATCAGCGAGTATTTGATCGGTGGCGTATCGGCCGATGACCTGCCGAGCAGCTTTGGTGGCAAGACCATCGAGATGTTCCGCGACTTCCTCGGCCACGCCAGCTTCATCCTGCCGCCGCTGCCCAACACCCAGTTCACCCGCGACACCACCTGCTGGATCTATGGCGGCGTAACGCTCAACCCGATGTACTGGCCGGCCCGACGCCAGGAAACCCTGCTGACCTCCGCCATCTACAAGTTCCACCCGGAGTTCACCAACGCGGACTTCCAGATCTGGTACGGCGACCCCGACCAGGAGCACGGCGCTGCCACACTGGAAGGCGGCGACGTGATGCCGATTGGCAATGGCGTGGTGTTGATCGGCATGGGCGAGCGCTCGTCCCACCAAGCCATCGGCCAACTGGCGCGCAACCTGTTCAAGAACAAAGCGGTGGAGCGCGTCATCGTGGCCGGCCTGCCCAAATCCCGCGCAGCGATGCACCTGGACACCGTGTTCAGCTTCTGCGACCGCGACCTGGTCACCGTCTTCCCGGAAGTGGTCAACCAGATCGTGCCGTTCACCCTGCGCCCTGACGAAAGCAAGCCTCACGGTATCGACATTCAACGGGAGAAAACCAACTTCCTCGAAACCGTCGCCGCAGCGCTCAACCTCAAGGCCCTGCGCGTGGTCGAGACCGGCGGCAACAGCTTCGCCGCCGAACGCGAGCAGTGGGATGACGGCAACAACGTAGTGGCCGTGGAACCCGGCGTGGTGATCGGTTACGACCGCAACACCTACACCAACACCTTGCTGCGCAAGGCCGGTGTGGAAGTCATCACCATCAGCGCCGGTGAGCTCGGCCGTGGCCGTGGCGGCGGCCACTGCATGACCTGCCCGATCATCCGCGACCCTATCGACTATTAAGGAGATTCCATCATGGCTTTCAATATGCGCAACCGCAGCCTGCTGTCGCTGATGCACCACACTACTCGCGAACTGAACTACCTGCTGGACCTGTCCCGCGACCTCAAACGCGCCAAATACACCGGCACCGAGCGTCCGCACCTGCAAGGCAAGAACATCGCGTTGATCTTCGAAAAAACCTCGACCCGCACCCGCTGCGCCTTCGAAGTCGCGGCCCATGACCAGGGCGCCCACGTCACCTATATCGACCCGGTGTCGTCGCAGATCGGCCACAAAGAAAGCATGAAAGACACCGCCCGCGTCCTGGGCCGGATGTTCGATGCCATCGAGTACCGTGGCTTTGAACAGGAAATCGTCGAAGAGCTGGCCAAGTTCGCCGGTGTGCCGGTGTTCAACGGCCTCACCGCCGAATTCCACCCGACCCAGATGATCGCCGACACCCTGACCATGCGCGAACACAGCGACAAGCCGCTGCATGACATCAGCTACGCCTACCTGGGGGACGCCCGCTACAACATGGGCAACTCGCTGCTGATGATCGGCGCCAAGCTCGGCATGGACGTGCGCATCGGCGCGCCGAAAGCGCTGTGGCCCCATGAAGATTTCATCAAACAGTGCCAGGCCTTTGCCGAGGAAAGCGGCGCGCGCATCACCATCACCGAAGACCCGAAAGAAGCAGTGAAGGGCGTGGACTTCATCCACACCGATATCTGGGTGTCCATGGGCGAGCCGGTGGAAGCGTGGGACGAGCGTATCGAGCAACTGCTGCCGTACCAGGTCAACGCCAAGATGATGAAAGCCTCGGGCAACCCCCGGGTGAAATTCATGCACTGCTTGCCGGCGTTCCATAACAGCGAAACCAAGGTCGGCAAGGACATCGCTGCGCGCTATCCGCACCTGGCCAATGGTGTGGAAGTGACCGAGGAAGTCTTCGAGTCGCCGGCCAATATCGCGTTTGAGCAGGCGGAAAACCGCATGCATACCATCAAGGCGATCCTGGTGTCGGCGTTGGCGGATATCTAACTCTCACTGTCGGAACAGGGTTCAAAAATGTGGGAGGGGGCTTGCTCCCGATAGCGGTGGCTCAGCTATAGATAGATTGACTGTCCTGCCGCCATCGGGAGCAAGCCCCCTCCCACATTGGGCTCTGCTCACACCCTAAAAGGATTGCATTATGCGCATCGTCGTAGCCCTGGGCGGCAACGCCCTCCTGCGCCGTGGTGAACCCATGACCGCGGACAACCAACGCGCCAATATCCGCATCGCTACCGAACAGATCGCCAAGATCCACGCCGGCAACGAACTGGTGATCGCCCACGGCAATGGCCCGCAAGTCGGCCTGCTGTCGTTGCAGGCGGCGGCCTACACCAGCGTCTCACCCTACCCGCTGGACGTACTGGGCGCTGAAACCGAAGGCATGATCGGCTACATCATCGAACAGGAACTGGGCAACCTGCTGGACTTTGAAGTGCCGTTCGCCACCCTGCTTACCCAGGTGGAAGTGGACGCCAAGGACCCCGCCTTCCAGAACCCCACCAAGCCTATCGGCCCGGTTTATACCAAAGCCGAAGCGGAACAACTCGCCGCCGAAAAAGGCTGGGCCATCGCACCCGATGGCGACAAATACCGCCGTGTGGTTGCCAGCCCGCGCCCCAAACGCATCTTTGAAATCCGCCCGATCAAGTGGCTGCTGGAGAAAAAAGCCATCGTGATCTGCGCCGGCGGCGGCGGCATCCCGACGATGTATGGCGAAGACGGCAAGCTGCGCGGCATTGAAGCGGTGATCGACAAAGACCTGTGCTCCTCCTTGCTGGCCGCGCAACTGGACGCCGACCTGCTGGTAATCGCCACCGACGTCAATGCCGCTTTTATCGACTTCGGCAAGCCAACCCAGAAGGCCATCGGCCAGGCCCACCCGGACGACATGGAAAAACTCGGCTTCGCCGCGGGCTCCATGGGCCCCAAGGTACAGGCAGCCTGCGAGTTCGCCCGCCAGACTGGCAAAACTGCGGTGATCGGTTCACTCTCGGATATCGAAGCCATCGTCCAGGGCAGCGCCGGCACTCGCATCAGCACGGCCAAACCTGGCATCACCTATCTGTGAAGTAGAGGAGAAACGCCTATGGCTATCTTTGAACCCGGTCACTTGCACGTCGAACGTCACGCGCTCAACAAGGACGACTACAGCTACAACCTGTGCATCGACTATGAAGTCAGCCAGGACCCCAAGGAAGGCAAAGGCATGTTATTCAAACTGCACGGTTCGGTGCAGGGCAAGGACCTCAAGGAGGAGTTCTTCCTGCCCAAGGACCAGGCATTCGACTTTGCGCGGCATGCGATGAACATCGCGCAGAAATACGGCATGCCGAAGGTCGCGGTGTTGAACGGCTCGATGCACAAGCAGTACGACTTGATGTTTGAGGACGTGCGGCATCAGTTGGATGTGAAGCCAGGCGACCCGGTCAAACCCGAACACCTGGAGTAAGTTCAAAATGTGGGAGGGGGCTTGCTCCCGATAGCAGTGTGTCAGCCACAGGTTGATTGGCTGATCCACCTATATCGGGAGCAAGCCCCCTCCCACATTTTGATCTCCATCATTTGTCAGATTTCACCTGCGCCCCGCGCCAAGGCATACTTGCCGCCTCTGCTCTCCAGAATTGCTAGCACCCCATGCGTATCCACGTCAGCTTCATCGACCGCGTCGGCATCACCCAGGAAGTCCTGGCCTTGCTCGGTGGGCGCAATCTCAACCTGGATGCGGTGGAGATGGTGCCGCCCAACGTCTATATCGACGCACCCACCCTCAGCGCCGAGGTGCTTGAAGAACTGCGCGATGCGCTGTTCAGCGTGCACGGCGTGCAAGCGGTGAAGGTGGTCGACATCCTTCCGGGCCAACGCCGCCACCTGCAACTGGACGCCCTGCTGGCAGCCATGACCGACCCGGTGCTGGCCCTGGACAGCGCGGGCAAGATTTTGCTGGCCAACCCGGCATTGATCGCGCTGTACGGGCGCGAACCGGCCGGCGAAAGCATCGCCGAGCTGTTCAACGACCCCGCGCTGCTGGAGACCTTGCTGGAGCATGGCTTTCGCTTGCCGTTGCGCGAGATCAGCGTCAATGGCCAGACCCTGCTGCTGGACGCCACGCCGATCACCGACGCCGGAGCCCTGCTCACCCTCTACCAGCCCAACCGCATCGGCGAACAGCTATCGGCGCTGCACCACGACCATGCCGAAGGTTTTGATGCTCTGCTGGGCGAATCCCCGGCGATCCGCACCCTCAAGGCACGGGCACAACGGGTGGCGGCGCTGGATGCACCGCTGCTGATCCAGGGCGAAACCGGCACCGGCAAGGAGCTGGTGGCCCGCGCCTGTCACGCGATCAGCACGCGCCACAGTGCACCGTTTTTGGCGTTGAACTGCGCGGCGCTGCCGGAAAACCTCGCCGAAAGCGAGTTGTTCGGTTACGCCCCTGGCGCCTTTACCGGCGCCCAGCGCGGTGGCAAGCCAGGGCTGATGGAACTGGCGAACCAGGGCACGGTGTTTCTCGATGAGATCGGCGAGATGTCACCGTACCTGCAAGCCAAGTTGCTGCGTTTTCTCAATGACGGCAGCTTTCGTCGGGTGGGCGGTGACCGTGAGGTGAAGGTCAATGTGCGCATCCTCAGCGCCACCCACCGCGACCTGGAAAAAATGGTCAGTGAGGGCACCTTTCGCGAAGACCTGTTCTACCGCCTCAACGTGCTTAACGTTGAAGTGCCGCCACTGCGCGAACGCGGCCAGGACATCCTGCTGCTGGCCCGCTATTTCATGCAGCAAGCCTGCGCGCAGATCCAGCGCCCGGTCTGCCGCCTGGCGCCCGGCACCTATCCAGCGCTGCTGGGCAACCGCTGGCCGGGCAATGTGCGCCAGCTGCAAAACGTGATCTTCCGCGCCGCCGCCATCTGCGAGGGCAGCCTGGTAGACATCGGCGACCTGGACATCGCCGGTACGTCGGTGGCGCGCCAGAGCGATGGCGAAGTCGACAGCCTGGAACAGGCGGTGGAAGACTTCGAGCGCGATCTGCTGGAAAAGCTCTACGCCAGCTACCCCTCGACGCGCCAGCTCGCCAGCCGGTTGCAGACTTCCCACACGGCGATTGCCCATCGCTTGCGCAAGTACGGCATCCCCAACAAGCCCTGATTCAAGTTGGAATACAAACAAATGTGGGAGGGGGCTTGCTCCCGATAGCGGTGTGTCAGCCATAAATCTTTGACTGATACACCGCTATCGGGAGCAAGCCCCCTCCCACATTTGGAGAGCATTCCAAAATTTGGTCCAGGAACGACATTCAGTGTACTGAAAGCGCTACAGCGTAACGATATCGCTACAACCCTGTTTTTTACGCGCCATGCAAGGCTTTGATCCACATAGGCTTTTTTTCAAGCACTCGACTGTAGCGAAATCGCTACAGCAAAATGCACTAACGTCATAACCGATTTTATTAACCTGTTGATTTATAACGAATTAATAACCTTGGCCGCAATATTGCTAAGCAACTCCCCATTATTCCAATCCCGTCCACCAGACGATTCTGGCCCTGAGGAGTTTCCATGAGCGAGTTGCGTTTCACTGAAGATCACGAATGGCTGCGCGCCGAAGCCGATGGCAGCGTCACCGTGGGTATCACCGCTTTTGCGCAGAACGCGCTGGGTGATGTGGTTTTCGTGCAACTGCCGGAGTTGCAGGCTTACGACAAGGGCGCCGAAGCCTCCACCGTGGAATCGGTCAAAGCCGCCAGCGGCGTCTACATGCCGCTGGACGGTGAAGTGCTGGAAGTTAACGACAAACTCGATGGCAGCCCGGAACTGGTCAACGAAGACCCGATGGGCGAAGGCTGGTTCTTCCGCTTTAAACCAGCCGACGCCGAGGCAGTGGCTAAGCTGTTGGATCAGGATGCGTACGACCGCCTGATCAAAGCCAACGCTGAAGCTTGAGGAGCGCGCCATGACCGTTAATCTGACCACCGCCAACGAATTCATCGCCCGCCACATCGGCCCGCGCCAGGAAGATGAGCAGCAAATGCTCGCCAGCCTGGGCTTTGATTCCCTCGAAGCCCTCAGCGCCAGCGTGATCCCGGAAAGCATCAAGGGCACCAGCGTGCTCGGCCTGGAAGACGGCTTGAGCGAAGCCGAGGCCCTGGCCAAGATCAAGGCCATTGCCGGGCAGAACCAACTGTTCAAAACCTACATCGGCCAGGGCTACTACAACTGCCATACACCGTCGCCGATCCTGCGCAACCTGCTGGAAAACCCGGCCTGGTACACCGCTTACACGCCATATCAACCCGAGATATCCCAGGGCCGCCTGGAAGCGCTGCTCAATTTCCAGACCCTGATCAGCGACCTTACCGGCCTGCCGATCGCCAACGCCTCCCTGCTCGACGAAGCCACCGCCGCCGCCGAAGCCATGACCTTCTGCAAGCGCCTGAGCAAGAACAAAGGCAGCAACGCCTTCTTCGCCTCGGTGCACAGCCACCCGCAAACCCTCGACGTATTGCGCACCCGTGCCGAACCCTTGGGCATCGAGGTGGTGGTCGGCGATGAGCGCGAGTTGACCGATGTCAGCGCGTTCTTTGGCGCCCTGCTGCAATACCCGGCCAGCAACGGCGATGTATTCGACTACCGCGAACTGACCGAGCGCTTCCACGCCGCCAACGCACTGGTAGCCGTGGCCGCCGACCTGCTGGCCCTGACCCTGCTGACCCCGCCGGGTGAATTCGGCGCCGACGTCGCCATTGGCAGCGCACAACGCTTCGGCGTGCCGCTGGGCTTCGGTGGCCCGCACGCGGCGTACTTCTCCACCAAGGATGCATTCAAGCGTGATATGCCAGGGCGCCTGGTCGGTGTTTCCGTCGACCGCTTCGGCAAGCCGGCCCTGCGCCTGGCGATGCAGACCCGCGAGCAACATATCCGCCGCGAGAAAGCCACCAGCAACATCTGCACCGCCCAAGTGCTGCTCGCCAACATCGCCAGCATGTACGCCGTGTACCACGGTCCCAAGGGACTGACCCAGATCGCCCAGCGCATTCACCAACTGACCGCGATCCTGGCCAAGGGCTTGACGGCCCTAGGCTTGAAAGTCGAGCAGCAACACTTCTTCGACACCCTGACAATCAACACCGGCACCCACACCGCCGCCCTGCATGACAAGGCCCGCGCCCAGCGCATCAACCTGCGTGTCGTGGACGCCGAGCGTGTTGGCCTGTCGGTCGACGAAACCACCACCCAGGCTGATATCCAGGCCTTGTGGGCCATCTTCGCCGACGGCAAAACCCTGCCGGCCTTTGCTGCAACCCAAAGCACCCTGCCGAGCGCCCTGCTGCGCCAGTCGCCGATCCTCAGCCACCCGGTGTTCAACCGTTATCACTCGGAAACCGAGCTGATGCGCTACCTGCGCAAGCTGGCCGACAAGGACCTGGCCCTGGACCGCACCATGATCCCGCTGGGCTCGTGCACCATGAAGCTCAACGCGGCCAGCGAAATGATCCCGGTGACCTGGGCCGAGTTCGGTGCCCTGCACCCTTTCGCCCCCGCCGCACAAAGCGCCGGCTACCTGCAACTGACCACCGAACTGGAAGCCATGCTCTGCGCGGCCACCGGCTACGATGCGATCTCCTTGCAGCCCAACGCTGGTTCCCAGGGTGAATACGCAGGCCTCCTGGCCATCCGCGCCTATCACCAGAGCCGTGGCGAAGAACGTCGCGACATCTGCCTGATCCCGTCGTCGGCCCACGGCACCAACCCCGCCACCGCCAACATGGCCGGTATGCGCGTAGTGGTGACCGCTTGCGATGCGCGCGGCAACGTGGACATCGAAGACCTGCGCGCCAAGGCCATCGAACACCGTGAGCACCTCGCCGCGCTGATGATCACCTACCCGTCCACTCACGGTGTGTTCGAGGAAGGCATCCGCGAAATCTGCGGGATCATCCACGACAACGGCGGCCAGGTGTACATCGACGGCGCCAACATGAACGCGATGGTCGGCCTCTGCGCACCGGGCAAGTTCGGCGGCGACGTGTCCCACCTGAACCTGCACAAGACCTTCTGCATCCCCCATGGCGGTGGCGGCCCGGGTGTTGGCCCGATTGGCGTCAAGTCGCACCTCACGCCGTTCCTGCCCGGCCACGCGGCCATGGAACGCAAGGAAGGCGCGGTATGCGCCGCACCGTTCGGCAGCGCGAGCATTTTGCCGATCACCTGGATGTACATCAGCATGATGGGCGGCGCCGGCCTCAAGCGCGCGTCGCAGTTGGCGATCCTGAATGCCAACTACATTTCCCGTCGCCTCGAAGAGCATTACCCCGTGCTCTATACCGGTAGCAACGGCCTGGTGGCCCACGAATGCATCCTCGACCTGCGCCCGTTGAAAGACAGCAGCGGCATCAGTGTGGACGACGTGGCCAAGCGCCTGATCGATTTTGGTTTCCATGCGCCGACCATGTCGTTCCCGGTGGCCGGCACCTTGATGATCGAGCCGACCGAAAGTGAATCCAAGGAAGAACTGGACCGCTTCTGCGATGCCATGATCGCCATCCGCGAAGAGATCCGTGCAGTGGAAAACGGCACGTTGGACAAGGACGACAACCCGCTGAAAAACGCACCACACACCGCGGCTGAATTGGTGAGCGAGTGGACGCATCCATACACCCGCGAACAAGCGGTGTACCCGGTGCCGTCATTGATCGAAGGCAAATACTGGCCACCGGTTGGCCGGGTCGACAACGTGTTTGGCGATCGCAACCTGGTGTGTGCGTGCCCGTCGATCGAGAGCTATGCATAACTGAAGAGGTACTCAGTCTAAATGTGGGAGGGGGCTTGCTCCCGATAGCGGAGGGTCAGTTATTAGATCTGGTGACTGACGCACCGCCATCGGGAGCAAGCCCCCTCCCACACTTGACCGAGTACGGCCTCAAGAATAATAAGAAACCGGAGAACAACCATGTCCCTTAGCGTGTTCGACCTGTTCAAGATTGGCATCGGCCCCTCCAGCTCCCACACCGTCGGCCCGATGCGTGCGGCGGCTCGATTCGTCGAGGGCCTCAAGCGTGACAACCTGCTGAGCGCCACCACCGGCATCAAAGTGGAACTCTATGGCTCGCTCGGCGCCACCGGCAAAGGCCACGGCAGCGACAAGGCCGTACTGCTGGGCCTGGAAGGCGAACACCCGGACACCGTCAATACCGAAACCGTAGCTGCCCGCCTGGCGCAGATGCGCAGTGACGGGCGCCTCAACCTGCTCGGTGAACACAGCATTGCGTTCAACGAGAAAGAACACCTGGCGATGATTCGCAAACCCCTCGCCTATCATCCCAACGGCATGATCTTCCGCGCCTTTGACGCCGCCGGTATCCAGATTCGCAGCCGCGAGTACTACTCGGTCGGTGGTGGGTTTGTGGTGGATGAAGACGCTGCCGGCGCCGACCGGATCGTCGAAGACGCCACGCCCTTGACCTTCCCGTTCAAGCACGCCAAGGACCTGCTCGGCCATTGCACCACCTATGGCCTGTCTATCAGCCAGGTGATGCTGACCAATGAAAGCGCCTGGCGCCCTGAAGCCGAAACCCGCAGCGGCCTGTTGAAAATCTGGCAGGTCATGCAGGACTGCGTCGACGCCGGCTGTCGCAACGAAGGCATCTTGCCCGGAGGCTTGAAGGTCAAGCGCCGGGCGGCGGCGCTGCACAGGCAGTTGTGCAAGAACCCCGAGTCCGCCCTGCGCGACCCGCTGTCGGTGTTGGACTGGGTCAACCTCTACGCCCTGGCGGTCAACGAAGAAAACGCCAATGGCGGGCGCGTGGTCACCGCGCCCACCAACGGTGCAGCGGGGATCGTGCCGGCGGTGCTGCATTACTACATGCGCTTTATCCCGGGCGCTAACGAAGACGGCGTGGTGCGCTTCCTGCTCACCGCCGCCGCCATCGGCATCCTGTACAAGGAAAACGCCTCGATCTCGGGCGCCGAAGTCGGCTGCCAGGGTGAAGTGGGCGTGGCCTGTTCCATGGCCGCGGGCGCCCTGTGCGAAGTGCTGGGCGGCAGCGTGTCCCAAGTGGAAAACGCCGCCGAGATCGGCATGGAACACAACCTCGGCCTGACCTGCGACCCGATTGGCGGGCTGGTGCAGGTGCCGTGCATCGAGCGCAATGCCATGGGCTCGGTGAAGGCGATCAATGCCGTGCGCATGGCCCTGCGCGGCGACGGCCAGCACTTTGTGTCCCTCGACAAGGTCATCCGCACCATGCGCCAGACCGGCGCCGATATGAAAAGCAAATACAAGGAAACCGCCCGTGGCGGTTTGGCGGTCAACATTATCGAGTGCTGACGCCCACAAGCGCGTCGGCACGTTTTTCAGGAGCTGAATATGTCCACCGAAACCCTGTTGAAAACCCCTCTGCACGCCCTGCACCTCGAACTGGGCGCACGCATGGTGCCCTTCGCCGGCTACGACATGCCGGTGCAGTACCCGCTGGGTGTGATGAAGGAACACCAGCACACCCGTGATCAGGCCGGGTTGTTCGACGTGTCGCACATGGGCCAGATCCGCCTGACCGGTGCCAATGCCGCCAAGGCCCTGGAAACCCTGGTGCCGGTCGACATCATCGACCTGCCGGTGGGCATGCAGCGCTACGCCATGTTCACCAACGAGCAAGGCGGCATCCTCGACGACTTGATGGTGGCCAACCTGGGCAACGACGAACTGTTCCTGGTGGTCAATGCCGCCTGCAAGGACCAGGACCTGGCACACCTGCGTCAACACATCGGCGACCAATGCACCATCGAACCGCTGTTCGAAGAACGCGCCCTGCTGGCCCTGCAAGGCCCGGCTGCGGTGAAGGTGCTGGCGCGGTTGGCACCTGAAGTCACCCGGATGACCTTTATGCAATTCGCCACCCTGCGTTTGCTGGGCGTGGACTGCTATGTCAGCCGCTCCGGCTATACCGGTGAAGACGGCTTCGAAATCTCCGTGCCGGCTGAAAATGCCGAAAGCCTCGCACGCAGCCTGCTGGCCGAAGCCGAAGTACAGGCTATCGGCCTGGGCGCCCGCGATTCTCTGCGCCTGGAAGCCGGCCTGTGCCTGTACGGCCACGACATGAACACCGACACCACCCCGATCGAAGCCAGCCTGTTGTGGGCGATCTCCAAGGCCCGGCGTGCCGATGGCCCGCGTGCCGGCGCTTTCCCCGGCGCCGACCGGATCTTCACTCAGCAACAAGCTGGCGTCAGCCGCAAGCGCGTGGGCCTGCTGCCTCAGGAGCGCACCCCGGTGCGTGAAGGTGCAGAGATTGTCGACGAACACGGCACCGTGATCGGCACCGTGTGCAGCGGCGGTTTTGGCCCGAGCCTGGGGGGCCCGCTGGCCATGGGTTACCTGGACACGGCCTTCACTGCGCTTGATACCGAAGTGTCTGCGTTGGTGCGTGGGAAAAAGGTGCCACTACGTGTAAGTAAAATGCCATTTGTGCCGCAACGTTACTATCGCGGCTGACGGATTGTTTCCATAAGTAACGCGGTTGCGTGAACGTGCACTAAACTGTAACGCAACCGCCATAAAACAGTGCATTTGCGATAGTCATTTTTAAAGGAATAGCCCTATAACAAGTGAACTACTCTATCGAATAAGTCAGCTGCTCAGTATTCAACAAAGTGTCATGCACCCCAGTAAAACCGGGGCCTTGCGCAGGGCTTGTTTTTTTCATATTAGTTGGCGTAGAGTTTGCTCACTGTGTTTGCATGGGTCGCTTGGAACCTGGACCTGGGCAGTAGCTCAAGTAGTTTGCTACAACCCGTTCGACGTCTCTTAACTTTCCTGCAACCCAGCCCAGTACTCTTTCGTGTGAAAGGGGCTGTCATTAATTTTTAGCGTCAAAGGAAAGAAGAAAATGTCGGATAAAGGTGGACGTCAGAGCGGTACCGTCAAGTGGTTCAACGACGAAAAAGGTTTTGGTTTTATCACTCCTGAAAGCGGCCCGGATCTGTTCGTGCATTTCCGCGCTATTCAGGGCAATGGCTTCAAGAGCCTGAAGGAAGGCCAGAAGGTCACCTTCGTTTCAGTTCAGGGCCAGAAAGGCCTGCAAGCTGACGAAGTTCAAGCAGAAGGCTGATCCTTGCTGCGACAAAAAGCCCCTGATATGACATCAGGGGCTTTTTTATGGG
>NZ_JPRX01000001.1:4310644-4655635 GCF_000737955.1 Pseudomonas sp. BRG-100 | reverse complement strand
GATGCATCGGGCGTTTTGAGACTGAAACAGGTGTAAATCTATTTCAGGACTAGACACGCCATTGCGTAAACTGCGTGCTTTCTCCAGAGAGCCCTGCCATGTCCAAACCCCTGTTGAGCCCCCAGGGCGAATTCCCCGCCGTTGGCCTGGGCCGCCGCCTGGCAGCGATGTTCTATGACTTCCTGTTGTGCACCGCCCTGCTGATCGTCACGGCGTTCATCTACAAGCTGGTGTGGATCGCCTTCATCGGCGAAGCGAAGATGCGCACACTCACCGAGTCCGGCGCGCTGGACGGTGACCCGTTGTTGTCGACGATCCTGTTGTTTGTGCTGTTTGGTTTCTTCGCCAAGTTCTGGACCCATTCGGGGCAAACCCTGGGCATGCAGGTGTGGGGCGTACGCGTGCAAAACGCCGACGGCTCGCGGATCAGCCTGTGGCAGGCGTTGCTGCGTTTTGTGGTGTCGATTGCGTCGTGGTTGTGCGTGGGGCTGGGGTTTATCTGGTCGTTGTTCGATAAACACAAACGCAGCTGGCATGACATCTATTCGGATACGCAACTGGTGCGGATCCCGAAGCAAAAGAAGTAACTCAAGCACATCGCCGATCAATTGTGGGAGCTGGCTTGCCAGCTCCCACATTTTGATTTGTGTTCAGGCGTTGCCGGCCAGCTTCAACCGCGCAGCCTGGGTGAAGTCCAACATCCGCTTGAGCGGCCGCACCGCCTGCGGAATCACCGACGGCTCGACGAAAATCTCGTTACTGCCCTCACGCAAACACTGCAATGTACGCTCCAGCGTATTCATCGCCATCCACGGGCAGTGCGCGCAGCTGCGGCACGCGGCGCCGTTGCCGGCGGTGGGTGCTTCGATGAAGACCTTGTCCGGACACAGCTGCTGCATCTTGTAGAAGATGCCGCGATCAGTCGCCACGATAAAGGTCTTGTTCGGCAAGCGTTGCGCCGCAGCGATCAGTTGGCTGGTGGAACCCACCGCGTCCGCCAATTCGATCACCGAAGTCGGTGACTCCGGATGCACCAGGATCGCCGCATCCGGGTACAGCGCCTTCATGTCTTCCAACTGCTTGGACTTGAACTCTTCGTGCACGATGCAGGCACCGTCCCACAGCAGCATGTCGGCGCCGGTCTGGCGCTGGATGTAGGTGCCCAGGTGTTTGTCAGGGCCCCAGATAATGGTCTCGCCGTTGTCCATCAGGCTCTCGACGATTTCCAGTGCGCAGCTGGAGGTCACCACCCAATCGGCACGGGCTTTGACCGCGGCCGAGGTGTTGGCGTACACCACCACGGTGCGCTCGGGATGCTGATCACAAAATGCGGAAAACTCATCCACCGGGCACCCCAGGTCCAGGGAGCACGTCGCTTCCAGGGTAGGCATCAGGATGCGTTTTTCCGGGGTGAGGATCTTGGCGGTCTCCCCCATGAATCGCACACCGGCCACCAGCACGGTCTTGGCTGGGTGGGCAGCGCCGAAGCGGGCCATTTCCAGGGAGTCGGAAACACAGCCGCCGGTTTCTTCGGCCAGGGCCTGAATCACCGGGTCGCAATAAAAGTGGGCGACCAGCACCGCGTCCTGAGCCTTGAGCTCGGCGGCGATGGCAGTACGCAAGCTTGCCTCTTCAGCAACGCTGAGAACCTTGGGCTGTTTGGCGTCGAGGTGGGCTTGAACCAGTAGGCGTTCGGAAATGTGCGTCATGTTCGCAAGACCTGCAGGCGCAGTAGCGCGAAAGTCGAGTGTACCACCGGCTCGGGAGCCCTTCGGGCGCCGCCGGACGAAGTGTTTTTGTTCATCAAGCACGGGTAAAGCTGAAGCTGCGCAAGGCTACAGAATATCCAATGGATTCAAAAGCCTAATCTGGCAACGAGGCAAGCTGCCGTCCCTTGATCGGGCCCAGCCGATTAGGCGAAGTCTTGACAACAATCCAAACCATCCCTCTGCCACTTACACGCCTTTAAGCGCAGGAATGACGGGCCTGCACACCTCAGTCCGCACCAAAAATGCGCATAAAAGCACTTAATTACGCGACCTTTCTTACGTATTGTGTGATAAATCCTACAGCGATGTAACAAACCGTCTACCACTCACTCAAGTGTGGCAAGTCCCGCTGAGTTCACTGTTTGGCTCGGGCGGATGCATCGCGTGTATTTCTACGTTTAAGGAAGTCGAGTGCCACATCAGCTCTCAACCGCACACCTGTGTTGTACCCGGAAACTGGGCATCGCCCTGCTCTGCCTGTGGGCGCTGCCGGTGGCTGCCGCCGATGGCCCACAGCCCGGCCAGGAAGCCCTGCGCTTGCAGCAGCAACAGCAGCGCGATTTGCAGCAATTACAATTGGAGCAACGCCAGCGCCAAATGCAGCGCGGCAGTTTCGGCACGCAACCGGCCACGCCGGCCATGCCAAAAGAGACTGCCAAGGATGAAGGTTGCTGGCCCCTGAGCGGTACGCGTCTGGCCGGAGTTACGCTGTTCACCCGCAGCGAGCTGGACAAACACATCGAACCCTACGTGACCCCGTGCATGGGCGTCACGCAGATCAACCGTCTGCTGGCGCAGATCACCCAGCTGTACGTCGAGGCCGGTTACATCGCCAGCCGGCCGTACCTGATCAGTGCGCCGGCCGCCGGGCAGCCGTTGGATATTCATGTCGAAGAAGGCTACCTGGAGGCCATCGAGTTGGCCGATCAGAGCCTGCCGGTGGCGCTGGGCGGGGCATTCCCCGGGATGCTCGGCAAACCACTGAACCTGCGCGACCTGGAGCAGGGCCTGGACCAGCTCAACCGCCTGCGCTCGGTGGACCTGACCGCCGACATCGCCCCCGGCAGCACACCCGGCGCCTCACGCATCATCCTGCGCTCGCGCAGCAGTGCCTCGCGCTGGGCGCTCGGGCTTGGGGTGGATAACCTCGGCAGCGCCGGCACCGGCCGTGATCGCAACGCCATCAGCGTGAGCCTGGACAGCCCGTTGCAAATCAACGACTCGCTCAACCTGAGCTTCAGTGACACGCTCAACCATGGGCCACGCTACAGCCGCAGCCACAGCCTGTTCTATTCCATCCCTTACGGTTACTGGACCTACAGCCTGTTCGCCAGCCATGCCGAATACCGCTCACCGTTCAAGCTCAGCCGCACGACGCTTTACAACAGTGGCCGCACCGATCAGCTCAGCCTGCGCAGCGACCGCGTGCTGTGGCGCGACCAGAGCCACCAACTGAGCGCCAACCTGCAACTGGCCTACAAGGACGTCGACAGTTACCTGCAAAAGGTCCGTCTGGACATTCAGAGCCCGACGCTGACGGTGGCCGAAGCGGGCCTCAACCTGTTCTGGCTCAATAGTGCGGTATGGAACCTGGACGTCAATTACGCCCAGGGCCTGACGTGGTTCGGCGCCGATCGGGATGCCGACCAGGTGCAAAAAAAACACCCCAAGGCACAGTTCCACAAGTACCGCGCCAACCTCACCCAATGGCGCAACGGCCAATGGTCGGCGCAGCCATGGCAGTGGCAAAGCCAGCTGTCGGTGCAGTACAGCGAGGATGCATTGCCTGCCATCGAACAACTGCTGATCACCGATGACTCGGCCGTGCGTGGCTACCGCGAAAACAGCAGCTCCGGCGCCATGGGTGCGGTATGGCGCAACACCTTGCGCCTGCCGCTCAACACGGGCTTGCCGGTGAAGCTCACCCCGCGCCTGGGCCTGGACAATGCGTGGGTCAAGCACGAACACGGCGCCCAGAGCCAACGCCTGAGCGGTGCCAGTGCTGGGCTCAACCTGAGCTGGAAGAACGTGCAACTGGACATCGATTACCAACGCAACCTCAACACCCCCACAGGCTTTCGCCAGGAGCCGGAGGTCTGGCTGACACGCCTGAGCCTGCAAATATGAACCACCGCTGTTTTTAGCCTGAGACAACCGCCGTACCTGACCACCACAGCAGCGTTGCAACGAACAACGCACGTCGCGGATCAGCCAACACAGAGCGAAATTATTTATGCCGACTACTTCACACAGCTTTCACCTTTCTCCCCAGGGCAAACTGCGCTGGGCCATTGCCAGCCTGTTTCTGCTGCCACAGTTGGTACTGGCTGGCGGCGTGACCGTCGTCACAGGCCCCGGCGGCACGCCGCAACTGCAAGACCAGGGCGGTGTGCCCATCGTCAACATCGTCGCGCCGAATGCCGGCGGCCTGTCCCACAACCAGTTTCTGGACTACAACGTCGACCGCCAGGGCCTGGTGTTGAACAACGCCTTGCAGGCCGGCCAATCCCAACTGGCCGGGCAACTGGCGGCCAACCCGCAGTTCCAGGGCCAGGCGGCGAGCGTGATCCTCAACGAAGTGATCAGCCGCAATGCCTCGGCCCTCAACGGCGCCCAGGAAATTTTCGGCCAGGCCGCCGATTATGTGCTGGCCAACCCCAACGGCATTTCGGTCAATGGCGGCAGCTTCATCAACACCCCGAACGCCAACCTGGTGGTGGGCCGTCCGGAACTCAACGACGGCAAGCTGCAAGCCTTGAACACCCGCGATGCCAACGGCCAACTGACGATCCAGGGCCAGGGCCTGCACAACCGCGAGGGCTCCATCAAGCTGATCGCGCCACGCATCGACAGCGAGGGTCGCCTCAGTGCCCGTGATCAATTGAACCTCACGGTCGGTCGCAACCAGGTGGATTTCGCCAGCGGCGAAGTACGCCAGGTCGACCCGGCCGGCAAGGCCCAGGAGCAACGCATCGACGCACGCCTGTTCGGCGCGATGCAGGCCGGGCGCATCAATATCATCAGCACCGCCGAAGGGGCCGGGGTACGTGTGGGTGGTGTGCAGGTGCAAGGCACTGACGGTGTAAAGATCAGCTCGGCCGGTGACCTCGATGTCAGCGGCCAAGTCCACGCCAACAGCCTCGACGCCACCCGCGCCGGGGTGCAGAGCCGCCAGGGCGACGTCGACTTGCACAGCGCCAAGGACTTGAACCTGGCCGCCACTGACGTAGGCGGGCGCAACGTCAAGCTGGATGCCGGGCGCAACCTGACCCTCAGCAGCCTGGAAAGCCGCAAGCTTCAGGAAAAGCGTGAACAGTGGGACAACAGCAACTTGCTGTTCACCTACGAAACCTACGACCGCACCACCACCGACAAGGATTCCCGCCAGCACGGCAACACGCTCGTCGCCCAACAGGACGCGGCATTGTCTTCCGGCGCCAAGGCCGACATCAAAGCCAGCCACGTCGAAGCGGGCCACGCCTTGCGCGTCAACAGCGGCGCCGACCTGCAGGTGACCGCCGCTACCGAAACCCATGAGACCCGCGACCAGGGCAACCATCGCAAGCACCTGTGGAAAGCCAACTGGGACAAATCCAGCAGCGAACAGCGCAGCATCACCAGCAGCCTCAAGGCCGGCCACACGCTGGAGCTGACCAGTAAACAGAAACTGCAATTGCAGGGCGCCGAGCTGAAAACCCCAGGGGACATCCAATTGGCAGGCCGCCAAGTGGACATCACCAGCACCAGCCGCACCCAAAGCAGCAGTGACAACACCTACGCAGGCGACCTCACCGGCGGCAGCTTCTTCGGCAAGAACGGCGACGGCAACCAGGGCAAGACCTTGAACACCGCCAGCAAGGTGAATGCCGACGGCAAGCTGATCGTCCAGGCAGACGACGTGCGCATCAGCGGCAGCCAGGCCCGAGGCGGCAAGCAGGCCAGTGTCATCAGCGACAAAGGCTCGCTGGTGATCGACGGCGTACAAGACACCTCCCACGACAACCGCTACAGCAACGACAGTAAGTTCTTCGGCATCTCCAAGGATGAAAGCCGCAAGAACCTCAAGGACAGCACCGTGGTTGCCAGTAACCTGCGCTCGGACAGCAACCTCAAGCTGCAAAGCGCCAAGGACATCAAGGTGAGTGGCTCCCAGGTGTCTGCCGCGGGTGAGCTGCAAGCGAATGCCAAGGGCGATATCAAGGTCGTTGCGGCGCAGAACACCGCCCACGACACCACCAGTACCCATACCCGCGGCTTCGATGGCTACGCCAAGGAAACTGAAGGTGTCAGCCGCCAGTACCGTGCGGGCCTGAGCTATGAAGACCAGCAGCAAACCCGCCAGACCGACACCACCGGGCAGCAGGCTTCAAGCATCAACGGCGCCAGTGTGGCGGTTAACGCCGGTGGTGACGTCAGCATCAGCGGCTCCAACCTCCAGGCAACCGAAGGCGATGCAAGCCTGAGCGGCAAAAACGTCGAGCTGTTGGCCGCCCATGACCAGCACACCGAAGCCGTCGACAAGACCACCACCGGCGGCAGTTTCTACTACACCGGCGGCATTGATCGGGCAGGCAATGGTGCTCAGTTCAGCCACCAGAGCAGCCACGACACCGCTGAAAAAACCACCGCGCAAACCAGCACCGTGGCCGCGACCGGCAAGCTGACCATCAATGCTGGCAACACCTTCACCAGCGAGGGTGCCCAGGCCAAGGCCGGCACCGAGCTGCGGGTCAACGCGGGCCAGATCGACAACCTGGCCGCCCATTCCACCGAGACCAGTACCCACAAGCAAAACGGCTGGACCGCCGATGTCGGCGCCAATGTGGAATACAAAGGCATTACCCGCCCGATCGAAAAAGCTGTTGAAGGCGTGGCCCAGGCCAAGTTCCATCAGCCGGGTTTGCTGGATGCATTCGAACAACCCAATGTCGGGCTGGACGTGGAAGTCGGGCATACCCACAGCACCCGCACACAACAGGACAGCACCGCCGTGGTCAGCCAATTCAGTGGCGCCACGGTGCAGGTCGATAGCATCGGCAAGTTGCAGGATGAGGGCACGCAATACCGCGCCACCAAGGGCGGGCTGACCATCAATGCCGGCGAGCATATCGCCAAGGCGGCAGCCAATACCCACAGCAGCAGCGAGCAAGGCGTGGACGCCAAGGTCGGCGTGCGGGTCTACACCACCACCGGCGAGGACGTGAATGTACGCGGCAGCGGCAGTGGCGGCAGCCGTGATGTACGCCAAGCCAGCAGCACGGCAGTGGTCGGCAGCTACGCGGGCACCCAGGGCGTGAGCCTCCAGACCAAGGGCGATGCAAGTTATGAAGGCAGCCAGTTCAACGGCGGCCAGGCAGGCGTCAACCTCAAGACCGGCGGTGAGTTGGCGCTCAACCAGGCTAACGACACCCAGAGCAACACCAGCAGCACGTTGCGCGGTAACGCGTCATTGACCGTGGGCACAGCGCCCGGCGCCAATGGCACCAACATCAACCTCGGTGCCGGTGTGCAATTGGATAACCAGCGCCTCGACACCCAGGACAGCCAGGCACGCGTCGCGACGCTCCAGGGCAACGGGCCGATCCAACTCGGCAGCGGCGGCGACATGACCCTGCAAGGTACGCAGATCGGCTCCGGCACCGCCAAGACCGGCGATATCAGCCTCAATGCCGGCGGCAAGCTGGACCTGCAAGCCGCCACCCACCGCCACGTCAGCAACGGCAGTAACCTGGGCGGCGGCCTGACCCTTGGCGCCGGCAAAACCAGCAGCGCCGAAAGCAGCAGCAAGACCGGCAACCTCAGCGCCAATTTCAACATCGGCAAGGTGGCCGAAGATGACCAGGGCGTAGTCGTCGGGCAACTGCACAGCAACGGCAAGGTCAGCCTCGCCAGCGGTGCCGATGCAGCCGATGCCATTCACTTGCAGGGTACTCAGGTCAGCGCGGCCAGCGTCAACCTCGACGCACAAAACGGCGGCGTCCTGCAGGAGTCGGCACAATCCACCCTGGCTCATGACAGCTGGGGCGTGACCCTGGGCGCGGGCGCCAGCGTGGGCAAGACCACCTTGGCCGACGCCGGTGAACACGAGACACCCAAGACCCAACGCGGCATCAATGCGCGGGCCAAGGTCGATGTGGATCACGTGCAAGGCACCACCCAGCACGACAGCCTGATCAAGGCCGATACCGTGGTCATCAACAGTGCCGGCGATACCCGTCTGGCGGGCGCACGCATCGACGCCGAGCAGGTGAGCGGCAAGGTGGGCGGCGACCTCGTTGTCGAAAGCCGCAAGGACCAGGTCAACAGCACCCAGGTTCATGTCGATGCCAAACTGGATGTCGAGAAAAACCAGCCTGGCGTGGTCGATAAACTCGCCAAGGCCAGCGGCCCGCTCAAGGACACCGTAAAAGCCAAGGCCGAAGGCGCGTTCGACAAGCATCGCGACAAATTGGAGAACGTGGTCGACAAGGGCACCGGGCACCTGGCTGCGGCCAAGGACAAAGTGCTCGACAGCGTGGTCAACGCCAAGGAACGCCTGGAAGAAAAACTCACCCGCAGCGCCAGTTACGACGTGAACCCCGAGCCCCGCGGCGCGTTCGGCACCCGCGTGGACAAGGCCAAGGCTTACCTGGCAGACAAGAAGGATGCGCTGGGCACGCGCCTGTCGGGCTTCAAGGACAAGGTCTGGCCAAAAACCAGCGACAGCTACGTTGTCAGCGGCAAGAACACCACCGGCAGCAAGGTGGCCGATACGGCTGAAAGCGTGTTGTTCGGTGACAAGAGTGGCAACACCAACTACACCCCGACCCTGAACCTGGACGTCAGCCATGTGATCAAGGACAGCGTCGCTCAGGCGTCAGGCATTCGCGGCAGCCAGGGCGTCAGTCTGCAGGTCGGTGGTGATACGCGCCTCACGGGTGCGCGGATCAGTGCCGAGCATGGCAAGGTCGAGCTGGGCGGTTCCAGGGTCACCGCAACCACACTGGCAGGCAGCGACTACCGCGCCGATGTCGGGCTGAATGTCTCCAAATCACCGGTCAACCTCGCACTCGGGGCCAAGGACGAACTGACCCAGAAACAGGACGACGCTACGCGCAAGGATCAAGCCTTGAACCTGGGCCTTCTGCGCGCCGGTGGCCATCGAGAGAGCCAGGCCTTGCAGGCGGGGATTGATCAGACCGTCAACTAACGCTTAAAACAGCAGAATGCTTCTGTGGCGAGGGAGCTTGCTCCCGCTGGACTGCGCAGCAGTCCTATTCTCAGGGCCGCTTCGCGCCCCAACGGGAGCAAGCTCCCTCGCCACGGAATCAGCCACTGCCTGCTCGTTCTATGTCAGTTGAACAGCGCCTGCAGGTTCTTCATCGCATCATCGGCAAAGCCTTGCAGGAACGCTTCGAACGCCGGCAGATCCACCTTGCCGCCAGTGCAGGGCTGGCCAATGATGGTCCAGGTCACCAGGCTCTGGTTAGGGCCTTGCGGCGCCACTTCCATCAGCGCCCACAGGTTGCCGATATTCAGTGAGGTGTAAATCAGTGACCAGGTCATCGTCATGGCTTGGTCGTCACGGGTGTTGAGTTGCTCAATCACCACATTGCCGTCCTTGAACAGTTTCTTGCGGACCGAACGCACGCCCTCGCCCGTCATTTCGATATGGGACAACGCCGGAATGAATTTCGCGAAACCCGCAAAATCTCCGACGATACTCCACACGCTGCGCGCATCGCCATTCACGGTGACGCGGGCGACTACAGGGTTGCCGAGCGGGTTACGGACCAGGGTATCGGGTTGTTGCATGAGAGAGCTCCTCTTTTCCGGGGGGCAGATAGTGGGCTCCAACCAAACGCAGTGGGCTGTACAAGTTCAACACCTCCTTGGCGTGGTTAAGCGTTCTTGGTTGACTGCCGTAATGCCAAGGCCGCGACACCACACAAGATCAACGCGATACAGGACACATAGAACGCATCGCTATAGGCCATCAGGTACGCCTCGCGACGCACGGTGTGGATCAAGCCCTCGATAACCTGCTGTTGAGCGGGCAACAGTTGGTTGAAGATAAAACCCTCGCTGTCAGCCATGCTGGCGCGCAGGCGTTCCTGCAAGGACGGGGAAAACAGTGTGATCGACTCCCCTACCCGCTCGGAGTGAAAGCGTTCGCGCAGGGCGACGATCTGCGTCAGGCCCGCCGTACCCACGGCACCGCCAAGGTTACGCAGCATGGAGAACAACGCCGAGGCAGAGCCGGCTTCGTCTTTGGCCAGCCCGGACACCGCCAGTACCGAAAGCGCCACCATGATCAGCGGCTGCCCGATGCCCCGTACCACGGTAGAAGGAATAATCACGTTGGCAGCGCTGTCCACGTCCAGGTGCGCACCGAGGTAACACCCCAGGGCCATGATGAAAAAGCCACTGGCGACCATCAGTTTCGGATTGAGCCACTTCATCAGGCGCGGCATGAACGGCGCCAGTACCAGTTGCACCATGCCGTAGGCGATCAGACTGATGCCAATCTCCCGGGCGTTGTAGCCCTGCAACTGGGAGAGGTAATTGGGCACCAGGAACACCAGGCCGAACGTGGCCCCGCCGAAGATGAACATCGCCGCGCTGGCTACTCCGAAGTTGTAGCTCTTGAGCAGACGCAGGTTGATAAAGGAGCGGCTGCCATACAGCTGCGACAGTACGAAGTACACCAGGGCAACGCCTGCGACCAGCGACATCCACACGATGAAATCGGAGCCGAACCAGTCCTTGCGCCCGCCCTCTTCCAGCACAATCTGCAAGCCCCCCAGGCCGACGATCATGGCGATGATGCCGCCCCAGTCGCCGCGCTTGAGCAGGCTCAACTGCATGGGTTTGGCATCGATGGACCATGCCACCGCCAACAGCAAGAGAATGCCAGGGGCCAGTTGCAGGTAAAAGATCCAGCGCCAGGAATAGGCATCGGTCAGCCAGCCACCAATGGACGGCCCGGCGGCCTGGGCGACGCTGTTGGAGAGCGCGAACAAGGCCATGCCCATCGCGATCTTGCTGGGCGGCAGTTCAGTGATGATCAGTTGGAATGACAAGGGAATCAGCACTGCGCCGGCAGCGCCCTGGATCACCCGAATGATGATCATCACTTCCAGGTTAGGCGCCCATGAACAGGCTATGGACGCCACCAGAAACACAAACGAGCCCACGAGCATCACACGCCGCAGAGAGAACACCTGCACCAACCAAGCGGTCAGCGGGATCATCACGATTTCCGCGACCAGGTAGGCGGTGGAAATCCACGAGCCTTCTTCGAACGTCGCCCCCAGGGAACCTTCGATCTCAGGCAGCGCGGCGCTGGTCACGTGCACGTTCATTCCGGCCATGAAACAGCCGAACAGCCCCCCGATTACCGCCACCCAGGCGCGAAAGGAGACGCTCTTTTCAGCCGCTTCAGTCATGTGCAGCGCCCTGCTTATCTGGGCGAGTGTCCACCGTGGTGATCACCGACATGCCCGGCAGAATAGGTCCGCCTTCGTCATGCTCATCAATGACGATCTTCACTGGAAAGCGTTGCACGATCTTGGTGAAATTGCCGGTGGCGTTGTCCGACGGCAACAGCGCGAACACTGCCCCGGAACCTGGCGAGAAACTCATCACATGGCCCTTGAGCTTGCGTCCTGAATAGCTGTCGATGCTGATGTCCACGGGTTGGCCGGCACGCATGTCGCGCAACTGGGTTTCCTTGTAGTTGGCCACCACGTAGGCCTGCTGCAAGGGCACCACTGCCAGCAGCGGCAAGCCTGGCGCGACGTACTGGCGGGTGCGCACTTTGCGCTGCCCCACCACGCCGTCGATGGGCGAGCGAATCAAAGTGTCTTCCAGGGCATGGGTCGCCAGGTTCAACTGCGCCTGGGCCTGACTGCGCCGGGCAATCTGCTGCTGGAGCGAAGCTTCGGCCAATTGGCGTCGGGTGACGGCCACGGTCAAGCGGGTTTCCTGTTGGCGTTGCATGGCCTTGGCAATTTCTACCGCGGCATTGGCCTGGGTGTAGCTGGCGGCGGCCGTTTCCAGACGCTGGGCGCTGGCGGCGTGGTCGCGCACCAACTCTTCGTAGCGGCGCTGGTCGAGGCTTGCGCGGCGCAATTCTGCGGCCACACTGCGGGCGTGAGCCTCAGCCTGGGCAACCCCGGCCTTTTGCTGGGCGATCAGGCTATCGGTGACGTGCAGGTTGGCCTCTTGCGCTGCCACCGAGGCTTGGGTCTCGGCCAGTTCTGCACGAGCTTGTGCCAAGCGCGCCTGGTAGTCACGGTCCTCGATGCGCACCAGCACGTCACCGGCCTTGACGGGCTGATCGTCCTCTACCACCACCTCGGCCACATAGCCTGAGACCTTCGGGCTGATGGGAATCCAGTCGGCCCGCACATAAGCATCATCGGTCTGTTCCAGATACCGGCCGACCGTCATCCAGTACACGCCGAACACCACTGCAGCGATCAACAGCGCGGCGCCGCCCAGCAGGAGCAGATGCCTTTTGCGGCGTGGGTTGCGCGTATGCGCCTGTTCATCCTGGACAGCAGTTTTTTCATCAACAGCGATATTCATGGTTGGGTACCGGAAAAAGTGGTGTGAGCGTGGGTGGGCGCTGAAGGCTGCCAACCACCGCCAAGCGCCTGAAACAAGCTGATCTGCCGTTGCAGCAACTGGCCATCGGCATCGACGCGCGTGGCCTGCAAACGGATCAGTTCACGTTCGCTGTCCAACACATCCAGAAAGTCGATAGACCCGGCGTCATAGTTGAATTGGGCCAACCTGTAGGCGTGGCGGCTGCTGTCCAGTGCCTGGCTCAAGGCCGCGTGGCGCTGGCGTTCGCCGTCGTATAACGCCAGGGCCTGGCGCACCTCCTTGAGGGCCTTGAGCACGCTGGCCTCGAACTGCGCCACCTCCACCTGCTCAAGCGCCCGCGCCTGGTTGACCCGCGCGCGGTTGGCGCGCCAATTGGGAAACTGCCAGGTGATCAGCGGGCCAATGCCGAACATCACCGCGCTGCTGTCGCCCAGCTCATGGAATTTGTTGGCTGAGGAAGACACTGAAGCACCGAAGGTGACCTTGGGATACAGGTCGGCCTGGACGATATCCACTTGCAGCGTGGCCGCCTGCAACGCTCTCTCGGCCTGACGGATATCGGGGCGGCGCGCCAATAATTGCCAGCCATCGCCCACCGGCAGTTCGGCATTGAGGTGTGGAACCACCTCACAGCTCGCAGCGCCAGCGCCTTGTTCCAAATCAGCCACGCCGGTCAGCATTGCCAGTTCATACAGCGCAGCCTGTCGACGCGCCTCCAGCATCGGCAGCAAGGCCTGGGTTTCGCCCTGCAAGGCTTGCATACGCGTGTATTCAAGGTCCGTCACCACACCGGCCTGGCGCTGGCGATCGATCAACACCAGGCTGCGCCCGACCACGTCCAACGAATGACGCTGGACCTTGGCACGAGCACCGAGGGCACAAGCATTCACATAGGCGCGGGTGGTTTGCGCCACGACCGTGATGCGCAACAGGTCCTCGGCGTCCTGCGCCGCCGCGGCTTGCACCTGGGCTCGTTCGATCGTGCGCTGGACCTGGCCCCACACATCCACTTGATACGCCAGCTCGAAGCCCGGGTTGAACGCCCATTCTGACGGTGCATGGCTATCGGTGGCCTTGGCCAGGGTCTGATCATCGGCGGTCTTGCCATAAGCCGCCCCCAGTGACGCCTGGGTGGCCGGCCAACGCTCGGCATCAGCCTGCATGATCCCGGCCAGCATCGCCTGCACATGGGCCTGGGCTGCCGCCAGGTCACGGTTGTGCAGCAATGCCTGCTGCACCAGCCCATCGAGCTGTGGATCGTTGTACAACTGCCACCAGCGCTCGGGTAATGCCTGGGCCGAAACACCTTGCGGCAGATGGCTCAGGGCATTGATTCGTTCGGGATGTGGCTGTGCTGGCGAGTGGGCAACCCAGGATGAACAACCCACCAACAACGCCACCGCCACGCCGAGCAGTGAGAGACGGCCATGCCGTGGGGAAAAAGAAGGCGAACCCATCAAAGAAATCCAGAAGGCCAAGTAGAGACGCAGGGTAAAAGCGCAACGGGGTGTGCATCTCCCGAGTTCTGGACAACCATCGTTTTGATTGGGACAAGGTGCGGGGTGGCTTGGCAGTACTCGGGGCAAATGTGGGAGGGGGCTTGCTCCCGATGAGGGAGTATCAGTTAGCAAATCTGTAACTGACCTACCGCCATCGGGGGCAAGCCCCCTCCCACATTTGGACCGAGGCTGACAGGGAAGCCTATCGCCAAATCAAATCACACCAATCGACAGTTACTCGGGGTATAACCCATGGTGCGCTTGAACATCGCAGTAAACGCACTCGGGCTCTGATAACCATGCTCCAACGCCACTTCCAGGATCGACACGCCACTGGCCAGCCGCTGCATGCTGAGCAGCAACCGCGTGCGCTTGCGCCATTCGCCGTAACTCATGCCCAACTCCTTCCGGAACAGCCGCGCCAAGGTGCGCGAACTTATATTGAGCTGTAGTGCCCAACTCTCCAGTGTCGACTCCTGGGAAGGGTTGTCGATAAAGCCCGCACACAACAACTTGAGCCTCGGCTCATCCGGAATCGGCACATGCGCCAGCACCCTTTGTGCCCTGTCGAGCTCCGAGAAAATCAACTCGACAATCTGTGCGTGGCGCACCAATGCCGCCTCACTGTCGAGCTTATCCCCGGCAGCGATAATCAGCTCACGCAACAGCGGCGAAACCCTGATGACCTCGCACTCCGTCGTCAAGCCACGATGCGCCCCCGGCGAGATCAACAAGGTGCGCATACGCACTTCACCGGTCATGCGGATCTGATGCTCCAGCCCAGAGGGCACCCACAGTGCATGCCCGGAAGGCACCACCCAGGCGGTCGCCTCCACCGACACCAGCATCACACCGTTGATGGCATAAACGAGCTGGCCCTCGTCATGTCGATGGGGCGCCACGATGTGGCCGTGTCCATAGTTAGCGGCGAGCGCAGCTAATGCGGTAGGCGCGTTCATTTCAGCAGGCCATCGCGGCGTTTGCTCGTTTTGAGAGAAGCGCGCTATGTCGGCAGTTACAGGAAGAGGCTGTGGGCATCATATCGTTTCTCCTTTCTAGGGCAGACCGCCAGGAGCGTTCGGCGCGTCTTGAGTGCGGAAATAACCCGTACATCAGAAAAAATGCACAAATGCATATTTTTGCCTTGAAAACCTCACTGTATGGATACACAGTATCAGCAGGCCTCATCTTATGCCGATTCATCGCTACCGACGAGCAGCGCGGAGAGGCTGAGCCAGAGGGGTAATTCCCAGCAATTGACCGAAATATATATCGATAAGGATATCGACTCATGACTATCGTTCTTCCACCCATCGTCGTCACTGCCACCGAGCCCGGTTACCCGGCAAATCCTGGAGGCCTGCCGTTTCCCGCGCCGAACCCGGCAGTTGTGTTCCAAGGGCAGATGCTGGAACGCTTTGCTTATTATCGCCAGGGGTTGTGGCGCGAGATGCTAATCAAAATCGCCAACGAACAGGTCACCTGGGGAATGACAGGGGGGCCAGCGCCAGGGATCGTCCATGATTTGCAATCGGTGCCGTTTGCGGATAGCTACCTTTACTTTAATCCGGGCCTGACTTCTGGCCATGGTTTGAATTACGCCCAGCAATATTTCCAATCAGGTGGCGTAACCTCCTCTCCAGGCCTCTCGGGCGGTGACCTGACTCCGGTCGCGGCCGTTGGGCACTTTCTTTACGGCAAAGGTACTCCAACCGAAACCTCAATCAACCTGTTCGGGCTGAACTCACCGAGCATCTCAAGCGCTGTGTTCAATGATGTTCTAGCCTCAGCGCCAATTGGAACGTCGCCGATTTCCATTGGCAACATTCCTTTTACGCCAGACGCCACGTCCTGGCAGCTTGCAACGTGGATAGACAATCTTTCCCTGACCTTGCAAGGCACCCTCAATAAGGGTCAGGACGGTAGTTATCAATTTAACGGCTCCGTATCCGCCGCCAACCACACCTACGATTCGATGCCTGCCGGTTTCAAAGCGGCCATCGGCGAAGCGGCTGCAAATACGCTTCAAAGCGTATTTGACGCTCATGGCGCTATGCCCTTTGAGGTCGTGATCAAAGGCGAAACCGCAGTTACCGTTACCAAAGAGCTCACACCCGATGAAAAGGCTGCCTATACAGACGCTGTCAGCTTCGTATCGACTGCCAATGAACAAATGCTTCAAAAATATGGTGCCAACTTGAGCAAAGTTGCCCAAGACATGCAAGCTGAGATCGCTGGCAAGAAAGTCAGAAGTTATGCAGAAGCAATGGCGACCTTTGAGAAAATCAGCGCTAACCCCGCTATGAAACTGAATGCGTTGGACACCCAAGCAGTGGTCGATGCGCTGAATGCACTGGATAAGGCGACCTTTGCGGATAACATCACCCGTTTGGGCAAAGCATTCGGTGTGGTCGGTAAAGTCGTACAAGCAGAAGCCATCCGCGAGAAAACCGTTTCCGGTTTTCAAACCGGCGACTGGAAGCCTCTGATGCTTGAACTTGAAGCGATGGCAGTCGGCACAGGTGCTGGAATTTTGCTCGCCACCAGCATGGCGTTCTTCTTTCCTGTTTTTGCGTCGGCTGCCGCTGGAGTCGTCGTGGTGGCCTTGATGATGGCAGCCACCGCTGCCTATTTTGATGCAGCCAAAGTCGATGAGATCAACAACCTGATTCTTAACTAAAACAAAGGGTCCGGGCGAGCCGAGTCTTGTCCGGGCCCAGCGTGTTAGGATTAAAAATCGTACAACAGGATTTCCGAGCAATGAACAAGTCAATCAAACAGTGCATACCTCTGCCCTATTTATTCATTGCAATGACCATGGCACCTATATTTTTCATAGCTTTTTTATTTCCTGCAAAGGCCACATCCGCGCCCTATACAAATATTGAAAGCTTCATAAACACCTACCTGCTCGGCGTGGTAGGGTTTTGGTCGTCTAACTTCCCTTTCAGCTCCACAGTCATAACAAACTACATTGGCTTGCTCGGACCGATATTTGCGGTGATCTTTTTCTTGAAGGTCCGCAAGGGGATGATCATCGATGCCGATCAATATGCAAACATGACCATCAGCAAATATCTGTTCGGCTTGATAGTTTTATCGAGCTTTATCTATATGATCGTATCCGTGAGCTATTTTTACCCGCATGATCTGGCGGCTCACAACTTGAAATGGCGATTGTTTGGCACACACCTATTCACATATGCAATATTCTCTTCGGGCGCGCTATTTATTATTTACTTTATTACCTTGATCTCATACTTCTCTTTATTATACATACCGAGACTTTTAATAAAAAAGAATAAACAGCGCTAGCTTCACGCCATATAGCAAGATGACGGATAAAAGGATATTTAGTCCCGAAACAGGTGTAAGCCTATTTCGGATTGGAGACCATATCCCCTTCTCCCACTGCCACACCAATACTAGTGCCTTTTGCTGTCTTTACGGCTTTTCAGCCCCAGCAACCGCCCCCACCACCCAGACTCGGCACTTGAATTAGGTGTTGGTATCACTTTCTCATTGGGATGTAGCAAATCACCCGGATAGTGCTCGTGCCCAATGCAATCGCTGTCGTCAAGCCCAAATACTTTCACGGCGGCGGCCGCCTCAAAACACCAGCGGCCGAAGTAGCTTCCCATCTCAAGTGGGTGCATTACCGGATCACCATAAATGTACCACCACGGTTGCTGTTTACCGCGCCTGTTCAGCTCTGGATACCAATGCTCCACGAACGCCAGCAGTAGAGTTGCTTGCCGCGCCTGTTGCGCATCAATTGCCTTGAGCAGTCTCGCATATGGCTTGGCGTGTAGCAGCTTCTCCCCAATTTCCCGCTCTGGTTGGCGGTACGCAATGATCCGATCCAGCAGAATGTCCTGCCCCCCATCACCTATTAACGCAACCAATCGAAGCCACTGCTCATCGGGAATCTCCAGAGCAAGCGCTAGCCCCACCAACCAGAAACAATAGATGTAATGGTTTAAATCGGTTAGTTCGAAGGTCCAGTCTCGGCAAGTCTTAAGATCATTTTCAGCGCATATTTTGTCGGACTCTCGGTTGGAAATTTCCCATGCATCCAGAACGCCGGGGAAGAATGTTGCAATCGTCGTAATATTTCCACCACTCGAGTAGCCCCGTATAGCCGCACGCAAATTATCTTTGGCAAAGTCGAATGTAAATTGCGCTCTATATACGGGATTAGCCGAAGGCTCCGACAGAATCTTACTGACACGCTCAATCCATTGCAGATCTTTTGCCTCATGATCATCCCAATACTGCTTATTTCCCCAAGGTGCACGAATCATGGAAAAACTCCATTCAACTCCGCCTTTTTACAGGCGGCGCCTTTATTTACAAGGCAAACCCGGACAGTGTCCGGTGATTACCTAAGGGTTGATCAACTGCCCAACAGTCCACTGGTGTCCGCGTCGAAGCGCTTACGGGCCTGATCAGCCGCCGGTTTGAGCAGCATGAGCAGCGCCGCCTCACTGTACAACTGAGTGACCGCCAGTTCCTTGGGGGTCGGCTCAATCGGGATCAGCACATCTTCGCTGTCTGCGTGCAGCCAGATTGCCACAACGTGCAATGCCGAGATGAACAGCACTCGCAGCTCAACGGTTTTACCTTGCAATTGCGCGGACTGTTCCGCCAGTTTCAGCGCATCCACCGTCGCCGCAGCCAGGGGCCCGTGGTTGAGCGAAGCGAACTCGACATGCCCGCCTACGTCGGCCAATTGCGCATCCGCAATCGTCACGCCATCGGCAAACACCAAGTAATGCCAATCGCCGACCTCAGCGTCTTTCAGACCTTTACCCTGAGTCAAATCCTCGAGGGTGAGCGAGTAGCCACGATAGGCTTCGCTCAGCCTGATGTTGCCCGGTGCGGCGGCCGCGAATGAGTGATTGCGCCCCAGGCCCTGGGTTTGCAGCGCGGCTTGCAACGCCGGACGCAGTGTCTGTACGCCGTTTGAGGGCGCCTTTGGATAAATCAGTTGCATGATGCAGCCCTCCTCAGTTTTTTACGGTGAAGTAAGTGTTGGTCCAATTGCCGCCGCCGTTGTACGAACCAGGGAACGCGTTCAACGCACGGGTCGAGTAACCGTAGATCGAATCTGCGATCAACAGGTAGTTGCCGTTGGTCCCATAGATCACCAAAAAGTGCGCACCGCCACCGTACCAGGCACAACGCAAACCGATGGGGCGGCCCCTGTTGATCTGGCTCTGGATGGCCGACATTTGCAACGAGCCTTGATTCATGCCGTTGTAGCTGCGCGTGGTTCGTAAGGCGGAATCCAGATAGCCGTAGACGTTGCACGGTCCAGGTTGATTGCAGCAGTTGCGGTCAAGCTCGCTGCTGGCTACACCGCACTGGGTCCAGGACCCGGTGCCGTAGTAGTTGCCGACCGAGGCAGAGAGCGCCGCCCAGCACCAATTGCTCTGGGTTTGTCTCTGCATGCTGAAATTGAGACTGGCGGCAGCCATTGCTTGGGGCTGTGCAGCCGCTTTGACTTCGACCAGTTGCGGATCGAGCAGATGGCCGACCAGGCAATTGGGCGGTGTGTCGGCGGTGAGTCGGGTTGTTTCAGTGGATAACATTTTTCAATCCTCCATGAGTGAAAACCAGCGTCCTGCTGGTAAACGTGTAGCGGTGTTGCTGAGCTATCGACGTTCAAGATGGCCCATATTTGATGGGGGCGTTGCGATCTGACTCGGGGTAACCCTAGGCGTTAGTATGCATATACGCAAATATGTAAATGCATTGGCGCATATTTTTGATGAGTGCGCGGAGTTTGTCTGGCAGGGTGAACCTATTTCAGGACTAGACATGGAAAAAAAAATCTGTCCCGAATGGCACTTACTTAACAGCTAACTAGCTGATTCAGCTGCAAAAAAATGAAAAAAAGGCCGTCCTTGGTCTACGGTGATAGTTGCGAACACACACCACTCGAACAAGGACAGCCCGCGTGAATCGTAGACGTCAAATCGTCAGGCATCAACAGCAGCGCGCTCATCAGCACGCAAAAAACAGCAATGCCCATGCATTCTTCAAGCTGCTCGCCGATCCAGAGCTGCTTCAGCGTGTCGAGTCAATGATGCCCAAGCATCGTCAACGGCTGTTCCCGCCCACCGAAACACTGTCGATGTTTCTAGCCCAGGCCATGAATGCAGACCGCTCTTGCCAGAATGCCGTGAACGACTTTTCAATCAAACGCTCTTGCAATGGGTTAAAGCCCAGCAGCGTACACACCGGCGCTTATTGCAAAGCTCGGGCGCGGTTGCCGGTAGAGATGGTGTCAACATTGTTGCGCTCCACGGGATCTGCGATGAGTCACAACGCGCCAGCGGCATGGCGCTGGATGGGTCGCCCGGTGCGCCTCGTGGATGGCACCACGGTGACCCTGCCGGACACCGCCGCCAACCAAGAGGCTTATCCGCAATCTCGTGGTCAGAAGCCCGGGCTGGGTTTCCCCATCTGCCGTTTGGTTGGGATTATTTGCCTGGCCAGCGGTTCCGTTTTAGACGCCTCGCTGGGACGCTTTCGAGGCAAAGGTGGTGATGAACAAACACTTCTCAGAACGATGCTCGACACGCTGAACCGAGGCGACATTGTGCTGGGTGATGCCTACTACGCGACTACGCGACGTACTTTTTGCTGTGCGAACTGCAACGTCGCGGGATCGATGGTGTGTTCGAACAATACGGCGCCAGGCGGCGCAGTACCGACTTTCAACTTGGGCAATCGTTGGGTCCGGAAGATCATTTGGTTGAGCTGAAAAAGCCCCCACAACGACCCTCCTGGATGAGCCAGACATACTACGACGATGCACCGCAAACACTGACAGTACGTGAACTGAAAACCGGTGGAAAAATCCTGGTGACCACCTTGAACTGCCCACAGCAAGCGCCCAAGGCTGGGCTGAAATCTCTGTACAAGGACCGTTGGCATGCTGAGTTGGATCTGCGCAATCTCAAGACAACGCTGAGGCTTGAAACGCTGAGCTGCAAGACGCCTGCCATGGCCGTCAAAGAGTTATGGGTGTATCTGCTGGCGCATAATCTGATTCGGATGATCATGGCCCAATCGGCGCTATTGGAGGATTGTTTACCGCGAGAGCTGAGCTTCAAACATAGCCTTCAGCTATGCCTTGCACTGAGGCATTACGGAGCGGGAGAAGACGACGAGGACGTGTTGAGCCTGCTCAAATTGATTGCCCGAAAACGTGTTGGAAATCGACCCGGTAGAATCGAGCCCCGCGCTGTAAAACGAAGACCCAAGCCTTACCCCATGCTGATGCAGGCACGAAGGCTGGCAAGGGCCGAGGTACGCGAGAATGGGCATCCGAAGAAGGTTAAGTAAGTGCCATTCAAATCTGTCCCCTTTTTTTCCAAGTCTTCTTTAGCTCTCACTTCCAGAACCTCAAACAAAAAAACATTTCCTTTTACTTTCTTAACAACCCATAAACTCCTGGACTGAAGCCTTCTGGCCACTTAGTTAAATTATTATATACCCCCCCCTGAAGCTTACACGCTTCCAACCCAACAACACTGACATCCGCCCCGGAAAAATCAGCGCCTCGAAAGTCGCAACCATCTACATTAGCGCCCTTTAAATTTGCCAAGCCTAAATCCACATTAGAAAAATCAGAATACATTAGTAACGCCCCAGACAAATTACTCCCCCTCATTCTAGACCCTGTCAATATTGCATTAACCATTGAAACATTTTCCATGCACACATGATCTAACACAGAAAAATAAAAAACGGAATTCCTCAGATCACCACCTGTAAAATCAGCCCGACTAAAATCCAGATACTCAAATATAGCACGATGAAAATCTATCCCCTTAAGATCCGCTCCGACAAAGCTTTCAATAGGAAGCTGTAAATTGTCACCCGTCTCAAACCTTACAGTAATCATCTGTTATCCCAATCTAAAGGTGAAATCTCAAGATTAACGGTTGGCCTTTTCTTACTAGCTTTGTAGCTAGTCAACACACCAGGATCTATCTCAGGCTCCTTACCAAGTATTTTAGCTGCAATATATCTATGATTCCCATCCACAATAACATTGCCATCCATTTTAATTGGTGGAGCAACATCCCCTTTAAGGAGCCTATCAACGTACCGTTGAATCATTGGCAGAGAAACACCATCTTGCGCACTAATAGTTTTGTCATCCCTCAGTGCTTTCTGGATAATTTCTGGAGTTACATCGCTTCCTTTAGTTACCAGTGGCTTTGCATTTGCACCGCCCGCTTTTTTAACTCCAAACAGCATAGCTGTCCACTTGGAAAGCATACCCACCGTCTCAGGGGCTATGTCAACGCCTGCTTCCCCAGCCGCGTTACTCGCTGCCTGCAAAGCACCATCGACAATGCCTACACCAACCACCTTCAATCGGGAGTTGACGTTCAGCAAGTCAACTGCCCCCAGCATGCGTTCCACCTCATCAGGTAGGTCACCGTGGGCTCGTACTTGAGAAATCATCTCATGGGTTTTGTCATAGCTCGCCACCCAGTCGCCATAAGCTTCCTTGCACTTAGCAGGATCGCTTTCACAAATAGCATTCAGGCGTTTTTCGTTAGCCTCATTCAAATCAGCATATTTATTGATGACGTCCCTGCAACTGTCTGTTGCAGTACAGGTTTTAGCCTCACCAATGAGCGCTTCAACCTCCTTGTGCTGCAGCTCGTTATAAATTGTGCCCTGCTGCGCTACCCACCCCGCTACCTCTTGGTCTTTTGCACTCCCACCCACACCTGCCGCAACCGTCATTCCGATTAGCTGGGAAGTCATGGCCAACACGCGATCGTGGGCCTCGCCAGGGAATAACTTCTCACCGAACGTTTGTATCAGGGCTTTATTCGCGCCAGCAGCAATAGCACCAGAAGCGAAATCTCCTCCTGTCGCTTCGGCGATTAATCCTCCGACAATCGCATGCACTGCCACCTTAGTGGAAAGGTTGGAACCAACGAGTTCGGTCCCCACACGCTCATAAATCATTCCAGAGAGAACGCTGGCAGTCAGATCAATAGCTGCTTGACCGATATTCTTAGTAAAACTGCCGCCATTGGTGACAGTTCTCAGCGCCGAGTTGACCGCCAATTGCCTCCCAAGGTCTGCGGCAGTGAATTCACCGGTGACGCCGGCAAACTTCGCTATCGCCCCACTGAGCCCTGCGATTGCATAGCCTTTCAGGCTATCGCCCGACGTCACATCCTTGGCAATATCGCCTAAGTTCCCTTTGTTGTTGATGGTACTTGTCGCGCCTTTGACTGCGACCGCAGTAACCACCGAGTTCGCAACGAGACCGGTTGTTGTAGTAGACGCCGCTCCCACAAGACCCGCTCCAGCGCCCCAGGTGAAGTAAGTGACAATGATGGCGATGACCAACGCCGCGCCACCACCCAGGCTTGAGTTGTTGTACTTGAAGCTATCGTGAACTTCTTGGACCTTGCGCCAATCCACGTCCCCGCGCTGCTCGGCTTCTTTCAACCAAGCCAGTTGCGGGTCGGCCTTAACCATCACATCAATGGTTTGGCTGACGGTGTGCTGATCAATGTGCTTGATATCAATCTTCAAACCATCGACCGCTTTAATCACGACGCTACCTTGCGCAATCATCTGCGTCTGACGTAGCGTCTCGTCGGTGTTGCCTTTGCCTTTGGAGCTCGTCCACACCATGTCACTCTTGCTCTTGGTGTGGCTCTCGTCATGCAGATCCTTCACCGCCTCAAACGTCACCGCCCCGCCACTGACAATCGCAATATCCCCACCACTCTCAAGCTTCGCCGCCTGATACTTCTGATCCCCACCGCTCTCCAGCGTCAGATCCCCCCCAGTCTTGATCTCGCTCCCGACATTCCTCACATCGGTCACTTCATCACGCTGAGTCTTCTTGCTGCCCCAACTGCCCTTCTTGCTCATGTCATACAGCGAGTAATGACTGTCTTGCGCCGCCAACATTTGCAATTCGTTATCAGCGTGCACATAGGCTTCGTTACCCGCGCTGATCTTGCTGGCAACCAAAGTCAGGTCGGTGCCGGCGACAGCGATCAGGTCGCCGCCGGCTTTGAGTTCGGCGCTTTGTTGGGTGACGTCGTCCAGTTGAGTAGTGGTTTTGGTGCCGCCTTTTTTGCCTTTGGAGTAGTCGTGCTGTTCGTTGGCGGCGGCGGCCAGGGTCAGGTTTTCGCCGGCTTTGACGCTGAGGTCTTTGGCGGCGCTGACGGTGCTGGCGACGACTGCGATGTCGCGGCGGGCGTCGATGGCGAGGTTGCCGCCCACGTCCACGGCGGAGGCGTGTTGCAGGATGGTTTGCTCGGTGCCGCTGATGCGGCGGCGTTGGTAGGCGTAGTCGTCCTGTTCGGTCTGGCTGGCGATCAGCACATCACGCCCGGCGGTCACGCTGGCGTTGCCACCGGCTTTCAGGTTGCTGCCGACGTTGAGCACATCGCGCCCGGCGTTCAGCTTGAGCGTGTCGGTGGCTTCGAAGCGTGAGGCTTCGCTGGCCACGTCGTTGCGCAGTTGGTAGCCCTGGCCGTCCTGTTTGAAGGTGGTGACGGTGCGCTCGTTGATGATGTCGCCGGTCACGGCGGTGGCGCTGATGTCGCGGCCATTGATGATGCCGCCACGGCTGTTGCGGATCGAGTCGGTGGCGAGCATTTCCAGGCGGTTGCCGGCTTGCATCAGGCCGCTGTTGTCGATGTTGCCCGCGACCATGTTCAGGTTGTTGGTGGCACGCAGGGTGCCGCTGTTGTGCAGGTCGCCGCCAGTGATCAGGCTCACGTCCTGGCCCTGGATCAGCGCGCCGTTGGGGGCCAGGCGGTTATTGGCCTGGGCCAGGTAGAGCACGGGGGTCAGGACTTTCTGGCCGTTGACCTCGGCTTCTTCCATCCACACGATGTCGTGGGTCAGCGCCGCGACTTGCTCGGCAGTGAGGGACACGCCCAGTTGCAGGTTGAGCGAATCCTTGTAGGAGATGGCGTTGTCCATCAGGTAGCGGAACAGTTGGTCATCGCTGGCGAGGCCGTTGATGTAGCGCTGGCCGGTGCGGGCCACCACGGCTTCGCGGATCAGGCGCTGCTCGTACAGACCGTCGCCCAGGCGCTTCCAGCTGGCGTCGGGGTTATAGCCGAGTTTGCCGAGCAGGTAGTCGGAGCTCATGAATTGCTTGAGGTCGGTGAGCGCCGGGTTGGTTTCGATGAGGTATTTGTGGCTGTTATCCACCGGGGCGATTTCCGGCAGGCCTTGCACGCGGGTGATCGAGGGCGCGCGGCTGTCCAAAGCCAGTGGGCCCTGGCCGTTGACTGCACCGCTGATTGGCTGGCCGTCGAGGTTGAAACCGCGTTCTTGCACGGCGGTGTAGTCGAGGGTTTTCTCGCTACGACCACTTAGAGTTGTTACAAGGACAGCTTGGCGACTTGCACCCTTTCATGCCGCAGGCTTATAGTCCGCCGGTCGCCCACATGGCGATTCAGGTTTGGCGACCTGACGGTAGAGAATGCGCAAGCTGATGGCTTTTTTGCAGCCACTTGCGCGCCTGCAAAGTCGTCTTATGACGGCTGTGCGCGGGAGACCTTCGGGTCTGCCGGTTTTCTCTACTGCCGGTTCGCCAACCTGCGTACAGCTGTCACCCATTCGTTTGGCGACGTTTGAGTGGTGGCATCAATCACTTAAGTAGAGAGTTTGAAAATGACCCGATACATCCCCCTGACAGGCCACGATTCAACCATCCCCGCGCTGGTGATCGACACCCAAGCTCCCCTTGATGTTCTCTATGATGCAGCCGCCTACCGTATTCGTGCGGTGACTCAATTTTTGGAAAACCTGGCGTTTCGGGAGCAGATTAGTAGTGATGCGGTTGTGCTTCACGATTTTGCATTGCTGCTGGCCATCCCTCTGAGGGATGGGTGTGATTTGTTGGACGTGATTGGTCGAAAACTGAATTCACAAGTCTTATAAAAAACATGGGCGGTTTAGTGCCGCCCAACTTAACTTAGTCACCGTCAAGTAAAAAAATAAAATCAATTATTAAAGAGCCCTTATCACCTGTCAGCGAAAACGCGTAACCAGAGGGCCTAACATTTCGCCAGTAAAGTATCGGGTTTCTAAGTCTTTGGCAGGCTCCACCCCTCCGTAATACTCCTTCATACGAACTCTATCAGAAATCTCTTTTATATATTTCTGCAGCAGAAGCATGACTTTATCAACATCACTAAAAATAGAATCATCAAAGCACAATTCCACATCAACATCCTCCCCATACTTTATAACTCTAAGCAACACAAAAAAATCGGAGGAGGCAGATACAATGTCAAAACCATACAATTTAGCAGACACACAAACATCACCTTCAAAATGACAAAGCTCCGCAATCATAATTTGATCAAGGCCCAAGCAACTCACAATGCCGAGTACTTCTGAGGCTGTCACATCGTCAACGCGCTCCGAATGACTCTCGAGGTCCTTCAGGAGAACAATAATATCTTCTTTAACCACGCCACCTAGAACAACCTCATATGATTCTTTCATAAATTAGTCGATAAACCCTTTAAATGTCCCATCTAGATTCAACCGTATGCCACGCCCGTCACCAAGACGTTTCTCTATAAATGGAATTCCCTTATCTGTTGTCACCGATTTGAACTCGCCGGGAGCACGTATTATTTCACGTAACTGCGTCATAGCCTGCTCATTCCAAGTAGCCATAGACCCTGTAGTCTTACCCCAAATATCAGGATTTCTACCCGCGTGCTTCGATAGTGCATGACCGATAACGGTGGAACCTTTGTAAGGTAATTGGGCCGACTCCAGTACCGTTTTAGCCTCACTAAATGAAGCAGTTTTTTTCGCACTGATTGAGAGCTCAGGCAATAATTGAACTACCTTAGCTCCCCCATCTTGAACCGCACCTCCAGCTACCGTCAACGCCCCACCGCCAAACACACCAAGCGCCGTACCACCGAGAGCAGCATCTCCGCCCGCCACTTCTGCAACGGCTAACGCAGCCTGATTACACATCACCGGTGCAAGTGCGCAGCCCATCGCCAGTTCAGCTGACGCAACCCCTAGCCCAATGGCGCCAGGCACCAAGACCCAACCAGCAACATAATCATGGCCTGGCCCCTCATACCCATCGCTTCTGGCCAAGGATCTGAACGCCTCAGAGATCTGATCCGGTGTCTTGCCTTGCTCGATCATTTCAGCGCCGAGACTGGATGCAGCAGCTCCCCAATTCCCCCCCATATGTAGGAAATCGTTGTAGCGCTGGGCATTCCCCGCTACCCAACTGGCTGTCTCGGGATCACCGTTACCCAAAGCCCCCGCCAACACCCCAATAACCTGAGCGGTGGCGACTTTGAACTGGCCATTCGTAGAAAGCTGTGTATCTAGGTATTTGCCAAGATTTTCTGCCGCAACAGACGTCAATCCTTCCGTAGCAGCGCCTGCCAGCGCTCCGGTTTTAAAATCACCGCCCCTAGCGGATGAAAGTGCTCCACCCAGCACAGCATGCATGAAGATTTTCGAAGCTGTGCCAGGGCTGACATCCAAATAATCGGCCAAATCACCGACTTGTTTATTTCCAAAAGCAGCGGTGAGATCAAGGCCTTCCGAAATGGCAGCAGTACCGAGGTTATCTTTTAAACTACCGCCGTTGATCGCTGTGTTAACGCTACCTGCGACCAAAGCATGCGTACTGCTTCGAAGTACGTTCTCACTAACCGTATTCCAATCCAGCATACTTGAGCTATAGCCTGGATTGTTGACACCATTGGCATTCAGGATTAATGGTCCGTCGGGACTCCAGCCGGCGACAGCAGTATCTATACCGGCCAAAATACCGCTCGTGACCATCTGTGTCGCATACCCCTTAATCGCATTCTTATTGGTGGCAGCCTTAAAACCTGCACCAATATCTCCCCCGCCATTAATCGTACCTACAGCAAAATTACTCGCCATGGCTCCAGCAAGAGGCCCAAGGTAAAAGCTAGCAACGATTGAAATAATCAGCGCAGGCGCGGCCCCCAGCCCGGAGTTTTTGTAATCCCAACTGTCATGAATTTCCTTCACGACTCGCCAATCGACTTGCCCGTTGGCTTCAGCTTGCTTAATCCACGCTAATTTAGGTTCCGCTTTAACCATCGCATCGATTGTTTGGCTAACCGTCTGTTGATCAACTTGTCTAATATCTATATTAATCTTGCCAGCAGCCCGAATAGCTAACTGACCTTGGGCCACCATTTCCGTCTGACGCAGAGTTTCATCGGTATTTCCCTTACCCTTGGCACTGTTCCACGCCAAATCGCTTTTGCTCTTCTCATGACTCTCCTGATGCAGATCCTTCACCGCCTCAAACGTCACCGCCCCACCGCTGACAATCGCAATATCCCCACCACTCTCAAGCTTCGCCGCCTGATACTTCTGATCACCTCCACTCTCCAGCGTCAAATCCCCCCCAGTCTTGATCTCGCTCCCGACATTCTTCACATCGGTCACTTCATCACGCTGAGTCTTCTTGCTGCCCCAACTGCCCTTCTTGCTCATGTCATACAGCGAGTAATGACTGTCTTGCGCCGCCAACATTTGCAATTCGTTATCAGCGTGCACATAGGCTTCGTTACCCGCGCTGATCTTGCTGGCAACCAAAGTCAGGTCGGTGCCGGCGATGGCGATCAGGTCGCCGCCGGCTTTGAGTTCGGCGCTTTGTTGGGTGACGTCGTCCAGTTGAGTAGTGGTTTTGGTGCCGCCTTTTTTGCCTTTGGAGTAGTCGTGTTGTTCGTTGGCGGCGGCGGCCAGGGTCAGGTTTTCGCCGGCTTTGACGCTGAGGTCTTTGGCGGCGCTGACGGTGCTGGCGACCACGGCGATGTCGCGGCGGGCGTCGATGGCGAGGTTGCCGCCCACGTCCACAGCGGAGGCGTGTTGCAGGATGGTTTGCTCGGTGCCGCTGATGCGGCGGCGTTGGTAGGCGTAGTCGTCCTGTTCGGTCTGGCTGGCGATCAGCACATCACGCCCTGCCGTTACGCTGGCGTTGCCACCGGCCTTGAGGTTGCTGCCAACGTTGAGCACATCGCGCCCGGCGTTCAGCTTGAGCGTGTCGGTGGCTTCGAAGCGTGAGGCTTCGCTGGCCACGTCGTTGCGCAGTTGGTAGCCCTGGCCGTCCTGTTTGAAGGTGGTGACGGTGCGCTCGTTGATGATGTCGCCGGTCACGGCGGTGGCGCTGATGTCGCGGCCATTGATGATGCCGCCACGGCTGTTGCGGATCGAGTCGGTGGCGAGCATTTCCAGGCGGTTGCCGGCTTGCATCAGGCCGCTGTTGTCGATGTTGCCCGCGACCATGTTCAGGTTGTTGGTGGCACGCAGGGTGCCGCTGTTGTGCAGGTCGCCGCCGGTGATCAGGCTCACGTCCTGGCCCTGGATCAGCGCGCCGTTGGGGGCCAGGCGGTTATTGGCCTGGGCCAGGTAGAGCACGGGGGTCAGGACTTTCTGGCCGTTGACCTCGGCTTCTTCCATCCACACGATGTCGTGGGTCAGCGCCGCGACTTGCTCGGCGGTGAGGGATACGCCCAGTTGCAGGTTGAGTGAGTCCTTGTAGGAGATGGCGTTGTCCATCAGGTAGCGGAACAGTTGGTCATCGCTGGCGATGCCGTTGATGTAGCGCTGGCCGGTGCGGGCCACCACGGCTTCGCGGATCAGGCGTTGCTCGTACAGGCCGTCGCCCAGGCGCTTCCAGCTGGCATCGGGGTTATAGCCGAGTTTGCCGAGCAGGTAGTCGGAGCTCATGAACTGCTTGAGGTCGGTGAGCGCCGGGTTGGTTTCGATCAGGTATTTGTGGCTGTTATCTACCGGAGTAATGTCCGGCAGGCCTTGCACGCGGGTGATCGAGGGGGAGCGATTGTCCAGAGCCAACGGGCCCTGGCCGTTGACTGCGCCGCTGACGGGCTGGCCGTCGAGGTTGAAACCGCGTTCTTGCACGGCGGTGTAGTCGAGGGTTTTCTCGCGGTCAGCGGCGGTGATGACACGCCCGTTGACGCTAAAGTCCCCGGTGGCGGTGTCCGCTTTACTCGCTGCGCCGCCTTTCGCTGCCTGGCCGCTGAGACGGAACAGGCCGTTCTGGCTGGTCGGCAAACTGAAGCCGGGTAAGGTCACCGGGTTGACTTGGCGTTGGGCCAGGTCCGGAGGAAGTTGCGCGGTGATTGCCGGTTTTACCGTGGAGGCAAATACGTCGGAGTTGGTGTTGCGGTTGGCCGCCGGGGTATCGATGTTGGTAGCGTTCGGGCGGATGACGCTGTTGTTGATTTCTTTGGTTGCGTTAACGGTGACCGATCTGGCTGCCTGGATCACCGCTTGGGCGATCACGCTGCCAGAGGTGGGCACGGTGTAGTCGATAGGTGATGTGAAGTAGGTATCCGAGAACCTCGTCTTCTCAATGAACTGGTCGAACGTGTACTGACCCGGCTTATAGTCACTTGAGCTGGGATCGTTGCTACGGTTGAACTGTTCGACTTCGCTCATCAGCAATGAGTAAGCCGACCGGTTACGCGTGTAGTAGGCGTAACCGAAATTACGCTGCTCACCGCCGGCAGCGCCGGTGTTGTTCAGCACGTCGGTGTTGATCAGGATGTTTTTAGCGGCCGATACCGAGCTGTAGAGGTTATCGAACGTCTGGCTGCCTACCGTGAGATCACCACCGGTATTGATGAACGCGGAGGCGGAGCTGCCTTTGATGACGTCCTCATAGGTTTCGACACCGCTGAAACTCAGTTCGCAGCCTTTACCTTTGCAGTAATCGTTGCCGTAGACACCGATGCTCCCGGAAACCAGGCTTTTCTCCGTGGTGAACTGGTCGCGTCGGTTGCTCAGGGTATCCGTCAGCAAGCGCATGTTGCCGTCGCTTTCCAAGGTACCGGAGACGTTTTCAATCAGTGCACTGCGCCCGTTGGCATCATCGCGTGCGATGTCGAGGCCACCCAGGCTGTAGACATCACCAAAGCGGTTGCTGAAGTCGTTGACGCGCAAGGTCATGTCCTTGCCGCTGAACAACAGGCCTTTTTCATTGAGCAGATGCGTGGCGTTGAGGCGAACATTCTCGGAGCCGCCCAGGGTGCCGTAGTTGTTCAGGGTGGCAGCGTTGACCGTCAGGTTGCCTACCGAGGTCACGCGACCACGATTGGTCAGGACGTTGGTGCTCGTGACCTGGGTGATTGCACCACCACCAATACGAGCATTCTCACCCAGGTCCATGTTGGCGGCGGCGAGGGTCATGTCGCCCAGGCTACTGACCCGGCCGTTACCGCTATAGCCGCCGGTGAGGGTCAACTTGAGGGTGCCGTCACTGGCGAGCAGGCCGTCGTTGGTCCAGGTGTCGCCGGTGCCGGTCAGGCTTTGTGCGCCGAGCAATTGGCCGCTGGCGGTCTGGGTGAATTGGCCAATGTCCAAGTTCAGTCGTCCGGCCTGGATCACACTGCTGTTAGTCCAGCTTGCTGCCTTGATATCCAGTTGGCCGTTGGTGACGAAGCTGCCACCGGCACGGGTGACCTGGTCGGAGGTCAGGTCAAACGTGCCAGTGCCGGTATGCACGATGCGCCCACCGTTGTTGTCCAGGCTGCCAGCTTGCAGGTTGAGGGTTTCGTTGGCGCTTTCCAGCGCGCCGAAGCGGTTATCGAACAGGCCCGTGGTACGAATATCGGTGGTGCCGACCCGGCCCATGGCGCGCAGGTTGCCGCTGACGTTGTTGATGGTTTGCGCGGCAAGGCGCAGGGTGTCGTCGCTTTCAATCAGGCCATAGCTGTTGCTCAGGGTACCCGTCAGGCCGAAATCAATTGCGCGGGCGCCGACCTTGCCACCATTACCGACCTCAGTGCCCTGGTTATCGAAGTTCGCGGCCGTGACTTTGAGCAAGGTGTCGGCATACACACCGCCGCCCTGGTTATTCAGGGTGGTGGTGACAATCTGGCTGTCACCGCCAAGGGCCGACAGATGCCCCAACTGGTTGAGCAGGCCGCCTTTGGCTTCAATGTTCAACGACTGTGCCTGGGTGATGCCGCTGCCGTTATCGAACAGGCCGGTGACCAGTTTGATCCAGCCTTTGCTGCTGTTGAGGATGCCACCTGCGGTATTGGCGACGCTGGCGGTTTCCAGGTCCAGGTTGCCACTGAGGCTGTCGACGCGGCCGCCCTGGTTATTCAGGGCGCCACTGAGGCGCAGGCGGTTATCGGTCTGGCTTTGCAGCGTGCCTTGATAGTTGGTGAGGCTGCGGGCGGTAAGGTCGAGCTTGCCCTTCTGGCTGAACATCAGGCCGTCTTGCTGGTTGTGAACGTCACCGGCCAACAGCCTGATCACCAGGTCTTTCTGGCTGGCGAGTGTGCCTTTGGCGCTGTTATCCAGGTCGCCATTGGCGAGGGTCAGATCAAGGCGGTCCTGGCTGACCAGTTGGCCCCCTCGGTTGTCCAGGCTGGCGGCGCTCAGCAACAGTGCTGCGCCACTGGCCAGGCGGGCGTTGTTGGCGTTGATCAGCGCACCACTGAGGGTGCCTTCCAGGGTGCCCTGGCTGATCAGTTGCCCGCCGCTGTTGTCCAGGCTTTGACCGGTCAGGGAGATATTGGCCGCGCTGATCTGGCCGCCACGGTTGAGGATTTCACTCTTGGCGTTGTTGAAGTCCAGCTGTTGACCGGCAGAAATCAAGCCGCTGTTGCCGTTGTCCAGGCGACCGGCAACGGTGAGGTCAACATCGGCCTGGCCGGAGATGATCCCCTGATCATTGTTCAGGCTGCCCGCGGTGAGCGTTTGTTTGCCCAGGCTGACCAGGGCACCCGCCGCGTGGTTATCCAATACACCGGTGAGGTCGGTGTGCAACGTGCCACTCTTGCTCGACAACGTGCCCTCGGAGCTGTTGTCGAGGCTATTGCCGACCACCGTCAGACCGTTCCAGCCGGAGATCAAGCCCTTGTTGGCGTTGACCACTGTATCCGCTTCAAGACGCAATTGATCAGCGCTGAGGATGACCCCACGATCACCGTTATCGATGCGTTTGGCAGCTACGGTGAACGCCGTCTGACTGGAGATTTCGCCTTGTTCGCGGTTGGTCAGGTTAGCCAGGCGCGCGAAGGTCAGCGGGCCTTTGGCGCTGATCAAGCCTGCGCTGTTATCGAGATTGCCGCCTTGCAGGTCGAGGGTTACGGCGCGTTCGCCGATCAAGCGGCCCTGACGCTGGATCAGCTGTTGAACGATGAGATTCAAGTCGCCCTTGGCTGAGATTTCCCCATCCTGGCTTGAGTCGACTGTTTGCCCGGTCAGGGTCAGGTCCGCCTGGCTGTTGATCAACCCGGCAGTGTTATCGAGGTTGGCAGTGGTCAGGTTCAGCGCCTGTTGACTGCCGATCACACCCGCGCGGTTATCCACATTGGCGGCAGTGACGGTCTGGCTACCGTCGCTGACGATTCGTCCGCCCTGGTGATTGTCCAGCACACCGGTGTTGAGCGTCTGTAGCACACCGGCCGAGAGGCTGCCCTTGTCGCTGTTGTTCAAGGAGCCTGAGGTGGTAGTCAAAACCGTAGCGGCGGATATCTGCCCCTGGTTATGGTTATCCAGCACACCGGTGACCTTCAGGTCCAGCGCACCACGGCTGGCGAGCGCGCCACGGGCCTGGTTGTCCAGGCTGTCGGCTGCCACTTGCAGAACGCTCTTGGCGGACAGTACACCTTCCACGCTGTTATCCAGCGCCTTGGCGATACGTACCTGCAGGCTGTCGCCACTGATGACTTTGCCGCCGCGGTTGTTCAGCGCATCGGCCATCAACAGGAATGACTGGGTGCTGGAGATTTCACCGCCCTGACTGTTGTCGACGTTGCCCAGGTTGTTCAGCAGCAGTTGGCCCGGTGTCGCGATCAGGCCGTGGTCGCGGTTGATCAGTTGCCCATGGTTCAAGTCCAGTTCGATGTTGGTGTTGCTGACCAGCTCACCACGGTCATGCTGGTCCAGCCCACTCAGGGTTGCCTTGACCGTTGACTTGGCGAAGATCGACCCTTGTTGGCTGTTGTCCAGTTGCCCTGCGTTGAGGGTGATACCAGCGTCACTGCTGATACTGCCGCGCTGGCTGTTATTCAGGCCGGCACTGCGCACATCAACCTGCTGCTTGGCGCTGATCACACCGCCCTGGCTGTTGTTCAGCGCAGCGCTGACCAGCGTGGCTGTGCCATCGGCGAGTAGTTTGCCTGCCTGGTTGTTCAACTGGCCCTGAGTGGTGATCGACAGCGCATTGGCTGCGGACAAAATGCCGCCCTGGCTGTTGTCCAGCGTACCGGCCTTGACGGTTAACGCGCCCTCGCTGAGCAGCGTGCCCTGCCCTTGGTTGAGCAGGTCGCCGGTCAGGGTGATATTCAGGTCTTTTTGGCTGCTGATACGACCACCCTGGCTGTTGTCCAGTTGGGCGCCGTTCAACACAAGGCTCTCACGCCCCGCCAGCAAGCCTTTGCTCTGGTTGAGCAGGCGTTGGACCGTGAGCGTCAGGCCGCTGTCGCCGATCACCTTGCCGGTGGTGTTGTTCAGTTGATCGGCGACCACCAGCACCTTGGCCTGACTGGATATCTCGCCTTGCTGGTTAAGGATGGTCTGGCTGCGCAGGTCCACGCCCTTGGTGGCAGCGATAAGGCCGCCGTTGCGGTTATCCAGGGACGTGCCGGTCAGGTTCAGCGCACCGTCGCTGACGAGTTCGCCCGCTTGTTGATTGAGCACACCGACCGTTGCCTGCAAGTCGCCCTTGGCGCTGATGCGACCGGCGCTGTTTTCGAGCCGGTCGGCGTTGAGGGTCAGCGCACCATCGCTGCCCAACTTGCCACCGTTGCTGTTGTTCAACTGATTCAGTTGCACGTGCGCTACGGCCTTGGTGCTGATCACGCCCGCTTGGCTGTTATCCAGATCGCCGCCGGTGAGGGTCAGCGCGCCGTCGGCAATGACCAGGCCACCCTGGTTGATCAGGCTGTCGCCGTGCAACGCCAGGGTAGTTTTGCTGGACACCAGGCCGCCCTGGCTGTTGTTCAACTGCCCTGCGGTTATTTGATGAGCCCCCTGGCTGACGAGGTTGCCTTCATTGCGATTGTCCAGCAGCCCGGCGACGGTCAGGTTCATCACGCCCTGGCTGGCGATGGAACCTTTGTCGCGGTTATCTAGGCTGGCCGCCTGTGCCGTCAGGCTGGTGGCGGAGAAAATCCCCAGGCGGTTATCGATGGCACCGCTGGCGGTCACGTTGAGGTTGCTGCCCAGCAATTTGCCTGAACGGTTGTCCAGGGTCGTGGCGATCACGGTAGTCTGATCGGCAGAGATTTCACCCGCCTGGTTGCTCAATTGCCCGGCGGTTACACGGGCCTGCGCCTGGCTGGCGACCAGGCCGTTATCGTTAGTCAGTTGGCCGGCGTTGAGCGTCAGGTTCTTGAGGCCGATTACGCGACCGCTCTGGTTATCCAGTGCAGCGGTTACCGTAACGTCGGTGCTGTTTTCACTGTGCAGCAGACCGTTGGTGCGGTTATCCAGGCCGGTGGCCGTGACCTTGAGCGAGTCCTTCCCCAATACACGACCGCCACGGTTGTCGAGTTGGCCGGCGTTAACCACGGCGCCTATACCGCTCAATGTGCCACCTTGATTGTTCAAGGTTTGGTTGGCTGTCGCGATGAGGGTTCGGCTGGCAACCACGCTGCCGCTATTGCTCAGGTTCGCCGCGTGCAGGCTGACATCGCCATTGGCATTGCGGCTTTCATCAGCGTTGACACCGGCTTCGATGATGCCGCTGTTGACCACCGTGCCACCGCTGGTAACGGTGATACTGTCGCGGGCCGCCAGGCTTTTCTGGTTGTTCAGGCCCGCTGTGGTTTGCAGATCGATTCGCGTGCCGGCATACACAGCCCCAGCAGCGTCTAATTGACCGGCCTTGACCACCACCGCTTCGCTGGCTTTGGCATTAGCCATGCTCAAGCGTCCATTGGCATCGAGCTGAATATCCCCCCCACTGGCCATCAACGCACCGTCGAGCTTAACGCCCACACCGGCTTCAGTCCCCACCAGCTTGATCGCCCCGGCATACATCCCACCCAACGCCGTCGAGTCAATCGCCAGCTCCGGCTTGGCACTGCCGTCATCGGCGCGGGTGGTGGCGTTCAAGGTCTGCGCATTTACATCATTGCGCCCAGCAACCACGCTCAAGTTGCGCGCATTGATCTGCGCATTGATCTTGGCCGAGCGGGTGATGATTTCGAAGCGGTCGACGTTGCTGGCGTTCAAGCCCTGGCCGTCGATGGTCACCGCACCGCCATCGACCTGGTAGCGGTCCAGGCGGCCGTTATCGAGGATGGGTTTGCCAGTGGTCAGGGTAACGTTGGGGGTGTTGATGAAGCCGCAGCCACTGCAGGTGATGCCGTAGGGGTTGGCGACGATGACCTTGGCCGACTGGCCCGCCACTTCGGTGTAGCCGCGCAATTGGCTCGGGCTGCCACCGTTGACTTCGTTGAGGATGATATTGGCAGCGCGGCCCTGCAGGTTCGGGTTGCCCAGGATGATGCCGCCCAGTTGCGTCGATTGAGTGCGTTCGGTGGCGTTGTTGAGGATCACGCCGTTGGTGCCGACGTTGTAGTCCTTGAACTGGTTGTGGGACAAGCCACTGCCATTGGGGGTGGCGATGTTCACTACCGGCACGCCATTGCCCGCCGCGCCCACTGTGGTGCCGGGGGCGCTGACCACGATGCCTTCGGCCTGGGCCAGCAGCGGTTGCCAGAACAGCGCATTGGCCAGGATCAGCGCCAAGCCACGTTTGGGCAGGCCGAGGAACGCGTCACGGCTTTTCAGGGCAGCAGAAGGCTGGCGAACCAGGAAGGCAAATTGGCGAACATCCATTTCAAATTCTCGTTGCAACTGGGCGTTGAATTACAGGAAGAAATCCATGCGGAAGTAGATCGGTGCTTCACGCTCAAATAGCGCGGCCGGTCGTTCCAGCGAGTGGGCAAAGGTCACGCTGGTACTGACGTGTTTGCCGCGGGCGAACAGCTCAAGCGAGTTGCTTGAGACGCGGCCGTGCACTTCGCCGTTGTAGCGACCGTTGCGGATCACGCCCTGGTCGTAGCCCACGCTGGCACCGTATTCACCGAACACCGGGCGCAGCCAACCGAGGGTCACCGGGCGGCTCCAGCGCAGGTCATTGCGCCAGTAGCCGCCACTGTCGCCGGTCAGTTGCTTGTCCTTGTAGCCACGTATCGACGCCGAGCCGCCGAGGCTCATGCGCTGGGGGCTGAACAGCACGTCTTCACTGCGCTGGCCGGTGGCCAGGCTGGTGAAACTGAACGACTCGCCCCACAGCGTGAACGGTTGCAGGTAGCTGACGGTGGCGGTGTATTTGCGGTAGCGGGAGTTGGCCAGTCGATTGCCGTTCTGATCGCGCTCATGTTGGGCCTGGGCATCAAGCAAACCAATGCCGTCCTGCATACCGAGGTCAATGTTGACAAAAGCACTGCCAACTCGCCGACCGTGGTTGATGCCCCACTGCAACTCGCTGAGCCGATTGCTGCTGACGGCCAAGCGGCTGTCTTCGATGTAATTGTTGGTACGCAGGTGGGACAGGCCGACGTTGAGCGAGGTTTTGCTCACGGCATCACGGTGGATCACCCGCTCAGCGCGCAACTGATGGTTTTCACTGTCCCCGGTTTGCTTGAAGTCGAAACCATCGCCCTGGACGACCGAACGGTAGTCGCTCTGGTTGTAGCTGTAGCTGAAGTTCCACCAGCCCCAGGGCACGTTGTAGTACAGCATCGCGTTCTTGGAGGTTTTCTGGTGATCGCTGACGGCGTCGTGGCCGCCGCGCAGAATCAGTTGATCGGCCAGGCCCAGCGGGCTGTCCCATTCAAAGCCGGTACCCCACTGTTGTTCGCCGGTGCTTTTCTGGCCATCGTTGTTACGCGACAGGCTGGCACGCCATGGCTTTTGCGGGTTGTTTTTGACCATTACCGAGCTGCCGCCCACGGCCTCGCCCGGCGTCAGCTCCATCTGTGCCTGATTGGACGGTAAACGGTTGAGTTGATCGACAGCCTGCTCGATTTCTCGCAGGTTCAATATCTCGCCGCTTTTGCCGGGAAAGGCCATGGCCAGTTCGCGGTCCGACAGCTTGCTGCTGTCGGCGCCCTTCAGGCCTTCAAGCTTGCCTTCCACCACCAGGACTTGCAGATGCCCTTTGGACATATCCTGCTGCGGCAAGTAGGCGCGGCTGGTCACCAGGCCTTTGTCGATGTAGTAGTTGGTGATGTCTTTGAGCAGGGCGTTGAGTTGTGCAACGCCCAGGCACTGAGCCGCGTACGGCTTGAGTAGACGCTCGCGTTCAACGGCAGGCAGGTGGTCGGCACCCTGGAGTTCAATGGTCTGGATCGGGAAGCAACGACTGTCCACCGGGGCTGCCGGCGCTTCGGGCCTGGCCGCTTTGCCGGGCAGTTCCTTGAGCTGCTCAAGACGGCGCTGCTGATCTTCCAACAGGCGGTTTTGCCGCTCGCGGATCAGGTCCTGATCACCCGGCAGGGTTGCCGCCATCACGCAGTGGGAAGCGAGGCAGGCAAGCAGGGCAATGCTCAGTGAATACCGAGTCCGTGGCAGTGAGGCAGACATGTTCGATCCATCGAATTTACGAAGGGTGGCAAATTAACATCGACCGCCTTTCTCGCCAATAATCTGACCAAACTTTAGGAAAAGCCCTAAAAAACACGTAACGACCTGATGGCTAACGAAAAAAATCAAATAGGAACAGATCTCGCTTGAAGTTTCTGGTTGTTTTCCGACCAGCGGTATCAAATTTGATACACATTGAACACGCACACGAACGACCGGACTATTCGGTCAACACCGGTCCGCGTATGAGTTTTTGATTTAAGGAATGTTTGGACGACAACGGAAATCTGAGCAGACGTTGACCCAACGTCGACTCGGACAGGCCAAATGGCAGGCAAAAAAAAACCCGGAAATCCTCACTTGCGTGGGCCTTCCGGATTTTCTAAACCGCCAAAAATGGTGGGTCGTGTGGGATTCGAACCTACGACCAATTGGTTAAAAGCCAACTGCTCTACCAACTGAGCTAACGACCCGCTGTGTGGTGGCGCGTATAATACTGATTTCTAAGGATTATTCAACACCTTATTTGAAATAAATCAGAAAAAACGCATTTGAACGGTAATTCGGTGGGCAGAACGTCTCTCGCAGCAGCCGGATCAGCGCCCCGGCTCGTCGTTCCACAGGTACTTATGCAGCTGCAATTGCAGGCGCACCGGCAGGTTGTCTGCCACTACCCAGTCGGCCAGGTCGCGAGCGTTGAGGTCATGGTGGCTGGGCGAGAACAGCACCTCGCCCGCGCGGCGTTCCAGGCCATACTGGATCAGCTTGGAAGTCGCCCAATCATAATCGTCGCGGGAACAGATGACGAACTTGACCTGGTCGTTGGCCGTCAACAAGTCGATGTTCTCGTAGCGGTTGCGGTGGGCTTCCTTGGAGTCGGGGGTCTTGAGGTCGACCACCCGGCTTACACGCGGATCGACAGCGGAAATGTCCAGGGCGCCACTGGTTTCCAGTGAGACCTCGTAACCGGCGTCACACAGCTGCTTGAGCAAGGGAATGGCATTGGGTTGCGCCAATGGCTCGCCGCCCGTCACGCAGACGTAGCGCGGCCGGTAGCCGGCAACCTGTTCCAGGATGTCGTCGAGGGTGCGCACGGTGCCGCCGCTGAAGGCGTAGGCGCTGTCGCAGTATTGGCAACGCAATGGGCAGCCGGTGAGTCGTACGAATACGGTGGGCAGGCCAGCAGTGCGCGTTTCACCCTGCAACGAGTAAAAGACTTCGGTAATACGTAATGTGTCTTGCATAGTCGCCACGGGCGTAACAGCTAAACAGGCTGTCCGCCTCCGTCAGGCACTTCAAGGGATTGCGCCAACGCGCCAACCCCAGGAAGCGTGTTTCATAAAAGGGCGTGGATTCTAACGAAAAAACCCGCGCCAGGCGCGGGTTTCTTCTAAACGGGCGGTATTGCTTACAAGCGTTGCAGATCGCGCTGGGCCAACTGCGCGGCGGAGGTACCCGGATACTGGGCAACCACCTGTTGCAGAATGCCTTTGACCTTGTCGGTATGACCCAGGCGGCGCTCTACGTCAGCGAGCTTGTACAGCGAGTCCGGCACCTTGGCGTGCTTGGGGTACAGCTGGCTGACCTTGGCAAAAGCCTGGCCTGCCCCCTGCAAATCACCCTTTGCCAGGTTGACCTCGCCCAACCAGTACTGGGCATTGCCCGCGTACTGGCTGTTGGGGTACTTGCGCAGGAATGCGGTAAAGGCCTGGCTGGCCTTATCGAAATCCTTGGCCTTGATCAGGTCGAAGGCTGCATCGTAATACAGCTTTTCCTTCGCCGGATCACCCGGTTCACTGCTGGCGGCAGGGGCAGCCGCGGCGGCCCCAGCTGCAGCGCCACCGGCAGCAGCGCTTGGCGCGCCACCGGCAGCAGAATTATCAGGAGTAGCGGCAGGTGCAACGCCGGCTCCAATACGACGATCAAGATCCTGGTATCGCTCGAGGCCTTCTTGCTTGAGCTGGTTCACCTGGTTCTGCAGCACTTCAATTGCGCCTTGTTGCTGCGCCAATTGATCCTGCATGCGTTGCAGCTGGTTGAACAGCTCGCCCTGTGCCGAGGGAGCGGACGTAGCCGCTCCCCCAGCATAGGCGCCGTTCGTGCCATAACCTGCTGGCGGATAACTGCTCCCGCTATTGTTATAGCCTGAGTTGCTATCCGTTACAGGAACCGCAGCCCACACCGCAAGCGGTGCGAGGCTGAGAGCCAATACAGTCAGAGCACGACGGCACGTTCGCATGACGAATTACTTACGCAGTTCGACGCGACGGTTCTGAGCCCACGACTGCTCGTCGTTGCCAGTTGCAACTGGACGCTCTTTACCGTAGGAAACCAGTTCCAGTTGGCCTGGAGCAACACCTTGCAGTACCAGGTAGCGCTGAACGGCTTTCGCACGACGCTCGCCCAGTGCCATGTTGTACTCACGAGTACCACGGGCGTCAGTGTTACCTTCCAGAACAACGCGAGCGCCGTTAGCTTTCAGGTCCTTGGCGTGAACGTCCAGAGCGCGCATGGCTTCTGGCTTCAGGTCCGAACTGTCGTATTCGAAGTAGAAAGTGGTGATAGCGCGCAGAGCAGCTTCTTCGCTCAGGGAGCCGTCGACCGCACCAGTGTTAGCGCCGTAACCAGCGTTTGGATCAACAGCTGCGCCTTCACCGGCATTGTCGCCGCCTTTAGAGGAGCAACCAACGGCTACGGACAGAGCCAGAGCCAGAGCAGCAAACTTACCAAACTTCAGCATTTCCATCGTGAAACTCCTAATGAACCCCAGTGTGTTAAGTACTTCTTTTTGTAGCGCCGCGTCAGTTCAGGTAAGGGGACCAGGATGGTTCTCTGACTTCGCCTTGTGCGGTAGGAAGTGGGAGCCTTACGCGTCCATTGATGGACACGAGCATCAAGACTCCCCGGCCCTGCTGGCGGGTGGCGTAGATTACCATGGTGCCGTTGGGCGCAACAGTGGCTGACTCATCAAGGTTGGTATCTGTAAGGATTTTAACGGTTCCGCGCTGCAAATCCTGGGCCGCAACCCGGAAATTAGTGAAACCATCCTGACGGTGAATCATCACCAACGTCTTTTCATCGGCCGAAAGCTTGGGGTTGGCGTTGTAGTTACCGATAAAGGTCACACGCTCAGCACCACCACCGTTCACGTTTGCCTTGTAGACCTGAGGCTTGCCGCCACGGTCGGAGGTGAAGTAGATGGTCGAACCATCCTTACCCCAGAACGGTTCGGTGTTGATGCCCGGGCCGCTGGTCACGCGACTCAGTTGGCGCGAGGCCATGTTCATCACGTAGATATCCGGGTTGCCGTCCTTGGAGAGCACGAAAGCCAGGCGCGAACCATCCGGCGACCAGGCTGGCGCACCGTTGAGGCCTTCAAAGTTGGTGATCTGCTCGCGACGACCCGTATCAATGTGCTGCACAAAGATACGCGGGCGACGCTGTTCGAACGATACGTAGGCAATACGCTTGCCGTCCGGCGCGAAGCGCGGCGACAGGATTGGCTCGCGGGACTGCAGCAAGGTCACTGCACGTGCGCCGTCGTAGTCCGAACGTTGCAGGGTGTAGCGGGTGTTGTCTACAGAGAAACGCTCAGCCGTGACATACAGCAGGCGCGTCGAGAACGCCCCTTTGATACCGGTGAGCTTTTCAAACGACTGGTCCGAGATGTAGTGGGCCATGTCGCGCAGTTGCTCGGCGGTACCCGATACGCTGCCGGTCAATACCTGCTGCTCGGTGGCCACGTTGAACAACGTGTACTGGATCTGCAGGCGACCACCGGCCGGCGTGATGTTGCCCACCATCACGTACTGCGCGCCCACGGCTTTCCAGTCACGGAACACGACTTCGCTGGCCTGGTTGGGCTGGCTGATCATGTTGCCTTTGGGGATCGGCGCGTAGTAACCGGAGTTACGCAGGTCGTCGCTGACGATCTGGGCCATGTCGTCCGGCAGCACGCTGCCGCCCTGCCAACCGAAGGGTACGACTGCAATCGGAGTAGCCCGATCGCTGCCGCTGGTTACCAGGATGTTCTTTTCATCCGCCGCCGCTATCCCTGCCATACAGCAAATAACGACAAGCATTCCTCGAAGAAGGTTTCTCACAAGGCTAGATCCTCAGGTGTGAATGTCATCTTGAATGAACGATAGGGAGCGAAGTCACTTGGTTTCATTCCCTGCATCTCGGTCAACCGGCCAATATTCTTGACTGCGGCAACCGCTGAACTGTCGAACGTACCGTCACCACTGGACTTGGCCACGCTGACCGAAGTCACCGTACCGTCCGGCAACATGCCGATCTGCAGCACTACTGTCATGCCTTTGCGTGCCGAAGGTGGACGTGTCCAGCCTTCCGCTGCCCGCGCTCGAATCAGATCGTCGAAACTGCCCGCGACTTCATCACCACGTTCATCGGCCAGGGCTTGCTGACGCTGCGGCGTGTCGGAAAGCAAATCTGCCAGGGCCTGGGCCTTTTTCTCTTCGGCGGATTTGCGTGCTGCTTCCTGGGCCTTTTTCTTGGAGGCGTCGGCGGCAGCTTTCTTCTTCGCTTCGTCGGCGACTTTCTTCTTCGCCTCGTCTGCTTCAGCTTTTTTCTTGGCGTCTTCGGCGGCTTTCTTCTTCGCGTCTTCGACTATCTTTTTCTTGGCTTCTTCAGCGGCCTTTTTCTTGGCCTCTTCCTCGGCAGCCTTCTTGGCTTCTTCTTCAGATTTCTTCTTGGCTATATCAGCCAATTGTTTCTCTTCAGCCTTTTTGGCTTCGGCAGCTTTCTCGGCTTTCTTGGCTTCATCAGCCTTTTTCGCCTCGTCGGCTTTCTTGGCTTCGTCGGCCTTTTTCGATTCCTCGGCCTTTTGAGCCGCCTCTTCTTTCTTTTGTTCCGCAGCAGCCTTCACCGCTTCCTGCTCGACCTTCTTCTGTTCCATCTGCTCGACTTCAGTCTGGCGCGCAGCCGACTTCTGGGCCTCACCTGCAATCTTCTGATTGGTCTGGGTGGTGGCCTGGCTTTTCGATTTCAGCTGATACAGGGTCGCCTGCACGATCGGCTTGGCTGGCGGCAGGTCCGGGGTCATGGCAAAGCTGACAAACAGCATGCCGAACACCAGGACGTGCAGGGCTATCGCCCACACGCCAGGCCAGAAGTAGCTTTCCGAGGCGGACGGCTCTCGCTGTTGCTGCATCAGGGCGCCTCGGTAATCAAGCCAACGTTACCGACGCCGGCTTTCTGCAGCCCGCCCATGGCACCCATGACGGAGCCGTAGTCGACCGATTTGTCGCCGCGGATAAATACCTGAGTGTGCTTGCCGCCTTCGTTGCCGGAGCGAATGATCTTGGTCACCGCATCGGTCATCGCCGGCAAAGTCAGGGCCTTGTCCTGCTGCTTCTGGGTGTCGACTTCGCTGCCAAGGTTCCAGTAATAGGTCTTGTCAGCCTTGATCGAAATGGTCAGGACCTGCGTGTTGTTGTCCTGCGGCAAGGCTTCACTGGAAACCTTGGGCAGATCAACCTTCACGCCCTGATTGAGCATCGGCGCGGTCACCATGAAGATCACCAGCAGCACCAGCATCACGTCGATGTAGGGCACTACGTTCATCTCGGCGACCGGCTTGCGCTTTTTGCGAGCTCGAGCGATTAAAGCCATTGGGAATTACCTGCTTATTCTTCGCTGGTGTGCACTTTACGGTGCAGGATCGCCTGGAATTCATCGGCGAAGGTGTAGTAACGGCCGATCAAGGTTTCGCTGGTTGCGGCAAAACGGTTGTAGGCGATTACTGCGGGGATAGCGGCAAACAGGCCGATCGCGGTGGCGATCAGGGCTTCGGCAATACCCGGGGCCACGGTGGCCAGCGTGGCTTGCTGGGCCTGGGCCAGGCCGCGGAAGGAGTTCATGATCCCCCATACGGTACCGAACAGGCCGATGTACGGGCTGACGGAACCGACGGTGGCGAGGAACGGCAGGCCCTGCTCGAGTTTCTCTTCTTCGCGGGAGATGGCCACGCGCATGGCACGGGCCACGCCTTCCATCACCGCTTCAGGGTCGACACCCGGCTGCTGGCGCAGGCGCGAGAATTCCTTGAAACCGGCACGGAAGATCTGCTCGACGCCCGAATCCGGGTCCGGGTTGCTGCCGGCCTGGCGGTACAGTTTGGACAGGTCGATACCCGACCAGAAGCGCTCTTCGAAGCTCTCCAGGGCACGTCGACCGGCGCGCAGCATGTTGCTGCGCTGAAAAATCATGACCCAAGAGGTAACCGATGCGGCTACCAGGGTCAGCATGACCAGTTGAACCACGACACTGGCATTGCTGACCAGGCTCCACATGGAGGAATGGTCGACGACGGTAGGTTCCACGCTAAATCTCCTGCTTTGATTGTTTACCCGCGCCGCTCACGGCGGCAAAGGCCGCGCGTAGAGTTTCGGGAATGGCCCGAGGTTTCAAACTGTTGGTGCGTACACATGCCACCAGGAACTGCCCCTCACAGAGCAGCGTTGCATCCGTTGCCCGCCTGACCTGCTGTTTGAATCGCAGGCTGGCACGGTTCAATTCGATGACCTCAGCGCTGACCAGCAATTCATCGTCCAGTCGCGCCGGTGCGTGATAACGCGCCTCGCTGGAATGCACGACGAATAACAGGTCCTCCCCTGCCAGCGTGGATTGGGCAAAGCCCAGCTCCCGTAGCCGCTCGGTTCGAGCCCGCTCCATGAATTTCAGGTAGTTGACGTAATACACGATGCCGCCGGCATCGGTGTCCTCGTAATAAACGCGACAGCGATGTGCGAACGACTGATCCCCGTTTTGCGCGCGCATACTCTAGTGCTTACTCCTCAGGTTGCCAATCCGGCTGGACAACTGTTTTTTCATTCCTGAACGCTTTTGCAGTGACTCAAATGACGACGCCAGACACTGGGACAGCACAAAGCTCAGATAAATCGTCCGGCGTCAGCTTTTTAATCGTCCACTGCATCAAGGAATTCGTCTACCGCAGGCATCTCGCCCAATCGTGACGGAATGTTTAGCCCAAAGTGCAAATAGGCATGGCGCGTCACCACCCGGCCCCGTGGTGTACGCATGATATAGCCTTGCTGGATCAGGAACGGCTCCAACACATCCTCAATGGTATGGCGCTCTTCACTGATAGCCGCCGCCAGGCTGTCCACGCCGACCGGGCCACCGTCGAACTTCTCGATCATGGTCAAGAGTAGACGTCGATCCTGGTGATCGAAGCCGTGCTCGTCCACGTCCAGCAGGTTCAAGGCCAGGTCCGCGACCGCCTTGGTGATGTGCCCTTTGGCACGCACTTCGGCAAAATCGCGCACGCGGCGCAGCAAACGGTTGGCGATACGTGGCGTGCCGCGGGCGCGCCGGGCGATTTCAAAGGCGCCTTCCGGGTCCAGGGGCAAGCCAAGGATGCTCGCCGAACGGCTGACGATGGTCGCCAGATCAGCGGTGCTATAGAACTCCAGACGTTGAACAATGCCGAAACGGTCTCGCAGCGGGTTGGTCAGCATACCCGCACGCGTGGTCGCGCCCACCAGAGTGAAAGGTGGCAGGTCGAGCTTGATCGAACGGGCTGCCGGGCCTTCGCCGATCATGATGTCGAGCTGGAAGTCTTCCATCGCCGGGTACAGCACTTCTTCGACAATCGGTGATAACCGATGGATCTCGTCGATAAACAGTACGTCATGGGGTTCAAGATTGGTCAGCAGCGCTGCCAGGTCACCGGGACGCTCCAGCACCGGGCCGGAGGTGGACTTGATCGACACGCCCATTTCCTGGGCGATGATATTGGCCAGGGTAGTCTTGCCCAAACCCGGCGGGCCGAAGATCAGGGTGTGGTCCAGGGACTCACTGCGCCCGCGCGCGGCCTGGATAAACAGCTCCATCTGCTCGCGCACGGTAGGCTGGCCGATGTATTCGGCCAGGCTCAGGGGGCGGATGGCCCGGTCCTGGACTTCTTCACGGTCACGCGGGCCGGTGGCCGCGATCAGACGATCAGCTTCAATCACTTAAATCATTCCCTTCAGGGCTCGGCGGATCATGTCTTCGCTGCTCAGGTTCTTGTCCTTGATGGCCGATACCGCCTTGCTGGCTTCCTGAGGCTTGTAGCCCAGGGAGATCAACGCACTGACGGCATCGCTTTCGGCACTGGCGATCTGGCCTGCCGGCATATCCGGCTGGTTCGGTACCAGGGCGAACATGCTCGGCACCACTTCCCAGGCCTTGAAGCGGTCCTTGAGCTCCACCAACAGGCGCTCGGCGGTTTTCTTGCCCACTCCCGGCACCTTGGTCAGGGCCGAGGTATCCTGGGCGGATACAGCACGCACCAATTCATCCACTTCCAGGCTCGACATCAAGGCCAGGGCCAATTTGGGCCCCACGCCATTGAGACGAATCAGCTCGCGGAAGAAATCGCGGTCGCGCTTGCCGATGAAACCATAGAGCAGTTGCGCGTCTTCACGCACTACCAAATGCGTGTGCAAGGTTATCGGCTCGCCGACCGACGGCAAGCGGTACAACGTGGTCATGGGCACTTCCAGCTCATAACCCAACCCATTCACATCCAGAATCAGGTGCGGCGGCTGTTTTTCGGCCAGGGTGCCGCGCAAGCGTCCAATCACGGTTCAGATCCTTAAAGCTTGGGGGTCAGATCAGGGCCTGACCGCAAATAACCAATGCGCTGATGCTATCAGAGACGCAGCCGCCCGCCACGACTACGTGCCGTTCCCAAGCCGTGAGGCAGCAGGCTGGAACGGGTATGTGCATGGCAAATGGCGATGGCCAGGGCGTCGGAGGCGTCGATCTGCGGTTTTGAAGTGAGCTTGAGCATGTGCATGACCATCATCTGCACCTGTTCCTTGTTGGCTGCACCGGTGCCGACCACGGCCTGTTTGACCTGGGTCGCGGTGTATTCAGCGATCTCCATGCCCTCCTCGGCACCCGCCACGATGGCAGCGCCACGGGCCTGGCCGAGCTTGAGAGCCGAATCGGCGTTCTTGGCCATGAAGACCTTTTCGATGCCCATGGTGACCGGGCCGTAGGTCTGGATGACTTCACGTACGCCGCGATAGACGATCTGCAGCCGCTCGGCCAATTCCCCTGCGCCGGTGCGGATGCAGCCCGAGGCAACATAGATGCAGCCGCGCGGGGTCTGCTGCACCACGCCAAAACCGGTGATGCGCGAACCGGGGTCGATACCTAGGATTAAAGTCATAACGCCTGCGGGTTGGATAAACACATTTTTTGATACACAGAGACTCTAATGTGGGAGGGGGCTTGCTCCCGATGAGGGAGTGTCAGTAAGTACATTTGTGACTGACCCACCGCCATCGGGAGCAAGCCCCCTCCCACACAAGCCCCTCCCACATTGGGATATTCATCGTTCTTAAGTGAGCTGTTCGGCCACAGACTCAGGGATGTCGGCATTCGAATACACATTCTGCACATCATCCAGGTCTTCAAGCATATCCAGCATCTTCAACACCTTCTGCGCCCCCTCCAGGTCCAGCTCGGCACTGGTGGTCGGCAGCATCACGATTTCCGCGTCGGTGCCGCTGAAACCAGCAGCTTGCAGGGCATTACGCACGGCGTAGAAGCTGGCGAACGAGGTAAACACATCGATAGAGCCGTCTTCGTTGGTGACCACGTCGTCGGCGTCCGCTTCCATCGCGGCTTCCATCAGCGCGTCTTCATCGGTGCCAGGAGCGAAGGTGATCTGCCCTTTGCGTTCGAACAGGTAGGCCACCGAACCATCCGTGCCGAGGTTGCCACCGCATTTGCTGAACGCGTGGCGCACGGCTGCGGCGGTGCGGTTGCGGTTATCGGTCATGCACTCGACCATCACCGCCACGCCGCCCGGGCCGTAGCCTTCATAGGTCAGTTCGACCATATCGTCGGTGTCGGCCGCACCGGCACCACGAGCCACGGCGCGGTCAATGATGTCGCGGCTCATGTTGGCACCCAGCGCCTTGTCCAGCGCCAGGCGCAGACGCGGGTTAGAGCCCGGGTCACCGCCGCCCTGACGGGCTGCGACGGTCAGTTCGCGAATCCACTTGGTGAAGATCTTGCCCTTCTTGGCATCCTGACGCTCTTTGCGGTGCTTGATGTTCGCCCACTTGGAATGGCCAGCCATAACACAACTCCGAAATTCTCTAGAAACCTTATCAATCCCGCCCCCGGCGGGATTTCCCTCTTTTAAACGCAAAGGCGCATCCGAAGATGCGCCTTTTTGACTGCGTACAACCTTATCGCGCTTTCACGCTGCAGCCTTACTCAGCCTTCGGCGTCTCGCGCAGACGGATGTGCAGTTCGCGCAACGCCTTGGCATCCACCACACCCGGGGCCTGGGTCATGACGTCCGCAGCGCTCTGGGTTTTCGGGAAGGCGATCACTTCACGGATCGACTGGGCGCCGGTCATCAGCATCACCAGACGGTCCAGGCCGAACGCCAAACCACCGTGCGGTGGCGCGCCGTATTTCAGGGCGTCGAGCAGGAAGCCGAACTTCTCTTCCTGTTCCGCTTCGTTGATGCCCAGCAGGCGGAACACCGCTTGTTGCATCTCTTTGCGGTGGATACGGATCGAACCGCCACCCAGCTCAGTACCGTTGAGCACCATGTCGTAGGCACGGGACAGTGCGCCTGCCGGGTTGGCTTCCAACTCCTGCGGGGAGCACTTCGGCGCGGTGAACGGGTGGTGCAACGCGCTGAAGCTGCCGTCGTCGTTCTCTTCGAACATCGGGAAGTCGACGACCCACATCGGTGCCCATTCGCAGGTCAGCAGGTTCAGGTCGTGACCGAGCTTGATACGCAGCGCGCCCAGGGCTTCGCTGACGATCTTGGCCTTGTCGGCGCCGAAGAACACGATGTCGCCGTCAACGGCACCGACGCGATCGAGGATCGTGTTCAGGTTGGCTTCAGGGATGTTTTTCACGATCGGCGATTGCAGGCCGTCAACGCCGTTAGCGCGCTCGTTGACCTTGATGTACGCCAGGCCCTTGGCACCATAGATGCCGACAAACTTGGTGTAGTCGTCGATCTGCTTGCGCGGCATGCTCGCGCCGCCAGGTACGCGCAGGGCAGCAATGCGGCATTTAGGGTCGTTGGCCGGGCCGCTGAACACCTTGAAGTCGACATCCTTGAGCTGGTCGGCCACGTCCACCAGTTCCAGCGGGTTACGCAGGTCTGGCTTGTCGGAACCGTAGCGGCGCATGGCTTCTTCGAAGGTCATGTGCGGGAATTCGCCGAACTCCAGGTCCAGCACTTCCTTGAACAGGTTGCGGATCATCTGCTCGGTCAGGCCCATGATCTCTTTTTCATCGAGGAAGCTGGTCTCGATGTCGATCTGGGTGAATTCCGGCTGGCGGTCAGCGCGCAGGTCTTCGTCACGGAAGCACTTGGCGATCTGGTAGTAACGGTCGAAGCCGGCCACCATCAGCAGTTGCTTGAACAGCTGCGGCGATTGCGGCAAGGCGAAGAAGCTGCCGGCGTGGGTACGGCTAGGCACCAGGTAGTCGCGCGCGCCTTCCGGGGTAGCCCGGGTGAGGATCGGCGTTTCGACGTCGAGGAAGCCGTTCTCGTCCAGGAAGCGACGGATGCTGGTGGTCATGCGCGAACGCAGGCGCAGCTTCTCGGCCATTTCCGGACGACGCAGGTCCAGGAAGCGGTAGCGCAGGCGGGTTTCTTCGCCCACGTCGGAGTATTCGTTGAGTGGGAACGGCGGGGTTTCCGACTCGTTCAGCACTTCCAGCTCATAGCCCAGCACTTCAATGCCGCCGGACGCCATGTTCTTGTTCACGGCACCGGCCGGACGCAGGCGTACCTTGCCGGTGATCTTGACGACGTATTCGCTGCGCACGCGGTCGGCGGCGGCGAAGCTCTCGGCGCGGTCCGGGTCGAACACCACCTGGGCCAGGCCATCGCGATCACGGATATCGAGGAAGATCACCCCGCCGTGGTCGCGGCGACGGTGAACCCATCCGCAAAGGGTGATTTCCTGACCTTCCAGGGTCTCGTTCAGTTGGCCGCAATAATGGCTGCGCATCATGGTCGTGGTTTCACTTCTCGTAATTCGAAATTCGGTGGCAGGCCCGCCTCGTCACCGTACATTAAAGCAGGGGACGGATAATGCAGGAGCCTGCGCGTAGAGTTCAACTCAGTCTGCTTTGTCGCCGCCGGCCAGGTTCTTCTTGGCACCGGTCTTGAAATCAGTCTCGTACCAGCCGCTGCCGCTCAGGCGGAAGCCCGGCATGGACAACATCTTCTTCAACTCAGGTGCCTGGCAGGCAGGGCAATCGACCAGCGGCGCTGCGCTGATCTTCTGAATGGCTTCCAACTGGTGACCACAGGAAGCGCATTGATAGTCGTACATGGGCATGGAGATGTCTCGGCGATCAGATCGTTACAGCGCCACGCCCTGCCCTGTGCATAAAGCCCCGGCATGCGCAGCAAAGCGCGGGATTATATCTGGTAAATCGACACAGCGCAGCCGGCTTTCTGCCCCGGGGCCGGCCCACAAGGATGAAGGCCGGGCCCAGGGCCGCCGGGCTACGACGCGAAGGTGCCCTCAGCGGCGGGAGCAACCCGGCCCTTGAGCACGTGAACCACGCACACCACCCTCACCAGCCCACTGAAGTTCTTCACGCCTCCGTAACGCAAATGCACTTCCCGATCGACATAGGACAACAAGGCACTGACCGAACAGGCATTGATCCTGGCGATCTCCGTCAGGATGTTCCAGTAGATCTGCTCAAGCCGCAGGCAGGTCGAAAACCCATTGAGCCTGACCGACCGCGACAAGGGCTTGGCCAGCCCCATATCGAACCCTTTTGCAAAAGGGTCGACCTTTATCTTGTGAAAACCACAGGTTTCCATCACTCCTTTACCCATTCCACGTGACATACACCCGACACTCCATTGCCAAACAGCAGCCAATGGGCTTCTCCCATTGAACGATGGGCCTATAAAACAGCACCCAGCGTGCAGCAGCCAGAAGACGGGGAGTCGTTAGTCGTAGGACAACGCCAGGAAGCGCAGGGAAACAAGCAGGCAGCGCTGAAACAGCGCCGCCCGGGTTTGACAGTTACTGGTTTTCGAGCAGCGAACGCAGCATCCACGCGGTTTTCTCGTGTACCTGCATACGCTGGGTCAACAGGTCGGCCGTCGGCTCATCGCTGACCTTGTCCAGCAGCGGGAAGATGCCTCGGGCGGTACGCGTAACCGCTTCCTGACCGGCCACCAGTTGCTTGATCATCTCTTCGGCGCTCGGCACACCCTCCTCTTCCTTGATCGAAGACAGGCGGGCGTAGATTGAATAGGCGCCCGGCGCCGGGAAGCCCAGGGCACGGATGCGCTCGGCAATGGAGTCCACCGCCAGCGCCAATTCGTTGTACTGCTCCTCGAACATCAAGTGCAGCGTACGAAACATGGGGCCTGTGACGTTCCAATGGAAGTTGTGGGTCTTCAGATACAGAACATAGGTATCGGACAGCAGTCGTGAAAGTCCGTCGACGATGGACTTACGGTCTTCTTCACTGATACCAATATCGATTGCCATGTTTTTCCCCTTCAATTGACGAGTATTCATTGATCAGGTGCAGGACCACTCTAGCAAGAGAGCGAGCCGCATGCAGCCCGTCACACCCAGGCGACCTGCGGCAAATCGCCCCGCATCGCTTGCAACTCGCGAATTGGCAAGCCTTTTTAGCCGTAGGAACGGTCTCGCAACGCCCGCCAAAAAATCCTGCACCTGTCTAGGACAAGCGTTTGCTGCACAAATGCCGTTGCCGTCGCAACACCCCGAAATGCTTGATTTGAGTAGGCACAGCCTTTGCTGTTAAATAGACGCCGTGTGGCTGCCGTTTATTCCTGCGGCACTTCACATAGGCTGATACCCGCGCACGTGCTCAACGCCTCCCATTGTTCAGAAGCGAACCGTGCCAGTCAGCTCTTCCTTGTGATCCGTCTTAACGTGAGTTAATCAAAATGTTGAAAATCGTCCACCTGCTAACGGGCGTTGCAGCTTTGCTGCTGTCCTTTATCCCGAGCCTGCAGCCTGAAAGCCTGCCCTACCTGCAACAACATGACGCTCTGTACCTGGCCTTGTTCGGCCTTCTTAACCTGACGCTCGCACCGGTAATCCCTTACTGGAACAAAGGCACGCGTCATCAACTGCAAAACCTGGTCAGTGCGCTGCTGGTGCTGACTGTTGTTGTTCAAACCCTCACCCTTTTGGCGCCTATGCCTGAAGTGGGTGGCCATCCGGCTATCCTGCTCAGCCTGGTGATTGCTGTGGTTGCCATTGTTCTTCACCTGGCCATCAGCTTCTACCGTTCGTCTCCGGCGGCCGCGTCGCAAAACTACGACATGACCAACCGGGATACCGGTACCGTCAAGTGGTTCAACACCTCCAAAGGCTTCGGCTTCATTTCCCGCGATTCGGGCGACGATATCTTCGTCCACTTCCGGGCTATCCGTGGCGAAGGCCATCGCGTGCTGGTCGAAGGCCAGCGCGTGGAGTTCTCGGTGATGAACCGTGACAAGGGCCTGCAAGCCGAAGACGTCATCGCTGCCCTGCCGCGTCGCTGATCCCAAGCCTTCGCAGCAAAAAAAACCGCGATCCGGCGTTGGCTGGATCGCGGTTTTTTTATGGCCTGTGCATTTCAATAGTGCGGCGGCGGCGCTTCTTCTTCAGATGACTCGAACTGGCCGCCCATTTCTTCCTGGCGCTTGAGCAAGGCCGTCATTTGCAATTGCAGGCGTTCAACCGCCCGCTGCTGTGTGACCAGGATGTCGTTGAGGGTCTCGATGGTGTCGTCCTGGAAGGCCAGGCGGCTTTCCAGGTCGGTAACGCGCTCTTGCAGGTCCATGATTCAGTCCTGGGTAAAGATGAAGTCGGCAGGCAACAGCGCACGCAATCGAGCGCGAATCGCCGCCACTTGCTCTTGGGTATAGGGCCGGGCCGGATGCTTGCCCCACACCGGCGCCGGCCAGGCCGCGTCATCGCGTTTGCGCACGATCACATGCACATGCAATTGGCTGACGACGTTACCCAGCGCACCGATGTTCATCTTGTCAGCGGCCAGCCCCTCGTTAAGCAGTTGCGCCAGGGCCGTCGTTTCTTGCCACAAGGTTTGTTGATCTGCGACATCCAGTTGAAACACTTCGCTGATACCGTCGATGCGTGGCACCAGAATGAACCAGGGGTAATTGGCGTCATTGGACAGCAGCAGGCGACAGAGCGGGAAGTCCCCAATGGCCAAGGTATCTTGTTGCAGGCGTTGATCTAAGGCGAACACGTGGGCACTCCGTTCGGCAGGTCGGGACAGGCGCCCAGCATACCTTTGAACGCCCAAGGCTTCACGGCCAATCCTGGCACTGTTGAGGCGGGCGGGTGAAAAAATGCACCTTTTGGAGGCAGAAAAACAGTTGATCTACGCTAGACCGGGCCTTTAGGGCACGCACCAAAATGACCCACTCGTGCGTCAAAGGGATCCGCCAATTACCCACTGATGGGGGTGAACCGGTAACGTTTTACCCAAGTGAAGGTTTTGCGGGGCACCCGACAGTGGTAACACCCTGGACGTCAAGCCCAAACCAAACGGCGTAAGAGGCCCGTGCTTATGCGGTTTTTACATTCCCATCACGTTTTTCACGAAAAAATGACATTCGGTCGCCCGTTTGAGCACGCTTGTTGCATTCACCCCCGTATCGTCGGCAACGGCACCCGTCTGGAAGCAGGTGTTTCGCGATAAAAGTAGCGGCGTTTCAGTGTGTATCAAGGAAGTGTTCAAACTTTGAAAGAAGTCTGAAAAACAGCATTGAAGTTGTCAGCCTGGATACATTTCTGGCTGTGAATTTGCGACATGGATCTAGCGATTTACGACAGCCTCGTAAAGAAGCTGAAAGGATAGTTGAGTAAGTATCGTCAATAGGGTCTGCGTGAGATAACTTTGCGCCGACACAAAAAGAAAGAGCCGCCCAGATAAAAATACAGGTGGGACGGCAGTACTCTTCCTAAAACCAAAGGAGCAAATCACGATGCGCGTGATGAAGTGGAGCATGATCGCCCTGGCTGTTTCAGCAGGCACCTCGCAGTTCGCAATGGCGTCCGCCCAGGACGATTCCAAGGGCTTTATTGAGGACAGTACGGCCAGCATTCTGACTCGTACCCTTTATTTCAGCCGTGACTTCCGTAACAACGATTCCGGCCAGAGCCGTCGTGAAGAGACCGGCCTAGGTTTCCACGGCCTATTCAGCTCGGGCTACACCCAAGGCACCATCGGTGTCGGTGTCGATGTCATCGGCTTGATGGGCATCAAACTGGACAGCGGCAAGGGCCGCGCGAACACTGGACTGTTCCCTAACGGCTCCGATGGCCGCGCGCAGGATGAATACTCTAAAGGTGGCGCCGCAGTAAAATTTCGCATTTCTAACACAGTGCTGAAAGTCGGCGATCAATACACTACCGCCCCCGTCTTTGCCTCGGATGACAGCCGCTTGCTGCCGGAACTGCCGCAAGGCATCTCCATCACCAGCAACGAAATCAAAGACCTGAAACTGGAAGCCGGTCACTTCACGTCGATTGTTGCTCAGGACCAAACCTACAGGGACAGTATCTCCAGCTCCGAGCCAGGCTCAAGCCGCGGCCTGCGAGACGCCAATTTCGTGGGTGGCGTTTACGCCTGGACTCCAGAGTTCACCACCAGCCTCTACTACTCGAAGGTCGAAGACTACTGGAAGAAGCTCTACGCCAACGTGAACTGGACTCATGCGCTTAGCGATGACCAGTCCGTGGCGGTCGATTTCAACATCTACGACACCAAGAGCGACGGCGCAGGCCTGGTACGTGCTGATAAAGACGGTACTACCAAACTCGACAACCGTGCGTTCAGCTTGCAAGGTGCGTACACCATTGGCGCTCACACCTTTACCCTCGCAGCCCAAAAGGTCAGCGGCGACGGCCAGTATGGCTACGGCGTAGACGGCGGCGGCACGGTTTTCCTGGCCAACTCCATCGCCCGTTCCGACTTCAACGCTGAAGGCGAGAAGTCGTTTCAAGCTCGCTACGACATCAACATGGCGACCTTTGGTATTCCTGGCCTGAGCTTCATGACTCGTTACGTAACAGGTAGCGGCGCCAACACCAACCTCACTAGCAACGGCAAAGAGTGGGAGCGCGATATCGAGGCTAAATATGTGATCCAAAGCGGTGCGGCCAAAGATCTGAGCCTACGTCTACGTCAAGCGACTTATCGCTCCTCGGATAACGTCTACGGATCGCCGTCTCTGGACGAACTGCGTCTGATCGCACAGTACCCGCTGAACATCTTGTAATTGCCGGTTTAATTACAACGATGACTTGAGGCCTCGGCCTTAAACAAAAAGCCGCTCCTCTGTTTAAACAGGGAGCGGCTTTTTTATTGCAGTTTTATTTCATCCCGAAAACAACTAGCAAGCTAAGTAACTAGCTTGTCAAAGCTGACCTTTCGGCCAACTTCGATAGCAGTACGCCAAGTTATTTCGGCGCACTTTCCTGCATCACGCGAATAACCCGTTGTGGAAACGGAATATCAATCCCTGCCGCTTTCAAACGGTCACGTGCCAGTTCATTAAACATAAACATCACGTCCCAATAATCCGGGGTATTGGTCCAGCAACGCAGGGAAACGGTGATGGAGCTATCACCCAGGGTCGAGACCACCGCTACAGGCGCAGGATCAGCCAGCACGCGTGGATCTTTGGCCAACTCCAGCAACACCTCACGGGCTTTTTGCAGGTCGGCTTCATAGTCCACGCCCACATCAAACACTACTTTGCGGGTCGGCTGGCGGTTGGTATTGGTGATGATGCCGTTGGACAGGATGCCGTTCGGCACGATCACTGTCTTGTTGTCACCGGTACGGATCACGGTGTGGAAGATCTGGATGCTATCGACGGTACCCGAGGTGCCCTGCGCTTCGATCCAGTCACCGATGCGGAACGGACGAAACAGCAGAATCAGCACACCACCAGCGAAGTTCGCCAGGCTGCCCTGCAATGCCAGGCCGATCGCCAGGGTTGCCGCACCGATAGCGGCGACGAACGAGGTGGTTGCCACGCCGATCATCGAGGCCACGCTGACGATCAGCATGACTTTCAGCGCAATGTTCGCCAGGCTGGTGACGAAGTGCTGCAGCGCCAGGTCGGCGTTGCGCACGGCCAGCAAACGGCCTACACGATGGGTAAAGACATTGATCAGCCACCAGCCAATGGCCAGGGTGATCACTGCCAGTAATACCCGGCTGCCATATTCCATGATCATGGGGATCCAAGACTGAGAGGTCTTGATCAGGTGATCCATTTCAGCGTTCAAATCCATCTACTTTCTCCTGTGGTGCGGCGATAGGGCTCTATTGACTGCCTGAAAACGCAATTGAGCCCCGAAGGGCTCAATTGTAGGCACTGATTCTGGGGCGTGGGACGTCAAAAACACCCACAGGTTCCCCAAAGTGCCATCAGTCGCGGAAGTTATTGAACTGCAGCGGCATATCGAAAGTCTTGGCACGCAGGGCCGCAATAGCCTCTTGCAGATCATCGCGCTTCTTGCCGGTGACGCGAACCTGCTCGCCCTGAATGGCGGCCTGGACCTTGAGCTTGGCGTCCTTGATGTGGGCGACGATCTTCTTCGCCAGTTCCTTGTCGATGCCTTCCTTGAGCACGGCTTCCTGCTTCATCAGCTTGCCGGAAGCATAGGCGTCCTTGACTTCAAGGCACTGCACGTCGATCTTGCGCTTGACCAGGGCCAGCTTGAGGATCTCGATCATCGCTTCCAGCTGGAAATCGGCTTCAGCGGTCAGGTTGACGGTCAGTTCCTTTTCCTTGAATTCGAAGCTGCCCTTGCCTTTCAGGTCATAGCGACGGTCCAGTTCCTTGACGGCGTTCTCGACGGCGTTGGTGACTTCGTGTTTGTCCAGTTCAGATACCACGTCGAACGAAGGCATGTGATTTCTCCAATATGAGGGGCGGGCTCAGTAGAGATGGAGCGCGCCCGAGCTAAAATTCCGGGGCATTATAGCGGTTCTTTCGCGCCGTTCACCGCTGGCGACCTTATGGAGCACACACTGATGTCGACCCCCTGGCATATTCTTGGCGCCGGCAGCCTGGGCACCCTCTGGGCCACGCGACTGGCGCGCGCCGGCGTGCCCGTCAGGCTGATTCTTCGTAACCAGGCGCGCCTGGCCAGCTATCGCGCCAGCCAAGGGCTGACCTTGGTGGAACGCGGTGTGGAACACACTTATCCGGTCATCGGCGAAACGCCTGACAACCCGGAGCCGATTCGGCGTCTGCTAGTAGCATGCAAAGCCTACGACGCTCAAAGCGCCATCGCCCAGTTGCAGCATCGGCTGGCGCCGGACGCCGAATTGATCCTGCTGCAAAACGGCCTCGGCAGCCAGGACGCGGTGGCTGCGCAATGGCCGTCGGCGCGCTGCATCTTTGCCTCCAGCACTGAAGGTGCATTTCGCGATGGCGATTGGCGCGTGGTATTCGCCGGCCATGGCTACACTTGGCTGGGTGACGCGAGCCATCCCACCCCACCGCTGTGGCTGGATGATCTGCAAGCGGCGGGCATTCCCCATGAATGGGCCACCGATATCCTGACCCGCCTGTGGCGCAAGCTCGCGCTCAATTGCGCCATCAACCCACTGACCGTGCTGTACCACTGCCGCAACGGCGGTTTAAGCGCCCACCACTGCGAGGTCGCCACGCTCTGCGCCGAGCTGGCCGAACTGCTGGAGCGCTGCGGCCAGCCTGCGGCTGCACAGGACTTGCACAGCGAAGTCGAGCGAGTAATCCAGGCCACCGCCGCCAACTATTCCTCCATGTACCAGGACGTCGCCAACGCCCGACGTACCGAGATCAGCTACCTGCTGGGCTACGCTTGCCAGGCCGCGGCCCGCCATCAGTTGGCAGTGCCGCATCTGCAACAGGTGCACACGCGCCTGGTGACGCATTTGCTCGCACGCGGATTGGCCAGCGACTGAGGCACGCGCTACCCTGCCTACCTGTCTATCACCTGGGAACCCCCTGATGCCACTGCGCCAGCGTCTTGAAAATCTACCGGTAGGGCAGAAACTGCTGGCGGCCCTGCTAGTACTGTTGACCACCGTATTGCTGGTGGCCAACCTGACGTTTATCAGCGCTGCTTACTGGATCTCCCAGGAAAGCATGGCCCCCCAGGCCTTGCAGGCCATCGGTCGGCTGGTGTCCAACCCGTCGCTTGCCGAACAGGCGCTTGAATCCCCGGCCAAGGCCGAGGCACTGCTCAACGAACTGACCAGCTATTCACCGTTGCGCGCCGCCGCCCTGTATGACGGCGAAGGCAACCGCCTGGCGCAGATGCAACACGGCGACCGCCTGCACCTGCCGGACCACTACCGGCATATTGAAGCGTGGCGTGTTACCGAGTTTCGCAGCAACCAGGTCATCACCCTGCCCCGTGGCAACCAGCCTTCCGGGCATTTGTTGCTGGTGGCCACAAGTGAGCTGCCGGTGGCCTTCTATACCGGCACGCTGACCGCGAGCCTGGGCATCCTGATCTTCAGTGTGTTGCTGTGGCTGGTCATCGCCCGGCAGATCAAACGCCTGATTACCCGCCCCATCCATGAACTGGAAGAGCTTTCGCGCCAGGTCACCCGCGAAGAGAACTACGCCCTGCGCGCAGGGCCTGGCAACCATGATGAAATCGGCAGCCTGGCCGAAGCTTTCAACACCATGCTGTCGCGTATCGAAGCCCGCGAGCAGCAACTCAAGCGCGCCCGCGACGACTCCCAGGCCGCCTACGACCAGGCCCAGGGTTTGGCCGAAGAAACCCGGCATACCAACCGCAAGCTCGAACTGGAAGTTCAGGTGCGCAGCAAGATCGAGAAAAAACTCACCGGTTTCCAGAACTACCTCAACAGCATCATCGACTCGATGCCCTCGGCGCTGATCGCCCTGGATGAACAGCTCTACGTCACTCAGTGGAACCAGGAAGCCACTGCTCTCTCCGGCACGCGCCTGGACGAAGCCCTGAACCAGCCGATCTTTCTGGCCTTCCAGCCCCTCAAGCCGTACCTGCCACAAATCAAGGCAACGGTGGAGCAACACTCGGTGGAGCGGATAGAACGGGTCACCTGGATCAAGGACGACGAGCCCAAGCATTACGCCCTGACGTTCTATCCATTGATGGGCGGTGCCGGGCGCGGCGTGGTGATCCGGATCGACGACATCACCCAGCGCCTGTCCCTGGAAGAAATGATGGTGCAATCTGAGAAGATGCTCTCGGTCGGCGGCCTCGCGGCCGGTATGGCCCATGAGATCAACAACCCTCTGGGCGCCATCCTGCATAACGTGCAGAACATTCGCCGCCGCCTGTCCCCCGACCTGCCCAAGAACCTGGAGCTCGCCGAACAAGTGGGGATTGAACTGGACACGGTCAATCGCTACCTGCAAGGCCGCGAAGTCCCGCAGTTGCTCGACGGCATCCAGCAAGCTGGCGCCCGCGCCGCGAAAATCGTCACCCACATGCTCAGCTTCAGCCGGCGCAGTAATCGCCAGATGGCCCCCTGCGACTTGCCGGCCTTGATCGACCAGGCCGTGGAAATTGCCGGCAACGATTTCGACCTCACCATCGGCTTCGACTTCAAGGGCCAAGCGATCATCCGCCAGTTCGACCCGCAACTGGGCCCCGTGCCCGGCACCGCCAACGAGCTGGAACAAGTGCTGCTCAATTTGCTGAAGAACGCCGCCCAGGCCATTCACCTGCGTGAAGACGACAGCGAACCGGGGCGCATTATCCTGCGCACCCGCCTCAACCCGCCGTGGGCAGAAATCCAGGTGGAAGACAACGGCATCGGCATGAGCGAAAACGTGCGCAAACGCACGTTCGAGCCGTTCTTCACCACCAAGGAAATCGGCCAGGGCACCGGGCTTGGGCTGTCGGTGTCGTATTTCATCATTACCAACAACCACAAGGGCCAGATGGAAGTGCATTCCACCCTGGGCCAGGGCACGTGCTTTACCTTGCGCCTGCCGCTTGCCGGCAGCCAATTGCCCCCCACTGAACTTACCCAACTGGAGAACTGACCATGGGCTTTCGCCTGTCGAAGATCTACACCCGTACCGGCGACAAGGGCGAGACCGGCCTCGGCGACGGCCGCCGCGTGCCCAAGGACCACCCACGCGTGGAGGCGATTGGCGAGGTGGATACGCTGAACAGCCAGTTGGGCTTGCTGCTGGCCAACCTTGAAGAGCAAAGCGGCAAGCATCCGGCGCTAATGGATGTGATTGAGGTGCTCACACCTTGCCAACATCGCCTTTTCGACCTGGGCGGCGAGCTGGCGATGCCGGTGTACAAGGCATTGAATGCGGCGGAAGTGGATCGGCTGGAAGCGGCGATTGATCGCTGGAATGAGGAGGTTGGGCCGCTGGAGAACTTCATCCTGCCTGGCGGCTCGGCGTTGATCGCCCAAGCCCATGTGTGTCGTAGCCTGGCGCGCAGTGCGGAGCGGCGGTGTCAGCACCTGAATGCGCTGGAGCCGCTGGAAGGCGTGGGATTGGCGTATATCAATCGGTTGTCGGACTTGCTGTTTGTGGCGGCCAGGGTGATTGCCCGGCGCCAAGGTGTTGCTGAAGTGTTGTGGCAGGCGGCTGCCAAGCCACACTGAGATTTATCGGGTGACTGGCAAGACCTCATCGGGAGCAAGCCCCCTCCCACATTTTGAATTGTGAATACATTCAAGTGTGGGAGGGGGCTTGCTCCCGATAGGGCCCGTCAGCGCAACATCAAACCTGCGGCCAGAACGCCCGAATCCCAGCCACGCCTTGCGCTCCGGCTTCCCAGGCCTGCTCCCGCTGCGCAGGCCCAACCCCGCCCAGCAGAAACACCGGCTTACTGAACCCGGCGATCAACTGCGCCGCCTGCTCCCAACCTAAAGGCTGCGCATCCGGATGCGTCTGGGTCGGCTGTACCGGCGACAGCGTGACAAAGTCCACGTCCATCATCTCTGCCAGTGCCAGCTCTTCGGCGTTGTGGCAAGAAGCCGCCAACCAGCGATCCTTCGGCAGCGGTCGGCCTTTGCTCGCATACTTACGCAGTTGCGCCGAGGTCATGTGCCAGCCGGCGGCAGGGAAATCCCCCAGCCATTCGAACGGCCCTTTAAGCATCAGTTGTGCCTTGCCGGCACACAAGCCAACCGCATCCACCGCCAGATCGCGGTATTTGGGGTCATAACCGTTGGGCGCACGCAGTTGAACCAGCTTGATGCCACCAGCGATGGCCTTCTGGATACCGCGCAACAACATCGGGGTTTCCAGCTCACCGGGGGTGATCAGGTACTCGGCCGGCAGGCGCGCAGCAGCAACAATCGGCGCATTCGCCGCCGGGAACTCGTAGTTGAGCAAGTCCCGCGGCGACACCCATTCCAACGGCTGCCCTTCGGCCCCATGAGGCTCGCCGGTAAAAGCCGAGACTTCCCAGACATCCAGCAATACCTGCTTGTCCGGGTAGTCGTGCTGCACCTTGATCAGCGGCCGCGCCGTGGTGACCTGGATGCCCAGCTCTTCCTGCAATTCACGGGACAAGGCCGTGGCGACCGACTCATCGGCCTCCACCTTGCCGCCGGGAAATTCCCAGAGGCCGCCTTGATGCTGTGTATCGGCACGGCGCGCCAACAGGATCCTGCCGTCGACACCGCGGATCACCGCTGCTGCTACATGCACTCGTTTCACCACCAGTTTCCTCTTGGTATCAGGTACGGTATTCCGCGTTGATCTTCACGTATTCGTGGGACAGGTCGGTAGTCCAGATGGTTTCGCTGCACTCGCCGCGGCCCAGTTCGATGCGGATGGTGATTTCTTCCTGCTGCATCACCGCCGAGCCCTGGGCTTCGGTGTAGGTTTCGGCACGGGCACCGCGGCTGGCGATGCATACGTCGCCCAGGAACACGTCGATCTTGCTCACGTCCAGGTCCGGCACGCCGGCACGGCCAACGGCGGCCAGGATACGCCCCCAGTTCGGGTCCGATGCAAACAGTGCGGTCTTGATCAGCGGCGAGTGAGCAACGGTGTAACCCACATCCAGGCATTCCTGATGGTTGCCGCCGCCATTGACTTCAACCGTGACGAACTTGGTCGCGCCCTCGCCGTCGCGCACGATGGCCTGGGCCACCTCCATGCACACTTCAAACACGGCCTGTTTCAACGCCGCAAACAACGGGCCTTCGGTGGACGTGATTTCCGGCAAGTTGGCCTGGCCAGTGGCGATCAGCATGCAGCAGTCGTTGGTGGAAGTGTCGCCGTCGATGGTGATGCGGTTGAACGACTTGTTGGCGCCATCGAGCATCAGGCGCTGCAGCACATCGCGGGAGACTTTGGCGTCGGTGGCGATATAACCGAGCATGGTGGCCATGTTCGGACGGATCATGCCTGCGCCCTTGCTGATACCGGTCACGGTGACGGTCACGCCGTCATGCACGAACTGGCGGCTCGCGCCTTTTGGCAAGGTGTCCGTGGTCATGATGCCGGTGGCCGCAGCCGCCCAGTTATCCACAGACAGGTCATCCAGCGCAGCCTGAAGGGCGCCTTCGATTTTTTCCACTGGCAGCGGCTCACCGATCACGCCGGTGGAGTACGGCAGCACTTGGCTGGCGTCCACGCCGGCCAGTTGCGCCAGCTTGGCGCAGGTGCGCGCAGCCGCCACCAGGCCAGGCTCGCCGGTGCCGGCGTTGGCGTTGCCGGTATTGGTCAGCAGGTAGCGAATCGACCCGGCCACCCGCTGCTTGGCCAGGATCACTGGCGCGGCGCAAAAAGCGTTGAGGGTGAATACACCTGCCACGGTCGAGCCTTCGGCACAGCGCATCACTACCACATCCTTGCGCCCCGGGCGCTTGATGCCGGCCGAAGCGATACCGAGTTCAAAACCGGCGACCGGGTGCAATGTGGGCAAAGGACCAAGACCAACAGCCATGTATGCGCTCCTTGAAATAGATGATGTCTGTGCCGTCGCTATCGACGGTGGGAATTAATGGCAAAACGCCGCGACGGCTGGTGCCGGTCGCGGCGCAGGGGTGTTGCAGCGTCAGGCGAAAATCTTATTCGATCTGGCCGTGGCAGTGTTTGTATTTCTTGCCCGAACCGCAGAAGCACAGCTCGTTGCGGCCCAGTTTCTGATCATTGCGAACCGGGCTTTGAGCCAGGGCCACGTCGACTTCTTCGCCCAACGCTTCAGGCGCGTCCAGGCCCGGAGCCTCGTCATGCTGGAACTGCATGCGCGCAGCCAGCGCCTCGGCTTCCTGACGCAGGCGTGCCTCTTCCTCGATCGGGTCTTCGCGACGCACCTGAACGTGGGACAGCACGCGAATCGAATCGCGCTTGATCGAATCCAGCAGCTCGGAGAACAGCGTGAACGACTCGCGCTTGTACTCCTGCTTCGGGTTCTTCTGGGCGTAACCGCGCAGGTGGATGCCGTGACGCAGGTGGTCCATGGTCGACAGGTGGTCTTTCCACAGGTCATCCAGCACGCGCAGCACGATTTGCTTCTCGAAGGTGCGCAGTGCTTCGGCACTCGCCTGCTCTTCTTTCTCGTTGTACGCGGCCAGCAGTTCGGCCATCAGTTTTTCGCGCAGGGTTTCTTCGTACAGGTGGTCGTCTTCGTCCAGCCATTGCTGAACCGGCAGGTCGACACCGAAGTCGCTCTTCAACGCGGCTTCCAGGCCGGCAACATCCCACTGTTCAGGCAGGGACTGTGGCGGGATATGGGCGCTGACGGTAGCGTTGAGCACGTCCTGACGGAAGTCAGCGATGGTCTCGCCAATATTGTCGGCGGCCAGCAACGTGTTACGCATGTGATAGATCACTTTACGCTGTTCGTTGTTGACGTCATCGAACTCGAGCAGTTGCTTGCGAATGTCGAAGTTGCGGCCTTCGACCTTGCGCTGGGCTTTCTCGATGGCGTTGGTCACCATGCGGTGCTCGATCGCTTCACCGGACTGCATGCCCAGGGCCTTCATGAAGTTCTTCACCCGATCAGAGGCGAAGATGCGCATCAGGCTGTCTTCCAGCGACAGGTAGAAACGGCTGGAACCGGCGTCCCCCTGACGGCCGGCACGGCCACGCAGCTGATTGTCGATACGGCGCGATTCGTGACGCTCGGAGGCGATCACCTGCAAGCCGCCGGATTCCAGCACGGCCTGGTGGCGCTTCTGCCAGTCAGCCTTGATCTGGGCGATCTGCTCAGGGGTCGGGTTGTCGAGCGAGGCCACTTCCACTTCCCAATTGCCGCCCAACAGGATGTCGGTACCACGACCGGCCATGTTGGTGGCGATGGTCAGCGCGCCAGGGCGACCGGCCTGGGCAATGATCTCGGCTTCCTTTTCGTGGAACTTGGCGTTGAGTACCTTGTGCTCGATGCCTTCCTTGTTAAGCAGGTTGGACACGTGCTCGGAAGTTTCGATAGTGGCGGTACCCACCAGGATCGGGCGGCCCTTGGCCATGCCGTCCTTGATATCGTTGATGATCGCCGCGTATTTCTCTTCGGCAGTCAGGAACACCAGGTCGTTGTAGTCTTTACGCGCCAACGGTTTGTTCGGCGGAATGACCATCACGGCCAGGTTGTAGATCTGGTGGAATTCGAACGCTTCGGTGTCGGCCGTACCGGTCATGCCGGACAGTTTGTTGTACAGACGGAAGTAGTTCTGGAAGGTGGTGGACGCCAACGTCTGGCTTTCGGCCTGGATGTTGAGGTGTTCCTTCGCTTCGATGGCCTGGTGCAGGCCTTCGGACAGACGGCGACCGGGCATGGTACGACCGGTGTGTTCGTCAACCAGCACGACCTGGCCGTCCTGCACGATGTATTCGACGTTGCGATGGAACAGCTTGTGGGCGCGCAGGCCGGCGTACACGTGGGTCAACAGGCCCAGGTTGTGCGCGGAGTACAGGCTTTCACCCTCGGCCAGTTCGCCGATCTGGGTCAGCATCTCTTCGACGAACTGGTGACCGGCTTCGTTGAGTTCGACCTGGCGGGTCTTCTCGTCGATGGTGAAGTGACCTTCTTTGGTCACCACGCCTTCGACTTCCTCGATGTGCTGCTCCAGGCGCGGGATCAACTTGTTGATCTCGGTGTACAGGCGCGAGCTGTCTTCGGCCTGACCGGAGATGATCAGCGGCGTACGGGCTTCGTCGATGAGGATGGAGTCGACTTCGTCGATCACGGCAAAGTTGAGTTCACGCTGGAATTTTTCTTCCATGCTGAACGCCATGTTATCGCGCAGGTAGTCGAAACCGAATTCGTTGTTGGTGCCGTAGGTGATATCGGCGGCGTAGGCAGCGCGCTTCTCTTCCGGCGGCTGGAACGGCGTTACCACGCCGACGGTCAGGCCGAGGAATTCATACAGCGGGCGCATCCAGTTGGCGTCCCGGCGGGCCAGGTAGTCGTTCACCGTCACAACGTGCACGCCCTTGCCGGACAGTGCGTTGAGGTAAACGCCCAGGGTTGCCACCAGGGTCTTGCCTTCACCGGTACGCATTTCGGCAATCATGCCTTCATGCAAGGTCATGCCGCCGATCAACTGGACGTCGAAGTGGCGCATGCCCATAACGCGCTTACCGGCTTCGCGGGCGACCGCGAAGGCTTCGGGCAGCAGCTTGTCGAGGGTTTCACCTTTGGCTATGCGGGCCTTGAACTCTTGGGTCTTGGCGCGCAATTGCTCGTCCGACAGAGCAACCATCTGCTCCTCGAAGGCATTGACCAGCTGCACCGTCTTGAGCATGCGTTTGACTTCGCGCTCATTCTTGCTTCCAAAAAGTTTCTTTAACAAAGGCGCAAACATATCGGCAGGTTCTTCCACACATAGGGATGGAGGGCGCACCGTGAGTGGCCCGAGCAGCCCTCACGGCCGCATTGCGAACGCGCATTCTACCCGGAATCGTGGGTGAGGAAAGTAACGTTGTTTCCCGATGCAGGCGCGGCGCTATGAGAGGGCTTGTTTAAAATAAGGGCTTTTGCGCGAACTTCAACCCATAGAGCGCAGAAGTTACTTATTGATTTCATGGGTAAAGCCCAGCCAAGGCATGGCCGCGGGGCGTACCGGCGCTTTCTGGTAAGATAACCGCTCTGTTACCTAAGGTGTCTAAACATGGCATTTCGCCCTCTTACAGCCCGCGCTCCCGGCGTGTTGCTTCGCGAAGCCAAGCCGTTGAAAGCCATCTTTGGCCATGCGCAACGCTTGGGCCGTTTGCAGCGCCTGCTTGAAAGCCAGTTGCAACCGGCCGCACGTGAGCATTGTCATGTGGCGTCCTGGCGAGAAGGCAATCTGCTATTAATTGTCACTGATGGCCATTGGGCCACACGCTTGCGCTATCAGCAAAAACGCTTGCAGCGCCAGTTGATGGTCTTTGACGAGTTCGCCGGTTTGACGCGCATTCAGTTCAAGGTACAGCCGCCCACCGTGCCGCAAGGCGCAGTGGGGCATACGATGGACCTGTCGGAAAATGCGGCCGAAACCCTCCAGGCAACCGCCGAAGGGATCAGCGACCCAGGCTTGCGCGCAGCCCTGGAACGGCTGGCCGCCCATGCCCGGCCCAAAGCCTGAACACTACTTGCGTTTGCTGCCGCCCAGCAACGAGCCCAACAGGCCACGCACCAACTGGCGCCCCATTTGATTGGCCGCCTGCTGCATGGCTGACTTCAGCGCCTTGCCGGCAGTAGTCCCCAGGAATGCACCGGCCTTGTCGGTAAAGCTCGGTTCTTCGGCGGTCGGTGCGGTTTCCTCGGTGGGCCCAAGTTCCTTGCGAGCCATCAGCACTTCATAGGCCGACTCCCGGTCAACCGGCTTGTCATAGCGGCCCAACAGCGGCGAACTGGCGACCAACGCCGCACGCTCTGCTGTGCTGAGCGGTCCGATCCGCGATTGCGGGGGAGCAACCAGTACGCGCTGGACGACTTCCGGGGTGCCCTTTTCCTGCAAGGTTCCCACCAACGCCTCACCCGTCCCCAACTCTGTGAGCACCGACAAGGTATCGAAGGTCGGGTTGGGCCGGAAACCGTCGGCCACCGCCCGCAGGGATTTCTGCTCTTTGGCGGTGAACGCGCGCAAACCATGCTGAATGCGCAAACCCAGTTGCGCCAGCACCGTATCCGGCAAGTCGCCCGGCGATTGGGTGACAAAGTACACGCCGACGCCTTTGGAGCGGATCAAGCGTACGACTTGCTCCAGACGTTCCTGCAAGGCTTTTGGCGTATCCGCGAACAGCAAATGCGCCTCGTCGAAAAACAGCGCCAGCAGCGGTTTGTCGGCATCGCCACGCTCCGGCAATTGCTCGAACAACTCTGCCAGCAGCCACAACAGGAAGGTCGCGTAGACCTTCGGCGCTTCATGCACCAGCCGGCTGGCATCGAGCAGATGAATGCGCCCGCGGCCATCGCTGGCCGGTTGCAGAATATCTTCCAGTTGCAGGGCCGGCTCGCCAAACAAGGCTTCGGCGCCCTGCTGCTCCAGCACCGCCAGGCGCCGCAACAGCGCCTGGCTGGAACCGGTGGTCATCAACGCCGCGTCGTCACCCAGCAGCTCCGGGTGATAGCGCAGGTGATTGAGCAGTGCCTTGAGATCCTTGAGATCCAGCAGCAACAGACCTTCGCGGTCGGCCACCTTGAAGGTCGCATAGAGCGCCGATTGCTGGCTGTCAGTCAGCTCCAACAAGCTGCCGAGCAACAACGGGCCCATTTCGCTGATGGTGGTGCGCAGCGGATGGCCGGACTGCCCGTGGATTTCCCACAGGGTGACCGGATACGCCTGGGCCGTGTAATCCAGGAACGGCATACCGGCAATGCGCTCGGCCACTTTGCCCTGAGGGTTGGCGGCGGCGCCCAGGCCACAGAGGTCGCCCTTGATGTCAGCGGCGAACACCGCCACGCCCGCATCACTGAAGGCTTCGGCCAGGCGCTGCAAGGTGACGGTCTTGCCGGTGCCGGTGGCGCCGGCGATCAACCCGTGACGGTTGGCCAGGCGCATGGACTGGGCGATGGGCTGGCCGTCAAGGCCGGCACCGATAAGCAGTTGTGTGGAGTCAGGCATTTCGTCACCTATGGTTAATCTTTAGTGCCGCGAGGTCGATATAGACGGATGTAAGCCCGACAAAGACTAAAAAATGGTCAGATAATTCCGATATGGACCAACGGAGCTATCACCAGAAATACCACACCTTTTTTAACGCTGCCATTTTGCGCCTCCCCTATAGGACGCGCCTCGGATATTAAGACCTTAGCGGACCCTACAAGCCATGAATAAAAATCTGCGCTTCAGCCACAAGATCCTGCTTGCAGCCTCCCTTATCGTCATCGCCGCCTTCGCGTTGTTTACCCTTTACAACGACTACCTGCAGCGCAATGCGATTCGTGACGACCTCAATAACTACCTGCACGAAATGGGCGACGTTACCGCCAGCAATATCCAGACCTGGCTCACCGGGCGTATCGCCCTGGTGGAAAACGCTGCGCAAAACATTGCCATCAATCCTGAACCGTCCGTGGTTGCCAGCCTGCTGGAACAGAAAGCGCTGACGTCTTCGTTCATGGCGACCTACGTGGGTGACAGCCAGGGCACCTTCACCATTCGCCCTGACACCAAGATGCCCGACGGCTTCGACCCGCGTGTTCGCCCCTGGTACAAGGGCGCCCAGGCCAGCAATGGCTCAACCCTGACCGAACCTTATATAGACGCGGCCACCGGGCAACTGATCATCTCCGTGGCCACCCCCAGCGCCAAGGGGGGCCAAAGTATCGGTGTGGTAGGCGGCGACCTGAGCCTGCAAACCCTGGTGGATAACATTGGCGCGCTGGATTTCGGCGGCATGGGTTATGCATTCCTGGTCAGTGCCGACGGCAAGGTGCTGGTGCACCCGGACAAAACCCTGGTGATGAAGACCCTGGCTGACGTGTATCCAAAGGACACGCCGAAGATCAGCAGCGACTTCAGCGAAGTACAAGCCAACGGCAAAACCAACATCGTGACGTTTACCCCGATCAAGGGTCTGCCATCGGTGAACTGGTACCTGGGTGTTTCGGTGGATAAAGCCAAATCGTTCGCCATGCTCAGTGAGTTCCGTACATCAGCCGTGATCGCCACGATCATCGCGGTGGTGATCATCATCGCCTTGCTGGGCATGTTGATCCGCGTGCTGCTACAGCCGTTGCACCTGATGACCCGGGCCATGCAGGACATCGCCGACGGCGAGGGTGACCTGACCCGGCGCCTGGTCATCCAGAACAACGATGAGTTCGGCACCCTGGGTACGGCCTTCAACCGCTTCGTGGAGCGCATCCACACCTCGATTCGCGAAGTCTCGTCAGCCACCGAGCAGGTCAATGAAGTGGCGCTGCGCGTGGTCAGCGCCTCCAATTCGTCGATGGTCAACTCCGACGAACAGGCCAACCGCACCAACAGCGTCGCCGCCGCCATCAACCAATTGGGTGCCGCCGCCCAAGAGATCGCGCGCAACGCTGCGCAAGCCTCCAATCAGGCCAGCGACGCCCGGCATTTGGCTGAAGACGGCCAGCAAGTGGTTGAGCGCAATATCAAGGCAATGACGCAGTTATCGAGCATGATCAGCGCCTCCAGCAGCAATATCGAAGCACTTAACAACAAAACAGTGAATATCGGCCAGATCCTGGAAGTGATCACCAGCATTTCCCAGCAAACCAACCTGCTGGCGCTCAACGCCGCCATCGAAGCGGCGCGCGCCGGGGAAGCCGGGCGTGGCTTTGCGGTGGTGGCCGATGAAGTGCGCAACCTGGCCCATCGCACTCAGGAATCGGCGCAACAGGTGCAAACGATGATCGAGGAGCTACAAGTGGGCGCGCGCGATTCGGTCAGTACCATGAGTGAAAGCCAGCGTCACAGCCTGGACAGCGTTGAAATCGCCAACCTGGCCGGTGAGCGCTTGAACAGCGTGACCCAGCGCATTGGCGAGATCGACGGCATGAACCAGTCGGTCGCCACCGCCACTGAAGAACAGACCTCGGTAGTGGAGTCGATCAACATGGACATCACCGAGATCAACACCCTCAATCAGGAAGGGGTGGAAAACCTGCAATCGACGCTGCGCGCCTGCTCGGACCTGGAACAACAGGCCTCGCGTCTGAAGCAATTGGTGGGTAGCTTCCGGATCTGAGGTCCCCCACCTTAATCCACCTGTAGGAGCGAGCAAGCTCGCTCCTACACAGTGCATTTGTCCGCTCCCGCCACCTTCATCCTGCGAATCTAAACCGAACATCTATCCTTACCTCAGGTCCATCTAGGGAGAGCAATGGATCGGAGGGATGTTCATCGTGCATATCGCTGACATAACCATGTTCTACGCCCCGGCAAGCGGTGGCGTACGCACTTACCTCGATGCCAAGCATCGACGTCTGGCGCTCAAGCCCGGGATTTGCCATAGCCTGTTGATCCCCGGCGCGCACTTGAGCGAACAGGACGGGGTCTTCAAAGTGCCGGCCCCTGCCCTGCCCTTTGGCAAGGGTTACCGCTTCCCCCTTCGCCTGGCGCCCTGGCGAAATGTCCTGCACGATTTACAGCCCGATCTGATCGAGGTCGGCGATCCATACCTGACTGCCTGGGCCGCGCTGGATGCCCGGCGTCAGTTGGATGTGCCGGTCATCGGCTTCTACCACTCCGACCTGCCGCTGCTGGTGAGCAACCGCATGGGTCCCTGGTTTACTCCCAACGTTGAAGCCTATGTCAGCAAACTCTATGGGAATTTTGACCGGGTGCTCGCCCCCAGCCAGGTAATGGCCGACAAACTCAGTGGACTCGGGGTAAAAAACGTCTTCGTCCAACCTCTGGGGGTTGACCTGCACACCTTCACCCCGGATGCGCGCGACCCCGGCCTGCGTGCCGAACTGGGAATTGGCCAAGATACACGGCTGTTGATCTTCGCCGGACGCGGTTCCAAGGAGAAGAACCTGCCGGTACTGCTCAACTGCATGAAGCGCCTGGGCGAGGGCTACCACTTGTTGCTGGTGGGCTCCGGTATGCCAGCCAGCGTGCCGGACAATGTCACTGTGATAGATGGTTTCCGCCCCGCTCACCATGTCGCCCGGCTGATGGCCAGCGCCGACGCCTTGTTGCATGGCGGCGACCAGGAAACCTTCGGCCTGGTGATTCTGGAAGCCATGGCCAGTGGCATCCCGGTCGTCGCCGTCGCGGCCGGGGCCTTTACCGAGATTGTCGATGAGCGCTGTGGCCTGCTGTGTGCCCCCAACGATCCCAAGGCGATGGCCGATTCGGTGCGCGAACTGTTCAGCACCGACAGCCGGCGTTTGGGCGCCCAGGCTCGGCGCCATGTCGAGCAGCATTACGCGTGGGACACGGTGGTCGACAGCCTGCTGGGGCATTACCACGCGGTGCTGGGCAGTCATAAGCCGATGCTCGCCCATGGCTGAACCTGCGCTGATGCTGGTGCTGCACGACGTGGCACCGAGCACCTGGGCCGACTACCGGCCCTTTGTCGAGGCCGTCGATGCCTTGGGCAACGTGCCCATCACCTGGCTGGTGGTGCCGGACTTCCATCACCATGATGCCCTAGCAGCCCACCGCGATTTTCGCCAACTGCTCGACAGCCGCATCGCCAAGGGCGACGAACTCGCCTTGCACGGCTATTACCACTGCGACGACCAACCTGCGCCGCGTTCGCCGAAAGAGTGGTTCATGCGGCGCATCTACACCCATGAAGGCGAGTTTTACCAGTTGTCCGAGGCCGAGGCGTTACGGCGTCTTACTGCCGGCATCGAAATATTCCAGCGCAATGACTGGCCGTTGCACGGCTTTGTCGCCCCGGCCTGGTTGATGAGCGAAGGCACCCGCCAGGCGTTGCGCCAGTTACCGCTTTGCTACACCAGCGACCCGCAGCATCTTTATCGCCTGCCTGACTTCACTCCTATCGATGCCCCGGGTCTGGTCTGGAGCGCCCGCAGCGCCTGGCGCCGCAGGCTGTCCAAAGTGCTCAGCGACCGGCGCGAACAGCGCTGGCGCGAGGCCCCGCTGATCCGATTGGGATTGCACCCGGTGGACATGCGCCACGAGTTTTCCCGTCGTTATTGGCTGCAAACCCTGCAACGCCTGCTCAACGCGGGTCGTCGTCCCCACACCAAGGCCGCCTGGCTGAAGACGCAGTCATGGGCCGATTGATCTGGCTGCTGTTGGCCCTCTTGGTCGCACTGTTGATACCCGTATGGCTGGGCGGCGGCGAAACGGTTGCGCGCCTGCGGCAGTTTCCCTTACCCCAACTAGTGGGGATGTTTGCCATGATTATCGGCTGCTGGCTGATCAACAGCCTGCGTCTGCGCCTGTTACTGGGCGAGCAAGGCAGCCAACTGGGACGGCTCAAAAGCCTGGGGGCAGTGATATCGACCGAGTTCGCCATGTGCGCCACGCCCGGCGGCAGCGGCGGACCGCTGACCCTGATGGCGTTGCTGGCGCGCAATGGCATACGCCCTGCCCGTGCGAGCGCGGTATTCGCCATGGACCAGTTGAGCGATTTGCTGTTTTTTCTGTGCGCCTTGGCGGGAATCGTTTTGTATGCGCTGTTCCATAGCCTCAACCCGCGCCTGGAATGGTTGCTGGGGCTCAGTGTCATATCGATGATCGGCGGGATCATCAGTGGCCTGGCGGTGGTGCGTTTTCATCGTCGGCTGATTCGCCTGGCCGGCGCGATGCTCAAGGCCATTAGGGTAAGGGCCCCCACCCGTCGGCGCTGGGCTCGCAGGTTGCTGCGTTTTCTCGCGGCGTTCACTGCCACACTGAAATTACCCTGGCCCTTGTTGCTCGGAGTGTTCGCGCTGACCAGCCTGCATTGGTTGTTGCGCTACAGCGTGTTGTACCTGGCGCTGCGCGGTTTGGGCGGGGATGTGCAGTGGGCCTTGAGCTTCCTGATCCAGATGCTGTCCCTGACGGCGGGGCAGTTCAGTCTGTTGCCGGGCGGGGCGGGAGCGGCAGAGCTGACATCAGCGGCCTTACTGGCCCCCATGGTCGGCAAGTCCACTGCGGCAGCGGCAATCCTGATCTGGCGGGCGGTCACCTATTACTTCTATCTGCTGGCCGGCGCCCCAGTCTTTGTGCTGCTGGTCGGCAAACCGCTGCTCAAGCGTCTTTTACAGGGTCGACAGGCGGCTCGTCCTGCGCCTGCAGCTGTTCCCACAAACGGGCCGCATCGGGAAACTCAGTACCATCCTCGGCGCCCAGCGCCTGCGGGTCGTAGCGACTCAGACAACCCTCGCCCACCGTAGCGGGCGCCCTGGAGGTGGCTTTATCGAGTGGATCGGTCATAGAGGCCTCCTTGAGAGCAGGAATAAAAAAGGGCCTGAGGAGTTTTACTCCCAGGCCCCTGCTTATTCAACCAAACCCGAACGATCAGAACACCACGGTCTTGTTGCCGTGTACCAATACCCGATCTTCCAGGTGGTAACGCAGGCCACGCGCCAGCACCATCTTCTCGACGTCCCGGCCAAACCGCACCATGTCTTCGATACTGTCGCTGTGGCTGACACGCACCACGTCCTGTTCGATGATCGGGCCGGCGTCCAGCTCTTCGGTGACGTAGTGGCACGTCGCGCCAATCAATTTCACGCCGCGCAGGGAAGCCTGGTGATACGGCTTGGCCCCAACAAACGATGGCAAGAAACTGTGATGGATATTGATCACCTTGCCGGCGTATTCGCGGCACAGTTCAGGTGGCAGGATCTGCATATAGCGCGCCAGCACCACCACATCCGCTTCGTGCTGCTTGACCAGGCGCGAAACCTCGGCGAATGCCGGCTCCTTGTCCTGCGGGTTGACCGGTACGTGGTAGTACGGGATGCCATGCCACTCGACCATGCTGCGCAGGTCGTCATGGTTGGAGATCACGCAGGCGATCTCGCAGTCCAGCTCGTCGCTGTGCCAACGGTGCAGTAGATCTGCCAGGCAGTGGGATTCGCGGCTGGCCATCAGCACCACGCGTTTTTTCTGTTCCGTGTCGGTGATGTGCCAGGTCATCGAAAACTCTTCAGCGATGGGCGCAAACGCCTCGCGGAAAGCTTCCAGGCCAAAGGGCAGCGTATCGGCACGAATTTCGTGACGCATGAAAAACCAACCGCTGAGATCGTCCGAGTGATGGCTCGCCTCGGTGATCCAACCATTGTGGGAAGCCAGAAAGTTACTGACCTTGGCAACGATGCCAACCCGGTCCGGGCAAGCAATCACCAGCCGAAAAGTGCGCATTAGGGGGAAACTCCAGAACTTCGCAAAGGCCGCTATTCTAGCGATTGCGCAGAAAAACTGCAGTATTCCTTGCGCCTTATTCTGCAGCCGCCTGGTGGCAACAGCCCTTAATAGCGTAAGGCTTTACCATCGCTATATGACCGTACAACGGCACGCCCAGACAGTTAGCGAAAAATTAAGGTATTTATCTTTCGGCGTAACGGCTGCCAATTAACACTTTTGCATCGCTTTGCCACAAACATTCAATCTGCTTCACATAAATATTTTCTTAAATGTTTACTTGGTGAAATTGCCTGACTATTATTAGGCCACTCACCCTGTCAATCAGCGTTCTACATAAGGTAGTCCACATGTCCCTGATCAACGAATACCGCGCCACCGAAGAAGCAATCAAAGAGCTGCAAGCCCGTTTGAAGAACCTGTCCCAAGACGACAAGCTGCAAACCGAGCTGGAATTCGAAGGCAAACTGCGCACCCTGATGGGTGAATACTCCAAATCCCTGCGTGACATCATCGCGCTGCTGGATCCAGAGTCGAAAGTTAAAGCGCCGCGCGGCGCTGTAAAAACTACCGGCACCAAGCGTGCTCGCAAAGTCAAGCAATACAAAAACCCGCACAACGGCGAAGTGATTGAAACCAAAGGTGGCAACCACAAAACTCTGAAAGAGTGGAAAGCCAAGTGGGGCGGTGACGTAGTTGAAGGTTGGGCGACTCTGCTGGGCTAAGCCTGGTCGGACGCTCACCCGATACGCTACACATTAAAAACGCCAGCTTGCTGGCGTTTTTTATTGTCTGAATACTCAGCAATTACCGGCCTACAGGCTCAGGCGGGCCGCTAAAGAATCGGCATACTCCTGCCATTGATCCAGCACCTGGCACTGAAATGAGGTGGCACTAAGCGCCAACTCCTCGCGCGCCTGCTTAAATGCCATCAGGGTATTCGGTGCTCCCCACTGCGGATCTGACAAACGTTGCCGACAGAAAAGTCTCCAGCGTTGTTGTTCCTCTGTATTCAAGGTTTCAGGGAAGTTACGTGCGCGATAGCGAAATAATAATTCCGGCAAACGATGATCATCGAACGGCCACGATTGATGTGCTAATTGGGCGGGCTCTGCCATGCGAACTTGTTCACATAACCGGCGATCCCGATCGCCAATAAAACCATCGTAGAGCTGCTGCTCCGGGTCTGCATTCGAGGCAAAGTCTTCCTCGGCGTAAATGGCCGCCAACTTGTCGCGCCAAACTTCCTGTGCGTCAGTTAGCCGCAGCGCCCGCGCCTGATAGGTGTTCATATCCAGTTGCAGACGCTCGCGGTCTTGCGCACGCAACACCTTCAACGGTGCTACCACCGGGCAGCGGTTGATATGCAACAACTTGAGGGGCACCGGCAGTTCACCGTCCGCCAACTCATCACGGCGCGTATAGAGGCGCTCGCGCAAGGTCTGTGCATCCAGGTCCAGCAACCCCTGTGGGTCGAGCCCAAGGTCGCAGACGATCAACGCATTGCGGTTGCGCGGGTGCCAGGCCAGGGGCAAGACCACGCCCAGGTAATGGCGCTCGGCGGAAAAACGCCCGGAGATATGCACCATTGGTTGCAACAACCGCACCTCATCCATAACTCGCTGCTTGCTGCGCAGTTGAAATAACCACTCGTACAGCCTGGGCTGCTTTTGCCGAACCAATCGCGCCAGGGCGATGGTTGCACGCACATCAGATAACGCATCGTGTGCCTGACCATGGTCGATACCATTGGCGTGGGTCAGCCGCTCCAGCTTGAGCGTCACGCGCCCGTCCTGCTCAGGCCAGATAATGCCCTCCGGCCGCAGCGCATAGGCAGTGCGCATCACGTCGATCAAATCCCAACGGCTGTTACCGCCCTGCCACTCGCGCGCGTAAGGGTCGAAAAAATTGCGGTACAGGCTGTAGCGCGTCATTTCATCGTCAAACCGCAGCGTGTTGTAACCGGCGCCGCAGGTGCCTGGCGCGGCCAACTCGGCGTGCACCCGGGTCATGAAGTCGGCTTCGGCAAGGCCCTTCTGTGCCAGGACGCCTGGCGTGATGCCGGTGATCGCGCACGCAGCCGGATGGGGCAGAATATCGTCGCCGGGCTGACAATAAAGATTGATCGGCGCACCGACCTCGTTGAGTTCGAGATCGGTGCGAATACCGGCTACCTGGAGCGGGCGATCGTTGCGCGGGTTGATACCGGTGGTTTCATAGTCGTACCAGAAAATCGAGGTCACGGGCTATTCCTGTGCTGAAGACCGACAAAGTCTAGGCGCTGCAAGGTGCCTGGGGCCAGCGATACCTTTACTGTATAAATATCCAGCAAAACCTTGAGTGGTTGCTTCCAGCGTCGACACTGCTAGCATCCGTGTCTCCTAACCACTTTGCACTGCCAGGGATCGCAATGCCGCCAGCTCCTTTGGATACCCATTACCAAATCGAGACCCCGGAGGGGATCGACCTGCCCTTGCGCCCTGCCGGCCTGCCATCCCGGGCATTGGCTTTTGCATTCGACCTGGGTGTGCGTGGCATCATCATGGGCATCCTGCTGGTGCCCCTGGCGCTGCTGGGCAATATTGGCATCGGGCTGGGGTCGCTGCTGCTGTTCCTGGTGAGCTGGTGGTACATGGTGCTGTTTGAAGTGCTCAACCAGGGCTGCTCGCCGGGCAAGCAGGTCATGGGCCTGCGGGTGGTGCAGGATGACGGCACCCCGATTGGCTGGTCGGCGTCGCTGATCCGCAACCTGCTGCGCTTTGTCGACATGCTGCCTTTTGGTTATTTCCTCGGTGCGATCAGCTGCCTGCAACACCCGCACTTCAAGCGTCTGGGCGATCTGGCCGCCGGTACACTGGTGGTCTACCGCGAACTACCGCTGGTGCGCCCGCGTATCCCTCAAGCCGCCGCGCTGCGCCTGCCCTTTGCACTGGAGTTGAGCGAACAGCGGGCCATCCTCGGTTTTGCCGAGCGCCAGGCGGAGCTGTCTGCCGAACGCGTGCATGAACTGGCGGCGATCCTCGCCACGCCCCTGCAAGTGCCTCCGGCGCGCGCCGTGGAGCAACTCAACGGTGTGGCCCGTGGCTTATTGGGGCCGACATGAAGCAGAGTCTTTTTGAAAGCCGCCACCAGCAGCAATGGCAAACCTACGCGCAGCAACTTGAGCAGTTGGAGCAAGGCAAAGCCAAGGCTGGCGGAGTGGCTGACTTCCCTCACCAGTATCGACGCCTGTGCCAACACCTGGCCCTGGCCCAACAGCGTGGCTACAGCAGCTACCTGGTAGACCGGCTGCAGCAACTGGCGCTGCGCGGCCATCAACAGTTGTATCGCCATCGCAGCCAACTGGCGGCCAAGATGCTGGCGTTCCTGCTCGCCGATTTCCCATGCCTGGTACGTGAACAGTGGCGCTTCGTACTGATCGCCGGTCTGCTGTTCTTCGGCAGCCTGGTGGGCATTGCACTGCTGGTCTACCTGTTCCCCGACCTGATCTACAGCATCGTCAGCGCCCAACAGGTGGCCGAGATGCAGGGCATGTACGACCCCGCCGCCAGTCGTCTGGGGCGCGCTGCCGAGCGTGCAGCCAGCGAGGACTGGATGATGTTTGGCTATTACGTGATGCACAACATCGGCATCGCCTTCCAGACGTTTGCCGCCGGCCTGTTGTTTGGCCTGGGCAGCGTGTTCTTCCTGATTTTCAACGGCTTGGTCATCGGCGCTGTCTCAGGGCACCTGACCGACATTGGCTATGGTCAAACCTTCTGGTCATTCGTCATCGGTCATGGCGCATTCGAATTGAGCGCCATTGCGCTGGCCGGTGCCGCGGGTTTGCAATTGGGTTGGTCACTGATCGCTCCCGGGCGGCTGGCACGCAGCGAGGCCTTGCGCCTGGCAGCCCACAAAAGTGTGCGGATACTCTGCGGCGTCATGGTGTTTCTGCTGATCGCGGCGTTCATCGAAGCCTATTGGTCCTCCACCACCCACATCGAGCCCTGGCTCAAATACCTGGTAGGCACCGCGCTCTGGCTGCTGGTGGCCGTTTATCTGATCTTCGCCGGACGGACTCGCCATGCGCCTGACTGACGCCAGCGTGGTGATTCGCCCGCGTACTTCCTGGGAAGCCATGGACCTGGGCGTACTGATGGCCAGGGAACATCGTTTGCTGCTGATGGGCAGTTGGGCAATGGTGAGCCTGCCGGTGTTTATCTCGCTGACCGTGCTGCTGTGGAATTACCCGTCGCTGGCCATGTTTCTGTTCTGGTGGCTCAAGCCGGCCTTTGACCGCTTGCCGCTGTACATTCTTTCCAAAGCCCTGTTTGGCGAGCCCCCCCGTCTCAAACAGGCCGTTCGCCAGTGGCCGCAACTGCTCAAGGGCCAACTGTTCGCCAGCCTGACCTGGCGACGCCTGAGCATGAGCCGCAGCTTTACGTTGCCGGTAGGTCAACTTGAAGGCCTCGAGGGTCAGGCGCGGCAACAGCGCCTGGGGATATTGCTGCAACGTAACGCTGGTGCCGCCCGCTGGCTGACCATTATCGGCGTACACCTGGAAATCGGCCTGTGGTTCGGCGCCATGGCGCTGTTCTATTTATTCATCCCGCAGCAGCTGGAAATGGATTGGGACTGGCAACGCCTGGCACTGGCAACCAGCCCGAACGTGCTGTGGCTGGAGCACCTGGGCAATGCCTTTTACGCGCTGATCCTGGTGTTCTGGGAACCCATCTACGTTGCCTGTGGTTTCAGCCTGTACCTCAATCGTCGTACGGCTCTGGAAGCCTGGGACCTGGAGTTGGTATTGCGCCGTTTGCGTCAGCGCCTGAGCAGTGCTGCGTCGCTGTTGTTGCTGGTCGTCGGGCTGACGCTCATACCGTTCAGCCCACCCGCCATGGCCGATGAATCAACGGGTCATAAGCCACTCAATACCCAGGCTGCCAGTCAGTCCATCAAGGCACTGCTGGACAAGCCGCCCTTCAAGAATCCGGAAACCGTCACCCGTTATCGGTTTGGTGAAGAAAAAACACCGGTTAAAAGCACAGCCCGTGGCGACGGTAAATTACCCGGTTGGCTCCAGGCCTTACTCGACAACCTCAACAGCGACACCTTCAAACCCCTCGCCAAAACCCTGGAAATACTATTGTGGAGCCTGGTGATTGGTGGGCTGGCCCTGGTGGTGTGGCGTTACCGTGAGTGGCTACGCACCTTTGTCAGCCGCAGCCGGCGCGCCCGCCCTGCAACCGCCACACCTACCCCCGCTCAGTTGTTCGGGCTTGAGCTGGGGCTCGATACATTGCCGCAAGACATCGCCAGCGCCGCCGAACAACTATGGCCCACTCAGCCAAGGCAAGCCCTTGGCCTGCTGTATCGCGGCCTGCTCAGCCGGCTGCTGCATGAATTCGACCTGCCGCTCAAAAGCGCCGACACCGAAGGCCAGGTGCTGGAGCGCGTTCGACACTTGCAACAACCGCAGTTGCTGGCGTTCAGTGACGAACTGACGCGTCACTGGCAAAACCTCGCCTATGGTCATCGCCTGCCGCCCTCCTCGACCCAACAAAAGCTGTGCAGCGATTGGCGCGCTCTGTTCAATGACGGAGCCAGCCAATGAACCGGCCATTATTGTGGGTGGCGCTGCTGCTGGTGTGCCTGCTGGGCATGGGTGGCTTGTACGCCTGGCACAAGGCAATCCCCTATGACGAAGTGGTGGATCGCGGCCCATCGCCGGATGCACTCGCCAATCCTTATCTGGCCGCCGAGCATTTCCTGCACCAGCAAGGCCTGGTGGTGGAAAGCGCCAACGGCCTTGAACGGCTCGCGGACCTACCCGCCAAAGGTCATAGCCTGTTGCTGCTGGGGGAACGCAGCAACATGACCCCGCGCCAGGTCGAGCAACTGCTGAGTTGGACAAACGCCGGCGGGCACTTGCTGCTGGTCGCCGAGGCATTGTGGGACGAGGAGACCAGCAAGAGCGGCGACCTGCTGCTTGATCGCCTTGATATCCACCAGGCTTTGAGCGAAACCTTCGACGAACCGGCGCCTGCCCGTAAACAGCCTGCGGCAGACCTGACCAGGCTTTATGTCGACAACGAAACCGCCCCGGCGTATTTCAGTTTTGACACCGACTTCAACCTCATCGACCCCAAACACCTGGCGCAGTTTTCCGCCAACAGCGCCCATTCAAGCCACCTGATGCAACTCAACCTGGGGCACGGCCGCGTCACTGTGATTACCGATAGCGACCTGTGGAAAACCCCGAGCATCGGCCAACACGATAACGCCTGGTTACTGTGGTACCTGACCCAGGAGACTGACGTCACCTTGCTGTTCAACAGTGAAACGGACGATCTGTTTACCCTGTTGATTCGATATTTCCCACAGGCCCTCGTCGCGCTTGCGGCACTGCTTGCCCTGGCGCTATGGCAGGCCGCCATGCGCCAGGGCCCGATCCAGGCACCAGCGCCCAAGGCACGTCGGCAGCTCCAGGAACATTTGAAGGCCAGCGCCGATTTCCTGCTGCGCCGCAGCGGCCAGGGCACCTTGCTGCAAGCCTTGCAGCACGACATCCTGCGCGCCGCCCGGCGACGCCATCCAGGCTTTGAGCATCTCGATACAGCAGAGCAGTGGCAGGTGCTGGAACACCTGACGCGACAACCCCCTCACATCATCAGCCAGGCGCTCGAACCACTGACGCAGAAACGGCTCTCCAGCGCCGACTTCAGCCGACAGGTTGCGTGCCTGCAAACCCTCAGGAATGCCTTATGAGCGACTCTCCAATGGCCACCGCCCTGACCACCGAGAACCTGCAACGTGCCAGCCAGCAAGCCCAGGCCCTGCGTGTGGAATTGCGCAAGGCAGTGATTGGCCAGGATCAGGTGATTGACGATGTGCTCACCGCCTTGATCGCAGGCGGCCATGTACTGCTCGAAGGCGTACCCGGGCTCGGCAAGACCTTGCTGGTACGTGCCCTGGCCCGATGCTTTGGCGGTGATTTCGCCCGTATCCAGTTCACCCCGGACCTGATGCCCAGCGATGTCACCGGCCACGCCGTGTACGACCTGCAGACCGAACAGTTCAAACTGCGCAAGGGGCCATTGTTTACCCACCTGTTGCTGGCCGACGAAATCAATCGCGCCCCGGCCAAGACCCAGGCAGCGTTGCTCGAAGCCATGCAGGAACGCCAAGTCACCCTTGAGGGCGAGGCATTGCCCATCGGCGAGCCCTTCATGGTGCTGGCGACCCAGAACCCCATCGAGCAGGAAGGCACCTACCCGTTGCCCGAGGCCGAGTTGGACCGGTTCATGCTCAAGGTCCGCATGGACTACCCCGACGCCCAACAAGAACTGGACATGGTCCGCGAAGTGACGCGCTCATCCAGGGCAGACATGCTGGATGTGCAGCCGTTGCGCACTGTGCTGCAGGCCGAGGATGTGGTGCTGATGCAGCAGATCGCCAGTGACGTGCCCCTGGATGAACAGGTGCTCGATTACGCTGTGCGCCTGGCGCGCGCCACACGCAGTTGGCCAGGACTGACCATCGGTGCCGGGCCCAGGGCCTCTATCGCCCTGGTACGCGGCGGCCGTGCCCGGGCGCTGTTGCGTGGTGCAGAATTCGTGACACCCGATGACATCAAGGGCTGTGCCCTGGCAGTGCTGCGACATCGGGTACGCATTGCGCCGGAACTGGACATCGACGGCCTGGAGGTGGATCAGGTGCTCAAGCAGTTGCTGGATCAAGTAGCGGCGCCAAGGCAATGACACGCCCATGAAACCGACCCGTCTGCTCCTGATCTGGCTGGGTGTGCTGCTTGGCCTGAACACCTTGTTGGGCGCTTCGGTCGCGTTGCAGCTCAAGGTACCTGAAACCTTGTATTCAGTGGCCTGGGGCCTGCTGCTGGCTTTGCTGCTGCTGGCGCTGCTGGATGCCGTACGCTTGCACCGTCGCCCCACGGCGCGCGTCCACAGGAAACTGCCCGGCAGCCTGGCGCTGGGGCGCTGGGAAGAAGTGCGCCTGTGCCTGGAGCACGACTTTCCTCAGCCACTGACCGTGCAGGTATTCGATCACGTGCCCGATGGCCTGAGTGTGGATAACCTGCCTCAATCCATTGAATTGCGCCCTGGCGAGCGCGGCGAGTTGGGCTATCGCGTTCGCCCCTTGCGACGCGGACATTTCAGTTTCAGTCGCTGCGAACTTTGGCTGCCCAGCCCATTGGGGCTGTGGTCGGCACGGCGATGCATCGAAACCCACGACGCCACCCGGGTCTACCCGGATTTCGCCCGCTTGTATGGCGCGCAGTTGCTGGGTGTGGATAACTGGCTGAGCCAGTTGGGCGTGCGCCAACATCAACGCCGGGGATTAGGCCTGGAATTTCATCAACTGCGCGAGTTTCGTGAAGGCGACAGCCTGCGCCAGATCGACTGGAAAGCCACCGCCCGTCAACGCACACCGATCGCCCGGGAATACCAGGACGAGCGCGACCAGCAAATCGTATTCATGCTCGATTGCGGCCAGCGCATGCGCAGCCAGGATGCCGAGCTATCTCATTTCGACCACGCCCTCAACGCCTGCCTGCTCTTGAGCTACGTCGCCCTGAGACAGGGCGACGCCGTGGGGTTGTGCACCTTTGCCAGCGACCAACCGCGCTACCTGAAGCCGGTCAAGGGCAGTGGCCAGTTGAACACTTTGCTCAATGCTGTCTACGATCTGGAGGCCACCCGAAACACCGCCGACTATGAGGCTGCCGCCCATCAATTGCTGGCACGCCAAAAACGCCGGGCACTGGTGATCATCGTCACAAACCTGCGGGATGAGGATGATGAAGCGCTGATGAGCGCCGTCAAACGAATCGGTAGGCGACACCGCGTACTGGTAGCCAGCCTGCGAGAGGAAATCCTCGATCAACTGCGCCAGGCCCCTGTGCAAACATTGCCCGAAGCACTGGCCTACAGTGGCACCGTCGATTACCTCAACAGCCGAAACCAACTCCATGATCGCTTGAGCGCTCATGGGCTTTCAGTATTGGACACGTTGCCTTCAGAAATGGGCGCCACGCTGGTGACGCGCTACCTGGGATGGAAAAAAGCCGGGGTTTTCTAACTGCTGTGTTCAGACGGAGGCCTGTTGAGGATCAAAGCTGAAGTACTGCAACAGGGCATCAATCAATTGCCTGTACTCTTCGGATGCATTCTGCACCCGGAACCCGGAGTCATAGTGCTGAGGATTGACATCCTCATGACTCCATAAACAGGTCGCTGTGAGATCAATCGTCTGAAATTCGCCTTGTGCCGTTGGTACTTTCAGGCACAGCTCAAAATCCACATTGATCATCATGGGTAATTGGCTGATCAACATCAGCCCGTTTTCAGACACATTGCCCAAAAAACCTATTGGTTTGTCGGTGATACGGTTGAACACCTGCAAAAAGTAAGGCAATTGATGCCGTTCGATCCGTCGCGCAGTAAACATGATGAAAGTCGCCATCCAATAGCCAAGAGTCTGACTGTGCCAGTGATTCGGAACGAGCAACCGCTCGCTCTCCCTGGATCCCGGTTTGACAACAGGTACCGCTTGTCACCAGACAGCTGCCGAATCCGGGCCTTGCATCCGTTCGAATGAAAACCTATACAAACAGACCTCCAAAGAATAGCCCAAGACTGGCAACGGGCCAGCTATGAAATGACAAATATCATTACAACGACGCGGGCCGTGGTTTTACGGCGCTCCCGCCCTGGTAATGCCCCAGCTGCTGCAAGGTATCGAGCCGGGCGCGAGCGCGGTAGGCATACTCGCTCGACGGGTATTGGCTGATGATGAACTGATAGGTTTGTGCGGCATCGACAAACAGTTTCTGCCGCTCCAGGCACTGCCCGCGCAACATCGAAACCTCCGGTTGCACATAGCGACGGGTACGGCTTTCGCGATCGACCTGGGACAACTCCAGGGTGACACGTGCGCAGTCGCCCACCCCATAGGCACGGTAGGCGTTGTTCAAGTGGTGGTCCATCGACCAGCGGGTACAGCCGACAACACTGACGGCCAGGGCAGCAACAAGCAAAATTCGCATGGGGGTTCTCCTGTCTTGTGCAGTGTATCGACCCCCGGGCGAAAATCTTCAAGGCTGTTTGCCCATCCAACTGCAGCAAAAACAAAGGCAATCGTCGATAAGTAGTGCAAACGAACAATGACTACAACGAAAGAGCATAGTAGCCTTCCCCAGCGCTTGAACTCAGGAGTCTGTGCATGTCCGTCCGTCGTACCAAAATCGTCGCCACCCTTGGCCCGGCCAGCAACTCGCCGGAAGTCCTCGAACAGCTGATTCTGGCTGGTTTGGACGTCGCCCGTCTGAACTTCTCCCACGGCACCCCGGACGAGCACAAGGCTCGCGCCAAGCTGGTGCGTGACCTTGCCGCCAAGCATGGCCGCTTCGTCGCATTGCTGGGTGACCTGCAAGGCCCGAAAATCCGTATCGCCAAATTCGCCAACAAGCGGATCGAGCTGAAGATCGGTGACAAGTTCACCTTCTCCACCAGCCACCCGCTGACCGAAGGCACCCAGGACGTTGTCGGTATCGACTACCCCGACCTGGTCAAGGATTGCGGCGTCGGTGACGAACTGCTGCTGGACGACGGTCGCGTGGTCATGCGCGTCGACACTGCGACCCCGACCGAGCTGCACTGCACCGTGATCATCGGTGGTCCGCTGTCCGACCATAAAGGCATCAACCGCCGCGGTGGCGGCCTGACAGCGCCGGCCCTGACTGAAAAAGACAAGGCCGACATCAAGCTCGCCGCCGAAATGGAAGTCGACTACCTCGCGGTGTCCTTCCCTCGCGACGCCGCCGACATGGAATACGCCCGTAAACTGCGCGACGAAGCCGGCGGTACCGCCTGGCTGGTAGCGAAGATCGAACGTGCCGAAGCCGTGGCCGACGACGAAACCCTCGACGGTCTGATCAAGGCATCCGACGCCGTGATGGTTGCCCGTGGCGACCTGGGTGTGGAAATCGGTGACGCCGAGCTGATCGGTATCCAGAAGAAGATCATCCTGCACGCACGCCGCCACAACAAGGCGGTGATCGTCGCGACCCAGATGATGGAGTCGATGATCCAGAACCCGATGCCGACCCGCGCCGAAGTGTCCGACGTGGCCAACGCCGTGCTCGACTACACCGACGCCGTGATGCTCTCGGCTGAAAGTGCCGCCGGCCCGTACCCGCTGGAAGCCGTCCAGGCCATGGCACGCATCTGCGTCGGCGCGGAAAAGCACCCGACCAGCAAGACCTCCAGCCACCGCATTGGCAAGGTCTTCGAAAGCTGCGACCAGAGCATCGCCCTGGCAGCCATGTACACCGCCAACCACTTCCCGGGCGTTAAAGCGATCATCGCCTTGACCGAAAGTGGCTACACGCCGTTGATCATGTCGCGCATTCGCTCCTCGGTGCCAATCTACGCGTTCACCCCGCACCGCGAAGCCCAGGCCCGCGCGGCCATGTTCCGTGGCGTATACACCATCCCGTTCGACCCGGCATCGCTGGCACCGAACGAAGTCAGCCAGAAGGCTATCGACGAATTGGTCAAGCGCGGCGTCGTGGAGAAAGGCGACTGGGTCATCCTGACCAAGGGCGACAGCTACCACACCACCGGTGGCACCAATGGCATGAAGATCCTGCATGTGGGCGACCCACAGGTCTGAGTGACAGGCTGAAAAAACAAAAGCCCCGCCATGAGAATGGCGGGGCTTTTTGCATTTCAAATGCCGGCTGAGGTGTTGAACCGTCGGGCCTCATCGGGAGCAAGCCCCCTCCCACAGTTAATCGCGTACACCCGCAAAGCCTGTACTCGACAGTCAGCACTCAACCACGGGGCAGGAACACATCGGCCAACAGTTGATTACGCGGCAGCCCCGCCAGAAACAAGCGCTTGGAAAAGGCTTCGACGCTGGCAGGATGCCCGCAGACCAAGGCCAGGGTTTGTCGCGAAGCAAGCCGCAGTTGCCCCAATGCCTGGGCCAACTCATCTGCGGTCCATAACTCCACCACAAGGTTCTGATGCTGCGCGGCCAGCGCCGCCAGGGGTTCGGCCAGGTAGTGAGCCTGGGCATCATGGGCCAGGTGAATGACACGGATGGCACCCTGGTGATCCTGGCGCAGCGCTTCGCGCAACACACCCCACAACGGACCCAGCCCAGTGCCGGAGGCCAGCAGCCACAAGGGCCGGGCTTGCCAGTCAGGGTCGTAGTGCAACGCCCCGCCGCGCAACTCGCCCAAGCGTAACGGCTCACCGACCTTGAAGTGGCGAGCAGCATCGCTGAATTCCCCGGGTTGACGGCAATCGATATGAAACTCCAGGTACGGGTCCTGCTGGGGCACGCTCGCCAGGGAATAGGGGCGTGCCACCTGCCCTGCCCACAACACCAGATGCTGCCCGGCGCGGTACCGCAGGCCACGCTCGGGTTGAAGGCGCAGGCGCAGCACCGTCGGACTCAACCAATCGGCCCCCTCCACCCGCGCAGGCAGGCCATCACGCAACGGATCAAACGCCTCGACCCTCAGATCAGCGCTGATCCGGCACTGACACGCCAGGCGCCACCCGTCCTGGCGTTGCGCCGAGCTCAGCGCGTCAGGCTGCTGGTCGTCGACTTCGCCCTGGCAACGCACCAGGCACGCATGGCAACTGCCGGCCCGGCAACTGTAGGGCACGGCCACACCTGCCTGATTCAAGGCATCCAGCAGGTTGCTGCCGGTGGTGACCGACCAGTGGCGTTCGCCGACGTACAGTTCAGGCATATCAGGGTCTCAAGCATAAGGAGCGCGCACAGGGAATCATGCCTGCGACAGTTTGACCATAGTCGGGTGTATCGGCCACCGCGCCGGGTTATACTGCCGCGCCTTTTTAGCGTCGCGCCTGCACCACTTTGGCGTGCCTTGGAAAGATGGTTTCAGCCGACCGACGTAACACTGAAGCCACCTTTATTGAATGTTCCCTTATAGAGGAGCGCGACTCATGACCGTGATCAAGCAAGACGACCTGATTCAGAGCGTTGCCGACGCCCTGCAATTCATTTCCTACTACCACCCCGTTGATTTCATCCAGGCCATGCACGAAGCCTACCTGCGCGAAGAATCGCCGGCGGCCCGTGACTCCATCGCCCAGATCCTGATCAACTCGCGCATGTGTGCCACCGGCCATCGCCCGATCTGCCAGGACACCGGTATCGTCACCGTGTTCGTGCGCGTAGGCATGGATGTGCGCTGGGACGGCGCCACCATGGGCCTGGACGACATGATCAACGAAGGCGTGCGTCGCGCCTACAACCTGCCGGAAAACGTTCTGCGTGCCTCGATCCTCGCCGACCCGGCAGGCGCGCGCAAGAACACCAAGGACAACACCCCTGCGGTGATCCACTACTCCATCGTCCCGGGTAACACCGTGGAAGTGGACGTGGCGGCCAAGGGCGGCGGTTCCGAAAACAAGTCGAAAATGGCTATGCTCAACCCGTCCGACTCGATCGTCGACTGGGTGCTCAAGACCGTTCCGACCATGGGTGCCGGCTGGTGCCCACCAGGTATGCTCGGCATCGGCATCGGCGGCACTGCCGAGAAAGCCGCGGTAATGGCCAAGGAAGTGTTGATGGAATCCATCGACATCCACGAGCTGAAAAAGCGCGGCCCGCAGAACCGTATCGAAGAGATGCGCCTGGAGCTGTTCGAGAAGGTCAACCAACTGGGCATCGGCGCCCAGGGCCTGGGTGGCCTGACCACCGTGCTCGACGTGAAGATCATGGACTACCCGACTCACGCCGCGTCCCTGCCGGTGTGCATGATCCCCAACTGCGCCGCCACCCGTCACGCGCACTTCGTGCTCGACGGTTCGGGCCCGGCGTCGCTGGAAGCGCCATCGCTGGACGCCTACCCGGAAATCGTCTGGGAAGCCGGCCCATCGGCCCGCCGCGTCAACCTCGATACCCTGACCCCGGAAGAAGTGCAAAGCTGGAAGCCGGGCGAAACCGTATTGCTCAACGGCAAGATGCTCACCGGTCGCGACGCGGCGCACAAGCGCATGGTCGAGATGCTGAACAAGGGCGAAACCCTGCCGGTGGACCTCAAGGGCCGCTTTATCTACTACGTCGGCCCGGTTGATCCGGTGCGCGAGGAAGTGGTTGGCCCAGCGGGCCCGACCACCGCGACGCGGATGGACAAGTTCACCCGTCAGATCCTCGAGCAGACCGGCCTGTTGGGCATGATCGGCAAGTCCGAGCGCGGCCCTACCGCTATCGAAGCGATCAAGGACCACAAGGCCGTGTACCTGATGGCCGTGGGCGGCGCCGCCTACCTGGTGGCCCAAGCGATCAAGAAGTCCCGCGTGGTGGCGTTCGCCGAGCTGGGCATGGAAGCCATCTACGAGTTCGACGTGAAAGACATGCCGGTCACCGTTGCAGTCGATAGCAACGGCGAATCGGTACACATCACCGGTCCTGCCATCTGGCAGAAAAAGATCAGTGAGAGCCTGGCGGTGGAAGTGCAGTAAGCGCTTTCTCCACAAGCATAAAGGCGACTGCGGCCCATGGCCCAGTCGCCTTTTTTATACCTGAAGCGATTGCCATGGCGAACTCTGTCAAATGTGGGAGCTGGCTTGCCTGCGATGACATCAATTCGGTGTGACTGAAGCACCGAGGTGTCTGCATCGCAGGCAAGCCAGCTCCCACACAAGCTCGTTCGCCACAAGATCCAGACAGCTCATGCTATGGTGCTCGCCCCTCACTGTGCCTGCTCATCATCGTATGATCGTGATCCCTCGCCCTCTGCGTCTGACGTTTTACTCGTTGCTGATCATCGCCGGCGCAGTCCTGGCCGCCGCCTTGGCCACCCGCCATGCCGAGCGCCAGGCCCTGGTGGATGAAGCCGCTCGAGCCAATCAACAGCTGGCGTTGTATGCCAACTCGCTGCATACCTTGATCGAACGCTACCGCGCCCTCCCCGCCGTGCTGGCGCTGGATTCGGAAATGATCAGCGCGCTGAAGGGCCCACTCGATAGCGCCACCCAGGATGTACTCAATCGCAAGCTCGAACGCATCAACGGCGCCGCCCAGTCCTCCACGCTGGAGCTGATGGACCGCACCGGCCTGGCAGTGGCCGCCAGCAACTGGAATTTGCCCAGCAGCTATGTCGGCCACAATTACGCGTTCCGTCCGTATTTCAGCCAGACCTTGAGCCAAGGCACCGGGCGCTTTTACGCGGTGGGGGTGACGACCGGCATTCCGGGGTATTTCCTGTCCAGCGCGGTGGTCGATGAACACGAGCAGTTCCTCGGCGCCATGGTGGTCAAGCTGGAGTTTCCCGAACTGGAACGCGAATGGGCTCAGGGCAATGACTTGCTGCTGGTCAGCGATGCACGCGGCATTGTGTTTATCGCCAACCAGCCGGGCTGGCGTTATCGCAACCTGCGGCCGCTATCAGAGAGTGACCTGGCGGAACTCAAGGCCACTCGCCAATACGACAAGAAGCAGCTGCAACCATTGGAGACCCAGACCCTGCAGCGCTTCGACGACAACAGCCACCTGATGCGCGTCAACGGCCCGGACGGCAGCGCCAACTACATCTGGGAATCCCTGCCGCTGAAAGCCGAAGGCTGGACCCTGCACCTGCTGCGCAAACCGCAGTTCCCGTTTGAAGACCAACGCAATGCCGGCCTCGCCGCCGCCGGGTCCTGGCTGGCGCTGGTGTTTCTTGTGCTGTTCCTGAGTCAACGCTGGCGCCTGGCTCGCCTTCGCCAACGCAGCCGCGAAGAACTCGAACACTTGGTAGAAGAACGCACCCAGGCCCTGCGCACCGCCCAGGATGGCCTGGTTCAATCAGCCAAACTGGCGGCGCTGGGGCAGATGTCCGCCGCCCTTGCCCATGAGATCAATCAACCGCTGACCGCACAACGCATGCAGCTGGCCACCCTGCGGCTGTTGCTCGACCATGGCCGTGTGGACGACGCCTACAAGGCGCTCACGCCGTTGGATGACATGCTGACGCGCATGGCCGCGCTGACCGGCCACCTCAAGACCTTCGCACGCAAAAGCCCCAGCGGCCTGCGCGAACGCCTGGATCTGGCCACCGTGGTCGACCAGTCCCTGCACCTGCTTGACGCGCGCCTGCGCGATGAGGCCATCGGCGTGGTGCTGGACCTGGCCCGCCCGGCCTGGGTACGCGGCGATGCGATTCGCTTGGAACAGGTGCTGATCAACCTGCTGCGCAACGCCCTGGACGCCATGGCCGACAAGCCGCACAAACGCCTGGAAATCCGTCTGCACGCCGATCAGCAGCTGTGGCAGTTGAGCGTCAGCGACAGCGGTGGCGGGATTGCCGAAGAACATTTGAACAACGTATTCGACCCGTTCTTCACCACCAAACCGGTGGGTGACGGGCTCGGCTTGGGCCTGGCGGTGTCCTACGCTATCGTGCATGAATTGGGCGGGCGCCTGATCGCCGGCAATCGTGGCGACGGCGCAGTCTTTACCCTGACCCTGCCCGTCGCGCTGGAGACACCTGGCCTATGTTGAACGCAGTGATTGTGGTGGATGACGAAGCCAGCATTCGTACGGCCGTCGAGCAGTGGCTGAGCCTGTCGGGGTTTGACGTTCAGTTGTACAGCCGTGCCGAGGAGTGCCTGGCGCACCTGCCGAAGGACTTCCCCGGGGTGATCTTGAGCGATGTGCGTATGCCCGGGCTCAGTGGCCTTGAATTGCTGGCCGAGGTACAGCGGCGCGATGCCGACTTGCCGGTGATTTTGCTCACCGGCCATGGTGACGTGCCGATGGCCGTCGAAGCCATGCGCGACGGCGCCTACGACTTCCTGGAAAAACCCTTCAGCCCGGATGCCCTGCTCAACAGCCTGCGTCGGGCGCTGGACAAGCGCGGCCTGATCCTGGAAAACCGTCGCCTGCACCAACAGGCCGATCACCGTGCACAACTGGAATCCAGCTTGTTGGGGGTGTCCAAGGGCCTGCAAACCCTGCGTCGCCAGGTGCTGGACCTGGCGACACTGCCGGTCAATGTGTTGATCCGTGGCGAGACCGGCAGCGGTAAAGAACTGGTTGCCCGCTGCCTGCATGATTTCGGCCCACGAGCCAAAAAGCCGTTTGTGGCGCTCAATTGCGCGGCTATCCCCGAGCAATTATTTGAAGCCGAGCTGTTCGGCCACGAAAGCGGCGCCTTCACCGGCGCCCAGGGCAAGCGTATCGGCAAGCTGGAGTACGCCCATGGCGGCACCGTGTTCCTCGACGAAATTGAAAGCATGCCCCTGGCGCAACAGGTAAAACTGCTGCGCGTGTTGCAAGAGCAGAAGTTGGAGCGATTGGGTTCCAACCAGAGCATCAATGTCGACCTGCGCATCATCGCCGCTACCAAGCCGGACCTGCTCGAAGAAGCACGCGCCGGGCGTTTTCGCGAGGACCTGGCTTATCGCCTGAACGTCGCACAACTGCGCCTGCCGCCCCTGCGCGAGCGTCGCGAAGACATTCCGTTGTTGTATGAGCATTTCGCCCAAAGCGCTGCCGAACGTTTGGGCCGCCATCTTGAGCCATTGAGTGGGCCGCAGCTGAGTCGCCTGCTCAGCCATGACTGGCCGGGCAACGTACGTGAACTGGCCAACGTCGCCGAGCGCCAGGTGCTGGGGCTTGGAGAGCCTGAACCTGAAGGTATTGAACCTGGGCAATCGCTGGCGGCGCAGCAGGAGGCTTTCGAGGCGCATTGCCTGAAAGCCGCGCTGACCCGGCATAAAGGCGATATCAAAGCGGTGCTGGCCGAGCTGCAACTGCCGCGTCGGACCTTTAATGAAAAGATGCAGCGGCATGGGCTGGTGCGGGAAATGTTCCTCTGATCCTGCTTATGTAGCTCGCGAAGGGTCCAGCAGCCATAAGCGGATTTCCGCTCATCCCGCAAAAATAATCGGCAACTTTCCGCTCAAAAAAACCTCGCAACCCTTCTATTCCGGGCCTTCATCCACTTGGCACAGCTTCTGCTATAGCCCAAGCCAGGCAGTGCTCAAGCACGCTCCATAAAAACAACTAGATGAAGGATCCTTCAATGGATAACTCCAACTCCCTGCCTCTGGGATCGGCGTCTGCGCCGGCAAAAGAACGCACCACTTCCAGCCGCATCAAGTCGATCTTCAGTGGATCGGTCGGCAACATGGTCGAGTGGTACGACTGGTACGTCTACGCCGCCTTCTCGCTGTACTTCGCCAAGACGTTCTTCCCCAAAGGCGACACCACCGCCCAACTGCTCAACACCGCCGCGATCTTCGCCGTGGGCTTCCTGATGCGCCCTATCGGTGGTTGGCTGATGGGCCTGTATGCCGACAAGGTCGGGCGTAAAAAAGCCCTGATGGCCTCGGTCTACCTGATGTGCTTCGGCTCGCTGCTGATTGCCCTGAGCCCTGGCTATGAACTCATCGGTATCGGTGCGCCGATCCTGCTGGTGTTTGCCCGTTTGCTGCAGGGCCTGTCGGTCGGTGGCGAATACGGCACTTCCGCCACTTACCTCAGCGAGATGGCGACCAAGGAACGTCGTGGTTTCTACTCCAGCTTCCAATACGTGACCCTGATCTCCGGCCAACTCATCGCGCTGGCGGTGCTGATCGTGCTGCAACAACTGCTGACTACCGAACAGTTGTACGCATGGGGCTGGCGTATCCCGTTCGCCATCGGCGCCTTGTGTGCAGTGGTCGCGCTCTATCTGCGTCGTGGCATGGAAGAAACCGAGTCGTTCACCAAGAAGGAAAAGGCCAAGGAAAGCGCAATGCGCACCTTGATGCGCCACCCCAAGGAACTGATGACAGTGGTCGGCCTGACCATGGGCGGCACCCTGGCGTTCTACACCTACACCACCTATATGCAGAAATACCTGGTGAACACGGTCGGCATGAGCATCTCCGACTCCACCACCATTTCGGCAGCCACGCTGTTTCTGTTCATGTGCCTGCAGCCGATCATCGGCGGGCTTTCGGATAAAGTCGGCCGTCGCCCGATCCTGATTGCCTTCGGTGTCCTGGGTACCCTGTTCACCGTGCCGATCCTCACCACCCTGCACACCATCCAGAGCTGGTGGGGCGCGTTCTTCCTGATCATGGCAGCGCTGATCATCGTCAGCGGCTATACCTCGATCAACGCCGTGGTGAAAGCCGAACTGTTCCCCACCGAAATCCGCGCCCTGGGCGTGGGCCTGCCGTATGCGCTGACGGTGTCGATCTTCGGCGGTACCGCTGAATACATCGCGCTGTGGTTCAAGAGCATCGGTATGGAAACTGGCTACTACTGGTACGTGACCGCATGTATCGCAGTGTCGCTGATGGTCTACGTGACCATGAAAGACACCCGCAAGCACTCGCGGATTACCACGGACTAAAAAATGTGGGAGGGGACAACCCCCCTCCCACATTGGATATGATGTGGGCCCCAGAATCGAGAGCAGAACAGGTCATGTCCGACGATATCCACTTCTACGAACCCGCCAACGGCCACGGCCTGCCCCATGACCCGTTCAATGCCATCGTCGGCCCACGCCCGATTGGCTGGATCTCCTCGCACGACAGCGAAGGCCGCCTGAACCTGGCGCCTTACAGCTTCTTCAATGCATTCAACTACATCCCACCGATCATTGGGTTTTCCAGTGTGGGGCGCAAAGACAGCTTGAATAACATTGAGCAGACCGGCGAGTTTGTGTGGAACCTGGCCACTCGCCCGTTGGCCGAGCAGATGAACCAGAGTTGCGCGGCGGTCTCACCGGATGTGAATGAATTCGAGTTGTCCGGCCTGACGCCGGTGGCTTCGAAAGTCGTCGCTGTACCCCGCGTCGGCGAGAGCCCGGTGTCGTTTGAATGCAAAGTGACGCAGATCATCCAACTGCAACGCGCCGACAAGGAGCTGGTGCCGAGTTGGCTGGTACTGGGCGAAGTGGTTGCGGTGCACATCGCCAAGTGGTTGCTAAAGGATGGGATCTACGACACTGCTGCCGCCGAGCCGATTTTGCGCGGCGGCGGCCCGGCGGATTACTTCCAGTTGGGGCCGCAAGCGCTGTTCAAGATGTACCGCCCAGGCGCCACAAAACCCTGACTGACATACAGTCAAATTGTGGGAGGGGGCTTGCTCCCGATGGCTATGTATCAGCTAAAAATTTGCTGGCTGATACACCGCTATCGGGAGCAAGCCCCCTCCCACATTTGATCGGCAGCGTTCGTTAGTTGGAAGCCGTTGCCCAAGTCAGTTGACCTTCCGCGTCCACGTCGACCAGGTCCTCTAGCTGCACAGTGGCCGCATCATCGGCATCCGAAGCCGTCTTGAACTTCTGCCCGTCGAGGATCTTGTGGAACTTGGGGGCGCCCATGCCATCCAGTGCCTTGACGGCGATGGCAGCGCTATAGCCACCCTCTTCTTCACGTACCAAGGCGGAAACGGCTTCGTGGTGGGCAAATTGTTTACGTGCCATGTTGCAGGTCCTGGCCAATGGAAAAGTCGGCCATTGTAAACCGGTTCAACCGGCCAGTTGCAGGTACTCGCCGTAGGCGTTGACGGCAGATGCATCGGTGAAGGTCTGGAAGTCCATGCTGCGCACGACCATGTCGTTGAGCAACTCCGTAAAAATCATCAAGGTCGGTGAGCTGAAGTAGGCACTCATGGCCTCCTCGCTGCTCCAAAAACCTGATACCAGCCATATATCAGGATCGACCTGGGAATGCTGCAACGAAAATTGCAGGCAACCTGGGGCTTGGCGACCCGGTTCGATCAAACTGCTCAAGCGTGCACCGAGTTCGGTGCTGCACCCGCTACGGGCGCGGATAAAGGCCATGTGGCTCGCGGGAATGGGGGTGGACATGTTCGACTCTCCCGTTGAGAAGTGATGCTCGGCAAGCACGGTGAGGGTGTGTTGCCACAGGATCAAAGATAGCGGCCCGGCTGTGGATGCGGTTAGTCGATTCCTGCAGGCTTATTGCACAATCCTGCGAGAAACATAGAGAGGACGTTTGGCCCCCGGGATTTATTCCATGCACCGGTCCAGTGTTTCAGGGAGATGACAGGCGGCCTGCTTGCCTGATTCACTACCTATCGCAGGATCAGGCAAGGATCCTGCAGAATCGACGTAACACTTTTTGAAAAGCTGCCGCTAAGCTGAGCCCATCAAAGCAGCGTGTAGAGGACGCCCCATGTCGTCGCCCGAACCAAAGCCCATCCCCGTCGATGCCGAGATGGAGAAACAACGCGCCGAGCTGGCCAGTATCGTGCACCGCCACACCTGGGAAGATGGCTCCTACGGCACGGCGATCACCTCGCTGTATCTGAACCGCCACAACACGCCACGCGATTTCATGCCGGTGCTGGTGGAACCTGCGCTGTGCATCCTCGCCAGCGGCAGCAAGGAAGTGCGCCTGGCCGACGAAATCTTTGCCTACGACCCGCTCAATTATCTGGTGTTCTCGGTCGCCATGCCGGTAGCCGGTAGAATCATCGATGCCACCCCGCAAGACCCCAACCTGTCGGTGCGCATCAATATCGATCCGGCCCAGCTCACCGCGCTGATTGCCGAAGCCGGGCCTATGGGTGTGCCGTCGCGTCCCACCTCTCGTGGCATGTATGTGGACCGCATCGACACCCCGTTGCTCGACGCCGTGCTGCGCCTGGCCCGCCTGCTGGACACGCCCAAAGACATCGCCATGCTCGCGCCGTTGATCAACCGTGAAATTCTCTATCGCTTGCTGCGGGGCCCACAGGGTTATCGCCTGTATGAAATTGCCGTGGCCAACAGCCAGAGCCATCGCGTCAGCCAGGCGATCAAGTGGTTGAACGGCAACTACGAACAACCGCTGCGCATCGACGACCTGGCCAAGGAAGTGAACCTGAGCGTCTCGACCTTGCACCATCGCTTCAAGGCGATTACGGCCATGAGCCCGCTGCAGTACCAGAAGCAGCTGCGCTTGCAGGAAGCCCGGCGCTTGATGATTGCCGAAGGACTGGAAGCCTCGGCCGCGGGGTATCGGGTGGGGTATGAAAGCCCGTCGCAATTCAGCCGGGAATACAGCCGGTTGTTTGGAGCGCCACCGCTGCGCGACCTGGCCCGGTTGCGCCAAAGCATCTGATGTACGCAGCTCAGGTGTTTGTTAGTCCAAGGTTCTTGGTAGTTGCAGGGTGACGCGCAGGCCGCCTTCGCGCAGGTTCTGCAAACTCACTTCACCGCCATGGCTATGGGCAATGTTGCGCGCGATCCCCAGCCCCAGGCCATACCCCTGCTGCTGGCCAGCCAGGCGAAAGTGCGGTTCGAACACCTGCTCCAGACGCTGCTCCGGCACACCGGGGCCTTCGTCATCCACATGCAGGACGAACTGCACACCATCGTCCTCGATATGCAGATGCGCGTTCTGCCCGTACTTCAAGGCGTTGTCGATCAGGTTACCGATGCAACGCTTGAGCGCCAGCGGCTTGCCCGGGTAGGCCGCCAGGGCCGCGCCTTCAAGGGTTACCCGGCCGTTGCCGTTGGGCGCCAGGTACGGTTCCACCAGGCATTCGAGTACATGATTGAGGTCAACCGGCTGGATGTTTTCGTGGATGTCGGTGTCTTTCACGCATTGCAGCGCGCCTTTGACCAGCAGTTCCAGCTCATCCAGGTCGCGGCCGAATTTGGTTTGCAGGTTCTCGTCTTCGAGCAATTCCACACGCAACCGCAGGCGGGTAATCGGGGTGCGCAAGTCGTGGGAAATTGCGCTGAACAACTGGCTGCGTTCGGTCAGGTAACGGCTGATGCGTTCGCGCATTGCGTTGAATGCGCGGCCCACCTCCACCACTTCACTGCCGCCGCCTTCGGCCACCGGTTCTACATCGGCGCCCAGCGACATATCCCGCGCCGCCCGCGCCAGGCGCTTGAGCGGCCGGCTTTGCCAATGCACCAGCAAACCGATAAACAGCAGCAAAAAACCACTGGTCAGCACGATAAACCACACCTGCTGGGACGGCAGGCCCTGTTCTTCAAGGCTGGTGTACGGCTCTGGCAACAGCGAGGCGATGTACAGCCATTCGCCGGGAGCCAGTTGAATCTGGGTGACCAATACCGGTGGGTTAACCGGCTCCAGGGTTAACGCGTAATGGGCCCAGGAGCGTGGCAGTTCGTCGAGCTTGAGGCCGGCATTGAAGATGCGCAGGTCTTCGGCGCTGACGAACTCCACCGAGATATGTACATCGGCGCCCAGGGTTTGGCGTAGCACCTCATCGACCGCCTCCAGCACCGCTTGCTTGCGTGGCGTCTGCGGCAGGATCGCCATATCCAGCGGGCGATCATTGAGGGTCACTACAAAGCGGGTACCGCCCATGCTGCGCAACTGATCAAGAACCAAAGGCCGATAGGCCACCGGCAGCGAACGGAAATAACTCACGCTGGCGGTCATCGAGTGCGCCAGGCTGCGGGCGCTGGTCACCAGGCCCTCAAGCTGGGTGGCGCGCAATTGCGACACCCAGATCACGCTGGACAGCGCCTGGGCGAACAGCACGGCGAGCAAGGTCAGCAGTAACATGCGCCCCAGCAGCGAGCGTGGCACCGGAAAGCGGCGGCGGCGCTCGGTCAAAGGTTCAGTGGGCATTGCCGGCAACCACGCTGGCTGCCAGTTGATAACCGCTGCCGCGCACGGTGCGGATCAGCCTCGGGGGTTTTTCGGTATCGCGCAGGCGTTGGCGCAGGCGGCTGACGGCCATATCGACGATACGGTCAAGCGGCATCAGGTCACGGCCACGGGTAGCGTTGCCGATAGTGTCGCGGTCGAGGATCTGTTGCGGGTGATCAAGAAACAACTTGAGCAAGGCAAAGTCCGCGCCGGAAAGGATGACCTCTTCGCCATCAACGTGAAACAAGCGGTGGCTGATCATGTCCAGGCGCCATTCATCGAAGACCAGCACATCACCGCCAGTGCTGCGCTCCTGGCCGAATTGGCAACGGCGCAGCAGTGCCTTGATCCGCGCCTGCAACTCGCGAGGGCTGAACGGTTTGCCGATATAGTCGTCAGCGCCCAGTTCCAGGCCGATCACGCGGTCGGCTTCGTCGGAACTGGCGGTGAGCATGATGATCGGTACCTGCGCCTGGCGCGGGTGCTGGCGGATCCAGCGGCACAGACTGAACCCGTCTTCATCCGGCAACATCACATCGAGGATGACCAGGTCGCACGGCGCCTCGTTCATCGCCTGGCGGAACCCCGCACCATCGGCCACGCCACGGACCTGGAAGCCGGCGCGACTGAGGTAGGTTTGCAGCAATTCGCGGATCTCCTGATCGTCGTCGACGAGGAGAATGGATTTACTGATTACGCTCACGGGGGCCTCCTTGTTGTTATGGGGTGTTCTGTAGGGCCTCATCAGGGGCAAGCCCCCTCCCACATTTGCCTGCATTCCAGAGTTGGAACGCGGTCAAATGTGGAAGCGGGCTTGCTCGCGAAGAGGCCATCACAGCCTATGCAAAAGCCTGCTCAAGCGCCACGCCAGCCCCGGTCAGCCCCGAATACGGCGCTGTCACCAACCACACCGGAATACCTTTGAAGTAGTCGCTCATGCAGCCTTTATCCGCAAAACTTTTGGCGAAACCGCTGGCGATAAAGAAGTCGGCAAACCTGGGTATCACCCCACCCACGATGTACACGCCACCGCGCCCACCGGTGGTCAAGACGTTATTGCCCGCGACCCGCCCCAGCCAGATGCTGAACTGGTCCAGCACTTCCATGGCGACCGCGTCACCGGCCAGGCCCGCTGCGGTGATGGCTTCGGGCGTATCCAGCACCGGCTCGTGCCCGTCCACCGCACAAATAGCGCGATACAGACGCGGCAACCCGCCGCCGCTCAATACGGTCTCGGCGCTGACATGGCCGATCTCCGTGTAAATATGCTGCCACAGCTGGGTCTCCCGCGGGCTGCTCAGGGGCAGGTCGACGTGCCCGCCCTCCCCCGGCAATGCCGCGAAACGCCCGGCGCCAAGGTCCAGCAAGGTGCCAACGCCCAGGCCAGTGCCCGGGCCGATCACCACCGCTGGGCGCAACGGCTCCGGCGTGCCTTCGCAGACCACGCGGAACTCGTCGGGCTTAAGACGCGTCATGCCCAGGGCCATGGCCGAGAAATCATTGACCAGCAGCAGTTCATCCACTTGCAGGGCTTGGCAAAACGCCGTCTTGCTCAGGCGCCAGTGATTGTTGGTGAACTTGAACTCATCGCCACTCACCGGCCCGGCCACCGACAGGCACACCGCACCGATGTCCCCGGTTTCCAGGCCTTCCTCTGCGAGATAGACCTTGATCGCTTCTTCAGGGCTTTGGTGATCCGCTGTGGCATGCACGCGGATCGAATGCAGCTCCTGATCTCGCCATAACGCAAAACGGGCGTTGGTACCCCCGATATCACCGACCAGCGCAAGCTTCACTTAAGCGTCTCCAAGGCAGAGGTAAAGGCGCTGGCGCCCTGCTCTGCGGAGCTTGCGGCCAAGCGCATGAATGCAAACAGCTCGCGACCTGCTCCCACGTTATTGCCCAACAGGCCCGTGGCAGGCGCGCGCGCTGCAAATACTTCGGCGTCCACTTTAAGCTCCAGGGTGCCGGTGACGCCATCGACGCGGATGATATCGCCATCCTGCACCCGCGCCAGCGGCCCGCCGCTCTGGGCTTCGGGGTTGACGTGGATCGCGGCAGGGATCTTACCCGAGGCGCCGGACATTCGCCCATCTGTTACCAACGCCACTTTGAAACCACGGTCCTGCAACACGCCGAGAAACGGGGTCATCTTGTGCAATTCCGGCATACCGTTGGAACGTGGCCCCTGAAAGCGCATCACCGCAACGAAGTCTTTTTCCAGCTGGCCCGCCTTGAAGGCGTCGGCCAGGTCTTGCTGGTCCTGGAACACCACCGCCGGCGCTTCAACCACCTGATGCTCGGGCGCGACAGCCGAAACTTTCATCACGCCACGGCCAAGGTTGCCTTCCATCACGCGCAAGCCGCCTTCCGGCGAGAACGCACGGGCCACGGGGCGCAGGATGGTTTCGTCGAGGCTCTCGATCGGGCCATCGCGCCAGACCAGCTCGCCGTCCACCAGGAACGGCTCCTGGATATAGCGGCTCAAGCCCTTGCCGGCCACGGTGTTGACGTCTTCGTGGAGCAGGCCGGCTTCGAGCAGTTCGCGGATCAGGAACGACATGCCACCCGCCGCCTGGAAGTGATTGATGTCGGCCTTGCCGTTTGGGTACACGTGGGACAGGGTCGGCACCACCTCGGAGAGGTCGGCCATGTCTTGCCAGGTCAGGATGATGCCCGCCGACATGGCAATGGCCGGCATGTGCAGCGTATGGTTGGTGGAACCGCCGGTAGCGTTTAGCGCAACGATGGAGTTGACGATGGATTTCTCGTCGACGATCTCGCCGATCGGCGTGAAGTTGCCATTGGCCTTGGTCAAGCGCGTGACCTGGTGCGCCGCTTCGCGGGTCAACGCGTCACGCAGCGGCGTGTACGGATTGACGAATGACGCGCCCGGCAAATGCAGGCCCATCACTTCCATCAACAACTGGTTGGTGTTGGCGGTGCCGTAGAAGGTACAGGTACCGGGGCTGTGGTAGGACTTCATCTCCGATTCCAGCAGCTCTTCGCGGCTGGCCTTGCCTTCGGCGTAGCGCTGGCGCACATCGGCTTTCTGCTTGTTGGAGATACCCGACGGCATCGGGCCGCCCGGCACGAAGATCATCGGCAGATGGCCGTAGCGCAGCGCGCCCATCATCAGGCCGGGGACGATCTTGTCGCAGATCCCCAGCATCAGCGCGGCGTCGAACATGTTGTGGGACAGCGCTACCGCCGTGGACATGGCGATGACTTCACGGCTGAGCAGGCTCAGTTCCATGCCCGGCTCGCCCTGGGTCACACCGTCGCACATGGCGGGGGTGCCGCCGGCGAACTGGCCGACCGAGCCCACTTCACGCAGGGCTTTCTTTATTTGTTCAGGAAAATGTTCGTAGGGCTGATGCGCCGAGAGCATGTCGTTATAAGAAGAAACAATTGCCACGTTGGCGGCATTCATCATGCGCAGGCTGTTTTTGTCTTCGGTGCCGCAACCGGCCACACCGTGGGCAAAGTTGGCGCATTGCAGCTTGCCACGCATCGGACCGTCGCTGGCTGCGCCGCGGATGAGCGCAAGGTAAGCCTCGCGGGTGGCGCGGCTGCGGGCGATAAGCCGTTCGGTGACCTCAAGAACGCGGGGATGCATGTATAGAACTCCAGGCTAACGGATGTGGCGACCTGAGTGTCTATGCTGATCAAACGCCCACGGCTCATGGGATGGCAGGGGGTCGTTTGGATCATCGGACCAGTTGATTCAGGTCACTCGTTGTAGATTGAACAAAATATTGCCACTAAAAAGGCTTGTTTTCTATTTTTATGCGAATAATCTTGTAATTCTTACAACAAATCGACGACAGGCACTTTTCCAATGACTCTACGTATCGCAATCAATGGTTTTGGCCGTATCGGCCGTAATGTCCTGCGCGCACTGTATACCCAAGGCTATCGCCAGGATTTGCAGATCGTCGCCATCAATGATTTGGGCGACAGTTCGATCAACGCCCACCTGCTCAAGTACGACACCGTACACGGCACTTTCGATGCAGAGGTCGCCCACGATCAGGAAAGCCTGACCGTCAATGGTGACCGGATTGCCGTCAGTGCCATTCGCAACCCCGCCGACCTGCCGTGGGCTGCGCACAAGATCGACGTGGTGTTCGAATGCACCGGCCTGTTCACCGACCGTGACAAGGCTGCCGCCCATATTACCGCCGGCGCGCGCAAGGTGATCATCTCGGCTCCGGCCAAGGGCGCGGATGCCACTGTGGTTTATGGCGTAAACCATGACATTTTGCGTCAGTCCCACCAGATCATCTCCAACGCGTCGTGCACCACCAACTGCCTGGCGCCGGTCGCGCAGGTGCTGCACCGTGAGCTGGGTATCGAAAGCGGCCTGATGACCACCATTCACGCCTACACCAACGACCAGAACCTGACCGACGTCTACCACACCGACCCGTACCGCGCGCGCTCGGCCACCCAGAACATGATCCCGAGCAAAACCGGCGCGGCTGAAGCCGTTGGCCTGGTACTGCCGGAACTGGCGGGCAAGCTGACCGGCATGGCGGTACGGGTACCGGTGATCAACGTGTCTCTGGTGGACCTGACTGTGCAGTTGAAGAAAGAAGCCACGGCCGATGAAGTCAACGCCCTGCTGAAACAGGCCAGCCAGCACTCGAAGATCCTCGGTTACAACACCCTGCCGCTGGTTTCCAGTGACTTCAACCATAACCCGCTGTCGTCGATCTTCGATGCCAATCACACCAAGGTCAGCGGCAAGCTGCTCAAGGTGCTGGCCTGGTACGACAACGAGTGGGGCTTCTCCAACCGTATGCTGGATAACTGCCTGGCGCTGTGCAACGCCGAGTAACCCCACCTGTGGGAGGGAGCAAGCCCCCTCCCACAGTTACATTTTGTCCAGCGTAGGTTCAGGGAAATAGCCACTTGCCATTTCGGTTGATGATAAGCATTATCATTCGCTGCAAATCGATCTGGTATCACTGTGAGCCAATCTCGCTTCAACCAAGTCTTTCTCACCCAACGGGTGATTCTGCTACGCACCTTGCAGCGGATGGTGAATAACCACAGCACTGCCGAGGACCTGTTGCAGGAAACCTACCTGCGCGTCACTCGGGCCCTGAGCGAGCGGCCGATCGACCACCTTGAACCCTTTGTGTACCAGACCGCGCGCAACCTGGCGCTGGATCACCTGCGCTCGCGCCGGATCCAGGCCCGCACGTTGCAGGAAGACGTCCCGCTGGACGTGCTGCAAAGCGTCGCCGCCCCTGCCAGCACGCCTGAAGAAGCCATTCAGGCCGAGCAACTGCTGGAGCATCTGAGCGTCAGCCTCGGCCAGCTGAGCGCTCGTCAGCAGCGGATTTTCATCCTCAGCCGCCTGCACGGTTGCAGCTACCAGGAGATTGCCGATCAGTTGAACGTGTCCTTGAGCACCGTACAAAAGGAACTGAAATTGATCATGGCCATCTGTGTAGGTGTGGCCGAACGGCTGGATCAGCCTTAAGCTCCATCCGACAGAGCTATCGATCCACGCTGTACGAAAAAATGAATAGAACGTGGCGAAGACCCGAGGAACACCGTGACGGACCCGAATAAACTGCGCCCCCATGCGTTGGCTCATGAGGTGCTGCAAGACACGGCCATGGACCAAGCCCTCGATTGGCTGATCGCCTTGCAGTGCCCGCAACCCGGGCAGCAGGCCGAGTTCGACGCCTGGCTAGCCGCGGACCCGGCGCATGTCCACGCGTTCAGCAAGGCTCAGGCGGCCTGGGCAGGTGCACCGGTACACAGCGCCGCCGTGGCCCTGGCGGTGCCACGCAAGCCAAGCGGCTGGCGCCGGATCAAACCGCACTGGAAGCCCTTGGCCACCGCGGCCGTGCTGTTGATCGGTCTGTTCAGCTTCAGCAACTTGCCGATGCGCTTGCAGGCCGATCACCTCACCGTGGTCGGCGAGCGCCAGCGCCTGCAACTGGACGATGGGTCCAAGGTGCTGCTCAACACCAACTCGGCATTTTCCAGCCGCATCACCGACCACCAGCGCATTGCGCGCCTGTACCAGGGCGAAGCGTTCTTCGACATAGCCCCCAGCCGTGGCCTGGCCCTGGAAATCGACGCCGGCCCCGTACGTGCCAGCGTGCGCGACACCGCCTTCGCCGTGCGCTACCTCGATGGCGAGGCCCAGGTACAGGTGCAGCGTGGCGATGTCGACCTGAGCAACACCTTCGACGATGCCCGCGTACGCCTGAGTGCCGGGCAAAGCATCCGCATCGGCCCCAAGGGCTTCGGCCAACCGGCCAAGCTCGATGTCGGCAAGGATCTGGCCTGGGTGCAGGGTAGGCTGGTGTTCGAAAATTGCCCGCTGAGCGAAGTCCTGGCTGAACTGCGCCGCTATTACCCTGGCTGGATCGTCAACAACAATGAGCAACTGGCCAGCGTCGCCGTCACCGGCAACTATCGTCTCGACCAGCCCCTGGACGTGGTGCGCTCCCTGGCCCACATCACCTCGGCCAAGCTGTCGGAATACCCGGCGCTGGTGATCCTGAACTAAATGAGAATTATTTTTACTCGATGTTAACCGGCGATACGTCTCGTTATAGCCAATGCAACTGATTCCTATTTGGTTCGGTTCGCAACTATAAGATTCGTATCCCGGAGCGCTCTCGATGTCCTCTCGTTTCAACCGCCGGTGTTCTTCGCCCGTTTTGTCTTTGCTGACCGCTGCGATCCTGCTGGCTGGCGCGCCCGTCATGAGCGCCACCGCCGCCGAACCCGCCCCTCGCAGCCACGGTAATTACAACTTCAGCATCGAGCAGCAACCGCTGGTGTCGGCGCTCAACGCCTTTACCGCGGTGACCGGCTGGCAAGTCGGCCTGCCGGCAGAGCTGGGCCAGGGAGTGTCGTCCCCTGGCGTGCGCGGCCCGCTGTCGCCGGAAAAAGCCCTGGAGCGGTTGTTGGTGGGGACCAACCTGAGCTACCGCAAACTGGGCAATAACAACATCGTGCTGGAGAAACGCGCCGCGGGCGGCGCCCTCGCCCTGCAACAGGTGACCATCAGCGCCACCCGTAACGAACAGGATGTGAACAGCGTACCCAGCACCGTCAGCGTGCACGACCGCGAGGAACTGGACCGCCAGAACACCAACAACATCCGCGAACTGGTGCGCTACGAGCCCGGTGTCTCCGTCGGCGGCGCCGGCACCCGCTCAGGCAACGCGGGCTATAACATCCGTGGTATCGACGGCGACCGCATCCTCACCCAGGTGGACGGCGTCGAAGTGCCCAACAACTTCTTCAACGGCCCCTACGCCAAGACCCGTCGCAACTACGTCGACCCGGAAATCGTCAAGCGCGTGGAGATCCTGCGCGGCCCGGCCTCGGCCCTGTACGGCAGCAACGCCATCGGCGGCGCGGTGAGCTATTTCACCCTCGACCCGGACGATATCATCAAGCCCGGCAAGGACGTCGGCGCCCGCCTCAAGACCGGCTACAGCTCCGCCGACGAGAGCTGGCTGACCTCCGGCACCTTCGCAGGACGGGTACAGGACTTCGATGGCTTGCTGCACCTGAGCCAGCGCAATGGTCATGAAACCGAATCCTACGACGGCAACAACGCCACCGGCCTGGCCCGCACCGGCGCCAACCCGGAAGACGCGCGCACCACCAACGTGCTGGCCAAGCTGGGCTGGAACTATGGTGATGAAAACCGCCTGGGCCTGACCTACGAGAAGTTCAAGGATGACCGCGACGTCAACCTGAAGAATGCCGTAGGCGGCCCGTTCATCGGCGGTCGAGGCATGAACCTCTACCGTGCCCGCTCGGGCAACGACACCATCACCCGCGAGCGCTTCGGCCTGGAAAACACTTTTGCCCTGGAGTCGCCGATTGCTGATCGCATCAAGACCAGCCTCAACTACCAGATCGCCAAGACCGACCAGACCACCGCCGAGATCTACCAGGCTGGTCGCCGCGTACTGCGTACCCGCGACACCCTTTACGAAGAAAAACAGTGGGTCTTCGACGCTCAACTGGACAAGGCGTTCAGCGTCGGCGAAACCGACCACCAGGTGACCTACGGCACCACCCTCAAGCAGCAGAAAGTCACCGGCTCGCGCGAAGGCTCCGCCTCGTGCCTGGCCATTGGTGGCGGCTGCACCGCCATCGGCGCGCCCAGCCCGCAAGCAAGCGACAGCGTGAAGAAGGCGAGCGACTTCCCCGACCCGACCATCAACACTTACTCGTTGTTTGCCCAGGACCAGATCAGCTGGGATAAATGGACCTTCCTGCCCGCCGTGCGGTATGACTACACCCGGCTCAAGCCCAAGCTGACCCAGGAGTTCCTCAACACCGTCAACCCGACCGGCGAATATGCCGTCGATGGCAAGGACAAAACCTGGCACCGCGTCACGCCAAAGTTCGGCCTGACCTACGCCCTGACCGATAACTACACCTGGTTCGGCCAATACGCCGAAGGCTTCCGCACCCCCTCGGCGAAGGCCCTGTATGGCCGCTTCGAAAACCTCAACATTGGCTACACCGTCGAACCCAACCCCGACCTCAAGCCGGAGACCAGCAAAGGCATCGAGACCGGGATACGCGGCAAGTTTGACGAAGGCTCCTTCGACATCGCGGTGTACTACAACAAGTACCGCGACTTTATCGACGAAGACAACGCCGTGGTCGGCGGCACCGTGGAGCAGTTCCAGGCCGTCAATATCAAGCGCGCCACCATCAAGGGCATGGAAGCCAAGGGCCGCCTGAACCTGGATGCGTTCGGCGCGCCGAAGGGACTGTACACCCAGGGTTCGATTGCCTACGCCCACGGTCGCAACGACGACAATGGCGAACCATTGAACAGCGTCAACCCGCTCAAGGGCGTGTTTGGCCTGGGCTACGACCAGGACAATTACGGCGGCCTGCTGAGCTGGACCCTGGTGAAAAAACAGAACCGCGTCGACAGCACCACCTTCCACGCTCCCGACGGCAGCACCGACGGCCCGTTCAAGACCCCGGGCTTCGGCATCCTCGACCTGACCGCCTACTACAAGGTCACCAACGACGTGACCATCAACGGTGGCCTCTACAACCTCACCGACAAGAAGTACTGGAACTGGGATGACGTGCGCAGTTACGACAGCGTCGGCGAAGCTGGCGTAACCGGCCCGGCCAACCTTGACCGCCTGACCCAGCCCGGTCGCAACTTTGCGATCAACCTGATCTGGGACATCTGATCCACCCGCCTCACCTCGCCGGAATCCATCAGCGGCGGGGTGAGGATTTTTTACTGTGCCACGTCTTCTTGTTCGTCTAGTTGATAACAGCTCTCTTTAAGGGCACCCAGGCGCTCCCTCTTTCAAGGACTTTTTACATGACCGTTTCTCCTACCGCAGAACGCCCAAGCCTGCGCTCCCAGCGCCTGAACCAGATCACCAATGAACCGCACACCAAGCTGGATGCGTTGGTGAAGGCTCATGCGCCGTTCGAAACCCAAGCCAACTTCGCCCGCTTCGTGGTGGCCCAGTACCTGTTCCAGTCGGAACTGGTGGCGCTGTACAACGATGCCGCGCTGAACACGATCATTCCCGACCTGGCCGCCCGCTGCCGCGCCGAAGCCGCCAAGCTCGACCTGGCTGACCTGGACACCGACGTTCCGGCTCCAGTCGCCGGCGCGGTGAAAAACCCAAGCCAGGCCGAAGCCCTGGGTTGGCTGTTCGTGTCCGAAGGCTCCAAGCTGGGCGCCGCGTTTCTGATCAAGCGCGCCGTCGGCCTGGGCCTGAGCGAAACCTTCGGGGCCCGCCACCTGGGCGAACCGGCCGGTGGCCGCGCCGAAGGCTGGAAAAGCTTCACCCGCACCCTCGACAGCCTGGAGTTCAGCGCCGAAGAAGAAGCTGCGGTAGAAAAAGGCGCGATCGATGCGTTTGTGCGCTTCACCGTGTTGCTGGAACAGGCGTACGCTAGCGCCCCAGAAATGGCGTAAATGTTCCGGTAGACATCGGTTCAATGTGGGAGCAGGCAAGCCAGCTCCCACATTTGAGTGCATTTCATGGCAGATCATGTGTAAACCCTCCCACCAGAAAATTGCAGCATGACCGGCAAAACCCAATCCTCCTCAAAGATCGCCCAACTTCTCTATGGCCTGCTGGCCTACGTCAGCCTGGGGATCGGTTTGGTCGCGATTGTCATACCGGGTTTGCCGACCACCGAATTCATCCTGCTGGCCGCCTGGGCCGCCACCAAAAGCTCACCGCGCTTAAGCGCCTGGCTGGAAAACCACCGCCTGTTCGGGCCGATCCTGTTCAACTGGCGCAACGGCAAGATCATTGCACGCCGGGCCAAGGTCAGCGCCACCGTAAGCATGTTGCTGTGTGCCCTGCTGATGCTGGTGATGCTTGATCATGGCTGGCCGGTGTACCTGGCAATCGCCGGGATGAGCCTGGGCAACCTGTGGATCTGGTCCCGCCCCGAGCAGCTCGCACGGCCCGTATAACGCCCGGCGTAGGCATTTTCCTACCGCTCATCGCCTATTACTCATGAATTGATTTGTGACGCCGATGTTTCAGGAACGGCGCCGAATGGACTTGGCTCTGCTGCGTGCATACCCACAAGTCCATTCGTGAGTGAACCTATGTTCGACACCCTTTCTATCCGCTTGAAAATCGTGCTGCTGTCCGGCCTCTGCCTGCTGGGAGTGATCGCACTGGTGGTCGGCATCAATATCTACAACACCAACCAGAACGATCGGTTGGTCAGTGATTCAAGCTCACGAATGCTCACCGCCAGCGTGGAACAGCTGCTGCAAGCCAAGGCCGCTGAACAGGCCGTACAGTTACAAAAGACCTTCGGTGAAAACCTGCTGGCGGTTACCGCCCTCGCCGACCAGATCAAGGACCTGCGTCAGTTGGGGACCAAGCGCTCCATTGAAGCCGGCGCCCTGCGCGAAGAAATCAACCAGAGCGTGAAAACCGCGTTCGAGCGCAACACCAAGGTGCTGGGCATCTGGCTGTCGTTCGAGCCCAACGGCCTGGATGGCAAGGACAGTGAATTCGTTGACGACAAGGCTCGCGTCTCCAACGAAAAAGGTCGCTTTTCCAGCTACTGGAGCCGTGCCGGCGGCGAAAGCCTGAACACCATCATGGTCGAGGATGACCTGACCAAGACCACCCTCAACCTTAGCGGTACGCCTTACAACATTTGGTATACCTGCCCACGCGACACCCGCAGCACCTGCCTGCTGGACCCGTATGAAGACACGGTGGCCGGCAAACCTGTGCTGATGACCACCATTTCCCTGCCTCTGATCGTCGACGGCAAAGTCATCGGCGTCGTGGGTGTCGATATCGCCCTCACTGCCCTGCAAGCCACCACCGATGCGGCACAAAAGGACGTGTTCAACGGGGCTGCTCACCTGGAAATCCTGTCCAGCACCGGCCTGATTGCAGCCTACAGCGGCGAACCGGCCAGGGTCGGCAAGAACCTGGTCGACACCCTCGGCGCCGAAGGCAAGGAGATCGTGCAACTGCTGGGCAATGATCGGCCCATGATCCGCGAACAGAACGACACGATTCGCGCCGTGTACCCGGTCAAGCCGATTGCCGATGCCAAATCCTGGGGTGTGGTGATCAAACTGCCTAAAAGTGTGATGCTGGCTGATAACGAAAAGCTGCAAGCCGTGCTCGACGAAGCCCAGGCTACCGGCACCCTCAAAGCCTTGCTGGTGGCAGCCGCCGCCGGCTTGCTGGGCTTGTTGCTGATCTGGCTGACCGCCACCGGCGTGACCCGTCCGATCAACAGCGTGGCGGCCATGCTCAAGGACATTGCCAGCGGCGACGGCGACCTCACCCAACGCCTGGCCTACACCAAGAAAGACGAACTGGGCGAGCTGGTGAATTGGTTCAACCGCTTCCTCGACAAGCTGCAACCGACCATCGCCCAGATCAAACAAAGCATCACCGAAGCCCGAGGTACGGCGGATCAATCCTCGGCCATTGCACGCCAGACCAGCGAAGGTATGCAGGTGCAGTTCCGTGAAATCGACCAGGTCGCCACCGCGTCGAATGAAATGAGCGCCACCGCCCACGACGTCGCCAACAGCGCCTCCAATGCCGCCAGCGCGGCACGCGGCGCCGATCAGTCGGCCCGCGAAGGCATGTCGATCATCGAGCAGAGCACCCGCGACATCACCACCCTTGCCGAGGAAGTCAGCAAGGCCGTGACCGAAGTTGAAGCCCTGGCAGTCAACAGCGAGCAAATCGGTTCAGTCCTGGAAGTGATCCGCAGCATTGCCGAACAGACCAACCTGCTGGCATTGAACGCCGCGATCGAAGCAGCACGCGCCGGCGAAAGCGGGCGCGGGTTTGCGGTAGTGGCCGACGAAGTACGCAACCTGGCCAAACGCACCCAGGATTCGGTCGAGGAAATCCGCGTGGTGATCGAGCGCATCCAAAGCGGTACCCGTGGGGTAGTGGCGACCATGCACTCCAGTCAGCACCAGGCCCAGAGCAATGCCGGGCAGATCCATCAGGCGGTGCAGGCGCTGGGCAAGATCAGTGACGCGGTCACCGTGATCAGCGACATGAACCTGCAAATCGCCAGCGCTGCCGAAGAGCAGAGCGCGGTGGCCGAAGAGGTCAACCGCAACGTCTCGGCGATTCGCACCGTGACCGAAACCCTCACCGGCCAGGCCACCGAGTCGGCGGCGATCAGCAGCCAGCTCAATGCCCTGGCCAGCCAGCAGATGAAGTTGATGGATCAGTTCAGGGTGTAATTCACACCACAGGTCCAATGTGGGAGGGGGCTGCGCGACAGCCCCACGTTGACGATGTGACCGGGTGGTTGGGTGGTTGGGCCGAGTACATATCCGTTATTTAGGTAACGGCCACTATAGGTTCCGCTCTTACAGCGGGTCACTTTCGAAAAGCGCGAAAGTAACCAAAGCGCTCTTGCCCCACCACTCGGCACCTCGCTTAGGCTCGGTGTGCCCGTAATCCGACATTGATTTGGGGGGCCGCCGCCCCGCGCCATCCATGGCGCGGGGCGGCGGCCCCCCAAATCCATGTCGAATTCCGGCCAGCGTGGTTTAACGGGGCGCCTAAGATCAAGATCAAAAGCACAGCGAGGCGGCCTTATAGCCGACCTGATCGTTGAAGCGTGCGCGTACCCCTGTGGGAGCGGGCTTGCTCGCGAAGGTCGTTAACGATGACGGGGGAAATCAGAATGAGCGCGGCGCCCTCAGGTTTTTCGCGAGCAAGCTCGCTCCTACAGAAAAGCAGAAGCACCGCCAGCGTATCTACGATGCGAAGCGAGCCGCTCTTGATCTTGCTTTTGATCTCAAGCGCCCCGTTAAACCACGCTGGCCGAACGCAGGCTTGAATCCGTGGGTAACCCGGCAGGACGCCGGGTTAGCCGCACTGGGCCAGGGATGGCCCATTGCGGCGGCCCACGGATTCAAGCCTTCGTTCGGGCACACCGAGCCTAGGCGAGGTGCCGAGTGGTGGGGCGAGGACCTTTTGCTTACTTTTGGCTGGGCCGGCATTCCGGTCCTTCCAAAAGTGAGCCGCTGTAAGAGCGGAACCCTAAGTGGCCGTTACCGCAGCAATGGATATGTACTCGCCCCCCCAACATCCTAGTTAGCTGTCAAGCCCCCTCCCACATTTTGACCGCACACCGCTTAGCGTCCGCTCCAGGCCTGGACAAACGGCGTCAGGTCTTCCTTCGGCGCCGTACGCGGCGGGTTCTGCGGCGTACCGAGGTAAAGGAAGCCAATCACTTCTTCACCCGCCGTCAGCCCCAAGCCTTTGGCCACATGGGCCGAGTAGGACAACTCCCCGGTCCGCCACACCGCACCAATCCCCTGGGCATACGCCGCCAGCAGGATGCCGTGGGCCGCACAGGCCGCCGCCAGCAATTGCTCGGACTTGGGCACTTTGAAGTGCTCCTGCAAACGCGCAATCACCACAACTACCAACGGCGCACGCAGCGGGCCGTTCTGCGCCTTGTCGATGACGGCTTGCGGTGCGTCGGCGTCCTGCAGCCGGGCGGCTTCAGCCAACAGCGTGCCCATTTGCTCACGGGCTGCGCCTTCTACGGTGAGGAAACGCCAAGGGCGCAATTGACCGTGATCGGGCGCCCGCATGGCGGCAGCGAACAACAGGTCGCGCTGCTCCTGGGTCGGTGCCGGGTCGAGTAAACGCGGCACGGAAACACGGTTGAGCAAAGCGTCGAGAGCCTGCATTGGCCACCTCCAAAAAAAATGTGTGGTCATTCTAGCGGGAAAGAATCGCGATGCCACCAAACGATAATTGCTCTTATTCAAACCGCCCGGCCCTGTTAGACTTTGCGACCAGATTTTGCCCCCTCGTCCAGGAATCTCGATGTTCCGTTCGCTTTCCTACCTGTCTGCAGCGTTGCTGGCTCTATGCCTGACTGCTTGCGACGACGCCCCTCGCTTCACCAAGGCCGAGCCGGGTGAATCGCGATCCGGTGGCGCGACAACGGTAAACAAGCGCGACCAGAACGCCTTTTCCCTGCCCTCGGCCAACCTGGCACCCAGCCGTCGCCTGGATTTCAGCGTCGGCAACAGCTTCTTTCGCAACCCCTGGGTGATCGCGCCGGCCACCACCACGGCACGGGATGGCCTGGGCCCGCTGTTCAATACCAACGCCTGCCAGAACTGCCATATCAAGGACGGCCGTGGCCACCCGCCGCTGCCCGATGCGCCCAATGCCGTGTCGATGCTGGTACGCCTCTCAATTCCTCTCTCCATTACAGAGCAGCCCCCCTACGCCAAGCTGATCGAACAGCTCGGCGTGGTGCCCGAGCCGGTGTATGGCGGGCAGTTGCAAGACATGTCCGTGCCGGGCGTCGTTCCGGAAGGCAAGGTGCGGGTCGACTACAGCCCTGTCCAGGTCAGCTTCAAGGACGGCACCGTCGTCGAACTGCGCAAACCCGACCTGAAAATTACCCAGCTCGGCTACGGCCCGATGCACCCCGACACACGCTTCTCGGCACGCATCGCGCCGCCGATGATCGGCCTGGGCCTGCTCGAAGCAATCAGCGACGCCGATATCCTGCGCAACACCGACCCCAAGACCGCCGACAAAGACGCAATCGTCGGCCGCGCCAATTGGGTCTGGGATGACGCCCAGCATAAAACCGTACTTGGGCGTTTTGGCTGGAAAGCCGGGCAACCCAACCTCAACCAACAAAATGTTCACGCGTTTTCGGGTGATATGGGTCTCACGACCTCCCTGAGACCCTTTGATGACTGCACCGACGCCCAAGTGGCGTGCAAGCAGGCTCCAAACGGCAATGGCCCTGACGGCGAGCCGGAAGTCAGCGACAACATCCTGCGCCTGGTGCTGTTTTACACCCGCAACCTCGCGGTGCCTGCGCGCCGAGACGTCAACACGCCTCAAGTGTTGGCCGGCAAGAACCTGTTCTACGAGGCCGGTTGCCAGGGCTGTCACAAGCCGACATTCACCACGGCCGCCAACGCCGCCGAACCCGAGCTGGCCAACCAGGTGATACGCCCCTACAGCGACCTGTTGTTGCACGATATGGGCGAAGGCCTGGCCGACAACCGTACCGAATTCAACGCCACTGGCCGTGAGTGGCGCACCCCGCCGCTGTGGGGCATTGGCCTGACGCAAACCGTCAGTGGTCACACCCAGTTCTTGCATGACGGCCGCGCCCGCAACCTGCTTGAGGCCGTGCTGTGGCACGGCGGGCAAGCACAAGCGGCACAGCAACATGTGTTGTCATTTAACGCCGAACAGCGGGCCGCGTTGCTGGCGTTCCTGAATTCTTTATAAGCTTCGCCCCACTCACAAAAGGGAGCTCGACATGTTTCGTCCCAAGTTGTTGTTCACCAGCCTCGCCGCCCTTGCCCTGGGCGCGTGCTCGCCCCAGGACCCGCAAGCGGTGACCTCGGCGGCTATCGCCAAGCAGGTGATCCTGCCGACCTACAGCCGCTGGGTTGAAGCCGACCGCCAGTTGGCCGTAAGCGCCCTGGCCTACTGCCAGGGCAAGGAAAGCCTGGACACTGCCCGCGCCGACTTCCTGCACGCACAAAAAGCCTGGGCCGAGTTGCAACCGTTGCTGATCGGCCCACTGGCCGAAGGCAACCGCGCCTGGCAGGTGCAGTTCTGGCCGGACAAGAAGAACCTGGTAGGTCGCCAGGTCGAGCAACTAGTCAGCGCCCAGCCGCAGATCGATGCGGCCGCCCTGGCCAAATCGAGCGTGGTGGTGCAGGGCCTGTCGGCCTACGAATACATCCTCTACGACGCCAAGCCCGACGTTGCCGACGAAACCCAGAAAGCCCGCTACTGCCCGCTGCTGATGGCCATCGGCGAGCGTCAAAAGGCCCTGGCTGAAGAGATCCTCGCCAGTTGGAACAGCACCGACGGTATGCTCGCGCAGATGACCAAGTTTCCGAACCAGCGCTACGCTGATTCCCACGAAGCCATTGCCGATCTGCTGCGCGTGCAAGTAACCGCACTGGACACCCTGAAGAAAAAACTCGGCACGCCGATGGGCCGCCAGACCAAGGGCATCCCGCAACCCTTCCAGGCCGATGCATGGCGCAGCCAGTCCTCCCTGCAAAGCCTGGAGGCCAGCCTCGCCGCCGCCCAGACCGTATGGGTCGGTGTCGACAACAAAGGCCTGCGCGGCCTGCTGCCGAGCGATCAGAAGCCGTTGGCCGAGAAGATCGACGCCGCCTATGCTGCGTCCCTGAAACTGTTCGCCAGCAACCAGCGCTCCCTCAACGAACTGTTGAACGATGACGCCGGGCGCCAGCAACTCAACGATATCTACGACAGCCTCAATGTGGTCCATCGCCTTCACGAGGGCGAGCTGGCCAAAGCATTGGGCGTCCAACTGGGCTTCAACGCCAACGACGGTGACTGATGATGCTCAGGCGACAGGCTTTGGCGCTGGGTAGCGTGCTGCTCAGCGCCCTCACGTTGGGCGGCTGGACGCTGTTCAAAGGCAAAGACAAGGGACCGCTGCTGCTCTCGGCACGCGATGATGCCGACGGCAAGCACTACGCTGTCGGCTATCGCCTGGACGGCAAGCCCGTCTTTGCCACCCAGGTCGGCCAGCGCTGTCACGACATCATCAACCACCCCACACTGCCAATTGCGTTGTTCGTCGCCCGTCGTCCGGGCACCGAGAGCTACCTGATCGACCTGCGCGATGGCACGCTGCTGCAAACCATCACCTCAAACGCCAACCGGCACTTTTACGGCCATGCGGTGATCCACAAGAGCGGCGACTGGCTGTACGCCACCGAGAACGACACCTCAGATCCCGGTCGTGGGTTGTTGGGTGTGTATAAGTTCGAAGGCGAGCGGCTGGTACACAGCGGCGAGATTTCCACCCACGGCATCGGCCCGCACCAGGTCTCCTGGATGCCCGACGGCGAAACCCTGGTGGTGGCCAACGGCGGCATTCGCACCGAAGCCGAAAGCCGCGTGGAGATGAACCTCAACGCCATGGAACCGAGCCTGGTGCTGATGCAGCGCGATGGCACCTTGATCAGCAAGGAAACGTTGGGCCAGCAAATGAACAGCGTGCGCCATATGGGGATCGCCAGCGATGGCACCATCCTCACCGGGCAGCAGTTCATGGGGCCGTCCCAGGAGCGTTCCGAGTTGCTCGCAATCAAGCGCCCGGGCCAGCCTTTTATGGCGTTCCCGGTAGCCGATGAGCAACTGCAAGCGATGGGGCACTACACCGCCAGCGTGGCGGTGCACAGCGAACTGCGCCTGGTAGCGCTCACGGCGCCGCGTGGCAATCGTTTCTTCATCTGGGATATGGACAGCGCCGAGCTGCGCCTGGATGGGCCGTTGCCCGACTGCGCCGGTGTGGGTGCAGTGGCGGACGGGTTTGTGGTTACGTCGGGACAGGGACGTTGCCGCTTCTATGATTGTCGTCAGGAACGACTGATGGCCAAGCCATTGGAATTACCGGCGGGGTTTTGGGATAACCACCTGCACCTGATCTGAAAATCGCCCCTCTGCAGGAGCGAGCTTGCTCCTACCGTTAAAGCGTCAGGCGTAAAAAAAGGGCCTCGCATCGCAAGGCCCTTTCCAGGAGTTTTACTCGTTTCAACTTTGCGGCCTCATTGCTTGAGACATCCCGAACATGAATAGCAGCAAATCATGATCAGGCCTGGCCGCCACACTTGCCTTGGCAATCCGCGGCAGCAGGCATTGCCCGCCACCGTCTACCGCACTGAGCACTTGTGTGCGAGGTTGTTCCCACGCTGCCAGGGCAAGGGCTGAAATGCCCAACGCCCCGACCAAAAACAAACCTCGTGCTATTTCTAGCTTCATCTGGTTAAACCCTTGATAGCGCTGCCAAACGCCGTCTCGTAAAAGTAGCTGAGTTTTTTCCAGTCGGTATCGTTCCACGACGAATGGCGGCGCAATTGCAGCATGTCATGGGACGCGGCCCGATAAGCGGTCAAACGCTGGCGACATTTTTCAAAGTCCAGCAGGGCCACTTCCACAATCGCCGCATCAGGCTCACCGGTTACCCGCACGAAAATGTGCTTGATATACAAACAACCGTGCTGCCAGCGACCCTTGTGCATACGGGCCAGGGTGCCGGCCAGCTCCTGGAGCAAACGCTCGTGGACCGCCTCGCCGTACTGCTCACGGCCACCGGCGGCGTACCAGTTTTCGATCTCGTCGAAACCGTCCAATGACGCGGTCACCAACAGGGCTTTCCATTGATGCTCCGGGTCGCGTCGCGCCTCGCAAAACACCAACTCCGGCACGCGCACATCCAGCAAACGCAGGCCCTTCAAGGCATCACGCTCACGCAGCACCGTCGGACGCCCGAATGGATGCAACCAACTGCGGTAGATGTGCCCGGTCTGACGCTTGCAATACAGCAAACGCCCATTAGGGCTGACCACTCGCTGCACACCACTTTCACCGCCACGCCGGCGATTGGGTTCTTCGACCCACTCACCCTTCTGGCGCCAGAAATAATCAAACCGCTCCTCGGGAGCTACATGACTGCCTGCTACGCACTCAACTGCCATCTGTTACCTCTTGCGCAATACATACACTCGCCACATGGCGTAGAGCGGTATGAAGTCCAGGGACTCCTGAACACGGAAACCGGCCTGCTCGAATTCTGCCTCGACAGTAGCAGCCGGTAACACAAACCGGTTTTGGTAACCTTCCTGCTCACCTCTTTTGCGACGACGTACTTCGCTGCGCTTGCGCTTCCAGGCCTTGAAATTGCCGTCCACCCACAGCGAAATAATCACGCTGTCACGGGTAACTCGCTGAAACTCACGCAGTATTGTCAGCCTGTGCTCCGCTTCACCGATGTGGTGCATCAAGCGCATGCAGAAAATACTGTCGACGGAGTTATCTGGCAAATCGATATCAAAGGCAGATGTCTGCAAAGGGCGTACCCGTTTCACCACCTCCGCCGGTTGCGCGGTGGTGGCGATCTTCAACATCGACGCCGAATTGTCAGCCCCGATAATCACACGGTTGGGTTTTTCGGCCAGCAACGGCCAGAAACGTCCAGCGCCACAAGGCAGGTCCAGCACCAGGCCCGGCTCACCGGCCATGGCCAGTGCACCACGCGCCAGTTGCTCGTCGCGTTTGTGGGACAACCGGCGAGCCAGATTGTCCTGATGTTTGAGCAAATATTGTTGCGCGTGTTGATCGTCGTACTTTTCGGAAAATTCCAACTTGATTGGGGAAGGCATCGTACGTCTCCGGTAACTGATGCCTGCAACCTTAAGCAGTTAAACGTAATCAACAGGTCAACTCATTGTGAAAATCTTGTCCTGTCCAACTGCATACATTTCAAGACTTTACAGAAACATTCAGTAGCATCGGGCCATCTTCGCTGAAAAGCAGGCAGTCTGCATCCGCAAAACGACAGACTGAACGGTCAGCTTTTGACCTGGCTCAGCTCCACATGAAAACGGCAGCCATTGGGCTCCATCGTCGTCAGGCTCACGCTCCAGCCCTGGCTCTCGCAGATCCGTTGCACCAGCGACAGACCAAGCCCCAGCCCCTCGCCACGGTTCTCGCTGCCGCGCACAAAAGGCTCGAACATCGCTTCGCGCTTGTCTTCAGGAATGCCCACGCCAGAGTCCTCCACCACAAAACCACTCGGCTCCAGCGTGAGGCGGATAAACCCTTGCTCGGTGTAATGCAGTGCATTGCGCAACAGGTTACCCATCACTGCGTGCAGGAACGTAGTGTTGTAGCGAGTATCCAGAGGATTGCCAGGGCAGTAGATCAACTCAAGGCCTTTTTGCTCGATGGGCCCACGCCAGATCCCAAGCAAATCTTCGGCGACCTGCGTCAGGTTGACCTGAGCCGACATGACAGCATCATCGTGCTTGGCGCGGGCCAGCATCAGGAAGGTCTGCACCAGTTCACGCATTTCCTCACAGGCCCGCGCGATTCGCTGGACCTGATTACGGCCGCGTTGATCGATGGCGGGGTTTTCCAGCAGCAGCTCACAGGAGCTGGCCAACACCATCAAGGGCGTGCGCAACTCATGGCTTACATCGCTGGTAAACAACTGCTCACGGGACAACGCCTGCCGCAGGCGACCCAGTGTGGCATCGAACGCCACCGCCAGCTCGCCCACTTCATCGGCTGCATAATCCGGTGCCAAGGGCGGCGCCAGCCCTAATAACTGGTCACGATGTCGCACCTGGCGAGCCAGGCGCACTACCGGCGCCATCACCTTGCGGGCCAGCACCCAGCCGAGGAACACCGCCAGCGCCAGGCTGAGCACGAACCCCACCAGCACCACGGCAAACAGCACGCGCTCGCGCTCTTCAAAATCGCTTTGATCCTGCAACAGCACATAACGCCGACCGTCGATCACCTCGACCATGGCGTGGTACGACAGAGACTCGCGAAATACTTCGTGGAAGCCCGGGTCCAGATGCCGAAGATCCTTGGGCAACTCGAAATCGCCTTGCCCGCCGCTGAAGTAAAACAACTGGTCCGGCTCCGGCCGATGTCGCCAGTCTTCCATGCTGTCCATCAACAGCAGGCGTTGCAGGTCACCGCCCAGGCCCGCCGAGATCAGCTTCTCTTCCACCAGGTGCACCGTCGCAACGATCCCCATGGCGAAGGCCCCCGCCACCAACGCACTCATCAAGGCAAAGGCGATGATGATCCGTTGGGCAAGGCTTTGTCTAAACTCCATCACGTCCCTCGGCCAAGCGATAACCCACCCCGTGCACCGTTTGCAGCAACGGCTTGGCAAAGGGCTTATCGATCACCTGGCGCAATTGGTGAACGTGGCTGCGCAGGCTGTCGCTGTCCGGGCAGTCATCGCCCCACAGGGCTTCTTCGAGAATTTCCCGGCGTAGCACGTGCGGGCTCTTCTGCATCAGCACTGCCAGCAGTTTCAGGCCGACGGGGTTGAGCTTGAGCAGGCGCCCTTCGCGGGTGACTTCCAAGGTATCGAGATCGTAGCTCAGGTCACCCACCTGCAGGGCGCGGCGGCCACCACCCTGGGCACGCCGCAACACCGCCTCGATCCGCGCGGCCAGTTCCGACAAGGCAAATGGCTTGAGCAGGTAATCATCAGCCCCGGACTTGAAGCCTTGCAGGCGGTCATCCAGTTGATCGCGTGCGGTGAGCATGATCACCGGCGTATCGCGCCGTGCGTCTTCGCGCAGGCGTTTGCACAGGGTGTAGCCATCGATGCCAGGCAGCATGATATCGAGCACGATCAGGTCGTAATGCTCGGTGGCCGCAAGGTGCAGGCCCGACAAGCCGTCCTGCGCACAGTCCACTGTGTAGCCTTTGAGCCCCAGGTAATCGGCCAGGTTGGCCAGAATATCGCGGTTGTCTTCAACCAATAAAATTCGCATGGGCAGTGTCTCCGTACGCGGTAACAGCCGTGTTGGCTCGCGCAGCTTAAGGCCAAGCGGGGCTCAGGGATAGAGCTGAAAGGCCCACTGATGAGGGTTTTCAACTGATTACAGGGACAAACGAGTTTTTCACTATAGCTTCACAAACAGACCACAGTGTCAGGGTGAAGATCGCGCCCATCGATCTAAGGAACCTGGACATGGGCTTTCTCAAAACAGCGCCAATGCGCTATTTGCTGTTGATAACCGCTGCCTGGTTATTGGTTTTCCTGCTCACTCGCAGCGTGTTGCTCGTGACTCACCTGAATGAAGTGGGCGGCAACTTGCTGCCGGTGTTTGGCGTGGGTCTGGTCTACGACCTGGGCTTCCTCGCCTATGCGGCCTTGCCGCTGGGCTTGTATTTGCTGCTCTGCCCACCCGCACTGTGGCGCCGCCGCGGCCACCGCTGGTTCTTGCAGGCGCTGCTGACAATCAGCCTGTTCGCCATGCTGTTCACCTCGGTGGCCGAATGGCTGTTCTGGGATGAGTTTGGGGTGCGCTTCAACTTTATTGCGGTCGACTATCTGGTGTATTCCGATGAGGTGCTGAACAACCTGCTGGAGTCTTACCCGATCGGCAAGCTGCTGAGCCTGCTGGCAATGCTGGCGATCCTCATGAGCCTGGCCCTGCGTAAACCCTTCAATGCCGCCATGGCGGCACCGTTGCCGACACTGCGTGGCCGTTTGGTCAATGCCCTGGGCCTGTTGGTGGTCGCCGGCCTCAGCCTGCAACTGATCAGCCAGGACAGCCCGCGTACCCAGGGCGGTAACGCTTACAAGAACGAACTGGCCAGCAACGGCCCTTATCAATTCTTCGCTGCGTTCCGCAATAACGAATTGGACTACACCCAGTTCTATCAGAGCCTGCCCACTGACGTGGTCGCCCGGCAACTGCGCGCCGAACTCAGCGAGCCCAATGCGCGCTTTATCGACCCGGACCCGCTGGATATTCGCCGCGCCATCACCAACCCGGGCACACTGCGCAAGCCCAACATCGTGCTGGTCACCATCGAAAGCTTCAGCGCCAAGTACATGGGCAGCAACGGCGATCAACGCAACCTCACGCCCAACCTGGATGCGTTGCGCAAACAAAGCCTGTACTTCAATAACTTCTATGCCACCGGGACACGAACCGACCGGGGCCTGGAAGCCATTACCCTGGCGATCCCACCCACGCCAGGCCGCTCGATCGTCAAGCGCATCGGTCGTGAAAGCGGGTTCGCGAGCCTCGGCCAACAACTCACGGCCATCGGTTACGACAGCGTGTTTGTCTACGGCGGTCGCGGTTACTTCGACAATATGAACGCGTTTTTCAGCGGCAACGGGTATCGGGTCGTGGACCAAAGCAGCGTGCCCGAGTCAGAAATCTCGTTCAAAAATGCCTGGGGCATGGCCGACGAAGACCTGTTCAAACAGACGCTTAAACTGGCCGACGCCGACTACGCCAAGCAACAGCCGTTCTTACTGCAACTGATGACGACTTCCAACCATCGCCCCTATACCTACCCGGATGGGCGCATCGATATCAAATCCGGCAAGGGTCGCGATGGTGCAGTGAAATACACCGACTACGCCATCAACCAGTTCCTTGAAGCTGCACGCCAGAAACCCTGGTTCGACAACACCATTTTTGTGTTCGTCGCCGACCACACGGCCGGCAGCGCAGGCAAGGAAGACCTGCCGATCACCAACTACCAGATCCCGTTGTTTATCTATGCGCCCAAGCTGATCGACGCACGGGAGTCCGCGCAACTGGCCAGCCAGATCGACCTTGCGCCGACCTTGCTGGGCCTGATCAACCTCAGCTACGAGTCGACGTTCTTCGGCCGTAATCTGTTGCAAGACAACCCGCTGCCACCGCGGGTCGTGGTGGGCAACTACCAGCATCTGGGCTTGTTTGACGGCAAGGACCTGGCAATCCTCAGCCCGCGCCAAGGCCTGCGTCGCCATGACCAGGCTCTTGGAGAAAGCCAGGAGTTGCGCGTCGGTAGCGATGACCCATTGATCCAGCGGGCAATTACCTATTATCAGGCCGCCAGCTACGACTACAAACAGCAACTGCTGAGCTGGAAAGCGCCCAAGGAAGAAGCTCCAGTCTTAAGCAAACGCTAATCAAAAAGCCCCGTGCAGGTGAGCACGGGGCTTTCTCACCAAGGTTCGTGATGAAATCCTCCTCTTCTTTACCGGTTTCCAAACCGCTCAATTTCTGGCTGTGCCTGGGCCTGCCTGCCGGCGCCGCAGTGGTCTTGCTGTTGCTGGAACTGACCTCATTGGACATGGACCTGGCCAGGCGCTTCTACAGCGCGGAGGCTGGCGGCTTCATCGGCCGCTATAGCTTCTTCCTTGAAGACATCCTGCATGATCGGGCCAAGCAACTGGTGATCCTGTTTTCGGTACTGGCGATCCTGGGGCTGGTCGGCAGCTTCATTCTGCAACGACTCAAGCCGTACCGCCGCGAACTGGTGTGCCTGGTGCTGTCGCTGGGAATGGCGACGGCGTTCGTGTCGCCACTGAAAACCATCACCGCCGTGCAATGCCCCTGGAGCCTCAAGGAATTCGGCGGCCAGGAAACCTACAGCGAACTGCTCAGCCCGCGCCCACCTACCGATAAACCTGGCCGCTGTTGGCCCGGCGGACATGCAGCCACCGGTTTTGCCTTGTTCGCCTGGTTCTTCGCGCTGAGGGATCGGCGACCACGACTGGCGCGCAACGCGTTCATTTTTGCCGTCAGCCTGGGCAGCGTCTTCTCAGTCAGCCGTATGCTGCAAGGGGCACACTTTTTTTCCCACAACGTGTGGACAGCGATTTTTTGCTGGCTGATTTGCCTGGGTTTGTATTGCTTGTTGCTGTACCGGCCTTCACGGCAAGCCGTAATGCCGATCAGTTAAGCGAAACGCAACGAAGATTCCGTGTAGGAGCGGGCTTGCCTGCGAAAGACAACGGTAACCACGATGCGAAGCGAGCCGCTCTTGATCTTGATCTGCTTTTGATCTTGGGCGCCCCGTTAAACCACGCTGGCCGGAATTCGACAGGGATTTGGGGGGTAAACCGGCAGGGATGCCGGTTTAGCCGCCCCGCGCCATGGATGGCGCGTGGCGGCGGCCCCCCAAATCCCTGGCGGATTACGGGCACACCGAGCCTGGGCGAAGTGCCGAGTGGTGGGGCAAGAGCGTTGCTTACTTTGGCCTGGGCCGGCATCCCGGCTTTTGCAAAGTGAGCCGCCGTCAGGGCGGAACCCTAAGTGGCCGTTACCGCAGGAATGGATGTGTACTCGGTATAACTGTGTCGGCTGGCAGGCCGCCATCGGGAGCAAGCCCCCTCCCACATTGGGACCGAGGGGTGTCAGGTAGATAGGCGTCGGCTGTCAGGCCGCCAGCGGGAGCAAGCTCCCTCGCCACAGGTCCAGTGTCCTACCGAAGTTGAGTAGATACAGCCGCTCACAAAAAAGCCCCGCCTGCATCACTGCAGGCGGGGCTTTTTATAGCGCCGGGTAAGGCTGGCTTACATCATGCCGCCCATGCCACCCATGCCGCCCATATCTGGCATACCGCCGCCAGCTGCGCCTTCAGCCTTCGGCTTGTCAGCGATGGCAGCTTCGGTAGTCAGGATCAGGCCACCGATGGAGGCTGCTGCCTGCAGCGCGGAACGGGTCACCTTGGTAGGGTCCAGGATGCCCATTTCGATCATGTCGCCATAGACGCCAGTCGCAGCGTTATAACCGTAGTTACCTTTGCCGTTCTTGACTTCGTTGACCACAACGCTTGGCTCGTCGCCGGAGTTGGCAGCGATCTGGCGCAGCGGTGCTTCAACGGCACGACGCAGCACAGCGATACCAACGTTCTGGTCGGCATTGTCGCCGGTCAGGTTGGTCAGGGCTTCCAGAGCACGGATCAGCGCAACGCCACCGCCAGGTACCACGCCTTCTTCAACGGCTGCACGGGTTGCGTGCAGGGCGTCTTCAACGCGGGCCTTCTTCTCTTTCATTTCAACTTCGGAGCCAGCGCCAACCTTGATCACTGCAACGCCGCCGGACAGCTTGGCCAGACGCTCTTGCAGTTTTTCACGGTCGTAGTCCGAGGAGGTTTCGGCAACCTGGGCACGGATCTGCGCGATACGGGACTCGATGTCGCCTTCAACGCCAGCACCGTCAACGATGATGGTGTTTTCCTTGGAGATGGTCACGCGCTTGGCGCTACCCAGGTTTTCCAGGGTGGCGCTTTCCAGGCTCAGGCCGATCTCTTCGGAGATAACGGTACCGCCAGTCAATACGGCGATGTCCTGCAGCATGGCCTTGCGACGGTCGCCGAAGCCTGGAGCCTTGACGGCTGCAACCTTGACGATGCCACGCATGTTGTTCACAACCAGGGTCGCCAGGGCTTCGCCTTCAACGTCTTCGGAAACGATCAGCAATGGGCGGCCGGCTTTGGCAACGGCTTCCAGTACTGGCAGCATTTCGCGAATGTTGGAGATCTTCTTGTCAACCAGCAGGATCAGCGGGTTGTCCAGCTCGGCAACCATGGTCTCTGGCTTGTTGACGAAGTACGGAGACAGGTAGCCACGGTCGAACTGCATGCCTTCTACAACCGACAGTTCGTTTTCCAGGCCCGAGCCTTCTTCAACGGTGATCACGCCTTCTTTACCGACTTTTTCCATGGCTTCGGCAATGATGTCACCGATGGAGCTGTCGGAGTTGGCGGAGATGGTGCCTACCTGAGCGATGGCCTTGGTGTCGGCGCATGGCTTGGACAGGTTTTTCAGCTCGGCAACGATGGCGATGGTCGCCTTGTCGATACCACGCTTGAGGTCCATAGGGTTCATGCCGGCAGCGACGGCCTTGTAGCCCTCGTTGACGATCGCCTGAGCCAGTACGGTAGCGGTGGTGGTGCCGTCGCCTGCGTCGTCGTTGGCACGGGAGGCAACGTCTTTGACCAGCTGCGCGCCCATGTTCTCGAAACGGTCTTCCAGTTCGATTTCTTTGGCGACGGAAACGCCGTCCTTGGTGATGGTCGGAGCGCCGAAGCTCTTCTCGATGATCACGTTACGGCCTTTCGGGCCCAGGGTCGCTTTTACTGCGTCAGCCAGGACGTTGACACCGGTGAGCATTTTCTTGCGGGCGGAGTCGCCGAATTTAACTTCTTTAGCAGCCATGATCGATATTCCTTAAATACTTTGTAGTAACGGGAAAATGAGCGAGGAAATCAGTCTTCCAGTACGGCGAGAATTTCGTTCTCAGCCATGACCAGCAGGTCTTCGCCGTCTACTTTCACAGTGTTGCTGCCGGAGTAAGGGCCGAAAACAACCTTGTCACCCACTTTCACGGCCAGTGCGCGTACATCACCGTTCTCCAGGGTCTTGCCTGGGCCAGCAGCGACGATCACACCGTGGTTGGCTTTTTCAGCAGCCGAACCTGGCAGAACGATCCCGCCAGCGGTTTTCTTTTCTTCTTCGCTGCGACGGATTACGACGCGGTCGTGCAGAGGACGAAGCTTCATTGTCGATCTCTCCTAATTGTGTTTTTCATCGGCCGGTATCAATTCCGGCGGGTTAAATTCCGGCGGTGCCGGTCGCGGCTCGCTGGGCGAGACGCGGAAGTCTGTCTGATGTCACCACCAGAAACCTTGCGGTGACCGTTACATAAGGGCGCATACGCTTATTACAAGGGGGCCGGGAGGAAATTTTTTCTCAGATCGCTCCCCGGGCCAATGCAACACGGCACCCGAAGGTGCCGTGCCAGTGAAGCAGTTATTTGTTGTCGCGGTGTTCGAACTCGCCTTCGATCACGTCGCCTTCACGCCCCAGCGGTTGACGCGGGGCCGGGCCGCCACGGGGTTGCAGGTCGTCGGCAAACGCGCGTTGGCGAATCGCCGCTTCTTCGGCGCGCTGGCGCATCTTGCCGGCCAGCAGTTTGCGGGTAAACGGCAGCAGCAGGACCAGGCCGAGCACGTCGCTGATAAAGCCCGGCAGGATCAGCAGGCCACCGGCCAGGGCCATCATCAGGCCCTCAAGCATGGTCTGGGCCGGCAGTTCGCCGCGGTTCAGGCTTTCACGGGCACGCAACGCCGTGGCCAGGCCGGCCACGCGCAGCACCAGGACGCCGAGCATGGAGCCTGCGATGATCAGCAGCAGCGCCGGGAAAAACCCGATCGCACCGCTGACTTTGACGAATACGAACAGCTCCAACACCGGGAACAGCAGAAAGAGCAATAAAAAAGGGCGCATCAAATGGTTCCTCAACGCAAGAATGCCTTGCCAGTTCACCTTAGATGACGTCGCCATTGTGTGAATTCAAGCTTCGGCAGTGGTTTTTTTCGGCCACACCGCGGCGTGAGCCAATGAAACCAGGGCCTCGCGTACTTGTGTCGGTGTGTTGCAAGGCGTCTCGAAAGGCAACCAATGCAAGCTTTGGCCAATACGCAGGTGCATGCCTTCGCTGTCGATGCCGGCCAACTGCGCAGGCTCGCCAGTCGGCAAACCGCTGAGGTCGACGTAATGGGCGATGGCCTTGGTGTGATCGCTGTTCATGTGCTCGATCATGCTGCGCTCGGCCTTGCCTGCAAACGGATTGGCCAGGGTCAACTGGTCGACCCAGTGAATCGCGCCAAACCCACCGATATAACGGTGGCGCACCGGCTTGAGCACCCAGAAATCGAAATCGTGGGCCTTGTGGTAGTTGGCCGAATCGGGGAAGTAGCGGTAGTAACGCTCGGCGGCCGCTTCAATGGCTGCGCCGTCTTCCAGTTTCTCGGCCTCGGCCAGGTAGGTCAGACGCCCCACGGCCTGCACATCATCAGCCTCGCGCTCACCCACCAGCAATGAGCACTTGGGGTCTTTTTGCAGGTTATGGGTGTGCTGGGCGATGCGGCTGATCAGGATCAGCGGACGGCCCTGCTCATCGAGGCAGTAGGGCACGACCGAGCCGAAGGGAAAACCGGGCATGGCTTTTGACTGTGTGGCCAAAGCCCCACGGTATTCCTTGAGCAACAGCTCTCGGGCGTTCTTGGCAACGTGCGCGCTCAACGTATGACTCCTCGGGTGTTCCGCCGCCCATGGCATATGGGAATGGATCTCAACACAAGGTAATCAATATCCGCGCAGGTTGCCAGAGTGGCCGACGCAGCTTTTACCAGGCCACACCAAAGCCTGCGGTGTAGCGAGTCTTGCTCAGGCTGCTCTCGGAACTGCCGCTGACCTCGTTGCGCTCGGCCTTCAAGTTGAGCGAGGCCCACTCGGTAACCTTGTAGCGCAGGCCCATTTCCGCATCCAGGGAATACTCGGACGGCCCGGCAAGGGGTTTGCCCAATTCGCCGTTGGTGAAGAACTCGACGGTCTTGCCCACCAGGTAGCGGTTGTAGTTCCACTTCATGGCCAGGGAATAGAAGTTGTCCTTGCCGCCGTCGGCGTATTCGTAGTCGGTGCGGTTAACCAGCGAACCGAGGGAGAACGCGCCCAGTTCATCGTCCCAGAACTGATAGCCCGGGCCGGTACCGACAACGCGCTGACGGGCCAGGTCTTCGACCTTGTCGCGCTTGTAGGTCAGGCGGCCCTGCCAGAACCAGTGCTCGGTGATGAAGCGGTCCAGGTTGTACTCCAGCGCCCAGTTATCGGTGGTGGTAACGTCGTCCTGGAACTCGCGGTTGTATTCGCCCTTGCCCGTATGACGCCATTGGCCATGACGGGCCGAGGTCTTGAAGTCGATGTCGTAGTCGTTGGTGTCTTTGTCGGCACGCTTGTAGTCCAGCGCCAGGTCGACGTTGCCCTTCCACACCAGGTCTTCGATCACTGGCTTGGGCTTCATGATCTGTTGGATGCTTGCCAGGTCGACCGTCTTGGGTGCCTCGCCATTGGCCAGCACCACCTTGCCGTCATCCGACGCCTGCAACGACTTGGCCTTTTCGCCGCTGTAGGCGTCCTGCTTGACCAGCAACTCCTGATCGCTTTCCAGGGTCTTGACCTGCTTCCAATCCACCGGGATCGAGCCTGCGTAGGTGGTTTGGATCAGCAGTTTGCCACCGTCGAAGACTTTGATCTTGCCGGTCAGCCGGTCGCCGTTTTTCAACCAGACGGTATCGGCGAGCAAGGGCGTGGAAGCACTGAAAACAGCAAGGCACAACAGGGTTCTGGACAACATAAGCAGATACGGGGCTCAGGGGTGGCAAAAAATAGGGGCGTTATAGTGTTACATGGCTAGAACTGACTCAAGGATTTATATTGAGTTCAATGCTCATCGTCATGTTTACAGACGTTTCTGACAAAACCGCGACGATCTCAACGGATATCCCCATAGTGAAGCCACCTGCCGATACGCCGCAAAGCCCCGCCGAAATGCGGCGTACCGCGCTGTACCTGACCTTGTCGCAAGTGCCCGAAGGCTGTGTGGTGAGCTACGGCGAGCTGGCTCACCTGGCGGGTCTGGGCCGTGCCGCCCGATGGGTCGGGCGCACCCTGAGCCAGTTGCCCGAAGACACCCGATTACCTTGGCATCGGGTGTTGGGCGCCGGTGGTCGGATAAGTCTGCCGGCGGGCAGCGCCTCAGGCGACGAACAACGTGCGCGTTTGCGTAGCGAAGGCGTCACTATCTTGAACAATCGTGTTGATATTCAGCGCCATGGCTGGCGTCCGGTAGAGCACAGCGGTTAGAGTGCGCGCTTTGTTTCCGCAAACCTGAGGCAGACTCCAGCCCATGCCCCGTAAAACCTGGCGCGCCGCGCTCGCCGCCTATGCCAGCCCCTCGACATTAGTGCTGTTGTTGCTCGGCTTCGCCGCCGGCATGCCTTACATGTTGGTGTTCTCGACGCTTTCAGTGTGGCTGCGTGAAGCCGGTGTGGCTCGCGAGACCATCGGCTATGCAAGCCTGATCGGCCTGGCCTACGCCTTTAAATGGGTCTGGTCGCCGCTGCTCGATCAATGGCGCTTGCCGTTGCTCGGTAAACTGGGGCGTCGTCGCTCCTGGCTGGTGCTGGCCCAATCGCTGGTGATCCTCGGATTGATCGGCATGGGTTTTTGTGACCCGCAAAAACACCTGTCCTGGTTGATCGCCATCGCGGTGATCGTCGCCTTCGCGTCGGCCACCCAAGATATCGCCGTGGATGCCTACCGCCTGGAAATCGCCGACGACAGCCGCCAGGCCGCCCTGGCCGCGAGCTACATGTCCGGCTACCGCATTGCCGCCCTGCTGGCCACGGCCGGTGCGCTGTTCTTTGCCGAAGGCTTTGGCTCCACCGGCTTCAACTATAAACACTCGGCCTGGACCGGCACCTATGTGCTGTTCGGCGTGTTGATGGTGCCGGCGTTGCTCACCACCTTCCTCATGCGTGAACCTGATGTGCCACTGCGCACCCAGTTGCAGGCCGGCCGCTACAGTTTCATGCACCAGTTGGTGTCGGTGTTTGTGCTGATCGTGCTGCTGGTCTCGGTGCCGGCGATGTTCACCCAGCTGTACAACACCGACTTCGCCAGCGTGCTGTTCCAAGGCGTGAGCCTGTGGGAACTGCTGATGGAAGACCGCGCGTTCCTGCGTGCCATCCTTTATATCATCCTCACCACCCTGTGCCTTTCGGCCATGGGCCGTCGGGGCCTGGCGCCGGTGCTGACGCCGGTCAACGACTTTATCCTGCGCTATCGCTGGCAGGCGCTGCTGCTGCTCGGGCTGATTGCCACGTATCGCATGTCCGACACGGTGATGGGCGTGATGGCCAACGTGTTCTATATCGACCAGGGTTTCACCAAGGACCAGATCGCCGGAGTGAGCAAGATCTTCGGCCTGATCATGACCCTGCTCGGCGCCGGAATGGGCGGCCTGTTGATTGTGCGGTTCGGGATCCTGCCGATCCTGTTCATCGGTGGCGTGGCCTCGGCCGGCACCAACCTTTTGTTCGTGATGCTCGCCGACATGGGCCCCGACCTGCAGATGCTGATCGTCACCATTTCCCTGGACAACTTCAGTTCGGGCATGGCCACCTCGGCGTTCGTGGCGTACCTGTCGAGCCTGACCAACCTCAAGTTCTCCGCTACCCAATATGCGTTGCTCAGCTCGATCATGCTGTTGCTGCCACGCCTGATCGGCGGGTATTCGGGGGTGATGGTGGAGAAGTTCGGTTATCACAACTTCTTTATGATCACCTGCTTGCTGGGGGTGCCGACGCTGCTCCTGATTGCATTGCACTGGTTCCAGGAGAACCGGCGCGCCCGGCTTAATCCACCACAGGAAGACTGATACGACTCGGTCAATGTGGGAGCTGGCTTGCCTGCGATAGCGATGGTGAACCCAACGCCGCTATCGCAGGCAAGCCAGCTCCCACACAAGCGACGGTTACGACAAATACGCCCCACCACCTCACGCCTGTACTCCAGCAGCAACCGCCCGTACAATCCCAAGTCATTTCAAGTCCAAGCAACCGACAACGGCCTACCATGCGTACCAGTCAATATTTGCTCGCCACACAGAAAGAAACGCCTTCCGACGCGGTTGTGATCAGCCATCAGCTGATGCTGCGCGCCGGCATGATCCGCAAACTGGCCTCGGGCCTGTACACCTGGTTGCCCATGGGCTTGAAGGTGATGCGCAAGGTCGAAGCCATCGTTCGCGAAGAAATGAACGCTGCCGGCTCTCTGGAAGTGTTGATGCCGAGCACCCAACCGGCTGAGTTGTGGCAGGAATCCGGGCGCTGGGAAGAGTACGGCCCTGAGTTGCTGCGCTTCAAGGACCGTCATGGCCGCGATTTCTGCGCCGGCCCGACCCATGAAGAAGTCATCACCGACCTGATGCGCAACGAGTTGAGCAGCTATAAACAGTTGCCGCTGAACCTGTATCAGATCCAGACCAAATTCCGCGATGAAATCCGCCCGCGCTTCGGCTTGATGCGTGGTCGCGAATTCATCATGAAGGACGCCTATTCGTTCCACGCCGACCAGGCTTCCCTGCAAGCGACCTACGACCGCATGCACCAGGCCTACTGCAATGTATTCACGCGCCTGGGCCTGAAGTTCCGCCCGGTTGAAGCGGACAACGGCTCCATCGGCGGTGCCGGCTCCCACGAATTCCACGTGCTGGCCGAATCCGGTGAAGACGATATTGTGTTCAGCAACGGTTCCGACTACGCGGCGAACATCGAGAAGGCCGAAGCCATACCACGTGAAACCTCGCGCCCTGCTCCCACCGAGGAGCTGCGCCTGGTCGACACGCCGGACACCAAAACCATCGCGGCCCTGGTGGAGAAATTCAATCTGCCGATTGAAAAGACCATCAAGACCCTGATCGTGCGCGCTGAAGAAGAAGGCAAGCTGATCGCCCTGGTGATCCGTGGCGACCACGAGCTCAACGAAATCAAGGCCGCCAACCAGCCTGGCGTAGCCAGCCCGCTGGTCATGGCCACCGATGCCGAACTGCGCGACGCCATTGGTGCCGGTGCCGGTTCCCTAGGCCCGCTGAACCTGCCGCTGCCGATCATCATCGACCGTTCCGTCGAGCTGATGAGCGACTTCGGTATCGGCGCGAACATCGACGACAAGCACTACTTCGGCGTGAACTGGGAGCGTGACCTGCCGGTTCCGACCGTGGCCGACCTGCGCAACGTCGTAGCCGGTGACCCAAGCCCGGATGGCAAGGGCACCCTGGAAATCAAGCGCGGCATCGAAGTCGGGCACATCTTCCAGCTGGGCAACAAGTACAGCAAGGCGATGAAGTGCGAAGTGCTGGGCGAGAACGGCAAGCCGATCACCCTGGACATGGGCTGCTACGGCATTGGTGTTTCCCGCGTGGTCGCCGCTGCCATCGAGCAGAACAACGACGAGAAAGGCATCATCTGGAGTGACGCTTTGGCGCCGTTCCAGGTGGCCCTGGTGCCGTTGCGCTATGAAACCGAGCAAGTACGCGAAGCCACCGACAAGCTGTACGCTGAACTGACCGCTGCCGGTTTTGAAGTGCTGCTCGATGACCGGGACAAGAAAACCAGCCCGGGCATCAAGTTCGCCGACATGGAACTGATTGGCATCCCGCACCGGATCGTGGTCAGTGACCGTGGCCTGGCCGATGGCAATCTGGAATACAAGAGCCGGACCGAAGCGCAAGCCCAACCGTTGCCGGTGGCTGACGTGCTGTCTTTCCTTCAGGCGCGTATTCGTCGCTGAAAACCAGATCAAGAGAAGTCATGTTCAAGCGAAACACCAAAGCCCTGGGGGGCGCCGCCTTGTGCGGCGCCCTGCTGGTCAGCGGCTGCGCCAATCAGATGTCGCAACGCAGTGAGCACGAGGAGCGGGTCGAGCGTAAATTGCTCGATCACAGCCTGCAGATCGATGTAGGCGAACCCAAAGTGCTGGAGCTGCCGCAACGCCGGGTTCGCATTCATGAGCAGAAGACCTTCGAGGTCACCGAATTCGAAGTCACCCGTCGTTACGATCGCTACACGCCCTACCAGCCCTGGCGCAAACTCTATGAGATGCCGCTGGGTGCCGTGGCGTTGGTGGCGGGCGTGGGTGCCAACGTGGCGAATATCTTCGCCCTCGGCAACCTGCCCACGAGTGTGACGCGAGACTGGCTGAGCTATGGCGTGGACGGCATCAACCCGTTCATGAACGTGCAATCCCATGGCCGTGCGCAACAGAACCTGGCAGCTATCGATGAAGTCCAGCGCGACAAGCGCCTGGAGTATTCGAGCCTGCCGTGGAGCGAGCGCCCGGTACAAGTCACTGCCGGCAAGCAGACCCATGAGCTGACCACCGACCGCAACGGCATCCTGCGCCTGAACCTGTTGGACAGCCCGTTTGCCGAGCAGGACCTGAACCGCGTCACCACCTTGAAGATCAGCGTGGCAGATGGTCAGGACGATGTGCACACAGACTCGACCCTGGCGGTCAGCAACGGCCTGCGTGGCAAATTGCTGGAAGCCCATGCCTTGATCTACGACGACCTGGAAGATGACGAAGTGAACCAATGGGTGCACCGCGTCAAGCGCCTGTCGGAACTGGGCCTGGAAGAAGAAGCCAGCGAACTGGAACAAAGCCTGATCGAGCTGACCCGCAATGATCCGGAATTGCAGCAGGAGTTTGTGCAGGCACTGACCAAGGATGCGGGGCGGTTGGTCGCAGATCCTGGCGCACGCTGATCGCGCAATACCTGTGAAGATCAAACTGTGGGAGCTGGCTTGCCTGCGATAGCGGTGTATCAGTTAAAGCATTCTTGACTGACACTCCGCTATCGCAGGCAAGCCAGCTCCCACATTTGTTTCGGGTTTCTACCAGGAGAACTCGAGCTGTTCGTTTCCGCCGCTCAAGTCCAGCAACCGCACCCCAATCCCCAGCAATCGCACCGGTTTCCCCCCGCGATTAAACGCCTGGGTCAGCAACTGCCGATAACTCTCCAGATCCCGCCCTGCCCCCGCCTGCTCCAGCGTCGTCTGGGTAAAGTCATGAAACTTCACTTTGACGAACGGCTTGCCCGCCCGATAGCTGCTGTCGATGCGCGCCATACGCCCCGCGAGGGTTTCCATCAATTCGGGAAGTTTAGCCAGGCAGCTTGAAAGATCCGGCAAGTCCACATCGTAGGTATTTTCCACACTGATGGACTGTCGACGACTGTCGTTTTGCACCACGCGGTCATCAATCCCACGGGCCAGGCTCCAGAGTCTTTCGCCAAAACTGCCGAATTCGCGCACCAGCGCCAGTTTGTTCCACTCGCGCAGCTGCAAGCAGTCTTCGATGCCCAGGCGCGCGAGCTTATCGGCGGTGACCTTGCCAACGCCGTGCAGCTTGCTGACCCGCAGCTGCGAGACAAAGTCTTCGACCTGGTCCGGGGTAATCACGAACAGGCCGTTGGGTTTCTTCCAGTCGCTGGCGATCTTGGCCAGGAACTTGTTCGGCGCCACCCCGGCAGACACGGTGATATGCAGCTGGTTGGAGACCCGCCGACGGATGTCCTGGGCAATACGCGTGGCGCTGCCGCCAAAATGCGGGCTGTCGGAGACGTCGAGGTAGGCTTCATCCAGCGACAACGGCTCGATCAAGTCGGTGTAGTCGCGAAAGATCGTCTGGATTTCCTTCGATGCTTCTTTATAGGCATCCATGCGCGGCTTGACGATGGTCAGGTCGGGGCACAGCTTCAAGGCGTGGCGCGACGACATCGCAGAACGAACTCCATACGCACGCGCTTCGTAGTTGCAGGTAGCGATAACCCCCCGCCGGTCCGCCGAGCCCCCCACAGCCAAGGGCTTTTGCGCCAGGCTCGGGTCGTCACGCATCTCGATGGCGGCGTAGAAGCAATCACAGTCGACGTGGATGATTTTGCGCTGCGTCATATAAACGGGGTGTGAACCAACGGGTGGCCAGTATCGCATTCACCCCTGTATATAGCACCAGTAGTTTGATTCTTCCTTCCAAGTGGTAGGAAGTTTCCCCGATGAATTTATTTTCTCAATCGAATTCAGCCTTCCGATAGAGCTGAAAGCCTCAGCCTGACTGGCCCGAAGCGCTTCATGACCCCGCCTTGGAGAGCTAACCGATTGAACCACAAGCGCTTTTGTTTGATTTACAGGTTGACACACTAGCGTTCCTCTGTAGAATGCCGACACACAGACGCGGGATGGAGCAGTCTGGTAGCTCGTCGGGCTCATAACCCGAAGGTCGTCGGTTCAAATCCGGCTCCCGCAACCAAACATCAAAAAAGGCTACTCGAAAGAGTGGCCTTTTTTGTGCTCGCGTGTTTTCTCCCGCTGCGCCTGAAAACACCGCCAACACTTTGATTTCAGAATAATTCGCGCTTATTTGGTCCATCGGCTCATTAACGGTTGACACCTCGCCGCTTGGCTGTAGAATGCCGCCCACAGACGCGGGATGGAGCAGTCTGGTAGCTCGTCGGGCTCATAACCCGAAGGTCGTCGGTTCAAATCCGGCTCCCGCAACCAAACATCAAAAAAGGCTACTCGAAAGAGTGGCCTTTTTTGTATCCGACGAAAAAGTTCTTCTGAAACAATGGCATGGCATCTTTCATGAAACCGTAGTCGGTTTGTAGAGTCCATCTCATTGCACGCTAGGCTCAATGCTCAAGCGCTACCCTCTACGACCAATGGCCGCAGTCGCCGACCCCGGTGATCCGCGTTAATATTTGTAATTATTTTGTCCATAGGGATTGGTAACTTGGCCGGATACCCCCATCCTGTCGCGCACAATCCACGAGGTGATTGATGCGCGCCAACTCGTCTGAACCACAAGACACCGTCACAGCAGAACAACCGATCACGCCGACCCGCTTGCGATGGCTGGATTTGTTGAGCAAGTATCGCCAGCCCATTGGCCTGGCCGTAACGCTGCTGCTGTTTGCAATCGCCCTGATCGCCTGCCGACACCTGCTGCTGGAACTGGACCTCTACGCACTCCACGATTCGATTCTGGAAGTGCCCAAGCCAGCCTTGCTCGGTGCGTTTGCAGCGGCAGTCGCAGGTTTCATTATCCTGCTTGGTTATGAATTTTCCGGCGCACGCTATGCCGGCGTGAAGTTACCCGCCAAGACCCTGGCCCTGGGTGGCTTCACCGCCTTTGCCATCGGCAACGCCATTGGCTTGTCGATGCTCTCGGGCGGTTCGGTGCGCTACCGTTTATATGCACGCCACGGCATCGGCGCATCGGAAGTGGCGCACATGACCGTGTTCGCCAGCCTGGCCCTGGGCTGTGCCCTGCCGCCACTGGCCGCATTGGCCACGCTGAGCAATTTGCCGGCGGCTTCGACTTACCTGCATTTACCGCAAAGCCTGCTCGGGGGGATTTCCGGCGCCGTGTTGGTGTTGTCGGCCATGCTGTGCATCGGCATCTATCGTCGTCGCCTGCCGGAACAGCCCTACCCCGATAACCTGCTGGTCAAGGCCGGGCGTCGCACCCTGCGCCTGCCGGGCCGCCGCCTGACCTTCCTGCAGTTGATCATCACCGCCCTCGACGTAGCCGCTGCCGCTGCCGTCCTTTATATGCTGTTGCCGGAAGCACCGCCCTTCGGCCCGTTCCTGCTGGTGTACCTGCTGGCACTGGCCGCCGGTGTGCTCAGCCATGTGCCGGGGGGCGTGGGTGTATTCGAAGCGATCCTGCTGGCGGCCTTCGCCGACAAACTCGGTGCCGCGCCCCTGGCTGCCGCCTTGCTGCTGTACCGGATGATCTACGTGGTATTGCCGCTGCTGATCGCCTGTGTGTTCCTGCTGGTCAACGAGGCCCAGCGCCTGTTCCAGACCCAGCAAAGCCTGCGGGTGGCGTCGGGGCTGGCAGCGCCGGTATTGGCCGTCCTGGTTTTTTTGTCCGGCGTGGTCCTGCTGTTTTCCGGCGCCACGCCAGAGATCGACTCACGCCTGGAAAACATCGGCTTCCTGATTCCCCACCGCCTGATTGACGCCTCGCACTTTGGTGCCAGCCTGATCGGCGTGTTGTGCCTGTTGCTCGCCCAGGGCCTGCGTCGACGTTTGTCGGCGGCCTGGATGCTGACCATGGTGCTGCTGCTGGTCGGCGCCCTGCTCTCGTTGCTCAAGGGCTTCGACTGGGAAGAAGCCAGCCTGATGACCATGACCGCGGTGCTGCTGGCGATCTTTCGCCGCTCGTTCTACCGCGCCAGCCGCTTGACCGAGCTGCCGTTTTCGCCGCTTTACCTGGTGGCCAGTGTCTGTGTACTCGGCGCCTCGATCTGGCTGCTGTTGTTCGCCTATCAGGATGTGCCTTACAGCCATCAACTGTGGTGGCAGTTCACCCTCGACGCCAACGCCCCCCGCGGTTTGCGCTCGTTGCTGGGCGCTGCGGTGCTGCTGGTGATCGTATCGCTGACCTGGCTGCTGCGCACGGCGCGCCCGGTCATCCACTTGCCCACCCCGGAAGAACTGGAGCGCGCCAGCAAGATCCTGATGGCCTCGTCCCAACCCGACGGCGGCCTGGCGCTGACCGGCGACAAGGCGCTGCTGTTTCACCCCAACGATGAAGCCTTCCTGATGTACGCCCGTCGCGGGCGCAGCCTGGTGGCCTTGTACGACCCGATCGGCCCGACCCAGCCGCGCGCCGAGATGATCTGGCAGTTCCGTGACCTGTGCGATATCCACCACGCAAGACCGGTGTTCTACCAGGTACGCGCCGAGAACCTGCCGTACTACATGGACATCGGCCTCACCGCGATCAAGCTGGGCGAAGAAGCCCGCGTCGACCTGAAACGCTTTGACCTGGAAGCCAAGGGCAAAGAGATGAAGGATTTGCGCTACACCTGGAACCGTGGCACCCGGGACGGCTTGTCCCTGGAAATCTTCGAACCGGGCCAGGCGCCGATGGATGAATTAAAAGTCATCTCCGATGCCTGGCTTACAGGTAAGAATGTACGGGAAAAAGGCTTCTCCCTGGGCCGTTTCAGCGACGACTACCTCAAGCACTTCCGTATCGCGATCATTCGCTTCGAAGGGCGCCCGGTAGCCTTCGCCAACCTGCTCGAGACCTACAATCATGACCTGGCCAGCCTTGACCTGATGCGCGCCCACCCCGACGCGCCCAAGCTCACGATGGAATTCATGATGGTGGGCCTGATTCAACATTATAAGAACCACGGCTACGCCCGCTTCAGCCTCGGTATGGTGCCGCTGTCGGGCTTGCAACCGCGCCGTGGCGCACCGCTGACCCAGCGCCTGGGCTCGATGGTGTTCCGCCGTGGCGAGCAACTGTATAACTTCCAAGGTTTGCGCCGCTTCAAAGACAAGTTCCAGCCCGACTGGGAACCCCGTTACATGGCCGTGCCCGCAGGACTTGATCCGCTGGTGGCACTGGCCGATACCGCCGCCCTGATCGCGGGCGGCTTGACTGGATTGGTGAAACGCTGATGATTCGACGCTCCTGGCGGTATGTATTGGCCTTTGTAGTGCTGCTCGCGCTGGTCGTGGCGGGTGGTTTTTGGTACTGGAATCGCCCTGCCCCGCAACCGACCCTGGAGCAATTGCCCCAGGCCGATGGCTCGGTAATGACCCGCGTCACCCCCGCCAGCGCCGCCAAAGCCCGTGTGGCTGTGGCCGTGATGGCCGATGAAGCGCTGACCGACAGCCAACTGGTTGCCCTGAGCCAGGGCGGCGCGGCGCAAATCGTTCAGGTGATCCTGCCTAAGGATGACTGCAAGCTGCAGGAACAAGCGCTGCAAGGCGCCCTGGCCCAGCTCAAAGGCCCGGCGACCCTGGTCAGCGGCATCGGCCCTGGCGCTGCGCTCGCCTGGCGCTGGCTGGCCACTCAGAATGATGACAAGGCTAACGCGATCTCCGTCGGCTTTGCCCTGAAACAGGAAGGCTGCAACGACCCGCTGCCCACGACCTCTGCCCACGGCAACTGGCTGGTGGCGTGGAACGACAATCCCGACGATGAAAGCGCCAGCTTCGTACGTGACACGCCGCGTGCCACCACCAGCATCAGCGACTACGACATTCATTACCCGCAAGTGCTGAACAACGAGCTGCGCAAGCAACTGGTCGGTTCGGACAACGGTGGCCTGGCGATTCCCGTGGTGGAAGTTCCTGCCGGGCAGGCCAAAGACACCGTGACCCTGTTCCTCTCCGGTGACGGCGGCTGGCGTGACCTGGACCGCGATGTGGCCGGCGAGATGGCGAAGATCGGCTACCCGGTGGTCGGCATCGACACACTGCGCTACTACTGGCAGCACAAGAGCCCGGAGCAAAGCGCCAAGGACCTCACCGAGTTGATGCAACACTATCGGCAGAAGTGGGGCACCAAGCGCTTCGTGCTGACCGGTTATTCGTTCGGCGCCGATGTACTGCCGGCCATTTACAACCGTATGCCGGAAAACGAACAGCAGCGCGTCGATGCGATCATCCTGTTGGCATTTGCGCGCACTGGCAGCTTTGAAATCGAAGTGGAAGGTTGGCTGGGCAACGCCGGCAAAGAAGCCGCCACCGGCCCGGAAATGGCCAAGCTGCCACCTGAGAAGGTCGTGTGCATCTATGGTGCAGAGGAAGTCGACGAGAGTGGCTGCACCGACAAGACCGCAGTGGGCGAAGCCATGAAGCTGCCGGGCGGGCATCACTTCGATGAGAACTACCCGGCGCTGGCCAAGCGCTTGGTGGACATTATCGTCAAGCACCAGGGCAAAGCCGAGTAGCTCCAGGCTGCACACAGGACCCAATGTGGGAGGGGGGTTGCCCCCTCCCACATTTGTCTTGCATTGTCAGGAATATCTAACGTGGTTCGATGTGCGCAATCATCAGCTGCACAGTCTCATTGCCACGAAACTCATTCACATCCAGCTTGTAGGCCAATTCCACCCAGCGCACAGTAGGGTTCGGCCATACCTCGCGGTCAACGCCAAAAGCGATACCATCAAGCCTCACTGACCCGCATTCGCTCTTGAGCACCACCTTCAGGTGCCGCTCCCCCACTACCCGCTGCTCCACCAACTGGAACACACCGTGAAACAACGGCTCCGGAAAGTGCTGCCCCCATGGGCCGGCATGGCGCAGGGCGCGGGCCAGCTCCAGGTGGAACTCTTCCACGGCCAAGGTGCCGTCGGAGAGCAGGCGGCCGGTGAGGTCCTCTTCACGCAGCTGCCGACGCACTTCGGCATCGAAGGCTTGCGCAAACAGTGGGAAGTTCGCTTCGGGCAAGGTCAGCCCCGCCGCCATGGCGTGGCCGCCGTATTTGGTGATCAGGTTGGGATGCTGGCTTGCAACAACCGCCAGCGCATCGCGGATATGAAAGCCTTGCACCGAACGCCCAGAACCCTTGAGCAGGCCGTCGCCCGCGTCAGCAAAGGCAATGGTCGGGCGGAAGTAACGTTCTTTCATGCGCGACGCGAGGATGCCGATCACCCCCTGGTGCCACTCCGGGTCGAACAGGCACAAACCGTACGGCATCGACTCCACCGGCAAGTCCTTGAGCTGGGCCAGGGCCTCGCGCTGCATGCCTTGTTCAATGGATTTACGGTCCTGGTTCATGCCGTCCAGTTGCGCAGCCATTTCCCGTGCGGCGCCAGCGTCGGTGGTGAGCAGGCATTCGATGCCCAGGCTCATGTCATCCAGGCGCCCGGCCGCGTTCAGCCGCGGGCCGAGGATAAACCCCAGATCGGTGGAGGTGATGCGAGCGTGGTCGCGCTTGGCCACTTCCAGGATCGCCTTGATGCCTGGCCGCGCCCGACCGGCACGAATGCGCTCCAGGCCTTGATGAACGAGGATGCGATTGTTGGCGTCCAGCGGCACCACGTCGGCGACGCTGCCCAACGCCACCAGATCAAGCAGTTCACCGATGTTCGGCTGGGGTTTGTTGTCATACCAACCCAGGCTGCGTAACCGCGCGCGCAGGGCCATCAACACGTAGAAGATCACGCCGACACCGGCCAGGGCCTTGCTGGGAAACGTGCAGCCCGGCTGGTTCGGATTGACGATGGCGTCGGCGGCCGGCAGTTCATCGCCGGGCAAGTGGTGGTCGGTGACCAGCACCTTCAGCCCCGCCGCTTTCGCCGCCGCCACGCCTTCGACGCTGGAGATGCCGTTGTCCACGGTAATCAGCAACTGGGGCTCGCGCTGCAACGCCACCGCGACGATTTCCGGCGTCAGGCCGTAGCCGTACTCGAAACGGTTGGGCACCAGGTAATCGACATGGGCCGCCCCAAGCAAGCGCAGGCCCAGGGTACCTACGGTGCTCGCCGTGGCGCCATCGGCGTCGAAGTCACCAACGATCAGGATGCGTTGGCGCTGCTCCAGGGCGGTCACCAGCAAGTCCACCGCCGCGTCGATCCCTTTGAGCTGCTGGTAGGGAATCAACCGCGCCAGGCTCTTGTCCAGCTCAGCTTCCGATTGCACCCCGCGCGCGGCATAGAGACGGGTCAACAGCGGCGGCAATTCACCGAGAAAAGGCAGGACGGGGGGCAATGGGCGGGGATCGATACGCATGGGGTGACGGGCGCTTCTCTTCTAATACATCGGTTAAACACAGATATTGAACGCAACAAAGATCAAGTGTGGGAGCTGGCTTGCCTGCGATGGCATCCACTCGGTGTGTCTGATGTACCGAGTGGTATGCATCGCAGGCAAGCCAGCTCCCAACTTTTCAACCGCGCTCGCCAACCAGCCATTGCAGTTGCACTTCATGCTGGCCACGGTCGTCGGTCACGAAGATCGTACCTTCGCTGATCATCACATCCCACTTGATCACCCGCGGCATGTCCTTGGCCAGGGTCTCCAACACTTCCTGAGGCACGGCAGCGATGTGCACGTTCTTCAGGTTATTGGCCACCGGCACTACCTTGCCTTCCCACACACGCAGGCTGCCATAGGCCAGCAGGCTGGTGCGCTCGGTGCGGCGCGAGCACCAGGTCAGGCGATCGGCATCCGGCTGGCCGACTTCGATCCAGTGCAGGACCCGATCATCCAGGCTTTTTTCCCACAGGGCTGGTTCGTCTACATCCGACAGGCCACGCCCGAACGCCAGTTGCTCGTTGTACCAGAGGGCGTAGGCCAGCAGGCGCACGGTCATGCGCTCTTCGGTTTCCGAAGGGTGGCGGGCAATGGTCTGTTTGACACTCTCGTACACCGAACGGTCGAGGTCGGTGAGGTTGAGTTCGAACTTGTAGGTCGTGGACGGCTGGGCCATGAACGGGCTTCTAAAGACAAGGAAAGGCGGCCAGTCTAACCGATGGCGAGGTCATTCAACGAATACTGCGCTGCATCCGGGCGGCTCGCCTATGTTAAAAAGCAGGACACCATCGTCCCGCGCTTGTAAGGATCCCCATGTCGCTCAACGCCAAACCACTTGCCGGCCTGAAAGTCATCGAACTGGGCACCCTGATCGCCGGCCCGTTTGCCTCACGCATTTGCGCTGAATTCGGTGCCGAGGTGATCAAGGTCGAATCCCCGGACGGCGGCGACCCGCTGCGCAAATGGCGCAAGCTGTATGAAGGCACCTCGCTGTGGTGGTTCGTACAGGCCCGTAACAAGCAGTCGCTGACCCTCAACCTCAAGCACCCCGACGGCCTGGCAATCCTCAAAAAACTATTGGCCGACGCCGACATCCTGATCGAGAACTTCCGCCCCGGCGTGCTGGAAAAACTCGGCCTGAGCTGGGAAACCCTGCACGCTCTGAACCCCAAGCTGGTGATGGTGCGCCTCTCGGGCTTCGGCCAGACCGGGCCGATGAAGGATCAGCCAGGGTTTGGTGCCGTGGGTGAATCCATGGGCGGCTTGCGCTATATCACCGGCTTCGAAGACCGCCCGCCGGTGCGCACCGGGATCTCCATCGGCGACTCGATTGCCGCGCTGTGGGCGGTGATCGGCGCGCTGATGGCGCTGCGTCATCGCGAGGTCAACGGCGGCTTGGGCCAAGTGGTGGATGTGGCGCTGTACCAAGCCATCTTCGCCATGATGGAAAGCATGATTCCCGAGTTCGATGTGTTCGGATTTATTCGCGAGCGTACCGGTAACATCATGCCCGGCATTACACCGTCTTCGATCCACACCAGCGCCGACGGCAAGCATGTGCAGATCGGCGCCAATGGCGATGCAATCTTCAAGCGCTTTATGGCGAGCATCGGCCGTGACGACTTGGCGAACGACCCGCAATTGGCCAGCAACGATGGGCGTGACAGCCGCCGCGACGAGCTGTATGGCGTGATCGACCGCTGGGTCAACTCGCTGCCGCTGGAGCAGGTGATTGAGCAACTGAACAAGGCTGAAGTACCCGCCAGCCGTATCTACAGCGCCGAAGACATGCTGGGCGACCCGCAATTTCTGGCCCGAGAGATGTTCCTCAAGGCTCAGCTCCCGGACGGCAAGCACTTCAAGATGCCAGGCATCGTGCCCAAGCTTTCGGATACACCGGGCAGTTGTGAATGGGTGGGCCCGCAACTGGGTGAACACAACAATGTGCTGCTCAATGCCCTGGGCTACGACGCGGCAGCTATTGCACGTCTGCGTGAAAATGGCGCGATCTGAGAATCGCGGGCAAAAAGAAACCCCGAGCAGTGGGGAGACAACTCGGGGTTAAACGTGGCCTTAAAAAGGCACGCACAGCAAGCGACAAACACCGGAGCACAATGATTGCTCTTGCTGTTACGGACTCTGACTGACCGCCGCGTAGGAAGGTTCCGAAGAAAAATAATGTTTCATGCGAGTGCGCCGCCACGGGTTTGGGCAGCATTGCGCAAGGCAGCAATGACCGAGGGTTCCAGGCGCCCTTCGGCGATTTTCACGTCGCGAAGCAGGCAATCCGCGACATCCACCAGCGCACGCTTGTCGGACAATTGCGCGCGATCGACGTCGCGCTCGACCACAATCGCGCCGCCGGGATTCTTTACGGTTACCAGGCAGTCTTCCCGCACACCAGAAGTGGTCAGCGTAACCTGATAAGGGCTCAGTGCTTCACTGAGCAATAGGTGGATACTTTCCATCTCGATCACCACTCAATCATTCGAAAAAGGTTCGAAAAACAAAAATGTCACGAAGAGGCTGACATTCAAGTGACCCGTGCTCAAAGCAGAAAGTTCTACCTTTTGTGTAATCCACTGCTTGAGGAAAACGAGCATGCACGGAAAAGATGACAGAGAAAAAACACAGGCTCACACGCTAGAATCCCTGGATTACCTGGGAGCCTGCCTTGAGAGCTGCGTCTGAAACACCTTTGCGCGTCGTCATTGCCGACGATCATCCGATTTTCCTGATTGGCCTGCGCGCCGTGCTTGAGCGTGACCCGCACATCAGCATCGTCGGGGAGGCCAACTCGCCGCAGGCCCTCAATGCGTTGCTGCAAGACTGTGCCTGCGATGTGCTGGTGACCGACTTTATGATGCCTGCCGAGCCCCATGCCGACGGGTTGCGCCTGATCGACCAACTGCGCCGACACTACCCGGACCTGCCGATTGTGGTGGTCACCATGCTCAACAATGCCGGTTTGTTTCATTCGATTCTGGCATTGGGCGTGATGGGCCTTTTGAGCAAGGCCAGCCTGGCCGATGAACTGCCGCAGGCGATTCGTCAGGTCCGCCAGCAACGCACCTACGTGGCCCAGACCATTCGCCAGGCGCTGAGCCTGGCCGGAGAAGTCGGTGCCGATCGCCTGCACTCCCAGGAACAGTTGTCACCCCGGGAGCTGGAGGTGATTCGCCTGTTGGCCACTGGCATGACGGTGGGCCAGATCGCCGCGCATCTGCATCGCAGCAAGCAGACCGTAAGTGCGCAAAAAGTCAGCGCCATGCGCAAACTGGGGCTGACCAATGATGCCGCCCTGTTTATTTATGTGCAGGAACACGGGCTGGCCTAGCCTGGAACGCAATCCACTGCTTGAGCGCCTCGGCCTCCATCGGCCGGGCAATGAAGCAGCCTTGCAGCCACGCCGCCCCCAGCTCACCCACAGCGTGGTAGTCGGCAGCACTTTCAACCCCGGTGACGACCACGGCGATATCCAGGCGCGCGGCCATGCTCATGGCCCCCGCCACCACCGCCGCCTTGCGATCGTCATCGGCCATTCCGCAGGCAAACGCCGGGGGGATTTTCAGTTCGGTGAAAGGCAACTCCAGCAAATGTTGCAAGCTGGTGCCACCCATGCCGAAATCCCCGATGGACAACTGGCAACCCAGCATCCGCAGGCGCAGCAAGCCAGTGAGGTGGGCACTGTCGGTTTTCAGCGTTGAGGTTTCCACCAGCTCCAGGGTGAGGCTATGGGCGGGTATGCCGTGAAGTTGCAGCAGCCCCTGCAATATTTGTGGGAAGTGTGTGCGCTCAAGCATACGTCCGGGAATGTTCACCGCCACCGGCAGCACCTGGCCGGTCTCGCCCATGACCTGGTTGGCCAGGCCAAGTGCCTGTTCCAGCACATGCCAGGTAAAGGCCTCTTCCATGCCGGCAAACTCCAACACCGGCAGGAACTCTTCGGGCAGCAGCAATTGAGCGTGCGGCAACTGCCAACGCGCCAGCGCCTCCACCCCTTGCAACACCCCGGCCTGGCTGACGATGGGTTGGTACCAGACCCTGCCGCAGGCCGCGATGGTGGCCTGGCTGACATCCGCCGACGGTGGCAGTTGTTCCCGCGCGCTCAACCCCAGCAACTGGCGCACACGCTCCCAGGACAGCACCGCTGGCCCCGGGCGCAAGTGCCGCTGACAATCGGCCAACACCTGCCCGATCAGCGTTGCCGAGGCCGGCTTGGGCAAGCACGCCAGCACGTTGAGGCCCAATTGCCGGGCCATGTTCGCCACGCCTTCGAGCACATCGGGCTCAGCATTGCTGAGCAGAACCAGCACTTGAGCCAAACGGCGCTCGGCGAGTTCGCGGATCAACTCCAGCCCATCGCCCTGCTCCAGATACAGATCGCAGATGGCGACATCCACCGGGCCTTTGCTGTCCAGGGACTGGCGAGCCGTTTCGACATCTTCAGCAGTCAATACATTGAACACGCCATTGGCATTGAGCATCTGGTGCAGTGCCATCAGCTGAAACGGGTTGTCTTCGAGGATCAGGACATTGAGAGAGCGCATGGGTCATGGAGTCGGTACTGGGAAAAGTCCTTCACAGTAGCCATAAGACGCGAAGCGTCCCATAGGACGTGTCCGAAATACTGTCGAGCGGAGCGCACAACTTGGTTGACGCCACCGCTAACCACGATGCGAAGCAAGCCGATCTTGATCTTGACCTGCTTTTGATCTCAGGCGCCCCGTCAAACCACGCTGGCCGGAATTCGACAGAGATTTGGGGGGTAAACCGGCAGGGATGCCGGTTTAGCCGCCCCGCGCCATGGATGGCGCGTGGCGGCGGCCCCCCAAATCCATGGCGAATTACGGGCACACCGAGCCGGGCAAGCCACCTCCCACATTTGGGACCAATACCATCAGTTAGATACTCATCTGCTGCCAAGCCGTCACGGGAGCAAATCTCCTCCCACATTGCATCGCGTCAGCTATCAGTCCAGATAAGGCTGCAGATCGCGACGAAACACCTTCAACACCTCAGACAACCTCAACCACGGCTCCTCAAGCTCAGCCCCACGCTGCTCCCGCGCGCATTGCTCAAGCACCACACAAGCCTTGGCCAACGGCAGCGCATCCACCAGCGAACAAATACCCTTGAGCCGATGCAGCGCCGCATTCAAGCGCGCCACATCACGCTCGGCCAATGCGCTGGCCAATACCTCATGCTCGTGGTCCAGGCTTTTTGCCAGTTCTTGCAACATGCTATGCAGCACAGGCCCGTCAGCCTGGGTCATGGTACGCAGGGCCTGGATATCAAACGAACGCTGCGGCGCCACCCGCGCCAGCACGCGCGTCCAATCCTCCAGAGTCACCGGTTTGACCAGCAGCTCATCCATACCCGCGTCCTCGCAGCGTCTTTGTTCATCTTTCATCGCGTTCGCCGTGCAACCGATCAACGCACAACGGGGCCGTTGTTCTTCGGTTTCGATACGCCGGACCGCCTCGCTCAAGGCATAGCCGGACATACCCGGCATCTGGCAATCGGTCACCAGCACGTCGAAACGCTGCTCACGCCAACGCTGCAACGCGGCCTCGGCCGAATCCAGAGCAATCACCTGATGCCCCAGGAACTGCAACTGCTGCGCCAGCACCAAGCGGTTGGCCGCCAAATCATCCACCACCAGCACCGACAGGTTACGCCCCGCTGGGGGCAACGCTGGCGCTGGCGTGGCCGGCACATCGTCGGTGCTGACCCGATCAAGGCGCAGGTCGATGCACACCTCGGTGCCCTCACCCACCACGCTTGCCAAGTGAATGCGACCGCCCATCAACTCCACCAATTGCTTGCAGATACTCAGGCCCAGCCCGGTGCCGCCATGTTCCGCCGCGGTCAATGCGCTCACTTGGGTAAACGGCTTGAACAACCTTGGCTGCTGTTCGGCGCTGATCCCCGGGCCGCTGTCTTCGACGCACAGGTGCAGGTATTCGGTATCAGACTCATCCCGCTGGCAGGTGACGCTGAGCCGCACCCCGCCCTGCTCGGTAAACTTCAGCGCATTACCCAGCAGGTTGTGCATCACTTGGCGTAAACGCAGCGGATCGAACCAGTAATAGCCCTTGGCCGCAGGATCAAACGCCAGGGTCAAATGCAGGCCCTTTTTTTGCGCCGTGGCTTCGAACAGACGCTGAATGCCTTCGAAAAAACCCTTCAACTCGGTGGTTTGCGGAACCAGTTGCAGGTGACCGGCCTCGATCTTGGCCAGGTCCAGGCTGTCGCCCATCAGCGCGATCAGCTCGCGCGCCGAACGATGGGCCACCTGTAATGCTTCAGAGACGGGCTGGCCGCTTGCCAGGCAGCGTTCCTTCTCCAGCTCGAGCAAACCGATGATGGCGGTCATGGGTGTGCGAATTTCATGACTTAGCGCAGAAAGAAATGCACTTTTGGCGTAGTTCGCTTCGTCGGCAGCCTGGCGGGCATCCATCAGTTGGTGCTCCAGGTCTTTGCGTTCGTTGATATCGATCCAGCCGCCCAGCAGCCCCTGCAAGCGGCCCTGGGCATCGAAGAACGGCACGGTCCACTGATAAACGTGAAAGCTGCCGCCGTTGAACTCCAGTTCGCGATCGACAAACAACGACTGTTGCGTGGCCAGTTGTTCCATATGGCCGGCGTGCAGGCGCGCCGCTGTGGCCTCGGGCATTACCCCACTTTCCAGCAGCGTCAGCCCCTGAATCAGCTCAAGCCGGGTCGCCAGTTGCTGTTCATAGCTTTTGTTGCAGGTCACCAGCCGCCCGGCCAGGTCGCGCACAAACAGCGGGTTGGGCATGCCGTCGAGTAACGCACGTTTGAACGCCAATTGGTCATTGAGCCGCTGCTCGGCCTCCAGCCGCTGGCGAATCTGACGCTTGAGCCGGCTGTTCCACACCAGCGATACCAGCACAAACAGCAGCGCCGTGGCCACCATCCAATACGCCCAGGGCGGCACCCGTTGCCAGGCCGGCAGGGGGATCGCCACAGCGCCGATCCAGCGCAGGCGCAGTGCGCTCAACTCGGCCACCGGCAAGGCTTCCAGGGCCTTGTTCAGGATACTCAGCAGCTCAGGCTGGTCCTTGCGTACCGACAAGCAATTGGATGACCACTTGCCGTCGACACTGCGGCCAATACGCAAGCCTTCCTGGGAGTAACTCTGGACCTCCACCTCAGTCTGCAACGTGGCAGCGGCCTCGCCCCGTTGCACCAGTTCGCGGGCCTGGGCGTAATTGTCCACCAGGCGCAGCTTGATCTGCGGGTGCATCTGGCGGATGTAACTCTCCAGCACATGGCGCGCCGGCAGCGCCAGGACCTTGCCTTCCAACTGCTTCAACCCAGTCAGCGGCGTGGCATCGGCGCGTTCGACGAACACCCAGCCGGAGCCGCCAAAGCCATGACTGAAGTCGAGCAGCGCCCTGCGCTCCTGATTCGACGCCAGGGTGGTGTTCATCTGCGCCCTGCCGGTTTCCAGCCATTCCAGGGTTTGCGCGGTGGAGTGCACCTCTTCGAAGACAAACTGCAAACCGGTCATGCGCGAAATGCGGTGCAGCAGGTCGACATTCAAACCCACCCAGTGACCGTCCTTGTCTTTGAATATGTAAGGTGACATCTGCTGCGCCACCACCACGACATGGGGATGCTGCAACAGCCAGGTGCGCTCCGAGGCCGACAATTCAACGCGCTCACCCCTGAAGCCGACACCGAGCCCTGTGGTCCAGCGGCCCAGGATCTCCCGCTGCACCGACTCGTCAATGCTCGCCAAGGCGCGGTTCATCATCGCCCCCAGCAATGGGTCGGCCTGGCGGGTGGCGAAAGCAAAGCCGATGGGCGCCAACCGGCTTTGTTCCTTGATCTGCAACCCCAGGTAAGGCCGCAGCGATTTGTAGGCCCGCACAATCACTTCATTGCCGATAAACGCATCGGCATCACCTTGCTTGAGCGCCTCCAGGCCGCTGTAGAGGTTGGGCGCGAGCATGATGTGGCTATCGGGGTAGGCCGCCTGCACGTTATGCACATTGGCGTAGCCATCGAGCAATACGACTTTCTTGCCCGCCAGGTCGTCCTCTTGAAGCTCATCGCGACGCAGCACCACCACTGACCGATCGGGCATGTAGTCCTGGGTGAACTGCAAGCCGGGCACATCGCGCTCATAGCCGTTGGCGCTGGTCAGGATATCGATGGCTCCACTGCGCAGCGCCTCGACCGCCTGGGCCCGCTCGGCAAAGCCCAGCACCTGCATCGGCACCTGCAAGCGCGCGCCGACCAGGCTCAGGTAATCGGCACTGATACCCTGGTAGCGGTTGCGGTCGCGGGTGATATCGATCGGCTGATAGTCATCAATGGAAATACCCACCTTCAACGTCCGATGCGTCGCCAGCCACTGCTGCTCTGCGGGCGCCAGGGGCAAAGGCTCAAGCGGGATAAACGCCGGCACCAGCTTGAAAGGCAGGCTGACGGCCGCCAGGCTTACCGGTAGTTGGGTAAGCCACAGCATGCACATCAGCCGCACTGTCCATTGAATCAAAACCTGCACCGATTTGGCTTCCTTGATTGGGCGAAGGAACAAGTATGGCTCGCCAAAATAAAAAAGCCCGTCACGAGGACGGGCTTGGCCGACTGCAAAAAAGCTAACTGCCGGATGTAATCTGATCAACCGCGGGCATCAGAGCGGCTTGCCACGATTGCCATGCTGGCTGACAAACGCCTGCACCGCCTTCAGGTCGTTAGCCAGCACGGTGCAGCGCTCTTCACGCTCGAACAGGTCGGCCAGGTGCTCCGGCAATTCCAGTGCCTTGCCAACACCGGCCTTCTCCACCGCTTCGGGGAATTTGACCGGGTGCGCGGTACCCAGGATCACCATCGGAATATCCAGGCTACGGCGGCATTCGCGCGCAGCCTTCACGCCGATAGCTGTGTGGGGGTCGAGCACTTCGCCGGTCTGGGCATAGACCTCGGCAATGGTTTCGCACGTCTGCGCATCATCCACGGCCAGGGAGTCGAACAGCTTGCGGGTTTCGGTCCAGCGCTCTTGCTCGACGCTGAAACCGCCACCCTGCTTGAAGCTGCTCATCAACTCGGCCAGCGCCGCGCCATTGCGACCGTGCATGTCGAACAGCAAGCGTTCGAAGTTAGACGACACCATGATGTCCATGGATGGCGACAGTGTGGCGTGCAGGGTTTCCTTGACGTACTGGTTGCCGCTCATGAAGCGGTGCAGGATGTCATTGCGGTTGGTAGCAACGATCAACTGATTGATCGGCAGGCCCATGTTGCGTGCCAGATAACCGGCGAAGATGTCGCCGAAGTTGCCGGTCGGCACCGAGAACGACACCGAACGCGCCGGGCCGCCCAGCTGCAGGGAGGCGTGGAAGTAGTAGACGATCTGGGCCATGATCCGCGCCCAGTTGATCGAGTTCACCGCCACCAGGCGTGTGCCCTTGAGGAAGCTCTGGTCAGCGAAGCTGTTCTTGACCATTTCCTGGCAGTCATCGAAGTTGCCTTCGATGGCGATGTTGTGGATGTTCTCACCGAAGATGGTGGTCATCTGGCGACGTTGCACCTCCGACACGCGCTTGTGCGGGTGCAGGATGAAGATGTCGACGTTTTCGCAGTGCTTGCACCCTTCGATGGCAGCCGAACCGGTGTCACCGGAGGTGGCGCCGATGATCACCACGCGCTCGCCGCGCTTTTCCAGCACGTAGTCCAGCAGGCGCCCCAGCAGTTGCAGGGCGAAGTCCTTGAACGCCAGGGTCGGGCCGTGGAACAGCTCCAGCACCCACTCGTTGCCGTTCAGCTGGCGCAAAGGCGCGATGGCGCTGTGGGCAAACACGCCGTACGTCTCTTCCAGGATCTTCTTGAAGTCCGCATCCGGAATGCTGCCGGTGACGAACGGGCGCATTACCCGGAACGCCAGCTCGTAGTACGGCAGGCCGGCCCAGGAAGCGATTTCTTCCTGGGTGAAGCGTGGCAGGTTTTCCGGCACGTACAGGCCGCCGTCGGTGGCAAGGCCTGCCAGCAGGACGTCTTCGAAATTCAGGGCCGGTGCCTGGCCGCGGGTGCTGATGTAACGCATGAGTGGCTCCTCTAAAACATTCTCGAACAGAGGCCGCCGAAGGTGCGGGGCCCCTGGAACAAATCGGTTAGTTCAAGTGCTCGACGCGAATGCGCACCACCGGGCCGACCACACCTTGCAGGGCTTCGAGGGCGTGGATGGCATCGTTGATATGCTGCTCGAGCACGCGATGGGTCAGCAGGATCATCGGCACCTGGCCGTTTTGCTCCTCGACTTCCTTCTGCATGATCGATTCGATGTTGATACCGCGCTCCGACAGAATGCTGGCGACCTGGGCCAGCACGCCCGGATGGTCCTGGGCCTGGATGCGCAGGTAGTAGGCGCTTTCGCAGGCTTCGATCGGCAGGATCGGGTGGGCCGACAGCGAGTCCGGCTGGAAGGCCAGGTGCGGTACGCGGTTTTCCGGGTCGCTGGTCATAGCGCGGACCACATCCACCAGGTCGGCGATCACCGACGAGGCGGTCGGCTCCATGCCGGCGCCGGCGCCGTAGAACAGGGTGGAGCCGGCGGCGTCGCCGTTGACCATCACCGCATTCATCACGCCATTGACGTTGGCGATCAGGCGGTCGGCCGGGATCAGCGTCGGGTGCACACGCAACTCGATGCCTGCCGGGGTGCTGCGCGCCACGCCCAGGTGCTTGATGCGGTAGCCCAGGGCTTCGGCGTAGTTCACGTCGGCAGTGGTCAGCTTGGTGATGCCTTCGGTGTAGGCCTTGTCGAACTGCAGCGGGATACCAAAGGCAATGGAGGCCAGGATGGTCAGCTTGTGCGCTGCGTCGATGCCTTCCACGTCAAAGGTCGGGTCGGCCTCGGCGTAACCCAGGGCCTGGGCTTCGGCCAGTACGTCTTCGAAGGTACGGCCTTTCTCGCGCATTTCGGTGAGGATGAAGTTACCGGTGCCGTTGATGATGCCGGCCACCCAGTTGATGCGGTTGGCAGACAGGCCCTCACGGATCGCCTTGATCACCGGGATACCGCCGGCCACCGCGGCTTCGAACGCCACGATCACGCCCTTCTCGCGAGCCTTGGCGAAGATCTCGTTGCCGTGCACGGCGATCAGCGCCTTGTTGGCGGTGACCACGTGCTTGCCGTGCTCGATGGCCTTGAGCACCAGCTCGCGGGCCACGGTGTAGCCGCCTACCAGCTCGATGACGATATCGATCTCAGGGTTGGTGGCCACGGCGAATACATCGTTGGTAATCGCAATACCGGTCGTTTCGAACTGAGGCTTTGGCGAACGCGTGGCAATTTGCGCCACTTCAATCCCGCGACCTGCGCGGCGGGAAATTTCTTCAGCGTTACGCTGAAGTACGTTGAAGGTACCGCCACCGACGGTCCCTAACCCACAGATGCCTACTTTGACCGGTTTCACTGAAGAACTCCCCATGAAACGGCCGACGCTAGGTCGGCCGTGAAAACAGCCGCACAACTGCGGCTCTCAATTAATGACCCGTCGACAGTTCGGCGGGTCATGATCGTCAAAGGCTCGACGATTAATGCTTACTTGGCACCCAGTGCCAGTTTGGCAACTTGCGGCGCCGGCTGGTAGCCCGGAATCACCTGGCCGTCGGCCAAAACGATGGCCGGTGTACCGTTCACACCAATGGACTGGCCCAGGGCGAACTGCTTGGAAACCGGGTTGGCGCATTTGGCCGATTTGATTTCCTTGCCGTCGACCATCTTGTCCATGGCGGCCTTCTTGTCGGCCGAGCACCATACGGCTTGCAACTGCTCGTCACCCGGCGAACCCAGGCCCTGGCGCGGGAACGCGACGTAGCGCACTTCCACACCCAGCTTGTTCAGTGCCGGTATCTCGGCGTGCAGCTTGTGGCAGTACGGGCAGGTGGTGTCGGTGAACACGGTGATGTGGGTCTTGGTTTCGCCGATGGCGGGGTAAACCACGGTTTCAGCCACCGGGATGCCGTTGATCAGCTTGGAAACGCCCAGGCGCTCGGCTTTTTCGGTCAGGTTGACCGGCTTGCCGTCCTTGAGCTGGAACAGGTAGCCCTGCACGATGTACTGGCCATCGGCACTGGCGTACAGCACGCGGCTGCCTTTGAGCTTGACTTCATACAGGCCGGCCATGGGGCTGGCGCTGATGCTTTCGATCGGGGTGTCGAGCGCCAGGTTGGCCAGGCTCTTGCGAATGGTCTGCTCGGCCGCATCATCGGCGACAGCAAAGGTGGAAACCAACGCAATGGCTGCGGCGGCAATAATCTGGGTCAAGCGCATGGGAACTCCTGAAGGCAGAGGCAGGGACGGGAGCAGAATACTGATCTGGAACACAACGGGTGCCGTCCCCTTTGCGAACCGGCAAAGCCTACCACAGTTGGGCGGGAGGGCAGACCGCGACAAGTAAAATGGGCCATTTCTGACGTTTTTATCCGCGTGGGTGATGCTTGGCGTGCATATCCTGCAAACGTGCGCGTGCCACATGGGTGTAGATCTGGGTTGTGGATAAGTCGCTGTGCCCGAGCAGCATCTGTACCACACGCAAATCGGCACCATGGTTGAGCAAATGGGTGGCGAACGCATGGCGCAGTGTGTGAGGCGACAGGGCCTTGTCGATTCCAGCCACTTTGGCCTGGTGCTTGATGCGGTGCCAGAAGGTCTGGCGGGTCATCTGCTCGCCGCGCAGGCTGGGAAACAGCACATCACTGGGGCGCCCACCGAGCAATTCGTGGCGCGCATCGCGCATGTAGCGCTCGACCCACACAATCGCCTCCTCGCCCATGGGCACCAGCCGCTCCTTGCTGCCCTTGCCCATCACACGCAATACGCCCTGGCGCAGGTTGACCTGCTCCAGCGTCAGGCTGATCAGCTCGGTCACACGCAGGCCGCAGGCGTACAACACTTCCAGCATGGCGCGGTCGCGTTGGCCGATGGCTTCGCTGAGATCCGGCGCAGCCAGCAAAGCCTCCACGTCAGCTTCCGACAAAGACTTAGGAAGAGGCCTACCTAATTGCGGCATATCGACTTGTAGAGTTGGATCGGTCGCGATGAGCTTTTCCCGCAACAGGTAGCGATAAAAGCCACGCACGCCGGAAAGGAATCGTGCAGTAGAGCGTGGCTTATAGTTCTGCTCCAGGCGCCAGGCCAGGTGATCGAGGATCAGCTCGCGCCCGGCGTTGATCAGCTCAAGGTTTTTTTCCTGCAACCAGCCATTGAACAGGGCCAGATCACTGCGGTAGGCCTGGCGCGTGTTATCCGAGAGGCCTTTTTCCAGCCAGAGGGCGTCGAGGAAACGGTCGATCAAAGGGTGGTCGATGGCGGGCATGGGTACTCAAAGCGGCGCAGCATGGGGGCTGTGCGAATTATTTAGTGAACTGTGACAAGGGCCGCTAGTCTTTCATAGCCCGCTACTTCAAGGAACAGGAAGCTTCAATGAATGAACAACAGATTTTGCTGGCCTTTGGTGGTATTGGAGTAGCGGCGCTGGGCTGCCAATGGCTGGCCTGGCGGCTCAAGCTGCCGGCGATCCTGTTTCTGTTATTAACGGGTATTTTGGCGGGGCCGGTACTGGGCTGGCTCGACCCTCAGGAGATGTTCGGCCCCCTGCTGATGCCGTTGGTGTCCCTGGCCGTAGCGCTGATCCTGTTCGAAGGCAGCCTGACCCTGCACCTTTCGGAGTGGAAGGAAATCGGCAGCGTGGTGCATCGCCTGGTCACGGTTGGCGCCCTGTCGACCTGGGCAGTGATCACCCTGGCCACTCACTGGCTGTTGGGCTTTGACTGGATGCTCGCGCTGCTGTTCGGCACGCTGACCCTGGTGACCGGGCCAACCGTGATCGTGCCGATGCTACGCGTGGTGCGCCCCAAAGCCTCCATCGCCAATATCCTGCGCTGGGAAGGCATCGTCATCGACCCGATTGGCGCGCTGCTGGCGGTAGTGGTCTACAGCTTCATTATTGCCCGGGCTTCGGGCGACGGCTTGAGCCATAGCCTGCTGACCTTTGGCGGCGTCATCCTCTGCGGTAGCCTGTTCGGGATCGCCGGCGGCTGGGTACTGGGGCAGATCATGCGCCGGCAGTGGTTGCCGGAATACCTGCATAACCTCGCGACGCTGGCCGGTGTGCTGGGCATCTTTATCGCTGCCAACCAGGTGATGCATGAGTCCGGCCTGCTGGCGGTCACGCTGATGGGCATGTGGATGGCGAACATGAAGGGTGTGGATGTAAGACACATCCTGCACTTCAAGGAAAACCTCAGTGTGCTGCTGATTTCCGGGCTGTTCATCCTGCTGGCGGCGCGCCTGGACCTGAATGCCTTGATCGCCCTGGGGCCATTCGTGCTGATTCTGCTGGTGATCATCCAGTTTATTGCACGCCCACTGAACGTAGCGCTCTCAACCTTTGGCTCCGGACTGAACTGGCGCGAGCGTGCGCTGCTGGCCTGGATCGCACCACGGGGGATTGTGGCGGCGGCGGTGTCGGCGATCTTTGCGATTCGCCTGGATGAGGCAGGGCATGAAGGCGCGTTATTGCTGGTGCCGCTGACCTTCGCGGTGATCATCGGCACCGTGGTGCTGCAAAGCGCCACGGCACGCCCCTTGGCGCGCCTGCTGAAAGTCGCCGAGCCTGCGCCCAGCGGTTTCCTGATCGTCGGCGCGAACGGCCCGGCGCGGGCGCTCGGCAAGGCGTTGCAACAATTGGGCAGCCGCGTGTTGCTGACGGATTCCAGCTGGGAAAATATCCGCGCCAGTCGCATGGAGGGCCTGCCGACCTACTTCGGCAACCCCGCCTCCCAACATGCCGAGTCCCATCTGGATCTGGTCGGCCTGGGGCATTTGCTCGCGCTCTCCCCGTCCGGCGAGCTGAACGCCTTGGCGACCATGCGTTTTCGCCATGATTTCGGCCATCGCCTGTTCGCCCTGGCCAGCAGCCAGGAAAGCCGTCGCACCGACAAACACAAGGCCAGCCACGAACACCGCGGCCACCTGCTGGGCAGCCAACCCCTGAGCTATACCAAACTGGCCAGCCTGTTGGGCCAGGGCGCCGAACTGTATAGCACCAACCTCACCGACGGCTTTGGCTGGGAGCAGTACCAGGCGTTGCACGGGGAGCGCGCCACCTTGCTGTTTGCCCGGGACACCAGCGGCTGGGTGCATGTGGTCACGCCCGAGAGCAGCTTGAAGCCGGCGGCCGGCTGGACCCTGCTGGCGGTGATTCAGCCGGAGAACGGCAGCGCCACGTAATCAGTCGGCAAACCCAGGCAGTACCGGTACAGGGCGTTTGTCCGCGTCAATCGCGACAAAGCTGAACACGCCCTGGATCGCCTTTTCACGGCCATCAGCGCTCATGCTCTCGACAAACACTTCCACTTCAACCTTGAGGCTGGTGTTGCCGACTTTGATCACTCGGCCGATCAGCTCAACGATGGAGCCGGCCGGGATTGCGTGATTGAAGTCGATACGGTCGGTGGAGACCGTCACCAACGGCAAGCGACAGAAGCGCGTGGCGGCGATGAACGACACTTCGTCCATCCATGCCAAGGCGGTGCCGCCGAACAGGGTGTTGTGGTGGTTGGTGGTAGGCGGGAACACGGCCTTGGTCACGCGGGTGACGGACAGGTCGGTGCGGCGCTGGATTTCTTCGAGACGGGTGGTCATGGTCAATACCGGCAAATGGACAAATTTCAGACACAAAAAAGCAGCCCGTAGGCTGCTTTTTTCTGCATCGGGAAGCTGGACTTAAGCCAGTTTTTCCTTGATGCGAGCTGCTTTACCGGACAGGTCACGCAGGTAGTACAGCTTGGCTTTACGTACGTCACCGCGACGCTTGACGGCCATGCTGTCGATTTGCGGGCTGTAGGTCTGGAAAGTACGCTCTACGCCAACACCGTTGGAGATTTTACGAACAGTGAAAGCACTGTTCACACCACGGTTACGCTTGGCGATTACCACGCCTTCGAACGCTTGCAGACGCGAACGGTCGCCTTCCTTCACTTTCACCTGAACGACAATGGTGTCGCCCGGGGCAAAGGTAGGGATCTCTTTGGTCATCTGCTCTGCTTCGAGTGCAAGGATGATTTTGTTAGTCATGCTGTGCTCCTAAGGTAAGTCAATGGACCTACCATCGATACGTTGTTAACTATCGTCCCGCGCGAGGATGTATTCCTCGAGCAGCTTCTTCTCTTCTCCAGAAAGCGAGCGGCTTTCCAGAAGATCGGCGCGTCGTTCATAGGTCCGACCAAGGGACTGCTGTAAACGCCAACGCCGGATGTGTGCGTGATTGCCACTTAGCAATACGTCGGGAACACGCTGATCCGCATACACCTCCGGTCGGGTGTAGTGCGGGCAATCCAGCAAACCATCCGTGAAGGAATCCTCCTCCGCAGAGTCCACATGCCCTAAAGCTCCAGGCAGCAGTCGTGTAACCGCATCTATCAGGACCATTGCCGGCAGCTCGCCGCCAGACAATACATAGTCCCCAATCGACCACTCTTCATCGACATGAGCTTCAATAAAACGCTCGTCAATGCCTTCATAGCGACCGGCAATCAGGATCAAACTTTCCTCATTCGCCAGTTCGCGTACCGCCGCCTGTTTCAGCTGACGGCCTTGAGGGGACAGGTAAATTACCTTCGCCTTCTCCCCGGCGGCTGCCTTGGCCTGAACCAATGCATCTTCCAGGGGCTTGATCTTCATCACCATGCCCGGGCCACCGCCAAATGGGCGATCGTCCACAGTGTGATGTCGATCCGTCGTGTAGTCTCGCGGGTTCCAACAGGTGAGCTGCAACAGCCCCTGTTTCACCGCCCGACTGGTGATGCCGTACTCGCTGATGGCGGAAAACATCTCGGGAAACAAACTGATCACTTCAATGCGCAAATTAGCCACGCTTAGAAGTCCGCGTCCCATTCCACCTTCATCTCGCCCGCTGCCAGGTCGACGGCCAACACGCATTGCTCGGTATAGGGCAACAGGCGTTCGCGATCATCCAGGCTGCCAGCGCAAGGCTTGACCACCATTACATCATTGGCGCCGGTTTCCAGAAGATGATCGATTTTCCCCAGCAATTGCCCGAGTTGATCAATAACCTTCAGACCTTCCAGCTGGTACCAGTAGTACTCGCCGTCGGTCAATTCAGGGAACAGGTTGCGCGGCACGCAGATCTCGTAACCGGCCAGAAGACGAGCTTCTTCACGATCATCAAGACCCTTGAGCTTTGCGACCAGGAACTTGTCGCTCCCGCGTCCACTGACCAGCTCGACCTGTTTCACACTCCCTTCGCGCTTGAGCGTCCAGGTTTTGTACTGCAACAGGTTTTCAGTCGGATCAGTAAAGGAATACACCTTCACTTCGCCGCGAACGCCATGAACAGAGTAAATCTTGCCGATAACGATCAAATCATCAGCAACAGCTGGCGTCGCGTTCATATTGCTCAGGCTGCGGCCTTAGCCGAGTCCTTCAACAGTTTTGCAACGCGCTCGGATGGCTGTGCGCCAACGCTCAGCCAGTAGGCTACGCGCTCTTGGTTCACGGACAGACGAACTTCTTGACCACGAGCAACAGGGTTGAAGAAACCAACCTGTTCCTTGTGCGAACCGTCGCGCGGGTTGCGGCTGTCGGTTACGGTCAAGTGGTAAAACGGGCGCTTTTTGGAGCCGCCAAGGGCAAGACGGATTGTTAGCATGTGAACATCGTTCCTGTAGTCGGTGCTGCAAATCTAAATGCACAGCGGGCATAGGTGCCCGAAAGGCCGCATATTCTAAGGAATATCCGGACTTTTGCAAATGTCTTTTTCTGGCGCCTATCAGCGTGCCATTCAGATCTGCTATAGAGCCGTCGGTTAAAACGGCGAGTCAGCCCCCGCCAACGGCGGGTTTGCTGGAGATCCCACATCCCTGTGGGTCGGAGCAGGAGCTGGGCTCCCGCTCGAATACTTTACATTTTCGGCATGCCGCCGCCGGGCAACATACCGCCCATGCCGCGCATCATCTTGGCCATCCCGCCTTTGGCGGAGAATTTCTTCATCATCTTCTGCATCTGCTTGTGCTGCTTGATCAAGCGACCGATGTCCTGCACCTGGGTGCCGGAACCCATGGCGATCCGGCGTTTGCGCGAACCGCTGATCAGCTCAGGGTCGCGGCGCTCGGCCGGGGTCATGGAGTTGATGATGGCTTCCATCTGCTTGAACTGCTTCTCTGCCGCGCCTTGGGCATTGCCCATTTGCGCCAGGTTCACACCGCCGATGTTGGGGAGCTTGTCCATCAGGCCGCCGAGGCCGCCCATGTTCTTCATCTGTTGCAACTGGTCACGGAAGTCTTCGAGGTCGAAGCCCTTGCCCTTCTTCAGCTTCTTGGCCAGCTTGTCGGCCTTGTCCTTGTCGAGCGTGGCTTCGGCCTGTTCGATCAGGCTGAGCACGTCACCCATGCCGAGGATACGCGAGGCGATACGCTCGGGGTGGAACGGTTCGAGCGCGTCGCTCTTCTCGCCCATACCGATGAACTTGATCGGCTTGCCAGTAATGGCACGTACCGACAGCGCGGCACCGCCGCGTGCGTCGCCGTCGACCTTGGTAAGGATCACGCCGGTCAGCGGCAGCGCATCACCAAAGGCCTTGGCGGTGTTGGCCGCATCCTGGCCGGTCATGGCGTCGACCACAAACAGCGTCTCGACCGGGTTGATCGCGGCATGCAGCGCCTTGATCTCGCCCATCATCTCTTCGTCGATGTGCAGGCGACCGGCGGTATCGACGATGACCACGTCGATGAACTTGAGCTTGGCTTCTTTAATAGCGGCGTTGGCGATGTCGACCGGCTTCTGGCTCAGGTCGGACGGGAAGAAGGTCACACCCACTTCGCCCGCGAGCATTTCCAACTGCTTGATGGCCGCCGGACGGTACACGTCGGCCGACACCACCATCACGGATTTCTTCTTGCGCTCTTTAAGGAAGCGCGCCAGCTTGCCGGCGGTGGTGGTCTTACCCGCGCCTTGCAGGCCGGCCATCAATACGACGGCTGGCGGCACAGCGCTCAGGTTCAAGTCTTCGTTGGCCGCGCCCATCAGGCTTTCGAGTTCGGCCTGGACGACCTTCACGAAGGCCTGGCCCGGGGTCAGGCTGCGGGACACTTCGGTGCCGACCGCGCGCTCTTTGACCGAGTTGACGAAATCCTTCACCACCGGCAAGGCCACGTCGGCTTCCAGCAACGCCATGCGCACTTCACGCAGGGTGTCTTTAATATTGTCCTCGGTCAGCTTGGCCTTGCCGGTAACGTGGCGCAGCGTCTGCGAGAGACGGTCAGTCAAGTTTTCAAACATGCGCGATCCTTTCAGGCCCTACTCATCGAAATGCAGGTAGACCGAGGTAATGGCGGCCCAGGCTGTGGTCAATCGCTATTAAAAACAGCGCTCGCCGAGCCTGCGGCGTGGGCAGGTCGCGGATTATAGCGAAGACTGCGCCCATGCACACCCGCTGTCTGGCCCGGGAGTCTTTCTTGCAGCGCAGGTGTGTGCCAAACTCAACGCCTTTCGGGCTTGCCTACCAGGATTTATGCTCCCCTTGTCACCCAGTTTGCTACCCAGCCTCGCCGCCGCCATTCTGTATGCCGCTGCGACTCTCTATCAGGGCACTCGTCTGGCCCAAGGCGCCAAAGCGGACAAACGTCTGCTCGTCGGCCTTGGCGTGCTGGCCCTGCTGGCCCATGCCGCCAGCCTGTTCACTCACCTGATGACGCCGGTGGGCCTGGGCCTGGACTTTTTCAGCGCCGCCAGCCTGATCGCCGCGGCCGTCATCGCACTGACGTTGCTGGCCTGCTACCGCATTCCGGTCGAGAACCTGCTGGTGCTGCTATACCCCTTGGGTGTGCTGACGGTATTGCTGGCGCAGTTCACGCCCACCGGTACCGTACAGGTGATTGACGAAGAGCCGGGTATCCTTGCCCATATCCTGTTGTCGATCCTCGCCTACGGCATGTTCACCATTGCGGTGTTCCAGGCCCTGCTCCTGTTGCTGCAGGATCACCAGCTCAAGCACAAGCACCCCTCAGGGCTGATCAAGAACTTCCCGCCGCTGCAAACCATGGAAAGCCTGCTGTTCGGGTTCCTGTGGGCCGGCTGGACCCTGCTGTCGCTGTCGCTGATTTCCGGCTGGCTGTTCGTCGAGAACCTGTTCGCCCAGCACCTGGTGCACAAGACCCTGCTGGCGTGCCTGGCCTGGGTGGTGTTCAGCGTGCTGCTGTGGGGCCGCAACCGCCTCGGCTGGCGTGGGCACAAGGCAATACGTTGGACCCTGGCCGGGTTCTGCCTGCTGATGCTGGCCTATTTCGGCAGCAAGCTGGTTCGCGAATACATCCTGCATATCTGACGGGCAGCGATCATGGATAACTTGCCTTTGGAGCCGATGCTCGCCGTCATTGCCTTGCTGATTTTATGGGCGGCGCTGTTTACCGCCATCGAAGCAGCACAACAGCATCTGTTGGCCCTGCGCCCCGGCACCCGCCAGGGCGATAAGGCTGCCGCACGCCTGAGCTTCCCGCGCCATAGCCTGATTCTGTGCAACAGCCTGTGCCGCGCCGCCGTGGTGATCCTTTGCACGCTGCTGGCAATCTATGCCTGGGCGCAGAACGGCCCATGGCTGGGTTGGCTGATCTCTTGTGCACTGCTGCTGATTCTCGCCGACTACCTGCCTCGCATCCTGGCCACCCGCCATCCGCAAGCGGTGTTGGGTTTCGGTAACGCCCTGCTGGGCGTGCCGCTGAAAATGCTCTACCCGCTGGCCTGGCTGCTCAACGGCATCAGCCTGTTGCTGCTGCGCCCGTTCGCGCGCAAGTCCGGTGTGGTGAAAAACAGCGATGAGCCGCTGCCGGACCATGACGACCAAGCCCCGCCTGAGGCCGACGAGGACCGCGCGCCCGGTATGCCCGGCATCCACGCGCTGGATAACATCACCGTCAACGACATCCTGGTACCCCGCAGTGAAGTGGACGGCATCAACCTGGATGACTCGATCGGCGAGATCATCGAGCAGCTGCGCAGCTCCCAACGCACGCGCCTGCCGGTGTTCCACAGTGATATCAACCAGGTCGAAGCGGTGCTCAACACGCGCCAGGTCCAGCACCTGCTCCCCGACGCCAGCCTGACCAAAGAGGCGCTGCTCGCTGCCTGTCACGAACCCTATTTCGTTCCGGAAAGCACACCATTGCAGCTGCAACTGCTGAATTTTCACAAGCAGCAACGGCGCCTGGGCATGGTGGTGGACGAATACGGCGAAGTGCTGGGCATCGTTACCCTGGAAGATATCCTGGAAGAAATCGTCGGCGAGTTCGAAAGCGATCAGGCTGTGGATAACCCCCACATCGAGGCCCAGCCCGATGGCCGCTACATCATTGACGGCGCCGCTTCGATCCGCGAACTGAACAAAAGCCTGGGCTGGCACCTGCCCAGCGACGGCCCCAAGACCCTCAACGGCCTGGTGACCGAAGCGCTGGAAACCATCCCCGATTGCGCGGTGTGCCTGAAGATCGGCCGCTATCGCCTGGAAATCCTCGAAACCGAGGACAACCGGGTGAGCAAGGTGTTGATCTGGCATACCAGCCATGTGCCCGTCGCTGCCTGACCTCAGCAGGCTCAACCCGGTCAATGTGGGAGCTGGCTTGCCTGCGATGCAGGCGACTCGGTCCTTCAGTTGAACCGAGGTGATGCTATCGCAGGCAAGCCAGCTCCCACATTGATCCAGTTCCAGGCCATAGATCCTCACCAGCCCCTTGTTGGATCCTTGGCCCCCTTCCTATAATCCATCCGGCTTACCCAAGCCCCGCCCGACCGCGTGCTACCCGCACTCAGCGTGTCCAGGCACCGCTTAATCATGTCCGACCGGTGTTTGCTCCCATCCCGAGCCGCCCCGCGCACAACCCTGATCCATGGGTGTTCGACCAATAATAATCCGCGTCCAAACGCGCAATGACCGTCAGGGATACTGCCATGAGCACCACCTACCAAGAGGCTGCGACCGCCGCCCCGACCAATTCGACCGCCCGCGTCGCCACGGCGAGCATCGTCGGCACCGCCATCGAGTTCTACGACTTCTATATCTACGCCACGGCTGCTGCGCTGGTGATCGGCCCGGTGTTCTTTCCCCAGAGCTCCGGTACGGCGCAGATGCTGGCGTCGTTCCTGACCTTTGGCATCGCCTTTATCGCACGCCCGCTGGGGTCGGCGCTGTTCGGCCATTTCGGCGACCGAATCGGGCGCAAATCCACTCTGGTGGCCTCGCTGCTGTTGATGGGTGTGTGCACCACCTTGATCGGCTTGCTGCCCGGCTATGACAGCATCGGCGCCTGGGCACCGATTCTGTTGTGCGTATTGCGCTTCGGCCAGGGCCTGGGCCTTGGCGGGGAATGGGGCGGCGCGGCCTTGCTGGCGACCGAGAACGCGCCCAAGGGCAAGCGCGCCTGGTTCGGCATGTTCCCGCAATTGGGCCCATCGATTGGCTTTCTGGCGGCCAACGGTTTATTCCTGATCCTGGCCATGAGCCTGAATGACGAGCAGTTCCGTAGCTGGGGCTGGCGTATTCCGTTCATTCTCAGCGCCGCACTGGTGATGGTGGGTCTGTATGCACGCCTGAAGCTGCATGAAACCCCAGTATTCGCCAACTCCGTAGCCAAAGAAGCACCGGTGAAGGTGCCACTGGTGGAACTGTTCAGCCAGCATTGGCTGCCGGTGCTGCTGGGCGCCGCGTCGATGGTGGTGTGCTACGCGCTGTTCTACATCACCACGGCGTTTTCCCTGAGCTATGGCGTTTCCACACTGGGCTACAGCCGCGAGACGTTCCTCGGCTTACTGTGCTTTGCCGTGCTGTTCATGGGCTTGGCGACGCCGCTGGCAGCGCTGGCGAGTGATCGTTATGGACGTAAGCCGGTGCTGATCGTTGGGGCGATCCTGGCGATTCTCTCGGGCTTTACCATGGAGCCACTGCTGACCCACGGCTCGACCTGGGCCGTGGCGCTGTTCCTGGCGTTGGAGCTGTTTCTGATGGGTGTGACCTTCGCACCGATGGGTGCCCTGCTGCCGGAGTTGTTCCCGACGCGTGTGCGTTATACCGGTGCTTCGGCGGCGTATAACCTGGGTGGGATTGTCGGGGCGTCTGCAGCACCGTTCTTCGCGACCAAGCTGGTGGCGATGGGTGGGCTCAGTTATGTCGGTGGGTATGTGTCGGCGGCAGCGTTGCTGAGTTTGATTGCGGTGCTGTGCCTGAAAGAGACGCGGGATAATGATTTGAACAAGGTCGCCTGATAAACCGCTATCGGGAGCAAGCCCCCTCCCACATTCGACCGCATTCCAAAGGTTATACGCGGTTAAATGTGGGAGGGGGCTTGCTCCCGATGCTTTTAGAGCTCTACAACAACCGCTTGGGAGGCCCGGGTCGCCTTGGCGCGAGCCGCTTCAATCGACTCATCCCGCGCCAACGCCACACCCATACGGCGCTGGCCATTCACTTCTGGCTTGCCAAACAGGCGCAACGCCGTGTCCGGCTCGCTCAATGCCGCGCCGAGGTTGGCAAACGCCGTCTGGGTCGATTGCCCTTCCACCAGGATCACCGCCGACGCCGAAGGCCCGAACTGACGGATCAATGGGATCGGCAAGCCCAGGATGGCGCGAGCGTGCAGCGCGAACTGCGACAGGTCCTGAGAAATCAGTGTGACCAAACCGGTGTCATGTGGGCGCGGCGACACTTCGCTGAACCACACCTGATCGCCCTTGATGAACAACTCCACACCAAACAGGCCACGGCCACCCAGGGCTTCGGTTACCGCCTTGGCAACGCGCTCGGATTCGGCCAGGGCGATCGGGCTCATGGCCTGTGGCTGCCAGGACTCCTGATAGTCGCCCTTCTCCTGACGATGGCCAACCGGCGCGCAGAAGGTGGTGCCGCCAATGTGGCGCACGGTCAGCAGGGTGATTTCGTAGTCGAAATCGATAAAGCCTTCGATGATGACTCGACCCTTACCGGCACGCCCGCCTTCCTGCGCGTAATCCCAGGCTTTCTGCACATCATCGGTGCTGCGCAGCAGGCTCTGGCCCTTGCCCGACGAACTCATCACCGGCTTGACCACGCAGGGGAAGCCCAGGTCCTGGACGGCCTTGCTGTAGTCTTCGAAGGTGTCGGCGAAGTGGTACGGCGAGGTCGGCAGGTCCAGTTCTTCGGCGGCCAGGCGACGGATGCCCTCACGGTTCATGGTCAACGACGTGGCGCGGGCGGTCGGGATAACCGTGAAGCCTTCCGCCTCCAGTTCCACCAGAGTGGCGGTGGCGATGGCTTCGATTTCCGGCACGATGAAGTGCGGCTTCTCCGCCTCGATGACTGCACGCAGCGCCGCACCGTCGAGCATGTTGATCACGTGGCTACGGTGCGCCACCTGCATCGCCGGCGCGTTGGCGTAGCGATCCACGGCGATCACTTCAACACCCAGGCGTTGCAGTTCGATCACCACTTCCTTGCCCAGCTCACCGCAGCCACACAGCAAAACGCGGGTCGCGGTTGGCGACAATGGAGTTCCGATTCGGGTCATCTCAGGTCCTCAGGGGAGCGGATCATGGGGGAGAAAGGCCGGCATTTTACATGAACTGTAAAAATTGGCCTCAGTTGGCGATGGTGCGGCGGCGGATGCGCCAGGCCATGATCAGCCAGACCACGGTGACACCGGCAAATTTAGACACCAACGCCGTGCCCGCCACCGCCGGTGTGAGCGCGCCGATCAAGCCGAAGAAAATAAAGGTATCGAGGGGAATACTCAGTGCCGAACTTATCCACAGGCGATCATGCAGCGGGCGTTTGGTGATGCTGAACACCAGCCAGTCGATGCACTCGGACACCGCGAACGCCGTAGCACTGGCCAGGGCGATGGACGGGTCGGAAGTGATATACGACAGCACCAGCGCCGCCAGCATGGCGATGATCGCGCCGTGGCCGAAGCGGGTTTGCACCATGTCGCGAAGGATAAATACCAGGCCACCCCAGGCGGACCAGATGACATCCAGGTGCGGGGCGGTGGAGAAGGCGAAGTTGATCAGCACGACGCTGCTGATGTAGGCGATCAGGAAAAACATGGATGAATGACCTGTGAACAAGGGACACAGGGTACTTCACAATTAGACATATGTCGTCTGGGAGGGCCTCATCGGGGGCAAGCCCCCTCCCACATTTTGATCTGTGAACACATTCAAGTGTGGGAGGGGGCTTGCTCCCGATAGCAATCGATCAGGCACCCGAGCTTTTGGGCGTCATCCACACCATCCCACTGGCCACCGCCCGCTCATGACACAACCCCAACACCACCCGGCGTTCGGCATTATCCATGCGGCCCCAACGCGTAATCTCGTCCACGTTGCGCTGGCAGCCGGTACAGATATCGTCCTCGTCCAGCGCGCAAATATTCACACAGGGCGAGGCTACAGGCCGTTCAACTGCACTCATTCTTCCTGCTCAACCAAGTCTCGGGCATAGCGCTGCGAATTATGCACATAGTGCGCGGCGCTGGCTTCGAGCATACGTTTCTGCGCCTCAGTCAGCTCACGTACCACCTTGCCCGGCGAGCCCATGACCAGCGAGCCATCGGGAATTTCCTTGCCTTCACCGATCAGCGAGTTCGCGCCGATAATGCAGTGCTTGCCAATCTTGGCGCCATTGAGAACCACCGCGTTAATGCCGATCAGGCTGTAGTCGTCGACGCTGCAGCCGTGCAGCATGGCGTTATGGCCGATGGTCACGCCGGTGCCGAGGGTAAGCGGGTAGCCCATGTCGGTGTGCATTACGCTGCCGTCCTGCACGTTGCTGTTCTTGCCGATCAGGATCAGTTCGTTATCGCCGCGCAACACCGCGTTGAACCAGACGTTGGCGCCCTCCTCCAGCTTGACCTTGCCCACCAGCGTGGCATTGGGTGCGACCCAACTGTTGGGATGGGTCTCGACGCGGGCATCGCCCAGGCGGTATTTCATGGTTTTCCCTCACGGCTTGCCATTCATGCGATGGCTTAGATATTGATAAAACTCTTGGGCGGCTGGTGCAGGCTGATCTTGGCGTCGTCATAGAGCAGATTGATCAGCTCGACGATCATGATCGCCGTCAGCCCCCAGATCTTGTATTCGCCGAAGCGGTAGCTGGGCACATACCAACTTCGGCCCTGGTAATCGATGCGGTGGGTATGTTCGCGTGGGTCCTGTCGGAAAAACTCCAGGGGCACACTGAAGACGGCGGCGATTTCGGCGTCGTTGGCCAGGTATTCGACGTAGTCAGGGATCACGCCTACATAGGGCGTTACACGGATGCCGTGCAGGGAAATCAGCGGGCTCAACGGGCCTATGACCTCAACCAGGCCTGGCGGCAGGCCGATTTCTTCTTCGGCTTCGCGCAAGGCGGTAAAGATCAGGTCCGGGTCTTCCGGGTCACGCCGCCCACCAGGAAAGGCCACTTCGCCACCATGGGTCGACAGGCCGCTGGCGCGCAGGGTCAGGATCAGCTCAGGTTCATCACTGCGGGTAATCGGTACCAGCACCGCGGCCTCGGGGAAACGCCCGTCAGTCTCAAGCAGGTGGGGAGTGTGATTGCTTACCCGGCGAAGTAGCTCGTCCAGCATGAGTCATCTCGGTCTGTTGGCTACCTTGCATCATGCACCAAAGCGTGCAAGCGCCCAACCCCAAAACCGCAGGGCTGTCGCTAAACGACAACTTGCAGGAACGCCCGGCACCAAGCCAAGATGTGCCCATTCTCCAGGAACCCCAGCATGAATTTCTGCAGCCAGTGCGGTAAACCGGTTACCCAACGTATTCCCGAAGGCGACGCACGCCTGCGTTTTGTGTGTGATCACTGTTCGACCATTCACTATCAAAACCCCAATATCGTCGCCGGCACCGTACCGGTGTGGGGCGATCAAGTGCTGCTGTGCCGCCGTGCCATCGAGCCGCGCCTGGGTTACTGGACCCTGCCCGCAGGCTTTATGGAAAACGGCGAGACCGTGGAACAGGCGGCCATGCGTGAAACCCTGGAAGAAGCCTGCGCCCGCGTGCGTAACCTGAGCATCTATACCCTGATCGATGTGCCGCACATCAGCCAGGTGCACATTTTCTACCGCGCCGAGCTGATCGACCTGGACTTTGCCGCAGGCCCGGAAAGCCTTGAAGTGAAGCTGTTCGATGAAGCTGATATCCCTTGGTCCGAGCTGGCTTTCCGCACGGTCGGGCGTACCTTAGAATGCTTTTTCGCTGACCGTCGCCAACAGGTGTACCCGGTGCGCAGCGAGTCGGTCCCGCCGATGACACGCCCAACCAAATAACCTTCCAGGCAGCACCTTTATCAGGGATACCGTTTCAATGCGTTGGTTGCTTGCTCTTATCTGCCTGTCGTTTGCCACGCTGTCCCCAGCCTCTACGGTGGAAACTCTCGGCGGTAAAACCGTCGAAAAAGTCCTGGTACTCAAGTCCGCGCACCAACTGCAACTGATCAACGACGGCAAGCCCCTCAAGACCTATCGCATTTCCCTGGGCAAGAACCCCAAGGGCCACAAGCTGATCGAAGGCGACCGCCGTACCCCCGAGGGTTTCTACTGGATCGACTGGCGCAAGACCAGCGACCGCTTCAACCTGGCCATGCACATCTCCTACCCGAACATCAGCGACGCTGCCCGCGCCCGCCGCGAAGGGGTAAAACCGGGCAGCATGATCATGATCCACGGCACGCCCGACACCGAAGACTACCCGGAACAGTGGTTTCACACCCTGGACTGGACCGACGGCTGCATCGGCATGCGCAACGTGGACATGCGCGAAGTCTGGAGCCTGGTCAAAGACGGCACCATGATCGAGATTCAGCCCTGATCCAGGACCGTTCGTAAAATAATTCGAAAATAATTCCTGCCCCAGGCAGCCCGCGCCAGTGAATACCAGTTCGCCGAGCGAGCTGCGCATTTGTGCACGCAACAAAGACCTCTCTAATACCACTTGATACCGCGCACCGTTGAGATGCGCTAAAACCGGTACCTGCGCACTTTTGGTGGCATTGACATGGTATTTAAGTGGTATTAATTTCCGGCCATTACCGGGCGACAACACTCCAATAACGCATCGGAAACCTGACAGATGAATCCCATCCTGGCCCTGCGCCCCGACGACAAGCAATCCACGCCGCTGTACCTGCAACTGGCTCGCAGCCTTGAAGCCGCGATCCATGCCGGCCAGTGGAAATCCGAGCAGGCCCTGCCCTCGGAGCGTGCGCTCAGCGAGCAGTTGAGCATCTCGCGGGTCACTGCCCGTAAAGCGCTGGAAGTGTTGCTTGCCCAGGGCCTGATCCGCCGCAGCCAGGGCTCCGGCACCTTTATCACGCCGCGCCTGGAACAACCCTTGTCGCGCTTGTCGGGGTTCAGCGAAATGCTGCGGCTCAAGGGCTTTGTGCCCACCTCCCAGTGGCTGGAGCGCGACATCACCCCGCCGACCCACGAAGAGCTGATCCGCCTGTGCCTGTCGCCCACCGACAAAGTGGCGCGCCTCAAGCGTCTGCGCAAAGCCGATGACACGGTCATGGCGATTGAAATGACCGCCATGCCCGCCTCGGTGTTGCCACACCCGCAAGCCATCGGCAATTCGCTGTACGAATACCTGGAAGGCATCGGCAAGCCCATCGTGCGCGCCCTGCAACATATCCAGGCGATCAACGCCTCGGACGAGTTCGCCAAGCTGGTGGGCATCGCCCCCGGCACCGCCATGCTGCTGATGACCCGCGTGGGCTACACCGCCGACAACACGCCGATTGAAATCACCGACACCTACTGCCGCAACGACTACTACGACTTTGTCGCAGAGCTGCGCCGTCATGACTACTCCGCCGAATTGCGAATTTAGAGAACTGCCCATGTCAGAAGACAATATCCTCACGCCCAACGGCTGGATGCGCGGCCGCCTGGTGCACGAACACGGCAAGGTGGTTGCCATCGAAGGCACGCCTTGCGACCCGGATGACAACGACCTGCCCTACCTGCTGCCAGGCTTTATCGACCTGCATGTACACGGCGGTGGCGGTGCCGACATCATGGAAGGGGCGCAGGCCTTCGAGACCATTACCCGCACCCACGTGCGTTTTGGGACCACCTCGCTATTGGCCACCACCATGACGGCGCCGGTGGAAGAAATCACCAGCGTCCTCGGTGAACTCGGCAGGTTCTGCGAGCAACGCCCGACAGGCAGCGCCCGGGTACTGGGCGTGCACCTGGAAGGCCCCTACATCAACCCGGGCAAACTCGGCGCCCAACCCAACTTCGCCCACACCGCATTGATGGCCGAAGTCGAAGACTACCTGCGCCTGGCGCCGATCCGAGTGATCACCATCGCCCCGGAAATCGCCGGCCACGACGGCCTGATCCGCGCCCTCAGCCAACGCGGCGTGCGCATGCAGATCGGCCACACCCTGGGCAGTTATGAAGAAGGCGTCGCCGCCCTCGCCGCCGGCGCCACCAGCTTTACCCATTTGTACAACGCCATGAGCCCGCTGCATCACCGTGAGCCCGGCATCGTCGGCGCCGCGCTGGCCCACGCCCAATACGCCGAGTTGATCCCGGATCTGCTCCATGTGCATCCCGGTGCCATGCGCGTGGCCCTGCGCTCGATCCCATGCCTGTACTGCGTGACCGACTCCACCGCCGCCGCCGGTATGCCCGATGGCGAATACAAGCTGGGCAGCCACACCGTGACCAAATGCCTGGGTGGCGTACGCCTGGCCGACGGCACCCTGGCCGGCAGCACGCTGACCATGGACCAGGCGCTGCGCAACCTGGTGAAAATCGGCCTGCCCATCAGCGAAGCCTCACAACGCCTGTCGCAATTTCCTGCGGACTACCTGGGCCTGGAAGAACGCGGCCGCCTGCAACCCGGCAGCTTTGCCGACTGCGTGCGCCTGGACCGCTCCCTGACACTCACCGACGTAATGGTCGAAGGAGAAACCATTGACTTCAAAAATGCTTGAAGAGGCCCTGGCCTCCTGCGACGCCGTTGCGGCACAACTGCAACGCCTGAATCCGCTGCTGGAAGAAGTGGCCGGTCGCCTGCGTCGCCAGCCGCCGCAAGTGGCGATGACCATTGCCCGCGGCAGCTCCGACCACGCCGCCAGCTACTTCGCCTACCTGGCCATGCAGCATGTGGGCATCCCGGTGGCGTCGTTGCCGATGTCGGTGGTGACCCTGTTGCAGGCGCCGATGAAAGTCAGCGGCCAGGTGGCGTTTGGGTTCTCCCAGTCGGGGCAGAGCCCGGACCTGGTCAACAGCCTGCGACTGCTGCGCAAGCGCGGCGCCCTGAGCATCTCGCTGGTGAACGCCGAAGACTCGCCGCTGGAAGCCGCCTGTGAATTCCACGTGCCACTGTGCGCCGGCCCGGAACAAAGCGTGGCCGCAACCAAGAGCTTTATCGCCACCCTCAGCGCCAGCGCGCAATTGATCGGCCACTGGAACCAGGAAACCGAGTTGCTCCAAGCCTGCCAGGCGCTGCCCGACGGTTTGCGTGAAGCCGCCCGGCAAGATTGGACCCAAGCCATCGAGGCCCTGCGCGACTGCCAGCAATTGATGGTAATCGGCCGCGGCGCCGGGTTTGCCATCGCCCAGGAAGCAGCGCTCAAGCTCAAGGAAACCTCGGCGATCCAGGCCGAAGCCTTCAGCAGCGCCGAGGTACGCCACGGGCCGATGGCCTTGATCGACGAAAACTACCCGCTACTGGTGTTCGCCCCACGCGGCGCCGAGCAGCCCGGCCTGTTGAGCCTGGCCGCCGATATGCGCCAACGCGGCGCCCGCGTGCTGCTGGCCGCACCGGACGATATCGCCGAACGCGACCTGACCCTTAGTCGCGCCGAACACCCGAGCCTGGACCCGATCCTGGCGATCCAGAGCTTCTACGTGATGGCCGCCGGCCTGGCTGAGGCACGGGGCATGGACCCGGACCAGCCGCGCCACCTGAGCAAAGTCACCCGTACGCACTAAAGCGGCGTTTTCCTGATGAGTACCGTGCCCATGCCCAACAACAATAATCCATTGACCTTAAGCGCCCCCTTGAGTGGGCCGGTGCTGGCCCTGAACAGCGTCCCCGACGAAGTGTTCGCCAGCGGCGCCATGGGGGACGGGATTGCCATCGACCCGTTGAACGATTGCCTGCATGCACCCTGTGACGGCGTGATCATCCATGTCGCCCGCACCGGTCATGCATTGACCATCCGCGCCGACAACGGTGCCGAAGTGCTGATGCACGTGGGCATCGACACCGTGGAGCTCAATGGCGAAGGCTTTGCCTTGCTGGTGAAGGATGGCGCACGGGTGAGCGAGGGCCAGCCGTTGGTGCAGTTTGATCTGGACCGCATTGCGCGCCAGTGCAAAAGCCTGGTGAGCCTGATCATCCTGACCAACAGTGAGCGCTTCGAACTGCAACCCATCGCGAGCAAGACCGTGAAGCTCGGTGAATCACTGATGCGGATTGCCCTGCGCACATCCGCGCCGGTTCAAAACGCTGTGGATAACTCGGTCGCGCAAGTGAGCGCCACGGTACGCATCACCCATCGTGGCGGCTTGCATGCGCGCCCTGCCGCGCTGATCCGCAAGACTGCCCAGGGCTTCAGCAGTCAATCGCAGCTGCACTTCGGTGATAAGACCGCGGCTTGCGACAGCCTGATCGGCCTGATGGGGTTGGGTATTGGCGAAGGTGACGAGGTACGGGTGACCTGCCGTGGCAAGGATGGCGAGGCGGCGTTACAGGCATTGGTCGCCGCGCTGTCCGTGGCGATCCACGAGGAGCATCACGCGCCGGTCGTTGCCACACCACGCCGGGCGAATACCGAAGCCAATGTGCTGCAAGGCGTATGCGCGGCACCGGGCCTGGTATGTGGGCCATTGTTCCGCCTGACGGGCATCGAACTGCCGCAAGACAGCGGCAATCATAGCGTCGACGAACAACTGCAACGCCTGGATGCCGCCCTTGAGCAAGTGCGCGGCGAAATCCGCAATACGCTGGGCCAGGCGCGCCAACGCAAGAACGTCGAAGAAGAAGAGATCTTTGCCGCCCACCTCGCCCTGCTGGAAGACCCGGCATTACTCGACGCAGCCACCGCTGCCATCGAACAAGGCAGCGCCGCCACCCATGCCTGGCGTGATGCGATCCAGGCCCAATGCGCCGTGCTGCTGGCGTTGGGCAAACCACTGTTTGCCGAGCGCGCCAATGACCTGCGAGACCTTCAACAACGGGTGCTGCGTGCGTTGCTGGGTGAAGCCTGGCATTTCGAATTGCCGGCGGGGGCGATTGTCAGTGCCCATGAGCTGACACCTTCGGACTTGCTGCAACTGAGCGAGCAACACGCCGCTGGCATCTGCATGGCCGAAGGCGGTGCGACCTCCCATGTGGCGATTTTGGCCCGGGGCAAAGGCCTGCCGTGTCTCGTCGCCCTGGGCAATGAAGTGCTCGACGTACCCCAAGGCCAGCGGGTGGTACTCGATGCCGCCAACGGCCGCCTGGAACTGGCCCCCAGCGAAGCGCGCCACGCCGAAGTTCACCAGATTCGCGAAACACAGAAATTACGACGCCAGCAACAACAGGCCCAAGCCCAACAACCAGCGCGCACCACCGATGGCGTGACGGTTGAAGTCGCGGCGAATGTCGCCTCCAGCGCCGAAGCCCAGGTGGCGTTTGACAACGGTGCCGATGGCGTCGGCCTGCTGCGCACTGAATTCCTCTTCGTTGACCGCCGTACCGCGCCGGATGAGCAGGAACAACGCCAGGCTTATCAGGCCGTGCTGGATGCCATGGGTGACAAGTCGGTGATCATCCGCACCATCGATGTGGGTGGCGACAAGCAGCTCGATTACCTGCCGCTGCCCGTCGAGGCGAACCCGGTGCTGGGCCTGCGCGGTATTCGCATGGCCCAGGTGCGCCCTGAACTGCTCGACCAGCAACTGCGCGCCCTGCTGCAAGTCTCGCCGTTGGCGCGCTGCCGCATCCTGTTGCCGATGGTCAGCGAGGTGGATGAACTGCTGCAGATTCGCCAGCGCCTGGATGAACTGTGCGTGGAGCTGGAGCTGACGCAGCGCCCCGAGCTGGGCGTGATGATCGAAGTGCCCGCCGCCGCGCTGATGGCCGAGCAGTTGGCCGAACACGCGGACTTTTTATCCATCGGCACCAATGACCTGTCCCAGTACACCCTGGCGATGGACCGCGACCACGCAGGCTTGGCCGCCCGCGTTGATGCGCTGCATCCTGCCTTGCTGCGGCTGATCGCCCAAACCTGCACCGGTGCGGCGAAACACGGGCGTTGGGTCGGCGTGTGCGGTGCCTTGGCGTCTGACCCACTGGCCACGCCAGTACTGGTCGGCCTGGGGGTCAGTGAGCTGTCGGTAAGCCCGCCGCAGATCGGCGAAATCAAGGACCGCGTCCGCCACCTGGACGCGGCGCAATGCCGGCAACTGAGCCTTGAGCTGCTCGACCTGAGCAGTGCCAAGGCCGTTCGCCAAGCCTGTCAACACCACTGGCCGCTGAGCTGAAAACAACAAGAATAGGGAGACACGCCATGTACCAACACTTTATCGAAGGCCTGCAACGCCTGGGCCGCGCCCTGATGCTGCCGATTGCGATCCTGCCAATCGCCGGCCTCTTGCTGCGCCTGGGCGACACCGACTTGCTCAACATCGCGGTGATGCATGATGCCGGGCAGGCGATCTTCGCCAACCTGGCGCTGATCTTCGCCATCGGCATCGCCGTGGGCTTTGCCCGCGACAACAACGGCACCGCCGGCCTGGCCGGGGCGATTGGCTACCTGGTGATGATCTCGACCCTCAAGGTGATGGATACCACCATCAACATGGGCATGCTCGCCGGTATCGCCAGTGGCCTGATGGCGGGCGGGCTGTATAACCGCTTCAAGGACATCAAGCTGCCGGAGTACCTGGCGTTCTTTGGTGGGCGACGCTTTGTGCCGATTGTCACCGGGTTTTCGGCGGTGGGCCTGGGCGTGATCTTCGGTCTGATCTGGCCGCCGATCCAGCACGGCATCAACAGCTTTGGCGTGTTGTTGATGGAAAGCGGCAGCCTGGGTGCGTTCGTGTTTGGCGTGTTCAACCGCCTGCTGATCGTCACCGGGTTGCATCACATCCTCAACAATATGGCGTGGTTCGTGTTCGGCAGCTTCACCGACCCGGTAACCGGCGCGGTGGTCACGGGCGACCTGACGCGCTACTTTGCCGGCGACCCCAAAGGCGGCCAGTTCATGACCGGCATGTTCCCGGTGATGCTGTTCGGCTTGCCGGCTGCGTGCCTGGCGATGTACCGCAATGCGTTGCCAGAGCGCCGTAAAGTCATGGGCGGGATCTTTCTGTCGATGGCGCTGACTTCGTTTTTGACCGGGGTGACTGAACCGATTGAATTTGCCTTCATGTTCCTGGCACCGTTCCTGTACCTGATTCACGCGCTGCTCACCGGCCTGTCGATGGCAGTCACCAACATGCTGAACATCCACCTCGGGTTTACCTTCTCCGGTGGGTTTATCGACATGGTGCTGGGCTGGGGCAAGTCCACCAATGGCTGGCTGGTGGTGCCGGTGGGCCTGGCCTACGCGGTGATCTACTACAGCGTGTTCAGCTACTGCATCCGCCGCTTCAACCTGAAGACGCCGGGGCGTGAAGATATCCAGGTGGTGCAGGCTGAAGCGATGAGTGATAACCAGCGTGCTACGGCTTATATCCAGGCGTTGGGTGGTGCTGAGAACTTGCTGAGTGTGGGTGCATGCACCACGCGGCTGCGGTTGGACATGGTTGATCGCAACAAGGCGGTGGATGCTGAACTGAAAGCACTGGGCGCCATGGCTGTAGTGCGCCCGGGTAACGGCGGGAGTTTGCAGGTGGTGGTCGGGCCGATGGCCGATAGCATTGCTGATGAAATTCGTTTGGCCATGCCAGGGTTTGTTGCAGCGCCTGTAGCGGTTGCACCTGTGGATAAGCCCCTGACGGTGAATGTGCAAGAGGCCGAGCAATGGCTGAATGCGCTGGGTGGCCGAGGGAATTTGCGCCAGCTGGAAGCTGTGGCGATGACCCGGTTGCGGGTGGAGTTGGGGGATGATTCGGGGTTGTCTGAAGCTCAGCTCACTGCGCTCGGTTGCCAAGGTGTGAGTCAGCTTGAGAGCGGTGTTTGGCACTTGTTGGTTGGTGACAAGGCCTCTGGCTTGGGTGAGGCGTTGGAGCGGTTGGTCAGTGGCCGTGAGGTCGGCGCCAGGGTTTAGAGCTGTAGTGGCTTTTCTGGCCTCATCGGGGGCTTGCTCCCGATTGGCCCTCACAGGCGCCTGATTACTTCTGCTCAGGCACTTCAACTAAATCCAGCACCCGATCCACCATCAACTGGATGCCCTCAACCATTCGATGAATCCCCAGCACGGCATCACGCTGCGGACCGTCGACATCAAAAGCCAGATGACCCGCCAGTGCCTGCACGGATGCCAGGTCTTGGGAAGCATTGGCGAGCAGGGTTTCGCTGTTCAGACTGGGTATTACGGTGAAGATCTGGTCGGACGGTAAATCACCAGCTTGGCGGGACTCGGCTTGAGATGAGATTGAACCAGTTAGCAAGTTGTCGCTGATCATCATTAAACTCCATATGGAATAGGCTCCTAGTGATTTTTCAGGCTTGCAGTCCCGGTCACTGAATTGGCAGCGACTCGAGAAGGTTAGTTGTGCGAGTTCCGACGGACAACCTGAAAGGCTTGTCGGAAAGTTCTGAGGCGCTTGCACCGACGCCATCGCAGGCAAGCCAGCTCCCACATGGGATTGATGTACGGTCTGACAACGGGGTCAAATGTGGGAGCTGGCTTGCCTGCGATTGGCACTTACAGCCAACAAAAAACCCGCTGACCAAACTGGCCCAGCGGGTTTCTTGTTTATGCAGCCAGCCGATCAAAAATCCGCCAACTGCCACACCTCATACGCTGGAGTCTCATACGGGTGGCTAAGTTTGAGAGCAGCCACAACAGCCACAATCAACTCATCCGCCACCACCAGCTCAACCTTCCATTCCTCAACCACTTCAACCTGGCCGACCTGCCCGATAAACGGCTGACTGCCGTCCAACGCGCGGAATTGGCCCTGGCCCAGCACTTGCCAGGCGCAGCTGTCGTAGTCGCCGATGCGCCCGCCGCCGGCTGCGAAGACGGCGGTTTTCACCGTCTCCACATGGCTGTCGGGCACGAAGAAGGCGAGCTTGTACACGGCCTTAGTTCACCCACACACGCGCGTTGCGGAACATGCGCATCCAGGCGCCGTCTTCGTTCCACTCTTCCGGGCGCCACGAGTTCTGCACGGCGCGGAATACGCGCTCCGGGTGCGGCATCATGATGGTCACGCGGCCGTCGCGGCTGGTGAGGCCGGTAATGCCGCGTGGCGAGCCGTTCGGGTTGGCCGGGTAGCTTTCGGTGACCTTGCCGTGGTTGTCGACGAAACGCAGGGCCACGGTGCCGGACAGGTCGGCTTCAAGCAGCGCTTCTTCGCTGGCGAACTCGGCATGGCCTTCACCGTGGGCGATGGCGATTGGCATACGCGAACCGGCCATGCCTTGCAGGAAGATCGAGTTGGACTCCTGCACCTGCACCATGGCGACACGGGCTTCGAACTGCTCGGAACGGTTGCGCACAAAGTGCGGCCAGAACTCGCTGCCCGGGATCAGTTCGCTGAGGTTGGACATCATCTGGCAACCGTTGCACACACCCAGGGTGAAGCTGTCGTTGCGTTCGAAGAAGCCCTGGAACGCGTCGCGAGCACGGCTGTTGAACAGGGCCGACTTGGCCCAGCCTTCACCGGCACCCAGCACGTCGCCGTAGGAGAAACCACCGCAGGCCACCAGGCCTTTGAACTCGTTGAGATCAACGCGACCGGCGAGGATATCGCTCATGTGCACGTCAATCGCATTGAAACCGGCGCGATCGAACGCCGCGGCCATTTCCACCTGACCGTTGACGCCCTGCTCACGCAGTACGGCAACCTGTGGGCGAATGCCCTTCTTGATGTAAGGCGCGGCGATGTCCTGGTTGACGTCGAAGCTGAGCATGGTGCTCAGGCCCGGGTTGTCTTCTTCCAGGATCACGTCGAATTCCTGCTCGGCGCAGTCGGCGTTGTCGCGCAGGCGCTGGATCTGGTAGCTGGTCTCGGCCCACTGGCGTTGCAGCAAGCGGCGCTGACCGGTAAAGACCGTGTCGCCGTTGAACGAGATATTGACTTCGCCGTTGTTGATCGGCTGGCCAATCACCGCCACGCATTCGGCAAGGCCGGCAGCGCTGAATTGTGCGAGTACGTCCGGAGTCGCGTCCTGGCGAACCTGGATCACGGCGCCCAACTCTTCGTTGAACAGGATGCCGTTGATTTCGGCAGCATCCTCGGCAACGCTGTCGAGCACGATATTCAGGCCGCAGTGACCGGCGAAGGCCATTTCGACAACGCTGGTCAGCAAACCACCGTCGGAACGGTCGTGGTAAGCCAGCAGGTGACCGTCGGCGTTGAGGCCCTGGATCACGGCGAAGAAAGCTTTCAGGTCTTCGGCGTCATCGACGTCCGGTGCCTGTTTGCCCAACTTGCCATGGGTCTGCGCCAGGATCGAGGCACCCATGCGGTTCTGGCCACGTCCCAGGTCGATCAGGATCAGGTCGGTGGTGCCCTTGTCCATGCGCAATTGCGGGGTCAGGGTCTGGCGGATGTCGGTGACCGGTGCGAAACCGGTGACGATCAGCGACAGTGGCGAGGTGACGCTCTTGTCGGTGCCTTCATCATTCCAACGAGTGGCCATGGACATGGAGTCCTTGCCCACCGGAATGGTGATACCCAGTTCCGGGCACAGCTCCATGCCGACAGCCTTGACGGTGTCGTACAGGCGCGCATCTTCACCGGGGTGGCCGGCAGCGGACATCCAGTTGGCCGACAGTTTGATGTCGGACAGCTTGCCGATACGCGAGGCGGCTATGTTGGTGAGGGTTTCACCAATGGCCATGCGGCCCGACGCCGGTGCGTCCAGCAGGGCCAGCGGCGTGCGCTCGCCCATGGCCATGGCTTCACCGGTATACACGTCGAAGCTGGTGGCAGTGACGGCAACGTCGGCCACCGGCACCTGCCATGGGCCAACCATTTGGTCACGGGCAACCAGGCCAGTGATGGTGCGGTCGCCGATGGTGATCAAAAAGCTTTTGCTCGCCACGGCCGGGTGGTGCAGCACGCGCTCAATGCTGTCGGCCAGCTCCAGCGTGCTTGGGTCGAAATCATCGCCCAGTTCGTTTTCACGTACCGCCGAACGGTGCATGCGCGGGGCTTTGCCCAGCAGCACTTCCAGCGGCATGTCTACCGGGCTGTTGCCGAAGTGGCTATCGGTAACCGTCAGCTGCGGCTCGGCAGTGGCTTCGCCGACCACGGCAAACGGGCAACGCTCACGTTCGCAGATGGCCTGGAAGCGTGCGAAGTCTTCAGGGCCGACGGCCAACACGTAACGTTCCTGGGATTCGTTGCTCCAGATTTCGTGCGGGGCCATGCCCGGCTCGTCGTTTGGAATGTTGCGCAGTTCGAAACGGCCACCGCGGTCGCCATCGTTGACCAGTTCCGGGAAGGCGTTGGACAAACCGCCGGCGCCGACGTCGTGGATGAAGCTGATCGGGTTCTTGTCGCCCAATTGCCAGCAACGGTCGATGACTTCCTGGCAGCGGCGTTCCATCTCAGGGTTTTCGCGCTGTACGGAAGCAAAATCCAGGTCTGCCGAGCTGGTGCCGGTGGCCATGGAGGAAGCCGCGCCGCCGCCCAGGCCGATCAACATCGCCGGGCCGCCGAGCACGATCAGCTTGGAGCCGACCAGGATCTCGCCTTTCTTGACGTGTTCTTCACGGATGTTGCCCATGCCGCCGGCCAACATGATCGGCTTGTGGTAACCGCGCACTTCATCGCCACGCGGGGTGGTGATGGATTGTTCGAAGGTACGGAAGTAACCGGTCAGCGCCGGACGCCCGAATTCGTTGTTGAACGCGGCGCCGCCCAGGGGGCCTTCGATCATGATGTCCAGCGCGGTGACGATGCGCTCAGGCTTGCCGTACGGCACTTCCCACGGCTGTTCGAAGCCCGGAATCTGCAGGTTGGACACGGTAAAACCGGTGAGGCCCGCCTTGGGCTTGGCGCCACGGCCGGTGGCGCCTTCGTCACGGATTTCGCCGCCGGAACCGGTGGCTGCGCCCGGGAACGGGGCAATCGCGGTCGGGTGGTTGTGGGTTTCAACCTTCATCAGGATGTGCACCGGCTCCTGCACCGCGCCGTACTGGCGGGTTTCCGGGTCCGGGAAGAAGCGACCGGCGACGGAGCCGACGATGACCGAGGCGTTGTCCTTGTAAGCCGACAGAACGCCTTCGCTGTGCATCACGTAGGTGTTCTTGATCATGCCGAAGAGGCTTTTTTCCTGGCTTTGGCCGTCGATATCCCAACTGGCGTTGAAGATCTTGTGACGGCAGTGCTCGGAGTTGGCCTGGGCGAACATCATCAGTTCGATGTCGTGGGGGTTGCGCTTCAAGCCGGTGAAGGCGTTGACCAGGTAGTCGATCTCGTCTTCGGCCAGGGCCAGGCCCAGCTCGGTGTTGGCCTTCTCGAGGGCGGCGCGGCCGCCGCCGAGCACGTCAATCGCGGTCAGCGGCTTGGGCTCAGCGTGGCTGAACAGGCCGGCAGCCTGCTCCAGCTGGCTGACGATGATCTGGGTCATGCGGTCATGCAGGCTGCTGGCGATCAGCTCGGCTTCGGCATCGCTGAACTGGCCAGCGACGTAAAAGGCGATCCCACGCTCCAGGCGCTGGATTTTATCCAGGCCGCAGTTGCGGGCGATGTCACTGGCCTTGCTCGACCAGGGCGAGATGGTGCCGAACCGCGGCAGAACCAGGAACAAGCGGCCAGTCGGCTCTTGAACGGGAACGCTTGGGCCGTACTTCAGAAGGCGTGCCAGCACTTGCTGTTCGTCGGCGGTCAAGACGCCGGTAACGTCGGCGAAGTGAGCAAATTCAGCGTAAAGGCCTGTAACAGCTGGAACCTTCTGGCTCAGTTGCTCAAGGAGTTTGCTGTGGCGAAAGGCAGAAAGGGCAGGAGCGCCGCGCAGGATCAACATCTTCGGGACAGCCTCGGGAAGGGGTGTGCTTTGAGGCCGTGCATTCTAGCGTAAACCTTCGCCAACGGCACCCGAAACGGCACCGGTGGCCGCTGCCGAACGTCAGTTGGCAGGGTTTGCACGGCATCGGCAGGAAATCCGCGGTGTCGAGGGCAGTTATTTTAACCGTCACAATGGCGCTCCAGGCCGCGTTTCTGCGGGCTGCAGCACAGTTTTAACCGCGCTAGCAGACAAGTGCAGCGCTGTCGAGATATGGCGCCACGGGCCGTTTGCGTATACTGCGCAGATGTTCTCCCCAACTGTTTTGCGCCCGCGATGGGTCAAATGGCTCATCGCCACCCTGCTCTTCCTGACGCTCAGTGCCTGTGTTGATAAGCCCAGCACGCTTGAGCGAATCAAGGAGGATGGCGTATTGCGGGTGGTCACCCGGAACAGTCCGGCCACGTATTTCCAGGACCGTAACGGGGAGACCGGGTTCGAATATGAACTGGTCAAGCGTTTTGCCGACGAGCTGGGCGTGAAGCTGGAAATCGAGACCGCCGACAACCTCGATGACCTGTTCGGTCAGCTGGGCAAACCCAACGGCCCGGTTCTGGCCGCCGCCGGCCTGGTCAGCAGCGAGCAGCGCCAGCAGCAGGTGCGTTTTTCCCACCCGTACCTGGAAGTGACCCCGCAGATCATCTATCGCAATGGCCAATCGCGCCCCACCAATGCAGCCGATCTGGCGGGCAAGAAGATCATGGTGCTCAAGGGCAGCACCCACGCCGAACAACTAGCGGCGCTGAAGAAGCAGAATCCTGCAATCGAATACGAAGAGTCCGACGCCGTTGAAGTAGTCGACCTGCTGCGCATGGTCGACGAGGGGCAGATCGACCTGACCCTGGTGGACTCCAACGAAGTCGCCATGAACCAGGTGTACTTTCCCAATGTGCGCGTGGCGTTCGACCTCGGCAATGCCAGCAACCAAAGCTGGGCCGTGGCGGCAGGCGACGACAACAGCCTGCTCAACGAAATCAACAGCTACCTGGACAAGGTCGAGAAGAACGGCACGTTGCAGCGTCTGAAAGACCGTTATTACGGACATGTCGACGTACTCGGCTATGTGGGCGCCTATACCTTTGCCCAGCATCTGCAACAACGCCTGCCCAAGTACGAGAAGCACTTTCGTGCCTATGCCAAGGCAGAGAAAGTCGATTGGCGGCTGCTGGCAGCCATCGGCTACCAGGAATCGCTGTGGCAACCGACGGTCACCTCCAAGACCGGCGTGCGCGGCCTGATGATGCTGACCCAGAACACCGCTCAAGCCATGGGCGTGTCCAACCGCCTGGACCCCAAGCAGAGCATCATGGGCGGCGCCAAGTACCTGGCCAGGATCAAGGATGAGCTGGACGACAAGATCGCCGAGCCCGACCGCACCTGGTTTGCCCTCGCCGCCTATAACGTCGGCACCGGTCATCTGGACGATGCACGTATCCTGGCCAAGAAAGAAGGCCTGAACCCGAACAAGTGGCTGGACGTGAAGAAGATGCTGCCGCGCTTGTCGCAGAAGCAGTGGTACAGCAAGACCCGCTATGGTTATGCGCGTGGCGGGGAGCCGGTGCATTTTGTGGCGAACATCCGGCGTTACTACGACATTCTCACCTGGGTGACCCAGCCGCAGCTGGAAGGCAACCAGGTGGTGGAAGGCAACCTGCATGTGCCGGGTGTGGACAAGACCAAGCCGCCGCAGGACAGCCCTCAACTCTGATCACGACAGCCCGCACACCGCAAATCCCTGTGGGAGCCGGGCTTGCCCGCGATGGCGGCCTGACAGTCAAGGTATTCGGCGCCTGACACACTGCTATCGCGGGCAAGCCCGGCTCCCACATTTGATCATCGTAGCCTTATAGGCCGGTGAGCAGATGGACCACGCCGCCCGGCAGTACCATTACTGCGGGTACACCGGCAGCCTTCAACGCCGACTCATCCAACCCACCCACCTCCTTCAATTGCACGCGCACCCGCGTGAGAGCCACGCGCTTCTGTGAAGTAACGTTCCCCTCCCCGCCCAATGCACTCAGCACCTCGGCCGACAACAGGCTCGGTGTCGGTGCGGCAACCGAATCCGCCACCAAATCAGGCGTCAGGGCTTTCCAGAACGCCCGCTGCAATTTCTCGAACATGCTCAGTGCTCCACGACAGATGATGTTTCAACGGTGGCCGCGTGGTACAGGCGCAGGGCCTCACGCACTTGATTGGCTTCTTCCAGGCCCAGCACCTGGCGGGCGATGATCTGGCAGTCGTGCAGGTCCAGCTCACGCACGGTGGCCTTGATGGTCGGGATCAGCGGCACGCTGACCGACAGCTCATCCACGCCGAGCCCGATCAATACCGGCACTGCCACTGTTTCAGAGGCCAGCGCGCCACATACCCCCACCCACTTGCCGTGGGCATGGGCCGCTTTGACCGTGATGTCGATCAGGCGCAGTACCGCCGGGTGGAAACTGTCGGCCTGGCTGGCCAGACGCGGGTGGTCGCGGTCCATGGCGAGGGTGTATTGGGTCAGGTCGTTGGTGCCGATGGAGAAGAAATCCACATGGGGCGCAAACACATCCGCCATCAGCGCTGCGCTGGGGACTTCGATCATGATGCCCAGCTTCGGTAACTCGGTCAGCCCAAGCGCCAATGCCTCTTCTTCGAGCATCTTGCGCGCCAGGTGCAGCTCCGACAGCAGGCTGACCATCGGCAACATGATATGCAGTCGCGCCAAGCCTGCACTGGCAAGGATCGAGCGCAGCTGTTCACGCAGCAGTTCGGGGCGCTCCAGGCACAGGCGAATACCGCGCAGGCCAAGGAACGGGTTGGTCTCGCTCTCCATCGGCACATAGGCCAAGGGTTTGTCGCCGCCCACATCCAGGGTGCGCACCACCAGGTTGCGCTCGCTGCCAAGGGCACGGGCGATGGCGCTGTAAGTGCCAGCCTGTTCTTCGGCGCTCGGGGCGCGGTTGCGGTCCAGGTAAAGGAACTCCGAACGCAGCAGGCCCACGCCTTCCCCGCCCAGGGTCAGGGACTGCTCCACTTCCTGCAACGAGGCGACATTGGCGGTGACTTCAACGTGATGCCCATCGCGGGTGACCGCCGCCCGTGAGGCCTGTGCCACCTCACGTTGCAGTCGCAGCTTTTGCTGTTGGCGAACCGCCTGCAATTGTTCGATTTCAGCCAGGTCCGGCTCCAGATGCAGCTCGCCTTTGTCGGCATTGAGCAGTACCCGTTTGCCGTTGGCCAGGGCCAATACCTGGCTCGGCACCCCACAAATGGACGGCAGGCCCAGCGCGCGGGCAAGGATTGCCACATGACTGGTAGCGCCACCGGCGACCGTGACGAAGCCCAGGACTTTACCGGTATCCAGGCCGGCGGTTTGTGAGGGTGTCAGTTGCTCGGCGACCAGGATGGCGCACTCCGGCAGCTCCATGGATCGCTCGGGCACGCCCAGGATCAACTTGAGCACGCGCCGACCAACGTCGGCCAAGTCCGCTGCACGTTCAGCGAGCAGTGCCTTACCCAAGCCCTCGAAGAGTCGGGCGGTCGCCACTGTGGCGCGGTTCCAGGCAAAGGCGGCACTCTTGCCCTCGGCCAGCAGGCTATAGGCTTGTTCAAGCAGGGTTGGATCTTCGAGCAATTCCTGATGAGCGCGGAAAATTTCGGCTTGGGCACTGCCGGCCGCCTTGGCTTGCAAGTCTTGCAGCGCCTCGCTTGCCGCCCGTAGGCCGCGCGCCAATGCGGCCCGCTCAAAGGTTTCTCCGACGCCAGCTTCGGGAATATCGAGCGCCGTCTCAGCCACTTGGACGACCTGGCCGAACGCCGAGCCCGGCGATGCGCAGACACCTCGTAACACAGTGGCCGAGGACGCCGGCGCGGCGGGCGTGTTGATTTTCTCGACCGCTACCGGCAAGGTCTCGCCACAGCCGTCGAGCAATAACGCCACCAGGGCCTGGATCGCCGCCTCGGCATCTTCGCCCGCCGCGCTCACCTGCACGCTGTCGCCCTGGCAGGTCTGCAACGCCATGATCGCCACCAGGGACTTGGCATTCGCACTCTGGGTTTGCTTGTGCAGGTAAATGCTCGAGTTGAACCCTTTCGCCGCCTGGGCAAGCACCGCCGCAGGCCGGGCGTGCAAGCCATGAGCGTTGGGCACAGTCAGTGGCTTGGAGAACAGCGCGTTACCCTCCTCCTCATCCAACTCGGCAGATACCTGCCCGGTCAATACTCGCAACAGTGGCTGGCCGGCCTCGACCAACGCCCGGTCTGCCACCAACAGCTCAAACGGCTCGCCGCTCACCACCAGCATCAAGGTCAGCAGACTGCGTGCATGGAGCGCCACATAGTCGGCATCGAACTCTATCAGCGGCTGCCCAGCCTCCACCCGCTGGCCTTCCTCGACCAGACGGGTGAAGCCCTGGCCAGCCAGGTTTACGGTGTCCAGACCGATATGCAGCAACACCTGCACGCCGTTGTCGTCGGTGACACTGACCGCATGACCGCTGTCCTGAATGTTGCTGATCACCCCGGCCAACGGCGCGCAGAGCGTCTGCGAGGTCGGGTCGATGCACAGCCCGTCGCCGATCACGCGACCGGAAAATACCGGGTCGGGTACCTGATCCAGCGCCAGCAGGACCCCGGACAGGGGCGCCAGCAGTGTCAGGGGTTTAGATGGGGTCATGACTTCACCTGTTGTTGTGTTTTTTAAAGATCATTGGGAGCTACCGAATTACTTCCACCAGTACTCGACTTGTACACCCATGTTCGAGCCATGCCGCGCAGTGCCATAGGCACCGGTATCAGATAATGCCGAACCCGCCGCCAGCTCATTGGCCGCACGCTTGGCCGCCTGGTTCCAGGACGCATAGGTGTAATACAACCGCACTTCCGGCCGAGCCCAGAACTCAGGACCTTTGGGCGACCAGGTCGGAGCGAACGTGAATTTGCTCAACTTGCGCGTGCCCCCCGTGGCGTCAACCTGATCGTGACCCAGCTCAGCGACCAGTTTGAATTGCTCGCTGATGGCATACGCCGGGCGCACGCCGAGGGAGATCCAATTCTGGTCCTGGCGCCCTGGGCGCACGTCTTTCTGGTACACCGCTTCAACTTGCCCGCCGAAACGCGGGGTCACCTGCCAGTCGAAGAACTCCACTACCCGGTAGCTTTTGCTGCTCCTGTCCAACGCGGTATTGCCGGTATAGCCCAGGCCGGTGCCTGGGCCTTCGCCGTACTGGAGGGCAAACTTGTTCTTGCCCCCCAGGAATGCAGCTTGTACATGCTGCGCGGTCAGCGCCCATCCGCTGTTGGCGTCACGCCCGCCAGCCTTGGCGATGTAGCTCAAGCCAAGCTCCAGCTCGCCGCCAGGGTTGGTATTGAAACCTGCGACGTTGAAGTCGTGACGGGTGGCGTATTCCTTCTGGTACAGGTTGTCCTTGCGTGACAGCGCGTAGCTGTATTTCAAGCCGCCGATCAGCACGTCCTCGATTCCCCCTCCGGTGGCGCTCTGGTTCCAGTAGTAGAAGTCGGAGATATGGATGTCGTTACGCTTGTAGTAACGCCGCCCGGCCCACAGCGAACCGCCATTGAGGCTGGGCAGGTTGGACCATTGCGCGTACATCTGCGGCATACGCGCCGAACCGTTGTTTTCGCCCTGGAATTTCAGGGCACGGTCGTACTGGTTGTAGAGGGAAGCCATGGCATCGACGCTGAACACCGACCCGTCATCGAGGGTCAGCAGGTCCTGGCGCAATTCCAGCTCAGCGTATTGCTCGCATTCGTTGCCCAAGCGGTACTTGGTTTGCGCCCCCGGTAGTTGGAAGCATTGCTGCTTGCCACTGCCCGTCGATGTGCCTGCGCCGCTGCGCAAGTAACCGGCGAATTCCAGAGCCTGGGCGCCAAACGGCGCAGCGAGGCAAGAGGCGATAAGACCCAGCTTTATTTTTGTTTTCATGAAGCGCTCCTTTTATTTTTATTGTTATTTCTTACTGTCTTGCGTGACGCGATCGCCCGTAGGGCGGCTTAGCCCTTGAGGTGCAGCACAAACGATTCGTAAGGGCGCAACACCACCGTGCTCGTGCGCACCGGGCAGTCGGGGTAGTTGCTGATCAGCAAACGTTGTTCGCACGCCGCGTTGATCACCTGATCGGGCAATTGGATTTCGCACGGCGTGCCGTAGAAGTTGTTGAGCACCAGCAGGCGCTCGCCCTGGCCTTCACGCAGGTAGGCCCAAACCTTGGAATGGTCTTGCAGCAGCGGGCGATAAACGCCTTGCTGGATCAGAGGTTCGCGGCGCCGCAGGGCGATCAATGCTCGGTAGTGATGCAGCACCGAGTCCGGGTCATCCAGCTGACTTTCGACATTGATGCGCGCGGCGTTGTCCGGGATGCCAATCCAGGGCTCGCCACGACTGAAACCGGCATTGGCCTGGCTGTTCCACTGCATCGGCGTACGCCCGTTGTCGCGGGACTTCTGCATGATCGCCGCCATGCTCGATGCTTCGGACTCTCCCGCATCGCGCTTGAGTCGGAAGATATTCAGGGTTTCTACATCGCGGTATTGTTCGATCCTGTCAAAGCCCGGGTTGGTCATCCCCAGTTCTTCGCCCTGGTACACATAGGGTGTGCCCTGGAGGAAGTGCAGCGCGGTGGCAAGCATCTTGGCCGAGACCACGCGATATTCGCCGTCATCACCAAATCGCGAAACCACCCGTGGCTGGTCGTGGTTACACCAGAACAGCGCGTTCCAACCGCCACCGGCCTGCATGCCTGTCTGCCAATCAGAGAGAATCTGCTTGAGTTGCAGGAAATCGAAATCGGCCTTTACCCACTTTTGCAGGTTGGGGTAATCGACTTTCAGGTGATGGAAGTTGAAGGTCATCGACAGCTCTTTCGAGGCCGGATTCGAGTAGCGAATGCAGTGTTCCAGGCGGGTGGACGACATCTCGCCCACGTTGATCAGGTCATGGCCGTCGAAGACTTCGCGGTGCATTTGCTGCAGGTACTCGTGCACATGCGGGCCGTCGGTGTAGAAGCGGCGGCCGTCGCTGGTGTCCTCGGGGAAATCGGCGGGCTTGGAGATCAGGTTGATCACGTCCAGGCGGAACCCACCCACGCCTTTGTCACGCCAGAAGCGCATCATCTTGAACACTTCGGCGCGCACCTTGGGGTTGTCCCAATTGAGGTCGGCCTGGGTGTGGTCGAACAGATGCAGGTAGTACTGGCCAGTCTGCGCTTCGTATTCCCAGGCCGAGCCGCCGAACTTGGACTCCCAGTTGTTCGGCTGGTCGCGCCAGATGTAGAAGTCGCGGTAAGGGTTGTCGAGGCTGCTGCGTGCCTGCTGGAACCACTCGTGCTCGACGGAGGTGTGGTTGACCACGATGTCGAGCATCAGCCTGATGCCGCGCTTGGCCGCTTCGCTGATCAGCAAGTCGCAGTCGGCCATGGTCCCGTAGCTGGGGTCGATGGCGTAGTAATCGCTGATGTCGTAGCCGTTGTCGCGCTGGGGTGAGCGCAAAAACGGGGTGACCCACAGGCAATCCACGCCCAGCCAGTGCAAGTAGTCGAGCTTGTCGACGATGCCCAGCAGGTCACCGGTAGCGTTACCCGCGTGGCTGTGGAAGCTTTTGGGGTAGATCTGGTAGATCACCGAGTGTTGCCAGGTTTGCATGGTGGGTTCCTTCAGTAGAGTTGGGTGCTGGCCCTTCTGGCCTCATCGCAGGCAAGCCAGCTCCCACACTTGAATGTGTTCACAAATCACTGTGGGAGCTGGCTTGCCTGCGATAGCGATCTTCAGGCGACCCGGTAACCAGGCCGAATGATCTTCATGCTCAACAGGCAAGTCAGCGCAAACGGCACGACCATCGCCACGATCATGCCGATCACAAACATCGGAATCGCACTCGGCACAATCGAGATAAACCCGGGCAAGCCACCGACGCCGATGGCCGAAGCCGTTACCTTGTTCAGCGACAGGAAAATACTGCCCAGCGCCGAGCCCAGCAGAGCGGCATAGAACGGGAACTTGAAGCGCAGATTCACCCCGAACATCGCCGGCTCGGTGATGCCGAAATAAGCCGAAATTGCCGAGGTGGACGCCATGCTTTTGTCCCGCGCATTGCGGGTCATGTAGAACACGCCCAATGCGGCGCTGCCCTGGGCCAGGTTGGACATGACGATCATTGGCCAGATAAAGGTGCCGCCCTGGGTCGAAATAAGCTGCAGGTCGACGGCCAGGAACATGTGGTGCATACCGGTGATCACCAATGGCGCATACAGCAGGCCGAAAATCGCCCCGCCAATCATGGGTGCAATCTCAAACAGGGTGACCAGGCCTTCGGTAATCAGGATGCCGAGGTGGCGGGTGACCGGGCCGATGATCGCCAGGGCCAGCACGCCGGTAACAACGATGGTGGTGATCGGCACGACCAGCAATTGAATCGCATTCGGTACCCGCGCCCTTAGCCACTTTTCGATCACGCTCATGACGAAGGCGGCCATCAGGATCGGTAGGATCTGCCCTTGATAACCCACCTTCTCGATCTGGAACCAGCCGAAGATATCGAAGTACGGCAGGCTCTGGCCGTCGAGGCCGGCGACCGCCTTGCCGTAGTTCCAGGCGTTGAGCAGGTCGGGGTGCACCAGCATCAGGCCCAGCACAATGCCGAGGATTTCACTGCCGCCAAAACGCTTGGCTGCCGACCAGCCCACCAACGCCGGCAGGAACACGAACGAGGTGTTTGCCATCAGGTTGATCAGGCTCCACAGGCCATCCAGGTTCGGGTAGGCCTCCAGCAGCGTCTTGCCTTCGATGAACATGCCCTTGGCGCCCATCAGGTTGTTCACGCCCATCAACAGGCCGGCGATGATCAGCGCGGGCAGGATCGGCATGAACACATCGGAAAACACCCGCACCAGACGCTGCATGGGGTTGGTCTTGTCGCCGCCGGCTTTCTTCACGTCGGCAATGGTTGAGGCGGCCAGGCCGGTCAGTTCGCGCAGGGCGGCATAGACCTTCTCCACTTCGCCGGGGCCGATCACCACCTGGAACAGGCCGCCGGTAAAGAACGAGCCCTTGACCAGATCGACCTGGTTCAACGCATTGCCGTTGACCAGGCTTGGGTCCTTGAGCGCCAGGCGCAGGCGGGTCACGCAATGGGCAGCTTGCTCAAGGTTATCGCGGCCCCCGAGGTGCTCGAGAATCTCGCGGGCAGTAGACGAATAGTCGTGGCTCATGCTCGTTTTCCACTGTGATTGTTTTTATGGGTGGCAGTCATTGGCAGCACGCCGAGGAGGGAAAAGTACTCGTCTGTACGAGTTAAATCAACAACTCGTCTGTACGAGTTACACTTTTGTTTATATGTGGGAGCTTACTGTCAGACTTTTCCCTCGCCTGCACGGCTATCCAATGGACAAACCCCACCTCTGCCACTAAGGTTCCTGCCTTGAATGCAAGCCAGGCACAGAGCCATCTCATGAGCAAATACAACCAGATCTATACGGATCTGCTTGCCAGCATCACCACCGAACGCCTGCAACGCGGTACGCGCCTTCCCTCCGAAACCGAACTGATGGACGCCTACCAGGCCAGCCGTGGCACCGTGCGACGCGCCATCGAGCAGTTGCAGGAGCGTGGCTTTGCGCAAAAAATCCATGGCAAGGGCACCTTTGTGTTGTCGCCCAACCCGATCGAGTTCCAGTTGGGCGGCATTGTCAGCTTTCACGAGACCCACGCCGACCTGGGCGATGACGTACGCACTGACGTCGTCGAATTCACCCAGATCCCGCTGGAAGGCTCTTTGCTGCAACACATCGAAGCCGAGCCCGGCACGCTGATCACCCGCGTCAAACGCGTACGACGCATCGGTGGCAAGCGCGTGATCCTGGACATCAACCACTTCGTTGCCGACCTGATCCCCGGCCTGGACCACTCGATTGCCGAGCAGTCGATCTACGCGTTTATCGAGCAAACGCTGGGGCTGCAGATCAGCTATGCACAGCGCACCATCGAAGCCCTGCCGCGCAGCAAAGACGACCAGGCGCACCTGGACCTTGATGGGCAAAGCCATGTGATCGTGGTGAGTAACCAGACGTTTTTGCAGGACGGGAGGCAGTTCGAGTACACCGAGTCGCGGCATACGTTGGATAAGTTTTACTTTTCGGATATTGCGCGGCGCTGAGCGTAATCCGGGAAGATCATCTTCTCCCCTACCGCCTCGAACTCTGGGTGAGTGCCTCGGTATTCGGAAAGCTCCGACATCGCGCGAGTCATGCCTCGCGTGCATCCTGGCCAACCATAGGCTGCTTGATCAGGCACTGACATCCCCAAAAACACAAAACCCCGGCACCAGGCCGGGGTTCTGTTATTCAGCACTCACCTGCTATTGCAGGATCATTCCCACTCAATCGTCGCCGGCGGCTTGCTCGACACGTCATACGTCACGCGCGAAATGCCTTCGATTTCATTGATAATACGGCCGCTGACCGTCTCCAGCAGTTCGTAAGGCAGGTGTGCCCAACGGGCGGTCATGAAGTCGATCGTCTCTACGGCACGCAGCGCAACAACCCAGGCGTAACGACGACCATCGCCTACAACGCCAACCGATTTCACCGGCTGGAACACCACGAACGCCTGGCTGACCTTGTGGTACCAGTCGGCCTTGCGCAGTTCTTCAATGAAGATGTGGTCGGCGCGACGCAGCAGGTCGGCGTATTCCTTTTTCACTTCACCGAGGATACGCACGCCCAGGCCCGGGCCTGGGAATGGGTGGCGGTAGACCATGTCGTACGGCAGGCCCAGTTCCAGGCCCAGACGGCGGACTTCGTCCTTGAACAGCTCGCGCAGCGGTTCTACCAGCTTGAGGTTCATTTCCTCAGGCAGGCCACCCACGTTGTGGTGGGACTTGATCACGTGGGCCTTGCCGCTCTTGGCGCCGGCCGACTCGATCACGTCTGGGTAGATGGTGCCTTGGGCGAGGTACTTGATGTTGTCCAGTTTGTTGGACTGGGCATCAAAGACGTCGATGAAGGTACGGCCGATGATCTTGCGCTTCTTCTCCGGGTCGGACTCGCCGGCCAGGTTGTTGAGGAACTGCTCCTCAGCGTTGGCGCGGATCACCTTGACGCCCATGTTCTCGGCGAACATGGCCATCACTTGCTCGCCTTCGTGCAGGCGCAGCAGGCCGTTGTCGACGAATACGCAGGTCAGCTGGTCGCCGATGGCCTTGTGCAGCAAGGCAGCAACTACCGAGGAGTCCACGCCGCCGGACAGGCCGAGCAACACGTTGTCGGTACCGACCTGAGCGCGCACCTGGGCGATGGCGTCTTCAGCGATTTTCGAAGGGGTCCACAGGGCTTCACACTCGCAGATGTCGAGGATGAAGCGCGACAGGATGCGCCCGCCTTGCTTGGTGTGGGTCACTTCCGGGTGGAACTGCACGCCGTAGTAACGACGCTCGTCGCTGAACATGCCGGCGATCGGGCAGCTTGGGGTGCTGGCCAGAATGTGGAAGTCTTCCGGCATCTTGGTGACCTTGTCACCGTGGCTCATCCAGACGTCGAGGCCGAACAGGCCGTCGGCGTCGATGTGGTCTTCAATGCCGTCCAGCAGGCGGCTCTTGCCGACCACGTCCACACGGGCATAACCGAATTCACGCAGCTCGGAGCCTTCCACCTTGCCGCCCAGTTGTTCGGCCATGGTTTGCATGCCGTAGCAGATACCGAACACCGGTACGCCCAGGTCGAATACCGCTTGCGGGCAACGCGGGCTGTTGGCTTCGTGCACGGACTCGGGGCCACCGGCGAGGATGACGCCTTTAGGGGCGAATTCGCGGATCGCTGCGTCGTCCATGTCGAACGGGTGCAGTTCGCAGTACACGCCGATTTCACGCACGCGGCGGGCGATCAGCTGGGTGTACTGGGAACCGAAATCGAGGATCAGGATGCGATGGGCGTGAATGTCGAGGGCCATGAAGTCAGTCTCGTCTAATGAATCAGAAACAACTCGGGGCTGAAAGAACAGCCCCGGTTACTTAACATTTTGCTGGAAGGCTCAACCTACACGGTAGTTTGGCGCTTCCTTGGTGATCTGCACGTCGTGGACATGGGATTCAGCCATGCCTGCGCCGGTGATCCGTACGAACTCTGGCTTGGTGCGCATTTCTTCGATGTCGGCGCTGCCGGTGTAGCCCATCGAGGAACGCAGGCCGCCCATCAGTTGATGGATGATCGCGCTCAGGGTGCCTTTGTACGGCACACGGCCTTCGATACCTTCCGGTACGAGCTTCTCGGCGCCTGCCGAGGAGTCCTGGAAGTAACGATCGGAAGAACCTTGCGCCTGGGACATGGCGCCCAGCGACCCCATGCCACGGTAAGCCTTGTACGAACGGCCCTGGAACAGTTCGATCTCGCCAGGCGCTTCTTCGGTACCGGCGAACATCGAGCCCATCATCACGCAGGAAGCACCGGCCACGATGGCCTTGGACAGGTCACCGGAGAAACGGATGCCGCCGTCGGCGATCAACGGTACGCCAGTGCCTTCAAGGGCAGCGGCGACGTTGGCGATAGCGCTGATCTGCGGCACGCCCACACCGGCGACGATACGCGTGGTGCAGATCGAGCCAGGGCCGATACCGACCTTGACAGCGTCAGCGCCAGCTTCGGCCAGAGCCTTGGCGGCAGCGCCGGTGGCGATGTTGCCGCCGATCACTTGCACGCCAGGGAAGTTCTGCTTGACCCAGCGCACGCGGTCGATCACGCCTTTGGAGTGACCGTGGGCGGTGTCGACCACCACCACGTCAACACCGGCAGCAACCAGCGCCGAAACGCGGTCGCCCGTGTCTTTACCGGTGCCGACTGCCGCGCCAACACGCAGACGACCCTGGTCATCCTTGCTGGCCAGCGGGTAGGCCTTGGCTTTTTCGATGTCGTTGACGGTCATCATGCCCTTGAGGGCGAATTTGTCATCGACGATCAGCACGCGCTCGATGCGGTGCTTGTGCAGCAGTTCGCGCACATCGTTCTTGTCGGCGCCTTCCTTGACAGTAACGAGGCGCTCTTTAGGCGTCATCACTTCACGGACGGTGACTTCAAGGCGGTTCTCGAAACGCACGTCACGGGAAGTGACGATGCCGACCAGGTCGCCATCGTGCAGCACCGGGACGCCGGAGATGTTGTGCATGCGAGTGAGTTCGAACAGGTCACGCACGGTGGCGTCGGCTTCGATGGTGATTGGATCTTTCACCACACCGGCTTCGTAACGCTTGACCTTGCGCACTTCGGCAGCTTGCTGCTCGATAGTCATGTTCTTGTGGATGATGCCGATGCCGCCTTCCTGAGCCATGGCAATGGCCAGACGGGCTTCGGTGACGGTGTCCATGGCAGCGGAAACCAGGGGAATATTCAGCTCGATGCCACGGGTTAGGCGGGTCTTGAGACTGACTTCGTTAGGAAGCACCTCGGAATAACCGGGCACTAGGAGAATGTCGTCGAATGTCAGAGCTTCTTGGCTGATACGCAGCATCGCGGGGGCTCCCGAGCGGGAAAATGGAAGCGCGCCATTATATACATGCACCCTGCCCGGCTCAATGTAAAACTCTGACAAACTTGGTAATACTGATAGAAGGATTAAAGCTCGACTTTGACCCAGCTCATTTTCTGGTCCAACCAATCGGCAAATTCGTCGATAAAGCTCTGCTTGAACCCCGCCTCCGCCCAGTTGTTGAAGATGAACCCCAGGTTGGAAAACCCGCATTCCTGCAGGAACAGAAAGCCGTTGATGTCATCTTCATGCCCACACAGCGGGCAGGTGAAGTTGTCGGTGTGACCAGGCATCCAGTCTTCCAGGCTTTCGAACAGCGCCTCGCCAACTTCCTTCAGGCATTCCGGGCAGCCGGCTTCTTCAAGGAACCCCTTGGCCGGCGTGTAGATGCAACGCTTGTAGATGATCTCCAGGCCATTGACCGGCTCGTTGAACGGCAGCGCTTCAGGGTGCAGCACCACGGCGCGGGCGCCATCGGCCAGGGCGTAGCCCATGCGGTTGCCGGTACGCCCGCAAGTGGTGAGTTCTTCCTTGATGATGTTCTTGCGCACCAGCCAGCGCACAATCGCCCGGGCGCGGGGTTCGTGGACGGGCAAGGTGGAGATTTTCGGGACAAGGATGCTTTGGGAGTTCATGGGAGTCCTGCGGTGTGGCTATTGGCGCCATCGCGGGCAAGCCCGGCTCCCACAGTTGATCGCATTCCAATGTGGGAGCCGGGCTTGCCCGCGATGACGCCCGGGAGGACGGCAGCTTAATCCCTGAAAAAATCAGGTCAAGTACTCACATACCGCCCGATCAGCGCAATACCACTGGCCAATACCAACCATGTCACCAACCGCACGAACGCCTCACGGGACAGCCGCATCGTCAGCCTGCGTCCACACCACAGCCCCAGGGCCATCGCCGGCAACAGGCAAACCGCCAACATCAATAACGGCAAATCTGCATACACGCCGGCAATCAGGAACAGACTCAAACGCACGACCGTGCTGCAACTGATCAGCGCGCTTTGCGTGGCCCGCGCCGCGTCCTTGGGCAAACGGCTGTTCAGGTAAATCGCATATAAAAAGCCGCCACTGCCGAATAGCGCACCAAACAGCCCCCCAACAGTGCCCATGGGAATCGACCAGCCCGCTGCCAGCTCAGTCGGCCGTGCCTTCACGGCCAGGCTGTAAATCGCGTAGGCGCTGATAAACAGGCCCATCAACAGCAGCAACAGGTCCGAATGCAGGTTGAGCAAAAACACCACGCCCAGGCTGCAGCCGATGGCCATGCAGGGCAGCAACCGCAACAGTTCTGGTTTGTTCACATCGCGCCGCGTTTGCAGCAAGCCGCCAAACGCCGCGACAAAGTCGAGAAGCACCAGCAACGGGATGATCTTCGACAGTGGCATAAACACAATCAGGATCGGCCCGGCGACCAAGGCCGTCCCGAACCCGGCAATGCCAAACACCACATAGGCCAGCACCACACCCAGGCCGATCACCAGCCAATCCACAGCCCCGAACGACCACTGACTCATCAACTCAACCAGGCTCATGGGTTATTCCTTGTTGCACATGGCCTTCACTTTAGCCATTGGCGACTGTTGCGACTAATATCTTCAAAGCTAGCCACTCATCTCAAAAAGGCATGACTCGTGATCTCCACGCGGCAACTGCGTTACTTCGTCGAAATCGCCGAGAGCGGCAGCTTCAGTGCCGCGGCCGAACGCCTGTTTGTGGCGCAGTCGGCCTTGAGCCGGCAGATTAAGGAACTGGAAAATCAACTGCAAACCCCATTGTTCGAACGCACCGCACGCCAACCGCGGCTCACAGCGGCCGGTGAAGCGTTCTACCCACGGGCGCGCAATTTGCTGAGTGAGTTGCTCAAGGCCAGCGAAGTGGCGACCCTAGTAGGCAATGGCCAGCTTGGCACGCTGCGCCTGAGTCACTCGAGCACAGTGCCGATGAGCGGCGCGTTATTGCACGGCATCAGCACCTGGCTAGAGCGCTGCCCTGGAGTATCGGTGGATATCGCCAAGCTCTCCTCCGAAGCCCAGTTGGAGGACATCGCCGAGGGTCGCCTGGACGTCGGCCTGCTGCGCTTGCCCGTACTGCGCCAGCGCGACGGCGTGCGTGTGCTGCCGTTGTACACGGAGCCGTTGGTGCTGGCGGTGCCGCCGAATCATCCGTTGGCACGCAGCGACGCGCCGGTGGAGTTGGCGCAGCTAAAGGACCAAGCGTTTATCTCGGTCCCCCATCCCCAACGCGGCGGGCTGAGTTATCTGTCGGCCGAACTGTGCATGCGTGCAGGATTTTTCCCCAGGGCCGCACGGGTGATGTCGCGCAAGACCACGCAGTTGCAATTGATCCAGGCCGGTTTCGGCATTGCCTTGTTACCAAAATCCATGCAGGACATCGCCCCCGCCAACCTGCACTTTTTACCCCTGGCCGACCCGGACTGCCATAGCACCGTGGCCCTCGCCTGCGCGCAGGCGCCGAACGCGCTGGTAGAGCAGTTCTGTCAAACCCTGCACGAATGCCTATAAACTGCCGCCCATGATTAAAGATCCTTTTGCCCGTCTGGGCCTGGACCGCGAAGTCCTGACTGTCAGCCAGCTCAACGGCCGCGCGCGGGTGTTGCTGGAAGACGTGTTCACCAATATCTGGGTCGAAGGCGAAATCTCCAACCTCGCCCGCCCGGCTTCCGGCCATGTGTATTTCACCCTCAAGGACAGCGGGGCCCAGGTGCGTTGCGCGCTGTTTCGCAACAACGCTGCACGCGTGCGCCAGGCGTTGAAGGACGGCCTGGCGGTCAAAGTGCGTGGCAAGGTCTCGTTGTTCGAGGGGCGTGGCGACTATCAACTGATCCTCGACACCGTGGAACCTGCCGGCGATGGCGCGCTGCGCCTGGCCTTCGATGCCTTGAAGGAAAAGCTCAGCGCCGAAGGCCTGTTCAGCGCCGAGCGCAAGGTGCCGCTGCCCGCGCACCCGCGGCGTATCGGCATCATCAGTTCGCCGACCGGCGCGGTGATTCGCGACATCATCAGTGTGTTCCGCCGCCGGGCGCCGAACATTGAACTGACACTGATCCCGACCGCTGTGCAGGGCCGCGAGGCGATCCCGCAGATCGTGCGGGCGCTCAAACTCGCCGATGCCCGCGGCTTCGACGCGCTGATCCTGGCCCGTGGCGGCGGCTCACTGGAAGATCTCTGGTGCTTCAACGAAGAAGCCGTGGCCCGAGCGGTGGACGCCTGCGTCACGCCCATCGTCAGCGCCGTCGGCCATGAAACCGATGTGTCAATCAGCGACTTTGTGGCGGACGTGCGCGCTCCGACGCCCTCCGCCGCCGCCGAGCTGCTGGCACCGGACGCCAGCCATCTGGTGCGCCAGGTAGACAACCTGCATCGGCGCCTGGTGATGCTGATGCGCAACCGCCTGAGCCACAGCCGCCTGCGCCTGGAAGGCATGGCCCGGCGCCTGCGTCACCCGGGCGAGCGCTTGCGCCAGCAGGCACAACGTCTGGATGACCTGGACATGCGTATGCGCCGCGCCTTCGAGCGCGGCCTCAATACCCGTCGCGAGCGCTTGATTCGCCTGGAGACCCGCCTCGCCGGCCAGCATCCGGGCCGCCAATTGGCGCTGTTGCGCCAGCGCCTGGACAGCCTCGCCGAACGCCTGCCCCGAGCCATGCGCGAAGGTCTCAAGGCCCGACGCCTGCAACTGCAAAGCCAGGTGCAGACGTTGCAGGTGGTCAGCCCGCTGGCGACCCTGGGCCGTGGCTACAGCATCCTGCTGGATGAACGCGGCCAGGCGATTCGCAATGCCGCACAAACCCACACCGGCCAGCGCCTGACCGCGCGCCTGGGTGAAGGTCAACTGCAAGTGCGGGTGGAAGACAATCACCTGACACCCGTCACCCTTTCGCTACTGGATTGATTGATGCCACGTCTACTGAGTTTGTTGCTGCTGTGCCTGTCCATGAATACCTACGCGGACAGCTATATCACCCGCACCTTGAACAAACCGGTGCCCGGTGGTGTGGCCGTGGTCGAACTGGGACCGGCCGCCACGGCGCCCAAAGCCACATACCAAGGCAAACCGGTACTGGTGGTCAAAGAACAGGACAACTGGCTAGCCATCGTCGGTATCCCGTTGACGGTCAAGCCTGGTAACGAGCGCATCAGCAGCGGCGGGCGCAACTTGCCGTTTATCGTCGGTTACAAGAAGTACCCGGAACAGCGCATCACGCTGAAGAATAAAAGCCAGGTCAACCCTGACCCGGCCCAGCTCAAGCGCATCGAAGGCGAGTTGGCGGTACAGCTCAAGGCTTACCGCAGTTTCAGCCCCACCCTGCCGAGCAACCTGGTGCTGGACAAACCGGTGAACGGCCCGTTGTCGAGCAAGTTCGGGGTGCGGCGCTTCTTCAACGGCGAAGAGCGCAACCCACATTCGGGCCTCGACTTCGCCGTACCGGCCGGTACGCCGATCAAGACGCCCGCGAACGGCAAGGTGATTCTGGTTGGCAATTACTTCTTCAATGGCAACACGGTATTCGTCGACCATGGCCAGGGCTTTATCAGCATGTTCTGCCATATGTCGAAGATCGACGTGAAGGTGGGCCAGCAACTGGTGCGCGGTGCGGTCGTGGGCAAGGTGGGTTCGACCGGACGGGCGACGGGGCCGCACATGCACTGGAACGTCAGCCTGAACGACGCACGGGTTGACCCGGCTATCTTTATCGGCGCATTCCAACCCTGAAACACGCAATTGCGCGCCCCATCACCGGCGCGCAATTAAAACCAGCTATCAACTTCAAAACCAGCATAAAATCTCGTTTATTCTGCACAGAGCAGAACTTATCTCAATTTTTATCGACTGCTTGCCATCTTTCACCCCTGCGGTTAGGGTTGGGCTTATGAAAACCTCTCACACCCTCATTCAGCTTCGCCAGCACCGCAGCCTGTGCCTCGTCAGCGCACGACTGCCAGGCTGAATCGATCTGCCTCGTCCCAAGCTTTCTCCCCAAAAACAGTTTCACGGCAGGCCGCCTTTTCTCGGCCCCTACAACAAAGGATTTCCCGATGAGCATGCTCAAAGACCCGTCGTCGAAGTACCGCGCGTTCCCGACCATTGATATTCCGGACCGCACCTGGCCATCGAAGACCATCACCACCGCGCCGATCTGGTGCAGCTCTGACCTGCGTGATGGCAACCAGTCGCTGATCGAGCCGATGGACGCCGCGAAAAAGCTGCGTTTCTGGAAGACCCTGGTATCTGTAGGCGTGAAGGAAATCGAAGCCTCGTTCCCGGCCGCCTCGCAAACCGACTTCGACTTTGTGCGCACCCTGATCGAAGACAACCACATCCCCGAGGACACCACCATCCAGGTGCTGACCCAGGGCCGTGAAGACTTGATCGCACGCACCTTCGAATCCCTGCGCGGCGCCAAGAAGGCCATCGTGCACTTGTACAACGCCACGTCGCCATCGTTCCGACGCATCGTGTTCAACCAGGACAAGGATGGCATCAAGGCTATCGCCGTCAACGCGGCCAAACTGTTCGTCAAATACGCCGCCCAACAGCCTGAAACCCAGTGGACCTTCGAATACTCCCCGGAAACGTTCAGCGCCACTGAGTTGGAGTTCGCCAAGGAAGTCTGCGACGCAGTGATCGAGGTGTGGAACCCGACGCCCGAGCACAAGATGATCCTCAACCTGCCGGCCACCGTTGAATGCGCCACACCGAACATCTATGCCGACCAGATCGAGTGGTTCGGTCGCCATATCAACCGTCGTGACAGCGTGATCATCAGCCTGCACACCCACAACGATCGCGGCACCGGCGTGGCCGCCACCGAACTGGGCCTGATGGCCGGCGCCGACCGCGTCGAAGGCTGCCTGTTCGGCAACGGCGAGCGTACCGGCAACGTCGACCTGGTGACCGTGGCCCTGAACATGTACACCCAGGGCCTGGACCCGCAACTGGACTTCTCCGATATCGACGGTGTGCGCAAAGTCGTTGAAGAGTGCAACCAGATCCAGGTGCACCCGCGTCATCCTTATGTGGGCGACCTGGTACACACCGCGTTTTCCGGCTCCCACCAGGACGCGATCCGCAAAGGCTTCTCCCAGCAGAAAGACGATGCGCTGTGGGAAGTGCCGTACTTGCCGATCGACCCGGCGGACATTGGCCGCAGCTACGAAGCGGTGATTCGTGTAAACAGCCAGTCGGGCAAAGGTGGCATCGCCTACCTGCTGGAGCAGGAATACGACATCAGCTTGCCGCGTCGTATGCAGATCGAGTTCAGCCAGGTTGTGCAGGCCGAAACCGACCGCGTGGGCCTTGAGATGACTGCGCCGCAGATCTACGCCTTGCTGCAGCGTGAATACCTGCAAGCCAACACCCCGTACGCGCTGGTCAGCCATCGCCTGCAGGAAGAGAACGGCAACAGCTTTGTCGAGGTGGAAGTTTCCGGCAAGGGCCAGGGCGAAACCAACCTGCACTGGAAAGGCAAAGGCAACGGCGCGCTGGAAGCCTTGGTGGCCGGCCTGCCGATTGGCGTGGAGATCATGGACTACAACGAACATGCCATCGGTGCGGGCACCAATGCCAAGGCGGCCGCCTACATTGAACTGCGCGTGAACGGCGAACGTCCGGTGCATGGTGTGGGCATTGATGAAAACATCACCACCGCCAGCTTCAAGGCGCTGTTCAGTGCGCTGAACCGCTCGCTGAGCCAGTTGGAAGCCAAAGCGGCGTAATCGGCTGCTGAAATGTGAAAGGCCCCTGGGTGTGAATCCAGGGGCCTTTTTGCTTTGGGGTTATGGTGGCGCTGATGGCCCTATCGGGAGCAAGCCCCCTCCCACATTTGAATGTATTCGCAAATCAAAGTGGGAGGGGGCTTGCTCCCGATAGCGGTTTATCAGACAAACTGAAAGCTATCGGCATCCAGGTTCGCTGGAAACCTGGTGCGATAAGCAGCCAGCTCCGCTGCATCCAGAATCACCTGGAACACCCCGTCCGCCTCCCCTGCACTCAGCAAGGTTTCACCCTGGAAATCCAGCACCTGGCTGTCGCCTGTATAGGCAAATCCTTTGCCATCCGTGCCTACCCGATTCACGGCAGCCACATAGCACAGGTTTTCAATCGCCCGCGCCGGCAACAAGCGGTTCCAATGCTGACGACGTGCACCGGGCCAATTAGCGGTGTACAGCAGCAAGTCGGTGTCCTGGGCATCGCGACTCCATACCGGGAAGCGCAGGTCGTAGCAAATCAGTGGGCGAATGCGCCAGCCCTTTAACTCAAACTGCACCTGGCGTTCGCCGGGGGTGTAGTGATCGTGCTCACCGGCCATGCGGAACAGGTGACGCTTGTCGTAATGCAGCACCTCGCCATCCGGCCTTGCCCACAACAGGCGGTTGCGGTGGCTACCGTCGGCGGCCTGGATAATCACGCTGCCAGTGATCACCGCGTTGTATTTGGTTGCCTGCGCCTGGAGCCAGTGATGGGTCGGCCCCTTTTCCGGCTCGGCGAGGGTGGCTGACTCCATGGAGAAACCGGTGGTGAACATCTCCGGCAGTATGATCAGGTCCGCACCATTGGCCTGCTCCAGCAGCAGCTCAAAATGCTCAAGGTTAGCCTGACGGTCATGCCACACCAGGCTGGTCTGAATCAGGGCGATGTTCAGATTGGGCAGTGCACTCAGATCACGCATAGCTTTTCGGCTGCTTGTTGCAGCGTCTCCTCGCGTTTGGCAAAGCACAGACGCACCAGGCGCTGGCCTTGGGGTGGGTTCTGGTAGAACACCGAGACCGGTATGGTCGCCACGCCGTGTTCGCGGGTCATCCACAAGGACATGGCAATGTCATCCAGGTCTGGGCGAATCTGTGAGTAATCCACCAGTTGGAAATAAGTGCCGCTCACCCGGGTAAAACTGAAGCGGGATGGCCCCAGCAGGTCGCAAAACATGTCGCGCTTGGCCTGGTAAAAGGCCGGCAGTTCTTCGACATGCTCCGGGTGATCAGCCATGAAGTCAGCCAAAGCGTACTGCAAAGGGGTCACGCCGCAAAAGTTGACATATTGATGCACCTTGCGCAGTTCGGCAGTCAGAGCCGGCGGCGCGACCACGTAACCGGTTTTCCAGCCGGTCACGTGATAGGTCTTGCCGAAGGAGCTGACCACGAAGGCGCGCTGATACAGCTCCTGATGGGCCAATATGCTGACGTGAGGCACACCGTCGAACACCAGGTGTTCGTAGACCTCATCGCTGACCAGGTAGATATCGCGGTCGCGGATCAGTTCGGCCAACTGGTCCAGCTCGGCGCGGCTGATCAGCGCACCAGTGGGGTTATGTGGCGAGTTGATGATGATCATGCGGGTGCGCGGCGACAGCGCCGCCTTGATCTGCTCGAAGTCGAGGGCAAAACCGTCCAGACTCAGTTGCACATGAACGCAACGACCACCGGCCAGCTCCACCGAGGGCTCATAGCTGTCGTAGCTGGGGTCGAACACGATGACTTCATCGCCACTGCGAATCACCGCCTGGATCGCGCAGAAGATCGCCTCGGTGGCGCCAGGAGTGATGGTCACCTCGCTGTCGGCATCGACTGCGGCGCCATAACTGCGAGCAATCTTGGCGGCCACCTGCTGACGCAACACGGGCAAGCCGGTCATGGGCGCGTACTGGTTGTGACCCAGAGCGATATGCTTGCCCACTGCATCGAGTAAACCTTGCGGGCCATTGAAATCCGGGAAACCCTGGGACAGGTTGAGCGCGCCGGTTTCAGCGGCGAGTTGCGACATAGTGGTGAAAATGGTCGTGCCGACATTCGGCAGCTTGCTGGTGATCATCGGAGGCCCCTGCAGGTGAGCCCCAAGTTTTAAGCTGCCAATTGCATCGGGTCAAGGCACAAACGGTCGCGCACAAAAAAGGGCTCCAAAGGAGCCCTCTCTTGCAGCGTGTCGCTTACAACGCAAAGCTGCCGTTATTTCTTGTCACGGCGCTTCTTGTCGGCCTTCTTGTGGTGAGTCATCAAACGACGCTTCTTGTTCACCTGACGGTCGGTCAGTGTGTTCTTGTTGCCTTCGTATGGGTTCTCGCCACCCTTGAACTCGATACGGATCGGCGTACCGACCAGTTTCAAGACTCGGCGGTAAGTGTTTTCCAGGTAACGCACGTAGGACTTGGGCACCTTCTCGATCTGGTTACCGTGGATCACGATAATCGGCGGGTTGGCACCACCCAAGTGGGCGTAACGCAGTTTGATCCGACGGTTGTTGACCATCGGCGGTGCGTGCTCGCCCACGGCGTCTTCGAGGATCTGGGTCAGACGGTTGGTCGGCCAGCGGGTGACCGCGGACTTGAACGAGTTCTGTACCGAGGCGTAGAGGTTACCCACGCCAGTACCGTGCAGTGCCGAGATAAAGTGGATATCGGCGAACTCGACGAAGAACAACCGACGCTGCAGTTCGATCTTGACGAAATCGCGCTCGCTCGGCGTCATGCCGTCCCACTTGTTGATCGCGATCACCAGGGCCCGACCGGCTTCCAGGGCAAAGCCCAGCAAGTTGAGGTCGTGGTCCACCACGCCTTCGCGGGCGTCCATCACGAAGATCACCACGTTGGCGTCTTTGATCGCTTGCAGGGTTTTGACCACGGAGAACTTTTCAACTTCTTCGTGGATCTTGCCGCGCTTGCGCACACCAGCGGTGTCGATCAGCGTGTACTTCTCGTCGTTACGCTCGAACGGGATGTAGATACTGTCGCGAGTGGTGCCGGGCTGGTCGTAGACGATAACGCGGTCTTCACCGAGCATACGGTTGACCAGGGTCGACTTGCCGACGTTCGGGCGGCCGATGATAGCGATCTTGATACCGTCTTTTTCGCTCGGGCCAGGAATGCGCTTGGCTTCCTCGCCTTCAGCGACGATCTCTTCCTCGCCCTCTTCTTCCTCGACATCATCCTTGGGGAAGTCGCGCAGGGCGATTTCCAGCATCTGGGTGATGCCACGGCCGTGGGCACCCGCGACCGGGATCGCATCACCGAGGCCCATCGGGCTGAATTCGGCACGGGCCGCCTCAGGATCGATGTTGTCGATCTTGTTGGCGACCAGATAGGAACGCTTGTTGCGCTTGCGCAGGTGCTCGCCAATCATCTGGTCAGCGGCGGTATAGCCCGCGCGGGCGTCCACCAGGAACAACACGACATCGGCTTCTTCAATGGCCAGCAGCGACTGCTCGGCCATTTTTTCGTCCATGCCATGCTCGTCACCGGAGATACCACCGGTGTCGACAATAATGTAGGAGCGCCCTTGCCACTTTGCCTCACCGTATTGGCGATCACGGGTCAGACCGGACAAGTCGCCGACAATGGCGTCGCGAGTCCTGGTCAGGCGGTTGAACAAGGTGGACTTGCCGACGTTAGGTCGGCCCACCAGGGCGATTACGGGAACCATGCGGCTCTCCACTTCGTTATTTCAGAAAATACAAAAGCCGCTGCAGGGCAGCGGCTGGTGCTCGGGGCAGCATCGTCAGATGCCGCATGCCCCGCAAAAGCAGGGCCGCCTGGGTGTTACCCCAAGCATGGTTCTTACTTGATGGTCAGGGCTTCCAGCTTGCCGCCGTTGCCATACACATAAAGCATGTTACCTACCACCAGCGGACGCGCACGCAGGCCGTCGCTGTCGATACGTTGGCGACCGACAAAGCGACCATCCACCTGGCTCAGCAGGTGCAGGTAACCTTCAAAGTCACCGACTGCTACGTAGCTGGAGAAGACTTCCGGTGCCGACAGTTGGCGGCGAGCCAGCGAGTCGTTGCTCCACAGTGCAGTGGTGGAACGCTCATCGACACTTTCAACGGTGCCGGAGGCCAGGCTCACGTAGACGCTGCCAAACCCTTGGGCGACACCCGCATAGCTGGAAGCATCACGCTGCCAGTTGATGCGGCCGCTTTGCAGGTCCAGCGCGGCAACACGGCCCTGATAGGTGGCCACGTAGAGGGTTTCACCCGACAGCAGCAGGCCACCGTCGATGTCCACGACGCGGTCCAGCTCGGAACGGCCTTGCGGGATAGCCACACGGGTTTCCCACGCCGGCACGCCGTTCTGGGTATCCAGGGCGACTACTTTACCGGTCGACAGGCCAGCCACAGCGAGATTGTTGGTCACAATCGGACCACTGGTACCACGCAGGGTCAACACCGCCGGGGTGCTGTCGTACAACCAGCGTTGGTCGCCAGTGGAGGCATCCAGACCGATTACGCGGTCATCCTGGGTCTGCACCACGACGATATCGCCGTTGGTCGCTGGCGCCGAGAGCACTTCACTGGTCACGCGAGCGCGCCATTTCTCTTCGCCGGTGCTGGAGTCGAGTGCGACCACATCACCTTTGAGCGTACCGATCAGCACCATGCCGTAGCCGACACCCACACCACCGGAAACCGGCAGCTCGAGGTCTTTCTTCCACTTGACGTCGCCGTTCATGCGATCCATGGCAACCACGACGCCAGTGGAATCAGTGGCCACGATGTTGTCGCCGTCGATCGCCGGCTGCAACAGGTTGTAGAGGTCGCCCTGCCCGTCACCAATGGATTGGCTCCATTGTTTTTGCAGGACCACTTCTTCCTTGAAGCTGGTCAGCTCGGCAGGTGGCAGTTCTTTTTTGCTGTTGCTGCTGCAACCCGCGGCCAAAACGGCCAGAGCCAGCAATGCTGCATGTTTCCAACGGATCACGTCACGCATCCCCTTTGGCCAAGTCGTCGAGCTTGATTTGTAAGCCACCGACCGCCGCTTCATCAGACAGCGCCGCCTTGGCTTTTTGGTACGCAGCATGGGCTTCGTCGGTACGACCCAATTGGACCAACAGGTCGCCCTTGAGCTCTTCGCGAGTGGCCACGAATGCCTTGTCAGCATCGCCGTCGAGCAGTTTGAGTGCTTCGTCAGCCTTGTTCTGTGCCGCCAATACCTGTGCCAGGCGCTGACGTGCGATTTCACCCAGGGTCGGGTTGGTCGGCTTGTCGGCAATGGCCTTCAGCTCGGTGGCTGCGTCATCCAGCTTGCCGGTATCGACCGCGACTTTCGCGACGAACAGGCTGCCGTACTGGGCGTAGGTGCTACCGCCGAATTCGTTTTTCAGCTTGCCGGCCAGGTCTGCCACCTGTGCAGGGTCAGGCTTGCCGTCCGGCGTCAGGGTAGTTTCCAGCAATTGCTGGTAAACGATCGAGGCGCCCTGGGATTGGTTGGCCTGATACTTGGTCCAGGCTTGCCAGCCGAACACCACCACTAACGCCAGCAGGCCGCCAGTGACCAGGGGCTTGCCGTTACGCTGCCACCAGTCCTTGAACTCGGCCAGTTGCTCATCATCAGTACTCGACACCCCAATACTCCTTAATCGCTAAATTCGGCTGTTCGACAGCTTCAACCCTGCACGACGCAGGTGGCCAAGTGCGCAGCGAGCGCATCAAAGGCAACGTTCTGTTGTTCACCCTGGCCACGCAGGGGTTTGAAACCTATCACTTGCTGGGCCAATTCGTCATCGCCAAGGATCAGTGCGTACAGCGCACCGCTCTTGTCGGCCTTCTTGAACTGGCTCTTGAAGCTGCCGGCGCCGGCATTGATCTGCAGGCGCAGGTTCGGCAGTTGGTCGCGCACCTTCTCGCTCAAGGCCAGTGCGGCCAGTTCGGCAGCCTCGCCAAAAGCGCACAGGTACACGTCCACCTGACGGGAAATTTCTTCGGGAACCTGTTCAAGGGTTTCCAGCAACAGGATCAGTCGCTCGATACCCATGGCAAAGCCCACGCCCGTAGTCGGCTTGCCGCCCATTTGCTCGACCAGGCCGTCGTAGCGACCACCGGCACACACGGTGCCTTGGGCGCCGAGCTTGTCGGTGACCCACTCGAATACAGTCTTGCTGTAGTAGTCGAGGCCACGCACCAGCTTGGGGTTGATCACGTAGGGAATCCCCGCGGCATCCAGGCGAGCCTTGAGGCCCTCGAAGTGCACGCGGGATTCGTCGTCCAGGTAATCGGCCATTTTCGGTGCGTTGACCAATACGGCCTGGGTGTCGGCGTTCTTGGTATCCAGAACGCGCAACGGGTTGGTCTTCAGACGGCGCTGGCTGTCTTCGTCCAACTTGTCCAAGTGAGCCGACAGGTATTCGACCAGGGCTTCGCGATAGCGGCCCCGGGACTCGCTGGTACCCAGGCTGTTGAGTTCGAGCTTGACCGCATCGCGGATGCCCAGTTGGCCCCACAGGCGCCAGGTCAGCACGATCAGCTCGGCGTCGATGTCCGGACCGTCCAGGTTGAAGACTTCGCAACCGATCTGGTGGAACTGGCGATAGCGGCCTTTCTGCGGGCGCTCGTGGCGGAACATCGGGCCGATGTACCAGAGCTTCTGGGTTTGGCCACCACCGGTGATGCCATGTTCCAGTACGGCGCGCACGCACGCGGCAGTGCCTTCCGGACGCAGGGTCAGGGAGTCGCCGTTGCGGTCTTCGAAGGTGTACATCTCTTTTTCGACGATGTCGGTCACTTCACCGATGGAGCGTTTGAACAGCTCGGTGAACTCGACGATCGGCATGCGGATCTGCTTGTAACCGTAGTTATCCAGCAGGCGCGCGACAGTGCTTTCGAAGTAGCGCCACAGTGGCGTCTGCTCCGGCAGGATGTCGTTCATGCCACGAATGGCTTGCAGAGACTTGCTCACATCAAATCCTTAAATTCGTTCAATCAGCCGCGAGCGATCAGCGCTGCGTCAGCGGCGACCTTCTCGGCCGCTTTCTCGCGGATCAGCTTTTCCAGCTCATCCACCAGATTGTCATTCGTTAGCTTCTGCGACGGCTTGCCGTCGATGTAAATCAAATTCGGCGTACCACCGGTCAGGCCCACATGAGCCTCTTTGGCCTCACCCGGCCCGTTGACCACGCAACCGATGACTGCGACATCCAGCGGCACCAGCAGGTCTTCGAGGCGCAGCTCCAGGTCGTTCATGGTTTTCACCACGTCGAAGTTCTGCCGCGAGCAGCTCGGGCAGGCAATGAAGTTGATACCACGGGAACGCAAACGCAGGGATTTGAGAATGTCGTAGCCGACCTTCACTTCCTCTACGGGGTCTGCCGCCAGGGAGATGCGGATAGTATCGCCAATCCCTTCGGCGAGCAGCATACCGAGACCCACCGCAGATTTCACTGTGCCTGAGCGCAAACCGCCAGCTTCAGTGATACCCAAGTGCAGTGGTTGCACGATTTCCTTGGCCAGCAGGCGGTAGGCTTCTACCGCCATGAACACATCGGAGGCCTTTACGCTGACCTTGAAGTCCTGGAAATTCAGGCGCTCCAGGTGCTCAACGTGGCGCAGTGCCGACTCGACCAGCGCCGCCGGGGTAGGCTCGCCGTATTTTTTTTGCAGGTCTTTTTCCAGGGAGCCGGCGTTCACGCCAATGCGGATCGGAATCCCACGATCACGGGCAGCGTCCACCACGGCGCGCACGCGGTCTTCGCGACCGATGTTGCCCGGGTTGATACGCAGGCAGTCCACACCCAGCTCGGCCACGCGCAGTGCAATCTTGTAGTCGAAGTGAATGTCGGCAACCAGCGGCACCTTGACCAACTGCTTGATGCGGCCGAAAGCCTCGGCGGCATCCATGTCCGGTACGGAAACCCGCACGATGTCTACGCCGGCCGCTTCCAGACGATTGATCTGGGCGACGGTGGCGGCCACATCGTTAGTGTCGCTGTTGGTCATGCTTTGCACTGCAATGGGGGCATCGCCCCCCACGGGCACCGAGCCGACCCAGATCTTGCGCGATACGCGACGTTTGATTGGAGATTCGCCGTGCATGACTATTGTCCCAACTTGAGGCGAGCGGTCTCGCCACTGGTGAACGGCGCCACGTCTACAGGCTGGCCGTTGTAGGCCACTTGCGCGCCACGGGCAAAGCCCAGACGCAGCGTCAAAGGAGGCTTGCCGCCCTGGTCAAGCGTATCTCCCTTACGCTTCAAACCGCTGAACAGCACTTTGCCGTTGCCATCGGTGACCTGCGTCCAGCAGTCAGCGATGAAGGTGATCTGTACGCGCCCGTCACCGGCGATCAACGCAGGGGTGGTCGGAGGCGACATTGCTGGCGCTACCGGTGCGGCTGGCGCAGGCGTCGCGGGTGCGGGTGCGGGTGCGGGTGCGGGTGCGGGTGCCGCAGGAGCTTGAACCACGGGTGCTGCCGGGGTCACCGGCGCCTGTACCGCCGCAGTGTCAGCAGGCGTGGTGCCCACTTGCGGCGCCGGCTGCTCAGCCGTAGCCGGCACTTGCGGTGCGGCCTGCCCTTCGGCAACTGCCTGGTCTTCCGGCTCGTCCAGCGGATGAATCTGGGTGGTGCCATCGGCGCTTTCGACTTCGACGTGCTCCATGGCGTTGCTGGTCAGGTCTTTGTTGCGCTGGGAGGCCTGGTCTTGCCACCAGACGAAACCGCCGCCGACCACGGCAACCAGCAGCAACAGGCTGACAATCCGCAAAATCGTGTGGGAAACCCGCGTTGGCTCTTCGATGCGCCCAAGGCCATGGACATTGCTGCCCTGGGCATCGGTACCGGTGAACTGGTCGAATTCCTGCACCAGCACGGCCTGGTCAATACCCAGCAATTTGGCGTAGGCGCGAATATAGCCACGGGCAAAGGTGTGCCCAGGCAGCTTGTCGAACGCGCCGGCTTCCAGATTGGCCAGGGACGTGCTGGTCAAATTGAGCTTGAGGGCCACTTCCGCCAGCGACCAACCATTGCTTTCGCGGGCCTGACGCAAGGTTTCGCCTGGGTTTACGCGATTAGCTGCTACATCTTCCGGGTGCGCGGCTTTCATCATTGCTCCGACAGGTATTGCTGATATTCCGGCGTACCGGGATAGAGTCGTTCGAGTTGCTGGCCAAAACGTGCGGCCGTGTCGTGTTCTTCATGAACCGTCGCCAGGCGCACACCGAGCAATAGACTACGTGCATTTTGCCCGCTGAGCAGGCTAAAACGCTCGTAATAGTCTCGTGCCGGCACATAATGCCTGTCTTCGTAAGACAACTCAGCCATTTCGAGCAAAGCCCGTGGCTGGCGACTGTTCAGATGCAGGGCTTTTTCCAGCTGCTGACGCGCGCTGTCGCGCTGACCCAGGCGCATCGAGGTCACCCCGAGGTTCTCGAACACCCGCGAACGCTCAGGATAAAGAGTATCGGCGCTGGCTTGCTGGAAATAAGCGGCGGCTTGGTCATACCGTTTCTGCTCGAACAGGAAACTGCCATAGTTGTTCAGCAACCTGGGATCGGCAGGACGGGAAGCCAGGGCCTTGCTGAAATAGCGGTCGGCCAGCTCAGGCTCTGCCTGGGCCTGAAACACCAGAGCCAGTGCGGCGTTGGCATCGGCATCCGCGCTGTCCAGTTCAAGGGCCTTTTTCAGCGGCACCTTGGCTTGCTCGCTCATACCTTGACGCAAATACCCCAAGCCCAATTGCACATAGGCAACCCGCGCCTCATCACGGCCTTTAGTGGTGTGCAAAGGGCTGTCATGGCCCGATGAAACACAACCGGCAACGAGGCCGGTAAGCAGTAAAAGCAGCGCAAGGCGCAAGGGCATAGAGATCCTCTCTCAGATTCGATTCACAGCAATTTGCGGCAAATCTTCGGCGGCGTTAAGTTCGCGCACGGCGATATAACGTTCGCTGCGGCGGGTGCGGTCCATCACCTGCCCTACCAATTGGCCACAGGCGGCGTCGATGTCTTCACCACGGGTGGTGCGTACGGTGACGTTGTAGCCGGCCTGGTGCAGTTGATCCTGGAAACGGCGGATGGCGTTGTTGCTCGGCCGCTCGTAGCCAGAATGTGGAAACGGGTTGAACGGGATCAGGTTGATCTTGCACGGCGTGTTCTTGAGCAACTCGATCATCTCGACCGCGTGCTCGACCTTGTCGTTGATGTCCTTGAGCATGGTGTACTCAATGGTCAGCACACGCTTCTCACCCAAGGTCGCCATGTAACGCTGGCAAGATTCGAGCAGCATCTTAAGCGGATACTTCTTGTTGATCGGCACCAATTGGTTACGCAATGCGTCATTCGGTGCGTGCAACGACAACGCCAGGGAGACGTCGATGTGCTTGGCCAGCTCATCGATCATCGGCACCACGCCGGAGGTCGACAGGGTCACACGGCGCTTGGAGATGCCGTAGCCCAGGTCGTCCATCATCAGGTGCATGGCCGCAATCACGTTGTCGAAGTTCAGCAGCGGCTCACCCATGCCCATCATCACCACGTTGGTGATGGCACGGTCGACGGTCGCCGGGACGCTGCCAAAGGATTTGTTGGCAATCCACACCTGGCCGATGACTTCGGCGGCGGTGAGGTTGCTATTGAAGCCTTGCTTGCCGGTGGAGCAGAAACTGCAATCCAGGGCACAGCCTGCCTGGGACGAAACGCACAAGGTGCCGCGTTTGCCCTGGGGAATGTACACGGTCTCGACGCAGCTGCCGGACGCCACGCGCACCACCCATTTACGGGTGCCGTCGCTGGAGATGTCCTCGCTGACAACCTCGGGACCACGCACCTCGGCAATGGCCTTGAGCTTGTCGCGCAGGGCCTTGCTGACGTTCGTCATGGCGTCGAAATCGTCGACGCCAAAGTGGTGAATCCACTTCATTACCTGACCGGCACGGAAACGCTTCTCCCCGATTGAGTCGAAGAATTTCTCCATTTCCGGCTGAGTCAGACCCAGCAGGTTGGTTTTAACAGTCGATGTAGTCATGGATTCACCCTCACTCTTTAAGCCGATGCTTAGCGAGCGGTTACTTCAGTAGCAGCGAAAAAGTACGAGATTTCGCGAGCAGCAGCGGCTTCGGAGTCCGAACCGTGAACAGCGTTGGCATCGATGGACTCAGCGAAGTCAGCACGAATGGTGCCGGCAGCCGCTTCTTTAGGGTTGGTAGCGCCCATCAGCTCACGGTTCAGAGCGATAGCGTTTTCGCCTTCCAGAACCTGAACAACAACAGGACCGGAGATCATGAAGGCAACCAGGTCGCCGAAGAAGCCACGAGCGCTGTGCTCGGCGTAGAAGCCTTCAGCTTCAGCCTTGGACAGTTGCTTGAGTTTCGAAGCTACAACCTTCAGGCCGGCTTTTTCGAAACGAGTGGTGATCTCGCCGATGACGTTTTTTGCAACAGCGTCAGGCTTGATGATGGAGAAAGTACGTTGAACAGCCATGGTGTAACTCCAGAAACGGTAATTTACGAAAAATTAAACCCGCGAATTATACGCGGGTTATTGGGTATTGCCTAACTGCGTAAAAAGGCGGCTCAGTCTGCTTCTTCGATCCACAGGCCTTGAATCGCCTCCAGGACCTTTTCGCCACCCCGGTCAGGGATGTCGTCAAAATCCGGCAGCGCCATTACGAGGTTGCGCAGCTTGACGAAGTTCACGGTAAGAGGATTGACCTCAGGGTGAGCTTCGGCAAGTTGTATAGCGATTTCTTGTACATCAACCCATTTCAGGCTCATGACAGTTCCTTGAATCAATGCGGCGCTTCGGCGGCATGGTTGAGCGAATATTTCGGAATTTCAACGGTGAGGTCTTCAGTCCCCACTTTCGCCTGGCAACTCAGACGCGACGTCGGCTCCAGCCCCCACGCCCTATCAAGATAGTCTTCTTCCAGGTCGTCAGCCTCATTAAGGCTGTCGAAACCTTTACGAATGATGCAGTGGCAAGTGGTGCAGGCATTGACGCCACCACACGCACTTTCAATCTCGATATGGTTGTCGTGCGCGACGTCAAGCAGGGACTTGCCGGTCTCTGCCTCCACGACCATGCCATCCGGGCAGTGTTCGGCGTGCGGTAGAAAAGTGACCTGCGGCATCAGTTATTCCTCGATTTCATTCAGGTTGCGGCCCGCCAGTGCGGCTTTCACCGTCTGATCCATACGACGGGCGGCAAAGGCATCAGTCACTTGCGACAGGCGCTTGGTCTGTTGCTCGATGGCGTAACCATCGTTGCCTTTCATCAGTTCGGCCAATTCCTGCATCTGCAGGTCGATGACCATGCGCTCTTCGGCATCCAGCAGGCGCTCGCCGTCAGCTTCAAGGGCGCCCTGCACCGCTTCGAGCAGGCGCTGGGCATCCACTTGCTGCTCACGCAGTACGCGGGCAACCTTGTCGTCACCGGCATACTGGAACGAGTCCTTGAGCATCTTGGCGATTTCGCCGTCGGTCAGGCCGTAGGACGGTTTGACCTGGATGCTGGCCTCAACGCCCGAGGCCAGTTCACGCGCAGCCACGCTGAGCAGGCCATCGGCGTCGACCTGATAGGTGACGCGAATCTTCGCTGCACCAGCCACCATCGCCGGGATGCCGCGCAGTTCAAAGCGCGCCAGGGAGCGGCAGTCGCTGATCAGCTCGCGCTCGCCTTGCAGCACATGAATCATCATGGCCGTCTGGCCGTCTTTGTAGGTGGTGAAATCCTGGGCGCGCGCGACGGGGATGGTGGTGTTGCGTGGAATCACCTTCTCCATCAGGCCGCCCATGGTTTCCAGGCCCAGGGACAAAGGAATCACGTCGAGCAGCAGCAGTTCGCCACCATCGCGCTTGTTACCAGCCAGGGTATCGGCCTGGATTGCGGCGCCAATGGCCACCACTTGATCCGGATCGATTTCAGTCAACGGCTGGCGACCAAAGGCTTCGGCAACCGCCTCACGCACACGGGGCACGCGAGTGGAGCCACCGACCATGACCACAGCGCCGACATCTTCCAGTTCAATACCGGAGTCACGCACAGCACGACGGCAAGCCTTGAGGCTGCGGGCGACCATCGGCTCGATCAGCGCGTCAAACGCTTCGCGGGTCAGCTGTGCCGACCAATCACCATACTGGACTTCAACAGATGCAGCATCAGTCAGCGCTTCCTTGGCCGCACAGGCAGTTTGCAGCAAGTTACGCTGCGCGCCCGGGTCCAGGTCGGCAGACAAACCGGCGCTGGTGATGATCCAACCAGCGATGGCGTGGTCGAAGTCATCGCCGCCCAGGGCGCTGTCGCCACCGGTGGCCAGCACTTCGAAAACGCCGCCGGTCAGGCGCAGGATCGAAATATCGAAGGTGCCACCGCCCAGATCATAAATGGCGACCAGGCCTTCAGCGTGCTGATCGAGGCCGTAGGCCACAGCCGCAGCGGTCGGCTCGTTGAGCAGGCGCAGTACATTCAGGCCCGCCAGTTTCGCCGCGTCCTTGGTGGCTTGGCGCTGGGCGTCATCGAAATACGCCGGAACGGTGATCACCGCCCCGACCAGCTCGCCGCCCAAGGTTTTTTCCGCACGCTGGCGCAGCACCTTGAGGATATCAGCCGACACTTCGACCGGGCTTTTCGGGCCCTGGACGGTGTCGATAAACGGCATATGGGACTCACCGCCGACAAAGCGGTACGGCAACTGGTCGCCCAACTGCTTGACGTCGGACAGCCCACGACCCATCAAGCGCTTGACCGACAGCACAGTGTTCAGGGGGTCCGAGGACGCGGCCAACTTGGCCGACTCACCCACTTCGGTACGATCAGGGTGGTAACGCACGGCGGACGGCAGGATCACCTGCCCATCGGCATCGGGCAGAGGCTCGGACAGGCCACTGCGCAAGGCAGCAACCAGGGAATTGGTGGTGCCCAGGTCAATCCCGACCGCCAGGCGACGCTGGTGCGGTTGAGGGCTTTGGCCGGGTTCGGCGATTTGCAGTAGGGCCATGGTAATCAGGTCTTATCTGTCTATCAGGCGTGCATCACGGGCAGCACTGGGTTAATCGTCGAGGCGCTCTTCTAGCTGGCGCACTTCGTAGGTGAGCTTGTCGAGGAACTGCATACGCCGCATCAGGCGCTCGGCCTGTTCACGTTGCGCAGCATCATCCCAACAGGCCGCAAAGCTTTCGTTGAGCTCGTCCTGGGCAGTTTTCAGACGACGTTTGAAGACCGCGACACCCGCCACATCGGCTTCGTCCTGCAGATCTTCGAGCTCTTCACGCCATTGCATCTGCTGCATCAGGAAGTCCGGGTCATGCACGGTGACTTCCATCGGCAACTCACCGCCCTTCATCGCCAGCAAATAGCGCGCGCGTTTGGGGGGGCTTTTGAGCGTCTGATAGGCTTCGTTGAGGCTGGCCGATTGCTCCAGGGCCAGGCGTTGCTCACGCTCGGAAGCGTCGGCAAAGCGGTCCGGATGCACCCCACGCGCCAGTTCTCGATAGCGCGTGGCAAGCTGCTCGAGGTCCAGCCGAAAGCTCGGCTGCAGCTCGAATAAAGCGAAATGACAAGGAGTACCCACGAGTAGCCTCAGATGTTGAAGCTTTCGCCGCAGCCACATTCACCGCGCACGTTGGGGTTGTTGAACTTGAAGCCTTCGTTCAACCCTTCCTTGACGAAATCGAGCTCGGTGCCGTCCAGGTAGGTCAGGCTCTTGGGGTCGATGATCACTTTCTCGCCGTGACTTTCGAACACCTGGTCCTCTTCAACCACCTCGTCGACAAACTCCAGCACGTAGGCAAGGCCGGAACAGCCCGTGGTGCGTACACCCAGACGAATCCCCTCACCTTTACCGCGCCCATTCAGGGAGCGGCGAATGTGCTGCGCTGCCGCTTCTGTCATGCTGATAGCCATCGTTGACTCCTTACTCGTCGCCAAATGCTTAGATCAAGCCTTTCTTCTGCTTGTAGTCGCGAACCGCCGCCTTGATGGCGTCTTCAGCGAGTACCGAGCAGTGGATTTTCACTGGCGGCAGGGCCAGTTCTTCGGCCAGCTGGGTGTTGCTGATGGTGACAGCCTCATCCAGGGACTTGCCTTTCATCCACTCGGTCGCAAGGGAACTGGAGGCGATGGCCGAACCGCAGCCATAGGTCTTGAACTTGGCATCTTCGATAATGCCCTGTTCGTTGACCTTGATCTGCAGGCGCATCACATCGCCGCACGCCGGAGCGCCGACCATGCCGGTGCCGACATCAGGATCTTCCGCGTTCATCTTGCCGACGTTGCGCGGGTTTTCGTAGTGGTCGATGACCTTTTCGCTGTAAGCCATGGTACTGAATCCTCACTCATCAGGGCCGCTCTGGAACCCTGTAGAAACGCCTGCGTTTACCGCCACGTTCCTACAGAGCTTGGGTGGCGGCTTCTATATTTAGTGTGCCGCCCACTCGATCTTGGAAATATCGACACCGTCTTTGTACATGTCCCACAGCGGCGACAGAACGCGCAGCTTGTTGACGGCTTCGCAGACCTTCTGCGCGGCATAGTCGACTTGCTCTTCAGTGGTGAAGCGGCCGAACGTAAAGCGGATCGAGCTGTGTGCCAGTTCGTCGTTGCGGCCCAGGGCGCGCAATACATACGAAGGCTCAAGGGATGCCGAGGTACAGGCCGAACCGGACGAGACCGCCAGGTCCTTGAGCGCCATGATCAGCGACTCGCCTTCGACATAGTTGAAGCTCAAATTCAGGTTGTGCGGTACACGGGCAGTCATGCTGCCGTTGATGTACAGCTCTTCAAGGTTCTCGACCTGCTTGTAGAAGCGATCACTCAGGGCCTTGATACGTACGTTTTCGGCAGCCATGTCTTCCTTGGCTACGCGGAAGGCTTCACCCATGCCGACGATCTGGTGGGTCGCCAGGGTGCCCGAACGCATGCCGCGTTCGTGGCCGCCACCGTGCATGGTCGCTTCGATGCGCACGCGTGGCTTGCGGCTGACGTAGAGAGCGCCGATGCCTTTAGGGCCGTAAGTCTTGTGGGCCGAGAACGACATCAGGTCGACTTTCAGCTTGGACAGGTCGATATCGACCTTGCCGGTAGACTGAGCAGCGTCGACGTGTAGCAACACACCCTTGGAGCGCGTCAGCTCGCCGATGGCGGCGATGTCGTTGATGGTACCGATTTCGTTGTTCACGTGGATCACGGAAACCAGGATGGTGTCTTCACGCATCGCGGCTTCGATCATCGCAGGGGTGACGATACCGTCGGTGGTGGGCTCAAGGTAAGTCACCTCGAAACCTTCACGCTCCAGTTGGCGCATGGTGTCGAGGACAGCCTTGTGCTCAATCTTGGTGGTGATCAGGTGCTTGCCCTTGGTTGCGTAGAAATGCGCCGCACCCTTGATAGCCAGGTTGTCGGACTCGGTAGCACCGGACGTCCAGACGATTTCACGCGGGTCGGCGTTGACCAGATCAGCGACCTGGCGACGCGCGTTCTCGACCGCTTCCTCGGCCTTCCAGCCGAATACGTGGGAACGGGAGGCAGGGTTGCCGAAGTTTCCGTCAACCAGCAGGCATTCGCTCATTTTTTGCGCAACACGCGGATCAACCGGGGTGGTCGCTGAGTAATCAAGGTAAATCGGCAATTTCATGGACTTTCTCCTAAATCAGGCTGGCTGGCACGCCGTTAGCTCTTCGGCTGTCACTCGACGGCGGACGCTTCGATCTTGTCCAGACGCGGCGCCTTGGTATTGCAACGGCGCTGGTCCTGACGCTGGGCTACTTCTTGCACCTCACGGCGAGTCACAAGATCAGCCAAGCTGATACCACTCAAAAACTCATGGATCTGCAGGCTCAAGTCACACCACAAGTGGTGTGTCAGGCAGGTGTCGCCGGCGTGGCAATCACCCAAACCCTGGCATTTGGTGGCATCGACGGATTCGTTGACCGCGTCGATCACCTGGGCCACCTGAATGCCCTGCATGTCGCGGGACAATTGATAGCCACCACCTGGACCACGAACGCTGGAAACCAGATTGCTGCGGCGCAATTTGGCGAACAGCTGCTCGAGGTAGGACAGGGAAATGCCTTGGCGCTCGGAGATATCGGCCAGGGACACCGGCCCAGTTTGCGCGTGCAGGGCCAGGTCAAGCATGGCGGTCACCGCGTATCGGCCTTTTGTAGTCAGTCTCATGGACAAGTACCAAGGTGTTTCAGAATGGGAGCAAGTATGCGATTCCCGAGTATTTAAGTCAACTATAAGACCTAGTACTTTAGTCAGGAATACCCGTAAAAAGGGCGCGCGAATCATAGCAGGATGGGGTGGGATGGACCAGCGGGAACAGGGCCTGGCAGAGATCTCGAGACCAATGGAGATCAGAATGTGGGAGGGGGGCTTGCTCCCGATGACTGAATGTCAGTCACTTATCAGTTAGCTGACCCACCGTTATCGGGAGCAAGCCCCCTCCCACAGGGATCTCTGGCGGCCTTGGGACTTCAGCTTGCCTTGGTGGCGGCCTCGTCCTTGATCTCGGCGAAGTCCTCTTCGCGTAACTCAGGCAGATCCTTCGCACAGTATGGGCTGCCCAGATCCTTCAGCGCACCACACATACCGTCCAGCTTGCCGTCCACTGCTTGCAGATGATCAAGCAGCTGACCAATGGCGCGAGCCACCGGATCGGGCATGTCTTCGCTGACGCCATAGGCGTCAAAACCGATCTTCTCGGCCATGGCCTTGCGCTTGGCCTCCTGCTCGTCGCCGACCTCTGGTTTGACGATGATGCGACCCGGAATACCCACCACGGTGGCGCCAGCAGGTACAGCCTTGGTCACCACGGCGTTGGAACCTACCTTGGCACCGGCACCCACGGTAAAGGGCCCCAGCACCTTGGCGCCCGCCCCCACCACCACACCATTTTCCAGGGTCGGGTGACGCTTGCCTTTATTCCATGTAGTACCGCCCAGGGTCACACCTTGGTAAAGCGTCACGTCATCACCGATCTCGGCGGTCTCGCCTATGACAATACCCATGCCATGGTCGATAAAGAAGCGACGGCCCACCTTGGCGCCCGGATGAATCTCGATGCCGGTCAACCAGCGACCGAAGTTCGACACCAGCCGGGCCAGCCATTTCCAGCCCATGCCCCACAAGGCGCCGGACAGACGGTGAATCCAGATCGCGTGCAGGCCCGGATAGCAGGTCAGCACTTCAAAGGCGTTGCGCGCCGCCGGGTCACGATGGAAAACACTCTGGATATCTTCTCGCAAACGCTCGAACATTTTTAATCCTTCCGCTTAAGAAGCTCACCACGGGCCGCTTTCTGGGTTTCCGTGAGGATGCCACGCAATATATTCATCTCCGCCCGGCTCACCGAGCTGCGACCGTACAAACGACGCAGGCGCGCCATCAAGTGCCGTGGCTTTTCAGGATCGAGGAATTCGATGGCCACCAGGGTTTGCTCCAGGTGCTCATAGAACCGCTCCAGCTCGTCCATGGTGGCCAGCTCACCACTTTTGGTCGACGCCACTTCGTCCTTTTCCACTTTGCTCGGCTGGCCGGCAGCAGCCAGCCAGGCCATGCGCACTTCGTACGTCAACACTTGCACCGCCGCCCCGAGGTTCAGCGAGCTGAACTCAGGGTCTGAGGGGATATGCACGTGATAATGACATCGCTGCAGCTCTTCGTTGGTGAGGCCGGAATCTTCACGGCCAAATACCAAGGCAATTTCGGCACCGCCGATGGCCTCTTCCACCACTTTGGTGCCGCACTCACGCGGATCCAGCAGCGGCCAGGGGATACGCCGATCGCGAGCGCTGGTGCCGAGCACCAGGTTGCAGCCGACCAGAGCCTCTTCCAGGGTGGCGACGATCTGGGCGTTTGCCAGCAGGTCATTGGCGCCGGATGCACGGGCATCGGCCTCGTGGTGCGGGAACACCCGCGGTTCGACCAGCACCAGGCGCGTCAGCCCCATGTTTTTCATGGCTCGCGCCACCCCGCCGATATTGCCGGGATGACTGGTATTGACCAAGACGACACGAATGTTTTGCAGCAAGGGAGGCGCTCTCGGACACGGGAAAGGGGAGCAAATCTTACAGAACAGCCTAAGGTTATGCCATGAAAGCTAACGTCGTCCTTCACCTGAGGAAAGTTTCTGCTAGAATGCCCGGCTTTCTTTAACAACCTTAGGTGACACATCCATGCAGCCCATGCTGAATATCGCGCTGCGCGCCGCCCGCAGCGCCAGTGAATTGATCTTCCGCTCCATCGAGCGCCTGGATACCATCAAGGTCGACGAAAAAGACGCCAAGGATTATGTATCCGAGGTGGATCGCGCCGCCGAACAGAAGATCATCGACGCCCTGCGCAAGGCCTACCCTACCCACGGCATCCTCGGCGAAGAAACCGGCCTGCACAAAGGTAGCGGCGAAGGCGAAGACTACCTGTGGATCATCGACCCACTGGATGGCACCACCAACTTCCTGCGCGGCATCCCGCACTTTGCCGTGAGCATCGCCTGCAAATACCGTGGCCGCCTGGAACACGCTGTTGTGCTGGATCCGGTGCGCCAGGAAGAGTTCACCGCCAGCCGTGGCCGTGGCGCCCAGCTCAATGGTCGTCGCTTGCGCGTCAGCGGTCGCACCAGCCTGGAAGGCGCCCTGCTGGGCACCGGCTTCCCGTTCCGTGACGACCAGATGGACAACCTGGAAAACTACCTGGGCATGTTCCGCGCCCTGGTTGGCCAGACCGCCGGTATCCGCCGCGCCGGTGCAGCCAGCCTGGACCTGGCCTATGTCGCCGCCGGTCGTTTCGATGCATTCTGGGAATCAGGCCTGTCCGAGTGGGACATGGCAGCAGGCGCCCTGCTGATTCAGGAAGCAGGCGGCCTGGTGAGCGATTTCACCGGCGGTCACGACTTCCTGGAGAAAGGCCACGTGGTTGCCGGCAACACCAAATGCTTCAAGGCCGTACTGACGGCGATCCAGCCGCACCTGCCGGCTTCGCTGAAGCGTTAAGCGAGCGAGCACAAAAAAGCACCCCTAGGGGTGCTTTTTTTATGCGTGGGATTTAGCAAAAAACCAATTCCAACTGCTCAATACAATCCAATGTGGGAGCTGGCTTGCCTGCGATGACGGGCTGCCAACCAAGTGATTAGTTGCTGACCCACCGCTATCGCAGGCAAGCCAGCTCCCACATTTGGATCGAAGCCAGGCCTGGGGATTACTGCTGGTTCTGACCCAGGATCAGACGACCTTCTTTGTCGACTGGAATCTGGCCGCCTGGATCACGCTCCATACGCACAGTCCCTTCCTTGCCATCCAGGTTGTAACGCACGTCATAACCGACAACCTTGTCGCTGATGTCGTTAACAGTGTTACAGCGGGTTTGCGTGGTGGTGTAGGTATCACGGTTCTGCATGCCTTCCTGAACCTTGTTACCGGCGTAACCGCCACCGACCGCACCGGCCACGGTGGCCAGTTTCTTACCATTACCGCCACCGATCTGGTTGCCCAACAGGCCACCTGCAAGGGCGCCGACCACGGTACCGGCGATTTGATGTTGATCCTGCACCGGACGTTGCCGGGTCACAGTGACGTCCTTGCAGACCTCACGCGGGGTTTTGATCTGGGTTTTAACCGGCTGTACCGCCAGTACTTGCGCATACTCAGGGCCGCTTTTTACCAGGCTGTAGGTGGCAACAGCACCCCCGGCAGTCACACCGACAGCACCCAATACCGCACCAACCAGCAACGACTTGTTCACGTTGAACCTCCTGACCATCACAAACGGATCGAAAGATCCGCGCTATACCCAGCCTTGGAGCAAAAAAAAAGGCGCGAGTTCAATACTCGCGCCCTTCTTGTAACAGCCGATCAACTAACGCCCATCAAGGGCGGTCGTCGACCTCCTTGCCAGTAGCAGCAGGAGGGATCAAGTCTTCGCTGTTGAGGTTGAGCCAGATCAGCACCACGTTGGCAATGTAGATCGACGAGTAGGTACCCGCCAGAACACCGATGAACAGCGCCAGCGAGAAGCCCCACAGGTTGTCGCCCCCGAAGATCATCAGCGCGGCGATCGCCAGCAAGGTGGAGATCGACGTCGCCATGGTCCGCAGCAGCGTCTGGGTGGTGGAGATGTTGATATTCTCGATCAACGTCGCCTTGCGCAGCACCCGGAAGTTCTCACGAACCCGGTCGAATACCACGATGGTGTCGTTGAGCGAGTAACCAATGATCGCCAGCACGGCCGCCAATACGGTCAGGTCGAAGGTGATCTGGAAGTAGGCCAGGATCCCCACGGTCACGATCACGTCGTGGATCAGCGACACAATGGCGCCGACACCGAACTTCCACTGAAAGCGGAAGGCCAGGTAGATCATGATGCCGACCAGCGCCATCAGCATGCCGAGGCCGCCCTGGTCGCGCAGCTCTTCACCGACCTGCGGGCCGACGAACTCGACGCGCTTGACCGATGCCGGGTTGTCGCCGCCGACCTTCTGCAAGGCCTCCGCTACCTGGTGACCCAGTTGCGGGTCTTCGCCAGGCATACGCACCAGCAGGTCAGTAGTGGCGCCGAAGCTCTGCACCACCGCCTCGTGATAGCCGGCCTTGACCAGCTCATTGCGCACCAGGGTGACATCGGCCGGCTTCTCGTAGGTCAGCTCGATGAGCGTACCGCCGGTGAAGTCCAGCCCGTAGTTCAGGCCCTTATGGAACCAGCTGAACAACGCCAGAACGGTAAGGAGCACGGTGACGCCGAACGCAACGTTGCGAACGCCCATGAAGTTGATTGTACGTAACATGGCAGCCCCTTAAATCCACAACTTCTTGAAGTCACGCCCGCCAAAGATCAGGTTGACCATTGCGCGGGTCACCATGATGGCCGTGAACATCGAGGTAAAGATACCCAGGGACATGGTCACCGCAAAACCTTTGACGGGGCCGGTGCCCATGGCAAAGAGAATCCCGCCGACCAGCAAAGTGGTCAAGTTGGAGTCGAGAATCGCGGTAAATGCCCGGCCGAAGCCTTCGTTGATAGCACGCTGTACGGTCATGCCGGCGGCGATCTCTTCACGGATACGCGAGAAGATCAGCACGTTGGCGTCAACCGCCATACCCATGGTAAGCACGATACCGGCGATACCCGGCAAGGTCAGCGTCGCGCCCAGCAGCGACATCAGCGCCAGCAGCATCACCATGTTGCCCGCCAGTGCGACGGTGGCGATAACGCCGAAGAAGCGGTAGATGGCGATGATGAACAGCGACACGAACAACATGCCCCACAGCGCCGCATCCACACCCTTGGTGATGTTGTCGGCACCCAGGCTCGGGCCGATGGTACGTTCTTCAGCGAAGTACATCGGCGCCGCCAGGCCACCAGCACGCAGCAGCAGCGCCAGCTCGGAGGACTCACCCTGGCCGTTCAGGCCAGTGATGCGGAACTGCGCACCCAGCGGCGACTGGATGGTCGCCAGGCTGATGATCTTTTTCTCTTCCTTGAAGGTCTGCACCGGCACGTCTTTCTCGACGCCGTTGACCATCTGCTTGGTATAGGTGGTAACGGGGCGCTGCTCGATGAAGATCACCGCCATGCTGCGACCGACGTTGCTGCGCGTGGCGCGGCTCATCAGTTCGCCACCGTGGCCATCCAGGCGGATGTTCACTTCGGGCGTACCGTGCTGCGAGTCGAAACCGGCCTTGGCATCGGTCACCTGGTCACCAGTGATGATCAAGCCACGCTCGATCAACGCAGGAGGACGATTGCCCTCGCGGAACTCGAACTCTTCGGAGGTCGCACGAGTGGCACCCGGCTCAGCTGCAAGGCGGAATTCCAGGTTGGCGGTTTTACCAAGGATACGCTTGGCTTCAGCAGTGTCCTGTACACCCGGCAACTCAACCACGATACGGTTGGCGCCCTGGCGCTGCACGATCGGCTCGGCCACACCCAGCTCGTTGACGCGGTTACGTACCGTGGTCAAGTTCTGCTTGATGGAGTACTCGCGGATCTCGGCGATCTTGGCCGGGCTCATCGCCAGGCGCAACACAGCCTGACCATTCAAGTCGGCCGGAACGATGTCGAAGTCATTGAAATTCTTGCGGATCAGCGCACGGGCCTGCTCGCGGGAAGCTTCGTCAGCGAAACCCAACTGGATGGCACCGTTGAGCTGCGGCAGGCTGCGATAACGCAGTTTCTCTTTGCGCAGCAGGCTCTTCACGTCGCCTTCATAGACTTTCAGACGCGCGTCGAGGGCCTTGTCCATGTCGACTTCCAGCAGGAAGTGCACGCCACCGGACAAGTCCAGGCCCAGCTTCATCGGGTGCGCGCCAATGCTGCGCAGCCATTGAGGCGTGGTCTGTGCCAGGTTCAATGCAACGACGTAGTCGTCACCCATGACCTTGCGTACAACGTCCTTGGCCGGCAATTGGTCTTCTTGCTTGGTCAGGCGCAACAAGCCGCCTTTGGAACCAGCTGCCAAGGTTGCCGCTTTAACCTGGATGCCCGCGTCAGTCAGCGCTTTGCTAGCGCGTTCCAGATCAGCCTGATTGACCTGCAGCGAAGTGCTGGCGCCAGAGATCTGGATCGCCGGGTCATCAGGATAGAGATTGGGAGCGGAATAAATAAAACCGATCGCCAGCACCGCCAGGATCAGTACGTATTTCCACAGAGGGTATTTGTTCAGCATCACGCCGCCCGCTTATAACGCGGGGCGCCTTGCGCGCCCCGTCGATTGGTAAAGGTTGTTACTTAGATCGCTTTGAGCGTGCCCTTAGGCAGCGTGGCGGCGATGGCGCCCTTCTGGAACTTCATTTCTACGGTGTCGGAGACTTCCAGTACCACGAAAGCATCGGAAACCTTGGTGATCTTGCCGGCGATGCCGCCAGTGGTCACGACTTCGTCGCCTTTTTGCAGGCTGCCCAGCAGGTTTTTCTGCTCTTTGGCGCGCTTGGCCTGTGGACGCCAGATCATCAGGTAGAAGATGACCAGGAAGCCGACCAGGAAAATCCACTCGAAACCACCGCCCATAGGGCCGGCAGCAGCAGGCGCAGCGGCGTCAGCCATGGCGTTAGAGATAAAAAAGCTCATTTAGCACTCCAGTTGCAAATAGTGAATCTTAGGGTCGGAAAACTCAGTCCAAGGGCGGCACAGGGAGCCCGCGCTTGGCATAGAAGGCATCGACGAAGGCGGCCAATGTACCCTGTTGAATAGCCTCGCGCAAACCAGCCATCAGGACTTGGTAGTGACGCAAATTGTGGATGGTATTCAACATGCTACCCAGCATTTCCCCGCACTTGTCCAGATGATGCAGATAGGCACGGGAGAAGTTCTGGCAGGTGTAGCAGTCACAGGTGGGATCCAGCGGCGAATCATCATGGCGATGGAACGCGTTACGGATCTTGAGCACGCCTGTATCGATGAACAGATGCCCATTGCGGGCATTACGGGTTGGCATCACGCAATCGAACATGTCCACACCGCGGCGCACACCCTCTACGAGATCTTCCGGTTTGCCAACGCCCATAAGGTAACGAGGTTTGTCAGCGGGCATCAGGCCCGGCAGGTAGTCGAGCACCTTGATCATTTCGTGCTTGGGCTCGCCCACCGACAAACCGCCGATGGCCAGGCCGTCGAAGCCGATCTTGTCGAGGCCTTCCAGCGAGCGTTTACGCAGGCTTTCGTGCATCCCGCCCTGGACAATCCCGAACAGCGCCGCGGTGTTGTCACCATGGGCGTTCTTCGAGCGCTGGGCCCAACGCAGGGACAGCTCCATGGAGATGCGCGCCACGTCTTCGTCAGCCGGGTAAGGCGTGCACTCGTCGAAAATCATCACGATGTCGGAGCCCAAGTCGCGCTGGACCTGCATTGACTCTTCCGGGCCCATGAACACCTTGGCACCGTCCACCGGCGAGGCGAAGGTTACGCCCTCCTCCTTGATCTTGCGCATGGCGCCCAGGCTGAATACCTGGAAACCACCGGAGTCGGTGAGGATCGGGCCTTGCCATTTCATGAAGTCATGCAGATCGCCGTGCTTTTTGATCACTTCCGTGCCCGGGCGCAGCCACAGGTGGAAGGTGTTGCCGAGGATAATCTCGGCACCGGTAGCGACAATGTCGCGCGGCAACATGCCCTTGACGGTGCCGTAGGTGCCGACCGGCATGAACGCCGGGGTCTCCACGGTGCCGCGCGGGAAGGTCAGGCGACCGCGACGGGCTTTGCCGTCGGTGGCCAACAATTCAAACGACATACGACTCATAGTTGTTCCTCTGGGCCGCGTGGCGCCGGGTTACGGGTGATAAACATCGCATCACCGTAGCTGAAAAAACGGTACTCGTTGGCAATGGCGGCCTGGTAAGCAGCCATGGTTTGCGGGTAACCGGCAAATGCCGACACCAGCATCAAGAGCGTGGATTCGGGCAAATGGAAATTGGTGACCAGGCAATCGACCACATGGAATGGCCGGCCCGGAAAAATAAAGATATCAGTGTCACCACTGAACGGCTTGAGCACGCCATCACGCGCCGCACTTTCAAGTGATCGTACGCTGGTGGTGCCCACGGCCACCACTCGCCCGCCGCGCGCCTTGCACGCATTGACCGCGTCCACGACGTCCTGGCTGACCTCCAGCCATTCGCTGTGCATGTGGTGGTCTTCGATGTTCTCCACACGCACCGGCTGAAACGTACCGGCCCCCACGTGCAGCGTCACATAGGCCGTCTCGACGCCCTTGGCGGCAATCGCATCCAGCAGCGGCTGGTCGAAATGCAGCCCGGCAGTCGGCGCCGCTACAGCGCCGAGGCGCTGTGAGTACACCGTCTGATAGCGCTCGCGGTCCGCGTCTTCGTCGGGGCGGTCTATATAAGGAGGCAACGGCATATGGCCGACCCGATCCAGCAACGGCAGCACTTCTTCGGCAAACTTGAGCTCGAACAAGGCATCGTGGCGCGCCACCATCTCGGCTTCGCCACCGCCATCAATGAGGATGCTCGAACCCGGCTTGGGCGACTTGCTGGAGCGCACATGGGCCAGCACACGATGGCTGTCCAGCACCCGCTCCACCAGAATTTCCAGCTTGCCGCCGGAAGCTTTCTGGCCGAACAGCCGCGCCGGAATCACCCGGGTGTTGTTGAAAACCATCAAATCGCCCGGGCGCAAATGCTCAAGCAAATCAGTGAATTGACGGTGTGCGAGGGCACCGCTGACCCCGTCCAGGGTCAGCAGTCGACTGGCGCGACGCTCGGCCAAAGGGTGGCGAGCGATCAGCGAATCAGGGAGCTCAAAAGTAAAGTCAGCAACGCGCATGATGGGGTTCGTCTAGCAGGGCCGGGAAGTCTAGCGGAAATAGTGAAAATAGACCATGAAACGTGATTGACCAACGGTAATCTCATCTCTATACTTCGCCGCCATTGAGCCCTGATGGCGGAATTGGTAGACGCGGCGGATTCAAAATCCGTTTTCGAAAGGAGTGGGAGTTCGAGTCTCCCTCGGGGCACCATCTTAAAGAAAGACCTTGAAATTCAAGGTCTTTTTTTCGCCTGTGAAAAAGTGCCGGGCGTGGCAGTGGGGGGTTAGTGAGACCATGGAATTGATGCTTGAAGCGGTTGCACTGTTCGCCCTGAAGCTGGCGCATGAAACCGAGGACGGCAGCCCGCTGCTGCGCGATGATCCTGCAATGGATGGCTATGAACGCGAAGTGTTTGGGTTGTTGGTGCGCCAGGGAAACCTGGCTGAGATCCAGTTGAAGCTCGATGAGTGCATCACCCAGGCGTTGATTGCATTGGGTGGAGCGGACAGCGTGCTCGGGCGTGAATTGCTAAAGCTATCCACCCCTGTGCAAAACATCTCTCACCTTGATGAGTTGATATGCCCGCTGACCGTTCTAAAGGGCTATCTGAAAGATGTGCAATGAATCGGTGATCAGCATAACGGCCAGGTACACCATCAATACCGCCACCCCTGCATCCAGCCAACGCCAGACCGCTGGCTTGCGAAACAATACTGTCAACCGCTGACAGCACAGCGCCAACACCACAAACCACACGAGTGATGCCGTCATGGCGCCTGTCGCGAACAGTGCCTGTTGGCCCGCAGGTTTCGTGGCGCCGATAGAACCAATCAGCACCACGGTATCCAGCCATGCATAAGGGTTGGCAAAGCCGAGTATGACCGCCGAGCGCAACAGCCCTCTTTGCGAATTGCCGCCTTGAGCATCCGGCATGGACTGATCCCGGATACAAGCCAACAGACGCTGGCCACCAAACCAAAGCAGATAGGCCGCTCCGGACAATAGCAATAGCGCCATCACCTCAGGCCGACTTCCCAATAACGACCCTAAACCCGTGACCCCGAAAGCGATCAGGAAAATATCGGCCAATACGCAAATGGCGACAACGCCCCAGATCGGCCCGCGACCGACACCTTGGCGGATCACCAGGGTGTCTTTCGGGCCTGGGGCGGCGAACAGTCCGATGCCCAAGAGCAAACCTTCGATGTAAAGGGCATTGAAGTGAGGAAACATGGACTGTTCGAGCCCTCCAGGACTATTTAGCGCAGTTGAATCGGCTGATTACCGAAACCGGTATGACGAGCATTCACCGTGCTGCCCAGGTCAATGGGTTTCTGGCGGTAAAAGGTCGTCAGCAACTGGTCCGGATTGGGGTTTGCAAAGTAAATCAATGAGCTTCTGGCGACCGGTTTGCTGGGCGCAAGTACAGCATGGTAGGCGGCAGGCACGGCATGATCGGAGAGCTCTGTCAGCAAGGAGCCCGCCAGCACCGCGACCTCGTTCTCCAGAAGGCGTACAGGTTCCAACGATCGTCCCTTCATCAAGACCAGCCCTTCGCGGGTAGGCTTGATAAACGAAAGCATATGCCCGTCTTCATGAGGATCTTGAGCAAATTTACGAGAATGGTCTTTGGCCTGTGGACCGTAGACACACAACTGGATATACGATGCCGCGCGAAAGGGGGCCAAGGGTGCCACGCCAAATTCCTCGCAAATGCCATCCATCACCCCCTGGGCCAACTCGCTCATCTGTCGTTCAAAACTGCCGACTGCGGCAACGAAAGTACTTCGGGTGAATTCGAAAGCGGTTCTTTTTGAAGCGTGCGCGGGCCAGTAACAAAACCGCTCGCACAGGTCAGGGTGATCCTCGACAAGGGAGTACTCGGCGCCAAAAGGGAAAAACCCATCCGTGTCCTGGGCAAAGGAAAATTCATCCTTGATGGCCTGGGGAATGGCCGAATACCCATCGATGATCTTTTTGTAGTCCTGCAACATCGCATCAGGAATTTGCAGAATGCCAAAGCCTGATCGGGCTATGGATTCGCAGCATGCTTTTAATCGAGACATAGCTATACCCAAAGATAGTTGTAAAGGAATGCAACACACACTAGGTTCGCAAGCATGCGAGAAACCGCGACACTGGATATAGCCAAACAGAAAGGGACCGATCCATGTCCTTCACAACGGCGCTAGCAGGTTGCGAGTGTGCAGGGCTCACTACACGCAACGGCGAGCAAGTTGTCCTTTTTGGCGAACAAGATGATGATTTTTCAAGGACGGGGATCAACGTACGGATATGAGCATCAAAACCCGCGACACACTCCGAGCACTGGTCGTAAGACGCAGCCGGGAACTGGGCAAATCCATGACAACCCTGGCCAAGGAAGCCGGTATTTCGCGTACCTATCTTTACGGATTAGCGGGTGGCATTTCACAGGATCCCTCGGTACGCACCCTGATCAAACTGGCCAAGGCGCTGCAGGTGTCCCCGTTATTGCTGTTCCGCTACTTCGCCGATTTGGCAGGCGCACCGGTCGATACCCATTCAATGGCAACCACCAACCGAGCCATCGGCCTGCATGATCTTGGCGACATTGTGGTGTTTAACGCCGACGTCACCACGCCCGACCAAACCGTCGTGCTGCCTGGCGAAACGTTTCAGAAAACCTGGGAGATCCAGAACGTCGGTACCCGCCCCTGGCGCGGTCGACGATTGGTTCGAGTGGACGGTGAATACGTCATCGCCCGTCGCACGGCTACAGGCGAGCCCCTGGAAGTGGTGATGGACAGCCACCTGCGCAGCCTTAACAACGAGGTACCGATTGCCGAAACCCTGCCCGGCCAACCGGTGCATATCACCGTAGAGTTTGGAGCGCCGAAAGAGACCTGCACGGTCACTTCGATATGGCGTATCGAAGATGAACACGGGCGCCCCTGCTATGGACCTGCATTCATCCTGCATGTGATTGTCAACGTCATGGCACGCTGAAAGCAGCCTTATTTGCGCCCTTCCACCGCCATCCGTACCGCCAACCCCATCAGCACCGACCCCATCACCCAGCGCTGCACCACCTGCCACCCCGGCCGAGTCACGAAGAACACCGCGATGGAGCCGGCCATACAAGCAATCACCGCATTGACGCTGACGCTGATGAAAATCTGCAGAGAGCCCAACACCAACGATTGCAACAGCACGCTGCCATGGCCGTTCGGTTCAATGAACTGGGGCAGCAGCGACAGATACATCACCGCCACCTTGGGATTGAGCAGGTTGGTCACCACGCCCATGGTGAACAACTTGCGCGGGCTGTCCTTGGGCAAGTCCCGCACCTGAAACGGTGAACGCCCGCCCGGCTTGACCGCCTGCCACGCCAGGTACACCAGATACAGCGCACCGCCGAACCGCAGCACGTCGTAGGCAAGCGGCACCGCCATCACCAGCGCGGTGATACCCAGCGCCGCGCACACCATATAGATCAAAAAGCCCAGCGCCACCCCGCCAAGTGAGATCAGCCCTGCGGTGCGCCCCTGGCAGATCGAGCGGGAAATCAGGTAAATCATATTCGGCCCGGGCGTGAGCACCATGCCGAGTGAAATCAGGCCGTAGGCAAGCAAGCTGGATATATCGGGCATTGTTTAGCTCCTGGATTTTTATGCTGCCGGCGTAAAATCCTTCGCCAGCACTGTAGTGTTACGCGCCATGCTAGAGCCTTGCAGGCTCAGCCGTTAGATACAGATCCGCGAGCAAAACGCCATACACCAGCGGCACCCTTCAACCAGGACAGGCACATGATCGACTTCAACAACAAAGGCTTCTTCAAGCTCAAACAAAACAACGAATACGCCGAACGCGTTTCGGCCCTGCTGATGGACGGCGAAGAAGTGGTCGACGCGTACAAGGCCATGCGCGACGGCGTGGTCTTCACCACCAAGCGCATCATCGCAGTGAACGTGCAGGGGATTACCGGCAGCAAGAAGGACTTCACTTCGCTGCCTTACAAAAACATCGTGGCGTATTCGGTGGAAACGTCAGGGACGTTTGATCTGGATTCGGAGCTGGAGATTTACTTTTCGTCGCTGGGGAAGGTGAAGTTCGAGTTCACTGGGAAAACCTCGATTGTGGAGATCTCGCGGCTGATTTCAAAGCATCTGCTGACCTGAACCTTGGGCAAAAAAAGACCTTGGCGCACCAAGGCCTTTTTTTTGCCTACACGATTCAACAGATGTACCAGATCATAATGTGGGAGGGGGCTTGCTCCCGATGGCGCCCTCCCATGAATACATGATCCGCCGAACACTTGAGAACTCACACCCCACGCCTGCGCAAATATCTGCGATACCAACCCACTCCCAGCAACACCGTAGCCAGCATCACAACCCCATTACCCACCAACCAAAATCCAAAATTTCGATTCTGTTGCGCATCCCCCTCATAAAACGGCCCGAAATAAGCCGACACTGCCACAACCAATCCGTTAAACACCGTCAGCGCCACCACAACCATCCCGATCACAAAGAGCACGCCCTTAACCACCTTCATATGACTTTCCAAAACCCTATCTCCCTGGACTCGTAATAGTCCGAGAACGTCCCCTCAATCGAAAACCCCAACTGAATACGCGGATAACTCAGCCAATTCGTCAACCGCCGCCCATTCCAAAGGTCAATGTGGTCACCACTGCGATTGCCAGACGTCTCATTCCCTCGGCGCCAAAAGTCTTTGAAAAAGATAATGCCTTGCTGCCCCGCCAACACCTCTTCGAAATCCTCAGGTTTTATCTTCTTCGGGCGCTGCAAACCGGGGATATTCGCGTCACTTAGAGCTTTGGCCATCTCCTCAGCTGCCAACACATGGCCCTCACTCTTGGCATGCTGCCAACAATAGCGCACACCTCTCAACCTGCTCAGGTCGGCGCCTGACCTGCGCAGTGCTACGCCCAGGTTAATGGCGCATTGGTCACTGAAATTTTTGGCGCCGTTGGTTCTACAAGGGGCGGCGTCTCCGAAGATTTCCGGATGGTTTTTCCATAGGGAGTTGAACGTCAGCATTAAGCGCTTCCATCGCGTATTTTTCACACGAACGTAGCAAACGCTTTGCCGCTAATACTGAGGTCAGGCGCAAATCAGAACGGTCCTACTTGGGTGTAGGCTTTGGATGCAGGCCAAGGCTCATAATGTTAATGAAAGGCCTAAAATCACGTGCTGTGAAACATGAGGACGGGTGCATTTGTCCTGGTTATATTCAAGGCGCCTGTAAATCAGCAAATGGTGCACAAGTGACCCGATCATCCATCATCAAAATAAACCTGAGCCGCATCCAAAACCCCAAAGAACTTCACGCCACACTGTGCACTTCACTCAACTTCCCCAACTGGTATGGCCGAAACTGGGATGCCTTTTGGGACGCCATCAGCGGCTTGGTAGAAATGCCGGAGACGCTTGAGTTTTCTGGTTGGGATATTTTTTCAGAGCACCTACCCCACGATGCCAAGATGCTGCGGCAGTGCTTGGCTGAGCTTGCGACCCATTACCCGGAGCTTGCGTCGCGGGTTCGCTATTGATGCTTGAGCCTAATGACAACCGACGGCGATACCTTAAGCCGAACCCAGTTCAATGTGGGAGCCTGCGCTTAACTGACTGGCATGACGGCAAGCCCCGCCACCTTCTGATCGCGTTGTGCCCGGTGGTAGCCGTCAGCCTGGGCAGCTCACTTGAGCTGGAATGTATCTAAGTACGCCAAGATATTTTCAATCTTCTGCGGATCACTGATTCCCCAGAAAATCATCCGCGTCCCACTTACCACCGATTTCGGGTCTTCGATGTAGGCCGTTAGTTTGTCCCGCGTCCAAACCACTCCCGAATTCTTCATCGCATCCGAATACTGATAGTCCGGGGTCGTACCGGCAGGTCGGCCGATAATGCCGTTCAGCTGCGGCCCAAAACCGCCGCGCGCACCTTCACCGATGCTGTGGCAGCCGCCGCAGGTCTTGGTGAAGAGTTTGCCGCCCGCTTCGGCGTCGCCAGCTGCAAACGCGGGTGCAGCGACAACGGTGAGGGCGAGAGTCAATAACACGTACATCATCAGGGTCTCCCTATGGGTTATTGCCGTCAATTATGCCTGCTTGAACGGCCGCTCCCCCAGCCGTTCCACCAGGCGCACCAGATAACCGTCCGGGTCTTGCACGATGAACTGGCGCTGCCCGGCCTCTACGTCGCCCGCGCGGTACCAGGCATCCTCGACGTTACGGAACAACGGGCGGCCGATCTCCGACAGGCGCCGCAAGATAGGCGCTACGGCAGGCACGTCGATTTGCAAGTTGACGCCACGCCCGAAAGGCTGCTGCAAGGGCGCGGTCAACCACTGCCCGGCGTGCGGCTCGTATTGTTCCAGCATGATTTGCGCACCGTGCAGGTCGAGGTAGGCAAAGCCTTCTTCAGCGCGCTGATAGGCGATGCCGAAACCCAACTGGTCAACCCAGAATGCCAGGCTGGCACCGAGGTGGGTAACGATGAGTTCTGGCACGAGGGGATTACGCTTAAACATGGCATTCCTTGGACGTCGCAGTGGCGCTTACCTTAACGGATTATCGTGCTGACGGCGTGGGGCAAGACCACATGCTGGAACCAGCCGAATGACCACCCATCGTTTAAAAAACATCCAATCGAACCTATATACCCAACCCCCACTCCACCTTACTGAACCCCTGATGGTGGAGTAAGGATCATGGCTCAGCCATCGATTTTAGTATTGGAAGACGACGAGATCATTCGGGCGTTAATGGTGGATGTGCTGGAGGATTTCGGTGCGGTGGTGACTTCATTCCCTTCGGCGGATGAAGGGATGATTTATCTGGAGCGGGGCGACGACCCTGTGGACTTGATTGTCAGTGATATTCAAATGCCCGGCCTGCTCAATGGCTACGACTTGAGCCGCGTAGTGGCTCATCGCTGGCCTGAGGTGCAGGTGGTGCTGACTTCCGGCAATACGAAGATCGCCACTCAATTGGGCAGCTCGGTGCGGTTTCTGCCTAAACCATGGAGCACCGATCACTTGCTTGAGTGCGTGCAAACGGCGTTGACCCAGCAGGGACCGCCCATGCATTGATAGCGTCGCGATATCATCCGGACCGAACTCGTGGCGTGCCGTGGGGTCATTTGGAATACAGGGAGCGACTTTTCTGATCCACTGGTCAGCCTTTTCGCTTCTTGCGCTCAGCTGACGACAACGAGTTGTGTAGAATTGTCGCCCATTTTCATGCGTCATTCCTGGCCGACAGGCCCACAGTTCGAGCTCATTGAATGCACTCACAGGCCCATGACGTTGGTGCGCCATCCTTGCTGGAAACGTTGCGCACGGGTACCGGCCTGTTGCATGTCGCGTTGGAAAAGCGTTTGCCGTTTTTTTCCGAACGCCTGGATGCCCAGTGGTATCGGCGATTGCTGCAGGCGTACTACGGTTTTTATCAACCCATGGAGGCGGCGCTGTACGACGGTGGCCTGATTCCGGATGGAATTGATATTGCGTCACGTGTGAAAACGCCGACGCTGGTTAACGATCTGCGCGCTCTGGGCCTGGATAGTCCCACCCTAGATGCCCTTCCCCGCTGCACCCAACTCCCCGCGCTGGACACTCCTGCCGCTTGCCTCGGCGCCCTGTATGTACTGGAAGGTGCAACGCTCGGCGGCCAGGTATTACGCCGGGAGATGGCGTCACGCCTGGCGATCGAAGCCGACAACGGCGGTGCGTTTCTCGATGTCTACGGTGCCGAGACCGGCCGGCGCTGGAAAGACTTTCTCGACTACCTGGCTCATCAGCCACTGGATGCGAGCGCTCGAGCGCGCGCAGTGATGGCTGCCCGGTCCACTTTCAGCGGCTTTGAGCAATGGCTCGAACGCCAGGAGGTACTGCTATGAAACCCGAAGATTTTGAAGAGCTGCTTGCCAACTGTGCCGACGAGCCCATCCGCTTCCCCGGGGCAATCCAGCCTCATGGCGTGTTGCTGACGCTGTCGGAGCCTGAGCTGAACATCATTCAGGTCAGTGCCAACGTCGGCACCTTGTTCGGCCACACGCCCGAGGCCTTGTTGAATCAACCGTTGCACACGTTGATTGGCAGTGAACACGCTCAGGTGGTGCAGTCGATGGCCGAGCACAATACCTTTATCGACGCCCCACCCCTGCATGTCACGCTCAACGGTGCTCAGTTCGAAGGTTTGCTGCATCGTCATCAGAACGTGCTGGTGTTGGAATTCGAACCCTTGCTCGCGGATTTCAAACCCCAGGTACGCAATGGTCTCACCAGCAACCTGAGCAAAATGCTGCAACGCCTGCAATCGGCCAAGACACTGCAAGCGCTGTACGCCATCAGCGTGGATGAAATCCAGGCCATGACCGGTTATGACCGAGTGCTGATCTATCGCTTCGAAGACGAAGGCCATGGTCAGGTAATCGCTGAAGCCTCGGCGCCGGCCATGGAATTATTCAACGGCCTGTTCTTCCCCGCGTCCGACATCCCCGAACAAGCCCGTGAGCTGTATCGCACCAACTGGCTTCGGATCATCCCGAATGCGTCCTACGAACCCGTACCGCTATTGCCAAAATTGCGCCCGGACACCGGCCAACCGCTGGACCTGAGCTTCGCTACCCTGCGCAGCGTGTCGCCGATTCACTGCCAATACATGCAGAACATGGGCGTGTTGTCGTCCATGAGTATTTCGCTGATGAAGGGCGACAAACTCTGGGGCCTGATCAGCTGCGGCAACCGCGAGCCGCTGCTGGTGCCGAACGATCTGCGTATGACCTGCCAGACCATCGGTCAGGTGCTGTCGTTGCAGATCAGTGCCATGGAAGCCTTGGAGTTAAGCCGCCAGCGAGAGGAGAAAGTCGAAACCCTGGCGTTGCTTGATCGGGCGATGAAAGCCAGCGACGACAATGTGTTCGACAGCCTGGCCCACCACGGTAAAAAACTGATGGACCTGACCTTGTCGGGCGGTGTGGCGATCATCGAAGACAAGCAGTTGCACCGTTACGGCAACTGCCCGGAACCAGCGCAAATCCGGGCGCTGCACAAGTGGCTGCAAACGCTGGGCCAGCCGGTATTTTCCAACCACAACCTGGCTTCGGTGTACCCACCGGCCGCCGAGTATCAGGCGGTGGCCAGTGGTGTGCTCGCCATGAGCCTGCCCAAGCCTGTGGATAACGGTGTGTTGTGGTTTCGCCCGGAAGTCAAAGAGAACATCAATTGGAGCGGTGACCCGAGCAAGCCGCTAAATCTGGAAACTTCTGACACTGGCCTACGCCTTCGCCCACGCACGTCGTTTGAAATCTGGAAAGTGGAAATGGCCGGCATTTCCACCAAGTGGAGCCACGGCGACCTGTTTGCCGCCAATGACCTGCGCCGCTCGGCCCTGGAAAATGACTTGGCCCGCCAGGTGCTGCGCGAACAACAAGCGGTGCGTGCCCGTGACGAGCTGGTCGCAGTGGTTTCCCACGACCTGCGCAACCCGATGACAGTTATTTCCATGCTCTGCGGCATGATGCAGAAAGCCTTCAGCTCCGACGGCCCACACACCTCACGGCGGATTTCCTCGGCCATCGACACCATGCAACAGGCCGCCGGGCGCATGAATGTGCTGCTGGAGGACTTGCTCGACACCTCGAAAATCGAAGCCGGACGCTATGTGGTCAAGCCGGTTGCGCTGGACGTCAGCCAGATATTTGAAGAGGCATATTCGCTGCTGTCGCCACTGGCCTCGGAAAAAGGTATCGACCTGTCGTTCAACGCCGAGCCTGGCCTGCAGATCAGCGCCGACCCGGAGCGCTTGTTCCAAGTGCTGTCGAACCTGATCGGCAACGCCATCAAATTCACTCCCCGCCAGGGCAACATCGGTATCAGCGCCATGAGCAACGGCGAAGAGATCGTGTTTTCGGTACGCGATTCCGGTGAAGGCATTGCGCCGGATCATTTGCCCCATGTGTTCGACCGCTATTGGACCCAGTCCGAGAACAATCCCACCGGCAGCGGGCTGGGGCTGTATATCACCCAGGGGATTGTCCAGGCCCATGGTGGTCGGATCGAAGCCGACAGTGAATTGGGGCGCGGCAGTGAATTCAGGTTTACGGTGCCTAAGCCTGCTTGAGACACACCAAATTCCTACTAGCCAAACATATGGTTACCTATGGCCGGGAACGAAAAACCCGGCCAGCCTCACTCAATCAGTGCGCACTCAAAGGGAGTATTGATGCGACAACAGTCCTCCAATTGAGTAAGGGGTTTTACCATGTTCATCGGCAATTCGTTTCACAGCTTCAGCTATAACATCCAGCAAGGCTTAAAAGATAACCAGCCTCCAGCCAATCCCGCACCAACTTCTTCGCCGCTTGACGGCCCCCCACAGGGGCAGGACACGCAACCAAAACCCAAAGGTTCGGGTATGACCTCTCTCGGAGGAGGCAAACTGACTTAAACCGTTACGGGTCACCGGCAACAAGTGCAGTGCAGTGCAGCGCACCGCGCTGCACTTGCGTTAACAAAACACTGACATCCTCTGCGTTATCCTCTCCAGTCCCACTTGGTATGAGCTGCATTTTTCATGCATCAACCCGACATCCTGCCTGCCGTCATCGCAGGTCCCCTGCTAAGGCGCCTTGAACCGCAGCGCCTGGTTATCTGGTTGGTGGGCAGTCGCGCCCTGCCACTGTGCTTGAGGCTGCAATTACCCCAGGGCGAGACGCTGAATATCCCGCTCGATGCAACGCACTGCCAAGTCGTGCCCGTCGGGCGCCATGCCGTTATCCACTTGATCGACGTAGCGCTGAGCGACGCTCTGCCCCAGGACGAGGTCATCGGTTACGACCTGATCGTCGACGGCATCGGCATCGCACAATGGGCGCCGCACTTGCTGTATGCCGACGCCACAACGCCGAGCTTCGTGCTGCATAGCCGCATCAACCACTTGGTACATGGCTCCTGCCGTAAACCCCATCACCGTGCAGATGAAGGTTTGTTGTGCGTCGACCGCCTGTTGGCGCAGGCCCGCACCCCGCTCGAACGCCCCGCCTTGCTGATGATGAGCGGCGACCAGGTCTACGCCGACGATGTCGCCGGGCCCATGCTGCGGGCCATCCATGCGCTGATCGCGCACCTGGGCCTGTTCGACGAGTTCCTGGAGGGCGCCGTGGTAGACGACAGCGTCAGCCTCTATGGGCATCGCGCCAGCTATTACCACCGCGCCGACCTGCTTCCGGCGCTGGACAGTAACGAGACCCTGCGCGAACGCTTTTTCGGCGGCGTGAAGAAGCCGATCTTCACCAGCAGCACCGCTGACAATCACCTGGTGACCTTCGCCGAAGTCATCGCGATGTACCTGCTGGTCTGGTCGCCCACCCCGTGGACGCTGATCACACCACGACCGCCGCAACTGAGCGCGCAAGAACAACTGCGTTATGCCCGCGAACAAGTGCAGATCGATCAATTGCGCACCGGCTTGCCGGGGGTAGCCCGGGTGTTCGCCCACTTGTCGACGCTGATGATCTTCGATGATCACGACATCACCGACGATTGGAACCTCAGCGCTCAGTGGGAGCAAACCGCCTACGGCCATCCCTTCTCCAAACGCATCATCGGCAATGCCTTGCTGGCGTACCTGTTATGCCAGGGCTGGGGCAACCAACCCCAGGTGTTCGGCGAACTGCTGACCCAGACCCAGGCACTGACTGGCCAGGCGCAGGGCAATCATCTGGACGCTGCTGCCCAGGATGATCTGCTGGAGGCGCTGCTGAAATTCCAGCAATGGCATTACGTTTTGCCCACCACCCCTGCCCTGGTGGTACTCGATACCCGTACTCGGCGCTGGCGCAGCGAATTTACCCTCAAGCAACCTTCCGGCCTGCTGGACTGGGAAGCCTTGAGCGAACTGCAACAGGAGCTGCTCGACCATCCGTCGGCCATTATCGTCTCGCCTGCGCCGATCTTTGGCGTCAAGCTGATCGAAACGGTGCAAAAGGTCTTCAGTTGGTGCGGCTTCCCACTGCTGGTGGACGCCGAAAACTGGATGGCTCATCGCGGCGCCGCCCAAGTGATCCTGAACATCTTCCGCCACTCGCGCACGCCCGGTAACTACGTGATCCTCTCCGGCGATGTGCATTACTCGTTCGTCTACCAGGTGCTGATCCGTCACCGCAACGGCGGCCCGAGGATCTGGCAAATCACCAGCAGCGGCATCAAGAATGAGTTCCCGCCGCGCCTGCTGGAATGGTTCGACCGTCTCAACCGCTGGCTGTATTCCCCACGCTCGCCGCTCAACTGGTTTACCCGCCGCCGTACCATGCAGGTAGTCCCGTATATTCCGGACCATGCCGAGGCGGGTGAGCGGCTGTGGAATAGCGCGGGAATTGGCCAGGTGTTTTTCAATGAACAGGGCCAGCCGGATGAGATTTACCAACACAACGCGGATGGAAAGCCTCGAACAAAGATGCTGGCGCCCGAACCATAGCCAAACGCCACTATCCGAAAGCAGCACATCCGCCCTATTCAAACCGTGCAAGCAGCGAGGTAGAGTAGCGCCAGCCACGGAGTATCGGCGTCACCAATAATAACTGGCCCCTAGGGGGCGTTCTCAATTAGTTTCCCCGCCGCGTTGTCGCCTTAAAGCGGGCCAGGCAAGGCGCAGGCCGCAGGGAATGGTTGTTCCCTTTCCAAGGCCTGCAACGCAGGCTGGCCCGCTTTAAGGCACAACCCGAAGGGCCGGGCCTGCTGTTGTGCAGGGCTGCGTTGCTCGAAGCTTATTTGGAATGACCAAACCACGCTTCTCGCGCCTTGCCCTGCACAACAGCAGACCCGGCGCGACGGGGAAACTAATTGAGAACGCCCCCTAGAAGCCAGCCCTTGCAGGGAGCGCGCTGATGGACGATACACCCGGCAACGAGCCACTACGCAATGACTTTTCCGAACTCAACGCCGACCTGCTGCACGCCATCATGGAACTGGTCAGTGACGGGATCTGGGACTGGAACGCCACGACTGGCTACGTCTACCGCAACCCCGGCTGGTACGAAATGCTCGGTTACTCCCGAGACTCGCTGGAAAACAACGTGTTCACCTGGGAAAGCGTGATCCATAGCGAGGATTACCCGCGCGTGATGGCGTTGTTTGATGACTACATCAGTCAACGTTCGCCCCTTTACCGCGCCGAATACCGCTGCCGGAAAGAAGACGGCACTTACCTGTGGATCGAGGATCGTGGCTACATCATTGCACGCAACCCCGACGGCTCAGTGGCGCGCATGGTGGGCGCGCACCGCGACATTCATACGCGTAAATGCTCCATTGAACGCTTGCAAAAGCGCAACCAATCCCTTGAAGCACTGGTGGCAGAACGTACCCTTGAGCTATCGCGGGTCAATCAACAATTGCAGATACAGCTGGACGAAAACCGCTCCCTGGCCGAGCGCGACGCGCTGACACGCATCGCCAACCGTTATCGCCTGGAAAAATGCCTGCTGGAAGAATGCGACCGCGCCGAACGCTTTCGTGTGCCCCTGGCGCTGGTGGCGATGGACATCGATGACTTCAAGCCGGTCAATGACCGATACGGTCACGGCGTCGGTGATCAGACGCTGATAGGGGTGGCGGAACGTCTGGAAAGCTGCGTACGCACAACTGACCTGCTGGCTCGCTGGGGCGGCGATGAGTTCATGGTGGTGCTGCCTGCAAGCAACCTGGACACGGCGAAGGAATTGGCCGAAAGGATTCGCCGTGCAATCAAACAGTCGCCTATCGTCAACGACCTCAACGTCACCCTGAGCCTGGGGATTGTAGAGCGGCGCATGGGTGAGTCTCCCGCCGCGCTGGTGGCAAGGGCTGACCGAGCGCTATATCGGTCCAAGGCGGCTGGCAAAGATGGGGTGTCGGATTAATGCAGACAAGCGCTCCTTCCGATTTGGAATGACCCGGCGACTTTATTTCGTTTGCGGCAAGGCCCGGTGCGCGGCTTAGATAAACCACGCCCAGCCTTGTCGAGTACGCGATTCATGAGCCACGCCAGCATCAGCCAATCGATTTCCATCGTCCATCCCATCAGCCTCAGCCACGGTAAAAACGCTGAGGTGTGGGACACCGCGGGCAAACGCTACATCGATTTTGTCGGCGGTATCGGCGTGCTCAACCTGGGCCATTGCCATCCGGGCGTAGTGGCGGCGATTCGCGAGCAAGCAACCAGGCTTACCCACTACGCATTCAACGCCGCACCGCATACGCCCTACATCGAGTTGATGCAACGCCTGACGGCGTTTATCCCGGTGCACTACCCGGTCAGTGGCATGCTCACCAACAGTGGCGCGGAAGCGGCGGAAAATGCGTTGAAGATCGTCCGCGGCGCCACCGGGCGAACGGCGGTGATCGCCTTTGATGGAGCCTTCCACGGCCGAACCCTGGCGACCCTCAACCTCAATGGCAAGGTGGTGCCTTACAAGCAGAAGGTCGGCGTACTGCCTGGCCCGGTGTATCACCTGCCGTACCCCAGTGTCGATAACGGCGTGACCTGCGCCGAAGCGCTGAAGGCGATGGACCGTCTGTTCAGCGTGGAAATCGACGTAAACGATGTGGCCTGTTTCATCATCGAGCCGGTGCAGGGCGAAGCCGGTTTCCTCGCTCTCGATATCGAGTTTGCCCAAGCCCTGCGGTGCTTTTGCGACGAGCACAACATTCTGCTGATTGTCGATGAGATCCAGTCCGGCTTTGGTCGCACGGGGCAGCGCTTTGCCTTTTCGCGCCTGGGCATCGAACCGGATCTGTTGCTGCTCGGCAAAAGCATCGCTGGCGGCGTGCCGTTGGGTGCTGTGGTGGGGCGCAAGGCGCTGATGGACAACCTGCCCAAGGGCGGCCTCGGCGGCACCTACTCCGGCAACCCCATCGCCTGCGCGGCGGCACTGGCTACCCTTGAGGCGATGACCGATGAACATCTGCAAGCTTGGGGGGCACAGCAGGAGGCGGCCATTGTCAGCCGCCATGAAAGCTGGCGCTCACAACAACTGTCGCCCTACCTGGGCCGCCTCACCGGCGTCGGCGCCATGCGTGGTATTGAACTGGTGAATGTCGATGGCACTCCGGCCTCCAGGCAACTCACTCAGTTGCTGGGCCTGGCGCGAGACGCCGGCTTGCTGTTGATGCCCAGCGGCAAGTCGCGGCACATTGTGCGCTTGCTGGCACCGTTGACCATCGAGCCTTGGGTGCTGGAGGAGGGCCTGGATATTCTCCAGGCGTGCTTCGCGCAACTGGACCAATAACGTCACCTGCCCGAACCTGTCTTGACCTGATCCCCCACCCCGCCGAAAATGCCCGACGTTTTTGTCTCCCCGTTTACTACGCAGTGAAATTTTAATGCCTGATTCCTACACCGCAGAATCCGCCGAAGAATCCGTAACCGCCTTGCATGCCAAAGCCGAATACGAAAACGCCATCAATCTTTCACAGCATGTGCCAGCGGCCAAGATCATCAGCGAGATGGTGCTGGACGCGTTTCATACCTCCAAAGAAAGCGACCAGATCCGCGAGCTGCGCATCGCCATCCGCCAGGCCCATGACGCCTTCGACGATGACAAAGCCTACGACCTGATGGGCCAGCTCAAACAATTGAAGGACGCCGAAGCCGCCGATAACGCCGCCCTCGAAGACCTGAGCAGCAAGTTCTCGATCAGCCGCATCCTGTCCAGCTTCAAGGACGATCCCCAGTTTCAGGAACTGGTCTATGGCCTGGCCCTCAAGGTGCTGAACCAGTCGCACCAGGCCATCAGCAACCCAAGTGCCGGCAAGGGCAAGGCAGCACGTGCCAAGAAAGAAGCCGAGGTGTTCGTGATCAGCAAGGATGGCATCAGCGTCACCCTGCCGCTGCGCACACCGCGCTCCAGGCTCAGCGTGGACCGCGAAGCATTCGAGTTCCTGGGGTTCAACTTCGTAGGTGAAGGCGACGAGGCCGAACTGGAAGTGGAAAGCTTTGTGGATAACGCCGGTAATGAACAGCCGTTGAGCCGCAAAAGTGTGATTACTGCGCTGCAGCAGCAGACAGCGTTTGCCGGCTACAGCATTGCCCAGCAGTAACGCGGCAACACCGCTGGACTAAACATCACTTTCAAGAGATAGCACACTGTGGCGAGGGAGCTTGCTCCCTCGCCACAGTCATGGCTGGCTGCAGGTAATGTTTCAGCCAACAGGCGCGATCTGCGCGGCAAACACCTCGCGAAAGCGTTCCATCTCCTGCTGGTTGCCCACTGTCACCCGCACCCATTGCGGCCAGTTCTGCCATACGCGCCCCACCAGCACATTCTGTGCGGCCAGCCGCTCAACCACCTGCTCAGCTGGTTGCTTTACATCGATCATGAAGCAATTGCTCTGGGAAGCCGTGCAGCTAAAGCCCCGGCCTTTGAGCCAGGCGACTGTCTCATCACGCAACCTGGCATTGAGCGCTTTGCGTTGGCCCACCAACGTGGTGTCCTCCAGGCTGGCACGTGCGCCCAATAGGCTGGCAGCGGCCGGGACGTTGTCACCGCCGAACACCGCCAGCCGCTCCAGCAGCGCCGGATGACCGATTGCCAGCCCCAGACGCGCTCCGGCCATGCCGTAGATTTTCGAGAACGTACGCAGCACCAACAGATCGTCGTGGTCGTTGACCCAACTCACACAGCTGGGTGCATCGCAGAAGTCGATATACGCCTCGTCCACCACCAGCACGCTCCCTTGGGGTTTGTTCGCCAAGGCTTGGCGGATGGCCTCGGTAGGGGTCAGGGTGCCGGTGGGGTTGTTGGGGTTGCACAGGTACAACATGCCGGCCTGTGGGTCTGCCGCGAGCATGGCCGGTACATCATGGGCATGACCGGCGTCGAGGTTCACTTCATGCACCGGTGCCTTGATCGACTCGGCCGCCTGACGCACAAGTTCATAGGACGGTGTCGCCATGACCAGGCCACGGGTTTGGCTGGTAAACGCCAGCACCGCAAAACGCAGGGCCGCCATCGAGCCGGCAAACACCGCGACGTTTTCTTCGGCAACCCCCTGCTGGTGGGCAAACTGCGCGGCCAAGGCGTACATGTCCGGGTAGGGATAGCGCCCAGACGCTGCAATCGCTCGCTGCATCGCCTCACGGGCGGCGTCTGAAGGGCCGTAGGGGCTTTCGTTGTAGTTGAGCCGTACCTTGTCGGATTGAGCCGGCACCGGGCTGGCAACCGCCCAATCCAGCTGGCCAAGTACAGGTAACGCCGCCCCAAGCGCGAGAAGGGACCTACGGCTGAAGCTGACCATGGTGACTACTCCTTGTCGAAGTGCGAGGGATTCGCACAGGTCGGATATAACGGTATGACGAGAAAGCAGTTGCCTGATTTAGCGTCGGGACGTATCCCTGCACTCAGTACTTTATTGTCAACGCGAGCCCATGCAACACTGCGCTGCCGCGGGCCTGGAACTAGACGTTCTGCCGGGTATGGACTGATGACTAAATGGAAGTGGTGAGCACTTGATACACAGACGAGAAAAAACCGAGCACTTGAAGAGCAATATCAAGTACTTGATCAAAAGTCGTGGCGAAACCCAGCTTTCGTTAAGCAATGCCGCCGGCGTGACCAGGACGACCATCTACAACATCCTGGAAGGCAAGGTCGTCAAAGTGCAACAGTCGACCATTCGCAAGATCTCTGATTTCTTCGGCGTTTCGTACGAAGAAATCGAGACCGTCAACTTTGAAGCCAAGGAAGTCATCGAAAGCAATGTTTCCCCCCTGGGCAACAAGAACCCGGCGGCAGTGCCTGTGCTCAAGGAAAGCCTGCTGATGCAGAACCTGGGCAAGCGCATCGGCGAACTGGCCACGCTTTACCCACTGACTTACTACTTCGGCAACTCCTGCAACTTGATCGGCGTTCGCCTGGAGCATGCGATTCCCGGCATCAATGAGCCGGGGGACTTGCTGATCGTGCAGAAAGGCGCATCGAGCGACGATAAAGAAAAGCTGGTGTACGACCGCGCCACCAAGAAGCTGTTCATCACCCTTGAACCCTGCGGCAACTCAGACCGCTTGTGCGTCATCGGCGATATTCTTGAGGAGCGCTTCAATGACAACCTTTGAAGGCGCCGTGGAAAACAGCAAATACAAGTTGCTGGGCTTTGAAAATGACAAGCGCCTGGCAGTGATCATGGTGATCGCCACGGGCAAGGTCGTCAAAATCAAGCTCAGTGAGGTGCTCAACAGCGAAATGATGGACAACTTCAACAAGCTGGAAATCAAGAACCTCTACAAGAAGTTCTATTCACAAGCAGGAGCACTCACCGCCTACGACATTAACGACCGCAATGAAAACTCGTGGATGATCTACATCATCCTGAACCTGTTGCTGTTCACGTTTTACATCTTCACCAGCATCGCCGCGACCAAACCGATCTACCTGGAATCCATGGGCATCATTGTGACGCCGGGCACTTTTTTGTACCCGCTGACCTTCTTGATTGTGGATCTGCTGAACGAGAACTTCGGCCTGCGCCTGGCCCGGCGAGCCATTATGTTTGCGTTTGCCAGCAATGCGATGATCATCATCCTGTTGTATGGCTCAACGTTCCTGCCGGGGCTGCCGGGCTGGAAACTCGATGGGCCGTATAACGACGTGATCCTGCAAGTGTCGTCGGTGCTGGTGGCCTCTTCGGTGTCGTTCCTGGTCTCGGAGAATATAAACTCCTACCTGCTGTGCAAGATCAAAGAACTGACCAACTCCAGGTACCTGTACCTGCGGATTTTCTTCAGCACCTTCTTTGCGGTGATCATCGACAGTTTTCTGTTCTGCTTTATTGCCTTCTACGGCGCCATGCAGACCAGCGATATCCTGAGCATGATCTATGTGCAGATTGCGATCAAAGTCGGTTTTGCGTTCTTCAACATCCTGCCTGCCTATGGGGCGCGCTCGTTGTTCAAGCGCTACCTGACCACTGCCAACACATGAAACCTATGTGGGAGGGGGCTTGCTCCCGATGGTGGTGGGTCAGCTAAGAATGTATTTGCCTCGACACCGCTATCGGGAGCAAGCCCCCTCCCACATTTGGACTTCATACATCAGGTAGAGCCTGGCGGGCCTTGGATGCGGTTACTTCAGTTGCAACTTGTGCTTCAGGCTCTGCATGACATCCGCCTTGTTTTGCAGGTAGTCATTCAAGCCCCGGGCACGCAGGTTGCACGCATCGCAGTTGCCGCAGCCGGAGCCAATGACGCCGTTGTAGCAGGTCAGCGTCTGCTCGCGCACCAGTTCCAGTTGGTTGTGGTAATCGGCCAGGGCCCAGGTTTCGGCCTTGTTCAGCCACATCAACGGGGTGTCGAGGCTCACGTCGTATTCCATGCCCAGCTTGAGGGCCTGGTTCAATGCCTTGACGAACTCGTCACGGCAATCGGGGTAGCCCGAGAAGTCGGTTTCGCACACACCGGTAATCACGGCCTCGGCCTTGACCTGGTAGGCGTAGATCGCAGCCAGGGTCAAGAACAGGATATTGCGGCCCGGCACGAAAGTGCTCGGCAGGCTTTCGCCTGAGCTGTTAACGGTCGGTACCGGAATGTTGTCACGGGTGAGGCTGCTGATCGCCAGCTCATTGAGCAGCGACACATCCATCACTTTGTGCACGGTGGCGCCCAATTGCTTGGCCAACTTGCGGGCCACTTCGATTTCCGCCACATGGCGCTGACCATAATCGAAGGTGATGCAGTGCACTTCGTCATACTGCTTCAATGCCTGGATCAGGCAGGTGGTCGAGTCCTGCCCGCCACTGAAGACCATCACGGCTTTTTTACTCATTGCATTGCTTCCTGCATTTGTAGAATTGGGGTGTAGGAGCGAGGCGGGCGGCTAGCCCTTGCTCACGAAAAACGTCAACGATAACGCAGCGTATCCGGTTTAGCGCAGCGCTCAATAAAAAACCCCGCGCGTCTTTCGAAGGCGGGGCTTTTTTACTGCAAGACCACTCAGTGCGCGTAGGTCAGCAACAGCTCTTTCGGTACCTGGAAATCCAGGGACATCATCACGCTGAGCGCGGTGATGGTGAAGATCGAGAACACGAAGAGCTTGCGCGCCCAGACGGTGTCGTCCACCGCCTTGTAACCGGTCCAGGCCATGTACAACCAGTACATGCCCATGGCGGCGGCTACGGCGAGGTAGCTCATGCCGGCGTAGCCACTGAAGGTCAACATCAAGGTCGCCACGAGGAAGGCCAGGATGTAGAGCAGGATGTGTTTCTTGGCCACCTGGATACCACGCTTGACCGGCAATACCGGAATCGACGCAGCCAGGTAGTCATTGAAGCGGAAAATCGCGATGGCGTAGGAATGCGGCATCTGCCACAGGCTGAACATCACCAGCAGCACCAGCGCGGCCATGTCGAAGCTATTGGTTACAGCCACATAACCAATCACCGGCGGCATCGCCCCCGACAGGCTGCCCACCAGCGTGCCGTGAACCGACTTGCGCTTGAGGTACAGGCTGTAGAGGCCGACATAGATGACAAAACCGATCACGGCAAACAGCGCCGCCAACGGGTTGGCCACCTTGTACAACAACACTACGCCCGCAACACCCAGGATGGTCGCGAAGATCAGCGCCAGCTTCAGGGAAATAAGCCCCTGGACCAGCACTCGATTCTTGGTGCGTTCCATCTTGATGTCGATGTCACGGTCGATGCAGTTGTTGAACACGCATCCGGAAGCAACCACCAGGGACGTACCGATCATCGCAGCCAGGAAGATGGCCAGATCGACATGTCCCTTGGAGGCCAGGAAGAAACCGCCCGCCACAGAAAGCACGTTACCGAAAATGATCCCCGGTTTGGTGATTTGGATAAAGTGCTTAAGCGACATCGGGTCTTACCTCACTTCGCCATCATGTAGGTGTGGATGCTGAACATGATCCACAGCGACAGACCAACCAGCAGAACGATCACCAGGCCTGCGAACACAAACGCGATCACATTCTCGCGCTGCTCTTTGGAGCGATCCAGGTGCAGGAAGTACACCAGGTGCACCAGGACCTGAATCACCGCGAACGCCAGGACGATCATCAAGGTGATCGACTTCGGCAAGGTTGGGTACATCACCAGGCCGAACGGGATCAGGGTCAGGATGACCGACAGGATGAAGCCGATAGCGTAAGACTTTACGCTGCCGTGGCTCGAATCGTGGCTGTCATGGGAGTGTGCATTAGCCATTACAGAGTCCCCATCAAGTAAACGACGGTGAATACGCAGATCCAGACCACGTCCAGGAAGTGCCAGAACAGGCTCAGGCAGCTCAGGCGGGTCTTGTTGGTGTTGGTCAGGCCGTGTTTGTTGACCTGATAGATCATCACCGCCATCCACAGCAAACCTGCGGTTACGTGCAGACCGTGGGTGCCGACCAGCGTGAAGAACGCCGACAGGAAACCGGAACGGCTAGGACCGTAGCCTTCGGAGATCAGCAGGTGGAACTCGTTGATCTCCATGCCGATAAAGCCCAGGCCGAACAGGAAGGTCAGGCCCAGCCAGGTCAGCACGCCCTTCTTGTTGCCTTTGTAGAAGGCCAACATGGCGAAGCCGTAGGTGATCGAACTGAACAACAGCAAGGCGGTTTCGCCGAGCACGTAAGGCAGTTCGAAGATGTCGTGGCCCGACGGGCCACCCGCTACGTTGTTTACCAGTACCGCGTACACCGCGAAGATCGACGCAAACAAGATGCAGTCGGTCATCAGGTAGAGCCAGAAACCGTAGACGGTTATTGGCCCCGAGTCGTGGTGATGGTCATCGTGCCCATGGTCATCGACATGGGCGTGTCCAGCATTGGTCACTAAGTTCGACATGGTTTAAGCCTGTTCCAACGAGGTTTCTACACGGTTGGCCGGAATCTTCTTCTCGGCTACCAGGCGAGCGTGCTGCTCGGCTTCGATGCGTTCGATCGTTTCGACCGGCACCATGTAGCCTTGATCATCACGGGCAGCGTGAATGATGAAGTAACCGATAGTGCCCACCAGGCTCGCGATTGCCAGCCACCAGATGTGCCAGATCATCGCGAAACCGAACACGGTCAACAGCGCACCCATCACCACGCCAGTGGCGGTGTTGTTTGGCATGTGGATCGGCTCGTAGTGCTTGGGCTTCTGGTACGCAGTACCGTCTTCCTTGGCTTCGGTGAAGGCATCAATGGTGTTCGCAGTCGGGATCACAGCGAAGTTGTAGAACGGTGGTGGCGACGAGGTCGACCATTCCAGGGTGTGGCCGTTCCATGGGTCGCCGGACTCGCACATGTTCTTCTTGCGATCACGCACACTGACGTACAGCTGGATCAACTGGCAGGCGATGCCCACAGCGATCATCACCGCACCGAACATGGCAACGTACAGGTACGGTACCCACTCAGGGTTGGTGGTGGCGTTCAGACGACGGGTCATGCCCATGAAGCCCAGTGCATAGAGCGGCATGAACGCGACGAAGAAGCCCGAGATCCAGAACCAGAATGCAGCCTTGCCCCAGCCTTCGTGCAGCTTGAAGCCGAACGCTTTCGGGAAGTAGAAGCTGAAACCAGCGATGTAGCCGAATACCGCACCACCGATGATCACGTTGTGGAAGTGGGCGATCACGAACAGGCTGTTGTGCAACACGAAGTCAGCACCCGGGATGGCCAGCAGTACGCCGGTCATGCCGCCAATGGCGAAGGTCACCATGAAGCCCAGGGTCCACAGGACCTGGCTGGTCATGCGCAGACGACCGTGGTAGATGGTGAACAGCCAGTTGAATAGCTTCACCCCCGTCGGGATGGAAATCAGCATCGTCGCCAGGCCGAAGAAGGCGTTGACGCTGGCCCCCGAGCCCATGGTGAAGAAGTGGTGCAGCCACACCATGAAGCCCAGTACGGAGATCGCGCCCGATGCGTAGACCATCGAGTGGTGACCGAACAGGCGCTTGCCGGTAAAGGTCGAGATCACTTCGGAGAAGATACCGAACGCTGGCAGGATCAGGATGTACACCTCAGGGTGACCCCATGCCCAGAACAGGTTCACGTACATCATTGGATTGCCACCAAGTTCATTGGTGAAAATGTGGAAATCCAGGTAACGGTCAAGCGACAGCAGCGCCATGGTAGCGGCAAGGATCGGGAACGAAGCCACGATCAGCACGTTTGCCCAGGTGCAGGTCCAGGTGAAGATCGGCATGTCCATCAGTTTCATGCCAGGGGCGCGCATTTTCAGGACGGTGGCCAGGAAGTTGACCCCCGTCAATGTCGTCCCGAGTCCTGATAACTGTAGGGCCCAGATGTAGTAGTCCACACCCACGCCCGGACTGTATTGCAAGCCCGACAATGGCGGATACGCAACCCAACCGGTCTTGGCAAATTCGCCGACGCCCAGGGAAACGTTGATCAGCACCACGCCGGAAACCAGCAGCCAGAAGCTCAGGGAGTTCAGGAACGGGTAGGCAACGTCACGCGCACCAATCTGCAGCGGCAAGGCAAGGTTCATCAAGCCGGTGAAGAATGGCATCGCCATGAAGATGATCATGATCACACCGTGGGCGGTGAAGATCTGGTCATAGTGTTCAGGTGGCAGGTAGCCAGGCGAACCCTCGGTGGCCATGGCCAACTGGGTACGCATCATGATGGCGTCGGCAAAACCACGCAGCAGCATGACCATGGCAACGATGACGTACATGACGCCGATTTTCTTGTGGTCGACCGAGGTCAGCCACTCGGTCCACAGGTAGGACCACTTCTTGAAGTACGTAATACCCGCAACCAGTGCCAGACCACCCAGCGCGATCATGGCGATGGTCACCATCACGATCGGCTCGTGGAATGGGACCGCGTCCCAACTTAATTTACCAAACATCGTTTACTCCTCTGCCCCAGCAGTTGAATGCGCGCCTGTATCAGAACCTTCAACCGCGGCCACTTCTTTCTTCTCGTGCTTGACCGGCTTGCCTGGCTTCATACCTTCGTACTTGTCGACGATTTTCTGAAACAGGTCCGGCTCATACGCGGAGTACAAGGCGACAGGGTTGTTCTGGCTTGGTTTGGTCAGGGCGTCGTATTCAGCTTGATCAAGCTGTTTAGGTGCGGCCTTGACTGCAGCTACCCAGGCGTCGAAATCTTCCTGGCTTGTCGAGATCGCTTTGAATTTCATGCCGGTGAAGCCAGCGCCGCTGTAGTTGGCGGAGATGCCTTCCATTTCAGCTTTCTGGTTGGCGATCAGGTGCAGGCGGGTCTGCATGCCTGCCATCGCGTAAATCTGGCCACCCAGTGCAGGGATGAAGAACGAGTTCATCACGGCGTCGGAGGTGATCCGGAAGTTAAGCGGGGTGTGCTCCGGGAAGCGGATCTCGTTGACGGTGGCGATACCCAGGTCCGGGTAGATGAACAGCCACTTCCAATCCAGCGCGACCACTTGGATGTTCACAGGCTTCACGTCGGATTCCAGTGGACGGTACGGGTCCAGAGCGTGGGTCGACTTATAGGTGATGTAACCCAGGGCGATAATGATGAGGATCGGGACCAGCCACACCGCGATTTCGATCTTGGTGGAGTGCGACCACTTCGGCGCGTAGGTGGCGCTGGTGTTGGACGCGCGGTATTTCCAGGCGAAGGCGAAGGTCATCACGATCACAGGAACCACAACCAGCAACATCAGCAGGGTAGCGGTGATGATCAGGTTTCGTTCATCCAGACCGACCTGTCCTTTTGGGTCGAGCAAGGTCCACTTGCAGCCTCCCAGCATTAAAAACATGCCAAGCAGCGGCAAAAAGCCTAGTAATCGGGGGTACCTGTTTTTACTCATCTCACGACCTCTAAAGCAGCTTGCGCAATGCAGTTGGGTTTTGATCGCCAACACTTCACCCTGCCAAGGGTTGGCATTTCTCTTCGATTGAATAAGAGCCTGCCCGACACGTCATAACTGTACGTTTCACGGACCTGCAGTGAGTTCTTATTCGATTTCGTGGCTAAAGGCCTTGTTACAGACCAATTCCATTTGGTGCGGATAGTTGAAAGGCTGCCGGAACCTGGGGTCGCACAGAGCCTTCCATCTGCTCCTCGACCGCTCCAATGCTCAAATATTGAACAGCACCGGACATTCAGTGCGGGCGATTGTAGTTAGCTAGCGATGTATAAACCATGTCTTATAAAGAAATAATTTTTATCGATTCCAGCAACAATCCTTCACCAAAGTTGCAAAGATTCGCGATCTTATCGCGTTCGATTCTCAACAAAAACCACAAAAATTGCCGTGTTATTGGGCAGATTGCCACTTCCCTTACAGCCTGTAAGGGCATGACCAATGGATGCAAGTGCCCATAAACCAAGGGATTCGCAGATCCATCAAGCTCTCCAGACTCGCGCCCGTCACGGCACGGCCAGGCCCACGAACTGACAGCACAATTTGTGCGCCGGGTGCAAATTTAAGGGTCGATTCGGCGGGTCAGAAACGTCCTGCGACAGCGTCCGTGTGACAACATGTCGCACGCTGCGCGCACCTTAAGTTGCCCCTCGTCACAGCGCTTTCACAAATCCCTACAAACCAAAACGCTCCGGCCTACTCAAGAAGGCCGGAGCGTTTTGTCGCTGCGAGGGGTCAGGCTTTGGGATGACGGTTGCGGTAGATACACAGGGGTACCAGGACCACTGTCAGCACGAACGCCACCAGCGCCCATTGGGCCAGGGACAGGCCGAGGATCGGCGGGTAAGGGGTGCTGCAGAAACCATCGACCTGGAACCCCAGGGGAAACACTTTGGCCAGGGGCAGATCATCGACGATCGGTTGCAACACATCGATGCCGCAGCTGACCTGAGGAAAGAACTGGGTGTACACATGGTGGCCGGCGGCGGCCACGCCGCCCAAGGCGCTGAGCACCACCAACCCTTCAAAGAAGGTCACCGCGCCTTTGGTGCGCATGGCGGCACCGATAAACGCGAAGACCGCAATCAGCAGCAAGGCATAGCGTTGCAGGATACACAGCGGGCACGGCGCTTCGCCCAGCACCACTTGCATGTACAGCGCGCCGCCAATCAGCGCCAGGCAGATAATGCCCAGCAACACCAGAAAGCGCCGCTCCCTGCCCAAACGCATGTCGTCAATCATCCCCGTCTTTCCCTTTCTCTGATTATGGTTGTGCCTGATGGCAACAAGTTTACACACAGGCAGTGGTTAAAACAGAGAGGGGTTAACAGCGGATTAATCATGGTAAATGTAGTGATTATGCGGACGCCACCGCGGGCAAGCCCGGCTCCCACAGAGAACGCATTCCAATGTGGGAGCCGGGCTTGCCCGGGATGATGCCGATACGGTCAATGGGCTAAAATCTATTCAAGCGCCGCCGCCGGGCCGAAGAACTCATAGCGAGCCTGCTTATCCGGCACACCCAGGGCCTTGAGGTGACGCTTGATCGCCGCCATGAAGCCCTTGGGCCCCAGGAAGTACGCATCGATATCACGGTCTTCGGGCAACCAGGCCGCCAGTTGCTCCTGATTGAGCATCCCGATCTTGTCCGCCGCCGGGCTGATACCGTCATCCTCGGCGTAGCAGTAGAAGCGCTTGAGCTGCGGGTGCTTGGCCGCCAGGGTGTCCACCCAGTCACGGAACGCATGCACCCCGCCATTACGCGCACAGTGAATAAAGTGCACCGGCCGCTCGCTCGCCAGGGCTGCTTCGAGCATCGGCAGGGTTGGCGTAATGCCCACCCCGCCGCTGATCAGCACCAGCGGCTTATCGCTGGCAGCCAGGGTGAACTCGCCCGACGGTGGAAACAGGTCAACCGTCGCGCCAACGTGCATCTGGTCATGCAGGTAGTTGGACACTCGCCCGCCGGCTTCGCGCTTGACGCTGATGCGGTACATGCCGGTATCAGTGAGGGCCGACAGGGAATAGTTGCGACGCACCTCTTCGCCGTCGAGGACCAACTTCAGGCCGATGTACTGGCCGGGCTCGGCAGCCAGGATCGGGCCATTGTCCACTGGGGCGAAATAGAAGGAGATGATCTCGTCACTCTCCTCCACGCGCTTGACCAACAGGAATGGTCGCGCCCCCCGCCAGCCGCCGGGCGCCTGGGCTTTTTCGTCGTAGATGGCCGCTTCGGCACCGATCAAAATGTCCGCCAACTGGCCGTAGGCCGCGCCCCAGGCACTCATCACCTCAGGGGTGGCAATCTCGCTGCCCAGCACTTCGGAAATAGCCCGCAGCAAGCAGGCACCCACAATCGGGTAATGCTCCGGCAGGATCTGCAAGGCCACGTGCTTGTTGATGATCTTGGCCACCAGGTCACCCAACTGGTCCAACTGGTCGATATGCCGCGCATACATCAGCACGCCATTGGCCAAGGCCCGGGGCTGGTCGCCGCTGGCCTGGTGGGCCTGGTTGAACAGCGGGCGGACTTCGGGATACTCGGACAGCATCATGCGGTAGAAGTGGGTAATCAGTGCTTCGCCGCCGCTTTCCAGCAGGGGCACAGTGGATTTGACGATGGCACGGTCTTGGGCACTTAGCATGGCAGACTCCTGGGTCTTTTTACTCATTACCTTTAGGTAGTCAGTATTCGTGCCAACTAATAAATTCTTAATTTTCAACAGCTTAGATATTTTGTAGTCAATATGACTTCTTACGCTTTATAGTCATATCGACTACAAGGAGTCATTATGACTGCAAAATCGCTGCTCACCGCCCTGCTGCCGCTGGTCGCCGACCTGTCCCGCGAATTGCCCGAAGGCGAGCGCTACCGCCGCCTGCTGCAAGCCATGCGCGCCCTGCTGCCGTGTGATGCCGCCGCGTTGCTGCGCCTGGATGGCGAATGGCTGGTGCCACTGGCGGTGGATGGCTTGAGCGCCGATACCCTGGGCCGCCGTTTCAAGATCAGCGAACACCCGCGCTTTGAAATATTGCTCAGCAGCCCCGGCCCTACCCGCTTCGACAGCGACAGCCAATTGCCCGACCCCTATGACGGCTTGGTCGCTGGCTTGCACGGCCACCTTGAAGTCCACGACTGCATGGGCTGCCCGCTGTTTATCGACGACCAGCCCTGGGGCCTGCTGACCCTTGACGCCCTCGACAACGAACGCTTTGAACGGGTCGAACTGGACGCGCTGCAAGCCTTCGCCAGCCTGGCCGCGGCCACGGTCAATGTGGCTGAACGCATTGAGCGCCTGGCGCTACGGGCCGAGGACGAGCACCAGCGCGCCGAAATCTATCGCCAGGCCAGCGGTCAGCAGCACAAGGAAATGATCGGCCAGAGCAAAGCGCACAAACGGCTGGTCGAGGAAATCAAGCTGGTGGGCGGCAGCGACCTGACCGTGCTGATCACCGGCGAAACCGGGGTCGGCAAGGAACTGGTGGCCCAGGCGATCCATGCCGCGTCATCGCGTGCCGACAAGCCGATGATCAGCCTCAATTGCGCCGCGCTACCGGAAACCCTGGTAGAGAGCGAGCTGTTCGGCCATGTGCGCGGTGCTTTCACCGGCGCGTTGAATGAGCGACGGGGCAAATTCGAACTGGCCAACGGCGGCACATTGTTCCTGGACGAAGTGGGTGAACTGTCATTGAGCGTGCAGGCCAAGCTGCTGCGCGTATTGCAAAGCGGCCAGTTGCAGCGCCTGGGCTCGGACAAGGAACACCAGGTGGACGTGCGCCTGATTGCCGCCACCAACCGCGACCTTGCCGAAGAGGTGCGCAATGGCCGCTACCGCGCCGATTTCTACCATCGCCTGAGCGTGTACCCGCTGCAAGTGCCGGCGCTGCGTGAGCGCGGACGGGATGTGCTGCTATTGGCAGGCTTTTTCCTCGAACAGAACCGGTCGCGCATGGGCCTGGGTAGCTTGCGCCTGACCAGTGACGCCCAGGCGGCGCTGCTGGCTTACAACTGGCCGGGCAATGTGCGCGAACTGGAACACCTGATCGGACGTAGCGCGCTCAAAGCCTTGGGCAACTGTCGCGAACGCCCGAAGATTCTCAGCCTGAGCGCCCAGGACCTGGACTTGCCTGACGTCAGTGCAGCGGTGATTGATGTACCAGTGCAAGCCGCGCCCATCGCCACTGGCGACCTGCGCCAGGCCACCGAGCACTATCAGCGCCAGATCATCAGCGCCTGTCTGGAACGTCATCAGCACAACTGGGCCGGCGCCGCCCGCGAACTGGGCCTGGACCGCGCCAACCTTGGGCGCATGGCCAAGCGCCTGGGCCTGAAATAGACCAGGCAACTCGGTTAAATGTGTTTCGCTTGGAAAACCGGGTTTACCGGTTTGGGTTTACGAAACACCAATACATTCCCCAACATCACCAGCACCAGCCCCACCAACGCCGGCGCCGTCCACTGGTAGCCCTCGGCGAATGCGGACACATTCAACGCCACCACCGGAAACAGCACCGTGCAATATGCCGCTTTTTCCGGCCCCATGCGGCCGACCAGGGTGAGGTAGGCGGTAAACCCAATCACCGAGCCCGGGATCACCAGGTACCACAGCGCACCGATATACCGTGCGCTCCAGTCCATCTCGAAGGGAATGCCACGCACTGCGCAATAGGTCGCCAACATGGCTGCCCCATAGGCCATGCCCCAGGCATTGGTGGTCAACGGTTTGAGCCCGGCCTTCTGTTGCAGGCTCGACAGCATATTGCCCGCCGAAAAACACAGCGTTCCCAGCAGCGCCAGGCCCAGCCCGAGCAAGGTCTGCGGGCTGGCGGTATGCCCGGCCAGTTCCGGCCAGAACAGAAAGCCCAGGCCCAGCAGCCCCAGCGCGCCGCCCGTCAATACGTTACGTGCAACCCGCTGGCCGAAAAACACCCGGGCATTCAGGGCATTCCACAAGGTCGCCGTGGAAAACACCACGGCGACCAGGCCACTGGGGATCCACTGGCTGGCGGTGAGAAAGCACATGAAGTTGACGCAGAAAAGGCACAGCCCTTGGGCCAGGCAAATCAGGTGCCCGCGGCGGTTCATCACCTGCAATTTGCGGCTGAGCAGCAACAGCGCGAACAGCACCAGCGCCGCCAGGCCGAAGCGATAGACAATCGACACGGGAATCGCCACCACGCCCAGTTGCCATTTGAGCGCGATCCAGGTGGTACCCCAAATCAGCACCGTGAGTAAGTACAAGAAGAGGTTCATAGCAGGCTCCGACGATTGAGCCACAGTGTTGCGGTTAATCGCCCTGAGTTCTTGCACATTCTTGCGCTTTTGTCGGGTGACGGGCTCACAGCGCTCGCCGCCGGGAGTAGGATGCAAGGCGTCGGAGAACACACCATGCCAGAGCTGGAATCGCTGCACGTCTTTCAATCCCTCAACCGCTCGCCCCACGCACGCCTGGAAGCCTGCGCCGAGCTCGGTGACGGTTTGTCTGCGGCCGTGTGGAGCAACCACCACGATGCCCAGGACTATCAGGCGCCCAGCCATCACACCTTGTCCTGCTATATCGGCGGCGGCACTAGCACCTTTCGTCGCGACCGACCGGGTACCAAGGGCGGCCCCGACAAATTGTGCATTCTGCCGGCCGAGCACCAGTCGGCGTGGGTGATCAATGGCGAGATTCGCCTGGCCCACGTGTATTTCAGCCCGGAGCAATTTGCCCTCGGCTGCGTCACCCTGCTGGACCGCGAGCCGCGGGAATTGCAGTTGCGTGAGACGACCTTCCTTGAAGACGCCCGCCAGGCCCGGCGCTTTCACCAGCTGATTAGCCTCAACTGGCTCGAACCCGCAGAGCGCTTGCTGACCAGCAGCCTGGCCCATGAGTTGCTCAGCCACACCCTGCTCAACCAGGTCGGCGTACGCGAGGGCCTGCGCCTCAAAGGCGGGCTGGCGGCGCACCAACGGCGGCGTCTGGTGGAGTACATCGACCACCATGTCGAAGACCCCATCAGCCTCGGCCAGTTGGCATCGATGTGCGCGCTGTCGGAATACCATTTCGCCCGGATGTTCCGTCAGAGTTTCGGCGTGCCGCCCCATCAATACCTGCTGGCACGCCGTCTGGCGCGGGCGAAGACCCTGCTGCGCAGCAGCACGCTGCCCCTGGGTGAAGTGGCTTTGAGGTGCGGTTTTTCCAGCGCCAGCCATTTCAACCAGCGCTTTCGCCAGGCCTTGGGGGCCACCCCGGGCGAATACCGCCAGGCATTACGCGCCTAGGCCATCAAGCCCAGCGTCGTCGCCTTGGCCACCGCCTGTGGCGTGAAGATTGCGCATGAATGGGGTGGATAGGGCGTTATCAGAAGAGTCGATGAACGCCGCACAACTGTTGCGTAATTGGTAACAGTCCTTGTCCTGAACTGCTATTACTCATTTTGTTACAAGCGACTATTCTTACCTCGCTTTCAGGGCAAATGGCCCGCTCCCTGCTGGGGGAGAACAGCAGATTTACAACGGATTGATCCCGTATTCAGTCTGTTACCGGTGTTCACTGACGTTGATTTGTCGCTCCTTGATCCAACGTCTTACTTCGGCCGCTGCTTATGCAGCGGCCTTTTTTATGCCTGAAATAAAAAGGGGCGTCATCGACGCCCCGCGAGATTCAGTGATGTTCCGGCAATGATCAGAGGCTGAACTTCTGCAAGTTGGCCATCATCTCCTTCAATGCCTCAATGTTGTCCTTGGGATGTGCAGCCCCTTCGAAATCACAGATCTGCTGCCAATGCGCCGCCACTTCGTCCGGCGAGAAGCCCGCTTCGGGATCAAACCCCACCCCCAGGCTGCGCTCCCAACGGGTCTTGCCGATCCAGCCGCCACCCACTTCGAACAACCCTGAAGTTTCCTGGCAGGCTTCACTGCCCAAATACACCACCAACGGGCTGACCAGTTCCGGCTTGAGCCGCTCGAATACCTGGGGCGGGATCAGCCCTTCGGTCATGCGCGTACCGCCGGTAGGGGCGATGGCGTTGACCAGGATATTGTTCTTGCGCCCTTCCAGCGCCAGGGTGCGGGTCAACCCATACAGGCCCAACTTGGCCATGCCGTAATTGGACTGGCCGAAGTTGCCGTAGATGCCTGACGTGGAGGCGGTGAAGATCACCCGGCCATAACCTTGCTCGCGCAGATGGGGCCAGGCGGCACGCGTAACCTTGTAGGCGCCTTCGACATGCACCCGGTAAACCAGATCCCAGTCGCTGTCGTCCATCTTGTGGAAAGTCTTGTCGCGCAGGATCCCGGCGTTGTTGACTACCACGTCGATCCGGCCGAAGACATCCAGAGCGTTCTGTACGATCTTGTCACCGTCGGTGACCGAGTCATGGTTGGCCTCGGCAATGCCGCCTGCCGCGCGAATCTCTGCTACCACCCGGTCGGCCGCCGAGGCGTTGGCGCCCTCGCCCTGGGTGGAGCCACCCAGGTCATTGACCAGCACTTTGGCTCCGTGCCTGGCGAACAGCAGTGCATGAGCACGGCCCAGGCCACCGCCGGCACCGGTGACGATCACGACCTTATCCTGGAACTGCACTGATTCACTCATACCGAACTCCGCTGGCGACAATGGGAATAGGCAGAGTGTCACGCACAGCGCCTTTGGTCACAATAAAGACGGCCGAGGCTGAATGGTGCTCGATAAGGCAGCAGGATGATACCCGCTGGAGAAGCCAGGCTCAGGAATAGACCGCTTGCGGCGAAGGCTGGCCGATGCGATCACGAAAGGCCTGGTAATGCCTGAGCACCTGCACCGGCGCCTCGATCTGCGGGTAATGGCCGATATCGGCCAGCAATACCGTGTCGGCGTGGGGCACCAGTTGCTCAAAGCGCTCGACCATATGGCCGCCGGAAATCGGGTCCACCTCACCGTCGATCACCCGCATCGGCACGCTGCCGTGCTGCATGGCGGCCACCCAGCGATCACGCAGGCGTCGACGCTGGGGAATGTAGGCGATCAGTTTGTGCAGGATACGCGGCCCGTCATTGCAACTGATCAAACTCCAGAAATCATCCAGAGCGCTTTCACTGGGCCGCGTTCGCGGGCCGAATATCTGGCTGAAACTGCTGGCCAGGGCATTGCGCCCGTAAGCCCGGCCGATCATCCAGCCCAACGGGCTGAGCAATAACTTTTGCACCAGGGTGGGACGGTGGGTTTCCGGGAACAGCCCGCCGTTGAGAAATACGCAACTGGCCATCTGGAAGCGGCCTTCGTAATGCCGGGCAAGTAACTCCTGGGCGACGCTGTCGCCGTAGTCATGGGCCAATACATGCACCGGCTGCTCCACTCCCAGGTGTTCAAGCAACGCCTGTTGCAAGTCGGCTTGCTCCAACAGGCAATAGTCGTGGTTCAGGGGCTTGGCCGAGTCACCAAAACCGAGCATGTCGCAGGCAATCACCAGATTGCGCTGGGCCAGGGGCTGCCACAGGTAATGCCAATCCCAACTGGCGGTGGGGAAGCCATGAATAAGCAGCAGAGGCGTGCCCTGCCCGGCCACCCAGTAACGCAGGGTACGGCCACGAAAGACGAAGTCCTGGCCGCGTTTGCGCCAGGCTCTGAGCGGTATCTCGGCGAGTGGCATCAGCTTTTATACCCGGGGTTCTGGTGGTCCAATTTGCGCAGCAGCGCCGGCCAGGCCAGCGCACCTCCCATACCTTGGGCGCTTTTTGTGACAGCCGCCACCATCGCCTTGGCGCCAGCCAGGATTTGCGGCTCGATGGCAATCAGCTGCGCTGCGCCGTTTTGCGCCAGCACCTGGATCTCGCAGGCGCGCTGGAAGGTGAACATCATCAGGAAGGTATCGGCGATGGTGCCAGCACAGGTCAGCAAGCCGTGGTTATGCAGCATGAGGAAATTGTTTTGCCCAAGGTCCGCCTGCAAACGGGCTTTTTCCTCATGGTTCAGCGCTACGCCTTCGTAGGCGTGATAGCCGAGGCTGGACAGCACAAACAGCGACTGCTGACTGATGGGCAATACGCCTTGCTTTTGTGCGCAAACCGCCACACCGGCAGCGGTGTGGGTATGCAACACGCAGGTCACGTCATGACGCACTTCGTGGATGGCGCTGTGGATGGTATAGCCCGCGGGGTTGATCTCGTAGGGGCTGTCCATTTGCTTGTTGCCGGCCTGGTCAACCTTGACCAGGCTTGAGGCCGTGATTTCGTGGAACATCAGCCCATAAGGGTTGATCAGGAAATCTTCCGTGCCCGGCACCTTGGCGGAAATATGCGTGAAGATCAGATCATCCCAACCATGCATCGCCACCAGGCGATAACAGGCCGCCAGGTCAACGCGGGTTTGCCATTCGGCAGCACTGACCTGGGCTTTGATGTTTTCTGGCGATGATGCAGGGGCTAGGCTCACGGCAACGTCCTCCTTGGCGCACTTGTTATTGTGTCTAAGTGAGAGCCAGTCTAGTCAGACGCCGTGGCACAAGGAGTTGCCTTCGCAGCCAGCTTGATGACTGAGCGAGTCAGCCAAGAGAATAGTACAACGGCCGCCCCTTCGCTCAACCGCGCAGCGCGACGACCAGTTCAGCCAGCCAAGGCTCGGCGTCGGCTTCCGGGGTCACGCTTTCGCTGGCGTCCAGGCGCAGCATCGGCAGCACTTCACGCACGCCCAACTCGCCGAACAGTTCGCGCATTTGCTCGCCGCCACCGCAGAACGTATCGCCATAGCTGGCGTCACCCAGGCCGATGACCGCGCCCGGCAGCCCGCGCCAGGCGGCGGGGAGTTGGTCGCGAATGCTTGAGTACAGCAGTTGCAGATTATCGGGCAACTCGCCCATGCCGGTGGTCGAGGTCACCGCAAGGAACGCATCGGGAGCAAACGCCTGCACCTCGCCCAGGCTGGCGCGAGGGTTGTGCCAGGCTTCAAAACCGGCGTCCTTGAGGATTTTTTCCGCATGGCGAGCGACTTCTTCAGCCGTACCGTAGACCGAGCCGGAAAGGATGGCGACTTTCATCAATCTGATCCTGTAGTTGAGTCAAAGCCTGGGATATTAGCAGTCTGTGCCGATAATTCAGCGCGCAGCGTGCAAGAATCAAGACTTGCCTTAAACTTGCACCGTCAAACACAAGCCATGGACCGCTCAATGATTAACGCCAAGCTGCTGCAAATGGTCGTCAATGCCTCCAACGATGGGATCGTCGTTGCCGAGCGTGAGGGCAAGGACAAACCGCTGATCTACGTCAACCCTGCGTTCGAACGCCTGACCGGCTACACCCTGGACGAGATCCTTTATCAGGACTGCCGCTTCCTCCAGTCCGGTGACCGTGACCAGCCGGCACTGATGGCCATTCGTGAAGCCCTCGACAACGGCGGCGCATGTCGCGAGATCCTGCGTAACTACCGCAAGGACGGCACTCACTTCTGGAATGAGCTGTCACTTTCGACGGTGTACAACGAGGCGGACAGGCAAACGTATTTCGTCGGTGTGCAAAAAGACGTCACCACTCAAGTCAAGGCGCAGCAACGCGTCGCCCAGTTGGAAACGCAGTTGGCCGAGCTTAAAAACGAGCTCGCGGCGCTCAAGGCGACGAGTGGAATTAACAAACTGTAAAAAACCCAGTCTTTAGAGCGATAATGGCTTTTTAATGCCTCAGCCTTGAGCTAGATCAATGCACCGCGACACGCTTTTGACGCAGGACGAACTGGACTTTATCCAGGACATGCAGCACAACCCGCAGCTCAATCTGCGGGATGCGTGGTCGAGCCTGACGGTTAATGGCGGCGCGCAGATTCGTGATTTGCTCACGCGGCTGGCCGCTCACGACCAAGTCACCATCCAGGCCCAGTTCGACAACCAGCAGCTCACCTTCCCCCTGCGCTTGGTGGAAGATGAGTTTCATGCGGTGCATCTGCGCCTGGGCGTGCCGAGCATTTTCGAAGACGGGCCGATGATCCGCCCGTGGCGCCTGGCCCTTGAAGCGCCCGTGGCGTTGGAAAACGTCAAGGGCTACCCCAGTGCATTGTGGGTGCACGAAGTATCATTCAAGGGTGTACTGGTAGAAGTGCGCGGCCGGGCGAAACCGCCCAAGACCTTTTCCCTGTGGTTCAGCCCTTCCGGCTACGAACGTATCGCGCTTCGCGGCACGCTGGAGCGGGAAACTGCCCGAGGCCTGTTCGCTTACCGCCTGAGCCAGAGTGATGCAGATGAGACCGAGCGCCTGCGCCAGTTCATTCTGCACCAGCACCGCCTGGTTCATCCCCACGTGCACGCCTGAGGTCAGGTATCCAGGTGACCACTGAGAAACTGCTGCAAGCGGCGCTGCATCAAACGTCCGTCATTGCCCAGGCAACCTATCGATGAGCCTGCCAGGCTGTGCTCGGCGAGGTCCGAGGCATCGCCAGCCAACAGCAACGGGCAATTGAGCGTCAATGCCAGGCGACTGAGCCGCGAAGGCAGTTCTGCACCGGGAGAATGGTTGGAAAACAGCACCAGGGCTTGTGGCCGAGTTCTCTCGCAGACCAGCGTCAACTCATCGAGCGGTTGGCCAACACCCAGGACTTTTACCGCGAGCTTGTCGCTGGATATCAATAAACCCGCGACCAATAGTTCCAGCTCACGACACTCGCCGGCAATGGCGGCCAGCAACACCCTCGGTGCCGGTGAAGCACACGCCAATTGCAGCCGTTGAGCGGTGCGCGAACGCAGGAAGTTGTCGAAAAACAGCCATTCGCTGGCTTGGCCAAAACGCCCCTGGTGACGCAGCAGTTGCTGCCAGAGGGGCATCATGATGTCCTGAAATACGACGGTGGTTGAATAAGCGCTGAAGATTTGTCCGTACAACTGCCCCAGTTCACGATCATCAAAAGCGCTGATGGCCACCCGCAGTTGCGCCTGCCACTGCTGCCATTCCAGTTCGATATCGCTGCGTGACGCCGTGGCCAGCTCGCCGGGCCGTTGATCACGCGCCAGGATCTTGCCCACTTTGCTCACCGCTACGCCGCGTTCGATCCAGTCAAGAATGCGATGAACCGTGTCGATATCGGTGCTTGAGTACAGCCGATGCCCACTTTCGGTGCGAACGGGCTGAATCAAGCCATAGCGACGCTCCCAGGCACGTAAAGTCACCGGGTTAACGCCTGTAAGTCTTGCCACTTCACGAATTGGAAACAGCACTTCGGGGTCAGCGTGACTATCAGGTGATGCTTCAAGAGACGGAGCAATGATTTGGGGCATCAGCTGTCAGCAATATCCATATGGATTTGTATCTTATTTAACGCCCATTGATGCCCATGATTCAAGATCTACGGCGATCCATCCGAAGTTTCTGGCGTATTTCGGCAAAACAGGAATAATCCTTGCCTGTTTTTTACGTCGCTGCAGCACCCCGCAGCCTCGTTCGTGCGCCGCTTACCCGGCCCAGCGCACTCGATACCTGGAGATACACCATGTCTACCTCACCCGTCACGTTGATGGTTGCGCGCCGCGTCGCCAAAGGTCGCTACGAAGAATTGATGGCTTGGCTGCGCGAAGGCGAGCAATTGGCCACTGACTTCCCGGGTTACCTGGGTTCCGGCGTACTCGCCCCGCCACCCCATGATGATGAGTTCCAGATCATCTTCCGCTTCGCCGATGAGAAAACCCTGCACGCCTGGGAATTTTCCGCCTCGCGCAGCGCCTGGCTGAGTCGCGGAAGCGAGCTGTTTGCCAACCCTTGCGAGCGTCGTGTCAGCGGTATCGATGGCTGGTTTGGTGCCGTAGGGGCACGCCCGCCGCGCTGGAAACAGGCGGTCGCGATTTGGCTGGCGTTCTTCCCGGTGTCATTGTTGTTCAACTTCGGTCTCGGCCCGCTGCTTGGCGAGTTGGACCTGTTCAGCCGTGTACTGGTCAGCACCGCCGCCCTGACGCCGCTGATGGTTTACCTCTTTATTCCGCTCTCGACGCATCTGTTGGCGAACTGGCTGCACCCCTCGCCACCGCGCAAAGTCACCGAAGCCGCCGTATGAGCACAGGGGCCGGGTCGCTGGTATAGTTTGCGTCTGCCAGCGACTTGAGCCTCCCATGATTGCAACCCACGCACCGATCCTGATCACCGGTGCCGGCCAGCGCGTCGGCCTGCATTGTGCTGAGCGCCTGTTGGATGATGGCTACTCGGTGATTTTCAGTTACCGCAGCGAACGCCCAGGTGTGCAGGCGCTACGTGAACGAGGGGCCATCGGCGTATTTGCCGACTTTTCCAGCGAAGCCGGGATTCTTGCCTTCATCGCGCAGCTGCAAACCCATACCCAAAGCCTGCGTGCGATCATCCACAATGCTTCGGCCTGGGTCGCAGAAACACCGGGCGACGAAAGCCGCGCGTTTATCGATATGTTCAGCGTACACATGCTTGCGCCGTACCTGATCAACCTGCATTGTTCACCCTTGCTGCAACGCTCGACACCTGCCGATATCGTGCACATCAGCGATGACGTGGTGCGCAAGGGCAGCCGTCAGCACATCGCCTATTGCGCCACCAAGGCCGGCCTCGACAGCCTCACGCTATCGTTTGCCGCGCAGTTCGCGCCGCTGATCAAGGTCAACGGTATCGCGCCGGCCATGGTGATGTTCAACGAAGGCGACGACGCGGCCTATCGCGCCAAGGTCCTGGCCAAGTCGGCCCTGGGCATCGAGCCCGGGCCTGAGGTGATCTACCAGAGCGTGCGTTACCTGCTGGACAACCCCTATGTCACCGGTACCACCCTGACCGTCAACGGCGGGCGGCATATCAAGTAAGCCGTTTGCGAGGATGTTGTATGACCCTTTCCCTGCCCCACCACTACCGCGAAATCCTCAAGGGCCTGGGCGAAGACCCAGAGCGCGAGGGCCTGCTCGACACGCCCAAGCGTGCCGCCAAGGCCATGCAGTACCTGTGTCATGGCTACGCGCAGAACCTGGAAGAAATCGTCAACGGCGCGCTGTTCGCCTCCGACAATGACGAGATGGTGATCCTCAAGGACATCGAGTTGTACTCGTTGTGCGAGCATCACCTGCTGCCCTTTATCGGCAAGGCGCACGTGGCCTATATTCCGACCGGCAAGGTGCTGGGCCTGTCTAAACTGGCGCGCATCGTCGACATGTTTGCCCGGCGCCTGCAGATCCAGGAAAACCTTACGCGGCAAATCGCCGACGCCATCCAGGACGTGACCCAGGCCGCCGGCGTGGCGGTGGTGATCGAAGCCAAGCACATGTGCATGATGATGCGCGGCGTAGAGAAACAGAATTCAACCATGAACACCTCAGTGATGCTCGGCGCCTTCCGCGAATCGAACACCACGCGCATGGAGTTCCTGCAATTGATTGGACGGAGCAAGTAGCAATGCCACAACTTCAACCAGGCATGGCGCGCATCCGGGTCAAAGACCTGTGCCTGCGCACTTTTATTGGCATCAACGAGGACGAAATCCTCAACAAGCAGGATGTGCTGATCAACCTGACCATCCTGTATGCCGCCCAGGACGCCGTGCGCGACAACGATATCGACCACGCTTTGAACTACCGCACCATCACCAAGGCGATCATCGCCCATGTGGAAGGCAACCGCTTCGCCCTGCTGGAGCGCCTGACCCAGGAATTGCTGGACCTGGTGATGAGCAACGAATCGGTGTTGTACGCCGAGGTGGAAGTCGACAAGCCCCACGCGCTGCGCTTTGCCGAGTCGGTTTCAATAACGCTAGCTGCAAGCCGCTAGCTGCAAGCTTTAAGCTAGAAGCCATACGTATTACAACTTGCAGCTTGAAGCTTACCCGCTTGAAGCTGTCTCGAAGAGACCGCCATGAACGACCAACAACGCCTCGAACTTGAAGCCGCCGCCTTTCGCCGATTGGTGGCCCATCTGGATAGCCGCAAGGATGTGCAGAATATCGACCTGATGAACCTCGCCGGCTTTTGCCGCAACTGCCTGTCCAAGTGGTACAAGGCCGAGGCCGATGAGCGCCAGATCGAGGTCAGCCTCGATGACGCCCGTGAAGTGGTGTACGGCATGCCGTACGCCGAGTGGAAAGCCCAATACCAGCAAGAAGCCAACGCCGACCAACAGGCCGCGTTCGCCAAAGGAAAACCCCATGACTGATCTGAACCCCCTGCGCGCCAGCCTCAACAGTGGCGAACACGTCTTTGCCGACACCCTGGCCTTTATCGCCGACGGTTACGACTACCAGCCACAAGCGTTCACCAATGGCGATGTGGAAAACGCAGCCGGACAAAACGAAGGTTCGTGCAAGACCCTGGGTTTGGCGTTGCTGGAAGGCTTGAGCGATCAGGAAGCGTTGCTGGCGTTTGGCGAGCATTACCGGTCGGTGGTGGCGACGCCTGAGGGCAGTGACCATGGCAATATTCGGGCGTTGATTGCCCATGGGTTGGATGGGGTAAAATTTGCCGCGCAGCCCCTGGCTCGCAAATCCTGAGTCAAATACATATCCAAATGTGGGAGGGGGCTTGCTCCCGATAGCAGGTTTCAGCCAAGTATTAGTTGGCTGACACACCGCTATCGGGAGCAAGCCCCCTCCCACATTTTTTTGCAGCGTTGTTTAGAACGAAGCGTCCTTCAAACCATCGAGGTAGCGCTCGGCATCCAGGGCCGCCATGCAACCGGCGCCGGCCGAGGTGATGGCCTGGCGGTAGACGTGGTCAGCCACGTCGCCGGCAGCGAAAATGCCTTCGATGTTGGTCGCGGTAGCATTGCCTTCGCGGCCGCCCTGCACCACCAGGTAGCCATCTTTGGCTTCCAGCACGCCTTCGAACAGCGAGGTGTTCGGGGTGTGGCCGATGGCGATGAATACACCGTCGACTTTCAATTCGTCGAAGCTGCCATCGTTGTTCTTCAGGCGCGCACCGGTCACGCCCATGTTGTCGCCCAGGACTTCATCCAGGGTGGCGTTGAGCTTGAGGATGATCTTGCCTTCTGCCACACGGGCATGCAGCTTGTCGATCAGGATCTTCTCGGCGCGGAAGGTCTCGCGACGGTGAACCAGGGTCACAGTGCTGGCGATGTTGGCCAGGTACAGCGCCTCCTCCACAGCGGTGTTACCACCACCGACCACAGCGACCGGCTTGTTGCGGTAGAAGAAACCGTCGCAGGTAGCGCAGGCCGAAACCCCCTTGCCCATGAACGCTTCTTCCGATGGCAGGCCCAGGTAACGAGCACTGGCACCGGTGGCGATGATCAGGGCGTCACAAGTGTAGACGCCACTGTCGCCGGTCAGGCTGTAAGGCTTCTTGGAGAAGTCGACCTTGTTGATGTGATCAAACACGATCTCGGTTTCAAAGCGCTCGGCGTGCTCTTTCATACGCTCCATCAGCACCGGGCCGGTCAGTCCGTGGACATCGCCCGGCCAGTTGTCGACTTCGGTGGTGGTGGTCAACTGACCGCCCGCCTGCATGCCGGTGATCAGCAGCGGCTTGAGGTTGGCCCGGGCAGCATAGACGGCAGCGCTGTAACCGGCAGGGCCGGAACCGAGAATAATCACTCGCGAATGGCGGGTATCAGACATGACTCGCTCCTATCGACCGCCCGGACTACAAGGCGGCTGGAATAAAAAAGGGACCACGAAGCACTTGGGGAAGGCTTGAACTCGCAGGCCCTGAAAATAATGGGTGCAGCGTATCGAGGGGGGCAAGATTAAGGAAATACGGAATAACAATCCAGCTCATAGGTGGTCTCTATGCAGTCGGCCCGATTAATCGACGCCATTGCTCCCCCTAATGTTACTGATGATGTCGCCGCTTTCGCCCACGATACAAAGCCGGTAAGGTCGGCGCGTTCGTCATCCTGCTCGGAGTTCACCATGCCCGCCCCCGCTCTTTCCGGTCCGCAATACCTGCGTGAAGGCCTCAAACTGGTGTTGAGCCCCGGCTTGCGCTTGTTTGTGCTGCTGCCGCTGGCGATCAACCTGGTGCTGTTCGTCGGCTTGATCTATTTCGCCGGCCATCAGTTCAGCCTGTGGGTCGACCATCTGATGCCGACGCTGCCCAGTTGGCTGAGTTTTCTGAATTACCTGTTGTGGCCATTGTTTGTGGTGTTGGTGGTGCTGATGGTGTTTTTCACCTTCACCATGCTCGCCAATATCATCGCAGCGCCGTTCAACGGCTTTCTCTCGGAGAAGGTTGAAGTGGTGGTGCGCGGCACCGATGACTTTCCGGCGTTCAGTTGGGGTGAGTTGATCGCCATGGTGCAGCGTACCCTGGCCCGGGAAATGCGCAAGCTGGGCTACTTCCTGCCACGAGCTATCGGACTGTTTATCCTGTCGTTCATTCCAGTGGTCAACCTGATCGCTGCGCCGCTGTGGTTGCTCTTTGGCGTATGGATGATGGCAATCCAGTACATCGACTACCCGGCCGACAACCACAAACTGGGCTGGAACGAGATGCTCGCCTGGCTGCGCCAGAAGCGCTGGCAGAGCATGAGCTTCGGCGGTGTTGTCTATCTGGTGCTGCTGGTGCCGGTGGTCAACCTGCTGATGATGCCGGCGGCAGTCGCCGGGGCGACGTTGTTCTGGGTGCGTGAGCAAGGTGCCGAGGCGATGACGCAGCAGGCCGTGACCCCGTCATAAATCCATCATCACTCAGACACAATGGCGACATGGCCCGCGGTGACACTGTGGGTCATGACGACAGCCTCGCTTCACATCACCCTCATTACCGAAACCTTCCCGCCGGAAATCAACGGCGTGGCCAATACCCTTGGCCGCCTGTGCGAGGGTTTGCGCTCGCGTGGTCATCAGGTCGAACTGGTGCGTCCACGCCAGGGCGCTGATCAGAGCCGACCGAGTGACGATCAACTGCTGCTGTGCCGCGGCTGGCCATTACCCGGTTACCCAGGGCTGCAATGGGGCCAATCGTCGATGCGCAAACTGCTCAGACGCTGGAGCCGCCAGCGCCCGGACGTGTTGTATATCGCCACCGAAGGGCCGTTGGGTTTATCCGCTCTGCGTGCGGCGCGGCGTTTGGGAATCAGTGTTGTCAGCGGCTTTCATACCAACTTCCAGCAGTATTCGAACCAGTACGGCTTGAGCCTGCTCAGTCGCATGGTCACCCATTACCTGCGCTGGTTTCACAACCGATCGAGCCTGACCCTGGTACCAAGCGCCAGTCAGCGCCTGGAACTGGAGCGTCGGCATTTTGAGCGCCTGGGGATGTTGGCCAGAGGCGTCGACAGCCAATTGTTCCACCCCGCCAAACGCGACAGCGCTCTGCGGGAAAGCTGGGCCTTGAATAATGAGCAAATCGCAGTGCTGCATGTAGGGCGGCTGGCCCAGGAAAAGAACCTGGGCCTGCTCAAGCGCTGTTTCGAGACCTTGCAGAACAGATACCCCTTGCGTCAGATGAAACTGATCATCGTCGGTGATGGACCACAACGAGCAATGCTGGAAAAGGACCTTCCCGAAGCAATTTTCTGCGGTGCCTTGCGCGGTGAAGAACTGGCTCGTCATTACGCGTCCGGCGATGTGTTCCTGTTCCCCAGCCTGACCGAAACCTTTGGCAATGTGGTACTGGAGGCCATGGCGTCAGGGTTGGGGGTGGTGGCCTACGACCAGGCTGCCGCCACACAGCATATTCGTCACGGCTACAACGGGGTGCTGGCGATGCCGGGTGACGAAAATGCGTTTTGCGATGCCGCCAATTGGCTGCTGGAGGACGCAGAGAGTCTACGCCGTATGCGCCTCAACGCGCGTCAACACGCGAGCCGCCAGGGCTGGCCAGCGATTGTCGAACAGTTCGAGCAGCAGTTACGAGGTGTGTGTGGGGAACATTTTATCGTCCCAACACAGCCGCACGCAGGCTGAAGACTCAGCAATGACTGTAAGTCACTTCACCTGCCTGACAGACGAGCCCCCGAGTAATGGCCCAGGCGTTAGGCTTTTTCGCGCCAGAGCGCCTGAATAAGCGCCCCCACACAGGATATTTCTGGAACGCTGCAGGATTTATCACCACCCACATGACACCTGTCTTATCAGGGGTGTCTTTTACAGATCGCACCCAAGAGGCAGGCATTCATGATGGAAACTTAAGAGATAACTATGTCGACACTGATAAACGAATCCATGGTTCCACGGTACCCGACTACCGATACCTTCAGCCAGAGGCCTACGGGGCCCGACAATGGCTGGTACCGCCCGCAGCAACCCCCACGTCCCGACTACGGCTGGCATCGCCCGCAGCAACCTACACGTCCCGACTACGGCTCGCATCGCCCGCAGCAACCTACACGTCCCGACTACGGCTCGCATCGCCCGCAGCAACCTACACGTCCCGACTACGGCTCGCATCGCCCGCAGCAACCTACACGTCCCGACTATGGCTGGCATCGTCCGCAGCAACCCACACACCCCGACTATGGCTGGCATCGTCCGCAGCAACCCACACAACCCGATTATGGCTGGCATCGTCCGCAGCAACCCTCACAACCCGATTACGGCTGGCATCGTCCGCAGCAACCCTCACAACCCGATTACGGCTGGCATCGTCCACATCAGCCCACACGCCCCGACTACGGCTCGCATCGTCCACAGCAACCCACACATCCATACGACCAAACCCTGACGCAGCCAGTACGCCCCTATTGATCAGCCAACCCCAGGAGATACGGAACATGTCAATTTATGGAATGGGTGTACGCAATGGTGTCAACATGCCAACCGCGCAATGGACCCAGCAGCAACAATGGCTGGATCAAGCCCGTGCTGAACCGCCAATCTACGGCCAGCCTGGCCATAAAGACACGCTCAAGACTGATCACAGTAAAGAGTTGAATAAGCGACCAGAGTATTAATCGCTAAAGAGAAGAAACTCCCTGTGACGCTCACAGGGAGTCCAGCCTTTTACACCAGAGTGGTCAACGCGTCGCGACTGAAGGGCAAGATGTCCCCTTCACGCCCTTCGCGCACCTTCACGGCCCAATCAGGATCCACCAGCAGCGCACGCCCTACGGCCACCAGGTCGAACTCATCGTTATTCAGGCGCTCCAGCAGCTTTTCGAGGCTGGCAGGTTGCGCGACCTTGTCGGTGTTGACCATAAATTGCAGGAACTCGCCATCCAGGCCAACACTGCCCACGGTGATAGTCGGCTTACCCGTGAGCTGACGCGTCCAGCCAGCCAGGTTGAGGTCGGAGCCTTCAAACTCCGGCTCCCAGAAACGGCGAGTGGAGCAGTGGAAAATATCTACGCCGGCCTCAGCCAATGGCTTGAGGAACTCACCCAGCGCCTCAGGGGTTTGCACCAGGCGTGCGGTGTAGTCCTGCTGCTTCCACTGCGAGAAACGCAGGATGATCGGAAAATTCGGCCCTACAGCAGCACGGGTGGCCTCGATCAGCTCAATGGCAAAGCGCGAACGGTTGGCTAGGCTGCCACCGTATTCGTCGGTGCGCTGGTTGCTGCCCTCCCAGAAGAATTGATCCACCAGGTAACCGTGGGCGCCATGGATTTCTACACCGTCCATGCCGATCGCCTGGGCGTCACTGGCAGCTTGGGCGAAGGCGTTGATCACGTCCCTGATGTCCTGTTGCGTCATACCGTGCACAACCACGTTGCCGTCCTTGAGCTTTTCCATCGGGCCATAAGCAGGCACGCTGGCATCAGGCTCGGTGCCAATACGGCGCACGCTACCCACATGCCACAACTGCGGGACAATCTTGCCGCCTTCGGCGTGTACCGCGTCGACCACTTTCTTCCAGCCGGCCAGCGCGGCCTCACCGTAGAAGTGCGGGACGTTGGGGTAGCCGTTGGACGCCCGGTGATCGACCACGGTGCCTTCAGTGATGATCAGGCCCACACCGGCCGCCGCACGACGACGGTAGTACTCGATGACCTTGGAGTTGGGTACACCACCCGGAGAGAACGAACGGGTCATGGGCGCCATGACCACGCGGGTCGACAGTTGCAGTCCACCGAGTTGGAAGGGTTTGAACAAGGCTTGGACAGGCATGGAGCACTCCACCAGGACGGGATTTATGACGCGGATAATATGGTGAGTGTGCAGCGCTTAGTAGCACTATTGATCTGGGTGATTAAAGGGGTAGAAGTAGCCGAATACCTGTAGGAGCGAGCTTGTTCGCGAAGAATCCGGGAACACGCGTTAAGTCAGGATCAACGCGTTATCGTTGGCGATCTTCGCGAGCAAGCTCGCTCCTACAGTGGGTGTGTTTCAGCTCAGGGCTTTTTCGATGGCCTGCATGATAGTCGGGTCGTCCGGGGACGTACGCGGCGAGAAGCGCGCGAGTACCCGGCCATCTTTACCCAACAGGAATTTCTCGAAGTTCCAGGTGATGTCCCCTGGAAACTCGGCGCCCTCACCTGCCAGCAAGCGGTACAGCTGATGACGATCCGGGCCGTTGACCTCGAGCTTGCTGCCCAGGGGAAAACTCACCCCGTAGTTCAGGCTGCAGAACTCGCGGATCTCTTGTTCGGTCCCCGGTTCCTGGCCTGCAAACTGATTGCACGGCAAGCCGAGCACCGTGAATCCCTGGTCCCTGTATTGCTGGTAGAGGTTTTCCAACGCCGCGTATTGCGGGGTCAAACCACATTTGGACGCCACATTGACCACCAGCACAACCTGGCCCTTGAAGGGCGCCAGCGGTAGCTCTTGTCCGTCCAGGGCTTTGAGTTTCAGATCGTGGAAAGCACTCATGACGAACTCCAGATATCCCATATTCTTTGCATTGCAGCTCTCGGAGCTTACAACCGGCGAGTCTTCAATCATAGACGCCGGTGACAAAACTCGCCTGCAGGTTACTGAGCGGTCGGCCAGGGCAGAATCGGAATCGCCGTCACCGCGTTCTGCGGGCTGCCTTCGATCAGGCGGTCGCTGTAGACCAGATACACCAGGGTATTGCGCTTCTTGTCGAGGAAACGCACCACCTGCATGGTCTTGAACACCAGGGAGGTGCGTTCCTTGAAGACTTCGTCCCCGTCCTTGAGTTCGCCCTTGAAATGGATCGGGCCAACCTGGCGGCAGGCAATCGAGGCCTCAGCGCGGTCTTCGGCCAGGCCCAGGCCGCCTTTGACGCCGCCGGTCTTGGCACGCGACAGGTAGCAGGTCACGCCGTCAACCTTGGGGTCGTCAAACGCCTCGACCACAATCCGGTCGTTAGGGCCGACAAACTTGAACACCGTCGAGACCTGGGCGATTTCTTCGGCCGAGGCCAGCAGTGGCATGAGCAATAACAGGCCGAGTAATCCCTTCATTACACGCATCGGGTATTCCTTTCGTTTAAACCAGGATGAGGTTATCGCGGTGCACCAGTTCCGGTTCCGCCATGTAACCCAAGAGTCCGACAATCGCGTCAGACGATTGTCCAATTATCTTCTGTGCTTCAAGGGCGCTGTAGTTGGCCAGGCCACGGGCAATCTCACGACCGTCCGGCGCGACGCACACCACCATTTCGCCACGGCGGAAGCTGCCCTGCACCAGCTTGACGCCCACCGGCAGCAAGCTCTTGTTGCCTTGGGACAACGCCGACACCGCGCCCTCGTCCAGCACCAGGGTGCCACGGGTTTGCAGATGCCCGGCCAACCACTGCTTGCGCGCTGCCAGCATGCCGCGTTCCGGTGATAGCAGCGTACCGATGCGCTCACCGGCCTTGAGGCGATCCAGCACACGCTCCAGGCGCCCACCAACGATGATGGTATGGGCACCGGAACGCGCAGCCAGGCGAGCGGCGCGCAGTTTGGTCTGCATACCGCCACGGCCCAGAGCACCGCCGACACTGCCGGCGACCGCATCCAGTGCCGGGTCATCGGCGCGGGCTTCGTAGATCAACTGGGCATCGGGGTTGTTGCGCGGGTCGGCGTCGAACATGCCGTCGCGGTCGGTGAGGATCACCAACAGGTCGGCTTCCACCAGGTTGGCCACCAGCGCAGCCAGGGTGTCGTTGTCGCCGAAACGGATTTCGTCTGTGACCACGGTGTCGTTTTCATTGATGACCGGGATGACCTTGAGCTCCACCAAGGCGCGCAAGGTGCTGCGGGCATTGAGGTAGCGCTTGCGGTCGGACAGGTCGTCGTGGGTCAGCAGGATCTGCGCCGTGTGGCGGCCGTGCTCGGCAAAGCTGGACTCCCAGGCTTGCACCAGGCCCATCTGGCCGATGGCCGCGGCGGCTTGCAGTTCGTGCATCGCGCTGGGTCGCGCGGTCCAGCCGAGGCGGCTCATCCCGGCGGCAACAGCCCCGGACGACACCAGCACCAACTCGACACCGGCCTCATGCAAGGCCACCATCTGCTCGACCCAGACGCTCATGGCTGCGCGATCCAGCCCCTTGCCATCGGCCGTCAGCAACGCACTGCCGATCTTCACGACCCAGCGCTGCGCACCTGTCACTTTGCTCCGCATCATCTTCAACCTTAGAGTGAGGGCCGCGCGACCCAGCGCCGCCCATAACGTTATACCCGGATACCAAAACGCCGCTCCAGGGAGCGGCGTTCAAGTTTATCGCAACGAATCAATCGCGCACGTAAATGATTTCCGGACCGTCTTCATCATCCACGTCTTCTTCGTCCCAATCATCGTCGCCGATGTCATGGACCGACTTCACGCCGCTGCGGCGCAGGGCACGCTGGTCGTCCAGGGCCTGCAACTGGGCACGGGCTTCGTCTTCGATCTGCTGGTCAAGCTCGGCAAGCTCGGCCTTGAATACCGGGTCGGCCGCCAGGCGGTCGGCTCGGTCTTCCAGGTAACGCATGATGTCGCGGGTCAGGCGTTCGGTGCCTTCTTTGGCAATGGCCGAGATCACATAGACCGGGCCTTCCCATTCCAGGCGATCGACGATTTCCTTGACGCGCTCTTCGTGCTCTTCCTCAAGGATCTGGTCGCACTTGTTCAGGACCAGCCAGCGATCACGCTCGGCCAGGGCCGGGCTGAACTTGGTCAGCTCGCTGACGATCACTTCGGCGGCATCCGCAGCGCTGGTGTCATCCAGCGGCGCCATGTCGACGAGGTGCAGCAGCAAACGGGTGCGGGACAAGTGCTTGAGGAAGCGAATGCCCAGACCAGCACCGTCGGAAGCCCCTTCGATCAGGCCAGGAATGTCGGCAACCACGAAGCTCTTCCAGCGGTCGACGCTGACCACGCCCAGGTTTGGCACCAGGGTGGTGAACGGGTAGTCGGCGACCTTCGGCTTGGCGGCCGATACCGAGCGGATGAAGGTACTTTTGCCGGCGTTCGGCAGGCCCAACAGGCCCACGTCGGCGAGTACTTTCATTTCCAGCTTCAGGTCACGCTGTTCGCCCGGCTTGCCCGGCGTGGTCTGGCGCGGCGCACGGTTGGTACTGGACTTGAATCGGGTGTTACCCAGGCCGTGCCAGCCGCCCTGCACAACCATCAGTTTCTGGCCGGCCTTGGTCAGGTCGCCAATCACTTCCTGTGTCGCGGAATCGATGATCGTGGTGCCGACCGGTACGCGCAGTATCAGGTCTTCACCTTTTTTGCCGGTGCAGTCGGTGCTGCCGCCGTTGGAGCCACGCTCGGCATCGAAGTGCCGGGTGTAACGGTAGTCGACCAGGGTGTTGAGGTTTTCGTCGGCCATCATGTAGATGGAGCCACCGTCACCGCCGTCACCGCCGTTCGGACCACCGTTTTCGATGAATTTTTCGCGACGGAAACTCATGCAACCGTTACCGCCGTCGCCTGCTTTTACTCGGATGGAAACTTCATCAACGAACTTCATAACAAAACGCCTCTCGCCGCATGGACGAGCTTAAGAAACCAAGACATAAGACTCTTGCAAAAATGAGCGCAGCGACCTCAATCAGCGACCGCAAACTTGCGCCTGAGCTCATCACAAACAGCTTTGCAAGAGACTCACTCCACAAACGAAAAAGCCCCGTCGCAAGACAGGGCTTTTCCAGCGATCTCGCAATTAAGCTGCGACAACGCTCACGTAACGGCGGTTGAACGCGCCCTTTACTTCGAACTTGATCACGCCTTCGATTTTAGCGAAGAGGGTGTGATCTTTACCCATGCCAACACCGTAACCGGCGTGGAATTGGGTGCCGCGCTGACGCACGATGATGTTGCCCGGAATGATTTTCTGGCCGCCATACATCTTCACGCCAAGGCGTTTGGCTTCTGAGTCGCGACCGTTACGGGTACTACCACCAGCTTTTTTGTGTGCCATGAGTCAATTCTCCTAGTGAGGAATTAGGCTGAAATTAAGCCTGAATACCGGTGATTTTGATCTCGGTGTACCACTGGCGGTGGCCCATACGCTTCATGTGGTGCTTACGACGACGGAACTTGATGATGCGGACTTTATCGTGACGACCTTGGGAGATCACTTCAGCCACAACGGTAGCGCCAGCAACAACTGGAGCGCCGATGTTCACGTCATCGCCATTGGCGACCAACAGAACGCGATCAAAAGTAACGGATTCGCCAGTAGCGATTTCCAGTTTTTCGATCTTCAGGTATTCACCTGGGGCGACTTTGTATTGCTTGCCACCAGTAACAATTACTGCGTACGACATGGTATTTCTCCGATAATCCTGCTCACCCAGCGCTTTATAAGAAGAGGTATTGGCTGGCATGGCTGCATGGGATGGACGTCCCGAATGCAATTGCGTAAGGCAGGTGCTGCCCAGGAAGTTCAGGGTGCGCGATTGTACGCAAGCTATGGGAGGCTTGCAAGGGGCCGTCTATCGCGCCTTGACACTGCGGGGTCAGGGTCCTAGCATGCCGCGCAACCCTTCTGGAGCGACTGTCGCTGATGCAACCCCAAGCTTTCTACCGCGCGGTCGCGGACGATTTTAGCGCCGTCGACGGCATCATCAAGCAGCAGCTGACGTCTAAAGTGCCGCTGGTCTCCAAAATTGGCGACTATATTACGTCGGCGGGCGGTAAACGCCTGCGTCCTTTATTAGTACTGCTGTGTGGCAAGGCGCTGGGCCGCGAAGGCGATGACCTGCGCTTGCTGGCCGCGACCATCGAGTTCCTGCACACCGCCACCCTGCTGCATGACGACGTGGTCGACATGTCCGGTATGCGGCGTGGCCGCGAGACCGCCAATGCCATGTGGGGCAACGCACCCAGCGTGTTGGTGGGCGACTTCCTGTACTCGCGCTCGTTCGAAATGATGGTCGAACTGGGCTCGATGCCGGTGATGAAGATTCTTTCACAGGCCACGCGCATCATCGCCGAAGGCGAAGTGTTGCAGCTGTCCAAGGTCCGCGACGCCAGCACCACCGAAGAAACCTATATGGAAGTGATTCGCGGCAAAACCGCGATGCTCTTCGAAGCGTCCACCCACAGCGCTGCCGCGCTGTGTGGCGCCACCGCCGAACAGGCCGAAGCCCTGCGTACCTTTGGCGATCACCTGGGCGTGGCGTTCCAACTGGTGGATGACCTGCTCGACTACAAGGGCGACGCCGAAACCCTGGGCAAGAACGTCGGTGACGACCTGGCCGAGGGCAAGCCAACCTTGCCGCTGATCTACACCATGCGCGAAGGCACGCCGGAACAGGCCGCCCTGGTGCGCAAGGCCATCCAGAAAGGCGGGATCGAAGACCTGGAGGCCATCCGTGCCGCCGTCGAAGCCTCCGGTTCCCTGGAGTACACCGCGCAACTGGCGCGTGACTACGTGGCGCGGGCGATCCAGTGCCTGGAAGCCTTGCCGGCCAGTGAATACCGGGATGCATTGGTGGAACTGAGTGAGTTCGCTGTGGCCCGTACTCACTGATTCCGCGTTGATTAATGTGGGAGCTGGCTTGCCTGCGATGACGGTAGTGAACTCACCATCGCTATCGCAGGAAAGCCAGCTCCCACATTTAGATCGCATTCACCACTGACCTCCCCGCTCTCGCCGCAAAACCCTATATAATGTGCGACTTTTAGTCATCCCTGAATCTCAAGGAGCTTTAGTGAGCACGTTGCCACCCTGCCCGAAATGCAATTCCGAATACACCTACGAAGACGGCACCCAACTGGTCTGCCCGGAATGCGCCCATGAGTGGTCCGCCAATGGCGAGGCCGAAGTGGCCGGCGATGAGACCGTGAAGAAAGACTCTGTGGGCAACGTCCTGCAGGACGGCGACACCATCACCGTGATCAAGGACCTCAAGGTCAAGGGCACCTCACTGGTGGTCAAGGTCGGCACCAAGGTCAAGAACATCCGCCTGTGCGACGGAGACCACGATATCGACTGCAAGATCGACGGTATCGGCCCGATGAAACTCAAGTCCGAGTTCGTGCGCAAGGTCTGAAGCTGCTGCATCCATCCCGCGCCCGCCGCGGGATGGCGTTTCGCCCTCCTGATTGATCGAAAACAATATCCACACAAAAAAACCCGGAAACCGCCAATAGATACTTGCTATTCTACGAATAAGAATTATTCTCATTGAAACTCATCAAGGAGAACGACCATGACTTATTTGATAGATGCCTGGCTGGATCGCCCCCACCCTTACCTGCGAATCCTGCATCGGGAAACCGGCGAAGTCTGTGCGGTGCTTGAGGAAGAAGCGCTGAACGAACTACAGGACCAGGGTGACCTGGACGTCAATGGCCTGAGTTCCAGTGAGCCTGGAGTACTGAAAGAAGTGGTGAGGAATTTGTTTCTGTTCTGCTATGCCCGAGCATTGCGCCCGGCGACCGATTTGAATGGCAAGTTCCATCCATGAAGAAACTGGCAAATGCCTGTTGGGGCGAACGCGTTCGTCCCAACAGGTAACCAGCAGGTCTTACAGAACGTCGAGCAGCTCGACGTCGAATACCAGAACGCTGTGCGGCGGGATGCTGCCAACGCCTTGAGCGCCGTAAGCCAGTTCGCTCGGCACGTACAGACGCCATTTGCTGCCGGCATTCATCAGTTGCAGGGCCTCGGTCCAGCCGGCGATCACGCCGCCAACCGGGAATTCTGCAGGCTGGCCGCGCTCGTAGGAGCTGTCGAACACAGTGCCGTCGATCAAGGTGCCGTGGTAGTGGGTACGCACTTGATCTTCACGGGTCGGCTTGGCGCCGGTGCCGGCAGTCAGCACTTCAAATTGCAGGCCGGAAGCCAGGGTGGTGATGCCATCACGCTTGGCGTTTTCAGCCAGGAAAGCCAGGCCGGCACCCGCGGCGGCTTCAGCCTTGGCAGCGGCTTCGGCTTGCATGATCTCGCGGATCACTTTGAAGCTGGCAGCCATTTGCTCCTGGTCAACACGGCTCGGCTGGCCTGCAAATGCGTCGGTCAGGCCGGCCAGGATTGCGTCCAGGCTCACGCCCGGCGGCGGGTTGTCGCGCAGTTGGTCGCCCAACTGACGGCCGATACCGTAGCTGACGCGGGTTTCGTCGGTGGACAGATTAACTTCGGACATGAAGAGGCTCCGCTGTAGGACAACAGGGTTTCCCGCGCTGCCCAGAACTAAAAGGGCCCGCAGACTAGCACACAAGAGCAGCCCATGATCAGCCCCCTCCCCGGCTACCAGAGCGCCAGGTCGTAGGTCAGGTACACCCGGTAGTTGTCCCGATCACTGGCATAAGTCGAGCGGTAAGTGGCCTTGCGCAACTCCACGCCCAGTCCTTTGAACGTGCTGTCCTGGACCACATAGCGCAGATTCGTGTCGGACTCCCACTCACGCGCCTCGCGCCCTTTGAACTCGCCGTTTTGCCCTTTGTAGTAGCGGGTCATGAAACTCAAGCCCGGCAGTACCGCCGTCAAGTCATAGTCGTAGCGCAGCATCCATGTCTGCTCACCAGCCTGGATGAACTTGCCAACACCGGCGTTACTGAAGGAATACACCGTCGACACGCTGGCATACGGCAACGCTGTGTCGCCGCTGACTTTCTGATAACCAACACCAAGCGCCTGCGGACCCAGGCGGTAAGTGAACAGACCGCTGAACATGTCACTGTCGACCTCGCCGTTACGCGCCTCACCCGCTTCGTTACTAATGAAGTAGCGCAAGTCGCTGGTCAGTGTGCCGCTGCCCAACGGCTGCTTATGCACCAGGCCAAAGAATTGCTGGCGATAGAATTGGCGCATTTCACCGTAGTACCAGGTGCCGCTGAGCTTCGGCGTAAACGCGTAGCTAGCGCCGGCAAAATCGAAATCACTACCCTTTTTTCCGCTGTAGCCCTGGGGATAAATATCCACACTGTCAGTGGAGTTACGCAACTTGAATTTGTCCAGGTGCCCAGCGTGCAGGTACAGGTCACGAATACCACTGTATTCCACTTGTGTGCCCTGGAAGGTCTGCGGTAACAAGCGGCCATCGTTGTGCACCAGCACCGGGATTTTCGGCAGCAACGTGCCGGTTTTCACCACTGCATCGCCCCAGCGCATCTTGGCCGTGACGCCCAGGCTGGAAAACTCACTGGCCGCATGACCATCGTCGTGCACAGGTAACAAGCCCGTCCCGGCGTGCGTCGGGCTGGAGTCGAGACGCAGGCCCGCCAGCCCCAGGGCATCCAGGCCAAAACCCACGGTGCCCTCGGTATAACCAGACTGAAGATTAAGCAGAAAACCCTGAGCCCATTCCTTGCGGTCTTCACCACCGTCGCGGTAACCGTCGTTGAAGTAGAAGTTGCGCAAGGTCAATCGGCCGTGGGAATCATCCCAGAAACCCTGGGCCATCAATGTCGGTGACAGGCTCGCCAGCAGCCCCGCCGAGACCATTCCCCCTTTCGTGAAAAACTCACGCATAAACCATTCCTCAATGCCGTGTTGTGTTTTTTATGGGCAGTTGCACCGCGCGGCAGGCTGGACGGCATGTCGCGTTGGAGCGGACACTAACGGCTCGTCGACAGCCCCACAACGTTATGCGAGAAGCGCATCAGGCTATGCGTGAAGTACCGGCCGCCCTTCCCAACCGACAGGAAAAACACGGTGAACCTCAAGCAACTCGAAGCCTTCAAAGCGATCATGGCCACCGGCTCGACCATCGGCGCAGCAACGCGCATGGGCCTGTCGCAATCGGCGGTCAGCCGCCTGCTGAGCCAGTTGGAAGAGCACTTGGGTTTTGCCTTGTTCCTGCGCAAGAAGGGCCGCCTGATGGCGACGCCCGAAGCCGAGGAACTGCTCGCCGAAGTCGCCGGACTGGTGGATGGCATGCAACGAATCCAGCGCCTGGCCGACGAAATGCGCGTGGGCCGCTCACGCAAGAGCCTGCTCAAGGTCGGGGTGCCCACCAGCATGACCCAGGAGCTGTTGCCGCGCATCGTGGCGCAGTTTCTCAAGGAGCATGACGACATTGTCGTGGAACTGCTGACCGGTTCTTACGACACGATCGAGCGTGCGGTGCTGGACCGTTCCGCCGACCTGGGCTTTGTACGCCTGCCCACGGAAATACCTGACTTCGATGTCGAGCCGGTGCTGCAAACCGAAGGCGTCTGCGTGATGCCCGCCGACCATCCGCTGACCCGTCACGCCTGCATCGAAGTGCAGCATCTGCGCGATGTGCCGTTGGTGATGCTCGGCCGGCAACGGGCATTGCGGGCCGAGCTGAACCAGGTGTTTCGTGCCGCCAACCTCACGCCGCAGGTGCGGGTCGAGGTGCACTCGGTCGGGGCTGCGTGCAGCTTCGTTGCCGAGGGGCTGGGGGTGTCGATCGTCAATGGTCTGCTGGCCAGCCACTTCCGGCACTTGCCCATCGTCACCCGCCCGTTTCGCCCGGCGCTGCCCTACGCATTCGGCCTGGCGTTTCGCGCCAACGAGCCCAGGTCGCAGCTGGTGAACGCGTTTGCCAAGCATCTCAAGCAGCGTCTGTCCGCACAAAACGCATAGCCCAACCCAACCCACGCATAACGTTGTCGCCGCGAAAACTTTGCCCTAGTGTCCGCCCCACACGTGTCACCCCTATAACAATAACGGCGCAAGCCGGGGCCACTAGCATGAGCGAATCCCAGAGCATCCCCACCCAAGCAGCGGTGGGAAATACCACGCAACGCAAGCAGATCAATCCCGCCATCATCCTGCTGAGTATCGTCCTGCTCGCAGTGGCGTTTACCTACGCCGTGAACTCGGGCACGTTCCAGCGCCAGAATGGCCTGGTGATCCCGGGCTCTTACCAGGTGCTGGAAAAACACGACTCCCTGAGCCAACTGTTCGCACTGGAACCACGCAAAGCCGGCGACACCGTGGCTCGCCCGGTGTCCCTGGTGGAAGGCTTCATGGCGATTCCCCAGGGCATCGAGAAGCGTGCGGCACTGATTTTCATGGTGCTGTTCATCGGTGGCATGTTCGGCGTGCTGAACAAGGCCGGGGTGATCGACGCCGGGCTGGAGCGCATGCTGGGTCTGACACGGGGCAATATCTATGTGCTGGTGCCGTGCCTGATGCTGGTGTTTTCCGCCGGCAGTACCTTCATGGGGCTGGCCAAGGAATTTATTCTCATCGTGCCGTTGATGGTTGCCATGGCTAATCGGCTGGGGCTGTCGAACCTGATCGGGCTGGCCATCGTCACGATCTCAGTCAAGATCGGCTACCTGGCCTCGATATCCAATCCAGTGGCGCTGTCCGTGGCCCAGCCGATGGTCGGGCTGCCGATCTTCAGTGGCCTGAGCATGCGTGTGCTCGCCTACTGCAGCTTCCTGCTGGTGGGCATTGCCTTCGTGCTGTGGAGTATTCGCAAGCACGGTTACGATGCCACGGCGCAGATCACTTTCGAAAGTACGCCGTTGCCCCTGCGCCATCTGATCAACCTGATCGTACTGCTGACGGGCATCGCTTTCCTGGTCTACGCCTCCAACCGCTGGGGCTGGAAATACCATGAGCTGTCGGCGTTCTACCTGCTGCTGACGCTGGCCTTCAGCGTGATCGCCGGGCTCGGCGCCAGCGTTGCCGCCAGTGCCTTTGTCGATGGAATGAAGAAGGTGCTGATCGCCGGCGTACTGATCGGTCTGGCTACCGCCGTGGAGATCATCCTCAGTACCGGCCAGGTCCTGGACACCATCGTCAACAGCCTGGCCAACCTGGTGGGCGACCATGGTCCGATCGTGTCGGCCTACGGCATGTTCTTCGCACAACTGGGGCTGGATGTGCTGATCCCATCCACCTCCGGCCAGGCGGCGGTAACCATGCCGATCTTCGGGCCCTTGGGTCAGTTGTCCGGCGTCAGCCCGCAGACCACGGTGTTCGCATTTCTGATGGGCAATGGCCTGACCAACATGATCACCCCCACGTCCAGCGGCCTGCTGGTGCTGTTGGCCACCGCCAATGTCGGTTGGGGCCAATGGGCGCGCTACATCCTGCCGCTGTTCCTGATCTACGCCGTGCTGGCGATGGTGTTGCTGGCCATTGCGGTAACGAGCGGGTACTGAATCGATGAGTGTTCTCCCCATGCATATTCTGCACAACCAAATGATCCGGATGCGTGACGGCATCCACCTGGCCACTGACATCTATGTGCCGGAGGACAGCAATGGGCCGTTTCCGGTGGTGATCGAGCGCACGCCCTACGACAAGAGCAAACCCTCCCGCTCGGAAAAACAGCTCGACGGCCAACACATCTCCCGTGAGCAAATGGCCGCACGGTTTACCGAGCAAGGCTTTGTCGCAATTTTCCAGGACTGCCGTGGACGCTACGCCTCCGAAGGCACATTCACCAAATACACCGCCGAGGGCGAAGACGGTTTCGACACCCTGGCCTGGATCATCCAACAGCCCTGGTGCAACGGCAAGATCGGCAGTATGGGCTTGTCTTATGCTGCCCACACACAACTGGCGATGGCTTGCCTGCACCCGCCGGGCCTGAGCAGCATGGTGCTCGACAGCGGCGGCTTCGCCAACGCCTACCATTGCGGGATTCGCCAGGGCGGCGCCTTCGAACTCAAGCAGGCCACCTGGGCCTTTCGCCAGGCCAAGGAAAGCCCTGCTGCCCTGGCCGACCCGTTGGTTCGTGAAGCGCTGGAACAGGAAGATATTTATCAGTGGTTCACACGTATGCCATGGCAACCCGGGCAATCGCCCCTGCGCCATGTGCCGGAATACGAAGCCTATGTGTTGGAGCAATGGGCTCAGGGCACCTTCGGTGAGTATTGGCAAAAGTCTGGCCTCTATGCCGAAGGTCACTACGCACAACTGCCCGATATCCCGGTGCTGTTCATGTCCAGTTGGTACGACGCCTACGTCAGTTCGACCCTGGCCAATTACCGCGCCTTCACACTCCAAGGTACGGCCAGCCAACGACTGGTGATGGGCCCGTGGCTGCACGGCGACCGTAATATCAGCCACAGCGGCGATGTGGAATTCGGCCCGCAAGCCGCCTTTGACGGCCAGGTCGATCAGGATTGGCTCAGTTGCCGACTGGCCTGGTTCGAGCAATCCCTCAAGCCGTCGCCGCGAACCACAACGGCCAGCGTACAGGTGTTTCTGATGGGGGGCGGCAGCGGTAACCGCGACGAAAACGGACGCCTGCACCATGGCGGCCGCTGGCTGCACACCACGCAATGGCCGCTGCCCGGCAGCCAAACACTGACCCTCTATCTGAATGCACACAGGCAGTTGAGCCACACGGCACCTGTCGAGGCTGACGCCCACTTGAGTTACCGCGCCGACCCGACCCACCCGGTCCCGACCATCGGCGGCGCGCTAACCTCCGGTGCCCCCGTGTTTGTCGGCGGAGCCTTCGATCAACGGGAGCGCCTCGATTTTTTCGGCACCCAAGGGGACAACCGTCCCCTGGCCCAGCGCGATGACGTGCTGGTGTTCCAGACCGAGCCGCTCGACGAAGACCTGATCGTCGCCGGTGACGTGCAGATCGAGCTGTGGATCGACAGCGATGCACCCGACACCGACTTCACCGCCAAACTGGTGGACGTGTACCCGCCCAGCGCCGACTACCCCGAGGGCTTTGCGATGAACATCACCGACGGCATCCGTCGCTGCCGTTATCGCGACTCATGGGAACAACCGACGGCCCTGACGCCGGGTGAGCGAGTGAAAGTGCTGATCGAGCCTTTCGCCACCTGCAACCTGTTCAAGCGCGGCCATCGGTTGCGCCTGGACATCGCCAGCAGCAATTTCCCGCGCTTTGACGTCAACCCCAACAGCGGCGAGCCTTCAGGCCAGGCCAGCCACCCTCGGGTTGCCCACAATAATGTGCACCTGAGCCACGCCGCCGCCTCCTGCCTCAGGCTTACCGTGGTGCCCAACACGGCGGAGTCCTGAGCGCATCGGATCGCCATTGCTGCACGGTAATGGCGACCCTTCGTCACCCCGCAAGAAAAGTACTTCAGAATCATCCTTTGCCGCCGATACAGCCCTACACATCTTGGCTGGCTCAAACAACAACACACCGTCCAGCAGACAGACATCACTCTTCAAGGAGCTTTCGATGAACAGCTGGTTCGGTAACATCAGCGTCAATCTCAAACTCGGCCTGGGCTTTGGCCTGGTGCTGGTCCTCACCTCGATTCTGGCGCTCACCGGCTGGACCAGCCTGGGCGGCCTGATCGACCGCAGCAACTGGATGAGCGACATCACCCAGCTCAACGCCTCGCTGACCAAGCTGCGGATCGTACGCCTGCAATACATGCTGGCCAATGGCGACGAAGCCGTGGCGCAGAATGTGCAGACCAGCCTGGATGCCTTCGCAGCTCAACAACAGAAATTGCTGGACAGCTTCAAGAGCCCGGAAAACCTCAAACTGCTCAATGACCAGAAAGCCGTCATCACTGCTTACCGCCAGTCCCTGAACAAAATGCGCGAGGCCTACCGCAATGGCAACGCTGCGCGCGACGTCATGGGCGCCAAAGCCGATGTCGCCAACGCACAAATCAATGCACTGGAAACCAGTGTGCAGCAGGCGCCCGATAGCCCGGAGCGCTTCACGCAATTTCTGGCCGTGACCCAAGCCAAGAATGAGTTCCAGCAAGCTCGCTACGAAGTACGCGGCTATACCAATAGCCCCAACGCAGAAACCGAAGCCCGCGCTGCTGCGCAACTGGAAAAAGCCGTCGGCGGTTTGAAGGGCCTTAGCGCGGCGTTCGGTACCGGCCAGCAAAACGCATTGTCCGCACTGGAAGCCGCCCTCGGTGCCTATCGCAGCGCCGTGCAGAGCTACAAGGCAGCCAACGCCAACATCGTCACCGCCCGCGCCGAAATGACCACCCAGGGCGCCGATATCGTGACGATCAGCGACAAGCTGTACGACATCCAACTGGAACGTCGCGACGCTGAAAGCACCCAGGCCCGCAGCCTGCAATTGATCAGCACCTTGCTGGCACTGCTGGTCGGCGTGATTGCCGCCTGGGTCATCACCCGTCAGATCACCCGCCCGATCCAGGACACCCTGGCGGTGGTGGAGCGCATCGCTTCAGGCGACTTGAGCCACAACATCCAGGTGACCCGTCGTGATGAGCTGGGCGTATTGCAACAAGGCATCCAGCGCATGGGCACGACCCTGCGCGAGTTGATCAGCGGCATCCGCGATGGCGTGACCCAGATCGCCAGCGCCGCTGAGGAGCTATCAGCCGTGACCGAGCAAACCAGCGCCGGCGTGAACAGCCAGAAGATCGAGACCGATCAGGTGGCCACCGCCATGCATGAAATGACCGCTACCGTGCAGGAAGTTGCGCGCAATGCCGAGCAGGCGTCCCAAGCCGCCTCCGACGCCGACGGCCAGGCCCGCGAAGGCGACAAGGTGGTGGCCGAAGCTATCGCCCAGATCGAACGCCTGGCGGCCGAAGTCGCCCGCTCCACCGACGCCATGACGCACCTGCAACAAGAGAGCAACAAGATCGGCAGCGTGATGGACGTGATCAAGGCCGTGGCCGAACAGACCAACCTGCTGGCCCTCAACGCCGCCATTGAAGCCGCGCGTGCCGGTGAAGCCGGCCGTGGCTTTGCCGTGGTCGCCGACGAAGTACGCGGCCTGGCCCAGCGTACACAGAAATCCACCGAGGAAATCGAAGGCCTGGTGGCCGGCTTGCAGAACGGCACCCAACAAGTCGCCAGCGTAATGAACAACAGCCGCAGCCTCACCGACAGCAGTGTCGAACTGACGCGCAAGGCCGGCGTGTCACTGGAAAACATCACCCGTACGGTGTCGAATATCCAGTCGATGAACCAGCAGATTGCCGCGGCCGCCGAGCAGCAGAGCGCCGTAGCGGAAGAGATCAGCCGCAGTATCGTGAATGTGCGGGATGTGTCTGAGCAGACGGCGACGGCCAGTGACGAGACGGCGAAGTCGAGTGTGGAACTGGCACGGCTGGGTAGCCAGTTGCAGCAGATGGTCAGTCATTTCCGGGTGTAGACACCAAAAAGCCGCCTCGATCTAGACCGAGGCGGCTCCACCTCTCAGACCTTAACGGTCATCGAAGCTGTCCCGCAGGAACTTCCATACGTGATACGCACGCAGGCAGTTCACTACGAGGTTCCATGTACGTCGTGCAAACTTAGACATACTCGGCCCTCCGTGAGTTGGGCCTTACCTCCAGCGCACTTACCGGAACATGTGGGCCTTTGGATGCACACCAGTGCTCCTGTGAGGCGGCTGGGCTTATGGTCCTCCCGCGTGAATCCGGCACGGATTACTAGCCCGTGGCGGGCGGTCCAAAATTTGCGCGCGAACCCAGCCAACCTACTTCACGACGAACACAGAACGAGGGCGATACTAGCTCAGCACTCTGCTCCAAGGTGTAACGAACAACGGCCAGCTAGCCTTAAAATCTGTTGCTGTTTTTTGCAAAGTTAAACAACACAAAAGATCAATGCTGCCGTGAAAAACTCTTGTTCGTCTGATGTTGCATAACGCCCTAAAGCAGCAGTAGTATTGTGACCACGCCAGTGCTCCTGTGAAGCCGCAACCCCAGCCACTAACTGGGTTTGCAAAAAAAACCGCCCTATCAAGGCGGTTTTTTATTGCCTGCCATTTGCCACTTAGCCCTCGCTGTCCTCGACAAACACCAAGCGATTCCCGAACGGATCCCGGATGCTCATTTCCCGCGATCCCCAAGGCGTTTCCTCGACCCCAGGCTTGGCATAGCGGTAATCCTTGCCGAGCAATTGCTGCTGGTACGCATCCACCCTTTGCGCCTGGATCCGCACCGCCGCGCCCGGCGAAGCATCGCCATGGTGCTCGGACAAATGCAACACGCACTCACCCAGCGACACTTGCAGGTACAACGGGAAATTCGCCTCGAACCGATGCTGCCAATCGACCTTGAACCCCAGGAAGTCGACGTAGAATTCCAACGCTTTGGTCTCGTCGAAAATCCGCAGGATGGGGGTGACTTTTCCTAAGTGCATGGCGACCGCTCCGTGTATGAGAACGCCCACTATAAAGACGAAAAGCCGCCACGCAAATCCCCACTGCGCGCCAGGAATCGCCCTGGCCGCTGGCCGTTGGCCTGCCCATTGCTGTAGCTCAGTACGCCGTTAATCCACACACCGTCGATCCCTTCCGCTGCACGTTGCGGTGTGTTGAAATCTGCCACATCACGCACCCGCAACGGGTCGAACAACACCAGGTCGGCCCAGTACCCTTCGCGGATTTCGCCACGCTCGGATAAGCCAAAGCGCGCTGCCGACAGACCAGTCATCTTGTGCACCGCCGTGTGCAACGGGAACAAGCCGATATCGCGGCTGAAGTGCCCCAGCACCCGCGGGAACGCCCCCCACAAGCGCGGGTGGGGAAACGGATCTTCGGGCAAACCATCGGAGCCCACCATCGACAACGGATGGGCGAGGATGCGCCGCACATCGTCTTCGTCCATCCCGTAGTACACCGCTCCCGCCGGTTGCAGGCGACGGGCAGCGTCCATTAGCGAAACGCCCCACTCGGCAGCGATAGCCTGCAGATCCCGCCCACCCATTTCGGGGTGCGGCGTCGACCAGGTGATGGTGATGCGAAACGCGTCGGTCACCTGCTTGAGATCCAGGGTCGAGGAGCTGGCGGCATAGGGATAGCAATCACAGCCCACCGGATGGTTTTTTGCCGCAGCTTCCAGGGCCGCCAACAACTGCGGACTACGCCCCCAGTTACCGGCACCAGCGCATTTAAGGTGGGAAATAATCACTGGCACCCTGGCATGTCGGCCGATCAGAAACGCCTCATCCATTGCCTCCAGCACCGGCTCGAACTCGCTGCGTAAATGCGTGGTGTACACCGCACCATAGGCCGTCAGTTCCTCAACGAGTTGCAACACTTCATCGGTCTCGGCGTTGAATGCGCTGGCGTAGGCCAGGCCTGTGGATAACCCCAGGGCACCGGCCTCCAGGCTCTCTTGCAACTGCACGCGCATGGCCGCGATTTCATACGGTGTGGCGGTGCGATGCAGGTCATCCATATGGTTGCTGCGCAGCGCGGTGTGGCCGATCAATGCCGCGACGTTCACTGCCGGATGGGCGCCTTGCACTGCGTTGCGATAATCGCTGAACCGCGGATAACAGAACTGCTCACGGCTGCCCAACAAGTTCATTGGGTCTGGCGGGTCACTGCGCAAACTCACCGGCGAAGCGCTGATGCCACAGTTGCCGACAATCACCGTGGTCACGCCCTGGCTGAGCTTGGGCAGCATCTGCGGCTGGCGGATCACCACCGTGTCATCGTGGGTGTGCACATCGATAAAGCCCGGCGCCAATACCCGGCCATGCGCATCGATGACATGCGCGGCCTCGTCGGCGGACAGGTCACCCATCGCCTGGATGCGCCCACCGCGCACGCCCACATCGGCGACAAACCCTTCGGTGTTGCTGCCATCAATGACCAGCGCCTGGCGAATCAGCGTGTCGTATTTCATATCAGTCTCCAAGCGGCAGGCTGTCAGGGCCGCCGCGGTAATCATCCAGGGCCAGCTTGATCCGGCGCAGGCGTTCCTGATTGTCGTCCGGCAAGGCCAGCGCCAGCTCGGTGGCAAGCAGGTCGATGGCCAGTAACATGCCGTAGCGGGCGGCGGTGGGTTTGTAGATAAAGCTGGTCTCCGCCGGTTGCAGCGGCAGCAACACATCCGCCAGTTCGGCCAGGGGTGAGTCCGCGAGGGTGAGGGCAATAATCCGCGCGTCGTAGTTGCGCGCCAGCTTCACCACATCCAGTAATTCGGGCGTACGGCCGGTGAGGGAACAGACAATCAAGGCATGTTGCGGGCCCAGGGTCGCGGCCGTGACGCGCATCATCACCGGGTCATGGCAGGCGGCAATCGGGTAGCCCAGACGCACCAGGCGCACTTGCAGTTCATCACTGCACAGGCTGGAGGGGCCGCCCATGCCGAACGCGTGAATCATCCGCGCCTTGCTCAGCAAAGTGACCGCGTCGGCAAAGCTGTGCTGGTTGAAACCTGACAAATGCTGGCGCAACGTCGCTTCGATATCGCCCAGGATTTGCCGATGAAAGGCCGACTGTTCCGGCAACCCCGCCGGGTCCAGGAAGCGACTGCCCACGCCACTGGCCTGGGCCAGTTGCAGGCGCAAATCGCGCAAGTCACGGCAGCCGACGCTGCGGGCAAAACGCGACAAGGTCGCGGTGCTGACCTCGGCCCGCTGAGACAACGCCTCCAGGCTGGCCGAGGCGGCAAAGCCCACATCCTCAAGCATCAACTTGGCGATACGCCCTTCGCCGGCGCTGAACGAGTCCTGGCGGGCGCGGATCTGGTAGAGGATGTCCATGGAGGCTCCGGTTAGAGGGTCTGGCTCATAAAACCAGTGACAGGCCGTAGGTCAGACCGAAGGCGACCAGCGAAATCAGGGTCTCCAGTACGGTCCAGGTCTTGAAGGTCTGGATCACCGTCATATTGAAGTATTCCTTGATCAGCCAGAAGCCGCCGTCGTTAACGTGGGAAAAAATCACCGAGCCCGCGCCGGTCGCCAGCACCAGCAATTCAGGGTGTGGATAACCCAGGCCCAAAGCAACCGGCGCGACCACCCCGGATGCAGTGGTCATGGCAACGGTGGCCGAGCCCGTGGCGATGCGCATCAACGCAGCGAACAGCCAGCCCATCACCAGCGGCGACAAGTGGAACGCGTGGGCCAGGCCGAGGATTTCATTGGTCACACCGGCATCCACCAGAATGCGATTCAAGCCACCGCCCGCGCCCACCAGCAAGGTGATACTGGCGGTCGGCGCCAGGCACTCGTTGGTGAACTTGAGAATCGACTCCCGGTTGAAGCCCTGGGCCAGGCCCAGGGTCCAGAAACTCACCAGGGTCGCCACCAGCAGGGCGATCACCGAATTGCCGATAAACAGCAGGAACTGATTGAAACCACTGCCCGGGGTGGAAATCACATTGGCCCAGCCGCCGATCATCATCAGTACCACCGGCAACAGGATGGTGCCCATGGTCAGTGCAAAACTGGGCAGGCGAGTACGCGGTTCGCGCTCGATAAACTGGCGCTCCAGCGGGTTCTCGGCCGGCAGGTGAATATGCGGCACGATGAACTTGGCGTAGACGGGGCCGGCGATGATCGCCGTGGGGATACCGATCAAAATCGCATACAGCACCGTCTGCCCGACCGAGGCGTTGTAGGCCAGCACCGCCATCATCGCCGCCGGATGCGGTGGCACCAGCGCGTGCACCACCGACAAACCGGCGACCATCGGCAGGCCGACCATCAGGATCGACACGCCCACGCGCCGCGCCACGGTAAAGGCAATCGGCACCAGCAGCACAAAGCCGACCTCGAAAAACAGCGGCAGCCCCACCAGGAACGCAATGCACACCATCGCCCAGTGGGCGTTGCGTTCACCGAAGCGGTTGATCAGCGTACGCGCCACCTGCTCGGCGCCACCCGACTCGGCCATCATCTTGCCGAGCATGGTGCCCAGCGCCACCACCAGGGCGATATGCCCCAGGGTTTTACCGACGCCCGCCTCATACGACCCCATGATCGTGTCCGCCGGCATTCCGGCCATCAGCGCGAGGCCGATGGACACCAGCGTAATGACGATAAACGGGTTGAGTCGGTAACGTGCAATCAGAACGATCAATGCAATGATGGCAATGGCAGCGTATGCCAGTAGCCCGAAGCCCGGTAATGCGGCCATGCGGTACTCCTCGGAAAGGGTCACGTCGAATTGGTTGTGAAACTCATAAATCATTACCGAGGAGTATTTTCAATTTTCATGAAAGTAATTTTCGCCCACGGACAAGCGTTGTCGCATGGAGATATGTCCAGCGCCAGCCCATGAAAATACGGGGGATGTTCTTACATGAAGATCAGGAATGCCGGAAACTCAAGCGCCGCCCTTGAGTCATAGAATGCGCATCCACTCATGCTCAGGAAACCGCCCATGATTCGCACCACACTCGTCGCCAGCGCCCTGCTTCTCTGCTTGGGTGGCACAGCGTATGCCGCCGACAATGCCGCGTTGAAAAAATGCATGGACAGCGCCAATACCACGGCAGACATGGTCAATTGCAACGCCAAACAAGCCAAGGTGCAGGACGAGCGCTTGAACCGCGCCTACAAGACCGCCCTCGCCGCCCAGGACGGCGCGCACAAGCAGCAACTGCAAGACGTGCAGCGCCTGTGGATCAAATACCGCGATGCCAACTGCGCCTTCGCCGGCAGCGCCACCGGCGGCACCATTGATCAGGTCAACGGCTCCGGCTGCGTGTTGGACATGACCCAGACCCGCGCCCAGGAGCTTGAAGACCTGGTAGGCCCCTGACTGCTGGAGCCGGTCTATTGTGGCGAGGGAGCTTGCTCCCTCGCCACAGGGGCTCACTCAGTCATGGTGAACCCTGGCGCGTTTGAGCAGCTTCTTGCAGCGCTCGGATAAATGCAGCACCCGCAGATGCTTACCGGCCTTGGCATAGCGCTCGCGCAACGTCATCAGCGCAGCGATCGCCGAATAGTCGACAACACTCAGGTGGCGGCAATCCAGCGTCACCTGGGCCGGGTCATTGGCCGGGTCGAATTGGTTCAAGAACGGCGTGGTCGAGGCGAAGAACAAGGTGCCATGCACCCGGTAAAGCTTGCTGCCGTCGGCCTCCAGATGTTCATCGGCGTACAGCTCTCGCGCCTGCTGCCAGGCAAAATTCAACGCGGCGATGACGATACCGCACAGAACCGCGGTGGCCAGATCCGTGAACACGGTGATGATCGTCACCGCCATGATCACCAGCACATCATTGAGCGGCACCTTGTTGATCACCCGCAACGAGGCCCAGGCGAAGGTCTGCTGCGACACTACAAACATCACGCCCACCAGCGCCGCCAGCGGAATACGCTCAATCAGCGGTGACAGAAACAGAATGAACAACAGGATCATCACCCCGGCAAACACCCCGGAGAAACGCCCGCGCCCACCGGAGCTGAGGTTGATCACGGTTTGCCCGATCATCGCGCAACCGCCCATGCCGCCAAACAGGCCCGAGACCATATTCGCTGCGCCCAGCGCCACGCTTTCGCGGTCGGGGTAGCCTCGGGTTTCGGTGATTTCGTCGGTGAGGTTGAGGGTCAGCAGGGTTTCCAGCAGGCCGACCATCGCCATCAGGAACGCGTAGGGCGCGATGATGCCGAGAGTGTCGAAGGTCCAGGGGATTTGCGGCAGGGCGAAGGTCGGCAAGCCACCGGCGATATGCGCCATATCGCCCAGCGTACGGGTCGGCAGACCAAGCAGGTACACCGCCAGACCAACGCCAAGGATCGCCACCAACGCGGGCGGCACAGCGCGGGTCAGGCGTGGCAGCAGGTAGACAATCGCCATGGTCACCACAACCAGGCCCGCCATCACATATAAAGGCGTGCCGCTTAGCCAGCGTTCGCCGCTCTTGAAATGTTCCAGTTGCGCCAGCGCAATGATAATCGCCAGGCCGTTGACGAAACCGAGCATCACCGAGTGCGGCACCATGCGCACCAGCTTGCCCAGGCGCAGCAGGCCGAAGGCGATCATGATCAACCCGCCCAGCAGTACTGTCGCCAGCAAGTACTCCACGCCGTGTTGCACCACCAGCGCAACAATCACCACCGCCATCGAGCCGGCTGCGCCCGAGACCATGCCCGGGCGGCCGCCGAACAAGGCAGTGAGGGTGCAGATGATAAAGGCGCCGTAGAGCCCCATCAGCGGGTTGAGGTGGGCCACCAGGGCAAAGGCGATGCATTCGGGCAGCAGCGCAAACGACGTGGTGAGGCCGGCCAGGGCGTCGGCGCGCAGACGGGTGAGGTTCATGGAGTACCGGGGAATTGCGAGGGATAAGGCGGGGAATGGTACGGAATTGCGGCGAGTGGGGCTAGCCTCCCGAACTGAGTGGCCCCAATCGGGAGCAAGCCCCCTCCCACACTTGAATGCATTCCAAAGTTGGAAATCGGTCAAATGTGGGAGGGGGCTTGCTCCCGATAGCTACACCCAGGTCTCAAGCCAACATCAGACCATCTCGTTGCGAATCCACTCCACCACCGACGTACGCTTGGGCACCCAGCCCAGCAGTTCGCGAGCGTGCTTGCCGCGTACGCGACTGTTGGAGCCCAACCCGTAGTTGGCCATTTCATAGCCCCACTCGGCTTCAGCCTCGGCCAACGGCCAATCCTGCGGTTCGCCCAGGTTCAGCGTCTGGGCAATCGCCGTAGTCATGTCGATAAACGCCGCTTCGCTGCTTTCCACAAAGTAGAAAGTACCCGGTACGTTTTTGGTCAGTGCCAGCAGATACAGGGCGACCACATCCTCAATGTGCACGTTGGACCAGATGTTCTGCCCGCTGCCCACATGGCGCACTACACCGCTCTTGCGTGCCTGCTTGAGCAAGCGTGGCAATTGCACGCTGTCACGCTTCACGCCCAGGCTGTGGCCGTAGATCAGGGTGTTGCAGATCACCGCCGAATTCACACCGTCACTGGCCGCCGCGAGGATCAGGTTGTCGATCGCCACCCGCGCGGCTTTGTCGACGGTCGGCTCAGGCAGGTTGCCTTCGAAGTAGATGACTTCACTGGCCTTGCCGCCCGACGCATCACCGACAATGCTCGACCCGCTGGTATGCAGGAACGGCTTGTTCGAGCCTTTCAAGGCGGCCAGCAAGGTTTCCACGGCGGCGCGATGGTCGCTGCTGGCAGCGTTGATCACCGCATCGGCCTTCTGTGCCTGCTCGGTCAATACGGCTGCGTCGTCGAGGGTGCCGATCACCGGCGTAATGCCCAGGGCGGTCATTTCGGCGGCTTGTTCGGCGCTGCGCACCAGGCCGGTGACGTCATGGCCAGCGTTGACCAGGCCGGTGGCGATGGAACCGCCAATAAACCCTGCTGCACCGGTAACGAATACATTCATGGAGGTTGCTCCTGACTGGGTAAGTGATGCACCCAGTATCCAGCCCCCACTGCTGTCGAATAAGCCCGTACGGCCCAATTCACTCTTGCGTGCAAGTCACGAATCAGCGCGCATACCGCGCCAGCTTGGCCTGAATGAACTCCAGGAAACACTGAATGCGCAGCGCCAATTGCGAGTTGCGATAGAACACCGCGTGGATCGGCTGGCGATAACCACTGTTGAACGCCTCCAGCATGGGCACCAGACGGCCGGCATCGATATCGTCGACCGTCATGAAATTCGACAGGCAACAAATACCCTGCCCCTGCAGCGCCAACTGGCGCACAGTTTCGCCACTGGATGCGCTGACACTGGGCTGGATCAGCCAGCGGTCACCTTCGCCATGACGCAGCGGCCAGTGGTTGAGGGTCTCGGTGTGAGTGAAGCCCAGCAAGGTGTGATCGGCCAACTCGGCAACGGTCGTCGGCGTGCCGTACTGCTCGAGGTAGTCGGGGCTGGCCAGGATATGCAGCGGCGTGCTGCCCAGGGAGCGCGCATGAAGGGTCGAGTCGGCCAGGGTGCCGATGCGAATGGCGATGTCGGTGCTTTGCTCAAGCAGGTCGATGATCAAGTCGTCGCTGTTGAGTTCCAACTGGATATCCGGGTACAAGCGGCGAAACTCGGCGATGTACGGCACGATCCCGTGCAGCATGAACGGTACTGCGGCATTGATACGCAGGCGGCCGGCCGGTTTTTTCTGGCGCGACGACAGGCGCTCTTCCAGCTCGTCCATCTGCGCCAGGATCACCTTGGCCTGCTCGAAGAAGTACTTGCCCTCTTCAGTCAGGTCCATGCGTCGCGTGGTGCGGTTGATCAGCGTGGTGTCGAGCTTGGCTTCCAGGCGCGACAGCGTGCGGCTGACCGCAGACGGCGTTTGCCCGACCTTTTCGGCGGCGGCAGAAATCGAGCCGCATTCAATCACGCTGACGAAGATCTGTAGCTCATCGGAACGGGCTTTCACGGGCGGTCCTTCATTTATCGGCTGACACAGGCACGGTCATTATTAACCAGCCAGCAACAAATGGCCTCCCAACAACGCCATGCCCGTGAAAAACCCACGCTTGAACCACAGCGCACTAATGCGTCGGCGAACCACTTGGCCCAGCCACATCCCCAGCAATGCCGGCACCAGCGCCAACACTGACGCACCGATTTCACCACCGCCCAGGGCTCCGCGCCAGGCCAGCCCGGCGGCCAGCGCCAGTGTCGACACCGTGAACGACAGCCCCAGCGCCTGCACCAACTGATCACGACTCAAGCCCAGCGCTTGCAGATACGGCACCGCAGGGATCACGAAAACACCGGTGGCCGAGGTGATGATGCCGGTGATCAGCCCACACAAGGGCCCCAGCCAGCGCTCGGTCCGGGGCGCGACCTTGAAGGTCGGCAGGAACAAGCCGCTCAACGCATATACCAGCAACGCCGCACCCAACGCGCGGACCACCCACGGCCCACCGTCCATGCCCAGCCACACGGAGCCTAGCCCGGTGCCGCAGAAAATAAGCAACAGCATCGGCCACAGGCGTTTGAGCAAGGCACTCAAATGACCGCCAAACGTCAGCTGCCAGAGATTGGTGATAGTCGAAGGAATGATCAGCAACGCCGCAGCCTGCGCCGGTAACATAGCCAGGCCGAGCATGCCCATGGCTACAGTGGGCAGGCCAAGGCCGATGATGCCTTTGACCGTACCGGCCAGCAGGAAGGTAGTGATGACCAACGCTGTCAGGGTTGGACCGAGGTTTTGGTAAAACGCTAGGAAGGTATTCATGCACCGATTGTGCAGGGCTGGAGAGAGGCTGAAAATTCGCCATATACTGAGGCAGCCTCTTGTTTTTTGTGAGGCTGATGCCGTCATCGCAGGCAAGCCAGCTCCCACACTTGAATGTATTCACAGTTCAACATGTGGGAGATGGCTTGCCTGCGATGACGCCCGCCCAGTCACCGGAAACCTGCAGCCATGCACTTTGACCTGATCGACCTGCGCCTCTATCTGCACATCCTCGACAGCGGCAATATCACTGCCGGTGCAGCCCGTAGTCATTTATCCCTGGCGGCCGCCAGCGCACGCATCCGGGCAATGGAGTCTTCACTGGGCATCGCGTTTCTTGAGCGTGGCCGCCGTGGCGTCACCCCAACGCCGGCAGGCAAAGCCCTGGCTCGGCATGCTCGCCTGCTGTTGCAACAGGCCGAACACCTGCAACAGGACCTGGCCGAATACGCCAATGGCGTCAAAGGCCAGGTACGCTTGCTGTGCAATACCACCGCCCTTAGCGAGTACCTGCCTGAATTGCTCGCACACTTTCTGTGCGAGCACCCCAATCTCGATATCGACTTGCAAGAATTGCCCAGCCTGCGCATCACCCAAGCCTTGCGCCAGGGCACCGCCGACCTGGGGATTATTTCCGATGCCGTGGACACCCACGGCTTGCAGACCCTGGCGTTTCGCGATGATCCGCTGGTGCTGATCATGCCCCTGGACCACCCGTTGACCCGCCCGAGTTTTATCGACAGCTTGCAATACGACTACGTGGGCCTGGCGGCCAACAGCGCGCTGGCGGTTTATCTGGAAGAACAGGCACTGCACACAGGCTTTCGCTTGCAGACACGCATTCGCGCCGACGGTTTTAATGGGTTGATTCGCATGGTCGCCGGCGGCGCGGGTCTGGGCATCGTGCCGCAGGCAGCCTTGGAGCGCTGGCCGTCAGAACGCCGTTTCAAGGCCCACCCCCTGCAAGAGGAGTGGGCCTGTCGCTCGTTGCTGTTATGCGCACGCTCGTTCGAGCAACTGCCGGGTTACGCCAGGGCTTTGTTCGACGCCTTGGCCCTGCCCTTGCGGAAGAACCCGTAATACACCGCCGACAGAATCAACAGGAACGGCACGCCGAATACCAAGGTCATCTTGAACGCTTCGGTGAAATAGGTGGTGATCATTACCGCCCCCATCAGCACCAACCCCAGCAGCGTACTGTAGGGAAAAAACCGCAGCTGGAACGACAACTTCGCTCCGCCATGGCGCTTGCGATAGCGGCGAAAGAACAGGTGCGTGAGGAAGATCATGAACCAGGTGAAGATCGCGCCAAACATCGAGATCGCCATCATCAGGGTGAATGAGCTTTCCGGGTACACCACATTCAGCAGGGTCGCCAGGGCAATGCCCGAGCTGGAAAGCAACAAGGCATTCAGCGGGATGCCATTCTTGCTCAAGGCGCCCATGGACTTGGGTGCAAAACCTGCGCGCGACAGGCTGAACATCATGCGCGTGGTGATGTAGAGCTGGCTGTTCATCGCCGACAGCGCTGCGATCAGAATCACGAAATTCATCACCCCGGTGGCGCCCGGAATGCCGATGGTCTGCATCACCGTCACGAACGGGCTCTGGCTCTGACCAGCCTGGTTCCACGGCACGATGGCAAGCATCAGCGCCAGGGTCAGCAGGTAGAACACCACCAGCCGCACGATGGTTGCGCGAAAGGCTTTCTTCACCGCCTGCTCCGGGTCGGCCGCTTCACCAGCGGCCACGGCGATCATCTCGACGCTGAGGTAGCTGAAGATCGACACAATCACCGCGATCCACATGCCGCTCAAACCATGGGGGAAAAAGCCGTCGTGGGCCGTGTAGTTCTGCACGCCGTACTGCGGGTTGCCAGAACCGAACACCACATACACCGCCAGGATGATGAAGCCGACAATGGCGCTGATCTTGATCGTCGAGAACCAGTATTCGAAGTTGCCGAAGGTCTTCACGCTGATCGCATTGAGCACAATCAATACACTGGAAAACGATACGATCCATACCCATTCCGGCACATTGGCGAACCAGTACTTCATATACATCGCCACCGCCGTGACCTCCGCGCCCACCGCCAGCACAATCGCCGCCCAATAGGCATACCGCACCAGGAACCCGGCCAACGGGCTGATGTAGAACTCGGCATAGGCGCCAAAGGAGCCAGAGGTGGAATGAGCCACCGTCATCTCTGCCAGGCAGCCCATCAGCAGCAAGGTGATCAAGGCGCCGATGGCATAGCTCACCAGCACGCTGGGCCCGGCATAGCCGATGGCGTAGGCGCTGCCCATGAACAGCCCGGTGCCGATGGCGCCACCGATAGCGATCATGCTCATCTGGCCGGAAGTGAGCTGGCGCCTGAGGCCCAGTTCGCGGTGGGTGATTTCTGCAAAGCCGTTGTCTGGCGTGGTCACTGGAGTGCCCCTTTATTATTGTGATGGTTGCTGCTGGCGGTGAATCCTGTGGGAGGGGGCTTGCTCCCGATAGCAGTGTGTCAGTCACTGATATGTCAACTGACACACCGCTATCGGGAGCAAGCCCCTCCCACATTGGGTCTGTGGTGCTATTAAGTAACGCTGTTTCGGACTTTGAATTGCGGCTGGTCCCAGGTGCAGTTGTCGAGAATTTCACCGAGGATTTCCACGGCGTCCCACACCTCGGTAAAGCTTGTGTACAGCGGCGTGAAACCAAAGCGCATGATCCGCGGCTCACGGTAATCGCCGATCACGCCTCGGGCGATCAGGGCCTGGATCACCGCGTAACCTTCGGGGTGTTCGAAGCTCACATGGCTGCCGCGCCGGGCGTGCTCACGCGGCGTGATCAGTTCCAGGCCATGGGCGTCGCAGCGGCTTTCGACCAACGCGATAAACAGGTCGGTCAATGCCAGGGATTTGCGGCGCAGGCTGTCCATGTCGGTCTGGGCGAAAATGTCCAGGCCGCATTCCACCATGGCCAACGAAGTGATCGGCTGGGTACCGCACAGGTAGCGCGCGATGCCGGCGCTGGGGGCGTAGCTCGATTCCATGGCGAACTGACGGGTATGCCCGAACCAGCCTGACAACGGCTGGCGCACCACATCCACCAACGCCGGGTTGACCCACACAAATGCCTGGGAGCCCGGGCCGCCATTGAGGTATTTGTAGGTGCAGCCAATGGCATAATCAGCGCCGGCCTGGTGCAGGTCCACAGGCACCGCGCCCGCTGAGTGCGCCAGGTCCCAAAGGCTCAGCGCGCCACACTCGTGGCTCAGCGCAGTCAGCGCCGCCATGTCGTACATGTAGCCAGTCTTGTAGTTGACGTGGGTGAGCATCACCACCGCCACGTCTGCGTCGATGGCCTGGGGCAGTTCGGCCGGGCTGTTGACCAGGCGCAGGGAATAGCCTTGTTGCAGCAGTTCGGCCAGGCCCTCGGCAATATACAAATCGGTGGGAAAGTTATTCGCTTCGCTGACGATCACCTTGCGCGCCGGGGAGCGTTGACGCTGCACACTCAACGCCGCGCTCAGCACCTTGAACAGGTTGATCGAAGTGGTATCGGTGACCACCACTTCGCCCTCACGCGCACCGATCAACGGTGCGAGGCGATTGCCCAGGCGCTGGGACAAATCCGCCCAGCCTGCGCTGTTCCAGCTGCGAATCAAGCCATTGCCCCACTCTTGGGCGATCACCTGCTGTGCCCGCTCCAGCGCTGCCACCGGGCGCGCGCCGAGGGAGTTGCCGTCGAGGTAGATCACGCCCTCGGGCAGGGCGAATTGGGCACGCAGGGGTGCCAAAGGGTCCTGGGTGTCGAGGGCTTGGCAATGGCTTCGAGTGGTCATGGGTCGTCCTGGTTTTTATAAGTGAGGATGGACCAAATAATGAACGAACTTTTAGAGAATTTTCGTGCAAAGTGGTGGGTAAACGGCTATTTAAGCTGTAGGAAATTCGAATTTAATCTCAAAATACGCGGATATCTTCCAAGCATGATTCTCGACGCCACCGACCTGCGCCTCCTGCATTTTCTGCAACAGGATGGCCGTATCAGCAACCAGGAACTGGCGGAAAAAGTCGCGCTGTCACCCTCTGCCTGCCTGCGCCGTTTGCGCTTGTTGGAGAGTGAAGGAATCATCAGCGGCTATCGCGCGGTATTGAATGCCGAACAGTTGGGGATCGAGCTCGAAGCCATCGTGCACCTGTCGCTGCGCCAGGATATCGAGGACTGGCATGAGACCTTTATCAAGAAGGTGCAAGGCTGGCCAGAGGTGGCGAGCGCCTATGTGATCACCGGTGCCAGCAACTATGTGCTGCGGGTGCAGGCACGCAACCTCAAGCACTTTTCGGACTTTATCGTGAACCACCTGAACCGCACGGCGGGGGTGATGGATATTCGCTCTGAAATTGTGCTGCAGAAGATCAAGGATCGGGATGAGGTGCTGGATCTGGTCCTGCGCAAGTAACCCATCACTACAGATCAAATGTGAACTAAATGTGGGAGGGGGCTTGCTCCCGATAGCGGAGGATCAGTTAGTAAATAAGTGACTGACACACTGCTATCGGGGGCAAGCCCCCTCCCACATTCTGCCCGCGCTCAGTCCTCGAGAGCCCGTGTGCGTTGCATGCGCTTTTGCTCCACCGGCGCATCAGCCACCTGCAACTCAAAGTCAAAATCAATCTGCGCAAACCGCCCTTCCACGCCAAATTCCCGCGCCAGTTGCGGATCGTCGCTGAAGCGGATCTCGGCAATCAGTTCATCGCGGGTGGCATAGGCAAAGTCATCATGCAGGTACGGGTCATCCGAGAGGTTGATCTGGGTGGTCAGGTGCCGATGCCCGGGCGCCGAGATGAAAAAGTGGATATGCGCCGGCCGTTGCCCGTGGCGCCCCAATTGATCGAGCAACTGCTGCGTCGGCCCGGTCGGCGGGCAGCCGTAGCCCGAGGGTACGATGCTGCGAAAACGGTAGTGGCCCTGGGCATCCGTCTCGATACGTCGGCGCAGGTTGAATTCAGACTGGTTCGGGTCGAACCACGAATAAGTACCGCCCGTATTGGCCTGCCACACATCGACAATCGCCCCCGCCAATGGCTTGCCCTCGGTATCGCGCACTTGCCCGCGCATGAACAACGGCACCGCGTCATCCTTGCCATCATCCAGCCGTGCCTCGTATTTGGACAGCGGCGCGCCGGCCACGTACAGCGGGCCTTCGATGGTGCGCGGTGTACCGCCGGACTTGCCCGCCTGCTCATCGGCGGCGTCCATCAACAGGTCCAGGTAATGCTCCAGGCCCAGGCCAGCGGCGAGCAGGCCGGCTTCCTGGTTTTTACCCAGATCATTGAGGTAGTTGACCGCCTTCCAGAACTCCTCGGGAGTCACTTCCAGGTCTTCGATGATGTTCACAGTGTCGCGCAGGATCCGGTAGATCAGCGCCTTGGCGCGCGGGTTGCCGGCGTCATTGAGGTTGCCGCTGGCTTCTTCGAGAAAGCGTTGGGCGTGGGCAGTCTGGGACAGGCGGATGGACATGGTGCACTCCTCATCTTGTAATTATCAGGTTGAAACCGGCTTAGCGGTCGTCCGCATGGATGGACGACGGGTGCCGGCACAGCGCATTCACTTCGATAGCCATGTAAGGAAACAATGGCAGTTGCATCAGCAGGTCATGCAGGTCCTGCACGCTGTCGACATCGAACACGCTGTAGTTGGCGTAGTGCCCGGCGATGCGCCACAGGTGGCGCCACTTGCCCTCTTGTTGCAGGCGTTGCGCCAGGGTTTTCTCTTCGGCCTTGAGGCTGTCGGCACGCTCGGGATGCATGTCGAGGGGCAGGTTCACAGTCATTTTTACGTGGAACAACATGGCAGGCGCCTCTTAGTATTTGTCACGGCTAAAGAACGCCAGACGCTCTTCATCGAGCGCCAGGCCCAGGCCCGGTGCAGTGGAAACATGCAGCTGGAAATCGCGGTACACCGGTGGCTCGGCAAGGATGTCTTCGGTGAGCAACAACGGGCCGAACAGCTCGGTGCCCCACGCCAGTGTGTTCAGCGTGAGGAAGGCATGGGCCGACGCCAGGGTGCCGATACCGCCTTCGAGCATGGTGCCGCCGTACAGGCCGATGCCTGCCGCCTCGCCGATCGCCGCCGTACGCAGCACGGCGCGGGGCCCACCGTTCTTGGCGATCTTGAGGGCAAACACCGAGGCCGCGCCTTCACGCGCCAGGTTGAACGCATCTTCGACACACTCGATAGACTCATCGGCCATGATCGGCACCGGGCTCGACAGGTTGAGCCGGGCCATACCGCCACGGTTGTTGCGTGAGATGGGTTGCTCGATAAGGTCGATACCGTTGTCGCCGAGCACCTTGCACGCCCGCAGCGCCACGGCCTCATCCCAGGCCTGGTTGACGTCGACACGCACACTGGCGCGCTCGCCCAGAGCTTTTTTGATCGCGATCACATGGGCCAGGTCGCGGCTGACTTCACCGGCGCCGATCTTCAATTTGAAGATGCGGTGACGGCGCAGGTCGAGCATTTTCTCGGCCTCGCTGATGTCCTGTTCGGTATTGCCGCTGGCCAGGGTCCAGGCCACCGGCAACGCGTCACGCACACGCCCGCCCAGCAGTTCGCTGACCGGCAGCCCCAGGCGTTTGCCGAGGGCGTCGAGCAAGGCGCTTTCGATGCCGGACTTGGCAAAGGTGTTGCCGCGAATACTGCGCTCCAGGCGCAACATGGCCGCGTTGATGTTGCTCGCATCCTGGCCGATCAGCAGCGGGGCGAAGTGGCGGTCGATGTTGACCTTGATGCTGTCGGGGCTTTCATTGCCATAGCTGAGGCCACCGATGGTGGTAGCTTCGCCGATGCCTTCAATGCCGTCGGTGCACCGCAGACGGATAATCACCAGGGTCTGGTTTTGCATGGTGTGCATCGCCAGCTTGTGCGGGCGAATGGTGGGGAGATCGACGATGAGGGTGTCGATCGACTCGATGGTGCAAATCGGCATGGCAATACCCGTTGGGTTCTTTATAGATTTGCGTCGATTCTGTTCCGCATTTTTTCGGGCTTCCAATATAGAATTGGTCTTGTGCGATACCCTCAAGGTATGAAAGGAGTCGATATGGAACTGCGTCACTTGCGCTATTTCCAGGTGCTGGGCGAGACCCTCAATTTCACCCGGGCTGCCGAACGCCTGCACATCGCCCAGCCGCCCTTGAGCCGGCAAATCCAGCAGCTGGAGGATGAACTGGGGGTGCTGCTGCTGGAGCGTAGCCGACCGTTGCGCCTGACCGAAGCCGGGCGGTTTTTCTATGAACACGCCAATGTGCTGCTCGAACAGCTGGGCACGGTTTGCGACAACACACGGCGCATTGGCCTGGGCGAAAAGACGTGGCTGGGCATCGGCTTTGCACCCTCGACCTTGTACGGCGTGCTGCCGGAACTGATTCGCAGGCTGCGCAATCACGAGGCCCTGGAGCTGGAGTTGGGCTTGTCGGAGATGACTACGCTGCAACAGGTCGAAGCGCTCAAGGCCGGGCGCATCGATGTGGGTTTCGGGCGCATTCGCATCGACGACCCGGCCATCGTCCAGCGCGTATTGGTGGAGGATCGCCTGGTGGCCGTGCTGCCCAGCGGTCACCCCTTGCTGGGTGCCCCTGCCACCCTCGCCCAGTTGGCCACCGAGCCCTTTGTGCTCTACCCAGGCAACCCGCGCCCCAGTTATGCCGACCATGTGATCGCGCTGTTCGACGCCCACGGTTTGAGCCTGAAGGTGGCGCAGTGGACCAACGAGTTGCAGACCGCCATCGGCCTGGTAGGCGCCGGTATGGGTGTAACGCTGGTACCGGCGTCGGTGCAGGTGCTGCATCGGGCGGATATTGGCTATACGCCGGTGGTGGAGGCGACTGCGACCTCGCCGATCATTCTGAGCCGACGGGTGAATGACCAGTCGCCGGGGCTGACTCATTGCCTGCAACTGGTGGAAGAGTTGATCTGAGATTCCATATGCACCACAAATCCAATGTGGGAGGGGGCTTGCTCCCGATAGCTGTGGTTCAGTCAACTTTTCCAGTGCCTGACACACCGCTATCGGGAGCAAGCCCCCTCCCACATTTTGATCTTCATCAGGTTCAAGTAATGCGCATGCGCTTGCGCTGCTGTGTCTGACTGGGCGACTCATCAAACAACTTGCGGTACTCCGCCGAAAACCGCCCCAGGTGAGTAAAGCCCCAACCCAACGCAATTTCAGAGATAGTACGCACCGAGCCCTGTTCAAGAATCTCCTGACGCACCGCCCCCAACCGATGCTTCTTCAGATACGCCATGGGCGACAAGGCGAAGTACTTGCGAAACGCATCGAACAGCTTGAACCGCGACACCCCGGCCGCCGCTTCCAGGTCTTCCAGGTGCAGCGCTTCACGGGCGTTGTCGTGGATGTACTGGCGCGCACGAATCAGGTAGTGCGGCAGTTTTACCCCCAACACCTCGCGCAATTCTTCAGAATAGTTATTCGGCTGGGCCAGGATCAGCCCTTTGATCAGCGAGCTTTCCAGGTCCCGGGTAAATGCTGCCTGCTCGTACAACTCGCTGCTGCATTCCAGTTCGGCGATGAAGTATCGCGCCATGCGCCACCACGAAGCCGGGGCGCCGTCCACGGCATCCATCACCGGTTCAAAGCGCAGCGGCGCATCAATGGGCCGTTGCAGCAAACCTTCCAGCGACTCGCTCATCGCCGTACGGGTGATCACCACCTGCAACTTGCGACAGTCACCGGAAATCGCCAGCACCTGGTGCTCGTTGGGTGAAATGATCACGCCCTGGTCGCGGTTGGAACTGAGGCGTTCACCGTTCTTGCTCAGCTCCTGTTCGCCCACCAACGGCAGGCTCAGGCTGTAGCTGCTGAAATGCTCGGCGTCTTCGATGTCGATAGTCACGTCGGTGCCGTACTCAATCACACCCAGGGTGGTGGCGCGGGACTTGAACACGTTGGCGCTGTGATGAAATCGCAGGCGCTCGGGGGTAGCCGTCGCCAGGCGATGGGGCCCGCAGATGCCGGACATCCAGCTGCGGGCACCTTCGAGGTCAAAGCGTTGAATATGAATATCGTGTGTCTGGCTACTCATCGGGCTGCACCCACGGCGGTTAGGCGTTTGCGCGCTCTGGCGGCGCATCGTTGAACATCGACAGCAAGTTCCAAGCCACGTCGGCGCCGTTGCAACCACGTGGATAGCAACCGTCGACTATGTGGATAAATTCAGGTTTTCTGCGACCGTCACCTGCAATGACAGTAGCCCATTGCGTCACCGCGCCGCACCGTGTTGAGTATTTGCTGCCCAACTTTGCGGCCCATCTTCCCCCATTAAGCGGATAGCCCACCGCCCTTCTGCAGCGCCTTAATGGCTCACCCGTTTTAGCCATTATCAAAAGGTGCCTCCCATGAGTGGTGCAAGAACCGTCGAGCAGTGGAAAACCTTTATCGAAAGCTGCCTGGACTTTCGCCCGGCAGATGAAGTGTTCCGCATCGCCCGCGACATGTTCACCGAACCCGAGTTGTTCGACCTGGAGATGGAACTGATCTTCGAGAAAAACTGGATCTATGCCTGTCACGAAAGCGAACTGGCCAATAACCACGACTTCGTGACGATGCGTGCCGGGCGCCAGCCGATGATCATCACCCGCGACGGCGAAGGCCGGCTCAACGCGTTGATCAATGCCTGCCAGCACCGCGGCACCACCCTCACCCGGGTGGGCAAGGGCAACCAGTCCACCTTTACCTGCCCGTTCCACGCCTGGTGCTACAAAAGCGATGGCCGGCTGGTCAAGGTCAAGGCGCCGGGGGAATACCCCGAAGGGTTTGATAAAGCCACCCGCGGCCTGAAAAAGGCGCGCATCGACAGCTACAAAGGCTTTGTCTTTATCAGCCTCGACGTAAACGGCACCAACAGCCTGGAAGATTTCCTCGGCGACGCCAAAGTGTTCTTCGACATGATGGTCGCGCAATCGGCGACCGGTGAGCTGGAAGTGCTGCCGGGCAAGTCGGCCTACACCTACGACGGCAACTGGAAGCTGCAAAACGAAAACGGGCTGGACGGTTATCACGTCAGCACCGTGCACTACAACTACGTGGCCACGGTGCAGCATCGCCAGCAGGTCAATACCGAGAACGGCGCAGGCGCAAGCACAACGCTGGACTACAGCAAGCTCGGCGCCGGCGACGCGAATACCGATGACGGCTGGTTCGCCTTCAATAACGGCCACAGTGTGTTGTTCAGCGACATGCCCAACCCCAGCGTACGTTCCGGCTACGCCACCATCATGCCGCGCCTGGTGGCCGAACATGGCCAGCAAAAGGCCGAATGGATGATGCACCGCCTGCGCAACCTGAACATCTACCCTAGCCTGTTCTTTCTCGACCAGATCAGTTCGCAGCTGCGCATCATCCGCCCAGTGGCCTGGAACAAGACCGAGATCATCAGCCAATGCCTGGGGGTCAAGGGTGAGTCCGACGCGGATCGCGAAAACCGCATTCGCCAGTTCGAAGATTTCTTCAACGTCTCGGGCATGGGCACGCCGGACGACCTGGTGGAGTTTCGCGAAGCCCAGCGCGGTTTCCAGGGCCGCCTGGAACGCTGGAGCGATATATCACGGGGCAGCCACCGCTGGGAGACCGGACCCACGCCCAACAGTGAAGCCATCGGCATTCAACCGGCCATGACCGGCACTGAATTCACCCACGAAGGCTTGTACGTCAACCAGCACCGCAATTGGCAACAGTTTCTGCTCAAGGGTTTGGACCAGCGGGCCCTGAGCCTGCGGGAGGTGAAGTGATGAATGCGCAATTGCAGTACCGGGTCGAGCAGTTTTTTTACCGTAAATCCGAACTGTGCGACGCCCAGGACTGGGACGCCTACGTGCAGTTGTTCGACCCCCAGAGCGAATTCCATTTGCCGCAATGGGACTCGGAACACGTCTACACCAAAGACCCAAAACGTGAGATGTCGTTGATCTACTACGCCAACCGTTCGGGCCTGGAAGACCGCGTGTTCCGCCTGCGCACCGGCAAGGCTGCCTCGGCGACGCCAATGCCGCGCACTCTGCACCTGATCAATAACCTGCGCATTTCGGAGCAGGCTGACGGCACGTTGGAGGTGCGCTTGAACTGGCACACGTTGTTCTATCGCCTGGCCACGTCCGAGCAGTTCTACGGGCATGCCACGTACCACCTGAAGCCTGCGGGCGACAGCTGGCTGATCATGCGCAAGCACGCCTTACTGCTCAACGACACCATCAACTCGGTGCTGGATTTCTATCACCTATAGGCACCGGGAGTTTTTCCAATGAATCACAAAGTGGCCTTCAGCTTTGCCGATGGCAAGACCTTGTTCTTCCCGGTGGGCGCCAATGAAATCCTGTTGGATGCAGCCCTGCGCAACGGTATCAAGATCCCGCTCGATTGCCGCGAAGGCGTGTGCGGCACTTGCCAGGGGCGTTGCGAATCCGGCGAGTACACCCAGGACTATGTCGACGAAGAAGCGCTCTCGAGCCTCGACCTGCAGCAACGCAAGATGCTCAGTTGCCAGACTCGGGTGCAGTCCGACGCCACCTTCTACTTCGACTTCGATTCAAGCCTGTGCAATGCATCCGGGCCAGTGCAGGTACGCGGTACGGTGAGCGACGTGCAGCAGGTCTCCACCAGTACGGCGATCTTGCAGGTGCAACTGGACCAGCCACTGGATTTCCTGCCTGGCCAGTACGCTCGTGTCGCGGTGCCCGGCACCGACAGTTGGCGCTCCTACTCCTTCGCCAATCGGCCGGGTAACCAACTGCAGTTCCTGGTGCGCCTGCTGCCGGATGGGGTGATGAGCAACTACCTGCGCGAACGCTGCCAGGCGGGCGACGCGATGCTGCTGGAGGCGCCATTGGGGGCGTTCTACCTCCGGCATGTCACCCGGCCGCTGGTGCTGGTGGCGGGCGGTACCGGGTTGTCGGCGTTGCTGGGTATGCTCGATGAACTGGCGGCCAACGGCTGCTCGCAACCGGTGCACCTCTACTACGGCGTGCGCAGTGCCGAGGATTTATGCGAAGCGGCGCGTATCCAGGACTACGCGAGGACAATCCCGGGCTTTCGCTACACCGAAGTACTCAGCGATGCTTCATCCGAATGGCCCGGCAAGCGCGGCTACCTCACCGAACATTTTGACCTGGCCGAATTGCGGGACAGATCGGCGGATATGTACGTGTGCGGCCCCCCTCCAATGGTCGAATCCATTCAACAATGGCTGGTGGATCAGGCACTTGATGGCGTTCAGCTGTATTACGAAAAGTTTACGCAGAGTAATATCTGACCCTCAGCAGTTCTGAGGGGCCGATGCGGCGTGCAATCACCCTTGAGAAAAACAAGTAGAAGGGAATGTTAATGGCGGATGACATGGTTAACCCGGTGGGCCTCAAGCGTGGCCTGAAGAACCGGCACATTCAGCTGATCGCCTTGGGAGGCGCGATTGGTACAGGCTTGTTCCTCGGCTCGGCCGGGGTACTCAAGTCGGCGGGGCCGTCGATGATCCTGGGCTATGCGGTGGCCGGCTTTATCGCGTTCCTGATCATGCGCCAGCTCGGCGAGATGATCGTCGAAGAGCCGGTGGCCGGCTCCTTCAGCCACTTTGCGCACAAATACTGGGGCGGCTACGCGGGTTTTCTGGCCGGCTGGAACTACTGGGTGCTCTACGTGCTGGTGGGCATGGCCGAGTTAACCGCGGTGGGCAAGTACATCCAGTTCTGGTGGCCGGAGATTCCAACCTGGGTCAGCGCGCTGGTGTTCTTTGTTGCGGTGAACCTGATCAACACCCTGAACGTGAAGTTCTTCGGTGAAGCCGAGTTCTGGTTTGCGATCATCAAGGTGGTGGCGATTGTCGGCATGATCGTGCTCGGCTGCTACCTGCTGTTCAGCGGCACTGGCGGCCCGCAAGCGTCGGTCAGCAACCTGTGGAGCCACGGCGGTTTCTTCCCCAACGGCGGCATGGGACTGCTGATGTCCATGGCCTTCATCATGTTCTCGTTCGGCGGCCTGGAACTGGTCGGCATCACCGCCGCCGAAGCCAGCGAACCGCGCAAGGTCATCCCCAAAGCGATCAACCAGGTGGTGTACCGCATCCTGATTTTCTACGTCGGCGCACTGACCGTGCTGTTGTCGCTGTACCCGTGGGATCAATTGCTGCAAACCCTCGGCGCGTCGGGCGATGCCTACAGCGGCAGCCCGTTTGTGCAGATCTTCTCGCTGATCGGCAACGACACCGCCGCCCACATCCTCAACTTCGTGGTGCTGACCGCGGCGTTGTCGGTGTACAACAGCGGCGTGTACTGCAACAGCCGCATGTTGTTCGGCCTGGCCGAGCAGGGTGACGCGCCCAAGGCGCTGATGAAGCTCAACAAACAAGGAGTTCCGCTGCGGGCCCTGGCGATTTCGGCGTTGGTGACGATGCTGTGCGTGGTGGTCAACTACGTCGCGCCGCACAGTGCGCTGGAGTTGCTGTTCGCGCTGGTGGTTGCTTCGTTGATGATCAACTGGGCGCTGATCAGCCTGACCCACATCAAGTTCCGCAAGGCCATGGGCGAGCAAGGCGTGACACCGTCGTTCAAGACCTTCTGGTTCCCGTTCAGCAACTACCTGTGCCTGGCGTTCATGGTGATGATCATTGGCGTGATGCTGGCGATTCCGGGGATTCGCGAGTCGGTGTATGCGATGCCGGTGTGGGTGGGAATTATCTACATCGCCTATCGGTTTCGGATCAGAAACGGGAAAGTTGCAGTAACCCAGTAACCTCTGTGGGAGGGGGCTTGCTCCCTCCCACATTTTTAGCTGCATTCCAAATGAAAAGCCCCGCAGATCCGGGGCTTTTTTGTTTAGAGCGTGGAACGTACTCGCCAGAGTTCAGGGAACAGCACCGTGTCGAGCATCTTGCGCAAATACCCCACGCCCTCTGTGCCGCCGGTACCCGGCTGGAAGCCGATGATGCGCTCCACCGTGGTGACATGTCGGAAGCGCCATTGGCGGAACGAATCTTCCAGGTCGATAAACTTCTCGGCCAACTGATACAGGTCCCAGTACCGATTCGGGTCGCGATACACCTCGCGCCACGCCGCCTCCACGGAGTCGTCATGCACTGTGGCCGCCGTCGGGTCGCGTTCGGCGCGCTGCGGGTCAATCGCCAGTCCGGCCTTGACCATCAGGTTGACCGCTTCGTCATACAGCGACGGCGTGGCAATTGCCACCTGCAATTGCTGCAGCAAATCCGGGCGATGAGCATGGGGCCGCAGCAGCGCCGGGCTTTTGTTGCCCAGGATGAATTCGATCTCACGGTACTGGAACGACTGAAACCCCGACGACTGCCCCAGGAACGGGCGAATCGCCTTGTACTCCGACGGCGTCATGGTCGCCAGCACGGCCCAGGCGTGTACCAGTTGATCGAAGATCCGCGACACCCGCGCCAGCATCTTGAACGCTGGTGGCAGCTCACCCAGGCGCACATGTTCGCGGGCAGCCTTGAGTTCGTGAAGCATCAGCTTCATCCACAGCTCCGAGGTCTGGTGCTGGATGATGAAGAGCATTTCGTTGTGGTCTGGCGACAGCGGGTGCTGGGCGCTGAGGACTTTGCCCAGGTCCAGGTAATCGCCATAGCTCATGGACTCGGAAAAATTCAGTTCGGCGTTATGCCATTCTTCCGGCGGTTGGTAATCAGCTGAGAAAGGACATTGGCTCATCGCGTGGGCTCCTTGAGCGGGCGGAGAATGGCGCGGACCGGGCTGGCATCGAGATGGGCAAAACGTAGCGGCAGCGCGATCAGTTCATAGTCGCCCTCCGGCACTTCATCGAGCACTATGCCTTCGAGGATCGCCATGCCATGGCGCGCCACGGCGTTGTGGGAATCCATGGTCTTGGATTGTTGCGGGTCCAGGGACGGCGTATCGATACCGATCAGGCGCACACCCAGGCCGGCGAGCAGCTCAATGGTTTGCGGGGCGATGGCAGTGAAATTCGAATCCCATTCAGTCAGTGGCGCTTGTGGATAAGTACGCAAGAGCACGCGCTCCGGCAGGTTATCCACACGCCCTTGCAACTGATGCGGCTGCACCAACGCGCCGCTGCCCAGGCAATGCAATACCCGGCACGGGCCCATGTACACATCCAGCGAAACCTCGCCAATCGGCGCGCCATCGGCGCTGTAATGCAGCGGTGCATCCACATGGGCACCGGTGTGCGGCGACAGGGTTACGCGGCCCACATTTACCGGACACTCCGGGCCGAACTGCCACACGCGCTCTTCCTGGAACGGCGTATCGCCCGGCCAGGTCGGGGTCGCCGTGCTCAAGGGCGGGCTGATATCCCACCACGTTTTTATTGGGTTCATTGCAAGGCTCTCACTGGGTACTGGGGTGAATGATACGAGGGCCAGCTCTGAATTTTCTTGCGAATCTGGCGTGAGATGGGAAATGTTTCGCACTTACTGCGAGGAAATGGTCAGTTACTGCACAAATCTTTCGTTTAGACATGCCCCTTGTGGGAGCCGGGCTTGCCCGCGATGACGATGGCGCAGCCAGCCTCTTCATTGCCTGACACTCCGCTATCGCGGGCAAGCCCGGCTCCCACAGGGATGGGGGTGATTTCCAGTTCATCACATGACCTGCGCTTCTGGACATCCCGATGTCGAGTTCAGACCACTGGCGCAGCGCCCAAGGCCTTAGGGTTGAGCTTTCCCTTCCCTGCCTCGGAGTCATCATGTCCAAGCCCATCACCGTACTGCGCGACACCCACCCACTGCCGGTCCTGGATGCCTGCAAATGGGAAAAGCTTGAAGGCGACCCGCACACCGTCAACCTCAACGCTTATACCAGCGAAGACGGCAGCAAGATCATGGGCACCTGGATCTGCACGCCGGGCAAGTGGTACGTGGAGTACGTGAAGTGGGAATACTGCCATTTCCAGGAAGGCTACTGCGTGATCACGCCTGAAGGCATGGCGCCGATTCATCTGCGCGCAGGGGATATCTTCGTGGTGGAGCCAGGCATGAAAGGTACCTGGGAAGTAGTGGAGACCGTGCGCAAGTACTTCGTTTTTGCTTGATCCCTTCACCTGAAAAAGGGTCATCCTGGCCCTTTTTGCTTCAACGCCCCGGCGTCGTGCCAACTGCCCCGCTGCCCCCCCAAACCACAAAAAGTAAAAACAAACAACAGCCGTTTTTTCGAGTTGTATTTTTCGGCGAAACACTCCAAAAAAAACCGGCATAATGAAAAAAAGTCGCCTGCCTACATTATCAGCGCGCCCATACACTACTTTAGTTATAGATAGTATTAATTTTGACAGCTGCGCCTGCTTCGTATAATTTCATTGCAGCCTTGTTAGTATTCAGGCTCATTGGATTACAATCGCATGATAATAGGGATATAGGTAAAAGGTGCAGAAGCTCACATTATCTGAACTTTCAATCACCTTCTGTAGAAAATGCCAGGAGAGTTGAATTAGAATCCCGGTGTATTGACTGCACGGCTCTAAGCCTTCAACACTTCTCGTATCACTTGCTGCCCGCGGCAGTTGAGACCGCGCTTTTGTATGTAAAAGGACTAGAAAAATGCCTGATAAAACTACGCGCCTGACCATCCTCATCGACGCGCCGACCAAACAACGGCTGGAGTCCTTGTCCAACGACGTTGACCTTACTATCTCTCAGGTCATTCGCAAACTGATTCGCGATCACCTCCAACAGCACGAAAACCTCGTGGCTTCACCTGTCCGAGAGCCTGCAAAGGAAGACTCTTCGATGTATTCCTGATATATAAATTCGAACATCAGCCTACGTACGGACAATAACTTCTGCTGCGAGAAAGTTTGCATTTCTTGACGTACCCAGCGTCAATTAATAATAACCGTCGGCAAGTTATGATGCATGGAGAGTTTCGCCTGTGAAACAGCAACTGCTCGCTTGCTACACTCTTTTGAGCAAACACGCTAACGAGCTGACTGTCTCAACAGACGCCCCGCACACCTGCACTTTATTTTTTTCAATAAGTGATAGTACCTACCGTGCGGTGGTTTTTCATATTACCGCTGACAACTTCGAAACTGCCTGGCAATTGGGTGAGCTTGAATTCGAACGTCTCTGCTCCCACGCTGCACGCCAAGGGACTGATAAAACCGATCGTTCATGGATCCGCGTCGAACGTGCGTTCAACGTGACGCCAATAACCTGGGAAAAGTTCAGCGAACGCCTCAGGCGCCACAAGCGCAATTACTTCAGGCACGGCCTTGCATTCGATGCCGATATGCAGCTGGCAATCACCGAACAGGAATTGAATGCCAATGCCATCCTGTACGGCGGCAGCGACATTGCCCACGCGACCTTCAACACCAATAACTTCGTCACCTATGCCAAGCGGCGGTTCAGCGGCTCACAGGCCGCAGCCATCGTGGCAGCGCTTGCCCCCGAAACCCGCGTGTTCACCTTCAACACCACCGGTGTGTTCTGCGCCGAAGATGGCGTCGCCCACCCCCTTAACAGCAGCGGGCCGCAAACCGGCTGGCGTGCCCTGGGAGCGCTCGCACCTGATGATGTTCGGGCGTGTATAAACAGCGCATCCAGCTACCTGAGCACGCAGGTGCAAGACAGCGGGCAGTTTATCTACGGCTACTTCCCCTGCTTTGACCGAACCATCAAAAACTACAACACGCTACGCCACGCAAGCACCACTTACTCGATGATCGAGGCCTGGGCACTGACCGGCGATGAACAGCTCAAGGCAGCGATCGAGCGCTCGCTGACTCACCTCGCCGAGGTACTGATCAGGCCCTCCTTGCTGCCCAATGGCAGCGTGGCGGCGTTTCTCATCGACACCGACAACGAGATCAAGCTGGGCGGCAATGCGGTGTGCCTGCTGGCACTGGTCAAGTACAGCGAAGTCACCGGCACTCGCCGTTACCTGCCGCTTCTTGAAGCCCTCGCCAACGGCATGGCCTGGATGCAGGATCCTGTCAGCGGGGCGTTTGTGCACGTTTTGCATGCCCATGACCTGAGTGTCAAAGAACCATTTAGGATTATCTACTACGATGGCGAGGCCGCTTTCGGGTTGATCCGTCTCTATGGGCTGACCCGCAACGAGCGCTGGCTGGCCGTGGTGGAAAAAGCCTTCGACTATTTCATCGAGAAAGAGCACTGGCGCGAGCATGACCATTGGCTCAGCTACTGCGTGAACGAACTGACCCGCTACCGACCTGACGAAAAATATTTTCGCTTTGGCCTGAACAACGTCGCCGGCTATCTGGGGTTCGTCCAGCAACGCATCACCACCTTTCCGACGTTGCTGGAGTTGATGATGGCAGCGCAGCAGATGCTGACACGCATCGCCCAGCAACCATCACTGCGCCACCTGCTTGAAGAGATTGATCTGCACGCGTTCTACCGCGCGCTGCATCATCGCGCGCGCTACCTGCTCAATGGCTATTTCTGGCCGGAACTGGCGATGTATTTTGCCAACCCGGCGCGCATCGCCGGGGCCTTCTTTATTCGTCATCACGCGTTCCGGGTACGGATCGACGATGTAGAACACTATCTTTCCGGGCTGATCGCTTACCACCGTTATCTGCTTGATGGTGCCCCTCAGGTCAGTTGGGTCCAGGCCGCAACCGGCGTGGATCGAGCCTGGAACGCAGATACCCTGGCGCAAGTCACCCAGGGCACGTGGGCAACCCCACCGCCGCCCGGCTGGCGCGCAACGGGGCTGACGCCCTCCATGCAGTTCTTCAAGCCGCAGCGGATCCTCAGTCGCCATCCCAGCCGGGTCGGCCCCAATGAAGCGCAATCGGCGCAACGCTGGGCCCAGGCCAAACCCGAACGTCGACCGTCAGCCTTCCTGTGTGTAGACCCCACCCCCTACCTGAGCAGTGGGCTGCCGGTATTGCAGGTTGCCGACACCAGCGAGGCCATGTTGCAGATGGGCCGTCACGCCCGGCAGCACTTCAGTGGAACAGTGTTTGGCGTGACCGGCAGTTTCGGCAAGACCACTGTGGTGGCAATGCTTGCCCAGGCGTTGAAACCCTGGGGCAACGTGGGCCAGACCGAAGCCAACGCCAACCTGCCCCATGGCATTGCCTGGAACCTGGCGAGCATGACTGAGCCGGCAGAATTCTGGGTGCTGGAAATGGCCGTTGGGCGTATGCCGATCAACTCGGCGCTGGTTCGCCCGCAGATCGCCGTCGTCACCGGCATCGCACCGGCGCACTTGGAGTATCACGGAACCCTGGAAAACCTGGCGCGCAAAAAAAGCGCAATATTCGCCTCCATGGCCCCGGGCGGTCACGCGGTACTCTGTCGCGACATGCCTTACTACGAGCTGTTCGCCGAAGCCGCCGAGGTGGCCCAGTTGCACGTGATCAGCTTCGGCGAACACCCCGAAGCGGACCTGCGCTTGCTGGATTGGAACAGTGAAGTCCATCAAGTAAACGTCAACGCACTCCTTGCCGGGCAACCCTTGAATTTCAGTCTGAAGGCGCGCGGCAGGCATATGGTAATCAACGCGTTGGGAGTACTGGCGGCCCTGTCTGCACGCGGGCTTGCGGTCGAGCAGGCGCTGGAAACCCTGGGCGCGTTCATGCCCGTCGAAGGCCGCGGCAATACCCTGTCAATTACCTGCACAGGCGGCCATTTCCAACTGATCAACGATGCCTACAACGCCAACCCTGGCTCGATGAGTGCCGCGCTGCGCTCAATGACCGATCTGCCTGCCCCACCGCAGCACCGTGTGCTGGTGCTGGGGGATATGCTCGAACTCGGGCCCGACGCCCAACGTTATCACCTGGAGATGGCCGAGCCTTTGCGGGCGGTGGCGCCACGGCATGTGGTGCTGTGCGGCCCGTTGATGCACGCGCTGTACCTGTCGTTGCGTGACGAGCTGCCAGTGCAATGGTTTGAGAATGCCAAGGCGCTGAACCAGGCACTGGCGAACGACCCGCAACCGTGGTTTCAGCCTGGCGATTGGGTCATGGTCAAGAGCTCGGGCGGGACGGGGCTGTCGCAGCTGTGTGATTGGTTGACCTCACGCGAACAGGCGGTGCCGGTCTAGCCCGCGCACTGCACCGCCGTCTTCAGCCCGATGTCATGGCGCAACTGGTGAAAGGCCGTGGGCACGCCCAGCGCCTTGATCAAATGCGCCTGGTGCCCGGCCCGCATCAGTGCCTGGAAGAAAGCTTCCTGCAGGGCGAACGGTGCGACTTGATCGTCCGGGCTGCCAATCACATACAACTGCCGTGCGGGTGCGACGGCAATGCCATCGATGTGCCGGGCCGGATCATAAGGGTGCAGCAACCCATTGGTGTCACGCCCAGGCCTTGAAGGCAGGCCCTTGCTCTGGCGGATCATCTGCGCCCGCTGCACCAGCGAGAAAGCACCGGAGGTCATCACCGCGCATTTCACGTCGGTACGGCCCAGCGTCAACAGTGCAGCGGCAACCGTAGCGCCGCCACTGTGCCCGAGCAACACGAACTGCCCAATGCCATAGCGCTCGCGCAACTGATCCAGCGCCCCATTGAGCGCAATGAACTCCTGCGCCTGACGCCGTTGCCCGTGGTTGCCGCTGGAACCGTAGGTGCCGGGGCGCGCTACAATCACCAGGGGCACACCCGCGCGCTTGGTCAGCATCGTGGCCTGGCTGACTTTGGCGGCCAGGGTGTTGCCGGCAATCGCCTGCGGCGCACGATGCATCTCGCTCGTGCGATCACCGTGGAACATCACAATCACCACGGGCGCACGCTCCAGGGCGCCGCCAGCGAAGTAACGAATGCACGCATCGCCTCGGGCAATTTCGACCCACAGCGCCGAACCCGGCTCAGTGCAGGTGCCGCGGTCGGCGGGCGCATTCCAGCGCAGCGGGGTCGTCGCCTCATCGAACGCCTGCACCCAAGACGTACAGGCCATCGTCAGGCCCAACAGCACACCGATGCCGAACGTTCTACCCATCCTGCCTCCCTAGCGTTCTCGCAACGCTTCGCGTGCCCGGTTCATCGGTTTGATCAGGTAGTCGAGCACGGTTTTCTGACCGGTCTTGATGTCTACCGAGGCGATCATGCCGGGCACGATCGAGAACGTCTTGCCGGCCTTGTTTTTCAAGGTGTCGGCATCGGTGCGGATAAACACCCGATAGTAAAAAACTTCCGGTTTGACTTCGTCCTGAATGGTGTCCGGCGAAATGGTCACTACCTTACCGTCCATGCCGCCGTAAATGGCATAGTCATAGGCCGTGATCTTGACCTTGGCCATCTGGTCGGGATGGATGAAGGCAATGTCCCTGGGCGAGACTCGCGCCTCGATCAGCAGCTGTTCATCCAGCGGCACAATCTGCATCAGCCGCCCATTGGGAGGGATGACGCCGCCGATGGTCGTGACCTCGATATCCTTGACGATACCGCGCACCGGCGAGCGCAAGGTCAGGCGGGTTACCGAATCCGAACGCCCGCGCATCACCGACGACAGCGTCTGCACATCCGCGTTGACCTTGGCCAGGTCCTCACCGGCGCGCACCAGGTAATCGGAGCGCGCCTGGCTGAGTTTCAATTCCAGCTCGGCCTTCTGGCGCTTGAGGCGCAACACCTCGACATTGCTGGCGGCCCCGACCTTGGCCAGGTTCTCGGTAATCTCCAGCTCACTGCGCACCAGCCCCAGGGAAGAGCGCACACCGGCCAGGGATTCCTCAAGACCTTTGCGTCGGGTGTTGAACAGATCGGTTTCAGCGCTGATCAGCGCCGGGTAACGTGACAGCTCCGCCGGGAATGCCAACGGCTTGCCGTTCACTTCCGCCTGCAACCGCGCCACGCTGGCCAGGGACGCACGGTACTTGGAAGCGCTTTCATCGAAGTTGGATTCGGTCTTGGTCGGATCAAGCCTGGCCAGGACCTGCCCCTGTTTGACGATATCGCCCTCCCCCACATTCAGCTCCGTGACGATCCCGCCTTCCAGGGACTGAATGATCTGCTCGCGGGAGGTGGGAATGACCTTGCCGCTGCCGGTGGACACCTCGTCCACTTCAAACACGTAGGCCCAGGCGCCAAACGCGACAAGCATGACGGCCACCCACGCCACCACCCGTGTAGCGCGCAGCACCGTACTGTCATCCACGCCCGCGTGGGGGCGGCCGATGTGTTCGTCTTCACTGGCAAGCAGGGGGATTGTTTTCAGCGCATGGGTTTTCACTGGTTTTTCCCCTTGGGTCTGGATAGCCGTGCAATGGCGTTGTCCTTGCTGTCATCGACGATGACCTGGCCGTTGTCGACCACAATGATGCGGTTGACCAGGCTCAATACACTCATGCGGTGGGTGGCGATGATCAGCGTGCGATGGGCCGCCCAGCGATCCAGGTTCTGAATCAATTGGCGCTCGGTAGCTTCATCCAGGGACGCGGTGGGCTCGTCGAGCAAGACAATATGCGGTTGGCGAATGATCAAGCGTGACAAGAGCAACGATTGGCGCTGGCCGCCAGAGAGGCCTAAGCCGCCTTCGAGGATCAGGTGGTCCATGCCGTCGGCGAATTTGCCGATGAAGTCGGCGGCGCCGGTTACCGCCAGGGCCTGGAGGATTTCCTCATCCGATGCATGCGGCGCCCCCATGATCAGGTTGTCACGCAGGGTGCCGTGGAACAGACGCGAGTTTTGCGTCATCAACCCCACATCCCGGCGCACGTCCGCCGGGTCGAGGTGGCCCAGGGCAACCCCGTCGAGGCTGATGTTGCCGCTCTTGAGGTCGAGCATCCCGGCCAGGGCCTGCAGCAAGGTCGATTTGCCCGCGCCGTTACGGCCGAGAATGGCGATGCGCTCGCCCGGCTGGATCTGCAGATCCGCCACCAATAACGCCGGCACCGGCGCTTCGTCGCAATACTGGAAGGCCGCCTGTTTGAGCACATAGTGACCGCGCACCAGCGGTAAATGCACGCGCTTGCTGCCTTCAGCGTGGTCCACCGGCAATTCCATGATGCGGTTCAAACTCTGCAATGCCACCTTGGCCTGCTGCCAGCGCGTGAGTACCTGAGTGATCTGCGACATCGGCGCCATCATGCGCGAGGCCAGGATCGAGGCGGCCACCAGGCTGCCGGTGGTCATATCGCTGGCCATGACCATGGGCGCCCCGAATACGACGACCACGGCAAACACCGAGCCCTGGACGTTGTTGCTCCATGCCACCAACTTATTGGTGAGCAGGCGCAGGCGCAGGCTGGCATCGCCACAAGTGGCGTTGTAATGGTTCCATTGCTGCGAAAAACGCTGCTCGGCTTGCAGGGCCTTGATGTCGTCGAGGCCTTGTACGGTTTCAACCAGCATCGCGCTGCGCAACGCGCCTTCGCGCATCGACTCAGTGGCCAACGCCGCGAGTTTTTTCTGCGCCAGCAGGCCCGGCACCACCAGAAACAGCACGGCCACCAGGGGCACAGCGACCAACGGACCGGCGATCAACCAATAGATCACCAGAAACAGCAGGAAAAACGGCAGGTCTGCCAGCGCGGTCGCCGTGCTTGAGGTGATCAGTTCACGCAGTTGTTCCAATTCCTTGAGTTGGGAAATGAACGAACCGGTGGACTTGGGTCGGGCGCTGTTGCGCAGGCGGATGGCGTGCCCGAACACCAGGTCCGAGACGCGCAGGTCGGCGCGTTTGCCGAGCATGTCAGTGATGCGCACGCGGGTGATGCGCATGATGAAATCAAAGACCAGCGCCAACATCACGCCGCCGAACAGCACATACAGGGTGGGCATGGACTCGGCGGGAATAACGCGGTCGTACACCTGCATCGAAAAGAGCACCCCGGCGAGGCCGAGTACGCTGGTGACCAGGGACGCCAGCATCACGTAGCCATACGGCCGCAGGTCGCGCAGCACGATGGCACTGAACCAGTTCTTTTGGTACGGCTTGATGTAATCATCGACGCGAGTGTCGCGCACCGCGCGCATTGGCCGCAGAATCACCGTCTTGCGTGCCTGCTCAAGCAATTCGCGGCGACCCAGACGGCTTTGCAAACCGCCATCACCGCTGTAGGCGATGCCGATGCTGTCATCCTCACCGATGAGCTCCAGCACACCGACCTGCCCATCCGCAAACTGCACCACCAGCGGCAACTGGCGTTGCATCAGGGTCGAGGCGCTAAAGTCGCCGATCACGCAATTCAACCCGGCCTGACGCGCCATACGCCGCACCACGTCTTCCACCGACGCGCTGTCGGTCCATTGGGCTGCCAGGCGCACGCTTTGCGCTGAACACTCCAGGCGGTAATGGCGGGCCACCCCAAGAATTGCTTCCAGCCATACCTCGTAATCAAAGGTCGGCGGCGGTGTGTGCTGTAGGGGCGCTGCACTCAAGTCGTCATCCAGTTTCACGGCTTCATTCATGGCCGAATCTCCACACCCTGCAGGGTGCTGTTGTCCAAATGGAACGCCGTGCGAAGCCCGCCCGTGTTGTAGAGGCAATCGATATTCAGGCGACGCAGGTCTGCCGCCGTGTTTTCCCGATCCATGCGCGCCTGGTGGATTTCCTGCTCGGCATTGAGCAAGTCGAGTAACGGCCGCGTGCCCAGCTCAAGGTATTGCTGGCGATAAAGGTCACGGGTTTCGGAGATGCTGCGCTCACGAAAATCCAGGGTCGACAGACGTTGCGACAAGCTTGATATCTGGTCGCGGGCTTCGAGCAAACCCTGGCGAACCGCAAGCCGTGCGGCGTCGTTGGCCGCCTCGGCCGAGCGCAGCGCCTGCTGCGCCGCGGTTTTGCGCGCGGTGATTGCGCCGCCCTGGTACAGCGGCATCTTCACGTTGAGAAACACGCCGTAGCGGGTGCGATCGCGGCCGCCGGGCAGGTTGCTTTCATCGTTGTTGTCCAGGTAGTGCGTGATGGACGGGTCCAGCGACACCGTGGGCAAGGCTTCGGCACGCGCCTGTGCAATCAGTGCCAAGGCATCGACCCGCTGGGCCTGGGCGATCAGCAACGTCGGGGTGACGGCGGCATCGGGCACCACGCCCACGCAGGACTGTTCCAGGCTGGCAGGAAAGCCGCTGGCCACGTTCACCGGCGACTGGGCCCCCAGCAAACTGCTCAAGGCGCTGCGCCAGCGGTTGAATTGCGCGGTGAACTGCATTTGGGTGGCCATTGACGCCTCGACCCGCGAACGGGCCTGGATCAAATCGGAACGGGTGCTGGCACCCATGTCGCTGCGTTTTTTGGCCAGTTCGGCAATCGCCGAAATCCCCTCGATCTGCTCGCGGGCCACAGTCACCAAACGTTGCGAGCGTTGCAGTTCGATCATTGCAAACGAGGTGTCGCGGGCCACTTGGTCAATCGACAACAAGATCGCCGCCTGGCTGCCGCTGACCCGCGCCAGTGCGCTGTCCACTGAGCTGGAAACCTTGCCGAAGTCATAAAGCATCTGCGACGCCGACAACGAAAACGCTCGGCTTTGGCCATTGCCACTCAAGCCGCTGTCATAGCCCGAATTGAAGCCACCGCTGACTTGCGGGTAATACCCGGACCGGGCGATGTTCACGTTCTCGTTTTGTTGGTACAGCTGGCCGATCGCCTCGGCAATCGCCGGGTGCCACTCTACGGCCAACTGAATGGCGCGCATGAGGTCGAGGTTGCTCGGTATGTTGCGCTGGGGTGCCACCGGTGCGCTGACGCCCGCTGGCCCTCCCGGTAAATTCGTGCCCAGGTTGCTGGGGCTGATGATGTTGACGGGTTCTTCATCGTCGAAAAGCGACGTGGCCATGACCGGCTCAATCCCTGGCGCGATCATTGCGACTGCCAGAACCGTGGCAGACAGTTGGTTGGCCAAACTCTTATGCCTCACTGCAAGTCACCTGACTGTTGTCAAACCGGAGGGGGACAACAACGAACCGTGACTGGCATCAGTCACGGCCCATCGCTGCAAGCTTGTTGGTAAGGAAAACCGGGCATTGCGGCCCGGTTATCGGGAAGTGGCGTTACACCACGTTGATGCCGCTTTGTACCCAAAGCTGATGGGCCTGATCTTCCGCACTGGTGTAGACCACGTACTCCAGACCGTTCTCTACTTGCGTCACACCGCCAGTCCAGTCGCCGGTCAGGTGCACGCTGTCCTGATCGTCGCCCTGAATCATCAAGCGATCCGACTCAGGCCCGGTGATGGACACCAGGTCTTCCAGGCTCAACGTCAGGTCCACTGCGCTGATATCGTTCAGGTCGATACTCTGCACATCGCTGACTTTGCCGATCAGGTCGGTGAGGTTGATGGCAGCATCCCCCCCTTCCCACAGCAACCCGTTTGCACCCGCGCCCGCATCGACGTGGGTGAAGTCGGTGTCATCAACCACCGCCGCATCGTGGTGCTGAGCATCAACGCTGGCGACGTCATCCGCGGCCTGATCCACCGCCCCCAGGGCTGCGGCAAAGCCGACACCCTCAGTGGCAGGCGCGCCCGGGTTGGCGTCGTCCCAGACCAGGTCACGGTCTGGCGAGTCGATGCGGATGTACACGTCTGCGGTCTCCTCCTGACCCGTCGGCGTGGTGAGTTTGTAGGTGAATTTATCCACCTGGCCAATCTCATCCAGCGTCAGGCCGGCATTCGGCGTGTAGACGTATTTGCCATCGGCAAAGACGGTCAACGTGCCGTGCTCACCGACGACTTGCGCCCCCGTCTGCCCAGGCACCACATAGGCCCCGGCTACCAGCACGCTCAACACCGTCAATGGCGAACCGAGCACATCCGGTCCGGCCAGGCTGCCAGCCAACAAGTCGCCGGTGGCGTTGGTCATTTCACCGGCCACAAATTGCGTGGTGAAGGTGGTAGTCAAGGTCTGAGCCACCGTGATGGTCGACAATGACAGCACCGAGCCTGTGGATGCGGTGACCCGATACGAACCGGCGTCCAGCCCGGTGAACGTATGCGACGACTGGGTGGTGGTCTGTTGCGTTTCCCATTGGCCTGCAATCAGTTTTTGCAGATTGACGGTGGTGGACGGCAACAGGGTCAAGCCGGAAGCGCTGACATCGACCTTCAATACAGCCGTAGAGTCGGCAGCCACGACGATGACTTCGCCCGTACCCGAGCCCGTGCCGATCGCCGGCAGGTTGTAGCTCAAGGCCGGCGCGTTGGCTTCTGTCACCAGGTTGACGATCGCTATCTGCGCCGAGCCCAGGTCATCGTTCGCTACCGGGCTGACCGTGCCTGGAGCCGATGGGTCTGTTGCGTTCCAGGTCACGTCGACACTTGGGCTGTCGATGCGCACATACAAGGTGGCGGCGGCAGAACCACCCGCACCATTGACCAAGTGGTATTCGAACGCATCCACTTTGCCGATGTTGGCGACATCGCCGTTCGGGGTGTACTTGTAGTCACCATTGGCAAAAATAGTCAGTTGACCATATTGGCCTTGCAGCACCGTGCCGGTAGTGGCGTCCGCATCGACGAATTCACCGCCGACCTCGACCTGCACCTTGACGGGCCCGCCGTTGCCCGGCACATCCGGAGTGCCTCCCACACCCGGGTCGGTGATGACGTTGCCGGAGACTTCGGGACCGGCTTCGCCAGTGAAATCAGTCAGGCTGTTGTTGGTGACGCTCAATACCGCCGTCGCCCCCGCACCGATGCTGACCAGGTTTGGGTCCAGCTGGAGGGTGAAGCGGTACTGCCCGGCCTGCAGCCCTTCGATCTCGGCAGTGGTGCTTTGACCGAACAGGCCCAACAGATCCAGCAAGCCCGAACCGTTACTGCCCTGTTGAACCGGCAACCAGCCACCCGCGCCGTCGCTCACCTCCAGGACCGCAGTGAAACCGCCTCCCAGCAGCGAAACCAGATCCGCCTGGGCAAACTGCAGATTCAGCGTGCCGCTGGAACCTTCGGCAACCGTGAACTCCTGCGCCTTGGTGTGATCGCCCAGGATGATCCCGCCAACACCCAGCAGGGTGAAGACACGCATATCCGCCAGGTTGGTGTTGGATGTAACAGGTTTGATGGTCACTTCGCTTGTGGCGAGGTCGTCGAAGGCTTCTAGGTCGGCGTCGGCATCGGCGTCAGCGTCAGCATCGGCATCGGCATCGGCGTCGGCGTCGGCGTCGGCGTCGGCGTCAGCATCGGCGTCAGCGTCAGCGTCAGCATCAGCATCAGCATCAGCATCGGCGTCGGCATCGGCATCGGCATCGGCATCGGCGTCAGCATCGGCATCGGCATCGGCATCAGCGTCGGCGTCGGCGTCGGCGTCGGCATCAGCGTCAGCATCGGCGTCGGCATCAGCATCAGCATCCGCATCGGCATCCGCGTCGGCGTCGGCGTCCGCATCGGCGTCGGCATCAGCATCAGCATCAGCATCAGCGTCGGCGTCGGCATCGGCATCGGCGTCCGCATCAGCGTCAGCATCGGCATCGGCGTCCGCATCAGCATCGGCATCCGCATCCGCATCGGCATCGGCGTCGGCGTCGGCGTCGGCGTCGGCGTCGGCATCAGCGTCGGCATCAGCGTCAGCATCGGCGTCGGCATCCGCATCGGCATCCGCATCGGCATCCGCATCAGCATCAGCATCAGCATCAGCATCAGCGTCGGCATCAGCATCAGCATCAGCATCAGCATCAGCATCGGCATCAGCATCAGCATCAGCATCAGCATCAGCATCGGCGTCGGCGTCGGCATCAGCATCAGCATCAGCATCGGCATCGGCATCGGCATCAGCATCAGCGTCAGCGTCAGCATCGGCATCGGCATCAGCATCGGCGTCAGCATCAGCATCAGCATCAGCATCGGCGTCGGCGTCAGCGTCGGCATCCGCATCTGCGTCCGCGTCGGTATCATCAATATCAACGGCGACCACGTTAGTCGGGACAGACTCATTCCCCGCAGGGTCCGTCAAGGTGACGGCAAGCGTTTCACCGTTAACCTGAGGCGTGTTCAAGGTAACCTGGAAGGTGCCGTCATCTCCCACTGCCCCGGTGCCGATTACATTGCCATCGGTATCCTTTATGGTCACCGTGGCATTGGGTTCGCCTTTACCGCTGAGCGTTGCGCCGTCGGGGCTCAACGCCAGGTCGGTCGGTGCGGAAGGTGCGGTGGTATCACCCGCCACCACAGGGCTGGCAGGGGATTCATTGCCGGCAGCGTCTTTGAGAATGACGCTCAGCGTTTCGCCGTTAGTCTGCGGCGTGTTCAAGGTGACCTGGAAGCTGCCGTCATCCCCCACCGTGCCGGTGCCGATTACATTGCCATCGGCATCCTTTATGGTCACCGTGGAATTGGGTTCGCCCTTACCGCTGACGGTCAAACCGTCAGGGCTGACCTCCAACTCTGAAGCGGCGGCAGGTGCCGTGGTGTCACCGGCGACAACAGTTGCAGGCGGCGAGACTTGGCCCAAGGCATCCTTGAGGGTGACTTGCAGCGTTTCACCATTGGTCTGCGGTGTGCCCAGGCTGACCTGGAAATTACCGTCTGTGCCAACGGTGCTGGTACCGAGCACATTGCCCGTGGCATCTTTGACCGTTACCGTCGTGCCGCCCTGGCCTTTACCGGTGAGGAGCGTGCCCGCACTGTTGACGGCCAGACCGCTCGCGGCTCCTGGAGCGGCGGGTGGCGAATCGTTACCACCGCCTCCGCCGCCGCCACTCATTGCTGCGGCGGCGCCGCCCACGGCGAGGAGCCCCAGCCCCCACAGCACCCAGTTCGGAACGGAACTGTCTGCGGCGATGGCGGCCACACCCAGGTCGTCGAGGGTCGAAATCTCAGTGAAGGTGAAGCCCGAATAAGGCGTGGAATAGTTGCCAAGCAACAAAGTACCGTCTTCACCCTCCAGCACCAGTTGGTTTTTCGCACCGTCGGCGCCCACCACAAAAAAGTTCTGAACCGTAACGGTCTCACCTGACTTCAGCGTGACTACCAGATTCTGCCCGGACTGTTGAAACGACTGAACGCTTTCCGGCCCGAAGGGCAACTTTACAATGCTGGTACCTTTGAGGCTGGTAGTTCCCAAGGCATGTTCCGTCGCCGTCCCCGTCGCCTTGTCGACAATTGTTATATTTTTCATCTCTCACCCGTTTCAATTTATGGACACACAAAGCTCAGCGCGAGCGAATGCCCACGACAGTGATTACCGTCGAGCGCTAAATTTGTTTTTGCGTTATTGGTGAACTGTTCGGACTAAGTGGCGATCACCCAACGCCCGTTTCTTCACGCAGTCGCGCGTTGATGGGCTCGGACTCGCGACTCACAGGCGGCAATTGATGTGACAGGCAGGTAAGCCTGGAAGGCGCCGCCACCGGCAATGAGTGGGTACGCCCGCAAGCCCACAACTCAAGCAATCGGGAGAGATGGAGAGCCATGAGACTGGCCTTGTCGAGTCCCTGACCGGTGTGGGCCAAAGCAGCTGATCGCTCGGCAATACTCGCTGTCCGCTTCCTTTCGCTAGCCATTTTTAAGGCACCTGCACAACCTGGAAAAAATAAAACACTGCGGAGAAAACTGTGGAGGCATACCCAACTGAAAACTCCCGCCAGCCAGATACTAGCGAGGCAATAGCCGACATCAAAGGGAAAACTAAACAGGTATTAAGCACGCCTAATTAACGGTCATGCCCATCACATATATGACGCCCATCAATTATTTTTTCATCATCACACCATGATAATTAATCACTCCACATATGCGACCCACATGATGAATCAATGATCAAAAACCGAGAAAAACCATCAAACCTTTTCAAGTTGTAATAATTTATTTCAAGGTGGTACACACCTCAAACAGGCTCATGCGAACCAGTTAGTTGATTAGTAATAAAAACGCATATAGCAGCGAAGCTCGCGTAATGCGAGGCAGCAAAAGTTGTAATCACGATGGGGACAGGTATTAGGGGATATATCGAGGGGGCAGGTGCACAAGGCGCCTGAAATGCTGCGAACGCATAGACAAGCCAACCTCCGAGAACCCACCCAAAGGGGGGCTCTCGGAACTTGCCTTTATTGAGGTTTGCGATAGCTATTGATGATGGCAGAGAAGTCTTTACCCCCCTCCCCGCGCTGGCTCATCGACTGGTACAACTGCTGGGCCACTGCGCCGAGGATCACCGGCTGATGCGCCTGGCGTGCGGCTTCTGTGGCCAGGCCCAAATCCTTGAGCATCAGGTCGGCACCAAAGCCACCGGTATAGCCACGCGATGATGGCGCGGTTTCGATCACGCCCGGCCACGGGTTGTAAGTGTCGGAACTCCAGCAACGCCCGGTGGAGCTGTTGATAATGCCCGCCAGCACTTGCGTATCAATGCCGAGCGCATCGCCCAGGGCCATGGCCTCACTGACGCCGACCATGCTGATACCCAACAATAGGTTGTTGCAGATCTTGGCAATTTGCCCGGTGCCGACATCACCGCAGTGCACGATGTTGCGGCCCATCTGCGCCAGCACCGGTTGCAGGGTGGCGAACAGCTCCGGGTTGGCGCCGACCATGAAGGTCAGCGTCCCGGCCTGGGCGCCGCCGGTGCCACCGGAGACCGGCGCATCGGCCACGGCCACGCCTTGTTTCGCTGCCACAGCCGCTACATCACGAATGGTTTGCGGGTCGATGGTGCTGCAATCCACGGCGGGGATGCCTTTGCCGATGCCGGCGAGTACCCCATCTTCATTCAGCCACACGCTGCGCACATGGGCCGCTGCCGGCAGCATGGTAATCACCAGTTCAGCGCCTTGGGCCGCATCACGCGGTGAGCTGCTGATGGTGCCGCCCAGTTCGGCGAGTTCCTTGAGTACCGCCTGGTTCAGGTCGAACAGGTTAAGCGCGTGCCCAGCCTTGATCAGGTTACGGGCCATGGGCGCGCCCATGTTGCCCAATCCAATAAATGCAATCTTCATGCTCGTCTCCCAGGTTCAGCGCAGGTTGATGGTGGTGTTGACGCCATCGTTGACCGTGTCGTCATCAAACCAGCGGCTGGTGACGGTTTTGGTCTGGGTGTAGAACTGCACCACTTGCTTGCCATACGGGCCCAGATCGCCGAGCTTGGAACCGCGCGAGCCGGTGAAACTGAAGAACGGCACTGGCACCGGAATCGGGATGTTGATGCCGACCTGACCCACATCGATTTCGCTCTGGAATTTACGCGCCGCCGCACCGCTCTGGGTGAACAAACCTGTGCCGTTGCCGAACGGGTTGGCGTTGACCAGGGCGATGGCTTGATCGAGGGTGTCGACTTCCAGCACCACCAGCACCGGGCCGAAGATTTCCTCGGTGTAGATGCGCATGTCGGTGGTCACGCCCGAGAAAAGAGTCGGGCCGACAAAGTTACCTTGTTCGAAGCCCGGCACCTTGATATCGCGGCCATCCAGCTCCAGCTTGGCGCCTTCTTTCACGCCGCTTTCGATCAGTTCAAGGATGCGTGCCTTGGCGCGCTTGGAGATCACCGGGCCGACATCCGTGCCGGCTTCGCTGCCGGCGTTGACCTTGAGCTTTTGTGCCAGCGCCTTGAGGTCTGGCAGCCACTGCTTGGACGCGCCCACCAGCACCACCACCGAGGTGGCCATGCAACGCTGGCCCGCCGCGCCGAAACCAGCGCCGACCAGGGCATTGAGGGTGTGTTCACGGTTGGCATCCGGTAGCACCACGGCGTGGTTCTTGGCGCCCATCATCGACTGCACGCGCTTGCCGTGTTTGCCGGCCAGGTCGTAGACATGGGTGCCGACGGCGGTGGAACCGACGAAGGACACGGCCTTGATATCTTTGTGAGTACAGAGCGCATCCACCACGTCCTTACCGCCATGCACCACGTTGAGCACGCCGGCCGGTACGCCGGCTTCCAACGCCAGTTCTACCAGCAGCATGGTCGACAACGGGTCTTGCTCGGAAGGTTTGAGGACGAAGGTATTACCGCAGGCAATCGCCATCGGGAACATCCACAGCGGAATCATCGCCGGGAAGTTGAACGGAGTGATGCCGGCACACACGCCGATAGGTTGGCGCAGGGTGTAGGTGTCCACGCCACCGGCCACGTTTTCGGCGAATTCGCCCATTTGCAGGGTGCCGATGGAACAGGCGTGTTCGACCACTTCCAGGCCACGGAAAATATCGCCCTCGGCATCGGCAATGGTCTTGCCCTGCTCGGCGCTGAGGACCACGGCGATACGCTTGGAGTGTTCACGGATCAGGGCTTGCAGCTTGAGCATGATGCGCATCCGCGCACCGATCGGCGTCAGCTTCCAGGTCTGAAAGGCGCGATGGGCGGCGTCGATGGCAGCGTTGACTTCATCGGCAGTGGCAAACGGGACTTTGGCCAGCACTTGTTGGGTGGCCGGGTTGACGATGTCTTGCCACTCGGTGGTCTTGGATTCGACCCACTCGCCGTTGATCAGCAACTTGACCTGTTGCACGGAAATATCGGCAGATGCGTTCATGTGGTCTCCAGAATCTTGTAGTTATGCAGAGAACCAAGGCGTTGAATCGCCTTGAAGAATGAGGCGTTCGGACTGTTTTTGGAGTATAGATGTGCAAACTTCTAATAAGAACGCACATAAAAGCCGGTCCAATATGCAAAAAAACATCACCTCTCTAGGCGCCCTGAACTGGGATGACCTGAAGTTTTTCCTCGAAGTGGCGCGCACCCGCAAGGCCAGCGTGGCCGCCAAGCGCCTGGCGGTGGACTACACCACCGTGTCGCGGCGCATCAGTTCACTGGAAGTGTCGCTCGGTACGTTGCTGTTCGAAAAATCCCGGACCAACGGCTTCGTGCTCACCACCGAGGGCCAGCGTTTGCTCGGCTACGCGGAGTCCATCGAAAGCACCCTGCACATGGCCTGCGAACAAGTCTCCGGCTCCGGCGTGGCGCTGTCCGGCCATGTGCGCATGGGCTGCACCGAAGGGTTCGGTAGCTTCTTCGTCACCCCGCAGTTGAGCCATTTCGTCGACACTTATCCCGCGATCTCGGTAGACATCCTGCCCCTGCCCCACTTCATCAGCCTGTCCAAGCGCGAAGCCGACATCGTCATCGCCCTGGAGCGCCCGGAACACGGGCCGTATGTGTGCTGCAAACTGTGCGACTACAAACTGCAGCTGTACGCCACCCAGGACTACCTCGACCAACACCCGCCAATCCGCAAACCTGCGGATTTGGCCGAGCATCCGTTTATCAGCTACGTGGATGACCTGGCCTTCAGCTCGGAGCTGCTGTACCTGGCCAACGTGGTGCCCGGCGCCAGCGCCAGCCTGCGCAGTACCAGCGTGATCGCGCAGTACGTGGCGGCGCAGCAGGGCCGGTCGATGGCGATATTGCCGTGTTTTCTGGCGGCGCAGGATCCGCGCTTGTTGCCGGTGCTGGGAGAGCAGATTGCGATTACGCGGCAGTTCTGGATGTATTGCCGGGAGGATTTGAGGAAGTTGAAACGGATTACGTTGTTGTGGGATTACATCAGGGAGGTGACTGAGCAGAATCAAGGGTTGTTGATGGGGCAGACGCGGGAGATGCGGTTTGCAGGCTGAATGTGGGAGCTGGCTTGCCTGCGATAGCGGTGTATCAGCAAAAGCTATATCTACCGATCAACCGCCATCACAGGCAAGCCAGCTCCCACATATTGAATGCATTTCAGCTGGGGGAAGGTGAACCCGCTTAGTCTGCGATCACAACAATCGACACCCGGCGATTCTCGGTGCGGCCTGCTGTGGTCGTATTCGGCGCCACCGGCTCGCTGCTGCCCAAACCGCGCAGTTGGATGTTTTCTTCTTTCATACCCACGCGGGTCAGCACCTTGCCCACGCTCTTGGCGCGGCGCAGGGACAGCGCCACGTTGTAGGGTTCTTTGCCCGAGGCGTCGGTGTGGCCGTCGACACGTACGCGCTCGATGCCCGCGCCTACCAGGGCCTGGCCGATGCGTTCGACGATGTCGGTGCTGGGTTTATTGAGGGTTTCGATGTCGCTGCCAAACAGGACCTTGCCGGACAGGCCGAAGGCCCAGCCCTCGTCGGTCAGCTCGAAGCCTTGCTGCTTGAGTACGGCGACTTGCGCCGGGGTGAGCCCCTTGGGCGGGGGCGTCTGGCAGCCGCTGAGGGCCAGGAAGGCGACGAGTAAGGAAATAAATAAAACGCGTGTGTTAGCGAACAAGGGAATCAACTCCTGTGTTGAACGTTGACGACGGGATGCTCCGACTCCGCCGTTTGCTGGCCGCCTGAAGACAGGCGTTTGGCCTGGTACATCGCCGCATCGGCGGCGTTGAGCAAGGTGCCGGGAGTGGCGCCATGATCGGGATAAATGGCAATGCCGATACTGAGGGAGGTCAACACCTGAGTACCCCCTGGCAGCGAAATCGGCACGTCCATGCTGGCAATGATTTTATCGGCGATGCGATGGGCGTCTTCGGCCTTGTGCAGCGGCGCCAGCAATACCGCAAATTCATCGCCGCCCAGGCGTGCCACCAGGTCATCCTCGCGCAGTTGCGCACGCACGCGATCGGCAACAGCCACTAACACGGCATCGCCAGCAGCGTGACCGAAGCTGTCGTTGATGTCTTTGAAGCGGTCGCTGTCGAGAAACAGCACCGCCACCCGCTCGTTGACCTTGGCGGCACTACGCAAGGCGCGAATAAGCCGGCCTTCGAAGAACGCGCGGTTGGGCAGGCCAGTGAGGCTGTCATGGCTGGCCTGGTGGGCCAGGGTTTCGTTTTCGCTTTGCAGGTGGCTCTGCCAGGCCTCCATCTCGCCGAGCAGGGCGTTGAAGTCGCTGCCCAGGCTGTCGAGTTCGGCGATCTGCGCCGAGGGTACGCGGCGGTCAAAGTCTCGCTCGCTGCGCGCGGCGTGAGCGACGGCGGCCAGGCGTTGCAGTGGCACGGTGATGCCATTTAACAGACGCCGCGACAAGTGCAAGGCCACCCAGGCGCTGAGGGCGGTGCAGATCAGAATCCCGATCAGGCCGCTGAGCAAGAAGCGCAACAGGCTGCCACCGTGGCCGACCAGATGGATGCTGCCGACGGTTTGCCCTTGGCGCAGAATCGGCTGGCTGATGGGCTGTTCGAGCAGGGCGTGCGCTATTTGCAACTCGACCCGTGACAACATGCCGGTTTCCGGGCGAACCCAGCGCGCCAGCAGCTTGCCGTTGATATCGAATACTTCTGCCTGGGCCACTTCTTCGGTGGAGGCGATCAGGCTCAGGGCTTCGGTGGCCGCCGCGCTGTCGTTGAACACTACAGCCGCTTCCACGGTGTAGTTGATGGAGCGGGCGATCAGGTGCAGGTTGTGCTCGGCGTAAACCCGCAGGGCAAGTACGCCGAGCAGGGTCAGGGACACACTGGCCAGGGTGACCGCCACCAGCGCCAGAATCATATGCCCGCGGGCAATCACCGAGCGCAGGGTCGGCCGCACTTTATCGCGGCTCATGAGCCAGGCGCTCGACGGCGAGACAACTGCAACACACTGGGATGGATACGCACGCCGCTGCGGGCGACGGAATCCAGGTTGACCTCGAACGACACCTGCTCATCGCTGACGCGCAGGCAGAACAGGCTGCCCACCGTGCACTGGTCGCCCCCTTCGCTAATGCTGAGTACAGGGTGGCCAATCAATGAGGTAAACAGGCGGTTGCGTTCGTCGGGGGTGATTTTGCCGATGTAGACGGCATCGCAGGCATTGACGATATCCGGATGATCGACCAGCAGGCGCCGTACCAGCACTGGACGACCGGTGGCCTGGGTGGTGCCTTTGACCAGGTCATCGGTGTACTGAGTCGGCCCCACAACACACAGCCGCAATTGCGCAGGCTCCACCGGCCATCGCGCATAACTGAGAATGCCCAGGACGACCTGGGTGACCGCCTGGGCGCGCTGCTCGGCGAGGCTCGGCGTCTGCGCCCAGACGCGCGGTGCGAGCAGGCACAGAACCGCCACCAGCAACATCCGTCTCCAGCTCAAACTGCGCTCTGTGGGCGAGACAGCCACGTTCATGCAGCACTTCTCTCAGGTATTTTCCAGGGTGATGCCGCAACGATAGCACAGCGGCGGGAAACCCCATGCCGCACGGCTGACACGAGGCCTACTATTTTTTCAGAAAAATCAGACATCTGAATCAGAAATATTTCATGACCTATCAGTCAGTTTTTCAGGCACGGCGTCCAACTCCAGCATCAACCCGCTCAAACGCTTGACCTTGCGCCGTACCGCCTCCTCAAACACCCCACCGCGGGGCTCGATCAAGCTGAACCAGCGCTTGGCGCGGGTAATACCGGTATAGATCAACTCCTTGGTCAACACCGGGTTCAAAGCGTCCGGAAGGATCAGCGCCGTATGGGTGAACTCCGAGCCCTGGGATTTGTGCACGGTCATCGCATACACGGTTTCAACATCATTCAAGCGGCTGGGCAGCACAAAACGTACGCCGCCCTGGCCATCGTTACGTGGGAAGGCCACCCGCAGCACGTGGGAGCCGCCCTCGTTTTCGGGCAATTTCAACGCGATACCGATGTCGCCGTTCATCAGGCCCAGGCCGTAATCGTTACGGGTCATCAGTACCGGACGACCTTCGTACCACTGCTCGTCGCCTTCGATCAGGCGTACTTTGCGCAGGGCCGCCGTGATGCGCTGATTCAACCCTTCAACGCCCCAAGGGCCTTTGCGCACGGCGCAGAGCAGTTGGAACGCATCGAAGGCTTGCAGCAACTGTTGCGCCCAATGCGTCCAGGCCGCGTCATCACGTGGCGTATCCAAGGGTGGACGTGCCGATTGCAGCAGATTCAGGTAGTAGCGATAGCCTTGGGCGCCGTCGCCCTGGCCGTCCAGCACCAGGCGCTCAAGGGCATAGTCATGCTCGCCCTTGAGGCTGACGCAAAACAGGTCGTCATGACGACCTGCGGCCAACAGCTGACGTGCCTGTTCGGCATTTTGCTGGTTGACCCAGCGCGCCAGCTGGCCGATGCCGCTGCCTTCGCCGAAACGACGTGAATAGCGCAGCATCACCACCTGCTGGGCCAGGGGATGGCTACCGTCGAGGTCTTCTTGCAGGCCGCTGGCACTGAGGTCTTCGCCGCTGACGGCTTGCAGCCATTGCCGAGTGTGCGGGCTGTACCAGCCGTCTTCGGCATCACGACACAAATCACCGAGTACCGCACCCGCTTCCACCGACGCCAATTGGTCCTTGTCGCCCAGCAATACCAGACGCGCATAGGATGGCAAGGCGTCGAGCAGGTTGGCCATCATTTCCAGGTCGATCATCGAGGCTTCATCCACCACCAGCACGTCCAACGGCAATGGATTACCGAGGTGATGCCGGAAGTGGCGAGTACCGGGACGACTGCCCAGCAGGCGGTGAACCGTGGTGACCTGCGTCGGGATTTTTTCCCGCACGCTGTCGGGCACTGTCAGCGACAGCACTTGCTGGCTGATGGATTCGGTCAGGCGCGCAGCGGCTTTACCGGTGGGCGCGGCCAGGCGAATGCGCAACGGGCTGCCGGACTCCACGGCGGGCGCCTGCAGCAACGCAAGCAGGCGCACTACGGTGGTGGTCTTGCCGGTGCCGGGGCCGCCGGTGACGATACTGAATGCGCCGCGGGTAGCCAGCGCACAGGCAAGTTTTTGCCAATCAATCACCCCATCCGGCGCCGGTTGGTCGAACAGGCGGTTGAGGCGTTGTGGCAAATCGGCAGCTGCGGGCTCCACGCTCGCGAGGCGCAGGCGCAGGGCGCGATCGATACGTCGCTCGTAGGTCCAGTAGCGGCGCAGGTACAGGCGTTTGCCGGACAACACCAATGGCCGGCTCTGGGCCACGTCGCTGCCATCGACCGCCAGCGCGACCAGTGGGCTGCCCGCCAGGGCATGGCACCAATGGGCACCGTCCAGGCCGTGCAGCAACTGCGACGGCAGCAGCATGGCGCCGGTGTGCAGGTCGCCTTCGGGCGGCAAAGACAGGGCGAAGTCCGGCGTCTTGAGGGTTTCGAACAGGTCCAGGCAGACGTGGCCATGGCCCAGTTGATGGCTGGTCAACGCGGCCGCCAGCAGCACCAAGGGATCGGCCTGGGCATCAAGCTCGTGCAGGAAGCCGACGAAGGCTTTGTCCAGGGCCCGCAACCAGCCACGCTCGACCCAACGCTCAAGCAACTGCACCAGGTCAGTGGCGTGACTCAGCGGTGCCAGCTCCTCCAGCGGTAACGGCGACAGGCTCATAGCAACACTCCTTGTTCCCAGACGGGCTCGACCTTGGGCGCAATTGGCTTGCCCTGGAACAACAGGTCCAGGCTTTCGATCAGCTCACGGGGCGGCCGGGTGAAATACGCCCCCTGGCTCACCGACTGGGTGCCACGCAGGAACAGGTACAAGGCGCCGCCGACGTGCTGGTCGTAGTCATAATCGGGCAGGCGTGCCTTGAGCTGGCGATGCAGGGCCAGCAGGTAAAGTACGTATTGCAGGTCGTACCGATGCTCAAGGATCGACTGCTCCATGGCTTGCTGGGTGTAGGCCGAATCGTCGGGGCCGAGCCAGTTGGATTTGTAGTCCGCCACGTAGTAGCGCCCCTCGTGTTCGAACGTCAGGTCGATAAACCCCTTGAACATGCCGTTGAGCAGCACCGGCTCCGCGGCCACACGGGAAACGCCGCCGTGGGTGTGCCGGCACACCAGCTTGTCGAGGGCGAGCACATCGACTGTGTGACTGGCGAACCAGAACTCCATTTCAATCTGGTACTGCTCAAGACCGCTGAGGGTCACGTGGTCGTTGTACAGCGGCAACGGCGTTTGCAACAGATGCCCCAGCCAGCCGCTGAGGGTGACGATCCAGCCTTCCCAATTGCGGCGGTTACAGCGTGCGCCCACGGCCTTTTCAATGGCCTCGGGCGTCACGTTGAAACCCTCTTCACCGGCCCACTCCAACAAGCCGTGGAGGAAGGTGCCTGGATTAGGCCCGCGTGGGAAACGGTGAATATCACCGCCGGACGCCACCACTTCCCGTGGTGCATCGGGGTCGAGGCGTTCGTCATCGAACAGCTTCTGGGCCTGCGGGCTTTCCGGCGCTTCGAGGCTGGCGGCGCTCATGCTGTCGCCAATGCGCAAAGCACTGTAGGAGGCAATCCACCAGTTTTCCGCAGCCTTGCGTTTGGGCAGCAACGGCACAAGCAACGTCGCTTCATTGCGCGGCGGGTGAAACAGGATGTCCTGGATATCCGGCACAAGGCCATAACGGATGGCCGGGCAACCTTCCTGTAAATCCAGCAACCAGCGCGCCAGGCCGGTGGACTCGCCCAACGACGTCCCGCCCCCCAGCAAATACCCCAATGCCGACAGGTGCAAGACCGAGCTGCTGTTATTGCCGCGCTTGAGGTCGGCAATGCCCAGCCAGCACGCGTGTTTGGCGCGGGTCAAGGCCACGTAGAACAAACGCAGGTCTTCGGCCAGGCGCTCGTCATCGGCTTGGGCGATCAGCTCGGCCGTTGGCCGCAGGCTCACTTGGGACTTGCCGTGTTCATCGTGGTAATGCAGCGGCAAGCGACTGCCATCCACCGGTTTGGCCGAGCAGATGAAGGGCAAGAACACCAGGTCGTATTCCAGGCCCTTGGATTTGTGGATGGTCACCACCTTGACCAGTTGCTCATCGCTTTCCAGACGCAGGATCTGTTCTTCACCGGCCTGGCCCGACAGTGCCAGGTGTTCGGCCAAGTGGCGGATCAACGCCTGTTCACCATCGAGTTCCGACGCGGCTTGTTGCAGCAACTCACTGAGGTGCAACAGGTTGGTCAGCACGCGCTCGCCATCACTGCGGGCGATAAGGGTTTGAGGCAGCTTGAAGTCGTGGAGCAGGCGACGCAGCATCGGCAGCACGCCTTGGGTGCGCCAGATTGCGCGGTAGCCACGGAACTGCATCACGCGCGATTCCCACGCCAATTCGTCCTGGTTCAGACGCTCCAGTTCCGCCAGGGACAGGTTCAAGGTGACGCAGGCCAGGGCGGCGCGCAGCGGGCGCTCGACATCCGGCTCGGCGCAGGCCTTGAGCCAGGCCAGCAGGTCGTGAGCTTCCTGGGCGGCGAAAACCGAGTCCTTATCCGACAGGTACACACTGCGCACGCCACGGCTGGCCAACTCAGCGCGCACGGCCTGGGCTTCCTTGCCGTCGCGTACGAGGATGGCGATGTCTGACGGCAATACGCCCTTGAGGCTGCCCTCTTTTACAAAACCTGCTGTGCCTTGCTGCCCACCATTGAGCAACGCGACGATCTGTGTGGCGCAGGCCGCAGCCAAGTGCTGACGGTAAACCGCGGTGGAAATCGGCTGGTCGGTAGGCAGGTGCCACAGGTTCATGGCCGGCAACGGTTGGCCGTCAACCTGCAGGTGCTCGCTGCGGCCCTGGGACAGCACCGGGTGAAACGGCACCGGGTTCTCGCCGTTGGGCTCGCGGAACAGGAACGCACCACGGCCGGTTTCCGCACGCTGGAACACGTGGTTCACCGCTTCGACCATCGCATGGCTGGAGCGGAAGTTGGTGCCCAGGGTGTGATGGCGGCCGGTGGTGGACTGCCGGGCGCGCAGGTAGGTGTAGATGTCGGCACCGCGAAAGGCGTAGATCGCCTGCTTCGGGTCGCCGATCAAGAACAGGCCACTGTCCAGGTGGTTTTCGTCGATGCGGTAGATGCTGTCGAAGATGCTGTATTGCACCGGGTCGGTGTCTTGAAATTCATCAATCAGCGCCACCGGGAATTGCTCACGGATCACACTGGCCAGGCGCTCGCCACCGTCTGCCTGAAGGGCCGCGTTGAGGCGGATCAGCATGTCGTCGAAGCCCATTTCAGCGCGGCGACGTTTCTCTTCTTCGAAGCGTTTACCCACCCAGCCAGCCGCATGTTGCAATACCGCGGCGTCGGGCGTTGGCAATGCATCGAGGCTGGCTTTGAGGCCGGCCATCGCCTCGATCCCCGGGTGCTGCGGCGGTTCGCCCTTCCAGGCTTCGGCCATGCCCTCGGGCGTCAGGCGCGTGAAGCCGGTACCGATGTCCAATTGCTCCAGGGTTTCATCGGCGGCCCAGGCACTGATCTTTTCGAACCAGGGTTCGAAGTAGCGCGCTTGCATCTTGCGCCCATCGACCGTTTTGGCGGCGACGGCTTGCAGGCAGATATCGCGCAGCTCGGCCGCCCATTGTTGCCAGGGTGCCTTGAGGGTCGTCAGCGCGGCGCGACGCTCTTGCAAACAAGCGTTGATCAGTTCGGCCGGCTCGCGACTTTCGTCGGTGGGCCGCTCGCTGCCGAACAGCGCACGCACCCTTGGCATCAGCGCCGCGGGGCCGCCCCAATTGTTACGCACCCAGTTGAGCGCATCGTCGTGCATCGGGTAGCAGAACAATCGCCAGTAATCGCGCAGCACTTCGCCCAGCAGGTCGCTATGGTCAGTTTCCAGGGTCTGGGTGAACAGGCTGCCACTGTCGAACGCATGTTCACGCAACATGCGCTGGCACCAGCTGTGGATAGTCGAGACGGCGGCTTCATCCATCCATTGCGCGGCGATGTCCAGGCGGTTGGCGCAGGCCGGCCATTGCTGCGGAGCGTATTGCTCGCGCAGGTCGGCGATCAACGCATCGGGCTGTTCGATTTCGTCGCGAAAGAAGCGCGCAGCTTCGGCCAGGCGGATGCGGATGCGTTCACGCAGCTCCTTGGTGGCCGCATCGGTGAACGTGACGACGAGAATTTGCGGCGGCAGCAGTTCGCGGCCGAAGCCTGACTCATCACCACCATGGCCGAGCACCAGGCGCAGGTATAACGCGGAGATGGTGAAGGTCTTGCCAGTGCCGGCACTGGCTTCAATCAACTGGCTGCCTTTAAGCGGGAATGCCAGGGCCAAGGGTTTGCCGATCATGCGCTGGCCTCCGCGCTGGAAAGCGATCGCCATGGTGCGTTGATGAGCGGGCGATACAGGGTTTCGCACCAGCCTTCGAATTCCTCACTGGCGACCAACGCCGCGTAGTCGGGAAATTGCCGCGTGAGAGCAGGCGTTTCGCGGCGTTCGCCGTCAGTGGTGATGCCATCGCCTTCGTAAGCTTTGCTGGCCGCGGCTTGGGCCTTGGCGGGGTCAGTTTGGCCGAGCCAGGCAAAAGCGGTTTTTACTGCAACGGGCAGCGGTGTGCTCATACCGGTGTGCCAAGCCAGCAGCAGGTTGCCGAGGATTTCCTGGGCAGTAGGTTTATCCAACGGCTCGAGCAGCAAGGTGTCGTCACTTGCTACCAGGCCGGTACTCAATGGCAGGCCACAGGCGCAGGCCACCACATGGTTGACCCAAGGGCGGATCAAGCGATGCCACTTGCGTGTCTTGATCGAGCCAATGCTATTGGGGATGGTGGTAACGCTTAACAGGCCGCCATCACTGCGGCGATGCAAGCCGCTGATCCAGCCTTCCAACTGAATGCCTCGATACTCAAAACTGATAGGTTCAGCGCCGGTATGTGGGGTCGGCCACAGCGCCAGAAGCTGTTGATAGCGCTGCACCAGGTCAGGCAACGGCTCGATCAACTCCTTACGCAGGCACTCACCGAAACCGACCATCGGCAACAGGCCACTGCCCTGCAAACGCAGGGCTTGGGCGTTGAGGGCCTGGTCGAGGTGATCGGGGTGGGTCAGTGCAGCATTTAGCAGACTGTCGCTGAGGCTATAGCGCTGCAGTGCGTCGAGGACGAAGGGTTCTTCGTCAGCCAGAGGCACTTCTGCGGCTTCGAAGAATACTTTCAGACGCTGGCTGAAGAAATGTTTGACTGGGTTGCGCAAGAAGTCCTGCAACTGACCGAGGCTCAGGGGTTCTTCCTGTTGATGCTGCAGCAATACATTCGCTGGGGGCATGACATCCCGCGCTTCATGCAGCAATTGCCATTCGCGGGCGTAGCTGAACAGTGGATCGCCTTCATGGAAGTAGCGGGCGCTGAAGGGTTGGAGCGGGTGTTCCTGGGTCATTGCGTCGATCAGCGGCTTATCGCTGCCGGCGTGCTGCCAGCCGCTGGCGAGGTGGTCGCGCAACTGGCCGATCAATACCGAGGCAGGGCGATCGCTGTTATCGCGGATGCTGCGGCCAACCCAACTGATATAGAGCTGGTCGCGGGCCGAGAGCAGCGCTTCGAGCAGTAAGTAGCGGTCGTCTTCGCGGCGCGAACGGTCACCGGGACGGTAGTCGCTGCCCATCAGGTCGAAGTCCAGCGGCGGTTGTGCTCGTGGGTAGTCGCCGTCGTTCATGCCGAGCAGGCAGACCAGCTTGAACGGGATCGCACGCATGGGCATCAGGGTACAAAAATTGACAGCTCCGGCGAGAAAGCGCTGGGACAAGCGACCCTGATCCAATCCGGCCAGCCATGCCTCACGGACGACCGTAAGCGGTAACTCGTCCTGCAAGCCAACGGATTCGCAGGTTTCCAGCCAGGTCTCTCTCAGTTGCTCAAGCTGGCCCAAGAGGTAGTCATCGTGCTCGCTGCTGGGCAGGAAGAACAGCTGCATCAAGCGTTGCAATCGCTCGCCCCACACCCTGGGAGCAGCCGGTTGTGATAACGCCTGATGGGCATCATTCAAGGCATCGAGCAGGGCGACCAGCGGGCCGATCAATGCCGCATCGAGGCCGCCGATTTCGTCGTAGGGCTCAATACCTTCACAGGCCATGCCAGTGCCGACTGCATAGCCCAGCAACATACGGCGCAGGCCGAATCGCCAGCTGTTTTGTTCCAGATCTGTGGGTAGACCCAAACCGACACGTTGTTCGGCGTTCAGCCCCCAACGGATACCGGCGCCTTCGATCCAGCGATGCAGGGTGGGCAGGTCGCGCTCTTTGATAGCAAAACGCTCACGCAGGGCGGGAACGTCGAGCAGGTCGAGGATTTCACTGACGGGGAAACGACTGTCGGGAAGCTTGAGCAGATGTTCGACGGCGATCAGTAGAGGATCGCGGCCGCGTTGGCCTTGGTCTGTCAGGGTATAGGGGATGAAGCGTGGGTCATTTCGCTCAAGCTGGCCGAAGACCGCGCGGATGTGCGGCGCGTAGCTGTCGACGTCGGGAACCATGACGATGATGTCCCGAGGGCGCAACGTTGGATCGGCGCTGAAGCGTTGGAGCAATTGGTCGTGGAGGATTTCCACTTCGCGCTGGGCGCTGTGGGCGATGTGGAACCGGATGGACGTATCATGCTCCAGATCAACAGCGGGCCACAGTTCGCGGGTTTCATTCAGCGGGCGCAGTTCGAGGATATCGTCCTGCAGCTGGTTGAGCAGCGTGGTGGGTTCGCTGTCGCTGAACAGATCGATGCGCCCATCGCGAAATGCGGCGCGGTAGCTGTTGGGGTCATCGTAGCTGTCCAACAAACTGATGTAATCACGGCCCTGCTTGCCCCAGGCCGCCAGTAGCGGATGGGCGTGCTGGTGCAAGGTTTGGGGATCGATAGTGACCGGCATACCGGCTTTGCGCGCCTGGCGCTTGTATTCATTACGCAGTAAATCCTTGTCGGCGACGATGTCGGACCAATGATGGCGGCAAGGGTTATGTACACAGAGCAGGACCTGGCTGAAACGGGCCAGGCCAGCGAGGGCTTCCAGTGCTTGGGCCGGCAGTGATGAAATGCCGAATACAATCACCCGGGAAGGCAAGCCGGGCGGCGCTTGCTCAAGGCTGTTGATGCGCTCGATGAAGCGCTGGTGAACGCCTGCTCGGCTTTCAGCCATGCCCTCCTCTCCTACATCCAGCAGCAGCGCACGCCATAACTCGGCTTGCCAGCAGTTGGCAGGGTTGAGGGGCTTGGATTCGCCTCGACCATTGCGCAGTTGGTGCCGACCTGCGGCCCAGTCTTCCAGCCAATCAGCGCGGTAGACCTGGTATTGGTCGAACAAATCGGCCAGGCGCTCGGCAAGTTGGTAACGTTTGCGCAGGTCGGTGTCTTGAGTCAGGAAGCGCTGTAGGGGCTCAAAATGCGGCTGGCCAATCAGTTCGGGTAACAGGCGCATAAGACGCCAGGTCAGCGGGGCTTTATCGAGCAGGGACTTGGGTGGAATTTCATCACGGCCCAGGACCATGCGGTAGAGCTGCCACATAAAGCTGCCAGGCAGTTGCACGTCGATTGCTGCGGCAATGCCGCAGCCGCCCATATCATCTTCTTGCGGATCTTCAGCCAAGGCCAGCTTGAGCCATTGGGCGATGCCGTTGCTTTGTACCAACGCGATTTCGTTTTCCAAAGGCGCCAGTGGATAACGGCGCATCCAGCTGACCACCAGGCTGCGCAGTTCGTCCAGGCGGTTGCCGTGAACCACCATGAATCCAGGGCTGAGGGACGTCGCGTCCGGCATAACGGCTTCCTTGGGAAAAGCAAAATCGAGGGGTGGACTTTAGCACTGTGGTGCATGGGGCGGACACAGCCTGA
>NZ_JPRX01000001.1:4237548-4305294 GCF_000737955.1 Pseudomonas sp. BRG-100 | reverse complement strand
ACTCTCAAGAGAAGCAAGCTTCTCTCTACCGCTCGACTTGCATGTGTTAGGCCTGCCGCCAGCGTTCAATCTGAGCCATGATCAAACTCTTCAGTTCAAACATCTTTGGGTTTTTAAGAAACCCTAAACTTGGCTCAGCAATCGTTGGTTACATCTTTGATTTCTCGCGGAGTAACTTGTGATGCTGATAATCTTGTTGACTATCAGTCTGACTCCACAAGCACCCACACGAATTGCTTGATTCAGTTGTTAAAGAGCGATTGGTTAAGATCTTTCGTCTCAACCGAGGCGCGCATTCTACAGCAGCCTCATTTGCTGTCAAGTGATTATTTTCAGAAGCTTTCGAAGATTTCTTCAACAACTTCAACCACTTGCGCTTCCGATCTCTCGTCAGCGGGAGGCGAATTCTACAGCGTTACACGCTGCTGTCAACACCTCTTTTTCAACTTCCTTTTGGCTTCGATGAACTGAAGCAACCTGCTGCCGAAAACTACGTAACTCATTGTTTACCAAGGAGTTTTCCGTTTCGACTGCGCCGGAAGTGGGGCGAATTATAGGCTTCCAGAATCTGCCGTCAAGGGTTAATTACACTTTTGTGGCAGAAGGTGTCTTTTTAGCAATAAGGCGAGGGATTCGGCGCATCACCGGTGGCACCCGCAACAAAAGAAGCAGTGCACCAATGGAAGCGTAGACAGCCCACTCCTTCAGATCAGCCCGAACTATCCAGAGCATGTGCAGCAAACCCAGGCCCAGGATCACATAGGTCAAGCGATGCAACTTCTTCCAGCGGCTACCCAATCGACGCTGGCTATAGCGGTTGGATGTGACAGCCAGCACCAATAGAGCCATAAACCCCAGCGCCCCCACAATTATGTAGGGCCGCTTGCGCAGTTCTACGCCGAGCTGCGACCAATCGAGCCCAAGGACGAACACGCAGTATGCCGCCAAATGCAGTACTACATAGGCGAAGCACCACAGCCCCAACTGCCGGCGTACCGCGATCCACCCTGCCCAACCGCTCAACTTCTGCAGCGGCGTCATCCCGAGCGTGATCAGCAGCAGGATCAACGTACCCAGCCCCAAGCGATCGACCAGCACTTTGCCCGGATCAGGCCCCAGGGCAAAACTCCATGCTTCATACAACCAGAGCAATGGCCAAACCGCCGCAGCTATAAAGACTCCAATGCGCCAGATTGGAAAGCGCATCAGTAGTTCTTCCGCAGATCGAGACCTGTATATAAAGACGCGACCTCATCCGCGTAGCCATTGAACATCTGCGTATCGCGCACGTTCGGGCTGAACAGGCCACTGGGTAGACGTCGCTCCCGCGCCTGGGTCCACCGCGGATGATCGACCGTAGGGTTCACATTTGCGTAGAACCCATACTCATCAGCCGCAATGCTCTGCCAGGTGGTTTTCGGCTGCTCGCTGACAAGGCTGATCCGCACGATGGATTTGACACTTTTGAAGCCGTACTTCCACGGCACCACCAAGCGCAACGGCGCACCATTCTGATTAGGCAGCTCGCGCCCATACATACCTACGGCGAGAATCGCCAGCGGGTTCATCGCTTCGTCCAGACGCAGCCCTTCTACATAAGGCCAGTCGATCAAGCCGAAACTGGAGCGCTGCCCAGGCATGCTCTTCGGGTCCTGGAGGGTTTCAAAACGGATGTACTTCGCTTTGGAGGTAGGTTCAACCTGCTTGAGCAAGGCCGAGATCGGGAAACCGATCCACGGAATCACCATCGACCAGGCTTCAACGCAGCGCAATCGATAGATCCGTTCTTCCAGCTCATAGGGTTTCATGAAGTCTTCCAAGGCATAACGCCCAGGCTTGGCCACCTCACCATCGATCACAACACTCCACGGCTCGGTCTTGAGCGCACCTGCATTCGCCGCCGGGTCGCCCTTGTCGGTACCGAACTCATAAAAGTTGTTGTAGTGGGTTGCATCCTTGAACGGCGTGATCGCCTCGTCCTTGACCGTCACCGCCTGCCATTTCGTACCAGGAAGCTTCTCGGCAAACCAGTTGGGCGCCCTGCCCGCTTCGACATCGGCATAACGCGCCGCATCGCCCGCACTGGCCCAACGCGGCAAGCTACTGGCGGCAATACCGGCCAGCGCACCACCGAGCAAACTGCGACGAGAGAAATAGAGGGATTCAGGCGTGACATCCGATTCATGGCAATCGGACGCTTTGGGTAGTTTGATTAACATGGCAACTCCGCAGCATTGGAGAACTGATGCACCAATAGACTGCGGAGTATGGGGGAAATTACATTAAGGCAATGTTTTGTCCCGGCGCAGATGCAGCAAATACTGAATCGGACCAGACGCGGCGTAAACCAGGAACGCCAGCAGCAGAATCCGCGGCGGATCACTGAACACCACTGCAAACACAAGCACCACCACAAGGATCGCCACGAAAGGCACGCGCCCTTTGAGGTCCAGCTCCTTGAAGCTGTTGTACTTGATATTGCTGACCATCAGCATCCCGGCCGCTGCAACCATCAACGCTACCAGGAACGACATCTTCGACCCCTGGATGCCGTAATCACTGAACGCCCAGACGATACCCGCCACGACGCCGGCGGCTGCCGGGCTGGCAAGCCCGATGAAGTAACGCTTGTCGGCAGTGCCCACCTGCGTATTGAAACGCGCCAGTCGCAACGCGGCACCGGCGACATAGATGAAGGCAACCATCCAGCCGACCTTGCCCATGTCACCCAATGCCCAAGCAAAAGCCAGCAGCGCAGGGGCGACACCAAAGGCAACCATGTCCGACAGCGAGTCGTACTCGGCGCCAAAAGCACTTTGGGTGTTGGTCATCCGCGCTACGCGCCCATCCAGGCCGTCGAGCACCATGGCCACGAAGATTGCGATGGCAGCAAAACCAAAGTACTTGCTGGCACTCGCCGCATCACCTGCCGCCAGCGCACTTTGGGCACTCATGGAGTTGATGATGGAATAAAAGCCGGCAAACAGGTTCGCCGTCGTAAACAGATTGGGCAGAAGATAGATGCCACGATGCCGGACCTTACGGCCTTCGGCGTCATGCCCTTCTTCGACATGTTCATCGATCGGCAGCATGCTTTCGGCGTCGGAAGCCTGGTTTGGCTCTTCGGGACGTTCGCTCATGGACTTTACCTTGCAACGGTGTGAAAAAAATTCGACAGATACTTGCGGCGAGTGTTCGCCCGCAAACGATGCAGCTTTATACCAGAACCGGCCCCTCAAACGAAAAAACGCGGCCTAAGCCGCGTTTTCCCTTGATGCGTACGACTTAGTTCTTGGCTTTGTCGACGATCTTGTTGGCACCGATCCACGGCATCATGGAGCGCAGTTGCTCGCCGATGACTTCGATACCGTGAGCGGCGTTGTTACGGCGCTTGGCGGTCATCGAAGGGTAGCCGGTAGCGCCTTCGCTGATGAACATTTTGGCGTATTCGCCGTCCTGAATACGTTTCAGGGCGTTGCGCATGGCCTGGCGGGACTCGGCGTTGATCACTTCCGGACCGGTCACGTACTCGCCGTACTCGGCGTTGTTGGAGATCGAGTAGTTCATGTTGGCGATACCGCCTTCGTACATGAGGTCAACGATCAGCTTCAGTTCGTGCAGGCATTCGAAGTAGGCCATTTCCGGCGCATAGCCAGCTTCAACCAAGGTTTCGAAACCGGCCTTGACCAGCTCAACGGTACCGCCGCACAGAACGGCTTGCTCGCCGAACAGGTCGGTTTCGGTCTCGTCCTTGAACGTGGTTTCGATGATGCCGGTACGACCGCCACCGACGCCAGCAGCGTAGGACAGTGCAACGTTTTTGGCGTTGCCCGACGCGTCCTGGTAGATCGCGATCAGGTCAGGGATACCACCGCCTTTGACGAACTCGGAACGCACGGTGTGGCCCGGCGCTTTCGGCGCGATCATGATCACGTCGAGGTCAGCGCGCGGCACAACCTGGTTGTAGTGGATCGCGAAGCCGTGGGAGAAGGCCAGGGTGGCGCCTTTCTTGATGTTCGGCTCGATTTCGTTCTTGTACAGCGAGGACTGGAACTCGTCCGGGGTCAGGATCATGACCAGGTCGGCAGCCGCTACGGCGGAAGCAACGTCGGTCACTTTCAGGCCGTGGGCTTCAGCCTTGGCAACAGTAGCCGAACCTTTGCGCAGGCCAACGGTGACGTCCACGCCGGAATCTTTCAGGTTGCACGCTTGTGCGTGGCCCTGGGAACCGTAGCCGATGATGGCGACTTTCTTGCCCTGGATGATCGACAGGTCACAATCTTTATCGTAATAAACTTTCATGAGGTTCCTCTATATATCCAGGCCGTAAGGCCATTCGCTAATTTGGGTTAGATGCTGAGTACTTTGTCGCCACGGGCAATCCCGGTGACACCACTGCGTACGGTTTCCAGAATCGAGGCTGTCCCGATCGACTGGATGAAGCTGTCCAGCTTGTCGCTTGTACCGGTCAGTTGAACGGTATAAACGCTGGCGCTCACATCGACGATCTGCCCGCGATAAATATCGGTAGTGCGCTTGATCTCGGCACGCTGGGCACCCGTGGCCTTGACCTTGACGAGCATCAGTTCGCGCTCGATGTGGGCGCTTTCCGACAGGTCGACCAGCTTGACCACTTCGATCAGCTTGTTGAGGTTCTTGGTGATCTGCTCGATCACCTCATCGTGGCCAACAGTGGTCAACGTCAGGCGCGACAGGGTCGGGTCTTCGGTCGGCGCCACGGTCAGGCTTTCGATGTTGTAGTTGCGTTGCGAAAACAGGCCGACAACACGGGACAAGGCGCCGGGCTCGTTCTCCAGAAGCAGGGAGATAATATGCCGCATGATTAAGTACGCTCCGTCTTGTTCAGCCACATGTCGCGCATGGAGCCGTCTTTGATTTGCATCGGATAGACGTGCTCGCTGGTATCGACCTGAATATCGATGAACACCAGGCGGTCTTTCATGGCGAACGCTTCTTCCATCTTCGGCTTCAGATCTTTCAAATCAGTGATGCGAATGCCGACGTGGCCATAGGCTTCAACCAACTTGATGAAATCCGGCAACGATTCCATGTAGGAGTGGGAGTGACGGCTACCGTAGCTCATGTCCTGCCATTGACGAACCATGCCGAGCACGCCGTTGTTCAAGCAGACGATCTTCACTGGAAGACCATATTGCAGGCACGTCGACAGCTCCTGGATGTTCATCTGGATGCTGCCTTCGCCGGTGACGCAGGCAACGTCGGCATCCGGGAAGCTCAGTTTCACACCCATGGCCGCAGGGAAACCAAAGCCCATCGTGCCCAGGCCACCGGAGTTGATCCAGCGGTTAGGCTTGTCGAACTTGTAGTACTGCGCCGCGAACATCTGGTGCTGGCCCACGTCGGAGGTTACAAAGGCGTCGCCCTTGGTCACTTCGCACAGGGTTTCGATCACGGTTTGTGGCTTGATGATGCTGCCGTCGCCCTTGTCATAAGGGAACAGGCCGCGATCACCACGCCATTCGTCAATCTGCTTCCACCAGCTGGCAACGGACTCCTTGTTCGGTGCCTCGCCGATGTCCTTGAGCGCTGCGACCATTTCGGTCAACACGCTCTCCACCGGCCCCACGATCGGCACATCGGCCTTGATGGTCTTGGAGATGGACGCCGGGTCGATGTCGATATGGATGATCTTGGCATTCGGGCAGAACTTGCTCGCACCATTGATCACACGGTCATCGAACCGCGCGCCCACGGCCAGGATCACGTCAGCGTGGTGCATGGTCAGGTTGGCGGTGTAGCTGCCGTGCATACCGAGCATACCGACGAACTGGCGGTCCGTACCCGGGAATGCGCCGAGGCCCATCAGGGTGTTGGTCACCGGCAGGTTGAGCAGCTTGGCCAGTTCGGTCAGCGGAGCGGAACCGCCGCCCAGAATCACGCCACCGCCGGAGTACAACACGGGGCGCTTGGCTGCCAGGAGCATTTCTGCCGCCTTGCGGATTTGCCCCGAGTGCCCGCGGACGGCCGGGCTGTAGGAACGCAGCTTGGCTTTCTTGGGGAAGATGTATTCGAATTTTTCGGCCGGGTTGGTCATGTCTTTCGGGATATCCACCACCACAGGGCCCGGACGACCGGACTGTGCGAGGTAGAACGCCTTTTTCATGACTTCCGGGATTTCCGACGCGTGCTTGATCATGAAGCTGTGTTTCACGATCGGGCGGGAAATACCGATCATGTCGGTTTCCTGGAAAGCGTCGGTGCCGACCATGGTGCTTGGCACCTGGCCAGAAATGATCACCATCGGGATGGAGTCCATATACGCAGTCGCAATACCGGTAATGGCATTGGTTGCGCCTGGGCCAGACGTTACCAGTACCACGCCGGCTTTACCGGTGGCACGGGCGTAACCGTCAGCCATATGGGTCGCGGCCTGTTCGTGGCGAACCAGGATGTGGGTAACAGCCGGTTCCTTGAACAGTGCGTCGTAGACATGCAGCAGAGCACCACCTGGGTACCCGTAGATATAGTCGACGCCTTCGTCACGCAAAAAGCGGACGAGCATCTCACCGCCAGATAAAAGCTCCACGTTGTTCACCTCTAAAACGCCAGAATACCGTCCGTTAAAAACCGACGGGTCTTAATAGGTTTACTTCTCAACAGAGCATGAGCGACGGTGGTCGCCGACTACGTCAGCACTGACTGAGCAAGTATTGGGATCGTCCCAAGTGTTGCGGGCTTTTCCCACCCAGCGCGAGGTAACGCGTTGCGGGTGTTACAGGTCGGCGCGGGTGTGCGCCTCATGATCTGCTGAGCGGGCCTGCTTCTGGCAGTCCCGATACAGCGGACTTTGGATTCTTCTGTTTCAGGCCCTTCAAGTCAAGCAATAATTGCGCTTTTTTCCAACTAAGCGCATGAGAACGTAGAAGAAAGGGCTTTGAGGAGGGATAAAACTCGCCTGAATGTCGTCAAGCGGTAGAAATGTGCGCAAGACTGCCGGAAAACCCGGCAGTCAGGCAATTAACGAGCGTCGACGATCAATTGATCGAACTTTTTCAGCGCGTTACGCAAGCCGAGGCTCTCCCGCGGTCGGTCGGCATAGACCATCTCGGCCATTTCCAGGATCCCCGATGCATTCGGCAAGGGCAGGTCCTGTTCAAGGATCTGCTTCATGCGTACCAGGAAGATCCATTGCAGCCACTGGTGGAAGTCCAGGGTATCGACTGAAAAGGGTTCGACACTGCTGAGCGCTTCAGCACCGGGGGACTCTTCATCCCACCAGCCCTGCACGCGCAGTTCTCGCTCGATCAGCAATAGCTGTTCGGCGATCGCTGGGAAACGTGCATCCATCAGAGGCTGACCTTGGCTTTCTGTCGCGCCTGGGCGGCACCCGCTGCATCGCCCTGGGCGGCACGCGCATCACCGATCAAGGCCCAAAGGCTGGCTTGCAGGTCTGGGCGGTCATTGGCCAGGCTCAGGCCACGGCGAGCGAATTGCTCCGCCTGGGGCGCATCGCCCTGGGCCATGCGCACCTGGGCCAGGCGATACAGCACTTGTGGCTCACGCGGCGCCACGCGCTGGGCACGTTCAAGGCTCGACGAGGCGCCATTCAAATCGCCACCCGCCTGCTGCTGCTGAGCGGTGGTGAGCAGCGCCAGCACCGGGCCATCGAGTTGTTCGTCAGCCGACAACCCGCCCGCATTGGACGATGACGGAATACCGCTCGGCGTCGAAGGCATGTTGTAGGTGCCCTGGTTGACCGGCGCGGTTTGAATCGGCGTGGCGTTAACCGGCCCGGAAGTGCTAGGGCCTGGGGTCCATGGCTCGGCGCTGATAGGCGCCGAGGTTGCAGCACCACTGCCAGGCACCATCACCACGACGCCGGAGTCCTGGGGAATTGCCTGGGTTGCAGCCTGGGCAGGCCGCTTGACTACCGTCTGACGGAAGCCGCCATTGGCCGAAATGCGGTCGTTATTGGAGACGGACGTGCTTGAGTCCACCACAGGGATGGAGCCGCGCTGCACGCTGGAGCAACCGCCGAGCAAAGCCAGAGCCGTAATTGCTGGAATCCACAACTTGTTCACTTGAAACCCTCTTTGCTTAATTCATCCAGCCCTTGACCCAATCCATCACCGAATCCGCGTCAGCAGGGGCACTGCCACCGCACGCAGGGCCGGGTGGTGGTTCGCTGCCGCGAATATACGGCATCTGCACCGCCCCCGGACAGTTGGCATCAGAGCCCTGGCCGGTGTGCGGATCAATCCAGGCCTGCACGATATTGTCCGGCTGGGGCATGTTGAGCGGCAACGGGTCAGCCTTGCGCATGAAACTGGTCCATACCTGCAGCGCGCCGGTCGCACCGGTGAACGGCGTCTTGCCGTTATCGTCACGCCCCAGCCACACCACGGCCAATACATCCTGGCCGAAACCCGCAAACCAGCTGTCACGCGAGTCGTTACTGGTACCGGTCTTGCCCGCCAGCGTCAGGTTCGACGGCAGCACGCTGTACACCGAGCGCCCTGTACCCTCACGCATCACACGCTGCATGGCGTTCTGGATCAGGTAGATAGAGCCCGCGTCAAAACGCTGCTGGATCTGGAACGGGTAGCGCTTGAGCGGTTCGCCTTCGGCGGTCAGCACACTGCGGATCCCGCGCATCGGTGTATTGAAGCCACCGTTGGCGAGGGTCTGGTACATGGTCGCCACTTCCATCGGGGTCATGGCCGCAGCGCCCAGAAGCATGGACGGGAATGCCGGGAACTCACGCTCCACCCCCAGTCGCGCGATGGTTTTCAGGACATTTGGCACGCCGACCTCAAGCCCCAGGCGCGAGGTGGAAATATTGTAGGAATGCGCCAGCCCCTGATACAGGAACACCGTGCCGTGGGAACGGCGATCGAAGTTCTTCGGCGTCCATACCTGGCCATTCGCGCCTTTGACCGACAACGGGTCATCCGACAGCCAACTGGTCAGCGTGTACTTGCTGGGTTTTTCCAACGCACTCAAGTAGACCGCAGGCTTGACCAGCGAGCCAATCGGCCGCACGGCGTCCAGTGCGCGGTTGAAGCCGGCGAAACTGGCCTGGCGGCTGCCGATCATGGCCTGGACTTCACCGGTTTCCGGGTTGGTCACGACCATGGCGGCTTCGACTTCATCCGAGCCTTTACGGCCGGTCAGGCGTTTGAAGGTGTCGTTGACGGACGCTTCGGCCTTCATCTGCAGGATCGGGTCGAAGCTGGTGAAAATCCGCAAGCCCTCTTCGGTCAAGTCTTCGTCGCGGTAGTCTTCACGCAACTGGCGCTTGACCAGATCGATAAAGCCGGGGAACGAGCTATCGGCCAACTTGCCGCGAGTGGTCACACCCAACGGCATTTTCTTCGCGGCGGCCACTTGTTCAGCCGTCGCGACACCCTGCTGCTCCAATACATCGAGTACCAGATTGCGACGTTCGAGCGCACGCTCCGGGTTGCGACGCGGATTGTAATAGGACGGCCCCTTGACCATGCCCACCAGCAGCGCGACCTGATGCAACTTCAACTCGGATAACGGTTGCCCAAAGAAGAACTGGCTGGCCAAACCGAAACCGTGCACCGCGCGCTGGCCATCCTGACCGACGAATACCTCGTTGAGGTACGCCTCAAGGATTTCCTGCTTGCTGTAATGCAGCTCCAGCAACATCGCCATCATGGCTTCGGTGAGTTTACGGGTGAGGCTGCGCTCGTTGGTCAGGTAGAAGTTCTTGACCAATTGTTGCGTGAGCGTACTGCCGCCCTGGGTCATCTTGCCACCGGAGGTGTTGACCCAGACAGCGCGGGCAATCGACTTCGGCGAGACGCCCCAATGGCTGTAGAAATCGCGGTCTTCGACCGCCACCAGGGTTTCCAGCAAATAAGGCGGTACCTGATCAAGCTTGATCAGGATGCGATCTTCTAGGTTTTTCGGATAAATACCGCCAATCATCAACGGTTCCAGGCGCACTACCGGCAGCTTGGAGCCATTGAGCGAGGACAGTTCAGCCACATAATCGCCGGAGAAACGCACGCGTACCGGCTGAGCTTTTTCCAGGCCTTCGTAGAACTGGAACCCACGGGTGTTCAGGTCGACGGTGTTGCCGCTGACGGCTGCGGCGCCGGGGCCATTGCTCACAGGTTCGCGGCGATAGCCCAGTGCGTCGAGCTCGGTAAGGAAGTCCTCCTTGCTCAGCTTCTGCCCGGAGAACAGTTCCAGCGGGCGTGCATACACCTTGGCCGGAATCGTCCAGCGCTTGCCAGAGAATTTTTCCTGCACCACGGCATCGAGGTACACCGCAAAGCCGGCGACCACCACAAGGCCAACCAGGCCCAGCTTGAGCGCCCAGCCCAACCAGGGGCGCAAGCTGCGGGAAGGAGGTTTTTTACGGGAACGGGGAGATCGGGTTCGAGTCATGGCGGCGGATTATACGCACTTTATTGATGATCAACATGAGCCGGACAGCGGTTTGCACGACTGGCATCAGCAGCCATAATGGCCACGATGATTTCTCCCAGACTTTGAAGGATCGCCCGTGAGCCAGTCCCTGATCGCTGCCCTGCAAAACCCGGCTTTATACCCTCATCCGGTTGAAGCATTTCAAGTCATCGAGACCCATATTTCCTGGGTGGTTCTGACAGGTCCCTATGCTTACAAATTGAAGAAACCGATGAACTTCGGATTTCTGGATTTCACCGATCTGGAAAAACGTGGCCACTTCTGCAATGAGGAGCTGCGTCTCAACCAGCGCTTGACCAAAGATTTGTATCTTGAAGTGTTGCCGATTACCGGCACTGCCGACGCGCCGCAGTTGGGCGGCGACGGCCCGGTCATCGAGTACGCACTGAAAATGCGCCAGTTCCCGCAAAGCCAGATGCTCAGCACCCTGCAAGCCAACAGCGAACTGACCAACGCCCACATCGACGAGATGGCCAGTCAGATTGCGCACTTTCACCTCACTGCCCCCAAGGTCCCGCAAGAGCACCCGGCCGGCACGCCGGATGAAGTCATGGCGCCGGTACGCCAGAACTTCGACCAGATTCGCCCATTCCTCAGCGACAAAGCTGACCTGACTCAACTTGAGGCCCTGCAAGCCTGGGCCGAAAGCAGCTTCGAGCGCCTCAAGCCGCTGCTTGAACAACGCAAGCTCGATGGTTTCACTCGCGAATGCCACGGTGACATCCACCTGGGCAACGCCACCCTGATTGACGGCCACGTCGTGATCTTCGACTGCATCGAGTTCAACGAGCCTTTCCGCTTTACCGATGTGTACGCCGATACCGCCTTCCTCGCCATGGACCTTGAAGACCGTGGGCTCAAGTCTCTGGCGCGCCGCTTCATCAGCCAGTACCTGGAACTGACCGGCGACTATCAAGGCCTGGAAGTGCTGAATTTCTATAAAGCCTACCGTGCGCTGGTACGTGCAAAGGTTGCGCTGTTCAGCATGCCGAGCGAGGCAAGCCCGGTGCAGCGCGCCACTACCCTGCGCCAGTACCGCAACTACGCCAACCTGGCGGAAAGCTACAGCACCATTCCGTCGCGCTTTCTGGCAATCACCCATGGTGTTTCAGCGGTAGGCAAGAGCCATGTAGCCATGCGCCTGGTCGAGGCCCTCGGCGCCGTACGCCTGCGTTCGGATGTGGAGCGCAAGCGTCTGTTTGGCGAGCAGCAGGTCGAAAACGCGCCACAGGCCGGCATCTACAATCAGGACGCCAGCATTGCCACCTATACACGCTTGAACGAAATTGCCGAGACCGTACTACGCGCAGGTTACCCGGTGGTGCTGGATGCGACCTTCTTGAAACGCGCTCAACGTGATGCGGCAGCCCAGATCGCCGAAGCCACCGGCGCGCCATTCCTGATCCTCGATTGCAACGCACCTCAAGCGGTTATCAGCAGTTGGCTGGCACAACGTCAGGCGGATCAAAACGATCCGTCCGACGCAACGCTGAGCGTTATCCAAGAGCAGCAAGCCAGTCGTGAGCCGTTGACGGCGCAAGAGCTGTTGCTGAGCAAGCGCGTGGAAACCAATGAAAGCGGAACGCTGGATGCGTTGGTCGCGCATATTCGCCAGCGCCTCCCGGGCTTGTAAGCAATATTTCCTGGTCGTGTCGCCCACATGACGCACGACCCGGCAATATAGCCACTATAATGACATCACCACCTAACAGGAGTCGCTATCGTGAGTCAGCCCAAGCTTCTTGATACCCCGCTCTATGCGCTCCTGCACAAGGATGACATCCGCGGCTTCAACCAGCAGCGCCCTCAAGACGGCACCATCGATATGCGCGGTGGCGACTTCCGAGGGCTGGACCTGCGAGATCTGAACGCCGCAGGCGTTGACTTCACCGACGCCTATTTTCGCTCTGCCGACTTGCGCGGCCTGGATTTACGCGACTGCTCGATGGAAGGCGCGAGCCTGGCCCACGCGCAGATTTCCGGCACTTACTTCCCACCCGAGCTCACGGCTGACGAGATCCTGATGTCAGTCAACTTCGGCACTCGCCTACGCTACCGCACCAAGTAATCCACCTTCTGAACCCCGGCTTCGCCTCAAGCGTGCCGGGCGTTTCACGCCTGCCCGTCAGCTAAAGCATCGCCACATTCTTATAAGCTTTTCAGCCGTTCCTGCCCAAAGAACTGCGTTTTTCCTACTGAGCGCTACACTCATTTTCAGGCTGCCTGGTCACGATACCCACCGCACCATTCGGCCGTCGCAAGGAGGCTTGATGAACGATGAGCTGCAACACCTGAAAAACCTCGGCAAGACATCAGCGCAGTGGCTGCATGCGGTGGGTATCCACAGCGCGTCTGACTTGCGCCGCCTGGGCGCGGTCGATGCTTACCGAGCCGTACGGACTCGCGGCTTCCGAGCTTCGAAAGTTCTGCTGTACGCCATTGAAGGCGCATTGATGGATGTGCACTGGAACGACCTCCCCTCTGAACGCAAGGAGGCGCTGAACCGCCAGTTGGATGCCCTGTCAGCGCGGCAGAAAAACTAGATCGGCCCTCAAGCCCAATGTTTACAGGCATTACAAACGAGCGTTTGAGAAAAACTGGATGAGCAGATAAAACAATAGTTGACTCTCAAATGAGAATCGTTATGATTATCACAACTGGTCGCGAGATCAGCCGATAACTGAAAGACCATTGGTTCGGACTCTCAGATTATCTCCTCATCAGGCTAATCACGGTTATTTGACCCGGCTCTTGCCGGGTCTTTTTTTGCCTGCAAATTACTGACTTCAGCGCGCAATGATCAGCGGATGCCCCCGCTCCGGATGCGGTTGTACCAGCACATCCAGACCAAATACAGCCTTGAGTGGCTCAGGTTGCAGGACTGTTGCGGGCCTATCCAGAGCATGGGGGCGTCCGCCTTCCAGCAGCAGGATCCGGTCGCAGTAACGCGCCGCCAGGTTCAAGTCATGCAGGATCACCAGCACCGCAGCCCCCTTGTCGGCAAAGCTGCGAATCGCCTGCAAGGTGGTGTGCTGGTGCAGGGGATCAAGCATCGACGTTGGCTCGTCCAACAACAACGTTTGCCCCGCCTCACCTGGCCATAACTGCGCCAACACCCGCGCCAAGTGCACCCTTTGTCGCTCGCCGCCCGACAAGGCCAGGTAGCTGCGGCCACTCAGGTGGCCCACGTCGGCCGCGTGCAGCGCCGCGCGGATGATTTGATCGTCGCGCACTCGCCCGGCCTGATGAGGCAAGCGCCCCATGCCCACCACCTCTTCGACACGAAAGGCGAAGTCCAGGGTGGACGTCTGTGGCAACACCGCCAGACGCTGGGCACGTTGCGCCCCTCCCAGACTCTTCAATTCTTGCTGGTCCAACCAGATCTTGCCCTCATCAGGCGACAACTCCCCGCACAGCGCTCCGAGCAAGGTACTTTTGCCCGCACCATTGGGCCCCAGCACGCCCAGCACTTCGCCCGGCAGCAGGTCCAAGGTGACATCGGACAACACGGTTTTACCACCGCGCCGAATCTGCAACGCTTCTACCCGCAGCATCAGGCGCGCCCTCGTAACAATAAATAGAGGAAAAATGGCGCACCGATAAATGCAGTGACAATACCGATCGGCAGTTCCGCCGGCGCCAACGCCAAGCGCGCCACCAGGTCGGCAAACAACAGCAGGCTCGCGCCCGCCAGCACTGACGCCGGCAACAGCACCCGATGATCCGGCCCCGCCAGCAGCCGCACCAGATGTGGCACCACCAAACCGACAAAACCAATCATGCCCGCAGCCGCCACGGCTGCGCCAACGCCCAGGGCCGTGCAGAACACCAACTCGCGCTTGAGCCCCTCAACATCAATGCCCAGATGATTGGCCTCCGACTCACCCAGCAGCAATGCGTTCAGCGCTTTCGCCCGGCGCGGCAACCACAGCGCGACGCCCGCGCTTACCAACAGCAAGGGCCACAACCGCGAATAGCTCGCGCCATTGAGGCTGCCCAGGTTCCAGAACGTCAGGGTGCGCAAGGTGGCATCGTCGGCCAGATAGGTAAACAGCCCCACCGTTGAGCTGGCCAGTGCCGTCAGCGCGATACCGGCAAGCAGCATCGTCGCGACATTGGTCTGGCCATTGCGACGCCCCAACCGGTAGACCAGTGCGGTAACGCCCAGCCCCCCCAGAAATGCGCACAGCGACAACAAATAGGGACCGAACGCATCCGGCAGCCCACCGAAGAACGAACCGCCGACAATCGCCACCGCTGCCCCCAACGCCGCACCGCTGGACACACCCACCAACCCAGGATCGGCCAGCGGGTTGCGAAACAATCCCTGCATCGCCACGCCCGACAACGCAAGGACACCGCCGACGGCCAGCCCCAAAAGGGTCCGCGGCAGGCGAATCTGCCCCAGAATCAATTCAGCCTGCTCCAACCCCGCCGCCTCAATCGGCACGCCCAATAGCCTTAACGCGGCTCTGAGCGTATCAATCAACGGCAAGCTGACCGGTCCGAGGGCCAATGAAAGCCAGATCGCCAACACACACAGCAGCGACAGGCCAATAAACAGTGTCTTGGGCTTAAGCAGAGTGGTCATGGAGCCGATTTAGCCTGGGACGGATAAAAACCAGCGGACAGTTTCACCAGGTTTTCTGGCAATCGCGGCCCCAGGCCACCCACCAGCAAGGTCGGATCCAGTTCAAACACTCGCCCACGCTTGGCTGCCGGTGTCGACGCGAGAATCGGGTTTTCCTTGAACAAGGCAGCGCGCGCCGCATCACCGGTCAGCGCGCGATCGGCAAACACCAGCACATCAGGACTCAACCCCGCCAAAGACTCGACTGAAAAGGGCTTATAGCCCGAGTGCGTGGCCAGGTTACGTCCGCCCGCCTGCTGCAATATCCAATCGGCGGCCGTGTCCTTGCCCGCGATCAGCGGCTTGCCACCGGCATGGCCCAGCAACAACAGCACGCCCGGAGCCTTTTGCGCCGCCTGGGCCTTGGTCACCCAGCTTTTTTGCTGCTCCAGCGCCTGCCCGTATTTGGCAAACAGTGCGTCTGCCCGGGTCTCACTGCCCAGCAGTTTTCCCAAGTGTTCAAGGTTGCCCTTCAATGTCGGCAAATCCGGCTGGGCCGAAAACATCTCGACCTGCACGCCGGCATTGCGAATCTGCGCCAGTACCGGCGGCGGCCCCATTTCCTCAGTGCCCACAAGGATTTGCGGGCGCAGGCTGAGAATGCCTTCAGCCGACAGCTGCCGCTGGTAGCCAATACTCGGCAACGCCTTGAGCGACTGCGGATGCTGGCTGGTGGTGTCGACCCCGACCAATTTCGATTCGCCGCCTAAAGCCGTCACCCATTCCGATAGCGCCCCTCCAGCACTGACCCAGCGTTGTGGCAGTTCAGAGGCGTGTGCCCCGTGGCTGACCAGTAATGAGGCAACAAGCGCAATAGCGCTGGTACTCAGGCGCATAACAGGGTTTCCTTCCTAGAGCAGGGCCATTCAGGCACTCATCAATGTGACAGAACATTGCTGCCGGACATCGTATTAAGCACCCAGTCAGCTGACGGGCGAAGCGGCCATTTGATAATTGTTTGCATTTGAACGTCAAGGCACTTAAGGATTGAAATGAAGTTTCTCTGCCCCTCAAGCGACCTCGCACCCGACAGCAGCCGCGGTTTTGATATCGATGGCCATAAACTGCTGGCCGTGCGCCGAGACGGCATTGCCTACTTTTATCGCAACCGCTGCCCCCATCGCGGCGTCCCGCTGGAATGGCAGCCCGACCGCTTCCTCGACGCCAGCGCCAGCCTGATCCAATGCGCCACCCATGGCGCCCTATTCCTGATCGAGAGCGGCGAGTGCATCGCCGGCCCGTGCGCAGGCCAGAGTCTCACCGCCCTGCCCGGCCATGAGGATGAACAAGGCTTGTGGGTAGAACTCTAGTCGCCCAACAACACCTTCAGTCGACGCTCGACATACATCTCTTGCGGTGTGACCCGTACGCCGTAAGCCAGCACCTCCACACCCGCGGCCTTGGCCTCGCGTAACGCCGCAGCGTAACCGGCGTCAATTTCCACCGCTGGGCGAACCGCATCGATGCCCGACAAATTCACGCAATACAACTGCACCGCCCGCACACCTTCACGCGCCAGGTGAGCCAGTTCGCGCAAGTGCTTGGCGCCGCGCTGCGTCACTGCATCAGGAAAAGCCGCCACCGAGGTTGCGTCAAAACCCAGGGTGACGCTTTTGACCTCCACGAAGGCGGCGCCCTGTGGGTAATCCAGGCGAAAGTCAATGCGGCTCTTCTCCTGACCGTACGGCACTTCACGCTTGAGCGCCGTAAAGCCATTGAGTTCAGTGATCACGCCAGCCAGCAGCGCCTCTTCAACCAACTGATTGGCCCGCGCGGTGTTGACGCACGCCAGCCGGCCCTGAGGCGTTTCGGCAATTTCCCAGGTGCCTGGCAACTTGCGCTTGGGGTCCGAGGAACGGCTGAACCAGACCTGGCCACCTTCGACCATGCAATTGAGCATCGAGCCGGTGTTCGGGCAATGAATGGTAAGCAACTCGCCGGTAACGGTTTCGATATCGGTGAGAAAACGCTTGTAGCGGCGGATCAGCCGCCCTTCTTCAAGAGGAGGATGAAAGCGCATCAGCCTTGCCAGCTCCGCAGGCCACGAGCGATGCGCTCCACCGCTTCTTGCAGTCGGTCAATATTTTGCGTGTAGGCAAAACGCACATGGTGGCCCGCTTGATAACGACCGAAATCCAGCCCGGGTGTAAAAGCCACGTGCTCGGTCTCCAGAAAGTGACGGCAGAACGCGAAGGCATCGCCGCCGAACGCGCTGATATCGGCATACAAATAAAACGCCCCTTCCGGCTCCACGGCGATACCGAATCCAAGCTCGCGCAGCGCCGGCAGCAGAAAGTCACGACGCCGGCCGAATTCGGCGCGGCGCTCTTCAAGAATGCTCAGGGTCTGCGGGGTAAAACAGGCCAAGGCAGCGTACTGGGCCATGCTCGGCGCACTGATGTAGAGGTTCTGCGCCAGTTTTTCCAATTCGCTGATCGCAGCAGGAGGCGCTATCAGCCAACCGAGGCGCCATCCGGTCATGCCGAAATACTTCGAAAAACTATTCAAGACGAAGGCGTCATCGTCGACTTCCAGCACGCTGGCGGCATCGGTGCCGTAGGTGAGGCCGTGGTAGATCTCGTCCACTACCAAGTGGCCGTTACGCGCTTTGACTGCACTCGACAAGCCTGCCAGTTCGTCCCTCGTGAGGACTGTGCCGGTAGGGTTGGCCGGTGACGCAACCAGCGCGCCCACGCTGCCCTGGTCCCAATGCCTGGCGACCAGATCGGCGGTCAACTGATAGCGGACCTCAGGCCCCACCGGCACCAATTGCGCCGCGCCCTCTACCAGCCGCAGAAAGTGTCGATTGCAGGGGTAGCCTGGATCAGCCAGCAGCCAGTGCTTGCCAGGGTCGACCAGCAAGCTGCTGGCCAACAGCAACGCGCCGGAGCCACCGGGCGTAATCAAGATACGCTCGGGATCGACACTCAAGCCGTAGCGCTGCTGGTAAAACCCGCTGATGGCCTCGCGCAACTCGGGCACCCCACGGGCCGCCGTGTAGCGCGTCTTGCCGTTGGCCAGCGCAGCCTGGCCGGCCTGGATGATCGGCTCGGCGGTGGTAAAGTCCGGTTCGCCGATTTCCAGATGGATCACGTCGTGGCCGGCAGCCTGCAGCTCATTGGCGCGTGCCAGCAACGCCATGACATGAAAAGGTTCGATGGCGCGACTGCGCGCACTGTAGGGCTGAGCCATTAGCCTTCCTTAACGGTGAGGACAAAATCAGGATTCTACCGAACCCTCGCGGTAAAACATGCTCTATTGCCTGATTGGGGCTGCAAGTGCACCCTGCGCACGCTCGTAAAACAGCTAAAATCAACATTCGAGGCGATACATACCCAGTCATGGCGGGCTGCTGCAGTTTGCAACCCCTTTGCCCTGGAGCTCGACAACCGGGAGTAGCGCACCCTGAATCTATCTGGTAAGTTCGCCCGCTTGCAGCCGCAGGGCCGGCAGGTGTCGGTGACGTTGCAATCCTGCGCAATGGATTAGAAGAGTGAGAGGCGGTCTATTCATGTCCACCCAAGCAAAGCAACAGAGCATCAGCGGTTTCCAGCCCTACGTTGAATCCAAGGGCGAGGAATACATGGGCAAGCCCATGCGCGAGCACTTCTCCAAAATCCTGAAGCAGTGGAAGCAGGACTTGATGCAGGAAGTCGACCGCACGGTTGACCATATGAAGGACGAAGCAGCCAACTTCCCGGACCCGGCAGACCGTGCCAGCCAGGAAGAGGAATTCGCCCTTGAACTGCGCGCTCGTGATCGCGAACGCAAGTTGATCAAGAAGATCGACAAGACCCTGCAATTGATCGAAGACGAAGAGTATGGCTGGTGCGAATCCTGCGGCGTCGAGATCGGTATTCGCCGCCTCGAAGCCCGCCCGACTGCGGACCTGTGCGTAGACTGCAAGACCTTGGCTGAAATCAAGGAAAAACAGGTCGGCAAGTAACCCTGCCGAACTGAACGAATGGGGCGTGCAAACGCCCCATTTTTGTTTCTGGCGTTTACCGGTTTTGCAGTAGTATCCGCCCATGACAGCCTCTACCTATATCGGGCGTTTCGCCCCCACGCCCAGCGGCCATTTGCACTTCGGCTCCCTGGTTGCTGCCCTCGCCTCCTACCTCGACGCACGCGCCCAACATGGCCGCTGGTTGATGCGCATGGAAGACCTTGACCCTCCCCGTGAAGAGCCCGGCGCCCAGGCGGCGATCCTGCATGCCCTGCAAAGCTACGGCTTTGAATGGGATGGCGAGCTGGTTCGGCAGAGCGAGCGGCATGACGCCTACGCCAAAGTGCTGAATGACCTGTTCAACCATGGCCTGGCCTATGCCTGCACATGCTCGCGCAAGCAACTGGAACCCTACAACGGGATTTACCCAGGCTTGTGCCGCAATGCCGGCCACGACCAGCAGGATGCTGCCATCCGTCTGCGTGTGCCTGAACTGGAATACCACTTTACCGACCGCGTGCAGGGCGAGTTCCGACAGCATCTGGGCCGCGACGCCGGCGACTTCATCATCCGGCGCCGCGACGGCCTCTACGCCTATCAGTTGGCCGTGGTCCTCGACGATGCCTGGCAAGGGGTTACCGATATCGTGCGCGGCGCCGACCTGCTGGACTCCACGCCGCGCCAGCTTTACTTGCAAGAGCTGCTCGGCCTGCGCCAGCCACGTTACCTGCATGTACCACTGATTGTGCAGCCGGACGGCAACAAACTGGGAAAATCCTACCGCTCTCCACCGTTGACCGCCGACCAGGCCACGCCCTTGCTGCTTCGCGCACTGCGCGCCCTCGGCCAGCCAGCCGGTAACGAACTGCTTTACGCAAGCCCACGGGAACTGCTGGATTGGGGCATTACGCACTGGGACGCGACGCAGATCCCGCGCACACTCACGCTGGCCGAAGCGCAATTGAGTTGAAGGCGCTTGCAGGTTGCCCGCCATCCGTTACCATCGCCGCAGATTTTTAATCAGAGGCCAATATGTACATCTATCGATTGGTCCTGTTGCTGGTCGTCGGGATCTACCTGTTCTCCCCCGCCATCATGGATTGGTGGATCGACGCCACGGGCGCCTGGTATCGCCCTTATCTGCTATGGCTGATCCTGATCGTCGTGACCTTCATCCTGCAGAGCCAAAAAGATGCCGATGAGCTTTAGCCTCACCCAGATGCTGCTGATCAGCGCCGCCTACCTGGCTGCGTTGTTCGGCGTGGCCTGGATCAGTGAGCGCGGAATGATTCCGCGGGCGATCATTCGCCATCCGCTGACCTACACCTTGTCCCTGGGCGTGTACGCCAGCGCCTGGGCGTTCTACGGTACGGTGGGCCTGGCCTATCAGTACGGCTACGGCTTTCTGTCCAGTTACCTGGGGGTGTCCGGTGCATTCCTGCTGGCGCCGGTGTTGCTGTACCCGATCCTGAAAATCACTCGTACCTACCAGTTATCATCCCTGGCGGACCTGTTTGCCTTCCGCTTTCGCAGTACCTGGGCCGGTGCGCTGACCACGATTTTCATGCTGATCGGCGTACTACCGTTGCTGGCCCTGCAGATTCAAGCAGTGGCAGACTCCATCAGCATCCTGACCCGCGAACCCGTGCAACACCGTGTTGCCCTGGCTTTCTGTGCACTGATCAGCCTGTTCACAATTTTCTTCGGCTCGCGCCATATTGCTACCCGCGAGAAACACGAAGGTTTGGTGTTCGCAATTGCCTTTGAGTCGGTCATCAAGCTGATCGCCATCGGCGGCGTCGGCCTGTATGCGCTCTACGGCGTGTTCGACGGCCCGCAACAGCTGGAGCTGTGGCTGCTGCAAAACCAGACTGCCCTCGCCGCGCTGCACACACCCTTGCAGGAAGGCCCATGGCGCACGCTGCTGTTGGTGTTCTTCGCCTCGGCGATCGTAATGCCGCACATGTACCACATGACCTTCACCGAAAACCTCAACCCACGCTCACTGGTGAGTGCGAGCTGGGGTTTGCCGCTGTTCCTGTTACTGATGAGCCTGGCGGTGCCGTTGATCCTGTGGGCCGGCCTGAAACTGGGGGCCACCACCAACCCTGAGTATTTCACCCTGGGCATCGGCATTGCCGCCAACAGCCCGGCGTTGGCACTGCTGGCGTATGTCGGCGGTTTGTCGGCGGCCAGTGGATTGATCATTGTCACCACGCTGGCGCTATCGGGCATGGCACTCAACCACTTGGTGCTGCCGCTGTACCAGCCGCCGGCTGAGGGCAATATCTACCGCTGGTTGAAATGGACCCGCCGCGCGCTGATCGTTGCGATCATTACCGCCGGCTACGGGTTCTACCTGCTGCTCGGCGCCGGGCAAGACCTGGCCAACCTTGGCATTGTCGCGTTTGTCGCCACCTTGCAGTTCCTGCCGGGGGTGTTGTCGGTGCTGTACTGGCCGACCGCCAACCGCCGTGGTTTTATCGCAGGGCTGCTGGCGGGGATCCTGGTGTGGATCGTCACCATGTTGCTACCACTGGTCGGCAACTTGCAGGGCTTCTACATCCCGTTGCTGAACATGATTTACGTGCTCGACGACACCAGTTGGCACATGGCGGCCATTGCCTCGCTGGCCGCCAACGTACTGATGTTTACCCTGATCTCATTGTTCACCAACGCCAGTGCCGAAGAAACCAGCGCCGCCGAAGCCTGCGCAGTGGACAACGTGCGTCGCCCGCAACGCCGCGAACTGCACGCAGCCTCGCCCCAGGAGTTTGCCACGCAACTGGCCAAGCCTCTGGGCGCCAAGGCGGCGCAAAAGGAGGTCGAGCAAGCGCTGCGTGACCTCTACCTGCCGTTCGACGAGCGTCGCCCCTATGCCCTGCGCCGTCTGCGTGACCGTATCGAGGCCAACCTCTCCGGCCTGATGGGCCCCAGCGTGTCCCAGGACATGGTCGAAACCTTCCTGCCCTACAAGGCGGGCGGCGAAAACTACGTGACCGAAGACATCCATTTCATCGAAAGCCGGCTGGAGGATTACCACTCACGCCTCACCGGCCTGGCCGCGGAACTCGATGCCTTGCGCCGTTACCACCGCCAGACCTTGCAGGAACTGCCGATGGGTGTCTGTTCCCTGGCCAAGGACCAGGAAATCCTGATGTGGAACAAGGCCATGGAAGAACTCACCGGCATCGCCGCGCAGCGGGTAGTGGGCTCGCGCCTCAATACCCTGGCCGATCCGTGGAAAGAACTGCTTCAGGGGTTTATCAACCTGCCCGACGAGCACTTGCACAAGCAGCACCTGGCCCTCGACGGCCAGACCCGCTGGCTCAACCTGCACAAAGCCGCCATTGATGAGCCCCTGGCCCCCGGTAACAGCGGCCTGGTTTTGCTGGTGGAAGACCTCACCGACACGCAGATGCTCGAAGACAAGCTTGTGCATTCCGAGCGCCTGGCCAGTATTGGTCGTCTCGCAGCCGGCGTGGCCCACGAAATCGGCAACCCGATCACCGGTATCGCCTGCCTGGCGCAGAACCTGCGCGAAGAGCGCGAGGAAGACGGTGAAATCACTGAAATCAGCGGGCAGATCCTTGAACAGACCAAGCGCGTTTCGCGCATCGTGCAGTCGCTGATGAGCTTCGCCCACTCCGGCGCGCATCAAAACCAGGACGAAGCGGTGTGTCTGGCCGAGGTCGCGCAGGACGCCATTGGGCTTCTGGCCTTGAATCGGCGCAATTTCGAAGTACAGTTCTTTAATCTGTGTGATCCGGAACATTGGGTCGATGGCGACTCGCAACGCCTGGCCCAAGTGCTGATCAACTTGCTGTCCAACGCACGCGATGCGTCGCCGGCCGGCAGCGCTGTACGCGTCAAGAGCGAGGCTTTCGAGCACACGGTCGACCTGATCGTGGAGGACGAAGGCAGCGGCATCCCACAGAACATCATGGACCGATTGTTCGAACCCTTCTTCACCACCAAGGACCCCGGTGAAGGTACCGGTCTGGGCCTTGCACTGGTCTATTCCATCGTTGAAGAGCATTATGGACAAATCACCATCGACAGCCCGGCTGACACCGAAAGCCAACGCGGCACCCGTATCCGGGTGACCTTGCCGCGTCATGTCGAAGCGACGTCCGCTGTGAACTGAGACCGTCGAGAGAATTGAATCAATGCCGCACATTTTGATCGTCGAAGACGAAACCATTATCCGCTCTGCCTTGCGTCGCCTGCTTGAACGAAATCAGTACCAGGTCAGCGAAGCCGGCTCGGTGCAGGAAGCCCAGGAGCGGTTCAGCATCCCCACGTTCGACCTGATTGTCAGCGACCTGCGCCTGCCTGGAGCTCCGGGCACCGAGCTGATCAAGCTGGGCCAAGGCACCCCGGTGCTGATCATGACCAGCTACGCCAGCCTGCGCTCGGCGGTCGACTCGATGAAGATGGGCGCGGTGGACTATATCGCCAAGCCTTTCGATCACGATGAGATGCTCCAAGCCGTGGCCCGCATCCTGCGTGACCGTCAGTCGGCCAGCAGCGCGCCTGCCGAACAGCGTCCAGTCGGCAAAGCGACCAACGGCGCCGACAAGCCCGGTGTGGACAACAGCAATGGCGAGATCGGCATCATCGGCTCCTGCCCGCCGATGCAGGATCTGTACAGCAAGATCCGCAAAGTGGCGCCGACCGATTCCAATGTTTTGATCCAGGGCGAGTCGGGCACTGGCAAGGAGCTGGTTGCCCGCGCCCTGCACAACCTGTCCAAGCGCGCCAAGGCACCGATGATCTCGGTGAACTGCGCGGCAATCCCTGAATCGCTGATCGAGTCCGAACTGTTCGGTCACGAGAAAGGCGCGTTCACCGGCGCCAGCGCCGGGCGTGCTGGCCTGGTTGAAGCGGCGGACGGCGGAACCTTGTTCCTCGATGAAATCGGCGAACTGCCACTGGAAGCCCAGGCGCGCTTGTTGCGGGTGTTGCAGGAAGGCGAGATTCGCCGAGTCGGTTCGGTGCAATCGCAAAAGGTTGATGTGCGGCTTATTGCAGCGACGCACCGTGACCTCAAGAGCCTGGCCAAGATCGGCCAGTTCCGTGAAGACTTGTATTACCGCCTGCACGTGATCGCCCTCAAATTGCCGGCCCTGCGCGAGCGCGGCGCCGACGTCAACGAGATCGCCAGTGCGTTCCTGTTACGCCAGAGCGCACGCATCAACCGTACCGACCTGAAGTTTGCCGCGGACGCCGAGCAGGCAATCCGGCATTACTCGTGGCCGGGTAACGTGCGGGAATTGGAGAACGCCGTGGAGCGCGCGGTGATCCTGTCGGAAAGCCCGGAGATTTCCGCCGAGCTTTTGGGCATCGATATCGAGCTCAGTGACCTGGAAGACGATGACTTCATCGGCCTGGCCCCACAACAGGGCGGCGGTAGCAATACCAGTCATGAGCCGACGGAGGATTTGTCACTGGAAGACTACTTCCAGCATTTCGTCCTGGAACATCAGGACCATATGACCGAGACCGAATTGGCCCGCAAACTGGGTGTGAGTCGCAAGTGCCTGTGGGAGCGGCGCCAGCGCCTGGGCATTCCGCGGCGCAAGACCGGGGTTGCCAGCGAGAGCTGAGGGTGCGCCCCCATGGGTAACACCTGTTGATGTGAAAAAACTGTTACCGCTGACTTTTCACGTAACAAAAGCCGGGGCTTACGGTAACGAAGCCCCGGCTTTTTTTTGCCCTCGAAAACTGCAAAACCACCTCAACCCCCTGATTTTGCTGGCCGGTACAAAAGTTGGCACGCACCCTGCTATATGCTTAGTACAAAAACAATAACAAGCTATGTACAAGACAATAAAAATAAGACGAATCGACTCACGCATAACAAAAACAACACGGCGGAGGCGCAGCTAACTGATTCTTTTGGAGAGGCGTTGCATTTGGGGCTTGCCCCGCAACCAGGCCGAGAACAACAAAAACTGCCCTAAGGCAGAGCCTGAACTGGTTGGATCGTAGATCAGCAACACAGCGACCAAAGCAATCCGTTTGCTCTTGACTCTCGATTGGGAGTGTCATGAAGGTGAAGCTTCATGGCGAGGGCGATCAACAAAAACAAGAAGCCCGAAATCAATAATAAAAATAGAGCACGCAACTACTTCTGGGGGAGCTTCGGCTCCCCTTGTAGTTTCCGGGATTTGACTCCAAAACGCTTAAGGCGCAATGCCTGTAGCTTGTTCCTACACCATCCCCTGACTAAATGCTAGAATCCCCGCCCATCATGCGGTCATTCTTCGTTATGGCCGAACATTCCTTCAAACAGTGCATCCCATGCTGAAGAAGTTGTTCCAGTCATTCCGTTCTCCCTTGCGTCGTACGCAACACAAACGCAGCACGCCTGAAGTGCTCAACAGCAGCCAGCATTCGTTGCAGCGCGCTCAATTCAGCCGTTATGCAGTGAACATCGTCGAACGTTTGCAGAACGCCGGCTACCAGGCTTACCTGGTGGGTGGTTGCGTACGCGACATGCTGCTCAATATCACGCCCAAGGATTTCGACGTCGCCACCAGCGCCACGCCTGAACAAGTACGCGCCGAGTTTCGTAACGCACGAATCATCGGCCGGCGCTTCAAGCTGGTGCATATCCATTTTGGTCGCGAAATCATCGAGGTTGCGACCTTCCGCGCCGGCCACCCGCAAAACGATGAAGAGGAAGACACCAATCAGTCTTCCCGCAACGAGAGCGGGCGCATCCTGCGTGATAACGTCTACGGCACCCTGGAAGAGGACGCGCAACGTCGCGACTTCACCATCAATGCCCTTTATTACGATCCGGTCAGCGAGCGCATCCTCGATTACGCCAATGGCGTACACGACATTCGCAATAACCTGATCCGCCTGATCGGTGACCCGACCCAGCGCTATCAGGAAGATCCGGTGCGTATGCTGCGCGCCGTGCGGTTCGCGGCCAAACTCAACTTCGGTATCGAGAAGCACACTGCCGCGCCGATTCGCGAGCTGGCGCCCATGCTGCGGGAAATCCCCTCGGCACGCCTGTTTGAAGAGGTGCTCAAGTTGTTCCTCTCGGGGTATGCCGCCGACACCTTCGAAATGCTCGTCGACCTGCAGTTGTTCGACCCGCTGTTCCCGGCCAGTGCCGAGGCGCTGGAATACAACCCCACGTACACCCACACGCTGATCAGCGAAGCGTTGGTCAACACCGACCTGCGCATCAAGCAGAACAAACCGGTAACCCCGGCATTCCTGTTTGCCGCCCTGCTGTGGCCAGCGCTGCCCAAGCGCGTACTGCGCCTGCAGGACCGTGGCATGCCGCCGATCCCGGCCATGCAGGAAGCCGCTCACGAACTGATCGCCGAGCAGTGCCAACGCATCGCCATCCCGAAACGCTTCACCATGCCGATCCGCGAAATCTGGGACATGCAGGAACGTTTGCCGCGTCGCAGCGGTAAGCGTGCTGACCTGCTGCTGGACAACCCACGCTTCCGTGCCGGCTACGACTTCCTGCTGCTGCGCGAAAGCGCCGGTGAGCAGACCGATGGCCTGGGCGAATGGTGGACTGACTATCAGGACGCCAATGACAGCCAGCGTCGCGAAATGATTCGTGAGCTTGGCAGCAAAGGCGATGGTGCCGGTGAAGGGCCGAAAAAGCGTCGCCGCAGCGGCAGCAAGCGTAAACGCAGCAGTGCCGATGCCTCGGGCGCCGCGGGCGAATAAACGTGGAACGTATCTACATCGGCATGGGCAGCAACCTGGCTGCCCCGCAACAGCAATTGCGCAGCGCGATCGAGGCGCTGGCGCAACTGCCTGGCACCCACCTCGCTGGTGTGTCCGCCTTCTATCAAAGTGACTCCCTGCTCCCGGGCCAACCGCGCTACACCAACGCGGTTGCGGCACTGGACAGCAGCCTGGCGCCGCTGGACCTGCTCGACGCACTGCAAGCCATCGAGAATGACCAGGGCCGCGAACGTCTTGAGCGCTGGGGCCCACGCACACTGGATCTGGATATCTTGCTGTTCGGTGATCGCCTGATCGACGAACCGCGCCTCAAGGTGCCGCACTACCAGATGCATCTGCGCGCCTTTGTGCTGTATCCGCTGGCTGAATTGGCGTCAACCGACCTGCAACTGCCTGACGGCCAACGCTTGAGCACCCTGCTCACAGCCTGCCCATTCGTCGGCCTGGAACGCTTACCGCAAGAATGACTCGGTCAATGTGGGAGCTGGCTTGCCTGCGATACAAGCGACTCGGTGTATCAGCCACACCGCGTGGATGCCATCGCAGGCAAGCCAGCTCCCACATTTGATCTGCGCTGCCGTAAACCGCGCACAAGTTGCGCAATCGCGTCAGTAACAGCGGTAACACCGCCATCGTAACAATGCGGTAACACATCCAATTGACTTCCCGTGTCCTCCTCACGACTATAGGCGTCCCGCTGCCGCCAACCCGGCGCTACAGGGCGCAATCCAGGCCTTATAAGCACTGCTTTCAAGACAGTGCGCCTGTATAAACGAAGACTCACGCGCGTTACTCGCTGTTTCCAAGCGCCTGAACGAGGACCCTTTTCATGCCAGACATTACCCTGACCACCTTGCAGAGCCTCAAGCTCAAGGGTGAAAAAATCACCATGCTGACCTGCTATGACGCCACCTTCGCCAACGCCTGTTGCCAGGCCGGGGTTGAAGTGTTGTTAGTGGGCGACTCCCTGGGCATGGTTCTTCAAGGGAATGACAGCACCCTGCCCGTGACCACGGATGAACTGGCCTACCACACCGCCAGCGTCAAGCGTGGCAACGACGGCGCCTTGATCATCGCCGACCTGCCGTTCATGGGGTACGCCACGCTTGAGCAAACCTTCCAGAACGCCGGCAAGCTGATGCAGGCCGGCGCCCACATGGTCAAAGTCGAAGGCGCCGTGTGGCTGGCCGAGTCGATCCGGCTGCTGGCTGAACGCGGTGTACCGGTATGTGCACACATGGGCCTGACCCCGCAGTCGGTGAACATCCTCGGCGGCTACAAGGTACAGGGTCGCAATGAAGCCCAGGCGCGCCAGATGCGCGCCGATGCCATCGCCCTGGAACAAGCCGGTGCCGCGATGATTGTGCTGGAGTGCGTCCCCAGCGAACTGGCCGCAGAAATCACCCAGGCCGTCAAAGTGCCGGTAATCGGCATTGGCGCCGGCTCCGCCACCGATGGTCAGGTGCTGGTCCTGCACGACATGCTCGGCCTGTCGATTAGCGGTCACGTACCCAAGTTCGTGAAGAACTTCATGGCCGGCCAGGACAGCATTCACGCAGCCCTGAGCGCTTACGTCAGCGCAGTCAAGAATGTGACTTTCCCAGGCGCTGAACACGGATTCTCGGCATGAACACCGTTAAAACCGTCCGCGAACTGCGGGCTGCCGTGACCCACGCCCGCAGCGCCGGCAAACGCATCGGCTTTGTGCCTACCATGGGCAACCTGCATAGCGGCCATGCCACCCTGGTGACCAAGGCCGCGCAGCAGGCAGATTTCGTGGTGGCGAGCATTTTCGTCAACCCACTGCAATTCGGTGCCGGCGAAGATCTGGATAAATACCCGCGCACATTGGCCGCCGACCAGGAAAAACTCCTGCAGGCGGGCTGCAACCTGCTGTTCGCCCCCACTGTCGAGGAAATGTACCCCGATGGCATGAACGGCCAGACCCGCGTCAGCGTGCCACAACTGTCCGAAGGCTTGTGCGGCGCCAGCCGCCCAGGGCATTTCGAAGGCGTGGCCACGGTGGTCAGCAAGTTGTTCAACATGGTCCAGCCCGACATGGCCGTATTTGGCCAGAAGGACTACCAGCAGTTGGCGGTCATTCGCGCCATGGTCCGCGATCTGAACATGCCGATCCAGATCATCGGCGAACCCACCGTGCGTGCAGCGGACGGCCTCGCGCTGTCATCACGCAACGGTTACCTCACCGAGGAGCAACGTGCGGTCGCGCCGGTGCTGTACCGCGCCCTCAGCCAGATCGCCACGGCCATCCAAGACGGTGATCATGATTTCGCCAAGCTTCGCGCCGAGCAAATCCGGCAGATTGAAGCCGCAGGGCTACGCATGGACTACCTGGAAGTGCGCCAGGGCGTACATCTGCGCCCGGCCACGGCTGAAGATCGGGATGTGGTGATCCTGGTCGCCGCTTATCTGGGCGCCACACGCCTGATCGATAACCTGCACCTGAACCTCGCCTGACCCCACTTTACCCTCCACCTGTTGCCCCGACGGCTGTGCCGGTATAAAAAAGTACCGGCCACAGCGCAGACAAAGCCAAGACATATCCACACGCTAGGTTTAATGTAATCGCCCTGCGCTATGGTTAGCGCTGTCTGGAACCCAGTCGTTAAGACAAGAATGGATGTTCCGGGCTTTTAAGTGTCCTAAAGGCAGTCCCTGTAATAAAAGGAAACCCGCAGCGATGGCGTACTACCGCACCCCTCATGACGTTACCGCTCTGCCCGCCTGGCAAGCGCTTGTTCAACATCGCCAAGCCATGCAGGATTTCAGCATGCGCGAAGCGTTCAATGCCGACCCACAGCGCTTTTCCCAATTTACCTTGAGCAGCTGCGGACTTTTCCTCGATTACTCGAAAAACCTGATCACCAGCGAAACCCGCGACCTGCTGGTGGACCTGGCCAAGGAAGTGAACCTTAAAGGCGCGATTGATGCGCTGTACGCCGGCGAGCCCGTCAACTCTTCCGAAGGCCGCCCGGCGCTGCATACCGCCCTGCGCCGCCCGGTGGGTGACAAGCTGTCGGTCAACGGCGTGAACATCATGCCGGACGTGCACAAGGTGCTGAACCAGATTACTGACCTGGTCGGCCGCATCCACGACGGCCTGTGGCGTGGCTACACCGAAAAGCCGATCACCGACGTGGTGAACATCGGCATCGGTGGTTCGTTCCTCGGTCCGGAACTGGTCTCCGAAGCGCTGTTGTCCTACGCCCACAAAGGCGTGCGTTGCCACTACCTGGCGAATATCGACGGCAGCGAGTTCCACGAGCTGACCATGAAGCTGCGCGCCGAGACCACGCTGTTCATTGTGTCGTCCAAATCCTTCAACACCCTTGAAACCCTGAAGAACGCCCAGGCCGCCCGCGCCTGGTACCTGGCCCAGGGTGGTTCGGAAGCTGAGCTGTATCGCCACTTCATCGCCGTTTCGAGCAACAACGCGGCGGCCGTAGCCTTTGGTATTCGTGAAGAGAACATCTTCCCGATGTGGGATTGGGTAGGTGGGCGTTACTCGCTGTGGTCGGCGATTGGCTTGCCAATCGCCCTGGCCATCGGCATGTCCAACTTCAAGGAACTGCTGTCGGGTGCCTACACCATGGACCAGCACTTCCTGAACGCGCCGTTCGAAGCCAACATGCCTGTGCTGCTGGGTTTGCTGGGCGTGTGGTACGGCAACTTCTGGGGCGCGCAGAGCCATGCGATCCTGCCGTACGACCATTACCTGCGTAACATCACCAAGCATTTGCAACAGCTGGACATGGAATCCAACGGCAAGAGCGTCCGCCAGGACGGCACGCCAGTGTCCACCGATACAGGCCCGGTGATCTGGGGCGGCGTAGGCTGCAACGGGCAGCACGCTTACCACCAGCTGCTGCACCAAGGGACGCAACTGATCCCGGCCGACTTCATCGTGCCGATCGTCAGCTTCAACCCGGTCTCCGATCACCACCAGTGGTTATACGCCAACTGCCTGTCCCAGAGCCAGGCACTGATGCTCGGCAAGACCCGCGGCGAAGCCGAAGCCGAGCTGCGTGAAAAGGGCCTGCCGGAAGCGGAAGTGCAGAAGCTGGCACCGCACAAGGTGATCCCGGGCAACCGTCCGAGCAACACCCTCGTGGTCGAACGCATCAGCCCTCGTCGCCTCGGCGCGCTGGTGGCGATGTATGAGCACAAGGTGTTCGTGCAGAGCGTGGTCTGGGGCATCAACGCTTTTGACCAATGGGGCGTTGAACTGGGCAAGGAACTGGGCAAAGGCGTTTACAACCGCCTGACGGGCGCCGAAGAAACCTCAGCCGAGGACGCTTCGACCCAGGGCCTGATCAACTACTTCCGCGGTCGTCACCGCGGCTGATGCTGATCACTCAAGGCCAACGTCTGTTTGGACGTTGGCCTTGAACCCTCCCACCACAGGGTGCATCTTTATCACTTGTCGCAAAAACAAGAATAAGGATCGCTCATGTTCGATATCAGCACGTTTCCCACCGCCGATGCCGTCCGCCGGGCTGCGCAACTCAGTCAAGAAGACTATCAGCGCCTCTATCGCCAATCCATCAAGCAGCCAGAGACCTTCTGGGCCGAACAGGCCAAGGGCTTTCTGGACTGGATAACACCGTGGCACACCGTCCAGCAGTCAGACATCAATACCGGTGCCGCCCAATGGTTTGCCGGCGGCCAACTGAACGTCAGCTACAACTGCATTGACCGTCACCTGGCGCAACGCGCCGATCAGCCGGCCTTCATCTGGGAGGGCGACGATCCGTCAAAATCCTCCACGATCACTTACCGCCAACTGCATCAAAACGTCAGCCGCCTGGCCAATGTGCTGAAAAACCGTGGCGTGAAAAAAGGCGACCGCGTGTGCATCTACATGCCGATGATCCCGGAAGCGGCCTACGCCATGCTGGCCTGCACGCGAATTGGCGCGGTGCACTCGGTGGTGTTTGGCGGGTTTTCGCCTGACGCCCTGCGTGACCGTATTCTCGATGCCGACTGCCGCACCGTGATAACCGCCGACGAAGGTGTGCGCGGGGGCAAGCCCGTGGCGCTGAAACAGAATGTCGATAAAGCCCTGGCCAGTTGCCCGAACGTCAGCACGGTGCTGGTGGTCGAGCGCACCGGAGCCAGCGTGAACTGGAACGAGGGCCGCGACCTCAAGTACCAAGCAGCCCTGGACGCCGCCAGCGACAACTGCCCACCCGAGCCGATGGACGCCGAGGATCCGCTGTTCATCCTCTACACCTCCGGCAGCACCGGCAAACCCAAGGGCGTGCTGCACACCACTGGCGGCTACCTGCTGCAAGCGGCGATGACCTTCAAGTACGTACTCGACTACCAAGAGGGCGAAGTGTTCTGGTGCACCGCCGATGTGGGCTGGGTCACCGGGCATAGCTACATCGTCTACGGTCCGCTGGCCAATGGCGCCACTTCGCTGATGTTCGAGGGCGTACCGAGTTATCCGGACAGCTCGCGCTTCTGGCAGGTGATCGATAAACATCAGGTGAATATTTTCTACACCGCGCCCACCGCTTTGCGCGCCCTGATGCGTGAAGGCCACGGCCCATTGGAGAGCACCTCCCGCGCCAGCCTGCGCCTGCTGGGCAGTGTCGGTGAGCCGATCAACCCGGAGGCCTGGGACTGGTACTTCAATGCGGTGGGCGAGCAGCGCTGCCCCATCGTCGATACCTGGTGGCAAACCGAAACCGGCGGCATCATGCTCAGCCCGCTGGTCAGCGCCCAGCGCATCAAGCCGGGCTGCGCGACACAGCCGATGTTCGGCGTACAACCGGTGCTGCTCGATGAGCAGGGCAAGGAAATCAGCGGCGCCGGCAGCGGCGTCCTCGCTATCAAATCAAGCTGGCCGGGGCAGATTCGCAGCGTCTACGGCGACCCGCAGCGTATGATCGACACTTACTTCAAGCCCTATCCCGGCTACTACTTCACCGGCGACGGCGCGCGCCGCGATGAAGACGGCGACTACTGGATCACCGGCCGCATCGATGATGTGATCAACGTGTCCGGCCATCGCATCGGCACCGCCGAGGTCGAAAGCGCCCTGGTGCTGCATGACCAGGTCGCTGAAGCCGCTGTGGTCGGCTATCCCCATGACGTCAAGGGCCAGGGCATCTATGCCTTTGTAACGCCAATGAACGGCGTCGAACCCAGCGATGCGCTGAAAAAACACCTGCTGGACCTGGTCAGCAAGGAAATTGGCAGCTTTGCCAAACCGGAACTGATCCAGTGGGCGCCTGCCTTGCCGAAAACCCGCTCCGGAAAGATCATGCGGCGCATCTTGCGCAAGATCGCCTGCAACGAACTGGACAGCCTGGGCGATACCTCAACCCTGGCTGACCCAAGCGTCGTAGACGGGTTGATCGACAAACGCCTGAACCGATAGCGCTCAGGATAATCCCCGGCCTGTGCAGGCCGGGGTTAACTGTTAAACTCCGCGTCCCGATTTTCTTATTTTTCTGCAAGCAAGGCGCGCTTCATGACCCCCCTGAATCAGGCGCTGCGCGCCGCCCTCGATCACCGCCAAGACCTGATCAACGAACTGCACGCCCAGGGTACAGACTGCTACCGGCTGTTCCACGGCAGCCAGGAAGGCGCCGGCGGCTTGACCATCGACCGCTACGGCCCGCAATTGCTGGTGCAGAGCTTCCATCAGTCGCTGGACAGCGCAGACCTTCTGGACCTGCATCAACTGATCAACCAATACATGGGCCTGGAATTGCTGCTGGTGTACAACGACCGTGCCCGAGGCAACTCGCGTATCGATCGTGAAGACACGGTATACCGCGCAGAGCCTGCGGCGCTGGAAGACCTGGTCGGCCACGAGTGGGGCCTCAGCTACCGTGTGCGGGGGCGCCATGCCGGGCAGGACCCGTTGCTGTTCCTCGACCTGCGTAACACCCGTGGTTGGGTGAAGGATCACAGCGCCGGCAAAAGCGTGCTGAACCTGTTCGCCTACACCTGCGGCGTGGGCTTGAGCGCGGCCGCCGGCGGCGCACGCGAAGTGTGCAACCTGGATTTTGCCGAGGGCAACCTGGCGGTGGGGCGTGAAAATGGCCTGCTCAATCCACAATTGCCGAACATGGAGTTCATACAGTCCGATTACTTCCCGGCCATTCGCCAACTGGCGGGCCTGCCGATCACCCAGCGTCGCGGCCAAAAGCTGCCGAGCTATCCGCGCCTGGAGCAGCGCCAGTACGACCTGGTCCTGCTTGATCCGCCCGCCTGGGCCAAAAGCGCGTTCGGCACCGTCGACCTGCTGCGCGACTATCAGAGCTTGCTCAAGCCCGCGCTGCTGACCACCGCTGACAATGGGGTACTGATCTGTTGTAACAACCTGGCGAAAGTCAGCATGGATGACTGGCGTGAACAGGTGCTGCGTTGCGCAGAAAAAGCCGGCCGCCCAGTGCGCGACTGGCAGGTCATGACACCCGGGGCAGACTTTCCTTCCACGGATCAGCAGCCTCCGTTAAAGACCTTGATCCTGCATTTGTAGGAAGTTTCCCAGCAGCCACTGTTCTTCGGAACCGAATTACCGTGCCATACTCCAAGGCACTCTCGTTCGACACAGATGGCGTCACCCATGCCCAAAGGATTGATCCGCGCCGCAGGCGCCTTGTTGACCGCCCTTGCTTTGTACAGCTTGCTGGGCTTTCTGATTTTACCCGGCATCGCTCTTCGCATTGCCAACCAACAGTTGGCGAATTACGCCACGGTGCCGGCGCGAATCGAGCGCATCGAGCTCAACCCGTTCAGCCTGGAACTCACGCTATGGGGCCTGAAGATCGGTGAGCCGGGCAAAGAACAAGTGGGCTTCCAGCGCTTCTACGCCAACCTGCAGGCCGACAGTCTCTGGACCCGCGCCCTGCACCTGGCTGATGTGCAACTGGACCAGCCCAAGACCGAACTGCTGTTCGACAAATCCGGCCAGTTGAACCTGGCGCAGTTGTTCAAACTGCCGCCGAGCGAACCGACTCCCGCAGATCCCGATGCCAAACCGTTCCCGCTGCGTATCGACAGCATCAAACTGGCGGGCGGCAATCTGCATTTCCGAGATCTGCGCCCCAGCGAACCTATCGAATTCCTCTACGACAAACTCGACTTCGAGCTGAAAAACCTCAGCACCTTGCCCGAAGACAACGCCGACATGACCCTGGTGGCCGCTGGCCCTGACGGCGGGCAGATTGACTGGAAAGGTAATGTCAGCCTGGTACCGATCACCTCCGAAGGTACCTTGAAGGTCACCGACGGCAAGATGAAAGCCTGGTGGCCGTATGTACGTGACGCCTTGCCACTGGTGCTGGAAGACGGCGTGCTTAACTTCAGCACCGACTATAAGTTCAGCCTGGCCAAAGAGACCGAGCTGAACCTGACCAACACCGCCGCCAGCATTGCGCCCTTCGCGATCAAGGCGCCGGATGGCCGGCCATTGGTACGCCTGGAACGCCTGGATGTCAGCGAAACCACGGTGGACCTGGCCAAGCAGCAGGTAGTCGTCGGCAAAATCCGCAGCAACAAGCTGGAAACCTGGGCCGCTCTTGAAGCCGATGGCCAACTCGACTGGCAGAAACTGTTCGCCAGCCAGCCAAGCAAGCCAACACCGGCACCGGCCAACGCCGACGCCGACGCCGACGCACCTGAAGCCCAACCGGCAGCGCCAAGCAAACCCTGGCAAGTGATGCTCAAGGATGTGCAACTGCGTAACTATCAGGTACACCTGGCCGACCGCCAGGCCAAACCTGCGGTGGCGCTGGAACTGGGCCCGTTGAATGTCGACATGCAGAACTTCGACAGCCTCAACCAAAGCCCCTTCACCTTGAAGGTCGATAGTGGCGTGGGCAAGCAAGGCAAGATCCAGGCAACCGGCGAGGTTAACCTCAACCCGGTCAGCGCCAAGCTGAAAGTGAATACCCAGGACATCGACCTGCGGGTGGCCCAGTCGTATATCAGCCCGTTTATTCGCCTGGAACTGCGCAGCGGCATGTTGGGCGGCAACCTGGATGTGAACCTCAAGAGCACCGAGCCGTTGGCCCTGCAAATCACCGGCCGCGCTCAGGTCGATCAGTTGCATACCCTGGACACCCTCAAGACCCGCGACTTCCTCAAGTGGCAGCGCCTGGTACTGGAGGGTGTGAACTATCAGCACGGTCAGAGCCTGTCGATCGACAAGGTCAACCTGCTGCAGCCGTATGCGCGCTTCATGATCAACGACGATCGCACCACCAACATCGATGACTTGCTGATTCCCCAGCCTGCCGACAGTGGTGCCAAATCAGCCGCCAAGCCGGCGGCCAGCAAAGACAAGCCCTTGGGCATCCACATCGGGCAGATCGCAATTAACGATGGTTCGGCCAACTTTGCCGACTTCAGCCTCACGCCCAACTTCGCCACCGCGATTCAACAGCTCAACGGCCAGATTGGCACCATCGATAGTCGCCAGGCCAAACCGGCCAGCGTCGATATCAAGGGTAAGGTAGACCGTTACGCCCCGGTGACCATCAAGGGCAGCGTGAACCCGTTTGATCCGATGGCAGCCCTGGATATCGCGACCAGCTTCAAACGTGTCGAGTTGACCAACCTGACACCTTACTCGGGCAAGTTCGCAGGCTTCCGTATCCGCAAGGGCCGGCTGAATCTCGACTTGCACTACGTGATCACCAAGGGCCAGTTGAAGGCTGAAAACAAAGTGGTGGTCGAACAGTTGCAACTGGGTGAGAAAGTCGACAGCTCCGATGCGGTGGACTTGCCGATTCGCCTGGCCATCGCCCTGCTCAAGGACAGCGACGGCAAGATCTCGATCGAACTGCCGGTCAGTGGCGACCTGAACAACCCGCAATTCAGCGTGATGCCGATTGTGTGGCAAACCCTGCGTAACCTCGTCGTCCGCGCAGCGACCGCGCCCTTCAAGTTTATTGGCGGGCTGGTGACGGGTGGCGGCTCTGAAGACCTGGGTAATGTTTCGTTCGCCGCCGGCTCCAGTGAGCTGAACAAAGATGCCGAGGGCGCGCTGAATACCTTGGCCAAGGCATTGAAAGAGCGCCCTACCCTGCGCCTGGAAATCGAAGGCACGGCTGCTGCCAGCAGCGACGGGCCGTTCCTGGCGGCACAGCGACTGGAACGTGAATACCAGTACAACTACTACAAGATCCTCCAGCGCCGTGGCGACAAAGTCCCGGCCCAAGCTTCGTTGCTTGAAGTGCCCGAGAAAGAAAAAGCACCGTTGCTGGAAGGTATCTACCGCACCCGTCTTAAACAGCAACCTCCCGCCGAATGGAAAAACCTTGGCAGCGATGAGCGCTCGGCGAAGCTCAAAGAGGGTGTGATCAAGTTCTGGAGCGGCAGTGATGTGCTGCTGCGCCAACTGGGCCAGGAGCGCGCCAGTACCATCAAGGATTACTTGGTGGACAAGGCCCAGTTGGAAGATGAGCGGGTGTACTTCATTGATGCGCAACTGGGGCAGGCGGAGAAAGATGGTCGGGTCATCACCCCAATGCATCTGGATGCTGAGTAACTTCTGAGCAACGCCTATCCTAATGTGGGAGCTGGCTTGCCTGCGATAGCATCACCTCGGTGCAACCGAATGACTGAGGTGCCAACATCGCTGGCAAGCCAGCTCCCACATTTTTTTTGGGGGGTTGGCTGGCAGTTTTGTTTCAACCCCAAAATAGAACAGGCCCCGACACAAGTGCCGGGGCCTGTAATGACCACATCCGTGTGGTCGGTCGCATGAACTCCAGAGGTGCATCGGGTGGATAACTAGCTCACCCTAAGCCGCCGCTATATCGTTCAAACGAAACCTTTAACGTTACTCTGCTTTCAGGCCGTCGGCCGATACAGCTTTAACGCCTTTGATTTTCTTGGTGATGGCAACCGCAGTTTCTTTCTGCGATGCAGTCACAGCAGTCGGAGACGACAGGGACACTACGCCCTTGTTGGTCTCAACCTTGATGTCAGTGCCAGGAATGCCCTTCTCGGTAACCAGGTCAGCCTTCACTTTGGTGGTGATCCAAGTGTCGCTGGTGGTTTCTTTAGCGTCGTGTGCCGCACCTTTGGTTTTGTCGATGCCGTCAGCTTTGACAGCGCCGCCAGCCAGCAGACCGTCAGCCGAAACAGCATTCACACCTTTGATTTTCTTGGTGATGGCTACAGCAGTGGCTTTCTGCGAATCCGAGACTGCTACGTCGGAGGACAGGGAAACCACACCTTTGTTGGTCTCAACCTTGATGTCCGAACCCGGAATGCCTTTTTCGGTCAGCAGGTCGGCTTTGACTTTAGTGGTGATCCAAGTATCCGAAACGCTTTCCTTAGCCTTGGTCGCTTCACCGGCCGCCAAAGTCATAGGGGCTTGGGAAGTCTGAGCAAAGGCTACGTTAGCACCCATCGCCAGGGTCAGAGCGGTAGCAGTAGCGAGAGCGAACTTCTTCATACGAATAACTCCTGTTTTATTAAAAGTCTGCAGACGTAAACCTTCATGCTGCAGCGCTAACAGGGATAGTGCAGGCGGCGTGCCAAGTGGGATAACAGGACAAAATCTTTATAAAACAACAAGTTAAAAAACAGAGCGATTTTCGAAATCGTGCAAGTTGCATGAAGCAGGTCGTGCCTGCGTGCAAGTTGCGGTTTTTGCAGGCGACTAAACAACTGATTTTAGGGGAATTTCCTTCTCCCACAAAAAAGGGACTCCGAAGAGTCCCTTTTTTTCAGCTAGAACGCGGGGTGATTAAACGCCCGAAGCCTTGGCTGCTGCTACGTCCTTGATGGACAGCTTGATACGGCCGCGGTTGTCCACGTCCAGTACCAGCACTTCCACTTCCTGGCCTTCTTTGAGAATGTCGGTCACTTTCTCAACACGAGCGTCGCTCAGCATGGAGATGTGAACCAGACCGTCTTTGCCCGGCAGGATGTTGACGAATGCGCCGAAGTCGACGATGCGCTCAACCTTGCCGACGTAGATCTTGCCGATCTCGGCCTCAGCGGTGATGCCCAGGACGCGTTGGCGTGCAGCTTCAGCCGCTTCCTTGGTTTCGCCGAAGATCTTGATCGAGCCGTCGTCTTCGATGTCGATCGAAGCCTTGGTTTCTTCACAGATCGCACGGATGGTCGCGCCGCCTTTACCGATAACATCACGGATTTTGTCGGTGTCGATTTTCATCGCGATCATGGTCGGAGCGTTTTCCGACAGTTCGGTACGCGACTGGCCAATGATCTGGTTCATCTGGCCGAGGATGTTCAGGCGCGCTTCCAGGGCTTGGCCCAGAGCGATTTCCATGATCTCTTCAGTGATGCCCTTGATCTTGATGTCCATCTGCAGCGCGGTTACGCCTTTAGCGGTACCGGCTACTTTGAAGTCCATGTCGCCCAGGTGGTCTTCGTCGCCCAGGATGTCGGTCAGGATGGCGAACTTCTCGCCTTCTTTAACCAGGCCCATGGCGATACCGGCAACCGGCGCCTTCATCGGCACACCAGCGTCCATCAGCGCCAGGGAAGCACCGCAAACGGAAGCCATCGAGCTGGAACCGTTGGACTCAGTGATTTCCGATACGACACGGATGGTGTACGGGAACACATCGGCAGCCGGCAGCATCGCAGCAATCGAACGACGGGCCAGACGGCCGTGACCGATTTCACGACGACCAGCACCACCCATGCGGCCACACTCGCCCACCGAGAACGGAGGGAAGTTGTAGTGCAGCATGAACGGGTCTTTTTTCTCGCCTTCCAGGGTGTCCAGCAGTTGTGCGTCACGGGCAGTACCCAGAGTCGCGACTACCAGGGCCTGGGTTTCACCACGGGTGAACAGCGCCGAACCGTGAGTCTTGGGCAGCACGCCGACTTCGATGTTCAGCGGGCGCACGGTGCGAGTGTCGCGACCGTCGATACGTGGCTTGCCGTTAACGATGTTTTCGCGAACGGTGCGGTATTCGATTTCGCCGAATGCAGCCTTGACGTCGCTGGCAGAAGGCTGGCCTTCTTCACCGGACAACTTGGCGACAACCTGGTCCTTCAACTCGCCCAGGCGAGCGTAACGGTCGGCCTTGACGGTGATGGTGTAGGCGTCGGAGATGGCAGCGCCGAACTCGGAGCGGATAGCGCCCAGCAGGTCGGTGGCTTCCGGGGCAGCAGCCCAGGTCCAGGTTGGCTTGGCAGCTTCGGCAGCCAATTCCTTGACCGCGTTGATTACCACCTGGAACTCGTCGTGAGCAAACAGTACGGCGCCCAGCATCTGGTCTTCGGTCAGCTCTTTGGCTTCCGACTCAACCATCAATACGGCTTCGGAGGTACCGGCAACGACCATGTCCAGGCTCGAAGCTTTCTGCTGCTCGTAAGATGGGTTCAGCAGGTAACCGGTGCTTTCATGGAAAGCAACGCGAGCGGCACCGATAGGACCATCGAACGGAATGCCCGAGATCGCCAGCGCAGCCGAAGTACCGATCATCGCAGCGATGTCCGGATCGGTCTTTTTGCTGGTGGAAACGACGGTGCAGACAACCTGCACTTCGTTCATGAAGCCTTCTGGGAACAGCGGACGGATCGGACGGTCGATCAGTCGGGATGTCAGGGTTTCTTTCTCGGAAGGACGGCCTTCGCGCTTGAAGAAACCGCCAGGGATCTTACCGGCAGCGTAAGTCTTTTCCTGGTAGTGAACGGACAGAGGGAAGAAGCCCTTGCTCGGGTCAGCGGTCTTGGCGCCAACCACGGTCACCAGTACGGTAACGTCGTCGTCAACGGTAACCAGCACTGCGCCGGAGGCTTGACGGGCGATACGGCCTGTCTCGAGGGTAACGGTCGACTGACCGAACTGGAATTTTTTGATAACCGGGTTCACGGTGTCCTACCTTCTTTGTGGCTCTTGGGGGAACTTGTCTTCTTGCGAAATTCTTGGGCAATGTCGGGAATCGGCCCGACCCTCGTCCAGGGTAAAACGTGTATCCAGATAAAACTTGAGGCTGGGAGCCTACCATGGGCCAGCGGGAATCCCACTGGCACACGGCAGACAACCAACCTCTAGCGCAATCGCTGATTAGCGACGCAGACCCAGGCGACCGATCAGAGTCTGATAACGACCCAGATCCTTGCCTTTCAGGTAGTCCAGCAGCTTACGGCGCTGGTTTACCATGCGGATCAGACCACGACGGGAGTGGTGGTCTTTACCGTTGGCCTTGAAGTGACCTTGCAGTTTGTTGATGTTGTGGGTCAGCAGTGCAACTTGCACTTCTGGGGAACCAGTGTCACCAACAGCTTGCTGATAGTCAGCTACGATTTGTGCTTTTTCTTGAACGTCGAGAGCCATGAGGCAATCCTTTTTTCAGGAAACCACCCAAGGGGTGATCTCAATAGGCCGAGGGCATACCCCCGTATCTATAAATGAGAAGTGACCATGCCTATTAACAGCCACCCTCGTTCGGTCATTCTGACCGAATCAGTCGACGCGGCGCGATGCGCCCGTCTTCGCTCACTTCACCGATACCGATAAAGCGACCGTTATGATCCTGTACTCGCACCATGCCGAACTTCGGGGCATCCGGGGCGCGTACCGGCTGGCCGTTGAGCCAGTAGAACGCGCTGTGCTCCGAGAAGTGCAGCAATGGCCAATCCAGCAAACCGCTGTCCGAGGGCATCAGGAAGCGATCAACCGCTTCGTTGCCGCCTTCGGCGTGCACCGCTTCCAGCTCTTCCAGCGTGACCGTCTGGGCCAGGGTGAAAGGGCCTGCCTGGGTACGTCGCAGTTCAGCTACATAAGCACCGCAGCCCAGCTTCTCACCAATATCTTCCACGAGGGTACGGATATAGGTGCCTTTGCTGCAGTCCACCGCCAATCGAGCAGTGTCACCTTCACAGGCGAGCAGTTCCAGCCGGGCAATAGTAACAGAACGCGGTTCGCGCTCCACCACTTCGCCCGCACGTGCCAGCTTATAAAGAGGTTGCCCATCCCGCTTGAGCGCCGAGTACATCGGCGGTATCTGACTGATTTGCCCACGAAAAGCAGGTAATGCAGCTTCGATATCCGCACGACCAACGGTCACGTCGCGAACCTGCAAAACATCACCTTCGGCGTCTGCCGTGGTGGTTGTCTTGCCCAGTTGCATGAGGGTTTCATAACCCTTGTCCGAATCAAGCAGGTACTGCGAGAACTTGGTGGCCTCACCAAAGCACAACGGCAGAACGCCGGTGGCCAGTGGATCCAGGCTGCCGGTGTGTCCCGCCTTCTCGGCGTTAAGCAGCCAGCGGACCTTCTGCAGCGCCGCATTGGAGGTAAAACCAATGGGCTTGTCGAGCAGAATGATGCCACTGACGTTGCGACGGATACGTTTGACCTGAGCCACCGCTTACTCCTTGGCGTCTTCAGGTGTGGACGGATGCTGACTGTCTTCAGCCACGGCGCGCTCGATCAAGGCCGAGAGGTGCGCGCCACGCACGACGCTTTCGTCGTAATGGAAGTGCAACTGCGGAACGCTGCGCAGCTTCATTTCGCGGGCCAACTGCATCCGCAGGAAACCTGCGGCGGAGTTGAGCACCTTGATGCTTTGCGCGATTTCTTCGCTGTTGTCCTGCCCCATCACGGTGATGAAGATTTTGGCATGACCCACGTCACGGCTCACTTCAACGGCGGTGATGGTGACCAGGCCAACGCGGGGGTCTTTGACTTCGCGACGGATCAGTTGAGCCAGCTCACGCTGCATCTGATCGCCGATACGCTGGGTACGGCTGTATTCTTTTGCCATGTCTTGTTACCTGTTACTGCCACACGGTGAAACCCGTGGGGTCTGAAAGCGGCAAACGCCCGGCCTGACAAAAGCCAGACCGGGCGTTGCGTTTAGAGTCCGGACACGGCGCGGGGCAAATACATGCCCACGCGCTGTGTGGCTCCTGAAGTGCGCGAGTTAGAGGCTGCGAGCAACCTGAACCTTCTCGAAGACTTCGATCTTGTCGCCAACCTTGACGTCGTTGTAGCTCTTGACGCCGATACCGCATTCCATGCCGGCACGTACTTCGGCAGCGTCATCCTTGAAGCGGCGCAGGGATTCCAGCTCGCCTTCGAAGATAACGATGTCTTCACGCAGTACACGGATCGGACGGTTACGGTACACGGTGCCTTCGACAACCATGCAACCGGCGATCGCGCCGAATTTCGGCGAGCGGAACACGTCACGCACCTCGGCGATACCCAGGATGTTCTCCCGGACATCGCTGCCAAGCATACCGGTAAGGGCTTTCTTGACGTCTTCGATGATGTCGTAGATGACGTTGTAGTAACGCATGTCCAGACCTTCCTGCTCGACGATCTTGCGAGCGCCAGCATCGGCACGCACGTTGAAGCCGAACAGTACAGCGTTGGAAGCCAGTGCCAGGTTGGCGTCGGACTCGGTGATACCACCGACACCGCCACCGACAACACGCACTTGCACTTCGTCGTTACCCAGGCCGTTCAAGGCGCCGTTCAACGCTTCGAGGGAACCACGGACGTCGGATTTGAGGACGATGTTAAGCGTCTTCTTCTCTTCCTGGCCCATGTTCTCGAAGATGTTTTCCAGCTTGCCGGCGTGAGCACGGGCCAGCTTGACTTCGCGGAACTTGCCTTGACGGAACAGAGCCACTTCACGGGCTTTCTTCTCGTCGGCAACTACGCTCATCTCGTCGCCAGCGTCCGGCGTACCGTCCAGGCCGAGGATCTCGACCGGGATAGCAGGACCTGCTTCCTTGATTGGCTTGCCGTTCTCGTCGAGCATGGCACGTACACGGCCGTAGTTCGAACCGACCAGCACCATGTCGCCTTGGCGCAGGGTACCGTCTTGAACCAGCACGGTCGCGACCGGGCCACGGCCCTTGTCGAGGCGCGATTCAACTACCACACCACGGCCAGGAGCCGAAGGCGTAGCAGTCAATTCCAGGACTTCAGCTTGCAACAGGACCGCTTCGAGCAGTTCGTCAACGCCGGTACCCATTTTCGCCGAGACCGATACGAATGGCGTCTCGCCACCCCATTCCTCGGATGTCACGCCGTGAACCGACAGTTCGCTACGGATGCGATCGAGATCGGCGCCGGGCTTGTCGATTTTGTTCACGGCTACAACCAGAGGAACACCGGCAGCCTTGGCGTGCTGGACAGCTTCAATGGTCTGCGGCATTACGCCGTCGTCCGCTGCAACCACCAGGATCACGATGTCGGTCGCCTTGGCACCACGGGCACGCATTGCGGTAAACGCGGCGTGACCTGGAGTGTCGAGGAAGGTGACCATGCCGCGTTCGGTTTCAACGTGGTATGCACCGATGTGCTGGGTAATACCACCGGCTTCGCCTGCGGCAACCTTGGCACGACGGATGTAGTCGAGCAGGGAAGTTTTACCGTGGTCAACGTGGCCCATTACGGTCACAACCGGTGCACGGGAAACTGCCTCGCCTTCAAACTTCAGGGACTCGGCCAGGGAATCTTCCAGGGCGGTGTCGCTGACCAGGGTCACTTTGTGGCCCAGCTCTTCAGCAACCAACTGGGCAGTTTCCTGATCCAGTACCTGGTTGATGGTGGCCGGGGTGCCCAGCTTGAACATGAACTTGATGATTTCAGCAGCCTTGACCGACATCTGCTGGGCCAGATCGCCCACAGTGATGGTCTCGCCGATCTTCACTTCACGCACGACAGGGCCGGTTGGGCTCTGGAAACCGTGGGCGTTGCGTTTTTTCAGCTTGGCCTTGCCGCGACCACCGCGACGGAAGCCATCGCTTTCTTCGTCGGTAGTACGTGGGGCAACGCGTGGAGCAGGCGCTTTCTCTTTGACCGAGGCACGATGCGGAGCGTTTTTGCGCTCGCCATCGCCACCACCACCGCGACGATTGTTATCGTCGGCACGTGGTTTGTCCGGACGACGAGGTTCGTCGCGCTTGCGGGCGTCAGCTGCAGGAGCAGGCGCAGCAGCAATCGGGGCGGCCTCACGCACAGCTTCAACAGGAGCGGCAACCGCTTCAGTGTTGGCAGGTTGCGCAGCAGCAGGCTGGCGACGCGCTTCTTCTTCGGCGCGACGCTTGGCTTCTTCTTCAGCCTTCTGGCGAGCAGCATTTTCTACTGCGCGACGTTCATCCAGCTCGCGTTTGCGCTCGGCTTCGATTTCTTCCGGGCTGCGCTGTACGAAGACTTTCTTCTTGCGTACTTCTACGCTGATGCTCTTGCTACCCGCAACACGCAGGGTGCTGGTGGTTTTGCGCTGCAATGTAATCTTGCGCGGTTCTTCCACTTTCGCCTTGTGGCTGCTCTTCAAGTGAGTCAGCAAAGACTGCTTCTCACTATCGCTCACACCTTCATCGGCGGCGGTGTGCGGCAGACCTGCCTCACGCATCTGCTGCAACAGGCGCTCTACCGGTGTTTTGACCTCATCGGCCAGTTGTTTCACCGTGACTTGCGTCATGCACTTCTCTCCTCAGGCCGCGCCTAATTACTCGAACCAATGGGCTCGGGCGGCCATGATCAACTTGCCGGCACGATCTTCGTCAATGCCGTCGATGTCGAGCAGATCGTCAATAGACTGCTCGGCCAGGTCTTCGCGGGTAATTACGCCGCGCACCGCCAGTTCCATCGCCAAATCCTTGTCCATACCCTCAAGCGAGAGCAGGTCTTCGGCCGGATGGGCGTCTGCCAGCTTTTCCTCAGTAGCGATGGCTTTAGTCAACAAACGATCCTTGGCCCGAGCGCGAAGCTCGTTGACGGTGTCTTCGTCAAAGCCGTCGATGTTGAGCATTTCTTCCAACGGTACGTAGGCAATCTCTTCCAGGCTGGTGAAGCCTTCATCTACCAGTACCTGTGCCAGGTCTTCATCGACTTCCAACTCTTCGATGAAGTTGCGCAGGATGTCACCGGTTTCAGCTTGCTGCTTAGCCTGGATGTCCGATTCGGTCATCACGTTCAGGGTCCAGCCGGTCAGTTGGCTGGCCAGACGCACGTTCTGACCACCACGACCAATGGCCTGAGCCAGATTGTCTGCGCCAACGGCGATGTCCATTGCATGGGCATCTTCGTCAACGATAATTGCCGCCACTTCAGCCGGCGACATGGCGTTGATCACGAACTGCGCCGGGTTATCGTCCCACAGGACGATATCCACACGCTCACCGCCCAATTCGCCCGACACTGCCTGGACGCGCGAACCGCGCATACCGATGCAAGCACCTTGCGGGTCGATGCGTTTGTCCTTGGAGCGAACCGCGATCTTGGCACGCGAACCCGGATCGCGGGACGCAGCCATGACTTCGATCAGACCTTCGGCAATTTCCGGCACTTCGATGCGGAACAGCTCGATCAGCATTTCCGGCGCGGTACGCGACAGGATCAGCTGAGGACCGCGGTTCTCGGTGCGGATTTCCTTGAGCAGCGCACGCAGACGCACGCCGACACGGAAGGTTTCGCGAGAGATGATGTCTTCGCGGGCCAGCAACGCTTCGGCGTTGTTGCCCAGGTCGACGATCACATTGTCGCGGGTAACTTTTTTCACGGTGCCGGAGATGATTTCACCCAGGCGCTCGCGATAAGCGTCAACGACTTGAGCGCGCTCGGCTTCACGAACCTTCTGCACGATGACCTGCTTGGCGGTCTGTGCAGCAATACGGCCGAATTCGATCGATTCGATCTTTTCTTCGACGACATCACCGACCTGGGCGCCCGGGTGCGTTTGCGCAACCTTGCTCGGCCAGGTTTCGATGGCCGGATCATCAAGATCGGCTTCTTCGACGACCGTCCAGCGACGGAAAGTCTCATAGGCACCGGTGTGGCGGTTGATTTCCACACGCAGATCAACTTCGTCTTCAAAACGCTTTTTGGTAGCAGTGGCCAGGGCCAGCTCCAGCGCTTCAAAAATCACGTTTGCCGGTACGCCCTTTTCATTGGATACCGACTCAACAACCAGCAGTACTTCTTTGCTCATCGTACGCCTCGCCTTTCGCAAGCCATTGGATCCGCGGGATCCGCGTCTCAGTCAAAACTGGGAATAATGTTGGCCTTGTCGATCATATCGATCGGCAACAGGAACTCATGGTCTTCTACCTGCACCACGACATCCTGTTCTTCTACACCGCGCAGAAGGCCCTGAAAGTTGCGTCGCCCTTCGAAGGGCGAACGCAGCTTGATCTTCACTTGTTCACCGGCAAATTTTGCAAACTGATCAATAGTGAACAGTGGGCGTTCCATGCCTGGCGAGGAAACTTCAAGGGTGTACTCAACGGAAATCGGATCTTCAACATCCAGCACACCGCTGATCTGACGGCTGACAATGGCACAATCGTCCACCAGCACGCCGCCCTCTTTATCGATATAAACGCGCAACATTGAGTGGCGACCTTGAGCCGAAAACTCAATACCCCAGCATTCATAGCCTAGGGCCACGACCACCGGGGCCAGCAAGGCCTGCAACTCTTCTAGCTTGCTCGACACCTGAACCCCCTCGTGCATGTATGTGCATGCTGTGCAAAATAAAAAAATGGGCGAAACGCCCATCCTTGAAACGCCGTCGAACAGCGGCGTTGAAAGTGTCCAGCTAACAAAAAGCCCCTTAAAAGGGGCTCCGCTAAAACTGGTTGCGGGGGCCGGATTTGAACCGACGACCTTCGGGTTATGAGCCCGACGAGCTACCAGACTGCTCCACCCCGCGACAAAGCTGGGGCGGAAGTATACGACCGATCCCTTACAGGGTCAATGTAACCTTCCACCTACAAGAAAGCCCGCAACAGCGGGCTCTCCTGATAATTGGTACCGAGAAGGGGACTCGAACCCCTACACCCTATGGGCACAACCACCTCAAGGTTGCGTGTCTACCAATTCCACCACCTCGGCAATACAGCGCTTACAACCCTTCTTACTTCTGCTCTTGAGCTGGAGGTACGTCAGTCGCTGGAGTAGCCGACTTTTGCTCTTGAAGCACCGGGACATCATCAGAAGCCGGTTTTGCTTTTGGAACTTCCAACACTGCTGGGTTTGGCAAACCTACCTGAGTCAGCACATGAGCTTTCTCTTTAGCAAAGTAACCTAACCCTAAGCTGGTTATGAAGAAACCTGCGGCAAGTATAGCAGTAAACTTACTAAGAAAGGTAGAGGAACCTTGGCTTCCGAACACAGTATTTGAAGCACCTGCACCGAAAGACGCACCAGCATCCGCACCTTTACCCTGTTGCAACAAAACCAGAGCAACTACGCTCAGGGCAGCCAACAGATGAAAAACGACTACGACTGTTTCCAGCATTTTTTCAGTTTCCCGCGGCGCGACAGATCGCACCGAACTCATCTGCATTCAGGGAAGCTCCACCAATGAGCCCCCCATCGATATCCGGCATGCCGAACAGTTCGACCGCATTGGCCGCCTTCACGCTGCCGCCGTATAGAAGCCGCACACCTTGCGCGACTTCAGAATTCTCTGCCGCCAACTGCGCGCGGATGGCTGCGTGCACATCCTGCGCCTGTTGCGGTGTAGCAGTCAGTCCGGTGCCAATGGCCCAGACCGGCTCGTAAGCAATAACCGCCTTTGCAAACGCACCAACACCCAACTCCTCGATGATGCTGCCCAGCTGACGCGAGACAACCTCAAGAGTCTTGCCCGATTCGCGCTGCTCAAGGGTCTCCCCTATGCACAACACCGGAACCAAGCCACAAGCCTGTGCCGCGGCGAACTTGCGATTGAGCGTCGCATCCCGCTCGCCCATCATCTGACGGCGCTCGGAGTGCCCAACGAGTACATAGGCACAACCCGCATCAACCAACTGACTCGGCGAAATCTCACCGGTCAATGCGCCTTGCATGGGCTCCACCGCAGAATTCTGCGCGCCGACCTGGATCGACTTGCCCTTCAAGCCATCAACCACTTGGTTGATATGCAAGCAAGGTGGGAAAACCGCGACATCAACACCGCTAGGCAAGGCCAAGTGACGAAGGCCATTGATCAGCTCAGCGACACTGGCGCGGGTACCGTGCATCTTCCAGTTACCAGCTACCATAGTGCGACGCATGCTGTACCCCGTCGGTCAAAGTGGGCGCAGATGTTACCCAACCACACCATCACTGGCAAGCCGAATTCAGGCGCAAACTTCAGTTACCAGTTTTGCCAGGTCTTCGGCATGGCCGCGAACCTGAGTTTCGTCCTCGCCTTCGACCATGACACGCACCAGAGGCTCAGTGCCCGACTTTCGCAACAACACACGCCCACGCCCAGCCATTGCCTGGGTAACACGCTCACAAGCCTCTTTGACGGCAGGGTGCTCGATCGGATTTTCACCACCGGCAAAACGCACATTGAGCAGCACCTGCGGACACTTGCGCAGGGCCTGACGCGCCTGCGCCAGGCTCTCGTCACGACGACGCAAGGCCAGAAGCACCTGCAGCGCAGCGATGATGGCGTCGCCCGTAGTCGTATGCTGGAAGCATACGACGTGTCCCGAGTTCTCGCCGCCTACCAGCCAGTTACGCTCCAGAAGCTCGGCGATCACATAACGGTCGCCGACATTGGCGCGGATAAACGGAATACCCAACTCCGCCAATGCCAACTCAAGCCCCAGGTTGCTCATGAGGGTACCCACGACGCCGCCCTGCAGCTTGTTACGCTCATGCAGATCACGGGCAATGATGAACAGCAAATCATCACCATCCACAATCATGCCGGTGTGATCCACCATCAGCACACGATCGCCGTCGCCATCGAACGCGATACCCAGGTCCGCATGTTCGGCCAGAACCGCCGCCTGCAGTTGCTCCATATGCGTGGAGCCGCAGTTGTCGTTGATGTTCAAGCCGTTAGGCTGAGCCGATAGTACAGTGACCTGCGCTCCCAGCTCCTTGAAAACACTTGGCGCTACCTTGTAGGTCGCACCATGGGCACAATCGACAACGATCTTCAGCCCGGCAAAATTGGTACTGCTCGGCACGCTGCTTTTGCAGAATTCGATATAACGGCCGGACGCATCATTGATACGCGACACCTTGCCCAGCTTGCTGGATTCGACCACCGTCATCGGCGCATCCAGCAGCTCTTCGATCATCAACTCGATCTCGTCAGGCAACTTGGTGCCCTGCCCCGAGAAGAACTTGATGCCATTGTCGTCATGCGGGTTGTGCGACGCACTGATCACAATACCGGCTTCAGCGTGAAAGGTACGCGTCAGGTAAGCGATCGCTGGCGTCGGCATGGGCCCCAACAGCATTACGTCGGCGCCGGCAGCAGATAAGCCTGCCTCAAGCGCGGATTCAAACATATAACCCGAAATACGGGTGTCCTTGCCAACCAGGATCCGGCACGCCCCCATGCTGCGGAACGCCATGCCTGCCGCCCAACCCAACTTGAGCATGAAATCAGGGGTAATCGGAAACTCGCCGACCCGACCACGGATGCCGTCGGTGCCAAAGTATTTTTTAGTCATAAGTGCTCCATCATTCTTATTCGGCTGATTCTACAGCGGCAATCATGCGCACCACATCCACCGTCTCGGCGACATCATGCACACGCAAAATACGAGCGCCCTTGGTCACGGCAAGCGCTGCAAGCGCGAGGCCGCCGTACAAGCGCTCACCCACCGGGCGATTCAAGGCCAGCCCTATCATGCTCTTGCGCGACACACCGACCAGCAGCGGCCGACCAAGGGCATGCAGCGCCTCCATATGCTTGAACAGGCTTAAATTATGTTGCAGGGTCTTGGCGAAGCCAAACCCCGGGTCAAGGATGATCTTTTCGCACGCGATGCCCACCTCGACACACTGAGCGATCCTGTCTGCCAGGAAGCCAGTGACCTCGCCGACCAGGTTGTCGTAGTGAGGACTGTCCTGCATGTTACCGGGCTCACCCAGCATGTGCATCAGGCACACCGGCAGGCCGGTCGCTGCAGCTGCATCGAGAGCACCGTCACGCCGCAACGAACGCACATCATTGATGAGCCCCGCCCCCAGACGCGCGGTTTCACGCATTACCGCGGGAGTTGAAGTGTCCACAGAAATGATCACATCCAGCTCGCGGGCGATACGCTCGACAATGGGCGCTACCCGCTCAAGCTCTTCCAACGGGGATACCACACGAGCCCCAGGCCGAGTGGACTCGCCGCCCACATCAATCAAGGTCGCGCCGGCAGCCACCATCGCCTCGGCATGACGCAACGCGGCATCCAGCTGGCTGAAACGGCCACCATCGGAAAAGGAATCGGGAGTTACATTGAGAATACCCATGACATGCGTATGGGCCAAATCAAGAACCCGGTTGCCGCAAGGCAACCGGGTAGAGGACAAAGCAGAAGTCATTTCAAACCTTAGTGGTCAGCTGCCGGGCCGCCGATCGGGGTCTCAGGGCGTTCGTTCTGAACGACGGGTGGGGTACCCGAAGTACCTGAACCACCTTCCCAATCGCGAGGCTCACGCGGTGTACGACCGGCCATGATGTCGTCGATCTGATCGGCATCAATGGTCTCGTACTTCATCAGCGCATCAGCCATGGCATCAAGCTTGTCGCGGTTATCGGTGAGGATCTGCTTGGCCGTGCCATAACACTGGTCAATGATGCTGCGAACTTCGGAGTCGATCAGCTTGGCAGTCTCACCGGAGAAGCTGGCACTTTGACCGCCACCACCACGACCGAGGAACACCTCACCCTCTTCCTCTGCATACATTAAAGGACCGAGTTTTTCCGACAAGCCCCACTTGGTCACCATATTTCGTGCAATCTGGCTGGCACGCATGATGTCATTGGAAGCGCCTGTGGTGACGCCATCGAAGCCCAGGGTCATCTCCTCGGCAATCCGCCCGCCATACAGCGAACAGATCTGGCTGATCAATGCACGCTTGGAGAGGCTGTAGCGATCCTCTTCCGGCAGGAACATGGTCACACCCAGCGCACGGCCACGAGGAATGATCGACACCTTGTAGACCGGGTCATGCTCAGGCACAACGCGACCAACAATGGCGTGACCGGCTTCGTGATAAGCCGTGTTCTGCTTCTCTTTCTCGGACATGACCATGGATTTGCGCTCAGCGCCCATCATGATCTTGTCTTTTGCCAATTCGAACTCTTTCATTTCAACAATGCGCTTGCCGGTACGGGCAGCAAACAACGAAGCCTCGTTGACCAGGTTGGCCAGGTCGGCACCGGAGAAGCCAGGCGTACCACGGGCAATCACAGCCGGAGCCACGTCGTCACCCATTGGCACCTTGCGCATGTGTACTTTCAAAATCTGTTCACGACCGCGGATATCCGGCAGGCCAACCACGACCTGACGGTCGAAACGGCCCGGGCGCAGCAACGCCGGGTCCAGTACGTCCGGACGGTTGGTCGCGGCGATGACGATAATGCCGTCATTCATCTCGAAACCATCCATCTCTACCAGCAACTGGTTGAGGGTCTGCTCACGTTCATCATGACCACCCCCCATGCCAGCGCCACGATGGCGACCAACGGCATCGATCTCATCGATGAAGATGATGCACGGCGCATGCTTCTTGGCCTGTTCGAACATATCGCGAACACGGCTGGCGCCCACACCGACGAACATTTCGACGAAGTCAGAACCGGAAATAGTGAAGAAAGGCACCTTGGCTTCGCCGGCAATCGCCTTGGCCAGCAAGGTTTTACCGGTACCTGGTGGACCTACCATCAACACGCCGCGAGGAATACGACCACCCAGGCGCTGGAACTTGCCCGGATCACGCAGGAACTCGACCAACTCACCCACTTCTTCCTTGGCTTCGTCGCAACCTGCAACGTCAGCCAAGGTAGTCTTGACCTGGTCCTCGGAGAGCAGACGTGCCTTGCTCTTGCCAAAGCTCATCGGCCCGCCCTTGCCTCCCGCACCACCTTGCATCTGGCGCATGAAGAACATGAACACGGCGATAATCACCAGGATCGGGAAGCTTGCCACCAGGAGCTGAGTCCAGATGCTTTGCTGTTCAGGCTGCTTGCCTTCGACAACCACGTGGTTATCCACCAGGTCACCGATCAGACCGTTGTCCTGGATTGCCGGACGAATGGTCTTGAAGCTGTCGCCGTCGTTGCGCTTACCGGTAATCACGTAGCCATCAACCGCTACGCGCTCGACCTTGCCATCCTTAACTTGCTGGATGAAGTCGGAATAGTTGAGGGTCTGCGGCTCGTTAGGGCTGGAGAAGTTGTTCATCACCGTCACCAGGACAGCCGCGATGATCAACCACAGGATCAGATTCTTTGCCATATCGTTCAATTAACTACCCTCTGAAGCAAGCTCCGCTACTGGCGCGCGCTTCGCATGATATTCACCGGCCTAACTTACTACATTACCTACAACTCTGGCAGGCGCCGTCTGTAACCCTTTGTGAAACTCTGACTACACAATATTCGTAAAGCTTCGTGACGAAAGCGATATAAAAAAACCTATCGCCCTCCTCGAATTTCTCAAAAACGCTCTTCGCTCGCTGCGCCTTCAACACCGCGGTAGCCACGGCACAGCAGATACTGCTCCCTGGACCGGTCACGGGAAGAGTCCGGTTTACGGGTCTGCACCTTGTCGAACAACTTGCGAATGTTCTTGTGGTACTCGTCGAAACCTTCGCCCTGGAAGACCTTCACCAGGAAATCGCCACCCGGACGCAACACCCGACCTGCCAAATCCAGCGCCAGCTCACACAGGAACATGGCACGCGGCATATCAACAGCCGGTAATCCACTCATATTGGGGGCCATGTCGGAAATCACAAGGTCTACCTGCGAATTTCCCACAGCCTCCAGGATCTCGGCCAATACCTTGTCTTCGGTAAAGTCGCCGTGAACAAAGGTCACGTCCGGGATGCTGTCCATCTCGAGGATGTCGGAAGCGATCAATCGGCCTTGCCCACCAATCAGACGACTGGTCACCTGGGACCAGCCACCGGGGGCCGCGCCGAGATCGATAACGCTCATGCCCGGACGGATCAGTTTATCCTTGTCCTGGATCTCCAGCAGCTTGTAGCTGGCCCGGGAACGGTAGCCGTCCTTTTGCGCCTTTTTGACGTAAGGATCATTGAAATGTTCTTGTAGCCACTTAAGGCTGGTTTTGGAACGGGCCACGGGCCACCTCGAAAAATAAAACGGGTCGTGATTAACTGGGCGGTCCCGGACTCGCTCGGGTAAACTGGCCGCCGCTTTTTACAAGATCAGACGCAGGGGTCAGATTATGCCGCTCACTCAAGAGCAGAAGAAACAGTACAAATCCATTGGCCACCATCTGAAACCAGTTCTGATTGTGGCAGACAACGGGTTGACTGAAGGTGTTTTAGCCGAATTTGAACGCGCACTGAACGATCACGAACTGATCAAGATCAAGGTCAATATCCTTGATCGCGAAGCGCGTTTGGCCGCCGTTGCAGAACTGTGCAAGGTGGGCAAAGCGGACCTGGTTCAGGTCATCGGCAAGATGGCGCTGCTGTATCGCAAGAACTTCAGCGTCAACAAGCAACTGTCGAACGTTCATCGCTTCAAATGATGAAAAGGGTCACGGGCGTGCTTCGCGCGCCCTGCCACTCCACCCCGGCGCCGGCTGCATGACCAGCACCAAACCGGAAAACCCTAGCACAAGATAGCTGAATAACTGCCAGCGCAACGCTTGCGGCAGCCAAATATACACCACGCAAAACATCGCGCACGCATACAGCGCCATCAACAGCAGTTGCCCGCGAATGTCCCGCCACAAACTCTCAAAGCCCTCAGCCTTGACCAGCACTAACGCCTGGAGCAACACACACGCCGCCGCAAAACCCACCAGCAGCGCGCTCAGCAATTTGTCGATCTCATCGATCAGTAACGGTGCCAGACCAATAAGGCCCAGCACCGGTAATACACCCATATGCAACAGCCACAGGCCGCCCACCCAAAGCATCTGAGAGAGCTGCCAAAGCATGGCGCCCACACGTAGCGGACGCCGTCTTTCAGATGTGGCGGACTTCGACAATCTCGTACTCAATGACGCCGCTCGGCGTTTTCACGGCAACGACGTCACCCTCTTCCTTGGCAATCAAGGCGCGAGCGATCGGCGAGCCGACAGAGATCTTGCCTTGCTTGAAATCAGCCTCATCCTCACCCACGATCTGGTAAGTCACGCTTTCGTCAGTCTCGACGTTGGCGATTTCCACGGTCGTGCCGAAAATCACCTTGCCGGTATGCGGGATGGTCGTGACATCAATAATCACCGCATTCTGCATACGGCCCTCGATATCACGAATCCGCGCCTCGACCATACCCTGCTGCTCGCGAGCAGCGTGGTATTCGGCGTTTTCCTTCAAGTCACCCAGCTCGCGGGCCGTACCGATGTCCTGGCTCAGCTTCGGACGTACAACCTTGGTCAGATGGGCGTGCTCCTCTTCCAGGGCCTTGGCGCCCTGGACGGTCATTGGGTATTTGATCATGCCTTCAATCCTGCGTGTAGATCCTGCAAGCGACGCACGGTCTTTTCCGGACCGAACTTGAGCGCTTCGCAGATAGCTTCGCCAGCAGCAATGGTGGTGGTGCAGTAGATCTTGTGCTGCAAGGCATTACGACGAATGGAGTAGGAATCCGCGATCGACTGACGACCTTCGGTGGTGTTGATGATCAGCGTGACTTCGTCATTCTTGATCATGTCGACCACATGCGGACGGCCTTCCGTCACCTTGTTCACGCGACGTACTTTCAGGCCCGCAGCCTCGATCAGCTTGGCGGTCCCGGCAGTCGCGACAACTTCAAAGCCCAAGTTGATCAGATCAAGGGCCACGCCCGCAACCAGTGGCTTGTCGTCATCACGCACGCTGATAAACGCAGTACCGCCGGTCGGCAACACTTCGCTGGCACCCATCTGGGCCTTGGCGAACGCTTCACCGAAAGTATCGCCCACGCCCATCACTTCACCGGTGGACTTCATCTCTGGGCCCAGGATCGGGTCCACACCAGGGAATTTGGCGAATGGGAACACCGCCTCTTTCACGCTGTAGAAGTTGGGAATGATTTCCTTGGTAAAGCCGATTTCCTTCAAGGTCTTACCGGCCATCACACGGGCAGCGATCATGGCCAGGGACACACCGATGCACTTGGATACAAACGGCACGGTACGCGAGGCACGCGGGTTGACTTCAATGACGTAAATGTCTTCGCCTTGCAGCGCCAACTGAACGTTCATCAGGCCGACCACACCCAGTTCCAGGGCCATTTTCTTGACCTGTTCGCGCATCTCGTCCTGGATGTGCGCCGGCAGCGAGTACGGCGGCAGCGAGCACGCGGAGTCACCGGAGTGAACGCCGGCCTGCTCGATGTGCTGCATGATCGCGCCGATCACTACGTCAGTACCGTCGCATACCGCATCCACGTCCATTTCGATGGCGCAGTTGAGGAAGTGGTCCAGCAGCACCGGGCTGTCGTTGGACACTTTCACCGCATCACGCAGGTAGCGCTTGAGTTCGTCTTCTTCGTAGACGATTTCCATCGCGCGACCGCCCAGTACGTAGGACGGGCGCACCACCAGCGGGTAGCCGATCTTGCTGGCTGCACGGATGGCTTCGTCTTCGCTGCGCACGGTAGCGTTTGGCGGCTGACGCAGGTTCAGGCGCTCAACCATCTGCTGGAAGCGCTCACGGTCTTCGGCACGGTCGATAGCGTCCGGGCTGGTACCGATGATCGGCACGCCGGCAGCTTCCAGGGCACGCGCCAGTTTCAGCGGGGTCTGGCCGCCGTATTGGACGATCACGCCCTTAGGCTTCTCGACGCGGCAGATTTCCAATACGTCTTCCAGCGTTACCGGCTCGAAGTACAGACGGTCGGAAGTGTCGTAGTCGGTGGAAACGGTTTCCGGGTTGCAGTTGACCATGATGGTCTCGTACCCGTCTTCGCGCAGGGCGAGGGCGGCGTGTACGCAGCAATAGTCGAACTCGATACCCTGGCCGATACGGTTCGGACCGCCGCCCAGGATGATGATCTTGTCGCGATCCGACGGCGCGGCTTCGCACTCTTCCTCATAGGTGGAGTACATGTAGGCAGTGTCGGTGGCGAACTCTGCGGCGCAGGTGTCAACGCGTTTGTAGACCGGAAAGATATCCAACTTGTGGCGATGAGTACGCAGGTTCTTCTCGGTCACACCCAGCAGCTTGGCCAGACGCTGGTCGGAGAAGCCTTTGCGCTTGAGGCGGAACATCAGGTCGCGGTCGATAGACGACAGGCCCAGAGTCTTGACCTTCTCTTCTTCCTTGATCAGATCTTCGATCTGCACCAGGAACCACGGATCGATCATGTTCATGCCGAAGATATCTTCGACGCTCAGGCCGGCACGGAAGGCGTCAGCCACGTACCAGATACGCTCGGCACCCGGCACGGTCAGCTCGCGCTTGAGGATGCTCATGCTTTCCGGATTGCTCAGGTCGAGCTTCTCGTCCAGGCCGCAAACACCGACCTCCAGGCCGCGCAGGGCTTTCTGCAGGGATTCCTGGAACGTGCGGCCGATCGCCATGACTTCGCCGACCGACTTCATCTGGGTGGTCAGGCGTGCATCAGCCTTGGCGAACTTCTCGAAGGCAAAGCGTGGCAGCTTGGTCACAACGTAGTCGATAGACGGCTCGAAAGACGCCGGCATAGCACCGCCGGTGATTTCGTTTTGCAGTTCGTCCAAGGTGTAGCCGATAGCCAGCTTGGCAGCGATACGCGCAATCGGGAAGCCGGTAGCTTTCGAGGCCAGCGCCGAAGAACGCGATACACGCGGGTTCATCTCGATCACGACCATGCGGCCGGTGTCCGGGCAGATGCCGAACTGAACGTTGGAACCGCCGGTTTCAACGCCGATCTCGCGCAGTACCGCCAGGGAGGCGTTACGCAGGATCTGGTATTCCTTGTCGGTCAGGGTCTGCGCCGGAGCCACGGTGATCGAGTCACCGGTGTGCACGCCCATCGGATCGAAGTTTTCGATGGAGCAGACGATGATGCAGTTGTCCTTTTTATCGCGGACCACCTCCATCTCGTATTCTTTCCAACCGATCAGCGATTCGTCGATCAGCAGCTCTTTGGTCGGCGACAGGTCCAGGCCACGCGCGCAGATTTCTTCGAACTCTTCACGGTTGTAGGCAATGCCGCCACCGGTGCCACCCATGGTGAAGGACGGACGGATAATGCACGGGAAGCCCAGGGTCTCAAGGACCGCATTGGCTTCTTCCATGCTGTGGGCGATACCGGAACGCGGGCACGCCAGGCCGATGGACTTCATGGCCTTGTCGAAACGCGAACGGTCTTCAGCCTTGTCGATGGTGTCGGCATTGGCGCCGATCATCTCTACGCCGAACTTTTCCAGGACGCCTTCGCGCTCCAGGTCCAGGGCGCAGTTCAATGCAGTCTGGCCGCCCATAGTTGGCAGCAGCGCGTCCGGACGCTCTTTCTCGATGATCTTGGCAACGGTCTGCCATTTGATCGGCTCGATGTACGTCGCGTCGGCCATGGCCGGGTCGGTCATGATGGTGGCCGGGTTGGAGTTCACCAGGATGACGCGGTAGCCCTCCTCACGCAGGGCCTTACAGGCCTGGGCGCCGGAGTAGTCGAATTCGCAGGCCTGGCCGATCACGATCGGGCCAGCGCCGAGAATCAGGATGCTTTTTATGTCTGTACGTTTTGGCATGGGTTTGTCACTCAAATCCGCAGGTCAGTCGGCAAGCCGTCTAGAACAATCCTTGAAGAGCCTGCGGGGGCCACCGTGGTTCGGGGCCGCCCGCAGAGCACTCAGTCAGCGTCGCTTGGCCATCTCATTGATGAAACGGTCGAACAGCGGCGCTACGTCGTTCGGGCCCGGGCTGGCTTCAGGGTGGCCCTGGAAGCTGAACGCGCTCTTGTCGGTGCGCTCGATGCCCTGCAGGGAACCGTCGAACAGCGACTTGTGAATGGCGCGCACATTACTCGGCAAGCTGGCTTCATCCACCGCAAAACCGTGGTTCTGGCTGGTGATCATCACAACGCCGGTGTCCAGGTCTTGTACCGGGTGGTTGGCACCGTGGTGGCCGTGGCCCATTTTCAGGGTCTTGGCGCCGGAGGCCAAAGCCAGCAGCTGGTGACCAAGGCAGATACCGAACACCGGAATGTCGGTTTCCAGCACGTCCTTGATGGCCTGGATAGCGTAGTCGCATGGCTCGGGGTCACCCGGGCCGTTGGACAGGAACACGCCGTCCGGCTGCATCGCGAGCACATCGCTGGCAGGTGTTTGCGCGGGCACCACGGTCACGCGGCAGCCACGCTCGACCAACATGCGCAGGATGTTGTACTTGACGCCGTAGTCATAGGCGACCACGTGGTAAGGCAGATCGGCAGCCTCGATAGTCGCGTGGCTGTCGGTCTTCAGATCCCACACAGTGGAACGCCACTCGTACTTCTCTTTGACGCTGACGACTTTCGCCAGGTCCATGCCTTTCAGGCCAGGGAAGCCTTGTGCTGCGGCAATCGCCGCCTCGTCGGAAATATTGTCACCGACCATGATGCAGCCATTCTGCGAGCCTTTTTCACGCAGGATGCGCGTGAGGCGGCGCGTATCGATACCGGCGATCGCCACAACATTGTTGGCTTTCAGGTAATCGGACAGCGACATCGTGTTACGCCAGTTGCTCGCAACCAGTGGCAGGTCACGAATCACCAGACCGGCCGACCAGACACGATCAGACTCGACATCTTCCGGTGTAGTACCGGTGTTGCCGATGTGCGGATAGGTCAGGGTAACGATCTGTTGGGCGTAGGAAGGATCGGTAAGGATTTCCTGATAGCCGGTCATGGCGGTGTTGAACACCACCTCTCCAACGGTTTGACCGTCGGCTCCAATGGCTTCGCCGCGAAAAATGCTGCCATCAGCAAGGGCGAGTATGGCTGGCTTAGTCAAGAAGACCTCCCGTAAATAAAGCCTGAAAGGGCGATCGCAGGTTGTAAAAAAGCGGAGTGACGTATGGACACGTCACCCCGCTTCTTCATCGAATTATTCTGCGCGCTTTTAGTGGACACACTAAAGCTGTAGCTTACAGAAAAAGGCTTTTTGGGTCCACCGCTAATGAGCCTTAAAGGCAGGAGAATGCGACAGGACGTCGCTTAGCGGGTAAAAACGGGGCCTCAGGATAATCCCGAGGCCCCATTTAAGCTACTGATTAGTGCAGATCCAGCACGTCGCGCATGTCATACAGGCCCGGCTCGCGGCCTTCCAACCAGAGCGCAGCTCGCACTGCACCCTTGGCGAACGTCATGCGGCTTGAAGCCTTGTGCGTGATCTCCAGGCGCTCGCCTTCGGTGGCGAACAGCACCGTGTGATCGCCAACCACATCACCACCGCGCACGGTTGCAAAGCCGATGGTGTCGCGCGCGCGCTCACCGGTATGGCCTTCACGCCCGTATACCGCCACTTTCGATAGATCGCGGCCCAGCGCATCAGCGATAGCTTCACCCATGCGCAACGCAGTGCCCGACGGCGCATCGATCTTGTGACGGTGATGAGTCTCGATAATCTCGATGTCGGCTTCGTCACCCAGCACACGCGCTGCCAGGTCCAACAATTTCAGCGACAGGTTCACGCCAACGCTGAAGTTGGCAGCAAAGACGATCGGAATATCCTTGCCAGCCTCCACCAGCAACTGCTTCTGCTCAGCACTCAAACCAGTCGTACCGATCACCATGGCCTTGCCTGCCTTGCGGCAGAAGGCCAGGTTTTTCAGCATCACGTCAGGCAAGGTGAAATCGATGAGCACGTCGAACTCGTCAGCCACCTGCTCAAGGCTGCCCGTCAGCGAGACACCGATGCGGCCCAACGATGCCAACTCACCGGCATCCGCACCGATCAACGTGCTGCCCGGGCGAACAATCGCCGCCGTCAGCCCGGAGGCCGGCGAGCGTTGCTGCACCGCCTCGACCAGCGTCTTGCCCATGCGCCCGGCAGCGCCCATTACGGCTATACGTCGCATATTCACGTCCTTACAGGTCGCCGAAGAAGCGTTTCACGCCATCGAAGAAGCCAGTGGTTTTCGGCGAATGGGAGTCATCGCCTTCCAGCGAGCTGCGGAACTCTTCGAGCAGTTCGCGCTGACGACGGCCCAGGTTGACCGGGGTTTCCACCGCCACACGACACATCAGGTCGCCCGCACCGCCACCGCGCACTGGCGCAACGCCTTTGCCACGGATGCGGAACTGCTTGCCAGTCTGTGTCCCCTCGGGAATCTTGAGTTTGACTCGACCATCAAGGGTCGGAATCTCCAACTCACCGCCCAGGGCCGCATCGACAAAGCTGATCGGCACTTCGCAGAACAGGTGTTTGCCATCACGCTGGAAGATCGAGTGCTCACGCACATTGATCACCACGTACAGGTCGCCAGTCGGACCGCCCTGGGTCCCCGCCTCGCCTTCGCCCGACAGGCGAATACGATCACCGGTATCCACACCCGCCGGCACTTTCACCGAGAGGGTCTTGTACTCTTCAACACGACCTTCGCCGTGGCAGGAATCGCACGGGTCGGAAATGATCTTGCCCTGACCATGGCAACGCGGGCAGGTTTGCTGCACCGAGAAGAAGCCCTGCTGCATGCGCACCTGACCAATGCCACCACAGGTCGGGCACGTGATCGGCGAGGAGCCTTTCTTGGCACCCGAACCGTCGCACGGTTTGCAGTTAACCAGCGTCGGCACACGAATATTGACGCTGGTGCCGCGCACGGCTTCTTCCAGATTCAACTCCAGCGTGTAGCGCAAGTCACTGCCACGCTGCGCTCCGCCACGTTGACCGCCACGGCCACCGCCGAAGAAATCGCTGAACACGTCGCCGAAAATATCGGAGAAGTTCTGACCGCCGAAACCGGCACCGCCGCCACCCATGCTCGGGTCGACGCCGGCATGACCGTACTGGTCGTAGGCCGCACGCTTATTGGGATCACACAGGCATTCGTAGGCCTCATTGGCCTCTTTGAACATCTCTTCGGATTCTTTGTTATCCGGATTACGGTCGGGGTGGTGCTTCATCGCCAGGCGACGGTAGGCCTTCTTCAGGTCCGCCTCGCTGGCCCCGCGCTCCACACCCAATACTTCGTAATAGTCACGCTTTGCCATAAGTCTTTGCACTCTTAAGGACGTTCGGCCTGGCCCTCCTGAACCCTGCCAAACTCGTTGAGCCCCAATACAGGCCCGGACCCAACTCACGTCAATTCAACGATCCTGGTCATTACTGCTTTCAGCCAGGCCCCCGGCCAAAAACGCGGTGAATGCCATTCGGAAAGCAGGAGCATTCCCGATCACACCGCCAGCATCCGAGCGTTGTCGCATGCTGTAAAAATTCGCATACCCCAGACACGCCAACGCGGGAGCAAGCTCCCGCGCGGCGACATCCTACCAGTCACCGCTTGTGAGCGGTCAACCGGGCGACCAAGTTACTTCTTCTGGTCTTCTTTGACTTCTTCGAACTCGGCATCGACAACATCGTCGTGCTTGGCTTCTGGCTCTGCCTGCTGCGCAGCACCGTCAGCCGGCTGGCCTTGTTCGGCGTACATTTTCTGAGCGACCGGTGCGGAGACTTTCGACAGCTCCTCGATCTTGGCTTCGATGGCAGCCTTGTCGTCACCTTTGATGGCGGCTTCCAGTGCAACCAAGGCCGCTTCGATTGCGGTTTTCTCTTCTTCGGTCACTTTGTCGCCAGCATCAGCGATCATCTTGCGAGTCGAGTGAACCAGCGCATCACCCTGGTTACGGGCGCCAGCCAGTTCAGCAAACTTGGCATCCGCATCAGCGTTAGCTTCAGCATCACGAATCATCTGTTGAATTTCTTCATCAGACAGACCGGAGTTGGCCTTGATGGTGATCTTCTGCTCTTTGCCGGTTGCCTTGTCTTTCGCGCCGACGTGCAGGATGCCGTTGGCGTCGATGTCGAAGGTCACTTCGATTTGTGGCACGCCACGTGGTGCTGGTGGAATCTCAGCCAGGTCGAACTTGCCCAGGGACTTGTTCTGCGCGGCTTGCTTGCGCTCACCTTGCAGCACGTGAATGGTCACGGCGCCCTGGTTGTCATCGGCAGTCGAGAACACCTGGGATTTCTTGGTAGGAATCGTGGTGTTTTTCTCGATCAGCGCAGTCATCACGCCACCCATGGTTTCGATACCCAGGGTCAGCGGGCTCACGTCCAGCAGCAATACGTCTTTTACGTCACCGGCCAATACCGCACCCTGGATGGCAGCACCCATGGCAACAGCTTCGTCCGGGTTCACGTCTTTACGTGCTTCTTTGCCGAAGAACTCGGTTACCAGCTTCTGAACCAGCGGCATACGGGTCTGACCGCCGACCAGGATCACGTCGTTGATCGAGCCAACGTCGATACCGGAGTCTTTCAGTGCGATACGGCAAGGCTCGATGGTGCGCTGAACCAGGTCTTCAACCAGAGCTTCGAGCTTGGAGCGCGAGATTTTCACGTTCAAGTGCTTAGGACCGGTAGCGTCTGCAGTGATGTACGGCAGGTTGACGTCGGTCGACTGAGCGGAAGACAGCTCGATCTTGGCTTTTTCAGCGGCTTCTTTCAGGCGCTGCATGGCCAGCGGGTCACCCTTGAGGTTCATGCCGCTTTCTTTCTTGAATTCGTCTACCAGGTAGTCGATCAGACGGATGTCAAAGTCTTCACCACCCAGGAAGGTGTCGCCGTTGGTGGCCAACACTTCGAACTGGTGCTCGCCGTCAACTTCTGCGATCTCGATCACGGACACGTCAAAAGTACCGCCACCCAGGTCGTAGACGATCACAGTGTGGTCGCCCTTGGCCTTGTCCATGCCGTAAGCCAGAGCGGCTGCGGTTGGCTCGTTGATGATACGTTTTACGTCCAGACCCGCGATGCGGCCGGCGTCTTTGGTTGCCTGGCGCTGGCTGTCGTTGAAGTAGGCCGGAACGGTGATCACCGCTTCAGTCACTGCTTCACCGAGGTAGTCTTCGGCGGTTTTCTTCATCTTTTTCAAGATTTCAGCCGAAATTTGCGGCGGCGACATTTTCTGGCCGTTTACTTCAACCCAGGCGTCACCGTTGTCGGCCTTGGCGATTTTGTAAGGGACCATCTTGATGTCTTTCTGTACGACTTCTTCGTCGAACTTACGACCGATCAAACGCTTTACCGCATACAGGGTGTTATGCGGGTTGGTCACAGCCTGACGCTTGGCCGACTGACCGACGAGGATTTCACCGTCGTTGGCGTAAGCGATGATCGACGGAGTGGTACGTGCGCCTTCGGCGTTTTCGATAACTTTTGCAACGCCGTTTTCCAGCACGGAGACGCAGGAGTTGGTGGTCCCCAGGTCAATACCGATAATTTTGCCCATGATTTACTCTCCCGAACTTTGAATTTGGTTGCCGCAGCAGTTGTGGCTAACTGCGGTAGCACTTAAACGCTTGACTTATAGATGGGGGCCTTGCGGCGGATTTCAAGCCTGCTCATCAATAGAAGGTGCAGCGGGTGCAGGAGCCTTGCTCACCACCACCATTGCCGGGCGCATCAAGCGACCATTGAGCTGGTAACCCTTCTGGAACACCTTCATCACGCTGTTAGGCTCCAGATCGTGGCTTTCCTGCATGGCCATGGCCTGGTGATGCTCAGCATTGAACGGCTCGCCGCCTTGCGGATCGATCGCTTCCAGCTGATAACGCTTCAGGGTGTCCTGGAACATTTTCAGCGTCAGCTCGATACCTTCACGCATTGGGCGGATGTTTTCGTCGGCCGGGTCAGACAACTCAAGACCACGTTCAAGGCTGTCGATGATCGGCAGCAGATCGCCAGCGAATTTTTCCAGCGCGAATTTGTGAGCCTTTTCTACGTCCTGCTCGGCACGGCGGCGGACGTTCTGCAGATCGGCGGCAACACGCAACGATTGATCCTGCGCAGCGGACAATTGCTCTTCGAGCACTTGCACGCGGGTGGCCAGCTCATCACCGGCAGCCGCATTGGCGTCTGGAGTTTGCGTATCCTGCGTCTGTTCGTCAGCCATAGATTTCTCCTTTCAAAATCATGCGCGATCTCGACTCGCGCTTCTGTTCCGGTATATGGGGCCACAATTTCCAGGTTCAAGGGCGCGGGCGTTACCAAAAGTCTTTCGCATGACTCAGATCATTTCCTGCTCCTACATTCCTCATCGCGCTAAAAAAAGCTGTTGATCAAGCAAATCGAGCTAAGCGCCAGGATTGTCAGCCACAAACAAAACACTGTATAAATAACCAGACCTCAAGCCTGGGAGCGGCCGTCATGCTCGTGCACCTGTCTGTACATAACTACGCAATCGTTGAACATCTGGATCTCGAACTGGATCGCGGGATGAGCGTAATCACAGGCGAAACTGGCGCCGGCAAGTCGATCATGCTCGACGCCCTCGGCCTGACCCTCGGCGACCGCGCCGACAGCGGCGTGGTACGCCCAGGCTCCGACAAAGCCGATATCCTGGCCACCTTTGACCTGGCCGACATTCCCGAGGCCGAGGCATGGCTGGTCGAGCGCGACCTGAACAATGAAGGCCCGTGTATTTTGCGCCGGGTGATCACTGCCGAAGGTCGCTCCCGCGGCTATATTAACGGCACGCCCTGCCCACTTGGCGACCTGAAAGCCCTGGGTGAGCTGCTGATCGATATCCACAGCCAGCATGAACACCAGTCCCTGCTCAAAACCGATACTCACCGCCGACTGCTCGACGAGTACGCCGGCGCCACCGACCTTGCCCGCCAGGTTCAACTGGCCGCCCAACGCTGGCGCCAGACACGCCAGGAGCTGGAACGCCTCTCCAACTCCGGCGATGAACAACGCGCCCGCCACCAACTGCTCAGCTATCAACTCGAAGAGCTTGAAAGCCTGGGCCTGGGCGAGACCGAACTGGAGCAGCTTGAGCAGGAACACAAGAACCTGACCAATGCAGAGACCTTGCTGGGTATCTGCCGCCAGGTCGTCGAGCAATGCAGCGAGAGCGACTCGGGCAATGTGCTCAACGCACTGACAGCCAGCCTCAATCGCCTGTCCAGCGTGAACAATGCTTCCGGCTCGTTGAATGAGGCCACTACCCTGCTCACCAGCGCACAGATCCAGGTTGAAGAAGCCGTCGGTGAACTCAACCGCTTCCTGGACCACTTCGATGCCGATCCGGCACGCCTGCAGGAAATAGAAGAGCGCCTGGACACCATCTATACCCTGGCGCGCAAGCATCGAATCCAGCCCACTGAACTGGCTGCCATGCAACAGAAGCTGCTGGATGAAATCGACACACTGAACGCCAACGACGAGTCCATCGAGCGACTGGGCGAGGAGCTCGCTTCGTTTGCCCGCCATTATCAGGAAAAGGCCCAGGAGCTGAGCGACCTGCGCCAACAGGCCGCCACCAGCCTGGCCAGCGCCGTCGAGCAGGAAATCCAGCGCCTGGGTATGCCGGGCGGGCGCTTCACCATCGAACTGCGCGCCAACGCCAGCCACGAACTGCAGCCCCATGGGCTGGAGCAGGTAGAACTGCTGGTCAGCGCCAACCCGGGTCAGCCACTCAAGGCCCTGGCCAAAGTGGCCTCAGGCGGCGAGTTGTCGCGGATCAGCCTGGCGATCCAGGTGATCACCGCCCAGACCTCACGGGTACCGACACTGGTATTCGATGAAGTAGACGTTGGCATCGGCGGGCCAACTGCAGAAATTGTTGGCCAATTGTTGCGTCGCCTGGGGGATCGCGGCCAGGTACTTACGGTGACTCACTTGCCGCAAGTGGCGGCTCAAGGGCATCAACATCTATTTGTGCACAAGGTGCGCGGCAGCGATGCGACACACACGGCCGTCTCCAAGCTGAACAAGTCGGAACGGGTAGAAGAAGTTGCGCGGATGCTCGGCGGTATCGACCTGACCAAGGAGTCGTTGGCTCACGCGAAAAAAATGGTCGTGGCCGCGAAGGCTTGAACGGGTACTTTTCCTCTTTATAGAAAGCACGAAGGCGACCCTAGGGTCGCCTTCAATCGTTTCGCAGAGCAAAACTGCGTCGATTTTTACTTTTTCTTACGGATGTACAGCACCAGATTATGGTCGACCAAATCGAAACCGTGCTCCTCAGCAATCTTATGCTGCAGCGCTTCGATTTCAGGGCTGGTGAACTCGATAACCTCATTGGTATCCAGATCAACCATGTGGTCATGGTGACCACCGTCAGCCAGTTCGAATACTGCATGACCGCCGTCGAAATTATGGCGAACCACCAGCCCTGCGGCTTCAAACTGGGTCAGTACACGGTAAACCGTGGCCAGGCCGACGTCCTCGTTAGACTCCATCAGCGCCTTGTAAACATCCTCGGCACTCATGTGGCGTTGCTCAGCAGAATCGAGCATTTGTAGAATCTTGACTCGTGGCAGAGTCACTTTGAGACCGGCTTTGCGTAGTTCGCTATTTTCAACCATGGTTAGCTTTCTCGCGGATGCTGCTTCGCAGCTTCTCTTAATACGGGTATGATCGGCGTTTACGTTGTCCCAGCCAAGATAGTGGAAGTCGCCCACCGATGCAAAACACCAAGCTCTTGCTAACCAGTTTCACCTTTGTGGGACTGCTCGCACTCGCCGGTTGTTCATTCCCCGGGGTTTACAAAATCGACATCCAGCAGGGCAATGTCGTCACGCAGGACATGATAGACCAGTTACGCCCGGGAATGACCCGACGGCAAGTACGGTTTATCATGGGTAACCCCCTGCTGACCGACACATTCCATGCCGATCGCTGGGATTATCTCTACAGCCTGCAGCCCGGTGGCGGTGAACGCCAACAGGAGCGCGTCAGTGTCATCTTCAATGGCAATGACCAGCTCGTGAGCCTGTCCGGTGACTTCATGCCCGGCGTAAGCCGCGATGAAGCCTTGCTGGGCAAGGACAGCGGCACCAACGTGACCGCGCCTGCGCAGGAAGCCGAAAAGCCGAAATCCGAGGTGCCGGCCAAGCCAGGCTCCTTGCTGGACCAGATCCAGAAAGACGTCGACGGTGTCGAAACTGTACCCGTCCCGACGCCACAGCCTCTGGACACCAGCCCGCAATAATTTTGC
>NZ_JPRX01000001.1:4038592-4236348 GCF_000737955.1 Pseudomonas sp. BRG-100 | reverse complement strand
CTCGATAAAAAGCCCGGCATGCCGGGCTTTTTGTTGCCTGCCGGTTGGCAAGCCTAGGCGTTCTGTTGCTTGAGCATCGCCGCCTTGGCCGCACGCAGCCTGCGTATTTCCTTGGGGTCTGCCAGCAATGGCCGGTAGATCTCGATCCGATCTCCCGCCTGCACGGCACGCACATCAGCGTCCGGCACCACCTTACCGAAGATACCCAACGGGCAGTCCGCCAACGCCAACTGCGGAAAATGCTCTGCAATGCCCGACGCCAGCACTGCCGCCCTCAGGCTTGTGCCCACCGGTATCGCCACCTCCAGCAGAACCTGGCGACCCACATCGGCATACACCACTTCAATATCAACCATGCAATTGCTTGGCTCGCTCACAGAAAGCGTCCACCAAAGTATTTGCCGCCTGATTGAACAGTGGCCCCAACGTCGCCCGCACAATGGGGCCGGCGTAATCAAATGAAAGATCCAGACTGATCTTGCAGGCCTTATCCGTCAGCGCCTTGAACACCCACACGCCGTGCAGCTGGGTGAACGGCCCTTCCTGCAAATTCATTTCAATGGATTTGCCCGGCACCAGCACATTGCGCGTAACAAAATGCTGGCTGAGGCCGCCCTTGGCCACACCAACACTGGCGACCATGTGCTCATCACTGCTCTCCAACACCTCGGCAGTCGAGCACCAAGGCAGGAATTCCGGGTAACGCGCCACGTCGTTGACCAGGTCATAGAGCGCCTGTGCCGGATAGGGCAGCAGGGCCGAACGTTGAATATGCGTCGTCATGTGAGCGTTACTTCCACTGCTTAAGGCAAACGTCGCGAAAGTACAGCCCGATCCGCGAGAGAAAAAAACCAAAGAACTGCCCGTATTGTCCGGGATTCGTCCAACACGCTCAAGCACGCAGGTTGACCGTAGCCGACACGCTCGCAACTCCCTATAATGCCGCCCCTATGGCTAAACAAAAGAAACACCCCACAGGGACCATCGCGCAAAATAAAAAGGCGCGACACGATTACTTCATCGAACATCGGTTCGAGGCTGGTCTGGTCCTGGCCGGCTGGGAAGTAAAAAGTCTGCGTGCCAGCAAACTGCAGCTGGTCGACAGCTATGTGCTGCTCAAGGATGGCGAGGCGTGGCTGCTCGGCAGTCATATTACCCCGCTGACCACCGCGAGCACCCACGTGATTGCCGACCCGGTGCGCACGCGCAAGTTGTTGCTCAATGCCCGCGAACTCGAAAAGCTCGCCGCGGCCGTGCAGCAAAAAGGCTACGCGTGCGTCTGCCTGTCGTGGTACTGGAGCAAGCACCTGGTCAAGTGCGAAATCGCACTGGGCAAGGGCAAGAAGGAATACGACAAGCGCGACACCGAACGCGAGCGCGACTCCAATCGCGAACTGCATCGCGCCGTGCGCAACAAGGGCAAGGAAGACTAACCCTTGTAATGATGTAGCCGCGGGCAACCCCCGTGGCTACATGCCCTTACGTCGCTCCGCCCGCGCTACTCGCTGAACCTCCTGCCGCACTTCCTCCAACACTTCCTGCACGTACAACAGGTGACGTGTTGAAACGTCGCGCGCCTGCTCGGCCCGCCCCTCGATAATCGCCAGGTACAAGTCCCGGTGCTGACTGATCAGCATGTCGCGGGTCTCGGTGCGCTGCTGATACATACCGCCAATATTGGTCACCACGTTGCGCTTGAGCAGGTCGAACAACCCGCGAATGGTGTGCAGCAGCACTGCGTTATGACTGGCCTCGGCGATCGCCAAGTGAAACCTTGCATCCGCAGCGCCCTCCTCCACTCGGCTCACCTCGTCGGCTCGCGCATAGCAGTCCTGCAGCGCTTCGAACGCCGCCGTCAGTCGCTCACGGTCGACCTCGGTAGCACGCAATGCCGCGTAATAAGCACACGAAGCCTCCAGAGTCTGACGAAACTCCAGAAGGTCGCGCTGCGCCTCGGGATTGTTTTCCAGCAGATGCAGCAGCGGATCACTGAAGGTCGAACCCAGGGAATCCACCACATAGTTGCCGCCGCCCTGCCGACTGACCAGCAACCCCTTGGCCGCCAATTTCTGGATCGCCTCACGCAATGAAGGGCGTGACACACCAAATTGTTCAGCCAAAGCGCGTTCGGCCGGCAAGCGCTCGCCCGACTTCAACGTGCCCTCAAGGATCATGCCCTCAAGCTGCTCGACAATATCGTCAGACAAACGGCGCTGACGCACCTGATCAAACCCCATAACTCACTCTCCACCATCCCGACCACTCGCCGGGGCCCCTATTCTGGCCTATCGCCGCGCTGGCAGCACCTATCAGAACACCTTCGATTTACCCGATCAGAACACTCGACAGCCACTCTCAGACCAAAGTTTGACGAGCGGCAAATTGACACACCCCTGCCAAGCTCTTAATCTAGCCCACAGCGATTGTAAATTGGTATTACCAATTATCCAAGCTGACCAAACAACAACAATCAGGGGCCACCCCATATGCAAACCTGGCAACAGCTCTACAGCCCTCTCGGCAGCCTCGGCCTGTCCGCACTGGCCGCCGTTATTCCAATCGTGTTCTTCTTCCTGGCCCTGGCCGTATTCCGCCTCAAAGGCCATGTGGCCGGCAGCATCACCCTGGCGCTGTCGATCCTGGTCGCCATCTTCGCCTTCCAGATGCCGGTCGACATGGCCCTGGCAGCGGCCGGTTACGGTTTTGCCTATGGCTTGTGGCCGATCGCCTGGATCATCGTGGCGGCGGTGTTCCTCTACAAGCTGACGGTCAAGAGCGGGCAGTTCGAGATCATCCGCAGCTCCGTCTTGTCGATCACCGATGACCAGCGCTTGCAGGTGCTGCTGATCGGCTTCTGCTTTGGCGCCTTCCTGGAAGGCGCGGCCGGGTTCGGCGCACCCGTGGCAATCACCGCCGCGTTGCTGGTGGGCTTGGGCTTCAACCCCCTGTACGCCGCGGGCCTGTGCCTGATTGCCAATACCGCGCCGGTGGCGTTCGGCGCACTGGGCATTCCGATCATCGTCGCAGGCCAGGTCACTGGCATTGATGCGTTCAAGATCGGCGCCATGACCGGCCGCCAACTGCCGCTGCTGTCGCTGTTCGTGCCCTTCTGGCTGGTGTTCATGATGGACGGCCTGCGCGGCGTGCGTGAAACCTGGCCGGCGGCATTGGTGGCCGGCTTGAGCTTTGCCGTCACCCAGTACTTCACCTCCAACTTCATTGGCCCGGAACTGCCGGACATCACCTCGGCCCTCGCCAGCCTGATCTCCCTGACACTGTTCCTGAAAATCTGGCAACCCAAGCGCACCGCAGGCGCGCAGATTGCCGGTGCCACCTCCAGCGTAGCGGTCACCTCCAGCGCCGGCGGTTTCGGTTTGCCACGCAGCACAGTGGTTTCACCCTACAGCCTGGGGCAAATTTTCAAGGCCTGGTCGCCGTTTCTGATCCTGACCGTACTGGTCACCATCTGGACCCTCAAACCCTTCAAGGCCATGTTCGCGGCCGGAGGTTCGATGTACAGCTGGGTGTTCAACTTCGCGATCCCCCACCTGGACCAACTGGTGATCAAAGTCGCACCCATCGTCACCAACCCCACCGCCATCCCCGCCGTCTTCAAGCTGGACCCGATTTCGGCCACCGGCACCGCGATCTTCTTCTCCGCACTGGTCTCGATGCTGGTGCTGAAAATTGATATCAAGACTGGTCTTACCACTTTAAAAGAGACCTTCTTTGAGCTGCGCTGGCCGATCCTGTCCATCGGCATGGTGCTGGCGTTCGCCTTCGTCACCAACTACTCCGGCATGTCCTCGACCATGGCCCTGGTACTGGCTGGCACCGGCGCCGCCTTCCCGTTCTTCTCGCCCTTCCTCGGCTGGCTGGGGGTTTTCCTGACCGGCTCGGACACCTCATCCAACGCCCTGTTCAGCTCGCTGCAAGCCACCACCGCCCACCAGATTGGCGTCAACGACACCTTGCTGGTAGCCGCCAACACCAGCGGCGGCGTGACCGGCAAAATGATCTCGCCGCAATCGATCGCCGTGGCCTGCGCAGCCACGGGCCTGGTGGGCAAGGAGTCCGATCTGTTCCGCTTTACCCTCAAGCACAGTCTGTTCTTTGCCACCATCGTCGGGCTGATCACCCTGGCGCAGGCGTACTGGTTCACCGGTATGCTGGTGCACTGAGACCTGCACGTAATAGGGTAAGAATCGACGCCGGACAACGATGCCGGCGTCTGCTATTTCTGGAGGACCGATGAGCCTGCCTGCTGCTTTTCTCAGCGACGTCGCACAACTGATCCCGCAAGATCGCCGCTTCGACGACCCACTTTCCACCCTCGCCTTCGGCACCGACGCCAGCTTCTACCGATTGATCCCACAGCTGGTGATCCGCGTGGAGTCAGAAGACGAAGTCGTCGCACTGCTGCAACTGGCCCAGCGCGATCACGTGCCGGTGACCTTCCGGGCCGCGGGCACCAGCCTGTCCGGGCAGGCGATCAGCGACTCGGTGCTGATCGTGCTCGGCGACAATTGGAACCACCGCGAAATTCGTGGGCAAGGCACACAGATCCGCCTGCAACCCGGCGTCATCGGCGCCCAGGCCAACGCCTGGCTCGCGCCGTTCGGGCGCAAGATCGGCCCGGACCCGGCGTCGATCAACGCCTGCAAAATTGGCGGCATCGTTGCCAACAATGCCAGCGGCATGTGCTGCGGTACGGCACAAAACACCTATCACACCCTGGCGGGCATTCGTCTGGTACTGGCCGATGGCAGCCGCCTGGACACCGAAGATGCCGCCAGCGTGCAAGCCTTCCGCCAAACCCACAGTGCACTGCTTGAGCGCCTGGCCACGTTGGGCCGCGAGACACGCGCAAACGCTGAACTGGCTGCGAAGATTCGCCACAAATACCGTCTGAAAAACACCACCGGCCTGTCACTCAACGCCTTGGTGGATTTCGACGACCCGCTGGATATCCTCAGCCACCTGCTGGTCGGCTCCGAGGGCACCCTGGGGTTTATCAGTGCGGTCACCTACGACACGGTAATCGATCACCCGAACAAAGCCTCGGCGCTGATCGTGTTCCCGGATGTCGAGACATGCTGCAACGCAGTAACGGTGCTGAAAACCCAGCCGGTTTCCGCCGTTGAACTGCTGGACCGACGCAGTATGCGCTCGGTGCAAGACAAACCGGGTATGCCCGCATTCGTACAACACTTATCGGAAAATGCCTGCGCACTGCTGATCGAATCCCGCGCGGCCTCGCCGTCATTACTGCACGAACAACTAACGCTGATCATGGCCTCTCTGGCGGCGTTTCCCGTAGAAAAACAGGTCGACTTCACCGAAGACCCCGTGGAAAACGCCCGCCTGTGGGCAATCCGCAAAGACACCTTCCCCGCCGTAGGCGCCGTACGCAAAACCGGCACCACCGTGATCATCGAAGACGTCACCTTCCCCGTCGAACAACTGGCGATCGGCGTAAACCGCCTGATCGAACTGTTCGACAAACATCACTACGACGAAGCCATCCTTTTCGGACACGCCCTGGAAGGCAATCTGCACTTTGTATTCACCCAAGGCTTCAACAGCAGCGAAGAAGTCACACGCTATCAAGCGTTCATGGACGACGTCGCACAACTGGTGGCGGTGGAGTTCGGTGGCTCGCTGAAGGCCGAACACGGCACCGGTCGCAATATGGCGCCGTTCGTTGAACTGGAATGGGGCAGCGACGCCTATCAATTGATGTGGCAACTCAAGCGCCTGCTCGACCCCAACGGCATCCTCAACCCGGATGTGGTGCTCAGCGAAGACCCACAAATCCACCTCAAACACCTCAAGCCCCTGCCCGCCGCCGATGAGCTTGTGGACAAGTGCATCGAGTGTGGCTTCTGTGAACCCGTGTGCCCCTCAAAAGGCCTGACTCTGAGCCCGCGCCAGCGCATTGTGATCTGGCGCGACATCCAGGCCAAACGCCGCGCAGGCGTAGACACCACCGAACTGGAAGCGGCCTACCACTATCAAGGCATCGACACCTGCGCCGCCACCGGGCTATGCGCCCAACGCTGCCCTGTAGGCATCAATACCGGCGACCTGGTGAAAAAGCTGCGCAGCCGCGAAGCAGACCGTACGAAAACCGCCGAATGGCTCGCCAGCCATTTCGCCACCGCATTGCAAGGTGCGCGCTTCACCCTGCACGTCGCCAATGGTGCACGCATGTTATTGGGTGCCTCGCGCCTGACAAAGTGGTCGGCCACCGTGACCAGACTGTCCAAAGGGCAAATCCCGCAGTGGACCAATGCCATGCCACAACCGGAAAAAGCCATTCGCTTCAGCCCGCCAGTTACAGATGAGCGCCCGCGGGTGGTCTACCTGGCCGCCTGCGTCTCACGCGCCATGGGCCCGGCAGCCGGGGATAAAGAACAGATGTCGCTGTACGACAAAACCCGCAACCTCCTGGAAAAAGCCGGTTACCAAGTCGTATTCCCCGACAATCAAGACAACCTGTGCTGCGGCCAGCCCTTCGCCTCCAAAGGCTATGCCGAGCAGGCCGAACACAAGCGCCAGGAACTGATCGGCGCCCTGCTCCACGCCAGCCGAGGCGGCCTCGACCCGATCTATTGCGACACCAGCCCCTGCACCCTGCGCCTGGTACAAGACCTCGGCGAAACCCGCCTGGACCTCTACGACCCGGTACGTTTTATCCGCACCCACCTAATGGACCGCCTCGACTTCACGCCGCAGGAAGCCCCCATCGCCGTACACGTCACGTGCAGCACCCAACACCTGGGCGAGAGCCAGGCACTGATCGAACTGGCACGACGCTGCGCAAAAACCGTGGTGATCCCCGAAGGCATTCACTGCTGTGGATTTGCCGGCGACAAAGGCTTCACCACCCCGCAACTCAACGCCCACTCCCTGCGCTCGCTCAAGGACGCCGTGCAACATTGCAGCGAAGGCATCTCCACCAGCCGCACCTGCGAGATCGGCCTGAGCCAGCATGGCGGCATCGACTACCACGGCCTGGTCTACCTGGTAGACCGCGTCACCCGCGCCCGCGCCCACTGACCCGGCAAAAAAACCGAACCCTGGCGCACCAGCGCAGTCATCTGCATAGGCCTCGACAAACGAGGCCCATCAGTGATGTCGCTGGCAGCGGTTGCACGCCAGCAGCGTCGAGCCCTTTTGCGCAAGGAGACACCCTATGAAGCGTTCCGCTCTTGCTGGCTTGTTCATGACCGCTGCGATGCTCGCCTCCCCCGCCTTCGCTGCCGGTGACAAAGACCTGTGCCAGATCAACCTGGACAAAATCAACAACGGCAAAGCCCTGCTGTCCACCGATACCAGTGGCAAAAGTGGCGAAATAGACACCGCCGTCTCCCAGGCCAAGGCCGCCCACGACGCAGGTGATGAGAAGAAGTGCATCGAAATCACCTGCAAGACCTGCAGAACAGCGAGAAAGGCGGTCAGTAAGCGATAGGGCCAACCTTCGGGTTGGCCTTCGCTGAGCTTTTGGCGTACACTGCACAGGCTTGTCACTCACTAAGAAACAACGAGTTACAAGCACGGGGCCGTTTAGGATTCGACGCCGGTCGCGAAACTTTAGGTGCATGCCGAGTTGGTAACAGAACTCGTAAATCCACTGTTGCAACTTCTTATAGTTGCCAATGACGAAAACTACGGCCAGGAATTCGCTCTCGCTGCGTAAGCAGCCTTAGCCCTGAGCTTCTGGTACCTTCGGGTCCAGCAATCACCAGGGGATGTCTGTAAACCCAAAGTGATTGTCATATAGAACAGAATCGCCGTGCAGTACGTTGTGGACGAAGCGGCTAAAACTTACACAACTCGCCCAAAGCACCCTGCCCTTCGGGTCGCTGAGGGTTAACTTAATAGAAACGGCTACGCATGTAGTACCGACAGCGGAGTACTGGCGGACGGGGGTTCAAATCCCCCCGGCTCCACCACTTAAACATCTAAAGACGTCCACGGACGTCTTTTTTTGTGCCTGAAATCCAGTGAATACGGGGGTTTAAGCGCCATCAGCGTCCACGGACGTCCAAGAGCAGCCACGCTTTATGGCATTCCAAATGGCATTCCAAGCCCAACAGTGCTAATTTTTGGAATGCCAACCTTATCCTGGAATGCCAATGTGCGCACAAGCTACTCGCCTCTCTGAGCTCAAAATCAAATCTGCCAAGCCCTCTGAAAAGGACTACGTCCTGTTTGACGGCGGCGGACTTCAAATGCGAGTGAGAAGTAATGGTTCTAAGCTATGGAACTTCAACTATCGACACCCCGTGACGAAGAAGCGGATCAACATGGGCCTAGGTACTTTCCCTGAAGTTTCGTTAGCGCAGGCACGAAAGGGCTCCATTGCAGCGAGGGAAATACTTGCCCAAGGCCTCGACCCCAAAGAACAACGAGATGCAGTGCTGCAAGCAAAGCAAGCTGAAACTGAGCATACATTCCAGAATGTCGCGACGTCCTGGTATGAACTGAAGAAGGATGCGGTGACACCAGCTTATGCCGAGGACATCTGGCGTTCGTTGACGCTGCATGTTTTTCCAGACTTGGCCACCACACAGATTTCAGCCATCAGCGCACCACAAGTCATCAACCTTCTTCGACCACTCGAAACCAAAGGTAGCCTTGAAACCGTTAAACGGCTTTCACAGCGACTCAACGAGATCATGACTTACGGGGTCAACTCAGGACTGATACACGCAAACCCACTAAGCGGGATTCGCTCCGTCTTCAAGAAGCCGAAAAAGAAAAACATGGCGGCACTTGCTCCCGATGAACTGAAAGAGCTCATGGTGGCAATTGCCAATGCCAGCATAAAAAGAACTACGCGCTGTCTGATCGAATGGCAGCTCAATACCATGACTCGCCCAGCGGAGGCTGCAACCACGCGCTGGGCCGACATCGACTTTGAGAAGAAGATCTGGACGATTCCGGCTGAGCGCATGAAGAAACGCCGCGTACATATCGTGCCGCTCACAGATCAAGCACTGGCACTGTTGGAAGCAATAAAACCGTACAGCGGACACCGAGAGTATGTATTTCCTGCAGACCGGGACCCTCGAACACATTGCAACAGCCAGACGGCAAATATGGCCTTGAAACGGATGGGCTTTGAGGGTCGATTAGTGAGTCATGGTATGCGCTCCATGGCCAGCACCATCCTTAACGAACAGGGATGGGATCCTGAACTGATCGAGGTAGCACTTGCACATGTGGACAAAGACGAAGTACGTAGCGCCTACAATCGTGCGGACTACATTGAGAGAAGACGCCCAATGATGACTTGGTGGAGCGAGCATATTCAGCATGCGGCTACCGGGAGCTTGTCGATCTCAGCCGTCCAGGGGACAAGGGGTCTCAAACTAATATCGACCCGGTAACTTCCACTACCAAAATCAGTATCGCTTTAATCGTCGAGCGGTGGAACTCCCTCGGTCTGGATCATTTCCAGTGTCGCTGACAACCACATCTAAAGAATCCATCGGACTGGCAATAGCCCCACCCACGCGAGCGACGCGTCCCGGCACCATCCCTCCGGCCGCCAAACCTGTTCTAAAACTTTTTATTTAGCCTCGACCAATAGCGGATGCTCCGGAAACCAATCAACGAATTCACAGTTGCCGAACCAAGGCGGCTGCGACGATGCCAGCAGCAATAGCTGGCAAAGGCTTTTTGATAATTAGCATGACGACTGCTGTTGTAAGAAGAGCCCACCGTGCACCGTTATCACCTGCAATTGCCAAGGGTGCAAGCAGTGCCACCAAAACAGACCCCGACATAGCGCTGATAAATAGTTGCACGCGGTAGTTGATGGGTACGAAAGACATTACGAAAACGCCGCCCCAGCGCGTTGCGAGAGTGACCACTGCCATTAACAACACAATGATCAGGGTGCCGTAATCTGTGGTTTCAATGTTCATTTTTTTTCTCTATCCACACCGCACCTAACACACCGCCCGCCAGGGCTCCGACTACCACATGACTGTTTTCAGGCAGACACCAATACGCCCAAAGCGAGGAACATGCAGCGACAATCCAGATAATCAACATACGCAGGCTTTTCTGCCCGCCGACAACCATGGCGAGCAGGAAGCACCCCATCACCATGTCCAGCCCCCAACTGACCGGATCATGAGTCGCGCTACCGAAATAGATTCCCATCCAACTTCCCAGCGACCATGACGACCAAAGCGCAATACCTCCGCCGAACAGAAGACCTAGTCCTGGCTCACCGCGGCTAAATGCTTGCATCGACATTGCCCAGTTCGCATCGGACACAACCAGCATCACCCCATAGCGTTTCGCGCGAGGCAGTTCGCGTAGCCACGGATACAGAGTGGCGCCCATCAAAAGGTGCCTAGCGTTGATGGCAAATACAGTGATGATGAGAGGAATCAGGGGCACGTGCTCACCCCACAATTTAAGCACCGCAAACTGCGCGGCCCCGGCAAATACCAACGTGCTCATGGCAACAATTGAAATTTCGCCAAGCCCCGTCTGCACTGCAGCAAGACCAAAGGCCACCCCAAAAACAACGACAAAGGAAGAGATGGGCAACAACGTTTTGAAGCCCTCCCAGACGTCGGTGGACTCAAGTCTAGATAACAACCTTTCTGCCGATGACAAAACATAACCTCCGTTGTGCGTGGCGTGCGCGCAATACCCGAGCAAGCACACAGGATGTGCTGAAGCCTTTTCTATAGCCTTCCTGGTATCAGCACTCTGCGAGTACTATCGCCCGGACCTAAAAGCCCGAAAAGCGCATAATCCTCATAAGTCGTATCCGCTAATCGAATACAGAGTTCTCTATGAATCCGCAGAATCTTCAGATTGATTGGCTCAAATGTCTCATCGCGGTTGTCGATACCGGCTCACTTTCCAACGCGGCACCAGAGGTTTATCGCTCCCAATCGGCAGTGAGCATGCAACTCAAAAAGCTTGAAGCTGCGGTCGGTCGGCAATTATTAGTGCGAAACGCCCACCACCTTCATCTGACATCCGATGGCCAGGTCTTTCTTGGGTATGCACGGCGGATACTGGACCTGCACGCAGATGCCCAGACAGCTTTTAGCAAGAACGAACTGGCCGGGCGAATTCGCCTGGGAGTTCCGGACGACTATGCAGCCAAGTACCTGACGCCTGTGCTCAAGCGTTTTGCGCCCCGCCATGGCGCAGTTGAGATTGAACTCGATTGCGAGCAATCCACTTCACTGATCCCCCGAGTTGAAAAAGGTGATCTCGACCTAGCGCTGATATCACGAGACCACTCTCGACGAGGAACCTTGTTGTTCCATGAACCAATGGTCTGGGTGGGATCACCGCAGTTCGATATATGGAGGCGCGATCCACTCCCTATCGCGACATACGAGGAGACCAGTCTAGCCAGGCGCAGCGCTATCAACTCCTTGGCTTTGCAAGGGCGTCAGTACAAGGTGATTTACAATAGTTCAAGCCTGGCTGGCCAATTGGCTGCAGTTGAAAGCGGCTTGGCCGTCGCCGTTTTGACTCGATGCAGTGCACCAGATCATCTTGAAATTCTAGGCGCCGAACACGGGCTCGGCCCGCTTGAGCCGATGGAGGTCTCCGTCTATCGCAGCCGTGCCTCGTTGGCGTCCAAGCCGGTCGATAGTCTGTACAGCATGCTGATCAAGACGCTGAGAATCTCGGCAACTTGAATATTTGGACACTAGCCGTTGAACAGATAGGCGATAGCAAGCAGGTTCTGCTGCGGTGCATGGTTAGTGCGCCTTTCCTCCTCTATTTCTACCGCAGGTCAGTCATTTTCCGCCTTCTCCCTCTTGTGCTTACGATAACGGGAAAGCGAAATCCCCGTTTGGCGCTTGAAATAGCGACACAAGTAAGATGCGTCGGCGAAGTTCAGTTCGTCGGCCACACGGCCAATAGCCAAGTCACTGTATGAAAGGAGAGCCTTGATTTCCAAGGTTACCTGCCGATCTATCAGGCCCTTGGGAGTGTCATTGAAAAACGCTTTGGTCAACTGCGACAGGTAGAACGGCGTGATACTCAGTGCGTCGGCGTAGAACTTCACATCTCGGTGGCGGATGCAGTGTTTGCCTATCAATTCCCAGAAGCGCCAACTGAGCATTTCCTTCCTGCTGAATCCCTTGTTCTCTATTTGGTTGGCTGGAAGTTGCTCGGCTATTTTTAAAAAGAGGTTCTGCAGTTGATTACGCAACATGATGCGTTGGTAGGTGGGGCAGGTCTGCGCAATGTTCCGCATCTGCGTCACCCACCCCTCTATCAGCGGCATGTCGTCCTTGGATGGGACGCAATGAGGATGGTCATGCAGAAATACGAACAAGGTATTTGGCAGTGGGTAGGCAACCTCCGCTGCAAAGTTTTTCGGCATAAGGCAGAAAAACACCTTGAAGCGGCGCGAGCGACGTTTGAGCAAGGCAATCGTGTCTTCAGCCAGCAGCATCACACCACCGCGCCTGACCGCATGCTCTTTGAAGTTTAGAGTGAAGTGGGCACTACCGCAGAGGCATACCAGCAGCGTCAAGTAAGCATGACCGAAGGAGAGCGGTAAACCTAGCCCTTGCGCGAGCGTGGTTTCTCCCATCCGCATCGAATCGTCAGGAACAAGAAGTTTCGGAATGTGATGCATAGTGCCCCAGCTCTACAACAACCAAAGGCCACCATCGTATCACCGCTTGGCGCGATTGTTTCTAAAAGTACCGAAGAAGCCGAGGTACTGGCGTGTACCGATGATCTGTCTCCCAATACTCTATCTCGAACGCACCAATCCACTACGAGTACAGGATATGACACTTGTAACAGAACGACTCTCGCTGCGCCCCTGGCTGGACACAGACGCCGCCGATCTATACGAATATGCCAAAGACGCCCGAGTTGGTCCCATCGCTGGCTGGCCCCCGCACACCAGTGTGGAGAACAGTGCCGACATCATCCGCACAGTCTTCAATCACCCAGAGGTGTACGCGGTCGAATTGAAGGAAAATCGCCGTGCTGTTGGTTGTGTAGGCATTCTCATAGGTAGCAACAGCAATTTTGAAATCAGTGAGCAGGAAGGGGAAATAGCCTACTGGATCGGCGTGCCTTACTGGGGCAAAGGCCTGATTCCGGAAGCAGTGCGTGAAGTGATGCGACACGCTTTTGAAAACCTGAACCTCAAAGCACTTTGGTGTGGTTACTTCGCCGACAACATCCAATCCCATGCTGCTCAATCGAAGTGTGGCTTTCGATTTCATCACACCGAAGAAAACAAATATAACCAGTTCCTCGAAGACTATCGGACAGAACACATCAGCCGCATCACCTACCAAGAATGGCTGGAACATACGAAAGAGTAAGGGCGCAAAGTAAACATACCGGCATGAGGAGGCAGCGACCGGCGGACGCAGTCTGGTTACAATGTATACCGCACGAACGCCGGAGAGGGGTGCAAACCTTACTTGGGGCTGTACGGAGAACTAGCCGGATTTCCCTTCCGCCGTAGCACTGCCGCGAACTACAACGGCTCATGGCGACCTATGTGACACCAATGTCTTCGTTGACGCCCATGACCAGTTGCATTTCATCGATCTGGGGCGGGGCGGTATCGCGGATCGCTGGCTGGACATCGCGTTTGCTCATCGAAACCTGCGCGAAGATATTTCGGACAATGCAGCAAACAACTTTCTTCGGGGGCTTGGCGAGCCCGACCAGTCTGCGAAGCGTGTGTATTTCGAGCAGTTGATCGATCTGGACACCTGGATGGTCGACTCCACCGCGGTAAACGCAACCCGAGCCTCTTCCGGCGCCGGGAAACTGTCACCGGTGGCTTGACGCTGGTTTTCTCTGCTGGCCTTTAGTGTTAAAGGCCACACTCCATTTGTTTCAGAAACGCCGCCCCCCTACAGAATTCACAAACACATAAGAGCGACGTTCTTCAGGGTGGAAGTTATTTCATAGTCTGTCCCCTCGAACAAACTTTCACAAAGCATTTCTTGATAGCTCCAGCCAGTTACCATTCAATACTTCCAGCAGTCAGTCGCAACTCAGGCACTCTACACACCAATAAACACCCATAACAGTAAATTGAGCCCGATCATCACCAAAATGCAGGATACTCTATGGAAATCTCACTCACCCAAATAACGCAACAAAACTATGAGGCAATTTGCGAGCTGGAGGTCACTGAAGAGCAGGAGGACTACGTGTCCAGTAATACTTGGTCGCTCGTTGAGGCTGCATACAACCCGGGTTACTTCACACGCGCCATCATTGCAGATGAAGAGCCAGTAGGTTTTTTTATGTGGGTGCAGGAATCCGAAGAAAAAGTCTCTATCTGGCGCTTTATGGTGGACAAAGAACATCAGCAGAAATCCATCGGTAGAGTCGCGCTGGGTCTCGCCCTACGTGAAATAAAACAGATCAAAAACTTGAAAGAAATTGAAATTTGCTATAACCCCAACAACGTCGTAGCTAAAGGGTTTTATTCCAGTTTCGGGTTTGTCGAGGTTGGCATGGATGCAGACGGCGAAGATATGCTGGCGAGGATCATAATTTGAACTTCGCCAAATACAACCCGAGCTGCACAATAGCTCTAATTACCTTCAGCTCTCCCTGAATTCAGAAGTGCGAGCCTTCTGGCATCGTTTGCAGGCTATTGTCGTCCTGAACAATGCCCCGATATCTTCAAATTTTAACATCAGCTGCGGCGCAACTCGAGGCCGCAGCTGTTAGGCGATCGGGCCGCCCGGCTTGCAACTTGCGCATCGCCCTGGTCTTTACTCCATTGCAGCCTGGAGGATCATATGAGAATCTCGGAATCCGTGCTCTTTGGGGCGAATAGTTCGCGAGTAACGAGAGGTCCTTCAAAGCACAAGAAAAACTCGGGCTCCTCAATCAACTCACTGAGGAAATAAATTCTTGGAGATTACAGAACCGAGCATATCAGTCGAATGACCAAGGAAGAATGACTTGCACTGGAAGTAACCACTACTCGACCGACTATGGCATTAAATTAAAGCCGTGATAGTCGCTCCTTAGGACCTGCTTGGGGCGGAGGAATATGCAAAGTGCACACGGATACTCCGAAGCCATACTCATTCTCCCTCGACACACGGGACTCTTCAAAGCGGATTTTCTGCAGAAGATGCGCCCGACGCTGCGAGGATAAAAGCATTAGCGGAGGAGGAAACTCAATGATTCCCAACGTTCTGAGCATCGCGGGTACGGACCCAACCGGCGGCGCAGGCATTCAAGCTGACTTGAAGACGTTTTCTGCGCTTGGCGCCTACGGAATGAGCGTAATAACTGCAGTTGTGTCGCAGAACACGCAAGGAGTCCGTAGCTTCGTTGCGCTGGAGCCAGAATTCGTAGCCGACCAAATCGAGGCTGTGTTCGACGACGTGCGGGTGGACGCGGTCAAAATCGGCATGATTGCCAACGCAGCCATTGCCGACGCGATCGCTACCCGACTAGAGCGACATGCTAACTGCCCCATAGTCTTGGATCCCGTCATGGTCGCCACCAGTGGACACCGCCTGCTTCCTCCAGATGCAGTTTCTATCGTTCGTGAACGGCTGATTCCACTTTGCACGTTGATCACCCCCAACTTGCTCGAAGCAGGCGACCTACTCGACTCACCCCACCCCACATCTATAGAAGAGATGCATACGACGTTGGATGGGCTTCATCAGTTGGGTTCAAGCTGGGTATTACTCAAGGGCGGCCATTTAGACGGTCAACACAGTATTGATCTACTCCACGGTAATGGAGAAACCTGCACCTTGGCCGCACCGCGAGTGCTTACATGCAATTCACATGGTACCGGCTGCACTCTATCTGCTGCGATCACGGCGTTTCTACCATCAATGGATATGCTGTGCGCAGTGAAACTGGCAAAGAATTACCTAACGCATGCACTGGCGGCAGCCGACCGGTTGCAAATTGGGACCGGCCATGGGCCAGTTCATCACTTCCATGCAATTTGGAAGTAGATGGTTCCGTAGCCCAGATAGCTCGGTAGCACACTCCTACCCGCATAGCAGTGATACATAACGCCCGTATACACTCTACTGCCACCAGGAGTTCACTTGAGATAGCTCTTTGGCCGACTCGCTCACCTGATCGGCCGATTCGAATGGCGCTAAGAGTCATGTGTAGCCCAATTGTCGCGAGAAGTAGAAATGATCGAGCAAAATAAATTTGTTAAATCCCTTGAGAAAGACTTTACAACAGCCGTCCCTATCTCTGATGGAGTAGTGACTATCCGGCTTATGTCCGATCTCGATGCAGATGCCTATGCAACCGGAGCAGACGACGCTCTAGTCAAGCGTTTCGCTCACCTTCCGCTGGAAAAATATACACCACAGGTTGTTCGCGACATGATCCGAGGCGTAATCGCGGACGGGTTGCGCGATAGAACACTGGCAGTTTTAGCGATCGCCGACACACGATCAGACTCCTTTCTTGGGAGTTTAGTAATCTTTGATATAAAGAAGGATGAAGCAGAGATTGGCTATTGGGTTGCACCTACGCATAGAGGTCATGGTGTATCCAGGCGAGCTCTCATTCTGAGCACAGAGATTGCGCGCATTTTGGGTTTAAAAAAACTGCGCGCTCGCACTGTTAGAGAAAACCCTGCATCAGAGAAAAGCCTTATCAAAGCTGGATTCTCTCAAGTCAGCGAGCCACAGCTTGAGGAAACACCATCTGGAAAACTTGAGATGGGCATATGTTATTGCCTTGAAGTATGAAATATCAGCCAACCCACCGAAGTCTGTGTGCGTGATCAACTGCCGCGTACGACTCCAGACTGAACCCCATGCCGTAATCCAGCATCGCGTAGCGCGCCAGGATCATGCGCTGCCCTCGGCTCTCGGCCAGCCCCTGTTTGGCGAGCAAGTGAGCGCGCTGCTGCATTGCCTACTTGGCCTCGCCACCTCATCATCGAGTGCGAAGCCGCACTCAAGGTCGCCCAGGAAAAAGTAGACTGCCGTTGCGGTCCCGGCGATATGATCGAAACCTTGAAACGCACCATTAGGTGCCACCGAGACGGCAGTTGCGATACCAACCCCCGCGAGCCACATTGGGGGAATAAAGCCCAGTACCGAAGTCGGCACCAGAACTTCGCCCACGCAGTGCAAGAGCGCTCCTGCCAGCAGACACCCCATTCCCATCCGCAGCCTGTTCAGGATTCCCCAGCAGGTAATCAGTCGCTTCATGATTCTTGCGGTAGCCATCATCGCGAAAGCTACTGTCGCAAATAGCAAGCTGAACTGAAGCTGTTACAACGGTCGCGGTAGGGACGGCAGTTACCTGCCGCCCCCCGCACAGATCCGTACATGCGGAACTACCGCATACGGCTCCTGCCTCGGGTAACCGAGCACGCATTGCACTCGATTGGCGGCTAGTAAGAAGCTGAACGCCAGACGCGAGACTTGAGCGATGAGGATCGCTGGCGAATACGTCAGGAAAAGGCGGCACCGATATCAAAACGCTGCATGACTGGATGTCGGCCCAGCGCGATCTGGTGCCCAATGGATCAGCGACGGTCAAGGCCCTGGACTACAGCCTTAAACGCTGCACGGCGCTGACGCGCTACTTGGACGACGGGGCTGTGCGCATCGACAACAATCTAGTAGAGAATCAGATCCGACCGTGGGCACTTGGGCGCTCGAACTGGTTGTTTACCGATTCGCTACACAGTGGTAGATGGGCAGCTGCGAGCATGAGCTTGATCCAGGCTGTGCGCATCAATGGGCACGATCCGTACACCAAACTAAAGGACGTTCTAACTCGTTTACCAACGCAACGAGCAAGTGAGATAGGCCATCTGCTGCCATATCAGTGGACTCTTGCCTAACTTGCGGAGGTCAGTTAAGCAGACGCTTACATTGGCTGGTCGATGCCACCGCCGGTGTTCAATCGTTTTCCTCTGCGATTGATGGGGGATCACCGCGACGCCTGTAGTTACCTGCCCATTACGCGTACAGAATGCACTATCACGAGTGCTAGCCCATATAGCTATCTGAAACTGCACCAATCGTCTGAAACGATGCTGACGAGTGTATCATCACCGTGCTTCACTGAGTGATTTAGCAACTCAATAGCATCGACGGCTGATCAAGATTGCTAGGCGCCTGTAGAAGGCCATGACCAGTTTCGTAAAAAAAGCACTTATTAAATCAATACAGTCACCTGCTTGCCGACTGCAACGCAGGAGAGATCAATATGTCATTGCGCGCGCTTCGTACCTTAATCGCTATCGTTCACCACGGTTCGTTTACGCGAGCCGCAGACACCGTTCATCTCACACAATCGGCTGTGAGCCTGCACATAAAGTCGCTTGAAGAGGAGTTCAATGCTGCGTTGTTTGACCGCTCGCGTCGCTTGCCCGTGTTAACCGACGCAGGCTATTTGGCGGTGGAGCGGGCGCGCGAGATCGTTGCACTTTACGACAGCATTGCTGTGGACATTGGTAGTGATAACGAGCTTCGCGGTCGACTGAAAATTGGTGCCATTCAGACGGCACTGGCCGGTGCTTTACCTCTTGCCCTGGCCGCCTTAGCTGCCGAGCACCCACATCTACGCATAAACGTAGCCTCGGGTATGTCTGCCGAATTGGCCACGCGCGTAGAGGCTGGCGAGTTGGATGTCGCGATCACTACAGAGCCTGTGAAACCGCACCCCTACGGCTTGGTTAGTACATCACTTTACGAAGAAGGCTTTTGGATCATTGCCCCGAGCTCATGCGCAGGTCTAGATTTTCGGCAGATCCTTCAAAAACTACCTTTCATCCGCTTCGACCGCCGGGCTTGGGCTGGGCGTACCATTGATCGGGAGCTTCGTCGATTGCGATTGCGCGTGCAAACCAGTATGGAGTTGGACAGCCAGGATGCGATCATCCAGATGGTCGCCAGCGGTTTGGGGGTGTCAGTGGTTCCGCTATCCAACCAAAATCTTGAACACCTCAAGCACCTAGAAGTCCAGCCGTTTGGATCACCGCAAAAATCGCGTCGCGTTGTGATCTTGGAGCAGGAAGAACGGCCACGCGGACGACTGGCAGCAGCCCTGGCGCAGGCGGTAAAAAGGCATGCTCCTACCTAACGACAAATGAGTAAAACTTGTCGAATCGTGAATTTTAAATCGTTTTTACTTTAGGTATCGACTCCTTATCGTAGTGCCCATACAAACGTACTCCGAGAAGGCACCATGCACAGCAATGAAACTCCAACCAGCGCTTTCCAATCGCCGATTCTACTCATGGCAAAACGTGCTGTCGCCATGCGCGCTGAGGGGCGAGACATAGTTGACCTAACACTCGGCGAACCTGATTTCAATGCCCCTAAGCACGTGCTGGACGCAGCGCATCTAGCGCTAGGTAGCCGCCTAACCTACTCCCCGTCAAACGGTATTGAGCCCCTTCGCAGTGCTATCCGTATGCGGGCTCGAGAAGACCGGGGATTAGATTTCGATGATGATCAAATCTCGGTTGGTTGTGGCGCAAAACAGATCATCTTTAACGCCTTTCAAGCTACCCTCAAGCCGGGTGATGAGGTTATTGTCCCGGCCCCTTACTGGGCCAGCTATCCAGGGATGATTAAGATGTGCGGTGCCCAACCGATCATCCTTCCGACCGCCGCTTCGGAAGGATTCCGATTAACAGCGGAGCACTTGGCAGCAGGTTTCCGCCTGGCAAAATCGCCCAAGTGGGTGATTCTCAATGCACCTGGTAATCCGTCCGGTTCACTGTACTCCGAAACCGATTTGCAAGCGTTGGCTGAAGTTCTGCGCCAGTACCCAGAGGTGATGATACTGTCTGACGATATCTACGCAGAAATCCGATTCAATCAAGAGCCTTATCAGACATTAGCGTCGGTAGCACCAGACCTAGCAGAACGTATCCTTATCGTCGACGGTGTATCCAAAGCATACGCCATGACAGGTTGGCGCGTAGGATGGGGTTGCGGGTCGAGATCGCTGATTTCGGCAATGACTACAGTGCAATCTCAAAACTGTACGCAGACCAGTACCTTGAGCCAGCTCGCTGCGGTCGCTGCGCTTGAGGGGCCACGAGATTTTCTTGCTGAGCGCAATGCGATCTATCGTCAGCGCCGAGATGCCGCACTTCATGTTCTCCAGGCGAGCGATAAAATGGAAGTATCGCGCCCGGAGGGTGCGTTCTATCTACTTCCTCAGATCAAAACGAGTATTGACGATCAATCGCTCGCACTTGATCTGCTCGAAGTCGGTGTTGCAACGGTTCCCGGAAGTGCTTTTGGTCTGCCTAGGCATCTGCGCCTTTCCTTCGCCACCGACGAAGCTACCTTAGTTCAAGGATGTACGCGGTTGGTTCGTGCGCTAGAGGCGTACTCGTGACTGCCGAACTTTTGATTGCACTCACGCCTATTGCCCTGCTGATTGTCATGGGCGCCGGGCTCAAGCGCAGTCAGTTTTTTGAAGACACCTTCTGGGCACAGGCAGAACGCCTAGGCTACTACGTTCTCCTGCCCGCGCTGTTTTTGCATGGTCTGGCGACCGCCAAGTTGGACAACGTGCCAGTCCAAGGGATGATCATGGCGCTTGTACTCTCGACGGTCATGGTCGCAGTGCTGATGGTCGGCGCCCGTAGGATTATTAAAGGTAACGACGCGGCGTTCACTTCCGTCTTCCAAGGAGGGCTGCGGTATAACAATTATGTAGGTGTCTCGGTGGTGGCCGGCTTGTTCGGTGCCCAGGGGATCGCTCTGGCTGCCGTAGCCAATGCGGCCATAGTGCCGACAGTGAATATTTTGTGTGTCCTGGTGTTCGCGCGCTACGGCAAAGGAGGCAAGATGTCTGCGGGCAAGGTTGCCAAGCTGTTGGCACTTAACCCTTTGGTACTCGCTTGCTTCGGGGGAATACTGCTTCAGACTCTAGGATTAGGCCTGCCTGCTGGCATCGAGCCGGTTATCAAGGCATTAGGGCAAGCGTCCTTACCACTGGGCCTGCTTTGCGTAGGGGCAGCCCTTGAGCTGGGCTCAGTGCAGAGTTGGATTCGCCCCGTGGCGTATTCATCGGTGGTCAAGTTCATGATTATGCCGCTGACCACGCTGTGTGCATGTCATTTATTTGGATTGGACGGCAGAGCAGCAATCGCGGCGTTGCTTTTCCAGGCACTGCCTACAGCTTCTTCGTCCTACATCATGGCGCGACAGTTAGGCGGGGACGCACCTCTTATGGCGGGGATAATTGCCAGTCAAACCTTACTTGCAGCACTGGCACTACCAATCGCAGTGATCGTTTTGATTCCTTGGATTTGATGATCATGATCCATCATCAGTCGGGAAGGCTGGATTTGATGCGAAAACTCGTCTACAAATTTAACGCGCCCTATAAATTTGTACGCATGAGTCGGAGTGGTCGCGGTGAAGAGATAGCCATTTGCTAATGGCATCGGCATCCTGACATTGAACGGAAAAAAGCCTACTCAACACAGACTGATACCACCCTCTCGGATGCCAGAGCAGCAAAATTGTGTTCACTGGACGTTTACGTTCTACCTGAATTCGAGGGGCGCGGGTTGGGGGGGGCAGGCTAATGGATAAAGCAGAGACTTTTCTGTTTCAATACCTGCAGACGATCTAGTTAGAAACAGCTGAGACTAGCCAAGCGAGTGGCTTCTATAAAGCCCTCGGCTGACAGCCCGTGGAGCACTTACCAGAAGGTGATGTTTAGTTTGAAAAGTGCCAGAAATAATTGTTAAAAATTGTGCTGGCTAGAAAATTACGCTTAGGTGCGCATCCGCTTGATAACGCAAGATGTGTTCCTCGGATGGTTAAGATACTGAAACGTCCACCATTTGATATGCAGATTAAGTCGTTGTTCTGCAGCGTGGTCGCGTCGTTAAGAACAAGAACGCATACGGAATTGAAGAACCTCAACGGTGTTTATGCTGCGCTTATAAAATCGAGGCTTTGAGCCACTCCTTCAAACGCTCACTAGCGTCCTTGTTTTCGTACGACTCTCGCCTCGCAAAGAAACATCCGCGAAAATTTGTAGTACGGGCCCTTGCCGGCCCCATACCTATCTATTGACGCAACTGCAGGGTCATATCCCAACAATCCATGCCTGGTCCATGACCATCAGGCGTGACCTTTACAGGAACGAAACCGAATCTGCCATAGAAGCGTTGTGTGTGTTGACTCGTACTTATACACACCATTTTGATTGACGGCAGAGCTCGTATTGCCGAGAGTCGGGCCTCAATCAATGCGCGCCCCAAACCTTGGCCATGTAGTTTCTGGTCGACCATTCCCCAGCAAAGACTAGCCACATTATCGCCGTGCCCAAGAGCATACCCCCCACAAGCGAGGATCTTCTCGCACCGCTCAACGACGTAGAATGTTTGACTCGCAGTGCGCAGAAAATCACAGAACGCTGTGCGCTCTGTTGCGTCGAAGAAATCTGGTGTGTTGCCATCAAACAGACGCAGGCACTCATCAAAGTCACTTAACTGATAGAGACGTATTTTTGTCATAGCTTTACTCTCTCAACGATTTACGGGAATAAAAGACAAGATCTCCGTGCTTCGCCCTCATCGCACGATAGGTATGGTGCATTGCTTCAAGAGGTCCTTTGCTAATCGCTCAACAACTACCATGGCATCGGGCTCATCGGCAAGCTGGGCGAAACGCTCACTCATTTCGCGCCGATCGTGCTCCGCAATGGCCTCAATCACTGCCTGTTTATTGGGGAAATAATGAAACAGGTTGCCAGGACTCATCCTTCAGCGGCACAGATCTCATTGGTCGACGTGCCGCGAAAGCCTTTTTCGGAAAAGCACATGACGGCAGCTTCGAGGATATGGCGCAGCTTTGCCTGATGCTACTCAGAATCAACCTTTCTCATCTCCTCTCCCCAGAAGCAGGTGTAGATTTGCGCCGTGTTAATTAGATTGACTACTTAGTCTAACTGCATAATAAACTCAAGCACAGTCAAGCAACAAAAAAACGCAGAAGCCGCAAAATAACCATCGATCACTGCAAGTGCTGAGCCACAAGTCACAAACACTTCTGTTCCGATAGCTCCGACACCAAATATCTTATTGTTCACTGAGGTGGGTTGAAGACTTTCGGAGAAAAAATGTAATTCCTTTCCCCATATTCATCTCAGCGCTACACCGTCGTCTCAACAAGTAACACCCATGAAGAATTTGAAAACTCAAAACCACCCAACTTTCGTGGACTGAGCGGTCTTGGGCTGTCTTCAAATGCCTATCTGACTGATCAACTTCGTCGTCAAGTAAGCCTCAAGGCCTTCTGTTCCACCTCCGCTACCATGACCACTCGCCCTGACTCCACCAAACGGAGTTTCCGGCAAGGCCAGGCCAAAGTGGTTGATCGAGACCATTCCTGTCTGTAAGCGATTACCCAACTCGGTCGCCGTTTTCAACGACTTGGTGAACCCGAACGCTGCGCCCGACGCCTACGCCTCACTGCTGGCTTCTGCCAGTTTGAAGCAAGCCTCATTCGACGGCGATGTCAGCGACGGCAAAGTGGAAGCGGGGCAATGTGCAGGGCTGATCCATCAACTACTGCTAGCCGCCGAAATCATGAACTCACTCATCGAAGAACTCGAACAGGCCCTTGGCCATGATGAAGGCGCACGTGAGACCGTGGCTCGATTTTTGATGCAGCTGGGCTTTGAGCCGATCATTTTGCACGAGCAAGCCAATCAGGGCCGTACGGTCATGGAGAAGGTCGAAGCACATGGACAAGTGGATTTTGCCGTGGTGCTGCTGACGCCGGACGACGAGGGTTGTGCCAAGGGAGGCAAGCCGGAGCCGCGAGCCCGGCAGAACGTCCTGCTGGAGTTGGGCTATTTTCTGGGCCGTTTAGGCCGCGCCAAGGTCTGTGCGTTGAAACGCGGCACTCTGGAGATTCCTAGTGATTTTGCTGGTGTGGTGTGGGAGCCCATGGAAGGTAATAGCTGGAAACAAGCCTTGGGCCGTGAGCTTGAAGCCGCCGGTCATGAGATCGATTGGAACAAGGTCATGCGGGGGTAAGCCAGCTTCTAATTTCTTCCTTGTCAGCCTTCCATTGATGAGCGGCAAGCAAACCTGTTTGGTGACCGCTTATGGCCGTTTTCTGCCTATCGCGAGGGGCGGAAAACGGCCAGAAGCGGACGTTTTTGATTTGTCGGTACTAGGTTGATTTGACCATCCATCTGTACTGAATTTGATCCGCCCCTTATTGAGCGATACCACACTCAATCGTCGTTCTTCGCCTCCCATGTGGCAAGCAGGAAAAGCGCAGTTGAGCCCGCCAGATTCACTGCCAGTTCTGCATGCCGTGGAGCAGCCTTCACCCCGCTTTTTCCTTTTCCGTGAGCATCGCTTAGACGATTCCGAAGCGCGCCTAACCCTTCTATAACTGCTGTACACCCTCCAAGGATTTGCTTGAACACGACCTCTTCATGCTGTGCCTTCGTCAGATTTAAAAGCGTAGCTGTTTGTTTGTAGAGCTTGTTCAGATCAGGAGTCGTCTCATGGTCGCTCGTTCCGGCTTCGTCAAGAATGTGTTTGCATACCGATTCTAGGAGCGTACGAGCCATGGTAATAGCTCCCTCGGGGTCAGTTGAGCGCCTTTCAAGCGCCTTTGTCCAAGCGATCCGAACGTGCTCAGCGTCAATGCGGTCCAGCGCCTCCGAGACAACGATATCCGAAGGGTGCTCCCCACCCGATTCAGCGAAGTCGACGAGCGCCCTAAATTCATCCCAGATGAACTTCCTGCGCTCTGCGTAGCTTGGGAATTTCGGCTGGATGAACCCCCAAAACTGATCCAAGTTCCTGTAACGACGCACCCACGCGGGCACCAGCGAGGCCACACGAGGGTCATCAAGAACGCTCTGCCGGTAAAGAGGGTAATCCCGCTCATCATCGTCGTTTCCATTCCCGGTGGAACGATTGATGTAGATCGATTGCAAGCCTTCAACTTCATCAATGAGAGCCATGGCTTCCCTTCCTTCGTGCCTGTATACCAAACAGTTATACCAGCTCACGATTGCCTGTGAACCTAGCTTGTAACGGCATCTCTGCGCGGGCGCCTTCGGGGGCGGAGGTTCCGCACAATCTCAGGTCCGCTACTCACCGTATGGGTGAATGACTGCATTTGGCCGATTCTGTTGAAAAAGTTGGTTTGCCCGAACTGCCTGATCATTGACTGATGAAAACGCCTTTTTTGCACGCTGCTACGTGCAATCCGAGTCCGGAAGCCTCTGCCAAAAGTAAAGATTTCAATCTCGGACGCGTACTTTTCTGATGCGCAAACCATGGCCGACTTTTTCAACAGAATCGGCCGATTGCTGCCTTCCACAGCACGATCACCGGTCAGCAATCAACAAACCAGTTGTAAAAATGGTATCCCGCGGTAACCGACACAGCACATGTGCCAAGCGTCAATAGAGACCACTGTCCTTCGACACCAAGCCACCACTGCACCTTGAACAGAAGAGCCCCCACCAATACGCAGGCCAGAACACCAAGAGCTAGGCCTACCAACGCGAACAGCCGAGCCCCTAATGCTGGATTTCCGCCGTGCCAGTTCTCACTCAGGCAAAAGGGGCAATGATTGGACGAAGGCGAATACCCCCAGAAACCACGGCTATATGACGCTCTCGGAACCATCGCTTTGCCACAGTTCTGGCAGGTAACCATCGAGTGTCTCATACCGCACCTCAGCTCAAATCGTCTTAGATGAGCCCATGGTGTGCTGCCGCTGAAAAAACCCAACTGCGTGACCTGACATCTACCCAGCAACCGGTCTGAGCTGGGCATCAAACCCTTCTGGCCAGCTAACCGAGGTTGTGCTGTACACGACCGACTCTATTAAATGCTCCCGATGGTTGACTGGCCTCGCCCGGTCGCTAACGAGATTCAGGACGCCAGTTCAACTCCTTAAATAGCCGCTCATCGGAAATACGTGCACGGGGGCACTTATGGGGGCATTTAATAATGAACTTTTAAATAAATCCATTTAAAACAATATCTTATGTATAAATCTTTAATCCCCCCGGCTCCACCACTTCATCATCTAAAGACGTCCACGGACGTCTTTTTTTGTGCCTGAAATCCAGTAAATACAGGGACTTAGACTCCATAGACATCTTTGAGAGTCCAGGAACATCTGTTAGCTCGTGTATTCCAAGTGGTATTCCAAGCGCTCACCTGCTAAGTTTTGGAATACATAAATAGCTTGGAATACACCATGGGAGCTCGAGCGGCGCACCTTTCGGACGTCAAAGTCAAGGCCGCTAAACCAAGGGAGAAGGACTACGCGTTCACTGATGGTGACGGCCTTCAGATGAGGATCAGATCCAATGGGTCGAAGCTTTGGAACTTCAATTACATCCACCCGGTGACCAAGAAACGGATCAACATGGGTTTGGGTACTTTCCCAGAGGTAGGCCTGGCTCAAGCACGGAAACGCACCGTTGGCGCCAGGGCGCTGGTTGCCCAGGGTCTCGACCCTAAGGAGAAGCGTGACACGGATCGGCAGACATTAAAGGCGACTACTGAGCACACGTTTAAAAACGTGGCCACCGCCTGGTTTGATCTCAAGAAAGACTCAGTCACCACCGCGTACGCTGAAGACATCTGGCGCTCTTTAACGCTCCACGTCTTTTCCGACCTGGCGCTGACGCCGATTTCAGCAATCACTGCGCCAGCGGTGATTAAATTGCTGAGACCTCTTGAGTCAAAAGGGAGCCTAGAGACGGTTAAGCGGCTTAGCCAGCGTCTCAACGAGATCATGACTTACGGGGTGAATGCCGGACTGATTTTTTCAAATCCGCTCAGTGGCATCCGCTCTGTCTTTAAAAAACCGAAGAAGCAGAACATGGCGGCGCTGGCGCCGGATGAGCCGAAAGAACTGATGCTAGGTCGCCAATGCCAGTATCAAAAGAACAACACGCTGCTTGATCGAGTGGCAACTCCAAACCATGACGCGTCCAGCAGAGGCCGCTACTGCTCGGTGGGCAGACATCGACCTCGAAAAGCAGATATGGACGATCCCACCGGAGCGGATGAAAAAGCGCCGCACGCATATAATCCCGCTCACGCAGCACGCGCTCGAGCTTCTGGAAGCTATCAAGCCCCTCAGTGGACACCGTGAATATGTGTTCCCCGCAGATCGAAATCCGCGCACCCATTGCAACAGCCAGACCGCCAACATGGCGCTTAAGCGGATGGGATTTGCGGGACGTCTGGTTAGCCACGGTATGCGTTCAATGGCGAGCACAATACTGAACGAGCACGGCTGGGACCCTGAGTTGATCGAGGTTGCACTCGCTCATGTCGATAAGGACGAGGTGCGTAGCGCCTATAATCGGGCTGACTATATCGAGCGCAGGCGCCCAATGATGCAGTGGTGGAGCGAACACATTCAGGAAGCAGCTACCGGAAGTCTTTCGATGTCAGCAATCATTGGTGCTGGGAATTGAGTGCTAGATATGACTTATCGTACGGCAGTAATCTTGACCATCGAGCGCCGCATGACTAAATAACATTTAGCCGTATTCCAGCACCATCATTCGCATGCTGAGTCTGAACCCCGGACGGCGTAATCACAGCGATTGCCTTACAACGATGCACTTTCCCTGAGAGACGAGCTTGAAAATCATCGAAGATTTCGTAAGAAAAGTAACTACCGTATATAAAAACGGGTCGGCTACTGAACATTCCTATCGCGCCGCTCTTGAGACACTCCTTGGTAGCTTGGAGAATGATGTCATAGCTCTTAACGAGCCTAAGCGTGTAGCGTGCGGGGCTCCCGATTTCATCATCCAGCGTGGGGATATTGTAATCGGTCATATCGAGGCGAAAGACATCGGCGTTGGATTACGTCACATGAAAGACGCCAACAAAAAGCAGCAAGAGCGCTACCGAAAAGCGTTGCCAAACCTAATCTATACCAACTGCCTAGATTGGGATTTTTATCGCAACGATGAATTAATCGCATCGATAACCATCGGCGACTATTTGATGGGGATTCAACCTCGCCCAGACCAATACCCGGTATTGGAACACCTGTTGCGCGACTTTATCACTCAGCGCTTGCAAACTATATCTTCACCGCGAGTATTGGCCGAAATGATGGCTGGCAAGGCTAGTCTCATCAAGGATGTTCTGCGCAAGGCGCTAAAAGCCGATGAAGATCTACACACTGAATTATCAGGCCAGTATAGGGCTTTCAGCGAGCATTTGATTCACGACATAACGCCCGAAGATTTTGCCGACATATACGCGGAAACGATCGCATATGGAATGTTCGCTGCTCGGCTTCATGATACTTCGCCCAACAGTTTTAGCAGACAAGAAGCCCTAGAGTTGTTACCTAAGTCCAATCCCTTTTTACGGAGCCTATTTGGTTACTTAGCAGGTCCAGATTTAGACGATCGTATTCGATGGATTATTGATGATTTAGCTGATGTATTCCAAGCTGCCAACGTGCATAAAATTATGCACGGTTTCGGTAAGCTCACGGGGCAAAGTGATCCATTCCTTCATTTTTATGAAACTTTTCTTGCTGCCTACAACCCTGCAAAGCGCAAAGCTCGGGGTGTGTGGTATACGCCCGAACCAGTCGTGAAATTCATCGTTCGGGCGGTTGATGAAGTATTACAAAATGACTTCGGCTTGCCTGATGGTCTTGCAGACACTTCCAAAGTAACAATTGATTGGGACACAGGGCAGGCAGACAAAAAAGGTAAGCACATAATAATCAAGAAAGAGGTGCATAGAGTTCAAGTTCTCGATCCCGCCACTGGCACCGGAACCTTTCTTGCTGAAGTGATAAAACACATTGCCCCAAAGATTAAAGATGTTGCCGAAGGAATGTGGTCGAGCTATATAGAGCGAGATTTGATACCACGGCTACACGGGTTCGAGCTTCTGATGGCTTCATATGCAATGTGTCATATGAAACTAGATATGATCCTAACAGAATTAGGGTATCGCCCGAGCGGTTCGCCTCCTCGTCTGGGTGTCTACTTGACCAACAGTTTGGAAGAGGGTGAACGTGACGTGCGTGACCTCTTCATGGCTCAATGGCTGACGCGTGAAGCACGGGAGGCTAATACGATTAAGCTCCAAACACCCATCATGTGCGTAATTGGCAACCCTCCTTATGCTGGCGAAAGTGCCAACAAAGGTGACTGGATAATGGGCCTGATGGATGCGTACAAAAAAGAGCCGGGAGGAAAGCAGAAGCTCCAGGAGCGTAATCCTAAATGGATTAACGACGATTACGTTAAATTCATTCGCCTCGCTGAGCACCTCATCGAGAAAAATGGAGAGGGTGTATTGGGCTTCATAACCAATCACGGCTATTTGGATAATCCAACTTTTCGTGGGATGCGCTGGCAGCTGCTCAATACATTTGACAAAATTTACGTACTTGATCTGCATGGCAACAGCAAGAAAGACGAGGTTACACCCGATGGCACTCCTGACAAGAACGTATTTGACATCCAACAGGGTGTCGCGATCCTTATTGGCGTAAAGAAACGGGCACTCCATATAGGAAAAAAACCCGCACAAGCTACTCTCGCCCGCGTATTCCACGCAGATCTTTGGGGGGACCGCGCCGGTAAGTATGAAGCGTTAATATCATCAGGTTTAACTGGCGAACTTTGGAAAGAGCTGACTCCTCCAGCCCCGCACTATGCATTAACGCGTCGAGACTATGGACAGCTAGCTATTTACGAGCAGGGATTCGCGCTGGACAAATTCATGCCGATCCACAGTAACGGAATTGTCACATCGCGGGATGCTTTAACAATTGATAAGAATAAACAAACGCTTTGGAACCGAGTGCAAGATTTTGCCGCCTTGCCAGTAGAAGAAGCCCGCGCCAAGTATGGCCTAAATAAAGACGTGCAAGACTGGAGCGTCGCATCCGCTCAAGCTGACCTGAACTCAACAATGTCGATTGAAAACATTGTACCTATCTGTTATCGACCGTTTGATATGGGATGGACTTATTACACTGGTACCTCTCGTGGGTTCCATTGCAGGCCGCGAAGTGAAGTTATGCAACATTACTCACGCGGTAAGAATCTAGGATTGCTTGCTCCTAAAGCGATCAAGGATCGTAGCTTTGCGCATGTATTCGTAACACAGTGCATTACTGAAGCTATATTTTTATCGGGAACCACTGGTTCGAATGCGATGAATTTCCCACTGTATTTGTATCCAGATGATTATGGCTTGGATAATCAGCGGCAAATTAATTTTGACTTGCCTATGTATCAGCGCCTTCAGCAAATCGCTATTGACGAAAAGTTAGGCATGCCAAACGAGGTGCAAGCTTTCGATTATATTTATGGCGTTCTGCATTGCCCTGCCTATCGCGAGGTATATGGCGAACTACTGAAAATTGACTACCCGCGCATCCCTTGGCCTGCAAGTTCTAAAGAATTTTGGGACGTGTCAAACAAAGGAACTCAACTGCGAAACTTACACTTAATGGACCCCACCGCGATTGGAGCAACACCCTACACATTCAGAGGCGAAGGTGATGCAGTGGTAGAAAAGCCTGAGTTCAGAGACGACAAAATATGGATCAGCGATAACTATTACTTTGACACTGTTCCCGAAAGCGTCTGGAACTTCTTTATAGGTGGATACAAGCCGGCTTACAAATGGCTAAAAGACCGGAAAGGCTACAAACTTAGTTTTGATGATGTGAAACACTATCAGCGCATCCTCAAAGTTCTTTCTGAGACAAGCCGAATCATGGATACGATAACCATGCATTGAAAATTCAGTGAGTAAAAACTACGAAAAGCTCGCAGCATTAGCTGCGAGTGGCTCACCAATTCAATATTGTGAATCGCCCCGGGTTTCGTAGACACCCCTTTGCCTTAAACTGAGGCCAATTAGGAGGTGCCATGAGCAACCCGCGTTACCCCGAAGAATTCAAAATCCAAGCGGTCAATCAAGTGACCGAAAAGAAGCTGCCTGTTGCTGATGTGGCAACACGTCTTGGTGTGTCGACGCATAGCCTCTATGCCTGGATAAAGCGCTATAGCAAACCTCTAGAAGAACGACAGCAAGACGATGATCAACACGCTGAACTGCGTCGTCTGCGAGCAGAACTCAAACGCGTCACTGAAGAGCGAGATATCTTAAAAAAGGCTGCCGCGTACTTTGCCAAGGAGTGCGGCTGAAGTACGCCTTTATCCAGCAGCGCGCTGGCGACTATTCGATTCGACGGCTTTGCCTGACGCTGAAAGTCCATCCCAGCGGTTATTACGCCTGGCTGTCTGAGCCGCAATCTTTACGCGCCAAAGACGACCAACGACTGCTGGCTTTGATCAAGCATTCCTGGCTGGAGAGCGGCGGTGTTTATGGCTATCGCAAAATCCATGGCGATCTGCGCGAGGTCTGTGGTCGTCATCGTGTGGCGAGGCTGATGCGTCTTGAAGGTCTGCGCTCTCAGACAGGTTATCGACGCCGCCCTGGAAAGTACGGCGGTAAGCCAGCGGTCGCCTCACCCAATTTGCTGAAGCGCCAGTTCGATGTCGTGAAACCCAACAAGGTTTGGGTCACCGACATCACCTACATTCGTACTTATGAAGGTTGGTTGTATTTGGCAGTGGTGCTGGATCTGTTTTCTCGCCAGGTCGTTGGCTGGTCAATGAAGGCGCAGATGACCAGTGATTTGGCCATTGATGCGTTATTGATGGCGGTTTGGAGGCGAAAACCGAAACAGGAGGTGATGGTTCACTCCGACCAAGGTAGCCAGTACAGCAGCTCCGATTGGCGCAGCTTTTTGAAGGCAAACAATTTGGTTGCCAGCATGAGTCGCAGAGGCAACTGCCATGACAACGCCGTGGCCGAGAGCTTTTTCCAGCTTCTGAAACGAGAACGGATCAAGCGAAAAATTTACACCACGCGGGAAGATGCTCGTAGTGATGTGTTCGATTACATCGAGATGTCCTACAACGTAAAACGCCGTCATGGTTTCAACAATCAGCTGTCACCGGTAGAGTTTGAAAAGCGTTACGCAATGAGCTTGGAAGGTGTCTAGAGAATCCGGGGGCGACTCACAAACCCTGAAAAGACCTCAGCGATTCGTTTTTCGCGAAACGGTATTCCTATTGGTATTCCAGAGAATTCTATTAGAAATTATTCTGTATATAAATCAATTATATGGGATTAAAATTCAACTTCCCCCGGCCCACCAAACGAACGAAAAAAGACGTCTATGGACGTCTTTTTTGTGCCTGAAATCCAGTAAATACGGGGAAAAATAAATCCACCTTCTTCCAGTCCCATTTTCCAGTGGGATAGAAGGCTGCTACCTATACTGTACCGATCAGGAGACCGCAAAGTACCTTGAGAGCCGACTTGCCGGTTTAACGGCTAATGGGCCCGCCGGTGGATGTCACTACCCAGGGTTCAGCCTCACAAAAAAACCGTAGGCTGAACACAGTAGAAAACTAAGACTCGATTACCCATCGCCCGCGCAACATGCCTTTCAGCTCATCAACGCTCAGCGTCATATCCCGCTTGCGATGGACCACGGCGTGACAGTTGGCGCACAACGTAACGAGGTCAGTCTCGGGATTCACGGCTTTCTCACCACCAAAGTGCGAAATCGGCACTATATGGTGAACGTGAATGAACCCCTTCGCGTGCTCGCCGTACGCCTGTTCGAAATCAAAGCCACATGCCTTGCAGTCAAGCCCGTGGATAGCAATGGCCTTCACCCTCAGATCTTTCCGACGTTCGTAACGGGTTCCGAAGTAACTTGATTTGCTGCCTTCATTGGCCGACTCAAAGATCAATGGATCGCCTTCTGAATTTGGCGCGACCTGGTCAGCCTGGAAAGACAGGAGCTTCGCATGACTTAGGATTGCATCGTAATCCAGTTGGGAAATGGACCGAACCCCGTCACGCCAATAGTTGTTCACGCGAGTAACGGGGATCGTCTCCAGGTACGCTCCGTTAATTTTCGAGGGGATAGCGCCTTCAAACGGAGTGAAGTTTTCGATCAAAGCAAAAAGGTCACCCTTATCACTCTTCCGGTCTGCGTAGACCTTGCCGATGCGTGCCATACCAAAATAATGCGGATCGGTGCTGAGGCGGACAGAAGCAAAGGTTTTGTCCTTGATGCGTCCTTTGTAATAGATCACTTCGGTTCCTTCAGCAAGCCAGGCTTGGTACCGCTTGGGGAAGTGATAGACAGCACCGGTCTCGTCTTGCCATTGCGATGTGTCGTTTTCAACGATGACTGCGGGCATTCCATTTCCTCTCGACTGATGGCAAAAGCCTACCAAAAATGAGGAAACCTCTTACAAAATATTCCTACTCAACTTTTTAAGATTCTTATTCTTTATATAAATTAATAAGATGAGAAAGCTTTTCAGCTTCCCCTGGCATCAATAAAAAAGACGCCCAAGGACGTCTTTTTTTGTACTTGGCATTCCATCAACCACGATGCTAGTGTCGCCCCATGACTATCTATTGCCTCACCTCAACAACCACCACCACGACCGCTTCAAGCGGAGCGTGCGAGGTTTCGTGAGCCACTAGCAAACGAATTTCAAAGGCCCGCCAGCGATGGACAGGGCCTTTTTTATGCCCTTGTGTTGCTGGTTCACACGCAAGGAGATGCACCTATGTACGCCCTGTTGATACTGGATATCCAAGTCGGACTCATCCACGGCCCGGAGAAACCCTGGCGCTGCGACGAACTGTTGGAAACGCTGAATACCCTGATGGACAAGGCACGCAGCGCAGGCGCGCCGATTTTTCTCGCACGACATATCGGCCCTGCTGGCTCGCCAATCGAATCGGGCAGCCCGCTTACGCTGGTTGCAGAGGAGCTGAAGTTGCTGGGTGGGGAAGTGGTGTTCGAAAAACGCCGGCCCAGTGCTTTTGCGATGACCGAACTGGCTGACAGTTTGCGCGCTTGCGGCGCTACAGGCGTGGTGGTCACTGGGATGAAAACGCAATACTGCATCGACAGTACCTGCCGTGCCGCACGTGACCTTGGCTTCGATGCGGTGCTTATCACCGACGGTCATACCTGTTCCGACACGCCCTTGATGAAAGCCGAGGCCATCGTGGCTCATCACAATGCCACGCTCAACGGGCCGTTCTGCCAGATGGTTCAGGCTGCGGACTGGAGCTTTTAACAGAGCCTGAAGATGGGGGAGGTCAACAGGGCTGGGCTTCGGAATTTTCCCGCAAGATACCGCGCTGTTGATGAACTAGCGCACTCCAACCAACAAGCCTAGCCTTCCCCTGTCGCTGCAAAATCAGCGACCGGGTTTAGCAGCTCGGTTAATATCAAGGCCTGCAAAGCCACCATCCGTTCGAGCGATGCTTTCAGCATCCGCTGGTTCGTGTCATGGCGGCTGTGCGTGGGGCACTTTCGGGTGCGCCGGGTTCCTTGATTCCTGGTCTGCTAACCCGCGTACGGTCGCCACCCTTTTCGTTTAGCAGCGATGTCTGGCGACTCCACCAATCAAGGAGTTTCAGCCATGAAAAAGATCACCCCCAATCCCCCAACCACCCTCTTCATCCTCGCCGACGACATCCACCCCGAAACCCTGCTAATCCAAGCCAGCGAAACCCTCGCTTCCCTCAACGCGATGACCACCGACCTGGCTTTCGAACTTGAAGGCGCACACCGCCACAAGTTGCTGGCTGCTCAGCAATTGATCGTTCTGGGTGAGCTACTGGTAGAACGAGTCTTGAACACCCAGCCATTCACTACCCATCCGCCACAACCCTAAAACACGAAAACGGGCGAGCTGCCTCAGCGCATCTCGCCCGCTGGCATCCCCTCACACTTCCCATTACCCTGACGGCCTTTATCAGACAACCGGAAGTCAGATACTCGTGCTCAAGCCCTTTGCCGTCATCACCCTCGCCTTCATCCCTTCACTCGCCACCGCTGCCGAGCTGGACGGGGTCTGGCAAGGCACCTTGGGCAAATCCGCTATCACCGTCTGTTTCAACGGCGCCGACGGGGAGCGTGGCAGTTATTACTACCAGCGCATCCGTACCCCGATTCAGCTGACCCAGGCCAACGACAACGCCCCTTGGGTAGAGGAAGGAAACACCGGTTTCTGGGCCCTGCAAAAACCTCAGGGCGATACCCTTTCTGGTGCCTGGAGCAAAACCGATGGCGGCACGCCGCTGCCACTGGCTTTACGCCGCATTGGCACGGACGGCTGCGGCAGCGATGCCTATAACGCGCCCATGGAAGCCGCGCCGCTGCCGATCAAGACCGAGAAGAAGACTTTCCACAACCATCCCTACCTGCTCAAGACCCAAGGCCCCCGCGTCACGCTCAAGCTGGAGGGAGACAGCTTAGCGGTGCAGAAGATCAACCAGCAACTCGCCGCTCTGGCCGTCAATGACGAAGATCTAACCGACTATTTTTATGAGCGGCGTGAATACCTGGGTCGAAACGGCTCGGTCTATACCAGTGAGATCGAGGTTGAGCCCGCCTATTGGTCATCGCAATTTCTCACTGTGCGGTTCTACCGCTGGGCCGCAGGCCAAGGCGCCATGGGCATCAGTTGGGGCCTGCACTCCTGGAACCTGCAAACCGGTGAATCGGTTGACCCATGGACCTGGCTCGGCGGCCATCAGCAATGGTATGACGCCTATTCCGGCCACTTGAAGCTGCCGGCCGCCTTCAGTACCTGGCTGGCCAAGCAAACCACCACCGACGAGGGCTGCCCCGCGATCACCGATTACTCCAACTTTCACCTCAGCTTCAACACCCAGGGCCTGCAACTCTCGACACCTGCCAATGGTGACGGCTGCGACAACGACTTGGTCTTCACCTGGGAGCAGTTGGAGCCGGTGCTGACCGCACAAGGCAAAGCGGCAGTGCCCAGCTTGAAACTGCCTTGATCCGCCGGAGAAAAACCCCACGGCCGTTCACCAAAGGTTAAGAATCGCGCTCGTATACTCCCTGACTACCCATGACCGGTCGCCCGATCGGTCTCATGCCCCGGTAACCAGATTCCATGACGCGCCCCGCTCCCCTGCTGCTCCTGCTTGCTGGTCTGTTGTTCTTCTTCGCCCTTGGCAACCACGAGCTGCAAGGCTCCACCGAGGCCCGGGTGTCCGGGATCGCCATGGCGATGCACTTGGACAATGACTGGGTGGTGCCGCGCTTGTTTCGCGAACCCTTCCTGGAAAAACCGCCCCTGAGCCTGTGGCTGGATGCCGCTGCGATTCGCTTGTTCGGCGCCAGCACCGGGGCGGTGCGTCTGGCGTCGGCGTTTGCCGGGTTGTTCAGCGTGATGCTGTTGTACGGGATGCTGCGTCGCTTCGGGCGGCCGCAGACGCTGGCGTTCAGTGCCGCGTTGATTCTGGCGACCATGGCCAGTTACTGGGGCAATGTGCGGGGGGTGGGTGAGGATTCGTTGCTCAGCCTCGGTGTGACCATGGCATTGCTGGGGTTCTACCAGGCTGTGCGGCCCGAGCGCGACGGCTCCAGTGTGTGGGCGTGGGCGTTGTTTACCGCTGGCATGGTCATCGCCACGCTGAGCAAGGGGGTGTTGGGCCTGGCGCTGCCGGGGATCGTGATCTTTGTGTACCTGCTCAGTACCAGTCTGATGGATAAACGCCTGCGCATCGGCGACTGGCTCAAGCCGGCACTGTTCACGCTGCTGGCCTTGGTGCCGTTGCTGATCTGGCTGGGGTTTCTGTTTCAGCGCGGTGGGATGCAGGCGGTGGGCGAGGTGTTGTGGACCAATAGCGTCGGGCGCTTCAGCGGCTCGTTTGTCGAAGCCGGGCATTACGAACCTTTCTACTATTACCTCGCGAAACTGCCCGAGGCCTTCCTGCCCTGGAATATTCTGGTGTACCTGGGCCTGTGGCATTTCCGCAAAAGCCTGGTGCGCAACCGCTATCGCCTGTTTTTCAGCGTGTGGCTGGTGGCGCAGTTCACCCTGCTGACCCTGGCTTCCAGCAAACGCACGGTGTATTTGATGGCGCTGACGCCAGCTGCGGCGGTGTTGGCCGCCGAATATGCGCGGGTGCTCTTGGAGTGGGCCAAAGACCACAAGCCGACGCTGTACCGCTACCACCGCCAGATCATCGGCGGGGTTTTCACCCTGGCCATCGCCTGCTACCTGAGCGCAGCGTTCTGGTTTGCACCAAAAGCCGATGTGCGCCACTCCTTCGTGCCGGTGATCAGCCAGGTCCAGACCCTGCAAGACGAAGGCCGAACGGTGGCGATGTTCCAGCCCAACGAACGAATCGCCGGCGCCAGCGTGTTCTATCTGCAGGCCTACTTGCCGATCCTGCAGACCGAAGCCGAACTGCGCGCCTTCCTCACCGCCAAGCCCGGTAACGTTGCGCTGACGGACCACACCGACCGACTGAAAGAGCCGGTCACGGTGATCAAGCAAATGGCGATCAACCGCCAGCCTTACTACTTCGTCAAGCAGTAAGGCCGGCGCGGGGCATCAGTGCTTGGTGAGCTTGTCCAGGTAGCCCATGGCGAACGCCGAGACCACGAAGGTCATGTGAATGATCACGTACCACATCAGGTGTTGCGGATCGACGTTCTTGGCGTCCATGAAGATGCGCAGCAGGTGGATGGAGGAAATCGCCACGATGGAAGCCGCCACTTTCATCTTCAGCGACGAAGAGTCCATGGTGCCCAGCCAGTTGAGCTTTTCCTTGTTTTCATCGATATCCAGCTGCGAGACGAAGTTCTCGTAGCCGGAAATCATCACCATCACCAGCAAGCCGCCAACCAGGGCCATGTCGATCAACGACAGCAGCAGCAGGATCACTTCCGCTTCCAACATGGTGAAGATGTTGGGAATCACGTGAATGATTTCCTGGAAGAATTTCAGCGCCAGGATCAGCAAGCCCAGGGACAGCCCCAGGTAGATCGGCGCCAGCAGCCAACGCGAGGCGTACATCGTATTTTCGATAAAGCGTTCCATTGAATCTCACACAGCTTGGCTAAAAATGGCGCCGAGTATACCAGCCGCCACCCGGCCCCTGTCACCGCGAGAAAACTGACCCAAGTGGCATCTGTAAAAGAATTTTTCTGCTAGTGTCGAGGCCATTAACTCGGCTCGATGATGTCGGACAGGAAAACTCAGATGATGGATGTGCGATCCCCTTTGGCCACTCTCGGCCTGTGTGCGGCGTTGCTGATGGCCAGCGGCTGCTCCCCCAAAGAAGAGCAGAAGCAGGCGACCCTCGAAGAGAAAACCGCGAAGTTCGAACAGTCCCTGGACACCATCCAGGACCCCAAGCTGCGCGATGCCATCGCGGATCTGGGCGGCTCGCTGCTGTTACTGGAACGTGCGCGCCTCAAGCTCGCCACCAAGCCCATCGAGGCCGAGTACGGCGAAGACACCCTGGCCTTGCTCAAGCACTACCCCACGCCCCAGGCCTTGGTGGATACCTATATCAATGGCCTGTTCGTGCTGCGCAAAAGCTCTCATTCGGACTATCTGACGGATTTGCAGCCGGTCTTCCCGTTCAATTTCAACGCCCCTGACCAGTTCCCCTTCCCCCATGGCCTGGAATGGCAGTCGGTGACACTGAGCAACAACAAAGTCATTCCCTTCCAGCCGGAATGGTCGGAAACCGACCCGGGCATCCAATTGAGCCCCAGCAGCTCCAACCTCACCAACCCCGATGACCTGACGGTGACCTACCCGTTTATCGAAGGCATCGAGACCGAAAACAAGAGCCAGCCGCAGCCCGTCAGCCTCAAGGGCGCAGTTGAAGTGATCACACCGGGCAAGGTGCTGACCTTCAACCTGACGAAACAAGACGTGGGCCATAAACGCACCGACGGCAACATCACCCTCAACCTGCTGACGCTGGAAAAGAACTACGCCGAGATCGAACTGACCAACAGCGCCCCCCTGGCCGCAGACGTGGGCGACGAATCACCGAACCCTTTGCTGGTGCAAGCGCGGGACACTACCGGGCAATTTCTGACCCGCTCGGGCTCGATCAACGAGAGTGCCGCGCAAGTGGCGTTCTACGAGAAGCAACTGGCTGAAATGCACAAGCAAAAAGCCTGGTCCGACGCCTTCGAGAAACAGCTCACCGATGAGCAAAAAGCCTTCGAACACAAGCAAACCAGCCATTACGCCAAGGTGTATTTCAACGGGCTGATCGACAACCTGCAGGTCAATGTCCTGGATTTCTCCCAGGCCACGGTTACCCACAAAGACCTGGATCTGCCGGTATTACGCTTCGACAGGAACAGCCTGCAAACCACGGTGCAGGCCCTGCCGATGCCGGTCACGGTGTATGACGACGACGCCGCCAGCTGGCTCAAAGATGCCTCGATGACCGAGGACCAACTCAAAAGCAGCGTGACCATCAGCCAATCGACCGAAGACGCCAGCGCCGCGAAAATCATCTTTGACCACCCTTTCACCTTCAACGACGACCTGGTCGGCGCCGAGCGTAACAACAGTGATGCGCCTATCACCTTCTTCACCGCCGATGACAAGGGCGAGCGCGGCGAGCCCATCGAGCTGCCGACCGAGGCTTTCGAGCTGAACGCAGTAAACGGCACACTGACTTACGACCTTAATCTGTTCCCGGAGACCCCGGCGTTTGTGGTGGGCTCGGTGCCGCTGTTCCTGGCAACTATCGAGAAAGCCGTGATTGATGTCGCCAAGCTGCCCAAGGGCCTGTCGCTGAAGGACAACGCGCTGATCGTCGATCAAAAGGACTTCCCCTCCGACAGCTGGCGCTTCTACGCCAAGGACGCCAGCGGCAATTACCTCAAGGAAATCCTCAATGTCAGCCACCGCGCCGAGGAGTACGGCACCGCGCTGTTCGACGTGCATTACTTCTACGGCCAGCCGACTACGCTGGAGAGTTACCAGCGCACCGACCTGAGCACCGTGCAGTACGGCTTCGAGGTCAAGCTGGACAAACCAGAGAGCAAATAGCCGGCGCTAAAGGGCCAACTGCTCCTGGCCGCCATTGAGTTGGCGCAGATGGGCTTGCAGGTGCAGGCACCAGATCTGCGGCTCGTCCATTTGCTCGTAGCCATGCAAGGTCAGGCTATCAACGATGGTGCCCAGCATTCTTTCGGCCACGAAGGGACCATGGAACGGCCCTTGGGATTTGATGGTGGAAGGCTGCTCGCCCGACATCCCGGCGGCAAACAATAGCGTCCACATGCCGTTATCCCCGGCGAGGGGGCGAATGGAGCATTCAATACGGGTGACCAGGCCCAGGCACTGGCGGGTAAGGCAAAGGTTGCGCGACATGGCGGCGCCCCTCGGTAGATCGGTGTTCAGCCCCAGCGCAAGGCTAGGCTGTTTCTATCCTGCGACTCCTGTGGATATCCCTGACTCTGAGAATAGAAGAAAAACACCACAAACCAAGGTTGTAGGGACCAACGGGCGTCGGTCCCCGAGAATGGAGTCAATTTTGTGGCACGCTAAACGTCCCTAAAGACATCACGGACCAGTGTGGGAGCTGGCTTGCCTGCGATGACGGACTCATAGCCAACCTCTCAGTTGGCTGATACACCGCTATCGCAGGCAAGCCAGCTCCCACCTTAACCGAGTGATGACAGCAATCAGCTTGGCTTGGCTTCTGCCAACGCCTGCTGCGCCAGCTCTTTCTCCGCCTCCTTCAGATCTTCCTCGCTGATCATCTCGGCAATCGCGCGCAAACGCTCCACCACCCGCGCATTCACGGTGCCTTCCGGAAATTGCCCCTCGGCGTCCGGCTCACCGGCATCCTCGCCCACCAACAGGCTCAGCGCCTCATCGGCCTGGCGTACCGCATAGATGTGGAATTGCCCGGCGCGCACGGCCTGCAGCACCTTCTCGTCGAGCATCAACGTCGCGACGTTGGCCTGAGGGATGATCGCACCCTGCTCACCGGTCAGCCCGCGTGCTTCGCAGAGGCGGAAGAAGCCTTCGATCTTCTCGTTGACCCCGCCCACCGCCTGCACTTCACCAAACTGGTTGATCGAGCCGGTGATGGCAAAGCACTGCTTGAGTGGCGTCTTCGACAAGGCCGAAATCAAGGTGCACGCCTCGCCCAGGGAGGCACTGTCGCCGTCCACATAACCGTAGGACTGCTCCAGGGCGATACTCGCAGAGATCGCCAGCGGGAATTCCTGGGCATAACGGCTGCCCAGGTAACCGGTGAGGATCATCACGCCCTTGGAGTGAATCGGCTGACCGAGGTTGACTTCACGCTCGATGTCGACAATACCGCTGCCCCCTGGGTACACCGTGGCGGAAATCCGCGCCGGTACGCCGAATGCCGAGTCGCCGACCTCCAGCACCGTCAGGCCGTTGCACTTGCCCACAGCGGCGCCGGCGGTGTCGATCAGGATGACGCCGGCGAGCATGTCGTCGAGAATCCGCGCCGACACGCGGCCGGTACGCGTGGCCTTGGCCTTGAGGGCGCGCTCGATATGCCCGGCATCGGTCATTTCGTCGCCGGCCAGGTGGCGAATGAAGTCCGCCTCGCTGACCAACTGGAACAGGTCGCCAATACGCGCCGACAAGCGGCCCTGATGTTCCGCCAGGCGTGCGCTGTAAGTCGCCAGGCGCGCGACCGCATCCGAGGTCAGCGGCGCCATGCCTTCTTCCGAAGTACGAGTTTTGAGCAACTGGGCGAACTGCTCCAGGCTCTCGTCGACCATCGGGATGTCTTCGTCGAAGTCCACCAGTACGCGGAACATCTCCTGGAAGTCCGGGTCGGCGTCTTGCAGCGCGTAATACAACTGGCGCGAGCCGATGATGATCACCTTCACCTGCAAGGGGATCATTTGCGGGTTGAGGGTCACGGTGGCCAGGCGGCCCAGTTCGCCCAGGGGCGACTCCATCTTCAGCTTGCGCGATTGCAGGGAACGCTTGAGGGCATCCCATACAAACGGCTCGCTGAGCATTTTTTCGGCTTCCAGAATCAGGAAGCCGCCATTGGCGCGGTGCAAGGCGCCCGGACGCAACTGACGATAGGTGGTGTAAAGCGCGCCCTGGTCGGTGCTGTATTCGATACGGCCGAACAGGTTGTCGTAGGTCGGGTGCGGTTCAAACACCACTGGCGCACCACCGTTGACCGGGTGACCCACCACCAGGCTCGGGCAGTACTGCTCTTCAAGCAGCTTGCGCGCCTGGGCGTCGGTCTTGGCGTCGTCCACCAGTTGCTCGACCACGGTTTTAAGCAGGTACACCTGCATCGCTTGCAGATAGCCGCAAACGCCGGCGTTTTCCGCATACTTTTCCGACAACGGTGCCAGCAACGGCTGCAGGGCCAGGGTGATGGTTTCTTCGTTGAACTGGCGCAGCTGGTTGTTGGACTCGCGCTTCCACTGCGGCAGGCTGGCCAACTCTTCGTTGAGGCGCTCTTCCAGCTCGGAAATATCGTTGTGGAAACGCTCGCGATCGGCTTCCGGCAGTTGCGAAAACTCGGCTTCGTCCAGCGCCTTGCCGTCGAGCATCGGCGTAAAGGCGATGTTGGAGCTGTCGCGGTACAACGCCACGTCCTTTTCCAGGGCCAGGCGTTCGATCACATCCAGCGCCTTGTCGTAGCGCTGGTTGAAGGCCCGGTCGATGGCGCTTTTGCGCTGTTGATAAGTGGGGTGTTCAAACACTGCCGGAAAGGTGGCCACCAGGTTGTCGACCAACCCGTTGATATCGGCGATAAACGCCGCGGCGCCGCCCCCTGGCAATTCCAGGGCGCGGGGCTCGCGTGGCTCATCGAAATTATTCACATAGACCCAGTCCGCCGGGGTCTGCAGGCGTTTGCCTTCGGCTTTGAGGTAGCGTTTGACGAACGAAAAGCGGCCGGTGCCGGGCTCGCCCATCACAAACACGTTGTAACCGGGGCGTGGCATGGCCACGCCGAACTGCAAGGCTTCAACCGCACGTTCCTGGCCAAGCACACCGCGAAAGGGCTCCAAATCATTGGTGGTCGAGAAGCTGAACTGTTCAGCGGAGAAAGGGCGAGTCAGCGCTTCGGGCGCTAGACGCAAGCTGGCAGCAACAGGATCAGGCATCGGGCTTCCTTACATCAGGCGGGGCAGATGGGGGCATTCTGGCTCCGGGTTGAGCGCTCTGGCAAGGCGCGCTTTCGGGAAAGCATAGCCACCGCACGCGTCCTACAAAAAAATCGCCTGAGACTTAATGTTTATAAAAAAACACGGAACCCTAGGAACGTGCCTAAACTCCAAACTGCGCGGGTTGGACTAATAACTGGCCCCTAGGGTGCTGAGAAGCACCTGAACCCTTGTCCATTGGTTTGCACACAAAGAGAACAAAGCTATGAAACGGATCCTTCTTGGTACTCTCTTCACCGTCGTCTCCCTCAATGCAATGGCAGAAGCACCAGGTGGCCCGAACTGCGGTTGGGGCAACATGTTGTTCGAAGGCCAGCGCGGTACTCCGGCTCACTTCCTCGCTTCCACCACCAACGGTACCTCGGGTAACGCCACCTTCGGCATGACCTCGGGCACCAACGGTTGCAGCACCAACAGCGCCCTGACCTACGGCGGCAAGTCCTGGATTGCCATGAATGGCATGATGAACGAGCTGTCCGAAGACATGGCCAAAGGCAACGGCGAAGCACTGACCACCTATGCCGTGGTACTGGGTGTTGCCCCGGAAGATCGCGATCACTTCGCGGCCGTGACCCACGAGCACTTCCAGCAGATCTTCAGCAAGGCTGACGTGACCGCTGACGACGTGCACAACAACACCATTGCTGTACTGAAAAGCGATGCCCGTCTGGCGAAATACGCTACCCAGGCTTAAGCTCGACCCGCCCGCGTCTTTCGAGGCGCGGGTTTTATTTTTTCGACCTGCCCCCCTTGGGTCTTTTTTTCAGTCCGACTTAAGTAGCCCCCATGCTCAAACGCCTCGCTTGCCTGGCTCTCTTCGCCTGCGCCCCGCTGCATGCGGCACCGCACCTCGACGATCAACGTTTGCAGCAACTGGCCAATGATCCGTTCTGGCTGTCGCTGGGGCATTACGAAGCCGGCAAGATCAGTGGCTGGCGCAGCTATGTCAGCGACAAGAAATTCTTCCTCGCCGCCGACGGCGCCCATCACCCGGACGCCGAACTCAAGGCCACCGTGCAAGCGCTGTATGCACCGGCCAGCCTGGGTGAGAAGCACGCCCAGTGTGTGTACCCCGCACGTACCCGCTGGCTCAAGGATCAGTTGCACCTGACTGACCTGCCCGCCCTGGACTGCAAGGAATTCACCCAATGGTTCAAGGACGTCGCGCCCCATAGCGCGGTGATGATCTTCCCCGCGGCCTATCTCAACAGCCCGTCGTCGATGTTCGGCCACACTTTGCTGCGGATCGACCAGGCAGATGTGCAAAGCAACAACACTGCGCTGCTCAGCTACGCGATCAACTTCGGCGCCTATATCGAAGGCTCCGACAACAGCATCCTGTATGCCTGGAAGGGCCTGATGGGCGGCTACCCCGGCCTGTTCGCCCTGGTGCCCTATCAGGAGAAACTCTCCGAATACCGCAGCCTGGAAAACCGCGACCTATGGGAATACCGCCTGAACCTCACCGAGGTCGAGACCAAGCGCATGGTCGAGCACGTGTGGGAGCTCAAGCAGATCCAGTTCGACTATTTCTTCTTCGACGAAAACTGCTCCTATCGCCTGCTGGAACTGCTGCAAGTGGCCCGCCCCGGCCTGCGCCTGACCGAGCAATTCCCCCTCACTGCGATCCCTACCGACACGGTCAAGGCCGTCAAGGAAGCGGGCTTGGTGGAGAAGATCGACTATCGCCCCTCGCGTGAACGCGAACTGCTCGAACGCGCCAAGCCGCTGGACAGCGATGAGCAACAGTGGGTGTTGAAAGTCAGCGATGACCAGAAGCAACTGCAAGAGCCCGCATTCAAGGCCCTGCCTCGCGAGCGCCAGGCGCTGATCATCGATGCCGCCTACCGCCTCGGCCGCTACCGCGCCAATGGGCTGGAACGCGACACCGAACGCTCCCAACGCAGCTTCGAACTGCTGCGGGCGATCAACCAGAACCCTGCGCCAGACCTCAAGATCACGCCGCCTGGTTTGCCGGAAAACGGCCACCAGTCACGCACCTGGCAAGCCGGCATCGGCACCCGTGGCGACAAAGCCTTTGGTGAATATGGCCTGCGCATGGCCTATCACGACCTTAACGACAACGCCGAAGGCTTCCCCCTCGGCGCCCAGATCGAAATCCTGCAAATGAAACTGCGCCAGTACGAAGGCAATCACTGGCAGTTGCAGCAACTGGACCTGGCCACCATCCGCTCGCTGACGCCGCGTAACGCGCTGCTGCAACCCTGGTCATGGCAAGTGACTGGCGGCCTGGAACGGGTACCGGGCAAGCACGACGACGAAACCCTGGTCGCCCACGTCAACGGCGGCGCCGGCGGCACCTGGCAACTGAGCGACGACATGCTCGGCTTCGCCCTTGGCACCGTGCGCGTGGAACACAACAACGATTTCAGCGAAGCCATCTCGCCCGCCGCCGGCTTCAACACCGGCGTGCTGTGGAAAAACCCACTGGGCAACCTGAGCCTGGAAGCCAAGGGGGATTTCTTTACCAATGGTGAAGTGCGGCGCAGCATCAGCCTCAACCAGCAGTGGGAACTGTCGCGCAACCTGGGCCTGCGCCTGAGTGCGCAGCGTGAATACAGCCACTTATCCACGCCCGTGAATGAAGTGATGCTTGAAGTGAAGTGGTACCACTACTGACATAGGCCTGGCGAAGATCAAAATGTGGGAGGGGGCTTGCTCCCGATGGCAGAGTGTCAGTCACCGAATACGAGGCTGAAACAACGCTATCGCGGGCAAGCCCGCTCCCACACTTGACCGCATGCTTTCAAAACCATCGCGTTGCCTGTCCAATAGGAGCTCTATCAACATGGCCGTTAATTGCACCACCCTCGAAGAAGTCCGCGAAAACATCGACCACCTTGACCAACAAATCGTCACCCTGCTCGCCGAGCGAGGCCACTACGTATCTCAAGCAGCGCGCTTCAAAAAAGATTCGGATAGCGTCAAGGCGCCGCAACGAGTTGAGCAGGTGATCGCCAAGGTGCGGGGGTTGTCCGAGGTAGTAGGCGCTAACCCAGAGGTAACTGAGCAGGTGTATCGCGCGATGATTGCGGCGTTTATCCAGCAGGAGTTGGCTGAACATGCCGCTCTGACGGTCAACGAGGCCTTTTAACCCAACACATTTCTCACCGCCCTTTCACACCGCCCCCACAAATCACTGACTAGACTCCCCTTATCAGCCGTGAATCGGCCAGGGAGTACGCCATGTGGCGGTATGCGGTAATGCTGTGTGCAATGGTGTGTTTGTCAGGCTGCCAATCCACTCACCAAGAGTTGCTGGCCAAGGGTTATCCACCCGCCTTTGCCGATGGCTTTGACGACGGTTGCAGCAGCGGTCGCCAGGCCGCTGGGGTGATTACCGGGGAGTTTCGCAAGAACGTTCCACGCTATTTGAAAGACCGGCAATACGCCGAAGGCTGGGAAGACGGGTTTCGCCAGTGCAAAGCCATGCGTGAGAACGAAGAGCTGCGCGACTACCAGGAAAACCGCAACAACGACCGCGAGCGCGAGTGGCAGCAGGAAAAAGACCGCGATGCGGCCAAGGCGTATCGCTCGCAATAGGTCGTTTGCAGAGATCCATCGAAACTAAAGCACGGCAAACATGGCCCAAATGCCATAGAGGGAGAACACCATGAGCCGAGCTTTTGTAAATGAAGACAACGCCGCCGCCCAGGCCGACCAGCCGGTGGAGCGTCAGGTCAGCGAACAGCCCAACCGCCTGACCGCGCAAGGGTTGGCGCAGTTGCAAGCCAAGGTGGCGCAATTGCAGCTTGAGTACAGCGCCGAGTCCGCCAAAGGTGAGCAGGCCGATAAGCAGCGCCAGGCGGATCTTGAGCGGGACCTGCGTTACTTCAACCAGCGGGTGCAAAGCGCTCAGGTGGTCGCGCCGGCGACAGCCACCGACAAGGTGCAGATCGGCAGCTGGGTCACGTTCGCCAATGAGCAGGACGAGCAACAGCGCATTCAATTGGTAGGTGAGGATCAAGCCGACGCCAACGCCGGTTTGATCAACTGGGGCTCGCCTCTGGGCCGCGCCTTGTTGGGGGCCCAGGTGGGCGACGAGGTGCTGTGGAAGCGCCCCGTCGGCGATCAGTTGATCGAAGTGCTGAGCATCGAGCCCGAGGTTTAGACGATACCTTGGGCCAGCATCGCGTCAGCCACTTTAACGAAGCCTGCGATGTTGGCGCCCTTGACGTAGTTGACCCGGCCGTTTTCTTCACCGTAATGCACGCAGGCATGGTGGATCGACTGCATGATGTTGTGCAGTTTGCTGTCCACTTCCCCGGCGGTCCACAGCAGGCGCATGGCGTTCTGCGACATTTCCAGGCCGCTCACTGCCACACCGCCGGCGTTGGACGCCTTGCCAGGCGCAAACAGGATGCCCGCGTCGATGAAGATATCCACAGCCTCCAGGGTGGTCGGCATGTTGGCGCCTTCGGCCACGCAGATGCAGCCGTTGCGCAACAGCGTGCGTGCGGCTTGGGCGTCGAGTTCGTTCTGGGTGGCGCATGGCAGCGCGATATCGCACGCCAGCTCCCAAGGGGTTTGGCCTTTGCGGAATTCCAGGCCGAAACGTTCAGCCAGTTCACTGATACGCCCGCGCTGTACATTTTTCAGCTCCAGCAGGGCCGACCATTGTTCTTCGGTCAAACCACTTTCGGCGTACAGGGTGCCTTCGGAGTCCGACAGGGAAACCACCTTGCCGCCCAGGTCCATGACCTTGCGCGCCGCGTATTGCGCCACGTTGCCGGAGCCGGACACCGCCACCCGCTTGCCTTCGACCCGCTGACCTTGGCGCTTGAGCATTTCCTCGGCGAAATACACACAGCCGAAACCGGTGGCTTCCGGACGAATCAGGCTGCCGCCATAAGTCATGCCTTTGCCGGTCAGCACTGAAGTGAATTGATTGCTCAGGCGCTTGTACTGGCCGAACAGAAAGCCGATTTCCCGTGCGCCCACACCGATATCGCCGGCCGGCACGTCGACGTCCGCACCGATGTGGCGGTACAACTCGCTCATGAACGCCTGGCAGAAGCGCATCACTTCGGCATCGCTCTTGCCCTTGGGGTCGAAGTCCGAGCCGCCTTTACCGCCGCCCATGGGCAGCGAGGTCAGGGAGTTTTTGAAGGTCTGCTCGAAGGCGAGGAATTTCAGCACGCCCAGGTTGACCGAAGGGTGAAAGCGCAAGCCACCTTTGTACGGGCCAATGGCGCTGTTCATCTGGATACGGAAACCGCGATTGACCTGAACCTTGCCGTGATCATCCACCCACGATACCCGGAAGGTGATGGCGCGTTCCGGTTCGCAAATGCGCTCCAGAATGCCCGAGGTCAGGTAGTGGGGGTTGGCTTCAAGAAAGGGCCACAGGCTGCGCAGGACTTCTTCTACAGCCTGGTGGAATTCCGGCTGGTCGGGGTCTCGTTTCTTGAGGCGGGCCAGGAAGGATTCGACGGATTCGATCATGAAAAGTCTCGGCAAATTGATTGTTGTTAAACAGAGAATGAGCCGGACTTTATCAATTCATTTCGCACCGTGACAGGGCAAAATGTCGCTTTTGTGAATTTAAATGGTGCATTGGATATAAATAATCAGGATTTTTGCCCTCTAACAGGGATTTCAACGCGAGATATGCACCAATAGTTAAACCGCTATCGCAGGCAAGCCAGCTCCCACATTGGACCGTGTCGTAGCAGAGGTACTCGATCTAATGTGGGAGCTGGCTTGCCTGCGATGAAGTCGCCTCGGTCCACCTGAACAGCGCCCCAAAAAAAACGGAGCCCGAAGGCTCCGCTTTTTTCAAACCAGCCCGAATCAGGCCAGTTTTTTGTGACGCACACGGTGCGGCTGGGCAGCTGCTTCGCCCAAGCGCTTTTTACGGTCTGCTTCGTACTCGGTGTAGTTACCTTCGAAGAACACCGCCTGGGAGTCATCTTCGTACGCCAGGATGTGGGTCGCGACGCGGTCAAGGAACCACCGATCGTGAGAGATCACAATGGCGGCGCCCGGGAAGTCCAGCAGGGCTTCTTCCAGGGAACGCAGGGTTTCAACGTCGAGGTCGTTGGACGGTTCGTCGAGCAGCAACACGTTGCCGCCCTCTTTCAAGGTCAGGGCCAGGTGCAAGCGACCACGCTCACCGCCGGACAGGTCCTTGACGAACTTCTGCTGATCGCCGCCCTTGAAGTTGAAACGGCCGACATAGGTGCGCGACGGGATTTCATAGTTGCCGATGCGGATCTGGTCGGAGCCGTCGGAGATCTGCTGGAACACGGTCTTGCTGCCGTCGAGGTCGTCGCGGCTCTGGTCTACACAGGCCAGTTGCACGGTGTCGCCGATCTCGATGCTGCCGGAGTCCGGAGTCTCCTTGCCCATCAACATGCGGAACAGCGTGGACTTACCCGCACCGTTACCACCAATGACGCCGACGATCGCGCCTTTTGGCATGGAGAACGACAGGTTGTCGATCAGCACGCGGTCGCCATAGCCCTTGGATACGTTCTTGAACTCGATGACCTTGTCACCCAGGCGCGGACCGGCCGGGATGTAGATCTCGTTGGTTTCGCTGCGCTTCTGGAATTCCTGCGACTGCATCTCTTCAAAGCGTTGCAGACGGGCCTTGGATTTGGACTGGCGGGCCTTGGCGCCTTTGCGCACCCACTCCAGCTCTTCCTTCATGGCTTTTTCGTGGGCCGATTGCTGCTTGGATTCGGCGGCCAGACGGTCGGACTTGGCTTCCAGCCAACCGGAGTAGTTGCCCTCGTAAGGGATACCGGCGCCGCGGTCGAGTTCGAGGATCCAGCCGGCAACGTTGTCCAGGAAGTACCGGTCGTGCGTGATCGCAACCACGGTGCCCGGGAAATCGTGCAGGAAGTGCTCCAGCCAGGCGACGGAATCGGCGTCCAGGTGGTTGGTCGGTTCGTCGAGCAGCAGCATATCGGGAGCCGACAGCAGCAGGCGGCACAGGGCCACACGACGTTTTTCACCACCAGACAGGTGCTCGACCTTGGCGTCCCACGCCGGCAGGCGCAGCGCATCGGCGGCGACTTCCAGTTGGCGCTCCAGGTTGTGACCGTCGCCAGCCTGCAGGATGGCTTCGAGCTTGGCCTGCTCGGCGGCCAGCTTGTCGAAGTCGGCATCCGGTTCGGCGTAGGCGGCATACACCTCGTCGAGGCGCGCTTGGGCGTCCTTGATCACGCTGACGGCCTCTTCAACCACTTCGCGCACGGTCTTGGTCGGGTCCAGGATCGGCTCTTGCGGCAGGTAACCGATATTCAGGTCCGGCATCGGGCGGGCTTCGCCTTCGAACTCGGTATCGACGCCGGCCATGATTTTCAGCAGCGTGGATTTACCCGAGCCGTTGAGGCCGAGCACGCCGATCTTGGCGCCTGGGAAGAAGGACAACGAAATGTTTTTCAGGATTTCCCGCTTCGGCGGAACAACTTTTCCCAGCCGATGCATGGTGAAGACGTATTGAGCCATGGTGAACCTAGCGTCAGTGACTGATGAATTAAGCGGACGAAGCCCGTGCCAGGCCATGCGCCGCGCGGGCCTTTGACTATCATCAATGCCTGCGTGGGGAAAAAGCCTGAATGTCTGGGGCTGGAACGCCCCCGCGTAACCGGCAAAGCTACCTGAATGCGCTGGGGCAGTCCAGCCAGGGAGGACTGGCACTTTGCCACAACTCAAGGCATGCTAGCCGCCCTCCGGGCGTCCGGCTTATAGTGCACGTCGCGCGCCAGTCCAGCCAACCGCAGGATCACAGCTTGTCCAAAGTCACGCCGCCCACTCCCTTGCGCGCCGCTCATATTGCGCCGGGAGCGCCCCTGCACGGTACCTTGAAGGGCGCATTGGCGACGCTTGTGCTGATGTTGCTCGCGTTATTGTTCTGGCAACTGCTTGACCAGTTGCAGCAAAACCAGAAAAACCAGCAGCAATACACCATCGACTACAGTGCTGACTTGGCCGAGCAGATCAGCCAGAGCATGGCACTGAGCGCGCAGATCGCCCTGAACCTGCTGCCCATTGTCGAGCCGCCGCGCAATGCCGAACAGCAGCAGGCCTTGATGCGCACGTTGCAGCGCTCGTTGCCGGACCTACGCAGCTTCGCCCTGCTCACCCCCAACGGCGCACTGATCAGCGACACTGCCGAAGGCAGCCAAGACAATGCCCTGCTCGAAGACCTGGTCAAGCGCAGTCACGCCCAGTCTTACTACCTGAGCAACGACAATGACGGCACGGTCATCTATCTGTTGCTGCACCAACCCAGCGGTGGCTCCAAGGTGTACTGGGCCTTGCGCCTGGCCCCCAATTACCTGGCCAACCTCACACGGCAGGACATTCAGGGCCAGCGCCCGATGTGGGCGATCGAGAACAGCCTGAACCATCGTGTGGTCAGCCGTGACAGCGGGATGCCCGCGCAGTGGCCCAGCGCCCTGACGCCGGAAGAATTGAACCGCAGTGTGCTGGTCACGCCCTTGAGCAAAAGCGACTGGCAACTGCGCGGCCTGTTTGACCGCAGCGCGGTGCTGGAACAACTGCTGCCTGCCTTTATCGGCAAGTGCCTGCTGGGCCTGGCATTTTCGCTTGTCCCGGTGATCGTGCTGCTCAACATGCGCCGCCGCCAACGCCAGGTGCATGAAGGCCGGCGACGCTATCAGGACATCTTCGAAGGCACAGGCGTGGCCTTGTGCGTGCTTGACCTGGCGGGGCTCAAGGCGTTTTGCAACAAGACCCAGGTACAAAGCCGCGAACAGTTGCACGCCTGGTTGCAGGCCAACCCCGCCGAGCGCAAGCAACTGCTCAAGGAGTTGCGCGTCACCGAGGTCAACCAGATGGCCGTGCGCCTGCTCAACGTCGCGTCCTGCGAGCAGGCATGGGAACGCCTGATCGATGATTGCCCGAGCAATGCCACGTCCATCGGCTATCAGGTGCTGGAAGCTGTACTGACCCGGCAAAAACAGCTGGAGCTGGAAATCCAGCTCAACGACGTGGCCGGCAACGAACAGTACCTGTGGCTGGTGATGCGTTTGCCGGAGCAGCAGGATGACGTCAAGGCCGTAATCCTCAGCATCAGCGACATCACCAGCCGCAAGCTGATCGAGTTGTCGCTGGTGGAGCGCGAGAGCTTCTGGTCGGATGTGGTGCGTACGGTGCCCGATCACCTGTATGTGCAGGACGTGATCAGCCAGCGCATGATTTTCAGCAACCATCATCTGGGCCACACCCTGGGCTACAACAAAGCCGAACTGCAGCAAATGGGTGAGTACTTCTGGGAAATCCTGCTGCACCCCGAAGACGCCGAGCACTACCACGACTCGCGTGAGCAGCAACGCCAGGCCGCTTACACGACCCAGTTGCACTGCCAACTGCGCTTTCGCCACCGCAATAACCAATGGCGCCGCTTCGATATTCGCGAACAGGCCCTGGCCCGGGATACGTCCACGGTGGTCACTCGGATCATCGGTGTGGCCAAGGACATTACCGACCAGATCGAAGCCAGCGAATCCCTGCGCGACAGCGAGCAGCGCTACCGCATGTTGGCTGAAAGCATCAGCGACGTGATCTGCTCTACCGACAGCCAACTGGCTCTGAATTACATCAGCCCATCGGTCAACACCGTGCTGGGCTATGACGTGGATTGGGTGTTCAAGCATGGCTGGCAGTCGATCGTTGCCAACCCGCAACAGTTGACCGGCATTTATAGCCTTATGGAACAGGTCAGTCGCGCCCTCGGCAACCCCGAGGCGTTGAACACCTTGCGCGATGAAGTCCAGACCCAACTGTTCCTGTTCGACTGCCTGCGCGCCGACGGGCGCAAAGTACCGATCGAACTACGCCTGGTGCTGGTGTGGGATGAACATGGCGCCTTTGAGGGCATCCTCGGCGTGGGCCGCGATATCAGCCAGCAACGCCGCGCCGAAAAAGACCTGCGCATGGCGGCCACGGTCTTCGAGCACTCAACCTCGGCGATCCTGATCACCGATCCGGCCGGCTATATCGTGCAAGCCAACGAGGCGTTCAGCCGGGTCAGCGGGTATGAAGTGGCGGACGTGCTCGACCAATTGCCGAACATGCTCACCGTCGACGAGCAGCAGGAAGCCCACCTGCGTTATGTGCTCAAGCAACTGCACCAGCACAGTACCTGGGAAGGCGAAGTGTGGCTCAAGCGCCGCAACGGCGAGCATTACCCGGCCTGGGTCGGCATTACGGCGGTGTTCGACGACGAAGGCGACCTGGCCAGCTATGTGTGTTTCTTCAGCGATATCAGCGAGCGTAAGGCCAGCGAACAGCGCATCCACCGCCTGGCCTACTACGACGCCCTGACCCACCTGCCCAACCGCACGCTGTTCCAGGACCGTCTGCACACGGCGTTGCAGTCGGCAGAACGGCAGAAGTCGTGGGTGGTGTTGATGTTCCTCGACCTCGACCGCTTCAAGCCGATCAACGACTCCCTCGGCCACGCCGCCGGCGACCGTATGCTTAAGGAAATGGCGACGCGCCTGCTCGGTTGCGTGGCCGAAGACGACACCGTGGCGCGCATGGGCGGCGACGAGTTCACCCTGCTGTTGCAACCACGGGTCAGCCGCGAAATGGCGCTGAACCGCGCGATTCATGTGGCCGAGCAGATTCTGGCCAGCCTGGTGAAGCCATTCGTGCTCGAAGGCCGCGAGTTTTTCGTGACCGCCAGTATCGGCATCGCCCTCAGCCCCCAAGACGGCAACGAGCTGAGCCAACTGATGAAAAACGCGGATACGGCGATGTACCACGCCAAAGAACGCGGCAAGAACAACTTCCAGTTCTACCAGGCCGACATGAACGCCAGCGCCCTGGAGCGTCTGGAGTTGGAGAGCGACCTGCGCCACGCCCTGGACCAGAACGAATTCGTGCTGTATTACCAACCGCAATTCAGCGGCGACGGCAAACGCCTGACCGGTGCCGAGGCCCTGCTGCGCTGGCGCCACCCGCGTCGCGGGCTGGTGCCGCCGGGGGATTTCATTCCGGTATTGGAAGAACTCGGGCTGGTGGTGGACGTGGGCGATTGGGTGATCAGCGAAGCCTGTCGCCAACTCAAGACCTGGCACCAGAACAAGGTGCGGGTGCCCAAAGTCTCGGTGAACATCTCGGCGCGACAGTTCTCCGACGGCCAGCTGGGCACGCGCATCGCCACCATCCTCAAGGACACTGGCCTGCCGCCAGCGTGCCTGGAGCTGGAGTTGACCGAAAGTATCCTGATGCGTGAAGTCAACGAAGCGCTGCAAATCCTCGCCAGCTTGAAGAACCTGGGCCTGAGCATCGCGGTGGATGACTTTGGCACTGGCTATTCATCGCTTAACTACCTCAAGCAATTCCCCATCGACGTGCTGAAGATCGACCGCACCTTCGTCGATGGCCTGCCCTCCGGTGAGCAGGACGCACAGATCGCCCGGGCGATCATTGCCATGGCCCACAGCCTGAACCTGGCGGTGATCGCCGAAGGTGTGGAAACCCACGAGCAATTGGACTTTTTGCGCGAGCATGGCTGTGATGAGGTCCAGGGTTACCTGTTCGGGCGGCCGATGCCGGCGAATCGGTTCGAGGCGCAGTTCAGCAATGATGCTCTCTTCATGTTCGACTGAAGTGCTGCAGTGGAGCTTATGGCCTCATCGCAGGCAAGCCAGCTCCCACATTTGACTGTGTGAGCCCGATCAAGTGTGGGAGCTGGCTTGCCTGCGATGGGGCCAGTGCCGACACCGCCCATCCCCAGATGAGCCCCACTTGTCCGCGACATGATGTCCTTTCATATGCCATCTAAAACCCATTGGGTTAGAATGCCCTCCTTTTCTGCCCCCGATCCTTGAGGACCGCCATGTTCAGCCGTGATTTGACTATTGCCAAGTACGACGCCGATCTCTTCGCCGCCATGGAGCAAGAAGCCGTGCGCCAGGAAGAGCACATTGAGCTGATCGCTTCGGAAAACTACACCAGCCCTGCGGTGATGGAGGCTCAAGGTTCGGTTTTGACCAACAAGTACGCCGAAGGCTACCCGGGCAAGCGCTACTACGGTGGTTGCGAGTACGTCGACGTGGTTGAGCAGTTGGCCATCGACCGTGCCAAGGAGCTGTTCGGCGCCGATTACGCCAACGTCCAGCCACACGCCGGCTCCCAGGCCAACAGCGCCGTGTACCTGGCCCTGCTGCAAGGCGGCGACACCATCCTGGGCATGAGCCTGGCCCACGGCGGTCACCTGACCCACGGCGCCAGCGTTTCTTCCTCCGGCAAGCTGTACAACGCCGTCCAGTACGGTATCGATGCCAACGGCCTGATCGACTACGACGAAGTCGAGCGCCTGGCGGTCGAGCACAAGCCAAAAATGATCGTGGCTGGGTTCTCTGCCTACTCGCAGATCCTGGATTTCCCACGCTTCCGTGAAATCGCCGACAAGGTCGGTGCCTACCTGTTCGTCGACATGGCCCACGTGGCCGGTCTGGTGGCAGCGGGCGTGTACCCGAACCCAGTGCCTTACGCTGACGTGGTGACCACCACTACCCACAAGACCCTGCGCGGTCCACGTGGCGGCCTGATCCTGGCTCGCGCCAACGCCGAGATCGAGAAGAAGCTCAACTCCGCGGTATTCCCCGGCGCCCAGGGTGGCCCGCTGGAGCACGTGATTGCCGCCAAGGCGATCTGCTTCAAGGAAGCACTGCAGCCTGAGTTCAAGACCTACCAGCAACAAGTGGTGAAGAACGCCCAGGCCATGGCCGCTGTGTTCATCGAGCGCGGTTTTGACGTGGTGTCCGGCGGTACTGAAAACCACCTGTTCCTGCTGTCGCTGATCAAACAGGACATTTCCGGTAAAGACGCTGACGCCGCCCTGGGCAAAGCCTTCATCACCGTGAACAAGAACTCCGTGCCGAACGACCCACGTTCGCCGTTCGTCACCTCCGGCCTGCGCTTCGGCACCCCGGCTGTGACCACCCGTGGCTTCAAGGAAGCAGAGTGCAAGGAACTGGCCGGCTGGATCTGCGACATCCTGGCTGACCTGAACAACGAAGCCGTGATCGACGCGGTACGTGAGAAGGTCAAGGCCATCTGCAAGAAGCTGCCGGTTTACGGCGCTTGATTGCAGTTGCTTGAATGAAAAGCCCGGCTCTTGAGCCGGGCTTTTTTATTTCAATTTGAAATGCATTCAATTGTGGGAGGGGGCTTGTTCCCGATAGCAGTGTGTCAGTCACTTATATGTTTACTGACCCACCGCAATCGGGAGCAAGCCCCCTCCCACAGTTGATCGCATTTCAAGTCAGGCTTGGTAGACCTTGGCAAAACCTTCGCGGATCTTGTCCTCCGGCAGCTCATCGGCAATAAACACAATCACACTCTCCCGCGCCTCGCCCTCGGCCCATTCGGTGTCCCAGTCAAAACCATAGAGTTTCAGCACGCCCTGGAACACCATGCGTCGATCCTCCCCGGCAATATTCAGCACGCCCTTGTAGCGCAGCAGCTGCTTGCCGTGGTCTTCCAGCAGTTCGTTCATGAACTCACTGAGGCGGTCGATATCCAGCGGTTGGTCGGTGCGCAGCACCAGGCTGGAAATACGGTCGACCGATGGCGCAGCGCTGACCGGGCGCAGGCTCATGCCGGCATTGAGGTTGAAGCCGCGCACATCCAGCAACTCAGCCAAGTCGATCTTGCCGTGATCCACCACACGGATCGGCGCACGCCGGTTGATACGGGTCAGGCGCTGACTGAGGGCGTCGAAGGTGGCGTTGTCCACCAGGTCGCGCTTACTCACCAGCAGGCGGTCGGCAAAGCCGATCTGGGCCTGGGCGATGGTCTGGGTCAGGTGATGCTCGGCGTGGGCGGCGTCCACCAGGGTAATGATGCCGTCGAGGATGTAGCGCTCGCGCAGTTCTTCGTCGATGAAAAAAGTCTGGGCCACTGGTGCCGGGTCGGCAAGGCCGGTGCATTCGATCACCAGGCGGTCGAAGGCGATTTCGCCACTGTCCAGACGCTCAAGCAGCAGGTACAGGGCCTTGGTCAGGTCGGTGTGGATGGTGCAGCACACGCAGCCGTTGGACAGGGTCATGACTTGTACCGGCTCGTCGCCCAAGAGCTGGGTGTCGATGCCGGCGTCACTGAATTCGTTTTCGATCACGGCGATTTTCAAGCCGTGCTCGGCCTTGAGCAGATGGCGCAGCAAGGTGGTCTTGCCGGCACCGAGGAAGCCGCTGAGGATGGTGACGGGGATGGGAGAGGACAAAACTATTCTCCTGATAACTGAATAAACACAAAACAAATGTGGGAGCAAAGGCCCCTGTGGGAGCTGGCTTGCCTGCGATGCAGACAACTCGGTGCTTCAGTCAGACCGAGGTGATGCTATCGCAGGCAAGCCAGCTCCCACAGAAAGCCCTGCTCCCACAGGGGTATCGCATTGGCCCGCGTTACCGGGTCAACAGCACTTCGGACCACCCTTGCCGCCGTAACGGGCCTCCTGGCGTTCGCGGAAGAACGCCTTGTAGTCCATCACCGGCTTGTCCGGGTGTTTGGTTTGCATATGCTCGACGTAGGTGTCGTAGTCGGGCATGCCGACCATCAGGCGCGCGGCCTGACCGAGGTATTTACCGAGGCGACTGATGTCATTGAACATAGTGGCAATCCTCGCTTATGCGTCCGGTACGGCCTGGAATGGCGCTTCTTTATCCGTACGCTCTTTGTTGCCCCAGGCGGCTACGCCGACTTTGAGCGCATAGAACAGGATGCTGAATACCACGAACAGGAACAGCGCCGTCAGCGTTGCGTTGGTGTAGGCGTTCCAGATCACATGCTGCATCTGGTCGATGCTCTTGGCCGGGGCGAGGATCTGACCGTTGGCCAGGGCATCGCTGTATTTCTTGGCCAGCGACAGGAAGCCGATCGCCGGGTTGGCGTCGAACAGCTTGATGAAGCCTGCGGTGGTGGTGCAGATCAGCAGCCAGACGGCCGGCAACATGGTCACCCAGATGTAGCGCTGGCGCTTCATCTTGATCAGCACAACGGTCGCCAGCATCAGCGCGATACCCGCCAGCATCTGGTTGGAGATACCGAACAGCGGCCACAAGGTGTTGATACCACCCAGCGGGTCGATTACGCCCTGGTACAGCAAGTAACCCCACATCGCCACGCAGCCTGCGGTAGCAATCAGGTTGGCGGTCCAGGACTCGGTGCGTTTGAGCGCAGGCACGAACGAACCCAGCAGGTCCTGCAGCATGAAGCGACCGGCACGGGTACCGGCATCGACCGCCGTGAGGATGAACAGCGCTTCGAACAGGATCGCAAAGTGGTACCAGAACGCCATGGTGTTTTCACCTGGCAGCACACTGTGCAGGATCTGTGCGATACCGACCGCCAGCGTCGGCGCACCGCCGGCACGCGCCAGGATGGTGGTTTCACCGATATCGTGGGCAACAGCCGACAGCGCTTCAGGGGTAATTGCAAAGCCCCAACTGCTGACGGTTTGCGCCACGGTGACCACGTCAGTACCGACAATCGCCGCCGGGCTGTTCATGGCGAAGTACACGCCAGGCTCGATCACCGAAGCGGCAACCATCGCCATGATGGCCACGAACGACTCCATCAACATGCCGCCATAACCGATGTAACGGGCGTGGCTTTCACTGGCGAGCAACTTGGGCGTGGTGCCCGAAGAGATCAGCGCGTGGAAGCCCGAGACCGCGCCACAGGCAATGGTGATGAACAGGAACGGGAACAGGCCGCCCTTCCACACCGGGCCAGTGCCGTCGATGAACTGGGTCAGTGCCGGCATTTTCAGGTCAGGCATGGTGACCAGGATGCCAATCGCCAGAGCGATGATGGTGCCGATTTTCAGGAAGGTAGACAGGTAGTCACGCGGCGCCAGGATCAGCCATACCGGCAGAACAGCGGCAACGAAGCCGTAGCCGATCAGCATCCAGGTGATCTGGATCCCGGTGAAGGTGAAGGCTTTGGCCCAGACCGGGTCAGCGGCAATCTGCCCGCCCAGCCAGATCGAACCCAGCAGCAACAGCACGCCGATGATCGAAATTTCACCAATGCGGCCCGGGCGGATGTAGCGCATGTAGATGCCCATGAACATCGCAATCGGGATGGTCGCCATCACCGTAAAGATGCCCCACGGGCTCTCGGCCAGGGCCTTGACCACGATCAGTGCCAGCACCGCGAGGATGATGATCATGATCAGGAAGCAGCCAAACAGGGCGATGGTCCCGGGAATGCGGCCCATCTCTTCGCGAACCATGTCACCCAGGGAACGCCCGTTGCGACGAGTGGACAGGAACAGGATCATGAAGTCCTGCACCGCACCCGCCAGCACCACACCGGCAATCAGCCACAGGGTGCCGGGCAGGTAGCCCATCTGCGCCGCCAGCACCGGACCGACCAACGGGCCTGCACCGGCAATCGCCGCAAAGTGGTGACCGAAAAGGATATGTTTGTTGGTCGGCACGTAGTCCAGACCGTCGTTATTGACCACTGCGGGGGTGGCCCGCCGAGGGTCGAGTTGCATCACGTTATTGGCGATGAACAGACTGTAGTAACGGTACGCAACCAGATAGATGGCCACAGCAGCGACCACAATCCACAAGGCGTTGATCGCCTCGCCGCGGCGCAAGGCCACTACGCCCAGGGCGCACGCTCCTACGATTGCCAGCACCAGCCAGGGTAGGTGGCGTAGCAGGCTATTATTATTTTTCATTTTTGTATTCCAGCCAGGGTGGACAGAAAGGACAGCCAGCCCGAGTTTAGCGCTGTTGGCCTCAAAGACCAGCCCCCTACGTTGGTCTAGAGCCTTCTATGCGGCAAAAAAACGAAATAAATGCCAAATGATGGCGCAAGGCTACAATCCTCCTATCCACCGAGGGCTTCACCATGACTGAGCAACCGTCTGATCGCCGCCGTTTTCGCCGGATTGCTTTTGATGCCAAAACCGAAATTCGGCAAAACGGATGGGATTTTCCGGTGAAACTGGTGGATCTCTCGCTAAAGGGTCTACTAGTCGTGCGCCCCGAAGACTGGAAGGGGAACAAGGCGCTGCCGTTCGACGTAGACATACGCCTGGATCCGAAAGCGCATATAAAGATGCAAGTGAAGCTGAGCCACGAGGATCAGGGGCAGTTGGGCTTCGTGTGCCAACATATCGACCTGGATTCGATCAGCCATTTGCGGCGCTTGATTGAATTGAACCTGGGTGATGAGGAAGAGCTACACAGAGAGCTGGCGGCATTGCTGGAAATCTAGAAGCCAACACAACTCAAATGTGGGAGGGGCGGTGCGACGATTCGACTTGCTCCCTCCCACATTGGATTTGCAATGCTGGTGATTATTCGAACAGTGCATCCAGCGCCTGCTCCAGGCGCGTCACCCCAATCACCTGCAAACCTGCCGGCATTTCCTTCGGCGCATTGCCCTTGGGCACGATCGCCCGCTTGAACCCATGCTTGGCCGCCTCCTTCAACCGCTCCTGCCCACTGGGCACCGGGCGGACTTCACCCGACAGGCCGACCTCACCAAACACCAGCAGATCATGGGGCAGCGGCCGATTGCGCAGGCTGGACATCACCGCCGCCATCAGCGCCAGGTCGGAGGCGGTCTCCAGCACCTTGACGCCGCCCACTACGTTAAGGAAAACATCCTGATCATGGGTCGGAATGCCGCCGTGACGGTGCAATACCGCCAGCAACATCGCCAGACGGTTCTGGTCCAGGCCAAGCGTGACCCGCCGCGGGTTGGCCAAATGGCTGTCATCCACCAGCGCCTGGACTTCCACCAGCATGGGCCGGGTACCCTCCCACGTCGCCATCACCACACTGCCCGGGACTTCTTCCTGGGCACGGGTGAGAAAAATCGCCGAGGGGTTGGAGACTTCTTTCAGCCCACGGTCAGTCATGGCGAACACACCCAACTCGTTCACGGCGCCAAAGCGGTTTTTTACCGCCCGCAGCAAACGCAGGCGGCCATCGGACTCACCTTCGAAATACAGCACGGTATCCACCATGTGCTCCAACACCCGTGGCCCGGCCAGCGCGCCTTCCTTGGTCACGTGGCCGACCAGGAAGATCGCCGTGCCGCTCTGCTTGGCGTAGCGCACCAACAGCGCCGCACTTTCGCGCACCTGGGACACGCCGCCCGGCGCCGATTGCAGTTGCTCGGTGAAAATCGTCTGGATCGAGTCAATCACCATGACCTTGGGCTTTTCGATCCGCGCCGTGGCGATGATGCTTTCGATGCAGGTTTCGGTCATGACCCGCAGCTGGTCCTGGGGCAGGCCCAAGCGGCGGGCGCGCATGGCCACTTGCTGTTGGGATTCTTCACCGGTGACGTACAGCGCCGGCATACGGCTGGCGATGCTGCACAGGGTTTGCAAGAGGATGGTCGACTTGCCGATGCCCGGGTCACCGCCGATCAGCACCACCGATCCATCGACCAGGCCACCGCCAAGTACGCGGTCCAGTTCGCCGGACGCGGTGGAGAAACGCGGGATCTCTTCGACGCTGACCTCGGCCAGGGTCTTGATCTGTGCCTGTTGCCCGGTCCAGCCGGCGCGGCCGGTGGGGGCTGCGGCACCACCGCTTTCAATCATGGTTTCAGTCAGGGTGTTCCACGCACCGCATTCGGAGCACTGGCCCGCCCATTTGGGAAAGGTCGCGCCGCACTCCGTGCAGCCGTACATGCGCTTGGCCTTTGCCATGTGAGAACCTCCAACCGAAAAACCGCGATGATAGCTCAGCGCGACGCCGGGGTCCGGATTTCGCCACTGGCCAAACGTGAAGCACTGTTACCGACGGGGTCCTCGGCGTTCAGGTCTGCGCCTTTGGCTTGCAGTTCACCCAGCAACTCGACGCGTTTGAACATCCCGGCGTACATGGCGGCAGTCTGTCCCGCGCCATTGCGTTGGTCCGGGTTGCAGTCGGTGGCCAGCAGGCGCTGGGCGATTTTCAGCTCACCCTTGAAGATCGCGCCCATCAGCGCCGTGTTGCCGCGTTTGTCCTGTACGCAGGCGTTGGCACCCGCGTCGAGCAGACGCTCCACGTACGAGCCCTGGCCGTGATAAGCGGCGAGAATCAGTGCCGTGTAGCCTTTGTCATCCTGGGTGTTGAGGCTGTAGCCGGAGTCGATAAAGGTATTGAGCATGTCGAGGTCGCCACGGCGAGCGGCGTCGAAGTAGTAATCCTGCAACTGGGCTTTGAGCGCCACCGGGTCGGGAGACTCCGCATGGGCGACAAAGGCCAGCATGGCCATCAGTAAACCGATAGAGATACGCATAGGGGCTTCTCCTGCCAAAGGTCGACGCCCGTAGAGGCGCCGACCGCAACCAACGAATCAGTCAGTCAGTTTTTCCGCCAGCGCCTTCACGCGAGCCAGATCACCTTTGGCCACCTTGGTCACGCCGGTGCCGTATTCCGGATCAGCCTTGTAAAGGAACGACAGGATGATGTGCTTGCTCTCGTCATCGGTGGTGGCCAGCGAGCCGCCGAAATTGTCGATCAAGTCCTGACGCTCTTTCTTGGTGTAGGAGCGGTACAGGTCACCGGCCTGTTTGAAGTTCTGCTCGCGCTGGATCTTCGCCTGCTGGGTGCTGCCCGACAGCGGCGACTGGCTGTAGCGCGCGGTTTGCGGCTCTTCGCGTGGCAACAGCCGGCTTGGCTGGTAGTTCACGCCGGTGGTGGTCTTGCCGAAGTTCATCGCACCGTCCTGGTTACCGTTGTTGACGGTGACCCGTGGAGCGTTGATCGGCAGTTGCAGGGCGTTCGCACCCAGGCGGTACATTTGCGTATCGGCATAGGAGAACACCCGGCCTTGCAGCAGACGGTCTTCCGACGGCTCGATGCCCGGCACCAGGTTGGCAGGCGCCATCGCGACTTGCTCGGTTTCCTGGAAGACATTGGCCGGGTTGCGATTGAGCACCATCTGCCCGACTTTACGCTCCGGTACATCCGGCCAGATCTTGGTGGCATCCAGGGGGTCGAAATCAAACTTGGCCAAGTCCTCGGGCTTGAGCACTTGCACATACAAGTCCCACTTGGGGAAGTCGCCCTTGTTGATATGGGTGACCAAGTCGTTGGTCATATGACTGTAGTCACGACCCTGTACTTCGGTGACTTGCTTGGGATCCAGGTTCTTGATGCCTTGCAGGCTCTTCCAGTGGAACTTGACGTAGTGCACTTCGCCCTTGGCGTTGATCAACTTGTAGGCATGTACGCCATTACCGTCCATCTCGCGGTAACTGGCCGGGGTACCGGAGTCCGAGTACAACTCGGTCAAAGTACGCGTGGCTTCGGGAACATGGGAGAAGAAGTCGAAACGGCGCGAGTCGTCATCCAGGTTAGTGCGTGGGTCGGGTTTAAAGGCATGGACCATATCCGGGAACTTGATGGCATCGCGGATAAAGAAGGTCGGGAAGTTATTGCCAACCAGGTCCCAGTTACCTTCGGCGGTGTAGAACTTGGTGGCAAAACCCCTTGGGTCACGCAGGGTTTCAGGGGAATGGTTACCGTGGACGACCGCCGAAAAGCGTACGAACACTGGCGTGGTTTCACCGGCGGCGAACACCTTGGCCTTGGTCAGGTCGCTGAGGTTGTCGGTCACCGTGAAGGTGCCATGGGCGCCAGTACCGCGGGCATGTACCACACGCTCGGGGATGCGTTCGCGGTCAAAGCGCTGCAACTTCTGGATCAGCTGAACGTCCTGCAACAATACCGGGCCGTTCGCTCCGGCCGTTTGCGAGTTCTGGTTATCACCGACGTTGGCCCCGTTATCGCGGGTCAGGTTGGCGGCTTGCACGGAGAGGGACAGCAGGCTTGCGGTCACCAGTGCCAGCGCGTGACGCGCGGACACGGGCCTGCGGCGGATTGGAATGTTCATCGAGGTTTCCTCTGGTTTTTTTAGCGCACATTCTGTTGTGCTTGTCAGAGGCTAGAGACCTGCGAGTCAGAAGATAAATAGAAAAACGCCACAGGCCCGATTAATAAAATAATCTGGTAACTGGCTGAAATGACGGGTAATTCGCGCGCGACTGGTGGCACTTTGCAAACTATTTGCGTTTTAATGTGTCGATAAAAATCGACAGTGTTAACAGTTGTGTCGAGCAAGCCTTGTACGACTGAATTACACTGACCTCCACCCTTCTCAACTGTAACAAGGAATAACCTATGGGCGTGATCAGTGAGTTCAAGGCCTTCGCGGTCAAAGGTAATGTGGTCGACATGGCCGTCGGTATCATCATCGGCGCCGCCTTCGGCAAAATTGTTTCCTCGTTTGTAGGCGACGTGATTATGCCGCCTATCGGTCTGCTGATCGGGGGTGTGGACTTTGCCGACCTGGCGATAACGCTCAAGGCCGCGCAGGGTGACGTACCGGCGGTGGTGCTGGCTTATGGCAAGTTCATCCAGAGCATCATCGACTTCGTGATCGTTGCTTTTGCGATCTTCATGGGTGTGAAGGCCATCAACCGCCTGAAGCGAGAAGAGGCCGTAGCCCCTAGCTTGCCACCGACGCCGACCAAGGAAGAAGTGCTGCTGGGCGAGATCCGCGATCTGCTCAAGGCTCAAAATAACAACAAACCGCTTTAATCAGCGGTTGCAAAAAGGCGCCTCGTGAGGCGCCTTTTTTCTACCAGTAATTTTCTACTGCAACCTGACCAGGGCGTCGACTCAGGCTCAGTTGCATGTCCCGTTGCTTGAGTAGCTGGCGGGTGTCATCGACCATCTGCGGATTACCGCAAATCAATACGCGGGAGTGTTCCGGCGTTAACTCAAGGCCGGCCGCACGCTCCAGTTCGCCATTTTCGATCAGCGTGGTAATGCGCCCGTTGAGCGCACCCGGATATTGCTCGCGAGTGACGATGGGGATGTAGGTGAGTTTATGCGCGTACTCGGCCAAGTACTCGCGCTCCCCCAGTTCCTTGATCAGCGCCTGGTAAGCCAGCTCTTTCGCTTCCCGCGCGCTGTACACCAGAATGATGCGTTCGAATTTTTCCCAGACCTCAAAGTCCTGCAGGATCGACAGGAACGGCGCAACCCCTGTGCCGGTGCCCAGCAGCCACAGGTCGCGCCCGTCGACAAAGCGATTAAGGGTCAGGAAGCCGGTGGCCTGGCGCTCTACCAACAAGGTGTCGCCAACCCGCAGCCGGCTGAGTTCGCTGGTGAACTCCCCGCCAGGGACAACGATGGAAAAAAAGTCGAGATGCTCATCAAAAGGCGATGACACCACAGAATAGGCACGCCACACGGTGCTGCCATCGGCCTTGGTCACACCCAGGCGCACGAACTGGCCGGCGGTAAAGCGAAAGCCTGGGTCGCGAGTGGTGCGCAGGGTGAAGAGGCTGGGGGTCAGCGATTGCACGTCGAGCAAGGTCTGGCGGGTAAATTTCTCAGCACTGGCCGTCATGGGAGGCTCCGTTTTGCACAGGCCGCTAGTGTCTCTCAAAGCAGATGACGCAAACACCGTTGATTTGTACTGGCATTGCATTTACCCATCGCGCACCGCCTGTCATTGACGCAAGTGAGCCAGCGGTTCACCCGCAATCCGCAGCAAACAACGCGCCGCACACTCATACTAATCATTTGGCTATTAACCCAACCGGAATGCGCCACAAGATGAAACTACGCCGTCCGAAGACGTCATTTTGATATCACCTGCAAGTCATTAAAACCAGTGCAAAAAAAATGTCCCATCGGTTTTTTCATACAAACCAATAACGCTTGTACATATCTGAAACCCGAAGACCAACCACTTGATGAATTTTTTTTCAGACTAGCTTGTACGACGTGTCCTACACTTGTTTTCGTGTTGGATTGGGGATCAGGAAGTACCCAAGTCACAAAGAAACCCATGGAGAGTTACCGATGGTCAATTGGCACAATTCACGGCTGCCCAAGCTGGAAGGCGAGAGCGAAATCACCACCGTGTATGAAATGGTGATCAACCGCACTCAGGAAATGGGGTTCAAATATTGCTCGTTCACAATGAGTACTCAATCCGAAAATACCCAAGCAAAGCCTTTCAACTGCAACAACTACCCAAATGAATGGAACAAAATCTATCAACAAGCAGGTTTCTTCGACAAAGATCCGGCTGTAGTTCACTGCAAGCACTCTGTACTGCCCATCCTCTGGGAGAAGCAAGCCTTCAGTAACGCACCTGAATTGTGGGACTTGGCTCAGTCATTTGGGGTGCATAGGGGCTGGTCCCAGGCGGTGCATGATTTCAAGGGTGTATTCAGTATGCTGACCCTGGTGCGTGACAAGGGTGAGGTCAGCCCTGAAGAGCTTTACGAAAAAGCCGGTCAAGTATTGTGGCTCTGCCATGCGATGCATGCGGTCGTCGCGCTTCAATACACCGGCGAGCCCATCGACGAGGCGCCATTCAAGTTAACGGCCCGCGAAACGGAGATTCTCAGATGGTGCGCCATGGGCAAGACTGCCGCGGAGATCGCTCGCATTCTGTGCCTGTCCGAGCGCACGGTGGGTTTTCATGTCGGCAGAGTACTCAGCAAATTGAAGGTCACCAGTAAGATCCAAGCTGTGCTCTGCCTCGCCAAAGCCGGAATGCTGTAATCGTCAATTAAACACCCCATGTCATTGCGTAAAAAAAACGTAACATTTACGGCCAACTCTGAGTGTTGATGCCGCCCCCTTCAGTGGGTCGCGTCGCCGTTCACTCAGACGGTTCCGTCGATTACCCAGAGCATTCTTCCCCCATGCCCCTGCTTGACAGCCCCTTCGCCCAGCTCGATCTGATTCGTCAGCCAGAGCAACACAATGATCCGCTGCAAGCCTTCGATGCCGCCGACGAGTACCTGCTCAACCACCTTGGCGCACAGCAACCCAATGCGCTGACCCGCGTGCTGGTACTCAATGACAGCTTCGGTGCCCTCGCGGCCAGCCTTGCGGGCCAGATGTTGGTGACCTCCAGCGGCGACTCGTTCCTCGCCGCCCAAGCCCTGGAGAAAAACCTGGTGCGCAACGGCAAGGCGTTTGATGCCGTGCCATTCGTACCCGCCAGTACCGCGCCGGTGGGGCCCTTCGATCGGGTGCTGATCCGTGTGCCAAAAACCCTGGCGCTGCTGGAAGAACAGTTGATCCGCCTGCAAGGGCAATTGGCGCCGGGCGCCGAGGTGATCGCCGGGGCGATGGTCAAGCACTTGCCCCGCGCCGCCGGTGAACTGCTGGAGCGTTACATCGGGCCGATGCACGCGACGCTTGCGGTCAAAAAGGCGCGATTGCTGATCGCCACCGTGGCAGATCGTCCTGTCGCCGTCTCGCCCTATCCCACCCGCTACAGGCTGGACGCGCCAGCGATCGAGTTGCTCAACCACGCCAACGTTTTCTGCCGCGAGGGCCTGGACATCGGCACCCGCGCCTTCCTGCCGCACCTGCCGAAAAACCTTGGCAGCGCCCGCGTGGCAGACCTGGGCTGCGGCAATGGCGTATTGGCGATTGCCAGCGCTCTGCAAAACCCCGACGCGCAGTACACGTTGGTGGATGAGTCCTATATGGCCGTGCAATCGGCGGCTGAAAACTGGCAAGCCGCTCTGGGCAATCGCGACGTTATTGTACGTGCCGATGACGGCCTGGCCGGTCAGGAGGCGCAATCGTTGGACGTGGTGCTGTGCAACCCACCGTTTCATCAACAACAAGTGGTGGGTGACTTCCTCGCCTGGCGCATGTTCCAGCAGGCACGCGAAGCCCTGGTAGTGGGCGGCGCGTTGTATATCGTGGGTAATCGCCACCTGGGCTACCACAGCAAGTTGGCGCGATTGTTCCGTGGCGTCGAACAAGTGGCGACCACACCAAAGTTCGTCATCCTCAAAGCGCGCAAATAAAAAAGCCCTGCCCTTCCAATAGAAGAGCAGGGCTTGCCTCTCACGCTGGCAGGCCGGTTCGGTATGTCAGTGCGTGGTCAGGCCCGCCGCATTCATGAACATGCGCATCAGGCTGGCCACCACGAACAGGGCCAGCACGCTGCCCACCCAGATCCCCGCCAGCCATCCCAGGCGCCGCCACAATGGCTGCTTCTCGGCCTGTTCAATCTCGTGCAGTGAAGGTTTACCGGACATGTTTCAACCCTCCTAGTGGTAGCCGTCTTCGTGGGTGACCTTGCCGCGGAACACGTAGTAGCTCCAGAAGGTATAACCCAGGATGAACGGGATGATGAACAACGTGCCCACCAGCATGAAGCCCTGGCTTTGCGGCGGTGCCGCAGCGTCCCAGATCGACACGGACGGCGGGATGATATTGGGCCACAGGCTGATGCCCAGGCCGCTGTAGCCCAGGAAGATCAACACCAGTGTCAGCAGGAACGGCGTGTAGTGCGCATGACGGGCCACGGCGCGGAACAGTCCGTACATCGTGACCAATACCAGAACCGGCACCGGCAGGAACCAGAACAGGTTCGGCAAGGTGAACCAGCGCGAAGCGATTTCCGGGTGGGTCAGCGGCGTCCAGATACTGACGATACCGATCACCGCCAACACCACGAAAGCCAACGGCCGCGCCAGGTTATGCATCTGCTCCTGCAACTTGCCCTCGGTCTTCATGATCAGCCAGGTGCAGCCGAGCAAGGCATAGGCCACGATCAGCGCCACGCCGCAGAACATCGTGAACGGTGTGAGCCAGTCCAGTGAACCACCGGCAAACTGGCGGTCCACCACCGGGATGCCATCGATAAAGGCGCCCAACGCCACGCCCTGGAAGAAGGTTGCTGCCAGCGAGCCACCGATAAACGCCTTGTCCCACAGGTGACGCTTGTGGTCCTTGGCCTTGAAGCGGAACTCAAAGGCCACGCCGCGGAAGATCAGCCCGATCAGCATCAGGATCAGCGGCAGATACAACGCCGACAACACCACCGAATACGCCAGCGGGAACGCGCCAAACAACGCCGCGCCGCCGAGTACCAGCCAGGTTTCGTTGCCGTCCCATACAGGGGCCACGGTGTTCATCATCACGTCACGGTCGACTTTGCCGGGGATAAACGGAAAGAGGATGCCGATACCCAGGTCGAAGCCGTCCATGACCACATACATCATGATGCCGAAGATGATAATCACGGCCCAGATCAGCGGAAGATCAATACCCATCTCAATTCCCCTTGTGCTGGATGTGGTCGTGGTCGTTATCGCTGCCATCGTCGGCGGCAGACAACGGACGCGCCGGGGTGCGTTTCTGACCAGGGCCACCATGGGCCGGTTCGGTACTGTCGTGAGTCACAGGGCCCTTGCGCACCAGGCGCATCATGTAACCCAGGCCTGCGCCGAACAGCGCGAAGTACACCACCACGAACAACACCAGGGTAATGGTCATCTGCGCCAGGCTATGCCCGGACGAGGCATCTGCGGTGCGCATCAGCCCGTAGACCACCCAAGGCTGGCGGCCGATTTCAGTGGTGAACCAACCAGCAAGAATCGCAATCAAGCCCGACGGGCCCATCCACAGCGCCAGGTACAGGAACGGCTTGGATGTGTACATCTTGTCGCCACGGCGCAGCCACAGGCTGAACAGACCGGTGAAGATCATCAGGAAACCCAAGCCAACCATGACCCGGAACGACCAGAACACGATGGTCGAGTTGGGGCGGTCCTCAGGCGGGAACTCCTTGAGGGCCGGCACCTGCTTGTCCAGGGAGTGGGTCAGGATCAGACTGCCCAGGTACGGGATCTCGACCGCGTATTTGGTCTTCTCGGCTTTCATGTCCGGCCAGCCGAACAGGATCAATGGCGTCGGCTCGTTGCCGATGTTTTCCCAGTGGCCTTCAATCGCAGCGATTTTTGCCGGTTGATGCTTGAGGGTATTGAGGCCATGGAAGTCACCGATCACCGCCTGGATGGGCGCGACAATCAGCGCCATCCACATCGCCATGGAGAGCATTTTGCGGATCGCCGGGTTGTCCTTGCCGCGCAGCAAATGCCAGGCCGCCGACGAGCCGACGAAGAATGCCGTGGCAACAAATGCAGCCGTGGCCATGTGCATCAGGCGATAGGGGAACGAAGGGTTGAAGATCACCGCCAGCCAATCGGTGGGAATCACCCGACCATCAATGATTTCAAAGCCCTGTGGCGTTTGCATCCAGCTGTTGGAGGCGAGAATCCAGAACGTGGAGATCAACGTCCCCACGGCCACCATCACCGTGGAGAAAAAGTGCAGCTTGCGCCCCACCTTGTTCCAGCCGAACAGCATCACACCGAGGAAACCGGCCTCAAGGAAGAAGGCCGTGAGCACTTCGTACGTCAGCAATGGCCCGGTGACAGCACCGGCGAAGTCGGAGAAACGGCTCCAGTTGGTGCCGAACTGATAGGCCATGACCAAGCCGGAGACCACACCCATGCCGAAGTTGACGGCAAAGATCTTCGACCAGAAATGGTAGAGGTCACGGTAGGTATCGTTATGAGTCTTGAGCCACAAGCCCTCCAGCACCGCAAGGTAACTGGCCAGGCCGATGGTGATCGCCGGGAACAGGATGTGAAACGAGATGGTGAACGCGAATTGAATTCGGGCGAGATCTAGCGCCTCCAAACCGAACATAAGTCTTCCTCTGTCAGGTAATACCGGCTGCTGGCTGGGAGCCTGCACCCACTGCCCCCACGGATATGGAGTGTGGCGAATTTCAATTCGTTTCTTTTTTTACCCATCTCGTGGGGATTCTGGCCTTGCGGCCGCCAGAGCAATTCCGGGGCAGGTTTTGATCTGGATCAAGCATCGTTGAAAGAGTAGTCCCATTTTTGCTGTAGGACTGTGTGGTCTTTTGCCGCGTGACAGCTTGCCTCAGCCCTGTTCTTGCAACTATTTGTTACAGCTTGATGCTAATCTCGCCATTCCCCCGTTGCCGACCTGATTGCCGATGCCCAGTGAACCCGCGTTGCTGTTACGTCACCACCGCCCTTTCATCGCGTTCTGGCTGGCGCGGATCTTTACCGCCAGCGGTTTCCAGATGCTCACCGTGGCGATCGGCTGGAACCTCTACCAACTGACCGGCAACGTGCTGGACCTGGGGCTGGTTGGCCTGGTGGAATTCGTACCGCGCGTGCTGTTCATGCTGCACACCGGGCATGTAGCCGATCGCTATGAGCGACGCAGGGTCGCCGCCATTTGCCAGACGTTACAGGCGCTGATTGCCTTGTCCCTGGCCATCGGCGGCCTGACCGGCAACGTGACCCGCGAGATGATCTTTATCCTCGCCTTCCTGCTGGGCGCTGCGCGCTCATTTGAAATGCCCACCACCCAGGCGCTGCTGCCGAGCATCGTGCCCAGCGCGTTGTTCCCACGGGCCGTGGCGGCATCGCAATCGGCCCAGCAACTGGCGACCATCGTCGCACCCGCCGTTGGCGGTTTGCTCTACGCGTTTGGTAGCGTGTGGGTGTACGGGCCGACCGTGGCGCTGTACCTGATTGCCTGCGTCCTGACCTTGAACCTTCCCGCCCGCCAGACGCCGCTCAACAAAGCCAAGGCCACGATGGACTCGCTGCTGGCCGGCATCCGGTTTATCCGCAGCCGCCCGGACATCCTCGGCGCCATCTCCCTGGACCTGTTTGCCGTACTGCTGGGCGGCGCCACCGCGTTGCTGCCGGTGTTCGCCAAGGACATCCTGCTGACCGGCGCCTGGGGCCTGGGCCTGCTGCGTTCGGCACCGGCGGTGGGCGCCTTGCTGATGTCACTGTGGCTGGCGCGGTTCTCGGTAGACCGCAAGGTAGGACGCGTGATGTTCACCGCCGTCGGCGTATTCGGCGTGGCGACCATTGCCTTCGGCCTCTCGACCTCGTTCTGGTTCTCCCTGGCGGTGCTGGTAGTGCTCGGCGCGGCGGACATGATCAGCATGGTGATCCGCGCGTCGTTCGTGCAACTGGAAACACCGGATGAGATGCGTGGGCGAGTCAGCGCGGTCAATGGCCTGTTTATCGGTGCATCCAATCAACTGGGCGAGTTCGAATCCGGGATAACCGCCCATTGGTTCGGCACCGTGCCGGCGGTGGTAATGGGCGGGATCGGCACCTTGGTGGTGACCGGGGTATGGATCAAGTTGTTCCCGACCCTGGCCAATCGCGATCGTATGCATGTGCCGGTGGAAGAAACCAAGCCATAAGCTTAAGCGTTGTACCCTGTGGGAGCCGGGCTTGCCCGCGATAACAGTGTATCAGGCAACTCTCTGGTGGCTGAGGCACCGCTATCGCAGGCAAGCCAGCTCCCACAGTTGGAGCTTCGGTGTTTGGAACACCGGTGCTAGAGCACTTTATCCAAGGTGATCGGAAACTCCCGCACCCGCTTGCCGGTGGCATGGTAAATCGCATTCGCCACCGCCGCCGCCACGCCGACAATGCCGATCTCCCCCACGCCCTTGGACCCGAGTGCGTTGACCACATCGTCGTGTTCTTCGACAAACAGCACGTCAATCTCGCCGATATCGGCGTTCACCGGGATGTGGTACTCGGCCAGGCTGTGGTTCATGTAGCGTCCCAATTGATGGTCGACCTGGGTCTCTTCATGCAGCGCCATGCCAATGCCCCACACCACGCCGCCAAGGATCTGGCTGCGGGCCATCTTCGGGTTGACCACGCGCCCCGCAGCAATCGCGCTGACCACACGGCTGACCTTGATGGTGCCCAAGTCTTCATCCACCCGCACTTCGACGAACACCGCCGAGTGCGTAGCGCTGGCATAACCCTCGCGCTTCTTGTCGGGCTCGCTGTCGACCTGTACCTGCAAGGCGTCTTCACCGCTGTCCTTGACCAGTTGCGCCAACGACACGCTCACGTCACCGCTGTGTAGCTGGCCGTCTTCAAACCGAACCGAATCGGCATCCTTGAATACCGGGTAAGTCTGCCGGGCGATCTCCAGCAATTTGGCATTCAGCGCTTCGCACGCTTGCTGTACGGCGGTGCCGACGGAAGACACGGTAAACGAACCGCCCTGCAACGGCGCCGTGGGCAATGACGAATCACCCAGCAGAAAGCTGATATCGGCCATCGCCACGCCACTGGCCTGAGAGGCAATCTGGGTCATCACCGTGTAGGTGCCCGTGCCAATGTCGGTGGTGGCACTGCTGACGGTGAGTTTGCCGCGGCTATCGATGCGTGCCTTGGCGCTGGCCTTCATCTGCATGGCTTCCCACACCCCACCGGCCATTCCCCAGCCGATCAACTGGCGACCGTCGCGCATACTGCGCGGTTCCGGGTTGCGCTGGCTCCAGCCGAAACGTTCGGCACCTTCGCTGTAGCATTCGCGCAGGGCTTTGCTCGACCAGGGTTTGTCTTCGTTCTGGTTACGCTCGGCGTAGTTGATCAGCCGCAGTTGCACCGGGTCGATGGCCAAGGCACAGGCCAGTTCATCCATGGCACATTCCAGGCCGATCACGCCCAGCGCAGCACCGGGGGCGCGCATGTCCAGCGGAGTGAATACATCCAGCGGCACCAGCTTGTAGGTCAGTTGCACGTTGTCGCAGTGATAGAGCATGCCGCTCCACTCCACCACGTGCTCGCTGAAATCCTCGAAGCGCGAGGTCTGGCCAATCGCGGTATGCCCCAGGGCCAGCAAGCGCCCATTGGCGGCGGCCCCCATCTGCAAACGCTGCAAAGTGCGTGGGCGATAGCCGAAGGTGAACATCTGCTGGCGAGTCAGGGTCACGCGCACCGACCGCTTGAGCGCCAGGGACGCCATCACGGCCAATGGCAATTGGTACTGCGGGCGCAGGCCCGAACCGAAGGCGCCACCGACAAAGGCAGCAAAAATGCGCACCTGGCTTTTATCCAGGCCGAACACTTTTTGCACGTACGCTTGGCAGTTCTGCGGGCCCTGGGTTTTGTCGTGGATATGCAACGTGCCGTCCGGCTGATACAGCACGGTGCTGGCATGGGGCTCCATGGGGTTGTGGTGTTCGATGGGGGTGCTGTAATGCAGATCGAGGCTGATCGCCGCACCGGCCCACTCGGCCTGAAAGTTACCGCGTGGTTTGGGCGGTGTCTGCGGTGAAGGGTAGGCCCCTTCCTGCTGGGTGAGCAGGTCCGTTTCGAAATCTTCAGGCGCGTATTCGATGTGCACCAGTGAACCGGCGTGCCGGGCCAGTTCCAGGTTATCGGCAATCACCAAGGCCAGGGGCTGGCCGCTGTAAAGCACGCGGTCGTTGTACAGCGGGCGAAAGGGTGAGCCGTCGGCGGCATCATCATCCTGGAAGGCGTCGTCATAGCTGGCGATTCTGGGGCGATTGAGGTGATCAATGACCTCGACCACGCCGGGCAAGGCCAGGGCCCTGGAGGCATCGATCTTGATAACGCGGCCTTTGGCGATGGTGCTGGAGACGACACTGCCATGCAGCAGGCCATCCTCAGGGAACTCACCGGCATAGCGCGCCTGGCCTGTGACCTTGAGCAGACCGTCGACACGGTCCAGGGGTTTGCCGATGGCACTCATGGCTGTTCTCCTGCGACAGCGGCGTCGCTCAAGGCACGGATGATTGCGCGTCGTGCCAGTTTGATCTTGAAGCCGTTGTGCTCCAGCGGCTCGGCGTCTTGCAATAGGGCATCGGCAGCGTTGCTGAAGGTTTCGCGGCTGACGGTCTGACCGACCAATGCCGCTTCCACTGCGCGGTCGCGCCAGGGTTTGTGCGCCACCCCGCCAAGGGCCAGGCGCGCATCGATGATGGTGTCGCCGTCCAGTTCCAGCGCCGCAGCCACCGACACCAAAGCAAAGGCATACGAGGCCCGGTCGCGGATTTTCAGGTAGTGGCTGTGCCGGGCCAGATGGTCGGCAGGCAGTTCGATCGCGGTGATCAGTTCGTCATCGGCCAATTGGTTGTCGCGCTGTGGCGCATCGCCGGGCAGACGGTGGAAATCGGCGAACTCGATGACACGTACCCCCCCACGCCCTTCTACATGCACCCGTGCCTGGAGCGCCGCCAGGGCCACGCACATGTCCGAGGGATGCGTGGCCACGCACTGCTCACTGGCGCCAAGGATCGCATGGATGCGATTCAACCCCGTACGCGCCGGGCAGCCGCTACCGGGCTCGCGCTTGTTGCACGGCACCGTAGCGTCATAGAAGTAGTAGCAGCGGGTGCGCTGCAACAGGTTGCCACCGGTACTGGCCATGTTGCGCAATTGCGGCGAGGCCCCCGCCAGGATCGCTTGGGACAACAATGGGTAACGCTGTTCGATCAGCGGGTGCCAGGCCAGATCGGCATTGCTCACCAGCGCGCCGATCCGCACGCCGCCGTCGGCGGTTTCTTCAACCTCGTGCAAGGGCAAGCCGGTGATATCGATCAAGTGTTCCGGGCGGCTGATGTTTTCTTTCATCAAGTCCAGCAGGTTGGTACCACCGGCAATGAAGCGCGAGGCCGCGTTGCTCAGGTGCACCGCCTCTTGAACATCGGCAGGCTTGCTGTAGTGGAAGGGGTTCATTGTTCACCTCCCGAGCGGTGGCACGCCGGCAGCGCCTCTTCAATCGCGTCACGGATATTGCTGTAGGCACCGCAGCGGCACAGGTTGCCGCTCATCAGTTCCTGGATCTGCGCACGGTCGTGGGCGCGGCCTTCATTGGCCAGGCCCACGGCGGAACAGATCTGGCCGGGGGTGCAATAGCCGCACTGGAAGGCGTCATGCTTGATGAAGGCTTGCTGCATGGGGTGCAACTGGTCGCCTTCGGCCAGCCCTTCGATGGTGGTCAACTCGGCGCCGTCGCACATCACGGCCAGGGTCAGGCAGGCATTTACGCGCTTGCCGTCACGCAATACGGTGCAGGCACCGCACTGACCGTGGTCGCAGCCCTTTTTGCTGCCGACCAGGTCCAGCTGTTCGCGCAGCAGGTCGAGCAAGGTGGTCCAGGGCAGCACATCCAGTTGGCGCGGCTGGCCGTTGAGTGTCATGCGTATCGGGTGGCGGGCAAACGGCTGGGCCGCCGCGCCATTGGGGTTTGCGCTCATAAACACCTCACGGGTTGAAGTACATCCGCGGCGTTCAGGAAAATCGCCGTCTTAGGGGTACGACTTCCCGGGATTTTGAGCGTTCAAGATGATTGATCAGCGGATATTGAGCTGGGCTTTCAAGGTGTTTTGCGGGGGGTTGATCGAGGTATTGGTGAATTCGAACCAGCCCTGGGCCTGGACATTCAGGTCGAACACATAGATGTAGCCCATCAAGGTGCCCACGCCGTTGCACGCCTCACTGATGTTGCCCACCTGGCACACCGCCGTGCGTTGCCCGTTCAACTCTGCGCCATTGAAGCGGCCCATCGGGCTGTTGCCCAGGCCGACTTCCATGACCGACACCTGGGTGGGCCCACGGTGTTCGCACATCTGGGTGGTGTTCACCCGTTCGGGGATGGTTTCGCTGCATTTTGCCGATTCCACCTTGAACACCCGCACCTCGCTCAACGCCGGTGCAGCCGCGCCCCACGCCGGTGCTTCGCCCAGCCACAGGCTGATACTGGCGATCAGAGCTAGACTCCACGCGTTGGCTTTTTTCATGCTGGCAATGACCCGGTATTGAACGTCGGCGCAGTATGCCTCAAGGCCATGCGCCACACAGCCTCGGCTGCTGGTATGATGCGCCGCTTTTTCCGATCCTCTCTGAAACCACAGGCGCTTGGCGCAGTTTGTGCTTTGACTTAGAGGTCAACAAATAACGACGCACAATAGCGTCACAGGGAGCCGGCATGCTGGAAAAGCTGTTTCAACTCAAAGCCCACAACACCAATGTGCGCACCGAGATTCTTGCGGGGATCACCACCTTCCTGGCCATGGCCTACATCCTGTTCGTGAACCCGAGCATCCTCGGCGAGACCGGCATGGACAAAGGTGCGGTATTTGTCGCGACCTGCCTGGCGGCGGCCATCGGTTCCACCGTGATGGGCCTGATCGCCAACTACCCGATTGCGCTGGCGCCGGGCATGGGCCTCAACGCGTTCTTCACCTACACCGTGGTCCTGCACATGGGCCACACCTGGCAGGTGGCACTGGGCGCGGTGTTCATTTCGGCGGTGCTGTTCTTCCTGCTGTCGATCTTCCGCATCCGCGAGTGGATCATCAACGCCATCCCACTGCCTCTGCGCTCGGCAATTGCTGCCGGTATCGGCCTGTTCCTGGCGCTGATTGCCCTGCATAACGCCGGGATCGTGGTCGCCAACCCGGCCACCCTGGTGGGCCTGGGCGACTTGAAACAACCGGCGCCAATCCTGGCGACGCTGGGTTTCGTCCTGATCGTCGCGCTCGAAGCCCTGGCCGTACGCGGTGCGGTGCTGATCGGTATCCTGGCGGTGACCATCGCCTCCATCGTATTGGGCTTCACGCCCTTCATCGGGGTGACCTCGGTGCCACCTTCGCTGGCTCCGACGTTCCTGCAGCTGGATATCAAGGGCGCGCTGGATATCGGCCTGGTCAGCGTGATCTTCGCCTTCCTGTTCGTCGACCTGTTCGATAACTCCGGCACCCTGATCGGCGTCGCCAAGCGCGCCGGCCTGATGGGCAAGGACGGCCATATGCCGAAAATGGGCCGTGCGCTGATCGCCGACAGCACCGCCGCCATGGCTGGCTCGCTGCTGGGTACTTCCACCACCACCAGCTACATCGAATCGGCCGCAGGCGTGAGCGCCGGTGGCCGCACCGGCTTGACCGCCATCGTGGTCGCGATCCTGTTCCTGCTGGCGCTGTTCTTCTCGCCGCTGGCCGCCAGCGTGCCCGCGTATGCCACCGCGCCAGCCCTGCTGTTTGTAGCGGTGCTGATGAGCCAGGGCCTGGCCGAAATCGACTGGGATGACATTACGGTTGCAGCGCCGGTGGTGATCACTGCCCTGGCAATGCCCTTCACTTACTCCATCGCCAACGGCATCGCCTTCGGTTTCATCGCCTGGACCGCCATCAAGCTGCTTTCGGGCCGCTACCGTGAGCTGAACCCGGCACTGGTAATCCTGTCGATTCTGTTTGTGATCAAGCTGGGCTGGTTCAACGCATGACTTTTGACGCCGCAAGCTACACCGCTCAACTGCAAGACAAGGTCACGCGTTTGCGTGACCTGCTGGCACCCTTCGACGCGCCCGAACCGCAGGTCTTCGATTCGCCCTTGCAAAACTTCCGCCTGCGCGCGGAGTTCCGCCTGTGGCGCGAAGGCGGTGATCGCCATTACGCAATGTTTTCCCAGGACGACAAGCGCACGCCGATCCTGATCGAAGCGTTTCCGATTGCCAGCCAGCGCATCAACCAGTTGATGCCGCAACTCAAGGCCGCCTGGCAAGCCAGCGCCGCCCTGAGCCACAAGCTGTTTCAGGTGGAGTTCCTCACCACCCTGGCAGGCAACGCGATGATCACCCTGTGCTATCACCGCCCGCTGGACGAGCATTGGCACACCGCCGCGAACAAGCTGGCGGCTGAGCTGAATGTGAGCATCATCGGCCGCTCCAAGGGCAAGCGCGATGTGATCGGCCAGGACTACGTAGTGGAGAAACTCGAGGTCGGTGGCCGCACCTTCAGCTACCGCCAGCCCGAAGGCGCCTTCACCCAGCCCAACGGTACGGTGAACCAGAAGATGCTCAACTGGGCATTTGAAGCCTTGGGCGACCGCCCGGACGATTTGCTCGAACTCTACTGCGGCAACGGCAACTTCACCCTGCCGCTGGCCACCCGCGTGCGTAACGTGCTGGCCACCGAGATCAGCAAGACCTCGGTGAACGCGGCCTTGAGCAACCTCGATGAAAACGCGATCGGTAACGTCAAGTTGGTGCGCCTCTCCGCCGAGGAACTCACCGAGGCGCTCAATGAAGTGCGCCCATTCCGCCGCTTGCACGGCATCGACCTGAAAAGCTATGAGTTTGGCAGCGTATTCGTCGACCCGCCCCGCGCCGGCATGGACCCGGACACCTGCGAACTGACCCGGCGTTTCGACAATATCCTGTACATCTCCTGCAACCCGGAGACGTTGGCCGCCAACATCGCGCAACTGCATGACACGCACCGGATTACCCAATGTGCGATGTTCGACCAGTTCCCGTGGACGCACCATATGGAATCGGGTGTGTTGCTGACCCGCCGATAAAACCGCGGGGCATCGACCCAATAATGTGGGAGAGGGCTTGCTGTGGCGAGCCCCCTCCCACACGGGTTCTTCATGTGTCTGGTGTTTCTGGTACATCCTTGCGTGGCCGCCCGCCCTTCTTGCCATTGGCACGGGCGGCGGCGGATTTGGCCGCGCTGCTTTTGCGACCATTGCGCGATGCCACCAGGCTGCTTGCCAGATCCATCAGCGGCTGGCTCGTAGCGATCAGGCCGGTAATCGAAACATCCAGGTCCTGAGCTTCACAGCTGATGGCCTTGCCACCGAACGTCACTTCCAGTTGCTGAAAGTCTTTCTCTGAAAACCCCTCGAACTCCGGAAGGCCAGCCACCGGCAACACCACGCGGCTGCCATCGCTGAAGCCGATGGAGAGGCAGTCGTTTTCATAACGCACATTGCTGGCGTTGGCGTACAGGCGCTTCAACCTGCGCCCTCGGGCGATTGCCTTGTCAACGTCGGCCTCAGTGAGAGGTACATAAGGTTTGACCTTAGCTTTTACGATCTTCATAAATTAATCCCCACGCAATCTGGCGCTCTTACCAGATTCAAAATAGTCCGTTGCTCGACAACGTCGTGCCGGGCGCTTGCGATGACGTAGACGCCCGGTCGAATGACCAACCCTGGAACCAACTCACCAGCGTCCCAATCCCAGGAATGATTCTCCAGACAAACCGTCTGCAGTTTTTCCCACCAAATCCTGCGTGCCCGCGCCAAGTAGTGCCGCTGCATGATCGCCTCGCGTATTTCCTTCAGTACCGACATGGGTGGCCGCCTCCGTTCAGGCTCTACGTCCCACAACTCAACATCCCCACCCAAAAAACTGAAGCGAAAGCGTGCATCCCATCCCTTGCCCCTGACATGCACATGGGGCGGGCAATGCTCATCCCTGATAAACACTGAAATCACGTAGCCTTTGTAAGCACCTACTCTCATCGTAACCCATCCGTTAGGTTATTTTCCGCCAGGTAACAATTTCCCTCTGCCACCCGACAACCGGCTCCTGATTCCCGAAGCTGTTTCACAGACTAGTAACCACAAAAAACCCGGCGAATGCCGGGTTGTAACCACTCATGCCGAGGGCCGGAAATACCCGGCCAACGCCCGCAAGTCCTGCTCGCTCAGCAACCCCGCGTAATACTTCAACTGAATGCGCGCCAGCAGGTACGCGTGGCGTGCATTGGCCAGGTCACGGCGGGCGGTGAACAGTTGTTGTTCGGCGTCGAGTACATCAAGGTTGACCCGCTCGCCGCCACTGACGCTTTTCTTCGTGGCGCTCACCAGCGCCGTGGCGGAACTCACTGCCATTTCATAGGCCCGCACCTTGGCCGCGCCGCTGGTGTTGAGGTTGAATTGCTTGCGCAACTCCACCAAGGTTGCGGCGGTTTGCGCGTCCAGCTCGTATTGAGCCTGGGACAATTGGTTGGCCGCCTGACGGGTAGAGGCTGAGACCGAGCCACCGGCAAACAGCGGCAGGCTGATCTGAATGCCGACGCTGTTGGTGTCGTACTTCTGGTTGTAACTGCTTTCTGAGTCGGAACTGGTCTTGCGACTGGTCGCGTACAGGCTGACCTTGGGCAAATGCCCGGCGCGCTTGCGCTCCACTTCATAAGAGGCCACGTCGAGCGCGTGGTGCTGGGACTTGAGTTCGGGGTTGTTGGCCATGGCCAGTTCACGCCAGGTTTCGAAACGGTTGGGCTCAAGCGGCGCGATCTCGAATGAGCGGGCCAGGGGTGCCAGTTCTTCGATGTGCAGCGGCTGGCCGACAATGGCTTCCAACTCACGCAAAGCGCTGTCCTGGGCATCCACGGCTTCGATCTCTTCGGCCTGGGCCAGGCTCAGGCGCGCCTGGGTTTCAAGCACATCGGTACGCGTGCCCTCACCGCCTTTGAGCAGGCGGTCATTGAGTTGCAGGCGCTCGGCAAACGTACGCTTCTGCGCACGGCTCAACTCGATGCGCTCTTGTGCCAGCAATGCCTGGCTGTAGGCGCCCAGTACCCGCACGGCCAGCTCCTGGCTCTTGCCGCGAAAGCGCTCGTCGGCCATCAACGCCTGGGCAGTACCTTGGCGAAAACGCGCATAGGCTTCGTAATCGAGCAGCGGTTGCTGCAAGGTCAGGGCCGAGGCATAGCTGCGGTAATTGCGGTCGCTGGTGACATTACCCACCGCCGTACTCTGGGTGACTTCGGACTCATTGCGCGAGTTGTTGTAGCTCCATGACAGGTTCGGCAGCAACGCGGCTCGACCAATCACGCGGTTTTCTTCACCGGCCTCACGCTCCTGGATCGCCGCCTGAAAGGTCGGGTCGTTGCGTAGCGCCAAATCATACACATCCAACAAACCCAGGGCGTTTGCCGCTGGCGTGCAACTTAAACAGAGGGTGAACAACAACGCCTTCATTCTTCCACCAGGGCCATATGGGTACGGTCCAGCAAGGGTTTGAACAGGTAGTTGAGCATCGAGCGCTCGCCGGTCTTGACGAAGGTTTCCACCGGCATCCCCGGACGGATCTGCACGCCGTCCAGTTGCTGCATACCCGCTGCGCTGACCTGGGCCCGCAGCGTGTAATACGGCTCATCGGTGCGCTCATCGACCTGACGGTCGGCCGAGACCAACGTGACCTCGCCCGCCACCCGTGGCGTGGTGGATTGGTTGAATGCCGAAAACATCAACTCGACCGGCAAGCCCGGGTGCACCTTATCGATCATCTGTACCGGCACCCGCGCCTCCACCCACAACGGCTCGTCCTGGGGCACGATGTCCATCAGGGCCTCACCGGGCTTGATCACGCCGCCCTCGGTGTACACCTGCAACCCCACCACCACGCCGGATGCCGGTGCACGCACCAGGCTGTTGGCCAGTTCGAACTCGGCGGAGTCCAGGCGATTGCGCAAGTCCTCGCTGCGGGTGCGGGTCTCGGCTAACTGGGTGCGCAGGTCTTTCTGGAAGTCTTCGCCCAACTGGCGGATGCGCAAACGCAACTCCAACACCTGGCGCTGCAACTGGCCGATACGCCCGAAATCCTCGGCGATGGCGCCGTCGATCTGCGCATACAGCCGCTCGCTGTCGAGCAGGCGATTGCGAGGGATGTAGCCGTCGCGTGCCAGTTCGCGCAGGCCCTGAAGCTGCTCATTCAACGCCGCCCGCTGTTGCACTTTGCTCGCTTGGGAGGCCCGCGTGCCGCGCAACTGCGCCTCAAAGCCGGCGATGGTTTCGCGCAGGCCCGCCTGTTCGGTGGCCAGGGCCTGGGCACGGCTCTGGAATAACTGGCGTTGCAGGGTCAGGGTGTTTGCGACGTCGGGATCGGCCAGCAACTCGGGGCCAAATGCAATGGCCGGCAAGCCTTCGCTCTCGGCACTCAAGCGCGCTTCGCTGGCCAGCGACGCCAGGTATTGGCTGCGCAGTGACTGCATCTGCCCGCGCAACGGTGTTTCTTTCAGGCGCAACAACACCTGGCCTGCGCGTACCCGGTCACCGTCACGCACTTCGATACGCTCGACGATCCCGCCCGCCGGGTGTTGCACCGTCTTGCGATGCCCCGACACCATGACCTTGCCCGGCACCGCCACGCCCTTGTCCAACGGTGCCAGCGCCGCCCAGCCAAGAAAGCCGGCAAAGCCTCCAAGCACCAGCCACCACCCCAGGCGCGAATATTTTTTGTCATCCAGCGCCAGCACGTTGTGTGGCTGGTCGCTGACCCATGCAGCTTTGCTCTGGCTCATGCGGGTTTTCCTTCACCGAAGCGGTAGCTCATGCTCATGCTCGACACCGGCTTGCTGGCCACAGGTTTTTGCCGCGCCTCCAACACCCGCGCCGTCGGGCCGAACGCCTGCATCTGGCCGTCCTTGAGGATCAGCAACTGGTCGGTCAGGCTCAGCACATTGGGTTTGTGGGTGATCAGAATCAGGGTGCGGCGCTGTTGCTTGAGCAGGGCGATGGCTTGCAGCAGTGCCTGCTCGCCCACTTCGTCGAGGTTGGCATTGGGCTCATCCAGCACAATCAGCGCCGGCAGGCCGTACAGCGCACGCGCCAGGGCCACCCGTTGTTTTTGCCCGCCGGACAAGCCTGCGCCGCCCTCGCCCAGTTGCGTGTCGTAGCCTTGCGGCAGTTGCAGGATCAGCTCGTGCACGCCGGCCATTTGCGCCGCAGCGAGGACTTTGTCGGCCTCCACCGTTTCAAAACGCGCGATGTTTTGCGCAATGCTGCCCGCGAACAGCTGGATGTCCTGGGGCAAGTAACCGATATGCGGGCCCAGTTGCTGTTTGTCCCACACGGCCAGGTCGGCGCCATCCAGGCGCACCTTGCCGGCCAGCGGTGCCCAGGCCCCCACCAGCACCCGCGCCAGGGTGGACTTGCCGCAGCCCGAGGGGCCGATCACACCGAGCACGTCACCCGCCGGCAGGCTGAAGCCCAGGTTGGCCAGCGCGGGCCGGCGGCTCCCGGGGGCGCAGGCGCTGATCTGCTCCAGGCTTACCTGGCCCTTGGGCACTGGCAGGCTCATGCGTGCCGGTCGCGCCGGGTTATCCTGCAGCATCAACGACAAACGCTCATAGGCCAGGCGCGCCGAACCCCACTGCTTCCACACGCCGATCAACTGGTCGATGGGGCTGAGCACGCGCCCCATCAGGATCGACCCGGCAATCATCATCCCCGGCGTAATGTCGCCGTTGACCGCCAACCAGGCGCCCAAACCCAGCACCAGCGATTGCAGGGCCAGGCGTACGCCCTTGGACCAGGCTGTGACCACCGCAGTCTTTTCACTGGCCAGGTTCTGCTGCACCAGAAACGCCTGGTGCTGGCTGAACCAGCGCCCGCGCAGTGTGGCGAGCATACCCATGGCCTCGATGGTGTCGGCATTGCGCAGGTTGGCCGTGGCCTGCTGACTGGCACTGATCGACAGTTGGCTGGCCAGGGCCATCGGCGCCTGGCTGACATGGTGGTTGGCCCACGCCAGCGCGATCAGCAGCAGCGCACCACCCAGCGCCAGCAGGCCCAGCCAAGGGTGGAACAGGAAGATCACCAGCAGGTACACCGGAAACCACGGCGCATCGAAAAAGGCGAACAGCGCCTGGCCGGTGGCGAACTGGCGCAAGGTGGTCAGGTCGTGCAGGGCCTGGCCCGCGGCCTGGCTGCCGCCCTTGAGTTGCGCTTCATAAGCGGCGTCGAACACCCGCTGGTTCAAACGCATGTCCATCTGCGTGCCGAGGCGAATCACCACTTGGCTGCGCACCCACTCCAACGCCCCCATCAAGGCGAACAGGCCGAGGATCATCAGCGTCAGCATCAGCAGGGTCATCTGGTTGCCGGAAGCCAATACCCGGTCGTACACCTGCAGCATGTACAGCGCCGGGGCCAGCATCAGCAGGTTGATCACCGCTGAGAACAGGCCGATGTTGAAGAAGGCGCTTTTATAGGCCGTGAGTGCAGCCAGCATCTCATTCGCGCGCTTGGCACCGGGCCGAGTCATGGAGGTTGTCCCATTGAAGAGTCAAGCAAGGGCTCGCCCGGTGCGTTGACAGCACCTGCGGCGCACCCACAGAATTTGCCCCCGCCGCCGCACTGGCCTTCGAAAACTCGGGCGGCGACGGGGTTTCAACCAGGCCGGTGAAGGCGTGAGCTTTCATCGGCTTTTTTGCATCAGGCGGCCAGGGCGAAGTCTTGCGGCGCGTCCTGAATCCCGACCAGGCCCACATCGGCAGCGGCGAACGCAGCCGAATCCTGATGCGCCACACCGGCGGCGGCCAGTTGGTCGAAGGTGGAGTTGACCGACAGGCTTGGGTCGATGCCCTTGAGCAAGGTGTCGATTGCCGAGGCCAGCGCCGAACTGTCACCGCTCATCAGGCCGTACACGATTTTGTGCACCTGGCCGTCACGGCCCTCGGACTGCAGACTCGACAGGCCCAGGTTGGTGAAGCTGACTTCCTGGTTGGCGATGCTGTAGCCACCGCTGGTTGCGCCGCCGGCGAGGGTATCGCCCAGGGTCAGGCCATCGAGCGAGCCCCACAGGGTGTGGGTCGGCGGATTGAACAAGGTGTAATGCAGGCTGCCTTCGGCAACCACTGCTGCATCACTGACGCTGCTCGATACGCCATATTGGGTGCCGTCGAACGGCCCAGGATTGAAACCACCGGTGTTCACACCCTCTTTGACCGAACCTTCACGGTGGTTGAGATCACCGAAGTAGGCCGACCAATCGCTCAGGTACTGGGCGACGGTGCTAGCGGCGTAGGTCGTGCTGTATGAAATAGAAATGCTCATGCAAAACTCCAAGTCATTGGGTGGTCACTCCGCAGCAAGCAATTGCCTGCTGTGGTTTTGCCCGTTACTGGGCAAAAGCGGTCAGAACTGATATTCAACGGTGCCCTGCAACGTGCGCCCACGGCCCAGGGTGAAGGCCAGCACGTCGCCCAACGGCACCAGGTAGGCGCGATCGGTGACGTTTTCCATGGCCAGGCGCAGGGTCAGTTGATCGGTGGCGCGGTAACTGCCGTAAAGGTCATAGACGGTGTAGGGCTTCCAGTCGGCGGGGTAGACGCCGGTTTGCGCGGTGGTTACCCCGGCGGCGCCTTTGACGTAGTAGCCGGCGCTGTAGCGAGCGCGCACGCCCACATCCAGCTTGCGTTCAAGGAACCGTGCGCCCAGGGTGGCGGTGCCACGGTCCATGGGCATGTGTTCGGAAGAGCCCAGGATCGCGCTGCAACCCACGCCAGCATTGGCCGCATCGTCCGGTACCATCGCATCCACCGGCGCCCGGTTGCCGGGCCGCTTCTGGGTTTTGGTCACGCCGCCGAGCCAGGCGGTTTTGCTGCAGAACTTGTTGCTGCCGAGCATCCGCGTGTAGTTGAACTGGCCGTAGGCAAAGCCGGCGTCGTAATCGAGCTGGTACTCAAGGCCACGAAAACGCGTGGTTTCCAGGTTGTTGACGTAGGCCGCACTGCCGATATTGACGTTGCCATAGCCGGGTGGCTGCACGCCCAGGGCCATATAGGAAAAGTCATCGACCCGGGTGTTGAAGTACGACACTTTCATGCCCGCGCGATCATCGGCGAACAGCAGGTCTTGCTTGAGCACATTGAACCCGACTTCCCACGCAGTGGATCGCTCCGGCTTGAGGTAGGGGTTGGGGAGAATCGACTCCGAACCACCGCCATGGGGCCGACCGCTGACCAGGGCTTCGGTCACCGCCGGCGGACGCCAGCCCTTGCCGTAGGTGGCGAAGAGCTGCAACCAATCGACGCCGGGCTTGATCGACAGCCCGAAGGTCGGGGAGAAGCGGCCCTCCTCGCGATCCACGTCGTAGTTGACCGGCACCCCAATCTGGCGGGTGGTGCCGAGGATGAACGTGCGGGTGTTCAAGCCGGTTTCGCCGCGCAGCCGATAGCGGTCATAACGCAAGCCGGCGTTGAGGTTCAGCCAACCGTCGTAGTCCAGATCCAGGCGCCCGAACACGCTGCCCATCGCGCGGTCGCCTTTGGGCGTGATGCTTTCCGCCGCCGACGCCGTCAGCGCCGAGCCGGCTTCTACGGCCTGGTTGGAATCGGGCCGAACCTTATCGTAGAAAAACTCCAGCCCGTAGTTGGCCTTGAGTGCGGCCAGCTCGGTCAGGGCAAAGGTCGAGGTGTTCTGCGCCTGCACGCCATAGGTATTGGTTTGATAGGTAACGTCGTAACCCTTGCTGATCCCCCTGGCCAGCGTGGATTGGTCATTGCGGGTATCCACATGGTAAAGCTTGGCCTTGAAGTCGATCAGCGGGTTGTCCGGTGCATAGCTGTAATCCAGCGCGAAGTTCTGCGCCTTGACGTTGCTGCTGCCGAGCTTTTCCCACAACTGGGACTTTTCGGCGGTCATCATGTTGACGTCGTCGTAGTCGACCTCGGTGACCAGGTAGCTCAGTTGCAGACGCTGATCAACTGGCAGGTTGAGCCCCAGCTTGAGCAGGCGCGAGCGCATCACCGAGCCTGAATAGGCGACCGTGCTGTGCTTGATGCGCTCTTCACTGGCCGGCATGTACGCCGCACCGGTACGCAGCTCGCCGATGCTGCCCTTGGTGCCGGGGTTGTAATCGCCCAGGTGACGCTCACTGGCGGCCACCAACATGTCCCACACGTCGGTCCCCACGGCAAACGCCGAACTGCCGATAAAGTGCGTGCCGTTGCTGCGCCCGCCCAACCCGGTGGTGAGGCGAATGCGCCCGCCGATTTGCTTGCCGTCCTTGAGCAGGTCGGCGGCCTCCACGGTACGGAAATTGGCCACCCCGCCAATCACGCCCGCCCCGCCTTGGGTTGAGGTCGCGCCCTTTTCGATCACCACTTCGGACAACAACTCGGGGTCGACATACAGCGTGCCATTGCGTTGCTGGTGGCCGCTCTGCTGGTAATTCTGGCGCATGCCATCGACCGACATATTGACCCGGCCATAGTCCTGGATACCGCGGATATTCACGGACAGGCCAGGGTCTTGCTGGCTGACGGCGGAATAGACGCCAGGCGCCTCTTCGAGCATCTCGGCAGCATGGCGTGGCGGGTTGCGGTCCAGTTGCTCGCGATCGACCACGCTGACCGAACGTGGTGTTGAATACACCCAGTCCTGCTTGTGCAGGCCGGTGATGGTGGTGGTGCCCAAGGCCAGCGCTCCGGCCTGTTGCTCGACGCGGGTCAAGGTGACCTGGCGCTCGCCGGTGAAACGATATTCAACCGGTGCGGCACCCAGCAGGCGGCCAAGACCTTCCTGCACGTCGAAGCTGCCCTTGAGCGCGGAGCTGCTCAACCCTTGCAGGCGCTGGCTGTCGAACAGCACTTGCAGGCCCGCCTGATCGGCGAACGCCAGTACTGCACTGCCCAGGGATTGCGCAGGAATGTCGAACCTCAACACAGCAGATTGGGCTGCGCCAGCCGCAGGCTGCACGGCATGCACCGGCGCGGCGACGGCAAACAATCCCAAGTGAATGGCCAGGGCCAACCGGCTGCCGGTGATACGCCCCTTGGTGAGTGCTGACATGTGTGGTTATCCCTGCGCTAAGCGTTTTTTGTTTATGCGAATGCTTCTCACCTAGCAAGACGCGCGAGACGCGAGAAGTCAGTAAGGCTTTTTAGAAATTTTTAATGAGGGTTTGAAAACCAGCCCGCGTGTGGCGGGGGAGCTTGCTCCCGTTCGACTGCGCAGCAGTCGCAAGCAAGCTTGCTCGCCACAGGACAGAGCTGCTGCCGATAACGCGAAAGGTCAATAGATCAGGCTGAGGCCGGCCAGGTCCAAGCGTTGCACTTGAAGTTCCTGGGTCAGGGTGGCGAGTGCGCTGTCGAGCATGTCCAGGCGGAAGACACCGCTGACTTCGCGCTCACCCAAGGCCGCGTCGGTCAACACTACCCGCCCGGGGCGGTAACGGTTGAGTTGCTCGATAACCTTGGCCAACGGCTGGCGGTCGAAGATCAACACACCGCGCCGCCAACTGGTGGCGCGATCCACATCAAACTGATCAAGGCTGACCACGCCGTCACTTAGGCTGTAACGCGCAGCCTGGCCTTGCTGCACAACGCGCTCGACCGGGCCTGTGGTCGGTGAGGCCTGCATAGACACCTCGACGCTGTGCTGCAGCACACCGACCCAGGCCTGGCTCTGGCCCTCACGCTCGACCACAAACCGCGTGCCCAGCGCCCGGGTCTGGCCCCCGGCGCTGTGCACCACGAACGGCCGGGTTTCTTCGCCTTTCATCGGCGCCACATCAAAAACCGCCGAGCCCTGGAGCAGGCTGATACCCCGCTGCACGCCATCGTAATCCAGGCGAATGGCGCTGGCGGAATCCAGCTCCACCCTACTGCCGTCCGCCAGGTGCACCGTGCGCACCTCTCCCTTTTGCGTGACGTAGTCGGCCTGCATGTGCAGCAACACGTCGGGCCCGCGTAGCCAGCCGACGCCGGCCACCACCACGACCAGCGCCACAGCGGCTGCACGTTGCCACGGCCTTCTGCGTTTGGTGCGGCGCACGGGCGGGGTCGGCGCGGCTGGCCGTTGTCGGTGTAAGGGCTCGTCCTTATGTACTTCACCCAATGCCGCCCAGGTCTGCTCGGCAAACCGCAGCGCCCCTTCGTGACGGCTGTCGCGGGCGATCCACTGGCGCAACTCGGCCTGCTCCTGTTCGCTCAGGGCACCGGCGTGCAGGCGCACCGCCCATTCGGCAGCCGCCTCGGTAATGCTGTGCTGTTGCGGACCCTGGCTATTCACGTGTGAATCTCGAATTTTCGTTATGTAGACGCTCTGACGTCTGGCCTGGCATTTTTCGGTAATTCATTCGTCGGATGGCGCCACCTCGCCTTCCTGCAAGCGCTGCATCACATAGGCCAACGCCTTGGCCAGATGCTTTTGCACTGAGCTGTCGGAGATAGCCAGGTGCCGGGCGACCTGGGCGTGGGTCATGCCTTCGATACGGTTCAAGCGAAAAATCTGCTGGGTGCGCTCCGGCAGTTCCGCCAGTGCCTGCTTCAATGCCTGTCGCTGTTGCTGCGCCATTGCCTGAGCCTCCAACCCGGCCACGTCATCTTCGATCTCGGCCAGCGCCTCATGGGGCACGGTGTCGGTCTTGCGCCGCGCTTCCTGACGAATATGGTCGATCAGCAGATTGCTTGCCGTTCGATAGAGATAGCCCTGGGAGTTGTCGATGCGCTCACCGGCCGGTTTTTCCGCCAGCCGCAGGAAGCTCTCCTGCACCAGGTCTGCGGCCAATTGCGGGTCCCGTACCTTGCGCGCCAGATACCCGCGCAGGGTATCGGCGTGCTTGAGAAACAGGCCCTTGAGATCCACGTCCGACAAACCGACTCCCTGGAATGTATAGGAAACAGGCGGGCATCTTAAGCGTTGTCGAGAATGATTTTCAATTGATATCTAATCTGATCGGGCCGTAAGAGGTTGTTGATAACAGTTCGATAACCGCACAGATCCGCTGCGATCAATTGACCAAACTAACCAACCAGTACATTTTACCCACATAACCAATAAGAACTGTGGAGATCCCGCTATGCCGCCCATCGTGCTGGTGCTCAACGGCCCCAACCTCAACCTGCTCGGCACCCGCGAGCCGGCCACTTATGGCCATGAAACCCTGGCTGACATCGCCGCCCTGTGTGGTCGCAGCGCCACTGAACTCGGGCTGAAAATCGAGTTTCGCCAGACCAACCACGAAGGCGAACTGCTCGACTGGATCCACGGCGCCCGTAACCGTTGTGCGGGTATCGTGATCAACCCGGCAGCCTGGACCCACACCTCGGTCGCGATCCGCGATGCGCTGGTGGCCAGTGAAGTGCCGGTGATCGAAGTGCATTTATCCAACGTGCACGCGCGCGAAGCGTTTCGTCAGCATTCATTTGTATCGCCCATCGCCAAGGCCGTGCTGGCCGGGTTTGGCAGCCACGGCTACCACCTGGCGCTTGAGCACTTCAGCCAGACACTCAAGGGACGCGCCTGATGAAACCGCGCATTCTCGCCGGCCTGATCGGCGCCGGTATCCAGGCTTCCCGCACCCCTGCCCTGCATGAACTCGAGGGTGACGCCCAGGGCCTGCGCTACCTGTATCGCCTGATCGACCTTGAGCCGCTGCACCTGGACCTCGACGCCCTGCCGGAATTACTGCGGGCCGCCGAGCTGATGCACTTCAACGGGTTGAACATTACCTACCCGTGCAAGCAGGCGATCCTGCCCCTGCTTGATGACTTGTCCGACGAGGCCCGGGGCATTGGTGCAGTCAACACCGTGGTGTTCAGGGACGGTAAACGCATCGGCCACAACACCGATTGCCTGGGCTTCGCCGAAGGGTTTCGCCGCAACTTGCATGACGTTGCCCGCCGACACGTGGTGCAGATGGGCGCCGGAGGCGCGGGCGCAGCGGTGGCCCATGCGCTGCTGGCAGAGGGGGTCGAGCACTTGAGCATTTTCGACGTGGACGCCTCCCGCGCCCGCGACCTTGTGGATAACCTCGCGCAGCGCTTCGGCCTTGGTCGTGCCCAGGTCGGCACTGATCTGGAAAATGCGATGGCCGAGGCCGATGGTTTAGTCAATACCACGCCGATGGGCATGACCAAGCTGCCCGGCACACCGGTCCCCGCGGCGTTGTTGCGGGCAGGGTTGTGGGTCGCGGAAATCGTGTATTTCCCGCTGGAAACCCAACTGCTGCGCGACGCCCGCGCATTGGGTTGCCGCACCCTGGATGGCGGCAACATGGCGGTGTTTCAGGCGGTGAAGGCGTTTGAGTTGTTCAGCGGTGAAGTGGCGGATGCAGACAGGATGCTGGCGCACTTCCAGAGCATGAATGGCTGACTGCCGAAACAGAGTTCAAATGTGGGAGGGGCGGTGCGACGATTCGACTTGCCCCCTCCCACATTGGCCCAGCGCTGAACTCAGGCTTGCAGGTAGCGCAACACCGACTCGCAGATCATCTCCCGGTGCCGGTGCTTGATCGCCTCATCCGACAGTTCGATCTGGAATATCTCGCTGAAGGTATGCCGGTTGGAGACCCGGTAAAAACTGAACGAGTTGATCAACAGGTGCACGTCCAACGGCTCCAGCCCTTCGCGAAACAACCCCAGTTCGGCGCCACGGCGCAAGGTCTCGCCCAGCCCTTCGAGGATCTTGCTGTTCATCGCCTTGATGGTCTCGGTACGTTTGACGTACTCGGCGTTGTGGATATTTTCGATGCTGACGATGCGCACGAAATCCACGTTCTGGTCATGGTGATCGAAAGTGAATTCCACCAGCCGGCGAATCGCCTCACGCGGCTCCAGGGCCGTGAGGTTCATGCGGGTTTCAGTGTTGCGGATATCGCCGTAGAGCTTCTCCAATACCTCGACGTATAACTGCTCTTTACTGCCGAAGTAGTAATAGATCATGCGCTTGGAGGTGTGGATGCGCTCGGCGATGGCGTCCACGCGAGCGCCGGCCAGGCCCTGTTGAACAAACTCGACAATGGCTTCCTGGAGAATATTCTCGCGGGTCTTTTCCGGATTGTTCTTGCGACTCTTGCGCGGTGCGTCAGCTACCGCGGGGAGATCGGGACTCGGGGTCATGGTGCGCTCACGGCCATTGTTTGCAAGCGCTGATTATGGGCCGCGGCGCTTCCCGAAGGAAGCACCTGCCTGCGGTTATAGCCGGGCCTGGCGTACCGCCCCACTGCGCGACTTGGCCATCGCCGCCAGACGCACCGCTACGTTGGCCGCGCCGTAGCCGGCATAGCCGTTCTTGCGCTGGATGATCTCGAAGAAAAACCGCCCTTCGAACGCCTCGGTGTACACATGAAACAACTCACCGCCCTGGGCGTCGCGGTCGTACAGCACGTTGTAATACGCCAGCTCACTGAGGAACTCATCGTCGAAATCGAAGCGCGCCGCCAGGTCGTCGTAATAGTTGAGTGGAATATCCAACAACGGCACGCCGGCCTCTTTGGCCCGGCGCACCTCGGCGAAAATATCCGCACAATCGAAGGCAATATGGTGCACGCCCGAACCGCGATAGCTGGAAAGCGCGTGGGAAATCGCCGTATTGCGGTTTTCGGAGATGTTCAGCGGCAGGCGAATCGAACTGCAACGGCTGCGCAACGCACGGCTCTTCACCAAGCCGTAGGGGTCGGGCAGCACCACTTCGTCATCGGCTTCGAAATCCAGCAGGCTTTTGTAGAACAGCACCCAACTGTCGAGGCTGTCCGCCGGCAGCGCCATGGCCATATGATCGATGCGCAACAAGCCACCGCTGGCAGGTGTGGCCACTTGCAGGTTGAAATCGGTGTCGTACAGCCCGCCTTCGCTGGGGTCCACCAGGTAGATCAGGCTGCCGTCCGGCGCACGCACCGCGGCCAATTCCAGCTCGTTGGGGCCGACCAGGCCGCGATAAGGCTGGCCCTTGTAGGCCACCGCCCGCTCCAGGGCCTTGGCGCTGTCTTTGACCCGAATCGCGGTGGCGCACAGCGATGGGCCATGGGCCTCGAAAAAGTTGTGGGCGAAAGAATAGGGTTCGCAGTTGAGGATCAGGTTGATGTCACCCTGGCGCAACAGGCTCACATTCTTCGAGCGATGCTGACCGGCCTTGGCGAAACCCAGGCGCTCCAGCCAGTGGGTCAGTTTGGCGCCGAGGCTTTCATCCACGGCAAATTCAAGAAACTCGATACCGTCATATTCGCTGGCCGCCGGGGTTTCAAACAGGATGTCCACGGGCGCAGCGGGGGCTTGTTCAGCCAGGCGTTGGCGGGTTTTTTCTTCCAGGTATAACAGTGACCGCAAGCCATCCGCCGCATTCGCCCGAGTCGGCGCGGCGCGGAAACCGTCGTTGAAAATTTCCAGGGACAACGGCCCGGTGTAGCCACTCTGGATGATTGGAGCAAGAAAGCCCGCCAGGTCGAACTCGCCCTGCCCCGGGAAGCAGCGGAAATGCCGGCTCCACTCCAGCACATCCATGGCCAGGATCGGCGCGTCGGCCATTTGCACAAAGAAAATCTTGTCGCCGGGGATCTGCGCAATGGCGCTGGGGTCGCCCTTGAGCGACAAGGTGTGGAAGCTGTCGAGCAACACGCCCAGGCTTGGGTGATCGATCTGGCGCACCAGGTTCCACACCTGCTGCCAGGTGTTCACATGCTTGCCCCAGGCCAATGCTTCATAGCCGATGCGCAGGCCACGCTTGCCCGCGTGTTCGGCCAGCAGGCTCAAGTCATCGAGCAGAATACGTTCGTCGCCCACGCTGTCGGCCGAGGCATTGCTGCACACCAACACCAGGTCGGTGCCCAGCTCTTGCATCAAGTCAAACTTGCGCTCGGCGCGCTCCAGGTTGCGCGCCAGGCGGTCGCGGCGGCATCCTTCGAAGTCGCGAAACGGTTGGAACAAGGTGATGGCAATGCCCAGGTCGGCGCACATCTGCCTGACTTCCCGGGGGCTGCCGTCGTAATACAACAAATCGTTCTCGAAGATTTCCACCCCATCAAACCCGGCGGCGGCAATAGCCTCAAGCTTTTCCGGCAGGGTGCCGCTCAAGGACACAGTGGCAATAGAACGTTGCATGGAAGACTCCCGGCAATTGTTGTTTGTGGCAAATTATTCGCCCCCAGCCTACAGGCAGCAATTAAAATGTACGAACCGGTTAGTTTTTGGTGCGATTATCGAACACTATGCCCCTTTGGCGAATTGACGACTTTTTAACCACTGCGCACCATCGACCGGGCAATTCGCTCATGTAACAAAGACCCAGAACACACCATAAGAATTTCAAAAAAACGGGTACGACCTCATGCCTCTGCAAAATCCAGCCCTGGCCACGCGCCCGGGCAACCCGCACGCCGGCATCGGCGACAAGATCCGCGGTGCCCTGGCCGTGGGTAAAACGCGCTGGGGCATGCTGGCCCTGGTGTTTTTTGCCACCACCCTGAATTACATCGACCGCGCCGCCCTGGGCGTGATGCAACCGATCCTGGCCAAAGAAATGAGCTGGACGGCGATGGACTACGCCAACATCAACTTCTGGTTCCAGGTCGGCTACGCCATCGGCTTTGTGCTGCAAGGCCGCCTGATCGACCGCGTAGGCGTCAAGCGCGTGTTCTTCTGCGCCGTGCTGCTGTGGAGCCTGGCCACCGGCGCCCACGGTCTGGCCACTTCGGCGGTGGGCTTTATGGTCTGCCGATTTATCCTCGGCCTGACCGAAGCCGCCAACTACCCCGCCTGCGTCAAGACCACACGTTTGTGGTTCCCGGCGGGTGAACGTGCGGTGGCCACCGGCATCTTCAACGCCGGCACCAACGTCGGCGCGATGATGACACCGATGCTGCTGCCGTTGATCCTGCACGTGTGGGGCTGGCAGGCGGCGTTCCTGTGCATGTCGGCACTCGGCGCGATCTGGCTGGTGTTCTGGGGGTTGAAGTACTACAACCCGGAAGACCACCCAAGCGTTAAACAATCGGAACTGGACTACGTGCAACAGGAAGTCGAGCCCGAACAGCCCCGCGTGCCGTTCAGCCGCATCCTGCGTATGCGTGGCACCTGGGCCTTCGCCATCGCCTACGCGCTGACTGCGCCGGTGTTCTGGTTCTACCTGTACTGGCTGCCGCCGTTTTTGAACCAGCAATACAACCTGGGCATCAACGTGACGCAGATGGGCATTCCGCTGATCATCATTTACCTGACCGCCGACTTCGGCAGCGTGGGAGGCGGGATTCTGTCGTCATTCCTGATCGGCCGCGGGATGAACTCGATCAAGGCGCGGCTCTTGTCGATGCTGCTGTTCGCCTGCTGCATAGTCGGTGTGATCATGGCGGCCGGCTCCAGCCAGCTGTGGGTCGCGGTGTTCGCCATCTCCCTGGCCATCGGCGCCCACCAGGCCTGGACCGCCAACATCTGGAGCCTGGTGATGGACTACACGCCCAAGCACATGATGAGCACGGTGTTCGGCTTCGGCGGCATGTGCGCGGCCATCGGCGGCATGTTCATGACCCAGATCGTCGGCCATATCCTCACGGTGACCAACAACAACTACACAGTGTTATTCACCCTGATCCCGGCGATGTACTTCATTGCGCTGACCTGGATGTACTTCATGGCTCCGCGCAAGATTCCTACCGTCGACCTTTGACCTACCTGCGCCGCTGCTGCCAGGCAGCGGCCAACCCGCTCATGCAGATCACCCCGATACCGACCACCGTGGTTGTATCGGGGGTATGGCTGAACACCAGCCAGCCCAACAACCCCGCAAACACAATCTGGCAATAGCCAAACGGCGCCAGCAAGGCCGGCGCCGCAAAGCGGAACGCCTGGGTGAGCATCAGGTGTGCCGTCATCCCGCAGGTCCCCAGTGCCAGCATCAGCACGCCATGCCACAGGCTCGGCACCTGCCAGAAGAACGGCACCATGGCGCTCATGACCAGGGTATTGCACAGCCCGGCGAAGAAGTTGCTGGTGGTCGGCGTATCGAACTTACTGAGGATGCGCGTCAACAGTTGGTAAAAACAGAAGAACGTCGCCGAACACAACGGCAACAGCACCGCCGGCGTGAACAGTTCGCCGCCGGGATGGATGATGACCAGCACCCCGATAAAGCCGCAGATCACCGCCAGCCATTGGCCGCGTGTCACGTGTTCGCCCAACAGCGGCACCGACAGCGCTGTCACCAGGATCGGCGCGAGGAAGTTCACCGCCGTGGCCTCGGCCAATGGGATGTAGTGCAATGCGGCGGTGAAAAACAGGCTGGTGCCCAACAGGCACAATGCCCGCACCACCTGCATACCCGGGCGCTTGCTGCGCAGTACGCGCAAGCCTGATTGCGGCAGGAAGATCCCGGCCATCAGCAGGGTGTGCACCAGGTAGCGCGCCCACACCACCATCACAATGGGGTAGAACCCGGCCAGGTATTTGGACAAGGCGTCGTGGCTGGAGAACAGGAACGTCGCCACCACAATCAGCAGGATGCCTTTGAAGGGATGGTTGACGCCTGAGAGGGGGGTACTGACAGTCATGGAATTCTCTTGCTGGCGGGCTGAACGCGATGGTACTCAACCCGGTAATCTAGCAGCCGGGCCAGCGCCTGCTCCAAGAGCATAACCAAACAGCGGGCGAACAGCGCACTAAATCACTGGAATCGAGTCCAACCCTGCACGCTCGCCCAGGCGTTGCACACTTTTTAATCAAGGCCTTGCCGCTATGAAAAAAATCCTCTTTGTTCTGTCTGCCCTCGCCCTGCTTACCGCCTGCGATAAAGCCAAGGAAGCCCCCAAGCCCGCGCCGCCGTCTGTACAGGCGACCCTGGTGCCGCAAACGCCCCCCACCGATCAATGGGTCGGCAAATGGATCGGCGTCGAAGGCTTGCACCTGACCATCGCCAAGGACGACAGCATCGGCCGCGGCCACTACCTTCTGACCATGCAATACGGCCTCGACGCCGACAGTTCCGGCACCTTCAAAGGTGAAGCGAACGAAGATGGCATCGCCTTCACCCGCCCCGACGGCCCGCAGCTGTTGCGCGCCGGAGACGGCGCCGCCACCGGCCTGAAATGGCTGGCGGATAAAAAAGACTGCCTGATCGTGACCACCGGCGAAGGCTATTGCCGTTAATACCGACCATAATCAATCACGGTTAGCACACAGAGGAATGCTCCCATGCTATGGAAAAAAGGCCGACGCAGCGACAACGTGGTGGATGCCCGCGATGACAGTGGCGGCGGCGGTGGCGGTATGCGCTTTGGCGGCGGCAAGGGCCTGAGCCTGACGGCCATTGTGCTGATCGTCGGCATTGGTTGGCTGACCGGCCAGGACCCGATGCAGATCCTTGGCCAGTTGACCGGCCAGATGGAACAGGCGCCGTCGGTGAGTTCGCAATCGCGCCAGGCGCCACCGGCCAACGATGAGCACGCCGATTTTGTGCGCGCAGTGCTGGGCGACACCGAAGACACCTGGGGCCAGGTGTTCCAGGAAAACGGCCTGGCCTACAAGAACCCCAAGCTGGTGCTGTTCCGTGGCCGGGTGAACTCCGCCTGCGGTGGCGCCACCTCGGCCAGCGGCCCGTTCTATTGCCCGGCTGACCAGCAGGTCTACCTGGACCTGGATTTCTTCCGCGAAATGTCGCAACGCTTCCAGGCCGCCGGCGATTTCGCCCAGGCCTACGTGATCGCCCACGAAGTCGGGCATCACGTGCAAACCCTGCTCGGCATCTCGTCCAAGATCCAGGCGGCGCGCCAACAGGGTCGGCAGATGGAAGGCGATGGCGGCCTGCTGGTACGCCAGGAGCTGCAAGCCGACTGCTTTGCCGGGGTGTGGGCCAATCGGGCGCAAAAACGCCTGAACTGGCTGGAGCCCGGCGATATCGAAGAAGCCCTGAATGCAGCCAACGCCATTGGCGATGACCGCTTGCAGCAACAGGGGCAAGGGCGCGTGGTGCCGGACTCGTTTACCCACGGCACCTCGGCGCAACGGGTACGCTGGTTCAAGACCGGCTTCGCACAGGGCCAGATCACTCAATGCGATACCTTCGCGGCCAAGAGTCTCTAAATGATCAAACGATTGGGGTTGCTGCTGGGTGTGTTCGTGTCCTGCTGCACCCTGGCGGCTGAACACGGCGTCAAGGTGGTCAGCCCCGATCGCTTTCATCTGGAGGCCGGCGACCTCAGCCTTGGCGTAAGCCAGGACTGGCGCCAGCCGCTGCCCAAGGTCACGCGTGCGCTGATCATCGTGCATGGCCGCCTGCGCAATGCGCAGACCTATCTGCAAAGCGGTATCGACGCCGCCACCCATGCCGGGGTTGGCGGCACTACGCTGGTGATCGCGCCGCAGTTTCTGAATCAATCGGACGTGAAGCGTAACCACCTGGGCAATCAGGTATTGCGTTGGAAGGGCAACGACTGGATGGCTGGCGAAGCTTCCACCGCGCCTGGGCAGGTCAGTTCTTATGGCGCTCTGGACCAGATCATCAAGCACCTGGGCAACCGCAAGCTGTTCCCGGCGCTAAAGGAAATCGTGATCGCCGGGCATTCCGGTGGCGGCCAGGTCGTCCAACGCTTCGCCCTCACCGGCCATGACCACCCATTGCTGCAGAGCGAAGGCATCAGCCTGCGGTACGTGGTGGCCAACCCATCGTCCTACGCCTACTTCAGCCCGCAGCGGCCGGTGCCGTTCGATACGGCCAGTTGCCCAAGCTTCAACGACTGGAAATACGGCATGCAAAAACTGCCCGATTACGTGGGTGACCGAGGCGCCCAGCAACTGGAAAAAGCCTACGTCTCACGCGACATCACTTACCTGTTGGGCCAGCAGGACACCGACCCCAACCACCCGGCACTGGATAAAAGCTGCGAGGCCGAAGCCCAGGGTGCGTACAGGCTGATCCGTGGGCATCACTACTTTGACTACCTCAAGCTGCGCCATCCGCAGTTGAGTCACAAACTGGTGGAAGTGCCGGGGGTGGGGCATGACGGGGATAAGATGTTTACCTCGCCAGAGGGAGAAAAGGTGCTGTTTGCCCAGTAGCACCTGAAGGAACCCACATTTGATCTCCGTCGCCTGGGTTAGATCATTCGGCGCAGCGCCGCACAATCCTCGGCATGCCAATCCGCCAATTCCGGCCACGGGTTATCCGGCAAATTGACCAACACCGTCCTGGCCCCCGCCGCCCGGCCACAATCCAGGTCAAAGCGATAATCCCCCACCATCACCATCTCGCTCGGCGCTACCCCCCAGGCCGCCGCCAGTTTCAACAGGCCACCCGGATCAGGCTTGTGCGGCGCGTCATCACGCCCCAGCACATCCTCAATGGCAAAGCAGTCCGCCAAGCCAATCGCATCCAGGGTGATATGGGCCAGCTCCCGCGCATTACGCGTCAGGATCCCCAGGCGATAACCACGCCCGGCTAATTCCCTTACCAACTCAACGGCACCTTCGGCCGCGACCGAACCCAGCGCCAACTCGCGCTCATGCTCCAGCAACCAGGCATGTTTGGCTGCCGCAACATCCGCCGGCAATGCAGCCAGGTGCGTGAGGATGTCGTCCTCAGGCGCAATCTCCAACGCCACGCGAATGGCGGCAAAGTCATGCACTGCCACCGTCAGCGTGCCGTCCATGTCGAACACCCAATGTTTAACGTCTGACAGGCTCATGCCCAGTCCTTGCGATGGCGGATCAAGCCTTCCTGGGTCACCGATGCCACCAGTTGCCCGGCGCGGTTGTACACGCTGCCGCGGGAGAAACCCCGGGAGTTGCCGGCCCATGGGCTATCCATGGCGTACAGCAACCAGTCATCGGCACGCAGGTCAGCGTGGAACCACAGCGCATGGTCGAGGCTGGCCACCTGCATGTCTTTCTGCCACACGGTCTTGCCGTGGGGCAGCAACGAGGTGGTCAACAGGCCGAAGTCCGAGGCGTAGGCCAGCAAGTACTTATGCAGCGCCGGCGAATCCGCCAGGGCGCCGTCGGCACGAAACCACACGTACTTGACCGGGTCGGACGGCTGCGGGTTGAACGGGTCTTTTTCGGTGACCGGGCGCACTTCGATGGGCTTGGGGCACAGCAGCTTGTCGCGCATGTGCTCGGGGATCAGGTGCGCACGCTGTTGGGTCAGCTCCAGCTCCGACGGCAGATTCTCCGGGCCCACCACCACCGGCATGGTGGTCTGGTGCTCGAAGCCTGCTTCGTCGTACTGGAACGAGGTGGTACAGGTAAAGATCGGATGGCCCTTTTGAATCGCGGTGACACGGCGCGTGCTGAAGCTGCCGCCATCGCGCACACGGTCCACCGAATACACCACCGGCAACGCGGCATCGCCAGGGCGCAGGAAATAACCGTGCAGGGAATGCACATGCCGCGCTTCTTCTACGGTCTGGCTGGCCGCCGACAACGACTGACCCAGCACCTGGCCGCCGAACAACTGGCGAAAGCCCAGGTCCTGGCTACGGCCGCGAAAGAGGTTCTCCTCGATCGGCTCCAGGGTCAGCAAGTCCACCAGATCTTCCAATACTTGGCTCATAGAGCAACTCCTACAATCAATAGGGCATTCCGGGCTGCTTATCCGTGCAGCGTGTCCAACCATTGGGCGCGGGTGATGCGGTACAAAACATGCGGGCGCAGCGGGTCACCGGCTGCGACTTTGGGGTGTTCGAAATCTGCCTGCGGATCGTAATGCATACCGATGGCCTGCATGACTTTTTGTGACGGCAGATTGGCCTCGGTGGTAAAGGCGACGACTTCGTCCAGCTGCAAGCGATCAAAGCCGCAGCGCAATGCCGTCCAGGCCGCCTCACTGGCATAGCCCAGGCCCCAATGCTCACGGGCCAGGCGCCAACCAATCTCCACCGCCGGGGTGAAGCCCGCTTCGAAGCTGACATTCGCAAGGCCCGTCACGCCGATAAATTCACCGGTGTCTTTGCGCTGCAACGCCCAGAAACCAAAGCCATATTCAGCGAAATGCCCGCGAATCCGGCCGATCAGCGCGGCGCTCTCCAAGTGGCTCAATTGAGCCGGAAAGTAGCGCATCACCTGCGGGTCAGCGCACATGCGCGCAAATTCCGGCAGGTCGCTGTCGCGCCATTGGCGCAGCACCAAGCGTGCACTTTCCAATTCCAGTATCGGCTCCATGGGTCCCCCTGCCTTGCCATGTGCGTGAGTGTACAGCGCTGTTAAGATCCTTCGCAGGTTCCCGTCAGAAAATCCCATGCCCTTGCCATTGATCTACCACGAAGACTACAGCCCTGAGTTCCCGGCGGACCACCGCTTCCCCATGGACAAGTTTCGCCTGTTGCGTGACCACCTGGTGGACAGTGGCCTGACCCAGGACAGCCAATTGCTGCGCCCGCAGCTGTGCCCGGCAGACATCCTGGCCCTGGCCCATGAACCTGGGTATATCGAACGCTACATGGGCGGCGAACTGTCTCGCGAAGACCAGCGCCGCCTCGGCCTGCCCTGGAGCGAAGCCCTGGCGAGGCGCACCGTGCGTGCGGTGGGTGGCTCGATACTGGCGGCTGAACAGGCCCTCGAACATGGCCTGGCCTGCCATTTGGCCGGTGGTACCCACCATGCCCATTACGATTATCCGGCGGGATTCTGCATTTTCAACGACCTGGCAGTGATCAGCCGCTATCTGCTGGCCAGCGGCCGGGTCAATCGCGTGCTGATCTTCGATTGCGACGTGCACCAGGGCGATGGCACTGCACGCATCCTCCACGACACACCGGAGGCCATCACCGTGTCGCTGCACTGCGAAAAGAACTTCCCGGCACGCAAGGCCCAAAGCGACTGGGACATCCCGCTGCCCATGGGCATGGGCGATGCCGACTACCTCAAGGTAGTGGATGACGCGCTCAACTATTTGCTGCCGCTCTACCAGCCCGACCTGGTGCTGTACGACGCTGGCGTGGATGTACACAAGGACGACGCCCTCGGTTACCTCAAGCTGACAGACGCAGGCGTCGCCGCCCGCGATGAAAGCGTGATGCGCCACTGCCTGGGCCGCGACATACCGGTGATGGGCGTGATCGGCGGCGGTTACAGCAAAGACCGCCCCGCCCTCGCCCGTCGTCACGGCATCCTGCATCACAGCGCGCAACGGGTGTGGACGTCATCAGGCTGTCATTGAACTATGGGCGTTACCCACAATGCCTGTGGAACGGCCTGTGGATAACTTGAGCGTAAGCGGCTGCACGCGAGTGGCCGCATGGCCTGTAGGAAAGTGTACGTTTTTTGATCAGGCAGCGGCGTCGTGGTCGGGTAGAATGCTCGGCCTATTCACATCACCGTAGCCCTGCCCATGCCTCAGACTTCTGCCCACCACGTCTCCATTATCGGCGGTGGCCCTGCCGGGCTGATGGCTGCCGAAGTCTTGAGCCAAGCGGGCGTGCGGGTCGACCTGTACGACGGCATGCCTTCGGTGGGGCGCAAGTTCCTGCTGGCCGGTGTCGGCGGCATGAACATCACCCACTCCGAAGCCTACCCCGCGTTCCTGTCGCGCTATGCCGAACGCGCCCCGCACATGGCGCCGCTGTTGCGCAGCTTTGGCGCCGAGGCGTTGTGCGAATGGATCCATGGCCTGGGTATCCAGACCTTTGTCGGCACCTCCGGCCGCGTATTTCCTACCGACATGAAAGCCGCACCGCTGTTGCGCGCCTGGCTCAAGCGCCTGCGGGATCAAGGTGTGGTTATCCACACCCGACATCGCTGGACAGGTTGGAATGCCGAAGGCGGTTTACTTATCCACAGCCCGGACGGCGAGAAAGTTGTCCACAGCGACGCGGTGTTGCTGGCCCTGGGCGGCGGCAGTTGGTCGCGCCTGGGCTCCGACGGTGTGTGGCTGAACCTGTTTGAAGGCAAAGGCCTGCCCTATGTGCGCCTGCAACCGAGCAACTGCGGGTTCGAAGTGTCGGCGTGGAGCGAGTTGATGGTCAGCAAATTCGCTGGCGCACCGTTGAAAAACGTCGCCATTGGCCTGGGGGATGACAAGCCTCGGCTGGGTGAATGCGTGATAACCGCCACCGGTATTGAAGGCAGTTTGATTTACGCCTTGTCGGCGCCAATTCGCGAAACGATCAACCGCAGCGGTGCAGCCACGGTGCATATCGATTTGCTGCCGAGCAAGCCGCTGGACAAAGTGCAGGCCGCATTGGCCAAGCCCCGGGGTTCGCGGTCGATGAGCAAGCACTTGCACAGTCAGTTGGGGTTGGATGGCGTGAAAGCAGCCCTGCTGCGCGAGCTGACGCCCGCTGAACACTTCACCGATCCGGCGCAGTTGGCAGTGGATATCAAGGCGTTGCCGCTGACATTGGTGAGGACGCGGCCGATGGATGAGGCGATCAGTACGGCGGGGGGTGTGCCGTTTGAAGCGCTGGATGAGCGGTTGATGCTCAAGCCATTGCCTGGGGTGTTTTGTGCGGGGGAAATGCTGGACTGGGAGGCGCCCACTGGTGGGTATTTGCTGACGGGGTGTTTTGCCAGTGGCAGAGCGGCTGGGCTGGGGATGTTGGAGTGGCTTAATCGCTGAGATCTGGGGTGGGTTCAAAGCCGCCATCGCAGGCAAGCCAGCTCCCACCTTTGACTGTATTCACAATTTAAAGGTGGGAGCTGGCTTGCCTGCGATGAGGCCATCAGCCACAGCGCAAAATCACTTCTTCTTACGCGGCCCAGTATTAAACACCGGCACCTTGCGCACTGGCTTAATCGACGGCTCAGCCGGCGCCACTTCGCCACTGTCCACCCACTTGCCCAGGTTGCGCTTACCGCCACCACCGGACGCTTTGGGTTTCTTCGGTTTTTTCGGCTTCTTCACCACCTGCCCGCTGGCATCGGTATCCGGTACACGATGCTCCGGCTCGAAATCCGCTTCCATTTTGCGGGTAAGGGTCTGGCGGGTCAGCATCTCGATCGCCGAGAGCATGTTCACCTCATCAGCGCACACCAGGGAAATCGCCTCCCCAGTGTTGCCCGCGCGCCCGGTACGGCCAATACGGTGGATGTAGTCCTCGGCCACGATCGGCAGGTCAAAGTTGACCACCAGCGGCAGGTCTTCGATATCCAGGCCACGGGCCGCCACATCAGTGGCCACCAGGATTTGCACCTCGCTGGTCTTGAAGCGGTCCAGTGCGCGTTGGCGGGTAGCTTGGGGCTTGTCGCCATGGATGCCGTCGGCGTTGATGCCCAGGCCCTGCAACTTGTCCACCAGGGCGTCCACGCCGTTGCGGGTCTTGGCGAAAACCAATACCTGCTTCCAACGGCCCTTGCGCATCAGGTGCACAAACAGTTCAGGCTTGCGCTTCTTGTCCACCGGCACCACCCACTGCTTGACGGTGTTGGCAGCGACGTTGCGCGGGCTGACTTCGATGCTCAGCGGGTCGTTGAGCATCTGCCCAGCCAACAGGCGGATGTCATCGGAGAAGGTCGCAGAGAACAACAGGGTCTGGCGCTTTTTCGGCAACATGCGATAAATGTTGGCAAGCTCTTCGGAGAATCCCAGGTCGAGCATACGGTCGGCTTCATCCAGCACCAGGGTTTGCAGCTGGTTGAGCTTCAGCGCGTTCTGGCGGAACAGGTCGATCAGGCGGCCAGGGGTGGCGACCAGAATGTCGACGCCTTTGCGCAGCTTCATCATCTGCGGGTTGATGCTTACCCCGCCGTATACCGCGTAGGTGGTCAGCGGCAGGTGCTGGGCATATTCAGCGACGCTGGCGTGAACCTGCTCGGCCAGTTCGCGAGTCGGGCACAGGATCAGCGCACGCGCCGAGTTGGCGGCGACTTTCGGCCCTTCCATGGTCAGCAGTTGCAGCAGCGGCAAGGCGAAACCTGCGGTCTTGCCGGTGCCGGTCTGGGCCGCGGCCATCAGGTCGCGACCGGCCAGCACCGCCGGAATGGCTTGCGCCTGCACCGGCGTCGGGGTCTGGTAGCCAAGCGTCTCAAGGGCGCGCAGCAAGGGTTCGATCAGGCCAAGGGTGGCGAAAGTCATGTAGTTACCGTAGGAAAAATTCAGCGCAAGGGCGTAATGCGCGGCAGTTTACCTTATTTCCGGCTTGGGCTTGCGCCACTGGGGCAGGCTGATCAGCAACACGGCGCTGATGATCACCAGCATCGCCAAGGCTTCTTCCAGGCCGATGGTCTCACCGACGAATACAATCCCCAGCAACACCGCCACAGCCGGGTTCACGTAGGCATAGCTGGTCGCCGCTGCCGGACGCACATGCTTGAGCAGATACATGTAGGCGTTAAAGGCGATGATCGAACCGAATACCGTCAAGTAGGCCAGGGCCAGCCAGCCTTCCAGCGGCGGCATGGCCTGCAGGTGCTCGCCCGACAGCGCGCTGACAATCAGCAGCGCCACGCCGGCCACTAGCATTTCTGCGGCACTGGCCATGGCGCCCTGGGGCAGTGGCAGGTGGCGGCTCCACACCGAGCCGAAAGCCCAGGAGGCCGCCGCGACCAACAGCAAAACTGCACCCGATGGGCTTGATTGCAAGGTACTGCCCATATTGAGCATGGCGATGCCGATGATGCCCAGAATCACCCCGGCCCACTCCAGCCGCGTATTACGCGCGCCCCAGAAAAAACCGCACAACAGGGTAAACAACGGCACGGTCGCCACGGCCAATGCCGCCACACCGGACGACACACCCATGTGTTCGGCCACGCTGACACCACCATTGCCCACGGTGAGCAACAAAATGCCGATCATCCCGGCGGCCTTCCACTGCGGCCAGGTTGGCGCCGGCACCCCGCGCCACCTGAGGAAGCCATACATCAACACACCCGCCGTGCAAAACCGAATCCCCGCCAGCAACAGCGGCGGCCAGAACTCCACACCGATGCGGATCACCAGGTAAGTGGAACCCCAGATCACATACAACGCAAAAAAGGCGGCGATCAACGGTAAGGGAAAGCGACGTGGGCCAGGCATTGGGCGGCTCTATGGCAGGAAAAGGGAGACTTATTCTAGAAACGAAGGTGGATAAACTTAAGTTACAAAACCTGTTTAAACCGCCCATACACTTTTCAAACCATGGTTATGATGGCTATAACCCGTGCTTTCGAAAGCCACGCGCCACCGGAGCCTTACCATGGACAAATACGACCGCATGCTGCTCAGCGCCCTGCTTGAAGATGGCCGTGCTTCCTACGCGCAACTGGCGCGCACCGTGAACCTCTCCGCCCCCGCCGTGGCCGAACGCGTGGCCAAGCTTGAGGCCAGCGGAGTGATCACCGGGTACCAGGCCAAAGTGGATCTATCCAAAGTCGGTTTGCCGATTCAGTGCGTAATTGAACTGCGGCTGACCAATCACGGCAGCCAGAAGGTGTACGACGCCCTGGCGCAAATTCCCGAACTGACCGAATGCCACCGGGTCACGGGCGACCCGTGCGTGATCATGCAAGCGGCGGTAGGCACCATGCCGCAGCTGGAAGACCTGATTAATCGAGTGGCGAAGTTCGGGTTCAGCAAGACCTCGATTATTTTGTCCAGCGCCATAGAACGGCGGGTGCCGTTGGGGCAGTTGGAAGCCAATGGGAAAAATGGTGGCTGACCTACCGCCATCGGGAGCAAGCCCCCTCCCACACTTGATCTGTGAACACCTTCAAAATGTGGGAGGGGGCTTGCTCCCGATGGCGTCATTAGCTTCATCGCAAGACCAATCTCTTTCATTTGCGGGACGTTTCCGAGAGAATCCCACGGCCTTGTTTCCGTCGGATTCGGTAGCTAGTCTCGCCCTGTCATCGAATGTTCGGTGACCGGACGTGCAAGTCCGACGACGGTAATACGCATAGCCTTAACTCTCTACGCCTGGGTGTATCTCTGGCGTTAAGTGTCATGGCAGCTGTACGCGGGAGATCTTCGGATCTACCGGACTCCGTCTCGGTCTTGCACACCTGCGTACTGCTGCCACCCTAATTCGTGTGCAAGCGAACGGTTGCAGCTTCTTACCTGACGGAGAAGTTTCACCATGGTCAAAAAAGTCACCCCCGATCCACCCAAGTCCAAAACCGACTTCCTCAGCGAAGACGCCCTGCTCCACCGTCGCGCCATCGACTACTACCTCAAGGCATCCGCCCCGGATGCGCCCATTTTTATCCTGAATGACAACCTGAGCTTCGAAGACGCCCTGGCCCATGCGGCGGATTTGTTGCATTGCGCGGTGGAGACGGCACATGGGTCGGGCGAGGTGATGAAGGCGCCGCAGCGGGCGGTGATGCATTTGGTGGAGATGGCGAAGGGAGTGGTGGACCAGGCGTTGGCGTGCACACAGCCTCGATAGGCGCCGCATCACTAAATGTGGGAGGGGGCTTGCTCCCGATGGCGGTGTATCAGCCAGCTTATTTTTAGCTGACACACTGCTATCGGGAGCAAGCCCCCTCCCACATTTGGATCTTTGGTGTGCTTGAGAGGGTGGCTGGTTTAGAACCCGCGATGCTTTTTCAGGTGCTCATTGATTTTGGCGGCAGGTACTTTCTGCAAGGTGCATAACAGGTCATGGGACAGTTCGCGCAGGCCGTGGGTCTGGCGCAGTTGCTGGGCCAGGTGGGCCGTGAGGTTGGCGGCCATTTCCGCATCCGCCAGCGCCCGGTGAGCCTGGCCGGTGTGGGGCAGTTTGGCGTAGGCGTTGAGGGTGCCGAGCTTGTGGTTGGGCGCAGCCGGCATCAGGCGGCGGGCCAGCAGCAGGGAGCAGGCGAATTTCTGCAGGCGGGTGCGGCGGATCAGGCCGAGCTCATAGTCCCAGAACTTCTGGTCGAAGGCGGCGTTGTGCGCCATCAAGGGCGTGGTGCCGACGAACTCATTGACTTCGTTCATCACCCGTTCAGCCGGTGGCGCACCGCGCAGCATGGCGTTGCTGATGCCGGTGAGCTGTTCGATAAAGGCCGGTACGCGCACACCGGCGTTCATCAGGCTCTGGTAGCGGTCCACGATTTGACCGCGCTCGAGGATGACCACGCCAATCTCCGTGGCCCGGCATTGGCTGCTGGGGGTGATGCCGGTGGTTTCAAAGTCGATGACCGCTATACGTTCCAAACCTGCTCCAACTCCATTCAACAATCTATTTCTATTTGAGCAACAACGCGCCTTCGATCGGCACGTAGTGGCTGGCGGCGCGTATCAATGAGTTGGCCGTCAGCCCCGGCACGCCGTAGGCCACGGCCCGCACGCCATGCTTTTGGATGATGCGTTCGAGCAGCATGTCGAAATCGCCGTCACCGGAGGCCAGTACGATTTCGTCGACATGGTCGGCGGCGTCCATGATGTCGAGGGTGATGCCCACGTCCCAGTCGCCCTTGGCCGAGCCATCGCTGCGCTGGATATACGGCTTGAGTTTTACCGTAAAGCCCAGGTTGCGCAGGATCTGCTGGAATTGCTGCTGCTTGCTGTCGCCACGGTCGATGGCATACGCGTACGCCTCGACAATCTGCCCGCGAGCGCTGATGTCAGCCCACAGGGCAGCGTAGTTGAAGTGGCAGCCATAGGCTTGGCGCACGGTGTAGTAGAGGTTTTGTACATCGGCGAACACTGCAATTTTCTTCACCGCACTTCCTCATGGACAGCCAGGCGCCAGCGCCCGGAAAGGGCGCCAGTATGCCAGCCAAGGGAGCGTTTCCGGGAAAAAATCAGACCGGAGCGCCGTGGCGCCCCGGGCCAAGAGGTGTCAGACGAAAGAATCGTCGTCGCCAAAGGAAGAGGAATCGTCGGAATAATCGCTGTCAGCCAAGTTGTCAGAGTTGCTGCCCCAACTGTCATTGCCAGCAAACTTTTGGTCATCGTTGCCCCAGTCACCCTGGTCGCTGGCCGGTGCCGGTTGTTCGATGATTTCTTCCACCACCTGTGGCTGCGAGTTGTGATGGAACAGGCTGCTGATACCTTCGGCGAGCAACACACCACCGGCCACACCGGCGGCGGTCTTCATGGCACCGCCGAGGAAGCCGCTGCCCACGGGTGCGCCAGCCGGTGCTTGCGGCGGTTGATAGTTTTGCTGCGGTGCTGACTGGTTGAACGACGGCCGCGCCGGCTCACGCCAGCCGCCACCGGAGTTGTTCGGCGCAGGCTGTGGCTCGCGGGAGCTACCGCCAAAGATGCTCGACAAAAACCCACCACCACTGGCCGGCGCCGGTTGCGCCGACTTGGCCCGCTGCAGTTCGTCCTGCAATTGCTGGATCTGTTGCGCCTGTTGCTTGTTTTGCGCATCCAGAGCCTGGAGCGCATGTTCCTGCACCAGCAATGACTGGGTCATGTAGTAGCCGGCGGCCGGCTGGCGAGTCATGTGCTCCTTGATCCGCGCTTCGGCCTGGGCGTCGCGGGGGGCTGAGTCCGTTTCGGCTTGCTGCAACCGTGAAAACAGTCCATCGATCAGGGTTTGCTCTTCGCTGTTCATGGCGACCTCGTTAGATTGCCGATAAAAAAATCCGGTCCCGCCTGTGATCAGGCCGGGTGCCTTCCAGTTATGGGGATGTTACGAGTTGTTTCAATGGTCTTTACTCAAGGTTTACGTTTGCGCCCCTTTGGACCCTGATCGGTTAAAGTGTGGCCCTCTGCTTCCAGGCCTGTGATGACCCTGATGAATCCGTTAGACGTTTTGCGCGACTCCTTGCGTTTTACCCAGCGCAACCTGGGCGCCATCGTGCAGTTGTGCCTGCCGTTGGTGATCCTCGAAGCCCTGCTGCAACAAATACTGGACCACACGCTGGGCCCGGATGCGTTTCCCGGCTACAGCGTGGTCGTGGGTTTATTGGTGTACCCGCTGTACACCGGCGCCTTGATTCTGTTTCTCGACGCCCGCACCCGTGGCGAGTCGCCACGCACCAAGGATGTATGGGCCATGGCATTGAGCCTGTGGCCGCGCTTCGCCCTGCTGACGGCCATGAGCACGTTGTTGATATTGCTGGGCCTGTCGCTGTATTTCCTGCCGGGCTTGTGGCTGATGGTGGTGTTGGCGTTTGCCGAATACCTGCTGGTGCTGCGCGGTATGCCGGCCCTGGAGGCGATGAAGGAGAGTTTTCGCCTGACCCGCGGGCATTTCTGGCGAATCCTGGTGTGCCTACTGTGCGTGATGACGCCGTTGTGGCTGCTCAAGGGTGCCAGCGTGGCGGCGTATCCCGAGCCCGCGCCGCTGCTGGGGCTGTTGATGGACAGTGCGCACAGCTTCCTGCAGTTGTTTACCAGCGTGGTGCTGTTCCGTTTATTCATGTTGATCGGTGGCGACGCCGACGCGCGGTGATATGCTCCGTGCCTCTTCTGACACGCATATAAGCCGAGCCGATGACCCGTTTATTGCGCATCACCCTGTTGAGCCTGTTGATCATCGCCGGCCTGCTGGCCGCGCTGATCTACAGCCTGACCTGGCGCCCTGCCGACAAAGAAACCCTGCCCGTCAGCTGCGTGGCACCCCGTGCGCCGACGCTGCTGCCGGGGCAGGCGCTCAAGGTCATGACCTGGAATGTGCAATACCTGGCCGGCAAGAACTACGTGTTCTGGTACGACACCCCGGACGGCAGCGGCCCGGACGATCGCCCTACCGTCGAAGACATGGCCTTCAGCCTCGACGAAGTGGCCCGGGTGATCCGCGACGAACAACCCGACATCCTGCTGTTGCAGGAGCTCGACGAAGGCGCCAAACCGTCCCACTATCAGGACCAGCTTGCGCTGTTGCAGGAGCGTCTGGTCGACCTCTACCCGTGCAGCGCCCAGGCCTTCGACTGGAAAGCCGACTTTGTGCCCAGCCTGCATATCTTCGGCAGCGTCGGGCGCAAGCTGGCGACACTCAGCCGCTACCAGATCGAGCACGCCGAACGCTTGCAACTGCCGACCGCCGATGCCAACGTCATCAGCCGCCAGTTCCAACCCAAGCCAGCTCTGCTGCTGACATATCTGCCCTTGAGCGATGGCGGCCAACTGGCGGTGCTCAACACCCGCCTGGACGGCGGCGCACCTGGGCGCAGCGCGGTGCAGGAGCAAGTGGCAAGCACGGTAAAACTGCTGGATAAACTCGAAGGTCGCGGCACACCCTGGTTAATTGGCGGGGATTTCAACCTGCTTCCACTGGGCCAGTTCCTGCGCCTGGACGCTGGCAAGCGCGGCCAGTACTCGCCGGACAGTGAGTTGCATCTGCTGTGGGACAAATACCCGATGATCCCCAGCAACAGCCAATCCAGTGGCATCGACCGTGAGAAATGGCTGACGCACTTCCCCAACGATCCAAGCCTTGATGGCCCGGATCGCACCCTGGATTACCTGTTCTACAGCTCGCGGATCAAACGCGTGGAGGCGAAGGTGCGCCAAGACGATACGTTGCGTATTTCCAACCACCTGCCGGTAATCGCCCGCTTCCTGCTGCCTGCCGCGCAATAACCCCTAGGGTTTCAACACCTGGGCCCGCAGCGGCTTAAGCCACTCAAGGCTTTCAACCGTGGTGCCGGATGGGCGGTACTCACAGCCGATCCATCCTCGGTAGCCACGCTGCTCCAGCGCCGCGAACAAGGCGGCAAAGTCCATGGTCCCGGTGCCCGGCTCGTGACGCCCCGGGTTGTCGGCGATTTGTACATGGACGGTCCTGTCGTAAAACTGCGCCAGTACCCCGGCTGCGTCGCCGGTCAAAAGCTGGGCATGGTAAAGATCCAGAATCAGCCCGACACTCGTAAAGGTTTCCAGCACCTGTTGCGCCTTGTTGAAGTCAGACATGTAATAGCCGGGCATCGCCTGCGGGCAGATCACTTCAATAAGCGCGCGCAAACCCTGATCTTCGAGGTACTTGACCGCGTATTCCAGGTTACTTGCGTAGGCAGGCGCGCTCTCATCCTGGGGCGTGGTCACGCCAGACATGATGTGCACATCCGAGCAGTTCAGCGCCTTCGCATAGCGGGCCGCCTCGCGCAGCCCATCGCGAAATTCCTGCTCCTTGCCCTGCAAGGCAGCGATGCCTTTGGTAACACCTGCCGGCGCTGCGAACTGAATCAACGGCAGGTTGTATTGAGCCAGGTGATCGGCGAGCAGGCTGGCGTCAAATTCATAGGGCGATGGGAACTCCACCGCCCTGAAACCGGCAGCGGCGGCGGCTTCGATGCGTTGCAGAAAAGGCAATTCGTTGAACTGGAAACCGAGGTGAGCATTGAATTTGAGCATGGGTAACTATCCATCCTGGGAATAAACAAATCATCAGCCTGGAGCCTCATTCGCGGCTCCAGCGCCGCGCTATTGAAAGTGGTCAGTGCAAATACTCATGCTCTTCGTATGGTATTTTCCCACTCCAGTGCGGTGGGGGCATCTGCCCCGACGGGAACGGACTGAAGCTAACCATTCGGAATAAAACCTGTGATCAAGAAAGACCTCGCCCTGCAGTTGGCCCCACGCGTCATCGACATGGTTCGCGCCCGTTCGATGAAAGCCGGTGAGCCCTTGCGCGAGCAGACATTTGCGCAAGCGCTCGGGGTGTCGCGCTCGCCGATCCGGCGGGTTTTTGCCTTGCTCGCCGAGTGGGACCTTGCCATTCAAGAGCCCAATCGTGGCTATTTCCTCAAACAAGGTGCCGGGCAGATTCAGGAAGCCGCAGTCCCTTGCGCCAGCGATCCATTCGAAGACTTTTACCTGCGTGTGGTCGACGACATTCTGAGCGGAGAAATACCGGCGCACTTTTTCGAAGCGCAGTTGTTGCGACGCTATGAGGTGCCCCGGGGGCAGTTGCTCAAGGTGCTGAACCGGTTGGCCGGCGAAGCCATGGTGGAGCGTAAGCCAGGCCAAGGGTGGGGCCTCAAGGACTTCGTGCATAACACGCAGGCGCATATTCATAGCTACCGTTTCCGGATGGCCATCGAACCGGCGGCGCTGCTTGAGCCCGGTTATCAGGTCAATCACGCCGCGTTTGCCCAGGCCAGGCAACAGCAACAGGCCTTGATCGACGGCGAGATCCAGACCTTGTCCCGCGCGCAACTGTTCCAGCTGGGGGCCCAGTTTCACGAAATGATCGTGCAGTGCTCCGGCAATGTTTTTTTCATCGACGCCATACGCCACCAGAATCAGCTCAGGCGCTTTATGGGCTACAAGGCCAACATTGATCGCACGCGTCTTAAGGCGCAATGCCAGGAACACATCCATTTGCTCGACCTCATCGAGTCTGATCGGCGTGAAGAAGCCGCACAGTTTCTCTGGCGCCACCTGGATCAAGTCGGCCGACTCAAGACTGATCAACGCGCAGTGCCAGAAGAAAGCCAAATCTAGAGCACGTCACTGACTACCCGTCAGTGCCGCAGCTTCGCCATCACCGCGCCCAATAACGGGCCAAGCAGCCTAGCACAATTGTTTCTGATCAAAACAGAATACAAAAAAATCACCAAACAGTTAATTTTTTCACTACATATTGTATTTCGTTACAACAATAGGCAATCATGCGCGCCGCTCGGACTCGGATCCGTAACGAATCGCACAGGGATGGTGGCCATGAACGAAAGGACGTTGGGTAGTGCAGCGGGAGTCTCAAACCTCCTGTTCGGGGTGTACAACACAGTGGTTGCCCTGCTTGGCGTGATGCTGGCCTATAAAGGCGGCGTGCTGATGGCCGCGGGCGGGTCACCCTATTACGCGATGATGGGCACCGCGCTGTTGTTATCGGCCATCCTCTTGGGCCTGAAAAAGTCCTTGGGCCTCTATCTTTATGGCGCAGCCTCTGTGGCCACCTATGCCTGGGCGGTGTGGGAGTCTGGTTACGATGGCTGGGCCTATATTCCACGCCTGGCCTGGCTGGCGGTTCTCAGCGTGCCGTTCCTGGCGTTCTGGCCCGTGGTACGGCGTGATTTTGCCAACGTCAGAAAAAGTCATTACTTCACCATTATGGGTGTGCTGCCGCTGGTGATGGGGGCTACCATCCTGGTGCCGCTGTTCTTCCCCACAAGCGTTCACCTTGCCGACTCGACGCTTGCCACCACACGCCCCGCCGCCGCCTTCAGTCGCAGTTCTGTCGCCTCTCCAGACGGCAATATTGCCGCGTCACACACCGAGACCAACTGGACCGCCTATGCAGGCTCCAACCTGGGCAACCACTATTCAGCCGCGTCGCAAATCACGCCTTCGAATGTGTCGGGCCTGGTCAAAGCCTGGGAATACCACCACGGCGACGTGAAGCAACCCGGTGAGAAAACCAAGTACTTGAACGAAGCCACGCCGATCAAGGTGGGTAACTCGCTCTACACCTGCACCCCCAAGCAAATCATCATTTCCCTGGATGCCACCACTGGAAAGGAGAACTGGCGATTCGACTCCAAAGTCGACCCGGACTACTTCGCCAATGGCGGCGCCTATTGCCGTGGTGTCTCTTATTTCGAAGTCCCCAATGCCAGTGGCTTGTGCGCCTCGCGCATCATTTGGGGCACCAATGATATTCGCCTCGGCGCGGTAGACGCCCTGACCGGCCAGGCGTGCCCCGACTTCGGCAACGCAGGCTTTGCGGATTTGAAAGACGGGCTGGGCACTTTCAGAAAAGGCTCGACGGGTATCACGTCTGCCCCTCTGGTCATTCGCGGGGTGGTGATCACCGGTGGCCGAGTACTCGACTCGGATGTGCGTCCTGCCCCCTCGGGCGTGGTGCGCGCCTACGATGCAGTGACCGGCAAACAGAAGTGGGCCTGGGATTTGGGCCGGCCAGACACCAACGCCCCCGCGGGTAACAACGAGACCTACACCCTCAGCACCCCCAACTCGTGGGCACCGCTGTCGGCCGACGATGAACTGGGCCTGGTGTATGTCACCACCGGCAACGCAGCGGGCGACTTCTATGGCGGCACCCGCACAGCACAAGAAGACAAGTTCAGCTCGTCCCTGGTCGCACTGGACGCCACCACCGGTAAAGTCCGCTGGCACTTCCAGACAGTCCACCATGATCTATGGGACTACGACCTGAGCCCGCAACCCAGCCTGATTGATTTTCCGACGGCTGCCGGGCCACGCCCGGCCGTGATCCAGGCGACCAAATCCGGCCAGTTGTTCGTGCTTGACCGCGCCACCGGCGAACCACTGGTGGATATCGTGCAAGCTCCTGTCCCACAGGGCACCGCCCCGGGAGACTACACCGCAGCCACCCAGCCACTGTCCCCTGATATGCCGAGCACCATGGGGCGTCCATCGAAAACACCGGAAGTACTGACCGAAGCCAATGCCTGGGGCCTGACGCCTTTCGATCAGATGCAATGTCGCCTCGAATTTCGCCAGGCACGCTACGAAGGGATCTTCACCCCGCCGGTCGTGGGCCAGCAAAGCCTGATCTTCCCCGGCCATCATGGCGGCTTGAACTGGGGCGGTGTGATGGTCGACCTCAAGCGAGGGCTGCTGATCATCAACAACCAGCGCCTTCCTTATATGCAGGGGCTGGTGCCTCGCGAACAACTCGACGCCATCAATGCCAAGTCGTTCCAGGAGTCGCCGGGCAATGCCCAGGGCTTCCGAGTCCAGGCCGGCCTGCCTTACGGCGCGATTAAAGATCCGTGGATGTCATCCCTGGACCAGCCTTGCATTGCGCCACCCTGGGGCTTTATCTCCGGTATCGACCTGCGCACTCGCGATGTCGTGTGGAGCCGCCCGTTCGGCACAGGCTATGACAGTGGACCTTGGGGGATCGCCTCCAAGATGCGCTTCGAAATCGGTACGCCGAGTGATGCAACGGGCGTGACAACCGCTGGCGGCGTGACGTTCATCGGCGCCGCTATTGACCGGTTCATGCGGGCTTACAACAGCGAAAGCGGTGAGTTGCTCTGGGAAGAACGCCTCCCGGCAGGCAATCAGGCTTCGCCCTTGACCTACATGAGCCAGGGTCGACAGTACGTGGTGGCGGTGGTTGGCGGTCACGACCGAATCCCAACCAAGTTAGGTGACAGCATCATCGCCTGGGCCCTGCCTGAGCAGTAAATCGAGTGCTGCAAGAGAGGCTCGCCATGAGCGTATCGGTGGGTAAAACATATACAAGTTCTACCCCCTCAGTCATGGCGTAGTTTCTGGCACGTGTCGCATCACTTCAGAGTGATGACAGGCTAATGACTTATCGCAGGAAGTTTATAAGTAGCGGCCATCACTGCTGCCCTTTATTCACGTAGCAATACCCACTTCTACGCCAGATTCAAAGCGCCTGACTCTCTCAGCGCGCTCGCAGGCGATTGCGCCCGGTTTACTCACCTGATGAGAAGCCTGCGCATCGATATATATGCTTTACGTTTTATAAAATTGGATAGGAATTAACAATGCTCGAACTTTCTGATGGTTTGTATCTATTGGTGGGCGTCAGTTTTATTACGTCATTCATGACGGCTGCCATTGGCGTGGGCGGCGGGATTGGACTGCTTGCGGTTATGCCTCAATTCATCCCCATTTCTGCGGTTGTACCGGTTCACGGCTTGATTCAAATGGTCAGCAACGCCAGTCGATTCGCGTTTGACTTTAAAAGTGCGAAAGTGGAAATCCTGCCTAAATACGTTATCGGCTGCCTGGTCGGCGCGTTCATCGGTTACTTCTTCATCGGCAAATTTCCCGAGCAATATTTATCACTGATTCTCGGCTTCTTCATCCTGGCCATCACCTGGACCAAGATCGTCGCACGCCTGGGTTTTATATTTAAAAACTTTGCCCTGGTGGGCTTTTTTCAAACCTTCCTTTCACTGTTCGTGGCCGTAACCGGTTTGATATCGCAGCCCATCCTGATGAAGATGAATATTAATAAAAACGAAGTAATTGTCACCCACGCCATGCAAATGAGCGTACTGCACGGGCTCAAGGTCGCCGCCTTTGTTATTGCAGGTTTTGCGTTCATGGATTACGCCAACCTGATCATCATCATGATTACCGCCTCTACATTGGGTTCGTACCTGGGCGGCTTTCTCAGAGACCGTATATCGCAGCGTGTCGGCGCAATGCTGTTAAAGGCAGGGGTGACGTTTTTTGGTTTGAAGATGATCCTCGATCATTTTTTCAACGGCCTGTAAAAAGTTCTTCCAATAAAACAAGGAGCGTGAAATGAGCATACGTAAGTTTGATTTTTTTGAAACCAAAGAAATCTCAACGTTTCTGAAAGAGCATGGATATTGCGTTATCAAGCCTCAAGACCACTCTCTGGAAGCCTTTAGAGAGACCGCCGGCAAGTTCGGGCTGATTCAGTTTCATACCAAGTCCGATGAACATGGCGTGGTGGGCGGTGGCGAGCCAATCAACAAGGACTGGCAACGTTTCAAGGATGATTATCATGGCGAACTGTCGAGCGATTTTTTCCCGCATACCGATGGGTCGTTCTTGAATGGCATCGCCTACGTAGAGGGCACTGCGAAAAAAATCACGCCACCCAAATTCGTCATTCTCCAGTGCGTTTCAAAGCCTGAATTTGGCGGCGACAACTTCCTGGTGGATGGGCAGAAAATCTACAATGACCTGCTTGCCCATCACGCTGACACATTAAAAATATTGATGACCAGCGGCAGTGTCACTTACTGCCGCGACGATTTGCTGTCCATCGATTGCGCCGTCTTTGAAAAAATCGATGACGAAACGTTAAGAATTCGCTACCGGTATGACAGCACTGCGTTTATTCCCGAATGGGCCAGCGCGGCGTTTAAATACATCCAGACCCACTACTCCACCAACGAGCGTTACATTACCCCCATCAGCCTTGAGCCAGGGGACATTCTGGTGATGGATAACCTGCGGGTCCTGCATGCCCGGCATAAATTCATCGATGGCAACCAGCAGAGAAAAGTAAGAAGGCTGTGGATCGCTGATGACGCGAGCACCACATTCAAGAACATCCTGGATCAATCCCCGGTACGCAGGGCCATGCTGCCCTTTCAGAACTACAATATTGCCCAGTCTGAAACCGCCGGGCATTCGTTCATCGAGTACACCTGCGGCATCCACGCCCAAGCGAGCAAATCGCTGCCAGACGCGCATAAGCAATTTGACAGTGCGCTTGAAGCGCTTTAAGCCCTTCAAGACAACCTCCTTGCTGTGATTCAACGCTTTCAGGTAACCCCCCAGTCATCAAAACGACTGGGGAGTTACTTACATTCAAGGCTTTCTGGGTTTGATCCGGGCCGTAGCTTCGGCCACCAACGGGTCATCCGGCCAGTAATGCTTCGTACCACCTAGCACCTTCGACATTGACAGCGTTGTAGCCCCTGACTTACCGGGCTTATGAGGTTTGCGTGAGAAACACCGTTGACTGTCAATCACGCTATGACGGATTGACATTTGGAAAGGGGATTTTATAGAGGGTTGACACACCACGGCGCATAGCGAAGGGAGCTCAGACGGGAAAACATTGACATTCAAAAGCCAACCACGCCCCTCTGGCCCCAATACACCATGACGGCACAAGGCCCCTGACCGCGAAGACCGCTCACATTCCTGGGGGAATATAACCGGGGACATACCTGACATTGGTGCACTTGCCATGAAGAATTCGTCCATCTTCGATCAGGAACTGCGCAATCTTCTTTTGTTGATTGATCTTCGCCTGCAATTTGCAATCGGAACTGTGCCCGACTTGTTGATAGTGTTCGGTGTACACCATGCCATTACCGGTATGGGTCATTGATGTCCCGGCCGCTTCGGTGGTGGTCCAGCTCGCGGACTTGTACCAGGTCAGCACCGCCAAGGGTTCGCCGTTCGAACCGAGTTCCTTTTTCATCGAATCGGGTTTGCCGAACAAGTCCAGCGCTTCCTGCATATCACGCCCTTCCCAGCGGCTTTGCGCAATAGTGGAACAGCCAGTCAAGAGCAAGACGGGCAACAGAGTAGTTAACAATAAGCGTATGTAAGTCATTGGCTGTCCCGGCTTATTTATTCAGTTCGAGCAGGCTGTCGATGTTGTCCATCATCTGGCTCTTTTCCTGAATCGGTGCGAGTTTGAAGAACATCTGCTGCAGCATCTCGATCATCTGCAGGTATTCCATCTTGCCCACGGCGGCCATGTCGTTTTTAGCTCGACTGCCCGGCGCACAGGCAAACTTCAGCGCTTGCTGTACCCAGAACTCTTTCGGGGTTTGCCATTGATTGGCAACTTTCAGATGGCGCAGGGTGTAAGCCAGACGCTCGACGGATTGGCCATTGATAAAGCGCACTTTGCCCGTAGAGCACTGGGCTTCGAGGTTGTACACGTCGATCATTGGTTTGCCGGGCTCTTCATAAACCAGGGTCACCGCGACCATGGTCGCGCCTTTAGTTTTTTCAGAAGGCACTACCGACGTGGCATCGGCGACGTACATGATGTTTTTTTGGGCCACGCCGTTGCCGTAGATAATCCACCAGTCACCAATCGGATTGGGCTCTTCGGCATTTGCCGAATTGGAGGCAAACAGCAGCGCAGCCGACAAGAAGATCAACTTCTTGAACTTGAAGAGAAATGACATGGGCAGTTCCGTTCCTTGGGTACACGTTGCCAGGCAGCAACTTGTTATTGTTCGGGCCGCCACTTTAGGAGGCGGCTCGGACAGGCACAATTAGGGCGGATGGGCTAATGGCGCGCTGCCATTACTGCTCAGGTGCCTCGAGGTTTTGCCCGTGCTGTGGCTTCGGCCACCAACGGATCATCCGGCCAGTAATGCTTCGGATACCGCCCCTTCAAATCCTTCTTCACCTCGGCGTAGGTACTGCGCCAGAAGTTCGCCAGATCCTGCGTGACCTGCACCGGCCGCCGCGCCGGGGACAGCAGGTGCAACTTCACGGCCAGGCGCCCGCCGGCGATACGCGGGGTGTCTGCCAGCCCGAACAATTCCTGCAAGCGCACCGCCAGAATCGGCGGCTGCTCGCTGTAGTCCAGGCGTACCGATGATCCCGACGGCACTTTCACATGCTGCGGCGCCAACTCTTCCAGGCGTTGGGGCAATGGCCAGGGCAGCAGGTTATGCAGGTAGCTGGAAATATCCAGGTTGGCGAAATGGCTGAGGCGCGAGACCTTGCCCAGGTAAGGCATCAACCAGTGTTCGAGGCTGGCCAGTAGCGCCTTGTCGCTGATGTCGGGCCACTCGCTGGTGTTGCCGGCGTCGAGTTGGCGCAACAGCATCACACGGGCTTGCCACTGACGCAGTTCCGGGGTCCAGGGCAGCAGTTCCAGGCCTTTGCGGCGCACGAGGTTGACCAGCGCCTGGCTGCGGGCGGACTCGTCGAGGCCGGTCAGCGGTTCGCGGCTGAGTACCAGTTCACCGACTTTGCGTTGGCGCTCGGCACGCAAGACGCCTTCGCGTTCGTCCCAGTCGAGTTGGTCGACATTGCGCACTTGCTCGGCCAGCACCGTGTCGAACAACGCCGGATCAAAATCCGCCGCCAGGTAGATGCGTTCTTCGCGCTGGCCCTGGCGACTGCCCAGGTCGGCGATCACCAGCCAGGGTTGTTTCATCAGGCTGTCGGCTTCGGCAAACAGCGCCGCGCGACCATTGGCCAGGCGATATTCAGCGCCACCGGGGCGACGTTGCTGGGCGACGCGGTCCGGGTAGGCCAGTGCCAGCAAGGCGCCGAGCCAGCGCGGGTGGTCGGGATTGTCCACCGGCTGGGTCGCCTTGCCGCGCAGGTAGCCACGGTATTGCCGTGCCAACTGCTTGGCGCGCTGCACGCCACCCTGAGTGCCGCGTGCGCGTTCTTCACCGGCCATCAGCGCCAGGCGGCTGTGCAAGTCGGCACCGCCGCCGCGCAGGATATCGCGCTCGCCCAACAGGGCTGCCACGTCACAGGCCATGGCAGCCAGCCCCAGGTCCTGGCCACGCAATAACAGATGGGCAATACGCGGGTGGGCCGGCAGCTCGGCCATCTTCTGGCCATGGGCGGTGAGGGTTGCTTCGTTCAATGCACCCAGGCGTTGCAACAGCTCCTGAGCCTGGGCATAGGCGGCAGTCGGTGGGATGTCCAGCCAAACCAACTGGCTGGGCGTCACGCCCCAACGCGCCAGTTGCAAGGCCAGCCCGGCCAGGTCGGCGGCGAGAATTTCCGCACTGCCATAGGCGGCCAAACCGTCATGCTGGTCTTCGGACCACAACCGATAACACACCCCCGGTTCCAACCGCCCTGCCCGACCGGCGCGCTGGGTCGCGCTGGCACGGGAGATGCGCTGGGTGTCGAGGCGCGTCATGCCGCTGCCCGGGTCAAAACGTGGCACCCGCGCAAGCCCGGCGTCGATCACCACGCGCACGCCGTTGATGGTCAGGCTGGTCTCGGCGATGTTGGTGGCCAGCACTACTTTGCGCTTGCCGGCCGGCGCCGGGTCGATGGCGGCGCGCTGGGCGTTGAGGTCCAGCTCACCGTGCAGGGGGCATAACAGCACATCAGGGCGATCACCCAAGGCCTCGGCCAGTTGCTGGTTGACCCGGCGAATCTCTGCTTGCCCCGGCAAAAACACGAGCACGCTGCCGGTCTCGTCATGCAGGGCTTCGAGGACGGTTTGCACCACGCGCGGCTCGATAAACTCCCCGGCCTGGTACGGCCGGCCCCAGCGCATCTGCACCGGGAACATGCGCCCTTCACTGCGCAGAATCGGCGCGTCATCCAGCAAGCCCGCCAGGCGCTCGCCTTCGAGAGTGGCGGACATCAGCAGGATCTTCAGCGGCTGGTCGTCGCGAAACAGCTCGCGCCCGTTAAGGCTCAGGGCCAGCGCCAGGTCGGCGTCGAGGCTGCGCTCGTGGAATTCGTCGAAGATCAACAGGCCCACGCCATCCAATGCCGGGTCGTCCTGCAGGCGGCGAGTGAGGATGCCTTCGGTCACCACCTCGATACGCGTGTTGGGGCCGACTTTGCTGTCCAGGCGAATGCGGTAGCCCACGGTCTCACCGACCTTTTCGCCCAGCTCGCTGGCCAGTCTTTCGGCGGCAGCCCGTGCGGCCAGGCGCCGGGGTTCGAGCATCAGGATGGTTTGCCCGGCGAGCCACGGCTCATGCAACAAGGCCAACGGCACGCGGGTGGTTTTACCGGCGCCAGGCGGCGCTTCCAGCACGGCTTCATGGCGATGCGCCAAGGCGTCACGCAGGGCGGGTAAAACATCATCGATCGGCAACGAATTCATACTGGCTCCAAAGCAGAGCGGCGAGTATAACGGCGAACTGCCGAGTGCCGATGCGGGTCTTAAATACACCCACTCTTGGGACTGTAATGCAGCGTGGAGCTCAGCCAACAGTAACCACGATGCGAAGCGAGCCGCTCTTGTTCTTGATCTTAGGCGCCCCGTCAAACCACGCTGGCCGGAATCCGACATGGATTTGGGGGGGTAAACCGGCAGGGATGCCGGTTTAGCCGCCCCGCGCCATGGATGGCGCGTGGCGGCGGCCCCCCAAATCCATGGCGGATTACGGGCACACCGAGCCTGAGCGAGGTGCCGAGTGGTGGGGCAAGAGCGTTTTGCTTGCTTTTGCGCTCTTTTCAAAAGTGAGCCGCTGTAAAAGCGGAACCAATATCAGCCGTTACCGCAGGAATGGATATGTACTCGGTCTGATCCAGCATCCTGGCCGGCCCTGAGGCCGCCATCGGGAGCAAGCCCCCTCCCACAGTTACAGCGCCACACCACAGGAGATGTATTTATGGCTCCCACATTGGATCATCGGCGTTTGGCAGATCTGGCTTATAGTCACCCTTAAATAGTGTTCAGGAGACTTTTTCATGCGTATCGCTTCCCGTGTCATCGGCGGTGTCCTCGCCGTCACCCTGCTGAGCCAACTCACCGCCTGCGGCTCGATTTTCTACCCCGACCGCCGTGGCCAGATCGACGGCAAGATCGACCCGGCCATTGCCGTGCTCGATGCCGTCGGCCTGCTGTTCTACGTGATCCCGGGCCTGATCGCGTTTGGGGTCGACTTCGCCACGGGCGCGATCTACTACGAACCCGGCAAGACCGCCCAGGTCGCGCCCGAGAAATTGCACGAAGCCATCGGCGCCGACGGCAAGGTCGACAATGCCAAGCTGCAAAGCATCATTGAGAAGGAAACCGGCCGCAGCTTGCCGCTGGACGACCCGCGTCTGATCCAGTTCAAGGGCAGCGTGCAACAACTCGCGTCCCTGGGCCTGCAGCCCGCCGCGTAAGGACAGCCCATGACCAGCAGCCCCGAACACGCAAGGCTCTTGCGCCTGGCCACCCGCGCCTCGGTGGGCGTGGCCAGTGTGCTGATTATCACCAAGGCCATCGCCTGGTGGCTCAGCGGCTCGGTGAGTATGCTCGCCGGGCTGACCGACTCGCTGCTCGACGGCGTGACCTCGCTGTTGAATCTGCTGGCCGTGCATTACGCCCTGCGCCCGGCCGATGACGATCACCGTTACGGGCACGGCAAGGCGGAGTCGCTGGCGGGCATGGCGCAAGCCTTGTTTATTGCCGGCAGTGCGGTGCTGATTGCGCTCCAGGCCTTTGAACGGCTCAAGCATCCGGAGCCGGTCGGCGCACCGTGGCTGAGCATTGGCGTGATTATCCTGTCGCTGGCGCTGACCGTGGCCCTGCTGATGCTGCAACACCGCGTGGTGCGCGAGACCGGCTCCAACGCGGTGCGCGCCGACTCGCTGCACTACCGCTCGGACTTGCTGCTCAATGGCAGCATCCTGATTGCGCTGGTGTTGGCCGGTTTTGGCTTTCATCAGGTCGATGCCTGGTTTGGCCTGGGTATCGCCGCCTACATTCTGTGGAGCGCGATCCAGATCGCCCGCGAAAGCTTTGCGGTGTTGATGGACGAAGAGTTACCGCCAGATGTCAGCCAGCACATGCTGGAACTGGCTCGTGGCGTACCCGGCGTGCTGGGGGCCCACGACTTGCGTACGCGGGTTTCCGGCAACCACTGGTTTGTGCAGCTGCACCTGGAGTTGCCGGGGGAATTGACGCTGTCGGTGGCTCACGGCATCAGCGACCAGGCCGCCGACGCCATTCACCGGGAATACCCGAAAGCCGAAGTATTGGTGCACGCCGACCCGCTGGAAGTGGTCACCGGCAACAAAACCTAGTACTGCACCTGATACCCACGACTGCCCAGGCAGTTGCCCTGGGCCTGGCGGTAGGTTTGCACCACCGCCGGGTCCGGGGCGTAGGTGACGGTGCGCGGGTCGAAGCCGCTTTGCTGCACCGCCCAGCGATAACAGTCGTAGCCGTCCTGCTGCACCTGCGCCGGCGATTGGCCGTTGGCAGGGTAGGCCACTACGTCATAGCCGTTGCCTTGCGGCGCCGGCTGGGGTGATGGCACTTGCGCAGGAGGCTGCACCACCACGTATTGCTGGGTGCTTTGCTCATAGGCGTAGTACGCGCCAGCGGCAAGGAACAACAGCGAGCCCCCTACCCATACTTCACGCGCATAGTCCGGCAGGTAATGCACACGGATGCCATAGGGTGGCGTCACCACCACGTAGCGTGGGCCTTGGGGGCGATACCAGTAGCCGCCGGAGAAAAAGTAGTCCTGGCCACGGTAAGGCACGCGGTAATTGCGGTCGGGGAAACGGTCGATGACATAACCAGGGCGATGTTGCGGGCCCGGGCCCCAGCCGTTGCCATGCCCGTCGGGGCGGCCTGGCCAGCGGTTATCACCGGGGCGATCGTTACCCGGACGCGAACCGGGGCCGCCAGCCTCCCAATGCCGATTGTCATCGGGGCGCCTGGGGATATCACGGTAATAACCCTGGCGCGGTTCCTGAGTCTGGCGCACCGTATCGGGCCGGCCCTGGATCGGCAGGTTATTGGAAGGTTGCGGTGCAGGTCGCCCTGGCTCATGACCTTGCGGGCGACCTTGCCATTGGCCACCCTCGTGCTGGCCGCCGCGATCATCCTGCGGGTTTTGTGGACGTGGCTGATTGTGCTCAGGCCGTTGACCCGGGCCCGGTGAGTTATCGCGCTCGTCGGCCATTACCTGCGTGCCGACGCTTGCCACCAGCAAACCAACACCTGCCATACGCCAGATGCGCTTCATGCTTTTCCTCACTGCGGATTAGGGCCTACACATGAGACTGGAAAAGCCTCACCCGGTTCTCACGCAGGTTATCAGTCGTGGGCACTATTTTCTCAAGGCAAAAGAAAAGGGGTGACCCGTCGGCCACCCCTTGAGAATTTCGTCCGTGCTCAACGCTTTTGACGTTGGCTCACCTCACGCCGTCTTGTGGACAGTGTGCAGCCTGGAGGCCGGCTCAACCCTGCTGGGGCGGCGGCCGCAGCGGGCCTGATTGGGCGCGCTGCTGTGGACTGTTATCCAGGCGGTGATTCTGTTGGTAATCATAGGCGTGCCGGGCGGACAGATGATTGCGAAGATTGCGTCAATAAACAGTGCTTGCGCAATTTTTAACCCTTCATGGATAATTCACCGCAATAGTTACGACAAAGGCCAACCCAATGAGCAAGCTTGACCGATACGACCTGAGTATTTTGGCGGAATTGCAGCGCGACGCGAGGATCTCCAACCAGGAGCTGGCCGAACGCATCGGCCTGTCGCCTTCGCCCTGCTCGCGCCGGGTCAAGCAATTGGAAGACGACGGCTATATCGCCCGCCAGGTCGCCCTGCTGGATCGCAAGATGCTCGGCCTTAGCCTTACAGCCTACGTATTGATCGGCATGGACCGGCACACGCCGGAGCGTTTCGAGAATTTTGAAGCCGCCATTCGCACCTTGCCGCAAGTGCTGGAATGCAGTTTGGTGACCGGGATGGATGCGGACTACCAGTTGAAGGTGGTGGTGCCGGATATGGACCATTACCAGAAACTGCTGCTGGGCCATCTGACCCGCATCGAAGGGGTGACCAGCGTGCGTTCCAGCTTTGTGCTCAACCAGGTACTCAACAGCACCGAACTGCCGCTGACCCACCTGCGCACCTGAGAACACAGAGATTCAAATGTGGGAGGGGGCTTGCTCCCGATAGCGGTAGGTCAGTTGATAAATAACTGACACTCAGTCATCGGGAGCAAGCCCCCTCCCACATTTGGATTGTGCTTCGACTCAGGTCAATGTTGCGTCTGTAACGCTGCCGTATACTGCTCGCTTGTCTTGCTGGAAGAGCCCCATGAACAACATCGACCCCGCCCTGTTTGAAGAATGGATGATGACCGGCCTGGTCACTATCCTCATCATTTTCATGGGCTTTATCGTCTGGGACCTGGCGAAGAAATCCAAGGCCGGGCGCTTTGGCTCATTCATTCTGTTTTTCGTGCTGGGCCTGGGCGTGGCCGCGTTCATCATCAAGAGCGTGGTGATCGGCTTGATCGAGTCCGGCGCTTTATAGGCGCGCCGGTACTGCTTTCCATTGGCCTTGATCCAGGCCGTCGATAGACCAGTCACCAATGCGCACGCGCACCAGGCGCAGCGTCGGCAGGCCCACGGCGGCAGTCATGCGCCGAACCTGACGGTTGCGTCCTTCCCGAATCACCAATTCCAGCCAATGGGTGGGCACGCTTTTACGAAAACGTACCGGCGGGTTGCGCGGCCATAATGCCGGCTCATCCAACTGACGGGCCTCGGCAGGCAAGGTCATGCCGTCGTTCAGCTCGACGCCATCGCGCAGGCGTTGCAGTTGTTCTTCGGTCGGCTCGCCTTCCACCTGCACCCAGTAGGTTTTCGCCAGCTTGTGCTTGGGGTCGGCGATGCGCGCCTGAAGCTGGCCATCGTTGGTCAACAGCAGCAAGCCTTCGCTGTCACGGTCCAGGCGCCCGGCCGGGTAAATACCGGGAATGTCGATGAAATCCTTGAGGGTCGCGCGACCGCCTTCGTCGCTGAACTGGGTCAACACGTCGAACGGCTTATTGAACAGGATCAGCTTCGGCTCGGCCGGTGGCGCCTTGGCGACACGCCGAACAGGCTGCGAAGGTTTCACGCCTGGGCGGCGCGAATCGGGACGGGTAGGACGGGACATGGCAAAGGAACATCTAACGGTCAGGACCGACAATGCTAGTGGCCTGACCGCCAAATGACCATCCCAACCGCTTAGCGGAACGGCGGCTCGTCGAAGCTGCGCAGTTTGCGCGAGTGCAACGAGTTGAGTTCGGTGCGCAACAGGTCGACCGCCTCGATGCCGATCTTCAAGTGCTGGCTGACCGCACGCTCGTAGAACGCGTTGGCCGAACCCGGCAGCTTGATCTCGCTGTGCAAGGGTTTGTCGGATACGCATAACAAGGTGCCGTAAGGCACGCGCAAACGGTAACCCTGGGCGGCGATGGTGCCGCTTTCCATGTCCACGGCCACGGCGCGGGACAGGTTGATCAGCGGCCGTTCCTGGGCCCAGCGCAATTCCCAGTTACGGTCGTCATAGGTCAGCACGGTACCGGTGCGCAGGCGTTTTTTCAGCTCTTCGCCTTTTTCGCCAGTGACGTGGGCCGCCGCTTGCTGGAGCGCCAACTGCACCTCGGCCAGCGCCGGGATCGGGATGTTCGGCGGTACCACGCGGTCAAGAATCCCGTCACGGCGCATATAGGCGTGGGCCAGTACGTAGTCGCCGATGGTCTGGGATTGGCGCAGGCCGCCGCAGTGGCCGATCATCAGCCAGCAATGCGGGCGCAACACGGCCAGGTGGTCGGTGATGTTCTTGGCGTTGGACGGGCCCACGCCGATGTTCACCAGGGTCACGCCGTGGCCGTCACTGGCTTGCAGGTGATACGCCGGCATCTGGTAGCGATGCCAGACCACGCCGGCGGCAATCGCCGAGGCTTCGCCGTGGTCCATGCTCTTGTCGATGACCACGTTGCCCGGCAGCACCATGCGGATAAAACGCGGGTCGCTGCGCAGTTGTTCCAGGCCGTGCAGGATGAACTGGTCAACGTAGCGGTGGTAGTTGGTCAGCAGGATCCACGGCTGTACATGGCGCCAATCGCTGCCGGTGTAATGCACCAGGCGGCGCAGGGAAAAGTCCACGCGCGCCGCGTCGAACAATGCCAGGGGCAGCGGGTCGGTGTTTTCCCAGTCGTAAAGGCCATCGGCAATGCCGTCGGTGGCGGCGGACAGGTCGGTACTGGGGAATACGCGGGCCAGGGTCGCGGCGGTCACGCCGGAGCCGGCCAGTTCGTCGCCCTGCTCCACCACATACGGGTACGGAATGTTCTGCTGGCTGACGCCCACTTCCACCGTGACGGTGAAGTCGTGCATCAGCGGCACCAGTTGCTCCAGCAGATACTTACGAAACGCGGCGGGGTGGGTCACGGTGACGCTGTAGGTACCCGGCAGTTGCACCTTGGCATATGCACGGGTGGTCTGTGGGACTTCGCCATGGCAGTGGTAGGTCAGGCGCAGTTCCGGGTAGCGAAACAGTGCACGTTGTGCGGCGTCGGGCTCGACGCGGTCCTTGAGGTATTGCTTGAGGGCTTGATTGAGCGCGCCGGTGGCTTGCTCATGCAGAGCCGCCAGCCGGTCCACGGCTTCTTCGGCGGTTTTAACGACAACAAAAGCTTCGGTCACGGTAAGCATCCTGTGTTCTGGACTTGCAGGCCTTTATCTTGCCTGTATCCCGGCCTCACCGAAACAGCCGGATTGGAATGCACCTTAAAATATGGGAGATGGCGGGGTTGAGCGCGCGACTATGGCTTCTACATCCACCCCACGCGGCAAGGTGCCATATACCCGCCCCGACGATTCGCCCAACCGGCTGGCGATAAACCCGTCGCTGACCGCCGCATTTCCTGCCTCCAGCAATAACTTGGCCTGCAACGCCACGGCAATATCCTCAGTCAACTGCCGCGCACGGTACTGAATGTCCTGGGTGTCCATAAACGCCAACTTCAACTGCTCGATATGCCGCGCCAGTTGCTTGTCACCATGACCGTCTCCCAACTCCACAAACAGCACCTCCAGCACGCCCGGCTCTTTGGACAACGCGCGGAGTACGTCCAGGCATTGCACATTGCCGGAACCTTCCCATGTCGAGTTCACCGGCGCCTCACGGTAAAGACGCGGCAGGATGCTGTCTTCCACATACCCGGCGCCGCCCATGCATTCGGCGGCTTCGTTGATCATCGCGGGCGCTCGCTTGCAGATCCAATACTTGCCCACCGCCGTGACCAGCCGAGCGAACTTGGCTTCCTGTTCATCTTCAAGATGATCCAGGGCGCGCCCCATGCGCAGGCTCAAGGCCAGGGCCGCTTCGCTCTCCAATGCCAGGTCGGACAGGACGTTCTGCATCAGCGGCTGCTGGTTGAGCACGCGGCCACCGACCAGGCGGTGGGCGCAGTGATGGCTGGCCTGGGTCAACGCCTGGCGCATCAAGGCGCTGGAGCCGACCATGCAATCGAAGCGGGTCATGGCGACCATTTCGATGATGGTCGGCACACCCCGGCCCTCTTCACCGACCATCCAGGCCAGGGCGCCGCGAAACTCTACTTCGCTGGACGCGTTGGAGCAGTTGCCGAGTTTGTTCTTCAAGCGCTGGATATAGAACTCGTTGCGCGTGTCATCCGGGCGGTGCCGGGGCAGCAGGAAACAGGTCAGGCCCTTGTCGGTCTGGGCCAGGGTCAGGAAGCCGTCGCACATCGGTGCCGAGCAGAACCACTTGTGGCCCACCAGCTCATAGGCCTGGCCGGACCCACCCGCGCCCACCGGATAAGCGCGTGTGGTGTTGGCCCGCACGTCGGTGCCGCCCTGCTTCTCGGTCATGGCCATGCCGATGGTGGCGCCGGCTTTGTGGGCAATGCCGACGTTGCGTGGGTCATATTGGGTCGAAAGGATTTTCGGCAACCAGCGATCTGCCAGGTCCGGTTGCAGGCGCAAGGCCGGAACGCAGGCGAAGGTCATGGTCAGCGGGCAACCGGTGCCGGCCTCGGCCTGGCTGTGCAGGTAGGTCATTGCCGCACGGGCCACATGGGCGCCGGGCTGCGGGTGAGCCCAGGGCAGCGACGGCAGGCCATGCTCAACAGCAGTGCGCATCAGTTCGTGATAAGCCGGATGAAACTCCACCAGGTCAATGCGATGACCATAACGGTCATGGCTGCTGAACACCGGTTTGTTCTGGTTGGCCAGGAACCCGGCTGCCATCAACGGCCCTCCGGCCAGCGCGCCGTAGGCATCGATACGCGATTCGGCCCAGCCGGCGCCAAAGCGACGCGACCATTGCTGCAGGGGCAAGTCGATGCGATACAGGTTGGTGCCGTCCAGGGACGGTGGCTGATTGGTGACGTCGTGGGTTTCGGCAAACTGATGCAGGTTCATGACGGGCCTCCTGGAAAAAGGCCACGTGAAAGAGGGGCCTTGAATTCAGTTAAGCACCGACCTCACGCTTAAAACAGTGGCATACCCGCCGAATGCCCGGCGCTTTCGCCCTCACCCAAGCGCAACACGCGGCGCTCCAGCACCCCTTGCAAGGCTTCGAACCGCACCGGTTTAGCCAGGCGATCAGTCATGCCGATGCCATGGCAGCGTTCACGCACTGGTCCATCACTTGAGCTACTCAAGGCGATCACCGGCAACTCACCACAGTCGGGCAGTGCACGAATCTGACAGCACAATGAGAAGCCGCCCTCCGGCACGTCGAGCAGCACCGCATCGAAGCGATTGCCTTGTAATGCCGCGAGTGCCGCCGGGCCGTTATCTATGGTTTTCACCCGGTAGCCGAGTTTGAGCAACATGCCACGCACCGCCAACTGGCCGACGCTGTTGTCGTCCACCAGCAACACGGTGCAATCCTGGGGCGCACGCTGCCTGGGCTGCGCTTGCCCGCTCGGCTTGGGTTGCGCAGGCACCACGCTGACGTCCACCTCCAACTGAAAACGGCTGCCCTTGCGCGGCTCCGAATGATGGGTCAGGCGCCCACCCAACAGCTCGATCAACTGCCGGCAAATCGCCAAACCAATGCCCAGGCCGCCGTATTCGCGAGTCATCGAGCCATCAAGCTGGAAGAAGCGCTGGTACAGCGTGGCCTCATCGAGAAAGGCGAAGCCGATACCGGTGTCGGTGACAATAAAGCTCAGGTGCAATGCACCCTCCCCTTCGGGCACCCCGACCACGCGCAAGCGCACAGCGCCGAGTTGGGTAAATTTGAATGCATTGTCCAGCAGGCAATCCAGGCATTGGAGCAGTTTGTCGGCATCGCCGATCACCCGGTCCGGCAACTCATCGGCAACATCAATGGAAAACGCCAGGCCCTTGCTCTGCGCGCTGGGGGTGAACTGCTGGCGCAAGGTGTCGAGCACACCGCGCAGGCTGAACGCTTGCGGCTGGGCCACCATCCGACCGGCCTGCAACTCGGTCAGCGTGAGGATACCGTTGACCATGCGCATCATGTCCCGCGCCGAGCCCGCGGCGGTTTGCTGGTACTGCGCCAGGTCCTCGCCCAACGGCACGGTCTGCATCAATTCCAGGGAACCAATCACCCCATTCATCGGCGTGCGCAGTTCGTGGGTCAGGGTGGCGAGGAACTCGTCTTTGAGGCGATTACTGCGGGCCAGTTGCTGGTTGAGCGCTTCGAGCTTCTGGCTGGCGTCGAGGAGGATTTGCGCCTGCTGTTCGCGCATACCGTTGATGCGGTCGGCCAGGGCCAGGGACAGCAGCGCCACTTCAATGGCCGAGCCGAGCTGGCTGGCGTACATGGTCAGGAACACGTTGGGCAGGTAGCCCAGCACCATCAGCGTATTGACCACTCCGCCCAGCAGGAACGCCGACCAGGCGATGATGAAGTAGCGCGCCATGCGCTGCCCGCAGTACCAGGCCTTGATCGCGGCGACAAAGATGGTCACGGTGAACACCAGCGCCAGGCCGGTGGCCAGGCGCAGGGCCACGGCGTAGCTGGTCAACAGCGCCAGCGCCATCACCACGCCGCCGCAGGCTGCCAGCGCCAGCAGGATCCGGTCGATCCAGCGGCTGTGCTGCACGGTGTGCAGGAAGCTGCGAGCGAACAGGCTGCCGAACAATGCCGCCGATCCGATCAGGAACGGCACCGCCGCATTCGCCCACCACGGGTTGTTCGGCCAGAAGTACTGCACCGCGACGCCATTGACCGACAGCTGGTACAAGCCGAACGATGCAATATAGAGGATGTAATAGAGGTAGCTGGTGTCGCGCACGCTGAGGTAAATGAACAGGTTGTAGATCAGCATGCCCAGCAGCACACCATAAATAGCCCCGAGTACATACAAGCGCAGCGGTTGTTCTTCCAGGTACGCCGTGCCCGCCCACAGGGTCAGCGGCGCCTGGATCGAGCCCTGGCTTTGCAAGCGCAGGTACAGGGTCTGCTGCTGATCGGGCGCAAAATTGAGCTTGAACAGGTAATTGCTCTGGCTCACCTCACGGCTGGAAAACGGTAATGCACTGCCGGTGCGGGCGGTCAGGCGGTAGTGACCGGTGCCGTCGCTCTGATACAGGTCCAGGCGATTGAGCGGCGGATAAGCCAACTCCAGAAACCAGGTGCGCGGTGCACGAGGATCTGTTGCGCTGTAATGCAGGTTGACCTTGAGCCAGAACACCGAGCGCGAATAGCCGGCGTTGAGGGTGGCTTTGTCATGGGTCTTGAACTGGGCGGCGTAGGTGGGGGAACTGACATCGGCAATGGTGAGGGCATCGGTTGGATCTTCGAGCACTTGCATGACCTGGCCCAGCGGCAGGCTTCGCGTGTCCTGGTTGAACTCGACGGCGCCGGCGAGCAAGGGTAGCCCGCACAATATAAAGATCAGCAAATAGCGCATAGAGCCCCAGCGTGGCCTGTCCGGTTATGTCAAAAGCCCCCCATCCTTTTGAGAAGACGTACACCGGCGATACAGTAAGTTGTTTGAATGCACTTTAGCATAGCCATTAAAGGCCATTGGACACCATTGAACTATTTTTTTGAAAGGCTCTACATCAAGGTCTTCAGAGGACTTTCATGCTGTTTCAATCGCCAGAAAAGCGCTGTTCCAGCGCTCACACTTCAACCATCGTCAGACGGCCACGCAAAAAGCGTTTGGTGGTAAGCTCGCGCACCATGAATATCTACAGCTCTCGCCCTGTTATCCTCTGTCTCTCCGGCCACGATCCCAGTGGTGGCGCCGGCTTGCAGGCAGATATCGAAGCCCTGCTCGCCCAGGGCTGTCACGCGGCCCCGGCCGTCACAGCGTTGACCGTGCAGAACACCGTCAATGTCAGCGACTTCCGCGTGCTCGACCGTGAGTGGGTGATGGCCCAGGCCAATGCCGTGCTCGGCGACTCCGAAGTCGCGGCCGTCAAACTGGGCATGCTCGGTTCCACCGCCATGGTCGATACGGTGGTTGAACTGCTGCAGGCGCACCCGCATCTGCCGGTGGTCTGCGACCCAGTGCTGCGCGCCGGCGGCGGCGGTAGCCTGGGCAAGGACGAGGTCGGCTATGCGATGCGCGAGCGGCTGTTGCCCTTGTCGCTGATCGCCACGCCCAACCTGCCGGAAGCGCGCATCCTGGCCGAACTGCCAGACGGCACTGCCGACGAGTGCGCCGAGAAACTGTTGCCGTACATCAAGCACCTGCTGATCACCGGCGGCCATGGCGACGAACATGAAGTGCACAACCGCCTGTACAGCCGCGACGGCACGCGCCATACCTTTACCTGCCAGCGCTTGCCTGGCAGTTATCACGGTTCGGGCTGCACCTTGGCCAGCGCCCTCGCCGGGCGCATCGCCCAGGGCGAAGGTTTGACCAGCGCGGTGCAATCGGCCCTCAACTACACCTGGCGCACCCTGCGTGACGCCGAGCAACTGGGCCAGGGCCAGTTCGTGCCGCGCCGGCTGCCGCTGGATTTCTGCTCGTAACTTATCGCTCGTCACAGCAAGGGGCTTGCCCGATGAAACTACGTGGCCTTTACGCCATTACCGACAGCCAGCTCCTGGCCGGCAAGTTCCTCGCCTACGTCCAAGCGGCGCTGGACGGCGGCGTGACACTGTTGCAGTACCGCGACAAAAGCAGCGACGAGGCACGGCGCCTGCGTGAAGCCGAAAAGCTGTATGAACTGTGCTCGCGCTACAAGACTCAATTGATCATCAACGATGATGCCGAACTCGCCGCGCGCCTGGGCGTGGGCGTGCATCTGGGGCAGACCGATGGTCCGCTGACCCCGGCCCGTGCGCTGCTCGGTTCCAAGGCGATCATCGGTGCTACCTGCCACAGCCAGATCGAACTGGCCGAACAGGCCGCCAAGGAAGGCGCCAGTTATGTCGCCTTCGGGCGCTTCTTCAATTCCACCACCAAGCCCGGCGCACCTGCCGCCACCGTTGAAATGCTGGCCGAGGCCCGCACGCGCTTGCAGCTGCCGATCTGCGTGATCGGCGGCGTGACCCTGGACAACGCCGAACCGCTGGTGGCCCACGGTGCCGACCTGCTGGCCGTGGTGCACGGTTTATTCGGCGCCGACAGTACTCAGGAAGTCACGCGACGCGCCCGTGCTTTCAATGCCCTTCTTAAAATCTGATTTCAGAGAGACGTCCATCATGTCCCGTTCCGAAACCCTGTTTGCCAATGCCCAGAAACACATCCCCGGCGGTGTGAATTCCCCCGTGCGTGCGTTCAAGAGCGTGGGCGGCACGCCGTTGTTCTTTAAACACGCCGAAGGCGCCTACGTCACCGACGAAGATGACAAGCGCTACGTCGACTACGTCGGCTCCTGGGGCCCGATGATTCTCGGCCACAGCCACCCGGACGTACTCGACGCGGTGCGCCAGCAGCTGCAACACGGCTTGTCCTATGGCGCGCCGACCGCCATGGAAACCGAGATGGCCGACCTGGTCTGCTCTATCGTGCCGTCGATGGAAATGGTGCGCATGGTCAGCTCCGGTACCGAAGCCACCATGAGCGCGATCCGCCTGGCCCGTGGTTTCACCGGCCGCGACAACATCATCAAGTTCGAGGGTTGCTACCACGGCCACTCCGACAGCCTGTTGGTCAAGGCCGGCTCCGGCGCGCTGACTCAAGGCGTACCCAACTCTGCCGGTGTACCGGCGGCATTCGCCAAACACACCCTGACCCTGCCGTTCAACGACATCGCCGCCGTCGAGCAAATGCTCAGCGAAGTCGGCCAGGACGTGGCCTGCATCATCGTCGAACCGGTGGCCGGCAACATGAACTGCGTACCGCCGGCACCGGGTTTCCTCGAAGGCCTGCGCGAGCAGTGCGACAAGCACGGCGTGGTGCTGATCTTTGACGAAGTGATGACCGGTTTCCGCGTCGCCCTCGGCGGCGCCCAGGCACACTACGGCGTCACGCCGGACCTGAGCACCTTCGGCAAGATCATCGGTGGCGGTATGCCAGTAGGCTGCTTCGGCGGCAAGCGCGAAATCATGCAGCACATCGCCCCGCTGGGCCCGGTTTACCAGGCTGGCACCTTGTCGGGTAACCCGCTGGCAATGGCCGCTGGCCTGACCACCCTGCGCCTGATCAGCCGCCCGGGCTTCCACGCCGAGCTGACCGACTACACCACCCGCCTGCTTGATGGCCTGCAGCAGCGCGCCGACGCCGCGGGTATCCCGTTTGTCACCACCCAGGCCGGTGGCATGTTCGGCCTGTACTTCAGCGGCGCCGACGACATCGTCACCTTTGATGACGTGATGGGCAGCGATGCCGACCTGTTCAAGCGCTTCTTCCACCTGATGCTTGAAGGCGGCGTGTACCTGGCGCCGAGCGCCTTCGAAGCCGGCTTCACCTCGATCGCCCATGGCGAAGCCGAGCTGAAACTGACCCTGGATGCTGCCGAACGCGCCTTCGCGGCCCTGAAATAAGTGACCCACGTTCTGACGTTGCCCCCCAGGCAGCGTCAGATTTGCTACTTTGCTTACAGAAGTTTCCTGGTTTTTTCGAGAATTGCCCTGCAATCCGGCAGATAACTTGCCCAAGCAGCAGAAAAACGAGTAAAGACTTTGTAAGCAGAGGCCTGCTTATTTCATAATGCGCGCTTATTGGACTCCCCGAGGGTCCGCGCGCCCCGTCAGAGGTAAGTCGATTCCCATGAAACGCACCGGCCGCACCCTGGTTCTGGGCTGCCTGTTGCTCCTTCAGCCGCTGCTGGCACATGCCCAGGCAGGCGGCAACTCGTTGTTAATCCCAGCGATGGGTCGTTGCACCCTCAATACCCAGCCAGACAGCCAGGCCGAAGCCCTGAGCGCGTGCCAGAAACAAGCTGATGAAGGGGATGCGCAAGCGCAATACGAGTTGGGCGAGTTCTACCACGACAGCAAGAACCCGGCCGTCGACCTCAACAAAGCGTTGAGCTACTTCGAAAAGGCTTCGCTACAAGGCCACGCCCAGGCGCAATTCCAGCTCGGCAATATGTTCTTCAAGGGTGAAGGCGTGCCGGCCAATAACGTGCAGGCCTACATCGTGCTGAAAATGGCCGCGGTCAACGGTGCTGAAGACGCGCTGGACACCGCCGATGAGGTCGCCGAGCACATGCAGCGCGATGAACTGGAAGTGGCGACCCAGGTACTGGGGCAGATTTTCCGTAATTACCTGCAGGAATTGCAGAGCGCCGATGGGCGCTCGCCCTTCTCTCCCCTGCCCTGATCACGGCGATAACAGGTAGCCCTGTCGATATGCCGTGGACCCCGCTACATGGGCAATCGTCATACCGGCGCTTGCCATGCGGCGTACTGATCGCACATACAACAGCCCTTCATGCTCACACGCGACCTCAATCACTCGGTCCGTGATCGGGTCGATGACTTGCGCCACGATCTGTCCTGCTTCGAGGTAATCCCCCACCTGCGCGCAAAAGACCATCAAGCCTCCCACCGGGCTCACCACCGGCTCGACCCCCGCCAAGGGTGTTGGCGGGCTCAATAACGCCGGCAGTGGCGGCGCTTGCCCCTCAATGCCTCCCTGTAACATCAGATAGTTGATCAACGCCTGACAATCCTGCCGCGCCAGCCCGTGGTCCACATCGGCAACGCCGCGCAACTCCACGGTCACGGCAAAACCCGGCGCCGAAAAGGCCCCAGGAAAACGCGCCTGCATCCGTGCCCAGAACAAGGTGTAGCAATCGTCGAACGAATGCCCGCCCGCGTCCGGGCTCATAAAGCAGGCCCGAGCGCCCAGGTACCGTGCCAGCGGCTCCACCTGGGGCCAGGCATCGGGCGCCAGGTACAGGTGCTGCACTGCCTCGAAATCACAATGCAGGTCCAGCACCCTGTCGGCGTCACAGGCCAGCGTTTGCAGGACCAAACGCAGAGAGTGCAGCTGGGTCGCCGGTACCTGGCTGACAAGGGTTCGCCGCAGGGCCGCACGGATCAGATGCAGGTTATGCGCAGGATCATCGGTCAGAACATCCTGTACCTGGTCGCCGACCTGCTCGCTGACGTCAACGAAGAAGCGGTTGAAGTTCTCTCGACTGTCGTTATCAAAACGCCCCTGCGGTACGTCCATCAGTACCTGCTCCAACCCCAGCGGATTGGCCACCGGCACCAGCACCACTTGCCAACGCAACGCACCTGTCGCCTCCAGGTGCGCCAGACGCTGTTTGAGATGCCACAACACCAGCATCCCCGGTAATTCATCGGCGTGCAGGGACGCCTGGATGTAAACCTTGCTCGGCGCATTGGCCGGACCGTAATGAAAACTATGAATATGCCGCGTGGTACCTGGCACAGCCGTTAACAGTTCATGCCTGTGAGTCTGCATATTGCCCCCCTATCGACTCGAATCAAGAAAGCTCAGCCAACGTCGTTCAGCCAGATGGAACAAGCCGACCAACGCGAACGTAATACACAAGTAAAGCGCCGCGGCCAGGCCAAAGGATTGGAAGGTGAGGAAGGTTGCAGCGTTGGCATCCCGTGCGACTTTCAGGATATCCGGCACCGTTGCCGTGAACGCCAGGGTGGTGGAATGCAACATGAAGATCACTTCATTGCTGTAGTAGGGCAACGACCGGCGCAGGGCCGAGGGCATGATCAAGTGCACGTACAACTTCCAGCCGTCGAAGCCCAGGGAACGAGCAGCCTCGATTTCACCGCGTGGCATTGCCCGAATTGCGCCCGCCAGTATTTCCGTGGTGTAGGCCGCGGTATTGAGGGCAAACGCCAGAAGCGTGCAATTGAGCGCTTCGCGAAAAAAGGCATCCAGCAACGGTTGCTCGCGAACAGCGCCAATGCTGTAGATGCCGGTGTAGAAGATCAGTAACTGGATATACAGCGGTGTGCCGCGAAACACGTAGGTAAAGCTTTGCACCGGCCAGCGCAGCCAGCGTCGGCTGGACGTCCTGGCGATGGACAGTGGCAACGCCAACAGCAGGCCCAGGCACAAAGAGGCGCTGGTCAGCCACAAGGTCATGGCCAGACCGGTGATTTGTTGACCGTCGGAATAAATAAACGGCCGCCAATACTCCTGGATAAGCTCGATCATGATGATGATCCCTGCACACCTTCACCATACCGACGCTCCAGCCAGCGCAACGCTGCGTTTGAAACACTGCTGAGCAACAGGTAGACCAGCGCCGCCAGCAGCAGAAAAGCCAGTAATTGCTGACTGCTCTTGCCCGCCATCTGCGCCACTTTCACCAGGTCTGCCAGGCCGATGATCGACACCAGCGCTGTAGCCTTGAGCAAGACCATCCAGTTATTGCCCAGACCCGGCAGGGCGAATCGCATCATCTGCGGGAATATCACATGCAAAAAGCTCTGCCTGAAGCTCAGGCCAAGGGCCTTGGCTGCCTGGAACTGCCCACGGGGTACAGCCAGCAACGCGCCGCGAAAGGTTTCGGTGAAATAAGCGCCGTAGATAAACCCCAGAGTGATCACGCCGGCGCTGAAAGGGTCGATATCGATGTAGGCCCAGCCCAATTCGCTGGTCAGACGACTCAGGCCTGTCTGCAATCCGTAGAAAATCAACAGCATTAACAGCAGGTCCGGTACCCCGCGAATCAAGGTGGTGTACACCTGTGCGCACAGGCGCCATGCCCTCACCCTGGACAGCTTGGCACCTGCCCCCAGCAGGCCCAGGATCAGCCCCAGCAGCAATGACAACAGTGCCAGTTGCAAGGTGACCCAGACCCCGTGCAGTAACATCGGCAAAAAACTGCCCAGGGACGCGGCGAATTGAGTGAAGGCAGGTAGCATGATCGTGTCCTCGCTGGCCGTTGAAGGCGGTTATTGGCCGCTGAACATGTTCACACCGGGGAAGTACTGCTCTTGCAGGCGAGCGTAGGTGCCATCGGCGTGCAGGGCAGCCAGCCCCTTATCCAACAGCGCTTTCAACGTGTGGTTGCCCTTGGCGAGGCCGATGCCGCTTTTGGACGGCATCAACTCGCTGTCAATCAGCGGCCCCAGTACAAACCCGACGCCTTGGGGTGAACGCAAAAATCCGCTCTGTGCTTGCTGAGCATCCTGCAGCGATGCCTGCAAACGCCCTGTCAGCAGGTCCGCGTACACTTGCTCCTGATCGGCATAAGCCACCACCTTCATACCCTGCCCAGCGAGCACTTGCCGGGCATAAACTTCCTGAGTACTGCCCTGCAAATAGCCGACGGCCATGCCTGTGGAAAGCTCAGTGCCAGGGCGCATCACCATGGCAGTGGGGCTGGAAAACACCTCCGAGGAGAAGTCGATGACCTTTTGCCGAGCGGCAGTGATGGTCATTGAAGCGAAGATGGCGTCGATCTTGCCGGCGTTGAGGCTGGGAATCATGCCGTCAAAGTCACTCTCGACCCATTGGCAGCGAACATTCAAACGTGCACAAATTGCATTGCCGATATCTATTTCAAAACCGGTCAAAGTCCCCGTGCTGTCTTTATAAGCAAAGGGCGCATAGTTGGGATCGGCAGCGAAACGGATCACGTTGTAATCGTTGGCAAACAACGATGTATTAATCAGGAGCGCGGTGAATAACATCAGGAGTATTTTTTTCATTATTGTATTCCTCGTTATTGATTGAACAGTTGGACTGACTACACCTCTATAAATGGAATTTCTCTGCGCACTACCAGCGAGCCCTCCGGCGCATCGAACTCACGCGCGATGCGATGCCCTGAATACACCGCCGCCGCAATGGTGCCGGGCGCCACACAGTCGCCGATCAGCGTGAGCGTTCGGATGCCTGCCGCCTGTAACTGTTCGGGTGAGTTGTTCAAGGCCTGATACAGCGCCTGCTCAGGCTCCCGGGAAGTGACCAGCAGCAAGGCTGCAGCTGGGATCAACCGCGTACGTTCGGTGTAGATGCAGCCCGCTACCACGCCCTCTGGCTTAACGCTGACCAGCGTATGGGACGGCACGATCGTGACATTCAGCTGCATCAGACGACGCTGAATGCGATGCTGCTCAAGGGTGTTATGGGTCCAGGCCGCCACGTCCGCCGCGGGGGTGACGAATATCACCTCCACGCCACGCGCCACCAGATGTTCGGCCAGCACGCTGCCCATGTAATAGTGATCGTCATCGAACAGCAGCACCGGCGAAGCGGGCAACGCCCCTGCCATCAGGTCATCAGGCGTCAGCACGGGCAGGCTGTCCAGGCCCGATAAGGATCGGCGCAAGGCGCGCCCCAATCCATCACGTCGCCAGTGGGAACCCGTAGCAATGAACACATGCTCAGCGGCTAAATCCAGCACGTCCTGGGCCTGCAAGTGGCTTTCCCGATAGATCTCCACCGACGGCATACGGCTCAACGCATCCAGTCGATAGTCAATCACCCGCGCCCAACTCGCCAGCCCCGGCAGCCGGGCTTCCAGCGCTACACGTCCGCCCAGGGTGCGCAGGCTGTCGACCAGGGCCACTTCCATCCCTCGCGCACCCAGGATCCGTGAACACTCAAGCCCGGATGGTCCGGCGCCTACCACCAGCGCCCGGCCGGGTTGCTGCGTATGGTTGACCGACTCGGGATGCCAGCCACGTCGCCATTCCTCACCCATGGTCGGGTTCTGTGTACAGCGCAGGGGCGTGCTGGTGTGATCACCACTGACGCATACATTGCAGCCGATACACTCGCGAATTTCCTCGGCGCGCCCCTCTTCAATCTTCTTGGGCAAGAAGGGATCGGCAATCGAAGGGCGGGCCGCCCCGATCAGGTCCAGCACGCCACGACGAACCAAAGACACCATGGTGTCTGGCGAAGTGAAGCGGCCGACGCCCACCACGGGCTTGCTGGTCAGCGCCTTGAGCCCCAGCAGGAAGGTCTCCTGGTAACCCTCCCCGGCAAAGCGCGCCGTCACGCTGTCATTGGACCAATCGGCGACATTGACGTCCCACAGGTCCGGCAGGTCTGCCAGCATCGAGAAGATTTCGGCACCTTCGCCCTCGCGACTCAAGCCGTCGGCCATTTGTTCATCCACCGCCAGGCGGACCGCTACGGCACACCGATCACCGACTGCGTCGCGAGTGTCTTCAATCAATTCGCGGAGCAAACGCACACGGTTTTCCAACACACCGCCGTATTCGTCGGTACGCCGGTTATTGCGTGGCGTGAGGAAATGGAACGGCACGCTCAGGTCGTGGCCGGCGTACACATAGATGATGTCGAAACCCGCCTCCCGGGCGCGCAATGCGGCGGCTCGATGCAGGGCGCGCAATTGCCGGATATCGGCATGGCTCATGGCCCGGGCCTGCACCGGGTCGTAACTGCGCACCGGGGTATTGGAAGGCGCCCAGGGAATTTCGCGACTGTAGCGGTTGGGCGCCGAGTAACCGTTGAATGCCAGCTCTACCCCTGCCAACGACCCGTGCTGGTGTACCGCCTCACACATGCGGGCCAATGCAGGAATGTCGCGCTCATCCCACAAACGCGCCTCGATATAAGGGGAGAACTCGCTCAGCGGGCTGATTTCGCACTCTTCAGTGCACACCACACCCCAGCCGCCCTCGGCTTTCACTGCGCGCATCCGGGCCATGGCCGAGGGATGTACATGGCCCATGCCATTACAGTGGGGAACTTGATAAAAGCGATTGCGAGTACGGACCGGGCCAATTTGTACCGGCTCAAACAGAATGTCATAGCGAGGATCGCGCACAGGGCTACTCCCGAACAAGTCAGTTCGTTAATGACGGCGTGATGGAACTTGGCGCTAATGAGTGGCGTGATTAAACGCAGTTGAACGGGGGAAACTTCGAGGTTTTCTTATTATTGGTATATTCATGATGCCCTCTCCGAATAAACAAAATTTGCTATCTTTCAAACAAAATGTCCATCCATTGAGAGGCAGTTTCGGAAACGCCCTACAAATTAATTGCAGATCATTTCTCGGGCATCGGCATCGGAAACGGCATCACATTGCTCGTGCCCCGTGCTTCGCTGATCTTCGGCGTACCCAGGCGTTCGACCTCATCGATGCGCACAATCGAATGCATCGGCACAAAGCTGCGCACCACGCCTTCGAACTGGGCCTTGAGCTTTTCTTCGCCCGGATCGACGACCAACTGGGTGCGCTCGCCAAAGACGAACTCTTCCACTTCCAGGAAGCCCCACAGATCACTTTGATAGATCTGCTTGGCGTACATTTCGAACACCTGGCCCTGGTTGAGGAAAATCACCTTGTAGATTGGAGCTTCACGTTTGGTCATGGTGGGCGGGGAACACATGGGGATATAAAAGAGGGCGCGAACTATAGCATGGCACCCGATGCACAGCGCTAGGAACCGATGGGCATGACCCCTATAATGCGCGGTTCTTTACCACCAGTTGACGATTCCCATGGCCAAGAAGCTTTATATCGAAACCCACGGTTGCCAGATGAACGAGTACGACAGCTCGCGCATGGTCGACCTGCTGGGCGAACACCAGGCCCTGGAAGTCACCGCCCGCGCCGAAGATGCCGACGTGATCCTGCTCAATACCTGCTCGATCCGCGAACGGGCCCAGGACCGTGTGTACTCCCAGCTGGGCCGCTGGCGTGAATTGAAACTGGCCAACCCGGACATGGTGATCGCCGTCGGCGGTTGCGTGGCCAGCCAGGAAGGTGCTGCGATCCGCGACCGCGCCCCGTATGTCGACGTGGTGTTCGGCCCGCAGACCTTGCACCGCCTGCCGGAAATGATCGACGCCGCACGCGTCACCAAGCTGCCGCAGGTGGACGTATCGTTCCCGGAAATCGAGAAATTCGACCATTTGCCCGAGCCGCGCATCGACGGCCCGAGCGCCTATGTGTCGGTGATGGAAGGTTGCAGCAAGTACTGCACTTTCTGCGTGGTGCCCTACACACGCGGTGAAGAAGTCAGCCGGCCATTTGACGATGTACTGGCAGAAATCATCCACCTGGCTGAAAACGGCGTGCGCGAAGTGACCCTACTTGGCCAGAACGTCAACGGCTACCGCGGCCTGACCCACGAGGGGCGCCTGGCCGACCTGGCGGAGCTGATCCGCGTGGTCGCCGCCGTCGATGGCATCGAACGTATCCGCTATACCACTTCGCACCCGCTGGAATTCTCCGACAGCCTGATCCAGGCCCACGCCGAAGTGCCGGAGCTGGTCAAGCACCTGCACTTGCCGGTGCAATCGGGCTCGGACCGCATCCTGTCGGCGATGAAGCGCAACCACACGGCGCTGGAATACAAATCCAAGCTGCGCAAATTGCGCGCCGCCGTACCGGGCATCTGCATCAGTTCGGACTTTATCGTCGGCTTCCCGGGCGAAACCGAGAAAGATTTCCAGCAGACCATGAAGCTGATTGAAGACGTCGGTTTCGACTTTTCCTACTCGTTTGTGTACAGCCAGCGCCCGGGCACCCCGGCGGCGGACCTGCTGGACGAAACCCCGGAGGCGTTGAAAAAGGAGCGGTTGAACGCACTGCAACATCGCCTCAACCAACAGGGTTTCGAAATCAGCCGACAAATGGTCGGCTCGACCCAGCGCATCCTGGTCACCGATTATTCGAAGAAAGACCCGGGTGAGTTGCAGGGGCGCACCGAGAACAACCGCATCGTCAACTTCCGCTGCGACAACCCGACGCTGATCGGCCAATTTGCCGATGTGCACATCGATGCGGCGCAGCCACACTCGTTGCGCGGCTCGCTGATCAACTGATCTCGCGGACCGGATGAAGATCAAAATGTGGGAGCTGGCTTGCCTGCGATAACGATGTATCAGTGCCCTATGTGCCAACTGACCCACCGCTATCGCAGGCAAGCCAGCTCCCACAGGAGTTCTTCATGGTTATCGAGAGTGGGGCCAGGCTATTTAAGTGCTTTCGCACACTGGCGCCTGGCGTTATTCTCTCTCTCACCTCATCAGCCAAAGGGCGGCTAAAAGCAACCTTGAACGCACCCATAGCAGAACCCCATCGTTTTCTCCTCGAGCCGTTTGAGGCTCGCCGTTTCGCCAACCTGTGCGGACAGTTCGACGAGCACCTGCGCCTGATCGAACAACGCCTGAGCATCGAGATCCGCAACCGCGGCAATCAGTTCGAGCTCATTGGTGAACCCCAACACACCACGTCTGCCGAAAACCTGCTGCGTCGCCTCTACCGCGAAACCAAGGGTAGTGAGCTGTCGCCAGAGACGGTACACCTGTACCTGCAGGAATCAGCCGTGGAGGACCTGGCCAACAACCCGGTGGCCGAAGCCAGCGTGGCCCTGCGTACCAAAAAAGGCATGATTCGCCCACGCGGCTTGAATCAGCAGAAGTACGTCAAGGAAATCCTCGGCAACGACATCAACTTCGGCATCGGCCCAGCCGGTACCGGCAAGACTTACCTGGCCGTTGCCTGTGCGGTGGATGCCCTGGAGCGCGAGCAAGTGCGGCGCATCCTGCTGGTGCGCCCGGCGGTCGAAGCGGGCGAAAAGCTCGGCTTCCTGCCCGGCGACCTGGCCCAGAAGATCGACCCGTACCTGCGCCCGCTCTACGACGCGCTGTACGAGATGCTCGGCTTTGAATACGTGGCCAAGCTGATCGAGCGCCAGGTGATCGAAATCGCCCCGCTGGCCTACATGCGTGGCCGCACCTTGAACAACAGCTTCATCATCCTCGACGAAAGCCAGAACACCACCGTCGAGCAGATGAAGATGTTCCTCACCCGCATCGGTTTCGGCTCTACCGCCGTGATCACCGGTGACGTCACCCAGGTCGACCTGCCCAAGGGCACCAAGTCGGGGCTGGCGCAGGTGATCGAGGTACTCAAGGATGTACCGGGCATCAGCTTCACGCATTTCATGCCCAAGGACGTGGTGCGTCACCCGCTGGTGCAGCGCATCGTAGAAGCCTATGAGCGTTTCGATCACAAGGATGACGCACCGGCCAGGGACGTTCGCGGCGATGCTTGAGCTAGACCTGCAGCTTGCCACCGAAGCGCCCGCCCCCAGCGAAGCACAGTTCCGGCACTGGTGCACCCTGGCCCTGCGCCAGCGCACCGCAGACTCGGAGCTGACCATTCGTCTGGTGGATGAGCCCGAAGGCCGCGAGCTGAACCACACCTGGCGTCAAAAAGACTACGCGACCAACGTGCTGTCCTTCCCCGCCGACGTACCCGACGAGTTGCTGGATATCCCGCTGCTGGGCGATCTGGTGATCTGCGTCGAGGTGGTCGAGCGCGAGGCAAAGGAACAAGGCAAGGAACTTGAAGCCCATTGGGCCCATCTAGTCATCCACGGCTGCTTGCATCTCTTGGGCTACGACCATATAGACGATGATGAAGCCGAGGAAATGGAAGCACTGGAACGAACGTTGCTTGCTGAACTGGGTCACCGCGACCCTTACGCAGACGACGAAAGCTGATCAACACTCAACTGTCATATCAAAGGATTTAGAGTAATCGCTATGAGCGAAGACCGATCGAGCAACGGGCAGAAGTCATGGCTGGGTAAACTGACCCAGGCTTTTGCCCACGAGCCGAAAAACCGCCAGGAGCTGCTGGAGCTGCTGCGCGAGGCCCACCAGAACAAGTTGCTGGACAGCGAAGCGCTGGCCATCGTCGAAGGCGCCATCCAGGTGGCTGACCTGCAAGTACGGGACATCATGGTCCCGCGCTCGCAGATGATCAGCATCAAGGCGACCCAGACCCCACGGGAATTCCTCCCGGCCGTGATCGACTCGGCGCACTCGCGCTACCCGGTGATCGGTGAAAGCCATGACGACGTCATGGGTGTCCTGCTGGCCAAGGACCTGTTGCCGCTGATCCTCAAGGAGAATGGCGACAGCTTCAACATCAAGGACCTGCTGCGTCCGGCCACCTTCGTACCTGAATCCAAGCGCCTGAATGTGCTGCTGCGCGAATTTCGCGCCAACCACAATCACATGGCCATTGTGATCGACGAATACGGCGGCGTGGCTGGCCTGGTGACCATCGAAGACGTGCTGGAACAGATCGTCGGCGATATCGAAGACGAGCACGACGTCGAAGAGGACAGCTACATCAAGCCGCTGCCCAGCGGTGACTTCCTGGTCAAGGCGCTGACGCCGATCGAGAACTTCAACGAGTTCTTCGACAGCGAATTCTCCGACGATGAGTTCGACACGGTCGGCGGCCTGGTGATGAGTGCGTTCGGGCATCTGCCCAAGCGTAACGAAACCACCGAGATTGGCGCCTATCGCTTCCGCATTTTGAATGCCGATAGTCGTCGTATCCATCTGATCCGTTTGACACCTATTGCCCGCTAAGGAAGGGGTGGGGCATCAGCTATTTCCTGTGTCGCGTTGCCCCTGAGAGCGGGCCAGGCAAGGCGCAGGCCGCAGGGAATGGCATTCCCTTTTCAAGGCCTGCAACGCAGTATGGCCCGCTCTCAGGGACAACCCGAAGGGCCGGGCCTGCTGCGACACAGGGCTGCGTTACTCGTCGTTCATTTGGAAAAACCAAACCACGCTCCTCGCGCCTTGCCCTGTGCCGCAGCAGGCCCGGCGCGATACAGGAAATAGCTGATGACCCACCCCTACATGCAGCGCCTGAACCGCCCCGGCTGGCCCGGTAACTTGCTGGCCGTGGTGGCCGGCGCCATCACTACTCTGGCGCTGGCGCCGTTCGATATCTGGCCGTTGGCTCTGGTAGCGGTCGGCCTGTTCTATATCGGCCTGCGGGAGCTGACACCCCGCCAGGCCCTGGGCCGCGGCTGGTGTTTCGGTTTCGGCCTGTTTGGCGCCGGCACCAGCTGGATCTACTACAGCATCCACCACTTCGGCGGCGCTTCGGTGCTGCTGGCGGGGTTCCTGATGCTGCTGTTCACCGCCGCCATTGCCTGGTTCTTTGCCCTGCCCGCCTGGTTGTGGGCGCGCTGGCTGCGCCGCAATGAAGCACCGTTGGCGGATGCCCTGACCTTCGCCGCGTTATGGGTTGGCCAGGAAGCGTTTCGTGGCTGGTTCCTCACCGGTTTCCCCTGGTTGTACTCCGGTTACAGCCAACTCGACGGCCCGCTGACCGGCCTCGCGCCGCTGGGCGGAATGTGGCTGATTTCCTTCGCGCTTGCACTCACGGCAGCCCTGCTGTGCAACCTGCCGCGCCTGCTGGCAAGCAAGCGCAACGCCTTCATTGGTGCGGGCCTGGTGTTGCTGGTCGCCCCCTGGGCCATCGGCCTGGCGCTCAAGCACCACGCCTGGACCTCGCCCTCCGGCGCCCCCCTGAGCGTCGCCGCCATCCAGGGCAACGTCGAGCAAAGCATGAAGTGGGACCCCGAGCAGCTTAATGCACAGTTGGCGCTATATCGCGACATGAGCCTGAGCTCCAAGCGTGTCGACCTGCTGGTATGGCCGGAAACCGCCGTGCCGGTGCTCAAGGAGTCGGTCGAGGGCTACCTGGGCATGATGGGCAAGTTTGCCGCCGACCGGAACACCGCGCTGATTACCGGGGTACCGATTCGCCAGGAAGTGCACCATGAGAAGCGCTACTTCAATGGCATTACCGTAGTCGGCGAAGGTGACGGCACCTATCTCAAGCAAAAGCTGGTGCCGTTTGGCGAATACGTGCCGTTGCAGGACATGCTGCGCGGGCTGATTGCGTTCTTCGACCTGCCGATGTCGGACTTCGCCCGTGGCCCTTCAGACCAGGCCATGCTTCAGGCCAAGGGCTATCAGATTGCGCCGTTCATTTGCTATGAAGTGGTGTACCCGGAATTCGCTGCCGGCCTGTCGGCCCAGAGCGACCTGCTGCTGACCATCAGCAACGACACCTGGTTCGGCCGCTCCATCGGCCCATTGCAGCACCTGCAAATGGCGCAGATGCGTGCACTGGAAGCCGGGCGCTGGATGATCCGCGCCACCAACAACGGCGTGACCGGGCTGATCAACCCGTTTGGGCAGATCACCGCACAGATCCCGCAGTTCGAGCGCGGCATTCTCTATGGGGAGGTGGTGCCGATGCATAACCTCACGCCATACCTGCAATGGCGTTCGTGGCCGTTGATCATTGTGTGCCTGGGGTTGTTTGGCTGGGCGCTGCTGGCTGGCCGGATGTCCAAAACGCTCTGACCTGTGGGAGCTGGCTTGCCTGCGATGGCGGTGTATCAATGCGCTGAGTGCTCACTGACCCACCGCCATCGCAGGCAAGCCAGCTCCCACAATTGATTTCCTGTGTTGCACCTATCGGTAGAACAACCGATACCCCACCTGCCCCACCGCTTCGTTGATCAACTGCCCGCTCTGCCACACCGCCTTGACCTCCGGCATCCAGCCGCCCAGCGGCCGGCCGTGGTCCACGCCCAGAAAGCCCACCGGCCCGGGCACCACGGTGAAACCGGCTTTCTCAAAACTCCACACCGAACGCGGCATATGCCAGGCCTGCGTCACCACCACCACACGCTTGATGCCTTGGGGCAGCAGAATCTCGGCGCTCATCTGGGCGTTTTCCCAGGTGGTACGGCTGCGCTCTTCCTTCCAGCGCACGCTGACGCCGAAATCATCCTGCATCGACACCGCCATCAATTCGGCTTCGCTGGGCGGCGTGCCGTAATGCAAGCCGCCACTGGTCAGCACCGGCAAGCCTGACGCCTTGGCCAGTCGCGCCGCATAACGCTCACGCTCAAGACCAACGCCGGTGGGCTGGTCGCTGCCCCAGGCGATGTCCCCACGCTCGCGCCCGGAGCCCAACACCACAATCGCATCGGCGCGCTGGGCGAGCGTGGCCCAGTCTTCGCGAGCCAATGGCGGCGCTGTCTCAAGCGCACGGGCGCCCCATTGCACCATCACCGGCAGGCTGATCAACCACATCCCGCCCAGCCCCAGGGCAAAGCACACCCCGGCCAGGCGCGGGCGGCTACGGCGAAACCACCAGGCACACGCCAACAACAACAAAAAAATGCCGGGCGGCAACAGCAATTGTTTGATGAAATAACGAAAAGGCATCGGGCATCTCCAAAGATGCCCGAAGCCTAAATGCAACGCGATCAAGCGACAATCTTTACCAGCCTGTTTCGACAACGTTAATGGATAGTACTGTGCTTCACTTGCACCGTACGGACCGGGACCTTTCCGGGCCGCGACCGGCCGCCAAGTCTTTGAGCCAAATGACCTTGGCCGAACGAGGAGGCTCCTGGGCTGGCGGGGAGGCCTGCCCATGAGAGGCGCGGTGTTGATTCAACTCCAGGTAAGTCCTGATCAATTCAAGCTCTGCCTGGCTCAAGCCTCGCAACTCCAGCTCCAGAGGCCGCTCATCACGCAATCGGCCTGCGGTTCTTGCAGCATCCAATGCCCGACCCAAACGGTCGATCAGTCCTTCATACAATTGCGGTTTCGTTAGAGTTCGCTGCGATTCAACCATCCCCTCACCTCATTGAAGAAATACTTGCTCCCCAATAAACAGCGTAGCCCCCGTTGCTGCACCTGCCCGGTGCCGCGACAGACGGCCCTTGCCGCGCAATCAGGGTTTCCCTCGATAGAGTGGGGTCATGTATGCTACGGCGCTTCCTGTAACTCCACTTCCCGCAGGGTTTGGGCACGGACGCGCCACTTTCTGGTGTCGAACAACCCGGACTATGCACCGAAGAGGATTAGGCCACCCCTATTCAGTTCAAAAGTAGCCATGCACGAACAATATCAGCCCCGTGAAATAGAAAATGCCGCACAAACCTTCTGGGACGAGCAAAAGTCCTTTGAAGTCAGCGAACAGCCAGGCAAGGAGACTTACTACTGCCTATCGATGTTCCCTTACCCCAGCGGCAAGCTACACATGGGGCACGTGCGTAACTACACCATCGGCGACGTGATTTCCCGCTACCAGCGCATGCTCGGCAAAAACGTCCTGCAACCCATGGGTTGGGACGCCTTCGGTATGCCGGCAGAAAACGCCGCGATGAAAAACAACGTGGCGCCCGCCAAGTGGACCTACGAAAACATCGCCTACATGAAGACCCAGCTGCGCAGCCTGGGCCTGGCGGTGGACTGGTCCCGCGAGGTCACCACCTGCAAGCCCGATTACTACCGTTGGGAACAATGGCTGTTCACGCGCCTGTTCGAAAAAGGTGTGATCTACAAAAAGAGCGGTACCGTGAACTGGGACCCGATCGACCAGACCGTACTGGCCAACGAGCAGGTCATCGACGGTCGCGGCTGGCGCTCCGGCGCGCTGATCGAAAAGCGCGAAATCCCGATGTACTACTTCAAGATCACCGCCTACGCGGATGAACTGTTGTCGAGCCTCGACGATCTGCCGGGCTGGCCTGAACAGGTCAAGACCATGCAGCGCAACTGGATCGGCAAATCCAAGGGCATGGAAGTGCAGTTCCCGTATAACGTCGATTCCATCGGCGAAGCGGGCGCCCTGAAAGTCTTCACCACCCGTCCGGATACGCTGATGGGCGCGACTTACGTCGCGGTCGCCGCCGAACACCCGCTGGCCACCCAGGCGGCACAGAACAACCCCGAGCTGCAGGCGTTCATCGCCGAATGCAAGGGCGGCAGCGTGGCGGAAGCCGACGTCGCCACCCAGGAGAAAAAAGGCCTGCCGACCGGCCTGTTCGTCGAGCACCCGCTGACCGGCGAGAAACTGCCGGTATGGGTCGCCAACTATGTGCTGATGCACTATGGCGACGGCGCCGTCATGGCCGTGCCGGCCCACGACGAGCGCGATTTCGAATTCGCCACCAAATACAGCCTGCCGATCAAGTCGGTAGTACGTACCAGCTCGGGCGACACCAACCCGGCCCCGTGGCAAGACGCCTACGGCGAGCACGGCACCCTGATCAACTCCGGCGAATTTGACGGCCTGGACTTCCAGGGCGCCTTCGACGCCATCGAAGTCGCGCTGATCAAGAAGAACCTCGGTGCTTCGCGCACCCAGTTCCGCCTGCGCGACTGGGGGATCAGCCGCCAGCGCTACTGGGGCTGCCCGATCCCGATCATTCACTGCCAAACCTGCGGCGATGTACCGGTACCGGAAGACCAACTGCCCGTCGTGCTGCCTGAAGATGTAGTGCCAGATGGTGCTGGCTCGCCATTGGCGCGCATGCCCGAGTTCTACGAGTGCAACTGCCCGAAATGCGGCGCACCGGCCAAGCGTGAAACCGACACCATGGACACCTTCGTGGAGTCCTCCTGGTACTACGCCCGTTACGCCTCGCCGCACTATGAAGGTGGCCTGGTGGAGAAATCCGCAGCCGACCATTGGCTGCCGGTGGATCAGTACATCGGCGGTATCGAACACGCCATTCTCCACCTGCTGTACGCGCGCTTCTTCCACAAGCTGATGCGTGACGAAGGCCTGGTGAGCTCCGATGAGCCGTTCAAGAACCTGCTGACCCAGGGCATGGTGATCGCCGATACCTACTATCGTCGCGAAGCCAATGGCGCCTACACCTGGTTCAACCCGGCGGACGTCGAACTTGAGCGTGACAGCAAAGCCAAGGTGATCAGCGCCAAACTGAAAGCCGACGGCCTGCCGGTGGAAATCGGTGGCACCGAGAAGATGGCCAAGTCCAAGAACAACGGCGTCGACCCACAGTCGATGATCGACCAGTTCGGCGCCGATACCTGCCGTCTGTTCATGATGTTCGCCTCGCCGCCCGACATGAGCGCCGAATGGTCCGACTCCGGCGTCGAAGGCTCGCACCGCTTCCTCAAGCGCGTCTGGCGCCTGGCCCATGCCCATGTCAGCCAGGGCTTGCCGGGCAAGCTGGACGTCGCGGCCTTGAACGACGAGCAGAAAGCCATTCGCCGCAGCACTCACCTGGCCATCCGCCAGGCGAGCCTGGACGTAGGGCAGAACCACAAGTTCAACACCGCCATCGCCCAGGTGATGACGCTGATGAACGTGCTGGAAAAAGCCCCGCAGGCCACCGAACTTGATCGCGCGCTGATTCACGAGGGCCTGGAAACGGTTACCCTGCTGCTCGCACCGATCACGCCGCATATCAGCCACGACCTGTGGAACCGCCTGGGCCACAGCGGCGCCGTCATCGATGCCGCCTGGCCGGTACAGGATGACAGCGCCCTGGTTCAGGACACGCTGCAACTGGTCATCCAGGTTAACGGTAAACTGCGCGGCCAGATCGACATGCCGGCCAGTGCCAGCCGTGAAGAGGTCGAAGCGGCTGCGCGCATCAACGAAAACGTGCTGCGCTTTACCGAAGGCTTGACGATCCGCAAAGTGATCGTGGTGCCCGGCAAACTGGTCAACATCGTCGCCAGCTAAATCGGATCGGGCGCGGGGCTTGGGCCCTGCGCCGAACTAAACCTTTAGGGCCTGGATAAGGCCCACCTGGTTTCAAGGGGAGCAACAAAATGATCAAACGCAATCTGCTGGTTATGGGCCTTGCCGTGCTGCTGAGCGCTTGCGGCTTCCAGCTGCGCGGCACCGGCACCAACGAGCTGTCGCTCAAGGAACTCGACGTCAGCGCCCGCAACGCCTACGGCGAAACCGTCACCCAGCTGCGCCAGACCCTGGAGAACAGCGGCGTGCACGTGTACAACGGCGCGACCTACAAACTGATCCTGACGGACGAGAAAGAAACCCAGCGCAATATCAGCTACGCCAGTGCCGGCCGTGCGTCCGATGTGGAGTTGAACACTGCGCTCTACTTCGAAGTACAGGGTCGCGATCAGTTGCCGCTGATGGGTGACAAGATCCAGGTGCAGAAAGTCGTGAGCCACGATGGCAATAACCTGGTGGGTTCGGACTCCGAGACCCTCCAGGTGCGCAAGGAAATGCGTCGTGAGCTGATCCAGCGCATGATGACTCGCCTGCAAATGCTGACCCCGGAAAAGCTCGCCGCCCTGCAGCAAACCGCCGACAACAAGGCCAAGGCTGACGCCGATGCCCTGAAAGCCGCGCAAGAGTATGAAGACAACACGCCGAAACAATCGCCTGTTGAAGTTCCTGTCGAGTAAGCCAGACGGGGCGCCCCTGGCGCCCCGTTCGCCCTGCCTATGAAACTCGCCCCCGCCCAACTCGCCAAACACCTGCAAGGTGGCCTCGCGCCTGTTTATATCGTCAGCGGTGATGACCCGCTGCTGTGCCAGGAAGCCGCCGACGCCATCCGCACTGCCGCGCGCCAGCAAGGCTTCGATGAACGTCAGGTATTCAGTGCTGACGCCAGTTTCGACTGGGGTACCCTGCTGCAAGCCGGCGCGAGCATGTCGCTGTTTGCCGAAAAGCGCCTGCTGGAGCTGCGCCTGCCCTCGGGCAAGCCGGGCGACAAAGGTGCGGCGGCGCTGATGGAGTACTGCTCGCGCCCTGCCGAAGACACCGTGCTGCTGATCAGCCTGCCCAAGCTCGATGGCAGCGCGCAGAAAACCAAGTGGGGCAAGGCACTGGTAGAAGGTGCGCAAACCCAGTTCATCCAGATCTGGCCAGTGGACAGCAACCAGTTGCCGCAGTGGATTCGTCAGCGCCTGTCACAATCGGGGCTGGCGGCGACACAAGATGCCGTGGAGCTGATCGCCGCCCGGGTCGAGGGCAACCTGCTTGCCGCCGCACAGGAGATCGAAAAGCTCAAGCTGATGGCCGAGGATGGGCAGATCACCGTCGAAACCGTACAAGGCGCAGTGGCCGATAGCGCTCGCTTTGATGTGTTCGGCCTGGTCGATGCGATCCTCAACGGTGAGCCCGCCCACGCGCTGCGTATGCTTGAAGGCTTGCGTGGCGAAGGGGTGGAACCGCCGGTGATCCTCTGGGCCCTGGCCCGGGAGCTGCGAGTACTGGCGAATATCGCCTTGCAATACAGCCAGGGCACACCGCTGGACAAATGCTTCAGCCAGGCCAGGCCACCGGTGTGGGACAAGCGCAAACCACTGATGAGCAAAGCCCTGCAACGGCACTCGGCGCAACGCTGGGCGCAACTGTTGCTGGAAGCGCAGCGCATCGATGCGCAGATCAAGGGCCAGGCAGCCGGCTCGCCGTGGATGAGCCTGAGCCGTTTGTCGCTATTGATGGCCGGCCAGCGCCTCACCCTGCCAGCCGAATAACCCTCTCTTGAAAACACCATAGATCCAATGTGGGAGGGGGCTTGCTCCCGATGGCAGTGTGTCAGGAATTTATGTTTCACTGATGTACCGCTATCGGGAGCAAGCCCCTCCCACATTTGACCTGCGTACCTTTCCTACACTTCGCGGGGCTTTACAGCCGCTCAACTTAGGCAGATTATTTGCCCGCTCCACCACCCACAGAGACTAGCCACCATGAGCAAAAAGCCATCCAAGCATGGCCCCAACAAGGCCAAATCCATCATCGCCCAGCCACTGTTCCGCAGCCGTCAGGAACGCGCCGGCAAGGGCAAAGGCAGCTACCGCCGCGAAGCCTTCCAGTCTAATAGCTGGGAGGCTTCTTACTTTCTGGCTGCCTGAAGGCAAGCGCCCCTCTGGCATGATAAGGTCTGTACCTGATTTGTAACCCCCTGGACCTGTGCATGCCCTCTAGTCTTTCTCGTCGTTGGCACCTACGCCAATTGATCGCTGCCTCCAGCCTCATTCTGCTTGTCGCCTGCGCGGAAAAACCTACCGCCGCGGACGCTCAGCCCCTGCCCAAGCTCCAGACGGCACCGGCTATCGCACCGGCTGTGGTAGCCCCCTTGGCAGTGGATAATCTTGATATCCAACCGACCCAGACCTTTGCCGAATGGCAGGCTGGCTTCCGTGCGCAAGCGCTGCAAGCCGGGATCACTGCGGCTGTGTTCGATAACGCTTTTGCCGGCGTCACCCCTGATATGGCGGTGATTCGCGCCGACCGAAGCCAACCGGAATTTTCCCGCCCGGTGTGGGAATACCTCGACGGCGCCCTGTCACCGGTGCGCGTGCGCAATGGTCAGGCGCTGCTGGTCAAATACGCTGATATTCTGCAAAGCATCGAACAGCGCTATGGCGTCGACCGCCAGGCACTGGTCTCGGTGTGGGGCATGGAGAGCAACTTCGGCGCGTTCCAGGGCAATAATTCGGTGATCCGCTCCCTGGCCACCCTGGCCTATGAAGGCCGTCGCCCGGCCTTTGCCCAGGCGCAGCTGCTGGCAGCGCTGCAGATCATCCAGCATGGTGATATTCAAGCCGACCAGATGAAAGGTTCCTGGGCCGGTGCGATGGGCCAGACGCAGTTTATCCCGACCACCTATAACACCCATGCGGTGGACTTTGACGGTGATGGTCGTCGCGATATCTGGAACAGCCCGTCCGACGCCCTCGCCTCCACGGCGCATTACCTGCAAAGCTCCGGGTGGCAGAAAGGCCAGCCATGGGGCGTTGAAGTGCAGCCGCTGCCGTCGGGCTTCGACTACAGCCTGGCCGATGGCGGCGTGCGCAAGACCGTGGCGCAATGGCTGCAACTGGGCATCCAACTCCCCCCTGGCGTGAGCCTGCCGGCCAATGTCGACCAGTTGTCCGCCGCCCTGCTGTTACCGGCTGGCTACCGTGGCCCGGCATTCCTGGTATTGGATAACTTCCGCGCAATCCTCAAGTACAACAATTCGTCGTCCTATGCGCTGGCGGTTGGCCTATTGTCGGAGCGATTTGGCGGCGGCGGTGTGATTCGTGGCAGTTGGCCCAAAGATGAGCTGCCGCTGAGCCGCTCCCAGCGTATCGACCTGCAAACGGCACTCAGCGCCAAAGGCTATGACGCCGGTAACCCGGATGGGATTATCGGCGCCAATACGCGCAAGGCGATTCGCGCGGCGCAGCAGGCGTTGGGCTGGCCGGCGGATGGGTATCCGACGGTGAAGTTGCTGGAATCACTGCAAGGCCGGTAGATTGACTTATGGCGACTACCGCAATCGGGGGCAAGCCCCCTCCCACACTTGGAATGCATTCCAAAAATGTGGGAGGGGCTTGCCCCCGATTGCGGTTTAGCAGACTGTAAAAAACTCAGTGGTTGAACACTACATCCTGCTCCAACACCACCCGCCGCTCCCCCGCATCCAAGCGCACCAAAGCACCCATCGGCAACGTCAGGTTGGGGTCGCAATGCCCACTGCGCCAGCCAGCCAGCACCGGAACGCACAGGGGTTCGAAGGTCTGCTTCAGCAACCGCTCCAGCGCACCGTTATCCACACCCGCCACATCCCCTACCAGCACACCGGCGACCTGGGCCAGCTTGCCGGCCAGGCGCAGGTGAGTCAGCAGGCGGTCGATACGATAAAGCGGCTCGTTGACGTCCTCGATAAACAGGATGATGCCTTCGGCGTCTATTTCATACGGCGTGCCCATTGTTGCAGCAATCATCGACAGATTACCGCCCAGCAAGCGCCCACAGGCAATGCCTGGCTCGATCGTGGTCAATGGGTAGGCCACCGGGTGCGCAAGCACACTGCCGGCGCCCAGTTGGCCACGCAGCAGGCTGAACAGGGAGGATTCGGTTGGCTGTTGCTTGTCGCCCAGCAGGTCGGCATTGAGCATCGGCCCGTGGAATGTGACAAAGCCGGCGTAACGGTTGATCGCCAGGTGCAAGGCGGTGATATCGCTGTAACCCACGAATGGTTTGGGGTGGGCGCGCAGCAGGTCGAAGTCCAGCGCGTCGAGCAAGCGTGGCGTACCGTAGCCGCCGCGCAGGCAGAAGATGGCATCGACGTCAGGGTTGGCGAAGGCGGCGTGCAGGTCGCGCAGGCGCACTTCATCGCTGCCGGCCAGGTAGCCGTCGCGCTCGTATACACCGGGGTAAATGCGCAGGTCGTAACCGCGGGCACGCATCCATTGCCCGGCTTTTTCAACGTCCAGCGCGGCAGGGCCAGCGGGGGCGATCAGGCCGATGGTGCCTTCAGAACGCAGTGCAGGTACGGCGGCGGTCATCTATGGTTCTCCCTATATGACGCAGAACGAAATGTGGGAGCTGGCTTGCCTGCGATGCAAGCGCCTCGGTGTATCAGTGACACCGAGGTGATGCTATCGCAGGCAAGCCAGCTCCCACACAAGCCAGCATTTCACATTGATTCTGGGGGCGGCTTACGAAACCAGGCTTGCCTTGACCAGCTTGGCCTGCTCGTCGGCGTGGTACGAAGAACGCACCAACGGGCCCGACGCCACGTTCTTGAAGCCCATCTTGTAACCTTCCTCGGCGAACCAGGCGAAGGTGTCCGGGTGCACGAAACGCTGCACCGGCAAGTGGCTGCGCGATGGTTGCAGGTACTGGCCCAGGGTCAGCATGTCGATGTCGTGTTCGCGCATGCGTTTCATGACTTCGATGACTTCTTCGTCGGTCTCGCCCAGGCCCAGCATCAAGCCGGATTTGGTCGGGATGTGCGGCATCATCTGCTTGAATTTCTGCAGCAGGGTCAGCGACCACTGGTAGTCCGAACCCGGACGCGCAGCCTTGTACAGGCGCGGTACGGTTTCCAGGTTGTGGTTGAACACATCTGGCGGCTCGGCGGCGGTGATTTCCAGAGCCACGTCCATACGGCCACGGTAGTCCGGCACCAGGGTTTCGAGCATCACGTTGGGTGACAGCTTGCGGATCTCACGGATGCAGTCGGCGAAGTGCTGGGCACCGCCGTCGCGCAGGTCGTCACGGTCGACCGACGTGATCACCACGTACTTGAGTTTCAGGTCGGCGATGGCGATGGCCAGGCTTTGCGGCTCGTTGACGTCCAGAGGTTTCGGACGGCCGTGGCCTACGTCGCAGAATGGGCAACGACGGGTGCAGATGTCGCCCATGATCATGAACGTGGCGGTGCCGCCAGAGAAGCATTCACCCAGGTTCGGGCAGGACGCTTCTTCGCATACGCTGTGCAGTTTGTGTTTGCGCAGCAGGGACTTGATACGGTCGACTTCCGGCGAAACCGGGATGCGCACGCGAATCCAGTCGGGTTTCTTCGGCAGTTCGGTGGTCGGGATGATCTTGACCGGGATGCGTGCAACCTTCTCGGCGCCGCGCAGCTTGACGCCGGCTTCCACCTTGGCACGCGGGGCCGGGGCTGGACGCTCAGTGATGTCCAGCGTCGGGATCATGGTTTGCACAACATCAGTAGTCATATCAATCGATTCCGCCCGTCAGGGTCGTCTGCTCTGCATAGTCGAGGTGTTTGACGAGCTGCGCGCGCAGCCGGGCACTAACCTCGGCAAATTTAATCGGTGTGGCATGATCGCTCAGTTGGGTCATCGCCAGCCCGGCATAACCGCACGGGTTGATCCGCCGGAACGGCGCCAGGTCCATGTCCACGTTCAAGGCCAGGCCATGAAAGGAACAACCGTGGCGAATACGCAGCCCCAGAGAGGCGATTTTCGCGCCGTCTACATACACACCGGGTGCATCGGGCTTGGCCGCGGCGGTCACGCCATAACTGGCCAGCAGCTCGATCAGGCAAGCCTCCATGCGGCTGACCAGGTCGCGCACGCCAAAACCCAGCTTGCGCACATCCAGCAACAGGTAAGCCACCAATTGCCCTGGGCCATGGTAAGTCACTTGGCCACCCCGGTCGACCTGCACCACCGGAATATCACCCGGAAGTAACAGATGCTCGGCCTTGCCGGCCTGCCCCTGGGTGAATACCGGCGGGTGTTCCACCAGCCAGATTTCATCCGGGGCAGAGGTGCCGCGCTCGTTGGTAAAGCGCTGCATGGCATGCCAGACCGGCTCGTAGGCCATCTGGCCGAGCTCGCGAAAGCCCAGAACGTGCGACATCACAGCACCATGTGCACGAAGCCGGTGGCCCGCAGTTCGCTGTTGATGTTGTAGAGCTGGTCCTGATCGGTCGCAACGATGTGCAACTGAATCGTGGTGTACTTGCCGGTGGAGCTTTGACGCTCGTCCACGCGGTTGTCGTTGATCGTCGCGTGTTTCCTGACGATTTCGAGAATCTTGTCCTTGCGGCCGACACCGGTATCGCTGATCACCTTGACGGGATAATCCGTCACAGGGAATTCGATCTTTGGCGCCTTTACTTCTACGTCTTTATCGGTCATGGCAGAACAGCCTCGTAAGCGCTAAGCCGTGGCGACGGGCAAAGCCCCGCGCTGGATCAACGCGGGGCTTTGCAGGTGCACACAATCAGTTGAACAAGCCGTAGAAGAATAGACGGATGCTATCCCATACGCGGCGGAAGATACCACCTTCCTCGACAGCGTCCAGCGCGATCAGGTCGGCGCTATGCACCACCTTGTCGTCCAGCTTGACTTCGACTTTACCGATCACGTCGCCCTTGGCGATTGGGGCGACCAATTGCGGGTTCAGGGTCATGCTGGCGGCGAGCTTTTTCAGCTGGCCTTTAGGCATGGTCAGGGTCAGGTCGTCAGCCAGGCCGGCCTTGACTTGGGAGGTGGCGCCTTTCCATACCGGCGCGGTCGCAAGCTCGGCACCCTTCTGGTAGAAGGTCTGGGTTTCGAAGAAGCGGAAGCCGTAGGTCAGCAGTTTTTGCGTCTCGGCCGCACGGGCCTGTTCGCTGTTGGTGCCGAATACCACGGCGATCAGGCGCTGGCCATCACGCACAGCGGACGACACCATGCAGTAACCGGCTTCGTCGGTGTGGCCGGTTTTCAGGCCGTCGACGGTCTTGTCGCGCCACAGCAGCAGGTTGCGGTTAGGCTGCTTGATGTTGTTCCAGAAGAACTCCTTCTGGGAGTAGATCGCGTAGTGCACCGGGTCAACGCGGATGATCGCGCGCGCCAGGATCGCCATGTCGTGAGCCGACGAATAGTGCTCTGGGTTCGGCAGGCCGGTCGGGTTCATGAAGTGGCTGTTGGTCATGCCCAGGTCGGCGGCAGTCTTGTTCATCACGTCGGCGAACGCATCTTCGCTGCCGGCGATGTGCTCGGCCAGGGCGACGCTGGCGTCGTTGCCGGACTGGATGATGATGCCGTGCAATAGGTCACTGACGGTGACTTGCGAGCCGACCTTGATGAACATCCGCGAACCACCGGTACGCCAGGCGTTTTCGCTGACGGTGACCGGATCGTTCTCGCCGATCTGGCCGCGACGGATTTCCAGGGTCGCGATATAGGCAGTCATCAGCTTGGTCAGGCTGGCTGGCGGCAGGCGTACATCACCGCCGTTTTCGACCAGCACGTTGCCACTGGCGGCGTCCATGAGGACCCACGACTTGGCGGCCAGTTGCGGGGAGGCCGGCACCATTTCAACCGCCCAGGCGGCCGGGGTGATGATCAGCGAGATAAGCAGGCACGTGCGTTTGGCTAAGGTGGTGATGTTCATCCGTCTCTCGAAATTGCTTATGGAAACTTGCCCTCGCGGGCAAAACTATTCAGACAGCCCGCTTCCAGACTGTCACGTGTTCGGTTGCCCGCTCACCCCTTGCCCCTGGGTTTTTATTGTCCAACGAGCCAACAACCTGGACTCAAGCGCGCAGGCGCACCTGAGCCATCAATCCGTTACTTATTCTGCGGTGACCACGCTGGGTTGCCCCAGGTTGGCCAGGCGGACGCTGTTCTGCACTTGCGCCACTTCACTTGGCGAACCGATCGGGCCCATGCGTACACGGTGCAACGTTTGCTGGTTACGCACGATGGAACTGATGAAGACCGGCGCGCTGACCATACCGCTGAGCTTGGACCTTAACAGTTCTGCCGCATCCGGGTTGGCGAAAGCGCCGACCTGAAGGTATTGCCCGCCCGCCATCGAGGCGCCCGGTGCTGCGTGAGGGACGACGACGGTATCCGGAGCATGTTGCGCCGGCGGCGGCGTCCACTGCTCGATCTTGCCGGTCGAGGCCGTCACTTGCGGTTGGGGGGTTGCCGGTTCGTTAAGCATCAACGGCGCCGGCTTGCCACGCTGGGCCCAATACTGCGCCGGGTCGATGCCCTCGACTTTCACCCGTGCAGTGCCGGTTTCGGCGTATCCAAGCTTCTTGGCCGCGGCGTAGGACAAATCGATGATCCGGTCCGAATAGAACGGCCCGCGGTCGTTGACCCGCAGGATCACCGTACGGTTGTTGTCCAGGTTGGTAACGCGAACATAGCTGGGCAACGGCAGGGTCTTGTGGGCCGCGCTCATGCCGTACAGGTCATACACCTCGCCATTGGCGGTGTTCTGGCCATGAAACTTGGTGCCGTACCAGGACGCGGTGCCGGACTGCACGTAAGTCTTGGATTCCTGCAGCGGGAAGTAATTCTTGCCCAGCACGGTGTAGGGGTTGGCCTTGTAGGGGCCGGTGTGCAGAGTCGGCGTGGCGTCCGGGATTTTCGAGACATCCACATCCCACCACGGCGCGCCGTCTTTGTGCGCACGGTTGATGTCCAGGCCCGGCTGGGCGCGCACCACCGCGCCACCGGCCTTCTTGGCAGGCGCACGGTTAGGGGTGGTGGAGCAACTGGCAACCAGCAAGGACAACGCGGCGAACGCCACCAGCTTGAGCGGTTTTTTGAACGGCGATACCCGCATTACTTGTTGCCCCGTGCTTGAACCAGCTCATCTGACAGCTGATGCACGGCCATGGCGTACATCACACTGCGGTTATAACGCGTGATTGCGTAGAAATTCTTCAGGCCCATCCAGTATTCCGGGCCGTTTGCACCTTCCAGGCGGAATGCCGTCACCGGCATGTCGTCGCGTGGCGCATTCTGACTCGACCAGCCCAGCGCTCGCAACTCCCCGACGGTCTTGACCGGCTCGATACCCTGGGTCAAGCCTTCATCGGCGCGCTCACCTGTGACATCGGCGCGGATAACCACCGGTTCGCCGCCCACCCAGCCGTGACGCTTGAAGTAGCTGGCCACGCTGCCGATAGCGTCGTCGGGGTTGCTCCAGATATTGATATGGCCGTCGCCGTCAAAGTCCACCGCATAGGCGCGAAAGCTGCTCGGCATGAACTGCGGCAAGCCCATCGCGCCGGCGTACGAGCCCTTGAGTGTCATCGGGTCGACCTGTTCTTCGCGGGCCAGCAGCAGGAATTCGCGCAGCTCCTTGCGGAAGAATTCGGCACGCGGCGGGTAATCGAAGCCCAGGGTCGACAAGGCGTCGATCACCCGGTAGCTGCCGGTATTGCGGCCGTAGAACGTTTCAATGCCGATGATCGAGACGATGACCTGGGCCGGCACGCCGTATTCCTGCTCGGCGCGGGCCAGGACGGCTTCATGCTGGCGCCAGAAGTCCACGCCGCGGGCAATACGTGCGTCAGTAAGGAACATCGGGCGATATTCCTTCCACTGCTTCACGCGTTCGGCGGGGCGGGAAATGGCGTCGAGGATCGCCTGCTTTTTCTGGGCTTCGCGGAACACGCCCATCAGTTGCTCGCCAGCAAAACCGTAGTCGCGGGTCATCTCACCGACAAATTCGGCGACCTGGGGTGAACCATCGTAGTCACCGGCCTGCGCCTCTTGCGTTGCCCCCAGCAGCCCAATCAGGCCCATCCAGGTCGCATGCCGAGTCGCCCAGCCGCGCATTACTTGCATTGACATCTTCACCTTATTCAAACCTGTGCGATCCACTTGCGATGCGTATGAATCGACATCAAAACCCCAAACGCTGACAGCAATGTCACCAGCGAAGTTCCGCCGTAGCTAATGAATGGCAACGGCACCCCAACCACCGGCAGCAGGCCACTGACCATACCGATGTTGACGAAAACGTAAACAAAAAAAGTCATGGTCAGGCTGCCGGCAAGCAATTTACCGAACAGCGTCTGCGCCTGGGCGGTAATCACCAGGCCGCGACCAATCAACAGCAGATAGATCAACAATAAGGCGCAAATGCCCACCAGGCCGAACTCTTCGCCCATCACCGCGATGATGAAGTCGGTATGACTTTCGGGCAAGAAGTCCAGATGGGACTGGGTGCCCAGCAACCAGCCTTTGCCGAATACGCCGCCGGAACCGATGGCCGCCTTGGACTGGATGATGTTCCAGCCGGTGCCCAACGGGTCGCTCTCCGGGTCGAGGAACGTCAGGATCCGTTGCTTCTGATAGTCGTGCATGAAGAAGAACCACATGGCCACGGCCACGGGGACGGCAGCGGCCAGCACGCTGAGGATCCAGCGCCAGCGCAAGCCCCCCATAAACAGCACGAACGCGCCACCGGCCAGAATCAGCAATGAGGTGCCAAGGTCAGGCTGGCGCACGATCAGAATAAACGGCACGCCGATTAGAAGCAGGCTGATCACCACGTGCTTGAGCTGTGGCGGCAAGGTGCGCTTGGACAAGTACCAGGCGATGGTGGCCGGCATCAGGATCTTCATGAATTCCGACGGTTGGAAGCGAATCACCCCGGGAATGTTGATCCAGCGCGTGGCTCCCATGGCGTTATGGCCCATGACATCCACCACCACCAGCAGCAACACGCCGGCGACATACCCCAGCGGCACCCAACGCGCCATGAAGCGTGGTTCAAGCTGGGCGATCACCACCATCGACAACAGGCCCAGGCCAAACGAGGACGCCTGTTTGATCAGCAGGTCCCAGTTCTTGCCGCTGGCCGAATACAGCACGAACAGGCTCCCGGCCGCCAAGGTCAGCAGCAGGATCAGCAGGGGGCCATCAATGTGCATGCGTTGCAGCAACGTCGCACGGCGACGCATCACATCCTCGCTGGAGAGGATGCGGTCAAAATTACTCTTCACGGGCCGTAACCTCGGGGCTTGATGGGGGGCCGCCATATTCGGGCTTGAGCTTGCCATCCTCGGCCAACAGCCAGGCATCCATGATCTGCCGCACCACGGGCGCCGCGACGCCAGAGCCGGACTCACCGTTCTCGACCATCACCGAGACCACGATTTTCGGGTCGTCAGCCGGGGCGAAGCCGACAAACAAGGCGTGGTCGCGGTGACGCTCCTGAACCTTGGAACGGTCATATTTTTCGCCCTGCTTGATCGCGACCACCTGGGCCGTACCACTCTTGCCGGCGATGCGGTATTGCGCGCCGGCTGCCGCCTTGCGTGCGGTACCCCGTGCGCCGTGCATGACTTGCTGCATGCCGTGGTTGACCTTGGCCCAGTCCGACGGGTCGCGCAGCACAATATCGGGAATCGGGTTGTCGTCTACCGGCTTTTCGCCTTCGATGGTCTTGGCCAGGTGCGGCCGATTCCAGATGCCTTTATTGGCCACCAGCGCCGTGGCCTGGGCCAGTTGCAGCGGCGTGGCCTGCATATAGCCCTGGCCGATCCCCAGGATCAGGGTTTCACCCGGGAACCATGCCTGACGGCGCGTCGCACGCTTCCATTCCCGCGACGGCATCAGGCCGGGAGACTCTTCGAACATGTCCAGAGAGACTTTCTGACCGAGGCCGAACTTGCCCATGTAGGCAGACAGGCGATCGATCCCCAGCTTGTGGGCCAGGTCGTAAAAATAGGTGTCGTTGGAGCGCATGATCGCGGTGTCCAGGTCGACATAGCCGTCACCGGAGCGGTTCCAGTTACGGTATTTGTGATCATAGTTGGGCAGCATGTAGTAGCCGGGGTCATAGACCCGACTGGAGGCCGTGACCACGCCGGAATCCAGGCCGGCGATCGCCACCGCCGGCTTGATGGTCGAACCCGGTGGATACAGGCCGCGCAATACGCGGTTGAACAGCGGTCGATCGATGGAGTCGCGCAGCTCGGCGTAGGCCTTGAAGCTGATGCCGGTGACGAACAGGTTAGGGTCGAAACTCGGCTGACTGACCATCGCCAGCACTTCGCCGGTTTTCGGGTCCAGCGCCACCACGGCGCCACGCCGGCCACCCAGGGCCATCTCGGCCGCTTCCTGCAACTTGATGTCCAGGCTCAGCACAATGTCCTTGCCCGGTATCGGGTCGGTGCGCTTGAGCACGCGCAAGACGCGGCCGCGGGCGTTGGTCTCGACTTCTTCGTAACCCACCTGGCCGTGCAGCTCGGGCTCGTAGAAACGCTCGATGCCGGTCTTGCCGATATGATGGGTGCCGCTGTAATTGACCGGGTCGAGGGTTTTAAGCTCTTTCTCGTTGATCCGCCCCATATAGCCGACCGAGTGGGCAAAGTGCGCCCCCTGCGGATAGTGGCGCACCAACTGCGCCACCACTTCCACACCCGGCAGACGGAACTGGTTCACGGCGATTCGGGCGATCTGCTCTTCGGTCAGCTCGAACAGGATCGGCACCGGCTCGAACGGCCGGCGCCCCTGCTTCATGCGTTTCTCGAAGATCACCCGGTCTTCCGGCGTCAGTTGCAGCACCTCGACAATCACATCGAGCACCTGCTGCCAGTCGCCGGAACGCTCACGGGTCATGCTCAGGCTGAAGCTGGGGCGGTTATCCGCGACCACCACGCCATTGCGGTCGAAGATCAGCCCACGGGTCGGCGGAATCGGCTGCACATGCACCCGGTTGTTTTCCGACAGCGTGGAGTGATAGTCGTACTGGATCACCTGCAGGAAATACAGACGCGCAATCAGCACGCACATCAACGCCACCACCAAAATCGCACCGAACACCACCCGCGCGCGTACCAGACGTGCGTCTTTCTCGTGGTCCTTGATGCGGATCGGCTGGGTCATCGGGGGCAGCGCAGACTATTTGTGGTAAGGGTGCCCGGACAGAACTGTCCAGGCGCGATACAGCTGTTCACCGATCAGAATCCTTACCAACGGGTGCGGCAATGTCAGCGCCGACAACGACCAGCGCTGATCGGCTCGCGCGCAGACTTCCGGCGCAAGCCCCTCGGGGCCACCGACCATGAAGTTGACCGTACGCGAATCCAGGCGCCAGCGATCCAGTTCCACCGCCAACTGCTCGGTGCTCCAGGGCTTGCCGTGCACTTCGAGAGTGACGATACGCTCGTTGGGGCCGACCTTGGCCAGCATGGCTTCGCCTTCCTGGCGAATAAAGCGCGCCACATCGGCGTTCTTGCCCCGGGTATTGAGCGGTATTTCCACCAGTTCAAGCGACAGCTCAGCGGGCAGACGCTTGGCATACTCGTGCCAGCCTTCTTCCACCCACTTGGGCATGCGTGAACCGACAGCGATCAGACGCAGGCGCACAGCCGTTCCTTATTCCTGGTCTTTGTTGAGCTTGTCGAAGTGCGCGTGGCCCACTTCCGGGCTGTGGTGCTTGCCATCGGCGGCACGGCTCTGCTCGGCGCCTTTCCACAGACGTTCCAGGTCGTAGAACTGGCGGGCGTTGGAGGTCATCATGTGAACGATCACATCGTCCATGTCCAGCAGTACCCAGTCGCTGTCGCCCTTGCCTTCCTCACCCAGAGGCTTCACGCCCTGGGCTTTGACGGCTTCGCGAACCTTGTCGAGCATCGCGCCGATCTGGCGGTTGGAGGTACCGGTGGCGATGATCATGAAGTCGGTGATGCTTTGCTTGTCGCGTACGTCCAGCACCTGGATGTCCTGGGCCTTAACGTCTTCCAGGGCGGCCACGGCCACTTTCACCAGCTCTTCGCCAGCCAATTCCGGGCCCACGTGGGCTTCAACCGGCAGCGGTGCGCTTTTGAAGGTGCCTTTGCGCTTAACTTTGCTTACGTCTTTGTTCGTCATATAAAACTCGTTTTGCTCGTATGTTCGGGCGCTTGCTGCACGGCTCGTGCGTTCAAGCGCGCCTTTTCAGTTCGACGCACGGTAAAGCCCGTGCGCATCGATGTAGGCCAGGACCGCGTCAGGCACCAGGAAACGTACCGACTTACCGCTGGCCAGCAGTTGACGGATCTGGGTGGCGGACACCGCAAGCGGGGTCTGCCAGACGAATGCAATATTCCCGTTCGGCCCGGTCAGGGCCAAGGGGTCACTTACCGACCGCGCGGCCAGCAGGTTGCGCAAGGCATCCGGCGGTTCGCTGTCGGCATCCGGGCGTTGCAAAACCAGGATGTGGCAATGCTGGAGGAGCTCCTCCCAGCGGTGCCAAGAGGGCAGGCCGCAAAATGCGTCCCAGCCCAAAAGCAGAAACAACTGGTCATCTGCGGCCATCTCGGCGCGCATCAGCTCCAGGGTGTCGACAGTGTAGGACGGTTTATCGCGCTTGAGCTCGCGGTCGTCCACCATCAACGGCTGTATGCCCTCTACGGCCACCTGCACCATTTCCAGACGCTGTTGCGCGGACACCTGCGGCGTATCGCGATGCGGCGGCCGAAAATTGGGCAGCAGCCGCACCTCGTCCAGCGCCAGGGCATCGGCGACTTCCAGGGCACTGCGCAAATGGCCGATGTGCACGGGGTCGAAAGTACCGCCGAGCAGCCCGATGCGTTTAGCCATCAAGTGCGCACATGACCGTCGCCGAACACTACGTACTTCTCGCTGGTCAGCCCTTCAAGGCCAACCGGGCCGCGTGCATGGAGCTTGTCGGTGGAGATACCGATCTCCGCCCCCAGGCCATACTCGAAGCCGTCGGCAAAACGTGTCGAGGCGTTGATCATCACCGAAGCGGAGTCCACTTCATTGAGGAAACGCCGGGCATCGCTGAAATGCTCGGAAACAATGGCGTCGGTGTGCTTGGAGCCGTATTTATTGATGTGTTCGATGGCCTGATCCAGGTCGTCGACGATGCGAATCGACAGGATCGGCGCCGTGTATTCGGTGTACCAGTCTTGTTCAGTCGCTTCGATCACATCGCTGCCGAGCAGTGCACGGGTACGCTCGCAGCCACGCAGTTCCACGCCCTTGTCACGGTAGATGGCAGCCAGCGGCGGCAGCACGCGCTCGGCAATGCCGGCGTGCACCAGCAGGGTTTCCATGGTGTTGCACGGCGCGTAGCGGTGGGTCTTGGCGTTGTCGGCAATGCGAATCGCCTTGTCGAGGTCGGCGGCGATGTCGATGAAGACGTGGCACACGCCGTCCAGGTGCTTGATGACTGGCACCTTGGCATCGCGGCTGACGCGCTCGATCAGGCTCTTGCCGCCACGGGGCACAATCACGTCGACGAATTCCGGCATGGTGATCAACGCGCCCACAGCCGCGCGGTCGGTGGTTTCCACCACTTGCACCACTTCAGCTGGCAACTCGGCCACGGCCAGGCCTTGCTGGATGCAGGCGGCGATAGCACGGTTGGAATTGATCGCCTCGGAGCCGCCTCGCAGGATGGTGGCGTTGCCCGACTTCAGGCACAGGCTCGCGGCGTCGATGGTCACGTTCGGACGCGACTCGTAGATGATGCCGATCACACCCAGCGGCACGCGCATCTTGCCGACCTGGATACCGGACGGCAGGTAGCGCATGTCGCGGATTTCACCGATGGGGTCAGGCAGCTTGGCCACCTGACGCAGGCCTTCGATCATGTCGTCGATACGTGCCGGGGTCAGTGCCAGGCGATCCAGCAAGGCAGGTTCCAGGCCATTGGCGCGACCGTTGGCCAAGTCCAGTTCATTGGCAGCGGTCAACTCGGAGCGCGAAGCATCCAGAGCATCGGCAGCCGCCAGCAGCGCACGGTTCTTCTGCGCAGTGCTCGCACGGGCGATCAACCGCGAGGCCTGACGGGCAGCGCGACCCAGGCGGGTCATGTAGTCAAGAACGGACTCAGTCATGGTCAGGGAGTCTTGGCAAAGAGGAAAGCGGCAGATTATAGCTGTGACGCCGCTCGACTGACAGCGGTGAGGGGCGGATGGTCGAAATGAACTGTAAAAACCCGGGGTTCAGCGGTAATTAAGGTGAGAGTTGTTATTATTCCGTCACATTTAGCCGTAATAACCCTGAACGCCATGCCCGGACTTACCGCCCCACTCCCCGCAAGCGCCCTGCCCGACGGCTTCTTCGACCGCGATGCACAACTGCTCGCGCAAGAACTGTTGGGGAAAATCATTCGCCACCGTGTCGGTGATCTCTGGCTTTCGGCGCGAATTATTGAAACCGAAGCCTATTACGTGGCCGAAAAAGGCAGCCATGCGTCGCTGGGCTACACAGAAAAGCGTAAGGCTTTGTTTCTGGATGGCGGTCATATCTATATGTACTACGCCAGGGGCGGTGATTCCCTGAACTTCAGCGCCCACGGCCCGGGGAATGCCGTGCTGATCAAGTCGGCTTACCCGTGGGTCGATGAACTCTGCGGGCCGGCGAGCCTGGCGCAAATGCTGTTGAACAACCCCAACCCCGACGGCAGCCCGCGCCCGGCGCAGAAGCTGTGCGCCGGGCAGACCCTGTTGTGCAAGGCACTGGGCCTGAAAGTGCCGATGTGGGACGCCAAGCGCTTCGATCAGGAACTGCTGTATGTCGAAGATGTGGGCCAGGTGCCCACACAGATTATCCAGACCACCCGGCTGGGCATTCCCAGCGGGCGCGATGAACACTTGATGTACCGCTTCGTCGATGCCGGCTATGCGCCGTACTGCACGCGGAACCCGCTGCGCCGCGGGCAGGTCGAAGGCCGCGATTATTTTTTGATCTAACGGGCGACACATCCCATGTGGGAGCTGGCTTGCCTGCGATAGCGGTGGGCCAGGCAACTTCCATGCTGACCATGCCGCAGCCATCGCAGGCAAGCCAGCTCCCACAGTGGAAATTCACCGTCTCATTATGGAGTGGATTGTATGGGCCAATGGCTCGATAGCATCACCGGCTGGCTGACCCTGAACCCGCAATGGCTGGCAGCCGCGGTGTTTATTGTCGCGTGCGTGGAGTGCCTGGCCATTGCCGGGCTGATCGTGCCGGGCACGGTATTGCTGTTTGCGATTGCCGCACTGGCCGGCAGCGGTGCGTTGTCACTGAGTGAAACCCTGCTGCTGGGCTTCCTCGGCGGTCTATTGGGCGACGGGGTTTCCTACTACCTGGGCCGACATTTCCATCAGAACATCCGGCGCTTGCCGGGCCTGCGACATCATCCGGAATGGATGAATGGCGCAGAAACCTACTTCCACAAGTACGGAATCGCCAGCTTGCTGGTCGGGCGCTTCATCGGGCCATTGCGCCCCATGCTGCCGATGGTCGCCGGTATGTGCGACATGCCGTTCCCGCGCTTTGCGATCGTCAGCCTGATCGCCGCCGCCGGTTGGTCAGTGGCGTATCTGCTGCCGGGCTGGGCAGCCGGTGCCGCGTTCCGCCTGCCCTTGCCGGAAGGTTTCTGGCCGGAAGCGGCGATTGTCGCGGCGTGCCTGGCGGCGCTATTGGGATTGAGTTTGAACAGCAGCCTGCGCGCCCATCGTCGCGCAACGTTGTGGATCGGTTGTGCCAGCCTGACCCTGCTGATCGCGCTGTTTATCGGCTACCCGCATCTCAATGACTTCGATCAGGGCCTGAGCGCCCTGGTGCAGGAGCATCGCAGCCCGTGGCTGGATGAGGTGATGGTGCGGATCACGCAATTGGGCGAGTTCAAGAAAATGTTCGTCGCCAGCGCCGTGTTCACCGCCCTGTTGTTTGTGGCCCGGCAATGGCGCCACGCGCTGTTTGTGGGAGCGACCCTGGCAGGCGCGGCGGTGATCAACACCGGCACCAAGCTGTTCTTTGCCCGCGGCCGCCCGGAGATTCTGACCGACCCGTTGACCAGTTTCAGTATGCCCAGCGGCCATGCCTCCGGCGCTTTTGCGTTCTTCCTGGCGCTCGCGGTATTGGCCGGTCGCGGCCAACCCACGCGGTTGCGCCTGACCTGGATGCTGCTGGGCTGCATACCCGCCGCATTCATTGCTCTGTCGCGGGTGTACCTGGGCGCTCACTGGCCCAGCGACATCCTCGCAGGCACGCTACTGGCCATGACGGTGTGTGCGTTCAGCCTGACCGTGATCCAGTACCGCAGCCCGCTGCCGGCAATGACGCAAAAAGCCTGGTGGCTGGTATTGCCGGCGGTGGTGGCGGTGCTCGGCTTCATTGCATTCACCGGCACCTCCCATGCATTGCTCAGGTACGCCTACTGACCCTTGGCCGGGCCAATCCAGTCCACTGAAGCAGAGCGACGCTCCACGCAACGCTCGCGTCGCTCCAGCAGCATCTCGTCGGCAATGTCGGCGGCGCGCTCTGCGATGTACTCTGCGCCCCGGGTGGCGTCCTGCTGGAGCAATTGCGTGGTCACGCTGACAAAATACGTGTCCCAGGCGACTTGTTCCGATGGTGTCAGACGAATCATGGTCATCCCCGATCATTATGGTGTGATCGGAAAATATTGCAGGCGCCGCGCCTGAAATGACGTAGCAAAATCCGAAAGCAACCGCAGAAAATTCTGTATCTCAGGTGAACAACTCACCCTGCAATTCATCCAGCAACATCTGAATGGCATCCAGCCGCTGCTGCGGATCGTCAATTCGCAGCAAGTCGACCTTATCGGCGTCGGTAAACGGCAGCAGGTACGCCAGTTGGTTGCCGAGGGCCTGCTGGCTTTCGGCATGGGCGTTCATCTCCAGCGAAGCCACCATCGGGTGCTCCGCCAGGGCCTCCAGCAGCGCCAGCAAGTCGGCGTCCTCTTCTTCCAGAGGCCGATCCGGCATCTCCTCCAACCATTTAACCTCGGCCACCAGCAATTGATCTTTCTGCACCGTGACGTCTAGTACGCGGAAACGCCGGCCACCCTCGACACGAATCCCCAGCAGGCCATTGTCCTGCTGTTTGAAGTCGCGAATAAACGCTTCGCAGCCGATCAGCGCGTAGCCGTCCGGGGCTATGCCCACTTCCTGGTCATTGAAGATGCACACCACACCAAAGCTTTCGCCCTTTTTCATGCAGCGGCTGATCATGTCCAGGTAGCGCGCCTCAAATATCTGCAGGTCGAGGGTGCAGCCTGGGAACAGCACAGTGTTGAGTGGGAACAGCGCCAGACTCATAACGGTTTCCTTAAAACCCGGGTTAAACAATTACCGACACGGCCAACGGCAGAAACACCGCCGTCGCCACGCCCATCAGGCTCATGGCCAGCGCCGCAAAGGCGCCGCACTCTTCGCTTTCCTGCAGGGCCACCGAGGTGCCGACCGCATGGGCGGTCATGCCCAGCGCCATGCCCCGCGCTTCAGGGCTGTGCACGCCCAGGCGCGACAGATACGCCGGGCCGATCATCGCGCCGACCACCCCGGTGATCAGTACAAACACTGCCGCCAATGCCGCCACGCCACCAATCTGTTCGGCGACCAGCATGGCAATCGGCGACGTCACCGACTTGGGTGCCATGGTCATCAGCACCCTGTGTTCGGCACCGAACCACCACCCCAACAGCACACACAAGCCGGTAGCCAGCACCCCGCCTACCACCAGCGTAGTAAAAATCGGCCAGAACAATTGGCGAATCCGCCGCAGGTTGAGATAAAGCGGTACCGCCAATGCCACCGTTGCAGGCCCCAGCAGGATCCCCATGATCTCGGTGCTTTCGCGGTACTCGGCGTAACTCAGGCCACAGGCGAGCAACACACCGATCACCAGCAACATCGACACCAGCACCGGTTGCAGGAAGATCCAGCGGGTTTTCTCGTACCCCGCCAGCACCAACTGATAGGCGCCCAGGGTGATACCGATGCCGAACAACGGATGATGAATGACCGCCGTCCAGGCGCCCTGCCAGTCAAGCATCATTGGTCCTTCTCCTTGCGCCTGACCATCTGCTGCATCAGCACACCGACAAAGCCCATGGCGATCACCAGCGACAACACCAGCGCCCCGACGATAGCCCAGAAGTCCGCGACAATGTCCTTGGCGTAGACCATCACTCCCACGGCGGGCGGCACCAACAGCAACGGCAGATAACGCAACAGGCTGCCGGCCGCCAGGCTCAGCGGCTCGCCGACTTCACCGCGCCAGACCAGAAAGCCCAGCATCAGCAGCAGCCCGATGATCGGCCCCGGCAGTACCGGCAACAGCAAATGATTGATCGCCGTACCGATCAATTGAAACAGCACCAGCCAAGTCAGGCCACGTAACAGCATCCCGCTCTCTCCCCCCTCAAAGCCCATGCGCATTATAAGCACGCCCGCCCTATGCCCAGGCATTCGCCAAAAGCATGTTGGGTTGACCGGGCCATTTGCCCATGATGATCTACATTGGTTCTCTGTATCCCATATAAAACCCCTTATCAACGGGGGATAAAAATGATGAACCCAGGAGAGACGCAATGCCCTATGTACCCGTAGCGCAGCTCAAAGATTATGTCGGCAAGGAACTGGGACGTTCCGAATGGCTCACCATCGACCAGGCGCGCATCAACCTGTTCGCAGAGGCCACCGGCGATCATCAGTTCATCCACGTCGACCCGGTCAAGGCCGCACAAACCCCGTTCGGCAGCACCATCGCCCACGGTTTCCTGTCACTGTCACTGATGCCCAAGCTGATGGAAGACATCCTGATCATGCCCGAGGGCTTGAAAATGGCCGTCAACTACGGCCTGGACAGTGTGCGCTTCATCCAGCCGGTGAAGGTCGACTCCAAGGTGCGCCTGAACGTCACGCTCACCGACGTCACCGAGAAAAAACCCGGCCAATGGCTGTTCAAGGCCACCGCCACCCTGGAAATCGAAGGCCAGGAGAAACCTGCCTATATTGCCGAGTCGCTGTCACTCTGCTTCGTGTAAGGCCGACCCTGTGGCGAGGCAATAAACCTTGCCACAGTGTATGTAAATTTATGTATGAATCTCGCGGCTGCGGCATACTCGGCGCTCAATTATCCGGATCCCGCTATGCGCCCACTCGCTCCCCTTGCCCTTGCCCTGTTGCTGACCGCTTGCGGAGACGGCGAATCGCTGTTGCCGCCCGATGCGCGCCTGCCCGATGGCGGCCGCTACCGTGGCGATGTGGTCAACGGCCTGCTGCAAGGCCAGGGCCGCGTGGACTACCCCAACGGCAGTTGGTACGCCGGCCAGTTCGATAAAGGCCAGTGGCACGGCCAGGGCGAATGGCATGGCAGCAATGGCGAAGTCTATAAAGGCCAGTTCCAGCAGGGCCTGTTTGATGGCCAGGGCAGCTTGACTACCACGGGCAGCAGCTATGTCGGCAGCTTCAAGAACGGTCGACGCAATGGCGAAGGCACCCTCAAAGAAGGGCAGATGACCTATCGCGGCGAGTTCAAGGACGACCAGTACGCAGGCCTCGGTCGCCTGGAATTGGCCGATGGCAGCCAGTACCAGGGCCAATTTGCCCACGGCAAGCCCAATGGCGAAGGCCAGCGCAATGACGACAGCGGCAATCAGTTCAGCGGCCACTTTGTCGATGGCCAACTGGAAGGCAATGGCACCTTCAATAGCGCTGAGGGCGATATCTATATCGGCCAATTCAAGCAGAACCAACTCAACGGCAAAGGCCGCTATGAAAACGCCGACGGCGACGTATGGATCGGCCAGTTCAAGGAAGGCGCCCTCAGTGGCAAAGGCGAATTGATTGGCGCCGATGGCAGCCACTACGTCGGTCAGTTCAGTGATTGGCGCTTTACCGGTGAGGGGCGCCTGAACCTCACCGATGGCAGCTTCTATATCGGTGGCTTCGACAGCGACAACTATCAGGGGCGTGGCACCCTCGTGCTCACCGACGGCACCGTGCAGGCCGGCACCTGGGTCAATGGCCTGCGCGTGCGCGATGCCGATGGCAAGTTGCTGCCCGACCCACTGGAAACCGGCCTATTGGCCCAAGGCCGCTTGCTCGACGAGGCCCTGGCCGCCGTTCCGGCCTCGACACCTGCCGTCGAGCTTTATACGTTGGCGTTGGCAGGTGACGGCAAGCAAAGCGTGTTCCTGCGCGAAGCCGATTACGTCAGCAACCTGCTCACCACCCGCTTCGGCGCGCGCGGGCAGGTCCGCCTGGTCAACCACCGTGACCACATCGCCGACCGTCCGCTGGCCACCCGCGAAAGCCTGCGGCGTTCCGTGCAAACCCTGGCCGAACGTACCGGGCCCGAAGACCTGGTGTTCATCTACTTGACCAGCCACGGCACCCATGAACATGAGTTGGTGCTCGACCAGCCGCGCATGGAACTGGCCGACCTGCCCGCCGATGAACTGGCCGCCGTGCTGGCGCCGTTGAAAAACCGCGACAAGATCATCGTGATTTCCGCCTGCTACTCCGGCGGTTTCATTCCGGCCCTGAAAGATGAGCGCACGCTGATCATGACGGCATCCCGTGCGGATCGCGTGTCCTTTGGCTGTTCAGAAGAGGCGGACTTTACCTACTTTGGCGATGCCCTTTTCGCACAAGCCTTCAACCAAACGGACGATTTGCAACACGCGTTCAAACTGGCACAACTGCATGTGGCCGAACGCGAACAGGCGGACAACTTCGAAGCCTCAGAACCGCAGATATGGGCACCCAAAGGCGTGATCGCCCATTGGCAACTATTACGCAAACAGCAGGCACGAAAGGCGCTCGAAAGCGTCTCAATGAATAGCAAGGAAGCCAAAGGCAACTAAGCTGTAATGTGTAACAAGGGGGAAACATCATGTACCTGACACCTCAGCATATCTTGCTGGCCGGGGCCTCTGGCCTCACCGGCGAACACCTGCTTGATCGCCTGCTCAACGAACCCACCGTGACCCGTGTACTGGCGCCGAGCCGCAAGCCGCTGGCTGAACACCCACGCCTGGAAAACCCGGTGGGCGACCCTGCAGTGTTCCTGCCGCAACTGAGCGGCCGGGTGGACATTGCCTTTTGCTGCCTGGGCACCACGATCAAGAAAGCCGGCTCGGAAACGGCGTTCCGTGCGGTCGATCTGGACATGGTGGTGGCCTTCGCCAAGCGCGCTCGGGAACTGGGTGCGCGGCATCTGATCGTGATCAGTGCGATCGGCGCCGACCCGAAATCCTCAGTGTTCTACAACCGAGTCAAGGGCGAAATGGAGCAGGCACTCAAAGCCCAGGACTGGCCGCAACTGACCATCGTGCGACCTTCCTTGCTGCTGGGGGAGCGGCTGGAACCGCGTCTGGCCGAACAGCTGGCCGGGCCGTTGTCGCGTTTGATTCCGGGCAAGTACCACGGCATCGAAGTCTGCGAACTGGCTCGCGCCATGTGGCGCCTGGCGCTGGAAGAACAGGATGGCGTACGGGTGGTGGAGTCGGATGAGCTGCGCAAGCTCGGCAAGTAAGAACGCCAATCCCAATGTGGGAGGGAGCAAGCCCCCTCCCACATTGGGTTCGTGTAGTTCTCAGAGTCCGCCAGTGGCGTTGAAGCCCACACCCAGCACGGTCAACAACGACAGTGGCAACAGCAGCGTATCGAGCAGCGCGCTGGCGGGCAGGTCGATATGAGGATAGGTGGGCGCCTCGGCACCAAAGCGGTCCTTGGCACAGCAGCCGCCATTGATCGCATACAAATCCAGGCGCGTACCGGCATACACCACAGGCGCGCCCGCTTGCGCGGCGTCCAGGGTGCGCGCCGTGGCGCAGCCCGTCAGTTGCAGCGCCAGTAGTAGCAGCAGCGTTTTATTCATCACCGCCCAAATGGTGCTCGCCCCAGCGCGGCAGCATGTCCTGGGGAATGTTCAGCAGGTTGAGAATGCGCGCCACCACGAAGTCCACCAAGTCATCGATGGTCTGCGGCTGGTGATAGAAACCCGGCGACGCGGGCAAGATGGTCACGCCCATGTTCGACAACTTGAGCATGTGTTCCAGGTGAATACTCGAATACGGTGCTTCGCGCGGTACCAGGATTAATTGGCGACGCTCCTTCAAGGTCACGTCCGCCGCCCTTTCGATCAGGTTATTGCAGGCGCCCGTGGCAATCGCCGACAGGGTGCCGGTGGAGCATGGCACCACCACCATCGCCGCCGGCGCGCCGGAGCCCGAAGCTACGGGCGACATCCAGTCTTCCTTGCCATAGACCTTGATCTGCCCCGCTGCCGCACCGGTGTATTCGGTGAGGAACGCTTGCATCATCTGCACCTTGGCCGGCAATTGCACATCCGTCTCGGTCGCCAGCACCAATTGGGCGGCCTTGGAAATCAGGAAGTGCACTTCACGGTCTTCACGTACCAGGCAATCCAGCAGGCGCAGGCCGTAAGGCGCGCCGGATGCGCCGGTCATTGCCAGGGTGATACGTTCGGGGCCGCTCATTTCAACGCCTCGGCCAGCTTGCCGTGCAAGCCGCCAAAGCCGCCGTTGCTCATGACTACCACATGGGTGCCGGGCTTGGCCAAGTGCTTCACATGCTCAATGATGCCTTCCAGCGAATCACACACGGTCGAAGGCACGGTGCACAGCGCAGCGATCCCCGGCAGGTCCCAACCAAGGTTGGCAGGCGCGTACCAGACCACCTGGTCGGCGTCGTTGACGCTTTCCGGCAGGCCATCGCGGTGCGCACCCAGCTTCATGGAGTTGGAGCGCGGTTCAACGATCGCAATGATTTGGGCATCGCCAACGCGCTTGCGCAGGCCGTCGAGCGTAGTGGCGATAGCTGTTGGATGGTGGGCAAAGTCGTCGTAGATGGTAATCCCATTCACGTCGGCGACTTTTTCCATGCGCCGCTTGACGCTTTTGAATGCGCTCAAGGCCGCGATGCCCATGGCCGGCACCACACCGACATGCCGTGCAGCCGCCAGGGTTACCAGCGCGTTGGCAACATTGTGCTGGCCGGTCATATCCCACTCCACGACGCCTTGGGCTTGACCTTCGAACAGCACTTCAAACCGGGAGCCGTCTTCGCTGAGCAACTTGACCTGCCATTGCCCGTCCACACCGGTGGTCTGCACCGGCGTCCAGCAGCCCATGTCGATCACGCGCTGCAACGCCGGTTCAGTGGTCGGGTGGATGACCAGGCCTTCACTCGGGATGGTACGCACCAAGTGATGAAACTGCCGCTCAATAGCCGCCAGATCGGGAAAGATGTCCGCGTGATCAAACTCCAGATTATTCAGGATCGCTGTGCGCGGACGGTAGTGGACGAACTTGGAGCGCTTGTCGAAAAACGCGCTGTCGTATTCATCGGCTTCGATCACGAAAAACGGCGTATCGCCCAGGCGCGCCGACACCGAGAAATTCTGCGGCACGCCGCCGATCAGGAAGCCCGGGCTCATGCCCGCATGTTCCAGCACCCAGGCGAGCATACTGCTGGTGGTGGTCTTGCCGTGAGTGCCGGCCACCGCCAATACCCAACGACCTTGCAACACATGATCAGCCAGCCATTGAGGGCCTGAGACGTAAGGCAAACCTTTATTGAGCACGTACTCGACCGCTGGGTTGCCGCGGGACATGGCGTTGCCAATCACTACCAGATCCGGCGCCGGGTCGAATTGCGAGGGGTCGTAACCTTGGGTCAGCTCGATACCTTGCGCCTGCAGCTGCGTGCTCATGGGCGGATAAACATTGGCATCGGAGCCCGTAACGTGATGGCCCAGCTCTTTGGCCAGAACCGCCATCGAACCCATGAACGTACCGCAGATACCCAGAATATGAATGTGCATAGTCGACCTCGTAAACATCGAGGCAGGTTAGCGTAGGGTGGGAAAGTTCGCACGCTTTAGCTGAGGGCGAAACGCCCGCCGGTAGGATCCGACGGGCAAAAGGGATGTCTTAAACCGTGGTGCCAGCTTTTTTAAGCTCAGCGTCTTTCAAGGTCATGATTCGTTCGGCCGCTTTTTCCATCGCGTCATACCGACGCTCTATTACGCCTAAGCGTCCCCCGGTACTGGGAGATGTTGACGACTCGATGTGAGGTTTGAAAATAACCCCGTTGTCCTCAGCCACTTGCCTCATATGGGTTTCTGAAACGCTCAGTAACTGCTCCAGGTTAGTCAAGCGTGCCCCACGCTCCTTGGGCCAGGCGTCGCCGATGGCAAGCCGGTCTGCGGTGCTGCCCGACGCCAGCGTCATGACGACATTGGCAAACTCCAGCACCACTTTCTCTACCCGATCCAGATGGCGCGTGGCTCCCGGCGCAGGCTCATCGGGTGCGGGTGGCGCAACGGTTTGCGGCATGGGCTTCTGATCGGGCTGTGCAACGCCGGGCAAATGCGGTGGCGGTGGCGCCACTGGCGACGGCACGTATTGGCCCTTGATCGCTTCCCCCGCGGCCACGGACCCGGCATACGCCCCCACATTGATCGGCGCGCTGACCATACCATTGACACCTGCATTGATGAACGCGTCCTTGACCGTCTTGCTGGTAGAGGGTGATGTAGAAATAACGCCCGCTTTGACCAGCCTGTCGGCATCCAACAGTCGCTGGGTGACATCGGCCATGCTGACCTTGGGTGAATCGTCCTGTTTCACAGGGGCGGTCCCACCGCGGGGGGGCGTCTGAGGCCCCTTGGTCAGCACGTCCTTGAGTCTACCTGCGGTTGACTGGCTTGAACTGCCCGCGGTCGCACTGGCACCAGGGGTATCGTGGCTTGTCGTCGGCTTTTTCCCACCCGCCGTGGTTTGGGGCCGGGTGGGCGAGGGACTGACCGGAGCAGGCGGCACTCTGGGCGATGGCGTGGGCGGCACGTGAGGCGTGGGGCGGGATCCTCCCCCGAACCGCCGTCCAAAAGTTCCACGCTTGATGCGCACCTTCGGCGTTTGATCAGTCCCCTGCGCAGACAACTGCGTGCCAGGCTCAGGCTGAGTGGGGTCCATCGGTTCGCCCCAGCCCGCGGTTAAGGGTTGCGGTTGGGACGTGAGCGTAACGTCAAGTTGAACAGGGAGTTGTGGCACAGGAGTCGTTATTGGACTTGTAATGTTCATGTGTTGTCACCCTAGAAGTTTCAAACAACTGTGATTAAGGGCACGTGATGCTCTGCCCTTACTCCATCAGTGCTTAAAACAACGTGCAGCGTTCCGGGGCGACGTGAGTACATGGCGCGATAAAAAACCTTAAAGCCTGTGCGACAAAACTTGAGCCATCGGCAATAACTGAGTTATTCCGACAGGTGTCGCACTCCCTTAATGGGTGGAGTCCCTTGAGATTCCATGTTTGCGTAACTTGCGGTACAGCGTATTGCGACTGACCCCCAACTGTTCAGCCACATGGCTCATATGCCAGCGCTGCTGCGCCAACGCACCGAGTAATGCCTGACGCTCGGCGCTTTCCAGTGGCAAGGCGTACGGCGCATCCACCCTCGCCCCCAGCGGCTGCGCCTGACGAATCAATGCCGGCAAGTCGTCAAGCCCGACTCGGCCGTCCTCACAGAGCGCCACCACCGTGCGCAACACCGTACGCAACTGTCGCAGGTTGCCGGGCCAGGGGAATGCCAACAAAGCCTGGCGCGCCGACTCGTCTAGCATCACCTGTTCGGTGCCGGCCTCTTGGGCCAAGAGGAAGTCCAACAATTGCGCCTTGTCAGTGCGTTCGCGCAACGGCGGCAGGGCGACTTCCAAGCCGCTCAAGCGGTAATACAGGTCTTCGCGAAAGCTGCCATCGGCCACACGCTCCAACAAATTACGGTGCGTCGCGCTGATGATGCGCAGGTTCACGGCTTGAGGTTCGCCGCCGATAGGCACCACCAGGCGATCCTCCAGCACCCTTAACAAGCGGGTTTGCAGCGCCAGTGGCATATCGCCGATTTCGTCGAGAAACAGCGTACCGCCGTCGGCCTGTTGCAGCTTGCCGCGCATGCCTTCTTTAAGGGCGCCGGTGAAACTGCCGGCGCGATAGCCAAACAACTCGCACTCGATCAGGTTTTCCGGAATGGCCGCACAGTTCAGCGCGACAAAGGCCTTGTCGCCTCGCTGGCTGGCCTGGTGCACGGCCTTGGCGAAAGCCTCTTTACCGCAGCCGGTTTCGCCGTTGATCAGCAAGGGCACGTCGCGTTCGAATACTCGCGAGGCCTTGCGCAGCTCATTTTGCAACGCCGGATCGCCCAGGCAAATACCCAGTGGGCGTGGCGCCTGCGGCTTGACGACCGGGGCCGGCGTACTGCGGGGCTGGCCTCGCAGCGCTGCAAATAGAGGCCGACCATCGCGGGTACGCAGCGGCCAACTGGCCGTGGCACTCGCGCTGGCCCGCCCTAGCAACTGATCCAGGGAACAGTCGAAAAACGCGTCCACCGGCTGACCCACCAAGCCGCCGCGTAGCTGCCCCAACAGGTTCAGGGCGCTCTGGTTCACCGCACAAATGCGCCCTTCGCCATCGAACGCCAGCAAGCCTTCGCTGAACAACCCGACCGACTCGGCCTGCAGGTGAAAACGCAGCAGCCAATGGTGTTCGAAGTGGCGCAGGAAGTAGCAACTTTCGATCATCTTGGCCGACAGGTTCACCAGCGCCATGGTGTGGAACTGGCTCTGGCGCGACACGGCTTCGCGGGCCGAGGACACATCCAGCACCGCCAGCAATTCACCGTGAGGGTCGAACACCGGGCTCGCCGAACACGTCAGCCCGGTATGGCGGCCGCGAAAATGCTCGTCACGGTGGATGGTCAGGGATTGACGCTCCACCAGGCAGGTGCCGATGCCATTGGTGCCTTCGCAGGCTTCACTCCAGTCGGCGCCCAGCCACAGCCCGGCGCGTTCGAAAATCTTGCGCTCGGACGGCGCGGTGACACAGTTGAGGATCACCCCCCGGGCATCGGTGAGCAGCACCGCATGACCGGCCCCCGAGAGTTGCTGGTGCAGGCTGTTCATTTCGTTGCCGGCGATATGCAGCACCTGCCGCAGGCGTTCGCGGCTTTCCAGCAGGCGGCCATGCTCAAGCACGGTCGGCGCAACGGTCAGCGCGGGGTCGAGGTGGTAGTCCTCAACGCAACGCAGCCAGGAACGGGCGATGGAGGGATCGCTGCCCGGCCCTTGAAGCGGCTCTTGCCCCCGGGTGACGGTGAGAACCTGCTGGGCATGGCGACTGAAATGATCGTTGTGCATGTTCTTATTATTCTCCCTGCGTGAGAGCGCCCAGCATCCACCAGCCATCCGGCCATTGCAATCCCGGGCCGACCCATCGGTCACAGGCTGTACCGTTTGCGGTACAAACTGTCACCCCACCTGTATCGCCCCGGCCACATTCATGCCTTGTAAACAAAACCAAACCCTTGATTTACCTGGCCTGCACGCACTGGCCCAACCTTTGCTCTACGCTTTATAACGCGCTTGCAGCGCTGTACTCCGATAAACATAAAAGCAGGAGATGCCCACCATGCGTTATGCACACCCCGGTACCGAAGGCGCCATCGTTTCGTTCAAGGCCAAGTACGGCAACTACATCGGCGGCGAGTTCGTTGCGCCGGTCGATGGCAACTACTTCTCCAACACCTCGCCGGTCAACGGCAAACCTATCGCAGACTTCCCGCGCTCCACCGCCAAAGACATCGACAAGGCTCTGGACGCCGCCCACGCTGCCGCTGACGCCTGGGGCAAAACCAGCGCCCAGGACCGCTCGCTGGTACTGCTGAAAATCGCCGACCGTATCGAGCAGAACCTCGAACTGCTGGCTATCACCGAAACCTGGGACAACGGCAAGGCCGTGCGTGAAACCCTCAATGCCGACATTCCCCTGGCCGCCGACCACTTCCGCTACTTCGCAGGCTGCATTCGCGCCCAGGAAGGCAGCAGCGCCGAAATCAACGAACTCACTGCCGCCTATCACTTCCACGAACCACTGGGCGTGGTCGGCCAGATCATCCCGTGGAACTTCCCGCTGCTGATGGCCGCCTGGAAACTCGCCCCGGCCCTGGCCGCCGGCAACTGCGTGGTGCTCAAGCCCGCCGAGCAAACCCCGCTGGGCATCAGCGTACTGATGGAACTGATCGGCGACCTGTTGCCGCCAGGCGTACTGAACGTGGTGCATGGTTTCGGCAAGGAAGCCGGCGAAGCCCTGGCGACCAGCAAACGTATCGCCAAGATAGCCTTCACCGGCTCTACCCCGGTGGGCTCGCACATCATGCATGCGGCGGCCGAGAACATCATTCCGTCTACCGTTGAGCTGGGAGGCAAGTCGCCGAATATCTTCTTCGCCGACATCATGAAAGCGGAACCTGCATTCATCGAAAAAGCTGCCGAAGGCCTGGTGCTGGCGTTCTTCAACCAAGGCGAAGTGTGCACCTGCCCATCCCGCGCCCTGGTGGAGGAGTCGATCTACGACGACTTCATGAAAGTGGTGATGAAGAAGGTCGAGTCGATCAAGCGTGGGGATCCGCTGGACACCGACACCATGGTCGGCGCCCAAGCGTCCGAGCAGCAATTTGACAAGATCCTGTCCTATCTGGAAATCGCCAAGGGCGAAGGCGCGCAACTGCTGACCGGCGGCAAGGTTGAAAAGCTCACTGGCGATCTGGCCACCGGCTATTACATCCAGCCGACCCTGCTCAAGGGCACCAACGACATGCGTGTGTTCCAGGAGGAAATCTTCGGCCCGGTGGTGAGCATCACCACTTTCAAGGACGAAGCCGAAGCCCTGGCGATTGCCAACGATACCGAGTTCGGCCTGGGCGCCGGCCTGTGGACCCGCGACATCAACCGCGCCTACCGCATGGGCCGCGCGATCAAGGCAGGTCGCGTGTGGACCAACTGCTACCACCTGTACCCGGCGCACGCCGCGTTTGGCGGTTACAAGAAGTCTGGCGTAGGGCGCGAAACCCACAAGATGATGTTGGATCACTACCAGCAGACCAAGAACCTGCTGGTGAGCTACGACATTAATCCGTTGGGCTTTTTCTAACCCCACACCCCCTCCCACCTTTGAAATGCAATCAAGGGTGGGAGGGGGCTTGCTCCCGATCGGGGAGTGTCAGTGCAAGTATGAGTCACTGACCCACTGCTATCGGGAGCAAGCCCCCTCCCACATTTGGATCTTCATAAGTACTTGCGATGCGCATTCGGCACACACCGGCCGAGTTGAAAACAATAAGAATGGAAGGTACTTCCCATGCCCAGCGAACCCACGAGTTCTTCGGTCGACTTCGAAAAAGTCGGCACCGATTACTTTCAACAACGAGAATTGAAAAAAGGCGCTGCCGGCTGGGTGCTGTTAGTCGGCCTTGGCGTCGCCTACGTCATCTCCGGCGACTACGCAGGCTGGAACTTCGGCCTGGCCCAGGGTGGCTGGGGCGGCATGTTCCTCGCCACATTGCTCATGGCTACCATGTACCTGTGCATGTGCTTCTCCCTGGCCGAACTGTCTTCGATGATCCCCACCGCCGGCGGTGGCTACGGTTTTGCCCGCAGCGCCTTTGGCCCTTGGGGCGGGTTCCTCACCGGCACCGCGATCCTGATCGAGTACGCCATCGCCCCCGCCGCAATTGCGGTGTTTATCGGCGCTTACTGCGAGTCGCTGTTCGGCATTGGCGGCTGGATGATCTACCTGGCGTTCTACATCATCTTTATCGGCATCCATATTTTTGGTGTCGGCGAAGCCTTGAAGCTGATGTTTGTCATCACCGCCGTCGCCGCGATCGCTTTGGGCGTATTCCTGGTGTCGATGGTGCCGCACTTCAACGTCGCCAACCTGCTGGATATTCCGGTGACCGAGGCCAAAGGCGCCAGCAGCTTCCTGCCGTTCGGCTATGTGGGTGTGTGGGCGGCGATCCCCTATGCGATCTGGTTTTTCCTCGCGGTAGAGGGCGTACCCCTGGCCGCTGAAGAAACCAAGAACCCCAAGCGCGACCTGCCCCGTGGGCTGATCGGCGCGATTGTGGTGCTGACCAGTTTTGCCCTGTTGATCCTGGTGATCGCGCCGGGCGGTGCAGGCACATATGCGCTGATCAAATCCGGTAACCCGTTGGTGGAAGCCCTGGCGCTGTCCTATGGCGGTTCGACCTGGATGGGCAGCTTCGTCAATCTGGTCGGCCTGGCTGGTTTGATCGCGAGCTTTTTCTCGATTATCTACGCCTACTCGCGGCAGATTTTTGCCTTGTCGCGCGCTGGCTACCTGCCGCGCAAATTGTCCGAGACCAACAAGAGCAAGGCGCCAGTACTGGCATTGGTGATTCCCGGGATTATCGGTTTCGGCCTGTCGCTGACCGGCCAGGGCGATTTGCTGATATTGGTGGCGGTGTTTGGCGCAACGATTTCCTACGTGCTGATGATGGCTGCGCACATCACCCTGCGCATCCGCCGCCCTAAAATGGAGCGCCCGTACCGCACGCCGGGCGGCATCTTCACCTCGGGCGTGGCGCTGGTACTGGCCTGCGTGGCCGTGGTAGCAGGCTTTTTGGTTGACCCACGCGTGGTGATTGGCGCGGCGGTCATCTATGGAGTATTAATTGCTTACTTTGCTTTCTACAGCCGGCATCACTTGGTAGCAGGCACGCCCGAAGAAGAATTCGCGGCGATCCAGGCCGCAGAGGCCGCCCTGCACTAAGTGCCGTAAACCTCGGCGCGGGCGCCTGCTCGCGTCGTCAAGGAGACACTGTATGGCAAGTTTTTCCCACGCGGTGGGTGCACACACCTATCGCTTCGACAGCCTCAAGGATCTGATGGCCAAAGCCAGCCCGGCGCGCTCCGGCGACTTCCTGGCCGGTGTCGCTGCGCAAAATGATGGCGAACGGGTCGCCGCCCAGATGGCGCTGGCAAATACACCCCTGAAGCACTTCCTGGAAGAAGTGCTGATTCCCTATGAAAGCGACGAAGTCACCCGGCTGATCATCGACACCCACGACAAACAGGCCTTTGCCACGGTGAGCCATCTCACCGTCGGTGGCCTGCGCGACTGGCTGCTCAGTGACGCGGCTGATGAACAATCCCTACGCGCACTGGCGCCGGGGCTGACACCGGAAATGGCGGCAGCCGTGTCCAAAATCATGCGCGTACAGGACCTGGTGCTGGTGGCACAGAAGATCCGCGTGGTCACCCAGTTTCGCGGCACCATGGGCCTGCGCGGGCGCTTGTCCACGCGCTTGCAGCCTAACCACCCCACCGACGAACCAGCAGGCATTGCCGCGAGTATTCTCGACGGCCTGCTCTACGGCAACGGCGACGCCATGATCGGCATCAACCCGGCCACCGACAGCATCGCCTCGATCTGCGCCATGCTGGAGATGCTCGACGCGATCATCCAGCGCTACGAAATCCCCACCCAGGCCTGCGTACTCACCCACGTCACCACCTCCATCGAGGCGATCAACCGTGGCGTGCCGCTGGACCTGGTGTTCCAGTCGATCGCCGGCACCGAGGCCGCCAACGCCAGTTTCGGCATCAGCCTGAGCGTGCTGCAGGAAGGTTACGAAGCCGGCCTGAGCCTCAAGCGCGGCACCCTGGGGCAAAACCTGATGTATTTCGAAACCGGCCAGGGCAGTGCGCTGTCGGCCAATGCGCACTTTGGGGTCGACCAGCAAACCTGTGAAACCCGTGCCTACGCCGTGGCCCGGCACTTCAAGCCGTTCCTGGTCAATACCGTGGTCGGTTTTATCGGCCCGGAGTACCTGTACAACGGCAAGCAGATCATCCGCGCCGGTCTGGAAGACCACTTCTGCGGCAAGCTGCTCGGCGTACCCATGGGCTGTGATATCTGCTACACCAACCACGCCGAAGCCGACCAGGACGACATGGACACACTGTTGACCCTGCTCGGCGTTGCCGGCATCAACTTCATCATGGGCATCCCCGGCTCCGACGACATCATGCTCAACTACCAGACCACCTCGTTCCACGACGCCTTGTACGCCCGGCAAACATTGGGTTTAAAACCGGCGCCGGAGTTTGAACAGTGGCTGGCGAAAATGGGCATCTTCACGCAAGAAGGCGGCAAAGTGCACTTCGGCAACAGCCTGCCACCGGCGTTTCGCCACGCTCTGGCGCAACTGGGATGAAGGAGCCGACCGTGCAACCAGAATTGCCTGACAACCCGTGGCTGGAATTACGCCGCCTGACCCCGGCGCGCATCGCCCTGGGCCGCACCGGCACCAGCATTCCTACCAGTGCCCAGCTGGACTTCCAGTTTGCCCACGCCCAGGCGCGGGATGCGGTGCACCTGCCCTTCGACCATGCCGGGCTCAGCGGCCAATTGGCCGAACGTGGCCGCGACAGCCTGTTGCTGCGCAGCGCCGCCACGGACCGGCATATGTACCTGCAACGCCCGGACCTTGGGCGACGCTTGAGCGATGAGTCGGCCCAAACCTTGCGCGACTACGCTTCGGCGCATCCGGGTGGCGTGGATTTGGCCATCGTGGTGGCCGATGGCCTGTCGGCATTGGCGGTGCATAAGCATACGGCTCCGTTTCTGACGCGCCTGGAGGAACAGACCCACGCCGAAGGCTGGTCCTTGTCACCGGTGATACTGGTGGAACAAGGCCGCGTGGCAGTGGCCGATGAAATCGGGCAATTACTCGGCGCCAAAATGGTGGTGATCCTGATCGGCGAACGGCCGGGGCTCAGCTCGCCGGACAGCCTGGGCCTGTATTTCACCTACAACCCCAAGGTGGGCCTCACCGATGCGTATCGCAATTGCATCTCCAATGTGCGGCTGGAAGGCTTGAGCTATGGCATGGCGGCCCATCGCCTGTTGTACTTGATGCGCGAGGCGTGTCGCCGGCAACTGTCGGGGGTCAACCTCAAGGATGAGGCACAGGTTCAGACGCTTGAATCCGACGACCCGGACTTGATGAAGGGCAATTTCCTGCTCAGCCCACCGAGTGACCGATAGCGGCACGATTGCGCTTTTTTGCCGCATTAGGCAGCATCAAGTCACGGCCGCTCGCGTGGTCATACCCCATTTGGAAGTTGAGGCCTGGCATGCGGATTACTCAAGCGACCCTGGAACACCTGGACCTGTTGACCCCGTTGTTCGTCAAATACCGCGAGTTCTACGGGGCCCTGCCATTCCCTGACTCATCCCGGGCCTTCCTGGAAAAGCGCCTGCGACGCAAGGAATCGGTGATCTACCTGGCCCTGGCCGACGATGATGACAAGCGGCTGCTGGGCTTTTGCCAGCTGTATCCGAGCTTTTCCTCGTTGTCGCTGAAACGGGTGTGGATCCTCAATGATATCTATGTAGCCGAGGATGCCCGCCGGCAACTGGTGGCGGACAACCTGATGCGCACGGCCAAGAAGATGGCCAAGGAAACCCAGGCCGTACGATTGCGGGTATCCACCAGCAGCGACAATGAAGTGGCGCAGAAGACCTATGAGTCCATAGGCTTTCGTGAAGACACCGAGTTCAAGAACTACGTGCTGCCGATCAACGAAGACTGACCCCTAATCCCCCAAACACTGTAGATCTCTTGTGGGAGGGGGCTTGCTCCCGATGGCGGGGTGTCAGTTAACGAATTTGTCCCTGACCCACCGCAATCGGGAGCAAGCCCCCTCCCACAAAAAACCAAGCCAACCGCTTCACACTTTCACGACACTCCCCGCTACAAAAGCCACACGCTTTTCACCATTCAATCCGTATAATGCGGACCTCTCAAGGTTGTAAGAACCACGACATACACTTGTAGCCTTATTACCCGTCGTCCCCGCACTGGCCCGCTGAGCCGGGCCATTCACACAGGTGCCATCCATGGATTTCAACCCGCTTGACCTTATCCTGCATCTCGACGTTTACCTCGACATGCTGGTAACCAACTACGGTCCGTGGATCTACGCCATTCTGTTCCTGGTGATTTTTTGCGAGACCGGCCTGGTGGTCATGCCATTCCTGCCGGGTGATTCGTTACTGTTTATCGCTGGCGCCGTAGCAGCTGGCGGCGGTATGGACCCAGTGCTGCTGGCCGGCCTGCTGATGCTGGCGGCGATCCTCGGCGACAGCACCAACTACGTCATAGGACGAACGGCTGGCGAACGCTTGTTCAGCAACCCCAACTCGAAGATCTTCCGCCGCGACTACCTGCAAAAGACCCACGACTTCTACGACAAGCACGGTGGCAAGACCGTGACCCTGGCGCGCTTTCTGCCGATCCTGCGCACTTTCGCGCCGTTCGTCGCCGGCGTGGCCAAAATGCCCTACCCGCGCTTCTTCGGGTTCAGCGTACTCGGCACCATCCTCTGGGTCGGTGGCCTGGTGACCCTGGGCTACTTCTTCGGCAACGTGCCCTTCATCAAGAAAAACCTGTCGCTGCTGGTGGTGTTCATCATTCTGTTGTCCCTGGTGCCAATGATCATTGGCGTGGTGCGCAGCCGCTTTGGCCGCACGTCCTCCGAAGCCAACCCACACTGATTGCCCATGTGGTCCCTAAGCGCCTGGCGTCGCCGGCGCCTGCTGGCCAAGCACCCGATTGCCGATGACACCTGGCAACGGGTGCGCCACCACCTGACCTTCCTCGACGGCATCAGCGCCGAGCAAGACCAGTGGCTGCGCGAAGCCTGCGTGATCTTCCTCGCCGAAAAACACCTCACCGCCCTGCCCGGCGTCGACCTGCACCAGGAACAACGCCTGCTGCTCGCCGCCCAGGCACAATTGCCGCTGATGAACCTGGGCGACCTCGACTGGTATCAGGGCTTTCATGAAATCGTGCTGTACCCCGACGACTTCCTCAGCCCGCAGCGCCATCGCGATGCCAGCGGCGTGGAGCACGAGTGGGACGGCGAACACAGCGGCGAAGCCTGGCAACAAGGCCCGGTAATCCTCGCCTGGCCTGGGGTGCTCGCCAGTGGCCAATGGGAAGGCTACAACCTGGTCATCCATGAACTGGCGCACAAGCTCGACATGCTCAACGGCGACGCCAACGGCCTGCCACCGCTGCACCACGACATGCGCGTGCAGGAATGGGCCAGCGTGATGCAAAGCGCCTTCGACGACCTCAATCGCCAACTGGACGCCAACCCGGAGGCCGACACCGAGATCGACCCTTACGCGGCGGAAAACCCAGCTGAATTCTTTGCCGTCACCAGCGAGTACTTTTTCAGCGCACCGGATTTACTGGTCAACCGTTATCCACAGGTGTACGCCCAACTCAGCCGCTTCTACCGCCAGGACCCACTGGCGCGCCTGACCCAACTGCAAGCCGGCGACCCACGTTATCAGCCGCAAGGCGAATGACCGTACGACGCTTGGTGCATGGCATCGGCGTCAGAATATGCCTATAATCGCCGCCACTTTTAGGCCAATCCGGCCATGTCATATGGCCAACTAACGGGGGCAACGCCCAATGAGCTACAGCAAGATTCCGGCTGGCAAAGACCTGCCGAACGACATCTACGTCGCCATCGAAATTCCGGCCAACCACGCGCCGATCAAATACGAAATCGACAAAGACAGCGACTGCCTGTTCGTTGACCGTTTCATGGCCACCCCGATGTTCTACCCGGCCAACTACGGTTTCATCCCCAACACCCTGGCTGACGACGGCGACCCCCTCGACGTGCTGGTCGTGACCCCTTACCCGGTTACCCCAGGCTCGGTTATCCGCGCCCGTCCAGTCGGCATCCTGAACATGACCGACGACGGCGGCGGCGATGCCAAAGTCATCGCAGTGCCACACGACAAGCTGTCGCAGCTGTACGTGGACGTGAAGGAATACACCGACCTGCCGCCACTGCTGCTGGAACAGATCAAGCACTTCTTCGAGAACTACAAAGACCTCGAAAAAGGCAAATGGGTGAAGATCGACGGTTGGGGCAACGCAGAAGCCGCCCGCGCCGAGATCATGAAGTCGGTTGCCGCCTACAAAGGCTGATACCCGCACCTCATTGCTTCGGCAAATAAGAAAGCCCCGTTAGTTCGGGGCTTTTTTATGGGCAAAATTAAACATCAAGTTCAATGTTTATTTTATGCTGTTTATATAAGTTGTACGCCTGAAAGATCGAGCCACAACTAAGCTAAATCCTACATATGCAATTCAACGCATGGTTTATTTGATTGGTTTTTCCCGCCAGTAAACTCTGCGTTTATGAATACATCAGGTGATCGTTTAAAAGCGCTACTCCGGGAAGTTAATCTTTCCGCCTCCGACTTCGCCAAGAACCGCGGTGTCACGCCTCAACACGTGAACAACTGGTTCAAACGCGGCGTTCCCATGGGCCGACTCAACGAGATAGCAGAACTGCTGTGCGTCTCAAGTCGCTGGTTAAGCGACGGCCGAGGCCCCAAACACCCGCCCGCCAACTACCTGCTGGAAGGCCCCGACACAAGGAAACTACTGCCCACCCGCGAAGACACCGGCAAATACCTCACAGGCCCCGCCTGCCGTCCGGAAACAACCGACGTGGAGATCCCCCTCCACCCCACATTCACCTCAAGCGAACGCATCCGCGTCTCCCGGCACAGCCTGCAAACCCTCAACGTCCATCCCGACCGCGCGGTAGGCGCCTACATGGTCGACAACAGCATGACCGACATCATCCAACAAGGCGCCACCCTTGCCATCGACCGAGGCCGCACCCAAATCATCGACGGCGAAATTTATGCGGTAGAGCACGACGGGATGCTGCGCATCAAATACCTCTACAACCGACCTGGTGGTGGGTTGCGCCTGCGCAGCCACAACGCCGCCGAACACCCGGACGAATACCTCAACCACGAAGAACGCTTCGAACAAAGCTTCAAGATCGTCGGCTGGGTATTCTGGTGGTCCACCCTCAACAACCGCCGGCCGCCCGTGCCGCTGGATGAACATCTATTGGGCTGGGAAGGCTCTAAATCGGAACCGGAGGTGGGCAACTGAAGTGAATGTGGGTATCATGCGCCGCACATTTGGCAGGGGGATGGCTTAGCTATCTGCCCTGTCAGGCGATGCGGAGGAGTTCCCGCGGATGCCCCTACTATTCAGCCCGACGCCATGTGGGCTGAGCGATTTGAAGGCTGGTGAGGTTTGTCAAAAACAAGCTGAGGCAGTCCCCGAGAAGCCGGCCACAAGCCGGCTTTTTAATGCCTGTAAGAATACAGTTCAATTGTCCAGCAGCTGCTGGACAATTGAATCGTCAACAAAGGCGGGCAGGTATCCTACCCATCCTTCAATAGGCGTTATTTAGGCTGCAAACACTCCACAGCCCTATCCGCCACCATCTTCGCCATCTCCACCAGATGCATCACCGCCCTCTGCGGCGCAGCCACTGACTCGCCGATCACCCGTGACGTAGCCAGCGCACAATGCAGCAGCTCAGCCACCTGCACCCAGGCATCCTCAAAGCTCAGATCTTCATTGACCGTGAATGAGTTGGTCGGGTGTGACGACAGCGTATCTGAACGAACGTTATCCATAGCAAAACTCCTAGCAGTAAGTGACTACCACCGTCCTTTCGCGACTAAACGAGCAGAGGTGGCGGCTGTACGCAGGTTAGTCGACCGGCCGCTAGGCACCGGCGCACCCGAGGGTGCCCTGCGCACAGCCACCATAAAGTGCAGGCGAGAAGACACCTGTCTTTGGGATGGCGCGTGCGCCTAGCGAGGTCCGGGCGACTAAACCCGATCACTGAATTAGCAGTGACGGTCAGCAGCCTAGTCACCCAATTCCACTGGCGCAAGCGGTTGGGATTCTCTCGGAAACGTCCTGCAAATGAAAGGGATCGTACCTGCTGGCGACTCAAAATCAGGCAATTCATTCGCGTTATGCGCATTAGTACGGCGCCCCCAATCGCTCGCTCTTTGTCTCCTTTAAGTTGACAGTAAGACTCGTCACACCCGATTTATCCCCCGCCACCCACCCATTAATCTGTGCCCATGTTGAACGCAACGCCCAACCAACCTAAACAAAAAAGGATTCAACCATGAGCGCTCCCACCTACAACCGCTTGAACAAAGACGACGCTATCGTTCTGCTGGTCGATCACCAAACCGGCTTGATTTCCCTGGTGCAGGACTTCTCGCCCAACGAGTTCAAGAACAACGTGTTGGCCTTAGCTGACCTGGCCAAGTTCTTCAACCTGCCGACCATCCTCACCACCAGCTTCGAGCAAGGCCCCAATGGCCCGCTGGTGCCAGAGTTGAAGGAAATGTTCCCGGAAGCGCCGTATATCGCTCGCCCTGGTCAGATCAATGCCTGGGACAACGAAGACTTCGTCAAGGCGATCAAGGCCACCGGGCGCAAGCAGATCATCATTGCCGGTGTGGTGACGGATGTGTGCGTGGCGTTCCCGACCTTGTCGGCGCTGGCGGAAGGCTTTGAGGTGTTTGTGGTGACGGATGCGTCCGGCACGTTCAACACCACGGTGCAGCAGGCGGCGTGGAGCCGGATGACGCAGGCCGGTGCGCAGTTGATGAACTGGTTCTCGGTGGCGTGTGAGCTGCACCGCGACTGGCGCAACGATATCGAAGGCCTGGGTAACCTGTTGTCCCAGCGGATTCCCAACTATCGCAACTTGATGAACGGTTACGCGGCGCTGACAGCTCATCAGAAATAAGCAAACCCAGCGTGATAAGCCTGCCCTGAAAAGCAGGCTTTTTCCATTGCTTGCCCGCCCCTAGCCCGCCAACTCCCGTTCGATCTGCTCAATACTCGGCAAACTGGTTTGCAATTCTGCGGGCAAAGATTCCACCAATTGATATTCCGCCACGCCGATAGGTCGGTTGTTATCGCGCAGTGCATATTCAGCCACCACCTCATTTTTACCTTTGCACAACAACAGACCAATCGTCGGGCCATCCTGTGGGTGCTTTATCTCGGCATCCACAGCTGCGAGGTAGAAGCTCAGTTTGCCCAGATGTTCGGGCTTGAACTTGCCAGCCTTGAGTTCGATCACCACGTAGCAACGCAGCTTCAAGTGATAGAACAGCAGGTCGACGAAGAATTCATCACCGCCCACATTCAGCAGCACTTGCCGGCCTACGAAGGCAAAGCCTGCGCCCAATTCCAATAAGAAGTCGGTGACATGCTTGATCAGGGCGTTTTCAATATCACGCTCTTGCGCGTTCAGGCCCAGGCTGAGGAAATCAAAGCGATATGGGTCCTTGAGGGTTTCACGCGCCAGATCGGATTGGGCTTTGGGCAGATGGCTTTCAAAGTTACTGACGGCCTTGCCACTGCGTTCCAGCAAACGGTTTTCAATGTGCATCACCAGCGTGTTGCGTGACCAGTTGTGCTTGATCGTTTGGGAGACGTACCAACGTCGCGTTTCGGGACCGGGAAGTTTGTCCAATAGCGCGATTTGATGGTACCAAGGTAATTGTGCAAGCACCCCTTGCACAAACTCCGAATCCGGCCACGCCTCGGCAAAAGCACGCATGTACTTCAGATTGCGCGGCGAAAAACCCTTGATGTCTGGAAAGGCCGCCCGCAGATCCTGCGCAAGGCGGTCGATCACTTTGCTACCCCAGCCTTGATCGTTCTGACGGGTCAAAATATCGCGACCGATCTGCCAGTAGAGCAGCACCAGTTCACGATTGACCGCGATTGACGCACGCTGCTGTGCGTTATGGATACGGCCCTTGAGGTCTGTCAGCCAATCACTGTAGCCCTCTGGAGGTGCCGTCAACCCGATGGAGGTCTCGCTCATGCCTTTTTACTCTTGTGTTTTCAGCAGGCTAGTTAGCCCGCTGTGCCGTCACAAGCGCTCATGAGTACTCTCGGACGCGTCCTGCGTACCTTGCAGAAAGGTCCTGCTGGCACTGGCTGTGGCCCTTGACTCTCCCCTATACGGCACCCCCTACCCTGAACGCCCATTTCAGGAGCCTTCAGCATGAGTCAGCGCATCCTGGTCATTCTCGGCCATCCGTCCACCGATAGTTTTTGTTCAGCCATGGCGCAGACCTATATCCACGCTGCGAAAACGGCAGGTCACGAAGTACGCATCCTGCACCTGGGCAACCTCACATTCGACCCGATTCTTCACCACGGTTATACCCAGGCCCAAACACTGGAACCCGACTTGCTCAGCGCCCAAGCCGACATCCTTTGGGCCGAGCACCTCACATGGGTTTTCCCTGTTTGGTGGGGTGGTACCCCGGCACTGATGAAAGGCTTTATCGACCGAGTTTTCCTACCCGGCTTCGCCTTCAAATACCGCGCAGGCAAGGCATTCCCTGACAAGCTGCTCAAGGGCCGAAGCGCGCACTTGTTAGTGACCCTGGACACGCCGGCGTGGTATTACCGCTGGGTCTACCGCATGCCGGCCATCCACCAGATGCGTCGCACCACGCTGGCGCTGTGCGGCATCACACCGAGCAAGACGCTGCTGTTTGGCCCCGTGCTGGGCTCTACGTTGACGCAGCGGGCCCGGTGGCTGAAACAGGCCGGCGCATTATTTGAGAAAGGGAATTTTCATGTACATCGGCAAAACCGCGCAGTTGTCCGGCACGACCATCAAGGCGATTCGTCACTATGAGGCGATTGGATTGATGCCCGAGCCGCAACGCCTTGGCGGCTATCGCGTTTATACGGCGCAGAGCGTAGAGCGACTGACCTTTATCAAATGCGCCCAGCAGCTCGGGTTCAAACTCAAGGAGTTGCAGGAGATTTTGCTGGGGTACGACGGTGACGCCTTTCCCTGGGACAGGGCGGACCAAGCCATCGCCAACAAGAAGCAAGCGCTGGCCGCGCAAATCGCCGTGTTGCAACGGATGCAGGCGGGCTTGATTGAGTTTGAAACCCAACTGAAAGACGCCCAAGGGCACTGCTCGTCAATCAGTAGTGTCGCCATTTGAAGTAGCCCTTACGCATGAGTTGCCGCTGACTTTTGCGAGCCCCGTGTAAGGGCAATCTGATTTTCCAAACCGTTCATCCAGCCGCTTTTCGCTGCGGCAGACTCCGACGCCTTGCCTTCTGTCGAGACGTCATGGATGACCCACGCTGCCCACATTGCCGCTATCGAACATGAGCTGGATGGCTTCCATCAGAGCCTGGTGGAGTACCGCCAGCAAATGGGCGCCTGGTATTCGCGCGCGCTGGATTCGGTCAGCCATGCAGCGGATATGCCGTCGTTGCTGGGCATGGACCGAGTGTTGCGGGTTGGGGATTCGCAGCGTTCGGTGAGCATTACCGATGCAGATTTCTCCACCGTGGCCCGTTGCCCGGTGGGTGGCGTGCTGGAGATCGAGAGCAAATTCGAATCAGCGTATGACGTGCCGATTGGCGACATCCCGGTTGAGGTGATCGGCCTGGATGACGGCATCTCCACGCGGGTGATGCTCGATGAACACGGCAAGGGTTCGCACTACTGCGCCGCTGGCGGGCGCTATGAGGTGCGGGTTCAGGGCGGTGTTTCAGCGCAGCAAGTGGAGGCCTTGTTTACCTCCTATGCAGGGCTGACGGCGGACTTGGAACAGTGGCTTCGGTCACAGTGGAAAGACTTCAAACCCCACTGGGAACGCTCTACTGCCAGCGCGACTGGCAGCGGCGTGCTGGCGGGCAGTTGGGCGGCGATCACGGATGTGTGGGACAGCATCAAGCTGGTGCAGGCGATGCTTGAAGACCCGCTGAAGTACGTCGAGCAACTGGGTAGCGAGGCGGCCAAGTTGGCGCATATCGCCACCGATGCGCCCAAGGTCATGGAACAGGCGATGTTGCTCGCCAGTGACGAGGCGGCGCTGTACCTGTTACTGCGCACCGCCATGATCTGGCTGGACGCGTTACCGCCCCGTGAAGTCGCGCAAGCGGCCGCAGGTTTTATGGTGTCGTTGCTGATTGACCTGGTGATTGGCGCGGTGTTGACCATCGCGTTGCCGGCGGCGGGCGTGGCGTATTTGAGCGTTCGCCTGGTCAAGCATGGCGCACAAATTCTCAAGGCTGCCGTGGGCTTCGTGAAGGGGGTGCTGGCGATTCTCACCAAGTTCATGCAGGCGGTCGACCGTTATAAAGCGGTGGCGGTTCGCGGTGTGGTCGGCTGGGTGAAACAAGGCACGATGCAGATGCGCTGGCGGGCGCGGCAGAACGCGGTGCTGACGCAAAAAGAGCGTGTGGATGATGTGCCGGTCATGGCGTCGAATCCGAAGGGAGACGCGGCGACGCCAGCGGACAAGACGGTCACCAACGGCTGCCCAGTGTCGATGGTCACCGGGGAAGAATTGCTCACTCTTACCGATGGTGCGCTGGACGGGATCTTGCCGTTTGAGTGGACGCGGCTGTATCGCACCAGTGCGGTGGATGTGGATTGCGGGTTGGGGTTTGGCTGGAGTCATGCGCTGGCGCACAGGCTTTGTGTGTCGGGCGATTCGGTGGTGTGGACCGACCATGAGAACCGCTCGACCACCCTGCCCTTGCCGACTTCTGCTCGACCCGCGATTACCAACAGCCTGGCAGAAGCGGCGATCTACTTGGGTTCGGTTCCTGATGAGCTGGTGCTGGCCCAGGCGTCGCGGTTCTATCACTTTCGCGACGGTGTACTGACTGCGATCAGCGATGCGTATGACAACCGTCTACGCATTTGCCGTGATCGTTCCGGGCGAATTGAGCGGTTGGATAACGGTGCTGGTCGCTCGCTGCTGCTGCGTTATGAGCTGGATCGAATCGTCGCGGTGGACTACCAGGTTCATCGCGCCACAGGGCGTGCACCTTACGTCTGGGAAACCGAGCAGAACGTTGTTTCCTACGCCTATGACGAAGACGGACGACTGGTTTGCGCGACCAATGCTGTCGGGGAAAGCGAGCGTTATCGGTACGACGATCAGCACGTCATTCTTGAGCGGCAACTGGCCGGTGGGGCGAGTTTCTTTTGGGAGTGGGAAGGCTCCGGCAAGGCGGCGCGTTGCGTACGGCACTGGGCGAGCTTTTCGCAGATGGACACGCGCTATGCCTGGGGCGATGACGGCCGTGTCACCGCGCATAACGCCGATGGCAGCCAGGAAGTCTATGTCCACGACGACCGGGCGCGGTTGGTGCAGCGCATCGATCCGGACGGCGCGCAGCATTTCAAATCCTACGATGCCAAGGGGCGGCTGACCGTCGAGCAGGATCCGCTGGGCGCGGTGACGGCGTATCAGTACGACGAAGCCGGACGCTTGGTGGCGTTGTTTCCCGGGGATGATGAGCCGACCTCCTACGAACATGACAACGGCTTCGTACGGGTTGTAAGGCGCGGCGAGGCTGTCTGGAAATACGAGCGTAATGAGCAAGGCGATGTTACGCGTAGTATCGATCCTGACGGCGAGGTTACCGATTACAGCTACAACAAACACGGGCAACTGACCGGAGTTTGGTACCCGGATCACAGTTGCCATCGGCTGGTGTGGAATGAGCGTGGG
>NZ_JPRX01000001.1:3985385-4036866 GCF_000737955.1 Pseudomonas sp. BRG-100 | reverse complement strand
CTCCCAAGACGTCCAGGAACGCTTCGCCCACGACCCGGCGGGCAACCTGCTGATGCAAGACCGCCCCGGCCCGGACATCGTTGCCGGCAACCGCCTGATGATCCAGGGCGACCGCCATTACGACTACGACGCCTTCGGCAACCTGATCCGCGAACGGCGCGGCAAAGGCCATCAACTTGTCACGGAATACCGCTACGACTGCCAGCATCGGTTAATCAGCATCACAAAACCGAACGGCGAAACCGCTAGTTATCGCTATGACCCGTTTGGCCGGCGTGTCAGCAAGACCGTGGATGACATAACCACGGAGTTTTTCTGGCAAGGCGACAAGCTGATTGCCGAGCACCATGCGGACTGTCATCACAGTTATATCTACGAGCCCAACAGCTTCCGCCCGCTGGCACTGCTGGAAGGCTACGGACCACAAGCCACAACGCCCTACAACTACCAACTCGACCACCTCGGCACACCGCAGGAACTGACCAGCCCCGAGGGCGAAATCGTCTGGTCCGCCCACTACCGCGCCTACGGCCAGATCGCCCGGTTCGACGTGGGCAAAATCGAAAATCCGCTGCGTTTCCAAGGACAGTATTTCGACCAAGAAAGCGGGCTGCACTACAACCGCCATCGCTACTACAATCCGGACATTGGTCGTTACCTCACGCCGGATCCGGTGAAGTTGGCGGGTGGGATCAATGGGTATCAGTACGTGCCCAATCCTACGGGGTGGGTGGATCCGCTAGGATTAGCGTGCACTCGTGGCAATTGCCAAGGACAAAAAGGCCAAGCCTCTCATAAACATGAAGAAGAAACTCCAAAGGTAGGGAGTTCAACTCATTCCGCAACCTATGAGCAAGCGCTGAACAAAGCCCTTGAATGGTTACTGGAAAACGACTTTCGGGCGGAAAAACCAAAACTAGGAAAATTCGGTGAACGTAAAGGTCAGCCCATCGGGATGCAAACAGCTGACGCGAGAACTGGTTATCGTATTGAATACGACGAAAGGCATGGTGCTCATATTAATGTATGGACCCACAGAAAGAACGGTCCTCATTACACTTTTGAAGGCACGTCAAAAACTGTGTTTCAGCTCACCAAGAGGTTCGCAAAGAAATGAGCTACCTTGACGACGAAATAATCAACGACCTCAAGAAAATGAGCGTCAAATTCAGCATTCTGTCAGAAGCCGAACACGATTTAATTGTTGAGTTAACAAATGAGACCATCCCTTTTTCAGGAAGCCAAATAGCTTGGAGTTTTTTTAAGGAGAAAACTTATATCGGCCCATCCTCTTCGCAAGTCACGCTAGAGAAATTAGAGAAAAAAATAAAATCCACTACCGAGCAGAATGTAATTTTCATTGGCGATGCAACCGACAATGCATATTCAATTACGACCTGCGGACTTATGCATGCACTACAATTTTTTTCGACAACCCCCCAACATACGTACATACTTCAAAAACCGTTAGACTGGATTGCTTGCATTTCATTTGAGGGTGATGTTGACTTTGCAAAATTTTAGAATATCCAAACCGCTAGCTCTTGTTGTTTGAAAACTTAGGCATATTAAAATCAATTATAAAATACAGCCCCCAAAGCCAAATGAAGATAAGAGTAACCGACGTAGTTTCTGACCAGAACATCCTACGTGTGAGATTCAACTCACCCTTCGGAGATGGTGTGGCTTTATGGAGCGATCCCGCACCAGAAATTGGTGAAGATCTAGACGTAGAGTTCGAGCTGGACGAAGTATTTTCTTGGCAAAAAAACATCATGCCGTCGATTGAAAAGACACCACAGATTACTTTTACCAATGACACACACTCCATAACTGGCAAATTCATTCAAGATGGAGACGATAGTTGTGCCGCATTAAAGCTTGGCGACTCAATAATCCTTATTGAGCTCGATGAGCCAATAAGACAGGAACTCGATTTAGTAGAGTTGAGAGTAAATACCATTCATCTATACCCAACAAACGTCTGAGCACGACTTCAACCACTGCGCCGCATACTCCTTGATAAGAGAGTCAGTCCCTAGGCGCTCTTCCATGAATCACCCGCACTGGATCTGGCAACACACTGATTTGGCCTGGCCCAGGGCGAACACCAAGCCATCCGGTTTTACGCCATGTCGGCCAGCATCCTTGAGGATCGTGCCGGTTACTACAACGCGCTGGAGTCCAGTCAAAAAGCCACCCTGGATATCACCAACTGGCTGGAATGGTTCCTGAAAACCCTGCTGCGCAACCTGCAGCAGGCGATGGCGCGGATTGACCGGGTGTTAGGCAAGAGCCGGTTCTGGCAACAACACCGTGGCGTCGCTTTGTCCGCCGAACAGGTCAAGGTACTCAATCGCCTGCTCGATGGGGTGAGAGGGGCTTCGAACACGGAATCAGTGCCGCGCAGTACCAAGCCGTGGCGAAAGTGTCCAAGGCAACAGCAACACGCCACCTGGCCGACTACTGGAAAAAAACTGCCTGACACGCCTCCCCGGAGGCGGCCGCAGCACGCGTTATCAGATCAATCCCGCCCAGCAGTAACAGCCCCACTCATTTGCCCCAATCCCCCATGTCTGCTAGTGTCGCGCCGGTTTACCGTCTACCGGAATTGCCGCCATGGCCCGCAAAAAAGTTGCACTGGATTTCGAACAATCCCTCGCCGACCTGCAAACCCTGGTCGAGCGTCTGGAGAACGGCGAGTTGTCGCTGGAAGACTCGTTGACGGCATTTGAGCAAGGCATTGGCCTGACCCGCGACTGTCAGAGCGCGTTGGCGCAGGCGGAGCAGAAGGTCCAGGTGCTGCTGGAGCGCGACGGGGAGTTGGCGCAAGAGCCTTTCGATGCGGAACAGCCGGAATGATCAGCGCGTATCAGGCCAGTAGCCAAGCCCGGGTGAATGCGGCGCTGGAGCCCTTGTTTGCTGCGCCAAGCCCGGAATTGACGCGCCTCTATGAAGCCATGCGCTACAGCGTGATGAATGGCGGCAAGCGGGTGCGCCCGTTGCTGGCCTATGCGGCCTGCGAAGCCCTGGGCGCGCCGGCGGCCGAGGCCAATGGCGCAGCGTGTGCGGTGGAGTTGATCCACGCTTACTCCCTGGTACACGACGACCTGCCGGCGATGGATGACGACGATCTGCGTCGCGGCCAGCCCACGACCCACAAAGCCTTCGATGAGGCTTACGCGATCCTGGCCGGGGATGGCTTGCAGAGCCTGGCGTTCAGCGCGTTGCTGGACCCGGCGCTAAGCAGCGTCAACGCCGAGATCCGCCTGCGCATGGTTACTGCTCTGGCCCACGCTGCTGGCCCGGCCGGAATGGTCGGCGGCCAAGCCATCGACATGGGTTCGGTCAGCCTCAAGCTGGATCAAGAAGCCCTTGAATACATGCATCGCCACAAGACCGGCGCGTTGATCGAAGCCGCCGTGCACCTGGGCGCCCTGGCCAGCGGCCGCGCCGACGCCGAGCAACTGGCGGCCCTGCAGACTTATTCCCGCGCGATCGGCCTGGCCTTCCAGGTGCAGGACGATATTCTCGACGTGGAAAGCGATACCGCCACCCTCGGCAAACGCCAAGGCGCCGATATTGCACGGGACAAGCCGACGTATCCGGCTCTGCTGGGGCTGGAAGCCGCCAAGGCATACGCCATTGAGCTGCGTGACCAGGCCCTGGATGCCCTGCGACCTTTCGACGCGGCGGCCGAGCCGCTGCGTGACCTGGCGCGGTATATCGTCGAGCGCCGCCACTGACAACCCCGGCCATTTGCGCCGCATATCGGCCAAGTTCGGCGCCCTGCGTGGGCAGTTTGCACCGCTTGAGGTAAACTGCCGCCTCTTCTATACCTATAACGATTCGCCTGATGCCCACGACGTTTCAAGAGATTCCCCGCAAACGCCCGTCCACGCCCCTGCTCGACCGCGCTGCCACGCCGGACGGCCTGCGTCGACTGGGTGAAGCCGAGCTGGAAACCCTGGCCGATGAGTTGCGCCTGGAATTGCTCTACACGGTCGGCCAGACCGGTGGGCATTTCGGCGCCGGGCTGGGCGTGATCGAGCTGACCATCGCCCTGCATTACGTGTTCGACACCCCGGACGACCGGCTGGTGTGGGACGTGGGCCATCAGGCATATCCGCATAAAATCCTCACCGGCCGTCGCGAGCGCATGGGCAGCCTGCGCCAGAAGGACGGCCTGGCCGCCTTCCCGCGCCGTTCCGAGAGCGAGTACGACACCTTTGGCGTCGGCCACTCCAGCACGTCCATCAGTGCAGCGTTGGGCATGGCGATTGCCGCCCGTCTGCAAAACAGCGATCGCAAGGCGATTGCCGTGATCGGGGATGGCGCGCTGACTGCCGGCATGGCCTTCGAAGCGCTCAACCATGCGCCAGAAGTGGATGCCAACATGTTGGTGATCCTCAACGACAACGACATGTCGATCTCGCGCAATGTCGGTGGCCTGTCCAATTACCTGGCGAAAATCCTCTCCAGCCGCACCTACGCCAGCATGCGCGAAGGCAGCAAGAAAGTGCTGTCGCGTCTGCCTGGCGCGTGGGAAATCGCCCGTCGCACCGAAGAATATGCCAAGGGCATGCTGGTGCCCGGCACCCTGTTCGAAGAGCTGGGCTGGAACTACATCGGCCCTATCGATGGCCACGACCTGCCGACCCTGATCGCCACCTTGCGCAACATGCGCGACCTCAAGGGCCCGCAGTTCCTGCATATCGTCACCAAGAAGGGCAAAGGCTTCGCCCCGGCTGAAGTCGACCCGATTGGTTACCACGCGATCACCAAGCTCGAACCCCTGGACGCGCCCGCCGCCGCGCCGAAAAAGGCCAGCGGGCCGAAGTATTCCGGTGTGTTTGGCGAATGGCTGTGCGACATGGCGGCTGCCGACCCACGCCTGGTGGGCATTACTCCGGCGATGAAGGAAGGCTCCGACCTGGTGGCGTTCAGCGAGCGTTTCCCGTTGCGTTACTTCGACGTGGCGATTGCCGAGCAGCACGCTGTCACCTTCGCCGCCGGCATGGCCTGCGAAGGCGCCAAGCCGGTGGTGGCGATCTACTCCACCTTCCTGCAACGCGGTTATGACCAGTTGGTTCACGATGTGGCGGTGCAGAACCTCGACGTGCTGTTCGCCATCGACCGCGCCGGCCTGGTGGGCGAAGACGGCCCGACCCATGCTGGCAGCTTCGACCTGTCCTACCTGCGCTGCATCCCCGGCATACTGGTGATGACGCCCAGCGACGAAAACGAACTGCGCAAGATGCTCAGCACCGGCCACCTGTACAACGGCCCGGCCGCTGTGCGGTATCCCCGGGGCAATGGCCCGAATGCCGTGATCGAGAAAGACCTGGAGCCGATTGAAATCGGCAAAGGCGTCGTGCGTCGCCAAGGCAGCAAAACTGCATTCCTGGTGTTTGGCGTACAACTGGCCGAAGCGCTGAAAGTGGCTGAAAAGCTTGATGCCACAGTGGTGGACATGCGTTTCGTCAAACCGTTGGATGAGGCGCTGGTACGCGAAATCGCCGCCAGCCATGAGTTGTTGGTGACCGTCGAAGAGAACGCCATCATGGGCGGCGCCGGCGCGGCAGTCAGCGAGTTCCTGGCGCGGGAGAACATCCTCAAATCGGTGCTGCACCTGGGCTTGCCGGATGTGTACGTCGAGCACGCCAAGCCGGCGCAGATGCTGGCTGAGTGTGGCTTGGACGAGGCCGGCATCGAGGCTTCGGTGCGCGAGCGTTTGGCGCTTCTGGCCCTGTAGAAACCGGGACTAAATGTGGGAGGGGCGGTGCGACGATTCGACTTGCTCCCGATCGCGGTGTATCAGTACCAGATGTTCTGACTGACACACTGTAATCGGGAGCAAGTCGAATCGTCGCACCGCCCCTCCCACATTTAACTTGTATCACCTTCAAAATCGCTATGGACAGCCCATGAAACGCCTGTGCCTCGCCCTGCTGCTTTTACCCGCCGCCGATCTGCTCGCCGACACCCGCGACCAGGCCTTGAAGCTCTCCGATGTGGTCATCAGCGCCAACCGCCAAGTGCAGGCACGTAACGACAGCAGCGCTGCCAACACCGTCTTCACCCGCGCCGACATCGACCGCCTGCAACCCACCAGCGTCACCGACCTGCTCAGCCGCGTGCCCGGTGTGCAGGTTGCGCCGACCGGTGGGCGTGGCAGTTTGCCGGGGATCTTCATTCGAGGCACAAAGGCCGCACAAAGCCTGGTACTGGTGGACGGCCAGCGCATTGCCAACACCACCACCGGTGATAGTGGCCTGCAATATCTGAACGTCGATCAGATTGAGCGTGTAGAAGTGCTGCGCGGTTCCCGCTCGGTCATTTACGGCAGCGACGCGATTGGCGGAGTGATCCAGGTGTTTACCCGGCGCAATGCCGAGCAAGGCTTGCAGCCGCGCTTGAAGCTCGGGTTTGGCAGTAACCAGACGTGGGAACGTAGCCTGGGCTTGTCGGGCGGCGATGAACATACGCGCTTCAACCTGGGCGCAAGCCTGGATGAAACCGCAGGTATCAACGCGAGCCACGCGTCGTTCCCCAGTGACGGCGACCATGATGCCTACCGAAACCAGTCCATCAGCCTGAACCTCCGCCATTCGTTCAGCGATGAGCTGGAGGTAGGTTTCAATCTGCTGGATAACCGTGGCAAGTCGGAGTACGACAACAGTTATGGCCGCTACAACGGCGCCACCGGGCAGAGCGTCGGCCAGAAACCCTACACCGATTACACCGTCAGCAGCGCCAGCGGTTATGTCGATGCCAAGCTCAATGAGACCTGGCAGTCGCGCCTGGAGTTGGGCCACAGCGAAAACCGTGACACCAAGCGCGATACGCTCAGTGATGATTTCAGCGTGTTCAATACCTACCGCGACTCGGTCAACTGGCAGAACGACCTGACGCTGAATGAGCAGAACAACCTGATCGTCGGTGGCGACTGGTATGAAGACCGCTTCCACGGCTCCACCACCTTTACCGAAAACAGCCGCTGGAACCGCGCCGCCTTTGTGCAGCACCGCTTCCACAGCGAGTGGTTTTCCACCGAGCTTGGGCTGCGTCGCGACCAGAACCAGCAGTTCGGCGGTCAAAATAGCTGGAGCGGCACCCTGACCGTACCGGTCAACCCTGACAACGACCTACTCTTGAGCTACAGCGAAGGCTTCCGCGCGCCGACCTTCAACGACCTCTATTACCCCGACACGCAGTACAGCAACCCCAATCTGCAGCCCGAGACATCAAAGAGCTACGAGCTGCAATGGCGCAGCCAACTGACCGACAGCACACGGGTGGAAGCCTCGCTGTATCGTACCGACCTGAGCGACGCGATCATCCTTGACGCCGGCAAGCCGCAAAACGTGGCATCGGCGCGGATCAACGGCTTTGAAGCGGCGCTCAAGCAGGAAGTGTTTGGCTGGCAGGGCAACCTGGGCCTGTCGCTTATCGACCCGCGTGACCGTGACAGCGGCCACACCCTGGCACGTCGCGCTCGGCGTACATTGAACCTGGATCTGGATCGGCAGTTCGACAAGCTGGGCGTTGGCGCGAGCTGGCAGGCGATCAGCAGCAGCTACGATGATGAAGCCAACCGCAACCGTTTGGGCGGGTATGCCTTGTTGGGGCTACGCAGCAGTTGGGCGTTGAACCGAGAGGTGTCGTTGTCGCTGAAGGTGGATAACGTGCTGGACAGGTCTTATGCCCGGGCGAAGTACAGCTACCTCGGCGAGGCTCAGAATTATCGTGAAGAAGGTCGGGTGTGGATGGTTGGGCTGACATGGACGCCTGAGTTCTGAGGGACCTGCACCGACGTAATCACAGGCAAGCCAGCTCCCACAATTGAAATGCATTCCCCTGTGGGAGCTGGCTTGCCTGCGATAGCGTTGTCACAGGTTCGGCGCAATCACCTGGCACAACCGCCCCACCGCCTCCAACATCTGCCCGCTGGGCCGCTCCAGGCCCTTGTCCGGCACTAACCGTACCCGAGCAGCCATCGCCGGCCATGCCTTCCAGGCCTCCTTCTGAGCCTGATCACCCACCAGGATCACCTCGGGATCACGCGCCAGCACCGACTCGATATTGACCTGCGGCGCCGGCAACTTCAGATCATCAAACACATTACGCGCCCCGCACACACTGAGCGCATCGCTGATGATCTGCCCACCACCCACGGTGTACAGCGGTTGGTTCCACACTTGGTAAAACACCCGCAACGGCTCGGCCCGCTGATAGCGCTGGCGCAACTCGGCCAAGCGCTGGCGTAGTTGTGCAGCGAGCTGGCGCCCTGCCTCAGCTCGGCCCAATTGCTCGGCAATGGCCTGGACCTGAGTAGTCAGTTGCGCAAGGCTATGGGGCTCGGCGATATACACCGGGATATTCAACCGCTGAAGCTGCTCACGCTGGGCCGGGCCGACGCTGCCGGGCCACAGCAGGATCAGGTCGGGCTTCAGGCTGAGCAGACGCTCCATATCCAGTTGGCCGTAATGCCCGACCGACGCAACCGTTGCCAGTGCTGTTGGCCGCTCACCACCATCAAGCACACCCACCAACAGGTCGGCTGCGCCCAGCTCAACGACGATTTCAGACAGCGACGGCGCCAGGCTGACCACTCGTTCGGCTGCCATCGCCTGAACACTCAATACGAGCAGCAGTGCCAGCCAGTAGCGGCTCATCCCAGTTGACGCGGAATGCGGTAGAGGTAAAACAGCACCATGGTCGACATTGCCAGCAGGAACAGTGGCACCGCTTCCAGCCCCACGAACACCGCCAGCGCACCGATCCAGGCCGGTAGCGCGGCTACCAGCAAAGCCGTGCGCCGACGCGCCGCCAGGGTGATCCAGGCAGCAGGTTCTTCAGGGGTATCGAGGGCTTTGGAAGTGGCGATCAGCGCATGTTTATAGCCGTGAAAATAACGCAGGCTGAGAAACATCGAGGCCACGCCGGCAATGAAGAACGGCATGGCCAGCACGGGCAGCAGGGGTTCAGCGCGACCAAACAGCAGATTGATCACAAACAGGGGCAGCAATGCCAAAGCCAGGTACTGCCACCAGTTGAAGGATAACCGCCGTTTCACCTGGCCGCGAGTCACGCGCGGTCGACCTCGCCCTGGTGCTCGTTGCCCATCATATGGTCGAGCTTGCTGGCTTTGGTCGCCAGGTAGAGCTTGTTGTGCGGATTGTGCCCGGTGTGCAGCGGCACGCGCTCGGCCACGGTGATGCCCATCTCGGTCAAGGCTTTGACCTTGCGCGGGTTGTTGGTCATCAGGCGCAGGGATTTGACCCCCAGGTGCTCAAGCATCGGCAGGCAGATCGCGTAGTCGCGCTGGTCGGCGGCAAAGCCCAGGCGCTCGTTGGCTTCCACGGTGTCGGCGCCGCCATCTTGCAGTTCGTAGGCGCGGATCTTGTTCAACAAGCCAATGCCACGGCCTTCCTGACGCAAGTACAGCAGCACGCCACGGCCTTCACGGGCGATGGCTTGCAAAGCGGCTTCCAGTTGCGAGCCGCAGTCACAGCGCTGGCTGAACAGCGCATCGCCGGTCAGGCACTCGGAATGCACGCGCCCCAGCACCGGCGCGCCATCCGTGATGTCGCCGAGGCTGAGCACAACGTGCTCGCGCCCGGTGGCTTCTTCGAGAAAGCCGTTCATGGTGAACGTGGCAAAAGGGGTAGGCAGCTTGGAAGCGGCGACGAAAACGACGGGCACCGTGTGCTCCTGATTTCAGATTTCACAGAGGCGGCCATTGTAACAGCAGGTTCCTACAGACGCTTAAGCTGAATTATCGCTGATAAAGATCAATAGGTTCGATTGGCCTTCACGTCAGTTCTATGGGCCCGGGAACGGATACGGCTGTTTCCAGCGCGCAAAAGTCGCTTTGAGCTCGCCGGTCTTGACCAGGGCGGCCAAACGCTGGTCATACACCGCCATCAACGCCCTGCCGCGCTCGGTATCGGCAAAGGCTATGTAGAGCGGCAACTCGGCGATATGCGTAAGTTTGAACAACGCCGGGTCTTGCGCCTGGCTGAGTACATACTTGGCTTCAGTGAGGGCATCGATATAGAAATCGGCGCGACCGTATTGCAGCATTGGCAGGATACCGTCGCGCCGTTCGATCTGGTTGAAGCGGCGCACATTGGGCAGGTATTGCTCGTACTTGTAGCCACGCACCCAGGCCAGGCGGTAGTCGCCCAGCGTCGCCTGTGTCGGCGTAGGCGCAGTGGCGAGCCCAAGGGCGTATACGTGGTCGGCGTCGAAGTTCCAGCGGGGGTACAACACCCCGCTGACTTCATTGCGATAGGTGCCGACGCATCCATCCACCTCGCCACGCTGGGCCAGGCCGACCGAGCGGGTGTAGGGCTCGCTGCGGGTCTGCAGGGTGATGCCTACCGGCTCGAAGATCTGGCGCACCACGTCCCAGGCCAGGCCGCTGCCATCTTTATTGGTGTAGTCGTTCCACTCTTCGCCGGCCAGCATGACCTTGCCGGGCACCGACGCCTCATCCGCCTGAAGTACAGAGGTAAAGGCACACAGAGCGATCAGCAGCCAGCAGCGCACGACCATAGTGACGGCTTCCTACGTGGTAATCATCAGATAAAGGGTAGCGCAGGACGCTGGCTACGGCGTCTCGCGAAAATGCTGATAGCCGCGCACGGCCGGTGTAATGTCCTGACCATGGGCATCGAGCAGGGTCACGCCCTGCCCCGCTTCGACCCGACCGATCACGTGAATCGGCCAGCCGCCCGCTCGCAAAGGTGCCAACGCGGATATCGGCAAGGTAAATGCCAGCACGTAGTCATCCCCCCCGCTCAACGCCGCGACGCGGGCCTGATCCTCGCCGACAAATGTCAGCAAGGCGGTAGATAACGGCAACCTGTGACGTTCGATCACCAGGCTGACCGCCGAAGCCTTGGCGATATGCCCACAATCGGCCAGCAGCCCGTCGGAGATATCCATGGCCGCGCTCGCCTTGCCCCGCAACGTCAGCCCCAGGGCCAACTGCGGTTGCGGCGACCAGTAATGTGCCAGCAGCGGCTCGGCAACTGCCGCATCCGCCGTGCGTTGGCCCAAGACCAATGGCAAAGCACCAGCGGCATCGCCCAGTTCGCCGCCCACACACAGCAGGTCACCCGGCTGCGCACCACTGCGCGTCAACGCCTGCCCGGGCGGTACGCGGCCAAATACGGTCAGGGTCAGGCTCAGTGGCCCTCGGGTGGTATCGCCGCCCACCAAGCCCACGCCGCAACGTTGCGCCATGGCGTTCAGGCCTTGGGCATAGCGTTGCAGCCAATCGGCATCCACGGTCGGCGTGGTCAGGGCAAGGGTAAACGCGAGGGGGTCGGCGCCCATGGCGGCCAGGTCGCTCACCGCCACGGCCAGCGAGCGCTGGCCGAGCAGGTACGGGTCACAGGGGTCGGCAAAATGCACGCCGGCCACCAGCGTATCGGTAGAGACCGCCAGTTGCTCTCCGGCGGGCAGCGCCAGCAAGGCACAGTCGTCGCCGATCCCCAGGGCAATGCCATCGCCGCCTTGCGCACAAGGCGCGGCGGCGAAGTACTTGCGGATCAGCTCGAACTCGCCCATGCGGGACTCAAGCGCAGATTAGCGCTTGTGTTCCTTTACTTCGGCTTCACGCAGGCGCGGGGCCAGCTTGTCGAGCACGCCGTTGACGAACTTGTGACCGTCGGTCGAACCGTAGACCTTCGCCAGTTCGATGCCTTCGTTGATCACCACGCGGTACGGTACGTCAACGCGCTTGAGCAGCTCCCAGGTGGACAGGCGCAGTACCGCCAGCTCAACCGGGTCCAGCTCTTCGAGGGTCAGGTCCAGGCATGGCGTCAGCGCAGCATCGATCTCGGTCATGTTGGCCGGAACACCGTGCAGGATGTCGTGGAAGTAGCTCTGGTCAGCAAAGGTGAAGTCGTTATCGACGCGAAATTGCGCTTCGATCTCGTTCAGCGAAGTGCCAGCCATATGACGCTGGTACAGCGCCTGGGTGGCGAGCTGACGGGCCGCACGGCGCTTTTCGCTTTTCGAAGGCTTGCCGGCATCGGCTGGACGCTCGTCACGCGGGTTGAAACGATCGCTTTCGTCGGAAATCACTTGGCCTCCAAATGCGACAGCAGGCTGACCATTTCCAGCGCGGACAAGGCAGCTTCAGCGCCCTTGTTACCGGCTTTGGTGCCGGAACGCTCGATGGCTTGCTCGATGGAATCAACGGTCAGTACGCCGAAAGCGACTGGCACGCCGAACTCCATGGACACCTGGGACAGGCCCTTGGTGCATTCGCCGGCTACGTATTCGAAGTGCGGGGTGCCGCCACGAATGACCGCGCCCAGGGCGATGATCGCCGCGTATTCACCCTGCTGAGCAACTTTTTGCGCAACCAGTGGAATTTCGAAGGCGCCAGGGGCGCGGATAAGGGTGATATCGCTCTCGCTCACACCGTGGCGAACCAGGGCGTCAACCGCACCGCTTACCAGGCTTTCAACCACGAAGCTGTTGAAGCGGCCAACCACCAGGGCATAGCGGCCTTTGGGGGCGATGAAGGTACCTTCGATGGTCTTCAGGGTCATTCGACAAATCTCTTAAAGAGCCGGGACGCGAAAAGTGCGTCCCTCAGTGATGATTTAACCGCGAACAAGGGGCAGAAATCGCCGGCCTTTATTCGGAGGGCACGTATTCTACAACTTCCAGGTCGAATCCGGATATCGCATTAAATTTCATCGGTGCGCTCATCAGGCGCATTTTGCGCACGCCCAGGTCGCGCAGGATCTGCGAACCGGCACCGACGATGCTGTAGGTGGTCGGTTTTTTCACCGGCACGGCGTCAGCGGTTTCGCGGATGTGCGCCAGCAATACGTCGCCGTCCAACGGGTGACCGAGCAACAGCACCACACCGCTGCCAGCCTCGGAAACCGCGGCCATGGCGGCGCGCAGGCTCCAGCGGCCGGGTTGCTTGACCATCAACAGGTCGCGCAGAGGGTCCATGTTGTGCACCCGCACCAGGGTCGGTTCTTCGGCGCAAATGTTGCCCAGGGTCAGGGCCATATGCACGTCGCCTTCCACTGAATCACGGTAGGTCACCAAATTGAATTGGCCCAGTTCGCTGTCCAGCGGCTGCTCGGCAATCCGCTGAACGGTACGTTCGTGGATCATGCGGTAGTGGATCAGGTCGGCAATGGTGCCGATCTTGAGGTTGTGTTCGGCGGCAAAGGCTTCCAGTTCAGTGCGACGGGCCATGGTGCCGTCGTCGTTCATCACTTCGCAGATCACCCCGCTCGGCTCGAAACCGGCCATGCGCGCCAGGTCGCAGGCGGCTTCGGTGTGACCGGCGCGAGCCAGGGTGCCACCCGGTTGAGCCATCAGCGGGAAAATGTGACCGGGGCTGACGATGTCTTCGGCCTTGGCATCTTTGGCGGCGGCGGCTTGCACGGTACGGGCGCGGTCAGCGGCGGAGATACCGGTGGTGACGCCAGTGGTGGCTTCAATCGATACCGTGAACTTGGTGCCGAAACCCGACCCATTGCGCGGCGCCATCAACGGCAGCTTGAGCAACTCGCAGCGTTCGCGGCTCATGGGCATGCAAATCAAACCACGGGCGTGCTTGGCCATGAAGTTGATGTGCTCAGGCTTGCACGCCTCGGCGGCCATGATGATGTCGCCTTCGTTCTCGCGATCTTCGTCATCCATAAGGATGACCATCTTGCCTTGGCGGATGTCTTCAACCAGTTCTTCGATGCTATTGAGCGCCACGCGGCACCCCCTTGGTCAGGATTTCAGGTAGCCGTTAGCGGCCAGAAAACTTTCGGTGATGTTGCCTGATGCAGGCTCTGCGGCCTTTTCGCCCAGCAACAGGCGCTCCAGGTAACGGGCAAGCAAGTCCACTTCCAGGTTCACCCGGCGCCCCGGCTGGTAGGAGGCCATGATGGTTTCGCTGAGGGTGTGGGGAATGATGGTCAGTTCAAATTCGGCGCCATTGACGGCGTTCACGGTCAGGCTGGTGCCATCAACGGTGATCGAACCCTTGTGGGCAATGTACTTGGCCAGCTCTTTGGGCGCACGGATGCGGAATTCCACGGCGCGTGCGTTTTCACTGCGGGCCACCACTTCGCCGACACCGTCGACATGGCCGCTGACCAGGTGACCGCCCAGGCGCGTGGTCGGCGTCAGGGCTTTTTCCAGGTTGACCGGGCTGCCGGCCTTGAGGTCGTTCATCGCGGTGCAGTCCAGGGTTTCCCGGCTGACGTCGGCGGCAAAGCCGTTGCCCGGCAGCTCAATAACGGTCAGGCACACGCCGCTGACGGCGATACTGTCACCCAGCTTGACGTCGCCGAGGTCCAGCTTGCCGGTTTCAACCAGCAGGCGCACGTCGCCGCCTTTGGGGGTCATTGCACGGATGCTGCCGATGGATTCGATAATGCCGGTGAACATTTCGCTCTCCTGAAAACGAGGGGCTGACGCTTAAGCGCAGGCCGGGAATTATACGCTCGCTGTCGGGACGGGAATGGCAGTGACTCGCCAGTCGTCGCCTACAGCGCGCATGTCAGTGATCTTGAGTTGGGGCGCGTCGACCAGCTTCTCAAGCGGCCAGTCCAGCAACGGCCGGGCAGCGGAGCCGAGGAACTTGCCGGCGATGAATATGACGTACTCATCCACCAGGCCCTGCTGGGCAAACGCGCCCGCCAGGCTCGGGCCCGCTTCCACCAGCACATCGTTGACGCCACGGGCGGCCAATGCCACCAGCGCCGAGCGCAGGTCGACCTGGCCCTCCACGCCCGGTACCACCAGGCACTCTGGGCCACGGGGAAACTGGTTCTCCGGAGCTACGCAGGTGATGACCAGTGCCGGGCCTGCCTTGAAGAAGGGTGCATTGAGCGGCACGCGCAAGCGGCCGTCGATCAACACGCGCAGAGGCGGGCGCGACATGGCCAGGGCGGTGGTTTGTTCATCCAGGCCCAACTCAGCGGCGCGCACAGTCAAGCGGGCGCCGTCGGCCAGCACCGTATCGGCACCGGTCAACACCACACTCGCCTCGGCACGCAGACGTTGGACGGCGGCGCGGGCAGCGGGGCCGGTGATCCATTGGCTTTCGCCGCTGGCCATCGCCGTGCGGCCGTCCAGGCTCATGGCCAGCTTGACCCGCACGAACGGCAAACCGTGCTCCATGCGCTTGAGGAACCCCGGGTTAAGCGCCCGCGCCTCAGCTTCCAGGACACCACTGCGCACCTCGATACCCGCCTGGGCCAGACGCTGCATGCCACGCCCGGCCACTTCCGGGTTCGGGTCCTGCATACCTGCCACCACCCGCGCCACACCGGCGCTCACCAGTGCATCGGCGCACGGCGGCGTACGGCCATGGTGGCTGCACGGCTCCAGCGTCACGTACACCGTCGCGCCGCGGGCCTTTTCACCGGCGGCGCGCAGGGCATTCGGCTCGGCATGGGGCTCGCCGGTGCGCTCATGCCAGCCTTCGCCGACAATCTGCCCGTCACGCACTATCACACAGCCCACCCGTGGGTTGGGGTGGGTGGTGTACAGGCCCTTGCGCGCCAATTCGAGGGCACGCGCCATGTAATGGGCGTCGAGGACTGCCTGTTCAGACTTCATTGTTTGGAGGGCTCACGGGCCAGGCGGTCGATTTCTTCGCGGAACTCATTGAGGTCCTGGAAGCGTCGATACACCGAGGCAAAACGGATATAGGCGACTTCGTCGAGCTTTTGCAGTTCGCCCATCACCAGCTCGCCGACCACCAGGCTCTTGACCTCGCGCTCGCCGGTCGCCCGCAGCTTGTGCTTGATATGCACCAGCGCCGCTTCCAGGCGCTCGACACTCACCGGGCGTTTTTCCAGGGCGCGCTGCATACCGGCACGCAGTTTTTCTTCGTCGAAAGGCTGGCGGCTGCCGTCGGACTTGATCAGACGGGGCAATACCAGTTCGGCGGTTTCGAAGGTGGTGAAACGTTCACCACAGGCCAGGCATTCGCGCCGGCGACGCACTTGATCGCCCTCGGCGACCAGACGCGAGTCAATGACCTTGGTGTCGTTGGCACCGCAGAAGGGACAGTGCATGGTTGGCAGGCAACAAAAAATGGGAGGGCCATGGTAGCGCATCCCCGTCGCAAGACAAGCCATAGCCTTTACGGTATATAGGCAGGCTTATATGTTTGATATTTTTTAAGCCACGGATTTTGTCCTTTCTGGAGCCGTACATGCAGTTACGACCACTCGCTCTACTCACGCTGTTCAGTTTTCTGGTCGCCTGCAGCAGCGAAGCCCCCAAACCGGCCGCGCCTCAACCGACACCGGCACAAGAGAAAAAAGTCCCGGGTATTGAAGACCTCGGCCCCCTGCCCGCCTATCAACGGGAAATCAGCGGCAGCCTGACCAACGTGCCCGCCGGCGCCGAAGTCGAGATGGCGCTGCTGGTGATCGACGACCGTTCGCGCCCGCAGCAACTGCTCGCCAGCAGCGTGCTGAGCGGCAATGGCAAGCCCCTGGCCTTCCGCCTGCGCTTCAACCCTGAAGCCTTCCCGGCCGGTGCACGCGTTGAATTGCGTGGCCGCGCCAGCCAGTCCGGCCAGTTGATCCTGCACCTGCCCGCCGTGCGCGTCACCCAGGCGATCACCCAGAGCACCGGCCCCCTGCAACTCGTCAAGGCGCCATGACGCCACCGCTGCACCTGCAGCGCGCCTTGAGCGAGCTGATCGGCGACGCGCAATTGGTGCCCTGCCCGCTACCGGGCACCGAATTATCGCTATGGCTGCTCGATGCCGACAATATGGACCGCGCCTTCAGCCAGGAAGAAACCCGGCGCATCCTGCATGAGCCGCCCTATTGGAGCTTTTGCTGGGCCAGCGGCCTGGCGTTGGCGCGCTACCTGGCGGCGCATCCCGAGTGGGTCGCCGGTAAACGCGTGCTGGATTTCGGCGCAGGTTCGGGCGTAGCCGGGATCGCCGCCGTAAAGGCGGGTGCCCTGGAAGTAGTGGCGTGTGACCTGGACCCGCTGGCCCTGGCGTCTTGCCGCGCCAACGCCGAACTCAATGCGGTGGAGCTGGGCTATTGCGCCGACTTCTTCGCCGAAGCCGACCGTTTTGACTTGATCCTGGTGGCCGACGTGCTTTACGACCGCGCCAACCTGCCGCTGCTGGATCAATTCCTCACTCGTGGCCGCGAAGCGCTGGTGGCCGATTCGCGGGTGCGGGACTTCCAACACCCGCGTTATCAACGGCTGGAGGTTCTGGACGCGTTGACCCTGCCGGACCTGGCCGAGCCTTGGGAGTTTCGCAAGGTGAGTCTGTACCATTCGCGGCGCCAGCCCTTATAGTTGCCCCCATTCCCGCTTTATTCGAGACGCCCCATGAGTGAGCCCACGCCGTACATCTTCGACGTCACCACCGCCAACTTCGACCAGGCGGTGATTCAGAATTCTTTTGAAAAACCTGTGCTGGTGGACTTCTGGGCCGAATGGTGTGCGCCATGCAAGGCGCTGATGCCGATGCTGGCGCAGATTGCCGAGAGCTATCGCGGCGAGTTGCTGTTGGCCAAGGTCGATTGCGAGGCCGAACAGGACATCGTCGCGCGTTTCGGCATTCAAAGCCTGCCGACGGTGGTGTTGTTCAAGGATGGCCAGCCGGTGGACGGCTTTGCCGGTGCGCAGCCGGAGTCGGCAGTACGGGCGATGCTGGAGCCACATGTGCAGATGCCACCACCGGCTGCGGCGGATCCGCTGGAACAGGCCCAGGCGCTGTTCAGCGAAGGACGCATCAGTGAAGCTGAAGGGCTGCTGGTGGCGCTGTTGGGCGAAGACAACACTAACGCCCCCGCATTGATCCTGTACGCACGCTGCCTGGCCGAACGCGGCGAATTGGGCGAAGCCCAGGCCGTGCTTGACGCAGTCAAAAGCGACGAGCACAAGGCCGCCCTGGCCGGGGCCAAGGCGCAGATCACCTTCCTGCGCCAGGCCGCAGACTTGCCGGACACCGCCGATCTGAAGAGCCGTCTGGCACAGAACCCGCAGGACGACGAGGCGGCCTATCAGTTGGCGATCCAGCAACTGGCGCGCCAGCAGTACGATGCGGCACTGGAAGGTTTGCTCAAGTTGTTTACCCGCAACCGCAGCTACAGCGAAGGCTTGCCGCACAAGACGTTGCTGCAGGTGTTCGAATTGCTGGGCAATGAGCACCCGCTGGTCACGGTGTACCGCCGCAAATTGTTTGCCGCGTTGTACTAATCACCGATCCAACGGTACAGCGGCGTATCCCCGCCGCTGCTCACCTTGACTTTGGCGCTATGGCGCAGGCGCACCAACAGGCGCTTGCCCGCGCCCGCATCGCCTGCCAACCCTTCCAGTTGATCGAGTAATTCCAGACCGTTGAGCTGCCCTGCCTTGCGCAGCACCTCCTGGGCGCTCTGCCATAGGTCGTCGTTTTGTTTGACCGGCGCCGCGGTTGGCGCACTGGGCGTTGGGGCGGCCTGAAGCTGTGCGCCCAAGCGCGCCCAATCGCCGTCGTCCAGTTCCAGGGTCAAGTCCACCGGCAGATCGCCGATGGTTCCACGAATTCGCAACATCGCTGTACTCCTGCATTTTTCTGACCGTCATGCTCCCATGCAGCTTGCGCAACACCAAGCAGGCGGTCAAACTCTCGGCTCATTGTTATAAGATCACATAACAAAACTTTCATCCTGGAGCCCTCCCATGCGCCGTTTGCTGCTTGCTTTGCCGTTCGCCCTGCTGCCACTGGCTGTTGCCCACGCTCACGAAGAGCATGACCACGAGCACGGCAGCCTCGGCGCCCATGAACATGGGGTCGGCCGTCTCAATGCCGTGCTGGATGGCAAGGCCCTTGAGCTTGAACTGGACAGCCCGGCCATGAACCTGGTGGGTTTCGAGCATGTAGCGACCAGCGCCGCCGATAAAGCCAAGGTCGCCGGTGTACGCAAACAACTGGAGAACCCGTTGGCCCTGTTCAACCTGCCCAAGGCCGCAGGGTGTGTGGTCAGCAGCCAGGAGCTCAATAGCCCGCTGTTCGGTGACAAACCAGAAGCCGACCATGACGACGATGACCACGCCACCGACGGCAAAGGCGCCGCCGCTCACGAGCACCATCACGACCACAGCGAAATCCACGCCCACTACCAATTCACCTGCGCCACGCCGACGGCCTTGGGCAACCTGGACTTGAGCCAAGTGTTCAAGACCTTCCCCGCCACCAAGAAAATTCAGGTACAACTGATCGGCCCGAGCGGTCAGCAAGGTGTTGACGCGACGGCCACCGCCGCCACCCTGAAGTTCTGACTTGAAAGCACAGTCCATGTGGGAGCTGGCTTGCCTGCGATACTGGCGACGCGGTGCAGCAGGCACACCGTAGCGATGCCATCGCAGGCAAGCCAGCTCCCACAGTGGATCGGCGCCATTTTCGACTACCAGGCGACACTGACTTCCCATGACTCAAGCGTTAATCGAACTGTCCGACCTGGGCTTCAACTGGCCCGGTCACCCGCAGTTGCTGGACATCCCCGCGTTCCGCCTGGAACCCGGGGAAACCCTGTTCCTCAAGGGCCCGAGCGGCAGTGGCAAGACCACGCTGCTGGGGCTGTTGGGGGGCGTGCAGAAACCCTGCCAGGGCAGCATCCGCCTGCTTGGGCAGGAGTTGACCGAACTCTCGGCCGGCGCCCGTGATCGTTTCCGTGTGGACCACACCGGCTACATCTTCCAGCAGTTCAACCTGCTGCCGTTTCTATCGGTGCGCGAAAACGTCGAGTTGCCTTGCCATTTTTCCAGGTTGCGCGCACAACGGGCCAAACAGCGCCACGGCAGTGTCGACCAGGCGGCTGCGACCTTGCTCGCGCACCTGGGCTTGAAGGACAAGGACTTGCTGGAGCGCCGCGCCGACTCGCTGTCCATCGGCCAGCAACAACGGGTGGCTGCCGCCCGTGCGTTGATCGGCCAACCGGAACTGGTGATCGCCGACGAGCCCACCTCAGCCCTGGACTATGACGCCCGCGAAGCGTTCATCCAGTTGCTGTTCGCTGAATGCCGTGAAGCTGGCGCCAGCCTGTTGTTTGTCAGCCATGACCAGAGCCTGGCGTCACTGTTCGACCGCAACCTGTCACTGGCCGAACTCAATCGCGCCGCCACGCCCGCAGAGGTTTGAGATGTATCTGTTTCGTCTAGCCATGGCCAGCCTGGCTAACCGCCGCTTTACTGCGATCCTCACTGCCTTCGCCATCGCGCTTTCCGTGTGCTTGTTGCTGGCGGTGGAGCGCGTGCGTGTCGAGGCGCGCAACAGTTTTGCCAGCACCATCAGCGGTACCGACCTGATCGTCGGGGCACGTTCGGGCTCGGTCAACCTGCTGCTGTATTCGGTGTTTCGCATCGGCAACGCCACCAACAACATCCGCTGGGACAGCTTTGAGCATTTCGCCGCCAGCCCCCAGGTGAAATGGGCCATTCCGATTTCCCTCGGCGACTCCCATCGCGGTTACCGCGTGATGGGCACCAACGAATCCTACTTCGAGCATTACCAGTACGGGCGCAAGCAAAACCTCGAACTGGCCAGCGGCCGCGCCTTCGCTACCGACCCGTTTGAAGTGGTGCTCGGCGCCGAAGTCGCCGACGCCCTGCATTACAGACTCGGCGACAAGCTGGTGCTGGCCCACGGTGTAGCGGTGGTCAGCCTGGTCAAGCACGACGACAAACCCTTCACTGTGGTCGGCATCCTCAAGCGTACCGGTACGCCGGTAGATCGCACGTTGCACATCAGCCTGGGTGGCATGGAGGCGATCCATGTCGACTGGCACAACGGTGTGCCGGCCCAGGGCAAAGGCCGCATCAGCGCCGACCAGGCGCGCAATATGGACCTGACGCCGCAAGCCATCACCGCGTTCATGCTCGGCCTGAACAACAAGATTTCCACCTTCGCGTTGCAAAGGCAGATCAATGAGTTCCGTGGCGAGCCGATGCTGGCGATCCTGCCGGGCGTGGCCCTGCAAGAGCTGTGGAGCATGATGAGCACCGCCGAGAAAGCCTTGTTCGTGATCTCGCTGTTCGTGGTGCTGACCGGCTTGATCGGCATGCTCACGGCGATCCTCACCAGCCTCAACGAGCGCCGCCGCGAGATGGCGATTCTGCGTTCGGTGGGTGCACGCCCATGGCATATCGCGAGCCTGCTGATCTTCGAAGCCTTCGCCCTGGCCTTGTCCGGTGTGGTAGCAGGCGTGGGCCTGCTGTATGTCTGCATCGCCGCCTCCCGTGGTTACTTGCAGGCCAACTACGGGCTGGACCTGCCGATGTCCTGGCCGAGCGAATATGAATGGACCCTGCTGGCGGGTATCCTCGCGGCAGCGCTGTTGATGGGCAGCGTGCCCGCGTGGCGCGCCTATCGACAATCTTTGGCCGATGGCCTGTCCATCCGTTTATGAGGAAGGCTTCGATGCGTCGTGCCCTGTTTGCCCTGTTGCTGCTGACGGCCGTGCCCGTGTGGGCGGATGAACAGCCCAAGGACCTGTCCTGGCAGGAAATGATCCCGCCGGATGCGCCACCGGAAGTGCCTAATATGAAGCCGCTGCACGACCTGTCGAACATGGCCGATGCCTTGTCCGTCGAGGCGGCGCCGGCGGCCAAGCAGGATCTGCCCAACGCGCCGGTGGTGCAGAGCCTCGACGGCCAGCACATCCGCCTGCCGGGGTATATCGTGCCACTGGAAGTCAGTGAAGAAGGCCGCACCACCGAGTTTCTGCTGGTGCCGTATTTCGGCGCGTGCATCCATGTGCCGCCACCGCCGTCGAACCAGATCGTGCATGTCAAAAGCGAAGTCGGCGTGAAGCTCGATGAGCTGTACCAGCCGTACTGGATCGAAGGCGCGATGCAGGTCAAGCCGTCGACGAGTGAACTGGCCGACGCCGGTTACCAGATGGATGCCCAGAAGATTTACATGTACGAGCTGCAGGAGTAGCGCTGATCACCCTTTCATTGAGCTGAGTCAAAAGACCGAACGGAACGATCTTTACCATTGGACGTACAACTTTTAAACGTCCTTTGGAGCTCCCATGAACAAGTCTCTGCTCGGCGCGTCCCTCTTCGCGCTCGCCCTCGTCGCCCCGGTCGCACACGCTCACCAGGCGGGCGATATTCTGGTGCGTGCCGGTGCAATCACCGTCAACCCGGAGGCCGACAGCGGCAAAGTCAAGGTTGACCAGGGCCCGCTGGCCGGCACCAACCTGGGCGGCAAGGCGACCATGAGCAGCGACACCCAACTGGGCTTGAACTTCGCCTACATGATCACCGACCACGTCGGTATCGAATTGCTGGCCGCCACGCCCTTCGAGCATGACGTGAAACTCAAGAACACCGCACTGGGCGCCGCCAACGGCAAGCTCGGTTCGCTCAAGCACCTGCCGCCGACCCTGAGCGTCGTGTACTACCCGCTGGACAACAAGTCGGCATTCCAGCCGTACGTGGGCGCCGGTATCAACTACACCTGGATCTACGACGAACACGTCGGCGGTCGCGCTCAACAAGCCGGCTTCAGCAACTTCAAGGCCGAAAACTCCTGGGGCTGGGCCGCACAGATCGGCGCCGACTACATGATCAACGACAACTGGATGATCAACGCCCAGGCGCGCTACATCGACATCAGCACCAAGGCGACTGTGGATAACAATGCGCTGGGCCAGGGCACTCGGGCCAAGGTCAATGTGGACGTGGATCCGATGGTTTACATGGTGGGTATTGGCTACAAGTTCTAAGCAACACTGCATAACCCATGTGGGAGGGGGCTTGCTCCCGATAGCAGAGTGTCAGTCAACAGATTCATGGACTGACCCATCGCTATCGGGAGCAAGTCGAATCGTCGCACCGCCCCTCCCACATTTGGTTTTGTAGCGTGTCAGCTGTGGCGGTAGAACCGGTCCAGCAACGCCGGAAGCCCCGCCCGCCATGCCCTTGGCTTGATGCCAAAGGTATGCAGGATCTTCTTGCACGCCAGCACCGCGTGCTGCGGTTCATCCGCCGCATCCGGCCGAGCCGCGTGGGCCTGGGCAGTGGGGGATTCAATGGCCAGCGCGTGGAAGTTGCGCGCCTCGGTCAGGATCGCCTGGCCCAGGGCCAACGGCGTAGTCGCCTCATGCCCGGCGTAATGATAGGTGCCCCACAGCGGCGCCGCGCAATCAAGCTGCTTGAGCACCGAGATAATCACCCGTGCGGCATCGTCCACCGGCGTCGGGTTGCCACGACGGTCGTCGGCCATCAACAGCTCATCAGGTTTTTCGGCCCGGGCCAGGAACCGCCCGAGCGTGCCGTCGACACTGTCATCGAGCAACCAGCCAAATCGCAGCAGCACATGTTGTGGGCAAGTGGCGCGCACGCTCTGTTCGATACGCCACAACGCCTGGCCGCGCAGGCCCAGGGGCACCGGCTCGTCTTTTTCGCTGTAGGCGGTGGCGCGCGAGCCATCGAACACCCGGTAGCTGGACGGTTGCAGCAGCGTGATGCTGTGGTGCTGGCACAATTCAGCCAGGCGTTCGATGGCGAACTCCTGGGCGGCCAGACGGGTTTCGCTCACGGTTTCGGCCTGGAACCAGTCGAAATAGTAGGCGAGGTTGATCAATGCATCGGGACGGGTGTCGTCGAGCAATTGGGTAAGGCTCGCGGCATCCCAGCCGTCTTGGGGCGGTTTGGGGGCGAGGAAACCGATGTCTTCCTCTGCACCGAGGCGAATCAGCGCCTGCCCGAGGGCATTCCCGCCGCCCAGTAACATAAGGCGCATTCGCATAGATTGAGCAGGCCCGGTCTGTTTGGAACGATGGTTATTATCGACAGGCGTGTGCGCCTTGCCGTAGGTAGTTGCCAGAATCGTTGCATTTTGCGGGTTTGTAGCGCAACCGTCACGGATAAAGTACGTGTTTGCAACTTGTTGGAGCAGGTGGCATCAATCACTTCATGAACCTTCCCGAATCAACGGCCAGCGCACTGGATGGTTTTCACCCCGCCGTCAGTGCCTGGTTTTGCAGGACCTTCCCCTCGGTGACCGGCGCCCAGGCCCAGGCGTGGCCGCTGATCCGCCAGCGGCGGTCAACGCTGATCGCCGCGCCCACCGGCTCGGGCAAGACCTTGACGGCCTTTTTGGCGGTACTCGACGATTTGGTCCACCAAGGCCTGGCCAACGGCGGGCAACTGCCGGACGAGACCCTGGTGGTGTATGTGTCACCGCTCAAGGCGCTGTCCAACGACATCCAGATCAACCTGCAAAACCCGCTGGCCGGCATTACCGAGCAGCTTCAAAGCCTGGGCCTGCCGCCGCTGGTGATCCGCACCGCCGTGCGCACCGGCGACACCCCGCAAAAAGACCGCGCACAGATGCGCAAGCGCGCGCCGCATATCCTGGTGACCACGCCCGAATCTCTGTATGTGCTGCTGGGTTCGGATTCCGGCCGACACATGCTCGCCAGCACGCGTACGGTGATCGTCGATGAGATCCATGCCATCGCCGCCGGCAAGCGCGGCAGCCACCTGGCCTTGAGCCTGGAGCGCCTGCAAGCGCTGTGCGCCGAGCCATTGACCCGTATCGGCCTGTCAGCCACGCAAAAACCCATCGAAGCGGTCTCGCGGTTTTTGGTCGGCACCGACCGTGAGTGTGCCATCGTCGACATCGGCCATGCGCGCCCACGGGACCTGGATATCGAAGTGCCGCCAGTGCCGCTTTCGGCGGTGATGGCCAACGATGTGTGGGCCCTGGTCTACGACCGCCTCGCGCAATTGGCCCGCGAACACCGCACCACGCTGATTTTCGTCAACACCCGGCGCCTGGCCGAACGCCTGGCCCGGCATCTGAGCGAGCGGCTGGGCAAGACCGCCGTGGCCGCCCACCATGGCAGCCTGGCCAAGGAACTGCGCCTGGACGCCGAGCAACGGCTCAAGGCCGGCGAACTGCAAGTGCTGATCGCCACCGCGTCCCTGGAGCTGGGCATCGATATTGGCGAGGTGGATCTGGTCTGCCAGATCGGCTCACCCGGCTCGATCAATGGCTTTTTGCAACGCGTCGGCCGCTCCGGGCACCAGGTCGGCGGTACGCCCAAAGGGCGCTTGTTTGCCACCACCCGTGACGACTTGATCGAATGCGCCGCGTTGCTCGACTGCGTACGCCGTGGCGAGCTGGATACCTTGCATATTCCAGTGGCGCCGCTGGACGTGCTGGCCCAGCAGATCATTGCCGAAGTCAGCGCCCGTGAATGGCCGGAACAGGCGCTGCTGGCGCTTGTTCGCCGCGCTGCGCCTTACGCCGAGCTGGATGAGCGCCACTACCAGGCCCTGTTGCAGATGCTCAGCGAGGGCTACAACGGCCGCCAGGGTATCCGCAGCGCCTACCTGCACCGTGACGCCGTGACCCACACCCTGCGCGGCCGCCGCGGTGCCAGGCTCACCGCCGTCACCAGCGGTGGCACCATCCCGGACAACGCCGACTACAGCGTGTTGCTGGAGCCTCAGAGCCTGAACATCGGCAGCGTCAACGAAGACTTCGCGGTGGAAAGCATCGCCGGCGACATCTTCCAACTCGGCAATACCTCTTACCGCATCCTGCGGGTCGAAGCGGGCAAGGTGCGTGTCGAGGATGCCCATGGCCAACCGCCGACCATCCCGTTCTGGCTGGGCGAAGCACCCGGGCGCAGCAACGAGTTGTCGGTGGCCGTGGCGCGCTTGCAAGGGCAAATCGACAGCTTGCTGGGTGCCACGCCCGGCGACCTGCAACCGGCCCTCGACTGGCTAACCGGCACCCTGGGCCTGCATCGCGCCAGCGCCGAACAACTGCTGGATTACCTGGCCCGGTCGCGCCAGGCCCTGAGCGCCCTGCCCTCCCGGGACACGTTGATCATGGAGCGGTTTTTCGACGCGTCCGGCGGCACCCAGTTGATCATCCACACGCCGTTTGGCAGCCGCATCAACCGCGCCTGGGGCCTGGCGTTGCGCAAGCGCTTCTGCCGCACCTTCAACTTCGAGCTGCAAGCGGCGGCCAGCGAAAACGCCATCGTGCTGTCGCTGTCTACCAGCCACAGTTTTGCCTTGGATGAGGTGTGGCGTTACCTCAACAGCAACAGTGCTGAACACCTCCTGATCCAGGCCGTGCTGGATGCGCCGCTGTTCGGCGTGCGCTGGCGCTGGAATGCCGGCGTGGCCCTGGCGTTGCCGCGCTACACCGGTGGGCGCAAGGTGGCGCCGCAGATCCAGCGCATGAAGAGCGAAGACCTGATCGCCAGCGTCTTTCCAGACCAGATCGCCTGCCTGGAAAACCTCGCCGGCGAGCGCGAAATCCCCCATCACCCACTGGTGGAACAAACCCTCGACGATTGCTTGCATGAAGCCATGGACAGTGGAGCCTGGCTGGCACTGCTGCGGCGCATGGAGCGCGGTGAAGTCCGATTGATCAGCCGCGACCTGCCCGCCCCTTCGCCCATGGCTGCGGAAATTCTCAGCGCCAAGCCCTACACCTTTCTCGACGACGCCCCGCTGGAAGAGCGCCGCACCCAGGCCGTGCTCAACCGACGCTGGAGCGACCCGCAGAGCACCGACGACCTGGGCGCACTGGATGCCGAGGCCATCGCCGGCGTTCGCGAAGAAGCCTGGCCCGCGCCCAACGGCGTGGATGAAATGCATGAAGCGCTGATGAGCCTGGCGTGCATCGCAGCCCCTGAAGTTGCGCCGCAATGGGCCGCATGGCTGCACGCCTTGGCCAAGGCCGGGCGAGCCTGTCAGTTGCACAACGGCATGTGGGTCGCCGTGGAGCGCTTGAGTTGCTTGCAAGCGCTCTACCCTAACGATTTGCCACTGCTGCCCGGGTTCGACGAGCCCTGGGAATTTGACGAAGCACTGTTAGAAGTACTGCGTGCGCGCCTCAGTGGTTTTGGCCCGTTGAACCTGGTCGAAATCGCTGCCCCCCTGGCGCTGCCCGTGGCGGCAATCACTCAGGCCCTGTCGCGCCTGGAGCAGGAAGGCTACGTGCTGCGCGGGCACTTCAGCCCCGGTGCCACGCAGGAACAATGGTGCGAACGTCACTTGCTGGCGCGCATTCATCGCTACACGGTCAAGCGCCTGCGCCGGGAAATCGAGCCGGTGGCGTTGCAGGATTTCATGCGTTTTCTGTTCGATTGGCAGCACCTGTCCGACAGCACCCGTGGCCAGGGCAGCGCCGTATTGCCGCAGATAGTCAGCCAACTCGAGGGCTACGCCGCCGCCACGTCGGCCTGGGACACTGACCTGCTCAGCGCGCGCATCAAGGATTATTCATCGACCTGGCTCGATGACCTGTGCCGCAGCGGCAAGCTGGTATGGACGCGCTTAAGCAACAAGGCCGGCGCCATGGCGTTGCGCAGCACCCCGGTGGTTTTGCTCCCCCGTAGCCAGGTAGCGTTGTGGAGCGGGCTGACCGAGCCCACCGACAGCACCACGCTGTCGCCCAAGGCGCAGAAAGTCCACTCGGCCCTGCGCGAACACGGCGCCTTGTTTTTTGATGAACTGGTGCACGAGGCCCACCTGCTGCGCAGCGAGCTGGAGACAGCCTTGCAGGAACTGGTAGGCGCCGGCCTGGTGAATGCCGACAGCTTCGCCGGGCTGCGCGCCCTAACCACGCCTGCCAGCAAACGCCAGGCTCGCAGCAGTCGACGTGGGCGCGGGGCGTTTGTCGGCGGCATGGATGATGCCGGTCGCTGGGCCTTGGTCCGCCGTTCAGCCAGCGCTGCCGGCCCACATTCGGCCGAGACCCTGGAGCATGTGGCGATGACCCTGCTGCGCCGTTACGGCGTGGTGTTCTGGCGCTTGCTGGAACGCGAGGCGGATTGGTTGCCGAGCTGGCGTGAATTGCTGCGCACCTTCCATCGGCTGGAGGCACGCGGGGAGATTCGTGGCGGGCGGTTTGTCAGTGGGTTGGCGGGCGAACAGTTTGCGTTGCCGGAGGCGATACCCTTGCTGCGCGAGGTGCGGCGGCGGGCACATGACGGGAGCTTGATCGCGGTGTGCGGGGCGGATCCATTGAACCTTGTGGGCACGCTGCTACCGGGGGCCAAAGTGCCGGCGGTGAGCGGTAATCGGATTGTATATCGCGATGGGCTGCCGGCGGCGGTGATGGTCGCCGGCAAGCAGCAGGTGTTGCTGGAGATGGATCAGCAGGCAGTTCAGGAGAAGTTGATCAGGCGCTGACCTTTAGGCCCTCATCGGGAGCAAGCCCCCTCCCACATGTTGATGTGTGAACACATTCAAATGTGGGAGGGGGCTTGCTCCCGATGGGGCCGGAACAGCCACTCTCATCATTGCGGCCTGGCTTGCTCGGCCTCTGGCTCATCCTCCTGCGCCACACGCTTGGGCAACAACACCTGCTGTGGATAAGTCTGCGCAAAATGCACCTCGTCACAGTTATCCACAAGCTTTTTCAAGCGCTGATTGAACGCTCGACTCACCGCATATTGCCCACCCGATACCGTGCGGAATTGCGCCGTGAGCACCACGCCATTGAGGTCCATCTTGTCCACGCCGAACACTTCCAGTGGCCCTTGCAGGTTGTACTTGAGGAACACGTCGTCACGAATCGACTGGCCTGCTTCACGGATCAGCTCCACGGCCTTGTCCACGTCGGTGTCGTAGGTGAACTGCACCGAGAAGAACGCATAGGCGAATTGGCGCGACTGGTTGGTGACCGCCTTGATCTGCCCGAACGGTACCGAATGCACAAAGCCCTTGCCGTCGCGCAGGCGCAGGGTGCGGATGGTCAGGCCCTCGACGGTACCGGCGTGGCCGGAATCGAGCACCACCCAGTCGCCGATGGAGAGCGTGTCTTCGATGATGATAAACAGGCCGGTGATCACGTCCTGCACCAACTGCTGGGAGCCAAAACCAATCGCCAGGCCGACCACCCCCGCACCCGCGAGTAACGGCGCAACGTTGATACCCAGATTGGCCATGGTGGTGATCGCACAGATAACCACCAGAATAATTTTCACCGCATTACGCAGCAGCGGCAGGATGGTTTTGACCCGAGTACTGGGCTGGCGGCTGGAACGTTTGTTCACCGGGGGCTTGAGCGCTTCCTGAATCGCCGTATCGAGCACCACCCAGAACAGCCACGTCATCAGCAGGATCAGGCCGATACTGCTGAGCGAATCGCTGATCGCCCGGCCCACTGAGTTGCGTTGGGCGAACTCGAACAGCGACACGCCCCAGATACGCCCCAGTATCTCGATAAAAGCGATGGCCATCACAATGCGCAATATCGCGTGCAACAGGCTGAGAAAGCGCTCCTTGTAGGCACTGCTGCGCTGTATCGCCACTTGGCTGCGCGACTTGAACAAGTGTTGCAGCACCGTGCTGAGAAATACCGTGCCGATCAGCAGGATGGTGGTCAACAAGGCGCAGCGCAGGGCCTTTTGATTATCGTCGCCGGCACCGATCAAGTTGATCGCCGAGACCAGTACCATCAACAGGATCGGCCAATACCACAGCCCGGAAAATACCCGCAGCGATTGCTGCAACGCCGGATGCTTAAGGCGCTGCGCCAACGGCCGGTTACGAATCAAATGCGCCACCGGGCGACGTAGGCGAACCACCAGCACACCGAAGATCACTGTCGCGAACAGCCCGGTAAACACCGCAACACTGCTGGTGATGTTGCCGCCCAGCTGCCGGGCGATCTGCGGGCTGGTGAGCGCGTCGCTGAGAGCGGCAAGGAAGCCGATCAGGAACAGCGGTTTGGGGCAATAGTCGCGAATGATCTGCACCGCCGGGCGCTTGTGGCCGACATTGAACATGACGATCACGCACAGCAGCATGGAGGTGGAAAAGATGCCGCTACTGGTGGCGTAGGCAAAACACAGCGCCAGTGCCCGTCCTACGGAAGAGGCGAGAAAATGGCTGACATACAGCGTCAATGGCAGGCAGATAACCGCAGGGATGGTGTAAGGCACCACATACCCCAGCACGCCCAGCAAGCGTGCCCGCCGGCGAAAAAAGGCGCGCAGGCTCAAGCGCCGCACGATAAAGCGCCCCAGTAACGTCAGCAGCGCAAAAGCACCCACCCAAACGGCGGATAACAGCAGGAAATCCCCGGCCACACTCCACGGCGAGCGTGCGGCGGTCTGGTCGACCAGCCGCCCGACTTCATTCGCGGCCCGGTCGGCCCGCAGGCGCCACTCGTCGATAAAGTTCTGGTTCAGATCGAGCTTCTGCTGCACATCATCAATGCTGGAACTGATGGCCCCGAGCAGGCCGCCCTCCACCAGCAACTCGGGCTTGGCCGCCGCGTCGGACTCAGGCGCGGTGGCAGCAGCTTGCAATGCGCCGCTGCCGCAGAACAGCAGCGCCCCTAGCAGTAATGCAGTCTTTAAATTCAGCAAAACAGCGGGCTCCTTCAGAAGGGTCTGTAAGGAACTGACGGGTTTGAGCCTTGATCGTTCCCTGTGTTTGCGGGCATGTGATTCAAATTGCGGGAGGGGGCTTGCTCCCGATAGCAGGCTGTCAGTCAACAACTTCATGACTGATGCACCGCTATCGGGGGCAAGTCCCCTCCCACATTTCGCACCCCGTACCGTCTGTAGGAACGTGGAAACTTTCAGCCAAATATCGCAGTCATCCCATAACGCACCCCACCTCCACAGGAGCAACCATGGCGGCGATTCATATCGGCATTTCCGGCTGGCGCTACACGCCCTGGCGCGGGGACTTCTACCCCGACGGGCTGACCCAGAAACGCGAGTTGCAGTTTGCGTCACGCGCCGTGAGCAGCATTGAAATCAACGGTTCTTTCTATGCGCTGCAAACCCCCAAGCGCTATGCGCAGTGGTACGCCGATACGCCTGAGGGATTCATGTTCAGCGTCAAGGCGCCACGCTATGTCACGCATATCCTGCGCTTGCGCGAGGTGCACAAGCCCATGGCCAATTTCTTCGCCTCCGGGGTACTGGAGCTCAAAGAAAAACTCGGCCCCATCCTTTGGCAGTTCCCGCCCAGCTTCAAATTCGACGTCGCACTGTTCGAAGCCTTCCTGGCCGATTTACCCACCAACACCCAACAGGCCGCCGCCCTCGCCCGCCAGCACGAGCCGCGCCTGAACGGCAAGGCAAGCATGAAAGCCTATGGCAAAAAACCCTTGCGCCATGCCGTGGAAATTCGCCACATGAGCTTTGCGGTACCGGAGTTTGTGCAGCTGCTGGACAAGTACGGTGTTGCCCTCGTAGTGGCTGACACCGCCGGCAAGTGGCCCTATATCGAAGACGTCACCGCCAACTTCATGTACCTACGATTACACGGCGACAAGCAGCTCTACGCCAGTGGCTATACCGATGAAGCGCTCAAACGCTGGGGTGACCGTATCGAGCGCTGGGCGCACGGCAAACAACCGGCGGATGCGCACCTTGTCGCCCCGCAACGCAAACCCCGCGTGCGTAAACAGCGTGACGTGTTCTGCTTTTTCGACAATGACATCAAGGTGCGCGCGCCTTTCGATGCGCGCCATTTGTTACAGCGCTTCGGGCTGGACAAGCACCTGCTCACGGCACCCGGGCAGTTGCCGGAACCGGGAGTGTTGCCATGACTCACCCCGAGCTGATCCCCGTGCCCCCCACCACCGCCATCACGCGTTTTACCGTGCTGACGGTGAATATCCATAAAGGCTTCACCGCCCTGAATCGACGCTTCATCCTGCCCGAACTGCGCGAAGCGGTGCGCAGCGTCGGTGCCGATATGGTGTTCCTGCAAGAGATCCACGGCACCCACGAGCGCCATCCCCAGCGCTATAGCGACTGGCCGAAGATGCCGCAGTACGAATTTCTCGCCGACAGCATCTGGCCGCAGTTTGCCTATGGTCGCAATGCGGTCTACCCCCATGGCGACCATGGCAACGCGCTGCTGTCAAAATTCCAGATAATCCGTTACGACAACCTCGACATCTCCCAAAGCGGCCATGAGAACCGCGGCCTGCTGCATTGCGTACTGCGCCTGCCGGGCGGCGAACGCGAGGTGCATGCCATCTGCATCCACCTGGGCTTGCGCGAGGTACATCGCCAACAGCAACTGCGCTTGCTTGAGCAGCGTATTGGCCAGATCCCGGCGGATGCGCCCCTGGTGGTCGCCGGCGATTTCAATGACTGGCGGCAAAAGGCCGACCTGAGTCAAAGCGGCCTGCAGGAGGTGTTCATCCACGCCCACGGCAAGCCTGCGCGTACGTTCCCGGCACGCCTGCCGTTACTGCCGCTGGATCGCATCTATGTGCGCAACCTGACCATCCACAACCCGCGCGTGCTCACCACGCGGCCGTGGTCGCACCTGTCAGACCATGTGCCCCTGTCGGTGGAGATTGAGTTATGAGCATTGCGGTAGAACATATCGCCACCGACCAGCCGCCGGATGACAGCAAGGCCCGCGACCTGGACTACGGCTGGCAGAGCGGCAATCGTGTGCAATTGCTGGAAAATGGCGAGGCCTATTTTCCCGCGGTGTTCGAGGCCATGCGCGACGCCCAGCGGGAAATCCTGCTGGAGACCTTCATCCTCTTTGAAGACAAGGTCGGTCATGAGCTGCAAGGCATTCTCATCGAAGCGGCGCAACGCGGGGTCAAGGTAGTGGTCAGCCTTGACGGTTTCGGCTGCGGCGAACTGAGCCCGGCCTTTCTGCGCGCACTGGCTGAAGCCGGCGTGATCGTGCAGATGTTTGACCCGGCATCCAAAACCCTCGGCATTCGCACCAACTGGTTTCGTCGCCTGCACCGCAAGATCGTGGTGGTGGACGCTAGCGTGGCGTTTATCGGCGGGATCAATTTTTCCGCTGATCACCTGGGGGACTTCGGCCCCGAAGCCAAGCAGGATTACGCGGTACAGATCATCGGCCCGGCAGTGGCCGACTTGCACCATTTCGCCCTCGCCCAAAGTGGCCGCCAGGTGCGCGCCCGTAGAGGTTGGCGCCGACGCCAGCAACGGCCTTCGCCATGGGCAGACGAGCACGGCGACGGGATGGTGCGCCTGATTTATCGCGACAATATCCAGCATCGCGACGACATCGAAGAAGCCTATATCCACGCCTTGAGCCAGGCCCGGCAGCGGGTGGTAATTGCCAATGCCTATTTCTTCCCCGGCTATCGCTTGCTGCGCGAGATTCGTAACGCAGCGCGCCGGGGCGTGCAGGTGCAGTTGATCATGCAAGGCCAGCCCGACGTGCTGCTGGCCAAGCTGGCGGCGCGCATGCTCTACGACTATCTGCTCAAGGATGGCGTGGTGATTCACGAGTACTGCCAACGCCCGTTGCACGGCAAAGTGGCGCTGGTGGACGACGAATGGAGCACCGTTGGCTCAAGCAATCTCGACCCGCTGAGCCTGGCGCTGAACCTGGAAGCCAACGTGCTGATTCGTGACCGCGCCTTCAACCAGCAGCTGTACCAGAGCCTGGAAGCCCTGGCACGAGACCATTGCCAGACCATGCCGGCCAAGCGCAAGCCGCGCCTGTGGTTGTGGCGCCTGACCGTGGGGTTTCTGGTGTTCCATGTCATGCGCCACTTTCCCGCGCTGGCGAGTTGGTTGCCGGCACACAAGCCGCGTTTGAAACCCATTGAGAGTCCGGCCCATGACGTCTGAGAAAAACGGCTCACGGTTCCAGCGCTGGAAGAAGCCCCTGACCATTGCGTTCTTCCTGCTGCTGATCGTGCTCTTCACCCTGCTTGCCCGGCGCATCGACTGGAGCGAAGTGCTGCAGACGTTGAGCGACTTCAAAGTCAGCACATTGCTGATCGCCGGCGCCCTGACGCTGTGCAGTTTTATCGTGTACGCCTGCTTCGATCTGATCGGCCGGACCTACATTCGCCAGCCCCTGCGCTGGAAGCAGATCCTGCCGGTGGGCATTATCAGTTATGCGTTCAACCTCAATCTGAGCGCCTGGGTCGGCGGCATCGCCATGCGTTACCGGCTGTATTCGCGATTGGGGGTAAGCACCAGCAATATCGCCAAGATCCTCGGCCTGAGCCTGGCCACCAATTGGTTCGGCTATATGGCCTTGGCCGGGGTAGTGTTCAGCAGCGGGCTGGTCACCTTGCCACCGGGTTGGAAGCTCAGCACCGGCGCTCTGCAAGGTGTGGGCGTGTTGCTGGTGATCGCGAGCCTGGGTTACCTGGCGGCGTGCCGGTTTTCGAAAAAACGTGCGTGGTCGATCCGCGGCATCGAGATCAATTTGCCGTCGCTGCGCATGGCCTGCCTGCAACTGGCCCTGGGCGCCTTGAACTGGTCACTCATGGCAGCGGTTATTTTTACCTTGCTGCCCGCCAAACTCGATTACCCGCTGGTATTGGGCGTGTTGCTGATCAGCGCGATTGCCGGTGTGGTCACCCATATACCCGCCGGGCTTGGGGTGTTGGAGGCAGTGTTTATCGGGTTGTTGCAGCATGAGGCGTCGCGCGGGAGTCTGCTGGCAGGGTTGATCGCGTATCGGGCAATCTACTTTATTTGCCCATTGCTGATTGCGTTGGTGATGTACCTGGGGGTGGAGGCCAAGGCCAAGGCGTTGCGGGTGAAGAAGACACCCGCTTAACGTCTATCGGGATTGGATAATGCTCAACCGCTCACCCACTACCATTTCGGTAATCCAGTCCACCAGGATCGAGGTATAGGCCTGTTGCGACACCGGGTCGCTCAACGCATGGTCCGCGCCGTCGATGATGCGGTGGGTCAGGGAATGAGTCTGCTGGCACGCCGCGCGATAACTCATGATGGTGGCATGGGGCACATGGTCGTCGGTTTCCGACTCCACAATCAGCACATCACCGGTAAATTGCGCGCAGGCGTGCAGGGCACGGTTGGTTTCGGCACGTACCAACGTGCCGCGGTAATCCATCAGGTCGGCTTTATCCAGCTCACGCTTGGGCTTGAGCCATTCCTGGTCGCGATACAGCGCGGGCACCCGCAGCGCCAGCCAACGCACCGGGCGCAACGAAGTGAGAATCGCCGCCAGGTATCCACCATAGCTGGTGCCCACCACCGCCACTGCCGAGGTGTCGATGGCCGGGTGGGACAGCAGCCGGTCGTAGGCGGCCAACAGGTCGCGCAGATTGTCTTCGCGGGTGACGCGCGATAAGGGAATGCCGGTGCCGGCGTGCCCCCGCAGGTCGAAGGTCAGGCATACACAACCCAGCCCCGCGATGCCTTTGGCGCGTTCCAGGTCGCGCTCCTGGCTGCCGCCCCAACCGTGCACAAACAATACGCCGGGCACTTTGGACTTGGGGCTGAGGAATGTCCCACTCATCTGTTCGTCATCTACATCGATACTGATGCTCTCGCTTCTAGCCGTCATAAGATTGAACCGTCACATACTTGAGAAGAAAGTCGCTGTTTTCGGCCGGGCCTCGGTACACCTCAATGGCATCCGCCGGCAGCGCTTGATCCACGTAGGTTTCCACCGAGGACACGCGGATGGCCTTGAGGCTCGGGTTGTTGATGAAACTCTGCAGCGCCGCGACTTCCGCGCTGCTGGCCCCGCCCATGCGCCAGGACTGTTCGAGCACGCCGCTACGGCGCTGGCCGTTACTGTCCAGGCCCTGGGCGATGTCGTAATTGCGCCGCGAGGCGTAGAACCCCGGGTAGGCTTCGTCGGCAGCATTATCGAAAACCCGGGCTTGCTCGATGGCTTGCCGCACATCGTCAGGCAGGGCCAATTGCAGCAAGTCTTCATAGTAGCCGGGCACGACCAGCAGGTTGGATCCGCCGTAGACCTCCTCGCCCTGCCCGTCCTGGGTCAGGTATTGCTCGCCGCAATAGCTGAATACGTGCTCACCGATAAAGCTCTGGCCCACGCTGTGGGTAACCACGTCGTGCAGGTCTTGTTCCAGCACCACGCCGGCGCTGAACAACTTTGCGGCGTCAGGACGCGCCACTATCGCGTCGAACTCATCGAGACTGTGGATAACTTCCTGGCCCCGTCCAGCACAGGCGTGCACCGGTTTCATACGGATCGGGCCACTATAGAGCAAGCGCGCGGCGGCGGGCTTGGCGTCTTCCAGGGCGAACACACTCAAGCCATCCAACACAACGTCGCGTACGCGCTCGCAGAAGATCGGCGACCAACCTTCAGGTGCCTTTGCTTCAGGGCTCAACAGGCCGTGGCTGATCGCTTTGGTACAAATGAAATCGTGATCGACATAGCCCCCCCACAAATCTTCCGGCCCTCTGACGTCAAGCTTCAACGCCAGGGCGGGACCGACCAGAGTTTGCGTGGGTAGCAGGTACAGCTCGCGACCGGCGTGCATCTGGGGGTCGTAACTGCCACCGAACTTGAGCCCCAATATCTGCGCCAGCCAGCGGGCCAATGCGCGGTTGGTTTCAACCTCATGCAATGGCGCACCTTCGCGCGTCGAGTGTGCGACCACCAATTTGTTGCGATTTGTCGGGGTCATGCGTCCCCCTTGGCTATCCCGCCATGTGTGTGGTGGGAAAGTTGCAGGGATCAGGCCAACGCGGCTTTGTGAGGGATGTTTATCAAATCAATGAGTTGCACTAAAAGCGATGGCAGTTAGCCTGCTCTATTCTGCACGACGATGCCCCAACCCCCCTGCGTTCTGCACGATTCAAACGCCAAACCGGGTGCGGTAGTCGCTGGGGGTCAAGCCAGTAATCTTCTTGAAGAGTGCACGAAAAGCGCTGGGGTCCTGATAACCCACGGTCCAGGCGATGTGGTCGATCGTGCCGTTGGTGAACTCCAGCATCTGCCGCGCCTTGCCGACCCGCAGATGCTGGCAGTACTCGGTGGGTTTAAGCCCCGTCGCACTGCGAAAACGGCGCAAAAACGTGCGCTCTTCCAGGTTTGCCGCCTGCGCCATCGCCCCCACCGAAACATCCACTGCGCCACTGGCTTGCAGCCAATGCTGGACCTTCAGGATCGCACTGTCGCCATGCCTGAGGATCGGCGCAAAGTTGCTGCCGCACTGGCTGGCACTGTCGCGGTGTTCGATCACCAGAAAACGCGCAGTGTCGGCGGCGACACTGGGCCCCATCAGCCGGTCGACCAGGCGCAGGCCCAGTTCGGACCAGGCCATCAGCCCGGCGGTGGTGATCAGGTCGCCGTCATCGACGATGGGCTTATCCGCTTCCAGGCGCACTGCCGGGTAACGGGCCGCGAAGGACTCCGAGGACGACCAGTGAGCGGTGGCGCTACGCCCATCCAACAGACCGCTACGCGCCAACATGATCGAGCCAATGCACACACCGCCAAGCACCGTGCCGGCAGCATGCTGCTGGCGGATCCACTCCAGCAGTGCGGGCGGCGCCTGGTCTTCGGTGAACTCGCCAATCGACGGCGGTACCAGCAGAGCCATCATCGGTTGGGCCGGCGACGGGTGGCTGTCGAACACGCGCGCAGGCGTGCCGTGGGCGTCCACCTGCCAGTGGCTGACCCGCAGCAGCGGCAGTTGCGCAGATTGGTACTCGGCGGCGATGCGATTGGCGACCCCGAACAGGTCGGTCAGGCCATGCACGGCGGCCAGTTGCGCGCCCTGATAGATCAATACACCCAGTTCGAGCGTCGCGCGTTCCACGGCCATTGTCAGTTTTCCCCCTGTTATTGTCGGTGCGCCCAATTCTCAACCTCGGCGCCAGCTAAGATACTGGGCCCATCAACCCATCAGGAGGCAACATACATGGCCAAGCAAGCGCTCATCCTAATCGATATCCAGAACGACTACTTCCCTCAGGGCAAGTGGCCGCTTGACGGCGTAGAAGCCGCGGCGGACAGGGCGGCGCAGGTGCTACAGGCATTTCGACAGGCAGGCGATGCGGTGATTCATGTACGCCATGAGTTTGAAGGCGACGACGCGCCGTTCTTCACGCCCGGCTCCGACGGCGCCCGCTTGCACGACAAGGTGTTGAACGAGGGTGATGAACCGGTAGTGCTCAAGCATTTTGTGAATGCGTTTCGCCAAACCAACCTGCGCGAATTGCTGGAGCAGCGCAGCATCACCGATCTGGTGGTGGTCGGCAGCATGAGTCATATGTGTGTGGACGCCGTGGTGCGGGCGGCGGCGGACCTGGGCTATAAGGTCACGGTGATCCATGACGCTTGCGCTACTCGCGATCAGGAGTTCAACGGCCAGGTGATTCCAGCGGCGCAGGTGCATGGGGCGTACATGGCATCCCTGGCATTTGGCTATGCGGGCGTCATGTCGGCGCAGGAATACCTGCAGGCGCAAACGGCGGCCGCGTGACCGCCACTTACGCCGATCACTTTAGCGTGTCGCGATGATGAACAGACGCGGAAAGGGCAGCAACACAGTGCCATCGGCCAGGGCTGGATAAGCCTGGGCAATTCGCGCCTGGTATTGCTGCAGGAAGGCGGCCTTTTCATCGTCGGTCAACGGCGCAAGAAAGGGCCGCAATGCCGACGCCTTGAACCACTCCACCACCGCCGCATGATCCGCCAACGGGTGCTGATAGGTAGTGCGCCACACATCCACCGTACTGCAGTGCTTACTCAGCAACTCGTAGTAGTAACTCGCGGTGTGCCGCTCATTGTGTTTGACCGCGCCGATCTTCGCCGACCATGGGCCGTCGGCCGCCACTTCGCGGGCCAACCGGTGGGCGGGCTCGTCGAGATTGTCCGGGGTTTGCACCGCCAGCGTACCGCCAGGGTTCAGTTGTTTGACCAAGTGCGGGTATAGCGCGGCGTGGTCGGGCAGCCATTGCAGTGAGGCATTGGCCAGAATCACATCGAATTTTTGTGCTGGATTCCAGGCGCCGATATCTGCCAGTTCGAAGCTCAACGCCGGCAAGCGCTCGCGGGCGTCGGCCAGCATGTCGTCGGAGCTGTCCATGCCGGTGACTCGCGCTTGGGGAAAGCGCTCGGCCAGTACCGCTGTGGAGTTGCCCGGCCCGCAGCCCAAGTCGACGGCAGTGCGCACGTCGGTTTCGGGAATCGCCGCCACCAGGTCACGGACCGGACGAGTGCGCTGTTGTTCGAACAGGGTGTACTGCTTGGCAGACCAGGTCATCGCTGCTTTCCTTCTTGTCAAAGAGGGCTACAGCCTAATTCTTGTGATCCTTGAGAACAAATGCCGCCAAGTGAGCACGCAGCCGATCAAAACGCAGAGGGCTGAGGCTGCCATTGTTGCGCGGTGAGGGGGTTGTCCAGCTCCATCTGTATCAACTGGCCAACGGTTTGCCCGACCTTTTGCACGGCCATCTCGACCTTGCGGGTGGGTGGGTTGGCGAAGTTCAGCCGGATGCAATTACGGTATTTTCCCGCTGCCGAGAAAATATTGCCGTTGGCCACCTGCACATCCTGCGCTTCCAACAGCCGGTTGAGGGCGTAGGTATCGAACTCCCCGGGCAATTCGACCCACAGCGTAAAGCCGCCCTGAGGCTGGCTGACGCGGGTCCCCACCGGGAAATAGCGGTTGACCCACTCACTCATCAGATCGCCGTTGCGCTTGTATTGCTTGCGCATACGCCGCAGGTGCAGCTGGTAATTACCCTTGGCGATAAATTCGGCCACGGCCAATTGCGGTTGGGTGACGGTGGCGCCAGAGCCGATGAACTTCATATGCAGCACCTGGGGCAGGTAACGCCCCGGGGCGATCCAGCCGACGCGCAGGCCAGGGGCCAAGGTCTTGGAAAACGAACTGCACAACACCACGCGGTTGTCTTCATCGAAGGACTTGAGCGAGCGTGGCCGCGGATAGCGATGCGACAGATCACCGTAGATATCGTCTTCGATGATCGGCACGTCAAAGCGTTGGGCCATGCGGATCAGCTTGAGCTTGCGCTCGTCGGGCATGATGTAGCCCATGGGGTTGTTACAGTTGGCGGTCAATTGGATGACCTTGATCGGCCACTGCTCCAGGGCCATCTCAAGGGCTTCCAGGTTGATGCCGGTCACGGGGTCGCTGGGGATCTCCAGCGCCTTGAGACCGGCCGCCTTGAGGATCTGCATCATCCCGTAATAGCTCGGCGAGGCGATCGCCACGATATCGCCGGGCGCGCAAATCGCACGGATTGCGGTAGACAGGGCTTCCTGACAGCCACTCGTGACAATCAGGTCGGCCGGGGTCAGGCGAACACCCGCATCGATGGACAGCCGGGCGATCTGTTCGCGCAAGGCCAATACACCCTGGATGTGGCTGTATTGCAGGCTGGTGTTGTCGCTGCGCCGGCTGATACGGGCCATGGCGGTCAGCAGCGGCTTGAGGGTCGGCACGCTGATGTCCGGCATACCGCACCCCAGTTGCACGATACCGGCGCCTTGATCGAGGCGTATCAGTTCCTGGACCATGTCCCACTGGGAAATGTCCACCGGCCGCAGGATGGGTCGGCCCATCTGTGGCAAAGGTGCCACGCGCCGGTCCGACGGCACGAAATAGCCCGACTTGGGACGCGATACCGCCAACCCCGAACATTCCAATACACGGTAGGCCTGTTGCACGGTCGTCAGGCTGACGCCGTGCTCATGGCTGAGGGTGCGTACAGATGGCAACCGCTCACCGGGCCCGTACAGGCCCTGCTCGATGCGGCTGCTGATGAATTCGGCGAGGTTCAGGTAAAGAGTCATAGGCCCGACTGTAGCTTCTGATCTGTCGCTTAAGAAGTTACAGATTGGCCTTTTTTTGAAAAATTTTCAGCATAAAACCCCAATCTGTATTCAAAAGATTGAGTTCTGCTGTATCTGCAATACACGTCGTCGCCTTGGGATGATAGGTCCCATAACAGTGCACGAGACCTTTGACAAGGTTGGTACAAAGTAGTCACAAAATAGTAAAGCAGCACTGTACGCACCAAATTTTCAGAAATGCCCTACAAAGCAAGCACCTGACAAACCAACCAGGTGTTTGAATCTGCCCAGCGAATACCAAATGGATCAAGCGCTATGACGACAAGGACGACGCTCACACCGCAGATGGCCGAGTACGAACAGAAATTCACCGATGCCGGTGAAGTTCGATGGCTGCCCTATTTGATGTACTTCCACCCCACTGACCATGCTTCCCCCGTGGTCAATACCGATTCATCCGGCTTTCGCTACTCCGAGTCATTGGGTACCCGCTATTCGGTGGTCGACGGTATCAAGGGTAATGGCCCGGTACGCCTGTTGGCGGGCAGCTCCACCGTGTTCGGCATTGGCGCCAGCGCCGACAGCTGGACCCTTGCTTCGCGCCTCACGAAGAACGATCCCCGTGGCCAGCGCTGGATCAATTTCGGCGGCCGCAGCTTCAACTCTACCCAAGAGCTGGTGCTGTTCACCCTCAACCGGCACCACCTGCCCAAGGTGGATGAAATCGTGCTGTTCTCCGGTTTCAACAACCTTGGCCTGGCACGTCAGCCTCACGCCTATCGGGGCGAGCACGGCGCGTTTTTCAACTGCCATCAGTTTTTCGATGCCTTGACGCCACAGCAGCCGACCGCCAGCAACTGGAGCCTGTCGAATCTGTTCGGCAAGCCTCAGGAGCCCGAGCAACCCACGCCGCCGTCGATGCAGGAACAGATCGACTACGCCGCCAACCTGACCTTGCAGCACCTGGATATCTGGCGCGCCCTGGCCACCGACATGGGTGCGAAGCTGACGTTCATCCTGCAACCGCTCGCCGGCTGGGTCCGCGAGACCGGCAGCCATGAGGAAGAGCAACTGTTTGCCGAACTCGACCAACTCGGTAATTTCACCGAGGTGTATGGCGACATCCTGCAAACCTCGGTGCGCGAAGCCTACGCCCAGCGCTTGCGCGACGGGGCGCGGGCCATGGGGGTGGAGTTTGTCGACATCACGCCATTGCTGGCCGAGGCACTGGGCCCGCAAGACTGGCAGTTCGTCGACCGCATCCATTTCACCGATGCCGGCAACGACCTGGTTTCAAAACTTATTCTCGATGTCACCCGCTAAAAGGACTTGCACATGAAATCCATCAAGAAGTTTTTCCAGCGCCTGTTTGGAAAAAAGAAGAAGAAACCTGACTCCTCCATTTATCCGATGTTCTGACGCGGCACTGGAAGGTAATGGCTATGGATGGCTCGATTCCAACACGCATCCCCGCAGACGACAGGTGGCGCGAACTCTATCGTTTGGCGCTGGAGCCTGAATGTTTCCTGGATACGGAGTACCTCGACACCCTGCTGGGCAAAGACGTCGAGCCGGTGCAGTTGCCGCTGCTGTCACAGCGGATCGATGCGTGGCAGTCAGAACAGGCGTCGGCGTATGCCGGCGCCGCCACCGCCGCCGTCGAACAGCACAACGCCCGCGCTTTTGCCCAGGCATTGGCGGTTTATTCGGCACCGATGGCCTCGGTGCTCGGCTGCTGGCTGCAGGGCCTGAGCGCACCCGGGGTATTTGAAGACCCCGCGCAGCTGCGCCTGATGCAACTGTTTGCCCATGACATCGGCGTCGGCTACCCGAACGCCTCCCGCGGCCATCACTTCAACGCGTTGTTGGGCCAGCTACAGCTGACCACCTACGCCTTGGCGCCGGCGCAATTGGCGACTCTGCCGGACCTGCATGACGACGCGTTCGAACTGCCCGCGCTGTTGCTTGCCCTCAGCCGGCGCAGCGATGCCTACGGTGATGAACTCTGCGGTGTCGATTGGGCCTTGCGCGCCGTCGGGCTTTGCCCGGGCTGGGCAGCCATGGGCCAGCTTGAAGGGCTGGCGCTGGAACTCGGCCGGCTGGATCTGAGCGCGTCATTCCCCGGCCTGGAACCGGCTTCGTTGCGCCATATCAGCCAATGGGTCGCGCACCGCATCATCGAGCAGGGCGAAGAGCGCCAGGCCCGTCTGCTACGCGGCGCCAACTGGCTGTTCGGCGCGCTGCAACGCTGGAATGCGCGGCTGTATAACGCCTCGCTGACCGCCACTTCGCCCCAACAGGCCATGGCGCATTTGATGCAGCGTCTGGCGCGGGTGGGCGCGGTGTATCACCAGAGTTACCTGATTGAAGGGCGCAGCCTGGCGCTGTGGATCGAAGAAGCGCAGCGCGACCCGTTGCCCCTGCTGGATGTGCTGTCGCGCAGCCGTTTGATCGTGCCGGGCAACTCGAAAAAAAGCCTGCTGGTCACCAGCCTGGTGGCGCCGACCGGGCGCATGTTCCGCATCTTCAGCGAGGCAGACTTGAGCGTGATTCGCCAGTGGATCGACTGGTTGCCCCAGGCTGGCGCCACGCCGCAACTGCCACGCCAGCCAGTCGACAGCGCCGCCACGGTGCCCCGCCCTGACTCAGCCAGCCCTGCCGACACCGGACACTGGCCCAAGAGCCTGCGCGAAGCCTATTTTGTCTTGCAGGGGCGTGCGCTGCAGCCGGCCACCCGCCAGTTTGCCCATGCCTATGTGAGCCGTTGGCTTGAGCGTTCGCGCCAGTCGCTGAAGACGTCCGAGCGCCAATTGCCCGACCAGTGGGGCCCCAATGTGCTGCGCGCCTGGTTGCTGGACAAGCATGACCAGAACGGCCAACAGTTCGATGACAGCGACCCGGCGCAAATGCCCAGCCGTGAAGAAATCATCGAGTCGACCCTGCAACTGGCGCCGCTGACGCTGATCGACGGTGCGTGGCTGCAAGGCTTTACCGACCTGGGGCTGGCGTCTTCCCACGTGGGCTACACCCTGTTCCAGACCTATTGGGATGAATTGGGCAACGGCATCGAGGCGCTCAATCATCCAAAAATTTATCGCGATGGCCTGCGTGACATGGATTTCGAACTGGCCCCCACCGGTAGCCGTGAATTCGCCGAAGACCCGCGCCTGGAGGAAGACTCCTTCCGCCTGCCCGTGTATTGGCTGTGCCTGGGCAAACTGCCGATGACGTTCATGCCCGAAGTGCTCGGCATGAACCTGGCGATGGAGCTGTCCGGCGTGGGCGGCAGCTATCGTTCGGCGCGGCGCTTTTTACGGCACTACGGGTTCAGCACGGCGTTCGTCGACCTGCACAACACCATTGATAACGTGTCCACCGGACATTCGGCCTGGGCTGCCGATGCGATCGATGCGTACATGCGTGCGTTGACCAGTGCCGAACAGGTCGCCGCGCAATGGCAGCGCGTGCGCGTGGGCTATGAGTCCCTGGCGCCGATGCCAGGCAAATGGGCCTCGATGTTGCGTCGCTTGCGCCTCTCATCGGCCGACCATGTACTCCCGCGCCCAACCCGCACAGCGGCTTCAAAAGGCTATCTGCATCACTTGCCGATCACGCGGCAGGTATTGCTGCAAACCCACGAACAATAACGCCACGAGGAGCAATTATGTCTTTGGTAGAAGTGCATAACGAATGGGACCCCCTCGAGGAAATGATCGTGGGTATTGCCCATGGCGCACGCGTGCCGCGGCCGGACAAGGGCCTGTTCGCCCTCGACTACAGCGAGCACCACGACTCGCCCAATGAGATTCCGTCAGGGCCTTACCCCGAACAACTGGTTGAAGAAGCACAGGAAGACCTGGACGCCTTTGCCGCCTTCCTGGTCGGCCATGGGGTGACCGTGCGCCGGCCCAAAGAGACTTATCACGCGGCACTGTTCGGCACCGGCGACTGGAAGACCGACGGCGAATACAACTACTGCCCAAGGGACGTTCTGCTGCCGATCGGCAAAACCATCATTGAAGCGCCGATGGCCTTGCGCAGCCGTTACTTCGAACCTTTTGCCTACCGCGAACACCTGCAGGCGTACTTCGCCAGCGGCGCCAACTGGATTTCCGCGCCCAAGCCGGAACTGCCCGACAGTACCTACCGGGTCAACCCGCGCGAGGGCTCGATCATCGCCAACGATGAGCCGATTTTCGATGCCGCCAACGTGCTGCGCATGGGCCGCGACATTCTTTACCTGGTGTCGCGCAGCGGTAACCGCATGGGCTACGAGTGGCTCAAGCGCGTGCTCGGCGACCAATACCGCGTGCACGCCCTCAGCGGGTTCTACGACGGTACGCACCTGGACACCACCATCACCCTGGTGCGTCCAGGGCTGGTGGTGTTGAACCCCGAACGCATCGGCAAGGATCAGGTGCCCGAAGTGTTCAAGCACTGGGACATCATCTGGGCCCCCGACATGGTGGACACCGGTTACTGCTGGTCGTACCCGCGTGCCTCTATCTGGCAGGGCATGAACTTCATCATGGTCAACCCGTCGCTGGCGGTGATCAATGACCAGCAAGTGCCGCTGATTCGCGCACTGGAAAAACACGGCATCGATGTGGCACCGCTGAAGATGCGCCACGCGCGCAGTCTGAGCGGCGGTTTCCATTGTGTGTCCGTGGACATTCGTCGACAGGGCACGCTGGAAGATTACCGTTGAGCAGGGCATGACCATGCAGGCACTGGATTACTACTCGATCGTGCTGTTCGTGATTGCCACCTGTGTCACGCCAGGCCCGAACAACGTGATGTTGATGTCGTCCGGGGCCAATTTCGGCATCGGCCGTACCTTGCGCCATGTGGCCGGTATCAACATCGGCTTTCCGCTGATGCTGGTGGCGGTCGGGTTGGGGGCCGGGGCGGTGTTCCGCCAGTACCCGTGGTTGCATGACGGCTTGCAGGTGGTCGGCGCGTTGTACCTGTTGTTCCTGGCGTATCAGATTGCCAGTGCCCCCACCACCGATCTGGGTGACCAATCAGGCAAGCCTTTGGGGTTCACCGCTGCGGCGCTGTTCCAGTGGGTCAACCCGAAAGCCTGGGTGATGGCGGTGGGCGCAGTGCTGGCCTACACCTCGCCCTTGGGCTCGTACACGGTGCAGGTGTTTCTGATTGCGCTGTTGTTTTTTGTATTCGGTTCACCGTGTTCGATGGTCTGGGTGTTTTTCGGGCAGTACCTGCGGCGCTTCCTGACCCAGCCACAACGTTTGAAGGCGTTCAATATCACCATGAGCCTGGTGCTCGTGGTGTCCTTGATCCCGGTTCTACGAAGCCTGCCATTCGCGCAATGGTGGTCTTGATACGCAGAGAAGGTTGCCTACACGCCAGCAGTTCGATTGGCGCAGGCGACTCCATGGATTGGCGGAATGTGATGAGGATGCACAGTTAAATGGCTAATTATGTTTTAGGGATTTCTGCCTTCTACCACGACAGTGCTGCCGCCCTGGTCAAGGACGGCGTGCCCGTCGCTGCCGCCCAGGAAGAGCGCTTCACTCGCGTGCGCCATGACCCGGCGTTCCCGGCCCAGGCGATTGCCTATTGCCTGGACGCCGAGGGCATCAGCCTGGATGACCTGGAGGCGGTGGTTTATTACGAAGACCCCCAGGAAAAATTCTCCCGGGTGATTTCGTCGTTTGCCAGCGGCGGCATCGGCGGCGCACGTACGTTCATCAATGCGATGCCGGAATGGATTCGCTGGAAGTGGAACGTGCTCAAGTTCGTCGACGAGCAACTCGAAATCCTGGGCCGGGGCAAGGCGCCGCGCACCCAGGCTTCCCAGCATCACCGCTCCCACGCGGCGGCGGCGTTTTACCCGTCGCCGTTCAAGAACGCGGCGGTGTTGTGCATCGACGGCATCGGCGAATGGCATTCGACCACGATCTGGCACGGCCAGGGCACCAATCTTGAACTGAAAAACTCGATTTCCTACCCCCATTCGGTGGGTTTGCTGTATTCGGCCATGACCTACTATTGCGGGTTCAAGGTCGATTCAGGGGAATACAAGCTGATGGGCCTAGCGCCCTATGGCCAGCCGATCTACGCCGACAAGATTCGCGACGAGCTGATCAATATCCGCGAGGACGGCTCGTTCACCCTGAACATGAAGTACTTCGAGTACCTGCGCGGTGAGCGCATGGTCGGCGAAGCGTTTGAAGAGTTGTTCGGTGGGCCGATCCGTCAACCCGAAAGCCCGATCTCACAGCGCGAGTGCGACCTGGCCGCGTCGATTCAAAAAGTCACCGAGGAAGTGGTGCTTGGCCTGGCCACTGCCGCGGTCAAGCAGACCGGCGAGCGCAATCTGTGCCTGGCCGGTGGCGTAGCCTTGAACTGCGTGGCCAACGGCGTGCTCAGCCGCTCGGGGCGCTTTGATTCTATCTGGATCCAGCCGGCGGCCGGTGATGCCGGTTGCGCCCTGGGGGCGGCGTTGGACTTTGCCGTCAAGCACAGCGGTCGTCCGCACCTGGAAGGTGGCAAGTCTGATGCCATGAGCGGCAGCCTGCTGGGGCCGGGCTTTGGCGACGAAGAAATCGCCCGCTTCCTGCTGGAAAACCACTACCCCTTCACCCGCTATGACGACGCCGGGCTGTATGACCAGGTTGCCAGTCGCCTGGCCGAGGGCGCGGTGGTGGGCTGGTTCCAGGGGCGCATGGAGTTTGGCCCACGAGCCTTGGGCGCGCGTTCGATTCTCGGCGATGCACGCAACCCCGAGATGCAGCGCACCATGAACCTGAAGATCAAATACCGCGAGTCGTTCCGCCCGTTTGCCCCGGCCGTGCTGGCCGAGGACGCCGGCAACTATTTCGATATCTGCGAAAAAAGCCCTTACATGCTGATGGTCGCGCCGGTCACCGACTCGATCAAATCCCAGCAGTCGCGGCAAGAAGGCGGCCCGGAGCGCGGGCTGGGCAGTATCAACAATATTCGCTCGCAATTGCCGGCGGTGACCCACGTCGACCTGTCGGCACGGGTGCAAACGGTGACCGAGGAAAACAACGCACCGTTCACCTACCTGCTGCGCAGTTTCAAGGAACGCACGGGGTGCTCGGTGCTGGTCAATACCTCGTTCAACGTGCGCGGTGAGCCCATCGTGTGCAAACCCGAGGAAGCGTACGCCTGCTTCATGCGCACCGAAATGGACGTACTGGTTTTGGGCCGTTACGTGCTGGAACGCCCCGGCCAACCGGCCTTCGTCGAGGCTGTGGACTGGCGCAGCGAGATCCCGCTGGATTGATCCTTACCTTTAACTCAATGGAGCTTTTACCGTGCTGAGATTTCTTGCGTTTCTGATGTTTATCGTCGTGTTGCTGCCCATCGGGCTGACGCGTTCGGTGTTTCACTCTTCCCGTTTCGGCCGGCGCTTTCACCAGGCGCCGACAGCCTGGGATCACGCTGTGAGTAAACGGTAACGCCCATTGCCTGAGGAACTGCGCCCATGTCAAAAGTGATCTACAAGAACCTCAACAGCTCACCGATCCTGGCGGTCGGCGGGAGTGGGGTTTGGCTTGAGGATGCAACGGGCAAACGCTACCTCGACACCTGCGGCGGTGTCGCAGTGTCGAGCCTGGGCCATGGGCACCCGCGGATCGCCGCGGCATTCGAGCGCGAAGCGAAGAAACTGGCCTGGGCCCATGCGGGCAGCTTCACCACCGCTGCCGCCGAGGAGCTCGCTGAGCGCCTGGTGGCAGCCAGTGGCGGCCTGGCGCGTGCGCAGTTCTTGTCCGGCGGCTCGGAGGTGATGGAGCTGGCGATGAAAATCGCTTACCAGTACCAGTGCGAGCGCGGCTTGCCCGACAAATCAGTGTTCATTTCCCGCCAGCAGAGCTATCACGGCAGCACACTGGGCACCTTGAGCATCTCCGGCAACCCGCAGCGCCAGTCGGTATTCGGTCGACTATTTGCACCCGCCGAGTTCGTCTCCCCCTGCTACGCCTACCGTGATCAACGGCCCGACGAAAGCCAGGAGCAGTACGCCACACGCCTGGCCGATGAACTGGACGCCAAGATTCGTAGCCTGGGCAGTGAAAACGTCGCGGCGTTCTTTGCCGAGACCGTAGTGGGCTCCACCAACGGCGCGGTGCCTGCGGTGCCCGGTTATTTTCGCAAGATCAAGGCGGTGTGCGAGCGCCACGATGTGCTGCTGATCCTTGATGAGGTGATGGCCGGCATGGGGCGTACCGGGCAGCTGTTCGCCTATACCGACGACGGCATCGTGCCGGACATGGTCGCGGTCGGCAAAGGCCTGGCGGCGGGTTACATGCCGATCTCGGCGCTGTTGATCAGTGACCGGGTGCATTCGGTGATGGCCCGTGGCTCGGGTGTACTGGGCAACGGCCAAACCCATGTCAACCACCCGCTGGCCTGCGCCATTGCCCTGGAGGTACAGCAAGTCATCGTCGAAGAAGACCTGCTGACGCAAGTGCGCCAACGGGGTGAGCAACTGCGCGTCTGGCTCAGGGAAAGCCTGGCTGACCTGGATATCGTTGGCGATGTGCGCGGGCGCGGATTGTTCGTGGGCGTCGAGTTTGTCGAGAGCCGTTCCACCAAGGCGCCATTCAGAGGCGGCGGCGCCTATGCCGCGGCCCTCAAGCAAGAGGCGCTGCAACGCGGCCTGCTGATTTATCCCGGCAGCGGCACAGTGCAAGGCACACAAGGCAATCATGTGCTGTTCGCACCGCCGTTTATCACCAGCGAAGGGGAACTGGGGCAAATGGTCGAGCGCTTCAATGCAGTGGTCAGGGCTGTCGCCTACTAGCGATCGAGCGGGCTTACCGGGGGACGGTCGTTGTCACCCACATTAGCTGGAAAGGGAGAAATGAAGATGCAGACGATCGAACCATGCAAGGACAAAGTCCTGCTGTCGGTGTGCACTATGGACTGGTGTGATCACGGCGTGGAATTCGCCAAGACCGTGTTCTCCAACCTCGAGGTATTTTGCTGGGACCCGGGCGATCCCTACCCTTATCACCTGGATGATTGGGAAGGCGACTGGATCATCTCCTACCGTGGCGACTTCATCTTCCCGCAGAGCATCTACAAGAATGCCCGCAAAGGCGCGATCAACCTGCACCCGGCGCCCCCCAAATATAGGGGCCTGGGCAGCCAGCATTACGCGATCTACTACAACGATGAAACCTACGGTTCGACCTGCCATCACCTGGCCCCTTCGGTGGACAGCGGGCAGATCATCGATGTGGCGCGCTTCAACGTCGCGCCCGCCGAGACGGCTTCCTCGCTGCGCCTGCACGTGGGCGCCTATTGTCTGCAGCAGTTCATTCACCTGCTCACCGACTACATCCTGCAGGGGCGGCCATTGCCGGTCTCGCCGGAAAATTGGGGCGAGCGCCTGTACAAGCAATCGGAACTCAAGCCCTGGATGGAGAAGATTCGCGCCCAAGAGCCGGATCATCGTTGCTTCAAGTAGCTTTTTTGACCATCACTTCAAGCCGCGGTGGCTTGGGGTGCTCACTGCGCGCTGGCGCCACGGGTATGAGTGCACCTATGTTTGAGTTTTCAAGTTTTGCAGCGGCACTGGGGGTCTACGTGATCGGCACCGCCAGCCCGGGCCCAGGCAACCTGGCCATCGCCAACACCTCCTTGAACTACGGGCGCACACCGGGCCTGGCGCTGGCGGCGGGGGTTATTTCCGGGTCGTTGTGCTGGGGCGCGATGACCGCTGCCGGCGTGTCGGCGCTGTTAATGTCCAACACCCAGATCATCCTGTGGCTGAAGGTGTTCGGCGCCTGCTACCTGTTCTTCCTGGCCTGGAAGTCGGTGCGCAGTGCGCTGGCGCATAACGCCACGACGGTGGCCAAAGCGCGAGCAAAACAGACGCGCAACCTGGGCTTCTATCTACAAGGGTTGGGCATTCACCTGACCAACCCCAAGGCGGCCTTGACCTGGTTCACCGTGACCACCGTGGGGCTGAGCGTCAACGCACCGGCATGGGCGAGTTTTGTGCTGGTGGCGGCCTGTGCGTTGTTGGGTTTCCTGATTTTCTGCACCTACGCCCTGGCGTTTTCCGCCCATTCGGCAGAACCTTTTTTTGCCCGGACCCGCAAGTCCTTCGGGCTGATTTGCGCAGCGTTCTACTCGATGGTTGCCATCGGCTTTCTCAGTTCGTTGCTCTGACTCCAACTTTAAGTGGCCTCCGTACACCTGTAACCGCGAAACCCGAGTGGCAGGTGACGTGCTAAGGCCCGTTCCAGGAAAAAACCATGTCCTTGTCGTTTGATTTGATGCTGGCGTTTGCTTTATTTGCGTTTGTCACGTCCGTCACCCCGGGCCCCAATAACGCCATGCTGCTGGCCTCAGGGGTTAATTTCGGCTTCCAGCGCACCATCCCGCATATCCTGGGCATCAGCTCCGGATTCCTGGTGCTGGTATTGGCGGTGGGGCTTGGGCTGGGCGCGGCGTTTACCGCCTATCCGGTGCTCTACACCATCCTGCGCTACGCGGGCGCGGCTTACTTGCTGTACCTGGCGTGGAACATCGCCCGTTCGGGCCCGGCATCCGAAGACACTGAAGGTAAAGGCAAGCCTCTGGGGTTCTGGGGCGCGGCGGCGTTTCAATGGGTCAATCCCAAGGCGTGGGTGATGGCAATCGGTGCAATCAGCACCTACACACCGTTGCAGGGCTACACCATGAACGTGGTGATCATCGCTACGGTGTTCGCCCTGATCAATGCGCCGAGCGTGGGGGTTTGGGCAGGATTCGGCAGTGTGTTGCGCAACGTGCTGCGCAACCCGCGCTGGTTACGCGTGTTCAACTTCGGCATGGCGGCGTTGCTGGTGATATCGCTGTATCCGTTGCTGCAGCAGACGAGCTGAGTTCCGGCGCTGTATTTTTTGCACCACCAAGATCTGCGCTCATAAAAAAAAGCGAAGCCAAA
>NZ_JPRX01000001.1:3944311-3985128 GCF_000737955.1 Pseudomonas sp. BRG-100 | reverse complement strand
CTTCGCTTTTTTTGGATTACGTTCTGAAAAGCTGAGTATCAGAACGGAATATCGTCATCAAAGCTGTCGAAATCCTGAGCCGGTTGCGGCGCAGCCTGTTGTGGCGCTGGACGCGACTCACGCTGTGGCTGCTGGGTTGGCTGTGGACGCGACTGCTGTGGACGCGGTGCCGAGTTGGACATGCCGCCCTGGCCCTGTTGGTCGCCCTGTGGACGGCCGCCCAGCAATTGCATGGTGCCTTGCATGTCGACCACGATTTCGGTGGTGTAACGCTTGATGCCGTCTTTTTCCCACTCGCGGGTTTGCAGTTTGCCTTCGATGTAGACCTGCGAACCTTTGCGCAGATATTCGCCGGCAATCTCAGCGACCTTGCCGAACATCGACACGCGGTGCCATTCGGTTTTCTCGACCTTCTGGCCGGTCTGCTTGTCGGTCCACTGTTCGCTGGTCGCCAGACTCAGGTTGGTCACGGCATTACCGTTAGGCAAGTAGCGAACTTCGGGATCCTGGCCGCAAGTACCGACCAATATGACTTTGTTAACCCCACGGGCCATAACGTTCTCCTAGGCTGGGCGCGCTGTCGGCACTGGGTTGACCAGTTGCTCGAGCGTCGCGCGATCCAATAATTCGGTGTCCAATTTGATGTAAATGGCCGCCTCTTCAGCGACCACGACTGCATCCGTTACCCCTACGACGGCCTTCAGGCGCTCTACCAGACCAGCCTCGCGGATCGCCTCGGGCGATAGCGGCAAACGCAGACTTGTGACGTAGGGAGGTTCGCGCATGGTAACAGCAAAGACCAGCCAAAGTGCAGCCAGCCCGGCGCATCCGAGGAAGACAACCGACAAACCGCCATGCTGGAACATCCAGCCACCCATGATGCCGCCCAACGCCGAGCCAAGGAACTGGCTGGTGGAGTACACCCCCATCGCCGTGCCCTTGCCGCCAGCCGGTGAAACTTTACTGATCAGCGACGGCAGCGAAGCTTCCAGCAGGTTGAACGCGGTGAAAAACACCACCGTACCGATGACCAGTGCCCGCAGGCTATCGCCGAACTGCCAGAAGAATAGTTCAGTGAGCATCAATGTCGCGACGGCGCCGAGTAAAACTCGTTTCATTTTGCGTTTCTTCTCGCCATAGATGATGAACGGGATCATGGCGAAGAACGAAATCAGCAGCGCGGTGAGGTAGACCCACCAATGCTGCTCCTTGGGCAGGCCGGCTTTTTCCACCAGGGCCAGGGGCAAGGCGACGAAGCTGCACATCAGCATTGCGTGTAATACGAAGATACCTAAATCCAGGCGCAGCAGGTCCGGGTGCTTGAGCGTCGGCAGCAGCGCCTGACGCGCGACGCCCGATTCTCGGTGCTGCAGCGTGCCGGTAGAGCGCGGCACCATAAAGGCTACGATCACAATCCCGACCAGGGCCAGGCCGCCAGTGGCCAGAAACAACCCGTGCAGACCAAAAGCGCTCGTCAGCAACGGGCCGACCACCATGGCCACGGCGAACGACAGACCGATGGTCATGCCGATCATGGCCATGGCCTTGGTGCGGTGCTGTTCTCGGGTCAGGTCCGACAGTAAGGCCATGACCGCGGCGGAAATCGCCCCGGCGCCTTGCAGGATGCGTCCGGCAATCACGCCCCAGATTGAATCGGACTGGGCCGCAAGCACACTGCCAAGGGCGAACACGATCAAGCCAAGATAAATCACCGGGCGACGGCCAATGCGGTCGGAAATAATCCCGAACGGGATCTGAAAAATCGCCTGGGTCAGGCCATAGGCGCCAATCGCCAGGCCGATCAACGCGGGGGTAGCGCCTGCGAGATCCATTCCATAGGTCGCCAGCACCGGCAACACCATAAACATGCCCAGCATACGGAAGGCGAACACCAGGGCCAGACCGCTTGCCGCTCGGGTCTCGCCGCTACTCATGCGTTCGCTGTGGGGATCGTGCATGGAAAAACCTCGTGTGAACCGGCGGCGATTCTACCAGTCCCATCGATTGAGAGGGTATATGCGGCGCTTTGCCGCGCAGCTTTCATCTAAGGCTGCAAGCGGCCTTTTGACAGTGTATATTCATCCAGTCTTTAGCCGTATACTCCGGCATTATTTACGCCCGCCGTGCGAGGCCATCTTGGACAAGATCCTGATTCGTGGGGCTAGAACCCACAACCTGAAGAACATCGACCTGACCCTGCCCCGGGACAAACTGATCGTCATCACCGGCTTGTCCGGCTCCGGCAAGTCGTCCCTGGCGTTCGACACGCTGTATGCCGAAGGTCAGCGTCGCTATGTGGAATCCCTGTCGGCCTATGCCCGGCAATTCCTGTCGATGATGGAAAAGCCCGACGTCGACACCATCGAAGGCTTGTCGCCGGCCATTTCCATCGAGCAGAAGTCGACCTCCCACAACCCGCGTTCCACCGTGGGCACCATTACCGAAATCTACGACTACCTGCGCCTGCTGTATGCGCGCGTGGGTATTCCGCGCTGCCCGGACCACGATATTCCCCTGGAAGCCCAGACCGTCAGCCAGATGGTCGACCTGGTACTGGCCCAGCCGGAAGGCGCCAAGCTGATGCTGCTGGCGCCCGTCATCCGCGAGCGCAAGGGCGAGCACCTTTCGGTCTTCGAAGAGCTGCGCGCCCAGGGTTTTGTACGTGCGCGCATCAACGGCAAGCTCTATGAGCTGGATGAAGCGCCCAAACTCGACAAGCAGAAAAAGCATTCCATTGATGTGGTGGTCGACCGCTTCAAGGTACGCGCCGACCTGCAGCAGCGTTTGGCGGAATCGTTCGAGACCGCGCTGAAGCTGGCCGACGGCATTGCCCTGGTGGCGCCGATGGATGACGAGCCGGGCGAAGAGATCATCTTCTCCGCGCGCTTCGCCTGCCCAATCTGTGGGCACGCCATCAGCGAACTGGAGCCCAAGCTGTTTTCCTTCAACAACCCAGCCGGCGCCTGCCCGACGTGCGATGGCCTGGGCGTGAAGCAGTTCTTCGATATCAAGCGCCTGGTCAATGGCGACCTGACCCTGGCCGAGGGGGCGATACGCGGCTGGGACCGGCGTAACGTCTACTATTTCCAGATGCTCGGGTCATTGGCCTCGCACTACAAGTTCAGCCTGGAAGTGCCGTTCAACCAGCTGCCGGCAGACCAGCAGAAGGTCATTCTGCATGGCAGCGGCTCGCAGAATGTCGACTTCAAGTACCTGAACGACCGTGGCGACATCGTCAAGCGCTCCCACCCGTTCGAAGGCATCGTGCCGAACCTGGAACGTCGCTACCGCGAGACCGAATCGGCAAGTGTGCGTGAAGAACTGGCAAAATTCCTCAGCACACAGCCTTGCCCGGATTGCCGTGGCACACGCCTGCGCCGTGAAGCGCGGCATGTGTGGGTGGGCGAAAAAACGTTGCCGGCAGTGACTAACCTGCCAATCGGCGATGCGTGTGAATATTTTGGTGTCCTCAAGCTCACCGGGCGTCGTGGGGAAATTGCCGACAAGATCCTCAAGGAAATTCGCGAGCGCCTGCAGTTCCTGGTCAACGTTGGCCTGGACTATCTGTCACTGGACCGCAGCGCCGATACCTTGTCGGGCGGTGAAGCACAGCGGATCCGGCTGGCCAGCCAGATCGGTGCGGGCCTTGTTGGCGTGCTGTATATCCTCGACGAACCGTCGATTGGCTTGCACCAACGGGATAACGATCGCCTGCTCGGCACGTTGAAACACCTGCGGGACATCGGCAATACCGTGATTGTGGTCGAGCACGATGAAGATGCCATCCGCCTGGCGGACTACGTGGTCGATATCGGCCCGGGTGCAGGTGTGCATGGCGGACATATCGTTGCCGAGGGCACGCCTGCCGAAGTGATGGCGCATCCTGATTCGTTGACCGGCAAGTACCTGTCTGGCCGGGTGAAGATCGAAGTGCCCGCCAAGCGTACGCCGCGTAACAAAAAGATGGCACTGCATCTCAAGGGCGCGCGCGGCAACAACCTGCGCAATGTCGACCTGGAGATTCCGCTGGGCCTGCTGACCTGTGTGACCGGTGTTTCCGGTTCGGGCAAGTCGACGCTGATCAACAACACGCTGTTCCCACTCAGTGCCACCGCGCTGAACGGCGCGACCACCCTGGAAGCGGCGGCGCACGACAGCATCAAGGGCCTGGAGCACCTGGACAAGGTGGTCGATATCGACCAAAGCCCGATTGGGCGTACCCCACGCTCCAACCCGGCCACCTACACTGGGCTGTTTACGCCGATCCGCGAGCTGTTCGCGGGTGTACCCGAGTCCCGCTCGCGCGGCTATGGACCTGGGCGGTTCTCGTTCAACGTCAAGGGCGGGCGCTGTGAGGCCTGCCAGGGCGATGGCTTGATCAAGGTGGAGATGCATTTTCTGCCGGACATCTACGTGCCGTGCGACGTGTGCAAAAGCAAGCGCTACAACCGCGAAACCCTTGAGATCAAGTACAAGGGCAAGAGCATCCATGAAACCCTGGAGATGACCATCGAGGAAGCTCGCGAGTTCTTCGACGCGGTGCCGGCGTTGGCGCGCAAGCTGCAAACGCTGATGGATGTGGGCTTGTCGTACATCAAGCTGGGGCAATCGGCGACTACGCTGTCAGGTGGCGAGGCACAACGGGTCAAGCTGTCTCGCGAGCTGTCCAAGCGCGATACCGGCAAAACCTTGTACATCCTCGATGAACCGACCACCGGTCTGCACTTCGCGGATATCCAGCAATTGCTGGACGTGCTGCACCGCCTGCGAGACCACGGCAATACCGTGGTGGTAATCGAGCACAACCTTGATGTGATCAAGACCGCTGACTGGCTGGTGGACCTTGGGCCGGAAGGTGGTTCCAAGGGTGGCCAGATCATCGCAGTGGGTACGCCGGAGCAAGTTTGCGAAATGCCACAGTCGCACACCGGTTACTACTTGAAACCGTTGCTGGCGCGCGACCGGGCCTGACTTTTTCTAGCCCAATAAAAAGCCCCTGTCACTTTGCGGTGACGGGGGCTTTTTTACAGCTGGGAATCAGAACTGCGATTGCAGGTAATTCTCCAGGCCAATCAACTTGATCAGGCCCAACTGTTTTTCCAACCAATAGGTGTGATCTTCTTCGGTGTCGGCCAACTGCACGCGCAGAATTTCCCGGGTGACGTAGTCGTTGTGCAGCTCGCAAAGTTCGATGCCCTTGCAGAGCGCAGCACGAACTTTGTACTCGAGGCGAAGGTCGGCAGCGAGCATGTCCGGTACCGTGGTCCCCACATCGAGATCATCAGGACGCATACGCGGCGTGCCTTCGAGCATCAGGATACGGCGCATCAGTGCGTCGGCGTGCTGTGCCTCTTCTTCCATCTCATGGTTGATACGCTCGTAGAGCTCGGTAAAGCCCCAGTCTTCGTACATGCGCGAATGGATGAAATATTGGTCACGAGCTGCCAGTTCGCCCGTCAGCAACGTGTTGAGGTAATCGATTACGTCGGGGTGACCTTGCATCGCCCTACATCTCCCTGCTTGAAAGACTGTAGTTTGAACCATGATGACTTGAAGGTCACGGGATCAACGGCAGAAAAGTGAAGATTTCCGTAGAAAAGTAGCTGAAATAACGCAAAAACCGCCCAAATGAGGGCGGTTCTGCTTATCGTTTAGAGTCAGTTAAGCGATACACCCAGTGCTTTTGCGATTGCTTCTCCATAAGCCGGGTCGGCCTTGTAGAAGTGCTGCAATTGACGCTGGACCACATCGCTGGAAACGCCAGCCATCGCACCGGCAATGTTATTGGTCAGCAGGGCTTTCTGCTCATCATTCATCAAGCGGAACAGCGCGCCCGCATGGCTGTAGTAGTCCGTATCTTCGCGGTGATCGTAACGATCAGCAGCGCCGCTCAGGGCCAGTGCCGGCTCTGCGTACTGCGGGGCTTGCTTGGGCGCATCGGCATAGCTGTTTGGCTCGTAGTTGGGAGCCGCACCGCCATTACTGCCGAAGGCCATAGAACCGTCACGCTGGTAACTGTTAACCGGGTTGCGCGGCGCGTTTACGGGCAGTTGCTGGTGGTTAGTGCCGACACGGTAGCGGTGGGCATCTGCGTAGGCAAACACTCGACCTTGCAACATACGATCGGGTGACAGGCCAACGCCTGGAACCATGTTGCTCGGACCAAATGCAGCCTGCTCCACTTCAGCGAAGTAGTTCTGCGGATTACGGTTGAGCTCAAGCTCGCCCACTTCGATCAGCGGGAACTCTTTTTGCGACCAGGTCTTGGTCACGTCAAACGGGTTCTCATAATGAGCGTTTGCTTGAGCCTCAGTCATGATCTGGATGCAGACGCGCCATTTCGGAAAATCACCGCGCTCGATAGCACCAAACAGATCACGCTGGGCATAGTCAGGGTCGGTACCCGCCAGGCGTGCAGCCTCGGCCGGGGCCAGGTTCTTAATGCCTTGCTTGGTCTTGTAGTGCCACTTCACCCAGTGGCGTTCGCCCTTGGCGTTGATCAGACTGTACGTGTGACTGCCGAAGCCGTGCATGTGGCGATAGCCGTCTGGAATGCCACGGTCCGAAAACAGAATGGTGACCTGATGCAGCGCCTCTGGAGAGTGCGACCAGAAGTCCCACATCATCTGCGCGCTTTTCAGGTTGCTCTGCGGCAGGCGTTTCTGGGTGTGGATAAAGTCCGGGAATTTCAGCGGATCCCGGATGAAGAACACAGGGGTGTTGTTGCCCACGATGTCCCAGTTGCCCTCTTCGGTATAGAACTTCAGGGCAAAACCACGTGGATCACGCTCAGTGTCAGCAGACCCGCGCTCACCACCCACAGTGGAGAATCGCAGGAATGTAGGCGTTTGCTTGCCAACAGATTCGAACAGCTTGGCACTGGTGTACTGGGTGATGTCTTGGGTAACGGTGAACGTACCGTAGGCACCCGATCCTTTGGCATGCACGCGCCGCTCAGGAATGTTTTCACGGTTGAAGTGAGCGAGCTTCTCGATCAGATGGAAATCGTCGAGCAACAACGGGCCACGAGGGCCTGCGGAACGGGAGTTCTGGTTATCCGCAACAGGAGCCCCGCTGGCGGTGGTAAGGACTTTATTCTGGCTCATGCGCAATCTTCCTCAGGTCGGACTTTGAACTGCCGGCTAAGCGGCTTGGAGGGAGTATTGATCATCAACACTACGCCTACAAATTCATTAAATCGTATGCGTCGATAGAAAATAACTAACAAGACTCCGCTCGCTATAGTGCAGCGCACTGTCTATGGAAGCTTGTATAAGTTGCGCTTTTGTTACGCGCACAAAAAACCGGGCGCGAGGCCCGGTTTTTTGTTGCAGCTTGTCGTCTTACTCGGCGCTTACAGCTTCGCCGGCAGTAGCACGATCAACCAACTCGACGTACGCCATAGGCGCGTTGTCGCCAGCGCGGAAACCGCACTTGAGGATGCGCAGGTAGCCACCCTCACGGGTAGCGTAACGCTTGCCCAGGTCGTTGAAGAGCTTACCAACGATAGCTTTCGAACGAGTACGGTCGAAAGCCAGACGGCGGTTAGCCAGGCTGTCTGTCTTGGCCAAAGTGATCAGCGGCTCAGCAACGCGACGCAGTTCTTTAGCTTTCGGCAGTGTAGTTTTGATCAGCTCGTGCTCGAACAGCGACACCGCCATGTTTTGGAACATGGCCTTGCGGTGCGAGCTGGTACGGCTCAGGTGACGACCACTTTTACGATGACGCATGGTTCATTCCTTACCAAACTCACGTTCGGTGATTACGACGATCAGGCAGTCGCCTTGTCGTCCTTCTTAAGACTTGCAGGCGGCCAGTTGTCGAGGCGCATGCCGAGGGACAGACCGCGGGAGGCCAGAACGTCCTTGATTTCAGTCAAGGATTTCTTGCCCAGGTTCGGAGTCTTCAACAGTTCTACTTCGGTACGCTGAATCAGGTCGCCGATGTAGTAAATGTTTTCCGCCTTAAGGCAGTTAGCCGAACGTACAGTCAGTTCCAGATCGTCAACCGGGCGAAGCAGGATCGGATCGATCTCGTCTTCCTGCTCGATTACCACTGGTTCGCTGTCACCTTTGAGGTCGACGAACGCAGCCAACTGCTGTTGCAGAATGGTTGCAGCGCGGCGGATAGCCTCTTCAGGATCCAGGGTACCGTTGGTTTCCAGATCAATAACCAGCTTGTCCAGGTTAGTACGCTGCTCGACACGGGCGTTTTCCACCACGTATGCGATACGGCGAACCGGGCTGAACGAAGAGTCAAGCTGCAAGCGACCAATGCTGCGGCTTTCGTCTTCATCGCTCTGACGCGAGTCGGCCGGTTCATAACCACGACCACGAGCTACAGTGAGCTTCATGTTCAGGGCGCCGTTAGACGCCAGGTTAGCGATTACGTGATCGGGGTTAACGATCTCGACATCATGATCCAGCTGAATATCGGCAGCGGTAACCACCCCCGAACCCTTCTTCGACAAGGTCAGCGTAACTTCGTCACGGCCGTGCAGCTTGATAGCCAGACCTTTAAGGTTCAACAGGATTTCAATTACGTCTTCCTGTACACCTTCGATGGCGCTGTACTCGTGGAGCACACCGTCAATCTCGGCCTCGACTACTGCACAGCCGGGCATTGAGGACAACAGGATGCGGCGCAGCGCGTTGCCCAGGGTGTGGCCAAAACCACGCTCGAGAGGCTCGAGAGTAATTTTGGCGCGGGTTGGACTGACAACCTGCACATCAATGTGGCGGGGTGTCAGGAACTCATTTACCGAAATCTGCATGGATGCACCTATTTTCTAGCCCTTACTTGGAGTAGAGCTCGACAATCAGGCTTTCGTTGATGTCGGCGGACAGATCACTGCGAGCAGGAACGTTCTTGAAAACGCCCGACTTCTTCTCAGTGTCTACTTCTACCCATTCTACGCGGCCACGTTGGGCACACAGATCGAGAGCTTGGACAATGCGAAGTTGATTTTTAGCTTTCTCGCGAACTGCGACCACGTCACCAGCACGAACCTGGTAAGACGGAACGTTTACGGTCTGACCGTTAACGCTGATCGACTTGTGCGATACCAGCTGACGGGATTCGGCACGAGTCGAACCAAAGCCCATACGGTATACAACGTTGTCCAGACGGCATTCGAGCAGTTGCAGCAGGTTTTCACCGGTTGCACCTTTCTTGCCAGCAGCTTCTTTGTAGTAGCCGCTGAACTGACGCTCGAGAACGCCGTAAATACGACGGACCTTCTGCTTTTCACGCAGTTGGGTGCCGTAATCGGACTGGCGACCGCGGCGTTGGCCGTGGATACCAGGTGCTGCTTCAATGTTGCACTTCGATTCGATCGCGCGCACGCCGCTCTTCAGGAAGAGATCGGTGCCTTCGCGACGAGCGAGTTTGCATTTTGGACCAATGTAACGAGCCATTCTTTACAATCTCCTGGATTACACGCGGCGCTTCTTCGGCGGACGGCACCCGTTGTGCGGGATTGGCGTCACGTCGGTGATGCTGGCGATCTTATAGCCACAGCCGTTCAAAGCACGGACAGCAGACTCACGACCTGGACCTGGACCTTTGACGTTAACGTCGAGGTTTTTCAGGCCGTATTCCAGCGCAGCTTGACCAGCACGTTCAGCAGCTACTTGAGCGGCAAACGGGGTGGACTTGCGGGAACCGCGGAAACCCGAACCACCGGAGGTAGCCCAAGAAAGCGCGTTACCTTGACGGTCGGTGATGGTCACGATTGTGTTGTTAAAAGATGCATGGATGTGGGCGATGCCATCAACCACTGTCTTTTTAACTTTTTTACGAGGACGAGCAGCAGGTTTTGCCATGATAATTTTCCTGTCGATTCGCTGGGGCGATTACTTGCGGATCGGCTTACGCGGACCTTTACGGGTACGCGCGTTAGTCTTGGTACGCTGACCGCGTACTGGAAGACCACGACGATGACGCAGACCGCGATAGCAACCGAGGTCCATCAAACGCTTGATTTTCATGTTGATTTCGCGACGCAGGTCACCTTCAGTGGTGAACTTCGCCACTTCGCCACGCAGCTGTTCAATCTGCTCGTCGCTCAGATCCTTGATCTTAGCGGCTGGGTTTACCCCAGCAACTGCGCAAATTTTCTGCGCAGTAGTGCGACCAACACCATAGATGTAGGTCAGCGAGATAACAGTGTGCTTGTTATCTGGAATGTTAACGCCTGCAATACGGGCCATTCAGTGGGACTCCAATTGACAGCTACCTACGCCCCGGAAGCCAAGAAATAGGGCGCGAGATAATATCGCTGTAATAACAAATAATCAACCCGGCAGCGCACTAGCTGCCGGGCTTCAAGCGGATCACACTCAGCCTTGGCGCTGTTTGTGACGCGGTTCCGCGCTGCAAATTACTCGAACAACACCTTCGCGGCGAATAATCTTGCAGTTACGGCACAGCTTTTTCACCGATGCACGAACTTTCATCACCAACTCCTCGAACCTTATGGGGTACTCAGCGCAACATGCCGCTGCCGTAGCCCTTCAGGTTGGCTTTCTTCATCAGGGATTCGTACTGGTGCGAAACGAGGTGCGATTGTACTTGGGACATGAAGTCCATCACAACCACGACCACGATCAGCAACGAGGTCCCGCCAAGGTAGAACGGAACGTTTGCTGCAACCACCAGGAACTGGGGCAACAGACACACGGCCGTCATATATAGAGCACCGAACAGGGTCAAACGAGTCAGAACGCCATCAATGTAGCGTGCCGACTGCTCACCTGGACGGATACCCGGAATAAAGGCACCGGACTTCTTCAGGTTTTCCGCTACGTCTTTCGGATTGAACATCAACGCCGTATAGAAGAAGCAGAAGAAAATAATCCCTGCACTAAACAGCAGAATATTCAACGGCTGACCAGGAGCGATCGACTGAGAGAGGTCCTGCAGCCAGCCCATATTTTCAGACTGACCAAACCAGGTACCCAACGAAGCCGGAAACAGCAAGATGCTGCTCGCGAAAATTGCCGGAATAACACCGGCCATATTCACTTTCAGCGGCAAGTGGCTGGTCTGCGCAGCAAAAACCTTACGGCCCTGCTGACGCTTGGCGTAGTGAACAGCAATACGACGCTGGCCACGCTCAATGAACACCACAAAACCGATAATCGCTACTGCCAGCAAACCGATAGCAACCAGGGCGAAGATATTGATATCACCCTGACGCGCAGACTCGAAAGACTGCCCGATTGCTCTCGGAAGACCGGCGACGATACCTGCGAAAATCAACATCGAGATACCGTTACCAACACCACGCTCAGTAATCTGCTCACCCAGCCACATCATGAACATCGCACCAGCCACAAACGTGGATACCGCGACGAAATGGAAGCCAAAGTCACCAGTGAACGCAACGCCCTGCCCTGCCAGGCCAACGGACATGCCGATAGCTTGAACCAGGGCGAGGACTACAGTGCCGTAGCGGGTGTACTGGCTAATCTTGCGACGGCCAGCTTCACCTTCCTTCTTCAACTGCTCCAGCTGCGGGCTGACGGCTGTCATCAGTTGCATGATGATCGACGCCGAAATGTACGGCATGATCCCCAGTGCAAAGATGCTCATCCGCTCCAGCGCACCGCCGGAAAACATGTTGAACAAGCTAAGAATGGTCCCCTCATTCTGTCGAAACAGGTCTGCGAGTCGGTCCGGGTTGATACCTGGAACCGGGATGTGTGCGCCTATTCGGTAGACGATAATCGCCAGGAACAGAAAACGCAGACGAGCCCAAAGTTCAGACATACCGCCTTTGCCGAGCGCTGAGAGAGCACCTTGCTTAGCCATTTATTCCTCGAACTTGCCGCCAGCTGCTTCGATAGCCGAACGCGCACCTTTGGTGGCGCCGATTCCCTTGCCGATAGTGACAGCGCGAGTCACTTCACCGGACAGCATGATTTTCACACGCTGTACGTTGACGTTGATCACGTTGGCATCTTTCAGGGTCTGCACAGTAACGATGTCGCCTTCCACTTTAGCCAGCTCGGACAGACGCACTTCTGCGCGGTCCATGGCTTTCAGGGATACGAAACCGAACTTAGGCAGGCGACGATGCAGCGGCTGTTGACCGCCTTCAAAGCCTGGAGCGATGGTGCCACCGGAGCGGGAGGTTTGACCTTTGTGGCCACGGCCACCAGTCTTACCCAAACCGCTACCGATACCACGGCCCGGACGATGCTTTTCGCGACGGGAACCCGGCGCTGGACTCAGATCATTGAGTTTCATCGATTAACCCTCTACACGCAGCATGTAGTAAGCCTTGTTGATCATCCCGCGATTCTCGGGAGTATCCTGGACTTCTACAGTGTGACCGATGCGACGCAGACCCAAACCTTTAACACACAGTTTGTGGTTAGGGATGCGGCCGGTCATGCTTTTGATCAGCGTTACTTTAACGGTAGCCATGATCAGAAGATCTCCTTGACAGTCAGACCACGCTTGGCAGCGATGGACTCAGGAGATTGCATAGCTTTCAGACCCTTGAAAGTGGCGTGAACCACGTTTACCGGGTTAGTCGAGCCGTAGCACTTGGCCAGAACGTTCTGAACGCCAGCAACTTCGAGGACAGCACGCATAGCGCCGCCAGCGATGATACCGGTACCTTCAGAAGCAGGCTGCATGTACACCTTCGAAGCGCCGTGAGCGGACTTCATTGCGTACTGCAGAGTGGTGCCGTTCAGATCAACTTGGATCATGTTGCGACGAGCAGCTTCCATTGCCTTCTGGATCGCGGCAGGCACTTCACGTGACTTGCCACGGCCGAAGCCAACACGCCCTTTACCATCACCCACCACGGTCAACGCGGTGAAAGTGAAGATACGGCCGCCTTTAACGGTTTTGGCTACGCGGTTAACTTGAACCAGCTTCTCAATGTAGCCTTCGTCGCGCTTTTGGTCGTTATTTGACATAACTTAGAACTCCAGCCCAGCTTCACGAGCAGCATCAGCCAGCGCTTTCACGCGACCGTGGTACTTGAAGCCAGAGCGGTCGAAAGCCACTTGCGAGACGCCAGCGGCCTTAGCACGCGTAGCGACCAGCTGGCCAACCTTTGTGGCCGCGTCGATGTTGCCAGTGGCACCATCACGCAGTTCTTTATCCAAAGTCGAGGCGCTTGCCAGGACTTTGTTGCCGTCGGCCGAGATGACCTGGGCGTAGATGTGCTGCGACGAGCGGAACACGCAGAGACGCACGACTTCGAGTTCGTGCATTTTCAGGCGTGCTTTGCGAGCGCGACGCAGTCGAGTAACTTTTTTGTCGGTCATTTGCTATGCCCTACTTCTTCTTGGCTTCTTTACGACGGACGACTTCGTCCGCGTAGCGCACACCTTTGCCTTTGTACGGCTCTGGTGGACGGAAGTCGCGGATCTCAGCGGCCACTTGACCTACCAGCTGCTTGTCGATGCCCTTGATCAGGATATCGGTCTGGCTAGGAGTCTCAGCAGTGATGCCCGCTGGCAGTTCGTAATCCACTGGGTGCGAGAAGCCAAGGGCAAGGTTCAAAACCGTGCCTTTTGCTTGCGCTTTGTAACCAACACCGACCAGCTGGAGCTTGCGCTCGAAGCCTTGGCTTACGCCTTGGACCATGTTGTTTACCAACGCACGCGTGGTACCGGCCATTGCGCGAGTTTGTTGATCGCCATTGCGAGCAGCGAAACGCAGCTCACCAGCTTCTTCAACGATCTCAACGGACGAATGGATGTTCAGTTCAAGAGTACCCTTGGCACCCTTCACCGAAAGCTGTTGGCCTGCGAATTTGACTTCGACACCGGCTGGCAGCTTAACGGGGTTCTTAGCGACGCGAGACATGCTTATCCCCCCTTAGAACACAGTGCAAAGAACTTCGCCGCCGACACCGGCAGCGCGCGCAGCACGATCCGTCATCACACCTTTGTTGGTGGAGACGATAGACACGCCCAGACCGCCACGAACTTTCGGCAGATCTTCAGCGGACTTGTACTGACGCAGGCCTGGACGGCTAACGCGCTTCACTTCCTCGATGACCGAACGGCCTTCGAAGTACTTCAGCTCGATGGACAGCAGTGGTTTGATTTCGCTGCTGATCTGATAACCCGCAATGTAGCCTTCGTCTTTCAGGACTTTGGCAACAGCTACCTTCAACTTGGAAGATGGCATGCTTACGACGGACTTTTCAGCCATCTGGGCATTACGGATACGAGTTAGCATGTCCGCTAACGGGTCCTGCATACTCATGGGCTAGACGCTCCTAATACAAAAAAATTAGCCTTGCGGCTACATATGTCGCCGAGAATCTCCGAGCACAAAAAACACGGGCTCAGGCGAGCCGCGTATTTTAGACACACTCCAGAAATGAAACAAGCCCCAAAAGGGGCTTGATCCAGATTCAAGGTCACCGGCGGTCAGTATCTTGCGATTCCGACCACCTGGACGTTGAAAGTACTTACCAGCTGGCTTTAACCAGACCTGGTACGTCACCACGCATTGCCGCTTCACGCAGTTTGTTACGGCCGAGGCCGAACTTGCGGTAAACGCCGTGTGGACGACCGGTCAGGCGGCAGCGGTTACGCATGCGCGAAGCGCTTGCGTCACGTGGCTGCTTCTGCAGAGCAACTGTAGCTTCCCAACGCGCTTCTGGACTTGCGTTCAGATCAACGATGATTGCTTTCAGTGCTGCACGCTTCTTGGCGTACTTGGCAACCGTGAGCTGACGCTTCAGCTCGCGGTTTTTCATGCTCATCTTGGCCATGGTCCTACTCCAATCAGTTGCGGAACGGGAATTTGAAAGCACGCAACAGGGCGCGACCTTCATCATCGTTCTTGGCAGTGGTGGTCAGGGTGATGTCCAGACCGCGGAGAGCATCGATCTTGTCGTAGTCGATTTCCGGGAAGATGATCTGCTCTTTCACGCCCATGCTGTAGTTACCACGACCATCGAAGGACTTGGCATTCAGGCCGCGGAAGTCGCGGACCCGAGGCAGGGAGATCGACAGCAGACGATCCAGGAATTCGTACATACGCTCACGGCGCAGAGTCACTTTGACGCCGATCGGCCAACCTTCACGGACTTTAAAGCCAGCGATGGATTTCCGAGCGTAAGTCACAACGACTTTTTGACCGGTGATCTTTTCCAGGTCGGCAACAGCGTGCTCGATGACTTTTTTGTCGCCGATCGCTTCGCCAAGACCCATGTTCAGGGTGATTTTGGTGACGCGCGGAACTTCCATCACGTTCCCGAGCTTAAGTTCTTCCTTAAGCTTAGGGGCGATTTCCTTCCGGTAAATCTCTTGTAGTCGTGCCATGGTCTAATCTACCTAGCAGTGTTCAAGCATCAACCGCTTTTTGGGTCGACTTGAAGACACGAATTTTCTTACCGTCTTCTACTTTGAAACCAACGCGGTCAGCCTTGTTGGTTTCGCCATTGAAGATGGCGACGTTAGAAGCGTCCAGCGGAGCTTCTTTCTCGACGATACCGCCCTGCACGCCCGACATCGGGTTAGGCTTGGTATGACGCTTGACCAGGTTCAGACCACCGATAACCAGACGGTTATTAGCGAGAACCTTAAGCACCTTACCGCGCTTACCTTTGTCTTTGCCGGCGATCACGATGATCTCGTCGTCACGACGAATCTTTTGCATGTCGGATCTCCTTACAGCACTTCTGGGGCGAGCGAGACGATCTTCATGAACTTCTCAGTACGAAGTTCACGGGTCACTGGCCCAAAGATACGGGTGCCGATCGGCTCTTGCTTGTTGTTCAGAAGAACAGCAGCGTTGCCATCAAAGCGGATAATGGAGCCATCAGCACGACGTACGCCGTGACGAGTGCGGACTACAACAGCAGTCATCACTTGGCCTTTTTTCACCTTACCGCGAGGAATTGCTTCCTTGACGGTAACTTTGATGATGTCACCGATACCAGCGTAACGACGATGGGAGCCACCCAGCACCTTGATGCACATAACACGGCGAGCGCCGCTGTTATCGGCCACATCGAGCATGGATTGAGTCTGAATCATATAATTTCTCCGACCCCTAGTCCTTAGACTTCCACAGCGCGTTCGAGAACATCAACCAGCGCCCAAGACTTGGTCTTGGCCAGCGGACGAGTTTCACGAATAGTGACTTTGTCGCCGATGTGGCACTGATTGGTTTCGTCGTGCGCGTGCAGCTTAGTCGAACGCTTAACATATTTACCGTAGATCGGGTGCTTAACGCGACGCTCGATCAAAACGGTGATGGTTTTGTCCATCTTGTCGCTGACAACACGGCCAGTCAGCGTACGGACAGTCTTTTCGGCTTCAGCCATGATCACTTACCTGCCTGCTGGTTGAGCACAGTCTTCACGCGAGCGATGTCACGCTTAACTTGCGAGAGCAGATGAGACTGCCCCAACTGGCCAGTTGCTTTCTGCATACGCAGATTGAACTGGTCGCGCAGCAGGCCGAGCAGTTGCTCGTTCAGCTGCTGTGCGGATTTTTCACGAAGTTCATTCGCTTTCATCACATCACCGTCCGTTTAACAAAGGAGGTGGCGAGCGGCAGCTTTGCAGCAGCCAGGGCGAAAGCCTCACGCGCCAGCTCTTCAGAAACACCCTCGATTTCATACAGGACTTTGCCTGGCTGAATCTGGGCAACCCAGTATTCCACGTTACCCTTACCTTTACCCATCCGAACCTCGAGAGGTTTTTTGGAGATCGGCTTGTCCGGGAATACACGGATCCAGATCTTGCCGCCACGTTTTACGTGACGGGTCAGAGCACGACGCGCTGACTCGATCTGACGAGCGGTGAGACGACCACGAGCTACAGACTTCAGCGCGAACTCGCCGAAGCTGACTTTGCTACCGCGCTGAGCCAGACCACGGTTGTGGCCTGTCATCTGCTTGCGGAACTTCGTACGCTTAGGTTGCAACATTTGGCGTACCCCTTACTTAGCAGCTTTTTTACGAGGCGCTGGTGCTTGTGGTTTCAGTTCTTCTTGGCGACCACCAATTACTTCGCCTTTGAAGATCCAAACCTTTACACCGATCACACCGTAAGTGGTGTGAGCTTCGTAGTTGGCATAGTCGATGTCGGCACGCAGGGTGTGCAGTGGCACACGACCTTCGCGATACCATTCAGTACGTGCGATTTCAGCACCGCCGAGACGACCGCTCACTTGGATTTTGATGCCTTTGGCACCAATGCGCATGGCGTTCTGTACGGCGCGCTTCATAGCGCGACGGAACATTACGCGACGCTCCAGCTGCTGAGCTACGCTCTGCGCAACCAGCATACCGTCGAGCTCCGGCTTGCGGATCTCTTCGATATTGATGTGCACAGGCACACCCATTTGCTTGGTCAGGTCCTGACGCAGTTTCTCAACATCTTCACCTTTCTTCCCGATAACGATACCTGGACGAGCGGTGTGGATGGTGATACGTGCAGTTTGGGCCGGACGATGGATATCGATACGGCTTACGGACGCGCTTTTTAGTTTGTCTTGGAGATACTCACGCACCTTCAGATCAGCGAACAAATAGTCCGCATAAGTCCGACCGTCTGCGTACCAGACGGAGGTGTGCTCCTTGACGATTCCCAGGCGAATGCCAATGGGATGTACTTTCTGACCCATCTCTTCGACTCCGTTACTTGTCAGCAACCTTGACAGTGATATGGCAAGACCGCTTGACGATGCGATCAGCACGGCCTTTGGCACGTGGCATGATGCGCTTCAGCGAACGCCCTTCGTTGACGAAAACGGTGCTGACCTTCAGGTCATCAACGTCTGCGCCTTCGTTATGCTCGGCGTTGGCTACGGCCGACTCCAGCACTTTCTTCATGATCTCGGCGGCTTTCTTACTGCTGAAAGCCAACAGGTTGAGCGCTTCGCCCACCTTCTTCCCGCGGATCTGGTCGGCGACCAAGCGGGCTTTCTGGGCGGAGATTCGAGCGCCCGACAACTTAGCGGCTACTTCCATTTCCTAACCCCTTAACGCTTGGCTTTCTTGTCTGCCACGTGCCCACGATAAGTGCGGGTACCGGCAAACTCGCCCAGTTTGTGGCCGACCATGTCTTCGTTAACGAGAACTGGGACGTGTTGACGACCGTTGTGTACTGCGATGGTCAGACCGACCATTTGTGGCAGGATCATCGAACGACGCGACCAGGTCTTAACTGGTTTGCGATCGTTCTTTTCCGCCGCCACTTCGATCTTCTTCAGTAGGTGAAGATCAATAAAAGGACCTTTTTTCAGAGAACGTGGCACTGTCGTATCCCTCTATTTACTTGCGACGACGGACGATCATTTTGTCGGTACGCTTATTACCACGAGTCTTCGCGCCCTTAGTCGGGAAGCCCCATGGCGATACCGGATGACGACCACCAGAGGTACGACCTTCACCACCACCGTGTGGGTGGTCAACCGGGTTCATGGCAACACCACGAACGGTTGGGCGAACGCCACGCCAGCGTTTGGCACCAGCTTTACCCAACGAACGCAGGCTGTGCTCGGAGTTCGAGACTTCGCCCAGGGTCGCACGGCATTCAGCCAGTACTTTACGCATCTCACCAGAACGCAGACGCAGGGTCACGTAGACACCTTCACGAGCGATCAGCTGAGCCGAAGCACCAGCGGAACGAGCGATTTGCGCGCCTTTACCTGGCTTCAATTCGATGCCGTGTACGGTGCTACCAACTGGAATGTTACGCAGTTGCAGAGCGTTGCCCGGCTTGATCGGCGCCAGAGCACCTGCGATCAGCTGGTCACCAGCACTCACGCCTTTAGGGGCGATGATGTAGCGACGCTCGCCATCTGCGTACAGCAGCAGAGCGATGTGAGCAGTACGGTTTGGATCGTATTCAATACGCTCGACAGTGGCAGCGATGCCATCTTTGTCGTTGCGACGGAAATCGACCAGACGATAATGCTGCTTATGGCCACCACCGATGTGACGAGTGGTAATGCGACCATTGTTGTTACGACCACCAGACTTCGATTTTTTCTCGAGCAGCGGTGCGTGAGGAGCGCCTTTATGCAGCTCCTGGTTGACCACCTTGACCACAAAACGGCGGCCAGGGGAAGTCGGTTTGCATTTAACGATTGCCATGATGCACCCCTTCCTTACTCAGCACTGCTGCTGAAATCGAGATCTTGGCCTGGCTGAAGGGAGATAACTGCCTTCTTCCAGTCATTACGCTTGCCCAGACCGCGAGCAGTGCGCTTGCTCTTACCCAGAACATTCAGGGTAGTAACACGCTCTACTTTCACGCTGAACAGGCTTTCGACGGCCTTCTTGATTTCCAGCTTGGTTGCGTCAGTTGCAACCTTGAAAACGAACTGGCCTTTCTTGTCAGCCAGAACCGTAGCCTTTTCGGAAACGTGCGGGCCAAGCAGAACTTTAAATACGCGTTCCTGGTTCATCCCAGCAGCTCCTCGAATTTCTTCACGGCCGACACGGTGATCAACACCTTGTCGTATGCGATCAGACTAACTGGATCGGAACCTTGCACGTCACGTACATCAACGTGTGGCAGGTTGCGAGCAGCCAGGTACAGGTTCTGATCAACAGCTTCGGACACGATCAAAACGTCGGTCAGGCTCATGTTGTTCAGTTTGCCCAGCAGATCTTTGGTTTTTGGACTTTCGACAGCGAAGTCCTGAACCACGACCAGACGATCAGTACGCACGAGTTCAGCAAGGATGGAGCGCAGAGCTGCGCGGTACATCTTCTTGTTGAGCTTCTGAGAGTGATCCTGTGGACGAGCTGCGAAAGTGGTACCGCCGCCACGCCAGATTGGGCTACGGATAGTACCGGCACGAGCACGGCCAGTGCCTTTCTGACGCCAAGGGCGCTTACCGCCACCACGTACGTCGGAACGGGTCTTTTGCTGCTTGCTACCTTGACGGCCGCCGGCCATGTAGGCCACGACTGCTTGGTGAACGAGCGTCTCGTTGAATTCGCCGCCAAATGTCAGTTCGGAAACTTCGATCGCTTGAGCGTCATTTACATTTAATTGCATGTCAGCTTCCCCTTAACCGCGAGCCTTGGCCGCTGGACGTACAACCAGGTTGCCGCCAGTAGCGCCAGGAACAGCACCCTTGACCAACAACAGATTGCGTTCAGCGTCGACGCGCACTACTTCGAGGGACTGCACGGTCACGCGCTCAGCGCCCATATGACCGGACATTTTTTTGCCCTTGAATACACGACCAGGAGTCTGGCACTGGCCAATAGAGCCCGGGACGCGGTGGGAAACGGAGTTACCGTGAGTGTTGTCTTGACCACGGAAATTCCAACGCTTGATCGTACCCTGGAAGCCTTTACCTTTGGACTGACCGGTCACATCAACCAGTTGACCAGCGGCGAAGATTTCAGCGTTGATCAGATCGCCAGCCTGGTAGTCGCCGTCTTCAAGACGGAACTCCATAACAGTACGACCAGCTGCAACGTTTGCTTTAGCGAAGTGACCTGCTTGAGCAGCAGTCACGCGCGAAGCACGACGCTCGCCGACAGTGACTTGCACTGCACGATAGCCATCGGTTTCTTCAGTTTTGAACTGGGTGACGCGATTCGGTTCGATCTCAATGACCGTGACCGGAATGGAGACACCTTCTTCGGTGAAAATACGGGTCATACCGCATTTACGACCGACTACACCAATAGTCATGTTGTAAACCTCATGAGTGTACGGGGCTTTCACCCGCTATGGCCGCCCATTTCAGAGCGTTACACGACTAAGACCCAAGTCTTAGCCGAGGCTGATCTGTACTTCCACACCGGCCGCCAGATCGAGCTTCATAAGTGCATCAACGGTTTTATCCGTTGGCTGGACGATGTCCAGTACGCGCTTATGAGTACGGATCTCGTACTGGTCACGCGCGTCTTTGTTGACGTGCGGGGAGACCAGAACGGTGAACCGCTCTTTACGGGTAGGCAGTGGAATTGGACCACGCACTTGAGCACCAGTACGTTTCGCGGTTTCCACGATTTCCTGGGTGGATTGGTCGATCAGGCGATGGTCAAAAGCCTTCAACCTGATACGGATTTGCTGATTTTGCATTGGATTTCAGACTCCGGCTGCTATTCCCACCGGGCGCAATACGCCCGTTAAAAGGAGGCGCAATTCTATAGACGCCCTAGATAGGTGTCAACCCAATAAAAAAGCCCCCGCTAAGCGGGGGCTTTCTCAAAACATCAAAGCTCACTCAAAAGAGAGATTACTCGATGATTTTAGCTACAACGCCAGCACCAACGGTACGGCCGCCTTCACGGATTGCGAAGCGCAGACCGTCTTCCATTGCGATGGTTTTGATCAGGGTAACAGTCATTTGAATGTTGTCACCTGGCATTACCATTTCAACGCCTTCTGGCAATTCGCAGTTACCGGTCACGTCAGTAGTACGGAAGTAGAACTGTGGACGGTAGCCTTTGAAGAACGGAGTATGACGGCCGCCTTCTTCTTTGCTCAGAACATAAACTTCTGCGGTGAACTTGGTGTGCGGCTTGACCGAACCTGGCTTAACCAGAACCTGGCCACGCTCAACGTCGTCACGCTTGGTACCACGCAGCAGAACGCCGCAGTTCTCGCCAGCACGACCTTCGTCGAGCAGCTTGCGGAACATTTCAACACCGGTGCAGGTGGTGACGGTAGTGTCACGCAGACCAACGATTTCCAGTGGATCCTGAACGCGAACGATACCGCGCTCGATACGACCAGTCACAACAGTACCGCGACCGGAGATCGAGAATACGTCTTCGATTGGCATCAGGAACGGCTTGTCGGTCAGACGAACTGGTTCTGGGATGTAGCTGTCCAGAGTTTCAACCAGTTTACGAACGGCAGTGGTGCCCATTTCGTTTTCGTCGTTGCCTTCCAGAGCCATACGAGCAGAACCGATGATGATCGGAGTGTCGTCACCTGGGAAGTCGTAAGTGCTCAGCAGATCGCGCACTTCCATCTCAACCAGTTCCAGCAGCTCAGCGTCGTCTACCAGGTCAGCCTTGTTCAGGAAAACCACGATGTACGGAACGCCAACCTGGCGGGACAGCAGGATGTGCTCACGGGTTTGTGGCATCGGACCATCAGCGGCCGAGCAAACCAGGATCGCGCCGTCCATCTGGGCAGCACCAGTGATCATGTTCTTCACATAGTCAGCGTGACCTGGGCAGTCAACGTGAGCGTAGTGACGAATAGTCGAGTTGTACTCAACGTGCGCGGTGTTGATGGTGATACCACGAGCTTTTTCTTCTGGTGCGCTGTCGATCTTGTCGAAGTCAACACGAGCCGAACCGAAAACTTCGGAGCAGACGCGAGTCAGAGCAGCGGTCAGAGTGGTTTTACCGTGGTCAACGTGGCCGATGGTGCCAACGTTTACGTGCGGTAGGGAACGATCAAATTTTTCTTTAGCCACGACAATTAACTCCTTGCCTAAAGGACTGAATCAGCCTTGTTTTTTGGATACAGTTTCAGCGATGTGCGCCGGAGCTGTGTTGTATTTTTTGAATTCCATAGAGTAGCTTGCGCGACCCTGGGACATGGAGCGAACGTCGGTCGCATAACCGAACATCTCACCCAACGGAACCTCGGCGCGAATCACTTTGCCGGAAACCGTGTCTTCCATACCCAAGATCATGCCGCGACGACGGTTAAGGTCGCCCATGACATCACCCATATAGTCTTCAGGTGTAACAACTTCTACCGCCATGATTGGCTCAAGCAACTCACCACCGCCCTTCTGGGCCAGTTGCTTGGTTGCCATGGAAGCAGCCACCTTAAACGCCATCTCGTTGGAGTCGACGTCGTGGTAAGAACCGTCAAAAACGGTTGCTTTCAGGCCGATCAGCGGATAGCCGGCAACAACACCGTTCTTCATCTGCTCTTCGATACCCTTCTGGATAGCAGGGATGTATTCCTTAGGAACCACACCACCTACTACTTCGTTCACGAATTGCAGACCTTCCTGACCTTCGTCAGCAGGAGCAAAACGGATCCAGCAGTGACCGAACTGACCACGACCGCCGGATTGACGAACGAACTTGCCTTCGATTTCACAGTTCTTCGTGATGCGCTCACGATAGGAAACCTGAGGCTTACCGATGTTGGCTTCGACGTTGAACTCACGGCGCATCCGGTCAACCAGGATGTCCAGGTGCAGCTCGCCCATGCCAGAGATGATCGTTTGACCAGTCTCTTCATCAGTCTTGACGCGGAAAGATGGATCTTCCTGAGCAAGCTTGCCCAGAGCGATACCCATTTTTTCCTGGTCATCCTTGGTCTTAGGCTCTACGGCAACCGAGATAACCGGCTCCGGGAAGTCCATGCGAACCAGGATGATTGGCTTGGCAGCGTCGCACAAAGTCTCACCAGTGGTGACGTCCTTCATGCCGATCAGGGCCGCGATGTCACCAGCGCGTACCTCCTTGATCTCTTCGCGAGCGTTTGCGTGCATTTGCACCATACGGCCCACGCGCTCTTTCTTGCCTTTAACCGAGTTGATCACGCCGTCGCCGGAGGCCAACACGCCCGAGTAAACGCGAACGAAGGTCAAAGTACCCACGAATGGGTCTGTAGCGATCTTGAACGCCAGAGCCGAGAACGGCTCGTTGTCGTCAGCATGACGCTCCATCTCTTCTTCCTCGTTATCAGGGTTGGTACCCTTGATAGCAGGAATGTCGGTTGGAGCAGGCAGGTAGTCGATAACGGCGTCGAGAACCAGGGGAACACCCTTGTTCTTGAAGGAAGAACCGCAAACAGCCAAGACGATCTCACCAGCGATAGTACGCTGACGCAGAGCGGCCTTGATTTCCACGTTGGTGAGCTCTTCACCTTCGAGGTACTTGTTCATCAGCTCTTCGCTGGCTTCAGCCGCAGCCTCAACCATGTTGTTGCGCCACTCGTCAGCCAGCTCCTGAAGCTCTTCAGGGATAGGCTTGCGAACAGGAACCATACCTTTATCGGAATCGTTCCAGTAGACAGCTTCCATATTGATCAGATCAATCTGACCCTGGAAGTTATCTTCAGAACCGATCGCCAACTGGATAGGCACCGGAGTGTGACCCAGACGCTGCTTGATCTGACCGATCACGCGCAGGAAGTTGGCGCCAGCACGGTCCATCTTGTTTACATAAACAAGACGTGGAACACCGTACTTGTTGGCTTGACGCCATACGGTTTCCGACTGAGGCTCAACACCCGAGGTGCCGCAGAACACAACGACAGCGCCGTCGAGTACACGCAGGGAACGCTCAACTTCAATAGTGAAGTCTACGTGGCCCGGGGTATCGATTACGTTGAAGCGATGCTCGTCTTTGTACTGCTTCTCGGAACCTTTCCAGAAGGCGGTAATAGCAGCAGAAGTAATGGTAATACCACGCTCCTGCTCCTGAACCATCCAGTCTGTGGTCGCGGCGCCGTCATGCACCTCGCCCATTTTGTGACTTTTGCCGGTGTAAAACAGTACGCGCTCGGTGGTGGTGGTTTTACCAGCATCCACGTGAGCGACGATACCGATGTTACGGTAGCGGCTAATCGGAGTAGTACGAGCCATAAAGCCCTCGCAAAATTAGTGAAGCTAAAATTAGAAGCGGTAGTGCGAGAAAGCTTTGTTAGCTTCAGCCATACGGTGCACGTCTTCACGCTTCTTAACAGCAGCACCTTTACCTTCAGCAGCGTCCAACAGTTCGCCGGCCAAACGCAGAGCCATAGACTTCTCGCCGCGCTTACGGGCGAAGTCTACCAACCAGCGCATTGCCAGAGCGTTACGACGGGACGGGCGAACTTCAACCGGAACCTGGTAAGTAGCACCGCCTACACGGCGCGACTTCACTTCGACCAGCGGAGCGATGGCGTCGAGAGCTTTCTCGAAGATTTCCAGGGGGTCGCTGTTCTTGCGTTCTTTAACCTTTTCCAGCGCGCCATAAACGATACGCTCGGCAACGGCTTTTTTGCCGCTTTCCATCACGTGGTTCATGAACTTGGCCAGAATTTGGCTTCCGTATTTTGGATCGTCAAGCACTTCGCGCTTGGCTGCTACGCGTCTTCTTGGCATGGATAAGCCCTCAAACGGTCTTCAGGTTCGCTCGGAATCGGTGCCCTTTCGGGACGCCTCCGACCTTACTCTTATCGACTCAGAAAATAAGATGATTCAGGTTTACAAAAAGCCGCTACTACTTAGGCTTCTTGGTACCGTACTTCGAACGACCCTGGTTACGACCTTTAACGCCGGAAGTATCCAAGGAGCCGCGTACGGTGTGATAACGAACACCTGGCAAGTCTTTTACACGACCGCCGCGGATCAGTACCACGCTGTGCTCTTGCAGGTTGTGGCCTTCACCGCCGATGTACGAGGAAACCTCGAAACCGTTGGTCAGACGCACACGGCATACTTTACGCAGTGCCGAGTTAGGTTTTTTCGGCGTGGTGGTATACACACGGGTGCATACGCCACGACGTTGCGGGCAGTTCTGCAGCGCAGGTACGTCGGATTTCTCGACGATACGCTTACGCGGCTGACGTACCAGCTGGTTGATAGTTGCCATCTACTAGCTCCACTGTTGTCTTGCGACGCTATTGTCTTGCAAGAAAAGCAAAATGGCAGGAACGAATTCCCGCCAAATTTAGGGGTACAAGAGTCTAAAGAGGATCTTGTCCCCAGTCAAGGCAAGGCCCCGACCTCCCCTCGCGCCGAACCGGGGCAAAAATGCCTCGATCCGACGAACGGGAGTGTCAGGGCCCAGACTCATCTATCGCAGAACTCAGTTACCGCTTGAGTTCAGTGCTTCGGTCAGTGCAGCTTCCACTTCACTGGCGCTCACGCGCAGCGGCTTGTCAGCATCACGGCGACGCTTACGCTCGCTGTGGTAAGCCAAACCGGTACCCGCCGGGATCAGACGACCCACGACCACGTTTTCTTTCAGGCCGCGCAGGTAATCGCGCTTGCCGGTTACCGCTGCTTCGGTCAGTACGCGAGTGGTCTCCTGGAAGGAGGCCGCCGAGATGAACGACTCAGTGGACAACGACGCCTTGGTGATACCCAGCAGCACGCGAGTGAACTTGGAAACGAATTTCTCTTCGTTCGCCAGGCGCTCGTTTTCTACCAGTACGTGAGTCAGTTCCATCTGGTCGCCCTTGATGAAACTGGAATCGCCGGATTCAGCGATTTCAACTTTACGCAGCATCTGACGCAGGATGGTCTCGATGTGCTTGTCGTTGATCTTCACGCCTTGCAGACGGTAAACGTCCTGGATCTCGTTAACGATGTACTTGGCCAGAGCACTCACACCCAGCAGACGCAGGATGTCGTGTGGATCGCTCGGGCCGTCGGAGATAACTTCGCCGCGGTTTACCTGTTCGCCTTCGAACACGTTCAGGTGACGCCACTTCGGAATCAGCTCTTCATACGGATCGCTACCGTCGTTCGGAGTAATGACCAGACGGCGCTTGCCTTTGGTTTCTTTACCGAACGCGATGGTGCCGCTGACTTCAGCCAGAATCGACGCTTCTTTCGGACGACGAGCTTCGAACAAGTCGGCAACACGCGGCAGACCACCGGTGATGTCACGGGTCTTCGAAGTTTCTTGCGGGATACGCGCGATAACATCACCGATCGCGATCTTCGCACCATCCGCTACACCGACCAGGGCGTTGGCTGGCAGGAAGTACTGAGCGATTACGTCAGTGCCTGGCAGCAACAGATCCTTGCCGTTGTCATCAACCATCTTCACGGCAGGACGGATGTCTTTACCGGCAGCTGGACGATCTTTGGCGTCGAGTACTTCAATGTTGGTCATACCGGTCAATTCGTCAGTCTGACGCTTGATCGTGATGCCTTCTTCCATGCCCACGTAGGTCACGGTACCTTTCATTTCGGTAACGATTGGGTGAGTGTGCGGATCCCACTTGGCCACGATTGCGCCAGCGTCGACCTTGTCACCTTCTTTAACCGAAATCACAGCACCGTACGGCAGCTTGTAACGCTCGCGCTCACGACCGTAATCATCAGCGATTGCCAGCTCACCGGAACGGGACACAGCAACCAGGTGGCCATCCACTCGCTCAACGTGCTTGAGGTTGTGCAGGCGGACGGTACCGCCATTCTTCACCTGAACACTGTCGGCTGCGGAGGTCCGGCTTGCCGCACCACCGATGTGGAACGTACGCATGGTCAGCTGGGTACCCGGCTCACCGATGGACTGGGCAGCGATAACGCCGACCGCTTCACCGATGTTTACCTGGTGACCACGAGCCAAGTCACGGCCGTAGCACTTGGCGCAAATGCCATAGCGGGTTTCGCAGCTGATCGGCGAGCGAACGATCACTTCGTCGATGCTGTTGAGTTCGATGAACTCGACCCACTTTTCGTCAACCAGGGTGCCAGCAGGAACGATAACTTCCTCGGTACCTGGCTTGAACACGTCACGGGCAATTACACGACCCAATACGCGCTCACCCAGCGGCTCTACAACGTCACCGCCTTCAATGTGCGGAGTCATCAGCAGGCCGTGCTCGGTGCCGCAATCGATCTCGGTTACAACCAGATCTTGTGCAACGTCTACCAGACGGCGAGTCAGGTAACCGGAGTTAGCGGTTTTCAACGCGGTATCCGCAAGACCCTTACGAGCACCGTGAGTGGAGATGAAGTACTGAAGTACGCTCAAACCTTCACGGAAGTTCGCAGTGATCGGCGTTTCGATGATGGAGCCATCCGGCTTGGCCATCAGGCCACGCATACCGGCGAGCTGACGGATCTGCGCAGCAGAACCCCGTGCGCCCGAGTCGGCCATCATGTACATCGAGTTGAAGGATTCCTGGTCAACTTCGTCGCCGTGACGGTCGATGACTTTCTCTTTCGAGAGGTTGGCCATCATCGCCTTGGAAACTTCGTCGTTCGCCTTGGACCAAAGGTCGATCACCTTGTTGTACTTCTCGCCCTGGGTTACCAGGCCGGAGGCGTACTGGCTCTCGATCTCTTTCACTTCGTCAGTGGCGGCACTGATGATGCGAGCTTTTTCATCCGGGATAACGAAGTCGTTAACGCCGATGGAAACGCCGGAGATAGTGGAGTAAGCGAAACCTGTGTACATCAACTGGTCAGCGAAGATAACGGTCTCTTTCAAACCAACCACGCGGTAGCACTGGTTGATCAGCTTGGAGATCGCCTTCTTCTTCATCGGCAGGTTGACGACATCGTACGACAGACCTTTTGGCACAACCTGGTACAACAGCGCACGGCCGACAGTGGTGTCGACGATACGGGTGTTGCTCACGCTGCCGCCGTCACGGTCATTGACGGTTTCGTTGATCCGCACTTTGACCTTGGCGTGCAGTGCGGCTTCGCCGGCACGGAACACACGGTCAACTTCCTGCAGGTCAGCGAACACACGACCTTCGCCCTTGGCATTGATCGCTTCACGGGTCATGTAGTACAGACCCAATACAACGTCCTGCGACGGAACGATGATTGGCTCACCGTTGGCTGGCGACAGAATGTTATTGGTCGACATCATCAACGCGCGCGCTTCCAACTGGGCTTCCAGTGTCAGCGGTACGTGCACGGCCATTTGGTCGCCGTCGAAGTCGGCGTTGTACGCGGCACAGACCAGAGGGTGCAGCTGAATAGCCTTACCTTCGATCAGTACTGGTTCAAACGCCTGGATACCCAGACGGTGAAGGGTCGGTGCACGGTTGAGGAGAACCGGGTGTTCGCGGATCACCTCGGCGAGAACGTCCCAAACCTCTGGCAGTTCGCGCTCGACCATTTTCTTGGCCGCTTTGATGGTGGTCGCGAGACCGCGCATTTCCAGCTTGCCGAAGATGAATGGCTTGAACAGCTCAAGTGCCATCTTCTTGGGCAGACCGCACTGGTGCAGACGCAGGGTCGGGCCTACGGTAATTACCGAACGACCGGAGTAGTCAACACGCTTACCGAGCAAGTTCTGACGGAAACGACCTTGCTTACCCTTGATCATGTCAGCCAAGGATTTCAGAGGACGCTTGTTGGAACCGGTGATAGCGCGGCCACGACGACCGTTGTCGAGCAAGGCATCGACAGCTTCCTGCAACATACGCTTTTCGTTGCGCACGATGATGTCCGGAGCGGACAGGTCAAGCAGGCGCTTCAAGCGGTTGTTACGGTTGATCACGCGGCGATACAGGTCGTTGAGGTCGGACGTCGCGAAACGACCACCGTCCAACGGTACCAGCGGACGCAGGTCTGGCGGCAGAACCGGCAGAACGGTCAGCACCATCCACTCTGGCAAGTTGCCGGAACCCTGGAAGGCTTCCATCAACTTCAGACGCTTGGACAGCTTCTTGATCTTGGTTTCGGAGTTGGTTTGCGGAATTTCTTCGCGCAGACGGCCAATCTCGTGCTCCAGGTCGATAGCGTGCAGCAGCTCGCGGACAGCTTCGGCACCCATACGGGCATCGAAATCATCACCGAACTCTTCCAGCGCTTCGAAGTACTGCTCGTCGTTCAGCAGCTGACCTTTTTCAAGGGTGGTCATGCCTGGATCGATAACGACATAGCTCTCGAAGTAGAGAACGCGTTCGATATCACGCAGAGTCATGTCCATCAGCAAGCCGATACGGGACGGCAGCGATTTCAGGAACCAGATGTGGGCAACCGGCGAAGCCAGTTCGATGTGCGCCATACGCTCACGACGAACCTTGGCCAGTGCGACTTCAACGCCGCACTTCTCGCAGATCACACCACGGTGCTTCAAGCGCTTGTACTTACCGCACAGGCACTCGTAATCCTTTACCGGGCCAAAGATCTTGGCGCAGAACAGGCCGTCACGCTCAGGTTTGAACGTACGGTAGTTGATGGTTTCCGGCTTTTTAACTTCACCGAACGACCACGAACGGATCATCTCAGGCGATGCCAATCCAATACGGATGGCGTCGAACTCTTCGACTTGACCCTGGTTTTTCAGCAAATTCAGTAGGTCTTTCAAGGCCTTTCCTCCTGGCGGAGCAGAGAGCGGACCAAACGGCCACGCTCTCGATTCGCGTCACGTGTTATTCGGTTTCCAGATCGATATCGATGCCGAGGGAACGAATTTCTTTGATCAACACGTTGAAGGACTCGGGCATGCCCGGCTCCATACGGTGATCGCCGTCCACGATGTTTTTGTACATCTTGGTACGACCGTTCACATCGTCCGACTTCACTGTGAGCATTTCTTGCAGAGTGTATGCAGCACCGTATGCTTCCAGTGCCCAGACCTCCATCTCCCCGAAACGCTGACCACCGAACTGAGCCTTACCACCCAGCGGCTGCTGGGTAACCAGGCTGTACGAACCAGTAGAACGAGCGTGCATCTTGTCGTCTACCAAGTGGTTCAGCTTCAGCATGTACATGTAGCCAACAGTAACCGGGCGCTCGAACTTGTTGCCGGTACGACCGTCGAACAGCTGCATCTGGCCGCTTTCCGGCAGGTCTGCCAGTTTCAGCATGGCCTTGATTTCGCTTTCCTTGGCACCGTCGAACACCGGGGTAGCCATTGGAACGCCGCCGCGCAGGTTCTTCGCCAGATCCAGGATTTCCTGGTCGGAGAAGGTATCCAGCTCTTCGTTGCGACCGCCGATCTCGTTGTAGATCTCGTGCAGGAACTTACGCAGGTCTGCGACCTTGCGCTGCTCTTCGATCATACGGTTGATCTTCTCGCCCAGACCTTTGGCCGCGAGGCCCAGGTGGGTTTCAAGGATCTGACCAACGTTCATACGCGAAGGTACGCCCAACGGGTTGAGGACGACGTCGACCGGGGTGCCATTGGCATCGTGCGGCATGTCTTCAACCGGCATGATCACGGAGACCACACCTTTGTTACCGTGACGACCGGCCATCTTGTCGCCCGGCTGGATGCGGCGACGGATTGCCAGGTAAACCTTGACGATTTTCAGCACGCCTGGAGCCAGGTCATCGCCCTGCTGCAGTTTGCGCTTCTTGTCTTCGAACTTGTCGTCCAGCAGACGGCGGCGATCAACGATGTAGGCCTGGGCCTTCTCGAGCTGCTCGTTCAGAGCGTCTTCAGCCATGCGCAGTTTGAACCACTGGCCGTGCTCAAGACCGTCGAGAATTTCGTCGGTGATGTCCTGACCTTTCTTCAGACCTGCGCCGCCTTCGGCCTTGTGGCCTACCAGAGCGGAGCGCAGACGTTCGAAGGTCGCGCCTTCAACGATACGGAACTCTTCGTTCAGATCCTTACGGATCTCGTCGAGCTGGGTCTTCTCGATGGACAGTGCACGAGCATCACGCTCAACGCCGTCACGGGTGAAGACTTGTACGTCGATGACAGTACCTTTGGTACCGGTAGGTACACGCAGGGAGGTGTCTTTAACGTCGCTGGCTTTTTCACCGAAGATGGCACGCAGCAGCTTCTCTTCCGGAGTCAGTTGGGTCTCGCCTTTCGGAGTGACCTTACCCACCAGGATGTCGCCTGCGCCAACTTCAGCACCTACGTAAACGATACCGGCTTCGTCCAGCTTGTTCAGTGCAGCTTCACCCACGTTCGGGATGTCTGCAGTGATTTCCTCAGGCCCAAGCTTGGTGTCACGTGCCACACAGGTCAGTTCCTGAATGTGGATCGTGGTGAAGCGGTCTTCTTGAACCACACGCTCGGACAGGCAGATGGAGTCTTCGAAGTTGAAGCCGTTCCATGCCATGAACGCGATGCGCATGTTCTGACCCAGAGCCAGTTCACCCATATCGGTGGACGGGCCATCGGCCATGATGTCGCTACGCTGAACGCGATCACCCTTGCTCACCAGCGGACGCTGGTTGATGCATGTGTTCTGGTTCGAGCGGGTGTATTTGGTCAGGTTGTAGATGTCGACACCGGCTTCGCCAGTTTCTACTTCGTCATCGGCAACACGAACCACGATACGGCTGGCATCAACAGAGTCGATAACGCCGCCACGACGAGCCACGACGCAAACGCCGGAGTCACGGGCTACGTTACGCTCCATGCCGGTACCTACCAGCGGCTTGTCAGCACGCAGGGTCGGTACAGCTTGACGCTGCATGTTGGAACCCATCAATGCACGGTTGGCGTCATCGTGCTCCAGGAACGGGATCAGCGACGCTGCAACCGAAACTACCTGCTTCGGAGAAACGTCCATCAAGGTGACGTCTTCCGGCGCCTTGACGGTGAACTCGTTCAAGTGACGAACAGCTACCAGCTCGTCGATCAGGACTTTCTTGTCGTTCATCGTGGCCGAAGCCTGAGCGATCACGTGATCAGCTTCTTCGATGGCGGACAGGAACACGATCTCGTCGGTGACCAGAGCGTCTTTCACCACACGGTACGGGCTCTCGAGGAAGCCATACTGGTTGGTACGCGCATAAGCGGCCAGGGAGTTGATCAGACCGATGTTCGGACCTTCCGGCGTTTCGATCGGGCAAACACGACCGTAGTGCGTCGGGTGTACGTCACGAACTTCGAAGCCAGCACGCTCACGGGTCAGACCGCCCGGGCCCAGTGCGGATACACGGCGCTTGTGGGTGATCTCGGACAGCGGGTTGTTCTGGTCCATGAACTGGGAAAGCTGGCTGGAACCGAAGAACTCTTTCACCGCCGCAGCCACTGGCTTGGCGTTGATCAGGTCTTGCGGCATCAGGCCTTCGCTTTCAGCCATCGACAGACGCTCTTTGACCGCACGCTCAACACGCACCAGGCCAACGCGGAACTGGTTCTCGGCCATTTCGCCTACGCAGCGAACACGACGGTTACCCAGGTGGTCGATGTCATCGACGATGCCTTTGCCGTTACGGATGTCGACCAGCGTCTTCAGTACCGCGACGATGTCTTCCTTGCACAGCACGCCCGAACCTTCGATCTCGGTACGACCGATACGACGGTTGAACTTCATCCGGCCGACCGCAGACAGGTCATAGCGCTCAGGGCTGAAGAACAGGTTGTTGAACAGGGTTTCGGCAGCGTCTTTGGTTGGTGGCTCACCAGGACGCATCATGCGATAGATCTCGACCAGCGCTTCCAATTGGTTGCTGGTGGAGTCGATCTTCAGAGTGTCGGAGATGAACGGACCGCAGTCGATGTCGTTGGTGTACAGGGTCTCGATGCGAACAACCTGGGCCTTGGCGATTTTCGCCAGGATCTCGGTGTTCAGCTCGGTATTGCACTCAGCCAGGATTTCGCCTGTAGCCGGGTGAACGATGACCTTGGCGGTCGTGCGACCCAGAACGTAGTCCAGAGGCACTTCCAGCTCTTTGATACCAGCCTTTTCGATCTGGTTGATGTGGCGCGCAGTGATACGACGGCCAGCCTCAACGATGACCTTGCCTTTCTCATCCTGGATGTCCAGGACAGCAATTTCACCACGCAGACGCGAAGCGATCAGCTCCAGCTTGAGGGTTTCATCCTTCAGGCTGAATACGTTGGTGGTATAGAAAGCGTCCAGCACTTGCTCAGTAGTATAGCCGAGCGCACGCAGCAGTACCGAGGCCGGCAGCTTGCGACGACGGTCGATACGCACGAACACGCAGTCTTTCGGGTCGAACTCGAAGTCCAACCACGAACCGCGGTACGGAATGATCCGCGCGGAGTACAGGAGTTTGCCGGAGCTGTGCGTCTTGCCGCGGTCGTGGTCGAAGAACACGCCCGGGGAACGGTGCAGCTGGGAAACGATTACACGCTCGGTACCGTTGATAACGAAGGTACCGTTTTCAGTCATCAATGGGATTTCGCCCATGTAGACTTCTTGCTCTTTGATGTCCTTGATCGCTTTGTTCGACGATTCTTTGTCGAAAATGATCAGACGGACTTTTACCCGCAAAGGTACGGCGTACGTAACGCCACGCAACACGCATTCTTTGACATCAAATGCCGGTTCGCCCAGGCGATAACCGACGTACTCCAGCGCAGCATTGCCGGAGTAGCTGATGATCGGGAAAACGGATTTGAAGGCCGCATGCAGGCCCACGTCGCGGAACTGATCTTTGGTCGCTCCCGCCTGCAAGAATTCACGATACGAATCCAGCTGGATAGCCAGAAGGTACGGGACATCCATGACGTCCGGCAACTTGCTAAAGTCCTTGCGGATACGTTTTTTCTCAGTATATGAGTAAGCCATCAGCGTTCCCCAGCTTGGTCACCTGCTTGTTTGGCCCCTCCGACGGGAGCAGCCAGAAAATCTTGCAAACCCCATGGTTTGCACCACCGCTTCGGGTGGCTACAGCGCGTTAATGGCGGCGACCGAGTCGACAGCCAAGAACGGAAAAAGGCCGGTGGCAAGAGCCACCAGCCATCAGCCTTCAGCTTAACGCTTGGGCTGGAGACGCAAGGTCGATGCTTACTTCAGCTCGACTTTAGCGCCTGCTTCTTCCAGAGTAGCTTTGGCTTTGTCAGCTGCGTCTTTGGCAACAGCTTCCAGAACCATGGCAGGAGCGCCGTCAACTACAGCCTTGGCTTCTTTCAGGCCCAGACCGGTCAGTTCACGTACTGCCTTGATCACGTTTACTTTCTTCTCGCCAGCTTCGGTCAGCATGACGTTGAATTCGGTTTGCTCTTCAACAACGGCAGCAGCAGCAGCTGGGCCAGCGGAAGCAGCGGCAGCGGAAACGCCGAATTTTTCTTCGAAAGCTTTGATCAGCTCAACAACCTGCAGAACCGACATTTCAGCTACGGCGTTGAGGATATCGTCTTGGGAGATAGACATTGCTGTATTTCCTGAATTGGGGGACGGCCTACGCGGCCATCGAAATAAACAAAAATACGCGAGAGAAGTTGCTCAGCCTTAGGCTGCGGCAGCTTCTTTTTGCTCGCGAACTGCAGCCAGAGTACGAGCCAGCTTGCTGGTAGCGCCTTGAATCACGCTCATCAGCTGCGAAATGGCTTCGTCGCGGGTCGGCAGTGTTGCCAGTACGTCGATTTGGTTAGCTGCGAGGAACTTGCCCTCGAACGCAGCTGCCTTGATCTCGAACTTATCCTGACTCTTGGCGAACTCTTTGAACAAACGGGCAGCAGCGCCTGGATGGTCCTTGGAGAACGCGATCAGAGTCGGGCCAGTGAACACGTCGTTGAGAACACTGTATTCAGTGTCAGCAACAGCGCGCTTGAGCAGGGTGTTACGTACAACACGTACGTATACGCCAGCTTCACGAGCCTCTTTACGGAGTCCGGTCATAGCGCCTACTGTCACACCACGGGCATCAGCCACGACAGCGGACAGAGCAGCTTTGGCAGCCTCGTTGACTTCAGCGACGATGGCCTTCTTGTCTTCGAGATTAATTGCCACGGGTTTAACTCCTGCTTGTTACCGTTTCATCTGGCCGAGGCCGGATGTCGTTTTGGTGTCTGATTCGGTAAGGAACCGGGAGCACCATCTGCGTAGGCTTGTTGGTTTAAGACTTGCGTCGCCTACGGTCTTGGATAGCCCCCGCCAGGCAGGGACCCCAATCTTTCAATTGGCGCAATCGCTTGCGCCAATTTGTGTCTTATACGTCCAGCGAGCCTTGGTCGATGACCAGACCTGGGCCCATAGTGGTGCTCAGGGTAACGCGCTTGACGTAGATGCCTTTCGAGGAAGCTGGCTTGATACGCTTCAGATCAGCGATCAGGGCTTCAACGTTTTCCTTCAGCTTGACGGCGTCGAAGCCGACCTTGCCAACGGAGGTGTGAATGATGCCGTTTTTGTCGGTGCGATAACGAACCTGACCAGCCTTGGCGTTTTTAACCGCAGTAGCTACGTCTGGCGTTACGGTACCGACTTTAGGGTTAGGCATCAGGCCACGTGGACCCAGGATCTGACCCAACTGACCTACAACGCGCATTGCATCCGGGGAAGCAATAACGACGTCATAGTTCAGATCGCCGCCTTTCATTTCGGCAGCCAGATCGTCCATACCAACGCGATCAGCGCCGGCAGCCAGAGCAGCTTCAGCCGCCGGGCCCTGAGTGAAGACAGCAACACGTACAGTCTTGCCAGTACCGTGTGGCAGCACAGTAGCGCTACGAACGACCTGGTCGGATTTACGCGGGTCAACACCCAGGTTCACAGCAACGTCAACAGACTCGCTGAACTTGACAGTCGACAGCTCGGTCAGCAGAGCAGCAGCGTCTACGAAGTTGTAGGACTTGCCTGCTTCGATTTTGCCGGCGATAGCCTTTTGGCGCTTGGTCAGCTTAGCCATTACACACCCTCCACGTTAAGGCCCATGCTACGAGCAGAACCGGCGATGGTACGCACGGCTGCATCCATATCAGCTGCAGTCAGATCCGCGTTTTTGGTTTTCGCGATTTCTTCCAGCTGAGCACGAGTTACGGTGCCAACCTTAACGGTGTTCGGACGAGCGGAACCGCTAGTCAGACCAGCAGCTTTCTTCAACAAAACCGAAGCCGGGGTCGACTTGGTTTCGAAAGTAAAGCTACGGTCGCTGTATACAGTGATGATCACTGGAGTCGGCAGACCTGGCTCAAGACCCTGAGTACGGGCGTTGAAGGCCTTGCAGAATTCCATGATGTTCACGCCGTGCTGACCCAGAGCTGGACCGACGGGTGGGCTAGGGTTGGCCTGAGCGGCCTTCACTTGCAGCTTGATGTAAGCGGTAATCTTCTTGGCCATGAGGCACTCCAATTACGGGTTCAAACGCCTAGAAAGGCTCCCCGGTTACTTGCGCGTTTATCCCAGTGACGACAAAACCCCACAGCCTAAGGCTGCGGGGTTGGGATGCTTTTTCAGCTAGACCTTCTCGACCTGGCTGAACTCCAACTCTACCGGAGTAGAGCGACCGAAAATGAGCACTGCCACTTGGATCCGGCTCTTTTCGTAGTTAACTTCTTCGACGGTGCCATTGAAATCAGCGAAAGGACCATCTGTAACACGAACAACCTCACCCGGCTCGAACAATGTCTTCGGCTTGGGCTTGTCGCTACCGTCAGCAACACGACGCAGAATTGCTTCTGCCTCCTTGTCAGTGATCGGAGCAGGCTTATCAGCAGTACCGCCAATGAAACCCATGACACGAGGAGTGTCCTTGACCAAGTGCCAAGTACCTTCATTCATGTCCATCTGTACCAGCACGTAGCCAGGGAAGAACTTGCGCTCACTCTTGCGCTTCTGGCCATTCCGCATTTCAACCACTTCTTCAGTGGGAACCAGAATTTCGCCGAAGCCATCTTCCATGCCTGCCAGCTTTACGCGCTCCAGCAAAGAGCGCATAACATGCTTCTCGTAACCCGAGTAAGCATGCACAACGTACCAACGCTTAGCCACGGGACACCCTTAGCCAACAATCAAGGAAACAAGCCAGCCGAGCAGGGAATCGAGCCCCCACAACAGCAACGCCATAACCAGAACAACAGCCACAACAATCAATGTGGTCTGCGTGGTTTCTTGGCGAGTCGGCCAAACGACTTTACGAATTTCGGTGCGAGCTTCCTTTACCAGGACCGCGAAAGACTTGCCTTTAGCAGTCTGCAGGCCTACAAAGGCAGCTACAGCAGCGAGGGCGAGCAATGCGAGGACACGGTACAGGATCGGCGAAGCAGAATAGTACTGATTGCCAACAACGCCTACGACCACCAAGGCGACTACAGCGAGCCACTTGAACAGATCGAAACGAGAGCTTTGAGCTTCAGCCTTAGGAGTCATCTATGAAGATCCTGTGAAAAGAAAGCCAGACACACCACGTGAATCTGGCAGGTCAGGAGGGAATCGAACCCCCAACCTACGGTTTTGGAGACCGTCGCTCTGCCAATTGAGCTACTGACCTAAAACAAAATCAGGCCGACCATTATGCAGGCCTGAAAAAGACTTTACAACAACCAACCCCAACAGACTTGAAATCACCTGACAATCACAGCCAGACATAACACGATACAAGCCGAGGCAGCTGTTAAAACAAAGGCAGATATTTTCATATCTGCCTTGTTATATGGAGCTCTTGAGCGGATTTGAACCGCTGACCTCACCCTTACCAAGGGTGTGCTCTACCAACTGAGCTACAAGAGCAAAACACCTTGCACAACCTGCAAACTTGGAGCGGGTAGCGGGAATCGAACCCGCATCATCAGCTTGGAAGGCTGAGGTTCTACCACTAAACTATACCCGCGGAGCTTGCAGCTCACGCTAAAAATGGTGGAGGGGGAAGGATTCGAACCTTCGAAGTCGTAGACGTCAGATTTACAGTCTGATCCCTTTGGCCGCTCGGGAACCCCTCCTAAGCGAGCCGGCATTCTACATCACGCCGGCCTTCTGTCAAGCATTTTCTCATTAAAAATATGAGGTTAGCTGCGTTGACCTTCGTTTCACCTTGAAGCCCTTAAAGGTCTTCACTGCGAAGCGGGCGCCATTCTATGCAAACTATTCGAGAGTTGCAATGCCTTCGCACAGCATTATTTTATGTTTTAACTCATTGAATTCATTAGCAAGGCTTTCAAAGGGCAGATCGTCAGCCAAGCGCCTACTCTCAGGGGCTACTCGCAACCAGTAACCCGAGGCTTCAGGCGCGCTCAACAATTGAAGCCTGACCCTTATGTCCAAGCTTGTCAGCCGCTGCTCGAGAGAGAGCGCCTGGTGACGATCCGAGAAACCACCAATGTACAGACAGGTGCTTTGTGCATCAGCCCCCCTTGCTCGATCACGCCGCGCCACCGTGTCGGCAGACTCACTCAGGAGCCGAATATCTTGCTGCGTTCCACGATAGAGACTCAATGGTGTGACGTCCTTGGCACGCAATGGAGCTTCTTGCTGATGCCAGACGTAGTAGAAAACATTGAGGACAAGTAAAAGCAAAAACAGCCAGCGCATAATCACCTCAAGACAAAGGACACGCCATTGCCAAACCAACAAACACAAGGTCCGGGACCAAACAAGCCTGAGGTGCAGCATCCCTGACCAGGTCGGCATCCCCCCCCGTCAGGAAGACAGTGAAATCCTCGCCCCAATAGCTTCTCGCCAATTCAAGCTGGGTCAACACGAACCCTCTTAGCATAAGCGTACAACCGCGCTCGACAGCCTCTACGGTCGTCCGCCCAGGAGAGAGACGCTCAAGAGCTCTCTCAGCCGCGGCATCGTCATAACGTATCTTGCGCGTATGGGTTCGCAACTGATTGCGCATAAGTGGCAAGCCCGGGCAAATAAACCCACCCAAGTGCTCACCATCAACATCAATAAAGTCTGCGGTCGCCGCCGTACCAAAATCGAGCACTACGCATGCGCCGGACGCTAACTTATATGCACCCAGCATCGCCAACCAACGATCCAGCCCAAGCCGCTCGAACTCTTCGTAGCCATTGTGCACACCGGCCATTTGTCGCGCGGAACCCGCACAGGAAACGGTAACGCCAAATGCCTTCACCAACGCCTCTACCAGCTTGTCGGTTTCCTCAAGCGCTCGAACACTCACTAACCGACAACGCGTGAGCAGAAGGCCAGGAAGCGCTATCAGGCTCTCAATCAACGCATCATCCGAACCCACCACGCCTTCGGCGGAGACACTTGCATCACTCGCCTCAAGCACGCGCCACTTTATGAAGCTGTTCCCACAGTCGAGCTCAAGAATCATCACGCAACCTCAGGCTTAACTCACCACCGCTGTATATTTTCTCGACGCCATCGACATTCAAGCGCAACGCGCCCTGATGATCCACGCCCAACACCACCCCATCAATCTGGGTAACACCAGCAACGAGAGACACAGGCTTGCCCTGCCACAAGTGATGCCGCTCCCACTCATCTTGCAGCCCGGCAAAACCGGCAGTCTTATGTCGATCCAGATAGCCTTGCAACTGCATCCCCAGACGCGCCACCAATTGGTTGCGATCAATAGCAGAACCGGTCTCGAGCTGAATTGAAGTCCATTGCTGATCCACATCATCGGCTTTCTGCATATTCACATTGATGCCTATCCCTAGGACAACGTGACAGATATCCGCAGGATCCCCCACCAGCTCCAGCAAGATGCCAGAAATTTTCTTGCTCCCGACCAAGACGTCGTTTGGCCATTTCAAAGCCGCGCCCTGTACACCGGTCTCACGCAACGCCTGCATAACGGCTAAGCCAACTACGAGACTCAACCCCTCCAACTGTCGCAGACCACCTTCAATGCGCAGCACGAGGCTGTAGTAGACATTTTGCGCAAACGGACTGACCCATTTTCGACCACGCCTTCCCCTACCAGCCGTCTGCTGCTCCGACAGTACGACAAAGGGGGCTGCGCACCCTGAGTCAACGAGACGCAAAGCTTCGGCGTTAGTGGAGTCGATGGAATCGAAAATATGAACTGGCCAGGTTAAAGAGGCCGCATTCAGGGAAATTTGCTCTGCACTCAAGAACACCAACGGCGCAGCCAATTGATACCCACGACCTCGGACCTTATGAATGGGCAGCCCTAACTCTGCCTCAAGATGCTGAAGCTGCTTCCACACAGCGCTGCGACTGACGCCCAGGGCGGCGCCAAGCGCTTCTCCAGAATGGAATCGACCGTCTTTCAGTAGTTTCAACAACATCAGCATGCAAATATCGCCTCACAATGAGGCACGCATAATAGCCATGCGTAAGGTCATTGCATAGAAACGCAGGGCGTTTGCACTCAGGACATGAGCGATGGTTTTTTAGTTTTTTCGACCGCCCAAAACAAAACCCCTGTCTGCGTTAGCAAACAGGGGTTCTGGAATTTAATCTTGACGATGACCTACTCTCACATGGGGAAACCCCACACTACCATCGGCGATGCATCGTTTCACTGCTGAGTTCGGGATGGGATCAGGTGGTTCCAATGCTCTATGGTCGTCAAGAAATTCGGGTACTGAGTCGTGACCAGTTGGTCTCGCTTCAGCAAATTGGGTATGTGACAGTTTTCGGTGTTTTT
>NZ_JPRX01000001.1:3808829-3939105 GCF_000737955.1 Pseudomonas sp. BRG-100 | reverse complement strand
GGGGCGAATTATAGACAGATATAATTCGCCGTCAACATCTATTTTCAGACTTATTCGGATTTGAGCGTAATTCGCGCGAACGCCTTCTTGCCCGCCTGACAAACGTGTGTGGCGCCCAGTTCATATATAAATGTGCGATCAACCACCTCACCATCTATACGCACACCACCCGACCCCAGGAGATCACGAGCGACCGCCGAGTTCTTCACCAAGCCCGCCTTATTAAGGACAGCCGCGATCGGCATAGCCTCGGCAGCGGTCAGTTCAATCTCCGGCAGATCATCCGGCAGCTCACCATCCTTCATACGGTTACCAGCGGCACGATGCGCACTGGCAGCAGCCTCTTCGCCATGGAAGCGCGCGACAATCTCCTCAGCCAGCTTGATCTTCACATCACGCGGATTGGCGCCCGCCTCTACGTCCGCACGCAACGCATTGATTTCGTCCATCGAGCGGAAGCTCAACAGCTCGAAGTAACGCCACATCAGCGCATCAGGAATGGAAACCAGCTTGCCGTACATTACGCCCGCCGCCTCCTGGATACCGACATAGTTACCCAGGGACTTGGACATTTTCTTGACGCCATCCAACCCTTCCAGCAACGGCATAGTCAGAATGCACTGAGCCTCCTGACCGTATGCGCGCTGCAACTCACGCCCCATCAGCAGGTTGAACTTCTGATCGGTACCGCCCAACTCAACATCCGCACGCAGCGCCACCGAGTCATACCCCTGGACCAATGGGTAGAGGAACTCATGAATCGCGATCGGCTGATTGGTGGAGTAGCGCTTGTCGAAATCATCGCGCTCGAGCATACGTGCCACGGTGTACTGGGAGGTCAGGCGAATAAAGTCTGCCGGCCCCATCTTGTCCATCCAGGTGGAGTTGAATGCCACCTCGGTCTTGGCCGGATCAAGGATCTTGAACACTTGGGTCTTGTAGGTCTCGGCATTATCGAGAACCTGCTCACGAGTCAGCGGCGGGCGCGTAGCACTCTTGCCGCTGGGATCACCGATCATTCCCGTGAAGTCACCGATAAGAAAGATGACTTGATGGCCCAGCTCCTGGAACTGACGCAGCTTATTAATAAGCACGGTATGACCCAGGTGCAGATCCGGCGCAGTCGGATCAAAGCCAGCCTTGATACGCAGGGGCTGGCCACGCTTAAGCTTTTCGATCAGCTCAGCTTCAACCAACAGTTCTTCCGCACCACGTTTTATCAGCGCTAGCTGCTCTTCAACCGACTTCATAACAGACCCGCAAGGCTCAGATTCAAAAGGGAACCAACCATACAAGATCAGGGACTAATTACAAGTTTTGCCCTGCGCACGGACACCGTTCAGCGAGCCCAGCATTCGCGAGCTTGCGCCACAGATGATTTGGTTATATTTTATACAGTTATTTCATCTTCATCATGTCATTCATCTTTTCCATTTCATCTTCAAAGTCAAATTACCTATGACCACTGAACCGTCTAAAGCGCCGCCGCTTTACCCGAAGACCCACCTGCTCGCCGCAAGTGGTATCGCCGCCCTTCTCAGCCTGGCACTGCTGGTATTCCCTTCCAGTGACGTAGAAGCCAAACGAACATCCCTGAGCCTTGATCTGGAAAGCCCAGTTGAACAACTGACACAAGATCAAGACGCTTCCGACGCCCAACAAGCCACAAACACTGCAACTGAATCACCTTTCGCACAGATCGAAAGCGCTCCCGAAGACACCCAGCAAGCCGCCCAGGAAGCACCTGCGGCAGCTGCCGCAAAGAATCCCCAGCATCGCGAAGTCATCGTGGGCAAAGGCGACACGCTATCCACCCTGTTCGAAAAGGTTGGGCTGCCTGCCACCGCTGTGAATGAAGTGCTGGCCAGCGATAAGCAAGCCAAGCAATTCACCCAGCTCAAACGCGGCCAGAAGCTTGAATTTGAACTGACGCCAGACGGCCAGTTGAACAACCTGCACACCAGCCTCAGCGACCTGGAAAGCATCAGCCTGAGCAAAGGTGCCAAAGGCTTCGCCTTCAACCGCATCACCACCAAGCCGGTTATGCGTTCCGCCTACGTACACGGGGTGATCAACAGCTCCTTGTCACAATCGGCTGCCCGAGCCGGCTTGTCCCACAGCATGACCATGGACATGGCCAGCGTATTTGGCTATGACATCGACTTCGCTCAGGACATCCGCCAGGGCGACGAATTCGATGTGATCTACGAACAGAAAGTGGCCAACGGCAAAGTGGTGGGCACTGGCAATATTCTTTCTGCGCGCTTCACCAACCGCGGCAAAACCTACACAGCCGTTCGCTACACAAACAAACAAGGCAATAGCAGCTATTACACGGCCGACGGCAATAGCATGCGCAAGGCCTTCATCCGTACGCCCGTGGACTTCGCCCGTATTAGCTCGCGTTTCTCCATGGGCCGCAAGCATCCAATTCTGAACAAAATTCGCGCACACAAGGGTGTGGACTATGCCGCTCCGCGTGGCACACCCATCAAGGCGGCGGGCGACGGCAAGGTACTGCTGGCGGGGCGCCGGGGTGGTTACGGCAATACGGTGATCATCCAGCACGGCAACACTTACCGTACGCTATACGGCCACATGCAAGGGTTCGCCAAGGGCGTCAAAACCGGCGGCAACGTGAAGCAAGGTCAAGTGATCGGCTACATCGGCACCACCGGCCTGTCCACCGGACCGCACTTGCATTATGAGTTCCAGGTCAACGGCGTACACGTCGACCCCCTGGGTCAAAAACTGCCAATGGCCGATCCGATCGCCAAGGCCGAACGCGCACGCTTCATGCAACAGAGCCAGCCGTTGATGGCACGGATGGATCAAGAGCGCTCCACCTTGCTGGCTTCGGCGAAGCGTTAAGGTATGCCGCTCTATATCGGTGTGATGTCCGGAACCAGCCTTGATGGACTGGATATCGCCCTTATCGAGCAAGGTGCGGCGATCAAGCTGATCGCCACGCACTACATCCCGATGCCAGACACCTTGCGGGCTGAACTTCTGAGCCTGTGCGCCAGCGGCCCGGATGAAATCGCCCGCTCGGCAATCGCCCAGCAACAGTGGGTAACACTCGCCGCGCAAGGCATCCGGGCCTTGCTGGAGCAAAACCGCTTCAAGCCTCAGGACATCCGCGCAATTGGCAGCCATGGGCAAACGATCCGCCATGAACCCGCTCGAAGCTTTACCGTGCAGATCGGCAACCCTGCCCTGCTCACCGAGCTGACAGGGATCAGCGTAGTCAGCGACTTCCGCAGCCGTGATGTTGCCGCCGGAGGCCAGGGAGCCCCTCTGGTTCCAGCGTTTCATGAAGCTCTGTTTGGCGAGCACACTGGCAATCGCGCAGTGTTGAATATCGGCGGGTTCAGCAACCTCAGCCTCATCGAGGCGAACAAGCCTGTAGCGGGTTTCGACTGCGGTCCCGGGAATGTTCTTCTGGATGCGTGGATTCACCACCAGCGCGGTGAACACTTCGACCGCGACGGGCAATGGGCCGCCAGCGGCAAGGTTCAGCCTCAACTACTCAACGCATTGCTCAGCGACCCGTTCTTCTTGACCAAAGGCCCCAAAAGCACAGGTCGCGAAGTGTTCAATCTGGCCTGGCTGCAACAGCACCTGAGCCCGTTGCCCGTCTTTGAGCCCGAAGACGTGCAGGCCACTCTGCTGGAGCTGACGGCCCTCACCATCGTCGAATCTCTGCAAAGCGCACAGACGAGCACTGAGACGTTACTCATCTGCGGCGGCGGCGCGCACAACACGATGCTGATGAATCGGCTGACCGCGCTATTGCCTTCTACTCACGTCAGTAGCACAGCCACTTACGGGGTAGACCCGGACTGGGTCGAAGCCATGGCCTTCGCCTGGCTGGCGCACTGCTGCCTGGAAGGCATCGCCGCCAACCGCCCTAGCGTAACCGGCGCCCGTGGGTTACGGGTGCTCGGCGCCATCTACCCGGCCTAAACTGGCTTCAGACAGCAAAACGCCGCTTGACCCATAAAAGCCAAGCGGCGTTTCTGTATCCGCTACCGATCAGATCGAGAACGAAGATCCGCAGCCACAGGTAGTGGTGGCATTAGGGTTCTTGATCACGAAACGCGAACCTTCCAGACCTTCCTGATAATCCACCTCGGCACCAGCCAGGTATTGGAAGCTCATCGGATCCACGACCAGGCTGACGCCCTCGCGCTCGACGATGGTGTCGTCATCGGCCACATCTTCATCGAAGGTAAAACCGTACTGAAACCCTGAACAACCGCCGCCCGTAACAAATACGCGCAGCTTCAAGCGATCATTACCCTCTTCATCGACCAGGCTCTTCACCTTGTGCGCAGCACCGTGGGTGAATTGCAAAGCCGTGGGGGTGAAGGATTCAACGCTCATGCTGATAATCTCCCGGCGTAGCGCCGCCATATGCGTAATGACCGGCATTATCCGCTTCTCCTAGAAAAGCGGTCAACTATTGTTACGGTATATCAATCTGTGCAGCCGCCATAAAAACACGAAAGGCCCGATCACCGGGCCTTTTGCGTAACCACCAAACTGCGTTAAGGCAACATCCCCGCGTGGGCCAGGCCCAACTTCTCATCCAGACCGAACAGGATGTTCATGTTCTGCACCGCCTGGCCCGACGCGCCTTTGACCAGGTTGTCGATCACCGACAGCACCACAACCAGGTCGCCATCCTGCGGACGATGCACGGCGATACGGCACACATTGGCACCACGCACACTACGAGTCTCCGGGTGGCTGCCCGCCGGCATCACGTCGACGAACGGCTCATTGGCATAACGCTTTTCAAACAGCGCCTGCAAGTCGACCGAGCGATCAGTGACGGTTGCATAAAGCGTGGAGTGAATCCCACGGATCATTGGCGTCAGGTGCGGCACAAAGGTCAGCCCCACATCCTTGCCCGCGGCGCGACGCAACCCCTGGCGGATTTCAGGCAAGTGGCGATGGCCTTTTACCGCATAGGCTTTCATGCTTTCCGACGTTTCGGAGTACAAAGACCCCACCGCCGCACCACGACCAGCGCCGCTGACGCCCGATTTGCAGTCGGCGATCAGGCGCGACGCATCCGCCAAGCCAGCTTCCAGCAATGGCAGGAACCCCAACTGTGTCGCCGTCGGATAGCAACCTGGTACCGCAATCAGGCGTGCTTGCTTGATCTGCTCACGATTGACTTCCGGCAAGCCGTACACCGCCTCCTCCAACAACTGCGGCGCTCCATGAGGCTGACCGTACCACTTGGCCCACTCATCGGCGTCCTGCAAGCGGAAGTCGGCCGACAAGTCGATAACCTTGGTGCCGGCCGCCAGCAACTCACCGGCCAGTGCATGGGCGACACCATGAGGCGTGGCGAAAAACACCACGTCGCACGCGCCCAGGGTCTTGATGTCCGGCACGCTGAACACCAGGCCGTCATAGTGGCCTCGCAGGTTCGGGTACATATCGGCCACGGCCAGCCCAGCTTCGGATCGGGAAGTGATGACCACCACCTCAGCTTGCGGATGCTGAGCCAACAGACGCAGCAATTCGACACCGGTGTAACCCGTGCCGCCGACGATACCGACCTTGACCATAAACCTGCCCTCAACGAACCCACTGGAAAGCCGTCGATAATAGGGGCCGTATCGTCCTGCGACAACCGTCAACGTGACGTACGGGCGCATGAGCCACTACTATCTTCGCTACCGTGAACCTGGGAATAACCAAAATGCTCTATCTATGGGTCAAAGCCTTCCACATCGTCAGCATCGTCTGCTGGTTTGCCGGGCTGTTCTACCTGCCGCGCCTGTTCGTCTACCACGCCCAAAGCGAAGACAGCGTCAGCAAGGAGCGCTTCAGCGTTATGGAGCGCAAACTGTACCGCGGCATCATGGGACCGGCGATGATTGCCACACTGGTCTTCGGTATCTGGATGCTGACGCTCAACCCCGGCATTTTCCAGTCAGGCGCGTGGATGCACGCCAAACTGACCCTGGTCGTTCTGCTGATCGGCTACCACCATATGTGTGGAGCGCAGGTAAAACGCTTCGCCCGTGGCGAAAACACCCGCAGCCATGTCTTTTATCGCTGGTTCAATGAAGTACCGGTTCTGATATTGCTGGCTATCGTAATTTTGGTCGTGGTCAAACCGTTCTAGTTTCAATTACTCGGGGGAACTTCCAATGTCGCTGCCCGCTTTACTGGAACAACATCTGCGCCTCCCCGTCGTGGTGGCGCCGATGTTTCTGATTTCCAATCCGCAACTGGTCCTGGCCTGCTGTCGTAATGGCGTGGTTGGCAGCTTCCCGGCGCTCAACCAGCGTGAAAGCAGTGGTTTCAGGGCCTGGCTGGAAGAAATCGAAGCGGGCTTGGCCCAGTTGGACAACCCTGCTCCCTATGCTGTGAACCTGATCGTGCACAACAGCAACCCACGGTTGGAAGCAGACCTGGCAATCTGCGTAGAGCACAAGGTACCCATCGTCATCACCAGCCTCGGCGCGGTAAAGGAACTGGTCGATGCCGTCCACAGCTACGGCGGCCTGGTGTTTCATGACGTCACCACCCGGCGACATGCCGAGAAAGCCGCTGAGGCGGGCGTCGATGGCCTGATTGCCGTAGCCGCGGGTGCCGGTGGCCACGCTGGCACCTGGAGCCCCTTCGCTCTGATTGCCGAGATTCGCCAGTTCTTTGATAAAACCCTGCTGCTGGCCGGTTGCCTCAACCACGGCCACGAAATTCTCGCCGCCCAGTTGCTGGGCGCCGACTTGGCGTATTTCGGCACGCGCTTTATCGGTACTACCGAAAGCCACGCGCCAGATGCCTATAAAGAGATGCTGCTCACGTCGCGCGCCGCCGACATCGTGCACACTCCGGCAGTTTCCGGCGTACCTGCGAGCTTTATGCGCCAGAGCCTGGAAAATGCCGGTTTCGACCTCGCCGCGCTGCAAGGCAAAGGTGAAGTCAATTTCGGTTCCAAGCTCAAACCATTGAGTGATGAGGCCAAAGCGTGGAAAACTGTATGGTCAGCGGGCCAGGGCGTCGGTGAAATCGATGATTTACCCAGCGTCGATGAACTCGTCGCCCGCCTGGATGCCGAATACCGCAAAGCACGCGAGCATGCCGCGCAACTGCGCTGGCCACGCTGACCTACTGCACGGCCCGCCGATTGGACGGGCCTGCACACCCTCCCTGATTAAGTGACAAGGATGCCCGCATGAGCGACAACCGTTTCAAGATTGTGTTTGACGGAGCCTTGCTTCCGGGTGTCGAAAGCACCACCGCCAAGCTGAACCTCGCCGAGCTGTTCAAGAGCGATGTCGAGGCGATCGAAAAACTCTTTACCGGCCGCCCGGTCGCGCTCAAACGCGATCTTTCCCGCCCCGATGCCGAAACCTACCTGACGGCATTGAAAAACGCCGGGGTCGACGCACGCATCGAAGCCGAACAGCCCGTGGCGTTCAGCCTCGCTGAAACCCACGAGACGAGCTCCCCTGGCTCCGACTTTTCCCGCTCCGAAGCTTCGCCTTATGCCCCGCCACGCGCAGCGGTTGGCGATGACTTGCCGGAGTTCGCCACACTCAAGGTCTTCACCATCCACGGGCGCATCGGGCGCCTGCGTTATCTGGCCTGGACACTGGCGCTGACCGTCGCGTTGCTGGTAGCCGCAGGCATCATCAGTACCGTCGGCTTCGCAGTGGCGACAGCCTCGCCAACCATAGCCATCATCCTCGGCTCGCTACTGGGTTTCGCACTGTTTGTTGCTCTGGTAGTCGTGAGCGTGCAAATCGGTGTGCAACGCTTGCACGATATGGGCTGGTCTGGCTGGCTGTACTTGCTGAACCTGGTTCCAGTGGTCAATAGCGTGTTCCCTATCCTGTTGCTGGTATTGCCGGGGAACGCGGGTGCCAACCAATACGGCGCACCGCCACCACCGAATTCTACTGCGGTGAAAATCCTGGCCTCGCTGTGGCTGGCGTTTATTCCATTGATGCTCATCATCGGCCTGACCCTGGGCATGAACGGCTACCTGGATCAACTTGAAGCCAACATGGACAGCAGCTACGAAAGCAGCTCAATGACCTCCGATGAAGGCGCCGATCAAAGCGTCATCACTGATGAGGCCGCAGAGCAAAGTGCTGACGACGCAGCCGAACCTGTAGACTCTACGCAACAGTGAAGAAACGCCCGCCTGCCTGTGACGCCACTGTCACAGGTAGGCGACGTTGCGATGGAGAAAGGCATGACCCGTTACGCTCTGATCACCGGCGCCTCCAGCGGCATCGGCCTGGCTTTGGCCGAAGCGCTGGCTCGACGCGGCCGCAGCCTGATTCTCGTGGCCCGTCAACGTGATCAGTTGGAAAGCATTGCCATCGAACTGACCCAACGCTTCGGTGTCGAGGTGTTGTTTCGTGCCTGCGACTTGGGCGAGCCGCTGCGTTTGTCCGGTTTTTTGCTGGAACTCGAAGAAGGCGAGCGGCAGATCGACCTGCTGGTCAACTGCGCAGGCATCGGCACCAGCGGGCCATTTTTGGCCCAGGACTGGATGACCGAGCAAGACCTGATCGAAGTCAACATCCTGGCGCTAACCCGTATGTGCCATGCCCTCGGCAACTCCATGGCGCTGCAAGGCGGCGGGCAGATACTCAATGTCGCTTCGATCGCCGCCTTTCAGCCAGGCCCGTGGATGAGCAGCTACTACGCCAGCAAAGCTTATGTATTGCACTTCTCTGAGGGCTTGCGCGAAGAACTGAAGACCTGCGGCATCAAGGTTTCAGTGCTGTGCCCCGGCCCTACGCGCACCGCGTTCTTCGGCACCGCGCAGATGGACACCGCAAAACTCGACCGCAGCCAGCAGCTAATGAGCCCGGAGGAAGTCGCGCTCTACACCGTACGCGCGCTGGAAAAGAACAAAGCCATCATCATTCCCGGGCGCCGCAACCGCTGGCTGGCATTCAGCCCACGTTTCAGTCCACGCTGGCTGACCCGCAAGATTGCCGGCGCCATCAATAAAGCCTATTGCCCACGCTAACCGCCTGATTACACTTACCTAGACTTTCACCCTGGAGAAACAGCTGTGGATACTCTGTTCACCAAGATCATCAACCGAGAAATACCCGCCAGGATTATCTATGAAGATGATCAAGTCCTCGCCTTCCACGATATCGCCCCACAGGCGCCGGTGCATTTTCTGGTTATTCCGAAAAAGCCGATTCGTACCCTCAATGACTTGACCGAGGAAGACAAAGCCCTGGCCGGCCATATTTTGTTCACCGCCCAGCGCCTGGCCGTGGAACAGGGCTGCGAAAAAGGCTTTCGTGTGGTGATGAACTGCAATGAAGACGGTGGGCAGACTGTCTACCACATCCATATGCACGTGCTGGGTCAACGTCAGATGAACTGGCCGCCGGGTTGAGTGCCCAGGGTCAAATTGACTCAGCGCAAACGCTTCGTCCTCTCTTGCGGTAAACTGGCCGCCGAGATTCTTCCCGGAGGTCAGCATGACTACCCAACGTCACTACTCGCCGATTGACCGTCTGCTGCTGCAAGCCGATATGGCCATGCGCACGCTGTTGCCATTCAGTGGCCAACCGTACCGCCCGTCACCGGCCATCGTACAGCCCGATGCCCAGATGAGCGAAACGGACACCCGCCATGTCGCCGGCCTGATGCGCATCAACCACACCGGCGAAGTGTGTGCCCAGGCGCTGTATCAAGGCCAGGCGTTAACTGCCAAATTGCCGCAGGTACGTGCAGCGATGGAGCATGCGGCCGAGGAAGAGATCGACCACCTGGCCTGGTGCGAACAACGTATCCGCCAATTGGGCAGCCACCCCAGCGTGCTGAACCCGCTGTTTTACGGTTTGTCATTTGGTATCGGCGCCGCCGCTGGTTTGATCAGCGACAAAGTCAGCCTCGGATTTGTCGCCGCGACAGAACATCAGGTGTGCAAGCATCTGGATGAGCATCTTGAGCAACTGCCGGCCGAAGATGAAAAATCCCGCGCCATCCTTGAGCAGATGCGCATCGATGAAGAACACCATGCAGATAGCGCGCTGGACGCAGGCGGTTTCCGCTTTCCAGCACCGGTGCGCTTCGGCATGAGCGTTTTAGCCAAGGTCATGACCAAAAGCACCTACAGGATCTAAACCCAAAAAAGGGCGCTCGAAGCGCCCTTTTTTTTGCCAATTGCCGCAATCAGCCCAACTCGATGATTTCATAATCGTGAGTGATGGCCACACCCGCGGCCCCCAGCATGATCGACGCCGAGCAATACTTCTCGGCCGACAGCTCGATGGCACGCTTGACCTGGGCTTCCTTCAACGCCCGGCCCTTGACCACGAAATGCATATGGATCTTGGTAAATACCTTGGGGTCTTCAGTGGCGCGCTCGGCTTCCAGGAAGGCTTCGCAGCTTTCCACTGCCTGGCGGGACTTCTTCAAGATGCTGACCACATCAAAATTGCTGCAACCGCCAACACCCAGCAGCAACATTTCCATCGGGCGTACACCCAGGTTACGGCCACCGGCTTCCGGCGGACCGTCCATGACCACCACATGGCCACTGCCCGACTCACCGAGGAACATGGCTTCGCCCGCCCATTGGATGCGTGCCTTCATCGCCCAGACTCCACTGCTAAAAAAGGGTCGCCAGCTTAGCACAGGCCCTTGAAACAGCAGCGCCCCGGATAAAATCGATAAATGACTGCGTTTGCCGCTAAATTGGCTAATCGAGGCAGAATGTGTCTGGTAAGCTGGCGCCAAATCAATGGCGCATTGCCATGATTCTTACAGCCGGCATCAATGCCGATGCCGCTGGATAAAAACAACGCCACTTACACCGTGCAGTCTTTTCGGGATACAACCATGGTTGCTCTTACTCCCACACCCAAGATCAAGAACCTCGACAAGCTGTTGATGCATTGTCAGCGTCGGCGTCATCCGGCCAAGCACAACATCATCTGCGCCGGCGAGCGCTCGGAAACCCTGTTCTTCATTATCAAGGGCTCAGTCACCATCCTGATCGAAGATGAAGACGGTCGCGAAATGATCATTGCCTACCTCAACACCGGCGATTTCTTCGGAGAGCTGGGGTTGTTTGAACAAGCAGGCAAAGAACAGGAGCGTAGCGCCTGGGTCCGAACCAAAGTCGAGTGCGAAGTGGCCGAGATCAGCTATGCGAAATTTCGCGAATTGGCCCAGCAAGATCCGGATATCTTGTATGCCCTGAGCGGCCAGATCGCCCAGCGCCTGCGCGACACTACGCGCAAAGTCGGCGACCTGGCGTTCTTCGATGTGACCGGTCGTGTGGCGCGTTGCCTGTTGGAGTTGTGCAAGCAACCCGATGCCATGACCCATCCCGACGGCATGCAAATCAAGGTCACCCGCCAGGAGATCGGGCGCATTGTCGGTTGTTCGAGGGAGATGGTCGGCCGCGTGCTCAAGGACTTGGAAGAGCGCAACCTGGTACACGTCAAAGGCAAGACGATGGTGGTATTCGGCACCCGTTAAACCGGCAGGAAGCTGGCCAGCATCTGACGGTACAAGGTATCGAGCCGATCGATCGCATCCGGTGCGGGAAAGGCTTCGTGCAGCGCGATATGGCTCTCGGCGCGAACCCGCTGCTCCAAGCCACAGGCTTGATTGAAGCGGTTGACCGCCGCAATCAACTCCTCACGATCGTTCTCCAGCAACATCGCCCCATGCACCAACCCGACCGGGCGGCCACCGCTTTGTCGCCAACGCTGGGCCGTGCCCACCATTTTGCGACCATTGAGATTGACGTTGTAACGACCGTCGCAAAAGGCACCGTCAATTTCGCCGACAGATGCATCGCCGCCCAATTCAATCAATAGATCACAGATCGGTTGGCACAAGCGCTGATAACCCGTCTCGATGCGCCCTTGGTCGCCTTCGCTACGGGGCGGGGCATAGACCAGGGCGATATTGACCGTGGCGCCGGACTGCGGCACCGGCTCACCGCCGGTTTCACGCAGCAATACCGGCCAACCCGCATCGGCCGAGACTTGGCTCGCCACCGCGAAGGCAGGCAGCCGGCTCAAACGGCGCGGCATGACGAGCGCTTGGTCGCTGGGCTGCCAGAACAGCAGCCCGAATTCCTGCTCATGCGCGCAAACGGCTGCCAATAGGGCTTGCTCGGCGGCAAGGCCTGCTTCGACAGTCATGATCACGGGCTGGAGCATCGAACACCTACCTATCTGAATAAACACAAAACCCAATATGGGAGCTGGCTTGCCTGCGATAGCGGTGTGTCAGCTACACAGAGGTTGGCTGACCCGCCGCTATCGCAGGCAAGCCAGCTCCCACAGTTTCGAGCGTATTTCACATCAATCCAATGTCGAACTGCTGATCGTCGTACCGCGCTCCGGAAAGAACAGGCGCTGCAGTTCTGCTCCCGGGTTCTCGGCGCGCATAAATGTCTCGCCCACCAGGAATGAGTAAACGCCGCTGATTTCCATCAGTTCCACATCGGCACGGTTGACGATGCCACTCTCGGTAATCACCAGGCGGTCGCGAGGAATACGCGGCAACAGATCCAGGGTATTTTCCAGGCTGACTTCAAAGGTATGCAGGTTACGGTTGTTGACCCCCACCAGCGGGGTGTCGAGGGTTTTCAATGCGCGCTCCAGCTCATCGCCGTCATGCACCTCAACCAACACATCCAGGCCGACACTTTTGGCCACGGCCGCCAACTCCGCCATCTTCACGTCATCCAGCGCCGAGACGATCAGCAATACGCAGTCGGCGCCCAGAGCACGGGCTTCGACGATCTGGTACGGGTCAACCATGAAATCCTTGCGGATCACCGGCAACTTGCACGCCGCGCGAGCTTGTTGCAGGAATAGGTCGCAACCCTGGAAGTAGTCGATATCGGTCAACACAGACAGACAAGTCGCCCCGCCCTTCTCATAGCTGACGGCGATTTCAGCTGGTACGAAGTTTTCGCGGATCACGCCTTTGCTCGGCGAGGCTTTCTTGACCTCGGCGATCACTGCCGGTTGCTTGAGCTTGGCCTGGGCGATCAGAGCATTGGCAAAGCCACGCGGCGCATCAGCAGTTTTAGCCTGCGCCTCAAGCTCAGCCAGGCTCACACGGGCGCGGCGTTCGGCCACTTCCTCGGCCTTGCGGGCCAGGATCTTTTCCAGAACGGTTGGCACACTCATCCCTCATTCTCCATCTTGAATACGGCAGTGAATGCACCCAGCTCTTCGAGCTTCTCTCGAGCCAGACCGGTGTGCAGCGCATCGTGGGCCAACGCGACACCTTCCTTAAGACTATAGGCATGGTCGGCTGCGTAAAGTGCCGCGCCAGCATTCAGAACGATCATTTCCGCAGCTTTCTGACCGTTTTCGGTTTTGCGACGCCCCAGGGCATCGCGAATCAGTTCCAGCGAAGCTGCCGGGCTCTCCACTGCCAGACCGTGCAAACTCTGGCTTTTCATGCCCAAGTCTTCAGGCTCGACCCAGTATTCGATGACCTCGTCGTTTTTCAGCTCTGCAACAAAGGTCGGCGCCGCCAGGCTGAACTCGTCCAGGCCGTCTTTGGAATGCACTACCAGCACATGCTTGCTGCCCAAGCGCTGCAAGACTTCGGCCAGCGGCCGGCACAACGCCTGGCTGAACACTCCCACCACCTGATGCTTCACACCGGCCGGATTCGTAAGCGGGCCAAGCATGTTGAACAGGGTACGCAGGCCAAGGTCCTTGCGCGGGCCGGCCGCGTGTTTCATGGCGCCGTGATGAGATTGGGCAAACATGAAGCCGATGCCAACGCTGTCGATACAGCGCGCGACTTGCACAGGCGTGAGGTTCAGATAGATGCCGGCCGCTTCCAGCAAGTCGGCACTGCCGCTCTTGCCGGACACCGCGCGGTTACCGTGCTTGGCAACGGTGCAACCAGCGGCGGCCACCACGAAGGATGACGCTGTCGATACGTTGAAAATATTCGCACCGTCACCGCCGGTGCCGACCACATCGACGACGCCGTCGAGGGTCTTGAGCTCAACCTTGTCCGCCAGCTCGCGCATCACCGAGACGGCGCCGACGATTTCGTCGATGCTCTCGCTCTTCATGCGCATTGCCATCATAAAGGCGCCGATCTGCGCGTCGGTGCATTGACCGGTCATGATTTCGCGCATCACATCGCTCATTTCAGCGGTGCTCAGGTCCAGATGGCCGACGATACGGCTCAGGGCAGTCTTGATATCCATGAAAAGTCCTTAGCGCGTGCCGCCGCTCTGCTTGAGAAAGTTGGCGAACAGCTCGTAGCCCTGCTCGGTCAGGATTGATTCAGGGTGAAACTGCACCCCTTCGATGTTCAGTGTCTTGTGACGCAGGCCCATGATCTCGTCGACCGAACCGTCTTCCAACTGGGTCCAGGCGGTCAGTTCCAGGCATTCAGGCAAGGTGTCACGCTTGACCACCAGCGAGTGGTAACGGGTCACCGTCACCGGCATGTTCAGGCCTTGGAATACACCAAGGTCCTTATGGAACACCGGGCTGGTCTTGCCATGCATCACCTGACGCGCACGCACCACATCGCCGCCAAACGCCTGACCAATGGACTGGTGACCCAGGCACACACCCAGGATCGGCAGCTTACCGGCGAAATACTGGATGGCTTCCAGCGAGATACCCGCCTCGGTCGGCGTGCAAGGGCCAGGCGAAACCACAATGCGCTCAGGGTTCAGGGCGGCGATTTGCGCAACGGTCAGCTCATCATTGCGCACCACCTTGACATCCGCACCCAGCTCGCCCAGGTACTGCACAACGTTGTAGGTAAAGGAATCGTAGTTATCAATCATCAGCAACATGTGGGTTCAAACCTCTTGAATTCACTGATTTCAAATGACCGCCTTCCAGAAGGGTAACCCGCTGCCAAACGCACGTTCCGGTTGCCGGGGTTGGCCGGCAAGGGGCGTCAGACACAGGGTGAAGAAGGCAGATCGGTACAGGTCCGGCCAGGCCGGCAGAGAAAAATGTCAGGCGCGCCAACGCCAACGGGCGTGTGCCTTGACTACTCGCATCAAGAGTTTGCTGATGATCAACACGGGGAGGGTCTCATTCATACGTTCAGGCACAGTAACGTAGCCTCGCCAGCGGTGCAATATGGAGCAGCAAATACGGGGGCCTGCGTAGACGCATTCCGCATATCTCTAAAGAAAATGCCGGAAGTTTTGCTAGTGTTTCGTTTCCTGCATAAAAACAACCAAATGGAATTCTCATGCTCAAACCAGCGTTTTTCACACCCCTTGCCGGCTGCCTCTTGGCACTGGCCTGCACCCAAGCCTTTGCCGCCCCGTCACCTTATTCAGCCATGGTGGTTTTCGGCGACAGCCTGGCCGATGCAGGCCAGTTCCCCGATGGTTCGAATGGCTCGACACTACGTTTTACCAACCGGACAGGTCCAAACTTCCAGGGTGAGTACGGCCTGGTTTCATCAACCCTGTTGGGCACCAAACTGGGTGTGGCCCCCAACGACTTGAATGCCTCCACCTCACCGGTTCGGGCGGCCCAAGGCTTGCCAGATGGAAGCAACTGGGCGGTCGGTGGCTACCGCACCGATAACATCCTGGACTCTATTACCTCGGTCTCCAACGCCGCGATCCCACCCGGAAATCCTGGCGGTGGCACAGTGTTGCGCAGTCGCCAGGGCTATCTACCGGCTAACGGCGGACGAGCCGACCCGAACGCGCTCTACTTCCTCTCCGGTGGTGGCAATGACTTCCTTCAAGGCCGCGTGCTCAGCCCCGCGCAAGCAGTCGCCGCAGGTGGGAGACTGGCCGACAGCGCCCAAGTGCTGCAGCAAGCCGGTGCGCGTTACATCATGGTGTGGATGCTGCCCGACCTGGGGCTGACGCCCGCCATCAACGGCACCCCACAGCAGGCCGCGACCTCTGCCCTGAGCAATATTTTCAACCAATCGCTGGTACAGCGCCTGTCGCAAATCGATGCCCAGGTTATTCCACTGAACATCCCGCTGCTATTGAACGAAGCCTTCGCCGATCCTGCGCGCTTCGGCCTCGCAACCGGGCAAAACCTGACCGCCACCTGCTTCAGCGGCAACAGCTGCACCGCCAACCCGGTCTATGGCATCGGCGGTACCAACCCGGACCCGACCAAGCTGGTCTATAACGACTCGGTCCACCCCACCGTAGCCGGGCAACAGCTGATCGCCGACTATGCTTACTCGCTGCTCGCAGCGCCCTGGGAGCTGACCTTGCTGCCGGAAATGGCCCAAGGCACGTTGCGCGCCCATCAGGACGAACTACGCAACCAATGGCAAGCAGACAACGGCCACTGGCAAGCCGTCGGCCAATGGCGCGCAATCGTGGCCGGCGGCGGTCAGCGCCTGGACTTCGATGATCAGAGCAGTTCAGCCAGTGGTGACGGCAGCGGCTATAACCTGAATATCGGTGGCAGCTACCGGCTTGATGACAATTGGCGTGTGGGCGTTGCAGCCGGCCTGTACCGGCAGACACTCGAAGCCGGGGCCAGCGACTCGGACTACAAGCTCAACAGCTACATGGGCACGGCATTCGCGCAATATCAGCACAATCAATGGTGGGCCGACGCCGCGTTAACGGGTGGCAAGCTGGACTTCGACAGCCTCAAACGCAAGTTCGCCCTGGGCGTCAACGAAGCGTCCGAGAAAGGCGACACCGACGGTTGGCTCTGGGCCTTGAGCGCTCGCTTGGGTTACGACCTTGCTGCACCGGGTAGCGATTGGCACCTGTCACCCTTCGTCAGCGCCGATTACGCACGCGTCGAAGTGAATGGCTACTCGGAGAAAAACAGTCGCTCCACCGCACTGACCTTTGATGACCAACAACGCGACTCCAGGCGCCTGGGCGTCGGCCTGCAAGGTAGCTACCGCATCACCCCGCAAACCCAGGTATTTGGCGAAGTGGCCCACGAGCATGAGTTCGAAAATGACACCCAGAAGGTGAACATTTCGCTCAACAGTGTTCAGGGGATCGACTTCAAGCTGGACGGCTACACGCCTCGCAGCAACTCTGACCGTTTGAGCCTTGGGGTCAGCCACAAACTGACTCAGGAGCTGGCGTTGCGGGCGGCATATAACGTGAGGAAGGATGACAACCTGACCCAGCAAGGGGTCAATGTGGGGGTGAGTCTGGATTTCTAAATACCACGCAAAACAAATGTGGGAGCTGGCTTGCCTGCGATGGCGGTGGATCAGTCACTGAATATCTCGACTGATACACCGCCATCGCGGGCAAGCCCGCTCCCACACTTTTTATTCCAGCTTTAGTCTTGTGGGGTTTGCTCTGCCAGCGCCACAGCACGAAACATCGCCCGGCGCTTGTTCAAGGTTTCTTCCCACTCAAGGGCCGGCACCGAGTCCGCCACAATCCCGCCACCGGCCTGTACATGCAGTTCGCCATCCTTGATCACCGCGGTGCGGATCGCGATCGCAGTGTCCATATTGCCGTTCCAGGCGAAGTAACCGACGGCACCGCCATACACGCCACGCTTGACCGGCTCCAGTTCGTCGATGATTTCCATCGCACGGATTTTCGGTGCGCCCGACAAGGTGCCCGCCGGCAAAATCGCGCGCAGTGCATCCATCGCCGTCAGCCCGGCCTTCAGTTCGCCAGTCACGTTGGACACGATGTGCATCACGTTGGAGTAGCGCTCGATGACCATCTTCTCGGTCAACTTCACCGAACCGATTTCTGAAACACGCCCGGTGTCATTGCGCCCCAGGTCGATCAGCATCAGGTGCTCGGCGATTTCCTTGTCATCGCTGAGCAGGTCTTCTTCCAGCGCCAGGTCTGCCTCTTCGGTTGCGCCACGTGGGCGTGTGCCGGCAATCGGGCGTACGGTGATCAGGTTATCTTCGACACGCACCAGCACTTCCGGCGAGCTGCCCACCACGTGGAAGTCGCCAAAGTTGAAGAAGTACATATACGGCGTCGGGTTGAAGCACCGCAGCGCACGGTACAGGTCGATCGGCGCGGCCTTGAAGTCGATGGACATGCGTTGTGACGGCACCACTTGCATGCAGTCACCGGCGAGGATGTATTGCTTGATGGTATCGACTGCGCGCTCGTAGTCATCCTGCGTAAAGCTGGAGCGAAACACCGGGTCGGCCGCGGGTGGGCGACTCAGGTCGAGGCCGCGACGCGGGGTGATCGGCTGGCGGAGTTTTTCCAGCAGCGCCTGCAGACTGGCCTGGCCTTGCTCGAAGGCATCCGCTTGAGCAGGGTCGGCAAGGACAATCGCATGCATCTTGCCGGCAAGGTTGTCGAACACCACTACTGCGTCGGAGACCATCAGCAAAATGTCCGGCACACCCAATGGGTCTGGGTTCGGACATTTCCCAAGACGCTTTTCGACATAGCGCACGCAGTCATAGCCGAAATACCCCACCAGGCCACCATTGAAACGCGGCAGGCCGGCAATGGTCGGTACGTTGTAGCGCGCCTTGAAAGCTTCGACGAAGGCCAGCGGGTCTTCAACGTCATGGCTTTCGATCTCTACGCCATCGTGGGTGATGCTGACATGATGGTCGTGCACGCGCAGCACCGTGCGGCATGGCAGGCCGATGATCGAGTAACGGCCCCATTTCTCGCCGCCCTGTACCGATTCGAGCAGGTAAGAGTTGGGCGCATCGGCAAGCTTCAGATAAATCGACAACGGCGTGTCGAAGTCGGCCAGGGTTTCGCAGGCCAGGGGAATACGGTTATAGCCGGCAGCGGCCAAACGCAGGAATTCTTCACGGATCATGGGGGAGCCTCGTGGCTTGAGGGTCAAACGGTCAGGTAGGCAAACGTGCCGCAGCGCGGCGAGAATCAGTCAGGCGCGCCAACGCCAGCGGGCCAGGGCCTTGATGACTTTCATCCAGAGTTTGCGAGTGACCACCACGATGGCGTTTCCAGAAGGGGACGGATCAATGTCGGGCAACGTTATCTCAGCGCCCGCTCCCAGGCAACCGGGGATTAGCAGGCGCAGATCATCAATCACCAGCGCCGGCGACTCTTCGGCAATCGGGCGCCCGTGGTTGTAGCCGTAGCTCAAGGCTACGCATTGCACGCCTGCAGCTTTTGCCGCCAGTACATCACTGCGCGAATCGCCGACAAACAATGACTGGGACGCCGGGATATTCGCCATTTTCATCACAAAGAACAGTGCGGCCGGGTCAGGCTTCTTCTGCGGCAAGGTATCGCCACCGATGATCCAGCGAAAATAACGGCCGATTTTCATCTGGTCCAACAGCGGCGCGACAAAGCGCTCCGGCTTGTTGGTGATCAAGGCCATTTCCACGCCCTGCTTGCTCAGCCATTTGAGAGTGTCACGCACGCCGGGGTAGACCACGGTGAGTTCGTGGCCGTTTTCGTACGCGACATTGAACAGTTCCAGAGCGTGCTCGGCTTCCACCTCATCGACACCCGAAGCGTCGATATTGTTGGCCAGGGCCCGGCGCACCAGCATCGGCGCGCCGTTGCCGACCCACTCACGCACCGACTCGATCCCCGCCGGCTTGCGCCCCAGTTTGAGCAGCATCTGGTCCACCGCCGCTGCCAGGTCAGGCACCGAGTCGATCAGCGTACCGTCCAGATCGAACATCACCAGCCGTGGCAGCTTGCCGGGGAACAGCTGCTCGAAGCCGCTCATGGACGCGTCAGCGCCAGTTCGGCACGCATCGTGTCGATGACGGCCTGGTAGTCCGGTGCGTTGAAGATCGCCGAGCCTGCCACGAAGGTATCGGCGCCGGCGGCAGCGATTTCACGAATATTGTTGACGTTGACGCCGCCGTCGATCTCCAGGCGGATATCGCGCCCTGAGGCGTCGATCAGCGCTCGCGCTTCACGCAGCTTGTTCAGGGTGCCCGGGATGAATTTCTGCCCGCCGAAACCTGGGTTGACGCTCATCAGCAGCACCATGTCGACCTTGTCCATCACGTACTCAAGTACGTTCAGCGGAGTGGCTGGGTTGAACACCAAGCCCGCCTTGCAGCCGCCTTCGCGGATCAGTTGCAGGGTGCGGTCGACGTGCAGCGTGGCTTCCGGGTGGAAGGTAATGTAGGTCGCGCCGGCCTCGATGAAGTCACCGATGATGCGGTCCACGGGGCTGACCATCAGGTGGGCGTCGATCGGCGCGGTGATGCCGTATTTGCGCAGCGCTGCGCAGACCATCGGGCCTATGGTCAGGTTGGGTACGTAGTGGTTGTCCATGACATCGAAGTGCACGAAGTCGGCACCCGCGGCCAACACCTTGTCCACTTCCTCACCCAGGCGGGCGAAGTCGGCGGAGAGAATCGATGGAGCAATGACGAAGGGCTGCATGACGCACCTTTTTTGAGCTAAATCACGATGGCGCGCATTGTATACCTCATGCTTTGCTGCGCGCACCGTGACCTAACTCAACGGTTAGTAAGCCGCCCGGTAGATTTTCTCGATATCGGCCGCACTGAGCTGACGCGGGTTATTGCGCATCAGGCGCTCGATACCCGCAGCTTCCGTGGCCATGGCCGCAATGGCGTCTTCGGGCACCCCGAAACTGCGCAGCCCGGCGGGGATCTCGACGGCGGCGCATAGTCGCGTCATTGCCTCCACGGCCTGGTCGGCAGCCTCGTTGACACTCAGCACCGTCACATTCACGCCCATGGCTTGGGCAATATCCTGCATACGTTCGACGCAGGCCAACTTGTTCCAATGCATGACGTACGGCAGCAACAGCGCATTGCTCACACCATGGGCAATATTGAAACGCCCGCCCAACGGGTAAGCCAGCGCATGCACGGCACCGACTCCGGCATTCCCGAATGCCATGCCGGCCATGAGGCTGGCAGTAGCCATGTCATCACGGGCCTGCAGGTTGGCCGGGTTGGCGTAAGCCTTGGGCAGCGCGTTGGCAATCAGCTTGATGGCGCCGATGGCCAGGGCGTCGGTGATCGGCGAGGCGTTCAGTGACAGATAGGACTCAATGGCATGCACCAAGGCGTCCACACCACTGGCCGCGGTGACACTGCGCGGGCAGGTCAGAGTCATTTGCGGGCTGATCAGCGCGACATCCGGCAGCAGGTAGTCGCTGACGATGCCTTTTTTCAGCTGTGCGGCCTTGTCGGAGAGGATCGCCACATTGGTCACCTCCGAACCGGTGCCCGCCGTGGTCGGGATGGCGATCAGCGGCGGGCCCTTGCGCGGCACCTGGTCGACCCCGAACAAATCCGCCAGCGCACCGTGGTAGCCGGCATAGGCCGCCACGCTCTTGGCGATATCGATGGCGCTGCCGCCGCCCACACCAATGAGGCCGTCATGCCCGCCTTCGCGGTACGCACGCATGCAGTCTTCAACGATGGCGATTTCCGGGTCGGGCAGTACGCGATCGAAGATTTCGTAAGCACGATCGCCCAGATGTTCGAGGGCCAGGGCGACAGTGCCAGACTTGACCAGGGCCGCATCGGTGACGATCAGCGGGTTATCCACATCCAGCCGGGTCAGTTCCGCGGCCAATTGCTCGATGGCGCCCGCGCCGGTCAGCAGTTTATGGGCGATCTTGAATGAGGAAGTACTCATGTGCGCGGCCTCTTATGAATGATGGGCTGGCACAAGAATAGCTGCCCATCGCGTGTTGTCTGCCATTCACTGGTTGAATGGTCATCGCCGATAACCTGCTGGCAGAAAACCACGCCCCACATCACTGACAAATACTGACCAACCCATTAGGCTGCTCACATCACTTATGGCCGGAAATTAACGATGCTTTTTCTCCACCGTTCGGCACTGCCAACGTTGTGCCTGTCGCTACTATGTGCCAGCGCCCTGCCTGCTCACGCCGCCGACGCGCCCGCGCCCGCTGCCGAAAAACCTGCTGAGCGCCAACCTCTGCCCGAGCGCAGCCAGTCGCAAGCCAGCGCTCTGGAGCGCCAGATTCCGCAACCGGAACAACAACAGCTGCAAGCCGGTAGCGATTCGTTCCTGGCCCTGTGGAAACCCGCCAACGGCGCAGAGGCCGAAGGTGTGGTGATTATCGTACCGGGCGCCGGGGAGAACGCCGACTGGCCGCAAGCAATCGCCCCCTTGCGGCGCAAGTTACCGGATGCGGCCTGGGGCACCTTGAGCCTGTCACTGCCGGACGTAAATGTAGACACCTTGCCGCCACGGGTCATCGAACCGCCAAAAGCTGCGGTCGACACCAGCAGCAAGGACGGCAGCACGGCCGCCAAACCTGTCGAACAGGCCGCCAGCGCCGAGGCCGAAGGCACTGATCCGGCGGTGGTGCCGGATGCAGATGAACAGGACAAGACCGACGCCAAGCGCATCTTCGACCGCATCGACGCCGCCGTCGCCTTCGCCCAGACCCAAAGCGCCCGCAGTGTGGTGCTGCTCGGCCACGGCACCGGCGCCTGGTGGGCCGCACGTTACCTGAGCGAGAAACAGCCATCCCAGGTGCAGAAGCTGATCATGGTGGCCGGGAAGACGCCGGCGGCTCGCCAACCGGACCTGCAACAACTGGCGCCGAGCTTGAAGGTGCCCACGGCGGATGTGTTTTATCAAGACACACCCCAGGAACGCAAAAACGCGCAGGAGCGTATCCAGGCGGCCAAGCGCTCGAAGAATGACGGTTACAAGCAGGTATCGCTCACGGCGTTGCCCGGCAATAGCGCAGCAGAGCAGGAACAGTTGTATCGGCGGGTTCGCGGATGGCTCAGCCCGCAGGGCGGCGCAGACTGATCATGTCTTCGAACCTGTTGCAGAAACAATGTGGGAGGGGCCTCTCAGGCCGATAGCCTCAGCGAAAATCCCGACGCTCGCGAATCAACGCGTAAGCGTTATGCAGCTCCCGGGTGCGTTCGGTGGCTTCACGCACTTGTGCGGGGCTGGCGCCCGTGCCGGCGATCTTGTCCGGGTGGTGGCGGCTGAGGAGGCGACGGTAGGCGCGTTTGATCACCGAGGGCTCAGTGGTCGCCGTCACACCCAGGACCTGCAACGCCTCCTGATAGGCTCCACCACGATTGGCCAGCGGCTTGCGCTGCGGCGCGTAATCGGTTGCCAGTGCCTGGAGTTGTTGCGGCGTCCAGCCCAGCCATTTGCCCCACAGGTCGATCAGGTCGCGCTCGGCGTCATCCGCCCGTCCGTCCGCCCAGGCCATGCGCCAACAGGCACGTAGCACGCCTTCCGCCGCATGGGGTTGCGCCTTGAGCACACGCAGGTAGCTGCGCACACGGTCGCTGCCAGACTTGCCCCGGTTGAAGGCGCTGATAGCGCGACGCTGGGCCGGCTCGGACATATCCAACGCACGCATCTCCTGACGCGCCTGCTGGATATGCCCATCCACAACCCGGCCGTTACTCTTGGCCAACCGCCCCAACAGCACAAACAACAGTTCGTCGTTGCGCAACGCCGGGCGCCCGCCCAGGCGTTCGCGCAACTGCGCCCAACTGTGCAGTTGCAGACGACGATCCAGCGCCTGCCCCAGCAATGCACCCAACAAGGCCCCTGGAATACTGGCAATGGCAAAGCCAGCCCCGGCGCCGATCAGCGTCCCTGGCCACAACATCCTACTGCTCCGCTGTCAGCAAGGTTTCGACTTGCGCCAGACGCTCCAGCGTCCCGACATCCACCCAGCGTCCCGTCATGTGCTCCCCCGTTACCAGACCTTTAGCCATGGCCGCACGCAACAGCGGCGCCAACTTGAAGGCACCGGCGCTGCAACCCGCAAACAATTTGGGGTCGAGCACTGAAATGCCACTGAAGGTCAGGTTATCGGCACCGGGCGCGGCATCATGAAGCAGACCTTTATCCAGGTAGAAATCCCCGCCTGACGGGTGGTGCTCAGGGTTGTCGACCATCACCAAGTGCGCCAGGCCCTGGATCGGCTGCCCGAGACGGGTGAAATCGTAGTCAGTCCAGATATCTCCATTGACCACCAGGAAGGGGTCACCCCCCAGCAGCGGCAACGCCTGGAATATCCCGCCCCCCGTTTCCAGCGGCTCACCCTCCGGCGAGTAGCGGATGCGCAGCCCGAACTGGGCGCCGTCACCCAAGTAGTTTTCAATCTGCTGGCCTAGCCAGGCATGGTTGATCACGATCTCGGTAAAGCCGGCCTTCGCCAAAGCTTCAAGGTGATACTCGATCAACCGCTTGCCGCCGGCTTGCACCAGCGGCTTGGGCGTATGCAGGGTGAGCGGACGCATGCGCTCGCCCTTTCCCGCTGCCAGGATCATTGCCTTCATACAATGGCCTCGGCGGGCTGGCGCAGGCTGGCGAGCAGTTCGCCCAGTTCGCTCAACTCGGGTCGGTCGGCGAGCACCGCGTCTATATAAGCAAAGAAACGCGGCACATCGGCCAGGTAGCGCGGTTTGCCGTCACGGTGGCAAATACGCGAAAAAATACCGATGACCTTGAGATGACGCTGCACGCCCATCAGGTCGCTGGCGCGCAGAAAGTCTTCGAAGTCGTCCTGCACCGGGATCCCCAACCGCCCGGCGCGCTGCCAGTAGCCGTGCTGCCATTCACGCACGCGCGCTTGGGGCCAACTGAGGAAAGCGTCCTTGAACAGGCAGGTAATGTCGTAAGTCACCGGGCCGTAGACCGCATCTTGAAAATCCAGTACGCCAGGGTTCGGTTCACTGATCATCAGGTTGCGCGGCATATAGTCGCGATGCACCAGCACCTTGGGCTGCGCCAGGGCACTGTCGATCAATTTTTCGCTGACGCGTTGCCAGAGGGCTTGTTGCTCAGCGTCGAAGTCGATCCCCAGGTGACGGCGCACATACCATTCCGGGAACAACTCCAGCTCGCGACGCAACAAGGCCACGTCGTAGCTGGGCAATGGTGCGTCCATCGGCAATTGCTGGAAAGCCAGCAGCGCATCGATGGCGTCGGCAAATAATTGATCGGCATTTTCAGCGTCAATCACGTCCAGATAGGTTTTTCTGCCCAGGTCATTGAGCAAAAGAAAGCCACGAGGCAAGTCTTCTGCATAAATTTTTGGCACATTTATTCCTGATTTCGCCAGTAAATGCGCGATATCGACGAAAGGTTTGCAGTTTTCCTGGGGGGGTGGCGCGTCCATTACGACGAACGTATGGGCACCGCCCTCCCACCGGAAGTAACGCCTGAAACTCGCGTCGCTGCTGGCCGCGGTCAATGTGGCCGGGGGTACGGGACCCCAGTCCTGAGCGTTGAAGAGGATCGGCAACTGCTCATCCAGCCAGACTTCCAGCTGTTGTAAACGTAGATCTTGCTCGGGCATTACAAGGGTCTCCGACGGCGCTAGCCGTCAAGCGGGGCATGCTTTATTATCACGCATCTTTTTCAGACCATCGAGAGGCGTGCGGCCCAAACCGCGGGCAGATGGCACGCAGGAAGCCCGGACTAATAAGATGGCATTGAAATCCCCCGCGTTTCGTAGAAAATTTCCGTTGCTGGTAACCGGCAGTCTGCTGGCCTTGCAACCTTTCGCCACCTCATTCGTGGTCGCCGCGGAACAGTATGACTGCTCAGTCTCTGCTTCGGGTGCCTGGGATTGCGCGCCGAAGACCGCCGCAGCCCCATTGCCACCGCGCCCGGTGCATGACGGTTCTGCCGTCAGCTCGGCCAACGGCACGCCGCAAGGCAAGGCTGGCGGCAGCGTCGACGCCGAGCCCAAGACCGTGCTGGTCACCGAATCCAAGGGCCGTGGCCTGCGCTCGCGCAGCGCCGACTACAGCCACCTGGACTGGGTACCTCGCGACAAGCTGACTGCAGCGCAGTTGGCCGAAACCGGCCCTTACTGCGGCGGTGCCTACATCGAGCCGACTCGTCCTGGCATGAACGACAAGACGGACAAGAGCGATGCGCCGACCTTCATCGGTGCCAAGGCCTCGCGCTACGAGCAGGAACAGCAGGTCGCCACCCTGGCCGGTGACGTGGTCATGCGCCAGGGCAGCATGCAGCTTGAAGCGGACGAAGCCAGCCTGTACCAGGCCGAGAACCGTGGCGAGCTGAACGGCAAGGTGCGACTGCGCGACAACGGCGCGCTGATCGTGGGCGACCATGCCCAGGTCCAGCTCGACACCGGCGCCGCCCAGATCGACAACGCCGAATACGTGATGCACAAGTCGCGCATTCGCGGTAACGCCCTGTACGCCAAGCGTGCCGAGAACGCGATCATCCGTCTCAAGGACGGTACGTACACCACCTGCGAGCCGGACAGCAACGCCTGGCAGCTCAAGGGCAACAACATCACGTTGAACCCGGCCACCGGTTTCGGTACGGCCACCAACGCGACGTTGCGGGTCAAGAACATCCCGATCCTGTACACCCCGTACATCTACTTCCCGATCGACGACCGTCGTCAATCCGGCTTCCTGCCGCCGAGCTTCAGCACCGGCAGCGAGACTGGCTTTACGCTGGTAACGCCGTACTACTTCAACCTGGCACCGAACTACGATGCCACGTTGTACCCGCAATACATGACCAAGCGCGGCTTGTTGATGGAGGGCGAATTCCGCTACCTGACCAAGTCGAGTGAAGGGCAGTTTGGTGGGGCGTATCTCAATGATGATAGCGACGAGCGGAAGAAGCAGACCGATTACGAAAAAACCCGTTATATGCTCAATTGGCAGCATAAGGGTGGGTTGGATTCGCGTCTGACGTCGCAGGTGGATTACACCCGAATCAGCGATCCTTATTACTTCCAGGATTTGAAGTCGTATGAGGAAGGGGTTGAGAGCCAGGACTTCCTGAACCAACAGGGTTCCCTGACGTACCGTGGTGACTCCTATCAGGCTCGCTTGAATGTTCAAGCCTACCAGTTGGCGACAATTTCCCAAATCACGCCGTATGACCGGCTGCCGCAGCTAACACTCAATGGTCAACTGCCATTCCACCCTGGCGGCCTGAACTTCAGCTATGAAACCGAAGCCGTACGTTTCGATCGAGATTTGGAGAACGGTGATTTTACCGATGAGAACGGCTTGGTTTCGCGCCGACTGGATACCTATGTCACTGGCCTGACCCGTGCAAACGGTACTCGCCTGAATGTTGCCCCAGCGGTCGAATATCCGATGAACTGGACTTACGGCTTCGTGACTCCGAAGCTCAAGTACGTTTATACAAAATACGATCTCGACCTTGATAGCATCGGTAAAAATACGCTCGCTCCCGGCGATGAGTTCAAGAGTTCGCAAGATCGCGCTGTTCCTATCGCGAGCGTAGACAGCGGGTTGTACTTCGACCGCAAAACCAATTGGTTCGGTAAAGACTATAACCAGACCCTTGAGCCGCGGGCGTTCTATCTCTACGTACCGAACAAAGATCAAAGCGATATTCCGGTTTTCGACACCAGTGAATATTCGTTCAGCTATGCCTCTCTATTCCGTGATAACCGCTTCGCCGGTAACGATCGGATCGGTGACGAGAACAAGTTATCCCTAGGCGTAACCAGCCGGTGGATCGAAGAAAATGGCTTCGAACGCCAGCGTGTTTCCGTGGGCCAGGCACTGTACTTCAAGGATCGCGAGGTTCAACTGCCAGGAGTCCTGGCCGCTGACCGAGATGACTCCCGAACAGATGTCTCGCCGATCGCCCTGGAATACGCATTCCGCTTCAACCGCGACTGGCGTGCCACGGCCGATTATAACTGGGACACTGAAAGCCATGCCCCACGCTCTGGCAGTGCGATGTTCCACTACCAGCCAGAAGACAACCCGAACAAGGTCGTCAACCTCGGCTACCGCTATCGCAATGACCAGGTGGTCTACAACCAGCTGACCGGCAAATGGCAGTTCGGTGGTGACTACGGCACTCCGGGTCAAGAGAACTACGTGAAGGATTACTACAAAATCCAGCAACACGACTTCTCGATGATGTGGCCGATCATTCCTCAGTGGAACCTGATCACCCGCTGGCAGTATGACTATGCCCGCAACCGCACCCTGGAAGCCTTCGGTGGTTTCGAGTACGACAACTGCTGCTGGAAACTGCGCGTCATCAATCGCTATTGGGTTTCCAACGACGAATACAGCCAGATCGCCCCGCTTAACGAAAAGGGTGACCACGGGCTCTTCTTCCAGATCGTCCTTAAAGGACTCGGCGGCCTGACCGGCGCCAAGGTAGAGAGCTTCCTCGACAAAGGCATTGAAGGTTATCGTGAACGTGAAGACAAAGCTTTCTGAGTGTTTGCGCCCGCTAGTGCTGGGCGCGCTGTTCCTGGGTACTGTTTCGGCACACGCCGCGGTTCAACAGCTGGATAAAGTAGCGGCCATCGTCGACAACGACGTGATCATGCAGAGCCAGCTGGACCAACGGGTCAAGGAAGTTCAGCAAACCATCGCCAAGCGTGGCGGTGGTGTGCCGCCGACCAGCGTCCTGGAACCCCAGGTACTGGAGCGTCTGATCGTCGAAAACCTGCAGTTGCAGATCGGCGAACGTTCCGGCATCCGGATTTCGGACGAAGAGCTGAACCAGGCCGTCGGCACCATTGCTCAACGCAACAACATGAGCATTGATCAGTTCCGCGCCGCCCTGGCTCACGATGGCTTGTCCTATGAGGACGCCCGCGACCAGATCAAGCGCGAGATGATCATCAGCCGTGTGCGCCAGCGCCGTGTGGCCGAACGGGTCCAGGTATCGGAGCAGGAAGTGAAGAACTTCCTGGCCTCGGACCTTGGCAAGATGCAGCTCTCCGAAGAACTGCACCTGGCCAATATTCTTATTCCTACCCCTGACGCCGCCAACTCCGAGCAACTGAATGCCGCTGCGGCCAAGACCCAAGCGGTGTACGACCGCCTGAAAGCCGGTGCTGACTTTGCCCAGACCGCCATTGCCGTCTCCGGCAGCGATAACGCACTGGACGGCGGTGACATGGGCTGGCGTAAAGCCGCACAGCTGCCGCCTCCGTTCGATCGCGAGCTGAGCTCCATGGAAGTCGGCGGCATCACCCAACCGGCACGTACCCCAGGTGGCTTCATTATCCTCAAGCTGCTGGGCAAGCGCGGCGGCGAGACCTCGCTGAAAGACGAAGTACACGTTCGTCACATCCTGGTCAAACCAAGCGAAATCCGTACCGAGGCACAAACCAAGGAACTGGCGCAGAAGATCTACGACCGCATCGAAAGCGGTGAAGACTTCGCCACCCTGGCCAAAAGTTTCTCGGAAGACCCTGGTTCTGCCCTTAACGGCGGCGACTTGAACTGGATCGACCCGAAAGCCCTGGTGCCCGAGTTCCAACAGGTCATGGCCGACACACCGCAAGGCGTATTGTCCAAGCCGTTCAAGACTCAATACGGCTGGCATGTCCTGGAAGTCCTTGGCCGTCGCGCCACCGACAACACCAACCAGGCCCGCGAGCAGCAAGCCCTGACCGTGCTGCGTAACCGCAAATACGACGAAGAGCTGCAAACCTGGTTGCGTCAGATCCGTGACGAAGCCTACGTAGAGAACAAGCTGCCAGGCGCCGAGCAAACAGGCACCGACCAGGCAACCCAGTGAAACCCCAGCGTTTCGCGGTGACACCCGGCGAGCCGGCCGGCATTGGTCCAGACCTGTGCCTGCTGCTCGCCTCGCAACCTCAGCCACACCCCCTGATTGCCATTACCAGCCGCGACCTGCTCCTTGAGCGGGCCGCGCAGTTGGGCGTGGCTGTCAACTTGCTGGAAGTGGCACCGGGCAATTGGCCGGACCTGCCCGCCCCGGCCGGCAGCCTGTATGTATGGGACACCCCTTTACAGGCCAAGGTGGTCGCCGGGCAACTGAACAAGGCCAATGCAGCCTTTGTGCTGGAAACCCTGACACGCGCCGGGCAAGGCTGCATCGACGGCGACTTTGCCGGCATGATCACCGCGCCCGTGCATAAAGGCGTGATCAACGAATCCGGCATCGCGTTTTCCGGCCATACCGAATTCCTCGCCGAGCTGACCCATACCGAACAGGTCGTGATGATGCTGGCGACCCGTGGCCTGCGTGTTGCGCTGGTGACCACACATCTGCCACTGCGCGATATTGCCGACGCCATCACCGCCGAGCGCATAGAGCGCGTCACGCGCATCCTGCATGACGACCTGCAACACAAATTCGGCATTGCCCGACCGCGTATCCTGGTCTGCGGGCTAAACCCCCATGCCGGTGAAGGCGGCCACTTGGGCCATGAAGAAATCGACATCATTGAACCGACATTAGAGCGCCTGCGCCAAGAAGGCATGGAGCTGCGTGGCCCATTGCCTGCAGACACTCTGTTTACCCCCAAATATCTGGAGCACTGCGACGCAGTGCTGGCGATGTACCACGACCAGGGGCTGCCCGTGCTGAAGTACAAAGGCTTCGGCGCTGCAGTCAACGTGACACTGGGCCTGCCGATCATCCGCACCTCCGTCGACCATGGCACAGCCCTGGACCTGGCGGGCAGCGGCAAGATCGATACCGGCAGCCTGCACGTAGCCCTGGAAACCGCCTATCAGATGGCCGAGACCCGTATATGACTGAGCATTACCAACACCGGGCGCGCAAGCGCTTCGGGCAAAACTTCCTGCACGACGCGGGTGTCATCGATCGCATCCTGCGCTCCATCCACGCCAAGCCAGAAGACCGCCTGCTGGAAATCGGCCCGGGCCAGGGCGCGCTGACCCAAGGCCTGCTGGCGAGCGGCGGGCAGCTGGACGTGGTGGAACTGGACAAGGACCTGATCCCGATCCTGAACCAGCAGTTCGCTGGCAAGCCCAACTTCAACCTGCACCAGGGCGATGCGCTGAAGTTCGACTTCAATAGCCTGAATGCCGCCCCCAATAGCCTGCGGGTGGTGGGCAACCTGCCGTACAACATCTCCACACCGCTGATTTTCCACCTGCTGAACAACGCCGGGATCATCCGCGACATGCACTTCATGCTGCAGAAGGAAGTGGTGGAGCGCCTGGCCGCAGGCCCTGGCGGTGGCGATTGGGGCCGTTTGTCGATCATGGTCCAGTATCATTGCCGCGTGGAGCACCTGTTCAACGTCGGCCCGGGCGCGTTCAACCCGCCGCCGAAGGTTGATTCAGCCATCGTACGCCTGGTGCCGCATGCCGTGCTGCCCCACCCAGCCAAGGATCACAAGCTGCTGGAGCGCGTTGTGCGTGAAGCGTTCAACCAACGCCGCAAGACGCTGCGCAACACGCTCAAGGCCCTGCTGAGCAACGCTGAAATCGAAGCTGCCGGTGTCGATGGCAGCCTGCGCCCCGAACAGCTGGACTTGGCCGCGTTCGTACGCCTGGCTGACCAACTGGCGATTCAGCCAGCTCCGACAGAAGGATAAGGCTCAACGCGATCCAATGTGGGAGGGGGCTTGCTCCCGATAGGGGAGTATCAGTGGATACATTTTCAACTGACACATCGCTATCGGGAGCAAGCCCCCTCCCACATTTGGATCACGTATCTGGCCTAGTGCCCACCTCATGGCCTAGACTGACCCGCATCTGCTGTCCCCTGCTTTTAAGGCCTCTTGCATGTCCGATCCTCGCTATCAGATCGACGTCAGCGTCGTCACCCGCTTCCTGGCGGACCAATCGCAACCCGAACAGAACCGCTTTGCCTTTGCCTACACCGTCACCGTAAAAAACAACGGGTTGGTCCCGGCCAAGCTGCTGTCGCGCCACTGGGTCATTACCGATGGCGACGGCCAGGTCGAGGAAGTGCGTGGAGCAGGCGTTGTCGGCCAGCAACCCTTGATCAACAGCGGCGCCAGCCACACCTACAGCAGCGGCACGGTGATGACCTCCAAGGTCGGCACCATGCAGGGCTCGTATCAGATGAAAGCTACCGACGGTCATTTGTTCGACGCAACGATCAAGCCCTTCCGCCTCGCGGTGCCCGGAGCCCTGCACTGATGGCGACGTACGCGGTCGGCGACCTGCAAGGTTGCCTGGAACCTCTCAAGTGCCTGCTCGAGCGCGTAGCCTTTGACCCCGCAAGCGATCGCCTGTGGCTGGTGGGCGACCTCGTCAACCGAGGCCCCCACTCCCTGGAGACCCTGCGCTATCTCTATAGCCTGCGTGACTCGCTGGTATGCGTACTCGGCAACCACGACCTGCACCTGCTCGCGGCCGGCAATAACATCGAGCGCCTGAAAAAGGGCGACACCCTGCGCGAAATTCTCGAAGCGCCGGACCGCGCCGAGTTGCTCGACTGGCTGCGCCGGCAAAAACTCATGCACTACGATGAGGGCCGCAACATGGCCTTGGTGCATGCAGGCATCCCACCTCAGTGGACGCTGAAAAAAGCCCTCAAATGCGCCGCTGAAGTCCAAATTGCACTGGCCGATGACACCCTGTACACCACCTACCTGGACGGCATGTACGGCAACGAACCGGTGAAGTGGGACAACGACCTCACGGGCGTAACCCGCCTGCGCGTGATCACCAACTACTTTACGCGGATGCGCTTCTGCACCGCTGAAGGCAAGCTGGACCTCAAGAGCAAGGAAGGCGCCGACACCGCGCTACCCGGCTACAAGCCATGGTTCGCCCATAAGGAGCGCAAGACCCGTGATACGAAGATCATCTTTGGTCACTGGGCCGCCCTGGAAGGCAAATGCGACGAACCCGGCGTGTTCGCCCTCGACACCGGCTGCGTATGGGGCGGCGCCATGACCCTGATGAACATCGACACCGGCGAGCGCTTCGGCTGCCAGTGTGAACCCCCTCTTTCCATTACCCAGCCGGCCGCCGCCAAACCATAGGAGCCCGCCATGACCGAATTCAAACGTATCCCTCCCCAAGAAGCCCAAGCGCTGCGCGAGCAAGGCGCGGTGGTCGTCGATATCCGCGACCAGCCTACCTATGCGGCAGCTCATATCCCCGGCGCCAAGCATCTGGACAACGTCAACATCGCCGACTTCATCCGCGCCGCCGACCTCGATGCGCCGCTGATCGTAGCCTGCTACCACGGCAATTCCAGCCAGAGCGCGGCCGCTTACCTGGTCAGCCAGGGCTTCTCCGACGTCTATAGCCTGGACGGCGGCTTTGAGCTGTGGCGTGGGACCTACCCTTCGGAAATTTCCGAAGGCGATTCGCAATAATTTTTTTCACACCCCGCTACCCCGCGTGACGCTTGGGCTTGCGCCGTTTCTGACGAACGGCGCAGCCAAACTAATTGCGCATCGCGCCTTGACCTCCCGGATTCCGAACTATCCTTAAGCGCAGGCCATCCGAATCAGGGGAGAGCCGGTACACCGGCGTACGGGTCATCGGTAGCGTTTCAGGGTGTTCTGGGGGGAAAACAGCCATTGGCGTACGTCAATGACTGCCAGCATCCGCTGATTGATCCGGCGTCGGCTCCACGTATCGAGCGAGGTGACGACGTCATGAGTATCTTTAGCCACTTCCAACAACGCTTCGCGTCCACGCAGCAGGAAGAACTCACGCTTCAAGAGTATCTCGAGCTGTGCAAGCAGGACCGCAGCACCTATGCCTCTGCCGCCGAACGCCTGCTATTGGCGATCGGCGAGCCGGAGCTGGTGGAAACCGCCAACAATTCGCGCCTGTCGCGAATATTCTCCAACAAGGTGATCCGCCGCTATCCGGCCTTTGAAGACTTCCATGGCATGGAAGAATGCATCGACCAGATCGTCTCCTACTTCCGCCATGCCGCCCAAGGCCTGGAAGAGAAGAAACAGATCCTTTACCTGCTCGGGCCAGTCGGCGGCGGCAAGTCGTCCCTGGCGGAAAAGCTCAAGCAGTTGATCGAGAAGGTGCCCTTCTACGCGATCAAGGGCTCGCCGGTCTTCGAGTCGCCCCTGGGCCTGTTCAACGCCACGGAAGATGGCGCGATTCTCGAAGAAGACTTCGGTATCCCGCGGCGCTACCTCAATACCATCATGTCGCCCTGGGCCACCAAGCGCCTGGCCGAGTTCGGCGGTGATATCAGCCAATTCCGCGTAGTGAAGCTCTACCCGTCGATCCTCAACCAGATCGGCGTAGCCAAGACCGAACCGGGCGACGAAAACAACCAGGATATTTCGGCACTGGTGGGCAAGGTCGATATCCGCAAACTCGAAGAATTCCCACAGAACGACGCTGACGCCTACAGCTACTCCGGCGCGCTGTGCCGGGCCAACCAGGGCTTGATGGAGTTCGTGGAGATGTTCAAGGCGCCGATAAAGGTGCTCCACCCACTGCTCACCGCTACCCAGGAAGGCAACTACAACAGCACCGAAGGCCTGGGCGCGATTCCGTTCACCGGGATCCTGCTGGCCCACTCCAATGAATCGGAATGGCACACCTTCCGTAACAACAAGAACAACGAAGCCTTCATCGACCGGATCTATATCGTCAAGGTGCCGTACTGCCTGCGGGTCAGCGATGAGATCAAGATTTACGACAAGCTGCTGTTCAACAGCTCCCTGGCCAAGGCCCACTGCGCACCCGACACGTTGAAGATGCTCGCCCAGTTCACCGTACTGTCGCGCCTCAAGGAGCCGGAGAATTCGAATATCTATTCAAAAATGCGGGTGTATGACGGCGAGAACCTCAAGGACACCGACCCCAAGGCCAAGTCGATCCAGGAGTATCGCGATACAGCGGGCGTCGATGAGGGCATGAATGGCCTGTCGACACGCTTTGCGTTCAAGATCCTGTCCAAGGTCTTCAACTTCGACCCCCACGAGATCGCCGCCAACCCGGTGCATCTGCTGTATGTACTGGAGCAGCAGATCGAACAGGAGCAATTCCAGGCGGAAACCCGCGAACGCTACCTGCGCTTCCTCAAGGAATACCTGGCACCGCGCTACATCGAGTTTATCGGCAAGGAAATCCAGACCGCGTACCTGGAGTCCTACAGCGAGTACGGTCAGAACATCTTCGACCGCTATGTGCTGTACGCCGACTTCTGGATTCAGGACCAGGAGTACCGCGATCCGGAAACCGGCGAAATCCTCAATCGCGTGGCGCTCAACGAAGAGCTTGAGAAGATCGAGAAACCGGCCGGCATCAGCAACCCAAAGGATTTCCGCAACGAAATCGTCAACTTCGTACTGCGCGCCCGTGCCAACAACAATGGCAAGAATCCCACCTGGCTCAGCTACGAGAAGCTGCGGGTGGTCATCGAAAAGAAAATGTTCTCCAACACCGAGGATCTGCTGCCGGTCATCAGCTTCAATGCCAAGGCCAGCAAGGAGGATCAGCAAAAACACAACGACTTCGTCACACGAATGGTCGAGCGCGGCTACACCGACAAACAGGTACGACTGCTCTCCGAGTGGTACTTGCGGGTGCGTAAATCGCAGTAAGGCAGCGACAAGCCAACGCTGCCAGGCATCCGGCCTGGCGGCTGACCGCTTGTCTCTAAGCTTCCAGCTCGCGGCTTGAAGCTTGTAACGTGAAGCTGCCCGGAGGGCTCCCCATGAGCTATGTGATCGACCGACGCCTTAATGGCAAGAACAAGAGCACGGTAAACCGCCAGCGTTTCCTGCGGCGTTACCGTGACCACATCAAAAAGGCCGTAGAAGAAGCCGTCAGCCGCCGCTCCATTACCGACATGGAGCATGGCGAGCAAATCAGCATTCCCGGCCGGGACATCGACGAGCCCGTGCTTCACCACGGGCGCGGCGGCAAACAGACCGTCGTGCACCCCGGCAACAAGGAATTCACCACCGGCGAACACATCCAGCGCCCACAAGGCGGCGGTGGCGGCAAAGGTCCGGGCAAGGCCGGTAATTCCGGCGAAGGCATGGACGAATTCGTGTTCCAGATCACCCAGGAGGAATTTCTCGAATTCATGTTCGAAGACCTGGAGCTACCCAACCTGGTCAAGCGCAACCTGACCGGCACCGACACGTTCAAGACTGTACGCGCCGGGATCAGCAACGAAGGCAACCCCTCGCGCATCAACATCATCCGCACCTTGCGTTCAGCCCATGCACGACGCATCGCCCTCTCGGGCAGCAGCCGCGCAAAACTGAAGGCGGCCAAGGAAGAGCTGGCGCGTTTGAAGCGTGAAGAACCAGACAACTTCGGCGATATCCAGGAAATCGAGGCAGAAATCGAGAAACTCAGCGCACGCATTCACCGCGTGCCGTTCCTCGACACCTTTGATTTGAAATACAACCTGCTGGTCAAGCAACCCAACCCCAGCTCCAAGGCCGTAATGTTCTGCCTGATGGATGTCTCCGGCTCCATGACCCAGGCCACCAAGGACATCGCCAAGCGTTTCTTCATCCTGCTGTACCTGTTCCTGAAACGGAACTACGACAAGATTGACGTAGTTTTCATTCGCCATCACACCAGCGCACGGGAAGTGGATGAAGAAGAGTTTTTTTATTCGCGGGAAACCGGCGGCACCATCGTATCCAGCGCCTTGAAGCTGATGCAGGAAATCATGGCCGAGCGCTACCCTGCCAACGAATGGAACATCTACGCTGCACAAGCTTCGGATGGCGACAATTGGAACGACGATTCGCCGATCTGCCGCGACATTCTGATCAACCAGATCATGCCGTTCGTGCAGTACTACACCTATGTTGAAATCACCCCCCGTGAGCATCAGGCCCTGTGGTTCGAATACGAGCGCATCGGCGAAGCCTTTGCCGACACGTTCGCCCAACAGCAACTGGTCTCGGCCGGCGATATCTATCCGGTCTTCCGTGAACTCTTCCAGCGCAGGTTAGTGACATGACCGCCAAAAAAGAGAACAAGCGCCAACCCCTATCCACTGGCTCCGAGTGGACCTTTGAACTGATCCAGGCCTATGACCGGGAAATTAGCCGTATTGCGGCAGGTTATGCCCTGGACACTTACCCCAACCAGATTGAAGTGATCACCGCTGAGCAAATGATGGATGCCTATGCCTCAGTGGGCATGCCGCTGGGTTATCACCACTGGTCCTATGGCAAACACTTCCTCAGCACCGAGAAGTCCTATACGCGAGGCCAGATGGGCCTGGCCTACGAGATCGTGATCAACTCCGACCCGTGCATCGCCTATCTGATGGAAGAAAACACCATCTGCATGCAGGCGCTGGTGGTGGCTCATGCCTGCTATGGACATAACAGTTTCTTCAAAGGCAACTACCTGTTTCGAACCTGGACCGACGCCAGCTCAATCATCGATTACCTGGTGTTCGCCAAGCAGTACATCATGCAGTGCGAAGAACGACACGGCATTGATGCGGTGGAAGACCTGTTGGACTCCTGCCATGCACTGATGAATTACGGGGTCGACCGCTACAAGCGTCCCTATCCGATTTCAGCCGAGGAAGAGCGCCTGCGCCAGAAGGAACGCGAGGAGCACCTGCAGAAACAGATCAACGACCTGTGGCGCACCATTCCCAAGCGCGCCGGCAAAAACAACGACAAGGACAATGCACGCTTCCCCGCCGAACCCCAGGAAAACATCCTGTATTTTCTGGAAAAACACGCCCCGCTGCTGGAGCCTTGGCAACGTGAGATTGTGCGTATCGTGCGCAAGATCGCCCAGTATTTTTATCCGCAGCGTCAAACACAGGTGATGAACGAAGGCTGGGCAACATTCTGGCACTACACGCTGATGAACGACCTGTACGACGAGGGCCTGGTCACGGACGGCTTCATGATGGAGTTCCTCACGTCCCACACCAGCGTAGTCTTCCAACCCGGCTTCGACAGCCCGTATTACAACGGCATCAACCCCTATGCCCTGGGCTTTGCCATGTACCGCGATATCCGTCGCATGTGCGAACACCCCACCGAGGAGGATCGTCGCTGGTTCCCGGAGATCGCTGGCAGCGACTGGTTGTCGACCATCAAGTTCGCCATGAGCAGCTTCAAGGACGAGAGTTTCATCCTGCAGTACCTGTCACCTCAGGTGATTCGTGACCTCAAGCTGTTCAGCATTCTGGATGACGACCTGAAAGACGACCTTGTGGTCCCGGCCATCCATGATGAACCCGGCTACCGCATCATTCGCGAAACCCTGGCCGCCCAATACAACCTGGGCAACCGCGAGCCTAACGTGCAGATCTACAGCATCGATGTGCGCGGCGACCGTTCGCTCACCCTGCGTCATCAGCAACACGACCGTAAGCCGTTGGGCGATTCCACCGAGGAAGTGCTCAAGCACCTGCACCGACTGTGGGGGTTTGACATCCACCTGGAGACCCTGCAAGGCGATCAGGTGATGAAAACCCATCATGTGCCCCCGCGCAGCGATCATAACGACAACGACTACGGCCGCTTGGACATGGCCGTCGTTCATCTCTGAAACAGCAAAGCCTCCATTGCTCAGGCACAGGCGTTATCCTGTGCCGCTAATGGAGGCTTTTTCATGAAAATCTACAAAGTCGGCGGTGCGGTGCGTGATCGCCTGCTGGGCATCAAGGTCACCGATATCGACCGTGTCGTCGTAGGTGCAACGACCGAAGAGATGCTCGCCAAAGGCTATAAGCCCGTAGGGGCCGATTTCCCGGTATTTCTCGACCCGAAAAACGGCGATGAGTACGCCCTCGCCCGCACCGAACGCAAGAGTGGCCGAGGCTACGGTGGCTTTGTGTTTCACGCGAGCCCCGATGTCACGCTGGAGGAAGACCTGATTCGTCGCGACCTGACCATCAATGCCATGGCAGAAGACGATGACGGCACCCTGACCGACCCTTATCACGGCCAACGCGATCTTGAAGCGCGCATTTTGCGTCATGTTTCCCCCGCGTTCGCCGAAGATCCTCTGCGAGTAATGCGCGTCGCCCGCTTTGCCGCACGTTATGCACACCTGGGTTTCAAGGTCGCACCCGAGACGCTGGAATTGATGCGCCAGCTCAGTGAGTCCGGCGAACTGGAGGCCCTTACCCCCGAGCGCAGCTGGAAAGAAATCTCCCGCGCACTGATGGAGGATCAGCCACAGGTTTTCATCCAGGTGCTACGCGACTGCGATGCGCTGAAAACCCTGATGCCGGAGGTAGATGCCCTGTTCGGCGTACCGCAACCCGAAGCCCATCACCCGGAAATAGATACTGGCGTACACACCTTGAGCGTGCTGGAACAAGCTGCATTGTACAAACAGCCGCTGACCGTACGCTGGGCCTGCCTGCTGCACGATTTGGGCAAGGGCCTGACGCCTGTGGATAAGTTGCCGCAGCATATTGCCCATGAGCACCGTGGCTTGAAGCTGATCAAGGCGGTGAACGAACGCTTCAAGGTACCGAGGGATTGCCAGGAACTGGCCTTGCTGGTGGGGCAATATCATACCCATGGGCATCGAGCGCTGGAGCTGAAAGCCTCGACTTTGCTGGAGTTGCTGCAAAGCTTTGACGTGTACCGCCGGCCGCAACGCTTCGAAGAATTTGTGATGGCCTGCGAAATGGATGCCCGGGGCCGCAAGGGTCTTGAGCAGCGCAGTTATCCACAGGCGGATTATTTGCGCGGCGCGGCGAAGGCTGCACGCGAAGTACCGGTCGCACCACTGCTGGAAAAAGGTTTCAAAGGCCCCGAGCTGGGAGAAGCGCTCAAGCGCGAACGGCTGAACGCGCTGAAAGCCTACAAGGAACAGCCTTCACCGAAATAACGGCCTTTGTGGCGAAGGAGCTTGCTCCCGCTGGAGTGCGAAGCGCTCCCAAAATAGTGGGGCTGCTGCGCAGCCCAACGGGAGCAAGCTCCCTCGCCACGGCAAGCTCGGCTTCTACAGGAGGGTGTCCGGTGTAAGTTGCTGGCCTTGCCACTCAAAGCCGACAGGCGCCAGCACCTGATCGATCTGCGCATCGCGCCACAGCTCGGCCATTGTCTTGCCAGCCTCAGGGTGAACACGGTCCGGCGCCATCATCGACAGCGGCCACAATACAAAGGCATTTTTCAGAATTTCGGCTCGCGGCAGGATCAATCCATCAAAATCCCCCACCAAGTCGCCATACAACAGCACATCGATATCCAGCGGTAACCCTTTGCGGTCAGGTGCATACCGGCCATTATCGGCCTCGATGAGTTTGAGTCGACGGTCCAGCTCCATCAACGGCAGGTCGGTATAGGCCGACACCACCAGGTTGAAAAACGGCCCGCTCTTGATACCCACCGGCTGGCTCTCGAACACCGCCGAGCAGCGCATCTGCGTCAGGAACCCTGCCAGCGCATCCAGGCCGGCACATAGACGGCTCTCGCGCTCGATGTTGCTGCCAAGCCCGAGGTAAACCTGAGTCAACGACATCCGCGCTCGATCTCCACGCCCACGCCCTTGGCAGCGGGCACCGCGCCTGGCTTGGTCAACTTGAGGTGCAACCAGGGAATCTGGAATTCGCTCATCAGCACTTCGGCTAGGCGCTCGGCAAAGGTTTCCACCAACTGATACTGGGAATGCTCGGCAAAGGCCTGGATACGCGCGGATACACTGGCGTAGTCCAGCGCCAGGGTCAGGTCATCACCCGCGGCGGCCGGGCGATTATCCCAAGCAAAGCTCAGGTCCAGGCGCAGGCATTGACGGATGCCGCGCTCCCAGTCGTAGGCCCCGATCACGGTGTCCACTTCCAGGCCTTCGATAAACACTCTGTCCAAGCACTCTTCTCCGCAGCACGACAAGGGCGCGATGCCCCGTTAGAATCAGGGCGTCCTCGCCCGGAATAGTTAGCATGTTTTGGTCACTGGCGATTTTCGCCTACCTGCTCGGCTCGCTGTCCTTCGCCATTTTGCTCAGCCGCCTGACGGGAAATCCCGACCCGCGAATGAGTGGCTCAGGCAATGCCGGCGCCACCAATATGTTGCGCCTGGCCGGCAAGAAACTTGCCGTCCTGACCCTGCTGGGCGACGTTTGCAAGGGCCTTCTGCCCGTGCTGATCGCCAGTCTCGCCGGCCTTACTTTGCAACAGCAGGCCTGGGTGGGCATATGCGCCGTCCTCGGTCACCTGTTCCCATTGTACTTCCGCTTTCGCGGTGGCAAGGGTGTCGCCACCGCGGCCGGGATGCTGCTGGGCATCTACCCACCGGCAGCATTGCTGGCCATGCTCGCCTGGCTGCTGACGTTCTACCTGACCCGTACCAGCTCGTTGGCCGCGCTGATTGCCACGCCGCTTACCCTGCCGCTGTTGGCCTGGCAGGCACCGCAGGCGTTACTGCCAATGAGCGTGCTGACACTGCTGATCGTCTGGCGCCACCGCGGCAATCTACGCGACCTGTTTGCCGGGCGCGAACGGCATTTTTAAATACGCCGGGCGAAACCGGTTCACGTAAGCCCTACAGCGGCGGCAACTGCTCCATCGGCCAGCGCGCCTGCACGCTGATCGCCAGGCTTTCATGCTGCCCGGCCTGCAAGCGCTGGCAGCCGGCGTAGGCAATCATCGCGCCGTTGTCAGTGCAGAATTCCGGGCGGGCGTAGAACACATGGCCTTGCATGTCGCCGAGCATTTTTTCAAGCGAACTGCGCAACGCCTTATTGGCGCTGACGCCGCCTGCGATCACCAGCCGCTTCATACCTGCCTGCTTGAGGGCGCGCTTGCACTTGATGGTCAAAGTCTCTACCACGGCCTGCTGGAACGCCAGTGCGATGTCGCAACGGGCTTGCTGACCGTCGTCCCCGGCGCTGACGCTCTGCTGCCAGGTATTCAGCGCGGACGTTTTCAAACCGCTGAAACTGAACATCAGCCCCGGCCGATCACACATCGGACGCGGGAAAACGTAGCGCCCGGCGACGCCTTTCTCGGCCAGACGCGCGATTTCCGGACCACCAGGATAGTTAAGCCCCATCATCTTCGCGGTTTTGTCGAACGCTTCACCGGCGGCATCATCCAGGGACTCGCCCAACAGCGTGTATTGGCCGATTCCATCGACCTGAACCAACTGCGTATGACCACCCGACACCAACAAAGCGACGAACGGGAACTCTGGAGGTGTTTTTTCCAACATCGGCGCCAGCAAATGGCCTTCCATGTGGTGCACGCCAAGGGCGGGAATACCCCAGGCAAAGGCCAGCGCCTGGGCGCAAGAAGCCCCAACCAGAAGGGCTCCGACCAATCCGGGGCCTGCCGTGTAGGCGATGGCGTCGATCTCGGTCGGCACACAGCCGGCCTCATCCAGCACCTGGCGAATCAACGGCAACATGCGTTTGACATGATCACGGCTGGCCAGCTCCGGAACCACGCCGCCATAGGCGCGGTGCAGGTCGATCTGACTGAACAGTGCATCGGCCAAAAGCCCGCGTTCACTGTCGTATAGTGCGACTCCGGTTTCGTCGCAGGAGGTTTCAAGTCCCAGTACTAGCATGGGTTTGCGCCTTGTAGAGGCTGAATTCGAAGGCGCGCATAATAGTCGCCACTCCCCCTCCCGACTAGCGGTTTTCGATCAGAGGCTTTGCATTCCGGCCAATGAGGGGTTAACATCCGCAACCCTTAAAAACCGACGACCTCAGCCGCGAATTTTTTGCGACGAGAACGTTGATTCCCGGTAATGAAAGAAGGTAGCTCTGGATGCCAGCCGTCAAAGTAAAAGAGAACGAACCCTTCGACGTAGCTCTGCGTCGTTTCAAGCGCTCCTGCGAAAAAGCCGGTGTTCTGGCTGAAGTTCGTAGCCGCGAATTTTATGAGAAGCCAACTTCTGAGCGTAAGCGTAAAGCAGCAGCCGCTGTTAAGCGTCACGCCAAGAAAGTTCAGCGCGAACAGCGCCGCGCCGTTCGTCTGTACTAATACACAGACGTTCGTAGCAAGCTTCTGCCAAGCCCGGCCCTCAGCCGGGCTGTTGGCATTTGCGGATATCGCTTGATGCTTCACCGTCGACGCCGCACATGCGACCGAGACACTGCTTCACACGTCAGGGCTGGCTCTTTTGCCAGCGGTGCACGTCTCTTCTGACGAGCCTAACAAGGCTACTGACGAGCACACCTATTCTTCAAGCAGGCGATCAACTGTATCGGCTGTGCCCATCGATGCGTTTCCGAGGCCCACCATTGGCCAAGACCGGACGCCCGGGCAACATTTCCATGCCGAACACTGATCAGAAACTACCCTCAGTGAATATTCGGCAGATACACTTCCTGAAGACCCATGCAGACGATGATGATCAAGCACTCCATACGTGCGCTTGAACACTTCACGGGCCCTCATTTACACGCAGTGATGACGAGAACGCCATGGCCGGGCTGATTCCCCAGAGCTTTATTGACGACCTTCTGAACCGCACCGACATCGTCGATGTTGTCAGCTCACGCGTACAGCTGAAAAAAGCCGGCAAAAACTACACCGCCTGCTGCCCGTTCCATAAAGAAAAAACGCCGTCATTCAGTGTCAGCCCCGACAAGCAGTTCTATTATTGCTTCGGTTGCGGCGCTGGCGGCAACGCCCTCGGCTTCCTGATGGACCACGACAACCTGGACTTTCCCCAGGCCGTCGAGGATCTGGCAAAAGCCGCGGGCATGGAAATCCCCCGGGAAGAAAGTGGCCGCCCGCACAAACCCCGGCAACCTACCGATTCGCCGCTGTATCCGCTGCTGACCGCGGCCGCCGACTTCTATCGCCAGGCGCTTAAAAGCCATCCGCAGCGCAAGGCCGCCGTTGACTACCTCAAGGGCCGCGGCCTCACCGGTGAAATCGCCCGCGACTTCGGCCTCGGCTTCGCCCCGCCCGGCTGGGACAACCTGTACAAACACCTGAGCAGCGATACCCTGCAGCAAAAGGCCATGATCGATGCCGGCCTGCTGATAGAAAACGCCGAGACCGGCAAGCGTTATGACCGTTTCCGCGACCGCGTGATGTTTCCGATCCGCGACAGCCGTGGCCGCATCATCGCCTTCGGTGGCCGCGTACTCGGGGACGACAAGCCCAAGTACCTGAACTCCCCGGAAACCCCGGTGTTCCACAAGGGCCAGGAACTCTACGGCCTGTTCGAAGCGCGCAAGAACAACCGCAACCTCGACGAAATCATCGTGGTTGAAGGCTATATGGACGTGATCGCCCTGGCCCAGCAAGGTCTGCGCAACGCCGTGGCAACCCTGGGCACCGCCACCAGCGAAGAGCATTTGAAGCGCCTGTTCCGCGTTGTGCCCAGCGTGCTGTTCTGCTTTGACGGCGACCAGGCCGGCCGTAACGCCGCCTGGCGTGCGCTTGAGGCCACACTGTCAAGCCTGCAGGACGGGCGCCGCGCACGCTTCCTGTTCCTGCCCGAAGGCGAAGACCCGGATACCCTGGTCCGTTCGGAGGGTACCGACGCGTTCCGTGCGCGCATCAATCAACATGCGCAGCCGCTGGCGGATTATTTTTTCCAGCAATTGACCGAAGAAGCCGACCCGCGCTCGCTCGAAGGCAAGGCTCATATGGCCACCCTCGCTGCGCCATTGATCGACAAGGTGCCAGGCGCCAATTTGCGCACGCTGATGCGCCAGCGCCTGCTGGAAATTACCGGTTTGAGTGGCGAAGCCGTGAGCCAGCTGGTGCATAGCGCACCGCAAGATGCGCCGCCAGCCTACGATCCAGGCATGGATTACGACGCCATGCCGGACTATGCCGACTTTCACCAGCCTCAGGAGGCCTTTGCCCCCCAACAGGAGTGGACGCCGAAAAAGCCCGGGGCCGGCGGCAAGAAATGGGATAAGAAACCCTGGAGCAAAAACGGCAAGCGCGGTGATCGCGATGAAGCCTACGCTCCACGCACCCCCGTAGCAGTGGAAGCCCCGACGCTTATTGCGCTGCGTACGCTGATTCATCACCCACAACTGGCCGGCAAGGTTGAAAGCGCCGACCACTTTGCCAACGAAAGCAACACCTACGCCCAGGTGCTGATTGCCCTGATCGAGGCGGTGCAGAAAAATCCCAAGCTAAACTCAATCCAGCTGATGGCTCGCTGGCACGGCACGGAACAAGGCCGTTTATTGAAAGCATTGGCGGAAAAGGAGTGGCTAATTGACGGCGACAACCTTGAACAACAGTTTTTAGACACCATTAATAGGTTATCTGCGGGTCAACACACTCAGACCCTCGATGAGCTCATTAAGAGAGCAAGGCAGCCGGGATTGTCGGCTGAAGAGCAGATTCAGATAGCAAAACAGATGCGCGACCTCTTAAAACAGAATGTTTACGCATCAAACCCGACCTCAGCTGGCGTGTGAGGTCATAGCTCGGGTATAATCCTCGGCTTGTTTTTTGCCCGCCAAGACCTTCAGTGGATAGGGTGTTATGTCCGGAAAAGCGCAACAGCAGTCTCGTATCAAAGAGTTGATCACACTTGGTCGTGAGCAGGGTTACCTGACTTACGCGGAGGTCAACGACCACCTGCCTGAGGATATTTCAGATCCAGAGCAGGTGGAAGACATCATCCGCATGATTAACGACATGGGGATCAACGTATTCGAAGTCGCGCCAGATAAGGATTCCCTTATGCTGGCCGACGCTGATACCGACGAGGCCGCCGCTGAGGAAGCTGCTGCCGCGCTGGCTGCAGTAGAGACCGATATCGGCCGCACGACGGACCCGGTGCGCATGTATATGCGTGAAATGGGTACTGTCGAGCTGCTGACACGCGAAGGCGAAATCGAAATCGCCAAGCGTATCGAAGAGGGCATCCGTGAAGTGATGGGCGCAATTGCGCACTTCCCAGGCACGGTTGACCACATTCTCTCCGAGTACACCCGCGTCACCACCGAAGGTGGCCGCCTGTCCGACGTCCTGAGCGGTTACATCGACCCGGACGACGGCATTGCGCCGCCTGCCGCCGAAGTACCGCCGCCTGTCGACGCCAAAGCCGCGAAAGCGGATGACGACGCCGAAGACGACGACGCCGAAGCCAGCAGCGACGACGAAGATGAAGTCGAAAGCGGCCCGGACCCAATCGTCGCGGCCCAGCGTTTCGGTGCGGTTTCCGATCAAATGGAAATCACCCGCAAGGCCCTGAAGAAGCATGGTCGCTCCAACAAGCAGGCAATTGCCGAGCTGGTGGCGCTGGCTGAGCTGTTCATGCCGATCAAGCTGGTGCCCAAGCAATTCGAAGGTTTGGTCGAGCGCGTTCGTAGCGCCCTTGAGCGTCTGCGTGCACAAGAGCGTGCAATCATGCAGCTGTGCGTGCGTGATGCCCGTATGCCGCGTACCGACTTCCTGCGCCAGTTCCCGGGCAACGAAGTTGACGAAAGCTGGACCGACGCACTGGCCAAGGGCAAGGCGAAATACGCCGAAGCCATCGGCCGCCTGCAGCCCGATATCATCCGCTGCCAGCAGAAGCTGACTGCGCTTGAGACCGAAACCGGTCTGACGATTGCTGAAATCAAGGACATCAACCGTCGCATGTCGATCGGTGAGGCCAAGGCCCGCCGTGCGAAAAAAGAGATGGTTGAAGCGAACTTGCGTCTGGTGATCTCGATCGCCAAGAAGTACACCAACCGTGGCCTGCAGTTCCTGGACCTGATCCAGGAAGGCAACATCGGCTTGATGAAAGCGGTAGACAAGTTCGAATACCGTCGCGGCTACAAGTTCTCGACTTATGCAACCTGGTGGATTCGTCAGGCGATCACTCGCTCGATCGCCGACCAGGCCCGCACCATCCGTATTCCGGTGCACATGATCGAGACCATCAACAAGCTCAACCGTATTTCCCGGCAGATGTTGCAGGAAATGGGTCGCGAACCGACCCCGGAAGAGCTGGGCGAACGCATGGAAATGCCTGAGGATAAAATCCGCAAGGTATTGAAGATCGCTAAAGAGCCGATCTCCATGGAAACGCCGATTGGTGATGACGAAGACTCCCATCTGGGTGACTTCATCGAAGACTCGACCATGCAGTCGCCAATCGATGTCGCCACCGTTGAGAGCCTGAAAGAAGCGACTCGTGACGTACTGTCCGGCCTCACCGCCCGTGAAGCCAAGGTACTGCGCATGCGTTTCGGCATCGACATGAATACCGACCACACCCTTGAGGAAGTCGGTAAGCAATTTGACGTGACCCGCGAGCGGATCCGTCAGATCGAAGCCAAGGCACTGCGCAAGTTGCGCCACCCGACGCGAAGCGAGCATCTGCGCTCCTTCCTCGACGAGTGATACCAGAACCCCCGGCCCAGGCCGGGGGTTTTGTTTTGCACAGATAAAATTCCCCGCAACACCCCTCCCCTGAAATGCCCGTCTACACTCGAACTATTCCCCGTGCCATAACGAGACCGTTATGCCCAGATTGCCGACCGTGTTGCTACTGTCGCTGCTGACCTGGACCGCAACGGCTGGCGCGTTGACTCTCACGGAGGATGAGCGTAGCTGGTTGGCGGACCATCAGGAGCTTCGCCTTGGGGTGGACGCGTCCTGGCCCCCCTTTGAATACCGTGATGAGAATGGTCGTTACCAGGGCCTGGCTGCCGACTATGTGCGCCTGATCCAGGACCGACTGGGTGTCAGGATCAAGCTGATCGAACCGGCAAACTGGACCGCTGTACTTGAACAAGCCCGGAGCAACCAGCTCGACTTACTACCCGGCATCATGTCCACTCCGGAGCGCCAAAGCTACCTGGCCTTTACACGCCCCTACCTCGACTTTCCCATCGTCATCCTTGCCCATGAAGGCGGCGCGAAACCACGCAACCTAAAGGGTTTGTACGGGCTGAAAATTGCCGTGGTGGAAAACTATGCGCCCCATGAATTGCTGCGCACTCACCACCCGGACCTGAATCTGGTGGCGATGCCCAACGTCAGTTCTACGCTGCAAGCCCTGGCCACCGATGAAGTGGATGCCGTCGTCGGCGACTTGGCGTCCAGCGTCTGGAGCCTGCGCCAACTCAAGCTCGATGGCTTGTACGTCAGTGGCGAAACGCCCTATCGCTACCAATTGGCAATGGGCGTCCCGCAGGAACAGAAAATGCTGGTGGGCATCCTGGACAAAGTCCTCGCCGACCTTAGCTCAGCCGAAACCGATGCGATCCAGCAACATTGGGTCGGCAGCTTCACCGATCACCGCACCTTCTGGGTCGACCTGCTGACGTACGGCCTGCCCGCCGTATTGTTGCTCAGTACCGTGCTGGCGGTGGTCATTCGGATCAATCGCCGGCTCAGTTCGGAAATCTCCCGCAGGGTCGCCCTCGAACAAGAACTGCGCAGCAGCGAATACCACTATCGCGGCCTGGTAGAGAGCTTGTCCGCCATCGCCTGGGAAGCGAGCATCAGCGATTTCACCTACAGCTACGTATCGCCCCATGCCGAAGACTTGCTCGGCTATCCGCGCGCCCACTGGCTGATTCCGGGCTTCTGGCGCAACATCATTCACCCGGCCGACCTCACGCGCACCGAAGCGTATTGCTACCGGGAAACCCGTGCCAATCGTGATCACAGCGTCGATTACCGGGTCATCACGGCGGACGGCCGTTGCTTGTGGGTGCGCGATATTGTCAGCCTGATTGAACACGGACATGAGCCAGTGCTGCGCGGCCTGATGATCGATATCAGCGAAGCCAAGCGCACGGAGGAAGCCCTGCAACTGTCCGAGCAGAAGTTTGCGTCGGTGTTCCAGCAATGCCCCGACATTCTGGTGATCGCCAGGCTATCCGATGGCTGCCTGCTGGAGGTCAACAAGGCATTCGAGGACCAGATTGGCCTGACCGCCGACGAGGTTGTGGGCAAAGCCGCCTCAGATCTGAATATATGGCGCATTCAGGGCGTCGGGCCGGATTTGCTGCAGCGGGTACAGACCACCAGTATCCGCAACCTGGAAATGTCCTTTCTGCGCAGCAACGGCCAAGCGTTTACGGGGCTGATCTCAGCTGAGCCTTTCCAACTCGACACCACCGAAGCTCTGGTGGTGGTGGTGCGCGATATCACCCAGCTCAAGGAAACCCAACAGCAGCTGCAAACCTCCGAAGAGAAATTCGCCAAGGCGTTCCATGCGTCCCCCGACGGCTTGCTGCTGAGTCGCCAAAGGGATGGCCTATTGATTGAGGTGAACGAAGGTTTCAGCCATCTGACCGGCTTCACCAGCGCCTCTTCGCTCGACCAATCAACCCTGGACCTGGGTATCTGGGTCGATCTCAACGAACGCAAGCACATGCTGGAGTTGATGCAGCGCGACGGCTTCGTGCGTGATTTCATCTGCCATATCCGTCGCGCCGACGGCCAGCTTCGCCTCTGCGAAGTCTCCAGTCGCCCGCTGCCCATCGGTGACGAAGACTGCATGCTGACCATCGCTCGGGACATCACCGAACGCCAGCAGATGCAGGAAAAACTGCAACAGGCCGCCACGGTATTCGAGAGCACCGCTGAAGGCGTTTTGATCACCGACACACGACAGAACATCAGTGCCGTCAATCGCGCCTTCAGTGAGATCACCGGCTACAGCGAAATCGAAGCACTCGGCCATACCCCGCGCCTGCTCGCCTCGGGCCTGCATGACAGCGCATTCTATGCGGCGATGTGGCACCAATTGACGGCCCATGGACACTGGCAGGGAGAGATTTCCAACCGCCGCAAGAACGGCGAGGTGTACCCAAGCTGGCTGACCATCAGCGCCGTGCGTAACCGCGACCAATTGATCACGCACTTCGTTGCCGTGTTTGCCGACATCTCCAGCCTCAAGCTGGCCCAGGCACGCCTGGACTATCAGGCCCACCACGACCCGCTGACCGGTCTGCCCAACCGCACCCTGTTTGAAAATCGACTGCAGGCCGCCCTTAACGGCCAGCAGGAAAGCGGCAGGCAAGGCGCGGTGTTGTTTCTTGACCTGGACCGTTTCAAACACATCAACGACAGCCTCGGCCACCCGGTCGGCGACCTGCTGCTCAAAGACATCGCCGTACGCCTCAAGCAGCAACTGCGCGACGTCGACACCGTTGCCCGCCTGGGCGGGGATGAATTCATCATCTTGCTGCCCGGCTTGCAGCAGGCCGGCGATGCCCAGTATCTGGCGAACAAACTGCTCGACTGCTTTACACCCCCATTCCAGGCCGGTGACCATGAGTTTTTTATCAGCGCCAGTATTGGCACCAGCCTTTACCCACAGGATGGCACCGACGTCGCCACTCTGGTCAAGAACGCCGATGCTGCGATGTATCGCTCCAAGGCCAAGGGCCGCAACCGTGTCGAAAGCTATACCCGCGACTTGACGGCCCAAGCCAATGAACGCGTAGCGCTGGAGCACGAGCTGCGCCGTGCCATCGAACGTGAAGAACTGAGCCTCTATTACCAACCCAAGCGCAGCCTGTTGACCCAGGAGCTGATCGGCGCCGAAGCCCTGATCCGCTGGCATCACCCGACCTTGGGCGACGTCCCGCCCGAACACTTCATCGCCCTGGCCGAAGAGAACGGCACGATCCTGCAGATTGGCGACTGGGTGCTGGAACAAGCCTGTCGGCAGTTGCACGCCTGGCAAGAGGCTTTCGACGATTTCGGGCCACTGTCGGTCAACCTCGCAGGCGCGCAGCTGCGTCACCCCAACCTGTTGTCACGCATCGAACAACTGCTGCGCGATTACCGCCTTGAACCTGGCTGCCTGCAATTGGAGATCACCGAGAACTTCATCATGAGCCAGGCCGAAGAAGCCCTGGGGGTTCTGCATCAACTCAAACGCTTGGGCGTCCAGCTGGCGATCGATGATTTTGGCACTGGCTACTCGTCCCTCAGCTACCTCAAGCGCCTGCCCCTGGACTTCCTCAAGATCGACCAATCCTTCGTTCGAGGCCTGCCCGACGATCCCCACGACGTCGCCATCGTGCGCGCCATCATCGCGCTGGGCCACAGCATGCAATTCACCATCATTGCCGAAGGCGTGGAGACCCCCGCACAGCAAACATTCCTCGCCGCCGAAGGCTGTGAACAGATGCAAGGCTACATCGTCAGCCTGCCCCTGCCGCCGGAGCTTTTTGCCGCGAGCTTCCTTCGTACGAAGCTGGAGGATTTTTCGGATGGCACAGTGAACAAACCATCGTTATAATCCGCGACCTACTGAGGGCCTATAGCTCAGTTGGTTAGAGCAGGGGACTCATAATCCCTTGGTCGTAGGTTCGAGTCCTACTGGGCCCACCATCTTCGAAGCCACGTATTGCGTGGCTTTCGTCGTTTTTCACATCTAAAAATCTGAAACGTCCACGTTGCAAAAAAGACGTTACGTCCACAAAACGTCCACAGCTGTGGAACTGCTTACTCAATTCTCTTTGTGTAACCGCGTAGGACCCAACCCTCATAGACCTCACCATCCACCACAACGGAAACAAGAATCCAGGATTTATGCGAAGAATCCAACACCTGTAGCAACGCCCCCACTCTCATTTTCAAAACCTCATCAGACCTTTTACTTGGCCCGTCTCTAAGGTACACACCGTCGCCCGTTAGGATCCGGAAGCCCGCGATTAAGCTTTTATCTACCCCTTGTGGCATGTGGCGTGCTATCGCTCGCGCTTCAGCAGGAGTCTTTACCTCAGCAAAAAAGCCGGAGAGATTTTTCTGTAATTCAAACCCTTTATTGATCGCGCCAATTGGATCTGAAAAAAAAGAACAAATGACGAAAAAAATATAATATCTGAGTGCTTCTAGAGACAACCCCTTTAGGCTCTTATGGCCCATCAAAGCACTTACAACTTCATCCTGAAGCTTAGCACCGCTTGACGAAACATCTACCGCAGGTAATCCCTCAACAACGCCGGCAACAGAAACTGCATCTTCGAAACCTTCAATTAACTGCTCAGATGTAAACTGCCCAGAGCGAAGAAGGCTAATGAGTTCTGAGTTAGCGGGAGAGTTTGCGAACTTTGCCAACCCTCTATAACTTACCGCATTGAACGCACTAGAAAATTCAACCACAGATTTCCAACCTCGAAAGAGGTCAGAGTTCGGGTCTAGCATTGAGCGGTTAAGTTGCTTATTGATATCAGCTATTGAGGATATCAGCCGACCAATTGTTGAGTTAGTCGCAACAATGTTCATGGGTTTAGCTACGGCTTGAAATTTTTTGACAGCTTCTCCGATAGCCAAAATCTCCTGGCTACGAGCGAATGAAGAAGAAAACTCGTTAAGACTTTTAGCTATCTGTCCTATCTTATAGATTTCATGGGGAATCGTTATGCTTTGAATGGCCCTACCAACTTTAAAAATTTCATCTGTGGAGTTTCCAAGCTTCCCCACGACGTTTTTTCTTTCATCACTCATTCACTTAACTCCACAGACTTTCTCCTAGAACAATGACCGGCTACAGGATTTAAGAAAACAACCTCAGCCATATGGCCGGGGCTAAAATGGGCATATTTTTGAGTCATAGCCAAAGTCGCGTGCCCTAAAACTCTTTGCAGAGTTAATATATCCCCGCCTTTCATCATATAGTGGCTCGCAAATGTGTGACGCAAAACATGAGTCAGCTGCCCTTCAGGAAGCTCAATCCCCAACGCCAAAATTGAACGGCGAAAAGTGTTATAGCCTGACGAGAACGGTAGTGACATCACTAGCCGCGCCTCTAAATCTTTGGATATAGGTACAGACCGGTTTTTGCTGGACTTAGTTTTGCTGTAATGAACTAAACCATTACGCACCTGATGAGCCAGCAAAGCCTCAGCCTCTCCCCATCTCGCACCAGTCGCTAAGCAAACCTCAGCAATCAACGCAGCATCAGACTCACGTGTTTCCAAATCGTCAAGCAGAGCAATAATCTGGTCAGGCAAAAGGTAAACCATTTCGGTCTCGTCAAACTTTAGCTTGCGAACCTTGGCCAGCGGGTTATCACCCTCCCACTCACCCAACCGCGTCAGCTCATTGAACACAGCCTGCAAATAGGCTAATTCATGATTCAGCATATTGGCGCTGATGGGCTTAGGTGCGCATCCTTCTTTGACGAACCCATTCCCCGGCGTACTTCGGGAGTGCTTCCCTTCGGCCCGTTCTGCCCTGTATTGGGCAAAATCTGCGGCACTGAACTTAGAAACCTTTGGGTTACCCATCCTCTCGACCATGCTATTCAGCAGAGAAAGCCTCTGAGTCCCCGTCTTGAGGTTTTGCCCATGAATCACATACCAGCGCTCAACTAAATCTTTGAGAGTGCGCGGATCGTGCTTGGGAGCCTTTTCAAAGGTTCCGCTGGATCCCTCTCCCATAACCCGATTGTGATACTTCTGAGCTTCGTTCTTGGTCTTGAATACTTTGCGCAGCCGAACGCCGTAGCGGCCATCTGGTCGGCAATCCACCTCATAGCGACCTTCGCCAAGCTTCTTGATCGCCACGGCATCACACAGGGCTGATCTGCCCTGCCTCCGGAATAGTTTGGTCGGTCATCAACCACAATGTGTATTTGGTGAACTGGGGATGCTGTGTGACTTTCAACAACTCCGAAGAAGCCGCTGTTTTCCTTCGCCCGTACTCATAGCCCTTCCAGGTCTCAAGCCTGATACCCGTGGCCTCACACATTTCAGTCTGCGTTAGCTGCTCACGCATCCGAATAAGCTTGAGCTTTTCGCCGATGCTCATTGACCGATCACCGGACTGATCTGGCCGCAAGCGGGAGCCGTCTGATCGGTCACCAGCCAAAGCGCGTATTTCATAAACCGGGGATGTGTCGTGATTTTCAACAATTCACCAGAACTCACCTCCTTGCGAGCGCCGTACTCGTAGCCTTTCCATGTTCCCAGTTTGATCCCTGTCACCTCGCTAATTTCTGACTGAGTCAGCCGCTCGGTTAACCGAATTTCCTTGAGCTTTTGCCCGAGTTCCATGCACACCCCTTGACCTTACTCATTTGAGTACTTAATATCCTCATATGTGTACTTTTACTGCACATATGACTAAGGAGCTTATCAAATGCAGATCACCATAGACACGCCTTACACCACGGTTAGAGAGCTAGCCCGCCGCTCAGGCCAGTCAGAGCGGGCTATCCGAAACGACATCGAGCGCGGCCGGATTCTCGTGCGTGCCAAGGCGGAAGGGTCCAAGGAGGCATTGCTTATAAACATGGTTGCCCTAGCCATTGAAGCAGCAGACCAGGCCGAGCGTGTGGGCACCAACTCGACCACCTCAAAGCGCTGAGGCTCGGCATATGCAGTTCGAAGACATCTACCGACTGGAAGTGGTCAGTGCCCTGGAGCATGACCACGACCTGGACTTCAAAGATATTGGTAACAAGTACCTGCAGAAGGGCATATGCCCAGGCTGTGGGGAGCGCACCCTGTACATCGCTCGTAAGAAGCCGTATCAGCTCAAATGCAACCGCTTGAATCAGTGCCAGTACGTGGAAAAAACCCGCGAGCGCTACAGCTATTTGTTCGAAAACCTCAGTGAGCGCTTCCCCCGCACAGAGTTAAATCCAAACGCTACTGCCGACGCCTACCTGCAGCGCAACCGCGGTTTCGACATCAGCAAAATGAAAGGTTGGTACGAACAGGCTCGACGGCAAATGCTCAATGGGCAGTGGGCGGATACCGTTCGCTTTCCTCTGTGCAACGGCTACTGGGAACGAATCATCGACGCCACGATGGTTAAAGCCAACGGCGGCGACAAGGCTGGCATCAAGAAGGGCATGAGCTATCGATCGGGCGGCTGGATGCCACCAGGTATGGCTATCGAGACGGGCGATAACGTCTACATCGTTGAAGGGATCTTCCACGCCATAGCGTTGCACCTGGCGGGTTACAAAGTGATCGCCTCAATCTCGGCGAACAACTTCCCATGGGACTTGATTGAGGCCAACAAGGGCAAGAAAGTGCGCTGGATCATCGCCCTGGATGATGACAAGGCTGGGCATCTGGTGATTCCCAAATATCGTCGGCAGTTACATGCGATGGATGAACTCGCCTGGGTCGCTCTCACTGGCTCAGACCGTGATTGGGATGACGTGTATCGCGACGGTCAGTTGGACGATGCATTCATGCAGGAGGCCAGTTACCAGGGCCGGTTATTCGTCGCACCCAACCCGGCCAAAAAAGCCTTCTTGCTTCACATGAAAAGGCCCTTAAATTTCTTCCTGTTGGACTTCGGCAATCGCCTTTACACGGCCAAGATCAATTCTGATGAGTTGAGCAAAGAGTCAAGCAAGGATAAGGAGCAGGATGGCGGTGCGCAGCCGAAAACCAGAGAAGAACTGTTCGACAAATACTGCGATATCAAGCAGGTGGCCAACTGCGTGCCGCACTTTGAGTACATCCAAAGGGATGCGCTCAGTGGTGATCAGCAGTTCTTTTTTCAATTCAATTTCCCGAACGCCGCTCAGAACTGCAAAGAGCCATTAGCGCCCAACTCCATCGGAGATCCCCGTAGCTTTTCCAAGTCCCTACTGGAGCGAACGCCTGGTGGCAATTTCGAGGGCGGAGAAAAGGTACTGGCCATGCTGCGTAGCAAATGGCTTGAAAATGCTTTGACTGTTCGGGCTCTGCCTTTCGTTGGCTACGATGCAGCCAGTAAAACCTACTGCTATCAGACGTTCGGATATCACAAAGGCAGGGAGTACTTGGCCAACTCTCACGGCTATCTGGAGATTGGTAAAACCGGCCTGAAAACCTCTTTGAGTAGCCTGAAACTGACACGCGGTACCGACTTCGACCCGCATTGGTTTGCTGACTTCTTTGAAGTCAACGGCATGAATGGTTTGGCTGCGTTGGCATGGTGGACAGGCTCCCTATTTGCTCAACAGATCCGCTCAACTCAAGAGTCATGGCTGTTTTTCGAATTGACCGGGGATGCCGGCGCCGGCAAGTCGAGCATGTTACGTTTCCTGTGGAAGCTATTGGGACGTGCGAACTATGAAGGCATGAAACCCAACACCACCGGCGCTAGTGCCATTGGTCTGACACGTGCGCTATCTCAAGTCAGCAACCTACCGGTGGTGTTGATCGAATCGGACAGCACGGTGGTCGACGGGCAAGGCCGCGAAACCACAAGCCAATACAACTGGGAGAACTGGAAATCACTTTTTGACCACAACGCCACGCTTCGAACAGTAGGCATAAAGTCATCGAGCAATGACACCGACAGCCTGATTTTCCTTGCTGCCCTATGCATATCGCAGAACGCCCGGGTGGGCGGCACCGATGCCATCCTGACGCGGATTGCTCACATGCACGCCACGCGAGCGGGGCATACACCAGCTCGCAAGATCGTGGCCAACCGTTTGAACGCCATCCCTGTTGAAGAGCTAGCGGGTTATTTGCGCCGCTGTCTGGAACAGGAAAGCAACTGGCTGGCACGTTACTTTGAAGCCTTCACAGAGTACGAGAGCCGACTCCAAGCGAACTCAGTCATCCAGCATCAGCGAATCGTACTCTGCCATGCCCAACTCATGGCCGCAGCTAAGGCCACTCAGGCACTGTTCCCGGAGTGGAGCGAGCAGACCCTAGAACAGTTATACAAACACGTTGAAGCCCGCGCCATCGATCGGCAGCAGCTTGTCAGCAGTGAGAACGCGACGGCAGCGAGGTTCTGGCAGATCTATCACTACCTAAATGAAAAGGTGGTCACGATCAACGACCAGGACGGAGTCCGCGAGAACACGCTGGAGACATTGAATCACAGCTCTGATCGGACCTTGATCGCTATCAACATCGAACACTTCCACAACGCCTGCCGACTTGCTGGCCAGGAGGTCATCCACGCGACCCAATTACAACGGGCCCTGCCGCTGAGCAGCTCACACACCTTCATTGAAGTGCGCAAAGTCCGATCGTGTATCGAGAAGCGGCCGCTCAACTGCTGGATCTTCCGCAAGGGGGGTAAAGAGTGATGAACATTTGGGAGACCGACCCTCATATGCGGGAGCATTTAGGTGGAATTGTTGGAATGCGTGTGTTGCCAATGAACTGCCGGAACATCCGGAACATTATCTATATCAATAAAAATATCTATAAAAAACAGATAGATAACAGGAATCTCATCATCACGGGCAACCGGAACATACCGGAACGTCCCGGAACATTTCTACCTTTGCTGTTCCGGCAATGTTCCGGCTACCCAGTTTTCCGGAACATCGCTACAGGCCTTGTAAATCAAGCCCTCCAGCCAATCAGTGAAAAAAGCTGTTCCGGCATGTTCCGGCTCCAGAGCCATTCGACTCAACAAGGGGGGAACCCAAGCTGGCAGGGGCTTACAGCTATTCCTCTCTTTATTGTTCCGGATGTTCCGCCGAACCAATGGGCACACGCATCTTTTTAACGCGAACGCCTGACCGCTATTCCACCCCAGAGGGAGTAACACCATGCAAGTGCAAGTAATTATCGGCAATGCTGCCCCAGGTAAAAACACCAAGCTGCAGGAGATTCAAACCGAACTGAACATGCAGGGTATCGACGTTCCTATCGTCGTTGGCGCGAACTGCACCACCCCATTTTCTCTCAGCCAAATCGCCAACCAGGCCATTGCCGGTGCCAAGCATTTCCTGGCGGACGACTGCACCAATGTTCAAATCAAGGCGGTATTGGGCCTCGCGGCGCGAGAGGAAAATTCAGGGTTGCCCAATGACCTGGTTGTGCACCTGGTACGCAAAGCCTGAAAGGGGAAAACCGTGATCATTCGATACAGCGCAAACACCCTACCCGGCCAACTGCTCTTGCCGAACGGTTACGTGGACATGTGCACGCCCGAAGATTTGGCCGAATTGGCGACAGCCGCTCATTGGCAGGACCACCCAGAAGACACCCCGACCTTCGTCACCGTCGTACACCTATGGGACGTAGATGGTCATGACTTGGGGTTGTTTGAGGTTCGCTGCGAAAAGCGTCCGGTATTCACGGCAAGCCCATTACGGCAAGCCTGAAAGAGACGGTGTCGAGGAGTTCGCACCTCCCCGACACCAACCACCACAAAGGAGTAACACCATGAAAGCAGAACGCCCAAGCAGCAGTGAATACAAGGCTATCACACCACCCGAGCAAGACAGCAGCCCCTTTAAACCCCCTCGCCCGCTGCTGGCCACCGCCGTGATCGGCGCAGCACTGATCGGCTACCTGATCCACAAGAGTCCGGACGCCCGCCAGCGCCTGGAAAGTATGGCCGAAATGGCTCAAGCCCTCGGAGACCTATCAGAGAGCGACGCTGCAGTGGTCGCCAACTTACTTGCCCAACCAACCATTAAGGAGACAGCTCATGCTTGATTCCCGCGAACAAGACAAGTTTGTGATCCGCCTGCCAGACGGCTTACGCCCTCAGATCGCAGCCACCGCCCGTAGCAACCAGCGAAGCATGAACGGCGAAATTATCATCCGACTGCAACGCTCCCTTATTCAGGATCAGCTGAGAGACGAGCAGGAAAAAATCATCAGCGTACTGCTCAAGCAGATTGAAGAACTGGAGTCGAAGGAGGCAACGGCATGTTTGTCGTGATCGATGGTAGGGCGGTTGCCCTCAGTGACAATCAGCACGACCACACTCTTAAACAGTTGGATCTGCCACCGGACTTTGTACTGGTGGATGCCACGGCCCTACTTCTGCACGATACGGGGAACGGAACCGTGGAGATTCCCCTCCCTACCGGCCTGGTAGTCGCAGCATTCGAGAATCGGACGGGCCAACGGAGGTATGGCGTGATCACCATTTGAAGGCAAGCGAAGTCTCTAGAAATATTTTTTAGCCGCTAAAAATGGCTCAGACATTTCTGATTTTAGGGCGCCTCGGCGCCCTTTTTCTCATCCGGAGTTCGGCCCAAGCATCGAAACCGTAAAAACAACTAGCTGTTTGACCTGGTACTTTCCGCCCAATTACCGATGCTTTGTCAATCAGAACTACAAAATCCCCCTTCAAAATAAAGAGCAGTTGGCCTTCAAAATTACAATATTGAGTAAAAAAGCTTTCGATATGTCGAATAGTAAATGTTCGCTTAGCGAACTTATTTTCCCTAATGAGGTGCGCTCAGCGTACGTCAGTGGCACGCATTCATCTTAGAACGCATTTACGCTTTTACGTAAAACCGTCTTAAACCTAAAAGATTCATAAATGGGTCCCTTTCAGAAATACGACCTCGGTATAATAATATTGCACCATGCCATCAGCTTTGAAAACGGGCGGTGCACCCAGCACACAGGCCCTTCCCCGCTCTACCAAGACGGTATAGATTGGTCTTACAGGAAATTTTAGGACCCGAGCAGCTGCAGAAATTAATGTTTGACAAAATAAAATTGGAATCCGTAAAGTGCGCAAATTCTGACCTGCCAACAAGGAGCCATTGAAATGGACGAACGCACTGTTACGACAGCCCGAGACATCATAGAAGAGGTCGCCAAAGTTATTATCGGACTAAGCGTATCGGTGGGCGCAAGGCCCTTAGATGAAGATGAAAGCGGTGGAGTTGTAGCAACGATGGTTTGGTCAAGCGATCGTTTGTTGGAGTGCTCCAGCAAACTTGGAGCGGTTTTTCATCAACCCGGCAAAGAACTTAATTGATCAAATAATTGTCGCTGCCGACTGAGCGGAAGTTCGCGGAGCCGGTCGAAAATCAACTGATCGACCGACGCCGCCGCAGGCCGCAAAGCGTGGGAATAACTGAGTTCCATCACAAAGGAATGGCCGCAAAGCGGATTCAAGCACTGGCAGTAGAGCTTGGCGTACTCCACAGACACGTTCTCTCGCGATCCGATCCGCGCCTTACCGCCACATTCCCTACATGTAATCCGCATTGCATCCCTCCCCAAGGGTGTACGTATGCACACTATTTTGCCACAAGGTGGATTGGTTTCCTCTACTAAGAATTCCTACATCAAGTAGGTGCCACCTCAATAGCAACCTCCCTCCACGCAAACCTACGATTCACCCTCAATGTGTCATTTAGCTGATTGAACAGCTGACAAATCGGCCGAATCTCGTTGCTGGTGTACACACGATCGATCTTCTCAATGTCCCCAAACCCACCGCTGTTTTCCGGGATGATCCCGGCCAGGGCTGGGTTCATACGCCACGCCGCGATCACGTCATTGCGCGTGATGTTCTTCACCTTCTCCAGTTCGTCCTTGGCCTGGAAGTCCCCCACGGGGATGATCTGGATGGCGTTTTCCTTGCCGTTGGGGATGTTGACGAACATCGAGCGGAAGTTACCCACACCCTTGCTGGCGCTGATTTGGGCGCGCAGGTTCTCTTCGTCTTCTTCGGTCAGGTCCGGGTCGTTGGTGTAGAAGATGTAACCCGCGTGCGCGCCGTTGCTGTAGTAGCGCCGGCGGAACAGAGTCGCGGCTTCGTTGAGCAACAGCGCCTGCAGACCGCCCAGGTAGTCGGGCACGCCATAGATGTTCTGTTCCACGTCGTAGTCCAGGACGTGTTCGATTTCGTCCTGGTGGAAGTCCATATACTTGCAGTCTGGCAGCAGCATCCTGAACCCGCCGTCGACCTTCACCCGCATGTTGATAGCCGGCAGGTGCTGCATCTCCAGCACTTCGCCAAAGGCGTTGGTATCGCGATAGAAATACGCTTCGCCAAACACCATGTAATCCAGGCTCGCTCGGCCCATGGTCTGCGTGCTGCAGCCCTCGGACGGGATGAATTCACGCAGCAGCAGGTTGCGCTTGAACTTGGGGATGGCGCCGTGGTGCGCGTTGGCGCGCAGTAGCTTGGCCAGGCCCGCCCGCGAAACCGGCGGTTTGTAGATTTCGCCGTCGTCGCTGAGAAACACCCCCAGGTACTCGCCGATGTTGCCGGACAGCACCTGTTCCGGTTCCCCGAAGGTGAACGCCCGCATGGGCTGTGGCTGTTGTACCTGCTGGCTGGCTTGGGGCTTTCTGCGTTGTGACTTGGGCATTGTTTCCGCTCGTGACGTAGCGGCTACGGCGCCGCTTGTTGGTATTGAGGGGTTCATTGGCCAGGGCGTGCATAACCGCCCAGGCGATATCGGCGTGGCCGGTGGCATCGGTGCGCGAAGCGCTGTAGGTAACCTGGCCGCTGGTGGTGGTGCCGCGCTTGATGGTCAGGAATGCCTGGGCGATATCGGTCCAGCCGGCATCCCACTCGATGCGACTGCCCTGGATCGTGTCCTGGGCCTTGAGCACCAGGGTGTTTTTGGTCTCAAGGCTGTAGTGGATCGGTGTCGCCTTCGCGTAGAAGTCGCGCACCAGGTCGAATACGCCGTAGCCCACACCAGTGATGTCAATCCCGATGTGTTGCACGTTGAAACGCTCTGTAAGCTTTTTGACCTGGGCGGCTTGGTAGGTGAACGAATGGCCCCGCCAGCTGTGTTTTTCCAGGATGCGGAATTTCGCCCCGGGTTCCAGTGGCGGGGCGACCACCACGCAGGTGGCATCGTCGCGGGTCCGGCTTGGATCGTAGCCAAGCCAAACCGGGCTGTTGCCGAACGGCCGATCCAGTTCCGAGTTGTAGTCCTCCCACAACAACAGGTCGGAATAGCAGCGCTCCAGATCCTTGAGCCCGAACGCGCTTTGGCTGCTGTCGATGAACTTGCACATGAACAACTGCTGGAATTTGTCGTCTTCATACTCCAACTGCAGCTGTTCCAGATTGAACAAGTTGCAACCGCCGGCAAGTGCATCCAGGACGGTGATGATCTTGCGCCAGTGCCCATCCGGGCAAAGCGCGCCGGCTGCGATCTGTTCGTCACTGGGCCACGGCTTTTTGGCGTCTTTGTGCTTGCCGTTACGGAATTTTTCCCCTGTCCAGAACGGGTACGCCTGATGTGAGACGGCACTGGGCGTTGAAAAGTAGGTTTTGCGCCACTTGAAGTGAGTGCCCATGGCGCTGGCGGTGTTGTTCAGCTTCTCAAAGTCGCGGATCCAGAAGTATTCATCGACGTAAACATGGCCATGATAGCCCTGCGCAGTGGCCCCGTTGGTGCTGAGAAAGCGCAGCTCGGCCCAGGGTTTGCCATCTTTGCTGAGCACTATCGGGTTGCCGGTTAATTCCAGGCCGAACCACTCTTGGGCAAAGGCGATGATGTAGCTTCGGAAAATTTCGGACTGGGCACGGCTGGCAGACAGAAAAACCTGGTTGTCACCAGTGAGCACAGCGTCCATGAAGGCTTCGCCGGCGAAGTAGTAGGTCAATCCCACCTGGCGACTTTTCAGAACGTTGCGGATCCGCATCGTTAGCGGATTCTGTTTGGCGGCGAACAGCTCCTTCTGGTAGTCGTACATCTTGCTGATGAACTTATCCAGAAAATCGACTTCGGTAAGTTCGCTGACGTCGTTCTTTACCTTCTTTTCTTTTTTTCGTCCGCCACCCTCGCCACGGCCGGAGCGCTCCCCACGCGCGCCCTGGCGGCGTTCCTGCGGTTCGCTGCCTGATTCCCCGCCCGGTGCCGGCGACGGCTTGACCGCTTGCTTTAACAAGCGCTCGCGCACCGTTGTCAGTCGGTCCAGCTCGTTGAGTTCGTCTTTGGTCAGGCTGCTGGCTTTGTCCAGGAGCAGGGTGATACGCCGGCCGACTGCAGTCAGCGGTTCTTCGTCCGACAGCATGTCCTCCCAACCGCCCTGGCGTATCCAGTAGTAGACGATGCGGATGTTGGGCAGGTTTAGCTGCGCCTGAATTTCCTTGGCCTTACAGCGACGCAGAAATAGGCGTTTAGCGGCTTCTTTAACTTCGGTCGAGTAGTACATGGGCCGCAGTCTATGCGGCGAAAACGCTGGAAACGCGGGGTTAAATTCCGTGATCCACCTATATCGTGAATATAGGAGAAACGCGCATTTGAACCGTTTGTTTGGGGCTTGGCGGCTCCCTATCGTGGCGGCTCATTCAGTGATTGAGCGCAGTCAAACCCATGCCCCGTTCCCTTGTTTCGTTCTGGAAACGTGTCGCCACCAGCGGACCCACCGTTGATGGGCGCGTGATCCTTCCCCAGGAACTGCGCGACATCGCTGAAACCTACAAGCCGTCCTTTTACACAGCGGTGATCTGGTGCGACCACGAGCGTTTGCCGGGCTCCCACGGCACCGTTTTCGCCGTGCGCCTGGTAGAAGAAGCCGACGACCTGGAACCGGGCGAAGTAGCACTCGAAGCGCAATTGAAGCCGAACGATCGCCTGCTGTACCTGAATGACCAGGGCCAGAAATTGTTCAGCAGCATTGAAATTACACCCGACTTTCGCGGTAGCGGCAGGGCGTATCTGACGGGGCTCGGTGTTACCGATCAGCCCGCAAGCGTTGGCACCCAGGAACTCTACTTTTCTCACAAGAACAACCGCGCCTCTTACTTCACCGCCTCGGTCGAACTCGGCCGGCTGCAGGACGGTATCTCAAGCACCGCCGAAACCGGACTGATCAAAGCCTTGACCGGCTTCTTCAAGCGTTTCGCTGCTGATGCGTTGCCCGCCGAAACCACTCCCCCCCAAACAGAGAGCAAACCCCCAATGGATGAAGCTACCGCAACGGCCCTTAAAGCCCTGCTGGAGCAGCTGCTTGTCGTCGCTGCTGGCATTCAGGCTGTGATTGAACCCGCCGCCGCAGATGCACCAGAACCCGAACAGGCACCAATCGACGACGTGAGCGCGGCAGTAGACGAGATCGTCACTACGGCCGAAGAAGAACGTGAGTTCCGCCGTGTCGGTGGGTCGAACAAGGCCGTTCTGGTTCAGCTGGAGAAGCTGCAAAAGCAGTTTTCCGCCCTGCAGAACACCTCGGCCGGTCGCCAGTTGCCACGCAACCCCGGTCCAGTAGCCGCCCCACGACGTAAGGTGCTCTGACATGGCCCAGCCATTAAGCGCCCGTGGCGCCAAACAGTATGCCGAGCTGCAAGAAGCGATGGCCGAAGCGTACGGCGTCGAGCGATCGAGCCGCATGTTCAGCGTGGAACCGACGATTGCCCAGGAGCTGAACGACGCAATTACCGCGAAAGCTGACTTCCTGGAACGTATCAACGTCGTCCCGGTAAGTGAGATCAAGGGCGAAAAAGTCTTTATCGGTGTGAATGGCCCGGTCACTGGCCGCACCAACACCAAGACCACCGACCGCGAAGCCAAGGACGCATCGGCGCTGGATAACACCCAATACGAACTGGCTGATACCCAGTCAGACGTTGGTCTTCCGTACGCCAAAATCGACGCCTGGGCGAAGTTTCCCGACTTCAAAGAGCGCTATTCCGCCGCCGTGCAGAAGCGTATCGCACAAGATCGGATCGTTATCGGCTTCCATGGCACTCACGCCGCTGTTGATACTGATTTGGAGAAATTCCCCAAGCTGCAGGACGTGAACAAAGGCTGGCTGCAGCAACTTCGCGAGCAAGCCCCACAGCAGGTGCTCAAAGAGGGGAAGACTGCCGGTAAGGTCACACTGGGCGCCGGTGGTGACTACGCCAACCTTGACGCCCTGGTGCACGACACCAAGCAGATGGTGGACGAGATCCTGCGCGAAGACGGCGACCTGGTCGCGATCATCGGCACCGATTTGCTCGCCTCCGACAAGGCCAAGCTGTACACCAAGCAAGGCGACACGCCGACCGAAAAAGAGCGCATCGAAAACGCCCAGGTCATTGCGACCTATGGCGGTCTGCCGGCTTTCAGCGTGCCGAACTTCCCGGTTAACGCAGTGCTGGTCACCAGTTGGGACAACCTGTCGATCTACTACCAGGACACCAGCTGGCGTAAGCAGACGATCGAGAACCCGAAGCGCTCCCGCGTCGAGGACTACAACAGCCGCAACGAAGGCTACGTGATCGAGCAGCTGGAGAAGATCGCGTTCACTGAAAACGTTGAATTGGTGGCGGCGTGAGTCTGGCCCTGGCGCACAAGCGCCGCACCCTGGCCTTGGGCAGCACTGCAGTAGCGGCGATGTCCGCTGCTGCAAGCTTGGCCTATACGCCGGCCGATGCACTGAGCAGTCCCGCCAATGCTCGCAAGCACCTGCTACTGCAGGAAGCGGCGTTGGACCAGGACCTGGAGCGAATCAGCGCCATTAACGGGCTGGCCGGACGACAGGCACTCAAGCGCGAAGAGCTGCTGCCCAAGTATCAGGAATACGTCCAGCGCTACTGCGAGTCGGGCCTGAACTTCCCTAACCGCGTTGCGGTGCAGGTCATGGTTTGGTTGTTCGATACGGCCCAATTCGATGACGCCCTGGAACTGGCGGACTTCCTGATGGAACAGGGACAGCAGATGCCGGAGCGTTTCAAGCGCCGCGACATCCAGACCTTTGTGGCCGACGCCGTGTGTGAGTGGGCCTACGCCGAATACAACGCCAGCCGCAGCCCTGAGCCCTATCTGTCCGACCTGCTGCCACGTGTTGACGGCGAGTGGACGCTGACCGAGCAGATCCCAAGCAAGTACCACAAGTTGATTGGTATGCGCGCCATGGAGGCGGAGCAGTGGGATATCGCGCTCAAGCATTTGGAACGCTCCACTGAGCTTTATGCCCAGGCCGGCAACAACACACGCATCAAACAGGTCCGCAGGGCCTTGGAAAAACAAACGGCTGCTAACCCGGCTTCCGAATAACCGACTACCCCCCCAGCGGGGACCTGTGGAAGTGAGCCGCCCATTTATGGACCGTCCCACTGAAAACAGGCTCCCCGCCCTATTTGAGCGGCCAGTAATGAGCTTTTCCGGGAAACCCACCACCTTTGTGGAACTGACGATCGAGAATGACGGCTTCTGGCCGGACCTTTCCGTGACCGAGTTTCAGAAAGAACAACGCGTGCCGGCGGAGTACCTGGTGGAGCTGCTGGTCGACACACTGAAAAGCGCCATGTTCGAAGTGAACACCGACCTGGCCCGCGTGAAAGCGAAGCTGCAGACGGCAGGGGTATCGAACCTGCAGGAAGCGGCCGGTGTGGACACCCCGGCAGAATGGGCTTACGCCTATAAGGTCACGCTCTATAAACGTGCTGTCTATAGCCGCGCCAAGGGCAATTCACTGCCCCAGTTCGCCACTGTCACCCGCCGCGAAAGCGCCGAAAACACCGGCAAGGAAGCGCCGGAGCGTGCTGAAACCTTCCTGGCTTTCAGTCAGCAGGCCGTGCGTGCGCTGCAAGGCCGCGGCCGCATTACGGCGTCGTTGCAATGATCCAGCTGCAGGCGCTGACCTCCTATCTGATGGCCCGTAACCTGGTTGCGCCTGAGCTATTCGACAGCTGGACCGAGCAGGTCAGCCTTGAGCTGATCTGGAAGCCCGACCGCGACGGCCTGCACATGGCTGACATGCGCTATCGCGCTGTGTTCTCGCTGGAGAGCTTCACTGGCAACCCCGCGCGACTGATGGCCCTGGTCGGCAGTTGGCTGGAAAACCATGATCCCGATCGGGACCGCCACGAATTGCCGGCGCCGCTGTTCGCAGTTGAACCCCTCGACCAGGACAGCTTCGACGTAGACCTGTCCTTGGAATTTATCGAACCGCAATACCTGGCCGAAGATCCCGCCGGCGAGATCGAGGCGTTCGGCAAAACCTGGGCGTTCGTCCCCTTCGATTTGTGGGTAGCTGAGCAAGGCGAGGTGGGCAGCGATGGCCGCTAATCCGCTCGCCCTTGATGTCAGGGGCATGGTCAACGTCGACGCCCAGTTGGCGTTGCTTGAGCTGCCGCCCCAATTGCGCCGGCGACTGCTGAACAACGTGACCAAGCGCGTGCGGACGATGAGCCGCAAGCGGGTGCGGGAACAGAAGAACCTGGACGGCACGCCGTTCGCTGAGCGCAAGGGCTCGGCCAAGGGCAAGAAGAAGATGGAAGCCGGCCTGGCCAAACTGCTGCAGGTGACCCGCGTCAGCTCCGACGAAGCCGAACTGGGCTGGAAAAACGCCCTCACCCGCTGGGTCGCCGCGCAGCAGCACAACGGCGTCAGCGAGCGACGTACCGCCGCGCAGATGCGGCGCTGGAACAAAGTCCCCCCAGGCATCGCCTGCACCGACAAACAGGCCAAGCGTCTGCGTCGTTTGGGCTTTCGTGTCCGCCAGAAAGGCAAGAAGGCGCTGGCCAGGCCGTCCGTGGCCTGGATTCAAGAGCATGTGAACTACGCCAAGGCCGGCTTGCTGATCCGCATTTTGAACGACGAACGAACCGAAACAACGGGCGCGCAAAGCTGGGATATCACCCTGCCAAAACGCCAGTTCCTCGGTGTGGAGAGCGGGAACGAAACCCGCGCCCTGGTTAACCAGGTGTTCCAACAAATCCTTAATTCACCCCGCTAACGAGGCACACCATGGCACTTGGCAAGGTCAGCGTTAACAATCTCAATCTGGGCCAAGGCGCCGTGACTGAGATCGAGCGCTATTTTCTGTTCATCGGCCCCGGCCCGAAAAACGCCGGCAAATTGATCGCCCTTAACACCGACAGCGACCTGGATTCCCAGCTCGGCCTGCCGGCCAGCGACCTGAAAACCCAAGTCACGGCCGCACGCTTGAACGGTGGCGATCGCTGGGCCTGCCTGGCAGCGCCAATCGGCCCCGAAGGCGACTGGCAAACAGCCTTGGAGCAGTCCCAGCAACAAGGTTTTTCTGTCGAGGCCGTGGTTATCACCCAGCCGGTGACCAAGGGCGCTGAACTGTCAGCGATGCACGACGCCGCGATTGCGCTCGGCAACGTCTATGGGCGCCGCGTGTTCGTGATGGCGGCCACGCCTAGCCCGACGCCGCTCCAGAGCTGGTCTGAATACCTGGTGGACCAGAAAGCCATCGTGGACGGTCTTGCCGCTCCCCGTGTGCTGGCCGTTCCTCAACTGCACGGCAATGACCTGGGCGTGTTGGGCGGTCGTTTGGCTAACGCTGCAGTGAGCATCGCAGACAGCCCCATGCGAGTGGCAAGTGGTGCCGTTTTGGGCCTGGGGGCGGTGCCTGTGGACAAGGAAGGTATCCCGTTGCCGTCCTCGATCCGCGCCGAGCTGGATAAAGCCCGCTTCTCTGTCTCACAGACCTATCCCGATTACCCAGGCGTGTACTGGGGTGACGGCAACATGCTGGACACGCCGGCCAGCGACTACCAGGTGATCGAGTATCTGCGTCTTTCAGACAAGGCGGCGCGCCTGGTGCGTCCGCTGCTGATCCGGCGCGTGGCTGACCGTCGCTTGAACAGCACCGCTAACAGCATGGCGGTGAACGTCAACGCGCTGATGGCTCCACTTCGCAAGATGGCCAAGTCGGTCAAGTTCGCCGGCGAGGTGTTCCCGGGCGAGATCGAATCGCCGAAAGACGGCGACATCGTGCTGACCTGGAAGAGCAAAACCGCCGTTGAGGTGTACATAAAAATCAAGCCCCACAACTGCCCGAAAGACCTCACGGCGAACATCGCCCTGGACCTTTCCACCGACGATTCGGAGTAACCCCCCATGTCACGTATTGGCGGCAAGAACTTCGACGTGAACCTGGGCGATCTGCAGGTCCACGTCGAGAGCTGCACCCTGGATATCACCGACAACAGCAAGACCGCGCAAACCCGGGGCGTGCCTGACGGCTACGTCGACGGCGACGTGTCAGCTGCTGGTGAGCTTGAGTTGGACTCGGCCAACTTCGGTTTGCTGATCGACGCGGCACGCGCTGCCGGCAGTTTTCGCAAGCTGGAGGCGTTCGACTCGGTGTTTTTCGCTAAGGCCGGCGACGACGAGCTGCGCGTTGAGGCATTCGGCTGCAAGTTGAAGGTTTCCAGCCTGTTGAACATCGATCCCAAGGGTGGCGAAAAGACCAAGCACAAGGTGCCGTTTGAAGTCACCAGCCCGGACTTTATCCGCATTAACGGCGTGCCGTACCTGGATGCCACCGAGATTGAGGGCATTAGCTGATGGTCTGCCCGTTCGACCGCGCCCAAGCCCTGGAACAACGTCAGCGGGACCAGGCTATCGACGCCCAGTTGGCCCAAGCCCGGCGTGAGTCAGCGGGCCCAAGCCTTACTCACTGTCAGGACTGTGACATCGAGATTCCCCCGGCGCGCCAGGCGCTTGGCGGCAAGACCCGTTGCGTACCGTGTCAGTCTTTTTTCGAGAGAGGAATGCAGCGATGAGCGCGAATCAGGCGGCCCAGGACACCGCCATCGCATTGGCAAAGGCGTCGCCTGCGATCGGTGTTGCGGCCACTGGCGCGACAGGGACCGTCGATTGGTCGGCTGTCGCCTACATGCTGACGGCCCTTTACATGGTGCTGCAGATCCTGCTGCTGGTTCCCAAGTATCGCCAAATGCTACGCGACTGGAAGGTGAAACCATGAGCCTGCGCGGCAAGATCGCCGCCGGCGCCATTGCGCTTTGCAGCTCCACGCTGGTGGTGTTCCTGGGCACCTGGGAAGGCAACGGCCAAAACACGGTTTACGCCGACAAGCTGGCCCGTGGCCTGCCGACCGTATGCAAAGGCATAACCCGCCATACAAGCCCATACCCCGTGGTTGTGGGTGACTACTGGTCGGACGCCCGGTGCAACGAGGTCGAGCAACTGGTGATCAGCAAAGGCCAACTGCAACTGGCCGACTGCATCACCAACCAGGACGTGGGCCAGAACACGTTCGACGCCCTGAGCAGCCATGGCCACAACTTCGGCAACCCCAGCACCTGCGCCAGTCGCGCCGTGGGCTTGATTAATGCCGGCCGCATCAAAGAGGGCTGTCAGGCCCTCGCCTGGGCGCCTGATGGCAAAACCCCGGTGTGGGCCTTCGTCACCACCGCCCAGGGCAAGAAGGTGTTTATCCCGGGGCTGCACGCGCGCCGTTTGGCGGAAGCGGCTCTGTGTGAGGTGGGCCTGTGATGCGCGAAGGCACTTTCATCCTGGTGCTGTGCCTGGTGGCCTGGTTCGGCTTTGGCCTGCTCGAAAGCCAGCGCGACACCGCCCGTAGTGAGCGGGACGCCGCTGTGTTCGAAGCCAGCGGCCTACGCCAAGCGGCGCGCATCAGCGGCGAGATGCTGGCCGAGCGTGACGCCATCGACCTTCAACGCACCCAGGAACTGAACGATGAACGCACTGAAAACGACAGTCTGCGCCGCGCTGTTGACGCTGGCCTTAACCGGTTGCGCCTCAACGCCACCTGCAGCGCCCGAGCCACCCAATCGGCCAGCACCAGCGGCGTGGCTGATGCAATTACCCCCGAACTCACAGCAGACGCTCGACAGGATTATTTCACCCTCAGAGATCAGCTTGCCCTCAGTCGGCAAATGATCCTGGGCCTGCAGGACCACGTGCGCCGGGTTTGCCTGCGCTGACTCACCACTTTTAAACCTGAATGGAGTTACACCATGACCGATACACGCGATATCACCCTGGAAGTAGGCGAGAAAGAATTTACCTTCGCACTGACCCCGCAGGACGTGACCAAGTACTTCAACGCCGTGACCCAAACCAACAAGGTTTCGCCGGCCAACAATCTCCTGGTAACCACCGTCAAGCAGGAAGAACGCGCCAGTCTCAAGGCCCAGTTGGGCAACCCGGTGCTGGTCATGCAACTGGCCGGCGCGCTCCTGGAAGAGTACGGCCCGGACGTTGAAATCACCGTAAAAAAGCCCTCGACCACGCCGAACGACTGACCGAAAACGGCCTGGGCCAACTGGTGGCCCTGGCCGGTCGCTGGCTACCTGGTGCCGAACCCACCGCCGAGGTGATGGGAACGGCCAAATGGCTAGAGGACGAGCACTGGCGGCGGATGGAAATTGCCATCGCCAATGGTATCGCCTACGCACTCAACGGATAAACATCGATGACCGACCGTAGCGCCCGCCTGGCCTTCATTTTGAGCCTGACCGATAAGGTCACAGCCCCTATGGGCAAGGTGAAGACGAGCTTTTCTGACTTGGCCCAACAGGGCCAAAAGAACATCACCCAGATGGGCCTTGGCCTGGCTGGGATGGTGGGCGCCGGCGTGGCCATCACCCAGTCACTGGAACCGGCTTTGGAGATGAACCGCGCCCTGGGCGAAGTCCGATCGCTGGGCGTGGCCGAAGATGCGCTGAACGCTCTGAACCGCAAATCATTGGAGTTCTCTGTCGCTTATGGCGAGAACGCCCGGGATTTTGTCGCCTCGGCATACCACATTGAAGGTGCTATTAAAGGGTTGGTGGGCAATCAACTGGCGACGTTCACCAACGCCAGTGATGTGCTGGCCAAGGCCACCAAGGCCGACGCAGACACCATGGGCACCTACGTCGGCACCATGTACAACCTGTTTAAGGGCCAGGCCGACGCCATGGGCAAGGGCCAGTGGGTTGAAACGCTGGCCGGCCAAACTGCGACGGCGGTGCAACTGTTCCGCACCAGTGGCGAGCAGATCGGCGAAGCGTTCAAAGCGGCGGGCGGCCTGGCCAGCACTGCCGGTGTGAGCTTGGCCGAACAAATGGCGGTGCTGGGCACGTTGGGCGGCACTATGGACGGCGGGGAGGCCGGTGGCCTCTATAAGTCGTTCTTTGAGAACGTCAGCGGCGCATCGGAAAAGCTCGGCATGTCCTTTGTCGACCAGCAGGGCAAGTTGCTGCCAATGATGAACATCCTGGACAAGCTCAAGGGCAAGTTCGGGGATCTGTCGATCGAGGCCAACGGCAAGCAACTGCGCGACGCCTTTGGTGGTGAAGCGGCCCGCCTGATCACTACCCTGATGGGCGACACCGGCCGCTTGAAAAACGGCATGGAGCAGTTGGGCAATGTGCGCGGCCTGGAGAACGCCGAGCGTATGGCCAAGGCCATGGTGGACCCGTGGCAACAGTTCGGTGCCGCTGTGCAGGCCCTGCGCATTGCCTTCGGCCAGTCATTGATCCCGATCCTGGCACCGCTGATGGATCGCCTGGTGGGCATTGCCAGCACGCTGACCCGCTGGACCCAGTTGTTCCCCAACATCACCCGTGTGATCGGCATCACCACGTTGGTGGTGTTCGGGATCATCGCCGCCATGTCGTTGCTCACTTTGACCGTGGGCATGTCGAAGATGGTCTGGCTGGGCCTGGTCACGGTGTGGAAAGTGCTGACCATGGCCGGCCTGCGCAGTATCGCCATGTTCCTGTACCACACCGTGATGGTGATCGGCTTCGTGGCCGGCCTGGTGCTGATGGTCGCCTGGATGGGCCTGGTTAAGGGCGCCATGCTGCTGTGGCAAGGCGCTATCTGGTTGGTTAACACCGCGTTGCTGGCCAACCCGGTGACCTGGATCGTGATCGGCATCGTTGCCCTGGTCGCGGCCGTGGCGGCGGCAATCATTTACTGGGACCAGTGGACGAGCGCGCTACTCAACAGCGAGGCGCTCAAATGGGTCAGCGGCCAACTGACCGCATTGTCGGATTGGTTCGACTCGATGGGTGGTTGGTCTGCCATGGCCAGTGCGGCCTGGGACGGCATCGTTAGCATCTTTAAACAGGCCATCAATGGCTTGATCGAGATGTTGAACAAGATCCCCGGCGTGAACATTGAGGCGGCGTTTGGTGACATGCCGGCGGCGCCGGAGTTGCCGACGATCAGCGCGCCCCAGGTCGAGGCGCCGTTGTTACCCCAGTTGGTAAGCGCTCCCCAGCAACCCATCCAGGCGCCGCCCCTGATGCTGTCTGCTACGCCAAAGACACCGGCGCCGGCAATGCCAACACTCAACGCGCTGCAGCCCCAGGCCCAAGCGCCGGCCCTGGTGCTTGCACCCGTACCGAAGGCCTCTGCGCCGATCGCCCAGCCACTGACCGCGCCCGAAGCCCCACGTACAGCGCCGGCCTTAGTGGCCGCGCCAGCATTAAAAAAACCGGCACCGATAGGGCCGCAGTTGAACGTCCCGCAGCCAACCCAGCCGCCGGCCCTGGTCACCGCATCTAAACCGACCGAAAAGGCCGAGCAAAGCCAGCAACGAATCAACAGCGCAGTGACCAGCCTGTCACCCAAGCGGCCGGACGCTGTGCCCCGTGGCGGCCTGCTGGCCAGCATCCAGAACAACAGCCAAACCCAAAACAAGGGCACGCATGTGGAGAACGTCAACATTCACACCGGTAAACCGATGAACCCTCTGGAGCTGGAAGGCATGTTGGCCATGGCGGTGGGTGGATGAGCGAATACATCGACTTGCTGATCAGGGACAACGACCTGGTTCTGGATCCATCGCGTCAGCCGTTGCTGATCGAGGACCGGGCCAGCATCGCCCAGGACATCGCGCACATGATCCGCGAGAGCGGCTTGCTGGTCACGTTGGTGGCCGAGCGCAGCAAGTTGCGTCAGCGCGACTGCATCCAGCAGCTGGAATTGCTGGTAGAGGCCGATGCACGCCTGGTACCGGGCACAGCGCTCATTAAACAAGTGGAGTCTGGCCGGTACCTGGTCACGGCGAAAACGCTGAAATTTGGCGACATCGAGGTGGCCTTGTGACCGACGTCGATTTTAAACAGGCGCTGGCGGACGGAGGCATCCCGGTCACTGAGGAAGGCTTGCGCCAAGCGTGGGAAAAGGAAGTCGCGGCCCAGGGCAGCAAGCTGAGCAACACAAGCGCTTACTCACCGTTCTGGCGGGTGATCACCGCCTTGGTGACCAAGCCGGTGCTATGGCTGATCAACTTTGTTAGCGGCACGGTCCTGCCCAACTTCTTTGTCAAAACAGCCCGCGACAAGTGGCTGGACACGCTGGCCTGGGCGGTCAACGTCGAGCGCAAAGGCGCGACCAGGGCCAAGGGAATGCTGTTGTTTACCCGTGATGTCGCCGGCGGCGTGCTGCAGCTGCCGGCCGGCATCCAGGTGCAATCCGCGGCGATTAATGGTCACGTTTACCAACTGGTTACTACCCAAGCGATGACCTTTGCCGATGGTGTGCTGCAGTTGGAAGTACCTGCAGAAGCAGAGGAAGTTGGCAGCGGCTACAACTTGGCCCCGGGTTACTACGCCATCTTGCCGGTGCCCATTGCCGGCATCGTCCAGGTGGTCAACACCGATGGCTGGCTGATTGCACCAGGTGCAGATCCTGAGCCCGACGATCAGCTGCGTTTGCGCGTGCGCAACCAGTTTTCGGCGGTCAATCAATGGCACACCGACGCGGTGTACCGCGCCATGATCGCCGCCTTTCCAGGCGTGCGGCCGGACGGCGTTTACTTCCTGCACGGCGCACCTCGGGGCCCAGGCAGCGCCAATGCCTACGTGTTGTTTGAAGCTGACGTGCCGGCAGCGACGTACCTGGAGCAAATCAACGCCCACATCCGCGACCAGGGCAACCATGGCCATGGCGATGATTTGTTGGTGATGGTGATGCCCGAAACCCAGCACGCACTGCGTGTGTCGTTGTGGCCCCGGCCCGTCTTGACGAGCGAGCAGCGCACCAAGCTGCAGGCCGAGGTAGATCAGTTTATTCGTGCAGCCTTCCGTGAAAGTGGAACCGGTGACTACCAGCCGACCCTGACCTATCCGCAGGCACGCTTTTCTTTCAGCCGCCTGGGCGAAGAACTCCACCAGCAGTTCAACGGCATTGAATCGCTGCACTTCGACAATGACGACATCGTGTCTGAGCTGACCATTCCCCGCATCAGCAGCCTGCAGGTGGTGTTGCCATGATCAAGCTCGGTTTGCCGTTCTGGCTCGATGGCCCGCAGTTGGCGAAGTTGAAAGCCGCCGCACAGTCTTGGTGGGAAATAGTGGAGGGCTGGCTGCAGTGGCCACTGCTGCAGATGGACGCCGAAACCTGCCATCTGACCGTTCTTGATTTGCTGGCCTGGCAGCGGGATATCAGCCGCTTCAAGGACGAACCAGAAAGCCTGTACCGCTTGCGAGTCAAGTTCGCCTTTCTCAATGCAGTCGACGCCGGCAGCACGGCAGGGCTCAAGCGCATTCTGCAGCGCCTGGGCGTGGGCTACGTCGAGATTGACGAGCGTATGGCCGATCGGGACTGGGACGTGGTGCTGCTGCGCCTTTCCGATTCGCAGCTATCGCAGAACCCCGAACTGCTGCGCGTGCTGATTCAGCAATACGGCCGCACATGCCGGCGCTATGACTTCGTGACCATCACCCCCGTATCGCTGCGCATCGTCGCGGTGGACTTCAACGACGACCAGCAAACGCTGATCGCCAGCCTGTAGGAGCCCCAATGGGAGCCAGTATTACCCTTGCAGGTGAAAGCCTGATCGCCCATAAACTGGGCTCGAAAGAGCGCCTAGATGTCGTGCGCTTTGTGTTCGCCAATGTACCTGGCCTGGACCCGAACGCGCCGGTTGATCGTGGCGCCGCAAAGCCGCCGGCAGCGCAGATTGTGCATACCTACGCGATCCCGCCACAGAACATCGGTTTTGTGAACCCTAACCAGGTGGTCTACAGCTCGATGTTGGGCAGTGATATCGGGGACTTTGACTGGAACTGGATCGGCCTGGAGACCGCCGAAAACGTTTTGCTAGCGGTGGCCTATGTGCCGCTGCAGCAGAAGCGCAAGAACATTCCTCCGCTGCAACTGGGCAACAACGTTACCCGCAACATCCTGGTGGTGTTTGACGGAGCCCAGGCACTGACTGGCGTCACCATCGACGCCAGCACCTGGCAGCACGACTTCACCGTGCGGCTTAAAGGCATAGATGAACGTGAGCGCCTGAGCAATCGAGATGTATTTGGCCGTGCCTGTTTCTTTGGAGCCGCGTTCCAGGTTGAAAAGGTCGGCCAGGGATACCAGCTTGCACCAGGTCTGGCCTATATCGAGGGGGTACGCATCCAATTAAGCGCGCCGTTGCCCTTGGCCCTTCCTGCAATCCCGGTGCCCGTGTGGCTACATGTTGCGCTACGCCGCGAGTTAAACGATGTCGTGGCGACTTGGAGGGTGGTTTTTGATCCTAACCAGGTCGACTACGTGGACAGCGCCGGCACCCAGTATTTTTGTATTTCTTTGGCGTCTATCACCAGTACTGCAATCACAGACCACCGGACGGTTGAGCCGATCACAGGGCCGCTGATTCAATACCTGGCTGCGCGCAACGGTGACTATCAGAACTTGCGCGCCAGGGCGACCACCAAAGGCGATGTGGGGCTGAGTAATGTGCCCAATGCCATCAGCGACGATGACGACACCAATAGCAGCTCTATCCTGGCTACCACCAAGGCCGTGTATACGGCTCGTTGGACGCTGCAGAACGCCATCAACAAGTTGATAAACGGTGTAACGCCGGCCGGTAAGGCCAAACAGCTGGAGACTGCACGCCGGTTGTCGGTGAGCGGGGCGGCTACAGGTTCGGCAACCTTTGACGGCACTGCCGATGCCACCATCGCTATGACGTTGGCAGATACAGGGGTAGTGCCTGGAACCTATACGAAGGTGCTGATTAATGCCAAAGGTCTGGTCTACGGAAATGAACGCTTGGTGCGAGGTGATATCCCCGCCCTGGACTGGTCGATCATCACCACCGGAAAGCCCACAACGCTGGACGGGTACGGCATCACTAACGCGCTGCCACTGGGGACCACAGATAAGCGCCCACAACTGTATGCGCCGGTGCCAGGGCGTACTTACACAAGCGGGGCGTTAGAGATTCGAGAAGCACAATTGGTGTATGACGCTCAACGCGGGTTTGATTACGCGCCGCGTATGATTTTTCACTGGGCAACTGTGGTGGCCGGTGATTTGGCAATGGCTGCTAGTGGCCAGCTTTGTTGGAATGGTAGCGCCATTTGGCATAGCGGCAGCTTTGATCCAAACACCAAAGCGGACAAAGCCACAACCTTGGCCGGTTATGGCATCAAGGATGCTATTCAAATCGGCAAGTACGGTCTGGCTTCGAACGTAGCTACCGAGGCGGCGATTGACACCATCGGTCTACCAGGTGGTTTCTATTACTTTGGTGAAGGAGCCACCAGTTTTTCCCAGTACGCGGGGTTGGTAAATATTCCCTACGGCAGTGGCGAATACGCTGGGCAGATAGGGTTTGTACAGGGACGGGCAGAGCCTCGTGTGTTGATCCGTTCTGTGACAAACACTGAAAAGGGCTGGACGCCAACACGCGAGGTTTGGCACACAGGCAACCTGAACCCCAGCACTATCGTGCCTGCCGGTGCCATTGTAGCGTTCGCTATGGACGTCCCTCCTACCGGTTATCTCAAGGCTAACGGTGCCTTAGTTTCCAGGGCCATCTACGCGGATTTATTCGCCCAGATCAGCACCTATTATGGCGCCGGCGACGGCGTCTCTACCTTTGCCCTGCCTGATCTAAGGGCGGTATTTGTCCGTGGCGCGGATGACTCCCGAGGTGTTGACCCGGGCCGCAATTTTGGCTCGCTGCAGAGCAGCCAAAACGCTTCGCACAGCCATACCGCCACCAGTGATGTGCAGGGCGAGCACTCCCACGGAATCTGGCCGATCGCGCTCAATATCGCCACAGGTCAAGGTGCCGGACACTACTCGGTAGGCGCTAATTTGTCGGCAAACAGCACAGCTGCAGGCGCCCACAGCCACAACATCACAGTAAACGCGTCCGGCGGCAATGAGTCGCGGCCTATCAACGTCGCGATGATGTATTGCATCAAGTATTGAGGTTCAACATGAAAACCAAAATGGTCTACCAAACCAACCAACTGGGCCTTTATGTCGGCCAGGCCGAGGCCGAAGAATCGCCTCTGGAGCCTGGTGTGTTTCTGATCCCCGGCGGTTGTGTCGAGACGGCGCCACCGAAGATCCCGGCAAACAAAGCAGCCTGCTGGAGTAACGGAAAATGGAGCCTTGTTGATTATTTTGACGGGCTCATCGTCTACAGTATCACTACCGGTGAACCGCAGACGATCACCGGCCTGGGGCCAATTCCCAGCGGCTACACCGTGAAAAAGCCAGGGCCTGACCAGGTGTGGAAGGATGGCGAATGGGTAGACGATATCGGCGCAATACTGGCCGCGTTGTATGAACAAAAGCTGCAGGAGATCAACACCGGCTGTAATCGTCATATCGAGAGCGGGTTTATCTCCAGTGCATTGGGCGAGCCATACCGTTACAGCAGCCAGATGGATGACCAAATCAATCTGACGGGTATGGTCTTAAGCGGCCTGGATGCTAGCTACGCTTGTTTCGATGCCAACCAGGTGAAAGGTTTTCTCCCGCATACAGCGGCCCAGTTGCACCGGGTGAGCCAGGACCTGGTCCGCTTCAAACAAGCGGCGCTGCAGCACGCCGACAATCTCAAGCAAGACTTGGCCATCGCGCTTAAAGATAAAAAGCTCAAGGTCATGAAGGCCATTAAATGGGCGCCGCCGGCATGACCTGGAACCCGGTCACAATGCGCTGGCCAGACCAGGCCACCCAATGGATGGGCCAGCTGTCAGCGGCCAAGGATCTGGCCAGCACTGAACAAGCCAGTACCGCCAAGCGCTTGGCGGACCTGGACGGCAAGACCAGCAGCAACCCGGGGCCGGTGGGCGCCGCCGCTCAAGGCGCGATCGTTGCCGGCCGTGGGGCATTGGCTGATCAGATGGGCGAGGCCCCGGCGTGCCTGGTGGTGACGCCGTTTCAAAGTGGTATCGGCCAGGGTCGTGGCTATCAGCGCTTCCTGTCTGCGCCGAACCTGCTGCAGCAACTGGCTGGCAAGCTGGTGGACGTGAGCGACACCGGCCGACCGGATGGCCCCCAGTTCGCGCTGTGCCTGATGTTCCTGGCCACGCGCTTTGATCAGTTGGCCGAGAGCCTAGCGCGCTTCAATGCGCTGTTGCCCATACCTGACCTGGTGCGGGCCGAGCGCCGCGCACGGCACCTGTCGAAGCTGGAGACGGAAAAGTGGGAGATCCCCGCCGCCGGCACTCTGCCGCGTTGGCAGGCGTTGCCCCTGCAGCGCTGCACCGTGGTCAAGGCCGCGCAGCAATCCATGTCTGGCCAGCTCGCGGTCCTGGAGAGCTACGCGGCCGACAACTCACCCATGGCCGACCTTGTCGCGTTGGCCAACCGCAAGGCGGCTCAACAGCAGGGCCGGGATCAGCAACTGGCCGACCTGAAAGCCTCACTCGCCGGCGGCAACCCTGACAGCAGTATGCGTGCACGCCTCATCGGCCCAGGCAACGCCGCCGAGTTGCGCCAGGCGCTGCTGGCCGGTGACGCCCCGGGGCATGAATGGGTGCTGTGTGCCGGCGCGCTCCTGGTGGGATCGGAAAAAGGTTTGAGCTTTGTTCGTGAGTTGGTGGGCCTATGACGCTGCTACTGGATGGGCAAGAGGTACGCGGGAAGAACCTCAAGGTCACCGGCAATCTGCGCATTGAGAGCGACGATTTGTCAGGCCAGACCAGCAACACCGACAAGGGGCACAAGGGCTTCAAGCCCAAGACCCTGACCGTCAGCCTCATGATTCCCTTCGTTGACCAGGTGCAACTGCGCGACCTGATGCGCCTGGTGGAAGCGACCGAAGGCGGTGGCCAGCTCAAGACCTACCGCATCGTCAACGACACCGCCGCCGCGTTCGGTATGCGCCAGGTGACGTTCACCGAAGGCGTGAGCGCCCGAGAAGACGACAACCTGCGCGGCTGGCTGATCCAGTTCACCCTGACTGAAAAGCTGTCGAACCCTGAGAAAGTCGAAGGCCGGCGATCGGGTAACGCCGTCACCGCGCAGTCCGGCCCGGGCGGGGCAGTGAGTGGCAGCGGCGGCACCGGTGGCGATACCAACAGCGGGCCGGAGGAACTGACCGGCTTTGAAGCCACGCTGAAAAAGGTGGACGGCTGGCTGGGCGGGGCTAACACATGAAGCTGCACAAGGAGTTGGCCATCAACGGCGTGCCCTACGTCCTGGTCAAAAACGAAGTCCGGCTGGACGCGAAAAGCCCCGGCCGGGCGACGTTCACTATTCAAGCCTCGGCGCCGGTCAAGGGTCTGGTAACGCTCGATATCGGCTACAACGGCAATACGCTGCAGCGACACTTCATTGGCTACGTTGAACGCTCCACCACGGCCAGCAGCACCCAGCAGGTGCTGTTCTGCCGCGAGTTGGCCGCGATCCTGGCCAACCCGTTGCCGCTGAACCTGCGTCACGTCGATCTGCGCGCCGTCCTGGTCGAGATCAGCCAGCACACCGGATTGCGCTTTCGCGTCCCGGATCGGCCCTACGCCGGCGTTAAGGCGCCGTTCTTCTACAGCCTGGCCGCTGGTTACCAAGCCATGGACAGCCTGGCCCGGGTTTTCAATATCCCCAACTTCATCTGGCAGCAGCAGGGCGACGGGGAAGTGTTCGTGGGCAGTTGGGCCGACAGCTTCTTTGGCGTTCGTTCGCCGCTACAGCTGCCGGTGGAACTGTTCGACGACTACCAGGGCAACCAAAGCGCGATGATTGCAGCCCTTCCCGGGTTGCGACCAGGTGCAACAATCAACCACGGCGAGCGCATCACCAGTGTGGCGCTCATCGACAACCAGATGGCCATCCGATGGACGACGCAATCCGCCGCAGCGTAGAACGACAATTTCCCGAACTCACCGGTGGTTACCACCTGCCACGCTTTGCCCGCGTTGTCGCCGTGGCCGACGCCCCGGCCGGCGCTGGCATCTGTGACGACTTCCGGCCACGCTATGCGGTCGACATCGAGGTCATGGGACCGGACGGAGAGCCAGACACCAAGCTGCCGATCCTGGCGGGCGTGCCGTTACCGCTGCCCACCGGTGGCGAGGAAATGGGCATCTATGCCTTTCCAGAGGAAGGCACCCAGGTTGTGGTGTGCTTCGCCTATGGCCTGCCCCACAAGCCCTATATCCAAACCATCCTGCCTCACGGGCTGAGTATGCCCAGCGTGCCGAAGGGGGATCAGGTGTGGCAGCACAGCGAGGCGTGCCAGCAGCGTGTGGACGCCGATGGCAACTGGCTGCGCCAGACTGACGGCAAGATCCACGACAAGGCGATCGAGCGCGAAGTGGACGCCATGGGTAACACTGAGCGTTTCCAGAATCACACCAGGACGGTGGATGACCATTCAACTGAGTCAGTGGGAGGTATCAAGACGATCGAGGCCCTGGGTGCGCTCAAGCTGCTATCGGGCGGGTCCGCTAGCCTGGCGGCTGTGGACGATCTGCACCAGGCTACTGGGCGGGACTTGAACCTGGTGGTGGGGCAGAAGCACAACGCCACAGTGGGCGGTGACATGCAGGAAAGAATCGAGGGGCTACGAAAGAGCGTGGCAGCGGTCAGCCAGCGACTCGTCGCTCCCAAGACATGGGTAGGGTCCGAGGGTGTCAACGCGCTGCAGGTGCTATGCGATTTGCTCGACCTGGTGCAGCAGATGAATACCCAGCTGGCTAGTCACACCCATGGGCCGACGCCGGTACCGGGAAACGCAGCGGCATTCACGGCCAACGCTGGTACCGCTACTTTATTGGTCACCAAATTAAAACCAATAACCCTTTAATACCTTCCTGATACCCGACAGTTGATAGCGGCTTATTTACTGGGCTAAGTTGCCCTTCTGGCGCACCGCATCACCTTTAGCCTGAAGTGCAGCAGAGGCATTAGATACCTCTTGTTTTAATATCTCATGCCACAACCACAAAACAGATATTCTTACTGAGGATTGGTGACTTGGATATGCCTTTAGTAACGACTCCGTTGCATAGACCAAAGAAAGACTGGTGCACTGTATTGGTTCTATCAAGCCCTCATCTGAAGGCCCCGCCAATATAATATCCGCCCTTGACATTGATGTCCCCAACTTAAAACCGATGCTATCAATGCCAGCGTGCACATACTGATTCGCAAAGCTAAAATGGTTTCGCAAGAAACTTAACTTAACAAATTTCTCCACATCTACGAACGTTAAATTTCCGTTACCTTTAACGGTATCACCAAGTGCTTTTCTTGCCCAGCCAAATTTTTTCTCAAAGTTTGGCTCGTATTTACCTAGAACTTCCTCTTTCTCTTTCTCAAATCCAGCTATTTTCTCATCAGAAAATGAGTCGAACTCCAATTCGTTTCGACTATTGTACTTCGTCGCAGCATCTAGGCGCATGACGCTCTGGAAGTCAACAAATCTACAGGCCAAGTCTTCATCGCCCTCGCAAATAAATTTAGTTGTTACTGATGTCTCGTGAAGCGTCCTCCATCTGGCAAACGCACCATCAGCGTACCCACCATGTAACAAGTGAGAAATCTCTTTTCCGACTTGGACGCAGCGAGCCTGCAAACGTGTTGCAATGTTAATTTTTACAGTTCGCTGACACTCCGAAGCAGCCATTTGCTGCCGAAGTTCCTCCACTATCTCCGTACAAATATAGAGGAGACTATCTAGTCTTTTAAGCGGAGCCTCCCAGGTTGAAAAAATATTCCTCCTAAATTTTTCGTAATAATCATACTGCTCAAACAGTAACGCATCCTTACCTTCTTCTAAAGTCTGGTAGAGACTGAGAGAAAAAAACTGATCCAGCTCTTCTGGATTTTCTTGGACATAGCTCTTTATTCTTTCTAGCTCATCAGCACTTAACTCTAACTTGTCCATTAACTCGCGAAACAGCTTCATATGCGAATTGAATTTACTCTTATCTACAACCACTGCACCGCTCCTTTTCATAGTTTGAAACGACTGTCTGGACGTGGGTTATCAATGCTTGGCAGGTGCGCTGCGAAAATACGACATCCCTGGCCCCAGAACTGCAGTGACAAGGCCAACTCAAGCCCACATCGTCTATGACTTCATTGTGTCTGACGGTTGTACCTCATCCAGCAGCATCGGGGCCAGAGGCAATGCTGAACGGCCAAACCGGCCGCTGAATTGGCGGCGACAAACAGAGAGTGGGCCATTCAGCTCAGCTGTCAGGGAAAATCACCTGACGAAGAAAAAAACTGTCAAAAAAGCACTTATCCCCCTCCCGCCGACGGGCTTTGCGTTGGTTTTTTGTGCAAACCATCAGGGTGGTGCAATCAAGGCTCCAGGCCAGGCCGGGTGTGGGGCTTCATGGGGTGATGGTAATTGCACGGTGTGAGACGTTTTGCAAAGGAGTGCAATGGACGGTACAGATGGCCGTCCACAATGCGTCCACACTAGCCGTAAACCTATCCGGCAAATATGAACAAAAGCAGAATAAAATCCATGATTTACGGGGTTTTCCCAATGGGGACTGGTCTTTTATTCGGGCTCATAATCCCTTGGTCGCAGGTTCGAGTCCTGCTGGGCCCACCAACTTGAAAGCCGCGCATTGCGCGGCTTTTGCGTGTCTGGTGTAACGGTTCTTTCGGCCGGACCCAGCCTGTACCATGCGTACTCATTGTCGTCCGCACCGGAGTCCCCCCTTGCCCGCCCTAGACGAAATCGACCGCCAACTGATCGCCGCCCTGCAGCTCAATGCCCGCGAAAGCGTGGCCATGCTTGCCCGGCAACTGGGGATTGCGCGCACCACTGTAACGTCACGCCTGGCACGCCTGGAGAAGACCCAGGTGATTACCGGGTACGGCGTACGCTTGGGCCAGCGCGTCGCGGATGGCGGCTTGCAGGCTTATGTGGGGATTACCGTGCAACCACGCTCAGGCAAAGAGGTGCTGCGCAGGCTGAGTGCCATGGCGCAGGTGCAGCAGTTGTGTGCGGTCAGCGGCGAATTCGATTACGTGGCATGGCTGCGCACCGATTCGCCGGAGCAACTGGATCAACTGCTCGATCAGATCGGCAGTGTCGACGGTGTGGAGAAAACCACCACCTCGATCATCCTCAGCAACAAATTGGATCGCGGACAGCCAATCTGATCAACCATTTCGTCATATTGACAAAAATCAGTGCAATCCGACGACACATTGCGTCTTATTAACGAGCGCTACGCTCCCTAAACTGGCTGCCATCTTTTCCTATACTCAACGGGCCATATCCCGCCGAGCCGTCAGTAAGGTCAGCCATGAGCATTCCGTCCAGCACTATCAGCAAGACCAATCGTCACCCAGCAGACGGCAAGAAACCCATCACCATTTTCGGCCCGGATTTCCCGTTCGCATTTGATGACTGGATCGAGCACCCCGCCGGGCTGGGCAGTATTCCCGCCGCCAACCATGGGGCCGAAGTGGCGATCGTGGGCGCCGGTATCGCTGGTTTGGTCGCGGCCTACGAGCTGATGAAGCTGGGGCTCAAGCCAGTGGTGTATGAAGCCTCGAAGATGGGTGGCCGCTTGCGCTCCCAGGCCTTCGAAGGCGCCGAAGGCATCATCGCCGAGCTGGGCGGGATGCGTTTCCCGGTGTCGTCGACGGCGTTCTACCATTACGTAGACAAGTTGGGGCTGGAAACCAAACCCTTTCCCAACCCGCTGACCCCGGCGTCCGGCAGCACTGTGATTGATCTGGAAGGCCAGACCCACTACGCACAAAAACTCTCCGACTTGCCTGCGCTGTTTCAGGAAGTGGCCGATGCCTGGGCCGATGCACTGGAAGCCGGCTCGCAGTTCGGCGATATCCAGCAGGCGATCCGCGACCGTGATGTACCGCGGCTCAAAGAACTGTGGAACAAGCTCGTGCCGCTGTGGGATGACCGTACCTTCTACGACTTCGTCGCAACCTCCAAGGCCTTTGCCAAGTTGTCGTTCCATCATCGCGAGGTGTTTGGCCAGGTCGGCTTTGGCACCGGCGGCTGGGACTCGGACTTCCCCAACTCCATGCTGGAAATCTTCCGCGTGGTGATGACCAACTGCGACGACCATCAACACCTGGTCGTTGGCGGCGTAGCGCAAGTGCCCATGGGCATCTGGCGTCATGTGCCGGAGCGCTGCGCCCATTGGCCGGCCGGCACCAGCCTCAGCTTGCTGCATAGAGGCGCACCACGGGCAGGGGTCAAACGCATTGCTCATGCGGCCGATGGCCGTTTCGCCGTCACTGACAACTACGGTGATACCCGCGAGTACGCCGCGGTGCTGACCACCTGCCAAAGCTGGCTGCTGACCACTCAGATTGAATGCGACGAAACCTTGTTCTCGCAAAAAATGTGGATGGCCCTGGACCGCACGCGCTACATGCAGTCGTCGAAAACCTTCGTGATGGTTGACCGCCCATTCTGGAAAGACAAAGACCCGCAAACCGGCCGCGACCTGATGAGCATGACCCTCACCGACCGCCTGACCCGCGGCACCTATCTGTTCGATAATGGCGACGACAAGCCGGGGGTGATTTGCCTTTCCTACTCGTGGATGAGCGACGCCCTGAAAATGCTGCCCCAGCCTATCGACAAGCGGGTGAAGCTGGCCCTGGACGCGTTGAACAAGATCTACCCCAACGTCGATATCAAGGCGCGCATCATCGGCGACCCGATCACGGTTTCCTGGGAAGCCGACCCGCACTTCCTCGGGGCTTTCAAAGGTGCACTGCCCGGCCACTATCGCTACAACCAGCGGATGTACGCGCACTTCATGCAAAAAGACATGCCCGCCGAACAACGCGGGATTTTCATCGCCGGTGACGACGTATCGTGGACGCCCGCCTGGGTCGAAGGCGCCGTACAAACCTCGCTCAACGCGGTGTGGGGCATCATGACTCACTTCGGTGGCAGCACCCACCCAGAGAACCCGGGCCCCGGCGATGTGTTCGATGAAATTGGGCCAATCGCCCTGGCCGAGTAAGGAGCTGAACATGCGTGTCGCCCTGTACCAATGCCCGCCGCTGCCGCTGGATGTGGCCGGTAATATCCAGCGCCTGCGCCAACTGGCGCAAGAGGCATCCGACGCCGATGTGCTGGTGCTGCCAGAGATGTTTCTCTCGGGCTATAACATCGGCGCCGAAGCCGTTGGCGCGTTGGCCGAGGCGCGGGATGGGGAGTCTGCCCAAGCCATTGCCGAGATCGCGCAAAACGCCGGGCTGGCCATTCTTTACGGCTATCCGGAGCGGGCTGACGATGGGCAGATCTACAACGCCGTCCAGTTGATCGACGCCGAGGGGCAGCGCCTGTGTAACTATCGCAAGACCCACCTGTTTGGCGATCTGGATCACGCCATGTTCAGCGCAGGCGACGATGATTTTCCGGTGGTAGAACTCAACGGCTGGAAGCTGGGGTTTCTGATTTGCTACGACCTGGAGTTTCCGGAGAATACCCGGCGTCTGGCCCTGGCCGGCGCCGAACTGATTCTGGTGCCCACCGCCAACATGGTGCCGTTCGATTTTGTCGCCGACGTCACCGTGCGTTCGCGGGCGTTTGAAAACCAGTGCTTTGTGGCCTATGCCAATTACTGCGGGCACGAAGGCGAGATTCATTACTGTGGACAAAGCAGCATTGCCGCACCGGATGGCCAACGTATCGCCCAGGCCGGCCTGGACGAAGCCTTGATCGTCGGCACCCTGGATCGCCAGTCAATCCTCAGCGCACGCGCCGCCAACCACTACCTGCAAGACCGACGCCCCGAACTCTACGGCGCGCTGCACAAGCCCTGACCCCACGGGTTTGCTAGCATAGGCACTTCTCACGCCTCGGAAGTGCCCATGCCTGCGCCGGTTCACCCTCACCCCGTTCATCTGACCCTGGCCAATGGCCTGCGAGTATCCCTGCGCCATGCGCCGCGCTTGAAGCGCTGCGCCGCCGTTCTGCGCGTGGCTGCCGGCAGTCACGATGTGCCATTGGCCTGGCCGGGGCTGGCACACTTTCTTGAGCATTTGCTGTTTCTCGGTACCGAGCGTTTTCCGGCCGGGGAAGGATTGATGGCCTACGTGCAGCGCCTCGGTGGGCAGGTCAATGCCAGTACCCGCGAGCGAACCACCGAGTATTTCTTTGAGCTGCCGGTTTCGGCCTTCGCTGACGGGCTGGCGCGGTTGGCAGACATGGTGACTCATCCACGCCTGACGCTGGACGATCAACGACGTGAACGCGAAGTGCTGCACGCGGAGTTCGTGGCCTGGTCCGAGGACGCCAGGGCACAACACCAAGTTGCGTTGTTGCAAGGTTTAGCGGCCGATCACCCGCTGCGAGGATTCCATGCCGGTAACCGCGACAGCCTGATGGTGGAAAGCGACGATTTTCAGCAAGCCTTGCGCGAATTCCATAGGCACTTCTATCAAAGCGGGCAGATGACCTTGAGCCTCGCCGGTCCGCAATCGCTGGCAGATTTGCAAACCCTTGCCCAGCAGTTCGGTGACGAACTGATTGCCGGCCCCCTGCACCCGCAAACCGCACCACTACCGCTGATGCACGGCCAGGCACGCAGCTATCAACACACCGCCAGCCAGCACCTGCATCAGGTCATCACTTGTAACGCCCCCCGCCAAGCACTGGAGTTTCTCTGCACCTGGCTCAACGCTTCGGCGTCGGGCGGGTTGTTGGCCGAACTGAAAGCTCGCCAACTGGCCAGCGCGCTGCATGCGTCTGTGCTGTACCACTACGCGGACCAGGCGGTACTGGATATCGACGTTACCCTCGATAGCGACCGCCAACCGGCGACGCAGATCGAAGCCTTGTTGTATGACTGGCTGAGCTTTTTCGCACACAGCGACTGGAATCCATTACGTGAAGAGCTTGCCTTGCTCAATGCGCGTCAACAGCAGGTTCAAGGCGCCCTGACACTGGCTCGCGACGACAGCGAAGACCTGTCGGACCAAGGCATTGCAGCCCTCAAGGCCATGCTTGCATCGCTGCATCTGCCCGCGTCTGAACACAGTTGGCAACTTCCACCGGGCAACCCCTTTCTTCGTGCGCCGGCCAAGGAAGAACGCGCCGGTTTGATCCGCGGCCAAACCAGCGCCCATCGGGGCTTGCGTACCTTTGCCCAGGATCGCTTACGGGGCCGGAGGGAGTTATCGGCGCTGACCTTCAGCAACGCACTGGCGGATGACACCGAGGAAGGCGCGCTGTACCTGCATTGGCGGTTTGACGCTGCCGTACCCGCCGGATTGGAAAGCCTGTTGCAGCCATTGCGCGAGCAAGCCCGTCAAGCGGGTGTCGAGTTGTCTTGCGAAACCATTGGCAACGATTGGCGGGTGAACATGCACGGCCTTCACAAACCGATGCCGGCCGTGCTCGAAGCGTTGGCGCGCTGCCTGAGCAGCTCGGATGCACATCTGTCATCACCGACGCCCCCGCCGATGATCGCCATTCGCGAACTTCTCAAGGCGTTGCCGGCTTGCTGCGTCGGTGTTTCAGCCAACTCCTCGGAGACACCAGCGTCGTGGTCCACTGCTCACTGGCAGGGGCTGGGTGCGGGTTTGCCTGCGGCCTGTGAAGCGGCGATCAAAATCGCCGCCGCCCGCTTGCCAGGGCAGCCGGCCAACATTCAATGCACACCTGAAGTTCTCAACGGGCAGCGGATCTGGCACCCGGTGAACACCGCATCCAGCGACGCTGCGCTGCTGCTTTTTTGTCCAGTGCCGAGCCAGTCTCTCGTCGATGAGGCCAACTGGCGACTGCTCGGGCATATGCTCCAGGGCCCGTTCTACCAACGTTTGAGAGTTGAGCTGCAAATCGGCTACGCCGTGTTCAGCGGCATCCGACAAATCAACGGGCAAACCGGCCTGTTGTTTGGCGTGCAATCGCCCAGCCTGTCACTGGGCAGGATCGCCGAACACCTGCAAGCCTTCCTGCAACAACTGCCGTCTTTGATCGAACGCAGCGCAGACGTGGGCAATCAGCCTCTTGCGCAGCAATTCACGGCCCAGGCGCTCCCCGTCAGCCAAGCCGCCGATTTGCTTTGGCACGCGCAGTTGGCGGGTCATTCGTCGAGTTACCTGGATCAACTTCAACACCTGATCCAAAGCCGCACACGCGAGGACTTGCAGCACGCAGCCCAACAACTCCTTGAAGCAGCAGGCGGCTGGCGTTGCGTGGCTAACGGCCCGCGTATCAGCGATGACTGGCAAGCGGCACAATGATCGTTGCCAACCCTGCAACAGGCTTTTTCCATCGAGACAGCGCTAACTTGAAAAGAATTGCGTAACATTGCGCAGCAATATCTGAACATCTCCAGTGGGAGGTGGACTATATGTATTACTTGGTAGTGAACGTCCCATCCCTTGATAGGAGTAAGAATATGACCTGGTCCAAACCTGCTTACACTGATCTGCGTATTGGTTTCGAAGTCACCATGTACTTCGCCAGCCGTTGATTGGCTGAGTAATACAACGCCTCGGTTCGCCCGGGGCGTTTTTGTTTTGAGCTGCGCTTGATGGAGAGATCATGTTTGTCCAGATTCTAGGTTCCGCCGCCGGCGGTGGCTTCCCGCAGTGGAACTGCAACTGCGTGAACTGCGCAGGCTTTCGCGATGGCAGCCTGCGGGCCCAGGCGCGCACCCAGTCGTCCATCGCGATCTCCGACGACGGTGTGAATTGGGTACTGTGCAACGCGTCGCCGGATATCCGCGCGCAACTCCAGGGCTTTGCGCCCATGCAACCCGGGCGCGCCCTGCGCGATACCGGTATCAGCGCAATCATCCTGATGGACAGCCAGATCGACCACACCACTGGCCTGTTGAGCCTGCGGGAAGGCTGCCCGCATCAGGTATGGTGCACCGACATGGTCCATGAAGACCTGAGCACCGGGTTCCCGTTGTTCACCATGCTGACCCACTGGAACGGCGGCCTGGCCTGGAACCGCATCGAACTGGACGCCAGCTTCACCATTCCGGCCTGCCCCAACCTGCGTTTCACCCCACTGCCGTTGCGCAGCGCAGCGCCGCCCTACTCGCCGCACCGCTTCGACCCGCACCCCGGTGACAACATCGGCCTGATCGTCGAAGACCTGCGCACCGGCGGTAAACTGTTCTACGCCCCGGGCCTGGGCAAGGTCGACGCGCCGCTGCTGGATATCATGGGCGGCAGCGATTGCCTTTTGGTAGACGGCACGATGTGGGATGACGATGAAATGCAGCGCCGTGGCGTCGGCACCCGCACCGGTCGCGAGATGGGCCACCTGGCGCAGAACGGCCCGGGCGGTATGCTCGAAGTGCTGGAGCAGTTGCCCAAGCAGCGCAAGGTGCTTATCCACATCAACAATACCAATCCGATCCTCGATGAAGATTCCCCCGAGCGAGCCGAGTTGGTGCGGCGCAATGTCGAAGTGGCGTACGACGGCATGAGCATTGAATTGTAGGAGCCACTGAAATGACTGACACACCGCTGACGACCGCCGAGTTCGAGGCAGCCTTGCGGGCCAAGGGCGCCTTCTACCATATCCATCACCCCTACCATGTGGCGATGTATGAAGGCCGCGCTACCCGCGAGCAGATCCAGGGCTGGGTCGCCAATCGCTTCTATTACCAGGTGAACATTCCCCTGAAAGACGCCGCGATCCTGGCCAACTGCCCGGACCGTGAGATCCGCCGCGAGTGGATCCAGCGTTTGCTCGACCACGACGGCGCACCGGGGGAAGACGGCGGTATCGAAGCCTGGCTGCGCCTGGGCCAGGCCGTTGGCCTCGACCCGGACCAGCTGCGCTCCCAGGAACTGGTGCTGCCCGGCGTACGCTTCGCGGTGGACGCCTACGTCAACTTCGCCCGCCGCGCCAGTTGGCAGGAAGCTGCCAGCAGCTCGCTGACCGAGCTGTTCGCGCCGCAGATCCACCAATCGCGCCTCGACAGCTGGCCGCAGCACTACCCGTGGATCGACCCGGCCGGCTACGAATACTTCCGCACCCGCCTGGGCCAGGCTCGTCGCGATGTGGAACATGGCTTGGCGATCACCTTGCAGCACTACACCACCCGCGAGGGCCAGGAGCGCATGCTGGAAATTCTCCAGTTCAAACTGGATATTCTATGGAGCATGCTCGATGCAATGAGCATGGCCTACGAACTCAAACGCCCGCCCTATCACAGCGTGACCGAGCAGCGGGTGTGGCATAAAGGGATCACCCTATGAGCTTTGATCGCAGCAAAATACCGACCTGGCGCCAGGGCTACCGTTTCCAGTATGAGCCTGCGCAAAAAGGCCATGTGCTGCTCTATCCGGAAGGCATGATCAAGCTCAACGACAGCGCCGCGTTGATCGGCGGTTTGATCGACGGCGAGCGCGACGTGGCAGCCATCATCGCCGAGCTGGACCAACAATTCCCCGGCGTACCGGAGCTCGGTGAAGACATCGAGCAATTCATGGAGGTCGCCCGTGCTGAGCACTGGATCACCCTTGCCTGAAAAACCCGCCATCGGCTTGCCGCTGTGGCTACTGGCCGAGTTGACCTATCGCTGCCCGCTGCAGTGCCCGTACTGTTCCAACCCGCTGGATTTCGCCGAGCAGGGCAAAGAGCTGAGCACCGAGCAATGGATCAAGGTGTTTCGCGAAGCCCGCGAGATGGGTGCCGCACAGCTGGGGTTTTCCGGGGGTGAACCACTGGTGCGACAGGACTTGGCCGAACTGATCGCCGAGGCCCGCAAGCTGGGCTTCTATACCAACCTGATCACCTCCGGTATCGGCCTGACCGAGCAGAAAATCAGCGACTTCAAAAAGGCCGGGCTGGACCATATCCAGATCAGTTTCCAGGCCAGCGACGAACAGGTGAACAACCTGTTGGCCGGCTCGAAAAAAGCCTTCGCGCAAAAGCTGGAAATGGCCCGTGCGGTCAAGGCACACGGCTACCCGATGGTGTTGAACTTCGTCACCCATCGGCACAATATCGACAAGATCGACCGCATCATCGAGCTGTGTATCGCGCTGGAAGCGGATTTTGTCGAACTCGCCACCTGCCAGTTCTACGGCTGGGCGCAGCTTAATCGCGTGGGCTTATTGCCGACCCGAGACCAGTTGGTGCGCGCCGAACGCATCACCAATGAATACCGCGCCAAACTGGAAGCCGAAGGTCATCCGTGCAAGCTGATCTTCGTGACACCGGATTATTATGAAGAGCGTCCGAAAGCCTGCATGAACGGCTGGGGCAGCATCTTTCTGACGGTGACACCGGACGGCACCGCCCTGCCCTGTCACGGCGCGAGGCAGATGCCGGTGCAGTTTCCCAATGTGCGCGACCACAGCATGCAGCACATCTGGTACGACTCGTTTGGTTTCAATCGCTTTCGCGGCTACGACTGGATGCCCGAGCCCTGCCGCTCATGCGATGAAAAGGAAAAGGATTTCGGCGGCTGCCGTTGCCAGGCGTTCATGCTCACCGGTGACGCCAGCAATGCCGACCCTGTATGCAGTAAGTCCGAGCAGCACGGCATCATCCTGCAGGCACGGGAAGAAGCCGAACATGCCACCCAGACCATCGAGCAACTGGCCTTTCGCAATGAGCGCAACTCACGGCTCATTGCAAAAGGCTGAGGGCTTCAACGCTTGGCGATGATGTACACCGCGTGGATGATGCCAGGGAAGTAACCGCACAGGGTCAGCAGGATATTCAGCCAGAATGCACCGCCGAAGCCTACTTGCAGGAACACACCCAGTGGCGGCAGCAGAATAGCGATGATGATACGAATAATGTCCATGGGTCAGCTCCAGAAAATCGGCTCGTGTGAGCCGTGTAGCTAATCGACATTGGCGGTTCGTGAGGGTTCAGTGGATTCTGGCATCGAGCCATCTCACGCCAGAATCTGCAGACCATGCTTCTTCACGACGCTCAACAACTTGAGTGCCATGCCGCTGGGCCGTTTCTCGCCCGACTCCCATTTTTTGACCGTGGAAGCACTGGTGTTCAGGTAGCGGGCAAATACAGGTTGGCTGACATGGCTGCTTTCACGCAGTTGCTTGATCTGTTCGGCAGGGATTTGGTCCGGCATGGCAGATAAGCATGCTTCATCATATTCTCGAAGCGTGGTTTTGCTGATGGCGCCGATGGCATGAAGCGCTTCGGCAGACTGATGAATGGACTCAAGCGCCTCACTTTTATACTTCTTGGTCATGATGTATCTCCACAAACTCCCTGAGATCCAGCATGCGCTGAATCTGTGCTTCGTTTAACCCTTCATAAGTTTTGGCAAGTGTTCGAAACCAGACAAGTTCGCTCTGCGTTATATTGCTTTGATCCTGCTTCGCGAACAGAAACTGATAAACCCAATAATGCCTGCCCTTGGCCAATACAACAGACCGATGCCGATTCTGGTTGAGACGTTTTTTCCAGACACCACCTCCCAGATTATCTGCCTGCCCCCTCAACATTTCGCCAAACGCCTTCCTCAACTCAGAATCGCAGATCCAGACTTTAGTGGCCGCCTCGGCAAATCGCCTTGTTTTGAACAACCTGAGCCTCATGGAGATCCCTTCCTAAAACATACCACCCAGTGGTATAGATTAAAAGTCGAGCACGTCGTGCCCCTCCGGCAGTCCTTGCCGACGCTCGCTAAAAAGCCATCGTTTCCAAAGAGACTCAATAAACGTTTTCACACCAGAAATTACTCAGGCAAAAAAACGCCCCCAGCCAAAAGAATCAGGCTGAGGGCGCCGCGTATACCGCGAGACGGTTCAGGAATTGGACGGTTAAACAGCAATGCCCTTTCGACATTGCAGTTGCGCGGTGCGCACCCGTGAGAAGGCGCGGGCCAGGCGCAGGAGCATTTCGTCGATGTTGCTTTTGCTCACCGTCAGCGCCGGTGTGAAGCGCAGGCAGTCGGGTTGCGGCGCGCTGAGGATCAGTCCCTCTTGCAGCGCGGCTTTTACCACCGCATCCGCAGAATCATCCGATAAGGTAAGCCCCCACATCAGGCCATTCCCGCGCAATGGGCCATGGCCGTAGCGATAGGCCAGACGGGCAAGCCCTTCGCCCAGGTGACAGCCCAACACGCGTACATGCTCAAGAAAACCGGGCTCAAGCACGGTATCGGTGACGGCCAACCCAGCCGAGGCCATCAATGCATTGCCATGATGGGTACCTTCCAGCTCACCCACTTCAAAGCAACAGGCCTTGCCCCGTGCCAGCAGCGCCGCCAACGGCACACCGCCGCCCAGGCCCTTGCCCAGGGTGATGATGTCGGCATGCACGCCGTACTGTTGCTCGGCAAGCAAGGTGCCACAGCGGCCCATGCCGGTTTGCACTTCGTCGAGGATCAGCAGGATCCCCAGTTCGCGGCACAGCCGCTCGACGCCTTTGAGATAGTGTTCGGTCGCCGGGATCACGCCGGCTTCGCACTGGATCGGTTCCAGCAGAATGGCCACCGTCTGGGCATCCACGGCAGCATGCAGGGCGGGAAGATCATTGAAGGGAACGTGACTGAAGCCCGGCAATTGCGGTTCGAAGCGGTTTACCAAGGTACCAGCCGAAGCGGCTAGCGTAGCGAAGCCATGTCCATGGCAACCGTTGCTGGCGCTGATAATGCGATAGGCCCCGCCACGGTGCAGTTGCCCCCACTTGCGCGCCAGTTTGATTGCCGCCTCGCAGGCTTCCGCGCCGCTATTGAGCAGGTAAGCCTGGTCGCTGCCGGTATGCTGGCAAAGGCGCTCGACGAGATTGAGTTGGGCACGGTTATGCAGGCCATTGCCGGGATTGATCAGCGCCTGGGTTTGCGCAGCCAGGGCCTTGATCAATACCTGTGGGCTATGGCCCAGGCTGTTGGCGGCATTGCCTTGGCTGAAGTCCATATAGGCACGCTCATCACTGTCCCACAGCCACGAGCCCTGGCCTCGCACAAACACTTGAGGTGGGCGCGCCACAGTGGGCATCAAATGCTCGGTTGAATGCGTGTCGCGTGGGGCATCCTGGATCAGGTCATCCAGGCTCGGGGCGGGGCGGCGGATGTTGAACAGATTCACAACTTACCCCCGTTGGCAACCTGACCTTGGTGGTTACGGCCGGACCATTGCACCTGAGGTTTTTTTGCCTTGCCTATGTAAACGCTATCAACAAAAACGCTGTTCATTGTCCGATCCGGCCCTGTAAGCCCTGCGAATAGGCGCTAGACTAGGCGTCTCGGGGGCCAGCGGCCATTTCGATTTTCCAGCTTTTTCGATAAGTAAGCCTTATGGATTTCAAGCAACTGCGTTATTTCGTCGCGGTGTATGAGGAAGGCCACGTAGGGCGTGCTGCGGAGCGTCTTTCGATCTCGCAACCGGCCTTGTCACAACAGATTCGCCAGCTGGAGCAGAACCTTGATGTAAGTCTGTTCGAACGCAGCAGCAAGCGGCTGCTGCCGACCCTGGCGGCGCACACCTTATACAACCACGCGTTGCCGCTCATTGATGGCATGCAGCAAGCCGTCGAAGCGCTACGCAACTTCAAGGGCCAGGCCATGCGGACCCTGGCCATCGGCGTGCTGCAAACCGTGCACACCAGCCTGGTGCCGCAAATGCTTGAGCGCGTGCGCAAGGCCCAACCTCATTTGGTGGTGCAGATTTACGAGCTGACGGGGCTTGAGATTGAGCGGCGGTTGCTCAACGGCTCCCTCGACATTGGCATCAGCTACCTGCCACCACGCCAGCCAGGCCTGCACGGTGTGCTGCTGTATGAAGATGAGTTGAAGGTGGTGATTCCCGACGACCATCCGCTGCGCGAATTCAAGAAAGTCTCGCTCAAACAAGCTGCCGAGTTACCGATGCTGCTGTTGGGGGAGGAGTTTCAAGTCAGGCAGATCTGGCAGGGCCAGTTGGCCAACCTGGGGCGGCGCCCGCAGGTGCAAGCGGAGCTCAACACCATGGTGGGAATACTCGACAGCCTGCCCCACACCAAGCTGGCGACGGTGCTACCGGGGCGTTCCCAGGACGAACACAACAGCCAGGCGCTTTTGTGGAAACCCTTGAGCGAACCGAGGGTGCCATTGAAGGTGGGGCTGGTGTGCCGCGATGTGCAACGCCAACAGGCCACCGTCGCATTGCTGCGCACCCTGCTGGAAGACGTGATGAATGCCCCGCAGGCAAGCGCCTGACTTTTTCGCGGGCAAAAGAAAACCCCGCCGAAGCGGGGCTTTGCAGACTGTTTCCCTGACATCCATTTCACTCCGCCGTCCTGGCAGAATCCTACGTGTCCGTGTTGTTGCTTTGCGCTTCCTGCGCGACGTCCATGTGAAGTAGATTATCCGTGGATCCAATTTGGCGATAGAGGACGATTAGCAGCACGTCATGTAAGAGATTGCTTACACGCCCTACAGGCCCTTAAAACAGTGCTTCATCCATCAGGAACAGCGATTCGCTACCAGCTTTTACCGACGCGCTCAACGAATGAATGCGCGGCAGCAGACGGGCAAAGTAGAAACGTGCAGTCCCCAATTTGCTGGCGTAGAAAGCCTCCTCGGCCTCTTTGCCCAACGCGGCCTTGGCCATGCGCGCCCACATATAGGCGTAGGCCATGTAGCCGAATGCATGCAGGTACTCCACCGACGCTGCGCCGATTTCATTCGCGTTGCTCTTGGCGCGGTCCAGTACCCAGGCCGTCAATTCATCCAGGTTATCCACCGCTGCGCTGAGCGGCGTGGTGAACTCGGCCAGCTCGGCCCCCGATTCAGCGATGAACTGGCGGATCTCATCGGCGAACAGCGTGTAGAACGCACCGCCGCTGCCGACGATCTTGCGTCCCATCAAATCCAGCGCCTGAATGCCGTTGGTGCCTTCGTAGATCTGGGTGATGCGCACGTCACGCACCAACTGCTCCTGGCCCCATTCGCGAATATAGCCATGGCCACCAAACACTTGCTGGCCGAGCACAGTGGTTTCCAGGCCCAGGTCGGTGAGGAACGCCTTGGCCACGGGTGTCAACAACGCCACCAGGTTATCGGCGCGCTCGCGCGCCTGCGCATCGTCGCTGAACTTGGCGATGTCCAACTGCGTCGCCACGTAGGTGGAGAACGCACGACCGCCTTCGTTGGCCGCCTTCATGGTCAGCAGCATACGGCGTACGTCCGGATGCACGATGATCGGATCTGCCACTTTATCCTTGGCCTGTGCACCCAGCGGGGAGCGGCTTTGCAGGCGGTCGCGGGCGTATTCAATCGCGTTCTGATAGGAGCGCTCGCCGGACGCCAGGCCCTGGATGCCCACCCCCAGACGCTCGTAGTTCATCATGGTGAACATCGCCGCCAGGCCACGGTTAGGCTCACCGACCAGATAACCCACGGCTTCGTCGAAGTTCATCACGCAGGTCGCGGACGCCTGGATCCCCATCTTGTGTTCAATCGAACCGCAGGTCACCGGGTTGCGCGCGCCAAGGCTGCCGTCGGCGTTCACCATGAACTTGGGCACCAGAAACAGCGAGATGCCCTTGGGCCCCGCCGGTGCATCCGGCAGTTTGGCCAGCACCAGATGGATGATGTTCTCGGTCAGGTCGTGCTCGCCACCGGTGATGAAGATCTTGGTGCCGCTGACCTTGTAGGAACCGTCCGCCTGAGGCTCGGCCTTGGTGCGAATCATGCCCAGGTCGGTGCCGGCATGGGCTTCGGTCAAGCACATGGAACCTGCCCACTCACCGGAATACATCTTCGGCAAGTACGCGGCCTTGAGCTCTTCGCTGGCGTGGGTGTTGATCGAGACACAGGCGCCGGAGGTCAGCATCGGGTACAGGCCGAATGCCAGGCTCGACGAGTTGATCATTTCTTCAACCTGCGCCGACACCGCCTTGGGCATACCCATGCCGCCATAGGTCGGATCGCCGCCCACACCCACCCAGCCGCCTTCGGCGTAGGTCGCATAAGCCTGGGGGAAACCGTCCGGGGTACGCACCGCGCCGTCGGTCCAATGGCAGCCTTGCTCATCGCCGCCGCGGCTCAAGGGCGCGATGGATTTGGCGGTAACCTTGCCGGCCTCTTCGAGGATCGCCTCAACGGTTTCGGCATCAACGGTGTCTGCCAATGCCTGCAGTTCGGCCCAAGTCTTGGCGACTTCAAAAACTTCGTTGAGGACGAAGCGCATATCACGCAACGGCGCTTTGTAATCAGCCATGGCAAACCTCGTGGGAACATGAAAAGTGATTCGATAGGATCGGTTTTACAGACCCCGAGTGTACCCGAACAACTTTTCAGACACATAGGGTCTGCTTGTGACTATCTGGTATTTTTAAGTCACAGTAAATACAGCGCGCTGACTCAACCCGCAGCGCTTTGCGTGCGCACCGCGCCACGACGGGTTTGCCCGGCCGCAATCACGCAGTTACGCCCGGCGCCCTTGGCGGCGTACAGCGCCTGGTCGGCGGACTTGAGCACCTCTTCAGGGTTACGCTGCTCGGCCTGACGCTCGGCCACGCCGATGCTGACCGTCACCGACACGCTGGAGGCTCCGCTGCCCGCACGCCGTTGACGGCCTTGGTGGTCGTCATGAGGACGATCCGGGTTACGCAACTTGATGGCGTAGCCGGCAATGATCTCGCGAATCTCCTCCAGGTGCGGCATGCATTCATCCAAGGTCTTGCCGGCAAATACCACGGCAAATTCTTCACCGCCATACCGGTAGGCGCGCCCGCCGCCGTTGACCTTGGACAGCTTGCTCGCCACCAGGCGCAGCACCTGGTCGCCCACGTCGTGGCCATGGGTGTCGTTGAAACGTTTGAAGTGATCAACGTCACTCATCGCCAGCACATAGTTGCGCCCCAGCCGTTGCATGCGTTCGTTGAGGGCGCGTCGTCCCGGCAAGCCGGTCAATTCGTCGCGGAACGCCATTTGATAGGCTTCGTGGGCCACACCGGCAGCAATCATCAACATCACTTGGCTGCACATGATGTTGAGGGTGAACGGCAGGATGAAGGTTTGCGGCAACATCCAGAACAGGCCCAAAAACCCCACCAATTGGGCGGCGTGCAGCGGGCGCGGCTGATACCAATACTGGGCGGCCAGGGTAAGGAAGCCGATCAGGAACATGGGATAGGACAGCTGGATCAGGCTCATCCACGCGCCATGCAGCATCGGCCAGCGAATCTCCGCCAACCAGCCCAGCAAAGCCTGGGGGAAACTTTGCTCCAGGGCCAGCGCCACACTGCCCACCGCCAGCAACACCGCGCAGCGGGCGACGAAGTCACGGAACAGATGGGTTTTTTCCTGCCACAGCGCATAGATGCTGAACAGCAACGGCAACAGCAGGCAACACAGGTGGAACACCACCGCGGCGTCGTCACGCACGCGGCCATTGTCGCGGTAGAAATCGGTCTGGGTATCCAGCAGGAAATAGGCGACGTACACCGTGATCATCAGGAACAGTTCACGCTGGCGCCGATAGACCGCGCAGTACGCGCCGCCGAGCAGCAGGACCAGGGTCGGCAACACGTTGAAGAGCGAGGTGAAGAAGACGTTGAGGTCCTTGACGTACGCAGCCGAAAGCCCGGCCAGCAACAGCAGCAGCGAAGGTAGGAAATGACTGAAACGTACAGCAGACACGCGTGACAAGGGTAAAACTCCGACCCGCAAAATAATGGCACTGTGCCTTTATGCAGCCAGTTAAGCACAACCGGGCTGACACGTATCACATTGCCACTACTGTAACGGCAGCGGGTTGTAATCCCTGAGTGCATTACTGCGGTTTTTTATGCCCGTACTCTGTAGGAGGGCAAAAAAAACCGCCGCGTCCCGAAAGAGGCGGCGGTTGCAGAAAGAACCGGTAAGGCTTAGTAAGCCAGGCCGAAGTCTTCTTCTTTCATGTCCATCAGGTTGTTGGCGCCCGACAGCATGGTCGCCACGTGGGTACGGGTACGCGGCAGGATGCGCTGGAAGTAGAAGCGCGCGGTCTGCAACTTGGCGGTGTAGAACGCCTCTTCGCTGGTACCGGCAGCCAGTTTCTCGGCGGCCAGGCGCGCCATGTCGGCCCAGAAGTACGCCAGGCACGCGTAGCCGGAGTACATCAGGTAATCCACCGAAGCGGCACCGACTTCTTCGCGGTCTTTCATCGCGGCCATGCCGACCTTCATGGTCAACTCGCCCCACTCTTTGTTCAGTGCCGCCAGCGGTGCAACGAACTCTTTAACCGCGTCGTTACCTTCGTTGGCCTGACAGAACTTGTGCACAATCTTGGTGAAGCCCTTGAGCGCTTCGCCTTGGGTCATCAGTACTTTGCGGCCGAGCAAGTCCAGGGCCTGGATGCCGGTGGTGCCTTCGTACAGCATCGAAATACGGCTATCGCGCACGTTCTGTTCCATGCCCCACTCGGCGATGAAGCCGTGGCCACCGTAGATCTGCACGCCGTGGTTGGCCGATTCAAAGCCGACTTCGGTCATGAACGCCTTGGCGATCGGGGTCATGAATGCCAGCAGGCCATCGGCCTGTTTCTTGGCTTCGTCATCGGTGCCGTACTTGACGATGTCCACTTGCTTGGCGGTGAAGTACACCATCGCGCGGTTACCTTCGGCGAAGGCTTTCATGGTCAGCAGCATGCGGCGTACGTCTGGGTGCACAATGATCGGGTCAGCGGCTTTGTCAGGTGCTTTAGGGCCGGTCAGGGAGCGCATCTGCAGGCGATCACGCGCATATTTCAGGCCACCCTGGAAGCCGATTTCGGCGTGGGCCAAGCCTTGCAGGGCAGTGCCCAGGCGAGCGGTGTTCATAAAGGTGAACATGCAGTTCAGGCCTTTGTTCGCCGGGCCGATCAGGAAACCGGTGGCTGCGTCGAAGTTCATCACGCAGGTGGCGTTGCCGTGGATGCCCATCTTGTGTTCCAGGGAACCACAGGTGACCGCATTGCGCTCGCCCACTGAACCATCGGCGTTGGGCAGGAACTTGGGCACGATAAACAGCGAGATGCCTTTGGTGCCGGCCGGTGCGTCCGGCAGGCGGGCCAGTACGATGTGGACAATGTTGTCGGCCATGTCGTGTTCACCGGCCGAGATGAAGATCTTGGTGCCGGAGACTTTGTAGGAACCGTCAGCCTGAGGCTCGGCCTTGGTGCGCAGCATGCCCAGGTCGGTACCGCAGTGTGGCTCGGTCAGGCACATGGTGCCGGTCCATTCGCCCGACACCAGCTTGGTCAGGTAAGCGTCTTGCTGCTCGGGGGTGCCGTGCTCGGAAATGGTGTTCATCGCGCCATGGGACAGGCCAGGGTACATGCCCCACGACCAGTTGGCTTCGCCGACCATTTCGCTCACCGCCAGGCCCAGGGACTCCGGCAAGCCCTGGCCACCGTGCTCCACGTCATGGGCCAGGCTCGGCCAGCCGCCTTCGACGAACTGTTTGTAGGCTTCTTTGAAACCGGTAGGGGTCTTAACGCCTGACTCACTCCAGGTACACCCTTCGATGTCGCCCACGCGGTTCAGCGGTGCCAGCACTTGCTCACAGAACTTGGCGCCTTCTTCGAGGATGGCGTCGACCATGTCCGGGGTAGCGTCCTGGCAAGCCGGCAGGCTCTGATAGTGCGCTTCATAACCGAGCAGTTCGTCACGAACGAAGCGAATATCACGCAAGGGGGCCTTGTAGTCAGGCATAGCGATAAACCTCTGCTGATGTATCTGGGATGAACAACCGCGTGGATTTGTTATGGCGGTCAAACAGGTGTTTGAAACATACGTTTACGACCCAGGGTTGTCAAGCGTCGGCCAGATGCCGTTTGTCTTGACGCAGGTCATCGCCAGGCACGGCAAGGCCTGCGGCGGGATGCCACTGCAAAAAACGAATAGAGAACTAGCTCAGGGCCAGGCACAGGCAAATATGGGAGGGGGCTTGCTCCCGATAGCGGTAGGTCAGCTATGAATGGGCACGCTGATACACCGCATCGGGAGCAAGCCCCCTCCCACATTTTTAATTGAGTTCAGCAGGGGATCAGGCGTAGGTATCGATCAACGTACCGAGCATTTCGTCCGAAGCCTTGGCGACTTTTGCCCCCAGCTCGACTTGAAACTTGCCCTGGGCCATTTCCACCATATTGCTCGCCGAGTTTGACGCTTGGGCGCGGTCATTAGCTTGCAGACGATCGCTTTGCGCGGCCGATGGCTGGGCTGTTGCGGCGCTGGCAATCTTGCCGGCCGCCTGGTCGACACGGCTCTGCCCGGTCTGAATACTGCTCAGGCCCGAATAAAACGCGCTGCTTCCAGAGATTTCCATGGCTTAAGCCTGCCTTGAGAGAATCGTGAAGGTGGATTGAAGCAGACATCCCGGCAAAAGGCCCGTCAAAAACACTAATGGCATAATGCCTTGCGATAGCCAAAATCAGTCAAGCAGGTCCAACTCCAGGTACTCCGCCACGGCGGCGGCACTGGCATCCTTGAGCTTCGGCACGCGCCCCAGGCAGGGCGCCGGCAAGCGCTCGGCCAGGGTGGCGAGGTTTTCTTCCAGACGGGAGGTCTTGGGATCGATGATATTCGCCACCCAACCGGCCAGCGGCAAGCCGTCCCGTGCGATCGCTTCGGCGGTCAACAACGCGTGGCTGATGCAGCCCAGGCGCACGCCCACCACCAGGATCACCGGCAATTTGAGCGCGATGGCCAGGTCAGACAGGTTGGCCTGATCGGCCAAGGGCACGCGCCAGCCGCCCGCCCCTTCGATCAAGGTAAAGTCGGCTCCACGGGCCAGGATCTGTTGCATCGGCTTGAGCAACGATTGCACCGTCAGCCCCACGCCCGCCTCGCGCGCAGCCAGATGCGGCGCGATAGCCGGCTCGAATGCCACCGGGTTGACCTCGGCATAACTGAGCGGCAATGAGCACTCGGCCAGCAACGCCAGGGCATCGGCATTGCGCAAACCCTGGGCAGTCAACCGGCACCCCGACGCCACCGGCTTCCCGGCGGCCGTGCTTTTGCCCGCGAGCCTGGCAGCATGCAACAGGCCGGCCGCGATAGTGGTCTTGCCCACATCGGTGTCGGTGCCGGTGATGAAGTACGCGACGCTCATAGCGGTTTCTCCAGTACGGCGTACACCACCTGATACGTGGCGGGCAGGCCCTGAGCCTGACGGAACTGCTCGTATGCGTCTACCAGTGCAACAATCCGCGCGCGCCCCGTCAAGCCGCCGGGGCGGCCGGGGTTGAGGTTATGGGCGCCCAACGCTTTGAGCTCGTGGGTCAGGCTGCGCACATCCGGGTAATGCAGCACATGGGGCTGTCGCGCGAGACTCACCACCCGCAAGCCGCTGGCCGCACATAACTGCTGATAAGCCTCGAAGGTGCGAAAGCGATTGACGTGAACCAAGCCGTCTACCGCTCGCCAGCTTTCGCGCAGTTCATCCAGGGTACCCACGCACAGGCTCGCGAACGCCAACACACCGCCAGGTTGCAATACGCGCTGAGCTTCGCTGAGCACTGCATCGAAGTTGGCACACCATTGCACGGCGAGGCTGGAGAAGAGCAGCTCGAAGCTGTCAGCCTTCAGCGGCAAGCGTTCAGCATCGCCAGCCATGAAATGCGCGGCGCCGCCCAACGGACGCGCGTGGTTGAGCATGCCTTCGGCGATATCCAGCGCCACGCCCTCGCTTCCGGGCAAACGCTCACCCAGCACGCGACTGAAATACCCTGTGCCGCAACCCATATCCAGCCATCGTTGTGGCGAAAGCTCGCTGGGCAAACGGCGGACCAACTCATGCCCTACTGCGCGCTGCAACTCGGCCACGCTGTCGTAGCTGGCCGCTGCACGGGAGAACGAGGCAGCAACCTGGCGCTTGTCCGGCAAGGCACCCGGCAAACAAGGGTGGGATAAGTCAGTCATCAACACACTCATGCAAAAAAGCCTGGATGGCCCCCGCTACACCGTGGGGGTCTTCCAGAAGAAACGCGTGACCGGCCTGTTCAATCAGGCCGACTTCTACATCCGGGAGCAACGCCAGCAGGTCACTGGCAGCTTCGGCAGGTACCAGCCCATCCAGGCCGGCAAACAGATGCAACTGCGGCCCGCGAAATGCCTGCAAGGCCGCGCGGGTATCCAGTTGGGCCAGCAGCTCCAGGCCGGGCATCAACACGCTGGGGGCGGTATGCGGCGCGCCGCTGACCAGCAAGCGCGAGAGCCCGCGAGGCTCCTGCGCGCCCTTGGCACACAACAGGCCGAAGCGCTTGAGGGTGACCTGGGAGTCGGCGTGGCAGCCCGCCAGGAACGCATCGAAGGTCTCGGCGGGCATCCCGTGGGGCCAGCCATCATGGGCGACGAAACACGGGTTGCTCGCCAGGGTCAGCAAACCGCAGCAACGTTCGCCACGGCGTGCCGCCAGCTCCGAAGCAAGCATCCCGCCCAGGGACCAGCCCCCGAGCCAGACGTCGTCCGCCAGCGTCGCATCGAGCTCGTCAAGCCACTCATCCAGATCACTGGAATCCAGCGCCGGCAAGGGTTCGATCTGTACCCGCAGGTGCTCGTTGAGGCCCTGCAGTGCCGCGGCCAACGGTTCCAGCGGCGACACACCGAGACCCCAACCGGGCAGCAGTATCAGGCGATCACGCATGGTCGGGCTCCGCTGCGTTCAACAACCGGAAACATTGCTCTAATCCGTTTAACAATAGCTGCACCTGCGCTTCGCTGTGCGCCGCCGTCAATGTCACGCGCAACCTTGCACTGCCGGCCGGTACAGTCGGCGGGCGGATTGCAGTCACCATCAGCCCACGCTCGCGCAGCATCTGTGACAGACGCAACGCCCGGGCGCTGTCGCCAATCAGGATTGGCTGGATCGGCGTAAAGCTGTCCATCAACGCCAGGCCCAATTGCTCGGCGCCGCGACGGAACTGGCGGATCAACCCGTTGAGGTGCTCACGCCGCCAGTGTTCGCTGCGCAGCAGTTCCAGGCTTTTGAGGGTGGCGCAGGCCAGTGCCGGTGGCTGGCTGGTGGTGTAGATATACGGCCGGGCAAACTGGATCAGGCTTTCGATCAAGTCTTCACTGCCTGCCACAAATGCCCCGGCGGTGCCGAAGGCTTTGCCCAAGGTGCCAACCAGCACCGGTACATCGTCCTGACTCAAGCCAAAATGTTCGACGATGCCGCCGCCATGGGCGCCCAGCGGGCCAAAGCCATGGGCATCATCTACCATCAGCCAGGCACCTTTGGCCCTGGCTTCCCGGGCCAGCGCTGGCAGGTCGGCCAGGTCGCCGTCCATGCTGAACACACCATCGGTGACCACCAGCGTACTGCCGGTGGCCTTTTCCAGGCGCTTGGCCAGGCTGCCCGCGTCGTTATGCAGATAGCGGTTGAACCGCGCCCCGGACAATAAGCCGGCATCCAGCAACGAAGCATGGTTGAGGCGATCTTCCAGCACCGTATCGCCCTGCCCCACCAGCGCCGTGACCGCGCCCAGGTTGGCCATATAGCCGGTGGTAAACAGCAACGCACGCGGGCGCCCGGTCCAGTCAGCCAGGGCTTCTTCCAACTCATGGTGCGGCGTGACGTGACCCACCACCAAATGCGAAGCGCCGCCACCCACGCCCCAACGAGCCGCACCGGCGCGCCAGGCTTCGATCACCTGCGGGTGATTGGCCAGGCCCAGGTAATCGTTGTTGCAGAACGCCAGCAATGGCTGGCCATCCACCACCACTTCAGGGCCTTGGGGGCTCTGAAGCAACGGGCGTTGACGGTAAAGATGTTCGGCACGGCGGGCCGCGAGGCGCGCGGCGAGATCAAAAGACATGCTGGCCTCGATCAAACAGCGGCGTTATAGAACTGCTCGCTGCTCTTTTGCTCCACCAGCGCCTGCTCGATCGCTGCCTGATGAACTTCATCGGCGTGCTCTTCACGAGCTTCGGGCAGGATGCCCAGGCGTGCGAACAGCTGCATGTCCTTGTCAGCCTGAGGGTTGGCGGTGGTCAGCAATTTATCGCCGTAGAAGATCGAGTTGGCACCGGCAAAAAACGCCAGGGCCTGCATCTGCTCGTTCATGGCTTCGCGGCCAGCGGACAGGCGCACGTGGGATTGCGGCATCAGGATGCGCGCCACCGCCAGCATACGGATGAAGTCGAAGGGGTCGATGTCCTCGGCGTTTTCCAACGGCGTACCGGCCACCTTCACGAGCATGTTGATCGGCACCGACTCCGGATGCTCTGGCAGGTTGGCCAGTTGGATCAGCAGGTTGGCACGGTCGTCCAGGGACTCGCCCATGCCGAGGATGCCGCCCGAGCAGATCTTCATCCCCGAATCACGCACGTAGGCCAGGGTTTGCAAGCGCTCGCTGTAGGTACGGGTGGTGATGATCGAGCCGTAGAACTCTGGCGATGTGTCGAGGTTATGGTTGTAGTAATCCAGGCCGGCCTGGGCCAGCGCTTCGGTCTGGTCCTGATCGAGACGGCCCAGGGTCATGCAGGTTTCCAGGCCCATGGCCTTTACGCCTTTGACCATCTCCAGCACGTAGGGCATGTCTTTGGCCGACGGGTGTTTCCACGCCGCGCCCATGCAAAAGCGCGTCGAGCCGATGGCCTTGGCGCGGGCGGCCTCTTCGAGGACCTTCTGCACCTCCATCAGCTTCTCTTTTTCCAGGCCGGTGTTGTAGTGACCCGACTGCGGACAATATTTGCAATCTTCCGGGCAGGCGCCGGTCTTGATCGACAGCAGGGTCGATACCTGCACGCGGTTGGCGTCGAAATGCGCGCGGTGCACGGTCTGCGCCTGGAACAACAGGTCATTGAACGGCTGCACGAACAGGGCTTTGACTTCGGCCAAAGACCAGTCGTGACGCAGGGTGGCAGAGGTGCTGGCGCTCATGGGCGATTCCTTGATTATGCTTTGGCTAACGCTGCGGGAAGGGCAATACCCACAGGCACGACACGGATGCTCGGCATATTTAAGGAAGATTCATGCACTGTCAACCTGAGTACAAACACCAAGTTTACATCTGGTTAAAAAACAAACAGATCTGTCTGATCTGTGACGAATGCACAGACTCCGCCGAAAATGTATGCAATACCTGCGAAACAGAACTGCCATGGCTGCTTGAGCATTGTGAACAGTGCGCCTTGCCTTTGCCGATGGACGGGTTGATCTGCGGCCAGTGCCAAAAACACCCTCCGGCCTTTAACCAGGTGATCGCACCCTGGACCTACAGTTTTCCCATCGACACCCTGGTCAGCCGCTTCAAGCATCAGGCTCGCTGGCCGCTGGGCCACATGCTGGCGCGCCTGCTGGGGCAGCACCTGCAGCACCGCTTCGATAACGCCGAACTCAACCGCCCCGACTATCTACTGCCGGTCCCCATGGCCCGCAAACGCCTGCGCCAACGCGGCTTTAACCAGGCGCAGATGGTGGCTCGCTGGCTCAGTAGCGCGCTCGACATTCCCCTCAATGAGCACGCGCTGCTGCGCCCGCTTGAAACCGTGGCGCAGCAAGACCTCGACGCCAAGACGCGTAAGCGTAACCTGCTCAACGCCTTTGCCCTGGCGCCCGGCGCTCAAGTCGCAGGGCAACACCTGGCGCTGGTGGACGATGTACTCACCACCGGCGCTACCGCCCACAGCCTGGCGCGGTTATTGATGGGCGCCGGCGCACGCCAGGTCGATGTCTATTGCCTGGCCCGCACCCCCAAACCCGGCCCCTGACTTGACTCCCCTGCTTCAGGGCGGCAACGTCGGCTTATCTCATCCAAGCGTATGCCCATGTCTCTGCCCAGCCCACTCAGCCAGCACATCATCCGTCGCCCCCAACGCATTGCCTTGCTGGGGCATATCGCCGAGCAGGGCTCCATCACCCGTGCCGCCAAAAGTGCGGGGTTGAGTTACAAGGCCGCCTGGGACGCCATCGATGAACTGAACAACCTGGCGCAAAAACCGCTGGTGGAACGCAGCGTCGGTGGCAAAGGCGGTGGCGGCGCCAAGCTGACGCAAGAAGGTGAACGAGTGCTGCGCCTTTATCAGCGCCTGCAAGTGCTGCAGGCCGAGCTGCTCGGTTCGGACGAAGCGGCCAGTGACTTCAACCTGCTCAGCCGCTTGATGCTGCGCACCAGTGCACGCAACCAATTGCACGGCCAGGTCATCGCCATCGACAGCCAGGGCCGCAACGACAGGATTCGCCTGCAACTGGCCGGCGACCTGTACCTCGACGCCCAGATTACCCACGACAGCACCCAACGGCTGGAGCTGCAGGCCGGCGTGGAGGTGGTCGCCCTGATCAAAGCGGGATGGCTGGAGTTGCGGGCGATCGGGCACCCAGAAACACCTGGACACAATTGCATGAGCGGTGTGATCGAGACGATTCTCGACGCCAAGGATGGCCCCAGCGAGGTGCGTATCGCCTTGCCCAACGGCCAGGTGTTATGCGCGCTGGCACCGCCCGCTGCACTCCTAGTACTCAACGCTGCCGAGGGCCAGCCGATCCAGGTGCAATTCGCACCCAGCAATGTGCTGCTCGGGACCCCGGTATAACGTCTTCAGGCTGCAACAATTTGGTCACAACCGCTCCTTAAGGTATCTGCAAAAATCGCGGGAGCCTGAGATGAGCCTATTAGAAGAAAACCAAGCCACTGACCTTGAACAAATGGTCGGCCTGACCCGCCGTCGCTTTATCGGCGCGGGCGCCCTGTGCGGCGCCGCGATGTTCCTCGGCGGTAACCTGCTGAGCCGCAGCGCCCTGGCGGTGAATGCTGCCTCCGCCAGCCCGCTGTTGGGTTTTACCAGCATCGCCGCCGCCACCAGCGACACCATTACCCTGCCCCCTGGCTACAGTGCTTCGGTGCTGATCAGTTGGGGCCAGCCGCTGCACAAGAACGCCCCGGCTTTCGACCCGTCGGGCAATGGCACGGCCAAGGCCCAGGAACAGCAATTTGGCGACAACAACGACGGCATGAGCCTGTTTCCGTTCCCGGGCGACGACAACCGCGCCTTGATGGCGATCAACAACGAATACACCAACTACCGCTACCTCTACGCCCACGGCGGCACGCCACAATCGGCCGAGGAGGTACGCAAGGCCCTGGCCAGCGAGGGCGTGTCGGTGATCGAAGTACGGCGCAAGGGCGACACCTGGCAGTTCGTCCAGGACTCACGCTACAACCGGCGCATCCATGGCAACTCACCAATCCGCTTGAGCGGCCCCGCTGCCGGCCATGACTGGTTGAAAACCACTGCCGACAAAACCGGCAAGAAAGTCCTGGGTACGTTCCAGAACTGCGCCAACGGCAAGACACCGTGGGGCACCTACCTGACCTGCGAAGAGAACTTCACCGACTGCTTCGGCAGCAGCAACCCGCAGCAAGCGTTCGACGCCGGGCAGAAACGCTACGGCGTAGTGGCCGCCAGCAAAGACATCAACTGGCACCCGCACGACCCACGCTTCGACATGGCCAAGAACCCCAACGAACTCAACCGCCATGGCTGGGTGGTGGAAATCGACCCGTTCGATCCGCAATCCACTCCGGTCAAGCGCACGGCCCTGGGCCGCTTCAAACATGAAAACGCGGCGCTGGCCGAAACGCGCGACGGCCGCGCCGTGGTGTACATGGGCGACGACGAACGCGGCGAGTTCATCTACAAGTTCGTCAGCCGCGATCAGATCAACCACAGCAATCCGAAAGCCAACAAAGACCTGCTCGACCACGGCACCTTGTACGTGGCCATCTTCGATGCGGGCGACGGTAACGCCGATCATCCCAAGGGCAAAGGCCAATGGGTTGAACTCACCCATGGCAAAAACGGCATCGACGCCGGCAGCGGTTTCGCCAACCAGGCAGAGGTGCTGATCCATGCGCGCCTGGCCGCCAGCGTAGTGAAGGCCACGCGCATGGACCGCCCGGAGTGGATCGTCGTCAGCCCCACCGACGGCCAGGTCTACTGCACCCTGACCAACAACGCCAAGCGCGGCGAAGACGGCCAGCCGGTGGGCGGCCCCAACCCGCGAGAGAAAAACGTCTACGGCCAGATCCTGCGCTGGAAAGCCGACGCCGATAACCACGGCGCCACAGACTTTACCTGGGACCTGTTCGTAGTGGCCGGAAACCCGGGCGTGCACGGTGGTACGCCGAAGGGCGGCTCGTCCAATATCAACCCACAGAACATGTTCAACAGCCCCGACGGCCTGGGCTTCGACAAGGCCGGGCGCCTGTGGATCCTCACCGACGGCGACTACAGCAACGCGGGCGACTTTGCCGGCATGGGCAACAACCAGATGCTGTGTGCCGACCCGAGCACCGGGGAAATCCGCCGTTTCATGGTCGGGCCGGTGGCGTGTGAGGTCACCGGGATCAGCTTTGCGCCGGATCAGAAGACGTTGTTTGTGGGGATTCAGCATCCGGGAGAAACCGGTGGTTCGACTTGGCCTGAACATCTGCCGAACGGCAAGCCGCGTTCGTCGGTGATGGCGATTCGGCGGGATGATGGCGGGATCGTAGGCGCCTGACAGGGCCTCATCGTGGGCAAGCCCCCTCCCACAATTCTGAATTGCGAATACATTCAAATGTGGGAGGGGGCTTGCCCCCGATTGCAATAGCACAGCCACCACCTATCCCAGCCCCGGTGCGTTACCATACCCGGCCGGACGCGGCGCCCTGCTGCGCGCAGGAGTTCGCATGGCTCACCCGTTTGAAACACTCACCCCTGATCTGGTCCTCGACGCCGTCGAAAGCATCGGCTTTCTCAGCGATGCGCGCGTGTTGGCGCTCAACAGCTACGAAAACCGCGTGTACCAGGTGGGCATCGAAGACGCCGAACCGCTGATCGCCAAGTTCTACCGGCCCCAACGCTGGACTAACGAGGCGATCCTCGAAGAGCACCGCTTTACCTTCGAACTGGCCGAGTGCGAAGTGCCCGTGGTGGCCCCGCTGATTCACAACGGCGAGAGCCTGTTCGAACACGCAGGTTTCCGCTTCACCCTGTTTCCCCGCCGTGGCGGCCGCGCGCCGGAGCCAGGCAACCTCGACCAGCTTTATCGCCTTGGGCAGTTGCTCGGCCGTTTGCACGCCGTGGGGTCAACCCGCCCGTTCGAACATCGCGAAGCCCTAGCCGTGAAGAACTTCGGTCACGATTCCCTCAACACCTTGCTCGAAGGCAACTTCATTCCCAAAAGCCTGTTGCCGGCCTATGAATCCGTGGCCCGCGACCTGCTCAAGCGTGTGGAAGAGGTTTATAAAGCCACGCCGCACAAGAACATCCGCATGCACGGCGATTGCCACCCCGGCAACATGATGTGCCGCGACGAGATGTTCCATATCGTCGACCTCGACGACTGCCGCATGGGACCGGCGGTGCAAGACCTGTGGATGATGCTCGCTGGCGACCGCCAGGAATGCCTGGGCCAGCTGTCGGAACTGATGGACGGCTATCAGGAGTTCCACGATTTCGACCCCCGCGAACTCGCCCTGATCGAACCGTTGCGCGCCTTGCGCCTGATGCACTACAGCGCCTGGCTGGCACGGCGCTGGGACGATCCGGCGTTTCCCCACAGCTTCCCGTGGTTTGGCACCGAGCGGTATTGGGGCGACCAGGTGCTGGCGTTGCGTGAGCAACTGTCGGCGCTCAATGAAGAACCGCTAAAACTCTTCTGACTGCTTTGCTTTATGTGGGAGCGAGCCCCCCTCCCACATAAAAATCCCCATTGCCAAGCAAGTCCCCATTGTCTGACAAATATCCTTACAATCGCGCTTTGTTAGCTGCCTAAGCAAGGATTCTGCAATGCAAGCCGCCAACCCTCGCAAGGGGTACATCCTGGGCCTGAGCGCCTACGTCATCTGGGGTCTGTTCCCGCTCTATTTCAAAGCCATCGCCAGCGTGCCCGCCGCCGAGATCATCGTGCACCGCGTGCTGTGGTCAGCGCTGTTCGGCGGCTTGCTGTTGATGGTGTGGAAGCACCCTGGCTGGTTTCGCGAACTGCGTGACAACCCCAAGCGCCTGGCGATCCTGGCACTCAGCGGTTCGCTGATCGCGGCCAACTGGCTGACCTATGTGTGGTCGGTGAACAGTGGGCGCATGCTTGAAGCCAGCCTGGGTTACTACATCAACCCGCTGGTGAATGTACTGTTGGGTATGTTGATACTCGGTGAACGCCTGCGCCGCCTGCAATGGGTGGCGGTGGGGTTGGCGGCGGTCGGTGTGGCGCAACAAGTGTGGCAGGTGGGTAGCTTGCCATGGGTGTCGCTGGCGCTGGCGTTGACGTTCGGTTTTTACGGCTTGATCCGTAAACAGGCCCCGGTCAAGGCACTTCCGGGGCTGGTGGTGGAAACCTGGATGCTGGTGCCGATTGCCGTCGCCTGGTTGCTGTTCAATCCATCGGCCCACAGTGCACAACTGGAATTCTGGAGCACCTCCGAAGCCTGGTGGTTGGTGGCCGCAGGTCCGGTAACCCTGATTCCATTGGTCTGCTTTAACGCCGCAGCACGGCATTTGCCCTATACCGCACTGGGCTTTTTGCAATACGTGGCGCCGACCCTGGTGCTGTTGGAAGCGGTATTGCTGTTCGGCGAACACCTGGCGCCGGCCACGCTGATTGCCTTCGCCTTCATCTGGGCCGGGCTGGTGATCTACAGCGTGGATGCATGGCTGACGGTGCGCAAACGCTGATCAAATAACGCACAAACCTTTGCAAGCCACGGCGCCCGTGGCTTGCAGCGTTTCACCCCAAGGTTATCCACAACCTGATCCCCGCCATTTGTGCACAAGCCCTTGAAACTGCTCGTTTTTTGCTCAGCTGACGGAGAAGTCCGGCCGACGTGGCCTGGCGCCGGGTCTCTACAGGTTATCCACAGGCCCATGCAAGATTTCCATGCATAACCTTGTGGGTGGTTATTCCTCGTTGCGCAGTTCCACCATCAAGTCGTCGGCCAAGGTCTCAAGCGATTCCTGCAAGCGCTCCAGAGACAACGTAGACGGCACCTGCAACAAAGCCTCGGCGTTGAACAACGGGTCCCCGCTCATGGGCGCCGGGCGTACATCGGTACTCAAGCGCTCCACGTTGACACCCTGCTGGCTCAACAGCGCAGTAATCTCGCGCACGATGCCCGAGCGGTCATTGCCCACCAGCGTCATCACAATCGATTTGGACACTGCCGCCTGCCCTGTACTGCCCTCGCCCACCAGCACGCGTATGCCGTGTGTGGATAAGTCTTCCAGCGCGCCCACCAGTGCCTGACGTTGCTCCGTCGGCACGCTGACCCGCAGGATCCCGGCAAACTGCCCAGCCATGTGGGCCATGCGGCTTTCCAGCCAGTTACCACCGTGGGCGGCAATGTTCTGCGCGATGCGTTCAACCAGGCCGGGTTTGTCGGCAGCGATAATTGTGAGTACAAGATGGTCCATGGCGAAGCCCTCTGGAATTCAATCTACAAGGTGGACCCGGGAGCCCTCGAAAACAAATCGTGTACCATTTTTATATTTATCTGGAACAATCCAATAGTTTTTTGAGAACATCCGATTCTCCGCTGTGACCGTACGACCAAAGTGGGTCGCTAAACGACGTATTTAGTCTAATTTTCACAACCGCAAGTCATCATGTAGTATGCCCAACCGTGCACTACATAATGAAAATCTGAAAAAGCGCATAAGCTCCGCAGAGTGAGGCAAGCAATGACTGAACACGTTCAAGTCGGTGGCCTGCAGGTCGCCAAAGTCCTGTTCGACTTCGTGAACAACGAAGCCATTCCCGGTACCGGCATTACTGCCGACCAGTTCTGGGCCGGTGCCGACAAGGTCATCCACGACCTGGCACCGAAGAACAAAGCCCTACTCGCCAAACGCGACGATTTCCAGGCGCGGATCGATACCTGGCACCAGACTCACGCCGGCCAGGCCCACGACCCGGTGGCCTACAAAGCCTTCCTGCAAGACATCGGATACCTGCTGCCAGAAGCCGCAGACTTTGAGGCCTCGACGCAAAACGTCGACGACGAAATCGCGCGCATGGCCGGCCCGCAACTGGTGGTGCCGGTGATGAATGCGCGCTTCGCCCTCAACGCCTCGAATGCGCGCTGGGGCTCGCTGTATGACGCGTTGTACGGCACCGACGCCATAAGCGAAGCCAACGGCGCCGAAAAGGGCAAGGGCTACAACAAGGTGCGTGGCGACAAGGTCATCGCCTTCGCCCGCGCCTTCCTCGACGAAGCCGCACCGCTGAGCGCGGGCAGCCACGTCGATTCCACCGGCTACAAGATCGTCGACGGCAAGCTGATCGTGAGCCTCAAAGGCGGCAGCAACAGCGGCCTGCGTGACGATGTCCAGTTGATCGGTTTCCAGGGCCCCGCGGCCGAGCCGATTGCGCTCCTGTTCAAACACAACGGCCTGCACTTCGAGTTGCAGATCGACGCCAGCACCCCGGTCGGCCAGACCGATGCCGCCGGCGTCAAAGACGTGCTGATGGAAGCCGCGCTGACCACCATCATGGACTGCGAAGACTCCGTTGCCGCCGTGGATGCCGATGACAAGGTGGTGATCTACCGCAACTGGCTCGGGCTGATGAAGGGCGACCTGGCCGAAGAAGTGGCCAAGGGCGGCAAGACCTTTACTCGTACCATGAACCCTGATCGCGTCTACACCGGCATCGACGGTAACGACGTGACCCTGCACGGCCGTTCGCTGTTGTTCGTGCGCAACGTTGGCCACTTGATGACCATCGATGCGATCCTCGATAAAGACGGCAACGAAGTGCCCGAAGGCATCCTCGACGGCCTGATCACCAGCCTGGCGGCGATCCACAGCCTCAATGGCAACAACACGCGCAAGAACAGCCGCACAGGTTCGGTGTACATCGTCAAACCGAAGATGCACGGCCCGGAAGAAGCCGCGTTCACCAACGAGCTGTTCGGTCGCATCGAAGAGGTGCTGAACCTGGCGCGTAATACGCTCAAAGTCGGGATCATGGACGAGGAGCGCCGTACCACGGTCAACCTCAAGGCCTGCATCAAGGCCGCCAGCGAGCGCGTGGTGTTTATCAACACCGGCTTCCTCGACCGTACCGGCGACGAAATCCACACCTCCATGGAAGCCGGCGCGATGGTGCGCAAGGCCGCCATGAAGGCGGAAAAATGGATCGGCGCCTACGAAAACTGGAACGTCGATATCGGCTTGAGCACCGGCCTGCAAGGCCGTGCACAAATCGGTAAAGGCATGTGGGCCATGCCCGACCTGATGGCGGCGATGCTTGAGCAGAAAATCGCCCATCCATTGGCCGGTGCCAACACCGCCTGGGTACCGTCGCCGACCGCTGCGGCGCTACACGCGTTGCACTATCACAAGGTCGACGTATTTGCCCGCCAGGCCGAACTGGCCAAGCGCGAACGCGCCTCGGTGGACGATATCCTCACCATTCCTCTGGCCAGCAACACCGATTGGTCGGACGAAGAGATCCGCAATGAACTGGACAACAACGCCCAGGGCATCCTTGGCTATGTGGTCCGTTGGATTGACCAGGGCGTTGGCTGTTCGAAAGTACCGGACATCAACGATGTGGGCCTGATGGAAGACCGCGCCACCCTGCGTATCTCCAGCCAGCACATTGCCAACTGGCTGCGCCACGGCGTCGTCAACCAAGACCAAGTGATGGAAAGCCTCAAGCGCATGGCGCCGGTGGTGGACCGTCAGAATGCCGGGGACGCGTTGTATCGTCCGTTGGCGCCGGATTTCGACAGCAATATCGCGTTCCAGGCAGCGGTGGAGTTGGTGATTGAAGGGACCAAGCAGCCCAATGGGTATACCGAGCCGGTGTTGCACCGCAGGCGTCGGGAGTTCAAGGCTAAAAACGGCCTGTAAATGAAAAAGCCCTGATCGAGAGATCAGGGCTTTTTAGTTGGGTTGAGGATGACTGAACCGGCGCAATCGGGAGCAAGCCCCCTCCCACATTCTAAAAGTGTTCGCAGTTCAAAATGTGGGAGAGGGCTTGCTCCCGATGAGGCCATCACAGCATCACAAAAATCAGGAAGCCATCCCCAACTCCCGCTTCACCAACTTCGCCAACTTCACGCTATCTATCGGCTTGAGCAAGAAATCCACCACACTCAAGTGCATCGCATCGATCACATCCGGCGCTTCGGCGTCACCCGACATGATGATGATCGGCAGCGCCGCCCGGGTCGACTCACGCACCTGACGGATCAACTCCAGGCCGTTGCTGGGCTGCATGCGCAGGTCGGTGATCAGCAAACCGATAGAGCCGCTCGATTTCAACAAATCCCATGCCGCCTCACCACTGTCGGCGGTCAAGCAACGAATACCGTCCAGCCCCAGGATTTCCGCCAACAGTTCACGCGCATCCTTGTCGTCGTCCACGATCAATACGCGTTGGGGCGGTAAATCAGGCTCGAGCATCACGGCGCTCAGCGCCTCGCGCTCGGCATCACTCAAAATATCGTGGTCGGACATACGTTTCTCAGCAGTTCTAAATCAATCTCCCAGCACTCGTCAGACATCTGTGCAAGGTCGAACAATGTGCACTTCGTCGGAAAGTTTGCCTAGTGGGCGTTCTACGGGGTTTGGACGATAGTCATGTAAGGTTTTTCCCTAGTTTTGCAGCGTTTTCACCGACCTAGACTTACGTCCAATGGGCACCCGCGGTGCAGGAGTCGACCATGCAGCACGATAACGACAAAAAAACTACGGTCACTGTTATGAGTAAAGCTGATGCATTCGAACAGGCGGGTAAAACTGCTGTGTTGCAGAACATCCACGGCACCTTGCAATTGCTGCAACGCTTCCCGCCGTTCAACCAGATGGAACCGGCGCACCTGGCCTTTCTGGTGGAACAGTGCCAACTGCGCTTCTATGGCCAGGGCGAGAGCATCCTCAAACCGTCGGGCGGGCCGGTCGAGCATTTCTATATCGTCAAACAGGGCCGGGTGATTGGCGAGCGGCCAGACTCGCCAGATCCCACCTTCGAAATCACTACCGGCGAGTGCTTCCCCCTCGCCGCATTGCTGGGTGAACGTGCGACCCGCACCGAACATAAAGCCGCGCAAGACACCTTCTGCCTGCAACTGAACAAGCCGGCGTTTATCAAGCTGTTTGCCCTTTCCAGCCCGTTTCGTGATTTTGCCTTGCGTGGTGTCAGTAGCCTGCTCGACCAAGTCAACCAGCAAGTGCAGCAAAAAGCCGTGGAAACCCTCGGTACCCAATACTCCCTGAATACCCGCCTGGGCGAATTGGCCATGCGCCACCCGGTGACGTGCAGCCCGCACACGCCGTTGCGTGAAGCGGTCACGTTGATGCACGAGCAACAGGTCGGCAGCATTGTGATCGTGGACGAACACAAGGCGCCCCTGGGCATCTTTACCCTGCGTGACCTGCGCCAGGTGGTGGCCGACGGCACCAGCGATTTCAGCCAGGGCATTGACGGCCATATGACCCAGGCGCCGTTCTTCCTGAGCCCGGACCACAGTGCGTTCGACGCCGCTATCGCCATGACCGAACGACATATCGCCCATGTGTGCCTGGTCAAAGACCAGCGCCTGTGCGGCGTGGTGTCCGAGCGTGACTTGTTCTCTTTGCAACGCGTGGACCTGGTGCACCTGGCCCGCACTATCCGCAACGCGCCCCGGGTCGACAACCTGGTGGCAATCCGCGGTGAAATCGGCCAATTGGTGGAACGTATGCTTGCTCATGGCGCGTCTTCCACCCAGATCACCCACATCATTACACTGCTCAACGACCACACCGTCTGCCGGGTGATCGAGCTGACCCTGGCGGAAAAAGGCGACCCCGGCGTGCCATTCAGTTGGCTGTGTTTCGGCAGCGAAGGCCGCCGCGAGCAAACGCTGTACACCGACCAGGACAACGGCATTCTGTTCGAGGCCAAGGACGCCGTCGAAGCTGCCCAGATCCGTGAGCGGCTGCTTCCCCTGGCACAGCACATCAATCAAAGCCTGGCGCTGTGCGGCTTCAGCCTGTGCAAAGGCAATATCATGGCCGGCAACCCCGAGCTGTGCTTGTCCCGGGTGGAGTGGGCGCGGCGCTTCGGCGCGTTTATTCGCGAGGCGACGCCGGAGAACCTGCTTAGCTCGAGCATCTATTTTGATTTGCGTGCAGTGTGGGGCGACGAGCGTGGTTGCGAGCAACTGCGTCAGGGCATTCTCGATCAGGTCGCGGACAACCGTTTGTTCCAGCGCATGTTGGCCGAAAACGCATTACGCCAGCGCCCGCCGGTGGGACGCTTTCGCGAGTTCGTGCTGACCCGCAAGGGCGGCGAAAAGGCCACCCTGGATCTCAAGGTGCAAGGCTTGACCCCCTTTGTCGATGGCGCACGCCTGCTCGCCCTGGCCAATGGTATCCACGCCAACAACACCCTGGAGCGCCTGCGTCAGTTGGTCGACAAGCAAGTGATCGAGCCCCTGGATGGCGCGGCCTACGAAGAGGCCTACCACTTCATTCAGCAAACCCGTATGCAGCAGCACCAATTGCAGACCCGCGAGAACCAGCCCTACTCCAACCGCGTCGACCCCGACAGCCTCAACCACCTCGACCGACGCATCCTGCGTGAATCCCTGCGCCAGGCCCAGCGCCTGCAAAGCAGCCTGACCTTGCGGTATCAACTGTGAGTTGGTTCGGCTGGTTTCATAAGCAAAAACCGGGGCTGAATGCCGCGCAACAACAGCGCCTGGAACAACTGCCCAAGCCTTGCGCATTGGGCGATGGTTCGTTGCGCAACCAACGCTGGGTCGTGGTGGATCTGGAAACCAGCGGCCTGAACCTAAACCGTGACCAGGTGCTGTCCATCGGCGCCGTGGTGATCGAGGACGGTGCGGTGGATTTTTCGCAACTATTCGAACGCACCCTGCAACGCACCGACACCAAACTCAGCCCCAGCGTATTGATTCATGGTCTCGGCCCCAGTGCGATTGCCGCCGGCAGCGACCCGGCCGAGGCACTGCTGGATTTCATGGCATTCGTGGGCGACAGCCCGTTGCTGGCCTTCCATGCACCGTTCGATCAACACATGCTGGGCCGGGCGCTCAAGGACAGCCTGGGTTATCGCCTGGTCCACCCGTTTCTCGACGTGGCCGACCTGGCACCGCTCTTGTGCCCCGACGCCACGCTGCGCGAGGCCGGGTTGGACGACTGGGTCAAGCATTTCCAGCTGCAGGTCGGCGAGCGTCATCACGCCAGCGCCGATGCACTGGTCACGGCGGAGCTGATGCTGATCCTGTTCAGCCGTGCACGGCAGCAGCAGATCGACACGCCCCACGCGCTGCAAGAGCGTTTGGCCCAGTGGAAACGGCGCCAACAAGCGCCATCGTTTTAGTGTCACCTCCCGACAGACGCTAATTGCGCCCATCCCACGCCTCTGACACAATCGCGAATAATTCTCGTTAGTTTAAACCTACTATTTATTCGGTGATGCCTTGTCGTCGGTTCAGACCCCACACAGTGAGCTTGTTGGCGCGTTGTATCGCGACCATCGTGGCTGGCTGTTGGCCTGGCTACGCCGCAATGTAGCCTGCCCGAGCCGCGCCGAAGACCTGAGCCAGGACACCTTCATGCGCCTGCTGGGCCGCGACGGCTTGCGCGAGCCCCGTGAGCCCCGGGCGTTCCTGGTGGCCATCGCCAAGGGCCTGCTGTTCGACTACTTCCGTCGAGCCGCTCTGGAACAGGCGTATCTCACCGAATTGATGCTGATCCCCGAAAGCGAACACCCTTCGCCGGAAGCACAGCAACTGATCCTTGAAGACCTCAAGGCCATCGACCGCCTGCTCGGCAAGCTGTCGAGCAAGGCCCGCGCCGCGTTCCTCTATAACCGCCTCGACGGCCTGGGCCACGCAGAAATCGCCCAGCGCCTCGGTGTGTCGGTGCCCCGTGTGCGCCAGTACCTGGCCCAAGGTATACGTCAGTGCTACATCGCGCTGTATGGCGAGCCGTCGTGACAGCCATTGGCTCCAAACCGGTTTCGGCACGGGTGCTGGATGCCGCGATTGCCTGGCAACTGTCTCTGGACTCGGGCGACGGCAGCGCGGTGGAACAGCAAGAGTTCACCAAATGGCTGGCCAGCGATGAGGAACATGCCCGCGCCTGGCGCCAACTGGGCATGCTCGATCAGCGCTTCAGCGTGGCCGCCGGCCCGGCCCGGGCGGCGTTGCTGCAATCGCGCCACGGCATTCGCCAGCGCGTACGCAAGTTGGGCCGTGGCCTGGCGAGTATCGTACTGGTGTGTGGCCTGGGCTTGTTTGCCGGCGAGCGTTACGTGCCGATCCACTACTGGCTGGCCGACCAGCGCACCGCCACCGGCGAGCAACGCACACTGAAACTGGACGATGGCACTTCCATCAACCTCAATACCCATAGCGCCATAGATGTGCGCTTCGACGAACAGCGCCGATTGATTGTGTTGCAGGAGGGCGAAATCCTCGTCGAAACCGGCCACGACGATTCACGCCCGTTCTATGTGCAAACCCGCGACGGCAGCCTGCGAGCGCTGGGTACCCGGTTTATCGTCAAGCGCGAAGACGACGCTACGCGCTTGAGCGTGTTGCAGTCCGCCGTGGCCGCCCAGCCTGAAGCGCTGCATCAGGAGCACGTTTTCAAAGCAGGCCAGCAAGTGTTGATGCGCAGCGATGGCCTTGGCCCGCTGCTGGCCGTGACACCCGCCACCGACGCCTGGACCCGCGGCATGTTGGTGGTCGACAACGCCCGCCTGGGCGATGTGATCGAAGAACTGGGCCGCTACCGCACCGGGCACTTGGGCGTGGATGACAACGTGGCCGACCTGCGCATCACCGGCAGCTTCCCCCTGCACGACACCACGCTGGCGTTGAATGCGCTGTTGCCGACCTTGCCGGTGCAGATCAAGCAGCACACGCCTTGGTGGGTGACTGTAGCTGCCAAGCCTTAGTTCTGTGGTGACCGGGCAATCGCCATCGGGAGCAAGCCCCCTCCCACATTGGAAGGTACTCACACATCAAAATGTGGGAGGGGGCTTGCTCCCGATGAGGCCCTGAAACACACCGCCAAAAAAATAGTTTCACCCAGCCCTATCACTTTCCGATTCTCGCTCGGCACCTAAGCAATTGAGAAATATTTCCATTCAGGAGCCGCCCTTATGTCCCGCACGCTAGACACCTTGTTGCGTCCCAGTCTGTTAGCCCTGGCCATCGCCCTCAGCGCCCCGCTGGCGAGCACTTCGCTGATCGCTGCTGAACAAGCCTTGAGCGTGCGCGCCTATAACCTGCCGGCAGCCCCATTGGCCAGCACCCTGAACCAGATCGCCAGCCAGGCTGGCCTGGCGCTGACCCTCAACCCGACACTCGCCGCCGGCAAGACCTCGGCCCCGGTCAAGGGCCAGTTCGATGCACAGAGCGCGTTGCGTGAGGCCTTGCGCGGTACTGGCTTGCAGTTGGAACAAAGCAGTACGGGCACTTACACCCTGGTGCCGGTTCCGGAGGGCGTCGTCGCCTTGCCGACTACCAACATCACCGGCCAGGGTAGCTATGAAAGCGCTTGGGGGCCGGTGGAGGGGTATGTGGCAAAGCGCACCGCCGCCGGCACCAAAACCGATACCGCGCTGGTCGAGGCGCCACGCTCGATTTCGGTAGCCACCCGCGAGCAGATGCAAGACCGCAACGTGCAGAACCTCGACGATGCCGTCAAATACATGCCCGGTATCGTGTCCGCCAGCTACGGCAGCGACACCCGCTACGACTGGATGCGCGTACGCGGCTTCGAGCCGACGCAATTCCTCGATGGCCTGCCACTGCCACGCGGGGTGTATGCCAACCCGAAAGCCGAAACCTGGAACCTGGATCGCCTCGCTTTGCTGCGCGGTCCGGCCTCGTCTGTCTACGGCCAGACCCCACCGGGTGGCCTGTTGGACATGGTCAGCCGCCGCCCCAGCGCTGAATCGAGTCACGCCATCCAGGTGCAATACGGCAGTGACAACTACCGCCAGATCAATTTCGAAAGCACTGGCAAGATCGATAATGAAGGCCAGTTTCTCTACAGCGTTGGCGGCGTGGTGCGCGATGCCGGTACCCAGGTCGATCACATCGACAACAAACGCTACAACATCGCACCGAGCCTGACCTGGAATATCGACACCGACACCAAGCTGACCTTGCTGTCACAGTTCACCCGTGACGACACCGGGGCTACCAGCCAGTTCCTGCCGATAGTCGGCACCAAGATCAAGTCGCCGCTGGGTGACGTTTCGCATCATAAGAACCTGGGCGATCCGGACTACGAGTTCTACGACCGTACCTATTACGCACTCGGCTACGCATTCGAGCACCGTTTCAACGATACATGGCAGTTCAAACAGAACCTGCGTTACACCAAATCGGAACTGTCGTTCCAGCAATTGACCGTGGGGGCCTATGGCTGGGCGCCGGTCGACGCTGAGGGCAATATGGATCGCTCGTCCACCAACGTGGACGAGAACATCGGACAATTGGCGGTCGATAACAACTTTCAGGCCGACTTCGCCACCGGTGACGTCACCCACACCCTTCTGCTCGGACTGGACCACCAGCGTACCGATACCTCGTACTTGTCGATTTACGGGCAGGCCGGAAGAGTCAACATCTTCAACCCGGTCAACACCACGCCGGTTGAACGCCCCGCACGCTCCGGCGCTTTCTACGACTACAACCAGAAAACCATCCAGACCGGTCTCTACGTGCAGGACCAAATGGCGCTGGACAACTGGCGCCTGACCCTGGGCGGCCGTGAAGACTGGGTGCACCAAGGTACAACTTACTTCAACAAAAACGACGCGACCAATACTGACCGCAGCAAGAATTTCAGCGGTAACGCGGCACTGAGCTATGTGTTCGACTCGGGCTTCGTACCGTACATTTCCTACGCCGAATCGTTCCAACCGGCGAGCAACGCCAGCGCTTCACCTACAGAGTCCTATAAACCCACCGAGGGCAAGCAGTGGGAATTGGGGATCAAGTACCAACCGCCGGGCTCGAACACGCTGCTCAGTGCAGCGGTGTATGACCTGACCCAGAAGAACGTTCTGGTCAGCAGCTTCCAGTCCGGTGGTGTATCTGTCACCGACCAGACCGGCGAGGTGAAAGTCAAAGGTCTGGAGCTGGAAGCCATCTCTGACGTCACCGAAAACCTCAAGGTAATCGCGGCGTATACCCTGGCTAAATCCGAAGTGCAAAAAGGCGATTTCAAAGGCAATCGCCTGCAATTGATGCCCAACCAACAAGCCTCCTTGTGGACCGACTACACCTGGCACACCGGCGCCCTCGACGGTTTCGGTATCGGCTTCGGCGCACGCTACACCGGCAATACCTATGGCGACCAAGCCAATACCTGGGCCGGCAAGGCCAATGCCTACACCGTGTTCGACGGCGCCGTGCACTACGACCTCGGTCGCCTCGACAACAGCCTTAAAGGCGCGTCGGTGAAAGTGAACGCGACCAACCTGTTCAACAAGGACTACATTTCCACCTGTGATGGCTCGTACTGCTACTTCGGCGACCAACGCAGCGTCGTCGCCAGCGCCACCTACCAGTGGTGATCAGCTTGAGTTAAGAACCAGGCCGCCCCACAGGGCGGCTTGGGTGCATCTGAAGGCTCGAAAATGAAAAGCAAAACCATCCGCCGCTGGTCCTTCATCCACACCTGGACCAGCCTGATCTGCACCGTATTCCTGCTACTGCTCGCCCTCACCGGCTTGCCGTTGGTGTTCCACCACGAGATCGACCACCTGCTGGGTAACGAGCCCGAGCTGGCACAGATGCCGGCCGATACGCCGCAGCTCAACCTTGAGCAGCTTGTGGCCAAAGCCCAGGCCCATCGACCCGGCGAGGCCATGCAGTACCTGGCGTGGGACGAAGACGACAAGAACGGTGTGATCGCGATCATGGCCGCTACGGCCGGCACCGAGCCGAACTCGTCGCACACCTTCATGCTCGACGCCCGCACTGGCGAAGCAGTGGAAACCCCGGCGGCCAATGGCGGGCTGACCCTGTTCCTGCTGCGTCTGCATGTGGACATGTTCGCCGGCCTGCCGGGCAAGTTACTGCTGGCGTTCATGGGCCTTCTGTTCGTGCTGGCGATTGTTTCGGGCACGGTGTTGTACCTGCCGTTCATGCGCCGCTTGAAGTTCGCCACCGTGCGTCAGGACAAGTCCACCCGCCTGCGCTGGCTCGACCTGCACAACCTGATCGGCGTGGTCACCCTGACGTGGGCGCTGGTGGTGGGCGTGACCGGCGTGATCAGCGCCTGCGCCGACCTGATCATCGCCGCCTGGCGCCAGGACAGCCTCAGCGCCATGATAGAACCCTACCAGAACGCCCCGCCGCTGACCCACCGCGCACCGGCCACCGAGCTGCTGAGCATTGCCGCCCAGGCCGCGCCGGGCATGGAGCCGGACTTTATCGCCTTCCCCGGCACACGCTTCTCCAGCGAGCATCACTATGCGGTGTTCATGAAAGGCAGCACGCACCTCACCTCCCATCTGCTCACGCCGGTGCTGATCGACGCCAGCACCCTGGCCGTCACGGCCATCGCCGAGCGCCCTTGGTACATGGACGCCATGGGCATGTCCCAACCGCTGCACTTCGGTGATTACGGCGGGATGCCGATGAAGATCTTGTGGGCAGTGCTGGATGTGCTGACCATCGTCGTGCTGGTCAGCGGCATTTACTTGTGGATCGTGCGGCGCAAGGCGGCCAAGGTATGAAGCCTCGGCAGTCGAATTTCTGGAAAGTGTTTGGCATACCAATGGGGATTGGCCTGCTCAGTGCCGCCGGGTTGTTTGCGGCGTTGCTGGGGAATGGGGTGTGGGATTCCTTGAGTTGGGTGGGGTTGGGCGTACCTGCTGCCATTGGCGCTTGGGCGTTGGGCAAGCGGCGCGGCTGAGGGCGCTATCGGGGGCAAGCCCCCTCCCACATTTGATTTGTGAACGCCGTCCACTGTGGGAGGGGGCTTGCCCCCGATGAGGCCCTCAGGATCACAAAAATCCCCCTCGCCAGCCACTGCGCAAGCATCTACGCTAGCCCCAGTCCATTTCGAGGAATGCCCATGTCCGCCCCCAGCATGACCTTGTTCCACAACCCCGCTTCGCCGTTCGTACGCAAAGTCCGCGTGCTGCTGAGCGAGACCGGCCAGCAGGACCGCGTGGCCCTGCACGCTTGCCTGCCGACACCGGTCAACCCGGATGCCCAAGTGCTGCAAGGCAACCCCGTGGGCAAGATCCCGGCCCTGCGCCTGGCCGACGGTTCAGTCCTGCACGACAGCCGGGTGATCCTCGATTACTTCGACCACCAGCATGTCGGCAACCCGCTGATCCCTCGCGATGGCTCGGCGCGCTGGCGGCGCCTGACGTTGGCGTCGATGGCCGACGGCATCATGGATGCCGCCGTGCTGGTGCGTTACGAGACCGCCATGCGCCCGCTGGAAAAACACTGGGATCAATGGCTCGACGAACAGCGCAACAAGATTCGTCGCGCTCTCGCCGAGCTGGAGCAGGACGCCATCGCCGAACTGGCCAGCCATTTCGATATCGCTTCGATCAGCGTCGCCTGCGCCCTGGGCTACCTCGACTTTCGCCATCCGGATATGCAGTGGCGCTCGGACAACCCCAAGCTCGCCGCCTGGTACGCCGAGGTCAGCCAGCGGCCTTCGATGCAGCAGACCCAACCGCCCGCCTGACATGCATACCTACCCCCTGTGGGAGCGGGCTTGCCCGCGATTGCGGCGTGTCATTCAGTACATCTGCTTCTGAACCACCTCTATCGCGGGCAAGCCCGCTCCCACAGGGGACGGTGGTGGTATTGAGGAAGGTGGCGATCCTTAAGGCCAACTGCGCCCCCGCTTGCTGATCCTCCCGCAACCCAATCATTGCACTTGCTCCACCTTGCGCTTACCCACCCCATACCAATCCAGCTTGCGCGTCAGCACCATGACCGTGCCCAGCAGGCCAAACAGCAACAGCGAGCCCATCAACAGCGCGTAATCCTCGGCACTGAGCAACCCGAACAACAAGCCATACAACGCCGCCAACCCTGCCGAGAACCCCAGCCCATGGACGACGCTGCGCAGCACGTGGCACACGTAGAAACCGATCAACAGCACACAGGCACTGGCCGATATCAGGTACGCCAAGGCAAAGCCCACATGCTCGGACAGCGACAACAGCAACAGGTAGAAGAACGCCAGCGCCACACCCACCAGTGCATACTGAATCGGGTGCACCGCCAGGCTCTTGAGCACTTCGAACAGGAAGAAGCCAGCGAAGGTCAGGGCGATAAACAACAGCGCGTATTTGATCGCACGGTCGCTCTTGAGGTACTGGTCCACCGGGTCGATGAAGTTCACGCCAAAGCTGCGGTTGTTGAAGTCTTCGCAGCCCTGGCGGTCCAGGCAGCTTTGCAGCGCTTGTTCAAGGTTGGTGGAGAAGAATGAGGTCTGCCAACTGGCACTGAAGCCCTGGTCGTTGACTTCCCGTTGAGCCGGCAGGAAGTTGCCGATGAAACTCGGGTGCGGCCAGTTGGACGCCAGGGACACCTGGCTGGTCTTGCCCACCGGCACCACTTGCAGTTGTTCGGTGCCTTGCAGACGCAGGTCGAAGGCGAAATCCAGCACGGCAGGTTTCTTGCCGTCTTGCGTCGGCAACATCACATGCACGCCCTCGCCCAGCCAGTCCACCTGCGAGCCCGGCGAGAACTCCAGGCGCTGATCACCCAGCTCCAGCTTCAAAGCGTTTTCAATGCCGCGAATATCGCTGATGCCCACCGCCAGAAACGCAGGCTCAAAGCGGTAATCAGCAAAGTCTTCGGTGATTCCCAACTGCGCAGGCAATTCAAAACGCCCGCTGATACGGTTGTCGGCATGGAACAGCCGCGCCTGGTAAATACCCCGCGCACGCAGTTCGGTTTGCACCTTGCCGTCGAGCTCGAAATGCTCCGGCAGGAAATACAACCGGCCACGCTCTTCACGGGTTTCTTCGTAGCGTTTATTGAGCTTTTCATTGAGCTTCCATTCACGCACCGTCTTGCGAAACGGCACCACCATCACCGGCCCGGTGAGGCGCTGGGCGTAACTGGAGCTGCGGGCGATGTCCATCAATACGCCGTCGCGCAGTTGCTGGCGGTCGGTGATGATGCCGTTGATCATCAGCAACGGAATCAGCAACAGCAGAATCAGCAGCGCAATCGCGCCAAGTTTGAAAAGCAGGCTGCGGTTCATGGGTCTCTCCCTGTTTGAATGGGGGAGAGTCTGCCCAGCCGGTATGGGGGATTTATGTGGGCAATGTGGAGACTGTGTGGAGATGCAGCACCGCTTGCACGCCGCCTGGCACATTGCCGATCTGCAGCGAGCCGCCATGCAGCTTCATCACCTCCTCGACAAAGTTGAGCCCCAGGCCCGTGCTTTTACGCCCGCTGGCCGGACGTGGCAGCGAGTAGAACCGCTCGCTCAGGCGCGGCAGCGCGTAATCGGGAATCGCCGCGGCCTGGTTGAACAGACTGACCTGAACATCGTTATGCCGCACCTGGGCACTGAACCTCAGAGTGCCGCCGGGTGGGGTGAAATCCAGCGCATTGTCGAGGAGGTTGCCCAGGGCCTGACGCAGCAGGAAGGGTTCGCCAAACACCTTCACATCGGCGGCGATGACCTGCTCCACCTGCAAGCCGGCACCTTCGATTCGCGCACATTGGGCCTTGAGCACCTCATCGACCAACACCGCCAGCGGGATGTTCGATTGCTCTTCCAGCCCCTGACGTTGCTCAACCTGGGCCAGGTTCAACAGGCGTTCGATCAACTGTTGCAGGCGCGCGCTTTCGCTGTCGATATTGCCGACAAACCGCTGCTGCTGCTCACGGCTCATATCGCCCTGCAACAGCTCCGCCGCACCGCGAATCGCCGCCAACGGGCTTTTCAATTCATGGGTCAGCGTATGCACGTAGTGTTCTACATAAGCCTTGCCTTCCAACTGCGTGCGCATGTGTTCCACGGCGGTGGACAACTGCTTGAGCTCGCCGCCGCGATAATGCGGCAACTCGGCGCGGCGGCCCTCGCTCACGGCTTCGGCATAGGCAGTAAGGCGTCGGAGGGCGACGGTCAGCCACCACGACAATAGCGCGCCCAGCAGCAGGCCCAGAATGACCAGCCCCGCGCCGTACCACAGCAGGCGGCGCTCAGTGCGATCCACGTAGGGTTGCAACGAGCTGTTGGGCTTGGCCACGGTGACCACGCCGATGATCTGGCCGTTATCGCGAATCGGCGCCCCAACGTGCATCACGGATGACGCGGGATCGTCCACGTCGCTGCGGGTGGAGCGCGCACCGTATTCGCCGCGCAGGGTCAGGTACACATCGTTCCACTTCGAATAGTCCTGGCCCACCGCCTCACCGCTGGAGTCAAGCAATACCCTGCCCTTGGCGTCGGTCACATAAATACGATGGTTGACCTGGTTTTTCGGCAGGCCCCAGATCACCGCACCCGGCTGGCGATTGCCGTAAGCCTTGAGCAGCGCTGGCCAATGACTCTGGCCCAGGGTGCCGTTCTTCACATCTTCGCGCAGGATTTCAGCCAGCAGGTTGGCGGTATCCACCAATGTTTCTTCGGTGGACTGGCGCACGCCGGGGCGGATTTCTTTCATCACGGTGTTGAGTACGAAGTAGCCGGTCAGGCCGATAAACAGCGCATACACCAGGAAAATCCGCAGCCCCAGGCGCATCAGCTGTGGCTCGGGCTGTAGCTGTAGCCCAGGCCGCGATGGGTCTGGATCGGCTCGGCTTGCGCCGCCACGCTACGCAATTTGCTGCGCAGGCTTTTGATGTGGCTGTCGATATTGCGCTCGTAGCCGGCATCGGCGGGCACACCGACGGCGTCCAGCAGTTGCTCGCGGCTGAACACGCGCTCGGGTTGTTCCAACAGGCTTTGCAGCAGGCGGAACTCATGGCGCGTGAGGCTCAGGGGTTGCCCGCGATAGTGGATCTGCATGCGCTCCAGGTCCACCTGGAACAGCATCGGGGCCGCACCCGGGCCAACACGCTTGAGAATCGCCCGGACCCGCGCCGCTACTTCCCGAGGGCTGAAGGGTTTGACTACATAGTCGTCGGCACCGATTTCCAGCCCCACCACCCGGTCGATCTCGGCATCCCGGGCACTGAGGAACATCACTGGCACTTCGCTGAACCGGCGCAGGTGCTTGCAGGTTTCAAAGCCAGTGATGTCCGGCAGGCCGATGTCGAGAATGATCAGGTCGGCCGGGCTCTGGCGCTGATGCTCCAGCGCCGCCTGGCCGAGGGTCAGCCAGGTAGTGGTGAAACCCTCGCCTTGCAGGGCAAAGATCAGCGTGTCGGCTATCGCCGATTCGTCTTCGACAATCAGGATGTGCGGCATGGGTTCAATCAGCAGTCCGGTTTGTCGGCAGTGTAGCGACGTGCCGGGTTCACCGCCGCGCCAAATTCACGCAGGGCCTTGGCGCCGATCAACAGCGGGTAGTTGAAGCTGCTGCGGTCGGTGAGGTTGACCTCGACGGTGCGCTTGACGTCGCCCAGGCACATCTCCAGATCGATCACCGGACGCTTGGCCACGCTGGCTTCGTCCTTGTCATCGTCTTCGTCGGCACGGCTCTTGATCTTGCTGATGCGCGACACCTTGTGCTCGTAGACCTTGTTGCCGGCGTCCTTGCCGCCGAGGCGGAAGCGCACCCAATCATCGCCGTCGCGGGTGAAGGTCTCGATGTCCCGGGCCGACAGCGAGGCGGTCAGCGCGCCGGTATCCATCTTGGCCTTGAAGGTTTCGCCGATCTCCGGCAACTGGATGTATTCGTAGCGACCATAAAGGGTCGGTTCGGCAGCCATGACAGGCAGGGCCAGCAGAGCGAGGGAGGCAAATAACAGTTTCACGAAGTGAGTTCCTCGGAAAGAAGTAGGCGGATTCTAGACCGCAAACGCGGCACTTGGTTAGTGACTGCCACCCTACACGGCACATTGTGAAACATTCGTCCGCTGATTTGCGATTTGGCCTCTAGACTCACCTTGCTTATCATGGCCCACCCACAAGATTCCAAGAGTTATTTATGCGCCGCCTGCTCACCGGCTGTTTGGTCACACTGCTGCTGTTACTCAACACGCTGATCCTGATCGGCCCCTTGATGGTGTTTGCCCTGCTCAAGCTGGTGGCGCCGGGCCGCTCGCGTGACTATGCGTCCTGGGCGGTGATGTGGATCGCCGAGACCTGGGCCGAGATCGACAAGTTGATTTTCTCGCTGTGCATTCCAACCCAATGGGATATCCGCGGCGGTGAGAACCTGCGCAGTGACACCTCCTACCTGGTCATCAGCAACCACCAATCCTGGGTCGATATTCCAGCGCTGATCCAGGCGCTGAACCGGCGCACGCCGTTCTTCAAATTCTTCCTGAAAAAAGAGCTGATCTGGGTGCCCTTCCTCGGCCTGGCCTGGTGGGCGCTGGATTACCCGTTCATGAAGCGCTACACCAAAGCATTTCTGGCCAAGCATCCTGAACTGGCAGGGCAGGATCTGAAAATCACCAAAGAGGCCTGCGAGCTATTCAAGCGCCAGCCGGTGACGGTGGTCAATTACCTGGAAGGCACGCGGTTCAGCGAGGCCAAGCGCGCGCAACAGGATTCACCCTTTACCCGGCTACTCAAGCCCAAGGCAGGCGGCGTCGCGTTTGTGCTGGCAGCAATGGGTGAACAGCTGGACGCGGTACTCGACGTGACCGTGGTCTACCCGCAACACAAGATCCCGGGGTTCTGGGACTTGATCAGTGGCGCGGTGCCGAAGGTGATCGTGGATATCCGCACCCGCGAGCTGGACCCGGCGTTGTGGCAAGGGGATTACGAGAATGATCCGGCGTTTCGCCAGACCGTCCAGAACTGGGTCAACCAGCTCTGGGCGGAAAAGGACCGTCGAATCCATGAACTGCTGGAAAACGACGGCATGCAATGCGAAAGCCAACGATGATGGAACCTTCCAAGGTCATACACGAGACCTTGAAAGGTAATCCATAGTGGTGTCTTGCTTCCTGCAGCTCCCTACTGTTTCGACGCTACCGCTCAAGCCAGCTCATTTATGCTGTTGCGCAGAGCATCTCGTACCTGCGTAGGGTTGGTCCTGTCAAAAAGGGAATCCAAAGCAGTGCGCATCTTTGCTGATGCTTGCGAGATATCGCCTCCAGCGGCCTGGACGCCCAACACCTCAACGAGATTGGAAATCACTGCGTCAGCGGAAGCCTGCACAGACGAGGGCACATTTGCCAAATCGCTGCGCGGCACTCCGGATGCATCAACCTCTTTTGGTTGGCCGTCCGCACCCTTCACAAGGTGCACGCCA
>NZ_JPRX01000001.1:3743705-3808352 GCF_000737955.1 Pseudomonas sp. BRG-100 | reverse complement strand
ACCGCCTTCAGGCAACGGTTTGTCTACCGGCCACTCTTTAGCAGCAGTGACTGCTTCTGGTTGACCGTCCGTACCCTTTACAAGGTGCACGCCGCCTTCAGGCTGCGGTTTGCCTGCCGGCCACTCTTTAGCAGCAGTGACTGCTTCTGGTTGACCGTCCGCACCCTTCACAAGGTGCACGCCGCCTTCAGGCAACAGTTTGTCTGCCGGCCACTCTTTGGCCCGAGCATTGGTAGAACCCGAGATTTGTTGCAGCCCAGACATCAAGTTATTGAGTGCCCGCTCAGGATTCGATCCGTTAGCGACGGCACTCAGATCGTTGCGCAAGTTCTGCAGCAAATTCGCGCTCAACCCCAGGTTATGCAACACATTGTGGTCGATCAGCCCAGCCTTGCTGGCCGGCACATTGGCGCCAACCTGGTTGTATATATTCTGGAGTGTGGTTTGCAGCTGGTTAATAGAACTCATCAGGCACCATGTAGTTAGTTCGTCGATTGACCTTCGAACAGCACCACGTGATGCTGCGAAAGTTACTACTACGTGGCACCCAACTTTCCTGCCGTTCCTACTGGTTCACTACAATTTATTTCGTCCACATCCAACGCATCATGAAAGATGATTCAGAAATAACTATAGGAAACGCGATTCTCGGAGAAGGCCGCTTAACTGCTGGCCCCCCAAGCCTGGGCAAGCTTGCCCAGCACCGAGTCGCTGGCGCCTTGCCCGCCCAGGTATTTGAGGATCACCGGGGCAAACTGGCTTACCATGCCACTGTCCATGCCCAAGGCACTGAACGCGGTATTCAGGTCGTTGGTGTTCTTCACGTTACCCAGCAAACCATCAAGGCCGCTGGTCTTGCTGCCGCCGCTCTGGCCGAGCATCCCGCTTAAAGCGCCGAGGCTGCCCAATGCGTTGTTACCCGACAATTGATCGAGGCCCGGCACGCTGTTGCCCAGTTGCGAATAGTCGTTGCCGCTCAGTTTGTTCTTGGCCAGGCCCAGCATGGCGCCCGTGCCGCCCACCGCTTGCTCGGGGGTGATGTTCAGTTGCGAGGTCAGGGCGCTCAGCAGGCCGGCCGTCTCGGACGAGGGTGCGGCGGCAGCGGCTTTGTTGTTGCCACCCTGCATACCGGAAATCGCGTTGGCTGCATCGCCAAGGCTGAAACCTGCGGCGAACACCGGGCCGGCGGCCATGGACAGCAGGCAGGAAAGGGCAAAACCGCGTGAAATCTTCATCAATACAACCTCAGGAGATGGATGCAAAAGCAAGCGTTGGACTAGGTATCCCGTCGGTTGTTCCAAGCCCTGCCCGGAACCCAATCGGGATAATCGGGTCCATGGACAGACTACAAAATTTGTCGAGAAGAGACTTATGACTGCGATCCAACCCCAAGTGATTGAGCAAAAGCCTCCATTCTGGAGCCGCCCACGCCTGTTCATCGGCGCCTGTGTGGTGGTGGTTGCCGGTATCGGCGGCGCCCTCTACACCCAGGACAGCGTCAAATCCGCGGCAACGCTGGTGAACACTACCCAGCAGCCGGCCGCGCAAATCATGGCCCACAAGGATTATCTTGAAGTGCAGCCGATTGCCTCCACGGCGCCGGCGCCAGACCAAAGCCTGGAGCTGTGGGCAATCCCTAAAGATGGCACACCGGTGTCGCTGGGCCTGTTGCCGGAAGACGGCGAGGGCATCATCGGCCTGAACCCGCGCCAGCAGGAAACCATCAGCAAGCCGGTGGAGTTGATGGTGAGTTCGGAGACCAAGGGTGGCTCCATCAGCAAACAACCGACAGGCCCGACTGTATACCAGGGCGCACTGGCCACTCGCTGATTCCTAAACACCATAAAACCCTTGTCGGAGGGGGCTTGCTCCCGATAGCGGCAGGCCAGTTACAGCAGTACCGACTGACCCACCGCTATCGAGAGCAAGCCCCCTCCCACATTTGATCTTCATCAGCCGGCGTTTGCAGGCTTAAGCGCAGACGCAAAAAAGGGCGACCCAAGGGTCGCCCTTTGTCATTTGCCCAACGCTTTTACGCCGCACTGAACAACTTATGCGGATCAATCACAAACTTCTTCGGTACACCCGCGTCGAACTCGCCATACCCGCGTGGCGCATCGTCCAGGCTGATCACCTGCACACCGACGATTTCGGCGATATTGATCCGATCCCACATGATCGCCTGCATCAGTTGGCGGTTGTACTTCATCACCGGCGTCTGCCCGGTGTGGAAGCTGTGGGATTTGGCCCAACCCAGACCGAAGCGAATGCTCAGGCTGCCCATTTTCGCGGCGGCATCGACAGCACCCGGATCTTCGGTGACGTAAAGGCCAGGGATACCGATCTTGCCTGCCACACGCACCACGCCCATCAGTGAGTTGAGCACGGTGGCCGGGGCTTCGGCCTTGACACCGTCGTGGCCATGGCCGCGTGCTTCAAAGCCTACGCAGTCGACGGCGCAATCCACTTCCGGTTCGCCCAGCAACGCAGCAATCTGTTCGTGCAGCGGCGTATCGGTGGACAGGTCGACGATTTCAAAACCCTGGGCCTTGGCGTGGGCCAGGCGGATGGAATTGACGTCGCCAATGATTACAACGGCTGCACCCAACAGCCGTGCCGAGGCAGCAGCGGCCAGACCGACCGGGCCGGCACCAGCAATGTAAACGGTGCTGCCCGGGCCAACGCCGGCAGTGACGGCGCCGTGGTAGCCGGTGGGCAAGATGTCGGAGAGGCAGGTCAGGTCACGGATTTTCTCCATGGCCTTGTCGCGGTCCGGCAGTTTGAGCAGGTTGAAGTCGGCGTACGGCACCAGCACGTACTCGGCCTGGCCGCCGGTCCAGTCGCCCATGTCGACGTAGCCGTAGGCACCACCGGCACGCGCCGGGTTGACGGTCAGGCATACGCCGGTGTGTTGCTCCTTGCACGAGCGGCAGCGGCCGCACGCGACGTTGAACGGCACGGAAACCAGGTCGCCGATTTTCAGGTTCTCGACGTCGCTGCCCTTCTCGATCACTTCGCCGGTGATTTCATGCCCCAGCACCAGGCCGGTCTGGGCAGTAGTGCGGCCACGCACCATGTGTTGGTCGGAGCCGCAGATGTTGGTGGAGACCACGCGCAGGATGACGCCGTGCTCAATCTTCCTGCCGCGCGGGTCCTGCATTTTGGGATAGTCGATTTTCTGTACTTCGACCTTGCCGTTGCCGAGATACACGACACCACGATTACCAGACATGCTTTCACCTCGCTGTTGTTTTTATGGAACTGCGTTGCCGCTTGGGTGGGCAGCGCGTTAGTGCTCGGGTACAGATGCTGTTTCTTGTGTTGCTTGTAAGGGCCTCATCGCAGGCAAGCCAGCTCCCACAGTGGATCGGGTTCACACATCCTGGAATGTGGGAGCTGGCTTGCCTGCGATAGCGATCTAAAGAACGACGGTGCGATTGGCATTCAAGAACACCCGCCGCTCAATGTGATACCCCACCGCACGCGCCAATGTGAGCCCTTCGATATCGCGCCCCTTGGCGATCAAATCCTCGGGATAGTGGCTGTGATCAACCACCTCCACACCCTGGGCGATGATCGGCCCCTCATCCAGATCATTGTTGATGTAATGCGCCGTGGCCCCCACCAGTTTCACGCCCTTGTTGTACGCCTGGTGATACGGCTTGGCGCCCTTGAACCCCGGCAGCAACGAGTGATGAATGTTGATGGCCTTGCCATCCAGCTTGCGGCACAGCTCCGGCGACAGCACCTGCATGTAGCGCGCAAGGATCACCAGTTCGGCGCCGGTGTCTTCCACCACTTGCCACACCTGCCGCTCCTGGGATGGTTTGTCGTTGGGGTCGAGCGGGAAATGGTAGTAGGGAATCTGGTGCCAGTCGGCCAACGGCTTGAGATCGGGGTGGTTGGACACCACCGCGACCACGTCCATCGACAGTTGGCCGATGCGCTGGCGGTACAGCAGGTCGTTGAGGCAGTGATCGGCCTTGGAGACCATGATCACCACTTTCGGCCGATAGTTCGGCGCCGTCAGCTCGAAGATCATGCCGAAGGCTTCACCACGGGTCGCCAGGCCATCGCGGAACGCCTGCTCGTCAAAACCGTCAGGCTGACGAAACTCCACACGAATGAAAAACCGGCCCGAGAGACGATCATCAAACGAGTGGTGCTCAGTGACATAGCAGCCCTGCTCGAACAGGTAGCGGGTGACCGCGTCCACCGTGCCGAGCACGCTGGGGCAGTCGGCAGTCAAAATCCATGTATCGGGTGCGCGGCTCATGGGCGATTCCTCAGGCTTGAACGCTCAGACCGAATTCGGCCGAGGCATCCTGCAGCCACAACCACCAGTAATCCGAGAAGCTGCGACGGATCAGCAGTTCCCAGGTGTCTTCAGCGGTATGGCGGATCACCAATTGCGACTTGGCGAACACCGTGCCCACCGCCTTGCCCACCGGGAAATTATTGGGGTGTACGTCGTAGCTGGTGGACTTCATCAGCACATCGCGCACGTTAGGGCCGCTGAGTTCGAGAATCTGCTGGCCGCCGCTGACGTTGACGATCTGGATGTGCAAATCCCCCAAGGCGGCACGCAGGTTTTGTTCAGCGGCAAATTCATCGCCGCTCGGCACGATCAGCAGCCACTCGTCCGGGCCGAGCCATTGCAGGCTGGTCTCGCCGTTGACGGTCACGCTTAGCGGGCCGGGCAGTTCAATGCCGACGGCCTGGAGTACGCCAGCGGCGAAGGCGGCATCATGGCCATCGCCACGGATAGTCAGGTGGCCGAGGAGTTTCTTTTCACGCACGGTCACGCCGGCGTTCTTGCGGCCCTTGCCGACCAGGCTGGCGAGGTCGGCATGGTGCAGCGACGATTCGGCCTTGGCGCTGGTGGTGGGGCGTTGTTGGTAAACATTGGCTGCTGTCATAAAGCACCTTTCCTGAATTCTGTGGTGACTGTTCTGGCCTCATCGGGAGCAAGCCCCCTCCCACACTTGGAATGCATTCCCCTGTGGGAGCTGGCTTGCCTGCGATGGCCGCGACGCGGTCTATCAAATGTTCTGGCGATCACCTTTCGGGTCAAAGAACACCGAAGATACAATCTCCGCCTCGATCACGCTGCCATCGGCCTGCGGTGAGAACACCCGCTCGCCGATGCGCTTCAAGCCACCCTTGACCACACCCATGGCAAACGAATAACCCAGGGAGTTGTGCGCATAGCTTGAAGTGACGTGACCGACCATCTTCATCGGAATCGTCTGCTTTGGATCGAACACCAACTGCGCGCCTTCCGGCAGCCATACGTTTGGATCAATCGGCTTCAAGCCCACCAGTTGCTTACGCTCTTCACGCACACAGTCTTCGCGATTCATGCCGCGCCAGCCGATCCACGAGAACGGTTTGGTACGGCCTACACACCAGCCCATGTTCAGGTCGTCCGGGGTCATCGAGCCGTCGGTGTCTTGCCCGACGATGATGAAGCCCTTCTCGGCGCGCAGGACGTGCATGGTCTCGGTGCCGTACGGGGTCAGGTTGTACTTTTTGCCGGCCTCGACGATCTTCTCCAGCACGCCCATGGCGTAGTCGGCCTGCACGTTGACTTCGTACGACAGCTCACCGGTAAACGAGATACGGAACACCCGCGCCGGTACACCGCCGACCAAACCTTCCTTCCAGGTCATGAACGGGAAGCCATCCTTGTCCAGGTCGATGTCGGTGACTTCCGCCAGCAGCTTGCGGCTGTTGGGGCCGGACAGGGTCATGGTCGCCCAATGGTCCGTGACCGAGGTGAAGTACACCTTGAGGTCAGGCCATTCGGTCTGTTGGTAGATTTCCAGCCACTGGAGAACGCGGGCGGCGCCGCCCGTGGTGGTGGTCATCAGGAAGTGGTTGTCGGCCAGACAGGCAGTGACGCCGTCGTCGAAGACCATGCCGTCTTCCTTGCACATCAGACCGTAGCGCGCCTTGCCCACATCGAGCTTGGTCCAGGCGTTGCTGTAGATGCGGTTGAGGAACTCACGCGCATCCGGGCCCTGGATATCGATCTTGCCGAGGGTGGAGGCATCCAGCAGGCCGACGCTGTCACGCACCGCCAGGCATTCGCGCTTCACCGCGGCGTGCAGATCTTCACCGTTACGCGGGAAATACCATGGGCGTTTCCACTGGCCGACATCCTCAAACTCGGCGCCGTTCTTCACGTGCCAGGCTTGCAGCGCGGTGTAGCGCACCGGTTCGAAAATGTGCCCACAGTGACGGCCCGCCACCGCGCCGAACGTCACTGGCGTGTAGTTGGGACGGAACATGGTGGTGCCCATCTGCGGGATGGTCACGTTCAGCGAACGGGCGGCGATGGCCAGGCCGTTGACGTTACCCAGCTTGCCCTGGTCAGTACCGAAGCCCAGCGCGGTGTAGCGTTTGACGTGCTCGACCGATTCGAAACCTTCGCGGGTGGCCAGTTCGATGGCGGCTGCGGTGACGTCATTTTGCAGGTCGACAAATTGCTTCGGCGCCCGTGCAGTGGCTTTTTCGTGGGGCACCTGGAACAGCGCCAGCGTCGGCTCTTCCAGACGGCTCAAGGCTTTAGGCAGCACACCTTCCACCGGCGCAAAACCGGCTTCACTGGCCGCACGCACGCCACCTTCAAAACCATCGGCGAGGGAATCGCCAAGGCCGTAGACACCGTTGATACCGCCCACGCACACGCGTTTCTGCGGTGCTTCGCCCGGTACAAACCCGAGGATATCTTCACGCCAGGTCGGCTTGCCGCCCAGGTGCGAGGCCAAGTGGACCACCGGGCTGTAACCGCCTGAACTGGCGACCAGGTCGCAGTCCAGCCACTCGCCGGGGCTGGTGACTTTGTGCGCTTTCACATCGATCGCGGCCACGCGGGCAGCGGTCACATGCTTGCTGCCACGCGCTTCGATCACGGCGCTGCCGGTGAGGATGCGAATGCCTTTGGCGCGGGCTTCTTCCACCAGCGCGCCACGTGGGTTGTGACGGGCATCAGCCACCGCCACCACCGAAAGGCCCGCATCAAACCAGTCCAGTGCGACGCGATAGGCATGGTCGTTGTTGGTCGACAGCAGCAGTTTTTTGCCCGGCGCCACACCGTAGCGGCGCACATAGGTAGAGACCGCTCCGGCCAGCATATTGCCCGGCACATCGTTGTTGCCGTACACCAGCGGACGCTCGCACGCACCGGTGGCCAGCACCACGCGCTTGGCACGCACACGGTGGATACGCTGACGCACCACGCCAATCGGCGCACGGTCACCGAGGTGATCGGTGAGGCGCTCGTGAATGGTCAGGAAGTTATGGTCGTGGTAGCCGTTGACGGTGGCGCGGGGCAGCAGTACCACGTCCGGCAGGGCTTTCAATTCGGCAATGACGCTGGCAACCCACTCAGTGGCCGGCTTGCCGTCGAGGCTTTCACGGGAATCGAGCAGCGAGCCACCGAACTCTTCCTGCTCGTCGGCGATGATCACCCGCGCACCGCTGCGCGCAGCGGCCAATGCAGCCGCGAGGCCGGCAGGGCCTGCGCCCACGACCAGCACGTCGCAATGACGGTTGAAGTTGTCGTAGGTGTCCGGGTCGTTCTCGGTCGGCGAGCGGCCTAAGCCTGCGGCCTTGCGGATGTACTTCTCGTAGGTCATCCAGAACGACTGCGGGTACATGAACGTTTTGTAGTAGAAGCCCGGCGGCATCAGCTTGCCGCCGACCTTGCCGAGAATGCCCATCACGTCGTTGTTAACGTTCGGCCAGCCGTTGGTGCTGGTGGCAACCAGGCCCTGGTACAGCGCCTGTTGAGTGGCGCGCACGTTAGGAATTTGCGTGGCTTCGGTAGCACCGATCTGCAGCACTGCGTTCGGCTCTTCGGCGCCGGCGGCAAAGATGCCGCGAGGGCGCGAGTACTTGAAACTGCGGCCAATGATGTCGACGCCATTGGCCAGCAACGCGGCGGCCAGGGTATCGCCTTCAAAGCCTTTGTAAGTCTGGCCGTTGAAACTGAAAGTCAGGACTTTATTGCGGTCGATGCGGCCACCGTTGGACAGGCGATTGATCTGGCTCATACCTTCTCTCCAGAAGCCTTGGCGGTGAACTGGGGTTTTTCGCCAATCTTGTAGGTTTCAAGAATTTCGTAGGTGACGGTGTCGCGGGTGGCATTGAAGTACTGGCGGCAACCGGCGGCATGGATCCACAGTTCGTGGTGCAGGCCGCGAGGGTTGTCGCGGAAGAACATGTAATCGCCCCACTGCTCGTCGGTGCAGGCATTCGGGTCCAGCGGGCGCGGGATGTGCGCTTGGCCGGACGCGTGGAATTCCTCTTCGGAGCGCAGTTCGCCGCAGTGAGGACAGAAGATATGCAACATAGGGAATTTCTCCTGTTAGTGGGCGACGGCCGCAGCGCCATGTTCATCGATCAACGCACCGTTGTGGAAACGGTCGATGGAGAAAGGTGCGGCCAGCGGGTGCATTTCACCCTTGGCCAGGCTCGCAGCAAACACGTTGCCTGAGCCCGGCGTGGCCTTGAAGCCACCGGTGCCCCAACCGCAGTTGAAGAACATGTTCGGTACCGGGGTCTTGGAGATGATCGGGCAGGCATCCGGCGTGGTGTCGACGATGCCGCCCCACTGGCGGTTCATGCGCACCCGCGACAGCACCGGGAACATCTCGACGATGGCCTGAATGGTGTGCTCAATGACCGGGTACGAACCACGCTGGCCGTAGCCGTTGTAGCCGTCGATACCGGCACCGATCACCAGGTCGCCCTTGTCGGACTGGCTGATGTAGCCGTGCACGGCGTTAGACATGATCACGCTGTCGATAATCGGCTTGATCGGCTCCGACACCAGGGCTTGCAACGGGTGGGATTCGATCGGCAGGCGGAACCCGGCCAGCGAGGCCATGTGCCCGGAGTTACCGGCAGTGACGACGCCGACGCGCTTGGCGCCGATAAAGCCCTTGTTGGTTTCCACACCGATGCACACGCCGTTTTCCTTGCGGAACCCGATCACTTCGGTTTGCTGAATCAAGTCCACGCCCAAGGCATCGGCAGCACGGGCAAAGCCCCAGGCTACGGCATCGTGACGGGCCACGCCGCCGCGACGTTGCACGGTGGCGCCCAGCACGGGGTAGCGGGTGTTTTTCGAGCAGTCCAGGTATGGAATCTCGTCAGCTACTTGCTGGGCATTGAGCAGTTCGCCGTCCACGCCGTTGAGGCGGTTGGCGCTCACACGGCGTTCGGAGTCGCGGATGTCTTGCAGGGTGTGGCACAGGTTGTACACGCCGCGCTGGGAGAACATCACGTTGTAGTTGAGGTCCTGAGACAAACCTTCCCAGAGTTTCATCGCATGTTCGTACAAATGCGCGGACTCGTCCCACAGGTAGTTGGAACGCACGATGGTGGTATTGCGCGCAGTGTTACCGCCGCCCAGCCAGCCTTTCTCGACCACAGCCACGTTGGTGATGCCGTGCTCCTTGGCCAAGTAGTAGGCGGTCGCCAGACCATGCCCGCCGCCACCGACGATGACCACGTCGTAGACTTTTTTCGGCGTGGGCGTGCGCCACATTTTCTGCCAGTTTTCGTGATGGCTGAGGGAGTGCTTGAAGAGGCCGAAGCCTGAGTAGCGTTGCATAGTCATTACTCCAAAACCGCGCTCAGCGATAAACCGGAAAATCAGCGCACAGGGCAGACACGTGTTTGGCCACGTTGGCCTCGACATCGGCGTCGCCGAGGTTGTCGAGGATGTCGCAGATCCAGCCAGCCAACTCGATGCACTGCGGCACCTTGAAACCACGGGTGGTCACCGCCGGAGTGCCGATGCGCAGGCCCGAGGTCACGAACGGCGACTGCGGGTCATTCGGCACGGCGTTCTTGTTGACGGTGATGTGGGCACGACCGAGGGCGGCGTCCGCGTCTTTGCCGGTGAGGCCCTGACGGATCAGGCTGACCAGGAACAAGTGGTTATCGGTGCCGCCGGAGACCACATCGTAGCCACGCTTGATGAACACCTCGGCCATCGCCTGGGCGTTGTCGATCACTTGTTGCTGGTACGCTTTGAAGCCAGGCTCCAGCGCTTCCTTGAAGCACACCGCCTTGCCGGCGATCACATGCATCAGCGGGCCGCCCTGGGCACCGGGGAACACCGCAGCATTGAGTTTCTTTTCAATCGCTTCGTTGGCCTTGGCCAGAATCAGGCCGCCCCGAGGACCGCGCAGGGTCTTGTGGGTAGTGGTAGTGACCACGTCGGCGTAGGGCAGCGGGTTGGGGTACAGGCCGGCGGCCACCAGGCCGGCGACGTGGGCCATGTCGACGAACAGCAGCGCGCCCACTTTGTCGGCAATCTGACGGAAGCGTGGGAAATCCAGGGTTTTGGAGTAGGCAGAGAAACCGGCCACCACCATCTTCGGCTGGTGCTCGACCGCCAGGCGCTCGACTTCGTCGTAGTCGATCAGGCCGGTGTCGGTGTTGATGCCGTATTGCACTGCGTTGTACAGCTTGCCCGAGGACGACACTTTGGCACCGTGAGTCAGGTGACCGCCGTGGGCCAGGCTCATGCCCAGAATGGTGTCGCCGGCATTGATCAGCGCCAGGTACACCGCGCTGTTGGCGGACGAACCGGAGTGCGGCTGCACGTTGGCGTAATCGGCGCCGAACAGCTGCTTGGCGCGCTCGATGGCCAGGGCCTCGACCTTGTCCACATGCTCGCAGCCACCGTAGTAGCGCTTGCCCGGGTAGCCTTCGGCGTACTTGTTGGTCAGGCCGCTGCCTTGGGCTTGCATCACGCGTTTGCTGGTGTAGTTCTCCGACGCGATCAGCTCGATATGATCTTCCTGACGCTGCTCCTCGGCATTCATGGCTGCCAGCAGTGCGTCGTCATATCCCTGGATCTGGTCTTGTTTGCTGAACATCGCGTCTCTCCCAGCCTTTCGTATTGTTGAAGCCCTCGCAGGGCCCTTTGATGCGATGGTAGGGCTGGCGCGTACAGGTCAAATGCCTGCGCACGCCACGCAAAGGTGCGTTTACGACATGGACTGAAGAATGTGCAAAGCCAGCTCCCACAGGGGTCAGGCGATGAGCTTGCGAACGAGTAGCAACAGAAGAAAATGCATGGGATACAGGGCATAGGCCCAGCGCCGCATGGCGGGTGGCTTGGCGTTTTTGCCATGTCGCAATAAGACCAATCCTGCCAGCGGCGCAATCAGACATGCAGCCAACCCCAACTGCGCCACAGGCGTGCCGCTATTCAGCAGAATCTGCCATTGATTCGCGGCGACGCAGACCAAACCCGGCAGCACGCTGAAATACCAGGGCCGGCGAAACACCAACAGAATCGCCAGTGGCAGCAATACACCAAAGAAACCGAACATCAACTGGGTTGAAAACACAGCTGCTATTGTGACGGCGATCAGCGCCAATCCTCGATCAACCAACGCCTTCTGCTGCCAACCTCGGGCAACCAGCAGGCCCAGCGCCAGAGTCGGCAACACGTTCAAGGTATCGGCATTTTCGATGAACATCCGATAAGGCACTTCGCTGATCACGCTGAACAGCAGCAACCACCCCAGGTAGCGCCGATGGCCGGTCACCGGAGCGTTCCGGGCCCTGTGCAAATTGGCCGCAATCGCCAGGCAAAACCACGGGAACGCCAGACGCCCAGGCACATACAGCCCATCCAGGCTCAACCCCACATAGCGCAGGTGATCGAGCACCATGCTCAGCAGCGCCAGCCACTTGAGTAAGTCCAAAGCGCCATCTCGGACACGTCCGACAGGCAAGGTGTGAGTACCGTGCATAATTCCCCAACGACTTTGCATTTACAGAGCGTGCGCGCCCCTGACAATCTTGGTTAAAGTGCGCACCAACATCGACCACAGGAATGGGCCATGACCGACAAGAGCCAACAATTCGCCAGCGACAACTATTCCGGCATCTGCCCGGAAGCCTGGGCCGCCATGGAACAAGCCAACCACGGCCATCAACGCGCCTACGGTGATGACGAGTGGACCCATCGCGCCGCCGACGGTTTCCGCAATTTGTTCGAAACCGACTGCGAAGTGTTCTTCGCCTTCAACGGCACCGCCGCCAACTCCCTGGCACTGTCCTCGCTGTGCCAGAGCTACCATAGCGTGATTTGCTCGGAAACCGCCCACGTTGAAACCGACGAATGCGGCGCACCGGAGTTTTTCTCCAATGGCTCCAAGCTGCTCACTGCACGCACCGAGAACGGCAAGCTGACCCCGGAATCGATCCGCGAGATCGCCCTCAAGCGCCAGGACATCCACTACCCCAAACCGCGGGTGGTCACCCTGACCCAGGCCACCGAAGTCGGCAGCGTGTACACCCCGGAAGAAATCCGCGCCATCAGCGCCACCTGCAAAGAGCTGGGCCTGAACCTGCACATGGACGGTGCCCGCTTCTCCAACGCCTGTGCGTTCCTGGGTTGCTCACCGGCCGACCTGACCTGGAAAGCCGGGGTGGACGTGCTGTGCTTTGGCGGCACCAAGAACGGCATGGCGGTGGGTGAAGCCATCCTGTTCTTCAATCACAAGCTGGCCGAAGACTTCGACTACCGCTGCAAACAGGCTGGCCAGTTGGCATCAAAGATGCGCTTCCTGTCCGCCCCGTGGGTAGGCTTGCTGGAAAACGATGCCTGGCTCAAGCACGCACGCCACGCCAACCACTGCGCGCAATTGCTCAGCAGCCTGGTTGCGGACATCCCCGGCGTGGAATTGATGTTCCCTGTGCAAGCCAACGGCGTATTCCTGCAACTCTCGGAGCCAGCCATTGCGGGGCTTACAGCCAAGGGTTGGCGCTTCTACACCTTTATCGGTAAAGGTGGGGCGCGATTCATGTGTGCGTGGGACACAGAAGAAGAGCGTGTACGAGAATTAGCCGCCGATATCAGGGAAGTCATGAGGGCTTAACGTGGGAATTCGGCCAGCGAATACTGGCCGATTGCCAAGTCTGTTTTTTGATATTTCTGACAGCTACGCGCTGGATATTCGTTGACTAGCCTCTTGGTACCCGGAAGGAAAACGCAGTCATAACCGCCACTTTCCGGGTTCGCTACCCGCCGAATAATCGGCTGGAAACGTAAATCCAATGGAGAGCTTAATCATGGAATATCAAAGCAACGGCAACACCCTGCAAAGCGATGGCACTATCAGCACCACGGTGATTGACTGGGATGAGTTCAGGAAGTACGCAAAGATCGGCGATACGATCCGCGAGCCTTCAAGGACGCTGAGGATCTACGACAAGGTCTATGAACTGACAGCATCCGGCCAGCACTTCGTCGTGCATATCTACGCGCAGTAACTGTTAACCCTTGAAGCCCGCGCCGAAGACTCATGCCCCTCGGCGCGCAGCCGACCGGCCATTCCCACGCTCCTGCGTGGGAATGTGCAGGGTATTAGAACTCGATGCGCACATCGCCCTTGGGCACGCTGCAGCACGACAGGATGTAACCTTCGGCTTCGTCTTCCTCGGTGATCCCGCCGTTGTGTTCCATCTCCACCTCCCCGCCCAGCTTCATCACCTTGCACGTGCCGCAGATACCCATGCCGCAGGCTTTGGGGATCAACAGGCCAAGCTTGGCAGCTGCCGCGTGGACAGTCTCGCCGGGGGCCACCCGAATGCTTTTGCCCGATGCGATGAACTCCACCTGGTGCAGATCCGCGAGGTCGATTTCCGGCGCATCCGCCGCTTGCTCGGCCTGCTCCACGGCGTCAGCCCGCGCTTCCGGCGGCGTCGCACCAAAGGATTCTTCGTGATAACGCGCCATATCGAAACCGGCGGTTTCCAGCAGGCGTTTCACTGCGCTCATGTAAGGCGTCGGGCCGCAACAGAATACTTCGCGCTCCAGGAAGTCCGGCACCATCAGTTCCAGCATCTTGTGATTCAGATAACCGCGGTAGCCGGCCCAGGGTTCACCCAGGCCATGCTTTTCGCAAATCAGGTGCAAGCTGAAGTTGTCGATCCGCGACGCCATGTGCTCCAGCTCGCGGTGGTAGATGATGTCCTTGGGTGAACGCGCGCTATGAACAAACGTCATGTCCACATTAGCGTTGGTGTCGTAGAACCAGCGCGCCATGGACATGACTGGGGTGATCCCCACCCCGCCGCTCAGGTACAGTACTTTCGGGCTGGGGAAGTCGATCGCGTTGAACAGCCCGACAGGTCCGTGCACCGCCAGCTCCTGGCCCTCGTGCAGCGTGTCATGCAGCCAGTTGGACACACGCCCGCCCGGTACACGCTTGATGGTTACCGAAAAGCTGTAAGGCACCGACGGTGAACTGGAGATCGTGTAGGAGCGCATGATCGGCTGGCCTTCGATTTCCAGCTCCAGGGTGACGAATTGCCCGGGCTTGAAGAAGAACAGAATCGGCTGGTCAGCCATAAAACAGAAGGTGCGCACGTCCCAGGTTTCCTGGATGACTTTGACGCAACGGACGATGTGCCGACCATTGGCCCAGGTCTGGGTGGTTACCGGATTCAGGAAATTGCTAGACATGTTGTTCTCCACCGCCGACGTCGGCCTTATGGTGGCGATTCTGCGTAACGCCGGGGCCACCCATTTACCTATCTGCGACATTCACATACTTACGGCGACCAGCCCCCAAAGACAGGGCCTTGCGCGTCGGGATCAGATTGGGCCATGTCGCCCATGGATAAGGTTCGACCCAACGCCGGGCCCACACTCGCTCCCAACAAAGACGCGTTCTTTACGCCTTGCTGCAAACCTGATCAGCCACTATTCGCCGGCCACACAGAATGGCCATGAGGACACACACGATGGACGTCACCGCAACCTTAAGCTTGGGCGATCCGCTGGAACCCGCACGCAAGGCCACCGCGCAAATGCTGCACGAGCGCGAGCGCACCTTTTCGCTGCCACAGCCGTTCTACTCTGATGAGCGGCTGTTTGATATCGACATGCAGGAGATCTTCCAGAAAGAGTGGTTGATTGCCGGCATGACCTGCGAAATCCCCACCAAGGGCAACTACCTGACCCTGCAAGTGGGCAAGAACCCGATCATCGTGATCCGTGGCGCCGAAGGCGTGGTGCATGCATTCCACAACGTCTGCCGCCACCGTGGTTCGCGCTTGTGCACCAGCGAAAAGGGCAAGGTCGCCAAGCTGGTTTGCCACTACCACCAATGGACCTACGAACTGGACGGTCGCCTGTTGTTCGCCGGTACCGAGATGGGCGCCGACTTCGACATGAAGCAGTACGGCTTGAAACCGGTAAACGTGAAGACCGCCGGCGGCTACATTTTCATCAGCCTGGCCGAGACCCCGCCGGCCATCGATGACTTCCTGTCGACGCTCAGCCATTACATGGAACCCTACGACATGGAAAACACCAAGGTGGCGATCCAGACCACCTTGTTCGAAAAAGCCAACTGGAAGCTGGTGCTGGAAAACAACCGCGAGTGCTACCACTGCAACGCGTCGCACCCGGAACTGCTCAAAACCCTGCTGGAATGGGACGACGTCACCGACCCGCGCGCCGACCAGGCGTTCAAGGACCACGTAGCCGCCTCCGCCGCCGCCTGGGATGCCGAGAAGATCCCTTACGCCCACGCCAGCTTCGGCCTGCGTAACCGCATCGTGCGTATGCCGCTGCTCAAGGGCACAGTGTCGATGACCCTGGACGGCAAGCAGGGCTGCGCCAAACTGATGGGCCGCATCAAGAACCCGGACCTGGGCTCGATGCGCATCCTGCACCTGCCTCATTCGTGGAACCATTGCATGGGCGACCACATCATCGTGTTCACCGTGTGGCCGATCAGCGCCCAGGAAACCATGGTCACCACCAAGTGGATCGTGCACAAGGACGCCGTGGAAGGCGTGGACTACGATGTGGAGCGCATGCGCCAGGTGTGGGACGCCACCAACGACCAGGACCGTCGCCTGGCCGAGGAGAACCAGCGCGGCATCAACTCCACCGCCTACCAGCCTGGCCCGTACTCCAAGACCTATGAGTTTGGCGTGGTGAACTTTGTGGACTGGTACAGCGAGCGCATGTTGAACAACTTGGGTGCCGCGCCTGCTCCGTACCTCAAAGGTGTGGCTGCACACGAGTAACTGACGCCCTATGGATCAAAAATGTGGGAGGGGGCTTGCTCCCGATAACGGAGTATCAGCCAATGCATGTGCAAGCTGAGCCATCCCTATCGGGAGCAAGCCCCCCCTCCCACACTTCAAGCAGACGCTGCCTACTATTTGATCAACTCTCGCGCAGACCGCTAACACCCTGCCCTCCAGCCTTTGCCCAACAACTTATCCACAAAGCCACCCACAGCAATTGTGGGCAAGTCAGTGTGCGGCTTAAATTAAATCAAGAAAATCCGTGACTTATTTGAAACCAAGGTATCCATCCTTACCTGATCATTTATTGATCATATCTGTGCAGACCTTGATTCATATGGTCTACAGCACTAAGCGAACACCTTATCCACAGATGCACCAACAGACTTTGGGGGCAACTTTATCCAACCTGTGGAAAAGCGCACAAACCCTGCATAAATCGGGCTCCCCAGGGTTTTAATGCAGAAAAAAGCCGAAATTGATCGATTTTTGATCGACCCTCTGAAAGCCTTTGTTTACATGGCTTACAGAAGATAGCGAACATCTTATCCACAGATGCGCCAACAGACTTTGGGGGCAAGTCAGTACTGCCAACCGGGAAAACTCCTGGAAAAACCGCAGTTTAGGCTGGCTATTTTTCGTACAGAGGGCTGCAAGGCTTGATACATAGGGGGTGTGGACAACCGCAAACAGGTTATCCACAAGCGGATCAACAGCGATTGTGGGTAAACCGCAGAACTCATGCGGGAGGGAGCGCGCCCCCTCCCACAGCGGATCAGCGTACGACACCCTCTTCAATCAACAGCTTGAGAATCGCCTGAGCGCCCTCTTCAGCACTCACACCCTTGAGCACCTGCCCACCACCGCCACTGGCCTTGGCCGTGGCAGCCTTCATACGGTCGGCGCCGCTCTTGGCCTTGATCACCTTGAGACGCTTGGGCCTTGGCTTGGCCGGTTGCAGCAGGGCGCCTGTGAATAACTCGTCCTGTTCGATCTCCACCTCATGGGCCGCCAGTTCGCCACGTTGCGCCGGGCCGTATGCACTCTGGCGCGGTTTGGGCGCAGCGTTATCCACGGTGGCCAGAAACGGCAGGCGCACTTTCAGGCGCCGCCGCTGGCCGCGAGGCAAGGCTTGCAGTACATGGGCCACGCCGGCGTCGATGGATTCCACCTGGGCCAACCCTACAACCAGGGGCCAGCCCAATTGTTCTGCCAGCAGAAACGGCAACATGCCCGAGCCTTCACCGGTTTCCGCCTGACTGCCGGTGAGTACCACCTGGGCGCCGGCGTCATGCAGGTATTCACTGAGTACCGGCAAGGCATCGGCGCCGGGCGGTTGTTCCAGTACATGCAGTTGCGCCAGCCCCATCCCAAGGTAGCTGCGCAAGGTCGGCTCGTTGATATCGCCGGCGTGCAGCACCTGCAACTTATCCCCAGCCATTTGCAGGCCCAGCTCGACAGCGCGGGCGTCCTGCTCCGCACGGCGCGGGCGCCCGGAAGTGGGGTGGGCGCCGATGGATACCAAGCTGATTACAGTGGTTGTCATGGTCATGTCCCTAAGCTGCATCGCGCTTGGCGCCGTTGCGGTAGGCCTGCACCGCATCGATCAAGGCTTGCAGAATCGCGGCGCTTTCGCCGATCACCGACAGGTCGGCACGCTTGATCATGTCGCAGGTCGGGTCGAGGTTGATCGCCACCACCTTGTCGCAGGCCCCGATGCCTTGCAGGTGCTGGATCGCCCCGGAAATACCCACGGCCACGTACACCCGCGCCGTGACCCAGGTGCCGCTGGCGCCGACCTGACGATCACGCGCCATGAAGCCATCGTCCACCGCCACCCGCGACGCGCCCTCGGTGGCGCCCAGGGCTGCGGCGGTCTGGTGGAACAGCGCCCAGTCCTTCACGCCATTGCCACCGGAGAAAATGAATTCCGCTTCGGCCATGGGAATCGCCGCCGGATCCACCGCCACCGCCCCCAGGTCCTCGATACGCGACAAACTGCGCGCCAGGCTTGTGGATAACTCTACGGGCAGTACCTCATGCCGGGTCTCGCTGACCGGGTCGGCACACTCAACGGCCGCCAGGATCAGGCGCGGCAGCGGCCGGGCCAAATCTTGCTGGCCCGCCCCCGCACGGCCGATGCACTCATCGCCCTTGATTTGCCAAACGCGTGTCGCCGGGCGTTCCTTGAGGCTGGCGGCAAAGCGCCGACCCAATTCACCGCCGCCGCTGCGGCTGTCCGGCAGTAGCCAGTGGCGCGGATTGAACTGGTTATCCACAGCGCGCAGGCCTTGTACGCGTTGCTCCGGTGAATAACCGTCGAACGCGTGGCCGTCCAGTACCAGCAGGCGATCGACACCGGCAGTGGCGAAGGCGTTTTCCTTATGTTCACCAAACACCACGGCCAGCACCGCGCCGTCGCTGCCAGCCAGTTGCCTGGCCAGGCCAAGCAAGTCACGGTCGTGGCTGCTCAAGCGGCCACCGACCATGTCCGGCACCACACTGATGTAGAACGCGGGCGTTGGCACCTGATGCAGTGGCAACTGTACCTCCACCGCCGCCGTACGCTTGGCCGCACCGCCCTGCTGGGCACCGCTGCGGTCAATACGCTTGATGCCGTTGGGGCCGATAAAACCGACACCGTGCACGTTTTTACGAATGATGCCGTTGGGCCCCATCCAGCTCTGCTGCACGGGCTGCATGGCCGCGTGCAAGGGGTGAAGACGGTTACGGGCGATCCATTCGGCCCGAGGGTCACGGCGAATAATGTCGCTCATCAATGCACCTCCGCGGGTTCACGTTTAGGCGCTTTTGCCGGCACGGGGTCTTCAAGCAAAGCGTCGGCCACAAGCTCGGCAATATCCTTGATCAATGGCCGCGGCTCGACCACACCTTCAAGCATCGCCGTACATTGCGGGCAGCCCACGGCCACCAGTTCGGCACCGGTTTCGCGGATGTCTTCCATGCGCATGTCGGGGATACGTTGCTTGCCGGGAATGTCAGTGATCGGCGCGCCGCCGCCACCGCCACAGCAGCGCGAACGGAAGCCTGAGCGTTGCATTTCCTTGACCTCGATGCCCAACGCCCGCAGCACTTGGCGCGGTGCCTCGTATTCGCCGTTGTAGCGGCCCAGGTAACAAGGGTCGTGGTAGGTCACGCTGCTGCCTTTGTGCTGGCCCAGGTTGAGCGCGCCGTCGCCGATCAACTCGGCCATGAAGGTGCTGTGATGCTGTACGAAGTAATTGCCGTTGAAGGCGCCGTACTCGTTTTTCAGCACATGGAAACTGTGCGGGTCGCAGGTAACAATGCGCTTGAAGCTATATTTGCCCAACGTCTGGATATTGCGCGAGGCCAACAATTGGAAAGTTGCTTCATCGCCCAGACGCCGCGCTACGTCACCGCTGTCGCGTTCTTCCAGGCCAAGTACCGCAAAGTCCACCCCCGCCGCCTTGAGCACTTTGACAAACGCCCGCAGGGTGCGTTGGTTGCGCATGTCGAAGGCACCGTCGCCGACCCAGAACAGCACCTCGCAGCTGCCCTTGTCACTGAGCAACGGCAGGTTCAGGTCCGCCGCCCAGTTGAGGCGACCGCCCGGTGCGAAACCGCCAGGGTTGTCGGTGGCAATCAGGTTTTCCAGGACTTCGGCGCCCTTGTTCGGCGTGGCACCTTTTTCCAGGGTGAGGTGGCGGCGCATGTCGACGATGGCGTCAACGTGCTCGATCATCATCGGGCACTCTTCCACGCAGGCGCGGCATGTGGTGCACGACCACAACGTCTCGGCATCCACCAGGCCATTGACGATCGGCTGATGCGGGTTACCGCCGTGTTCGCCCACCGGTTTGCCTGGGTATGGGCTACCGGCGAACTTGGCATCGGTGCCACCGGCCAGGCCGACGACCATGTCTTGGATAAGCTTTTTCGGGTTCAGGGGCTGGCCGGCAGCGAACGCCGGGCACGCTGCTTCGCACTTGCCGCATTGCACGCAGGCGTCGAAGCCGAGCAACTGGTTCCAGGTGAAATCCTTGGGCTTTTCCACGCCAAGCGGCGCGGTTTTATCACTGAGGTCCAGCGGCTTCAAACCAGTGGAGCGGCCACCGCCGAAGCGCTCGGCGCGGCGGTGCCAGGCCAGGTGCAGGGCACCCGCGAAGGCGTGCTTCATCGGCCCGCCCCAGGTCATGCCGAAGAACATTTCCGATACGCCCCACAGTACGCCCACGCTCAGCAGCGCAGCGAGCAGCCAGCCGCCAAAGTCAGCGGGCAGAATCCCGGCCACCGGCAAGGTCACCAGGAAAAAGCTCACCGAGAACGCCATCAGGCTTTTCGGCAGGCGCATCCATGGGCCCTTGGACAGGCGCGCAGGCGGATTGCGGCGGCGCAGGTACATGAAGATGGCACCGACAAACATCAGCACCGACGTCAGCAGCAACGCATAGCCGAGAATGCGGTTCTGCAGGCCGAAGCCGTGCACCGCAATAGCCAGCAGCGCCGACAGCACAAAGCCCAGCGCCGTGGCGACGTGGGTATTGGCAATGTATTTGTCGCGGGCGACCACGTGGTGCAAGTCGACCATGTAGCGCTTGGGCATAGCCAAAAGACCGCCAAGCAAGTCGACTTTGGATGCACGCCCACGGCGCCACATGCTCATGCGGCGCAAGGCGCCGAGGACGGCGAGCCCCAAAGCGGCAAACAAGAGAATTGGCAACAAGGTGTTCAACATGATGAAGCTCCCACAGACCACACAGGTCTACTGTGAAACTGGCCTTGAATGTGGGAGGGGGCTTGCTCCCGATGGCGGAGTGTCAGTTGATACTGTTGTAGCTGACCCACCGCTATCGGGGGCAAGCCCCCTCCCACATTTGAACCGAGTCCACATTGGTTCGGTGTCGGGTCAGAAATCCTTGCACAAGCGCAGGGCGTCGTAGATTGCGGCGTGGGTGTTGCGCTGGGCCACACAGTCACCAATGCGGAACAGCAAGTACCCCTCGCCCGCCTCGCTCAAGCACGGCTGCGGTTTGATCGCAAACAAGGCTTCAACGTCGATCTGGCCCTTGTTGCGTGAGCCTTCCTTGAGCCCGTAGTAAAGGGCCTCGTCCGGGCGTACGCCGTTCTCTACCACCACCTGGTCGACCACACGCTCCTCTTTGGCGCCGGTGTATTCGTTTTCCAGCACTGCCACCAGCTTGTCGCCCTCGCGATAGACCTTTTCCAGCATCATGTCGCCGGTCATGATCACTTCCTTGGGGTACATGCTGCGGTAGTACGTCGGGAACGACGTACCGCCAATCGCCACACCAGGCTTGATGTCGTCGGTGACGATTTCCACCTGGCAGCCTTTGTCGGCCAGGAAGTCCGCCACCGACATGCCGGTGAACTCGCAAATGGTGTCGTACACCAGCACGTTCTTGCCCGGCGCGACTTTGCCGTCAAGCACATCCCAACTGCTCACCACCAAGCCTTCGGCGGCGCCCCAATGTTCGTTCTGTTCGATGAACGGATGCCCGCCCACCGCCAGCACCACCACATCCGGACGCAGGTCCAGGATGGTCTCGGCATCCGCCGCCACGCCCAGGCGCAGGTCGACTTTCAAGCGCGCCAACTCCAGCTGGTACCAGCGAGTGATACCAGCGATCTGGTCGCGCTGCGGCGCTTTCGAAGCGGTAGTGATCTGCCCGCCGATGAACTCTTTTTTCTCCAACAGGGTCACGTCGTGGCCGCGTTCGGCGGCGACACGTGCTGCCTCCATACCAGCGGGGCCTGCGCCCACCACGACCACTTTGCGCTTGGCCCCGGTGGTTTTCTCGATGATGTGCGGCACGCCCATGTATTCACGGGAGGTCGCGGCGTTCTGGATGCACAGCACGTCCAGGCCCTGATACTGGCGGTCGATGCAGTAGTTGGCGCCCACGCATTGCTTGATCTGGTCGATCTGGCCCATCTTGATCTTGGCGATCAGGTGCGGGTCGGCGATGTGCGCACGGGTCATGCCGACCATGTCCACATAGCCGCCTTCGAGGATGCGCGTGGCCTGGTTCGGGTCCTTGATGTTCTGCGCGTGCAGCACCGGAACCTTGACCACTTCCTTGATCCCGGCTGCCAGGTGCAGGAACGGCTCCGGTGGGTAACTCATGTTCGGGATCACGTTGGCCAGGGTGTTGTGGGTGTCGCACCCCGAGCCCACCACGCCGATGAAGTCGAGCATACCGGTGTCGTCGTAATACTTGGCGATCTGCTTCATGTCCTCATGGGACAAGCCGTCCGGGTGGAACTCGTCACCGCACAGGCGCATGCCCACGCAGAAGTCATCGCCTACTTCGGCACGCACGGCCTTGAGCACTTCCAGGCCGAACTTCATGCGGCCTTCAAAGCTACCGCCCCATTCGTCGGTACGCTTGTTGACCCGCGGGCTCCAGAACTGATCGATCATGTGCTGGTGCACGGCAGACAGCTCGACGCCATCCAGGCCACCGGCCTTGGCACGACGCGCCGCCTGGGCGTAGTTGCCGATCACGCGCCAGATTTCTTCCGGCTCGATGGTCTTGCAGGTGGCACGGTGCACCGGCTCACGCACGCCGGACGGCGACATCAGGGTCGGCCAATTGAAGCCGTCCCAGCGTGAGCGACGGCCCATGTGGGTAATCTGGATCATGATCTTGGCGCCATGCTTGTGCATGGCGTCGGCCAGGTTCTGAAAGTGCGGGATGATGCGGTCGGTGGACAGGTTCACCGAACTCCACCACTCCTGGGGGCTGTCGATGGCCACCACCGAGGACCCGCCGCAGATCGCCAGGCCGATACCGCCCTTGGCTTTCTCTTCGTAGTACTTCACATAGCGGTCGGTGGTCATGCCGCCGTCGGTGGCATACACCTCGGCGTGGGCGGTACTGAGCACGCGGTTGCGGATGGTCAGCTTGCCGATCTGGATCGGCGCAAACATTGCTTCGAAAGCCATGGCACGGTCCTCGGCTTACAACGGTTTGACGGTGAACAGGCCATCGTCGTGGCCCTCTTCGGAGCCTCCGTAGACTTGTTCGGCGACAGTGCGGATCTTGCTGCCACGGGCCTCAAGAATCTGGTCCATGGCACCGGCAAACCAGCCGGTGAACATGTAGTCGACTTTGCGCCCGACCTTGCCGTACACGTAGACGAACGCCGAGTGCTCAAGCTTGACGCTGGCGGTGCCTTTATCCAGGTCGATGTCCTGGATCTTGAACAGGCCCCAGCCACGTTGCGACAGGCGCTTCATGTAGTGTTCGAACACCGCGACGCCTTCCAGGCCGTGGCACTCGGCTTCTTTCTCACACCAGTGCCAGGCGGATTTGTAGCCGGCCTTGTAGAGGATCTCGGCGTAGGCATCAGCGCCCAGCACTTCTTCGATACCCATGTGGTTGTTGACGAAGAAATGGCGCGGCACGTACAGCATGGGCAAGGCGTCGGAGGTCCAGACACCGGTTTCGCTGTCGACTTCGATTGGCAATTGCGGGGCGATCTTGGCCATGGAAACTTAACTCCAGAAAAATTCGTTGTGGTGTTGCCGATAGGTGTCTGGCTTATTCGCCCCAGACGTCCTTCAAGACGTTGACCCAGTTCTCGCCCATGATCTTGCGTACCACGCGCTCGGAGTGGCCACGCTTGAGCAGGGTCTCGGTGAGGTTGGGGAATTCACCCACGGTGCGGATGCCCAGCGGGTTGATGATCTTGCCGAAGCTGGTCAGGCGGCGGGCGTAGCCCTTGTCATGGGTAAGCATTTCAAAGAAATCCTGGCCATGCCCCTGGGTGAAGTCGGTGCCAATGCCGATGGCGTCTTCGCCGACGATATTCATGGTGTATTCGATGGCTTCGGCGTAGTCGTCGATGGTCGAATCGATGCCCTTGGCCAGGAACGGCGCGAACATGGTCACGCCGACAAACCCACCGTGGTCGGCGATGAACTTGAGTTCTTCATCGGACTTGTTGCGCGGGTGTTCCTTGAGCCCGGACGGCAGGCAGTGGGAATAGCACACCGGCTTTTTCGATTCGAGGATGACTTCTTCGCTGGTCTTGGAACCAACGTGGGACAGGTCGCACATAATGCCGACACGGTTCATCTCGGCGACGATTTCGCGCCCGAAGCCCGACAACCCGCCGTCGCGCTCGTAGCAGCCGGTGCCCACCAGGTTCTGGGTGTTGTAGCACATCTGCACCACGCCAACGCCGAGCTGCTTGAAGATCTCGACATAGCCGAGCTGGTCTTCAAACGCATGGGCATTCTGGAAGCCGAAGATGATGCCGGTCTTGCCCTGTTCCTTGGCACGGCGGATGTCGGCGGTGGTTTTCACCGGGATCACCAGGTCACTGTTCTCGCGGATCAGGGTCTGGCTGGCGACGATGTTATTGATCGTGGCCTGGAAGCCTTCCCACACCGACACCGTGCAGTTGGCGGCGGTGAGGCCGCCTTTGCGCATGTCTTCGAACAGGTCGCGGTTCCACTTGGCAATAATCAGACCGTCGATAACGATGCTGTCGGCGTGCAACTCGGCTGGGCTCATCAGGCGTCCCCTTATTGGCGATTCATGCGCCGAATCGTCTGCCGGCGCTTTGGGGCCAGCATATGCCCAGGGACAACCCGAGCCGGGTGCAAAAACGACAGGGGAATTGCCGAAAGCGTCAATCCACGACAAAGGCTGTGCAGACATGCCTGACGGGCGGCTGTTCTTTGTCTTACGCTTGAGCCAGAATTGCGCATCACGTGATATGAGACGGCGCAATGAAATCGATTTTCCTGGCTTTGGCACTCATCGCAACCGGCGTTCACGCAGCCGAAGACACCGACAGCACGCCGTGCGACGGCATCGAAAACGACAAACAGACCCTGGCCTGCGCCGCCTACAACAAAACCACCGCCGAGCAATTGCTCAAGGATAACTATCAGGGCCTGCTGGAGCGCATGGCTTCAACCTACGGCAGCGACAAGACCAAACTGGCCGACATTACCGCCCGTCTGAAGGACGCCCAGCAGAAATGGGAAAAACTGCGCGATGCCGATTGCGCGGTGGACACCTTCCCGGCGGTCAATGGCAGCAAGGAGTATGCGATTGCGCAGAATGATTGCCTGGCGCGGATGAGTGATGAGCGGTCGGAGTTTTTGGAGTCGATTGGGCAGGAGTGATTTGCGCACCCTATTGGCCAAGCAAGTCCCACGCTGCTTTTGCGCGCTCGTCAAATTTAACGATGCTTTCCCTCTCAAGGATGAGTACTGAACAATGCAATGGTTTCCTACCCCTCCCACCGACAACCTGTACAAATTTGCCGCTGTTTGCGGCTTGCTGATGCTCGGCGGCGCGCTGTTTGCCATCCTGTCATTGGCTTACCTGGATTATCGAATCGAAGTACAGACCAACGCGTCTCTGGACAACTTTTCAAACCAGCATAATCAGAGATTATTCGAAAACCGCATCACCGCTCTTAAAGAGGGTGACACCGAGAAAGACTATATCCCGCAGCTTTCAAAGAAATTAAATAACGATCCGGATTTTTTAGCAGCTGCATTGAAAATCCAGTCAGAGCTGAAGGCCGGCTACAAACCTGCTGATCCTGACACCCTCGATCTTGTATTTAACTTCGTACGTGCTCGAGAGGCGCTTTCATTGATCGCCCTCGTCATATACGCCCTCGTCGCATCATGGCTAACCGTATTTGGCCTAAGCGGCTGGCGCAAAAAAATCCACGGGCCAAACGAGCGCCAAAATGAACTCGACGAAGAAATCAAGAAAGCCAGTTTGTTGAAATTGCACATTGAGATCTCTCAAATGCAGCCCATGAGCGAAACCGTAAAGAAGCTGTTTGAGCTTGGCGGTATCATGCGCCCCGATAAATAACTTACCCATGAGCATTTTCTGGGGCGCGGAGCATTCCATGACTACTTGCGGCATCGAAATCAAAGGCAGCGAAGCCATCATCGCCCTCGCCGCTCTGGACAACCAGGCACTGACCCACATCGCCCTGGCCACCAAGAAAATCGCCCTTGATGACGACGATGAAGCGGCCAACGTCAAAGCCTTCGCCGCTCAGGTAAAGGCCTTCGTGCAGACGAACGCCATTACCCGTATCGCGATCAAGAAGCGCAGCAAAAAAGGCGAGTTTGCCGGCGGCCCGACGACGTTCAAGATTGAAGGGGTGTTTCAGTTGCTGGACGGGGTGGAGGTGACGCTGCTGTCGCCGCAGACCATCAATGCACAGAACAAGAAGCACACCTTTGATCTGCCCGCGACGCTGAACAAGTACCAGCATGAAGCCTACAAGGCGGCATGCTCGGCCCTGGTAAAGAAATAAGCCACACCCGCTCTCTTTAGGAACCGGCCTTTTAGCGCGGTGCAGGGCTCTTGTGTTGCAGCCAGTCACCGAAGGTTTTGTCCTCCAGGGCATAGCCGCCTCGGCTCGACTTCCACACCAGTTCCTTGTCGCGCAGGGCATCGATGCAGGCCTGGATGGTCTGGGTACCCGGCACCACGTCGCTACCCATCTTTTCCAGCGCCTTGCTGACAGCCGTGAGGGTGCTATCGGTGAATGGCGCGAAGGGTTCGTTGTTTTGAGAACGCTCCACCATCACCTCCAGCACGGCGCGCTGAGGGATGGTCAGGGCGTTCCAGGCGCTTTCGAACTCGGTCCATACACCCGCGCGCAGCAGTTCTGCACGACTGTGCAGCAGTTGGCCCAGATTGCTCGCCTCGCCCAGCTCCAATGCGACTTCACCGATGATCGTGCGCAACATCTCGGGACGCCGACCTACCCGCTCAAACGCCTCATCAATATCAGCCGCGTTGAATTGGTTGTTCTTGGCCAGGTGCGCGTTGAGGTGCACGGTGTAGGCCTGGGTGAACGCTTTGCCCAGCAGCGGAAACGGCGTGATGCTGGAACCGAAGAATGGCTGGCTTTTACCCAATACCAAATGGGCGAGCTTGTCGCGATTGGATCCGGTAAACACCAGGCGCAAACCGCTGCCCTCCTCGTAACGGCCTTGGTTGAGCTGATCCCGGGCAGCCTTCAACGCGAACATCGCATTGATACCTGATTCGGTGGTTAATGCGTGCTGTGCTTCGTCAATCACCAGCACAACGGTTTTTCCTGCAGCCCTATGGAGCAATTCCAACGCTTGGGTCAGCGTCGCACCGACAGGCAATTGTGGCTTGGTAAAGTCCCAGGAAAGCGTACGCAGAAAGCTTAGTTTCTCGATGCCAATGTTCTTTGCCAGTTTGCGAATGCCCTTTTCAAACGGCACCAACGCCCCCGCAATGGCACTCGCGATCAGCTCGGCGGGGTCTTTTTCCTTGTTGGCCCACAGGTCGACATACACCGCCAGCCAGCCCCGGAGCTGACATTCCGGAATCAGGTCCTCGCGCAGAAAGGTGCTTTTGCCCGTGCGTCGGGGCGCCGCAAGAAACAGGCCGGAGGTGAAATCCTGAATACCGGCCCCCACCAGGCCATCGGCAATACTGCTTGCCAGGGTGGGGCGGCGAAACACAAAGCCGCTGTGCGTGGACATGGTTTTATACTCAATTATGGAAAGGACTATAAATTATAGCGAAGAATATAATTGACTATAATTGTCCGTCAAACCACCTCCCGTCGCCGATCCTCCCTAGGACACTTGGCAAACCTGGCGCGATAGCTGCGGGTGAAATAGGACGGCGACTCAAACCCACACGCAATGCTCACTTCCAGCACACTCATGTCGCTCTGGCGCAGCAGTTTCCGGGCTTTCTCCAGGCGCAGGCCGAGATAGAAGTTGCTCGGGGTGTCGTTCAGGTGCAGACGAAACAGGCGCTCCAGTTGACGCCGGGTGACCTTGATCGCGTCGGCCAGGGCCAGGGTGCTCAAGGGCGGCTCAGTGTGTTGCTCCATTTCGCCGATCACGTGCACCAGTTTCTTGTTGTTGATGCCGTAGCGCGTGGCGATCTGCATGCGCTGGTGGTCTTTGCGTGGGCGTATACGGCCGAGCACGAATTGCTCCGAGACCTGGACCGCCAGTTCCGAGCCGTGGGCCTGGGCGATCAGATCGAGCATCAAGTCGATGGACGCGGTGCCGCCGGCGCAGGTAATGCGGCGACGGTCGATCTCGAACAGTTCCTGAGTCACGCTCAACTGCGGATAGGCTTCCTTGAAGGCGTCGATGGCTTCCCAGTGCAGGGTCAGGCGGTGGCCATCGAGCAGCCCCGCTTCGGCCAGCACACAGGCGCCGGTGTCGATGGCGCCCAAGGTCACGCCGTCGTGATCAAGGCGACGCAGCCAATGCTCCAGCGCCGGGGTGGAGCATTGCAAAGGCTCGAAACCGGCCACCACTAATAATGTGGCGCCTTTTTCCAGCGGCTCCAGCGCGGCGTCGGCGTTGACCGACATACCGTTGCTCGCCAGCACCGCACCGCCATCTGCACTCAATATGTGCCAGCGGTACAACTCGCCACGAAAGCGGTTGGCGACCCGTAACGGTTCCAAGGCCGAGATAAAACCGATGGCCGAAAAACCCGGCATCAGCAAGAAGTAGAAATCCTGGGACATGGTGGCGCTCTCGTGGGGCGGGCAGCGTGGCACTGTGATACTCCCGTTCATGCACGGATTCAAGGGGACAGGTCGCTGCAGTGCAAGAGCCGGTCGCCGTCGTGCGCTTTGTGGTTCGCCAAGCTGCGTAACGTGGCGTCACGGTGCACAAAGACACCGGCCCCCACAATAACGACCTGCCGAGGGACCCACCATGAACCGACTGATCCGCCGTTGCGTACTTGCACTCAGCGCCAGCGCCGTTTTGAGCACTAACGCCATGGCAGCGGATGCCGCTTCATGCCAGAACGTACGCATGGGCGTGGTGAACTGGACCGACGTGATCGCCACCAGCGCCATGACTCAAGTGCTGCTCGACGGCCTCGGCTACAAGACCAAACAAACCAGCGCCTCCCAGCAAATCATCTTCGCCGGTATCCGCGACCAACGCCTGGACCTGTTCCTGGGCTACTGGAACCCGCTGATGACCCAGACCATCACGCCGTTTGTCGAGGCCGGGCAGGTCAAGGTCCTGGATAAACCCAGCCTGGAAGACGCGCGCGCCACCCTGGCGGTGCCGACTTATCTGGCGGACAAGGGCCTGAAGACCTTCGCTGACATCGCCAGGTTCCAGAAAGAGCTGGGCGGCAAGATCTACGGCATCGAGCCTGGCTCGGGTGCCAATACCCAGATCAAGGCGATGATTGCCAAGAACCAGTTTGGCCTGGGCAAGTTCCAACTGGTGGAGTCCAGCGAAGCCGGCATGTTGGCCGCCGTGGACCGCGCCGTGCGCCGCAAGGAAGCCGTGGTGTTCTTTGGTTGGGCGCCGCACCCGATGAACGTGAATGTGGCGATGACCTACCTCACCGGCAGCGAAGACGCCCTGGGGCCGAACGAAGGCCGGGCCAGCGTATGGACCGTCACGTCGCCAACCTACGCCGAGCAGTGCCCCAACGTGCACACGCTGCTGACCAACCTGACGTTCACCGCCGCCGACGAGAGCCGCATGATGCAGCCGCTGCTCGATCACAAGGATGCCCTGGAATCCGCCAGGCAGTGGCTCAAGGATCACCCTCAAGACCAGCAGCGCTGGCTGGAGGGCGTGACCACGTTCGATGGCAAACCCGCGGCCGCCAACCTGAAACTCACCAGCAAATAACCTTCTCCGAATCACCGTTTCGCGGCCACTTGCGACCGCGAACGGCACCACCACGCCTGTAAGGAACCGCCTCATGAACCACGACGTCATCATCACCTGCGCACTCACCGGTGCTGGCGACACGACCGCCAGAAGCCCGCACGTGCCGGTCACCCCCAAACAAATTGCCGCCGCCGCAGTAGAAGCCGCCAAGGCCGGCGCCACCGTGGTGCACTGCCATGTACGCGACCCGTACACCGGCAAATTCAGCCGCGATGTAGCCTTGTACCGTGAAGTGATGGAGCGCATCCGCGAGGCCGACATCGACATCATCGTCAACCTCACCGCCGGCATGGGCGGCGACCTGGAAATCGGTGGCGGCGAGAACCCGATGGACTTCGGCCCCAACACTGATCTGGTCGGCCCACTGACCCGCCTGGCGCATGTGGAGGAGCTGCTGCCGGAGATCTGCACCCTGGACTGCGGCACCCTCAACTTCGGCGACGGCGACACCATTTACGTGTCCACCCCGGCGCAACTGCGGGCCGGCGCCAAGCGTATCCAGGCCCTGGGCGTAAAGGCCGAGCTGGAAATTTTCGACACCGGCCACCTGTGGTTCGCCAAGCAGATGATCAAGGAAGGGCTGCTCGATAACCCGCTGTTCCAACTGTGCCTGGGCATTCCCTGGGGCGCGCCGGCCGACACCACCACCATGAAAGCCATGGTCGACAACCTGCCCGCCGACGCGGTGTGGGCAGGGTTCGGGATTGGTCGCATGCAAATGCCGATGGCCGCGCAAGCGGTGCTGCTGGGCGGCAATGTACGGGTGGGCCTGGAAGACAACCTGTGGCTGGACAAAGGCGTGCTCGCCACCAACGGCCAGTTGGTGGAACGCGCCCGTGAAATCCTCAGCCGGCTGGGTGCGCGGGTCATGACCCCGGCCGAGGGCCGAATCAAGATGGGCCTGACCAAACGCGGTTAAACATGTGGGAGGGGATCCCCGAACTCTTTAGGAATGTGCCAATGAGCTTTATCACTGACATCAAAACCTTCGCTGCCTTGGGCAGCGGTGTTATCGGCAGCGGTTGGGTATCCCGTGCCCTCGCCCACGGCCTGGATGTGGTCGCCTGGGACCCTGCCCCCGGTGCCGAAGCAGCCTTGCGCAAACGCATCGCCAATGCTTGGGGTGCGCTGGAAAAACAAGGCCTGGCAGCGGGTGCCTCCCAGCATCGGCTGCGCTTTGTCAGCACCATCGAGGAGTGCGTCAAGGACGCCGACTTCATTCAGGAAAGCGCCCCGGAACGCCTGGAGCTCAAGCTGCAGTTACACAGCCAGATCAGCGCGGCGGCCAAGCCGAATGCGTTGATCGGTTCGAGCACGTCCGGGCTGTTGCCAAGCGAATTCTATGAAGGTTCGACCCATCCGGAACGCTGCGTGGTCGGCCACCCGTTCAACCCGGTTTACCTGCTGCCCTTGGTGGAGGTGGTGGGCGGCAAGCGCACTGCGCCAGAAGCGATCCAGGCGGCCATCAAGGTGTATGAATCCCTCGGTATGCGCCCGCTGCATGTGCGCAAGGAAGTGCCCGGTTTTATTGCCGACCGGCTGCTCGAAGCGTTGTGGCGCGAGGCGCTGCACCTGGTCAATGACGGCGTGGCCACCACCGGCGAAATCGATGACGCGATTCGCTTTGGCGCCGGCTTGCGCTGGTCGTTCATGGGTACCTTCCTCACCTACACCCTGGCAGGCGGTGATGCCGGTATGCGGCACTTCATGGCGCAATTCGGCCCGGCGTTGCAGTTGCCATGGACCTACCTGCCAGCACCGGAGCTGACCGACAAGCTGATTGACGACGTTGTCGATGGCACTAGCGATCAGTTGGGCCAACACAGCATTTCGGCGCTGGAGCGCTATCGTGATGATTGCCTGTTGGCAGTGCTTGAGGCGGTGAAAACCACCAAGGCCCGGCACGGCATGACCTTCGCCGAATAAAGGGAACCGATAATGCCCGCATTGACCACCTATACCACCCGAGTCCTTCCCGACTGGGTGGACTACAACGGCCACCTGCGCGACGCGTTCTACCTGCTGATCTTCAGCTACGCCACCGACGCGCTGATGGACACCCTGGGCCTGGACAGCGACAACCGTGAAGCCAGCGGCCACTCATTGTTCACCCTGGAGCTGCATCTGAACTACCTGCACGAAGTGAAACTGGGCGCCGAGGTTGAAGTGCACACCCAACTGATCGCCCATGACGCCAAGCGCCTGCACCTGTATCACAGCCTGCACCGGGTGGGCGATGACAAGGAACTGGCCGGCAATGAACAGATGCTGCTGCACGTCGATCTGGCCGGGCCGCAAGCTACACCGTTCACCGAGGCCACGCTGCAACGGCTCGACGCGATCAGCGCTGCACAGGCCGAGCTGCCAAGGCCCGCCCTGCTTGGCCGTGTCATCGGTTTGCCGGCAAAAAAAGCCCCGAGCCAGCCGTGACTGGATCGGGGCAGAGGGGCCTTGTGTGAGCTGTGCATCTGGAGGGTGACCAAACCGTCAAGCTGCGTGCCTGGGATCAGTGTGCCTATTAACCGTATTGCCAAGTGACCCGAAAACGACCTGTTCATAGCCATCCAAGCCATTGCTCGATTCTGCTCTTGCCCACCCAGCGGGGGCCAACCAGAATCCAGGTCAATCCCTGTTCCCTACACCAGGATAAACGTCATGATGCACGCGGATTTGATTGACCAGGATGACCTGCTGAGCCAACTGCGCTCGCTGGGTTTTGAAGTATCCAGCGGTACCACCGCCGAGCAGGCGTGTGAATGTGCGGTGCGCGGTTTGAGCGAGGCGCGGGCCAAGGCGCTCAAGGGCATGGTTGAAAAAATGTACAGCGGCAGTGCGACGATTTTGCCGGCGGTACGCCAGGCGATCGACAAGCAGTTGTTGCCGGCGCTGATGCAATTCAAACAGAACTCCGGCGCCTGAAAATACCGCTATCGCAGGCAAGCCAGCTCCCACAGGAGAACGCATTCCAAGGTGGGAGCTGGCTTGCCTGCGATGCAGACGACTCGGTTTAGAGCCTTACACTGGCAAACGTCGACTCGTTTCTGGCCTGGCTCAACGCCGACATCGGCCCCGACAACGGTGACAACACCAGTGCCTGCGGAATCGGCATCATCGCCACTTGCTGGGTAGTGTTGGAGCCGACACGTTCATCGCGTGGCGGTATGCCGAAGTATTCGCGGTAGCACTTGGAGAAGTGCGGCGTGGACACGAACCCGCACACCGACGCCACTTCGATGATCGACATCGGTGTTTGCTTGAGCAACTGCCGTGCACGGATCAGGCGCAGCTTGAGGTAATAACGCGACGGCGAGCAGTGCAGGTATTTCTGGAACAGCCGCTCCAACTGGCGGCGCGACACGGCGACATACACCGCCAGTTCATCCAGGTCGATCGGCTCTTCCAGGTTGGCTTCCATGAGCGCGACGATTTCCTGCAGCTTCGGCTGGTTGGTGCCGAGCATGTGCTTGAGCGGCACGCGCTGGTGATCCTGTTCGTTGCGGATGCGTTCGTAGACGAACATCTCGGAGATGGCAGCCGACAATTCACGGCCGTGGTCGCGGCTGATCAGGTGCAGCATCATGTCCAACGGCGCAGTGCCGCCGGAGCTGGTGAAGCGGTTGCGGTCGAGCGTGAACAGACGCGTGCTCATCGCGACGCGCGGGAAGGCTTCCTGCATCGACGCCAGGCATTCCCAATGCACGCTGCAATCAAAACCGTCGAGCAAACCCGCGCAAGCCAGCGCCCAACTGCCGGTACACACGGCACCCAGGCGACGGGATTGACGCGCCTGGCTTTGCAGCCACGACACATGCTCACGGGTGACCGTGCGCTGGATACCCACACCGCCGCAGACGATGACCGTGTCCAACGCCGGCGCTTTGTGCATGGAGGCGTCCGGGGTGATTTGCAGGCCGTCGCTGGCCCATACCTGGTTGCCGTCCACGCTCAGGGTTGTCCAGCGGTACAGCTCGCGGCCGGACAACTGGTTGGCCATGCGCAGGGGTTCCACGGCCGACGCCAGTGAAATCAGCGTGAAATTGTCCAGCAGCAAAAAGCCGATGGATTGAGGCGCACGGTTCTGGGGTTGGGCCCCGGAGTTGAACGACGTCATCGCGGTATCTCCTCACACAAAGCGGGTGATGGCCTCAGGCGAGGCTCTTGTTATTGCGCTCATCCCCTGCGAGGGGAGAGAGGCTTTGAATTGACAGAGCAAATGCCATGCCGAAAATTGAATGGCTATTCAATAACTCCTGAAAACGACCTGTTGATGCGTCTATATAAGCCCGCGCGTGGGGTGCGGGATATGACGTGAGAAGGGTGCTACTCAAAGCGTGTGAGCAAATCGGTAGCACTTGTGGGAAGGCGCTTTGCGGGCGTAGGACGTGTCTGTCACCCAAAGCACAATGCGCAGGTGACGAGAGGGAAATCGTTTGGTAGCTACTTATCTGTTTGCGACGCGCTAAAAGGTGGCGTTTTTTGATCTGGTGTTCACTTTATGAGCAATTGTGTCTGCACTATTGCTATCGGGGGCAAGCCCCCTCCCACATTTTGAAGGTGTTCACAAATCAAGTGTGGGAGGGGGCTTGCCCCCCGATGCAGGCGACTGGGTCTCAGCACTCAACCGCACTCACCGCCAACCCACCGCGTGATGTCTCTTTGTACTTGTCATGCATATCGGCCCCGGTATCACGCATGGTGCGGATCACCCGGTCCAGGGAGATAAAGTGCTGGCCGTCGCCACGCAGGGCCATTTGCGCCGCGTTGATGGCCTTCACCGCCGCAATCGCATTGCGCTCGATACACGGCACCTGTACCAGGCCGCCGACCGGGTCGCAGGTCAGGCCGAGGTTATGTTCCAGGCCGATTTCAGCGGCGTTGCACACCTGCTCCGGCGTGGCACCTAGAATCTCCGCCAAGCCAGCTGCGGCCATCGCGCAAGCCGAGCCTACTTCACCCTGACAGCCGACTTCAGCACCGGAGATCGAAGCGTTCTTCTTGCACAAGATACCTACCGCCGCCGCGCCGAGCATATAGTCGACCACGTTGGCTTCGGTGACCTCCTCACTGAACTTCATGAAGTAGTGCAGCACTGCCGGGATGATCCCCGCCGCGCCATTTGTGGGCGCCGTCACCATGCGCCCACCGGCGGCGTTTTCTTCGTTGACCGCAAGGGCGAACAGGTTGACCCACTCCATGGCGCTCAAGGTCGAGCCGATCACATTGGGTTTGCCCAGCTCTTGCAAACTGCGATGCAACTTGGCGGCGCGGCGGCGCACATTGAGGCCGCCGGGCAGGATGCCTTCGTGCTTGAGGCCCTGCTCCACGCAATCCTGCATGGCGCGCCAGAGTTTCATCAGGCCGCTGCGGATTTCTTCTTCGGAGCGCCAAGTCTTTTCGTTCGCCAGCATCAGTTCGGCGACGCGCAGGTTGTGGGTCTTGCACAGCTGCAACAGCTCCACCGCACTGGAAAAATCGTAAGGCAATTCGGTGCGGTCCATATCGGCCACGCCGCTTTGGGCCTGGGCCTCATCCACCACAAAGCCGCCGCCGACCGAATAGTAGGTATCGCGATGCAGTTCGCCGTCATCACCCCATACCACCAGGGTCATGGCGTTGGGGTGGAACGGCAGGTTCTCGTCGAGCAAGCGCATGTCCCGCGCCCACACAAATGGCACCGGCAAGCGGCTGTCCAGCAACAGGGTGTCGGTTTCACGCAAGGTCTGAATGCGTACGCCGATTTGCGAGGGGTCGATTGCGTCCGGCCATTCGCCCATCAGGCCCATGATGGTTGCGGTGTCACTGCCATGGCCGATGCCAGTGGCAGACAACGAGCCGTACAGTTGCACTTCGACACGCCGAACCCGTTCCAACAGTTCACGCTCACGCAACGCCTGCACGAACAACGCCGCGGCGCGCATGGGGCCCACGGTGTGAGAACTCGAAGGCCCGATGCCGATCTTGAACAGGTCGAAAACGCTGATAGCCATTAACGTGTAACTCCTCGATAAGCGCGGGCCGGGCTTGAACGAGGTGCTACGCTCAGATCGCCCAGATGGCGGCATCATCAAGCTTTTGTTGCTCGCCACGGCGTCTCACACCGACGCATCCATGCTCACCAGCGTCGCTCGCGTGCGAACGCCTGTTTTGGCCGTTTTTTGCGGTGCAGATGGGTAAAAACAGCAGTTTTACCTTGGGAAAAAGCTGTAAGCGACGTCATCGGTACTGGATGCGACCCTCCCTGTACTGGATACGACGCCCCCTGTAGGCGTCAGATTTTCACTGGTACATGATCAGTCTCGACTCGTTTGCAAGGCACCGCGCCAGAGCTGTTCTCGCACGCTCCAACCGCAACACTTATAAAGCGCGGCGAATGCCGCCAGAAAAGACACAGGAGTCTACCCCGATGAAAGGTTCACCCTCGTTGTTGTTGGCCGCCATGCTGAGTCTGCCCGTCATGGCACACGCCGCAGAACCGGAACAGTGCAAGACCGTCAACTTCTCCGATGTCGGCTGGACCGACATCACCGTCACCACCGCGACCACCAGCGAAATCCTCAAGGGCCTGGGCTACAAACCGCGCACCACGATGATTTCGGTACCGGTGACCTACAAGTCTCTGGCCGACGGCAAGAACATGGACATCTTCCTCGGCAACTGGATGCCGACCATGGAAAACGACATCAAGCAGTACCGTGATGCCGGCACCGTGGAAACCGTGCGCGCCAACCTGGAGAACGCCAAGTACACCCTGGCAGTCCCACAGGCGCTGTACGACAAGGGCCTGAAAGACTTCGCCGATATCGCCAAATTCAAGGATGAGCTGGGCGGCAAGATCTACGGTATCGAGCCGGGCAACGACGGCAACCGCACTATCCAGACACTGATCGACAAAGACGCCTTCGGCCTCAAGACCGCCGGTTTCAAGGTGGTCGAGTCCAGCGAAGCCGGGATGCTCTCCCAGGTTGAACGCGCCTCCAAGCGCAACCAGGCCATTGTGTTCCTCGGCTGGGAACCGCACCCGATGAACACCCGCTTCAAGATGAAGTACCTGACCGGCGGCGACGATTCGTTCGGCCCCAACTATGGCCAGGCCACCATCTACACCAACACCCGCAAGGGCTACACCCAGGAATGCAGCAACGTCGGCCAGTTGCTGAAAAACCTGGTGTTCACGCTGGACATGGAAAGCACCCTGATGGGTAACGTCCTGGACGACAAGATGAAGGCCGACGCCGCCGCCAAGGCCTGGCTGCAGAAGAACCCGCAAGTGCTCGACACCTGGCTCGCCGGTGTCACCACCGTCGATGGCAAACCAGGGCTCGATGCCGTCAAAGCTTACCTCGCCAAATAGCACCCGCTGACCCCGGGCCGGTGCGCTGGCCCGGGATGTTTTCCCCTTCGCATGTGGACATTCACTACCATGCTGACTGAACAGAAAATCCCTCTAGGCCAGTACATCGCTGCCTTCGTCGACTGGTTGACCCAACACGGTGCCAACTATTTCGACGCAATCGCATCGACACTGGAAACGATGATCCACGGCGTGACGTTTGCGCTGACCTGGTTCAATCCGCTGGCATTGATCGGTCTGATTGCGCTGCTGGCTCACTTTATTCAACGCAAATGGGGCCTGACGGTGTTTGTCATTGCCTCCTTCCTGCTGATCCTCAACCTGGGGTACTGGCAGGAAACCATGGAAACCCTCGCGCAGGTGCTGTTCGCCACCCTGGTCTGCGTGGTCATCGGCGTGCCGCTGGGTATTGTTGCCGCGCACAAGCCGATGTTCTACACCATGATGCGGCCGGTGCTCGATCTGATGCAGACCGTACCGACCTTCGTCTACCTCATCCCTACCCTGACCCTCTTCGGGCTGGGTGTGGTGCCCGGGCTGATTTCCACGGTGGTGTTCGCGATTGCCGCGCCGATCCGCCTGACCTACCTGGGTATCCGCGATGTGCCGCAAGAGCTGATGGACGCCGGTAAAGCCTTTGGCTGCTCGCGCCGCCAGTTGCTCTCGCGCATCGAGTTGCCCCACGCCATGCCGAGCATCGCCGCCGGCATTACCCAATGCATCATGCTGTCGTTGTCGATGGTGGTGATCGCCGCGCTGGTGGGTGCCGACGGCCTCGGCAAGCCGGTGGTCAACGCACTGAACACCGCTGACATTGCCCTGGGCTTTGAAGCGGGCCTGGCGATCGTCTTGCTGGCCATCATGCTCGACCGTATCTGCAAACAACCCGACGCTAAAGTAGGGGGTGATGCATGAGCATTATCCGATTCGACAATGTCGACGTGATCTTTTCCAAAGACCCACGCGAAGCGCTCAAGCTGCTGGACCAGGGCATGAGCCGTAACGAAATTCTGAAGAAGACCGGGCAGATTGTCGGCGTTGAAAAGGCCAGCCTGGATATCGAGAAAGGCGAGATCTGTGTGCTGATGGGCTTGTCGGGCTCCGGCAAGTCAAGCCTGCTGCGCTGCATCAACGGCCTCAACACCGTCAGCCGTGGCCAACTGTTTGTAGAGCATGAAGGTCGCCAGATCGACATCGCCTCCTGCACCCCCGCCGAGTTGAAAATGATGCGCACCAAACGCATCGCCATGGTATTCCAGAAGTTCGCCCTGATGCCTTGGCTGACGGTACGCGAGAACATCAGCTTCGGCCTGGAAATGCAGGGCCGTCCGGAGAAGGAACGGCGCACGCTGGTGGATGAAAAGCTTGAACTGGTGGGCCTGAGCCAATGGCGCAACAAGAAGCCCGACGAGCTGTCCGGCGGTATGCAGCAACGCGTCGGCCTGGCCCGCGCCCTGGCGATGGACGCCGATATCCTGCTGATGGACGAACCCTTCTCGGCCCTCGACCCGCTGATTCGCCAAGGTTTGCAGGATGAGCTGCTGGAGCTGCAACGCAAGTTGAGCAAGACCATCGTGTTCGTCAGCCACGACCTGGATGAAGCGCTGAAACTGGGCAGCCGTATCGCGATCATGAAAGACGGCAAGATCATCCAGTACAGCGTGCCGGAAGAGATCGTGCTGAACCCGGCGGACGACTATGTACGCACCTTCGTCGCCCACACCAACCCACTGAACGTGCTGTGCGGACGCAGCCTGATGCGCACGCTGGACAACTGCAAGCGCGTGAACGGTTCGGTGTGCCTTGATCCGGGTGGTGACTCGTGGCTGGACCTGGCCGAAGGCAACACCATCCAGGGCGCACGCCAGAATGGCGTGGCGATGAACCTGCAGAATTGGGCGCCGGGGCAAGCGGTGGAAGGTCTGGGCCGGGTACCGACGCTGGTGGACTCCAACATCGGTATGCGCGATGCGTTGCAGATTCGCTACCAGACGGGGAACAAGCTGGTGTTGCATGACAACAACAAGGTGGTGGGGATATTGGGTGACAGTGAGCTCTACCATGCCCTCTTAGGCAAGAACCTGGGCTAGCAAACACTGCAAAACCAACTGTAGCAACTGGGTCAATGTGGGAGGGGGCTTGCTCCCGATGCAGTGTGTCAGTAAGTACATCTGTTACTGATACACCGCCATCGGGAGCAAGCCCCCTCCCACATTCAAAGCACCACCAGGCTTCAACTATCAGCTATAGACACGGCCAAGGAGCTGCCGATGGCTTTCAAACTGATCGAGCACATCCCGGGTGATCTGTTCCTGGGTGAAGCCCATCAGGTCGTATTCCTGAGGCCCGTTGTGCAGGTACACCTCGGCACGGTAATAACGGGTGCGCTCTTCTTCAGGCAAGTCAGCCGGCGCCGACGAGTAAGCATCCAGGCTCACTTCGTAGACAAACGGGTTGCCCTCTTCCATCTCGATGCGCACACCAATGCAGCGCTTGGATTTGCCCAGCAGTGTCTGCACTTCCAAACCTTGCTCACGCAGCGCAACCGCCGCTTCTTCCAGCGCCGGCGTTACGTGCTTGTCCATAAAGCGTTGCACGGTGGCCTGGCTCGGTTGCAGGTCCAGCGCCGTCAAGCGCTCGCTGAACCCACGACGCCCGCGTTCAGCCAGTTGCGCCTGCTCCTGTTCGATGGCCACGTCCTGGCGCATCGCCTTGTGCAAACCGAACATAAAGAAGATCAGCACCACCGAGAACGGCAGCCCTGCCAGCACTACCATGGTTTGCATGGCTTCGAAGTTGCCGGCAAACAACAGACCGATCGTCACCAGCGTAATGACCGCCGACCAGAAGATCCGCAACCAGTGCGGCGCATCTTCGTCCACATTGCCGCCTTTGCAGGACAGATTGGCCATCATCACCGCGCCGGAATCCGCCGGGGTCAGGAACAACACAAAGCCCACGAAGATCGATACGCCGATAACAATTTTCGATGCTGGGTAATGCTCAAGCAGTTGGTAGATGGCCATGGACGGCTGCTCCAGAGCCGTCTTGCCCAACTCCACCGCCCCGTGGTTCAACACCAGGTCCAGGGCCGAGTTACCGAAGATCGACAGCCACGCCAGGGTAAAGCCCAGCGGGATAAGCAATACGCCCGCCACCAGTTCACGCACGGTACGGCCACGGGAAATACGCGCGATGAACATGCCCACAAATGGCGCCCAGGAAATCCACCAGGCCCAGTAGAACAGGGTCCACAGGCCCATCCAGCGCTCGGTCTTGTCGGCGTCGCCTTCGTACACATACAGGTCGAAGGTTTTCAGAATGATGCCGTTGAGGTAATCGCCGGTGTTCTGCACCAGGCCATTGAGCAGGTGCAGGGTCGGGCCGAACAGCAGAACAAAAATCAGCAAGCCGCTGAACAGCACGATGTTGAGGTTGGACAGGCGGCGAATGCCGTTTTCCACACCCGACACGGCGGCGATGGTCGCCACGGTGCTCATCACGATGATCACGATCAGCAGGTTGGTGTTGCTGTGCTCCATGCCGAACAGGTTTTCCAGCCCCGACGACACCTGCATCGAGCCGATACCCAGGTTGGTCACCAGCCCCAGCAAGGTGACGAACATGCCGAAGCCGTCTACCGCATGGCCGGCCGCGCCCTTCACCCAACGCTCGCCCACCAATGGGTACAGCGCCGAACGCAAGGCCAGCGGCTGGTTATGGCGGTAGGCAAAGTACGCCACGGCCAAACCGACCAGGGCATAGATCGCCCAGCCGTGCAGGCCCCAGTGCAGGAAGGTCAGTTGCAGCGCCTGGCGTGCCGCGCCATTGCTGGCCGCTGCACCTTCGGGCGGGTTGAAGTAGTGGTCCAACGGCTCGGACGCACCGAAATACAACAGCGAAATGCCGATGCCCGACGAGAACAACATGCCGGCCCAGGCGCCGTAGCTGAAGTCCGGGGTGTCGTCCTTACTACCCAGTTTCAATTTCCCGTAGGACGAAAACGCCAGGCCGACCACAAACACCAGGTAGGCGGCGATAACCACCATGTAGTACCAGCCGAAGCTTTTCGACAGCCACGCCTGGGCTACGCCGAGCAGGCGCCCGGCCTCCTGCGGGGCGATGATCAGAATGGCGGTCAATATCAGAATCAGCGCGGTGGAGGTGTAGAACACCCAACCGTTGACCCGGACCTTTTCCGGCGGGGTCTTTATAAGAGAGGCAGAACTCATGGCGCAGATGCTCCAGGCAGTGCGAGAGAGAAACACAAGGCAACGGTTATCCCGGGACATCGATTTTTCGGCAGTCGACGGACGGGTGTTATAAAGACACCCCGAAAATTCTTGAGCCCGCCGAAGCGGTGATCAGGCTCTGAAGTGGCCTGTTTCAAGGGTTTTTGCAGGTGTCAGAGGTTGCAGCTCGCAGGTAGGAAATATCTGTAGGCAGCGACCATTTGTCGCAGATCTTATTCTTTGTTGATTGAACGTTCAATCAAAACAAAATAGACTGGCCCTCAAGCCGACGGACGTGGATCGCCCATCGGCAGGCCTAAGGAGAGGTGCTACATGCCCAAGGTCGGTATGCAACCCATACGCCGCCAGCAGTTGATCGAAGCCACTTTGACGGCCATCGATCAGGTCGGAATGGGAGATGCCAGCATTGCGCTGATTGCGCGGCTGGCCGGCGTCTCGAACGGCATCATCAGTCACTACTTTCAGGACAAGAACGGCCTGATCGCAGCGACCATGCGCTACCTGATGAATGCGTTGATCGAGAACGTCCACGAACGCAGGCGTGCCTTGAAGGAAGACAGCCCACGGGCACACCTTCAGGTGATCATCGAAGGCAACTTCGACGCCAGCCAGGTCAATGGCCCGGCAATGAAAACCTGGCTGGCCTTCTGGGCCACCAGCATGCACCACCCGTCATTGCACAGGTTGCAGCGGATCAACGATCACCGTCTGTATTCCAACCTGTGTTGCCAGTTCCGCCGTGCGATGCCGTTACCCGAGGCACGCAGCGCAGCCCGCGGCCTGGCGGCTTTGATCGACGGTTTGTGGTTGCGCGGCGCCCTGTCGGGAGACGCTTTCGACACGGAGCAAGCGCAACGGATCGCTTACGAATACATGGATTTCCAATTGGCCAAGCAGGTGAGTTAGAGCACTTATAAACGCTCAACCCCTGAACGTCCGCCGCTCAGTGTTGCCACAACTCCATGGCCCACTGTACGGCGGGTAACGCCAACCACTTATGCACTTGCGAGGACTTTATGGCCCGTTTCGACCTGCAAAAACTCTACATTGACGGCGGCTACAGCGACGCTGGCAGCGATGCCACCTTCGAAGCCATCAACCCGGCTAACGGTGAAGTTCTCGCCCAAGTGCAACGCGCCACGAAAGAAGACGTCGAGCGTGCCGTGGTCAGCGCTGAAAAGGGCCAGAAAATCTGGGCTGCCATGACCGCCATGGAGCGTTCGCGCATCCTGCGTCGTGCTGTCGACATCCTGCGCGAGCGCAACGATGAACTGGCCGCCCTGGAAACACTGGACACCGGTAAAGCCTTCTCCGAAACCAAGTACGTCGACATCGTCACCGGCGCCGACGTGCTGGAATACTACGCAGGCCTGGTGCCAGCCATCGAAGGCGAGCAGATCCCGCTGCGCGACACCTCCTTCGTCTACACTCGCCGCGAGCCGCTGGGTGTAGTCGCCGGTATCGGCGCGTGGAACTACCCGATCCAGATCGCCCTGTGGAAATCCGCCCCGGCCCTGGCCGCCGGCAACGCGATGATCTTCAAGCCAAGCGAAGTCACCTCGCTGACCACCCTGAAACTGGCCGAGATCTACACCGAAGCCGGCGTTCCGGCTGGTGTGTTCAACGTACTGACTGGCAGCGGCCGTGAAGTCGGCACCTGGTTGACCGAGCACCCGCGCATCGAGAAAGTCTCGTTCACCGGCGGCACCGACACCGGCAAGAAAGTCATGGCCAGCGCCTCGAGCTCGTCGCTCAAGGAAGTGACCATGGAACTGGGCGGCAAGTCGCCACTGATCGTGTTCGAAGACGCCGACCTGGATCGCGCCGCCGATATCGCGATGATGGCCAACTTCTACAGCTCCGGCCAGGTCTGCACCAACGGCACTCGTGTGTTCGTGCCCAAGCATCTGCAAGCTGCGTTTGAAGCCAAGATTGTCGAGCGCGTTGCGCGCATCCGTGTCGGCGACCCGCAGGACGACAACACCAACTTCGGCCCGCTGGTCAGCTTCGCCCACATGGAAAGCGTGCTGGGCTACATCGCCAAAGGTAAGGAAGAAGGCGCCCGCCTGCTGTGCGGCGGCGATCGCCTGACCGATGGCGACTTCGCCAAAGGCGCCTTCGTGGCTCCGACCGTGTTCACCGACTGCACCGATGACATGACCATCGTGCGTGAAGAAATCTTCGGCCCAGTGATGAGCATCCTCACCTACGAGACCGAAGAAGAAGTGATCCGTCGCGCCAACGACACCGACTTCGGTCTGGCTGCCGGCCTGGTGACCAAGGACCTGAATCGCGCCCACCGCGTGATTCATCAACTGGAAGCGGGTATCTGCTGGATCAACGCCTGGGGCGAGTCCGACGCCAAGATGCCGGTCGGTGGCTACAAGCAATCCGGTGTGGGCCGTGAGAACGGGATCAGCTCGCTGAACAACTTCACCCGCATCAAATCGGTACAGGTTGAGCTGGGCGATTACGCCTCGGTGTTCTAACACCCGAGCCTTGTATTGCCTGTAAGGCCGCCATCGGGGGCAAGCCCCCTCCCACCTTTGACTGTGTGAACCCGATCAAATGTGGGAGGGGGCTTGCTCCCGATGAGGCCCGACCTGACTAGACTTCAAAGAGGGTGCATCCAATGTCCCAAGAATACGATTACATCATTGTGGGTGCCGGCTCCGCCGGTAACACCCTGGCGACCCGTCTGACCGAAGACGAAGGCGTCACCGTTTTGCTGCTGGAGGCCGGTGGCCCGGACTACCGCCTCGACTTCCGTACCCAGATGCCCGCCGCCCTGGCTTTCCCGCTGCAAGGCCGCCGCTACAACTGGGCCTACGAAACCGATCCAGAGCCACACATGGACGGTCGCCGGATGGAGTGCGGGCGCGGCAAGGGCCTGGGTGGTTCTTCGCTGATCAACGGCATGTGCTATATCCGTGGCAATGCCATGGACTATGACAACTGGTCGAAGCTGCCCGGTCTGGAAGACTGGACGTACCTCGATTGCCTGCCGTATTTCCGCAAGGCAGAAACCCGCGATATTGGCCCGAACGACTACCACGGTGGCGAAGGCCCGGTCAGCGTGACTACGCCGAAAGCGGGCAACAACCCGTTGTTCCACGCCATGGTCGAAGCCGGCGTACAAGCCGGTTACCCGCGGACCGAAGACTTGAACGGTTACCAGCAAGAAGGCTTCGGCCCGATGGACCGTACCGTCACGCCGAATGGCCGTCGCGCCAGCACCGCACGCGGTTACCTGGACACGGCTAAAAAGCGTTCGACCCTGACCATCGTCACCCATGCCCTTACCGACAAAGTGTTGTTCGAAGGCAAGCGTGCCGTTGGCGTGCGCTACCTGATCGGCGCCGCCGAAGAGCGCGTTGAAGCCCGTGCGCGTAAAGAAGTATTGGTGTGCAGCGGTGCAATCGCTTCGCCGCAGTTGTTGCAACGCTCCGGTGTCGGCCCGGCCAAGCTGCTGGAAAGCCTCGACATCCCGGTGGTCCACGACCTGCCGGGCGTCGGCGAAAACCTGCAGGATCACCTTGAGCTGTACCTGCAATATGCATGCACCCAGCCGGTGTCGCTGTACCCGTCGCTGCTCTGGTACAACCAGCCAGCCATCGGTGCCGAGTGGCTGTTCAACGGCACTGGCATTGGCGCCAGCAACCAGTTCGAAGCCGGCGGTTTTATCCGTTCGCGTCCGGAATTCGAATGGCCGAACATCCAGTACCACTTCCTGCCGGTCGCGATTAACTACAACGGCAGCAACGGTGTGAAAGAGCACGGTTTCCAGGCACACATGGGCTCCATGCGTTCGCCAAGCCGTGGCCGCGTGCAACTGAAGTCGAAGAACCCACGGGACTACCCGAGCATCCTCTTCAACTACATGGCCACCGAGCAGGACTGGCAGGAGTTTCGCGATGGCATCCGCCTGACCCGTGAAATCATGCAGCAGCCGGCACTGGATCAATACCGTGGCCGCGAAATCAGCCCGGGTATTGAAGTGCAAACCGATGAGCAGCTCGACAAGTTCATCCGCGAGCACGCCGAAACAGCGTTCCACCCGTCCTGCTCGTGCAAGATGGGCACCGACGAGATGGCCGTAGTGGATGGCGAAGGCCGCGTGCATGGCATGCAGGGTCTGCGTGTAGTCGATGCGTCGATCATGCCGATCATCACCACCGGTAACCTGAACGCGCCGACGATCATGATCGCCGAAAAAATCGCCGACAAGATCCGTGGCCGCAAGCCACTGCCGCGCAGCACCGCCGACTACTACGTGGCAGGCGATGCGCCGGTTCGTGGCAAGCCGATGCGTGAAGTAGGGCCGGCTGCGCACTGATACTGCTAATGCAGGAGCGAGGGGACATCTGGTCTTACTCGCTCCTGCAACACCACGGCCACTAACCCCTTCGGGCTATGTGAAAATTGCCAAGACTTCATACTTCATTGGGTTGGCTTAAATAAGCGGCGTTACGCTCCAAAATTTTCAGTGTAAAAATTGGATTACTTGGAACTATACCTGCGCCTACGGCCACTAGGTGGGCCCACCATTGTGATAAAACATTCTTTTTCTCCTTCAAACAAAGTGAATAAGTAGTCTTGGCAAAGGTTTTCGGAAAATGGAAATGCATACCCACTTTTACTTCATCTTGGCTAAGGTGATCGAGTGTGACATGCTCCCCAGCAGAGTTGAGCAAATAAACATACATAGAATCATCATCCGGCTCCCCCCCACAGAGGAAATCATGTGTAGAAGCGCCACCCAGGGTCGTTCCTGATGTCTCCCTGACCGAGCCGATACACCCAGCACCGGCTGCTCCACCCCCCCTAAAAAATAAAACATAGTGATCATGTCTATACCTGAAATATATCTGCGCAGGCTCATCAGCGTGAGAATTCGCGCACATATATTTCCATTCTTTATTACGAGGTGTTCCGTGACTATCTTCGACTTTAGAAAAACTTACGGGCACGCCTTCTACCCACACCGAAGCTATAAATGACTTTCCACGATCCGTGCTCATAAAATTCACCTTATTAAATAAACGCGGCAATCTCTGCCGCACATCTTAAAGCTACATAATTAAACAGATGCCGCCACCTGTGAAAACTAACAGCCAGGTAGTCTATTTACGAATAAGAACCCAATAAGAAAGCACATAATTATCTAAGCCGAAGCCCCAAACTTGATACCTCCTCCACACCCGCCTACCCTGATGCCGCACTCACACCCCACGCTGCCACTGCTGCCTCAGCGCTCCACTACAAGGAGGTTCTCCGAATGTTCGACAACCACCAGCGGCTCAAACAGCACTTCAGTGCCCTGCGCACCCGTGCCGAATTCTTCTCCCTGCGCTACGTACGCGAATCCGGTCAGTACCTGTCGGTACGCAAGAACGTCGCCGAGCCACCACACCTGAGCCACGATGAAGGCGCCATGCTTACCGTGCGTCTCAATGGCGTGGAAGCCTATGCCGCGACCAACGACATTTCCCTTGCCGGCCTGCAAGCGGCCCTTGAGCGCGCCGAACAGCAAGCCCGGATGATCCAGCCCCACGCCCTGCTCGACCTGCACCAGCAGCCGGTTTCCAATGAAGTCGCCGACTACCTGTCTCCGGACCTTGATCAGCCCTTCCCACCCCTGAGCGACTGCTACCAATTGCTCGGCGATGAATCTGCCGCCGTGCCCAAGGATGAACGCCTGGTGACTTGGGAAGTCAGCCTGGGCACCACCCATGTTGAGCAGATCTACCTCAACAGCGCCGGCGCGCAATTGCGCCAGGCTCAGCGCTTCGTCTTTCCTGGCCTGAGTGTCACCGCCTTCGACGGCAACGACAGCCAGACCCGCACCCTGGGCGGTACCAACTTCGGCCAGCAAGGCAGTGCCGGTGTGATCCAGCGCTTTGGCCTGGTGGGCGCCGCCCGCAAGGTGGCCGACGAAGCCCTGCAATTGCTGCTCGCACCCAATACGCCCCACGGCCAACGTGACCTGCTGCTGATGCCCGACCAGATGATCCTGCAGATCCACGAGTCCATCGGCCATCCGCTGGAACTCGACCGCATCCTCGGTGACGAGCGTAACTACGCCGGCACCAGTTTTGTGAAGGCCAGCGACTTCGGCCATCTGCAATACGGCTCACCGCTGCTTAACGTGACCTTCGACCCGGACATCCCCGAACAGCTCGCCAGCTACAGCCATGACGACGACGGCACCCGCGCCAGCAAGCAATTCCTGATCCGCGATGGCCTGCTGCTCAAGCCCCTGGGCGGTGCGTTGTCGCAATTTCGCGCCGACTTGCCAGGCGTTGCCAACAGCCGCGCCTGCGGCTGGAACCGCCCGCCCATCGACCGCATGGCCAACCTGAATATCGAGGCCGGCGATAAAAGCATGGAGCAACTGGTGGGTGGCATTGAAAACGGCATCCTGATGTCGACCAACCGTTCGTGGTCCATCGACGATGCGCGCAACAAGTTCCAGTTCGGTTGCGAGTGGGGCCAGTTGATCGAAAACGGCGAACTCAAGGGCGTGGTGAAGAACCCCAACTATCGGGCAATTTCCGCGCAATTCTGGCGCAACCTCAGCGCGGTCGGCGACGCCAGCACCTTCAAGGTATTGGGCACGCCCAACTGCGGCAAGGGCGAGCCCAACCAGGTGATCCGCGTCGGCCATGCGTCGCCGGCCTGTGTATTCAGTAACATTGACGTATTTGGGGGCGATGCCTGATGAACCACTTCAAGGCACTGGTGGACTGGCTCAAGCAGGCCGTCACCGACAAGGAGCAGTTCCACCTGGGTTACGCGGATGAATCGTCCGAGTTCGTGCGTTTTAACCACGCACAGGTGCGCCAGGCCGGCCAAGTGCAACAGGCCAGCCTGAACCTCAAGCTGATCAACGATGGCCGCCACGCCGATCTGGGCATCACCCTGTCCGGCGAGGCGGCACTGGATCGCCAGCGTCTGGCCGATGCCCTGCAACAGCTGCGTGAAACCCTGCCGCTACTGCCACGTGATCCGTACCTGCTGCTCAACCACAACGCCTGGCAAAGCAGCAACGAACAGCGACGGCCGCTGCCGGCGCTGGCCCAGGTGCTGGACGATATCAGCCAGGCTGCCGACGGCGTCGACCTGGTCGGTTTCTACGCCGCCGGCCCCATCAGCCGTGGTTTCGCCAGTTCCTCGGGCGCGTTCGGCTGGCATTGCGCCAACAGCTTCAACTTCGATTTCAGCCTGTTCCACGCCAATGGCGAAGCGGTCAAGGCCAGCTACGCCGGGCACACCTGGGACAGCGCCGAATTTGCCGCACGCTTTCAACAGGCCCGCGAGCAACTGGCGTTTCTGGGGCGGCCGCTGCACAAGCTGGCGCCCGGCCAATACCGTGCCTACCTTGCACCGCCAGCGCTGGAAGAAATCATCAGCATCATTACCTGGGGTGGTTTTTCGGCCCAGGCCATCGCCAGCAAAGGCAGTTCGTTGCAGCGCCTGTATGCCGGTGAACAATCACTGAGCCCGCTGGTGACAATCAATGAACAGATCAGCGGTTCCCTGAGCCAGGCGTTTTCCACCGAAGGCTACCCGCGCGGGGATGTGCCCCTGATCCGGGCAGGCAAGGCCGAGGGTCAGTTGATCAACTCTCGCAGCGCCGCCGAATACGGTTTGAGCACCAACGGCGCCAGCAGCGACGAGTCGCCCAGCGCCTTGCAAATGGCGGCAGGCAGCCTGGCCCAGGCCGATATCCTCAAGCAGTTGGGCACCGGGTTATATATCAGCAACCTCTGGTACCTGAACTATTCCGACCTGCCAGCGGCGCGCCTGACCGGCATGACGCGCTTCGCCACGTTCTGGGTGGAAAACGGCGAAATCAAGGCGCCGGTCAGCACCATGCGTTTTGATGACAGTGTCTATCAGTTGCTCGGCTCGCAACTTGAGGCCCTGACCGCTGATCGGGAGTTGTTGCTCTCGGCCAGCACTTACAGCCAGCGCAATACCGCCTCCAACCTGCTGCCGGGTGCCTTGGTCAAGCGCCTGACCTTGACGCTGTGAAACTTTCACAGCCCGCGTAAAAACTAATGGCAGCCACTCCGGCTGCCATTAGTTATATAAGTGTCCGGCTATTTCCCTTCCTGCGTACAAACCGACCCAAGGCCGGATTTATCCTGCATCCAAAACCAATCGAGGTCACTCTCTGTAACCTATCCTCTCACCTATAGCGGGAACGCATTGCAGCAACAGGACACTTACAACAGTGATTCATTTGCGGGCAACCCACTATCAACTGCGGAGCATACTTATGAGCCTGAGCATTTCGACGCCCACCGGCAGTCATCGGTCGAGCGTAAATAGCTATTCACAAACAAGGGGCAAATCCGCAAATAACACGTCGAGCTCTGAAAACAAACTATTGTCTTCACACCTCCTCCGCGCCGTGCCTACCGAAACATCCGCAACACATGTCATGTCAGGAAAAGATAGAGGCGCCCCACCCAGTAACTTGTGGACTGGCTTGTATGCCACCTATGAAAAATACCCCTACTTTGGCCGTTATGACCACGATGACTGGGTGGCGGTAATTAAGGCCGCCATGTCGGGCCTCGGCCAGAGCCCCTTGAGTATTTTTGATGAAGTCAAGGACACCGGAAACGGCTACAACATCACCATGAAAGACGACTTCAAACTGCATATATCCAACGATGAACTAGCACTGGCTACCCACCATGCCAAGTTTGCGGGCGACGATGAGGGCATGCTAAAAGATGCACGCTTTATTTTTGCGATCATGAATAAACGCAAGCACCTTGAAGCACAATACAACTACAGAAAAATCGATTATCGCACCCATATTCACCAACACAGCTTTGGTGCTGTTCTGAGCTCTTCTGATTACGGGATCAGCGGGTACGAGGGTTTAAAGCTTTTAGGGCTTGACTACCAACTACAGCATGTGTGGTCTCAGGACGTAGGGAACCAGGTAGCCGTACCGGCAATGAAGGTATTTTCGAGTAAGCGCGGCATGATTAATGACGGCTTTATGGAAAACTACGGGCACAAGAAAAAGGTACCACAATGGATAGAAAGCTTTATTGTCCTCAAGGCCCCCCACACCTCCATGCCCACGCCTATTGCGGTCCCTCAGATATCAACACCTCCCACCTTCACGCTCGAACCCCTTCCCCCTGAAGGTGATGTTCAGGCCGACCATGAACTTCCGGAGCTTTCTGCCAAACGAAATGGACAGAAACCAGATAACCTGGTCACCGGGTTTTATACGCAAAGACCTTTTGTCTTTCAAGGTGAGACTTCAACCCACGCCGATGTCATAAAATTGCTGATGTCCAAGTTCGGGCAGAGCCCAACTGATGTTTTTTCAAATGTAAAATTCGCCCATAACGCCTATCAGGTCACCTTTAGGGACGGATTTGAATTGACCCTCTCGCGGGACGAACTTGAGCAAGCCCAACAACACTCCTTATTCATCGGGCACGATGATGGCATGATAAAGGACGCCAACTTCATCTTCGCAGCCTACATCAAACGTCAACAACTCCAGCCCCCCATGCGTTCCTTTGGGCAGAGTTTCGAAGCAGCACTGATTGGCAACATTGATGGCCGTACGGTAAAAAATGTTCTGGAAGGGATGGGCGTGAGCTCATCTATTAAATACATGGAAAGAGCGGGCGATGCCGATGGCCTGACCGTGTTGATCGGCAGTAACGCTGGTGGGCTGTTCTACAACGGCAGGCTCATAAAGGAAGGTAAAAACCTTCCTGGGGATGAGAAGGTACACACCCACGGATATCAACTCGCATAATAATAAATCCTCACCGTCAGTTCTCAGACAACCTGTTCACCGACAGTCTCCTTTATGCACCCCGAGTCAATTACTATGAATATCGGTTTCTCCCCACTGAATGGCCTCAACTATCCAACCCCTTACGATAATAGTCGCATCAACAATCGCCACTTGGAAAAAGGCGAATTCAATGCTGCCTACACCCGCAAAGATGATGCCCCCGCCCGTACAATTGTTCGCTCGACCACCGACTCGGGCATCAGACCAAAAAACATATGGCGAGATTTCTTTCAAGTCACCGAAGGTAACTGTGTCACGGTGTCAGCCATCAAGGCGGCGATGGCCAAGTTCGGCAGCCATCCAGAGGGTATTTATAAAAAGATAACCCGGACACCTGAAGGTTATGACGTAGTGATGCGCGACGATGTCCGCATCACCCTGACCCATCAAGAACTGCTTCAAGCCATGGAGCACACAGGATTCGCTGGTAGCGGCAAGGTCTTGCGACATGCCGTTTTTCTATATGCGGCCAGCGCAAAGCGGGCGCAGAACGAAAACAATGACCACCGGGCCAGCCAGAACTTTAAGACCGCAATGGACACCTTGAACGACGGAGAACACCCTGGTGAAGCGTTAACACGCCTTGGGCTCAAGCACTCTATGCGCAGCGGCACTCTTGAGGAATTAAAAAATGGAGCGATAGGTACCCTTGCCAACTCCAGCCATTCTGTCGCCGTCATTGATGGCCATATCGACTTGTGGAGTATCAAAGTTCCTCTTGGCGACTCACCATTCGACAGTAAAGAAAATACCGTATTGGTGTTGGCTTAAATCAATCTTTGCCTGACTTGCCTGTAAGTGGACTCATCTGTCAGGCAAATCCCTTCCCACTGGTAAACTTTCTGCGGTGCTCTCATTTGGCGAATCCGCCTATTGTCCCCTCCCTGATTCCTCGTTATAAGGCTTGATGGCATCCCGCCACCCCACCCACGTGCCCGCACGTGATGCATGACCTTGCCTGGACTGGGCAAGCTGGAGCCTTCAGATGAACCATGGAAGTTTTGTCATAGAGAAGCTGTTCAAACACTACAACGTTCACGTAGAGCAGCTCGGTAACCATCCGCATAGAAAAACCGTACTGATGGTCAATGGCGCGCTGTCCACCACGCGCTCCTTTGCCCGCACCAGCAAATGCCTGGCCGAGCATTTCAATGTGCTGCTGTTCGACTTGCCGTTCTCCGGCTACTCGCGCGAGCACAACACCGACCTTGACCTGGTCACCAAGGACGACGAGGTGCAAATCCTGCGTGCCCTGGTGGAACGCTTTGAGGTCAACCATCTGGTGTCGGCCTCGTGGGGCGGCATCTCTACGCTGCTGACCCTGGCGCACAACCCGCCCTCCATCGAAAGCTCGGTGGTGATGGCCCTGGCGCCCAACCTCAACCAGGCCATGCTCGAATACGTGGAGCGCGTGCGCGTGTTGATCGAGGCCGATGACAAATCTGCGGTCGGCCACCTGCTCAACGAGACGGTCGGCAAATACCTGTCGCCGCGCCTCAAGCGCAACAACCATCGGCACCTGTCGACCATGGCCACTACCGAGTACCGCCAGGCGCGCTTTCACATTCACCAGGTCCTGGCCTTGGGCGATGGCAACTACTTGCCAGCGCTGCGACAGATCGAGACGCCGGTGCACTTTCTCAACGGTGCCCTGGACGAATACACCCCGGCCGCCGAGGCCCAGCTGTTCAAACAATATGTAGGCCGCAGCAGCTTTGCGGTGGCCGAGCACACCGGCCACCTGCTAGACCTGGAGTCTCGGGAGGCGGCGCTGGCAGTTCACCGTGCATTGCTGGATTTCCTGGTCGGAGAGCACGCAACGTTGTCGGACTTAGACGAACCGCCAGTGGGAAAATGAGCGACGAATGGCGCATAATCGCCAACACATAGCCTGCTAATAAAAGGGTCCCCATGCCGAATCGTGCCCCTCTCGATGCCAAGACCGCCCGCTGGCTCCCCTGGGTGGTAGCGATTGCCTTCTTCATGCAATCGCTGGATGGGACGATCCTCAACACGGCTCTGCCGGCCATGGCCCGGGACCTCGCGGAGAACCCGCTGCGCATGCAGGGGGTGGTGATCGCCTACATGCTCACCGTCGCCCTGCTGATCCCCGCATCGGGCTGGATCGCCGACCGCTTTGGCACCAAGAAGATTTTCTTTGGCGCGATCATGCTGTTCAGCCTCGGCTCACTGCTGTGCGCGTTGTCCAGCAGCCTGACCATGCTGGTGGGCGCACGGGTGATCCAGGGCTTGGGCGGTGCGCTGATGCTGCCGGTCGGGCGGCTAGTAGTGCTGCGCGCTTATCCACGCTCCGAGCTGGTGCGCATCATGGGCTTCATCACCATCCCCGGCCTGCTCGGCCCATTACTGGGCCCGACCATGGGCGGCTGGATGGTGCAATACCTGACCTGGCACTGGATCTTCCTGATCAACCTGCCGGTGGGCATGATCGGCTGCTATGCCGTGTGGAAATTCATTCCCGACCTGCGCGGCAGCGAACGCACGCGCTTCGACGGCCTGGGTTTCCTGCTGTTCGGCGCGGCAATGGTGCTGATCACCATCGCCATGGAGGGCCTGGGCGAACTGCACCTGCCGCACCTGCGGGTCATATTGCTGCTGTTCGGCGGGTTCGCCTGCCTGGCGGCGTACTGGCTGCGCGCCGGGCATATTGATAACCCGTTGTTCTCGCCGGTGCTGTTCAAGACCCGCACCTTTGCCGTCGGCATTCTGGGCAACCTGTTTGCGCGGCTGGGCAGCGGCGCACTGCCGTTCCTGGTACCGCTGCTGTTGCAGGTGGCACTGGGTTACTCGCCATCGGAAGCCGGGATGAGCATGCTGCCACTCGCGGCGGCGGCGATGTTTGCCAAATCCGTGGCAAGGCCGTTGATCGAGCGCCTCGGTTATCGCATCGTGCTGACCGGCAACACCTTGGCTCTGGGCATCATGCTGGCGAGCATGGGCCTGGTCAGCGAGCACACGCCCTACCCGCTGCTGCTGGCAATGCTGGCGGTGCTGGGGGCGATCAACTCCCTGCAATTCACCGCGATGAACACCGTGACCCTGATCGACCTCGACGACGCCCAGGCCAGCAGCGGCAACAGTCTGTTGTCGGTGGTGGCGCAGTTGTCCCTCAGCCTCGGCGTGGCCTGTGCCGGCGCGTTGCTTGGCGGGTTTACTGCCGAGGCCGGCAATGACGGTGTGGAGAGTGTCCTCGGCGCGTTCCAGTTGACCTTCCTCACCGTGGGCATCATGGCGATGCTGGCGGCGGCGATCTTCCTGCAATTGTCGCCAAAAGACGGCAAACGCGTGGTCAGCCGCGAGCACGATATCGAGCACTGACGGGCTTCTCGTCGAGAACTTGCGGGGAAAACCCCACAGGGCTGGTACACTGCGCGACATTTTGTTTTGCAGAGCCAGTCCCGTGACTACCATCGCCACCGCTTTTAATACTTTGCCCCTGTCCGCCGCCATGCTGGCTAACCTCGACTCGCTGGGTTACGTCGAGATGACGCAGATCCAGGCGCAAAGCTTGCCGGTGATCCTCAAGGGGCTGGACCTGATTGCCCAGGCCAAGACCGGCAGCGGCAAGACCGCCGCCTTCGGCATCGGCCTGTTGAACCCGATCAACCCACGTTACTTCGGTTGCCAGGCGCTGGTGATGTGCCCCACCCGTGAACTGGCCGACCAGGTCGCCAAGGAAATCCGTCGCCTGGCCCGTGCCGAAGACAACATCAAGGTGCTGACCCTGTGCGGCGGCGTGTCCCTCGGCCCGCAGATCGCCTCCCTGGAGCATGGCGCTCACGTCATCGTCGGCACCCCGGGCCGTATCCAGCAGCACCTGCGCAAAGGCTCGCTGGTACTGGACGGCCTGAACACCCTGATCCTCGACGAAGCTGACCGTATGCTCGACATGGGCTTCTACGACGCCATCGAAGACATCATCAGCAAGACCCCACCACGCCGCCAGACCCTGCTGTTCTCGGCCACCTACCCGGTGAGCATCAAGCAGCTGGCGTCCAAGTTCATGCGTGCGCCGCAGCAGGTGAAGGCCGAGGCGTTCCACTCCGATGACCAGATCGAACAGCGCTTCTACGAAATCTCACCGGAAGAGCGCATGGACGCGGTGACCAAGGTGCTCGCGCACTTCCGCCCGGCTTCCTGCGTGGCGTTCTGCTTCACCAAGCAGCAAGTGCAGGAAACTGTCGACCACCTGACAGCCAAAGGCATTTCCGCCGTCGGCCTGCACGGCGACCTGGAACAACGCGACCGTGACCAGGTACTGGCGATGTTCGCCAACCGCAGCACCTCGGTGCTGGTGGCTACCGACGTGGCTGCCCGTGGCCTGGACATCGACTCGCTGGACATGGTGATCAACGTCGAACTGGCCCGCGACTCGGAAATCCACATCCACCGCGTTGGCCGTACCGGTCGTGCTGGCGAGACCGGTATCGCCATCAGCCTGGTGGCGCCGTCCGAAGCGCACCGCGCCCAGGCCATCGAGCAACTGCAGAAGTCGCCGCTGAACTGGGACCAACTGGACAACCTCAAGCCACAAAGCGGTGGCCCGCTGCTGCCGCAGATGAGCACCCTGTGCATCGCCGCCGGGCGTAAAGACAAAGTCCGCCCAGGCGACATTCTGGGTGCATTGACCGGTGAAGCCGGCATTCCGGGCGCCCAGGTCGGCAAGATTGCGATCTTTGACTTCCAGGCATTCGTGGCCGTGGAACGCGGGATCGCCAAGCAGGCGTTGCAGCGCTTGAATGACGGCAAGATCAAAGGCCGTTCGTTGCGCGTGCGGATCCTGTAAATATCTCGCACACCAATGGAGATTCAAATGTGGGAGGGGGCTTGCTCCCGATAGCGGAGTCTCAGTCAATATAGATGTGACTGAACCACCGCCATCGGGAGCAAGCCCCCTCCCACATTTGACTGTATTTCAATTCAGAATTTGTATGAGGACACCGTTTTGCGCTCGACCGAAGTTGTGATCATTGGCGCCGGCGCCGCAGGCTTGATGTGCGCACTGACCGCCGCCGGGCGTGGGCGCAAAGTGATGCTGATCGACCACGCCAACAAGGCCGGCAAGAAGATCCTGATGTCCGGTGGCGGCCGCTGCAACTTCACCAATATGTACACCGAGCCTGCCAACTTCCTCTCGCATAACGCGCACTTCTGCAAGTCGGCCCTGGCGCGCTACACCCAGTGGGATTTCATTGGGCTGGTGGCCAAGCACGGCGTGCCGTACCACGAGAAAAAACTCGGCCAGCTGTTCTGCGATAACAAGTCCAGCGACATCCTCGGCATGTTGCTCGATGAGTGCATCCAGACCGGCGTGAGCCTGCACCTGGACACCTCCATCGAGGAAATCGCCAGGCTCGATAGCGGCTACCAATTGCAGACCACGCTCGGCGAGTTGCACTGCGAGTCGCTGGTGATTGCCACCGGTGGCTTGTCGATCCCCACATTGGGCGCCACCGGTTTTGGCTATCAAGTGGCCAAGCAATTTGGCCACGAACTGCTGCCAACCCGCGCCGGGCTGGTGCCGTTTACCATCACCGACCAGCTCAAGCCATTGTGCAGTGAGTTATCCGGCACTTCAGTGGATTGCCTGGTGAGCTGCAACGGCCAGAGCTTTCGCGAGAACATGCTGTTCACCCATCGCGGCCTGAGCGGGCCGGCGATTTTGCAGATCTCGTCTTACTGGGAATCCGGCGACACGGTGGAAATCAACCTGTTGCCCGATCATGACGCCCATGACTGGCTGCAACAGCAACAGGCCGAGCATCCCAACAGCGAGCTAAAGACCCTGCTGGGGGAGATTTTCACCAAGAAGATGGCCAACCTGCTGGCCCAAAGCTGGTTCGAATCCAAACCGATGAAGCAGTACACCCATGCTGAAATTGCCGATATCGCGCAAAAGCTTGGGAGCTGGCAACTCGTACCGGCCGGCACCGAGGGCTATCGCACTGCCGAGGTAACCTTAGGTGGAGTGGACACGCGGGAAGTGTCGTCCAAGACCATGGAATCACTGAAAAGCCCTGGCCTGTACTTCATCGGCGAAGTGCTGGATGTGACCGGTCACTTGGGCGGGTTCAACTTTCAGTGGGCCTGGGCGTCGGGCTACGCAGCCGCGCAATACGCCTGACACAACGCAGTAAAAATGTGGGAGGGGGCTTGCTCCCGATGGCGGTGTATCAGTCAGTACATCTGTTACTGATACACCGCCATCGGGAGCAAGCCCCCTCCCACATTGGTTTTGTAGTGATCTTGAAAAATTTGCTGTTGGATGTGATCACCACACTTGCCGTGGCGTCCTTGATAGCTCAATTTAGCGACAACGTCCCGGAAGACTCCAGACTTCATGTCATCGACCTCGTTCAAGCAGTCCATGCGGCGCCTGTGGGCGCTGGATAAATTCAGCTACAGCGTACGGGTGTTCATCGCCCTCACCGGCAGCATGGCGCTGTGTTGGTACCAGGATGAAATGACGCTGTTGATCCCGCTGTTCCTGGGGATTATCGCCAGTGCCCTGGCCGAGACTGATGACAGTTGGCAGGGCCGCCTCAACGCCCTGGCGGTGACACTGGTGTGTTTCAGCATCGCCGCGCTGTCGGTGGAATTGCTGTTCCCCTACCCCTGGATCTTTGCCATCGCCCTGGCCCTGGCCAGTTTCTCCCTGACCATGCTCGGTGCGCTGGGCGAACGCTATGGCGCGATTGCCTCGGCCACCCTGATTCTGTCGGTCTACACCATGATCGGCGTGGACCAGCGCGGCGGCGCCGTCACCGACTTCTGGCATGAGCCGCTGCTGCTGGTGGCCGGCGCCGCCTGGTACGGCGTGCTGTCGGTGCTGTGGCAGGCGTTGTTTTCCAACCAGCCGGTGCAGCAGAGCCTGGCGCGGTTGTTCCGTGAGCTGGGGCGCTATCTCAAGCTCAAGTCATCCTTGTTCGAGCCGATCCGCCAACTGGATGTGGAAGCCCGGCGCCTGGAACTGGCGCAGCAAAATGGCCGGGTGGTCGCCGCGCTGAATGCGGCCAAGGAAATCATTCTGCACCGTGTCGGCAATGGTCGACCGGGCTCGAAGGTCAGCCGCTACCTGAAGCTGTATTTCCTGGCCCAGGACATCCACGAACGCGCCAGTTCGTCTCACTACCCGTACAACGCCCTGACCGATGCCTTTTTCCACAGCGATGTGCTGTTTCGCTGCCAGCGCCTGCTGCGCCAGCAAGGCAAAGCCTGCCAGACCCTGGCAGAATCGATCCAACTGCGCCAACCGTTCATATATGACGACAGCTTCGCCGAGGCCCTGGGCGACCTGAACGCCTCCCTGGAGCACCTGCGCATCCAGAGCAACCCCGCCTGGCGTGGCCTGTTGCGCTCGTTGCGCGCCTTGGCCGCCAACCTGTCCACCCTCGACCGCCTGCTGGGCGACGCCAGCAACCCCGATGCCCTGGCCGACGCTACCGACAGCAACCTGTTGGACCGCGCCCCGCGTAACTTCAAGGAAATGTGGACGCGCCTGCGCACCCAACTCACGCCGACGTCATTGCTGTTTCGGCACGCCTTGCGCCTGTCACTGGCATTGACCATCGGCTATGGCACCCTGCACGCCATCCACGCGTCCCAAGGTTACTGGATCATCCTCACCACCCTGTTCGTCTGTCAGCCGAGCTACGGCGCCACCCGCCGCAAACTCGGCCAGCGGATCATCGGCACCGCCATCGGCCTGACCGTGGCCTGGGCGCTGTTCGATTTGTTCCCCAACCCGGTCGTGCAATCGATGTTCGCCATCGCTGCGGGCCTGGTGTTCTTTATCAACCGCACCACGCGCTACACCCTGGCGACTGCAGCGATCACCCTGATGGTGCTGTTCTGCTTCAACCAGGTGGGCGATGGCTACGGGCTGTTTCTGCCTCGCCTGTTCGATACCCTGCTTGGCAGCCTGATCGCGGGGCTGGCGGTATTCCTGTTCCTGCCGGACTGGCAAGGCCGGCGCCTGAACAAAGTGCTGGCCAATACTCTGACATGCAACAGCATCTACCTGCGCCAGATCATGCAGCAATACGCCGCCGGCAAGAGCGACGACCTGGCCTACCGCCTGGCCCGGCGCAACGCGCATAACGCCGATGCCGCGCTATCCACTACGCTGGCGAATATGCTGATGGAGCCTGGGCACTTTCGTAAGGAGGCCGACGTAGGCTTTCGCTTTCTGGTGCTGTCACACACCTTGCTCAGCTATTTGTCGGGATTGGGTGCGCACCGCGAAACCCAGCTACCGGCCGACGTGCGTGAGCATTTGATCGAAGGCGCAGGCAACAGCCTGGCGGCAAGCATTGATGAGATCGCCAGCGGCCTGGCCAACAAACAGCCGATTGCGATCCAGAGTGATGCCGAGGAAGGGTTGGCGGCAGAGTTGGAGCAAATGCCGGATGAGATCGATGAGGCGCAGCGGCTGGTGCAAACGCAGTTGGCGTTGATTTGTCGGCAGCTGGGGCCGTTGCGCACGTTGGCCGCGCACTTGATCAAAGACACCAGCGCGGCTTAGGCCGCTACATCCCATGCGCCTTCATCAACCGCGCATAACTGCCATCCGCCTTCATCCGCGCAATCTCCCGATCAAAACCGGCAACAATCTGCGCGTGTTCGGGGTTCTTCAGGCTGACCAGGATATGCAAGCTGTTCTGGCTCAAGGGCTCGCCCACAAACGCCACGGCATTGCGCACCCGCGGCGATTCCCGCGCCAGGTAGTAACGCGCTACGTATTCATCCTCCAGCGTCAACCGCACGCGCCGGGCCGCCAACATGCGCACGGCCATGGCAAAGTTGTGCACCGGCACTTTCTGCAACAGTGTGTCTTGGTCAAACGCTGCCGAGTAGGCGTAGCCGCGCACCACGGCGATCGTCTCGTCGTGCAGTTCTGTCAGGTTGCGATAAGCAATGGGATCATCGCTACGCTTGAGAAAGCGCACACGGTTAAGCAAATACTCGCCGGAAAATTGCCCCAACTGCGTACGGGCCTCGTCGTACCAGGCGTTGATCAGCACGTCGTAGCGTCCGTCCCCCACCCCTTTCAAGGCGCGAGCCCAAGGCACCTGGTCAAAATCACTGGCATACCCCGCACGGGCCAGGGCCGTGCTGACGATATCCGTGGCCAGGCCGCCATTGATCAGGGTGGCATCGGTAAACGGCGGCCAGCTATCCGCCACCAGGCGCAGGCGTTGTGCCAACACCGGTTGGGCCAGTAACAACACGGCGATCAAAGCAACGGCACGAGTCAATCGCGGCATGCTCAAAGTCCTTGGCGGGCAGGCAGTGGCCTGATAACAGTAGCTCATCAATGAGCGTGCACTGCAGATTACACAAAGAAGCCCGCTGCGCCCGCGCCGAATGATGGCAAATTGACGCTATTCACAAAATTACCATTTTAGACACCAGCGCCCGCCGCGCTTACTATTCTTGGCACGTCTTTATACGAGCACACATCATGACGGTTGATTGGGTCTGCAAACATCACGACGACTTGGGCAAGGAACAGCTGTACGCCATCCTGCGCCTGCGCAACGAGGTCTTCGTCGTCGAGCAACAATGCGTTTACCAGGACATCGACGGCCAGGATCTGGCGGGCGATACCCACCACTTGATGGCCTGGCAAGATGATGAGCTGGTGGCTTACCTGCGGCTACTGGACCCTGAGTCCCAGGGCGACGACGTAGTGATCGGCCGCGTCATCGTAGCAAAGGTGGCACGGGGCACCGGGCTGGGGCATCAAATGATGGAGGAAGCGCTCAAGCGCATTGAGAGTATCTGGCCAGAAATGCCGATTTTTCTCTCGGCCCAGGCGCATTTGCAGGGGTATTACGGGCGCTATGGGTTCGTAGTGGTGGGTGAGGAATACCTGGAAGACGATATTCCACATATTGGTATGCGGCGGGCTTGATGGCCTCATCGGGGGCAAGCCCAGCCACCACCTGTGTCAGGGGTAACCCAACACCTGCTTGATCATTGCAAGATTGGCCGCGATCCACCCCCGGTCAATCGCACCCCAATCACGAATCCGATAATGCCCAGCGTGATTACGCGCCCCCTCTTCCTGCTCGAACTCACACACAATATCCAGGTCGGCCAACGCCGCAATCGTGTCCTGGGCCGTGCGCCGTGGCATGCCAGTGGCCTCGGTCAGCGCCGGGACGCTGCTGGCCAACTGGTTGTCGATCAAATACGCCACATACAGGCGGCGATAGAAGCTGCTTTTGGTCTTGCTCACATCCATGGTCTGTCGCCTTGTGGTTAGGGCTTGCCCTGCAAATCTCGCCAGGTAAGGTACACCCGCAGGTCGAATTCCACCTGATGGTAGTCCGGCATCATGTATTGGCAGAGTTTGTAGAACGCCTTGTTGTGGTCCGATTCCTTGAAGTGCGCCAGTTCATGCACCACGATCATGCGTAGAAACTGCGGGGCGGCCTCCTTGAACAGCGAAGCGATGCGAATCTCTTTCTTGGACTTGAGATTACCGCCCTGTACCCGGGAAATCGTGGTGTGCAAACCCAAGGCGCGATGGGTCAGGTCCAGCCGGTTATCGAACAGCACCTTGTCGATGGACGGCGCGTTGCGCAGGTGTTCCTGCTTCAAGGCCAGCGCGTAGGCATACAGCGCCTTGTCGCTCTGCACGGCGTGGCGTTCGGGGTAACGCTGCTCCAGATAGGCACCCAACTGATCCTTGGCGATCAGTTGACGCACTTGCTCCTGAAGCGCAGCGGGATAGGCCTGGAGGTATTTCAACGCAGTCATGGGGTGTGCAACGCAAATGGGACGGGCGCCAGTGTAGCGAATTCAACGCACGCGAGGGTACGACCAGCCTGCAACGTCCTCGGCCATCAACGGCAACGCCGCCCACGGCCCCTGGATATACGTGCAACCATTGGCCTTGAGCCATTCTGTTTGCTCAAGGGTCTCTACACCTTCAGCGATCACCAACACATCAAAATGCCCACACAACTGGATGATGCTGCGGGCCATTGCGGCATCCCGCGACGAGCCTGGCAGGCGCGCCACCAACTGCGGGTCAAGCTTGAGGGTGTCGAACGCAAGATCGCGCAAATGGGCCAGGGAGCAGTGGCCAGCACCAAAGTCATCCAGGGCTATACGCACACCAATGCGGCGCAGTAACTGCAATTGTTTGGTCGACTCCTCAAGATTATTCATCAGGCAGTCTTCACCGATTTCCACCTCCAACTGCCGCCCACGCAGCCCATGTCGCTCCAGTACCTGCTGCAGTTGGTTGGCCAGGTTGGGCATATTGAACTGGCTGCTGCTCAGGCTCACGCTCAGCACCAGCTCAGGGTCGAAGGTAGCTTGCCAGGCCTGGCGCTGGGCAGCGACTTGCTGGTAGATCCAGGTGCTCAACTGGCTGATCAAGCGCGCCTCTTCCAACAACGGCAAAAACAAACCTGGTGGCACATCGCCGACACTCGGATGCTGCCAGCGCAACAGTGCTTCGACACCGCGCAGACGCCCATCATCCAGGCACATCTGGGGTTGGTACACCAAGGTGAAATCCTTGTTCGCAATGGCTGTGCGTACGCTGTCTTCGAGCATCAGCCGCGAACGGGCGCGGCCGTTCATTTCCTGGTCGTAGTAACGATACTGCTGACGTCCGGCGCGCTTGGCTTCGTACATAGCGATATCTGCTGCCCGTAACAGACCGCTCAGGTCCGAGCCGCAATCCGGAAACGTCGCAATGCCAATACTGACGCCGAGCATCACATCCAGACCGTCGACCTGCTGGCACACAGACACTCGCTCGATCAGCTTTTCCGCGATCTTCGCAGCCTGTTCGGGGAACTCAAGCTCCAGCAAGGCGGTGAACTCGTCCCCGCCAATGCGTCCGAGAATGTCGTAGGAACGCAGACATGCCTGCATTTGTTCAGAAACCCAACGCAGCACGCGATCACCGGCGTCGTGGCCCAACGTATCGTTGACTCGCTTGAAGCCATCAAGGTCCAGGTACAGCAATACCAGCGCCTGCTCACTGCGTTCGCCGCGCAGCAACGTATTCTCCACCGCCTGATGAAAACCCCGCCGGTTCAGCAGCCCGGTCAACGGGTCGGTCACGGCCTGGAACTCCAGCTGCTGGTGCAGGTGGCGCACTTCAGACATGTCCAGCACTGTCACCACCATCGCCTGCTGCTCGGCAGGCAAGGGCGCGCAGGATAACGCCACCGGCACCTGCTGCCCGCGACCCGTACGCAAAATGGCATCGTGCTGGCGCCACGTCTGGCCCTTGCGATACGCCTCGTACATCGGGAAGCCCAGCCAAGTGGGCACATGAGGTTTTTGCAGAAAACTGAGGAAACTCTCCCCCTGCAACTCGGCCATCGTGGCATTGAGCAGCCGCGAAATGGCCGGGTTGGCGTACTCGATCACACTGGTTTCGCCCACCACCAGAATGCCCTCGGCGGCGTTATCCAGCACCGAGGCATTAAAGGCGCGGGCCAGTTCCAGGTCATGGCTCAGGCGCTGCAAAGCGCGGCGATTACGCTGGTGATCCAGCAACGCCTGCACCTTGGGCTTGAGGATAAGTGGGTCAAACGGCTTGAACAGGTAGTCGATCGCACCGCTGGCATACCCTTCAAGTACCGCATCGGGTGAATGGGCAGTGGCTGTCAGGAAGATAATCGGCGTCATGCGCGTGCGTTGGCTGCCACGCATCAGGCGTGCCACCTCGAAGCCATCCATACCGGGCATGCGCACGTCCAACAACACCAGGTCGACGTCGTGGGCCAGCAGCAATTCCAAGGCTTCCAGGCCGGAAGCAGCGGTCATTACCCGCCAGTCTTCACACTGCAATAGCGCACGCATGCTGACGAGGTTTTCCGGGTAGTCATCGACCACCAAAAGGACCGAACTGGCATCGCCTGGGTGTGGAGCGCAATCCATGCTACGTCTCTTCCTTGGGGAGCTGCACCGGTCAGTTCTGTTACCAAACCCGGATAAATACTGAGGGCTCACTCTAGCCTCGGTTCCAAAAAAGCAGAAGTGACGTGGATGCCCTCATTGAAACAAAAGCCAGGAAGCCGACTAACGGTAAGGCCCTACAGCCCGCGGCTCATGGGCAACATGGCTTTTTGGCATTCCTCTGACGCCAATTAATTGCCAGCGATTGTTTAACAATTTCACCAGCACCGCCTATAAAGAACCGGTAAGGCCTCTGGGCCAACGTTTTCACCCTCTGTAAAAGGCCAACACCATGATCGACCTCTCCACCTGGAACCTGAGCATTCCGGTCGGCTCCCCGCCCACGACCATCGACACCCCAAGGCTGCTGAGTGGCTTCAACGATCAATACTTCCAGGCCGAAGGCAGCGATGTGCAGTTCTGGACCCCCGTGACCGGCACCCGCACC
>NZ_JPRX01000001.1:3741929-3742633 GCF_000737955.1 Pseudomonas sp. BRG-100 | reverse complement strand
GAAAACGCCATTTACCCACGCAGCGAACTGCGCGAAACCTACGCCGACGGGCGCCTGCGCAACTGGACCTACCCCGAGGCCGACAACTTCCTGCGCGCCACCCTCACGGTCAACCAGGTACCCACCTCCGGCAAAGTCGTCATCGGCCAGATCCACGCCTATGACAGCCAGAAACCACTGATCAAGCTGGAGTACCAGTTCAAGGAAAAAACCCAGACCGGCAACATCGTCGCCAAGGTGCGCATGCGCCCGGACGAGGCCGAGAGCCAGGTCATCATCGTCGCCTCCGACGTGCCGCTGGAGAAGAGCTTCACCTACGTTATCAATCTCAACAAAGCCGGGCTGCTCAGCGTGTACGCCGCCGACAGCGAGTGGAATGAACGCATTGGCGCTGCCTGGGGCGACAAGCCGTTGTACTTCAAGGCGGGGGTGTATGTGCAGGACAACAGTGGGGACAGCAAGGAGGGGGCAAGGGTGACGTTTGCGAAGTTGGATATTGATCACGAGTAAATGGATTAGCCTATTTCGAGTAGGCAACGTCCGATAAGCCCACGGATCATTCCCCGATAAATCCAGACGATTAAATCCCCTGTGGGAGGGGGCTTGCTCCCGATAGCGGTGTGCCAGCTCCAATAGCTGTGACTGACCCACCGCAATCGGGGGCAAGCCCCCTCCCACATTTGGCCTGTGTGGCCTGAGGGCTT
>NZ_JPRX01000001.1:3739052-3741904 GCF_000737955.1 Pseudomonas sp. BRG-100 | reverse complement strand
GGTGTCCGTCCTACAGCACCATTGCGACAAGCCAACTCGCCGCTTATAGCTCGCCCCGTCGCCGGCGTTGATCAGCGATAGGATTTCGCAGCCCTACAGAGTTAAAACCGCACCCGTCAAAACAGTCCCGGTATCTTGCCGACGGCAGTCTTTGTTATGGCGGCTGTGCGTGGGAGACCTTCGGGTCTGCCGGGTCTTAGCTCCTCGGTCTGCGAACCCGCGTACAGCTGCCCTCTACCGTTACTTTACCAGCCGAACTGCCCTCTTACAGTCGTCATTGAGCATCATCCAACTTAATTCGACAAAAGACCGGTCAATACCTATGCAATTTCGAACACTTCAATATTTCTAAAAGTTATATATAACTGCCAACATTAACAGGTTACACAGATTAGATTTCTTGACAACATTGTCTCGCGGCGAGGAAATCAACATTTACGACTGCCGTATTTGACTCTTACTCAGGAGAATTATCATGGCCAAGCACAACACCCCGCTAGAAGCCTACTATCGCTTCACGCCAGCCAGCGTTAATCATTACTGGCTAAAAATCACTTTTGCTGACTACGATACGGGGGAACTTAAAGGAGATATGCAAGGCTACCCTTTTATAAGCGCAAGCTACAGTAGAGAAAGTGCACCCTCCACAAAATCCTCTCTTTTCTTCAGAGTAAACTATAGACTATGGGACCCAGAAGCCCCAGGGCCAGACGGTACAAAAGGGAATCTAACAGTACGTACTGGCAAACTGAACCTGATGGCTGACGATCACTCCTACAACACGCTTTACGGAAATCTCCAAGAGGATGGAAGTTCTGAATCAATAGGAGTAACACTTACGAAATCTCAGTGAGCAAGAGCTGTACTTTTGTAGTCACTCACTAAATCCTACACCGACATACAATCTCATCGAGATGATCGTATACAGATGAGAAAATTTTTTGATTGAATTTACTCAATACTCATATTGAAAAATATGAGTATTTTTTAATCTACCCACTCTGATACAGGAAATGAGCGACGAGTCACTTTCGACCACTTTAAAAACACCCACCTGAGCTAAATAGAGCAAAGAACAAAGTGAAGGGATTTATTTAGTATAAAGAACAGATATATTTAACGCGAGAATACCGTAATCCCTTCTTACGAAACGTCGACCATTGCCTACTAAGGCTACGGTTTTTTTCACGGACCTCAGCGCAACAGTCTTACCACCGGCCTGCGCCTCATAGCCGGTGTTACCGAGTCGTGAAGCGCCATGGCACGGCCCGCGTCCCACTCCTTCTGCATCGTTGAAAAAAGCTCGGTATCAATACGCGCCTGATGCGCACTCAGCGCCAGGGACATGGCCTCGGCAATGCGTTCAATAATTACGCCAGGAGCTGCGATACCACAGTGCTTGCGCCCGAATTCAATCAGTTGTTGACGATCGGGGTACGCCTTCACCTTGTTCATTTTTATAGCCAGGGTACGGTCAACCAATGCCTGGCCGGATTTTGGATTGTAATGCTCATAGGCGGTGGTCGTTGTGACATCGAACACAGGCGCCAATTGCACAGTTTCGAGGGCTCCCGGATGGGTATAGAGCACGCCGAAATTTTTCAGGTGAGCATCGCCATTGCGCACCATGACCGACAAGCAAACAGAGGAGAAAAAGCGCTCAAGTTCACGCAACACATCACCCTGCTGGCACACCTGGCGAATCACTGCCGCGAGCGTTTCGTAACTTTGGGAATACTTGTAGTTATCGTGGGGGTCCTTGTTCAGCCCCAACAGCACCGCCATGTCCTCGAATCCCAACCTGCCCGAGGGGGTCAGATCGAAGCGCTCCATAACAAATAAATCACCGCTGTCGGACAGCCAGAAACGCGGCGTTTCCAACCCGGCAAGGCGAGCTGCTTCCAAACAGAGGAATTCGTTTTGCGCCAAGTGGGCATATTCATCTGCACCGGATTTTACAATCAGGTCAGAGCTGAGCATGGTTTTGCGGTTGCCTCTGAGTTTGTCCAGATCAGGCACCAGCACCTTGGGCTGCACTCCCGAAATACCTGATTCAAAATAGGTGTCTACCAGGAAATCGAACACGCCTTGCGAACCCGGCGCTGACAATATCTCCTGCAATCCCACCTGGGCTTTAACAGGCGCCGATGCTTCTATAGGATTCTCATAACTCAGCCGACCAATCTGGTTGCCTCCAATGACCGACAGCAAGCGCATTTCGTCCACCTGCATATGCTTGGCCATCCGTCGCTTGATTTGATCAGCCAGAAAGCCTTCTGGCACATTCATATCAAAAATCGGATGCAGAACATTACTGACCGTCGGTGTTGGGTCATAAGGCATTACCAATGACACTTCACGAGGCGCCTCAGCCGACGCGTAGGCGAAGGAAAACTGCGATCCTTTGGACAGTTCGCCGCTAATGCCTTGGGGAGTAGCGACGTTGAGCCTTTTGATCTTACTCATCGTGCTCTACCAGTTCGGCAAGCGATTTGAGATCAATACGTCGATCAACCACTTCCAGTGCCATGCCTAGCGCAGTAATCACCCTGAAGGCGGTGTACATCGCAACATTTTCCCCTGCCTCAAGGTCGATGATGGTCTTGCGACTGCACCGCGCTTTTTCCGCGAGTTGCTGCTGGCTGTACTGCTTCGCCCGGCGTAGTTGCCTGAGCCGCTCGCCAAAAGCGGGAGGGGTCGTGATGAGCAAAATGTCACCTATATCGAACTTTTAACTAAATTAATCTGATTATGTCCCTTATGGCGGACATTTCAATTACCTTACGTCTGATGCAATTCAGGCCAAAAGCAGCGATGTGCAGTTCTGGCCCCCCGTGACCGGCACCCGCAGC
>NZ_JPRX01000001.1:3515662-3739027 GCF_000737955.1 Pseudomonas sp. BRG-100 | reverse complement strand
AGTGTCCGTCCTACAGGACCGTTGCGGCCAGTCAATTCGCCGCTTATAGTTCGCCCCGTCGCTGGCTGAACAGCGATAGGGTTTCGCAGCCCTAACGATACGTGTCTAACCAAGCATCATGAATACAACGATGAGCGCTTCGGCGCCCGTCGTCTGTTTTATGGTGGCTGTGTGTGGGAGACCTCCGGGTCTGCCGGGTTCCTCGTATCCTCGGTCTGCGAACCCGCACACAGCTACCACCCAATTCGTTTCGCAGCGAATGGCGGTAGTCCTTTTCAGATACGAGGAATATTTGTCATGACCCAACAACTACCACCCCGCCGCTTCACCCCCTGCACCGAAACCGCCACAGACTACCCCGTGCTCCTGATCGACAGCGACGCCCCACTGCTCGACCTCCACGCCTGCCTGCGCGAACGCCTCAACGGCCCTTGAACACCTCAACCTGATGGCCTGTTCCAGCCTGCCGGATTTCACAAAACGTGACCTGAACAACATCGCCAATACCGCACGCATTTTGGTTCAGGACGTGAGCGACGTGTTCCGGGTGATTGAACAGCAAGGGTTCGATACACCCAGCGCCGTCTAATCAAACTCCAGCAAAAAACCCGCACTCCTGCGGGTTTTTCATAAAGTGGACTTAATTAGATTTGTGCCGTCAGGTCAGCCCCAGCACCTGATGGCTTCGCCTTTCTACTGAGGAGGCAATGTCAATTTCGCAGGGCCCTTTGAGTTCATTAGCTCAAAAGTACAGTCTGTGACAGTATTATTTTTACATTCCTTGTGCTCGTTCCAAGCACTGCCTTTAGCCACTGGAGGCAAGGTAAAACGCTTGGACAGCCTTAAATAGTCGCTCTTGCCTTTTCCCACGTAATCGCAGGTCACATAGTTATAAGGCAACTTCGTCTCGCTGTCTGTTCCCTGCTTGATCGCCGCGCCTGAAAAGCTGAACCCCTCAACCATCGAGCTATCCTCGACAAGCTGCTCACCACTCCACTCCTGCACCCCGCCTGAGAAGTGAATACTCACTGCCTTAATACTTGAGACGTCTGGACAAGACAGCGGGGCTGCATAGGCATTACCCATCAGCGCTAATCCCCCAATAGCAGTAAAGCATTGAAGCGTTTTTAATAAATGCACCTGTGACATAGCCTGTATTCCCTTATTGGAGTAATCCTCTGCAGCATGCGCAAATTCATTAACGAAAAATACTGTCAACATTGACAGTTTTAAATAAACATTAGGAATAAGCACAGCAATTTCAATAGCTAAATGATTATTCTCTCAGAGCACCAAATAAACAATCGAGATTGGCCGAAGACACATGTCCAGCCTACTTTAAATATTTCCACAGAATGGTGAAAATCATGGCCTTAACCAAACCCAAGGTTGTGGGGGGGGGAGTTGTTACAAATCCAGTCCCGCTCAGACATACACACATAAGTGCGCACTTAGTGAGTATCCAGCTAAATGCGCCGTCTTTACCTACAGCCATTCGTCGGAACTGTGATTTCTAAGAGGTAGCCACATACCTGATGCATCACTAGAGTTTCATCACGTCGTCGATTCCCGACGACCACTTAAGAAGGATATTTATCATGGCTGCCTATATTGATAGCGCCAAAGGCGGAGCCGCTCAAATTGCAGTTTCAGGGAGGGGCACGCCTGGTTATCGGGTTTACTTGCATCAAGCCGGCACGGGAGCGCTTCTAGGAAGCGGGCTTGTTGGCTCAAACGGCACGTACTCCTTTATCACCCAAGAAGCGATTCTGAAAAACTACAGCAAACAAACCATTAACGTACAAGTAAGAGAGACCAAGGTCAATAGCACCTATTCGGACTGGAGCCTCACCAGTCCCGTGACGATCTCTTAACTCGCCAAACTCAAATTAGAAGTTATCGGCATAGATGCTGGATACAGTTAACCTTTTAAGGTCATGTTGAATTATTAAGACAATAAATATAAATAAAAAACCCGCATTGCTGCGGGTTTTTTATAAACGCCCGGACTTAATTGACCTTAGCGTTCAACTCACCCTTCAAATACCGCTGGTACATCGCTTCCAACGAGATCGGCTTGATCTTCGAAGCATTACCCGCAGTACCAAACGCTTCGTAGCGAGCAATACACACGTCGCGCATTGCGGTCACGGTGGCACCGAAGAATTTACGTGGGTCGAACTCGCTCGGGTTGGTGGCCATCAGGCGACGCATTGCGCCAGTGGAGGCCAGGCGCAGGTCGGTGTCGATGTTGACCTTGCGCACGCCGTACTTGATGCCTTCGACGATTTCTTCAACCGGTACGCCGTAGGTTTCTTTGATGTCGCCGCCGTACTGGTTGATGATCGCCAGCCACTCTTGCGGGACCGAGGAAGAGCCGTGCATCACCAGGTGGGTGTTGGGGATACGCTTGTGGATTTCCTTGATGCGGTCGATGGCCAGCACGTCGCCGGTAGGTGGCTTGGTGAACTTGTAGGCGCCGTGGCTGGTGCCGATGGCGATGGCCAAGGCGTCGACCTGGGTCTTCTTGACGAAGTCGGCCGCTTCTTCCGGGTCGGTCAGCATCTGGCTGTGATCCAGCACGCCTTCGGCGCCGATGCCGTCTTCTTCGCCGGCCATGCCGGTTTCAAGCGAGCCCAGGCAGCCCAGCTCGCCTTCGACCGACACGCCGCAGGCATGAGCCATGGCCACAGTTTGTTGGGTGACGCGTACGTTGTACTCGTAGTCGGTTGGGGTCTTGCCGTCTTCGCCGAGGGAGCCATCCATCATCACCGAGCTGAAGCCCAGCTGGATGGAGCGCTGGCACACGTCAGGGCTGGTGCCGTGGTCCTGGTGCATGCACACCGGGATATGTGGGAATTCTTCGATGGCCGCAAGGATCAGGTGACGCAGGAACGGGGCACCGGCGTATTTGCGCGCACCGGCCGAAGCCTGGACGATCACAGGGGAGTCGGTCTTGTCAGCGGCTTCCATGATGGCGCGCATCTGCTCAAGGTTGTTGACGTTAAAGGCTGGGACGCCGTAGCCGAACTCGGCTGCGTGGTCCAGCATTTGACGCATGCTGATAAGTGCCATTGTGTTGTCTCTCCCGGTCGAGGGTCGTTAATCGTGCAAGCCTGCCGTAGCGGCGGCTGCTATTCAAGTTATTGCAGATCAAGGGGTTGAGCCTTGTACTGCTGAATCGTTATTGCTGTTGGGTTCAGTTGGCTTTGCAGCCGCGCCCAATCAAATCATCGGTGGCAACCCAGTACACCAGACCTTCCTCACCTTTGGTGTGAAACGCCAACTGGCCGTCGCTATACAGCACGCCGGAGGCGGCTACCTCTTGCTTGAGACGGTAAACCTGGTCCGAGCCGCCGAGGCGTACATCCACTTCGGAACGGGCCTGGTTGGCGAAGCGCCAGTTGAGCTCGGCCTTGCTGTCGCAGGTCCAGGTGGTCCACTTGTCGGCAGGCTCTGCGGCCTTGCTGAACATGTTCATGCTGCTGCAACCGGCCAACAGGGCCAGGGCTGCCAGGGCGAAAACGCCTTTCATTGCCAATCCTCGCAGGGCGACCTGGGGCCGCCGTTGCTGTTGGTTAGTGGATCAGACCCGTCAAGGGCAACCCTGTTCCTGACCGTTGGGCGCGGAGTCGTATTTCTCCAGCCGTTCGTTGCCGATGCGCTTGTTGATCACCGGCATGGTCTCGGCTTGCCAGTCAGCCTGGTAACAGCTTTTGTTCAACGGAGCCTTGGCGTTGTCCGCCTCCGGCGCCGCGCTGGGTTTGCCGCTGCAGCCGGCCAACAAGCCCGCTGCGATCACCAGTGCCAACGACTTGATCATGGGAACACTCCTTTTCCTGATCACGCGAGCCTTAGCCCTTGGCTCGGGTTTCCAGCACTTCCACGGCTGGCAAAACCTTGCCCTCGACGAATTCGAGGAAGGCGCCGCCACCGGTAGAAATGTAGGAGATCTGATCAGCAACGCCATATTTATCGATGGCCGCCAAGGTGTCACCGCCGCCGGCGATGGAGAAGGCCGAGCTTTCAGCAATAGCTTTGGCCAGCACTTTGGTGCCGTTGCCGAACTGGTCGAACTCGAACACGCCTACCGGGCCATTCCACAGGATAGTCTGGGATGCCTTGAGCAGTTCGGCGAAGTTGGCCGCAGTTTGCGGGCCGATGTCCAGGATCATGTCGTCAGCGGCCACGTCAGCGATGAGCTTGACGGTGGCTTCGGCGCTTTCAGCGAACTCTTTGGCAACGACCACGTCCACCGGCAATGGCACGCTGACTTTGGCGGCGATGGCGCGCGCGGTATCCAGCAGGTCCGGCTCATACAGGGATTTGCCCACCGGGTGGCCGGCTGCGGCCAGGAAGGTGTTGGCGATGCCGCCGCCGACGATCAACTGGTTACAGATCTGGCTGAGACTGTTGAGCACGTCCAGCTTGGTGGAAACCTTGGAACCGGCAACGATGGCCGCCATTGGCTGGGCCGGAGCGCCCAGGGCCTTGCCCAACGCATCCAGCTCAGCAGCCAGCAGTGGGCCGGCAGCGGCAACCTTGGCGAACTTGGCCACACCGTGGGTCGAACCTTCAGCGCGGTGAGCAGTGCCGAAAGCGTCCATCACGAACACATCGCACAAGGCAGCATATTGCTGGGCCAGTTCGTCGCTGTTCTTTTTCTCGCCCTTGTTGAAGCGCACGTTTTCGAACAGCACGATGTCGCCGGCCTTCACATCTACGCCGCCCAGGTAATCCGCGACCAACGGAACGTCACGGCCCAGGGCCTTGCTCAGGTACTCGGCGACAGGCTTGAGGCTGTTTTCGGCAGAGAACTCACCTTCGGTCGGGCGACCCAGGTGGGAGCAGACCATCACGGCCGCGCCTTTTTCCAGGGCCAGCTTGATGGTCGGCAGCGAGGCCAGGATTCGCGCATCGCTGGTGACAACACCGTCCTTGACTGGGACGTTGAGGTCTTCGCGGATCAGTACGCGTTTACCTTGCAGATCGAGGTCGGTCATCTTCAACACGGTCATGGGTCGCAGTTCCTGAATTACTGTTGAGGTTGTTTAGAGGCGATGTGCAGATAATGTTCCGCAACATCCAGCATTCGGTTGGCAAAACCCCATTCGTTGTCGAACCAGGCCAGAATGTTCACCAGCCTGGGGCCGGAAACGCGAGTCTGGCTGGCATCGACAATCGCCGAATGCGGGTCATGGTTGAAATCGCAACTGGCGTGGGGCAACTCGGTGTAGGCCAGCAGGCCTTTGAGCGGGCCGCTGGTGGCGGCGTCACGCAGTATCCGGTTGACCTCCGTCGCATCGGTGTCGCTGACGGTTTGCATGGTGATATCCAGGCAAGACACGTTTACCGTCGGCACCCGTACGGCTTTGGCCTGGATTCGCCCGGCAAGTTCCGGCAACAGTCGCTCGATGCCGCGAGCTAAGCCTGTGGACACCGGAATCACTGACTGGAACGCCGAACGCGTGCGGCGCAGGTCTTCGTGGTGATAGGCGTCGATCACCGGCTGGTCGTTCATCGCCGAGTGAATCGTGGTGATCGACACATAATCCAGGCCGATCGCCTGATCCAGCAGGCGCAACAATGGCACGCTGCAGTTGGTGGTACACGAAGCGTTGGACACCAGCAGCTCATCACCGGTCAGGCAATCCTGGTTGATGCCATAGACAATGGTGGCGTCGACATCCGCCTCGCTGGCCATCGGTTGGGAAAACAGCACACGCGGCGCACCGGCGTCGAGAAAACGCTGGCCATCGGCACGGGTGTGATAGACACCGGAGCATTCCAGCACCAGGTCGACGCCCAGTGCTTTCCAGTCGATGCCTTCGGGGGTGGCACTGCGCAACACTTGTACGCAGTTGCCATTGATATGCAGACAATCGCCGTCGACTCGCACTTCGCCGGGAAAGCGCCCGTGGGTGGAGTCAAAGCGTGTCAGGTATTCGATGCTGGCCATGTCGGCCAGATCGTTGATTGCAACAATTTCAAACCCGGCTGCCGCCCCTCGCTCGAACAGAGCACGCAAGACGCAACGACCAATGCGGCCGTAGCCGTTGAGTGCAACTTTGTAGGGACGCGGTTGGGGCATGGGGTTCTCGATCAAGGTTAGTTCGGTGTTGAATGTTCTGACGCCATCGCGGGCAAGCCCACTCCCACATTAGACCGCGATCCAAATGTGGGAGCGGGCTTGCCCGCGATAGCGCCAGTGCAGACAACGCAGACTGACTTAGTCTTCCAGCAACTCTTCAGCCTGACCCAGGATGTTTTCCAGGGTGAAACCGAACTCTTCGAACAACGCTGGTGCCGGCGCCGACTCACCATAGGTGGTCATGCCGATCACGCGGCCTTCCAGGCCCACGTACTTGTACCAGTAGTCAGCGTGAGCCGCTTCGATGGCGATACGCGCGCTGACCTGCAACGGCAACACCGATTGCTTGTAGCCGGCGTCCTGGGCTTCGAACACGCTGGTGCATGGCATGGATACAACGCGAACGTTGCGGCCCTGCGCGGTCAGCTTGTCGTAGGCCTGAACGGTCAGGCCCACTTCGGAACCGGTGGAGATCAGGATCAGCTCCGGCTCGCCGATGCAGTCCTTGAGCACATAACCACCACGGCTGATGTCGGCGATCTGCGCGTCGGTACGCACCTGGTGTTGCAGGTTCTGACGCGAGAAGATCAGCGCCGAAGGGCCGTCCTTGCGCTCGATGGCGTGCTTCCAGGCCACGGCGGATTCGACCGCGTCGGCTGGGCGCCAGCAGTCCAGGTTCGGCGTGGTACGCAGGCTGGTCAGTTGCTCGACCGGCTGGTGCGTCGGGCCGTCTTCACCCAGGCCGATGGAGTCGTGGGTGTACACATGGATCACACGCTTCTTCATCAGCGCAGCCATACGTACGGCGTTACGTGCGTACTCCATGAACATCAGGAAGGTCGCGCCGTAAGGCACCAGGCCGCCGTGCAAGGACACGCCGTTCATGATGGCGCTCATGCCGAACTCGCGCACGCCGTAGTACATGTAGTTGCCGCTGGCGTCTTCGGCCGAGACACCTTTGCAGCCTTTCCACAGGGTCAGGTTGGAACCGGCCAGGTCAGCCGAACCGCCGAGGATCTCAGGCAGCAGCGGGCCAAAGGCGTTCAGGGTGTTCTGGCTGGCTTTACGGCTGGCGATGGTCTCGCCCTTGGCCGCGACTTCGGCGATGTAGGCCGAGGCTTTTGCCGAGAAGTCGGCAGGCAGGTCACCGGCCAGGCGACGAACCAGCTCGTTGGCAAGCTCCGGGAATTCGGCGGAGTAGGCAGCGAAACGCTGGTCCCATTCGGATTCGGTGGCCAGGCCTTTTTCCTTGGCGTCCCATTCGGCATAGATGTCGGCCGGGATTTCAAACGGGCCGTGGTTCCACTTCAGCGCTTCACGGGTCAGGGCGATTTCCGCGTCACCCAGTGGGGCGCCGTGGCAGTCTTCTTTACCTTGCTTGTTCGGCGAGCCGAAACCGATGGTGGTCTTGCAGCAGATCAGGGTTGGCTGCGCGCTCTTGCGAGCGGTGTCGATGGCGATCTTGATTTCTTCCGGATCGTGGCCGTCGACGTTGCGGATCACCTGCCAGTTGTAGGCTTCGAAACGCTTGGGGGTGTCGTCGGTGAACCAGCCTTCGACTTCGCCGTCGATGGAAATGCCGTTGTCATCGTAGAAGGCAATCAGCTTGCCCAGGCCAAGGGTGCCGGCCAGGGAGGCGACTTCGTGGGAGATGCCTTCCATCATGCAGCCATCACCCAGGAACACATAGGTGTGGTGGTCGACGATGTCGTGGCCAGGGCGGTTGAATTGCGCGCCCAGAACTTTTTCAGCCAGCGCGAAGCCGACAGCGTTGGCCAGGCCCTGACCCAGGGGACCGGTAGTGGTCTCCACGCCTGGGGTGTAGCCGAATTCCGGGTGGCCCGGGGTGCGGCTGTGCAGCTGGCGGAAGCTCTTGAGGTCGTCGATGGTGACGTCGTAGCCGGTCAGATGCAGCAGCGAGTAGATCAGCATCGAGCCGTGGCCGTTGGACAGCACGAAGCGGTCACGGTCGGCGAACGACGGGTTGCTCGGGTTGTGTTTCAGGTAGTCACGCCAAAGTACCTCGGCGATATCCGCCATGCCCATCGGGGCACCGGGATGGCCGCTGTTGGCTTTTTGCACGGCATCCATGCTGAGGGCACGAATGGCGTTGGCACGCTCACGACGGCTGGGCATCGCTGATCTCCTGGAGTTTACTTTTAAAGAAACGGAAAAAAGGACCGGCATTTTCCCTCAGCCACCGCCTGCGGGCAATGACAGATAGTCACTTGAGGGTGTTTTTCCTGTGGTTTGGACGGCAATAGGTTGCAGAAACCTTTAACTGGTTCGTCTAAAGGTTATAGCGGCGGCTTATAACCGCCACTTATCAATCAATATCAAAACTTTTTGATATTGACCTTGCAGGGATTTACACCCGTCACTAGACTGCTGGCCTTATGAACCTACCCGTGCCCTCCCTGCGTCCTGACGACGGCGATGAACTGGCAGCCCTTTGCAAGGCTGCAGGTGATCCGTTGCGCCTGAACGTATTGCGCGCACTGGCCAACGATTCGTTCGGGGTGCTGGAACTGGCGCAGATCTTCGCCATCGGCCAATCCGGCATGAGCCACCACTTGAAGGTGCTGGCCCAGGCCGACCTGGTCGCCACGCGCCGCGAAGGTAATGCGATTTTTTACCGCCGCGCCCTGCCCCATACCGAACAGCTGGGCGGCAAACTGCACGCCGCCTTGCTTGAGGAAGTGGATAACCTGGGCCTGCCGAGCGACGTACAGTCGCGCATCGGCCAGGTCCACGGGCAACGCGCCGCCGCCAGCCAGGACTTTTTCTCCCGGGTTGCCGACAAGTTTCGCGCCCAGCAGGACCTGATCGCCGGCTTGCCCCAATACCGCGAAAGCGTACTGGCGCTGTTGGACAAGCTGAGCTTCAGTACTGAGGCAACGGCCGTGGAAGTCGGCCCTGGCGATGGCGGCTTTCTGCCGGACCTGGCACGGCGTTTCGGGCAGGTGACGGCGCTGGACAACAGCCCGGCAATGCTTGAACTGGCGCGCCAACTCTGTGAACGCGAAGCCCTGGGCAATGTGCGCCTGCAGTTGGCTGACGCCTTGAATGACACCAGCCTGCGGGCCGATTGCGTGGTGCTGAACATGGTCTTGCACCATTTCGCCGCCCCCGCCGACGCCCTCAAGCAAATGGCCGGGTTACTGCACCCCGGCGGTAGCCTGCTGGTTACGGATTTATGCAGCCACAACCAGAATTGGGCCAAGGAGGCCTGCGGTGATCTCTGGCTGGGTTTTGAACAGGACGATCTGGCCCGTTGGGCCACCGCTGCGGGACTCGTTCCCGGGGAAAGCCTCTATGTAGGTTTACGTAATGGTTTCCAGATTCAGGTCCGCCATTTTCAGCGGCCGGCTGGCGACACTCACCATCGGTAAATATCAGGAAAACATCGAGATGAGCGAATACTCCCTTTTCACCTCCGAGTCCGTGTCTGAAGGGCATCCGGACAAAATCGCCGACCAGATTTCTGACGCGGTGCTGGACGCTATCATCGCTGAAGACAAGTTCGCCCGTGTGGCGTGCGAGACGCTGGTGAAAACGGGCGTGGCGATCATCGCCGGCGAAGTCACCACCACCGCCTGGGTCGACCTGGAGCAGATCGTTCGTGACGTGATCACCGACATTGGCTACAACAGCTCCGACGTCGGCTTCGACGGCGCGACCTGCGGCGTGATGAACATCATCGGCAAGCAATCGCCTGACATCAACCAGGGTGTAGACCGTGCCAAGCCTGAAGATCAGGGCGCCGGCGACCAGGGCCTGATGTTCGGCTACGCCAGCAATGAAACCGACGTGCTGATGCCGGCGCCGATCACCTTCTCGCACCAGTTGGTGCAACGCCAGGCCGAAGCACGTAAATCCGGGGTATTGCCTTGGCTGCGCCCGGACGCCAAGTCCCAGGTGACCTGCCGTTACGAAGGCGGCAAAGTCGTGGGTATCGACGCCGTTGTGCTGTCGACACAGCACAACCCGGACGTGTCCTACGCCGACCTGCGCGAAGGCGTGATGGAGCTGATCGTCAAGCACGTGCTGCCTGCCGAGTTGCTGACCAAGGACACCCAGTTCCACATCAACCCGACCGGACAGTTCATCATCGGCGGCCCCGTGGGCGACTGCGGCCTGACTGGTCGCAAGATCATCGTCGACAGTTACGGCGGCATGGCCCGTCACGGCGGTGGCGCGTTCTCGGGTAAAGACCCGTCCAAGGTTGACCGTTCGGCCGCTTATGCCGGTCGTTATGTGGCCAAGAACATCGTGGCTGCCGGCCTGGCCGAGCGCTGCGAAATTCAGGTTTCCTACGCTATTGGCGTGGCGCAGCCTACGTCGATCTCGCTGAACACCTTCGGCACCGGCAAGATCAGCGACGAGAAAATCGTCAAGCTGGTGCGTGAAATCTTCGACCTGCGCCCCTACGCAATCACCACCATGCTCGACCTGCTGCACCCGATGTATCAGGAAACCGCAGCCTACGGCCACTTCGGCCGTACCCCTGCGCAGAAGACTGTTGGCGATGACACCTTCAGCACCTTCACCTGGGAAAAAACCGACCGAGCCAACGACCTGCGTATCGCTGCCGGCCTGTAAGCGTTCGCGCTGTATACAGAAACACCCGGTAAAAAGCCCCGAGCAATCGGGGCTTTTTTGTGGGCGCCTGGATGACTTAGGCTGGGCTCCCTTTTCGAGCAAGGATGCTCATGATGCATAAGTTCATGGCTTTTTTTCTCAGTGTTTTATCCAGCTGGACGTGGGCAGAAACGTGCCCCGATCACGCTCACCTGCAACTCGACAGCTTGGCCAGGCAGATCAGCCAGTGGGACGACAGTTACCACCGCCAGGGCCAATCCCCCATCAGTGACGAACTCTACGACCAGGCCCGCCAGCGCCTGGCGCAATGGCGTGAATGCACACGCCAAGCCACGCCGAAAGCGGACAACCCGCTGGCCAGTTCACGCGGCACGTTACGGCACCCAGTCGCGCACACCGGCCTGGAAAAGCTGCCGGACGAACCGGCAGTCAAGAAGTGGCTCAGCACCCGCCAGGACGTATGGATCCAACCCAAGGTCGATGGGGTGGCGGTGACGCTCGTCTATCGCGAGGGCCGCTTGCAGCAACTCATCAGCCGAGGCGATGGCGTGCTGGGCCACGATTGGTCGGCCTCGGCCGCCAGGATCCCCGGTATCGTCCAACAGCTGCCAGACGCGATTGATGTGGTGCTGCAAGGCGAACTTTACTGGCGCCTTGATCACCATGTGCAAGCGATAAACGGTGGGCTCAATGCGCGCAGCAAAGTGGCCGGCCTGATGAACCGGCGACAATTGAGCGACGCTGAGGCGGCAGGCATCGGCTTGTTCGTCTGGGCCTGGCCTGACGGTCCGGCGGACTTCACCGAGCGCCTGGCCACCCTGACGCGCTGGGGCTTCAGCGATACACAGCGTTATAGCCACCCCATTGCGCACATCAGCGAAGCCACTCATTGGCGCACGCATTGGTACAACGCACCGCTGCCCTTCGCCAGCGATGGCGTGGTGCTGCACCAGGCTGCACGGGCACCCGCCGAGCGCTGGCAAGCCAGTGCGCCTTATTGGATGGTCGCCTGGAAGTACCCAGCCATCAAAGCCCTGGCACTGGTGCGCAAGGTGCAATTCAGGATCGGTCGCACCGGGCGCATCACCCCCATCCTCGAACTGGAACCCGTGTGGCTGGATGATCGGCAGATCAGCCGGGTCAGCGCCGGCTCCCTGAAACGCTGGCAAGCCCTGGATATCCGCCCCGGCGACCATGTGTCGATCAGCCTGGCAGGCCAGGTCATTCCCCGACTGGACGAGGTGATCCTGCGCAACGAAACCCGTGTGGACATGCAGCTACCCAACCCTCGCGATTTTCACGCCCTGAGTTGCTGGCAAATGGAGCCCGGCTGCGAAGATCAATTACTCGCCCGCCTCACCTGGCTGAGCGGCAAACAGGGCCTGGCCTTGCCACATATGGGCCGTGAAACCTGGAACATATTGATCCAGGCCGGTCTAATCGCAGGCTTTCTCGATTGGTTAACCCTGGATGCGGCGCAGCTTGCTACCATTGAGGGCTTCGGTGATCGCACTCGTGAGCGAGTGCTCGACAGTTTTAACAACGCCCGGCAACGCCCTTTTTCACAATGGCTCAAGGCCTTGGGCGTACCGCCAGCGGCGCGCAACAACCTGGAGGGCGACTGGCAGACGCTGGCCGCCAAAGACACCCAAGCCTGGCTGGCCTCAGACGGCATCGGCCCGGGTCGTGCAGCGCAACTGAGCGCGTTTTTTCGCGACCCGCAGGTGCAAGCCTTGGCTGAAACATTACGCGAGGCCGGGATAGATGGGTTTTGAACGCCACCCGGCCACCTGATTGCGACCTTGGAGCTTTATAGATGAAATTTCTCGCCCCCTTTGCCTTGCTGACCCTCGCAAGTTTCACAACCATGCCACTGCTGGCCGCCGAAGAAGCGCAACCGCTCACCGGCTGCGCCGCCAAGCGCCAGGCCATCAGCAGCCAGATCGAACAAGCCAAGGCCCACGGTAACAGCGCCCAACAGGCCGGCCTGGAAAAAGCCCTGAGCGAAGTCACCGCCAACTGCACCGACGCCACCTTGAAAAAAGACCGTGAAAACAAAGTGCTCGACGCCAAGCACGAAGTCTCCCGCCGTCAGGCCGACCTCGACAAGGCCATGAAAAAAGGCGATCCGGACAAGATCAACAAGCGTAAGGACAAACTGGCCGAGTCGCGCAAAGAACTACAGGACGCGGTGGAAGAACTCGACCAGTAAAAACGATCAGTGATCGCGGAACTGTTTATGGCAGGCGCTACAGGCGTCTTCGACTTTTTGCACCGCCGGCTGAAGGTTACTGGCCTTGTAGGGTTGCACTTGGCTGGCGATCACCAATTCACCGGTGGCCGCCTCAAGGTCGCGGGCCAGTTGCTGGAACTGCGCCTGTTTCTGCCACACGTCGTCCCTGGCGCTCGTGTGATCTTCTTCGCGCACGCTTGGGAAGTGCTTCCACGGCTCATGGGACAACGCATCCAGCTTGACCGCGCCTTCTGCAAACCTGGCACCGTCGAACGGGATACGCCCGCGCAACATCCCGCCCAGGTCTTCGCCGGTCTTGAGCATCTGCTTGAAGATCGCCTTGCGTTGGCCCAGTGGGGAATTGGGGTCAACACCGCCACAGGCGGACAAGGCCAGGCAGGCCAGCAGTACAACGGTCAGTTTTTTTAGAATCATGATGGCTTCAGGTCACGGGAAACGGCGGCCAGTATCCTCGCCCCGCCCGCAAAGACCAATAGCCCTATTAATAATAAGGGTTGCCCGAATGCAATGAAGCATGGGTAATCGCTTCAGGAAATGCTTACATGAATATCACCGCGAAACCCTGGAGCCGCCGACTCGCGTGGGCTCTGCCAATGATCGCACTGCTGGCCGGCTGCGATGCAGGTAAAGATTCCGGCAAAGAGGTCGCCAAAGAAGAAGCCAAACCCCATGCGGTCGCCACCTATGTGAGTGCACCCTGGGAAGCCTTGCCGGTGGTCTCCGACAGCGATTTGCTGGCCGGTTTTGAATCCTGGCGCAGCGCCTGCCAGCGCCTCAAAGCCGACCCGGTATGGGGCACCACCTGCGCGGCAGCGGCCAGCGTACCGGGCGATGCCGTGGCGGTTCGCGGCTTTCTCAAGGAACACCTCGATGTCTTCGGCTTGCGTTCGGCCAACAACACACCCAATGGTTTGATCACCGGTTATTACGAGCCGGTCTACCCCGGCAGCCTGACCAAAACCGCTACCGCCCATGTGCCGGTCTACGGCGTGCCGGATGACTTGATTATCGTCAACCTCGAAAGCATCTACCCGGAGCTTAAAGGCAAGCGCCTGCGTGGACGCCTGGAAGGTCGGGTACTCAAGCCTTATGACGACGCCAGCACGGTCAACAGCCAGGGCTCCACTGCCAAGCCGATCGCCTGGCTGACCGACCCAATGGACCTGCAATTCCTGCAAATCCAGGGCTCAGGGCGTATCCAACTGGCGGGAGGGCGCCAACTGCGCGTAGGTTACGGCGACCAGAACGGCTACCCGTACCGCCCAATCGGCCGTTGGCTGGTAGAGCAAGGCGAGCTGAAAAAAGAAGAGGTGACCATGGGCGCCATCAGCGCCTGGGCCAAGGCACATCCGCAGCGCATTCCCGAACTGCTGGCGAGCAACCCCAGCTACGTATTCTTCAGCGCACGCCCCGACAGTAACGAAGGCCCACGCGGTTCGCTGAACGTGCCATTGACCGCCGGCTACAGCGTGGCGGTGGACCGCAAGGTCATCCCGCTGGGTAGCCTATTGTGGTTGTCGACCACCAAACCCGATGGTTCACCGATCACCAGACCTGTCGCGGCCCAGGACACCGGCGGCGCAATCACCGGCGAAGTACGGGCAGACTTGTTCTGGGGCACAGGTGATGCGGCGGGAGAGCTGGCAGGAAATATGAAACAACAAGGGCAAATCTGGATGCTGTGGCCCAAAGGCGCGGCGCTGCCGCAAGTACCGGATGCCCCCGCCGGCACCTGACAGACGCTGATAATGAAATGTGGGAGGGGCGGTGCGACGATTCGCCTTGCCCCCTGCCACAAAGGATTTGCATCAGGCGTTAGATCGAGACAAAGAAAAAACTCGCAATCAACGCCATTCCCACGGCCCACACCAGCGAACGCAAAATCGCCCAATCGGCCAGGTAGCAAATGATGTACAGCAGGCGGCTGGTGATAAACAGCACCGCCAGCACATTGATCGTCACCAGTTCGGCGTTGCCGGCCATGTGCGCAATGACCACCGCCGCGGCAAACGCCGGGGTCACTTCAAAGCTGTTGAGTTGCGCATTGTTGGCGCGCTTGGCGACGCCCTCAACGGTATCGAGGAAAGCACGCGGGTCGTGGTTGTGCCGAGCTCCGAACTTGCCCGTGCTGAACTTGGCGACACCCGTGCATAGATAGGGCAGAAAAATTGCGATCAACACACACCAGAAAGCGACTGTCATCACTCATTCCTTTTTTGGATTTATCCGACGGTTAGAGTTTCATCACGAACATGCCGATCAGCACCAACCCACAAGCTATGAGCCGTGGACGGCCAAAAGGTTCTTTCAAGTAACGCATGCCGAACAGCACCACCAGGATCACGCTGACTTCCCGCGACGCCGCCGCCTCGGCAATCGAGCCCAACTGCATGGCCCAAAGCACCAAAGCGTAGCTCAACAACACGCACAATCCCACGCTCAGGCCCAACCGCCATTGAGTGCGCCAGAACAGGCTGAAGGCCGCACGCTTGCGCACCAGCGCCAGCAACGGAAATGGCCAGGCACTGATCAATGTCAGCCACACCAGGTAATCCAGCGGGTGCGACCAGCACCAGGGCTGTCGCTACCACCAGAACCTCCTCAATTGATTCGTGATGTAACTTCACCTGTTTATACTAAACACCACCTCGGCGCCCCCCATGCGCCTACATTTCCCTGCTCCAAGGACCCCGGATGCTCGAACTTGTCGCCGCCTTCATTTGCCTCACCACCCTGCTCACCTATGTGAACTACCGCTTTATCGGCCTGCCGCCGACCATCGGTGTAATGGTCACTGCGCTGCTTTTTTCCCTGATCCTGCAGGGCCTGAGCTTTATCGGCTATCCCGGCCTGGAGGAGCGCATCCAGCAACTGATAGGCCAGATCGACTTCGGCGATTTGCTGATGAACTGGATGCTCTCGTTCCTGCTGTTCGCTGGCGCCTTGCACGTCAACTTGAACGACTTGCGCAGTTACCGCTGGCCCATCGGCCTGCTGGCCACCTTTGGGGTGTTGATCGCCACCGTGGTGATCGGCAGCCTGGCCTATTACATCTTCGCCCTGTTCGGCTGGCACGTGAGCTTCCTCTACTGCCTGCTGTTCGGCGCGCTGATTTCGCCTACAGACCCGATTGCGGTGCTCGGCGTGCTGCGTACCGCCAATGCGTCGAAACCACTGAAGACCACCATTGTCGGCGAGTCGCTGTTCAATGATGGCACCGCCGTGGTGGTGTTTACCGTGCTGTTGGGTATCGCGCAGTTGGGCGAGACGCCCACCGTGGGCGCCACTGCCCTGCTGTTTGCCCACGAGGCCATAGGCGGCGTGGTATTCGGCGGGCTGATCGGCTACCTCGTGTACCTGATGATCAAGAGTATCGAACAGCACCAGATCGAAGTGATGCTGACCCTTGCCCTGGTGATCGGCGGTTCGGCCATGGCTTCGCAACTGCACGTGTCCGCACCGATTGCAATGGTGGTCGCGGGGCTGATCATCGGCAACCTGGGACGCAACCTGGCGATGAACGACATGACGCGTCGCTACTTGGATGGTTTCTGGGAACTGCTTGATGACATGCTCAACGCCTTGCTGTTTGCGCTGATCGGCATGGAATTGCTGCTGTTGCCATTCAACTGGCTGCACGTATTCGCGGCCAGTTTGCTCGCCGTGGCGATCCTGCTCTCGCGCCTGTTGACGGTGGCCCCGGCGATCTTGCTGCTGCGGCGCTGGCGCACGGTGCCGCGCGGCACTATCCGCATCCTGACCTGGGGTGGTTTGCGTGGCGGTGTCTCGGTGGCCTTGGCCTTGGCGCTGCCCTTGGGTCCGGAGCGCGACTTGTTGCTGAGCATCACCTACATCGTGGTGCTGTCATCAATCCTGTTGCAGGGGTTGAGCATCGGCAAGCTGGTCAAACACGTGACCCGGGGCGAACCCCAGGCCACGCCTGAACATCACTGATCTTTTCTAGTCGGCTGCGGATGCCGAGGGTCCGCAGCAGCTTTGCCTGGCAGGCTGCTCTCACTGCGAATCTGCGCATGGCTGATCAGGGCGAAGATAAAACTGCCGCCGATGATATTGCCCGCCAGGGTCGGTCCGGCAAACACCAGCCAGAAATCCTTCCACGGCAGCTCGCCGGCAAACACCAGGTATGACACTTCCGCCGAACCGACGACGATATGCGTGAAGTCACCCAGGGCCATCAGGTATGTGATCAGGATAATGATCCACATCTTTGCGCTTTCCATTGATGGGATCATCCACACCATGGTGGCGATCATCCAGCCGGAAACGATGCCCTTGGCAAACATCTGGCCAGAATCGTTCTCCATGATCTTGCGTCCGATTTCAAGAAAGGCCAGGTCGGTCTTGGTATCGAAAATCGGTAAATGCAACATCACATAAGCCACCAACAAAGTGCCGCACAGATTGCCTACCAGCACGACTGTCCATAGTCGTAGCAGACGTGCAGCATTGCCCAGAGTGGGCTTGCTCATGACCGGCAGCACCGCGGTCAGGGTGTTTTCGGTGAACAGTTGCTGGCGTGCGAGGATCACCGCCAGAAACCCCGCGCAATAGCCAAAACTGGCTATCACCTTGAAGCCCTCGGCGTCCGGCAGGCGTGAATTGAGCAAACCCATCGCCATCAACGACAGGCCCATGGTGAGTCCGGCGGCCAGTGCCGACCACCATAAGGCGGCGACACTGCGCTCCAGCTCCTGGTCGCCCTGGGTACGGATGATTTCGTGAAGAACCGCCGCACGGGGCGGCTGGTTCTTGTCGACGTCCTGCTGCTCTTCCTGCGACAGGTTGGGGGTCTTGCCGTCTGCTTGAGTGGCCATGATGTACCAAAGTCCGAGGGGTGCCTGAAGCTACGACATGCCGCGACGATGGCTGTTCAATGGCCCGGCAATTAAACCGGAATGCGCCACGCCTTGGCCTGTTCCACGGTGGTGGAACTCACGGGTTTGCTCCAGGGTTTATTGCGCGCTTGATAGTATTTGATGATGCCATCGAGCACGCTATTGAAGTCTTGTGGCGTCTTCGCCTCTTTTAAGTCACGCACCGCACGTTGCAGCAGCTCAACGTTGGATGCCGGCTGGCCAGGACGGTACAGCGATGGGTAGATGACCTCCCGCGTAAAGTTTTCAGCTTTCGCCCCGATATCCCGACTTTGCATCTCGGCGACCGCACTGCTCAATACCTTGGACATACTTGGCACACTGCCCGATTTTTGCTTGGCGCCCACCTGTAAAAGCTGCTGGAAATTACGCTGGCCCGGCGTATTCAGACGTTTGCCCAACCACTCGATGTGCTCGGGCCTGCTGGCGAGAGAGTCCAGGTTGCGTAAGGCCGCAGCAATCTTCGGAGTAATCTTCAGGGACGTGTCGGATTGGTTGGCTTCGGTAATTGCACTGTCCAACGCCTCCAACGCCTGTTTCGCCTCATCGCGAAACCGCAGTGCGTCTGCGCTGGCGGGGTCCTTGCGCAATTCACCCTGCACGCTGGCAAGCATTTGATCATCCATCGCCAACACAGCATCGTCCAGGGAGGCGAACTCATGGCGCTCACGTGTCAGTTCACGCTTTTGCAGGTGGCTCGACACCGATTGGCGAGCCTGGGCCTGCAAATGCTGTTTCTGTTCAAGCGTCATGGTGAAGTTGACGGTGCCGTTGAGCAGGCCGCGAAAATCGCCTTTGTTCGAGTTCAACGGCAATGTCACCGTTTGATCCGAAAACGCCTTGAGCCGGTCATCTTGGTAGGTTTCAGCCGCGGTATGCGGCGTGCCTGTGAACTTGTCAGCCAAATGGCTGAAGAAGCCACCGCTCTGGCGCGGTGGTGAACTCTGCTCGGATTCGAACTTGACGATCAGCGATTCGTCCTTGCCCAAAGGGCTCTCCGGAAACGAACGTTCAATGACACCGGGGGCGGGGGTATTGAGGAGCAGCCCTCCGTCTTGAAACGCCGTAACCTCTGCATCCGCCTGAAACCCATGGCCCTGTTCGGACGGGCTCTTGAACAGGCCCGGCAACGCCCCCGAAATAAGCGCAGCACGGGCGATGTCCATATCTGGCGTCAGGCTGGCATTGAACACCACCAACTGTGGACGACCGTCGAACATGCCTGTGCCCGTGATGTTCAGTTGCTTGATCGCCGGAATATGGCGGCTCAACACCTCCAGGTCGCGAAAGGTGGGCCCGGCTCCGGCTTTGAGCCGGTCGGCGATTTGCGTGACTTCAGGCGGGCGGTCCGCTTTGGGCATACGCTCGATATGGGCAAGAATCGATTGACGTGACTGGTTGCGAATCAATTCTTCCAGGGGCTGCCCCTCGGTTTGCAGGCGCGGCAGCAGGGTCAGCAGCAGTTGCGAAATATTGCCGCCCGGGCCAGGTAGATTGCCCGCAAGCTTGCCAAGTTTGGAACTGGCATCCTGCAGCCAGGCCAGGATCGGATCTTTGCTATTGAGCAGGCTGGGCAAGTCGAGGCTGTTCGACAACTGCGTGAACGCCTTCGCGTCCATGCCACTGGCGAGTAACGCTGCAGAAATCGCACCGGCAGACGAGCCCGACACCACCTTGACGCCTTTGAGTTTGTCGGCGTCTTCAAGCGCCTGCACCATCCCGGGAAAGGCAATGCCCTTGGCGCCACCGCCACTGAGCACCAAGTGAGCGGGCGGCGGCGGTGACAGCACCACCTCGACGCGGCCATCGCTATGCCGATAAATACTCAGGTTGCGCTCGCCCACGCCCTTGACCAAAGGCGTCTTCACGTCCTGGCTGAAGGTTTGAGACGAAAGAGGCTTATTTTCTACAACAGAACTGGAGACTTTCATACATGAGGCTCTCTCTACAGGGTGTAGGCCTGAGTGATGAGAGAGCCTCGGAAGGATCCACACGGAATGATTTGGTAACGCAAATCACGTCGCGCAGGTGTTACTCAGAAAGACCGTCGTCCTGGAACTGGTCCTTCACATACTTGATTTCGGTACGGCCATGGGGCGCCGGCAAACCGTCTTCGCCCAGGTTGACGAAGACCATTTTTTCCACCGTCAGGATACTTTTGCGGGTGATCTTGTTGCGCACTTCACAGGTCAGAGTGATGGAGGTGCGGCCGAACTCAGTGGCGGTGATACCCAGTTCAATGATGTCGCCCTGGCGCGAGGCGCTGACAAAGTTGATTTCGGAGATGTATTTGGTCACCACGCGCTGGTTGCCCAATTGGACAATCGCGTAAATGGCTGCTTCTTCATCGATCCAGCGCAGCAGGCTGCCACCGAACAGGGTGCCGTTGGGGTTGAGGTCTTCGGGTTTTACCCATTTGCGGGTGTGGAAGTTCATGATCACTCCAAAGCGTCTTGCCAAATGATGGGCAACATCATGGCAGAGCCAGGGCCCAAGCTCTATGAGCCATTGCCTATCGCCCCCATGCGCGATCTTCATGCCGCCGACAGAAAGGCTTGGGAAGTGCCACATACACGGCTATAATCGCCTCCGTTTCAAAACGGTCATCTTCGATTGATACCGTTCTCCCGCCACCTGTCCGAGGGGCGCTGCAGCAGGTTCAACCTGTCAGGCTCGGATGGGGCGTTGTCCGGCCTGGTTGCCCTGGCCTGATACTAAACGCACAACGGCGCCCATTCGCACACTACGAATGGAGGCTCTCTATGAGCGCTGTAATGACGCCTGCAGATTTCAACGACTACAAAGTCGCCGACATGTCCCTCGCTGCCTGGGGCCGTCGCGAAACCTTTATCGCCGAATCCGAAATGCCGGCCCTGATGGGCCTGCGTCGCAAGTACGCCGCTGAACAGCCGCTCAAGGGCGCGAAGATTCTGGGCTGCATCCACATGACCATCCAGACCGCCGTACTGATCGAAACCCTGGTTGCCCTGGGTGCCGAAGTGCGTTGGTCCTCGTGCAACATCTTCTCGACTCAGGACCAGGCCGCCGCCGCTATCGCTGCCGCCGGTATCCCGGTATTTGCCTGGAAGGGCGAAACCGAAGAAGAGTACGAGTGGTGCCTGGAGCAAACCATCCTCAAGGATGGCGCGCCATGGGATGCCAACATGATCCTCGACGACGGCGGCGACCTGACCGAACTGCTGCACAAGAAGTACCCGCAGATCCTCGACCGCGTCCATGGCGTGACCGAAGAAACCACCACTGGCGTGCACCGCCTGCTGGATATGCTGGCCAAGGGCGAGCTGAAGATCCCGGCCATCAACGTCAACGACTCGGTGACCAAGAGCAAGAACGACAACAAGTACGGCTGCCGTCACAGCCTGAACGATGCGATCAAGCGTGGCACAGACCACCTGCTGTCGGGCAAGCAAGCCCTGGTGATCGGCTACGGTGACGTGGGCAAGGGTTCGTCCCAGTCCCTGCGTCAGGAAGGCATGATCGTCAAGGTCTCCGAAGTTGACCCGATCTGTGCCATGCAAGCCTGCATGGACGGTTTCGAAGTGGTTTCGCCGTTCATCGACGGTATCAACGACGGTACCGAAGCAAGCATCGACAAGGCCCTGCTGGGCAAGATCGACCTGATCGTCACCACCACCGGTAACGTGAATGTGTGCGATGCGAACATGCTCAAGGCCCTGAAGAAGCGCGCCGTTGTCTGCAACATCGGCCACTTCGACAACGAGATCGACACCGCATTCATGCGCAAGAACTGGGCATGGGAAGAAGTGAAACCGCAGGTGCACAAGGTTCACCGTACCGGCGCCGGCAATTTCGACCCGCAGAACGATGACTACCTGATCCTGCTGGCCGAAGGCCGCCTGGTTAACCTGGGCAACGCCACCGGTCACCCAAGCCGCATCATGGACGGCTCGTTCGCCAACCAGGTACTGGCGCAGATCTTCCTGTTCGAACAGAAGTACGCCGACCTGTCGCCAGCCCAGAAAGCCGAGCGCCTGACCGTTGAAGTACTGCCCAAGAAACTCGACGAAGAAGTGGCCCTGGAAATGGTCCGCGGCTTCGGCGGCGTCGTGACTCAACTGACCAAGACCCAGGCCGACTACATCGGTGTGACGGTTGAAGGCCCGTTCAAGCCGCACGCTTACCGCTACTGATACACCTGCTGCCCACTCTCCCTGTGGGGGAACGGGCTTTAATGTGGGAGGGGGCTTGCTCCCGATGGCGGTGGGTCAGTCAATATATTTATTAACTGACACTCCGCCATCGGGAGCAAGCCCCCTCCCACATCGACGGTGTACACACTCCGCAATTCTGGGTTTCAAAGGGTATGACCATGTCCCAAGACCGTCGCTACAGCTTCGAGTTTTTCCCGACCAAGACCGATGCTGGGCATGAAAAGCTGATGGCCACTGCCAAGGTGCTGGCCAGCTACAACCCCGACTTCTTCTCCTGCACCTACGGCGCCGGCGGTTCGACCCGCGACCGCACGATCAACACCGTGTTGCAGCTGGAAAGCGAAGTCAAAATTCCCGCCGCTCCGCACTTGTCGTGCGTGGGCGACAGCAAGGCCGACCTGCGTGGTCTGCTGACCCAATACAAAGCTGCCGGCATCAAGCGTATCGTCGCCTTGCGTGGCGACCTGCCGTCCGGCATGGGCATGGCCAGCGGTGAGCTGCGCTACGCCAATGACCTGGTGAGTTTCATCCGCGAAGAAAGCGGCGATCACTTCCATATCGAAGTGGCCGCTTACCCGGAGATGCACCCCCAGGCGCGCAATTTCGAAGACGATTTGCAGAACTTCGTACGCAAGGCCAATGCCGGCGCCAACAGTGCGATCACCCAGTACTTCTTCAACGCCGACAGCTACTTCTACTTCGTCGAGCGTGTACAAGCGATGGGTGTGAATATCCCGATCGTGCCGGGCATCATGCCGATCACCAACTACAGCAAGCTGGCACGTTTCTCCGACGCCTGCGGTGCCGAAATCCCCCGCTGGGTGCGCAAGCAACTGGAAGCCTATGGCGACGACGTCAAAAGCATCCAGGCCTTCGGCGAGCAGGTCATCACCGAGATGTGTGAGCAATTGTTGCAGGGTGGTGCGCCAGGGTTGCATTTCTATACCCTGAACCAATCTGAACCCAGTCTTGCTGTCTGGAACAACCTCAAGCTGCCACGCTGAGGTCTGTTCGGTTGTACCAAGGCCCTCAGACGAGGGCCTTTGTCGTTTTACGTGACCCACGGAACCCCGCAGTCCATGAATACAGTGTCCCCGACTTCCCGCCCGCAACTGGTCTATCTGGTCTTCGGTGCCCAGACCTACCACCAGGAAGCGGTATTCAGCATCGCCAGCGCACTGGCGTTCCTGCAGGACACCCCGGACGCGAACGTGGACATTCAGGTGTTCACCGACAATCCAGAGCCTTATCACTTGCTGCCGGTACGCGTGCGCCCACTGGACGAGGCCACTCGCAAACGCTGGAGCGAGCCCCACGGTTATCATTTCCGCACCAAACACGTGGTACTGCGCCAGGTACTGGAAGAGTCGGAGGTGGCGCTGCTGATCGACACCGACACGTTCTTCCACCATTCGCCCATGGCCCTGTTCGAGCGCGTGCAGCCCGGCACCCTGCTGTGCAACGCCTTCTACACCAAGTACGGCGACAACCACGAAAGCATCCTCTACACCGCCCTGCACCAGCGCCTGCTGGAGATGGGCGTGGCCGACGATGACATGATGACCCTCAATTCCGGGGTCATGGGCCTGACCCAACAGGATGCACACATCCTCGACCGCTCCATCGAATTGATGGATGAACTGTTCCCCCACGCCCAGGGCGCCTACACCCTGGAAGAGTTCTGCCTGTCCATCGCCGCCTACCGCACCGTCAACGTGCGCGAATGCCCGGACCTGATCCACCATTACTGGAGCCGCAAACAGCTGTTCCGGGCCAAGGTCAAGGCGTGGATCGCCAAACACGCCAGTGCCCCAACCAGTGCGCAGGCCCTGGCCGATACCCGCCAGGTCTCCTCGCACCTGCCGCGCCCGCCGCGCTTGCAGCGCTTGATGTACAAGCTGATCACCCTGCTGCTGCCCAAGCACCAGCAACAGTTCATTCGTGAAATCCTCTATGGTTGCTACGAGCACGAAAACGAATTCGATCAGGCCTGCGGCCCGGTTTGGTGGGACAAGGCACGACAAAACCAGGAAGAACGCCAGAAGCGCCCACTGGATGCCCACCAACTGGAACACTGGTTCGCCAACCCCGTGGTGCGGCTGATACTGGGCGAGCGTCGCGCCGCGATCCACGAACACTTGCTGGACGCTCCGGCGAAATAACACCGCCCGCCAATGCGCGTGGTAGAGCTTCTCTTTCTGTCGGGAGCGTCGTAACCTCAAGGTATGCCCGCCATTTTCAAGCTACTGACCGCCGTGCTTTTTTCTTGCCTGAGCCTGGTCGCTCATGGCGAGAAACTGCGCATTGTCACCGAGCCCTGGGCGCCCTATGTCTACGACGATAACGGCACCAGGGCCGGCCTGGATTACGAAACCACAGTGGCCGTGTTCCAACGTCTGGGCGTGGAAGTGCAATGGCAATTCCTGCCCTGGAAGCGCTGCCTGGCGATGCTCGAGCAGGGTCACGCCGATGGCGCGCTGGATATTTTCCACAGCCATGAACGCGACGCCCAGTTGCTCTACCCCAGTGAACCCTTGTCGGAAGTCGAATTCGTCCTGTTCTACGCCAATGATCGCCCTCACCCCGCCACAACCCTCGATGAGCTGCGTGGCCTGACTGTCGGCATCTCACCCGGCTACCTCTATGGCGAGACGTTCAGTGGGTCCAGCGCATTCGAGCGCGAGCCTGCCCCCAGCCATGAAGCCAATTTCGGCAAGCTGATGCTCGGACGCATCGACATGGTCGTGACTGACCGGCGAGTGGGGCAGCACATCATCAAGACGCTGGGCCTTGAGGGCAAAGTCAGCCAGGCGGCAGTGGTGGTCAGCCGCCAACAACAATTTCTCGCGGTGCGCCGTGGAGCCGGCATGGACCTGTTGGTACAGCGCTTTGCCGCCGAGCTCAAGCGCTTCAAGCAAGAGCCGGCCTATGCCGCCTTGAGCGCCAAATATGGTGGGATGCAGGCGCAAACCTCCCCGATATCAGCCTCCGAACACGCCGTTGAGCAGCAGGAAAGCAGCGCGCCGTGATTGCTCTGTTATACTCCGGCCTTTCCGCCAGGCTTACGCCCGGCCGCTCGGGTCTTGAAAAAGGCACCCAACCCAGCTACTGCGCAGCTTTGCAGCCCGCGCGAGCCGGTGGAGTGCCCGCCAGACACAGCAGGACCGGACGGGATTGCGCTCCCCTAAGCGCCATTCACGCCCGGCAAGATTATCCCTTTGGGCCAAGCCCTAACTAAAACAGGATTACTCATGTCCTTTGCTTCCCTCGGTCTCTCCGAGGCTTTAGTCCGCGCCATCGAGGCAGCGGGCTATACCGAGCCTACTCCGGTGCAACAGCGGGCCATTCCCGCCGTGTTGCAAGGTCGCGACCTGATGGTCGCGGCTCAGACAGGTACCGGTAAAACCGGTGGTTTCGCCCTCCCGATTCTGGAGCGGTTGTTTCCCAACGGTCACCCGGACAAATCCCAGCGTCACGGCCCGCGCCAACCGCGTGTACTGGTCCTGACCCCTACCCGCGAACTCGCAGCCCAGGTCCACGACAGCTTCAAGCTGTACGCCCGCGACCTGAAGTTCGTCAGCGCCTGCATCTTCGGCGGCGTCGGCATGAACCCACAGGTTCAGGCCATGTCCCGTGGCGTTGACGTACTGGTCGCTTGCCCGGGTCGTTTGCTCGACCTGTGCGGCCAGGGCAGCGTCGATTTGTCCCACGTGGAAATCCTCGTGCTGGACGAAGCCGACCGTATGCTCGACATGGGCTTTGTCCATGACGTGAAAAAGGTCCTCGCACGCCTGCCGGCCAAACGTCAGAACCTGCTGTTTTCGGCAACGTTCTCCCAGGACATCACGGCCCTGGCCGGCAAGCTGCTGCACAACCCGGAGCGCATCGAAGTCACGCCACCGAACACCACGGTCGAGCGTATCGAGCAACGCGTATTCCGCCTCGCCGCCAGCCACAAGCGCTCGCTGCTGGCGCACTTGATCACCCACGGCGCGTGGGAACAGGTGCTGGTCTTCACCCGCACCAAGCACGGCGCCAACCGCCTGGCCGAGTACCTGGACAAACACGGCCTCACCGCTGTTGCCATCCACGGTAACAAGAGCCAGAACGCTCGCACCAAAGCCCTGGCCGACTTCAAGGCCGGCACTGTGCGCATCCTGGTCGCCACCGATATCGCCGCCCGCGGCCTGGATATCGACCAGTTGCCACACGTGGTCAACTTCGAGCTGCCGAACGTCGATGAAGACTATGTGCACCGTATCGGCCGTACTGGCCGTGCCGGTCGTTCGGGTGAGGCCATTTCCCTGGTCGCACCGGACGAAGAAAAACTGCTGAAAAGTATCGAACGTATGACCAAGCAGAAAATCGCCGACGGCGACCTGATGGGCTTCGATGCCAGCGCCGTGGAGGCCGAGAAACCTGAAGCCCGCGAGCGTCCGGATGTGCGTAACCCGCGCAACCCACGCGGTCCGAAGGGCGATGGCCCGAACGGCGGCGGTGGTGGCGGTGGTCGTCGCGACAAAGGCAAGGACAAGGGCAAGGAAAAGTCCGCCACCAGCAGCCGAGGTGAACGCCCGGCCCGTGAGCAAAAGCCACGTGAAGGCACCCCGGCCCGCGAACAGCGCCAGCCGAGCCAGCCGCCACGCGCCGCCGCTGACCGTGCCCCGGACGAGTTCCTCGACGACGATGTGGATAACTTCGGTAACCGCGTCGACTACGTGCCCCAGGCCAAGCCGGCCCAGGGCCGTGGCCGTCGTCCAGGTGCCCCGGCACAAGGCGCCGGTGCGGGTGCTCCCCGTGGCGGCCAGCCACAGGGTGGCCGTCAGAACGGCCCGCGCAACAGCAGCGGCGGCAGCACCGGTACTCCGCCTGCCAAGCGCAGCGGCCCGCGTAATGGTGCACCGCGTGACGGCCAGGCGCGTCGCGAAGATTCGCGCAGCAACAACCGCCGCCCGGCCCGTGACGACCAGCCGCGTCTGTCCGAGCCAGCGGTGCAAAACCCGCGTGGTGGCCCGGCGCCGAAGATCATCCACAAGGAGTCGAAAGCTGATCGCTTCCCGACACCCGAGCAGTTGGACCAACTGCCAGGCCGTCCTCGTGGTGAGAAACCGGCGCTGCTGACCCGCAACCGCTGAGCTCCAAAGCCATAGGCGTTGACCGCTACATCGCCATCGCGGGCAAGCCCACTCCCACAAGGGAATGCATTTCAAGTGTGGGAGCTGGCTTGCCTGCGATGAGGCCCGGCTAGGCAACACGAATCCCCAGCCAAAAAAATGCCCCGCATCGAAAGATGCGGGGCATTTTTGTATGCGCGGCGAAAATTACTTCGCTTTCACACCTTCAAACGTGATGTACAGCTGAACGTTGTCAGACTGTGGACCTACGTCCATACCGTCTTTGTTGAATTCCTTGCGGCTGATGTTGGTGGTGCCTTCAAAGCCGGCACGGTAGCCGCCCCATGGATCCTTGCCTTCGCCCAGGAACGTGGCTTTGACCAGGATCGGCTTGGTCACACCGTGGAAGGTCAGGTCGCCGGTCACATCAGCAGTCAGCTTGCCATCAGCATTTTTGCCAGTTGGCTTGACGCTGGTGGAGACGAACTTGGCATCAGGGAATTTGCCCGACTCCAGGAAGTCCTTGCTGTTGACGTGCTTGTCGCGCTCGGCGTGGTTGGAGAACACGCTGGCAGTACGCACGTTAACTTCAATCTTGGCGTCTTCCGGCTTGGCGGCGTCAAAGCTGAACTTGCCGTCCAGGTCCTTGAAGGTACCGGTAATGTAGCTGTAGCCCAGGTGGCTGATCTTGAAATCGACGAAGGCGTGCTGGCCTTCCTTGTCGATCACGTAGTCAGCGGCCATCGCCGAACCTGCGGACAGCAGAGCAGAACCGATTGCCAGCGCAGCGAGTGTTTTTTTCAACATGCTTTCTATTCCTTGTGAGTCGAGGTTGAACATCAGGCTTTGCGCCCCAGCATTCGTGTCAGGGTCGCATCACGATCGATAAAGTGGTGTTTCAATGCAGCCACGCCATGCAAACCGGCGAAGACCACCAACACCCAGGCCAGGTACAGATGCACCCAACCGGCTGTGTCTGCCTGGTCCGGTAGACCGGAAACCACGGCAGGAATTTCAAACAGGCCAAACACCGGAATACCGACACCGTCGGCGGTGGAAATCAGGTAACCGGCAATCATCACGGCAAACAGCCCCAGATACAGGAACGCATGGCCAAATGCAGCACCGATCCGCGTCATACGGCTATAGCTGGCCAGCGGCGGTGGCGGCGGGCTGACCAGACGCCAGACGATACGCACCAGCATGATGGCAAACAGCGTGATGCCAATGCTCTTGTGCAAGTCGGGCGCATCTTTGCGCCAGGCACTGTAGTAGTCGAGGCCGACCATCCACAGGCCCAATGCGAATAAACCAAACACCACCAAGGCGACGCCCCAGTGTAGAACCATGCTGACCCAGCCGTACCGGGCGGGAGAATTGCGTAGCTGCATGTACTTAATCCCGTAAGAACTGTGCCCAAGACTAGCGTTTTACCTATCGAATTAAAGCGGAAAATTTCGCTTTGAAATATCGAGAAATACGATGAAGAGGCTAGGTATCATAAATTAACAAGGGATTAAGACTATTCCCAAGAAACGCGACAGACCGTCCTGCATTTACCGCCAATTGCCCCACAATGGCTTGTGACACGCGCCACCATTGCATAGGCTTGCGCGATTGTTTCGCCTGCGCGCGCCGCAGGATCGCTTCGAGGAGATCACCGATGGGCTTGAACAACCAGTGGATGCAACGCGACCTCGCGGTGCTGTGGCATCCCTGCACCCAGATGAAAGACCACCAGCAACTTCCGCTGGTCCCGATCAAGCGCGGTGAAGGCGTATGGCTGGAAGACTTCGAAGGCAAACGCTACCTCGACGCCGTCAGCTCCTGGTGGGTCAACGTGTTCGGCCACGCCAACCCGCGCATCAACCAGCGCATCAAGGACCAGGTCGATCAGTTGGAGCATGTGATCCTCGCCGGTTTCAGCCACCAGCCAGTGATCGAGTTGTCCGAGCGCCTCGTGCAGATGACGCCTGAAGGCCTGACGCGCTGCTTCTACGCCGATAACGGTTCATCCTGTATCGAAGTCGCATTGAAGATGAGCTTTCACTACTGGCTCAACCGCGGCCTGCCGAACAAGAAGCGCTTCGTCACCCTAACCAACAGCTACCACGGCGAAACCATCGCCGCGATGTCGGTAGGCGACGTGCCGTTGTTTACCGAGACCTACAAGGCGCTGCTGCTCGACACCATCAAAGTGCCAAGCCCCGATTGCTACCTGCGCCCCGACGGCATGAGCTGGGAAGAACACTCGCGCACCATGTTCCTGGCCATGGAACAGACCCTGGCTGACCACCACGATACCGTTGCCGCGGTGATCGTCGAGCCACTGATCCAGGGCGCCGGCGGCATGAGGATGTACCACCCGGTGTACCTCAAGCTGCTGCGCGAAGCCTGCGACCGCTACGGCGTGCACTTGATCCACGACGAAATCGCCGTCGGCTTCGGCCGCACCGGCAGCATGTTCGCCTGTGAACAAGCCGGCATCCGCCCGGACTTCCTGTGCCTGTCCAAGGCCCTCACCGGCGGCTACTTGCCGCTGGCCGCCGTGGTCACCACCGAAGATGTCTACAGTGCCTTCTACGACGACTACCCTACCCTGCGCGCCTTCCTGCACTCCCACAGCTACACCGGCAACCCGCTGGCGTGCGCGGCAGCCTTGGCGACGCTGGATATCTTTGAAGAAGACAACGTCATCGAAAACAACAAGGCCCTGGCCCAGCGCATGGCGACCGCCACCGCGCACCTGGTGGACCATCCTCACGTTTCGGAAGTGCGTCAGACGGGCATGGTGCTGGCGATCGAGATGGTGCAGGACAAAGCCACCAAGGCCGCCTACCCGTGGCAGGAACGCCGTGGCTTGAAGGTATTCGAACACGCACTGGAGCGCGGCGCGCTGTTGCGGCCACTGGGCAGCGTGGTGTATTTCCTGCCGCCCTATGTGATTACACCGGAGCAGATCGACTTCCTGGCCGAAGTGGCCAGCGAGGGGATTGATATCGCCACTAACAGCAAAGTCAGTGTGGCGGTGCCCAAAGATTTCCATCCAGGCTTCCGTGACCCGGGTTGATACCAACCCCTGTAAGAACCGACTTGCCACAGCAAGCTCGCTCCTACATACACCTCTTCAGAGAACAGAAATGAGACTGTCCCGCTTTTTCACCGACACCCCGCTGAGCCTCGGCGATCACGAACTTCCTGAAGCCCAGGCGCATTACATCAGCCGTGTGTTGCGCATGGGTGAAGGCGATGCCGTGCAGCTGTTCGACGGCTCTGGCCAGGAGTTTAGTGGCACGCTGCTGGAAGTCGGTAAAAAACGCGTCACCGTGCAACTGACGCAAAGCTTTGCCGGCCAAGATGAATCGCCGCTGCATATCCACCTCGGCCAGGGCCTGTCCCGGGGTGAGCGCATGGATTGGGCGATCCAGAAGGCCACTGAACTGGGCGTCAATGCGATCACACCGATCTTCAGCGAGCGCTGCGAGGTGCGCCTCAAGGACGAACGCGCCGACAAACGCCTGCTGCACTGGCGTCAGGTTGCCATCAGCGCGTGCGAGCAGTGTGGGCGTTCAACGGTGCCGGTGATTCACGCACCGGTGTTGCTGGCCGACTGGCTGAAGCAAACCGAGGCCGACCTGAAACTGGTGCTGCACCCAGTCGCCGAGCCGATGATCAGTCACGCGAAGCCTTCGAGCCTGGCGTTTCTGATCGGGCCGGAAGGTGGCTTGACCGACGGCGAAGTCGACACCGCCCAAGGCGCTGGCTTCCATGCTGCGCGGTTGGGGCCACGGGTATTACGTACCGAAACCGCGCCCGTGGTGGCGCTGTCGGTCGCCCAGCAACTCTGGGGTGATTTCTAAACGGAGCGATCACTCCACCGGATCACTCACCGGCTTGGCAATGATCGCCTTCAACTCGCTGGTCATTGGGAATTCCAGGTTCAGGCCCTTCGGCGGGATCGACTGCTCAAACCAGCGCTGGTAAATCCCGTTGATCTCTCCCGAACGGTACAGATCACCCAAAGTCTCGTTGACCACGGCGAGAAACTGCGGGTCGTCCTTGCGCACCATGCAGCTGTAGATCTCCCGCGACTGCTCCTCGCCCACCACCACCCAGTGGTGCGGGTCCCTGGCCTTGGCGCGCTCGCCGTAGAGCAACGCATCATCCATATAGAACGCTACCGCACGGCCGGTCTCGAGCATCTTGAAAGCCTCGCCATGGTCTTTGGCGCTGATCACGAACATATTGGCTTTGTGTTCAGCGTTGTAACTTTTGAGAAAGCGTTCATTGGTGGTGCCGGCAGTGGTCACCACGTTCTTGCCCTTGAGGTCGGCAAAGCCTTTGATCCCGCTGTCCTTGGCCGTTAGCAACTGCCCCTTCACGTAAATGAACCCGTAGGAAAATGCTACCTGCTTCTGCCGCTCGGCGGTCACGCCGGTGGAGCCGCACTCCAGGTCGACGGTGCCGTTCTGCACCAGCGGAATACGGGTTTGAGAAGTCACCAGGTTGTACTTCACCTTGAGCTCACTCACCCCGATTTTCTGCTGGATGCGCTCGACAATCTTGCTCGCCAGGTCCACCGAGTAGCCCATCGGTTTGCCACTGTTATCCCCAATGTAGGAAAACGGCACCGACGCATCGCGATACCCCAGGGTGATGGCCTTGGCGCTGGCGATCTTGCTCAAGGTGCCCTCCAGAGGCGCTTCGGTCGCATGGGCGTTTGCGCTCAAAAAAAGTCCAAGAGCGCAGCCGGTCAACAGGATTTTTTTCATTGTTATTCTCCGTTGGTAGATCGGTTATTTACGTACTGCAATCACGCTGATTTCCACCAGGACACTCGGTCGCGCCAGCTCTGCTTGCAGGGTGGTACGCGTGGGCGCCATGCCTGGCGAAAGCCATGCAGACCAGGCTTCATTCATCGGCGTAAAACCGGTACTGATGTCCTTCAGGTAAATCGTCGCGTTGAGCAGGTGATCCTTGTCACTGCCCGCCTCGGCCAACAGCGCGTCGATCCTGGCCAACACTTCTCGGGTTTGGCTGCCTACGTCCTGGCCATCGCCCGGTACCTGGCCCGAGAGAAACACCAAATCCTTGAAGGTCACGGCAGCGCTAAGACGCTCGTTGCTGTTGATTCGGGTGATAGTCATGGCTGCATCCTCAAGCGGCGCGGGGCGCCAGGCCCTGCATATCAATGGAAGGAACATGCTGGCTGATCAACTCAGCCAATAGCTGGCCACTGCCACAGGCCAGGGTAAAACCAAGCGCGCCATGCCCCAGGTTCAACCACAAATTGCGGTAGGCGCTGGCACCGATCAATGGTACGCCCGTCGGTGTTGCCGGGCGCATACCGGCCCACTCGACCGCGTGGGCGTAGTCACCGGCCAAGGGAAACGTCTCCAGCGCCTGGCGCTTTATCAAGGCCAGGCGCTTGGGCTCAAGACGCGCATCAAAGCCGACAATATCCACCATGGCCGCGATCCGCAGTTGCTCACCAATGCGCGCGTAGACGATCTTGCGGTCATAGTCGGTGATGCTCACGTTCGGCGCCTTGTGCTGCGCGCCGATCGGCACGCTCAGGCTGTAGCCCTTGAGCGGGTACAGCGGCAGCGACAAGCGGGGCAACGCCAACTCGGCGCTGCGATGCCCGGCAGCCAGCACCAACTGTTCGACCGGCATCACGTCATGGCCCATTTCGATGGCCTGCACCGCACCGTCGGCGTGACGAATCCCGGTAACCTTGCGACCCAGCAAAAATGTACAGCGCCCTGAAGCCTTTAACCGAGCTGCCAGCCGTTGGCAAAAAGCATGACAGTCCGCCACTTCCTCATTCGGGGTATAGATGCCGCCGACAAACCCACCTGCCGCCAACGCCGGTTCCAGGTGCGTACAATCCACCGCAGACAGCACCTGCTGCTGCAGGACGTCGGTGACCTTGCTGCGTGCACGCTCAAACGTCTCGGCATTGCGAAAGGTCACCAGCTTGCCGTTGCGCCGCCAGTCAAAGCCGTCCAAGCGATCATCGACACGCCATTGCTGCAAGGTGCCTTGGCTCAGGCTCGCCAGCCGCAGCAAGTGGGCAGCGTTGCGCTTGTTCACCGATCCCCGGCAGGCACCGATGAACGCTGCCATCCAGCGCCATTGCTGGAGGTCAAGCCGTGGGCGCAGCTTCAGCGGCGAGTCGCCGCGCAACAGCCACCCAATCGCCTGCAGCGGCACGCCCGCGTCGGCCAATGGCGCAACATAGCGATAGGACAGCTGCCCACCGTTGGCGAAACTGGTTTCGCTGCCCAAGGTATCGCGGGCGTCGATCACCGTTACCTCATGGCCAGCCCGTACCAAAGCATAAGCACTGGCCAAGCCGATAACCCCACCACCGATGATGCAAACCTGCCTGGCCATCCCAGCCCCCGACCGTTGATTAACTGAAGACCAAGCGTAGGCGCAGGTGACAGGCCACCGACAATGAATAAAGATGGGTCACCTATAAACAAAGGTTATGGACTTGCCATGCGCTTGCGTCATATCGAAATCTTCCAGGCCATTCGCCAGACTGGCTCGATCAGTGCTGCCGCGCAGTTGCTGCACGTCTCGCAACCAGCGGTGACCAAAGTGTTGCAGCACGCCGAATTGCAGCTGGGCTTTGCGCTGTTTCTGCGGGTGCGCGGCAAATTGCAGCCCACGCCGGAAGCCCTGGCACTGGAAAGCGAAGTCGAGAAAGTCACCGAGAGCTTGCAAGGTGTAAGGCGTCTAGCCAAGAGCCTGCGCCGCGCCCCAGGGCAAAGCGTGCGCATTGGTGCGATTCCGGCGTTGGCCTTGTCGCTGCTGCCTCCGGCGATTCTGGAATGGAAGCGCGAATACCCCGACATGGCTTGCGAGCTGTCCAGCGACCATAGCCGTGAGCTGGTCCAGAAGCTGCTGATGCGCGAAATCGACCTGGCGCTGACCCTCAACTTTTCCGGCCATCCTGGGTTGACCACCCAGGTGCTGGCCAATGGCGTGCTGGTTGCATTGGCGTCCAAGGGCTATTGGTCGGCGGCTGAAATCAACCAGCCATTGCCGCTGAGCGAACTGGCGGGCGCGCCATTGATCGGGCTTTCCAGTGCTGATCCGCTGGCGACCAAGCTGGACAGCTACCTGGAGAACGTCGATCCACCGCCACGCGTGACCATCTCGGTACAAACCTATTCCCTGGCCCGGGCGATGGTGGAGTCCGGCGCCGGTTTGACGGTCATTGACCCCTTTACCGCCCTCGGCGCATCGACGGCAACCACCTGCATCCGCACCCTCACGCCACCCCTGCCGATCACCCTCTACGCCCTGACCCGTGGCGATGAACCACCGCCGCATATGCTCGCCAAGCTGCTGCAGATCTTCGGCATTCGTGCCTGTGAGCTACTGGCACGTCTCTAATACCACCGAAGCCCCCTCCCACATTCAGAGCACGTAATGCATGATCGCCACAAAATGCAGGAGGCTGCCGCCAATCACAAACAAATGCCAGATCCCATGGGAATGGCGCAGGCGATCTTCCAGGGCAAAAAAGATGATGCCCACGGTGTACAACACGCCGCCCGACGCCAACCAGATAAACCCTGCCGTGCCCAGCGCCGCTATCAGCGGCTTGACTGCCACGAGTACGATCCAGCCCATCACCGCGTAGATCACGATGGACAGAATCCGCGCCTCCGAGCGCGGCTTGATCTCTTGCAGGATGCCGATCACCGCCAGCCCCCACACAATCCCGAACAGCGTCCAGCCCCAGGGCCCGCGCAGAGTCACCAGGCAGAACGGTGTGTAGCTGCCGGCGATCAACAGGTAGATCGAAAAGTGATCGACCTTTTGCATGATCTCTTTTCGCCGCCCCCGCACGCTGTGGTAGACGGTCGACGCGCTGTACAGCACCATCAGGGTAAAGCCATAAATCGCCACGCTGACGATCTTCCAGGGGCTGCCGTCCAGGCTCGCCACCACCAACATCCACACGGCGCCAATACACGCCGCGACTGCACCGAGCAAATGGCTCCAGGCGTTGAACCGTTCCCCGTGATACATCTATCGTTAACCTCCCCTCATCGTTGACGACTGGCGGCAAGCCTCCAGCCTTGCGCATAAGAGTGCAAGCAGCGTGTGACGTTCCAGCGACGAGGGCTGCGTTTGCAGGCACAATCGAGCGCAATCGAACAAGAGCCCACGGCCATGCTGATCGACGAAGAGTTCACCCTCAAGAAGCTGGAAATCTTCCTGGCGTTCATGCGCACCGGCAACCTGGCCCGCGCCGCCGCCGAACTGCAAACCAGCAACGTCAGCGTGCACCGCGCCATCCACTCCCTGGAAAGTGCCTTGCGCTGCCCGCTGTTCAAGCATGAAGGGCGCAACCTCACCCCGCTGGAAAGCGCCTACGTGCTCGAAGAGCGTGCGCAAAAGCTGATAGCCGATGTGGTCGAGGGAGTGCGCCTGACCCGCGAAGCCGCCGGCTTCTGCGCCGAACGCTTCAAGCTCGGCTCGCTGTACTCGCTGACGGTCAAGACCGTGCCGCAACTGATCATGGGCCTGAAGATCCGCCGCAGCGAACTCAATATCGACCTGATCCTGGGCTCCAATTTCGACCTGTTCTACAAGCTCAAGAACATGGAGGTGGATGCGATCCTCATCTCTCTGGACGATCACGCCACCGATCCGGACTGTGAGCAGATCGCGCTGTTCAGCGATGACATCTTCCTTGCCACACCGGCCGATTCCCCCCTGGACCGCCATCAGGAAATCGACCTGGCCGACGTGCGTGACGCCACCTTTATCACCCTCACTCAGGGCTTCGCCACGCACCAGGACGGCAACCGGGTGTTCAAGCAGGCGGGGTTCGAACCGAAGGTGGCGATGCAGGTGAACGATATATTTACCTTGCTGAGCATGGTCAGCTCGGGGGTGGGTTATGCGCTGCTGCCTGGGCGGATTGCGGCGGTGTATGAGAACCGCGTGAAGCTGATACCGCTGCAACCCAGGTATCGGTTGCAGCAGCAGATCGGCGTGGTGTTCTTGAAGGCCAAGGAGCGTGACCCGAACCTGCTGGCGTTGTTGGCGGAGTGTCGGATGTATGCCAATCGCCAGGCTTGAGAATGCCATCGGGGGCAAGTCGAATCGTCGCACCGCCCCTCCCACACTTGACCGCATTCCAACCTGAGAATGCGGTCAAAATGTGGGAGGGGCGGTGCGACGATTCGACTTGCCCCCGATTGCGCCAGACCAGACAGCGAAAATCCCCAGTCAGCCCACCAACCCCCTCATCACCAAAAACAACAACGACGGCCCCAACAAACACCCCAGCGCTGTATAGAACGCCGCGGTCAAACACCCATAAGGCACCAACTTCGGATCAGTCGCCGCCAACCCGCCCGCCACGCCGCTGGAAGTGCCCATCAAGCCACCGAAGATCACCGCACTACGTGGATTGTTCAGCCCGATCAGCGGGGCCACGAACGGTGTCATTACCATCACCAAAATAGCCTTGATCAACCCTGCGGCAATCGACAGCGCCATCACCTCGGAACTGGCCCCAATCGCCGCCCCGGTAACCGGGCCAACGATATAGGTCACGGCACCGGCGCCGATGGTGGTGAGGCTCACCGCATCGGTATAACCAAACGCCATTGCCACCCCTACCCCGGCAACAAACGACGAGCCCACACCGACAAACAGAGCCAGCACGCCGACGTATCCGGCGCGCTTCAACTCATCGACACTCACGCCAAACGCCGTGGCTACAATAGCGAAGTCCCGCAGCATCGCGCCGCCCAACAGGCCAATGCCTGACAACAGTGGAATATCCACCACGCCCTTGGAGCCGCCAGTAAAAGCGCCTCCCACATACGACAACACCAGGCCCAACAGAATGGCAATGGCCGAGCCATGCAGGCGGCCTTTGGTAAAAGTGTCAGAGATCCAGTAGGAAACCCACATGGTCAGGCCGATCACGGCAAAACCACTGATCAATCCGTACCCGGTGATCACTTTCATCATCGATTCGTACATGGCGATCACCCGGCTTCTTTGGTCGGAACAGCTGCAACCGGCTCGCGGTTACCGATACGCACCAGCACCGGTACCAGGGCAAAGCCGAGCACCACGGCGAGGGTCCCGGCCAGAATCGCCATGGGCCCGCCACTGATGGCGCCATACACGTTTTGCTGGGCGGCCATCGCCACCACAATCGGGATATAAATCGCAGCCCAGAAGCTCACGCCCTGCTCCGACTTGCCGGTAAACAAGCCACGCTTGCCGAGGTAACTGCCCAGGCCAATCAGCAGCAACATGGCGATACCCACCCCGCCGACGTTAGCCGGGATACCCATCCATTTGCCCAGCAGTTCACCGACAAACAGGCCGGCCAACGTGCACAGCGCCAGAAACGCCACACCGTAGATAATCATGATTGTTGTCCTCAAAGTGCTCGTTCGAAATTGTTGTTGTTGTGCTTCGAAAGCCTTGGGTGTTGCTTTATCGGTGGCGGCGCTCCTCCTCTTGCAGCAGGGCCTGCAAGGTGTCCAGGCGTGCGCCTTCGCAGGCGATCACCGTGCCTTGTTCGAACACGCGGCGTGACAGACCAGTGAGCACCGCGCCCGGGGGCAGTTCGATTTGCAGGCGTACGCCACGCTCGTAGGCGCCTTGCACGGTGCCGCGCCAGTCGACGACGCGGCACATGTTGAAGGCCAGGTCATCGCGCAGTTGCTCAGGGTTGTGGATAGGTCGCGCGCGGGTGCTGCTCAGGTAGGTGATGCGCGGCGCCTTGAGTGGGACGAACGCTTGGGCAAGCACCTTGGCCGGCGCTTCCAGCAGCGCACAGTGGGACGGCACGCTCACTGCCAGACGCTTGGCGACGCCGTTGCCTTTGATGCGCTCGGCGACACGCTGCATCGCTTCATTGCTGCCGGCGATCACGGTCTGGTTGTCGGCGTTGATATTGGCCAGATACACCGGAGTTGCAGCGCTGTGGATATCTGCCAGCAAGGCTTCAACCGTGGATAAATCGGGGCCGATCAGGGCGGTCATGCCGTAGCCTTGTGGATAAGCCTGTTGCATCAGCTCGCCACGCAGACTGACCAGTTTCAGCGCATCGGCGAAGTCCAGGGCGCCGGCGATGACGGCGGCCGGGTAGGCGCCGATCGACAGGCCCGCCACGTAGTCAGGCGTATGGTGCAACTGCTGGGCATGGGCAACGCCGACGATCAGCAGGCACAGTTGCACCGCACGCGTGCTCGCCAAGGCTTGCGCCGAATCGAGCCGACGAACATCTTCACCCAAGGCATCACTGGCTTCTTCCAGAACCTGGGCCGATAGCGCCTGGAGCATGCCCACGCGCTGGGCACCCTGCCCCGGAAACACCAACAAGCTGCTCATGCCACGGCCTGCCAGGGGTCAAGTACAAGGTGCGCGCCGCCAGTGGTTTTGAGCAGTACGCGGCGTGAGCCTGTGGCCCATTCGCGCAAGGCAACAGCGCCAAACGGGGTTTGCAGTTGCAGGTCCACGGCGCACGGTGCGGTGTCGAATTTCGCCAGCAATGCACGCGCCGCGTTGCGATCAAGCGGTTCGGGGGTGCGCAGGATCAAATCCAGATCACTCATGGCATGCAACGCTTCGACGCCGCTCGCCAATTCAAATCCGGCGCTGCCGCTGACGCCCCAGTGATACTGCGCCAACACTGGCCGCAGTTGATCGAGCGCCCGCAGCGCCGGTAAATCCCGTGGCGAGATCACCTGGCGCAAGTCTTCGGGCGCCACGCGCCGTTGCACCGCAGCAACAGGCATCACCGCCCCATAACGCTGCTCACGCAGACGCCCACGTACGCCAACCGCCACTTGACCTGCTTCGGTAATGGCGCGCCGCACCACTACTGGATGGCCGGCGCTCAGCGCGTCCCGCGCCCAGGCCGGAGCATCCGCAGGCAGGTGCGCCGGGGTCATGCCCCAGAGCAAGTCATGGGCGTTCACCATTGTTCCCGCAGCAGTTGGCGTACATGGCTTGAGGCGGTGCGATTAGTCGCACCGAGACGTCCTTTTAAATCGGGTTGCACGACATCTTTGATCGCCTGCACCAGGCAATCGCTGACCCGCGCCACATCGTCCGTTGTCGGCTGTTCAATCTGGCTCACCGACAAGGTCTCCCAGAGCAAACCCAGGCTGGCATAACTGTCGATGTCATAGGCCATCGGCGGCACACTGGCGGCCAGGGCTTCCAATTCTTCGACGCTACGCAGGGTCACCCGCGCAGCCGAAGCCTTGCCCATGGCATGCACCATCACCCCAGGGTCGCGCAGGGCGATCAAGCGATTGGCCTGGTAACCGTGGGCCAGGAATGCGCCAGACATGGCCTTGCCCACCAGCAGTGCAATCACCGGGTGGCCGGCCAGGCGTGCGCGAGCGTAGCTGTCGGCAGCGGCGGCCAGGGCCTGGTGAATGCCGAGGGCTTCTTCACGACGGCCATAGGCTTGGCTGGGCACATCGACGATGGCGATCAGCGGGCGTTTGTCACCCCTTTCGATGGCTTCATCGACGGCCTTGGCCAGCCCCCAACCTTCCAGCAACCCGACTTCGCCATTGCGCGCACGCGGGAAGCGGTTATTCGGGTCAGTGACCACCGCGATAAAGCGCACCGCCTGTTCACCCAAGACGCCGTCTGCGACTTTCAATGAGTCCGGCAAGCCCTCTACGGGTGCTGCGCCAGCGCTCAATGCATTGAACCACTGTAACCCTCTCATGGGCGTTCTCCCTGATACAGAGCGCGAACCGTCGCGGGCTCGATTTGCGCCGCTGTGTCGAGTTCGGCCAGGCGCGCCAGGTAGAAATCAGCGCGCCGGCTGCGGGGTTGTTCGGGCGCCCCGTGTTGCAACAGCGCGCTCACGGTCTGCTGGATCTGCACCACATCGTCCGCCACGTAACGGTCGGCCAAGCCACTGTTAAAACGTTGTTCGCCGCCCGTAAGGCTCCAGATGAAAGGCCGGTCGCGGGAGTCGTATTCTTCCAGGCCGGCCTCCTGCTCGATCACTTGCGGGCCATTCAAACCCAGGCGCGCTTCGCGGGTGACCACCAGGTAACTGCACAGTCCGGCAGCGATGGACATACCGCCAAAACAACCGACACTGCCCGCCACCACACCGACCACCGGCTGGTACTGGCGCAGGTCGACAATCGCAGCATGGATATCAGCAATCGCGGCCAGCCCCAGATTGGCTTCCTGCAAGCGCACCCCACCGGTCTCCAGCAGCAGCACGGCGCGGGTCGGGATGCCGTTGCGGTTGTCTTCGGCAGCCAGTTCCAGTGCCCCCGCGATTTTTGCGCCACCGACTTCACCGAGGCTGCCGCCTTGGAAATTGCCCTCGATAGCGGCGACCACTACCGGCAAACCGCCGATGCTGCCCTTGGCAATCACCACACCGTCATCCGCCTGGGGCACTACGCCCTGGCGGCTGAGCCACGGCGACATGACCCGTTGGAACGGGTCGATCAGTTCACGATAAGTGCCAGCATCCAACAACGCCTTGGCGCGCTGCCGCGCACCGAGTTCGACGAAGCTGTGTTTGTTGAGCAAATCAGTCATGGCCGACCTCCTCGAAACCTTGCTCCAGGCGCAAACGCACCACGCCGGGGGTGGCGCCGAAATCGTGGATATCGATGTTCAAGGCAGGTGGCGTCTGCTCCTGGAAGATGCGTTCGAACAGGTGCTGCCAACGTTGCTCGGCGCCGTTGACCGAGGTCTGCACTTGGATGGTCAGCGTGCCGGGAGTGCCCGGCTCCAGCAGCACTTCGAGGTCGCCCGAACCGACGCAACCCACCAGCGCGCGGCCTTTTGGCGGCTGGCCCGCGGGGAATTCAAAGGATAAGGTTTCCATCACAACGCTCCGTCGAGGCGGTCGATAAACAGGCAGGCGGCGAGCAAGTCGGCAGCGCCGCCAGGGGAGGCATTCAGGGCCAGGAGTTGCTGGTCCAGTGCGTGCAGTTGGCGACGGCCCGCGAGGGTTGCGCTACCGCCAGCGTCGAGCACGGCCTGGGCGCCTTGCTGCATGGCTTGGAGGCCTTCAGTGCCGGCGCGGTAGAGCACGCAGGTGTCGGCCAGCTCGGTCATGATCGCGAGCAAGGCATCCAGGCGGGCATTCTGCTCACCGGCGTTTTGCCCGCGGCTTTTATGCAGTTGCGGCAGGCCGCGTTGCATCACAGCGGGGAAGCCCAGTTGCGCTTCTTCACGGGCACCGCGTGCGCCGTAGCGCTGGGCGACCTGTGCGCCGTGGCTTAGTGGTTGCGGCGCGAAGCGGTCTTCGAGCAGAGCTAGTTTGGCCGCGGTCAGGGTTACGGCGCGTGGTTGCAGGGCCGCTGCTGCGGTGAGCAAACCAAGGGCCCAGATCGCACCGCGATGAGTATTTACACCATGAGTGGTAATGAGCATCGCTTGCTCGCCCTCGCGACCTATACGGCCGAGCGCTTCACGCAGGGGTACACCGACTTCACCAAATTCAAGGGCGGCCTCGGCCATTTCCTTGAACATCGGCCACAACGACAGCGCCGAGGCGTGCATCAGGCCCAGGTGCAAATCGCTGTGGGCGCCGTTGCCGCGCCGGTCTACCAAGGCGGGTTTAGGCGACAAATCCGCTTCATCGATCAGCGCGTCGACGGCCATATCCGCCAGGCGATCGGCCAGGCTCAATTCATGCTGTTTTAGAGCGCGCATTTACCAGCTCCTGAATTTGGCGGGCGGGTTGTACAAGCCACCGGACCACTCCACCAGGTCGGCCACACTCTTGGCGGCCAACAATTCGCGGGTGGCATCGGTGCGGCGGATACCCAAGTCTTCGGGCAAGGCGATCAAGCCTTCGCGACGCATACGGGCGGTGTCCTTGGGGTTATGGCGCATACCGATTGCCGTCACCCCGGCGACGGCAGCGATCATTGCCTGGCGCTCTTCCAGGGAGCGCGCCTTGTAGAGGTAGGCGATGCCTTCTTCGGTGAGCAAGTGGGTAACGTCGTCGCCGTAGATCATGATCGGCGCCAGCGGCATGCCGCTTTTACGTGCCACTTCCACCGCGTCGAGGGTGTCGACAAAGGTCGGTTTGCCGCCCTCCTGGAAGGTCTCGACCATTTGCACCACAAGTTTTTTGCCGCGCTCAAGCAAGGCCTCGGGCGCATCGTCATGGCGCATATCCAGCCAGGCCGGTGTGCCGTGCCGACGACCACGTGGGTCGTGGCCCATGTTCGGCGCACCACCGAAACCGGCAAGGCGGCCACGGGTCACGGTGCTGGAATGCCCATCGCCATCCACTTGCAGGGTGGCGCCGATAAACAGGTCCACCGCGTACTGGCCGGCCAGTTGGCAGAACATGCGATTGGAGCGCATCGAGCCGTCGCGGCCGGTGAAGAACACATCCGGGCGGGCGGCGATGTAGTTTTCCATGCCCAGCTCGGTGCCGAAGCAATGCACGCTCTCGACCCAACCGCTTTCAATCGCCGGGATCAACGTGGGGTGTGGGTTGAGGGTCCAGTTGCGGCAGATCTTGCCCTTCAGACCCAGGGATTCGCCGTAGGTGGGGAGGATCAATTCGATGGCGGCGGTGTTGAAGCCGATGCCATGGTTGAGCGACTGCACATTGTGTTTTTCGTAGATGCCACGGATCGCCATCATCGCCATCAGCACATGCACCGGCTTGATATGGCGCGGGTCGCGGGTGAACAGCGGTTCGATGTAGAAAGGCTTGTCGGCCACCACCACGAAATCCACCCAGCTTGCGGGGATGTCCACACGGGGCAAGTCGGTGACGTCGTCCACCAACTGGTTGACCTGCACAATGACGATGCCATCGCTGAACGCGGCGGGTTCGATCAGCGCCGGGGTGTCTTCGGTGCTGGCGCCGGTGTAGATATTGCCGGCGCGGTCGGCCATGAAGCCGGCCGAGAGCACCACGTTGGGGATCAGGTCCACCACCAGGCGCGCATAGAGTTCGATGTAGGTATGGATCGCGCCGATTTCCAGCAGGCCGTCTTCCAGCAACTGGCTGATGCGCAGGGATTGAGTGCCGGCGAAGGAAAAGTCGAGCTTGCGGGCGATGCCTTTCTCGAACAAGTCCAAGTGCTCGGCGCGCCCGACACTGGGCATGATCATGTGCAAATCGTGGAGCTTGGCCGGGTCAGCCTTGGCCAGGGAGCGCGAGAGAAAGTCGGCCTGCTTCTGGTTGTTGCCCTCCAGCACCACGCGGTCGCCGGGGAGGATCAGCGCTTCCAGGGCCTCGACGATCCTGTCGCTGGGCAACACCGCCCCGTCTGCATACTGTTTGACCAGCCCGAGCCGCCGCTGCTTCTCGTCGCGCCGCCGCGTCCAGCGCGAGTCGGGGGTGATGGTTGTTGTCATGGTCGCTCCACGGGGTTTGCTGTCGTGGGGCTGTACCTTAGGAGTGAATTTGGGTGCTATCAATCAAGCTCAGCGGCAGACCGTTACGCCTGGAGTAATGAAGATCAAAATATGGGAGGGGCGGTGCGCCGATTCGACTTGCTTCCGATTGCGCTGGGTCAGCTATTAAATTTTGGTTGATACAACGCTATCGGCGGCAAGTCGAATCGGCGCACCGTCCCTCCCACATTTGCTCAGTAGCGCCTGTCAGATAGCAGTCCCTGTGTGGGACCGAACGAACCGCGCTATCTCTGATCAAGGCTAGCCAACAAATCTTGCACGTTGAGCATCAATACCGTCGCGCTATCGATCAACTGGCTTAGCAGGGCCTCATCCTCATCCATATACCCTTCGTATTCCGCCAGGTTGCGACGCTCATGACACAACGCCAACAACCGCACCTGCACCTTGCTCGCGTCGAGGGTGTGAACCAGACATTGAAAGACCAGATAGCGTTTGTCAGAACGATAGCCTTGCAAGCGCAAAGCCGTGAGGGCGATAGCATGGGCGGCGTTGTAAGCCAGATCGAAACGGCTGGCGAATGATAGCTGTGGGGTTGCGGCGTCCTTCAATCGATCACGAGCTGAACGCATCAGCCCGTCACACTCCTTGCGATCCGGCGGCTCAGCCTTCAAGCCACCACTACGTTGCAGATTCTCCAGGTTTGCCTTGCTGTCCATCCGTGGATTCCAGAGGGTTGCCCCCTAACAGATTGATCTTGTCCTGCTGCACTACCCGCTGCACGAAACTGTTCCCGGCATTCCATTTACCGATCCAGTCTTCAGGGGTGTACAGCGTCGGGTTGATGGTGCGACCCAGTTGCTCTTCCAGCGGTATGAGTTGCTCCATGACTTCACTGTAGTTGAGGCTTTGACCGATCAGCATCAGATCTATGTCACTGGATGAGTGCGCCTCACCCTTGGCGATGGAACCGTAGATAAACGCCCAGGTGATCTGCTCGGCAAACGGTGCCAGTGCATTGCGCAATGGCTCGTCCAGGCTCAGCGTCTTACGCACGATAGCCAACAGTTCCGAGTAAATCGGGCACTGAGGGTTGGCTTGGTAGTGAGTCTGGTTGCCTTGGCGCGTCATGTTCAAGATGCCCGCCAACTGCAAACGCTCCAACTCTCGGGTGAGGCTACCCTTACCCACCTGGGCCCACCGGGCAATTTCATTGGTGAAAAAGCTTTGGTCGGGCTTGCCGAAAAGCAGGCCCAGCACTTTTTGCTGGGTGACCGTGAAGAGCGCAGTACTGAGCGGCAAGGTGTGCATGGCAGCGGCCAATGAGTCCCAAAAAGGGAACGATAGGTCCCTTTTTGGGAACGATCAAGTTTTAAGCCGCTGAGAAGGGGGATATCTGTTCCAGTGCTTGATCCACCAATAGCTGTCCTAGCTCTGCCATTTGCTGAATCCCGAGCATGACGGCGCGCTGGGAAGTGTCCAGGTCGAAAGCCAGGTTGCAGGTGAGTGCGTTGAGGGAGGACAGGGTTTCGCTGGCGTTGACCAGCAGGGTTTCGGTGTTTTGGTGGGGGTTTACGGTGAAGAGGGGGGGATTGGGGGTAGGTTTGATCATGATGAAACTCCTAAACAGTCAGTAAGGAGCGCCACCGTTCGCTTGCACGCGAATGAGGGTGGCGACCGTGCGCAGGTGTGCAAGACCGGGCCTGTTTAGGACACCCAGCAGGTCCGAAGACCTCCTGCGCGCAGCCGCCATAAAGCAGCGAGCACAAAAAACGCCCGTTGGATGGCTGGGCGTTCATACGCCTAAACAGTTTCGTCGGACTTGCACGTCCGTGTCACCGTTTTTTGCGATGATGGGACGAAGACTAGGCGTGCGGACCTCTCACCACAAGTTCATGCACGGCTCAAAATCTTGCAGGAAAAATCCGAAGCCTTTTATGTCGAAGTGCGTGCAGGAAGTTTCATACAGCGTTTTGGGGTTGTTGCTTGGAACTGGTCCTTCTAGCCTTCGCGGTTGAATGCCCATAGTCGAAGGACGTACCAACATGCCGATGCACAACCCACCTCACCCAGGTGAAATATTGCTTGAAGATGTGATCCCCGCCCTGGGCATCACCATTACCGAGATGGCGCGACGTCTTGGCTTCGCCCGCGAGACTTTTTCAAGGATCTTGCATGGCCACGCCCCGGTCAGCCCGGACCTTGCCGTTCGGTTGGAACGGGCTGGCGTGAGTAAAGCCCAGTTATGGTTGTCGATGCAAAGTGCCTACGACTTATGGCAGGCCGAGCATCGGGAGCAACCGGTAATTGAGCGGTTTGCGCGCATTGATTGAGATCTTGGGCCAAGCACAATTCAGTGTGGGAGCTGGCTTGCCTGCGATAGCGGTCTGTCAAATACAGATGTATTGCTGACCCACCGCTATCGCAGGCAAGCCAGCTCCCACATTGGAATTTCACAAGACTTAGGATCAGGCCAGACCGGACTCTACCAACAACGCTTCAAGCCCCATCAAATCCGGCACCTTCGCCACCTGCTCCCCCACCTGCACCGCCGCCAGTTCCAGTGGGCACAGCGGCACGTCCACATAGCTCAATTCGCTATCGAGCTTGTAAGAGCGGGGAATGCCTTGGATCACCAGCGCAATGAATTTCAACGTCGGCCTTCCCCCCAAGGCATTCAACACTACGATCCGGGAACGTTCGCCGGTCACGCTGGCTTCACCGCACACGGCTTCAAAGCTGATCAAGGGGATTTGCCGATCACGCCAGGTCACTTGCCGCAGGTACCACGGCGGTGCATCGCTGGCCGGTTCGCCGCGCTGGAAGTCGATCAGCTCTGCGATGGCCACGTTGGGCAGCACCAGGTGGCGGTCGGCCAGGGGCAGCAGCAGGCCGGTGAGTTGGCTGGCGCGGTGGTCAAGCATGGGACTTGCTCCAGTAGGCGATGCTTTCCAGCAGCACCGACTCTTGGTACGGCTTGCCGAGGTAGTCGTTGACGCCAATGGCCATGGCGCGGTCGCGGTGTTTCTGGCCGGTGCGCGAGGTGATCATGATGATCGGCAGGCGCATCAGGCGCGGGTCATTGCGTATCTGGATGGCCACTTCGAAGCCGTCCATGCGCGGCATTTCGATGTCGAGCAGCATCAGGTCCGGGGTGTGTTCTTCAAGCACCGCGAGGGCATCAATGCCGTCCTTGGCGGTAAGCACGTTCATTCCATTGCGCTCCAGCAGGCGGCTGGTGACTTTGCGCACGGTGACCGAGTCGTCCACCACCAGTACCAGCAGCGGGCGTTTTTTCAGCGGGTCGTTGAGGACCAGTGGCACATCCACTGCCTGGGCCGGCAAGGCCGGTTGGCGGGCGCGGATATGCGCGAGCAGGTCAATGATCAACACCACGCGGCCATCACCGAGGATGGTCGCACCGGGCACGCCCTGTACCCCGGCAAACTGCGGCCCCAGGCCCTTGACCACGATCTCGCGAGTGCCGGCCATGGCGTCCACATGCACCGCTACGCGCCGTTCATTGCAATGCACCAGCAACACCGGCAGCGGTTGGTATTGGCCTAGAAGTTTCGGGCGGCTGACGGTGTGCAGCAGATCCCCCAGGTAAAACAACTCGTAGCGCTGGCCGGCGTATTCATAATGCGGCGGATCTTGCTGGTAGTGCCCGGCCAGTTCGTGGGGCAGTACGCGCACCAGGCCTTCGAGGGTGTTGAGGGGGATCGCGTACTGGTCGTCTGCGCATTGCACCATCAACGCACGGTTGACCGACACGGTAAACGGCAGGCGAATACGAAAGTGCACGCCCACGCCTGGGGTCGAGTCGATCACCATCGAGCCGCCGAGCTGACGCACTTCTTCGTGCACCACGTCCATGCCCACGCCACGCCCGGAGATCTGGGTGATTTTTTCTGCCGTGGAAAAGCCCGGCTGCAGGATGAACTGCAGCACGTCGCGGTCGCTGATGGTTTGATCCGGGCCGAGCAGGCCGCGCTTGATCGCCTTGCGCCGCACCGCTTCAAGGGGCACGCCGGCGCCGTCGTCACGCATGTCGAAGACGATGTCGCCGCCTTCGTGGGTCAGGTCCAGGGTAATGCGCCCCTTTTCCGGCTTGCCCGCCTGCAACCGCACCTCGCGCGATTCCAGGCCGTGGTCGACGGCATTGCGCAGCATATGTTCCAGTGGCGCCGCCATGCGTTCGAGCACGTTGCGGTCCATCTCGCCTTCGGCATTGCCGACGATGAACTCCACGTCCTTGCCCAGCTCTTGCGCCACTTGGCGCACGATGCGCTTGAGGCGTGGCAGCATCCGCTCGAAAGGCACCATGCGCGTGCGCATCAGGCCCTCCTGCAATTCGGTGTTGATGCGCGCCTGTTGCTGGAGCAAATCGTGGGCATCCTGATGGCGCTGCTCCAGGGTGTCCTTGAGGTCGAGCAGGTCGGAGGCCGATTCGGACAGCGCGCGGGACAGCTGCTGCAACTGCGAATGGCGATCCATTTCCAGTGGGTCAAACTCTTCGTAGCCCAGGCGTTCGGCCTCGGCCTGCTGACGACTGAGCAGGCGCCCCTGGGTTTCGCTGTCGAGCCGGCGCAATTGATCGCGCATCCGCTCGATGGTGGTTTGAACTTCATTCAATGCAATGCGCGCATCGTTGACTTGCTGCTCGATACGGCCACGGAAAATCGAGGTTTCACCGGCGAGGTTAACCAGGTCGTCGAGCAGTTCGGCGGAGATTTTCACCATGTCGGCAGCGGGGTCGACCGCCGCTTCAGCCTTGCCCGCAGGCAACGCCACGGGCACCACCGGCTCTACACTGGGGTGCACCAGGCTTTTGATGCGCTCGATAAGTTTGTCCACCGCCCCCACCGGCAGCCCATCCGCTACGGCGTCGACCATCTGTGCCAAACGATCATGGCAACCTTGCAGCAGCGCAAACAGCTCTGGGGTCGGCGCCAGCAACCCGGCGGATAGCCCCTCGTAGAGAAACTCCAGCTCATGGGCCAAATCGCCAATCGGCCCGATCTCTACCATGCGCGCTCCGCCCTTGAGGGTGTGCAGGTCACGCAGCAGGGTTTCGACTTCCTGGCGGTTGCCCGGCTCGGCCTGCCAACGCAGCAACGCGCTGCCTGAACTGTCGAGGATATCGGCGGCCTCTTCGAGGAAGATATCCAGCAATTCAGGGTCTGCACCCGAGGCCGGCGCCGCCGCAGCCGGAGTCGCCGGCGCGCTGTTCTGGCGCAGCTCGCGCAGTTTGGCGATCAGCTCGGCAGCATCGCTCAAAGGCTGCTGCTGTTGCAGTTCTTCCAGTTGCAAAGCCAACCGTTCGTGGCTGGCCATCAGCACCTGGGACAGCTCGGGGGTGTAACTGTAGCGGCGGTCCACCAGGCCCTCGTACAGGCACTCCAGCTCATGGGCCAAGTCGCCCACCGGGTCGATTTCGGCCATGCGCGCACCGCCCTTGAGGGTGTGCAGGTCCCGTTGCAGTGAGGACAACGGCGCGGCGCTTTCGGGCTCCAGCAACCAGCGCTTGAGGGACTGCCCGGCACTGTCGAGGATATCGACGGCCTCCTCAAGAAAGATGTCGACAATCTCATCATCCATGGCTGTTTGCTGATCCAACTGCGCAGTGGCAGCGCCCAGTTCCGAAATGCTCAGGGCGCGGCTGCCGTCGCTTTTGATCAGGCCGGTGGCGGACGGGTCCAGCGCGTCATCCAGCAACGCGTGCAAGGCTTGTACCCGCGCAGGCGCCGGGCTGATTTCCTGGCCGGCAGCCAGTTGGTCGAGCATGTTGATCAGCGCCTCATGGGCCTGTTCCGCCTCATGGAAAAACCGCTCGCTGACCGCCAGGCTGCTTTCTTCCACAGCGCCATACAGGTCGAGCAAGGCCTCGCACAACGCGTCGATGGCGTGCAGGTCGGCGATGTGCGCGCCCTCCCCCAAGGTGGTCAGCTCATCCAGCAAGGCGGTCAGTTCCTGGCGTTCGCCGGGATGTTGCTGCCAGCGGCGCAACAGGTTGTCGGCGTCGAGCAGAATGTCCATGCCCTGGGCCAGGAAGTTGGTGATCAGATGCCGATCGCGCTTGATCGGCAGGCCGCTGCCAGGGGCTTCGAGCAGCGCTGCAAGCTGCTGGTCCAACAGGCTTTGGGTGCGTCTGATCAGATCCGCTGCGCCCTGGATGGGTGCCAGGGGATCGCTGTCCAGGTCGCGCAGGCCACGCTGGAACAGCCCTTCGGCTTCCAGCAGCAACTCTACTTCGTCCAGGTCCAGGGGCAAGCGATGGGCCTTGTATTCGCGGGTCAGGTGGTCGAGGGGGCGCGCCAGTTCCGCGATGGGCAACACCCCGGCCATGTAGGCACTGCCCTTGAGCGTATGCAGGGCGCGTTGCAGTTCATCACTGACCTGCAACGGCACCTGTTCGGCGGCGTGGTGCAGGAAGTGGTTGAGGCTGTCCAGATGGCTCTGGGCTTCGTTGCGGAAGATCTCCATCAGCATCGGGTCATGGGGCTCGCCAGCGGTTGTTGCCGCGCCACTGGCCAAGGCATGGGCGCGGGCGGCCAGGGCGTCGACTTCGTCGCGCTGGCGTTGGTCGTCGATGGCAAAATCGGCGATCAATTCCGGCAGCACAGCCACGGCCTCATCCAGCACCTGCTGCACCTCGGCGCCAAGGGCGACGCTGCGTTCCAACACACGGTTGAGCAGGTTTTCCACGGCCCAGGCCAGTTCGGCCAGCACCAGGGCACGGACCATGCGACCGCTGCCCTTCAACGTATGGAAGGCACGGCGCATTTCGCCCTGGGCGGTTTTGTCCGCACTGTTGGGCAGGTTGCGGTGCAGCACGTCGAGAACTTCGTCGGTTTCTTCGAGGAAGACTTCGCGCAGCTCATCGTCAATCGGCTCTTCACCTGCCGGCGGTGGCAGCAGGCTGCCGGGGCGTTGCAGGGCCGGAGGATTAAGGCCTGACGTGGGGCTTGCCAGTGCGTCAAATTGGGATTGGCTCGGTGCCTGTTCGGTCGACAGTGCGCCATCGGGCGCGACCAATGCCTGGCGCCAGGGTTTTTCGGCCGGCAGATAACCCAGCGCCGCCAGGCTTTGGGTGGCCCGCTCCAGCACACGCTCGCCAGCGGCGTCAGGGTCTTGGAGCATGCGTTCCAGGTAATACTCCAGGCTGCTGATCACATCGGCGAACTGCTCCAGTTGCACCGGCGAAGGCGCGACGTCGCTGATCATCAACTGCTCGTCGACATAATCGGTGCAGCCGCGCATCAGGCTCGCCGCACGCGGCAAAGGGATCATCGCCAGCGCGCCACGCACCTGGCTCAGCAATTGCGGCAAGGATTCCAGACGCTGGCGGTCCCAATGGGCTTCGACGCAGTCGATCACCAGTTCCTTGGCTTGTTTGAGGCACTGGCAGGATTCAGCAATCACCAACTGATGGATCTGGGTCAGGTCGGTGGTGGGCAGCCGGCTTTCTTCGCGGCTTTGCGGCTCCACCGTGCCGATCATGCCCGCCAGCGTGGCTTCGACGTAGAGCAACGCGCCTGCCACGTCCATCAGCACCGCGTCATTGGGTTCGCGTTGCCCCTGGGCCAGGCTCAGCACGACGGCCAACTGGTCGATGATCACTTTGCGCGGCTGGCCAAAACCCAGTACGGCGAGGGTGTCGGCGATCTGCCGCAGGGGCGCCAGCAGTGCGTCGAGTTCGTCGATGTGCTGGCGGTCGCTGCGTACGAACAGATCGAGGCGCTCCTTGACCCGCACCAGTTCCTCACACAAGGCACCGAGCACCGACCCCATGGCATTGCGGTCCGGCCCGGCCATTCGCGCACGCTCGGCGTCGACCACGGCGCTGTCGGGCAAAGCTTCATCCAGGCCATAGCGCTCTTTAAGGCTTTGCATGCGCGGCGTCGGTCGGGTGACTTTGGCCACGTAAAACAACAGGCTTTTGAGCAGCTCATCCGGCGCAGGCTGATTGATGCCGTCAATGCCCTGGGCCAGCAGGCGCTTGAGTTGTTTGCCGCTGGCCTTGAGCAGGCTGCGCAGCGCCGGGCTGTTGGCGACCACGCCGGTCAACATGCCCTCGACCAGTGCCGAGGCCACCTGCCACAGCGGTAACAACGGCGCGCCCTGGCACAACGCCTCAAGGCGTGCGAACACCCGCGCCATGTCTTCCAGGTTGCTCGGGCCGTGGTCTTCACGCAGCAACCCGGCGAGGGCTTGTTGCAGCAAGGGGTGCCATTGGCGCAACTGCTCATGCAACTGCGGCGTTGCTCGTTGGACCAGTGTTTCATCAGGCAGCGGCGCGATCGACAGCAGTTGCGGGCTGAACAGGCTGGTTTCAGACAACAGGCTTTCACCCCGCGCAGTGCGCAGGTCGTTGAGCAGCGGCAGTACCACCAGCGGCAGGTCGCGGCGGGCGCTGTGTACGCGATCCAGGTACAGCGGCAACTGGCCGAGGGCCTGTTGCAGCAGGCGGATGCTTTCTTCGCGCTGGCTGACGCGACCGGTCTGGAGCGCCAGGGCCAGTTCCTCGATCTCTTCGGCCAACAGCGCCGCGCCGTAGAACTCGACCATTTGCAGCGCGCCATGCACCTGGTGGATCCCGGCCAGGCAATTGTCGAGGGTGTCGCCGTTGCCGGTTTCAACGTAAGCGTCCAGCGCCGAACGGGCCTGTTTCAGGGTTTCGGCAATGTCGCCCTTGACCCATTCGAGGGCCACGTAGTCGTGCCGATCAACCATAACTGCTCCGCTTAGAATTCGTGGGTTGCTGGTATCTCACAAACAATGGAGATTCAATGTGGGAGCTGGCTTGCCTGCGATAGCGGTGGGTCAGCAATACATCTGTATTTGACAGACCGCTATCGCAGGCAAGCCAGCTCCCACAATTGGACTGTGGCGTTCTTCAGGTCGTATTTCAATCGTCCACCTGCTTGGGTGGCGGCAAGGTGAAACCCGACACCGACCTGCGCAACTGACTGGCCATCTTCGCCAGGTTACCAATGCTCTCGGCGGTCGCGGTCGACCCCGACGACGTCTGTGTGGTGATCTGCTGGATCACATTCATGGTCAGGGAAATCTGCCCGGCCGAAGACGTCTGCTGCTGCGCCGCATTGGAAATGCTCTGGATCAGCGCCGCCAGGGTTTTCGACACGCCTTCGATCTCTTCCAGCGCGACCCCGGCATCCTGGGCCAGGCGTGCGCCGCGCACCACCTCGGTGGTGGTCTGCTCCATGGAGATCACTGCTTCGTTGGTGTCGGCCTGGATCGCCCGCACCAGAGTTTCGATCTGCCGGGTGGCCGCCGACGAGCGCTCGGCCAGGCGTTGCACCTCATCGGCCACCACCGCAAAACCGCGCCCGGCATCGCCTGCCATGCTGGCCTGGATCGCGGCGTTGAGGGCGAGGATATTGGTCTGGTCGGCAATGTCGTCGATCAGGCTGACGATGTCGCCAATTTCCTGGGATGACTCGCCCAGGCGCTTGATGCGCTTGGCGGTGTCCTGGATCTGTTCGCGAATGTTGTCCATGCCATGGATGGTGTTGTGCACCACCTCGTTGCCTTTGTTGGCGATCTCAACCGAGCGCTCTGCCACCGCTGAGGACTCGGCGGCGTTGGCCGATACCTGGTCGATCGACTGCGCCATCTGGTTGATCGCGGTAGACGCTTCGGCAATCTGCTGCGCTTGATGTTCCGACGCCTGGGCCAGGTGCATGGCGGTGGCCTGAGTGTCTTGCACCGCACCGGCGACTTGCCCGGCCGTCAGGTTGATGGTGGCGACCAGGTCACGCAATTGATCCACGGAATAGTTGATCGAATCGGCGATGGTGCCGGTGAAGTCTTCGGTAACCGAGGCGGTGACAGTGAGGTCGCCGTCGGCCAGGTCTTCGATTTCATCCAGCAGGCGCATGATCGCGTTCTGATTGCGCTCGTTCTTCTCGGCGGTTTCACGCAGTTGGCGGTTGGTCTCGCGCACCATCACCAAGCCGATCAGGATGATCGAGGCCAGCGCCAGCAGGCCCAGCAGATAGCCGCCGATGGTGTCGAAACTGCGCCCGCCGGCGAGGTTTTCAAAACCGGTGGCCAGGTGCGAGGCTTCATCGAGCAGGGTTTGCGACAGGTTGAAGATATGGCTCGCCGAAGCCCGCACCTGGAATAACTGCGGCGAGGTTTCGAGGATTTCATCCACGGAGCCTGAGACAAACTCGAACAGCTCGGCAATCTCCACCAGCCGCGTACGGGCGTCAGGGTCTTCGACCTGAGTGATACGCAGCCCGGGGTTGCCGTTGAGCATACCGTTGAGCACCACGCCAAAACGGTTGGCGTCGCGACCGAAGGCATCGGCGGCCTGCACGGCGGTTTCATCGCCCGCAAGCACGGTGTTGACCGCCCCCAGGATCCGTTCGGCCAGCAGCGACTGGCGCTGGGCCAACGCCACCTGGCTGGCCGGGGCGCCGCGTTGCAGCAGGATATCGACGACTTTTTCCGACTCCATTTGCAGTTGCGGCACGGTTTCGGCCAGGGTCGCAGCCACCTGGTGCAGGGACAGAACGGTCTGCTCGCTGGCGAGGATCGCATCGGTGTTTTTCAGCAGCGCTTCCCAGTCGGTCTGCACGGCACGCATTTCGGCGCGCACCGCGCTGGGTGCGGCGGGCAAGCCGGTTTGCGGATCACCCTTTTTCAGGTAGCCCCAGCGCTGGGCAAAATCGTTGCGCGCCTCGCCCAGCAGCTTGAACGCGGCGGCCTTGCCGGCGGCGGCTTCGGTGGCGTTCTTGGCAATGCGCTGGGACAGCACGCGCAGCTCACCGGCGTGGCCGATGTACTGCTTGTCGTAGGTGGACTGGGTGTTGAGGTACGCAAAGTTGGCGAACAGCAACATGATGAACACGATCAAGGCGATAAACAGCACAATGATCTGCGAACGGCTGCGCGAAGCGGCCTGGGGTTTGGGCGTAGTAACGGTGCTCATGCGGCGACATCCATGAAGCCAGGGGCCTGGGCCAAAGCGAAGGGGCTGAAGACTTGCCACTGCGGGTCGCCGTCGAACTGGCCCTGGATAAACGGCGCGCCGGACGCGGTGCTGGCCATCCAGGCATCCAATGGGAAGTGCTGCATACCGACCACTTCGTCTACCAGCAGCCCGACAAACACGTCATTGAACTCCACGACCAGCACCCGCCTTTGCTTGCGCGCCTTGGATAACTCAAGGCCAAGGAAACCGCCCAGGTCCAGCACCGGCAGCAAGCGCCCGCGCAGGTTGGCCACGCCCTTGACCCAGGGTTTGACCCCCGGCATCAAGGTGCAGCGCGGTTCATGCAACACCTCGGCGACCTCGCCCATGGGCGCCACGTACCAGTGTGGCCCCAGGCGAAAGCCGATACCGCTCCAGCGTTGCAGGCGGGTTTCCTGGGACGGCAGGTCGGCGGCCAGCAGGCGGCAACGGCGGTCGATGTCCAGCAGCAGCTCGAAGGCGGTTTGCGACTCGGTCATGATCGCGAGCCTTTAGCCGGCCAGTACCTTGTTCAGGGTGGCGATCAGTGTGTCTTCGTCCACCGGCTTGGTCAGGTAATCCTTGGCGCCCTGGCGTGCACCCCAGATCTTGTCGGTTTCCTGGTCCTTGGTGGTGATGATGATGATCGGAATACCGTTGGTTTCCGGCTCCTTGGACAACTGGCGGGTGGCCTGGAAGCCGTTGAGGCCCGGCATCACGATGTCCATCAACACGGCGTCGGGCTTTTCCTGACGAGCCAGCGCTACGCCGTCCGCGCCGTTTTCGGCTTTCAGGACTTGATGGCCGTGCTTTTCCAGCATGCCGGTCAGTTTGTACATTTCGGTCGGCGAGTCGTCGACGATCAGAACACGTGCCATGGTTTTCCCCACTACATTGGTCGGCGCCGGCCCTTGTGAGGTGGCGTCAGTGTGCTTGTTCTACTGCGGCGAAGGCAGGCACATAGGCCTTGATCGCACCCAGCAGTTCTTCCTTGCTGAAAGGCTTGGTCAAAAATTGATCGACACCCACGATGCGCCCCTTGGCCTTGTCGAACAGGCCATCCCTGGAGGACAACATGATCACCGGGATCGCCTTGAACGCCGGGTTGTTCTTCACCAGGGCGCAGGTCTGGTAGCCATCCAGGCGCGGCATCATGATGTCGACAAAGATAATGTGCGGGTGATGATCCACAATCCGCGCCAGGGCATCGAAACCGTCGATGGCGGTGATGACCTCGCACCCCATGTTCTTCAACAGTGTCTCGGCGGTGCGGCGGATCGTTTTCGAATCGTCGATCACCATCACTCTCAAGGCGTTGGAATGCTGTTCCATATCTGCTCTACCATCGCCACAGCGAATCGGTTTTCGGTGTGTACTGCCTGATGTTGCACAGGATGAGCGCCGCAAGCCTTGGAATTCAAGGGCTGCTACGCCGTGGCAGTCTTTTTAGCACAGTCTCCGGGCGCAATCTATCGAGGCACCCACCCGGTGGTTTTTCCTTGACCCACAACAACCACAGCGCCACTCTGACGCCACTTTTATGCGCCCTAATTTGCTAGAGGAAACCCCCCATGAGCGTTCGCGTCGGCATTGTCATGGACCCTATCGCCAGCATTTCCTATAAAAAGGACAGCTCGCTGGCCATGCTCCTGGCCGCCCAGGCCCGCGGCTGGACGTTGTTCTATATGGAACAGCGCGACCTGTACCAGGGCGACGGCGAGGCGCGGGCGCGGATGCGTCCGTTGCAGGTATTCGCCAACCCCGAGAAATGGTTCGAGCTTTCGGATGAAATCGACAGCCCCCTGAGCGACCTCGATGTGATCCTGATGCGCAAGGATCCGCCGTTCGACATGGAGTTTGTGTACTCCACCTACTTGCTGGAACAGGCCGAACGCGCTGGCGTGTTGATCGTCAACAAGCCGCAGAGCCTGCGCGACTGCAATGAAAAGCTGTTTGCCACCCTGTTCCCGCAGTGCACGCCGCCGACCGTGGTCAGCCGCCGCGCCGATGTACTGCGTGAATTCGCTGCCAAGCATGGCGATGTGATCCTCAAACCGCTGGACGGCATGGGCGGCACTTCGATCTTCCGCCACCGCGCTGGCGACCCGAACCTGTCGGTGATCCTCGAAACCCTGACTGCGCTGGGCACCCAGCAGATTATGGGCCAGGCTTACCTGCCGGCGATCAAGGATGGCGACAAGCGCATCCTGATGATCGACGGCGAGCCGGTGGACTACTGCCTGGCGCGCATCCCGGCAGCGGGCGAGACCCGTGGCAACCTGGCGGCCGGTGGTCGTGGTGAAGCACGGCCGTTGTCGGACAAGGACCGCTGGATCGCCGCTCAAGTTGGCCCGACCCTGCGCGAAAAAGGTCTGCTGTTTGTCGGACTCGACGTAATTGGTGAGAACCTCACGGAAATCAACGTCACCAGCCCTACCTGTATTCGCGAGATCGACAATGCATTTGGCACGAACATCGGCGAAATGCTGATGGCCGCCATTGAGCGCAAGCTACAAGCCAAGTGACATAGAACAGCCGGACACACACCAACATTGCGTTATCATGCGCCACCTGTGAAACGCGCGATGTTGGTTTTCTTGTCATGACACTCCCGTCCGATCTGCCCCCAGAACTCACCCACAGAGGCGTGCGCCCGGCTGATCGGCTCGGATTTACCCTGTTTCTCGCCGCATTGATTCACCTCGCCTTGTTGCTGGGCGTGGGCTTCACCATGGTCGAGCCCAAGCAGATCACCAAGACCCTGGAAATCACCCTCGCTACGTTCAAAAGTGAGAAGAAGCCCGAAAAGGCCGACTTTCTTGCCCAGGACAACCAGCAGGGCAGCGGTACGCTCGACAAGAAAGCCGTGCCCAAGACCACTGAAGTAGCGCCCTTCCAGGACAACAAGGTCAATAAGGTCACCCCGCCGCCGGTGCCCAAGCCCGAGGTCAAGCAGGCAACGCCCAAGGCCGCCGTGACCACCGTTGCGCCCAAGCCGCAAAAGGCCCCGACCCAGCGCGAAAAAACCAGGACTGAACCCAAGCCCGAGCCGGTGAAGCCCGCGCCAACCTTCGACAGTTCGACGCTGTCCGACGAAATTTCCAGCCTGGAAGCCGAACTGGCCCACGAACAACAGCTGTATGCCAAGCGCCCGCGCATCTACCGCCTGAACGCCGCGTCGACCATGCGCGACAAAGGCGCCTGGTATAAAGACGAGTGGCGCAAGAAGGTCGAGCGCATCGGCAACCTCAATTACCCGGACGAAGCCCGGCGTCAGCAGATTTATGGCAACTTGCGTTTGCTGGTATCGATCAACCGTGACGGTTCGCTCTATGAAGTGCAGGTGCTGGAGTCCTCCGGCCAACCGCTGCTGGACCAGGCCGCCCAGCGCATCGTGCGCCTGGCCGCGCCTTTTGCGCCGTTCAGCGGCGACTTGAATGACGTGGACCGCCTGGAAATCATCCGCACCTGGAAGTTTGCCAAGGGCGACCGGCTGTCCAGCAACTGACACCGCTCCTACACTTGTCAGTTCGCCCCTCCAACGCCACACTAGCGGACATGAAAAACGTCAGCCCGACCTACCTCAAGCACCAATTCCTGATCGCCATGCCCCATATGGCCGACCCGAACTTTGCGCAGACCTTGACCTATATCGTCGAGCACACGGCCAATGGTGCCATGGGGCTGGTGGTCAACCGTCCACAGGAGCTGAGCCTGGCCGATATCCTTGAGCAATTGCGCCCGGAACTCGACCCACCGACCCGCTGCCAGGATGTGCCGATCTATATCGGCGGGCCGGTGCAGACCGATCGCGGCTTTGTGTTGCACCCCACCGGGCCGCAATACCAGGCCACGGTGGATCTTGAGGGCGTGTCACTGTCCACGTCTCAGGACGTGCTGTTCGCGATCGCCGATGGCGTCGGCCCTGAGCAAAGCCTGATTACCCTGGGCTACGCCGGTTGGGAAGCCGGGCAACTGGAGGCCGAGCTGGCGAGCAATGCCTGGCTGACCTGCCCGTTCGACGCCGACATCCTGTTCAACACCGCCAGCGAACTGCGCCTTGATGCTGCCGCCGCCAAGCTGCGGGTCAACCTCAGCCTGTTGACCAGCCAGGCGGGGCACGCCTGATGGCCTTGCGTCTGATCCTGGGTTTTGACTACGGCACTAAACAGATCGGCGTAGCGGTCGGCCAGGTTATTACCGGCCAGGCCCGCGAGCTGTGCACCTTGAAGGCCCAGAACGGCATACCGGACTGGAACCAGGTTGAAGCCCTTATCAAAGAGTGGAAGCCCGACGCTGTGGTGGTCGGCCTGCCCCTGAACATGGATGGCACCCCCAGCGACATGTGCCTGCGCGCCGAAAAATTCGCGCGCCGCCTCAATGGCCGCTACAACCTGCCCTTCTATACCCACGATGAGCGCCTGACCACCTTTGAAGCCAAGGGTGAGCGTCGTGACCGCGGCGGGCAGAAGGGCAGTTACCGCGACAACCCCGTGGACGCCATCGCCGCCGCCTTGCTGTTGCAGGGTTGGCTGGATGAAAACACCGCTTTATTTGAATCCTGACCCGCCGCGATCCTGTGGGAGCGGGCTTGCCCGCGAAGAACGTTAACGATACCGCGTGAAGGCTGGATGAACGCGGTACCCATGAGTTTTTCGCGAGCAAGCTTGCGCCTACACACTTAAAAAGGAGCCCCCATGAGCCTGCCCAATCCCGCCGAACTGATCAGCCAGATGGCATTACGCCTCAAGGCGCACCTGGAACACCGCGGCATCAGCGAACCGCGCTTTATCGGCATCCGCACCGGCGGTGTCTGGGTAGCCCAGGCGTTACTGGAAGAACTGGGCAGCGATTCGCCCCTGGGTACGCTGGACGTGTCCTTCTACCGCGACGACTTCAGCCAGAACGGCCTGCACCCACAGGTGCAGCCTTCGGCTCTGCCGTTTGAGGTTGAGGGCCAGCACCTGATCCTGATCGATGACGTCCTGATGAGCGGCCGTACCATCCGCGCCGCCATGAACGAACTGTTCGATTACGGGCGCCCGGCCAGCATTACGTTGGTCTGCCTGCTGGACCTGGACGCTGGCGAATTGCCGATCAGCCCGGATGTCGTAGGTGCAACACTGTCTTTGCAAGCCCGGCAGCGGGTAAAATTGTCCGGTCCCACGCCGCTCGAACTCGAACTGCAAGACCTTGCCCTTTAAACCGCCTTGTACAGAGTCCCCGCGATGACGCCTCTAGATGCCAAGCGCCCGCTGCAGCTCAATGCTCAGGGCCAGTTGCAACATTTCTTGTCCCTCGACGGTTTGCCCCGCGAACTGCTCACCGAAATCCTCGACACCGCCGACTCGTTCCTTGAAGTCGGCGGCCGCGCGGTGAAGAAGGTCCCGCTGCTGCGCGGCAAGACTATCTGCAATGTGTTCTTCGAGAACTCCACCCGCACCCGCACCACCTTTGAACTGGCAGCCCAGCGGCTATCGGCCGACGTGATCACGCTGAACGTGTCCACCTCGTCGGCGAGCAAGGGCGAGACCCTGCTCGACACCCTGCGCAACCTCGAAGCCATGGCCGCCGACATGTTCGTGGTCCGCCACGGCGACTCCGGCGCCGCGCACTTCATCGCCGAGCATGTGTGCCCGCAGGTAGCGGTCATCAACGGCGGCGACGGCCGCCACGCCCACCCGACCCAGGGCATGCTCGACATGCTCACCATCCGTCGGCACAAGGGCAGCTTTGAAAACCTCTCGGTGGCCATCGTCGGCGACATCCTGCACTCCCGTGTAGCACGCTCGAACATGCTGGCCCTCAAAGCCCTGGGCTGCCCGGATATCCGCGTGATCGCGCCGAAAACCCTGCTGCCCATCGGCATCGAACAGTATGGCGTGAAGGTCTACACCGACATGGCCGAGGGCCTCAAGGATGTGGACGTGGTGATCATGCTGCGCCTGCAACGCGAGCGCATGGCTGGTGGCTTGCTGCCCAGCGAAGGCGAGTTCTACCGCCTGTTCGGCCTGACCACCGCACGTTTGGCCGGGGCCAAGCCGGATGCCATCGTGATGCACCCGGGGCCGATCAACCGCGGGGTGGAGATTGAGTCGGCGGTGGCCGATGGCCCGCAGTCGGTGATCTTGAACCAAGTGACCTACGGCATCGCGGTACGCATGGCCGTGCTGTCCATGGCCATGAGCGGGCAGACCGCGCAACGTCAATTCGAGCAGGAGCAGGCCCAGTGAAGCTCAGCATTCTCGGCGCCCGAGTCATCGATCCAGCCAGTGGCCTGGACCAAGTTACCGATCTTTATCTGGACGCCGGCAAGATCATCGCCATTGGCGCCGCACCTGCCGGCTTCAACGCCATCGAAAGCATCGACGCCAAGGGCCTGGTGGCCGCACCCGGGCTGGTGGACCTGAACGTCTCCCTGCGCGAGCCGGGCTACAGCCGCAAAGGCAACATCAACAGCGAAACCCAGGCCGCTGCGGCCGGTGGCGTGACCAGCCTGTGCTGCCCGCCGAACACCAAGCCGGTGCTGGACACTTCGGCGGTGACCGAGCTGATCCTGGACCGCGCCCGTGAAGCCGGCAATTGCAAGGTGTTTCCCGTCGGAGCCTTGAGCAAAGGCCTGGATGGCGAACAACTGGCCGAACTGATCGCACTGCGCGATGCCGGTTGCGTGGCCTTCAGCAACGGCCTGGAAAGTTTTCGCAGCACCCGCACGCTGTGCCGTGCCCTGGAATACGCGGCCACCTTCGACCTGACGGTGATCTTCCACTCCCAGGACCGCGACCTGGCCGAAGGCGGCCTGGCCCATGAAGGGGCAGTCGCCAGCTTCCTCGGCCTGCCGGGCATCCCGGAAACCGCCGAAACCGTGGCCCTGGCCCGTGACCTGTTGCTGGTGGAGCAAAGCGGCGTACGCGCACACTTCAGCCAGCTGACCAGCGCCCGCGGCGTTGCCCTGATCGCCCAGGCCCAGGCCCGTGGCTTGCCGGTGACGGCGGATGTGGCGCTGTACCAATTGATCCTGACGGATGAGGCGCTGATCGACTTCTCCAGCCTGTATCACGTGCAGCCTCCACTGCGTACCAAGGCCGACCGTGACGGTTTGCGTGCGGCGGTGAAGTCGGGGGTGGTGTCAGCGATTTCCAGCCATCACCAGCCTCACGAGCGTGACGCCAAGTTGGCGCCATTTGGCGCGACCGAGCCGGGTATCAGTAGCGTGGAGTTGTTGTTGCCGCTGGCAATGACCTTGGTGGAAGACGGCTTGCTCGACCTGCCGACGCTATTGGCCCGCCTGAGCGCCGGCCCGGCCGACGCTCTGCGCTTGCCGGCGGGCAAGCTTGAAGTCGGTTCGCCAGCGGACCTGGTGCTGTTTGACCTGGGCAGCTCGACGGTGGCAGGGGAGCATTGGTTGTCCAAGGGTGAAAACTGCCCGTTCATTGGCCACAGCCTGCCGGCGACGGTGCGGTACACCTTGATGGATGGGCGGATCACTTACCAGGCCTGAAACCGGTCTAGAGTGAGCGCAGTAAAAAATGTGGGAGGGGGCTTGCTCCCTCCCACATTTTGTTCTCTATAGGGCCGAGAGATCAGCGGCCGTTATTGCGCTCGGCATTGCGGATCGAGATCTGCGTATTCAACGTCCAGAAGTCATACAGCACCCCAATCAGGAACAAACCGCCGGTCAGCAGGTAGATCAGGCCGGTGATCCATTTGCCCTGGTACATACGGTGCACACCGAACAGGCCCAGGAACGCCAACAGGATCCACGCGACGTTGTATTCGATAGGCCCGGCGGTAAAACGCAGGTCGGCTTCACGGTCCATGGCCGGGATGAGGAATACGTCGATCAACCAACCAATGCCCAGCAGGCCGAAGGTAAAAAACCAGATCGTGCCGGTCACGGGTTTGCCGTAATAAAAGCGATGCGCCCCGGTAAAACCGAAAATCCACAGCAGGTAACCGATCACCTTGCTATGGGTATCTTGCTGCTGACCAACCTGTTGATAGGTGTTCATGGAGTACCTCTTTTGCTTCGATAGATAAATTTTTTCATTTTCTTTGTGACTTTTTTACGAGCGCCCGACGTACGGCAAATGGTATCTTCCTGTCCTCAAAGCCTTATGCCACCTGACTTGTGTAGGACAATTGCGGCAATTCGTCGCGTTTTTCCTGGATTTGACCCCAAGGTTCAGTCGACAAACGGCCTGAGAACGACACAAAAAGCTGTTATAAAGTTGCGCGCAAACCCATAAGAGCCACGCCTAATGCGACCATTTTTCAAGACATGGCTGACCATCTGCCTATTAATGCCACTGGCCGCCCACGCCACCAATCGTGAGCAACGACTTCCGAACGTCAATGGTTTCACCCCTAAAGTCCACAGCACAACCACCAAGGCCAAATCGGTAAAGCTGACCGTCAACCGCCCGACTCAACTGAGCAAGGCACACGGTAAAGCAACACCCGGCCTGATGGCTGTCAACACCAAGCAAAGCAGCAACGTCCTCAGCCGTGCCGTCAACGTGCTGGGTACTCCTTATCGTTGGGGCGGCAGCAGCCCAAGTAAAGGGTTCGACTGCAGCGGGCTGGTTAAATATGCATTCAACGATGTAAAAGCGGTGGATTTGCCACGCACCTCCAACGCCATGGCGGCTGGTCACGGCTTGAAGGTTGATCGCAAAGACCTGAAGCCCGGAGACTTGTTGTTCTTCAAGCTCAAGAGCCGCCAGGTCAATCACGTTGCCATCTACCTGGGCAACGACCGTTTTATCCACGCGCCGCGTCGTGGCAAGTCGGTGAGCATCGACACGCTGAAAAAGCCGTTCTGGGACAAGAACTACGTGATTGCCAAGCGGGTGCTGCCTAAAGAGCAGAACAGCAACCTGCGGATCGTGCAGCGCTAAGCCAGGCGCCACTGAAGCTCCCCATTTGAAATGCAATCAAATGTGGGAGCTGGCTTGCCTGCGATGACGGTGTGTCAGTTGGCAGAGAGAGCGCCTGACAGCCCGCTATCGCAGGCAAGCCAGCTCCCACATGAGTATCTGTGCGTTTTAGATATCTGCAGGCACCCTCGCTTTCTCCCGCGCCTCTTCCCGGCTGACCAGCCCCGCGCCAACCAACGCCTTCAAACTCATATCCAGCGTCTTCATCCCCAACGCGCCACCGGTCTGAATTGCCGAAACCATCTGCGCCACCTTGTCCTCACGGATCAGATTGCGAATCGCCGGCGTGCCCAGCATGATTTCATGGGCGGCCACACGGCCGCCGCCGACCTTCTTCACCAGTACCTGAGACACCACCGCCTGCAACGACTCCGACAACATCGAGCGGACCATGGCCTTTTCCCCGGCCGGGAAGACGTCCACCAGCCTGTCTACAGTCTTTGCAGCCGATGAAGTGTGCAGGGTGCCAAACACCAGATGCCCGGTCTCAGCTGCCGTCAAGGCCAGGCGGATGGTTTCCAGGTCGCGCAATTCGCCCACCAGGATCACATCCGGGTCTTCCCTCAGGGCCGAGCGCAGGGCCACGCAGAAGCTGTGGGTGTCGCGGTGCACCTGGCGTTGGGTGATCAGGGCCAGTTTCGGCCTGTGGATAAATTCGATGGGATCTTCAAGCGTGAGGATGTGCTGGCGCCGGTGCCGGTTCAGATAATCGATCATCGCCGCCAGCGTCGTGGACTTGCCCGAACCCGTAGGCCCGGTGACCAGCACCAGGCCACGGGGGAACTGAGCCATACGCTGGAATACCTCGCCCAACCCGAGGTCTTCCAGGCTCTGGACCTCGGTCGGGATGGCACGAAACACCGCGCCTATACCGCGATTCTGGCGGAACACGTTCGCCCGAAAGCGTGCGACTCCCGGCAATTCGAAGGCAAAATCCGTTTCAAGAGATGTTTCGAAATCCTTTTGTTGGTGTTTATTCAACAAAGGGCTCACCAGATCGACCAGTTGCGCTGCGCTCAGCACCGGCTCATCCATCGGCCAGACCTCGCCATCGACTCGCACCATCGGCGCCAGGCCGGCCGACAAATGCAGGTCACAGGCGCCACGGCTTACGCTGGCCGTCAGCAATTGCGTGATATCCATAGGGCTTTCCATTTCCAGTAGAATGCCGCGGACTCCATATCCACGGGCGCATCTTGAATGTCGACGATAGCAGACAACATCGGCCTGGTTAGCCAGCGCATCCGCGCCGCAGCCGACGCCGTGCAACGTGACGCAAGCAGCATCCACCTGCTGGCCGTGAGCAAGACCAAACCCGCACAAGCCGTGCGCGACGCCTATGCCGCCGGGATGCGCGATTTTGGCGAGAACTACCTGCAGGAAGCCTTGGGCAAACAGGCGGATTTAACCGACCTGCCCTTGAGTTGGCACTTCATCGGCCCCATTCAATCGAACAAGACTCGCGCCATCGCCGAGAACTTCGCTTGGGTGCATTCTGTGGACCGCCTGAAAATCGCACAACGCCTGTCCGAACAACGCCCGGCCGACCTGCCGCCGCTGAATATCTGCATCCAGGTCAATGTCAGTGGCGAGGCCAGCAAATCTGGCTGTACGCCGGCCGACCTGCCAGCCCTGGCCAACGCGATCAGCGCCCTGCCGCGCTTGAAGCTGCGCGGCCTGATGGCGATCCCCGAGCCGACTAAAGACCGGGCCGCACAGGATGCGGCGTTTGCCAGCGTACGCGACCTGCAAGCCAGCTTGAACCTGGCGCTGGACACACTTTCCATGGGCATGAGCCATGACCTTGAGTCGGCCATCGCCCAAGGCGCCACCTGGGTGCGGATCGGTACCGCCCTGTTTGGCGCCCGCGACTACGGCCAGCCGCAAAATGGCTGACTTCCCTCGAAAATAAGGACCTGTCATGAGCAACACGCGTATTGCCTTTATCGGCGCCGGTAACATGGCGGCCAGCCTGATCGGTGGCCTGCGGGCCAAGGGCCTGGACGCCGAACAGATCCGCGCCAGCGACCCGGGTGACGAAACCCGCGAACGGGTCAGCGCCGAACACGGCATTGAAACCTTTGCCGATAACGCCGAAGCCATCCACGGCGTCGATGTGATCGTGCTGGCGGTCAAGCCCCAGGCCATGAAGGCCGTGTGCGAAAGCCTGCGCCCAAGCCTGCAGCCGCATCAATTGGTGGTGTCCATTGCCGCCGGCATCACCTGTGCCAGCATGAAAGCCTGGCTCGGTGACCAGCCGATCGTACGTTGCATGCCCAATACCCCAGCGTTGCTGCGCCAGGGCGTAAGCGGTTTGTACGCCACCGCTGAAGTCAGCGCGCAGCAGCGTGACCAGGCTCAGGAGTTGCTGTCTGCGGTGGGCCTTGCCGTATGGCTGGAGCAGGAGCAGCAACTGGATGCGGTCACCGCCGTTTCCGGCAGCGGCCCGGCCTACTTCTTCCTGTTGATCGAGGCCATGACCGCCGCTGGCGTCAAGCTGGGCCTGCCCCACGAGGTTGCCGAACAACTGGCTGAGCAAACGGCCCTGGGCGCCGCGAAAATGGCTGTCGGCAGCGATGTCGATGCCGCCGAACTGCGCCGGCGGGTAACGTCGCCGGGCGGCACCACGCAAGCCGCCATTGAATCGTTCCAGGCCGGGGGCTTTGAGGCCCTGGTGGAAAAAGCACTGGGTGCCGCGGCACATCGTTCGGCCGAGATGGCTGAGCAACTGGGCAAATAGTCGTCCCTTACCAAGGTAATCAAACATGCTCGGAATCAATGACGCTGCCATTTTCATCATTCAGACCTTGGGCAGCCTGTACCTGCTGATCGTGCTGATGCGCTTTATCCTGCAACTGGTGCGGGCGAACTTCTACAACCCGTTGTGCCAGTTCGTAGTCAAGGCCACCCAACCGCTGCTCAAGCCACTGCGCCGGGTGATCCCGAGCCTGTTCGGCCTGGACATGTCGTCGCTGGTGCTGGCGTTGCTGCTGCAGATCCTGCTGTTCGTGGTGATCCTGATGCTCAACGGCTACCAGGCGTTCACCGTGCTGCTGTTGCCGTGGGGCCTGATCGGTATTTTCTCGCTGTTCCTGAAGATCATTTTCTGGTCGATGATCATCAGCGTGATTCTCTCGTGGGTCGCACCCGGTAGCCGTAGCCCGGGTGCCGAACTGGTGGCTCAGATCACCGAACCGGTGCTGGCACCCTTCCGTCGCCTGATCCCGAACCTGGGTGGCCTGGATATCTCGCCGATCTTTGCGTTTATCGTGATTCAGCTGCTGCAAAGCTGGGTGATTCCACGCCTGGCGTACTTTGCCTACATGCCCAAAGAGCTGTTCGGCCTGATCTGAATGCCGTAGCCCCTATAGGAGCTGGCTTGTGTGGGAGCTGGCTTGCCTGCGATAGCATCACCTCGGTGTGTCTGAAACCGCGGTGCCTGCATCGCGGGCAAGCCCGGCTCCCACATCAACCCTTCCCACATTTTGTATCTGCGTACTGGTACAGACCATTGCTTGCCGCTAGGGTCCCCGCTCTTTAGACTTACGCCTCATTTAAACGAGAGCAGGGTCGATGCCAGCTGCCTTCCCCCCCGATTCTGTTGGACTGGTCGTGCCTCAAGTGGCGCACTTCAGCGAACCGCTGGCCCTGGCCTGCGGCCGTTCGTTGCCTGCCTACGACCTGATCTACGAAACCTACGGCCAACTGAACGCCACGGCGAGCAACGCCGTGCTGATCTGCCACGCCCTGTCCGGCCACCACCACGCCGCCGGTTTCCACAGCGTTGACGAGCGCAAACCCGGCTGGTGGGACAGTTGCATCGGCCCCGGCAAGCCCATCGACACCAACAAGTTCTTCGTGGTCAGCCTCAACAACCTCGGCGGCTGCAATGGCTCCACCGGCCCCAGCAGCCTCAACCCGGACACCGGCAAGCCATTCGGCGCGGACTTCCCGGTGTTGACCGTAGAAGACTGGGTACACAGCCAGGCACGCCTGGCCGACCTGCTGGGCATCCACCAGTGGGCCGCAGTCATTGGTGGCAGCCTGGGCGGTATGCAGGCGCTGCAATGGACCATCAGCTACCCGGACCGCGTGCGCCACTGCCTGGCTATCGCCTCGGCGCCCAAGCTGTCGGCGCAAAACATCGCCTTCAACGAAGTGGCACGCCAGGCCATCCTCACCGACCCCGAGTTCCACGGCGGTTCGTTCCAGGAAGCCGGCGTGATCCCCAAGCGCGGCCTGATGCTGGCGCGGATGGTGGGGCATATCACCTACCTGTCCGATGATTCCATGGGCGAAAAATTCGGTCGCGGCCTCAAGAGCGAGAAGCTCAACTACGACTTCCACAGCGTCGAGTTCCAGGTGGAAAGCTACCTGCGCTATCAGGGTGAAGAATTCTCCGGGCGTTTTGACGCCAACACCTACCTGTTGATGACCAAGGCCCTGGACTACTTCGACCCGGCGGCCAACCACGACGACGACCTGGCGAAAACCTTCGAGCACGCCACGGCCAAGTTCTGCGTGATGTCATTCACTACCGACTGGCGCTTCTCGCCGGCCCGCTCCCGTGAGCTGGTGGATGCGCTGATGGCCGCCAAAAAAGACGTCTGCTACCTGGAGATCGATGCACCGCAGGGCCACGACGCCTTCCTGATTCCGATCCCGCGTTACCTGCAGGCCTTTAGCAACTACATGAACCGAATCGCACTGTGAGAACGCCATGAGAGCCGACCTGGAAATCATCCAAGACTGGATCCCCGCCGGCAGCCGCGTGCTCGACCTGGGCTGCGGCGATGGCGAACTGCTGAGCTGGCTGCGCGACAACAAGCAAGTCACCGGCTACGGCCTGGAAAACGACCCGGACAACATCGCCCAGTGCGTGGCCAAGGGCATCAACGTAATCGAGCAGGACCTGGACAAGGGCCTGGGCAACTTCGCCAGCAACAGCTTCGATATCGTGGTGATGACCCAGGCCCTGCAAGCGGTGCACTACCCGGACCGCATCCTCGACGAAATGCTGCGCGTTGGCCGCCAATGCATCATCACTTTCCCCAATTTCGGCCACTGGCGCTGCCGCTGGTACCTGGCCACCAAGGGCCGTATGCCGGTCTCGGATTTCCTGCCGTACACGTGGTACAACACGCCCAACATCCACTTCTGCACCTTCGAAGACTTCGAAGCGTTGTGTGGCGAGCGTGAAGCCAAGGTCATCAACCGCCTTGCCGTCGATCAACAGCACCGCCACGGCTGGGCGAGTAAGCTATGGCCCAATCTATTGGGCGAAATCGGTATTTACCGGGTCAGCAGTCCTGGCCTGACCGACCACAAAGTTGCCGTCTAATCATCTTCAAGAGGGACGTTCATGAGTCGTTTGGCTATTTTTCTATTGACCGCATGCCTGGGCGCCAGCGCCATGGCTGCAGACGCTATCGACGCTAATCGCAAGAAAGACTTTGGCGATATCACCGTCCACTACAACACCTTTACCTCCAGCTTCCTGCCACCCGAGACCGCTCAGAAAGTCGGCGTAGTGCGCAGCAAGGAGAAGGGTTTGATCAACGTAACCGTGATCAAGGGCGTCACCCCGGTCGCGGCGCAAGTGACGGGTACCATCAAAGACCTGGGCGGCAAAAGCGAAATCCTGACGTTCAAGCAAATCGAAGAGAAAGGCGGCATCAGCTACCTCGCGCCCTACTCGGTGACCCAGCGGGAATACAAGACATTTACCATCAACGTTGAAACCGGCGGCAAAGCCCATGGTTTCCAATTCAACCAAGAACTGTTTCCGGCCGAATGATGAACCTTACCCAACTCGTAATGGCCAGCCATAACACCGGCAAACTCAAAGAACTGCAGGCCATGCTCGGCGAATCCGTGCAACTGCGTTCGATTGGCGAGTTCAGCCAGGTCGAACCGGAAGAAACCGGCTTGTCGTTCGTTGAGAACGCCATCCTCAAGGCCCGCAACGCAGCACGCATCTCCGGCCTGCCGGCCCTGGCGGATGACTCGGGCCTGGCGGTGGACTTTCTCGGCGGCGCGCCCGGCATTTATTCGGCCCGTTACGCTGATGGCAAGGGCGACGCAGCCAATAACGCCAAGCTGCTCGACGCGCTCAAGGACGTGCCCGACGCCGAACGTGGTGCACAGTTCGTCTGCGTGCTGGCCCTGGTGCGACATGCCGATGACCCGCTACCGATCCTGTGCGAAGGCTTGTGGCACGGGCGCATCCTGCACGCCGCCAGCGGTGAGCATGGCTTCGGTTACGACCCTTTGTTCTGGGTGCCGGAGCGCAATATCTCCAGCGCCGAACTGAGCCCGGCCGACAAGAACCAGATCAGCCACCGCGCCCGCGCCATGGTGTTGCTGCGCCAGCGCCTGGGCTTGAAATGACCCAGAACACCTCTGCGCAGCCGCTGATCCACGGTGGCGCGCAAACACCACGGGCGGCCCTGCCCCACCTGCCGCCCCTGGCGCTGTACATCCACATCCCTTGGTGCGTGCGCAAATGCCCGTATTGCGACTTCAACTCCCACACCGCCAGCAAGGTGCTGCCGGAAGAAGAGTATGTAGATGCATTGCTGGCGGATCTGGATCAAGACCTGCACGCCGTTTATGGCCGGGAGCTGAGTTCGATTTTCTTCGGTGGCGGCACGCCCAGCCTGTTCAGCGCCGCCGCCTTGGGCCGCTTGTTAAAAGGCGTGGAAGCCCGTATTCGGTTCGCCGCGGATATCGAGATCACCCTGGAAGCCAACCCCGGAACCTTCGAGCAAGAGAAGTTCGTGGCGTACCGCAAACTGGGGATCAATCGCCTGTCCATCGGCATCCAGAGCTTCCAGCAAGAGAAGCTTGAAGCCCTGGGCCGTATTCACAATGGCGATGAAGCCGTGCGCGCCGCTGGCATGGCGCGCCAGGCAGGGTTCGATAACTTCAACCTGGACTTGATGCACGGTTTGCCCAACCAGTCCCTGGACGACGCCCTGGGCGACCTGCGCCAAGCCATTGCGCTCAAGCCGACACACCTGTCCTGGTACCAACTGACCTTGGAACCCAACACCGTCTTCTGGAACCAGCCGCCCGCGCTGCCGGAAGACGACACACTGTGGGACATCCAGGAAGCCGGCCAGGCGCTGCTCGCCGAACACGGTTACGCGCAATACGAGGTGTCGGCCTATGCCCAGCCCGGCCGCCCGGCGCGACACAACCTGAATTACTGGAGCTTTGGCGACTTTATCGGCATCGGCGCCGGCGCCCACGGCAAGCTCAGCCACCCGGACGGGCGCATCGTACGCACCTGGAAAACCCGCGCCCCCAAGGACTACCTCAACCCGGCCAAAAGCTTCCAGGCCGGAGCGAAAGAGCTGACCAACGACGAACTGCCGTTCGAGTTCCTGATGAACGCTCTGCGCCTGACCGAAGGGGTCGATGCCAAGCTCTACGCCGAACGCACCGGCCTTGATCTGGCCAGCCTCGATGAAGGCCGCCGCGAGGCAGAACAAAGTGGATTAATGCAGGTCGAACCGTCACGCCTGGCGGCAACCGACCGCGGGCAACTCTTTCTCAATGACCTGTTGCAGAAGTTTTTGAGCTGATCGCTCTTAAGGAAATCGAATGGATCTGGTACTCGACCTGCTCGCCACCGTATCCCGCTGGAGCCGTAGCAACCTGTCGGAAATCTCCCTGGCCCTCGTGGGCTGCTTGTTGGTGCTGTTCGGCGCCGATATCAAGGGCTGGGTCGAAGCGCGCCTGGGCAGCATCGCCGGCGCCCTGCGCGTGCCCTTGATGGCCCTGCTGTGCATGATCGGCAGCGGTGCGGCGTTGATCTACGCTACGCCGTGGATTGTGCGGGGGCTGAGCCAATTCAATAACTACAGCCTGGCGCCGGTGTTGGTGGTGGTGCTGGTGTTGATTGGGGTGGTGGCAGACCGGCGCTGATCAGACCAGACCGAGATAAGGACATCACATGAGCAAAAAGCTACTGGACGACACCAGCAAATTCCTGAGCTATGTATTACGTCACGAACCGCAAGCGATAGGCCTTTCGCTGGATTCAGAGGGCTGGGCAAGCGTGACGGCACTGATCGACGCCGCGTCACGTGAAGGACGCAACCTTACCCGGGAACTGCTGGAACAGGTCGTGCGCACAAACGAGAAGAAACGCTTTTCGTTTTCCGAAAATGGTCAAAATATTCGGGCCGTGCAGGGCCACTCCAACCCAAGCGTCCAGCTGCAACTCGAAGAAAAACAACCGCCAGCACTCCTCTACCACGGCACCGCAACACGATTTGTCGAGTCAATCAACCAGAAGGGCCTTATTCCAGGCTCCCGTCATCATGTGCACCTCAGCGAACAGCTTGAGACTGCCAGGGAAGTTGGGCAGCGCTACGGGACTGTCGTGATTCTTAAGGTAAACACCCCGGAGATGCTGGCCGAGGGTTTCAAGTTTTTCCAGGCTGAGAACGGCGTCTGGCTGACGGAGCAGGTTCCTGTTCGGTTCCTCGAACCTATTTAGCGGCCTGATTACCAAAACTTTTTTCGTAATACTCTTTAAGCGTCATCGGGTCTTTACAACCCAAGGCCAGAGCCTGATTCAGGTAAGTCAAGTTCACGCTGTCGGGCTTACCTTCGTCGTTCATACGTGTCGCCGCCAAGATATAGTAGGCGTCAGCCCGGTACTGATCATAGGTCAGCATCCGCACACTGGCGCGAGCTTGCATGTTGCCCAAGGTTCTTTCTTCCTTGGCCTCGGCTAGCCGATCACTCTCAAAACAAAGCGAGCGATTGGTGTACAACGGGTAATAATCACGGTTGGCGTCAACTTTGAGCAGCATCTGCTTGAGCGTCTCAAGATACTTTATGTGCCCAGGATCAAGCAGATCAAGACGCATGTACGTCATATCGCACTGATAGTAATAACCCACACCAGCGGCCAACAGACCTTGATCCATCGCCTTGTGCATCGGTTCACAAACCTGCTTGCGCTCTTGCTCGGACATGCCGAACCGGCTTTGGATATTGGCCAGCATGTAAGTCGCGACAACGTGCCCGCCCTCTGAGGCCATCTTCAAATCATGTTGGTACGCCGCTATAGCGCCCTGAACCTCTTTGAGTTGTTCGGGCAACGTGGCCTTATCCAGCTCGCCACTGGCTTCAAGCTTGACGTTATCATCGAACAGCAGCTTGAGTTGTTCCGCCTTCTTTTGAGCACGCTCAAAATAATCATCAGGGGAAATCACTGGTAGAGAGGGGGAGCTAGCCGCGAAGGCTGCCGCAGACAGCAGACTGAGCAGCAGGCTGGAAAGAATGGACTTCAAGCGCTTGTATTCCTTTACAAGAAAAAAACCAAGTGGCAGTGGAACGCAGCCATTCCACTGCCGTGATAGCAGGGTTACTTAAGCCAGCTTCTCAAACTTCAAATCCCACACCCCATGCCCCAATCGCTCGCCGCGGCGTTCGAACTTGGTGATCGGCCGCTCGGCCGGGCGTGGCACGCATTTGCCGTCTTCGGCCAGGTTGCGGTAGCCAGGGGCGACGTTCATCACTTCCAGCATGTATTCCGCGTACGGTTCCCAGTCGGTGGCCATGTGCAGGATGCCGCCCACCTTGAGCTTGCTGCGCACCAGTTCTGCGAAGGAGGCCTGGACGATACGACGCTTGTGGTGACGGGCTTTGTGCCACGGGTCGGGGAAGAACAGCATCAGGCGGTCGAGGCTGTTGTCGGCGATGCAGCGGTTGAGCACTTCAATCGCGTCGCAGTCGTAAACTCGCAGGTTGGTCAGGCCCTGGGTCAGCACGCCATTGAGCAATGCGCCGACACCTGGACGGTGGACTTCCACACCGATGAAATCCTGCTCCGGCGCGGCCGCGGCCATTTCCAGCAGGGAGTGGCCCATGCCGAAACCGATTTCCAGGGAGCGTGGGGCCGAACGGCCAAACACCTGGTCGTAATCAACCGGCGCATCGGCCAGGGGCAAAACGAACAGCGGCGTGCCTTGCTCCAGGCCCTTTTGCTGGCCTTCGGTCATACGGCCGGCGCGCATCACAAAACTCTTGATGCGGCGGTGCTTGGACTCGTCGCCCGCTTCCACGGTGTTCGGCGTTTCGTTTGATTCAGTCATCAATAGCTCTTACTTGATCAGACCATCCAGCGGCGAAGAGGCGCTGGCATAGAGTTTTTTCGGCATGCGCCCGGCGAGGTAGGCCAGGCGGCCCGCGACGATCGCGTGTTTCATGGCTTCGGCCATCATGATCGGTTGCTGGGCGTGGGCGATGGCCGAGTTCATCAGCACCGCGTCGCAGCCCAGTTCCATGGCGATGGTCGCGTCGGAGGCAGTGCCCACGCCCGCATCCACCAGCACTGGGATCCTGGCTTCTTCAAGGATGATCTGCAGGTTGTACGGGTTGCAGATGCCCAGGCCGGAACCGATCAGGCCAGCCAGTGGCATCACCGCGATGCAGCCGATTTCTGCCAGCTGCCGGGCGATGATCGGGTCATCGCTGGTGTAGACCATCACGTCAAAGCCTTCCTTGACCAGGGTCTCGGCGGCCTTGAGGGTTTCGATCACATTGGGGAACAGGGTTTTCTGGTCGGCCAGCACTTCCAGCTTCACCAGGTTGTGGCCGTCCAGCAACTCACGGGCCAGGCGGCAGGTGCGCACGGCTTCGATGGCGTCGTAGCAACCGGCGGTGTTCGGCAGGAAGGTGTAGCGGTCTGGGGACAGCACTTCGAGCAGGTTCGGTTCGCCTTCAATCTGGCCCAGGTTGGTGCGGCGCACGGCGAACGTCACGATTTCGGCACCCGAGGCTTCGATGGCCTGGCGGGTCTCTTCCATGTCGCGGTACTTGCCGGTGCCGACCAGCAAGCGGGACTGGTAGGTACGACCGGCCAGGACGAAAGGCTTGTCGTTACGAACGATGCTCATGGGAAATCCTCTGTTTGGATGAGGTTCTGCAGAATGCGTTACCGCCGTGGCGGGCTAACCGCCACCGATGGCGTGGACCACTTCGACCTGGTCGTTTTCCTTCAGCGAGGTCTCGGCGTGCTGGCTACGCGGGACGATATCCAGGTTGAGCTCCACTGCGACGCGACGCCCGGTCAGGTCCAGGCGGGTCAGCAGGGCTGCGACGGTTTCACCGTCGGGCAGTTCAAAGGGTTCGCCGTTCAACTGAATGCGCATGCCACGGGCCGCCATCGTTTTTAGGGGCCCGCATTCTAGCGCGATTGGGACCTGCCGGTCAGCTCCAAGCGTCAAGCGGTCAAAGCTGCAAGCGCCACGCTGCCAGGCCAAGGAAGAACCAGCCAAGCAGGAACGCCAGCCCGCCAAACGGCGTGATGATCCCCAGTTTGCTGATGCCAGTCATCGTCAGCGCATACAAGCTGCCCGAGAACAACAGAATACCGACGGTAAACGAGATACCCGCCCAACTGACCAATCGACCGGGAATATGCGCCGCCAGCAACGCCACGCCGAACAACGCCAGGGCGTGCACCAGTTGGTAGGTCACGCCGGTATGGAAGATCGCCAGGTAGTCGGCGCTCAGGCGGTTTTTCAGGCCGTGGGCGGCGAACGCACCCAGGGCGACACCGGTAAAACCGAAAAAGGCAGCCAGCATCAGAAAGCTACGCAGCATGGGGAACTCCAGTCAGACTCATCGGGCAGGGTCTGTATAATGGCCCGCTCAACGGGTTCGGCCAAGCCATCTCTATGCTGCGTGTCCTCTTCAAACGCTTTCTCAACGTCGTGAAATGGTTCGCCATCGGCAGTGTGTTGCTGGTGCTGCTGTTCAGGGTTGTCCCGCCACCGTTCACTGCATTGATGGTGGAGCGCAAGGTCGAATCCTGGATCGACGGTGAGCCCATTGACCTGCAACGCACCTGGGTGCCGTGGGATGAGATTTCCAACGACCTGAAAGTGGCAGTGATGGCCGGTGAAGACCAGCGCTTCCCGCAACATTGGGGCTTTGATTTTGGCGCGATCCAGGCCGCGATCCTGCACAACGAACGCGGCGGCTCGATTCGCGGCGCCAGTACGCTGAGCCAGCAAGTGTCGAAAAACCTGTTCCTGTGGGCCGGCCGCAGCTATTTGCGCAAGGGCCTGGAAGCGTGGTTCACCGGGTTGATCGAGGTGCTGTGGCCCAAGGAGCGGATTCTTGAGGTGTACCTCAACAGCGTGGAATGGGATGAAGGCGTATTCGGCGCAGAGGCGGCGGCGCGGCACCATTTTGGCGTGAGCGCCAAGGGGCTTTCGCGGCAACAGGCCAGCTATCTGGCGGCGGTGTTGCCTAATCCAAGGGTATGGAGTGCCAGTCATCCGACCGCGTATGTGGCCAGGCGAGCGGCTTGGATTCGCCAGCAGATGAGTCAATTAGGTGGCGCTGGATACCTGACTGAGCTGAACAACTCTCGAAAAGCCCCCTGGTCCAACTGACACAACACAAAACAAATGTGGGAGGGGGCTTGCTCCCGATAGCGATAGATCAGTCACTTTGATGTTGACTGACACTCTGCTATCGGGAGCAAGCCCCCTCCCACATTTTCAAACTAGCATTGCCAGCTAAATTAGGCGGCGATCGACAACTTCAGCTTGTTCATCGCGCTTTTCTCAAGCTGACGAATCCGCTCGGCCGACACGTTGTACTTCTGCGCCAGGTCATGCAGCGTGGCTTTCTCTTCTGCCAGCCAGCGCTGGTAGAGAATGTCACGGCTGCGGTCGTCCAGCACTTCCAGCGCTTCGTGCAGGTTGTGGTTGGAATTGTCACTCCAGTCGGCGTCTTCCAGTTGACGCGCCGGGTCGTACCGGTGGTCTTCCAGGTAGTTGGCAGGCGATTGGAAGGCGCTGTCGTCATCCGCTTCGGCGGCTGGGTCAAAGGCCATGTCATGGCCGGTCAGGCGGCTTTCCATCTCGCGCACTTCACGAGGCTCCACACCGAGGCTTTCAGCCACGCGGTGGACTTCCTCGTTGTTCAGCCACGCCAGGCGTTTCTTCTGGCTGCGCAGGTTGAAGAACAGTTTGCGCTGGGCCTTGGTGGTCGCGACTTTCACGATGCGCCAGTTGCGCAGGATGAACTCGTGGATTTCCGCCTTGATCCAGTGCACGGCGAACGACACCAGGCGCACACCCATTTCAGGGTTGAAGCGCTTTACAGCCTTCATCAGGCCAACGTTGCCTTCCTGAATCAGGTCAGCCTGGGCCAGGCCGTAGCCACTATAGCTACGGGCGATATGTACGACAAAACGCAGGTGGGCGAGCACCATCTGCCGAGCCGCCCCCAAATCCTGCTCATAGTAGAGACTCTCGGCCAGTTCACGCTCCTGCTCGGGTGTCAGCAATGGAATGCTGTTGACCGTGTGCACATAGGCCTCCAGGTTCGCACCCGGGACCAAGGCATAAGCAGGTTGCAAAGAAGTGGTCATACGAAAAAACCTCCGACTCACATAACTCGTGCAGTTCAGCACTGCGAAAATTGACCTGGGAACCGTAGGACAAGTTCCCTAAACCACTGATACGGTCAATACAAACGAAACCACATTAATCTGGCATTAACTACTTCGGCGCCAGTTCACGTAAATGCCGTGCTACCGCAATCCAGGCACCGATATACCCCAACAACACCGCGCCAAGCAAGAGACTCAGACCATCGGCTACCGGCACCCCGGCCAGGGCAAAATCACTGCCATACAAACCCGCCAGCCCGACAACCGCGTCGTTCAACCAATTCAGGCCAAACGCCAGCACGCCCCAGGACAAGACCCCGGCACCCAGGCCATAAAGCGCGCCCATGTACAGGAAAGGACGGCGTACATAGCTGTCCGTGCCGCCGACCAGTTTAATCACTTCTATCTCGGTGCGACGGTTTTCAATATGAAGACGAATGGTATTACCTATCACCAAAAGTAATGCAGACACTAATAACACCGTCAGGCCGAACACAAAGCGGTCACCCAGCTTGAGGATCGCGGCCAGGCGCTCTACCCAGACTAGATCAAGTTGGGCCTGTTGCACCTTGGGCATCTCTGCGAGTTTTTGTCGCAGGGCCTCCAGCGCCGGCTTGTCGACCTCGTTCGGCGTCACCAGCACCACGCCCGGCAGCGGGTTCTGCGGCAGCTCCTTGAGCGCCTCGCCCAGGCCGGACTGCTGCTGGAATTCTTCAAGGGCTTGATCGCGGCTTATGTATTCGGCATCCGCTACGCCCGGAATGTTCTTGATGTCGTCGCGTAGCGCTTCGCCGTCCTTGCTGCTGGTGTCCAGATTCAGGTACAGCGATATCTGCGCCGCCCGCTGCCAGGAACCGCCGAGGCGCTCCACATTATTAAGCAGCAGCGACAAGCCCATCGGCAGGCTCAAGGCTACGGCCATGACCAGGCAGGTGAAAAAGCTGCCGATCGGCTGTTTGCCCAGGCGACGCAGGCTGTCAAGCAGGCTGGCGCGATGGCTTTCGATCCAGGCGCGCAGCAAGGTGCCGAAGTCCGGGCCATCGTCTTCGTCACGCTTTTTCTTCGGCGGTTGCGGATCGGCAGGCTTGGGTGCCACGCGTTCGGATACTTTGGGGCTACGGGTAGCACTCATACGCCAGCCTCCCCATCACCGATCAAGCGGCCACGTTGCAAGGTCAACATACGATGGCGCATACGGGCGATCAGGGCCAGGTCGTGGCTGGCGATCAATACGCTGGTGCCCAGCCGATTGATGTCTTCGAACACCCCCATGATCTCGGCCGCCAGGCGCGGGTCGAGGTTACCGGTGGGTTCGTCCGCCAGCAGCAAGGCCGGGCGGTGGACGATGGCGCGGGCAATACCGACGCGCTGTTGCTGGCCGGTGGACAGGTCCCCCGGGTAAAGGTCGGTCTTGTCCGACAATGCCACGCGCTCCAGCGCCGAATCCACGCGCTTGACGATTTCGGCTTTGGACAGCCCGAGAATCTGCAGCGGCAGCGCGATGTTGTTGAACACCGTGCGATCGAACAGCAGCTGGTGATTCTGGAACACCACGCCGATCTGGCGGCGTAGAAACGGAATTTGCGCATTGCTGATGGTAGCCAGGTCCTGGCCCGCCAGCAGCAACTTGCCGGTGGTCGGGCGCTCCATGGCGAGTAACAGGCGCAACAGCGTGCTTTTGCCAGCGCCCGAGTGACCGGTGACAAACAAGAACTCGCCGCGACGCACTCGAAAGCTCAGCTCATGCAAGCCCACATGCCCGTTGGCATAGCGTTTACCGACCTGTTCGAATCGAATCATGAACGCTCCCGCTCGGCAAACAGTGCCTGTACAAAGGGTTCGGCTTCAAAGGTGCGCAGGTCGTCGATACCTTCACCGACACCGATATAACGAATCGGCAACCCGAACTGTTTAGCCAGGGCGAAAATCACCCCGCCCTTGGCCGTGCCGTCGAGCTTAGTCAATGCCAGGCCGGTCAGCTGCACCGTCTGGTTGAATTGTTTGGCCTGGCTGATGGCGTTCTGACCAGTACCGGCGTCGAGCACCAGCAAGACTTCATGCGGCGCATCGGCGTCGAGCTTGCTGATCACACGGCGCACTTTCTTCAGCTCTTCCATCAGGTTGTCTTTGGTGTGCAGGCGCCCGGCGGTATCGGCGATCAACACGTCGATATTACGCGCCTTGGAGGCCTGCACGGCATCGAAGATCACCGAAGCGGAGTCGGCGCCGGTGTGCTGGGCGATCACCGGGATCTTGTTGCGCTCGCCCCATACCTGCAACTGCTCGACGGCGGCGGCACGGAAGGTGTCACCGGCGGCGAGCATGACTTTCTTGCCCTCGCCCTGCAGCTTCTTGGCCAGCTTGCCGATGGTGGTGGTTTTGCCCGCGCCGTTGACGCCGACCACCAGGATCACGAACGGCTTGTTCGGGGTGATCACCAACGGCGCTTCCACGGGCTTGAGCATTGCAGCCAGTTCGGCCTGCAAGGATTTGTACAACGCATCGGCGTCGGTCAGTTGCTTGCGCGCGACCTTCTGAGTCAGGCTCTGGATGATCACGGCAGTGGCTTCGACACCCACATCGGCGGTGAGCAGGCGGGTTTCGATGTCTTCCAGCAGTTCATCGTCAATGACCTTCTTGCCCAGAAACAGGCTGGCCATACCTTCGCCGATGCTGGCGCTGGTCTTGCTCAGACCCTGCTTGAGGCGGGCGAAAAAGCCGCTCTTGCTGGTTTCGGCTGGCGCGACAGGCTCTTCGATGACCGCAGGCTCGGCAACGACAGCAGGCACTTCAACCGGGATTTCGACCGCTGGCGGCGTCTGGACCACTACCTCTACCGGTGGCGCCACCGGAATGGGCGGCGTCACGTGTTCAGCCTGCACATCTTCAACCAGTGCCACCGGCTCTTCGGCTACCGGTAGCGCAAGCCACGGTTTGTGCTCGGGCTCGGGCTCCGGCTCGGGTTCTGCCTCGACCACCGGCTGCAATACCGGCTCCGCGATGGGCAACACCACCGGCGCCGGCGTCTCGGCAACCGGCTCGGCTTCTACTATAGGCTCTGGAATAGGCTCAGCTTGAACCTGCGGCTGTTCGACGACGGTTTCCTGCGGCTTTTTGCGCAGCCATCCGAACAGGCCTTTTTTCTCGCCAGCCGCAGCTGGGCTCTTCTTGTCGTCGTTGGAACCAAACATGGAGGACGGCTATCTCAAAGTAGCGATGCGCCAGGGCGCCTCGGTAAATAAATTCGATGCAGAACAGACTGCTTTAACGCCCGCTTGTTCATGCGCAACATTTTGTAAGGCGTAAATAAGTGCCTTGGCAAATCGTTTCAATATGGGACTGAAGCGATAAAATCGGCGAAACGTGGAAGATTGTCGGGGAAAAACGCCAACTACTCCAACTTTCCTACGACTGAACCCAGGACTAGATGACGACCGCAGTGGCCGTCCCTAAATCGGATCAGTATCCTAGCACCTCCTCGCCCGCCGACGCTAAGACCAAGCGGGCAGCCCAACAGGTTAAAAAACGAATGAATGCTCTAGCCCGCCGCGCCGCAGGCCTGCTGCTCAGCACAGTTTGTCTGCCCCTTTCAGCCTTCGCTGCCGACCCACAACCCACTCATGAATTCACTCTGGATAACGGCCTTAAAGTGGTCGTGCGCGAAGACCATCGCGCGCCAGTGGTGGTTTCCCAAGTCTGGTACAAGGTTGGTTCAAGCTACGAAACCCCAGGCCAGACCGGTTTGTCCCACGCCCTTGAACACATGATGTTCAAAGGCAGCGCCAAGGTCGGCCCCGGCGAAGCCTCGCTGATCCTGCGTGACCTGGGCGCCGAAGAAAACGCGTTCACCAGCGATGACTACACCGCGTATTACCAGGTGCTGGCCCGCGACCGCCTGGGCGTGGCCTTTGAGCTGGAAGCCGACCGCATGGCCAGCCTGCGCCTGCCCGCCGACGAGTTCATCCGCGAAATCGAGGTAATCAAGGAAGAACGCCGCCTGCGCACCGACGACAACCCGATGTCCAAGGCCTACGAACGCTTCAAGGCCATGGCCTTCCCGGCCAGCGGCTACCACACGCCGACCATCGGCTGGATGGCTGACCTTGAGCGCATGAAGGTCGAGGAACTGCGCCACTGGTACCAATCCTGGTATGTGCCCAACAACGCTACCCTGGTAGTGGTCGGCGATGTGACCCCGGACGAGGTGAAAAGCCTGGCCCAGCGTTACTTCGGCCCGATCCCCAAGCGTGATGTGCCACCGGCGAAGATCCCGCTGGAGCTGGCCGAACCCGGCGAGCGCCTGCTGACCCTGCGGGTGCAGACCCAACTGCCAAGCGTGTTCCTGGGCTTCAACGTACCGGGCCTGGCCACCGCCGAAGACAAACGCTCGGTGCAAGCCTTGCGCCTGATCTCGGCCCTGCTGGACGGCGGCTACAGTGCACGTATCTCCGAGCAACTGGAACGTGGTGAGGAGCTGGTATCCGCCGCGTCCACCAACTACGACGCCTATACCCGTGGCGATACGTTGTTCATGCTCTCGGCCACGCCCAACCAGCAGAAACAAAAGACCGTCGCCCAAGCCGAAGCCGGCCTGTGGCGCCTGCTTGATGAGTTGAAAGCCAAGCCGCCGACCGCTGAAGAACTGGAGCGCATCCGGGCCCAGGTCATTGCCGGCCTGGTGTACCAGCGTGACTCCATCACCAGCCAGGCCACTGCCATCGGCTCCCTGGAAACCGTCGGCCTGTCCTGGAAGCTGATGGACACCGAACTGGCTGACCTGCAAAGCGTGACGCCAGAAGATATCCAGAAAGCCGCGCGCACCTATTTCACCCGCGAACGTCTGAGCGTCGCCCATGTATTGCCTGAGGAGACCGCTCATGAGTGATCGTAAAAGCAGCCGCCTGATCCTGCCCAGCCTGATCGCAGTCACCCTGGTTGCGGCCAGTGCCGTGTATTTCCTGCGCCCGAGCGAGTCGGTCGCCAGCCAGGCTCTGGAAAAGGCCCAATCGGCCAGCACCCTGCAGTCGCTGGCGGAACTGGACGGCAAGGCGCCAACCAACCGCAAGCTCGATGTGCAAACCTGGACCACCGCCGAAGGCGCCAAGGTGCTGTTTGTCGAAGCCCATGAACTGCCGATGTTCGACATGCGCATCCTGTTCGCCGCCGGCAGCAGCCAGGATGGCGACATACCGGGCCTGGCGCTGATGACCAACGCCATGCTCAACGAAGGCGTGCCGGGCAAGGATGTCAGCCAGATCGCCAGTGGTTTTGAGGGCCTCGGCGCCGACTTCGGCAATGGTGCCTACCGCGACATGGCGCTGGTCACCCTGCGCAGCCTCAGCGACAGCGATAAGCGCACCGCAGCCCTGGCACTGTTCGACCAGGTTATTGGCCAACCGACGTTCCCGGCAGACTCCCTGGCGCGGATCAAGAACCAGATCCTGGCCGGCTTCGAGTATCAGAAGCAGAACCCCGCCAAGCTGGCGAGCATCGAACTGTTCAAGCGCCTGTACGGCGATCACCCTTACGCGCACCCGAGCGAAGGCACCCCCGAGAGTGTGCCGAAGATCACCCTGGCGCAGTTGAAGGCATTCCACGCCAAAGCCTACGCGGCGGGTAATGCTGTGATTGCGGTGGTCGGCGACCTGACTCGCGCTGAGGCCGAGGCCATGACGGCCAAAGTGTCGGCCTCGCTGCCCAAAGGGCCCGCCATGGCCAAGATCGCTCAACCGACCGAGCCAAAAGCCGGCCTGAGCCGTATCGAGTTTCCCTCCAAGCAAACCCACCTGCTGTTTGCGCAATTGGGCATCGACCGCGCCGATCCGGACTACGCAGCTCTGTCCCTGGGCAACCAGATCCTTGGCGGCGGTGGCTTCGGCACCCGCTTGATGAGCGAAGTGCGCGAAAAACGCGGCCTGACCTACGGCGTGTACTCCGGTTTCTCGCCGATGCAGGTGCGCGGCCCGTTCATGATCAACTTGCAGACCCGCGCCGAAATGAGCGGCGGCACCCTGCGCCTGGTTGAGGATGTACTGGCTGACTACCTCAAGAACGGCCCCACGCAAAAAGAACTGGACGACGCCAAGCGCGAACTGGCCGGCAGCTTCCCGCTGTCCACCGCCAGCAACGCCGATATTGTCGGGCAACTGGGCGCCATGGGTTTTTACAACCTGCCGCTGAGCTATCTGGAAGATTTCATGAAACAATCCCAGGCCCTGACCGTAGAGCAGGTCAAGGCAGCCATGAACAAACACTTGAGCGCCGACAAGATGGTCATCGTGACCGCCGGCCCGACGATTGCGCAAAAGCCACTACCGCCCCCCACTGATAAACCTGCCGAGCAGCCGCTCGGGGTTCCGGAGCATTAATGGCCAGTTCATCTCGCCCGAAAAAACCTGTCCACAACGTACATAACGGTGTGGGCCAACTGCGCATCATTGGCGGTGAATGGGGCAGCCGCAAGCTGAGCTTCCCCGACGTCGTAGGCCTGCGCCCGACGCCGGATCGCGTGCGTGAAACCCTGTTCAACTGGCTTGCGCCATACATCGGCGGGGCCAAGGTGCTGGACCCGTTCGCCGGCAGTGGCGCGCTGTTCCTGGAGGCGCTGTCGCGTGGCGCGGCCCAGGGCCAGGCGTTGGATGCCAGTAATGTGGCGGTGTCCAGCCTCAAGGAACACCTGGGCACGCTGCGTTGCACCACCGGCCAGGTACAGACGGCTGACGCGCTGCGCTACCTGGAAACCCAGGCGGTGACTGAATACGACGTGGTGTTTCTCGACCCGCCGTTCAACCAGAACCTGCTGCCGACTGTGTGTGCTTTGCTCGAAGAGCGCCAGTGGCTGGCACCGGATGCCTGGATCTACACTGAAAGCGAGACCGCGCCGTCAACGCTCGGCCTGCCGGGCAGTTGGCGCCTGCATCGGGAGCAAAAGTCCGGGCGGGTGTATTACGCGTTGTGGCATCGCCTGGTCGAAAACGCCGCTTAACCTGTGGCAGGGGAGCTTGCCACGGCGAGCTCACTGGCTACCGAGAGTTTCATGACCCCCTCTTCCGATCTGTTCAAACCCGCCTTCGGCCTCGGCAACCCTCACCTGCAAACACTGTGGGGGCCGCTGTTGCGCCCAACGACCCATATCGAACGCCAACGCGAACGTCTATGGCTGGAAGACGGCGACTTCCTCGACCTCGACTGGCATGGCCCCCATGACCTGCACGCACCGTTGGTACTGGTGCTGCATGGACTGACCGGTTCGTCCAATTCGCCCTATGTGGCCGGCCTGCAACAAGCCCTCGCCGGCCAAGGTTGGGCCAGCGTTGCGTTGAACTGGCGCGGCTGCTCGGGCGAGCCCAACCTTCTGGCGCGCAGTTATCACTCCGGGGCCAGCGAAGACCTGGCCGCGGCGATTGCCCATCTGCGCGCCAAACGGCCACTGGCACCGCTGTATGCCGTGGGGTATTCCCTGGGCGGCAATGTGTTGCTCAAGCACTTGGGCGAAACCGGCGTGACTTCGGGGCTGCAAGGCGCGGCGGCGGTCTCGGTACCGTTTCGCCTGGACCAATGCGCTGATCGCATCGGTCTGGGGTTTTCGCGGATTTACCAGAAGCATTTCATGCGCGAGATGCTGGCGTACATTCGCGTAAAGCAACGCCAGTTTTTGCAAGATGGACGTGAGGAAGGACTGAAAACCCTGGAGGCACTGGGCTCCCTGGAGAAGATGCGCACGTTCTGGGACTTCGATGGGCGAGTGACTGCGCCGTTGCATGGCTTCTTGAGTGCTGAGGATTACTATCGCCGCGCATCCAGTCGCTACTACCTGGGCGATATCCGCACACCAACACTGATCATCCAGGCCGCCGATGATCCGTTTGTGTTTGCTCATAGCCTGCCGGAAGCGAGTGAGCTGTCGGAGTGCACCGAGTTTGAATTGCTGACAAAGGGTGGGCATGTGGGCTTTGTGGAGGGTTCACTGAAACGTCCCGGCTATTACTTGGAACGCCGCATCCCACAGTGGTTACTGACACAACGCAGTTAAAAATGTGGGAGGGGCGGTGCGACGATTCGACTTGCCCCCGATAGCGGTGGATCAGTTACAGATACTGAGACTGACACACTGCAATTGGGGGCAAGCCCCCTCCCACATTTTGATTGGGTTTACAGGGCCAATTGCTCAGTCGCCTGTTGCAATTTCCCGCGCCGGATCCGTAATCCACTCACTCCACGACCCCGCATACAACTTACCCAACGGATACCCCGCCAACGCCAGCGCAAACAGGTTATGGCACGCCGTCACCCCCGAACCGCAATACGCCACCAACTCCTGCGGCGGGCGCCCCTGCAACTGCGCAGCAAAGCGTTGCTTGAGCTGCTCGGCCGGCAGGAAGCGCCCGTCACTGCCCAGGTTTTCATTGAATGCTGCGCACTGCGCGCCGGGAATATGCCCGGCAATCGGGTCTATGGGCTCTACTTCGCCACGAAAACGCGGCTGGGCGCGGGCGTCGATCAAGGTCAGGCCGGGCTGACCCAGGCGTTTTTGCAAATGCTCGGCATCCAGCACCAGCCGATTATCCGGCGTACCAGTGAAGGTGCCCGGCTCGGTCACCGGCGCATCCAGGCTCAAGGGGAAACCGGCGCTGTGCCAGGCCTTGAGGCCACCATCGAGAATAAACACCCCATCACGCTTGCCCAGCCAGGCCAGCAGCCACCAGGCACGGGCGGCATAGGCACCGGGGCCGTCGTCATACAGCACCACATCGGTGTCGGCGCTGATGCCCCAGGCCCGTAGCTGCTTGGCGAACGTGTCTGCTGCTGGCAAAGGATGACGACCCGTCACGCCCTTGGTTACCGGACCGCTGAGGTGGCGCTCCAGGTCGGCGTATTGCGCGCCCTCGATATGCCCTTCGGTGTAGCTGCACAGGCCGTAATCCGGGTCTTCCAGGGCAAAGCGGCAATCCAGGATCACCAGCCCTGCCGACTTCTGGCGCTCGGCCAATTGCGGGGGGCTGATCAGTTGGGCAAGCGGCATGACTGACTCCTGTGAATACAAAGGGGAAAGGTCTTACTTCACTTCTTCCAGTGCCTGGTTCAGGGGCACGTAAAATTCCTTGAACAACGCATCCACCGCTTCTTTGGCCTGGGGCGTGACAAACCCCGCCTCCAACACCAGCACCTGGTACACCCCGCGCTTGATCGCCTCGGCGCTCAGGTGGGTGGACTTTTCGTTGGTGGTGCACAGGAACCGCACCCAGGAGGTCAGGATGATCCAGGCATTCAGGGTCAGGGCTTCGGTTTGCACCGGGTCCATATTCAGAATGCCGGCATCGACAAACCCCTGGTAAATGGCACCGCCCTGGATCAGGCAACGCTGGGAAAACCGCCGATAGCCCGTGGCCAGTTCCGGATCGCTCTCCAGCAGATGTTCGAGGTCGCGGTGCAGGAAACGATAGCGCCACATGCCCGCCAGCACGGCTTGCAGATAAAAGCGCTTGTCCTCCACCACCATCGTGCGCCCCTGGGGCGGGCGCAGGAAACTGTCCACCAGGGCTTCATATTCGCGAAACAGCACGGCGATGATCGCCTGCTTGTTGGGGAAGTGGTAGTACAGGTTGCCCGGAGAAATCTCCATATGGGCGGCGATATGGTTGGTGCTGACACTGCGCTCGCCCTGCTGGTTAAAAAGCTCCAGGCTGGTTTGCACAATGCGCTCGCTGGTCTTTACTCGTGGTGCCATGGGGGATCAGCTTCCAAACACGGGATGGGGCATCTTACGGCCTATGCCGGCCAGGTTAAATCTGGATGTTACTGCAATGTTATTTGACAACTTAGAGCAATGACTCTAAAAATCCAGGCAGACCTATAACAATCGGGAACTGCGCCATGTCTGCCAACGTTGCCTACCTGCAAGATGCCCAGGCCTTGGACCACCTCCAGGAGCTGTTCGAAGCCCAGCGTCGCGCCTACGCCGCCAACCCGATGCCACCGGCTGCGCAACGCCAACAATGGCTCAAGGCCCTGCGCGATGTGCTCAGCGACGAACGCCAGGCGCTGATCACTGCGATCAGCCAGGACTTCAGCCATCGCAGCGCAGACGAAACCCTGTTCGCCGAATTGATGCCCAGCCTGCATGGCATTCACTATGCCAGCAAACACCTCAAGGGCTGGATGAAACCCTCCCGCCGCGCTGTAGGCATTGCCTTCCAGCCCGCCTCGGCCAAAGTCATTTATCAACCGTTGGGCGTCGTCGGCGTCATCGTGCCGTGGAACTACCCGTTGTATCTGGCTATCGGCCCGTTGGTCGGGGCTTTGGCCGCCGGCAACCGGGTGATGCTCAAGCTCAGCGAGTCCACACCGGCCACCGGCGAACTGCTCAAGGCGCTGCTGGCAAGGATCTTTCCCGAGGACCTGGTGTGCGTGGTGCTGGGCGAAGCCGAAGTGGGCATGGCGTTTTCCAAATTGCGCTTCGATCACCTGCTGTTCACCGGCGCCACCAGCATTGGCAAACACGTGATGCGTGCGGCGGCCGAAAACCTCACGCCGGTCACCCTGGAACTGGGCGGCAAGTCGCCAGCCATCGTCTCGGCCGATGTACCGCTCAAGGACGCCGCCGAGCGTATCGCCTTCGGCAAAGCCTTGAATGCCGGGCAAACCTGTGTGGCGCCAGACTATGTGCTGGTGCCGGAGGACCGCGTCGCAGGGTTTGTCGAGGCGTATTCCAAGGCCGTACGTGGGTTTTATCCGACCCTGGCCGACAACCCGGACTACACCGCCATCATCAACGAGCGGCAACTGGCCCGGCTCAATGCCTACGCCAAGGACGCCACCGACAAGGGCGCCACCCTGGTCCCACTGTACGAGCAAGGCCAGGCTCGACGTATGGCCCACAGCCTGCTGCTGAATGTCAGCGACGACATGACAGTCATGCAGGACGAGATTTTCGGCCCGCTCTTGCCCATCGTGCCGTATCGCGGCCTTGACCAAGCCTTTGCCTACATCAACCAGCGTCCACGCCCACTGGCCCTGTACTACTTCGGCTACAACAAGAACGAGCAGGAGCGTGTGCTTCACGAAACCCATTCCGGCGGCGTATGCCTGAACGACACCTTGCTGCACGTAGCCCAGGACGACATGCCATTTGGTGGCATCGGCCCGTCGGGCATGGGCCATTACCACGGCCATGAAGGCTTCCTGACATTCAGCAAGGCCAAGGGCGTGCTGGTTAAACAGCGCCTGAACGCGGCGAAGTTGATCTACCCCCCTTACGGCAAATCGATTCAGAAATTGATCCAGAAGTTGTTTATCCGCTGATAACCGTCACCTTCAGGACGATAAAAACAATGAACCCCAGCCTGAACGATTCACCCGCACTGTCTCGGCGCGGCGTCTTGAAAATCGGCTTGTGCGCCAGCGCTTTCCTCGCCACGGCCGGGCTTGGCGCCAGTCTCAGCGGTTGCTCCAGCAGTACGCCGGCCAGCGGCTTCGCGATGTTGCGCGCCAGTGATTTGCCGTTCTTGCGCGCGGTGATCCCAGTGCTGCTGGAGGGTGCGGCCAGCGCCGAGACAGTGGTCGCAGGCATTGAAGACACCCTGAAAAAACTCGACTACAGCCTGCAAAACTTGTCGCCGGAGATGTTCAAGCTCACCCAGCAGTTATTCGACGTGCTGGGCATGGGCATCACCCGCGGCCCGCTGACCGGTATCTGGGGCAGTTGGGAAAATGCCAGCAGCGAGCAGATCCGCAACTTCCTGCACCGCTGGGAAAACAGCTACCTGAACCTGCTGCGCATGGGCCAGGGCTCGCTGCTCAAGTTGGTGATCATGGCCTGGTATTTTCGGCCCGCCTCCTGGGCCCATTGCGGTTATCCCGGCCCACCGAAGATCTGATTCGCATCCCTCACAATAAAAACCAGAGACGACCCTGATGCCCGTACCCGATCTGTTCCGCGATGGCCTGGCCCGTGGTTGGAAAACCCACAATTGCGCCGCCCTCGACAACGACCTGACCCTGGAAGCCGATGTAGCCATTATTGGCAGCGGTGCCGGTGGTGGCACCACCGCCGAGATCCTCAGCGCCGCTGGCTACAAGGTGTTGCTGATCGAAGAGGGCCCCCTCAAGACCAGCAGTGACTTCAAGCTGCTCGAAGACGAAGCCTACGCCAGCCTCTACCAGGAAGGCATCGGCCGCATGAGCAAGGACGGCGCCATCACCATCCTGCAAGGCCGGGCGGTGGGCGGCACCACCTTGATCAACTGGACCTCCAGCTTTCGTACACCCGACGCCACCCTCGCCCACTGGGCCAGCGAATACGCGGTGAAGGGCCACAGCAGCACCGAGATGGCGCCCTGGTTCGAAAAAATGGAACAGCGCCTGGGCATCGCACCCTGGGCGCTTCCACCGAATGCCAACAACGATGTGATCCGCAAAGGCTGCGAAAAGCTTGGCTACAGCTGGCATGTGATCCCGCGCAATGTGCGCGGCTGCTTCAACCTGGGTTATTGCGGCATGGGTTGCCCGGTGAACGCCAAACAATCGATGCTGGTGACGACTATCCCCTCCACCCTGGAGAAAGGCGGCGAACTGCTGTACCTCGCCCGCGCCGAGCAGCTCAAATACAGCGGCGACACCATCAGCAGCCTGGAATGCGTGGCCATGGACGAGCGCTGCGTGGCGCCGACCGGGCGCAAGATCACCGTAAAAGCCAGGCATTACGTGCTGTCGGGCGGCGGTATCAATAGCCCGGCCCTGCTGATGCGCTCGGACGCGCCCGACCCGCATTCGCGGCTGGGCAAGCGGACCTTCTTGCACCTGGTCAACTTCTCGGCGGGGCTGTTCGACGAAGTGATCAACCCGTTCTACGGTGCGCCGCAATCGATTTACTCCGACCATTTCCAATGGCAGGACGGCACTACCGGCAAAATGTCCTACAAGCTCGAAGCGCCACCCTTACACCCAGGATTGGCCAGCACCTTGTTTGGCGGTTACGGCAAACAGAACGCGTTGGACATGAACCAACTGCCTCACACCCACGCCATGCTCGCCCTGCTGCGCGACGGCTTTCACCCCGACAGCCCGGGCGGCAGCGTGGATTTACGCGGCGATGGCACACCCGTGCTCGATTATCAGGTTTCGCCCTACGCCTGGGACGGCCTGCGCCGGGCCTTCCACAGCATGGCCGAGATTCAGTTCGCGGCAGGGGCCAAATCGGTCAAGCCTTTGCATCACGACGCACGGTACGTGAACAGCCTGGCCGAAGCGCGCAGCATGATTGACGGTTTGAACCTGGAGTTGCACCGCACAACACTCGGCAGCGCCCATGTGATGGGCGGCTGTGCCATGGGCGAAGATCCGAAGCATGCGGTAACCGACAGCCTCGGTCGCCACCACCAACTGCGTAACCTGTCTATTCATGACGGCTCGCTGTTTCCTACCAGCATCGGGGCAAATCCCCAGTTGTCGGTGTATGGATTGAGCGCCCAACTGGCGTCAGCCTTGGCCGAACGTCTGAAAACAGCGTGAAAAACCGTTCGATTCACGGCATTTATCTACGTAAGTCGACTTGGCCGACCGGGATGGCTGCGATACCATCCGGTTCCCCAACGGACTCCGCCAGGACGACGCGATGAACCGAGTGTTGTACCCAGGTACCTTCGACCCGATTACCAAAGGCCATGGCGATCTGGTCGAACGCGCCTCTCGCCTGTTCGACCATGTGATCATCGCGGTCGCAGCCAGCCCCAAGAAAAACCCGCTGTTTCCCCTGGAACAACGTGTGGAGCTGGCGCAAGAGGTCACCAAGCACCTGCCGAATGTGGAAGTAGTGGGCTTTTCGACATTGCTGGCGCATTTCGCCAAGGAGCAGAACGCCAATGTGTTCTTGCGCGGCTTGCGGGCGGTGTCGGATTTCGAATACGAATTCCAACTGGCCAACATGAACCGCCAACTGGCGCCGGACGTGGAAAGCCTGTTCCTCACACCGTCGGAGCGTTATTCGTTCATTTCCTCGACGTTAGTTCGTGAAATTGCTGCTTTGGGCGGAGATATCACCAAGTTCGTGCATCCTGCCGTGGCGGACGCACTGACATTGCGCTTCAAGAAGTAAGACCGCTCAATCGGTGCCTGCTCGCACTGCGGGCGCCAATGCGGCACAATTGCGCGCATTAGTTTTCAGATGCCTTGGCAGAGTGCCCTGGCAGGAGTTTCCATGTCCCTGATCATCACCGACGATTGCATCAACTGCGACGTCTGCGAACCCGAGTGCCCGAACGCCGCCATTTCCCAGGGCGAAGAGATCTACGTGATCGACCCCAACCTGTGCACCCAGTGCGTCGGCCACTACGACGAACCGCAGTGCCAGCAGGTTTGCCCGGTTGATTGCATTCCGCTGGATGAAGCGCACCCGGAGACTGAAGAGCAGTTGATGGAGAAGTACCGCAAGATTACCGGTAAGGCCTAAGCCTTTTCATTGCCCGTAAAGGCCTCATCGCAGGCAAGCCAGCTCCCACACTTGGATATGTGAATACATTCAAATGTGGGAGCTGGCTTGCCTGCGATAGCAATATCAGCCCTCACCCAGCAATCAGCTCTGGCACTTGGGGCAAAACACACTCGCCCGCTGCCCCAGCACCACATTGCGCAACTCGCTCCCGCAGACCTTGCACGCCTCGCCGCCACGGCCATACACGAACAGTTCCTGCTGGAAATACCCCGGCTGCCCATCACCGCCGATAAAGTCGCGCAGCGTGGTGCCGCCCCGCTCGATAGCGGCGGCCAGCACCCGTTTGATCTCAATCGCCAGCTTCAAATAGCGCCCGCGTGAAATGCCACCGGCGGCACGCCGCGGGTCAATACCCGCCGCAAACAACGCCTCTGTCGCATAGATATTGCCCACGCCCACCACCACCGCGTTGTCCATGATGAACGGCTTCACCGCCATGGACTTGCCGCGTGACAGCTGGAACAAACGCTCGCCATCAAACAGCTCGGTCAACGGCTCCGGGCCCAGACGCAGCAGCAGCTCGTGGTTGTGCGGATCCTGGCTCCAGAGCATCGCGCCGAAACGCCGAGGGTCGGTGTAGCGCAGGGCCATCCCCGACTCCAACTCGATATCCACATGTTCATGCTTGGCCGCGGGCATACCGACCTCAACCAGACGCAGGTTGCCCGACATACCCAAGTGACTGATCAAGGTGCCCACTTCGGCATTGATCAACAGGTACTTGGCCCGCCGTTCCACCAGCACGATGCGCTGCCCGGACAGGCGCACATCCAGGTCTTCCGGGATCGGCCAGCGCAGGCGCCGCTCACGCACCACCACGCGGCTGACTCGTTGGCCTTCCAGGTGCGGGGCAATGCCGCGTCGGGTGGTTTCGACTTCAGGTAACTCGGGCATGTGTACCTCTTGAATGACGGTTCAGTGCGCACCCAGTTCGCGGATCGACAACTTCAGGCTTTCGAAGTCGTAATCCGACAGGCCCACGTAATCCAGCACCAGGTGCCCGATTGCATTCCATTCATGGTCCACCGCCTGGTTCCCCAGTACGCGGTAGGAAGAACAGATATGCTCGGCCATCTTCAAGATAGCCAGCAGGTTCTTGAGCTGCGGGTTGCGCGACGACTCATCGCTGAAAATCGCCAGAGCGTTGTGGTGATTGGCGATGGCGTCGGTGACATGCTCCGGCAGGCGCCAGGACTTGGCGGTGTAGTAGCCGACCACCGCATGGTTGGTGTGGAACGCGTTGTTTTCGGTATCGACCACGCGGCAATCCGGGCCGGCGTTGGCGTAAGCCTGTTCCAGCACAGACATGTAGTTGGGAAAACGCTTGAGCATCAACGGTACGCCGCAATCGTGGAACAGGCCCAGGGCATAGGCTTCGTCGACGGTTTGCGAGCCGGTGCGCTTGGCCAGGGTGAGGCAGGTCATGGCCACATCCTGGGCGGTGTCCCAGAAGCGGTTGAGGGTGACGATGGTGTCGTCGCTCATCTCGCCCTTGATCGACAAGGCATTGATCAGGTTGATGACCGACCGGCTGCCCAGCAGGTTAACTGCACGCTGGATCGAGGCGATCTTGTTGCTCAAGCCGTAATACGACGAGTTGACGATCTTCAGCAGCGCACCAGACAAGCCCGGGTCCTGGGAGATCAACCGTGCGATCACTTCCAGGTCCGGGTCGGGCATGTACTGCTCCATCTGCAAATCCACCATGATTTGCGGTTGGGGCGGCACGCTGATGCCTTGCAGGGCCTGTTGAATCTGCTCGGCGGAAAGCTCTTGGGACATAAATACACACTCTGGACTAGGCGCGAATTCTACCCCTTATGCAGCCGTGACCGACACCCAAAAACCCAAGTGAAACCCGATCGAATGTGGGAGCTGGCTTGCCTGCGATAGCATTACCACCGTACGTCTGATACACCGCACCGCCCGCATCGCAGGCAAGCCAGCTCCCACATGAAAGAGTGCGCAAAGGGTATACTCCCGCTCTTTTTTCCGGAGCGACGTCATGTCCCTGCCAAGCCTGCGTCTCAAAGCCAACGCCGATCGTCGTTTGCGCAACGGCCACCTGTGGGTCTACAGCAACGAAATCGACGTGGCCGCCACCCCACTTCACGGCTTCCAGGCAGGCGACCAGGCTATCCTGGAAGCAGCCGGCGGCAAGACCCTGGGCATCGTGGCCATGAGCCCGAACAACCTGATCTGCGCCCGCCTGCTGTCGCGCGACATCAAGTTGCCGCTGGACAAGTCGCTGCTGGTGCACCGCCTCAACGTCGCGCTGTCCCTGCGTGATCGCCTGTTCGACAAGCCGTTCTACCGCCTGGTCTACGGTGATTCCGACCTGCTGCCGGGCCTGGTGGTCGACCGTTTCGGCGACATCCTGGTGGTGCAGATCGCTTCGGCGACCATGGAAGCGCATAAAGAAGACGTGATCGCGGCCCTCACCCAGGTGCTCAAGCCCAGCGGCATCCTGTTCAAGAATGACTCCGCCGCACGCGACGCCGAGGGCCTCAACCGCTACGTCGAAACGGTTTTCGGCCTGGTGCCGGAGTGGGTGGCGCTGGAAGAGAACGGCGTGAAATTCGAAGCCCCGGTGATCCAGGGCCAGAAAACCGGCTGGTTCTACGACCACCGCATGAACCGCGCCCGCCTGGCCCCGTATGCCAAAGGCAAGCGCGTGCTCGACCTGTACAGCTACATCGGCGGCTGGGGCGTGCAAGCTGCAGCCTTTGGCGCCAGTGAAGTGTTCTGCGTCGACGCTTCGGCCTTCGCCCTCGACGGCGTAGAGCGCAACGCCGCGCTGAACGGCTTTGCCGAGAAGATGACCTGCATCGAAGGCGACGTCTTTGAAGCGTTGAAAGAACTGAAAGCCAGCGAAGAGCGCTTCGACGTGATCGTCGCCGATCCACCGGCCTTCATCAAACGCAAAAAAGACATGAAGAATGGCGAAGGCGCCTACCGCCGCCTCAACGAGCAAGCCATGCGCCTGCTCAGCAAGGACGGCATCCTGGTCAGCGCTTCGTGCTCGATGCACCTGCCGGAAGACGATCTGCAAAACATCCTGCTGACCAGCGCCCGTCACCTGGATCGCAATATCCAGATGCTCGAACGCGGCGGCCAGGGCCCGGACCACCCGGTGCATCCGGCGATTGTCGAGACGCGGTATATCAAGAGCATTACTTGTCGCTTGCTGCCTAATAGCTGACAGCGGGATGCTCCCCGTAGGAACAGTCAACGACTGATCCTACGGGCCTTTCAGCTGTTTCCCACTGCCATTTCCATTGACTTCCCTTGCCGTCACACCGACTCTCCTCCCCCCAGCAAGGAAGGATAGAGCGGTCCGGTTGATGCCCATTAGTACAGCCACACCAAACAAGTCATATTTCATCGTACTGTTGATGACCATGACCCTGCTCGCAGTCTTCCCCCTCGACGTAGTCCTGCCATCCTTTCCCGCCCTCTCCAATCACTTTGGCCACACGCCTTCAGAAATCGCCCAGTCCGTCAGTATTTTTGCCATTGGCCTGGCCGTCTCGTTACTGCTGATAGGCCCGTTGTCTGACATGTTCGGCCGCAAAAAACTGCTGCTGGCAGGTATTGCCTTATCGGCGCTGGGTGCAGCCGGTTGTTTGCTGGCCCCGGATTTCAATTGGTTTATCGGCTTTCGCGTGGTTCAGGCCGTAGGGTGCGGGGCGTTTGCCCTGTCGCAGGCGCTTATCCAGGACTTGTTTACAGGACGGGAGCTGCAACGGATTCGAATCTGGATGACCACCGCCGGCGGAGTGTTCATCTCAAGCTCGCCACTGATGGGCACCTGGCTGCAAATTTATGGCGGATGGCAGGCGAGTTTTTACGTGTTTATCGTGTTAGCCACAGTGGTGTGGCTCTGGTCCGCACGCCTGCTGCACGACTCGCGCAGCAGCCATCGCCCTTCACCGCTACAGTTCTTCAACGGCTATTGGCTGCTGTTTTCCGACCTCCGTTTCGTCAGCTATTGGTTGATTTCCGCCCTGGCCTTTGCCTGCCATTTCTCGTTTATCGTGATGTCGCCCCTGATCTTCATGGAGCGCTTGAACCTGTCGACGTATCAATTCGCTTGGGCATTGCTGCTATATGGCGCGGCCTACGTCTGCGGCGGAGTGATTGCCAGTATCCTGCATCGCAAAATGGACGCCGACCGGCAAATCAACACTGGCCTGTTGCTGATCACTGTTTCAGGTCTGGTCATGCTCTGGCTGGCCTGGCAGTTCGGCCTGTCGGCCGCCACGGTGCTGATCCCGATGTTGATCTGCACAGCCGGCACCACCATCTGTCGACCCATCGCCAACTCCAAGGCCATGAGCCTCTACCCGCAACTGGCTGGCACGGCGACCTCTGCCGGTAGCTTGCTGATTTTCATGTGCGGCGGCCTGATCAGCCTGGTGATCAACCTGGCCACCGCCAACCTGACCACCGCGCTAGCCCTGTGCTTTCTAACCCTGAGTGCCGCCGGGCTCGCCCTGAATGCGCTGATCAAGCAGCGCCCACATGTCCTGTAGCGGCTATCTTCAAGGTTACGGCCATTCCCTCCAGCCGCCAGCGGTGTAGAATCGGCCCTATTCATCGCCAGTCATCCCCCGGCGGGTTTATGAGCTCGAGGCCCAAGCAAGCGGCGATCCCGCGATGCGAGTGGCAACTTCCGGACACACGGCCATTTTTCGGGTGTTCCAGTCGTCAATTAGAAGCTCACTCCCCTTTGCACCTGATTAATAAGTGATTAGCCGCCCGGAGTGCTCCATGCCAGATTACCGCTCGAAAACATCCACCCACGGCCGCAACATGGCCGGCGCCCGCGCACTGTGGCGTGCCACGGGGATGAAGGATGACGACTTCAAGAAGCCGATCATCGCGATTGCCAACTCGTTTACCCAGTTCGTACCGGGCCACGTCCACCTCAAGGACCTCGGCCAACTGGTCGCCCGCGAAATCGAACGGGCCGGCGGCGTGGCCAAGGAATTCAACACCATTGCCGTGGACGACGGCATCGCCATGGGCCATGACGGCATGCTGTATTCCCTGCCGAGCCGCGAGATCATCGCCGACTCCGTGGAGTACATGGTCAACGCCCACTGCGCCGACGCCATCGTGTGCATCTCCAACTGCGACAAGATCACCCCCGGCATGTTGATGGCTGCCTTGCGCCTGAACATCCCGGTGATCTTCGTCTCCGGCGGCCCGATGGAAGCCGGCAAGACCAAGCTCGCGTCCCACGGACTCGACCTGGTTGACGCCATGGTGATCGCCGCCGATTCCAGCGCTTCTGACGAGAAGGTCGCGGAATACGAGCGCAGCGCCTGCCCGACCTGCGGTTCGTGCTCCGGCATGTTCACCGCCAACTCGATGAACTGCCTGGTAGAAGCCTTAGGTCTCGCCTTGCCGGGTAACGGTTCCACACTGGCCACCCACAGCGACCGCGAGCAACTGTTCCTGCAAGCCGGCCGCACCATCGTCGAGCTGTGCAAGCGTTACTACGGTGAGAACGATGAGTCGGTGTTGCCGCGCAATATCGCCAACTTCAAGGCGTTCGAAAACGCCATGACCCTGGACATCGCCATGGGCGGTTCCACCAACACCATCCTGCATTTGCTGGCTGCCGCCCAGGAAGCCGAGATCGACTTCGACCTGCGCGACATTGACCGCCTGTCCCGCCACGTGCCGCAACTGTGCAAGGTCGCGCCGAACATCCAGAAGTACCACATGGAAGACGTGCACCGCGCCGGCGGGATCTTCTCGATCCTCGGTTCCCTGGCCCGTGGCGGCCTGCTGCACACTGACCTGCCGACCGTGCACAGCAAGTCGATCGCCGAAGGCATCGCCAAATGGGACATCACCCAGACTGACGACGAAGCCGTACACACCTTCTTCAAGGCTGGCCCGGCCGGCATCCCGACCCAGACCGCATTCAGCCAGTCGACCCGTTGGGATACGCTGGATGACGACCGTGAAAACGGCTGTATCCGCAGTGTCGAGCACGCCTACTCGCAAGAAGGCGGCCTGGCCGTGCTGTACGGCAACATCGCCCTGGACGGCTGTGTGGTGAAAACGGCAGGTGTGGATGAATCCATCCACGTTTTCGAAGGCCGCGCCAAGATCTACGAAAGCCAGGACAGCTCGGTGCGCGGCATCCTCGCTGACGAAGTCAAGGAAGGCGACATCGTGATCATCCGCTACGAAGGCCCCAAGGGCGGCCCGGGTATGCAGGAGATGCTCTACCCCACGTCCTATCTGAAATCCAAGGGCCTGGGCAAAGCCTGTGCGCTGCTGACCGACGGGCGTTTCTCCGGTGGGACTTCGGGCCTGTCCATCGGCCACGCTTCCCCGGAAGCCGCTGCCGGTGGCGCGATTGGCCTGGTGCAGGATGGCGACAAGGTGCTGATCGACATTCCGAACCGCTCGATCAACCTGTTGATCAGCGATGAAGAACTGGCGGCACGCCGGGTTGAGCAGGACAAAAAGGGTTGGAAGCCGGTAGAAAAACGCCCGCGGAAAGTCACTACTGCGTTGAAGGCTTACGCATTGTTGGCCACCAGTGCCGACAAGGGTGCTGTACGTAACAAGGCAATGCTCGACGGCCTGTAAGCCCCGCGCATCAAAATGCCCCGCCAGGTGCGGGGCATTTTTTTGCCTGGAGATAACCCTAGGAACAATGAAAGTCAAAATGTGGGAGGGGGCTTGCCCCGATGACGGTATTTCAGTTAGTCAATTTGTAGCTGACTCACCGCTATCGGGGGCAAGCCCCCTCCCACATTTTTGACCGCATTCAGTCTGTTATTGAATGTCCTCGGGCTTAACGATCACCCAGTTCTTGTCCGCCGTCACCGGCAGCCCTTCCTTGGCCTGCGCCGCCGCGTGCTTGGCGATCATGCCGTTAAGCTGGGTCATGTATTTGTCTTTACGGTTGATCCACAAATGGATGCCACCCTTGGCCACATCCACATCGTGGAACAGCATGTAACCATCGCTGGTCGGGGTATCACCGCCGACGATCACCGGCTTTTTCCATTCGTCGATATAGGTGAGAATCGCCGCGTGCTTGCCGGCCATCCAGGTCGCCGGGGTCCACAGGTAGGGCGTCAGCTCCAGGCCGAGGTTGGCCTTCTCGTCATATTTGCCCGCGGTGATCTGCTTGCGTGCGGTGGTCAACTCGCCGGTCTTGCGGTCCTTGAGCATCGTGGTCACGCCGATGACGTTCTCGGGCTTTACGTTGTAGCCGTACTTCGGATCGGCCGCGACCATGCGCACCAGTTCCTCGGACGCGGCGGTCATCACATACACCTCGATGCCGTTTTCCATCAGTTTGTTGTAGAGCTCGGCCTGGCCAGTGAAGACTTTCGGTGGCTGTATCTCGGTTTTTTTCACCACGTCGCCTTCAAAATAGCTGACGGGTACGGGCTTGCCGGAGGCCATCAGCTCGTCGACCTGCACCTTGAGTTCCTTGAGGGTGAAGCCGGAAAAAATCTGCGCAACCCAGGGGTAGCAGACCATGTCGTCGACTTCGCACAGGCGGTAGTAGTAGCTGAACAGACTTTCCTTATGGTCGGCGGTGTCTTTGAAGGGGATAAGCTTGAGCGATGGGTCCATGGTTTCGCGGGTGATCAGGCCCTTGTTTTCCATGTACGGCAGCAGCGACTCTTCAAGGTCGTAGCGGTAGCTGGTGTTGTCCATGTCGAACACCGCATAGTTACCCTTGTTGGCGTTGGCGGCGATCATTTCGTTGAGTTGCTTGGCGGCCGGTGCCGGCCAATGTTTCAACTCGGTGGCGGCAAACGCCTGGCTGGCGAGTCCGAGGCAAAAGGCTGCGGATAAGAGTAGTTTCGGCGCGAGCTTCATAGGCGTTGTCTCCCTCAAGTGAAAGACATCGACGCTAACAAATCCCTGTGACACTTATCACCCGAGCGCGACGGCTTTGGTTCTGATTCCGCCACGGCCATGCGCAGCAGCGTCAGACGCTTATTCCAAAAACGACAGTCACCATTCCATATTGGTATTAAATCAATATATTTCAAGCTGTTAGGCTTGCCGGTTCGCAATCGCAGGCTGACGCGATTGGCTGCCTTATCAACGGAGCTTCAATGAATCTGCCCCTGATTCTCAATTTATTGGTGTTCGTGGCCCTGTTGCTGGGCCTTGCACAAACTGGCCGTACTAACTGGAGCCTGGCCAAGAAGGTCCTGTTCGCCCTAGTCCTGGGCGTGCTGTTCGGTGCGGCCTTGCACACCATCTATGGCGACGGCAATCCAGTGCTCAAAGCCTCCATCGGCTGGTTTGATCTGGTCGGCAATGGGTATGTGCAGTTGCTGCAAATGATCGTGATCCCGCTGGTGTTCGCTTCGATCCTCAGTGCCGTGGCGCGCCTGCATAACGCCTCGTCCCTGGGCAAGATCAGCTTCCTGACCATCGGCACGCTGTTGTTTACCACGGCCATCGCGGCGCTGATCGGCATCGGCCTGACCAACCTGTTCGGCCTCACCGCCGAGGGCCTGGTGGCCGGCACCCAGGAAATGGCGCGCCTGCAAGTGATCCAGAGTGATTACGCAGGCAAGGTCGCCGACCTGAATATCCCGCAGTTGCTGCTGTCGTTCGTGCCGGCCAACCCGTTCGCCGACCTGGCCCGGGCCAAGCCGACGTCGATCATCAGCGTGGTGATTTTTGCCGCGTTCCTCGGGGTAGCCGCGCTGCAACTGCTCAAGGATGATGTGGAAAAGGGCCAGAAGGTCATCAACGCCATCGACACCCTGCAAGCCTGGGTGATGCGCCTGGTGCGCCTGGTGATGAAGCTGACCCCGTACGGCGTGTTGGCGCTGATGACCAAGGTGGTCGCCGGTTCCAACCTGCAAGACATCATCAAGCTGGGCAGTTTCGTGGTGGTGTCGTACCTGGCCCTGGGCCTGATGTTTGTGGTGCACGGCCTGCTGCTGTCGTTGGCCGGGATCAACCCGCTGCGCTTTTTCCGCAAGGTGTGGCCGGTACTGACCTTTGCCTTCACCAGCCGCTCCAGCGCCGCCTCGATCCCCTTGAGTATTGAAGCGCAGACCCGCCGCCTGGGTATCCCCCAGTCGATCGCCGGTTTCGCCGCTTCGTTTGGCGCGACCATCGGCCAGAACGGTTGCGCCGGTCTTTACCCGGCGATGTTGGCGGTGATGGTCGCGCCGACCGTAGGCATCAACCCGTTGGATCCGCTGTGGATCGCGACGCTGGTGGCGATTGTGACCTTGAGTTCGGCGGGCGTCGCCGGTGTGGGCGGTGGTGCGACCTTCGCCGCGCTGATCGTACTGCCGGCCATGGGCTTGCCGGTGTCACTGGTGGCGTTGCTGATTTCGGTGGAACCACTGATCGACATGGGCCGTACAGCGTTGAACGTGAATGGTTCGATGACGGCGGGGGCGATTACCAGCCAGATCATGGGGCAGACGGATAAAGCGTTGCTGGATGCCGATGAGCATGCCGAGTTAGCGCAGGTCTGATAGACCGCTATCGCAGGCAAGCCAGCTCCCACATTTGAATGTATTCACACATCAAAATGTGGGAGCTGGCTTGCCTGCGATGCTTTTAGGCTTTTTCCCACACTTCGAAGTTGTAGGCCGGTTTATCACCTTCGGCCGGATTCTCGACATTCGACACCAGCTTCCACTGGTTCCTATCAAACTCTGGAAACCACGCATCCCCTTCCGGGCTCAGCGCCACCCGCGTCAGGTACAGGCGATCGGCCTGTTCCAGCCCCTGCGCGTAAAGCTGCGCGCCGCCGATCAGCATCAGCTCGTCCGCGCCCTGCGCCTTGGCCCATTCCTCAGCCCGTTCTACCGCCGCTTCCAATGACGGAAAAACTTGCGCACCTTCAAGCGTCAGATCGGTCTGACGGCTGACCACTATGTTCAAGCGCCCTGGCAGCGGTCGACCCAAGGAATCCCAGGTCTTGCGCCCCATGATGATCGGCTTGCCGAGCGTGGTGGCTTTGAAATACTTGAAATCCCCCGGCAAATGCCAGGGCATGCTGTTGTCGACGCCGATCACACGGTTTTCACCGAGGGCTGCGATCAGGCTTAAAGGGAGAGTTTTTTTCATGGCGACGAGAATACCAGAGCCGCGAGTCAGCGGTTATGCTCCACCTTCACTGAAACAACAGGATGGCGCGTGACTGCACTGACTCCTCTGCACACACTCTGGCTGACAGAAGCCGTGCGCCTGCGTGAAGAACACGCCGGCCCCCTGGAAGACCTGGAACCCAACCGCCTGGCCCGCACGGCCGGGGGCGACCTGTCGACGCGTATTACCCAGCGCGCCTTGCACCTGGCCGAGCGCGATGGCCTGACCGGTGCCCTCACACGCTGGCTGCAAGGCGCGCGCCTGGCGCTGATCTTACTGGCGGTCGTGGCCGTGATCAGTGGCGCCGGCCTGGCATTCGCTGCGCTGGGCAATGGCCTGACGCCGGTGAACGTGTTCTGGGCCCTGGGCAGCCTGCTCGGGTTGAACCTGATCCTGCTGGTCAGTTGGGCCCTGGGGCTGCTGTTTGCTGGCGAACACAGCGCCAGCCTTGGGCGCCTGTGGTTATGGCTCAGCGAGAAACTGGCGCGTGACGCCAAAGCCGCACAATTGGCGCCAGCGTTGCTGCTGTTGTTGCAACGGCAAAAACTCAATCGCTGGGCGGTGGGTGTGTTGGTCAACAGCCTGTGGCTGCTGGCGTTGCTCAGCGCCATGGTGATCCTGCTGACCCTGCTCGCCACCCGTCGTTACGGCTTTGTGTGGGAAACCACCATTCTCGGCGCCGACACGTTTGTCGCCGTGACCCAGGCCCTCGCCAGCCTGCCCGCTTTGCTGGGTTTCAATGTGCCAACCGTCGACATGATCCGCGCCAGCGGTGATTCAGCCCTGAATATCGAAAACGCCCGCCAAGCCTGGGCCGCCTGGCTGGTGGGCGTGTTGCTGGTCTACGGCCTGCTGCCCCGATTGATCCTCGCCCTGTTCTGCCTGTGGCGCTGGAAAATCGGGCGTGCGGCGTTGCGCCTGGACCTCAACCTGCAAGGCTACGCCCAACTGCGCGAACGCCTGATGCCTAGCAGCGAACGGCTTGGGGTCAACGATGCCGCGCCCGAACAGCTGCACCACGTCAGCGGCGGCGTCAGCGAGATGGACAGCGACGGGGCCTTGCTGGTGGCCATCGAACTCGACGATCACCACCCGTGGCCGCCCAAACTGCCCAGCAACGTTAAAAACGCCGGCATCCTCGACAGCCGTGAATCGCGGAACAAGCTGCTGGAACAACTCAGCCGTTTCCCGCCCGCACGGCTGGTCATCGTCTGCGACCCGCGCCGCTCGCCGGACCGTGGCAGCCTGGCGTTGATCGCCGAACTGGCGCGCAGCGCCACCACCACCCGTGTATGGCTGCTGCAAGCACCGCCCGGCCAGGCGCTGGACGCCGAACGCCTGGGTGACTGGCACACCGCACTGCAACAACTTGAGCTGCCGTTTGCCGATTGCGCACCGCTGAACTGGCTGGAGACCGGGCATGACTAAACCGCTGAAACTCGCCGTGGTCGGCCACACCAATGTCGGCAAGACCTCACTGCTGCGCACCCTCACCCGTGACGTGGGCTTCGGCGAAGTCTCCCATCGCCCCAGCACCACGCGGCATGTCGAAGGCGCGCGCTTGTCGGTGGATGGCGAAGCCTTGCTGGAGCTGTACGACACGCCCGGCCTGGAAGACGCCATCGCCCTGCTCGACTATCTGGAGCGCCTGGATCGCCCCGGTGAACGCCTGGACGGTCCCGCTCGCCTGGCGCGTTTTCTGGAGGGCAGCGAAGCGCGCCAGCGTTTCGAACAGGAAGCCAAGGTGTTGCGCCAATTGCTGGCCTCGGACGCCGGCCTGTATGTGATCGACGCCCGCGAGCCGGTGCTGGCCAAGTACCGCGATGAGCTGCAAGTGCTGGCCAGTTGCGGCAAACCCTTGTTGCCGGTGCTCAACTTCGTCACCAGCAGCGACCAGCGCGAGCCGGACTGGCGCGAAGCCCTGGCCCGCCTCGGCCTGCACGCGCTGGTGCGCTTCGACAGCGTGGCGCCGCCGGAAGACGGTGAACGTCGCCTGTATGAAAGCCTGGCCCTGCTGCTGGAAAACTCCCGCCCGCAGTTGGAACGCCTGATCCTCGATCAAGAGGCCCAACGCCAGGCCCGCCAGCAAAGCGCCGCACGCTTGATCGCCGAACTGCTGATCGACTGCGCGGCCTGCCGTCGCAGCGTCGTCACCGAAGATGAACAGCAAGCCATCGGCGATCTGCGCAAAGCGGTGCGCCAACGGGAACAAAAGTGCGTTGAAGCCCTGCTCAAACTGTTCGGCTTTCGCCCACAGGATGCCGCCGCCAGTGATCTACCGTTGCTTGACGGTCGCTGGGGCGATGACTTGTTCAACCCCGAAACCCTCAAGCAACTTGGCGTACGGGTCGGTGGCGGAATCGCCGCCGGTGCCGCTGCCGGTGCTGGCGTGGACCTCCTGGTCGGCGGCCTGACCCTTGGCGCTGCGGCACTGGCCGGCGCTATCGCCGGTGGCGCCCTGCAAACCGCACGCAGCTACGGCAGCCGCCTGCTGGGCAAGATCAAAGGCCAACGCGAGCTGACCGTCGACGACAGCGTGCTGCGCCTGCTCGCCCTGCGCCAACGTCAGTTGCTCAAGGCCCTTAGTCTGCGCGGGCATGCGGCGATGCATAGCATCAAGGTCGACACGCCCCAGGACAAAACCTGGCGCGAGGGCAAGCTGCCCGACGCGCTGCACAAGGCCCGCGCCTATCCGCAATGGTCATCCCTCAACCCCCACGCCAAGCTGAGCCAGGCCGAGCGTCAGGAACAGGTCGAAACATTGGCTGAACAGCTCAACGAAGCGTGACGCGCTTAAAGCGCTCACCAATTCAACCCCAGGAACGCCTTGCATAGCGAGCGAACCAGTTCTTTATCAGCGTTTTCAGCTACCCCGTTGCGGTCGATATCACTATTGGTGGTAGCGGTTTCCAACACGCTGTCGCTGTCGACGTCATAGTCCATGGTTCTGGAGACCAGTAATGTTTTCCCCTCGGACACCTTGCTCTCACGGAACTCCAGCCTCACCGAATCCGGCCGTCCCGCGTCGCTGAAATCATCCACATAGATGACGAGCGCACACTGCCAATGGCTTGCCGGGTTAAACCAATTGAGTTTCACGAAGCTGTCGGCGAAAGTCGCGATCCGGCGCTTATCCAGGTCCAGCGAACCGGGTTTACTATGCCCTCCCCATTTTGCATTCGAGGTCATTTCCTGTCCGACGATATCGTGGATCAGCTCATCGGGACGACCCGGCCGTTGCTGATAGAAATGCAAAATGACCGTATCGGCATGACCGTTGCCTTGCAGGTCTTGGGCGATGGCTTTCAAATAGTGCATCAGTGTTGCTCTTTTAATGGGTGAAGCAAGCACCTTAGTGGGGTAACAACAAGGGCTCCAGGCGGCGTATCGGCTTATTGTGTAAGGCCCATCTTCGCTGCCAGTAGCCTCGCCGCCTTGGCCTTGAGTACATCAAGGTCGAGCACCGGGCTCATCACGTCTCTCCCCACAAGGTACTGATATTTCGCTCGGCCATCGCCGGCCCCACGCTCATGCCCACGCCGGTGTGCATCAACGCAGCGCTGACACCGGATGCTGCCTGCACAAACGAGAACGGCCCGGGCCCGCGAGCGCCGTAGACGCCTTGCCAGCGTTCGACCACCTGGATTTTGCAGCCCAGGGTCTGTTCGGCCAGCTCGATCATCCAGTCATCTACCTGCTCGGCATTGAAGGGCGACGGGTCGCTGTCGTAATGGTGGGAGTCGCCAATGATCAGTTCGCCATGGGGTGTAGGGCTGATCAACAGGTGAATGCCGTGCTCCTGCAGGTACGGTGTTTCGCGCAGGATCTGCGCCTGCACTGCGGCAGCCTCCGGCAGGTCGGCGAAGGCGCCGTAGTGCACGCAGCTCAGGCCGGTGAGCAGGGCGTGTTGCAGGTTCAGGTTGACCGCCGGCCGGGCGCGCAGCATTTGCAGGCGGCAGGTTTGCGGGTTGAGCGGGGCGATGGATTCGGCCAACAGGGTCTGATAGTCGTGGCCGGAGCAGACGATGATCTGCTCGCCGCGAAAGCTGCCGGCCGTGCTGTGCAATTGGCCCGGTTCGACGTCGCGCACCAGAGTGGAAAAGTGAAACTCCACCTTCAACGCCTGACTCAGGTACTGGATCAGCGCCGGGATCGCCTCGCGGGAATACAGTTGCTGGTCATCCTTACCGTGCAGCGCCGCGCGGTGATGGCGGAACTGGCCGGCGTAAAGACCCTTCATCGCAGCGCCTTGCAGCAGCTCCACGTTATACCCGTACTCCCGGGCACGCCCCGCGCAAAAGGCTTCGAGCAGTTGTTCTTCGGCCTCGGTGCGGGCGAACAGGTAGGAGCCATTGCGCTTGAGTGCAAGGCCCGCTGCTTGCGCCCATTGGCCCCAGATTTCGCGGCTTTCCCGCGCCAGGTCGAGCATCGGCCCCGGTGGTTGACCGGTGACCAGCGCCTGGCCGAAGTTGCGCACAGAAGCGCCCAATGGCGTGGCGCTGCGCTCGAACACCTTGACCTTGAGGCCGCGCTTGGCGGCGGCATAAGCGTGGGACAGGCCGAGGATGCCGGCGCCGATGATCAGCAGGTCGCTGTGGTGTGTCATTGAGTGATGTCCTGAATTCGAAGCCGCTATCGCAGGCAAGCCAGCTCCCACATTTTGATGTGTGAATACCTTCAAATGTGGGAGCTGGCTTGCCTGCGAAGGGGCCATAAGCCCTAACGAAAACCTTACTGACCCGCCACCTTCTCCGACTTACCGTCATAGCGCTTGCGCCATTCAGTCAGGATGCTGTCGCGGTTTTTCGAGGCCCAGGCAAAGTCGTTCTTGATCAGGCGCTGCTCGTAGTCGGCCGGCAATTCGGTCTGCGGCTTGGCGATACCCGGCTGGGCGAGGATGGCGAAGTTAGCCTTGTACAGCTCCATCGCCGCTGGGCTGGCGGAAAAGTCAGCGAGTTTTTTTGCCGCATCGGCGTGTGCGCTGCCCTTGACTACGGCGGTGGCTTCGATCTCCCAGCCCAGGCCCTCTTTCGGCAGGATGATGTCCAGCGGCGCACCCTGGCGTTTGAGTTGAATCGCCGGGTATTCAAAGGAAATCCCGATCGGGAACTCACCGGACGCCGCCAACTTGCACGGCTTGGAGCCGGAGTGAACGTACTGGCCGATGTTCTGGTGCAGGTCGTCCATGTACTGCCAGCCTTGCTTCTCGCCGAAGGTCTGCAACCAGGCGCTGACATCCAGGAAGCCGGTGCCGGAGGACGCCGGATTGGGCATCACGATCTTGCCCTTGTATTCAGGCTTGGTCAGGTCCTGCCAGCTCACCGGTTTGGTCAGGCCCAGCTTTTCGGCTTCGATGGTGTTGAAGCAGATGGTCGCGGCCCACACGTCCATGCCGACCCAGGCGGGCGGGTTGGCGGCGTCGCGGTAGTGCTGGCCGATCTTGTCCAGGTCCTTGGGCGCGTAGTTGTCCAGCATCCCCTGCTGGTCGAGGATCGCCAGGCTGGAGGCGGCCAGGCCCCACACCACGTCAGCCTGCGGGCGGTCTTTTTCAGCCAGCAGCTTGGCGGTGATAATGCCGGTGGAATCGCGTACCCACTTGATCTCGATGTCGGGGTTGGCCTGCTCGAAGGCTTTTTTGTAGGTCTTCAATTGCTCGGCTTCGAGGGCCGTGTACACGGTCAACTCGGTCTTGGCGAAGGCATTCAGGCTGAATGCCGTGAGTACCGCAGCGACCAGCGCCAGGGGCTTGAACATGGAGCACCTCCTTCAGGGATGTTTTATTGGCCGGGCGCGGTCTGGCGCCAGGCTTGGGAGCGACGCAGCGCGCCACGTGAGGCCCACGCCAGCAACAGCGAGACGCCGACTGAGGTGAACAGGATCAGGGTCGACATGGCCGCCGCGCCGCCCACGTTGCCGGCGTCGTCCATGTTCAGCACGGCGACGGCGGCGAGGATGGTGTCGGGGCTGTAGAGAAAGATCGCGGCGGACACAGTGGTCATCGCCGACACAAACAGGTAGCGCAGGATATCCAGCAGCGCCGGCAGGCAGATCGGCACCGTGACGCGCCAATAGTGGCGGTACAACGGCGCCTTGAGCGACAACGCCGCCGCTTCGAACTCGGCGTCCAGCTGGCGCAGGGCGGTGGTCGCGGTCATCTGCGCGGTGGTCAGGTAGTGCGCAATGGTGCACACCACCAGCAACGCCATGCTCCCGTAGAACACGTGCAGCGGGTTGCCGTTGAGGTTGAAAAAGAACACGTAGCCCAAGCCGAGCACCAGCCCCGGCACCGCCATCGGTACGAAGCTGAGCATGCGCAGCGCCAGGTTCAGGCCCTTCTGGCCCTTGGTCTTCTCCATCAGGTAGGCACCGGTGAAGATCAACACACTGCCGATCAACGCCGTGCACAGCGCCATGGTCAGGCTGTTGCGGTAGGCCAGCCAGCCGCCGCCGGCGGTGTCTTCGAACTGGTAGTGGTTGAGCGATAGCGACAGGTTGTACGGCCAGAACTTCACCAGCGACGAATACACCGCCATGCCGAACACCAGCAGCAACACCGCGCAAATCAGCAACACGATGGCCAGGTAGCAACCGTCGCGCAGCCGCGATGGCGCGGGCAGAAACACCTGGGCGCGACCGCTCATCGAGTCGCCATGCCGACGGCGCAACCAGGCATCCACGCCAAAGCTGAACAGTGCCGGTAGCAGCAACACCATGCCGATCAACGCGCCGCGCCCGAACTGTTGCTGACCGACCACCGCCTTGTAGGCTTCCAGCGCCAACACCTGGTAATCACCGCCCACCACCACCGGCACACCGAAGTCGGTGATGGTCAGGGTAAACACCAGGCAGAACGCGGCGAACACCGCCTGGCGCGTGGCCGGCCAGGTGATGCTGCGAAACGCCCGGGCCGGGCTGGCGCCCATGCTCGACGCCGCATCGAACAAGCGTGCATCCGCCAGGGACAGCGCCGAGAGCAAGATCATCAAGGCATGGGGAAAGGTGTAGATCACTTCACCGAGCACAATGCCCCAGAAGCCGTAGATATTGTCCGAGAGCAAACCGCGCAACATGCCCTGGTTGCCGAAGAGATAGACCAGGGCAATGCCCGGCAGCATCGACGGCGCCATCAAGGGCAGCAATGACAAACCGCGCCAGACGGTCTTGCCAGGAATCAAAGTGCGTTGCAGGGCGTAGGCAAACAGGTAAGCCAGCGGTACGACGATGGCCGCCACACTGAGGGAAACTTTCAGGCTATTTCCCAGCAACCAGTGGAAGTTGGCGCTGGTCAGCAGCTCCCGCGCTGCCACCAGGCCACCGCCCTGCCCGGCTTCGCTGCTGAAGCCGCGCCAGAAGATCGCCAGCAACGGCAGCAGGACCGCCACCACCAACAGGCCGAGCCAGAGCCATTTGCCGCCGACCACAAAGAGACGGTCGCCCCACTCAGCGCGGGACACCTGGCGCGGTACCGGCAATGTCATGACGGCGGCCATCTCAGGCAAACACCTGCAGGCTGCGCGGCGGCAAGGCCACCCAGATGTCCTGGGCGCCCAGGCGCGGCATGGCTTCGGGCGCCAGTTCGGCCAGCAACGGATGGCCCGGCAACTGCTCCAACTCAAAGCTCATGCGGCAGCGGTTGCCGAGGAAAGTAATTTCGCGAACCTTGGCCGGGAACAGGTTCTCTTCATGCACCGTCGGGTTGACGCTGATCGCTTCCGGGCGACAGAACAGGCGGCCGGACCGGGCCACACCCGCATCGTCGGCCAGGCGCATATTCATTCCGCCGACCTGGGCATGGCTGGCGCTGCTACGGTTGAACGGCAACCAGTTGCCCTGGCCAACAAACTCGGCGACAAAGGGTGTGGCCGGGCGGTCGTAGATCTCCTGGGGCGTGGCGTACTGCTCGACCTTACCGTTGTTCATCACGGCAATGCGGTCGGCCATCAACATGGCTTCGTCCTGGTTGTGGGTCACCATCAAGGTGGTAATACCCAGGCGCCGCTGCAATTGGCGCAGCTCGCTGCACAAATGCTCGCGCACACGGGCGTCGAGGGCCGACATCGGTTCATCCAGCAGTAATAACGAAGGGGCCGGCGCCAATGCACGGGCCAGAGCGACGCGCTGCTGCTGGCCGCCGGAGAGTTGGCCGGGGTATTTCTTTTCGCTGCCGACCAAACCGACCAGTTCAAGCATCTGCCCGACGCGCTTGCGCACTTCATCGCGGCCGCTGCCTGTGAGGCCGTAGCCAATGTTTGCTTCAACCGTGAGATTGGGGAACAACGCGTAGGACTGAAACAGGATGCCGTAGTCTCGCGCCTGGGGCGGCAGCAGGGAAACGTCCCGCTCGCCCAGGTAAAGCTCACCGCTATCCTGACGCTCCAGGCCGGCGATGCAGCGCAGCAACGTGGTCTTGCCGCAGCCGGACGGGCCCAGCAGGCACACCAGCTCGCCGGCGGCGACGTCCAGGGACACGTTGTCCAGCGCGGTGAAAGCGCCAAAGCGTTTCTGGATCCCGCGCACCTTCATGGGCGCGCCGGGTTGGGTCAGGGCTGTGTTCATGCAAGGCACCTCATCGAACGGATGAAGGCCATGCTAGGGAGGCAATACGTAGTTGGTGTGGCAGAAAGGCAAAACGGGGTGATAGTGGTATTGGTGGATTTGTGTAGGACTCATGGAGATGAGTTGCCTGGCCTACCGCAATCGGGAGCAAGCCCCCTCCCACAGTTGACCGGGTTCCAACATGAGAATGCGGTCAAAATGTGGGAGGGGGCTTGCTCCCGATTGGCCCTCAAGCCAGCCGCAGAACTTAAATTGGCGACATTTCCTGAGCCAGGCCAAGGAATGCCGCCGGCAGCCGTGCACCTTTACGCTCTTTGAGGCAATACAGATACTCCGGAATCTGCGGCGCATTCTCGATGGTCAGCACACGCAATTGCGGATCATGGGGCACTTCCTGGCGAGCGATGATGCTGATGCCGATATTGCGCAGCACCGCCTCGCGAATCGACTCACGGCTGCCAATCTCCAGCAACGGCCCATACCCCACGCCGCCGCTTTTCAACAGTTCTTCGGTCAGCCTGCGGGTGGTGGAGCCGGCTTCACGCATCAACAGCGTGTGCCCGGCCAGCGCGCTCAACGACACATGCTCAAGCTTGGCCAACGGGTGATTGCGATGTACCGCCAGCACCAGCGGGTCGGTGCCCAGCACGCGGCGGATCAGGCGCGGGTCGTCCAGCAATTGCGAAGAGGCCGCAACGTCGACGCGGTAATCATCCAGCGCTTCGAGTACCTGCTGGGAGTTGCCGATTTCCACCGACACTTCCACGTGCGGCAGGCGTTCACGAAAGGCTTTGACCAGGTCGAGAATGTAATACGGCGCCGTCGCGGCAATCCGCAGCGCGCCCTGGACCTGACCATTGTTGCGCAGGAAAAACTCGATATCCGCTTCCTGCTGCAACAGCGTCTTGACCATCGGCAACAGCCGCGCACCTTCGTCGCTGACCGTCAGGCGACGGCCGCCGCGATAGAACAGCTCAACGCCGTATTGGCTTTCCAGGTTGCGAATCTGAGTGGTCACCGTGGGCTGGCTCAGGCCGAGTTTTTTCGCCGCCTGGGTGATACTGCCCAGGCGGGCGACCATGAAAAACGCCTTTAACTCAGCACTCAGCACACCACCCTCTCATCCTCTATTTGCGCAACAGGCGCAGGCCATTGAACACCACCAGCAAACTCACGCCCATGTCGGCGAAGACCGCCATCCACATGGTCGCCATGCCCATGAAGGTCACGGCCAGGAAAATTGCCTTGATCACCAGCGCCAGGGCGATGTTCTGCTTGAGGATACTCGACGTTTGCCGCGACAGCCGAATGAAAGCCGGAATCTTGCGCAGGTCATCATCCATCAGCGCCACGTCAGCAGTCTCGATAGCCGTGTCAGTGCCCGCCGCTGCCATGGCAAAGCCGATCTCGGCCCGCGCCAGGGCTGGAGCATCGTTGATGCCATCGCCGACCATGCCCACCCGATGGCCTTGGCCGTAGAGGGTTTCGATGGCTTGCAGCTTGTCGGTGGGCAACAGGTCACCCTGGGCCTGGTCGATGCCGACTTGGGTCGCAATCGCCTGGGCGGTGTGGGTGTTGTCGCCGGTAAGCATCAGGGTTTTGATGCCCAGGTCGTGAAGTTGCTGGATGGCTTCGCGGCTACTGTCCTTGACCGTGTCGGCCACGGCGAAAAGCGCCAGGGGGCCGGACTTGTCCAGCAGTAGCACGACGGACTTGCCTTGTTTTTCCAGGGCGAAGAGTTTTTCTTCCAGCGCCTCTGAGCACAGGCCGAGGTCTTCCACCAGGCGGTGGTTGCCCAAGTGATAGGTCTGGCCGTTGATGTCGCCGCGCACACCGCGCCCGGCCAGAGCCTCGAAGTTATCCACAACGTGAAGCGCCAGGTTTTTATCCACAGCTGCGTTGGCGATCGCCAGGGACACCGGGTGGTCGGAACGCCCGGCCAAACTGGCGGCCAGGGCCGGGGCGCTGTCTTCAAGATTCGGGAACAGCGGCAGGTAATCGGTTTGCACCGGTTTGCCGTGGGTGATGGTGCCGGTCTTGTCGAGCGCCAGGTAGTCGAGCTTGTAACCGCCCTCCAGGTACACGCCGCCCTTGATCAGGATGCCTTTGCGCGCTGCGGCGGCCAGGCCGCTGACGATGGTCACCGGTGTGGAGATCACCAAGGCACACGGGCATGCCACCACCAGCAGCACGAGGGCGCGATAGATCCAGTCGAACCACACGCCCGCCATGAACAGCGGCGGAATCACCGCCACGCCCAGGGCAAACAGGAACACCGCCGGGGTGTAGACCTTGGAAAAACTGTCGACAAAGCGCTGGGTCGGCGCCCGTGCGCCTTGGGCCTGTTCCACGGCGTGGATGATTCGCGCCAGGGTCGAGTTGTTGGCCGCCGCAGTGACTTTGTATTCCAGGGAACCGGCCTGGTTGATGGTGCCGGCGAAGACTTTATCGCCGATGGTCTTTTCAATCGGCAGGCTTTCCCCGGTGATCGGTGCCTGATCGATGGTGGATTGACCGGCAGTGACTTCACCGTCCAGGCCGATACGCTCGCCGGGTTTTACTCGAACGATCGCACCAAGCTCAATGCTTTTGACCTCTTGTTCCATCCATGAACCGTCAGCCTGGCGCACGGTGGCCTGCTCCGGGGTCATCTGCATCAAGCCGCTGATGGCATTGCGCGCCCGGTCCAGGGACTTGGCCTCAATCAACTCGGCCACTGTAAACAGGAACATCACCATCGCCGCTTCCGGCCACTGACCAATCAGGATGGCGCCGGTCACCGCGATGCTCATCAGCGCGTTGATGTTCAGGTTGAGGTTTTTCAGGGCAATCCAGCCCTTTTTGTAGGTGGTCAAGCCGCCGCTGAGGATCGACACCAGCGCCACCAGTGCGATCACCCAAGTCGGTGCCACACCGGTGAAGTGCAGCACTTCGGCACCCAGGGCGCCCACGCCCGACACTGCCAATGGCCACCAATGCTTCTTGGCCGGCGGCGCGGCGGTGGGGCTGCCTTCCTCGATAGGGTCGGCCTGCATACCGATGGACTTGATCGCCGCAATGATCGGCGCCGTGCTCGGCAGGTCATGGGTGACACCGAGGATGCGGTTGATCAGGTTGAATTCCAGTTGCTGCACGCCGGCGAGCTTGCCCAGTTTGTTCTGGATCAGCGTCTGCTCGGTGGGGCAGTCCATGGCTTCGATGCGGAAAGTGCTCAGGCGCGAGCCGGCGGTGGGCGCTTCGCTCAGGGTCACCACGGCAGGCCCGGCAGCGCCGGAACAGCAGGAGCCTGAGTGGCCGTGGCTATCCACCGGCGTGAGTTTTGCCGGGGCGTGATCATGTGGGTGATCGTGACCATGATCGTGCGGGTGGTCATGAGCATGGTCATGATCGTGCTTGTGGTCGTGCTTGTGCGGGGTGTGAATGGAGTGGCTCATCAGGTCGCGTCCGTAAAGGTGCCTGTTGCCAAGTAAAGACCCTGTAGCCACTATAGGGTCAAGCACCCATTTGGAGATTGCTGCGATGAAGATCGGCGAACTGGCCAAACTCACCGACTGCCCGGTGGAAACCATCCGTTATTACGAGAAGGAAAGCCTGCTGCCACCGCCTGCGCGCACTGAGGGCAACTACCGGGTCTATACCCAGGCGCACACCGAGCGGCTGATCTTTATCCGCAACTGCCGCAGCCTGGACATGACCCTCGAAGAAATCCGCAGCCTGTTAGGGCTGCGCGACAGCCCCCAGGACCAGTGCGAAAGCGTGAATGCGTTGATCGACGAACATATCCACCACGTGAAAGCGCGGATCGACGGATTGTTGGCCTTGCAGGAACAACTGCTGGACCTGCGCCAACGTTGCGGCGGTGGGAACCAGTGCGGGATCTTGCAGCAGTTGGAAGTCAGCGGCGGGATTGCGGCCAGTGAGGCCGAGCCTTCGCATGTGGGCAGAAGCCACGGCCACTAAACTCAAGCGAACACGCAACCCATGTGGGAGCTGGCTTGCCTGCGATAGCGGTGGGCCCGCGACATTGATGTCGCCTGACACTCCGCTATCGCAGGCAAGCCAGCTCCCACAGTTTTTTACCGCGTTGGGCCGTTAGATAGCCACGTCGGCCTTGATGCTTGGGTCCGCGTCGTAGCCCACGATCTCGAAGTCTTCGAACTTGTAGTCGTAGATCGAAGCAGGCTTGCGCTTGATCACCAGCTCCGGCAGCTTTTTCGGCGTGCGCGCCAACTGGGTCTGGATCTGTTCCATGTGGTTGCTGTAAGCGTGGGTGTCGCCAGTGGTGACAATGATCTCGTGAGGGATCAGGTCGCATTGCTGGGCCAGCATATGGGTCAGCAACGCCAGCGCGGCGGTGTTATACGGCAGCCCCAGGAATACGTCGGAGCTGCGGATATACAGCTGCATCGACAGATGGCCGTCATGCACGAACGCCTGATACAGCAAGTGGCACGGCGGCAGGGCTTGCTTGCCGTTGCGCGCGTTTTCCTGCGGGCTCTGGGTTTCGTCCGGCAGGTACTCGACGTTCCAGCCGTGGAACAGGATGCGGCGGCTGTTGGGGTTGGTCTTGAGCGTGTGCACCATGTAGTCGATCTGGTTGATCGTGCCGCCGTCCTTGGTAGGCCAGGCGGTCCACTGCTCACCATACACCGGGCCCAGGTCACCGTCTTCGGTGGCCCACTCATCCCAGATCTTCACGCCATTTTCGTTGAGCCATTTGATGTTGGTGTTGCCGCTCAACATCCAGATCAGTTCGTTGGCGATGCTTTTGAAGTGCAGTTTCTTGGTAGTCAGCAGCGGGAAGCCGTCGGCCAGGTTATGCCGATACTGACGGGCGAACACGGCCTTGGTGCCGGTGCCGGTGCGGTCGCCCTTGGTCAGGCCATTGGTCACGACGTCGTGCAGCAGTTCGAGATATTGCTTCATGTGAGTACCTGTATCGTTGAAGCCGAGGCGGGCAAACCTCGGCGTTCGAATTTAAAGCGCGGCGTTCTTCAGCGGCTGCGGGCGGTTGTAAGCCCACCACAACATGCCCAGGCCCGCCAGGATCATCGGCAGGCTGAGCACCTGACCCATGGTCAGCCAGCCCCACGCCAGGTAGCCCAACTGCGCATCCGGCACCCGAACGAACTCGACGATAAAGCGGAAAATCCCGTAGAACAGCGCGAACATGCCCGACACGGCCATGGTAGGGCGTGGCTTGCGCGAGAAGAGGTAAAGAATAAGGAACAGCGCCACACCTTCCAACGCGAACTGATACAGCTGCGACGGGTGGCGCGGCAGTTGCGCCGGGTCGCTGAACGGCGGGAACACCATGGCCCACGGCACGTCGGTTGGCTTGCCCCACAACTCGGCGTTGATAAAGTTGCCAATGCGCCCGGCACCCAGGCCGATCGGCACGAACGGCGCCACAAAATCCATCAACTGGAAGAACGACTTGCCGTTGCGGCGCCCGAACCACCAGGCAGCGATCATCACGCCGACAAACCCGCCGTGGAATGCCATGCCGCCCTTCCACACTTCGAAAATCAGCGTCGGGTTGGCGATATACGCAGACAGGTCGTAGAACAGCACATACCCCAGGCGCCCGCCGACGATCACCCCCATCGACATCCAGAACACCATGTCGGAGAGCTTCTCCTTGGTCCAGGTCGGGTCGAAACGGTTCAGGCGCCGGGAAGCCAACAGCCAGGCACCGCCGATGCCGATCAGGTACATCAACCCGTACCAATGGATTTTCAGCGGACCAATGGCCAGGGCCACCGGGTCGATCTGCGGGTAAGGCAGCATTGCGACTCCTCGTTAAAACATTTAGTCATGACGCACCGGACCATGCCGATGTGCGATTAAGCCTGCGTTACAGCGGCGAGATCAAATTAAGAAGTTCACATACACGCCAAATAGCCCGGCATGTTAACGGATGGAAGGTGAACGGCCCAACTTCGTTACGATGGAACGCCTGCACATCTGTGGGTAGAGTGGCAAAAACACAAAAGGGGTCACCCGATGTGCCTGATTGTTTTCGCCTGGCGACCAGGCCATGCCCAACCGCTGATCGTCGCGGCCAACCGCGATGAGTTCTATGCCCGCCCCAGCCTGCCGCTGGCCCAGTGGCTGGATGCGCCGCAGGTCTATGCTGGCCGCGATCAGGAGGCCGGGGGCACTTGGTTGGGTGTAAACGCGGATGGGCGTTTTGCTGCGCTGACCAATATCCGCGACCCGCACCAGCCACCGGCACGCAAGTCGCGGGGCGAGCTGGTGGCGCGCTTTCTAAGTGGATCGCTGCCCATTGATGACTATTTAGCCGACGTTAACAGACGTTCGATTGAATATTCCGGGTTTAACCTGCTGGTGGGTACGCGGGATGAGCTGTGGCATTACAACGCCAATGATACCGAGCCTACGCTGCTGAAGGCTGGGGTTTACGGGTTATCCAATGCCGGGCTGGATACGCCCTGGCCTAAGTTGGTGAAGGCCAAGGCGGCGTTCAGCGCAGTACTGGAGAACCCCAAGCCTAAGGCACTGCTGGGAATTCTCAGCGACCCGCAGACCGCCCCGTTTGCTGAACTGCCGGACACCGGCGTAGGCCTGGCGACCGAAAACCTGCTATCGAGCGTGTTTATCGCCAGCCCCAGTTATGGGACACGGGCCAGCACGGCGCTGATTGTGAATGCCGATGGGACGCGCAGGATGCTGGAGCGTAGCTTTGGCCCACACGGCGGGCGGCTGGGCGAGGTCGAACTGGAAATCTGACGGCGCTTGGACTGACGTCATCGCAGGCAAGCCAGCTCCCACATTTGGAATGCAGTTCCCTGTGGGAGCTGGCTTGCCTGCGATGAAGGCGCCTCGGTCTAGAGGGTTTTCGCCGAGGCCGGGTTGATCATCCGGGTCAGCCCGAGGTTCTTCAGCGCCAACTGCAACGAGCTGTGGATAACTTGCGGGTTGTCGATGGTCATCAACTGCGCGAGCAAATCCTTGGCCATGCCCAGGTCAACCTGGCGCAACATCCACTTCACCTTCGGCAAGTTGGTGGCGTTCATCGACAGGCTGTCAAAGCCCATCGCCATCAGCAACACCGCAGCGGCCGGGTCGCCAGCCATCTCACCGCAGATACTCACCGGCTTGCCTTCGGCATGGGCGTCGCGCACCACGTGTTGCAACGCTTGCAACACCGCCGGGTGCAGGTAGTCGTAGAGGTCGGCCACCCGTGGGTTGTTACGGTCCACCGCCAGCAGGTACTGGGTCAGGTCGTTGGAGCCCACCGAGAGGAAATCCACCTGCCGCGCCAACTCCTTGGCCTGGTATACCGCTGCGGGAATTTCGATCATCACGCCAATCGGCGGCATCGGTACGTCGGCGCCTTCGTCGCGTACTTCGCCCCAGGCGCGGTGGATCAGGTGCAGGGCTTCTTCCAGCTCATGGGTGCCGGAGATCATCGGCAGCAGGATACGCAGGTTGTTCAACCCCTCGCTGGCCTTGAGCATGGCGCGGGTCTGGACGAGGAAGATTTCAGGATGGTCGAGGGTAACGCGAATGCCACGCCAGCCAAGGAAGGGGTTGTCTTCCTTGATGGGGAAATACGACAGTGACTTGTCGCCGCCAATGTCCAGGCTGCGCATCGTCACCGGTAGCGGGTGGAAGGCCTGCAGTTGCTCGCGATAAATCGCCAGCTGCTCCTTCTCGCTCGGAAAACGCTGGTTGATCATGAACGGCACTTCGGTGCGGTACAGCCCCACCCCCTCAGCGCCTCGTTGCTGCGCACGCGCTACATCCGCCAGCAGGCCGGTGTTGACCAGCAGCGGCACGCGGTGGCCGTCGAGGGTGACGCACGGCAGCTCGCGCAACGAATCGAGGCCCTGGGCCAGTTGCTTCTCTTCTTCCACCACTTCGGCGTATTGCTTGCGCAGCACGTCGCTGGGGTTGGTAAATACCTCGCCGCGATGCCCATCGACGATCATGTCGATGCCGTCGACCTTGGAGTACGGCAGGTCCACCAGGCCCATCACCGTCGGGATACCCATGGCCCGGGCCAGGATCGCGACGTGGGAGTTACCCGAGCCCAATACCGAGACCAGGCCCACCAGCTTGCCCTCAGGCACTTCGCCGAGCTGAGTGGCCGTCAGCTCTTCGCTGACCAGGATGGTGTTATCGGGGAAGACCATGTTGGTGCTGCGGTCTTCCTGCAGGTACGCCAGCAGGCGGCGACCCAGGTCGCGCACATCCGAAGCCCGCTCACGCAGGTAGGCGTCGTCCATCATTTCGAAACGGTTGACGTGATCGGTGACCACCTGGCGCAACGCGCCCTGGGCCCACTGGCCGGTCTTGATCACGGTTTTGACTTCGTTACCCAGGGACGCGTCGTCGAGCATCATCTGGTACACGTCGAACAGCGCACGCTCTTCAGGGCGCAGCTGGGTGGCCAGCTTGTTCGACAGGTTGCGCATGTCGGCGCGCACGCCTTCCAGGGCGGTCTTGAACAGTTTGATTTCGGCTTCGATGTCGTGGACGGTCTTGTCCGGCACCACATCGAGGTCGGCCGGCGGCAGCATGACCACCGCCGTACCCACCGCAGCACCCGGCGAACCGGGCACGCCGACGAACTTGGCTTCCTGGATGCCCTTGCCCTGGCGCCCCAGGCCGCGGATCGAGCCGGTGGCTTCGGCGTGGGCGATAACCCCGGCCAACTGCGCGCTCATGGTCACCAGGAAGGCTTCTTCACCTTCATCGAACTGGCGGCGTTCTTTTTGCTGGATGACCAACACGCCGACAACGCGGCGGTGGTGGATGATCGGCGCCCCCAGGAACGAGGCGTAGCGCTCTTCACCGGTTTCGGCGAAGTAGCGATAACGCGGGTGGTCGGCCGCATGTTCGAGGTTCAGGGGTTCTTCACGCGTCCCCACCAGGCCCACCAGACCTTCATTGGGCGCCATGCTGACCTTGCCGATGGAGCGCTTGTTCAAGCCCTCCGTGGCCATCAGCACAAAACGGTTGGTCTCGGGGTCCAGCAGGTAAACCGAGCAGACCTGGCTGCCCATGGCTTCCTTGACGCGCAACACAATAATCCCCAACGCCGCCTTGAGATCCTTGGCGGAGTTAACTTCCTGGACGATCTTGCGCAGCGTATTGAGCATGGCTCGGGGTCGAACTCCGTCGTCAGTCGCGCGCTAAAAGGCGCGGGGCAAGCTCTTTGAGAGCGCGGCGGTAAACCTCGCGCTTGAATGTCACCACCTGGCCCAACGGGTACCAATAGCTGACCCAGCGCCAGCCATCGAACTCCGGTTTACCGGTCAAATCCATCCGCACCCGCTGCTCGTTGGAGATCAGGCGCAAAAGAAACCATTTCTGCTTCTGGCCGATGCACAGCGGTTGGCTGTGGGTACGCACCAGGCGTTGCGGCAAACGATAGCGCAACCAGCCACGGGTACAGGCCAGAATCTGCACATCTTCACGCTCAAGGCCGACTTCTTCGTTCAACTCACGGTACAAGGCGTCTTCAGGGGTTTCGTCGGGGTTTATCCCACCTTGAGGAAACTGCCAGGCATCTTGGTTGATTCGGCGAGCCCATAGCACCTGTCCGGCATCATTCGTAAGAATAATCCCGACATTAGGACGGAAACCATCGGGGTCGATCACGGCAACAACCTCGCAAACGCATGTCGCCGCATTGTTCCACAAAGATTGTTCCAGCGGCAACGAGGCTTCTTACCTTATGTGCACTCTTGTGAAAAGACCGTATTCTGGACGCCTTTTTACAGACTTTTCAGCGAGTAACTGCAATGCGCCTGGCTTTATTCGACTTGGACAACACCCTTCTCGGCGGTGACAGCGATCACGCCTGGGGCGATTACCTGTGTGAGCGTGGGATTCTCGACCCGGTGGCCTACAAGGCCCGCAACGACGAGTTCTACCAGGACTATCTGGCCGGCAAGCTGGATAACGCCGCTTACCTGAACTTCTGCCTGGAAATCCTCGGCCGCACCGAGATGGCCCAACTGGACGAGTGGCACAACGACTATATGCGCGACTGCATCGAGCCGATCGTGCTGCCCAAGGCGGTGGAACTGCTGGCCCAGCACCACGCCGCCGGCGACAAGCTGGTGATCATCACCGCCACCAACCGCTTCGTCACTGCGCCAATTGCCGCACGGCTAGGCGTTGACACCCTGATCGCCACCGAATGCGAGATGGAAAACGGCCGCTACACCGGGCGCAGCACTGATGTGCCGTGCTTTCGAGAAGGCAAAGTGACGCGCTTGAATCGCTGGCTGGAAGAGACTGGGTACAGCCTGGAAGACAGCTACTTCTATAGCGACTCGATGAATGATTTGCCGTTGCTGGAGCAGGTGACGCATCCGGTGGCGGTGGATCCGGATCCGAATTTGCGCGCTGAAGCGCAGAAGCGGGGCTGGCCGGTGATCACTCTGCGCAGCTGATGACGCTATCGCAGGCAAGCCAGCTCCCACATTTGGAATGCATTCCCCTGTGGGAGCTGGCTTGCCTGCGATGAAGGCGACGCGATCTAACGCTTTAAACCGGCTTGGCGCCCATCAGCCCTGCAATCGCCACAAACCCCACCAGGCTGACCACCGCCAGCACCAGGGTAAAATTCAGGCTGCCGCCCTCACCCTTGCGCAGGCGATTAAGGCGCGCCACCAGCCAGAACCACGCCAGCGCCGCCACGGTGTAGAGGATGCTGGAGCCTAAAATCCAGGTTTGCCCCAGGGGCCAGCCGATCAGGTGCACCAGCCACCAACCGGTGAACGGCATACTGACCAGGCAAATGCCCATCAGCAGCCACACGAACGCCCATGGGCGTTGCACGATGACCGCCGGGCCGGCACTGCGTTGACGCCAGGCCAGTACGGCCAGGCCGAGGCCGCTGAGCAGCAGCAACACGGTGGCGGTGATGTGGATAACCTTGAGGGTGGTCAGTGTTTCCATGGTCTCGATTCCTTAAAGGCCGCTCAGTCAGCGTAGTCGCTCAACCGAGGAACAACTGGTAGGCCGGGTTTTCGCTTTCATCCCAGTACGGGTAGCCGATTTCAGCCAGGGCTGCCGGCACCAGGTGGCGCTCGTCCGCCGGCACTTGCAGCCCGGCGACCACACGGCCGTCCGCTGCACCGTGGTTGCGATAGTGGAACATCGAAATGTTCCAGCGCCCGCCCAGCTTGTGCAAGAAGTTGAACAAGGCGCCCGGACGCTCCGGAAATTCGAAGCGAAACACCACCTCATCGCTGACTTTGGCCGCATGGCCGCCCACCATATGGCGAATGTGCAACTTGGCCAGTTCGTTTTCGGTCAGGTCCAGCACGGGGAAACCCTGGCTGGTCAGGCTGGCGATCAGTGCGCTGCGCGGATCGTTTTCCGGGTGGGTCTGCACGCCGACGAAGATGTGCGCTTCGCTGCCAGAGTGGTAGCGGTAATTGAATTCGGTGATCTGGCGCTTGCCCACGGCCTCGCAGAACGCCTTGAAACTGCCCGGCTGCTCGGGGATGGTTACCGCGATGATGGCTTCGCGGCCTTCACCCAGCTCGGCACGCTCGGCCACATGGCGCAGGCGATCGAAGTTGACGTTGGCGCCAGAGTCGATGGCGACAAAGGTCTGGCCGCTGACGCCGCGAGTCTCGACGTACTTCTTGATCCCGGCCACGCCCAACGCGCCTGCCGGCTCGGTGATGGAGCGCGTGTCGTCGTAGATATCCTTGATCGCCGCGCAGATTTCATCGGTGCTGACGGTGATCACTTCATCCACATGATCCTTGCAGATGTCGAAGGTGTGTTGACCGATCTGCGCCACCGCCACGCCATCGGCAAAGATTCCCACGGTCGGCAGCACCACGCGCTCGCCTGCCGCCATGGCGGCTTGCAGGCAGTTGGAGTCGTCCGGCTCGACGCCGATGATCTTGATTTCCGGACGCAGGTATTTCACATACGCCGCAATACCGGCGATCAGCCCGCCGCCGCCCACCGGTACGAAAATCGCGTCCAGCGGCCCCGGGTGCTGGCGCAGGATTTCCATCGCCACGGTGCCCTGCCCGGCAATGGTGTGTGGATCATCGTAAGGGTGAATGTAGACGTAGCCTTTTTCGTCGACCAGCTTGAGCGAATAGGCCAGGGCTTCCGGGAAGGAATCACCGTGCAGCACCACTTTGCCGCCCCGCGAGCGCACGCCTTCGACCTTGATCTCCGGGGTGGTCTTGGGCATCACGATGGTGGCCTTGACCCCCAGAACCTTGGCCGCCAGGGCCAGGCCCTGGGCATGGTTGCCCGCCGATGCCGTGACCACGCCACGGGCGCGTTCTTCGCTGCTCAATTGGGTCAGCTTGTTGTAGGCGCCGCGAATCTTGAACGAGAACACCGGCTGCAAGTCTTCGCGCTTGAGCCAGACCTTGTTGCCCAACCGCTCGGAGAGCTGGCGGGCAGTCTGCAAGGGAGTTTCCACGGCGATGTCATACACGCGCGAGGTGAGGATCTTTTTGACGTAGTCTTCAAGCATCGGCAGGCATCTACTTCACGAGTTGGGCAGGGCCAAGGAGTCTAACCCAGCGTTTGGGCGGGCGACCACACGAATCCGGAGGTTTTGTTGGGTTATACTCGCGCCCCTCGATAACTCCCCGCCCGTTCCGGAGCCCGCATGACCCAGGATCAACTCAAACAGGCAGTGGCCCAGGCCGCCGTCGATTTAATCCTTCCCAAACTCGACGACAAGAGCATCGTCGGTGTCGGCACCGGCTCCACTGCCAACTGCTTTATCGACGCGCTGGCCCAGCACAAGGGCGCGTTCGACGGCGCCGTGGCGAGTTCCGAAGCCACCGCCGCCCGCCTTAAAGGCCATGGCATTCCGGTGTACGAGCTCAACACCGTGAGCGACCTGGAGTTCTACGTGGACGGCGCCGATGAAAGCGACGAACACCTGAACCTGATCAAGGGCGGCGGCGCAGCCCTGACCCGCGAGAAAATCGTCGCGGCCGTGGCCAAGACCTTTATCTGCATCGCCGATGCCAGCAAGCTGGTGCCGGTGCTCGGCGCCTTCCCGCTGCCGGTGGAAGTCATCCCAATGGCTCGCAGCCACGTAGCCCGCGAACTGGTGAAACTGGGCGGCGACCCGGTGTACCGCGAAGGTGTACTGACCGACAACGGCAACATCATCATTGATGTGTTCAATATGCAGATCACCAATCCGGTGGAGCTGGAGACGCAGATCAATGCCATCGTCGGTGTGGTCACCAACGGCCTGTTCGCCGCACGCCCGGCGGATGTGCTGCTGCTGGGCACCCCGGAAGGCGTGAAAACCCTCAAGGCTTAACAACACCACAACTCCAATGTGGGAGGGGCGGTGCGACGATTCGACTTGCTCCCGATAGCAGTGTGTCAGTCAGAATATCTGGTACTGATACACCCAATCGGGAGCAAGCCCCCTCCCACATTTGCAGCACTCCTATCCAAAACCGTGCGCTCGGTCACGGCACGCCAAGTCCCGCCTGGTATCCAATCGGATACAAATTACAGCCACGCGACCCACGCGTTTAACAATGCGTCAATTTGCAGCCGCCCACGGAATGAGGCGCGCATTGTGCAAAGGGTCTGGGCTTTGAACATTCCCATCACCTCAAGGAAGACCTTGTGATAAAGCCCCTAGCCATCGCCATCAGCGTTGCCGGTGCCCTGCTGTCCGCGCAAGCCCAAGCTTACGAGTACGGCCAGCACGCCAACACCACCCTGGAAAAACTGATCAATGACTACCCCGGTCGTTATCGCGGCACGGCCAATTTTGCCGGCGCTGCTGATTGGATGCAGAGCCAGATGGGCGCGGCCTATTCCATCAGCCGCCAGGACTTCACCTGGAGCAGCGGCAGCCGTGCTTCGCAAAACGTGGTGGCCTACGCCGCCGGCACCAAGCCGCAGTACGTGGTGATTGGCGCGCATTTCGACACCTACTTCGGCCGCCCGACCCTGCAAGGCCTGGATGACAATGGCTCCGGTGCCAGCGTGCTGACCGAGGTGGCGAAGAACCTCGGCGGCCTGTCATTGGAAAATGGCCTGCAAATCGTCGGATTCGGCGCGGAAGAAGAAGGTTTGCGCGGCTCCCGGGCCTTTGTTGACTCGCTGAGCGCCAGCCAGCGCGCCAATATGCTTGCGATGATCAATCTCGACAGCCTGATCACCGGCGACATGATGTATGCCCACGCCGGCCAGAACAGCACCGACAACCCGGCCCTGGCGTCATTGCGCGAGCACACGTTTCAGATCGCCAAGGAGTTGAATATCCCGCTATTCACCAACCCCGGCCTGGACCCGCAATACCCCAAAGGCACAGGCTGCTGCAGTGATGGTGAACCTTTCGAGCCGCTGAATATCCCGATCCTTTATGTAGAAGCCACCAACTGGGAACTGGGCGATCTGGACGGTTATACCCAGACCGACAACCCGAAAATCCCAGGCGGCTCGACCTGGCACGACCCGAGCGAAGACAACAAAGGCGTACTCACCGACGCCTTCGGCCAGGCGCGCATCGACCAGCGCCTGCGTGACTATTCACGCTTGCTCAGCCGCCTGGTGCTGGAACTGACCAACGCCGACCTGATGGCCTCGACGGCGTCCGGCGGTGCCGTCGCACGCAACATGCAGGACAACCTGCAACGTCAGCATCAAGCCATGGTGCGCCTGCACGATCGCCGCTGGCTGACCCTGCAGGCGGCCAGCCGCGAGGTGGGCAGCTTTGATGGCGAGATCGGCGTGGACGGCGAATATAGCCCGGACAGCGGTTTCGACACGGCCCCCAACCCCGAAGCCCGACGCCTGGGCCTGCACGCCCTTGGCGATTATCAGCTGACCCCAAGCCTGAATATCGGTGCCAGCCTGAGCTACCTCAACGGGCGCGACAAACTGGAGCATCGCGGCAAACTGGACAGCGACACCTGGCAGGCAGCCGTGTACGCGCTGCTCAATGATGGCGGGCCAAGCTGGCTGGCCGGTGACCTGAGCATCGGCCACACGCGTTTCGATTCCAAACGCAACCTGATCATCCAGGCCAATGGCGGGCCGATCCTGCTCAATCAGCAACTGACGGGCGAGACTGATGCCCTGGCGTTGGGCGCGCGGGTGCTGGGCGGCTACGACTTTGACTTCGGTGCGCTCAAGAGCGGGCCTTTCGCCGGCCTGGACTACAGCCACTACCGCATCGACACGTTCCACGAAAAACAGAACCTGCGCACCGCCCTGCAGTATGAAGAGCAGTCTTTCGACTCCCTGCAAGCCAGCCTCGGCTGGCGCGTGCGTGGCGCTGTCGCCCTGCCCTACAGCCTGAGCCTGATGCCGTATGCAGACATCGCCTGGGTCAAGGAAATGGCCGATGGCCGCTTGGATGACCTGCAACTGACAGCCCGCGCCGATGGCCAGGCGCGCACCGCTCGGCTCGGCTCAGCAGACAAGAGCTTTGGTCGCGCACAAATCGGCAGCCAATTGGCGATCACCCCGCAGTTGGGGGTGTATGCCGAGGTCAATGGCCGCCTGGGTCATGCCGAAGGCAGCCAGACCGGCTATACGCTGGGCGTGCAATGGATGTTCTGATCAGGTTTTTTTGAACACGTAAAACAGGTTCGGCTCGCTGACCATATACAGCGTGCCCTCGTCATCCATGGCAATCCCTTCAGCCTGAGGCACGCGCTTGCTCAGGCCATGGCGCCCTTTAAGCAACGACAAACTGCTTAAGGGGCGACCGTCGATGTCCAGCTCCAAAACCAGGAACGATTCATCCGACAGCGCCAGCAGATGGCCGCTGCGCTCGTCGTATTGCAGGCTCGACAGGTCGCGCACAAACAGTCCGGCATCGCGCTTGGGGTTGTTGATCACGTGCACCGAGTAGGTTTTTTCCGCCTTGAAATGCGGGAAGCCATGCACTTCATAGATCAGCATCGGGTCGCGCTCCTTGGCGACGAACAGACGCTTGCCCACCGAATCATAGGCCAGGCCCTCGAACCCCTTGTTGCTGCCGATATGTACGCCGAGGGTCATCTGCTCCGCGTCGGCGGCGTCGAGGAAGGTTGTGTCGTCGTCCACATGCACCTTGATCAGCCGCTGCTGGCGCTCATCGCTGATGACGTAAATGTTGTCACTGATAAACTCCACAGCCTCTGCATCGCCAAACCCCACCAGTGGAATGCGTCGCAGGATCTTGCCCTCCAGGGACAGCTCCACCAGCTCGGCGTTTTTATTGGTGACGGTAAACAGGCTTTTGCGCACCGGATCGTAAGTGAGGGCCGAGACATCATCGTCGAGCCCTTCGATCACCTGGCCTTCCAGGGTCACGCGGTAATCTGCCAGGCCAATGGCGCGCTCATCGGCAGGCTGGCGCCACACCTGCCAGTTGAACCAGGCACGCTCGAACAGACGAAACTGCTGCGCAACGACCCCGGCGGCAACCAGGGCAAGCAACAGCAAGATGAAAACAGCAGGTTTGGGGCGGGCAAGTCGACGCATCGGGGCGGGCTCAGTGAAAAAACTGGCGAATAGATATCAAGGTCGCCTGAATTTAAACTTAAACGCGCCGAACTGTCTGGCGAATGCCGTTTATAAAGAAAAGTCTGACGTAATTCGTCAGTTATTTCTGCTTTTCAAAACGATAGAACAAGTTGGGTTCACTGACCATGTACAGGTTGCCGCTCTCATCCAGGGTCACCCCTTCGGCGCGCGGGATGGTGTCTTTCAGGCCGTTGAAGCCACCGAGCAAGGTCATGAAGCTGACTTGCTCGCCTGTTTCGTCCAGTTCCAGCAACAGGTGGGAATCGGCCGACAGCACCAGCAAGTGCCCAGTGCGCGGGTCAATGGACAAGGCCGAAAGGTTGCGCACATCCAGTTCGGTGCTGGCCAGCTTTTGCTTGTCGCCGGTCAGCGTGTTGCCATCGCTCTTCCACGTGAACAAGGCCGGCGGCCGCTCTTCGCCCAGTACAAGCTGCTGATTGCGCTTGTCCCACGCGATCGCTTCAAAGGCTTTGTTCTGGTCTTTGGAGGGGCCCAGGTCATGGCTTGGGAAATCAGCTTTGTTCAGCGCCGTGGTGCCGGCGTCCACCTTTACCACGGTCACGGTGTGATCGCGTTCATCTACCACGGCCATCGAGCCGTTTTCCATCACCGTCACGCCCTCAGGATTGTTCCAGCCATTGAGCGGCATCTTGCGCAATACGTCGCCTTGCAGGCTCAGCTCCACGAGAAACGGGTTTTTGCCCATCACGGAAAACAGTGTTTTGGTCTGGGGGTTGTAGGACAGGTCGGAAGCCTCATCCTTCTCCATACCGGGCAGCAGCTTGGCGTCGATGACCGCCTGATAGTCCGGGAGCCAAACACTCTCCTGGCGTTCAACCGGGCTCTCGAAGCGCTCCAGCACCCACAGCACACCGCGATCGTCCCAGTGCATGGCCCAGGCCACGCCATACAGAATGGCACCGGCCAAAAATACCCAGGAATACCAGCGCATGGACAAGCGCGAGCGAAGCGAGGTTTTCGAAGTGGGTAGAGGCACGGCCATTGAGCGCTTTTCCGGAAAGTCAGCTGTATGGGATAGCACAGGATTCAACGACCTGCGCGCAAGAGGCTGGGATTATCCGGATGGCGTGTGAAAAAAATGCAAAAGCCCATACTTGGGATATACACAAAACCAATGTGGGAGGGGCGGTGCGACGATTCGACTTGCTCCCGATTGCGGTCTGTCTGCCAGCTTATTTGTAGCTGACCCACCGCTATCGGGAGCAAGCCCCCTCCCACAGTCTGGCCGTTACTTAGCGCACGACGCTTTCGAAACGGTTCACACCCGCCAGCTCCAACACCAGTTCATCCCCCACATTCAATGGGCCAACACCCGCCGGGGTGCCGGTGAGAATCACATCACCCGCCTGCAGGGAGAAGCAGCCAGCCATGTGCTGGATCATCGGTACGATCGGGTTGAGCATCTGCGCGCTGTTGCCATCCTGGCGCACTTCGCCGTTGATGGTCAGGCGTATGCCGATGTCGGTCACGTCCGCAAAGGTACTGCTGACCACGAAAGGGGCAAGCACCGCCGCGCCGTCGAAGCACTTGGCGATTTCCCACGGCAGGCCCTTGGATTTCAGCTCGGCCTGTTTGTCGCGCAGGGTCAGGTCCAGCGCCGGGGCGAAGCCGGAGATGGCGTCGAGAACTTCTTCGCGGTTTGGCTTGTTCGACAACGGCTTGCCGATCAACACCGCGATTTCCACCTCGTAATGCACCGAACCGCGCTCGGTGGGAATCGCAAAACCACCTTCCAACGGCACCACGCAGCTACCGGGCTTGATGAACAGCAAAGGCTCGGTGGGCACCGGGTTATCCAGCTCCTTGGCGTGTTCGACGTAGTTACGCCCGATGCACACCAGTTTGCCCACAGGGAAGTGGATGTTGGTGCCGTCGACATACTTGTGCTGGTAGCTCATGGAACGACTCCTTCAGGTGCGGTTAAACCGCGAAGATTTTGCCAGGGTTCATGATCCCGTTAGGGTCGAACACGGCCTTCACAGCCTTCATGTACTCGATTTCAACCGGCGAGCGGCTGTAGGTCAGGTAATCACGCTTGGTCATGCCCACGCCGTGTTCGGCGGAAATCGAGCCGTTGTACTTGGCGACGGTTTCGAACACCCACTTGTTCACAGTGGCACACTTGGCGAAGAACTCGTCCTTGCTCAGGTTTTCGGGCTTGAGGATGTTCAAGTGCAGGTTACCGTCACCGATATGACCGAACCAGACGATTTCGAAATCCGGGTAGTGTTCACCGACGATCGCATCAATTTCGCTCAAGAATGCCGGCACTTTGGAGACGGTGACCGAAATATCGTTCTTGTACGGTGTCCAGTGGGAGATGGTCTCGGAGATGTACTCGCGCAGCTTCCACAGGTTGTGCAACTGGGTTTCACTCTGGCTCATCACGCCGTCCAGTACCCAGCCCTGCTCGACGCAATGCTCGAACGTTTCCAGCGCATGGTTGGCGACTTCCTCAGTGGTGGCTTCGAATTCCAGCAGCGCGTAGAACGGGCACTCGGTTTCGAATGGCGCCGGCACATCGCCACGGCCGAGGACTTTGGCCAGGGCCTTGTCGGAGAAAAATTCGAAGGCGGTCAGGTCCAGCTTGCTCTGGAACGCGTGCAGCACCGGCATGATCGAGTCGAAGTCGGTGGTGCCGAGTACCATGGCGGTGAGGTTTTTCGGGGCACGGTCCAGGCGCATGGTGGCTTCGACCACAAACCCCAGGGTGCCCTCAGCGCCGATAAACAGCTGGCGCATGTCGTAGCCGGTGGCGTTTTTGATCAGGTCGCGGTTCAGTTCCAGCACATCGCCCTTGCCGGTAACGACTTTCATGCCGGCCACCCAATTGCGGGTCATGCCGTAGCGAATCACCTTGATCCCGCCGGCATTGGTGCCGATATTACCGCCAATCTGGCTGGAACCGGACGAGGCAAAATCCACCGGATAGTACAGGCCGTTTTCTTCAGCGACGTTCTGCAATTGCTTGGTGACCACGCCCGGCTGGCACACGGCGGTGCGATCGGTGAGGTTCACGTCGAGGATCTGGTTCATATAGTCGAACGACACCACCACTTCGCCATTGGCCGCGACTGCCGCTGCCGACAGGCCGGTGCGCCCACCGGACGGCACCAGTGCTACCTTGTGCTCGTTGGCCCAACGGACGATGGCCTGCACCTGCTCGGTGGTCTTGGGAAACACGATAGCGCTGGGCGCGGGGGCGAAGTGCTTGGTCCAATCCTTGCCGTAAGCCTCCAGGGAGTCGGCATCGGTCAGCACTTTGCCGGGCTCAACCAGGGTCTTTAGCTCATCAATCAGGGCAGGATGGGTCATCGACAGAACTCTCGAACAATTCATGGTCATCCTGAGAACGCTTCACGTCGCAGGAATAGGTGTTTAGCGGGGTGCGTATGCTAGCATACCGCCCCCGCAGGACAGACCCAAAGGGCGTTTCTGCGGTGACGGCTTTCCTGCCGTCCGGGTCAGCTTGCGCTGCTCGACTCCCTGCCAATTTTCTCCGGGATACAGGTTTACGCAGATGAGCAAGACTTCTCTCGATAAGAGCAAGATCAAGTTCCTTCTTCTGGAAGGCGTCCACCCATCGGCTGTCGACGTTCTGAAAGCCGCCGGGTACACCAGCATTGAGTACATCACCAGTTCTCTGCCGGAAGCCCAGCTCAAGGAAAAGATCGCCGACGCGCACTTTATCGGCATTCGCTCCCGCACTCAGCTGACCGAAGAGATCTTCGACCACGCCAAGAAACTCGTGGCGGTCGGTTGTTTCTGCATCGGCACCAACCAGGTTGACCTCAACGCAGCGCGCGAACGCGGTATCGCGGTGTTCAACGCCCCGTACTCCAACACCCGTTCCGTAGCGGAGCTGGTATTGGCCGAGGCCATCCTGCTGCTGCGCGGTATCCCAGAGAAGAACGCCTCCTGCCACCGTGGCGGCTGGATCAAAAGCGCGGCCAACTCCTTCGAGATCCGCGGCAAGAAGCTGGGTATCGTTGGTTACGGCTCGATCGGCACTCAACTGTCGGTGCTGGCCGAAGGCCTGGGTATGCAGGTGTTCTTCTATGACACCCTGACCAAGCTGCCATTGGGCAACGCGACTCAAGTCGCCAGCCTGACCGAGCTGCTGGGCATGTCCGATATCGTCACGCTGCACGTTCCGGAAACCGCCGAGACCCAGTGGATGATCGGCGAGAAGGAAATCCGCGCGATCAAGAAAGGCGGGATCCTGATCAACGCCGCTCGCGGCACTGTGGTCAAGCTCGATGCCCTGGCCGACGCGATCAAGGACAAGCACCTGATCGGCGCCGCCATCGACGTGTTCCCGGTGGAGCCACGCTCCAACGACGACATCTTCGAAAGCCCGCTGCGTGGCCTGGACAACGTGATCCTGACCCCGCACATCGGCGGCTCCACTGCTGAAGCCCAAGCCAATATCGGCCTGGAAGTCTCGGAAAAACTGGTCAAGTACAGCGACAACGGTACCTCGGTATCGTCGGTCAACTTCCCGGAAGTGGCCCTGCCGGCTCACCCGGGCAAGCACCGCCTGCTGCACATCCACCAGAACATCCCGGGCGTGATGATGGAGATCAACAAGGTCTTCGCGGAAAACGGCATCAACATCTCCGGTCAGTTCCTGCAGACCAACGAGAAGGTCGGCTACGTGGTCATCGACGTCGACGCCGAGTACTCGGACCTGGCGCAAGAGAAGCTGCAGCACATCAACGGCACTATCCGTAGCCGCGTGTTGTTCTAAGGTTTCAACCGCACCACGAAAAAGGGAGCCCCGAGGGGCTCCCTTTTTTGCATCTGAACAAATCTTACTTGACGTTAACCGTGATGACTTTCGAGGCTACCGTAGGCTCGAACTGGCGATGCACGTTGTCGCCAGCCACCAGTTGCAAGGTGTGCTTGCCTGGCGTGAGGGTCAGCTCGGTCTCGGTTTGCGCCTTGCCGAAGTGAATCGAGGTAGCGGTGGCCGGGATCGCTTCGTTTGCGTTGAGCGCCCCCACTTCCTGATCTACCAGCAGGTGATGATGGCCGGCGCCCGGTACCTGTTTGTCGATCGGCTCCAGGTCCAGGCCCTTGATGCCAAATTTGACGGTGAAGGTTTTGTCGACAGTAGCGCCGTCTTTGGGCGAGACAATGAACACTTCAGCACCAGCAGGAGCCGGTGTGCGCGGCAGGTCGGCAGCGCTGGCCAACATCGAAGCACCCAGCAGCAGGGACGCCAGGGTTGCACGGGACAAAAGGGCTTTCATTCGCTTCTCCAGTTTTTCAGTGAAATCTGTAGGGTTATGACAACTTCGCGATAAATTGCGGTCCAAGGCACCCGACACCATAGCAAAACGATGCTGAACAGCGCCTCGTCCATTCGAATTCTCTAGGAGTGACCATGCGCTTTTCGCCTGGCCTGTTACTGTTGCTTGCCCTTCTGAGCCCATTGGCCCATGCCGAGCTGATCGATGACGTCAATGATCGCGGCGAACTGCGTATAGCCCTGGAAGCCAACACCCCGCCGTTCAATTTCAAGGAAGGCGACAAGCTCACCGGCTTTGAAGTGGAACTGGGTGAGCAACTGGCCAAGGAAATGGACGTACGCCCTTCTTTTATCACCACCGACGACAGTGACCTGTTGCCAGGTGTGGAAACTGGCAAGTACGACGTGGCAATAAACCATATCGCTATGACTGCCGAACTCAAGGATCGGTTCGATTACAGCACGGCTTATCGCGAGAAGCCGGACCTTGTGATCCCATTCCAGAAAGGTAACCCAGCGTTCAAGAGCAGCCTGGACATGGCCCTAGAGCGGGTGAAGGCGGATGGCAGATTGAAGGCGATGGCGCAGAAGTGGTTCGACAGCGACACACCGGCAGCCAAGGCACAGTAGATCAAATGTGGGAGGGGGCTTGCTCCCGATAGCAGCGGGTCAGTTGATAAATGTGTAGCTGACACTCCGCTATCGGGAGCAAGCCCCCTCCCACATTTTGTCCAAGGCAAGACTTTAGAATCCTTTGCCTGCCTAAAACGGCTCGTTGCCCCGCCGGCGAAACCAGCCGGTCAGGGACAGGCGTTCGCGCGTGGCCGGCAGTACCTCGTGGGGCACCTCGCCCGACAAAAACACCACCAGGCAGCCGCCGGTGGGCACCACGTCATATTCGACGCCGCCCTTGAGGTACATGCGCAACTGGCCGCCATGATCGGGCAGCCAGGCGTCGTTCAAGTAGATCACCGCCGAGACCATGCGCCGGTCGTCGTCACGAAAGCGGTCCACATGCTTGAGGTAAAACGCACCGGGCGGGTACATCGCGAAGTGGCTTTCGAAATCTTCCAGCCCAAGGAACAGGCTGCGGTTCATTGCCAGGCGCAGGCTGTCCATGACGGCCATATAGGTGTCGCAAACCGCCGCGTCGCCCTCTTCCAGCCACTGAATATGATCACCGCGAATACCCTCGCGAATCTCCTGGGCCGGCCCGCGCCCGACTGCCGCCGGTGCCAGCTCACCTTCGGCCGCACGTTTATGGCACTCAGCCGCCAGTTCCAGGGTCAGAGCCTGGGGCAGGAAGCCATTCTGCTGCGACCAGCCTTTTTCGGCCAAGTCGTCAACGATACGTTGCAGCAGCGGGTCATCGAGGGATATTTGCATGGCGCGCATAGTATCCATACGCCTGAGAATCCGACAGCGCCGTCGAGCGCCCGAATGCACTTTAAATCAGCTGTCTGATAGGACTTCTCGACAAATCCTACGCCCGACACGGACAATAGTGGCCGACTGACAGGAGTCCATATGCGTCGTTTGTTTTTTACCGTGTTGATGTTCTGCGTTTTGCCCGCCTGGGCAGACGGCCATGACCAGTTATACAAGGTTGCCGGCTGGGCCGAACAACGTGCGCATTTCAATGACGCCCTCAGTGCCGCCCAGCAACGCTACCGCAATAGCCTGCCGCCGGTGGTGTATCAGGCGCTGGTGGACAACAGCAATAAGCGCTTTGGCGCCCAAGCCATGGATCAGCGTGCCGAGGCGCAACTGCGCAAGCACCTGGCCAACCCGAAACCGGCCCTGGCGTTCTTCCAATCGCCCCTGGGCCGCAAGATCGTCGCCGCAGAATTGCTGGCCACGCGCCGCGACCAGTTGGCGAAAAACGCCCAGGGCTTGCCGAAAATCCAGGCCGACGCCACCCGCAGCCTGATCATCGGCCATCTGGCCCAAGCCCTGCCCGCGCGCGAGGCCGGTGCAGAAGTCAGCCTGGCGATTGCCGGTGTAGCGGCCGACAGCTTGAGCCAGATGATCCCCGGTTTGCTTGGCGGCGGTCAGGCCCAGGGTATGTTGAATGGGCAGCGCGAACGGTTGATGCAACAAATCGACAAGGACCTGAACAACACGCTGTTGTACGTCTACCGGGATTTGTCCGACCCGGAGCTGGAAGAGTTCGCTACGTTTGCCGAATCGCCGGAAGGTAAGGCGTATTACCAGGCGGCCCTGGCAGCCATTCGCGCAGGGCTGGCTGTCGGCCAAAGCACCTCAAGCCTGACGCAGTAATTGTGGGAGGGGGCTTGCTCCCGATAGCAGAGTGTCAGTCACCAGATATATGACTGACACACCGCAATCGGGGGCAAGCCCCCTCCCACATTTAAAATGCGTTAGTTCAGGTGATCGGTGAGGTACTTGAAGTACTCATTACGAATCTCTGGAATCTCATTGGCCAGGTGATGCCTGCCCCGCGGCAGCATCAACACCTCGGGCCGGTCGAACTTACCGCGTAGCACCTGCAAATTGTGTTGCCAATCCACCGTCATATCTTCCTCACCCTGCACGATCACCGGCCGCCGTGGGCTGCGGGGTGCGGCTTCGATGCGTTTGATCCAGCGCGCCAGCGCCCCTACCCAAGCGGTGGGCAATTGGCGCGGCTGCAGTGGGTCGGCTTCAAGGAACGGTTTGAACGCAGGGTCGTTGGAGTTATCGCTGAAGCGTCGGGCGATGCCTTTGACGAACGGGCGCAGCAGGTAATAGCTGACCTGCGACCATCCCCAGGCACGCGGCCGCACCAGCGGTGAGAGCAGGAAGGTCTTGCCCTGGGCCGGGCTGTCGGCGCCGTGGTTGAGCAAGTGATCCACCACAATGGCGCCGCCGGTGCTTTGCCCGAACAGGTGCCAGGGTTGCGGCAATTGCAGCGCCTTGGCCTCAGCGAACAACGCCTGCACCACGCTCTGGTACACCGCAAACTCATCGATGCTGGCGCGCGGGCCGCTGGACAAGCCGTGGCCCGGCAAGTCGCAGGCGATCACCACAAAGCCCTGATCCAGCGCCCAATCCACCACATGGCGGTACAACCCCATGTGGTCGTAGAAACCGTGGAACATGAACATCGTTGCCACCGGCGCAGGCGGCCACCATACCTGGGCCACCACTTCAAACCCGTCCACTTCCAGGCGCCCTAACCGGCTCACCGCCGGCACCTTGCGAGCGGCCAGGTCAAGCCCATAGAAACGTTGATAGACCCTTGCCTCGGCGCTAAGCGGTTGCGCGTCCACCAGGGGCCGCAAGCTTTCGCGCAGATGATCAGGGTCAAAGGTGACGGGCATAAAGGCTTCCAGACTGGCGGTGAAGATGAATATCGAGCTGCGATATTCATCTGTCAGGACAAGCATGGCAAGCTACGCGACCTGCGAGGATACCTTTGAATGCGACCGCCTTACCGCAACGCCCTGTTCGCCAGCCTGATCCTGGTTATCTGCGCCGGCGTGCTGTGGGCCGCGTATGACTGGTTCCAGGGCCGCTACCTGCGCGCCTTCAGCGAGCACACGGCGGTATTCTCCGGCGATGCGCTGCAACTGCCCGCCGCCCTCAGCGGCCCTGGCCCGATTCGCCTGGTGCACTTCTGGGACCCGGCCTGCCCGTGCAATGTCGGCAACCAGCAACACCTGGGTGAGCTGATCGAGCAGTACGAGCCCCAAGGGGTCGAGTTTTACGCCCTGCAAAAAGCCGGTAGCCACGGCACCCTGCCCGACAACCTGCGCCACATGAAAATCCTCGACGCCCTGCCCGGCGCCGATCGCATACCCGCCAGCCCGGCCGTGGGCATCTGGGACCGCACAGGCAAACTGGCCTATTTCGGCCCCTACAGCGAAGGGCTGACGTGCAATGCCAGCAACAGTTTTATCGAACCCATTCTCAAGGCCCTTGGAACCGGACGCGAAGTGAATGCCACTCACACCCTCGCGGTAGGCTGCTATTGTTCGTGGCCTGAGGATCAGTAGCCCGTCCACTCTGGTAAGGAATGTTCATGAAGCGCGTCTTGCAGATTTTCGCGGTGCTGATTGCGCTGGTCGCCCTCGGCGCCGGTTGGTATGTCTACAGCAAGCAGCCCACGCGTCAGGGCACAGTGCCGCTGGCCCACCTGCAAAGCTCGGTCACGGTGCGCTACGACGACCGTGGCGTACCGCATATCCGTGCCGAGAACGAGGCTGACCTGTACCGCGCCCTGGGCTATGTGCATGCCCAGGACCGGCTGTTCCAGATGGAGGTCATGCGGCGCCTGGCCCGTGGCGAACTGGCCGAAGTGCTGGGGCCCAAACTGCTTGAGACCGACAAGCTGTTTCGCAGCCTGCGCATTCGTGAGCGCGCCTTGAGCTACGCAGAGCACATGGACCCCGACTCAGCGTCGTCCAAAGCCCTGCAAGCCTATCTGGACGGGATCAACCAATATCAGGACAGCCACGCCAGCCCCATGGAGTTCGACGTGCTGGGCATCCCCAAGCGCCGCTTTACCGTCGAGGACAGCATCAGCGTCGCCGGGTACATGGCTTACAGCTTTGCCGCCGCCTTTCGTACCGAGCCGGTGCTGACTTACGTGCGCGACCATCTGGGCAGCGACTACCTGAAAGTGTTCGATCTCGACTGGCAACCCAAGGGTGCGCTCAACCTGGCGGCCAGTGACTGGCAAACCCTCGGCGCCATCGCCGCCCTGAGTGAGCAGGCCCTGGCCGACAACGGCCTGCCGCAGTTCGAGGGCAGCAACGCCTGGGCCGTCAGCGGCAGCCATACCAAAAGCGGCAAGCCGTTGCTGGCGGGTGACCCGCATATTCGCTTCTCGGTGCCATCGGTGTGGTACGAGGCGCAGTTGCAGGCGCCAGGCTTTGAGCTGTACGGCTATCACAACGCGCTGGTGCCGGTGGCGTTCCTGGGGCACAACCTGGACTTCGGCTGGAGCCTGACCATGTTCCAGAACGACGACCTTGATCTGGTCGCCGAGAAGGTCAACCCGGACAACCCCAACCAGGTCTGGTATCACGGCCAATGGGTCGACATGACCAGCAGCGAGCAACAGATCCAGGTCAAGGGACAGGCGCCGGTGACCCTCACGCTGCGCCGTTCGCCCCACGGCCCGATCATCAATGACGTGCTCGGCGAGAACGCGGGCAGCACGCCAATTGCCATGTGGTGGGCGTTCCTGGACACCGAAAACCCGATCCTCGACGGCTTCTACCAACTCAACCGCGCCGATACCCTGGCCAAGGCACGTGCCGCGGCCGCCAAGGTGTCGGCACCGGGCCTGAACATCATATGGGCCAATGCCAAGGGCGATATCGGCTGGTGGGCGGCAGCGCAGTTGCCGATCCGCCCGGCCGGCGTCAACCCGGCGTTCATCCTCGATGGCAGCACCGCCCAGGCCGACAAGTTGGGCTTCTACCCGTTCAGCGCCAACCCCCAGGAAGAGAACCCGGCACGTGGCTATGTGGTCTCCGCCAACGCCCAACCGGTATCACCCACCGGCATGGAGATCCCGGGCTACTACAACCTCGCGGACCGTGGCCAGCAGTTGAACGCGCAGTTGAGCGACAACAGCGTGAAGTGGGATGTAAGCAACAGCCAGGCTTTGCAACTGGGCACCACCACCGCCTACGGCCCACGCCTGCTCGCACCGCTGCTGCCGGTGCTGCGCGAAGGGATCAAGGACCCGGCTCAGCTCAAGCTGGTGGAACAGCTCGCAAGCTGGAAAGGCGACTACCCGCTGGACTCCACCAGCGCCACGCTGTTCAACCAGTTCCTGTTCAACCTTGCCGACGCGACCTTCCACCCGAAGCTGGGCGATGCACTGTTCAAGACCCTGATCACCACCCGTGTTATCGACGCCGCGTTGCCACGCCTGGCAGCCTCGGCGGACTCACCCTGGTGGGATGGCAAGCGCGCGGATATCGTCAAGCTCGCCTGGGACAACAGCCTGGCCCACCTCAAGACGACCTTCGGCGACGACCCGGCGCAGTGGCAGTGGGGCAAGGCGCACACCTTGACCCATGGTCATCCGCTGGGCATGCAGAAACCGCTGGATAAGCTCTTCAACGTCGGCCCGTTCGCCGCACCGGGCAGCCACGAAGTGCCGAATAACCAGACCGCCGCGATCGGCCCGGCGCCATGGCCAGTGACCTATGGGCCTTCGACACGGCGCCTGATCGACTTCGCCGACCCTGCCCACGCACTGACCATCAACCCAGTGGGGCAAAGCGGCGTACCGTTTGATGCTCACTATGGTGATCAGGCGCAAAGCTATATCGAAGGCGGGTATGAGCAGGCGCATTTCAGTGATGAGGAAGTGACGGCCAATACCCGAGGCACCTTGAAACTGTTGCCTGCCAGATAGCTGTTTATCGCTACACCGGCGCCGCAAAGTTAAGCCTGAACTGTTGCGGCGTGACGCCCAGGCGGCGATTGAACACGCTGCGCATGTGCTGGGCGTCGCGAAATCCGCATTGATAGGCCACCGTCTTGAGTGGCGCCGGGCTGCTTTCGAGCATCACCCGCGCCGCATCCACCCGCGCTCTCTCGACAAATTCCGCCGGCGTGATCCGCGCTTCACGGGCGAACACCCGGGAGAAATTGCGCGCACTCATATTGGCCGCCCTGGCCAAATCGGCAATGGTCAAATCCCCGGTCAGGTTGGCCAGCACGTACAACTGCACCAGCGCCACCGCCGAAGTGGCCTCGGCATGGGGAGTGAGAAACGGGCTGAACTGCGATTGCCCGCCCGAGCGTTGGGTGAACACCACCAGGCGCTTGGCCACGCTCAGCGCCACTTCCGGGCCGTGATCCTGGGCCAGCAGGTACAGCGAAAGATCGATACCCGCCGTGACCCCGGCCGAGGTGTAGAGGTTGCCGTCCTGCACATAGAGACGGTCGGCCTCGACCTGGGCAGAAGGGCACAGGCGCGCCAGGCTGGCGGCGTCATTCCAGTGGGTAGTGACGGTTTTACCGTCCAGCAGACCGGCGCGGGCCAGCATGAAGGCGCCGTTGCAGATCGAGCCGAAGCGCTGTGCCCTGGCAGCGGCATCGCGCAGCCACTCATCAAACTGAGGGCCGAAATCTTCGAAAGGCAGTTGCGGGCCGCCCGCTACCAGCAACAGGTCGTAGGGCTGCCGGGCTTCGCTGTAGTGCTTGTGCGCCTGCAATGACAGGCCATTGGAGGCAGCCAGAGTGCCGTGGCCGAAACCGATCACCTCCAGGCGGTAGTGATCGTCAGGCGCCAGGAAGCGGTTGGCCTCGCAGAACACATCCATGGGCCCGGTCACGTCCAGTGACTGGACGCCGGGGAAGATCAGGATCGCGACGGTTTTGTGCATGGGAGACCTTTATCTCTGGGCTGACGCAAAACCCTGTGGGAGCTGGCTTGCCTGCGATGCAGACACCTGGGCTCATCAGGTATACCGAGGTGATGCTAACGCAGGCAAGCCAACTCCCACATTAGATCGCGCGCAGCCTTGGCGCGATGTGGCAGCACATTGGCCGAAAACGCGCCCTCGTCTCGATAGCTGCGTCGCCCAAGCGCGAACAGACTGGATGCTTTCCAGAGGAGCACCACCATGAACACCACCATCGCCGGCATCAAAATCCCCGACAGCGCCTTGGCCAAAGCCACCACTGAATACATCCGCGACATCGAATCCGACCTGCTGTACCACCACTCGCGCCGGGTATTTCTGTTCGGCGCCTTGAGCGGAGAGCGCAAGCAACTGGCCTACAACCCGGAGCTGCTGTATGTCGGCGCAATGTTCCACGACCTGGGCCTGGTGGAAGGTCATCGCAGTGACGACCAGCGTTTCGAAGTGGACGGTGCCAATGCCGCCGCCGCGTTCCTCAAGCCTTACGGGCTGAGCGATGACGATATCGAACAAGTGTGGTTGTCCATCGCCCTGCACACCACACCGGGTGTGCCGCAACACCTGCGCCCCACCGTGGCGCTGGTGACCGCCGGGGTGGAGATGGACGTGCTGGGCATGGACTACGCCGCATTTTCCACGGTGCAGCGCGAAGCGGTGGTGCATGCGCATCCACGCGGTGAAGGGTTCAAGGAGTGCATCATCTGCGCGTTTGCCGACGGCTTGCGCCATCGCCCGCAGACCACGTTTGGCAACGTGAAGACGGATGTGCTGGTGGATCAGGAGCCGGGGTTCAGGCCGATGAATTTTGTCGAGGTGATTCGCACGTCGCCGTGGTTGGCGTAGCTGAGTTGAAATGCGATCAAATGTGGGAGGGGGCTTGCCCCCGATGGCGGTGTGTCAGTCAGCAAATCTGATACTGATACACCGCTATCGGGGGCAAGCCCCCTCCCACATTTTTGGCCCAGTTCCGGCAGTTAAACCGGGGCTGGAGCGCGGCGCTTGTCCGGTTGTTGCCAGCCATCCGCTGCAGCTTCTTCGATGGCTTGCTGGATGGCCTTCTTGCGATGCTCTTCGGCCCGACGGCTGAAGAACCACACCAGGAAGGTCACCAACGACACCGCCAACAGGATCAGACTCGCCACCGCGTTGATCTCGGGTTTAACCCCAAGGCGCACCGCCGAGAACACTTCCATCGGCAAGGTGGTGGAACCCGGGCCCGATACAAAGCTGGCCAGTACCAGGTCATCCAGGGACAGCGCAAACGACATCATGCCGCCCGCCGCCAGCGACGGCGCGATCATCGGGATGGTGATCAGGAAGAACACCTTCCACGGCCGCGCGCCCAAATCCATCGCGGCTTCTTCGATCGACAAATCCAGCTCACGCAAGCGCGCCGACACCACCACCGCCACATACGCCGCACAGAACGTCGTGTGGGCGATCCAGATGGTGACGATGCCACGTTCCTGGGGCCAGCCGATCATCTGCGCCATGGCCACGAACAGCAGCAACAGCGACAGGCCGGTGATCACTTCAGGCATGACCAACGGCGCCGTCACCAGGCCGCCGAACAGCGTACGGCCCTTGAACTGGCTGATACGCGTGAGCACAAATGCCGCCAACGTGCCCAGCGCCACCGCGGCCACCGCCGTGTAGCAGGCGATTTCCAGGGAACGGGCCACCGAGCCCATCAACTGGGTGTTGTCCAGCAGGCCCACGTACCACTTGATCGACCAACCGCCCCACACCGTCACCAGCTTGGATTCGTTGAACGAGTAGATCACCAGGATCAACATCGGCAGGTAGATAAACAACAAGCCTGCGACCAGCATGAAGCTGGAGAAACGAAAGCGCTTCATATCTTGCCCTCCAGCTCTTTGGCCTGGCTGCGGTTGAACAGAATGATCGGCACGATCAGGATCGCCAGCATCACCACGGCCAAGGCAGAAGCCACCGGCCAGTCACGGTTGTTGAAGAATTCCTGCCACAACACTTTACCGATCATCAGGGTTTCCGGGCCGCCGAGCAGTTCCGGGATCACGAACTCGCCCACCACTGGGATAAACACCAACATGCAGCCGGCGATGATGCCGTTCTTGGACAGCGGCACGGTGATTTTCCAGAAGCTGTTGAAGGTGCTCGAACCGAGGTCGGAGGCAGCTTCGAGCAGGCTCTGGTCGTGTTTGACCAGATTTGCGTACAGCGGCAGGATCATGAACGGCAGGTACGAGTAGACCACGCCGATATACACCGCGATGTTGGTGTTGAGGATCTGCAACGGTTCACTGATCAGCCCCATGGACATCAGGAAGCCGTTGAGCAAACCGTTGTTGCTGAGGATGCCCATCCACGCATACACGCGGATCAGGATCGCGGTCCAGGTCGGCATCATGATCAGCAGCACCAGCACGGTCTGCATCTCTTTGCGCGCCGTGGCGATGGCGTAGGCCATCGGGTAGCCGATCAGCAGGCACAGCAGCGTGCTGAAGAACGCCATCTTCAACGAGCCCAGGTAGGCGGCGATGTACAACTCGTCGCCCGCCAACAGGCTGTAGTTGGCCAGGTTCAGCACCACTTGCAGCTTTTGCTCAACGTAGGTGTAGATCTCGGTATAGGGCGGGATCGCCACATCGGCTTCGGCAAAGCTGATTTTCAATACGATGAAAAACGGCAGTGCGAAAAACAGAAACAGCCAGAGGAATGGAATCCCGATGACCACCTGCTTGCCATTGGGGATTATGCGATCCAAGCGCCGCTTGAATTTCTTCATGTTCATGAGCGAAGTACCACGCCGCTGTCGTCTTCCCACCACACGTAAACCTGATCACCCCAGGTTGGGCGCTGGCCACGGCGTTCGGCGTTGGCGACGAAGGACTGCACCAGCTTGCCACTCGGCAGCTCCACATAGAACACCGAGTGACCGCCCAGGTAGGCGATATCGTGCACCTTGCCGCTGGACCAGTTGTGCTCGCAGGTTGGCATTTCGGTGGTGACCAGCAGTTTTTCCGGGCGAATCGCGTAGGTCACCGACTTGTCTTCCACCGAAGTAGCGATGCCGTAGCCCACGTAGATGTCGCGATCCAGGTCCGGGCACTTGAGCACCGCATGGCCTTCGGCGTCGTCCACCACCTGGGTGTCGAAGATGTTCACGTTGCCGATGAACTCGCACACCAGGCGGCTGGTTGGGGTTTCGTAGATGTCGATCGGGCTGCCGATCTGGGCGATCCAGCCCAGGTGCATGATCGCAATACGCTCGGCCATGGTCATGGCCTCTTCCTGGTCGTGGGTCACCATCACGCACGTCACGCCGACGCGCTCGATGATCTCTACAAGCTCAAGCTGCATCTGCGAGCGCAGCTTCTTGTCCAGGGCGCCCATTGGCTCATCGAGCAGCAAGAGTTTGGGGCGCTTGGCCAGGGAACGGGCCAGGGCTACACGCTGGCGCTGGCCGCCGGACAGCTGGTGCGGCTTGCGCTTGGCGTATTGGCTCATCTGCACCAGCTTGAGCATCTCGGCCACGCGGGCGTCGACTTCGGCCTTGGGGATCTTGTCCTGCTGCAGGCCGAACGCGATGTTCTGCGCCACGGTCATGTGCGGGAACAGCGCATAGGACTGGAACATCATGTTGATCGGCCGCTCGTAGGGCGGCATGTCGGTAATGTCCACGCCGTCCAGGTAGATACGGCCTTCGGTTGGGCGCTCGAAACCTGCGAGCATACGCAGCAAGGTGGACTTGCCCGAACCCGAACCGCCGAGCAAGGCGAAAATCTCGCCTTTCTTGATTTCCAGGGACACATCGTCCACCGCAATCGTCTCGTCGAACTTCTTCGTGACCCGGTCGATTTTGACCAGCACCTTTTTCGGTGTCTGGTCGCCCTCGAGGGCTTTCTTATAGGCGCCGGAGGCAACTGCCATTTACGAAACTCCCAAAAAAAGAGTGCAGCTCGCCCAATACGGGCCAGCCTTGGATAGTTTGAGCCTTACTTGCCCGTCTTGACCTTGGTCCAGCTACGGGTCATTAAACGCTGCACTTTCGGGGGTAGCTCGAAGTTGACGAATGTCCGCTCGAGAACCGCCTGCGGTGGGTAAACCGCTGCGTCGGTGCGTATCGATTGTTCCATCAGCTTGTCCGCCCCGGGGTTAGGGTTGGCGTAACCGACGTAATCACTGACCTGGGCGATCACCTCAGGTTGCAGCAAATAGTTGATGAAGGCATGAGCCTCTTTAACGTTGCTCGCATCCTTGGGGATCGCCAGTACGTCAAACCAGAGGTTGCCGCCTTCCTTGGGAATTGCGTAGGCGATGTTCACGCCCTTGCCCGCCTCGGCCGCGCGGGCCTTGGCCTGGAACACATCACCGGAGAAACCGGCAGCCACGCAGATGTTGCCGTTGGCCAGGTCCGAGATGTATTTGGAGGAGTGGAAGTAAGTCACGTAGGGCCGCACTTTGAGCAGCTTCTCTTCGGCCTTCTTGTAGTCGGCCGGGTTGGTGCTGTTAGGGTCCAGGCCCATGTAGTTGAGCACTGCCGGCAGCATTTCATCGGCCGAATCCATGAACGACACACCGCAGGTGGCGAGCTTCTTCATGTTTTCCGGTTCGAACAACACCGCCCAGGAATCGATATGGTCGACGCCCAGCACTTCCTTGACCTTATCGACGTTGTAGCCAATGCCATTGGTGCCCCACAGGTACGGCACCGCGTACTGGTTGCCCGGGTCGTTCTTTTCCAGGCGCTTGAGCAGGGCCGGGTCGAGGTTGGCGTAGTTTGTCAGCAGTGACTTGTCGAGCTTCTGGAACGCCCCGGCCTTGATCTGCTTGCCGAGGAAATGGTTGGACGGCACGACCACGTCATAGCCGGTACGCCCGGCGAGCAACTTGCCTTCCAGGGTTTCGTTGGAATCAAACACGTCATACACGGGCTTGATGCCGGTGGCCTTTTCAAAGTTGGCCAGGGTGTCGGGGCCGATGTAGTCCGACCAGTTATAAACATGCACCGTCGATGCGGCCTGCACGCTGACAGCCAGCGTGATACCTGCACCCACCAGCAAGGCTTTGCGAAATAAAGAAATTGGCAAGTGGAGGTCCTCTTAAATAGTTGGGCCCAAAGTTGTTGCCCGGCAACAAAACCGGCGCGCAACTTACCCTCGATAAACCGATCCGGCAAAACTTTCTTTGATCTAATTTGTGGGAGAGGGGCTTACCCCCCTCCCACAGCTGCCAGGGCTTACTTGCCCGACTTGATCTTGGTCCAGCTACGGGTCATTTCACGCTGGGTCGCGGCCGGCAAGTCGGCAATCGCGTAGAGCTTGGCCTGCACGTCCGCCGACGGGTAGATGCCCGGGTCGCTGGTGATGTCTTTGTCTACCAGTGCGGTGGCCTTCTCGTTACCGTTCGGGAAGCGCACGCTGTTGGTGATGCTCGCCATCACTTCCGGCTTGAGCAGGTAGTTCATGAAGGTGTAGGCGGCCTCGACGTTTTCGGCATCCTTGGGGATAGCGACCATGTCGAAGAAGCTGCCGGCGCCTTCTTTCGGAATGTCGTAGGCGACTTTGACTTTGCCACCGGCTTCAGCCGCACGGGACTTGGCCTGCTGGATGTCACCCGAGTAACCCACGGCCACGCAGATGTTGCCGTTGGCGAGGTCGGAAATGTACTTGGACGAGTGGAAGTAACCGATCGAAGGACGGATCTTCAAGAACAGGTCTTCAGCCTGCTTGAGATCGGCTTTCTTCTGGCTGTCGGTCGGCAGGCCCAGGTAATGCAGCGCGATTGGCAGCATTTCGGTTGGCGAGTCGAGGAAGCTCACGCCGCAGCTTTTCAGCTTGGCGATGTTTTCCGGCTTCATCAGCACATCCCACGAATCGATCTTGTCCACGCCCAGCGCGGCCTTGACCTTCTCCGGGTTGTAACCGATGCCGATCGAACCCCACATGTACGGGAACGCGTGCTTGTTGTCCGGGTCGCTGACCGACACGGCCTTGAGCAGGGATTTGTTCAGGTTGCTGTAGTTAGGCAGCTTGGACGTGTCCAGCTCCTGATACACGCCGGCCTTGATCTGCTTGGCCAGGAAGTTGTTCGACGGCACGACGATGTCGTAGCCGGACTTGCCTGCCAGCAACTTGGCTTCCAGGGTCTCGTTGCTGTCGAACACGTCGTACACCACCTTGATGCCCGACTCTTTTTCAAAGTTGGCGATGGTGTCCGGTGCAATGTAGTCAGACCAGTTGTACACGTGCAGCACTTTATTGTCTGCCTGGGCCGCGCCCGCCATTGCGCCCATCAGGGACAAGGCGAGGAGGGTCTTGCCAGCGTTTTTCAAACCTAATGCCTTCATTGGGTGATGCTCCGATTTTTCTTTTTTGGGCCGCACATTGTTTATGTTTCGGGCCCAGCCAAAGGGCAACAAAACAGGACGACAGTCTGGCAAGTTCAGGGGCCCGCTTTCAACCGGCCCCCGCATTTATCTACTCAGCCCTGCAATGCCGCCAACGTCAGGTCCAGGCAATGACGGGCCTTGGTCACCAGCTCGTCGATTTCTGCCTGGCTGATCACCAGCGGCGGTGAAATGATCATGGTGTCGCCCACGGCGCGCATGATCAGGCCATTCTCGAAGCAGAAGGTTCGGCAGATCATGCCGGCGCCCTTGCCTTCATGACGCTTGCGCGTGACCTTGTCCTGCACCAGCTCGATCGCACCGAGCATACCCACGCCGCGCACTTCGCCCACCAGCGGGTGGTCAGCCAGTTCCCTCAGACGTTTCTGCAAATACGGTGCCGTTTCGTCGTGTACACGGCTGACGATTTTTTCATCGCGCAGGATACGGATGTTTTCCAGGGCCACGGCCGCTGCGACCGGGTGGCCGGAGTAGGTAAAACCGTGGTTGAAATCGCCCCCTTCGTTGAGCACCGCCACCACTTCGTCGCGCACGATCAGGCCGCCCATGGGCACGTAGCCTGAGGTCAGGCCCTTGGCGATGGTCATCATGTGTGGCTTGAGGTCGTAGAAATCGCTACCGAACCACTCACCGGTACGGCCGAAACCGCAGATCACTTCGTCGGCGACAAACAGGATGTCGTACTTGGCGAGAATTTCCTTGATGCGCGGCCAGTAGGTGGCGGGTGGCACGATCACACCACCAGCTCCCTGGATCGGCTCGGCGATAAAGGCGCCGACGTTGTCCACGCCCAACTCCAGAATCTTCTCTTCCAGCTGGTTGGCGGCCCAGATCCCGAATTCTTCAGGGCTCATGTCGCCGCCTTCGCCAAACCAGTAGGGTTGAGCGATGTGGGTGATGCCCGGGATAGGCAGGTCGCCCTGCTCATGCATATAAGTCATGCCACCCAGGCTGGCGCCGGCCACGGTGGAACCGTGGTAGCCGTTCTTGCGGGCAATGATGGTTTTCTTGTTCGGCTGGCCCTTGATCGCCCAGTAGTGGCGGACCATGCGCAACATGGTGTCGTTGCCTTCGGAGCCGGAGCCGGTGAAGAACACATGGTTCATGCCGGCGGGCGCGACTTCGGAAATGACTTTGGCCAGTTCAAGCACCGGCGGGTGTGCGGTCTGGAAGAACAGGTTGTAGTACGGCAGCTCTTTCATCTGTTTGGCGGCGGCGTCAGCCAGTTCGTCGCGACCATAGCCGATCGCCACGCACCACAGGCCGGCCATGCCGTCGAGGATCTTGTTGCCTTCGCTGTCCCACAGGTAAACACCGTGGGCTTTGGTGATGATCCTTGGGCCTTTCTCTTTCAATTGCTTGAAATCGCTGAACGGCGCCAGGTGGTGATCATTGCTCAAGGCTTGCCATTCACGGGTTTGCGGGTTGTTGCTGGACATACCAATCTCCTAGACTTTTCAGTGAAGGGCGCGCCGTTTGAAGGACGCGCCCGGCGCATCAGACGGCGAAGAGCAGGAATTCCCGCTCCCACGAACTGATCACGCGCTTGAAGTTTTCATGCTCGGCCCGCTTGACCGCGACGTAGCCTGTGATGAACTTTTGCCCCAGGTATTTCTCGATGGTCTTGCTGTTTTCCATACGCTCAAGGGCATCTTCGATGGTCAACGGCAGACGCAGATTGCGGCGCTCGTAACCACGGCCGACTACTGGCGCGCTCGGGTTGTGGCCTTCGACCATGCCGATGTAGCCGCACAGCAGGCTGGCGGCAATCGCCAGGTAGGGGTTGGCATCGGCGCCCGGCAGGCGGTTCTCCACGCGGCGGTTCTGTGGGCCGGCATCTGGAACGCGCAGGCCGACGGTGCGGTTCTCTTCGCCCCACTCCACGTTCACCGGCGCCGAGGTGTCGGGCAGGAAGCGGCGGAACGAGTTCACGTTCGGGGCGAACAGCGGCAGCAATTCAGGGATGAACTTCTGCAGGCCACCAATGTGGTTGAGAAACAGCTGGCTCATGGTCCCGTCTTCATTGGAGAAGACGTTCTTGCCGGTGGCGATGTCGATGATGCTCTGGTGCAGGTGCATCGCGCTGCCGGGCTCGCCGGTCATCGGCTTGGCCATAAAGGTGGCAGCCACGTCGTGCTTGAGCGCGGCTTCACGCATGGTGCGCTTGAACACCAGGATCTGGTCGGCCAGGGACAGGGCATCGCCGTGACGGAAGTTGATTTCCATCTGCGCGGTGCCGTCTTCGTGGATCAGGGTGTCGAGGTCCAGCTCCTGCAGTTCGCACCAGTCGTAGACGTCTTCGAACAGCGGGTCGAATTCGTTGGCCGCTTCTATAGAGAAAGACTGGCGGCCAGTCTCCGGGCGCCCGGAACGGCCAATCGGCGGTTGCAGCGGAAAGTCCGGGTCTTCGCAACGCTTGGTCAGGTAGAACTCCATCTCCGGCGCCACGATGGGCTGCCAGCCGCGGTCGGAGTAGAGTTTGAGGACTTTCTTGAGCACGTTGCGCGGCGACAGCTCGATCGGGTTGCCTTGCTTGTCGTAGGTGTCGTGGATCACCTGAGCAGTGGGCTCGATGGCCCAGGGCACCAGGAATACCGCGTTCTGGTCGGGGCGGCAGATCATGTCGATGTCGGCCGGGTCGAGCAATTCGTAATAGATGTCGTCTTCGACATAGTCGCCGGTCACGGTCTGCAACAGAACGCTTTCGGGCAGGCGCATGCCTTTTTCGGCGATGAACTTGTTGGTCGGCGAGATCTTGCCCCGGGTAATACCGGTGAGGTCGCCAATCATGCATTCGACTTCTGTGATCTTGTGGTCTTTCAACCAATCGGTGAGCTGGTCGAGGTTGTTACTCATAAATGCCTCTGGGCTGGGTTTCCTGGCATCCGTTAAAAGCCAGGCGTTGGTTGACGCAGCATCCGCGTCGTTTGTTCATTCAGGGTAGGAGCTTACCTGCCATTTGCCCAAGGGTTGCATTCCTCACGCCAAAGTTGTGCAGAATCATGATCGGCACGGCGAATATGGGCGGGTGGGTGGCGCAGGCGTTGGTAAAGAGGAGGTCGGACGGGCCGTCAAGAATATTGGCCGGTGCGTGAGCATTCACGCGGGACGAACGGACTGCGCACAATGTGTGGCGCAAGCACGCAGAGACGCCGAATGGCGGCAGGTGAAACATGAAGCACCCCGGTATTATTGCTGTTATGGGTTTGAATCGAGCTTAGCCTTGTTCATTTTTTTACACAACACCCCCGTAAAAAATACAACACGGCCCGCTCAAGCCTGCAGGTCCAAAGACCTTTAAACCCAAAAAACCGCCCCAAAAAGCCCCAAAAAAGGCTTCATGGCGCTTTTTTAGGGCAAAAAATGCCTCGCTTGACTTCGGCAAGCCGTTCGGGTTGACTGAAACCAGAAAAGATCAATGATTGATATTTTTAACAACAAAGGTGTTGCATCATGTCGGTACCCCCGCGTGCCGTTCAGCTTAACGAAGCGAACGCGTTCCTTAAGGATCATCCTGAGGTTCTGTACGTAGACCTTCTAATTGCGGATATGAATGGTGTGGTGCGCGGCAAGCGCATCGAACGCACCAGCCTCCACAAGGTTTACGAGAAGGGCATTAACCTGCCTGCCTCTTTATTTGCCCTGGATATCAATGGCTCGACGGTGGAAAGCACCGGCCTGGGCCTGGACATCGGTGATGCTGACCGAATCTGTTATCCAATCCCCGACACCCTGTGCAATGAACCCTGGCAAAAGCGCCCTACCGCGCAATTGCTGATGACCATGCACGAACTTGAAGGTGAACCTTTCTTCGCCGACCCGCGCGAAGTGCTCCGCCAAGTTGTAAGCAAGTTTGACGACCTCGGTCTGACCATCTGCGCCGCCTTCGAGCTTGAGTTCTACCTGATCGACCAGGAGAACGTGAACGGCCGCCCACAACCGCCCCGCTCGCCGATCTCCGGCAAACGCCCGCACTCGACACAGGTCTACCTGATCGACGACCTCGACGAATACGTCGACTGCCTCCAGGACATTCTGGAAGGTGCCAAGGAGCAAGGCATTCCGGCCGATGCCATCGTCAAGGAAAGTGCCCCGGCGCAGTTCGAAGTGAACCTGCACCACGTGGCCGACCCGATCAAGGCCTGCGACTACGCAGTACTGCTCAAGCGCCTGATCAAGAACATCGCCTACGACCATGAGATGGACACCACCTTCATGGCCAAGCCTTACCCAGGGCAGGCAGGCAACGGGTTGCACGTACACATCTCCATTCTGGACAAGGACGGCAAGAACATCTTTGCCAGCGAGGATCCCGAGCAGAACGCCGCATTGCGTCACGCGATCGGCGGTGTGCTGGAGACCCTGCCCGCCCAAATGGCGTTCCTGTGCCCCAACGTCAACTCCTACCGTCGTTTCGGCGCACAGTTCTATGTGCCGAACTCGCCGTGCTGGGGCCTGGACAACCGCACCGTAGCGATTCGCGTACCCACCGGCTCTTCCGATGCCGTGCGTATCGAACACCGCGTGGCCGGTGCCGATGCCAACCCTTATCTGCTGATGGCTTCGGTCCTGGCGGGTGTACACCACGGTCTGACCAACAAGATCGAACCGGGCGCTCCGGTGGAAGGCAACAGCTACGAGCAGAACGAGCAAAGCCTGCCGAACAACCTGCGCGATGCCCTGCGCGAGTTGGACGACAGCGAGGTGATGGCCAAGTACATCGATCCTAAATACATCGATATCTTTGTTGCCTGTAAGGAAAGTGAGCTGGAAGAGTTTGAACACTCCATCTCCGACCTTGAGTACAACTGGTACCTGCATACCGTGTAAGCGGTTGCGGCATTGAAGAAGCGCCACAGGCTTAGGGTCTGTGGCGTTTTTTTATGGGCTTATTCCGGGAGACCGAATTGGTCTCATCGGGAGCAAGCCCCCTCACACACTGACCGAGTTCCAGATTTGGAATGGGGTCAACTGTGGGAGGGGGCTTGCTCCCGATGGCGGTCTGGAAGACAACACACCTCCCTGCTCATACAATGCCCGCTGCCTTGTAGGAGACTTCCATGACCACCCGCCCCGCCGCCCCTCGCAAACCCCGCGCCCGCAGCCAGGCGCGGATCGACGCGATCCTCGACGCCGCCCGCACCTTGCTGGCCACCGAAGGCGTGGCGAGTTTGTCGATCTACAGCGTGGCCGACCGGGCGCAGATTCCACCGTCGTCGGTGTATCACTTCTTCGCCAGCGTGCCGGCTTTGCTGGAGGCGTTGACCGCCCAGGTACACGCCGCCTTCCGCGCCGCCATCCAGGCGCCCATCGAACATGACTCACTCAAGCATTGGCGCGACCTGTCCTACATCGTTGAACAGCGCATGCTCAACGTTTACGACCAAGACGCTGCAGCACGTCAGTTGATCCTGGCACAGCACGGGTTGACTGAGGTGACCCAGGCCGATCGTCAGCATGATCTGGAATTGGGGGACTTGATGCTGGAAGTGTTCAACCGCCATTTCGAAGTGCCGAGCTTGCCCAAGGATGTGGATGTATTTGCCCTGGCGCTGGAGTTGAGCGACCGCGTGTATGCGCGCTCAGTGCATCAGCATGGGCTGATCACGCCGCGTATGGCGCAAGAAGGGATGCGCGTGTTTGATGCCTATGTGGGGCTTTATTTGCCGGCGTATCTGCCCAAGCGGTAAGCCTTGTGTTGGCTGGGCCGGCCCTATCGGGGGCAAGCCCCCTCCCACATTTTGACCTTATTGTTCCTGAATAAACGCGGTCTAGTGTGGGAGGGGGCTTGCCCCCGATAGCGATCTCAAGCAATCACAACTTGGCAATCGACACCTCAGTGGATTTCACAAAGGCAATCACTTCACTGCCAATCACCAGCTCCAGCTCTTTGACCGAACGCGTAGTGATCACCGAAGTAACGATGCCGGACGCAGTCTGTACGTCGATTTCCGACAGCACGTCACCGACCACGATTTCCTTGATGGTGCCTTTGAACTGGTTACGCACGTTGATGGCTTTAATAGTCATGATGTTTTTCCTGTGTGGGTTATTGAGCCCAACGCAATTGCGTCGGCAGCGGTGAAACAGGTTCGGGTTCCGGCGGTGAACCGGGCAGCGACAGCACGCGGTTGAGCACCTCGGCCTCCAACGCGGCCAGGCGGTGTGAACCACGGGCCCGTGGGCGTGGCAGGTCGACGGCGAGGTCGAGACCGATTTCGCCGTCTTCGATCAGAATCACCCGGTCGGCAATCGCCACGGCTTCGCTGACATCGTGGGTCACCAGCAACACAGTGAAACCGTGCTTGCGCCAGAGGTTCTCGATCAGTTGCTGCATCTCGATGCGGGTCAGGGCGTCCAGTGCGCCCAGCGGCTCATCGAGCAGCAACAGGCGCGGTTGGTGAATCAACGCGCGCGCCAATGCCACACGCTGCTTCTGGCCACCGGACAAGGCCGCCGGCCATTCATTGGCGCGCTCGGCCAGGCCCACCGCTTCCAGGGCCTCCAGCGCCCTGGGGCGCCAGTTGCCCGTAAGGCCGAGGCCGACGTTGTCGATGATCTTTTTCCACGGCAGCAAACGCGCTTCCTGGAACATCAATCGTGTGTCTTCAATCGCCTCGTGCAGCGGCGCGGAGCCGGCCAGCAGCTCGCCGCCACTGGCCTTGTCCAGCCCCGCCAGCAAGCGCAACAAGGTACTCTTGCCGCAGCCGCTGCGACCTACCACGGCCACGAATTGACCGGCCGGAATATGCAGGTCGATGTCCTTGAGCACTTCGCGAGTGCCGAAGGATTTGCGCAACTTGCGCACCGCCAGGGGAATGCCCTTGAGCAGGCGCGGGGGTTGTTGAGCTGTCATGCCGCACCTCCTTTGACTTGATACGCCGGGTGCCAGCGCAGCCATACCCGTTCCAGGCCACGCGCCGCCAGGTCGGCGAGTTTGCCGAGGATCGCGTACATCACGATGGCCAGCACCACCACATCGGTTTGCAGGAACTCACGGGCATTCATCGCCAGGTAACCGATGCCGGAACTGGCCGAGATGGTTTCCGCCACGATCAGCGTCAGCCACATAAAGCCCAGGGCAAAGCGCACGCCCACCAGGATCGACGGCAGCGCGCCAGGCAGGATGACTTGCCAGAACAGGCTGAACCCCGACAGGCCATAGCTGCGCGACATTTCCACCAGCGCCGGGTCGACGTTGCGGATACCGTGATAGGTGTTCAGGTAGATCGGGAACAACGTGCCGAGTGCCACCAGGAAAATCTTCGCGGTCTCGTCAATGCCGAACCACAGGATCACCAGTGGAATCAGCGCCAGGTGCGGCACGTTACGAATCATCTGCACAGAGCTGTCCAGCAAGCGCTCGCCCCACTTCGACAACCCGGTGATAAAGCCCAGGGCCAAACCAATGCTGCCGCCGATCACAAAGCCCAGGCCAGCACGCCAGCCACTGATGGCCAGGTGTGTCCAGATTTCGCCGCTGACCACCAGGTTGACTCCGGCTTCGATCACCGCACTGGGCGCCGGCAAAATGCGCGTCGACAACCACCCCGCCGACACCGACAACTGCCACACCGCCAGCAACAAGATCGGCAGCACCCAGGGCGCCACGCGATGGCTGAATTTTTCAAAGTCCATAACGGCGCCTCAACTCTGTGACGCAGCTTTGGGAAGGATGTCGTTGGCGACCATCTCGCCAAACGGGCTGACGTAACCGGCGCTTTTCGGCAACTCGGGACGTTCGATATCCAGATGCGGAAACAACAGTTCGGCGACCCGATACGACTCTTCCAGGTGTGGATAACCGGAGAAGATAAAGGTGTCGATACCCAGGTCCGCGTATTCCTTGACCCGCGCCGCAACCGTTGGGCCATCGCCGACCAGCGCCGTGCCTGCCCCGCCACGCACCAGGCCGACGCCGGCCCACAGGTTGGGGCTGACCTCCAGGTTGTCACGGCTGCCGCCATGCAAAGCGGCCATGCGTTGCTGACCGACCGAATCGAAACGCGCCAGCGACGCCTGGGCGCGGGCAATGGTGTCGTCGTCCAGATGGGAGATGAGTTTGTCGGCGGCTTTCCAGGCCTCTTCGTTGGTCTCGCGCACAATCACATGCAGGCGAATGCCGAAGCGCAGGGTACGCCCGAGTTTCTCGGCCTTGGCGCGAACCTGGGCGATTTTTTCCGCGACAGCAGCCGGCGGCTCGCCCCAGGTCAGGACCATTTCCACCTGCTCGGCCGCCAGGTCCTGGGCCGCTTCGGAGGAACCGCCGAAGTACAGCGGCGGGCGCGGTTGCTGGACCGGTGGGTAGAGCAGCTTGGCGCCTTTGACGCTGATGTGCTCGCCGTCGTAGTCCACGGTTTCGCCTTCGAGCACGCGGCGCCAGATGCGCGTGAACTCCACCGATGCCTGATAGCGTTCTTCGTGGCTGAGGAACAAGCCATCGCCAGCCAACTCTTCCGGGTCACCGCCAGTCACCAGGTTGAATAACGCACGACCACCGGACAACCGGTCCAGGGTGGCGGCCTGGCGTGCGGCCACCGTCGGGGAAATGATCCCGGGGCGCAGAGCAACCAGGAATTTCAAACGCTGGGTCACTGGAATCAGCGAGGCAGCCACCAGCCACGAGTCTTCGCAGGAGCGACCGGTAGGGATCAACACCCCGCCGAAACCCAGGCGGTCAGCGGCCTGGGCCACTTGTTGCAAATAACCGTGATCGACGGCGCGGGCGCCTTCGGCGGTGCCAAGGTAATGGCCGTCGCCGTGGGTAGGCAGGAACCAGAAAATATTGAGGCTCATGGAGTTGTCTCCTGAAGGAATCGGATTACGGCGCTTTGGCAACCGCGGCGGGTGGCGTCCAGATCACGTCCTTGATGCTCAAGGGCTTGGGGATCAGTTTGAGCTGGTAGAAGCTGTCGGCGATTTTCTGCTGGGCCGCGACCACTTCCGGGGTCAGGAACAGCGCACCGTAGCCCTGGCGTTTCACCGAGGTCAGGGTGATGTCGGCGGGCAGGCCCAGCAGCGGTGCGACTTGTTCGGTGACTTCCTGCGGGTTGGCCTTGGACCACTCGCCCACCGCGCGCACTTCTTCCACCAGCGCCCTGATCACTTCAGGGTGTTGCTCGGCGTAGGGTTTGGTGGCCAGGTAGAACTGATGGTTGTCGGCAATGCCGGTGCCGTCACGCAGGGTACGGGCTTGCAGTTGTTTCTCGGCGGCGGCCTGGTACGGGTCCCAGATCACCCAGGCATCCACACTGCCGCGCTCGAAGGCGGCACGGGCATCGGCAGGTGGCAGGAATACGGTTTTCACGTCGGTGTAGTTGAGGCCGGCATCTTCCAGGGCTCGCACCAGCAGGTAATGCACGTTGGAGCCTTTGTTGAGCACAACCTTTTTGCCTTTGAGCTCGGCGACCGATTTGATCGGTGAGTCTTTGGGCACCAGGATCGCTTCACTGGTAGGCGCAGGCGGTTCGTAGGCGACGTAAAGCAAGTCGGCGCCGGCCGCCTGAGCAAACACCGGTGGCGTTTCACCGGTGACGCCAAAGTCGATGGAGCCGACATTCAGGCCCTCAAGCAACTGCGGGCCGCCGGGAAACTCGGTCCACTGCACCTGCACGCCTTGGGCGGCCAGGCGTTTTTCCAGCGTGCCCTTGGCCTTGAGCAGCACCAGGGTGCCGTACTTCTGATAACCGATCCGCAGGGTCTCGGCGGCTTGGGCTTGAACAATGGCGCCGAAGGACACAGCCGCAGCAAACAGTGCGACCAGACCACGACGCAAGATGACAGTGCGCATGGCGCTCTCTCCACAGTTGCGATTAGGGTTTTGGCTGCACCTGCTTGGCCGTTGGCGGCTGAGTAAGGTGAGTGTTTCTCGATTCGGGGGTAAGGCTCAGATGCTCCAGCGAGCACTCAACAAGCGTTCATTCAACACATCGGGGTCCAGCGGCTTGGGGCGCCGGGCCATGGCGCTGTAGAGCTGCTCCAGGGCTTCGTGCAAGCGTCGTTCAAGTACCGGCACCAGTTGCGCCTGGACGCTGCCTTCGCCATAGGCGATCTGGCTGTCTTCGGCGAAAATGCCGTGGAGCAATTCCTGGGCCTTGAGAGCCGACAGCACCGGCTTCAGGGCGTAGTCCACCGCCAGCATGTGGGCGATGCTGCCGCCGGTAGCCATCGGCAATACCACCTTATGGGCCAAGGCACGTTCGGGCAGCAGGTCCAGCACGGTTTTCAGCGCACCGGAGAACGATGCCTTGTACACCGGCGTGGCGATCACCAGGCCGTCGGCATTGGCCACCTGTTGCAACAGGTCGATGACCTTGGGGCTGTCGAACCGTGCGTGCAGCAAGTCTTCAGCCGGGAAGTCACGTATCTGGTAACTCACCACTTCCACGCCCTGCTGTTGCAGCCATTGACGGGTTTTATCCAGCAACACCCCGGAGCGCGAACGCTGGCTGGGACTGCCTCCAAGTGTTACGACCAGCATGCAGGAGATTCCTTGAGCAAGTGTCGGCGGTTCGCTGTGCGGCGATGGCGCCAAGATGGGATAGACCTTATCAGCAGATTTATATATCTATAAATCTTATTTATTCATTTGTTTATTCCATAAATACATAAGCCGTTTATCAATCGCCAGGCGAAAAAAAAGGCCGTGAAAACGGCCTGAAAACCCCTGCTGTGTGAGACGGTTTGCAACTTGATGCCTTTGCTGTTCATGAGGCCGCCATCGCGGGCAAGCCCGGCTCCCACAGGGGAATGCGGTCAACTGTGGGAGCCGGGCTTGCCTGCGATGGCGATATCCGCCTTAACGATTGGGTTGTGGGGTAAGCCGCAGGTACGGCTTCACCGCGCGATAGCCCTTGGGAAAGCGCTTCTTGATCTCTTCCTCGTCCTTGAGCGACGGCACGATCACCACCTCATCCCCATCCTGCCAGTTGGCCGGCGTGGCGACCTTGTGGTTGTCGGTCAGTTGCAGCGAGTCGATCACCCGCAGGATTTCATGGAAGTTGCGCCCGGTACTGGCCGGGTAGGTGATAGTCAGGCGGATCTTCTTGTTCGGGTCGATCACGAACAAAGAGCGCACGGTGAGGGTGTCACTGGCGTTGGGGTGGATCAGGTCGTAGAGGTCCGAGACCTTGCGGTCGGCGTCGGCCAGGATCGGGAAGTTGACCACGGTGTTCTGGGTCTCATTGATGTCTTCAATCCACTTGTGATGCGAGTCCACCGGGTCTACCGACAGGGCGATGGCCTTGACGCCACGTTTTGCGAATTCGTCCTTGAGCTTGGCGGTGAAGCCCAGCTCGGTGGTGCACACCGGGGTGAAGTCTGCCGGGTGGGAAAACAACACACCCCAGCTGTCGCCCAGCCATTCGTGGAAGCGAATCTTGCCGGCGCTGGAATCCTGTTCGAAGTCGGGGGCGATGTCGCCCAGTCTTAGGCTCATGGTGTGGCTCCTGATGAGTGCTTATGGAGCCCACTGTGCATGGATTTGGATTTATTTAAAAAGAATAAATATCGATTTATCTAGACGATAAAGGAATATTAAAAATGTGTTCATTGGACTTGGGCACAGGCGAAGATCAACATTGTTTTCAAGGTTCGAGAAGGCCTTGAGTCGCTGTAGTAAAGAGGGTTTCAGGAAGGGCTTGCGGGGGTTGAGCCCGACTTGAAAGCAGTACACCTTGCCCGGCATTGCGCCGGGCAAGGCTTTACAGTCTTACAACAGCGGGATCGAGTAGCTGACGATCAGGCGGTTTTCGTCCTGGTTACGTGCGTTGGCGATGTCGCTGCGCCACATAGCGTTTTTCCACGCCACGCCGACGTTTTTCAGCGGACCTTCCGGTACGACGTAGGCAACAGTGATGTCACGTTCCCACTCGGACTGGCCGGTGAACTCGGCACGGTTGCTGGCAACGGTGTCGATATGATCACCCTTCAGGTAAACCACACCAGCGGTCAGGCCAGGTACGCCCACCTTGGCGAAGTCGTAGGAGTAGCGAGCTTGCCAAGTGCGCTCGCCGGCACGGGCGAACTTCTGGATCTGCATGTCGGTGGTGATGTAAGCCGACGAGCCGTCACCCTGGTTCAACCAAGGGAAGTCGCTGCTGCCGTTGCTGACCTGGTAACCGCCACCGAAGGTGTGGCCGGCAACCGAGTACAGGAACAGGCCGCTGTACAGGTTGTTGTCGACTTTGCCACGACCGGAGTTGACGCCACCGTAGTTGCCTGTGGAGAAGTAGGCAGACTGGTTGCCGTTGTTACCGTCGTCGGAGCTGTTGAAGTAACGCAGATCAGACTTCAGCACGCCAGGGCCGATAGCCCAGTTGTGGGTCAGGCCCAGGAAGTGTTGCTTGTAGAAATCTTCCAGGTTGCCGTAGTAGTACTGGGCGGTCAGGTCCTTGGTGATCTTGTAGTCACCACCGGCGTAGTAGAACTTGTTGCTCGAACGCCAGTTCACGCCACGGCTGTTGGCGCCGGAGATGGACAGGCTTTCGTTGTTGCTGGAGTTACGGCCCTTGGCTTTTTCGATCTGGCCGGCAACCAGGGTCAGGTCCTTGATGTCGCTGGAGGTGATCTGGCCACCCTGGAAGGTCTGCGGCAGCATACGACCATCGTTGGTGACGATGACCGGCAGCTTGGGTTGCAAGGTACCCAGCTTCAGTTCGGTCTGGGAGATCTTCGCTTTGGCGGTCAGGCCCAGGCTGGAGTAGTTATCAACGGCTTCGCCATTGGACTTGCTCGGGAAGATGGTGCCGCCATACGAGCTGGCGGTCGCGCCGTTGGTGCCGCCGCCGGAATCCAGGCGAACACCCAGCAGGCCGATAGCGTCAAGACCGAAGCCGACGGTGCCTTGGGTGTAACCGGAGATGAAACGCAGATCGAAGCCTTGGCCCCACTCTTCGTTCTTGTTCGCACCAGCACCTTCACGGTTGTCGGTGTTGATGTAGAAGTTACGCAGGCCCAGTGTGGCCTTGCTGTCTTCGATGAAACCGGCGGCGCCTGCTTGCTGGGCGATTGCGCCCAAAGCTACAGCCACAGCCAAGGTGGACTTCTTCATGTACCGCTCCTCTCGTTTCTAATTTTTGTATTTCTTTGGCCCCGGGTCTGACGCCCTGGATCCACAGATGCGCGATTAGCGCCAGATAGTGACTAGCAAGTCAATCGTAACCTTGTGTGTCTACTACCTTCGTCTAATCGCAGTTGATTTGGTCCCTGCAGGGTAATGAGTTTTTCATACACCCAAAAAGAATTGTTTCATTCTTTTTCATACGATTCGGGAATAAGCGGATGCGTGAAGCGGGTGGGTCGAGTGACACGAACCGCTCCATAAGCTAATTCCTAAAGGGTATTTACCAGTGCTTTTTTAGATCGATTAGTGTGACCGTACGGTTGCATACGTCACTCACGATCAAAAAGGCGACGCCATCATGGCCAAACGCACATCCTCCCGTCAATTTGTTACAGTTTTTGTATCGGTATTACTTTCTTTTGGTGTCAGCGCGGCCGATTTGACGGTCGGCTACCAGACCGGCATCGATCCCAGCAAAGTCCCCCAGGCTGACGGCCTCTACGAAAAAACCATTGGTGAGAAAATCGCCTGGCGCCGGTTCAACAGTGGCCCGGAGGTGGTCACGGCCATTGCCTCGGGTGATGTACAAATCGGCAACCTCGGTTCCAGCCCCCTCGCCGCAGCCGCTTCGCGCAATCTACCCATCGTCGCGTTTATCGTATCGGCACAGATCAACGCTTCTGAAGCCCTGGTAGTGCGTAATGGCAGTGGCATCGACAAACCCGAAGACCTGATCGGCAAAACCATCGCCACACCCTTCGTCTCAACCTCCCATTACAGCCTGCTCGGCGCCCTGAAGCATTGGGGGCTGGACACTAAACAAGTCAAAGTGGTGAACCTGCAACCGGCCGAAATCGCCGCCGCCTGGAAGCGCGGCGATATCGACGGCGCATTCGTGTGGTCACCGGCCCTGGGCGAAATCCGCAAGACCGGCAAAACCCTGACCGATGCGGCGCAGGTGGACCAATGGGGCGCACCGACGTTTGAAGTGTGGGTAGCACGCAAGGATTTCGCCGAAAAACATCCTGAGGTAGTGGCCAGGTTTGCCAAGGTCACCCTCGATTCATTCGCCGACTATGCCGCGCATAAAGACAGTTGGACGGTGGATTCGGAACCGGTGCAGAAGATCGCCAAATTGACAGGCTCCAATGCCGACGATATTCCAGAGTTGCTGGCGGGCACGACGTTTCCCGATGCGCAGGCACAACAGACCGAAGCGCTGCTCAAGGGCGGCACGGCGAAGGCGATTGGGGAGACGGCGAAGTTCTTGAAGGAGCAAGGCAAGGTGGAGACGGTGTTGCCGGACTATTCGGCCTATGTGACCGACAAATTCATCACACAATAAATACAGTCTTCGGTGGGAGCTGGCTTGCCTGCGATGCCAGCATCTCGGTCGTTCAGATAAACCGAGGCGCTGCTATCGCAGGCAAGCCAGCTCCCACACAGAGCCGTACTCTTTTACAGGGCCTTTTCAAAGATCTTGGAGTTGCGCTGATAGTTGTACAGCGACGCACGCGCCGACGGCAGGCGGTCCACGCTGCTCGGCACAAAACCGCGCTCACGGAACCAGTGGGCCGTGCGCGTGGTGAGCACGAACAAGGTCTTCAACCCCTGCGCACGTGCACGGGTCTGGATGCGTTCGAGCAACACATCGCCGCGTGCGCCGTGGCGGTACTCCGGGTTCACCGCCAGGCACGCCAGCTCGCCCGCATCCGAATCCGCAATCTGATACAGCGCTGCGCACGCGATGATCATTCCTTCGCGCTCGACCACGCTGAACTGTTCGATTTCCCGCTCCAGCACTTCCCGCGAACGACGCACCAGAATGCCCTGCTCTTCCAGCGGGCTGATCAGGTCCAGCAAACCGCCGACGTCTTCAATCGCCGCTTCGCGCACCAGTTCGAATTGCTCCTGGGCCACCAGCGTACCGCCGCCGTCGCGGGTAAACAGCTCGGTGAGCAAGGCGCCGTCTTCGGCGTAGCTGACGATATGGCTGCGCCCTACTCCACCCCGACAGGCTTCGGCAGCGGCATCGAGCAGCTCGGCCTGATAGTTGCTGCCCAGGCGTTGCAGGTGCGCAGGCACTTGCTGCGGGCGCAATTCACGTACCAGACGGCCGTTCTCATCGATCAGGCCGGGATCGGCACCGAACAGCAGCAATTTGTCGGCACCCAGGTCGATGGCGGCACGGGTGGCGACATCTTCGCAGGCCAGGTTGAAGATTTCACCGGTAGGCGAGTAGCCCAACGGCGACAACAGCACGATAGAGCGCTCGTCCAGCAGGCGGTTGATGCCTTTGCGGTCGACCCGGCGGACTTCGCCGGTGTGGTGATAGTCAACGCCCTCAAGCACGCCAATCGGGCGCGCCGTCACCAGGTTGCCGCTGGCCACGCGCAGGCGCGAGCCCTGCATGGGCGACGAGGCCATGTCCATGGACAGGCGCGCTTCGATGGCGATACGCAGATGGCCGACAGCGTCGATCACGCACTCCAGCGTCGCCGCATCGGTGATGCGCAAGCCTTCGTGGTAAGCCGGGGTCAGGCCGCGTGCTTCAAGGCGGGTTTCAATCTGCGGACGCGAACCGTGCACCAGCACCAGCCGCACACCCAGGCTGTGGAGCAGCACCAGGTCGTGGACGATATTGCCGAAGTTGGGATGTTCCACACCGTCGCCAGGCAGCATGACCACAAAGGTGCAGTCGCGGTGGGCGTTGATATAGGGCGAAGCGTGACGAAGCCAATTAACGTATTCGGGCATAACACCTGGGCCTGTAATAAAAAGCAGCCGAAAAAGGATGAGTCGCAAAAACGCACAGCGGGCTGATGGTTATCGTCGGAACAGGCTTGGCGACACGCTCGCTCTCCTTATGTACGAATGGGCAAGGGTTAATTTATGCAGGTTTCAGGCAGTAATGTTCGATCAGTTCCCGCAATAGACGCACTGTAGGCGTCAAGCGTGACATTTCGAGGTACTCGCCCGGCTGGTGGGCGCAGGCGATGTCGCCGGGGCCAAGCACCAGGGTTTCACAACCAAGGCGCTGAAGATAAGGCGCTTCGGTGCCGAACGCTACTGCTTCGGCACGATGACCGGTCAAACGTTCCGCCACCCGCACCAACTCGGTGTCTTCGGGCTGCTCGAAAGGCGGCACTTCGGGGAATAGCGGCGCGTAGTCGATCTTGACCTTATGACGCTCGGCCAAGGGTTCGAGCTTCTGCCGGATCGCCGCACGCAGCACTTCAGGGTCCATGCCCGGCAAGGGTCGCAGGTCGAACTCCAGGGAGCACTGGCCGCAGATGCGATTAGGGTTGTCGCCGCCGTGGATACAGCCGAAATTCATGGTCGGCTGCGGCACGCTGAATTGCGCGTTGCGGTATTCGCGCTGCCAGGCCAGGCGCAGGCCGCGCAGTTCGCCGATGGCATCGTGCATGGCTTCGAGGGCGCTGTGGCCCAGGCTTGGGTCCGACGAGTGGCCGCTGCGGCCAAGGATGTCGATACGTTCCATCATCACGCCTTTGTGCAGGCGGATCGGCTTGAGCCCAGTTGGCTCACCGATCACCGCCGCCCGTCCCAGCGGCCTCCCCGCCTCGGCCAGCGCACGCGCGCCGGACATGGAGCTTTCCTCGTCACAGGTGGCGAGGATCAGCAGCGGCTGCTTGAACGGCTGGTCGAGCAACGGCAACACCGCTTCAATGGCCAGGGCAAAAAATCCTTTCATGTCGCAACTGCCCAGCCCCACCCAACGACCATCGACTTCCGTCAGCTTGAGCGGATCGGTCTTCCACAGTGCCGCATCATAAGGAACCGTATCGCTATGGCCCGCCAACACCAAGCCACCGGGGCCGCTGCCGAAACTGGCGAGCAGGTTGAACTTGCCAGGGCTGACTTGCTGGATGTCGATAGCGAAACCCAGGTCGCCCAGCCACGCGGCGAGCAGATCGATCACCGGGCGGTTGGTCTGGTCGAGAGACGCTTGGGTGCAACTCACCGACGGCGCGGCGATCAAGGCGGCGAACTGCTCTTTCATGGACGGTAACGGCATGCGCGGTCTCCCAACTTCCCGGATGAACCTCACTATAGAGGCATCTGCCCAACACAATAAACCGTTGCGGCACGTTGCCGGGCTCAGTCCTGTACACTGCACGACCTTGGCAGCCACACTTTTCCCCGGCTGCGCTCCCGATCCTGGATTTTCCGGCCATGCAGAAAGAAACCGAAATCAAGCTCCGCGTCAGCCGCGAAACACTCGCCGCGCTACGTGAGCACCCGCTACTGAAAAAACGCAACAAAAGTGGCTGGGAACGCCGTGAGTTGATGAATCAGTACTTCGACACCCCCGAGCGCGACCTGGCGCAGGCCAAGGTCGCCCTGCGCCTGCGCAAGGACGGTGACGACATCATTCAGACCCTCAAGACCCGTGGCCAAAGCGTCGCTGGCTTGTCGGAACGCAACGAGTACAACTGGGACCTGCCCAAAGCCAAGCTCGATGTGAAGAAACTCGACGGCGAGTGCTGGCCCGAGCAACTGGCCGAGTTGGACAAAAAGACCCTCAAGCCGATCTTCACCACCGACTTCGTGCGTGAACGCGCCGAAATCGCCTGGGGCCGTGGCAAGGCCAAGGTGGTGATCGAAGCCGCCCTGGACCTGGGCCATGTGGTGGTTGGCAAGCAGAAGGAAGAAATCTGCGAGCTGGAACTGGAATTGCGCGAAGGCGAACCCGCCGCCCTGCTGGAGCTGGCCGCCGAACTGGCTACGACCCTGGCGCTGATGCCCTGTGACATCAGCAAAGCCGAGCGCGGCTACCGCCTGTATGACGCGAGCAGCTACTCATTGAGCCTGCCGGCACCGCAGATCCACGCCGAAATGCCTTTGGATGATGCTTTCGCCGCAATCATGTGGCACCTGTTGGGCAGCAGCCAGCGCCTGGCCGAGCAATACCGTTTCAACGGCCACTGGCGCTTGCTGCAGGACTGGGTCGAGAACCTGGGTGAGTTGCGCGCGCTGATCGGCAGCCTCGGCCAGGCCGCGCCGCGCCAATCCACCAGCGAACTGCGCAGCGCCCTGGATGCACTGCTGGAAGACTGGCGCCCGCTGGTCCAGGCCGGTGACGACGATGAAGACATTCGCAAAGCCGCGCCGGAGCAGTTCATCGAAGAATTGCAAGATGTACGCTGGGGCCTGTTCTCACTGAATACCTCGCGCTGGCTGCTGGCTCGCACCTGGACCGCTGAGCGTAACGTGCGCGGCAACCGCCAGGGCGCTGCGCAAATCACCAACTGGCTGCCACGCCTGCTGGCCGACGACGCCGTCGCCCTGCAACTGCCGCGCTACCAGCAACAGCCCGAAGACCTGGCCGAGCAACTGCCGCGCATCGAACGCATCCAGGCCTGGCTGCACCATGCGCGCCATGTAGTAGACATTGCGGAACTGGACCGTTTGTATGGCGAGCTGAACAAGCTTGCGCAACTGGCTAACCAGCCGATCACCGATGAATCGCTGGATGCGCGTATGCACCAGGCGATTGCGGTGTATCAGAACCGGGCCTGGAAGACCCTCCTGCGCCTGTAAAATCGCCATCGGGAGCAAGCCCCCTCCCACATCGTGTGGGAGGGGGCTTGCTCCCGATGAGGCCCGCCCTGTCAGCGCAATACTGGCAGGCTGGTAGTGGACTTGATCTCCGACAACGCCACGATGGAGTTGACCTCCTGGATCCCCGGCACCATCGATAACTTCTCGAAGAAAAACCGCTCATACGCCTCGATGTCCGAAGTGACGATGCGCAGCAGAAAATCCACCGACCCCATCAGCACATAACACTCCAACACCTCCGCAAATCCGCGAATCGCTTCGGTGAACTCAGTGAAGTTGGAGCGGCCGTGAGCGTTGAGTTTGATCTCGGCGAAAATCTGCGTGTTGAGCCCGATTTTCTTGCGGTCCAAGAGGGTGACCTGGCCCCGGATCACGCCCTCTTCCTTGAGCCGCTGAATGCGTCGCCAGCACGGAGACTGCGACAGGCCGACCTGCTCGGCGATCTGTGCGCTGGAGAGCGAGGCGTCCTCTTGCAGCAGGGCCAGAATGCGGCGATCGTAGACGTCCAACTCGCTGTGCATAGAAATACCTATGAAAGTGTATTTTTTGAATTGATTGATTCGATAATGCGCCAATAAGGCTCATCTTAGATAAGAAATCTCCCTAGGCGAATGTGAAAATTCCTCCAGTCGATTTTGGAGAGTCAGTATGCACGCCGTCGAAACCGCCCACCCTGTCACCCGCGTCGATGCGTGGGCCGTCAACAGCGCCCACTGTCAGGCGCACTATCGGATCGTCGCCGAGGCTGAGCCCGACGTGCTGTGCCGGGTGCTGAACTACTTTGCGCTGCAGTTCCTGACGCCAGCCCACGTCAATATGAGCCGGGACGCCGACCTGCTGAATATCGATATCGTGATCGACGGCCTTAGCTGGCACCGTGCCCAAGTCATCGGTGAAAAGATTCGAAACCTGATCAGTGTCTGCGACCTGGAGTTGTGGCCGGCTGATGCCGAGCGGCCTCAGGCACTGGCGGCGACGGCGCGGTAAAAACCTGCAATACACCTGGGAACGAGGATTTCCAGCGGCTGACTAGTCTGGGATTACACCCCAAACCGCCCAGGAAACCTGCATGACCGCTGCCTCCCTCGACCAACCCTTGGAACTGCAACAATTATTGCCGGCATTGATCGAGCAAGGGCTGATTACCGCACAGGCGGCCCATAGCATTCAGGCAGCATCTTGCACTCAACATCCCCTGGAATGCATCGCAGCCCAAGGCCCTTGTCTTGAGACCCTGACCCAATGGCTGGCACAACATGCAGGTCAGCCTTACCTGCGCATCGACCCGTTGAAGATCGACGTGGCGAGCGTGGTGCCGTTGATGTCCCATGCCTTCGCCCAGCGCCACGGCATTCTTGCGGTCGCCGTGGATGCCCAAAGCGTCACGATCGCCAGCGCCCAGCCGTACATCAGCGCCTGGGAAGCCGGGCTCGCTCAAGTGCTCAAACGCACCATCAAGCGCGTGGTGGCCAACCCCCGCGATATCCAGCGCTGCCTCCACGAGTTTTACCGCTTGGCCAAGTCAGTCAGCGGCGCCGATCAGAAAATGGCGATACCCGGCAACGTCGAACTGCTCAGCCTCGGCGCCAGCGACAAGGAGCCCGATGCCAATGACGCGCATATCGTCAATATCGTCGACTGGCTGTTGCAATACGCCTTTGCCCAACGGGCCAGCGATATTCATATCGAACCCTGTCGCGATCAGGGCCGGGTGCGTTTTCGCATCGACGGGCTGTTGCATGACGTCTATCAATTTCCGCCTCAGGTCACCACCGCAGTGGTCAGCCGCTTGAAAAGTCTTGGGCGAATGAATGTGGCCGAGAAACGCAAACCCCAGGATGGTCGCGTCAAGACCAGGAACCCGGCAGGCGCGGAAGTGGAATTGCGCCTTTCGACCCTGCCGACCGCGTTTGGCGAAAAGCTGGTGATGCGGATTTTTGACCCTCAGGTGCTGCTCAAGGACTTCGACCAGCTGGGCTTGTCGAGCGCCGATCAGCAGCGCTGGCACGCCATGACTCGGCAAGCCAATGGCATCATCCTGGTCACAGGCCCGACCGGCTCGGGCAAGACCAGCACCCTCTACACCACCCTCAAGCAACTGGCGACCCGAGAGGTCAACCTGTGCACGGTAGAAGACCCGATTGAAATGGTCGAGCCGGCGTTCAATCAGATGCAGGTCCAACACAACATCGACCTCAGCTTTGCCAGCGGCGTCCGCGCCCTGCTGCGCCAGGACCCGGACATCATCATGATCGGTGAAATCCGTGACCGGGAAACCGCCGAGATGGCCATACAGGCCGCACTGACCGGGCACCTGGTGTTCTCGACCCTGCATACCAACGATGCGCCCAGCGCCATCAGCCGACTGCAGGAGCTTGGCATTGCTCATTATTTGATCAAGGCCACACTCATAGGCGTCATGGCGCAGCGTCTGGTGAGGGTTTTGTGCACCCACTGCAAGCGTGTGACGGGTGTGGAGAACATAGGCTGCTACGAGGCCGTCGGTTGTGTGGAATGCCGTGACAGCGGTTATCGAGGCCGAGCCGGGCTGTATGAAATCATGCCGTTAGACCCAGCGCTCAAGGCGCTGGTGACTCCCGGTACGGACATACAGGCGCTACGCCGTGAGGCGCTCGCGCAGGGCATGAACAGCTTGCGCATGGCCGGCATCGATAAAGTGAACGCCGGCGTGACCACGATGACGGAAATATTACGGGTCACGCCTGGGGATTCAGAAACAAATCCTTTGTTTGTCGGGCCGTGAAACCGTCCTTATCGGTGACCAGACCGCTACAATCGGCCCAACGTCGTTCACTGACATCTTCAGATAAGGAATCGCTATGCAGATCGGAACCGTACTGCTTCTTTTTGTGGGCTTGGCCATCGCCATCCTGTTCATGGGTTTCAAAGTGGTGCCCCAGGGCTACCAATGGACCGTCGAACGTTTCGGACGCTACACCAACACCCTCAAGCCCGGCCTGAACATCATCATCCCGGTCATGGACCGCATCGGTCGCAAGATCAACGTGATGGAAAGCGTGCTGGATATTCCGCCCCAGGAAGTCATCACTGCCGACAACGCCACCGTGCAGATCGATGCCGTGTGCTTCTTCCAGGTGGTCAACACCGCCCAGGCGGCCTACGAGGTCAACAACCTCGAACACGCAATCCGCAACCTGCTGCAAACCAATATCCGTACCGTCCTGGGCTCCATGGAGCTTGATGCCATGCTCAGCCAGCGTGATGGCATCAACGAGAAGCTGCTGCGCACCGTGGACGAAGCCACTGCGCCGTGGGGCATCAAGATCACCCGTATCGAGATCAAGGACATCAGCCCACCTGCCGACCTGATGGCCGCCATGTCCGGCCAGATGAAAGCCGAGCGAATCAAGCGTGCACAGATCCTCGAAGCCGAGGGCCTGCGTGCGTCGGCGATCCTGACGGCCGAAGGCAAGAAGCAGGCGCAGATCCTTGAAGCCGAAGGTAGCCGCCAGGCCGCGTTCCTGGAGTCCGAAGCACGTGAGCGTCAGGCCGAAGCCGAAGCTCGAGCGACACAAGTGGTGTCCGAAGCCATCGCGTCGGGCAATGTGCAGGCGGTCAACTACTTCGTCGCGCAAAAATACATCGATGCCTTGGGCAAGCTGGCGTCGGCCAACAACAGCAAGGTCATCCTGATGCCGCTGGAAGCCAGCCAGGTGATTGGCGCCGTGGGCGGTATAGGCGAAATCGTCAAGGCAACTTTTGGCAACCAGAAAGGCTGAGGCCAACACCATGTGGGACTTTTTGCTGCATTTGTCGTTCTGGGACTGGTTGGCGCTGGGCACCGTGCTGTTGATTCTTGAGGTGTTCGGCGCCGGCGGTTACCTGCTGTGGATGGGTATCGCCGCGGCCGCAGTGGGGGTGATCAAGTTCCTGGTCCCGCCACTCGGGCTGGAGTGGCAACTGCTGCTGTTCGCCATGCTGTCGATCCTGACGGCCGTGTATTGGTGGAAGCGCCAACGCAGCAGCGCCAAGGTCAGCGATCAACCGGGGTTGAACGAGCGCGGCTCCGAATTGATCGGGCGCACCTTCATGGTGCATCAGGCGATTGTGGATGGCCGGGGCAAGATTAAAGTCGGCGATGGCGTGTGGATGGTCACCGGTGCCGATGCCCCAGCAGGCGCTCAAGTACGCGTGGTTGGCCAGGATGGGGTGATTTTAGAGGTTGAAACTGTTTAGTCAGTGATGGAACTGGATCGACTTAACTACAATCAAAACGTACAGATAACCCACCGGAGTCACCCATCATGCGTCTTAAATATGCTGTCGCAACCCTCGCTGTGCTTTCCCTACCTGTCGGCTCAGCCATGGCCGATAGCTTTTGGCGTAATGTCATCTCGTCGGGCGCCACCACTGGCTCGACTTACCTGACATTCAAGGACCACAAGCTGGTAGTCGCCGCCCAGGACGACGCGGGCAGCTTCGTCGCCAGCGACGGCGGCATCCGCGGCCCGTACCTGGAAGCGGCCATGCAGAAGGTCCGCGCCGACAACCCTGGCCTTCAGGCCACGGACATGGAACTGGCTAACGCCATCCTGGCGAAGAATGCTGTAACCGAGTAACAGCCGCACCGATAAAAAATGCCGCTTTTTCAAGCGGCATTTTTTTGCCTGCCCTATGACGAATCGTTCATAAGCGACAGGCTATATTCAGTCTTGCCGTGCAACCATGCGTTACTGACACGTTTAACATTCATCGCCTATCTTGAACGGATGCCTTCTTCGTCATGAGCCAACAGCCTTTCCTGCCGTTTTCCAAACCGACCATTGATGAAGCCACCATTTCGGCAGTCGGCGATGTCCTGCGTTCCGGCTGGATCACCAGCGGGCCAAAAGTGCAGGCGTTCGAGGCGCAGTTGTCGGAATACTTTGGCGGGAGGCCGGTGCGCACCTTCAACTCGGGCACCTGCACCATGGAGATCGCCTTGCGCATCGCCGGTATCGGGCCTGGGGATGAAGTCATCACGACACCGATTTCCTGGGTGGCCACCGCCAACGTCATCCTCGAAGTCGGCGCTACTCCAGTGTTCGCCGATATCGACCCGATTACCCGCAACATTGACCTGGCCCAGGTTGAGGCGGCAATCACACCACGTACCAAAGCGATCATCCCGGTCTACCTGGCGGGCTTGCCCCTGGACATGCCGATGCTTTACGCGCTGGCCAACAAGTACAACCTGCGTATCGTCGAAGACGCCGCGCAAGCCTTGGGCTCCAGCTGGGACGGGGAACGCATCGGTGCAACCGGTGACTTCGTGTCGTTCAGCTTTCAGGCGAACAAGAACATCACCTCATCCGAGGGTGGCTGCCTGGTGTTGAACAACGCCGAGGAGGCTCGCCTGGCAGAGAAGTATCGCCTGCAGGGCGTGACCCGCACCGGTTTCGATGGCCTGGATGTGGATGTCCTGGGCGGCAAGTTCAATATGACCGACATCGCCGCCGCCATTGGCCTGGGGCAGTTTGCGCATATCGAGAAGATCACGGCCCACCGCCAGCACCTGGCACGCCACTACTTCCAGTGCTTTGGCAGTGACTTCGAAGAGAAATATGGCGCGCAACTGCCGCCGGCGGATTTCGAGAACAGCAACTGGCACCTGTTCCAACTGGTGTTGCCGGAGCGCCAGGACGGCTTGCCTGCTCGCGCAACGTTCATGGAGCAGATGCAGGCCCACGGCGTTGGCATTGGCTATCACTACCCGCCGATCCACTTGCTGAGCCTGTATCGGGCACAGGGTTTCAAGGAAGGCATGTTCCCGGTGGCGGAGCGTGTTGGGCGTTTGATCGTGTCGTTGCCGATGTTCACGGCAATGACAGAGGCGGATGTGGAGCGGGCTGTAGCGGCGGTTAAAGCGGTACTGAAGAAAGACTGAACACAACCAGCAGGCACACCCCAATCAACTGTGGGAGCTGGCTTGCCTGCGATGCAGGCACCTCGGTGTATCGGTGATACACGGGTGATCCAATCGCAGGCAAGCCAGCTCCCACATTGATGTGTGCTGTTGCAGCTATTGCGTTTAGTCGCCGATGGCGGCTTTGTAGCCGGCGGCATCCAGCAGTTTGTCCAGTTCAGCCTTGTCGCTTGGCTTGAGCTTGAAGATCCAGGCGCCATAAGGGTCAGAGTTCAGCAGCTCAGGGCTGCCACTCAGCTCTTCGTTGACAGCAATCACTTCGCCGGCAATCGGCGAGTAGATATCCGAAGCTGCTTTGACCGACTCCACCACACCCGCCTGATCTTGAGCGGCAAACACCTTGCCCACTTCAGTCAGTTCAACAAACACCACATCACCCAAAGCTTCCTGTGCATGGTCGGAGATGCCGACAGTCACGGTGCCATCAGCTTCCAGACGGGCCCATTCGTGACTTTCGGCAAAACGCAGGTCGGCAGGGATATTGCTCATAGTCTGTGTCCTCAAGAAGAAATGTCAGCGGCCATTGGCCTGCCGGAAAATAGTTAGATCAAGGTTTTGCCATGGCGTACGAAGGTCGGCTTGACCACTCGAACCGGGTACCACTTGCCGCGGATTTCCACTTCGGCCCGGTCGGCAGTCGCCGCCGGTACGCGCGCCAGGGCAATGGATTTGCTTAGCGTAGGCGAGAAACTACCACTGGTGATCTCTCCTTCGCCAACATTGGCGATACGAACCACTTGGTGAGCGCGTAAAACTCCACGCTCTTCCAGCACCAGCCCGACCAATTTGAACTGCACACCGGCCGCCTTTTCCGCTTCCAGCGCAGCACGACCGATAAAATTGCGCCCGGCAGGTTCCCAGGCAATGCTCCAGGCCATATTGGCCGCGAGGGGCGATACCTGCTGATGGATATCCTGGCCGTACAGGTTCATGCCGGCCTCCAGGCGCAAGGTATCGCGGGCGCCGAGGCCGATAGGTGAAATGCCCGCCCCCACCAGATCGTTGAAAAAACCCGGTGCCTGGTCGGCGGGCAGGACAATTTCCAGGCCGTCTTCGCCGGTGTAGCCGGTACGGGCGATAAACCAGTCGCCGTCGGCATGGCCTTCGAACGGCTTGAGCTGGTGGATCAGGATGCCACGGGACTGAGTCACCAGTTCGGCGATCTTATGCCGGGCGTGGGGCCCTTGGATGGCAAGCATGGCTAATTCGGACCGCTCATGCAGCTGCACCTGGTAAGCGCCCAGTTGCGCCTGCATCCAGGCCATATCCTGATCGCGGGTGGCGGCATTGACCACCAGCCGGTACCCGGTTTCGGTTCGGTAGACGATCATATCGTCCACCACTCCGCCTTGCTCGTTGAGCATGGCGCTGTACAGCGCACGGCCGCAGCCGTGCAATCGATCGACGTCATTGGCCAGCAGGTGCTGAAGCCATTCCTTGGCCTGAGGGCCGGTGACATCGATTACGGTCATATGAGATACATCGAACACCCCACAGTCGCGCCGCACCTGATGGTGTTCTTCAACCTGCGAGCCGTAATGCAAAGGCATATCCCAACCGCCAAAATCGACCATTTTCGCGCCGAGGGCGAGATGCAGGTCATACAAAGGCGTACGCTGTCCCATGGGTTTCTCCTTCCGGGCTTGGCGAAGGTGCGCAGAGCTGCCACTTGTGCCGAACACCTTGATTTACAAGGCCCGCAGCCACATACAGCAGGTCGATCCGAAAGACGGAGCGCACCGAATGCCGCGCATTGTAGCCTCATGCCGTAGGACTGGCACCTAACCGATTTGCCGAGCAGAGCGACGGATCAGCCCGATGACCGGCAACAACCCGACCAGCACCAGGGTCAACGCCGGCAAAGAAGCCCGCGCCCATTCACCTTCACTGGTCATCTCGAAGATCCGTACCGCCAGCGTGTCCCAGCCAAACGGGCGCATCAGCAATGTCGCGGGCATTTCCTTGAGTACATCCACGAACACCAGCAGCGCCGCGCTCAGGGTGCCGGGCAACAACAACGGCAGATACACTTTGCAAAACAGTCGTGGACCGCTCACCCCAAGGCTGCGTGCAGCTTCGGGCAATGACGGACGAATGCGCGCCAGGCTGTTTTCCAAAGGCCCGTAGGCCACTGCCAGGAACCGTACCAGGTAAGCCAGCACCAATGCCGACAGGCTGCCCAACAGCAAGGGCCTGCCCGCGCCGCCCAGCCAGCCGGACAGTGGCACCACCAGTTCGCGGTCCAGGTAGCTGAACGCCAGCATGATCGACACCGCCAGCACCGAGCCCGGCAAGGCATAACCGACATTGGCCAGGCTGATACCGGAGCGAATCGCCCGGGTCGGCGCCAGGCGGTTGGCAAAGGCCAGGATCATCGCCACGCTGACCGTAATCAGCGCGGCAATACCACCCAGGTAGAGGGTGTGGACGATCAGGCCCGTATAGCGCTCATCCAGGTCGAAGCGCCCGCGCTGCCAGAACCAGGCCACCAGTTGCAGCATCGGGATCACAAACGCACAGGCAAATACCAGGCCGCACCAGGCGCTGGCCGCCACGGCCTTGAACCCGTGCAGGTGGTACAACGCCTTGCCGCGTGGCCGCTCATTGCTCGGCCGGCTGGCCCCGCGCGCGCGCCGCTCGCCATACAGCACCAACATCACAACCAGCAGCAACAGGCTGGCCAGTTGCGCGGCGCTGGAAAGGCTGAAAAAGCCATACCAGGTTTTGTAGATAGCCGTGGTGAAGGTATCGAAATTGAACACCGAGACGGCGCCGAAATCTGCCAGGGTCTCCATCAACGCCAGGGCCACACCGGCACCAATCGCTGGTCGCGCCATCGGCAACGCCACGCGCCAGAATGCTTGCCATGGCGATTGCCCCAATACCCGCGCCGCTTCCATCAAGCCTTTGCCCTGGGCCAGGAACGCCGTGCGCGCCAGCAGGTAAACGTAGGGATAGAACACCAGCACCAACACGATGATCACGCCGCTGGTGGAGCGCACTCGCGGCAAGCGCAGCCCATTGCCGAACCATTCGCGCAGCAGGGTTTGCACGGGCCCTGCAAAATCCAGCAGACCGACGAACACGAAGGCCAGCACATAAGCCGGGATCGCAAAGGGCAGCATCAGCGCCCAATCGAGCCAACGTCGCCCGGGGAATTCGCAGAGGCTGGTCAGCCAAGCCAGGCTCACGCCCAGCAGCGTCACACCAATACCGACGCCGAGTACCAGGGTCAGGGTGTTGCCCAGCAAGCGCGGCATCTGGGTGTCCCAGAGGTGGGACCAGATCTGGTGGTCGATGCTTTGCCAGGACAGCAGCAGCACGCTCAGCGGCAGCAGCACCAGGGCGGCGACGGTGAAGACCGGCAGGTACCAGCGGCGTTGGGCGGGGTGGGCCAAGGAAAAGCTCTCTATAGAACAGACTATTCGAAGACAAACACAAAACAATGTGGGAGGGGGCTTGCTCCCGATAGCGGAGTGCCAGTCAATGATGATTAGACTGATACCCCGCTATCGGGGGCAAGCCCCCTCCCACATTTAGATCTGTGGCAATTTACACATTCAGTTCCAGCCAGCGCGATCCATCAGGCGAATGGCTTCAGCCTGGCGCTTGCCCGCCACTTCTACCGGCAAGGTATCGGCCACGAATTTGCCCCAGCTCGCCACTTCCGCCGATGGCGGTACCGCCGGGTTGGCCGGGAACTCCTGGTTCACGTCGGCAAAGATTTTCTGCGCCTCAGGCGTGGTCATCCACTCCACCAGTGCCTTGGCCGCTTGCGGGTGCGGCGCGTGCCTGGTCAGGCCGATGCCCGACAGGTTCACATGCACGCCACGGTCGCCCTGGTTCGGCCAGAACAGTTTCACCGCCAGATCCGGCTTCTGCTTGTGCAGGCGGCCGTAGTAGTAGGTATTGACGATACCCACGTCGCACTGTCCGGCATTGATGGCTTCCAGCACGGCGATGTCATCGGAGAACACGTCGGTGGACAGGTTGTTGACCCAGCCCTTGACGATCTCTTCGGTCTTGGCCGCGCCATGGGTTTCGATCAACGTGGCGGTCAGTGACTGGTTGTAGACTTTTTTCGCGGTACGCAGGCACAGGCGGCCTTCCCATTGCTTGTCTGCCAGGGCTTCGTAGGTGGTCAGTTCGCCCGGTTTCACCCGCTCGGTGGAATAGGCGATAGTGCGCGCACGCAGGCTCAAGCCGGTCCAGGCGTGGGCCGATGAGCGATATTGCAACGGGATATTCTTGTCGATCACAGCGGAAGTGAACGGTTGCAGGATGCCCATTTGCTCGGCCTGCCAGAGGTTGCCGGCGTCGACGGTGAGCAGCAGATCGGCGGTGGCGTTCTCGCCCTCGGCCTTGATGCGCTGCATCAGCGGCGCTTCCTTGTCGGTGATGAACTTGACCTGCACCCCGGTCTTCTTGGTGTAGGCATCGAATACCGGCTTGATCAGCTCATCGATGCGCGAGGAGTAGACCACGACTTCGTCGGCTGCCTGCACGGTGGTGCTGCCGATCAGGGTGAGTGCCAGGGCAGTCAGGAGGCGCTTGGGTGCCAACATGGGTGCGGTCTCTCATTTGCAAATTGAGGGCAAATGATAAGGACTCACATTTGGTAACGCTCGGTGGAGGCGTTACCAGATGTTGCACAGCCCGAATATGCGCGAGGGTTGAGGGCCTCATCGGGGGCAAGCCCCCTCCCACAGGGGACTGTGTTTCAATTCAGGGTTTAGCGAGTTCTGGTAGATCGCCAGTCAAACCTAGCGCCTGGCGCACAAACACTGCCTTGGCTTCGGGCATCTGGTCGACGATTTTCAGGCCGGCATTACGCAGCCAGCGCAGCGGCAGTTGATCCGCCTGGAACAAGCGCTCAAAGCCTTCCATTGCCGCCATCAGCGCCAGGTTGTGGGGCATGCGCCGCCGCTCGTAACGACTCAGCACCTTAACATCTGCCAGGCGCTCGCCGCGCTCGGTGGCCGCCAACAACACCTCGGCCAATACCGCCGCATCAAGAAAGCCCAGGTTCACGCCCTGCCCCGCCAACGGGTGAATAACGTGGGCAGCATCACCGATCAGTGCCAGGCCTTCGGCCACGTAGCGTTTGGCATGGCGCTGGCGTAACGGCACGCAAACTCGCGGGTCGGCGCTGATCACAGTGCCCAGGCGCCCTTCGAAGGCGCGCTCCAGCTCCCGGCAGAAGCGTTCATCATCCAGGGCCATCAGGCGCTCGGATTCAGCCGGCGTGGTCGACCAGACAATCGAACACCAATCTTCCTGCCCATCCCGTACCAGCGGCAGGAACGCCAGCGGGCCGGTATCGGTAAAGCGTTGCCAGGCCGTGCGCTGGTGCGGCTGGCTGCTGCGCACGCTGGTGACGATCGCGTTATGCAGGTAATCCCACTCGCGGGTCGGGGTGCCGGTCAGGCGGCGTACTGCGGAGTTGGCGCCATCGGCGGCCACCACCAGCGGCGCACGCAATTTGCGCCCGTCAGCCAGGGTCAGCAGCCAGTCATCGCCGGAGCGGCGCATCTGCTCAAGGCGCGCATTGGCCAGCAGGCCGAGGTCGCAGTCGTGCAAGCGCTCCAGCAAGGCATCCTGCACCACACGGTTTTCGACGATATGCCCGAGCACCTCGGCATGCACGCTGGCTGCCGAAAAGTGAATCTGCCCGGTACCGCTGCCGTCCCACACCTGCATCTCGCCGTAAGGGCTGGCGCGACGCTCGACGATGCCGTCCCACACGCCCAGGCGTTCGAGGATGCGCTGGCTGGCAGCGGACAACGCGCTCACCCGCGGTTCAAATGCCGCATCCGGCTCGAACGGTTTGACGCTTAGCGGGCTGCCGTCGAGCAGCAGCACCTGCAAGCCGCTGCCCTGCAACGCCAGCGCCAGGGCGCTTCCGACCATTCCGGCCCCGACAATCAGCACATCTGCGCGCATGTCCATGCTTTAAGCCTTGTCTCGTGTGCGGCACAGGCCGCCAATAAAGTGATGGGCCGGCTCAAACATCGGAGCGCACCCCCAGCCCCATGGCCTGGCGGGCGAACCAGCGTTTGGCCGGCGGCAACAGATCCAGGCCGAGCAAGCCCAGGTTACGGCCCAGCGCCATTAGCGGCTGGCCGCTGCCAAACAAGCGTGTGACCTGATCGGAAAAGCCTACGGTCAGTTGTTGGTCCAGGCGCTGGCGATCCCGATAGCCTTGCAACGTCGCCAGGTCACCTGGCACTGCCGGGCCGGCCAACAAGGCTTCGGCCAAGGCATTGGCATCGCGCAGGGACAGGTTGAACCCCTGCCCGGCAATCGGGTGCAGGCTGTGGGCGGCATTGCCGAGGACCGCAAGATGCGAGCGCACTTGCTCTTCAGCTTCCACCAGGGTCAGCGGGTACAGATGACGGGCGCCCACTTGCTTGAGGGTGCCCAGGCGATAACCGAGTACGCCCTGCAACTCGCTCAGGAAGCTGCGCTCGTCAAGGTCGGCCAGGCGCTGGGCGTCCATGCCGATGCGGGTCCAGACCAGCGCACAGCGGTTGTCCGGCAGCGGCAGCAAGGCCATCGGCCCCTCATCGGTAAAGCGCTCGAACGCTTCGCCATTGTGGGCTTCGCTCGGGGTGATATTGGCGATCAGTGCGCTCTGGTTGTAGGGCCGGGTCTTCACGCCAATGCCCAGTTGCTCGCGCAGGCCGGAGCGGCCGCCGTCGGCCAACACCGCGAGGTCGCATTCCAGCACGGTTTCATCGTTGAGGGTCAGGCGATAGCCATCAGGCAGCGGCTCCATGCGCGTGACTTCCGCGGGGCAGCGCCAGCCGACGACGTCTTTATCCAGGCCTTGCCATAGGCATTGGCCCAGCCAGGCGTTTTCCACCACATAGCCCAGAGCCGGTACGCCCTCTTCCATGGCGGACAAGCGCGCGGTAGAGAAACGCCCGCGGTCCGATACGTGGATCTGCTTGATCGGTTCGGCGCGGCGGGCAATGTCCTGCCACAGGCCCAGACGCTGATAAATCTGGCGGGCACCAAAGGACAGCGCCGAAGAACGCGCATCGTAACTGGGCTGGTAGCTGTCGCCCGGGGCAAAGGGTTCGATCAGCACGATCTTCCAGCCACGTGCCTTGGCCCCAGCCTGCAACGCCAGGGCCAGGCTGGCACCCACCAGGCCACCACCAATAATCGCCAGGTTGACCCGGCTCATCGGGCAGCCGCCATCAGTGCTTCGATCTCGGCAACGGTCTTGGGCACCGCGCCGGTCAGGATTTCACAGCCTTGCTTGGTCACTATCACGTCATCCTCGATGCGTACGCCAATGCCACGCCATTTCTTTGCCACGTTCTGGTTGTCCGGGGAAATATAGATGCCCGGTTCCACGGTCAAGGCCATGCCGACTTCCAGCACTCGCCATTCACCGCCGACCTTGTACTCGCCCACATCATGCACATCCATGCCCAGCCAGTGGCCGGCGCGGTGCATGTAGAAAGCGCGGTAGGCTTCGCTGGCGATCAGTTCGTCAACGTCACCTTGCAGCAACCCCAACTTCACCAAGCCGGCGGTGATGACCTGCACGGTAGCCTCATGGGCCTGGTTCCAATGCTTGTTCGGTGCGATCTGCTTGAAGGCGGCTTCCTGGGAGGCCAGCACAATCTCGTAGATCGCCTTTTGCTCAGGCGAAAACTTGCCGTTGACCGGCCAGGTGCGGGTGATGTCGCTGGCGTAGCAGTCGATCTCACAACCGGCGTCGATCAGCACCAGGTCGCCATCCTTGAGCAGCGCGTCATTCTGCTGGTAATGCAGGATGCAGCTGTTGCGTCCGGCGGCGACGATGGAACCGTAGGCTGGCATTTTCGCACCGCCCTTACGGAACTCGTAATCCAGCTCGGCCTCCAGGCTGAACTCATGCAAACCCGCACGGCTGGCCTGCATCGCCCGCACATGGGCCGCGCAGGAAATGCGCGCTGCTTCGCGCATCACCCTTACCTCTGCCGCCGATTTATACAGGCGCATGTCGTGCAGCAGATGATCCAGGGCAACGAATTCGTTCGGTGGCTGGGCGCCCAGGTGCGCTTTGGAACGGATCACGTTGATCCACTCCATCACATGCCGGTCGAATTCGGCATTGCTGCCCATGGCCGAATATACCCGGTCGCGGCCTTCGATCAGGCCGGGCAGGATGTCGTCGATATCAGTGATAGGGAATGCGTCGTCGGCGCCAAAGTCGCGGATCGCGCCTTCAGTGCCGGCGCGCAGGCCGTCCCACAGCTCGCGCTCAGCGTTGCGCTCACGGCAGAACAACACGTATTCGCCATGCTGGCGACCGGGCATCAGCACGATCACCGCTTCGGGCTCGGGGAAACCGCTCAGGTACTGGAAGTCGCTGTCCTGGCGGTACACGTGCTCGACATCGCGGTTGCGGATGGCCACGGCGGCTGCCGGCAGGATCGCGATGCTGTTGGGTTCCATCTGCGCCATGAGCGCCTTGCGGCGACGGGTGTATTCCGCTTTGGGGATATGAATCATGGGCAGATGGGGTTCCTTTCTTAATGCAGCGAAGGCTTGGGTGCAGCAGGTTCAGCAGACTTTTTGGTCTCGGTGAACAGCAGCAACGGCGCGACGCGCAGGTATTCCATCACTTCCATGTAGTCGCCTTCGCCGTCTTCGGACTCTTCCAGGGCATCTTGCACCTGGGAGATGGCTGCCAGGTCCTGCAGCACTTCCTTGGCGTCGGTGCCCAGCTCCAGGCCACCGGCGTTCACGCCGAAACCGTGGAGGAAACCCTGGCACCACTGGCCCAGGGCAGCAGCACGCTCGGTGAGTGGGGCGTCGTCGGTCGGCAGCAGCAGAACCACGGTGACGTCGTCACCGGTCAGCTCGCCCTTGACCATCTCTTGCAGGCCGATCAGCGCGTTACGCACGTTTTCGGTCGGTTCGGTTTCCAGCAGCTCGGCCACGTCGGCCAGCCAGTTGTCGGCATCAAAGCCCACGCCGGTGCAGCTGCGGCCCAACAGCACGCCGTGCAGTTCGGCAGGCGAGCATGGGTGACCGCTGGTGCTCAGCAGTTTGGAAAAAGCGTCGTACGGGGAATTCTGAATGGGCATGGTGAGCTAGGCGCCAGACGGCGCAATGTCTAGAATGGAGCGCTGTATCCTAGCACCGGCAGACGCACCAAGACTATCGAGGGCGTCAGATCGTTTATCCTGCAGTTGCCATTCATCAGACAAATCCAGTGGAACCCAATGGAAGACACCGACCTGCAAGCGCTGATGGCCAGACTCGAACTGCTAATTGATCGGGTCGAGCAACTAAAGAGTCAAAACGGACTCCTATTAGCTCAGGAAAAGACCTGGCGCGAGGAACGCGCTCACCTCATTGAAAAAAACGAAATCGCCCGGCGTAAGGTCGAATCGATGATTTCGCGCCTGAAGGCCCTGGAGCAAGACTCATGAGTTCAAGCAATAGCGTTACCGTGCAGATCCTCGACAAAGAATATTCGATCATCTGCCCCCAGGAAGAACGCAGCAATCTGGTGAGCGCTGCGCGTTACCTGGACGGCAAGATGCGTGAAATCCGCAGCAGCGGCAAAGTGATCGGCGCCGACCGCATCGCCGTGATGGCCGCGCTGAATATCACCCACGATCTGCTGCACAAGCAGGAACGCCCTGACGTGCAGGCCAGCGGCTCGACCCGCGAGCAAGTGCGTGACCTGCTCGAGCGCGTGGATCTGGTGCTTTCCACCGATTCCGACGCACCCAAGGGCTGATTGCCGAGTCTGTTTAAGGTATACTCGCCCCACTCCCTGGCGTGTTTGCCAGTCGGCGATGTCCCTGAGCCGATTCGCACTACCCTGGAAGTTGCACGTTGGGCTGGTGTGCATGTCCGCTAGACGGAAAGCCTTAAAGCCTACTGCTTCTTCCACCTTGAACTTTCGGGTTCAAGGGCTAAGTCGACAGCGGCTCTGTCGGGGAGCCTGAATTCCCAAACTCAATGCCAGTCCCAGGACTGGCATTGTTTTATGAGCCGATAAGCCATGACCGAACCTGCGCCGCTGTCCCGTCCGCAACTTCGACGCATGTTGCGCAAGGCCCGCCGTGCCCTCACGCCGAGCGAGCAGCGCCAGGCCGCCCTTGGCCTGTACCGGCAACTGGCGCAGCACCCGCTGTTTCGCCGGGCCAAACATATTTCCTTATACCTGCCGACGGACGGCGAAATCGATCCGCGCCTGCTGCTGCGCGCGGCGCAGCGCCGTGGCAAGGCCACCTATCTGCCGGTACTGAGTGCCTGGCCGCGCACCAAGATGGTGTTCCAGCGCGTGCGGCCTGGGGATAAGTTGTCGCCCAACCGCTTTGGCATTCTTGAGCCGCGGGTCAATGTCCACCAGCAGCGCAAAGTCTGGGCGCTCGACCTGGTGCTGTTGCCGTTAGTGGGGTTCGATAGCGAAGGCGGACGCCTGGGCATGGGTGGCGGATTCTACGACCGCAGCCTGGCCTACCTGGCCAGGCGCAAAAGCTGGCGCAAGCCGACCTTGCTGGGGTTGGCCCATGAATGTCAGCAGGTAGACCGCTTGGCGCAGGCAAGTTGGGACGTGCCGCTGGCGGGCACTGTCACCGATAAGCACTGGTATGTTGCACAAACGTCGCTGGAACCAGCGACGCCTTGAAGCCTTATTAACGCTTGAATTGTTGCTGCACTGGCGAGAGTTCAACCGGTGCGTCGGCCTTGTTCGACCACAAGCTCTGGGCATACCCGGTGGTCACAACGCCCAGACCAAACAAAATAACCAAAATCCATAGTAAATCCGGTTTACGTTGCATCGATTGCCCCCCTTCAGGCACCTCGTACACGATGACAACAACGTTCCAAAGTAGTCCGTTGCAGCTGCGCCAAGCCTAAAAGCGCGCATTCTGCGGTAACGTGAACCAACACGCAAACCTTGACGCCAACCGACTGTCGGTTTGTCATGCAATTGCCCGACAACTTGCCCAATGCCTTTTTCAGGAGCCCAAAAATGGCCTACTGGCTGATGAAATCCGAGCCTGACGAATTGTCCATCGAGGACCTGGAAAAGCTCGGCGAAGCGCGCTGGGATGGGGTTCGCAACTATCAGGCGCGCAACTTTCTGCGCGCCATGGCGGTGGGCGATGAGTTTTTCTTCTATCACTCCAGCTGTCCGGAGCCAGGGATTGCCGGCATCGGCAAAATCGTCGAGGCCGCCTACCCGGATCCTACAGCGCTGGAACCGGACAGCCATTATTTCGACGCCAAGGCCAGTGCGGAGAAAAATCCGTGGAGTGCCATCACCGTGGGCCACGTCAACACCTTCCCCAAGGTGCTGGGCCTGGGCTATCTAAAGCAGCAAACCGCTCTTGCCGAAATGCCGCTGGTGCAGAAAGGTAGCCGGCTTTCGGTCATGGCGGTCACGCCTGAACAATGGACGGCCATCCTTCAGCTGCTTTAACTGACCGATATCAAGACCCTCACGGGCCAAACCCATCACACTGGACGCTAACGCCGCAGGATGCAGCCATGTCTACGAACCACCATACGTCCCGTCTGTTCGCCATCGCCCTGATCGTCCTCTTGCTGGGGGCGGGGGCCTTTGGCTACTGGCGTTCGACCCAGGACCGCCTGCCCGAGGGCTTGAGCATGGGCAATGGGCGCCTGGAGTCCACCGAAGTGCAAATCGCCGCCAAGATCCCCGGGCGCCTGGCCGAAGTGCACGTGGATGAAGGCGACAAAGTGCTCAAGGGCCAGTTGCTGGCACGCATGGACACCCGCACCCTGCAAGCCCAGCGCGCCCAGGCCGAAGCAGAGGTGTTACGCGCCAGGGAAAACTTCGCCTCTGCTGAAGCCAACGTGCAGTTGCGCCAAAGCGAGCAACTGCTGGCCAGCCAGGAACTCAAGCGCACCCAAGAGCTGTACCGGCGCGGCTTTGCCAGCAGCCAATTGATCGACCAGCAGCAGGCGCGCCAGAACACCGGCAATGCGGCGGTGATCGCGGCCCAAGCCCAAGTCAACGCAGTGAAGGCCGCGATCGGTGCGGCCCAGGCCCAAGTCGCCCAACTCACCAGCGAAATCGACGACAGCAGCCTGCGTGCGCCCATCGACGGCATCATCCAATTGCGCTTGGCCGAGCCGGGCGAAGTGCTCGGCGCGGGTGGTCGCGTGTTGCTGCTGATTGACCCCAATGACCAGTACATGAATCTCTACCTGCCCGCATCCGTCACCGGCCGCCTGACCGTCGGCAGTGAAGCGCGCATCCTGCTCGACGCCCTGCCCCAGCAAGCGCTGCCGGCCAAAATCAGTTTTGTCGCGGCCAAATCCCAGTTCACTCCCAAGGAAGTCGAAACCCGCGATGAGCGGCAAAAACTGGTGTTCCGCGTCAAATTGCGCCTGACTCAGCCCAGCGCCGTGCCACAAGCCAAACCGGGCATGCCCGGCGCGGGCTATGTACGCACGGCCGATGTCGACTGGCCGGCCAACCTGCAATGAGCGGCCTGGCGCTGCACGCCACGGGGATCAACCACCGCTACGGCAAGCAACAGGCACTGCTCGACGTTGCCTTCAGCTTGCCAGCCGGTACCCGCTGCGGGTTGATAGGTCCGGACGGCGCCGGCAAGTCGAGCCTGCTGGGTCTGATCGCCGGGGTTAAAAAGCTGCAGGAGGGCCAGTTGCAGGTGCTCGGCGGTTCTATCCAAGACCGTCGCCATCGCAACAGCCTGTACCCGCGCATCGCCTTTATGCCCCAGGGTCTGGGCGGCAATCTGTACCCCGAGCTGTCCATCAGCGAGAACATCCGTTTCTTCGCCACCTTGTTCGGCCTGTCGAAAGCCGATTGCGACCAGCGCATGCACAACCTGCTGCTCGCCACCGACCTCGCACGTTTTGCCGAGCGCCCGGCAGGCAAGCTCTCCGGCGGTATGAAGCAGAAGCTCGGCCTGTGCTGCGCGCTGATCCATGATCCGGACCTGTTGATCCTCGACGAGCCCACCACCGGCGTCGACCCGCTGTCCCGCCGGCGTTTCTGGGAGCTGGTAGATAGCGTACGCAGTGAGCGCCCGCAACTGACACTGCTGGTGGCCACCGCCTACATGGAAGAGGCCGAGCAATTCGAGCATTGCCTGATGCTCGACCGTGGCAGGTTGATCGCCGATGGACTGAGCCGCGAACTGGCGGCGATAACGCCCAGCGGCAAGCTGGATGAGGCCTTCACCCACTTCCAGGGCGACAGTGCTCACGACAGCCAGCCGCTGGTAATTCCACCGCGCACAGGCGGCAACGCCGATATCGCCATTCAAGCCCACGACCTGACCCTGCGCTTTGGCGATTTCACCGCGGTGAACAACGTCAGCTTTGCCATTGGCCGCGGCGAGATCTTCGGCTTCCTCGGTTCCAACGGTTGCGGCAAGACCACCACCATGAAAGTGCTGACCGGGCTGATGCCGGCCACCGAGGGCAGTGCAATCCTGCTGGGCAAGCCGGTGGACGCCAAGGACCTGGCGACCCGCAAGCGCGTAGGTTTCATGTCGCAGAGCTTCTCGCTGTATGGCGAACTGAGCGTGCGCCAGAACCTGGTGCTGCATGCGCAACTGTTCGACTTGCCCAAGGCCGACAGCGGTCCGCGCATTGATGAACTGATCCAACGTTTCGACCTGGGTGAAGTGGCCGAACAGCCCTCCGGCGAGTTACCCCTTGGCCTGCGCCAGCGTTTGTCCTTGGCGGTTGCGGTGCTGCATCGCCCGGAAGTGCTGATCCTCGATGAGCCCACCTCGGGTGTCGACCCGGCGGCACGGGATGATTTCTGGCGGTTGCTGATCGAGTTGTCGCGCCAACAAGGCGTGACCATCTTCCTGTCCACCCACTTTATGAACGAAGCCCAGCGCTGCGACCGCATCTCCTTGATGCATGCCGGCAAGGTGTTGGCCTGCGACACGCCCGAGGCGCTGCAACAGCAGTTCCACGGCGATACCCTGGAGGCGGCTTTCGTCACCTGCCTGGAGCAGGCCCAGGGCGAACCCGAATCCAGCGCGCCCCGTGCAACGGTCAACGATGCCCACGCGCCGCCCGCGAGCAAACACGGCTTCAGCCTGGCGCGGTGGTTAGCCGTGGCCAGCCGCGAAGGCAAGGAGCTGCTGCGCGACAAGGTACGCATGGCCTTCGCCCTGCTCGGGGCGATGTTCATGATGGTGATCTTCGGCTACGGGATTTCCCTGGACGTGGAAAACCTCGCCTTCGCCGTCTACGACCAGGACCAGACCCCGCAAAGCCGCGCCTATCTAGAGGCATTTCGCAGTTCGCGCTATTTCGCCGAGCAAGCACCCATTCGCGACGCCAACGAATTGCACCGGCGCCTGCAACGTTCGGAAATCAAGCTGGCCCTGGAGATCCCACCCGGCTTTGGCCGTGACCTCTACGCCGGCCGCCAGCCCACCGTCGCGGCCTGGCTCGACGGCGGCATGCCGTTTCGCGCTGAAACCAGCCGCAACTACGTGGAGGCCGTGCACCAGGGCAACCTTGCGCAACTGGCTGAACTCAGTAGCTTACCCTTGAACAACCGGGCCGCCGTCAAGCTTGAAACACGCTTTCGCTACAACCAGGACGTGGTCAGCGTGAATGCCATTGGCCCTGGCGTGATGGCGCTGATTCTGGCGTTTATTCCGGCCATGCTCACCGCCCTTGGCATCGTGCGCGAGAAGGAACTGGGGTCGATCACCAACTTCTATGCCACGCCACTGACACGCCTGGAGTTTTTGTTGGGCAAACAGGCGCCCTACCTGGCCGTCAGTCTGGTCAACCTGGCGCTGCTGGTGGCGATGAACCGCTGGTTGTTCGGTGTACCGTTCAAAGGCAGCGGCCTGACCCTGGCTTTCGGTGGCCTGTTGTACGTACTGGCGACCACGAGCATGGGCCTGCTGATCTCGGCGTTCACCCGTACCCAGATCGCGGCGATCCTCGGCACCATGATTATCACCAGCCTGCCGACCATCCAGTTTTCCGGGCTGATCGTGCCGCGTTCGTCCCTGGAAGGTGCGGCGGCGCTGATGGGCACGCTGTTTCCGGCCGGGCACTTTCTGGATATTGCGGTGGGCACCTTCACCAAGGCTCTGGACCTGCGGCAGTTGTGGCCGCAGTGCCTGGCGTTGTTCGGGTTTTTCGTCGGTTTCACCGGGCTGAGCCTGGTGATGCTCAAGAAGCAGGAGGCCTGATGCACAAGCTCGCCCATATCCTGCGCCTGGGGCTCAAGGAACTCACCAGCCTGCGCCACGACAGCGTGTTGCTACTATTTCTGTTCTACGCCTTCACCGTGGCGATCTACATGCCCGCTGCCGGTTCAGTGATTGGCGTGCACAACGCCAGCGTGGCCTTTGTCGATGAAGATCACAGCGCGCTCTCGCGGCAAATGGCCGAGGCCCTGCAACCACCGGAATTCCAGGCGCCGGCGCCACTGGCCTACGACCAGCTGGACAGGGTCATGGACAGCGGCCAATACACCTTCGTCGTCAATGTACCGGCGAATTTCCAGGCCGACCTGCTGGCGGGGCGCCAGCCGGGGGTGCAGGTGAACGTTGATGCCACGGCGATGAGCCAGGCATTCATGGGTGCGGGTTACATCGGGCGGATTTTCCAACGCGAACTGCTGACCTACAGCAGCCAGGCCGATGCTGCCGGCAAAGCTCCGGCCCTGCTGACCACCCGGGCGTTGTTCAATACCAACCTGGAAGGTGGCTGGTTCCTGGCGGTGATCCAGATCGTCAACAACATCACCATCCTCGCCATCGTGCTGACCGGCACCGCCCTGCTGCGCGAACGCGAGCACGGCACCCTCGACCATCTGCTGGTGCTGCCCCTGACCGCGCTGGAGATCATGCTGGCAAAAATCTGGAGCAACATGCTGGTGGTGGTGTTGTGTACGTGGCTGTCCCTGGAACTGGTGGTCAAAGGCTTGCTCGGCGTGCCGCTGGCCGGGTCATTGGGCCTGTTCCTGCTGGTGACGGCCCTGTATTTATTTGCGAGTACTGCGTTGGGGATCTTCCTCGCCACTCTCGCCCGCTCGACGCCGCAGTTCGGCCTGCTGGCGATCCCGGTGATCATTCCCATGCTGTTGCTCTCTGGCGGCAGTACGCCGCTGGATAGCATGCCCGAATGGTTGCAGTGGGTGATGCAGGGCTCGCCATCGACGCATTTTGTAAGCTTGAGTGCAGCGATTCTATTCAGGGATGCGGGGTTGAGCGTGGTGTGGCCAGACTTGCTGGCCCTGACGGCGATTGGCTTGGTGTTTTTTGCGGTGGCGTTGGCGCGGTTTCGCAAGAGCCTGGCTTCCTGAGACGCCTGGCAGGACCTCGCGAATGGCGCTAAGCGCCGGCTTTACTGGATGATCAGATTGTTGAAGAGCAAATCTTCCACCATCGGCTTGCCGGTCTCGTCATTCATCACTTGCTGGGTTTGTTTCAGGGCTTCCTGACGCAGCTTTTCCTTGCCTTCGACCGTACTCATGGCCTCGCTGGTCTGCTGGGTAAACAGCGCCACCAGCTGGTTGCGGATCAACGGATCGTTGGCTTTGACCGCCGCAGCTGCTTCGGTGCCGGTCACGCGCAGGGCGATATCGGCCTTGTAAACCTTGAGCTTCGCCGTGCCATCCAGGCCATAGTTGCCTACGAATGGCGGCGTCAGGCTGATATAGCTGACCTTCGGCACCTCGCCTTCCTTGGCCTCTTCGGCCTGGACAGCCATCGGCAACGTCAGGGCCAGCATCAACAGGATCCACGCTTTCACAGTTCATTCCTCGAATTCGTTTGCCCGGTAGCATAACGCTAGCAAGGCTGAGCACAAGCTTATGGGGGCTTATCAGGCGCGGGTATGCTCGTTGACCCACGGGCGCACCCTCCTACACTTATCGGCCACGATGCCAAAAGGAATAGTCCGATGAAAGCTGTGCTGTGCAAAGCCTTCGGCCCCGCCGAAACCCTGGTGCTGGAAGAGATCGCCAGCCCTGCGATCAAGAAGAACGAAATCCTGCTGGACGTGCACGCGGCCGGGGTGAACTTCCCGGATACCCTGATCATCGAGGGCAAGTACCAGTTCAAGCCGCCCTTTCCATTCTCACCCGGTGGCGAAGCGGCGGGCGTGGTCAGCGAGGTGGGTGAGAAAGTCAGCCACTTGAAGGTCGGTGACCGCGTAATGGCGTTGACCGGTTGGGGCAGCTTTGCCGAGCAGGTCGCGGTGCCTGGCTATAACGTGCTGCCGATTCCGCCGAGCATGGACTTCAACATCGCCGCCGCCTTCAGCATGACCTACGGCACCTCGATGCACGCGCTTAAACAGCGCGCCAACCTGCAACCCGGTGAGACCCTGCTGGTGCTAGGCGCCTCCGGCGGTGTGGGCCTGGCCGCGGTGGAAATCGGCAAGGCCATGGGCGCACGCGTGATCGCCGCCGCCAGCAGCGCCGACAAACTCGCGGTGGCCAAGGCGGCCGGGGCTGATGAGTTGATCAACTACAGCGAAACCAGCCTCAAGGACGAGATCAAACGCCTCACCGACGGCAATGGCGCGGATGTGATCTACGACCCGGTGGGCGGCGACCTGTTTGACCAGGCCGTCCGCGCCATCGCCTGGAACGGCCGCCTGCTGGTAGTGGGGTTTGCCAGCGGGCGCATTCCCGAATTGCCGGTGAACCTGGCATTGCTCAAGGGCGCGGCGGTAGTTGGGGTGTTCTGGGGCTCGTTTGCCCAGCGCCAGCCGCAGGATAACGCGGCGAATTTTCAGCAGTTGTTCACGTGGTATGCCGAGGGCAAGTTGAAGCCGTTGGTGTCGCAGGTGTATCCGCTGGAGCAGGCTGCCCAGGCGATTAATGACCTGGGGCAGCGCAAGGCAGTGGGTAAGGTCGTCGTCCAGACACGCTGATTGATCTGAAATGCGGTCCTTGTGGGAGGGGGCTTGCCCCCGATAGGAGTCGGTCAGTGAGTACATGAGTGACTGAACCACCGCTATCGGGAGCAAGCCCCCTCCCACATTTTGATCCTCGGTGTTCAAGAGAACGGATTACGACCACAACTTATCTATTTACGACATGTTCGTAAAAGAACATGCAATTGCTCTCGTTTCCTGTGTTTGCAGATAAGAGGCGATGCTATTTTCGGTAACGAAACTGTAACATTCGCATCCGCAGTCAAAACAAGAAATTTGGAGCTCTTGAATGTTTGCTTTCTTTCGACCTGCCGCACACCAGGCGCCTCTGCCTGAAGAAAAAATAGACAGTACCTACCGACGGCTGCGCTGGCAGATCTTCGCTGGTATTTTCTTCGGTTACGCCGGCTACTACCTGCTGCGCAAAAACTTCTCCCTGGCCATGCCCTACTTGATCGACGAGGGTTACACCCGTGGTGAACTGGGCCTGGCGATGTCGGCGATTGCGATTGCCTACGGTTTATCCAAGTTCCTCATGGGGCTGGTGTCCGACCGCTCCAACCCACGTTACTTCCTGCCGTTCGGCCTGCTGGTTTCAGCGGGGGTGATGTTCATTTTCGGTTTCGCACCTTGGGCAACGTCCAGCGTGACCATGATGTTCATTTTGCTGTTCATCAACGGCTGGGCCCAGGGCATGGGGTGGCCGCCGAGTGGGCGGACAATGGTGCACTGGTGGTCGCAGAAAGAACGCGGCGGCGTGGTGTCCGTGTGGAACGTGGCGCATAACGTCGGCGGTGGCTTGATCGGCCCGCTGTTCCTGCTGGGCATGGCGTGGTTCAACGACTGGCATGCTGCCTTCTACGTGCCGGCCACCGTGGCCCTGGCGGTCGCGGCGTTTGCCTTCATCACCATGCGCGACACCCCGCAATCGGTGGGCTTGCCGCCTATCGAGAAGTACAAGAACGATTACCCGGAAGGCTACGACGCCAGCCACGAAGACGAATTCAGCGCCAAGGAAATCTTCGTCAAGTACGTGCTGCGCAACAAAATGCTGTGGTACATCGCCTTCGCCAACGTGTTCGTCTACCTGTTGCGCTACGGCGTACTGGACTGGGCGCCGACCTACTTGAAAGAAGCCAAGCACTTCACGGTCGATAAGTCGTCCTGGGCGTATTTCTTCTATGAGTGGGCCGGTATCCCAGGCACGTTGTTGTGCGGCTGGATGTCGGACAAAATCTTCCGTGGCAATCGCGGCCTGACCGGTATCGTGTTCATGGCGCTGGTCACCGTGGCGACCCTGGTTTACTGGCTCAACCCGCCGGGCAACCCGATGATCGACATGATTGCGCTGTTCTCAATCGGCTTCCTGATCTACGGCCCGGTCATGCTGATCGGCCTGCAGGCGCTGGAGCTGGCACCGAAAAAAGCCGCCGGCACTGCCGCGGGTTTCACCGGCTTGTTCGGTTACCTGGGCGGTTCGGTAGCAGCCAGTGCGGCCATGGGCTACACGGTTGACCATTTCGGCTGGGACGGTGGTTTCGTGCTGCTGATTGGTGCCTGTGTACTGGCGATCGCGTTCCTGATCCCCACGCTGTGGCACACCAACAGCGTCAGCTCGGCGCGTTAATCGGCAGAGCAATCTTTGGCACAACGCTTGAGCCGCGCCTCCAGGTTTTTATCTGGCATGGCGTGGCTACGCAGGGCGTTCACGGTCTGCTCGACATAATCGCGAGTCGTGCCGTAACGCCCGCAAGCGCTTTGCAGCACATGATTAAGCACAATATCGGGCAAGTTGCCGGCATAGCTGGGCAAGTGCCGCTCCAGAACAAACCCCAACGCCTGCACGGTGCTGCCATCTTCCAATCGGCAACTGAGCCAGTGCGGCCGGTACGAGGGGTAAGGCATCTCACGCTGCCATAGGGCGTAAAGCGAGGCCTCCAACTGGTCCTCCGGCAAGCGGTAGGCAAACCCGCTGCAGGAACCACCGCGATCCAGCCCAAACACCAACCCCGGCAGCTCCGGCGTACCGCGATGCTCGTGTGACCACAAATACAGGCCACGGTGATAACCGTGAACCCGAGCCCGCACCCGCTCGGTCGACGAGCACTCAGGGCGCCAGATCAGCGAACCATACGCAAACAGCCACACCGGCCCACCCTTGTGCCGAGCCATGGTGGCTTGCATCGAGCTCATCAATTGTTCGTGAGTGAGTTGCGGCCCCAGATCGAGCCGCGGAGGGTAAGCCAATTGCAGAAGATCGGTTTCAATGGCGGTCATGGCGAAAAGCGGTGCGCCTCCTGTGTGTTACCAGTTGTAAGCGACTTTACCGTAATAGAACGCGCCGCTGTAACCGTACGGCGAAAAAGTGCTGTAGGCGAGATTGCCGCCGCTGCTGGCGTAAGCATTAACCTTCTCTGGGTATTTGTCGGTAACGTTGTCGCCACCCAGGGTGAAGGTCCAGTTCTTGAGCTTGTAGTCGGCTGACAGGTCCAGCACCCAGGCGGCCTTGAAAGTCTGGTCGTTGATCTTGTCCGCCTGATAGCTGGTGAACTCGCCATAGCGCACCAGGTTGCTGTGCAGCGCCCACTGGCCGAAGGTGAAGTCGTTGCCCAGGCTCAGTTTGTGCTGGGGTGTGGTGTCGCCCAGCAAGCCGATACGTTCGCGACGGTCCACTCGCACCAGGTTGGCCCCCAGGCTATCGAGTACCGCAGGGTTGGCTTTCACATCGGTGACCTTGGTGTGGTTGTAGTTATAGCCCAGGGTGCTGTTCCAACGGATGCCGTTATCGAACTGGTAGCGATAATTGGCCACGAGGTCGACGCCATCGGTGCTGGTGTCCGTGGCGTTGGTGAAGTACCGGGCGGTGGTGTAGTTGATATTGCCGACACCGTTGGCTTGCAGGTAGGCAACCGTGGCCGGGTTGAGATTGAGGTTGGAGGACAGGCTGATGCGGTCGCGGATGTCGATGCGGTACACATCGAGCGTGACGGTCAGGTCATCGGCCGGCTCCAGCACCAGGCCGAGGCTGTAGTTGCGCGACTTCTCGGCCTTGAGGTCCTCGGCACCGAGCAGGCGTGCCACCTGGCTGTTGGCCGGGAAGGTGCCGGCTTCCTGGATGGTGCTGCCGATCAACTGCGATGAGGTGTAGGCAAAATTCTGCTGGGCCAGGGACGGCGCACGGAAACCGTTGGAGATGCTGCCGCGCAAGGCCACCTGGGGGGTGAAGTCGTAGCGGGCCGACAGCGAGCCGCTGACGTTGGAGCCAAAGTCACTGTAATCCTCATGGCGCACGGCGGCCGAGGCGCTGAGTTTTTCGGTGAAGTTGGTTTCCAGGTCCAGGTACTGTGCCCAGTTATGCCGCGTGCTGGTGCCGGCATCGGCATCGCGGAAACCGCCCAGGCCGGAGCTGCCGGTCTGGTAATAGGACGCTGGCTCGCCCGCCTCGATTTCATAGCCCTGATGCAGGTATTCACCGCCGAACGCCACAGAGACCGGATACGGCAGAAAGCCCACATCGAACTCACGGGACAGGTCCAGGCTGACTTGCTTTTGATCGTTGCTCAGGGTGCCGTTGTTGAACTTGCGCGGCGTTGCCAGGCCCAGGGAGGTGTTGATGGTTTCGGTGCCCAGTTCGTACTGATTCTTGCCGTAGTTGGCCGACAAGTCGTAATGCCAGTCGTAGGCCAGCAGGCCGCGCAGGCCCACCACCAGCGAGGTGTCTTCCAGGTTGCCTTTGATCAGTGGCAGGTAGCCGTTGGGGTTTAGCGCCTTGATGTTGTTGGATGCGTTGCTCGCACGGTAGAAGGCCGCCGTCTCACCGCGGCGCTTGCTGTAGCCACCGAAGGTGTAGAACTCGGCTGCATCGCTGAAGGAATATTCCGAGTTGAACTGGAATTTGCCTTCATTGGTGGCCGGCTCACCTTGGCGGAACACACGCTGGCCGTAGGTGGTGGAGCCAATACTGCCTGGGCGGTAATCGTCGCCGGCGCGGTTGGTGTAGTCGTTGTCGGCGCCTTCGGCAGACAGGTTGATAAAGCCATTGTCGCCCAATGCCAGGCCCGTATTACCACTGACATTACGCTGGATGCCATCACCCTTTTTGTACTCGCCAAACTTGCTGGACACCGAGCCGCCATGGTCGGCGTTTTTGAGGATCACGTTGATCACCCCGGCGATCGCGTCGGAGCCGTAACGGGCAGAAGCGCCGTCGCGCAGCACCTCGATATGGTCCACCGCCGACAGCGGGATAGCATTCAAGTCTGCCGGGGCCGAACCGCGCCCAACCGCACCGCCCAGGTTGACGAAGGCACTGGTATGTCGACGCTTGCCGTTGACCAGTACCAACACCTGGTCCGGCGACAAACCGCGCAACTGCGCCGGACGCACCAGTTCGGCCCCGTCCACCAGGCTTGGCCGGGGGAAGTTGATCGACGGTATCAGCCGCGCCAATACGGCACCCAGCTCATCGGAGCCGGTACTGCGCAGGTTTTCACCGGAGATTACGTCGATTGGCGACAGCGATGCACTGGCGGTGCGCTCTTGGGCGCGGGTGCCGGTGACGATCACAGTGTCGAGTTTAGGTGCATCAACCGCAGAAGTTTCGTCTGCCAGAACTGGATTGAATCCCACAACGGTCAGCAAATTGGCCGACAAAATCGCCGTGTATAGCGCGTGTTTCCTGTAGCTCCCCATACCGCTCCCCTTTGAATCAAAAATAGAACTGCAATGCGCGAAGTTCGTACGATCGATCCGGCTGGCGGGCGGTGGCGGTCAGTATCTGGTTATGGTCGGTGAAGTCGGTAGTCCGTTGCGATATAGCTTAAAGATATTCATCATCCAGAATAAATACCTTAAAAGAATAAGCAAAAGCATAAGCACGCTCACCCATTCGTCAGGATCCACGCGGCTAATCCCGGTACTTTCAGCCCCGGTTCAGCCTGGGCGCGTGCCAAGCCGTCAAACTGGCGCGCCTGTAACGACCCACTTAGCCGTTCATCAAATCGACTACCGAGGTCGCCATGAAAAAATTCCGATTGCCTGGCCTGTTACTGCTTGCCCAGGCCACCACTGCACTGGCTAGCGAAACGCCAACGGCGACTGACGACAAAGGCTTCTGGTACGCCCAGACAAGCGTCTACACCCGGCACTTTGCACCCGACCCGCAACACAACAACAAACAGGACCTGATCGGCCTGGAGCGCAATGAGGCGTCGGGCCTGGTGTATGGCGGGGTGACCTTTCGCAACTCGTTCCGCCAACGCTCGTACTATGCCTATGCGGGCAAGCGCTACGACATGGCCGACTACCCGGTGTATGCGAAGTTGACCGGTGGGTTGATCCAGGGCTATCGCGGCGAGTATCGCGACAAGATCCCCTTGAATCGTTTTGGCGTAGCGCCAGTGATCATTCCGTCCGTGGGTACCCATTACGGGCCGGTCGCGGCGGAGCTGGTGTTGCTGGGGTTCAATGCAGCGATGGTGACGACTGGCTTACGCTTCTGACACGACACTGACCGCTGTGGGAGCTGGCTTGCCTGCGATAGCGGTGCGCCAGTCGGCAAATGAGATACTGACCCACCGCTATCGCAGGCAAGCCAGCTCCCACATTATTCAGCGCAACACTTCAGGGCCGTGGGGCATAGGCGAAGACATCGGCGCGCATACGGTGCGCATCCATACCGGCATCGACCAATGCATCCAGGGTGCCGTAGATCATTGCTGGCGAACCACTGGCGTAGACATGCACGCTATTGAGATCGGCAATGTCCTCGCACACCACCTCGTGCAGCAAACCGCAGCGCCCTTCCCAGCCACAGAGGTCGCTGACCACTTTGTGCAGGAACAGATTGGGCAGTTGCAGCCACTGATCCCAGTGCTCGATCTGGTAGAAATCTTCCGGGCGCCTTACGCCCCAGTACAGGTGCACCGGGTGCTTGAAGCCCGAAGCGCGACAGTGCTCGATCAGACTGTGCATCTGCGCCATACCGGTACCGGCGGCCATCAGCACCAGTGGTCCGTCCGGCAACTCGGCCAGGTGGGTGTCACCGAACGGCAGTTCCACACGGGCCATCTGGTTGCGCTGCAATTGTTCGATAAGGTTGCGCGCACTGTCCTCGCGCACCAGCACATGCAGCTCCAACTCACGCCCGGCATGGGGTGCAGAAGCCAGGGAGAACGCCGATTTCTCGCCGTTCTCCCGTTCGAGCATCAAGTATTGCCCGGCGTGGTAACGCACCGCCTTACCGGCCGGGGCGCGCAGGCGCACACGCCAGACATCGCCGCCGACTTCCACGCACTCGATCAATTGGCATGACAATTTGCGCAACGGCAACTCTCCTGGCGCGAGTACGCCATCCCACAACACAATGCAGTCTTCCAGCGGCTCGGCGATGCAGGTATAGAACTCGCCATGGTCGCGCACTTCACCAGCTTGGCTTACCCGGCCCTCCACCAGCAACGCCGCACACACATGGCACACGCCATTGCGGCAGGCCTGGGGGCATTCGTACCCCAGGCGGCGTGCACCTTCGAGGATTCGTTCGCCAGGGACCAGCTCCAGTACAGCGCCGGAAGGTTGCAGGGTTACACGCATCAATCTATTCCCAATTCTTTCCAGATCGCATCGACACGCGCGGTGACGGCTTCATCCTTGACGATCACCCGGCCCCACTCGCGAGTGGTTTCACCCGGCCATTTGTGGGTGGCATCCAGGCCCATTTTCGAACCCAAGCCCGATACCGGCGAGGCAAAGTCGAGGTAGTCGATCGGCGTGTTATCGATCATCACCGTATCGCGCTTGGGGTCCATGCGCGTGGTGATGGCCCAGATCACGTCGTTCCAGTCCCGCGCATTGATGTCGTCGTCGGTCACGATAACGAACTTGGTGTACATGAACTGTCGCAAAAACGACCACACACCCAACATGACGCGCTTGGCATGGCCCGGATACGACTTCTTCATGGTCACGATGGCCATGCGGTACGAACAGCCCTCGGGCGGCAGGTAGAAGTCGGTGATTTCCGGAAATTGCTTCTGCAGGATCGGTACGAACACTTCGTTGAGCGCCACTCCGAGAATCGCCGGCTCATCGGGTGGACGCCCCGTGTAGGTACTGTGGTAGATCGGTTTGACCCGATGGGTGATGCGCTCGACGGTGAACACCGGGAAGCTGTCGACTTCGTTGTAATAGCCGGTGTGGTCGCCGTAAGGGCCTTCATCGGCCATCTCACCCGGGTGAATCACGCCCTCGAGGATAATTTCGGCGGTAGCCGGCACCTGCAAGTCGTTACCGCGGCACTTGACCAATTCGGTGCGATTACCGCGCAACAGGCCGGCGAAGGCGTATTCGGACAAGCTATCGGGCACAGGTGTCACGGCGCCGAGAATGGTCGCCGGGTCGGCCCCCAGGGCCACGGACACCGGGAACGGCTTGCCCGGGTGTTTTTCACACCACTCTCTGAAGTCGAGTGCGCCGCCACGGTGGCTCAGCCAACGCATGATCACCTTGTTGCGGCCAATGACTTGCTGACGGTAGATGCCGAGGTTCTGGCGATCCTTGTTCGGGCCTTTGGTGACAGTCAGGCCCCACGTGATCAGCGGGCCGACATCGCCCGGCCAGCACGTCTGGACCGGGAGCATGGCCAAATCGACATCATCGCCTTCGATGACCACTTCCTGGCACACCGCATCCTTGACCACCTTGGGCGCCATGGCGATGATCTTGCGGAAGATCGGCAACTTCGACCAGGCGTCCTTCAAGCCCTTGGGCGGCTCGGGCTCCTTGAGAAACGCCAGCAACTTGCCGATCTCGCGCAGCTCGCTGACCGACTCGGCACCCATGCCGAAGGCTACGCGCTCGGGCGTACCGAACAGGTTGCCCAGCACCGGGATATCAAAGCCGGTCGGGTTTTCGAACAGCAGCGCCGGGCCCTTGTTGCGCAAGGTGCGGTCGCAAATCTCAGTCATTTCCAGTACCGGAGAAATCGGCATCTGGATACGTTTCAACTCTCCGCGCTGCTCAAGTTGCTGCACGAAATCCCGAAGATCCTTGAATTTCATTAACCATGCCACCCGTAAAATAGGCGTACATCCTACCTGCTCTGAGGGCGGCTGGCAGCTTAATTGGCCGTCAAGCTGCGTGATTGCAACGAACTGAACAATGGCTCAAGGAAGGCTTCAATGTGTCGCGCCCCCACGTCTGACAGATGGTTATCGTCGGTATACAGCGCGCGACCATTGAGTTCGACCCGGCACAAACCATCGGCGCCGCACAGCAGGGGCGCAGGGTCCAGCACCGCGACACCACTGTCGGCAGCCGCCAGTTCGTCAAACAATTGCGTGATGAACGCCTGGCGCTTCACATGCTCGGCCACGGCCAGCCCTTCACCACTCACGGGCCGGTTCATCATCGCCAACCGGCTGAGACGGTAAGGCACGATGATTTCCTGCAGCGGCACTTCCTTGACCAGCCAGACCTTATGGCCGGCAGCACGCAAACCCTGGATGCGTTCACGCAAGCCTTGGGCGAAGCGTTGCTCGGCGACGGCACGCACATACTGGCCAGTGCCGGGGTCTTTGAGCGCATGCTCCTTGTCACCCGACATTTGCCCATACACATACAGGCTCCAGCGGGCGGCCAACACCACATCGCTGAATGTCTGCTCAGCCATGGCCTTCTCGACGCGACGGTTGAAATGCGCGCAGCGGGCAATATTCTCCAGGCCATCGAGGGGAATACAGCCGGCAAAACTGGCTTCGACCAGGCTGATATCGTGACGATCAGCGCCCTCTTTGAGTGCCGGTATCAGCGCGGTAGCGTGACTGTCACCCCATACCAACGCTGAAACCGATTGGTCTTTGGGGCCGAAATGGCAGAACAAGCGTTCATCGGGCGTATCTTTGTCGGCCATGCACGCCAGCAGGTCCGGGCTCCACTTCTTGGCTTGGGCAAAGCGCAACGCCTGCTCGGACAAGCGCGAAGGCACGCCGTCAGCTTCGCGTATCGCAAGGCCAGTGAAGCCCAGCCCCAGAATGCCGACCATGGCTGACGCCAGAATCGCCTTACGCGAAGCCAGCAAACGTTTTTCCCGGAACGGCGTTTCCACGAAGCGCCAGGACAGATAGCCCAGCACCAGCGAAAGCAGCATCAGCCCCGCCAGTTCCAGCGCGCTCAAGCCATCCACCGCGGCGTAGTTGGCGTACACGAATACCGGCCAGTGCCAGAGGTACCAGGAATAAGAGATCAGCCCGATACCCACCATGATCCGCGTGCCCAACAGGCGAGCGACCCAAGTCTGTTGCTGGCCGTTGGCCCAGATCAACCCGACCACACCCAGCACAGGCAACAACGCAGTCGCGCCTGGGAACGGCGTTTTCGCGTCGTAACCCAATACAGCGATGAGGATCAATGCCAGGGAAGCCAGGCTGATTCCTTGCGCCAAGGCCGGCGAGGCGCGCCATTCACGCTTGGGCTGCACCGCCAGCATCGCACCGGCCAGTAGCTCCCAGGCCCGCAGATGCAACAGGAAGAAAGCTTTCTGTGGCTCATGCTGAACCGCCCAGACGCTCATGCCAAACGACGCCAGCAGCACCGCGAACAATGCCAGGCGCCAGTGCTTCAAACGGCTGGAAAGCAAGGTCAGCAGCAATGGGAAGAAAATATAGAACTGCTCTTCTACCGCCAATGACCAGGTATGCAGCAAGGGCTTGATGTCCGATGAGGCATCGAAATAGCCGTGCTGGCGCGAGAACAACAGGTTCGAGGTAAAGGTCACCTGATAATGCGCAGACCGCCCCAACTCTTCATAGTCCTTGGGCGCCAACAGAAACCAACCCACTGCCAGTGTCGCGGCGATCATCACAAACAGCGCGGGCAAGATACGTCGGGCACGGCGAGCCCAGAAGTCGATGAAACTGAAGCGTCCAGCTTGACGCTCTCGCCAGATAATTGACGTGATTAGAAAGCCCGAGATGACGAAGAAGACGTCAACGCCAACAAAACCGCCAGTAATGCCAGGGACACCAAAGTGGAACAACACGACTGCAAGGACAGCGATGGCACGCAGGCCATCGATGTCTCTGCGGTAAGCAAGGGTGGTCATAAGAATGTGGTCAGTCTGCGACGAAAGGGATGAGCGAAGTCACGCGTCAATTTTTGTTACTTAACGGATACTTATGCCACAAAAATCGCAGAATCTCGACGCAAAAAAAATGGCGCCCCATTAAGGGCGCCATTTTTTTGGACCTGAAACGCTGTATTACTTGCGTTTCATCGACAGGAAGAACTCGTCGTTGGTCTTGGTGGTTTTCAGCTTGTCGATCAGAAACTCGATGGCAGCCACTTCGTCCATCGGATGCAGCAGCTTGCGCAGGATCCACATACGCTGCAGCTCGTCGTCAGCGGTCAGCAACTCTTCGCGGCGAGTGCCGGAGCGGTTGATGTTGATCGCCGGGAACACACGCTTTTCAGCAATGCGACGGTCCAGGGGCAGCTCCATGTTGCCGGTACCCTTGAACTCTTCGTAGATCACCTCGTCCATCTTCGAGCCGGTTTCAACCAGCGCGGTGGCGATAATGGTCAGCGAGCCGCCTTCTTCGATGTTGCGCGCGGCGCCGAAGAAACGTTTCGGTTTCTCCAGGGCGTGGGCATCGACACCACCGGTCAATACCTTGCCGGAGCTCGGGATCACAGTGTTGTAGGCACGGGCCAGACGGGTGATGGAGTCGAGCAGGATCACCACGTCCTTCTTGTGTTCGACCAGGCGCTTGGCCTTTTCGATCACCATTTCGGCTACCTGCACGTGGCGGGTTGGCGGCTCATCGAACGTCGAGGCAACCACTTCGCCGCGCACGGTGCGCTGCATCTCGGTCACTTCTTCCGGACGCTCATCGATCAACAGTACGATCAGGTGAACTTCAGGATTGTTACGGGCGATGTTCGCTGCAATGTTCTGCAGCATGATCGTTTTACCGGCTTTCGGCGGTGCGACGATCAGGCCACGCTGGCCTTTGCCGATCGGGGCGCACAGGTCGATCACACGACCGGTCAAGTCTTCGGTGGAACCGTTACCGGCTTCCATCTTCATGCGCACGGTCGGGAACAACGGGGTCAGGTTCTCGAAGAGAATCTTGTTTTTCGCGTTCTCGGGGCGATCGAAGTTGATCGTGTCGACCTTGAGCAGGGCGAAATACCGCTCGCCCTCCTTCGGAGGACGGATCTTGCCAACGATGGTGTCACCGGTGCGCAAGTTGAAGCGACGGATCTGGCTCGGCGAGACATAGATATCGTCTGGGCCGGCGAGATAGGAAGCGTCTGCGGAGCGGAGGAAGCCGAAGCCGTCCTGGAGAATCTCCAGCACGCCATCACCGGAGATTTCCTCGCCGCTTTTCGCGTGCTTCTTGAGCAGGGAGAAAATCACGTCCTGCTTGCGCGAACGGGCCATATTTTCTATGCCCATTTCTTCGGCCAGTTGGAGCAGGTCGGTAATCGGCTTTTGCTTGAGTTCAGTCAGATTCATATAGGAATGACGTAATCATTTATGGAGGGGGGAAATTAAGCTTTTGGCTTAATGAGGCCGCGCCGCAGAGAAGGCGACAGGATCGCGTACTAATCGAAAAGGAATGCGTCGGCGACGGCTTGCAGGGGGCAGTGGAGAAACCAGTGCGGGGCCGAATGTACCACCTGAGTTTCGGAGCGTCTAGCCCTGCTTTACGAAAAAGCCCCGAGATTTTCGGGGCTTTTTTGACGACGCTTAGATGTTCGCGTCGAGGAATGCAGCCAGTTGCGACTTGGACAGCGCGCCAACCTTGGTGGCCTCGACGTTGCCGTTCTTGAACAGCATCAGGGTCGGAATACCACGCACGCCGTGCTTGGCCGGGGTTTCCTGGTTTTCGTCGATGTTCAGTTTGGCAATGGTCAGTTTGCCTTCGTAGGTGGTTGCAATGTCGTCCAGAACCGGAGCGATCATTTTGCAAGGGCCGCACCATTCAGCCCAGTAGTCAACCAGCACCGGGCCAGCAGCCTTGAGTACTTCGGCCTCAAAGGTCGCGTCGGTGACGTGCTTGATAAGATCGTTGCTCATGGATGTCTCCGGATTGTAAGCAAAAAAAACGTTGCCCATCATAGCTGCCCTTCCCTCGTTCAGGAAGCCGCCTCTGATTGAGTCTTGCTATGGCGTTGCATGAGTGGGGATATAGCCAACTCATGGCGTCACGGCAGTCACAAACACGATGCCTGTTCGCAACGCCGCATTGCGAACGTGTTCCTGCATGGTTTTCTGCGCTGCCGCACTGCTGCGCCGGGCCAAGGCGCGCAGGATTTTGCGATGCTCCTGCCAGGTCTCCATGGCTCGCTCCGGCCGGATGAACGGTAGTTTCTGGCTCTCCAGAAACACCTCGGCGCTGGCACTGAGAATACTCACCATGGCCTGGTTGCCGCTGGCCAACAGGATGCGCTGGTGAAATTCAAAGTCCAGCCGGGCGGCGGCTTCGAAGTCACCCGCTTTGAGGACCTTGCGCATCGCCTCGACATTGTCTTCCAGGCTGTCGAGCTCGTTCGTGGTCAATGTGACTGCCGCCAAACCCGCAGCGAACCCTTCAAGCGCGTAACGCAGTTGGAAGATGTCCAGCGGTGTGGCCTGCGCCGCAAACGGCCAGGCGAGCTCGGATGGCGGGTCCGGCGCCAGCACGAACACGCCCTTGCCCGGCTGTACACTGACCACACCCAATGCGCTCAAGGACGATAAGGCCTCGCGCAACGACGCCCGGCTCACGCCCAACCGCATCGCCAAATCGCGTTGCGAAGGCAATGCCTCGCCCGGCCCAAAGCCTTGCTCCTTGATCAGTTTGCGGATGGCTTGCAAGGCCGCTTCCGGTACGGCTTGGGCAATGGAATTCATAAAAAACTCAAGGTTCCCGTCAGCTGAAGAGCTAGTTGTAAAGCTATTGAAGTCTGTCGGCAAGCCACGCCCCAAAGGGGCCCGTGCGTTTTTTACGGCGCTCGAAAAGGGTGCGAAAAATCTCGCAACTGTTCAGACCAGTAAGACCATGGCACTTCAACGAATCCGTGCCTTACAGACCATTCCGAGAGAGCTGGCATGGGCTGTGCACTGAGCAAACTCAGAAAATTCCTTCGCCTTTTTCGGAGAGTTGCCATGACCAAGCGCTACAGCGCCCTGCTCACTGCCCTGTTTGCCAGCCTGATGCTGAGCCAGGCACCCGCCCAGGCTAATGGTCTGGACGATATCGTCGCCCGTGGCACCCTCAAGGTCGCCGTGCCCCAGGACTTCCCGCCGTTTGGTTCGGTCGGCCCCAATATGCAGCCACGTGGCCTGGACATCGACACCGCCAAGCTGCTGGCCGACCAGCTCAAGGTCAAGCTGGAACTGACCCCGGTCAACAGCACCAACCGCATTCCGTTCCTTACCACCGGCAAGGTGGACCTTGTGATCTCCAGCCTGGGCAAAAACCCCGAACGCGAAAAGGTCATTGATTTCTCCAAGGCTTACGCGCCGTTCTACCTCGCGGTGTTCGGTCCACCCGAGGCGGCAATCAGCACCACCGACGACCTCAAGGGCAAGACTATCAGCGTGACCCGCGGCGCCATCGAGGATATCGAGCTGACCGCCGTGGCGCCCAAGGAAGCCACGATCAAGCGCTTTGAGGACAACAACTCAACCATCGCCGCTTACCTGGCCGGCCAGGTCGACCTGATCGCCAGCGGCAACGTGGTCATGGTCGCAATCAGCGAACGCAACCCCAAACGCGTCCCCGCGCTGAAGGTGAAGCTCAAGGATTCGCCGGTGTACGTAGGCGTGAACAAGAACGAGCCGGCGCTGCTGGAGAAGGTCAACCAGATCCTGGTTGCGGCCAAGGCGGACGGCAGCCTGGAAAAAAACGCGCTGCAGTGGCTCAAAGAACCGCTGCCTGCTGACCTCTGAAGCGGAGTTGAACGATGGCCTATCAATTCGACTTTGTGCCGGTGCTGGCCAATACCGACCTGCTGCTGCGCGGCGCGTTGTTTACCCTTGAACTGACGGCCATCGGCGCCCTCCTTGGGGTAGCACTGGGCACCGTCGGTGCAGTGGTGCGGGCCTGGAAGATCCAGCCGTTTGCATGGATCTTTGGTGTGTATGTCGAATTGATCCGCAACACGCCGTTTCTGGTGCAGTTGTTCTTTATTTTCTTCGGCCTGCCGTCCCTGGGGTTGAAAATCACCGAGTGGCAAGCCGCTGTGCTGGCAATGGTGATCAACCTGGGGGCGTACTCCACCGAGATCATCCGCGCCGGGATCCAGGCCATCCCGCGCGGGCAATTGGAAGCCGCCGCCGCGCTGGCGATGACGCGCTTCGAAGCGTTCCGTCACGTGGTACTGCTACCGGCGCTGGGCAAGGTGTGGCCGGCCCTGAGCAGCCAGATCATCATTGTGATGCTCGGTTCGGCGGTGTGTTCGCAGATCGCCACCGAAGAATTGAGCTTTGCCGCCAACTTTATCCAGTCGCGTAATTTCCGCGCCTTTGAAACCTATGCCCTGACCACCCTGGTGTATCTGTGCATGGCGCTGCTGATTCGCCAACTGCTCAACTGGATCGGCCGGCGGTTTGTGATGAGGAACAGTCGATGAGTGAGTTCACCCTCTGGGACATCGTGCGCAACCTGCTCACTGGCCTGCAGTGGACCCTGCTGCTGTCACTGGTAGCATTTGTGGGCGGTGGCCTGATCGGCCTGCTGGTGATGACGATGCGCATCAGCCGCAAAGCTTTCCCACGCAATATTGCCCGCACCTATATCGAACTGTTCCAGGGCACGCCCTTGCTGATGCAGTTGTTCCTGGTGTTTTTCGGCGTTGCCCTGCTTGGCGTGGACATATCGCCCTGGCTGGCAGCTGCAATCGCATTGACCCTGTTCACCAGCGCTTACCTGGCCGAAATCTGGCGCGGTTGCGTGGACTCCATCGCCCATGGCCAATGGGAAGCCTCGGCCAGTCTGGCCCTGAACCCTTTTGAGCAACTGCGTTTTGTGATCCTGCCCCAAGCGCTGCGCATTGCCGTCGCGCCAACGGTGGGTTTCTCGGTGCAGGTGGTCAAAGGCACCGCCGTGACCTCGATCATCGGCTTCACCGAACTGACCAAGACCGGCGGCATGCTCGCCAACGCCACCTTCGAGCCGTTTATGGTCTACGGCTTGGTGGCCCTCGGTTATTTCCTGCTCTGCTACCCCTTGTCCCTCAGTGCGCGCTACCTGGAAAGGAGACTGCATGCCTCTGCTTAGAATTTCCGCCCTGCATAAGTATTACGGCGATCATCACGTCCTCAAGGGCATCGACCTGACGGTGGAAGAAGGCCAGGTTGTGGCGATCATCGGCCGCAGCGGCTCGGGCAAGTCCACCTTGCTGCGTACCCTCAATGGCCTGGAGTCGATCAATGACGGTGTGATCGAAGTCGATGGCGAATACCTTGATGCCGCCCGCGCCGACCTGCGCAGCCTGAGGCAGAAAGTCGGCATGGTGTTCCAGCAGTTCAACCTGTTCCCGCACCTGAGCGTCGGCGAAAACGTGATGCTGGCACCGCAAGTGGTGCAAAAAGTGCCCAAGGCCAAAGCGGTACAGTTGGCCAGGCAAATGCTCGAACGCGTTGGGCTGGGCGAGAAGTTCGACGCCTTCCCCGATCGGCTGTCCGGTGGTCAGCAGCAACGGGTCGCCATTGCCCGCGCGCTGGCCATGTCACCCAAGGTGCTGTTGTGCGATGAGATTACCTCGGCCCTGGACCCGGAGTTGGTCAATGAGGTGCTCAGCGTGGTGCGTCAACTGGCCCAGGACGGCATGACGCTGATCATGGTCACCCATGAAATGCGCTTTGCCCGGGAAGTTGGCGACAAAGTGGTGTTCATGCACCAAGGCAAAGTGCATGAAACCGGCGACCCGAAGGTGTTGTTTGCCAACCCTGGTACCGTAGAGCTCGCCAACTTCATTGGCTCGGTTGAACAGCCGGGCTGACCAGTTCAAAAATGCCCCGTGCCTCCAGGTGCGTCTCCCTGCGCACCGACAAGGCATCGAAGGGCAATTGGGTATCGATATCGACCTGGGCGGTGAGTCGCCGCCCTACCACCGGCCCCCCTGCTGCTCGAGCCACCAAAACCTGGCCGGGCAACAACTGGCCTCTGTCCGCCTCACCTGGCACGTGGGCAGCCGACCACCCGACGGTACGCCCATCTACCTGGGCATGCTTGATACTCAGCCGCAAATGCCCCTCGCGACCGAACCGAAATCCCTGCCCATCGGCTGCCGCGCCAACAAAACGCAACGCCATGGCCGCAGGCTCGGCGCAGAGTACATTGACACTCAACGAGCGGGTTGCCAGTACCACGGTAGTGGTTTCAACCAGGGCATCCCTGCGTATCTGGCCATAGTCGATACGCGGCTGGCCCAGCGACAGGTGGCAGTTTTCAGCCATCGCATCAAACGGCGCCAGCAGTGTGCAAAACAGCGCCAAGGGCGGGCTCAGGGCCTTTTTAATCACCTCGGCATACAGCCGATGCGGCTTCATAAAATTTGTCATTGTCAGGCTTGGCCTCAGGGTCAATGTGCAGTAGGCAAGTGGAAGAGTCCGGCAATGAAACCCGCAAGCTTTGCGACTCCGTAACGTCGTTGAGGAAAATCATGCCCTCACCTACTACGCTGGTGAGAAAGCGGTTGCCCTTGCCCAATACCGAAGCGCCCTGAGGTAACGGTCGGCCGTGCTGATCGCTCGCAGTCACCAGCATTCGGCGTACTTTCACTACGTCAAAATCCACGGTATTGAACGAACCTCGGCCCGCCGTAAGCACTTGGGTGCCGTTTTTCAGGTCCACTCGTTTGGGCAAGGATTGAGTCTGCACTTCGACTCGGCTGTTGGTGTAGGCCGGCAAGCCCGCGATCACCGCTTGGCCGTTGAAGTCGGTCCAGACAGGGCCTTGCGGCGTCTGGATTTTTGCGGAGCCGATATCGCCGACCGAGACGATGCCGAACGTGTCTTGCACGCTATAAGGCGATAAGGTCACCCCGCCTTCATGCGCCACTGCACCGCCCCGCAACTGCCCGGTATAGCTGGTGCCCAGGGAATCGCGGCTGACGCCCAGGCCCACTTGGGTATAGCGCGGCAACAGGTCCACCCGCCCGCGCACTGACTGCTCCCGGGCCCGCATGTCACGCTCGATGCCGACTTCGTAATTCACATACTCGTTGACCCTTTCGCTGAGCGCGGTACCCGCAGTGAAGTGGTCCCCACGGCGGCTCGTGAAGCTGCTCACACGCCGATCCCCGCCTAGCGGCACGCTGACCTGCAACCGCAAGGACAAGTCGTGATCCAAGGCACTGTCACGCCGGCTGCCATCCAGTGGGGCGTCTCGGCGGGCCCGCGTACCGCCCACTTGCGAGTCCGCGATAAATGCGACATCGACGCGACCGAACGACTTATTCCAGGAGGCGAATACGTGCTCGCTCGTCTGCCCGCCAAATTGAGCACTGCGAGTGTAGTTCAGCGAAAATATGCCCAGTGTGGGGTCGGCCCAGCTCATGCCCGCGGTGTATTGGTTCTTGAAGTGCGAGTTCAGCTCATCGCCCCTGAGCGACCGACCTGCCTCAGTGACCTCGCGATAACCGCGCGTCTGGGTGGTTGCACTTAAGTTGACATCTAGATAGGCAACCAGTGGGCTACTCACGGAGACGCTGCTGCGTGACCCGGACACCGCGTTGGGGCTATCTCGGGACAGGTTATGTCGTGCGCTCACAGAGACCCGCTGGAAAAATACACTGCTCAGAGTGCCACCTGCGGCCCAATAGTCATCGGTACTCAACAAGCCAAAACCCGCAGACGCATCGCGCCCCAGCCCCCAGGTGCCACTGCCCATGGCGACCACCGGTGATGGCCCCTCTTCACCTGCAGTTTTGCGCAGCTGGCCAATCGAAAAGTAATAGCCCGGCGCCGATGGGGCAGCACCCGCGAACGAAGCCGCCGGCACGACAAAACTGCGCCTGGCGCCACGCACGTCAATCACACTGACATCAAGGTCACTGGTGCCATTGAGCAGCGGTACCCCCGTCAACCGAAACGGCCCTTCGGGCACCAATGTACTGTGGATCAACACCCCGGACTGGCGCACTTCAACTCGCGACTGGCTTTGGGCCAAGCCTTCGACCACCGCATTATTGCCGCCCGCCGGGGCCCTGGACTGCCCATCAGGGGAGAACTGCAAGCCGGACAGCTGGATCCCGCCAAACAGCGGGTTATTACTGGAGAGCTGGCCCACCTGGAAGGTCGACTGCAACGCGGCGATATCCCGTTGGGCATAGGCATGCAGGTGCTCGGTACGGGTATGGCCGTTGTCGGACACATAGAACTGGCGACTGCGAACAATCCAGTCATCCAGGTTGAAGCCCGCTTCGGTATAGGCCGACACGAACCGGGTCGGGCCGCTACGCGAGTGGCTGTCATAACCCAGTACGTCATAGTTGAACAACGCGGCCGCGCCGCCCCGGGAAGAACGCCCGCTCTCCCATTCGGGTTCACGCAAAGCCTGGGTCGGCACCACCAGCGCCACTTCGTCAGTACCGGGGCGCAAGCGCACCATGGTCGCCGGGAACGCACCGAGGAAGTCATGACACGCCTGATCGGGCGTGGCGCCTTCTCGAATGATCTCCCGAGGCTTTACCAACCCCGCCTTCTCCAGCAACCCGGGAGTGAAACACAGCCCTCCCTGCGAATCGAACCGAGCATCAACCAGCCCAAGGGGGTTGCCATTGACGCGCAATCCCACCATTTGAATACCTTCACGAAAGCGCGCCGCACTGCGAAAGTAATCGGAGACCTGGGGGTCTATGCCGTGGGTCGTCAGCGCAGCCAGGTCAAATCCCTCACCAAGCTCCAGCGCAGCCGTCATGCCAGGCAAACCCCATAGCACCGTGAGCCCAATGAACAATCTGGATTTGCAGGGCCGGAACGGGCCAGCAATACCGCGCGCCGAAGAAACGATCATGAACCGATCAACGCGCATCTGTGTTGACCGGTGCACGGTAGCTATCTACCGAAAATCCATAGACCGTGGCGGGTTGAATCTCAACCTGCGCCACATCGCTCAAAGCACCGTCAACCTTCAACGCCAATGCCTCACCCGGCAAGACATAGGTGCGCGGCAGTGTGGCTTGAACGCCTTGTGGAAGCAGCTGCACATGCGGCGCCAGGCGTACGACGTAAGCGCTGTCGTTGTGGACGGTGAGTCGCTCTGCGACCCGTTCCCACCTCAGCAGCTCCCACGGCGTTTGGTGGCGTGGCAAGTCTTTGGGATGCAGGATCAACGGCAGATTCTGCCGAAGAGTGATACCGATGGTCGCACCGTCCGCGGCACGCGCCTGGGGAATGCCCTCAAAAGATACGCGCTTGAGCCGTTGGGTCTTGAGCGGCTGCTTCAACGTGCTGATGAAACGCACCAGTTGCGTATCCCCCGCTTCCACACGGGTAATGGGAGGCGTGACAATCAGTAGCGGCTCCAGATCTTCAGGCACGTTTTCAATAACAGAATGAAGCAACGCCGGCCCTGCATCGGTGTTCTTGATATTGATCGAGGCTTCGCCAACTTCTTCGTAAAGCACGACCACAGTTGTTTCCGGCAACATCCCGTCCGCCGTAGCAACCACACTGAAAAACACACTCCATAGCCACGTAAGACTTATTAAAAAAACACGCACTCAATATTCCCCACAACTTATGAAGTTGACGTTTGGCCATCCAACGCCCAAAGAAAAACAGCCAACAAGAAAGGGTTGGCTTTCTTGATCGGCTGCTTTCGGTTGTTTAGATGTAACTCAATACAAGCGTGGCGCGCCCATCTATGGAGATGTCGCGGCTCAGGTCCAAGTCCTGGGCCTTGTTGATCACTGCTTTCACCGCCACCGTGGCTGTCAGCTGGCTAATAGCGGCAGGGGTGACGGTCACGCTATTACGCCAGGAGTACTGGCTGGGCGATTGGGCAACCCTGCCGTCGCTGTTCTGCCAGGCACCGAGCCCGGTGCGCATGATCGGAAACAACGTTGTTCCGGTAGAGCGGAGGTCCCTGAGGGTGACCGAATAGCCACCAGTGCGCCGGGACGCTGCCATCCCCAGACCGAAATTCTGCGCTTCGGAAAAGCCCGCCTCCAAGATGCCTGCCACCTTGCTCCCCGCTTGCAGATCGGTAAAGGTGAGCCCGAACCTGGCAGGCGTAGTGCCGCAGTTGATAACCAGAGACGTGGTCCTCTCTTCACGGGGGTTGAATGCCGTGCGAGACAATTCGCCGGAGCGAATAGTGCCGTAGTCGATGATGCCACTGCCCGCCAGGCTGAGGTTGCACGCTGCAGGCGTGATCGTCCCCCTGACGACTAACTGGGCGCTCGTGTTTGCCTGAACCTGCAGGGTCGCAGCCAGACATGCGATGCCGAAAGTCAATCCAATAATTTTTTTCATGTTCGTCCTGTCACTTGAAGTTAGCAGGCGCTCTTTATTTTGGTTTTGGCGACTCCGTCGCCCAACAGCTTATTGTCCCTGATACAAAAACTATAAATAAATAACACCCCGGCAGAATTGCCGAGTGACAGTCTGGCGCGTAGATGCCCGGATAAAAAATCAGACAGCACGGTATTTATTGTAGGCTCCAGCCAGCATAAAAATTACTTTAACCTATCGACCTTGTAGTCTTGAGCAAGATATAGAACAACATATAGTCCCACTCACTGTAGGAGAAATTATCTAAATACTTACAACTGCATCCGGTTAAAACGTCTTACATCGTCGGAAAGTTTGTTTGCTGGAAACTTGCGAAGCAGCCCTGAACTTTCCAAAATTTTCCTACAGACCACATCGGGAAAATTACCGAAGCACAACGCGTTGGCTCCAGCGGTCGATCGTGGCACGATGGCAAGGTTATCGACCGAGATCCCCAAACCATGCCGCAATCCCAAGCCAAGAATCTGTCCTTGATCGCCGCCATCGACCTGGGCTCCAACAGCTTTCACATGGTCGTGGCCAAGGCCCAGAACGGTGAGATCCGCATCCTTGAGCGGCTCGGCGAAAAAGTGCAACTGGCCGCCGGGATCGACGACGAGCGCAAGCTCAATGAAGAATCCATGCAGCGCGGGCTCGACTGCCTCAAGCGATTTGCGCAATTGATCAATGGCATGCCGCCTGGCGCCGTACGCATCGTCGGCACCAACGCGTTGCGCGAAGCCCGAAACCGCAATGAGTTTATCCATCGTGCCGAGGAAATCCTCGGGCACCCGGTGGAAGTTATCTCTGGCCGTGAAGAGGCGCGCCTGATCTACCTTGGTGTGTCCCACACACTGGCCGACACGCCCGGCAAACGCCTGGTGGCGGACATTGGTGGCGGCAGTACCGAGTTCATCATCGGCCAGCGTTTCGAGCCACTGCTGCGTGAAAGTCTGCAGATGGGATGCGTGAGTTTCACTCAACGTTACTTCAAGGACGGCAAGATCACGCCGGCGCGCTATGCCCAGGCTTACACGGCGGCGCGGCTGGAGATCATGAGCATTGAACATGCCCTGCACCGCCTGACCTGGGATGAAGCCATCGGCTCGTCCGGCACCATCCGCGCCATCGGCCTGGCCTTGAAGGCTGGCGGCCATGGCACTGGCGAGGTGAATGCCGAAGGTCTGGCGTGGCTCAAGCGCAAGCTGTTCAAGCTGGGGGATGCGGAGAAAATCGACTTCGACGGCATCAAACCTGATCGCCGCGCCATTTTCCCTGCGGGCCTGGCGATTCTCGAAGCCATCTTCGACGCCCTCGAACTGCAACGCATGGACCACTGTGACGGCGCCCTGCGCGAAGGCGTGCTCTATGACCTGCTGGGCCGTCATCACCACGAAGACGTGCGCGAGCGCACCCTCAGCTCGCTGATGGAGCGCTACCACGTCGATCTGGAACAAGCCGCCCGTGTGGAGCGCAAAGCCTTGCACGCTTTCGACCAGGTGGCCGCCGATTGGGACCTGGAAGACGGCGTCTGGCGCGAGCTGCTCGGCTGGGCTGCCAAGGTGCATGAAGTGGGCCTGGACATCGCCCACTACCATTACCACAAGCACGGCGCCTACCTGATCGAGCACTCGGACCTGGCTGGGTTCTCCCGCGAAGACCAGCAGATGCTCGCGCTGCTGGTGCGCGGCCATCGCCGCAATATTCCCAAGGACAAATTTGCCGAATTCGGCAAAGACGGCATCAAGCTGATTCGCCTGTGCGCGCTGTTGCGCTTTGCAATCCTGTTCCACCACATTCGTGGCACCCAGGAAATGCCCCAGGTAAAACTGCGCGCTGCTGATGACAGCCTGGAAGTGATCTTCCCCAAGGGCTGGCTGGATGAAAACCAGCTGACCCAGGCGGACTTCGCCCAGGAAGCGGAATGGCTGACGCGGGTGGGGTTCAGCCTGAACCTGCGCTAAAGCACACTGCAAAACAAATGTGGGAGGGGGCAAACCCTCTCCCACATTTTTTAGACCTTGCTGGTGCTGGGTTTTAGTTCACCGCAAGAATCGGGCTACCCAACTTCTCCAGCAACGTCGCCTGCGCGCTGCGCGGGTTCTGGTTGCCGGTCGGGGTGTTGCGTACATAACGCCCGTCCGACTGCAGGCTCCAGCTGTGGGTGTTGTCGGTAAGGTAGCTTTCCAGCTCCTTCTTGACCCGCATGATCAGCTTCTTGCCTTCTACCGGGAAGCAGGTCTCCACACGCTTATCGAGGTTGCGTTCCATCCAGTCGGCGCTGGAGAGGAACATCTGCTCTTCACCACCGTTGAGGAAGTAGAACACACGGGTGTGCTCCAGGAAGCGGCCGATGATCGAACGCACGTGGATGTTATGCGACACGCCGACAATACCCGGACGCAGGCAGCACATGCCACGCACCACCAGATCGATGCGCACGCCCGACTGGCTGGCCTTGTACAGCGCGCGGATGATCTTCGGATCGGTCAGCGAGTTGAACTTGGCGATGATGTGCGCCGGCTTGCCATCGAGGGCAAACTGGGTCTCGCGGGCAATCATGTCGAGCATGCCCTTCTTGAGGGTGAACGGCGCGTGCAGCAGCTTTTTCATGCGCAAGGTCTTGCCCATGCCGATGAGCTGGCTGAACAACTTGCCGACGTCTTCGCACAGTGCGTCGTCGGATGTCAGCAGGCTGTAGTCGGTGTAGAGCTTGGCGTTGCCGGCGTGGTAGTTGCCGGTGCCCAAGTGGGCGTAGCGCACGATCTCACCGGCTTCACGGCGCAGGATCAGCATCATCTTGGCGTGGGTCTTGAAGCCGACCACGCCGTAGATCACCACCGCACCGGCCGCTTGCAGACGGCTGGCCAGTTGCAGGTTGGACTCTTCGTCAAAGCGCGCACGCAACTCGATCACCGCGGTGACTTCCTTGCCGTTACGCGCAGCATCCACCAACGCATCGACGATTTCCGAGTTGGCGCCACTGCGGTAGAGGGTCTGGCGCACGGCCAGAACATGCGGGTCCTTGGCGGCCTGGCGCAGCAGGTCGACCACTGGGGTGAACGACTCGAAGGGGTGCAGCAATAGAATGTCCTGCTTGCTCACAACGCTGAAGATGTTCTCGCTGTTTTGCAGCAGTTTCGGGATCTGTGGCGTGAACGGCTTGTATTGCAGCTCAGGATGGCTGTCCAGGCCGGTAATGCTGAACAGGCGCGTCAGGTTCACCGGGCCGTTGACCTGATACAACTCGGATTCGGCGAGGTTGAACTGCTTGAGCAGGTAGTCCGACAGGTGTTTAGGGCAGGTGTCCGCCACTTCCAGACGCACCGCATCGCCATAACGCCGCGAGAACAGCTCGCCACGCAGGGCGCGAGCCAAGTCTTCAACGTCTTCGGAATCCAGTGCCAGGTCGGCGTTACGGGTCAGGCGGAACTGGTAGCAGCCCTTGACCTTCATGCCCTGGAACAGGTCATCGGCGTGAGCATGGATCATCGACGACAGGAATACATAGTTGTCGCCAGCGCCCCCTACCTCTTCCGGTACCTTGATGATGCGTGGCAACAGACGCGGGGCCGGGATAATCGCCAGGCCCGAATCGCGACCGAAGGCATCGATACCTTCAAGCTCGACGATGAAGTTGAGGCTCTTGTTCACCAGCAGTGGGAACGGGTGCGTAGGGTCCAGGCCGATGGGGGTAATGATCGGCGAAATCTCGTCCCGGAAGTAACGGCGCACCCAGGTCTTGATCTTGGCGGTCCAGTGACGACGACGAATGAAGCGGACCTGATGCTTTTCCAGTTCCGGCAGCAGGATGTCGTTGAGGATTGCGTACTGGCGGTCCACATGACCATGTACCAGCTCACTGATGCGCGCCAACGCCTGGTGCGGTTGCAGGCCGTCGGCCCCGGCTTGTTCACGGGCAAAGGTGATCTGCTTCTTGAGGCCGGCAACGCGAATCTCGAAGAACTCATCCAGGTTGCTGGAGAAGATCAGCAGGAATTTCAGCCGCTCCAGCAACGGGTAGGACTCATCCAGCGCCTGCTCCAGCACGCGGATGTTGAATTGCAGTTGTGACAACTCGCGATGGATGTACAGGCTGCTGTCATCCAGGTTGGTGACCACGGCCACCGGTGCCGGCGCAGGTGCTTCGGCAACCACCGCTGGCGGGGCAGGCTCCAGCTCCGGCGGGGTCTGGGAAACTTGTTCAACCACCGGGTGAGCGTCTTTTACGGCAACTTCGGAGAGTCCTTCGGTATTCATCGAGTGTTCCTGTGAGGGCTATTGTTGCTCTCTAAGCAATTGGGCAGCGCGGGCGGCGAAGTAGGTCAGAATGCCATCAGCGCCGGCACGTTTAAAGGCAGTCAGGGATTCGAGGATCACCCCTTCACTCAACCAACCATTCTGGATCGCCGCCATATGCATGGCGTATTCACCGCTGACCTGATAGACAAAGGTCGGCACTTTGAATTCCTCTTTGACCCGATAAAGGATGTCCAGGTACGGCATCCCGGGCTTGACCATCACCATATCGGCGCCTTCGGCCAGGTCGGCCGCCACTTCGTGCAGCGCTTCCTGGCTATTGGCCGGGTCCATCTGGTACGAAGCCTTGTTGGCCTTGCCCAGGTTCAGCGCCGACCCCACCGCATCGCGAAAGGGGCCGTAATAGGCGCTGGCGTATTTGGCCGAGTAGGCCATGATTCGTACATTGACGTGACCGGCCAGCTCAAGGGCTTCGCGAATCGCCTGGATACGGCCGTCCATCATGTCCGACGGCGCAACCACCTGGGCGCCCGCCGCTGCGTGCGACAAAGCCTGCTTGACCAATGCATCGACGGTGCTGTCGTTCTGAACATAACCCTCTTCGTCAAGAATGCCATCCTGGCCGTGCGTGGTGAACGGGTCCAACGCCACGTCAGTGATCACCCCAAGCTCCGGGAAGCGCTCGCGCAGGGCACGGGTGGCGCGCTGCGCGATCCCTTGCGGGTTCCAGGCTTCGGCGGCGTCCAGAGACTTGAGCTGCGGTGGGGTCACCGGAAACAGCGCCAGTGCCGGGATCCCCAGTTCGACCCAACCGGCCGCCTCGATCAGCAACTGATCAATGGTCAAACGCTCCACACCCGGCATCGAGGCGACTGCTTCCCGACGACTTTCACCGTCGAGCACAAAGACCGGCAGGATGAGATCGTTCGTCGTCAGTACATTTTCACGTACCAGGCGGCGAGAAAAATCATCACGACGATTGCGACGCAGACGAGTGGCGGGGAACAGGCGATTGGCAGGGGTAAAGCTCACGACAGACTCCTGAGCCCGCGTTTACGGGCGAGCGTTGCAGTTATAAGCGGCCATTATGACGAAGGAATGACAGTTGTGCTTATCGATGCGACCTGTAGTCGCATTCGTCATTTATGTAGGAATTGTTCACTTCGTGACACATCTCGATACTTTCATGAATCTTCGTGAAGGCGTAGGCTGCGCGTTCATTTCGCCAGCACCCCAGACCATGCTTCAACAATTTCTGCATGACTTCGGCTACTTTGCCCTCTTTCTCGGCACGTTTTTCGAAGGCGAGACCATCCTCGTACTCGCAGGCTTCCTGGCGTTTCGTGGCTACATGGATATCAACCTGGTGGTGGTCGTTGCCTTTTTTGGCAGCTATGCCGGCGACCAGCTTTGGTACTACATGGGGCGCAAGCACGGCCGCAAGCTGCTGGCACGCAAGCCGCGCTGGCAGTTGATGGGCGACAAGGCACTGGAGCATATCCGCAAGCACCCGGATATCTGGGTGCTGAGCTTTCGCTTCGTCTACGGGTTGCGCACGGTGATGCCCGTGGCGATCGGCCTGTCCGGTTACCCGCCGATGCGCTACCTGATCCTCAACGGTATTGGTGCGGCGATCTGGGCCGCTGCACTGGGGGCTGCGGCCTATCATTTCGGTGCGGTGCTGGAAGGTATGCTCGGCAGCGTCAAGAAGTACGAGCTATGGGTACTGGGCGCCTTGCTGGTGCTGGGTTTTGGCCTGTGGCTGCGACGTCGCTTCAAGAATGCTCGCATCGCCCGCCAAGCGTGTGCCGAGGCCAAGGCGCGACAGGCTGTCGAGCAAGCCTCGGTCGAAACGCCTAAGACGCCAACCGAGTAAAACGGCCTCTGCAACAGTAGAGACCAATCACGCTGAGCAGGCTGTAGCTCGCCAGGCCCAGCCAGGCGAGAGGGCTGGCAGGCCACAAGCCGACCAGCGGCGCCAGCCATACCAACGGCAGGTTCAGCGCCAGGCGCGCCAGCTCGGCCTTCAACGCCCATGGGCGATTCTCCAGTGCCACCCCCAACGTAAACAGGCCCAGGGCCATCGCGCCCCAGCCGAGCACCAACGCCGCCGTAGGCAGGCCCTCACCGAAATTCATCAGATAACTGCCAAAGCCCACATAAGCAGCAAATTGCAAGGCGATGTAGACCTGCTGCCGCGCATCCAAAGGCACTTCGAACTTGCGAAACTGGCTCAGGTCCGGCTTGGCTATCGGGTATTTGGCTTTGACGTCCGCCGGGCGCCAGCCGGTGCGCATGAACCAGATGCGCAACTTGTCCCACCAGCTCTCGGTGCGCCGGGCGTCACTCCATAACTGCGCATAAAACTGCAGGTTGGCCCACAGCGGGTTCCAACTGGCCAGGGGTGTGGTTACCCCAAAGATCACCGGCTCGTTGTCGTCTTCCTCTTGAAAAGTACCGAACAGCCGGTCCCAAATAATGAACACCCCGCCGTAGTTACGATCCATGTAGAGAGCATTCTGTGCGTGGTGGGCCCGATGATTGGACGGCGTCACGAAGAACCACTCAAACCAGCCCAGCTTGGGAACGTGGCGGGTATGGACCCAGAATTGATACAACAGGTTGAGCGAAGCCACGCTGATAAACACCACCAGCGGCACGCCGACCACAGCCAGAGGCAGGTAGAAGATCCAGCTCAGCAGAAAACCGGTGCTGGTCTGGCGCAAGGCGGTGGTGAGGTTGTAGTCCTCGCTCTGGTGATGCACCGAATGCGCGGCCCACAGGATATTGCGCTCATGGCCCATGCGATGCAGCCAGTAATAACAGAAGTCATAGAACACAAAGGCGAACACCCAGGTCCAGGCACTCTGGGCCGACAGCTCGATGAGCGCCAGGTGCTTGAGGGCGAACGCGTAGGTCAACAGGCCCACGCCCTTGGTCAGCAAACCGGTCGTGGTGGACAGCACACCGGTGCTGAGGCTGTTGATGGCGTCCGCTACTCGGTAGTTGCGTGCACCGCGCCAACGGTCGGCCAGCAGCTCCACAACGATCAGGGCGATAAAAAACGGTACTGCGTAAGGCACAAAGTCCATGGGCTAGTCCGGTCTATTTTTGTTACATCAAGATTAGGTGCAGCGACGTGAGATCCCATTGGCAACAGGTTACAAATTAGTAGACATTTAACGCCATGAATCAGGAGAAATGCCCATGAGCAAAAAGATTGCAGTGATCCTTTCCGGCTGTGGCGTATACGACGGCGCAGAGATTCACGAGAGCGTGATCACGTTGCTGCGCCTGGACCAGCGCGGCGCTCAAGTGGAATGCTTTGCACCCGATATTGCGCAATTGCACGTGATCAACCATCTCACCGGCGAAGAAATGCCCGAGTCGCGCAATGTGCTGGTGGAGTCTGCGCGTATCGCCCGGGGCGCAGTGAAGGATATTGGCCAAGCCAATGCCGCCGACTTCGACGCCCTGATCGTGCCGGGCGGGTTTGGCGCAGCGAAGAACCTGTCGAACTTCGCCGTGGAGGGCGCCGGCTGCAGCGTCAACCCGCAGGTGCTGGAACTGGCTGAAGCGTTTGCCGAAGCAGGCAAGCCGGTGGGGTTGATCTGCATCTCTCCGGCCCTGGCCGCGAAGATCTACGGCCCTGGCGTGACCTGCACCATCGGTAACGATGCCGACACAGCGGCTGCCCTGGACAAGATGGGCGCCACGCACCACGAATGCACGGTGGAAGATATCGTCGAGGACAAGGCGCGCAAGCTGGTCAGTACGCCGGCGTATATGCTCGGCAAGAACATCAGTGAAGTGGCGTCAGGGATCAACAAGTTGGTGGATCGGGTGCTGGAGTTGACCCACGAGAACGACTGACGGGTAGGCGCCTGTGGCGAGGGAGCTTGCTCCCTCGCCACAGGTCAGGCTGGGCGCATAAGACGTATAAGGATTCGGTCCAGGGCATTGGCAAACGCCTGCTTATCCTTCTCGCCATGGGGCGGTGGTCCGCCGCCCATCTGACCTTGCTCACGCAGGTCGGTGAACAGGTTGCGCACCGCCAGGCGCTCACTCATGTTCGCAGGGCTGAACTCCTTGCCTCGCGGATCGAGGGCCGTGACGCCCTTCTTCACCAGCCGATCGGCCAAGGGCACGTCACTGCAAATCACCAGTTCGCCGGGTACGGCGTGCTCAACCAGGTAATCATCGGCCGCGTCGGGGCCACTGGGCACCACGATCAGCTTCACACAGGAAAAGCTCGGCTTGATCTGGCTCTGCCCGGCCACCAGCACCACCTCGAACTGGCGCTTGAGGGCAAACTTCACTACCTGGTCCTTGGCCGCCCGAGGGCAGGCGTCGGCGTCGATCCATACCCGCATGCTACACCGCCGCCCGGCGCTTCTCGGTCAGCCGGCTGCGGCCATACAGCACCACAATCGCCAGGATCGCCACAGCCTGCGCGCCCAACGAATACGCATCGGCATGGATGCCCAGCCAGTCGAAGTCAAAGAACGCCACCGGCCGCGTGCCGAAGATGCCCGCCTCCTGCAAGGCCTTGACACCGTGCCCGGCGAACACCACCGACAGTGCGCACAGCAACGCAGCGTTGATGCCGAAGAACAGCGCCAACGGCAACTTCGCCGAGCCACGCAGGATCACCCAGGCCAGGCCCACCAGCAGCACCAGCGCAGTGGCACCACCGGCCAGCACCGCGTTGTGCCCGGCAGGGCCGGCCTGCAGCCACAGGGTTTCGTAGAACAGGATCACTTCGAACAGCTCGCGATAAACCGAGAAGAACGCCAGCACGGCAAAACCGAAACGGCCGCCGCCGCCCACCAGGCTGCTCTTGATGTAATCCTGCCAGGCCGCCGCGTGACGCCGGTCGTGCATCCACACGCCGAGCCATAGCACCATCACGCTGGCGAACAGCGCCGTGCAGCCTTCGAGCAGTTCTCGCTGGGCCCCGCTGACGTCAATCACATACGCCGCCAAGGCCCACGTAGCCAAGCCTGCCAACAGCGCCAGGCCCCAACCGACGTTGACGCTGCGAACCGCCGACTGCTGGCCGGTGTTACGCAGGAAGGCGAGGATCGCCGCTAGCACCAGAATCGCTTCCAGGCCTTCGCGCAACAGGATCAGCAGGCCAGAGATATAGCTCAATGACCAGCTCAGGCCATCGCCGCCCAGCAAGCCGGCGGATTCAGTGAGTTTGCCTTTGGCAACGTCCAGACGCTGCTGCACCTGCTCCATAGGCAAACCATCCTGCAACGATTGCCGATAGGCCATCAGGGCCTTCTCGGTGTCTTTGCGCACATTGGCGTCGACGTTATCCAGGGAGCTTTCCACCAGCTCGAAGCCTTCCAGGTAGGCAGCGACGGACAAATCATAGGCCTGCTCGTGGTCGCCGTTGCGGAAGGCCGCGAGGCTCTTGTCCAGCGTGGCGGCCGTGTAGTCGAGCAACTGCGCGGGACCACGCTGAACCTGTGGCGGCTGTGCACGCTGGGCGCGGAACGTCGCCGCAGCGCCAGGGCCGTCAGCGGCGAGCACTTCATTGGGGGTCTGGCGCGCCAGGTCGGCGAGGTTGAACGCCTGCTCGCTTTTGGCGGCAGCCGGGTCGGCGGTGAAACCGGCGATATAGGTCGCCAGGTCCCAGCGCTGGCGATCGTCCAGTTGGTCAGCGAACGACGGCATATCAGTGCCTTCGACACCCAGACCGAGGGTGTTGTAGATCGCATACAGGCTCAAGCGATCCAGGCGCGTGGCGTCACGCAGGTTAGCGGGGGGCGGCGTCATGCCCATGCCAGCCGGACCATCACCGGCGCCGACAGTGCCGTGGCACACCGAACAATGCTGGGCATAAAGCGGCACGCCGCGTGTCGGGTCCGGCGTGATGGCCGGTGCTTGGCTGACTTCATACGCCACGGCCAGCTTGGCGCCCAACTGACGAGCCTGGCGGGCCACGCTCGCGCCGTCCTGATGGGCGGTGACCGCCGCCAGCAATTCATTAACGCCGCTTATCAACTCAGCGCGCTCGGGTTTGTCGGGCAGATCAGCCACCAAACCCTGCAACACTCCGAGAAACTCCACCTGCTCGCGGTATTCCGAGTCGTCTACCACCTTGCCTGCCTCTACCGTAGGCGGGTAGTCGGCGCCGATGTAATCCAGCAAATGCAGGGCCTGTGGCGCGCCTTCGGCGGTCGCGGCCAAGAGATTGAAGCTGCACGACATCAGCGCCGGCAACAGCAGCCACGCAAGAAAGCGGAAAGGGGCAGTCATGAATGAATCTCAAGTGGAAATACGAAGTAACACTATTGTTGAGCTTTAATGAATTCGACTCAAGGTGTTATTTCATATCACCCCTAAATCCAATATGGGAGGGAGCTTGCCCCTCCCACATTTCGATTCGGTTTCGGCAATTACGCCGTAGCGCGATGCAGGCTCGCAAGGAAACCCGCAGCGCCGACAAACAAACCTGCGAATGTGCGGTTTACGCGTTTCTGTTGTTTAGGCGTACGCAACAGACGCAAGACTTTCGACGCCAACCCCGTGTAACCCGCCATCACGATCATATCGACGCTGATCATGGTTGCACCGAGGATCAGGTACTGAATCAACAGCGGCGCCTGCGGGTTCACGAATTGCGGCAACACCGCCAGCATGAACACCAGGGCCTTAGGGTTGCTGGCGTTGACCAAAAAGCCGCGGAACATCATCGCCATCGGCTTCCCGATCGGGCGCACGGCGGCGTCATCGGTCATGTCCATGGGCAGGGCGCGCCATTGCTTGATGGCCAGGTACACCAGGTAGGCCACGCCAAACCATTTGATCGCATAGAACGCGGTAGACGACGCCGCCAGAATGGCCCCCAGGCCACCCGCGACCACGGCAATCTGCATCGCCAGGCCCAGTTGCAGGCCAATGGCGTTCCAGTAGCCACGGACAAAACCGTATTGCAGGCCGCTGGACATCGAGGCGATGGCACCGGCGCCAGGAGAAAGGGAGATGATCCAACTGGCCAGGAAAAAGGCCAGCCATGTGTCGAGAGCCATTGCGCACCTCAGAAGGGAGTCAGCGATTGTGCCTTTAAGCTAACTCTACCGACCGAAGGCTGGCTATAGATTTTTACAAGATGTAAACGCTAGCGGTCGCCCGGAAATACATGGGTGCCAGGCCAACGGCGCACCGAGCGCTGAAAGAACAAGCTGTTAGGCACTTGCACCATCGCGCTGCTGGTCCCGGCTTCTTCTACTTCGATCAATGTGGTGTAAAGCAGGTTGATCGCCACGACCCTGCCCTTCACGCCGGGTTTGTCGACGGTGTCCACCAACTCGACAATATCCCCAAGGCGGAACGGCCCGACGGTGAAGATCAGAATTGCGCACAACAGGTTGGACAGCACCGACCACATGGCGAAGAACGCCACTGCCGCTACCGCGACAAACCCTGACAGCGCCGTCCACAACACCGTGGCAGACACCCCCAGGCGCCCCAGCACAAAGATCAGCGCACTGCCCATGATCAGCCAGCGCAAGCCGCCGCGCAGGGGCATCAGCAGTTGCGGCGGGAACGGGTAACGCTCACCCAGGCGCGTCAGGCCCTTGGCGACGAAGCGCTGGGCCAGGTAGCCGGCCAGCAGGATCAGCAGGATTTGCACGCCGATCCATACGGGCTCGACCCATTGCGCCGGTACCGGCAGTTGCAACGCTTCCATCAGGACAGCGCCTCCAGCTCCGCTTGCAAGGTTTCGAGCAGTTCGAGGGCCTCCATCCAGGTTTCCTCCAATTGCCCTTCGCGCACCTTGAGCTTGGCCTGTTCGGCCAGCAGGTCACGCAGCTCATCCTTGCGCGCCGCCTCGTACACGGAGCTATCACCCAGGCTGGTTTCGATCTTGGCCAGGCGCTCGTGCACCTTGCCCAGCTCGGCTTCCAGCTTGTCGGCCTCACGCTTGTGCGGCGCCAGCTGCTGGCGCAGCGCGGCGGCGGCCTGGCGCTGGGCTTTCTTGTCGGTCTTGTCCGGGTTGACCGGGGTGTTGCTGGCCGGCGCATTGCGCAGGCGGTACTCGGTCAGCCAGCGTGCGTAGTCGTCCAGGTCGCCGTCGAATTCTTCGACCTTGCCGTCGGCCACCAGCAGGAAGTTGTCGGTGGTGCTCTTGAGCAGGTGGCGATCGTGAGACACCACCAGTACCGCACCGCTGAACTCCTGCAGGGCCATGGTCAGTGCCAGGCGCATCTCCAGGTCCAGGTGGTTGGTCGGTTCGTCGAGCAGCAGCAGGTTTGGACGGTCCCAGGCGATCAGGGCCAGGGCCAGTCGGGCTTTTTCGCCCCCGGAGAAATTCAGCACTGGCTCGTCGATACGCGCCCCCCGGAAGTCGAAACCGCCGAGGAAGTCGCGCAGGGTTTGCTCGCGCTCGGTGGGCGCCAGGCGTTGCAGGTGCAACAGCGGGCTGGCCTTGGCATCAAGCGAGTCCAGTTGATGCTGGGCGAAGTAGCCCACCACCGTGTTCTCGCCACGGGTCAGGCGGCCAGCCAGTGGCTCAAGCTCACCCGACAGGTTCTTGATCAGCGTCGACTTGCCCGCGCCGTTGGGGCCGAGCAAACCAATGCGTGCGCCCGGCGTGAGCTGCAGCTTGACCTTCTCCAGGATGGTCTTGTCGCCGTAGCCCAAGCGAGCGTCCGACAGATCGAGCAGGGGGCTTGAGATCTTCACCGACTCACGGAACACAAAATCGAACGGCGAATCGACGTGGGCCGCCGACAGTTCTTCCATGCGCTCCAGCGCCTTGATGCGGCTCTGGGCCTGACGGGCCTTGGTGGCCTGGGCCTTGAAGCGGGCGATGTAGCTTTCCATGTGCGCACGTTGCGCCTGTTGCTTTTCAAAGGCCTGTTGCTGCTGGGCCAGGCGCTCGGCACGGGCACGTTCGAACGCGGTATAGCCGCCACGGTAGAGGGTGATTTTCTTCTGTTCGACGTGGGCGATGTTGTCGACCACGGCGTCGAGGAAATCCCGATCGTGGGAAATCAGCAGCAAGGTGCCCTGGTAGCTCTTGAGGAAATCTTCCAGCCACAGGATCGCATCGAGGTCCAGGTGGTTGGTCGGTTCGTCGAGCAGTAACAGGTCGGAGGGGCACATCAGTGCCTGGGCCAGATTCAGGCGCATGCGCCAGCCGCCGGAGAAGTCGGCGACCGGGCGGTCCATCTGTTCGTTGGTAAAGCCAAGGCCAGCGAGCATTTTGCGGGCACGGGCGTCGGCGGTGTAGCCGTCGGCACTGTCCAGCTCGGCGTGCAGACGGGCCTGGGCGGCACCGTCCTGGGCTTTTTCGGCTTCGGCGAGGTCGTGTTGCACCTGGCGCAGGCGCAGGTCGCCATCGAGCACGTAGTCGATCGCGATGCGGTCCAGGGTGTCGATCTCCTGGCGCATATGGGCGATGCGCCAGTCGGCCGGCAGCAGGCAGTCCCCGGAATCCGGGGTCAGCTCACCGAGCAGCAAGGCGAACAACGTGGATTTGCCGGCGCCATTGGCACCGATCAGGCCGGCTTTGTGACCGGCGTGCAGGGTCAGCTCGGCGTCTTCGAGAAGACGTTGCGGGCCACGCTGTAATGTTAGGCTTTGAAGTCGGATCATAATGGCGGCGGAGTCTACCAGCTTCGTTGGCCGCTGGCTTGGGTGTGAATATGTGCGCTGACCTGTGGAGCTTTGCCCTTTCTACCTACGCTCGCCCGGGTGTAGAGGCCGCTTGCCTGCGTTTGCAGGAACAAGGCGCGGATGTATGCCTGCTGCTGTGTGGTGCCTGGCTGGAGCGGCGCGGTGTGGCACATACACCTGAGCGGGTGCAGGCGCTGCAACAGCTTGCCCGTCCGTGGCGGGTGCAGGTTGTCGAACCGTTGCGATACCTGCGCGTGCAATGGCGAGCCCTGGCGCAGCAGGATACGCAGCTGGCATCGTTGCGCGAGCGGGTCAAAGCCCTGGAGCTGGAGGCTGAACGAACACTGCTGGCGCGCCTGGAAACCTTGGCGCAGGCATGGCCGATCAATGAGGTGGTGGGTCAGTACGAATGGCTTGAAGGCCTGGCGACCGAAGCCGCCAACCTTGACCACGACGCGCTGCAGGCGCTGCGCGTCGCGGCCACCGACGCTTAGGAAGCGCTGGCTGGGGTGGTGCTTGGCGCTACCGGTGCAGGCGTGGTGCTGGCCGATGCGGTTGGAGCGGTGGATGCTGCCGGTGCCGCTGGAGTGGCTGGCTTGGCGACTGCTGGTTTGGCAGCAGCAGGTTTAGCGGCTGGCTTGGCTGCTGGTTTCGCGGCAGCAGGTTTGGCGGCTGGCTTGGCTGCTGGTTTCGCGGCTGCAGGTTTAGCGGCTGGCTTGGCTGCTGGTTTCGCGGCTGCAGGTTTAGCGGCTGGCTTGGCTGCTGGTTTGGCAGCTGCAGTTTTAGCGGCTGGCTTGGCTGCTGGTTTCGCGGCTGCAGGTTTAGCGGCTGGCTTGGCTGCTGGTTTCGCGGCTGCAGG
>NZ_JPRX01000001.1:3174156-3515637 GCF_000737955.1 Pseudomonas sp. BRG-100 | reverse complement strand
GGCTGGCTTGGCTGCTGGTTTGGCAGCTGCAGTTTTAGCGGCTGGCTTGGCTGCTGGTTTGGCAGCTGCAGTTTTAGCAACTGGCTTGGCAGCAGCGGTTTTGGCAGCGGGCTTGGCTGCAACTTTTGCGGGTGTACGAGCCCCCAGCGCTTTAGCTACGGCTTCCTTCACACGACCAACGCCTTGGGCCAGCTTCAGGCTTTCTTGAGCGTCTTTTTTGAGTTGGGAAATGTAGCTGCGGGTTTCAGCTTGACGATCCTTGAGGGCATCCAGCAGGTCCTCAAGTTCTTTGACTGCGCCCTTGGCTTTGGCTTGCGCCTTGGACTTGCCGGCAGTAGCGGCGTCTTGCAGTTTGGTACGGGACTTGTGCAGCTTTTCTTGCGCTTTACCGCGTTGTTTTTCCAGTTTGGCGAGCAGTTTTTCTGCATCGGCCAACGCCTGGGAACATGCGCTTTCCAGATGTTCGAGCAAGCTGCCCGAAAGTTGTTGGAGCAAGTGCAACGGGGTATTTACAGGCTTCTGTTTGGCCGACATGGTTTACCTCCTGGCTGACGTGGGTGCGGCTCATACTAGCCCTCTGCTCTTACCGCCGCTAGCGCATGTTGACAGTATCGTTGGGCTTGCGTTGCACGGTACGAAAATTCTTATCGATATAACGCAAATGCTCACCAGTTTTTACGCACTCACACTGGCATAATCCGTCGCACTTTCGCCGGGAGAATGTCCATGTCGCGTTATCTTTTTCTAGTGCTTGGCTTGGCGATCTTCGTGGCCGATGCGAGCGAGCAATCGCCGTCAAAAAACACTGCCACAGAGGCGCATGATCTAGCCTATAGCTTGGGCGCAAGCATCGGCGAACGGTTGCGCCAGGAAGTCCCCGACCTGCAGATCCAGGCCCTGATCGACGGCCTCAAGCAAGCCTATCAAGGCAAGCCGCTGGCGCTCGACAACGCGCGCATCGAACAGATTCTCACCGAGCACGAAGCGCAAAACGCCGCCAACGCCCAGCTACCTCAAAGCGAAAAAGCACTCGCCGCCGAACAGCAATTTCTAACTCGGGAAAACGCCGCCAGTGGTGTTCGTGAATTGGCAAATGGGATTCTGCTCACCGAGCTGGCACCGGGCACTGGCAACAAGCCGTTAGCCAGCGATGAAGTGCAGGTGAAATACGTGGGCCGACTGCCTGACGGAACTGTCTTTGACAAAAGTACGCAACCACAATGGTTTCGCCTGAACAGCGTGATCAGCGGTTGGAACAGTGCATTGCAACAGATGCCGGTGGGTGCGAAATGGCGTCTGGTGATTCCTTCAGCCCAGGCCTATGGCGCAGACGGCGCAGGTGAGTTGATCCCGCCCTATACACCGCTGGTGTTCGAGATAGAACTGCTCGGCACTCGCCACTGACCCATAAAAAACGGTGCGACATGCGCACCGTTTTTTATCTCCCTACCAAGCTTCAGACTTGGGTGGCAGCCTCTTCCTTATGGGCGTTGTGCAGTACTTCGATCAAGCAGTCTTCCAGCTCGAAACGTTCATGCAGCAGCGCGCCCAGTTCTTTGAATTTTTCCGCTACGCATTTCCCTGCGTCACACAGGTCGGTGAACGCCAGCAGTTTTTCCGTGATCACATCGATGCGCGGGTAAATAGTCTCTGCCAGGTCGAGGCCACGCTGGTCGTCGAAGGCTTCCGCCTCTTTGGTCAGTTGCTCGTAGACGCCGAAATGGCCTGCCGATACGTAGTCAACCAGTACCCCACAGAAATCCTGCAATGGCTCGCGATTCTCACCCAATGCTTCGGGCTTGGCACCGAGAGCATCAAAGGCCCGAACCAGTTCGTGGCGTGCCTTCAGCCAGCTGTCGATCAGCTTGTGCACCCCACCCCAACGTTCCTGAGCATTCTGACAACTTTCCAGCATGATGATCTCTCTTCCCTATAGGGGCGCTGCTGCTCTGTACCTGCGCAACACTTGAAGGATTAAGCAGCAGTCGAACAAAGCCGCGTCTGACAAATGGTTTGGATACGCGTGCGGGCCAGATTATGCCCGCGGGACTATGGCTTCAAGGTACGCAGGAGAGAATGTTCATACAAGTGTTTAATCCCCTCCTACAACGCGCGTCCCGTTTTCATGACGTTGTGATGCGCAAATGCTTACTGAACAACAGCCGCGAGCATTGCATGACACCCAGGATCAACATCGCCACAAAGAACAACAGGCTCCACTCCGGCAGGCTCAGGTCAAATAGCGTCCAGTTGATTTCAACGCAATCGACAGTCCCGTTGAACACTGACCGCGCCGCCTGCCAGAACGACAGGTTTTCGATCATGTAGTGCAGGCTGGGCCAGCAATCCCGGCCCGCACCTGACGGAATATTCTGCAATAGCACTTGGCGCCCGGCAGTGGTGGCACCCAATAATGCACACACGGTGCTCGCCAGCCCATACAGGCAAAGGCCGGAACGCCCGGGATTATGAAGGGCGGCCATCAGGTTGATCAGCGCAAAAGTGGCCAGAAGCAGACGTTGTACCTGGCACAGAAAGCAAGGCTGTAGCAACGCGCCGTATTCCAGATAGAAGGACGCGCCCAACGTCAGCGCACCCGCCATGAACGCCAGCAAAAACAAGGAGCGTAAAGGGGCCAAAGACATTGTTTATCCGCACTGCAAGAGATAGGTCGCTACGGTAGAGGAAAGGCCCGACCCCTTTCAAGACGCCCCGGAGCAGACAATTCCGCGAAGAAGCAAGGACATTCCGCCAAGGCATGGCGGAAATCCAGTTACAACAAGTAGGAATTAGTCATCACGTCAGTTATACCGAGTGTTTATTGGGATTTTAAAGATCGGGTGTCGGATAGATCCGAGCCAATCCATTCACCCTTTCCTACTTCAAATACGCGCGGGTACTGGCAGAGGCGAGGACAACAGACGATTGTCGAGCAGCCCCAGACCTTCCTGAAACAGCTGGTTGCTGCGCTCGGTGTCGCCCAGTTGGGCCAGCAGGCGGGCCAATTCGGCACAGGCTTCGGGGTTGCGCTGAACTTGCAGGCTGCTTTCCAGATAGTCCCGCGCCTTGCCCCACAGGCTGTTTTGCAGGCACAGACGGCCAAGCGTCAGCAGCAAGCTGGCATCGCCCGGATGGTCCTTGAGCCAGCCTTCGGCAAACTTCAACTGGCGCGCCGGGTCACTGCCACGCAACAGGCCATACAGACGAATCAGATGGCTGTCATAGTCGCGCTTGAGGGCACCACGCAGCACTTCCTCGGCCTTTGCATCCGCGCCTAGCCGACGCAACTGGTCGGCATAGGCCAGCACCAATTGTGGCTGCTGGCGCTGGGCCGAAGTCAGTTGCTCCCAGGCACGCTCCAGAGACTGCAAGCCCGCCTCGCCCTGCTCCTCACGCTGGGCAGCCAGGCTCAGGTTTTCGCCCCAGGCACGACGTTCCAGCTCGGCCAGCTCACTGGCGGGCAAGACTTTGTCCTTGCGCAGCTCAGGCAGCAGGCGAATCACCGACGACCAATCGCCACGCTGCTGATGCAGGCGCTGTAGCTGCCTGAGTACCTGCGCGTTATGCGGGTGACGCTCGTGCATCGCCTGAAGCGTAACCAGGGCGCCTTCAGTATCGCCGCGGTCCATCTGCAGTTGCGCATGGCTCAGGGCTACGGCCAATTCCGCCTGGGGCTGGCGCTCCAGGGCGCGCTCCAGCAAGCCGTCGGACTCCTCATAGCGGCCCTGCTCATTGGCCGCACGGGCAGCACCGATGTAATAGAGCAGCGGCTGACGCTCTGCTTCGGCAGCACGGTGCAAGTGGCGCTCGGCACTGGCCCAGCGGCCCTCGGCAAGGTCCATCTGGCCTTGCTCGATCGCGATCTGCACACGGCGGCTGCGGTTGCGTCGCGACCATGGATTGACCACGCCACCGGAGGTGGTGATCAGGCTCAGCAACACACGAACCAGGTAGATCGCCAGGCCGATGGCAAACACCGCCACCAGGGTAGCCCACAGGCTTGACTCGTAATGCAGCAAATGCGGATAGGTAATCAGCACGTAGCCGGTGTGTTTCGAAATACCCACGGCCAGTGCGAGGGCGACTGCAATCGCCAGCACCAGGATCACATAGAAACGCTTCATCAGCTCTACTCCTGGGTCGCCGGTTTGCCGGCCGCGGCCTTGGCTTCGTCGGCAGACAGATGACGACGTTCAAGGTAAGCCTGCACGGCGGCCAGGCTCGCAGCCAGGTCCGGCGTCACCACCGACACGGCCTTGGGCTCAAGTTCAGCGATACGCGCCAGCATCGCCTTGCTCTGCGGGTTGTCCTGATTGAAGTTGTCTTGCAATACGCTGCGCGCTTCGCCCAGCGAGCGGCTGTATACCGCCGACTCGCCGTTGAGCGCGGCCCACTGCGCCTGCTCCAGCGCCAGGCTCAAGGCCAGGCGCACTTGGTTCAAACCCTGGCCTGCCAACAATGGCCGGATATTGTCATCCGGGTTGAAGTCGATGCGGAAATAGCGGGAAATCTGTTCCCACCACTGGCTCAACTGGTTCTGCGTATCGCTGGTGGGGCGCCCTTGGGAAGCAGGTTCCGTAAGCTGATACTCCGGGGCAATCGCCGCCAGTTGCACGACCTGGTCACGCAAGGCCGCCAGTTGCAGGTACAGGCCGGTGCGGTCTGGTTGCTCAGTGCTGCGCAATGCGGCAAGGCTCTTGGCCAGTTGCTCACGGGCGGTGAAAGCCCCTGGGTCGCTCTGCTCGCGAAGAATCTCGTCGGCGCCCTGGACCAGCGACTGCGCACTGTTGATGTCTTGCAAGGCAGACAAACGCAAACTGGCCAGACGGATCAGATGCTCCGCCTCGGCCAGGCGCCAATCCTTGCGGCTGGCGCCCAACACCGTTTCGAGGCGCTGGCTCAGGCGTTGCTGATCGCCCTGCAACTGGGCAACCAGGCGGCGGCGCTCTTCCAGCTCGTCCGCACCCGGCAATTGCGCCAGACGGGCGGCCAACTGTTGCTGGCTTTGCTTGAGGCTCTGGGATTGGTCATCCAGGGTCTGCACTTGGCTCAATTGATGTTGGCTGCTGGCTTGAAGGGCGCGGACCTGCCAGATCCCCCAGCCGCCAGCAGCTACGCCAGCAGCCCCTAGCAGCAAGGCGACGACCGCCAGGCCATTGCCACGGCGCGGCGCGGTGACCGGTGTCTCGACCGGCGCATCAAGCGCGGGCTGAGCTTCATCTTTAGGCAAGGCTGTTTCGCTCACGTATCCGTCCTTTGCGTATCAGAGAGTGGGAACGGGATAGCTCCCCAACGCCACTAACAAAGCCGCGGCACTCGCGCCGCGACAATCCACAACTTTTTTTGCGCCAGCGGCCCGCGCCATCTCATAGACGCGCGGGCTGGGCACGAACAACGGCAGCTGTGCCACCTGTGGCCAATCGGTGCCCGCCAGGGCTTGCAGGTGTAAAAAACCCTGCCCACTGCTGACCACCAGGCCGTTCAAGCGTTCCAACCGGATGCGTTGCATCAGCGCACCCGTCTCGTAGACCGGGAGAAAACGCCGATACAATTCCAGATAGTCGACACTAGCACCTTGCTCGCGCAAACGCTCTGCCAGCAACTCGCGGCCGCCCTCGCCACGCAGGATCAGCACCTTGGCGCCCGGCTGTGCGATAGCCTCGCGCAATGCAGGCAATTGAAGCAAGGCCTCGCTGTCATCGCCAGTGGCGGGATAATGAACGTCGAGGCCATGACCGGCGAGGATCTGCGCCGTCGCCGCACCGACGCTGAACCACGGCATTGGCGGCACGGCATTCCCCAACCGTTGCAGCGCCAGGCGCGCGGCCGGCTTGCTCACAACAATGACCGCGCAATAACGCTGCAACGCGTCAAACACCGCTTGTTGCTCAGCCGTGACCGCTAACGCTTGCGTCTCCAGCAACGGCAGACGGCTGCTGTATATACCGGCCTGGGACAATAAAGCCGCCAGGGCTGTCGACTCCTCGGCAGGCCGCGTCAGCAGCACTCGCCAGTCGGTCACTGCGGACCGGCCTCGCCATAGACTTTTTGCAAAATGGCACCGGCGCCTTTGTCCAGCAACTCCTCGGCAACCTGAATCCCCAAGGCCGTCGCATCTCGTTGCGGCCCACGCACCTGGGCGGTCAGCAGGGTACCGCCATCCGGATCCCCCACCAGGCCACGCAGCCACAGGTTCTCACCTTCGAGTACGGCATAGCAGGCGATGGGGACTTGGCAGCCGCCATTGAGGTGTTTGTTCAGGGCGCGCTCGGCGGTCACACGAACTTCGGTATCGGCGTGATCGAGGGGCTTGAGCAGTGCGTGGATTTCGCTGTCGACGGTCCGACATTCGATGCCGACTGCGCCCTGCCCGCCGGCGGGCAGGCTGTCTTCGACGCTGATGGCCGATGTGATGCGATCTTCGAAGCCCAAGCGGATCAAGCCGGCGGCGGCAAGAATGATCGCGTCATATTCGCCGGCATCCAGCTTGGCCAGGCGCGTATTGACGTTGCCGCGCAAAAAGCGAATCTGCAAGTCGGGCCGACGTGTCAACAACTGAGCCTGGCGACGCAGGCTGGAGGTGCCGACGATGCTGCCCAGCGGCAAGTCATCCAGGGACGCGTAGGTATTGGAAACAAAGGCATCACGCGGATCTTCGCGCTCGCAGATGCAAAAAAGGCCCAGGCCTTCAGGGAAGTCCATGGGCACGTCTTTCATCGAATGCACAGCGATGTCGGCTTCGTTTTCCAGCAGCGCAGTTTCCAGCTCCTTGACGAAAAGACCCTTGCCGCCGATTTTCGACAGGGGTGAGTCCAGCAGCTTGTCGCCGCGACTGACCATGGGCACCAGGGATACCTTGAGGCCCGGATGAGCCTGCTCAAGGCGTGCTTTGACGTATTCGGCCTGCCACAAGGCCAAGGCGCTTTTACGGGTGGCGATGCGGATTTCGCGAGAGGACATGGATCAATCCGTACTGAATAGATACGGCGGATAATAACAGCTCAGGCAAATACGCTTTGATTTGAATCAGCAAGTGCGGGGCCTCCCTGGCCACATCGCACCGGGATAAGGAAGGCAGACCGCGCCCCAGCCCTTGGGCTAAAGCTGCTGCATCATCTTGCGCACGCCGGCGACATGGCGTCGGCTGACGATCAACGCATCGCCATTGAGCCCCTTCAGAAAGAGCTGAAAGTGCCCCAGGGGTGTGCGCTGCAAGCGCTCGATACGTTCGCGGGCTACCAGCGCGTTGCGATGGATACGCACAAAACGGTCGCCGAATTCATCCTCAAGAGCCTTGAGCGGCTCATCAAGCAGCACTTCGCCGGCTTCATGGCGCAGGGTCACGTACTTGTGATCGGCAATAAAGTAGACCACCTGGTTGAGCGGGATCAGCTCGATGCCTTTGCGGGTGCGCGCACTGATGTGGCTGCGTGGCCCGTTACCACTTTGGGCCGCAGGCTGGGTCAGTGCGGCAAGTTGGGCACGGCTGGGACGCTCGGCTTTTTTCAAGGCTTTGAGCAAGGCCTCGGCGGTGACCGGCTTGACGAGAAAACTGACACCGCTGTCTTCCAGCGTCTGTGCAGAGAACTCTTCCTGGGCCGCGCACAACACCACGGCAGGTGGCGATTCGCGTTCGCTCAGGCGGGCAGCGACTTGCAGGCCATCAAAGCCCGGCATACGGATATCGAGCAGCACCACATCCGGCTTGAGGCTGTCGATCAGCGTCAACGCCTCCTCACCGCTGGTGGCACTCGGTTCAAGGACTGTATAACCCTCGAGTTCACTGACAAGACGGCTCAGTCGCTCGCGGGCTTGGGGTTCGTCATCAACGATCAGGACATTCATATTGCGCTGGATTCCTGCGTGAGTCTCGCACAAGGATAGCGTAGACAGGTGCGGTGACTTGCGTCACAGCGATCCACGCTAAGACTAGCGCGAGCGGCAAAAAGTGCCCTGAGAGCGGCACCCAAATTTACCCGGACCTGTTCAATAGCGCCCAAGACCTGCTGCCTTCGGGCATCGTCGTAGGGTTCACTGATACACAATCCGAATACCCCCCTGTTTAATGGATAGTCTGGTTATGACCGCATCACCAGACTTTGGTGCATTCACACACTAGCAGTCCAACTGTAGACGCTCACTGAGACGATATTGCTCAATCGTCAAATATCGTTTCAATAAGTACGTATCTCCAGTCTCGTCCCGGATGCGTTCGGCGGCAAGGCACTTAGCCATCTACGACACAAATAAAATTGCCGATCACCCGCGGCACCGCCTTCACGGGCAACCCTGTTATTATCGCCGGTACACCTTCATGCCTCTTTCAAGCAGATCACGAGCGAATCCATGAGCACCGACAAGACCAACCAGTCCTGGGGCGGCCGCTTCAGTGAACCCGTCGACGCCTTCGTCGCGCGCTTCACCGCCTCCGTCACCTTCGACCAGCGCCTGTACCGCCACGACATCATGGGCTCCATCGCCCATGCCACGATGCTGGCCAAGGTCGGCGTGCTGACCAACGCCGAGCGTGACAGCATCATCGACGGCCTGACCACCATCCGCGGTGAAATCGAGGCAGGCACGTTCGACTGGCGCGTCGATCTGGAAGACGTGCACATGAACATCGAGGCACGCCTGACCGATCGCATCGGCGTGACCGGCAAGAAACTGCACACCGGCCGCAGCCGTAACGATCAGGTAGCCACCGATATTCGCCTGTGGCTGCGCGATGAAATCGACCTGATCCTGGCCGAAATCACCCGCCTGCAAAAAGGTCTGCTGGAGCAGGCCGAGCGTGAATCGGACACCATCATGCCCGGCTTCACTCACTTGCAGACCGCACAGCCAGTGACCTTCGGCCACCATCTGCTGGCCTGGTTCGAAATGCTCAGTCGCGATTACGAGCGCCTGGTCGATTGCCGCAAGCGCGCCAACCGTATGCCGTTGGGCAGCGCTGCGCTGGCCGGCACCACCTACCCGATCGACCGCGAGTACACCGCGCAACTGCTGGGTTTTGACGCCGTGGGCGGCAACTCTCTGGACGGCGTTTCGGACCGCGACTTCGCCATCGAATTCTGTGCCGCCGCCAGTATCGCGATGATGCACCTGTCGCGCTTCTCCGAAGAACTGGTGCTATGGACCAGTGCCCAATTCCAGTTCATCGACCTGCCGGACCGCTTCTGCACCGGCAGCTCGATCATGCCGCAAAAGAAAAACCCTGACGTGCCTGAGTTGGTGCGCGGCAAGAGCGGCCGTGTATTCGGCGCGCTAATGGGCCTGTTGACCCTGATGAAAGGCCAACCATTGGCCTACAACAAGGACAACCAGGAAGACAAGGAACCGCTGTTCGACGCCGCGGACACCCTGCGTGATTCGCTGCGCGCCTTTGCCGACATGATCCCCGCGATCAAGCCCAAACACGCGATCATGCGTGAAGCAGCCCTGCGGGGTTTCTCCACGGCAACCGACCTGGCGGACTACCTGGTGCGCCGTGGCCTGCCGTTCCGTGACTGCCACGAAATCGTCGGCCACGCGGTGAAATACGGGGTGGACACCGGCAAGGACCTCGCGGAAATGAGCCTGGAAGAACTGCGCCAGTTCAGCGACCAGATCGAACAGGATGTGTTTGCCGTGCTGACCCTGGAAGGCTCGGTAAATGCCCGCAACCATGTGGGCGGCACTGCGCCGGCACAGGTCAAGGCAGCGGTCGTGCGCGGCAAAGAATTGCTCGCCAGCCGCTAAAACTGTGGGAGGGGGCTTGCTCCCGATGGCGGTGGGTCAGCTAAGATTTTCTTACCTGATACACCACCATCGGGAGCAAGCCCCCTCCCACATTTGCTCACCTTTTGGCCGCAATCATCGCCATGAATGCAGGCATCGCCGCCTGCCTGTCCGCCTCGACCTTCTGCGCGTTGGGCATTTCATTCAGGCGCCCCAACAAGGCCTTCACCTGCGGCAACTGCGCCAGCAGGTCCAGCCCGAACAGCTTCTCGCCCACGCCGCACGCCAGGTTCAGGCTGTACATGAAATACAAATCCGCAATGGTGAAGTTCTCCCCAGCCACATAAGGCGCGAACTTACCGTGCCGACCTAACGTACCGATCCCAAGCAGCAGCTCGGCCCTGGATTTCTCCTTGATCGCCTCCGGCACCGTCATGCCGAAAAAAGCCTCGGCGAAACACGCTCGCGCAGGCAGTTCGATGTAGAGCTCGATTTCACGGCACAGCGCCAGCACCTGAGCCCGTTGAAAAGGGTCGGCCGGCAGCAATGAAGGGCCTTCCTGAGTGTGTTCGATGTACTCCAGAATCACGCTGGTTTCATTGATAAACCCTTGCTTGACGCCCAGCACCGGCACTTTGCCTCGCGGGCTCACCGCCAAGGCTTCGGGGGTCTGGCCTGCATAGAAAGGCACCTCCTCGAAAGCCAGCCCTTTCTCCAGAAGTGCAAGCTTGACCATGTTGTAGTAGTTACTGACTGAAAATCCGTAGAGCTTGAGCATTGCAGATGCCTCCAGGCCGGGTGTGGGGTTGGCTGCAAGAGTTATAGTTCCAGGCGCCCGGCCTGACCAGCAGCATCACCTGCCTGAATGGCGGTAGACTGGCACCCTTTCCTTGAGGAGCCTGCCATGAGCGAGCCGACCGATATCGACAATGACGAAGAAGAATTCACCGAAACCACGCTGATCGAAGCCATCGAAAACCAGATCGAAAGCGACAACCCGCCAGCGGCCAAGGCAACGTTCAACAAACTGACCCTGGTGGGCTACGAGCGCGACGACATCCTGAATCTGATGGCTCACGTGCTGGCCTTCGAGATTGATGCCATGCTGGACGAAGACCGCGCATTCGATACCCAATGGTATGAAACAGCGCTGCGAGCATTGCCGGAGTTGCCGCCTGAAAAGGAATAATCCCAGTACGCAGCAACACGCTGGACAGTTCGGCAAAGTGCGTTCACCTTATGGCCTGCTAGCCTCTAATAAATTTTAGAAAGTCTGGAGTCCTTATGTCGTATACCCCCGAGTTGGTTGCCGAACTGGAAATCCTTGCACTCTTCAACCTGGACAGCTCCCAGGAGGGTCTGAAAGTCCACCAGACCGCCGCTTCCGCTGCCATCGCAGCTGCCAAGCGCCTTTTTGACAAAGATCTGATTACCCAACCCGATGGCGGCTACCTGACCAGCCTGGGTCGGGATGCAGCTCAACACACCCAAAGCCTGCTGACGATTTTGAACACAACGAAAAAAGAAGCTGCCTGACACCTGATCCCGCCCATGGGGTCCGCCCGTTGCGGACTCCGAGGGCGCTGTTGTGTGGCGCAAAAATTCTGACGCCAAAAAGCCACTTCCCTCTAAAACTCCTACGCTACTGTCTGTAGACTCCTGCATGGCTGCCCACGTCGGGCCCAGCGAGCCACCGAGTTCGACATGACCCGCACCCACGAAATCCGCCCCGATCTGGACGAAGGCATCGACCGCAAGGTGCTGACCCAGTTGCGCGCGCGTTTCATGGCCCTCAATGAGGGCCGCATGGCCCGGGCTGTCGAGGGGCTGACACCACGCCAACAAGGCGTATTGACCTTGTTGCCGCTGTTTTTCCACGTCAATCACCCACTGTTGCCGGGCTATGTCTCCAGCAGCACCCCGGCGGGGCTGTCGAATTTCGAACCTGACGCCCAGGCGCTGGCCGAAGCCCAACGCCTGACCCGCTCGTTCTCCTATAAACCGCGCCATGGCAACCCGCCCCGCCCCATCCACGGCCTGTTCCTGATGGGCAGCCTCGGCACGCTGGCCCAGGCCGATCAAAGCGATATGGACGTGTGGGTGTGCCACGCCCCCGACCTGGACGAAAGCGAACTGGCAGAGCTGCGCAAGAAGTGCCAACTGCTGGAAGCCTGGGCCTTGAGCATGGGCGCCGAGGCGCATTTTTTCCTGATCGAACCTACACGCTTTGTCCTGGGTGAACGCGATACGCAACTAAGCTCCGACGATTGCGGTACTACCCAGCACTACCTGCTGCTGGACGAGTTCTACCGCACAGCCATCTGGCTGGCCGGGCGCACGCCGATCTGGTGGCTGGTGCCGGTCTACGAAGAAAAGCGCTACGCCGAATTTACCCACGCCCTGATTTCCAAGCGGTTTATCCGCGCCGATGAAACCCTCGACCTGGGTCACTTGGCCCATATCCCGCCGGGCGAGTTCATAGGTGCCGGGCTGTGGCAATTGTTCAAGGGCATCGAGTCACCGTACAAATCGGTGCTCAAGCTGCTGCTGACCGAGGTCTACGCAAGCGAACATCCGAACGTGTACTGCCTGAGCCTGCGTTTCAAGCGAGCGGTGTTCGCCAACCAAGTGGACCTGGATGAGCTGGACCCTTACATCGTGGTGTATCGCCGCATCGAGGAATACCTCAAGGCCCGCAACGAGCCGGATCGCCTGGAACTGGTACGACGCAGCCTGTACCTGAAGATCAACCGCAAGCTCAGCGCCGGCCAGCGCACCCCCACTTGGCAGCGACTGCTGCTGGAACGCCTGGCCCAGGAATGGGGTTGGGACCAACGCCAACTGGCCCTGCTGGACAGTCGCAGCCAGTGGAAAGTGCGTCAGGTTGCTTCCGAGCGCCGCGCTCTGGTCAATGAACTGAACTACAGCTACCGTTTCCTCACCCAGTTCGCCCGCAGCGAACAGACTGCCAGCCTGATCAACAAACGCGACCTCAATGTACTGGGCCGGCGCTTGTATGCGGCGTTCGAACGCAAGGCCGGCAAGGTTGAGTTCATTAACCCAGGCATCGCCCCGGACCTGGCCGAAGACACCCTGACCCTGGTGCAGTCGCCCAACCGCAAGGAGCCGGGCCAGCACCATTGGGGTTTGTATAACGGCAACCTGACGGCCCTGGAATGGGAGCACTTCGCGCCGATCAAACGCAGCCGGGACCTGCTGGAAATGCTCACCTGGTGCCATCGCAACGGCGTGATCGACAGCAGTACCCGCCTGGCGCTGCACCCCGGTGTCAGCGACATGACCGAGTTCGAGTTGTTCAACCTGCTGGGCAGCCTGCAACAGACCATCGCCCTGCCCCTGGCCAGTGTCGATGAGAGCCGCTTGCTGCGCCCGGCAGTGCCCGAAGACGTGCTGTTGCTGATCAACGTCGGGGTTGACCCGCTCAAGCATCATCGCGACCTGAATATCCTGATGACAACAGAGCGCACCGACTCCCTGAGCTACGCCGGTGTACGCGAAAACCTGGTGCTGACCCTGGACCAGGTCATGCTTAACAGCTGGAACGAGGTGATGGTCAGCCGCTATGACGGCCCCCACGCCCTGCTCGACTGCCTGCGCGATTACCTCAACCAACTACCGCTGGGTCATCTGCCACGGCTGCAAGTGCGTTGTTTTTGCCACAACCGTGCGCAGTTCATTGCCCAGCGTGTAGAAGAGGTGTTCGACACCGCACAACACCTGCTGCTTGGCCAAGGCAATCATCGTTACCTGTTGCAGGTGCAACAGCACTATCACGTCATGGAACTGACACCGGGCCAGGCCAATCATGTGTCACTGCCAACCCAGGACGCGCTGATTGCCTACCTCAGTGAGGAACTGGCCAGCTACAGCCCTTGGCACCTTGACGCCATGGCCCTGGAAGACCATGACCTGGCGCTGCTCCTGCCTATGGGCCAGGCCGATTGCGTGCAAGTGTTCTATCGAGTCAATGAAGGCTTCGCCCAGCTGTACGTACTCGACGAATTCAACGCGCTTTGGCAGCAGCGCTTGCCGTTTCATGATGAACAAAGTCTGCTGGCTCCGCTGCAACGCTTCCTGCAATCGATCCTCTATCGCCGCGAAGCGCTGTCGTCCCTGGATTCCCGACAGCCCCTGAGTGAAGTGCACACCTTGTACTATCAGTTATTGCCATCGGGCAGCAGCCGCGCCCGCGGCGTGGAACCACGACCGGCGCCGCAGAACCCTGCCAACAAGCCGTTTTATGACGTGCAGGCAATTATCGGCAAAGGCGCGCCTGGCCAGGTGGGGATCACCCTTTACTGCAATCAGCGGGAATTTTGCGAACTGGAATTTGGCGACCAACTGTTTGCCGTGGTCGCCCGGGAGATCGTCGGGCAACGCCGGGAAACCGAACGTTACCGTTGCTACATCACTGATCTGGACTTGTCAGGACTGCTCGGTGATGTGCAAAGCCCGAGCAATTTGTACCTGCGCTACAAAGCCGAACTGGAACAGTCCCTCAATGCCGCACTGGGCCAGATTTAGAGCGAGAAAGCCCCGCCATCCTTGGGCTGGCCTTCGACACTGAGCAATTCCAGCTTGAGCGTTTTGCCACCCGGTGCAGGCCAGTCGATATGCTGGCCCACTTGCAGCCCCAGCAAAGCACTGCCTACCGGAGCCAGGATCGAGATCTTGCCTTCGTCGGCGTTCGCGTCCTTGGGGTAGACCAGCGTCAGGTGATAGTCCTTGCCGCTGCTTTGCTCACGGCAATGCACGCTGGAGTTCATGGTCACGACACCCGCAGTCACTTCATCGTGACCGACCACGTCTTCGGCGCGGTCGAGTTCGGCTTGCAACGCTTCGACGCCGGGAAACTCGTCGCCCAAGCGGTCGATCAGTTGCTCAAGACGCTGCACGTCAAGACGGGTAAGAATGATGGAAGGTGCGGTCATGATTCAGGCAGACTCCTTTTTTCTGCACAAAAAAGCAAAACCCCGCCAGAAAAAGGCGGGGTTCTCACGGACCTCGATGAGTTGAGGTGTACCCGGACACTACCACAGCGTCACAAATAAACAAGATGCTGTCAGGCTTGGGCCTTGCGCTGCTCAGCTTGCGCGCAGATCACCCGGCGCCGCGCATCGTCGGCGGAGCGCCATTCACGGATGTCTTCCACGTGGCGGAAGCAGCCGAGGCAGACTTTCTGCTCGTCCAGGCGACACAAACTGATACAAGGTGACGGCACCGTCGGGCTGACATTGCTGAACAGCGGCTTGGGCGGGCGTACAGGTACAGGCTGGGTCACGGTCAGATCTCTTCGAAATCCAGCTCGGCGCCGGTATATTCCTCGACGAGGCGCGCGAGCATTTCGCCCAGCAACTCTTCACTTTTGTCGCACTGCCATTTGCCGCTTTCTTCGTCGTAGTCGAAGTGAACGCCACCGGAGCGCGCAGCCAGCCACAGCTGACGCAGCGGCTCCTGGCGACTGAAGATCAGTTGCGGGCCGCTCTCGAACTTGACGGTCAGCACACCAGCCGAGTTTTCCAGATCCACATCCAGGTCGCTGTCGTCGAAAATATCTTCCAGCTTCTCCTGGGTGGCATCCACCAGGTCGTGAAAACGGGCTTCGGTCAAACTCATTGTGGCAACCTCAAAAGTGTCTGGTTTTGCTCAAGCGGGGCACAATACGGACGCGCTTCGCCGATTGCAAAGGATACCGATTTCATGACAGATGGCAGTACGAAATATCATCAAGTAGCGTAGCCCGCTTCTTGTGCTCCTCGGCAAAGCCCCGCCGGACGGGTAGTGCGGCGCATAGGCAAGCTGCCGGGTGGTCGGTATACTCGGGCGCAATTAATGCATATTCAAGGATTTCGCCATGAAGCGCCTGATCTCTTCCCTTGCTGCGCTCGTCGCGGTCGCTTGCCTCGTTAGTGCCTGTGGCCAGAAAGGCCCGTTGTACCTGCCGGATGACAGCAAAGATCCGAATGAACAGGCGCAATCGTCGCAAAAGCCGTCAAAAGCGCATAAGCACGACACCTACTAAGGGAAACTTATGGACGCTTTTAACTACCGGGACGGCGAGCTGTTCGCGGAAGGCGTGGCGCTGTCCGCGATTGCCCAGCGCTTTGGTACCCCGACCTACGTGTACTCCCGTACGCATATCGAAGCCCAATACCGCTCGTTCACTGACGCCCTCGATGGCGTGCCGCATCTGGTGTGCTACGCGGTCAAGGCCAACTCCAACCTGGGTGTGCTGAATGTCCTGGCGCGCATGGGCGCCGGTTTCGACATCGTCTCCCGTGGCGAGCTCGAACGCGTATTGGCCGCCGGCGGCCAGGCTGAGAAAATCGTGTTCTCCGGCGTCGGCAAGACCCGCGAAGACATGCGCCGCGCCCTGGAAGTCGGCGTGCATTGCTTCAACGTCGAATCCACCGACGAGCTGGAGCGCCTGCAAGTCGTTGCCGCCGAGATGGGCGTTCGTGCGCCGATCTCCCTGCGCGTCAACCCGGATGTCGACGCCGGCACCCACCCGTACATTTCCACCGGTCTCAAAGAGAACAAGTTCGGCATCGCCATCGCCGACGCCGAAGAGGTGTACATCCGCGCCGCGCAACTGCCGAACCTGGAAGTGCTGGGTGTCGACTGCCATATCGGCTCGCAACTGACCACACTGCCACCCTTTCTGGATGCCCTTGACCGTCTGCTGGCCTTGATCGATCGTTTGGGCGAGTGCGGCATCTACCTGCAGCACATCGACCTGGGCGGCGGCGTCGGCGTACGTTATCGAGACGAAGAGCCACCGTTGATTAGCGACTATATCCAGGCCGTGCGCGAACGCATCGAAGGCCGCGACCTGACGCTGATGTTCGAGCCGGGCCGCTATATCGTCGCCAACGCCGGCGTGTTGCTGACCCAGGTCGAGTACCTCAAGCACACCGAACACAAGGACTTCGCCATCGTCGATGCGGCGATGAACGACCTGATCCGCCCGGCGCTGTACCAGGCCTGGATGGATGTCACCGCCGTGACGCCTCGCGCAAGCGAAGCACGCACCTATGACATCGTCGGCCCGATCTGCGAGACCGGCGACTTCCTGGCCAAGGATCGTCAGCTGGCCCTGGAAGAAGGTGATCTGCTGGCCGTGCATTCGGCGGGTGCCTATGGGTTTGTCATGAGTTCCAACTACAACACTCGCGGCCGTGCCGCCGAGGTGCTGGTGGACGGTGATCAAGCATTTGAAGTGCGTCGCCGCGAGACGGTAGCCCAGTTGTATGCTGGCGAAAGCCTGCTGCCGGAGTAAGCCATGCTGCTGCGTTTTACCAAGATGCACGGGCTGGGCAATGATTTCATGGTTCTGGACCTGGTCAGCCAGCACGCGCACATCCTGCCCAAACACGCCAAACAGTGGGGCGATCGTCACACCGGCATCGGTTTCGACCAGTTGCTGCTGGTGGAGGCGCCGAGCAACCCGGAGGTGGACTTCCGCTACCGGATCTTCAATTCCGACGGTTCCGAAGTGGAACAGTGCGGCAACGGTGCGCGCTGCTTTGCACGCTTTGTGCTGGACAAGCGCCTGACGGCCAAGCGCCAGATTCGCGTCGAAACCAAGGGCGGTGTGATCGAACTGGATATTCGCAGTGACGGCCAGATCAGCGTCAACATGGGCGCGCCACGCCTGGTGCCGGCGGATATTCCGTTCCTGGCCACCGAGCAGGCCCTCAGTTACCCGCTGGACGTGGATGGCAAAACCGTGGATATCGCCGCCGTGTCCATGGGCAACCCCCATGCGGTACTGCGGGTCAACGACATCAATAACGCCCCGGTGCACGAACTGGGGCCGAAGATCGAACATCACCCGCGCTTTCCAGCGCGGGTCAATGTGGGCTTCCTGCAGGTGATCGACCGTACCCGCGCGCAATTGCGCGTTTGGGAACGCGGCGCCGGCGAAACCCAGGCTTGCGGTACCGGCGCTTGTGCCGCTGCCGTAGCCGCGATCAGCCAGGGGTGGATGGACTCGCCGCTGCTGATCGACCTGCCCGGTGGACGCTTGTCCATCGAATGGGCAGGCCCTGGCCACCCGGTGATGATGACCGGGCCGGCCTCGCGTGTATACGAAGGACAGGTCCGTCTATGAGTGAGCCAAGCCAATGACCGATAAGCCTCAAGTACCCGCACACGCTACCCCGAGTGAAAGCCTGGAGGCCGCTGCTGTCGCGGCGTACCTTGAGGCTAATCCGGACTTCTTCGTCGAGCATGAAGAACTGCTGCCGGCCTTGCGCATTCCCCACCAGCGCGGCGATACCGTGTCGCTGGTGGAACGACAGATGAAGATCCTGCGCGAGCGCAATATTGAAATGCGCCATCGGCTTTCCCACCTGATGGACGTGGCCCGCGACAACGACCGCTTGTTCGACAAGACCCGCCGCCTGATCCTGACCCTGATGGACGCCGCCAGCCTGGAAGAAACGGTGATCGCCGTGGAAGACAGCCTGCGCGAGGACTTCCAGGTGCCCTTTGTCAGCCTGATCCTGTTCAGCGACAACCCGATGCCGGTGGGTCGCTGGGTCACAGGTGGCGAAGCACACACAGCCATCGGCGGCCTGCTGTCCGAAGGCAAGACTGTCAGCGGCACCTTGCGTGAACATGAACTGGACTTCCTGTTTGGTGCCGAGCAGCGCAAGCAGATCGGCTCTACCGCCGTCATCGCCGTCAGCCATCAAGGCTTGCACGGCGTGCTGGCCATCGCCAGCCGTGACCCTGCGCACTACAAAAGCTCGGTGGGCACGCTGTTCCTGACCTACATCGCCGAAGTGCTGGGCCGCGTCCTGCCGCGCCACACCACCACACTGCGCGCGGTGCGCTGACCATGGAGCGGCAACTGGACGCCTATTGCGCTCACCTGCGCAATGAGCGCCAGGTGTCGCCCCACACCCTTGAAGCCTATCGGCGGGACTTGAACAAGGTCCTGGCCTATTGTGAGAAACAGCACGTCAGTAGCTGGAAAGCCCTGGATATCCAGGCCCTGCGCAGCCTGATCGCCCGGTTGCACCAGCAAGGCCAGTCCTCGCGTAGCCTGTCTCGCCTGCTGTCGGCAGTGCGCGGCCTCTATCACTACCTCAATCGCGAAGGCCTGTGCGATCACGACCCGGCCAATGGCCTGTCCCCGCCCAAAGGCGAGCGGCGCCTGCCCAAGACCCTGGATACCGATCGTGCCTTGCAGTTGCTCGATGGTGCGGTAGAGGATGACTTCCTGGCCCATCGCGACCAGGCAATCCTTGAGCTGTTCTATTCTTCGGGCCTGCGCCTGTCGGAGCTGACAAGCCTGAACCTCGATCAGCTGGACCTCGCCGATGGCCTGATACAAGTGCTCGGCAAAGGCAGCAAGACCCGCGTACTGCCGGTGGGCAGAAAAGCCCGCGAAGCCTTGCAGCTATGGCTGCCACTGCGCCTTTTGACCAACCCGGCGGACGATGCGGTGTTCGTCAGCCAGCAAGGCCGACGCCTGGGGCCCCGAGCGATCCAGCTTCGGGTCAAGGCCGCCGGCGAGCGGGAGCTGGGGCAGAATCTGCACCCGCACATGCTGCGCCATTCCTTCGCCAGCCACCTGCTGGAGTCCTCCCAGGATCTGCGCGCCGTACAGGAACTGCTCGGCCACGCCGATATCAAGACCACCCAGATCTATACACACCTGGACTTCCAGCACCTGGCAACGGTGTACGACAGCGCCCATCCCCGGGCCAAACGCATCAAAGGCAGCGACTCATGAGTATCAAGCTGATCACCTTCGACCTGGACGACACCCTCTGGGACAACGTACCCGTCATCATCAGCGCCGAAGCGTCGATGCGCGAATGGCTGGCGCTCAACGCCTCCAAGGTCGGGGACCTACCCCTGGAGCATTTCGCCAGCCTGCGCCAGCAAGTATTGCAGCGTCATCCCGAGCTCAAGCACCGCATCAGCATCCTGCGCCATCGGGTGTTGATGCTGGCATTCGAAGAGGCCGGCTATCCCCAGCCTGAAGCGGCGCAAATGGCGGATGTGTGCTTCGAAGCGTTCATCCATGCACGTCACCAGCTCACCGTGTTCCCGGAAGCCGAGCCGATGCTCAAGGCGCTGCGCCAGCACTTCCTGCTGGGGGTGATCACCAATGGCAATGCCGATGTGCAGCGCGTTGGCCTGGCGGAGTACTTCCATTTTGCCTTGCGCGCTGAAGACATCGGCATTGCCAAGCCGGACGGGCGCTTGTTTGAAGAGGCGTTGCAGCGCGGTGGCGTGGACGCCGGAGCGGCGGTGCACGTGGGCGATCACCCTGGGGATGACATCGCCGGTGCTCAGCAGGCGGGGCTGCGGGCGGTGTGGTTTAACCCCGCGGGCAAGGCCTGGGAGGGTGACAAGCACCCGGATGCGCAGATTCGCAGCCTGACGGAGTTGCCGCCACTGCTGAGTCGCTGGGGTTAACACTGCCCCCCAATGTGGGAGCTGGCTTGCCTGCTCCCACAAGGTATTGCAGCGAACTGATAATGGCTCCAGGCATGAAAAAGCCCGCAGCGACGGCGGGCTTTTTCTTACAAGCAGGAGGCAGACCTTAGATAGGTCGGCTGCCGTACTTGTTATCCGGCTTCTTCGGTGGGTCTGCAACCACGTTAGCCTCGACTTCGACCACTTTGCCGCCTTTAGCGAGGAACTCTTCCATCGCACGGGCCAGGGCATCGCGCTCTTTGTTCTTGGCTTCAACGCTTGGCAGCTCGTCTACCGAAACAGCAGCCTTGGCTTTGCCTTTGGCTTTGGGAGCCGCGTCATCGGCACCGCCATCCTCGGCATCGTCAGCAACGTCTTCCGCCGCTACTTCAAGACCTTCTTCGGTGTCGTCTTCATCACCTACTTCGAGGTCGTCTTGTTCCAGATCATCGTCGCTCATGTTCTACCTCATGACTTGCGAAAAGCAGATTAGTTATAGCCCAGCTTCACCCTCTGTCGAGGTCGCCGGAAAAAAATCAACATCCACCGGATTTCCAGTGGCTTATGCCTCTTCACCGTGCAAGGTGGCGAGGACTTTACGAGCACCGCCATGATCACGGTGCTCGCCCAGATAAACACCTTGCCAGGTCCCCATCGCCAAGCGGCCGGCCTTGACCGGCAAACTCAGCTGGCAGCCCAGCAGACTGGCCTTGAAGTGCGCCGGCAGATCATCCGGACCTTCGTCGTTGTGTTCAAACCCTGCGCGGCCCTGTGGCACCAGCAGGTTGAAAAAACGCTCGAAGTCACGGCGAACCGCCGGGTCGGCATTCTCGTTGACGGTCAACGAGGCCGAGGTGTGCTGCAGCCACAAATGCAACAGGCCCACACGGCAAGCCTTCAATTCAGGCAAGCCGGCAAGCAACTCGTCCGTTACCAGATGAAAGCCCCGGGGCTTGGCCCGCAGGGTAATCAGGGTCTGTTGCCACATACAGTTCTCCGCCCATCGGCGCGCATTCTAGCGCGCTCTGGGAAAAAACAAAGTGCCGAATACGCCTTCATGCCTGTAAGACATTTGCACTCTGAAAAGTGCCGTGTGGATCCCATCACAAAGTTGATAAAAAACCCATACACCTTTAGCCAAAGACAAACACCAGACAAAAAAATGCCCGGCAAGCCGGGCATGTTTTTTTCGCGTACTTACAAGTTGTAGCCGCGCTCGTTGTGTTGCGCCAGGTCGAGGCCCACAGCCTCTTCTTCCTCAGTGACACGCAGGCCCATGACCATGTCCAGCACCTTGAGGATGACGAAGGTCACGATGGCTGTATAGATCACAGTGAAGCCTACGCCTTTGCACTGGATCCAGACCTGGGCAGCGATATCGGTCACGGTGCCGAAACCGCCCAGTGCCGGGGCTGCAAACACACCGGTGAGGATCGCACCGACGATACCGCCGATACCGTGCACACCGAAGGCGTCCAGGGAGTCGTCGTAGCCCAGCTTGCGCTTGAGGCTGGTGGCGCAGAAGAAGCACACCACACCGGCAACCAGCCCGATCACCAGAGCACCCATCGGGCCCACGGTGCCAGCGGCTGGCGTCACGGCGACCAGGCCGGCCACCACACCTGAGGCAATGCCCAGTGCACTTGGCTTGCCGTGAGTGATCCACTCGGCGAACATCCAGCCCAGCGCCGCAGCAGCCGTGGCAATCTGGGTCACCAGCATCGCCATGCCCGCCGTGCCGTTGGCCGCCGCAGCGGAGCCGGCGTTGAAGCCAAACCAGCCGATCCACAGCATGGCCGCGCCGATCAAGGTATAACCCAGGTTGTGCGGTGCCATTGGTGTAGTCGGGAAGCCTTTACGCTTGCCCAGCACGATGCACGCCACCAGGCCCGCCACACCCGCGTTGATGTGCACGACGGTGCCGCCGGCGAAGTCCAGCACGCCCCAGTCCCACATCAGGCCACCGTTGCCGCTCCAGACCATGTGCGCGATCGGCGCGTAGACCAGGGTGAACCAGATAGCCATGAAGATCAGCATCGCGGAGAACTTCATGCGCTCTGCAAAGGCACCGACGATCAGCGCCGGGGTGATGATGGCGAAGGTCATCTGGAAGGTGATGAACACGGCTTCCGGAAACAGCGCCGCAGGCCCGGTGATGCTGGCCGGGGTGACACCCGCCAGGAACGCCTTGCCCAGGCCGCCGAAGAAGGAGTTGAAGTTGACCACACCCTGTTCCATACCGGTGGTATCAAACGCGATGCTGTAGCCGTAGACGACCCACAGGATGCTGATCAAGCCGGTGATGGCAAAGCACTGCATCATCACTGACAGAATATTCTTGGAGCGGACCATGCCGCCGTAGAACAGCGCCAGGCCAGGGATGGTCATGAACAGCACCAAAGCGGTGGCGGTCAGCATCCAGGCGGTGTCGCCGGAGTTGAGGACTGGAGCAGCCACTTCGTCTGCCGCCATGGCCAGGCTTGGCATTACGATGGACAGCAGGGCTCCGAGCCCTGCGAATTTACGCAGAGTCATAGTGTTTTCTCCTGGGGCGTTGGGGTTTGGCGGCTTAGATTGCGTCGGTATCGGTTTCGCCGGTACGGATGCGAATAGCCTGTTCCAGATTGACCACGAAGATCTTGCCGTCACCGATCTTGCCGGTGTTGGCCGCCTTGGTTATCGCCTCGATAACCCGGTCAAGATCCTTGTCGTCAATGGCGACATCAATCTTCACCTTCGGCAGGAAATCGACTACGTATTCCGCGCCACGATACAGCTCGGTATGACCCTTCTGCCGACCGAAGCCCTTGACCTCAGTAACGGTAATGCCCTGCACGCCGATCTCGGACAGTGACTCGCGTACATCGTCCAACTTGAACGGCTTGATGATGGCAGTGACTAGCTTCATGAAAACTCTCTCCCGAATTGGTGGACTTGCCCCAGGAAAACAAACCCGTCTCAAGTCTAAGCGCAGTGCCTGGCTTTGTAACGCATCGTCGCCTCGGCATTTGCCGTTGCGACGCCAGCGATCCACTGGTGACGAAACCTGTACCCCTGATCCGTCGGCGCACTGCATTCGTCACAGCGACTGCATCAGTGCATGGGTCATGATCGTCTAAGCAGAAACCTTGCCAGCTCCGTAAAAACCACTGAAATCAATCCCTTGCTCACTTGTGCCCACCCACGGGGCGTGCGCGCGGCCGCAATGCGCATCAAAACGGTGCGCAGCCGCCCGCTTTGATGCGCGAAAACCGTGCGCAACGCGGCATGAAAAAGACTATAGACGCTGCGTGATACACTGCTGGCCAACTGTTTTCCGGAATGTTTCCCATGCTCGCGCCCAAAGACCTCCTCGACGCCCTGAGCGGCCACGCCTCTCGCCTGTTCAGCGGCGACACCCCGCTGCCCCGCAATGAAATCGAAAGCCAGTTCAAGGCATTGCTGCAAAGTGGTTTCAGCAAGCTCGACCTGGTCAGCCGGGAAGAGTTTGACAGCCAGATGGTGGTGCTGGCCCGCACGCGTGCGCGGTTGGAGAGCCTGGAGGCGAAGGTGGCTGAACTTGAAGCACGGTTGGCGCCATCCTCTGCTGAATAAACACGGTTAGTGTGGGAGCTGTCTTGCCTGCGATGGCGGTGCATCAGCGGATGATTCTTTGCTGACATACCGCTATCGCAGGCAAGACAGCTCCCACATTTGTTTTGCATTGCCGCCCGGATACGTTCTGTAAAATCTCCCTCGCCCCGCTCCGTCCCACCTCGTCTACCCTTGAAAAACCCGCAGGAAGCGGCCCACCCATTCAAGGAACGAGCATGTCCCTCGCTATCGTGCACAGCCGCGCCCAGGTCGGCGTTGAAGCCCCCGCCGTCACCGTTGAAGTGCATATGGCCAATGGCTTGCCATCGCTGACGCTGGTGGGCCTGCCGGAAACTGCAGTGAAGGAAAGCAAGGATCGCGTTCGCAGCGCCATTCTCAACTCGGCGCTGCAATACCCGGCCCGGCGCATCACCCTCAATCTCGCGCCCGCCGACCTGCCCAAGGACGGCGGGCGCTTTGATCTGGCGATTGCCCTGGGGATCCTGGCGGCCAGTGTGCAAGTGCCGGCCTTGATGCTTGATGACGTGGAGTGCCTTGGTGAGTTGGCGTTATCGGGCGAGGTACGGGCGGTGAAGGGTGTGTTGCCGGCCGCGCTTGCGGCGCGCAAGGCCGGGCGCACCGTGATAGTGCCCAGGGCCAATGCCGAGGAAGCCTGCCTGGCGTCGGGGCTCAAAGTGATTGCGGTGGACCACCTGCTGCAAGTGGTGGCGCACCTTAATGGGCATGTGCCGATTGAGCCCTACAGGTCCGACGGCTTGCTGTACTTGAACAAGCCTTACCCGGACCTGAGTGAAGTGCAGGGCCAACTGGCAGCCAAGCGTGCCTTGCTGATTGCGGCGGCCGGCGCACATAACCTGCTGTTCAGCGGGCCACCCGGTACCGGCAAAACCCTGTTGGCCAGCCGCCTGCCGGGCTTGCTGCCAACGCTGAGCGAGCAGGAGGCGCTGGAAGTGGCCGCGATCCAATCCGTGGTCAGCCTGGCCCCCCTGAGCCATTGGCCCAATCGCCCGTTTCGCCAGCCGCACCACTCGGCATCCGGCCCGGCGCTGGTGGGTGGCGGCTCGAAGCCGCAGCCGGGGGAAATCACCCTGGCCCATCACGGCGTGCTGTTTCTGGATGAGCTGCCGGAATTTGATCGCAAGGTACTGGAGGTGCTGCGCGAGCCATTGGAGTCGGGGCATATCGTGATCTCCCGAGCCAGGGACCGGGTGAGTTTCCCGGCACGCTTCCAATTGGTCGCGGCCATGAACCCCTGCCCGTGCGGCTACATGGGCGAACCCAGCGGGCGTTGTCGGTGCACGCCGGAACAGATACAACGCTATCGCAACAAGCTATCCGGGCCGCTGCTGGACCGGATTGATTTGCACCTGACAGTCGCGCGGGAGGTCACTGCGCTGAGCCCCTCCCAACAGGCCGGTGACACCACCGCGCAAGCGTCCGCCCAGGTGGCGCAAGCCCGTGAACGCCAGCACCAGCGCCAGGGTTGTGCCAATGCATTCCTCGATCTGCCACGGCTACGCGAACACTGCCAGTTGACCAAAGCCGATGAAAGCTGGCTGGAAAGCGCGTGCGAACGACTGACATTATCGCTGCGTGCAGCCCATCGGTTGCTCAAGGTGGCTCGCACCCTGGCGGACCTTGAGCAAGTGGAAGGCATCGCCCGCCATCATTTGGCGGAGGCGTTGCAGTACCGACCAGCCGCTCATGGCTAGCACTTGTCAGGCAAAATCCAGCAGCAGCCTCGCCACTTCCAGCACCTCTTCCAGCACCGCTTCTGCCGACTCTGCGGAAGGCTTGAGCATCAGGTCATCGGCATAGCCCATCGCCAGGGCGAAGATCTGCCGTGCAGCGCGCTGACACGACTCGCAGCGAAAGACGCCATCGGCAACGCCCCGCTCGATCACTTCGGCAAGCATGCCTTGCCACTGGGCGTTGATCACCAGGTAAGCCTGGGCCATTTGCGGGTCGTGCATGGCTTCGTCCCAGGCGTCGAGCCACAGCGCCCAAGCGGCGTCAGCGGTGCTGGGCAGGCAGTCGCGCAAGAACCCCATAAGCGCCTCCAGCGGTGGAGCATCGGCCAACGGCTCGCGCACTTCATCCAATTGCTCATTGGCAAAGCGCACAAAAGCTTCGCGACGCAGTTCATTCCAGTCACTGAAATAGTGATAGACGTGACTGCGTGACAGCCCGGCATGTTCGGCCAAGTCACGGGTGGACACCGCGGCAAAGCCCTTGCTGCGAAACAGCTCAAGAGCGGCGGCGATGATCTGGTCTTTACGGTCGATACGCGACATGGGCAATTCCTTCGGGCGCCGGTAGATGAGCGGCGCTTGCTTTTTGAGCGATCGCTCAAGGATACTTGAGCAGTCGCTCAATAATAGCGTCTATCACTCCTTTGGTGCACCCATGACATCCGTCACCCCCCAAATTCTGATCGAAGAAAGCCAGAAAATCGGCCAGCAGTCCGCCAGCCAGACACTCAAGGCTATTGCCAAAGCCTATCCCGGCAAGCTGTCTTGCACCTTGTCGCTGGTGGCGCTGGAGAACGCACTGTTGTTGGCCTATCCGCTGTTTGCCGGGTTCGCGGTGGATTCGATTATCCGCGGCGATGCCACCAGTGCGTTGTTCTATGCCGCCGTGGTCATGGCGTTCTGGGTGGTCGGGGCGGCACGGCGAGCGCTGGATACACGCACGTTCACGCGCATTTACGCCGACCTTGCGGTGCCAGTCATCCTCAACCAGCGCCAACAGAACCACAGCACCTCGAAATCGGCGGCACGGGTGGTGCTGGCACGGGAATTTGTCGACTTCTTTGAAAAGCACGTGCCGATCATCGCCACGGCGTTGGTGTCGATTGTGGGCGCGGCGGTGATGTTGATCGTGATTGAGCCATGGGTAGGCATGGCCTGCCTGGCCGCGCTGCTGCTGTGCATCACCTTGTTGCCACGCTTTGCACAGCGCAATCAGGAACTACACGAGCGCCTGAATAACCGCCTGGAGAAAGAAATCGGCCTGGTCGAAAAGGTCGGCGCGCCGACCCTGCGACGTCACTACCAGGTGCTGTCGCGCCTGCGCATCTGGCTTTCAGACCGCGAGGCTGCGGCGTACCTGTTTCTCGGTACGCTCGCGGCTTTGCTGTTTGTGGTTGCGATCAGCCAGTTGGCCTTGTCCCCAGCGGTCAAGGCCGGCCACATCTACGCGGTGATGACTTACCTGTGGACCTTCGTGACCAGCATGGATGAAGCGCCAGGTATGGTCGACCAACTGGCGCGGCTCAAGGACATCGGCAAGCGCGTAGACCCAGGGCTGGGCGACCACTAAGCCTCAACGAAACCGGTCTACCTCCTGACGCAAGCCTGCCGCCAAGGTTTCCAGTTCCTTGGCGGTGACTGCCAGGTTCGACACCACTTCGCGCTGCTCGCTGTTGGCCAGGGCAATGCTCTGCAAGTTACTGCTGAGCAGGGTTGCGGTGCTGCTCTGCTCCTGGGTGGCGGTGGTGATCGCAGCGAATTGCTGGCCGGCCGAGCGGCTTTGCTCATCGATACGCGCCAGGGCCGAGGCGACGTCGGCGTTGCGCGACAGGCCGTCCTGCATCAATACCTTGCCGTGTTCCATGGTGCTGATGGCGTTGCCGGTTTCCTGCTGGATGCTCTGGATCATCGCCGAAATTTCATCGGTGGCCTGGCGGGTGCGCGAGGCCAGGTTGCGCACTTCGTCGGCGACCACGGCAAAACCGCGGCCTTGTTCACCGGCGCGGGCGGCTTCGATGGCGGCGTTGAGCGCCAGCAGGTTGGTCTGTTCGGCGATGGAGGTAATCACACCGACGATCCCGCCGATTTCCTGGGAGCGCTGGCCCAAGGTGTTGATCACTGCGGCTGTGCTGTTCAGGGCAGTGGCAATATGCTCCAGCGACGATGACGCCTCTTGCATCGAGGTGCGGCCGATCCGGGTCTGCTGGGCATTCTCTTGCGCCAGGCGCTCGGTGTTGCCCATGTTGTCGGCGATGTTCAACGAGGTAGCGCTGAACTCTTCCACCGCGCCGGCCATACTGGTGATCTCGCCGGACTGTTGCTCCATGCCTTCGTAGGCGCCACCGGATAGCCCCGACAGCGCCTGGGCGCGGCTGTTGACCTGTTCGGCAGCACTGCGGATATGCGAAACCATGGTCGACAGCGCCTCACCCATCTGATTGAAGCTGCGCGCCAACTGCCCGATTTCGTCATGGCTGGACACGTTAAGGCGTGCGCTCAAGTCGCCTGCGCCCAGAGCTTGCGCCTGGCGTACCAAATCACTCAATGGCGCCAGCTTGCTGCGCAACAGCCACACCGTGGCGCCCACTGCCAGCAACATCGCCAGCACGCTGCCGATCACCAGGCGAATCCCGACTTCCCACGTCACGGCGCGTATTTCCGCCTTGGGCATACTCGCCACCACCGCCCAGGGGCCGCCTTCGAACGGCACCGAAACGCTGTAGAAATCTTCGTTATTATCGCTCCAGAAACGCCCTGCCCCCGGCGTCTTTGCCAGGTCGAGCATCACGGCAATGGCCTGGTCCGGCGCCTGCACGCCGGCTGGCGGCACCAGCCAATGCTTCTGCTCATCCAGCAGCGCCAGGGAGCCGGTCTGGCCGAGACGGAAGCGCTTGAGATTTTCAAACTGGGCGTTCTGCGCGTCGGTGTAATCGAAGCCGATAAACAGCACGGCGATGACCTTGCCGCTGCTGTCACGCACCGGGCTGTACTGGGTCATGTAGGAACGGTCGAACAATACCGCACGGCCGATATAGGTTTGCCCGTCGGCAACACGCTGGTAAGCCGCGCCCTGGCGGTCAAGCACCGTACCGATGGCACGGTTGCCATCCTGCTTGGTCAAGGAAGTGCTCACGCGGATAAAGTCGTCGCCGCTGCGCACGAATACGGTGGCCACACCGCCAGACATTTGCTTGAACTCATCCACTTCTTCGAAATTGTTGTTCAGCACCTCATTACCCAGGTACAGGCTCGGCGTCTGTACACCGGCCACGGCCACGGGTTGGTCGGCACGCACACTCAGGCCGGCGCCGAAGCGTTTTTCAAACAGCCCGCTCAAACGCTGGGTACTCTCGCGCAAGGTGCTGTGGAAGGTATTGAGTTGGTCGGCGAGCAAACGCGCCTCGCTGGCCAGGTGCTCCTCACGGGTGTCGAGGTTGGCGGAGTCAAGGGAACGCAGGGCAAACACAGTGCTGCCGCTGATAACGACAGCCAGAATCACTGCAAGGGCGAGACCTAACTGGGAGGCAATCCGGGCACGAGGTTGAGACATGACAGCTCCTGGCCGAGGCCAGGATCATCCTGATCTCATAGCGCTGCTCGGCAAATTATCTAGTGGGAAACGTTGGTGCACGATTGTTCCAACACACCTTCTTCGGCGGCACTTGGTAATACTTGAGCGAATCACAGGGGTATCCCGCAAACGATTGCATCAAACGCCGGCCCCTACTCAATCCAGACGTTCAACCTGAGGCAACTCCATCGCTTTGACTTCTCCTTGAAGAAACTCCGCCAGCCGTCGCAAGCGTTCCCCCCCGGGACGGGTTTTCGGCCACACCAGGTAGTAACTTTCCCCACTGGCGACCGCCCTGGGCCACGGCAGGCTCAGGCGTCCCTGGGCGACATCTTCGGCCACCATCAACAAATCGCCCATGGACACGCCATAACCACGCGCCGCCGCGATCATGCCCAACTCAAGGGTATCGAACACCTGCCCGCCCTTGAGAGACACCCGGGACGACAACCCCATGCGCTCCAGCCAGTTGCGCCAGTCACGACGATCAGGCGTGGGATGCAACAACTCGGCACTCGCCAGGCGGGCAGCGTCCCAAGGTCCATCATCCAGCAGGTTCGGCGCGCCCACGGGGATCAGCAATTCGGGGAACAGGTAACTGGCCTCCCAGTCCGCCGGAAAATGCCCATCGCTCAACAACACCGCACAGTCGAAGGGTTCCTGGTTGAAGTCCACTTCATCCACGCTCATCCACGCACTGGTCAGTTGCACCTCATTGCCTGGCTGCAAGGCGCGGAAGCGACTCAGGCGCGCCAATAGCCAGCGCATGGTCAAGGTGGACGGTGCCTTCATGCGCAGAATGTCATCTTCAGTATTCAAGGTATGACAGGCGCGCTCCAACGCAGCGAAGCCTTCGCGCACGCCGGGCAGCAACAGGCGCGCGGCTTCGGTGAGCTGCAGATTGCGACCGCTGCGCTGGAAAAGGCGGCAGGCGAAATGCTCCTCGAGGGTGCGGATATGCCGGCTGACCGCACTTTGGGTGATGGACAGTTCCTGCGCCGCACGGGTGAAGGAGTTGTGCCGGGAAGCGGCTTCAAATGCACGCAGGGCATACAGTGGAGGAAGACGACGAGACATTGGGAAAGCTCCGACGGCGCAATATCGGCACCCTATCAGAATCAACCAGGCATGAGTTTTAATCATGTGAACGATCGCTTTTATCCTTTTGTGCAAAGCGCCCAAAGCGCCGAGAATCAATCTCCCCCCATTTCCTGACTATTTGAGTGTGATGATCATGCAACATCCGGCACGTACCGAACTCTGGGCCATTCTGCGGCTGTCGGGGCCGTTGATTGCCTCACAGTTGGCGCACATGCTGATGGTGCTGACCGACACCCTGATGATGGCGCGCCTGAGCCCCGAAGCCCTGGCCGGCGGCGGCCTGGGCGCGGCGAGCTATTCGTTCGTGGCGATCTTCTGCATCGGCGTGATTGCCGCGGTGGGCACCCTGGTCGCCATTCGTCACGGCGCAGGCGATATCGACGGCGCCACGCGCCTCACCCAGGCCGGGCTGTGGCTGGCGTGGTTGATGGCCTTGGCAGCGGCGCTGCTGCTATGGAACTTGAAGCCGGTGCTGCTGATGTTCGGCCAGACCGAAACCAACGTACAAGCGGCGGGGCAATTCCTCACCATCCTGCCTTTCGCCCTGCCCGGCTATCTGACTTTCATGGCGCTGCGCGGCTTTACCAGCGCGATCGGCAAGGCGACGCCGGTGATGGTGATCAGCCTGTGCGGCACCGTGGTCAACTACCTGCTCAATCACGCCTTGATCGAAGGCATGTTCGGCCTGCCGAAACTGGGCCTGATGGGCATTGGCCTGGTGACCGCCATCGTCGCCAACGGCATGGCGCTGGCATTGATGTGGTACATCCGCAGCAACCGCGCCTACGCCGCCTACCCGCTGGGTACTGGACTGCTGCGCTTGAATACCCACTACCTGCGCGAGCTGTGGCGCCTGGGCCTGCCGATCGGCGGCACCTATGCAGTAGAGGTCGGGCTGTTTGCCTTTGCGGCGTTGTGCATGGGCACCATGGGCAGTACCCAGTTGGCCGCGCATCAGATTGCCCTGCAAATTGTCTCGGTGGCGTTCATGGTACCGGCGGGGATGTCCTACGCGGTGACCATGCGCATCGGCCAGCATTACGGCGCCGGGCAGTTGTTGCAGGCACGCATGGCCGGTCGGGTCGGCATAGGCTTTGGTGCCATGGTAATGCTGGGATTTGCCGTAGTGTTGTGGCTGTTTTCCGACCCGTTGATCGGGCTGTTCCTCGACCATGACAACCCGGCGTTCCATGACGTCATCGTCCTGGCCGTCAGCCTGCTGGCCGTCGCCGCGTGGTTTGAATTGTTCGACGGTGTGCAGACCATTGCCATGGGCTGTATCCGTGGTTTGAAGGACGCCAAGACCACCTTCCTGGTCGGCCTGGGTTGCTACTGGCTGATCGGTGCGCCCTCGGCCTGGCTGATGGCGTTCACTTTAGGCTGGGGGCCCACCGGGGTATGGTGGGGCTTGGCGCTGGGACTGGCGTGCGCGGCGGTGAGCCTGACATGGGCGTTTGAGGCGAAGATGAAGCGGATGATTCGGCAGGAGCCGGATGCTCCTGTTGGATTCCAAGCGGCACTGCCTGACTAGCGAGCGCACGCGGTCCATGTGGGAGCTGGCTTGCCTGCGATAGCGGTGTGTCAGGCTAATCATTATTAGCTGAACGACCGCTATCGCAGGCAAGCCAGCTCCCACATTTGAACCACTTTGAAGGCTCAGCCCAACAGCGCCTGCTGGCTTTGCCCAAACATCAGGTACTCCACCAGTTCCGCCAACGGCAACGGCTTGCTGATCAGGTACCCCTGGGCCTGGTCACAACCGAACAACCGCAACAGCTCAAGCTGCTCGGGTGTCTCCACGCCTTCGGCCACCACTTCCAGGTTGAGGTTGTGGGCCAGGTTGATCATCGCGTGTACCAATTTGCGGTTTTCTTCGCGCTCTTCCATGCCGCCGACAAAACTTTTGTCGATCTTCAACAAGGCGATCGGCAGGCTGTTGAGGTGCACGAATGACGAAAACCCGGTGCCGAAGTCATCCAGGGAGAACCGCACGCCGAGGCGGCCCAGGGCGTCCATGGTCTGCTTGACCAGATCGCTGCGGCGCATCACCGCGGTTTCAGTCAATTCGAACTCCAGCCATTGCGCTTCCACGCCACGCTCGGCAATCAGCCGACTGAGTGTGGAGAGCAATTGGCTGTCCTGGAACTGGCGAAACGACAGGTTGACGGCCATGTGCAGCGGCGGCAGGCCGCGTTCGCGCAGGTCTTGCATGTCGCGCAGGGCCCGGGAAATCACCCAGTAGCCCAAAGGCACGATCAGGCCACTCTGCTCGGCCAGCGGCACGAATTCGCTGGGTGGCAACAAGCCGCGCTCACCGTGGCGCCAGCGCACCAGGGCTTCGAGGCCGACGATATGACCGTCGTCCAAGTCCAGGCGCGGCTGGTAATGCAGCTCCAGCTCATCGCGGCGCAAAGCCCGGCGCAGTTCACTTTCCAGGTCGGCCAGGCTGCGAGCGTTGCGGTTGATGCGTTCATTGAAGATGTGAAAGGTGCAGCCCTGGGTGCTTTTGGCCTGCTGCATGGCGATATGGGCGTGCCACATCAACGGGTCAGCGCCGGCGCGGGCGCGCGCATGTGCCACGCCCAGGCTGCAGCCGATCAACAAGCTTTCGCCATCGACCCAGTAAGGCTCGGCCATCACTTCGGTGATGCGCTCGGCCATCCACTCGGCACGCTGGGGCGCGCGACGGGTGTCGATCAGCAAGGCAAATTCATCGCTGCCCAGCCGCGCCAGCTGGTCCCCGGCTTCGAGCTGGCTCTTGAGCCGCGACACCACTTGCAGGATCAACCGATCGCCGGCCTGGTGGCCGAGGGCGTCGTTGGCATGACGGAAGTTGTCCAGGTCCAGATGGCCCAGAGCCAGGCCGCGGCCTTCGTTGTCCGCCAGCCGCGCCGCCAGCAGTGTCTGGAAGCCCTGGCGGTTGGCGATACCGGTGAGCGGGTCCTGCTCGGCCAAGCGCTGCAAGGTGTTCTCCAGAACGCCGCGCTCGCGCACATGGCGCAAGCAGCGGCGCAATGTTTCAGGGTCCAGCCCATTCAGGATCAACCAGTCGCTGACACCGAGCGGCGACACCAGCGGCTCCTGCTCCAACAGCAATACACACGGCAAGCTGCAGCGGCCAGGACCGGGCTGCAGGCTGGGCGTGGTCAATAGCACGGCGCCCTGATCGTCATCGAACAGACGACTCACCGAGTCCCAGTTGGGTGCACTGATCAGCACAGCCCCTTCGCCCATCGGCACCAGGCACTCGCGCAACAACGCTGCCCATGCAGGCTCTTCGGCCAGCAGCAGCAAACGCAAGGGTTCGACAGGCGTAGACAAGCTAACTCCCTAGACTCTGCTAAATTTCGTGAGCGATGGCATTATGACGTGCGGCCTGGCAATGATAAATGCGTGACAAATGATAGGTGTTATCAAACACGCAGACTGTGAAAAATAGTCTGAGTATTCCCCACATCCTGCGGCAAAGTAGCAAAACCGGCAAATTTAGATCGAGTGGTACGTCACACCGTCGTTCTAAGGCAGCAGAATCTTGCCAGCCTGTTAAAATGCCCGCCCTTTTGAACAACGACTCCTAAAACTCCGTATGTCCCGACTCAATCCCCGGCAGCAAGAAGCCGTGAACTACGTCGGCGGCCCTCTATTGGTGCTCGCCGGCGCCGGCTCCGGCAAGACCAGCGTGATCACCCGCAAGATCGCGCACCTGATCCAGAACTGCGGCATCCGCGCCCAGTACATCGTCGCCATGACCTTTACCAACAAGGCGGCGCGGGAAATGAAAGAGCGGGTCGGCACCCTGCTCAAGGGCGGCGAAGGCCGCGGCCTGACGGTGTGTACCTTCCACAATCTGGGCCTGAACATCATCCGCAAGGAGCATGTGCGACTGGGCTACAAGCCCGGCTTCTCGATCTTTGACGAGACCGACGTCAAGGCCCTGATGACCGACATCATGCAGAAGGAATACGCAGGCGACGACGGCGTCGACGAAATCAAGAACATGATCGGCTCATGGAAAAACGACCTGATCCTGCCCGCCGAAGCCCTGGAAGCTGCACGCAACCCCAAGGAGCAGACCGCCGCCATCGTCTACACCCACTACCAGCGCACGCTCAAGGCGTTCAACGCAGTGGACTTCGACGACCTGATCCTGCTGCCGGTCAAGCTGTTCCAGGAACACAAGGACATCCTGGAGAAGTGGCAAAACAAGGTGCGCTACCTGCTGGTGGACGAATACCAGGACACCAACGCCAGCCAATACCTGCTGGTAAAGTTGCTGATTGGTACGCGCAACCAGTTCACCGTGGTGGGCGACGACGACCAGTCGATCTACGCCTGGCGCGGCGCCCGCCCGGAAAACCTGATGCTGCTCAAGGAAGACTACCCGTCGCTGAAAGTGGTGATGCTGGAGCAGAACTATCGCTCCACCAGCCGCATTCTGCGTTGCGCCAACGTGCTGATCTCCAACAACCCCCACGAGTTTGAAAAACAACTGTGGAGCGAGATGGGTCATGGCGATGAGATCCGCGTGATCCGCTGCCGCAACGAAGACGCCGAAGCCGAACGCGTGGCCGTGGAAATCCTCAGCCTGCACCTGCGCACCGACCGGCCCTACAGCGACTTTGCGATCCTGTATCGCGGCAACTACCAGGCCAAGCTGATCGAGCTGAAACTGCAGCACCACCAGGTGCCGTATCGCCTGTCGGGCGGCAACAGCTTTTTCGGACGCCAGGAAGTAAAAGACCTGATGGCCTACTTCCGGCTGATCGTGAACCCGGACGACGACAACGCCTTCCTGCGGGTGATCAACGTACCGCGCCGGGAAATCGGCTCCACTACCCTGGAAAAGCTCGGCAACTACGCCACCGAACGCAAGATTTCCATGTATGCCGCCACCGACGAAATCGGCCTGGGCGAACACCTGGACACGCGCTTCACCGATCGCCTGTCGCGCTTCAAGCGCTTCATGGACAAGGTGCGCGAACAGTGCGCCGGCGAAGACCCGATCAGCGCCCTGCGCAGCATGGTCATGGACATCGACTATGAAAACTGGCTGCGCACCAACAGTTCCAGCGACAAGGCCGCGGATTACCGCATGGGCAACGTCTGGTTCCTGATCGAAGCGCTGAAGAACACCCTGGAAAAAGACGAAGACGGCGAAATGACCGTCGAGGACGCCATCGGCAAGCTGGTGTTGCGTGACATGCTTGAGCGCCAGCAGGAAGAGGAAGACGGCGCCGAAGGCGTGCAGATGATGACCTTGCATGCCTCCAAGGGCCTGGAATTTCCCTACGTGTTCATCATGGGCATGGAAGAGGAAATCCTCCCACACCGCTCCAGCATCGAAGCCGACACCATCGAGGAAGAACGGCGCCTGGCCTACGTGGGCATCACCCGCGCACGTCAGACCCTGGCCTTCACCTTTGCCGCCAAGCGCAAGCAATACGGCGAAGTCATCGATTGTGCCCCCAGCCGGTTCCTTGACGAGCTGCCGCCCGATGACCTGGCCTGGGAAGGCAATGACGACACCCCCACCGAGGTGAAGGCCGTTCGCGGCAACACCGCCCTGGCGGATATACGCGCAATGCTAAAGCGCTAGAATCGACTACTTTTCAATCTACTTTCGGCGCCTGCTGCGCCATCAGAGGAAGCTTTCCGTGGAAGCACTGCACAAGAAAATTCGCGAAGAAGGCATCGTGCTTTCCGATCAGGTTCTCAAGGTCGACGCCTTTTTGAACCACCAGATCGACCCGGCACTGATGAAACTGATCGGCGACGAATTCGCCGCGCTGTTCAAGGATTCGGGGATCACCAAGATCGTCACCATCGAAGCCTCAGGTATTGCACCGGCGATCATGACCGGGCTGAACCTGGGTGTACCGGTGATCTTCGCGCGTAAGCAGCAGTCGTTGACCCTGACGGAAAACCTGCTGTCGGCAACGGTGTATTCCTTCACCAAGAAAACCGAAAGCACTGTGGCGATCTCCCCACGCCACCTGACCAGCAGCGACCGCGTGCTGGTGATCGATGACTTTTTGGCCAACGGCAAAGCGTCCCAGGCGCTGATTTCGATCATCAAGCAGGCCGGCGCGACTGTTGCGGGCTTGGGGATCGTGATCGAGAAGTCGTTCCAGGGTGGGCGTGCAGAGCTGGATGCGCAGGGTTATCGGGTTGAGTCGCTGGCGCGGGTGAAGTCCTTGGCGGGTGGTGTCGTGACCTTCATCGACTAAATCAACGTGTGGGAGCTGGCTTGCCTGCGATAGCGGAGTGTCAAACGACAGAGATGTCGACTGTCAGGCCCTCATCGCAGGCAAGCCAGCTCCCACATTTGATTTGTGTTGCCTGTCAGCGGGCGGTGGCCTGTAGCCCAGCAAGCAGTAGCCGCTGATACAAATCCTCTTTAAACCCCTCCGGCTTATCCAGACGCATCCGTACCAAATGCTCGGGATACGCCTGCGGCTCCGGTGCATCCAGTGCCGCCTTGCCCAACTCCAGAATCTCCGTCAGCTTGAATTTGCTCTTGAGCCAGTTCAGCGCTCGCAACAAGTCCCGCTCCTCATCCGTGAAATCACTGCCCAACGGGTATTCCGGGAACAACCGTCGATGCTTGGCCTGAATCGCCTGGAGGCGTTCCGGCGTGTTGTCCGCAAAGCGCGGATCCAGCTGGAAGTCCTTGGTCAGCTTGCCGGCCTTTTGTGCCTGCTCAATCAAGTCGCCCTGGAAACGCGAGTCGGTGATATTGAGCAGCGCTTCGATCACCTTGGCATCCGTCTGCCCGCGCAAGTCGGCAATGCCGTACTCGGTAATTACGATATCCCGCAGGTGCCGGGGAATGGTGCAGTGGCCGTACTCCCAGACAATATTGGAACTGACCTCGCCCGCCGACTCCCGCCAGCTGCGCAAAATCAGGATTGAACGCGCACCGTCCAGCGCATGCCCCTGGGCAACGAAATTGTATTGCCCGCCCACACCGCTGAGCACGCGACCGTCTTCCAGCTGGTCGGCCACGCCGGCACCGAGCAATGTGACCATGATTGCGCTGTTGATAAAGCGCGCATCCAGGCGCTGCAGCCGCTTGAGTTCTTCCTGGCCGTACAGCTCGTTGATATAGCTGATGGCAGTCATGTTGAATTCGAGACGCTTGGCGTGGGTCATTTCCTGCAAGCGCTGGTAAAAACTGCGCGGCCCTAGAAAGAAGCCACCGTGGATCGACACGCCATCGGGTTGCGCCGCATCGTCCAGGGTGCCTTCGTTGGCCTGCGTCTGGGTCGCCACATCCGGGTATACCTTGCGCCGCACAATCCCCGCATCCGCCAGCACCAACAGCCCGTTGACGAACATCTCGCTGCAACCGTAAAGACCACGTGCGAAAGGCTCGACACCGCCCTCACGGCTGATCAGTGGCGCCCACTGATACACATCCAGGTCGGTCAGCAGCAATCGATAGGCTTCGTTATCGGCCTGGCGCGCCAGCAAGGCGGCGGTCAGCGCATCGCCCATGGAGCCAATGCCAATCTGCAAGGTGCCGCCGTCACGTACCAGGGTGCTGGCGTGCAGGCCAATAAAATGATCCTGGAAGCCCACCGGCATGTTCGGCGTGGAAAACAATGTGGTGCTGTCTTTTTCATCGAGCAGGTAGTCGAACGCGTCCATGCCCAACTCGGCGTCGCCGGGCATGTAGGGCAGATCGCTGTGGACCTGGCCGACAACGAGGATGGTTTCCCCGGCTTCGCGGCGCTTGGCGATCATCGGCAGCAGGTCGAGGGTGATATCCGGGTTGCAGCTCAGGCTCAGGCGATCAGGATGCTCGGCGCTGCTGGCAACCAGTTGCGCCACCAGGTTCAGGCCGGCGGCATTGATGTCGCGGGCGGCATGGCTGTAGTTGCTGCTGACGTAATCCTGCTGCGCCGAAGTGCTGTGGAGCAGGCTGCCGGGCTGCATGAAAAACTGTTGCACTTGGATATTTTTCGGCAGGCTGTCCTTGTGCAGGTCGGCGAGGAAGTCCAGTTCAGGGTAGTCACCAAACACCCGCTCGATGAACGGTTCGAGAAAGCGCTTCTGCAAGCCATCGCCCATCGTCGGGCGGCCCAGGCTCAACGCGGTGTAGATCGTCAGCGCCCGCTCCGGCAGTTTGGCAATACGCCGGTACAGCGCGTTGGCGAACAGATTGGGCTTGCCAAGACCCAGCGGCATGCCCATGTGGATATGCGCCGGCAACCGCGCCAGTACGTCGTCAACTGCTTGCTCGATTGAACACAACTGCACCATCGGACTGCTCCCGAACATTCCATGAATTGGAGTTGGACCGAGCTTGCCGGGTCTTTGCTGCAATGAACAGCCTCTAAACATAAATCGCGAGCACAAAAAAGCCGCTCGTAAGCGGCATTTTTGGCGAAGATCGTCTGATTACAGGCCGGACATCTTCTTGATGGCGCCTTTGAGGTCTTCATCCGAGCAATCAGCGCAGGTGCCTTTGGGTGGCATGGCGTTGATACCGGTGATGGCCTTGGCCAGGATGCCATCGAGGCCGCCCTGGTGGTCGGCGCGTTCTTTCCAGGCGGCGGTGTCGCCAACTTTCGGCGCACCCAAGAGGCCAGTACCGTGGCACGCGTTACAGTGCTTGGCGATAATCTCGTCCGGTGTTTTCGCACCGCCACCGCCCGCTGCCACGGCCACTTCCATGCCCTTGCATTCCTGGCCCTGGACGCAAACCTGGCCCACAGGCTCCAGGCGCTTGGCAATGTCATCATTGGTCGCAGCTTGAGCGCTGACAGCCCATAGGGCCAGTACGGTTGCTGGTGCAGCCAGCATTTTCATAATTAGGTTCACGCGTTCACCCTCAATGGTGGCTATTCACGCCTGCGGCCACGGTTTCGCAGGCGGCGAAAGTATAACGGTTAGCCCGGGCTGCCGAAACAACCCTATTAAATAAAGGGAGATACGGCCACACGGATACAGCTATGGGAGCCTCTGCAACGCTGGCAGGGCGCCTCTTTTGTTAAAAGTTCGCGGGCGTGGCTGCGCTGATTAGTCGCGCCGGCACATCGAACGGGTTGCGAAAACGATGGGGCTTGGTGCTTTCAAAGTAGTAGCTATCGCCAGCTTCGAGCACAAAAGTTTCAAGACCGACCACCAATTCCAGGCGACCTTCCAGCAGAATCCCGGTTTCCTCGCCCTCATGGGTGAGCATTTCTTCGCCCGTGTCGGCGCCCGGCGGGTAAATTTCGTTGAGAAAGGCGATGGCCCGGCTCGGGTGCGCCCGGCCCACCAGTTTCATGGTGACGGCACCGTCAGAGATGTCGATCAGCTCATTGGCTTTATAGACGATCTGCGTCGGTATTTCCTGGAGGATCTCCTCGGAAAAGAACTCGACCATGGACATGGGGATACCGCCCAGCACCTTGCGCAGGGAGCTGATCGAGGGGCTGACGCTGTTTTTCTCGATCATCGAAATGGTGCTGTTGGTGACGCCCGCGCGCTTGGCAAGCTCGCGCTGGGAAAGACCTTTGAGTTTACGGATGGATTGCAGTCGTTCGCCGACGTCCAATGCAGGAGCCTCCTAGGATTCAGGCTTTGTTGTAATTGAGCGTTATCATGGCGACAGCGTTCAGTATTTACAACACTTGGGCCTAAATCCCGAGCAGCTGCATTCGTATCCGGCCATCAAGCGCCGCAATAGAGCCTTGGCACCCGGCGCAGGTTGCAGAAAATCTGGTAGGGAATGGTATCGGCAGCAGTGGCGACGTCACTGGCGAGGATGTTCTTGCCCCACAACTCCACGGTTGAGCCAAGGCCCGCTTGGGGTAAGTCGGTAAGGTCGACACACAGCATGTCCATGGACACGCGCCCCAGCAGTTGGCTGCGCTGGCCCGCCACCAGCACCGGCGTACCGGTTGGCGCGTGGCGGGGGTAACCGTCGGCATAGCCCATGGCAACCACTCCGATGCGCATCGGCTTGGGCGTGACAAACCTGGCGCCATAGCCCACGGGTTCGCCAGCCGGCAGTTCGCGTACACAAATGATTTTGGACTCCAGGGTCATCACCGGCTGCAACCGTGCGGCAAAGGCCTGGTCTTCGCCAAATGGCGTTGCGCCGTAGAGCATGATGCCTGGGCGTACCCAGTCGCTGGCCACGCCTGGCCAGCCTAATACAGATGGGGAGTTACGCAGGCTGACTTCGGCAGCCAAGCCTTGGCGAGCTGCTTCGAATACCGTGACTTGTTCGTTGCTGCTGACGCAATCGAGCTCATCGGCGCGGGCAAAATGGCTCATCAACACGATCTTCGCGACTTTGCCGCTGGCCAGCAGACGCTGGTACGCCTCTTGATAATCCTTGGGATGCAAGCCGACACGGTGCATGCCCGAGTCCAGCTTGAGCCACACGGTCAGCGGTTTGCTCAGCTTGGCCTGTTCGATGGCCTCAAGCTGCCACAACGAATGCACCACACACCACAAATCCTGTTCGATGATCAGCGGCAACTCGTCCGCCTCAAAAAAGCCTTCCAGCAACAGCACCGGCGCGCGAATGCCGGCGGCACGCAGTTCCAGGGCTTCCTCGATGCACGCCACGGCAAACCCGTCGGCTTCGGTTTCCAGTGCCTGGGCCACGCGCACGGCACCATGGCCGTAGGCATCGGCCTTGATCACGGCGAGCGCCTTGGCCCCCGTGACTTCACGGGCCAATTGGTAGTTGTGGCGCAAGGCTTGAAGGTCGATCAGGGCACGGGCTGGACGCATGGCGGCAGGCTTCTAGGCAGCAAGGTGAAGAAAAACCGGTGCCGACCAACAACGTCGGCGCCGGGAGAGGGATCGTTGCTAAGGCAGCGCCGCCACGACGGACAGCTCTACCAGGATTTGCGGCTCGCACAATTTGGCTTCAACCGTGGCACGGGCCGGAGCGACGCCTTTGGGCAGCCACTTGTCCCACACCGCGTTCATGCCGGCGAAGTCGGCGTCAATATCCTTCAGGTAGATGGTCACCGACAGCAACCTGGACTTGTCGGTACCGGCCAGGTCCAGTAAACGCTCGATATTGACCAGGGTTTCACGGGTCTGCTGTTCAATCCCGGCACTCAGGTCGTCGCCGACTTGCCCGGCCAGATACACGGTACCGCTGTGAACCACGATCTGGCTCATGCGCTCATTGGTGAGCTGGCGCTGGATTGACATGTTGTGCGGACTCCTGGTGATTGCCATAACGGGAAATATCGAGGCCGGCGGCGCTGATCTGCGGCGTTTTCTTTGCCATCAGGTCGGCCAGCAAGCGGCCAGAGCCACAGGCCATGGTCCAGCCGAGCGTACCGTGACCGGTATTCAGGAACAGGTTCTTGAATGGAGTGGCACCGACAATCGGCGTGCCGTCGGGTGTGGTCGGACGCAGACCGGTCCAGAAACTGGCTTGGGCCAAATCGCCGCCCTGAGGATAAAGGTCGTTGACGATCATCTCCAGGGTTTCACGTCGACGTGGATTCAGCGACAGGTCAAAACCGGCTATTTCAGCCATGCCGCCGACACGAATACGGTTGTCGAAACGGGTGATCGCGACCTTGTAGGTCTCATCGAGAATGGTCGAGGTGGGCGCCATTGCCGGGTTGGTGATCGGCACGGTCAGCGAGTAGCCCTTGAGCGGGTAAACCGGTGCCTTGATCCCCAGGGGCTTGAGCAGCTTCGGCGAGTAACTGCCGAGGGCCAGTACATAGCGGTCGGCGGTTTCCAGCTTGCCGTCGATCCACACGCCGTTAATGCGATCACCGGCGTAATCGAGGCGCTGGATGTCCTGCTCGAAACGGAACTCCACGCCCAACTGCTTGCACATCTCGGCCAGGCGCGTGGTGAACATCTGGCAGTCGCCCGTCTGGTCATTCGGCAGCCGCAAAGCACCGGCGAGGATATCCGTAACGCTGGCCAGGGCCGGTTCAACACGGGCAATACCGGCGCGATCAAGCAGTTCGAACGGCACGCCGGACTCTTTCAACACCGCGATATCCTTGGCGGCACCGTCAAGTTGGGCCTGGGTGCGGAACAGCTGGGTCGTACCGAGGCTGCGGCCTTCGTAGGCAATGCCGGTCTCGGCACGCAATTCGTCGAGGCAGTCGCGGCTGTACTCGGACAGGCGCACCATGCGCTCCTTGTTCACGGCATAGCGGCTGGCCGTGCAGTTGCGCAGCATCTGCGCCATCCACAGATATTGATCGACATCGGCGGTTGCCTTGATCGCCAGCGGCGCGTGGCGCTGCAGCAACCACTTGATAGCCTTGAGCGGCACACCCGGCGCGGCCCATGGCGAGGCGTAGCCAGGGGACACCTGGCCGGCGTTGGCGAAACTGGTTTCCATGGCAGCGGCAGGCTGACGGTCGACCACCACGACATCGAAGCCGGCCCGCGCCAAATAGTAGGCACTGGTCACCCCAATGACACCGCTACCCAAGACCAGAACGCGCATTTTTATATCCTCATCACGGGCTTAGCCGCTGACGTGTGTTATTCGAGCAATGATGGACGCAGTGTAAAAAACAATCACCAGTGCATTTCACTATATAAATGCCTATATTTGGCGACAATTCTTGGCAAAAACCCTTTTCACAGAGGCGTATCCCCTATGCGTACCAACACCCAGACCAAGCGGGAGCTGGACAAGATCGACCGCAATATCCTGCGCATCCTGCAAACCGACGGGCGCATTTCGTTCACAGAGCTGGGGGAAAAGGTCGGGCTGTCCACCACTCCCTGTACCGAGCGGGTGCGGCGCCTGGAGCGCGAAGGGATCATCATGGGCTACAACGCGCGGCTCAACCCGCAGCATTTGAAAGGCAGCCTGCTGGTATTTGTCGAGATCAGCCTGGATTACAAGTCTGGCGACACCTTTGAGGAATTTCGCCGCGCCGTGCTGAAACTGCCTCATGTGCTGGAGTGCCACTTGGTATCAGGGGACTTCGACTACCTGGTGAAAGCGCGTATCTCGGAGATGGCTTCGTACCGCAAGTTGCTCGGCGATATCCTGCTCAAGTTGCCCCATGTGCGCGAATCCAAGAGCTATATCGTGATGGAAGAGGTGAAGGAGAGCCTGAACCTGCCGATCCCCGATTGACTCAGTCAGACCAGCACTTGCCGGGTACTCGCCATGTACTCATGGATCTGCTTCTCGACCCGCGGATGAATCAGCTCAACCGGTCGGCGCCCATTGGGGCATGGCAAGGTCTTGGTGGTGCCGAACAGGCGACAGATCAGTGGCCGCTCGTCATACACCGTGCACCCATGGGGCCCCAGGTGCACGCAGTTCAGCTCATCCATGGCGGCCTCCTGCTCGGCGGCCGTCTTGCGTGGCAGGCGCGACATTTCCTCAGGCGAAGTGGTCACCGGCCCACAGCAGTCATGGCAACCCGGAACACATTCAAATGAAGGAATCTGTCTGCGCAGCGCGCTGACTTTCTGACTGTTGCAACTCATCGATACACATACCCAACGGCGAATAGGCGTGGATTCTGACGCAAAACGCAGCGCGCAGACAGCTTCATCGGACCGCTGTATCCTGCGTCAAATTTTCCAAACAGGGAGGCTCCCCATGACCGCCAGCGCCCGGCATACCGCGTCCTACTACGCCGCCAGCAGCGTGCCGCACCCCGAGTACCCGGCGTTGACAGGCGAGCTGCGCGCCGATGTATGCGTGATTGGCGCGGGGTATTCCGGGCTCAACACGGCTTTGGAGCTGGCCGAGCGCGGCTTCAGCGTGGTGGTGCTGGAAGCGCGCAGGGTTGGCTGGGGCGCCAGCGGGCGTAATGGCGGCCAGTTGATTCGCGGCGTCGGCCACGGGCTGGATCAGTTCGCGTCCGTGATCGGCAGTGACGGCGTGCGCCAGATGAAGCTGATGGGGCTGGAAGCCGTGGAGATCGTGCGTGACCGCGTAGAACGCTTCCAGATTCCCTGCGACCTGACCTGGGGCTACTGCGACCTGGCCAACAAACCCCGTGATTTGCAGGGCCTAGCGCAAGATGCCGAAGAACTGCGCAGCCTGGGCTACCGCCACGAGGTTCGCCTGCTGCAAGCCAGCCAGATGAGCAGCGTGATCGGCTCCGAGCGCTATGTGGGCGGCATGATCGACATGGGCTCTGGTCACCTGCACCCACTGAACCTGGCGCTGGGCGAAGCGGCCGCCGCGCAGCAGTTGGGCGTGAAGTTGTTCGAGCAGTCTGAAGTGACGCGCATCGACTACGGCCCCGACGTCAAGGTGCACACCGCCCAGGGCCACGTACGTGCCAAAACCCTGGTGCTGTGCTGCAACGCCTACCTGAATGGGCTCAACCCGCAATTGAGTGGCAAGGTACTACCGGCCGGCAGCTACATCATCGCCACCGAGCCCTTGAGTGAAGCGCAAGCGACCCGCCTGCTGCCGCAGAACATGGCCGTGTGTGACCAGCGCGTGACGGTGGATTACTTCCGCCTGTCCGCCGACCGCCGCCTGTTGTTCGGCGGCGCCTGCCACTATTCCGGACGCGACCCCAAGGATATCGGCGCCTATATGCGACCGAAAATGTTGCAGGTATTCCCGCAACTGGCCGACGTGAAGATCGACTACCAGTGGGGCGGCATGATCGGCATCGGCGCCAACCGCCTGCCGCAGATCGGCCGGTTGGCGGATCAACCCAATGTGTATTACGCCCAGGCTTACGCGGGTCACGGCCTGAATGCCACGCACCTTGCGGGCAGGTTGCTCGGCGAAGCCATCAGCGGCCAGCAACAGGGGCGTTTCGACCTGTTCGCTCAGGTGCCGCACATCACCTTCCCCGGTGGCAAACACTTGCGTTCACCGCTGCTGGCGCTGGGGATGCTCTGGCACCGCCTCAAAGAACTGGTGTGATCAACTGCGCCAGAACGGCTTCAGGCCTTCCTGGCGCGCCTGTTCAGCGGTCAAACCCACGTCCAGCAGCTGCTCGCGGGTCAGCGTAAGCAACGCCTTGCGCGTGTGACGACGTTGCCAGAACAGGCTCCAGCGGCTGCCGACAGGCGCAGTCGTTGCCCGCTGCTGCCCTGCTTCCAGTTCTTGGCTGTGTAGCGCCAGCCGCACATCGCTCATGCCGTTCATTTTGCTGCCCCTCGTTGGCTTGTTGCCTTGAGTGACTAGGATGGGGGCACGGGCAAAACCATTACAGATCCAGCCTGTTTTTATTAAATCCATACAGATACTGCCTATGGATGGCTGAATCCTGTATTTTCACTCTATCTGTACTGGTCTATCAGGAGCGGCCGCCATGACCCTTTACGTCAACCTCGCTGAATTGCTCGGCACTCGCATCGAACAAGGCTTCTATCGCCCCGGCGATCGCTTGCCCTCGGTGCGAGCCTTGAGCGTGGAGCACGGGGTCAGCCTGAGTACCGTGCAGCAGGCCTATCGGTTGCTGGAAGACAACGGCCTGGCAATGCCCAAGCCCAAGTCCGGTTACTTTGTACCCGCCGGTCGCGAGCTGCCGGCCCTGCCCGAGGTAGGCCGCCCGGCCCAACGGCCGGTAGAGATCTCCCAGTGGGACCAGGTGCTTGAGCTGATTCGCGCGGTACCCCGCAAAGACGTCATACAGATGGGCCGTGGTATGCCAGATGTATTGTCACCCACCCTGAAACCTTTGCTGCGCAGCCTGGCGCGGGTGAGTCGTCGCCAGGATCTGCCGGGCCTGTATTACGACAACATCCTTGGCTGTATGGAATTGCGCGAGCAAATCGCTCGACTGTCGCTGGACTCCGGCTGCCAACTGACCGCTGAAGACATTGTGATCACCACCGGCTGCCATGAGGCGCTGTCGGCCAGCATCCGGGCGATCTGCGAGCCCGGCGATATTGTTGCGGTGGACTCGCCCAGCTTCCACGGCGCCATGCAGACCCTCAAGGGCCTGGGCATGAAAGCCCTGGAAATCCCCACCGACCCGATCACCGGCATTAGCCTGGAAGCGCTGGAACTGGCGCTGGAACAGTGGCCGATCAAAGTCATCCAGCTCACGCCCAACTGCAACAATCCGTTGGGCTACATCATGCCGGAGGCGCGCAAACGCGCACTGCTGACACTCGCGCAGCGCTATGACGTGGCAATCATCGAAGACGATGTGTATGGCGAACTGGCCTACAGGTACCCACGCCCGCGCACCATTAAATCCTTCGATGACGATGGCCGCGTGCTGCTCTGCAGCTCATTCTCGAAAACCCTGGCACCCGGGTTACGCATTGGCTGGGTGGCGCCGGGGCGCTACCTGGACCGGGTGTTGCACATGAAATACATCAGCACCGGCTCTACCGCCACCCAGCCGCAGATTGCGATTGCCGAATTTCTCAAAAACGGCCATTTCGAACCGCATTTGCGCCGGATGCGCACGCAATACCAGCGCAATCGCGACTTGATGCTCGACTGGGTGAGCCGCTACTTCCCGGCAGGCACGCGCGCCAGTCGGCCCCAAGGCAGCTTCCTGCTGTGGATCGAACTGCCGGAGGGCTTCGACACCTTGAAGCTCAATCGCGTGTTGGTGGAACAAGGCGTGCAAGTGGCCGTAGGCAGCATCTTTTCTGCCTCCGGCAAATACCGTAACTGTCTGCGTATGAACTATGCCGCCAAGCCAACCCCGCAGATTGAAGAAGCGGTGCGCAAGGTCGGCGCCGCCGCGCTCAAGATGCTGGCAGAGACGCTGCACTGACCTTTCGCCGGAAAAGGCCGTCATATATCGATAACCGCCCTGACCTGGAAGCAGCTCCCTTGATAATTCGACGGCTATTACCGTTTTTGCTGTTGGGCACCTTGGCCCTGGGCGGCTGCGCCACGGTCGACACACCGCGTATTCCCAGCGATGCCCTGCCGGCGAACGGCTCCTCGTTCGGTCGCTCGATCCAGGCCCAGGCGGCGCCGCACCAGGGGCGCTCGGGTTTTCGCTTGCTGCCCAACAGCAGTGAAGCCTTCATGGCTCGCGCCGAGCTGATCCGCAACGCCCAATCCAGCCTCGATTTGCAGTACTACATCGTTCACGACGGCATCAGCACGCGTATGCTTGTGGACGAACTGCTCAAGGCCGCCGACCGCGGTGTGCGTGTGCGCATCCTGCTGGACGACACCACCAGCGACGGCCTCGACCAAATCATCGCCACCCTCGCCGCCCACCCCAAAATCGAAATTCGCCTGTTCAACCCCCTGCATTTGGGCCGCAGCACCGGCGTTACACGCGCCATGGGCCGTGTATTCAACCTGTCGCTGCAACATCGGCGCATGCACAACAAACTGTGGCTGGCGGATAACAGCGTGGCCATTGTGGGCGGGCGCAATCTGGGGGACGAATATTTCGACGCCGAGCCCAACCTGAACTTCACCGATATCGACATGCTCAGCGTCGGACCGGTGGCAGAGCAACTGGGTCACAGTTTCGATCAGTACTGGAACAGCGCACTGAGCAAACCTATTGATGAGTTTGTCTCGAAGATGCCCTCCAAAATCGATCTGGCCGTCGCCCGCGGGCGCCTGGAAGCTTCATTGGCGCAATCGCGTCAGCAGAACCACGCCCTGTATAACCGCCTGCGTACCTACCAGACCCGACCACGTATGGACATCTGGCGCCGTGAGCTGATCTGGGCCTGGAACCAGGCGCTGTGGGACGCACCGAGCAAGGTGCTGGCCAAGGCTGATCCGGACCCGCAGTTGCTGCTCACCACCCAACTGGCCCCGGAGCTGGAAGGGGTCAGCCGTGAACTGATCATGATTTCGGCGTACTTCGTTCCGGGGTCGCCCGGGCTGGTGTACCTGACAGGTCGGGCCGACGCAGGGGTGTCAGTGAGCCTGCTGACCAATTCCCTTGAAGCCACTGACGTACCGGCCGTGCACGGCGGTTACGCGCCCTATCGCAAGGCACTGCTGGAGCATGGGGTCAAACTTTATGAGCTGCGCCGACAACCAGGCGACCCCAGTGCCAGCAGTGGCCCGCACCTGTTTCGTCGAGGCAGCCTCTACGGCTCCGATTCGAGCCTGCACAGCAAGGCAATGATCTTCGATCGCGAGAAGTCATTTATCGGCTCGTTCAATTTCGACCCGCGCTCGGTGCTGTGGAACACCGAAGTCGGCGTGCTGGTGGACAGCCCTGAACTGGCGGAGCATGTGCGCAACCTGGCGCTGGAAGGTATGGCGCCGACGCTGAGCTACGAGGCGAAATTGCAGGATGGCAATGTGGTGTGGGTCACCGAGGACAACGGGCAATTGCACACCCTGACCCGCGAGCCCGGCAGTTGGTGGCGCCGTTTCAATGCCTGGTTCGCCACGTCAGTTGGCCTGGAACGTATGCTTTAAGCCAAAGAAGTTCAGGCAGGCTGCGCTGCTCCAAACGCCCCTTGGCGCAGCAACAGCACCACCAGCCCCAACGCCCCCGCCGCCATCAGCAATGGCAGTGCATGACCGCTGACCCATTGGCTGCCCGCACCCGCCACCAGCGGCCCGATCAGGCAGCCAATGCCCCACAGCTGCGCCACGTGGGCGTTGGCACGCACCAACGCATCATCACGGTAGCGCTCGCCAATCAAAATCAGCGACAGGGTAAACAACCCACCCGCGCTGGCGCCGAACAGCACCCACACCGGCCAGATCAGCAGTGTGTGCATCAACAACGGCACCGCCAGGCTCGACGCCAGCAACAGCAGCGCACACCCCAGGAACAACGTGCGGCGCGGCAAGTAATCGGCCAGGGCACCGATGGGTAATTGCAGCAGCGCATCACCCACGACGACTGTGCTGACCATCGCCAAGGCAATCTCGGCAGTGAAGCCCTGTTGCAGGCAGTACACCGGCAACAGCGTCAGAATCATCGCTTCGAATGCGGCGAATAACGCCACCGCCCAGGCAATCGCCGGCAAGCTCAGGCAAAAGCGCCACAGCTCGCTGAACGTGACGCTGAACGCATCAGCCGTCGGCGCCCCGGATCGCCCCAGCAACAGCAGCGGCGCCACTACCAAAAGGCCGACGCCCACCCAGAACCCGTAATCATGATCGGTGCCCATCAGGCCCAGCAGCAAGGGTCCCGACAGCTGGCTCAAGGCATAAGTGCAGCCATACAGCGCCACCAGGCGGCCGCGCCACTGCTCGATCACCAGTTGGTTGATCCAGCTTTCACCCAGGATAAATACGATGGTCAGGATCACCCCGATCATCAACCGCAGCACCAGCCACACCGGGTAGCTGGGCAGGATCGCCAGCAAACCGATAGACAGCGCCCCGGCCCACAGGCACAGGCGCATCAGGTTGGCAGTGCCGAGCCAGGACGCCATTCGGCTGGAGACCTTGGCACCCAGCAATACGCCGAATGCCGGCATCGCCGCCATCACGCCAATGGCGAAGCTGCCGTAGCCCCAGCCTTCAAGACGCAGGGATACCAACGGCATGCTCACGCCCAAGGCCAGGCCAACGCTGAGTACCGAGGCCAGGACGGCGAAATAAGTCGCCCAACGCATTGCCACGCTCCTGTGGATAATTTACGGGGTCGCACAAAACAGTGTGGGAGGGGGCTTGCTCCCGATAACGGTGGGCCAGTCACCACATGCAGTGGCTGACACCCAGCTATCGGGGGCAAGCCCCCTCCCACGTTTGGCCTGCAGTGCTGCTTAGAGTTTGATCCAGGTCGCCTTCAGCTCGGTGTACTTGTCGAACGCATGCAGCGACTTGTCGCGGCCATTACCCGACTGCTTGAAACCACCAAACGGTGCGGTCATGTCGCCGCCGTCGTACTGGTTAACCCAGACGCTGCCGGCACGCAGGGCCTTGGCCGTCAGGTGCGCCTTGGAGATATCCGCCGTCCATACCGCTGCGGCCAGGCCGTATTGGGTGTCGTTGGCAATGGCGATGGCTTCTTCGGCGCTGTCGAAAGTGAGCACCGACAGGACCGGGCCAAAGATCTCTTCCTGAGCGATCTTCATGGCATTGGTCACGCCATCGAAAATAGTTGGCTCGACGTAGGTGCCACCGGTTTCTTCCAGTGTGCGCTTACCGCCAGCGACCAGCTTGGCACCGTCAGCATGACCGGACTCAATGTAGGACAGCACGTTGTTCATCTGCTGCGTATCCACCAGCGCACCCACGTTGGTGGCTGGGTCCAGTGGGTTGCCCGGCTTCCAGCCTTTGAGCGCCTCGATCACCAGCGGCAGGAAGGTGTCCTTGATGGAACGCTCCACGAGCAGGCGCGAACCGGCAGTGCAGACTTCACCCTGGTTGAAGGCGATGGCACTGGCCGCAGATTCGGCGGCGGCTTGCAGATCCGGCGCATCGGCAAACACGATATTAGGGCTCTTGCCGCCCGCCTCCAGCCACACACGCTTCATGTTCGATTCGCCGGAGCGGATCAGCAGTTGCTTGGCGATCTTGGTGGAGCCAGTGAACACCAACGTATCCACGTCCATATGCACCGCCAGGGCGTTACCCACCGTGTGGCCATAGCCTGGCAATACGTTGAACACGCCTTTTGGAATGCCGGCTTCGACGGCCAGGGCGGCGATACGGATGGCGGTCAGCGGGGATTTTTCGGACGGTTTTAGGATCACCGAGTTACCGGTGGACAACGCCGGGCCGAGTTTCCAGCAGGCCATCATCAACGGGAAGTTCCACGGCACGATGGCGCCGACCACGCCGACTGGCTCGCGGGTCACCAGGCCCAGTTGATCATGAGGGGTGGCCGCGACTTCGTCGTAGATCTTGTCGATTGCCTCACCGCTCCAGCTCAGGGCATTTGCCGCACCGGGAACGTCGATGTTCAGGGAGTCGCTGATCGGCTTGCCCATGTCCAGGGTTTCAAGCAGTGCCAACTCTTCGGCATTGGCCTTGAGCAACGCGGCGAAACGGATCATGGTGGCTTTGCGCTTGGCCGGCGCCAGGCGCGACCAGACACCGGAATTAAAGGTGGCGCGGGCGTTTTCCACGGCGCGCTGGGCGTCAGCCGCGTCACAGCTGGCGACAGTGGCCAGCAGACGACCGTCTACCGGGCTGATGCATTCGAAGGTGTCACCGGAAACGGCGGCGGTGTATTCGCCATTGATGTAGGCGCGGCCTTCGATCTTCAGATCCTTGGCGCGTTGTTCCCAGTCGGCACGGGTCAGGGTGGTCATGCGAGTGTCCTCCTCTTATTGAATAGAGGGCCAGGCGGGTGTCCCCCCGGCAGCCTCAAAGAATTCTTGCCCGCCAGCCAGCTGTTCGGCGCAAGGCAGCTGCCACCCTAAACCAGCGGCTGGGGATGTTTCAATATATTTGACATAACGGCGGTAAACGCCCTTGCGATGTTCATTTTAATAAACATAGACTTTGGGCTCTCCAACCGCAGGCCAGACGGGACACGCACATGAGCATCCAGGATATCGTCGACTTCAGCCAAGCCAACACGGCCCCCGAACGCTACCGCCCTGCCGCAGAAAAAATCCTCAAGGGCGATCCCGAGCAAACGATCTACAACCACTACAACAGCCCGTGCGGCCAGATGAATGCAGGGGTATGGGAAGGTGAGGTCGGGCAGTGGACGGTCAGCTATACCGAGCATGAATACTGCGAGATTGTGCAGGGGGTTTCCGTACTGCGTGACGCCGAGGGCAACGCCAAGACCTTGCGCGCCGGCGACCGCTTCGTGATCCCCGCTGGCTTCAAGGGCACCTGGGAAGTGCTGGAAGCGTGCCGCAAGATCTACGTGGTGTTCGAGCAGAAAGCCTGATCAGCAAATCCCAGGCAAAAAAAAGCCCGCATCGTGAGATACGGGCTTTTTTTCACAAGGAAGAAAATCAATTACTTGATTTTGCCTTCTTTGTAGATCACGTGCTTGCGAACGCGCGGGTCGAACATTTTCTTTTCGAGCTTGTCCGGGGTAGTACGCTTGTTCTTGTCGGTAGTGTAGAAGTGACCAGTACCGGCGCTAGAGATCATTCGAATCAATTCACGCATGATAGAGCTCCTTAGATCTTGCCAGCGGCGCGGATTTCGGCCAGCACGACAGTGATGCCACGCTTGTCGATAATACGCATGCCTTTGGCAGATACACGCAGGCGAACAAAACGTTTCTCTTCTTCAACCCAGAAGCGGTGATGCTGCAGGTTCGGCAGGAAACGACGACGGGTTTTGTTATTTGCGTGGGAAATGTTATTCCCAGTCACCGGACCCTTACCGGTAACTTGACAGACTCTCGACATGCCTCAGCCCTCTAAAACCACATGCCCAACCCGGCATGGGTTGGCCGCTTAATCTCTCAGTCATTTGGCGCCAGGCGCCGCGTTTCTTTAGGGTCTTACCGGCTACACCTACAAGCGAAGGAACCGGGCCCCTAGAAAAGAGCGCTGCTTTATACCAGAAAGACCCCAGTGCAACAACAGCCCGTGTGTTTTTACCAGCGTAAATCTTGGTGCCGGACGCCCGAACCGCTGCCAGGAGGGGCCGCTGTAACAGCCGACCGCTCGTCGCACAGAATGATTTACAGCGCTCGCAGGCACAGAGAAGTGCACGGCGAAACGCGCTGAGGCGCCATCAAAACAGCATTTTGGCCAAAAGCACAGGCAAAAATGGGCTAGTCATTTATCAATCAGACCTCTACGGTAGTCTTTTTCCAGACTGCACTCGCAGATGGGCCTTCGATCTGCACAGGAAACCGAATATGCGCCTCGCTGCCCTACCACTACTGCTTGCCCCCTTCTTTATCGCACCGATGGCCGTTGCAGCCACCAACTTGAGCGTCTGCACCGAGGCCAGCCCCGAAGGGTTCGATGTGGTGCAGTACAACTCGCTGACCACCACCAACGCCTCGGCGGATGTGCTGATGAACCGCCTGGTGGACTTTGATGCGGCCAGCGGCAAGCTGGTACCGAGCCTGGCAGACAGCTGGGAAGTTTCCCCCGATGGCCTGACCTACACCTTCAAGCTGCACCCGGGCGTGAAATTTCACCGTACCGATTATTTCAGCCCAAGCCGCACGCTGACCGCCGAAGACGTGCGCTTCAGCTTCGAGCGCATGCTCGATCCGGCCAACCCGTGGCACAAGATCGCCCAGAGCGGCTTCCCCCACGCCCAGTCCCTGCAATTGCCGGCACTGGTCAAGAAGATCGATGCCCTCGATCCGCTGACGGTGCGTTTCACCCTCGACCACGCCGACTCCACCTTTCTCCCGGCGTTGAGCATGGGCTTTGCCTCGATCTACCCGGCTGAATATGCCGACAAACTACTCAAGGCCGGCACGCCTGAGAAACTCAACAGTCAGCCCATCGGCACCGGCCCGTTCGTATTCATGCGCTTCCAGAAAGATGCCGTGGTGCGCTACAAGGCCAACCCGGACTATTTCGCGGGCAAACCGGCTGTGGATAACTTGATCTTTGCCATCACCCCGGACGCCAACGTACGGTTGCAGAAACTGCATCGCAACGAATGTCAGATTGCCCTGTCGCCCAAGCCCCTGGATGTAGGCGAAGCCGAAAAAGACCCGGCGCTGAAGGTGGAAAAAACCGCTGCCTTCATGACCGCTTTCGTCGCCATCAACAGCCAGCACCCACCGCTGGACAAACCCGAAGTACGCCAGGCGATCAACCTGGCCTTTGACAAGAGTAGCTACCTCAAGGCCGTCTTCGAGGGCACCGCCGAAGCAGCCAACGGTGTGTACCCGCCCAATACCTGGAGCTATGCCAAGGATTTGCCAGGCTACCCACAGGATCTGGCCAAGGCCAAGGCGCTGCTGGAACGTGCCGGGCTCAAGGACGGTTTCAAGACCACAATATGGACGCGCCCTACCGGCAGCCTGCTGAACCCCAACCCGAACCTCGGCGCCCAACTGCTACAGGCCGACCTGGCCAAGGTTGGCATCCAGGCTGAAATTCGTGTGATTGAATGGGGCGAATTGATTCGCCGCGCCAAGGCCGGCGAACACGACCTCCTGTTCATGGGCTGGGCCGGCGACAACGGCGACCCGGACAACTTCCTGACCCCGCAATTTTCCTGCGCAGCGCTGAAATCCGGCACCAACTTCGCCCGCTACTGCGACCCCGCTCTGGATAAGTTGATCAGTGCCGGCAAGACCACCAGCGAGCAAGGCGTACGCACCAAGCTGTACCAGCAGGCCCAGGCGCAGATCCAGCAGCAGGCGCTGTGGCTGCCGCTGGCGCACCCGACGGCGTTTGCATTGACGCGCAAGAATGTCGAGGGTTACCAGGTAAGCCCGTTCGGCCGCCAGGATTATTCGAAAATCAGCCTCAAGCCCTAGGGCGCAACCCCTTCCCTGTAGGAACGAGCTTGTTCGCTCCTACAGGAACAGAGGTGGCTATACCCATCCGTATTCAGCCATCGACAGCGGATCACCATCTCCCACAATGATGTGATCCAGCACCCGCACATCCACCACTTCCAACGCCTTTTGCAGCATTTTGGTCAATCTGCGATCAGATGCACTGGGCTCCGCATTCCCGGAGGGATGGTTGTGGCACAAAATCACCGCTGCCGCGTTATGCGCCAAGGCACGCTTGACCACCTGCCGCGGGTAAACAATCGCAGTGTCGATGGTGCCCTGAAACAACGCCTCGAACCCCAGTACACGATGCTTTGAGTCCAGGAACAGACAGCCGAATATCTCATGAGGCTCATGGCGCAACAGCGCCTTGAGGTATTGACGCACAGCCAGCGGGCTCTCCACTACCGAGTCGGCGCGCAAGCGTTCGGCCAGATGGCGCCGGGACATTTCCAGCACCGCCTGCAATTGGGCGAACTTCGCCGGCCCCAGCCCCATATGCTGGCTGAACAGCGCCTGGCTGGCCTCCAACAGCGGGCGCAGGCCGCCAAACTGCACCAGCAGATCACGCGCCAGATCCACCGCACTTCGACCGGAAACGCCAGTACGCAGGAAGATCGCCAACAATTCGGCATCGGACAGGCTCGCCGCGCCACCTTCCAACAGCTTCTCCCGTGGACGCTCCGCCACGGGCCAATCACGAATACTCATCCCACCTCCTTCTGTATCTGCTGCGCTGTTGCGCGGCAGACGCTGTGTTATCGTAGGCCCTCTTTTTTGCATGCGATTTCACCTGGGGAGGAGTCATCGCAGGCGTCACTGAACTGGCATCACTGAACTGGAAAGGCAAACCAATGCAGCGTCTGTATCGGAAACGCATCGTTCTCGGCGTCGGCGGCGGCATTGCCGCCTACAAGAGCGCAGAGTTGGTTCGCAGGCTCCTGGACCAGGGCGCGGAAGTGCGCGTGGTCATGACCCGTGGTGGCAGTGAGTTCATCACCCCGTTGACCATGCAGGCCCTGTCCGGCCACCCGGTTCACCTCGACCTGCTGGACCCGGCGGCCGAAGCCGCCATGGGCCATATCGAACTGGCCAAATGGGCCGACCTGGTGCTGATCGCCCCGGCCACCGCCGACCTGATCGCCCGCCTGGCCCAGGGCATCGCCGATGACCTGCTGACCACCCTGGTATTGGCCACCGACGCCACCGTCGCGATCGCCCCGGCCATGAACCAGGCCATGTGGCGCGACCCGGCCACCCAAGCCAATACCCAACTCCTGCAAAGCCGCGGCCTCAAGGTGTTTGGCCCCGCCTCCGGCAGCCAGGCCTGTGGCGACGTCGGCATGGGCCGGATGCTCGAAGCCACCGACCTTGCGCTATGCGCCGCCGAGTGCTTCCAGCACCTGGCCCTGACCGGCAAGCACGTGCTGATCACCGCAGGCCCGACCCAGGAAAACATCGACCCGGTGCGCTACATCACCAACCATAGCTCAGGAAAAATGGGCTTTGCGTTGGCAGAAGCTGCGGTCGAGGCAGGCGCACGGGTGACCCTGATCACAGGCCCCGTGCATTTGCCGACCCCTGATCGCGTCACGCGAATCGACGTAGTCAGCGCCCGGGACATGCTGGCGGCCTGTGAAGCCGCCATTCCCTGTGACCTGTTCATCGCCTCGGCAGCGGTTGCGGATTACCGCCCGGAAGTCGTAGCCCCGCAAAAGCTCAAGAAAGACCCTACAAGCGGCGACGGCCTGCTCCTGCAAATGGTGCGCAACCCGGACATCCTGGCCACCATCGCCACCCGTCCGGACCGTCCGTTCAGTGTCGGTTTCGCTGCCGAGACCGAGCACCTTCTGGACTACGCCGCGCGCAAACTGAAAGACAAAAACCTCGACTTGATCGTTGCCAATGATGTCGCCAACCCGAGCATCGGCTTCAACAGCGAGGAAAATGCCTGCAGCGTGATCGACCGCGAGCTGCACGCCACCCTTTTCGCCCAGACCAGCAAGGGCAAGATTGCCCGCCAACTGATCTCTTTTATCGCCCAACGGCTGAACCAGGTTTAATTTTCATGCACGCTTTGCAAGCCAAGATCCTCGACCCCCGCATCGGCAACGAATTCCCCCTGCCGGCCTACGCCACACCAGGCTCCGCCGGCCTGGACCTGCGCGCCATGCTCAAGGAAGACACCGTTCTTGAGCCAGGCCAGACCATCCTGATCCCGACCGGCCTGTCGATCTATGTCGGCGACCCGGGCCTGGCGGCGCTGATCCTGCCGCGCTCCGGCCTGGGCCACAAACACGGCATCGTGCTCGGTAACCTGGTCGGCCTGATCGACTCCGACTATCAGGGCGAGCTGATGGTGTCGTGCTGGAACCGTGGCCAGACTGCTTTCAACATCGCCGTCGGCGAGCGCATCGCCCAACTGGTCCTGGTGCCGGTGGTGCAGGCGCATTTTGAATTGGTGCAGGAATTCGACGAAACCCAGCGCGGCGCAGGCGGTTTTGGGCATTCCGGCAGTCACTGACTAAGCTGAACGTGGCCGGATGCAATCGTCCGGCCACGCGCCACCGCCCGGCTTTTCAGGATGAAGAATGCGCGGAAATAATCATCGAGATTTCTCCAATGAAATCAAAGGACTACGTAAAAATAATGCTAGCGCCAATGCGCCGATGGCATTTTTACACCACGAACTCTCTGCCGAAAACGCCGTCATACCCTTCAGTTTGAGCCTGCCGGCCAGCCACATCAGGCCCGCCTTGCCCCCTTTCAGATGGAGTTTCCCCCGCGATGAGTACCGCAGCCCGCGTAGCCCCGACCTTTCCCGACAGCATTTTTCGCGCCTATGACATTCGTGGCGTAGTACCCAAGACCCTGACCGCCGAAACCGCCTACTGGATCGGCCGCGCCATCGGTTCGCAGAGCCTTGCCCAGGGCGAACCCAACGTCTCGGTGGGTCGTGACGGCCGTTTGTCCGGCCCCGAGCTGGTCGAGCAACTGATCCAGGGGCTGGCCGACAGCGGTTGCCACGTCAGCGACGTCGGCCTGGTGCCGACACCCGCGTTGTACTACGCGGCCAACGTACTGGCCGGTAAATCCGGGGTGATGCTCACCGGCAGCCATAACCCTTCGGACTACAACGGCTTCAAGATCGTCATCGCTGGCGATACGCTGGCCAATGAACAGATCCAGGCCCTGCACACCCGCCTGAAAACCAACGACCTGACCAGCGGCACCGGCACCATCACCAAGGTCGACATCCTGCAGCGCTACTCCGATGAAATCACCCGCGACGTCAAACTCGCGCGCCGCCTCAAAGTCGTGGTGGATTGCGGAAACGGCGCGGCTGGCGTGATAGCCCCGCAATTGCTCGAAGCGCTGAACTGCGAAGTAATCCCGCTGTTCTGCGACGTCGACGGCAACTTCCCCAACCACCACCCGGACCCGGGCAAGCCGGAAAACCTGGTGGACCTGATCGCCAAGGTCAAGGAAGTGGGCGCCGACGTCGGCCTGGCCTTCGATGGCGACGGTGACCGCGTAGGCGTGGTGACCGAAACCGGCGAGATCGTATTCCCCGACCGCCTGCTGATGCTGTTTGCCCGTGACGTCGTGGCGCGCAACCCCAACGCCGAGATCATCTTCGACGTGAAATGCACCCGCCGCCTGACGCCACTGATCAAGGAATACGGCGGTCGCCCGCTAATGTGGAAGACCGGTCATTCGTTGATCAAAAAGAAAATGAAGGAAACCGGCGCACTGTTGGCCGGCGAAATGAGCGGCCACGTGTTCTTCAAGGAGCGCTGGTTCGGGTTTGACGACGGCATTTACAGCGCCGCTCGTCTGCTGGAGATCCTCAGCAAGGAAAAATCCACCGCCGAAGAACTGTTTCAGACCTTCCCGAATGATATTTCTACGCCAGAGATCAATATCCATGTGACCGAGGAGAGCAAATTCAGCATCATTGACGCATTGCACGATGCGCAATGGGGTGAAGGCGCCAACCTGACCTCCATTGATGGTGTGCGAGTCGATTACGCCAAAGGCTGGGGCCTGGTTCGCGCGTCCAACACCACACCGGTGCTGGTCCTGCGTTTCGAGGCGGATACCGAGGCCGAGTTGCAGCGCATCAAGGACGTGTTCCACGCCCAGTTGAAACGTGTTGCCCCTGATCTCCAATTACCGTTCTGATTTTTTGCCCGGAGCCCTGAATGACCCTCGAACGCGAAGCCGCTGCCAACACCGCCAAGGTCCTGTCCGAAGCGTTGCCTTATATTCGACGCTACGTCGGCAAGACGCTGGTGATCAAGTACGGCGGCAATGCCATGGAAAGCGACGAGCTGAAAACCGGCTTTGCCCGCGACATCGTGCTGATGAAAGCCGTGGGGATAAACCCGGTGGTCGTCCACGGTGGCGGCCCGCAAATCGGCGACCTGCTCAAGCGTCTGTCGATCGAGAGTCACTTCATCGATGGTATGCGTGTCACTGACGCGCAGACCATGGACGTGGTGGAGATGGTCCTCGGCGGCCAGGTCAACAAAGACATCGTCAACCTGATCAACCGCCACGGCGGCAGCGCCATCGGCCTGACCGGCAAGGATGCAGAGCTGATCCGCGCCAAGAAACTTACCGTGACCCGCAAGACGCCGGAGATGACCCAGCCGGAAATCATCGACATCGGCCAGGTGGGCGAAGTGATCGGCATCAACACCGATTTGCTCAACCTGCTGGTCAAGGGCGACTTCATCCCGGTGATTGCGCCGATCGGCGTGGGTGCCAATGGCGAGTCCTATAACATCAACGCCGATCTGGTAGCCGGTAAGGTGGCGGAAGCACTGAAGGCTGAAAAGCTGATGCTACTGACCAATATCGCCGGTTTGATGGACAAGGAAGGCAAGGTACTGACTGGCCTGACCACCCAGCAGGTAGACGAACTGATCGCCGACGGCACCATCTACGGCGGCATGTTGCCGAAGATCCGTTGCGCGCTGGAAGCAGTGCAAGGTGGTGTAGGCAGCTCGCTGATCCTGGATGGCCGCGTGCCGAATGCAATCCTGCTGGAAATCTTCACTGATACCGGTGTGGGCACGCTGATCAGTAACCGCAAGCGTCCTTAACCGCTGCAAATAAAAAGGCCCCGCTCAATTGAATTGAGCGGGGCCTTTTGTTTGTACACCGTTCAAATGTGGGAGCTGGCTTGCCTGCGATGACGGCAGTACATTCAAAAATGCACCGACTGACACACCGCTATCGCGGGCAAGCCCGCTCCCACAGGGGTCAGTGTCAGACGCCGAACTGCTCGCGGTATGCACGCACAGCCGGCAAATGCTGCTTGAGCTGCGGATCATCCTCCAGGAACTGCAACACCTGGTTCAACGACACGATACTTACCACGGGAATGCCGAAATCACGCTCCACCTCCTGGATCGCCGACAACTCACCGTTGCCACGCTCCTGGCGGTTCAAGGCGATCAGCACGCCGGCGGCCTTGGCGCCGTCCTGGGAAGCGATGATTTGCATCACCTCACGAATGGCGGTGCCGGCGGTGATCACGTCATCGATGATCAGCACATCGCCGGTCAACGGAGCCCCTACCAGGCTGCCGCCTTCACCGTGGGCCTTGGCTTCCTTACGGTTGAAGCACCACGGCAGATCCTGCCCATGATGTTCCGCCAGGGCCACCGCTGTAGCCGCAGCCAAGGGAATACCCTTGTAGGCCGGACCAAAAAGCACATCAAAGGAAATACCGCTTTCAACGATGGCTGCCGCGTAGAAACGACCCAGCTGAGCCAGGGCCGAACCCGAGTTGAACAAGCCTGCATTGAAGAAGTACGGGCTGGTGCGCCCGGACTTGAGAGTGAACTCACCGAAGCGTAAAACGCCGCGATCGATGGCAAAACGAATGAAATCGCGTTGATACGCCTGCATGAAAAAAGCCTCAGATACCACGGATTTAGCTAATTAGGTGGACGGCGTGTATCATACACGCACGCGATTTTTGGGGCCATTTATGCGGATCATCAGTGTGAACGTTAATGGTATTCAGGCTGCAGTCGAGCGTGGTTTGCTCAGTTGGCTGCAAGCCCAGAATGCCGACGTCATCTGCCTGCAGGACACCCGCGCCTCCGCCTTTGAACTGGACGACCCAGCCTTCCAACTGGATGGCTACTTCCTTTATGCCTGCGATGCCGAAGTGCCCACCCAAGGTGGCGTGGCTTTGTACTCGCGGTTGCAACCCAAGGCGGTCATCAGCGGCCTCGGCTTCGAGACAGCCGACCGCTACGGGCGCTACCTGCAAGCCGATTTCGACAAGGTCAGCATCGCGACCTTGCTGCTTCCTTCGGGGCAGAACGGCGATGAAGACTTGAACCAGAAGTTCAAGCTAATGGACGACTTCGCCCGTTACCTGGATAAACAGCGACGCAAACGTCGCGAGTACATTTATTGTGGCTCGCTGTACGTGGCGCAACAGAAGCTGGATATCAAGAACTGGCGCGACAGCCAGCAATCACCGGGCTTCCTGGCGCCGGAACGGGCCTGGATGGACGAGATTGTCGGCAACATGGGCTATGTTGATGCCCTGCGCGAAGTCAGCCGCGAAGGCGATCAGTACAGCTGGTGGCCGGATAACGAACAGGCCGAGATGCTCAACCTGGGCTGGCGTTTCGACTATCAGCTGCTGACCCCGGGCCTGCGCCGGTTCGTACGCAGCGCTCGCCTGCCACGCCAGCCGCGCTTCTCGCAGCACGCGCCGCTGATCGTGGACTACGACTGGACCTTGACCATCTGAGGTCTTTTTCCAGGCACAAAAAAAACCGACAGCAATGTCGGTTTTTTTGTGGCCGCTCGGTTACTTGACCAGACGCCAAGTCCACGGATAGCGATAGGCAATGCCCTTGTTGGCCTTGATCCCGGCAATGATCGTCAGTATCAACGCCCCTATCACCAGTACGGTCATCAGCAAAAAGCCGACCACCACAAAGCCCAGCACCAGACACACCAACCAGGCGATGGCCACGGTGATCTGAAAATTCAGGGCTTCCTTGCCCTGATCATCGATAAGCGGGTCCACATCCTTCTTGAACTGCCACAGGATCAGCGGCCCCAACACGCTGCCGAAGGGGAACACCAACCCTGCAAACGCCGCGAAATGACACAGCATTGCCAACTGGCGTACTTCCTTGGACGGTGCCGGAACCGGCAATTGGCTGTCATTCATGGCGCTTCTCCTTGGGGCGGGCTTAGTCAGCGAGTGCAGCGGTTTGCAGTGCAAAGATTTCGGTCATGCCCTTCTGGGCCAGGGCCAGCATCGCGTTCAGCTCAGCCGGCTGGAATGGCGCGCCTTCGGCGGTGCCCTGCACTTCGATGAAACCACCGGTGCTGGTCATGACCACGTTCAGATCGGTCTCGGCGGCCGAGTCTTCCAGGTAATCCAGGTCCAGCACAGGCTCGCCCTGGTACATGCCGACCGACACAGCTGCGATCATCTGCTTGAGCGGGTCACCCGCCTTGAGGCCGCCGCGCTTCTTGATCACTTTCAATGCGTCGACCAGGGCTACCATGGCGCCAGTGATGGATGCAGTACGGGTACCGCCATCAGCCTGGATCACGTCGCAGTCGACGTAAAGGGTCACGTCGCCCAATTTGGACATGTCCAGCGCGGCACGCAGGGAACGGCCGATCAGGCGCTGGATTTCCAGGGTACGCCCGCCTTGCTTGCCACGGCTGGCTTCACGCTGGTTACGCTCACCGGTGGCGCGCGGCAACATGCCGTACTCTGCGGTCAACCAGCCCTGGCCCTGGCCCTTGAGGAAGCGCGGCACGCCGTTTTCGACGCTGACGGTGCAAATCACCTTGGTATCGCCAAACTCGACCAGTACGGATCCCTCGGCGTGTTTGGTGTAGTTGCGGGTGATGCGGATCGAGCGGAGCTGATCGGCAGCGCGACCACTTGGACGTTTCATAGGGGATACCTGTACTGAGGACGAAAAACTGCCGAGCATTATAGAGCCGCGAGCCGATTCGGGGCACTTCTAAAAATTCGGTTACGAATGCGCATGTTTGGGCGCCTCCTGCGCACTGCGCTACAATCCTGCGCCTCTCGACTGTAGGAGCGAGCTTGCTCGCTCCTACAGGTCGGCCTAGCCAATCTCTATCTATCCAACACGAGGTACCTCCATGGTGCACAGCATGACCGCCTTCGCCCGTGTCGAAAAAGCCGGGGTTCAAGGCACCCTCAGCTGGGAATTGCGCTCGGTCAACAGCCGTTACCTGGAGCCACACCTGCGCCTGCCTGAGTCGTTCCGCGACCTCGAAGGCGCCGTTCGTGAAGCGCTGCGCCAGGGCATTTCCCGTGGCAAGCTGGAATGCACCCTGCGTTTTACCGAAGAAACCACCGGCAAACCGCTGCAGCTGGACCGCGACCGCGCCGCACAACTGGTTGCCGCCGCCGAAACCATCGCCGGCCTGATCAAGCAACCGGCCGCGCTGAACCCTCTGGAAGTCCTGGCCTGGCCCGGCGTACTGGTGGGCGACGCAACCGACCCGCAGGCCCTGAACGCCGAAGCCCTCGCGCTGTTCAACCAGGGCCTGAAGGAGCTCAAGGCCGGCCGTGAGCGCGAAGGCGCTGAACTGGCGCGCCTGATCAACGAGCGTCTGACATCGATCGAAGCCGATGTGGTCACCCTGCGCGAACTGGTGCCGCAGATGCTTGCCACCCAACGCCAGAAGATCCTCGACCGCTTCACCGACATGAAAGCCGACCTTGACCCGACGCGCCTGGAACAGGAAATGGTCCTGCTTGCCCAGAAAAGCGACGTGGCTGAAGAGCTCGACCGCCTGAGCACCCACATTCTTGAAGTACGCCGCGTGCTCAAGTCCGGTGGCGCCGCCGGTCGGCGCCTGGACTTCCTGATGCAGGAACTCAACCGCGAAGCCAATACACTGGGCTCCAAGGCGTTCGATCCGCGCAGCACCACGGCGGCGGTCAACCTCAAAGTGTTGATCGAGCAAATGCGCGAACAAGTACAGAATATTGAGTAAGGCAACCTCCATGACCCACAGCACCGGCACCCTTTACATCATTTCCGCCCCTTCGGGCGCGGGCAAAAGCAGCCTGGTCAAAGCCTTGACCGACGCTGACGAGCAGATCCGCATTTCGGTGTCGCACACCACTCGCGCCATGCGCCCGGGCGAAGTGAACGGCGTGCACTATCACTTCGTCGAGCGTACCGAATTCGTCAAGATGATCGAACACGGCGACTTCCTGGAGCGCGCCGAAGTCTTCGGCAACCTCTACGGCACCTCCCAAAGTCATCTGCAGCAGACCCTGGACGAAGGCCACGACCTGATCCTGGAAATCGATTGGCAGGGCGCCGAGCAAGTGCGCCAATTGATGCCCAAGGCACGCTCGATCTTTATCCTGCCGCCGTCGCTTGAAGCCTTGCACCAGCGCCTGACCAACCGTGGCCAGGACAGCGACGAGATCATCGAAGGGCGTATGCGTGAAGCCGTCAGCGAAATGAGCCACTATGTCGACTACGACTACCTGATCATCAATGACGATTTTGCCCACGCCCTGGATGATTTGAAGGCGATTTTCCGTGCCAATCAGCTCCAGCAAAAGCGTCAACAGCAGCGTTTCGGCAAATTACTCGCCGAACTGCTCGGCTGATTGGCTCTTCCCAAAACCGCTGCAAGGGCCTTACATTGGCACTTGTAGCGGTTTTGCGAGAGCCTGCGAAAAATCAGCGCTTCCCTAAACGCTGGTGATTTTTTAAACTGCTCAGTCCGCTCGCCCAACCGGGCAGCGCGCATCTTGCATTCGCTCCGAGGAATACCATGGCCCGCGTAACCGTTGAAGACTGCCTAGAACACGTGGATAACCGCTTTGAGCTGGTCATGCTCTCTACCAAGCGTGCCCGTCAACTGGCCACTGGCGGCAAAGAGCCCCTGGTCCAGTGGGAAAACGACAAGCCTACCGTTGTAGCCCTGCGTGAAATCGCTGAAGGCCTGATGAGCTACGAGTTCATTGCCAACGCCGAAATCGTTGAAGACGAACCGCTGTTTGCAGCGTTCGAGGACGAGTCCAACGAGGCCGTCTAAGCCTATGCCAGGTCGACGTAGCACGGCGCAGGGTTACAGTCATCGGCAGGAGTTCACACTTTGCCGAGCATAGACGCCCTCGCCGATCGCTTATCGGCCTACCTCGGCCCCGACCAGGTCAACCTGGTCCGCCGAGCGTATTTCTACGCCGAACAAGCCCACGACGGCCAACGCCGACGTAGCGGTGAGGCGTACGTCACCCATCCCCTTGCGGTGGCAAATATCCTGGCCGACATGCACATGGACCATCAGAGCCTGATGGCCGCGATGCTGCATGACGTGATCGAAGACACCGGCATTGCCAAGGAAGCGCTCAGCGCGCAATTTGGCGAAACCGTGGCCGAACTGGTCGACGGGGTCAGCAAACTGACCCAGATGAACTTCGAGACCAAGGCCGAAGCCCAGGCGGAAAACTTCCAGAAGATGGCCATGGCCATGGCCCGAGACATTCGGGTGATCCTGGTCAAGCTGGCCGACCGGCTGCACAACATGCGCACGCTGGAAGTGCTGTCCGGCGAAAAGCGTCGGCGCATCGCCAAGGAAACCCTGGAAATCTACGCGCCCATCGCCAACCGGCTGGGCATGCACGCTATTCGTATCGAATTCGAAGACCTTGGTTTCAAAGCCATGCACCCGATGCGTTCGGCGCGCATCTACCAGGCGGTCAAACGCGCCCGGGGCAATCGCAAGGAAATCGTCAACAAGATCGAAGAATCCCTGAGCCATTGCCTGGCGATCGACGAGATCGAAGGCGAGGTCAGTGGCCGCCAGAAGCACATCTACGGCATATACAAGAAGATGCGCGGCAAGCGCCGGGCCTTCAACGAGATCATGGATGTGTACGCGTTCCGGATCATCGTCGACAAGGTCGATACCTGCTACCGCGTGCTGGGCGCTGTACATAATTTGTACAAACCCTTGCCGGGCCGCTTCAAGGACTACATCGCGATCCCCAAGGCCAACGGCTATCAGTCGCTGCATACCACGCTGTTCGGTATGCATGGCGTGCCGATCGAGATTCAGATCCGTACCCGCGAAATGGAAGAGATGGCCAACAACGGCATTGCCGCCCATTGGCTGTACAAGTCCAGTGGCGACGAGCAGCCCAAAGGCACCCATGCCCGCGCCCGCCAGTGGGTCAAGGGCGTGCTGGAAATGCAGCAACGTGCCGGCAACTCACTGGAATTCATCGAAAGCGTGAAGATCGACCTGTTCCCGGACGAGGTCTACGTGTTCACGCCCAAGGGCCGGATCATGGAGCTGCCCAAGGGCTCCACGGCGGTCGACTTTGCCTACGCGGTGCACACCGACGTCGGCAACAGCTGCATTGCCTGTCGGATCAATCGTCGTCTCGCGCCGCTGTCCGAGCCCCTGCAAAGCGGCTCCACGGTCGAGATCGTCAGTGCTCCGGGCGCTCGCCCCAACCCGGCATGGCTGAACTTCGTGGTCACCGGCAAGGCCCGTACGCATATTCGCCACGCCCTGAAACTGCAGCGTCGCTCCGAGTCCATCAGCCTGGGCGAGCGCCTGCTGAACAAGGTGCTCAACGGCTTCGACAGCGCCCTGGACAAGATTGCGCAAGAGCGCGTGCAGGCGATGCTTCATGAGTATCGCCAGGAAACCGTCGAAGACCTGCTCGAAGATATCGGCCTGGGCAACCGCATGGCCTACGTGGTCGCCCGTCGCTTGCTTGGCGAAGGCGAACAACTGCCGAGCCCGGAAGGCCCGCTGGCGATTCGCGGCACCGAGGGTCTGGTGCTCAGTTACGCAAAATGTTGCACACCGATTCCGGGCGACCCGATTGTCGGCCACCTGTCCGCAGGCAAGGGCATGGTGGTGCACCTGGACAACTGCCGCAATATCACCGAAATCCGCCACAACCCGGAAAAATGCATCCAGCTCTCGTGGGCCAAGGATGTCACCGGCGAGTTCAACGTCGAGCTGCGGGTGGAGCTGGAACACCAGCGCGGCCTGATCGCCCTGCTGGCCAGCAGCGTCAACGCGGCCGACGGCAATATCGAGAAAATCAGCATGGACGAACGTGATGGTCGCATCAGCGTGGTCCAACTGGTGGTCAGTGTGCACGACCGCGTGCACCTGGCCCGCGTGATCAAGAAACTGCGCGCCTTGACCGGTGTGATCCGCATCACCCGTATGCGTGCATAACCGATCCATTACAAGGAGTCATTCATGACCAAGACAGTTATCACCAGCGATAAAGCCCCAGCCGCCATCGGCACCTACTCCCAGGCGATCAAGGCGGGCAACACCGTCTACATGTCCGGCCAGATTCCGCTGGACCCAAAGACCATGGAACTGGTTGAAGGCTTCGAAGCCCAGACCGTACAAGTCTTCGAAAACCTCAAGTCCGTGGCCGAAGCTGCCGGTGGTTCGTTCAAGGACATCGTCAAGCTGAACATCTTCCTCACCGACCTGAGCCATTTTGCCAAGGTCAACGAGATCATGGGCAAGTACTTCGAACAACCCTACCCAGCCCGCGCCGCCATCGGCGTTGCCGCCCTGCCAAAGGGCGCACAGGTTGAGATGGACGCCATTCTGGTCATCGAGTAAAACACCCGGCGCAGCCCCAAAAGGCTGCGCCGGCTTCGCTTCATAAGGATTTCGTAATGCGCAAAGCGCTTGTAGCCTCTTCGTTGCTCGCACTGTTGCTCGGCGGTTGTGCCAGCAACCCGGCCGATCTGGACGTAAGCGGTACCTGGATCAACCAGGCCGCCATCGACGCGGCAGCCAAGGGCGGCCCTTTGCGTGAAGCCCTGCAATCCTATGGCCCCAACCTTGAGTGGGAGGTCAACACCAAGGCGTTGCAGGCGCGCTACTACAACGGTTTTGAAGTAGCGGAAGGCAAGTTGTCGGGTGAAAAACCCGGCGCGTGGAGCGTGGACTTCTACGGCAGCTCCGCTACCGAACTCAAGCGCAAAGGCAAACAATTGCTGCAAGTGGCCAACGACAATGAGCCAGAGCAGCTGTTCGCCCGCGCCAAAGACCCGGCCCCCGAAGGCGCACCACTGGGTGCCAACTTCGAACGGGCGCTGTATGCGGCCTACATGGGCGGCGACTGGAAGATAACCGACGGCACCGGCAACGGCGCCACAGTGCAGTTCCAGGCTGACGGCAAGATCGCCGGTCTGCCTGGCGTTGACCGTTACTCACTGTGCCTGGCGGGTGATTGCGCCTCCATGAGCGGCGGCTACGACAGCATCTGGCTGCAACTGAACGGCCAGGGCAACCCATGGATCTTCGTACGCAAGGGTGAGCAGCTGGAAATCTTCCAGGCGATCAACACCGCGCAGGCCGATGAAGTGCCTTCGTTTACTCCAGGCCCGCGCCAATGGCTGCTTGAAAAGTAATAACAGCCTCGCCCAAATCCAAATGTGGGAGCTGGCTTGCCTGCGATGACGGTATTACACCCAACAAAGATGTGATTGATATACCGCTATCGCAGGCAAGCCAGCTCCCACATTTTTTGCCGCGCTTCAGCCTTTCAGAATCGCCGCATAGCCTTCCCGGTAAGTCGGGTAAGTCGGCACCCAGCCCAACGCCTTGATACGCGCATTACTGCACTGCTTGCTCCCCGCACGCCGCACACTGGCGTCCTCGGCCCATTCGGTCACACCCAGGTACTCGCGCAACCAGGCCACCACCTCGGCTAGCGGTGCCGGCGCATCGTCAACGCCGATGTAGACCTTGTCCAGCGAACCGCCTTTTTCCACATGCCGCAGCAAGAAGGCGAGCAGGCCCGCGGCGTCATCGGCGTGGATACGATTGCCATACAGCGGCGGATCAACCGCTACGCGGTAGCCTTGACGCACCTGGGTCAGCAGCCATTCACGACCCGGGCCGTAAATCCCAGTCAGCCGCACGATGGTGGCCGGAATACCACTATTGAGCGCCACTTGCTCAGCTTCCAGCATCACCTGCCCGGAATAACCCTTCGCTTGCGTCTCTGACGTTTCGTCGACCCACTCGCCGTTCTGCTGCCCATACACACTGCTGCTGGAGACAAACAGCAAATGCTTGGGCGCCTGGCCGTAGTCGTCCAGCCACTCCAGTACATGCTGCAACCCTTGCACGTAGGCGGCGCGATAGCCGGCCTCGTCGTGGTCGGTGGCAGCGGCGCAGTACACCAGATAATCCACCCCGCCGATCGGCCAGGTGTCCGGGCAATCCTTTTTGAACAGATCGCCGGCAATGCCGATCACGCCGTCGGGCAGGCGTGAAATATCGCGGCGCAGGCCGTGGACCTCCCATTCCGAGGCCAGCAATTGGCTAGCCAGCCGACTACCCACATCACCGCAACCGGCAATCACAACAGAAGGCGCAGACATCATAAAACTCCATTCTCAAAGGCGCAGATTAGCCGCGCGAGTGGATCAACGGCCAGTGAAAAGCGAAATAAAGTAACAGTGCCACTTTAGTTAACAAGAATTACTTGCAATAATAACCACCCATTTGTCCTCGACCCCCCTCGGTCTGGAAGGACGATCACCCATTTTTTCTCTCAGGTCCGGCCAGCATGACATGTAATACAACCCCCGCTTCGCCAACCAAGCCTCACAGCCCATCCCGCGCCTGGCGTGCGATTGCTGCGATGCTGTTCAGCGTCCTGCTGGCACCGACCGCCGCATTCGCTGATGCCACCGCCCCCGCCACTCCGGCGGCTACCGAGCAGAATGCTGCGACCCCGACGACACCTGCCGTTGCTCCAGTGGCTACCGACCCGGCCCAGGCCACGGGCGACGCCGCACCTGCCAACGAAACCGGCGTTGTGCTGGAAGAAGACAACACCCTGGGTATGGCCCATGACCTGTCGCCATGGGGCATGTACCAGAATGCCGACGTAGTGGTGAAGGCTGTGATGATCGGCCTGGCCATCGCCTCGATCATCACCTGGACCATCTGGATTGCCAAAGGCTTCGAGCTGCTGGGCGCCAAGCGTCGTCTGCGCGCTGAAATCGTCCACCTGAAAAAAGCCACTACCCTCAAGGAAGCGAGCGAAACCGCAACCAAAAAGGGCACCCTGGCCAACACCCTGGTGCACGACGCGCTGGAAGAAATGCGCCTGTCGGCCAACACCCGCGAAAAAGAAGGCATCAAGGAACGCGTGGCTTTCCGCCTGGAGCGCCTGGTTGCCGCCTGCGGCCGTAACATGAGCAGCGGCACCGGCGTACTCGCCACCATCGGTTCCACCGCGCCGTTTGTCGGCCTGTTCGGCACCGTATGGGGCATCATGAACAGCTTCATCGGCATCGCCAAAACCCAGACCACCAACCTCGCCGTCGTTGCCCCCGGCATCGCCGAAGCCCTGCTGGCTACTGCCCTGGGCCTGGTTGCCGCGATCCCTGCGGTGGTGATCTACAACGTCTTCGCCCGTTCGATCGCCGGCTACAAGGCTCAGGTATCGGATGCGTCGGCAGAAGTCCTGCTGCTGGTCAGCCGTGACCTCGATCACCTGCCTACCGAGCGCAGCTCGCAACCGCACATGGTGAAAGTGGGGTAATCGGCCATGGGCCTGCATTTGAATCAAGGCGACGACGAACTCGTCGAGAACCACGAAATCAACGTTACGCCGTTTATCGACGTGATGCTGGTGCTGCTGATCATCTTCATGGTGGCTGCACCGTTGGCCACCGTGGACATCAAGGTTGACCTGCCCGCCTCCAGCGCCAAGCCGGCGCCGCGGCCGGAGAAGCCGATTTTCCTCAGCGTCAAGGCGGACCAACGCCTGTTCCTGGGCGAAGAAGAAGTCAAGGCTGAAACCCTGGGGCCGGTGCTCGACGCCAAGACCCAGGGCAAGAAAGACACGACAATCTTCTTCCAGGCCGACAAGGGCGTGGACTACGGCGACCTGATGAGTGTGATGGATGCCCTGCGGGCAGCCGGCTACCTCAAGGTAGGCCTGGTCGGACTTGAGACGGCAGCCAAGAAATGATCACGACGCGCCACAAACTGACGCGTTACGGCACCAGCCTCGCCGTCGTGCTGGGCGTGCATGCCGTCGCGATCATCATCGCGCTCCAATGGTCCGCGCCGCAGGTGATCCAGTTACCGCCTGCCGCGATGGTCATCGACCTGGCGCCGCTGCCAGCGCCACCGCCGCCTCCGGCACCGCCCAAGGTCGTGGCGCCACCGCCGCCGCCAGTTGAGGAGCTGCCGCTGCCGAAATTGGCCGAGGCGCCCAAACCAACGATCCAGGTGCCCAAGCCGGTCAAGCCCAAACCCAAGCCGCAACCGCCCAAGCCAGTGGAGAAGAAGCCCGATCCGCCCAAGGAGAAACCTTCCGAGGAGCCTCCAAGCGAAACGCCGCCGAGCAACGCGCCTGCGCAAAAATCCGCCCAGCCTGCGCCCGGGCCATCGGCACAGCAGCTTGCTGCCCAGGCATCCTGGCAAAGTACCCTGCTGGCGCACCTGCAGAAGTACAAGAAGTACCCGCCGGGCGCCCAGCAACGTGGCAAGGAAGGCATGAACCGCTTGCGTTTCGTGGTCGATGGCGAAGGCAATGTACTGTCCTACGAACTGGAAGGCCGCTCCGGCAACGCCGACCTGGACCGTGCGACCCTGGAGATGATCCGCAAGGCTCAACCCTTGCCCAAACCGCCAGCCGACTTGTTGAAAAACGGCAGTGTCGAACTGGTCGCACCCTTCGTTTACAACATCGATAAACGTCGCCGCTAGCAGAGCAATGTGGGAGGGGCTCGCACCCTCCCGCATCGTCTTTCACCGCGACAACAATTTCCGACATTCCCCACTCAATCCCCAGCAAAGTTCTGATAACGTGCGTCTATCGATTGCAGCCGGTATGCTTGGCCCGCAACTTCATGGACGCCCGCTATGACTCTTACAGAATTACGCTACATCGTGACCCTCGCCCAAGAACAGCACTTCGGCCATGCCGCCGAGCGTTGCCACGTCAGCCAGCCGACGCTGTCGGTGGGCGTGAAAAAGCTTGAAGACGAACTCGGTGTGCTGATTTTCGAGCGCAGCAAGAGCGCCGTGCGCCTCACCCCAGTGGGCGAAGGCATCGTTGCCCAGGCCCAGAAGGTCCTGGAGCAGGCGCAAAGCATTCGCGAGCTGGCCCAGGCCGGCAAGAACCAGCTGACCGCACCGCTCAAAGTCGGCGCGATCTACACTGTCGGCCCTTACCTGTTCCCGCACCTGATCCCGCAACTGCACCGCGTCGCGCCGCAGATGCCGCTGTATATCGAAGAAAACTTCACTCACGTGCTGCGCGACAAACTGCGCAACGGCGAGTTGGACGCGATCATCATCGCCCTGCCGTTCAACGAGGCGGACGTGCTGACCCTGCCGCTCTACGACGAGCCGTTCTACGTGCTGATGCCGGCCTCGCACCCGTGGACCAAAAAGGACACCATCGATGCCGGCCTGCTCAACGACAAGAGCCTGCTGCTGCTCGGCGAAGGCCACTGCTTCCGCGACCAGGTACTGGAAGCCTGCCCGACCCTGACCAAGGGCAACGACGGCGCCAAGCACACCACGGTGGAATCCAGCTCCCTGGAAACCATTCGCCATATGGTCGCTTCCGGCCTGGGTATTTCGATCCTGCCGCTGTCAGCGGTGGACAGCCATCACTACGCTCAAGGCGTGATCGAAGTTCGCCCACTCACGCCTCCGGTGCCGTTCCGTACCGTGGCGATCGCCTGGCGCGCCAGCTTCCCACGCCCCAAGGCAATTGAGATCCTCGCCGACTCGATTCGCCTGTGTTCGGTGGCCAAGCCGCCCGCTGCGAGCTAAGCAACCGTATGACTGAGCTGTCGCAGGTGTCGGTGACGGCACTCAAGGGTGTCGGTGACGCCATGGCCGAGAAGTTGGCCAAGGTCGGCCTGGAAAACCTCCAGGACGTGCTGTTCCACTTGCCCCTGCGTTATCAGGACCGCACCCGCGTCGTGCCCATCGGCCATTTGCGCCCAGGCCAGGATGCGGTGGTCGAAGGCACTGTCAGCGGCGCTGACGTGGTGATGGGCAAGCGCCGCAGCCTGGTGGTGCGCCTGCAGGATGGTACTGGCGGCTTGAGCCTGCGCTTCTACCATTTCAGCAACGCGCAGAAAGAAGGCCTCAAGCGTGGCACCCGTGTGCGCTGCTACGGTGAGGCACGTCCCGGTGCATCGGGCCTGGAGATCTACCACCCGGAATACCGCGCCATCACCGGCGACGAACCGCCACCGGTGGACACCACCCTCACGCCGATCTACCCGCTGACCGAGGGCCTGACCCAGCAACGCCTGCGCCAACTGTGCATGCAAACCCTGACCATGCTCGGCCCGCAAAGCCTGCCCGACTGGCTGCCCCTGGAGCTGGCCCGCGACTATCAACTGGCGCCCCTGGCCGATGCGATCCGCTACCTGCATCACCCGCCCGCCGATGCCGATGTGGACGAGCTCGCCCTCGGCCATCACTGGGCCCAGCATCGCCTGGCCTTCGAAGAGCTGTTGACCCACCAACTGTCCCAGCAGCGCCTGCGTGAAAGCATGCGTTCCCTGCGTGCGCCGGCGATGCCCAAGGCTACGCGGCTGCCCGCGCAATACCTGGCCAACCTCGGCTTTGCGCCGACCGGAGCACAGCAGCGCGTGGGCAATGAGATCGCCTACGACCTCAGCCAGCAAGAACCCATGCTGCGCCTGATCCAGGGCGACGTGGGCGCAGGCAAAACCGTGGTCGCCGCCCTCGCCGCCTTGCAAGCACTGGAGGCGGGTTACCAAGTCGCGCTGATGGCGCCGACAGAAATTCTCGCCGAACAACACTTCATCACCTTCAAGCGCTGGCTCGAGCCGCTGGGCCTGGAAGTGGCGTGGCTGGCCGGCAAGCTCAAAGGCAAGAACCGTGCGAGCGCCCTGGAGCAAATCGCTGCCGGCGCGCCGATGGTGGTGGGCACCCATGCGCTGTTCCAGGACGAAGTGCAGTTCAAGAACCTCGCGCTGGTGATCATCGACGAGCAGCATCGCTTCGGCGTGCAACAGCGCCTGGCCCTGCGCCAGAAAGGCGTGGGCGGGCGCATGAACCCGCACCAGTTGATCATGACCGCCACCCCGATCCCGCGCACCCTGGCCATGAGCGCCTACGCCGATCTCGACACCTCGATCCTCGATGAATTGCCGCCCGGGCGTACGCCGGTCAACACCGTGCTGGTCACCGACACCCGGCGCGTGGAGGTGATCGAGCGCGTGCGCGGCGCCTGCGCCGAAGGCCGGCAGGCGTACTGGGTCTGTACCTTGATTGAAGAGTCCGAAGAGCTGACCTGCCAAGCCGCCGAAACCACTTACGAAGACCTCACCAGCGCCCTGGGCGAACTCAAGGTCGGGCTGATCCATGGCCGCATGAAACCGGCAGAGAAAGCCGCAGTGATGGCCGAGTTCAAGGCCGGCAACCTGCAATTGCTGGTGGCTACCACGGTGATCGAAGTGGGCGTGGACGTGCCCAACGCCAGCCTGATGATCATCGAAAACCCCGAACGCCTGGGCCTGGCGCAACTGCACCAATTGCGCGGCCGGGTCGGCCGGGGCAGCGCTGCCAGCCATTGCGTGCTGTTGTATCACCCGCCGCTGTCGCAGATCGGCCGCCAGCGCCTGGGCATCATGCGCGAAACCAACGACGGGTTTGTCATCGCCGAAAAAGACCTCGAACTGCGCGGCCCGGGTGAAATGCTCGGCACACGCCAGACCGGTCTGCTGCAATTCAAGGTCGCTGACCTGATGCGTGACGCCGACTTGTTGCCTGCTGTGCGCGACGCCGCGCAAGCCTTGTTGGAACGCTGGCCCGAACATGTCAGCCCGCTGCTGGATCGCTGGCTGCGGCACGGGCAGCAATACGGCCAAGTGTGACGCCCGACGCACTTATCCGACCATCACCCGTATCAAGCTGGTTATACTCCAATGACTGTAAGAAATTGGATCAGGCCATGTCAGAAGTTGCCCTCGCCACAGCCCCACTGACCGCCCCGCCGGTCATTCGGGCGCTGCTCGCAAAGCTCGCCGTCCCCTACACGGAAGTCGCCGAACACGCGGGCCTGAACCCTGCGCGAAAGGTCCAGGCGGTGTTGCTTGAGGATGCGGTCGGTGCACTCATGGTGCTGTTCCCTCAAAGCCAGTTGCTTGACCTCAACCGCCTCACCGAACTCACTGGTCGCCGTCTCACGGCCGTAGCCCCGGAGCGGGTCGAGCGTATGCTTGGCAAGCATGACCTGAGCCTGCTGCCTGGGCTGCCGCCGCTCACTAGTTCACCTTGCCTGTATGAAGGCAGCCTGCTCAACGAGCCGAGCCTGCTGGTGCATTCGGGCGAAGCCGGGTTGTTGCTGGAAATCCCCAGTGACGCCTTCAAGAGCCTGCTCACCAAGGCCAGTGCCGCCCAGTTCGGCGAGCCATTGAGCAACATTCGCCCGAACCTGGACCGCCCCAATGATGACCGCGAGGAAATCACCCAGGCGATGCAGGCGTTCACCGCCCGCCGCATTCAGCAACGCCTGGAAGCGACCATCGAGATTCCACCGCTGGCCGACACGGCGCAAAAGATCATCAAGCTGCGCGTAGATCCCAACGCCACCATCGATGACATCACCGGCGTGGTAGAAACCGACCCGGCGCTGGCCGCCCAGGTGGTGAGTTGGGCCGCGTCGCCCTACTACGCCTCGCCGGGCAAGATCCGTTCAGTCGAAGACGCCATCGTGCGCGTACTGGGCTTCGATCTGGTGATCAACCTGGCGCTCGGCCTGGCACTGGGCAAAACCCTGAGCCTGCCCAAAGACCGTCCGCATCAGTCCACCCCGTACTGGCATCAGTCGATCTACACCGCTGCCGTGATCGAGGGGCTGACCCGCGCCATGCCCCGTGCCCAGCGCCCGGAAGCCGGCCTGACCTACCTGGCCGGGCTGTTGCACAACTTCGGCTACCTGCTGCTGGCCCATGTGTTCCCACCGCATTTCTCGCTGATCTGCCGACACCTGGAGGTCAACCCGCACCTGTGCCACAGCTATGTCGAGCAACATTTGCTGGGGATCAGCCGCGAACAGATTGGTGCGTGGCTGATGCGCTACTGGGACATGCCGGACGAACTGTCCACAGCCCTGCGCTTTCAGCACGATCCGACCTATGACGGGCAATATGCCGAGTATCCGAACTTGGTGTGTCTGGCGGTGCGATTGTTGCGTAGCCGGGGGATTGGATCGGGGCCAGATGAGGCGATTCCGGATGCGTTGCTGGAGCGTTTGGGCTTGAGCCGGGAAAAAGCTGAGGAAGTGGTCGCCAAGGTGTTGGATGCCGAGGTGCTGTTGCGCGAGTTGGCATCGCAGTTCAGCCAGGGCTAAATCTTTCACCTGATAAACCGCTATCGCAGGCAAGCCAGCTCCCACAGTTGACCGAGTTCCAGCGTTGGAACGCAGCCAGACTGTGGGAGCGGGCTTGCCTGCGATGAATCCAACTCGGTATACCTGAAAACCCTACTTCTTTTTCTTCGGCTTCAAATACTTGGTCAGCCCTTGAAACCAGATCACCAGCGCCGGGTTGCCCTTGATCTGAATCGACTTGTCCTGAATCCCCGTCATGAACGCCAGTTGCTTGTTCTTCGCCTGCATCGTGGCAAAACCGTAGGCGGCATCCTTGAAAGCAATCGCAAAGGCAGGCTCAGGGTGAACACCTGAACGGCTGGTGATGCGCTGGTCTTTGACAATGAAGTGACGGGCAACCTTGCCGTCGAGGGTCTGCAGCTGGAAGGCCAGGTCTTTGTCACCCAGTTGCTGCTGGAAGGCGGGATTGGTGCGGCTGGCTTTGCCCATCATCAGGCCAAGCACCCACAGAAGAAGACGAAATTTCATGCACACGGCCTCGGTGTATTTATTGGAGTGGCCGCAGCAGTGTAACGATTTGCAAATAGAACGCCACCGATCTTGCGCTTTAGGCGCAGATCGGCTGGCGTTTAACGCTTATAGCAACAAGTGCTTAGACGTTAGGGCAAGGTACCGGCGCCCAGTCAACCAGGTTCGGGTTGGTGCAGTTGAGCTTGAGCTGGGAATCACCCGCGTTGGCTACCTGCTTGCTTTCAGCTTGCTTGGCCTGGGCCGTTTGCAAGGTCTTCTCGGTGGTGACCGCTTCTTTCGGCACGGTTGGCAGCACCGGCTTTTTCGGTGGCTTGGTGCCCGCGCCTTTCTTCTTGGTCGGCGTCACGACAGGCGCCGCATCGGCCTGGGCCACGGTGACCACGTCGGCACGCTGCACGCCGACTTGCTGCAGATCTTTTTCGTAAGCCTGAGTGTAGTTGTTCAGGTCTTCGCTGGCTTTGCCGTTGACTGCGACGATCAGGTCATTGGATTCCTTCAAGCCCGAGACGATTTCCGCCAGGCGCTTGCGGCCTTCGGTATCGTTGACGGTCTTGGCCTTGCGGTCGGCCACAAGCTTGGTGAACGCACTCTGGTAGCACTGCTGCGACGCCTTGGCGTAGGCGGTGCTGCGGTCGATGTCGGAGACGCTTTTATTCACGTCAGCGGCATAGGAGGCGATGCGCTGGTTGTCATCGGCGATCTGCTTCTGACGTTCGGTGTAGTAACCCGCCGCGCCGCCGGCCAGGGCGCCACCGGCAGCACCGATGGCGGCATTACGGCCACGTTTTTCCTTGTCGCCGGTCAGCGCGCCCAACAACGCACCGCCGGCCGCGCCGATGGCGGCACCGGTCACCACCGACTTGGTCATGTTCGAGTCGGTGGCACGCAGGTGCTGCACCGGCTCGTAGCAGTTGGGGTAGTACTCGACCTTGGTGCTCGACGCGACCTTGGACGCAGGCGACGTAGCGCAACCGGTCAACACGGTGCTGAAACCGGCCGCGATCAGCAGCAGGTGACGCTTGGAAACCGACTTACGGGAAAAAAGCATAGATGTGATCTCTGTTAAGTTTGACTTGCCCAGCACGGCCCACCGCCGCCTGAGTCCCTTCCAAGCTCGCTAGACAGCCAACGATCAAGACCGCTGACCGCTCGCTGCGAGCAATTCCTTCAAGATCGTTGCCGGGTCGGCCCGCTGTTGCTTGCGGTAGTTGCCGACATGGCGAACGAACAGTGTCGCGCGCGTCACCAGGCTTTTGCCGAGCACTGGCTTGCGATCCAACTCTTCCTTGACCCGTTGAAACTGCGCCTGGATCACCGCATCGGTGTAGCGCGTGCCGGTGGCCAGGTTGTCGATATAAATCGCCACCGCGCCGTCGAGGGCGCTGCGTCCATTGGCAATGGCGGTGGCGAACAGCTGCGCGCTGGCTTCGTCCTTGCTGTCGACGGCCTGCTGGCGACTCTTCTGCAGGTTGGCCAGGCGAATGTTGTAGTTGCTGATGGTCTCGGCCACCAACGCCGCCGACTGGATCAGGTTGCCCGCGGCCTCTTCGCGCTGCTGGGCGATCAGCGAAACGTTGCGCTTGAGCTCTTCGTTGACAAGACCCAGCTCGGCCTGCAGCTTGGGGTCGACGCTGGCGGCGATGATGCTGTCCAGGCGCTTGGTCGGGTCCTGGGCGTCGTCGATGGCGTCGGTCAGCGCAGCGAGGCGGCCTTCCTTCTGCCATTGGGCAAACAACTCCTTGTAGCGCGAACGCGGCGCCGACAACGCGCCGATCGCCACGCGAAAGCCGGTGGTCTCGTTGCTTTGCTCGGTGCCATCGGCTGCAAACAATGGGTATTCGCGGCGCATACCGGTAAACAAGGTGCCCTCGCCTTCCAGATAATTGCCGCCCTTGACCACAAAGCCGCCATAGGTGCCCTGGCGTCGGCCGGCATGTACCAGCTGGAACGATTCCTGGACCATTTCCGCAGCGTTGCCGATCACGTCGAACAGGCCGATGGGGTTGGGCAATTTGGTGCCGATGGGCATCAGCCGTGCCGCCTGACCGGTGCCGCCGGCGACCTGGTTGAACACCGCGTAATCAGCCAGCGGGCCATCGCTTTCGCTGCCCTCGGCGCGCCGTGGATACAAGCGGCTTTCCAGGTCCTGACGGCTCACCGCCTGGCCGCCGCGTGCGGCGTATTCCCACTCAACCTCGGTAGGCAGGCGCACAAAGCCCAGGCCGCCGTCTTCGGCTGACGAACCGCGCCCGCTCACCGGCAACAACTCGCGGTGGTACTTCATCAGCCAGGCGCTGTACACCGCCGAAAAACGCTCGGCTTCAAAACGCGACAGCTTCACCTTGGGCAACCGCCCGGCCATGCCGGTGGGCGCGTCACACGCCGGTGCCGGTTCACCGCTGGCCAGGGACTGCGCCTGGCCCATCACCTGGGCATATTGGCGTGCAGTCACTTCGTACTTGCCGATGAAGTACAGCATGGGCTTGAGTGGGGTCTTGGCGTCGGTCTTGGGCATCAGCGGCGCGATGACCTTGTTCCAGGCCTTGGGCAAGTCCTTGAGGGTGAACTGGCCGTTGATGAAGTCGCGGCGATAACCGGAAATAAACGACTGCTGGTAACCGGCCTCGCCTTCGGCAAAGGGGTAGCCGAGGCTGACTTCGCGGTCATCCAGGGTGCCCTGGGCCAGCACGTAGGCATAGCGGAACACCATGTTGCCTTCGCACGGCAGCGGCAAGCTCACGTCATCCGGCAACGGTTTGGGGTTGTCGAGCTTGTCGCTTGCCTCATCCGCCCAGGCCAGCGAGGCCAGGCTCAGCGCCACGCAGGCGCCCAGTAACTTATACATCTCTGATTCCTTCAGAAGCCTGGATACGCGCCACCCGCCACCCCCCACAGGCCGCCGCCACGGCGCTGACGCCGAGCACGGCAGCCAGGGCCAGGCCGTAGTGACGCGCCAACAGATGGCTGGCGTACTCGCCCGGCACCTGCACGAAGAGTTGATTCAAACCCGCTTCAGCCAGGCCATAAAGCCCGACACTGAGCAAGCCCGCAAAACCGGCGCTGTACAGCGCCTGCAACAGCACAAACAGCAACAGCGCGCCGGTGGAAAACCCCAGCAGGCGCAACACTGACAATTCCCGCCGCTTGCGCGCGACCGCCGCCAACGCGCCGGCGAATATCGCCGCAAAGGCTCCGGCCAGGGCCAACCCGGCGATGATCCAGAATACAATCGACAGGTTGCGGCTCAACGACTGCACTTGGGCGATAGTGTGCGCCTGGGTCGACACCAGCAGGTTCTGCCCGGCGAAATACACGCGCAGCGGTTCCACATCACTGAGGCTGCGCGCATACAGGCGAAACGCCGGATAGATACGCTGTTCGCTCACGCCCGCCACCTCGCCGTCCCAATGCAACGCCGGCACCGCACGGCCATCGCGATAATCTTCCGCCGCTTCCAGCAACGCTAAATCAGTCAACAGTCCATCACGGGCAAAGGCTTCCAACGGCAACACCGCCAGCACTTGCAACCGCGTGCGCTGGGCCTCGACGCGCCCCGCCACTTGCCGCGCAAAGCTGGTTTCCAGCCAGTCACCGGGCCTTGCCGCAAGCTTTTCGGCAGCGGTATGGCTGAGCACAATCTGATCCAAACCGTGAGGCATCGGTAAGCCTGCCAACAACGGATCACCCGCTGCGGTTGGCAACATTTCCAGGGTCAGCGCGCCCACTTGGGCCGTTGCTGCAATCTGCCGTGTGCGCGGCAAAGCAAACGCCACATCGCTGCGCTGCCCCAACTGCTCGATAAACGCTGCGCTGAATCGGCCACCGCCCAACGGGATAATTTCACGGGTAGCCGGATCGGTCTCCAAGCGTTCGGTCAAACTGCTAACCAGTCCAAATTTCAGGCCGAATAACACCAGCAATGGCGCGATAACCGCTACCAGCGCCAGCACCGAACAGGCTGACAGCCAACCGTCGTTGCGATAGTCCTGCCAGGCGAGTGAGGCAAGCAGACCGATGCGCATCAGCACGCCTCCCCGAGGGTTGCGGTGACGCCGCCGTCAGCATCGCGACGGCAACCGATACGCCGCACCTGCAAGCCACTGGCGCGGGCCAGGGGTTCGTCATGGGTGGCGATCACACAGGCCGCCCGCTGTTCACGGGCCCGGGCCAGCAGCGCCTGCATCACCCGCTCGGCGTTGAGCGGGTCGAGGGAAGCGGTCGGCTCATCCGCCAGCACCAGTTGCGGCGCATGGGCCAGGGCGCGGGCGCAACTCACGCGCTGGCGCTGGCCCACCGACAACGCCGCCGGGCGCTTGGCCAACTGATCGCTGACCTGCAACTGCTCGGCCAGACGCGCCACGCTGCCGTCGTCCTTCAAGCCCAGCAATTGCCGGGACAAAGCGATATTGCCGCGCACATCCAGAAACCCCAGCAGCCCACCGGTTTGCGGTACATAGCCCAAGTGCTGGCTGCGCAACGCGGCCAGGGCGGATTGCCGGTCGGCACGCCACAGCGCGCCGATGTCCTGCTGGTTGAACGCAAACTGCCCGACCTGATCCGGCGCCAATACCAGCGCCAGCAGATCCAGCAACGTGCTTTTGCCGCAACCACTGGGGCCGACAATCGCCAGTTGTTCGCCCGCTTGCAGGTGCAACGCCGGAATCACCAGGCTGTAGCGCTGGCTACCAACGCCCCGGCTCTTGTGCACTGCGCTCAGGTTCAACATTACGGCAGCGTCGACAGCGGCACGCGGTACAACGCATCACCCGGTTCAGCATCGCCGAAACGGACCCAGTTGGCCACGTCGTTATGGAAGGTTTCATACAGGCGGATTTTCGAATCCAACTCGTCGATAAAGTCTTCCTGCTCGGCCACGCTCAACGACAACCACAAATCCTGGGTCATGTTCAGCGACTTGCTGCGGTACGGCAGGCCCTCCAGGTATTCACCGAGCAGACCGCCGTCGGCCAGGTTACCGCCCTTGCGCAGGGCTTGGGGGTCTCGGCTCATGTAGGCCGAGGCGCTGGCGATTTCCTGGAAGAAATCCTTGGGCGAGCTTTGGGTTTTGCGCGCCGCATCCACGATCAACTTCAGCGACTGTTGCAGGTCATTGAGTTGCAGCTTGGTCAGCATCACGCACACCTGGAACGCTGGCAGCGCCGGGTTGGTCAGGTCGCGGTCGGCGGTCCAGGCGCTGACCAGTTGCGGCGCCTGGCTGGCGGTTTTGCGCCCGAGGAAGTCCATGTGCATGGCATAGCCGACCGCGGTGGATTTGTCCGCCAGGCTTGGCGCCGAACCGAGCAGCGGCACCGGTTGCGGCGTGTTGTTGCGCACCTGATGCACCAGGTCGGCGAACACTGTACCGATCTCATCGACGCGCTCACCCAGCTTGCGCACATCGCCTCCCGGCACTGGCGTGTACAGGTCACCGATCTGCGGGTTGGCGTCGGCGGTAAGGATGCGGTACTGGCTCTCGGCACCGGCGTGGGTTTTCTTGCCGACATCGGTGCGCAGATGCAGTGCGTAGATCTTGATCTGCTTGCCGAGTGCGGCCTGTCGCACTTCGGCTTCGTTCATCTGGGTAGCGGCGAACGGGTCGTTCTTGCGCAGCGCACCCGCGTCGGTGACCAGCAGGATGATGCGCCCGCCATAGCCCGACCAGTCCATGCCATCCACCGCCTGCATCACCCCGGCAAACGCATCTTCGTTGAAGGAATGGCTGGAGACGGTTGAGGCTTTGACCTGGCGCGCCATATCGAGGAAGCGCTGCGGATCGCGCCCCTGGTCGAGGCTGATCAGGGTCTTGGCGACGTACTCAAGGCCAGGGGTTTTCTTGATGCTGCTGCGAAAGCCGACCAGGCCGAAGCTGACGCTGTCCAGTTCGCCGCGCTCGGCGATACGGGTTTGCAACTCGTGTACCACGTCGCGGATCTGGTCGATGTAGGGCTGCATCGACACCGTGGTATCCACCACCAGCACCACGGCGGTGCGGAATGCATCGGCATTGGCGCTGAGTGTCGGGGTCGCCGGTGTGGCAGCCGCGCTGCGGCCTGGGTCGATAGAGGCCACGTTGAGCAACTGCACCGGCTGGCCGTTTTCATCGAAGCTCTCTTTTGAGTCGAAAATCGGCAACAGGTAGAACTGGTTTTGCGGCACCGCGCTGGCGGCCGGCTCAAGGGCCAGGACTTGCTGGTTGTCCTCAGGGTTACTCTGCGCCTTGGTCAGCACGCTTTTCGCGGCGGCAGGATCGGCCAACAGTTTCTCCACCTCGCCGGATTGGCGCAGGAACATCACGGGCGCACGCCCCGAGCGCTCGGTGAACTTGAGCACCAGGCTTTGTTTCCAGTCGCTGACCTGGGCGGCCGGCAACCAACCGTCGCTGCGTCCATCGGTGGCGGCGCCCACGCGTACCCACGGGCTGCCATCCACTTCCTTGCGCTGGTACACGTAGAGCACGGAAAACGCCGGCAACGCTTTACCCGGCGCGCTGCCCGCGTCTGCTGAAAGCTGGGCGCCGGGCTTGCTGAGTACGCGCTGGAACAGGGTCTTCTTGCCCGCCATCAGCAACGGACGTTGACCGCCATCCACTGCAGCGACAGCCACCGGTGGCATCACCGTGGGCACCACGGCGGCTGGCGGCTGAGCCGGTTCATCGCTGCCACTCAACCACCAGTAGCTGGCGCCACCAATGGCCAACGCGACGGCGACCGCCACGGCGGCCAAGGCCAATACCGGACCACGGCGCTGCTCGGAGGGCGCACTGTGCTGGGTCGGCGTGACCACCGGTTGGCGCACTATTGGCTGCGGCTGCGGTTTATCAGTCGGAATGTCGATGGTGACAGGGGTCATGCCCGCCAGATCAAAGCTCAGAGGAATCGGCAGCGGCCGTACCAGCGTGGCGTCCGATTCATCCGCCGGTAGTTGATCCAGCGCCAACAACAACGCTGCCGCATCCGGATAACGCTGCGCCGGGTCTTTGGCCAACAACTTGCGCAGCACACCCTGGTAACGCCCGTGATGCACAGGCAATTCCGGCAACGGCTCAGTCAGGTGCGCCAGCGCAGTGGAAAGCGCATCGGTGCCGCTGTAGGGCAGCTTGCCGACGAGGATTTCGTACAGCACCACACCGAGTGCGTAGAGATCGGCGCGCCCGTCGATCTCCTGGCCCCGCGCCTGCTCCGGGCTCATGTAGCTTGGCGTGCCCACGGCAAACCCGGCCTGGGTGAATTGGGTGCGGTCGTCCAGCGACTTGGCGATACCAAAGTCGGAAAGTACTGCAGTGCCATCGGCGCGGAACAGAATATTCGCCGGCTTGACGTCGCGATGCACCAACCCCTGGGCATGGGCATAACCCAGCGCCGAGGCGATCTGGCGGATCAGCGTCACCCCCTGCTCCGGCGTCAGGCCGGCAGCGATGCGCTCCTTGAGCGTGCCGTTGGGCAGGTATTCCATGGCCATGTAATACAGCTCACCGACGTTGCCGATGTCATGGATGGTCACCGTGTGCGGGTGCGAAAGGCGCGCCAGGGTCTTGCCCTCACGCAGGAAGCGCTCGCAGAAACTCGGATCGGCTGCCAGCGCCGCGGCCATCACCTTCAACGCTACCTTGCGCTCCAGCGACCGCTGGGTCGCCAGGTACACGCTGGCCATGGCGCCTTCGCCGATCTCGCCTTCGATGTCATAACCTGGAATGACAATGTTCATGACGAGACCTTCACGACGAGGGTGGTGATGTTGTCCGGTGCGCCGCGATTGAGCCCCAGGTGCACCAGGCTGCGCACGATTTCGTCCGGTGCGTCATGGCTGAGCACGTCGCGGATTTCGCGGTCTTCGACGGTCTTGTTCAGGCCGTCGCTGCACAACAGGTAGCTGTCGCCGGGAGCGATCAACAGTTCAACCGACGCCACGTCCAGTTGCGCTTCCACGCCGACAGCGCGGGTGACGATATTGGAGCGCGGATGGGTGCGGGCGTCAGCTTCGCTGAGCAAGCCGCTGTCTTGCAGGTCCTGCACGTAGCTGTGGTCGCGGGAGATGCTTTCCAGCACGCCGTCACGCAGGCGATACAAGCGACTGTCGCCGGCCCACAGGCACACACCGCGCAAGCCGCGGGCGGCGAATACCACCACCGTACTGCCCATCATGGTCACGCCACGGTTGGCGGTTTCTTCGCGTACAGCGGTGTTGATGCGCAGCAGATCATTGCGCAGCGCCGCGGTGTATTCGTCGAGGGAGCGGCCCAGCGGTACATGGCGCAGGCTGTCGACGATCAAGCTGCTGACATAGTCCCCCGCGGCGTGCCCGCCCATGCCATCGGCCACCACCCACAGGCGGTTTTCCGGCAGGTCCAGAAAGGCATCTTCGTTGACTTGGCGAACCATGCCCACATGGCTTTTGCTCGCGGATTTGTACGTCGCGCCCATCTACACCACACCTTCTTGTCCGAGCAAAAACTGCGCAAAGTCATCGGCGGCAGGCAAGCCCTGGCACCGTAATAAACCAGGTGAAATACGTTGCGAACCACGGCCCCACCACAGGCTCGCGCCCTCGCACGCCTGTTCGGCCAGTGCGGTCATGCGCTGATGGGGCACCGTAGCGGCCACGCGCTGCAGGCCGGCGAAACGGCTGTCGACCGCACGCGGCTCACTCGCCGGAAAGCCCAGGGCGTCGAGACCCGCGTTGAAACTTTCGAAGGTAGCGCCACTGTCCAGGGTGCTGAGCAACAGCTCTTCGGCCTGCTCGAACCAGGTGTCCGGCCCGCCCACCAGGGAGGCGGGGTTGGTGTCGTGATCCAGCAAGGTGACCACGGCCAGCGGAAAATACCGCCCGACCCGATCAATGCTCGGCATCACCACGCCCGCCGCGGCATCGGGCCCGCATACGCCTGGCGCCAGTACGAAGCGCCACAACGGGCTGACCAGATACACGTTGAGCCAGTCACCGCCCAGGCTGTTCTGGCTGGCGAGCAAACCCGCCGCCAGCCAGCTGTCCCACGGGCCGATAAAACTCTGGGGCAAGGCGCGGCTGACAAAGTCCCCGCGACTGGCCAACTTGCCGTAGAAACCCACAGTCGTCATAGCCGCTCCGGCAGGCTGAAACCGCTGAGCACGCGGCTTCTGAACGGGTTGAAGGCACTGTTGGCGCGCAGCTCGTAGGCGATGCTCGCACCATCAACCCGCAGGCGCAGGTTGAAGCGGTCCGGCGAGTTGCCCGCGGTGAGATCCGATTGCTCCAGCAGACGGAACCAGGCCCACGGACCGTCCAGCGTGATACCGGAGCGACCACTGGCCGACGGCGGCATGATGGAAATACGCACCACGCCGATGCTGCCAGGGTTCGGCCATTGCATCGCTACCGGGCGGCTCGGGCCGTGGTCGTAGCTCAACTGCTGGCCATCCAGATCAAGCAGAAACTGGGTGATGGTCGGGTCCATCGACACCGGCTTGAGCTCGAAACGCACGATAGGCTGGGTGCCCCCGGACCTGAAGAACGCATCGCGAATTGTCGCCGCCCGCTGGAAGGTTTGCAGCACGCCCGGGGCAATCCCCAGCTTCTGCGCCGCGCCCGGTTGCCAGCGCCAGGTCTGTGCCGATGTATCCACATAGGGCTGCAAGTATTTGCGGAAGTAGTTATCCATTACCCCGCCCACGCCGAAGAACTGGCCGAAGTCATCCAGGGTGGCGTCCCGCGCACTGCCCGGCGACATCGGGTAGCGACCGGCCAACGACTGGCGATACACGTTGACCACTTCGCTGACCCAGGCCGCGTTCAGCTGGTTACGCACCCCGCCCATCATGCTGTTGGTGGTGGAATTGACCACCGACTTGACCATGCCCTGCACCAGCGGCGGCTGGCGCTCGGCATTCAGGCTGACCCGCGTGGCCGCAGCCGCCGCCTGGTTCTTGGCCTCACCGAGCAAGGCATCGCCGCTGGCACCGACCATGGCGCTGACCTGCACATACAGCGCATTCATGTCCGACAGCAGGCCGTCGATGGCCGCCGGTTCGCCTTCGTTTTTGCTGACGATGCTGTTGAGTTCGGCAAAGTGCGCGGTCACCGGATCCTCCGACGCCGCCGGGGCATTCGCCGTCGGTTGCTCCTGGCCAAGCAAGCTGCCAAGGCGCTCCTTGAGCTTGTCGACGCCACCTTCCACCGGTACACCCTTGGCAGCCAACTGGCGCTCTTCGGCTTGCAGATCGGTTTCCCTGGCGACCGCCACCAGCAGCTTTTTCAGCGGCGAGGTCGGGCCGGAAATCACCCGCAGCACGTCGGCGGCCTGGGCCACGCTGGTGATCGGCACAAAGTCGATGTCGGCGAGCAGCGCATCCCACTGGCGCTGGTAGTCCTGGAAGTACAAACGACGCACATCCGCGGCCAGACTCACCACGTTCTGCTGATCGGCCTGCTCGTGGCCCAGCACCCATTGTTCCTCGGCCAGGGTGCCGGTCTGGTTCAGGCTGCTCAGCAAGAACGCCTGACGATAGCCCTTGGCAGTGAAGAAACCACTCAACGGCTCACCCAACGGCTTGCCGCTTTTGCGGCTGAACACCAGCGCGGCGTCACGCCCAGCGGCTTCGTTGAGACGAAAGTCCGGGATGCCTTCGGGCAGTTTCTGGCGCTTGACCCGGTCATACACGCGCTGGGCCACCGGCAGTTGCTGCAACTGGCGTCGCAGGTCATCGATCAGGCGCGGGTCCAGGCGGGCGCTCGGCGGGTGCCGCTCGAACAGCGCTTGCAGGTGCCCGGCCAGCGCCTGACGCTGATCGGCCGGCAGGTCGCGGGGCAGATTGCGGTCCCAGTCCAGGGCGATCCAGGCCTTGATAAAGTCCGGATCGTAATGCTCGGTGTCGGCGAGCATCAGGTAGGCCTTGAGGCCCTCGTAGAGAAAGTCGGAGTTACCGCCGCCGTGCAGTTGCTCTTCGATGCGCGTCACCAAGCGTGGCGCGAACACGGCGATCAACAGCTTGCGGTAGACGCTGGCGGACTCGGCTTCGAGCATATCGCCTTGATACAGCCCAAGCCCTTCGGACCAGCTTGGCGAATCCCCCGCGAGGTTCTTCACCGCGTTCAGCAGTGGTAGCACCGCGAGCACTTCTCGTTGTGCCGGGCTCAGGTTCTGCACGGTCTGGCCCAGGGGCGCAACTTTCTGATCGACCTGGGCGATATACGCCTGGTTGGCGCGATAACTCACCCACCACAGGCTGCTGACCACCACGACCAGCGCTACGGTGGCCGCCAGCACACCACGTGCAATCCACTTGCGGCGCCGTTCGATTTTCGGGTTCACCCCCACCAAGCCACGCTCGGCGAAAGCCACTGCGGTGAAGAGTTTTTCGATGAAGTAACTGCGCCCGGTGCCGCTCTGGCGCGCCAGGTGCTGGCGGTCCAGGTTCATGCTCTGGGCCATGGCGCCGATCAGGCGGTCAATCGGGCTGCCTTCCTGGGTGCCGCTGGTGAAATACACGCCACGCAGCAACACGCGCTCTTCAAAGGCGTTGGGCTTGAACACACCTTCAAGGAAGCTTTGCAGACAGTCCTTCAACGCGCCGAACTGCTGCGGGAAACCGTAGATCAGGTCGCGGCGTGCCGGGTCGCGCTCCTGTTGCAGACGCTCGACCAGGCGTTCGTTGAGGCGCTGCTCCAGCCCGGCGAATTCGCTTTGCAGGTGCGCCAACGGGCTGTCGCTATTTTTGCCGTCGTCCAGGGCAAAGGTCATGCCCCACACCTGGGCGCGCTCTTCCTTGCTCAGGTTGTCGAAGAACTCCATGAAGCCCGGCACCAGGTCGAGCTTGGTCAGCATCAGGTAGATGGGGAAACGCACGCCCAACTGGGTGTACAGCTCCTGGATACGCAGGCGAATCGCGGCGGCATGGGCGGCGCGCTCGGCGTCTGTACCCAGCAGCAAATCCGACAGGCTGATGGCGATAAACGCACCATCGATGGGTCGGCGCGAACGTTGCTTTTTCAGCAGGTCAAGAAAGCCCAGCCACGCGGCTTTATCCACCGTCGAGTTGCTGTCCTGGGTGGTGTAGCGGCCCGCGGTGTCAAGCAAAACGGCCTGATCGGTAAACCACCAGTCGCAGTTACGCGTACCACCGACGCCGCGCACGGCACCGGCGCCCAACTGCGCCGCCAGCGGAAAGTGCAATCCGGAATTGACCAGTGCGGTGGTCTTGCCCGAACCCGGCGGGCCAATGATCACGTACCACGGCAGCTCGTAAAGGTTGCGGCGTTCGTCACCGCCCAGCTTGGCTTTTTTCAGCAGCGTCAGGGCTTCGTCCATGCGCTGGCGCAGGGTCGACAACTCTTCGGCAGTGGCAACACTGTTGGGATCAGCCGGGGTTTCGGCGGCCAGGCTGCGCATCACTTCGGCAGCCTGGCGGCGGGCCTGGATGATGCGGAACACGCGGTAGGCAAGCCACAGCGCAAATACCAGGATGATCAACGCCCAGCGTCGCCCCTCGGGCATCAACACGTCGAGCAACGGCCCGACAAACCAGATGATCAGGCTCAGAGCAATCAGGCCCAGAACGGGGATCACCCAGCGAATCATGAAACTGAAAAACGCCTTCACTCGACGCCCTCCGCCAGTACGGTGATTTCAACCCGACGATTGCGGGCACGGCCTTCGGCAGTCCCGTTGCTCGCCAGCGGCTCGGTGTCGCTACGGCCTTCGGCGCTGAAGCGATCAGCCTGGCCGGTCTTGGCCGCGAGGATCTCCAGCACCGACTTGGCCCGGGCTTCGGACAGCGCCCAGTTCGACGGGAAGCGCAGCGTGGCGATCGGGCGGTTGTCGCTATGGCCGGTGACACGCACCTGGCCCTTGACCTTGCGAATGGCATCAGCGATGCGCAGCATCAGCGGCTGGTAAGCATCGACAATGCTGGAGCTGGCGGAGGCGAACAGCTCATCGCCACGAATGGTCACCACCGAACGGTCAACCTTGTCTTCCACGGCCACGCGACCGGCCTTGATGTCTTCGGCCAGGAAGCCGGCCAGGCGCGGCCGCTCGATCACTTTTGGCTGCGCCATCGGACGGTCGATGGCCTGCACCGGGATCTCGCCCAGGGCATGGATATTCTTGAACACCGGCTCGGCGTCCGAGGCCAGTTTCATGCGCAGGCCAAACAGCAACGCCAGCAGCAGCGCCACGCCGATCGCCACGGCGATCCACGGTGGCATGAACTGCGCCAGGCGATCACGGGCCACGGTCACGCCGCGCCAGTGCGGCGACAGCTCACGCTCGTGTTCACCACGGGCACTGCGAATCGCTGCGGCGGTGCGCTCGCGCAAGGCTTCCAATTGGCTGCGACCGTCGGTCATCACGCGGTAGCGGCCTTCGAAACCCAGGCACATGCACAGGTACAACAGCTCCAACAGGTACAGGCGTTCCCGTGGGCTTTGCAGGCAGTGGTCGAGCAACTGGAAGACCTTTTCACCGCCCCAGGCTTCGTTGTGCACGGTGATCAGCAGGCTTTGCTTGCCCCAATCACTGGTGCTGCCCCACGGCGTGCTCAACACCGCTTCATCCAGGGCGGTGCACAGCGCGTAACGGGCCAGCAGCACTTCGTTGCGCGCCACACCAGCCGCTTCGGCGCGTTCTTCGAACTGACGCAGATAGGCCAACAACTGCGCCCGCAGGCTGGCTGGCGCCGGGTGGGCGATGGTGTTGCGCAGCCGCGTCAGCAACGCCAGTAAAGGGCCGGCGGCGCTTTCCAGCGGGTTGAGGCCCTGGCTTTTGCCGGTGAGGATCGGCGCAGCCGGCATCGACAGCGGCGTCGGTTCTGCGCGTGCAGGCTCCGGCGCTCGGCCACCCGGGCGCGGCATGAACTGGGTGCGGTCATCATCATTGGGGTGCATCGCGGATTATCCTCGGATCGCCCAGAAGGCCAGGTTCAAACCCGGGAACTGCCCGGCGATATGGAAGGCAAAGCCGCCGGAATTGCTCAACTGCTGCCAGTGCTCGCTGCCTCGGTCCAGCTCGTAGTAGGTACTACCGGCGTGGTACGGCAATTGGCGCGGCGCCACCGGTAACGGCAGCAAGCCAATGCCTGGCAGTTGCAGGTTGACCATGTCGCGAATGTGCTCCACCGAACCGACTTTGCTCTGCTGGCCAAAGCGTGCGCGCAGGGTTTCGCCGGGCACATCGGCACGCACCACGAGGATGAAACTGGCGTTGTCGAGCAGGGTCTTGTCGGCCAGCATCGCCACGTGGATACCGTAGGCCTTCTCCACAATCGGGATCGGCGTGGCCTTGCTGTCGATCAGCATCGACAGCGCTTCACGCAGGGCCGCCATCACCGGAGTGAAGCTCAGCGCCAAGTCATCGTGCTGGTATTGCTGGTATTCCTGCGGGCGGCGACCTGAAGTGGAGAAGGTCGAAAACTCACCGGCCAGGCTCACCAGTTCGCTGAAGAAGCGCTCCGGGTGCAGCGGGCTCAACTGGCTCAAATGCTGGATCAGCGGCTGGGCGCGATTGACCAGCTGCAGGAGCATGAAGTCGGCAATCTCCGAAGCGCCGCCAGCGCCGGAGGCCACCACGCGCCCCGCCAGGGCTTCGCCACGCTGGTGCAGCAGGCCGAGCAGTTCACTGCGAAACGCAGTCAGCGGTTTGCTTGCGGTCACATTCAGCACCGGCGGGATGTAGGTGTCGTCGAGCACCAGTGCACGGTCGGCGCGTTTTTCCTTGATGCGTACCAGGCCAATGGCGGCATAGTCGCTGATGCCGTCCTGCGCCGTCAGCAGGCGCAATGCCCGCGACCCCACGGCTACCGGGGCGCGGTTTTCGAACGGCGCGTTGTCATCGCGCACTTCACGCACCTGGCTGACATAACGCGCAGCTTCCAGGGCTTCGCCTTCCTCAACCGTGTCACGCGCACCGGCACGCTTGAGCGGCAGGGCCAGGTACACCAAGCCGTCGCGCAGGTTGTCGTCGATACTCAACGGGCTCGGCGCCAGGTCATCCTGGGGGATATTGAAGGGCGTGCCATCGGGCAACAGGCCGCGGGCCGATACGATCGCCAGCTTGCCCTGGGCCAGCAGGCCCTGGTCGATCAGCAACTCGGAAAAACCCCAGGCCCCTGCCGACAACGGACGGCTGCGCGCGTCGATCAGGTTTTCCAGGTAACGGTCATGCTGCTGGAAGTGCTGCGTTGCGATGAACATGCCTTCCGACCAGACCACGCGATTGTTCCAGGACATGGGGGCTCCGATTGCTTGTTATTGGGCTGGGCTGGAGGGGGAAACCACGACGTCGGCGCGCACGGCACGCACATCGAGGCTGATCTGGTATTCGCTGGATTGGCGCGGCGCTACGTTGATCACGGCGCGCCATTGCGCGCGGTCCAACTCGCGATAGCCCACCAGCACGCCGATCTGGCGCGTGGCCGGGTTGAGGTCGCGCTGAATGCTCAGTTGCTGGCCGGGTTGCACCACCACTTCATCCTGGTCCAGCAGGTCGAGGCCGAGGGTGGATTGCGCACGGTCAGCCAGGGCGAAGTAATCGGAGCGGGAAAAGGTCGCGGCGTTTTTCAGTTCGAAAATACGCACCCGCACCGGCGCAGCCTGGCCATTGGCGCCGGGGTTGAGCCCGGCGATCGCGTGGAAATGCAACTCGACGGCGGCGCTGTTGGCTTGCGTGTCGGCAGCCGCTTCGGGTTTGGCCGCGTCGTTTGCACACGCGGTCAGCAGCAGCGCGGTAGCGGCTGCGAGTAAAAACCTGGGAATCATCCTGCGTCCTCAATGACGTGTTTAGCTATCCGTTTTATCCATAAGTGCGACGCGCTTTAGCGTCGCTGTCGTGCGCTGTGCTCTTCGTAGGCCCGGCTGAATTCGCGACCGAACAGGTCCTGGAAATCCTCCTGGGCCTCGCGCGAAATGTTGCTGTAGAGCTCGGTAAACTGCTGCCAGTACTGGGCCTGGCGCGAGCCGTTGAAAATGCTCGAAAGGCCACCGGGCTTGCCCATGCGTTCCTCCAACTGCGCCGGTTCAAAGCGCGCGAGCAGGTGTTTGATCGCCGCTTCCACGCCAGCCATCACGGCCAACTGGTGGGCGCGCAGGTCATCGAAACTGTCCCGTACCGCGATGTCCGGCGCCATAAACGCCTGGTTGCCATGACGAAGCAGCAGCAGTAACGCTTCGTCGGCATTCGGGGCGAATTTCAACGGGTTGTTTTCAGCGGGGCGGATCATCGTCTGCTGCATACGGAACTCGCCCTTGAGGCTGGCCCGGGCGCGCAATACGTCGATCAGGCCCTCGACCATCAGCCGGTAGCTGCGGCCGATGCTTTCCATCTGGGCGCTGGCGTCGGCCTGGTCCAGCCGCAACTGGTCGAGACCGGCGCCACGCAGGAAGGCTTGCAAGAGGTCGCTAGGTTGCGCAGTGTCGGCCACGGCAAGTGCAACCGGCTCGACCACAGGCGGCGGAGCAATCGGTGCTGGGGCAATCGGCGTCGGTGCAGGCGCGGCATTGGCGACCGGCGCGGGCGCAGGCGCGTCGCCAAACAGGTCCCAGTCTTCAGGAATGACAGCGCCTTGCACCACCGGTTTCTCGACTACCGGTACAGCAACCGGAGCCGGCGGGCGGAAATCGTGTTGTTCGGATGGCACATGGTCCGCCACAGTGGGCGGCGGCACGGCGGTGGGGCTGAGGAAGTCGAACAGGTCTGGCAGGGTTTCCATCGACGAGGCGCCGTGGAATTGCGGTGCGATCATCGGCGTAGGCGCAGGCGGACTCGCCACAGCGCCCATCAGCGCTTCGAAGCTGTTTGGCGACTCACCGGCAAACGGTTGGCTGTCGACGGCTTGCACGTTGAAGTCGATGCGCGCCTGGATTTCGTAATCGCCGATGCGGATCAACTCGCCATCTTGCAGCGGCTCGCTGTTACCCCGGCGCATACGAATACCGGCCTTGACCAACTCCACACCATTGGTGCTGTTATCGGTTAAGTAATAACGGCCATCTTTGTATTGAATAACGCAATGCTGGGAGGAGACGAGACGCTCAGGATCAGGCAATACCCAGTCATTATCCGAACTGCGACCAATAGCTATCCTGCCCTGATCCATGGACTTTTCAGCGCATTGCCCTGGGGTAATCTTGTGATAACTAGTGATAGTCAAACACAGCGACATCTTGCCTCCTTGCTGATGCATCGCGCGCGGTCTACCCAAAGGGCCACGCTTCCCTGAAGATTTGCCCGCGGTCGCGAAAACGACCGCCAAAATCTGCTTTTACCAGCATGATCGCTGATCTTAACTGGCTTGCATGACAAAAATCCTCCATGGGCGCGCCTTTCGACCCGCCAGTCGCACAGGTTGTTAAACACCGCACATCTGTCACAGAGGGCGAATAGCTTACCTTGACAAGGCATAACTACTACACCAAAAATGCACAACTTCTTGAACATCAGTGATGGCGCAGTAGTGGCACTCTGATTGTATGACCAAGAAAACATGCACAGTTCATTGCGCAACTAATGCATGCGTTGCCCGCCTTCCAGCGGGCTGATAAGGAGATCGAACTCAGTGGATGTGCCGTTGCTGCTCACCGCCGTTTCTGCAACTTCGCCCTGTGGCGAAGACATGGAATATGACGCGCAATTTCTGCAATTGGAACGTGATGCCAAGGGCCAGCCCGAACGCAGCATGGGCGACTCGATCCTGCCCGCCGAGCCGCCGGAGTGGCGCAGCATCCAGCAGCAGAGCCTCGACCTGTTGCAGCGCAGCAAAGACCTGCGCATCACTCATTTCCTGCTGCAAAGTTCCCTCGCCTTGCAGGGCGTGGCCGGGCTGGCTGAAGTCCTTGTCCTGATCAACGCCTTGCTGCGCGAATACTGGGCCGACGTGCATCCACGCCTGGATGCCGACGACGACAACGACCCCACCGTGCGCATCAACGCCCTGACCGGCCTGACCTGCGACACCAATATTCGCCTGTTGCGCGAAAGCATCCTGACACGCTCACGCACCTTCGGGCCCGTGAGCCTGCGCGCCGCGCTCAACGCCAGTGGCCTGCAGAGTTTTGCCGACGAGCAACTGGGCAACCAGCAGCTCAACGCTGCATTCCTCGACAGCGACCCCGAGCTGCTGCAAGCCACCCGCGATGCGTTGATCGCAGCGCGTACGGCCTGCGAAGCCATCGAGCAACAGGTCAATGACCAGGTCGGTTCCGCCCAGGGCGTGGACCTCAGCGCCTTGAAGCAGCCGCTCAAGCAGGCCCTGCAAATACTCAATCAAGCGGTGCCCGGCACCGACAGCAGCAGCGAACCCGAGGCCGTCAGTGAAGACAATGCCCCCTCGGTCGATTTCGCCGCTGCGCCCGCAGCCCCTCGCCCGACGGGCGACATCGCTACTCGCGATGACGTGTTGCGCAGCCTCGACAAGATCCTTGCGTACTACACCCGACACGAGCCTTCGAGCCCGCTGCCGGTGTTGTTGAACCGAGCGAAAAATCTGGTGCACGCCGACTTCGCGGCCATCGTGCGCAATCTGATTCCCGACGGCATGTCCCAATTTGAAAACCTGCGCGGCCCGGACAGCGAGTAAGCCGCCGGACCGTGCAGTAACAACACCGTCGCTCAAGCGACCAGGAGCAGCAACGTGGCGAAGCAAAGTTCTCAGAAATTCATCGCGCGCAACCGTGCGCCTCGAGTGCAGATCGAGTACGACGTCGAGCTCTACGGCGCCGAGAAAAAGGTCCAGCTGCCCTTCGTAATGGGTGTGATGGCCGACCTCGCCGGCAAGCCCGCCGAGCCGCTGGCACCCGTGGCCGACCGCAAGTTCCTTGAAGTGGACGTCGACAACTTCGACTCACGCCTCAAGGCCATGCAGCCACGCGTGGCGTTCCACGTACCCAACGAGCTGACCGGCGAAGGCAACCTGAGCCTGGATATCACCTTCGAAAGCATGGACGACTTCAGCCCGGCCGCCGTGGCGCGCAAGGTTGACTCGCTGAACCAGTTGCTCGAAGCCCGCACTCAGTTGGCCAACCTGCTGACCTACATGGACGGCAAGACCGGCGCTGAAGAAATCATCATGAAGGCGATCAAGGACCCGGCACTGCTTCAGGCACTTGCCAGCGCGCCCAAGCCTGCAGGGGAGCAGTAATCATGACTGACAATACCGCCCGCGAAGGCAGCCAGATCCTGGGTGCCACCGAAGAAGCCAGCGAGTTCGCCAACCTGCTGCTGCAAGAATTCAAACCCAAGACCGAGCGTGCCCGCGAAGCCGTGGAAACCGCGGTGCGCACCCTGGCTGAACAAGCCCTGGCGCAAACCGACTTGGTGTCCAACGATGCGATCAAGTCGATCGAATCGATCATCGCCGCCATCGACGCCAAGCTCACTGCCCAAGTCAACCAGATCATCCACCACCAGGATTTCCAACAGTTGGAAAGCGCCTGGCGTGGCCTGCACTATCTGGTCAACAACACCGAGAGCGATGAGCAACTGAAGATTCGCGTGCTCAACATTTCCAAGCCGGAGCTGCACAAGACCCTGAAGAAATTCAAGGGCACCGCGTGGGACCAGAGCCCGATCTTCAAGAAGATGTACGAAGAAGAATACGGCCAGTTCGGCGGCGAACCCTACGGCTGCCTGGTGGGCGATTACTACTTCGACCAGTCGCCACCCGACGTGGAACTGCTGGGCGAGCTGTCGAAAGTCTGCGCCGCCATGCACTCGCCGTTCATCGCGGCCGCATCGCCAACCGTGATGGGCATGGGCTCCTGGCAGGAACTGTCGAACCCACGCGACCTGACCAAGATTTTCACCACCCCGGAATACGCCGGCTGGCGCTCGCTGCGTGAATCGGAAGACTCGCGCTACATCGGCCTGACCATGCCGCGCTTCCTGGCGCGCCTGCCGTATGGCGCCAAGACCGACCCAGTGGAAGCCTTCGCCTTCGAAGAAAACACCGACGGCGCCGACAGCTCCAAGTACACCTGGGCCAACGCCGCCTACGCGATGGCGGTGAACATCAACCGTTCGTTCAAGCACTACGGCTGGTGCTCGCGCATCCGTGGTATCGAGTCTGGCGGTGAAGTGGAAAACCTGCCGGCCCACACCTTCCCTACCGATGACGGTGGTGTGGACATGAAGTGCCCGACCGAAATCGCTATCAGCGACCGCCGTGAAGCGGAACTGGCGAAGAACGGTTTCATGCCGCTGCTGCACAAGAAAAACACCGACTTTGCCGCGTTCATCGGCGCACAGTCGTTGCAGAAACCGGCCGAATACGACGACCCAGACGCCACCGCCAACGCCAACCTGGCCGCGCGCCTGCCGTACCTGTTCGCCACCTGCCGTTTCGCCCACTACTTGAAGTGCATCGTGCGCGACAAGGTCGGCTCCTTCAAAGAGAAGGACGAGATGCAGCGCTGGTTGCAGGACTGGATCCTCAACTACGTCGACGGCGACCCTGCGCACTCCACCGAAACCACCAAGGCCCAGCACCCATTGGCGGCTGCCGAAGTGATCGTGGAAGAAGTCGAAGGCAACCCGGGGTATTACAACTCCAAGTTCTACCTGCGCCCGCACTACCAGCTTGAAGGGCTGACGGTGTCGTTGCGACTGGTATCGAAGCTGCCTTCTGCCAAGAGCGCATAAGTAACTGTTGAACCGGTTCTTCTGTGGGAGCCGGGCTTGCCCGCGATGCAGGCGACGCGGTCTGCCAGCCAGACCGCGGTGATGCTATCGCAGGCAAGCCAGCCCCCCAGAAAAGCACTGCCCCATTGGCGGTAACCCAATATCGTGGCTGAGACCACACAGGGAGAAAACATGGCTGTTGATATTTTCATCAAGATCGGCGACATCAAGGGCGAGTCCATGGACAAGGCCCACAAGGACGAAATCGACGTATTGAACTGGAGCTGGGGCATGGCCCAGTCCGGCAACATGCACGTTGGCGGTGGCGGCGGTGCGGGCAAGGTGAATATCCAGGACCTGTCGCTGACCAAGTACGTCGACAAGGCTTCGCCCAACCTGATGATGCACTGCGCCAGCGGCAAGCACATCGACAAGGTCAAGCTGACCGTGCGCAAGGCCGGTGGCGAAAGCCAGGTCGAGTACATGGTGATCAACCTGGAAGAAGTGCTGGTCACCTCCCTGAGCACCGGCGGCTCGGGCACCGATGATCGCCTGACCGAGAACGTGACCCTGAACTTCGCCCAAGTGATGGTCGACTACCAGCCGCAGAAAGCCGACGGCACCAAAGACGGCGGCGCGATCAAGTTTGGCTGGAACATCCGTTCCAACACCAAGCGCTGATAGCCCCTGTGGCCGTGACCCCGCGCCACGGCCACAGGCATCTTGTCCCTCTCGCAACCCGTCCGTGGAGCTGCTTTGGTGGTAACTGAAATCGCTTCCCGCGACCGTCTGCAACCGTCCCTGCTGGACCGGCTGACCGACGACGACCCGACCAATCCCAAGGAAAGCGCCGACAAACGCGTGCTATCCCTGACCCAATTGAAAGCCTCGGTACTGCGTGACCTGGCGTGGCTGCTCAACACCACCTCGTTACTTGATGCCGATGCGACGCTGCACACCCCGGCCGGTACCTCGGTGGTCAATTACGGCCTGCCGGCACTGGCGGGCAACAGCGTTTCCAGCGTCGACATCAAGGCCCTGGAAGCCCTGATCTACCAGGCCATCGCCACCTTCGAGCCACGCATCCTGCGCCACACCCTGCGGGTCAAAGCCCGTGTCGGCCATGGCGAGATGAACCACAACGCCCTGAGTTTCGAGATCGAAGGTGACCTGTGGGCGCAGCCAGTGCCGTTGCGCCTGCTGCTGCAAACCGACCTGGACCTGGAGTCCGGCCACGTACGCGTGGTCAATGCCGACCAGCGGAGACGCCCATGAATCCGCGCCTGCTGGAGCTGTACAACCAGGAACTGCACCACGTGCGCGAAAGCGCCGCCGAGTTCGCCAAGGAATACCCGAAAATCGCCAGTCGGCTGACCCTGTCCGGTATGGACTGCGCCGACCCCTACGTCGAACGCTTGCTTGAAGGCTTTGCCTACCTCACGGCCCGGGTGCAGCTCAAGCTCGACGCCGAGTACCCGACCTTCACCCACAACCTGCTGGAAATCGCCTACCCGCACTACCTGGCGCCCACCCCGTCGATGACCGTAGTGCAATTGCAGACCGACCCGGATGAAGGCTCCCTGGCCAGCGGTTTCCCCCTGCCCCGCGACACGGTACTGCGCGCCGCCCTGGGCCGCGAAACCCAGACCTGCTGCGAGTACCGCACCGCACATCCGGTGACGCTGTGGCCCTTGCAGGTCAGTCACGCCGAATACTTCGGCAACCCCGCCGCCGTGCTCGGTCGCCTGGCCGCCAGTGAGCCGAAGGCCAAGGCGGGGTTGCGCCTGACCTTGCGCACCGGCGCCGAATTGCCGTTCAGCAGCCTTGAGCTGGATAACCTGCCGCTGTACCTCAGTGGTGCCGACGAGCAGCCATTCCGCCTCTACGAACAACTGCTGGGCAATGCCTGCGCGGTGTTTGCACGCCAACCCGGCGGCGATTGGGTTGAGCGTTTGCCCCAAGACGCGTTGCGCTCCCGTGGGTTTGACGATGCCGACGCGGCGATGCCGGTAGTGGCGCGGGCGTTCCAGGGCTACCGGTTGTTGCAGGAATACTTCGCCCTGCCCCACCGCTTCCTGTTCGTCGAGTTCGCCGAGCTGGGCCGGGCGGTCAAGCGTTGCGACGGCCAGGAGCTGGAACTGATCGTGCTGTTCGACCGCCACGAACCGAGCCTGGAAGGCAGCGTTGGCGCAGCGCAGTTTTTGCCCTTCTGCACCCCCGCGATCAACCTGTTCCCAAAACGTGTAGACCGCATCCACTTGTCTGACCGGGTCAACGAACACCACGTGATCGCCGACCGCACGCGGCCGATGGATTTCGAGATTCACTCGTTGAGCGGCATCACCGGCCACGGCACCGGGCCGGAGCAGCCGTTTTTACCCTTCTATGCAGTGCGTGATCCGTCGCGTTATGGCCGTGACCAGGCTTACTACACGGTGCGCCGCGAGCCACGCGTGCTGTCCAGCGACCAGCGCCGCAACGGTCCGCGCTCCACCTACGTGGGCAGCGAAACCTTCGTCAGCCTGGTGGACAGCCGCCAGGCGCCCTACGGCCATGACTTGCGCCAGTTGGGCGTCACGGCGCTGTGCACCAACCGCGACTTGCCGCTGTTCATGAGCGTGGGCAATGGCAAGACCGATTTCACCCTGGCCGACAGCGCCCCGGTGCTTTCTGTGCGTTGCGTCGCAGGCCCCAGCCGCCCACGCGCCAGCCATGCCCACGATGCCAAGGCCTGGCGCCTGATCAGCCAGCTGTCGCTCAATTACCTGTCTTTGAGCGAACAGGGCCAGGGTGCCGGCGCCCTGCGTGAGTTATTGCGCCTGTACGGCGACAGCAACGACGCCGCCCTGCAATTGCAGATCGAAGGCTTGCGCGAAGTCAGCAGCAAGGCGGTGACCCGGCGCCTGCCGATGCCTGGCCCGATCGTATTTGGCCGGGGCCTGGAAATCACCCTGCAATTCGATGAAAACGCGTTTCGCGGCACCGGTGTGTTTCTACTCGGTGCGGTGCTGGAGCGCTTCCTGGCACGTTATGTGTCGATCAACAGCTTTACCGAAACGGTGATCCGTACCACCGAACGCGGCGAGATCATGCGATGGAAAGCCAAGCCCGGACGGCGTCCGACCCTGTGAGTACCCTGGATGCGATGCATCAGGAGCCCTGGGAATATGACTTCTTCCAGGCGCTGCGACGTATCGAGTGCGAATCGCCGGACCTGCCGCGCCTGGGCCATTCCCTGCGCCTGGCGGATGACCCGTTGCGCCTCGGGCAACAGGCCGATTGCTCCTTCGCGCCGGCCACGCTGGCGTCGGTCGACCCCGGCGGCGACGGCAAGCCGGCGCGCCTGGAGCAGTTCTTCTTCGGTCTCGGCGGCCCCAACGGCCCGCTGCCGCTGCATATCACCGAGTACGTGCGCGAGCGTCAGCGCAATAACGCCGACAGCACCAGCAAGCAGTTCCTGGATGTGTTCCACCATCGCTTGCTGACGCTGTTCTACCGAGCCTGGGCCGAGGCACGTCCGACGGTCAGCCACGACCGGCCGGACGATGACTACTGGTCCGCACGCCTCGCCGCCCTGAGTGGGCGGGGTATGCCGAGCCTGCTCAATCAGGGGTTGATTGCCGATACCGCCAAGCTGCACTACAGCGGCCACCTGTCGGCGCAAACCCGCTACCCGGACGGTTTGAAGGCGATCCTCGGCGAGTATTTCGGCCTGCCGGTAGCGATCGAGGAATACGTCGGCCAATGGCTGGAATTGCCCGAGCGCAGCCGCGTCGGTGTGAGCGCCAACCAGTTGGGCGTGGACTTTTGCCTGGGCCGCTTTGTGTGGGACCGCCAGCATAAATTCCGCATTCGCCTGGGCCCACTCAAGCTGGACGACTACATGGGGATGCTGCCTGGTCATCAACCGTTCAACGAACTGGTGGCCTGGGTGGCCGAGTACCTGGGCCATGAACTGGACTGGGACCTGAACCTGGTTTTGCAACAACCCGAAGTTCCGGCACTGCAACTCAACGGCCAGTTCCGCCTGGGTTTCAATACCTGGCTCGGCCAACCTGCGCATGACGCCAACGACCTAATCCTGGCCCGGCATTACGCCGACCACGCCACCACCTCAAGGAATCCAGAGCATGGGTGAAATCAGTCGCGCCGCACTGTTCGGCAAACTCAACAGCGTGGCCTACAAGGCCATCGAAGCCGCCACCGTGTTCTGCAAGTTGCGGGGCAATCCGTATGTGGAGCTGGCCCACTGGTTTCACCAGTTGCTGCAATTGCAGGACTCGGACCTGCACCGCATCATCCGCCAGTTCAACCTGGAACCGGCGCGCCTGGCCCGTGACCTTACCGAGGCCCTGGACCGCCTGCCACGCGGCTCGACCTCCATCACCGACCTGTCCTCCCACGTGGAGGAAGCGGTGGAACGTGGCTGGGTGTACGGCAGCCTGATGTTTGGCGAAAGCCAGGTGCGCACCGGTTACCTGGTGCTGGGCATTCTGAAAACGCCGAGCCTGCGCCACGCGCTGCTGGGCTTGTCCGCCGAATTCGACAAAATCAAGGCCGAAGCCTTGAGCGAGCGCTTTGACGAGTATGTCGGCGACTCGCCGGAAAATGCCTTGAGCGCCAGCGATGGTTTCAATGCTGGAGCAGTGCCGGGTGAAGCCAGCGGTGCGATGGCGCCGAGTGCGATGGGCAAGCAGGAAGCGCTCAAGCGCTTCACCGTTGACCTGACCGAACAGGCCCGCAGCGGCAAGCTCGACCCTATCGTCGGCCGTGACGAAGAGATTCGCCAACTGGTAGACATCCTCATGCGTCGGCGCCAGAACAACCCGATCCTCACCGGTGAGGCCGGGGTGGGCAAGACCGCCGTGGTCGAAGGTTTCGCCCTGCGCATCGTCGCCGGTGATGTGCCGCCCGCCTTGAAAGACGTGGAACTGCGTAGCCTCGACGTGGGCCTGCTGCAAGCCGGCGCCAGCATGAAGGGCGAGTTCGAACAGCGCCTGCGCCAGGTCATTGAAGACGTGCAGGCTTCGCCCAAGCCGATCATCCTGTTTATCGACGAAGCCCATACCCTGGTGGGTGCCGGTGGTGCGGCAGGCACTGGCGACGCGGCCAACCTGCTCAAGCCCGCCCTCGCCCGTGGCACCTTGCGTACCGTGGCCGCCACCACCTGGGCCGAGTACAAGAAGCACATCGAAAAAGACCCGGCGCTGACCCGCCGCTTCCAGGTGGTACAGGTTGCCGAGCCGTCGGAAGACAAGGCGCTGCTGATGATGCGCGGCGTGGCCTCGACCATGGAAAAACACCACCAGGTGCAGATCCTCGATGAAGCCCTGGAAGCCTCGGTGAAGCTGTCGCACCGCTACATCCCGGCGCGCCAGTTACCGGACAAGTCCGTTAGCCTGCTGGACACTGCCTGCGCCCGTGTCGCCATCAGCCTGCACGCGGTGCCCGCCGAAGTGGACGACAGCCGTCGCCGTATCGAGGCCCTGGAAACCGAGTTGCAAATCATCGCCCGTGAGCATGCGATCGGCATTGCCATTGGTGCGCGTCAAACCAATAGCGAAGCGCTGCTGACCGCCGAGCGTGAGCGTCTGGCCACGCTGGAAAGTCGTTGGGGTGAAGAAAAAGCCTTGGTAGATGAATTGCTGGCTACCCGTGCAACCCTGCGCGAAAAAGCCGGTGTGGTGGACAGTGGCAACGATGCGTTGCGTGCGCAATTGGTCGACCTGCAACAACGCCTCACCGCCCTGCAAGGCGAAACCCCGCTGATCCTGCCGACCGTGGATTACCAGGCCGTGGCCTCGGTGGTCGCCGACTGGACCGGCATCCCGGTGGGCCGCATGGCGCGCAACGAACTGGAGACCGTGCTCAACCTCGACCAGCACCTGAAAAAACGCATCATCGGCCAGGACCACGCCCTGCAGATGATCGCCAAGCGCATCCAGACTTCCCGCGCCGGCCTCGACAACCCGAGCAAGCCGATTGGCGTGTTCATGCTGGCCGGCACCTCGGGTGTGGGCAAGACCGAAACCGCCCTGGCACTGGCCGAAGCCATGTACGGCGGCGAGCAGAACGTCATCACCATCAACATGAGCGAGTTCCAGGAAGCCCACACCGTGTCCACCCTCAAGGGCGCGCCACCGGGCTATATCGGCTACGGCGAAGGCGGCGTGCTGACCGAAGCGGTGCGGCGCAAGCCCTACAGCGTGGTGCTGTTGGACGAGGTGGAAAAAGCTCACCCGGACGTGCACGAGATCTTCTTCCAGGTGTTCGACAAGGGCGTGATGGAAGACGGCGAAGGCCGAGTGATCGACTTCAAGAATACCCTGATCCTGCTGACTACCAACGCCGGTACCGAGCTGATCTCCCACGTCTGCAAGGACCCGGCGAACATTCCCGAGCCGGAAGAAATCGCCAAGGCCCTGCGCCAGCCGTTGCTGGAGATTTTCCCACCGGCGCTGCTGGGACGTTTGGTGACCATTCCCTACTACCCGCTGAGCGACGAGATGCTCAAGGCGATCACGCGCCTGCAACTGAACCGCATCAAGAAGCGCGTGGAGAACACCCACAAAGTCGCCTTTGACTACGACGATGCGGTGGTCGATTTGATCGTCTCGCGCTGCACTGAAACCGAAAGCGGTGGGCGCATGATCGACACTATCCTCACCAACAGCCTGCTGCCGGACATGAGCCGTGAGTTCCTCACGCGCATGTTGGAAGGCAAGGCGCTGGCGGGGGTGCGGATCAGCAGCCGGGATAATGAATTGCACTACGACTTCAGCGACGCAGATTGACCTGACGGGACACGGTCAAAATGTGGGAGCTGGCTTGCCTGCGATAGCGGTGTATCAGTCAACATCAATGTTGAATGTTCAATTGCTATCGCAGGCAAGCCAGCTCCCACATTGGATTCGGTTTCTTCAGTTATTACGACACTTACGGGTTAACCGATGCTATTCAACCAAGCCTCACGCCTGGCCAAGATCACCAGCCCTCTCGGGCCGGATGTGCTGTTGCTCAACGAAATGGGCGGCGGTGAAGAGTTAGGAAGGCTGTTCAACTATGAGCTGCAACTGACGTCCCTGGACGCCAACATCGACCTCAACCAGTTGCTCGGCAAGCCCATGAGCGTGGGCCTGCAACTGGCGGACGGTGGCGAGCGGCACTTTCACGGCATCGTCGCGCGTTGCAGCCAGAACATCGACCAGGGTCAGTTCGCCAGTTACCAGGTCACCCTGCGCCCATGGCTGTGGTTGCTCAGCCGCACCTCCGATTGCCGGATTTTCCAGAACCTGAGCATCCCGCAGATCATCAAGCAGGTGTTCCGCGACCTGGGTTTTTCCGATTTCGAAGACGCCCTGAGCCGACCGTATCGCGAGTGGGAATACTGCGTGCAGTACCGCGAGACCAGCTTCGATTTCGTCAGCCGCCTGATGGAACAAGAAGGCATCTACTACTTCTTTCGCCATGAACAGGATCGCCACGTACTGGTGCTGGCCGACGCCTATGGCGCCCACACCACGGTGCCGGGCTACGGGTCGATCCCCTACTACCCCAAGGACGAGCAGCAACGCGAACGCGACCATATGCACAACTGGCACTTGGCGCAGGAGGTGCAGCCGGGTTCGCTGGAGCTCAACGACTACGACTTCCAACGCCCCAGCGCGAGCATCGACGTGCGCTCGGCCATGCCGCGCCCACACACCGGCGGCGACTATCCGCTGTACGACTACCCCGGCACCTACGTGCAAAGCGCCGACGGCGAACACTACGCACGTACCCGCATCGAAGCCCTGCAAACCCTGCACGAGCAGATCGAGTTCGCCGGCAATGCGCGTGGCCTGGGGTCGGGCCACCTGTTCAGCCTCACCGGCTTCAGTCGTCAGGATCAGAACCGCGAATACCTGATCGTCGGCTGTCGCTACTACATCGTCCAGGAAAGCCTGGAGAGCGGCGGCGGCTCCGGTTCGGCGCAATTCGAAAGCAGCCTGACCTGCATCGACGCCCAACAGAGTTTCCGCCCACTGGCCAACACCCATCGCCCTATCGTCAAAGGCCCGCAGACTGCATTGGTGGTGGGCCCCAAAGGCGAGGAAATCTGGACCGACCAGTACGGCCGCGTGAAGGTGCATTTCTACTGGGACCGCCACGACCAATCCAACGAGAACAGCTCGTGCTGGATCCGTGTGTCGCAATCCTGGGCCGGCAAGAACTGGGGCTCGATGCAGATTCCACGAATCGGCCAGGAAGTGATCGTCAGCTTCCTTGAAGGCGATCCGGACCGCCCGATCATCACCGGGCGGGTGTACAACGCCGAGCAGACTGTGCCTTACGACCTACCGGAAAACGCCACCCAGAGCGGCATGAAAAGCCGCTCCAGCAAAGGCGGCACGCCGGCCAACTTCAATGAAATCCGCATGGAGGACAAGAAGGGTCTGGAGCAGTTGTATATCCATGCCGAGCGCAATCAGGACATCGTGGTGGAGGTGGATGAAAGCCACTCGGTGGGGCATGACCGCAACAAGAGTATTGGCCATAACGAGACGGTGACCATCGGCAGCAATCGTCTGCGGGTTGTGCGCAACAACGACACGGTGATCGTGGGTGGCGCCAAGTCCGACAGCGCCGCCACGCACTACACCATCGAGGCCGGCGAGAGTATTCGCCTGGTGTGCGGCGACAGTGTGATCGAGCTCAAGGCAGGCGGGGATATCAACCTGACCTGCGGCTCGTTCAACCTGTTTTCCACCGGCAGCAGCAAGATCCAGACAAAGGGCAAACTGGACATCAACCTGGGCAGTGACAAGGGCACATCGCCCGGCGCCCAGGGCGTGCAAGACACGATCAAGTCCGCCGTCGAATCAAAATTCCCCGGCAAGCCCGGCGCTGGTCAATAACGAGACTTCTTCACCATGAATTACCTGATCAACGAAGCCCAATTCACCCTGCCCGATGCCGAGGTACAGGACACCTCGATCAATATCCTCAAGTTCGCCAAGCTGGGCACCACCCTAGTGGTGAGCCGCAGCCCGTTGGCGGACGGCGAGAGCCTGCAAAGCAATTTCGAAGGCCAGCTGAAAAAACTCGAGCAGCAGGTCAAGGATCTGCGCTATTCCCCTGCACAAGCGGTCAAGGTCGGTCCGACGCAGGACATCGACGCCTTTGAAGTACAGAACCGTTTCAACAAAGGCAGCGACAACATTTACCAATATCAGCTGGCAATGCAGATACCCGGCACCCGCCAACTGATTGCACTGAGCTACGTCAAGACCCAGCCCCTGGGCCCTGCCGAGGCGGCTCATTGGGCAACGCTGAAAAACACGCTCAATTTTACTGCTACGCCCTGAGTCGAGCCTGAGCGATGAGTGACGATCTTTGGGCTGCCCGCGAAGGCGACGCACTGCTGCACACCTCGGTGATGGCCGATATTCTCGGCGGTGTGCTGGAAGTGGCCGCCTATGCGGCGATCACTACTGTGGGCTGCCTGGCCGTTGCCGGAGCGGTGTTCCTCGCGACCGGTGCAACCATTGCCACAGGCGGTGTTGCATTGGTTTTGGTGGTGGGCGCGGTCGTCGGCATCACCGCTGGGCTCACTGGCGCCGACTTGAAGATATCCAGTTGGTGCGAGTCCGCCGCCAACTGGGTGTTCCCGCCGGTGATCGATGCGTTCATCACCAGCGGCTCGCACAACGTGTTCATCAATGGCAAAAAGGCTGCCCGCGCCGCCGGCAAGATGACGGCTGTGCCCGTCGCGCCCAGCGAGCCGCCAGCGCCAAGCTTCCTGGATATGGCCGGAGAGTTTTTCTCGCAGATGTGGCGCCCGACGGTCGCCTCGCCTGCGCCCGGCACAGAGCCTTGCCCGCTGGACACCGTGGCGTGCAACAAGCACCCGCCCATGCCCCTGCAGTTCATTGCCGAGGGTTCCAGTTCGGTATTCATCAATGGTCAGCCGGCGGCACGCAGCGGGGATCGCAGTACCTGTGACGCCAAGATTGGAACGGCTGAGGGTCTGATTTCGCCGGATGTGCGCATTGGTGGCGAGACCATTGTGGTGCAGGAGATTCGTAGCGGGAAAACGCCGGGGGTGGGGCTGGCGATTGCCGTGGTGATGGCGTTGCGGGGCAATGTGAAGTGTTTCTGGACCAAGCTGCCGTGCATGATCGGAAGTGCGCTGGTGGGGGGAGCGATTTCTTATGGGACCGCCAAGGTCACCTCTGCGCTCAAGGGCGCCATGAATGGCTCGCCCAATCCGGTGCACAGCGCGACGGGGGCCAAGATCCTGGGCGGGGACGAGGAACTGGACTTCACGTTGCCGGGATTGCTCCCGATAGATTGGCAGCGCTTTTACAGCAGCCTCGACACACGCCGGGACGGCCTATTTGGCGCTGGATGGAGCGTCGCGTATGAGGTGTCGATCGAGATAGAAGCAGACGAAAACCTGGTCTACATCGACGAACAAGGACGCCGCCTGGAGATCGGTTACATCCCGTTGTCCGGCGGAGCGTTCGATCCGGGCCAAGGCCTTGCAGTCAGGCGCAGTGGCGACGGCGCGGTATTGGTCGAAAGCATCGACGGCCTGTATCGCCTGTTCGAGCCCGACCCGCTGAACAGCTCGCGGATGCGCTTGCATCTGCTGGGTGATCGTAATGAGGGCCGGATTTTCCTCGACTACGACAGTCAGGGCCGACTGTATCGCCTGCGCGACACCCACGACTTGATGCATGTAGAACTGAACTACGCGGCTGAACACCCTAGGCGTGTGAGCCACATCGAGCGGCGTTACCTGCGCCAGGACCATTTCGATGCACGCAGCGACGTACTTGTCAGTTATCGCTATGACAACAACGGCGATCTTGCCGAAGTATTGGATGCCCAAGGCACAACCCTACGGCGCTTTGCCTACGACAGCGGCAGGCGCATGGCCGAGCACCAATTGCCGAGTGGTTTGCGCTGTTTCTACCAATGGGCTGAAGTACCAGGGCCAGACGGCCCGGAATGGCGCGTCAGCCGGCACTGGACCGACGCGGGCGATGAATACCGCTTCGATTACGATCTGGACGCCGGCATTACCCGCGTGACCGACGGCCTGATGCGGGTCAGCACGCGGCATTGGAACCCGCAGTTCCAGATCACTCGCTACGTCGATAACCTGGGCCATACGTGGCAGTTTGAATGGAGCGAAGATCGCCAGTTGCTCGGCGCGATTGACCCGCAAAACGGCCAGTGGCGTTTCAACTATGACGCATCCGGCAACCTGAGCGCCGTCATCGATCCGCTGTCCAGAACCCGCGGCACGCAGTGGCTGGAACACTGGGCATTGCCCCAAGTGGAAACCGATCCGGCAGGCAACAGTTGGCATTATCGCTACGACCAGCGTGGCAACTGCATCGAAGAAATCGACCCCTTGGGAAACCGTACGCGTTACGTCTATGACGGTTTCGGTCAGCCGGTGCAAATCATCGACGCCACGGAAAAGACCAGAACGTTGCATTGGAACGAGTGGAGCCAACTGGTCGAAGAAGTGGATTGCTCGGGTTATCCGACTCGTTATCAATACGATGCGTTTGGCAATCTGGTAGTGCAGACCAATGCCGAAGGTGAGTCGGTGCGCTACCGATACGGACCTCAGGGACTATTGCTGGAATGCCAGCTTCCCGACGGTCGCGTGGAGCAATTTCAACGTAGCACCAATGGTTATCTGACGGTTTATATCGACCCGGCCGGTAGCACCACGCGCTATGCCTATGACGTACGCGGCCTGGTCAAGCAACGCTGGGATGCGCATAACCGCACGGTCATGTTCGATCATGACGCCTACGGGCGACTTCGCAAGCTGACAAACGAGAACGGAGAAAGCTACCGCTTTGAATGGGACGCGGCCGACCGTATGGTGCAGCAGCAAGACCTCGACCAGAGTCGGCGCTGCTACACCTATGATTCGCTGGATGATGTCGTAGCCGTGGACTACCTGCCGGGGATGGAAGGCGAACCGGTAGCTGCGTTGTCACACCAGTTTCAGCGAGATCCGATTGGGCGCCTGGTCAGCAAAGTCACTGCGGACGGCACCACCGTTTATGAGCATGATCTGAACGATCAACTGGTGGCCGTCACCTTCACCGCGCTTGACGGCGCAGAACAGGTACTGGGTTTCAGCTATGACGCGCTGGGACAACTGCTGCAGGAGCAAAGCACAGCGGGGTCCTTGCAGCATCACTACGACGAATTGGGCAACCTGATTCAGACCCGGTTGCCCGACGGACGATGGCTGAACCGCCTCTACTACGGCAGTGGCCACCTGCATCAGTTGAATCTCGATGGTAAGGTCATCAGCGACTTCGAGCGGGATCGTTTGCACCGCGAAGTGCAGCGCACTCAGGGCCAACTCAAGACGAGTACCGCCTATGATCGAAATGGACGGGTTCGCTCGCGACAGCGCCGTAGTATTGACCAACCGTGGCAGTTGCCACCGTTGGTTGAGACTGAATACTGCTACGACCCCAGCGATAACCTGATCGGGCGTCGTCGTACTGACCGTCAAGAGCTTCTGGGCTACGACAGTACGGGACGCATCCTCGTCAACCACCAAGTAGGACACAGCGAAACCTACGCCTATGATGCTGCCGCCAATTTGCTCGACGGCCCGACCCAAGGTGGTCTGGTAAGGCATAACCGCCTGCTCACCTATCAAGACAAACGTTACAAGTACGACGCCCTTGGGCGGATGATCGAGAAAAGCAGCACGGCGCGGGGGTTGCAACGGTTTACTTACAATGCCGAGCATCGCTTGATCGAAGTGCGTAGCCAGAAAGGCGCGCTGAACACGATTGTGAGGATGGTGTACGACCCCCTTGGGCGGCGTATTGGCAAAACCGAGCACGATGCCAATGAGCTCTGCCTGGGAGAAACACGCTTCGACTGGGATGGCTTGCGTCTTCTACAGGAACATCGGCATAGCCAGACCAGCCTCTATCTATATGACAATCACAGCTATGACCCGCTAGCTCGCGTGGACGGTACGGGGAAACACCAGTGTGTGCGGTATTACCACAATGACCTGAACGGACTGCCAGAGTACCTCACCGAGACTGATGGGCTCATAGTTTGGCAAGCGCGCTACAAAGTATGGGGCGCCCCTCTTGAAGAGGTGCGCGAAGCGTACTTCATCGAGGAGCAGAACCTGCGATTCCAGGGTCAGTATCTTGATCGAGAAACCGGGTTGCATTTCAATACTTTGCGGTATTACGACCCCGACATTGGCCGTTTTACGACACCTGACCCTATAGGTCTGGCAGGTGGTTTGAATCTTTACGCTTATGCCTCGAACCCGCTGACTTGGATCGATCCTCTTGGACTTAACCCAGCGCTCCTGGAGGCGCTTGGCGCGGATGCAAAATCAGTCGGTGTTTATCGATTTACTGACAAAAATGGCAAGCTCTACGTAGGTTCCACTACTGATCAAACCTTCGGCTCAAGACTGAGTCAGCATGTCGCTTCCGGAAAACTGCCGGCTGACAAAATCAGCTCGGTACAGTTACACAGTATGAACGGGGCCACCGCCCAGGAAATCTATAAGGTCGAAGCCAGTGAAATTGTGCGAAATGGCGGCAGGAGCGTAGACGGCGGGAAAACCTCTAACCTTCGAGCGCCTGCCGGTACACGTGAGCTATTCAAAAACCCCAACTGGGTCGCAACAGAAAAATCTAAACCATCACGATTCGGAAAATGTGGCTAAGGAGTCAAAAATGGGCGCCTGGAATTACAACCCTTGGGAAAACGATGAAGCCGCGGACTGGTTTCAGGAATTCTGGAAACAACAAAATTTTGCGGTCTTGATCAACGAAATCAGCCAGTTTAATCCCGCTGAAGAACGTTATGACGCCTTTAGGGCTGCCTGTTATCTATTACAAACCCTAGGCAACCCCTATATATGGCCAGCCGAGTATCTGGCAGAACTCAAACCCCTGATCGAGCAGGCTATTTCAATTCTGACCCAACTGATTGACCCGCCCAATGACGAATGGGGGTTTCTTGATATGTGGGGCGACAGCGCCGATGTTATCAACGCCGTGGAGGAACAAATCGACGCTCTGAAAATGCGATTAGGCGAGCTGGCTTAATCTGGCATACGTATCGGCACCCAACAAAAATGGGCACCCGACCCAGTCGGCGTGCCCATTTTCTTTACCGCCCCGCCTCCCTTCGAGACGGTACCGCTTAACTTACGGGTTGACGCTGTCTTTGAGCGACTTGCCCGGTTTGAACGCGACGGTGTTGCTTGCCTTGATCTTCACAGGCTCACCGGTTTGCGGGTTTTTGCCGGTGCGGGCGCCGCGGTGGCGTTGCAGGAAGGTGCCGAAACCCACCAGGGTGACGCTGTCCTTGCGGTGCAGGGCGCCGGTGATTTCTTCGAGTACGGCGTTAAGGACGCGGTTGGCCTGCTCTTTGGTGAGGTCTGCTTTTTCAGCGATGGCGGCTGCGAGATCTGGTTTACGCATAAATGAAGCCTCTTTGACGGTTTTTTGTTGTTATGTCCGTGCTGCTCTCTGGTGGAGCAGCGCCCAAGGCGCCGCAGGCTCTACTCTGCGGCAGACGGGAGTGAGGATGGCACGCCCTCGCACGCTCCGCCAGTCTCCCGGCGACCTTTCTACAGGCGAAACGGTGCTGATTCCGACAGAACGGCTGGCATTTACGCCAGCAATGGCGGAAGTTCTTTGTTCAGGGCCAGTTTTTCCATGACGGCGCTGCCGGTCAGCGCGTATCCCAGCAGGCGGCCGCTGGCGTCGCGACACAGGGCCTTGATGTCGGCGCCCTGCCCTTCGACGCTCCACACACCTTCGGTGCCCCGTGGCGCAGGTGACACCACCAGCGGGCAGACCGGGGTTTTCACGGTGATCGGCATAGGCCCATAGCTCACCGCCGTGGCGTTGCCGGCCAAGGTTTGCGCCAGGGCACGGGCGCAGCTCATCAGTGGCATCACGTACAGCAGGTTCAAGCCGTCGACCTCGGCGCAGTCGCCCAGGGCGTAGATGTTGGCGTGGGACGTCTTGAGGTGACGGTCCACCATGATCCCGCGATTGATTTGCAGGCCGGCGGCGGCGGCCAGGTCTACACGAGGACGCAGGCCGATGGCGGACACCACCAGGTCACAGTGGATCACATCACCGTCCGACAGGTGCGCCTCAAGGCCATCAGCCGTGCGTTGCAGGCGATTGAGCACCGGGCCCAGGTGGAAACGCGCGCCGATGCCTTCCAGCCCGGCTTGCACCGCTGCGGCAGCCGCCGGGTGCAGCAGGGTCGGCATGACCTGCTCACAGGGTGCGACCAGGTCGATTTCATAGCCGCCGAGGATCAGGTCGTTGGCAAATTCGCAGCCGATCAGGCCAGCGCCAAGCAACAACACGCGACGTTTGCCGGCAGCCGCGGCGCGGAAGCGCGCGTAGTCTTCCAGGTCGTTGATCGGAAAAATCAGTTCAGCCCCATCGCCTTCAACCGGTACGCGCACGGTTTCTGCGCCCCAGGCCAGGACCAGGTCGCGGTAGGCCACCGCTTCCTCGCCGATCCACAGGCGCTTGTGGCCTGCGTCGATGCCGCTGACACGTGTATGGGTGCGCACTTCGGCCTTGAGCTGCTCGGCCATGGCGCCGGGTTCGGCCATGCTCAGGCCATCGGCTTCCTTGTTCTTGCCAAAGCCGGTGGAGAGCATGGGCTTGGAGTAGGAGCGCCCGTCATCCGCGGTGATCAGCAGCAATGGGGTCTCGCTGTCGAGCTTGCGAAACTCCCGGGCTACGTTGTAACCGGCCAATCCTGTGCCGATGATCACGACGGGTGCGTTCATTCCTTTCTCCTTGTAGTACGTGTCTTAAACTAAGAATTAGCCGATTTCGATCATTTCGAAATCCATTTTGCCCACGCCGCAGTCCGGGCACAGCCAGTCTTCCGGGACGTCTTGCCACAGCGTGCCCGGAGCTATTCCGTCATCCGGCCAGCCGTCCGCTTCGTTGTAGATCAAGCCACAGACGATACATTGCCACTTCTTCATTACGTGCTTCCTCAAGTCCAGGCATGTTGGCCGGCGGTCGATGGATCCAGCGTTGCCGCACGGCTCAGGGCGTTTTGTACTGATCGGGGCCGGCAGATGCAAGCACGATCGGCGCAAACGGCCGGTTTGGCGCGGCAAAAGTTCAGGGTGCCATGGTAAGCTCGCCGCCTCTTTTGCTGCCAATACTGACTCACCGTGCCGCACTCAATCGCCCCTTCCGATGCTTGCCAATGGCTGACCCAGAGCCTTCTGAGTCCCTTGCCCACGCCCTTGACCCTCAACTGGCTGTTTGACGAAGGCTCGCTGACGCGACGGCTGACAGGGCTGTCCAACGACGGTTTCAGCGTGACGCCGCTGTTCGAAGGCTGGCAGCCATTGCGCGACGATGAATGTGCCGCCCTGGGCCTGGCCCCGGCCAGCATCGGCTGGGTGCGCGAGGTGTACCTGCGTGGGCATGACCAGCCGTGGGTGTTTGCCCGCAGCGTGGCGGCGCGCAGTGCCTTGCAGGGCGACGGGCTGCACATGGACGAGCTGGGCAGTCGCTCGCTGGGGGAGCTGTTGTTCTGCGACCGCGCCTTTACCCGCCAGGCCATCGAAGTGTGCCATTACCCTCGCCCATGGCTGCCGGCAGCGGACCAGATCGACGGTTTGTGGGCGCGCCGCTCTCGCTTCGATCGCGGCGCGCTGAGCGTGCTGGTGGCAGAAGTCTTCCTGCCGAGTTTCTGGCACGCGCTGCATGACCATCCGGAGAACTGCTGATGTATCAACGTCTGCTCAAGTCCTTGAACCGCCTGAACCCCAGGGCCTGGGATTTCATTCAGTTGACGCGCATGGACAAGCCCATTGGCATCTACCTGTTGCTGTGGCCGACATTGTGGGCACTGTGGATTGCTGGCGAGGGCTCGCCGTCGCTGCTTAATATCGTGATTTTCGTGTTGGGCGTGGTGCTGACCCGCGCCGGTGGCTGCGTGATCAATGATTGGGCTGACCGCAAGGTCGATGGCCATGTGAAGCGCACCGAGCAACGCCCACTGGTGAGCGGCAAGATCAGCTCGAAAGAGGCATTGGTGTTTTTTGCCGTGCTGATGGGTGTCAGTTTCCTGCTGGTGCTGCTGACCAACGCCAGCACTATCCTGCTATCGCTGGGCGGCCTGGCGCTGGCGGCCAGCTACCCGTTCATGAAGCGCTACACCTACTACCCGCAGGTGGTGCTGGGCGCGGCGTTTTCCTGGGGCATGCCGATGGCGTTTACCGCCGAGACCGGCCATCTGCCCGCTACCGCGTGGTTGCTGTATATCGCCAACCTGTTGTGGACCGTGGGCTACGACACCTATTACGCCATGACCGACCGTGATGACGACTTGAAGATCGGGGTGAAATCCACCGCCATTCTGTTTGGTGATGCTGATCGCGTGATCATCCTGACCCTGCAAGGGCTGTCGCTGGTGTGCCTGTTGCTGGCCGGCACGCGGTTTGAACTGGGGGGTTGGTTCCAACTGGGGTTGCTGGCGGCGGCGGGCTGTTTTGCCTGGGAGTTCTGGTACACCCGGGACAGGGACCGTATGAAGTGCTTCAGGGCGTTCTTGCATAACCATTGGGCGGGGTTGGCGATTTTTGTCGGGATTGTGGTGGATTACGCGGTTCGGTAGTGCAGGACTGACGCCATCGGGGGCAAGCCCCCTCCCACATTTTGATGTGTGAATACATTCAAGTGTGGGAGGGGGCTTGCCCCCGATGGATTCAGCAGCACCGCAGACTTAAGGCTTGATGATGTGCCAGGCGCCACCCTTGCCATCCCCGGTCTTGTCACCGGCTTTCTTGTCGTCCTTGTAGGTGTAGACCGGCTTGCCTTTGTAGGCCCACTGGCTGGTCTGGTCGTCGCGGGTGATCACCGTCCACTCACCGTCACCGGTCGTGGTGTCGGTGGACTCGGCCTTCAACGGCGGCCAGTTGGTCGCGCACTGGTCCTTGCACACTGACTTGCCATCGGCGTCCTTGTCGAAGGTGTAGAGCGTCATGCCCTTGTGATCCACCAACATCCCTTCTTTAGTCATCGCAGGCTCTGCCGCAAACGCCAGGCCTGGCAGTGCCAAGGCTGCGGATAGCAGCAGGGCTTTCCAGGAAATCGTGCTGTAAGTCATCGGAACCTTCCTTTTGTGGTTGTCAGGATTCGGACCCAAAGGGTAGTCCAGAGTGCCCTGAATTGCCCAAGCGACTAAATTACTGTCACACGACTGCAATAATTCCGTTATCTAATGCGGCGCAAGACAGTTAAATGACAAGAGGATTTTGAGCATGGTTGGCAGGAGCATTCTGATTGTTGACGACGAAGCGCCCATTCGCGAGATGATCGCCGTTGCGTTGGAAATGGCCGGCTATGACTGCCTGGAGGCGGAAAACTCCCAGCAGGCCCACGCCATTATCGTCGACCGCAAGCCGGACCTGATCCTGCTCGACTGGATGCTGCCCGGCACGTCCGGCATCGAGTTGGCCCGGCGCCTCAAGCGTGACGAACTGACCGGGGATATCCCAATCATCATGCTCACCGCCAAGGGTGAAGAGGACAACAAGATCCAGGGCCTGGAAGTGGGCGCCGATGACTACATCACCAAACCTTTTTCCCCTCGGGAGCTGGTGGCGCGCCTCAAAGCCGTATTGCGCCGTGCCGGCCCGACCGATGGCGAAGCGCCGATCGAAGTCGACGGCCTGATTCTGGACCCGATCAGCCACCGCGTGACCATCGACGGCAAGCCCGCCGAGATGGGCCCGACCGAATACCGATTGCTGCAATTCTTCATGACCCACCAGGAGCGCGCCTACACCCGCGGCCAATTGCTGGACCAGGTGTGGGGCGGCAATGTGTATGTGGAGGAGCGCACCGTGGACGTGCATATCCGCCGCTTGCGCAAAGCCTTGGGCGACGCGTACGAGAATCTGGTACAAACCGTGCGCGGCACCGGCTATCGGTTTTCCACCAAAAGCTGAGCCAGCCCCTTCCTCCCTTAACAGCTGACAAGGACGCATGTTTAAGTGAACCAGAACTGGCATGGCACCCTGATCCGCCACATGCTTCTGTTGATCACTGCTTGCCTGCTGGTCGGGCTGATCAGTGGCTATTACGGCTGGAGCCTGGCCGCCGGCATCGCGTTGTACCTGGGCTGGACCCTCAAACAATTGCTGCGCCTGCATGAATGGCTGCGCCAGCACAAACCCGACGAGGCGCCGCCCGATGGCTATGGCCTGTGGGGTGAGGTGTTCGACAGCATCTACCACCTGCAACGCCGCGACCAACGGGTACGCGGGCGCCTGCAAGCGGTGATCGACCGGGTGCAGGAATCCACCGCGGCGCTCAAGGACGCCGTGATCATGCTCGACAGCGACGGTAACCTGGAATGGTGGAACCGCGCCGCCGAAACCCTGCTGGGTCTCAAGACGCCACAAGACAGCGGCCAGCCGGTGACCAACCTGGTGCGCCACCCGCGCTTCAAGGAATACTTCGAGCAGGACAACTACGAAGAAGCCCTGGAAATCCCGTCGCCCACCAACGACCGCGTACGCATCCAGCTGTACCTGACGCGCTATGGCAACAATGAGCACTTGATGCTGGTGCGTGATGTGACCCGCATCCATCAGCTTGAACAGATGCGCAAGGACTTCGTCGCCAACGTCTCCCACGAGCTTCGCACACCGCTGACGGTGATCTGCGGCTACCTGGAGACGCTGCTGGACAACGTCGACGAGATCAACCCGCGCTGGAGCCGCGCCCTGCAGCAGATGCAGCAGCAAGGCTCGCGGATGCAGACCCTGCTCAACGACTTGCTGCTTTTGGCCAAGCTTGAAGCCACCGATTACCCCTCGGATAACCACCCGGTGGCAGTGCAAAGCCTGCTGCACACCATCAAGAATGACGCCCAGGCGCTCTCCGGTGAACGCGGCCAGCAGATCACCCTGGAAGCCGACCCGACGGTGCTGCTCAAGGGCAGTGAGGGCGAGTTACGCAGCGCGTTCTCCAATTTGGTGTTCAACGCGGTGAAGTACACCCAGGACAAGGGCAATATCCGTATTCGCTGGTGGGCCGACGAACAGGGCGCGCACCTGAGCGTGCAGGACTCGGGTATCGGCATCGACGCCAAGCATCTGCCGCGCCTCACCGAACGTTTCTACCGCGTTGACTCCAGCCGCAACTCCAACACCGGCGGCACGGGGCTCGGCCTGGCGATCGTCAAGCATGTGTTGTTGCGCCATCGGGCGCGCCTGGAAATCAGCAGCGTGCTGGGGCATGGCAGTACGTTTACCTGCCATTTTCCGACAACGCAGGTAACGCGTTCGCCAGTGATCGACAATGATGAATAACTCAAATACAGCACAAATCTAAATGTGGGAGGGGGCAAGCCCCCTCCCACATTGGATTTGTATGCTTTTGGAGAACAGGTTCCTTGCCCCGCCCGGCAGCGGGCACTAGGCAAGCGCCCCGTCAGCCGCTACATTGGCCGACTTGCGCCTGCCTTTCAGGCTCACCTGTCATCCCTTATTGAACACACGGAACCTGCAAAACCCCATCATGGACCCTTCCCCTGGCATTACCCTCGCTACACTCTTCGCCGATTTCGGCATGATTCTTTTTGCACTGATCCTGGTACTGCTCAACGGTTTCTTCGTTGCGGCGGAATTTGCCATGGTCAAACTGCGTGCCACGCGGGTCGAGGCCATCGCCCACAAAAACGGCTGGCGCGGGCAGATCCTGCGTACCGTACACAGCCAGCTCGACGCCTACCTGTCGGCCTGTCAGCTGGGTATCACCCTGGCGTCCCTGGGCCTGGGCTGGGTCGGTGAACCGGCCTTTGCGCACATCCTCGAGCCAATGCTGGGCGCGATCGGCGTGCAGTCGCCGGAAGTGATCAAGGGCGTGTCGTTCTTTGCCGCGTTCTTCGTGATTTCCTACCTGCACATCGTGGTCGGTGAGCTGGCGCCCAAGTCCTGGGCGATTCGCAAGCCCGAGCTGCTGTCGCTATGGACGGCAGTACCGCTGTACCTGTTCTACTGGGCGATGTACCCGGCCATCTACCTGCTCAACGCCAGCGCCAACGCCATCCTGCGCATCGCCGGCCAAGGCGAGCCTGGCCCCCACCATGAGCACCATTACAGCCGCGAAGAGCTCAAACTGATCCTGCACTCCAGCCGTGGCCAGGACCCGAGCGACCAAGGTATGCGCGTACTGGCCTCTGCGGTGGAAATGGGCGAACTGGAAGTGGTGGACTGGGCCAACTCCCGGGAAGACCTGGTGACCCTGGACTTCAACGCCCCGCTCAAAGAGATTCTTGCGCTGTTCCGTCGCCACAAATTCAGCCGGTACCCGGTGTATGACGCGGTGCGCAATGAGTTCGTGGGCCTGTTGCACATCAAGGATCTGCTGCTGGAACTGGCCGCCCTGGACCATATTCCCGAATCCTTCAACCTGGCCGAACTGACCCGCCCGCTGGAACGCGTCTCGCGGCACATGCCGTTGTCGCAACTGCTGGAGCAGTTCCGCAAAGGCGGCGCGCACTTCGCCCTGGTGGAGGAAGCCGACGGCAAGATCATCGGCTACCTGACCATGGAAGACGTGCTGGAAGTACTGGTGGGCGATATCCAGGATGAACACCGCAAGGCCGAGCGCGGCATCCTCGCCTACCAGCCCGGCAAATTGCTGGTACGTGGCGACACGCCGTTGTTCAAAGTCGAACGCCTGCTGGGCGTCGACCTGGACCACATCGAAGCCGAAACCCTGGCCGGCCTGATCTACGACACCCTCAAGCGCGTGCCGGAAGAAGAGGAAGTGCTGGAAGTGGAAGGCTTGCGGATCATCATCAAGAAGATGAAAGGGCCCAAGATAGTACTGGCCAAGGTCTTGCTGCTGGACTGACCTTCGATTGCCCAATGCAAAATTGGGCAATATCCCAAGCGTCGTGACGACCTAAACGATCGTCACGCAGGCAGCGCGTTGAAACAGATATCCACATTCATCTGCGCCGCGGCCGACAGATTGACTAACGCATCAAGAGAACACTTGTCGATCTTGCCGTTAAGTACGTCGTTCAGGCGAGGCTGGCTGATACCCAGCCTTAGCGCCGCATCCTTCTGGGACAGCTCCCAGCTACGAATGGTGTTGCACAACTCCAACAGCAGCTTTGAGCGTAGGCGCATATTGGCGGCTTGCGCTGGCGTGTCCTCCAGAGCATCCCACACAGAGTTGAAACGTTCGGTATGTAACTTTTGATTTGTCATGGGCTTAACCTAATTCCTGCAATCTGGCACGCGCCAATTCGATATCCCGCCCTTCGGTTTTCCGTGTGGTCTTGCGCAACGCGTGCAGCACATAGACAGCTTCAGGCCGATTGACCACGTAGAACACTCGAAACGCTCCCGACTCTTCAGTGATCCGAATCTCATTGACGCCCCTCCCGATCGTTTTCATCGGCTTGCAATCGAAGGGCTGCTCACCCTGTTGCAACAGATCCAACTGAAAACCGGCTGCCCTTCGGGCGTCGAGAGGAAAATCCTTGAGATCCTTGAGCGAGCTTCCTAGAAACACCACATCCTTGTGCCTTGGCATTGACTTCTCCTTTCCTGGAAAGAAAAAGCGTAATCGACGACTCAACCAAAGGCGGTGCAGCTTTGTTTCAAGGCATAGCAAAGGCTCGACACCACTGAAGCGTTATCGAGAGCCTATATCGGAACAGATATAAATCAAGCCATCCAGCAGGAATCAGACAACCGGTCGATTGCTTGATTCAGGCCATCAGGCACCCGGCACAAAATGCTTCTGCGCCGTACCGCGCGCAATCAGGCGCGAGATGTAGTCCAGCTTCTGCGCATCCTGGTCGATAAAGCGAAAGGTCAGTTGCAACCAGTCGCTGTCGGGCTTGGGCTCGTAGGCGACGATGGCATGCAGGTAGCCGTTGAGGCGTGCGACTTCGGCGTTGTCGCCCTGCTCAAGGTCGAGCACGGCGCTTTCCAGTACCTGAGGCAGGACGTCGCCGCGCTTTACCACCAGCAACGCTTCCTTGATGCTCAGGGCCTTGATCACGCATTGCTGAGTGCCGCTTGCGAGGCGCAACTGGCCCTGACCGCGACTGCCAGCCGGCGCCGCTGCTGCTGGGGCCTTCACGGGTGGGGTGTTGAGCAGACCTTTACTGGGTGCCGCCACCGGGGCCGGCTTGACCGCTTCGGGTCTGCCGCCGGTCAGGGCGCTCAGGGAGTCGTTGCCGAAGGCCGAGTTCATCTTGGTCGGCGCGCTGGCGATCAGTGCGTCGAGGCGGCCGATCTTGTGCAGGGCCTGCTTGACCTTGTTGAGCAGTTGCTCGTTGGTGAACGGTTTGCTGACATAGCCGGAAACGCCGGCCTGGATCGCCTGAACCACGTTTTCCTTATCGCCACGGCTGGTCACCATCACGAACGGCATGGCCTTCAGATGCGCTTGCTCGCGGCACCAGGTCAAGAGCTCAAGACCGGACATCTCAGGCATTTCCCAGTCACACAGCACCAGGTCGAAGGTTTCGCGCATCAGGATGGATTGCGCCTTTTTGCCGTTCACCGCATCTTCGATCTTGATTCCGGGGAAGTAATTGCGCAGGCACTTCTTCACCAGGTCGCGAATAAACGAGGCGTCATCCACCACCAATACACTGACTTTGCTCATCGACCCTTCATCCTATAAAAACCTCGGCTGGCAGTACGCCTGACTGATGGCATTTTGCCAAAACCTTGCAGTCACGTTCGGACTTTATTCGCCGCCCGCGCAAAAAATTCAGCTGCCACAAACGAAAACGCCCGGCCAATGGCCGGGCGTTAATTTCACGGGCAACCTTACTTATCGTCAGGTTCGCCTGGAACATTAGGCGTTTGATCGCCGGAGCCTTCAACTTCGGCCTTCATGCGCTTGAGGCCCATGTGCCGAACGTCGGTACCGCGCACCAGGTAGATCACCAGTTCCGAGATATTACGCGCGTGATCGCCGATCCGCTCCAGCGAGCGCAGCACCCAGATAATGCTCAAGACCCGCGAGATAGAACGTGGATCTTCCATCATGTAGGTGGCCAGTTCACGCAAGGCGGTCTTGTACTCGCGGTCGATGACCTTGTCGTACTGAGCCACCGACAACGCCAGGTCTGCATCGAAACGCGCAAACGCGTCGAGGGCATCGCGCACCATGTTGCGCACCTGGTCGCCGATATGGCGCACTTCCACATAACCGCGTGGCGCTTCACCTTCTTCGCACAGTTGGATGGCACGCCGGGCGATCTTGGTGGCTTCGTCGCCAATGCGCTCCAGGTCAATCACCGACTTGGAGATGCTGATGATCAAACGCAGGTCGGAGGCCGCCGGCTGGCGACGGGCAAGAATGCGCAGGCACTCTTCATCGATATTGCGTTCCATCTGGTTGATCTGGTCATCGATCTCGCGCACCTGCTGGGCCAGGCCCGAGTCGGCCTCGATCAGCGCGGTGACGGCATCGTTGACTTGCTTCTCCACCAGCCCGCCCATCGCCAGGAGGTGGCTGCGCACTTCCTCAAGCTCGGCGTTGAACTGCGCGGAGATGTGATGGGTAAGGCCTTCTTTGCTAATCATGTTGGCGTCCTTGGAGCGTCCGGTAAGGTGCGGAGAACCGCAGCGTCAGTGCAATCAGAACCACAGCTTCCTAGCCGTAGCGACCGGTGATGTAGTCTTCGGTCTGCTTCTTCGCCGGATTGGTGAACAGGGTATCGGTATCGCCGAACTCCACCAGCTTGCCCATGTACATGAACGCGGTGTAGTCCGAAACCCGCGCCGCCTGTTGCATGTTGTGGGTCACGATAACGATGGTGAACTTGGACTTGAGCTCGTAGATCAGCTCTTCGACTTTCAAGGTCGAGATCGGGTCGAGCGCCGAGCACGGTTCGTCGAGCAGCAGCACTTCCGGCTCTACGGCGATGGTACGGGCGATCACCAGACGCTGCTGCTGGCCGCCGGACAAGCCAAGTGCCGACTCGTGCAGACGGTCCTTGACCTCGTCCCACAACGCGGCGCCCTTGAGAGCCCATTCAACCGCTTCGTCGAGGACGCGCTTCTTGTTGATGCCCTGGATGCGCAGGCCATAGACCACGTTTTCATAAATGGTCTTGGGGAACGGGTTGGGCTTCTGGAACACCATCCCCACCCGGCGTCGCAACTCGGCCACGTCTTCACCCTTGCGGTAAATATTGGTGCCGTAGAGATTGATCGCACCTTCCACACGGCAACCGTCCACCAGGTCATTCATACGGTTGAACGTGCGCAGCAATGTCGACTTGCCGCAGCCGGACGGGCCGATAAAGGCGGTCACGCGCTGCTTGGGGATGTTCATGCTGACGTCGAACAGCGCTTGTTTTTCGCCGTAGTACAGGCTCAGGCCCGGGACTTCGATGGCCACGGTTTCCTGGGCCAGGCTCAGGCTCTGTTTGTCGCGACCCAGGGCAGACATGTTGATGCCGTGAGGTTGGTTTTCGTGTTGCATGGGATGCTCCCTGTGCTACCAATTCGTTTCGTTGAACCGCCGGGGCGGCTTACTCAAATTCTGTGTCTGTGGGAGCTGGCTTGCCTGCGATGGCATCACTGCGGTCTTACTGATACACCGCGTCGTCTGCATCGCAGGCAAGCCAGCTCCCACATTGAATGGTGTTAGCTGTCCAGCGCCTTGTATTTTTCGCGCAGGTGGTTACGAATCCACACCGCCGACAGGTTGAGCGTGGCGATCACCAGCACCAGCAGCAACGCGGTGGCGTACACCAGCGGCCGTGCGGCTTCGACGTTGGGGCTCTGGAAGCCGACGTCATAAATATGGAAGCCCAGGTGCATGATCTTCTGGTCCAGGTGCAAGTACGGATAGTTGCCGTCCAGCGGCAGCGACGGAGCCAGCTTCACTACGCCCACCAGCATCAGCGGCGCCACTTCGCCGGCGGCGCGGGCCACGGCGAGGATCATGCCGGTCATCATGGCCGGGCTGGCCATCGGCAGCACGATCTTCCACAGCGTTTCCGCCTTGGTCGCGCCCAGTGCCAGGGAGCCTTCACGCACCGTGCGAGGAATGCGCGCCAGGCCTTCTTCGGTGGCCACGATCACCACCGGCACCGCCAATAGCGCCAGGGTCAGCGAGGCCCAGAGCAGGCCCGGAGTACCGAAGGTCGGCGCCGGCAGGGCTTCGGCGAAGAACAGGCGGTCAACCGAACCACCCAGTACATAGACGAAGAAGCCCAGGCCGAATACGCCGTAGACAATGGCCGGTACGCCCGCCAGGTTGTTCACGGCGATACGGATGATCCGCGTCAGAGTGTTCTGCTTGGCGTACTCACGCAGGTACACGGCCGCCAGCACGCCAAACGGGGTCACGATCATCGCCATGATCAGGGTCATCATCACGGTGCCGAAGATGGCCGGGAAAATCCCGCCTTCGGTGTTGGCTTCCCGTGGGTCATCACTGAGGAATTCCCAGACCTTGCTGAAGTAGAAGCCGATCTTGGTCAGGGTGCCCATGGCGTTAGGCTGGTAGGCGTGCACCACCTTGCCGATGCCGATCTCCACTTCCTTGCCGTTGCCGTCGCGGGCAGTCAGGGCGTCGCGGTTGAACTGAGCGTGCAAGTCGGCCAGGCGCGCTTCGATATCTTGATAGCGGGCGTTGAGTTCGGCGCGGTCGGCGTCCATATCGGCCTGGGCGGCGGCGTCGAGCTTGCCTTCCAGTTCCAGTTTGCGCCCGTGCAGGCGGATGCGTTCCAGGCCGGCGTTGATCGCACCGATATCGGTTTTTTCCAGGGTCTTGAGCTGGGCGGCGAGCTTGTTGACACGGTCCACGCGAGCTTGCAGCTCTGGCCATGCGGCCTCGCCTTCAGCGATGACCTTGCCGTCCTGCTTGACGTTGACCAGGGTGCCGTAGAAGTTGCCCCACTCACGACGCTCAATGGCCATCAGGTTGGCCGGCTTGGTCTGGTCCTTCAACCATTCGCCGACGATCCAGGTGAAGTCGTTGCCGTTCAAGTCGCGGTTGCCGACCTTGATCAGCTCGCGAGTCATGAATTCCGGGCCCTGGTCCGGCACCGGCAGGCCGGCGCTCTTGAGGCGCTCACGCGGCACTTCTTCTTTCTGTACCACTTCGCCGATGACGATATGGTTGGCCTGGCCCGGCACGTTGTAGTTGGCCTGGATCAGGTCGGCCGGCCAGAAGTGGCCCAGGCCACGCACGGCAATCACAGCCAGCAAACCAATGGTCATGATGACCGCGATGGACACCGCGCCACCGCTGATCCAGACGCCTGGGGCGCCGCTCTTGAACCATCCATTCAGGGAGTTCTGTTTCACAGACTTCTACCTTTCTTAAAGCGACGAGTATTTCTTGCGCAGACGCTGACGAATCAGCTCGGCGAGGGTGTTCATGATGAACGTGAACAGCAGCAGTACCAGTGCCGAGAGGAACAGCACGCGGTAGTGACTGCCACCGACTTCCGACTCGGGCATTTCCACCGCGACGTTGGCCGCCAGGGTGCGCAAGCCCTCGAACAGGTTCATCTCCATGACCGGAGTGTTACCGGTGGCCATCAGCACGATCATGGTCTCGCCCACAGCACGGCCCATGCCGATCATCAGTGCCGAGAAGATGCCCGGGCTGGCGGTGAGGATGACCACGCGGGTCATGGTCTGCCAGGGCGTGGCGCCCAGGGCCAGGGAGCCCAGGGTCAGGCCGCGTGGCACACTGAACACGGCGTCTTCGGCGATCGAGTAGATGTTCGGGATCACCGCAAAACCCATGGCCAGGCCGACCACCAGGGCGTTGCGCTGGTCGTAGGTGATCCCCAGGTCATGGGAGATCCACATGCGCATGTCGCCGCCAAAGAACCAGGTTTCCAGGTATGGACTCATGTACAGCGAGAGCCAGCCCACCAGCAGGATTACCGGGATCAGGATCGCGCTTTCCCAGCCGTCCGGCACCCGCAGGCGAATCGACTCGGGCAAGCGACTGAAGACAAAACCGGCGACCAGGATGCCGATCGGCAATAGCATCAGCAGGCTGAAAATGCCCGGCAAGTGCCCTTCCACGTACGGCGCCAGGAACAGGCCGGCGAAGAAGCCGAGGATCACGGTCGGCATGGCTTCCATCAGTTCGATCACTGGCTTGACCTTGCGGCGCAGGCTCGGGGCCATGAAGTAAGCGGTGTAGATCGCGGCGGCAACCGCCAGCGGCGCGGCCAGCAGCATGGCGTAGAACGCAGCCTTCAACGTGCCGAAGGTCAGCGGGGCCAGGCTCATCTTGGGTTCGAAGTCGGTGTTGGCGGCGGTGGACTGCCAGACGTATTTAGGCTCGTCGTAGTTCTCGTACCAGACCTTGCTCCACAACGCGCTCCACGAGACTTCCGGGTGCGGGTTGTCGAGCAACAGCGGTTGCAGCTTGCCGCCGGCCTCGACGATTACGCGGTTGGCCCGTGGCGACATACCGAACAGGCCCTGGCCGTCGACCACCGGGTCGACCAGCAGGGTGCGGTGAGCGGTGCTGTGGAAAACGCCGAACTGGCCAGCGGCATCGAGCGCGGTGAAGCCTTTGCGGCGCTCTTCAGCACTGATTTCGACAATGGGCGCAGTGCCCATCTGGAAGGTGCGGATCTGTTTCAGGCGTTGCTCGCCATCCGGGTCGCGGGCCATGAACCACTGGGCCAGGCCGCCCTTGGAGTTGCCGACGATCAGCGAGATACCGCCCACCAGCTGAGTGCTGGCGGTGACTTCGGCTGCGCCGTCTTCCAGGAGTTTGTAGCGACCGTTGAGGCTGTTGTCGCGCAGGCTGAACACATCGGCCAGGGCGCGACCGTTGATCACATAAAGCCATTGCTGGCGTGGGTCGACAAAGATGGCTTTCACCGGTTCGGTCATCTGCGGCAGCTCGATGCGCTTCTGCTCGCTGGTGACTTCACCGGTCATCATGTTTTCTTCGCGGCTCAACGACAGCACGTTCAGGTACGAACCCGCCGAACCGGCCACCACCAAGGTGGAGTCAGTGGCGTTGAGGGCGACATGCTCCAGTGGGCGACCGGCCTCATCCAACACGATCGGCGTTTCGCCGTAAGGGTATTCAATCGCTGGGGTGATGGTCTTCTTGCCGTCCGGGTACGACACTTTATAGGTGTGGCGGAACACCAGGGACTGGCCATTGGACAAACCAAGGATAACCAGCGGGCTGCCCGGCTGGTCTTCACCAATAGAAACAACGCTGGCACCGGCCGGAAGCGGCAAGTCGACACGCTTGAGCTCAGCGCCGGAGTCCACTTCAAAGAACAGCGCCTGGCCCTTGTCGGAAACCCGCATGGCGACCTGGTTCTGTTCTTCAAGGGAGATCATCAACGGCTTGCCGGCGTCCTGCATCCAGGCGGGGGTCAGCGCGTCTTCCTTGGTCAACGAGGCGCCCTGGAACAGAGGTGCAACGACGTAGGCGAGGAAGAAGAAGATCAAGGTGATGGCGCCAAGGACGGCGAGGCCACCGACCAGCACATACCAGCGGGTCAGGCGATCCTTGAGCGCGCGAATGCGGCGCTTGCGTTGCAGCTCAGGCGTATTGAAATCAATGCGCTTGGGGGGAGAAGTTGTCGTCATGGTGGAATTGGCCAGATCATTCATGCGCACACCCTAGCGATCCTGTATGACAGAAAGATGACAGTGCAGTGACGCAAAAAATCCGCCGCGAAGCAGGGCTGGCAGCGGATTAAAAATTAGGGATGCAGACTGCTTATGTGGGAGCGGGCTTGCCCGCGATGGCATCAACACGATTTCAACGCTAAACCGCGTCGCCAGCATCGCGGGCAAGCCCGCTCCCACAGAAAAGCATGCGTCTACATCAGGTATCGCAGGCTTAGTTGCCTTCTTTCAGACCCAGCTCAGCCAAGGCCTTGGCGGCCACTTTGGCAGGCAGTGGGATGTAGCCGTCCTTGACGACAACTTCCTGGCCCTGCTTGGACAGCACCAGTTTCACGAACTCGGCTTCCAGCGGGGCCAGAGGCTTGTTCGGGGCTTTGTTGACATACACGTAGAGGAAGCGCGACAGCGGGTATTTGCCGTTCAGGGCGTTTTCTTCGCTGTCTTCGATGAAGTCAGTGCTGCCTTTCTTGGCCAGGGCCACGGTCTTCACGCTGGCGGTCTTGTAGCCGATGCCCGAGTAACCGATGCCGTTCAGCGAGGAGCTGATCGACTGCACGACCGAAGCCGAGCCAGGTTGTTCGTTCACGTTTGGCTTGTAGTCGCCTTTGCACAGGGCTTCTTCCTTGAAGTAGCCGTAGGTGCCGGATACCGAGTTGCGACCGAACAATTGCACTGGCTTGTTGGCCAGGTCGCCGGTCACACCCAGGTCGCCCCAGGTTTTAACGTCAGCTTTGGCGCCGCACAGGCGAGTCGAGGAGAAGATCGCGTCGACTTGCTCCATGGTCAGGTGCTGGATCGGGTTGTCCTTGTGCACGAACACCGCCAAGGCGTCCACGGCAACCGGGATAGCGGTTGGCTTGTAGCCGTACTTCTGCTCGAAGGCCGCCAGTTCGGTGTCCTTCATCTTGCGGCTCATCGGGCCCAGGTTAGAGGTGCCTTCAGTCAGCGCAGGTGGCGCGGTGGCGGAACCGGCAGCTTGAATCTGGATGTTGACGTTCGGGTATTCCTTTTTGTAACCCTCAGCCCACAAAGTCATCAGGTTAGCCAGGGTGTCGGAGCCGACGCTGGACAAGTTACCCGACACACCAGTGGTCTTGACGTACGCCGGGATTGCCGGATCAACACCAGCGGCCACCGCGTTGGCGGTCGCAACGCCAGCAGCGACAAAAGTCATTGCCGCCATCAAACGTTTCAGTTTCATGCCTTGCTCCTAGCAGATAGGGATAATTGGATCGGGGCCAAGTATCGAGAGGCCGTGTGAACACTCTATGTCTGCAATGTGACAATTAGATGAAAGGCCACTATCGGGAAGCAAAGGTATGCGAAGTAAAAAACGGAACAGGCACTCTCATTGTGGCGAGGGAGCTTGCTCCCTCACCACAGTAGATCAGGCTGGCGTTAGCGACCGCGTTTCCACAGATACCCACCCACCAACATCCCCATCACACACAGGACGGCCACATAGTAAGCCGGGCCCATCGGGCTCTCCTTCATCAGCAGCGACACCGCCAATGGCGTCAGTCCACCGAATACGGCATAGGCGACGTTGTAGGAGAACGACAGGCCGCTGAAGCGCACCACTGGCGGGAACGCCTTGACCATCACGTAGGGCACTACACCGATGGTGCCCACGAACAAACCGGTCAATGCGTACAACGGAAACAGCCAGTCCGGGTGGGCCATCAGGCTGTGATACAGCGTCCAGGAGGTCGCCAGCAGCAGTGCGCAACCGGTGACCAGCACGCGACCGGCGCCAAAACGGTCGGCCAGGGCACCCGAGGCGATGCAACCCAGGCTCAGGGTCACGATGGCCAGGCTGTTGGCTTGCAGTGCCACCGTGGGGCTGAAGTGGTAGACGGTTTGCAGCACGGTCGGCGTCATCAGGATAACCACCACGACGCCGGCGGACAGCAGCCAGGTGAGCAACATCGACAACACAATGGCGCCACGGTGGTCACGCAGCACTGCACGCAACGGCAGCTCGGCAGCAAGGGTCTTGCGTTGCTGCATCTCAGCGAAGATCGGCGTTTCATGCAGCCAGCGGCGCAGATACACCGACAACAGACCGAATACACCGCCAAGCAGGAATGGGATCCGCCAGGCGTAATCGGAGACCTGCTCCGGGGTATAGGCCGTATTGATCGCAGTAGCTACCAGCGAGCCGAGCAGAATACCGGCGGTGAGGCCGCTGGTCAGGGTGCCGCAGGCGTAGCCGATGTGGCGCGGCGGAACGTGCTCGGAGACGAACACCCAGGCGCCCGGTACCTCGCCGCCAATCGCCGCACCCTGGATGACGCGCATCAGCAGCAGCAAGAGCGGCGCCCACAGGCCGATCTGCGCGTAGGTGGGCAGCAGGCCCATGATCAGGGTGGGTACGGCCATCATGAAGATGCTCAGGGTGAACATCTTCTTGCGCCCCAGCAGGTCGCCGAAGTGCGCCATGATGATGCCGCCCAGTGGGCGGGCCAGGTAGCCGGCGGCGAAGATGCCGAAGGTCTGCATCATGCGCAGCCATTCGGGCATGTCGACGGGGAAGAACAGTTTTCCGACCACGGTGGCGAAAAACACAAAGATGATGAAGTCGTAGAACTCCAGCGCCCCGCCCAAGGCAGACAGCGACAGGGTTTTGTAGTCGTTGCGGGTCAGCGGGCGCGAGGGCTGCGCACTGCTTGCGGGCACGGAGGACATGGCAAGGCTTCTCTTATAGTAATCATCGTAAAGGACTGCACGCCCGTGACTTGCGGCGGGTTTGGCAAGATAGCAAATCGCCTGAAAAAGCACAGCGCCAGGAACACAGTTGCGCGCAAAAGCCCCGATACAGCGTCTATTTACCGACCAAATGAGCGTCCGGAGGTCGTCGTGGCGCCAGGGTCTCGATATACTCGCCAGTGCAAGCGCCAGACCCGCTGTCTTGAGGGGCTGCTGTGCCAAAACGTTGTTGGGTACCATCCAGCCGATTTGGCAGAGTTTCCCTTTAGTTCGCCTTACGAGAAACGCATCGAGCGGTGTATGTTGGTGCTGAAACGTTTTTCCAGAAGACGGCTATCCACTTCAAATACCCATGAAGCGTCACGGGTCAGAGGCACCCTCGGCATGATCGAACTCGAACAAGAAGATCCTATCCCGCAAGGCGATCTCGCCCTGCAAATCACTGCACTGCCGCGTGAAACCAATGGTTTTGGCGATATCTTCGGCGGCTGGCTGGTCGCGCAGATGGACCTGGCAGGCACGGCAATGGCCAGCAAGGTCGCCGGCGGGCGCGTAGCCACCGTCGCCATTGATCGCATGGCCTTCCTGGTACCGGTAGCCGTGGGTGCACAGCTTTCCTTCTATACCCAGGCTCTGGAAATTGGCCGCAGCTCGATCCAGATGATGGTCGAAGTGTGGAGCGATGACCCGCTGTCCAGCGAATGGCGCAAGGTCACCGAAGCGGTATTTGTGTTCGTCGCCATCGACGGCAGCGGTCGCACCCGTTCGGTACCGTCACGGGCGCGTTAAACCTCGCCGGGTTTTAACGGTCAATTGCCCCATTGCCTGCCACTTGAGAGAGCTTTGTTATGCCTACGCCCCACGTTGAGACGATGAAAATCGACGAGCTGGACTGCTGGCGCATCCGCCACAACGGCGCCGAGCTGATGGTGGCCCAACAGGGTGCGCATATCTTCAGTTACCAGCGCGAGGGCGAACAGCCACTGATATGGCCGAACCCCGCGGCGGTGTTCAAGCGGGGCAAAGGCATCCGTACCGGCGTGCCGGTGTGCTGGCCGTGGTTTGGTGTTTTCGACCGTAACCCGCAGAGCGTAAAAGCCATGCGCCAAAGCGATCAGCCTGCCGGCGCCCACGGCTTTGTGCGCACCGCGCTCTGGGAGTTGGCCGGGACGGCAATCGAAGGTGAAGCCCTGCGTATCGAGCTGGTGCTGCCGACTCCTGCGAACGGCTTTCCCGGCTGGCCCCATCAGGTTGACTTGACGCTGAGCCTGCTGCTGGACGAGCAACTGCATATCCGCCTCACCAGCCACAACCGTGGCACCGACACCGTGACCTTCAGCCAGGCACTGCACACCTACTTTGCTGTGAGCGACGTGCGCAACGTGCAGGTCGAGGGGGTGGATGGCTTGGCCTATATCGATACTGCTGATGGGTGGACCGAGAAACAGCAATCCGGGCTGCTGCACTTCACTGGCGAAACCGATCGCATATACCTGGATACACCGGCGCAGTTGAGCATTGTCGATAAAGACTGGCAGCGCCGCGTCCAACTCACCAGCGAAGGCTCGAAGTCCACCGTGATCTGGAACCCCTGGACCGAACGGGCCAAGGCACTTGATGACATGGCTGACGATGGCTGGCAGGGCATGTTGTGCATCGAGACGGCGAATGTGCTGGATGATGTGGTAAGCCTGGCCCCCGGTAAAAGCCACACCTTGGGCGTTCGTATCACCAATATCACTTTGTAAACCCAGTCAGAATGTGGGAGCTGGCTTGCCTGCGATAGCATCGCCTCAGTGCAACTGACACACCGAGTCGCCTGCATCGCAGATCAAGCCAGCTCCCACAGGGATTGGTAGCGCCAGTTAGAGATCGGACTCCTTCACCACCCGCACCTTCCCCGCCTCCAGCGCATACGCTGCATCGGCCAAGTCATTGTTGACCTTCTCCACCTTCAACATGCCCGTGACCCACAGCGGCGTGTAGATATCATCCAGCTTCAACCCCTTGGGATACCGCACCAGCACCAGTTGGTTAGGCGGCGGTGGCGGCACATGGATGCAGGCGCCCGGATACGGCACCAGGAAGAACAGCGTGCTGCGGCCTTTGGCATCGGTTTCCAACGGCACCGGATACCCACCAATGCGGATATTCTTGCCGTTCATGGCCGCCACGGTCTTGGTGGAATACATCACTGCGGGCAAGCCTTTGCTCTGCTTCAAGCCACCTTTTTCAGTGAACGTGCCTTGGGCTTCGGGGGAGTTATGGTCGATCTCTGGCATGGCTTCGAGGGCTTTCTGGTCCGAAAGCGGCATCAGGTCGAGCCAGTCGGTTTCCGGCAGTTCGCCAGCGTGCGCCAGGCCAGAGCCCAGCAGGAGGAGAGTCAAGAATAGACGGCGCATGGAGAGGCTCGGCAAATACAAGTGCCGAGCATTCTAGCCCTCTGCGCCTGCGCAGCGCAGAGGACTTTGTCGGCTGATTACTTCTTTTTGATCAGGCCGTAGATCACCAGCAACACGATGGCACCTACCAGCGCGCCGATGAAGCCCGCGCCCTGGCCTGCCTGGTAGATCCCCAGTGCCTGGCCGCCATAGGTCGCGGCCAGGGAGCCGGCGATACCCAGCAGAATGGTCATGATCCAGCCCATGCTGTCGTCACCCGGCTTGAGGAAACGCGCCAGCAGGCCAACGATCAAGCCGATAAAGATGGTTCCAATGATACCCATGGCATTTCCCTCTGATTGAATGTGAGTCATGACAAAGCCTAGTCAGGCTTTATCATCCTGCAATCAGAGAGACGACGGTGACCAATGGTTCCCGCCGACTCCCGGCTTATTACTCGGCGATCAGCGCTTCGACCTTGAGGATCTGCGCCTGCAGCGTTGCGCGATCCTTGCAGCGCAGGTTTGCGTGCCCGACTTTGCGTCCGGCCTTGAACGCCTTGCCGTAGTGATGCAGGTGGCAGTCATCGATGGCAATCACCCGCTCAACCGGCGGGACTACGCCGATGAAGTTGAGCATGGCGCTCTCGCCGACCTTGGCCGTGGAGCCCAACGGCAAGCCCGCCACCGCCCGCAGGTGGTTTTCGAACTGGCTGCACTCGGCGCCTTCGGTGGTCCAGTGCCCGGAGTTGTGAACACGCGGGGCGATTTCGTTGGCCTTGAGGCCGCCGTCGACTTCAAAGAACTCGAACGCCATCACGCCGACGTAATCCAGTTGCTTGAGCACGCGGCTGGAATAATCTTCGGCCAGGGCCTGCAGTGGGTGGTCGGTGCTGGCCACGGACAGCTTGAGGATGCCGCTGTCGTGGGTGTTGTGCACCAGCGGGTAAAAGCGCGTCTCACCATCACGGGCACGCACGGCGATCAGCGATACTTCACCGGTGAATGGCACAAAGCCTTCCAGCAGGCAGCCGACGCTGCCCAGCTCAGCGAAGGTGCCAACCACATCGGCGGCGGTACGCAGCACTTTCTGGCCCTTGCCGTCGTAACCCAGGGTGCGGGTTTTCAACACCGCAGGCAGGCCGATGCTGGCGACAGCGGCGTCCAGGTCTGCCTGGGACTGGATGTCGGCGAAGGCCGGGGTGGGGATGCCCAAGTCCTTGAACATACTCTTCTCGAACCAGCGGTCCCGGGCGATGCGCAAGGCTTCAGCGCTCGGGTACACCGGTACGAACTGCGACAGGAAGGCCACGGTTTCGGCCGGGACGCTTTCAAACTCGAACGTCACCAGGTCGACTTCGTCGGCCAGTTGGCGCAGGTGATCCGGGTCGCTGTAGTCAGCGCGCAGGTGTTCACCCAGGGCGGCGGCGCAGGCATCTGGCGCCGGGTCCAGGAAAGCGAAGTTCATCCCCAGCGGAGTGCCCGCCAGGGCCAGCATGCGACCGAGTTGGCCACCACCGATTACACCGATTTTCATCGTCAACAACCTCAGGCGATGCGTGGGTCTGGATTGTCCAGCACACTGTCTGTCTGCTCAGCACGGAATTTTTTCAGCACCGCGTGGAACTGCGGGTGCTTGGCGCCCAGGATACTGGCCGACAGCAATGCAGCGTTGATCGCGCCGGCCTTGCCGATCGCCAGGGTCGCTACCGGGATACCGGCCGGCATCTGCACGATGGACAACAGCGAATCCACGCCCGAGAGCATCGACGACTGCACCGGCACGCCAAGCACCGGCAGGTGCGTCTTGGCCGCACACATACCTGGCAAGTGCGCCGCGCCGCCGGCACCGGCGATGATCACCTCGATGCCACGGGATTCTGCTTCATCGGCATACTGGAACAGCAAATCCGGGGTGCGGTGGGCAGAGACCACCTTCACTTCATACGGAATGCCGAGTTTTTCCAGCATATCGGCGGTGTGGCTAAGGGTGGACCAATCGGACTTGGAGCCCATGATCACGCCAACCAATGCACTCATCGTCGTGCCTCTTCTCTCTGGGCGCCCGCAGGCGCGTCAAAAAACAACAAGCCACGCAGGAGACCGGCGTGGCTTGTTGTACGAATTAGTTTCGGGCCAGAACTGCCTGCGCTCAATCAGGCTGCGTTAAAAACAAACTCGGAATGCTCATTGGCTAAAGCCAACTCCGCTTCCTCGCTTGTTTTTGCCTTGCCTGATCTTCGCTCGGCGAGTTCTGACCTCGAAACGCGGCCGGTTGAACCGGCCGAAGGCCGCGCAGTATACCGTAATAATCCAGATAAACAGCCCCTGGAATGACCATCTGTCTAGCCGCTCAAACCGGCGGTTTTATTGACTCTTGAGTCAGTCCCCTGCACCGCAAAACCCTGTGGGAGGGGGCTTGCTCCCGATAGCGGTGTTTCAGTGGCCTAATCAGCGCCTGACACACCGCTATCGGGAGCAAGCCCCCTCCCACATTGGATCTGTGTCAGGCTCAGGTACTTTGCGCCGCGCCTCCTTCCAGTTTGCGCCACAGCAACCGCACATTCGCCTTGCGCACCAACGCACAGCGATACAAGCGAATCTCCAGGGGCACGTGCCATTGCGGCCCGCCGCACACCACCAGTTCGCCGCGAGCCAGTTCGGCACGCACGCTCAGTTGAGGCACCCAGGCGATGCCCAAGCCTTCAAGAGCCATGCTCTTGAGGCTGTCAGCCATGGCGGTTTCGTAAATGGTGGTGAACCGCAGGGCCCGCTGGCGCAGCAGTAAATTCACCGAGCGGCCGAGGAACGCCCCGGCACTGTAGGCCAGCAACGGCACACTGCCCTCGCTTTCCAGGTCGAACAGCGGCTTGCCATCGGCATCGGCGGCGCACACCGGGAGCATTTCGGTGTTGCCCAGGTGCAGCGATGGGAATATCTCGGCGTCCATCTGCATGGCGGCATCCGGGTCGTAAAACGCCAGCATCAGGTCGCAACCGCCTTCGCGCAGGGCGTGCACAGCGTCGCCGACGTTAGTGGCAACCAATCGCGTGGCGATGTTCAGCCCCTCGTTGCGCAGCTGTGCGATCCAACGTGGAAAGAACCCCAGTGCCAGCGAGTGTGCGGCCGCCACCTGCATGACTTCACCCTGCCCGCCTTCCAGATGATGCAAATGCCGCAGTACTTCGCCGAGCTGTTCGACCACGGTGCGCGCCGTCACCAGGAACAACTGCCCCGCCGCTGTCAGCTCCACGGGCGTGCGCGAGCGGTTGACCAGCGTCAGGCCCAACGCGGCTTCAAGGCTGCGAATACGGCGACTGAACGCCGGCTGCGTCACAAAACGCCGCTCCGCAGCCTGGGAAAAGCTGCGCGTCGCCGCCAGGGCGCTGAAGTCTTCCAGCCATTTGCTTTCAAGGTTCATCATTGCCTCCCACGCCGAATGCACCATTTTGGCACACACGCCCGCCATCATGGCTGGGTCACATCCACATTATGCCGTTTGTGCATAGCCCAGTGTTTAACAGCATTGGCCCAAAAACTTCTACAAGCCTAGCATTCGCAGCGTTCCGGCCAGTTCCGGGTCCATATCGAGATGATTTCCGTCATGTCCTCTGCTGCATCTTTCCGTACAGAAAAAGACCTGCTTGGCGTACTCGAAGTACCTGCTCAAGCGTATTACGGCATCCAGACCCTGCGAGCGGTGAACAACTTCCGCCTCTCGGGCGTTCCGATTTCGCATTACCCGAAATTGGTGGTCGGCCTGGCAATGGTCAAGCAAGCAGCGGCTGACGCCAACCGCGAGTTGGGCCAGCTCAGCGAAGCCAAGCACGCTGCCATCAGCGAAGCCTGTGCCCGCCTGATCCGCGGCGATTTCCACGAAGAGTTCGTGGTGGACATGATTCAAGGCGGCGCTGGCACTTCAACCAACATGAATGCCAACGAAGTCATCGCCAACATCGCGCTGGAGGCCATGGGCCATCAGAAAGGCGAATACCAGTACCTGCACCCCAACAACGACGTGAACATGGCGCAGTCGACCAACGACGCCTACCCGACCGCGATCCGCTTGGGTCTGCTGCTGGGCCATGACGCGCTGCTGGCCAGCCTCGACAGCCTGATCCAGGCGTTCGCCGCCAAAGGCGCCGAGTTCAGCCATGTGCTGAAAATGGGCCGTACCCAATTGCAAGACGCCGTGCCGATGACCCTCGGTCAGGAATTCCGCGCCTTCGCCACCACCCTGGGTGAAGACCTGGCGCGCTTGAAGACCCTGGCGCCGGAGCTGCTCACCGAAGTGAACCTGGGCGGCACCGCCATCGGCACCGGCATCAACGCCGACCCACGCTACCAGGCCCTGGCCGTACAACGCCTGGCCACCATCAGCGGTCAGCCGCTGGTACCGGCGGCCGACCTGATCGAAGCCACCTCCGACATGGGCGCCTTCGTGCTGTTCTCCGGCATGCTCAAGCGTACCGCGGTGAAGCTGTCGAAGATCTGCAACGACTTGCGCCTGCTGTCCAGCGGCCCACGCACCGGCATCAATGAGATCAACCTGCCGGCGCGCCAGCCAGGCAGCTCGATCATGCCCGGCAAGGTCAACCCGGTGATTCCGGAAGCCGTTAACCAGGTGGCATTCCAGGTCATCGGCAACGACCTGGCCCTGACCATGGCGGCCGAAGGCGGCCAATTGCAACTGAACGTGATGGAGCCGCTGATCGCCTTCAAGATCTTCGACTCGATCCGCCTGCTGCAACGCGCCATGGACATGCTGCGCGAGCATTGCATCGTCGGCATCACCGCCAACGAAGCACGCTGCCGCGAACTGGTGGAGCACTCCATCGGCCTGGTCACCGCGCTGAACCCCTACATCGGCTATGAAAACGCCACCCGCATCGCGCGTATCGCTCTTGAAAGCGGCCGCGGCGTGCTGGAACTGGTGCGTGAAGAAGGCTTGCTCGACGACGCCATGCTCAACGACATCCTGCGCCCGGAAAACATGATCGCTCCACGCTTGGTCCCGCTGAAGGCCTAAGCGTTTGTTGCACCGCTCACCAGGCTGAGGGACTAGACACCTCTCACCTTTTGAGGGCCTGAAGGCTCGTTCTTCAGGCCCTTTTTTTTGCCTCAAGGTTGTGAAATGAAGCCCATAAAAACTCCAATATCGCCCTGCAAACCCACCTTGCTTGCCACCGCGTGGCTGAAACCTTTAATCAGCCCGTGCAGACGGATCAGTCTCGCCTAGGTATAGTGCCGCCCCTCTCGCGTCTGCGGCCATCGGTAACGAGGCCCGGGTACCACGCGAAACCGCATGAATAACAACACCCGCAAAAGGATGGGGATCGAAGCGTCGTGCACTGCCTGGTGCTGAGCGATGCGTCGGACCGTCCTGCGTTTGCCATCAGAAAAATCAGCGAGGAACACTCCATGCTCGAAGTCATCAACGACTTCCTCTCAGGGAAAGTACTGATCGTGCTCATAGTCGGGCTCGGCGGTTATTTCACGATCCGCTCGCGTTTCGTTCAATTGCGTCACTTTTTCCACATGTTCTCGGTGTTTAAAGACAGCCTCAAGAGCAGCGCCGGTCAACTCAGCTCGTTCCAGGCGCTGATGCTCAGCCTGGCCGGCCGCGTGGGTGCCGGTAACATCGCGGGTGTCGGTATTGCTGTGACCCTGGGTGGTCCGGGGGCGGTGTTCTGGATGTGGGTCACCGCGCTGGTGGGCATGTCTTCGAGCTTTATCGAGTGCTCCCTCGGCCAGTTGTACAAGCGCACCGACGCTGAAGGCACCTACCGTGGTGGCCCGGCCTATTACATCCAGCACGGCCTGCAGAAGCGTTGGCTGGGGATGGTCATGGCGTTCCTGCTGCTGGTGACCTTCGGTTTTGCCTTCAACGGCCTGCAAGCCCACGCCGTGACCCACTCGCTCAATAACGCCTTTGGCCTCGACACCACTTACACCGGCCTCGCGCTGGCGGTGTTGTTGGGCCTGGTGTTCATCGGCGGGATCAAGCGTATTGCGTCGATTGCCGACCTGCTGGTACCGGTCAAGACCCTGGTGTACATCGCCGTGACCCTGTACGTGATCGTGCTGCAATTCGACCACGTGCCGGCCATGCTCGCGACCATCGTCAAGAGCGCGTTCGGCCTCGACCAAGCCTTCGGTGGCCTGGTGGGCAGCGCGATCATCATGGGTGTAAAGCGCGGCGTGTTCGCCAACGAAGCAGGTCTGGGCAGTGCGCCTAACGTAGCCGCGGTGGCTTCGGTAGAGCATCCGATCGCCCAGGGCGTGGTGCAAGCGTTCAGCGTGTTCCTCGACACCTTCGTGATCTGCACCTGTACTGCGTTGCTGATCCTGCTGTCGGGTTTCTACACCCCAGGCTTTGAAGGCGACGGCATTGCCCTGACCCAGAACTCCCTGGCGGCGGTGGTCGGTGACTGGGGCCGCATGTTCATCTCGGTGGCCCTGGCGTTGTTCGTGTTCACCTCGATCATGTACAACTACTACTTGGGCGAGAGCAACCTGCGCTTTCTGGTCGGCAATAACCGCAAGGTGCTGATGGGCTATCGCGCACTGGTGCTGGTGCTGATTTTCTGGGGTTCGATCGAGAACCTGAGCACCGTGTTCGCCTTCGCCGACATCACCATGACCATGCTCGCGTTCGTCAACCTGTTCGCCCTGGCATTCCTGTTCAAGATCGCCATGCGCATCCTCAACGACTACGACAACCAGCGTGCAGCGGGCATCAAGACCCCGGTGTTCGACTCCAGCCAGTTCCCTGACCTGGACCTGGACCGCAAGGCCTGGCCGGCCAATCCGGTGAAGCCTGAAGCAGCACCCTCGGCTGAACTGAGCGCTCAAGCGCAACGTTGATCACCGCTAGATGACACGCCGCCCGGCCTTGGGCATGCTCTGGGCCCGGCGGCGTTTTTCGTTCAGGAGATTTCTCATGCAACCAGCTAACAACGTGATGGTGCTCTACACCGGCGGCACCATCGGTATGCAGGCCAGCGCCAATGGCCTGGCACCCGCTTCAGGTTTTGAGGCGCGTATGCGCGAACAGCTTGCCGACGCGCCAGTGCCCACGTGGCGGTTCCGGGAAATGTCGCCACTGATCGACAGCGCCAACATGACCCCCGCCTACTGGCAGCGCCTGCGTACCGCCGTGGTTGAAGCCGTGGACGACGGCTGCGACGCGGTGCTGATCCTGCACGGCACTGACACCCTGGCGTACAGCGCGGCGGCCATGAGTTTCCAATTGCTGGGCTTGCCCGCACCGGTGGTGTTCACCGGCTCGATGTTGCCGGCCGGCGTGCCGGACAGTGATGCCTGGGAAAATGTCAGCGGTGCTTTGGCGGCATTGGGCGAAGGCCTGGCAGCGGGTGTACACCTGTACTTCCACGGCGCGCTGATGGCGCCGACCCGTTGCGCGAAAATTCGCAGTTTCGGGCGCAATCCGTTTGCGACCTTGCAACGCCAGGGTGGCATTGCCCGCACCGAGTCCCTGCCGGCCGCGCTGGATTACCGTCAGCCCAAAGCCTTGGCGAATGTCGCCGTACTGCCGTTGGTGCCGGGTATTGATGCCGCGCAACTGGACGCTGTAATTGGCAGCGGCATTCAGGCGTTGGTACTGGAGTGCTTCGGAAGCGGCACCGGGCCAAGTGACAACCCAGCCTTCCTGGCCAGCCTTCAACGTGCGCAGGACCAGGATGTGGTGGTGGTTGCTATCACCCAATGCCATGAAGGCGGTGTAGAACTGGACGTCTACGAGGCCGGCAGCCGCCTGCGCGATGTGGGCGTACTGTCCGGTGGCGGCATGACCCGCGAGGCAGCGTTCGGCAAGCTCAACGCCCTGCTCGGTGCCGGGCTGGAGACCAGCGAAATCCGTCGCCTGGTGGAATTGGACCTGTGCGGCGAACTGAGCTGACCGGCATGTAACTTGCTCTACTTCCAGCCTCTCCTGGCTGGAAGTTCCCATGCTGCACTCCCACCTCACCACCCTCAATGCCGTGTCCTTGGTACTCAGTACCTTCGAGGCCGAAGGCTTGCCCCACGAAGCGTTGCTGGCCGGCAGCGGCATCTGCGCGGCGGACTTGAGCCGCGCCGACACGCGCATCGCCACGCACCAGGAGATGCAAGTGTGCGCCAATGCCGTGGCCCGTCAGCGCGATATCGGCCTGATCGTTGGCCGGCGTATGCATGTTTCTTCCTACGGCATACTGGGCTATGCCCTGCTCACCAGTGCCACTTTCGGTGACGCTTTGCACCTGGCCCTGCGGTATCCGGCGCTGTTGGGAACACTCTTCGAACTGAGCCTGGAGGAAGACGGCGAACGTATCTGGTTCACGGCCGGCGACTACCGCGAAAACCCGGCCCTGACCGCCTTCAATGTCGAGTTGTGTCTGGGATCACTGAAGGTCATCTGTGACGACCTGCTCGGCCATCCCCTGCCCTTGCTGGGCGCTCGTTTTGAGCACGACGCGCCGGATTATCAGGCGCGCTACGCCGAGAGCTTCGACTGCCCGCTACAGTTTCAGGCTATTGCCAACGCGTTCGCCTTTGATAAACGCTGGCTTGCCCAACCGTTGCCCCTGGCCGACACGGTCACCCACCAGGCCATGGTCGAACGTTGCCGCAAACAAAACACCGAATTCACCGGGCGCGAGGCCTGGCTGGGGCGAATCCGCCAGTTGCTGGCCGCACAACTGCACGCCGCCCCTGGGCTCGATGGCCTGGCGCAGCAGATGAACTGTTCGGCGCGCACCCTGCGCCGGCACCTGCATGACCTGGGCTGCAGCTATCAGGAACTGCTCGATGAGTTGCGCTTTGAACGCGCCAAACAGTTGTTGGCTGACAACCTGTGGCCGATCCACCGAATTGCCGAGACGCTGGGGTTCAGCGAAACGGCGAGTTTCAGACATGCCTTCGTGCGCTGGAGCGGCGTAACGCCAAGCCAATTTCGTGCATGACGCGCCAATGAGGGGCGAATTGCGGACACACACTTTGGCCATATTGATCCCCTTTTGGCCGCTCCTGACGTTCTCATAAACCGCGCCCACCGCAAGACTGCATACACCGATACAGCTTGCGGAGAACAACAAATGCTGACGATCTACTCGGACGATCACCACCTGCACCACGGCCGTTGTGAACTGATGGACGGGCAACTGATGCCCTGCTTTGAAATGCCCTCGCGTGCCGACCACGTGCTGCAACGGGTCAAGACGCGGGAACTGGGCCCCGTGCAGGCCCCGCAGGATTTTGGCCTGGCGCCGCTGCAACGCGTCCATAGCCGCGACTATCTGGATTTCTTCAAAGGCGCCTGGCAACGCTGGACCGAATACGGCCAGGACGGCGACCTGCTGCCCTACACCTGGCCCGCCCGCACGTTGCGCCGCGTGATTCCCACCAGCCTGCACGGCCAGTTGGGCTATTACAGTTTCGACGGTGGCGCGCCGATTACCGCCGGCACCTGGCAAGCAGCCTACAGCGCCGCGCAAGTCGCCCTCACAGCCCAGGCCGCCATCGCGCAAGGCGCCCACAGTACCTTCGCGCTGTGCCGCCCGCCTGGGCATCACGCCGCCAGCGATTTGATGGGCGGTTATTGCTACCTCAACAACGCAGCCATCGCGGCCCAGGCGTTCCTTGATCAGGGCTGCAAAAAGGTCGCGATCCTCGACGTGGATTACCACCACGGCAACGGCACACAGTCGATTTTTTATGCACGCAGCGACGTGCTGTTCACCTCGATCCACGGCCATCCGGAGGCAGAGTTTCCGTTCTTCCTCGGGTATGCAGATGAGCAGGGAGAAGGCATCGGAGAAGGTTTCAACTTCAATTACCCGCTACCCGCAGGTTCAGGCTGGGAGGCTTGGAGCGCAGCGCTTGAACAAGCCTGCACAGAGATCGAGCGCTACGCCGCCGACATCATCGTGGTGTCCCTGGGCGTGGACACCTTCAAGGACGACCCTATCTCGCAGTTCAAGCTCGACAGCCCGGACTACCTGGCCATGGGCGCGCGCATTGCCCGCCTGGGCAAGCCCACGCTGTTCGTGATGGAAGGCGGCTACGCGGTGGAGGAAATCGGCATCAACGCCGTCAACGTGCTGGAAGGTTTCGAGGAAGCAGCCCAATGAACATACTCAAGTCGCTCGCCCTGTGTGCCGTGGTTGTCAGTGGCGCAGCCCAGGCCGAAGAAAAAACCCTGAAGGTCTACAACTGGTTCGACTACATCACGCCCAAGGCGCTGGAAGACTTCAAGGCACAGAACCCGTCGATCAAGTTGGTGTATGACATCTTCGACACCAACGAAGCCCTGGAAGCCAAGTTGCTCACCGGCAACTCCGGCTATGACGTGGTGGTGCCGTCCAATGTGTTCCTGGCCAAGCAGATCGAAGCCGGTGTGTTCCAGCCCCTGGATCGAAGCCAGTTGCCCAACTGGAAGCACCTGGACCCCAAGCTGATGAAGCTGATCGAAGCCAACGACCCCGGCAATCAATACGCCGTGCCCTACATGTACGGCACCATCCTGATCGGCTTCAACCCAGCCAAGGTCAAGGCGGCCCTGGGCGACAACGCCCCCGTGGACAGCTGGGACCTGATCTTCAAGGAGGAAAACCTCAGCAAGCTCAAGCAATGCGGCGTCGCACTGCTGGACTCGCCCTCGGAAATACTGCCCCTGGCGTTACAACACCTTGGCCTGGACCCCAACAGCGGCAATCCCAAGGACTACGACAAGGCCGAAGCACTGATGATGAAGATCCGCCCGTTTATCACTTACTTTCACTCCTCCAAGTACATGGCCGACATCGCCAACGGGGATATTTGCGTGGCGGTGGGCTATTCCGGCAGTTTTTCCCAAGCCGCCAACCGTGCCAAAGACGCCAAGAATGGCGTGACCGTGGACATGCGCCTGCCCAAGGAAGGCGCGCCGATCTGGTTCGACATGCTCGCCATTCCCAAAGGCGCCAAAAACCCGAACGACGCCTACACCTTCATCAACTACCTGCTGCAACCCACAGTGATCGCGCCCATCAGTGACTTCGTCGGGTACCCCAATCCAAACAGGGACGCTACCGAGAGGGTCGACCCGACCATTCGCCACAACCCCAACCTGTACCCGACCGACACCGCCATGGCCACGCTCTACACCCTCATCCCCCTGGACAGCAAAGCCGAACGCGCCAGGACAAGGGCCTGGACCAGGATCAAATCCGGCACCTGAAGCACCTTGGTTTGACGTGTACCTTCGAATGCGCTTGTGAAGGTGGCCTATCTAAGCACCGCCTCTCTGTGTGGCCGCGCCCTAGCATGGAAATTTCTAGCCTTGACCTCAGGGCTGGTTCCACCAAACGGCCAGACAGGGAAGCCTCACCATGAACGCCCCCGCTTCAACGACCACGCCCTCGAACACATCGCGTCCGGATGCACGCATAGCGCTGCTCACCCAATTCTCTACAGGTCCTTCGTTCAGGGAGACTGCAACCCTGCTGCTGCGCGAGGCGCTACAGGAGCAGTACCCGACGCTGGATATCGACCCGGACACCGTCATGCTCGCAACGCCCACCTGGAACCTGGATGACGACCGGGTCAGCGCCGGCCCCACCGAGTACCAGGCCCTGAGTGACATCCTTGCCAGGCAGGCAGTGCTGGCGGTGCCGATCCTGTACCTTCAGGGCGAGCACTTTCTCACGCAGCAACCGATCATCGAGCCGGCGGTACACCTGCCCGTGCGCGTGACTGAAATCGCCAAGACCATCAACCAACTTGCGCCTTCGATGCTGCGGGCCTACCAGCAACAAACGATCAACTATTGGAATCAAACCAACGGCAGCGGCCCACATTGGCACGAGCTGTCGAACCTGCTGCGCACGGTGTGGGATGTCGAGGCCGCCGATGACTGGACCGCCACCGAGTGTGCCATGGCTCGCGCCCTGTTCACTCACCCCGACAAAGCCGACAGAAAGGGCAACGACCTCTACAAGCTCAGGGCTTGCCTGGTTGATATCGACCGAGTCGACGATGAAGGGCAGGTCAAGCACGTCAATGATGTGATCATCGCGGTATTGATCGGCGAACACGAAGGCAAAACCACAGTCCTCACGCATTCGCTGCTCAAGGGTTATGAAAAGTTTCCTTCGCTGGAGCACCTGGGCCAATCCTTGCCCGCGCACCTGTCGGGCTCTGTCACGGACCCGCAAATCCAATGGCGTCTGTTTGAACCGGACGGCAATTTCTTTGATCACCAAGCCTGTGCCTTGGTGTCATTGCAGATCGATACCATCGCTGAAATCGACTTCTCCGACCTGCGCAAAACCAACAACGTCGATATGGCACTGGGCACGCCACCTGCTGCTGCCCCTCCGCCTGCGCAAAGCAGCCCGGATCTGGCCTGGTACCGCGAGCAGATGCCCGACTGGCTGACAAACGCTTCACCCAGCGACTCGAATTTCTATGCTCGGCACCTCAAAGACCTCGCCGCGCTGCATAACCAGAATGCCGGTCGGTCGTTCCTGGACGACGTCCCTACTATCGAGGCGTACGCGTTGAAGGTCATCAAGGCAAAGGTGATCAAGGACCACCCGGATAGCACTAACCTGCCCTTGGAGAAGATCTTCCTGCAAATAGAGAGCCCGGTCGTGTGGGGCGCTTTCGTCGTTCCGGGCCAGGTTGAGAGCAACACGTTCAGCCTGGTTGAACTGGCCCTGCAAAACCTGATTGCAGTGCCCGTCGGTAACAAAGTGGTCAAGACCAGCAATGGTTCCCACCTGCCTGAGTGGATGACCCCTGCCTATTTTGAATCGCTGGCCACCGATGCCGATATTGGCCGTACCTACCCTGCGCTGATCAAGGAAAAGCTGCTGGATGACACTCGGGAATCTGCACGCCGCAATACGCTATATAGCCAACACCTGCGTATCCAACTGCCGATGCAGGCCTTGCAGGCCAAGATCCGCCAGGAAGGCAGCATTGACGAGCAGGGCTACCGTTATGTGACCGCGGTGATGCAAGAACAGGCCACTGACAGCAAAGTGGACGGGCAAACCATCGTACTCAGGCCCTTGGCCTTCGTGCCCACCCGACGCACGGACACCTCTGTGGACACGGTCGCCAACATGTACGTGATAGGCCCCGAAGACCCGGCGGCCGGGCCATGCCTCTTGTACCGGCCGCTGTTCACGCCAGCCCTGATGCAGTTCCCGTCGCCGGCCAACCTCATCTATACGATCGCGCAATCGAGCAGCTTGTGCGAGTCGGTCTTGGCCTGGCTGCCGGATGCGGTCCGCAGCGACTATACCAACTATGTATTTCCCGGCTCGCTGCCTTCACCTTGGGCGGTCGCCGATTACCTGGTGGAGCCCGACAAGCTATGGACCATGAGCGGGCCAATGACCCTGGGCACCGAAGTACTCAACGGTGATCGATTCACCACAATGTTCAAGGCCAATGCCCAGGCCCTGATAGAACTGGCCGACCGCCAATCGGTGTCCAACGCCGAAAGCCGTTGGGCGACCTTTAAACACGCCGGCTGGGTGATCTTCAATGGGGTGCTGCCGTTTCTGGGGCGCACCATCGGCACGGGCGCCTGGATCTGGCAGGTGGTCGATCAACTGCAAACTTTTGTGCAAGCCCATGACCACGACGAAAAACAAGCCGAGTGGTCGGCACTCACCGATGTCCTGTTGAACCTCGGCATGGCGATCACGTTGCACGCCGCCAGCCGCAGCCACCGTACCGGCTACCCACGCAAGACCACGCCAAAGCTGACCAAAGCGACCAGCACAAAGCAGGTCACGATCAAACAAGAGGTGACCCTGACCAAGGAGCTGCCGGCCACACATTTACCGCACCTGCACACCAGCGGCGCAATCAAGCGCATACCCAGCGAACTCGCAACCGTGCTCGACAGCTTCAAGGTCAGCAAACCGCAAGGCCTCGGCGCGGCTGAAACCTCAAAAAACCAATACCAGCATCTCTTTCATCAGGCACAGAAGTATTACGTCCCCGTAGGGGAGCGCTGGTTTGAGGTCAGTGCCGGTGAAGATGAAGCGGTAGTCATCATCGACCCGAAGCAGCCCGGTCGAACAGGACCTGCGTTGATTCACAACGCTCAGGGCCAATGGTTCATCGACACTCGTCTGCGCCTGCGCGGCGCCGGTTCCAAGCAGCTGCAGGAGCAGTCAAAATCCAAAGCTGAGATCAACGCGATAGAAGCCAAAAGACGCCTGACGCTATTTGAACAAAACAAACCCACTGCGCAATTGGAGTTGCAGCAGGCCCGTCTGGCAATGTCGGACACCGCGTCATCCACTTCATCCGAGATCAGCCGCCAAACCTACCTGCAAAAACTCAAGAGCCAGAGCAGCGACTACGAAAAGGCACTGCAACAGCTCAAGATATTGAATGTGTTCTCGCCCAGCGCGGACTATCAGCAACACGCAATCCGCTACGTGAGCGCCCAACTGGAGCTGACTCGGACCGGTATCACCGAGGCGCAAGTCGCCTTCACACCTAAACTCAAAACCGTGCTCGACCAGATCGAACATCAAATCAGCCATCCAGAGGAACGTCATATCGACGATGCCCGCATCATGACCGAATTGAGCCAGGACATGATCCAGCGCCTGAACTACAGCCAATCGCGGCTTACCCAACTCAAAGCGCTGGGTGAGCTGGGATTCGAGCAAATTCGCAATTACCGGAGTAAATTGCCAAGCTACACCGCCCGCGACCTCAGGGCCTTGCAAGTGTCGATGGCGCGCAACTTATGCCTGGACGGCAGCAGCATCGCCACAGCCTCGTCAGCCTGGAGTGCCATTGACACCATCGTCGACGCCGCCAACCTGTCGATTCAGGCCTTGCATGAAACGTCGATGGAGCGTAGCCAGCCACGCTTGGATGAACGCATCGAAACCCTTGGCAGCCTGGTGGAACAGTTCAAGATCATCGACGAACGCCTGCAGGATTTTCCGGACGAGTTTCCTGACGCAACCCTGCCTGCACGTATCACGACCCTGCGCGAAAAAATCCGCGATTTCTACCGCGAAACCCTGGGTAGCCTGGAACTGCTGCACGCGGATCGGGACACGCTCAGAAGTCGCCCGACACCGCCTTCAACACCGCCAAGAGCAAAGAAAAAAATCATTCACACGCGCTACAACGGGGTATTGGTGGGAGTACCACGACTGACAGAAGCTGGCGATGAAACCGGCATGGTGGATGTCATCTCTCCTCTCAACCAGCAGATCATGGCGACCTTTCACGAAAAAACCCCAGGTGTGTGGGTGCAGCACGTCAATCCCGTCGAGACCACCACTACCACCACTACTCTGGACGTCGCCACCAGTATCAGCCAGGCCCAGGAGCTTCTGGACGGGTTGGGGGCCTTCAAGCAGCGCACTGGCCAACAGGCGATCAAACCGGAGCGCAGCGCTACTGGCATTGAATGGCTGTACCACCAGCATGCGTTAAAACTGGAACAGGCCTCTGCAAACATTGAGCAGGCTCTGACCCAAAGCAACTCCACCGAGAGCAACGGGGGCTCTGCGGCTCTGGTCAACAAACAACTGAGCGAAGCGGCGCAGGCACTCTATCAAGAGGCGGCTCGCCAGAAACTGCAAATGATCAAGAAACGCCCACCCACCATCAGTAGCGTGGAATGGCTTAAGCAAAACAACGAGATCGTAATCAAGAGAACCGTCAAGCGCCGCCGGCTCAAAGGGCCTGTCAAGGTCTACCTGGATGAGTACACCCTGAGTAACCGCAGTGATAAAACTGTGCTGTGGTATGCACACTTCCATTATTCGGCCGAATGGGTGCCCGCCAGGGCTTTTCTCAGGGGCCGCTTGAAAACCCCGCAAGAGCACGCCCGGGGAGTAGATGCCGACAGTCTTGACGGCCTCAACGAACAGCAAAAAACCGCGTTCTACCTCAGCGAAATAAACCGGGACCAGGCCCAGCGGTTGTTTTTCAAGGTGAAGTAACCTCAGTGCCGGATCGTATTCAAGCCAGCCACACCCGACGCAAGCGGGCCAGCGCCTGTTCGATGGCCGCCTCAGGCACGGCAGCGAACCCCAGCACCAGTCCGGCACGCTGGTCCGGTGGTGGGCCGGTATCTGCCAGCCAGTAGCCGCTCAAGCCGTTGATCTCGACATCTACCGCGCGGGCTTGGGCAAGCAGCGCTTGCTCACGGGCCAGGCTGTCCACGCGCACCGTCAGGTGTAAGCCTGCTGCAACGCTGGGCAAGGCCCCGACACCTGGCAATTCGCTGGGCCAGCCGACCAACAAAGCGTTGCGGCGGTTCAGGGCCGCACGGCGCATACGCCGAATATGGCGCTGGAAATGCCCCGCCGCCATGAATTCGGCCATTACGGCCTGAGTGCTGACTTCGGAATGACGCATGTCCACGGCGCGGCGCTGAGCAAAGGCCTCTACCAGACCCGGCGGCAATACCAGGTAACCCAGGCGCAAAGCCGGGAATGCCACCTTGCCGAATGTGCCGACATAAAGCACGCGCCCACTACGGTCCAGCGCCGCCAAGGGCGACAAGGGGGCTCCGGTGTAACGGTACTCACCGTCATAGTCGTCTTCGACGATCCAACCGCCAGTACGCTCGGCCCAGGCCAGCAATTGCAGGCGTCGCGCCAGGCTCATCACCACGCCCAACGGGTACTGATGGGACGGCGTGACATAGGTCACCCGGCAATCCTTCAGGCGGTTCAAGACCTCGCAGTCAATACCCTCGCCATCCACCGGCACACCCTTCAATCGACCACCTGCCAACGCAAAGGCATGGCCTGCCGCGCGATAACCCGGGTTTTCCACCGCCACGCAATCCCCAGGCTCCACCAGCAACTGTGCACAAAGGCTGATTGCCTGTTGCGCGCCACTGGTGATCACTATTTGCTCAGTCGTGCACTGCAGACCTCGCGCAGTGCGCAGGTAAGCGGCGATCAAGCCACGTAGACGCTCGTCACCGGCCGGGTCGCCGTAGCACAACTGCGCCAGGTCCGGCTTGCGCCAGAACGCCCCATTAAGCTTGGCCCACACCTCAAAAGGAAATAGATCGAAGGCCGGTACCCCCACCCGAAAAGCCCGTGGCGGACCGCAAGGAGGCTGGACCAAATGGTTATGTCTGACCCTGTCCAGGCCACCACTGTGGATAACTTCGCTGGCCTGAGTGTGCGCATTATCCAGACGATTTGTGGATAAGGCTGTGGGTAAGCCTGTTGAAAACCCTGTGGATAGTTTTGTGGATAGTTTTTTTGCGGTGGGCAGCTGTGAGACGTAGGTGCCGTCTCCCACCCGGCTTTCAATAAACCCCTCGGCATACAACTGATCGTATGCGCGTACCACGCTGTTGCGCGAGATCGACAACGCCGCCGCCATATCACGGGTGGCAGGCAAGCGCGTGCCACTGACCAGTCGCCCATCCAGCACGCGCTGGCGCAGGGCGTCGTATAGCTGGCGTGTCAGGCCCTGGCGGCGATCCAACTCGATGCCAGCAGGGTCGAACGACATCGAGGGGATGACGGGTGGCATATTGGACCTATGAAATGAGGGCTAGATGGCTCTTACAACGAGCCATTAGCCTGCCTAGGATGCAGGCATTCGCCAAGGAAAATTTCCATGTACACACCTCGCGCCTTCGCCCTCGATGATTTGCCCCAAATCCAGCAACTGATCCAGCACACGCGCCTTGCGCAGTTGGTGACCGTGGGTGAAAACGGCCTGCAGGCCAGCCACCTGCCGTTGCTGCTCAATCCCGACGAAGGACCCAACGGTACGCTTTATGGGCATCTGGCCAAGGCCAATCCGCAGTGGCGCGACCTGCAAAACGGCAGTGAAGCACTGGTCATCTTTGCTGGCGCCGAGGCGTATGTCAGCCCGGCGTTTTACCCCTCCAAGGCTGAGCACGGCAAAGTGGTGCCCACCTGGAATTACCTCGCCGTGCACGCCTACGGCAAGGCCGACGTGTTCAGCGACGGCGAGCGATTACTCAAGGTCGTCGGCGCCCTCACTGATCACCACGAACGCGGCCGCGCCCAACCCTGGGCCGTCGGCGACGCGCCGGCCGACTACATCGACGCGATGCTCAAGGCCATCGTTGGCTTTGCCCTGCCTATCGACCGCCTGGTCGGCAAACGCAAGCTCAGTCAGAACCGCAGCGCAGCCGATATGGCCGGCGTACGTGAAGCCCTGGCCGGCAGCGCTGATCTGCGCGACCAGAATCTCGCCCGTTTCATTCCCCAAGGAGTTGCAGAATGACCCCGATCGACATCCGCCAAGTCACCGCCGCGGACCACGCCGCCTGGCTACCGTTGTGGCTGGCCTACTTGAAGTTCTACAACACCGAACTGCCGGACGCCGTCAGCCAAAGCACCTGGCAACGCCTGATAGACGCCCGCGAGCCGACCCACTCGGCGTTGGCTTGGCAGGACGGCAAGGCGGTGGGCATGGTTAACTTCATCTATCACCGCTCCAATTGGAGCATCGAGAACTCGTGCTACCTGCAGGATCTTTTAGTGGACCCATCCCAACGCGGCACCGGCGTAGGCCGTAAGCTGATCGAGTTCGTCTACGCCACCGCCAAGGCCGATGGCTGCTGCAAAGTGCACTGGTTGACCCACGAGACCAACGCCACCGCGATCCAACTCTACGAACGCATCGCCGAACGCCCTGGTTTCATCCAATTTCGCCAAGGTCTTTAAGGAGCCCAGCATGTCCACTTCCCTCGCCGACTGGAAAGGCGTCCCGTCACCCACGGTTCAACTGCTTGAAGGGCGCTTTATCCGCCTGGAAAAACTCGATCCGGCGCGCCACGGCGATGATCTGTTCAACGCCCTGCAAGGCCCCGGCGCCGATCCCAAGCTATGGGACTATTTGCCCTACGGCCCCTTCCCTGAACGCAGCGCATTCGATGCCTGGCTGAATAATCACGCGGCCCATAACGATCCGTATTTCTTCAGCGTGATCGACCGCGCGAGCGGCCAGGTCCAGGGCATCCTCAGCCTGATGTCGATCGTGCCCGAGCAAGGCCGCATCGAGATCGGCCACGTCACCTTCGGTGCTCCGATGCAACGCTCGCCCAAAAGCACCGAGGCGGTGTACCTGTTGGCCAAGTACGCCTTCGAGCAGGGCAATCGCCGCTTGGAATGGAAGTGCAACAACGCCAACGCCCGCTCCAAGTACGCGGCTGAGCGCCTGGGCTTCAGCTTTGAAGGCGTGTTCCGCCAGCATACTGTGGTCAAGGGCAAGAACCGGGATACCGCGTGGTATTCAATCATCGATTCGGAATGGCCCAAAGTGGGCGCGGGATTTGAGGCCTGGTTGTCTGAGGCGAACCAGAGTGGTTCGGGCCAGCTGAAAACGCTGGCCGACTGCCGAATCTAGATCTCACTCGCAACACAAAACCCATGTGGGAGGGGCGGTGGATCAGTTGGTCAGGCGCTGCGCCAGCACCGCAATATGCTCCGGCCCGATGCCACAGCACCCACCCAAATGGCTAGCGCCACGCGCCTGCCAATCAGCAGCCCAATGCAGGTAACCCGGCGGGTCGAGGTCGTCGCGCAACGGGTCCAGGCCATCGTTGGCCGTGGCTTCCTTGGGTTGCGGCGGGAAGGCGTTGGCGTAGGCACCGATCTGAATCGCTACGCCCAATCGCTCGAAGGTCTCCCGCGCGGCATCGATCGCCGCGCCGATCACTTCCGGCTGGCTGCAGTTGAACAACAACACCTGCACACCCAACTGCGCCGCCGCCTCGGCCGCTTCCGCTACCGGTTCGCCGGAGCGCAGGCGCGGTACGTCGTCGGTGTCTTCGTCTTTCAAGGTGAACGACAGCCAGAACGGTTTACCGTCCTGCGGCAGGCCGGCATGAATCGCTCGCGCTTCAACGATTGAGCTCTGGGTTTCCGCCAGCCACAGGTCGACGTGAGGCGCCAGGCCCAGCACCAGCGGTGTCAGCAACTCGCTGACCCGCTCCGGCAGGAACAAGTCGGGCCGGTACGAGCCAAACAGCGGCGGCAAGGAGCCAGCGACACGCACCGCCTTGCCGGACGCCTGCACCGCCCGTCGCGCCAACTCACCGGCCAATGCGGCCAGCGCCTGGCCTTCGGCGGCAAAGCGCGCCTCACCAATATGAAAGGGCACCACCGCGTAGCTGTTGCTGGTAATCACGTCGGCACCGCTGTCGATATAGGCCGCGTGTACCGCCTCCACCGCCTGCGGCGCTTCGCTCAAGGCCAATGCCGACCACTCCGGCTGGCGGAACGGCGCGCCACGGCGTTGCAGTTCACGGCCCATGCCACCATCGAGAATTACTGTGCGTGCTGCGCCCATATGCTTTTTACTCATATGCTTATGAAAATAACTCACTATGAGAGTCGTTCTTATAACTATTTAATGCGTACCGTTCGGTTAATAACAACCTCTTTTTTATTCAGGTGTTCGATTTTGAAATTCAGACCGCTGTTGGCCCTGGGCCTGACGATGTTGGCTGCTTCCACCCAAGCCTTTGGCGGTGCCACGCTGGATCGTATCGAGCAGAAGAAGGAACTGGTTGGCGTGCTGATGGAAAGCTACCCGCCGTTTTCATTCCTCAACGAGCAGAACCAGCTCGACGGTTTCGATGTGGATGTGGCCAAGGCCGTGGCGCAAAAGCTTGGCGTGAAGCTGCGCCTGGAAACGCCTTCATGGGACGTCATTGCCGCTGGCCGCTGGAGCGGGCGCTATGACATTTGCATCTGCTCCATGACCCCGAGTAAGGCACGCGCCGAGGTGTTCGACTTCCCGGTTGAGTATTACGCCTCGCCCGCGGTGATCGTGGTCAACGCCAAGGATGATCGCATCCACGAAGCCAAGGACCTGAGCGGCAAGAAAGTCGGGCTCACCAGTGCCTCCAGCTACGAGAGTTACCTGAACAAGAACCTGGTCATCGAAGGCGCCGAAGACACGCAGCTGCAGTACCCGTTCGAAGAGGTGCAGATCGCCCCGTACGATACCGACAATGTGGCGTTCCAGGACCTGGGCCTGGGCGCCGGCGTGCGTCTGGACGCAATCCTCACCAACCTGGTTACCGCGCAGCCGCGCCTGACCCAGGACAAGCGCTTCAAGCTGGCCGGCGCACCGCTGTATTCGGAGCCCAACTCGGTAGCCATCGAGAAAGGCGACGCGCAGTGGGACAGCAAAGTGCGTGAGGTCTTCGCCCAGCTTAAACAGGACGGCACCTTGAGCAAGCTGTCGCAAAAATGGATCGGCGCCGACATCAGCCAATGAGTTTTCGCATACGGCTTTACCTGACCTGGGCGGCGCTGTTCGCCCTGTTTGCCAGTTTCTTCCTGAGCTTTGACCTGAAGTTCTCGATCATTCTCGACAAGCTGCCCAACCTGGTCGGCCTGCACCTGGCGCCCAACGGTTTTCTGCAAGGTGCGGCGCTGACGCTATTCCTGTGCCTGTGCGCCATGCTTGCGTCATCGGTGCTGGGCTTTATCACCGCGCTGGGGCGCCTGTCGAAAAGCGCGGTGGCGTTTGGCATTGCCAGTTTCTACGCCTCGTTCTTTCGTGGCACGCCGCTGCTGATCCAGATCCTGCTGATTTACCTGGGCCTGCCGCAACTGGGCCTGGTGCCGGGCGCCATCGTCGCCGGGATCATCGCGTTGTCGCTGAACTATGGTGCCTACCTGAGCGAGATTTTCCGCGCCGGCATCCTCGGCGTGCCCCATGGTCAACGCGAGGCCGCGCTGGCCTTGGGTATGCGTGACAGGGAAATTTTCTGGCACGTCACCCTGCCCCAGGCCATGCGCACCATCATCCCCCCGGCCACCAACCAATTCATCTCGATGCTCAAGGACTCGTCGCTGGTCTCGGTGATGGGGGTATGGGAAGTGATGTTCCTGGCACAGTCCTATGGCCGCTCCAGCTACCGCTACATCGAGATGCTCACCACGGCGGCAATCATTTATTGGGTACTGTCACTGGGACTGGAGCTGATCCAGGCGCGCATGGAGCGGCATTTCGGCAAGGGGTATATGCACCGCAGTTAAAGCGCAGCACCCGTTGTATAGCGCCTTGGTCGGCCAAACGCAGATGGGCTTTTTATCGCACCTGACTAAAGACAACTCCCGCAAACCAGCGGTCAATGGCCTGACAGTTATCCGCCTGTGCCCCCGCTACATTCCCGGCCTCATTCATCAGAGGTCGGTAATTCATGCCCTTTACACCGCAAAGAATCGCAGCATTTATCAGTCTTGTAATTGCCCTCAGTGTGCAACCTGCGCACGCACGAGGCGATATTGAATACAGGCCTCACCAACCCTATGATTCGCTCGACGCTGAGGGGGCCTTCAAACCTGAAGTCGATACGCCGCCAATCCCTGGGCCCTACCCCGGCTACTTCATTGGCCAAGCCTCCACCTACAATGGCGTGCAAGTGGCCAAGGTGCTGGAGCCCGCACTGCTTGAACTGCTCAAGTCCGGCGAATTGACCTCGGAGAAGCTCAAGGAGCTGCAAAAGGTAAATGACGCACTCGCCGCACAGCCCGGCGGCATCGGCGCAGCCCTGGAGCAATTGGCCGGTAGCCAAAACGCGAACCTGCTCAGCGCCACGCACGCCGTCACCAGCCACATCAGCAGCCAATTGCTCTCGTCCCTGCGCAACCTGCCCGACGATGACAACGGTCGTTTCTGGGTACAAGGGGTGAGTAACGGCGGCCACCTCGACCAACGAAGCGGCAGCGCCGGACTGAAGCACGATAGCAAGGGTCTGATGCTGGGCGCCGACTGGGCAGTGGATAACGCCTGGCGTGTGGGTGTTATGGGGGCAAAATCGGCCAGTGACCTAAAGGCGCAACGCTTCTCTACCGAACTGGACAGCTTGCACCTGGGCGCATACGCGGTGCGTCAGGACGGCCCGCTGGCCCTGCGCCTGGGGGCGATTTACAGCAGCCATGCCGGGACCAACCGGCGCGACGTCAACCTGCTCGTTTACAAGGACTCGCTCAAGTCTCGTTACGATGCTCAAAGCCAAACGCTGTTCTCTGAGCTCGGCTATCAATTGGGCAGCCAGGACCTCCACATCGAGCCTTTCGCTGGCCTCGGCTACCAGCGTCATCACCGCGACAGTTTCAAGGAAAGTGGCGGCCTGACCGCGCTGAACGTCGGCGCGCAGACCCAGCAGAACCTTAACAGCACCGTTGGCCTGCGCTTGGCGACGGTTTACAGGTTCGATGATCAGGTCAGCCTCACGCCTCACCTCAGCGCCGGCTGGAAACACCTCTACGGCGCGGTTGACAGCCAGGTGCACCAAACCTATCGCAATGCGCCCGTTGCGCTTGATGGCTTCACCATTACCGGCACGTCCCTGGACCGCAATAGCCTCGACGTAAACTTGGGCGTTGATCTTGCGTTATCCAAGCAACACACCCTGGGCCTGGCCTACAGCGGCCAAGCTGGCACCCATAGCCGCAACCAGGGTTTGAAGGGGCAATGGACGATGAGCTTTTAACCGAGCATCGTCAGACGACATCCCGACAGCGAGCCTTCTTACAACCATCTGCTCTGCCAGCCGACATCTGTCGGCTGTTACCTGCGTTAGTTTTCGACCTCAAGCACACTTGAGGTCGAAACCCAATGTTACGAGTACCCCACCAGCTTGCGGCCTATATCCCCCTGCCTGGCTGTTCGGCAGCAGCCCCTGTTTATGCTGAAAAAAGTAACGCTATCGAACTCGCCACCGGCGGTCATTTTACCAACTACGGGCACATATCCACCGGGCCTTCCACGCGCTTCAAGGAGTCGTATAGCGGCATAAGCGCGAACAGCGCAGCAAGCATAATCGTCAACCACGGAGCGGTAGCGGGTGGCAGCAACGGCATCAAAGCCACCGACGATGTGACGCTGATCAATTACGGCGTAATCATCGGCCATAAAGGGGCCGGTCTGAAATCCAAGGGCAATGCAGACGTCGTCAACTACCGCATCATCAGGGGCGCGGATGCCCAGCGATCCAAAGAGAATGATGGCGACGGTGATGGCCTGGACATCGACAAACGTGCACGCGTGCACAACTACGGGCTCATTGAAGGCACCGGGGCCAATGGCGCGGACAAGAACGGAGCCCCCAACACCAGCGAAGGCATCGCCATGGGCGGCGGCGAAATCTATAACCGTGGAGTTATTCGCGGCGCACATCATGGGGTGCTGGTGGACGATGGGGACTTGGGCCCGGCCTATGGGAGCACCTCGCTGATCAACGAGGGCATCATCACCGGTCGCAACGGCTACGGCGTGAGGCTGATCGGAGAACACAATGACCAAGTCACCAACGATGGGCTGATAAGCGGCACCAAAGGCATCGCCCTGGATATGGGGGGTGGCGATGATGTGTTGACTGTGCGCGGTAACGCTCAATTCAACGGCAAAGTAGACGGTGGCAGTGGCACCAATCACGTCGTGCTGGACGATGTCCAAGGTGGCACTTTCAACGGCGCCCTTCGTATCCAGCACCTGTGGATAGGCAGCGGTGCCTGGACCCTCGACGGTGCGCTGGACGCCAATCAGCAAGGCCGAGTCTCTCGCGGGGCAACGCTGATCAACCAGAGTTACATCGGGGGCACAATGACGATTGATGCAGGCGCAACCTACACCGCAGGCACGGTAACCAATCTTGACGTTGCCGGCACGCTGCTGCTGGACCCTGCGCTGAAAAGCCAGACGCGAATCAAGCACGACCTTGACCTGGCAAACGGGTCGACCCTGGCCTTCACCCTCGGCATGGGTGAAGCGCACAGCACCTTGAAAGTCGGCAACAGGGCCCGCCTCAAGGGCACAACACTGAATATCCAGGTCGAACACGAAAACGACGAACTGCTTACCCGCCAGTTACGTGTTATCGACGCTGCTCAGATTGAGGGACGCTTCAACAGGATCACCAGCAACCTTAAAACCTTGACGCCGAGGCTGATCTACACACCCAGCGGGGTCTTTGTCAGTTTCAGGCGCAAAACCTCTACAGAGGCCTGAGTTTCAGGCAAAAAAAAGGAGGGCACCTGCCCCCCCGAGGATTAAGCGGTAGTGTCGAAGGCTGTTATCAGCCTTCGATCTCAATCAGGATCTCACCCGGGTTGACCCGGTCGCCCTTGGCCACATGAACAGCGGTCACCTTGCCGGCAATCGCGGCCTGCACTTCGGTTTCCATCTTCATGGCTTCGGTAATCAATACAGCCTGGCCGGCCTTGACCACATCGCCTTCCTTGACCAGCACGTCGACGATATTGCCCGGCATCGCCGTGCTGACATGGCCGGGTTCGGTGGCGTGCTTGCGCTTGCTGCCGCCGCTGCTGACGAACTCGTTGAGCGGCTCGAACACCACTTCTTCCGGCATACCGTCGATGGACAGGTAGAAGTGGCGTTTGCCTTCAGCCTTCACGCCGACACCGGTGATGTCTACACGGTAGCTTTCGCCGTGCACGTCGATGACGAATTCGGTCGGCACGCCCTCACCACCGGCACGGGCCACACCGCCTGCCTCCGGAATCGGCAGCAGGACTTCAGGGGCCAGGGTGCCTGCGTCGCGTTCTTCAAGGAATTTGCGCCCGATATCCGGGAACATGGCGTAGGTCAGCACGTCTTCTTCGGACTTGGCCAACGCGCCGATTTCACCGCGCAGCTTGGTCATTTCCGGCTTGAGCAAATCAGCCGGGCGAACGTCGATGACCTCTTCGCTGCCGATGGCCTGACGGCGCAGCTTTTCGTTCACAGTGCCCGGGGCCTTGCCGTAGCCGCCTTGCAGGTAGAGCTTCACTTCGTTGGTGATGGTCTTGTAGCGCTCACCGGCCAGCACGTTGAAGAACGCCTGGGTGCCGACGATTTGCGACGTCGGGGTCACCAGCGGCGGGAAGCCGAGATCTTCACGTACACGCGGGATTTCGGCGAGTACTTCGCTCATGCGATTGAGAGCGCCCTGCTCTTTCAACTGGTTGGCCAGGTTGGAAATCATCCCTCCCGGTACCTGGTTGACCTGCACACGGGTGTCGACCGCCGTGAACTCGCTTTCAAACTGGTGGTACTTCTTGCGTACCGCGTAGAAGTACAGGCCAATTTCCTGCAGCAGCTCCAGGTCCAGGCCGGTGTCGAACTCGCTGCCTTTAAGGGCGGCGACCATCGACTCGGTGCCCGGGTGGCTGGTGCCCCAGGCGAAGCTGGAGATGGCGGTGTCGATATGGTCGGCACCATTTTCGATAGCCTTGAGTTGGCACATCGCAGCCAAACCGGCGGTGTCGTGGGAGTGGATAAAGATTGGCAGGTTCTGCTCGGCTTTGAGCGCCTTGACCAGTTCGCCAGTGGCATACGGGGTCAGCAGGCCGGCCATGTCCTTGATCGCGATGGAGTCGCAACCCATGGACTCCAATTGTTTGGCCTGGGCCACGAATGCATCGACGGTGTGCACCGGGCTGGTGGTGTAGGCGATGGTGCCCTGGGCATGTTTGCCGGCAGCCTTGACCGCTTCGATGGCCACGCGCAGGTTACGCACGTCGTTCATGGCGTCGAAGATGCGGAACACATCGATACCGTTGACGGCAGCCTTGGCCACGAAGGCCTTGACCACATCGTCGCTGTAATGGCGGTAGCCCAGCAGGTTCTGGCCACGCAGCAGCATTTGCAGGCGCGTGTTAGGCAGCGCGGCGCGCAGTTTGCGCAGGCGCTCCCACGGGTCTTCTTTCAAAAAGCGCACGCAGGCGTCGAACGTTGCGCCACCCCAGACTTCCAGGGACCAGTAGCCGACTTTGTCGAGCTTGTCGCAGATCGGCAGCATGTCGTCGGTGCGCATACGAGTGGCCAGCAACGATTGATGGGCGTCGCGCAGGATAGTGTCGGTTACGAAAATCTTCTTGCTCATTCTTATATTCCTCACAGGCCTGCGTGGGCGGCGATGGCGGCGGCGATGGCCAGGGCCAGCTCTTCGGGTTTGCGCTTGATCGAGTAGTTGGTCAGCTCAGGGTGGCTTTCCACGAAACTGGTGTTGAACTGGCCGCTGCGGAATTCCGGGTTGCGCAGGATTTCCTGGTAGTAGGCGGCAGTGGTCTTCACGCCTTGCAGGCGCATGTCGTCCAGGGCACGCAGGCCGCGGTCCATGGCTTCTTCCCAGGTCAGCGCCCACACCACCAGTTTCAGGCACATGGAGTCGTAGAACGGTGGGATGGTGTAGCCGGTGTAGATCGCTGTATCGGTACGCACACCGGGGCCGCCGGGGGCGTAGTAACGGGTGATCTTGCCGAAGCTGGGCAGGAAGTTGTTCTTCGGGTCTTCGGCGTTGATACGGAACTGCAACGCAAAGCCACGGTGCTGGATATCTTCCTGCTTGACCGAAAGCGGCAGGCCCGAGGCGATGCGAATCTGCTCGCGGACAATATCGATGCCGGTGATTTCTTCGGTGATGGTGTGTTCCACCTGCACCCGGGTGTTCATCTCCATGAAGTACACCTCGCCCTCGGCGAGCAGGAACTCCACGGTACCGGCGTTCTCATAGCCCACGGCCTTGGCCGCACGCACCGACAGGTCGCCGATGTAGGCGCGCTGTTCAGGCGTCAATTGCGGGCTGGGGGCAATTTCGATCAGCTTCTGGTTGCGACGCTGGATCGAGCAATCACGTTCGAACAGGTGCACCACGTTGCCAAAGCTGTCACCCAGGATCTGCGCTTCGATGTGCTTGGGATTGACGATGCATTTTTCCAGGAACACTTCCGCCGAGCCGAACGCCTTGGTGGCCTCGGAGATCACGCGGGGGAAGGCTTGTTCGAGTTCTTCACGGCTGTTGCAGCGACGGATACCGCGCCCGCCACCACCGGAAGTGGCTTTGAGCATCACCGGGTAACCAATGCGGTCGCCTTCGGTCAGCGCTTCGTGGATATCCGCGACGTTGCCTTCGGTGCCGGGAGTGACCGGCACACCGGCCTTGATCATGCTGCGGCGCGCTTCGGTCTTGTCGCCCATGCGGCGAATCACTTCGGCCGAAGGGCCAATGAACTTGATGCCGCGCTCGGCGCAGATATCCGCCAGTTCGGCATTTTCCGACAAGAAGCCGTAGCCGGGATGCAGCGCGTCGCAACCGGTTTCCACCGCCAGGTTCACCAGCTTGCGCGGGTTGAGATAGCCGGCCAGGGGCTCGGCACCAATGCTGTGGGCCTCGTCGGCACGTTTGACGTGCAACGCGTGGCGGTCGGCGTCCGAGTAAACCGCGACCGAGCGAATGCCCATCTCGGCGCAGGCACGCACGATTCGTACGGCAATTTCACCACGGTTGGCGATCAGGATCTTTTTTATCACTTGGAAATTCCCTTGAGCCGATTGCTGCGTTCTTCGACCCGCTTGAGGTGGGTCAGCGCGTGACCAAATGTTTCATGACAGTCGCGAGACACACACTAAGCCCGCCAAGGGATTAACAAAAATCAATAATTATTGGGTCATGCATAAGCAAAGACTTATAGTTGACGGTATGGCCGGGGTTGAGAGGGGATAAATAATGCGTAAGTCATTGATGAGGCTGACATTAAGGCAACTTCAGATCTTTCATGAGGTGTGCGATTTGCGCTCTTACAGCCGTGCCGCCGAGGAAATGTCCCTGACGCAACCGGCCGTCAGCCTGCAAATCCGCCAGCTGGAAGAACTGATCGGCCAACCGCTGTTCGATTACGTCGGCAAGAAGCTCTACATGACCGAGGCCGCCGAAGCCCTGCAACGGGCCAGTCGCGATATTTTCGGGCGCCTGGAAAACCTCGATATGCAGCTATCGGATATGCAGGGCTCACTGCAGGGCCAACTGAAGCTGGCGGTGGAATCGAGCGCCAAGTACTTCGTGCCGCACCTGTTTGCGGCTTTCAAGCGCCAGCACCCGGAAGTGCAACTGCACCTGACCGTGGTCAATCGTGCCCAGGTAATCCGCAGGCTTTCGGATAACCGCGATGATCTGGTGATCATGTCCATGGTGCCCCAGGACATGGGCCTGGAATTCCTGCCGTTTCTCAATAATCCAATTGTCGCGGTGGCGCTGCCGGATCATCCGTTGAGCCTGCAAGGGCCGCTGCGCCTGCAAGACCTGGAGCCTTACACGCTACTTATCCGCGAGCCGGGTTCCGGCACGCGGCTGGCGTGCGAAGAGTACTTCAAGGAAAAACGCGTGCACTTCACACAGACCGTGGAAGTGGCCTCGGCCGAGGCGCAACGAGAGTGCGTGGTCGCAGGTTTGGGTGTGGCGCTGCTGACGCGCCACGCCTTGAACCTGGAACTGGCCACCGGCGGGCTCAAAGAGCTGCCGGTGGAAGAACTGCCGCTGTACCGCAGTTGGTGCCTGGTGCAGGCCAAGGCCAAACGCCTGTCACCGGTGGCCCATGCGTTCCTGGGCTTTATCCGCAGCGAACGGGTGCAGATCAGCGCACTGGCTGAGCGTTTCGCTGGGCAGCCACGGGTGCCTGCCAATGGAGTTCCGGGTAGTCACTGATGCTCTGGAGCAACTGGCGCTCTTCGCAACGGTCTTCGATGGCGCGACGGAACGCCATGCGGCGCTGGTCTTCCTGCTGACGACGGGTCTTGACGGTGCTGTTGCTGTCTTCGTAATGCCGAGTCATGTGGAGTCTCCCAATGCGAGTACGGGGGAGTACAGGATGGGCGCGACGGATGACGGGGGGATGACAGCCTCATGAAGATTCTGGATGCATGGAGAATCTAATGTGGGAGGGGGCTTGCTCCCGATAGCGGAGTTTCAGTCACAGATTCATTGACTGACCTACTGCTATCGGGAGCAAGCCCCCTCCCACATTGAGTTCTGTGTGCAGGTATTTAGTCGTCCAGGGCTTTGACGGACTTGGGTGACAGACGCAGGCTGCGCAAACTGCGTTTAACGCTCTTGAGGTGGTTGACCAGACTCGGGCCGCGAGCCATGGCCACGCCCATCGCCAACACGTCGATCACCACCAGGTGGGCAATACGCGAGGTCAGCGGTGTGTAGATTTCGGTGTCTTCATGCACGTCGATCGCCAGGTTAACCGTGGACAGCTCCGCCAATGGCGTCTGGCTCGGGCACAGGGTGATCAGCGAAGCGCCGCTTTCACGCACCAGGTTGGCGGTGATCAGCAGGTCTTTGGAGCGACCGGACTGGGAAATACAGATGGCCACGTCAGTGGGCTTCAACGTCACTGCCGACATCGCCTGCATGTGCGGGTCGCTGTAGGCCGCGGCCGTCAGCAGCAGACGGAAGAATTTGTGCTGGGCATCGGCAGCCACCGCGCCGGAAGCGCCAAAGCCATAGAACTCGACGCGCTGGGCCTGGGACATCGCGGTCACAGCCTTTTGCAGCTCCACCGGGTCGAGCTTCTCGCGCACTTCCATCAGGGTGTGCAGGGTGGTGTCGAAGATTTTCAGGCTGTAGTCGGCGACGGAGTCGTCTTCATGGATCGCAAACTGGCCGAAGCTCGCGCCGGCCGCCAGGCTTTGCGCCAGCTTGAGTTTCAAATCCTGAAACCCGGAGCAACCAATGGCGCGGCAGAAGCGCACGATGGTCGGCTCGCTGATACCCACGCTGTGAGCCAGATCGGCCATGGAACTGTGCATCACGGCCGCAGGGTCAAGCAGCACATGATCGGCAACCTTGAGTTCCGATTTGCGTAACAGGTGGCGCGACTGGGCGATATGTTGCAACAGGTTCAAAGGGCAGGACTCTTGTTATTGGCAGGTGCCAGGGATGTAGCAAGCTTGTAGTTATACTACAAGAATTGTCGTTTTGCCCGTTCGATGCATCACTAAATCGCCCTGCTCCCCTCTGGTTTCAGCGGGCAGACGCCATGTAGCCATAAAGGCGGCCAACGCGGCGTTAAGAAAAATCTGCATTTTTGCGTAACAAATCCGCCAGCCCTTCGGCGTGCATTGGCGGGCTGATCAGATAACCCTGCACCTCATCGCACTGTTCACCGCGCAGGAAATCCAGCTGCTGCTGATCCTCCACGCCCTCGGCCACCACCTTGAGCGCCAGCCCATGGGCCATGGCAATGATAGCCCGCGTGATGGCGGCATCCTCACGCGCCTGACCGAGGCCACGGATAAAGGCCTGGTCGATCTTCACGTAATCCACAGGAATACGCTTGAGGTAACTGAGGGACGAATAACCGGTGCCAAAATCGTCGATGGCCAGCTTCACCCCCAGGTCACGCAACTGCTGGAAAGTGGCGATGATGTGCTCAACGCTATCGAGCAACTGGCTTTCGGTGAGTTCCAACTCAAGGTATTGCGGGTCCAGCCCGGTCTCTTCCAGAACCTGACGCACCAGGCTGACCAGCTTGCCCTGACGCAGCTGATGCACCGACAGGTTCACCGACACGCGAATCGGCGCCAGCCCCTGGCGCTGCCACTCACAAGCTTGCCGGCACGCCTGGCGCAGCACGAACTCTCCCAACGGCACGATCAAGCCGGTTTCTTCAGCCAGGCCGATAAAGTCCCCCGGCGGCACCATGCCCCACTGCGGATGCTCCCAGCGAATCAGCGCCTCGGCGGCATTCAGCTTGCCGGTCGCCAGGCACAACTTCGGCTGGTAGAACACGCTCAGATGGCGCTCCTCGATCGCTTTGCGCAGGTGGTTTTCCAACTGCAGACGCTCCAGGGTGCTGGCTTGCAAACTGTCGGTGTAAAACTGGAAATTATTGCCGCCCAGATGCTTGGCGTGCTGCATTGCCATATTCGATTGGCTGACCAACGCAGAGATCTCCCGCGCATTATCCGGCAGCAAGCTGACCCCCATAGAAGCACTGACCACCAGTTCGTGCCCCTCCACCGTTACCGGTACCCGCAGTTTCGCCAACAGCCGCGTCGCCACGCGCGCCAGGCTCGACAAATTGCCGTAGGCATCGAACAGCACCGCGAACTCATCGCCGGACAAGCGCGCAATGGTGTCGGCTTCAGGCAGCGCATTGATCAAACGCCGGGCCATTTTCTGTAACAACTGGTCGGCCACTTCATGGCCCAGGCTGTCATTGAGCAACTTGAAGCGGTCCAGGTTGATATGCAGCAGCGCCAGGCTGCGCCCGCCCTGGCGCACGCGTTGATGGGCTTCGTGCAGCCGTTCGCGAAACAGCGAACGGTTGGCCAGGCCGGTCAGCTCGTCATAGTGAGTAAGGTAGCGCATACGTTCTTCGGATTCGCGCCGTGCCGACAGATCGGCGAAAAAGCCTACAATATGACTGACGTTTCCCCGAACATCGCGCACCACATTCAATTGCAGCCACTGCGGGTAGAGCTCGCCGTTCTTGCGCGTTTCTACCAGCTCGCCCTGCCAGGTGCCATGGCTGAGCAGGGCCTGGCGGATCATCGGGAAGTGGCGCCGCGCATCGCGACTGCTGGGCAGCTCCACGACATTGCGTCCAAGCATGTCGTCGATGTCAAAACCGGTGACACGGCTGAACGCTTGGTTCACCGCGATCAGCGCGTACTCGGGATCAAGGATCACGATGCCTTCGCTGGCCGCCTCGAACACCGTCGAGGCGAGCCGTTGCTGTTCTTCCAGCGCCTTGCTGGCACTGATGTCGCGGCGCGTGCCGAGCATCCGCACGACGCGGCCATTGGGCGCACGTTCTACCGCACGCCCACGGTCCTGGATCCACATCCAATGTCCATCGCCATGACGTATCCGGTATTCCACCTGATAATCCTCACTGCGACCTTTCAAGTGCTCCACCAGCGCGTGCTTGAGCAATGGCAGGTCGTCGGGGTGCAGGCGCGGCTTGAGGTGGCTGAGCATCGCCTTGACGTATTCAGGCTCCAGGCCGAACAGCTCCTTGAGCTGAGTGTGATGGACTTCGTCGGTTTGCAGGTTCCAGTCCCACAGGCCCAGTTCACTGGCTTGCAGGGCCATGGCCAGGCGCGCTTCGCTGGTATTGAGGGCGAGGCTGGCGGCATCCAGTTCCTGGCTGCGTTGCGCCACGCGGTCTTGCAGGCCGATTTGGGCTTCGCGCAGGTCCTGCTCGACCTGGCGGCGCTGCTCGACTTCACGCACCAGCTCCAGGTTCAGCTGCTCACTGCGCTGCCGGGCCTGCTGCAGGTGCTCGATCAGGGCCTGGTTCTGGAAGCGACGCAACAGCCCGCGCTGGATCAAGCGGTTGACCTGCCACGCCACCAGGCTCAGGGACGCCAGCAGGATCAGGCCAAGCACGCCCCAGCCCTGCTGCTGTGGGGTGCCATTGCAGAAAAGATAAATAATGGCCGGCAACAGGCAGGGCAAGGCAAATGACAGGAAGGCCCAAAGGCTCACGGCATAGGCCACGCTGGCCGACAAGGTAGCGGCGCCGATCAGGCCGAACACCCAGGCCTGATGCATGAAACTGTCGGCGGGTACCAGGGCGATGGCGGCAATGGACAGGGTCAGGCCGCTGACCGCTGAGCCGAGCATGAACATACGCCGCCACACCGGTTGGGCCTGGCGGCTGGGCATGGCCGAATCAAAAGCCGCCACCTGGATCACGCGCATCGCCACCAGAGCGAGTAACCAGAGCAACCAGAGACTGTCGAGCAGGTAGTGCTCGGGATTCCACAACAACCAGGCGCAGACCAGGCCATTGACCAGCATCAGCAGCGTCGGCAGCAACGAGCCCTGATACAGCAGGCGTGTGCGCTCGACCGCCATTTGGGTTGCATAGTGTTTGCGGATGACCTGCGCGGGCGCCACTGAGGGGCCAAACAGATCAGTGCTAAGGGTCATAGGCGATGTTCTTATAATGGTGAGCCCGAAACGTCGACGGAGCATACACAAGCAAGCGCCTGGGCCAAACTGCCCCACGTCATAAAAAACCGCCTGCAATGGGCCGCAAACCTTTGGCCCAGACAGCTCGAGCAAGACGCGGCGCGGGCTGCGGCCCATGACCAACCGGTCATCCCGCACGACAGAATTTTTGCCCGCTGGGTGGTGTGCGAAGTGTTTTGCGTCGACCACCGGGCATTGGGATTTGCCCGAGCCCCTTTAGGCCCATAGAATGCGTCGATGCGCGATGATCTCTCTCTTTTGCTGAACTCCCTCAACGATGCCCAACGCCAGGCCGTAGCGGCCCCCGTTGGCCGTCAGTTGGTCCTGGCCGGTGCTGGCTCCGGTAAAACCCGAGTGCTGGTGCACCGTATCGCCTGGTTGATCCAGGTCGAAAACGCGTCCCCGCATTCCATCCTGTCGGTGACCTTCACCAACAAGGCCGCTGCCGAGATGCGCCATCGCATCGAGCAGTTGATGGGCATCAGCCCGGCCGGCATGTGGGTGGGTACCTTCCACGGCCTGGCGCACCGCCTGTTGCGAGCCCATTGGCAGGAAGCGGGGCTGAGCCAGACCTTCCAGATCCTCGACAGCGATGACCAGCAACGCCTGGTCAAACGGGTGATCCGCGAACTGGGCCTGGATGAACAACGCTGGCCGGCGCGTCAGGCCCAGTGGTTTATCAACGGCCAGAAAGACGAGGGCCTGCGCCCGCAACATATCCAGGCCAGCGGCGACCTGTTCCTGGCCACCATGCGCAGCATTTATGAAGCCTACGAGGCGGCCTGCGTACGCGCCGGCGTGATCGACTTCTCCGAACTGTTACTGCGCGCGCTGGACCTGTGGCGTGACAACCCCGGTTTGCTGGCCCATTACCAGAAGCGCTTCCGCCACATCCTGGTGGACGAGTTCCAGGACACCAACGCCGTGCAGTACGCCTGGTTGCGCCTGCTGGCCAAGGGCGGCGACAGCCTCATGGTGGTGGGTGATGACGACCAGTCGATCTACGGCTGGCGCGGCGCGAAAATCGAGAATATCTATCAGTATTCCGAGGACTTCCCGGACGCGGTGACCATCCGTCTGGAGCAGAACTACCGCTCCACCGCCGGGATCCTCAAGGCCGCCAACGCCTTGATCGCCAACAACACCGGGCGCCTGGGCAAAGAGCTGTGGACCGATGGCGGCGAAGGCGAAGCGATCAACCTGTATGCCGCGTTCAACGAACACGATGAAGCACGCTACGTGGTGGAAACCATCGAAAGCGCGCTGAAAACCGGGCTGGCCCGTAGCGATATCGCGATTCTGTACCGCTCCAACGCCCAATCGCGGGTGCTGGAAGAAGCCTTGCTGCGCGAGCGTATCCCGTACCGCATCTACGGCGGCCAGCGTTTCTTCGAACGTGCCGAAATCAAGAACGCCATGGCCTACCTGCGCTTGCTCGAAGGCCGTGGTAACGACGCGGCGCTGGAGCGGGTGATCAATATCCCGGCCCGCGGCATTGGCGAGAAAACCGTTGAAGCGATCCGCGACCATGCACGCCATGCCGATGTGTCGATGTGGGAAGCCATGCGTTTGCTCATCGCCAACAAAGGCTTGACCGGCCGTGCGGCCGGGGCGCTGGGTGTGTTTGTCGAGCTGATCGAGAACCTGGCCGCCAAGTGCGCAGAAATGCCCCTGCACCTGATGACCCAGACCGTGATCGAGCAGTCCGGCCTGATCGCCTACCACGAGGCGGAAAAAGGCGAGAAAGGCCAGGCCCGGGTAGAAAACCTTGAGGAACTGGTCAGCGCTGCCCGCGCCTTTGAAAACACCGAGGAAGATGAAGAGCTGACGCCGCTCGCCGCCTTCCTGGGTCATGCATCACTGGAAGCCGGCGATACCCAGGCCGATGAGCATGAAGACAGCATCCAGTTGATGACCTTGCACAGCGCCAAGGGCCTGGAATTCCCCTATGTGTTCCTGGTGGGCATGGAAGAAGGCCTGTTCCCCCACAAGATGAGCCTGGAAGAGCCCGGCCGCCTTGAAGAAGAGCGCCGCCTGGCCTACGTGGGCATTACCCGGGCAATGCAGAACCTGGTGATGACCTACGCGGAGACCCGGCGCCTGTATGGCAGCGAGACCTACAACAAGGTGTCGCGTTTCGTACGTGAAGTGCCGAAAGGCTTGATCCAGGAAGTGCGCCTGTCCAACAGCGTCAGTCGCCCGTTCGGGGGCGGCCAGCAGCAGAACTCCAGCACTATGTTTGCCGGTTCCGAGATTCCTGAAACCCCGTTCAGCCTTGGCCAGCAGGTCAAACATGCGATCTTCGGCGAAGGTGTGATCCTCAATTTCGAAGGCGCCGGTGCACAGGCCCGGGTGCAGGTGAACTTCGCCGAAGGCAGCAAGTGGCTGATGATGGGTTACGCGAAGCTCGAAGCGGTCTGAAGCGAGCTGTTTGTGGCGAGGCAGCTCGCCCGTTTTTTGGGGCTGCTGCGAAGCCCAGCGGGAGCAAGCTCCCTCGCCACAAGAAACACTGCGTAACATGAAGATTATTGGCCCACCCTTGTTTTAGAAGAGCACGGGCCAATATCTGTAGTTAGTCCTACAGACCCTTCGGATTTGGTCTTACGCAAAAGCCCGAAACATTATGCCGCTAGCCACTGCCACGACACCTGTGCAACATGGCGCGCGTGCAATCCACAAATGGGAATTCCCTTTATGAAACGTTTTCTTAGCATCGCCATGGCGTTGTGCATCGGCTTGACGATGAGCCTGGACGCCAACGCCAAACGCTTCGGTGGCGGCAAAAGCTCTGGCGCAGCGCCGACTCACCAAACCAGTCAAATGGCTCCCTCCGCCGGTGCCGGCGGTGCTGCCGCAACTGCGGGTGCAGCCGGTGCGGCTGGCGCTGCTGCCAAGGCCGGCGGTGCTTCGCGCTGGTTGGGCCCTCTGGCCGGTATCGCCGCCGGTGGCCTGCTCGCGTCCATGTTCATGGGCGGCGGCTTCCAGGGCATGCAGATCTTCGACATCCTGATCCTGGCCGTCATCGCTTTTGTGATCTTCCGCTTTATCGCTGCCCGTCGCCGCAAGCAGCAGGAGCACCTTGCTCCAGCCGGCGCGCCGATGCAGCGTGAAGTGTTCGAGCAGAAGCCAGCCATGGGTTCGATCTTCGGTGGTTCGGCAGCACCTGCCGCCGCCCGTCCGGTGATCAATGCTCCGGCCTGGTTCAACGAAGAGCGTTTCGTCGAAGCGGCCCGCAGCCACTTCCAGTCCCTGCAACAGCACTGGGACGCTAACGAAATGGACAAGATTGCCGAGTTCGTGACTCCGCAACTGCTGGAGTTCCTCAAGCGCGAACGCGCCGAGATCGGCGATGCGTTCCAGTCGACCTACATCGACGACCTGCGCGTACAGCTTGAAGGTGTGGATGATCGTGCCGACAAGACTATCGCCACCCTGACCTTCAGCGGCGTGTCGAAGTCGTCGCGTTTCGACCAGGGCGAAGTGTTCAGCGAAAGCTGGAACATGGAACGTGCTCAGGGCGAGAACCAGCCATGGCTGGTCGCCGGTATCCGCCAGAACAGCTGATACTCACGCGTTTGAGCAAGCGGTAACAAAAACCCCGGACATGTCCGGGGTTTTCTATTTCACGGTTGCACTTATAGCGAGCTACTGTATAAAACGCCCCTATAAACCGCGCCATCTAGCAAGAGGATCCCGGCCGTGGAAGAAATCATCGAACAATTGCGTGAAGCCAACGAACCGGTCCCGGTTCCTTTGGAGCTGCCTGACGAAGACCAACTGGTGGAAGTTGAAGAACAGCTGTTCATCAATATTCCGTTCGTCTTTAAGGAATTCCTGCTGACCGTCAGTGATGTGGTGTACGGCAGCTTGGAGCCAGTGACCATTACTGACCCGGGCTCCCATACCTACCTGCCTGAAGTGGCTGCAAACGCCTGGGACCTTGGTGTACCTCGTGAGCTGATCCCAATCTGCCAAGACGGTGACGACTACTACTGCGTCGAAGAAGACGGCACCGTGGTGCTGTGGTCTGGCGAAGAAGAAATCGTCACCGAAGAATCCTGGGAATCGGTGTGGCACTGGGCGCGGGACGTCTGGCTGGAAAGCTGAGTCCCACACCCAACCTTTAGTGCTCCGGCGTATCCTTGTGGTTATCTAATGTTTCCAACAAGGCCACCTGCATCCGCGTATGCACCCGGATAAACCAGCGCCAGAGCACCGCAGCCACAGCCGCCGTGACCACGGCGATCAGCACCAGCAACTTGTTGGTCGGCAGAATGCTGGCCGACAAGGCTGCCAGTAGCAGGAAGATCACCAGCAACGAGAGCAGCGGAATCAGCTCCGCGATCACCCTTCGCACACGCTGGGTATGCCGCCCGGCCATCTCCGGCTTCACACTCATCTCGGCCAGCAACATCGACAGCGCCTTGAGCTTGCGATACGCCGCAATCAGGAACGGCAGCGACAACAGCAGCGCCCCGCCCCAGATCAACGCCTTCTGCCAGCTCTGATCACTGATCCAGCCTTCCAGATACCCGCCGATGCGCGCCGCGAAAAAACTGCCGGCGAAGAAGATCGCGATCACCAGTGCCAGATTCACCCCGACTTGCAGGATGATCTTGCGGATCATCGACGCCAGCATTGCACCCTCGCCCTGGGGCTGGATGCTGCGCAGCCATTCGCCATACAGTCCGAATACCCGGCTCATGCGCTTGGGCATTACCGCTGCGATCTTCAACGACAGCGGGTCAGCCCCGCGAATCAGGTAGGGGGTGAGCAAGGTCGTGATTGCCGAAACAGCCACGGCCACCGGGTACAGGAAGTCGCTGGTCACCTGCAAAGTCATCCCCAGCGCTGCGATGATGAAAGAAAATTCGCCAATCTGTGACAGCCCCATACCGACCCGCAACGAAGTACGACCATCATTGCCCGCGATAAAAGCGCCCAGGCCACAGGAGAGCATTTTGCCCAGTACCACAGCCACGGTGATCACGGCGATCGGCCACGCGTATTGCAGCAAGATCTGCGGGTCGATCATCAAGCCAATTGCCACAAAGAAGATCGCGCTGAACATGTCGCGAACGGGTTCGATCAAGCGCTCAATCTTAATCAACTGACGGGATTCAGCCATGATCGCGCCAATCAGGAAGGCGCCGAGCACCATGCTGTACTCCAGCTTCACCACCAGCAGGCAGAAGCCGAAACACAGGCCCAATACGGTGATCAGCAGCATTTCGTTGCTTTCAAACTTGGCCACGTAGGCCAGCAGGCGCGGCACCAGCAAAATGCCGATCACCAGCGCGACGATCATGAACAGTGAGAGTTTGCCGACCGTGGAGAACACTTCGCCTGAGCTGACCGTGCCACTGACGGCGATGCTCGACAGCAGGGCAATGATGCCGATGCCGAGAATGTCCTCGACGATCAATACCCCGAAAATCAGCTGGGCGAAACGCTGGTCTTTCATCTTCAGGTCATTGAGGGCCTTGACGATGATGGTGGTCGAGGAGATCGCCAGGATCGCGCCGAGGAACAGCGAGTCCATGGTGCTCCAGTCGAACCAGCGGCCAATCTCATAGCCGATCCAGATCATCAGGACGATTTCCAGGAAGGCCGCGATAAACGCCGTGGCGCCCACCTTGAACAGCTTGCGCAGGCTGAACTCCAGGCCCAGGCAGAACATCAGGAAAATCACCCCTAGCTCAGCCAGGGTCTTGATCGTGTCTTCATCGTGGATCAGGCCAAACGGCGGGGTATGCGGCCCGATAATAAAGCCAGCGACGATGTAGCCCAGCACCACCGGCTGCTTGAGGCGGTGAAACAGGATGGTCACAACCCCTGCCACCAGCATGATCACGGCCAGGTCCTGGATAAAGCTGATGGCGTGCATGGCGAGGGACTCCTTGAGGTACCAGCGCTTTTCCCACTTCCGGCCGCCTTTGTACGGTCGCAAAGAGCGGAAGGAAAAGTCTGCCTTGATCGTAAGAAATGCCCTGAGATGGGCTTTTGAAGGTTAACACCGCGACTTCTGCTGAAAAGCCGGTGCAATATATGGAAACAGATCGATGCACGCGTGACGGCAAGCTGCCCACCAGCGTCCCGTTAGGGATGGCGCTGCAAAGACTCCAGCACCCGCAGAGGTGCCCTCCCCCCAACCAATGCCTACAACCCGTGAGTGTGCTATGGAACCCGGAAACGCCCAGCTGTCGATGACGGTACTGATGACCCCTGACATGGCTAACTTCTCAGGCAATGTCCACGGCGGCACGCTGCTCAAGTACCTCGACGAAGTGGCCTACGCCTGCGCCAGCCGTTATGCCGGTCGTTATGTGGTCACGCTGTCGGTGGACCAGGTGATTTTTCGCGAACCGATCCATGTCGGTGAACTGGTGACTTTCCTCGCGTCGGTCAACTACACCGGCAATACGTCGATGGAAGTGGGCATCAAGGTGGTGACCGAGAACATCCGTGAACGCTCGGTGCGCCATACCAACAGCTGTTTCTTTACCATGGTGGCCGTGGACGACCAGCGCAAACCTGCCGCCGTGCCGCCGCTGCAACCGCAGAACAGCGAGGACAAGCGCCGCTTTGTGCAGGCCCAGCAGCGTCGGCAGATTCGTCAGGAGCTGGAAAAGCGTTACCGGGAGATCAAAGCCGACGCGCCGTAATTTGTAAACCCACGGGCTCCCTGTGCTTACAAACTGATCGGTGTGGCTTCGAAGCGCACACGAGGGTGGGCAATACGGTCCTGGGCCCGCACCAGTTCCAGTTCATAACTGGCGCAGGCCTGGGTCTCCAGTAGCACTTCATGCACCGCTGCGGCGGTGAATTCAAAGGCTGCCACCAGGCTATCGCCCAACAGCACCCGCGCCAGGAACAGGCCCGACGTCAGGTCACCCACACCCACCGGCTGACGCGGGAACGCCAGCAGCGGCCGACGCAAGTGCCAACTGCCCTCAGCCGTCACCAACAGCATTTCAAAACCTTCCGGCAGTTTGCCTGGGTAGTCCAGGTGCTTGACCAGCACCGCTTTGGGCCCGCGGGCCAGCAACGCCTTGGCCATGGCCAGGCAATCAAACAGCGATTGCGGCTTGCGCCCGGCAAAGCTGTCCAGTTCCAATTGGTTGGGGCACAGGAAATCTGCCATGGCCGCAGCCTCATCGAGCAGGAAATCGCTGACCTCCTGTGGCACGATGCAACCCTTTTCCGGGTGGCCCATCACCGGGTCGCACAGGTACAGCGCCTTCGGATTGATCGCTTTGATACGGGCCACGCCGCTAAGGATTGCACGGCCCTGATCGGCGCTGCCCAGGTAGCCGGACAGCACCGCGTCACAGTTGCCCAGCTCACCAATCGCGGCAATGCCTTCTACCAGGGCCGGAATTTGCTGCGGCGCCAACACTTCGCCCGCCCACTGTCCATACTGAGTGTGGTTGGAGAACTGCACCGTATTGAGCGGCCAGACATTCACTCCCACACGCTGCATGGGGAACACGGCGGCGCTGTTTCCGGCGTGGCCAAAGACCACATGAGACTGGATCGCAAGCAGATGAGGTGTGCGTTTCATGCGGGAGATTTCCGTAAAGCCGTTGAAATTCTGGCCGCGCAGTATGCGACTAAACGCAGCCTGTACGACAGACCGGCGACGCAGTTAAGCTGCTCTCACTTTGTTGGAGTTCATGGAATGCTGACCCTGGGAAACATCTTCGTGCTGATGCTGCTGGCGACTGGCGCCGCCTGGGTTTGGCACAACCACGGCCTGCGTGAGCGGGCACTGGAGCGGGTCAAGCAGCATTGCGCCAAGCTTGATATCGAATTGCTCGATGGTGCGGTTGCGCTCAAACGCATTGGTTTCGTCAAGGATGCCAATGGCCGGCGGCGCCTGGCACGCGTCTATAATTTCGAATTCACCGTGACCGGGGAGACCCGCCATGCCGGGACGATCACCCAATTCGGCGCCCACAGTGCGCAGATCGAACTGGCACCCTACCCGTTCGAAGCCAAGGAGCCACTGCCTAGCGCCGAAGTGATCGAATTGAGCCAATGGCGCCAGGACCACGCCACCAAGAACCGTCAGTAGCGGCAGGCTGCCAGCGCCGCCTGCAATGCGGCCACGTCCCGTGGTTCGCTGAAGATCAATTCGATACGTGAATCCCGTCGCCATTCGCTAGGTTGCCAGGTTAAAACGCTGTTATCCACAGCGTTGGCCGAGACCCAGTCTTCGCCGCTGTGGATAACCAGTTTGGCACGATGCCAGTCGAGGCCTGATAGCCAGCGATGCAGACGGCTGACATCAAATTGCTGGCTGGGGTGCCATCGCCAGCCGATACTCCACCCCCCCTCCTGGCCCTGGCTCAAACAGATGGGCAAGGCAGGATCGCTCCAGATGGCAGGCATTTGCGCGAGGCCTTCAGGCGCCGCCAAGTTATCCACAGCCGCTTGGGCCTGCGCATTCAAGCCCGGCAACTGGTCGATTGGCAGCTGAGCCTGGCGTGTCCAGTAAATCGCGCAATCGGGTAACTGCCGTTCAATCGCCTGACGCTGCGCGGCATTCAGGGCCTCATCCTTGTTCAACACCAGCAGGCCAGCACTTGCCAGCGCCGCTTGCTGTGCCTGCGGCAAGGGCTTGCCTGCTGCCAACGCCTGGGCATCCAGCACCAGCACGCTGGGCTGCACGGCCAGCACGTCTTGCCATGGCGCTTCCCGCAGTTGTTTGAGCAACTGCGCGGGATGACCCAAACCTGAAGGTTCGATAAACAGCCGATCCGGTTTGGCCTTACGCAGCAAACGGCCCAGGCCTACCTGGAACGGTGCACCATTCACACAGCACAGGCAGCCACCCGCTACCTCGCCCAAGGCGACGCCGTCAGCGTCTTGAGTCAGCAAGGCAGCGTCCAGGCCGATCTGGCCAAATTCGTTGATCAGCACCGCCCAACGCTCGTTGGCCGGGCGCTGAGCGAGCAGGTGCTTGATCAGGCTGGTCTTGCCGGCGCCCAATGGGCCGGCAATCACATGGGTGGGTATGTTCTGCAACATTGGAAACATCATTCTGGCCGTGTAGAGCGTTTGATCCTACGCGGTTATGCCAGCCAATCCAGCGTCAGGATCAACCGGCGCTCATCGGCCTTGAGCGCTGGCGAACGATGGATCAGGCCATGCCCTTCGTTACCGTGCCATTTGGTGCCCTTGAGCAGCGCCACCTCACCGCAGTGGATCTGCTCGATACGCTCGGTAGGTTCGGCGTCCGCCTGGCTCAGTTTGCGGCGATCCATCACACCTTCGCGCAACCATTGGCTGCCGATACCGGCATAGGTGGTGATCAGCCGAACCGGCACATGATCAACGTGAAAACGCGGGCACATGGCCTTGTCCAACAGCCGCAAACGTACGCCAATACGCTTGGCGCCGAGCAGGCAGGCAAATGCACTGACCAGCCATGACACATCGGCGATAAAACCTTCGTAACCCTCAAGATCGCGACAACTGGATGCCAGGCCCTGCAAGTTCGGCACAGCGTCCTCGTTGTCGAGCTCAATCACCAGGGATTCGGCGAGCGGCTCATTGAGCGCCACCAGCAAGGCGCCGAACTCGGCGATATGCAGGGGCAACTGACGTTGCCACAGCGCCAGGTTGACGCCATCTTCGAGGATATCGGACAGTGCCAACGGAGTTTGCCCACACGTCTGGCGGATCACGGGGCGCAGGGGGATAACCGGGGCCAGCATCAGGCGACCTGCTCATACCAAGGGCCGAAAGGATCAGGCAGCTGGCGCCAACCTTCGACACCCAGGGCCATTTCTTCATCATTGAGCAAGCAGGCATCCAGTTCCGCACGCATCAGGTTGAAGTCGATGTTTTGCCCGATAAACACCAGCTCCTGGCGGCAGTCCCCCGTGCTCAGTTGCCAGTTGCCCATGATCGCCGCCACGCTTTCCTCGTCCTGGGGCCATTGGCTTTTGGGCACAAAGCGCCACCAGCGTCCGGCAAAGCCATGGCGCATCAAGCCACCAGCCTGGGACCAACTGCCGGCGTCCTGATGTTTGCTGGCCAACCAGAAGAAGCCCTTGGAGCGCAACAGTTTGCCGTTCACCCAAGGGCGATCGATAAAGTCAAAAAACCGCTGTGGATGGAAGGGGCGGCGCGCACGGTAAGCGGTGGAGGCAATACCGTATTCTTCGGTTTCCGGTACATGCTCACCGCGCAGCTCCTGCAACCAACCCGGCGCCTGGGCAGCGCGTTCGAAGTCGAAACGGCCGGTGTTGAGGATCTTGTGCAGCGCCACCTCGCCCATGACCATCGGGATGATTTCCGCCTGGGCGTTGAGGCGCTCGAGGATGGCCATCAATTCTTCACGCTCGCGGCTGCTGATCAGGTCGATTTTGCTGATCAGGATGACGTCGGCGAATTCGATCTGTTCGATCAACAGGTCAGTGATAGAGCGCTCATCTTCTTCACCCAGCGTTTCGCCGCGGGAAGCCAGGCTTTCGGCGGCCTGGTAGTCGAGCAGAAAGTTCATGCCATCGACCACGGTAACCATGGTATCCAGGCGTGCAATGTCGGCCAGGCTTTGCTCGTTTTCATCGCGAAAGGTGAAGGTTTCGGCCACGGGCAGCGGCTCGGAGATACCGGTGGATTCGATCAGCAGATAATCGAAACGCCCTTCCTTGGCGAGCTTGGCGACTTCTTCCAGCAAGTCTTCACGCAAGGTGCAGCAGATGCAGCCGTTGCTCATTTCCACCAGTTTTTCTTCGGCACGATTGAGCGTGACGTCGCGCTGCACCTCGCTGCCGTCGATGTTGATTTCACTCATGTCGTTGACGATCACCGCCACCCGCAGGTTGTCGCGGTTGCGCAAGACATAGTTGAGCAGTGTGCTTTTACCGGCGCCGAGAAAGCCGGACAACACGGTCACGGGGAGACGATTGGGCATCAGGTATTCCTCATCAGGGTTGGCCGGTCAAACTGCCCGTTTATGGCGTTCGCGCAGCTCTTCACGTTCTTTGGCTTCGATACACAGGGTTGCGGTGGGGCGCAGCAGCAGGCGTTGCAGGCCGATGGGCTCGCCGGTTTCACGGCACCATCCGTATTCACCGCGGGCCAGCAGCTCCAGGGCATCGTCGATCTTGTCCAACAGCTTTTTTTCCCGCTCCAGTAGGCGCAACTGCCACTGGCGCTGCTCTTCAGCGCTGCCGATATCCGCCAGGTCGCTATTGGTTTCCTGCTCGCGCAGCACTTGGAACTGCGTGTCGATACGGGCCTGCAGTTCATTGCGCTGAGCCAGCAGCAGTTCGCGGAAGAAGCGCTGTTGGGCTTCATTCATGTAGTCAGCAGCCGGTTGGGCCAGCAATTCTTGTTCGGTCATGGGAAACGGTTCACGGGTGGGGCTGTGCATTTATGTTATAGTATAACAATACAAATAAGCCAACTTCCCTTGCTCCTCACGACGAAGGGCGCAATGCTTGATCACTTTCGCCCCCCGAGAAACACGATGAGATACGTGCTGTGCGCCCTGCTATTGGCAACCGCAGGACCTGCCTGCGCCCAAGTCCCAAGCCCGTTGGCCAACTGCACCCGCAGCGCCACCCTGCTGGCTTGCGTGGACCCGCTGGGCAATGCCTACAGCGTGGCGACTGCGGGCAACATCACTTACCTGCGCGGTTTCGAAGTGATCGGCAAACGCTATTGGGCACAGACCAATAGCCGCTACGGGCAACTGACGTTCTTCACCGGGTTGGCATCGGATGGCGAGGCGTGGGTTGGCTACACACGTCGCGTGGGCTGGACCACCATCAACCGGTTTTCCAGTTCAGGCGGCGCCAGCGCCAAGTTCACCTGTAACCGAATGACCGGCTGTTAAGCCTGGGTTTTCTGCTGTTCCTGCACCCAAGCCATGTAACTGTTGATGGGCGGGTTCTTCTGGAAGTACTGTTTCAACCCTTCAAAAAGCCGATCCGCCACCGCTTGTTGATGACGCGCCGTCACCAGCCGCTGGGCGTCCCGTGCATTGGAGATAAACCCGGTCTCCACCAGGATCGAAGGCACGTCCGGTGACTTGAGCACCGCGAACCCTGCCTGTTCCACCCGCTTCTGATGCAGGCTGGTGATGCTTTGCAGGCTGCCCAATACCGCGCTGCCCAGTTGCAGGCTGGAGGCGATGGTGGCGTTCATGGACATGTCGAGGATTACCCCGGCCAGCATCGGGTCTTTGTCCTTCAGATTGAGTAACGTGGTGGCGCCCAACAGGTCTGCGCCGTTTTCGCGCTGAGCCATGAACCGCGCCGTGGCAGAAGTGGCACCGCCTTGCGACAACGCATACACCGAAGCGCCCGATGCAGTAAGCCGTGGCGCGGCGTCGGCGTGCACCGAGATGAACATATCGGCCTTGTACTTGCGGGCGATGTCCACGCGCTTGCGCAGCGGTACGAAGAAGTCGTCGTTGCGCACCAGCTTTACGGCAAAACCTTTTTCACGTTTCAAACGTTTCGCCAGCAACTGGGCGATCGACAGCACCACATCTTTTTCGCGCTGGCCCTTGGAGCCGACGGCGCCCGGGTCTTTGCCGCCATGGCCGGGGTCAACCACCACAATGATGTCGCGTTTGGGATGCGCCTTGTCCACCGGCACCACCAAGGGCGCCGGGTCAGCAGCGATTTGACGGGGCGCGTGCGTGGCGTTGGTCAGGTCCAGTACCAGGCGATGGCCTTGGCCATCCTGGGGCGGCAGCACAAAACTGTTGAGCTGCATCGGCGCGACCAAATCCAGGACGATACGCGTATCGCTCTTGCCGAAATGCCCGGAGCGGATCGAGGTAATCCCACTGTTCTTCAGCGCCAGTTGGGAAAAGTCGCCGCTGAGGCCGGCGCCACTCAAGTCGATGATCAGGCGGTCCGGCGACGTCAGGGAGAACGTCTTGTATTGCACCGGGCCGCTAAGGTCGAACACCAGCCGCAGCTTATCGTCCGAACGCCACAGCCGCGCATTGCGGATCTGCGTGGCGTAGGCCCCCAAAGGCAACGTGAACAAGGGGCAGACAAGCAGTAGGTTAAGGAGCTGACGTCTGTACATGACATATACCGCAGATAAAGGAGCATCCCTACTCGACAGGACTGAACAAAGGCTGGGACAGAAATTTCATCGTGGCAGTTATTGTTATACTATAACATGACCAATCATTTCCAACGATGGACCTGCTCATGAATGCGCTGACTCTGCCGGATATCGCCGCGCAGGCTTCACGCCAAGCCTTGCCACTCGACTGGGTGGGCATGTGCGGCATTGCCCTGCCTGTGCTGCTCGGCGGCCAACACCTGGCCGCTACCGCCGATGCGGGCGTAAGCCTGAACGACGGCACGGCCCGTGGCATTCATATGTCACGCCTCTACCTGGCGTTGGAAATGCTCGAACAGCAACCCCTTACATCTGCACTTTTGCGTAATGTACTGCAGCGTTTTCTCGACACACATGAAGATTTATCTAAGAACGCCTACCTGCGTATTCACACACATTTGTTGTTAAAACGCCCCGCGTTGGTCAGCCCTTTGGAGGGTTGGAAAAGCTATCCGGTCAGCATCGAAGCGCGTCTGGAAAATCAGATGTTCCACGTGGAACTAAAAATTGACGTTACTTATTCCTCAACGTGCCCTTGCTCCGCTGCCCTGGCCAGACAGCTGATTCAACAGCAGTTTCTCGAAGATTTTGCCCACACATCTCTGCAGCGTGAAGACGTGTTGAGCTGGCTGGGCAGCACCGACGGTATTGTGGCCACGCCCCATAGCCAACGCAGTACCGCGCAGTTAAACGTTCAACTGCAGGGTGACGATCTGGCGATAGTCGACTTGATCAACGCTGCCGAAGCAGCTCTGGGCACTGCCGTACAAACCGCGGTGAAACGTGCGGATGAACAAGCGTTCGCCCTGGCTAACGGACAGAACCTCATGTTCTGCGAAGATGCCGCTCGCCGCTTGAACCTCGCCTTGAAGCGCTCGGATGCCGTCAAAGCCTTCCACCTCAAAGTGATCCACGCTGAAAGCCTGCACGCCCACGATGCGGTGGCTGAAAGCCGTTGGACGAGAGACTTTGCATGATTACCTGCCATGCTTTGCGCTGGGGCGCCCCCGGCCAACCACTGACGCCGGCGCTGAACCTGACGCTGGAAAAAGGTAGCCTCACAGGGATTATCGGCGCCAATGGCACCGGCAAGAGCAGCCTGGTCAAAGTGATCGCCGGGTTGCAAAAGCCGCTGACGGGCAAGGTGCGTGTCGATGTTCCACGTCGCGGCGGCTTGTCGTTCTTGCCCCAGCAACAGCACCTGGATCGTCAGTTTCCGATCAGTTTGCAAGAGTTGGTGGCTGCCGGCTTCTGGGGCACCCAGCTGAATTCACATGAACGCAACGAGCGCCTGCACGCCGTACTGGACGACTGGTGTCTCAGCGGTTTGGAACAGCGCCCGCTGATGGCGTTATCCGGTGGCGAACTGCAACGCGCCCTGCTCGCCCGTATGAGCCTGGCCGACTCCCCCATCCTGCTGCTCGACGAACCCCACGCCGCCCTCGACGAAGACGGCCAGGCACTGTGCTGGAAACACATCCATACCTGGCACAACCAAGGCCGCACGCTGGTGGTCGTCTGTCATGACTTGGCGTCCGTGCGTCACCACACCCAGCACGTGCTGCAGCTTAAAAACACCGGCTGCGTGTTCGGCCCCAGCAAAGAGCTGATCCGCCCGCAACCACAGATGCAGGTGGCCTGATGCACCTCACCGCTCACTTGTGGATGCCATTTCAGGATTTCGTGTTTATGCGCCGCGCACTGATCGGCGGGTTGGTGCTTGCATGTAGCACCGCCCCCTTGGGCGTGTTCCTGATCCTGCGACGCATGAGCCTGATCGGTGACGCCGTGGCTCACGGCATTCTGCCGGGCGCCGCACTGGGCTTCTGGCTCGCAGGGCTAAGCCTGCCCGCCCTGACCCTCGGCGGCCTCGGCGCAGGCCTGAGCATGGCCGGCCTGGCGGCGTGGATCACCCGCCGCACCGGCCTGCGCGAAGACGCCAGCCTCGCCGCCATCTACCCCATTTCGCTCGCGGCCGGAGTACTGATCCTTGGCATCGCCGGCAAACGCTTGGACCTGCTGCACCTGTTATTCGGCTCCGCCCTGGCCGTGGACGAAACCACACTGACCGGAATGCTCTGGGTGTCCAGCTTCAGCCTGATCGCCATGGCACTGATCTACAAACCCCTGCTGCTCGACACCCTTGACCCGCTGTTCCTGCAAACCGTCAGCCGCCTTGGCCCACTGGCCCACGGCCTGTTCCTGACCCTGGTGGTGCTGAACCTGGTGATCGGTTTTCAAGCCATCGGCGCACTGATGGTGGTGGGTTTGATGATGCTGCCGGCCATCGCTTCACGCTTCTGGAGCCGACGCCTGCCGGTGTTGATCGCGGTATCGGCGGTGCTGGGATGCCTGTCGGTGTGGCTGGGTTTGCTGCTGTCGTTCTACTACTCACTGCCCAGCGGCCCGGCGATCGTGTTGGTGGCGGGCGCTGGATATGTGTTGTCCGTGGTATTCGGTCCGGTGCATGGCTTATTGCGCCGCCCACCTTTGCCTACATCCTCATGAGGTGTTTCCCGATGCGCGCTCTTCTTGTGTTGTTCAGTCTGTTGCTGCCGCTGTCGATGGCTCACGCCGCAGACAAACTCCAGGTAGTCACCAGCTTCAGTATTCTCGATGACATCACCCACCAGATCGGTGGCGACCATATTCAGATCAGCAACATGGTCGGCCCGGACGCCGATGCTCATACCTATGAACCCACACCGGATGACGCCAAAGCGCTGCTCAAGGCCAAGGTCATCATCAAGAACGGTCTAGGTTTCGAGCCGTGGCTGGATCGCCTGGTCACCAGCACTGAAACCACCGCTACGGTCGTCACCGCCAGCAAAGGCGTGATCTCGCACACCATGGAGGAAGACGGCGAGACCATTCCCGACCCACACGCCTGGCACAACCTGGCCAACGCCGAAATTTATGTGAGCAACATCACCAAGGCATTGGTGACCGCCGACCCTGCCAATAAAACCGACTACCTGCGCAACAGCCAGGCTTACCTTAAGCAAATCCACAGCCTGCTGGCTGAGGCCAAAGCCAAGTTCGCTGCACTGCCTTCAGGCAACCGCCGCATCGTCACCTCCCATGACGCCTTCGGCTATTTGGGCCAGGCGTATGGCATCCAATTCCTCGCGCCCCAGGGCTTGTCTACCGAGCGTGACCCGTCGGCCGCCGAAGTCGCCGCGCTGATCACCCAGATCCGTAAAGACAAGGTCAAAGCCGTGTTTATCGAAAACATCAAGGACTCGCGCCTGCTCAAGCAGATTGCCGATGAAAGCGGCGCGCAGATAGGCGGCACGCTGTACTCCGACGCCCTCGCCGCTCAAGGCCCGGCCAGCACCTTTATCGGGCTGTTCGAATACAACCTGAACACCCTGTGCGCGGCGTTGAGCAAACCATGATCCGCAAAAACCCTTCAGGTGACCTGCCGGTAATTGCCGAGTCAGCCTACGTCGACAAGACCGCGATCATCTGCGGCAAGGTCATCATCGGCGAGAACGTCTTCGTCGGCCCGTACGCCGTGATCCGCGCCGACGAAGTCGATGCCAGCGGCACCATGGACCCGATCACGATCGGCGCGAACTCCAATATCCAGGACGGCGTGGTGATCCACTCCAAGTCCGGCGCGGCGGTGACCATTGGCGAGTTCACCTCTATCGCCCACCGTTCCATCGTCCATGGCCCCTGCACAGTTGGCGACCGCGTGTTCATCGGCTTCAACAGCGTGCTGTTCAATTGCGCCGTCGGCGATGGCTGCGTGGTGCGCCACAACTCGGTGGTCGATGGCCGCGACCTGCCCGAGGCCTTCTACGTGCCCTCCACCACCCGCATCGGGCCTAACACCGACCTGTCGCAATTCCCGCCGGTGAGTGTCAGTGCCTCGGAGTTTTCCGAAGACGTGGCACGCACCAACGTCGACCTGGTGCGCGGCTACAAAGCCTTGCAAAACGAGTTCTGAACCATGAGTCGCCTGCTGATACGCAACGCCCGCCTGGTCAACGAGGGCCAGGTATTCGACGCCGACGTGCTGGTCGCCAATGGCCGTATCGAGAAGATTGCCGCCAGCATTGAAGGCGCTGACGAACCGGTGGAAATCGACGCCAAAGGCCAGTGGTTGCTGCCGGGAATGATCGATGACCAGGTGCATTTTCGCGAACCCGGCGCGCCAGACAAAGGCAGTTTCTACAGCGAATCCCGTGCCGCGGTGGCCGGCGGTATCACCAGCTTCATGGACATGCCCAACACCCAGCCAGCCACTTTGAACCTGCAAGCCTTGGCCGATAAGAAGCACCGTGCTGCGTTGCACTCAGTGGCCAACTACGGCTTTCACTTTGGCGTAAGCAACGACAATCTGGATATCGTCGCCGGCCTCGACCCCTGTGAAGTGGCTGGAGTCAAAGTGTTCATGGGCGCCTCCATCGGCAACATGCTGGTGGACGACCCACGTATTCTGGAACGTTTGTTTGCCGACGTGCCGACCATTCTGCTCGCGCACTGCGAACACACTCCGAGCATCCTGGCCAACGAGCAACGCTTGCGCGAGCGTTTTGGCGAGCGCATTCCCGCTGTCGCTCATCCACTGATCCGCGACGCCGAAGCGTGTTATCGCTCGTCATCGTATGCCGTGGAACTGGCCCAGCGCCACGGCACGCGACTGCACGTGCTGCACCTGACCAGCGCCCGTGAACTCGCGTTGTTCGAAGACAAGCCCCTGGCCGAAAAACACATCACCGCCGAGGTCTGCCTGCATCATCTGCTGTTCGACGATCGCGACTATCACCGCCTCGGCCACCAGATCAAATGCAACCCGGCCATCAAGACACGCGCCGACCGCGACGCGCTGCGCCTGGCGTTATTAAGTGATCGTCTGGATGTGATTGGCACTGACCATGCGCCGCATACCTGGGCGCAAAAACAATTGGGCTATCGTGAAGCACCCTCGGGTTTGCCTCTGGTGCAGCACGCCCTGCCGGCACTATTGGAGTTGGTGGCCGACGGGCATTTGCCTCTGACCACACTGGTGGCGAAAACCAGTCATCGTGTGGCCGACCTGTTTGCCATTCCTGATCGCGGTTACCTGCGTGAAGGCTATTGGGCCGATCTGGTGTTGATCAAACCTGAGCCTCAGGGCAAACCGGTCAGCAGCCAACCGATTCTCGCCCGTTGCGGCTGGACTCCCTTTGCAGAGCGCAGCTTTCGTCACAGCGTGAGCACCACGCTGGTGTCCGGCCACCTGGCCTGGCACAACGGCCAGGTGGTCGACAGTTGCCAGGGCTTGCCCCTGCATTTTCTGCGTTAAGCGCGGGGTTTGACCGTACCGCAATCGTTGCCCAGCCACTGAGCGTGGCTGTCCAGGCTGCCCTTCTGCTGGATGCCGGTGGCATTGAACGTACCGTTGACGGTGGTGGTGAATTCCTTCTGGCTTTGGAAGGTCGCTACACCAGTGCCCTGGGCTTTGGGGCAGCTGAAACGGAACTTCCATTGGTTGCCGGTCTTGTCAGTCACTTCCTGCTTGCAGCCCGATTGCGGGTCGGTCAGCGGGATGGAATCGGTGGCAACCTGGGCTGGGGTCAGGCACACCTGCACACCCTTACCGGCCATGTTGATGCCTTGCTTTTCGAGCATGGCGCGCTGTTCAGGAGTCATTTGTTGCTTGAGCTGACCGAGGATCAGCGACAGGTCCGGCAGGTCCTGGTTATCGACTTTCATATTACTGGTGGTCAATTCCCACAAGCCCGGCGCCAGCATCTGCGCCTGCGCCGCCACCGGCAGCGACAACCCAACAACCATGGCCAAACCTAGCAGACGAGCATTCATCGGGTAACTCCTGGGTAATTGTCGGCGTTAGACGTCGTAAAGCGGCCAGTGTTGCACGGCAAATAAAATAGCGACATTCGCAGCGGTTCATGGTCTGTTACGCACTGGACTGCCTGGAGTTACGTCGTTCATGGATTTCTTTGGCCCGCACCTGCTCGCCTACTTCATTGCCACGCTGCACGTTCTCGGGAGCCTCGCCGCAATTCACGCGGTACTGACCGTCCGCACCGCCCAAGGCTCGATCGCCTGGGCCTTGTCGCTGATGTTCATGCCTTACCTGACGCTGATCCCTTACCTGATCTTCGGCCGCAGCACCTTCGACGCGTACATCCAGGCCCGTCGCCAGGCCAACCAGGAAATGCACACGGCGATCGCCGAACTGAATTGGCGCCCGTGGGTAGAGGAAGCGCTCGCGGCGCGCAACTCCAGTGCCTATGCCTCCCTGCGAGCCATGCCCAAGCTCGGGCGCATGCCGTGTCTGGCCAATAATGAAGTGCGCCTGTTGATCAATGGCGAGGCTACTTTTGGCGCGATTTTCGAGGCGATTCGCAACGCCAGGACCGCCGTGCTGTTCCAGTTTTTCATCATCCATGACGATGAGCTTGGCCGCCAATTGCAGGTGCTATTGAAGGAAAAGGCCGCCCAGGGCGTCGACATTTATGTGCTGTACGACCGCATCGGCAGCCACGCCCTACCCCATCGCTACGTACAATCGCTGCGCGACGCCGGGGTGCAGGTCAAGGCGTTCGCCACCCGCAGCGGCTGGCTCAATCGTTTCCAGGTCAACTTCCGTAACCATCGCAAGATCGTGGTGGTGGACGGTATCACCGGCTTTGTCGGCGGGCACAATGTGGGCGATGAGTACTTGGGCAAAAAGCCGCCGCTGGCGCCATGGCGCGATACCCATGTACAGGTCACCGGCCCAGTGGTGGCCTGCCTTCAGGAGTCGTTTGCCGAAGACTGGTTCTGGGCGGCGCGGCAACTGCCGCCGCTGATCCTGCCGGATGCCTACCCCGAAGACGGCGTGCTCTGCCAACTGCTCGCCAGTGGCCCGGCAGACCCCTATGAAACCTGCTCGCTGTTTTTCGTCGAGGCCATCCACGCCGCGACCGAGCGGGTATGGATTACCAGCCCGTACTTCGTCCCCGACGAAGCCGTATTCGCCGCACTGCGCCTGGCGGTATTGCGCGGGGTGGACGTGCGCCTGTTGCTGCCATCGCGGCCCGACCACCGTATCGTATATGCCGCCTCCAGCCTTTACGCCATCGAAGCCGTGCGCGCAGGTGTGCGGGTGTTCCGCTACAAGCCCGGGTTTCTGCATCAGAAGGTGGTGTTGGTAGACAGCGAAATCAGCGCCATTGGCAGCGCCAACATGGACAACCGTTCGTTCCGACTGAATTTCGAAGTGATGTTGCTGACAGTGGATGAGGCTTTCGCCAGCCAGGTTGAACACATGCTGCTGGACGATTTTGCCCTGTCCCATGAAGTCAGTCAGGAAGAAAGCCGCGAGACGCGACGCCTGCAGCAGTTGGGGATGCGGGTGGCGCGCTTGATCTCACCGATCCTCTAACAGACAACGCAGGGAAAATGTGGGAGGGGGCAAGTCCCCTCCCACATTTGGATCTTCAGTGTTCTGGAAAATCGGGTCAGCGGTAGAGATCTTCCCGCGTCCACGGCAGTTCATGACCACCATCGGCATGGGGTTTGACCGCCAATATCTGGTGCAAGTTGATCCAGCCCCGGGCAAACGCATAAGCGCAACCGGCCAGGTACAGCCGCCAGATGCGCAGCGCCTGCTCCGGCACCATCTTCGCCGCCGCTTCCAGATTGTCTTCCAGGCGCTCGCTCCAATGGTCCAACGTGCGGGCGTAGTGCAAGCGCAAACTTTCGACATCCACGACTTCCAACCCGACCTCGCTGATCTCGGCAGTCATCATCGCCAGGTGAGGCAGTTCGCCGTTGGGAAATACGTAGCGCTCGATAAACTCCCCAGCGCCTCGGCCCACTGGGCGACCATCGGTGTGTTTGGCGGTAATGCCATGGTTCATCACCAGGCCGCCTTCACGCACGGCACCGAACAGCGTTTGACAGTACTGCGCCAGGTTGGCGTGGCCGACGTGTTCGAACATACCCACGCTCACCACTTTGTCGAAGCGGCCGTCCTGGGGCAGGTCGCGGTAGTCGAGCAATTGCAGATCGACCTGATCCTCCAGGCCTTCGGCTTTTACCCGCTCCCTGGCCAGCGCCAGCTGTTCCTTGCTCAAGGTGATACCAAACACCTTGACCCCGAATTCCCGCGCCGCAAACCGCGCAAGCCCGCCCCAACCACACCCCACGTCGAGCAGGTACTCGCCCGGCTGCAGCCGCAGTTTGCGGCACAGGTGACGGAATTTGTCTTGCTGGGCCTGGTCGATGGATTCGCTGCCGGTTTCGAAATAACCGCAGGAATACGCCATGTCCTGATCCAGCCATAGCTGATAGAACTCGTTGGACAGGTCGTAATGGTAGGAAATGGCCGCCGCGTCGGTGGCCTTGTCGTGGATCGAGCGCACCGGACGGCTGCCTTCGTCGTCATCGATCAAGGCGTGGCTCAACTCGTCACATACCCTGATCACCTCGGTGATGGAACCTTCCAGCTCCAGTTTGCCTTCGACGAAGGCTTCACCCAGTGAATCGAGCGTTGGATGGGTCAACCTGGACACGACCGTGGGGTCCTTGACCACAATCGTCACACTGGGCTCAGGACCCAAGTTGAATTCATGGCCGTCCCAGAGTCGCAGACGCAACGGTAGCTGAAGATTCTGTAAGGCCGGTGGAAGTTGCGCGAGCATGAGTAATCCCCCCTTGTTTCAGACGTCTGGACTGAGGGTAGACCATCCGAAGACAAAGTAGGAGGCTATCGATTTAATAGCACGTCTCTATGGGGCTCGGAGTTCGAGCAAACCGTCCTGGATCCACTGTTTCAGCCATGTGGCCGATTGCAGCGACGCACCCTCTGAATAAGTGACTGCCAACTCTGCGCACAGTTCTGAAAAATTCCAGCCGGTAGTCACCATCCCTGCCAGTGCACAGGCTTCGTCAGGCTCCAGGCTGCGGTAGTGACACACATTCTGATGACGCCATACCAGGCAGATTTGCATCGGGTCCAGCGCCTGGCTGCCGGGAAAACCCGATGCGTCCTTGCTGGCTCGCCAGATCGCCACCGTGTTGAAACGGCACAGCAAATGCTGCACTGAAGGCGCCAGGCTTACCTGTAGCGCCGGCCAGTCCCCAGGCGCCAATTGCGCCATGTCATTCACGGTCAGCGGCGTCCCCTGGGGTGCATCGAACGCCAGGGTAAACGCCCACTCCAGGCGCGCCAATTCAGCCAGCGGCGCACTTTGTTCTGCGACCAAGTGCTCAAGGATAAACATCGAAAAGCGCTCACCTAGCCAACGCAGGCTGTAGTGGGCCGAGGGATAACGGCGAACGTAGGCTTCGCTCAGCGCGGCAAATTCATCATCACCCAGCCAGTATCGGATAGCGCTGAAGTCATGGCACAGCACTTCCTTCAATCGCGACAGATAGGCGTTGTGGTAAATCGCCAGGCCGGTGTCCACATCCAGGGTCGGCCCCCCCAGCAAGGTGGCGGCAAAGCTGCTGTTGGCCGCGCAAGGTTCAGATAACAGGTGCTCTTCAAAAGCCAATTGCCAGTCGATCAGGCGCATAGCGATTTCCTGGCCAGGGCACTGGCTGCCAGCTCGCGGGCCTTGCTCAACTCAGTGAGCAATTCTTCGAACGGCGGGAAATGATCATCGCGCTCCAACAGCGTCGACACCGGCCCCAAATGCTCCAGGGTCTGCTGGTAAAGCGCCCACACCGGGTCGCACACAGGATGGTCGTGGGTGTCGACCACATAGTCGCCGTAGTCCATATGCCCGGCCAGGTGCAGTTGGCGGATGCTCTCGGGCGGCAGGTTGCGGATAAACGTCCAGGCATCAAAGCCATGGTTACGCGCACTCACATACACATTGTTCACGTCCAGCAGCAACTGGCACCCGCTCAGGTGGGCCAAAGCGTTGAGGAACTCCCACTCGGTGAACTCATCAGCCTTGGAGCGCACATAGCTGGAGACGTTTTCCAGCACCAGCGGGCGCTGCAACACGTCCTGCACCTGACGCACACGACCGGCCACGTGATAGAGGCTTTCTTCGGTGTAGGGCAGCGGCAGCAGATCGTGCAGCTGATGCGCGCTGCCGCGGCTCCAGCACAGGTGATCGGAAATCCAGGCCGGCTGGATGCGCTCGGAGAGCTGTTTGATTTGCGCAAGGTAATCGGTATCGAGGGCATGGGGCCCACCGATGGACAAGGACACCCCGTGCATTACCACGGGGTAACGCTCGGCTATCGCATCCAGGTAGTACAAGGCTTTGCCGCCCTGCACCAGATAATTCTCGGAGATCACTTCGAACCAATCCACAGGCGGCGACTGTTCAAGGATCTGGTGGTAGTACTCACTGCGTAAACCCAGGCCGTAACCCAGACTTGGAAGGGACGCGGACATGACTCACTCCTGGGCAAAGTGTCCGCAGCGGTGGCAGGCAGCCGCCGCGGTTGCACTCGTTTGCCGGTTACTCGCCGACTTTACCGCCAGCGGCGTCGCAGGCCGATTTAGTCATGGCCTTGAAGCCCATCCCTTTGCACTCGCCCTGGCCCTTGCACGCGTGGTCCTTGGTTTTGCAGTCGTTCATGCCTTTGCAGGAGGTCACGCCGTAGCAGTGAACGGTGGCGTCTGCGGCTTGTACCTGAGTGGCCACACCGGCAAACATAGTGGCGGCAGCCATCGCGAGGGCGGCGCCAGCAGCAGCGGATTTAATGCTCATTGTTGTATTCCTCATGATCAGTGGTGAAGTCGGTCCGAACGGATTGTTCAGTCTCGACACACCACTAGAGTGAGGCCCCCCATCGGCGTTACAGCCGTGTGCAAATATTTCTGAAATTATTCATCAAGCTTCAACAGCGGCTCCTGGAAGCGTAATAACCGCCCAGCGTTACCCAGCACCAGCAAGGTACTGAGGTTATGCAGCACCGCCGCAATCATGGCACCCGCCGCGCCCAGCCAGCCAAAGGCCGCGAACACCACAATGGCCAACGTCCAGCCCAGGCCGATGATCACGTTCACCTGCAACGTCTGCCGGCACTGGCGGCTCAAGCGCACGCAGGTACCCAGGCGGCGCAAGTCGCTGCCGATCAACACCACGTCCGCCGATGCGAGTGCGATATCGGCACCGCCCGCCCCCATCGCCACACCAACCACACCGGCCTTGAGCGCCAACGAATCATTGATGCCATCGCCCACCACCATCGGCCGGAAGCCGCTGCTGATTTCACCCAGCACGCGGTTGAGCTTGTCTTCCGGCAAGGCTTGGGCTTCGACATCACTGATGCCCACCTCCAGCGCCAGGCTGTCGGCCACGCTTTGGCGGTCGCCGGTCAGCAGCAACTGGCGGCCCAGGCCCAAATCACGCAACTCTTGCAGGGCCTGGCGCGCCTCCGGCTTGACGCTGTCGGCCAGCAACAGCCAGGCCAGGAAATCGCCGTTCAACGCCAACCCGGCAATAGGGCCGTCATGGTTGGGAACGCCGCGGGTGACGATGCCCAATTGTTCGAACAACTCCGGCCGCCCCAGCGCCGCTTCGCCCTGTTCGGTCTGTGCGACCACGCCCAGGCCCTGACGCTCGCGAATGTCGGAGAGCGCCAGTAACTGCTCCTGAGTCGCCAACCCCGCCAACGCTCGGCTGACCGGGTGACTGCTCGCCGAGCCGAGGCTGGCCGCCAGGTTCAGCAGCTCCTGGCGATCCGGTGCGGTGGTCTCGATGGACTGCAAACGCAGGGTGCCAAAGGTCAGGGTGCCGGTCTTGTCGACCACCAACGAGGTCAGGTCAGCCAATTCTTCGAGAAACGCCGAGCTGCGAATCAGAATCCCATGACGCGCCGCCACGGCGATCCCGGCAATCGCCGTGGCCGGCGCCGACAGCACCAAGGCACACGGGCACGCCGCCACCAGCACCGCCAGCATCGCCTGCGCATCGTTGGTGACGAACCAGGTGACCGCCGCCAGCAACAGCACCAACACCATATAGCTACCGGCATAACGCTCCAGCAGCCGCGTGATCGGCGGCTTGGAGCGCTCGGCGTTCTGCATCAGTGCGATGACTTTGCCCAGGGTCGATTCGTTGCCAGTGCGCGTCACTTCAAGGCGCAGCAGACCATCAAGGTTGATCGCGCCACCAAACACCTGCACACCCGCGCTGGCTTCCAACGGCACCGACTCACCGGTGATTGGTGCCGTGTCCAGGCTCGCCTGGCCGGACAGCACCACGCCATCGGCCGGCACGCGGTCGCCGGCGCGCACTTCGACGATATCACCGGGGTTCAGCGTGGCGTTATCCACTTCGGTGATGGTTCCGTCAGCCTGTACCAAACGGGCGTGACTGCGGGTGAGTTTGCCCAGGGCATGGATCGCCTCCTGGGAGCCGATCACGCTGCGCTCTTCCAGCACATGGCCGAAGATCATGATGATCGGCAACAACGCGGCGGTGAGCAGATCGCCGGTGGCCCAAGCGCCAAGCATGGCCAGGGCAATCAGTTGGTCAGTGATGCCGTGCAAGCTGGGAAAGCGCAGGCTGTACCAGGCCGAACGCATTACCGGCACCGCCACCAACAGCGATGCCACCCCCAGCAGCAATTGGCTCACGCCGTTCTGATCCGGCGCCAGCCAGAGCCATACCAGGCCCAGCACGAGCAACCCAAGGGCGAGCATGGCCAGGGTCAATTGCCGGGCAGCGCTGCGCTGTTCGGCCGAGGTCAGCATGGGTGCGCTCATTGTTCGGCTCCCTGGATGATCAAGCGGGAGTCGTCTTTGGGGTCGACGGTGGTCACGGAACCCGCCTGGCCGAGAATCTTCGGCAGGCGTTCGCGGTACAGGCGCAACAGCAAGCCGGGGTCTTTGACCTGGGCGAGGCTGGCGACGGTAGCGGTTTGCGCCTGGGCATTGGCCAAGCGTTCGCTGGCCTGGGCGTGGGCGACTTGCACCTGGCGGTCAGCCTCCTGATTCGCGGTCTGGGTGAGTTTTTCCGCTTCGGTGCGGGCGTTGGCCACCGCTTTATCCGCTTGCTGGCTGGCAGTCAGCACTGCGTTGAAGGCATTCACCGCCGGGCCCGGCAGGCTCGATTGCACATCGACACGGGTGACTTCGATGCCCAGGCCCAAACCGCTGGCGGCCAAATCGGCCAGGCGTTTATTGATGCCTTGCACCAGATCGCCGCGCAGGCGCTCGCGGCGTTCGGTGGCGCCGTTGTCGCTGCCGATCAGTTCCGGGCGTGCTACCAGGATGGTGTCCAGATCCCGCGCTGCCGTCAGGGCTACGGCACTGCGCGTCACCAACCGATCCAGCGCGGGCAACACGTGGTCGCCCTGCAACACGAAGGCATAGGGCTCGGTCACCTTGTAGAACACCCGCACATCCAACTGCACCACCCCGGCATCGCCGGTCAGCAGGTAGCCGGAACCGGCCAGGGCATCGCTCAACGGCGTAGCGAAACTGGCCACGCGATCAGCCTGCAACGCCGCATCGGAACGCAGCAGGTTCTCCACTCGGCGCTCGATCACCCGGTCCGCCGCCGGCAACAACACCACCTGCTCGAACGGCTGCGGCCAGGCCAGCAACAGCCCGGCGTTCTGAATGCGATCAAGGGCGCCGAAGTGCAGGACCACCGCGCGATTCTGCGGGTCGATCTGGCGCACATTGGAAAAGGCCCAGGCCAACGCCGCCAACACAGTGACCGCGTACAGCGCCAGGAAGGTCAGGCGCCCGGCCTGAATCCAAGGGCTGTCGGGACTGCCGCGTTCGCTCATGGCTGGATGTCCTTCGGCCCATCCACCAGGGCGCGGAACGGCGCGGCGTCGGTGCGCAGGATGATTTTGGTACCCGGCGTGACCACCGTGCCCAAGGTATCCAGCGAGCGCAGCAGGTTGTACAGCTGCGGATTACCCGCGTAGGCACGGCCATAAATCTGCGCGGCTTCTACCCGCGATTGCGCTTCGATATCGGCGGCTTTCACCGTCGCATCGGCCTGCACAATGCGCGCATCACGCTCGGCAGCGGAGCGGATTTGCGCCGCTTCGCGCTTGCCCACGGCGGTGCGTTCAGTGGCGATGGTTTCCCGCTCGGCGCGCATACGATCAACCGTGGCGGTGAGTGTCACCGAAGGCAATGTCAGGCGCTCGATGCCGACCTGCGCCACGCGCACGCCGTAGGTGGCGAGTAATTGTTGATCAATCTGCTGGCGCAACTGCGCTTCAAAATCGGCGATGCGCACTTGGCTGGCGTCGGTGTTGATCAAGCTGGACAGGTCAAAGCTGGCCGCCGTGGTTTCCAGCGCCGAGCCGACGAAGGTGCGGATCTGCCGCGCCGCTTCGTCCGGCTGGTTCTGCACTGCGCGCATGAAGCGCTGCACATTGTCGGCATCGCCCTGCACCTGCCACGCCACATAGGCCTGCACGATAATCCGCAGGCCATCGCGGGTGCCCACATCCTGCAAGCCGCTGGACGTGGTGCGCAGGCGCAGGTCCACCGGGATCGCCGCTTCGAATGGCGCCGGCCAGCGCCAGCCCAGGCCCGGCTCCAACAGCACTCGCGCGGGGTTGCCGAAGCGGGTAATCACCGTGGCCTCGCCGGAGCGCACCTGCACCAGGCTCGCCGCTGCCACGGCAAACAGCACCAGTAACGCCGCCCAGGCCATGCGCCGCCAAGGGAAAGGCCCGGCCGCTTGTTCATCACCATGGTGGTGATGGTGGTGGCCGTGATGATGGTGATGACCGTGATCGTGAGAATGAGCGCTCAACAGACAGACTCCTTATTGAACGGCTTTGCGCGGCGCCAGTGGATCGGCGGGCAAAGTAAAAGAACGCAGATCAATCGTCGGCGCACTGTCGGCGCCCAAACGATGATCCAGAATAAGCAGCTTGGCGTGGGCCAGGCCCAGGCTCAGTTGGCTCAGGTACTGTTCCAGCACGAAAGCCTGGCCCGCAGCGGCATAGGCTTTTTGTTCGGCGGCAAAGCGCAGGTTCGCCGCTTGGGCGCCGGCATTCACTTCGCGGGCGCCGGCCTGGGCCTGATCACGGACGGTGCTGGCTTGCAGCAGCGCCTGGTTGGTCTGCTCGCTGGCCGCGCCACGTTCACGGGCGATCAGTGCCTGGGCGCCGATCTGGGCGGCTTGCACACCGTGGTAAGCATTGGCGGCGCCAGCCGGTGGGTGGATCGCTTCAACCACCGTGGCGAGGATCTCCACCCCGCTGTCGAGGGTGTGCAGGTCTGCTTGCACCGTTCGGCCAATCTCCTCGGCGAGGCTGGTGCGTTGTTCACCGAGCAATTCGTCGAGGGTGCGCGAGGCAAAGTCATGCACCAGGATGCGGCTGGCGGTGCTGCGGATCAGGGTGGGTATGTCCGCGCTGTTGTAAGTGGCGGCAAGCGCAGCCTGGTCGGTGAGGCCGATGCGGTAGACAAATCGCACGTCCATGTTGACGATCTGGAAGCCCTGCTTATCGCCGCTGCTGCTGGCGATGACCTGGGATTTGTCATTCACATGGCTGGCGTCCCACAGGCGGTTGGCAATCAACGGCGCCGGGCCTTCGGCAGCGGCCAGCTCCGGTGTGGCGGCTTCGCTGACGCTGGTCGCCAACTCATGCACCACGCCGTTCTCCACGTTGAGTACGCGACCCAGCGGCCACGGCAAACCCGTATGCAGGCCGGGGCCGAACACCTCGACCGGTTTGCCGAAGCGCTCATAAATCCCACGCCCTTGCAGGGGGACTTCATGCACGCCGGTCAGCGCCCAACCTACCGTCAGCACCACCAGCAACACCGGCAGGAAAGCCCGGCGCATGTAGGTGAAGGCCCAGATCTGGCGCAGGTCGATGCCAAAACGGTTGTGCAATTCATGCTGCAACGCCAGCAACGGTTGTGGCGGCCAACGCAGCAGGCCGGCGATAAAACTCTGCGCCATCAAGCGCGGCTCAAGGCGCGGCTGGCGCGGGCTGAACAGCGACAGCACGCCCCGCAGCAGGAACTCCAGCGCCACCAGCGCCGGCAACAGGCCGACGAGTGTCGCCAGACGCAGCGGCCACACCGACTCGGCATTGGCAAACAACAGGCAGATGGCACTCAGCACCAGGCAGATAATCGCCACCCGACTCAACTGCGCCAGCTGTGAAGCTTCCGGCCACTGGGCGGCGGTTTCCTGGGCCAGGCGACGCTCGAACACCAGCAAGCCAAAAGCCAGCCCCAATGCCAGCGCCGCACCGATGCTGGCGGACTGACCGATGGCCGCAGCAGGCAAGGCCAGGTTCCAGAACTGGATAACGCTGACCAACGCCAGCAACGACCAGCCCGCCAACCACAGCACCGGTGCGCCAACCTGCGCCAGCAGGCCGTTGCCGAAACGGTTGATCAGCCCCTTGTGCCAGGCAGTGGGCTCAATGGGTTGCTCAATCAACTCAGCGCTCGGCACCTCCAGCGCCTGGGCACGCCAATCAGCCACCCACCAGGCCGACTGCAACCCGGCCACCAACAGCAGCAGGGCCGAAGCGCAGTTGATCAACACCACCGGCCAGATCGACAGTGGCGCAAACAACGCCACGAACAGCGCCAACACCCATCCGCTGATCGCCAGGGTCGTCAGGCTGATACCCGCTTGGCGTAACCGACGGGCATGGAACAGCCCTTGCTGAAAACGCGCCAGGCCTTCTACGGAGGCGCCGTCAGCTTCTAAATCCACCTGCATCCGCTCAATGCCCACTTGCACACAATTCGTTACGATATAACACGAAGCGTGAAATTTTTGTTCGCTTTTGCATCCACTCTGAATCCCTTGTGGGAGGGGGCTTGCCCCCGATAGCAGTGTGTCAGTCGACTGATTAGTTACTGATACACCGCAATCGGGGGCAAGCCCCCTCCCACATTTGTTTTGCTGTGCTCTCTGGAGTGTGACTAACCCCCTATAAACACGAGCCATCACTGGTGTCGGCTGCGATTAATCGGCACACTCCGAAACAGCTTTTCGCGGGTTCACGGACAAGGAAGCGCCACCCCATGATTTCCATCTACCAACTCAAACCGCGGTTTCAAAACCTGCTGCGCCCGCTTGTGCAGCGCCTCTACGACAACGGCACCACCGCCAACCAGATCACCGTGCTGGCCGGCGTTATTTCCCTGCTGGTGGGGTTGTTGATCGCAGGCTTCGCCCAACACCTCTGGCTGTTTGCGCTGATCCCTTTATGGATGATCGTGCGCATGGCCCTCAACGCCATCGACGGCATGCTCGCTCGAGAATTCGGCCAGCAGTCACGCCTCGGCGCTTACCTCAATGAACTGTGCGATGTGATCGCCGACAGCGCGCTGATCCTGCCCTTTGCCCTGATCCCCGGCGTGAGCCCGGTGCCGGTGGTGCTGGTGACACTGCTTGCGGTCTTCAGCGAGTACGCCGGTGTGATGGGGCCGATGGTGGGCGCATCGCGTCGCTATGACGGGCCGATGGGCAAGAGTGATCGGGCTTTTGTACTGGGTGTACTGGCCACCGGCGTGGCGCTGGGCTGGCTCGGCGCCGGTTGGGTCGAGGCGGTGATGTGGCTGGTCGCCGCCATGCTCGCCTATACCTTGGTCAACCGGGTGCGCCAGGGCCTCAAAGAACAGCCACAAACTCCCCCTTCTGCATAAGGAATTTGCGATGCGCGAACAGCAAGAGCACACCTTCAGTACCCATGATGGCGTCGAGCTTTTCTACCGGCACTGGCCGGCCACGGCAGACGCCGGGCCGCGCAAGGCAATCCTGTTGTTCCATCGCGGCCATGAGCACTCCGGACGTATTGCCCACCTGGTGGATGAACTGGACTTGCCGGGGTTTGATTTCTTCGCCTGGGACGCCCGCGGCCACGGCCAATCGCCCGGCGAGCGCGGCGACAGCCCCAGCTTTGCCACCAGTGCCCGTGATGTGCAGACCTTCTGCGACCATATCGGCGCCACCTACGGCATCGAAGAGCAAAACCTCGCCGTGATCGCCCAAAGCGTCGGCGCGGTGATCGCGGCCACCTGGGTCCACGATTACGCGCCAAAAATCCGCGCCCTGGTGCTCGCCTCGCCCGCCTTCAAGGTCAAGCTGTACGTGCCCTTCGCCCGCCCGGGCCTGGCCTTGATGCGCAGGTTTCGCGGCAACTTTTTCGTCAACAGCTACGTCAAGGCCAAGTTCCTCAGCCATGACCCGGAACGTGTGGCGTCCTACGACAGCGACCCGCTGATCACCAAAGCCATCTCGGTGAATGTGCTGCTGGGTCTGTACGAAGCGGCCGACCGGGTTGTAGCCGACGCCCAGGCGATCCAGGTGCCGACCCAGTTGCTTATCTCCGGCTCCGATTTTGTGGTGCACCGTAAACCCCAGCAGCAATTTTTCGACCGCCTCGGCAGCCTGAAAAAAGAGCTGCATATCCTCCCTGGGTTTTTCCACGACACCCTCGGTGAACGTGACCGAGCCGTGGCCGTGAGCAGCGCCAAACGCTTTATCCTGCAGAACTTCGTACACCCGCTGGACCGCGCCTCTCTACTGGACGCCGACAAACTTGGCGCCACGTGCGCCGAATCCGAATCCCTCGCCGCGCCACTGCCACGCAATTCCCTGCGCGACCTCTACTGGCGCATGACACGCGCCAGCATGGGCCTGGGCAAGAACCTGTCGGACGGCGTGAAACTGGGCTTCGACACCGGTTTCGACTCCGGCAGCACGCTGGACTACGTGTATCGCAATAAGCCTACCGGCAAGGGCGGGCTGGGACGGATGATCGACACCAACTACCTCAACTCCATTGGCTGGCGCGGTATTCGCCAGCGCAAGTTGAACGTCGAGGAACTGCTGCGTCTGGCCATGACCAAGCTGCGTGACGCGCACCGCGAGGTCCGTATCGTCGATATCGCCGCCGGCCACGGCCGTTACATCCTTGAAGCCTTGCAAGGCGTATCGCCGTTGCCGGAGTCGATCCTGCTGCGCGACTACAGCGACATCAACGTGCGCGACGGTGGCGCGCTGATTCGCGAGAAGGGCTTGGGGGACATCGCCCAGTTCGTCAAAGGCGATGCGTTCGACCGCGCTGACCTGGCCGCCCTGGACCCCAAGCCGACCCTGGCCGTGGTGTCTGGCCTGTATGAGTTGTTCGCCGATAACGCCATGGTCGGTGGTTCACTGGCGGGGCTGGCCGACGCCGTGGAGCCGGGGGGTTACCTGGTCTACACCGGGCAGCCGTGGCACCCGCAGTTGGAGCTGATTGCCCGCGCGCTCACCAGCCACCGCCAGGGCCAGGCCTGGGTGATGCGTCGGCGCAGCCAGGCGGAAATGGACCAGTTGGTTGAAGCCGCGGGCTTTCGCAAGATCACCCAGCGCGTGGATGAGTGGGGCATTTTCACTGTGTCCCTGGCACAGAAGATCTGAACATGCGCGAACCCGGTTTATTGAAACCAGCGGTGCTCTGGCTGCTGCTGTTGGCGCCGCTGTTTTTCAGCACCTACGGCTTCGCCACCTGGGTCACCAGCCAGCGCAGCGACGTCGGCACGCTGGTGTTCGGCTGGGAAAGCCATATGCCGTTCTGGGCCTGGACCATCGTGCCCTATTGGTCCATCGACCTGCTCTACGGCTTCTCTCTGCTGCTGCCCAATACGCGGCATGAGCTGAAACAACATGCACTGCGCCTGCTGAGTGCGCAGGTGATTGCCGTCAGCTGCTTCCTGATCTGGCCGCTGCGCTTCACCTTTGAGCGGCCAGAGCTGGACGGGGTGTTTGGCTGGCTATTCGCGGTGCTGGCCGGTTTCGACAAACCGTTCAACCAGGCACCTTCGCTGCATATCGCACTGCTGGTGATCCTGTGGGTCATGTACCAGCGGCACATCCAGGGGGGCTGGCGCTGGGTGGTGCACGGCTGGTTTGCGCTGATCGGCATCTCGGTGCTGACCACTTATCAACATCACTTTATCGACTTACCCACAGGCGCCCTCGCGGGGTGGCTGTGCGTGTGGTTATGGCCAGTGGAGCACCCGAGCCCATTGTTGAGTGCGCGGTTGACGCGGGATACCCAACGCTGGCGCCTGGCTGTGCGCTACGGGCTGGGCACGCTATTACTGCTGGCACTTGCCCTGGTACTGGGCGGCGGCTGGCTGTGGCTGCTGTGGCCAGCGGTTTCCCTGGGTTTGATCACCGCCAGCTACCTTGTGATCGGCGCGTCGGGCTTTCAAAAACGTGCGGATGGCCGCCTTACGCCTGCAGCCCGCTGGTTGTATGCGCCTTATTTAGCGGGTGCGTGGGTCAATTCGCGGCTGTGGACACGCAAACATCCACAGCCGGACCTGATTGTGGATAACGTCTGGCTGGGGCGCATTCCTACGGCCAGCGAGCAGGGCTCGTTCAGGGCCATTGTCGATCTGTGCGCCGAACTGCCGATTAATCCACTGGGCCGCGCTTATGCCTGCGTGCCGGTACTGGACCTCGTCACCCCGACAGCCGACGAATGCCTGAAAGCCGCACACGCCATTGAACGCCTGCGAACGAGCGGCCCCTTGCTGGTGTGCTGCGCCCTCGGTTACTCCCGTAGCGCCACTGCTGTCGCCGCCTGGCTGCTGAATACTGGCCGAGCCGCCACGGTCGATGAAGCACTGGCTATTATTCGTACAGCACGGGCCACTGTGGTCCTGCACCCCGCACACCGTAAAGCGTTGGAGGGTTTGCACCATGCACCCTGATATGGAACTCCAGATAGTTGCCAGCCTGCTACGCCGTGGCCGTTCCCTGGATCAGTTATCCACAGGCCTGACGTTGCTCGGCATACTGTTCGGCCTCGCCCAATTGTTGTTGGCCAGTATCTCGACGATCTGCCTGCTGCTGGCCCTGTGGATGATCGTGCTGGGCCTGCTGCAAAAGTACTGGGCGCTGCGAGTGGCCTTCGACGCCGACCTGTTCGCCATGCTGGCCCGCGACGTTACCCGCACTCCAGACCTTGACCAGGCCCTGCAAACCCTCGGCCTGCAATCGTCCAAGCGAGCCGGTCGGCCGTGGACCGAACGCCGCCGTGGCGCCCTTAAACTGTTGCGTAAACAAGCCTGGTTGCTGGGCGCGCAAGCGCTGCTGACCTTGGGCGTCATCCTCGCCAGCCCTTGGCTGCCTTTCGCCGGATAAGGAATTCCCATGTTCGAACCCGTGGTCGCCACGCTGATTACCTCCATGGCCCGCACCGTGACCGGCGCTCGCAGCCTGTGGCTGGGGTGCGGGCCAGTACCGGTGCAACGCATCTATTTCGCCAACCACAGCAGCCACGGTGACTTCGTGCTGGTGTGGGCGTCGCTGCCGCAGAACCTGCGCAAATTCACACGCCCGGTGGCCGGCAGCGATTACTGGAACAAGAGCGCGCTGCGCCGCTACATCATCAACCGGGTGTTCAATGGCGTGCTGATCGACCGCGAGCGCAAAGAGCCTGTGGATAACCCATTGCTGCCCATGCTCGCGGCTCTGGAAGGCGGTGACTCGCTGATCATTTTTCCTGAAGGCACGCGCAATCTGGAGGATGGCTTGCTGCCGTTCAAAAGCGGTTTGTATCACCTGGCAAAAAGTTACCCACAGGCCGAGTTGGTTCCCGTGTGGATAGCCAACCTCAACCGGGTCATGCCCAAAGGGCGTGTGCTGCCACTGCCGTTGTTATGCACAACCAGCTTCGGTGCCCCCCTGCAATTGGAAGAAGGCGAAGACAAAGCCGCATTCCTCGCCCGCACCCGCGACGCCCTGCTCGCCCTCGCCCCGGAGCACTCCTGAAATGGATAGCCAAACCCTGATGTTGTTCGGCGGCATCGGCGCGATCCTGGTCATCGCCTCGCTGATCGGCCTGATCCTCAAGCTGCGCACCCGTGGCAGCCCCAACGCAGTCATCGACAACCTCAACGCCCGCATCAACGCCTGGTGGGTGATGGTGGTGGTGATCGGCATCGCCTTCTGGCTCGGCACCGGTGCGGTGATCCTGCTGTTCTACGCCGTGTCGTTCTACGCCCTGCGCGAATTCCTGACCCTCACCCCGACCCGGCGCAGCGACTATCCGGCGCTGGTGGCCGCGTTTTACCTTGCCCTGCCGCTTCAATACCTGCTGATCTACGCCGACTGGTATGGGCTGTTCTCGATCTTCATCCCGGTGTACGTGTTCCTGCTGCTGCCGATCCTCGCCTCCCTTGGCGGCGACAGCACACACTTCCTGGAACGCGCCTCGAAGGTGCAATGGGGGCTGATGATCGCGGTGTTCTGCGTGTCCTTCGTCCCTGCCCTGCTGACGTTGGACATCCCCGGCTACGAAGGCCGTAACCTGTTGTTGATCGCTTACCTGGTGATCGTGGTGCAACTTTCGGACGTGCTGCAGTACGTATGCGGCAAGCTGTTCGGCAAACACAAGATCGCGCCTAACCTGTCACCGTCGAAAACCGTGGAGGGGTTTGTGGGCGGCATTCTGCTGTCGTCCTTGATCGGCGCGGCGCTGTGGTGGACCACACCGTTCAACCCGTGGCAGTCGTTCTTGATTGCGCTGTTGATCAACCTGCTGGGCTTTGCCGGCGGGATTGTGATGTCGGCGATCAAGCGTGACCGCGGCGTGAAGGACTGGGGGCACATGATCGAAGGGCACGGTGGGATGCTGGATCGGCTGGATTCGGTGTGCTTCGCGGCGCCGATCTTCTTTCACCTCGTGCGCTACTGGTGGACCTGACTCCATCCCTTTTTCAGCACCAATGAAGATCAAGATGTGGGAGGAGGCTTGCCTCCGATAGCGGTTTGTCAGTAACTGCCTATGCTGGCTGATACACCGCAATCGGGAGCAAGCCCCCTCCCACCTTGGACTTGTGGTGCTTTCAGGGTTTAAGCAAAGTCTGAAACTGGTGCAGCAGTGATCTCGACATAGCTAGACTCCCCTCCGCCTATCGCACCCGATAGCCAGCCCCAAACGAAACTCAGCGTGGTGCGCCCGGCGTGATCCACGCCTACCGTGCCACGTGACCACCCCGCGCGCAGTTCACCTTCCAGGGTTACGCACTGAAATAGCAGCTCGATGGTCTCTGCACCGGTCACCCGCCCGACCTGCGTGCCCACGCGAATCCGGCCACCGTGGTAAGTGCTCGAAATCACGCCATCTTCGATTTGGTAATGAAACACGGTGCCGGTGCCGGACACCCCTTGGGCGTTGTTCGCGACCGCAAACCGACGATCGTGCAAACGTGCGTGGACAGTAGCAGAAGGGTGTTGCATCAGTACGCATCCTTGAATTAAGCGAATCCAAAACGTAAAAAAGGGGCTGTTGAAAACAGCCCCTTTTGGGTACGTCAGTAAGCCTTACTCCACCGTCACCGACTTAGCCAGGTTACGCGGCTGGTCAACGTCGGTGCCCTTGAGCACCGCAACGTAGTACGACAGCAACTGCAGCGGGATGGTGTAGAGGATCGGCGACAGCGTGTCGTGGATGTGCGGCATGTTGATCACGTGGGTGCCCTCGCCATTGGTCATGCCTGCCTTTTCATCTGCGAAGACGATCAATTGGCCGCCACGGGCGCGTACTTCCTGCAGGTTGGACTTGAGCTTCTCCAGCAGTTCGTTGTTCGGCGCCACGGTAACCACTGGCATATCGTCATCCACCAGGGCCAATGGGCCGTGCTTCAGCTCGCCGGCCGGGTAGGCTTCGGCGTGGATGTACGAGATTTCCTTGAGTTTCAGCGAGCCTTCCATTGCCACCGGGTATTGCGCGCCACGGCCGAGGAACAGGGTGTGGTTCTTGTCGGCGAACAGCTCGGCGACTTTTTCCACGGTGCTGTCCATGGCCAGGGCTTCACCCAGGCGGGTCGGCAGACGACGCAGTTCTTCCACCAGAGTGGCTTCGACGCCCTCGGCGAGGGTGCCGCGTACTTGACCCAGGGACAGGGTCAGCAACAACAGGCCTACCAATTGGGTAGTGAAGGCTTTGGTGGAGGCCACGCCGATTTCGCGACCAGCCTGTGTCAGCAGGGTCAGGTCGGATTCACGTACCAGCGAGCTGATGCTGACGTTGCAGATGGCCAGGCTGCCGAGGAAGCCCAGCTCCTTGGCGTTGCGCAGGGCAGCCAGGGTGTCGGCGGTTTCGCCGGACTGGGAGATGGTCACGAACAGGGTGTCTGGCTGCACCACCACTTTGCGGTAGCGGAACTCGCTGGCAACTTCGACCTGGCACGGGATACCGGCCAATTCTTCCAGCCAATAACGCGCGACCATACCGGCGTGGTAGCTGGTGCCACAGGCAACAATTTGTACATTGCGCACTTTGGCGAACAGTTCGGCGGCTTGCGGGCCGAAGGCGTTGACCAGCACCTGGTTCTGGCTCAGGCGACCTTCCAGGGTGCGTTGCACCACGGATGGCTGCTCGTGGATTTCCTTGAGCATGAAGTGGCGGAACTCGCCTTTGTCGGCGGCTTCGGCACCGTCGCGGTATTGCACGGCTTCACGCTCGACCGACTGACCGTCAACGTCCCAGATCTGTACGCTTTCACGGCGGATGTCGGCAATATCGCCTTCTTCCAGGTACATGAAACGGTCGGTCACCTGGCGCAGGGCCAGTTGGTCGGAGGCAAGGAAGTTCTCGCCCAGGCCCAGGCCGATTACCAATGGGCTGCCACTGCGCGCGGCAACCAAGCGGTCAGGCTGGCTGGCACTGATCACGGCCAGGCCGTAGGCGCCGTGCAGCTCTTTGACTGTGGCCTTGAGGGCCGTGGTCAGGTCACTGTGGTCTTTGAGCTTGTGGTTGAGCAGGTGGGCGATCACTTCGGTGTCGGTGTCCGAGGTGAACACGTAGCCCAGGCCCTTGAGTTGCTCACGCAGCACTTCGTGGTTTTCGATGATGCCGTTGTGCACCACCGCCAGGTCACCGGAAAAATGCGGGTGGGCGTTGCGTTCGCACGGCGCGCCGTGGGTGGCCCAACGGGTGTGGGCGATACCCAGGCGACCCGCCAGAGGCTCGCCGGCCAGAGCCTGGTCCAACTCGCTGACCTTACCCGGGCGGCGCATACGCTCCAGCTTGCCGGCGTTGGTGAAGACGGCCACGCCTGCGCTGTCATAGCCGCGGTATTCCAGGCGCTTGAGGCCTTCGATCAGGATGGCAGTTACGTTACGTTCGGCGACTGCGCCAACAATTCCACACATGGTGTTTCTCCTAGATGACTGCCGCGCATATCAGCGTAATGCCGCGGGCTTGGATCTGGTCGCGGGCCTCAAGTGGCAGGCGATCATCGGTAATAAGGGTATGGACACTGCTCCAGGGCAGCTCCAGGTTGGGAATCTTGCGGCCAATCTTGTCGGACTCGACCATCACCACCACTTCACGGGCGACCTCAGCCATCACACGGCTCAGGCCCAGCAGTTCGTTGAAGGTGGTGGTGCCGCGCTGCAAGTCGATGCCGTCGGCGCCGATGAACAACTGATCAAAATCGTAGGAACGCAGCACCTGCTCGGCGACCTGCCCCTGGAACGAGTCCGAATGCGGGTCCCAGGTACCGCCGGTCATTAACAGCACCGGTTCATGTTCCAGTTCGCTCAGGGCGCGGGCCACATTCAAGGAGTTGGTCATAACCACCAGCCCGGGTTGATGACCGAGTTCCGGAATCATGGCGGCGGTGGTGCTGCCGCTGTCGATGATGATGCGCGCATGTTCACGCAAGCGCACCACGGCCGCACGTGCGATGGCACGCTTGTAGGCCGAGATGGGCTGGGCGGCGTCGCCCACCAGCTCTTGGGGCATGGTGATTGCGCCACCGTAGCGACGCAGAAGCAGGCCGTTACTTTCGAGGGCGGCCAAGTCCTTGCGGATGGTGACTTCCGAAGTTTCGAAACGCTTGGCCAGTTGGTCCACGCTGACTTCGCCCTGCTCATTGAGCAAGGTGAGGATATTGTGGCGCCGCTGGGGAGTATTTCGTTTCGACATGGCAGTGATAAGTTTCGTTCCGAAAGATAACGAAGGCAATCAAAACCTATTGGCGAAAGATCGTCAAGCGGGGGCGATAACTATTTTTCGAACAACACCGGCAAATGTGGGAGGGGGCTTGCCCCCGATGGCGGTGTGTCAGTCACCTGATGAGTTGACTGGTCCACCGCTATCGGGAGCAAGCCCCCTTCCACATTGGAGTTTTGACGCTGCCAAGGCTGTGGACAACTCAGGTCTTCTTGATTTTGACCGGGCGTTTCCAACCGTCGATATTGCGTTGACGGGCGCGGGCTACCGCCAGCTGGGACTTATCCACATCCTGGTTGATGGTCGAGCCTGCCGCCGTATTTGAACCATCGCCAATGGTGACGGGTGCAATCAGCGAGTTATTGGAGCCAATGAATACATCTTCACCAATCGTCGTCTGGTACTTGTTGGCGCCGTCATAGTTGCAGGTGATGGTGCCGGCACCAATGTTGGTGCGGGCGCCGATGACGGCATCGCCCAGGTAAGTCAGGTGACCGACTTTTGCACCTTCGCCGAGGTGTGCGTTTTTCAGTTCGACAAAGTTACCCACATGGGCCTTGGCCCCCAGCTCGCTACCTGGACGCAAGCGCGCAAACGGCCCTGCATCGCTGCCCTCACCCATCACGGCACCGTCGACATGGCTGTTGGCCTTGACGACCACGCCTTTGCGCAAGGTGCTGTCCTTGATCACGCAGTTCGGGCCGATGACCACATTGTCTTCAATGATCACCCGGCCTTCGAGGATCACGTTGATATCGATCAGCACGTCGCGGCCTACTGTTACGTCGCCACGCACATCGAAACGCGCCGGGTCACGCAGGGTCACGCCCTGGGCCATCAGACGCAGGCCTTCACGCAACTGGTAGTGACGCTCCAGCTCTGCAAGCTGCTTGCGGTCGTTGGCGCCCTGCACTTCCATCGGGTCGTGGGGCTGCTCAGTGGCGACCACCAGGCCATCGCTGACGGCCATCTCAATGACATCGGTGAGGTAGTACTCGCCCTGGGCATTGTTGTTGGACAGACGGCTCATCCAGTCGCCCAGCTTATCGGCAGGTACGGCAAGAATGCCGGTGTTGCCTTCGGTAATGGCGCGCTGGGCTTCACTGGCGTCCTTGTGCTCGACGATCGCGGCAACCTTGCCGTCGGCATTGCGCACGATGCGGCCATAGCCGGTAGGGTCGTCCAACTCAACGGTGAGCAAGCCCATCTGGCCAGGCACTACGTGCTTGAGCAGTCGTTGCAGGGTTTCTACTTCAATCAGCGGTACATCGCCATAGAGGATCAGCACCGTGTCGGCGGTAATGAAGGGCACGGCTTGCGCGGTAGCGTGGCCGGTGCCCAGTTGCTTGTCTTGCAATACGAAATTCAAGTCGTCCGCAGCCAGACGCTCACGGACCACGTCTGCACCGTGGCCAATCACCACATGAATACGTTGCGGGTCCAATTGCCGGGCGCTGTGGATAACATGACCCAGCATGGAGTTACCCGCGACCGGGTGCAGCACCTTGGGCAGGGCTGAACGCATACGGGTGCCCTGGCCTGCGGCGAGAATGACGATTTCAAGAGACATGAATGGCTACCAATCCTGGGCGGTCCGGGTTCAGACCAAAGAAGTGTTTTGCAAAAAAAGAAAAAGGGTAGCCGAGGCCACCCTTTTTAATCAATCACGCATGAAGTGTAACGGCAAGGCCGCTTACTTCTTGCGGATCTGCTGGAGCGTGCGCAGCTGAGCTGCAGCCTCGGCCAGACGAACTGCAGCAGCGCTGTAGTCGAAGTCTGCGCCTTTTTCGTTCAGGGCCTTCTCGGCAGCCTTGACGGCTTCCTGAGCGGAGGCTTCATCCAGGTCGCCAGCACGTTGCACGGTGTCGGCAAGTACCTTGACCATGTTCGGCTGAACCTCGAGGAAACCACCAGAGATGTAGAACACCTCTTTTTCCCCGCCTTGCTTGGTCAGAGTGATCGGACCTGGCTTCAAGCTTGTGATCAGCGGGGCGTGACCCATGGCGATACCAAGATCACCCAAGTCGCCGTGCGCTGTTACAAACTCGACCAGACCGGAGAAAATTTCCCCTTCCGCGCTGACGATATCGCAATGGACTGTCATAGCCATCTGATTGCCTCAACCTGATGAGCGCCCGTTGCCGGGCGCCTGGATTACAGTTTCTTGGCTTTCTCGATCGCTTCTTCGATGCCGCCGACCATGTAGAACGCTTGTTCTGGCAGGTGGTCGTAGTCACCGTTGAGGATGCCTTTGAAGCCAGCAATGGTGTCTTTCAGGGAAACGTATTTACCCGAGGCACCGGTGAAGACTTCAGCCACGAAGAACGGCTGCGACAAGAAACGCTGGATCTTACGAGCACGGTTTACCAACTGCTTGTCGGCTTCCGACAGCTCGTCCATACCCAGGATCGCAATGATGTCCTTCAGTTCTTTGTAACGCTGCAGCACGTACTGAACGCCGCGAGCGGTGTCGTAGTGCTCCTGGCCGATCACGTTCGGATCCAGCTGGCGCGAAGTCGAGTCGAGTGGATCGACCGCTGGGTAGATACCCAGGGAAGCGATGTCACGGGACAGAACGACGGTGGCGTCCAAGTGGGCGAAGGTGGTGGCTGGCGACGGGTCGGTCAAGTCATCCGCAGGTACGTATACCGCTTGGATCGAGGTGATCGAACCTTCCTTGGTCGAAGTGATACGTTCTTGCAGAACGCCCATCTCTTCAGCCAGGGTCGGCTGGTAACCTACTGCAGAAGGCATACGGCCCAGCAGTGCGGATACTTCAGTACCGGCCAGGGTATAACGGTAGATGTTGTCGACGAACAACAGAACGTCGTTACCTTCGTCACGGAACTTCTCGGCCATGGTCAGGCCAGTCAGTGCTACGCGCAGACGGTTTCCCGGCGGCTCGTTCATCTGACCGTAAACCAGTGCCACTTTGTCCAGAACGTTGGAGTCCTTCATCTCGTGGTAGAAGTCGTTACCCTCACGAGTACGCTCACCCACACCGGCGAACACGGAATAACCGCTGTGCTCGATGGCGATGTTACGGATCAGTTCCATCATGTTTACGGTCTTGCCTACACCGGCACCACCGAACAGACCGACTTTACCGCCTTTGGCGAACGGGCAAACCAGGTCGATAACCTTGATGCCGGTTTCCAGCAGGTCGTTGCCGCCCGCTTGTTCTGCGAACGAAGGTGCTGCGCGGTGAATGCCCCAGCGCTCTTCGGTAGCGATCGGGCCAGCTTCGTCGATCGGGTTGCCCAGTACGTCCATGATCCGGCCCAGGGTCGCTTTACCGACCGGTACGGAGATGGCAGCGCCAGTGTCGACAACGTCCAGACCGCGCTTCAAGCCTTCGGTGGAACCCATCGCAATGGTACGAACTACGCCGTCGCCCAGCTGTTGCTGAACTTCCAGGGTAGTTTCCGCGCCTTGTACTTTCAGCGCGTTGTAGATGCTCGGTACGCTGTCGCGTGGAAATTCCACGTCGATAACGGCGCCGATGATTTGAACGATACGTCCGCTACTCATAGCTGGATCCTCTGAATATTTGAACCGTTAAACCGCGGCAGCGCCGCCGACGATTTCCGAGATCTCTTGGGTGATCGCAGCCTGACGCGCCTTGTTGTAGATCAGCTGCAAATCGCTGATCAGATCACCGGCGTTATCGGTAGCGTTTTTCATCGCGATCATCCGCGCCGCTTGTTCAGCTGCGTTGTTCTCGACCACCGCCTGGTACACCTGCGACTCCACGTAGCGCACCATCAAGCCATCAAGCAGCTCTTTGGCGTCTGGTTCGTAGAGGTAGTCCCAGTGGTGCTTGAGTTCCTGATCCGGAGTCGCCACCAGTGGAATCAATTGCTCCACGGTTGGCTGCTGGGTCATGGTGTTGATGAACTTGTTGGATACCACGGAAAGGCGGTCAATACGGCCTTCCAGGTACGCATCCAGCATCACCTTCACACTGCCGATCAAATCATTGATCGACGGCTCTTCACCCAGATGGCTGATAGCTGCAACGACGTTACCGCCGAAGTTGCGGAAAAAGGCCGCACCCTTGCTACCCACCACACACAGATCGATCTCGACGCCGTTTTCGCGGTTTACCGCCATGTCCTTGACCAGGGCCTTGAACAGGTTGGTATTCAGACCACCGCACAAACCACGGTCACTGCTCACTACCACATAACCTGCACGCTTGACGGCGCGCTCGATCATGAACGGGTGGCGGTATTCCGGGTTGGCGTTGGCCAGATGCCCAATTACCTGGCGGATACGCTCCGCATAAGGACGGCTAGCAGCCATGCGCATTTGTGCCTTGCGCATTTTGCTGACCGCCACTTTTTCCATGGCGCTGGTAATTTTTTGCGTGCTTTTGATGCTCGCAATCTTACTGCGAATCTCTTTTGCGCCTGCCATGTAACACCTATCAGGTTAGCAAGCGGGAGCCTTGCGGCTCCCGCTGCGGCTTACCAGGTTTGGGTGGCCTTGAACTTCTCGATACCGGCTTTCATGCCAGCGTCGATATCGTCATTGAAGTCACCCTTCACGTTGATCTTCGCCATCAATTCGGCGTGATCGCGGTTGAAGTAAGCAATCAGCGCTTGTTCAAAGCTGCCGACCTTGGCGATTTCAACGTCGGTCAGGAACCCACGCTCAGCGGCATACAGCGACAACGCCATGTCAGCGATCGACATTGGGGCGTATTGCTTCTGCTTCATCAGCTCGGTAACGCGCTGACCATGCTCAAGTTGCTTACGGGTCGCTTCGTCCAGGTCAGAAGCGAACTGGGCGAATGCCGCCAGTTCACGGTACTGAGCCAGAGCGGTACGGATACCACCGGAGAGCTTCTTGATGATCTTGGTCTGAGCGGCACCACCCACACGGGATACCGAAACACCGGCGTTCACAGCAGGACGGATCCCGGAGTTGAACATGGCCGATTCCAGGAAGATCTGACCGTCAGTGATGGAAATCACGTTGGTCGGAACGAACGCGGAAACGTCGCCAGCCTGGGTTTCGATGATCGGCAGTGCGGTCAGGGAACCGGTTTTGCCGGTCACTGCGCCGTTGGTGAACTTCTCTACGTATTCTTCCGAAACGCGGGAAGCGCGCTCCAGCAGACGGGAGTGGAGATAGAACACGTCGCCTGGGTAGGCTTCACGGCCTGGTGGACGGCGCAGCAGCAGGGAAATCTGGCGGTAAGCCACTGCTTGCTTGGACAGATCGTCATAAACGATCAGCGCGTCTTCACCGCGGTCGCGGAAGAATTCACCCATGGTGCAACCGGAGTACGGTGCCAGGAATTGCAGCGCAGGAGATTCCGAAGCACTGGCAGCCACGATGATCGTGTTGGCCAGGGCGCCGTTTTCTTCCAGCTTGCGAACCACGTTGGCGATGGTCGATTGCTTCTGACCGATGGCTACGTAGACGCAGAAAATGCCGCTGTCTTTCTGGTTGATGATCGCGTCGATCGCCAGAGCGGTTTTACCGATCTGACGGTCACCGATGATCAGCTCACGCTGGCCACGGCCGACCGGGATCATGGCATCGACAGCCTTGTAGCCAGTCTGTACAGGCTGGTCTACCGACTTACGCCAGATCACGCCTGGAGCAACTTTCTCGACCGCATCGGTCTCGGTGTTGCCCAGTGGACCTTTACCGTCAACAGGGTTACCCAGTGCGTCGACTACGCGACCCAGCAGTTCCTTACCAACCGGAACTTCCAGGATGCGGCCTGTGCACTTGGCGCTCATGCCTTCAGCCAGACTGGTGTACGCGCCCAATACAACGGCACCTACGGAGTCTTGCTCCAGGTTGAGGGCCATACCGTAGACGCCGCCCGGAAACTCGATCATCTCGCCGTACATTACGTCGGCCAGACCGTGAATCCGCACGATGCCGTCAGATACGCTGACGACAGTGCCTTCGTTACGGGCTTGGGAGGTCACATCGAGCTTGTCGATGCGGCCCTTGATAATTTCACTTATTTCGGAAGGATTGAGTTGCTGCATTGCTCTGCTGCCCCTTCAAACTCAAGATTTCAATGCTTCGGCAAGTTTCGCGATTTTGCCGCGAATCGAGCCATCGATAACCAGGTCGCCGGCACGGATAACAACACCACCAATCAGGGATGCGTCCTCCGAAGCTTGCAGGCGCACTTCCCGATTGAGTCGTGCACTGAGAACCTTGGCGAGTTTGTCTTGCTGTTCTTGGTTCAATGCGAAAGCACTGGTCACTTCAACGTCTACCGATTTCTCTGCTTCGGCCTTGTACAGGTCGAACAGAGCGGCGATCTCCGGCAATAGCGGGAGACGGTCGTTTTCGGCAATGACGTGGATGAAGTTCTGCACCTTCACATCAAACTTGTCGCCGCACACTTCAATAAAAGTGGCGGCCTTGTCTGCGCTCGTCAGGCGCGGGGCCTTGAGCACGCGCTGCATGGTGTCGTCTTGCGACACTGCTGCAGCCAGGCCGAGCATGGCTGACCAAGAGGCCAGCTGCTGGTGGGCCTGGGCGTGCTCGAAGGCTGCCTTAGCGTAAGGTCGGGCCAACGTGGTCAGTTCTGCCATGATCGCCCTCGCTTAAATTTCAGCAGCCAGTTTGTTAACCAGCTCCGCGTGCGCGTTTTGATCGATTGTGGCACCGAGGATCTTCTCAGCACCGCCGACCGCCAGAGCACCCAGTTGGGCACGCAGCGCGTCTTTGACGCCGTTCAGTTCCTGTTCGATCTCGGCATGAGCCGAAGCCTTCACACGGTCAGCTTCGACGCGGGCTTTTTCAACAGCCTCTTCGACGATCTGGTTACCGCGTTTCTTGGCTTGCTCAATGATCTCGGCTGCCTGTGCTTTAGCTTCGCGCAGTTGCTGACCCACTTTCTCGTGGGCCAACTCCAGGTCGCGAGCTGCACGGCTGGCAGCGTCCAAACCATCCGCGATCTTCTTCTGACGTTCGTGCAAAGCCGCGATGACCGGAGGCCACACGAACTTCATGCAAAACACTACAAAAATGAAGAACGCAACGGATTGGCCAATCAGGGTTGCATTAATGTTCACGCCAACACCTCGCTCATTCGTTGTCCATCACCCCAATCACTCGAAAATTCGAGTGATTAGCCAGCGAGTTGACCAACGAAGGGGTTCGCGAAGGTGAAGAACAGTGCGATACCAACGCCGATCATGGTCACGGCGTCGAGCAGGCCGGCGACGATGAACATTTTAACTTGCAGCATTGGGACCATTTCTGGCTGACGCGCTGCGCCTTCCAGGAATTTGCCGCCCAGCAGGCCGAAACCAATGGCAGTACCCAGGGCGCCCAGGCCGATCAACAGTGCAACAGCGATAGCGGTTAGACCAACTACAGTTTCCATCTTTCCTCCCGACTTTTACGTCGTATGGTTTAGGTTTTTTAGATTTTAAAGCGGTAAAACAAATCGTTTCATAGCCCTGTTGGGCCACCTTCCCGTTTGACCGGGAAGGACATCAGACTAGTCGAGACTGGTCTTAATGGTTCTCTTCGTGCGCCATCGACAGATAGACGATGGTCAGCATCATGAAGATGAAGGCCTGCAGGGTAATGATCAGGATGTGGAACACAGCCCACGCCCACTGCAGTACTACGCCCAGGCCGCTAAGCCAGAGCAGACCGCTGCCGAACATCACAGCGATCAGAATGAACACCAGCTCGCCGGCATACATGTTGCCGAACAGTCGCAGAGCCAGGGAAATCGGCTTGGCGATCAGGGTCACGAATTCCAGCAGGAAGTTCACCGGGATCAGCAGGGCTTGAACGAAGATGTTCTTGCTGCCGAACGGGTGCAGGGTCAGTTCGCCGATGAAGCCGCCGATGCCCTTGACCTTGATGCTGTAGAAAATGATCAACGCGAACACCGACAGGGCCATGCCCAGGGTAGCGTTCGGGTCAGTGGTGGATACGGCACGGAATGGGATGTGCGGATCGCCGGAGATCGCCATGGCCAACTGAGGAATCCAGTCCACCGGGATCAGGTCGACGGCGTTCATCAGGAATACCCAGACGAAGATGGTCAGTGCCAACGGTGCAATCACCGGGCTACGGCCATGGAAGCTGTCTTTCACGCTGCCATCGACGAATTCGACCAATACTTCAACGAAGTTCTGCAAAGCACCTGGCTGACCGGAAGTCGCCTTCTTTGCCGCCATGCGGAAAATCAGGACGAAGATCAGACCCAATGCGACCGACCAACCCAGAGTATCCAGGTGGAAAGCCCAGAAACCCATTTCTTTGGCTTCTGCTGCGGTGTGGGCAAAGCCCCAGCCGCCATTAGGAAGCTGACCGAAGGTCAGGTTCTGCAAGTGGTGCTGGATATAGCCCGAAGCGGTTGTTTCTGCCATGGTTGCCTCAAACGCCCTAAGGTTTCGAAAGTCTTGTTTTCATTAGCAGGGGAGCGAACCAGCTGACCAGTTGGGTCAACACGAAGACGCCGAATACAGCCAGCGGCGCCAATGGCTTCACACCTGCAAAGGTCAGTGCAAACAGCACTGCCGTCAAAATCAGTTTCCCTGCTTCGCCGGCATAAAAAGACCGCACGATAGCCTGGGCTGCTCGGGCGCCGGAAAACCGAAAGGCCCTGTGAGCAAAATACATATTGGGCAGCAAGGCTATCAGGCCTCCGCAGAGTCCTGAATATCCGGCTACGACTCCATGCCAGTACCAAAGCGCCAAAGCGGCGATCAGCAAAATGACAAATTGAGCCAACAAAACCGGAAAAACAGCCAAGCGATGGAACGGCAACGTGTTTGGCGTGCGGGTTTCCATCACTCTTGCTCCTCAATGGTCGGCTGCCGGAAATCAATAACTTGGCATAATTTGTGCCGACAAAATGCGCGCAGAGTATAGGGGCGGTTCTGCCCCTATTCAACTGTCGGGTAGTGATTTCCGATCACGCGCTACATAAGCAAATGTTTCAGCGGATGTGGGCAAGGACGCCCTGAAGCTCATCGAGAGAGTTATATCCGATGACCAGTTGGCCTTTGCCCTTCTTGCCGTGGCGAATTTGCACCGCAGAGCCTAGCCGCTCGGCCAGGCGCTGCTCGAGGCGCGCGATATCCGGATCAGGTTTGGTGGTTTCAACCGGTGCAGGTTTACCGCTGAGCCACTGGCGAACCAGGGCCTCGGTCTGACGAACGGTGAGCCCTCGTGCGACAACGTGTCGCGCCCCTTCAACCTGTTGATTTTCCGGCAAACCCAGCAAAGCACGAGCGTGGCCCATTTCCAGATCGCCATGGGACAACATGGTCTTGATGACTTCCGGCAAGGCGATCAGACGCAGCAAGTTGGAAACCGTGACACGGGATTTTCCGACCGCCTCGGCCACTTGTTGCTGGGTCAGCTGAAATTCCTGCTGCAAACGCTGCAACGCGATCGCTTCTTCGATCGGGTTGAGGTCCTCACGCTGGATGTTCTCGATCAACGCCATGGCGATGGCAGTTTCATCCGGCACATCACGCACCATCGCCGGGATGGTTTCCTTGCCAGCCTGTTGGCTCGCGCGCCAGCGACGTTCACCGGCGATGATCTCAAAGCGACCACTGCCAATTGGGCGCACCACAATCGGTTGCATCACGCCCTGGGCTTTGATCGAGTTGGCCAGTTCTTCCAGCGCCTGGGGATCCATGTCCCGGCGTGGCTGGTATTTGCCGCGCTGGATCAGGTCCAGGGGCAAGTGCTGCAGCTCGCGCTCGTCGGCCTGCACCGCTTGTTCTTCAAGCGATGTGACGGTCGGACCACTCAGGAGTGCATCCAGTCCACGTCCGAGACCTCGTTTCTTGACGGCCATGGGGATTCCTTAAGTTGGCTGGGCTGCAGCGGTGCGTGAATTGCGGCGTTGACGACGAACCATCTCGCCAGCCAGCGCCAGGTAGGCAATGGCACCACGCGAGGATTTATCGTACGCCAGCGCGGGCATGCCATAGCTTGGTGCTTCGGCCAGGCGGATGTTGCGTGGAATCACGGTGTCGTACAACTGATCGCCAAAATGTTCCTTGAGCTGCGCCGAGACATCGTTCATCAGGCTCAGGCGCGGGTCATACATGGTCCGCAGCAAGCCTTCAACTTTCAGGTTCGGGTTGAGCAACTCGGCGATACGCTTGATGTTATCCACAAGGTCGCTCAAGCCCTCAAGGGCAAAGTACTCACACTGCATGGGGATAATCACCCCATCGGCGGCAACCAGCGCGTTGAGTGTGAGCATCGACAGCGACGGTGGGCAGTCGATCAAAATGTAGTCGTAATTCTCGCGGATAGGTGCCAAGGCGCTGCGCAGACGGCTTTCTTTCATCTGCATTTCCAGCAACACCACTTCCGCCGCGGTCAAATCGCGGTTGGCCGGCAGCAGTTGGTAACCACCGTGCTCGGAATAGTGCATGGCCTGGGCCAGGTCACATTCACCAATCAGCAAATCGTAGACCGAGTTTTCAAGGCCGTGTTTATCCACACCGCTACCCATGGTGGCGTTGCCCTGTGGATCGAGATCGATCAACAGCACCCGACGCTTGGTGGCGACCAGGGATGCTGCGAGGTTGATACAGGTGGTGGTTTTACCCACACCACCTTTCTGGTTCGCAATCGCGAATACCTTAGCCATTCTTGCTTGTGTTCCCAATCATGCCGTGCGGCGCAGTATCAGCAGATGGCGTTGGCCTTGGCAACCGGGGACGGCCAAGGCGTGTTCGCTATCGAGGTGGAAGTCTGCCGGCAATGCTAACAGCTCGTCGCTTGGATGGACGCCCTTCATTGCCAGCCAGCGCGTGTCGCGATCGCCTAGATGGCGAGTCCAGTTGCTGAAGTTCTCCATGCTGCTGAACGCCCGGGAAACAATTCCGTGGAAAGGCTGTTCAGGCGTAAAGGCTTCGACGCGACTGTGGATAACGTGCAGGTTGTCCAGCTTGAGTTCGAGTTTGACCTGGGTCAGGAAGCGGGTTTTCTTGCCGTTGCTGTCCAGGCAGGTCACTTGCGACTCGGGAAACAGGATGGCCAGCGGAATACCAGGCATCCCGCCGCCGCTGCCGACATCCAGCCAACGACCGTTTTCGATGAACGGCATCACACTGAGACTATCGAGCAGATGGCGCGAGACCATTTCGTCTGGATCACGCACCGCGGTCAGGTTGTAGGCCTTGTTCCATTTGATCAACAGGGCCAGGTAGCCCAGCAGTAACTCATGCTGGACCTCGGTCAACGCTACGCCCAACTGGCGCGCCCCTGTGGATAACTCTTCGGCGTGTTGCGAGGTGACCAACGAACTCAAGCGCTTTGCTCCAACTGACGGCCCGCGCCGCGTTTTTTCAAATGAATCATCAACAGCGAAATAGCTGCTGGGGTCACGCCAGGGATACGTGAAGCCTGCCCGAGTGTTTCAGGCCGAGTTATCCCCAGCTTGCTTTGAATTTCTTTCGACAGCCCGGAAATCCCGGTGTAGTCGATATCCACAGGTAACTTGGTATCTTCACTGGCGCGCAGGCGAGCGATTTCGTCCTGCTGGCGATCAATGTAACCGGCGTACTTGGTCTTGATCTCCACCTGTTCGGCGACTTGTGGGTCTTCTGCGCCCTGGCCTGTCACTTCAACCAGACCAGCGTAGTCGATTTCCGGACGGGAAAGCAGGTTGAGCAAGTTGTACTCATGGGTCAACGGCGTGCCGAATTTTTCCGCGATCGCGTCGCCCTGCTCGGTGCCTGGGCGAACCCAGGTACTTTTCAGGCGTTGCTCTTCAAGCGCAATGCTTTCACGTTTTTTGCAGAAGGCAGCCCAGCGCGCGTCATCGACCAGGCCCAGCTCGCGACCTTTTTCAGTCAGGCGTAGATCGGCGTTGTCTTCGCGCAGGATCAGACGGTATTCCGCGCGGGAAGTGAACATGCGGTACGGTTCCTGGGTGCCCAGGGTGATCAGGTCATCGACCAATACGCCGATGTACGCTTCATCACGACGCGGGCACCAGCTGTCTTTGCCTTGTGCACGCAATGCCGCGTTGGTTCCGGCCAGCAAACCTTGGGCGCCGGCTTCTTCGTAACCGGTGGTCCCGTTGATTTGGCCAGCAAAGAACAAACCCCCGATCACCTTGGTTTCCAGGCTGTATTTCAGATCACGCGGGTCGAAGTAGTCGTACTCGATGGCGTAGCCGGGACGCACGATGTGCGCATTTTCCATACCGCGAATCGATTGCACGATCTGGATCTGCACATCGAACGGCAGCGAGGTGGAAATCCCGTTGGGGTACAGCTCGTGAGTGGTCAAGCCTTCGGGTTCGATAAAGACCTGGTGGCTTTCCTTGTCGGCAAAGCGGTGGATCTTGTCTTCGATCGACGGGCAATACCGCGGGCCAATGCCTTCGATTACTCCGGAATACATCGGCGAACGATCAAGGTTCGCGGCAATGATTTCGTGGGTACGGGCGTTGGTGTGGGTAATCCAGCAACTGACCTGTTTGGGGTGCTGTTCTTTGGAACCCATGAACGACATCACCGGGATCGGCGTATCGCCGGCTTGCTCGGTCATCACCGAGAAATCCACAGAGCGCCCGTCAATGCGTGGCGGGGTACCGGTTTTCAAGCGGCCGACGCGCAGCGGCAGTTCACGCAGACGTTTTGCCAGGGCAATCGACGGAGGATCACCAGCGCGACCACCGGAATAATTTTGCATACCGATGTGGATAAGTCCGCCGAGGAACGTCCCTGTGGTCAGTACTACCGAATCTGCGTGAAAACGCAGACCCATTTGCGTGACGACACCGCGTACCTGGTCCTGCTCGACGATCAGGTCATCGGCAGCCTGCTGAAATATCCACAGGTTCGGCTGGTTTTCCAGGGTTTCGCGCACCGCTGCCTTGTACAGGATGCGGTCGGCCTGGGCTCGGGTAGCCCTTACGGCCGGGCCTTTACGGCTGTTTAGCACGCGAAATTGAATACCACCTTTGTCGGTGGCCATCGCCATTACACCGCCAAGGGCATCGATTTCCTTGACCAGATGGCTTTTGCCAATCCCGCCAATAGCGGGGTTGCAACTCATGGCACCGAGGGTTTCCACGTTGTGCGTAAGCAACAGGGTTTTTACGCCCATGCGTGCTGACGCCAGTGCTGCCTCGGTACCGGCATGACCGCCGCCGATGACGATCACTTCAAAACGGGAAGGGAAATCCACCACGCACCTCGTGCCTGCTTATGTAGGTAATCAGGAATTGTCTGTTGAAAGAGTTTTAGAGCTATGACGGCAAGTATAGGGACTTCGCCCTTCCTAAAGAACCCTTTGCACAAAATTTAACCAGCTGTGGATGAATCACAGACAATAGAAATTAAAAGAGAGAAATTTATTAAATCTTTGTTTTTATGTTTATTTCTACTGAGCAACGTTTCTGTGGATAGATCTCTACAGCCCTTTATATTCAATGTGTACAGCGATTCAAAAGTCTGTGGTCATGTGCCAATGAGGCCCTTGGATAAGTGCTTTAAGCCTGTGGATTAAAGTGATGGTTATCCACAGACGGGTTTTTACTCAGGTTTCAAGCCCTGTTATCAACTGGGCACAGGCGCGGTTACTCACAGGGTTTAATCCACAGAAAAGTACCAGCCGAGGCGAATAGCGCGCACGGAAAAACACCGATTGCTCGGCGAGTCAGTCAAAAAATGGATTGGGTTGCCCTGAAACGGGCTGAACAGACAGGCGCGAATGGCCTGTCTGTGGACAACGAAGGTCTATTTACCGATGCAGAAGCTGGAGAAGATCCTGCCCAGCAAATCGTCCGAGCTGAACGCGCCGGTAATTTCTCCCAGCAGTTGCTGTGCTTGACGTAAATCTTCAGCCAGCAGCTCCCCAGCACCCGCCAAGGTCAGCTGCGCCCGGCCGTGCTCCAAGGCGGCACTGGCATGGCGCAGTGCCTCAAGATGCCTGCGACGTGCACTGAAGCTGCTTTCCGAGGTCTGTTCATAGCCCATGCAGGCCTTGAGATGCTCACGCAGCAATTCCAGGCCGTCACCTGCCGCTTTGGCGCTCAGGCTGATAGTGACATGGCCATCCTCACTGGTTTGCAGGGCAATCGCTTCACCCGTCAGGTCGGCCTTGTTACGAATCAAGGTGACTTTGGCCGGGTCAGGCCGTTGCTCAAGGAATTCTGGCCACAGCGCAAAAGGATCCACAGCTTCCGGTGCCGTGGCATCGACGACCAACAACACACGATCGGCTTCCCCGATAGCCTTGAGCGCGCGTTCCACACCAATTTTTTCCACCTGGTCGTCGGTGTCGCGCAGCCCGGCGGTGTCGACGACGTGAAGCGGCATGCCGTCGATGTGGATATGTTCGCGCAAGATATCCCGGGTAGTGCCGGCAATCTCGGTGACGATCGCCGCCTCGCGCCCTGCCAGGGCGTTGAGCAGGCTGGATTTTCCGGCATTGGGCCGCCCGGCAATCACCACCGTCATGCCATCGCGTAGCAACGCGCCCTGCCCGGCTTCACGCAGGACTGTGGATAATTCCTCACGGACCTTATCCAACATCGCCAACACATGGCCATCCGCGAGGAAGTCGATTTCTTCTTCGGGAAAATCAATCGCCGCTTCGACGTAAATACGCAGGCTGATCAATTGCTCGGTCAAGTTATGCACACGCAGGGAAAAAGCCCCCTGCAATGAGCGCAAAGCGTTACGTGCAGCCTGTGCAGAACTGGCTTCGATCAAATCCGCAATCGCTTCGGCTTGGGCCAAATCGAGCTTGTCGTTCAGAAATGCCCGTTCGCTGAATTCCCCAGGCCGTGCCAAGCGGCAACCCAGTTGCAAGCAACGCTGCAGGAGCATATCCAGGACCACAGGACCACCGTGCCCCTGTAATTCCAGGACATCTTCACCGGTGAAAGAGTTGGGTCCCGGAAAATAGATCGCCAAGCCCTCGTCCAATACGCTTTGGTCAGCATCCAGAAACTGGCCGTAATGGGCATAACGGGGTTTCAGCTCTCGGCCACTGATTGCCATGGCCGCAACGCCCGCCAAGGGGCCGGAAATTCGAACGATACCGACTCCGCCTCGGCCCTGAGCGGTGGCGACAGCAGCGATGGTTTCACGAGGTGCGCTCATCAGCAGGTTCCAGAACAAAAGTGACGGAAAGCAAAACGCCCCACTAGGGGGCGTCTTGAGTGGTTATCCACAGAGTAAATTACGCCTCGGCTTTTTTGGTAGCCGCTTCGATCTTACGTGTGATGTACCACTGTTGAGAGATCGACAACACGTTGTTGACCACCCAGTACAGTACCAAGCCAGCAGGGAACCACAGGAAGAAGAAGGTGAAGATGATTGGCATCATTTTCATTACCTTGGCCTGCATCGGATCCGGCGGGGTTGGGTTCAGACGCTGCTGGATAAACATGGTCGCGCCCATGATTATCGGCAGGATAAAGAACGGGTCCTTGATCGACAGGTCAGTTATCCACAGCATGAACGGCGCTTGGCGCATTTCCACGCTTTCCAGCAGTACCCAGTACAGCGACAGGAACACCGGCATCTGTACCAGAATAGGCAAGCATCCACCCAGCGGGTTGATCTTCTCTTTCTTGTACAGCTCCATCATGGCCTGCGACATTTTCTGCCGGTCATCGCCATGTTGTTCTTTCAGTGCCGCCAGTTTCGGGGCAACGGCACGCATACGCGCCATCGACTTGTAGCTGGCTGCCGACAGTGGGAAGAAGATCCCCTTGATCAGCATGGTCAGGAAGATGATCGACCAGCCCCAGTTGCCGACGATGCTGTGGATATGTTGCAACAGCCAGAAGATCGGCTGGGCAATGAACCACAGGAAGCCGTAATCCACAGTCAGTTCCAGACCTGGGGACAACTCTTTCAATACGGCCTGGCTTTTAGGACCGGCGTACAGGGTAGCGCTGGTTTCAGCCTTGGCACCTGGAGCGACGGTCAACGCCGGGCCAGTGAACCCAATGATGTAGTTGCCCTGGCTGTCCTTGCGGGTTTGAACCAGGTTCGCGTCACCCTTGTTCGGAATCCAGGCGGTCACGAAGTAGTGCTGCAGCCACGCTACCCAGCCACCCTGGACGGTTTCTTTCAGCGTGCCCTTGTCGATATCTTTCATCGACACTTTTTTGTACGGCTCGTTACTTGTCCACAGGGCGGCGCCCAGGTAAGTCGCGGTGCCGGTGGCGGTGCTGGAAGACGGATCGGAACTGGCGTCACGCTTGAGCTGGGCAAACAGGTTGCCGCTCCAGGCTTTGTCGCTGGTGTTGTCGATCAGGTAAGTGACCTTCAGATCGTACAAACCACGGGTAAAGCTGAAACGCTTGATGTAGTTGACGCCGTCGAGGCTGAATTTCAGGTCGACGTTCAACTGGTTCTGGCCGTCTGCCAGTTGATAAGTCTTTTGCTCGGTCGAATAAACCGGACGACCGGTAGCACGTGCATCCGGACCATTGGTGCCGGTCAGGCCGCTTTGCGCCAGATAAGTACGTTCACCGCCGTTATCGAACAGCTGGAACGGAACATCCGGATGATCCTGGCGACGTGGATAAAGCGGCAGCTTCAGCTGTGCAATATCACCACCTTGTGGGTCGATAGCCAGGTCGAGCACATCCGTTTTCACGTGGATGAGGTCTTTGTTGGTGACCACTGGCGTTTCTAACGGGGCACTTGTCTCGCCATTCGCGCTGGGAACATCGGCACTCGCGGACGCATTTTTACCCAGCGGGGTGTCCGGAATAGCCGGCGCAGCCTGATTGGTAGCAACATTCTGAGTCGGCAGGGCAGCCTGGCCGTAGTCCTGGTTCCATTTAAGGACCATGACATAGGACACGATTGCCAGGGCGACGATCAGGATTGTGCGTTTAATATCCATGATTACTCGGCCATCGAAGAAGAACGGGAGGTAGGGATAGGTGGAACCGGGTCATAACCACCGGGATTCCACGGATGACAGCGACCTAAACGACGAAAGGTCAGCCAGCCACCGCGCAGAAGACCATGATTTTCTATGGCCTCTAACGCGTAGCAGGAACAACTGGGGTAGAAACGACAGTGGCTGGCCATCAGAGGACTAATGGCATAGCGATAAAACTGGATCGGAACGATTGCCAGTTTACGCATCAAGGCTGTCTACCCCTACAGTTTCGGTGCTGACTGCTGGTGCTGGCTTGTGGGTACGAGCCAAACGTTTCCAGAGCTTGCCGAAATGCTGAATCAATTCGGGGTTTTCTACATCACCCAAGCCTTTGCGCGCGACGATAACAATATCCCAACCAACCAGAGTGTCCTGGTGGAGGCGAAACGATTCGCGCATCAGACGCTTGAGGCGATTGCGCTCAACGGAGAGCTTGACGCTCTTCTTGCCAATCACCAGCCCGAGACGGGGGTGATCAAGATCGTTGTTACGCGCAAGGAGCAGGAGATTTTTCCCCGGAACCTTGCCGGTGGGGGAGTCAAAGACTGCCTTGAAATGCCGGGGGGTAAGCAGACGCTTTTCCCGACTGAAGTCCTGACTCACCACCAGTACCGGATTATCAAACTGCCAGACGCGCACGACCTTTGGCGCGGCGACGCGACAGGACAGCACGGCCGTTCTTGGTAGCCATGCGAGCACGGAAGCCGTGAGTACGGGCGCGTTTGATGGTGCTTGGTTGGAAAGTACGTTTCATGGCGTTGTTACCTGGTTCGTCCACAACGGGCCGGAATGGCCCCCGTTTTAAGAGACCGGCGATTCTAGAGAAAGCAAGCCTCTAGGTCAATTTCCAACCAGCTTTTCCTTCAATTAGATCTTTGCCGCCTTCCGAGCCGTTCTGCTTTCATCCGCCATGCCATAGATATAAAAATAAAGAAGGAAGTTATTTAAAGCTTTTCTGTAAAGCTTATAAAAGCTAGCCAGGCGATCATCTGTGGATAACTGCCTTTAGCCCTTATTCTGCGCGCTGTACAGAGAATGACAACACGGGGGAGAAGCAGTGCTCTGCCTGTGCTGCGCTATCGGATAAGCTGTGCGTGGAATGGGTTGTTATCCACAGGCCGGTTACCCACAGACTTTTGCCCCCACTTGTGCAACGAGCTCAGGGTGGTTTATCCACAGAGCTTATGCACAGACCATTGGTCGCCTTTTCTGCGGTTAACACATTGATTTTGGGTGCCCTGTGAGCAACCTACATGTGGATAAGTGGGCGGCTGGTCGCTACAATGGCGGCTGTTTTTGCCTCACCGGCTTTCAACTTAGGGGATATCCGTGTCAGTGGAACTTTGGCAGCAGTGCGTGGAGCTTTTGCGCGATGAGCTGCCTGCCCAGCAATTCAACACCTGGATCCGTCCGCTACAGGTCGAAGCCGAAGGCGACGAGTTGCGTGTCTACGCACCCAATCGTTTTGTTCTCGACTGGGTCAATGAGAAGTACCTGAGCCGCGTTCTCGAATTGCTCGATGAACATGGCAATGGCCTCGCGCCCGTGCTCTCCTTATTAATAGGCAGCAAACGTAGCTCAGCACCCCGTGCTGCGCCGAACGCGCCTTTGGCTGCAGCGGCATCGCAAGCCCAGGCGGCAGCGGCACCGGTTGCTGCTTCTACTGCACCTGCTGCAACGTCGTCCAAATCCTCTGCGCAAAAAAATGCGCCAGAGCATGAAGAACCGTCTCGCGACAGCTTCGATCCGATGGCAGGCGCCAGCTCCCAGCAGGCTCCCGTTCGTGCCGAACAGCGCACTGTGCAGGTTGAGGGTGGGCTCAAGCACACCAGTTATCTGAACCGCACCTTCACCTTCGAGAACTTCGTCGAGGGCAAGTCCAACCAGCTGGCCCGTGCAGCTGCCTGGCAAGTCGCCGATAACCCCAAGCACGGTTACAACCCGCTCTTCCTTTATGGTGGCGTTGGCTTGGGTAAGACGCACTTGATGCACGCCGTAGGTAACCACCTATTAAAGAAGAACCCGAACGCCAAGGTCGTGTACCTGCATTCGGAGCGCTTCGTGGCTGACATGGTCAAGGCCCTGCAGCTCAATGCGATCAACGAGTTCAAGCGTTTCTACCGCTCCGTTGATGCTTTGCTGATCGATGACATTCAGTTCTTCGCTCGCAAGGAACGTTCCCAGGAAGAGTTTTTCCACACCTTCAACGCCCTGCTCGAAGGTGGCCAGCAGGTCATCTTGACCAGTGACCGTTACCCGAAAGAAATTGAAGGCTTGGAAGAGCGCCTGAAGTCGCGTTTCGGCTGGGGCCTGACCGTTGCGGTGGAACCGCCGGAGCTGGAAACCCGGGTTGCGATCCTGATGAAGAAGGCCGATCAGGCAAAGGTTGATCTGCCTCACGACGCTGCCTTCTTTATTGCCCAACGCATTCGCTCCAACGTGCGTGAGCTGGAGGGCGCGCTCAAGCGGGTCATCGCTCACTCGCACTTCATGGGCCGTGATATCACCATCGAGTTGATTCGCGAATCCCTGAAAGACTTGTTGGCCCTGCAGGACAAGTTGGTGAGTGTGGATAACATCCAGCGCACCGTGGCCGAGTACTACAAGATCAAGATTTCCGACCTGCTGTCCAAGCGCCGTTCGCGCTCGGTTGCACGCCCGCGTCAGGTGGCTATGGCTCTCTCCAAGGAGCTGACCAACCACAGCCTGCCGGAAATCGGCGATGTGTTTGGCGGTCGGGACCACACCACGGTCTTGCACGCCTGCCGCAAAATCAACGAACTTAAGGAATCCGACGCGGATATTCGCGAGGACTACAAGAACCTGCTGCGTACACTGACTACGTGATGACACCAGCGCAGCTTATTAAGGCAAGGGACTAGACCATGCATTTCACCATTCAACGCGAAGCCCTGTTGAAACCCCTGCAACTGGTCGCAGGCGTCGTCGAGCGCCGACAGACCTTGCCGGTGCTCTCCAACGTATTACTGGTGGTCGAAGGCCAGCAGTTGTCCTTGACCGGTACCGACCTGGAAGTCGAGCTGGTTGGTCGTGTGCAGCTTGAAGAGCCCGCCGAACCCGGCGAAATCACTGTGCCGGCGCGCAAGCTGATGGACATCTGCAAAAGCCTGCCCAACGATGCGCTGATTGACATCAAGGTCGATGAGCAAAAATTGGTGGTCAAGGCTGGCCGTAGCCGGTTCACTCTGTCGACCTTGCCGGCCAATGACTTCCCAACCGTAGAAGAAGGGCCAGGCTCGCTGACGTGCAGCCTGGAGCAAAGCAAGCTGCGTCGCTTGATCGAGCGCACCAGCTTCGCCATGGCCCAGCAGGACGTGCGCTACTACCTTAACGGCATGTTGCTGGAAGTATCCGAAGGCATCATTCGTGCGGTTGCCACTGACGGTCACCGTCTGGCGATGTGCTCGATGCGTGCCGATATCGGCCAGCCTGATCGTCACCAGGTGATCGTTCCGCGCAAAGGTATCCTTGAGTTGGCGCGCTTGCTCACCGAGCCGGACGGCAATGTCAGCATCGTGTTGGGTCAGCACCATATCCGCGCGACCACTGGTGAGTTCACCTTCACCTCCAAATTGGTTGACGGCAAGTTCCCGGATTACGAGCGTGTGTTGCCTAAAGGTGGCGACAAGCTGGTGATTGGCGATCGCCAGGCCTTGCGTGAAGCGTTCAGCCGTACTGCGATTCTGTCGAACGAAAAGTACCGTGGTATTCGCCTGCAATTGGCCAACGGCCAATTGAAAATCCAGGCCAACAACCCGGAGCAGGAAGAGGCAGAAGAAGAAGTGGGCGTCGACTACAACGGCGGCTCTCTGGAAATCGGCTTTAACGTGAGCTACCTGTTGGACGTGCTGGGCGTCATGACTACCGAACAGGTTCGCCTGATCCTGTCGGACTCCAACAGCAGCGCTCTGGTGCAAGAATCCGATAACGACGACTCGGCTTACGTTGTCATGCCGATGCGCCTGTAATCATGCTCAGCAGAAGCTAGATGTCCCTTAGTCGCGTCTCTGTCACCGCGGTGCGTAATCTGCACCCGGTGACCTTCTCCCCTTCCCCCCGCATCAATATCCTCCATGGCGCCAACGGCAGTGGCAAAACCAGTGTGCTGGAAGCTATCCACTTGTTGGGGCTGGCCCGTTCCTTCCGCAGTGCCCGCCTGTTGCCGGTGATTCAGTACGAACAGTTGGCGTGTACAGTGTTTGGCCAAGTCGAGTTGGCGGAAGGTGGTCAGAGTGCACTGGGGATATCCCGCGATCGCGGCGGGGAGTTTCAGATTCGTATCGACGGGCAAAATGCGCGCAGTGCCGCACAACTGGCAGAAATTCTGCCGTTGCAGTTGATCAACCCCGACAGCTTCCGCCTGTTGGAAGGTGCACCGAAAATCCGCCGCCAATTTCTGGATTGGGGTGTGTTCCACGTGGAACCCCGCTTCATGGCCACTTGGCAGCGCCTGCAGAAGGCCCTGCGGCAGCGGAACTCATGGCTGCGGCATGGTACACTTGACGCCGCTTCGCAAGCAGCCTGGGACCGAGAGCTATGCCTGGCCAGCGACGAAATAGATGAGTACCGTCGTGCCTATATCAAAGCCTTGAAACCAGTCTTTGAGCAGACCTTGAGCGAGTTGTTGGACCTCGAGGGGCTGACGCTGAGTTACTACCGAGGTTGGGATAAAGACCGTGAGCTCAGTGCTGTGCTTGCGACGTCCCTGCAGCGGGATCAGCAAATCGGACACACCCAGGCCGGCCCCCAACGCGCTGATTTGCGCCTTAGATTAGGTGCACATAATGCTGCGGATATTTTGTCCCGCGGCCAGCAGAAGTTGGTGGTGTGTGCGCTGCGTATTGCGCAAGGGCACTTGGTTAGCCAGGCAAGGCGCGGTCAGTGTATTTATCTGGTGGATGACTTGCCGTCGGAGCTCGACGAACAGCACCGCCGTTCGCTATGCCGCTTGTTGGAAGACTTACGCTGCCAGGTATTCATTACCTGTGTAGACCACGAATTATTGAGGGAAGGCTGGCAGACGGAAACGCCAGTCGCTTTGTTCCACGTGGAACAAGGCCGTATCACCCAGACCCACGACCATCGGGAGTGAAGGCATGAGCGAAGAAAACACGTACGACTCGACCAGCATTAAAGTGCTGAAAGGTTTGGATGCCGTACGCAAACGTCCCGGTATGTACATTGGCGACACCGATGATGGTAGCGGTCTGCACCACATGGTGTTCGAGGTGGTCGATAACTCCATCGACGAAGCTCTGGCCGGTCACTGCGACGACATCAGCATTATCATCCACCCGGATGAGTCCATTACCGTGCGTGACAACGGTCGTGGCATCCCGGTAGACGTGCACAAAGAAGAAGGCGTTTCGGCGGCAGAGGTCATCATGACCGTGCTCCACGCCGGCGGTAAATTCGACGACAACTCCTATAAAGTATCCGGCGGTTTGCACGGTGTAGGTGTGTCGGTAGTGAACGCTCTGTCCGAAGAGTTGATTCTCACCGTTCGCCGTAGCGGCAAGATCTGGGAACAGACTTACGTCCACGGTGTGCCACAGGAACCGATGAAAATCGTTGGTGACAGTGAAACCACCGGTACCCAGATCCACTTCAAGCCATCGGCTGAGACCTTCAAGAACATCCACTTCAGCTGGGACATCCTGGCCAAGCGGATTCGTGAACTGTCCTTCCTCAACTCCGGTGTTGGCATCGTCCTCAAGGATGAGCGCAGCGGCAAGGAAGAGTTGTTCAAGTACGAAGGCGGCCTGCGTGCGTTTGTTGAATACCTGAACACCAACAAGACTGCGGTCAACCAGGTGTTCCACTTCAACATCCAGCGTGAAGACGGCATCGGCGTGGAAATCGCCCTGCAGTGGAACGACAGCTTCAACGAGAACCTGTTGTGCTTCACCAACAACATTCCCCAGCGCGATGGCGGTACTCACCTGGTGGGTTTCCGTTCTGCGTTGACGCGTAACCTGAACACCTACATCGAAGCGGAAGGTTTGGCGAAGAAGCATAAAGTCGCCACCACCGGTGACGATGCTCGTGAAGGTCTGACGGCGATTATCTCGGTCAAGGTTCCGGATCCGAAGTTCAGCTCCCAGACCAAAGACAAGCTGGTGTCTTCCGAAGTGAAGACCGCGGTTGAACAGGAAATGGGCAAGTACTTCTCCGACTTCCTGTTGGAAAACCCCAACGAGGCCAAGCTGGTTGTCGGCAAGATGATCGATGCTGCCCGCGCCCGTGAAGCCGCGCGTAAAGCCCGTGAGATGACCCGTCGTAAAGGCGCGCTGGATATCGCCGGCTTGCCTGGCAAACTGGCTGACTGCCAGGAGAAGGACCCTGCCCTCTCCGAACTGTACCTGGTGGAAGGTGACTCTGCTGGCGGTTCCGCCAAGCAGGGTCGTAACCGTCGCACCCAGGCCATCCTGCCGTTGAAGGGCAAGATCCTCAACGTTGAAAAGGCGCGCTTCGACAAGATGATTTCCTCTCAGGAAGTCGGCACCTTGATCACTGCACTCGGCTGCGGTATTGGCCGTGATGAGTACAACATCGACAAGCTGCGTTACCACAACATCATCATCATGACCGATGCTGACGTCGACGGTTCGCACATTCGTACCCTGCTGCTGACGTTCTTCTTCCGTCAGCTGCCAGAGCTGATCGAGCGTGGCTACATCTACATTGCCCAACCGCCGTTGTACAAGGTGAAAAAAGGCAAGCAAGAGCAATACATCAAAGACGACGACGCCATGGAAGAATACATGACGCAGTCGGCCCTGGAAGATGCCAGCCTGCACCTGAACGACGAAGCCCCGGGCATCTCCGGTGAGGCGCTGGAGCGTCTGGTCAACGACTTCCGTATGGTCATGAAGACGCTCAAGCGTTTGTCGCGCCTGTATCCTCAGGAGCTGACCGAGCACTTCATCTACCTGCCGGCCGTGAGCCTGGAGCAGTTGGGCGATCACGCCGCCATGCAGGATTGGCTGGCCCAGTACGAAGTGCGTCTGCGTACCGTTGAGAAGTCTGGCCTGGTGTACAAAGCCAGCCTGCGCGAAGACCGCGAACGTAACGTGTGGCTGCCGGAGGTCGAACTGATCTCCCACGGTTTGTCCAACTACGTCACCTTCAACCGCGACTTCTTCGGCAGCAACGATTACAAAACGGTCGTTACCCTCGGCGCGCAACTGAGCACCCTGCTGGACGATGGTGCTTACATTCAGCGTGGCGAGCGCAAGAAAGCGGTCAAAGAGTTCAAGGAAGCCCTGGACTGGCTGATGGCTGAAAGCACCAAGCGCCATACCATCCAGCGATACAAAGGTCTTGGCGAGATGAACCCGGATCAGCTGTGGGAAACCACCATGGACCCGGCTCAGCGTCGTATGTTGCGTGTGACCATCGAAGACGCCATTGGCGCGGACCAGATCTTCAACACCCTGATGGGTGATGCGGTCGAGCCTCGTCGTGACTTCATCGAGAGCAACGCCTTGGCGGTGTCTAACCTGGATTTCTGATCAGGTAAACCTGCTTGAACAAAAAGGCCAACGCTTAGCGTTGGCCTTTTTTATTGGGTGATGGTTAAGCGTTTTAAAATGCTCCACGTGGAACATCAAGATTTCAACTTTGCGCCGTTGTCGCCACACTCTCCAAACGATACCCATATCCATAGATCGTCAACAGCTGCCAGCCGCGATCCGCCGTCAGCCCGAGCTTGTTACGCAGACGGTAGATATGGGTATCCAAAGGCCGTGACGAGACCATTTCCTCATGGCTCCAAAACCGCTCATACAGGTACTCGCGAGACAGCGGCCGGGCCAGGTTGGCAAACAGGCAACTGGCCAGGCGGTATTCCCGCTCTGTCAGGTTAATGGGTTTGCCGGCGCGGGTGACGGTCAGTTCGGCATCGTCGAAGGTTAGATCATTAAAGCTCTGTACTTCCTGGGTAGCCGACTTCTGCAAGCCGTGACGTCGCAGGACGGCGCTGACGCGTGCTTTGAGCTCGTTGGGGCGAAAGGGTTTGCTGACGTAATCATCTGCGCCGCTGTTCAATGCGGTGACGATATCGCTTTCGGCATCGCGACTGGTGAGCATGATTACCGCGGGGGGCGATTCCATGTGTTCGCGGGTCCAGCGCAACAAGGCAATGCCCGAGATATCCGGCAGTTGCCAGTCCAGGATCAGCAGGTCAAAGGTTTCCCGCCGCAGTTGGCGCAGCAGGTCTTCGCCGCGCTCAAAGAAATGCAGCGACCATGGCTGTTCCGCAGTGCTGGGAATCTGTCGCAGTGTCTGTTCCACCCGTCGCAACTCGGCGGGCTCGTCATCCAGTATTGCGACTCGCATTGGGGTCCTTCCTACAAAAAATACGACTGCTTTAATGAGTGGCGACTGTGCAAAGCCAGCCTCTGAATCTGAACAATTATGGGCGGATTCTACGATCCTTGTATCTCTCGATACGCTGATAAGATCCCGTGATGCTCAAAGCAAAGATACCGGCTCCTGTCTGTGAGGAAAAGGACTCGCTCATACCCTGCCCTGCAACAAGGTGAGGTATGGTTTGTTGCACGGTTCTGGGTAAAGTCCTCAACTGAGACCGAAATAAGCTTCACTTGTTTCAGAACACTGTTGAACGTCACCACATGGAGAGGGAGCGGGCCTATGGCACCTTTACCCGATGACCATCAATGCCTTCGCATACTTTCGGTGGTAGCCCTGTGAAACTATGGCGCAAAGCCGAGAAACGCCAACCCACCCAGGCACAGCTGTTGTTCCACGGGTTGGTCCGTGAATGGCTGCTGATCGGTCTGGTGTTACTGCCCTTTACCGTTTACCTGTCCTTGAGCCCGGGCCTGGCACTGAATAACCCTCTCTACGACAGCCTGCGCCGCCTGACACCTTTACCGGTGGATCCACGGATTCTGCTGGTTACCATTGATGCGCCCAGCCTGGAAGTACTCGGCCCATGGCCGTGGCCGCGCAGTGTGCATGCAGATCTGATTGAACGCCTTAGCGCCGCCCAGCCGGCAGGCATTCTGTTTGACGTAGTCTTCAGCGAACCTAGCAAGGGGGCCGATGGACGACGGTTGGCTGATGCGGTCTGCAATGCTGGCAATGTACTGCTGCCCATCGTCGGTGATAGCAGTGTAAGGCCCAGCCTGCCAGGAGAGCCGCTGTCACCGTTGCTCAAGTGCGCCAAGGGCGTGGGGCATATCAACGTCGAAGCGGATAGCGACGGCATCGTACGCAGCGTGTATCTGCGTGAAGGCCCACCGGGAAGCACGCTCCCTCAATTGGCATGGCTGGCGTTCGCGCTGAGTGAGCAAGCACCGGTAATGCCGGGCCTTGCCCAGGAGCCCAGCAGCCAGCAGTGGCATCAAGAGCATGAAATCCGCGTGCCTTTCACCTCGGAAGATGACCACTTTCCCAGCGTGTCCTACCTCAGCGTATTACGCGGCGAGGTAGCTCCCGAGACACTGCGCGGCCGGCTGATTCTGATAGGTGCCACGGCGTATGGAATGGCCGATCGTTTTGTGACACCGCTCTCCTCCACCGTCGGCACGACTGCAGGAGTGGAGATCCAGGCCGATATCCTCAATGGTCTGTTGCAGGGACGCAGCATTGTCGACCTGCCCGGATGGCTTGCCGCCCTGTTGGCGACATCCCTGGTGACCTTGCTGCTGGGCCTTCTGCTGTATCGCCCTCGCTACGCCCTGTGGATGACCCTGGGTGGCATGACCGCGGCGCTGGTGGCCTCATGGGCATTGCTGCGCCTTGGGCATTGGTGGTCTCCCGCCGCATGTTTGATCGGGCTGTTACTCAGCTATCTCATCTGGAACTGGCGGCGCCTGAGCGTCATCCTGGCCTACTTTGGTTGGGAACTGGCGCGGCTGGATAACGAGCCCAAGGTGCTGCCGGAGCGTCGTCGAGCGCCCGCCAGCAAGGGTGATGTGTTGCAGGGGCGGATCTTTGCCCTTGAGCAGGCAGTCAGTCGTACGCGTGATACGCGGCGCTTTATGGCTGACGGGTTGGAGTGCCTGCCGGTGGCTACGCTGATAACCGACCCACAGGGCAATATTCTGTTGGCCAACCGTGTAGCCCGTGATGTGTTTGGTAACGACCTGGTCAATTCAAACCTCATCGAACAACTCGCCGATCTGGGTTATCCCCCGCTGCATAACGGCGTACGCCCTGCCCTGTCAGCACTGGAATTGGTTGAGTTCCGCGATATCCACCAGCGCAGTCTGCGGATGGAGCTTGCGCCCTTGCTTCCGGCCGAAGGTGACTTCGCCCTCGGATGGCTGTTGAGCCTGACGGACCTGAGCAAGGAGCGAGAAGCCCAGCAGCATCGCGAGACCATGCTGCGTTTCCTCTCCCACGACCTACGCGCACCCCATTCGGCGATCCTCGCCCTGCTGGATGTGCATAACGGCGAATCGCCAGTCTTTGCCCAGGTCGAACAACAGGTCCGACGGGCATTGAGCCTTACCGAATCCTTTGTGCAATTGGCCAAGGCCGAGGCTGACGGTTACCAGTTCCAGCCTACCTTGTTCGCCATGCTGGTGATGGACGCCTTTGATCAGGTTGCGGTGATTGCGCAGCTCAAGGGCATCCATCTGGTCAACGACCTGGATGAGGCGGATGAAGCCATGATCCATGCCGATCAATCATTGCTTACCCGTGCGTTGTTCAACGTGCTGGAGAATGCGATCAAATATTCCCCATCCGGCACTACCGTCAGGTTGAGGCACGGCAGTGCACAGGGTTGGTTGGAATGCCGCATCAGCGATCAGGGGCCGGGGATTGCCCCCGAGGATTTACCGGAACTGTTCAGCCAATACCGGCGTTTCGATTCGGCCCAGGGCAGTGACGGTCTTGGACTGGGGCTGACGATGGTTAAGGCCGTGGTGGAACGGCATGGTGGACGCATCGTTTGTGAAAGTGAGCTGGGCAAGGGCTCGACATTCATCCTGTTATTGCCGCAGTTGGAAGACTAAAAAACCGACTTTTCTGCTGTGCATAAAAAACCGGTCACAAGGACCGGTTTTTTTATGAAGAAAAAACTTATGCACGTTTTTCGAGATTTTATGACCTTCAGAAATATGCAGCTAAATCAGAAGGTTATGAATCAAAAAAGCCAATTCGCCAACAAAGCGTGCACAGGTTATCCACAGATCCTCAAATCGCCGGGGTCTCGACTACCAAGGGCTCAGGAGGCAGGGAACCCATGGCTCGCTGCTGTGCTTCATTCCATGCAGCGGCGCGGTCGTTCAGTGCAGCAATCGCACGCGGCCCCTCGCCTTCTGCGTACATCGGCTCGCCTATAACCACGGTGATGGTGCCAGCGCGTTTGGCCCAGCCGGTCTTCGGCCAGAACTTGCCGGCATTGTGGGCAATGGGCAGCACCGGCAGGTTGGCGTTGACCGCCAATGCCGTACCGCCCCGTGAGAACTTGCCTACGGTGCCGTAGGGCACACGCGTACCTTCGGGGAAGATCAGTACCCAGACGCCGTCCTTGAGCAACTCGTCGCCCTTCTTGGCCACGTGCTTGAGCGCCGCCTTGGGGTTGTCACGGTCAATGGCGATCGGGCGCAACATGGCCATGGCCCAGCCAAAGAACGGCACGTACAACAGTTCACGCTTAAGCACCTGGCTCAGGGGCGAGAAGTACGCGGAAAGAAAGAAGGTTTCCCAAGTGCTTTGGTGGTTCGACAAAATCACGCAGGGTTGGTCCGGGACGTTTTCTGCGCCCTTGACCTCGAAACGGATGTTCAGGAACACCTTGCTCAGCCACAACGCGCAACGGCACCAATAAACGTTGATGAAGCGATAGCGCGCCTTGAACGGCAGGAAGGGGGCAATAAAAAAGCTCAGGGTGCACCAGAGAAACGAACTGGTGCCCAGCAGCAGGTAAAAGAAAAAGGTTCTGATGGCCTGCAAGATCGACATGGCGGCATTTACCGTTGCGGGACACGGCCCGCCTGTTAAAAGCGCACTCCCGAACAATCCTTGGTCAGGAAGTCGAGGGCGGCTAGTTGTTAATAAGTTCTGCGGCAACCGCCGCCAGATCGTCAAAAATCAAAGTGCCTACCGGCAGGTTTTTCGCCTGGGTCTTTTCGCCTTTTCCGGTCTTTACCAAAACTGGCTGAGAGTCGACGGCTTTGGCCGCCTCCAGGTCACCGAGGCTGTCCCCGACGAACCATATCCCAGCCAAGGGCACCTTGTAATGTTCTGCAATAGTTTTCAACATGCCAGGCTTGGGCTTGCGGCAATCGCAGCCCTCATCCGGCCCGTGAGGGCAGTAAACCACCAGCCCCACCTCACCTCCCTGTTCGGCCACCAACGTGCGCAAGCGCGCGTGCATGGCGTCCAGGGTGGCGATGTCGTAGTAACCGCGGGCGATGCCGGACTGGTTGGTGGCGATGGCCACCGTCCAGCCGGCTTTGCTCAACTGCGCGATGGCCTCGATCGAGCCGGGCAAGGGGATCCACTCCTGTACCGACTTGATGTAAGCGTCGGAGTCGTAGTTGATCACCCCGTCCCGATCGAGAATCAGCAGTTTCAACATGATCAACCCAATACGGAAATGTCAGCGATATTGATGAACAGGCCACGCAAACGCGCGAGCATGGCGTAACGGTTTTTCCGCACGCCGGCATCGTCGGCATTGATCATCACCGCTTCGAAGAACGCGTCTACCGGCTCACGCAGAGACGCCAGGCGCGCCAACGCTTCAGCGTAGTTACGCTCGGCGATCAGCGGTTTCACAGCGTTCTCGGCCTTGGCGATGGCCGAGTTCAGCGAGAACTCCTTGGCATCGGCAAACAGGCTTGGGTCAACGTCGGCATTGCCGAGGTTGTCGGCCTTGCTCAGCAGGTTCGACACACGCTTGTTCACGGCCGCCAGGGCATCGGCTTCCGGCAGCTTGCGGAACGCTTGTACGGCTTGTACGCGCTGGTCGAAGTCCAGTGCCGAACCCGGTTGCAGGGCACGTACCGACAGGTAGACGGAAACGTCCACGCCTTCGTCTTCGTAACGCGCACGCAGGCGGTCGAACACGAACTCCAGCACTTGCTCGGCCAGGCCGGCTTGCTTGACCTTGGTCCCGAACTGGCCGACCGCGAACACCACGGCCTGGGTCAGGTCGAGATCCAGCTTCTTGTCGATCAGGATCCGCAGCACGCCCAATGCCGCACGGCGCAGGGCATACGGGTCTTTGCTACCGGTGGGCAACATACCGATACCGAAGATACCCACCAGCGTATCGAGCTTGTCGGCGATGGCCACGGCCGCACCCGTCAGGGTGGTCGGCAATTCTGCACCGGCACCGCGTGGCATGTACTGCTCGTTCAGGGCCAGGGCGACGTCGTCCGGCTCGCCGTCGTTGAGGGCGTAGTAGTAACCGGCGACACCTTGCATCTCAGGGAACTCGCCAACCATCTCGGTGGCCAGGTCGCACTTGGACAGCAAGCCGGCACGGGCGGCCCAGGCTGCGTCGCCGCCGATGCGTGGCGCAATGTAGGCCGCCAGCTTGGAAACCCGCACGGCCTTGTCGTAGACACTGCCGAGTTTTTCCTGGAACACCACGTTTTGCAGGCGCAGGTTGAAGTCTTCGAGCTTCTGCTTCTTATCTTGCTTGAAGAAGAACTCTGCATCGGTCAGGCGTGGGCGAACGACTTTCTCGTTACCGGCGATGATCTGCTGCGGGTCCTTGCTCTCGATGTTGGCCACGGTGATAAAGCGCGGGAGCAACTTACCGTCTGCGTCCAGCAGGCAGAAATACTTCTGGTTGTCCTGCATGGTGGTGATCAACGCTTCTTGTGGCACGTCGAGGAAACGCTCTTCGAACGAGCACACCAGCGGCACCGGCCACTCCACCAGAGCGGTCACTTCGTCCAGCAGGCTTGGCGGCACGATGGCGGTGCCTTCCTGCAGGCGGGCCAATTCTTCGGTGCGCTTGCTGATCAGCTCGCGACGCTCATTGGCATCGGCCAATACGTAAGCGGCGCGCAGGTCGTTGAGGTAGTTGGCCGGCGAAGTGATGCGCACGCTTTCGGGATGATGGAAGCGGTGACCACGGGAATCACGACCAGCCTTCTGGGCGAGGATGGTGCAATCAATGACCTGGTCACCGAGCAGCATTACCAGCCATTGGGTCGGACGTACGAACTCTTCCTTGCGCGCACCCCAGCGCATGCGCTTGGGGATAGGCAGGTCGTTCAGGGAGTCTTCAACGATGGTCGGCAGCAGGCTGGCGGTCGGCTTGCCGGTGATGACCTGGCTGAAACGCAGTTTCGGGCCGCTCTGGTCGATCTCGCTCAGCTCTACGCCACATTTCTTGGCAAAGCCAAGGGCGGCTTGTGTCGGGTTGCCTTCGGCATCGAAAGCTGCCTGGCGCGGTGGGCCGTCCAGGTTGATGTTGCGGTCCGGCTGCTGGGTTTCCAGCGCGGTCAGCAGCACAGCCAGGCGGCGCGGCGCGGCGTAGACTTTTTTGGCTTCAAACTTCAGGCCGGCAGTCTGCAGGCCTTTTTCGATACCGGCCAGGAATGCATCGGCCAGGGTATTGAGTGCCTTGGGTGGCAGCTCTTCGGTGCCCAGTTCAACCAGGAAATCTTGAGCACTCATTGTGCAGCCTCCAGCTTAGCCAACACTTCATCACGCAGGTCAGGGGTTGCCATCGGGAAGCCCAGCTTGGCGCGAGCCAGCAAATAGGCTTGGGCGACGGAACGCGCCAGCGTGCGCACACGCAGGATGTATTGCTGGCGCGCAGTTACCGAGATGGCACGGCGGGCGTCCAGCAGGTTGAAGGTATGGGACGCCTTCAACACCATTTCATAGCTTGGCAGCGGCAGCGGCTGGTCGAGTTCGATCAGGCGCTTGGCTTCGCTTTCATAGAAGTCGAACAGTTCGAACAGCTTCTCGACGTTGGCGTGTTCGAAGTTGTAGGTGGACTGCTCCACTTCGTTCTGGTGGAACACATCGCCGTAAGTCACCTTGCCGAACGGGCCGTCAGCCCATACCAGGTCGTAGACCGAGTCCACGCCCTGCAGGTACATGGCCAGGCGCTCGAGGCCGTAGGTGATCTCGCCGGTCACCGGGTAGCACTCGATGCCACCGGCTTGCTGGAAGTAGGTGAACTGCGTCACCTCCATGCCATTGAGCCAGACTTCCCAGCCCAGGCCCCAGGCGCCCAGGGTTGGCGATTCCCAGTTGTCTTCGACGAAACGGATGTCGTGCACCAGTGGGTCCAGGCCCACATGTTTCAGCGAGCCCAGGTACAGTTCCTGGAAGTTGTCCGGGTTGGGCTTCAATACCACCTGGAACTGGTAGTAGTGCTGCAGACGGTTCGGGTTTTCGCCGTAGCGGCCGTCAGTCGGGCGACGACTGGGCTGCACATAAGCGGCGTTCCAGGTTTCCGGGCCGATGGCCCGCAGGAATGTAGCGGTGTGGAAAGTGCCGGCGCCTACTTCCATATCGTAGGGCTGAAGTACCACACAACCTTGCTCGGCCCAGTATTGCTGGAGGGCGAGGATCAAGTCTTGGAAGGTACGCACGGCTGGCGTAGGCTGGCTCACGAAATTCACCTGTTACTTGGGCTGCGATTTAAAGAGCGGGAGTATACCCGATTCGGCCCCGCCACCACTCCCTGGAGCCTTATGCCACGCTGCTTTTGGTGTTCTGAAGATCCGCTGTACATGGCTTATCACGATCAAGAGTGGGGAACGCCGCTGCGCGATGCGCAGGGTTTGTTCGAGTTGCTTTTGCTCGAAGGGTTCCAGGCGGGTCTGTCCTGGATCACTGTTTTACGCAAACGCGAGCATTATCGAAAGGTCTTGTTCGGCTTTGATGCGCAGCGTCTGGCGCGGTTAAGCGATGAAGAAATCGAGGCGCTGATGCAGGATCCGGGCATCGTGCGCAATCGCTTGAAGCTCAATGCTACCCGGCGCAACGCCGCGGCCTGGCTGGCGCTGGAAGACCCGGTGGGGTTGCTGTGGTCATTTGTCGGCGGCAAACCCAAGGTCAATCACTTCAAGGATCGCAGCGACGTCCCGGCCATTACACCCGAGGCTGAAGCCATGAGCCGCGCCTTGAAGAAAGCCGGTTTCACCTTCGTCGGGCCGACCATCTGCTACGCCTTCATGCAGGCCTCGGGCATGGTCATGGACCACACTCAGGACTGTGACCGTTACGCGGACTTGGTCAACGCCGGTTAGAATGCCGGTTTTGCGCACCACACACGATCAGGAGTGACCTGTGGAAAAGTTTAAAGGCGCCTTGCTGGTAGGCGCTCTCCGGTTGTTTGCCCTGCTGCCCTGGCGCGCCGTACAAGCCGTCGGCACGGGCATCGGCTGGATCATGTGGAAAACCCCCAACCGCTCCCGCGACACCGTGCGGATCAACCTCTCCAAATGCTTCCCGGATATGGACCCGGCCGAGCGCGAGCGCCTGGTGGGCCGTAGCCTGATGGACATCGGCAAGTCCCTGACCGAAAGTGCTTGCGCGTGGATCTGGCCAGCCCAGCGCTCCATCGACCTGGTGCGGGAAGTCGAGGGCCTGGAAGTGTTGCACCAAGCCCTGGCCTCGGGCAAAGGCGTGGTGGGTATCACCAGTCACCTGGGCAACTGGGAAGTGCTGAACCACTTCTATTGCAGCCAGTGCAAACCGATCATTTTCTATCGCCCGCCCAAGCTCAAGGCGGTGGACGAACTGCTGCGCAAACAACGCGTGCAATTGGGCAACCGCGTGGCGGCGTCGACCAAGGAAGGCATTCTCAGCGTGATCAAGGAAGTGCGCAAAGGCGGCCAGGTAGGCATTCCTGCCGACCCGGAACCAGCCGAGTCCGCCGGCATCTTCGTACCGTTTTTCGCCACCCAGGCCCTCACCAGCAAATTCGTGCCGAACATGCTCGCGGGCCACAAGGCTGTTGGCGTATTCCTGCACGCGTTGCGCCTGCCGGACGGCTCAGGCTACAAAGTGATCCTGGAAGCGGCGCCGGAAGACATGTACAGCACCGACACCGCCACCTCCTGCGCGGCGATGAGCAAAGTGGTGGAGCGCTATGTCGGCGCCTACCCGAGCCAGTACATGTGGAGCATGAAGCGCTTCAAGAAGCGCCCGCCGGGTGAGGCGCGGTGGTACTGATTCACACCTGACTCAAGACCGATATAGAAACAATGTGGGAGGGGGCTTGCTCCCGATAGCGGTGGTTCAGTCAAATATGCATTGGCTGACACACTGCCATCGGGAGCAAGCCCCCTCCCACATTTAGTCCTGTATCAAGCCTGGCGATCGAGTTTCTTCAGGAACACGGTCATCTCTTTTTCGGCCTGCTTGTCGCCGTGGGCCTGGGCCGCTTCAATGCCTTTTTCCCACGCCTGTCGTGCTGAGGCACTGTCACCCTGCGCCTGGTGCGCCTTGCCCAACAGCTTCCACGCCGCCGAATACTTCGGATCGAACTCGAGGCACTTGCCCAGATGCTCGGCGGCTTTGGCGTTGTCTTTCAAGTCCAGATAACCCTTGCCCAAGCCGAAACGCAGCAGCGAATTATCCACACCCTTGGCGAGCATTTTTTCCAGGGATTCGAGCATGTCGGTCACTCCGTTTGATCAGAAAAAGCTCAAGCCCACGTGGAACAGCTTCTCTACATCGCGGATATGTTTTTTATCCACAAGGAACAAAATCACATGGTCTGCGGTGGCGATCACCGTGTCGTCGTGGGCGATGATCACTTCTTCATCGCGGATGATTGCGCCAATGGTGGTACCCGGCGGCAGGCCGATATCGCGGATGGCCTTGCCAATCACCTTGCTCGACTTCGAATCACCGTGGGCAATCGCCTCGATGGCTTCCGCCGCACCCCGGCGCAGGGAGTGCACGCTGACAATATCGCCACGCCGCACGTGGGCGAGCAAGGTACCGATGGTCGCCAGTTGGGGGCTGATGGCGATGTCGATATCGCCGCCCTGGATCAGGTCCACATAGGCCGGGTTGTTGATGATGGTCATCACCTTCTTCGCCCCCAGCCGCTTGGCCAGCAACGACGACATGATGTTGGCTTCGTCATCGTTGGTCAGGGCGAGGAAGATATCGGCGTCGGCGATGTTTTCTTCCATCAGCAGGTCGCGGTCCGAGGCGCTGCCTTGCAGTACGACAGTGCTGTCGAGGGTGTCGGACAAATGCCTGCAACGCGTCGGGCTCATCTCGATGATCTTCACCTGGTAGCGGCTTTCGATGGCCTCGGCCAACCGCTCGCCGATCTGCCCGCCGCCGGCGATGACGATGCGTTTGTAACTCTCGTCGAGCCTGCGCATTTCGCTCATGACCGCACGAATATTCGCCTTGGCGGCGATGAAAAACACTTCGTCGTCGGCCTCGATCACCGTGTCGCCTTGGGGCAGGATCGGCCGGTCACGACGGAAAATCGCGGCCACGCGGGTTTCCACGTTTGGCATGTGCTCACGCAGCTGGCGCAGTTGTTGGCCAACCAACGGCCCGCCGTAGTACGCCTTTACCGCCACCAGTTGCGCCTTGCCCTCGGCGAAGTCGATCACCTGCAAGGCGCCAGGGATTTCGATCAGGCGCTTGATGTAGTGGGTGACCACCTGTTCCGGGCTGATCAATACGTCCACCGGAATGGCGTCATTATCGAACAGGCCGGCGCGAGTCAGGTAGGCCGCTTCGCGCACCCGGGCGATCTTGGTTGGGGTGTGGAACAACGTATGAGCGACCTGGCACGCGACCATGTTGGTCTCGTCGCTGTTGGTCACCGCCACAAGCATGTCGGCATCGTCGGCACCCGCCTGACGCAGCACCGTTGGAAACGACGCCCGGCCTTGTACCGTGCGGATGTCCAGGCGGTCGCCCAGGTTGCGCAGGCGCTCGGCATCGGTGTCGACCACGGTGATGTCGTTGGCTTCGCCGGCCAAGTGTTCGGCCAGCGTGCCTCCGACCTGCCCTGCCCCAAGGATGATGATTTTCATCCGGTCACTCCCTTAAACCCATTCAGCCGCGTGCGGCGGCGATCTTGATCAGTTTGGCGTAGTAGAAGCCATCGTGCCCGCCTTCCTGCGCGAGCAGTTGGCGGCCGTGGGGCTGCTTGATGCCGGCGCTGGTAGCGAGGTCCAGTTCGCGCGCGCCGCTGGTGCGGGCGAGGAAGGCTTGGATGACCTCGGTATTTTCGGTGGGTAGCGTGGAGCAGGTGGCGTACAGCAGGATGCCGCCGACTTCCAGGGTTGGCCACAGGGCGTCAAGCAATTCGCCTTGCAGCACCGCGAGGGCGGCGATGTCGTCGGGCTGGCGGGTCAGCTTGATGTCCGGGTGCCGACGGATCACGCCGGTGGCAGAGCAAGGTGCGTCCAGCAGGATGCGCTGGAATGGCTTGCCGTCCCACCAGGTCGCTGTGTCGCGGCCGTCGGCGGCGATCAGGTCGGCGCTGAGGCCCAGGCGTGCAAGGTTTTCCCGCACGCGCACCAGGCGTTTGGCTTCAAGATCCACAGCCACTACACCGGCCAGGTCTTTTTCAACTTCAAGGATGTGACAGGTCTTACCACCTGGCGCGCAGCAGGCGTCGAGTACGCGCTGGCCGGGGGCCAAATCGAGCAGGTCGGCCGCCAATTGCGCGGCCTCGTCCTGCACGCTGATCCAGCCTTCGGCAAAGCCCGGCAGGCTGCGCACATCAGTGGCGGCTTCGAGCACGATGCCGTCGGTGCTGTACACGCACGGGGTGGCGTTGATGGCGGCGTCGGCCAGTAATTGCAGATACGCATCACGACTATGGTGGCGACGGTTGACCCGCAGGATCATCGGCGGGTGCGCATTGTTGGCCGCGCAGATAGCCTCCCATTGCTCGGGCCAGAAGGCTTTCAGGGATTTTTGCAGCCAGCGCGGGTGGGCGGTGCGCACCACCGGATCATGTTCCAGCTCGGCCAGCAGTGCTTCGCTTTCACGCTGGGCCCGGCGCAGTACGGCATTGAGCAGGGCCTTGGCCCAGGGCTTTTTCAGCTTGTCGGCGCAACCGACGGTTTCACCGATGGCGGCGTGGGCCGGTACGCGGGTGTAGAGCAGTTGATAGAGGCCCACCAGCAACAGCGCCTCGACATCAGCGTCTGCCGCCTTGAACGGTTTTTGCAGCAGCTTGGCTGCCAGTGCCGACAACCTTGGCTGCCAGCGGGCGGTGCCAAAGGCCAGGTCCTGGGTGAAACCGCGATCCCGGTCTTCGACCTTGTCCAATTGCGTGGGCAATGAACTGTTCAGCGAAGCCTTGCCGTTGAGCACGGCAGCGAGAGCCTTGGCGGCGGCCAGACGTGGGTTCATTGAGTGGCCACCCCGAGGATCGTGCCCAAGGCAAATTTCTCACGGCGGCTATTGAACAAATCGCTGAAGTTCAGCGCTTTGCCGCCGGGCAATTGCAGACGTGTCAGGCACAGCGCCTGATCACCGCAAGCGACGAACAGCCCGTCTTTGCTGGCGCCGATAATCTCGCCGGGGGCGCCTTTGCCGTCGGCCAGGGTCGCGTTCAACACCTTCAAGGCTTCGCCGTTCAGGGTGCTATGGCAAATTGGCCATGGGTTGAAGGCACGTACCAGGCGCTCCAGCTCCACGGCCGGGCGGCTCCAGTCGATGCGCGCTTCGTCTTTGTTCAATTTGTGCGCGTAGGTGGCCAGGCTGTCGTCCTGTACCTCGCCTTCCAGGGTGCCTGCTGCGAGGCCGGCGATGGCCTGGATTACGGCAGGTGGGCCCATTTCGGCAAGGCGGTCGTGCAGGCTGCCACCGGTGTCTTGCGCGGTGATCGGGGTGGTGACCTTGAGCAGCATCGGTCCGGTGTCCAGGCCCGCCTCCATGCGCATCACGGTCACGCCGCTTTCGCTGTCGCCCGCCTCCACGGCGCGCTGGATCGGCGCCGCACCACGCCAGCGAGGCAGTAGCGAAGCATGGCTGTTGATGCAACCCAGGCGCGGGATATCCAGCACCGCCTGGGGCAGGATCAAACCGTAGGCCACCACCACCAGCAGGTCCGGTTTCAGCGCGGCCATTTCGGCCTGGGCCTCGGCATTACGCAGGGTCGGCGGTTGCAGCACGGGAATAGTGTGTTCAAGCGCCAGTTGCTTGACCGGGCTCGGCATCAGTTTTTGCCCGCGACCGGCCGGGCGATCCGGCTGGGTGTACACCGCGACGATGTCATAAGGGCTGGCAAGCAGCGCCTTGAGGTGTTCGGCGGCGAATTCAGGGGTGCCGGCAAAAACAATGCGCAATGGCTCGGTCATGGGAGTTCTCGGTTAAAAACAGTCACAAAAGAAAAAGGCTTGCCGCAGCAAGCCTTTGGAAGAAGGGCATCAAGCTTGCTGGCGATGCTTTTTTTCCAGCTTCTTCTTGATCCGGTCCCGCTTGAGCGTGGACAGGTAATCGACAAACAGCTTGCCGTTAAGGTGGTCGCATTCATGTTGGATGCACACTGCCAACAGACCTTCGGCAATCAGCTCAAACGGTTTGCCATCACGGTCCAGGGCCTTGATCTTCACGCGCAACGGGCGTTCGACGTTCTCGTAGAACTCCGGCACCGACAGGCAGCCTTCCTGGTATTCGCCCATCTCATCGGTCAGTGGTTCGAACTCGGGGTTGATGTACACCCGGGGTTCGCTGCGATCTTCCGACAGGTCCATGACCACGACACGCAGATGCACGTTGACCTGGGTAGCGGCGAGGCCAATGCCCGGAGCTTCATACATTGTTTCAAACATGTCATCGACCAACTGACGAACCTTGTCGTCCACTACGGCCACCGGCTTGGCGATCGTGCGCAGGCGCGAGTCGGGAAATTCGAGGATGTTCAAAATAGCCATAAGCGTAATTGCTGCACATGTGAGGTAAAGACCAATCGGCGGTGGGATGGACCCACACGGCCGGTGTGAAACGCTCAGAAGCCACGAGGGCCAAGGCATTTCACGCGAACGCACATAATAAAGGAGATTCACCCCATGAGGAAATCGCTACTCGTCTTGCTGCTGTGGGCCCCCGTCGCCATGGCGTTGATTCCCAAGCCCACTGAACGCCTGGATCACGCGACGCAACAGGCCATCCAGCACTTTTTACTGCATAACCGGATTGTCGATACGCCCCAGGACCTGGACAACGCGCCTTATATCGTCGCAGCGCAAGGCGGTCGCGTGCTGGGGGCCAACGGTGAGCGCGTGCATGCTCGCGGTCAGCTGGACCCGGCCCAGCCAAGCTACGGAATCTTTCGTCGAGGCAAGGTCTACACCGACCCAGGCACCCAGGAGCTACTGGGCATCAATGCCGACGATATCGGCACCGCACGCTTTGTACTCGCCGACGACCTCACCACCCTGGCGGTGCAGCGGGTTACCCAGGAAATCCGTCCAAGTGACCGCTTGCTTGGTGCCCAACGTCCGGTCGCGCTGAACACCCTGGAGTCAGCCAAATCAACGGCTTTCATCGCAGGGCACATCATCGACATCCCCAGGGGCGTCACTCAGATTGGTGTGCTGGACGCCGTGACCCTGAACAAGGGCCGCCGCGATGGATTGATCGAAGGCCAGTTACTGACGGTGATCAAGGCGGGTGCCACGGTGCGAGACGTCCTTACCGGCACGCCAACCCAACTCCCGGAAGAACGGGCCGGCACTCTTCTGGTGTTTCGCACCTATGAAAAACTCAGCTACGCCTTGGTGCTCAGTGCTTCACGCGCGCTGGCTGTAAAGGATCGTTTCGAGACCCGTCAACAAGCGCAATAAATAGCCTGCTAAATAAGTTACCAACAGAGTTATCCACAGCTTGTTCCGGTCAAGGATGATCAAATGAATCCGATAAACAGTAGCGAAATTTCTCCGGCAGAGCTGGAAGCCCGACTACGCTTGCACAGGCTGCCAGAACTGGGTCCCAAGCGTTTTCACGTATTGATCCAAGCGTTCGGCTGCGCCTCCAAGGCCCTCAGTGCCCCCGCCAGTGCCTGGCGTTCCCTCGGGTTGCCCGCCATCAGCGCCGATGCCCGGCGTAGCCCGCAAATCCGTGATGGCGCCAGTACGGCATTGGCCTGGTTAGAGCGTCCGGCCCAGCATTTGCTGATGTGGGACCAACCTGAGTACCCGGCCTTGCTCGCTCAGATCGACGACGCACCGCCGCTGTTATTCGTTGCGGGCGACCCGGGCATTCTGGAAAAACCACAGTTGGCCATGGTCGGTAGCCGGCGTGCTTCCCGCCCCGGCATGGACACGGCCGCCGCGTTTTCCCGCAGCCTGGCGAGCGCCGGTTTTGTCATCACCAGTGGTTTGGCGCTGGGCATTGACGGCGCAGCACATCAGGCAGCGCTGGAGGTGGGCGGTCGTACAGTCGGGGTGCTTGGCACCGGGCTGGAAAATTTTTATCCACAGCGCCACCGCAAGCTCGCTGCCGCGATGATTGCCCAAGGCAGCGCGGTGATTTCTGAGTTTCCGTTGGACGCGGGGCCCCAGGCCGGTAATTTTCCACGGCGCAATCGGATTATCAGCGGGCTCTCGCTGGGGGTTCTGGTGGTGGAAGCCAGCATGGCCAGCGGTTCGCTGATCACCGCACGGCTGGCCGCAGAGCAAGGGCGCGAGGTGTATGCGATCCCGGGCTCCATTCACCATCCCGGTGCCAAGGGTTGCCATCAACTGATCCGTGATGGCGCGGTGCTGGTGGAAACCATCGAACACATCCTTGAGGCGCTGCGCGGTTGGCAGGCGTTATCGCGCCCTGCGCCGGTGCCGATCACCCACCCACTGGTGGCACTGCTGCATGCTGCGCCGCATACCAGTGAAGCCCTGGCGATTGCCAGTGGTCGGCCGTTGTCCCAGGTGCTGGCGACTCTTACGGAGCTGGAGCTGGAAGGCCAGGTCATCTGCGAAAGCGGGCGCTGGCTGGCGCGTTGCCAGGTTTAGGTGCTGCCGGTTTTTGGCGCTGGGTTTTGTAACGAAGATCGGTAAACTGCCCAGAGCTTTAGTCCGGAGATTAAATAATGGTCAACAGGTGGCGTGTGCTGCAAGCCGCACGGGAAATTCGCGCAGGCGCGGTGATTGCCTATCCGACCGAGGCGGTCTGGGGCCTGGGTTGCGACCCGTGGAATGAAGAAGCGGTGGATCGGCTATTGGCGATCAAGAACCGCTCGGTGGACAAGGGCCTGATTCTGGTAGCGGACAACATTCGTCAATTCGACTTCCTGTTCGAAGACTTCCCGGACACCTGGATCGATCGCATGGCCAGCACCTGGCCCGGGCCGAATACCTGGCTGGTGCCCCACCAGGACTTGTTGCCCGAATGGGTCACGGGTATGCATGACACCGTGGCGTTGCGGGTCACTGATCACCCGTTGGTGAGGGATTTGTGCGCTCAGGTCGGGCCGTTGATCTCCACGTCGGCCAACCCTCAGGGGCGCCCGGCGGCACGCACGCGTATTCGCGTGGAGCAGTATTTCCGCGGGCAAGTGGACTTGGTGTTGGGTGGCGCGCTGGGTGGGCGCAAGAACCCAAGCCTGATTCGGGACCTGGTGACAGGTGAGGTCGTGCGCCCCTCCTGAGATCGAGGCACGGCCATCGCGGGCAAGCCCGGCTCCCACATTTGATCAGTCATCGCGGTCAAATGTGGGAGCTGGTTTGCCTGCGATGACGCACTCAAGGCAACAGAATGGTTGAGCCAGTCGTGCGTCGCGCCGACAACTCGGTCTGCGCTTTGGCCGCATCCGCCAGCGGGTAGCGCTGGTTGATATCAATGCGCACCTTGCCGCTCTTGATCATCGAAAACAGATCGTCCGCCATCGCCTGCAAGTTCGCCGGATTGTTGGCGTAGGTCGCCAGCGTCGGGCGGGTCACGTACAGCGAGCCCTTGGCCGACAGAATGCCCAGGTTCACCCCGTCCACCGCGCCCGACGCGTTGCCAAAGCTTACGACCAAACCCCGTGGCGCCACGCTGTCCAGAGAGGTCAGCCAGGTGTCCTTGCCGACGCCGTCGTACACCACCGGCACCTTTTTACCGTCAGTCAATTCCAGCACACGTTGTGCGACATTCTCCTTGCTGTAGTCGATGGTTTCCCAGGCGCCGAGCGATTTAGCCAGGGCGGCCTTTTCCGGCGAACTCACGGTGCCGATCAGCTTCACGCCCAGGGCCTTGGCCCACTGGCAGGCCAGGGAGCCGACGCCACCGGCAGCGGCGTGGAACAGGATGGTTTCGCCGCCTTTCAATTCGTAGGTCTGGCGCAGCAGATATTGCACGGTCAGGCCCTTGAGCATGGCCCCGGCGGCCTGCTCGAAACTGATGTCATCCGGCAGGTGCACCAGGTTGGCGGCGGGCAACACATGCAACTCGCTGTAGGCACCCAGCGGGCCGCTGCCGTAGGCCACGCGGTCGCCGACTTTGAACTGGGTGACTTCACTGCCCACGGCATCGACGACACCAGCGCCTTCAGCGCCCAGGCCGGATGGCAGCGCGGGCGGTGCGTAGAGGCCACTGCGAAAATAGGTGTCGATGAAGTTCAGACCTATGGCCTCGTTACGCACCCGCACCTGTTGTGGGCCAGGCTCCGCTGGCGTGTAGTCCACATACTCAAGTACTTCGGGGCCGCCGTGGGCGCTGAACTGGATACGTTTGGCCATCTGCACTTCTCCTTGGGTTCGAATCTGCGTAGCCCCCTATCGGACTCCTAAGCTTGATCTTCGTCAACTGCCGCGCACCTAAGTGCAGTGGCATGTGGGCGCAGTGGTATCCTGTGCGCCCATTTGCCGCCGACGCCCAATGGCCTCGCGTAGCTTTGCCCGATTCAAGGTGATGCCATGACTACCCGCACCGAGGCCGTTAAAGCCTACCTGCTTGACCTGCAAGATCGCATTTGCAACGCCCTGGAAACCTTCGAGACGGACGCTCGCTTTATCGAAGACGCCTGGACCCGGCCTGCCGGTGGTGGCGGTCGCACCCGTGTGATCGAGAACGGTTCGGTGATCGAAAAAGGCGGCGTTAACTTTTCCCACGTGTTTGGCAGCGGTTTGCCACCGTCCGCCAGTGCCCATCGGCCTGAGCTGGCTGGTCGGGGGTTTGAAGCCTTGGGCGTGTCACTGGTGATTCATCCGCATAATCCCCATGTGCCGACATCCCACGCCAATGTGCGCTTTTTCATCGCTGAAAAAGAAGGCGAAGAGCCGGTGTGGTGGTTCGGTGGCGGCTTTGACTTGACCCCGTATTACGGCAACGAAGAAGACTGCGTCCACTGGCACCGTGTGGCCGAGCAAGCTTGTGCGCCCTTTGGCCCGGACGTGTACGCACGCTATAAAGCCTGGTGCGACGCCTATTTCCACATCAAGCATCGCAATGAACCTCGCGGTATCGGTGGCCTGTTCTTCGATGACTTGAACGAATGGGGCTTCGACACCTGTTTCGCCTTTATCCGTGCCATCGGCGATGCCTATATTGATGCCTACCTGCCGATTGTGCAGCGTCGCAAGGCCATGGCGTATACCGAGCAGCAGCGTCAGTTCCAGGAGTTCCGCCGGGGCCGCTACGTCGAATTCAACCTGGTCTATGACCGTGGCACCCTGTTCGGTTTGCAGTCGGGCGGGCGTACAGAGTCGATCCTGATGTCGCTGCCGCCCCAGGTCCGTTGGAGCTACGACTGGAAGGCCGAGGCCGGTAGCGAAGAGGCGCGCCTCACCGATTATTTCCTGCAAGACCGCGACTGGCTCGGCGTCGTTGCAGCCAAGGCGGCGGTGTGATGGACCGTTATGTCGTGTTCGGCAACCCCATCGGCCACAGTAAATCGCCGCTGATCCACCGTATGTTCGCCGAGCAGACCGGCGAACAACTGGACTACAGCACGTTGCTCGCGCCGTTGGAGGATTTCACCCACTGCGCCCGTGAGTTTTTTCGCCAGGGCCGTGGCGCCAACGTGACCGTGCCGTTCAAGGAAGACGCCTATCGTTTGGCCGATACCTTGACTGAACGTGCCCAGCGCGCTGGAGCCGTGAACACCCTGAGCAAACTGGCGGACGGTACGTTGTTGGGAGACAACACCGACGGCGCCGGCCTGGTGCGCGACCTGACGGTCAACGCCGGGCTGAACCTGCAAGGCAAACGCATCCTGTTGTTGGGAGCCGGTGGCGCGGTGCGCGGTGCACTTGAGCCGTTGCTGGCACAGCAACCCTCTTCGTTGATCATCGCCAACCGCACCGTGGAAAAGGCCGAGCTGCTGGCTGAGCTGTTCGACGACCTGGGCCCGGTGTCTGCCAGTGGTTTCGACTGGCTACGTGAGCCGGTTGACGTGATCATCAATGCCACGTCCGCCAGCCTGTCAGGCGATGTACCGCCGATTGCCGGCAGCCTGATCGAGCCGGGCAAGACGTTCTGCTACGACATGATGTACGCCAAGGAACCTACCGCGTTCTGCCGCTGGGCTGCGGAACACGGCGCTGTGGTGGCGATGGATGGTTTGGGGATGCTGGTGGAGCAGGCAGCGGAAGCCTTCTTCCTGTGGCGTGGTGTGCGCCCTGATTCAGCGCCGGTGTTAGCCGAACTACGCCGTCAATTGGCCTGATCGTGTTCAATCTTGGAAATGGAGGGGGCAACTCTTGGCCCCTTCCAGTTTTCTTAACTCTTCGATTACTTGCGGCCTGGCCCCACGCAAGGTCAGGCTACGCCCCAACCGCGCCAACCGTCGCGCCTCCTGATGCAGCATCTCCACCCCGGAGTAGTCGATAAAATTGATCTGCTGCGCTTCGATCACCACCCGCGTGCCCTGCAGACTTTGCAGGCGTACTTGCAGGTAATGGCTGGCGCCAAAAAAGATCGAGCCACCCACGCGTAATACATCCTCGTCCCCATCGCGCCATTGCTGAACCCGTGGTTGCGAAGTGCGCTTGAGGTAGAAAAACAGCGATGCCAACACCCCGGCATAAATCGCCGTTTGTAGCTCCAGCAGCAAGGTGGCGACACACGTCAGGCCCATCACCACGAATTCGGCGCGGCTGACACGAAACAAAGCACGAATCCCTCGATGATCCACCAAACCCCAGCAAATCAGCAGGATGCTGGCGGCCATGCTGGGGATGGGAATATGCGCGATCAACGTCGCGCCGAACAACGCAAATAACGCCACCCACAGCGCCGAAAACACCCCAGCCAGGGGCGAACAAGCACCCGCCTCGTAACTGAGGCCCGAACGGGTGAACGAACCCGCTGACAGGTAGCCGGAGAAAAATCCGCCAACGATGTTGGATAAACCCTGGGCGCGCACTTCCTGGTTGGCGTCGAGTAATTGTTGCGAGCGAGCCGACAGTGAGCGCGCAATCGACAGGCTGGTCACCAACCCCAGCATCCCCACCGCCACCGCGCTGGGCAACAGGCGCAGTACCAGGTCCAGGTCCATCGGCAATGGACTGAACGGCGGCAACTGGCCGATAAACGAACTGACCAGCGCCACATGCCCGAACATCGTCGGCCACAGCCATGCCGTCAGGCTACCCAGGACTAAAGCGATCAACAGCGTCGGCCAGCGTGGCACCAGAGACTTGAGCAGCGCGCCCACCAGCAAAGTGCCGAGCCCGAGGATCAGGGACGCACGATCCCACTCACCGCCATGGTCGACCAGCGCCAGCAGGCTGTTGAGGGCGGTGGCCTGGCTCGGCAAGTCCAGCCCCAGCAGGTTCGGCAACTGCCCCAGGGCAATCACCACCGCGGCGCCCAGGGTGAAACCCAGCACCACCGAATGGGAGACAAAATTCACCAGCGCGCCAAAGCGCAGAAGGCCGAGCAACCACTGGAACACCCCGGCGAGGAAGGTCAGCAACAGGATGAGGGTGATGTAGTCCTGGGAACCTGGCACGGCCAATGGGCTGATACTGGCGTAAAGCACGATGGAAATCGCCGCCGTGGGCCCACAGATCAGGTGCCAGGAAGAGCCCCACAGGCAAGCGATCAAGACCGGGATGATCGCCGCGTAGAGCCCGTATTCCGGTGGCAGGCCGGCGATCAGTGCGTAGGCAATCGACTGTGGCAGGGCCAGTACGGCGCCACTGAGGCCGACGATCGCATCCCGGCCGACGCTGGCGCGGGTTTGGCGCGGGAGCCAGCTGAGGAAGGGGAAGAGTGTGTGGCGGTTGGGCCGGGGCATCGCAGGCTCGGGTAGAAGGTTTGGCTTAGAGTATCAGTACACACCGGCTCCCTGTGGGAGGGGGCTTGCTCCCGATAGCGGTGTTTCAGCCAATACATTCATAGCTGATAGGCCGTCATCGGGGGCAAGCCCCCTCCCACATTTGGATCCAGGCGCATCTTAGAGTTGGGCTTTGACCGCGGGCAACGCATCCTGGCCATCCAGGGTTTTCACGCCGTCGAGCCACTTGTCCAGCACCGCGGGGTTGGCCTTGATCCACGCTTTGGCCGCCTCGGCATTGCTGACCTTGTTGTTGGCCACCTGCGCCATGATGCCGTTCTCCATCTCCTGGGTGAAACTCAGGTTGGTCAGCAGTTTGGCGACATTCGGGCAGGCTTGGGCGTAACCCTTGCGGGTCAAGGTATACACGCTACCGGTGGCGCCAAAATACTGCTCGCCGCCCTTGAGGTAATGCATCTTCAACTGCACGTTCATCGGGTGCGGCGTCCAGCCGAGGAAGGTGACGAAGCGCTGTTTCTTCACCGCTCGCGACACCTCGGCGAGCATCGCCTGCTCGCTGGATTCGATCAGCTTCCACTGGCCCAGGTCGAAGTCATTCTTTTTGATGATCTCCTGCAACGAGATATTTGCCGGCGCGCCGGAGCCGATGCCGTAGATCTTCTTGTCGAACTTGTCGGCAAACTTGTTCAGGTCGGCAAAGTCACGTACGCCGGCGTCCCATACGTAGTCCGGCACCGCGAGGGTGAACTCGGTGCCGTCGAGGTTCTTCGCCAGTTGCACCACATCGCCGTTGGCCACGAACTTGTCATAAAAACCTTGTTGCGCCGGCATCCAGTTGCCGAGAAACACATCCACCTGACCGTCCTTGAGCCCGCCAAAAGTGATCGGCACCGCCAGGGTATCGACCTTGGCTTTGTAGCCCATCCCCGTCAGCAAAAAACCGGTAATGGCATTGGTGGCGGCAATGTCGCTCCAGCCTGGATCGGCCATCTTTACCGTTTCACAGCGAGCGTCTGCGTACACGTTGGCGCTGCCCAGCGCCAATATGCTCAGTACCACGGTCAACTTTTGCATGGCCTTCCCTCTGTCTGTTTATTGGTTTTGGCAGGGTTGTGGATAACGTGCCTTGCGCTCCAGGTCGTCGAGGTCGATATGGTTGCGCATGTACTGCTGACTGGCATCCACCTGTGGCTGGTGGTCCCAGCTCTTGAGCGTGCCTTGAGTCAGTGCCTCAAACACCAGACGGCGCCGACGCTGGCTGGCAAGCACTTGCTGATGGATCGCCGGGATGTCCCATTTGGCCCGCGCTTCACACAAAAAGGCCTCGAACAGCGAGCGATGTTCTGCTGACAGGCTGAGGTTTTCCCGCTCGTGCGGGTCGTTGCGCACATCAAACAGTAGGCAAGGGTCGTCCTCGCTGTAGATAAATTTGTAGGCGCCCCGGCGAATCATCATCAATGGGCTGATGGTGCCTTCGGCCATGTATTCGCCAAACACTTCGTCATGCCCGCCCTGCCCTTGCAGGTGCGGGACCAGAGAGCGACCGTCCAGCGGCAAGTGTGGGTCCAGCTCGCCGCCGGCCAGCTCCACCAGGGTCGGCAGCAGGTCGGCGGTGGACACGGCCTGAGTGACCCGTCCAGCCGCAAATTGGCCCGGCGCGCTGATCAGCAGCGGCACGCGGGCGGCCATTTCAAACCAGTGCATTTTGTACCAGAGGCCACGCTCGCCGAGCATGTCACCGTGGTCGCCGGAGAAGATGATCAGGGTGTCGTCAGCCAGGCCGGTGTCTTCCAGGGTTTGCAGGAGTTTGCCGACATTGCTGTCGATGTAACTGCACGCACCGAAGTAGGCGCGACGGGCATCGCGGATCTTGTCCACAGGCAGCGGTTTATCCCACAAGTCATAGACCTTGAGCAGACGCTGGGAGTGTGGGTCCAGCTCTGCTTGCGCCGGCGTTGCAGGCAAAGGGATGTCGGCGTCGTCGTACAGGTCCCAGAACGGCTTGGGAATAGTGTAAGGGTCGTGGGGATGGGTCATCGATACGGTCAGGCAGAAGGGCCGATCACCGTCCTCGCGGATATGATCGAACAGGTATTGCTGCGCCTTGAACACCACCTCCTCGTCGAAGTCCAGCTGGTTGGTGCGCACGCACGGGCCCGCTTGCAGCACCGAAGACATGTTGTGGTACCAGGTGGGGCGTACGTCGGGCTCATCCCAATTCACCGCCCAGCCATAATCCGCGGGGTAGATATCGCTGGTCAGGCGTTCTTCATAGCCGTGCAACTGGTCGGGGCCACAGAAATGCATCTTGCCCGACAACGCGGTGCGGTAGCCGAGGCGACGCAGGTAGTGGGCATAGGTCGGCACATCGGCGGGGAAATCGGCAGCGTTGTCGTAGGCGCCGATCTTGCTCGGCAACTGGCCGCTGACCAGAGTGAAGCGCGAAGGCGCACACAACGGACTGTTGCAATAGGCGGCCTCGAATACCACGCCTTGGGCGGCGAGGCGGCTGAGGTTGGGCAGCTTGATCGAGGAAGGCCCGTAGAACGGCAGCATGGGCGCGGCCATTTGATCGGCCATGATGAAAAGAATGTTCTTGCGCTTCATGGTTTCTCGGCATTCCATAGTAAGTGTTTATGCCAATGAGAATGCGGCCCATGGAAATCAGGGTAAAGCCCATGACAAGCAATGCCTAGGATAACGACAGCTTATGTATGAAGCGCTGGGTAACCTCTCTCTCGATCTGCTGCGAGCCTTCGAAGCGGCGGCGCGCCACCGCAGTTTTACCGCCGCGGCGATGGAGCTTGGCACCACCCAGCCGGCGGTCAGCCAGCAGATCAAGCGTCTTGAAGAACAACTGGCAATCCGCCTGTTTGACCGCATCTATCGCGGTATCGAACTGACCGACGCCGGCGTGCTGTTGTTCGAGCACGTACAGGGCGCCCTGCAAAGCATCAATCAAGGGCTCAGCACCATCACCCAACAGGACCAGCACGAAGTACTGCAAGTGGCTACCGACTTCGCCTTCGCCGCCTATTGGCTGATGCCGCGCCTGCATCGCTTTCACCAGGCCAACCCGCAGGTGGATGTGAGCCTGGTTACCAGTGAGCGCAACCACGCCAGCCTGCGCAGCGATATCGATGTGGCGGTGCTGTTCGGCGATGGCCGTTTCAAGCAGGGCGACAGCCTGTGGTTGTTCAATGAGGAAGTGTTCCCGGTATGCAGCCCGCAGTGGCTCAAGGCTCAGGCCGCGCCGATGACGGTGCAATCCTTGCCCGAGTACCCGTTGCTGCACCTGCGTCAGGAAAACAACAGCCAATGGTTCGACTGGAGCGGGGTGTTCCGCCAATTGGGTATATCCGCTGCGCCAACTCCCGGGCAATTGCGCTTCGACAACTACACCTTGCTGATTCAGGCTGCGATTGCCGGCCAGGGCGTTGCCATCGGCTGGCGCCATCTGGTGGATAACCTGCTGGAACAGAACTGGCTGTGCCGACCGATCAGCCCCACGGTGACCTCGCGTTTCGGTTATTACGTGGTGCAACCCCAGCGCAAACGCCGCGGGCAGTTGGTTGAGCGTTTTGTCCAATGGCTGATGGCGGAACAGGCCAGCAGTGCGCAGTCGTTGACCGGGCTGGCCCTGCCTTCGATTGCGGTCTAGGATCGGCACATCGTGGATCCGGAGTCCGTCATGCAACGTATCAAGGGCTATCACGCCCATATCTACTTCGACGCCAGCACCATCGACCAGGCGCGCACGCTCTGTGAGGACGCCGCCAGGCTGTTCCCGTTGCGCATGGGCCGTGTGCATGAGCGGCCGGTCGGCCCGCACCCGGATTGGAGTTGTCAGCTGGCATTCGAGCCGGAATACATCGGCGTGGTGTTGCCGTGGCTGGCGCTGCACCGCGATGGCCTGGTGGTCTTCCTGCATCCTGAAACCGGCGATGACCTGAAGGACCACACCGACTACGCGATCTGGATGGGTGCGATGCGCGAGCTAGATCTGTCGGTTTTTTAACTTTCCTTATCAGATAACGCCTTGCCTTTCCCTAAGTAAAAACAGGGAACGGTGTAGGATTAATCTTGCTTCGTCTCATTATGTGGGATCGATATTTATATATTGAGATATTCCGGCGCGTAGGTTTATATTCGCCCATCTGCTTTTTTCAGCACCCACTCATTTCAGGTGAAGCGATGCAGGCGCAATTGATCGCGCTCGATTGGGGGACCAGCTCCCTTCGTGCTTACAAACTCGGCTCGGCGGGCGTTGTGCTGGAACAGCGCGCGCAAGCCTGGGGCATCATGCATTTGCCCAGCGAGCCACGGGACATCAACGGTATTCATTGCACTGACGGCTTCGAGTTGGCGTTCGATAGCGCCTGCGGCGATTGGCTCGACGCCCAGCCTGAATTGCCAGTGATTGCCTGCGGTATGGTTGGCAGCGCGCAGGGTTGGAGCGAGGCGGCTTATTGCGCCACGCCTGTGGATGTCGCCAGCCTGGGCTTGGCGTTGCACCGCGTGCGCAGCCTGCGTGGGGTGGATGTGCATATTGTGCCGGGGGTGATTGAGCAAGCGGGTTTACCCAATGTGATGCGCGGCGAAGAAACCCAGGTGCTCGGCGTGCTGCAGGGGCTTGGGGCCCAAGTGCTGATCGGGTTGCCCGGCAGCCACTCCAAATGGGTCGAGGTGAGTGAAGGCTGCATTACGCATTTCGACACCTTCATGACCGGCGAACTGTTCGCGGTATTGAGCAAGCACAGCATCCTGGGCCGCACTCAGCAGCCGAGCGAACAATTCCAGGCCGAGGCCTTTGATCGTGGCGTGCACGTGGCGCTTTCAAAGGATGGCAGGCGTGGCGTGCTGTCGACCTTGTTCAGTGCCCGTACCCTGGGCCTGACGGCTGAGCTTGCACCCAACCAGCAGCCCGACTACCTGTCCGGCCTGTTGATCGGCCACGAACTCGCCGGTTTGCCAGACAGCGCCAAAACCAAGCCGATCATCCTGGTTGGCGCCGCCCCACTCTGCGCCCGCTATCAACGCGCTCTGGCCCTTTGCGGCTTCGCCCACGTCAGCCTGGCGCAGGAAGCCACCGAGCGCGGCCTGTGGCAATTGGCCGTGGCGGCTGGGCTCACTCAACCTGTAACGGAGGCCTGACATGCTCAAGCAAGCACTCGCGCAAAACGGTTTGATCGCAATCCTGCGTGGCATACGCCCGGACGAAGCCCAGGCCATCGGCCAGGTGTTGTACGACGCGGGTTTTCGTGTGATCGAAGTCCCGCTCAATTCGCCGGAGCCGTACACCAGCATTCGCACCCTGCGCGACAGCCTGCCCGCCGATTGCCTGATCGGCGCCGGCACGGTGTTGACGCCTGAACAGGTCGAGCAGGTGAAGGCGGCTGGTGGACAGGTGATTGTCATGCCCCATAGCGATGCCAAAGTACTGCGCGCCGCCAAGGCCGCAGGCCTGTACTTGTCGCCTGGCGTGGCGACGCCAACCGAGGCGTTTGCCGCACTGGCCGAAGGCGCCGACGTATTGAAGCTGTTCCCGGCCGAGCAGATCGGTCCTTCGGTGATCAAGGCGTGGCTGGCGGTATTGCCGGCGGGCACGCTGCTGCTGCCGGTAGGCGGTGTTACGCCGGACAACATGCAGGTGTTTATCGACGCCGGCGCAAAAGGGTTCGGGTTGGGCTCCGGGTTGTTCAAGCCGGGAATGACAGTGGATCAGGTCGCGAGCCGTGCCCAGGCTTATGTCGCCGCCTGGAAAGCCCTGAGCTGATAGCAAGTTCCGCGCCCGCAGGCGCTGCATCCATAAGAGAGACAAGAGATGAAAATCACCAAATTGACGACCTTTATCGTCCCGCCGCGCTGGTGCTTCCTCAAGGTCGAAACCGACCAGGGCGTGACTGGCTGGGGTGAGCCCGTGGTCGAAGGCCGCGCTCACACAGTGGCCGCCGCCGTCGAAGAACTGTCCGACTACCTGATCGGCAAAGACCCACGCAATATTGAAGATATCTGGACGGTGCTCTATCGCGGCGGGTTCTATCGCGGCGGTGCCGTGCACATGAGCGCCCTCGCCGGTATCGACCAGGCGTTGTGGGACATCAAGGGCAAGGCGCTGGGCGTCTCGGTCAGCGATCTGCTGGGCGGCCAGGTGCGTGACAAGATTCGCGTGTACTCGTGGATCGGTGGCGACCGCCCCGCCGACACTGCCCGTGCAGCCAAAGAGGCCGTGGCTCGTGGCTTCACTGCGGTGAAAATGAACGGCACCGAAGAACTGCAGTTCCTCGACAGCTTCGACAAAGTCGACCTGGCACTGGCCAATGTCGCTGCCGTGCGCGATGCGGTGGGCCCTAACGTCGGTATCGGCGTCGACTTCCATGGCCGCGTGCACAAGCCCATGGCCAAGGTGCTGATGAAAGAGCTTGATCCTTACAAACTGATGTTCATTGAAGAACCGGTGCTCAGCGAAAACTACGAAGCATTGAAAGAACTGGCGCCGCTGACCAGTACGCCGATTGCCCTGGGCGAGCGCCTGTTTTCGCGTTGGGATTTCAAGCGTGTGCTCAGCGAAGGCTACGTCGACATCATCCAGCCGGACGCCTCCCACGCAGGCGGGATTACCGAAACCCGCAAGATCGCCAACATGGCCGAAGCCTACGACGTGGCCCTGGCCCTGCACTGTCCGCTGGGCCCGATTGCCCTGGCAGCGTGCCTGCAACTGGATGCGGCTTGCTACAACGCATTTATCCAGGAGCAAAGCCTGGGTATCCACTATAACGAAAGCAACGACCTGCTCGACTACGTGCGCGACCCGGGCGTGTTCGACTATGACCAGGGCTTTGTGAAGATCCCCAACGGCCCGGGCCTGGGCATCGAGATCAACGAGGAATATGTGATTGAGCGCGCGGCTATCGGCCATCGCTGGCGCAATCCGATCTGGCGCCACGCCGATGGCAGTTTTGCCGAGTGGTGATTTTTATCTGAAGGAATGCGCTCCCACATTGACCGCGTTCCTTCAACACGTTTTGTCCTCAACAAACATAAAAAGAGGCACCCCATGCACCCTGAATCCCTCACCGGGCAGGCACCCTTAGTCACGCCCAGCCGAAAGCGCTTTTTCATCATGGTGCTGCTGTTCATCACCGTGGTAATCAACTACCTGGACCGCAGCAACCTGTCGATTGCCGCGCCTGCGCTGACCAGCGAACTGGGTATCGACCCGGTGCAGGTCGGGCTTATTTTCTCCGCTTTCGGTTGGACTTACGCGGCCATGCAAATCCCCGGCGGCTGGCTGGTTGACCGCGTGCCGCCGCGCATTCTCTACACGGCGGCCCTGCTGCTGTGGTCGATTGCCACCGTGATGCTTGGTTTCGCCGCCAGCTTTATCGCGTTGTTCGTGTTGCGCATGGCCGTTGGCGCGTTGGAGGCGCCGGCCTATCCCATCAACAGCCGTGTGGTCACCACCTGGTTTCCCGAGCGCGAGCGCGCCACGGCAATTGGCGTCTACACCTCCGGGCAATTCGTCGGCCTGGCGTTCCTCACCCCGGTACTGGCGTGGCTGCAGCATCAGTACGGCTGGCACATGGTGTTTGTCGTTACCGGTGGCGTTGGCATCCTGTGGGCCGCGATCTGGTACGCGGTGTATCGCGAGCCCAAAGATTTCAAAGGCGCCAACGAAGCCGAAATCCAATTGATCCGCGACGGTGGCGGGCTGGTGGACATGCAGGCGAAAACCGTCAAGGCACCCTTCAGTTGGACCGACCTCGGCATCGTGCTGAGCAAGCGCAAGCTGTGGGGCATTTACTTGGGGCAGTTTTGCCTGAACTCCACGCTGTGGTTCTTCCTGACCTGGTTCCCGACGTACCTGGTGAAATACCGCGGCATGGACTTTATCCAGTCAGGTTTGTTGGCGTCGTTGCCGTTCCTGGCCGCTTTTGTGGGCGTGCTGTGTTCGGGGGTGTTTTCCGATTGGTTGATCCGTCGTGGTGCCTCGGTAGGCTTTGCCCGCAAGTTGCCGATCATCAGTGGGCTGCTGATTTCCACGGCGATCATCGGTGCCAACTACGTGGACTCCACGGCGTGGGTCATCGCGTTTCTGGCGGTGGCATTTTTCGGCAATGGCCTGGCGTCGATCACTTGGTCGCTGGTTTCGACCTTGGCGCCTGCGCGGTTGCTGGGGCTGACCGGAGGCGTGTTCAACTTCATCGGTAACCTGTCGGCAATCGCTACGCCCATCGTGATCGGCTTTCTGGCCAGTGGTTCGTCGTTTGCGCCGGCGATTACTTACATCGCGGTGCTGGCGTTGCTGGGAGCACTTTCCTACATATTGCTTGTAGGTAAAGTCGAGCGGATCGAGCTGTAAAAAAGGGCGACCTTGGAGTCGCCCTTCTTTCGCGATTACGGCACCGACATTTCGTTATGGAAAATGTTGTGTGGGTCCCAGCGCTGCTTGGTACGCCGCAGGCGGCTTTCGATGATCAGGTCGGGAAAGAAGATCTTGTACCACTGTGGGTTTTTACCATTGGCCGGATTGCCACCGATGTAGGTCATATCGAGGTCGGGATAATTGATGTAACAACCTTCAAACTCGTCGTTGACCGGTACGCCCTGATCATCGGCGAACGCGTTAAAGTACAACCCTCGGATCCAGTCGGCATGGGCTTGATCCGAGGCGGCGCTATCGCCGCGCCAGTAACATTGCGGTTGCCACTTGAGGTATGACGAGCGCTGAGCGGCTGACGACTCCCTGCGCACTGGCTCGCTGGCGGCATTGATCTGGCCACCGAAAGACTGAATCTGAATGAGGCTTTGTGTCAGGTGGTTATCAGGGTCTGGCCAGGTCAATGTGGTCCAGATGGCGTCCAGCACTTGAGGGCTGAACACGCCCTTCTGATAAGCCGACTTATAACGCCCACGCTGGTTGTCCCCCGAGCCATTCAATGTCTGTTGGCATACCAGCCAATCCACGCGTTGGGTAGCTTCCTCGGCGGATTCCAATGAATTGATGGTGCGTCCCGCGCAGCTACCACGCGGCTGATGGATGACGTGAAACGGCACCACTGACTCGGTAGCAGGTAGCCCGATGGCTGTCAGCATCTTGTCGACAAAATCATCGAAAGGGGCTCGCTCGTTCAGTTCGCCATCCTTGTCCACATAGTGAATACCCAGGGTCACATTGCCTGTGTGCTGGTGGCGCATCTCCAGCTTGGTCGCCAGGCCCCAAGTGTCCGTGTTGCTTTGATTGCTGGCGAACCATGATTGATAGGCCACCAGCAGGTTATCGAGTGCAGGTTTGGTCAGTACGGACCAGTCCCATTCCAACACCAGCCACAGTACCTCTTTCGGTGCCGGTGGCAGGTCTTTGAAGTAATAGCTGGTGATGATGCCGAACTGTCCGCCACCGGCACCGCAACACGCGGCGAACAGGTCCAGTTCGTCCTGATTGGTGCTGTCGCGAGAAACGTGGCGCGGTTCGAGGCCTTTGCCAAGGCTGTCGGGCACCAGGATATCCACACCGCTGAGCCAGTCACATACCAGTCCATATTTGCGCGACAGCAGCCCATAGCCGCCCCCGCAAATATGTCCGCCAAGGCCCACTGAATAACACGAGCCACCGGGCAGGGTTTTGTTGGCCAGCTTGTATAACGCGACATAGGCATCCCAGTTTTGTCCGCCGGCTTCCAGGCGAAAGCTATAGCGTTCAGCAGCGCTGGGGTCCAGCTCGGAGCCGATTTGCCCGCTGGCGTCATAGACCACCTGGTTCAACGCACTGATATCCAGAATCGACAGTACCTCAAGTGGACTGTCGGGCATCTTGTTGGCGACAAAGCCTTCGTAGCAATGACCACCACTGCGTACGGTGATGCGCCCCTCGGGAAGGGCCAATGCCTGCGCGGCGGCGTCAATGATGTCTTGTGGGTTGCGGCAGAGGTAGATCAGGTTGGCGCCATTTTGCGAAGACTGACCCTGCACATTGCCCAACGGCCAGCGCAGGTTGAAGCCCTTTTGCAAGGTTGAGTGACGGGAGTCTGAAGAGGTAATGAGATCAAAGGCCATGATGTACTCCTGAGAGCCAGGGATGACTTCTGATGCAACTAACTTAACGACCGGGAAGCAAGAAATGCGGGGGGCTTGCGAGGGTGGTTAGACGGCAATAGGCATGGAAGTGCGTTGGGGTGACGTGGTGTCACCCCTCAGCGTAGCGCAAGTATCAAAACGCAGGTGCTTACTTGCGTGCGTTGCGCACACCTGCCGACAGCGCCGCGCAATGACTCAGCACGCCATCGATCGCTTGCTGGTCGCTGCCGGCATTGGCGATGTGATCGATCAGTGCCGAACCCACCACCACACCGTCGGCCAGGCGCGCAATGGCCGCAGCTTGTTCCGGTGTACGAATACCGAAACCGATGCTGATCGGCAGGTCGGTGTGGCGACGCAGACGCGTGACCGCTTCTTCGACGTGTTCCAGCGTGGCGGCGCCGGCACCGGTCACGCCTGCTACCGACACGTAATACACAAACCCGGAACTGCCGTTGAGCACCGTCGGCAGGCGCACGTCATCGGTGGTCGGCGTGGTCAGGCGGATAAAGTCGATGCCCGCGGCCTGAGCCGGGTCGCACAACTCGCCGTTGTGCTCAGGTGGCATGTCGACCACGATCAGGCCGTCGACGCCGGCTGCCTTCGCATCGGCGATAAACTGCGGCACACCGTATTTGTGAATGGGGTTGAAGTAGCCCATCAACACCAGAGGGGTGTCGCTGTCGTCGGTGCGGAACTCGCGGACCATTTGCAGGGTTTTCGCCAGGTTTTGCTTGGCGTCCAGCGCACGGATATTAGCCAGTTGAATCGCCGGGCCGTCTGCCATCGGATCGGTGAAGGGCATGCCCAGCTCGATCACGTCGGCGCCGGCGGCCGGCAAGCCCTTGAGGATCGCCAGCGAGGCGTCATAACCCGGGTCGCCAGCGGTGACGAAGGTCACCAGGGCGGCGCGGTTTTGTTCCTTGAGTTGCGCAAAGCGGGTTTGCAGGCGGCTCATTTAGTGTTTCTCCTGCTTGGACTGTTCCATGTGATGCATCACGGTCTGCATATCTTTGTCGCCACGGCCCGAGAGATTGACCACCATCAGATGATCCTTGGGCAGGGTGGGTGCGCGCTTGAACACTTCAGCCAGGGCGTGGGCGCTTTCCAGCGCAGGAATTATCCCTTCCAGGCGGCAGCATTTGTGGAATGCATCCAGGGCTTCGTCATCAGTTACCGAGGTGTACTGGACGCGGCCGATGTCATGCAACCAGGCGTGCTCAGGGCCGATGCCGGGGTAGTCGAGGCCGGCGGAAATCGAATGGGCGTCGATGATCTGGCCGTCGTCGTCCTGCAGCAGGAAGGTGCGGTTGCCGTGCAGCACGCCGGGTACGCCGCCGTTGAGGCTGGCGGCGTGCTTGCCGGTTTCGATGCCATGGCCCGCTGCTTCGACGCCGATGATTTCGACGCTGGTGTCATCCAGGAACGGGTGGAATAAGCCCATGGCGTTGGAGCCACCGCCGATGCACGCCACCAGGCTATCCGGCAGGCGGCCTTCCTGGGCTTGCAGTTGGGTGCGGGTTTCCTTGCCGATCACGGCCTGGAAGTCGCGCACCATGGCCGGGTAAGGATGCGGGCCGGCCACGGTGCCGATCAGGTAGAAGGTGCTGTCGACGTTGGTCACCCAGTCACGCAGGGCTTCGTTCATGGCGTCTTTGAGGGTGCCGGTGCCGGCGACCACCGGGATCACTTCGGCACCCAGCAGCTTCATGCGAAACACGTTGGCCTGCTGGCGCTCGATATCGGTGGTGCCCATGTAGATCACGCATTGCAGGCCGAAGCGTGCGGCAACGGTAGCGGTGGCTACGCCGTGCATACCGGCACCGGTCTCGGCGATGATGCGTTTCTTGCCCATGCGCCGTGCCAGCAGGATCTGGCCGATGCAGTTGTTGATCTTGTGCGCGCCGGTGTGGTTCAGCTCTTCGCGCTTGAGATAGATCTTGGCGCCGCCACAGAACTCCGTCAGGCGTTCGGCGAAGTACAGCGGGCTTGGGCGTCCGACGTAATCGCGCTGGAAGTAGGCCAATTCTTCATTGAACGCTGGATCCACTTTGGCCGCTTCGTATTCACGGGCCAGGTCGAGGATCAACGGCATCAGCGTTTCAGCCACGTAGCGGCCGCCGAACGCACCAAACAGGCCGTTGGCGTCAGGGCCGTTGCGTAGATCGGTCTGGGACTGGGTCATGGGGCGCTCCAGGAATGAATGTGTGTTGAGAGGCAATGACGGCCACTCTACCCCTGACGCTTTGGCCTGAAAACCGATAAGATCGCCGTAACCTGTCAGGAAAACTCACAGATGAGCCGCGACCTACCACCCCTCAATGCCTTGCGTGCTTTTGAAGCCACCGCCCGCTTCAGTAGCGTCAGCCAAGCCGCTGAGCAACTGCACGTGACCCACGGTGCGGTCAGCCGGCAGTTGAAAGTACTGGAAGAACATTTGGGTGTGAGCCTGTTCGTCAAGGATGGACGTGGCCTTAAACTCACAGATGCAGGCGTACGGCTTCGGGATGCCAGCGTGGAGGCTTTCGAGCGGCTGCGGGACGCGTGCGCCGAACTCTCCCAAAGCGGCGTCGACGCGCCCTTCGTGCTCGGCTGTTCGGGCAGTTTGCTGGCGCGCTGGTTTATCCCCCGGCTGGGGCGCTTGAATGCGGACTTGCCAGATTTGCGCCTGCACCTGTCGGCGGGCGAAGGCGATCTGGACCCCCGGCGGCCAGGCCTGGACGCCTTACTGGTATTCGCCGAGCCGCCGTGGCCGGCAGATATGCAGGTGTATGAGCTGGCCAGCGAGCGCATCGGCCCGGTGTTGAGCCCTCGTTTCGCAGGTTTTGAACAGTTGCGTCAGGCTCCAGCAACGGCATTGGTAAGCGAAGCGTTGTTGCACACCACCTCACGACCCCAGGCCTGGCCCAGTTGGGCGCGGCAACACGGCATCGAGCCCGGCGCGTTGAAACTCGGCCAGGGGTTTGAGCACTTGTATTATTTGCTGGAAGCGGCAGTAGCAGGATTGGGAGTGGCGATTGCGCCAGAACCACTGGTGGCAGAGGACCTGCGAGCGGGTCGCCTGGTGGCGCCGTGGGGCTTCAGCGAAACCCCGGCGCACCTGGCGTTGTGGCTACCCAAGCGCGCCGCAGACGGGCGCGCCGGGCAGTTGGCGCAATGGCTCAAGGCTGAGCTGTTGCGTCAACCGGTGTAACCGGTCAATCAGTCACCGCGCTTGCACAGCAGGTAGGCTGCCAGCAAGCCCAGTGCACCTACGGCAACGCCGGCGGTCGTCCATGGGTGCTCTTGTGCGTAGTCACGGGTGGCAGCACTGGTTTCACGAATTTTGACTTTGCTTTCTTCATAGGCGTCGCTGATCAGGTGGCGAGAGTGCTTGAGGGCGTTCTCGGCATTGCTTTTCAGGGCCTTCAGCGTTTTGCGCGACTCATCGGACGCGTCGTCCTTGAGGCTCTCCAGAGATTTGAGCAGGCTCGAAATCTCGGCTTCCATGCTTTCCAGCGACGCTTTGCGTAAAGAAGTGTTGGCCATGTGGACATCTCCTGAAGTGATTGAGTGGCGTGTGTAGATACCGACTGCGCCGGTTTCAGAAAGTGCAGTAATTCTGAACTTTCACCTCCCAGCGGTCGCCAGAAGCAGTAAGCACATTCGCTGCTAGTCTTGATTGACGACCTATAGGAGAAACGCCATGAGTGATCATCACACCTACAAGAAAGTCGAACTGGTGGGCTCTTCCACCACCAGCATCGAAGACGCAATCAACAATGCTCTGGCTGAAGCCAACAAAAGCATCAAGCACCTGGAGTGGTTCGAGGTGACTGAAACCCGTGGTCACATCAAGGATGGCAAGGCCGCGCACTTCCAGGTCACGCTGAAAGTGGGGTTCCGAATTGCGAGTAGTTAATCCGCTCAGTTGAACTTTGCCCGCTGGCCGATTGCCATAACCTGCGCTACAACGAATGCGTGCCGATGCGATGAGCGTTGGCACGCTCTTTTTGATCAGCGCAAGGAAAGTAACGGATGAAGAAGTTTCTGTTGGCGGTGGGTTTGTTGAGCATTGCGGGTACGGCGATGGCAGCCAAGGACTGTGAGGAGCTGAAAAGCGAGATCGCAGCGAAAATCGATGCCAAGGGCGTACCGCATTACTCTTTGGAAATCGTAGATAAAGGTGCCGCAGCGGGTGGTGACGTCGTAGGGACGTGCGGCGGCGACACCAAGGAAATTGTCTACAAGCGCGGTTGATTCCGTGCTCCAGACATAAAAACCGACGCAAGTGCGTCGGTTTTTTTCGCTTGGATTTCAGTCCTTCATCACCTGTGCCAGCAGCTCGTAGGAATGAATCCGGTCGGCGTGCTCATAAAGGTCACTGGTAAAAATCAGCTCATCGGCGCCGGTCTGCTCGATCAACACCTCCAGCTTGGCGCGAATCTTCGCCGGGCTACCCACCATGGCCAGGCCAAGGAAGCTACCCACCGCGTCTTTTTCATGGGGCAGCCACAAGCCGTCCATGGTTTTTACCGGTGGGCGCTGCACCAGGCTCTGGCCGCGCATCAGCGCGAGGATGCGTTGGTACATCGAGGTGGCCAGGTAATCGGCCTGTTCGTCGGTATCGGCTGCCACCAGTGGAATGCCGAGCATCACGTAGGGCTTGTCCAGTACCGCCGAAGGCTTGAAGTGATTGCGGTACACACGAATCGCCTCATGCATCAGGCGCGGTGCGAAGTGGGAGGCGAAGGCGTAGGGCAAGCCACGCTCACCGGCCAATTGCGCGCTGAACAGGCTCGAACCCAACAGCCACACTGGCACATTGGTGCCCGTGCCCGGTACGGCGATCACCCGTTGGTCGGGCGTACGCGGGCCCAGGTAGGCCATGAGTTCGGCTACGTCTTCGGGGAAGTCATCGGCACTGCCGGAGCGTTCACGGCGCAGGGCGCGAGCGGTCATCTGGTCAGAACCGGGCGCGCGGCCCAGGCCCAGGTCGATACGGCCTGGGTAGAGGCTTTCCAGAGTGCCGAACTGTTCGGCAATCACCAATGGCGCGTGGTTAGGCAGCATGACGCCGCCGGAACCGACACGAATGGTCGAGGTGCCGCCAGCCAGATAGCCGAGCAATACTGAAGTGGCCGAGCTGGCGATGCCGTCCATATTGTGGTGCTCAGCCACCCAGAAGCGGTTGTAGCCGAACTTTTCCACGTGTTGGGCCAAGTCCAGGGAATTGCGCAGCGATTGCGCCGGGCTGCCATTGGCACGCACGGGCACCAGGTCGAGGGTCGAAAACTTTACGTCGGACAGCGATTTCATCAGCCTGCTTCTCCAATAGGGCGTACAGGCTTTTTTAAACGAGCTAAAACCTGCCGCTGCATGTGCATACTTCATGCAATAAGGGCATATACCCGAGATTCAATAGGTGGCTCCGAAATTTCCTACTGTATCGCTAGGTTTTTCCGACAAGGTGAACTTTGCCCACGGGTCTATCCTCAGAACCCTTACTGACGCAAAACCACCGTTCGAGGAGAAAGCTATGAGTATCGTTAAAAAGGCATCCGCGCATTGGGAAGGTGATCTGAAGACAGGCCTGGGTTCCATATCCACTGAAACCGGCGTGCTGCGCGAAGCGCCCTACGGCTTCAAGGCCCGTTTCGAAGGCGGCAAGGGCACCAACCCTGAAGAGCTTATCGGCGCAGCTCACGCCGGCTGTTTCTCCATGGCGTTTTCCATGATTCTCGGCGATGCCGGGCTCAAGGCTGACAGCATTGATACCCAGGCCGACGTGACCCTGGACCAGGTCGAGGGCGGATTCGCGATCACTGCCGTGCACCTGATCCTTAAAGCCAAGATCCCGGGCGCGAGCCAGGCGCAGTTCGATGAACTGAGCAAAAAGGCCAAGGAAGGGTGCCCGGTGTCCAAAGTGCTGAATGCAACCATCACCTTGGATGCCACGCTGGTCAACTGACACAGCAGTACTCTTGTGTGGGAGCGGGCTTGCTCGCGAATGCGGTGGATCAGCCGATATCTCGGGGACTGACACTCCGTATTCGCGAGCAAGCCCGCTCCCACATTTTCAGTTGTGCGTTAAATCAGAACTCGTGTTTGTAAAATGTGGTCGAATAGCCCATGCAGCCTAGGCGCACACTCGTGCGCAGCGCATTCAGGGAGCTACACACATGAAACGTTTTGCCTTGGCAATCATCTGCGGTGTATTGGCCACTTCGGCCGTGGCCGCGCCAAAAGATTGTGAAGAGCTCAGGAAAGAAATCGAAGTGAAGATCCAGGCCAAGGCGATTCCGTCCTACACCCTGGAAATAATCACTGCCGAAGAAGCCGAGAACCATGACAGCGCCATGATCGTCGGTTCGTGCGAAAACGGTACCAAGCGCATCATCTATCAGAAAAACAATGACTGACTCAGATGCAGTTGACGCTGCGTTCTTCGGCCAGCAACTGGCGCGCTGAGTCATACAGCCGGATGTTGGGCGTGAACGCCAGCGAGCGACCTTCGAGCACATAGCGTTGGCCGGCCTGGAAATGGTCGTACTGCAGGGTCATGAAACAGGTGCGATACATCATCTGGCTAAGGCCCCCCAAACCGCCGCCGGCGGGCACTTCAAAGTCAAAGCGCACCATCAGCTCGTGAGGGCCGGGAGGCATTTGGAAGAAGCGCCCGTCGTTGAGGTTTTTCCCGTCCAGGCGCTGAGCCATGACCAATTTGGAGCCCGGCGTCGGCGTGGTGAAATCCACCCAGGCCTGTTGCGGGTCGACAGGCGGGATGGGGGCCGAAGTGCAAGCGCTGAGCAGGAGGGCGGCAACGGGCAATGGAAACTGACGCATGGCAGGTACTCAACGCGAGAAGAGGCTTGAGTATAAACATGCCGCGCCATGGAAAAATCCCGTTCAAGCGCGATAGTCTGGCGAATAAATCACCCAGGAGCAGTCGGTGCATGATCAGGTGTTTTCTTCCAGGGTTGATGGTTGTGCTACTCAGCGGTTGTTCCAGCGTCAGTTATTACAGTCAGTTGGCGAGCGGTCAGTGGCAGTTATTGCGGGCCCGGGAGCCGGTTGCCGAAGTTATCGCCGACCAGACTCGCCCTCAACTATTGCGCGAGCATCTCGTGCAATCGCAAAAAGCTCGCACCTTTGCCAGTGAGCACTTGCATCTGCCGGATAATCAAAGCTACCGGTTATACGCCGATATCGGCCGGCCCTATGTGGTCTGGAATGTCTTCGCCACGCAGGAATTTTCTCTGGCTCCTGAAAACCACTGCTTTCCCATCGCCGGTTGCGTTGCCTATCGCGGCTACTACAACCAAGGCGCGGCGCGTGGCGAGGCGGCGCTGTTGCGGCAACAAGGCATGGACGTGTCGATCGGTGGCGTCGAAGCCTATTCCACCCTGGGGTGGTTCAACGACCCGATCATGAGTTCGATGATGAGTTGGGGTGATGAGCGCCTCGCGACTCTGATCTTCCACGAACTGGCCCACCAGCGTTTCTACGTGAAGGATGACACCGAGTTCAACGAGTCATTCGCCACGTTCGTCGAGCAGGAAGGCACCCGTCAGTGGCGGGCGGCACGGGGCCTGGCGCCTGTCAGCGATGCGGCGTTGAAGCAACGCGATCAATTCATCCGGCTGATTCTCGATACCCGCAAACGCCTGGAGGCGTTGTATGCGCAGCCGTTGGCAGCGGACGCGATGCGCCGGGCCAAAGCGGCGCAATTCGAGCAGTTGCGCAGCGAATACCGGCAACTGCGTGATAGCCAATGGGGTGGTGACAAGCGTTATGACGCCTGGATCAACCAGCCGATGAATAACGCTCGGCTTTTGCCGTTTGGGTTGTATGACCAGTGGGTACCGGCGTTTGCGGCGTTGTTTGCGCAGGAAGGTGGGGATTGGGTGAGGTTTTATGCGGCGGTGGAGAAGTTGGGTGGGTTGCCGGTGGAGCAGCGTAAAGCGGCGTTGAGGCAGTTGGAGAAGGTTGGCCGTTAGGGCCTCATCGCAGGCAAGCCAGCTCCCACAGTTGACCGCATTCTCATGTTGAAAATCGGCCAACTGTGGGAGCTGGCTTGCCTGCGAAAGCGGTCTCAAGAGCGCTGCAAAAATGCCTGGTGCATCTGTGCCAACGTCTCGAAGTGCCAGGTCGGCGCTTCGGCACTCAACTCTTCAAAACTGCCGAACCCATACCCTACCGCCGCCGAATCCAACCCATTGCTGCGTGCGCCGATCAGGTCATGCTTGCGATCACCGATCATCAAGGTTGTGGCCGGGTCCAGCCCTTCCTCACGGATCAAGTGGGCGATCAACTCGACCTTGTTGGTACGCGTGCCGTCCAGTTCGCTGCCGTAAATCACCTTGAAGTGCTTGGCAAAGTCGAAATGCCGCGCAATCTCGCGGGCAAATTCCCATGGCTTGGAGGTGGCCACGTACAGTTGGCGCCCTTGGCTGTTCAGGTCTTCCAGCAGCGGCATCACGCCGTCGAACACGCGGTTTTCATACAGCCCGGTGACCTTGAAGCGCTCGCGGTAGAAATTCACCGCTTCCCAGGCCTTGGCCTCGTCGAAACCGTAGAAGTGCATGAACGCTTGCAGCAGAGGCGGGCCGATGAAGTGTTCAAGCTTGGTCAGGTCAGGTTCGTCGATGCCCAATTTGCCAAGGGCGTACTGGATCGAACGGGTGATGCCCTCACGCGGATCGGTGAGCGTGCCGTCCAGGTCGAAGAGGACCGTTGGGTGGTTGAGGGTCATTGATCGAATCCTTCTGCCAGGTGCAGGTCCTTGAGCTTCACGTAGTTCGCAGCGCTGTAGGTGAAAAAGGCGCGCTCCTTGTCAGTCAGCGCGCGGACCTGTTTAACCGGGCTGCCCACATACAAAAAACCACTGTCGAGTTTCTTGCCGGGTGGCACCAGGCTGCCGGCGCCGATGATCACGTCGTCCTCGACCACGGCGCCGTCCATCACGATGCTGCTCATGCCAATCAAGACGCGGTTGCCCACCGTGCAACCATGCAGCATGACCTTGTGGGCGATGGTCACGTCGTCGCCGATCAGCAGCGGGAAACCATCAGGATTGAACGGCCCTGCATGGGTAATGTGCAACACGCAGCCGTCCTGCACACTGGTGCGTGCGCCGATGCGGATGCGGTGCATGTCGCCGCGAATCACGGTCAGCGGCCAAACCGAGCTGTCGGGGCCGATTTCGACATCGCCGATCACCACCGCCGAAATATCGACAAAAGCCCCGGCGCCCAGGGTTGGCGTGTGGTTCTGATAGGTGCGAAGGGTCACGATAGCCTCTCTCTCTTCTGCTGATAGCTGCGGTGGGTGTTGATTGTAATTAAGATGGCCCCATCTTTGTTCTTACATGTTTCTTCAGCCAAGGTGCCAACCGTGAGCGCGAACAACCCTCTTTTGCAGTCCTACGACCTGCCGCCGTTCTCGGCGATCCGTGCCGAGCACGTCCAGCCGGCCATCGAACAGATCCTCGCCGACAACCGTGTGGCTATCGCAGACATCCTGCAAAGCCAGGGCAAAAATCCGACATGGGCCGGTCTGGTCCTGGCCATGGATGAACTGAACGACCGCCTTGGCGCTGCCTGGAGCCCGGTCAGCCACCTCAATGCAGTGTGCAACAGCGCCGAGTTGCGTGAAGCCTACGAGGCTTGCCTGCCCGCCTTGAGTGCCTACTCCACCGAGATGGGCCAGAACCGTGAACTGTTCCAGGCTTTCGACGCCTTGGCCAACAGCCCCGAGGCCGCCGGTTTCGACGTGGCGCAAAAAACCATTCTGGAACACTCCCTGCGCGATTTCCGCCTGTCGGGTATCGACCTGCCGCCGGAGCAGCAAAAGCGCTACGCCGAAGTGCAAAGCAAGCTTTCCGAGCTGGGCAGCAAATTCTCCAACCAGTTGCTGGACGCTACCCAGGCCTGGACCAAGCACGTCACCGATGAAGCCACCCTCGCCGGCCTGACCGACTCGGCCAAGGCGCAAATGGCTGCCGCCGCCCAGGCCAAGGGCCTCGACGGCTGGCTGATCACCCTGGAATTCCCCAGCTATTACGCCGTGATGACCTATGCCCAGGACCGCGCCCTGCGTGAAGAGGTCTACGCGGCCTACTGCACCCGTGCGTCGGACCAGGGCCCGAATGCCGGTCAGAACGATAACGGCCCGGTGATGGAACAGATTCTCGACCTGCGTCAGGAACTGGCCCAATTGTTGGGTTACGCGTCCTTCGCCGAGCTGAGCCTGGCGACCAAGATGGCCGACTCCAGCGACCAGGTGCTGAGCTTCCTGCGGGACCTGGCCAAACGCAGCAAGCCGTTCGCCACACAGGATCTGCAACAGCTCAAGGCTTACGCCGCCGAACAAGGCTGCGCCGACCTGCAAAGCTGGGACAGCGGTTTCTATGGCGAAAAATTGCGTGAGCAGCGCTACAGCGTGTCCCAGGAAGCCCTGCGTGCTTACTTCCCGATCGACAAGGTGCTGGGCGGCCTGTTTGCCATTGTGCAACGCCTGTACGGCATCGAGATTGCCGAACAGAAGGGCTTCGACACCTGGCACCCGGACGTTCGCCTGTTTGAAATCAAAGAAAATGGCGAGCACGTCGGGCGCTTCTTCTTCGACCTGTATGCCCGCGCCAACAAGCGTGGCGGTGCCTGGATGGACGGTGCCCGCGATCGTCGTCGCACGGTCGACGGCGTGCTGCAAAGCCCGGTCGCCAACCTGGTGTGCAACTTCACGCCAGCCGACAGCGGCAAGCCTGCGCTGCTGACCCACGATGAAGTCACCACCCTGTTCCACGAATTCGGCCACGGCCTGCATCACCTGCTGACTCGCGTCGAGCACGCCGGTGTATCCGGGATCAACGGCGTGGCGTGGGATGCGGTGGAATTGCCGAGCCAATTCATGGAGAACTGGTGCTGGGAGCCCGAGGGCCTGGCGCTGATCTCCGGCCACTATGAAACCGGCGAGCCCCTGCCCCAGGATCTGCTGGAAAAAATGCTCGCGGCGAAGAATTTCCAGTCCGGCCTGATGATGGTGCGTCAGCTGGAGTTCTCGTTGTTCGACTTTGAGCTGCACGCCACTCATGGCGATGGCCGCAGCGTGGCGCAGGTGCTTGAAGGTGTACGTGATGAAGTCTCGGTGATGCGTCCGCCGGCCTACAACCGCTTCCCCAACAGCTTCGCGCACATCTTCGCCGGTGGTTATGCGGCGGGTTACTACAGCTACAAATGGGCCGAAGTGCTTTCGGCCGATGCCTTCTCCAAGTTCGAAGAAGACGGTGTGCTCAATGCCCAGACCGGGCGTGCGTTTCGCGAAGCGATCCTGGCGCGTGGCGGTTCCCAGGCGCCGATGGTGCTGTTCGTCGACTTCCGCGGACGGGCGCCGTCGATTGACGCACTCTTGCGCCACAGCGGCCTGAGTGAGGACGCGGCAGCATGAGTGAAGCGCCTGTGATTACCAAAAAGCAATTTATCGCCGGGGCGGTCTGCCCGGCGTGCAGTGAGCCGGACAAGTTGAAAATGTGGACCGAAGACAGCGTGCCGCATCGCGAATGCGTGGCCTGCGGGTATACCGATACGTTGAATGATCAGGGGCTTTCGGTGCCCAAGGAGTTGGGCACGCGGGTCAATACATCGGCATTGAAAGCGCCGGCGGATCCAAAAGTGCAGGCGGTGCAGTTCTTCCCCAATCCCAAGCTCAAAAAAGACTAAACCGGACTCACTGTAGGAGCGAGCTTGCTCGCGAAAAACGTTAACGATAACGCGGTTTCCCTAAGTAAACGCGGTGTCATTCAGTTATTCGCAAGTAAGCTCACGCCTACAATTTTTTCTCTTCCTGGCCCGTTGTGGTGATCCAGTCTTTCATTGAGCACAACGCGAACGCGCTGGTGCTGCAATCGCCATTCGCCAAAGCTGTACGCAACTTGTCGACATCGGCTTTCATCATGTAGCGAACCCCGTCCTTGAAGCCATTGCTGCTGCCGAAGCCGCCCAAGGTCATCTCGTTCAGCGCGTCCTCCTTGCTCCATCCCTGAACCACCACCCGATACATCGCTGCCATCAGGCCAGTCCGGTCGGCGCCGTGCTTGCAGTGCATCAACACCGGGCCATCTGCTTCTGCTGTCTGAATCGCTCTGATCGCCGCCAACACGTCGGAATCGTCGACATGGTTGGTGCGATAGCTCAACTGCACCTGTTTGATATCAGATGATTTAAGCCACTGCGCATCAGATTCCGGCAAAAAGTTGATGACGGTAGCGATCTTGAGTTCTTCCAAAATGGGCAGTGCATCACCGTCTGGCAATGCGCTGCGATAGAGCGTGGGCGTCATTTGATGCAGGTTGTACTGGTCACCCACTGGTTGGGCCCATTCCGGCGAGCGGATCGAGATCGCGTCATCGGCCTGGGCTTGAAGCGTGTTGAACAGGGCCATGACCGCCAAGCCGAGGATAGGCAGTAATCGTGTGTTGAACATGGACAGTGTGACCGAATAAGGAAGTGGCTGATGGGCCGCAGATTCGCTTAGGGGCGGTCAATGTCGCGTGAGGTCTTCGTCAAAGAATTGTGATTCATCCGATCTGATCCGGTGTTTTTCTCGCTGAATCGACTCTTCTCAATTCTTAGCCTGCTATCATTTGTAACTATTGTTTGCCAATGTGTTCTATGTTTTTGGATCCCATTGCTTGGCAAGCCTTCACGCTGCTCCCAGAAGCGGCGGATAAACCCGTGACCACATGATGAGGTGTATCCATGTCTGATCAAGATCAAGACAACCCCCGGCGTGACTTTCTACGCAAATCCTTGACCTTGATCCCGGTGGTCACGGTTGCCAGCACCGGCCTGGGTGGTTCGATGCTGATGGCCACGCCGGAGCCTGCCCAAGCGGCGCCGGCCAAACCTGCGACGAGCGATAAAGCCTATGAGCCGAGCTATTTCACGGCCGAGGAATGGGCGTTCATCAACGCCGCCGTCGAGCGCTTGATTCCGGCTGATGCCCAAGGCCCTGGCGCACTGGAAGCTGGCGCGCCGGAATATATCGACCGCCAGATGAACACCCCTTACGCCAGCGGCGCCCTGTGGTTCATGCAAGGTCCCTTCAACGCCGATGCGCCGCCGGAAATGGGCTGGCAGAGCAAATTGGTACCCAAGGAAATCTATCGCCTGGGTATCGCTGCAACGGACGCTTGGTCGAAAGCGTTCAACGGCAAGGCTTTTGCTGCGCAAGACAGCGCTACCCGAGACGACATGCTACGCCGTCTGGAGGCTGGCGGCAGCGAAGTTGCCGCGCACTTCGACGCCGTGCCGCCAAAGATGTTCTTTAACCTGTTGCTGCAAAACACCAAGGAAGGTTTCTTCTGCGACCCGATCCATGGCGGCAATAAAGGCATGGTCGGCTGGACCATGATCGGCTTCCCCGGCGCCCGCGCCGACTTCATGGATTGGGTGGAACGCAACGAGCAATACCCCTTCCCGGCTGTTTCCATTCGCGGCGAGAGGGCATAAACGTGGCGACCATCATGAAGAAAGTGGATGCGGTGATTGTAGGCTTTGGCTGGACCGGCGCGATCATGGCCAAGGAGCTGACGGAAGCAGGCCTCAACGTGGTAGCGCTGGAGCGCGGCCCGATGCAGGACACTTATCCGGACGGCAACTATCCCCAGGTCATCGACGAATTGACCTACAGCGTGCGTAAGAAGCTGTTCCAGGACATTTCCAAAGAGACAGTAACCATTCGCCATAGTGTGAATGATGTGGCCCTGCCCAACCGTCAACTCGGTGCGTTCCTGCCGGGTAACGGCGTGGGCGGCGCGGGGCTGCACTGGTCGGGCGTGCATTTTCGTGTCGATCCGATCGAGTTGCGTATGCGCAGCCATTACGAGGAACGCTACGGGAAGAACTTCATTCCCAAGGACATGACCATCCAGGATTTCGGCGTCAGCTATGAAGAGCTGGAGCCGTTTTTCGACTATGCGGAAAAAGTCTTCGGTACCTCCGGGCAGGCCTGGACGGTCAAAGGTCAGTTGGTAGGCGAAGGCCGTGGGGGCAACCCTTACGCGCCGGATCGTTCCAACCCGTTCCCGTTGGAGGCGCAGAAGAATACGGTCTCCGCACAACTGTTTCAGAAAGCAGCGACGGAGGTGGGTTACAAGCCTTACAACCTGCCGTCGGCCAATACGTCGGGGCCATACACCAACCCCTACGGCGCGCAGATGGGACCGTGCAATTTCTGCGGCTTTTGCAGTGGCTACGTGTGCTACATGTATTCCAAAGCGTCGCCGAACGTGAACATCCTGCCGGCCCTGCGCCAGGTGCCCAACTTCGAGTTGCGGCCCAATTCCCACGTACTCAAGGTCAACCTCGACAGCACCAAGAAAAAAGCCACCGGCGTGACCTATATCGATGCCCAGGGCCGCGAATGCGAGCAGCCGGCAGACCTGGTGATTCTGGGCGCGTTCCAGTTCCATAACGTGCGCCTGATGTTGCTGTCGGGCATCGGCAAACCCTACGACCCGATTACCAATGAGGGCGTGGTAGGCCGCAACTTCGCTTACCAGAACATGGGCACCATCAAGGCGTTCTTTGATAAGGACACCCACACCAACAACTTCATCGGCGCGGGCGGCAATGGCGTGGCCATCGACGACTTCAACGCCGACAACTTCGACCACGGCCCCCACGGCTTCGTGGGGGGCTCGCCGATGTGGGTAAACCAGGCGGGCAGCCGGCCGATTGCCGGTACTTCCAACCCGCCGGGCACGCCGGCCTGGGGCAGCGCCTGGAAGCGTGCCACCGCCGATTACTACACCCACCAGGTGTCGATGGATGCTCACGGTGCCCATCAATCCTACCGTAGTAACTATCTGGATCTGGATCCGGTTTACCGCGATGCCTACGGCCTGCCGCTGCTGCGCATGACGTTCGACTGGCAGGAAAACGACATCAAGATGAACCGCTTCATGGTCGAGAAAATGGGCAAGGTCGCACAGGCGATGAACCCCAAGGCCATCGCCGTGTTGGGTAAAAAAGTCGGTGATCACTTCAATACCGCCTCTTACCAGACCACCCACCTCAACGGCGGCGCCATCATGGGCACCGACCCGAAAACCAGTGCGTTGAACCGCTACCTGCAGTGTTGGGATGTGCACAACGTGTTCGTCCCGGGCGCGTCCGCTTTCCCACAGGGCTTGGGCTATAACCCTACCGGCCTGGTGGCAGCTTTGACCTATTGGTCAGCTCGAGCAATCCGCGAGCAGTACCTGAAAAACCCCGGCCCACTGGTTCAGGCATAAGGAGCGATGACCATGAAAGCACTCGTTATCGCCTCCCTGGCGCTCTTCAGCAGCTGCTCGGTGAGCGCTGCGGAATCTGACTTGATCAAGCAGGGTGAATACCTGGCACGTGCCGGCGACTGCGTGGCTTGCCACACCGCCAAAGGCGGCAAACCCTTCGCCGGTGGCCTGCCGATGGAAACACCCATCGGCGTGATCTACTCCACCAACATCACCCCAGACAAGACCGGCCTGGGCGACTACAGCTTCGAAGACTTCGACAAGGCCGTGCGCCATGGCGTCGCCAAGAACGGCAGTACGCTTTACCCGGCGATGCCCTACCCGTCCTACGCGCGTGTCAGCGATAGCGATATGCAAGCGCTGTATGCGTACTTCATGAAGGGCGTCGAGCCGGTCGCCCAAGAGAACAAGGACAGCGATATCCCCTGGCCTTTGAGTATGCGTTGGCCGCTGGCCGCGTGGCGCTGGATGTTTGCGCCGGCGGTCGAGACGCAACCGTCACCAGCCGCAGCGGATCCGGTGATCAGCCGTGGCGCGTACTTGGTGGAAGGCCTGGGACACTGCGGCGCCTGCCATACGCCGCGTGCCCTGACCATGCAGGAAAAAGCCCTGAGCGCCACTGACGGCAACGACTTCCTGTCCGGCAGCGCGCCGTTGGAGGGCTGGATTGCGAAAAGCCTGCGCGGCGACCACAAGGACGGTCTCGGCAGTTGGAGCGAAGAGCAACTGGTGCAGTTTCTCAAGACCGGTCGCAGTGACCGCAGTGCGGTGTTCGGTGGTATGAGCGATGTTGTCGTCCACAGCATGCAGTACATGTCAGAAGATGACTTGACCGCTATCGCCCGTTACCTCAAGAGCCTGCCGGCGGTGGACCCCAAGGATCAGCCGCACCAGTACGACAAGCAGGTGGCCGAGGCGCTTTGGAAAGGTGATGACAGCAAGCCGGGCGCCTCGGTGTATATCGACAACTGCGCGGCCTGCCACCGCACCGATGGTCATGGCTATACGCGGGTGTTCCCGGCGCTGGCGGGTAACCCGGTCGTGCAGACGGCGGACGCCACGTCGTTGATCAACATTGTGTTGAACGGCGGTACCTTGCCGGCGACGCATACCGCGCCGTCCACCTTCACCATGCCGGCATTCGCCTGGCGGCTGTCGGACCAGGAAGTGGCCGATGTGGTCAGTTTTATCCGTGGCAGCTGGGGCAACCAAGGTGCGCCGGTAAACGCCAGCGATGTGGCAGGTCTGCGCAAAAGCGATATGCGCACCACGTCGGGCGATGATCTGGGGCAGGTGACGCAAAAGCACTGATCCCACTCTAGCCGCCCAACGGCACTGGTCAGCAACCCCGCGCCTCGATACTGTATATAAAAACAGTATCGAGGCGTTTTCATGACTACTGCGCTGCCGCCCCGGGGTCGGGGCACGGCCACCAACCTGCACAACCGGTTTGCACCTACGGTCAGCGTGGCCGAGGACGATGGCTGGTACCAGGAGGTGCCGCCCACTCAAGGCACCGAAGTGCGTATCGAAACGGCCAAGACCATCATCACCCGCAACAACTCGCCGGACTTGCCGTTCGATCGCTCGATCAACCCTTACCGCGGCTGTGAGCATGGGTGCATCTATTGTTATGCACGGCCCAGCCATGCCTATTGGGACATGTCCCCGGGGCTCGACTTCGAGACCCGGCTGATTGCCAAGAGCAATGCGGCCGATGTGCTGGAGCAGCAGCTGTCCAAGCCTGGCTATGTGTGCGCGCCGATCAACCTGGGCTCTAACACCGATCCGTACCAGCCTATCGAACGCGAATACAGGATCACGCGGCAAACCCTTGAAGTGCTGCTACGCTACCGTCACCCGGTGACGATCATCACCAAGGGCTCGCTGATCCTGCGTGATCTGGACCTGCTCACCGAGTTGGCCCGTCAGCGCCTGGTGGCGGTGATGATCAGCCTGACCAGCCTGGATGACGAGCTCAAGCGCATCCTGGAGCCACGCACGGCGGCGCCGAAGGCGCGGTTGCGGGCCATTCGGGTGATGCGCGACGCGGGTATTGCGGTGGGTGTGTTGTGCTCGCCGATGATTCCGATGATCAACGACAGTGAGCTGGAAAACCTGCTGACCGAGGCTCATGCGGCCGGTGCGCAAAGCGCGGCGTACATGATGCTGCGCCTGCCGTTGGAAGTGGCGCCGCTGTTCGAGGAGTGGCTGGCGGCACACTACCCGCAGCGTGCGGCTCATGTGATGAGCCTGGTGCGTCAGGTACGCGGTGGTGAGGTGTATGACAGCCGCTTCGGTGTGCGCATGCGGGGTGAAGGGCCCTTTGCCGATTTGCTGGCTCAACGCTTCAGCAAGGCGATCAAGCGTTTGGGGCTGAACCGACGCGAAGGATTCAACCTGGATTGCACCGCATTCTGCCCACCGGGCAGACAGATGACATTGTTGTAAACTGAAGAAGATGGCGGTGAATTTACCGTAGGAATAGTCGCCTTTTGACATCACTGAAACCCGCGATCTAGAGCGTTTCATTCAGTTTGAGTTAAGTTTCAGCGGTTACCTTGTTCAGCGAGTGACTGACGAGTCGGTGCCCTGTTCTGCGGTGGTTTTACAACTATTTCACTGCCCTGGCGTCGAACTGACCTGAACCCTCCCCTGCATTGATCAAGAGGATGAATCATGAGTGACAAGGATAAACAGCCGTTGGCTGCGTCGGCTTCAGCCCCTGTGGCGGAGTCCGCCGATGCAGCGCTGCAACACATCGTTGACGGTTTTTTGCATTTCCATCACGACGTCTTCCCTCAGCAGGAAGAACTCTTCAAGAAACTTGCCACGGCCCAGAGCCCGCGGGCAATGTTCATTACCTGCGCCGACTCGCGCATCGTGCCCGAGCTGATTACCCAAAGCTCCCCGGGCGACCTGTTCGTGACCCGTAACGTCGGTAACGTGGTGCCTCCCTACGGCCAAATGAACGGTGGTGTCTCCACGGCCATCGAGTATGCGGTGCTTGCCCTTGGTGTACAGCACATCATTGTGTGCGGGCACTCCGACTGCGGCGCGATGCGCGCGGTACTCAACCCAGACAGCCTGGAAAAGATGCCGACGGTCAAGGCATGGCTGCGTCACGCCGAGGTCGCCAAGACCATGGTCCATGACAACTGCGACTGCGCCAACGAAGGCGAGAGCATGGCGGTGCTGACCGAAGAAAACGTTATCGCCCAACTGCAACATTTGCGCACCCACCCTTCCGTGGCTTCGCGCATGGCCAATGGTCATTTGTTTATCCATGGCTGGATCTACAACATCGAGACCAGCGAAATTCGGGCCTACGATGCGGACAAAGCGGCGTTCCGACCGCTGAACGGCACCGAGCCGATCCCTTCAGCGACGCCTAAAGCGCGCTTCTAAAACACTTCCCTGCCGGGTAACGCGGTGGCTGCCATGGACGCAGCCAGGCTTTACCGCGCCCGGCGAATGCCTCGGGAGAGTCATCATGCGTGCTGCTCAATTGAAAGCTGTTTTGCCACGAGAGCTGCTCGCCTCGGTGGTTGTTTTTCTGGTTGCCTTGCCGCTGTGCATGGGCATTGCGATCGCATCCGGTATGCCGCCGGCCAAGGGGCTGATCACCGGGATCATCGGTGGCCTGGTGGTGGGCTGGTTGGCGGGGTCGCCGCTGCAAGTCAGCGGCCCGGCGGCGGGTTTGGCGGTACTGGTGTTCGAACTGGTGCGCCAACACGGCATGATGATGCTGGGGCCGATCCTGCTGCTGGCCGGCTTCCTACAACTGGTGGCCGGGCGTTTGCGCCTGGGTTGCTGGTTTCGTGTCACGGCGCCGGCGGTTGTCTACGGCATGTTGGCGGGGATCGGCGTGTTGATTGTGCTTTCGCAGATCCATGTGATGCTTGATGGGGCGCCCAAGCCATCCGGGCTGGATAACCTGGCAGGCTTCCCGGCGGCGGTGGCTGAAGCGCTTCCGACCTTGGGTGGCGGGCTCGGGTGGCAGGCCGGCCTGCTCGGTCTGTCGACCATGTTGGTCATGTACCTGTGGGACAAATTCCGCCCGCGGCAATTGCGTTTTGTGCCGGGCGCCCTGCTGGGGGTGGGGCTGGCGACCGTCACCAGCCTGGTGCTGGCCCTGCAGGTCAAGCGCGTGGAGGTCCCGGAAAATCTCGCGGATGCCATTGACTGGCTGCGCCCCAGCGATCTGCTCAACCTGGCTGACCCACAGCTGTTGATCGCAGCTTTCGCCGTAGCGTTTATCGCCAGCGCCGAAACCCTGCTGTCTGCCGCAGCGGTGGATCGTATGCACAGCGGCCAGCGTTCCGATTTCGATAAGGAATTGTCTGCCCAAGGTGTCGGCAACATGCTCTGCGGCCTGGTGGGTGCCCTGCCGATGACCGGCGTGATCGTGCGCAGCTCGGCCAACGTCCAGGCCGGGGCTACCACTCGCTTGTCGGCGATGTTCCATGGCCTGTGGTTGCTCGGCTTCGTGCTCTTGCTGTCGAGCGTGCTGCAAAGCATTCCGGTCGCGAGCCTGGCGGGTGTGCTGGTGTACACCGGGATCAAGCTGGTGGACGTCAAGGCGTTCAAGGCGCTGGGACGTTACGGGCGGATGCCGATGTTCACCTATGCGGCCACGGCACTGGCGATCATCTTCACCGACTTGCTGACCGGTGTGCTGGTGGGCTTCGGACTTACGCTGCTCAAACTGGCCTTCAAGGCTTCGCGGCTGAAAGTCAGCTTGATCGACCTGCCTCAAGAGGGGGAGATGGAGCTGCGCTTGACGGGTGCGGCGACCTTTCTGAAAGTGCCGGCGCTGACTCAGGTGCTGTCGGCGGTGCCTGCGGGGACCACGTTGCATGTGCCGCTGAGTAACTTGAGTTACATCGACCACTCTTGTCTGGAATTGCTGGAGGAGTGGGGACGGGCCAATGCGGCCAAGGGTTCGACGCTGGTGATCGAGGCGCGTGGCTTGAAGCGCCGGTTGGAAGGTCGGGTACGTACGACGGTGGGAATAGGTTCGGCGCCGTCCGTTACCTGACGAAACCCGATCAAAAAATGTGGGAGGGGGCTTGCTCCCGATAGCGGTGGACCAGTCAAAATCTCTTTGGCTGATACACCGCTATCGGGAGCAAGCCCCCTCCCACATTTGATCGCCGTAAAATGGCAGTTTTATGCAGGCTGATCCAGCGTCAGCTCAACCCCAAGCTGGCGCGACAGGCACGGCCAGCGCTTCCATGCCGCTTCGGTGCTCGGGCTCTTCAGGGTCTCGCGGTACGCCTCGACCGACTCCAGCGCAAAACTGTCTTCGTTGAGCATTTCATCCACTGCGTGGTGTACGGCTTCATCCAATTGGTTGGCGAATGTTTCGCCGATCAATTGATGGGCAATCACGTTGGCCACGGTGGTATCCGCCGGAATCAACGGCTGGCCGAAATGCTTGATATACAGATCGTTGACCTCCTCCACCAAGCGATGGGCCAGGTAAGCTTCGTCCAGCAGGCCGTCCAGACCTTCGTGGCCGGCCAGGATCGCGGGGGGTTGCAGGAAGAAGTGTTCGGCGATTTTCAGCACCGGCTTGATCTGGCTTTCAATTCCGGCCTCGCGGGCCACGTCATTGGCAGCGTCCAGCAAATCGGGAACCAGGTCGATGTAAGCGGTGACAAAGCGCGTCATAACGATGTTGCGATCACCGTCAGCCAGGGAAATGGCCGAGTGCAGGTGCGGCAATTGTTGTCCCAACTGAGTGGCAAGTTGGCCGGTGCTGGCTTCGTGTTGATGGGCACGGGAAATCTGCTCGCGCAATGCGGCGGTGTTCATGAAGGCTCCAGTGAAACAGGCGTAGGAAAAGGGAGAGGATAAGGTAGTTCGTTTATACGAGCGCCTAAGACGCATTTGTCATAATTATTTCATGGTTATAGGCAGGCGTTATATCGAAATGCCATCGTTCGTCGGATAAACGATTCCGCCGCCCATTTTACGGGGTCCGTCTGTCTGTTTCTATTCATTTGCCCCCACACATTGCGGGGTTGCTAGGGCTGTCTATACTCGGTTTTGTACGCAATTAGCTGATGACGCCCAACTGCATGGCGCAGGCAAGGCTTGGCGGTTGTAAGCAGTATGGAAGCCGCTCCCTTGGCCGCAGGTGCAAACCGGCGGGATAACAAGAAACATAAAGGGGAACCCGCAATGACGCGACATCCACACGTATGGATGGGCCTCCTGTTGTGGTCGGTATTCGGCCAGGCGCACGCCGCCTGGACAACGAATATGGCGCCAGGGGCTACTGAAGTCAGTCACGCCGTGTTTGACCTGCACATGACCATTTTCTGGATCTGTGTGGTGATCGGCATCGTCGTGTTTGGCGCGATGTTCTGGTCGATGATTTTGCACCGGCGATCCACGGGCCAGGTCGCGGCCAAGTTTCACGAGAGCACCACGGTGGAAATTCTCTGGACGGTCGTGCCCCTGCTGATCCTGGTGGCCATGGCGATTCCGGCGACCAAGACCCTGATCAACATCTACGACAGCAGTGAGTCGGATATCGATATCCAGGTCACCGGCTACCAGTGGAAGTGGCACTACAAATACCTGGGCCAGGATGTGGAGTTCTTCAGCAACCTGGCCACGCCCGCCGAGCAGATTCATAACCAGGCCACCAAGGGCGAACATTACCTGTTGGAAGTCGACCAGCCGCTGGTGTTGCCGGTGGGTGCCAAGGTGCGCTTTCTGGTGACCGCCGCCGACGTGATCCACTCCTGGTGGGTGCCGGCCTTTGCGGTCAAGCGCGATGCCATCCCGGGCTTCGTCAACGAGGCTTGGACCCGTGTCGAGAAACCCGGCATCTACCGCGGCCAGTGCGCCGAACTTTGCGGCAAAGACCACGGCTTCATGCCCATCGTGGTCGAGGTCAAGTCCCGGGCCGACTACGACACCTGGCTCGGCGAGCGCAAGGAAGAAGCGGCCAAGCTCAAGGAGCTGACCTCCAAAGAGTGGACGCTGGACGAACTGGTGGCCCGTGGCGACAAGGTCTATCACACCACCTGCGTTGCCTGTCACCAGGCTGAGGGCCAAGGTTTGCCGCCGATGTTCCCGGCGCTCAAGGGCTCGAAAATCGCCACCGGCCCCGCCGCCGATCACCTGGGCATCGTCTTCCACGGTAAGCCCGGCACCGCGATGGCAGCCTTCGGCAAACAACTCTCGGAAGTGGATATCGCCGCCGTGGTGACTTACGAGCGTAACGCCTGGGGCAATAACAAAGGCGACATGGTCACGCCCAAAGACGTGCTGGCTTTGAAACAGGCCGAAAGCAAATGACTACTTTCAACGCCAATACCCTGAATCGCCCCGCTCACTCGCTTGCAGGAGAACGGCCATGAGCACTGTGATCGACCACGGTCATGCCGACCATGCCCACGGCCCCGCCAAAGGCTTGATGCGCTGGGTGCTGACCACCAACCACAAAGACATCGGCACGATGTACCTGTGGTTTGCCTTCACCATGTTCCTGCTCGGTGGCTCGTTTGCCATGGTGATCCGCGCCGAGCTGTTTCAGCCAGGCCTGCAGATCGTGCAGCCGGCGTTCTTCAACCAGATGACCACCATGCACGGCCTGATCATGGTGTTCGGCGCGGTGATGCCGGCCTTCGTCGGGCTGGCCAACTGGATGATCCCGCTGATGATCGGCGCGCCGGACATGGCCCTGCCGCGCATGAACAATTTCAGCTTCTGGCTGCTGCCGGCGGCGTTCCTGCTGCTGGTCTCCACCTTGTTCAGCCCCGGTGGCGGGCCGAACTTCGGTTGGACTTTCTATGCGCCGCTTTCCACCACCTATGCGCCGGAAAGCGTGACGTTCTTTATCTTTGCCATCCACCTGATGGGCATCAGTTCGATCATGGGCGCGATCAACGTGGTCGCCACCATCCTCAATCTGCGTGCCCCCGGCATGACCTTGATGAAGATGCCGCTGTTCGTGTGGACCTGGCTGATCACCGCGTTCCTGCTGATCGCGGTGATGCCGGTGCTGGCGGGCTGCGTGACCATGATGCTGATGGATATCCACTTCGGTACCAGCTTCTTCAGCGCGGCCGGTGGCGGTGATCCGGTGCTGTTCCAGCATGTGTTCTGGTTCTTTGGCCATCCCGAGGTGTACATCATGATTCTGCCGGCGTTTGGCGCCGTCAGCTCGATCATCCCGACCTTCTCGCGCAAGCCGCTGTTTGGCTACACCTCGATGGTCTACGCCACGGCGAGCATCGCGTTCCTGTCGTTCATCGTCTGGGCGCACCACATGTTCGTGGTGGGCATTCCGCTGGTGGGTGAGTTGTTCTTCATGTATGCGACCCTGCTGATCGCCGTGCCCACGGGGGTGAAGGTATTCAACTGGGTCAGCACCATGTGGCAGGGCTCGCTGACGTTCGAGACGCCGATGCTGTTTGCGGTGGCCTTCGTGATCCTGTTCACCATTGGCGGCTTCTCCGGGCTGATGCTGGCGATTGCCCCGGCGGACTTCCAGTACCACGACACCTACTTTGTGGTGGCGCACTTCCATTACGTACTGGTGCCCGGCGCGATCTTCGGGATCTTCGCTTCGGCCTACTACTGGCTGCCGAAATGGACTGGCCACATGTACGACGAAACCCTGGGCAAGTTGCATTTCTGGCTGTCTTTCGTGGGCATGAACATGGCGTTCTTCCCCATGCACTTTGTGGGGCTGGCGGGTATGCCGCGGCGGGTGCCGGACTACAACCTGCAATTCGCCGACTTCAACATGGTTTCGTCCATTGGTGCCTTTATGTTCGGCGCCACACAGATCTTCTTCCTGTTCATTGTCATCAAGTGCATCCGTGGGGGTACGCCGGCACCGGCCAAGCCCTGGGATGGCGCCGAGGGCCTGGAATGGAGCGTGCCCTCGCCTGCGCCGTATCACACCTTCACCACCCCGCCGGAGGTCAAATGAATACCTCTGTGTGTTGCGAACGCGGTCCATGTGGGAGGGGCGCACCAGCCTTGGGTGGGTGTCATGTCTGACTCCGTGCCGATCAAACGCCTGGTCACCCGCCTGCTGATCCTGGTACTGGCGATGTTCGCCTTCGGCTTCGCGCTGGTGCCGATCTACGACGTGATGTGCAAGGCCTTCGGCATCAACGGCAAGACCGCCGGGCAGTACGAGGGCGAGCAAATGGTCGACCCCTCACGTCAGGTTCGGGTGCAGTTTCTGTCCACCAACGCCATCGACATGGTCTGGGAATTTCATTCCAAGGCCGATGAGATTGTGGTCAACCCGGGGGCGGTCAACGAGATGCTGTTCGTGGCCTACAACCCCACCAATAAGCCGATGACCGCCCAGGCGATCCCGAGTATTTCCCCGGCCGAAGTGGCCATGTATTTCCACAAGACCGAATGCTTTTGCTTCACCCAGCAAGTGCTTCAGCCGGGTGAGCGCATCGAGATGCCGGTGCGTTTTATCGTCGACCGCGCGATGCCCAAGGATGTGAAGCATTTGACCCTGGCGTACACGCTGTTCGATATCACTGCGCGCCAACCGCCCGTGGCCGCGAGGACCGGGGGCTAGCTACTGTTTGCCCCCTCAATCAGGAGAGCGAATACATGTCGACTCATGATACGTACTACGTACCAGCGCAAAGCAAATGGCCGATAATTGCCACGATTGGCCTGCTGGTCACCGTGTACGGCCTGGCGGTGTGGTTCAACGACTTGAAGGCTGCGCGCCCCGAATCCCACGGGCCGTGGATCTTTTTCGTCGGCGGCCTGTTGTTGGCCTACATGCTGTTTGGCTGGTTCGGTGCTGTGATCAAGGAAAGTCGCGACGGGCTGTACAGCGCGCAAATGGACCGCTCGTTTCGCTGGGGCATGACCTGGTTCATCTTTTCGGAGGTGATGTTCTTTATCGCGTTCTTCGGTGCGTTGTTTTATGTGCGGCACATGTCGGCGCCATGGCTGGCAGGTGAGGGCTCCAAAGGCGTTGCGCATATGCTGTGGCCGAACTTCGAGTTCGCCTGGCCCTTGCTCAATAACCCTGACCCCAAGCTCTATCCTGCGCCTGAAGGCACCATCAGCCCGTGGGGCCTGCCGTTGGTGAATACCATCCTGCTGGTGAGCTCCAGCGTGACCATCACCATCGCCCACCATGCCCTGCGTAAAGGCCATCGGGGTGCGCTGAAAATCTGGCTGGCGATCACAGTGCTGTTGGGCTTGGCGTTTCTCGGGTTCCAGGCCGAGGAGTACATCCACGCCTATAAAGAACTGGGCCTGACCCTGGGTTCAGGGGTATACGGCGCCACGTTCTTCATGCTGACGGGCTTTCACGGCGCCCACGTAACCATCGGCACCATCATTTTATTCGTGATGCTGATGCGCATCCTGCGTGGGCATTTCAACGCCGAGCACCAGTTCGGCTTCGAGGCGGCCAGTTGGTATTGGCACTTTGTGGACGTGGTGTGGATCGGGTTGTTTTTCTTTGTTTATGTGCTGTGAGGCGGATTACCAAGGCGCATGAGAGACCAGTTGGCCGCTGAAAAAGCCCCAGGCGATCAGGCCCACGGTGATCACGGCCAGTACCACACGCACGGTCAAGGCAGTGACGAGGCGGTTGGAGTTGCCCTCGTCCTTGACCAGGAAGAACAGGCCACTGAACAGGCTCACGACAGTCGCGATCAGCATCAGGGCAATGGCTGCTTTGAGCATGGTCTGGCTCCAGGGCTACAGAGGGAGGGGCGATGAGATCCAGTATAGCCAGTGCCATGCAGCGCTTTCGTCCAGGTATCGCGCCGACGCTGGTGGTGCTGGTGTTGCTGCCGCTCATGGTGAGCCTGGGGTTCTGGCAACTGTCCCGTGGGCATGAAAAACAGCTGCTGGTGGAGCGTTATGCCGAGCGCCGCGCTGCCGAGGCGATCAGCAGTGCGCAGCTCAATGATATGGCCGACCCTGCCTTTCGCCGCGTCCATCTTCGCGGGCAATTGGACGCTGCGCACAGCATATTGCTGGATAACCGTATGCGTGACGGCAAGGCAGGTGTCGAGCTGCTGCAACCCTTTCAGGACCAGGCTAGCGGCCTGTGGCTGTTGCTTAATCGCGGCTGGTTGCCGTGGCCGGACCGGCGCACGCCGCCGGCCTTCTCCACGCCTGAACAGGCATTGAATCTTGACGCCTGGGTGTACGTCGCCCCCGGCGAGACCTTCCAACTGCATGCCGACCCTGCCAGCGCGCAATGGCCACGTTTGCTCACCGCACTGCATCCCGCCGCGCTGTGGGACGAGCTGGGGCGCAGCGGCTTTGCCTACGAACTGCGTGCCGAAGCGGGCCCGGGTACGTACGAAACCACCTGGCCTATCGTTGCCATGGGCCCGGAAAAACACTTGGCCTACGCAGTGCAGTGGTTCGCCATGGCACTGGCACTGCTGGTGCTTTACCTCTACCTCGGATGGCACAACAAAAAGGAGAAGCCCCATGGGAGCGGCCATGAATCCACCCAGCACGTCTGAAACGCCGGACCGGCGCAAAGGGCGCTGGCAGCTGATTTTGATCCTCATGATGGTGATCGGTCCGATGGCGCTGGCCACCTTCATGTACAAGTTGCAGTTCTGGGTGCCGGACAGCCGCAGCTATCACGGTGAACTGATCGGCAACGGCCAGACCCGTGCCGATATCGGCGTGCAGGCCGGCGAAGGTCGGTGGCAACTGTTGGTCACCGCACCCACCGCCTGCGCCGCCGATTGCCAACAACTGGTGTACTTGGCGCGCCAACTGCAAATCAGCCTTGGCCGTGATGCGTCCCGCGCCAACCATGCCCTGGCGGCTGCGCAACCGCTGAGCACCGACTATGAGGCCAAGCTCAAGGCTGAGTACCCGCAACTGCAGCGCTACCCGCTGGATGTGTCGACCTTTGCCAGGAACGCCGCGGCGCCCGGTGAGGCTCAACTGTGGATCGTCGACCCCCACGGCAACCTGGTGCTGCGCTACGACGCCAAGGTCAAGGGCAAGGACTTGCTCAACGACCTGCGCCTGCTGCTGAAACTGTCGAACATCGGATAGGGGCACCGTCATGGCCAAGCCTGGATTTCGCCTCGCGCTGTTTGCCACCTTATTGGCGCTGATCGTCGTGCTGCTCGGTGCCTATACCCGGCTGACCCACGCCGGGCTCGGCTGCCCGGACTGGCCCGGTTGCTACGGCTTTATCAGCGTGCCGCAAAGCGAAGCCCAACTGGCCCATGCCGAACTGCATTTTCCGGATGCGCCGGTAGAGGCTGACAAGGGCTGGGCAGAAATGACCCATCGCTACTTCGCCGGCACCCTGGGGCTGCTGATCGCGCTGCTGGCGGCGCGTGCGTGGAGCCATCGACGCGATCCGGGCCAACCGGTGAAACTGCCATTGTTTGTATTGGTGGTGGTGTTCGCCCAGGCGGCTTTTGGTATGTGGACGGTGACGTTGAAGCTCTGGCCGCAGGTGGTGACGGGGCATCTGCTGGGCGGCTTTGCGACCTTGAGCCTGTTGTTTCTGCTCACTTTGCGCCTGTCCGGTGTGCTGCCTGCGTTGATTGTGCCCAGGCGCCTGCAATATTGGGCAACGGCGGGGCTGGTACTGGTAATCGGGCAGATCGCGCTGGGCGGTTGGGTCAGTTCCAACTACGCGGCCGTGGCCTGTGTCGACCTACCGACCTGTCACGGCCAATGGTGGCCGGCGGCGGATTTTGCCAATGGCTTTCACCTGACCCAGCATATCGGCCCCAATTACCTGGGCGGCCAACTTGATAGCGAGGCGCGCACGGCGATCCACCTGACCCATCGCATCGGCGCGGTACTGGTCACCTTGGTGCTATTGGGGTTGGCCTGGCAACTGCGTGCAGTGGGCATGACGCGGTTGGCGGGCTTGCTGCTGATCGCCCTGGCTGCGCAAATCTGCCTGGGTGTGAGCAATGTGGCGTTCGGCCTGCCGCTGCCGGTGGCGGTGGGTCACAACGCGGGTGGAGCGGCCTTGTTGCTGAGCCTGGTGCTGGTCAATTACCACGCCCGCACGAGCCTGGTCCGGGTTCGCGCCCCGCTGACGCTCGGTTGGCGGTTCATCCCGCGCAAACAGGTCTCAGGCCTGATCACCCTTAAAGGAGAGATGCCATGGCGACCCTGATCGGCGCAGGTCACGATCGGGCAATCTGGCGTGACTATCTGGAGCTGACCAAGCCCAAAGTGGTGGTGCTGATGCTGATCACCTCGCTGGTGGGCATGTTCCTGGCCACCCGCGCTGGCGTGCCGTGGACGGTGCTGGTGTTCGGTAACCTGGGCATTGCCCTGTGTGCAGGCGGCGCGGCGGCGGTGAACCATGTGGTTGATCGGCGGATTGATGCGCTGATGGCGCGCACCCATAAGCGGCCACTGGCTGAGGGCCGTGTATCGCCCGCTGCAGCATTGGCCTTTGCGTTGTTGCTGGCGGTGGCGGGCCTGGCGCTGCTGTTGGCGTTCACCAACCCGCTGGCGGCCTGGCTGACATTGGCGTCGCTGCTCGGGTACGCGGTGATCTACACCGGTTTTCTCAAGCGGGCGACGCCGCAAAATATCGTCATCGGTGGCCTGGCCGGCGCAGCGCCGCCGCTGCTGGGTTGGGTGGCCGTCACCGGGCATGTGAGTGCCGAACCCCTGCTGTTGATGCTGATTATCTTCGCCTGGACCCCGCCGCACTTCTGGGCCCTGGCCATTCACCGCAAAGAGGAATACGCCAAGGCCGACATCCCCATGTTGCCGGTCACCCATGGCGAGCACTACACCAAGGTGCATATCCTGCTATATACCTCCGCCTTGCTGGCGGTGAGCCTGATGCCCTATGTCATCCATATGAGTGGCGTGCTCTACCTGGCCTCTGCCCTGGTTTTGGGCGCACGCTTTCTGCAATGGGCCTGGGTGCTGTACCGTGGCACCCAGCCGCACGCGGCGATCAACACGTTCAAGTACTCTATCTGGTACTTGCTGTTGCTGTTTATCGCCCTGCTCGTAGACCACTACTTACTGTTGAACCTATGACTCGAACTCAAAAAACCGTCTTCATCCTCGTGGCCCTGGTGGCGTTGATCATGGGCCTGACCGTCAACAAAGTGCTCTCGGGCAAAGGCCAGGGCGACCCGACCGCGCTGATCGACGCGGGCATCATCCTGCTGCCGCAAAGCCGCCAGTTGCCCGCAGTGAGCATGACCAACCAGGACGGCCAGCCGGTGCTGGCCAATGAATTGAAAGGCAAGTGGAGTCTGTTGTTCTTCGGCTACACCTTCTGCCCGGACATCTGCCCGACCACCCTCGCCCAGCTGCGCCAGATCAAGAGCGAGCTGCCTAAAGAGGCTGTGGATAAGTTGCAGGTGATTTTGGTCAGCGTCGATCCGAACCGCGATACTCCGGCCCAGCTCAAGCAGTACCTGGGTTACTTCGACCCGCAATTCCAGGGCCTGACCGGCGCGAATGTTGAGGATGTGCAGAAGGTTTCGAATGCCGTCAGCATCCCCTTCATTCCGGCAGATACCAGCAAGCCGAACTACACCGTGGACCACAGCGGCAACCTGGCGCTGATCGGCCCGGATGGTACCCAGCGTGGCTTTATCCGAGCGCCGCTGAACAACCAGAAACTGGTAGCGCAGTTGCCAGGCTTGCTCCAACGCAAGTAAAGACAACACAAAACCAAATGTGGGAGGGGGCTTGCTCCCGATAGCGGTGGGTCAGTCAGCTCATGCATCGACTGACACCCTGCTATCGGGAGCAAGCCCCCTCCCACATTTTTGATCTTCAGTGTTTTGGAGATCTAGGCGGGTCAGAACGCCGGCTTGATCGCGCCTTTGTACTTCTCTTCGATGAATTTTTTCACTTCAGGCGTGTGCAAGGCTGCAACCAGCTTCTTCACTGCGTCCGAATCCTTGTTGTCTTCGCGGGTCACCAGGATGTTCACATAAGGCGAGTCGCTGCCTTCGATGACCAGGGCGTCCTTGGATGGATCCAGCTTGGCTTCCAGGGCGTAGTTGGTGTTGATCAGTGCCAGGTCGACCTGGGTCAACACGCGCGGCAGGGTGGCGGCTTCCAGTTCGCGGAACTTGAGGTTTTTATCGTTGCCGGTGATGTCCTTGATGGTCGACAGGATGTTGGTCGGGTCCTTCAGGGTGATCAGACCGTTCTTGGCCAGCAGCAACAGCGCACGACCGCCGTTGGTGGCGTCGTTAGGGATCACCACGTTGGCGCCGTCAGGCAGGTCGGCCAGTTTCTTGTACTTGCTGGAGTAGGCGCCCAGCGGCTCCAGGTGCACGCCGCCAACGCTCACCAGGTGAGTGCCCTTGGCCTTGTTGAACTCATCCAGGTACGGCTGGTGCTGGAAGAAGTTGGCGTCCAGGCGTTTTTCAGCCACTTGCACGTTTGGCTGCACGTAATCGGTGAAAACTTTGACCTGCAAATCCACGCCTTCTTTGGCAAGGGCAGGCTTCACGAATTCGAGGATTTCCGCATGAGGCACCGGCGAGGCAGCGACCTTGATCGTCTCGGCATGGGCGGAAAACGCGGCAACGGCAGCGAAGGCAACCAGTAGTTTTTTCATCCAGCAAGCTCCTTGTTCGGGCATCTGCCGGCTGTGAGCCGGCAATGGCCGTTATTTTCGAGAAAAATGCACCACCAGCCTGTCGCCGACGGTTTGCAGAATTTGCACCAGGATCAACAGCATTACCACGGTGACTACCATCACATCGGTCTGGAAGCGCTGGTAACCAAAACGGATCGCCAGGTCACCCAGGCCACCAGCTCCGACTACACCGGCCATGGCCGTGTAGGAAACCAGTGTAATCGCCGTCACCGTAATCGCCGCAAAAATGCCGGGGCGCGCCTCGGGCAACAAGGCGTTGGTGATGATCTGGCGGGTGCTCGCACCCATGGATTGGGTGGCTTCGATGATGCCGCGGTCGACTTCGCGCAGGGCCGTTTCTACCAGCCGCGCAAAGAATGGCGTAGCACCTACGACCAGCGGCGGGATCGCGCCGGCAACGCCCAGCGATGTACCGGTGATCAGGACGGTGAACGGAATCATCACGATCAACAGGATGATGAACGGCAGCGAGCGCAGGATATTCACGATCAGCGACAGCAGCGCGTACAGGCCTTTTTGTTCGAACAGTTGGCGCGGGCTGGTCAGGAACAGCAGCACACCCAGAGGCAGGCCCAACAGCACGGTGAAGAACAGCGAGCCGAACAGCATGGTCATGGTGTCGCCGGTGGCGAGCCAGATTTCGGACCAGTCGATATTGGCAAAGAAACTCAGGAAAACGTCCATCAGCGCAGGACCTCCATGTGAACGTCGGCGGCGGTGAAGCGCGCAAACGCGGCCTCCATGTCACCGCCGGTGACGGCGAGGGTCAGTTGCCCGTAAGGGATGTCTTTGATGCGGTCGATACGACCGGCCAGGATGCTGTAGTCCACGCCTGTTTCGCGAGCGACGGTACCCAGCAATGGCGCGTAGGTCGCATCGCCCTGGAACGTCAGGCGTACGATGCGGCCCGGCACGTGGGCGAAGTCGTCGCGCTGCTCGCCTTCGTCAACCTGTTCGGCTTCCTGAACGAAACGCTTGGTGGTCGGATGCTTTGGGTGCAGGAACACATCGGCGACCGAACCTTGCTCGACGATCACGCCAGCGTCCATCACTGCAACTTGGTCACACACGCGGCGGATCACATCCATTTCATGGGTGATCAGCACGATGGTCAGGTTCAGTTCGCGGTTGATCTCGGCCAACAGTTGCAGGACTGACGCGGTGGTCTGTGGGTCGAGGGCGCTGGTGGCTTCGTCGCACAGCAGGATCTTTGGCTTGGTCGCCAGGGCGCGGGCAATACCGACGCGCTGTTTCTGACCGCCGGACAGCTGCGCCGGGTACTTCCTGGCGTGGTCCGACAGGCCGACGCGAGCAAGCAGCTCAGCCACGCGCTGGTCGATCTCCTTGCGCGACAATTCACCGGCAAGCGTCAGTGGCAGAGCGACGTTGTCGGCCACGGTCTTGGACGCCAGCAGGTTGAAGTGCTGGAAGATCATCCCGACCTGCTGGCGCAAGCGCCGCAGGCCGTTGGCATCCAGGGCGGTGACTTCTTCACCGTCGACCGTGATCTGCCCGCCGCTGGGTTCTTCCAGGCGGTTGATCAGGCGCAGCAGTGTGCTTTTACCCGCACCCGAGTGGCCAATCAGGCCAAACACCTGGCCATTGGCGACGCGCAGACTGGTGGGGTGCAGTGCGGGGATATCCTTACCGGCGACGCGGTAGGTTTTATGGACGTTTTGAAACTCGATCACGTAGCGAACCTTGTGGGGCGCATTGAAAAGGGATCAGCGGTTAGCCGGGCGCGCATTTTAGCCTGTCCATCTAGTGTTTCTTAGCATTTATTTCGTATCCATCCAGCGATTTGGCAATAACGAGACCAAAGGTCATAAAAAAGGAACGGCGCAAAACCCTGTCAGTCACTACTTAAGCAATTCGATCTCCCGGGTGCCGTGCCTGGGGTTTCGCTCAAACGAGCCGGGGAACGCTCTGGCCACTTTGACTAAGGAGTTTTGACTGATGAGTACCAAGAAGCCAGCCACCCCGCCCAAGAGTGAAGTCGCGGGCACTGATACCCTGGACCGAGGCAATACCAACGCCAAATTGCAGGCGTTGGAAGAATTCCGTTCCGATGCGACCGGCCAGGCCCTGCGCACCAACCAGGGCGTGAAGATTTCCGACAACCAGAACAGCCTGAAAATCGGCGCCCGTGGCCCTTCGCTGCTGGAAGACTTCATCATGCGTGAAAAGATCACGCACTTTGACCATGAGCGTATCCCTGAGCGCATCGTGCATGCCCGTGGTACCGGCGCCCATGGTTATTTCCAGAGCTATGGTGACCATTCGGCACTGACCAAGGCCGGTTTCCTGCGCACGCCTGAGCATAAAACGCCGGTATTCGCGCGTTTTTCCACGGTGCAGGGCCCGCGCGGTTCCGGCGACACCGTGCGCGATGTGCGCGGTTTTGCCGTGAAGTTCTTCACCGACGAAGGCAACTTCGACCTGGTGGGCAACAACATGCCGGTGTTTTTCATTCAGGATGCGATCAAGTTTCCTGACTTTGTACACGCGGTAAAACCTGAGCCGCACAACGAGATACCTACCGGCGGCTCGGCACACGACACCTTCTGGGATTTCGTGTCGTTGCAGCCGGAGTCGGCGCACATGGTGATCTGGGCCATGTCTGACCGGGCGATTCCAAAAAGCCTGCGCGCCATGCAGGGTTTTGGTGTGCACACCTTCCGCTTGATCAATACCGAAGGTAAATCCAGCTTCGTGAAATTTCACTGGCGCCCAAAAGTAGGCACGTGCTCCCTGGTATGGGACGAGGCGCAAAAGCTGGCCGGTAAGGACACGGACTATCACCGCCGTGACCTGTGGGAATCGATTGAGAGCGGCGATTACCCCGAGTGGGAACTGGGTGTGCAGATCGTGGCGGAAGAAGACGAACACAAGTTCGATTTCGACTTGCTCGACCCGACCAAAATTATCCCTGAAGAGCTGGTGCCGATCACACCGCTGGGCAAGATGGTGCTCAACCGTAACCCGGATAACTTCTTCGCTGAAGTCGAGCAGGTCGCGTTTTGCCCTGGCCATATCGTGCCGGGCATCGACTTTACCAACGACCCGCTGCTGCAAGGCCGCTTGTTTTCCTACACGGATACGCAGATCAGTCGGTTGGGCGGCCCCAACTTCCATGAGATTCCGATCAACCGCCCGGTAGTGCCTTTCCATAACGGCCAGCGCGACGCTCAACATCGCACCGTGATCGATAAAGGGCGGGCCTCGTACGAGCCGAACTCGATTGATGGTGGCTGGCCGAAAGAAACGCCTGCCGGTCCTGCCGATGGAGGTTTCGAGTCCTACTACGAGCGCGTCGATGCCAATAAAGTGCGCGAGCGCAGCGAGTCGTTCGGCGACCATTTCTCCCAGGCCACGTTGTTTTACAACAGCATGAGCCACCACGAGAAAGAGCACATCATCGCGGCCTACAGCTTCGAGTTGGGCAAGGTTGAGCGCGAGTTTATCCGGGCGCGTCAAGTCAACGAGATCCTGGCCAACATTGACCTGGAACTGGCCAAACGCGTGGCGCAGAACCTGGGCTTGCCAGCGCCGACCAAGGGCACGGTGCCCGCACGTGAAACATCGCTGAAGGAATCACCGGCATTGAGCCAGGTGAATTTGCTGTCTGGCGATATCAAGACGCGCAAGGTGGCGATTCTGGCGGCTAACGGCGTTGATGGTGCGGCAATTGATGCGCTCAAGGCAGCGCTGGAGGCAGAGGGTGCCCATGCCAAGTTGCTGGGCCCGACTTCGGCGCCTGTGACCACTGCCGATGGCAAGACGCTACCCGTAGACGCTTCGATGGAAGGCATGCCGTCCATTGCCTTCGACGCGGTGTTTATCCCGGGCGGTAAGGACTCGGTGAAGGCGTTGAGCGGCGATGGCGTGGCGTTGCATTACGTACTGGAAGCGTACAAGCACCTCAAGGCGATTGCGGTGGCCAGTGATGTGAAACCGTTGCTGGACTTGCTGAAGCTGGAAGCGGATGCGGGGTTGATCGTGGGCGCTGATGCCAAGGCGTTCAAGGCGTTCTTTGCTGCGATTGCACACCATCGGGTTTGGGAGCGGGAGCCGAAATCCAAGGCGATTCCGGCTTAAATTATCGGTTGTTTGTTAGATCGTCATCGCAGGCAAGCCAGCTCCCACACTTGAATGTGTTCACCCTTCAAATGTGGGAGCTGGCTTGCCTGCGATGCTTTTAGTCCGCCTTGCGCGGAATCAGCACAACCTGCGCCGGAATGTGTTTCAGGATCTGTCGGTGAATCTTCAGGTCATACCCCGAATCAATTCGTTTCACCCGTTTGGTCAGCAATGTGGCCAGCCACGGGTAATCCTGGGTGCGTGGCACCTGGATGCTGACATCGCACTGGTAATTCACCACGTCGGTGGCGATGGCGTCCAACTGATGACGCATGTCTTCGACATCCGCGAGGTTCAGCGCCACGGTGGTGCTCGGCGCTGCGGGGTCGATGACCTTGGCCGCAGGCTTGGCTTCGGCGGCTTTCAACGCGGCTTCTGCCTGATCCAGCTCGGCCTTGCGCGCATGGCTGATAGCGCTGTTGACGCCACCGGTCAGTGCCGGGGCTTTTGGCATCAGCGCGCGGGCCCGGCTCAGGGCGGTGGCGGCGGCGTTGACATCGCCTTTTTGCAGCACGATCTGGCTGCGCTGCAGGTAGGCTTCGGCCAGTTGACGCTGATAGGCCTCAAGTGCGGGATCGTTGGGGGACTGGGCCTGCAACGCCGCAAGTTGGTCTTCGGCGGTTGCCAGTTCGCTGCTGGCCAGGTTTTGCTCCAGCTGCGCGATGGCCACAGCGCGTGAGTCCGGGGCCTCGGGGGCAGCGGGCGGCGTGCTTTGACAGGCACCCAGCAGCAGGGAAAATGCGGCAAGGAGCAGATAACGGGAGGTGAACGGCTTCATTCCTGCGACTCTCTATTTGCGCAAAAAGCGAGCAAGTCTACACCCCTCGACGGGGCAGGACAAAACTCAGCAGAAACAGGGCGGCCGCCGTAACCACAATCGACGGCCCGGCTGGCGTGTCCTTGAACCAGGACAGCGCCAGGCCCCCGCACACTGCACACATTCCCAGGAGGCTGGCGCCGATTGCCATCTGCTCCGGTGAGCGGGCATGACGCTGGGCGGCGGCGGCGGGAATGATCAGCAGCGACGTGATCAACAATACGCCGACTATCTTCATCGCGACAGCGATCACCACGGCGATGAGCAACATCAGGGCCATGCGCAGCCCTGCGACGGGCAAGCCTTCAACCCGGGCGAGTTCTTCATGCACGGTGATCGCCAGCATCGGGCGCCACAAGGCCACCAACAACACCAGTACGCCAGCGCTGCCGCCGAGGATCCAGGCCAGATCAGTCGGGCTGATCGCCAGCAGGTCGCCGAACAGGTAGGCCATCAGGTCGATGCGCACTTCATGCATGAAGCTCAATACCACCAGGCCCAGGGACAGGGTGCTTGGCGCGAGGATGCCCAGCAGGGTGTCGGAGGCCAGCGGCTGGCGTTGTTGCAAGGTCACCAGCAGTACCGCCAGCAGCAGGCAGCCCACGGTTACGGCGATGGTCGGGCTCACGTCCAGCAGAAAGCCCATGGCCACGCCCAGCAACGCCGCATGGGACAAGGTGTCACCGAAATAGGCCATGCGCCGCCAGACCACAAACGAGCCCAGCGGGCCCGCCACCAGTGCCAGAGCCAAGCCTGCCAGCAGGGCGTAGAGCAGAAAATCAGCCATGCTTGCAGCTATCTCCATGAACGTGGGGAGTATCGACAACGGCACCATGCAGGTCATGGGCGTGGTCGTGATGATGGTGGTAGATCGCCAGGCTCTGGGCGTTTTTGCCGAACAGTTCCACGAACGCCGGGTCGCCACTGACCTGTTCCGGGTGGCCGGAGCAGCACACATGGCGGTTGAGGCAGACCACCTGGTCGGTGGTGCTCATCACCAGGTGCAGATCATGGGAGACCATCAGCACGCCGCAGCCATGGCGGTCGCGCAGGCGGGTGATCAGGCTGTACAACTCGGCCTGGCCGGCGACGTCGACGCCTTGTACGGGCTCATCGAGCACCAGCAACTCTGGCTCGCGCAACAAGGCGCGGGCCAGCAGCACGCGCTGCATTTCGCCGCCGGAGATGCTTTGTACCGGGCTGTCGATCACCTGCTCGGCGCCGACTTCCTTGAGCGCGACCTGTGCACGGGCGCGGTCGACACCGGGCACCAGGCGCAGGAAGCGCAATACGGACAGCGGCAGGGTCGGGTCCACATGCAGTTTTTGCGGCATATAGCCCACGCGCAGTTTGGGCTTGCGCCATACACTGCCGCTGTCGGGTTTGAGCAGGCCAAGCACGGCGCGCACCAAGGTGGTCTTGCCTGCGCCATTGGGGCCGATCAACGTGACGATTTGCCCCGGCTCCACGCTCAGCGCGATGTTTTCCAGCACGTTCTGTCCGGCGAACGTGACGCCGACCTGCTCCAGACGGATCAACGCGTTGCTCATCAAGCCCCCTGGCAGCCCGCGCACAGGCCGACCACTTCAACCGTTTGCCCCTCGACCTTGAAGCCGACGTCGGCAGAGCTTTGGATAATGGCGTCACTGATGCTTTTTTGTTCAAGCTCGATGGCCGCGTGGCACTCGCGACAGATCAGGAACTGGCCCTGATGCGCGTGCTCCGGGTGGTTGCAGCCGACAAACGCGTTGAGCGAGGCGATACGGTGAACCAGGCCATTTTCCAGCAGGAAATCCAGTGCGCGGTACACGGTAGGTGGTGCAGCGCGGCGGCCGTCCTGTTCGCTGAGTACGCCAAGAATGTCGTACGCGCCCAGCGGTTTGTGGCTCTGCCACACCAACTCCAGCACCCGGCGACGCAAGGCGGTCAGGCGCAAGCCTTTTTGTGCGCACAGGGTATCGGCCTCTGACAATGCGGTGTGCACGCAGTGAGAGTGGTCGTGGGGACGGCTGGCAAGCGGTGTTTTAGGCATGAGCGGCGACAGATATTTGATAGAGACGTTATTATGTTACCCGTTCCTACGCCATTGAGTGGTCATCGTGTCCCGACTTTTTCCCGTTTTTGTCGTATTTGTCACCAGTTTTTTCGTTGCGGGTGCCGCTCAGGCCGATGTGAAGGTGCTGACCAGCATCAAGCCGTTGCAGCTGATTGCCGCGGCGGTGCAGGACGGTGTGGCGGTTCCGGAGGTATTGCTGCCGCCGGGTGCGTCGCCGCATAACTTCGCATTGCGCCCATCCGACGTACGGCGCGTGCAGTCGGTGGACCTGTTGTATTGGATCGGACCGGACATGGAAACCTTTTTGCCGCGCGTGTTGAAAGGCCGTACGGCAAATACCGTGGCGGTGCAGGACCTGCCAGGGATGAAATTACGTATTTTCGGCGAAGATAGCCATTCCCACGCCGACGATGCCGACGAGCATGACCATGATCATCGACCTGGCAGCGTCGATGCGCATTTATGGTTGTCAACGGTGAACGCGCGGGTAATCGCCACGCGCATGGCTGCGGACCTCAGTGCGGCTGATCCTGCAAACGCCGAGCGTTATCAGAGCAACGCCAAAGCTTTTGGTGAGCGCCTGGATGCGTTGGATGCGCGCTTGAAAAAGCGACTGGCGAGCGTCGATGGCAAGCCTTACTTCGTATTCCATGAGGCGTTTGACTACTTCGAAGAGGCTTACGGCCTCAAGCACACCGGCGTATTCAGCGTGGCCGCCGAAGTGCAGCCAGGTGCCCAGCATGTAGCGGCGATGCGCACGCGCTTGCAGGAGGTGGGCAAGACCTGCGTGTTCAGCGAGCCGCCGTTGCGGCCGCGATTGGCCGAGACGCTGGTTGCCGGGTTGCCGGTGAAGTTGGCGGAGCTGGATGCGTTGGGTGGCTATACCCCGGCTACCGCTCAGGGTTATGAGCAGGTCCTGGAGAAGCTAGGTAATGATTTGGCTGGCTGTCTGGAGTCGCTTTAACCATCGCCGCATAACCAATGTGGGAGCTGGCTTGCCCGCGATGGCGGCGTGTCAGTCGACACCGCTATCGCAGGCAAGCCAGCTCCCACATTTTTTTGACCGAGTAGGCCTTTTAGAGCGCGAACGGCAGGTGGACACTGACCTGCTGGCGTTGCGCCAGACGGTGCTCGAACTCAGCGGGGTCGTGAATGAGAACATCCTGGCCGGCAAACGACTCCGCGGCGATCAGTCGTGACAGCCAGAAACGCACGCACGCCACACGCAGCAGGGTCGGCCATAGCTCGGCCTCCTTCGCGGTGAACGGTCGCAGCCCCGCGTAGGCTCCCAGCAGCGCCCGCGCTCGTTGCCCATCAAGCACGCCATCGGCATCCGAACACCAGTCATTCAAGGCAATCGCCACGTCGTAGAGCATCGGCCCCGAGCAGGCGTTGTAGAAGTCGATCAAGCCCGTAAGGTGTGTGCCTTCGAACATCGCATTGTCGCGAAACAGATCGGCGTGAACGTTGGCCCGTGGCAGGCCGAGGATGTCAGCTTTGTGGGTTTCGATCTCGCTCAATGTGTCCTGCAGCAGGCGCTGCTGTGCGTCGTTGAGGTGTGAAATCAGCTGCGCGCCCTCACTGAGCATCCAGTCCAGCCCGCGGTCGGTCTTGCGCTCCAGCACTTTTTCGCCCTGAGTCGCCAAGTGCAGGTGGCCGAGCAGGTCGCCGACCTGGGCGCAATGTTGGGCGTTGGCGTCCTTGATGTGCTTGCCGGCCAGGCGCGGTTGCAGCAAGGCGGGTTTGCCCTTGAGTTCGCGCAAAGCGATACCGTCGGTGGTACGCAAGGCGTACGGCACCGGCAGGTCGGCGTCGTGGAGCACGTCGAGCAGTTCGATGAAGAACGGCATTTCTGCCACGGGGCCGCGCTCAACCAGGGTCAGGACAAACTCACCCTGCTCCAGGCTGATAAAGAAATTGGTGTTTTCGCTGCCAGCGGCAATCCCCTGGAAATCAAGCAGGCGGCCGAGCCCATAAGGGGCGAGAAAGGTTTCCAGCTCGGGCCGAGCCAGGGGGGTGAACACAGACATGGTTAAAACTGCCGTTACGGGCGCTGGCTTAGCAGCGCCGGTTAAAATTAAGAAATCATTTCCATTCGAAGATCTTCCATGACGGGATCAGCATATCCGGCTGGTCAGAGCGGATGAAGTTCGCATCGGTTCCGTCCGCGCGCACCAGGAAATACGGTGGAAAGCCTTTTTTTGTGATCTTGACTGCGTACAGGAAGCCGTTCTGGCGGTACTCCTGAATAGTCTTGTCGCCTTCCGTGCGAATGGTAACTTCCGGGTCTGCCGAAGGGGCATCGTCTGCCGCCATGGCAGCCATCGGAGCGAGTGCAATCAAACCGGTCAACAGCAGGCGATTGAATGTACGCATGATAACCTTGTCCCTTTGTTTTCATTGGTCCGGCTATTCTAGCGCCTGACCCGCCGAAAAGGTTGATCCTGCTCATGAGCCAAGCGCCCCTCGTCCTGGTGGACGGTTCTTCTTATCTGTACCGCGCCTTCCACGCGCTGCCACCGCTGACCACCTCCAAAGGCCTGCCGACCGGTGCGGTCAAGGGCGTGTTGAACATGCTCAAAAGCCTGCGCAAGCAGTACCCGGACAGCCCGTTCGCGGTGGTGTTCGACGCCAAGGGTGGGACCTTTCGCGATGAGATGTACGCCGAGTACAAGGCCAACCGCCCGAGTATGCCCGATGACATGCGCCTGCAAATCGAGCCGCTCCATCAAAGCGTGATCGCCCTGGGCTTCCCGTTGCTGTGCGTCGAAGGCGTCGAGGCTGACGACGTGATCGGCACCCTGGCGCGCAGCGGCGCGGCCGCCAGCCGCCCGGTGGTGATTTCGACCGGCGATAAAGACATGGCACAGCTGGTGGACGGGCACATTACCTTGGTCAACACCATGACCGGTAGCTCGATGGACGTTGAGGGCGTAAAGGAGAAATTCGGCGTCGCTCCCGAGCAGATCATCGACTATCTGGCGTTGATGGGCGATTCGTCCGACAACATCCCAGGCGTCCCGGGTATTGGGCCGAAGACCGCCTCGGGCTTGTTGGTGGGAGTGAATGGCGGCCTCAAAGAGCTTTATGAGCAGCTGGATATTGTGCCGACGCTGCCTATCCGCGGGGCCAAAACCCTGCCAGCCAAGCTTGAAGAGCACAAGGAGATGGCATTCCTGTCCTATCAGTTGGCGACGATCAAGATCGATGTGCCACTGGACGTGGGCCTGGATGACCTGCACCTGATCGAGCCGGATCGCGAAAAGCTGCTGGAGCTGTACACGCTGCTTGAGTTCAAGAGCTGGTACGACGAGATCCAGCGCGATGCCAAGCGTGTGGAGCTCAAGTCGGCGAGCGAGGTTGCACCTGCCGCCGAAACGCCGGTCGAGGCCGTTATATCGGTACCGGTAGAGGCGGTTTACACCACCGTCCTGGACCAGGCCACCTTCGACGTGTGGCTGAAAAAACTCAACGATGCGCCGTTGTTTGCCTTTGATACCGAAACCACCGGCATTGACGCTCAACAGGCGCAATTGGTTGGGGTCTCGTTTGCTGTGCAGCCCCATGAAGCCGCCTACATCCCGCTGACCCATTCCTATATCGGCGCGCCGGATCAATTGGATCGGGACACCGTGTTGCTGGCCTTGAAACCGCTGCTGGAAGACCCGACCAAACTCAAGGTTGGCCAGCACGCCAAGTTCGATATGAACATCCTCGCCAACTGCGCCATCGGTGGCGACCCTGCACAGGGCATCACTGTGCGTGGCATCGCCTTCGACACCATGCTCGAATCCTACGTGCTGAACTCCACGGCGACCCGCCATGACATGGACAGCCTGGCGAAGAAGTACCTGGACCACGACACGGTCAGCTTCCAGGACATTGCCGGCAAAGGCGCCAAGCAGCTGACGTTCGACCAGATTGCCCTTGAACAGGCAGGCCCTTACGCAGCCGAAGATGCCGATGTGACCTTGCGCCTGCATCAGGAGCTGCACGCAAAGCTGGCCGCGATCCCGAGCCTGGCCAGTGTGCTGACGGATATCGAGATGCCGTTGGTGCCGGTACTGGCACGTATCGAGCGCCAGGGCGCATTGGTGGACAAGGAGCTGCTGGGCATCCAGAGCATCGAGCTGGGTAACAAGATGGTCGAGCTGGAGCGCCAGGCCTTCGAGATCGCCGGTGAAGAATTCAACCTCGGTTCACCCAAGCAGCTTGGGGCGATTCTCTACGAGAAGCTGGGGATGCCGGTGTTGAAAAAGACCGGCAAGGGGCAGGCTTCCACCGCCGAAGAAGTGCTGGCCAAACTGGCCGAAGATGATTTTCCGTTGCCCAAGGTGCTGATGCAGTACCGCAGCATGAGCAAGCTCAAAAGTACCTACACCGACCGCCTTCCGGAGCAGATCAACCCTCGCACCGGGCGCATTCATACGTCTTACCATCAGGCGGTAGCGGCAACCGGGCGCTTGTCCTCCAGCGACCCGAACCTGCAGAACATCCCGGTGCGCACCGCCGAAGGGCGGCGGATTCGCCAGGCGTTTGTCGCGCCCAAGGGCTACAAGCTGCTGGCGGCGGACTATTCCCAGATCGAGCTGCGGATCATGGCGCACCTGTCCAAGGACGAAGGGCTGATGAACGCCTTCCGAAACGATCTGGACGTGCACACCGCCACGGCTGCCGAGGTATTCAAGGTTGAGCTGGCTGAAGTCACGTCCAACCAGCGCCGCAGTGCCAAAGCAATCAACTTCGGCCTGATCTACGGCATGGGAGCCCAGAAGCTTGGCAAGGACATCGGCGTCGATACCAAGACCGCCAAGGCTTACATCGATGTGTACTTCGCCCGCTATCCAGGTGTTCGCGAATACATGGAGCGCACGCGTGCCCAGGCAGCGGACCAAGGCTATGTGGAAACCTTCTTCGGGCGGCGCCTGTACTTGCCGGATATCAACTCCAACAAGCCTCAGGAGCGCGCTGCGGCAGAGCGCACAGCCATTAACGCGCCCATGCAGGGCACGGCGGCGGATATCATCAAGAAAGCCATGGTGCAGGTGGATAACTGGCTGACCGAGTCGGGCCTGGATGCCAAGGTAATCCTGCAAGTGCACGACGAATTGGTGCTGGAGGTACGTGAGGACCTGGTCCCACAAGTCAGCGAGAAGATTCGCGAACATATGAGTGCTGCAGCCCAGCTGGACGTACCGTTGGTGGTGGATGTGGGCGTGGGCGATAACTGGGACCAAGCGCACTGATTGCAGAGCTGCGCCAACACCGAGGGTGCTGGCGCAGTGCTTTAGAGCGCAAATCGCCGTCAGTTATTTCCAATAGTTTTTTGGAGCTGCCGGAACTTAACCTGTGAACTGCCACTCAGAGTTACTGAATGGGTGGTGAAGCCCTTCAATGCTCCTATGTTGTGTTAAGTGTTGGCAGATATCTGGACCCCGCCCTAGCGGTCCGGAACTTGGACCCCGAACTTCCCTCCCCATACGAAGTCCGGGGTTTTTTTTGCCCGCAGAAAAGTTACTCGGTAGCTTCTGCGCCTTTGTCCGCCAATTCCATCCAGCCGGCCAGCACCGTGTAAGCCTCTTCCAGGCCCATGCGCTTCGGCGCCGAGAACAGCTGGATAGTGATCGTATCGCCCCAGCCTTTACGGATGTCGGACTGCACTTTGAGCAGCGTGTTCTTGGCTGCGCCGTAGGTGAGCTTGTCGGCCTTGGTCAGCAGGATGTGCATCGGCATGCCGCTGGCGACGGCCCAGTCGAGCATCAGCAGGTCGAAGTCAGTCATCGGATGGCGGATGTCCATCATCAGAATCAGACCCTTCAAACTCTCCCGGCCACCCAGGTAAGCCTCAAGGTGACGCTGCCAGTGCAGCTTCAGCGGGATAGGTACTTTTGCATAACCGTAGCCCGGCAGGTCGACCAGACGCCGATCATCGTCTAGCTTGAAGAAATTGAGCAGTTGCGTGCGACCCGGGGTTTTCGAGGTGCGCGCCAGGCTGGCGTGGGTCAGGGTGTTCAGTGCGCTGGATTTGCCAGCGTTGGAGCGGCCGGCAAAGGCGACTTCAAAGCCCTCGTCATCGGGGCATTGGTCCACTTTGGCGGCGCTGAGCATGAACGTGGACTGTTGGCACAGGCCGAGGATGGGATTCTTGAGTTGCATGAGATTTCCGATGTGGGCGGTGCCGAAAAAGGGTGCGGCAAGCGGTGTCGTTTCCGTTTCAGTAGCGCCAGTATATAATGCCGCAGATTTTGTGTGTGCTTTGTCCCAGCGAAGGATGAAGTTCACGGGAGCGAAAGACCTTTATTGCGCATTAGAACGCAAAACGCTCTCAAACCCTGAAAAGGTCGATGTATGGCCTCAATGGTTGCCGCTTTTGGTGTCCTGAACCCGCTTTACGGCGCTCAGGCTACACAGGATCCACAAGCGCTGTACAACCGAGTTTGCGTGGTCATGCTGATGCAGCGCGTGACCCAGGGTTTCAAGGCAATGCCGCCGCGTGGTTTGTGCATGGACTGCAGTACTGAGGATTACCAGGCCGTCATTGAGTTGGCGGTGAGTAAACCCGGTAGATAACTCTTAAACCCTTAGCCGTAGTTGGATTAGCTGATGAACAAACTGATCGTGAGTCTGCTGTTGACCTTGGGCATCACAGGCGCTGCCGTCGCTGCAGAGGGCCCCGTCAAAGGTGATGCCACTGCCGGTCAAGCGAAAGCCGCCGTATGTGGTGCCTGCCACGGGCCGGATGGCAACAGCCCGGCGCCGAACTTCCCCAAACTGGCCGGCCAGGGTGAACGTTACCTGAGCAAGCAGATGCACGACATCAAGGACGGCAAGCGCACAGTGCTGGAAATGACCGGCATGCTGACCAATCTCAACGATCAGGACCTGGCGGACCTCGCGGCGTATTTTGCCAGCCAGAAAGGCAGTGTGGGAGCTGCTGATCCTAAATTGGTCGCTCGCGGAGAAAAGCTGTTCCGTGGCGGTGACCTGGAAAAAGGCTTGCCTGCCTGCACCGGTTGCCACTCGCCAAATGGCGCTGGCATCGCCGCCGCTGGCTTCCCGCACCTGAGTGGCCAGCATGCTACCTATATCGCCAAACAGCTGACCGATTTCCGTAAGGAAGAGGCCGGACGAGCGAATGATGGCGACGCCGCAATCATGCGCACCATCGCTCGCAAGCTGAGTGACGAAGACATTGCAGCCGTCTCCAGTTACATCCAGGGCCTGCATTAAGTTGCACGCAACGTTAACACTCGATTAATCCCGCGATGCAAGCATAAAAGGGTGGCTCAGGCCGCCCTTTTTTGTGGCCGCTGCCGTTACACTAACGAACTCATGCCCGCGTAGACCTGTCACAACAAAGGTCGCGTGAGGCGACTTTATTTGTCCAGGAGTAAAGCATGCGTAATCTGATCCTCAGCGCCGCTCTCGTCACTGCCAGCCTCTTCGGCATGACCGCGCAAGCAGCCGATGTGCCGCTTGAAGCCGGTAAAACCTACGTTGAATTGGCTAACCCTGTACCGGTGTCGGTACCCGGCAAAATCGAAGTGGTGGAGCTGTTCTGGTATGGCTGCCCGCATTGCTACGCTTTTGAGCCGACCATCAACCCATGGGTTGAAAAGCTGCCCAAGGACGTTAACTTCCGTCGCCTTCCCGCCATGTTTGGTGGCCCATGGGATGCCCACGGCCAACTGTTCCTGACGCTCGAAGCCATGGGCGTGGAACACAAAGTACACAACGCTGTTTTCGAAGCGATCCAGAAGCAGGGCAAGCGCCTGACCAAGCCGGACGAAATGGCTGACTTCGTCGCCACCCAGGGCGTGGACAAGGACAAGTTCATGGCCACTTTCAATTCCTTCGCCATCCAGGGCCAGATCAAGCAGGCCAAGGAGCTCGCGCAGAAGTACGGTGTGCAAGGCGTTCCAACCCTGATCGTCAACGGCAAGTATCGTTTCGACCTGGGCACTGCCGGTGGTCCTGAAGCGGTCCTCAATGTTGCCGACCAACTGATCGCTAAAGAACGCGCAGCCAAGTAAGGGGCCCGCCATGCGCCGTTGGGGTACCGAACGCGTCGTTGGCCTGCACGAGCCGCAGGTCAACGAACACCACCTGCAAGCCACGGGCCTGCCGGCAGACAGCCGCTTGCGCCTGCTCAGCTTCAACATTCAGGTGGGCAACAGTACCGAGAAATACCGGCACTACCTCACCCGTGGCTGGCAGCACGTTCTACCGCACAAGGGGCGTACCGGTAACCTGCAGAAGATCGGCGACCTGCTCAGCGACTTCGACCTGGTCGCCTTGCAGGAGGCTGACGGCGGTAGCCTGCGCTCGGGCTACATCAACCAGGTGGAGCATCTTGCCCAGCTCGGCGCGTTTCCGTACTGGTATCAGCAGCTCAACCGCAACCTGGGGCGCCTGGCACAGCACAGTAATGGTGTGCTCAGCCGCTTGAAGCCGACCGCCATCGAGGATCACCCGCTGCCGGGTCCGAAAGGCCGCGGTGCGATCCTCGTGCGTTTCGGTGAAGGTCCTGAAGCCTTGGTGGTGGTGATGATGCACCTGGCACTCGGCGGACGTACCCGCAACCTGCAGCTTGCCTATGTGCGTGACCTGATTGGTAACTACAAGCACCAGGTGTTGATGGGGGACATGAACACCCATGCCAACGACCTGTTGCAGAATTCCCCGCTGCGCGACCTGGGCCTGTTGGCCCCGCAAGTCGAAGCCACATTTCCCAGCTGGCGCCCGCAGCGCTGCCTTGACCACATCCTGCTCAGCCCGAGCCTTACACTGGAAAGTGTGCGAGTGCTGGCGCAGCCCATTTCCGATCACCTGCCCGTCGCGGTAGAGATTCGTCTGCCGGGTTCGCTTACCGCTGATGCATTACCCGCGTTGAGCCCAGGCCCTCGCGGACCTCTTGCATGAGCGACGACGCCCAGCGCTGGAAAGAGAAATACCTCAAGAGCATCGAGCAACAAGACAAGCTCGAACGCCGCTGGGCCGCCCGCCTCGACCTGCTGCGCCGCGGCCTGGTGCGCAGCACGCTGGCGGCTGAAGGGACTGACCGCGCTGTTGATCAATGCATGAAAGAAATGCGTGATGTAGTGCGCACGGACGACATGGACGCAGCCCTCGCAGCGCTGTTGCCGCGCCTGGAAAAGGCTGTGCTGGATTCCGAGCAGCGCCGCGAAACCCGGGTTGACCAGATCAGCACCGCACTCACGGCCCTGGTTGCCCAGCTGCAAAAGCTTGCGTTGCCCCGCGAGGTGGCCCGCCCGCTGAAGGCCTTTGCCAAACAGCTCGATAGCCGCGTCGGCCAGGCGCGGGAGATACCGCTGTTGCTCAGTGAGCTAAGCAGCCTGCAAGGGCAGGCGCTGAATAATCTGGAGCCTGAAAGCGAAGCCTCACGCGCGGGTCCTGGGCTGCTGCAGCGCCTGTTTGGCAGTAAGGAGGCATCGAGTGAAGCGCCGCAGGTTGACGCTGCGCCACTGCCCACCGCGCAGGTGGCGCCGTCAAAGCCCGCTGCGCCGCCACCTTCGCCCGAGCCGCAGGAGCCCGTACAGTCCGAAGAGTTGACCCAGGCCTTGCGTGCCTTTGCACCGCAACCACAAACGCCGCTCGCTCCCGCATCGGAACTGGTAGCGCCGGCCCCGGTGGAAGCGGCTCGCGACACCTTCGCATTCGAGGCACCGCCTTCTGCAGCCCCGATTGCTTCACCTGTGCAGGCCCCTGAGCCGCCGATAGAAGAGCCAGCCCCTGAAAGCGCGCTCGCCGCCTTTATTGAAGCGCCGCAGGTTGAAGTCGACGCGCCGGATCAAACCAGCATAGGTAGCCTGTCTCTCCCCCCTGTGCTGGAAGTTCCCGAGCCCGACGAACTGCAGCCCGATGGGATATACGCCCTGCCCGACTCGCCTGAGCCGTCCTACAGCTCGGTGGCCAAGCACATTGAAGATACGTTACTGGGCCTGTTGGAAGATCTGTCCCTGCCTGAACGTCACCGGCCCCAGGCCGAAGCCATGCGCGAGCGGCTTGCCCACGGCTTGAATTGGTACGAGCTGATCCCGATCCTGGATGACCTGGCGGTGCTGATGCTGGCGATCACCGACAGTGGCCAGCATGAGTTCGAGGCTTATCTCAAGCAACTCAACGAGCGCCTTGAGGCATTTCAGGGCCACCTGCAGGTTGCCAGCGAGGGCCACGCCGATAGCAGCCTGGCCGCGCGGGAGCTGGATACGCAGATTCGTGAACAGGTCGACGGGTTGCAAAGCAGCGTGCAGGAAGCCGCCGATCTGAGCAGCCTCAAGCAGGTACTCGAAAGCCATCTCGAAGGCTTGCTCGGGACCATGGACGAGCATCAGCAGCAGCGTGACCAACGTGAGCAGGAAGTGGCGGCGCGCCTCAAAACCCTGGCTGAGCGGGTGGCCAACATGGAGCAGGAAGCCCAGGGCTACCGTGAGCACCTGGAAGTACAGCGCCAGAAGGCCTTGCTCGATCCGCTAACCGGCCTGCCCAACCGGGCAGCGTGGAGCGAACGCCTTGATCACGAGGTCAACGCCTGGCATCAACGCGGCAACAGCCTGTCGCTGGCGATGCTCGACCTGGATCATTTCAAGCGCATCAATGATGGCTACGGTCATCTGGCGGGTGACAAGGTGCTCAAGATCATCGCCAACGTGCTGAGCAAGCGCCTGCGGCCCACCGACTTCATCGCGCGTTTCGGCGGTGAGGAGTTTGTGCTGCTGATGCCCGACTCAGCCTTGGCGGATGCCTTGGCTGTCGCTCAAGTATTGCGCGCGGCCATCGAGGCATGCCCGTTCCACTTCAAGGGCGAGCCGGTGACGATCACGGTGTCCATGGGCGTAGCGCAGTTTCAACCTGGCGAGCGCAGCGACTTGGCCCTCAAGCGAGCCGATGAAGCGCTTTACAGGGCCAAGGCAGCGGGACGCAATCAAGTGCAGGTGGCATAAAAGATGTTCCATTTTGTAATTTGACCGCCGGGCTAATTACGTTACGTTACACTGTTGCATTATCGTCTCTCAGTGTACTGCTCCTGCCATGAAATCCTTGTCTATTGCTTTTGTGTTTCTCCTGCTCGCCGGTTGCGCCAGCGGCCCGCGGCTGAATACCAGCCACCCTTCGGTGAACCACGACAACCGCGTGCAGTTTGTTGTCGTGCATTACACCTCTACCAACCTTGAGCGCTCGCTGGCATTGCTGACCCATGGCCAGGTGAGCAGCCATTACCTGATCGGCGACGACGCCTCAGGCACCATCTACAAGCTGGTGGATGAAAGCCAGCGTGCCTGGCACGCGGGGGAAAGCGAGTGGATGGGGCGCACCTGGCTCAATTCCAGCTCCATCGGCATCGAGATCGTCAACCCTGGGTTCCGTGATACGCCGACAGGGCGTGTGTGGTACCCGTATTCCGAAGCGCAGGTGCAGTCGCTGATCGTGCTGCTCAAGGACATCAGCAAGCGTAACGGCATCGACCCCAAGAACATCATCGGGCATAGCGACATTGCCCCACTGCGCAAGCTGGACCCGGGGCCGCTGTTCCCCTGGAAGCGTCTGGCCGCAGAAGGTCTGGCCGTCTGGCCGGATGCACAGGCCGTGGCACGATTCCAGGTGCAGTACGGCGCTCAGCTGCCGAGCGTCACCTGGTTCCAGGAAGAACTCGCTCGCCTGGGCTATCAGACGCCGCAGACCGGGGAGCTGGATGTGGCCACGCGGCACGTGATCGCCGCCTTCCAGATGCGCTTCCGCCCTTCATTGTTTGATGGCACTCCGGATGCTGAAAGTGCTGCGATCCTGCGGGCCTTGAACCAGCGCTGATTGTGTAGATGTAGGAGCGAGCTTGCTGTGGCGAGGGAGCTTGCTCGCCACAGAGCGCTGTTTTTTTACAACGGTAATGCCATATAGAACTGCGTACCCTGCCCTGGTCGTGAATACACGCCCATGCGGCCGCCGTGCAACTGCACGATCTCCTTGCACAGGGCCAGCCCCAGGCCTGCGCCGCCTTTCTTGCGACCCACCTGCACAAAGGGCTCGAAGATCCGCCCTTGCTGGCCATAGGCAATACCTTCGCCGTTGTCTTCAACGCTGATAATCACACGCTCGCCATGACGCCGTGCCTGCAGGCGAATCTGCCCGCCTTCGGCGGTGTGGCGCAACGCGTTGCCGAGCAAATTGTCGAGTACGCGCTCCAGTTGCACCTGGTCGGCATACAGTCGCGGCAACTCCGGCTGAGCTTCCACCAGCAACTCAATGTGCTGCGCATTGGCGGGCTCGGCAAATCGCGCCCGTGCGTGTTCCAACAGATCGGTCACATCGCAGGCCCCCAGGGTGAGTTTTTGCAGGCCGTTCTGGTAGCGCGAGAAGTTGAGCAAGTCGTTGATCAACTGCATCAGGCGCTGCATTTCTTCGTTGACCGTATCCAGCAGGTCCGCTTCACGGGAGTCGGCCGGGAACTTGGCTCGCTCGCGAAACAGGCCGAAGGCCATGTGCATGCCTGTCACCGGCGTGCGCAGCTCATGAGAGGCGCGTAACACGAACTCGCTACGCACTCGTTCGAAGGCGCGCTGTTCGGTAACGTCATGCAGCACCATCACAGCCCCCAGAATATGACCCTGTGTATGGCTCACAGGGGTCAGGCTGTAGGTCAGCAGGCGCAGTTCGCCCTCGACCTCTACTTCCAGATCATCCGGCGCCCGCTCCAGGTTGCCGCCGCGCAGCACCAGTTGCAGTTGTTCATCCATTTCTGCACGACCCAGGGCTTCGCCCAGGCCCTGACCTAGGCGCTCTTGGTCCCAGCCCAGTTGGCGCTGGGCTACCGGGTTGAGGTGCTCCAGGCAGCCCTGCCGATCAATCATCAGCAGGCCGTCATCAATACTGTCGAGCACGGCTTGCAGGCGCTGTTGGCCGGCCAGCAGTTCATCGACATTGGTGGCCTGATGCTGGCGCAATGCTTCGGCCATGATGCCGAAACGGCGGGTCAGCTGATTCATTTCCGCTGCTGAGGAGATAGGCAGCGTCACTTCAAAATCGCCCTGTCCGATCTTGTCGGCGGCTTTGGCCAGTGCCTCGATCGGTCCGCCAAAACGCCGCGCGATGCCATGGGCCGTGACAAAGCCAATGATCAACACTGCGAGGCCCACCAACCCGAGCAGCCCTGCAATCAATAACGCGCGCTCACGGGACTTGTGCTCGCTGGCGCTGATGTTCTCCAGTGCCTGCTTGTGATCGGCAATCAGTCCGTTGCGCAGTATGTTGAAGGTTTCAGTGATTTTTTCCTTGCTGCCCGGCGGCGGTGTTTCCTGCTGGGATTGGTCGAACGCTTCGAGCAGGTTCTGGTAGTCGGAGCGGGCCTGGCCAAAGCCATGGCTTTTACCGATCGACTGCTCATGGGCAACGCCTTGGTCCAGCAGGTCGAAATAATGCTGCTTGGAGGCCCTCAGGGCCTCAGGGTCGGGTCGTTTCTCCAGCATCATGATCAGCTGGTCGCCCAGGCTCTGACGCAATTTGAGTCCCAGATCCAGGGTGATGAAGTTACTGCGAATCAGCGATTCCTGGGTCTTGGCCATTTGCATGACGCTGACCAGGCCCAGGATCAATCCCAGCAAGGCCACGGTGATCAGCGCTGAAATGCTCAGAAATAACCGAGTGCGCAGTTTCATCGCGAGCTTCATAAGGTCCTGCTCACAGGTTGTACTGTTTGCGTTTGCGGTACAGGGTCGACGCGTCGATGCCGAGGGTGCGGGCTGCTTGATCCAGCGTGTCACTGGTGGCGAGCACGGCGCCGATGTGGGCTTTTTCCAGTTCGTCCAGGCTCAACGCCGCGCCGATACGGGGCGCGTTGTTGGTCGGTTGCTCAGCCATCCCCAAATGGCTGATCTCTACCTTCTCCTGAGGGCAGATGATGCTGGCGCGCTCCACTACGTTACGCAGCTCGCGAATGTTGCCGGGCCAGCGATAGTTGAGCAGCGCTTCACGGGCCTGATCACTGAATCCGCGCGCGGGGCGGGCGTATTCCTTGACGAAGCGTGCCAGGAAGCGGTCAGCCAGGGTAAGGATGTCTTCACTGCGTTCGCGCAGCGGCGGCAGGTGCAGGGTGATGACATTGAGGCGGTACAGCAAGTCTTCCCGGAAGCGGCCGTCGCGCACCATGTCTTCCAGGTTCAGGTTGGTGGCGGCGAGGATGCGCACGTCGGCGCGGCGAGTGACTGGGTCGCCCACACGCTCATATTCCTTATCCTGAATGAAGCGCAGCAGCTTTGGTTGCAACGTGAGGGGAAAATCGCCGATCTCGTCGAGAAACAACGTGCCGCCGTCAGCCTGGTTAACGCGTCCCAAGGTGCTTTCACTGGCGCCGGTGAACGCGCCGCGACTATGGCCGAACAGTTCGCTCTCCATCAGCTCGGCGGTCAGTGACGGGCAGTTGATGGTCACGCAAGACTTCTTGGAGCGTTTGCTCCAGCCGTGAATGGCACGGGCCAGCTCACCTTTACCGGTGCCGGACTCGCCAAGGATCAAGATGTTTGCATCGGTCCCGGCCACTTGGCGCGCAGTTTCCAGTACTACCATCATCGACGGGCTGTGAGAGTCGAGGCCATCCTTGGGCTGGCGCACTGCGCCTTCCAGGGCCTCCAGTCGCGCAGAGAGCTGGCGTACTTCCAGTTGCTTGGCGGTGGCCAGGCGCAATTGGTCCGGACTGCAAGGTTTGACCAGGTAGTCGGCGGCACCGGCCTGGATTGCGTCCACGGCGGTATCCACGGCGGAGTGGGCCGTGACGATCACCACACGCATCCACGGAGCCTGGATACGCATCTGCGCGAGTACATCCAGGCCGTTGTCCTCGCCCAGGCGCAAGTCCAGAAAGCACAGGTCAAACACCTGGCGCTGCATCAGGGCATCGGCCTGGGCGGCGCTGTTGGCGGTGGCAACGGTGTAGCCCTCGTCTTCCAGGCAATAACGGAACGTGCGGAGGATTGCGGATTCGTCATCCACTAAAAGAATGCGGCCTTGAAGCTCCTTGGCTGAATCCATCTGTCCCGCGCTCCTTAACTATTAAATAAGATGGTGTTTAGTCCCGGAATAATCGGGCAAGTTGCATGGTTTATTCTGATTCATAAAAGGCATCTTCGTGTAGGTATCTACACGCCTTCCTACAAAGCGCCGGCTGATAGCCTTTTTGTGCGTTATCGCGACTTCGGCAACTGAGCGTGCGCTTTCGATCCCCTGACCCGACCACTGGCCATCGTGCATTTCGCACGGCATCTAAAGAGGCATCGTGCAGGATGCTGGGTGCAACATCCTTTCATGTCACATAACCTATTGATTTTATTGTGTTTTATTTTGCAATAAAGCTGGCACGCAGTCTGCAATATCCCTCCCAAGAGTGTCATGAACGAATAATCAGAATGCGGGAGAACAGCAGCATGACTCGCCAAAGCCTCAGCCAATTGCGTGTATCGCCGCTGCGTATGCAGCAGGGCCTGTTTGCCAGCCTGGCCTTGATGGTCACGTTGATTGCCGGCCAGCAGATGCAGCACTGGCAGCAGAGTGAGCAGCCAGCCCCGCAATTTGAGCGTCCGGTGATGACCCAGAACCATTTCCGTTCCATTGGCAGCGCCAGCGCTAATGTAACTGCCCCGCAATTGAGCTTGGTCGATCAGGATTCCACCCTGGATGAACTGCCTGCTCAAGAGCGCTGGGTGTTCTAGGCAAGAACAAGTCGCTTGTGTTGAGCGACTGCACGGCACTACCGCTGTTACCCCTATAGAAGCATAAGGAGAATCACCATGTTGAGTTGGGCAATCACATTTCTGATCATCGCCATTGTCGCTGCAGTCCTGGGCTTCGGTGGTATCGCTGGCACCGCCACCGGCATCGCCAAGATCCTGTTTGTCGTCTTCCTGGTGATGTTCATTGCTTCGTTCTTCTTTGGTCGTAAAGGCCGAGGTTGAATATGACCACTCTGCCGTTTAAAGCCTTGGCTGCCGCCCTGCTACTGGGCGGCAGCGGTCTGGCGATGGCCGCCAATGACGGGCAATCCCGGGCGAACGAATTGCTCAATTCGGATCCGCAATACCGTGAAACCTGGCAAGGCGTGGTGAAGAAAGAAGAGCGTCTGCCGGAATGGGTGATGAACCTGTCCGGCACCGCTGAGCAAATGAACGCTGTCGAGGAAGATGGCGACAAGTACTTGGTCGGGCCGCTGTGTGAAACCGCGGATACCTGCCGGAGCAAGCGTTTGATCGTGGCCTTCAGTTTCGATAAGGAAGATGCCTACGCGATGTTGGTGGAAGTCCCAGCCGGTTTGCCGGCCGACAAGTCCCCGACACGGCATGCCGATTACCGTTTCCTCGGTACGCCGGATGAAGGCATGCAAAAGCTGTTGATGGAACAACTGAAGAAAGATCCGAATTGGTACTAGGTTCCGTCTGAGACGGAGCCAGCGTCCATAGAAAGAAGCCCCTGCGCTTCTTTCTGTTTGCATCACTCGCCAAGGGTGGTGCATGACCAGGGGGCCGGGTTGCTCTGATCGATCAAGATCGGCGTGACCTACGGGCACAGGGAGTGCCTGCGAAAGGGCCGGGTCAGGGGAAAAGCTGCGACGCAAGTTCACAAGTCCTCAAGCTTGCTGAACTTGCGGCGGGCTTATGACTCTCATGCCCGCGCTTGGCTCTCGCTTCATGGCTCTCGCTTCATGGCTCTCGCTTTATGGCTCTCGCTTTATGCCTCTCATAGTCGCAATTTTGCTTTTTGCCTCTCGCCAACCATTACCGGGTATGTCGACGCGACCATCTATCGAGAAATTTTCAGACGCGCCATAGGACATTTCCGGTGCTAGGTGATGGATTTCTCACGCATTTCTGCCAAACGTTGCAAGTCGTTCAGTATCACTGAGCGAGCCTGATTTGGCCGCCTCACGGCATATTCACCCGCCTGAATGGCGTATTCGAACTGACCGTTTGGACAATTATTTTCAAAAAAAGCCATGCCGATTCGGCATAGGGTAGGCGTTTACGGCATTAGACGTCGCTCCCTTGCATGGGAATAGTTGCGCCTTTTTTCGCCTACCAGTAAGCCATTTCGGCCACGCTGCGGTGACCTTCCATGGAGGCTGATGCACACACTTTTTCGCTTTCGAGCGTTGCAGCTGGCGCATTTGCCATAAGTCCACTTGAAGTAAGGGTAATGACATGAAGAAGGCAAAGCTAAGCCTCGCCTGGCAGATCCTCATCGGTTTGGTACTGGGGATCGCAATCGGTGCAGTGCTCAACCATTTCAGTGCTGAAAAGGCCTGGTGGATCAGCAATGTATTGCAGCCGGCAGGCGATATCTTTATCCGCCTGATCAAGATGATCGTGATCCCGATTGTGATTTCCTCGCTGATCGTCGGCATTGCCGGTGTGGGCGACGCGAAAAAGCTCGGTCGCATCGGCGTCAAAACCATCCTTTACTTCGAAGTGGTCACTACCATCGCCATCGTGGTTGGCCTGCTGCTGGCCAACCTGTTCCACCCGGGCGCCGGCATCGACATGAGTACCCTGGGTACCGTCGACATCTCCAAGTACCAGGCCACCGCCGCCGAGGTGCAGCATGAACATGCGTTCATCGAAACCATCCTCAACCTGATCCCATCGAACATCTTCGCGGCGGTTGCCCGTGGTGAAATGCTGCCGATCATCTTCTTCTCGGTGCTGTTCGGCCTGGGCTTGTCGAGCCTCAAGCCTGAGCTGCGCGAGCCGCTGGTGACGATGTTCCAGGGCGTGTCCGAGAGCATGTTCAAAGTCACTCACATGATCATGAAGTACGCCCCTATCGGCGTGTTTGCCCTGATCGCGGTGACCGTCGCCAACTTCGGCTTTGCCTCCTTGCTGCCGCTGGCCAAGCTGGTGATCCTGGTTTACGTCGCCATTCTGTTCTTCGCCTTCGCGGTATTGGGCCTGATCGCCCGTCTGTTTGGCTTCTCGATCCTGAAAGTGATGCGCATCTTCAAGGATGAGCTGGTACTGGCTTACTCCACCGCCAGTTCCGAAACTGTGCTGCCCCGGGTGATCGAGAAGATGGAAGCCTACGGCGCGCCGAAGGCGATCTGCAGCTTCGTGGTGCCGACCGGTTATTCGTTCAACCTCGACGGTTCGACCCTGTACCAGAGCATCGCGGCAATCTTTATTGCCCAGCTGTATGGCATTGACCTGTCGATCGGCCAGCAACTGATGCTGGTTCTGACCCTGATGGTTACCTCCAAAGGTATCGCCGGCGTGCCGGGTGTGTCCTTTGTAGTGTTGCTGGCTACCCTGGGCAGCGTGGGCATCCCGCTGGAAGGCTTGGCGTTTATCGCCGGTGTCGACCGTGTGATGGACATGGCGCGTACCGCACTGAACGTGATCGGCAATGCCTTGGCCGTATTGGTCATCTCCCGTTGGGAAGGCATGTACGACGACGCCAAGGGCGAGCGCTACTGGAACTCCCTGCCGCACTGGCGCAGCAAGGAAGCGTTGCCAGCCGGCGAGACTACTCGCGGCTGATAGCACGATTGCGCTGACACGAACCCCGGATAATTCCGGGGTTTGTCGTTTCTGTCAGCCCCGTTATCATTCGCCCCATCTTTCGGGGGGATTCAACTGATGCTAAATGGCCTGTGGCTTGGCTTCTTTGTCGTGGCAATGGTGTCAGCACTGGCGCAATGGCTGGTGGGCGGTAACGCCGGGATTTTTGCGGCGATGGTCGAAAGCATTTTCGCCATGGCCAAATTGTCGGTGGAAGTCATGGTGCTGCTGTTCGGCACCCTGACCTTGTGGCTGGGCTTTTTGCGCATCGCTGAAAAAGCCGGGATCGTCGATTGGCTGGCCAAGGCGCTCGGCCCGTTGTTTCGAAGGCTGATGCCGGAAGTGCCTGCCGGTCACCCTGCCATCGGCCTGATCACCCTCAACTTCGCCGCCAACGGTTTGGGCCTGGACAACGCCGCCACGCCCATCGGCCTGAAAGCCATGAAGGCCTTGCAGGAACTCAACCCCATCCCCAACACGGCGAGCAACGCGCAGATCCTGTTCCTGGTGCTCAATGCGTCCTCGCTGACCCTGTTGCCGGTGACCATCTTCATGTACCGCGCCCAGCAAGGCGCCGCCGACCCGACGCTGGTGTTCCTGCCGATCCTGCTGGCCACCAGCGCATCGACCCTGGTGGGCCTGCTGTCGGTGGCGGTGATGCAACGCCTGCGGTTGTGGGACCCGGTGGTGCTGGCTTATCTGATTCCTGGCGCGTTGGTGCTGGGCGGCTTCATGGCGCTGCTGGCGACACTCTCGGCCACGGCGCTGGCCGGTTTATCCTCGATCCTGGGCAACCTCACGTTGTTTGGCCTGATCATGCTGTTTCTGGTGATTGGCGCGTTGCGCAAGGTCAAGGTGTACGAGGCCTTCGTCGAAGGGGCCAAGGAAGGCTTCGACGTGGCCAAGAACCTGTTGCCCTACCTTGTGGCGATGCTGTGTGCGGTGGGCGTGTTGCGGGCCTCGGGGGCGTTGGACTTCGGCCTGGAAGGGATTCGCCATGTGGTGGCCTGGACGGGCATGGATACGCGGTTTGTCGACGCGCTACCGACTGCGATGGTCAAGCCTTTCTCCGGCAGTGCGGCACGGGCGATGCTGATCGAGACCATGCAGACCCAGGGTGTGGACAGCTTCCCGGCCTTGGTGGCGGCGACAATACAGGGCAGTACTGAGACCACTTTCTATGTGTTGGCGGTGTACTTTGGTTCGGTGGGCATCCAGCGCGCACGACATGCGGTGGGCTGTGCGTTGCTGGCGGAGTTTGCCGGTGTCGTGGCGGCTATTGCGGTGTGCTACTGGTTCTTCGGTTAAGCCTTAGATTGCTATCGGGGGCAAGCCCCCTCCCACATTTTGAATGCATTCGCAGATCAAGTGTGGGAGGGGGCTTGCCCCCGATGAGGCTGTCAGCGTTTAGAGGAAGCCTTGCCTTGCTGCACCACCCAATCCACCACCTGCTTGTTCAACTGATCCCCCACCTTTCCAAAGGCTGCCACCACCGCCGGCACCTTGGTATCACCCACCGGCTGCCTTACCTCAAACCGCCGGCTGGCAATAATCCGCTGATCGCTGCCGCGCACCAAACGCGCATCCAGGCGAATCACCACCTCCACCGCGTCACCCCGGTATTCACTTTGAAACGCCTGCAACTGCCCGCCCAACTCATAGTCGGCTTGCAGGTTGGTCTCGTCAGTACTCAGCAGCGTTACCCGTCCATCGCGTTGGAAGCCGTCCAGCAGGCGGTTGCGTAAGAGTACCGGCGCCGGGTCGCTCCAGCGTGAGTTCGCATAGCTGCTGATCAGGTTGCCGTCAGGCACCACGGCAATGCGTGGACTGTCGAGAAACTCGCTGGTCTGGGGTTTGGCTACGCGCAGCGACCAACTCACCGGCGTGCCTTGGGTGGTTGGTTGGGTGGACACCAGGCGGTACACGTCTGACGGGTCAGGCTTGGGCAGAATCGAGCAGGCGCTGAGCAGTGCCAGGGCCACAGGGGCGATCATCAGGTAAGCACGCTTCATGGCGTGAACTCCTTATTCTTGTCACTGCCCAGCAGGTAACCGCTGGGGTTGGCTTCCAGGCGACGGGAGATGGCGCGCAGCGAACCGAGGGTTTCACGCAGCTCACGCACCGCTGGCGCCAGTTCGTTGAGGCCCTGCATACCGCTGTTCACCGAGTCCTGGTTGTTGGTCAGCAAGCTGTTGATGGTGGCGGTGCTTTGTTCCAGGGATTTCATCGCCTGCTCGGCGCTGCCGAAGGCTTGCTTGCCTTGCTCGTTGAGCAGGCCATTGGCGCTGCGCATCAACACGGTGGTTTGTTCCAGCGCGGCACCCGCCTGTTTGCTCACCTGCATCAATTGCTGCATTACCACCTTGATGTCGCCGCGTTGCTCGGCGATGGCACCGGTGGTTTGTTGCAGGTTATCCAGGGTGTTGCTCAAGCGTTCGACGTTTTCCCGGGAGAACATGTGGTTGGCGTTGTGCAGCAGCAGGTTGACGCTGGTCATCAGGTCGTTGCTGTTATTGAGCAGGCGCGCGATGGGCGATGGCGAGGCGATGATTTCCGGCAGGTTGCCGTTCTTGCCCTTGAGTTCCGGGCTCTGCGGGGTGCCGCCGCTGAGCTGGATGATCGAGGTGCCGGTGATGCCGGTCAGCGCCAGCTTGGCCTGGGTGTCTTCCTTGATCGGCGTCTGCCCGGCCAGGCGGATGCGGGCGAGGACGCGACGCGGGTCTTTGGGGTCCAGGCGCAGGCTGGTGACGTCGCCTACCTTGATCCCGCTGTACTGCACCGCACTGCCTTGGGACAGGCCGCTGACCGCTTCGTTGAAGATCACTTCGTAATCCTGGAAGGCGCTGTCGACGCTGGATTTGGCCAGCCATAGGCCGAAGAGCATAGCGCCGACCACCACAATTACGCTGAACAGTCCGATCATCACATGATGGGCTCGGGTTTCCATGTCATACCTCGTTGAGCGATTGAGCGGCATCCAATGCCGCGCGGCCCCGGGGGCCGTGGAAATATTCGTGAATCCAGGCGTCGTCCGTTTCCGAGACGACATCGATGGCGTCGGCCACCAGCACTTTCTTCTGCGCCAGCACCGCCACGCGGTCGGTGATGGTGTACAGCGTGTCGAGGTCGTGGGTGACCAGGAACACGCTCAAGCCCAACGCATCGCGCAGGGTCAGGATCAGTTGGTCGAACTGCGCTGCGCCAATCGGATCGAGGCCAGCGGTGGGTTCATCGAGAAACAGGATGTCCGGGTCCAGTGCCAGCGCACGGGCCAGGGCCGCGCGCTTGATCATGCCGCCGGACAACGAAGCCGGGTATTTGTCGGCGGCCGACAGGGGTAGCCCGGCCAGGGCCAGCTTGACTGCCGCCAAGTGCTCGGCGTCGGCGCGGCTGAGGCCGGCATGTTCGATCAATGGCAGGGCAACGTTCTCGGTAACGGTCAGCGAGGAAAACAGCGCGCCCTTCTGGAACAGCACGCCAAAGCGCCGCTCCACCAGCGAGCGTTCGTGCTCAGGCAGGCTGGGCAGATTCTTGCCGAACACCCGCACCTCACCTTCGCTGGGCCGACGCAGGCCGACGATGCTGCGCAGCAGCACCGACTTGCCGCTGCCGGAGCCGCCGACCACTGCCAGAATCTCGCCTTTGTATAAATCCAGGTCGAGGTTTTCATGCACGCTCTGGCTACCAAAGCGGTTGCACAAGCCGCGCACTTCAATCACCGCCTCAGTGGGCGCACGGTGTAGACGACTCACCAGCCCATCTCCATGAAGAACATCGCGGCGACCGCATCCAGCACGATCACCACAAAAATCGATTGCACCACGCTGGAGGTGGTGTGCGCGCCGACTGATTCGGCGCTGCCGCTGACCTTGAAGCCTTCCAGGCAACCAATGGCCGCGATCAGGAAAGCGAAGATCGGCGCCTTCACCATGCCCACCAAAAAGTGCTGCACGCCAATGTCCGATTGCAACAGCGAGAGGAACATCGCCGGTGAAATATCCAGGGCCACCGCACACACCACGCCGCCGCCGACAATCCCCGAGAGCATCGCCAGGAAAGTCAGCATCGGCAGCGCCACCAGCAGCGCCAGAACCCGCGGCAATACCAGCAGCTCCATCGGGTCCAGGCCCAGGGTGCGGATGGCGTCGATTTCTTCGTTGGCCTTCATTGAGCCGATTTGCGCGGTGAACGCACTGGCGGTACGGCCAGCGATCAGGATCGCGGTGAGCAGCACGCCGAATTCGCGCAGGAAAGAGAACGCCACCAGGTCCACGGTAAAAATCGTTGCGCCAAAACTCTTGAGCACGGTGGCGCCAAGAAACGCCACCACCGCGCCCACCAGAAAGGTCAGGAGGGCCACGATAGGTGCGGCATCGAGACCGGTCTGTTCGATATGGGCGACCATCGGCGTAAGGCGCCAGCGCTTGGGTCGAAACATCCCGCGGACGAAGGTCTCAAGGATCAGGCCAATAAAACCCAGGAGTTTCTTGGCGTCTTGCCAGACGGTGTCCACCGCGCGGCCGATACGGGCCAGCACCTGGATGCCGGCGCTTTCTTCCGGCTCTTTGAGCGGGACGCAAAAATCATTGAGGGAGCGGTAGACCGTCTTGAGCAGCGCCCGGTCGGCGGCCGACAGGCTGCAATCGGTCTGCTCGGCGCAGTGCTGGATGCGGTCGGGGCCCAGCAGCTCGACCAGCAGTGACGCGCCGGCGGTATCCAGCGCACCGAGGCCGTTAAGGTCGATTCGGGCGCCGGCGTCGTATTGGCCGTCGAGTGTGTCCGACAGCTTTTTCAGGTTGGCGTAGTGGGCAAGCGTCCAGTCGCCGGTAATCCGCAGCGAAGGCGGGGTGCTGGACGTATCAAGATGGGCTGCGCCGGCGGTCGTGCGAGTGGTCATAAGCTCCGAGCTTGTTTGGCTATCCACAATGGCTACGTAATAGCACGATCTGACCTACTTTGGGTTGTCCGCTTGTGCTGTGTCGATCACCTTGAAGCGCAAGACGCCGATCACCTGGCCGTCCTCGGTGAGGACCTGCACTTGCCAGCGCCCCGCTGCGTCGCCCGGGAAATTCTGCTTGTGCGTCCAGGCGCGATAGCCCTCCTTGCGCCCACCATGGATATCCAGGGCAATGCGGTCGACTTCCTTGCCGTTGAATTTCCACACATGGTAGATCCGCTCATCCAGCCCGCGTGGGGCATTGATTGCGGTGTAGGCGTAGAGGCCACCGCTGCGCAACTGGTCGGCGGTGACCTCCTTGAGGTCATCGCCCGGGGTGCGGTCCTGCAGTTGGGTGCTGATGGCGACTTCGGTCATCCACAGGGTGGCCGGCGGCACCCAACTGCGCAGGAACCAGCCGGCGCATCCGATCGCCGCCGTGACCCCCAGCAGCATCGCCCAGCCTTTGAGGCTGCGCAGCGGCAGGCTGACCGCCAGGCTCGGGATCGACAGCGCCATGGCCACGCCCAGCGCCAGCTTGTAACTCTGGGCAGTGGTCAGGTGCATGATAATCGGCAGCGCGGTGAGCAATGCGGCAAACAAGGTCAGGGTGTGCAGGGCCAGGAACAGCGAGCGCTTGGGCGCCAGCCACTTGTAGTACAGCGGGTCGATGATCGACACCAGTGCCGCCGCGCCGAGCAGGCCGGTGAACAGCGATTGGCCGCTGTTCCAGGCGGTGGTGACGAAAAAGAACGGCAGCACAAAGAACAGGCTTTCCTGGTGGATCATCTGCGTGGCATAGCGCAGCAGCGGTTCCGGGATCTCGCGCTTGAAGAGCTTGGCAAACAGTTGGGTGAAGCTGTTTTCCAGCATCAGCCACAACCAACTGACCAGCATGATGACGGCGATCCAGCTGGCCATGCCTTGCTGGCGGTCCACCAGGATGAAGCTGCCCACACCCGAGATAAAACCGCCGAGTGCAATTACCCCTGGGTAGCGCTTGATCAGTTCGAGGATGCGCTGGATTAGATGGGTCAGGTTTGGCATTCGGCGGTTCGCAGTCTTTGTAGGAAAAAATCCCAGACAGAATAACGTCTTAGCGCTGGGCTCGGTGCTTCATTCCATGATCCGTTGGCGATAACGCCGAACGCCAATCAACACTATGGCGATGAGCCCAAGCACGCCCGCACCTATCCAGGTCAGGGCGTCATAGCTCAACAACGGCTTTTCGATGCGCCAGTAGCCCGGTTGCTTGAAGACCTCGCGCATCGCCTGGTTGGTTTGCGAAAGGCTCACTGCCTTGATGCGCTTGGCCGGGTCGCTGAAGCGGCCGTCAGCGTAGTCGCCGGCGGCACTCCAGTAATAATCGGCCAACGCACTGTTGCCCTGTACCGCCCAGGCTTGGCGGGCAATGGCAGCCTGCTGCAGGCGAGTGAACACCTTCGGGTCGAGGCCGTCCTTGAGCAGTTGGGCCTTGAGGTCTTGCAAGACTTGCTCGGCTTCAGGGAGATTTTCCCGTTCGAGGTCGGCGTTCAGGCTCAGGAAGCCTACGCCGCCCAGCACTTCGCGTTCGCTCCACGGACCGTAGGACAAACCGTGCTTCAGACGCAGTTGTCGATACAGCGCCCAATCGAGATAGTCCTTGAGCAGGTCGTAGGTTTCGTCATGCTGGTCGTCCAGCACCGGCTCGGGGAACAGCCAGTGCAGTTTGGCGCCATCGCCGACCCAGCCATGCACCAGGTCGCGCTGGCGGGCGGCGGTGTGCTGGATCTGCGGCAGCGGGCGATGCTCGCTCGGGTCTACCGGGTCGAGCTGGCCGTAGGTGCGTTCCAGGTAGGCTGGCAGCAGCTTGTCCAGATCGCCGACGACGATCAGGGTCATGTTGTTGGGCGCGTACCAGGCTTTGCGCAGTTTCTCCAACTGATCGCGGGTCAGGTGGCCGACCTGCGCGCGTTCGGCGCATTTGAGCCCCAACTCGACGGCTAATTGGTTGCTGGCGCTGTGGCCCAGGTCTTGGCGATCCAGCAAACGTTGCAGGTGCGAATAATGGCCGCCGTCTTCGCGCTCGACCACCTGCTTGGCGGCGTTGATATTGGCATCGGTCAACTGCGTGCGGGTCAGGATTGCCAGCAGCAGGTCCAGCACCTTGCGTTGGTTGTGCGCGGGGGCCTCGATGACGAATGTGGTGTCGGCGTTGCTGGTGTAGGCGTTCCATTCGCCGCCCAACGCTTGCATGCGGTCTTCGAGGTCGCCTTCGCCACCGCCGTCGATGCCGCTGAACAGCAGGTGTTCGAACAGGTGGGGCAGCTCTTTGTCTTCGCAACCGAAATCATCCAGGCCCACGCCGACCACCAGGCGGATGGCCACGTGCCCGCGTTCGGTGCCCGGTTTGAGCAGCAGCTGCAGGCCGTTGGGCAAGGTGTAGCCCTCGACTTGCTGACGGTCGAAGGCAAAGGTGTGTGCCGATCCTAGAAGCAGGCAGGCGAGTAACAGGCGACGCATAACAAGCTTCCTGGCGAGTGAGGTCCATTGTTAACTGACTTCACTGGCCGTCGTACGTTCAGGGCGAATGGGTGATGTCGGCAATATCTTCGGTGGAGAGTGCGCCAGTGTCGGACGTTTCCAAGACTACATAAGCGCTGCTGCAAAACAACGAGTTCAAGCGTTTCATGTCGGCGATCAGCTCCAGGTGCAGGGAGCTGGTTTCCAGGCTCTGTACGATCTTGCGCTGCAGGCGGCTGACGTGGGCGTGAGCCAGGCGACGTTCCTGGGCGCGGAAGCGGCGCTTTTCACGCAGCAATTGGCGAGCGCTCTCCGGGTCGCCGCTGAGGAACACCGACAGACCCAGGCGCAGGTTGGCGATCAGCTGGCTGTGCAAACCGCTGAGTTCTTCCAGGCCCACTTCGGAAAATTGCCGCCGCTGCGAGGTTTTCTGCTGCTGGACCTTGCGCAACATGCGTTCGATCAAGTCACCTGCCAACTTCAAGTTGATCGACAGCTCGATGATCTCCGCCCAGCGGCGGTTGTCTTGTTCGCTCAGGTCTTCACGGGGCATTTGCGCCAGATAGAGTTTGATCGCGCTGTAGAGCGCCTCGACATCATCGCTGAGGCTGCGCATTTGCTGGGTGATTGCGGTTTGATTACCGCGCAGCACCTCCTGCATGGAGGTGAGCATATTGTCGATCAGGTCACCCAGACGCAGGGTTTCTCGCGCGGCGTTGGCTAAGGCCAGGCTCGGCGTGGTGAGCGCGGCCAGGTCGAGGTGGCGTGGTTTGGCCTTGCCATTGGTTTCTTCGCGCTCGGGCAACAGCCAGGCGCACAGCCGCGCCATAGGGCCAATGGTGGGCAGCAGAATCAAGCAGCGCGTGACGTTATAGAGCAGGTGAAAGGTGATGACCATGCCTTGTGCGCTGTAGTCCAGACCGTCCATCCAGCCCACGAGCGGGTCAAGCACAGGAATGATCAGCAACAGGCCGATCAGTTTGTACAACAGGCTGCCCAGGGCCACTTGGCGGCCGGCGGTGTTTTGCATGCTGGTGCTTAGAAATGCCAGCACACCGCTGCCGATATTCGCGCCGATCACCAGGCCGATGGCCACGTGCAAACCGATCACGCCGGCGCCGGCCAGGGTGGCCGTAAGCAGCACGGCTGCGAGGCTGGAGTAGGAAATCATTGCGAACAGCGCGCCGACCAAGGCGTCGAGCAAGATATCGCCGGTCAGCGAGGCGAAGATCACCTTGACGCCCTGGGCATGGGTGATGGGCCCGGCGGCCTCGACGATCAATTGCAGCGCGAGGATGATCAGCCCAAGGCCGATCCCCACCCGGCCCAACTGCCCTGCCCGCGTCTGTTTGCGCGACAGGAAGAAAATCACCCCAAGGAAGATCAGCAGCGGCGACAGCCAGGACAAGTCGAAGGTCAGCACCCGCGCCATCAGCGCGGTACCGACGTCGGCGCCAAGCATGGTGGCCAAGGCCGGTGTAAGGCTCATCAAACCCTGGCCGACAAAGGAAGTGACCAGCATCGCCGTGGCGTTGCTGCTTTGCACCATGGCGGTCACCAGGATCCCGGCGATAAAGGCCAGCCAGCGCTTGGACATGTTCTGCCCGATGACTTGGCGCAAGTTGGAGCCGTAGACCCGCAGGATGCCGGTACGGACGATGTGCGTGCCCCAGATAAGCAGGGTCACGGCGGAAAGCAGATTGAGCAGGGTCAGCATGCTCGGCCCCCCGTGTGGGTGCGCTCCAGGAGGAGCGAAGGAAAGTTACCGCGTGCCGTTCTACGTCTTGTACTTAAGCTGTAGTTGGCGAATGGGCTCTGCGCCAGCATCGCATAGCTAAAGTGGGGATTGAAACAAAACTGTCATGAAATCAGCTTTTTGGCAGACGAAAAAATGGGGCGCAAGCGCCCCATTTCAGCAGCGGGTCAGGTTTATTGACCCGGAATGTCTTTACGCAGTTTCACTGGATCCTGCTGCTTCTTCTTTTTGGCGATGGCGGTACGCATCTTGATGTTCACCGCTTCCACTGCCAGCGAGAACGCCATGGCGAAGTAGACATAGCCTTTTGGCACATGCACGTCGAAGGATTCGGCGATCAGCACGGTACCCACCACCAGCAGGAACGACAGCGCCAGCATTTTCAGCGACGGGTGCTTGTCGATGAACTCGCTGATGGTGCCGGCAGCCAGCATCATCACCAGTACGGCCACGACGATTGCAGCTACCATCACCGGCACATGGGAAACCATGCCGACGGCGGTGATCACCGAGTCCAGGGAGAACACGATGTCGATGATGGCGATCTGGATGATGGTGTAGATGAACTTGCCACCGGCGCCTTTGGGCTCGTCGTTGGTTTCGTCTTCCCCTTCCAGGGCATGGTACATCTCTTGGGAGCTTTTCCACAGCAGGAACAGGCCACCGAAGAACAGGATCAGGTCACGGCCGGAAATGCCCTGGCCAAACACCACGAACAGGTCGGCGGTCAGTTGCATGACCCAGGTGATCGACAGCAGCAACAGGATGCGCGTGACCATGGCCAGTGCCAGGCCGAAGATCCGGGTGCGCGCCTGCATATGCTTGGGCATGCGGCTGACCAGGATCGAAATCATGATGATGTTATCGATGCCCAGGACGATCTCGAGAGCCGTCAGGGTGAAGAAGGCAATCCAGATTTCCGGATTGGTCAGCCATTCCATGTGTATTCCTTTGAGCAAGTGTTAAACCGCGCAAGCTGTAGCGCCGCGCGGTGAGTCAGTACGATTATAGAGTGCTGAACAGCGGAAAAATCCCCATCAGCAATGCGGCGAACATTATGCACAGGCATACCAGCACTGCCCACTTCAAGGTGAAGCGTTGGTGGTCGCCGAACTCAATACCCGCCAGCGCCACCAGCAAGTAAGTCGAAGGTACCAGCGGGCTGAGCAGGTGCACGGGTTGCCCGACGATCGACGCACGGGCCATTTCTACCGCGGTGATGCCGTAGTGACTGGCCGCTTCGGCCAATACTGGCAGTACGCCGTAATAGAACGCATCGTTGGACATGAAGAAGGTGAACGGCATGCTCACCAGCGCAGTGATCACTGCCAGGTACGGGCCCATGGCTTCCGGGATGACCGCCAGCAGGCTTTTTGACATGGCGTCGACCATGCCGGTGCCCGACAGGATGCCTGTGAAGATCCCGGCGGCGAAGATCAATCCGACGACCGCCAAGACGCTGCCGGCGTGGGCCGCGACGCGGTCTTTCTGCTGTTGCAGGCACGGGTAGTTGACGATCATCGCGATACTGAACGCCACCATAAACAGCACCGGCAGCGGCAACAGGCCGGCAATCAGGGTGCACATCAGGGCCAGGGTGAGGGCGCCGTTGAACCAGATCAGTTTCGGGCGGCGGGCGTCGGGGAATTGCGACACGCTGATTTCGCTGTGGTCGATCTCGTCGCCCTGCAGGTGCAGTTCACCCAGGCGTGCGCGCTCACGCTTGCCGTACATGTAGGCAATTACCAGGATCGCCACGACGCCAGCGGCCATGGCCGGAATCATCGGTACGAAGATGTCGGACGGATCAACATGCAACGCACTGGCCGCACGAGCCGTCGGGCCACCCCAGGGTGTCATGTTCATTACACCGCCGGCGAGAATGATCAGACCGGCCATGATCCGCGGGCTCATGCCTATGCGCTGGTACAGCGGCAGCATGGCGGCGACGCAGATCATGTAGGTGGTGGCGCCATCACCGTCCAGGGATACCACCAAAGCCAGCACGGCAGTGCCGACCGAGACTTTCAGCGGGTCGCCCTTGACCATCTTGAGGATCTTGCGCACGGCCGGGTCGAACAGGCCGGAGTCGATCATCAAGGCAAAGTAGAGGATGGCGAACATCAGCATCACGCCAGTTGGCGCGAGCTTGGTGATGCCTTCGAGCATCATTGGGCCGATCTTCGGCGCGAAACCGCCGAACAGTGCAAACAGGATGGGCACGATGATCAAGGCGATCAGCGCAGACAGGCGCTTGGTCATGATCAGGAACATGAACGTGATGACCATGGCAAAGCCAAGGAAAGTCAGCATAGGAATACTCCAGGCGTAGCGCGGCTAGGGAATGGCGAACCGGGTGAGGGTCAGCGCAGAACGAAAGGCACGAGGCGTACGGGTGGAGTGGGTGCGAACAGGCGGGTACGAGCGGACATCGGGAATCACCATTGTTGTTGTTTACAGCCGGTCTGTTGCCGGCAGTTGGGGCGATCCTAGACGGGTAAGCTTTCAGCCAGCTTTCGCTGGAGAAACTGGTGACACACGGTTTTAAGGCTCATGCAGATAAAAATGTGGGAGGGGGCTTGCTCCCGATAGCTGGAGTTCAGTCAATATTTCCAGTGACTGATACACCGCTATCGGGAGCAAGCCCCCTCCCACAATCTGATTGTGTACCGCTATGTTTTTAGGGCAGTTCGAGGCCGCCGGCCGCTTTATGCAGCGCACGCAGATGCTCACCCAACTGCTTGAGGTTGGCCTCACACGCCGCAATCTCGGCAGCGCGGGCCGGATCGAGCAGCGCCCTCACCTCTTTATCCAGCTCGCCGGTCAATGATTGCAACTGCTTCTGACGTTCGGCGCTCTCCGACTCCAGGCGCTTGGCTTCCGAAGGTTGCGGTAGGCCATAGCCGCCACTGTCGAGCAACTCGGCCGGGCGACTGAGAAAGCCACTGTTGGCGAGGATCTGTTGCAGCGTGTTGTTGGCTTTCTCCATGCCGCCATTTTTCAGCTCGCGGGCATTGAGATAGCGCTGTTTGACTTCGTCCTGAGCGAGCATCAGTTGCTTGCGATAGCTGGCTTGTTCAAGCAACAACAATGCAGCGCTGGTACGCAGGTCGGCCTGGCTGAACCACTGGCGGCGCGCTTGCGCATCCAGGGCCAGCCAGTCTTCGACCTGGGTCTGCTTGATCGGCAGGCGCTTGCGCAGTACATCGAACATCGCCTGGTAGCGTTCGCGGAATGAGTCGAAGTGGTACCCCAGGCGCAACGCCTCACGCTTGTCATTCAATACGCTGGTATCGGCCAGGCCACGTGCGCTGAGCACTTGCAGCAAACCGTTGGGGGTGATGTTGTCCAGGCCGGTCAGTTGCGGGTTGGCACTGCCACTGCGTAACAGTTTCAGGCTTTCAACCGCACAGTTGTTGGAGATAAAGAAATAGTTGCCGTCATAGCTCCAGTGCATTTCAGCCGCATGCTCGACGGTGTCGTTGATTTCCTGGCGGTTGAGCTTCAGCGGTACCGACGCCAGGCCTCGTAATTCGGTCTTGGTGTATTCATCGATGACCTGGGCCAGCGGCAATACGAACAATCGCGACGGGTACTTGCCCACCAGGCCATCCCAGCTCGACAGCTGTACGTCACCGACGAAGGCGCGGTAGGACAGCACCAGGTGGCGGTCCAGATCCAGCCGACAGTCAGGGCCACGCGGGCGACCTGGCGCGCAGATCACCAGCCGCAGCATGCTATGGCCCCAGCGGCTCACCAGATTCTGGTTGGCTTCGGCGAGCAGGTAGTCGATTTCATACACCCGCTCCGGGTCTATTTGCCCCAGTGGCGTCTTGGCGAAGTCATTGCCGGCGTTCAGGAACGGGTATGTCTTGGCACAGGGTTGCTGTTCGGGCGGCGCCCAGCCGAAATGTTCCTTGTAATAGCGGAACAGCGCGGGGCGTCGGCAGGCGTAGCTGGGGTCGAGGAGGAAGTACTCCATGTTGACCGCCACGAACTCCAACGGGCTGGTGGTTTCGTAGATGTCCGGGCTGCGCACCACCTGATTGTTATGCTGTTCACGCTCGCCGCGGCGGCCGACATATTGTGGCCAGCCGGCGAGGTCCAGCAGGCGGGGATCATCACTGAGAGTGAAGCGCCGGTCGTTCTGGCCACGGCATTGATCGGGCAGGCCGATCAAGCCGGTAATGTTGTTCTGGCGACTGCAACGCTGGATCAGTGCGCGCTCGTCTTTGGGCCACAGGCGTGCGCGGTCATAGATGTGGGTCAGTTCATGCAGCACCGTGGCGAGCAATTCCTGGCGCACGGTGCCGTGGGGGCGATTGGTTTTGAGGGTGGCGGCGCTGCCGTCGGTCAGGCTGGCGAGCAGGTTTTGATTAAGGTCCAGCTCGGACACCAGGGACGCCTGGCCATAGGCATTTTCAGGCATCTTGTCGGTCCAGCCGACATCAATCCGCCGATCCAATTGCTCGACAAAACGTGGCGGCAAGGCGCGCAGCGCTTCATCGAGCAATGCCTGGCTGGCCTGCTGTTCGGCCGGGCTCAAACCATCGGTTTTGAGCCGCAGTTGCAGGCTGGCCTGGGCTGTACTTGCACACAACAGCACAACCCCGGCCAGGAGCCAGGTTTTGATGCGCCTCACAGAGCGAGGATAGCTTCGGCGAGGGTCTGGTCGCTGGCATCACGGGCTTCTGGCACGCGGGTGCGAAGGGTATCGAACGCAGCTTCAAGCTGGGCACCACGGATCTCTCCATTTGTGGCTACGAAGCTGGCGGCGTCGTCGTGGGCTTCGCGCACGATTTTGGAGTCGCGGATGGACGTGGTGGTGTCTGAGGTGAAATCAATGGTGCGCGCCGACGCACGCACGATGATGTTGCTGGTGGCCTTCAAGGTTTGCGCCTGGGCGACATCGACCAAAAACAGCAGGCCGAGGGCGGCGACGATCAACGGGCTACGCATCGAGTGACTCCGAAATACAAAGATAACTATTGGACGAGAATTGCTTGCGCCAGTTCAAGGTCGCTCGCATGAAGTTTTGGCCGACTGTGGCGCAGATAATCCAGCGCGGACTCCAGGCGTGCGCCCCGCCATTGGCCGTCAGTGGCAATGAAAGCGGCAGCATCATCCTGAGCGGCCATCACCAACTTGTTGTCGAACGGCGCAGAGGTCACCTTGCCGGTGGCATACACGCTGACAACGGTGCTCTGGGTGGACACATCCATGGCCAAAGCCAAGGGTGACCAGCAGGCGCAAAACAGTACGGGAACAATCAACAGGCGGTATGAAAAAGCCATGGGACTCGACAACTGAAAACGAGCGCCAAGGCTAGCGCAATGACCAGGCGAGGGCCAGCGCCGAGGCATTCGGGAGCGGCAGGCGCTCCCGTCTGTTGCCGCAGATCAGATCGCCAGGATTGCCTGTGCCAGCTGTGCATCGGTAGCGATGGCCAGTTGCGGCGCTTGCTGGCGGATGTGGGCCAGGGCGCTTTCCAGTTTCACGCCACGGATAGCGCCTTCGCTGGCGACGAAGCTGGCTGCGTCATCACGGGCGGCCTGTACGACCTTATTGTCGCGCAGGGAGGAGGTCGCATCGGAGGTGGCGTCGGAAGTGGCTTTCAGGGCGCCAACGATCGAGTCGGTGGTCATGATGAAGCTGCTCGCGTTAGCGTTGGCGGCCAGGGTCAGCACAGCGGCGGTGCACAGCAGGCGAAGGCGGGACATGGGGTAACTCCTGTAGACGAAATAAGGTGGCGCGACGCGGCCACAGTGAGACGGACTGGGACTGTTGAGCATCAGACGCTCGCTCTACAGGGTTCGCCACGTGGTGAGTGGATATTAGGCTTGGACCGGTGCAACAGGAAGCCTGTAATTTAACTGTACTGGTTAATAATAATTTTATTAAAACTGTACCTGTAGGTGGAAATCCTACCGATTCAATGCCCTTTCGCAGAAACAACAAAGCCCGCCTCCGGTTACCCGGGGCGGGCTTTGCTTTAACAAATCAGAGTGCTGGCGGTGGACCCGGTGGGTCAGGGCCAGCGGGCGCTGCTTAGCGCCAGAACGGCTTGCTCAGCTCTTCGTAGCGTTGAGCTTCGCTGATACCGGCGTCAGCCAGCAGACGCGAATCCAGGCGAGCCAATTGGTGGCGGCTGGAGATGCGGCGCTGCCACAACATCAGGTTGGCGAGAACGCGCAAAGGCAGGGAAGCGTTGGTGTTTACAGCTTTCTCTTCGAAGAACAGTTCGGAACTGAGTGTACGTTCCATGATGACATCCTTCCGCTTGTGGCGGGATTAGGTAGTGGTTTAACTGATGCTAATGATCCTCCCCCGGCGCAAGACTCTCTAGATACAGTTCACCTGTATTGTGAGGGGCCAGTTAACTGTTTAATACGGCTGTACGGTACGGAAATGGGGCAACTGTACCTGTGCGCACCCAAAAGGTGCGAAATTGGTGTTTTCAAGATGAGTTGTGGGATATTTAAGTAGGAAATGAGCGGTACAGTAGTACAGTTTTTTGCATAGACACTGGCTAGGCTGCCGAGCTGATGAAACTGTAGTTGCATCAGCTCGGATCTGTATTCATCAAGCCTTGAGCATATGCCCGGTTTCTTCCAGGTTGATGTGCCAACTCAGTGCCTGGCGCAGGATATGCGGCGTGTGCCCACCGATGGCGCAGGCGGCTTCGAAGTAAGTATTGAGCGCGTCGCGGTAGGCCGGATGCACACAGTTGTCGATGATCACCCGCGCACGCTCCCGCGGTGCCAGGCCGCGCAGATCGGCCAAGCCCACTTCGGTGACGAGGATGTCCACGTCATGTTCGGTGTGGTCCACATGGCTGACCATCGGCACCACGCTGGAAATCGCGCCCCCCTTGGCAATCGATTTGGTGACAAAGATTGCCAGGTGCGCGTTGCGCGCGAAGTCCCCGGAGCCGCCAATGCCATTCATCATCCGCGTGCCGCAGACGTGGGTGGAGTTGACGTTGCCGTAGATATCGAACTCCAGCGCGGTGTTGATACCGATGATGCCCAGGCGGCGCACCACTTCAGGATGGTTGGAGATTTCCTGTGGGCGCAGTACCAGCTTGTCTTTGTAGTGCTCCAGGTTGCCGAAAACGTCGGCATTGCGGCGCTCCGACAAGGTAATCGAGCTGCCGGATGCGAAGCTCAGCTTACCGGCGTCGATCAGGTCGAAGGTCGAATCCTGCAGCACTTCCGAGTACATCGTCAGATCTTCGAAGGGCGAATCGATCAAGCCACACATCACCGCGTTGGCAATGTTGCCGATCCCGGCTTGCAGCGGGCCGAGTTTGTTGGTCATGCGTCCGGCGTCAACTTCCTGCTTGAGGAAGTTGATCAGGTGGTTGGCGATGCCTTGAGTGTCACCGTCAGGCGGCGTCACGGTTGAGGCAGAGTCGGCCTGGTTAGTGACCACGATAGCGACGATTTTCTCTGGCGGGATCGGAATCGCAGTGCTGCCAATGCGGTCGTCGACCTTCACCAGCGGGATAGGCGTGCGCGTCGGCCGGTAGGTCGGGATATAGATGTCATGCAGCCCTTCCAGGTTCGGATTGTGCGCGAGGTTGATCTCGACGATCACGTGCTTGGCAAAAATTGCGAAGCTGGCTGAGTTGCCTACGGACGTGGTGGGCACGATGTGCCCTTGTTCAGTGATGGCGACCGCTTCGATTACCGCAATGTCCGGCAACTTGAGCTGGTTGTTGCGCAGTTGCTCGACGGTTTCCGATAGGTGCTGGTCAATAAACATCACCTCGCCAGCATTGATCGCTTTGCGTAGCGTGCTGTCGACTTGAAACGGCATGCGTCGCGACAGTACGCCAGCTTCAGTCAGTTGCTTGTCCAGGTCGTTGCCCAGGCTGGCGCCGGTCATCAGGGTGATTTTGAGGGGCGAAGTCTTGGCGCGTTCGGCCAGGGCGTGGGGGACGGCCTTGGCTTCACCGGCGCGGGTGAAGCCGCTCATGCCGACGGTCATGCCGTCCTCGATCAGTGCAGCGGCGTCTGCCGCGCTCATGACCTTGTTCAACAACGAAGGCAAGCGGATACGATCACGGTACATGAATTGTTATCTCAGGCTACGGAAGCAAGGTGGGCAGTGTAGTGATTTCAAAAAGTTTCGGCCCGCTACCATGGTCGAATGCCAGGTGGCGATTTAGAGCCTTTGGTCGGGTTTCATCCGCTAATAAAAAACCCCAGCCTACGTGAGGCCAGGGTTTCGGGTATTGCGCTGGCGCAGTGTTATTCGACGGCTTTGACCATATCTTCGATGACCTTCTTGGCATCACCGAAGACCATCATGGTCTTGTCCAGGTAGAACAACTCGTTATCCAGGCCTGCATAGCCGCTGGCCATCGAGCGCTTGTTGACGATGATGGTCTTGGCCTTGAACGCCTCGAGGATCGGCATACCGGCAATCGGTGAGTTCGGATCGTTCTTGGCCGCCGGGTTGACCACATCGTTGGCGCCCAACACCAGCACCACGTCAGCCTGGCCGAACTCAGAGTTGATGTCTTCCATCTCGAACACCTGGTCGTAAGGCACTTCGGCCTCGGCCAGCAGCACGTTCATATGTCCAGGCATACGGCCCGCCACCGGGTGGATCGCGTACTTCACGGTGACGCCGCGATGGGTGAGCTTCTCGGTCAGCTCTTTAAGCGCGTGTTGTGCCCGTGCGACAGCCAAGCCATAGCCCGGCACGATGATGACCGTGTCGGCGTTGGTCAGCAGGAAGGTAGCGTCGTCGGCCGAGCCGGACTTCACCGGCCGAGCTTCTTTCGAGCCAGCTGCTGCACCGGCGTCTGGCGTATTGCCGAAACCGCCCAGCAGTACATTAAAGAAGGAGCGGTTCATCGCCTTGCACATGATGTAAGACAGGATCGCGCCGCTGGAGCCGACCAGGGAGCCGGCGATGATCAGCATCGAGTTGTTCAGCGAGAAACCAATGCCCGCCGCTGCCCAGCCGGAATAACTGTTGAGCATCGATACCACTACCGGCATGTCGGCGCCGCCGATCGGGATGATGATCAGCACGCCCAGCACGAAGGCCAGGGCCAGCATCAGCGCGAACGCAGTGAGGTTGCCGGTGAACATGAACGCCAGGCCCAGGCCCAGGGTTGCCAAGCCGAGCACAAGGTTCAGCTTGTGTTGCCCACCAAACTGTACCGGTGCGCCTTGGAACAGGCGGAACTTGTACTTACCCGACAGCTTGCCGAATGCGATCACCGAGCCGGAGAAGGTGATAGCACCGATGGCGGCACCGAGGAACAGCTCCAGGCGGTTACCGGCCGGGATCGAATCGCCCAAGTGTTTGACGATACCCAAGGATTGCGGCTCGACGACCGCTGCAATCGCGATAAACACCGCTGCCAGGCCGATCATGCTATGCATGAACGCCACCAGCTCCGGCATCTTGGTCATTTCTACGCGTTTGGCCATGATCGAGCCGGCCGTGCCGCCGACCAGCAGGCCGACGATGACGTAGCCGATACCGGCGGTGGCCAGCTCCGCGCCGAGCTTATAGATCAGGCCTACGGTGGTCAGCACCGCCAGTGCCATGCCGAGCATGCCGAACAGGTTGCCGCGTCGGGAGGTGGTGGGGTGCGACAGGCCTTTGAGGGCCTGGATGAAGCAGATCGACGCGATCAGGTAGAGCGTCGTCACCAGATTCATGCTCATTACTTCTGCACCTCTTCTTTCACAGCTTTGGGCGCTTTCTTCTTGAACATCTCAAGCATCCTACGCGTAACCAGGAAACCGCCGAACACGTTAACCGCAGCCAAAGCTACCGCCAGGGTGCCCATCGTCTTGCCCAACGGCGTCACGGTGAGGGCGGCGGCCAGCATGGCGCCCACAATCACGATCGCGGAAATCGCGTTTGTCACTGCCATTAATGGCGTATGCAGCGCGGGGGTAACGTTCCAGACCACGTGGTAACCGACATAAATCGCCAGCACAAAGATGATCAGGTTGTAGATACCGGGGGAGATAAGCTCTTCCATCGTCTGAATCCCTGCTTAGGCGTTTTTGCGGATGACTTGGCCGTCGCGGCACATCAGGCACGCGGCGACGATGTCGTCTTCGAGGTTGATTTCAAACTGCCCTTCCTTGGTGAAGACCAGCTTCAGGAAGTCCAGCAGGTTGCGCGCGTACAAGGCCGAGGCATCTGCGGCGACAGCGCCTGCCAGGTTGGTCGGGCCGCAGATGATCACACCGTTTTCCACCACGACTTGGTCAGCGACGGTCAACGGGCAGTTGCCGCCCTGAGCTGCGGCGAGGTCGATGACCACCGAGCCGGGTTTCATCTGCGCGACGGTATCGGCGCTAAGCAGGGTAGGTGCCTTGCGGCCTGGAATCAGTGCGGTGGTGATGACGATGTCGGCCTGCTTCGCGCGTTCGTGCACGGCCAGGGCCTGGCGCTGCATCCAGCTGGTGGGCATCGGGCGCGCGTAGCCGCCGACACCGACGGCGCATTCACGCTCTTCATCGGTTTCGTAGGGCACGTCGACGAACTTGGCGCCCAGGGATTCGATTTGCTCTTTTACCGCCGGACGGACGTCGGACGCTTCGATGACCGCGCCCAGGCGTTTTGCCGTGGCGATAGCTTGCAGGCCCGCGACACCGGCGCCGAGGATCAACACGCGCGCAGCTTTCACAGTGCCGGCGGCGGTCATCAGCATCGGCATGAAGCGCGGGTAGTGATGAGCGGCCAGCAACACAGCCTTGTAACCGGCGATATTGGCTTGCGAAGACAGCACGTCGAGGCTTTGGGCCCGTGAAGTGCGTGGCGCGGCTTCGAGGGCGAAGGCGGTGATGCCGCATTCGGCAAGCTTGGCGATGGTTTCGTTGCTGAACGGATTGAGCATGCCCACCAATACGGTGCCGCTTTTGATCAGCGCCAGTTCGCTGTCGCTGGGGGCAACCACCTTGAGGATCAGCTCGGCGCCGAACGCATCGCTGGCACTGCCAATGGTTGCGCCTGCCGTTTCATAAGCACTGTCGACGATGCTGGCGTTGATGCCTGCACCGCTTTGTACAGTGACCTTATGGCCCTGGCCGATCAGCTTCTTGATGGTTTCCGGGGTGGCAGCCACCCGCGTTTCACCGGTCTGGGTTTCGAGAGGAACACCAATGTGCACGTCAAATCTCCTGCATGATCTTTTTGCTTTTGATCTTTTTGTAAAAAGGCCAGTGCACCGCGAGTGGCGCAACTGGGGCGACCGATCAGCACGATCCCGCTGAAATGACAGCGGGGCGCGGCATTTTGCAGGCGAACTTTACGGCCTTCAAGAGATTATGACGGGTGACGAAAAATTAACTACAAGTCACCCTGTGACTGATTGTCGCAACCGCCTTGAATAACCTCTTTAAATACAAGTCTTTAAAGGGTCAAGGGTATTTATTCGATGTTTTCCAATCGCCGATGTGAATGGTCGCTTATAGGCTGGTATTAGTCGCTACAAGCCATGTAGATCATGGCTTTGAGCCTTGTTTTTGCTCAACCGGTACAGACTGTCTAAATGCGACATATACGTATATCTGTAGGATTCAAATTAACCTGACTACAGGGTCAACAAGGCAGCTTTATCCTTTAAATGCCGGGGTTATAGCGCTTTGATTGTTCAATCAGCCAGTCCTTGAATGCGTGTAGGGAGGCCGATTCGACTTTTTTATCGGGAATCATGAGGTAGTACGCCTTTTCGCTGCTTAGCGTTTCGGTGCTCGCAATCACCAGTCGCTGCTCCTTCAGCTCGCGCTGGATGAGGAAGGGTGGTATCAGTGCGATGCCCATGTCATGCATAGCCGCTTGGGACAACATCGAGAATAGCTCGTATCGAGGGCCTGTCATGTCGCGAGGCAGACTCAGCTGTTGCGCGTTGAACCACTGACGCCAGGCATAGGGGCGTGTTGTCTGCTGTAGCAGCGGTAATTCGGCGATCTCTTGAGGAGTTAAGTGCGCGCGGCCTCCAAGTAAGTGTGGACTGCACACCGGGACAGGGTTTTCTCCCATCAGCCGGTGTGACTCTGTGCCGGACCAATCGGCATCGCCGAAGTAGATCGCGGCGTCGAACGCGGTGTCGGCGAACAGGAACGGGCGTGTCCGATTGGTCAGATTCACGGTCACCTCCGGGTGCCGGTCCTGAAAGTCCTTGAGGCGTGGAATCAGCCATTGCGTGCCGAAGGTCGGTACCACCGCCAACTCGATGGCGTTGGTGCCCTGCTGACCCATGACCGAGAGGGTGTCGCGCTCTACGGCGTCCAGCTGTGTAGCAACTCTGCGGCTGTAAGAGAGCCCTGCCTCTGTCAGCTTCACCCCGCGACGCGAGCGGCGAAACAGTTCGACACTTAAAAACTCCTCAAGGCTGGCGATCTGTCGACAGATGGCGCCTTGGGTGATGGAAAGCTCCTGTGCCGCCTTGGTGAAGCTTTCGTGACGGGCTGCCGCTTCGAAGCTGATAAGCGCGGTGGTGCTAGGGATTTTTCTGCGCATGTACGTTGCCCTCACAGATAAGGCGCATTTATGGGCTTTTCGAGTATTACGGAGTGAGAAATTAGCACAACCCTATGCAGAAACCTCGTTTGCCCTCTGCGCGTGGCCGGCCTAGTCTGAATCACGACTTCAGTTTTTATCCGCGAGGACTTATTCATGGCTGGCAAGGCAAGCTTCAACTGGATCGATCCACTGCTGCTGGATCAACAGCTCACCGAAGAGGAGCGCATGGTGCGTGACAGTGCCGAGCAGTTTGCTCAGGACAAGCTGGCCCCTCGCGTGCTCGAAGCCTTCCGTCATGAAAAGACTGATCCCGCTATTTTCCGTGAGATGGGAGAAACCGGTTTGCTGGGGGCGATGATTCCCGAGCAGTACGGTGGCAGCGGCTTGAACTACGTCAGCTACGGGCTGATTGCGCGTGAGGTGGAGCGTGTCGACTCCGGCTATCGTTCGATGATGAGTGTTCAGTCGTCACTGGTCATGGTGCCGATCAATGAGTTCGGCACCGAGGCGCAAAAACAAAAATACCTGCCGAAATTGGCGTCCGGAGAATGGATTGGCTGTTTCGGGCTCACCGAACCCAACCATGGTTCTGATCCGGGCGCGATGATTACCCGTGCGCGAAAGGTAGATGGCGGCTACAGCCTGACCGGCGCGAAGATGTGGATCACCAACAGCCCGATAGCCGACGTGTTTGTGGTGTGGGGCAAAGATGATGCAGGCGATATCCGTGGTTTCGTCCTGGAAAAAGGTTGGAAGGGCCTTAGCGCCCCGGCGATTCACGGCAAGGTCGGCTTGCGAGCGTCCATTACCGGCGAAATTGTCATGGATAACGTGTTTGTGCCGGACGAGAACATTTTTCCGGATGTGCGTGGCTTGAAGGGGCCTTTTACTTGCCTGAATTCGGCGCGCTACGGTATCTCCTGGGGGGCGTTGGGGGCTGCTGAGTTCTGCTGGCATACCGCGCGCCAGTACACCCTGGATCGTCAGCAGTTTGGTCGGCCATTGGCTGCAACGCAGTTGATCCAGAAGAAGCTGGCCGATATGCAGACCGAGATCACCTTGGCTCTGCAAGGTTGCCTGCGTCTGGGGCGGATGAAAGACGAGGGGACCGCAGCGGTCGAGATTACATCGATCATGAAGCGTAACTCGTGTGGCAAGTCCCTGGACATCGCCCGCATGGCCCGCGATATGTTGGGCGGCAACGGCATCTCCGACGAATTCGGGGTGGCGCGCCACCTGGTCAACCTCGAAGTGGTCAATACCTATGAGGGAACCCACGACGTGCATGCCTTGATTCTTGGGCGCGCACAGACCGGTCTTCAGGCGTTCTATTAATAGGAGCACGGACATGGGCGCGCTTTCCCACCTGCGGGTACTGGATTTATCGCGTGTACTGGCGGGCCCTTGGTCCGGGCAGATTCTTGCGGACCTTGGGGCCGAGGTGATCAAGGTCGAAAGGCCAGGCAGCGGTGATGACACGCGCGCCTGGGGGCCGCCCTTCCTCAAGGACGCATACGGCGAAAATACCAGTGAGGCGGCGTACTATCTGTCCGCCAACCGAAATAAAGAATCGGTGACCATCGACTTCACTAAGCCTGAAGGGCAGAAACTGGTGCGTGATCTGGCGGCCAAGTCAGACATCCTGATCGAGAACTTCAAAGTGGGTGGTCTGGCGGCTTATGGGCTGGATTACGAGTCGCTCAAGGAGATAAATCCTGAGTTGATCTACTGCTCGATCACGGGCTTTGGGCAGACGGGGCCTTATGCCGCGCGTGCCGGCTACGACTTCATGATTCAAGGGCTGGGTGGGTTGATGAGCCTGACCGGCCGGCCTGAAGGTGATGAGGGCGCAGGGCCGGTGAAAGTCGGTGTGGCATTGACCGATATTCTCACGGGACTCTATTCGACCGTCGCGATCCTGGCAGCGTTGGCTCACCGCGATCATGATGGCGGTGGGCAACATATCGATATGGCGCTGCTGGATGTGCAGGTGGCTTGCCTGGCTAATCAGGCGATGAATTACCTGACCACCGGAGTCTCGCCAAAACGCCTGGGCAATGCGCATCCGAACATCGTGCCGTATCAGGACTTTCCTACGGCTGATGGTGATTTCATCCTGACGGTGGGTAATGACGGCCAGTTCCGCAAGTTCGCTGAAGTTGCTGGGCAGCCGCAATGGGGGGATGACCCGCGTTTCGCCACTAACCAGGCGCGAGTGGCCAACCGTGCTGCGCTGATTCCGTTGATCCGCCAGGCGACTGTCTTCAAGACAACGGCTGAGTGGGTGTCGCAATTGGAGCGAGTGGGCGTGCCGTGTGGACCGATCAATGATCTGGCGCAAGTTTTCTCCGATCCTCAGGTCCAGGCGCGCGGCCTGGCGATGGAGCTTCCCCATGCGCTGGCGGGGATGGTGCCTCAGGTTGCCAGCCCGATACGCTTGTCCAAGACGCCAGTGGAATATCGAAATGCACCACCTCTCCTGGGGGAGCACACGCTTCAGGTGCTGCAGGGGATTTTGGGGTTAGGGGCAGCTAATGTGGCTGCGTTGAAGGAGGCGGGCATCGTCTGAATGATTCCTTCTATATAGAGGGCACTCATGGCGTTCCTATAAGTGGTGGTGGTTTTTTAATCAATTCTAACTAATTGATAGAAAAGCAGAATTAAGAGTTGACGGCAGATTCTGGAAGCCTATAATTCGCCGC
>NZ_JPRX01000001.1:3147498-3167867 GCF_000737955.1 Pseudomonas sp. BRG-100 | reverse complement strand
TAAACAGGGGTTTTGTTTATGTAGAAGCTCATGAATTTCACCGGCACGTTGCCAACGCAACGGTCTGGTACACAGAATTTCTTGACGACCATAGAGCATTGGAACCACCTGATCCCATCCCGAACTCAGCAGTGAAACGATGCATCGCCGATGGTAGTGTGGGGTTTCCCCATGTGAGAGTAGGTCATCGTCAAGATTGAATTCCGAAACCCCTGTCTGCTAACGCAGACAGGGGTTTTGTCGTTTAAGGCTCTATGTCACACCCTCCCGCCTTCACCTACCGCCTGTCGGTTTCCTACGCAAAAAGAAGATGCTTCACACAAATTTCTAAGCTTTGCCGATGTTTGGCCGAAAGCCTGACGAGCCATGCGTGCACCGAAATAGAGCGACCGCAGAGTCCGCCTATCCCGTTACATGGAATGTTCCACTCGGCACGCTCACCCCCCTTTGGCAAAAAGAAGTCGATGAAATGAATCTCAAGTTCAGTCATAAAATTCTGTTGGCCGCGTCAGGCGTCGTGGTTTTAGCCTTCGCGTTATTCACCCTGTACAACGACTACCTGCAACGCAGCACGATCAGGCAAAACCTGGCCTCGTCTATCCAGCAATCCGGCGAGCTTACCGCCAGCAGTGTGCAGAACTGGCTCAGTGGTCGCATCCTGGTCCTCGAGAACCTGGCGCAGAACGTTGCCCATCAAGGCAGTGCCGTCGATCTTCCTGGGTTGGTGGATCAGCCAGCGTTTACCTCCAACTTCCAGTTCACCTACGTGGGCCAAACCAATGGGGTATTCACACAACGCCCTGACGCGAAGATGCCTGAGGACTATGACCCTCGTCAGCGCCCTTGGTACAAGCAGGCGGTGGTAGCGGACAAAACAATGCTTACCCCGCCTTATATGGCGGCTGTAGGCGGTCAGATCGTGACAATTGCCATGCCGGTGAAAAAGAACGGCGAACTGTTGGGTGTTGTTGGGGGTGACCTTAGCCTGCAAACCCTGGTGAAGATCATCAACTCGGTTGACTTCGGCGGCATTGGCCATGCGTTTCTGGTCAGTGGTGATGGTCAGGTCATCGTGAGTCCTGACCAGGACCAGGTGATGAAAAATCTCAAGGACATCTACCCTGGCACCAACGTACGTATCGAGAAGTTTAACCAGGACGTTGTTCTCAATGGCCAGGATCGTATTCTTTCGTTCACGCCTATCAGCGGTTTGCCCGGCGCCGACTGGTACATCGGTCTATCCATTGATAAAGAAAAAGCCTACGCCCCGCTGGGCAAGTTCCGTACCTCGGCTTTGATTGCAATGTTGATCGCCGTTGTGGCCATTGCGGTGCTCTTGAGCCTGTTGATTCAGGTGTTGCTGCGTCCGCTGACCACCATGGGCGTCGCCATGCAGGACATCGCCCAAGGCGAAGGCGATTTGACCCGACGACTTGCAGTGACCAGCAAAGACGAATTCGGCGAAGTCGGCAGTGCATTCAATCAATTCGTCGAACGCATCCACGCCTCGATTTCCGAGGTGTCTTCGGCAACGCGTCAGGTGCATGATTTGTCCCAGCGCGTAATGGCATCGTCCAATGCTTCGATCATCGGTTCCGACGAACAGAGTGCGCGTACCAACAGCGTAGCTGCGGCCATCAACGAACTGGGCGCTGCCACCCAGGAAATCGCCCGCAATGCAGCAGATGCTTCGCAGCACGCCAGCGGTGCCAGCGAACAGGCTGACGATGGCCGCAAAGTGGTTGAGCAAACCATCCTGGCGATGTCGGAGCTGTCGCAGAAGATCAGTCTGTCCTGCACTCAGATCGAAACCCTTAACGCCAGTACCGACAACATCGGGCATATTCTGGATGTGATCAAAGGCATTTCCCAGCAGACCAACTTGCTCGCCCTCAATGCGGCAATTGAAGCCGCCCGTGCTGGCGAAGCCGGGCGTGGGTTCGCCGTAGTGGCAGATGAAGTGCGCAACCTGGCACACCGTACCCAAGAGTCGGCAGAGGAGATCCACAAGATGATCACTTCGTTGCAGGTGGGCTCGCGTGAAGCAGTGACCACCATGAATGCCAGCCAGACTTCCAGCGAAGAAAGCGTTGAAGTGGCCAACCAGGCGGGTGAGCGCCTGATCAGCGTGACGCAGCGTATCGTTGAGATTGATGGAATGAACCAGTCGGTTGCAGCTGCCACCGAAGAGCAGACCGCTGTCGTTGAAACCCTCAACGTCGACATCAACCAGATCAACCTGTTGAACCAGCAGGGTGTGGCTAACCTCAACGAGACGCTCAAAGACTGCGATGCACTGTCCCAGCAGGCCAGTCGATTGAAGCAATTGGTTGATAGCTTCAAGATCTGATCCTGTTTGCATCGGAGCGAGGCCTCTCGCTCCGAATGCTGATTGGCGCAGTAGTGTCGTCGGCAATTTCTGAAGCTGTTCAGAGGAAGCTGATGGCCCTGAGGTAATCACAGCCTTTGCGTAACAGCGCCGGGCTCTTTGACGGATAGTCCATACCCATTCTTTCCAGACCCCATCGGGCATTGTCGTAACGGATCATCGACGTATCGCCGATGTCTTCGTCCAGTTCGTCCAGGTAGAAACCCAGCACACCGAACAACGCGTTATCACGGCCAACCGTTCGCAGCGCCTGCTGCCAGTCTTCAACGCTTACCCGGTCGAAGGCGTGCCCGACCTGGCTGAATGCGTCGAGGTACTTATCCCAGCTCAAGGGCTGTGGGTTGTGCAGGTTGAATACGTTTCGCCCAAAGGCAAATTGGGCGCTGTGGAAGGCTATGAAGCCGGCCAGGAAATCCACCGGCATCAGATCGAAGTTCACCTCCAACCGGGGGACCAGCCCCAATTGCATAGACCCCTTGAGCATCAGCATCAGGCGGTTCTTCTGCGGTTGGCAGACGCCGTTCTGGCTGTTGAAACTAATATTTCCCGGCCGATGAATATTGACCCAGGCCCCTTGTTCGACGGCCCTTCCCAACAATCGCTCAGCTACCCATTTCGAGAGGTTGTAGCCATTTTTCACATACAGTGGCTGCGCGCGCCCGGCGGGCGATTCAAGGACGTGCCCATCGGCGTCCACGCTGCTGCAGGCCGACAGCGTCGAGATGAAATTAAGTACCTTCTTACAGTGGGTTTCGCAGAGGCGCAGGCACTCAAACACCGGCTCGACGTTGTCCCTGGCGAGTGACGCATAGTCCAGTACATGATTGACCTGTGCGGCGTTATGCACCAGCACACCATAATGACGGGCAAGATAGTCATACACATTGCCGGCCAAGCCCAGGCGGGGTTCGCGCATGTCAGCGGCATACACCCGCACTCGGCTCAGGTCCAAATGTTCCAGGCGGTATTCCCGCAGTGCCTGGGTGAATCGCGCCGCCGCTGAATGCCCGGGCAGTTCCCGCACCAGACACGCTACTTCCAGCGCCCCGCCGGCCAGCAGCGCTTGGACGATATGTACCCCGACAAAACTGTTCGCCCCGGTGACGATCGCTTTGCGTGGGTCACCCATGTGGGTATCAGGCAGCACCTCGATCCCCAGCATTCTTGCTGCATCTTTTTCCATCCGGTGGGTAGGGGTATCAGGCAGCGCCCCGCCGTCCATCAGTGCGGCCAACGTGCGGATGGTCGGTGTCTCGAAAAAGGGGCTCAGACAGAAGCTACGGCCAAACTGCTCACGCAGGCGCAACAATAGGCTCGACAACAGGATGGAATGGCCGCCGAGGTTGAAGAAACTGTCATCGATCGAAAGTTCGCCTGCGGATAAGGCCAACAACTCTGCCCATAAGTCCACCAACTGTTCCTGCAGAGGTGTTTGTACAGGGCTGCGAGTCGCCCCGGCGAGCGTGGATATTGGCAGGGCCAATAATGCCTTCCGATCGACCTTGCCGTTACTCGTACCGGGCATACAGGCCAACTCGCTCCAGGCGGCCGGCTGCATATGTACAGGCAACCACTGCCGGGCATGTTCCTTCAGGCTCTGCAGCGTAGCGCCGGGTTCGGGCTGGGCGGCAAAACCTATGACTCTGTGCGTCGGATCGATCACCACTGCCACTTGGCGAAACAATCGACTGTTGCGCAGGCATTGCTCAATCTCCTGAGGCTCGACTCTAAAGCCACGGATCTTGACTTGATCATCCCGACGCCCGCCGAGCTCGATGCCATCTTGCGTCCATTTCGCCAAATCGCCGCTGCGGTAAGCCTTGAGAACCTGTCCATTCGGCAGCCTCAGCGCAACGAATGGACTGTCGGGTTGCGGCGGTGCATTCCAATAGCCGAGGCTGACGCCTGGACCGGCAATGTACAAATCGCCCGTGACCTGTTCATCCACCGGTTGCAGGTTTTCATCGAGGATTAACACCTGACTGTTGGCGATGGGGTAGCCGATATTGCGATGGCTATCACCTTGTTGGAATACCCGGTGTGTTGCCAACACCGTGGTCTCGGTGGGCCCATAAAGGTTATGCAACTGACATTGCCCCGCCAGTTGTTCGATCACATAGGGCTCGCAGAAATCGCCGCCGGTAAGCAAGTGAGTAAGGCCCAGTGGCTTATCCAGCGGCAGAATGCTGAGCAGCGCCGGTGGCAGAAATCCATGACTGACGCGTTGCTGGCGAATCAGCTCTACCAGTTGGTGAGGGTCGTGACGTTGATCTGCGCTGGGGACAATCAATTCAGCGCCGGCGATCAAGGCCGGGAAAATATCGATCAATGACGAGTCGAAGCCCAGTGGCGAAAACTGCAGGACGCGACTGTGTTGATCCAACCCCACACAGGTTGTGAGCCACGCGCTGAAATGCGCCAGATTGTAGTGGCTCAGGAGTACACACTTGGGCTGGCCGGTGGTCCCCGACGTGAACAAGGCCATGCAAGGCTCGTCGGCAAGGGGGTGATGGTGCATCAGCGGTTGTGTCGCGTCTACGTCGTGCACAGCGATTTTGCTGACATCAAGGGACGCGAAGCCATCTCGCAAAGGATGCTGACCGTTATCCAGCAGCACACAGGCCTGGAGGCTTTCCAACATGCTGTGCTGACGTTGCACCGGATGATCCGGAGCCAACGGCAAATACACACAGCCGCAACCCAATACCGCAAGAATACTTGCATACAGCTCGGTGGATTTTTCCAGGCACACACCGATCACCGGTGGTGCCTGCACGCCTGCCAGCAAAGGAAGCAGGCGTTGCTGGATCGCTATGGCATGGCGATGAAGTTGCTGATAAGTCAGCATGTCCCCCGCGATATTCAACGCTGTTCGATTCGCGAAGGTCTCAAGACTGGCCTGCAGCGCTTCAATCATGGGCACCTTGGCTGCCCGCAGTAAAGCCGGGTCTGTCGTGCGGTTGAACCGATGCATGAATGCCACTGCTTCCAGCCCTTGCAGGCCCTGTTCGGGCCAGTCGTTAGCGGTAGCGGCTATAGAGAAATAACCTGGATCCCTTGAAAAACCACAGACCAACCAAGCTGCCCACTCCACCAATGCGTTCGTTGCCTGCTGGTGTAATCGCTGGCCGTTGCCGCTGGGTTCCTCGGCGACGCCCTGCACAGCCAACAGGCGGCGCTCGCGGTCATAGCAGCGCAACTGCAGCGAGGGCAGCCCGTGCTCGGATAACGGGCCGATACCCACGCGCAGGCTTATCCATGGCACGTCGGTTGGCAATGGCGGCAGTGGCTGCCCCCCATCTTCAATTATCAGGTCGACGGACCCTGCTCCTGCGATATGCCCGTATTGCTCCAGCACTTTCTTGAGCTCGTCCAGGGCTTTGCTGGAGGTACTCCACGCGATCTTTAAACGCCGCATGCCAACCTCCCTGGTACCGGCAGGTAGGCGCTCAGTGCCTGGGCGACGCTGGGCGTTTGCAGTACACCGCTTTGGCGCAGCAACCCCATGATATTGGCCACCAGTGGATGTTGGTGGGTGATGGGAAAATCCAGCGCATGGATTTCATGACGTAGCGCAAGACGAGTATCGGCGCTGATGTCCAGGTGTTCGATCAGTTGCAGGTCGAAGTCTTGTTGTAGATCGTTGGTCAGGTAGCGCGCCAGGAAAACAGGCAGCGCTTGAGCGATGCTGTCGCGATCTTGCGGGGTTGCCGACTGCCAGTAAATACGCACCAACTGAGCCCAGAACCGCGCATGACGGCCCTCATCGAACAGGTGATCGGCCATCAGGCCGCGCACAGACGATTTGACGCTGGCGTCTTTTGAGAAAGCTGCCACATCATGGGTAACGGTGTTTTCAGCAATAGCCACGGCGATTAGTTCAACGGCATCGTGCAAGTGCGCCGGCACCTTTGCCTGCGCTGTCGGTAGCGCGCAGCTCAATTCAATTTGCCCGGGTAGATTGAGCGGTTCGATCCCGGTCATTTCCACGGCTTGCTGAAGAAAATCCAGCGCGACCAACGCGTGGTAATCCTCGTCCACAACGACAGTCATCGCGTCGTAGCGGCAAGCGAGTGGGAAGGGCAGGGAGAAGCGGTTTTTCGCGATGCTGCGAGCGGTCTTGTCGACGATTTCGGTTTCGAAGATCACCACATCATTGACGAATTTATAGAAGCTTTGCGTCAGCACGAAGTCGCGCCACTGCGGGCAGTGTTCAAGGAAAGTTGCACTCAGTACCAGCGGTTGGCGGCACAGGGGAAAGATGAGTTTGCCGTCATTTTCCAGTACGCGTCGGGGGCGCGTTCGGATGGTAGCGCGACGCTCCCAATCATCGGCAAAGGATTGGTAATTGACGGCGTTCATGGGCGAACCTCTTGCAGCGAGGCCAGTACACTGTCCCAGAACATAATACGGCGCTCCACGGCGCCAAGGGCGGTGCTATCGGCTTGTTTCTGGCGAAGCGGATCTGTGCCGATCAAGCGCTGGAGCAACTGTTCTGCCGCTGGCCCATGGTCGTGGCTGTCCACTTCGATATGGCGGTTGAGGTAGTGGAAGAAGGTAGGCGTTTCACGCTCAATGAACGCGTTGCTGTGCATCAAGCCTTCAAACATCGAGGGAATGACGCTCTCGCGTCCATGCAGGAAGGCCGCCGCCACACAGTGGGTGGGCGCACTGAGCGCGATTTGCAATGTGCTGTCGACAAATTGCACCACGCCACGGGGCGCATCGATCATCTGCAAAGCCGCGCTGACCTCCACGCCCTGATGCTGCAGATCAATGAGCCGTGTGATGGCGGCGGTGTTGGCGCCTACCTCTGTCATGGCGTCCAGGTAAAGCTCGAAATGACTGCAATGGCCGCGTGTTGGATGCTCATCCGATTCCTCGCCCAGCACAATTTCATTGATCAAGCGGGCAGCGTGGGGGTCTGCGGGAGGGAGCCAAGGGATCTGAGTGCACGTCAGGTCTTGTTGCAGGCGCTTGGTCAGAGTCATGAAGTCCCAAACGGCGAACACATGGTGCTCCATAAAGTGTCGTAACTTGGCGAGTGAGGTTATTTCTATAAATAACGGATGGCCGAAAAGTTTTTGTTTTCTTTGTTCGATAAAATGTTGATGCATGGTTGACGCCTATAAGTTGTTGCGAGTGCTCTAAAAGCAGTGTTGGAATTTTTTTAGTTGTGTTGGAGATGTAACGTTTAGTCAAGGCCGCGCAGGTAGCGCAACCTTGATAGAGTTGTGCCCAGCGGATGAAGGGGTGCGGTTGGTCGGGCGAAGATAATAAGCTGATTAAACGTTAGGGGAGGATTATAAAAGTATTAGATGTTTTGTCCGCAAGCTGTTGCAGGAGTAACGGGTTGTTGAAGTGTGGGAGAGTTCTTCGGTGTTAGTAGTTTTGTAAATTTTACTGCCTGTCATTATGGTAACTTTCCTGATGGAAAGTTACCCCGCATAGTGTAATGGTCAGCGAATAACGAAGGCCCTATTGCGCGAATTTTTTGTCGGCGCTTTCGAGACCCTTAAGGTAGTTAGCGATCACTTCCATACCCCGCATCAAGTGATTACGCAGCGTCAGAATGCTCTCGTCGATCTTCTTCTGCGCCACCAGGCTCAACAGTTCACGGTGATCCTCCTGAGACGTTTCGCCCAATCCCATCGCTTCAAGATTGAAGCGCAGAAAGCGTTCCTCTTCATTCAGCCCGTGCTCCACCAGATCGAGCAGTCGCTGATTGGGTGCCTTGCCGTACAAGACCATGTGAAACAGGCGATTGAGGCGGCCAATCTCTCTGTAGTCTTTCTCACATTCCAGCGCATTGATACAGGCCTCAGCCTCGGCAAGATCGGCGTCACTGAGCAACGGGATCGACAAGCGCAGGGCTTCAGATTCGAGCAACATGCGCAGTGCATAGGTCTCAGCCGAATTGTCCTCGATCAACGGCGCCACCACGGCCCCCTTGTGGGTCACCACATGCAGCAGGGATTGCGCCTCCAGTTGGCGCAAGGCTTCGCGCACGGGCATACGGCTGACGCCGAACAGACTCGCCAGTTCCTGCTGGCGCATCGCGGTGCCACAGGGTAATCGCCCATCGAGGATGGCGTTGCGCAACGTTTCTTCAATGACGGCGCGAGCAAGATGGGCGGGAATAGGCCCGCTTATTTTGATGCTGCTTAAAGGGTTCGGCTTCTGCGTCACGGTTACGCTATCCTCCTTTCTTGAATAACAGTGTGGTCAATTGGATCCAATGCACACTAAAGACGGCCCAAGCGCTTGTCAAACAGCCAAAGTTTCCGTTTGTAAGGGCTTACACAGCATACTTTGTGTCTCCCACAAGGGGCGGTTATAAACTCGGTCCTCCTATGAATGATTGCACTGTGCCATTGTTTTTTGTAAGGCCAGGCTTCACCATTCCTCGAAATTCCGTCTCTTTCATGGACAGAGCGCCTTGGCGGTAAGTTTTATTCCCTATCGAGTTCTTTGCTGGCTGTTATCAGCAATTCTGTTGGCCGGCTTGATGCTTGGCGGGCTGCGTGCCGATTGGGATTTCTCTCAGATCAGCCGCAAGGCTACCGCCGTGTACGGGCCGCTCGGCGAAGGGCAGCAGCGTATCGACGCCTGGCAGCGGCTATTGGCGAGCCAAAAACAGGTCAGCGAGCCGGAGCAGCTCAAGGTCGTGAATTTGTTCTTCAACAAGCAAATGACCTACGTGGAAGACATCGACCTCTGGCACGCTGTCGATTATTGGGAGACGCCCGTCGAGGCCCTTTGGAAGGGGGCCGGTGACTGTGAAGACTACGCGATCGCAAAGTATTTCAGTTTGCGTCATCTGGGTGTGTCCAGCGACAAATTACGCATTACCTACGTCAAGGCTTTACGGCAGAATCGCGCGCACATGGTTCTGACCTATTATTCGACGCCTGACGCAATCCCGCTGGTGCTCGACAGCCTGATGGACGAAATCCTGCCGGCTACCCGCCGCACCGATTTGGTCCCGGTGTATTCATTCAACGCCGAGGGCTTGTACTTGCCCGGCGCCAAGGGCAACAAGAAAGTCGGTGATACCAAACGCTTGTCGCGCTGGCAGGATGTGTTGAGAAAAATGCGTGCGGAAGGCTTCCCAGCCGAGCCTGCCAACTAGGAGTAACTGATCGGATGTCTCTGTTCAAACAACTATTGATCGCAATCTGTCTGTTCCTGGTGGTCGCCTTCAGCGGCAGTTTCATGGTTAGCCTGGAAAGCTCGCGCACCCAATACGTCAACCAGCTGCGTTCCCATGCCCAGGATGCCGCGACGGCATTGGCGCTGTCGTTGACCCCCAATATCGACGACCCGGCCATGGTGGAGCTGCTGGTCAGCTCGATCTTCGACAGCGGCTACTACGCCAGCATCCGTGTGGTGGACTTGGCGACGGATAAAACCATCGTCGAGCGCAGCGGCATTCCTGATAACAACGGCGTGCCCAACTGGTTCGTAAAGTTGATCGGCCTGGAGCCGGCAGGTGGTGATGCGCTGGTTAGCCGTGGCTGGGAGCAGGCGGCGCGAGTCGAAGTGGTCAGCCATCCAATGTTCGCCCTGGCCAAGCTCTGGCAAAGCGCCTTGGGCAGCCTGGGCTGGCTACTGCTGTGCGGTGCGGTCAGTGTGGTGCTCGGTGGGCTGTTGCTGCGCCGGCAATTGAAGCCGTTGGACTACATGGTCAAACAGTCCCACGCGATTGCCCGCCGAGAATTCCTCAGTCTGCCCGACCTGCCTCGCACGCCGGAACTGCGGCGAGTGGTGCAAGCCATGAACCAGATGGTGGAAAAGCTCAAGGCGTTGTTCCAGGAACAGGCCGAACGCAGCGAAAAACTGCGCACCGAGTCCTATCAGGACAACCTCACCGGCCTCGCTAACCGGCGTTATTTCGAAATGCAGCTCAACGCCCGTGTCAGTAACCCGGAAGACACCAACTCCGGTTACTTGCTGCTGCTGCGGGTCAAGGACCTTGCCGGCCTCAACCAACGCCTGGGCGGCCAGCGCACCGACCAATTGCTGCAAGCGGTCGGCCAACAACTGCTGCGTCAGTGCGAGCCGTACCCGGAAACCCATAACCTCGTTACCCGTATCCGCGGCGGCGAGTTCGCTGTGCTGGCACCGGGATTGATGCGTGAAGAAGCGCTGCAATTGGCGCAGAACCTGGAGAGCACCTTGCTCAGCTTGCAGGCGACCGGCGCCAGCGATGTGATGCCGGTGGCCTATATCGGCCTGGCGCCGTTCAGCCATGGCGATGCACCCCAAGCACTGCTGACCCTCGCCGATCAGGCGCTGGCCCAGGCCGAAGCGCAGGGCGACACAAGTTGGGTGTGCCTGGACAGCAGCGCCGCCGCCAGCGTCGGTGACGATCACCATGCCTGGCACACGTTGTTGGACCGGGCCCTGACCCAGCAGCGCTTCCAGCTGTACTTCCAGCCGGTCGTCGCCAGCCAGGACCCACAATTGGTCTTGCATTACAAAGTACTGTCGCGCCTGCAGGACGAGGAAGGCCACACGATACCGGCCGGGCGCTTTCTGCCGTGGCTCGAGCGCTTCGGCTGGTCGGCCCGCCTGGACCGTTTGATGCTGGAACAAGTCCTCAAGCAGATGGCCAGCCACAACCATAACCTGGCGCTGAACCTCTCGGCCGCAACGTTCCAGGATACCCAGGCCCTGAATCGGATTTATGACCTGCTGCGCCAGCACAGCAACCTGGGCTCACGCCTCACCCTGGAGATTGGTGAAGAGCAACTCCCCGAGCAGCCGGTGCTGGAACAGATGACCCACCGCCTGCGCGAGCTGGGTTTTTCCCTCAGCCTGCAGCGTTTTGGTGGGCGGTTCAGCATGATCGGCAACCTGGCACGCCTGGGCCTGGCCTACCTGAAGATCGATGGCAGCTACATTCGCGACATCGACCAGGAAAGTGACAAGCGTCTGTTTATCGAAGCCATCCAGCGCGCAGCCCACAGCATCGATCTGCCGTTGATTGCCGAACGTGTGGAGACCGAGGGCGAGCTGAAGGTCATTCGCGAGATGGGGATTTTTGGTGTGCAGGGCCAGCTGTTTGGCGAGCCTGCGCCCTGGAAATCACACTGACATCAGGACATTCAAATGTGGGAGGAGCTTGCCCCCTCCCACATTTGAATAAAGGTTCGGCGTCAGGGCTCAGATCAGCCCTTTCTCGTCATCATCAATCAACTGGCTCAACCCACCCAAGGCTTCCCGCGCGTGGTTACGGTCCATCAACTTGGCCTGGGCTGCCGGCGGCAGGTCGGTCACGCTGATGACGCCTTTGCGGGTCAGCACCTGGATCAAGTCATCCAGCACCCGGATCATCTCCAGGTCGCTCTGCTTGAGTTGGGCCAGGCTGGTTTCCACCACTTCGTTGGCGTACCAGGCCTGGATCTCATGGTGATCGGCCGGCAGGGTTTCGGTGGACTCGGTAAAGGCGGCCGCCTCTACGCGAATCAGCGCGCCCAGTGCATCACGTTGCACGTAAAACATAAGAACCCCTCGAATATGAGCCACATGCGTTCAACAGCATAGGTCAACGCTGCGTGTATGGGCGTGAGTATGCGACGCACCGTCCGCCAGGGCCAGCGGCCCATAAGGCAAAAAAATCGGCCGCCTGGGAAGGCGGCCGATCCATTGCATCTTAGCTATGGTCGATCTTGATGGTAGGGTCGGCGCCAGTGATCAGCGAGTTGATGCTGACATGGGACCAATCATTGCCTTCCAGCTTGATGGTCACATCGGCATTGGCCAGGCCACCGGCAGCGTTGAGCTTGCCTTCGCTGCTGACTTGCAGGGTCGATACGCCATCTACCGTGGTGATCTTCAGGTAGTTGTCGATGGTGCTGTCAGTCTCACCTTTCAACAAATCACGCAGATCAATGCGGTCGCCTTCCGAGGCCTTGAAGTCCTTGATCACATCGTTGCCGATGTCACCCGCCTTCCACACAAAGGTGTCGGCACCTGAACCACCAATCAAGATGTCGTTGCCCTGGCCGCCGATCAGCGTGTCGTTGCCGGTGCCGCCCAACAGGATGTCATTGCCTTTGCCGCCGTCCAGCAGGTCATTGCCGCCCTGGCCGAACAGGATGTCATCGCCAGCGCCGCCCAGCAGCGTGTCGTTGGCGTCCTTGGCGCCGGAGACGTCGAAGTCCACGTAATGCTCGGTAACGTACTGGTGAACGTTAGAGGCGGTTACCGAAGAGACGGTCACGCCGGTCTTCTGCGCCACAAATGCCTGCAGTGCGTTGTAGCCCTCACCGTTGATCCCGCTGAAGCTCACCAGGTCGCCGAAGAGGATGTCGTTGCCATCGCCCCCGATGACAGTGTCTGCGCCAGGCAACGTCGCCTCGGTGTGGCCGAGGATCGCGTTGGCCAGGTCCTTCGGATCGATGTTGGCTTGCGGCTTGCCATCGCTGTCGTACGGAGCCAGTTGGTTCAAGCTGACCCCGCTGTTGAGGCCGATGGCTTCTACGCCACCTGTGGACAGGCCTTTGAGCAGTGCGAACGCGCTGTTGGAGTTGAGGGTGGTGGAGTAGTCGGTATCGTACCCGAGGCCGCCTTGTACCGATATTTCATAGGTGCCATCCCCTTGGGCATGGATTGTTCCCGGGTTGGACTGCGTCCAGCCCCACCAGTTGTTGGTCCACAGGGTCACCTTACCGCCAGAGTCGATATCAATTAAGTGACTCGAGTCGATGTTGATCCGGGTGGCTGTACCTATGGTGTAGTTGTTCATGGTGACGACATCATCAAGCCTGACGTTGCCGTACAAGTACGGGTTAGTCTGCTCGGCCGCCTGGTAAAACGTCGGCTGACCATCGGTGATGAAGTACGTTGTGTTGATTGCGTCTGTGTTGCCAGTCGCCTGGGCACTTTTGAAGAAGTTGGAAGCGGCCTTGAACACGTCTTCGTAGTTGGTCCCGCCGGTAGATACCATGGAATCCAGGACTTTCTGCAGCGAATCCAACGCACCTGGGTCTTTCAGGTTGACTGTCACCGTGCGATTGACCTGGTCACTGAAGTCCGCCAGGAAGATGTTCACGGTGCCAGAGGTACTGGAGCCGATACTGCTTTTCAGCGAGTTGAACGTGGTGGTCAGCGAGGCTTTCGCCGCTGCTATCGAGCTCGCGCCCATACTGCCCGACGTATCGATCATGAACGCGATGTTGTAGTTCTTGCCCTGCACCACGTTCAGGCCGGCGACGTCGGCCACGACGATGTCGTTGCCATCGCTGCCATTGATGGTGTCGCTGCCCGAAGTGCCGGTTACCGGGTTGTAGGTTGCCGGGTGCACCGTGACTGGCAATTGCGCGGTGGTAGTCGCCGAACCACCAATGCTTTCGGTGGAGGTCGAGGTGACCGTCAGGTTGAACTGGCCGCTGTAGTAGGTCGGCGGCTTGATGCTCAGCGTGTTCAGGTCCCAGCCGGTGACGTTGACTTCGCCCACGGTCTTGCTCGCGGTAAAGGTGTGGCCCGACGCATCGGTGAGTACCGAACCTGCCGGAATGCCACTGACCTTCACGCTCAAGGTTTCCGAGCCGTCGGTATCGGTCAGCGCGGTGGTGACCTTGGACAGTTTGACCGTCCCGTTTTCCTGGCCTTCGTTGAGCTTGTAGCCCACATAGTAACCGTCACCGTTGCTGCCATGCAGGTCGGACACGGTGACGCCGGCGTTGGTCAGGTCGGTAAGGCCGGTGTACAACGGCACGGTGCTGGTGCTCAGGTTTTGCACCGCCCCGCCGTTGATCGACAGGTTGACGTCAAAGCTGCCAGGCCCGGCTTGGTTGGCTTGGTAGATCTCAAGGCTGTAGTACCCGCTGGCCGTTGGTGTGAACGAGCCGCTGAACCTGCCGCTGTTGTTGCCCCATGTTCCGCTGGCAACGTCTTTACCGCCAACGTTGACTACAACACTGTCATCGGCGATGCCGCTGAAGGTGTAGCTCTTGCCTGCTTCCATATAGATCAGGCCGGAGATCTTCGAACCGGAGCCGGCGTTGACGTTGTCGACGGACTCGACATTGGTCACGACAGAGGTGTTGTTCGGCGTGCCCGCGTTATCGATGGCTTTTTTCAGCACGTCCGGTGCAGCGCCGTTGCCGTTGTTGCCGAGGCCGGCAATGCTGTTCCAGCCCTGTTTGACCAGGCCGGTGGAGGCAACGTTGTTGTCTGCCACGCTCAGGGTCGGCGCGTCGGCTACCGGCGTGATATCGACTTTCACCGTGGCGCTGGTGCCCAGGTCCTTGCCATCGGTTGGCTGGAACTTGAATTGGGCGTAGTCCGCTTGCTTGTTGCCCACACCGGTGCCGCCGTAACCATCGGCGCCGGATTCGTTGGCGTTAGGCATAAAGCGCAACTGGCCACCGTCAATCTGGGCCTTGGTGAAGGTCTGGCCGTTGGCCACGTTGGTCCAGGTGCTGCCATCCGCTGCCAGGAACTGCAATTTTCCGGCGACTGGCAGCTCGGTGATTTTCACCCCCAGGCTGGCTTGCGGCGAGTCCACATCGGTCACGCCGAAGTTGGCCCAGGTCAGGGCCAGCGCGGTGTCTTCGGTGCCGGTTACGGCACCGCCAGTCGCCACCGGCGCATCATTGACCGCCACCACGTTGACGGTGGTGGTGGCAACGTTGGAGTAGTTGCCGCCATCGGTCACGCTCACGGTAATGGTGCGTGGCGTGGTGCTTGGGTCGTGGCTGTTGTTGGTGAACGTGATGTTCTTGATCTGCTGCATGTAGTCGGCCAGCGACGCCGTGCCGGTCAGGGTCAAGGTGATTTTACCGGTCACAGGGTCGGTGGTCGGGGTCACGTTGATGCCTGTCACGCCGCTGAAGTTCAGCGAGTCGCCTGGCTGGCTGTTGGTCAATACCACGGTGGCGCCGGTCAGTTGGGTGCTGTCCGGGTCGGTGATCTTGATGTCAGTGTCAGCAATTGACACACCGGTGCCGCCTTCGGTGAAGGTGGTCTTGAAGTCCGCACCGCTGGCGCCGCTGGAGTTGTTGGCATCCAGGTCGATGACCGGCGGCGCATCATTGTCGATGATGTTGGTGGTAACACTGCCATTGCCGACCACCAGGTTTTCGAAGTTGCCGCCAGTGGTCTTGTCGATGGTGATGACGATATTTTCCGTCGGCTCGGTGATCTTGTCGTCGAGCGTGCGGATATCAAACGGTACGCTGGTGGCACCGGCCGGGATCTTCACGGTGTACACGCCATTGAAGTCTGAACCGTCGGTAGCGGTGCCGCTGTACTTGAGCGTCACGGTCACGTCGGTTTGCGGCGGGTTGCTCAGGGACAGCGTGTAGTGCGCCGTACCGCCTTCAGTCACCGACGCATCGCCGGTAATGCTGATGGTGGTGTTGCTGACCACATCGGTCACTTTGGTGACCACGGTGCTGCCGTCGACGATCAAGTGTTCGTACTTGTCGCCACCGCTGACCACACCCGTGATTTTGGTGGTGACGTCATTGGCGCCGACATACGCATCGTTAGGTGCGGTGGCGGTGGTGAAGCTGGTGGACTTGCCATTACCGATGGTAATGGTCGAGCCGTTATCCAGCTTGACGACCAGGTCTGAGCCAACGTTGTTCACCGCCACGCCGTTCTTGTCGACCAGGGACGCGGTGTACACGATCTGCCCGCCTTCGCTGACAGAACCAGTGGCTTTGAGCACCACAGTCACGTCGTCGATGGTGTCGTTGATGGTAGTCGTGGCGCCGCCCGGCGTGATGCTCACACCTTCGAAGTTGCCGCCGGTAGTGCCGGTGATGTTGACGGTCTGGGTGCTCTTGTCGATGAACACATCATCAGTCGGCGCAGGGACGGTCACCGTGCCCACGGTCGCGCCTTGCTTGATGGTGATGCTCGAACCGTTATCGAGCTGGACCACCATGTCGCTGCCGGCCTTGTTGTTCAAGGTAGCGGTGTAAGTGATCTGGCCGCCTTCGTTGACAGCCGTCGGGGCGGTCAGGGTGACGGTGGTCAGGTCGGTGGTGCCCGGCGTGTCGGTGACGGTGGTATTTACTGCGGTAGTGCCAGGGACCAGGTTTTCGAAATGCTCGCCGCCGGTCACGCCTTTGATCGCGGTTGTGACGGTCTGGTCGCCTTTGTAGACATCGTTAGGCGCGATGGTGGTAATGGAGCCGCTCGACTGATTCACGCCGATGGTGATGGTCTTGCCGTTATCGAGGGTAACGGTGAGCGGACTGGTGATGTTGGTCACCGGCGCGCCGTTTTTATCCACGAGGCTGGCGGTGTAGACGATATTGCCGCCTTCTCCAACAGTGGTGGTGGCGGACAGGACCACATCAACTTTGTCGATGGTGTCGTTGATGGTGGTGGTTGCGCCGTTGCCTGCGACTTCGAGTTTTTCGAAGTTGCCGCCGGTGGTCTCGGTGATCTTGACGGTCTGGGTGCTCTTATCGATGAACACGTCATCGGTAGGAGCAGGCACAGTCACGGTGCCGACGGTTTCGCCGGCCTTGATGATGATCGACGAGCCGTTATCCAACTTCAGTGTGACGTCGGTACCGGCCTTATTACTCAAGGTCGCGGTGTAGGTGATCTGGCCACCTTCATTAACGACACTTGGGGCAGTCAGCGTGACAGTCGTTGTGTTGTCGGTGCCCGGGGTGTCGGTAACGGTGGTGTTCACTGCAGTAGTGCCCGGTACCAGGTTCTCGAAATGCTCGCCACCGGTCACACCCTTGATAGCGGTGGTGACGGTCTGATCGCCTTTGTACACATCATCAGGAGCAATAACCGAAACGCTACCGCTCGATTGGTTTACACCGATGGTGATGGTTTTGCCGTTATCCAGGGTGACAGTCAGCGGATTGGTGATGTTAGTCACCGGCGCGCCGTTCTTATCCACAAGGCTGGCGGTGTAGACGATATTGCCGCCTTCGCCAACGGTGGTGGTGGCCGTCAGAACCACATCGACTTTGTCGATGGTGTCGTTGATCGTAGTGGTGGCGCCGTTGCCCGCAACTTCCAACTTCTCGAAGTTGCCACCCGTGGTCTCGGTGATTTGAACGGTCTGCGTGCTCTTGTCGATGAACACGTCATCGGTAGGCGCAGGCACGGTCACAGTGCCGACGGTGTCGCCCGCTTTGATGGTGATCGACGAGCCGTTGTCGAGTTTCAACGTGACGTCGGTACCGGCCTTGTTGCTCAAAGTTGCGGTATAGGTGATTTGGCCACCTTCGTTAACGGCACTAGGCGCTGTCAGGGTGACAGTAGTCGTGTTGTCGGTACCCGGTGTGTCCGTCACGGTGGTGTTCACCGCGGTAGTAACCGGCACCAGATTTTCAAAGTGCTCGCCGCCAGTCACGCCTTTGATGGCGGTGGTGACGGTTTGATCGCCCTTGTACACGTCATCAGGAGCAATAACCGAAACGCTACCGCCCGACTGATTCACACCGATGGTGATGGTTTCGCCATTGTCCAAAGTGACGGTCAGCGGGTTGGTGATGTTGGTCACCGGGGCGCCGTTTTTATCCACCAGGCTGGCGGTGTAGACGATATTGCCGCCTTCGCCCACGGTAGTCGTGGCGGTCAGTACAACATCGACCTTATCGATGGTGTCGTTGATGGTGGTGGTCGCACCGTTGCCTGCAACTTCCAGTTTTTCGAAGTTGCCGCCGGAAGCGTCGGTGATCTTGACCGTCTGCGTGCTCTTATCGATAAACACGTCATCGGTCGGTGCCGGGACGGTCACAGTGCCGACGGTGTCGCCGGCTTTGATAGTGATGCTTGAGCCGTTGTCGAGTTTCAGCGTGACGTCGGTACCGGCCTTATTGCTCAAGGTCGCGGTGTAGGTGATCTGGCCACCTTCATTAACGACACTTGGCGCAGTCAGTGTGACAGTCGTTGTGTTATCGGTACCCGGAGTGTCCGTAACGGTGGTGTTTACTGACGTAGTACCTGGAACCAGATTTTCAAAGTGCTCGCCACCGGTCACACCCTTGATAGCGGTGGTGACGGTCTGGTCGCCTTTGTAGACATCATCCGGTGCCAAGACCGAGACAGTGCCGCTGGTTTCATTCACACCAATGGTGATGGTCTTGCCATTGTCCAAAGTTACGGTCAGCGGGTTGGTGATGTTGGTCACCGGCGCACCGTTTTTATCCACAAGGCTGGCGGTGTAAACGATATTGCCGCCTTCACCGACGGTGGTGGTGGCGGTCAGAACTACGTCCACCTTGTCGATGGTGTCGTTGATGGTGGTGGTTGCGCCGTTGCCTGCGACTTCCAACTTCTCGAAGTTGCCGCCAGTGGTCTCGGTGATCTTGACGGTCTGGGTGCTCTTATCGATGAACACGTCATCGGTAGGCGCAGGGACAGTCACAGTGCCGACAGTTTCGCCAGCCTTGATGATGATCGACGAGCCGTTATCCAACTTCAGCGTGACATCGGTACCGGCCTTATTACTCAAGGTCGCGGTGTAGGTGATCTGGCCACCTTCATTAACGACACTTGGGGCAGTCAGCGTGACAGTCGTTGTGTTGTCGGTGCCCGGGGTGTCGGTAACGGTGGTGTTCACTGCCGTAGTGCCCGGTACCAAGTTCTCGAAGTGCTCACCGCCAGTGACACCAGTAATGGCGGTGGTGACGGTTTGATCGCCTTTGTAGACATCATCCGGTGCCAAGATCGAAACAGTGCCGCTGGACTGATTCACTCCGATGGTGATGGTTTGGCCGTTATCCAGGGTGACAGTCAACGGATTGGTGATGTTAGTCACCGGCGCGCCGTTTTTATCCACAAGGCTGGCGGTGTAAACGATGTTGCCGCCTTCGCCGACGGTGGTGGTGGCGGTCAGTATCACATCGACTTTATCGATGGTGTCGTTGATCGTGGTGGTGGCGCCGTTGCCTGCAACTTCCAATTTCTCGAAGTTGCCGCCTGTGGCTTCGGTGATTTGAACGGTCTGCGTGCTTTTGTCGATGAACACATCATCGGTAGGCGCAGGCACGGTCACAGTGCCGACGGTGTCGCCCGCTTTGATGGTGATCGACGAACCGTTATCCAACTTCAAGGTGACGTCAGTGCCCGCTTTATTCGAAAGCGTAGCGGTGTACGTAATTTGACCACCTTCGTTCGCTTCGGACGGAGCTGTCAGCGTCACGGTAGTGGTGTTGTCGGTACCCGGTGTGTCCGTAACGGTGGTGTTTACTGACGTAGTACCTGGAACCAGATTTTCAAAGTGCTCGCCGCCGGTCACACCCTTGATAGCGGTGGTGACGGTCTGATCGCCTTTGTAGACGTCATCCGGTGCCAAGACCGAAACAGTGCCGCTCGACTGATTCACGCCGATGGTGATGGTCTCACCGTTGTCCAGAGTGACAGTCAGCGGGTTGGTGATGTTAGTCACCGGTGCGCCGTTTTTATCCACAAGGCTGGCGGTGTAAACGATGTTGCCGCCTTCGCCGACGGTGGTAGTAGCGGTCAGTACTACATCGACTTTATCGATGGTGTCATTGATCGTGGTGGTCGCACCATTGCCCGCAACTTCCAACTTCTCGAAATTGCCACCCGTGGTCTCGGTGATTTGAACGGTTTGCGTGCTCTTGTCGATGAACACGTCATCGGTAGGCGCAGGGACGGTCACAGTGCCGACAGTGTCACCAGCCTTGATGGTGATCGACGAGCCGTTATCCAACTTCAAAGTGACGTCAGTACCCGCTTTATTGGAAAGCGTAGCGGTGTACGTGATCTGGCCGCCTTCGTTAACGGCGCTAGGCGCGGTCAGCGTAACAGTCGTGGTGTTGTCGGTACCCGGTGTATCGGTGACAGTGGTGTTCACCGCCGTAGTGCCCGGCACCAGGTTCTCGAAGTGCTCACCGCCAGTGACACCAGTAATGGCGGTAGTGACGATCTGGTCGCCCTTATACACGTCATCCGGTGCCAAAACCGAGATAGAACCGCTGCTTTGGTTCACACCAATAGTGATGCTCTGGCCGTTATCCAA
>NZ_JPRX01000001.1:3145743-3146280 GCF_000737955.1 Pseudomonas sp. BRG-100 | reverse complement strand
AGTGACAGTCAGCGGGTTGGTGATGTTAGTCACCGGTGCGCCGTTTTTATCCACAAGGCTGGCGGTGTAAACGATGTTGCCGCCTTCGCCGACGGTGGTAGTAGCGGTCAGTACTACATCGACTTTATCGATGGTGTCATTGATCGTGGTGGTCGCACCATTGCCCGCAACTTCCAACTTCTCGAAATTGCCGCCAGAAGCGTCAGTGATCTGGACCGTCTGGGTGCTCTTGTCGATGAACACATCATCGGTAGGTGCAGGCACGGTCACAGTGCCGACGGTATCGCCGGCCTTGATAGTGATCGACGAGCCGTTATCCAACTTCAAAGTGACGTCAGTGCCCGCTTTGTTGGAAAGCGTGGCGGTGTACGTAATTTGACCACCTTCGTTGACAGCACTTGGTGCAGTCAGTGTGACAGTCGTGGTGTTATCGGTACCCGGAGTATCGGTGACGGTGGTGTTTACCGCCGCAGTGCCCGGGACCAGGTTCTCGAAATGCTCGCCACCGGTCACACCCTTGATAGCGGTGGTGACGGT
>NZ_JPRX01000001.1:3141553-3143951 GCF_000737955.1 Pseudomonas sp. BRG-100 | reverse complement strand
TTGATCGCCTTTGTAGACATCATCCGGTGCCAAGATCGAAACAGTGCCGCTGGACTGATTCACTCCGATGGTGATGGTCTCGCCGTTATCCAGCGTGACGGTCAGCGGATTGGTGATGTTAGTCACCGGCGCGCCGTTTTTATCCACAAGGCTGGCGGTGTAAACGATATTGCCGCCTTCACCGACGGTGGTGGTAGCGGTCAGGACCACATCGACCTTGTCGATGGTGTCGTTGATCGTGGTGGTTGCGCCGTTGCCCGCAACTTCCAGTTTTTCGAAGTTGCCGCCGGAAGCGTCGGTGATCTTGACCGTCTGCGTGCTCTTGTCGATGAACACGTCATCGGTAGGTGCAGGGACGGTCACGGTGCCGACCGTGTCGCCCGCTTTGATGGTGATCGACGAGCCGTTATCCAACTTCAAGGTGACGTCGGTGCCGGCCTTGTTGCTCAAAGTTGCGGTGTAGGTGATCTGGCCACCTTCGCTCACTGCGTTTGGCGCGGTCAACGTGACAGTCGTAGTGTTATCGGTACCCGGTGTGTCAGTCACAGTTGTAGTGACTTTATCGGTCCCTGGAACCAAATTCTCGAAGTGCTCGCCGCCAGTCACACCTTGAATGGCGGTAGTGACGGTCTGGTCGCCTTTGTACACATCATCCGGTGCAAGAACCGACACGCTAGCGCTGGATTCATTCACGCCAATGGTGATGGTTTGGCCGTTATCCAGAGTCACGGTCAGCGGGTTGGTGATGTTGGTCACCGGTGCGCCGTTCTTATCCACAAGACTGGCGGTGTAAACGATATTGCCGCCTTCACCTACGGAGGTGGTGGCAGTCAGAACTACGTCCACCTTGTCGATGGTGTCGTTGATCGTGGTGGTGGCGCCGTTGCCCGCGACTTCCAACTTCTCGAAGTTGCCGCCTGTGGCTTCGGTGATTTGAACGGTCTGCGTGCTTTTGTCGATGAACACATCATCGGTAGGCGCAGGCACGGTCACAGTGCCGACGGTGTCGCCCGCTTTAATGGTGATCGACGAACCGTTATCCAGCTTCAACGTGACGTCAGTGCCCGCTTTGTTGGAAAGCGTGGCGGTGTACGTAATTTGACCACCTTCGTTAACGGCGTTAGGCGCGGTCAGCGTCACGGTAGTGGTGTTATCGGTGCCAGGGGTATCCGTAACGGTGGTGTTCACCGCCGTAGTGCCCGGGACCAGGTTCTCGAAATGCTCGCCACCGGTCACGCCTTGGATGGCGGTAGTGACGGTCTGATCGCCTTTGTAGACATCATCCGGTGCCAAGATCGAAACAGTGCCGCTCGACTGATTCACGCCGATGGTGATGGTTTCGCCATTATCCAAAGTGACAGTCAGCGGATTGGTGATGTTAGTCACCGGCGCACCGTTCTTATCCACAAGGCTGGCGGTGTAAACGATGTTGCCGCCTTCGCCGACGGTGGTGGTGGCGGTCAGAACTACGTCCACCTTGTCGATGGTGTCGTTGATCGTGGTGGTTGCGCCGTTGCCCGCAACTTCCAGTTTTTCGAAGTTGCCACCCGTGGTTTCGGTGATTTGAACGGTCTGCGTGCTCTTATCGATAAACACATCATCGGTAGGTGCAGGCACGGTCACGGTGCCGACGGTGTCGCCCGCTTTGATGGTAATGCTTGAACCGTTGTCGAGTTTCAACGTGACGTCGGTACCGGCCTTGTTGCTCAAGGTTGCGGTATAGGTGATCTGGCCACCTTCGTTCACCGCACTCGGCGCAGTCAACGTCACGGTCGTGGTGTTATCGGTCCCCGGAGTGTCAGTTACAGTCGTGGTGACTTTATCGGTACCTGGAATCAGATTTTCAAAGTGCTCGCCGCCGGTCACGCCGCTGATAGCAGTAGTGACGGTTTGATCGCCTTTGTACACGTCATCAGGAGCAAGAACCGAAACAGTGCCGCTCGACTGATTCACGCCGATGGTGATGGTCTGACCGTTATCCAGGGTGACAGTCAACGGATTGGTGATGTTAGTCACCGGCGCGCCGTTTTTATCCACAAGGCTGGCGGTGTAGACGATATTGCCGCCTTCGCCGACGGTGGTAGTGGCGGTCAGTACTACATCGACTTTGTCGATGGTGTCGTTGATCGTGGTGGTGGCGCCGTTGCCCGCGACTTCCAACTTCTCGAAGTTGCCGCCAGAAGCGTCAGTGATCTGGGCCGTCTGGGTGCTCTTATCGATAAACACATCATCGGTAGGTGCAGGGACGGTCACAGTGCCGACAGTGTCGCCGGCCTTGATAGTGATCGACGAGCCGTTATCCAACTTCAAGGTGACGTCAGTGCCCGCTTTATTCGAAAGCGTAGCGGTGTACGTAATTTGACCACCTTCATTCGCTTCAGACGGTGCAGTCAGCGTG
>NZ_JPRX01000001.1:3041478-3139709 GCF_000737955.1 Pseudomonas sp. BRG-100 | reverse complement strand
CTGAGTGCTCTTATCGATAAACACATCATCGGTCGGCGCAGGCACGGTCACGGTGCCGACGGTATCGCCGGCCTTGATAGTGATCGACGAGCCGTTATCCAACTTCAAGGTGACGTCAGTGCCCGCTTTATTCGAAAGCGTAGCGGTGTACGTAATTTGACCACCTTCATTCGCTTCAGACGGTGCAGTCAGCGTCACAGTGGTGGTGTTATCGGTGCCCGGAGTGTCAGTGACAGTCGTGGTGACTTTATCGGTACCTGGAATCAGATTTTCAAAGTGCTCGCCGCCCGTAACGCCGCTGATGGCGGTGGTAACGGTCTGATCGCCTTTGTAGACATCATCCGGCGCTACGGTAGTAACAGTACCGCTGGATTGATTCACACCAATGGTGATGGTCTGACCGTTATCCAGAGTGACAGTCAACGGATTAGTGATGTTAGTCACCGGCGCGCCGTTCTTATCCACAAGGCTGGCGGTGTAGACGATGTTGCCGCCTTCGCCGACGGTGGTGGTGGCGGTCAGAACTACGTCCACCTTGTCGATGGTGTCGTTGATTGTGGTAGTGGCGCCGTTACCCGCAACTTCCAATTTCTCGAAGTTGCCACCCGTGGTCTCGGTGATTTGAACGGTCTGCGTGCTCTTGTCGATGAACACGTCATCAGTCGGCGCCGGGACGGTCACAGTGCCGACAGTGTCCCCAGCCTTGATGGTGATCGACGAGCCGTTATCCAACTTCAACGTAACGTCAGTGCCCGCCTTGTTGGAAAGCGTAGCGGTGTACGTAATCTGCCCGCCCTCATTCGCCTCGGTCGGCGCAGTCAGCGTAACGGTAGTTGTGTCGATCGAATCGGTGATCGTGGTGACTGCCGCAGTTGTGCTCGGCACCAGGCTTTCAAAGTTGCCGCCAGTCGCGCTGGTAATGGTGGTGCTGACCGTGCTGCCGTTGACGTAGACATCATTGGGCGCGGTGTCCACGACCACGCTGCCGACAGACTCGCCAGCCTTGATGGTGATTACCGAGCCATTGCTCAAGGTAACGTTTACCGGGGTTTGCGCCGGGTTGGTCAAGGTGGCGGTGTAGGTGATCTGGCCACCTTCGGTCACGGTCGAGCTTGCGGTCAGGGTGACGGTGGTGGCATCGATCGAATCAGTAATGGTGGTGACCGCAGGCGTAGTGCTCGGTACCAGGTTTTCGAAGTTGCCGCCGGTTGCACCGGTAATGGTGGTGCTGACGGTCGAACCGTTGTTATAGACGTCGTTAGCCGCAGTATCGACCACAACGGTGCCGGTTGACTCGCCAGCCTTGATGGTGATCACCGAGCCATTGCTCAAGGTGACATTCACCGGGGTCTGAGCCGGGTTGGTCAGGGTGGCGGTGTAGGTGATCTGGCCGCCTTCGGTCACGTTGCTGTTGGCTGTGAGGGTAACGGTGGTGGTGTCGACCGAATCGGTAATGGTGGTGACCGCAGGCGTGGTGCTCGGTACCAGGTTTTCGAAGTTGCCGCCGGTTGCACCGGTAATGGTGGTGCTGACGGTAGAGCCGTTGTTGTAGACGTCGTTAGCCGGAGTATCGACCACAACGGTGCCGGTTGACTCGCCAGCCTTGATGGTGATCACCGAGCCATTGCTCAAGGTGACATTCACCGGGGTCTGCGCCGGGTTGGTCAAGGTGGCGGTGTAGGTGATCTGGCCGCCTTCGGTCACGTTGTTGTTGGCTGTGAGGGTAACGGTGGTGGTGTCGACCGAATCAGTAATGGTGGTGACCGCAGGCGTAGTGCTCGGTACCAGGTTTTCGAAGTTGCCGCCGGTTGCACCGGTAATGGTGGTGCTGACGGTCGAACCGTTGTTATAGACGTCGTTAGCCGGAGTATCGACCACAACGGTGCCTGTCGACTCGCCGGCCTTGATGGTGATCACCGAGCCATTGCTCAAGGTAACGTTCACCGGGGTCTGCGCCGGGTTGGTCAGGGTGGCGGTGTAGGTGATCTGGCCGCCTTCGGTCACGGTATTGCTCGCCGTCAGCGTGACGGTGGTGGTGTCGATTGTGTCGGTGATCTGCGTTACGGCCGGGTTAGGGTCGATGGTCAATACCAGGTTGCCGCCGCCGGTGGTACCGGTAACGCCGACGCTGATCTGGCCCGGGTCGATGTACGGGCTGTCGTTAGGGGCCAGAGGCACATTGACGGTGCCGGTCAACTGGCCCGACGGGATGGTAATCACCGCGCCATTGGTCAAGGTGACGGTCAGGTCGCTGGTGGAGGGCCGCGTCACGGTGGCGGTGTAGGTCAGCACGCCGCCCGCTTCGGTGATGGTTGGCGTCGCGCTCAGGGTCAGGGTCGAAGGCTGCAGCACCTGGTTGCCCGAGTCCGCCGAGCCTGGCGCTCCGCTCAGGGCGTTGAGTGCCGAAGTGCCTTGGCCGATAGGCGCGGTGGGGAAGCCGATGGTCGGGTCGACACGGCCGGCGGTCGCGTCCAGCACCACAAAGCTGTGGCCACCCCCGGCGGCACCATTACCGGTAGCGTTTGCGCCTGCGGCGGTGGCTTCCAGTTCGGTGGTCGGGTCGGCGCCGGCGGCGATGGCTTGTTGCAGCTCGGCAACCGATGGCGCGGCTTGTTCGCTGGCCGCGGCCAGATCGGCAGTGGAGTCCGGCATATCGGCGCTCCACTGGGTGTCCCGGCCCAGGTCCAGGATGCGGCCGTCGGCCAGTTCCAGGCTGACTGCGCCCGACATGCCTGTGTCGATCTGGTCGCCTGCAAACAGGCGGTCACCTTCTACAAGGACGCGACGTGTTCCTTCCGGAGAAATAACGAAAACTTGACCAACAATGCTTTTGACGATGGCAACAACACTGCTCATTAAAATTTTCTCCGGCGATCCGTTTCGACAAATTCCATTTCGCAGCGCGCTATTAGCGCTGCCAATTGGGAGGGCGTAGTCTATATATGTATTGACGTCAAATATTTGGCTAGATTTTTTAGCGATCTAGTTTGTGCCAAAGTATTGACCTTATGGTCGCCATCCTAAACAATCGCCTCTGTAATGTCACATTGATATTTATGCGGCGAACCGTCCTACATGTGTGAAGCAGTTCCGCTTTTTGAACTTTCCGACGTACGGTCATTACGGTAGCCATTATCCGACGCAGCGGTACTCATCGCTGTGATTTGAGACAAGAAGTCTTGGGGAATTTTTTAATGCGTCTGCACCTGTTCAAGGCAATACCGTTCGTTCTCGCCGCCAGTTTCGTACAAGCCCAGACACTGCCCCAAGCCATGCAGCAGGCATTGGATGTACACCCGGAAATCCAGGCGGGTGTAAACAGCCGTATCGCCGCCGATTACCAATTGCGCGCCGCCCAAGGTGGTTACCTGCCGCGTGTCGACCTGAACGCCGGTTACGGTCGTCAAGGGACTGACAACGCCACCACCCGCGCCAACAACCCCAGCGGCAACCACTGGGACACGCTCAACCGCGGTGAATCCAGCCTGCGTCTGCAGCAAATGATTTTTGACGGTTTCGCTACCTCCAGCGAAGTCGGGCGTCAACAAGCCAACGTTAATTCCCGTGCCTACTCCTTGCTGGGTACTTCCGAGCGCACAGCGCTGACCGTTGCTCAGGTTTACCTGGAAGTGCTGACCCGTCGTGAGTTTGTGCGCCTGGCCGAAGACAACCTGCGCAACCACGAGCGCATCTACGATCAGATCAAGTTGCGCACGGAGCGCGGCGTCGGCAACGGTGCCGACCAGGACCAGGCCGAAGCGCGTCTGGCCCAGGCCCGCAACAACTTGATCACCGAGCAAACCAACCTGGCCGACGCGCAGGTCAACTACCTCAGCGCCGTAGGCCAGATGCCGGACCAACTCGAGCGCCCGGCCCCGTTCATGGCCATGCTGCCGGCCGACCTGAATGAAGCCCGTCGCCAGATGCTCGATAACAGCCCGGTCCTGCGCTCGGCCGAGTCGGATATCTCCGCCGCCGAGAAGCAGTACGAAGCCGCCAAGTCCACCTTCTACCCGCGCTTTGACGCCGAGCTTGGCACCAACGCCGACAACAACGTCTCCGGTGATCCCAACCACAGCAACGGCTGGGAAGCCATGGTGCGCATGCGCTTCAACCTGTTTGCCGGTGGCAGCAACAAGGCTGACCTGCAATCGAAGTCCTACCAGGCCAACCAGGCTCTGGATATTCGCAACAACGCCTTGCGCCAACTCAACGAAGAGCTAGGCTTGGCCTGGAACGCCTTGAGTAACGCCAACGCGCAATTGCCGGTCGCCCAGCAGTATGTGGATCACAGCACCCGCGTACGCACGTCCTACCAGCAGCAGTTCAGCCTTGGCCAACGTACCCTGTTGGATTTGCTCGACAGCGAGAATGAATTGTTCACCGCTTCCCGCCGCCTGGAAGAAATCAAGAACATTCAGTTATTTACTCAGTACCGAATCAAGGCGACCATGGGCGAATTGCTCAAGAGCCAGGGAGTGGTCGCACCGATGGCCTCCGTCGTGCAGAACGACGTGAAACCTAAAGTCCAACTGCCTGGGATGAATTGAGCCACCCCAATAGCCCCATCTGTTAGTCGAGAGTGCACCGCGTGGAATCTGAAATCGGTCGAGTTCATCTCAGTCATGATCCACGCGCTTTGCACGACGACCCGTTGCTCGACGGGTTGCTGGCACTCTGCGCACTGCACCAGAAGCCTGCCAGCGCGGCCATGCTCACCACCGGCCTGCCGCTGCCCTCGCAACGCTTGAGTGCCGAACTGCTGCCGCGTGCTGCTGCGCGGGCCGGGCTGCAAGGCCGGCTGCTGCAACGCAAGCTGGAGCAGATCCCCACGATTGCATTGCCGGCCCTGCTGTTGCTCAAGGACGGGCGCAGTACCGTGCTGGTGGGTTGGCAGGGCGATGATGAGGCGCGGGTGCTGCTCAGCGAAAGCGACGGCGGTGAAGTGCTGATCAAGCGCGAGGCATTGGCCGACGACTACATCGGCAAGGTCTTCTTCGCCCAGCCGCAACACAAATTCGACGTCAACCACGGCAGCCTGATTCCACGGGCGCGTTCGTGGTTCCGTGACACCCTCATGCGTTCGCGCTGGCTCTACACCGACGCCATCGCCGCCAGCTTCCTGATCAACATCATCGCCATGGCCGCGCCGCTGTTCGTGATGAACGTGTACGACCGCGTCGTACCGAACCAGGCCACCGCCACCCTGTGGGTGTTGGCCGTGGGCATCTGTGGTGCATACCTGTTCGACCTGATCCTCAAAAGCCTGCGCAGCCTGTGCCTGGACCTGGCCGGTAAAAAAACCGACCTGATCATCTCGGCCACGCTGTTCGAACGCATCGTCGGCATGTCCATGAAGTACCGCCCGGCGCGGGTCGGCAGCTTCGCCCAGAACATCCATGAGTTTCAAAGCCTGCGCGATTTTCTCGCGTCGCTGACCCTCACCAGCCTGATCGACCTGCCGTTCACGCTGCTGATCTTTATGGTGATCGCCATCCTCGGCGGGCACCTGGTGTGGATCCCGGTGCTGGCGTTTCCGCTTGCCCTGGGCATCGGCTATGCCCTGCAAAAGCCCTTGGTAGCCACCATGGAACGCACCATGGCCCTGGCCGCTGAACGCCAGTCGAGCCTGATCGAAACCCTCGCCGGGCTCGATGCGGTCAAGGTCAACAATGCCGAGAGCGAGCGCCAGTATGGCTGGGAGCAGACCATCGGCACCCTGAGCCGGCTTGAACTGCGGGTGAAGTTGCTGTCGGGCCTGTCGATGAACATGACCCTGCTGATCCAGCAATTGGCCGGCGTGATCATGATCGTATTCGGCGTGTACCAGATCATCGACGGCAACCTGAGTATGGGCGGCCTGATTGCCTGCTACATGCTCAGTGGCCGCGCCTTGAGCCCGCTGGCTTCGCTGTCGGGCCTGCTCACGCGCTATCAGCAGGCCAAGGTCACCATGACCTCGGTGGACCAGATGATGGAGCTGCCTCAAGAGCGCAATTTCGAAGAGCGCCCCATGAGCCGCCGCACCCTGCAAGGCGCCATCGAATGCCGGGGCCTGAACTTCACCTACCCCAACCAGCAGAACCTGGCGCTGAAGAACATCAACCTGGTGATCAAGCCAGGGGAAAAAATCGGCATCATCGGTCGTAGCGGCTCGGGCAAAAGCTCCCTGGCCAAACTGATTGTCGGCCTGTATCAGCCTGACTCCGGCGCCCTGCTGGTGGACGGCGTGGACGTGCGCCAGATCGACGTCAGCGAGTTGCGCCATAACATCGGCTACGTCGCCCAGGACATTCAGTTGCTTGCTGGCACCCTGCGCGACAACCTGGTCAGCGGTGCGCGCTACGTCGAAGACGAAATGGTGCTGCAAGCCGCCGAGCTGGCCGGTGTACACGAATTCGCCCGTCTGCACCCTCAGGGCTACGAGCTGCAAGTGGGCGAGCGTGGTCAGAACCTCTCCGGCGGCCAGCGTCAGAACGTCGCCCTGGCCCGCGCGCTGTTGCTCAACCCGCCCATCCTGCTGCTGGACGAACCCACCAGCGCCATGGACAACACCGGTGAAGAACGCTTGAAACAACGCCTGCAAGCCGTGGTGCAAAACAAGACCGTGGTGCTGGTCACGCACCGAGCCTCACTGCTCTCGCTGGTGGACCGCCTGCTGGTGGTCGACCGTGGGCAGATTCTCGCGGACGGCCCGAAAGCCGTGGTCATGGAAGCGTTGAAGAAGGGGCAGATCAGTGTTGCTTAAGTCCATCAAGAGTGCGGTCGGCCGCTATTTCAAAGGCACCGACTCGCTGCAGGGCCAGCCGCTGCCCGAGGTCAACAAAGCGCTGATCGAAGATGCCCCGCGCGTCATTCGCCTGACCATCTGGGCGATCATCGGTTTTTTCGTGTTCCTGGTGGTTTGGGCGGGTTTCTCCCAGATCGACGAAGTGACCCGTGGCGACGGCAAGGCGATTCCGTCGTCCAAATTGCAGAAAATCCAGAACCTGGAAGGCGGTATCGTTGCCGAGCTGTACGTCAAGGAAGGCCAGATCGTAGAGGCCGGTGCCCCGTTGATTCGCCTCGACGACACCCGGTTCGTTTCCAACGCCGGAGAAACCGAAGCCTTGCGCCTGGCCATGCAACTGCGCGTCGAGCGCCTGAGTGCGCAGGTGGATGATCGCCCACTGAACATCCCCGACGACGTACTCAAGGCCGCGCCGAGCCAGGCTGCCAACGAGCGCTCATTGTATGAGAGCCGACGCCAGCAACTGAAAGACGAAGTCGGCGGCCTGCAAGAGCAACTGGTACAGCGCCAGCAGGAACTGCGTGAATTCACCTCCAAGCAAGGCCAGTACCGCAGCCAGTTGTCCCTGCAACGCCAGGAAATCAACATGTCCGAGCCACTGGTGGCGCAAGGCGCGGTATCGCCGGTGGAAGTGCTGCGCCTCAAGCGCGCCGAAATGGAAACCCGCGGCCAACTGGATGCCACCACCCTGGCAATCCCCCGCGCCGAATCGGCGATCAAGGAAGTGCAGCGCAAGATCGACGAAACCCGTGGCAAGTTCCGCAGTGAAGCCCTGACCCAGCTCAACGAGGCTCGCACTGAACTGAACAAGGCCGAGTCCACGGGCCGCGCGTTGGACGACCGGGTCAGCCGTACCCTGGTCACCTCGCCGGTGCGCGGGATCGTCAAGCAACTATTGGTCAACACGGTCGGCGGCGTGATCCAGCCGGGCAGCGACATGGTCGAAATCGTACCGCTGAACGACACCCTGCTGGTGGAAGCCAAAATCCGTCCGCAAGACATCGCTTTCCTGCACCCGGGGCAAGAAGCGGTGGTCAAGTTCACCGCCTATGACTACACCGTCTACGGCGGGCTGAAGGCCAAGCTCGAACGCATCGGTGCCGACACCATCACCGATGAAGACAAGAAAACCACTTACTACATGATCACCCTGCGTACCGACCGCAGCCACTTGGGCACCGATGAGAAGCCGTTGCTGATCATCCCCGGCATGGTTGCCTCGGTGGACATCATCACCGGCAAGAAAAGCATCCTCAGCTACCTGCTCAAGCCGATCATCAAGGCGCGGGCCGAGGCGTTGCACGAGCGTTGATCTTCAGCGCCTGTACCGACCTCATCGCAGGCAAGCCAGCTCCCATATTTGAATGTGTTCGCAAATCAAAATGTGGGAGGGGGCTTGCCCCCGATGAGGCCATCAGCATCCCCGAGCACCTCAAACCAAACGCCATATCGATATGCCCTAACAGTATTTAAACTTCTATTCTTATACCTATAAATTCACTCCCCTGTCCGCCGGGAGTGAAATCAATGTCCGCCACCGCTGCTGCCCCCATCACCACCCAAACCTTCGACATCCGCCCCTTTCCCGGCAGCGTCGGCGCCGAGATCATTGGCCTGGACTTATCCCGCCCGGTCAATGACCAGGACTTCGCCCGTATCCATCGCGCACATCTGGACCACCACGTCGTGGTGTTCCGCGACCAACGCATCACCCCCGAACAACAAATCGCTTTCAGCCGCCGTTTCGGTGTGCTGCAGATCCACGTGCTCAAACAATTCCTGCTGGCCAATCACCCGCAAATCCTGATCGTCTCCAACATCATCGAGAACGGCCAATCCATCGGCCTGGGGGACGCGGGCAAGTTCTGGCACTCGGACCTGTCGTACAAGGAGCTGCCCAGCCTCGGCTCGATGCTGCACGCTCAGGAACTGCCTGCCGAAGGCGGTGACACCCTGTTCGCCGATATGCACAAAGCCTGGGAGCAACTGCCCGAGCACCTGCGCAAAGCCGTTGCAGGCCGCAGTGCTGCGCACTCCTACACGGCGCGCTACAGCGAGACCAAATTCGAAGGCAACTGGCGCCCGACCCTCACCCCTGAACAACTCGCCCAGGTCGCCGAAGTGGTGCACCCCGTCGTGCGCACCCACCCTGAAAACGGCCGCCAGGCGTTGTTCGTCAGCGAAGGCTTCACCACCCGTATCGTCGGCCTGCCCGATGACGAAAGCCGTGACTTGCTGGCCCAGCTCTATGCCCACAGCGTGCTGCCGGAAAACATCTACCGCCACCAGTGGCAGCCCCACGACCTGGTGTTCTGGGACAACCGCTCGCTGATCCACTTGGCCGCCGGTTGCCCAAGCCACCTGCGCCGCAAGTTGTATCGCACCACCATCCAGGGCGATGCGCCTTTCTGATTAGCCATCGGCCTCTAAAGCTTCCAATACTCTGGCCGATGGGGATAACCAGAAGACTTTCTGGTTGGAACAACGCTATGCACACTTCAAACAAGAATACATTGACGATTATCTCCGTCGTTTCGCTACTTATGCTTTTGGGTTTTTCCGGCTTGATCAAGGAAAACTACGTGTCAGCCGATACGGCGTTTTTACTATTGGCTTGTTCGGTCGCAACTGGTTTTTATGTGGTCCTGGCGTTTATTGAAAAAATCCTCGAACGGCTTTTCAAGGACTTCAAGGTCACTGTGATCTTCTGGGGCTTTTTGCTCGCGACCTTAGGTTACGTAGGACGACTGCGGGCGGTGGCCGACGTTAATGCAATTTTCCATGTCGATGCATCTGCTTTTCCTTTGACAATGATCGCTGGCACAACCCTTCACATGGCCAAGCTGATGTTTTGGCCTTGCATCGCCGTCGTGCTGATCACCGCATTTATTGTAGTGTTGATCTGTATGGGAAGTTATTTCGAAAGTGCCAGCTCTGCCGAGGAAAAATGGGGTGTGGTGGTTCCAGCAATAACGGCACTGATTACCTGCGGTATTGGTGCGCTGTTTATCAGTAGCAACTTGTCGCCGGAGCGCCGTGCCGAGATTTTGTACCGTACGGCTCACACGACAGACTTCAATGATACGTTTCGTTGCGCAGGTGTTGACGACCGGCAGTACAGCGCAATTTTCCTGGGGCCTGAACAGCGCCGCGTGCTGCTGGCTCCCAAGCTTCAGGAGTTCTCCTTGGAGAAGAAAGCGTATGTGTTAAAACGCGTTGAGGTGCCGGAGCACTTTCCGATTTTAGAGTGTGTTCCCAACAACCCGAAGCCCACCACTTGGCCGTCCCCTTACTCTTTTGATTCGGGCCAGTAATCATTGGCCCAGCAGTATTGGATCTGATTGCTGCTAGAATTGCGCCCAGCTCACTCCCCACAGATCACGAGTGCTTGGCATGCAATTACCAGACATGAACCTGCTGGTCGCCCTCGACGCGTTGCTCGATGAGGGCAGTGTGGTCGGCGCCGCACGGCGGATGAGCCTCAGCCCGGCGGCCATGAGCCGTACCCTCACGCGTATCCGTGAAGCTGTCGGTGACCCGATCCTGGTACGTGCCGGTCGCGGCCTGGTGCCGACGCCCAAGGCGCTTGAGCTGCAAGGCCAGGTACGCAACGTGGTGGAGCAGGCGGCGTTGCTGTTTCGCTCGGCGGATCAAGTCGATTTGAGTACCTTGCGCCGCCGTTTCAGCGTACGCGCCAATGACTTTTTTATTGGCGTATATGGCGGTCGCTTGTTCGACACCATGGAGCGTGTGGCCCCGCTGTGCGAGCTGCGCTTTGTGCCTGAAGGCGACACCGACGACGAAGCTCTGCGCGAAGGGCGCCTGGATCTGCGTGTGAGCAACACCATGCCGGTCAGCCCCGAAGTGAAGGTGCAGAACCTGTTCTCCACCACCTTCGTCGGCCTGGCGCGACAAGATCACCCACTGTTCGACGAAGAGATCACCGCCGCACGCTTTGCCAGCTATTCCCATATCAGCATCTCGCGCCGCGGCATCGCCCGCGGGCCGATCGACACCGCGCTGAACGAGCAGGGCCTGGAGCGCCGCGTGGCGATGATCGCGCCGGGCTTCCACGGTGCCATGTTCATGTTGCCGGAATCCGACCTGATCATGCCGGTGCCCAAGGAAGCGCTCCTGAGCGCCAAACGCCTGAACTTGCCATTGCGTGCATTCCCGCTGCCGATCTCCTTGCCGACCCTGGTATTGGCCCAATCCTGGCACCCGCGCTTCGACAAAGACCCCGCGCACAAATGGCTGCGTGAAACCATGCGCGAGAGTTGCCACGCCACCTGGCTGGAAGCCCAACCCAACTAAAAACCTCAAGCCATGCACAATCAAATGTGGGAGGGGGCTTGCTCCCGATAGAGGTGTATCAGCTTCACATCAGGTGGCTGTCATACCGCCATCGGGAGCAAGCCCCCTCCCACCCATGGATTGCGCCTGGCGCACTTATAAACTTCCGATAAGTAACTTTTTGTCATGCTATAGCCTGATTAAACTGCTCAGGTATTTCTCATTCCGAGTTACCTGTTCATGACATCCCTCGCTGCCCCCGCTTTTCAGGCCGCAGCCAAACCTGTTGCCCCGGCCCCGCCCGTGTTCGGCCCGCGCATCATCATCGGCCTGGTCGGCGTGTTGTTGGCGGTGCTGGTGTCCGGTCTCAACGAGATGGTCACCAAGGTGGCGCTTGCCGATATCCGCGGTGCGCTGTACATCGGCTTTGATGAAGGCACCTGGCTGGTCGCCGCCTACACGGCCACTTCCGTGGCGGCCATGGCCTTTGCGCCGTGGTGTTCGGTGACGTTTTCCCTGCGCCGTTTCACGCTGTGCGCCATCGGCTTGTTCACCGTGTTGGGCATTCTCTGCCCGTTCGCACCCAACTACGAAAGCCTGCTGCTGCTGCGTACCGTGCAAGGCCTGGCCGGTGGCGCGCTGCCGCCGATGCTGATGACCGTGGCACTGCGTTTCCTGCCCGCCAACGTCAAGCTGTATGGCCTGGCCGGCTACGCCCTGACCGCCACCTTCGGCCCGAGCCTGGGTACTCCGCTGGCGGCGTTGTGGACCGAATACGTCGGCTGGCAGTGGGCGTTCTGGCAAATCGTCGCGCCGTGCCTGCTGGCGATGGTCGCCGTGGCCTATGGCATACCGCAGGACCCGCTGCGCCTGGAGCGTTTCAAACAGTTCAACTGGCGCGGCCTGCTGCTGGGCTTTCCGGCGATCTGCATGTTGGTGATCGGGCTGTTGCAGGGCAATCGCCTGGATTGGTTCGAGTCGGGCCTGATCACCTTCCTGTTGTGTGGTGGCACGCTCTTGCTGGTGTTGTTCATGCTCAACGAATGGTCGCAGCCAATACCCTTCTTCAAATTGCAGATGCTCGGCCTGCGCAACCTGGCCTTCGCCCTGATCGTGCTGGCAGGCGTGCTGATGGTGCTGACCTCGGTGATCATCATCCCCTCCAGTTTCCTTGCCCAGGTCCAGGGGTACCGGCCGTTGCAAACTGCGCCGGTGATGCTGCTGATGGCGTTGCCGCAATTGATCGCGTTGCCGTTGGTGGCGGCGCTGTGCAACCTGCGCTGGGTCGATTGCCGCTGGGTGCTGGGGATTGGCCTTGGCATGTTGGTGCTGTGCTGCATCGGCAGTTCGCACCTGACTTCGGCGTGGATCCGCGACGATTTTTATGGCTGGTACCTGTTGCAGATTTTCGGCCAGCCGATGGCCGTGTTGCCACTGCTGATGTTGTCCACCGGCAGTATTCAACCCATCGAAGGGCCGTTCGCTTCGGCCTGGTTCAATACCGTCAAGGGCCTGGCCGCTGTGATCGCCACTGCGGTGCTGGATACATTGACCACCCAGCGCGGGCATTTCCATTCAACCATGTTGGTGGACCGCCTGGGCAATTCGCCCCTGGCCGACACTGAGGCTCCGGGCCTCGCCCACCGCTTGCACGAGCAGACCGTGGTGCTGACCTCTTCGGATCTTTACGTCGTCATGGCCGGTGTCGCGGTGGCGTTGATCCTGCTGATTTTCTGGATGCCCACGCGGATCTATCCGCCTCGCGCTCCGGCCTGACCACAAGGACTTTCCATGAAACGCAAAGACAAAATTGCCGTCTCCGTTATTGCTGTATTTGCCGTTGGCGTACTGGTTTATCTGGTTGCGCCGGGCGTACTGGGCAGCAAGCACCAGACCACCAACGACGCCTTCGTCGCCGCCGACTTCACCCTGGTGGCGCCGCGGGTGGCGGGCTTCATCAAGGAAGTGCTGGTAGAAGACAACCAGCGCGTCAAGGCCGGCCAACTGTTGGCGTTGATCGATGACCGCGACTTTCGCGCCGCCGCCCAGGCCGCCGATGCCGACACCTTGGTCGCCCAGGCCCAGTTGAAAAACGCCAGCGCGACCCTGGAGCGCCAGAGCTCGGTGATCGCCCAGGCCCAGGCCACTGTCGCGGCGGATCGCGCCGAAGTCGCCTTCGCCGAACACGAACTGAACCGCTACAACCACCTCGCTGGCGTCGGCGCAGGTACCGTGCAGAACGCCCAACAAGCCAAGACCCGTATCGACCAGGCCACCGCACGCCTGGCCAAATCCACCGCAGTGCTGGCCGCCGAACGCAAGCAGGTGGAAATCCTCACCGCCCAGCGTGACGCCGCCGAAGGTGGGCTCAAGCGCGCCCAGGCGGCGTTGGAAATGGCCAGTTATCAGTTGTCCTACACGCGCATTGTCGCGCCGGTCGATGGCATGGTCGGCGAGCGAGCGGTGCGGGTCGGTGCCTATGTGACCCCGGGCAGCAAGATCCTCGCGGTCGTGCCGCTGGCCGAGGCCTATGTGGTAGCCAACTTCCAGGAGACGCAACTGTCGCATATGCACGCGGGGCAAGCGGTGCAGGTCAGCGTCGACAGCCTTGACGGCGAACTGCTCAAAGGCCATCTGGAAAGCCTGGCGCCGGCCACGGGGGTGACCTTTGCCTCGGTCAAACCGGACAACGCCACCGGCAACTTCACCAAGGTGGTGCAGCGTATTCCGGTGAAGATCGTGCTTGAGCCGAACCAGCCATTGACCGAGCGCCTGCGCGTCGGCATGTCGGTGGAAGCCAGCGTCGATACGCGGCCGGTCGCGCAACAGCGTGAGGTGGCCCAGCAATGAAACACGTCGCCTGGCTCACCTTAAGCCTGATCAGCCTGAGTGCCTGCACGGTGGGTCCCGACTTCCAGCGGCCCGAGAGCCCGCAGATCAATCAGTGGAGCGAACCCCAGGGCCGACAAGCTGCCAGCCGTGCCGTCAGCGATCCCTTGCAGGAGCGCTGGTGGGACGTGTTCCACGACGCGCAGCTTTCCGCCCTGACACGCCGGGCCCTCAGCGATAACCTCGACTTGAAACTGGCCAGCAGCCGCCTGCAACAGAGCCGCGCCGTACGCCAGGTGACCACCGCCGAGCGTTACCCCAATGTCGATGCGGGTGGCGGCTACCAGCGCAAACGTAACAGTGGCAAAGGCTTGAACGACCCTTCCGGCGAGAACGGCCGTTCGGCCTTCAACCAATGGGACATGGGCTTCTCGGCCTCTTGGGAGCTGGATTTCTGGGGCCGGGTCAAGCGTGAAACCGAAGCAGCCGACGCCACGCTGGAAGTCGCCGAAAACGACCGTCGTGCCGTGCTGTTGTCGGTGTTGGCCGAGACCGCCCAGGACTATATCCAACTGCGCGGCGTACAAAATACCCGCGCCGTCACCGAGCAAAACCTCGACGTCGCCCGCCACAGCCTCAAGCTCTCGCAACTGCGTCTGGCTGATGGCGTAGCGACCGACCTCGACGTGGCCGAAGCCGCCGCCCAGGTCGCGGCCATCGAAGCGCGTCTGCCGGATTTGCAGCAACGCCAGGACCAACTGATCAACGCCCTGAGCCTGCTGATGGGCGAACCGCCCCAGGCCTTGCACGCGCAGCTGTCCAAGGACGCCGCCGTGCCGCAAACCCAGCGTCAGGTCGCCATTGGCCTGCCCTCGGAGCTGGCCGAACGCCGTCCCGACATCCGCCAGGCAGAAGCGCGCTTGCACGCCGCCACTGCCAGCATCGGCGTGGCCAAGGGCGACTTTTACCCGCGCATCACCCTGTCCGGCAGCCTCGGCTCCCAAGCCATGCAACTGTCGGACTTCGGCTCCTGGGGCTCCCGCGCATTTGCCCTCGGCCCGCAATTAAGCCTGCCACTGTTCAACGGTGGGCGCCTGCAAGGCATGGTGGATTTGCGCGAAGCCCAGCAACAGGAAGCGGCCCTTGCCTACCAGCAAACCGTGCTGCGCGCCTGGCATGAAATCGACGACCAACTGACCCGCTACAACGCCAGCCAATTGCGTCGCGACAGCCTGGCCGAAGCGGTGCGCCAGAACCAGATCGCGCTGACCACCGCGCAACACCAGTACGTCGAAGGTGTGGCGGATTTCGTCAATGTACTCACCGTGCAAAGCGCATTGCTCGCAACTCAAGAGCAGTGGGTGGAAAGCTCCACCGGCGTGTCATTGGCCATGGTCGGGTTGTACAAGGCGCTGGGAGGAGGGTGGGAGTCGGTGTATCCGTTGCCAGTCGCTCAGTAATGAGGGTGCGCTTTGTTGCAGCCCGAGATCCTTGATCCTAAGCGAGGTCTGCTGCAAACCGGGTACACACATTGGAAAGCACGCGCACATCGGCACCGCTACAGCCTGCCGCTTCGAAAAAGCCCGAGGCTTCTCGCACGACGGCATACATATCCGTGACGATGGACCTTGCTTCATCCGCCCCCAACCCAAAGCGTTCAGGCGTACTCAGCAAATTGCTGACAGACGATACCCTGCCCTCATTCCCGATGATCAACGCCTGCAAGCCTAGTTGCGTGGGGTGGGGCAACACGTCAAATACTGGCGCAAGGGAATAGCCCGAGGCGCTGGTCAGCAGAAGCCCGGTTTGTTTCAGGTGGTCGTCGCTATTGCCGATCAGCACATTGAAGGCCATACGCTTGTAAAGCTCACGCATATCAAACGTGGCATCGTCGCAGACCTTCTTCAACACGTCGGCGATCCTGGAATAGGAAACGGCACTCTCAACCGCGTCAACTCGCATTCGCGGCTTCTCAGTGCTGACCAACGAATTGCAGCTGACATAGTGCTCGCGTCCAGCCCCCTCATGCCGGTCAAAACGTTCGACCATCAAAACCGGTTTGCCGGCGACCTCTACCAACTTGTGCCCGGCTGCGGGTAGACCTGCCGCATCCGCCATTTGAAGGCTGGCGAATTCAGCACGTGGTTGATCGAAAACATCGTCGCTACGGCCGAATTTAGCAATCCATTCCTTACCTTCGTGAGTCACGGTGACCTTCGGCCTGGCGCCGCCCATGGAACTGCCGAATTCGAATAGTCGTGCGATTTCCGCAGGCAGGTCGACATTACCTTTTTCGACCTGATCAAGGCCCACCATGATTTTCTCAAGGTCTTCAAATCGCGGAGGTTGGTGCAGAGTCGGCAGCAGATTTCTTGACGCACTGAACAGCAGGCAGCCCACTCCCGCACCCCGCGAAGCAAGGAGCCATTCAACTTCGTTTTGTGGATGCTGTTTGTGGGTCGCCAGTAGAACACGCCGACCCCAATTGTCGGGCGTTGCGTCGTCGAGCACACCAAACATGCGTGTCGAGGAATACTGGTTAGGGGTCAGTGGCAGGCTAAGCGGGTCAATCGCAAATGCGTTGGGGCGCGCAAGCCAGCTGTTGGCGTAGCGAAAAACGAATCCGCTTGCGTGCATGGCCACCTCACCAACAGGGACCGGATCACCGACTGAGTGAGCTGAAAAAACGAATGCGTTACCAATCGGCTTCCAAGACATCAGGTTCCCCTTCTGTGCGAATTCGGTCGGGCTCACGGGCGAGGCTCATGGTAATCCCAACCTGGTCAAGTTCTGGTGACGCAATGCTCGCCATACCTTCTTCCAGGTCCATCGCGCTAAGCACATTCATCAGCACGCCGAGGGATACGCCTGCTTCTCCCTGTCTCAGCCGCTGATACGTCTGTCGTGTAATGCCCGCCCGGCTGCATATGGTCGAGATTTTCAAACGGCGACGAATACGGGCTATTTCGATACCGTTCCCGATACCTCTCATCAGTTCAGCGCTTCTCTCTGAGATATACCCTTTGTGGGGGTATGGCTTGCCTGTTTCATGCATGATATATCACCCCTTAAGGCAGTAAGGGCAACTTATATCATTCAAGTTGCTAAGGCCACACGCAAAAAAACCGGTTTGATAGACGGTTTTTTTCCATGTTTGGAAGATTCAAGGGTTCTGCAAAAACACCACATACCCCCGAAACCACTCATTCCCTTGCAAATACCCTGGCGCCTCCCACTCGCCGCCTTGAATCAAACCGATCTTGAACGGAACTCCCATTCGGTTCATCCGTGGCAGGTACGCCGCGTAATCCGGGATGCTGTGCCGCCCTTGATACGTCTGCACCACCACTTCGTCCACCACGCCTTTGAGCTGGGCGATGGCGGCCGGGTTGGCGTTGCTGCTCCAGTCCATCAGGCCGGTGATGCTTAACCGCAGGTCGGCAGGCAGACGCCGGCGCAGGTCGCGCAGAAAATCAGCGTATTCGTGCAGGTACTGGGTGCGGGCGTCGAAGTCGATCTGGATGCCGATCACAGGGTTACCCGCGTCGCGCCAGCGTTGCACCTGGCCGAGCAGTTGGGTGTAGACCTGTTCCGGCCAGTGCAAGGTGTGGGCGCGATAGACCACCCAGATTTCGCCTTGGCTAATGCGTGGCACGCTGATGCCTTGGGCGATCAATTGCACGCCGCGCTGGGGGGCGCGGCGGGTGGAGTTGATCTGGCCTTGCAGGATGTACAGGGTTTTTGCCTGCTTGATCACAGGCTGCGGCGTGACACCACTCCACAGCCAGAAAGCGTCATAGTCGCGGGCGTCGACGGCGCCGAAAGCCGGGCTCGCCAGCAACAACAAGCCCAGCCACAGCGACTTCACCAGTAGTATTGCAGCGATTTGCCCCACTGGGTATCGGCAAAACCGGTTTTGAGTTGGCGGAACCAGGCTTTGCGCACCGCTGGCGCAACGTCTTCACCCCCGCAGCTGTTGTAACCGGCCGGCGCGTAGCAGTTGATGGCGCGGAACAACGCGTACGCCTTGTCGGTTTTCGGTGCTTTGGCGTTGGCGATCACCTGTTTGTAGCCGTCCAGCCGCGAGAAGGTTTCACCCTTGAACTGCGATTCGGTGCTGCCCAGGCTGCCGGCGGCGCGGGGTTGTTCCAGTGGCATGCCGTCCAGGCCGTTGCGCAGGATGAACTCACCGAAGCAGTTCAAGGCGTGGGGGTTTTTGGCCTCATCCTGCAAGGTCGCGGCGGTTTGCGCGATGCTTGGGCAGGCGTAGCCGGATTCGGCCTTGTCACCATTCCACTGGAACAGCTTCAAGGTCTGGCCGCTGGTGTAGGTGTAGCCCAGGCTGGTGCCGAGCTTGTCATCAGAGAGCGAGGCCTGCTTGAGGTCATCGGCAAAGGTCGCGAACTGGCGGTGCAGCAGGTCTTTGTAGAGCAGCACGAATTGCGCGCTCTGGCGTTCGGTCGGGTCGCTGGCGTTGGCGATCTGCTGGCGCAGCAGGTCGGGCCCGGCGACGTTGCGCAGCAGGATGTAGCGCACTTGCTTGGCGCTGATCGGCGAATCGGTTGCGAACACCTTGGCCAGTTGGCCGCTGCGCTCATAGTTCATCGCCAGGGCCAACTCCAGTTGGTCGCGTTGCAGCGGTTGCTTGGCCAGCGGTAGCATTTGCAGCCACAGGCTCTCGGCGCCCTTCCAATCTTGCTTGGCCTCCAGTGCCAAGGCGCGCAAGGTCTGCTGGCTGAAGGCAAAGTAGTCGAGGTTCGACGGCATATCCGCAGGCAGATGCTTGAGGGCAGCATCAGGTTGATGCTCAACGTACAGGGCATACGCCGCTTGCAGGTAGTCGAACAACGCCGGTTCGTTGGCGAATGTGCTCTTTTGCTTGTCGAGGTTTTCGCGGCTCAACAGCGGCGGCGTATGGGCGCGCATCGCCATCAGGTCGCTGACCACTTGCAGCATCGGGCTGTTTGCCGAGTTGTTGCCGACCATGAGCAACTTGAGGTCGGCTTCTTCGACCAACTCGTCGACGCTCACGTTACGCTGGGCGTCAGTGGCCTCGGTGAATTGCCAGGTGAAGTCTTCGGCGAGCTTGGCATCGTCGTTCGCCAGCCAATGCACGCGGCGCAACAGGCCACGGGCGGACGCAACGTAATCGCCTTGTGGATAATGTTTCAGGTAACCGAGAAAGCCTTCTTCAGCGTCGCTCAAGGCAGACTTATCCACATGCTCGCGTTGCGGCATACCGTACTCATCGAAGGCCTCGGCCTGGGCCCGGTTCAACGAGGTACGTGCGGTCATGTACAGCGCGGTCTCTTTCAGCCAAGGCAGATCGCTGGTCGCGGCGGCGGCGAAACCGCGCTCGGCGTAAACGAAGCGACCGCCGTAGAAATCGGCGGCGGCCTGCAGGTAGGTGCGAAACAGCTGGGCATTGGCCGAGGGCGTCAACTGCGCGTCCACCACCTGGCCTGTGAAGTCACAGGTGGTCAGCAACTGCAATCGCGCTTTCACCAGCAAGTCACGCTCGGCTGGCGGCATATCGGCTTTGATCACCTGACTGATAAACGCCGTGGCGCTGTCATCGCTGTTGCTGCGGCAGCGGCTGCCTTCGCCATTCAGGAACGCTTCACCGGCAGTCTTGTATTCCTCGCGCTTGATGCCCAGCGGTTGGAGCAGGGTGTCGAGTTCGGCCGTGCGTGAATCGTCCGCTTTGTTATCGGGCTCATCATTCGCGGCCGGCACCGGCACCAGGCGATACACCGGAAACGGCACCGGGCCGAAACCCTGGGCCAAATCGTCTTCGCCCAAGGCATTGGGCGTCAGCGGCGCGGCTTTTTTGTCGGCCAGCAACAGGCGCAGGTTGACCCGGCTGTCGTTGCCCGGGCTGAGAAAGGGCTGGTTGCTGCAAGGTTCGAGGCTGTCACGCGAGACACGCCAGTCGGGGTAGCATGAATCGTCGGAGCTGGCCTGAGCCTGTAGGGAAATACTGGCCAGGAGAGCCAGTGCCAGAGGTGACAAAAAACCGATGCGCATGACGTGTCCTTGATCCTGAGTCCTTGGAGGGCCCCAATAATAGCCTGTTCTGAGCTGTGCTTCGGTGAGGTCCTACGCAAAATACCGATTTGTCCGATTCCAGCGGCGAAGCCTGGGCTTTTGTCCTAGAGTGGCGGTGTTTGCGCTCAGGCAAGCGAGCTAATGCCAGGGGTATTGAAGTGCGTCGGTCTGTGGTTGAGCAAAACGAAAAAGCCGGAGCGCTGCCAGCCTTGCAGCGCCTGACCTGGCAAGGTGCTGGTCGACTCAGCCGTCTCTGGTGGGTACCGATCCTGGCGCTGGCCATGGCCCTGCGGTTTTGCCACCTCACCTCGGCGGCGATCTGGGGCGATGAAGGGTCGAGCCTGTTGCTCAGTGAATACGCCGTGGCCGACCTGTGGTTTCACGCGGCCCATGATGTGCATCCGCCGCTGTATTTCTTCCTGCTGCGCGGCTGGATCGAAGTGTTCGGCGACAGCATCGGGTCCATTCGCAGCATGAGCGCGCTGCCGGGCGTAGCCGTGGTTGGCTTGGGCATCTGGCTGACGCGGCAACTGTCTACTCGGCGCGCGGCGGTGCTGGCGGGCATCCTGCTGGCGCTGTTGCCGACGGCGGTGCGCTACAGCCAGGAAGTGCGCATGTATTCGCTGCTGGGCGTGTGGCTGCTGGGCGCCACGCTGGCGCTGGTGTACTGGATGCGTCAGCCCGAACGCACGCGCTATTTGGCCGCGTATGTGCTGTTGATGAGTGCCGGTTTCTACACGCATTACTTCACCGCGCTGTGCGTGCTGGTGCATTGGGCTTATCTGGGGATGCAGGCGCCAGGCCAACGTTTGATAACGCGGCCTGCATGGTGGGCGGCCAACGTGGTGATCGTGTTGTTGTACCTGCCTTGGCTGCCGAACCTGTTGGACCTGGTGCAGCATGTCGACCAGCTCAAGGTGGGCGGCGACATCGGCTGGGAAGAGCCGGTCAACCTGCTGTCTGTGCCCTCGATGATCTGGCAGTTCGTGTTGCAGGATGCCGGCGATGATTTGTGGACGCCGCTGTTCTGGATATTTCCGCTGCTGCTGATTGCGGTGGTGTGGATGACGGCCTGGCGCCACCCGGGAGCTCGTTTGCCGGCGTTGTTTTTCTTGTTGCCGTTGCTGTTGGTGTATGGCGTGTCGTTTATCTCGCCGGTCTTTATCGAGCGCTACCTCACGGTGTATGCCCTGGGTTTGCCGATCGTCCTGGCGCTTGCCATCGACCGCTTGCCGTCACGCTTGTCATGGCTGGGCGCAGCGCTGTGGGTGCTGTTTGTGGGCATGGAACTGCTGGGCCTGAAGAACAACTTCGAAGTGGATGAGCACGACCAATTCAACGTGCCGGTGGAGTTCGTCAATCGCAATTACCAGGAAGACGACCGCATCGTCCTCAGCGATATGATGTGGTATCTGAGCTACGTGTACTACGACGAAACTGACGCCCAGTTGCAGCTCTACACCCCGCCCAAGCCCGACGGCACGTCGACCCGGCCAAATGCCTACGGCTTCGGCACCCTGGTGGATCAGGATGGCGGGCGAATCTATCTGGATTCTTTATCGGCATTACCGGCCAATACCCGGCGCGTATGGCTGATCAGCAGCAATGAAGCACCGGACGACTTCGCCCCGCTCCCCGAAGGTTGGCGCGAGCTCAGTCGCCAGGACGGCGGTGGCGCACGGGCGCGTCTGTTCGTGCTGTGCAAGGTGCCGGCGCCGCAACCTGAGGGTTGCCGCTAGACTCGATTAACCCTTCTCTATCAGGAGCTCATCATGGAATCGCCAGTGCATAGCTTGCCGTCGTTGTTCAAACAGCTTGGGTTGCCGAATGACCCGGTCAGCATTGAGCAATTTGTCGCCTCTCATTCGCCGCTCAAGCCAGATTTGAAACTCGCCGATGCTTTTTTTTGGAGCGACGCCCAAAAGGCATTTTTGCGCGAGGAGATTCTGGAAGATGCGGATTGGGCGGAGGTGGTGGATGAGTTGAATCTGATGTTGCGGGGTGGACGACGGGTGTAAAAAAATATCCCAATAAAGGCGAGCATGTAAAAAAAATGGTGAGCGGTAAAAAAACTGGGCTTTAATCGCTTAAGTGAATTTTTTCTGGAAAAGCTCGCCATGCCAACAGTCGGATACGCTCATCTGTGTGAGGCGCTGGATCTAAAGGTTATCGCACCGTTGCGCGCTGCGATGATCAAGCCGGTGACCAGGATTACCCTGATCGGTGACTGCCTGGCGGTGCCCCATTCTGTGGCGCCTGCCCAACATGCGCTGTTTGAACATGTGCTGTTTGCGCTTAAGCATGAAGGCGTGAACCTGGCGATACTTGCCCAGGTGTTTGAACAGCTTGGCCCAGAACCGTTTTTGGAGGCGCTGGCCGACTCGCCCAACGGTGCGTTTATCCGAAAAGCCTGTTTTCTTTGGGAAGGCTTTACCGGGAAAATGCTGGATCACACCCTTCCTGTTCGTGGTCGCGTTGTTCCCTTGTTCGATCCCCAGCGCTATGTAACCGGTCCGAGTATTCGCAACAGTCGTTGGCGAGTGGATTTCAACGGTTTGGGCTCTTTGCATTATTGCGCCACCGTAGAGCGAACGCCTGAGCTAGAAGCGTTGTTGGCGCTTGATGTATTGGCCCGCGCCAAATCCTTCATGGCCAGCCTCCCACCCGAAATGATGGACCGCGCCATCCAGTGGGCGTACCTGCACGAAACCCGCGATTCATTTGCCATCGAAAAAGAACAACCCAGCGAAGAAAAATCCCGCCGTTTCGTCCAACTACTGCGCCAGTCCCATGAAGGCCGTTTGCTCACCGAAGACTACTTGGTCGAACTGCAAAACAGCACCGTCTCCAATCCCTTCGACAAAGCCGTTGCGTTTCGCCACGAACAAAATCATCTGCACAACGGCCTGCGCGGCGCCGCCGGTGTGAGCTACGTGCCGCCAGCACCAGAGCTTTGCCAGGAACTGATGGAAGAGCTGATGGCCTTCGCCAACCAGCCCGTGCGCGACGTCGATCCCTTGGTCGCGGCGGCCGTCACCGCCTTCGGCTTCGTGTTCCTGCACCCGTTCATGGACGGTAATGGCCGCCTGTCTCGCTTCCTGATCCACCAGACGCTTTGTCATTACGGCGCACTGGGAAATGGCTTGTTGCTACCAGTCTCCGTCGCCATGAAGCACGAGGAACAAGCCTATCTGGAGGCGCTCAAGACCTTCTCCCAGCCGACGCGGGAATTCTGGAACGTTACTTGGCTGGACGGCGACCACATGGCGTTCGACTTCATCGGCCACCCCTCGATCTACCGCTACTGGGACGCCACCCGCTGCGTCGAATTCACCCTGCAAATGGCCCGCCGCGCACTGGAAGTCGAACTGCGCGAAGAAACCGAATTCCTCGACCGCTACGACCGCGTGATCAAGGCCGTGAATCAACGCTACGACGTGCGTGGCAGTGATTTGTCGAAGCTGGTGATGATGTGCCTGGATAACGAGGGCAAGCTTTCCAAGCATCGGCGCAAACAGTTTCAGTACAGCGTGGCGGAGGAGGTGTTTGGGTTTATTGAGGAGGAGGTGGGGCGGGTGATTGAGGAATGTGGCAATCAGCCCTCGCCGATCTGAGGCATCAATGTGGGATGTAACTTTCTGGTGGCCAGTGGCGAGCTGTATGCACCAGAGCCACAATCCTCACTACTTCGGGCTCAACTTGATAAACAAGGCGGTAGCTCGGGTGCGGAATGATTTCGCGTGTTCCCGCAATCCGGCCTATTGGGCCAATTTCGGGGTTATGTGCTAATCCAAGTGCTGCCATGCTGAAGCGCCGGTCCATGTCGGCTGCGGCTTGTGGATTTTTCTCAAACAGAAAATCCCAGATATCTCTACGATCCTGCCCTGTCTCGGGCGTCCACGCGACCCTCATCCCTGACTATCTACTTGAGCGCGCCTGGCTGCGAATTCAGCTTCCAAATCTTCATTGGAAACCTCTCGGCCTGCGCGAATGGATGCACGAGAAGCATCAACTTTGCGTTGCAAAAACTCATCGTACTCTCGCGAGTGCTGCTGGGCCTGAACGAATTCACGCATCATTTCGCGTACGATTTGCGATGCAGGACGATGGGAGGCTTCGCATTCAGCCATGAACTGGTCGCGAAGCTCTGGTTCAAGCTTCATTGTAAAAACGGCTAATTTGGACATCAGCGATTCCTCCGCAATGGTATGCACAAAGTATATACATCGTCATTACCGAATGGCGTTTGGAAAAAGCTGAGATGACTGACGGTAGAGATCAATATGTTGGTTGCACAGCCTCAACCATCCCCCCTATAGCTCGCCCCGTCGCCGCACATCGGCGATCGGATTTGGCGATCCGAAATTCTGTGACGCGTTACAGCGTTCCTACCCCGTGCGTTTTTCCTTGGATGAAGGCATTGGGTTCTATGGCGGCTGTGCGCGGGAGATCTTCGGATCTGCCGGGTTTCACAGATAACCGGTTCGCCAACCTGCGTACAGCTGCCACCCTTATTCGTTTGGCGACGGGAGAAGGTGGTTCAAATCCTTATCTGTGAGGTTTATCGATGGACCAATACAAGCCGCTTCAAACCAACCCCACCGGCGTTCCCGTCCTGGCTTTCAACACCTTTGCCCCATCGCACCTGCACCACGAAACGGCGCGAAGCCGCATACGTATCGGCACTGAGCTTTTGGAGACCCTCGTCTCAACAAGCGACAACCCAAACCTCCATCACTTGGTCACTGCCGCATTGGTTTCACTGCGCGATGGCCTGGACATGCTGGGCGAGATCCAGCGTCGCCTCGATGGTCAGGCTGAAAAATAGCCCGGGCATCCGACGCTGATCCAAATGTGGGAGGGGGCTTGCTCCCGATGAGGGCGTGTCAGTAAATGCATCAGTGGCTGACCCCTCGCCATCGGGAGCAAGCCCCCTCCCACATTCGCCCGGCGGTGTGGCCGCTGAATCGCTCCATCCATCGAGAAATTGTTTCAAAACTTGACGGCTCTTCCTCCCTCCACCATATTAATAGTTAGCAAACTAACTGTATGCGAACTATCCAGTGTCCCAATCCCTCGAACAACTTCAGATGAACCTGAGCAGCAGCATGGTGGTGGGCGCCCGTAACTGGCGCAAAATCTGCCAGACCACGCTGGTCAGCTATGGCATCTCCGAAGCCTGCGCCGTGCCGTTGTTGATGATCGGTCGCTTGGGTGACGGTGTGCACCAGGTCAAAGTAGCCCAGGCCTCCGGCATGGAAAGCCCGTCATTGGTGCGCCTGCTCGATCGTCTGTGCGGCGACGGCTATGTGTGCCGCACCGAAGACATCCACGACCGCCGCGCCAAGGCCCTGAGCCTCACCGAGCGCGGCCGTGAACTGGTGCAGGCGGTAGAAGCCCAACTGGTTCGCCTGCGCAAGGAAGTCCTTGTGGATATCGCGCCCACCGACCTGGAAGCCGCACTGCGCGTGCTGCGCGCCTTCGAAGCGGCCGAGGCTGTGGCGCCTTGAACGGATTTTTTACCGGCTTCCCGCCCGCCCGCGACTGGTTCTACGGGGTCCGCACGTTCGCCGCGTCGATGATTGCGCTGTACATCGCCATGCTGATGCAAATGCCGCGTCCGTACTGGGCGATGGCTACCGTGTATATCGTCTCCAGCCCGTTTGTCGGGCCCACCAGTTCCAAGGCTTTGTACCGCGCCATTGGCACCTTTATGGGGGCAGCGGCGGCGGTGCTGTTTGTGCCGATGTTCGTGCAGTCGCCTTACCTGTTGGTGGTAGTGATTGCGTTATGGACGGGCACCTTGCTGTTCCTCTCCATGCACCTGCGCACGGCCAATAATTACGCCCTGATGCTGGCCGGCTATACCTTGCCGCTGATCGCCCTGCCAGTGGTGGATAACCCCCTGGCGGTGTGGGACGTGGCTGAAGCGCGTACCGAAGAAATCTTCCTTGGCATCGCGGTCGCAGCGGTGGTGGGCGCAATGTTCTGGCCACGGCGCCTGATGCCGGTGTTCGATGGCTCGGTGGCCAAGTGGTTCAGCGATGCTCAGGTCTATAGCCAACGCTTCCTCACCCGCCAGATTGACCCTGAAGCGGTCAGCAACCTGCGCGGCGGCATGGTTGCCACCTTCAACACCCTTGAGTTGATGATCGGCCAGTTGCCCCACGAAGGCGCGCGGCCGCAAACGGTGCGCAACACCAAAGAACTGCGCGGGCGCATGATTCATCTGCTGCCGGTAATCGACGCGCTGGATGACGCGGTGTACGCCATCGAGCATCGCGCACCGGAGTTTCTCGACCGGCTCAAACCGTTGCTGGAGGAAGCCAACGCCTGGCTGCAAAGCACCACTGAACAAGCGCCCCTGGAACGCTGGCGTGTGCTGCGTGACCAGATCGACGCCGCCCAACCCCAGGGCGAAGCGCTGGATGACCGCCACACGTTGCTGTTCTCCAACGCCCTGTACCGCCTCGGCGAATGGGTCGACCTGTGGCAAGACTGTCGCAGCCTGCAAGCCGCCATCCAGTGCGAAAGCCAGGACACCTGGCGCGCCGTCTACCGCCACTGGCGCCTGGGCCGGCTCACGCCATTTCTCGACCGTGGGCTGATGTTCTACTCGGCGTTTTCCACCGTGACCGCGATCATCGTCGCCTCGGTGCTGTGGATCCTGCTGGGCTGGACCGATGGCGGCAGCGCCGTGATCCTGGCCGCCGTCGCCTGCAGCTTCTTCGCTTCGATGGACGACCCGGCGCCGCAGATCTACCGGTTCTTTTTCTGGACCGCCATGTCGGTGCTGTTCGCCAGCCTGTATCTGTTTCTGGTGCTGCCCAATCTGCACGATTTCCCCATGCTGGTGCTGGCTTTTGCCGTGCCGTTTATCTGTATCGGCACCCTCACGGTACAGCCACGATTCTACCTGGGCATGTTGCTGACGCTGGTCAACACCTCGTCGTTCATCAGCATCCAGGGCGCCTATGACGCGGACTTTCTCAACTTCGCCAACGTCAACCTGGCTGGGCCCGTGGGCCTGCTGTTCGCATTTGTGTGGACCTTGATCGCCCGGCCCTTCGGCGCCGAACTGGCGGCCAAGCGCCTGACCCGTTTCAGCTGGCGTGACATCGTTGGCCTGACCGAGCCCGCAACCCTGAACGAACACCGGCACATGGCCGCACAAATGCTCGACCGCCTGATGCAACACCTGCCGCGCCTGGCCCTTACCGGCCAAGACACCGGCAGCGCCCTGCGCGACCTGCGCGTAGCGCTGAACCTGCTCGACCTGCTGGCCTACTCGCCGCGCATCCTCGGTGTGCCACGGGTGTTGCTCAACCAGGTGGTGGAAGGGGTGGGCGGTTACTTCAAAGCGTGCCTCAAGGCCGGTGAACGCTTGCCCGCACCCAGCGGTCTGCTGATGACCCTGGACCGTACGCGCCGCGCCCTCAACGGCCAGGGCCTGCAAGACGAAGACGACACCCGCCTGCACCTGCTGCACGCCTTGGCCGGCCTGCGCCTGGCGTTGTTGCCCGGTGTGGAATTCATTGGCGGCACGGAAATGGAAGCGCCGCTACCCGATGGAGCGCCTTTATGATCGGTGATCTGGATATCAGCGGGGTGTTCCTGCCCACGCTGCTGGTGCTGATGGGCATTACCTATGTGTTGTTTCTGGTGGTGCACGGGCTGTTGACGCGCATGCACTTCTATCGCCTGGTCTGGCACCGGGCATTGTTCAATGTGGGGCTTTACGCGCTGTTGCTGGGCGCGGTGGACTCACTCAGTCGATATTTGATGACATGAAAAAACCTTTTTTGACTATCGGCCGTGTCGTCCTGACGTTGTTGATCGTGAGTTTCGCGGTCGTCGTTGTGTGGCGCATGGTCATGTACTACATGTTTGCCCCCTGGACTCGTGACGGCCACATCCGCGCCGACATCGTGCAGATCGCCCCGGACGTGTCCGGGCTGATCCAACGCGTCGACGTGCGCGACAACCAATTGGTGACCAAGGGCCAGGTGCTCTTTGCCGTCGACCAGGACCGCTTCAAGCTGGCCCTGCGCCAAGCCCAGGCCGCCGTGGCCGATCGCCAGGAAACCCTGGCCCAGGCCCAGCGCGAGTACAAGCGTAACCGTGGCCTCGGCAACCTGGTGCCCAGCGAGCAGTTGGAAGAAAGCCAGTCCCGCGTGGCTCGCGCCCAATCGGCCCTGGCCGAAGCCCAGGTGACGGTGGACTCTGCCCAACTCAACCTCGACCGCTCGGTGATCCGCAGCCCCGTGGACGGCTACGTCAACGACCGCGCACCGCGCACCCAGGAGTTCGTCACTGCCGGGCGCCCGGTGCTGTCGGTGGTGGACAGCAATTCCTTCCACATCGACGGCTACTTCGAAGAAACCAAGCTCGACGGCATCCACGTCGGTATGGGCGTGGATATCCGCGTGATCGGCGACAACGCTCGACTGCACGGGCATGTGCAGAGCATCGTCGCCGGTATCGAAGACCGCGACCGCAGCAGCGGCTCCAACCTGCTGCCCAACGTCAACCCGGCGTTCAGCTGGGTGCGCCTGGCCCAGCGGATCCCCGTGCGCATTGCCTTTGACGATGTGCCGGCGGACTTTCGCATGATCGCCGGGCGCACGGCGACGGTGTCGATCATCGACGACAAGGTTAAAGACGGGGACAAACCATGAAGCGGCTTCTGGCAACCGCTTCCCTGGGGTTGTTGCTGTCGGCCTGCCAAGTAGTGGGCCCGGATTACAAACTGCCGGAGCAGGCCGCAGTCAACCGTGGCGACCTGCAAGGACCGATCATGGGCGAGGGCAGCAACGTGGTCTCGGCGCCGGTTCCGGCCGATTGGTGGAAGCTGTATAACGACCCGCGCCTGGACCAGCTGGTGCAGCAGGCCATGGCCTCCAACACCGATCTGCGCGTGGCCGCCGCCAACTTGCAGCGTTCGCGTTACCAGGTGCAGCAGGCTGAATCCGCCGGCGGCTGGAGTGCCGGCGCCAAGGCCGAGGCCCAGCGCTTGCAGGAATCTGGCGAAGCATTTTTGCTGCCGGACAAAGTCCCGGTCGGCAACATCGGCAGCGTCGGCATCACCACGTCCTATCAGTTCGACCTGTTCGGCACCTTGCAGCGCGGCATCGAAAGCGCCAAGGCCAGCGCCGATGCAACCCAGGCGGCGGCGGATATCGCTCGCATCACCCTGGTGGCCGATGTGGTGCGTTCCTACACCCAGGTGTGCGCGGCCAACGAAGAGCTGGCGATTGCCAACGAATCCCTCGACCTGCAAGCGCAGAGCACCAAGCTGACTCAGCGCCTGCGGGATGCCGGGCGCGGCGACGAAACCCAGGTGACCCGCTCGCAAACCCAATACAAATCCCTGCGCGCCGACATTCCGCGCTATGAAGCCTCGCGCCAGGCCGCACTGTTCCGCCTGTCGATGCTGCTGGCCAAGCCCGTAGACCAACTGCCGGCCGGCACTGGCACCTGCGCCGAGCTGCCACACATCGCCCAGTTGCTGCCGGTGGGCGACGGTGCCACGCTGCTCAAACGTCGCCCTGATGTGCGCCAGGCTGAGCGCCAGTTGGCTGCCGCGACCGCACGTATCGGCGTGGCCACCGGCGCGCTGTATCCGGATATCAGCATCGGCGCCACGGTAGGCACCGTGGGCCTGCTGGAAAACCTCGGCACACCGGCCACCAACCGCTGGGGCTTTGGCCCGATGATCAGCTGGACCGTGCCGACCAACGGCGCCCGTGCGCGTATCCATGAAGCCGAAGCCGCGACCCAGGGCGCTTTGGCACACTTCGACGGCGTGGTGCTCAATGCCATCCGCGAAACCCAGACCGGCCTGGCGCAATACACTGCGGTGTTGCAGCGCCGCGACGCCCTGGCCGAAGCCGAACAGTCGGCGCGAGAAGCCGCAGGCCAGACCCATCGCTTCTTCCAGGCCGGCCGCGAATCGTTCCTGGCCGACCTGCAAGCCACGCGCACCTACACCGATATGCGCGCGCAATTGGCGACGGCCAACACCCAGGTTGCCATGAGCCAGATCGATCTGTTCCTGGCCCTGGGCGGCGGCTGGGAAAGCGGACGAACGCAAGGGGTAAAACCCGGCAAACCGTGAGGTGATTGCTATGCTTTGTCAGGTGAGGCGCCGTGACGTCTCACCCGACAAAGCTCGCGTTTGCTCATGGGGATTCCAATAATGAAAAACCCTTATGCTCCCGCTTTCTGGTGCGTGCTCTTCGCACTGGTATTGTTATCGGCCGCGTATTTCTACGGTGTCATGCTCGCCCATCAACTCGACAAGGCCATGGTGTTCCTGGACAGCGCCTGCCTGGTGATCGGCACCTTGTCCATCGGCGTGGTGGCCTGGGCGTCTTATCAAAACCAGCGAGTGAAGAAAAAGCTCCTCGAGCAAGGCAAGACCCGCGTCGCGATCTGGGACACCAAGGTTGCCCTGCGCCGCGTCGAAACCGTATTCGACCGCTATTTCTGGGGCAGCTACTGGCAGCCCGGGCGCACCTTCCAGGAGGTCATGGGCGACCTCACCGGCACGCCGCTGGAAAAAAGCCTCGAAGTCCTGAAAAAGCAGTGCGTGTTGCTGGATCGGCAGGTTGCTGACGGTAGGCACTGGCTGGATAACGCGCGGGAATTGTCCGACGTGGCCACGCAAATGGCCCGCGAGCGCTACCAGTTGGATTTTTGCGACCCCAAGGCCGACACCCCCGGCAATGCCGTGATCCACCGCGAGTTTGAGGTGTTGGTGTACACCTGGACCGCCCGCTTGAAGAGTTTTGATCACCAGTTGGACGAAATCGAGCTGGAGTACTCCTGAACTCCTACGGAACTGATCCCTCTGAAAGGCTGGGCCGTTTGCGCTCGCCAGTGCTAATCTTCCCCCGTTTTCGGCGGGCTTGAGCCAACCCCTTCGGGGTTCAAGGAAGACAGCCCACTTCTCACAGGATTTGATCAGGTCACTTCATGAATAAGCCAGCAGTTGTTTTCTTGGGTTTTGTTGTCGCCATCGGCGCCGTCAGTGCGGGCGGCGCCTGGTACACCGGTAAACAACTGGAGCCGGTCCTGCAAACCGCCATCCAGAACGCCAACAAAGAGTTGCAGACCTCCATGGCCGGCGTCGACGGCAGCGTGGCTCTGGAACTGGTGTCTCTGGACCGTGGCGTGTTCAGCAGCACGGCGCACTATCGCCTCAAGGGCCAGGGCAGCGTGTTCGGTGAAGACAACCCGAACCCTGAGTTGCTGTTCGTCGACCATATCGAGCACGGCCCGCTGCCGTTCTCGCGCCTGGTGACCCTCAAGTGGTTGCCGGTCATGGCCACCAGTCACTACGAACTGGAAAAGAACCCCACCACTGAAAAATGGTTCGCCGCCAGCAAAGACGTGTCGCCGCTCAAAGGCGTGGCGAACATCGGCTACAGCCGTTCGGTCAGCGGCAACATCGAATTGCTGCCGCTTGAGTTCAAGGACGACACCTCCTCGGTGAGCTTCTCTGGCGCCAACCTGGAATTCGACAGCAGCGCCGAAGGCCAGAAGGTCAAGGCTGATGGCTTCATGAACAGCCTCAAGGTCGCGGCGATCGATGCCAATGGCGCACCGTTCGAAGCGGAACTGGCTGGCCTGACTGTTGCCAGCAACCTGGAGAAATCCACCTTTGGCTTCTACACCGGCCAGAACACCGTGGAACTGACCGATACCAAGGTCACCTTCGGCCCGCAGAAAGCCGTGCTGACCCTCAAGGGCTTCGAGCAGAAAGACTCCACCCAAGCCAAGGACAACAACCTGGCCGGTCGCGTAGACTACAAGATCGACGAGATCGGTTATCAGGGCAAACCGGTCGGCTCGGCCGCCATGGCCGTGAGCATGAAGAATGTCGATATCCCGGCGATGCTGGTGCTGACCAAGCTCTACCAGGACAAGATGCAGCCGGTGCAAGCCGCGGCCGCCGCTGGCCAACCCGTGCCGGAACTGCAATTGACCGAAGCCGAGCAGGCCCTGGCCGAAGCCAACGTCAACCAGGTACTGGCTGCCAAGCCGCAACTGGCGGTGGAAAACCTGTCGCTTAAAACCACCCACGGCGAAAGCAAGTTCAACCTGGTTGTGGACCTGGCCAAGCCAACGTCCATGGAGCTGCCGCCGGTTGAACTGGGCAAGCAGATGATTGCGCTGCTGGATGCCAACCTGACCCTGTCCAAGCCAATGATCAGCGACGTAGCGGCCCTGCAAGCCCAGGTCGGTGGTGTGACTGACCCCAAAGCCATCGAGCAGCAATCGCAGATGGCGGCCGAGATGGTCAGCGGCATGGCAGTCGGCACGCAACTGGCAACCCTGGTGGGCACCGATGTGGTTTCCAAGCTGCACTACGCCAACAACGAAGTGACCTTCAACGGCCAGAAGATGACCGTTGAGCAGTTCATTGGCTTTGTGATGTCGAAAGTCGGTGCGGTGAGCGGCGCCCAGTAAGCGCTGAAAATGCGGTAAAAAAATGTGGGAGCAGGCTTGTGTGGGAGCTGGCTTGCCTGCGATAGCATCGCCCCGGTCTGGCTGAACGACCGCGGTGCCTGCATCGCGGGCAAGCCCGGCTCCCACACAAACCCGGCTCCCACATTCGTTTTGTTTGAGGGCAAAAAATCGCGATCGCACAATTCTGAACAATTGTTCTGAATTGTACTTCCCCCTACTTCGCTAAGAGATAGTTCTTACAGGAAAGCTAGGTCGGGTCCCGAGACGCCGACACCCTGATGCGTTTTGCTCAGGACCATCTATCGTTAGGGCTTTCCGTGTGTAAGGAAGCTCACGATATGCTGCGAAACCTCCCCTACAGTGCTTCAGGCCGGTTGCGTCTGCTTATCGGGGCCGCCCTGTGCAGCCAATTGCTGGTTCCTGGCCTTGCGTTTGCCGATCCCGCCTACGATGCCCTGATCATCCAGGCCCGCAACGGTCACTTCACGCCGGCGTTGACGCAACTGCGCCAACTGTCTGCCGAACGCCAAACCCCAGGCCAGGTCAGTGACCACCTGGTGATTGCCGGTTGGGCCGGGCAAGACGACGAAGTGCTCAAGGTGTACGAAGCACAAGGCAAGCACCGCAACCTCACCACCCAGGCACTTGCCACGGTGGCGCGCACCTATCGCAATCAAAAACAATGGGCTCAGGCCGAAGCGGTCTATCGCCAGGCTCTGCTGCGTGAACCGAATAACGTCGACTTGCAACTGGGCCAGGCCCTGACCCAGGCCGATGGCGGCAAGGCCAACGAAGCGGTGCAACGCTTGCGCACGATGGTGGCGGCGCAACCCAATGACCCGAACCGCCGCATGGCCCTGGGTTATGCGCTGACACGCGCCGGCTTGAATTACGACGCCTTGTTCGAGTTCGACCAAGCCTTTATCCGTGCCGGCGACAAACCGGAAGTGGCCCGTGAATACATCGTCGCCCTGCAAAAGGCTCGCTTGCCCGAAGCCGCCCTGCGCCTGTCGGCCAAGCGCCCGGGCCTGGTGGACGCGGTCACCCAGCGCCGCCTGGAAGGCGACCTTGCCGCCGAGCGCGTGCGCATGGCCGAGTTCGCTACGCGTACCGAAAAAGAACGCTACGTCATCGCCGATCGCGCCCTGCAGGATTACGACAAGCTGATCAGCCGCTGGGCTCCGGACGCCACTGCTCACGACGACGTCGTGCGCTGGCGTATCGACCGGCTTGGGGCACTCAAGGCCCGTGCACGCACCGCTGAGGTGATTCGCGAATACGAAGTGCTCACCGCCCAAGGCGTGCAGTTGCCGACCTACGCCGTGCGCTGGGTCGCCGCATCCTACCTCGACCAGCGCCTGCCGGAAAAAGCCGCGCCGCTGTATCGCCAGGCGCTGACTGCAGCGGATGCCGACGTCGGTGATCATGTCAAAGACAGCACCGCCCTGTTCTACGCCTTGTTGGAAAACGATCAGGTGGATGAGGCGCGTGCGGTCGCCACGCAGCTGGCCAGCACCGAGAAACCTCGGGTTGAACTCAAGGGTTTGCCTATCGGCAACCCTAACGACGAATGGATGGACGCCCAGCAATTGGCGGCCCAGGCCGGTACCTATGGCGCCGACCTGAATGCCAGCGAACAAGCGCTGGAAGACCTGGGGAGCAAAGCTCCCGGCAGCATCGGTGTACGTTTGGCACAGGCAGAAATGTACCGTGCCCGTGAATGGCCCAGACGCGCTGAAGACTCCCTCAAGGAGACCGAAAACCAGAGCCCTCGTGACATCGGGGTGGAAATGTCCCAAGGCTTCACCGCGTTGGACCTGCAGGAATGGCGGCAACTGGACCTGCTCACCGATGACGTCGTTGCCCGCGCCCCGGACAACCGCCAGGTACAGCGTCTCAAACGCCTGCGCGACGTGCACGACATGGCCGAAGTGCGGGTGGAAGCCTACACCGGCAAAAGCTTCGGTGGCGGCAACAACCAAGAGGCCGGCGCGGTGTCGGGTAGCCGTGACTGGGGCATAGAAAGCGTGATCTACACCCCGCCCATCGACGAGGACTGGCGCCTGTTCGCCGGTGTCGGTTATGGCACTGCCGATTTCGCCGAAGGTACCGGCCATCACCGTTGGCAGCGTGTGGGCGTGGAGCGGCGCACCCGCGATATGACCATCGAAGCCGAAGTGTCCAACCACTCCTATGGCGATGGCGCCAAACAAGGCGCGAGCGTGTCGATCGCTCGCGACATCAACGACCACTGGCAGTACGGCGGCAGCCTTGGCTACCTGCTTAACACCACACCGTTACGGGCGTTGAATGAAGGTGTCACGGCCAACGGCGGCAGCGGTTTTATCCGCTGGCGCGCCAACGAAAGCCGCGAGTGGAAACTGGCCGTCAGCCCGTCGCATTTCAGCGATGGCAACGACCGCGTCGAAGCCTTACTCACCGGTCGCGAAGGCATCTACAGCTCGCCCAAAGTGCAAGTAGAGCTGGGCCTGGAAGTCGGTGCCAGCCGCAACAGCAAGGAAGACACGATCTACTTCAACCCCAAGTCCGACTTCAGTGTGTTGCCCACCGTCAACGTCAACCATGTGCTTTATCACCGCTACGAAACCCAGTGGAGTCAGCAGTTCCAGCTCGGTGCGGGTACCTATAGCCAAAAGGATTACTCCACCGGCGGCGTCGGCTTGATCGGGTACGGCCAACGCTTTCGCTGGAATGACGTGCTGGAAGCCGGCGCCAACCTGAGCCTGGTCAGCCGACCTTACGACGGCGAGCGCGAACGCGATTTGCGCCTGCTCCTGGACCTCACTTACCGTTTCTAGAAGAGCCCGACCATGACCCTCCTCAGCCGTTTTTTTCTGGTCCTGGGTGTAATGCTGGCCGCCGCATGCGCCCAGCAACCCGCGCCATTCGTTCCACCTGCCGAGCGGCCGACACTGGCCAGCGAAGCGCCGTGGCCGAAGAACCATTTCCTGGGCATTGCCTACCACGACGTCTCGGACAACGACCCTGACCAGGCCGTGGTGGCGGTGCGTACCGAGCGCTTGATCGAGCAATTGGCCTGGCTGCGCGAGAACGGTTACCAGGCGGTCAGCGTGGATCAAGTCCTTGCTGCGCGCCGGGGCGGGCCGACACTGCCGCCCAAGGCCGTGATGCTCAGCTTCGATGACGGCTATTCCAGCTTCTACACCCGCGTGATGCCGATCTTGCGGGCCTACAATTGGCCGGCCGTGCTGGCGCCGGTGGGCAGTTGGATCGACACGCCGCTGAACCAGCCGGTGGACTTCGCCGGTACACCGCGCCCACGGGGCGACTTCCTGACCTGGCAGCAGATTCGCGAAGTGTCCCGATCGGGCCTGGTGGAAATCGCCGCCCATACCGACGCCAATCACAAAGGCATACTCGCCAATCCCCAGGGCAACCTTGAACCCGCGGCCACCACGCGCCGCTATGACCCGGCGACCGGTCGCTATGAAACCGAAGCGCAGTTCCAGGCGCGGATGCGTACTGACGTAGCAGCCATTTCCAATAAAATTCGTACCGTCACTGGCAAGGCTCCACGGGTATGGGTATGGCCGTATGGCGCGGCCGATGGCACCACCCTGGCGGTGGTCGGTGAACACGGCTATGAGATGGCGCTTACGCTGGACGACGGGTTGGATGATTCCAACAAGCTGATGAACAGCCCGCGCTTTTTGGTGGCCTCCGACCCGGATGGGGAACACTTCGCCAGCAGCATGGTTTCGGTTCAGGCCAAGGCTCCGTTGCGCGTCGTGCATGTGGACCTGGATCACGTCTATGACCCCGACCCGGTTCAACAGGCGCACAACCTCGATGTGCTGGTGCAGCGCGTGGTGGACATGGGCGCCGTCACGGTGTTTCTGCAAGCCTACGCCGACCCCAAGGGTGATGGCCTGGTGCATTCGGTGTACTTCCCCAACCGCCACCTGCCGATGCGCGCCGACCTGTTCAACCGCGTTTCCTGGCAGTTGCATACCCGTGCCCACGCCAGCGTGTTTGCGTGGATGCCGGTGCTCAGTTTTGCCCTCGACGCCAAGCTGCCACGCGTGACCCGCTGGGACCCGCAGACCGGCAAGGTTGCTACCGATCCGGATCAATACAAGCGCCTGTCGCCCTTTGATCCGAAAGTGCGGCAGCTCATCGGTGAGATCTACGAAGACCTGGCGCGTACCAGCAACAGTGCCATCGACGGCGTGCTGTATCACGACGATGCGCTGCTAAGCGACTTTGAAGACGCCAGCCCCGCCGCACTCAAGGCCTATGCTGCCCAGGGCTTGCCGGACAATATCGCTGCGCTGCGTGCCGACCCTGCAGTGATGCAGCGTTGGACTCGCTTCAAGAGCCGCTACCTGACTGATTTCACCAACGAGCTGACCGTGAAGGTGCGCGCCATTCGCGGCCCGCAGATCCTCACCGCTCGCAATATCTTCGCCGAGCCGATGCTCAACCCCGGCAGCGAAGCCTGGTTTGCGCAGAACCTCGATGACTTCCTCAAGACCTACGACTGGACGGCGCCCATGGCCATGCCGCTGATGGAAGGCCAGTCGCTGAAAGACTCCAATGCCTGGCTGGAAAAGCTGGTGGCCACGGTCAAGGCACGCCCCGGCGCACTTGAAAAGACCGTCTTCGAACTGCAAGCCAAAGACTGGCGCACCCAAGCCGCGCCGGATATCAGCGCTGAGCAATTGGCAGAGTGGATGGGTGTACTCAAACGCCAGGGCGTCACCAGTTTCGGCTACTACCCGGACAACTTCCTGGAAAACTCCCCGGACTTGAAGACGATACGTCCGGCCCTCTCCAACCAATGGAATCCTTGATCATGTTCGACAGAATCCTGGCTCTATTCGTGTTGGCGCTGGTATTGGGCTTGCCTCTGGGCCTGATCTTCCTGATCACCGGGCAGTTCCTGATGGACTTCGTGTTCTTCTACCCGCTGTTCATGTCGGCGCTGTGGATCGCCGGCGGCCTGTACTTCTGGCTGCACTGGGAGCGCCATTGGCCGTGGGAGGAAGACACCCCGGCGCCGACCCTGGCCGGTAACCCGCTGATTTCGATCATCATCCCTTGCTACAACGAAGGCGATAACGTCGCTGACACCATGGCGGCCGCGTTGGCCCAGGTGTACACAAACATCGAAGTGATCGCGGTCAACGACGGCTCCAGCGACAACACCGCAGCGGTACTCGATGCCCTGGCACTGCAACACCCACGCCTGCGCGTGCTGCACCTGGCGCAGAACCAGGGCAAGGCCGTGGCCCTGCGCATGGGGGCGGTGGCCGCCCGCAGCGAATACCTGGTGTGCATCGATGGCGATGCGTTGCTCGACAAGAACGCGGCGGCCTACATGGTGGCACCGATGCTCGACAACCCGCGCCTGGGCGCCGTCACCGGCAACCCGCGCATCCGTACCCGCTCCACCCTGATCGGGCGGGTTCAGGTCGGCGAGTTCTCCTCGATCATCGGCTTGATCAAGCGCACCCAGCGGGTGTTCGGACGGATCTTCACGGTCTCGGGTGTGGTGGTGGCGTTTCGCAAGAAGGCGCTGGACCGCATCGACTACTGGAGCACCGACATGATCACCGAAGACATCGATGTCAGTTGGAAGCTGCAACTGGATCATTGGTCGATCTTCTACGAGCCGCGTGCCCTGTGCTGGATCCTCATGCCCGAGACCGTCGGCGGCCTGTGGAAACAGCGCCTGCGCTGGGCCCAGGGCGGCGCCGAAGTGCTGTTCAAGAATATTCGCGGCATCTGGCAATGGCGCCATCGCTACCTGTGGCCGCTGCTGTTCGAATACTGCCTGTCCACCGGTTGGGCCTTCACCTTCCTGCTGTCGGTGATCTTCTGGGCCGTGGGTAAATTCGTCACGCTGCCGGCGGCGATTACCGTGGACTCGTTGGTGCCACCCGCGTTTACCGGCCTGGTGCTGGCGATGGTGTGCCTGCTGCAGTTTGCGGTCAGCATCCTGATCGACCGGCGCTACGAAAAAGACTTGTGGAAAACCCTGTTCTGGACCGTGTGGTACCCGATGGTGTTCTGGCTGGTGAGCCTGTTCACCACGCTGGTGAGCTTTCCCAAGGTGTTGTTCAACCAGCATCAGAAGCGCGCACGCTGGGTCAGCCCGGATCGCGGAATTAAACCTGCCGGAGAGGAGGCGTGAGCATGAAACTGGTCAGAACTCGCCAGAGCCCTGTGATGTGGATCATCGATGTGTTGCTGACCCTGCTGGCCTGGGGCGGGCTGGTCTGGCTGCTGGCACGTGGCATCGGCGCCATGCTCGAGACCCATGGCGGCCCACGCATCGAGGCGCCGATCTTTGCCGCGCTCAACACCTTGCAGATCTACCTGTGGATCGCCTTGTTCAACGCGTTGATCCTGATCGGCTGGGCGCGCTATCAACAGCGCCGCGGCCGCCAGTTTGCCCAGCGCCGCGCAGAGGCCAATGCCCTGAGTGACAAGCACCTGAGTGAAAGCTTCAACCTGGGCGATGGCGACCTGGAACAACTGCGCCGCCCTGGCGTACTGGTGATCCACAACGATGAAGAGGGCGGCGTCGAAGAAGTGAAGTCCCACGTCTCCCGCGATGTCGAACGCCCTGGCCTGGCCCTGGTGCCCGGGGCCGACAAAGACAAGGGCATTGGCTGACATCCTCAATGCTGCGAGTACACAATGTGGGAGGGGGCTTGCTCCCACATTGGTTATTTCCCATCCTTTAGATTGCAGTGGTTCAACCCTCTCCTTGGAATTCCGATAAATGGGATCCAATTCACAAAACCCCCGCGAACTTTTCTCCTTTCCTCGGTACTAACCTAACTCGACGAAACTTGATGGCTAAATAATGGCAATCAAAAAACCCTTCGTCGAATTGCCATCAAAATCGCTGCCACTTGTCGGAATAATCACTTCCGGTGAAAAGGCTTGGCCCTTTTGATGAAAATTTATATTTATTAATCAATAGCTTGAAGACTATTTCAGCGAACGGCCCAACTGCGCCCGTTTCTAGGCTAGCTGGAAGGTTCGATGTTAGTTTCGCGGCCCTTGATTTTCGATGGATCGAACATGTCTTCGTTATTGCCACGGACTCGGTTTCTTCTCTGCACGTTCCTGCTCACCTGCCTGAGCCTGAACAGTGCATCCGCCGCCCCCACGCCTGGCGATCAGGACTTGATCCGCGACCGGCAGAATCGCCTGCTCGAAGAGCAGCAGCGGCGTCTGCAGGAACTCCAGGACCTGCCCGGCAAAGCGGAAAAGCCCCAAGCCCCGGCAAGCCCTGCCGACACTCGGTGCTTCCCGATCAAAACCATCGAACTCAAAGGTGCCGACAGCCTGCCGGCGCCCGAGCGCGAGCGCCTGCTCAAGCCCTACATCGGCCAATGCCTGGGCGTGTCGCAGCTTAACGATTTGCTCAAAACCATCACCGACTACTACCTCGGCAAAGGCCGCGTTACCAGCCGTGCCTACCTGCCGCAACAGGACCTTTCCACCGGCCACCTGCAAGTGCTGGTGGTGGAAGGCAAACTCGAAGCCTTGCGCAGCGCCGAAGGCAGCACAGTGACCGACCGCGAACTGGCCATGGCCTTTCCCGGCAAGGTCGGTGAAGCGCTGAACCTGCGTGAAATCGAGCAATTGGTGGACCAGCTCAACCGCCTGCCGTCCAAACAAGCACAGATGGAGCTCACCCCCGGCAAGCAGATCGGCGGTAGCGACGTGGTGGTCAAGAACACCGCGCAAAAGCCCTGGCGCGCCAGCCTGTCGCGCAACAACGACGGGCAGAAAAGCACCGGCGAACAGCAATGGGGCGCTGGCCTGGAGTGGGACAGCCCACTCGGCCTGGGCGACCAACTGATGCTGCGCGGCGGCCACGACGCCATCAGCGACCACCAGAAAACCTCGAAAAACACCATGCTCTACTACAACGTGCCATGGGGCTGGTGGAACTTCAGCTACACCTACAGCGAGAGCGACTACCGCACCTACGGCATCGCCGACGGCTTCAAATACAAGCAGGACGGCGACAACCAGAACCACCAACTGCGCGCCGAGCGTGTGATCCACCGCGATGACGTCAGCAAGACCTCGGTCAACGTCGGCCTGGCGCACCTGCGCACCAACAACTACATCCTCGACGTGCGCACCGCGCCCAGCAGCAACCGCCTCAGCGAACTGCAACTGGGCGTCAACCACGGGCGGCGCATTGGCAGTGCCTTCGTCAACCTGGACCTGGGCATGCAAAGCGGCATCGGCCTGCTCGACGCCCAGGCCCAAGACGAGCGTGACCCTGCGGGCCGTCGCCAACCGAACTCGCGCTACCGCAAATACACCGCCACCGTCAGCTACCTGCAACCGTTCAGCCTGTGGGGCGAGTCGTTCAGCTTCAGCAGCCTGGCCACCGGGCAACGCAGTGAAGACCCGCTGTTTTCGCCGCAGCGTATGAGCCTCGGCGGCTCGGCCTCGGTGCGCGGTTTCAAGGACCAATTGCTGACCGGCGACAGCGGCGGCTACTGGCGCAACGAAGTGCGCTGGGCACGCCCGGTGACCCTCGACTGGATGCGCCCGGCCTTCTTCGAATACGGCGCCAGCGTCGGTTACGACCAGGGCGTGATCCGCAACGACCGCTATAACGACAACGTTCATGGCCGGGTGTCCAGCAACTCCCTGGAGCTGTTCGCCCGTGGCAAACACGTGAGCACCAGCGTGACCTTTGCTCATTCGTTAGAAAGACCCGGTGTAGTCACCGAGCGCGAAGCGCCGATCTACTTCCGCATGGATTTTTTCCTGTAATTCAACGCCCCGCTGCATGAGAGCCTGACAATGGATGTTCGCCAATTCGCCTTCCTGGCCCGCCAACCTTCTGCCGCCCTGAAGCGCCGGGACGCGTTCTTCGGCCTGCCCAAGCGCGGGCTGGCGTTGATCCTTGCCAACGCACTGTTCTGGCAGCCGCTGCTGGCCCAGGCCGAGGGCATTGTGGTCAGTGCGCCGGGCACCACCGTAGGCGCGGCGGGCAATGGCGTGCCGGTGGTGAACATCGCCACCCCCAATGGCGCGGGCTTGTCTCATAACCAGTTCAAGGACTACAACGTCGGGCCCAACGGCGTGATCCTCAACAACGGCAACGGCGCCATGGTCAACACCCAACTGGGCGGGATCATTGTCGGCAACCCCAACCTCAAGGGCGGCGCGGCGAACGTCATCCTCAACGAAGTCAACGGCGGCAGCCCCAGCCAGTTGCGCGGCTACACCGAAGTGGCGGGGCAGTCGGCCAAGGTCATCGTGGCCAACCCGTACGGCGTGACGTGCAGCGGTTGCGGCTTTATCAACACCCCCAACGTCACCCTCACCACCGGCAAACCGGTGCTCGACGCAAGCGGTCAATTGCAGCGCTATGAAGTGGATGGCGGCGCCGTGACCATCGACGGCGAAGGCTTGAACGCCAGCAACGTCGAACGCTTCGACATCATCACCCGCTCGGCCAAGATCAACGCACAAATCAACGCCCGCGAACTCAACGTGATTGCCGGGCGCAACGACGTCGATGCGCAAAGCCTGAAAACCACCGCCCGTGCCGACGACGGCAGCGCCAAGCCCGAGCTGGCGATCGACTCCTCGGCCCTGGGCGGCATGTATGCCGGCGCGATCAAACTGGTGGGCACCGAGGCCGGTGTGGGCGTGAAGCTCGACGGAACCCTGGCCGCCAGTGGTGGCGATATTCAGCTCGACGCCAACGGGCGCCTGAGCATGGCGCAGGCGGCGGCCACCGGTAACGTCAAAGTCACCGCGCAAAACGTCGACCTCACCGACAAGGTCTACGCCAACGGCAATGTGCAGGTCACCAGCGCCCAAGCCTTGGTCAACCGCAAGAGCATCGCCGCCGGCCAGCGCATCGATATCAACGCGGCCAGCGTGAACAACCCCGGCATCATCGAAGCCGGCGTTGCCGCCGATAACAGCCGCAACACCACGGGCGACCTGGTGGTGAACGCGCAAACCGTCACCACCAGCGGTAACCTGCTGGCCAGCCGCGCCCTGGCGATTACCGCCGCGCAAGCGCTGACCAACCAGGGCGCGATCATCCAGGCCAAGACCGTCGAGGTCAGCAGCGCCAAACTCACTAACCAGGGCGCCACTGCGCGCCTGTTCGGTGAGCAGAGCCTGGCGATCAACTCGCCGGCCATCGTCAACCTCGGCGGCTTGATCCGCTTCGGCGAAGGCCAGGCCGCCACGCTCAACAGCGCATCGCTGGACAACCGCCAGGGCCGTATCGAAATGGCCGGTGGCAGCATGGTGCTCACCAGTGCCGAGCTGAACAACAGCGGCGGGCAAGTCATCGCCAACGACCTGACCGTCAACGCCGGCACCCTGAACAACCAGAACGGCGTGCTGGTGGGCAAAACCGCGACCGTCAATGCCAGCGATCTCGACAACAGCCTCAAGGGCTTGATCCAGGCCGACGGTGGCGCACTCAACCTAGCCGTTTCCAACACCTTCAACAACAATCAGGGTTTCGCCCAGGCCAGCACCGATCTGAACGTTACTGCCGGTACCCTCAGCAGCAACGCAGGCGGCGTACTGAGCGCCGACACCGGCAAGCTCACCCTCACCGCCGCGCAACAGCTCAACAACGCCCAGGGCCGCTTGCAGGCCGGGCAGGGCGATATCGAACTGCACGCCGCCCACCTGGATAACCAGAGCGGCACGATTGTCGGCAAGCAACTGCTGCTCGACGTGGCTGGCGGCGATATCGACAACCGCGCCGGGCGCGTGTTGGGCGACCACCTCGACGTGCGCGCTTCCGGCCTCGACAACCGCAACGCCGGCCTGCTGGCCGGTGGCGCCCAGGGCGTAAGCCTGCTGCTCAAGGGCCCGGGTCAGTTGCTCAACGCCCAGGGCCGCATTCAGAGCGAGGGCCTGCTGCAGCTGCAAGGCGAGCGCTTCGACAACAGCGCCGGCATCCTGCTGGGCCAGACCGTCGACGTCACCGCACAGACCTTCAACAACAGCAACAAAGGCGCGCTGGTCAGCGATGGCGGTGACGTTGTGCTCAAGGTCAGCGACCTGCTGACCAACGTCGGCGGCCAGATCGACGCGGGCGAACGCAGCGTGCTGGTCAAGCAACTCACCACCCTCAACAACGACGGCGGCACCCTGCGCGGCAAGCGCCTGGACATCGCCGCCCAGCACCTGAACAACGACAACGGCCAACTGCTGGCCGGCGCCGAAGGCCTGAGCTACAGCGGCCAGGATGTGAGCAACCGCAAGGGCCTGATCCTCAGCGGCGGCGCCCTCACCGAGTTGAATACCACCCGCCTGGATAACCAGGGCGGCACCGTGCAAGGCGACAGCCTGACCGTCACCGCCAACAGCGTCGACAACGGCAGCGGCGGCCTGATGGCAAGCCTGGTCGGCAACCTGCAACTGACCGTCGAAGCCCTGGCCAACCGTGGCGGCAAACTGTTCGGCAAAGAACAAGTGACCGTCAGCGGCGCCAGCCTCGACAACAGCGCGGGCGGCCAGGTCAGCGGCAATCAGATCAACCTGACCTCACGCGACACCCTCACCAACCAGGGCGGTTTGGTCGAAGCCAACCAGGGCCTGGCCCTCACTGGCGGCAACCTCGATAACAGCGCCAACGGCCAACTGCGTGCCCTGGGCGGCGCCAGCAGCCGCGTCAACCTCAGCGGTGCGTTGAACAACCAGAACGGCACCCTCGAATTCGGCAGCCAGGCCTTCAGCCTTGACGCCGCCAGCGTCAACAACCAGAACGGGATGCTGCAACACGCCGGCACCGGCCTGTTCCACCTCAACACCGCCAGCCTCTCCGGCAGCCAGGGCAATATTCAGGGCATGGGCAGCGCCGACTGGGCATTCGGCAACGTCGATGGCCTGGGCCGTGTGCAACTCAACGACGTGCTCACCTACAAGAGCGACCAGGGGCTGGCCCTCAAGGCCGGCGACCGCATGGCCAGCGCCAAGGGCTTGATCCTCAACGTGGCCAGCCTGGACAACGGCGGCGAACTGCTCAGCGACGGTGACATCAGCATCACCACCGGCGATATCACCAACAGCGGCCGCGTCTCGGCCCTGCAAACACTCACCGTCGCCGCCAGCAACCTCAGCCAGAACGGCGGCCGCCTGGCGGCCAACAATACCCGCCTGACCCTGGGCGGCACTCTGGACAACCTCGGCTTCCTCACCGCCCGCCAGCAACTGGATATCGCCGCCGCGCAAATCAACAACCGTGGCACCCTCGGTGCCCAGGGCGCGGTGAACCTCACGGCGGTCAACGGCATTACCAATGCTGCCGATACGCTGCTGTTCAGCGGCGGCGACATGACCTTGCGCAGCAATGGCTTCAGCAACAGCTATGGCGATGTCTACAGCAAAGGCAACCTGAGCTTCGCCGCCCGCGATGGCGGGCGTGCCGTGCTGTTCAGCAACCGTTCCGGCACCGTGGAAAGCGAAGGCTCGATCGGCATCAATGCAGGCTTTATCGAAAACGCCAAAGACGCATTCGAACTCGGGCAAACGCTGACCACCGGCAGCTTGAGTTGGATCTGTGGCCAGCACTGCGGCGAGAGCGACAACTGGGAACGCGGCGAGATCACCATCTACGAAACGTACCTTGAGGCGGCGACCAAGGACTCGGTAGCGGCACGCCTGGTGGCTGGCAAAAACATGTTGCTGCAAGGCGACAATGTGCAGAACCGCTACAGCCTGATGGCCGCCAATGGCGACCTGAGCATTACTGCCGGTGACCTGCTCAATCAGGGCGCCGCCACGCGCACGGGCCAGCGCAAGCTTGTCATCGGCACCCCAGGTCACGTCTCCGACGATTTGTTTGAACGCATGCAATATGTCGACGTGCCCGCGTTCAATGCGGCCACGGCGGCCGGGAATTTCGACAAGGCGCGCTTCGAAGAACTCAAAAGCCGCTCACCCAATAGCCTGCCGTTCGCCTACGCAAGTGACGTCACCACCTGGACCAACAACAGCGGCCCCGGCTACGACGCCACCCTGCAAGCCGGCGGCACGGTCAACCTCAACGTCGCCCGCACCCTGCAAAACGGCACGCTGCACAACAACACCCTGGCGCAGTTGACCGGCACCCTCGGCGACGACCAGACCGGCATCCCCGTCGGCGGCATCAACATCAACCTGAGCAAACACGCCAACGACCCGAGCGCCCAGGCGCCCGGCAGCGTACTGCCCGTGGTGGGCGTGGCCCCCGGTGGCGGCTTCGTACCGGTGGACTACACCGGCACCGCCTTCGCGCCGGTCGACCCCACCAGCTCGCCGACCTTCCAACTGCCCAAGGGCGAGTACGGCCTGTTCGTCAAAAACGCCGACCCCACCAGCCACTACCTGATCGAGACCAACCCCGAATTCACCTCGGCGTCGGGCTTCTTCAGCTCCGACTACATGCTCGGCAAACTCGGTTTCAATTCCGACAATGCCTGGCGCCGCCTCGGTGACGGCCAGTACGAAACCCGCCTGATCCGCGACGCCGTCCTCGCGCAAACCGGCCAACGCTTCCTCGCCGGCGGCCTGTACAGCGACGCCGACCAGTTCCGCTACCTGATGGACAACGGCCTTGCCAGCAAAGACGCGCTGCGCCTTAGCCTGGGCGTGGCCCTCACCGACCAGCAAGTCGGCGCCCTGACCCACGACATCGTGTGGATGGAAAACCGCGTCATCGACGGCCAGACCGTGCTCGTGCCGGTGCTGTACCTGGCCCAGGCCGACTCGCGCAACGTGCGCGGCAACAGCCTCATCCAGGGCCGCGACCTCAACCTGGTCACCGGCGGCGACCTGATCAACGTCGGCACCCTGCGCGCCAGCAACAACCTCTCTGCCATCAGCAGCGGCAGTATCTACACCGGCGGCCTGGTCGAAGCCGGCAACAACCTCAGCCTGCTGGCCCAGGACAGCATCCGCAACGCCATGGCCGGCGAAATCCGCGGCAAACAAGTCAGCCTCACGGCGCTCAAAGGCGATATCACCAACGAAACCACCGCCATCCAGGTGCGTGACGGCGCCGGTATGCGCACCCTCACCGACACCAGCGCTGGCACCATCGTCGCCCGCGAAAACCTCGCCATCGACGCCGGCCGCGACCTCACCAACCGAGGCGCCCTCACCGCTGGCAAGGACGCTAACTTAACCGCCGGCCGCGACCTCAACCTCATCGCCGCCAGCGACACCAGCGTCAAACACGAGACCCGCGACGGCGGCGAGAAATCCAGCATCACCACCGACGTCAAAAACCTCGCCGCCAGCGTCACGGCGGGCGGCAACCTCAACATGCAGGCCGGCCAAGACGTCAACATCATTGGCAGCAATGCCACCGCCGGCAAAGACCTCACCATCGCTGCCGGCCGCGACCTCAACGTCGCCTCGGTCAGCGACATGCACAACGTCGAGGGCAAGGAAAAGGACGGCAAAAAACGCATCAAGACCTCGGACGACCAGACCACTCAAGTGGCGAGCGTGCTGACGGCGGGTGGGGATTTTGTCAGCCAGGCGGGGCGTGATACCACGATTGTGGCGAGCAGGATCAGTGCGGGGAATGAGGCTTATCTGTATAGCGGGGATAAGTTGAGTTTGTTGGCGGCGCAGAACAGCACCTACAGCCTTTACGACATGAACGAGAAGGGGGGCTGGGGCGCGAAGAAGACCAAGCGTGATGAGGTGACCCACGTTATAAATGTGGGGACTGAGATCAAGACTGGTGGTGATCTGTCGCTGGTCAGTGGCGGTGATCAGTTGTATCAGCGGGCCAAGCTTGAGAGTGGTAAGGACCTGGCCATCACCAGTGGCGGCGCAGTGACCTTCGAGGCGGTCAAAGACCTGCATCAGGAGAGCCACGAGAAGAGCAAGGGTGACCTGGCGTGGACAAGCGCCAAGGGTAAGGGGAATACCGACGAGACATTGCGTCAGAGTGAGTTGGTGGCGCAGGGTGAGTTGGCGATCAAGGCGGTTAACGGGCTGAAGATCGACATTAAACAGATTGATCAGAACACGGTTAGTCAAACGATTGATGTGATGGTCAAAGCAGACCCACAGTTGGCTTGGTTGAAAGAAGCCGAGAAGCGTGGGGATGTGGATTGGCGGCATGTGAAGGAGTTGCACGACTCCTTTAAATACAGCCACTCCAGCCTCGGCCAAGGCGCAATGCTGGCAATTATCATCGTTGTCACCGTGTTGACGGCGGGAGCGGCCAGTGCGCTAGCTGCTTCGGCAGGTAGCGCTGTAGGGGCCGGCTCCACTATGGCTGCCGCGACAGCCGCTACCGCTGCGACGTCGACCACCGCAGCAGTCGCAGGAACTGCAGCAGGGTTGGGCAACGTCATCGCGACTGCCTCGTTGACCTCGCTTGCCAGTACCGGCGTCGTCAGCACCATAAACAATAAAGGCAACTTGGGGGCCGCATTCAAGGAAACCTTCAGCAGCGACAGCTTGAAGCAGTCACTGATCGCGGGCGCTTCTGCGGGCTTTGTGAATTACGCCAGTGGCAATTGGTTTGGCGCGCAGAGCGACCCTGTAACTAACAAGGTAAGTGGACCAAGCGTCGTACCCCATTGGAATGACCCCGCAGCGATTGGCCGTTTTGGAACGATTCAATTGGCTGGCGGTGCCGTACGCGGAACGCTCTCTGAAGCTCTTGGACAAGGCAGCTTCAAGGATGCAATGAAGGGTAGCCTTTTCGATGTAATGCAGGCGACAGCGTTCACCGGCGTTGGTGATTTTGGTAATGCCTTCAAACTTCAAGACAGCGGCCTGAGCAAAACTGCACTGCATGCTGTTGTAGGTGGTTTGCTTTCAGAAGCAATGGGCGGCGACTTTAAAACGGGAGCGATGGCTGCGGGTGCTAACGAAGCCCTTATTGTGGCGTTGGATAAGTCGCCTTTGCTCAGTGGCAATGATCCAGCGGAACACGATCGTCTGGTCAATGCGGCTTCGAAGCTGGTGGGATTGCTCGCTGCCGCGAGTGTTGATGGCGATGTCGCCATGGGCTCGGAAATCGCCGGGAATGCACAGTCATACAACCGCAAGTTGCACGTTCAAGAAGAGAAACGACTGGCCCAAGAGGCCAAGAGTTTAGATGCCACCAAAGGTCAAAGCCGATCTGGTTTTGAGTGGGATGCGCTCCTAACGTTTGTTGCCGGAGGCGAGGTCGATCAGAAAACCAACAATGAGCTTCAAGGGATTCTGGCCGGTTACGGTCCTTCTAACCCTGAAGGGCAAGCATTAGGTGACGACCTGACTGTTGCGCGGGGAGTTATCACCAAGCTGCAAAACGAGAAAGTCCTGCTGACCTGGGGAGATGGCAGCCCCATTGTTGCCAACGGGGATCAGGTCGTTGCGTTCAAGTCCACAGAAAAGCAGTACAAGGATTCGCTGCTGTTCAATCCTTCAAGTAACACAACCTACAACAACGAACCTGGTGGCATGGGTGTTGTGCCTGATGCGTGGTCCGAGCAATACGGAGAGCGTACGGCTATCACGAAACTCCCTGAGATCGCCGCGCTCAGTTCTGACGCCGCCTCCCAAGCAGAGCAAATAGACCGGCTACGTGTTTTGGCAAGTGGTGGCATTAATTCAGATATTGATCTCAAGCTGCTTGCTGAGCTTATGCCCATAGGTGGAGTAGGCAAGGGAGCATTGTTAAGCGCAATCAAAGAGTTGGCAGCGCGCGACGCATTAGCGGTTAAAGGTACGGAGGCTATCGCTGGCAAGGCTGCAGAGACTGTTGCCGGAAAGGGTCTTGAGTCAGCAGCTGGTAAAGGCTTGGATGCGGCGGCGGGTAAGGGGACTGAACAGTTTGCCAACCAAGCACAGGCCAAATTAGCAGGCTATAGCCCATGCTGTTTTGCAGCCGGGACTATGGTCGCCACCCCTGATGGTGAACGAGCCATTGACGCGCTCAGGGTGGGCGACGTCGTCTGGACCAAACCTGAAGAAGGCGGTGAGCCGTTCGCGTCGAAGGTCTCAGCAACCCACATTCGCACGGATCAACCGATCTATCAGTTGACGCTTGTGAAGAACGGCAGTGCCGGTGAAGGTATCACTGAGACTCTGCAAGTGACGCCGGGTCATCCGTTTTACGTGCCGGCGCGCAAAGGCTTTGTGCCACTTATAGAGCTCAAGCCGGGTGATCAACTGCAGTCGTTGGGGGATGGGGCGACGCAAGAGGCATCGATTAAGGTGATTTCTGTTGCGCTACTTCAGCCTCAAGGTACGACCTATAATTTAACTGTTGATATTGGGCATACGTTTTACGTTGGAAAATTAAGCACCTGGGTCCATAACACGGGTCCATGTTATAGCTGTAGTGGTGGAGTCTGCTCAATACGGAACGATGCGGATACGGCTAGCGTCACTAGTCCAGATGCTCCATATAATCCTCATAGTGCTCGCAGTGAGCTGGAAGCTAGTCATGGAAGTGAAAATGTCATATCAACTACCGTACCGCCTGCGGATGGCCGAAATGTGTATCTTGCGGGTCAACGTCATCCAGTTACTGGCATAGTATTTGATAACAGGGGTTTCCCGATATTTGATGATATTGTTGCGTTTGACACTCGGTTGCCGACCGAGGTATTTAACTCTGCTAGCTATAGACAACAAATGGGTCTCGCAACCCAAGATCTATCGAATGCTATACATAAAGGGCAGGTGAGCAGTTCTGGGTTTACAGCTAAACAAATGCAACAAATAGAAGCGGGGAAAAGTAAAATTGATGGATACACGTGGCATCATCACCAAGATAGCGGACGGATGCAGCTCGTTCCGGAGTTGATTCACAGCAAAACTGGACACATAGGTGGTGAAGCTATGGGGGGCGGAAAGTGATTATAGAAAAAACTGAGCGTTACAGTGATGAGCTTTTAGGGTTTGTAATTACCTGTCTGTTCTGCGAGGCTATTGATAGATCAGAGTTACAATCGTGGTGCGCAGGATTTTTAGGGGCGGAGGGAGCTCCAGATTTTTTATATGATTTGATTGAGTTTGATGAGCCTATTTTCAAGATCTACAAAGTAATTGGCTATGTTCCAAATTGGAGTCACTCTAAAAACGAGGAATATGCCTTATATGGAATAGCACTGCTCCGTGGCACGGTACCCTACGATATGCCGCTTTCGGCTGCCGAAATGTTGGACGAACTAGCCCGGTTGCCAGCGATACAGCATATGTTTCGTAAAGTATTTCCAAGTGTTGTATTTTAAAAGGTAGGATAGATTTTTTTGGGTTAGAGATGAGGGTGTGTTAGCAATAATGTGGAAATGAAAAAAGGAGACTGAAAAAAAGGGGAAGAATTTATTTAAGTTAGAGTTGAAAAAAACCTATTAAATAAATCTGTCCCCTTTTGTTCGTGCCGCCTGCTCTGCTTGTAAATTATGGAGCACTGTACGATAAGTACCGCCCAGCAATTGAGTCGGAGAAAAAGCGTGAAAATTAATAAATGGCTTTTAGTAGTATTATTGTCGGCCTTGGCTGGCTGCGCACCTTCCCATTCCAATTGGGAAAATGGAATGAATCTATGGGTAGGTACTCATTTCGATTCCCACCTTTACAAAGACTGCACTCGAGGATGTGGCGACTCATATTGGTCGCCTGTAAATAAAAATAAGACCTTTGATAAGGTTGTTGATGAAAACGGAGGCAGGCGGTATTACATAACTTGGATTAGAGATTGCCGATATTCGGTTTTTGTCGCTGCGGATCGGCTAATAAAGTCATGGAGATACGAAACTTCTAACGTAAAAGGATGTTATGTCGTTTAACTGCTGTTTTAAGGGTAAAGAAAAGAGAGAAAAGGGGGCGGATTTATTTAAATTAGAGTTTAAAGGTGCATTAAATAAATCAGTCCCGAATGGCACTTCCTTAACAGCTAACCAGCTGATATGAATAAAGAAAAATGAAAAAAGGCCGTCCTTGGTCTACGGTGATAGTTGCGAACACACACCACTCGAACAAGGACAGCCCGCGTGAATCGTAGACGTCAAATCGTCAGGTATCAACAGCAGCGCATTCAGCAGCACGCCAAAAACAGCAACGCCCATGCATTCTTTAAGCTGCTAGCCGATCCGGCGCTGCTACATCGTGCCGAGTCAGTGATGCCCAAGCATCGTCAACGCTTGTTCCCGCCGACTGAAACACTGTCGATGTTTCTGGCTCAAGCCATGAATGCCGACCGTTCTTGTCAGAAGGCCGTGAATGATTTTTCGATCAGACGTTGCTGCGATGGGCTAAGCCCCAGCAGCGTGTACACCGGCGCTTATTGCAAAGCACGGGCGCGGTTACCGGTAGAGATGGTTTCAACATTGTTGCGCTCCACGGGATCAACGATGAGTAATAACGCGTCACCATCCTGGCGCTGGATGGGGCGTCCGGTGCGCCTCGTAGATGGCACCACAGTGGCCCTGCCAGACACTGCGGCCAACCAAGCTGCCTATCCGCAGTCGCGTGGTCAGAAAGCAGGACTGGGTTTCCCCATCTGCCGTTTGGTAGGAATCATTTGCTTGGCCAGCGGTGCTGTTTTAGATGCCTCGCTGGGGCGCTTTCGAGGCAAAGGTGGCGATGAACAGACGCTACTCAGGACGATGCTCGACACTCTGAATCGAGGCGACATTGTGTTGGGCGATGCCTACTACGCAACGTACTTTCTGCTGTGCGAACTGCAACGTCGTGGGATCGATGGCGTGTTCGAGCAGTATGGCGCCAGGCGGCGCAGTACCGACTTTCGGCTCGGGCAATCGCTGGGGCCGGAAGATCATTTGGTTGAGCTGACAAAACCTGGGAATCGACCTTCCTGGATGAGCCAAACTTATTACGACGATGCGCCTGAAACACTGACAGTGCGTGAGCTGAAAACCGGCGGAAAAATCCTGGTGACCACTTTGAACTGCCCGCAGCAAGTCCCCAAAGCGGGGCTCAAATCACTATACAAAGACCGTTGGCATGTTGAGCTGGATCTGCGCAATATCAAAATAACGCTGGGGCTTGAAACGTTGAGCTGCAAGACGCCTGGCATGGCTGTAAAAGAGTTGTGGGTGTATCTGCTGGCGCATAATTTGATTCGGATGATCATGGCCAAATCAGCGCTATTAGCTGATTGCTTGCCACGCGAGCTTAGCTTTAAACATAGCCTTCAATTATTCCTTGCGATGCAGCAGTACAGCTCCGACGAACAGGACGATAGGGTGCAGGATTTACTCAAACTGATCGCCAGAAAACGTGTCGGAAACCGGCCGGGACGGATTGAACCTCGCGCCATAAAACGAAGGCCCAAGCCGTACCCGATGCTGATGCAGACGCGCTCGGCGGCAAGGGCCGAGGTCAGGAGAAATGGACACCCGAAGAAGGTTAAGTAAGTGCCATTCAAATCAGTCCCCTTTTGTTGAGAAGAACGAATTAGTATGGTTTCCAATTTCGGTGAGCTGCAGAAAACCGTGAGTTTGATAGGCGCTAAGTTGGGAGCGCCTAAGTCTATGCTGTTGGTTAGAGAGAGCTCCCCCGAAGATGGTACTCCTCACGTGGAGTTTAAAAGTGAGGGTTTTGAATATGTCTCCTCAGAAAGAGGTTATGAGATTTTCAGAAAGCACACGCATTCGCTGGATGAACTTCTCTTTTGGATAATCAGTCGTGTAGCTTTCAATATGGCGGTAGATTACGAGCTCTCCCATCGTGTTGCCGGAAAAGACTCCAGAAGAATGATTTTTGAAAAGTACCTCTCGGAACTTAGTAGGATTAATAAGGAATGGGGAAAAAGCGTCTGATGAAATCGAGGCGGTACTGCTCGCCGCTCCATTTTCAGATAGTTGAAGTCGATGGGAATGATCAGGAAAGGTTAAGGGTTTGAGAAAAGGTGAGAGAAGGAGACAGATTTATTTAAATTAGAGTTGAAAAGCATATTAAATAAATCTGTCCCCTTTTGTTCATTGATGTGATGGTCAAAGCAGACCCACAGTTGGCTTGGTTGAAAGAAGCCGAGAAGCGTGGGGATGTGGATTGGCGGCAAGTGCAGGAACTGCATGATTCGTTCAAGTACAGCCATTCCAGCTTAGGCCAAGGAGCCATGCTGGCGATCATCATCGTAGTGACAGTTTTGACGGCTGGGGCCGCAAGTAGCGTCGCGGGCGCTGCTGCGGGTGCCAGTGCCGGGTCTGGTACGGCAATGGCTGCGGCAGGCAGTTCGGCTATGGTCTCAGCTGGTACGGCGGTTGGGACCGCAGCAGCCGGTTGGGGCAACGTTATGGCAACTGCTGCGTTAACTTCAGTTGCCAGTGGAAGCACCGTCAGCTTCATCAATAACGGCGGAAACATCGGTGCAACTTTTCAAGACATTACGTCAAGCAAAGCCTTGAAGGGGTATGCAACTGGGGCGTTAGCTGCAGGTTTTACCGCTGGCGTGCTTGATCCTGCGTTTGGTGTAACTGGCGACAACGTCAATCACATTACAAAGGGGTTTGACCTCAGTTCCGCGTCTGACATCGGTAGGTTTGCCGTCTATTCGGGGGCGCAAGGAGTTGCCCAAGCAAGTTTAAGCACTGCTATTCAAGGCGGTAGTTTTGGAGACAATCTCGGTAGTTCCCTGCGGTCGCAGTTGCAGAGCACGTTGCAAGCGGTCGCCTTTAACGCTGTAGGCGATTACTCGAAAGGCCAAAAATGGTCAGAATCGGGGCCTCAAAAAATCGCTCTGCATGCATTGGTTGGCGGGCTTTTGAGTGAAGCTGGCGGCGGCAGTTTTGCTACCGAGAAAGGGGACAGATTTATTTAAATTAGAGTTGAAAAGCATATTAAATAAATCTGTCCCCTTTTGTTATATTGTTCAGGACGAATCAGGCCGGTATTGGCTGCAAGGGCAAGGTGGGGGGAAAATTACCCCTTCAGGTTCTTACGATTTTGTCACATTGCCGGATGGGACTATCAAGGTAAGCCGCCCAAATGTGAATGAGCAATTTTCAACCCATCTGGGGCTTAGCGGGGGTGGGGAAGTTAAATATGCCGGCTCTATACGCTTTGGTAATAATGACGGTCCAGAGCGAGGAAAAATATCAAGATGGGATAATAGCTCCGGTCATTATCAGCCACCTGCTACCCTAAAGGCTAACTCTGGGTTACCGGAAACTCATTTAATCCAAGGAAATAGTTTGGTATGGATTTAAGATTGATATCACTCTGTAAAGAGTTGGCGAAAATGACTTCTGATCAGGCGGCAGCTTGGATATTGAGCCGGTACCCGCTTGCTTCAGATAATTGGGGTGAAGCTTTATTACTCCTTCCTCATAGATCTTGGAAAAAACCAGAGCAGAAACGTTTAGCGGATTATTATTTTAAGAAAATTCCGTTCTCTAGCGCTAGAGGATATGAAGCATTCGCGTCAATTATGCCAGTTAAGTTAATGGTTGCATGCATTAACGATGCATTGCCCAAAGATCCTAGCAGGCTCGAGTTATTGTTTTATCATCTTGTCCCAGTGCTTAAGCGTTTTGCAAAGAATGATGCAGATCGAAAAATTGTTGAGACTTTCCTTTCGGCTTTTTCGATAAATTTGCCAAAAGATAATTGAGAGAAAAAGGAGGCGGTTTGTTTGATCTTGCTAGAGAAGTGAAAAAAAGGGAGCGGGAAAAAAGGGAGCAGATTTATTTGAATTAAGGTTGAAAAATCTATTAAACAAATCTGTTCCCTTTTTCTGATTTCCGGATCGGCATTAGGGTGGAATACATCGTGCTGGAGGTGTGGCCAGAGATTTTTTCAGATAAAAAGTAGGGGGTGAAGGTGGACATTAAAACTTTTTTGAAGAGTAAGAAAGAAGAGCATTTGCTTGATGGCTTGGCTGCTGTAGATGATGTCAGTCTTAATGCAATAAAGGTAGGGCAGAAAAATGCTCCTGATGATTACTTGGAGTTTTTGCAGGAGTTCGGAAGTGGGGAAATTGAAATAGCCGGATTTATGCTTTATAACGGCCTCCTAGAAGCAAGTGATATTTTTGATGATGAGACTGCGGCGCAATTCGAAAGTGTTATGATTTTTGGTGATGATATGCAGGGGCGATGCGTCGGTTTTGATAAAAATCATAAATGGGCTGTAGTGGAAATAGACTCTGCAGATATGAGTGTTAAGAAGTTATGTGAAACATTTTCTTTGTTTGTTTATAGTTTGTTGAGGTGACTCTGAAGAAAAGTGAAGGAAATGGGAAGGGAAAGTGATTAAGCCTAGATCAAGGTGGCAGGCGTTTTTGTTATTGTTGATTTATCTGTTTTTATTGTTTTTGTTGGTGGGGGCTATCGCAAAACTCATGGGGGCGCTGGTTAATTATTCAAAGATTGGTGTATGGGACTTTAGTTGGGCTGAAGTCGTAGATATGTTACCCGGTGTTTTTGCCTATGCAATACCTACTGGGGTAGGCGTTTGGATACAGTCCTGGTTGAAAAATCGTAAAGAAAGTGGCCAAGGGAATTGAGCGCAAAGCGGGCGACACAAAGGCCACCTGATTTTCACTCAGGACGGATCGGCATTAAGCCTGCGACTGATGACATCCAGCAAATCACACCCGTCGCGCAGCGGAATGGCCAGCAAGTGGGCGAAGTCTGAAAGCACTACGGCATCGCTGCTGAGTTGTTCGCGGAAGGCCAGGTTTTCCAGCAGTTGGGTGACGGCCCGAATGCGGTGCACGGCGGCGTCGTGAAGGACGTCGAGAGGTGCCTGGGTGTCGATGATCAGGGCTGGGACGGTGCAGTCGTGGCCGGTTAGGGGAATGTATCGATTCATCATTAAGCTCTCTGGATTATTGAGGGCTCGTTCTTCGGGTCGCCAAACCCGGTCACCTTTTGAGCGACGACCGGACTATAAGCGCCTCAGCTAAAACCGCGCAAGGCGTCACACTGATGGCACACATTGCTCATGTCACGCCATCCACTGCCGACACAACGGCGATGACCAACGCATCAAAAAATGAGATCCCGCCATCATCGGCACTCTCAAAACCGCTCCACCGTTACCCACAAGGAAGAAATACATGATCAAGCTGTTCTGCAAAGCCGCTGTCGTTCTGTCCCTGGCCACGCTGTTTGGCTGTTCCTCGACGCCGTCGGTGGAGAAGATGCAGGCTGACGTGGCGAACTATTCGCTGCCCAAGGCTGCCGTGGCCGATAAAGGTTTGGTGTACGTCGTGCGCCCTAGCAATGTCGGGATGATGGTGCGGTTCAATGTGTTCCTGGATGACAAGGAAGCCGACTCGGAGATGGGTTACAACCGTGGTAACCAGTACATCTATTTTTTCGTGACGCCGGGCAAACACGTGATCAGCTCCAAGGCTGAAAACTGGGCGGACATGCCGATTGATGTCAAAGCGGGTGAGGTGGTTTACCTCAAGCAGGAAGTCGAAATGGGCTTCGCCGTGGCGCGTAACAGCCTCAAAGCGCTGAGCGAAGTCGAAGGCCGTTATCTGGTCAAGGATGCGTCCTTGGGCACCATTGCCAAAGAAAGCAAATGAGTTGAGCCAGTGTTTCGGCAGGGCCCAGGCCCTGCCGACTTCTCGTATTCACTGCAAACATTAAAGGACTGATGTGAAAAACCTCCTTTTCATTCTCCTCACCACCCTCATCCTCGGCGGCTGCGTCAGCCACCCCCTCACCCCCGAAAACCGCGCGCAGATCAAGACCGTCAAAGTCCTGCCCGTGAAGTGGGAAAAGAACATGGTGTACTTCGGCCGTGAACAAGCCTGGGGCGCGGCCCTGGGGGCCGGGGTTGGTGCCGGTGTTGGCATGGCCAGCGGGGCGTCCAAGGTGGGTACTGCGGCGTTGAGTGGCGCCGGGTTTGCCGGCGGTATGAAGCTTGGGCAGTTGGCCGAGATGCCGACGCCGGTGGCTATTCTGACGGTGATGGAGGCGGAAAAAATCGACGTAGGCGTGTTGCTCAAGCAGGGCTTTGTCGATGAGTTGGGCAAGACTTCGACGCTCAAGGTGGTCGGCGATGATGAGCCCGCCGATGCGCAGATCCAGCTGACCGTTTCCGAGTGGGGTTTTCGCCTGACCCAGGGTTTCAGCAGTGTGATTTATCCGACCCTTAACGTGTTAGCGCAGATGGATCGCGGCGATGAGATGGTCTGGCGCACCTTTGAAGCGGTCACGCCGTTTAATGGCCAGAACGTCTATGGCTACACGCCGCTCACTTACCGCACCGACCCTGAAGCCTTGCGCCGGGCGTTGACAGGGATTACGCAGATTTCTGCGCAGTATCTGGTGAAGGAGCTCAAGTAGGACTGTGCGAAGGCTGGCTGCTGTCGGTGGGCGGGCTTGGACTAATGCCAGTCAGGGTTAAGCGCAGTTCCCCTGTGGGAGCGGGCTTGCCCGCGAAGGCGGTGTGTCAGTCGCTGCATCTGTTGCTGCACTACCGCTTTCGCAGGCAAGCCAGCTCCCACATTTGATCTTCGTTGCTTTGGGCATTGCGTTCGTTTAATTGATCGGCATTGGGCTTGCCCGCGAAGGCGGTGGGTTAGTCGCTGCATCTGTTGCTGCACTACCGCTTTCGCAGGCAAGCCAGCTCCCACATTTGATCTTCGTTGCTTTGAGTATTGCGGTCGGCAGTAGGGTAACCCCCCCACCTATGGCCGAAACAACTTGAGAACCGCTCTCAACCCCGTAAAATGCCGCAGCCGTTGCATCACCGTCTTTCAGGGAAGAATCCAGGCCAGCGCGCTTTCAGGCTGCCTATCTCCTTGGAAAACCCGGCAACGCTGATTTCCTCACCCAAGGAGCACCCTGTGAAGACACTGTCCAAAATCCTGCTGTCGGGCCTCACCGCCGCGGCGTTGTTGACCGTGGCCGGTTGCGCCACCGAGAGCAACCGCGCGATGCCGGTGGAGCAAGTCGCCAGCGCCCACGTAGCCTATTCCGGCGTGCGTGTGCCGATTGCCGTGGGCAAGTTCGACAACCGCTCCAGCTACATGCGCGGCATCTTCTCCGATGGTGTCGACCGTCTCGGCGGCCAGGCCAAGACCATCCTCATCACCCATTTGCAGCAGACCAACCGCTTCAGCGTGCTGGACCGCGACAACATGGGCGAGATCTCCCAGGAAGCCAAAATCAAAGGCACCGTGCAGAAGCTCAAGGGCGCTGACTACGTGGTGACCGGCGATGTGACCGAGTTCGGCCGCAAAGAAACCGGCGACCGCCAGCTGTTCGGCATCCTCGGCCGTGGCAAGACCCAAGTGGCCTACGCCAAAGTCGCGTTGAATATCGTCAACATCAACACCTCCGAAGTGGTGTATTCCACCCAGGGCGCCGGTGAGTACGCGCTGTCCAACCGTGAAGTGATCGGCTTCGGCGGCACCGCCAGCTACGACTCCACCCTTAATGGCAAGGTGCTGGACCTGGCCATGCGCGAAGCGATCAACCGCCTGGTCGACGGCATCAACGCCGGCGCCTGGAACCCGCGTAACTGATCAGCAGCACCTCAAGGAGCAGTACACGGATGAGCAAGGCAGTGAAGTTGGCGCTGACGCTGGCAGCAATCGCAACGGTAACCGGGTGCCAGACGGCGCCCCAGCCCCTGTATCAATGGGAAAGCTACCAGCCTCAGGTTTACGAGTACTTCAAGGGCGAACCCAAGGAAGCGCAGGTGGAAGCACTGGAGCGCGATCTGCAGAAGATCAACGCCAGTGGCCGCAAGGCGCCGCCGGGTTACCACGCGCACCTGGGCATGCTGTACATGAACATGGGCAAGGATGACCAGATGGTGCAGGAGTTTCGCACCGAGAAGGCGCTGTTCCCTGAGTCTGCTGCGTACATGGACTTTCTGCTGAAAAACGCCAAAGCCGGAGTCGCCACTAAATGAGCCTGTTAAAACTCACCGGCGCCTTGCTGGCCCTGGCGTTGCTCGGCGGTTGCGCCGCACCCAAGACGGTTGATTATTCGGCGTACAAACAGGCGCGGCCCAAGTCGATCCTGGTACTGCCGCCGATCAATGAATCGCCGGAAGTGCAGGCGTCCTACAGCCTGGTGTCGCAAGTCACCTACCCGCTGGCCGAAGCCGGCTACTACGTGTTGCCGATTGCCCTGGTGGACGAAACCTTCCGCCAGAACGGCCTCACCACCGCCAACGATATCCAGGCCGTACAACCGGCCAAGCTGCATGACATCTTTGGTGCGGACGCGGCGCTGTACATCACCATCAGCGAGTACGGCACCCAGTACATGCTGATCTCCAGCGACACCTCGGTGACGGCCTCGGCCAAACTGGTGGACCTGCGCACCGGCACCACCCTGTGGACCGGTTCGGCGCGAGCGTCGAGCGAGGAGGGCAACAACAACGGTGGCGGCCTGGTGGGCATGTTGATCACGGCGGCGGTCAAGCAGGTGATCAACAGCTCCACCGATGCGGCGCACCCGATTGCGGGTATCACCAGTGCGCGGTTGCTGTCGGCAGGGCGACGTACCGGGATTCTGTATGGCCCGCGTAATCCGAAGTACGGCACGGACTGAACTGCGTCACCTCTGACGACGGTGCCGTTGGATCAAGTCGATGCGGGTGGCTGTGCCCATGGAGTCGCGCTGCCCGCTCACGTGGGTGCCGATGGAACCGTTGTGCAAGGCAACGATTTCGCCCGTATCGACGCTGATCAGCGGTGAGCCGGAAGTGCCGGGCTTCTTGAAGGCATCATGGTAGACCGTGCCCTGATAGGGGCTGCCCTGGTCGTATCCCTTGAGCGTGGTGGGCTGGCCCTTGGCATTTAAAAACGAAATGCCGAGGGCCTCTTGCCCATGGTTGGGCATAAAGACTTTCTGCCCAGGCGATGCTTGGGGGCCGGAGGCCAGCTTCAGGGGCGGGAACTGCTCGGCCAAGGCTTTTTTCTCGCCTGCGGGCAAGTCGACACGCAGCTCGGCATAGTCCAACCGGGCGTCGCCACTGAGTGGCGTGGGGTCCAGCGGCACTTTGCGCTCTACCTTCATCCGGCCGGTGCTGTCTTGTTCATACCCCAGCCACAGTTCGAGCTTGCTGCCTTTGGCCAGCGCGTGGCGCACATGTTGGTTGGTCAGTACGCTGTTGCCATCGTTGATCAGCGAGCCGGTACCCAACGAACGGGTATGCACCCGTTCATAGCCCCATGAGTCCCGTGTGACCGTCACTTCGCGGATACTGCCCACGGCCCTGGCCGCGGTATGCATCGGCGTGCCCTTAAGGGATGCGTTGGCGTAGTTCTGCAAGGAGAACGGCGCTTGTTGTGGGGCGAGCATTGGCTCGGGGCGGGGCTTGTACGGTGCTGTCTGCGCTGGCGTCGGCGGTTGCGGAGTTGTTGGCGGTTGCGGCGTAACTCGGGCGGGTGGGGTTGGCACACGGTTCGGCTGGGAAGCTCGGCTGATCACGTCGTTTGGCTTGATTGGCCCTTGGCTCTTGATATACAGGTCGGCTTGGCCCGAGCCATCCAGGTCAATCGCCAGGCTGTGCTGGCGCGTGTTCGGCTCATAACCAAGCAACGCCTCGCCCGGCCGGCCACTGAAGCGGCGCACAAACTGCAGGTCCTTGATACCCGCGGCCTGCATTGCGGCAAACACATCGATCTTGTCCTGCCCGCTGGTGAAATCGGTGATCAGGTCGGGGCGTTGCGCGGTCGACTCGCTGGCGTTGTTATACACAAAGGTATCCTTGCCCGGCCCGCCGGTAAGGGTGTCCTGGCCCAGGCCACCGGTCAGGCGGTTATCGGCGTGGTTGCCGATGAGTCGATCAGCACCCGTGCCGCCAATGGCATTTTCCAGCGTCACGCCTTTGGCAATGGAGACGTTGCCTTTCATGCCGCCGACATCGGAGAAGTGTTCAGCCTTCAGGTTGATGGTCTGGTCCTGATGAAACCGCGAGAAATCCAGAGTGTCGTTGCCGCCCCCATCCCACACGCTGAACACGGGTGCGTCGTCCGCTGAGTTGAGGCTGAGAAAGTCGCGCCCGGTATTGGAGTTGAAGCCGTAGACCGTGTCGGTGTCGCGGGTTTTGTAATTGGCACCGTAGAGCTTTTGGATGGCGGTGATGTCGTCCATCAGCGGCGCGCCGGCATAGTGGGTTTGGCGGTTTTTGTTGTGATCATGGCCCAGATGACCTGCCCACCAGTAACTCATCAGGCTGTAGGCGCGGTTGTCCTCGGCGTAGCGGGCGTTTTCAGCGTAACTGCCGCCATTGTTGTATTTGCCGGGATGCATGAGGCCCAGGGTGTGGCCGATCTCATGGGCCAGCAGGTACCGGCTGAAACTACCGTGAGTGAAGGGTCGATTCATGCCGTCTGACGCGAACCAGGCTTGGGTGCCATCGCTGTAGATGCCTGGATAAGACGCATGGCCCGACTGGCCGGTCTGGTTCGGGTCATTGCCCAGTAACAGTTGCCCTTTGGCCTCGGGTGCATTCTCAGTGAAAGAGATATTGGCGACATCCGCCCAAGACTGCATGGCGCGCCTGGCCTGCTCTTTTTGAGACGGGGAGAACTCGTTAGCGCCGGTGGGTGTGCTGTAGGTGGCTTGTGAAGGTGTGAAAAAACGATAGCCGATAGGTGTGGTGCCGTCTGGGTTCTGCACTTTCCAACGATAGCCCGTTCGAGTGATTTGATCTGCCGCTTGCTCGGTGGCGTAGGACAGCTTGTCTGAAGCGGCCCCGGCATAGCTCGGGCGTTCGGCGAATGAGGGCGGCTCATAGCGGTGTGTTAGGTTATTTTTTACGGAGTTCATCGCGATTTCTCTGATGTAAAAAGGCTCCAAAGACGTCAAGAAACAGGCTGTTCTGACAGGGAGGCGAACTCTCGATATGTGGCTGGTGGTAATGGCAGGTTCACCCGGTTGTGTCTCGAAGTGTGACGCAGCAATTGGGCGAAGAAATATCCGTGGTTAACCCGTACCGGTGCTGCGTTACGTCTGAGCTGTTGAACGGCTCATTCACTCACGAGGTTCAGCCCATGTCCCGCTCTGTGCTCTTGCTGCGTCCTGCTGCCCAAGGCTTTGCCGTCACCCTGCTGGTGGCTCTGGCTGGGTGTGGGCTGTCATCGTCCCCCGACGTCGCCAAGCCGATTGAACCCGCGCCTCTAGCCGAGCTGCACAGCGCGCCGATCCAGAATGCAGTGGTCAAGCGAATGGCGATGCCGGCACCGATGGCGGTGCGAGAAATGGCGACGATGGACTACCGCAGCGAACCCCGCGAGCAATACGCCAACCTGCCGGATAACCCGGTGCATCGCGTCGCCGAGACCCCGGTCTCCACCTTCAGCGCCGACGTCGACACTGGCAGCTATGCCAACGTCAGGCGCTTCCTCAATCAAGGTCGCCTGCCGCCCGAAGACGCCGTGCGATTGGAGGAAATGGTCAACTACTTCCCGTACAACTATGCATTGCCCACTGATGGCTCCCCATTTGGCGTGACTACCGAGCTGGCCGCCACGCCCTGGAACCCGCGTACAAAACTGCTGCGCATCGGTATCAAGGCCTCCGATAAAGCCGTGGCAGAATTGGCGCCCGCCAACCTGGTCTTCCTGGTGGACGTGTCCGGCTCCATGGACCGCCGCGAAGGCTTACCGTTGGTCAAAAGCACGCTGAAATTACTGGTGGACCAACTGCGTGATCAGGACCGCGTGTCACTGGTGGTGTACGCCGGTGAATCCCGCGTGGTGCTCAAGCCCACCTCGGGCGCTGAAAAAGCCAAGATCCGCAACGCCATCGACCAACTCACTGCCGGTGGCTCTACCGCAGGCGCGTCCGGCATCGAACTGGCCTACCAGATGGCTCGCGAAGGTTTTATCGACAAGGGCATCAACCGCATCCTGCTGGCCACCGATGGCGACTTCAACGTGGGCATCAGCGACTTCGACAGCCTCAAGCAAATGGCGGTGACCCAGCGCAAAAGCGGCGTGTCCCTGACCACCCTCGGCTTCGGTGTGGGTAACTACAACGAACACCTGATGGAACAACTGGCCGACGCGGGTGACGGTAACTACGCCTACATCGACAACCTGCGTGAAGCGCGCAAGGTGCTGGTGGAGCAACTCAGCTCGACCCTGGCCGTGGTCGCACGGGATGTGAAATTGCAGGTGGAATTCAACCCCGCCCAGGTCAGCGAATACCGCCTGCTGGGCTATGAAAACCGCGCCTTGAAGCGTGAGGATTTCAATAACGACAAAGTCGATGCCGGCGAAATCGGCGCAGGCCATACAGTGACCGCGCTGTACGAAATCGTGCCCAAGGGCGAGAAGGGTTGGTTGGAGCCGTTGCGATATGCCAATGCACCGACGGCCGAAAGCAAATCCGCCGAGCTGGCGATGCTACGGGTGCGCTACAAGCCCGCTGCGGGCGGCAACAGCCAATTGATCGAGCGCCCTATCGCCAACCAGGCCACCCCGGCCAGCGACGACCTGCGCTTCTCCTCTGCCGTTGCCGCGTTCGCCCAACAGCTCAAGGGTGATGGCCGCTACACTGGCAACATGAGTTTGCAAGACACCGCCACACTGGCACGCTCGGCCCGCGGCGATGACCCGTTCGGCCTGCGCAACGAATTCGTGCAACTGGTGGAACTGGCCCAAAGCCTCAAACCCTGATCTGGCCCACAACGATGTTCAAATGTGGGAGTGGGCTTGCTCCCGATGGCGGTGTGTCAGTATCCGATGTGCTGTATGACCCACTGCTATCGGGAGCAAGCCCCCTCCCACACTAATCCTGCTTCGGCTGACAAAAAGGAGTTCGCCCATTACATGGCCGTCCCAGACGATCCACCCAGCGACGAATCGCTGCTGGCCCGCTACCGAACCGGCGACGCTGGCGCATTTGAAGCCCTCTACACGCGCCACCGTCAGGGCCTGTACCGCTTCCTCGTGTCCCTGTGCAACAAAGCCGAACTGGCCGAAGAAATCTACCAGGACACCTGGCTCAGTCTGATCCGCAGCACCACCCAGCCACAAGGCCGGGCGAGTTTTCGTACCTGGCTGTTCCAGATCGCCCGCAACCGCCTGATCGACCACTGGCGCAAGCACGGCATCCACAACCCCCTGCACGACAGCTACGACGAACAGTTGCACGCCCAACCCGACGACAGCGCCGGCCCCGAGCAACAACTGAGCCTGAGCCGCGACCAGGCGCGCCTCGACGCCGCCCTGCAAGAATTGCCCGAAGACCAGCGCGAGGTGTTTTTGTTACGCCTGCATGGCGACCTCGAAGTGCCGCAAATCGCCACCCTCACCGGCGCCCCGCTGGAAACCGTAAAAAGCCGCTTGCGCTACGCCCTACAAAAATTGCGGCGCCTGCTGGCCGAGGAGGTACCTGTATGACTGACTCCCGACACACCCCGGACGACGCGCTGCTCCAGCACTACCGTCAACACAGCACCGGCGAACCGCCCGCGTCCCTCGACGCCTTCATCCTCAACGCCGCCCGCCGCGAAGCGCCGGTGCCGCAACCGAACCTGTGGCAACGCTGGCTGCAAGCCTGCCAACGCCCGCGCTGGCAAATGGCATTCGCCACCGTCGCCGGGTTGGCGCTGATGATCGGCGTGGTCATGCGCTCCCCCGTGCCGCAGCCCGAAATCTCAACCGCGACATTCTCCGCCCTGCGCCACGAAGAAGCCGCCCACCCAGCGCCGCAAGCGTTTTCCGCCCCCGCGCCAATGGCCCGCATGGCGATGGCGCCACGGGTTGAAAGTGCGCCGGTTCAAGCCGAAAGCGCAGTGGCGGATCAGCCAGCGGCGAAACTCAGCAAGCGGGCGCTGCCTACGTTGGAAGAAGGTCTGCAGGAAATTGTGAACCTGCGTCGAGCGGGTGAAACCAGGGCAGCGGATGAAAAACTGCTGGCGCTGTATCAACGCTTTCCTGAGCAGGACTTGCCGGCACGGCTAGAGGCGTTGCAAAAGCATTGAACCTGACGCCACGAACCCGCCCCAGGCCTGTCGACCTGGGGCTTTTTATTACAACCCGCCGTAGGCTCGGGACCAGGCCACCGTGTCAGTGAGGGTCTGCTCCAGCACGCGAAAGCTCAGCCCCAGTTCCTCTTCACTTTTGCGGTGGTCAAAGCGGGTACGGTGCTCCTCACGTATCAACAGCCGCAACGTCGCCATGCTCAGCAAAATGGGTTTGCCGGTCAGGTAGGCGTAGGCCTCTTGCACCGCGGCTAACAGGTAGAGCACAGGCAGCGGCAGTTGGCGCGAGGGCACCTTGACCCCGGCAATACTCCCCAGCGCCGGAATCAGCTGGCGCATGGTCAAGTTGCGACCGGCCGCGAGATAACGCTCGCCCCGTCGCCCGTTTTGGGCGGCGGCAATGTGCGCCCAGGCCACATCGCGGGCATCGACCAGAGAAAAGGTGCCAGGAATCAGCCCCGGCAACTTGCCGTTGATAACGTCCCTGACCAACTGCCCCGAAGACGTCGGCCCACGGTCACCCGGCCCCCACATCCAACCGGGCAAGACCATGCAGGCGTGCATCTGCGGATGGCTTTCAAGAAACCTCAACACCTCCCGCTCAGCGAGGATCTTGCTGCGGTAGTAGTCATCCGCATCGGCTTCGGCCCGCAGGCACGTCTCGTCGATCGGCGTACCGGGGGCACCGTCGAGCACGGCAATCGACGAGGTATGCACAAACCGTCGCACACCGGCGTCATACGCCTGTTGCAGCAGGGCTCGCGTACCGACGACATTGATCTTTTCCAGCTCCTCCCAATGGCTGCCGCCCTTATAGTTATCCCGAAAAAACGCCGCGCAGTGAAACACCGTATCGCAGCCTTGCAACGCCGCCGCGAAGGCATCCACATCAGCCATATCCCCCACCACCTGCTCCACGCCCGGCACATCGCCGAACTGCTGCGCACCCTTGGCCGCCGAGCGCACCAGCGCCTTCACCGCATAACCCCGTGCGACCAGCTCCCGTACCAGGTTGTTGCCCAGCAAGCCGGTGGCACCGGTCACAAAGGTGCTGCGCAAGCGATTGGGGTTCTTGTTCATACAGGCCATTCCATTTGTTGAGAAGGCCAGTAGATATACCGGTCAGCCTGCGCCGTAAAAACAGCGCCTGCGGCATAATGGCTTTGCACATCTGCACACCAGGGAAGCGCGGAGATATGGCATTGCAGGCAAATTGGGATGATCTTCGACTGCTGTTGGCAGTCTCACGGCGCGGCAGCTTTTTACAGGCGGGCCAGTTGCTCGGTATCGCGGCGTCTACCGTCTCCCGCCGCCTCACCCAACTGGAAACCGCCCTGGGTGAACCACTGGTGGAACGCGGCGTGGAAGGCTGCCGGCTCACCTCCCGAGGCCAAGCCCTGGTAGACGTCGCCCTAGCGGCCGAATCCGGCCTGCGACGCCAGACCCCCGTCGACGGCACGCCAGCAACCCTCAGCGGCACCGTGTTGGTGAGCGCTGGCGAAGGCTTTTCTGCCAGCGTGCTCGAAGCCGCCAGCCGCCTCACAGCGCAGCACCCAGGCTGCTCCGTAGAACTACAGGTCACCACCGACTTCCACAAAATCGTACGAGGCGTGGCCGACATCGCCATACGCACTGCACACCTGGGCGAACCCTCCCTGATCTACCGAGGGCTCGGCAAACTCGCTTACGGCGTGTTCGCCACTGCCGAATACCTGCAACGGTTTCCTGCGCTAACTCCCGCCACTGCCGCAAGTATCGCCTTGCTGCCACCGCTGGACCTGCTACCGCAAATGCGCGCCGCGAAAGCTGCGGGGCTGGATCATGCGCCGATTAGGGTGAGTTCGTTTGCGGTGCAGCTTGAATCGGTGAAGCGTGGGATGGGGGTGGCGGTGCTGCCGCGTATTTTGGCTACGGGGTTGAGTGAGGTTTTTCAGGAGATAGAACTGCCGGCGATGGAGGTTTATCTGGTTACACGGCCACAGGCGTTGAAGCAGGGGCATATTCAGGGTTTTTTTGGGGTGTTGGAGGGGGTGTTGCGGGAGGCGTTGAGGGGGGATGGTGAAGTGGTGGTATAGGGGGGTTAATGATTAAGGCGCGGCGTAGGTACAGGGCATCGTTCGCAAAAAGCCATAAGTCTCCGGACTGGGCTTTCTCAATTCAAAATCAGCGACATTGGCACGCCGAGTCTAAATTGATCGAAAAGTGACCGATTATTAGCCATTAATGCATGTTTAGCTGTACAGCTAAACATGCGATTTAAGCTACAGAAGGCACTCTGTAAATTACTCATAACGCCGACCCCTACAACCTCAAGGCGGCTTAATGCATCCAGCCGGTAAATAAAACTTAAAAACAAAAAAGCCCCAGATCTCCCGACCTGAGGCTTTTTCATTCATATCTGGTGCACCCGGCGGGATTCGAACCCACGACCCCTGCCTTCGGAGGGCAGTACTCTATCCAGCTGAGCTACGGATGCTTGTGCGGGCGACATCATACCCATGTCGACCTGATGCGTCCATTCCGGCATTTCCCCCGCCCCCTGTCGTCCATTTCCGACAAAAAATGGCTAATCGCCACCCTCATTCACAACTCCCCGCGCCGCACGTCCCTTTGTTTGCTTTGCTCTTGTGGCTTTAACCCGCTTCCACGCCGCAATTCCCCAGGTGAACGCATGCATTCCAAAGGAACCGTGATGCTCGATCTCCCGCTCAGACAAACCCTGCTGGCTCGCTCCGATTTGTTTCGAGGTATGCCGGAGCATCTCTTGCGCTACGTTGCCACCCATATGGTGGAGCGCACGCTGGATGATCGTGAGCTGTTGTATTTCAAGGACGACACCCTCGAATTCATTGCGCTGGTGGTGGAGGGCCGGATTTATTCGGTGGTGCATGGGCCCGATGGTCGGGAGCAGATCATTGGCAGTACCGGGGCCGGGCAGGTGGTGGGGGAGACGGCGTTGATCAAGGATCATGGGCGCGAGTCTTCCACCTTCGCCAGTGGCCCTACGCGCTTGTTGCAGTTGGGTAGCCGGCATTTTGCTGTGTTGTTTGAGGAACCGGCGTTTCTGCGGCGTTTGTTGATGTTGATGATGCTGCGTTTGCTGCACGCCATCGAGTTGCTGGAGTTGGTGTGCCTGCATCGGCTGGAGTCGCGGTTGGCGCGGTTTTTGTTGGCCAATCTGGGCGAGATCGACCTGGCGCTGGCCTTGCCCAGTGTGTCGCTGCCCGCCAGCCAGGGGGTGTTGGCGTCGATGCTGAATACCAGCCGCCCCAAGCTTAATGTGCAGCTGCAGTTGTGGCGCCGCAGTGGCGTGATCAGCGGCAATCTGGAGCGCATGGTGATCAACGATCTTGAGCATTTGCGGCGCAAGGCGTTTGCCTTGAATTAGTTGCCGCAGTGTTCCCCAGGTAACAGCGTACCCCCGTCGAGCCCTCGCAGACTGGCCCTTCATCAAGGATGCACAGGAGTGCTGGCGATGGGGATGACTCTTGAGTTCAAGGATCAATGGGCCGCCGATGACCGTTTGTTCGAAGCGAGTTGGCGTGCCGTGCAGGGCGAGCTGAAGCGCCGTGCGCTGCGACGGGCCAAGGGCAATCTGGATCAGGGCCAGGAGTGGTTGTCGGCCACAGCGATCAAGGCCCTGTTGTTTTTTCGGCGTTCGCCGGAGCGCATTCGTGACCCTGAGGGGTTTCTGTTTCTGGTGCTCGATCATGTGTTTCTCGACAGCTTGCGGCGCAGCAAGCGCGAGGGGCGGCTGTTCGATGATTCGGTGGATCTTGAACACGATCACCTGGCCGCGCTCGCCGCGCCCTGCGCTTCGGTGCTGGAGCGGGTGGAATGTTATGAGCGCCTGGAGCAGATCGAGGCGCACGTCGCACGGTTACCGCTGTTGCAGCAGCGCTTGTTCGAGATGCGTTTTGTCGACGACCTGCCTTACCCGCAAATCGCCGCCGAGTTGCACGTCAAGCTGCCGCTGGTGCGCAAGCGTGTGCAACTGCTGCGCAGTGCTTTGCGCTGAAGGTGATTCACAGACGTTGGCGTGGGGCGTTCTAGTGATATGAGCGCAGCACGCCGCCGCTATCCACACCCAAACCTGGGTGAATGCCATCAAGGAGAGATGTATGACAGAGGTCAACAGCCAGATCACCGACGCGGTCACTCAAACCAACGTCAAGGTGGTGGCCGAGGCGCCGGCCCAGGCCATCGCGTCGCTGTACCAGGTGGCCAGCAGCGCGGCGGGCCTGTCGTTGCAGAACGCGGTCAACAGCCAGCAGGCGATGAATCAGATTTCCAACGCGGTGATCTCCAAGGCCGTGGCGCTGATCATGCAGATTGGCGAGAAGGGCTGAGGCCTCGGGAGATCGATTATGTCGTGGTTCAGCAGAAAGAAACCCGCCGCCTCCCAAGCAACGCCCGCCGCCGATCCACCTGCGCCGGCGCCCGCCGCACCGGCCTCGCGCTCGATCATGGCGCGCATGAACGAGCACCTGCTCAACCAGGTGAGCGCGCCGTCATCCGACAGCACGGCGGCGCTCAATAGCCAGATCGTGCAGGCGGTGCAGTTCACCAACGCGCAGAACTTTGCCTATGCCCCGGCGCAGATCGCGGTGCCGGCCGACATGATGATCAGCCAGGCGGCCGGGCTGGTGGCGCAGGCGGCGGCGGGGTACTTCGACGGGGTCAGCAAGATCGCGTTGGCGGCCCAGGCCGTGCTGCTCCAGCAAATGACCGAGAACATCGTCAACGACAACCTGCCAGGCGCTGCCGAAGACGCCTTGGGCGCCTTGGCCACCGACCTGCTGGTGGGCGCCGCTGCCGCCGTGGCCGCCGCCGCCGGAGCCATGGAAGCCGAAGCCGCCAGCGTGGCCATCGACAAGATCGACCAGAGCATCGCCAAGTACGCGAGCACCCTGGCCAACCGGGCCGCGCCAGCGGCCTGAACCCAGCACAGCGCTCCAGCGTTCGGCTGGAGCGGTGCAACAGCAACTTGAAAGCAACTTTTCTTGAGTGAGGAGCGACATCATGCAGCCTGGAGATATTATTTTTTCTGTCAAACAAGATGACGACAGCGCTACGCGGGCGTTTATCAAAGCCGGTCAACTGGTCAAGGCCAAGGTGTTCTCGCAGGACACGACCTACCTGAATGTGGTTCACCCGGCGATTGCGGTAAGCGACACGATGGTGATCGAAAGTGTGGGCAGTGGCCTGGCCCTGACCGACCTGAGCCTGGAAAAACCGCCGCGCTCGGCGATGGTGTTTTCCTGCGTGGATACCGAACTGGGCGAGGCGGCGACGGTAGCTGCCAAGCAGTTCTACTTCGACAAGATCGGCGGTGATATTCGGGGCCGCTACAGCGTGTGGAACGCGATGATTTCAGCGTTCCGGCGCTGGACTTCCGATACCAGCCTGGTGACGCGGATCAACGAGTCCATCGACATCGGCAGCGGGTCCTTTTGTTCGCAGTTCGCGGCCAACTGCTATGAAGTCGGCAACCTCTACAACGAGGCCAATCTGCTGCCGCCTCCGCCTGCCATTTTCCCCAACCAGCCTAGCGCCATAACGCCTGCGGAGTTGGCGACCTTCTGTGATTCCTCGCCGCACTTTTACTTTGCAGGGTTCTGGCAGGACAACGTTGAGGTGCGGCTTTAGCGGCGCTGTTGCCGCCCAGCCAGTGCCGCAGGAGGTTCACATGCAGCCACCGGTTCTATCCAGCGCTGATCGCCAGCGGCTTGAGGCGATGCTGCGCAGCCCGCAGATGTTCGAGGGTGCGCCGCGAGCCATCGTTGACGAAAGCCTCAAGCGCGCGGTGCAGGTGCTTGAACAATCGAAGACCAACGAGCAGGCCATTCGCCAGGCCGCCCAGCAGAGCGAGGCGGCGGTACGCCAAGCGCTGAATGGCGCGCCCGATCAAAGCGTCGAGCAGTTGGATCTCAAGCGTGAGGTGAACAAGGAGATCCAGCAGTTGATCGCACGGATCGAGGCCGCCCTGGCCGGACCTGCGAAATCCTGAAGCCACAGGTTTCACAGCCCTTGTTTGGCAACGTTCATTGATGAACACGGAATGCACCGTGTACTAAATAAGGAAATTGATCATGGCATTTGTTAACGAGCAAATTACCGACGCGGTCACCCAGACCAACGTCAAAGTGGTGGCCGAATCGCCAGCGATGGCGATGAGCACCATCTATCAATCCATGGCGCAGGCCACGGCGATTCTGTTCCAGAACGCCGTGTCGGCCCAACAGCAGCAAAACACCCTGGCCCAGGCGGCCACCAACCAGGGCGTGATGCAGATCTACAGCGTCGATACCACCGCAGGTGCGGCGGCCACCGAGAAAGTCGCCCAGGGCGGCGTGTCGGATAACCTCACCAGCCTGTTGACCGTGCTCAAGTCTTTCCAGCCTTAAGCACTGAGCGATAACGGATGTTGTTCTTTCTCAACCCAGGAGTTTCAACCATGAGTACAGTCAGCCCGCAAATCACCGATGCCGTCACCCAGACCAACGTCAAGGTGGTTGCCGAATCACCCGCGATGGCCATGAGCACCATCTACCAATCCATGGGCCAGGCCACGGCGATCCTGTTCCAGAACTCGGTCTCGGCCCAACAGCAACAAAACACCCTGGCCCAGGCGGCCACCAACCAGGGCGTGATGCAGATCTACAGTGTCGACACCACCGCTGGCGCCGCGGCCACCGAAAAAGTCGCCCAGGGCGGCGTGGCCGACAACTTGACCAGCCTACTGGCCGTGCTCAAGTCGTTCCAACCTTAAGCTGCGAGGTCCCCAACGGCCCCGGCGCCCACAAGGCTCCGGGGCTGTTGTCGTGTGCGCTTGATCTGAAAGATGAGCCGGATGCGCCATATTCGTTCTTTTTTTCGAACATCCTATTGCCCTGTACCCCCATTGATCCTAGGATTCGTTTGAGATTTCAAACGCTCTGTCTCCCGTGCGCACTTTTATTTCTTCCGCGCGCTGGGGCTGATTTCCCTGACGGCAGCCCACAAGGCGCCTTTCAACAACTCTAATTCGCTCCGCGTGCGCGCGGTGCTGTTAAGGAAAGCCGACATGCAGCTCAAAGATACCCAATTGTTCCGCCAGCAAGCCTTTATCGATGGCGCTTGGGTCGATGCGGACAACGGTCAGACCATCAAGGTCAACAACCCGGCCACGGGCGAGATTCTCGGCACCGTGCCGAAGATGGGCGCCGCGGAAACCCGCCGCGCCATCGAAGCCGCCGACAAGGCCCTGCCGGCCTGGCGTGCACTCACCGCCAAGGAGCGCGCCAACAAGCTGCGCCGCTGGTTTGAACTGTTGATCGAAAACCAGGACGACCTCGGCCGCCTGATGACCCTCGAACAAGGCAAGCCACTGGCCGAAGCCAAGGGCGAAATCGTCTACGCCGCCTCCTTTATCGAATGGTTCGCCGAAGAAGCCAAGCGCATCTACGGTGACGTGATCCCCGGCCACCAGCCCGACAAGCGCCTGATCGTGATCAAGCAGCCTATCGGCGTGACCGCAGCCATCACCCCGTGGAACTTCCCTGCAGCGATGATCACCCGCAAAGCCGGCCCGGCCCTGGCCGCCGGTTGCACCATGGTGATCAAGCCGGCCTCGCAAACCCCCTTCTCGGCCCTGGCCCTGGTTGAGCTGGCGCACCGCGCCGGTATCCCCAAAGGCGTGCTCAGCGTGGTCACCGGCAGCGCCGGCGACATCGGCGGCGAACTGACCAGCAACCCGATCGTGCGTAAATTGTCCTTCACCGGCTCGACCGAAATCGGTCGCCAGCTGATGGCCGAATGCGCCAAGGACATCAAGAAAGTCTCCCTGGAGCTGGGCGGTAACGCGCCGTTCATCGTGTTCGACGACGCCGACCTGGATAAGGCCGTCGAAGGCGCGATCATCTCCAAGTACCGCAACAACGGCCAGACCTGCGTGTGCGCCAACCGCCTGTACATTCAGGATTCGGTGTACGACGCCTTCGCTGAAAAGCTCAAGGTGGCGGTGACCAAATTGAAGATCGGTAACGGTCTGGAAGAAGGCACCACCACGGGCCCGCTGATCGACGAAAAAGCCGTGGCCAAGGTTCAGGAACATATCGCTGATGCCCTGAGCAAAGGCGCCACGCTGCTGGCCGGTGGCAAGGCGATGGAAGGCAATTTCTTTGAGCCGACCATCCTCACCAACGTCTCCAAAGACGCCGCCGTGGCCAAGGAAGAAACCTTCGGCCCGCTGGCGCCGCTGTTCCGCTTCAAAGATGAAGCCGACGTTATCGCGATGGCCAACGACACCGAGTTCGGCCTGGCCTCTTACTTCTACGCCCGTGACCTGGGCCGTGTGTTCCGTGTGGCCGAGGCCCTGGAGTACGGTATGGTCGGCGTCAACACCGGGTTGATCTCCAACGAAGTGGCGCCGTTCGGCGGCATCAAGGCGTCGGGCCTGGGCCGTGAAGGCTCCAAGTACGGGATCGAGGATTACCTGGAAATCAAATACCTCTGCCTGGGTATCTAAGGCGCGGGATTGCAGTAAACGCAGAGGGCACGAGAGCGCTGTCCCTTTGCGTGTTTCACATCGTAATTCGTAGTGGCCGGGAAAGCTGGGGCAGTCGATCATCGAATGCTGCCGTAGTTGCCTCCCCGCCACGTATGCCTTGGACCACGCCACCCGATGAGTGGCGAATGAGGACTTTATGAGCAAGACCAACGCTTCCCTGATGAAACGCCGCGAAGCCGCTGTACCGCGCGGTGTTGGCCAGATTCACCCGATCTTCGCCGACTCGGCGAAGAACGCCACCGTGACCGACGTTGAAGGTCGCGAGTTCATCGACTTCGCCGGCGGTATCGCCGTGCTGAACACCGGCCACGTGCACCCCAAAATCATCGCGGCCGTGACCGAGCAGTTGAACAAGCTGACCCACACCTGCTTCCAGGTATTGGCCTACGAGCCCTACGTCGAAGTGTGCGAAAAAGTCGCCGCCAAGGTGCCGGGTAATTTCGCCAAGAAAACCCTGCTGGTCACCACCGGTTCCGAAGCGGTGGAAAACGCGGTGAAGATCGCCCGCGCCGCCACGGGCCGTGCTGGTGTGATCGCTTTCACGGGCGCTTACCACGGCCGCACCATGATGACCCTCGGCCTGACCGGCAAGGTCGTGCCTTACTCGGCCGGCATGGGCCTGATGCCAGGTGGCGTGTTCCGTGCGCTGTATCCGAACGAACTGCACGGTGTGAGCGTCGATGACTCGATCGCCAGCATCGAACGCATCTTCAAGAACGATGCCGAGCCACGTGATATCGCCGCCATCATCATCGAACCGGTACAGGGCGAAGGCGGTTTCTACGTCGCGCCGAAAGTCTTCATGCAGCGCCTGCGCGAACTGTGCGACAAGCACGGCATCCTGCTGATCGCCGACGAAGTGCAAACTGGTGCCGGGCGTACCGGTACCTTCTTCGCCATGGAACAGATGGGCGTTGCCGCCGACCTGACCACCTTCGCCAAATCCATCGCTGGCGGCTTCCCGCTGGCCGGTGTGTGCGGCAAGGCCGAATACATGGACGCCATCGCCCCAGGCGGCCTGGGCGGTACCTATGCCGGTAGCCCGATCGCCTGTGCGGCAGCCCTGGCGGTGATGGAAGTGTTCGAAGAAGAGCACCTGCTGGACCGCTGCAAGGCTGTCGGCGAGCGCTTGGTGACGGGCCTCAAGGCCATCCAGGCCAAGTACCCGGTGATCGGCGAAGTGCGTGCCCTGGGTGCGATGATCGCGGTCGAGCTGTTCGAAGACGGCGACACCCACAAGCCAAACGCTGCCGCCGTTGCCTCCGTGGTGGCCAAGGCGCGTGACAAGGGCTTGATCCTGCTGTCCTGTGGTACTTACGGCAACGTGTTGCGCGTACTGGTGCCGCTGACCTCGCCGGACGAGCAGTTGGACAAGGGTCTGGCGATTATCGAAGAGTGTTTCTCCGAACTCTGACACGCCCCGCTCCTACGAAAAGCAAAAAAACCGCTTCGGCGGTTTTTTTGTGCCTGCTTCATTGTACGCACGCGGCGGCATTGTCTAAGGTGCAAGCATTGCCGATGGAGCGTGCTGGATGACTGCTGTTGATTTACCTGCTGTACCCCGAGTGTTGATTGCCGAGGCGGACCCCTGGTCGCGGGACCTGCTCAAGCAAGTGTTGTTGAATGTGCGTTGTGACGCGCGGCTGGATGTGTGCGCAGATGGTGACCACGCTGCTGCGCTGTTACGTGAGAAAAGCTATGACCTGATCCTGGCGGATTGGGAGCTTGCAGGCGTCGATGGTCTGAGCCTGCTGCGCAGTGTGCGCCAGCAGCGCCGCTCCCCTGCATTGCCATTTATTCTGCTGAGCAGTCGCAACGACAGCGCCAGCGTACGCGAAGCCTTGCCCCTGGCGCCCACGGCCTACCTGACCCGCCCGCTGAACATGGAGAGCCTGACCCAGCGCCTGCAAGACCTGCTGCTTAACGAGGGCGAAAGCGTGTATTGCGAGATCCCGGCGCTGGCACCGGGAATGACCTTGCCAGCATTCCTGGAGCAGCGCCGAGAGGTCTGCGATGGCGCACCGTTGCGCGTGGACGTGAAAGCGGCGGTGCATCGCAGCCTGGGCCCCGAGGGCGTGGACCTGCAGCAGCTTGAAGATCAGGTGCGCATGGACCCGCAAATCACCGCTGTGCTGATCGCTGCCGCCAACAGTGCCGGGTATCACGGCACGCCGGTGCAGACTCTGCACGCGGCCCTGAACAAGCTGGTCCCTGGGCAAAGCATGAACCTCATCCTGGGCCTTGCGCTCAAGCACAACGTGGTGCTGGGTGACTCTGGGCTGGTGGCCTACGCCGAGCGGCACTGGCAGTTGTCCGAGGACAGCGCCGAGTACGCCCGGCGCCTGGCACGCATGTTGGAACTGGATCACCAGCGCTGCTACAGCGCCTGCATCCTGCATCGGTTGGGCGACCTGGCCTTGTTGCGCTGCCTGGAGGACTGGCGCCAGGGCGGCGGCGCCCTGGATGACGAAGCCATAGGCGAATCCCTCGACGCCTTTGGCGCCGCCTACGGTTCGGCGTTGCGCACGCGTTGGCGCTTGCCGCTGGAATTGCGCCAATTGATCGCGGCCACCTATTCACTGGAAGGCGGTGTGTATTCACGCGAAGCCTTGGTGGTGAACCTGGCGACGCAGATGGCGCGGTTGACCGAGCACGAAGGGCTGCAAGAGCTGGCCGGCAGCAAGACGGCGCGGTTGCTCAAGGTGGGCTTGTCCGAACTGACGCGAGTACGCAAAACCTGAAACACACACCGATCAATTGTGGGAGCTGGCTTGCCTGCGATAGCGGTGGGTCAGCCAAGACGCCATCGCAGGCAAGCCAGCTCCCACAGTTGATCGGTATTAACCGGCTATAACGCGGTTCTTGCCTTGGCGTTTTGCCTCATACATCGCTGCATCCGCCCGGGCGAACAGGCTGTCGAGGGTGGAGTCATCTTCACGCAAGCTGGCCAGGCCCTGGCTGACGGTCACGCTGAACTCGCGCCCTTCATAGCTGAACAACAAGGCCTGGATCTCCTTGCCCAGCCGTTCGGCTACTTGCAGGGCCATTTCTGGCGCGCAACCGGGCAGCACAGCGGCGAATTCTTCGCCGCCAATGCGCCCGAACAGGTCGCCACGGCGCAATACCCCCCGACCACTCTCAGCGATGCGCCGCAGCACCTGATCGCCCTCCAGGTGGCCGTAGGTGTCGTTGACGTCCTTGAAGTCATCGATGTCCAGCAACAGGAACGCCAGCGGCGTGCCCTGAACGCAGGCGTTGTCGAACGCCTGGTTGGCGCATTCGAAAAAATACCGGCGGTTGCTGCTTTGGGTCAGCACGTCGGTGGTGGCCAGACGTTGCAGTTCCAGCTCCAGCAGCTTCTTTTCGGTGATGTCTTCGGCCATGCCAACCACAATCAGCGGTTCACCGGGCACCACCTGCTGGTTGATGTAGCACTTGTCACTCAGCCAGCGGATTTGCCCGTCGGCGGTGATGATGCGGTACTCGCGGTCTTCCACGGCGCCTTGTTCCAGCACGCGGGCCAGGCTGTGTTCGGCGTAATCGAGGTCTTCGGGGTGAACACTGTTGCGCCATTCGCGGTGGTCGGCCAACAGCAAACCGGCCGAACGACCGAATATGCGCTCGTAGGCTGGGCTCACATACAGCACGCGACGGGTTGCCCAATCGATGGCCCAGAGCACGGCGTTCACGCTGACCAACAGCGAACTGAGCAATTGCTCGCGCTCACTCAGCCGCTCCACTTCGCCCTGGGCATGCATCAGCGCCAACAGGGTCGCCGCCGCAGCTGGACGCGGCGGCTCGGCAGTGGGCACATCGGGCAGGCAGGGCTTTTCGTGAACCATCGGTACAACTCTCTCTGGGCGCGCCGCAGGATGGAGCAGCGGTCACTACAAGGGGTCACCATGATGGCGAAGTGTTCTTTGAGAGAGGGGATTTGCAGTGAAGTTCCGTGATCGGCATGGATTGACGGTGCCCGGAAAATGGCGCCAAAAAGCCAGTGTGTGGGAGGGCAAGCCCTCCCAAAGTACCGTCAGACCGCCGCAGGGCGCAGCGAGTAGGTCTTCAACTGGTGGGCAAAGTCGCGCAGGGATTGAATGCCGCTGGCCTCGGCTTCGTGCACCCATTCCTTGATCGCGGCCAGCATATCGTGGCCATTGGTGCTGGTCTTGAGCCAGATCTGCTGGAGCGCCAGACGCTTTTCATAGATCACGGTCAGCGCATGGCTGTGCTCCAACATGCTTTGGATGCGCAAGTGGTGACGGTCATCCAGCAAGCTGGTTTCCCGTGACAACAGGCGCTTGGCACGGTGGAACTGGTGACGTACCGAGTGATCGACCTTCTCCAACTCCTGCTTGACCAGCGGGCCGATCACCAACTTGCGGTATTGGGCCATGATCTGGAAGCGGTTGTTGAGGATCGCCATGGCGGTGTCCATATCCAGGCTGCCCTTGCCTTCGACACGGTGGGCGATGGGGGCAACACGCTGCACCTTGGCCAGGCGCAGGAAGCTGAACACCTTGATCCAGGCCCAGCCCAGGTCGAACTCCCACTTCTTCACCGACAGCTTGGCCGAGTTGGGGTAGGTGTGGTGGTTGTTATGCAGCTCTTCGCCGCCGACGATGATGCCCCACGGCACCAGGTTGGTGGCGGCGTCACGGCATTCGAAGTTGCGATAGCCCACGGCATGGCCCAGGCCATTGATCACGCCGGCGGCCCAGAACGGAATCCACATCATCTGGATCGCCCAGATGGTGATACCGATGGTGCCGAACAGCAGCAGGTCGATCACGCCCATGAGCGCCACGCCCAACAGCGGGTAGCGCGTGTAGAGCTTGCGTTCGATCCAGTCGTCCGGGCAGTTCTTGCCGTAGATGCGCAGGGTCTCGGGGTTTTCCGCCTCGGCACGGTACAGCTCGGCGCCTTTGCGCAGCACCGTGGACAGGCCCTTGATCACCGGGCTGTGCGGGTCATCGACAGTTTCGCATTTGGCGTGGTGCTTGCGGTGGATGGCGGTCCACTCGCGGGTGTTCTGCGCCGTGGTCAGCCACAGCCAGAAGCGGAAGAAGTGTTTCAGGCCGGCATTGAGCTCAAGCGAGCGATGGGCCGAATAACGGTGCAGATAGACAGTGACCCCAATAATGGTCACGTGGGTCATCAACAGCGTGACTGCCACCAGTTGCCAGGCTGACAGGTCAAGAAAACCGTTGTACCACATAGGCTGTATGGCCCTCAGATAAAGAAAAGAACAGCTCACGCATTATCACTAAGCCTACAGAGAAAACCAGCCGCTCTTTCAGATAGGAGTGACTGGATGTTTCTTATTCTATAATCCCCAGCCTTCGTAGGGCGATTCTGTTTTTTTTGGTAAGGATTACTGACCATATGCTGTTTTCATACCGAGGAGCCCTACGTGCGGGGCTGGTATACCTGTTGATTTCCGTCGTATGGCTCAGACTCAGCCACCAATTATTGATCAACTTTATCGATGAACCGGGGGCGCTGGCGCATTGGCTGCAACTTCGCGGCTACGTCTGGGTAGCCCTGAGTGCGCTGGCTATATACCTGATGGGCGTATGTTTCGCCCGCGCCCACCAACTACAGCTGCCCCTGCAAGAAAACCGCGTACGCCTGCAACAGGCGGCCGCCGTGTTTGATTGCACCCGCGAAGGTGTATTGGTCACCGATGCCCAGGGCCTGATCGTGCACGTCAATCGCGCATTCATGGAGATTACCGGCTACCGCCGCGAAGACGTCATGGGCCGACCACCCAGCCTGTTCAAGTCCGGGCGCCATTCGTCGGCTTTCTATCAACAGATGTTTCAGACCCTGGAACGTGAAGGTGAATGGAGCGGCGAAATCTGGAACCGCCGCAAAAGCGGCGAGGTGTATCCACAGTGGCAAACCATCCGTGTGATTCGCGATGAGCGGGGCCATATCAGCCATTACGTCGCGGTGTTCTCGGACATCAGCGCCATCAAGGACTCCGAACACGAACTGGCGCACCTGGCCCATCACGACCCGCTCACCGACCTGCCCAACCGCCTTTTATTCACCGATCGTACCGAGCAGGCCCTGGCCTCGGCGCAAGTGCACAAGCGTGGCTGTGCCCTGCTGTTAATGGACCTGGACCACTTCAAGATCATCAATGACAGCCTGGGCCACAATGTTGGAGACCAGTTGCTCAAGCTGGTGGCTGACCGTCTCAAGGGCCTGTTCGGGCCTGGGGTCACACTCGCGCGGCTGGGCGGCGACGAGTTCGCTGTGCTGGCGGAAAGTTGTCCACAGGTGATCCAGGCCGCTGCCTTGGCGCAGCGCATGCTCAATGCCATGAAAGACCCGTTTGTTTTTGACGGTAATCAATTGTTTATCAGCGCCAGTATTGGCATCAGCCTGTTCCCCAGCGATGCCTTGAGCGCCGAGCAATTACTGCGCAACGCCGACTCCGCGTTGTTCAAGGCCAAAAGCGTCGGCCGCGAGGGCTATGCCCTGTACACCGAAGAGCTGACCGCTCACGCGCAAAATCGCGTGGAGATCGCCAGCGAACTGCGCCGTGCCCTCGACCAGCAGGAACTGCGCGTCTACTACCAGCCGGTGCATAACCTGCCCGACAGCCGTTTGGTGGGCGTTGAAGCGCTGGTGCGCTGGCAGCATCCGGAGCGCGGCCTGGTGCCCCCTGGCGAATTCATCCCCATCGCCGAACGCACCGGGTTGATTGCCGATATCGACGCGTGGGTGATGGACCAGGCGTGCCGGCAGATGTGCCAATGGCTGGCGGACGGCGCGCCGTTGGGCTTTATCGCCGTCAACGTCTCCAGCCGCCTGTTTGCCCGGCGTGAACTCTATGAACAAGTGGCTCAGGTGCTGCACGACACGGGCCTGGACCCGGCGTTTCTTGAGCTGGAAGTCACCGAAAGCGCAGTGATGGACGACCCCGAAGTGGCTCTGGAGCAACTGCACCGTCTGCGCGAACTGGGCTTGCGCCTGGCCATCGACGATTTCGGCACCGGCTACTCTTCGCTGTTGCGCCTCAAGCGCCTGCCGGTGCAGAAGCTGAAGATCGACCAAGGCTTCGTCGCCGGTCTGCCGTGGGACGAAGACGACGCCGCGATCGTGCGCGTGGTCATCGCCCTGGCCAAAAGCATGGGGATGCAGGTACATGCCGAAGGAATCGAGCAGGTGGAACAGGCGCGGTTCCTGTTGGGTCAGGAGTGCGATATGGGCCAGGGATATTGGTTTGGACGACCGATGCCGGCCGACGCTATCGACTGGACCCGAGCACCCCAAATCCAGACTTGAAATGCGCTCAAAATGTGGGAGGGGGCTTGCTCCCACATTTGGATCACATCAGGCCTTAACTTCAGCATCTGAGCAGAAAATCCACCCGCAACCCCGCGCCCTATCAGAAAATTCTTTCTGGTTATATAAACATTCTTAAATAGTATTTTTAAGAATATCCACGCTTATCTACTATCGCCCTCACGCCGCAAGCAGTGTCGTCACTGCCAGGCACTATTCATTTCAGGAGCGAGACCATGAGCGCATCTCTACGTAGCGTCGACGGCCAGGACGAAGCAGCCATTTTGCGTGAGATCCAGAGCGCCTTGCGTGATCTGCGCTTTGGCGCGGTGGAAATCACTGTGCACAACGCCCAAGTGGTACAGATCGAGCGCAAGGAAAAATTCCGCCTGCAGAACCCGGGTAACAAACCGAGCTGAGCAAGAACGGCGATAGACCCGCAACTAATAAGAAAAGCCAACACTCAAGAATTTCAGGAGCTTCTATGTCGTCGATTCGCCGTTATGCCTTGGCCGCGCTGGCCAGTGCCGTGTTTGCCGGTTCCGCTGTTGCCAAGGACTACGAGTTGCTCAATGTCTCGTACGATCCGACCCGTGAGCTGTACCAGGACTACAACGCAGAGTTCACCAACTTCTGGAAGCAGTCTCACCCCGGCGACAACGTCAAGATCCAGCAGTCCCACGGCGGCTCGGGCAAGCAGGCACGAGCAGTGATCGACGGCCTGCGCGCCGACGTGGTGACCCTGGCCCTGGCCGGTGACATCGATGAAGTCGCCAAGCTGGGCAAGACCCTGCCGGAAAACTGGCAGACGCGTCTGCCGGACGCCAGCACCCCGTACACCTCGACCATCGTGTTCCTGGTGCGCAAGGGCAACCCTAAAGGCATCAAGGATTGGGGCGACCTGATCAAGAAAGACGTGTCGGTGATCACGCCCAACCCGAAAACCTCCGGCGGGGCGCGCTGGAACTTCCTTGCTGCCTGGGCCTATGGCCTCAAGGCCGGAGGCAGCGAAGCCAAGGCTCAGGAGTACGTGAAAGAGCTGTTCAAGCACGTCCCGGTACTGGACACCGGCGCCCGGGGTTCTACCATTACCTTCGTCAACAACGGTCAGGGTGACGTATTGCTGGCCTGGGAAAACGAGGCGTTCCTGGCCTTGAAAGAAGACGGCGGCGCCGACAAGTTCGACATTGTCGTGCCGTCCCTGTCGATCCTGGCGGAGCCGCCGGTGGCTGTGGTCGACAAGAACGCCGAGAAAAAAGGCAATACCGAGATCGCCACCGAATACCTCAAACACCTGTACAGCCCGGCCGGCCAGGAGATTGCGGCGAAAAACTTCTACCGCCCACGCGATGCAAAAGTAGCCGCCAAATACGCCCAGCAGTTCCCGAAACTGGACCTGGTGACTATCGACAAAGATTTCGGCGGCTGGAAAACTGCCCAACCGAAATTCTTTAACGACGGTGGCGTGTTCGACCAGATCTACACGGCGCAGTAAGCCAAAGTAACTGTAGGGGCCTGACTTTCTGTAGGAACTGGGCTTGTGTGGGAGCTGGCTTGCCTGCGATAGCATCACCGTGGTGTGGCTGATACACCGAGGTGCCTGCATCGCGGGCAAGCCCGGCTCCCACAGAAAAGCCAGCTGCCACAAAAAGCGCGCTCCTACAGTGGTGTCTACCCTTTAACCAAGGACTCTTATGTCGCGTCGTATTTCCCCCGTCATACCCGGCTTCGGGCTGACGCTGGGCTACACCGTCGTGTACCTCAGCCTGATCGTGCTCATCCCGCTGGCGGCGATGTTTGTACACGCCGCCCAACTCACCTGGGATCAGTTCTGGAACATCATCTCCGCACCTCGCGTGCTGGCGGCGTTAAAGCTGAGCTTCAGCACCGCGCTGTACGCCGCGCTGATCAACGGCGTGATCGGCACGCTGCTGGCCTGGGTGTTGGTGCGCTACACCTTCCCCGGCCGCAAGATCATCGATGCGATGATCGACCTGCCGTTCGCCTTGCCCACTGCCGTCGCCGGTATTGCCTTGACCGCGCTGTATGCGCCTAACGGCCTGGTCGGCCAGTTCGCAACCGACCTGGGCTTCAAGATCGCCTATACCCCCTTGGGCATCACCCTGGCGCTGACCTTCGTGACCTTGCCCTTCGTGGTGCGCACGGTGCAGCCGGTACTGGCCGATATCCCCCGGGAAGTCGAAGAGGCCGCCGCTTGCCTGGGCGCCAAGCCACTGCAGGTGTTCCGCCATATCCTCGTGCCGGCATTGTTGCCTGCCTGGCTGACCGGGTTCGCGTTGGCCTTCGCCCGTGGCGTGGGTGAGTACGGTTCGGTGATCTTCATCGCCGGCAACATGCCGATGAAAACCGAAATCCTGCCGTTGCTGATCATGGTCAAGCTGGACCAATACGACTACCGCGGCGCCACCTCCATTGGTGTGCTGATGCTGGTGGTTTCCTTTGTCTTGCTGCTGCTGATCAACTTGTTGCAGCGGCGCATCGAACGTCCATAAGGAGGCGCGGAACATGTCCCAATCGTCTATTTCCGCCGCGTCCTCGGCCAACGCTGCCCGCCGTGGCAGCGCGACGTCGCGACGTATCCTGATCGGCCTTGGCTGGCTGGTGTTCGCCCTGTTCCTGCTGTTGCCGCTGGTGATCGTGGTGTCCCAGGGCCTGAAGAATGGCCTGGGTTCGTTCTTCACCGCGATCCTTGAGCCGGACGCGCTGTCGGCGCTGAAACTCACGGTGATCGCCGTGTTGATTTCGGTGCCGCTCAACCTGGTGTTCGGGGTCAGCGCGGCCTGGTGCGTAAGCAAGTATTCGTTCCGTGGCAAAAGCATCCTGGTCACGTTGATCGACCTGCCGTTCTCGGTTTCACCGGTGATTGCGGGCCTGGTCTACGTGCTGATGTTCGGCGCCCAGGGCTTCTTCGGCCCATGGTTGCAGGACCATGACATCCAGATCGTGTTCGCCTTGCCCGGCATCGTGCTGGCGACCATCTTCGTTACTGTGCCGTTCGTGGCCCGTGAGCTGATCCCGCTGATGCAGGAGCAAGGCACTCAGGAAGAAGAGGCCGCGCGCCTGCTGGGCGCCAATGGCTGGCAGATGTTCTGGCATGTCACCGTGCCGAACATCAAATGGGGCCTGATCTACGGCGTGGTGCTGTGCACGGCGCGGGCCATGGGCGAGTTCGGCGCGGTGTCGGTGGTGTCCGGGCACATTCGCGGCGTCACCAACACCCTGCCGCTGCACGTCGAGATCCTCTACAACGAATACAACCATGTTGCCGCGTTTGCGGTGGCCAGCCTGTTGCTGATCCTGGCGCTCTTCATCCTGCTGCTCAAGCAGTGGAGCGAGAACCGAATCAACCGCCTGCGCAACAGCGCCGGTGAGGAATAAGTCATGTCGATCGAAGTCCGTAATGTCAGCAAGAACTTCAACGCCTTCAAGGCCCTGGACAGCATCAACCTGGATATCCAGAGTGGCGAGCTGGTGGCGTTGCTGGGCCCGTCCGGCTGCGGCAAGACCACCTTGCTGCGCATCATCGCCGGCCTGGAAACCCCGGATGCCGGCAGCATCGTGTTCCACGGCGAAGACGTGTCCGGCCACGATGTGCGGGATCGCAATGTTGGCTTCGTGTTCCAGCACTACGCCTTGTTCCGCCATATGACCGTGTTCGACAACGTCGCCTTCGGCCTGCGCATGAAGCCGAAAAACCAGCGCCCGAATGAAAGCCAGATCGCGGCCAAGGTCCATGAGCTGCTCAACATGGTGCAACTCGATTGGTTGTCCGACCGCTACCCGGAACAACTCTCCGGTGGCCAGCGCCAGCGTATCGCCCTGGCCCGCGCGCTGGCGGTGGAGCCTAAAGTGCTGCTGCTGGACGAGCCCTTCGGCGCCCTTGATGCCAAGGTGCGTAAAGAGCTGCGCCGCTGGCTGGCGCGCCTGCACGAAGACATCAACCTGACCTCAGTGTTTGTGACCCACGACCAGGAAGAGGCCATGGAAGTCGCCGACCGCATCGTGGTGATGAACAAGGGCGTGATCGAGCAGATCGGCTCACCGGGGGATGTCTACGAAAACCCGGCAAGCGATTTTGTTTATCACTTCCTGGGTGATTCGAACCGCCTGCATTTGGGCGAAGACAAGCACCTGCTGTTCCGCCCCCACGAAGTGTCGTTGTCGCGGCATGAACTGGAAGATCACCATGCGGCCGAGGTACGCGATATTCGTCCGCTGGGCGCAACGACTCGCGTGACCTTGAAGGTGGAAGGGCAAAGCGAGCTGATCGAGGCTGAGGTGGTGAAAGACCACGACAGCCTCACCGGGCTGGCCCGTGGCGAGACCCTGTTCTTCAAACCCAAGGTCTGGCAAAAAGCCTAAACTCAATACAGAACCCAATGTGGGAGGGAGCAAGCCCCCTCCCACATTTAGACTTCACTTGGCTTGAGATCGCGGCGTCCCACCGGGCCTGAACGTTGTTCAATCTGCTTTTGCAGGTCCTGCCGCAACCCCAGCAAAAACGCCAACTCCGCCACCACAAACAACGGCCCCACGATCAGCCCCGACACATCGTCCACAAACGCGGGTTTCTTGCCTTCGTAGTAATGCCCGACAAACTGAATCACCCAGCCCACCACAAACATACCCACGCCACTGCTCAGCCATACCATCGTGCTCTGTGCCGCCAATACATGCCCAGCCCATACCGACAGACCCATCAACACCGTCATCAGCGCGCCCAGGGCCAGTTCCAGGCGCAGGTAGAACCACGCCGAGAACAACGCCAGGAGCACCGCTGGCGAGACCCAAAGGCCACCCACCGTCCACTCGGGGCGTGACAGCAGCACAGCCACGGCAACCACTATCAATGGGATACCGATAAAGTGACTGACAATATTGCGCGGGTCGCGGTGGTAGGCGGCGTATTGACTGAGGTGGTCGACGAGGCTTTTCATTGTTGTTCCTCCTGTAGGATGTTTGATCATGCCCTGTCAGTCGGTGCCTAACTGTCAATTGGGCGACAATCTTCGGAGTTCCCATGGACACAGGCAAATGGCACGCGCAATTGGTTCGCGGTCAGTGGTTCAGCCACTTGCCGCCAGACTTTCAGCGTAGCCTGCTGGGGGCGGCGCGGTTGCGCGTACTTGCAACGGGGCAGTTCCTGTTCAAACGCGGCGACCCGCCGTGTGGCCTGTATGCGGTGCTGGAAGGGGCGGTGCGCATCAGTGCCGTCAGCGCCCAAGGCAAGGAAGCGGTATTGAGCCTGGTGGAAACCCCTCACTGGTTCGGCGAGATCTGCCTGTTCGACAACCTGCCACGCACCCACGATGCCCTCGCCACGGGAGCCTGCACGCTGTTGCAGGTACCGCAGGCGGCGATACTCAAGATTCTTGAACAACAACCGGTGTTCTGGCGCGATATGGCGCTGTTGATGAGCCATAAACTGCGCCTGTCTTTGATCAACATTGAGCAGATAAGCCTGATGCCCGCCTCAAAGCGTCTGGCCCATCGGTTGCTGATGATCGCCCAGGGTTACGGCGAAATAGAGCAGGCGCGCCGCATGTTGCAACTGCCTCAGGAGGATCTGGCGGCGATGCTGGGCCTGTCGCGCCAGACCATCAACAGTCTGCTCAAGGCGCTGGAGCAACAGGGCATCATTGGTTTGAGCTACGGCGCCATCGAGATACTGGACCTCGCCGGGCTGCGCCTTGCCGCGGGCCTATGAACCGCGATAGGTGGAGAAGCCGTAAGGGCTGAGCAACAGCGGGATGTGGTAGTGCTGGTCGACCTGCTTGACCTGGAAAATCACCGGCACCTCGGGGAAGAACGTCTCGCGGTTGGCCTTCTTGTAGTAATCGCCGGTCTTGAACACCACACGGTACTCGCCCGGCTTCATGCTCTGGTCGGCGGGGAACAGTTCGGCGATTCGTCCCTGTTGATTGGTCACGCCCTGGGACAGTGATTGCCACTGATCGCCCACATGCTGTTCCAGGGTGACGCTGACACCGGCCGATGGCAGGCCGTTTTCCAGGTTGAGCACGTGTACGCTCAGCGGGTTGCCGGCGGCCAGGGCCAGGTTGCACAGGCCGCTCAGGCTGAGGGCGGCAAGGGTCGTGCTTAGGGTTTTCATCGAGAAATCCTTGTGACAGTGGGTGGAATCAAGGGGTGGTTTTCAAGCCCAATTGCTCGGCAGCCTGTATGGCGCAGGCTTCGTCCTGCGCAGCGCCGCCGGCACCGGCGATGCCCAGCGCGCCGACCAGCTCAGCCTCGGCAAACAGCGGCACGCCGCCGCCGAGCAACAGCAACTCGGGCAAGCTGTTAAGGTTGGCGGCTTCAGGGTTGTTACGCGCACGCTCGGCAAACAGCCGGGTTGGGGTTTTGGTCGACAGCGCCGTGTATGCCTTGCGTTGGCTGGCGAAGCTGTTGTGCGGGCCGACACCGTCCGCCCGCAGGGCCACCAGCAAATTGCCACCACGGTCCAATACCGTCAGCGCGGCCGTGCAGTGGGCCAGGCTGGCGTCGGCCAGTTGGCGCGCAGTGTGCAAATCCAGCTCGGCATGGCGTGGCAGTGGTGGCGTTGCCTGTGCAGCGGTGGTCACAGCGAGGCTCAAGAACAAAGCGGTGCGATACATGTTTGTGGCTCCAGGAGGCAGGTGCTCACGGTAGCCAGTGGACGCGGACAAAAGCCGCACAATTGGATGACAGGTTTGTAATCAAACCCAGAGGTAAGACATGCAGGTGTTGTTAGTGGAAGACCAGCCGCAACTGGCGCAGCTTATGGCCCAGGGCCTGAGCGAGGCCGGCTTCTCTGTGGAAGTTGCGGCCAACGGCATGGCGGCGCAGCGGTTTGTGGAAAGCACTGTGTACGAGCTGGTGATTCTGGATGTGATGCTGCCGGGCTTGAACGCCTGGAAATTGCAGCAGGCGATTCGCCAACGCGGCAAAACGCCGATTTTGTTTTTGACCACGCCTGGCGGGATTGAAGACCGGTTGCGGGGGTTGGAGCTGCATGAGGATGATTACTTGCTCAAGCCGTTTGACGCCAAGGTGTTAGTGGCGCGGGTGAGGAAAGTATTGCGCCGGGATCGTGGGCGTTGATTGCCTGGGCGACCGCTATCGGGAGCAAGCCCCCTCCCACACTTTGAACGTGTTCACAAATCAGAATGTGGGAGGGGGCTTGCCCCCGATGAGGCCATCACAGCCACTGAAAATCCTCCTACCGCAACCCCTCCCGAAATTGCCCGGGCGTCATCCCCGTCCAGCGCTTGAACGCCCGGTTGAAACTGCTGGTATCGGCAAACCCCAGCAAATGGCTGATCTCGGCCAACGAACACTGCGGATCCCTCAGGTGCAGCAACGCCAGGTTCTGCCTGCACTCATTGAGTAGCGCATCAAACCGACAGCCTTCATCCGCCAAGTGGCGCTGCAAGCTGCGCAAGCTCAGGTGCAAGGCCTGGGCAACGCGTTCGGCACTCGGCTCGCCATCGGGCAATTGCGCCTCGATCACGGCGCGCACCTTGCGCTCCCAGGTCAGCGGTTGCAGGTGGGCGAGGGTGCGCTTGAGCACGGTTTCATTGTGTTCGGCCAATTCCGGGTTGGCGTCGTCAAGATGGCTGTCGAAGTCGTGGGCAGCGAACTCCAGGCGGTCTTCGCTGGCGGCAAAAAACACCGGCGAGCGCAATACGGTATGCCACGGCGTGGGGTCGGCGGGTTCCGGGCGCCTTAGATAAACGGCCAACGGCGCGTAGTCACGCCCCAGGCGGTTGCGGCAAGTGCGCACATAGATCGCCACGAAGGCGTCGATGGCCTCCGGCGCCGGCGCGGGGCTGCCTTGGGGTTGGAGCAGGCGAAAGTGGTACGCGTCGCCATGGCGGGTCAACTCCAGGCTCAGGGCGTCACTGACCACCTGGTGATAGCGCACGATGCGCTCGAACACCTCGCGCAAGCTGCCGCTGGCCACCAGGGCATAACCGAGGGCGTGAAAGGTGGTGGGGCTGACGAACCGCGACACCCGCAAGCCAATCGCCGGATCACCGCTGGCCTGCACCGCCAGTTGCCAGAGGCGCGTGGTGGCCGACAACGGATAGCGTGCGTTGGGGTCGTCCATCTGCTGCGGGTCGAGCCCGGCCTCGGCGCACAGCGTGGCGCTGTTCAGGCCCAGGGCGTCGAGCTGCTTGCGCAGGGCGCGGGTCCAACTGGCGAGGGAAGTGGGTTCGGTCATGGCGATTGGCGCTTGCGGTCAACAGGTTGGCGTCCGGGGCTAGCGTCCTGCCCGATCGCTTAGGGCAGGATGGACACATCAATGTACAAGAGGATGGAAGCATGGACGGTACTTCTGCAAGTCCCCAACAGATGAACGCACAACAACGTTCAGCGCATATCCGTGAGGTGGTGCTGGCCGAGGGCGCCCGATTGCGCCAGCGCCATCCCTGGCTGCTGCATCAGGACGCCCTGGGCGCGGGCATCCTGGCGTTTGCCTTGTTGGGCATGCTCGGCTCGGCGGCGCTCTATATCAGCGGTCACCTGGCCTGGTGGGCGTGCCTGCTGCTCAATGCGTTCTTTGCTTCACTGACCCACGAGTTGGAGCACGACCTGATCCACAGCATGTACTTTCGCAAGCAGCGCCTGCCCCACAACCTGATGATGGGCCTGGTATGGCTGGCACGGCCAAGCACGATCAACCCGTGGATACGCCGGCATTTGCACCTCAACCATCACAAGGTCTCCGGCACGGAGACCGATATGGAAGAGCGCGCCATTACCAACGGCGAGCCCTGGGGGCTTGCGCGCTTGCTGATGGTGGGCGACAACATGATGTCGGCCTTGATCCGAATGCTGCGGGCCAAGACTTGGGCACACAAGCTCAGCATCCTCAAGCGCGTGGTGCTGGTGTATGCCCCGCTGGCACTCCTGCATTGGGGCGCTTGGTACGTCCTCCTCGGCTTTCATGCTGCCAACGGCATTGCCAGCCTGTTGGGCGCGCCGATCATGTGGTCGGCCGGCACCTTGCAGATGATGCAGGTGATCGACATCGCTGCAGTGGTGATCATCGGCCCCAACGTATTGCGTACGTTCTGCCTGCACTTTGTCAGCTCCAACATGCACTACTACGGCGATGTGGAACTGGGCAACGTGATCCAGCAGACCCAGGTATTGAACCCCTGGTGGCTGTGGCCGTTGCAGGCGTTCTGCTTCAACTTCGGCAGCACCCATGGCATCCATCACTTTGTGGTGAAGGAGCCGTTCTACATTCGCCAGATGACCGTCAAGGTGGCGCATAAGGTCATGGCCCAGATGGGCGTGCGCTTCAATGATTTCGGCACCTTCGCCCGGGCCAATCGGTTTGAGCGCCAGGAGCAGCCGGGCGTCAAACTCGCTTTCAGCAAGCAATGAACGCCAGGGGCAAATCGCGGATCTGTTCGCGCACCGGCGGCTGGTAGTGGTCGTCGCTGATCAGTTCATGCAGCAACTGTTCGCGCAGTTGATGGAATTCAAAGCTGCTGCGCTGGCGCGGATGGGGCAGGGCGATGTCCACCATCTGCTTGATGCGCCCGGGCCGGGGCTCCATCACCACCACGCGGTCGGCGAGGAAAATCGCCTCTTCCACGTCGTGGGTGACCAGCACCGTAGTGATCCTGGCGCGGGCGCGAATTGCCAGGAGCTCGTCCTGCATCTGCTGGCGGGTCAGTGCGTCGAGGGCGCCGAAGGGTTCGTCCAGCAACAGGATGCGTGGGCTGGCTACCAGGCCACGAGCGATCGCCACCCGTTGCGCCATGCCGCCGGAGAGTTGATGCGGGTAGGCACGCGTGAAATCGGTGAGGCCCACCAGCTCGATAAAGTCACGGATGCGCCGGTTGCGCTCGGCCTCGTTCAGCGGCTCGTTGACCAGGCCCAGGCCGATGTTCTGCGCCACGGTCAGCCAGGGAAACAGGCGGTGCTCCTGGAACACGATACCGCGCTCGCCACCGATACCGCTGACGGCCTTGCCATCAACCTGGATCTCGCCGCGATATTGCGTGTCGAGCCCCACCAGCAGACGCAGCAGGGTGGACTTGCCGCAACCGCTGGCGCCGACAATCGCGACAAATTCCCCTTCGGCAATCTGCAGGTTGAATTCGCGGATGGCTTCCAGTTCGAAGCCGTCGACATCGAAGCTTTTGCCCACATGGTTGAAGCTGACAATCGGTGCGTTCATGCGTGTCTCCAGCGGGTGGCACGGGTTTCGATGCGTTGGCCGATCAGGTTGAGGGCGGCGCCGGTGAGGCCGACCAGGAGCATGCCGCTCATGATCAGGTCCATGCGCAGCAGCTGTTGGGCGCCGATCATCAGGCTGCCGATGCCGCCGTCCGAAGGCATGAAATATTCCGCGCCGATGGTGCCCATCCAGGCGTAGATCAGGCTCAGGCGCAGGCCGGCGAAAATCCCCGCCGCGGCCCCCGGCAGTACCAGGCGACGCAGACGTTGCCACAGGTTCAGGCGCAGCACTTGCGCGGCTTCGCGCAGTTGCGGCGACAGGTTGAGCACGCTGCGCTGAGTGGCGATGAATAACGGGAAGAACGCGGCGAGGGCGATAAACACCCACTTGGCCAGTTCACCCAGGCCGAACCAGGCAGTGAGCAGCGGCACCCAGGCGAAAATCGCGATCTGGCGCAGCGCGGCCAGGGTCGGGCTGAGTACCCGCTCACTGCGCCGCGACAGCCCCAGCCACAAGCCCACGGCAAAGCCCAGGCTGCCGCCGAGCAGCAAGCCACCCACGGCCCGGCCGAGGCTTTTGCCCAGCGCCGTGGTCAGGCTGCCATCCAGCACACCCGCCACGGTGGTTTGCAGCACCGCTTGGGGGCTGACCAGAATGTTCGGGTCGACCCAACCCTGTTGCGTTGCCACTTGCCACAACGTCAGCAATAGCAGCGGCAACAGCCACGGTTGCAAGCGTTGCCAGCCTTCATAGCGTGGCCCGCGGCGGATCTGCGCTGTAGCCGGATGGGGCCAGTGCACCCACTTGCGATCCAGCCAACCGATGCCGCGGTCCATCACTACGCCCAGCACGCCGATGACCACGATGCACACAAAGACAATATCGAGCATGAACAACTGGCGCGCCCACACCATCAGGTAGCCGATGCCTTCGCTGGAGGCCAGCAACTCCACGGCCAGCAACGACGTCCAGCCCGCCGCCAGGGCCAGGCGTACCCCGGCCATGAACGCCGGTAGCGCAGCGGGCAGGATCAGGCGGCGGATCAGCAAGTGGGTGGGCAGGCGCAACACGCGGGCGGCTTCGCGCAGGTTGGGTTGGGCGTCGCGCACGCCCACCAAGGTGTGCAGGGTTACGGGCACCACAATGGCCTTGACCAGCACCACCAGTTTCAAGGTTTCGCCAATGCCGAAAAACACCATGAACAGCGGAATCCACGCCAAGGTCGGTACCTGCGACAGCGCGCTGAACGTGGGGAATACCAAACGCTCGGCGCGGGCGCTGAAACCCAGGACTGCGCCGAGTATCGCGCCCACGCCGATACCGGCCAGCAGGCCCCAGAACAGGCGCTGCAAGCTGATCGCAAGATGGCTCCATAACTCGCCACCGGCCAACTCCACTGCGCTGCTCCACACCAGGGTGGGGGCGGGCAGAATCTGTTCGCTCATCCAGTGATTGCGACTGGCCAACCACCATAGGGCAAACAACGTGAACGGCAGCAGCCACGCCAACAGGCGCTGACACAGCTGCGGCCAACGCGGCACTCTACCGTTGGACGGGGCCACCAGAGGTAGGCTCAAAAGTGAAATCCGGGCCATGGAAGACCTCCGTGTCGCCAAATGCATTATGTGATTTCGATCTTATAAAAACGTAATCAAGATGATTGCGAGATAAGAGAAATCATTTAAAGCCTCAGCTCTCCACGCATCCAATGCATTCGAAGAATATTTTCGATGCTGTTCATGCATACCGCTCTGGAGCCTGTGTATTCGCTCGCATAGTCCAAAAAGCTATTAAATTGTGCATTTATAGTATTTAAAGTTTTGTTCGTGCTGTGCCTATTTTTTGCTCCCCAGGCGACCGTCGCCCACCAGGAGCTGCGCTTATGAAACTGCCCTTCAAACGTCTGATCAGCCTGTTCGCCGGTACCGCCCTGGCCGGGCTGGTGCATGCCGCTGACCTCAAGGAAATTCGCATCGCCGTGCCCGACCTCAGTGCCGGCAGCCAGCACAGTGGCGGCGGCATCACCGACGTTTTGCGTGAACAGCAAATCTATGAAAAAGCCTTTGCCGACCAAGGCATCAAGATCCAGTGGAATTACTTCAAAGGCGCGGGCCCTGTGATCAATGAAGCCTTCGCCAACGGCCAGGTGGACCTCGCCTATCTGGGCGACCTGGCGGCAATCATCGGCCGTTCCAATGGCCTGGATACGCGGCTGCTCAGCGCCACCGCACGTGGGGTCAAGCACTACCTCGGTGTGGTGCCGGGTTCAGGCATCAAGACCCTGCAAGACCTCAAGGGTAGGCGCGTGGCGGTGTTTCGCGGCACGGCCAGCCAGTTGTCGTTCGACAGCGCATTGGCCAGCCAGGGCTTGAGTGAGAAGGACCTGAAGGTCATCAACCTGGACTTCAATGCCGCCAGCGCTGCGCTGGCCGCCAAGCAGATTGACGCAACCTGGGGCGGTTCCACTCTCACGGCGTTGCAGGCCAAAGGCTTGGCAGAAATACCGCTGACCACGAAGGACCTGGGCGATGCCGGCAGCATCCAGGCCGTGCTGGTGGGCAGCGCCAAGTTTGTCGACGAACACCCAGATGCTGTGGCCAAGCTGCTCAAGGCCCAGCAGCAAGCAGTGCAGTGGTTGACCGATGACAACAATAAGCAGGCTTACATCGCGCTGGTGTCGGGGTTGGCCAGTTACCCGCCGGTGATCCTGACCAATGATTTGAAAGACCAGAAACTCAGTGAGATTTTCCCCTCGACCCTGGACCCGGTGTTCCTGGGCAAATTGCAGGATGCGGTGGATTTGGCCTCGAAGGAGAAGCTGATTCGCAAGTCGTTTCAGGTGAGCGATTGGGTGGCGCCGGGTTTGGTGGCGGCGGGGCTCTGAGCTTGTCGGTGCCTGGGCTATCGCTATCGCAGGCAAGCCAGCTCCCACACTTGAATGTGTTCACCGCTCAATGTGGGAGCTGGCTTGCCTGCGATGAGGCCCTTCAAACCGCCACACTTACCTGCTGACTATCCACCTCCACCAACGTCTCGATCATCGCCTTCGCCGCTGGCGACAACCGCGACCCCGTGCGACTGACAATCCCGCAACGCGCACTCATGGTCTCCATATTCTGCGGCAGGTTGCGCCAGTGCAGCAGCACCAGCGAACCGCTGGCCACATCCTCGGCGAACGCTTCCTCGGTGCCGACGCCGATGGCGTTGGATTGCAGCACAATCTTCACCAGCGCCGGGAAGTGCTCGGTCTGGATGCTCGGGGAAAAATCCATGCGCCCACTCAGGTTCGCCAGCAGTTTGCGAATACCCTGGGAGATCAGCGGCGCGGCCAGCGGATAGTCGAACATATCGTTGGTCGACAGGCTGTCCTTGGCCAGCAACGGGTGCCCAGGGCGGCAGAAAAAGACGCCGCGCTTGGGTGTCAGTGCGCGGGTCTGGAAATTCGGGTCGGCCTCGAACTGGCGGATGTCGGCGATAAAGAATTCGATCTCTTCACGGCTCAGGCTGCGGCTGAGGGTTTCCCAGTTGTCCACCTGGAAGCTGGTGCGGATTTTCGGGTGGGCGTTGATAAACCGCGCCACCGCATCCGGCACCAGTTTCACGGCGGGCGCGGGGCCGCAGCCGAAGCGCAGGTCGCCGGCGTCGAGCTTGGTCATGCGCGTCACTTCACTGCTCAGCAGCGCTGCGCCGTGCACCAGGCTCAGGGCGTGCTGCAACACCACCTGGCCTTCCGGCGTAGGGCGCAGGTCCTTGTGGCCGCGGTCTACCAGCACGCAACCAAACTCCTGTTCCAGCCCTTGGATGCTGCGGCTGAACGCTGGTTGGGTGATGCCCATGGCGTCCGCCGCACGCACGAAACTGCGGTGTTCGTTGAGGGCGATGAAGTAGCGCAGTTGGCGAAGATCCATATGCTTTCCCGGCATTTTAAAAATAGGTCGAAGGCATTTGCGACCGAGCAAGCTGAGGTTTTAAATGCAAGCTCTTATTCCGTCAACGAAGCATTGATTCATTTGCTAGATCTAAAATGCATATGGATAGAGCGTTGCTGGAAAGCATCTCCACCATCAGCAGGCACATGAGGGTCATCACAATGAGCAACGCCGCATTAGCTGTTCAACCCATCGCCCACGCGCTCGACATCCACCCGGTGGCCGGTCGTATCGGCGCCGAGATCCGTGGCATCAAACTGTCTGGTGACCTGGATGCCGCCACCGTTGAGGCCATCCAGCAGGCACTGGTGCAGTACAAGGTCATCTTCTTCCGCGAACAAACCCATCTCGATGACCAGAGCCAGGAAGCCTTCGCCCACCTGCTCGGTGAGCCGATTGCACACCCTACGGTGCCGGTGCGCGACGGCACGCGCTTTCTGATGGAGTTGGATGGCACCCGTGGACAGCGCGCCAACTCCTGGCACACCGACGTGACTTTCGTCGATGCCTACCCAAAAGCTTCGATCCTGCGTTCGGTGCTGGCGCCAGCGTCCGGCGGCGACACCGTCTGGGCCAATACCGCCGCCGCTTACAACGACCTCAGCGTCGAGCTGCGTGCGTTGGCTGACCACCTATGGGCGGTGCACAGCAACGAATACGACTACGCCGCACGCAAGCCGGATGTAGCGGTGGAGAAGCTGGAGGAATACCGCAAGGTCTTCACTTCGACAGTGTACGAAACCGAACACCCGGTGGTGCGTGTGCACCCGGTCAGCGGTGAGAAAACCCTGCTGCTGGGGCACTTCGTCAAGCGCCTGAAAGGCTATTCCCAGGCGGAGTCGACCCAGCTGTTCAACCTGCTGCAAGGCCACGTCACGCGTCTGGAAAACACCGTACGCTGGCGCTGGAATACCGGTGACGTGGCGATCTGGGATAACCGTGCCACCCAGCATTACGCGGTGGACGACTATGGCACCCAAGAGCGCATCGTGCGCCGGGTCACGCTCAAGGGTGATGTGCCGGTGGGTGTGCAGGGGCAGCGCAGCCAGACCACGAAAGGTCTCTAAGCCGGTTGGAGATCAAAATGTGGGAGGGGGCTTGCTCCCGATAGCAGTGGGCCAGTCAAAAATGCTGTGACTGACACTCCGCTATCGGGAGCAAGCCCCCTCCCACATTGGATTTGTGGCGTTTACCAGACCCCAATTTGCACCACTTTTTCCGCCTCCGGCTCACCATAGCGAAACCATTGCCCGCGCACTTCGATCTCGGTGTGGCTGATGGTGGTACGCCGCTTCAACCCACGCAGCCATTCGAACAGATAACCCAAGTGAGTCTCGCGCACCTGGGCATAGGCGGGATCGCTGCCCAGGTCGTGGATTTCCTGCGGGTCGTTTTCCAGGTCGAACAGCTGCGGGCGAAAGCCGTCATAGGCCAGGTACTTCCAGCGTTCGCTGCGCACCATGGTCATGCGGCAACGGTCGATGGGCTGCGCCAGGCGTTCCCGAGCCGGGGCCTGGAAGGCGTAGTCGTATTCGGCAATGGCGTAGTGGCGCCAGGTGGGTTGCTCGCCGTGCAACAGCGGGATCAGCGAGCGGCCTTCGAGGCGATGGTCGGCTGCGGGCAGGCCCAGAGCGTCGAGGAAAGTGGGCAGGGCGTCGATGGTTTCCACCAGGCGTGCGTCCACGCTGTCACGGCTGACATCGGCACTGGCCCGTGGGTCGCGCACGATCAAGGGAACACCCACCGCAGGCTCCAGCAAAAACTCTTTTTCACCGAGGTAATGATCGCCGAGGAAGTCACCATGGTCGCTGGTAAACACGATCAGCGTGTCGTCCCAGCGGCCAGTGCTTTGCATGAAATCAAACAGCCGCCCGAGTTGATCGTCGATCTGTTTGATCAGGCCCATGTACGTGGGAATCACCGTCAGGCGCACTTCATCCCTGGAAAAATTCAGGCTCTCCTGGTGTTGGCGAAACGCCTGGTACACCGGGTGATCGCTGGTGTGTTCAGGTTGAATCGGCGCCTGGATATGCTCGGCGCCATACAGCGCGTGGTACGGCGCCGGGGCAATGTAGGGCCAGTGCGGCTTGATGTACGACAGGTGCAGGCACCATGGCTGCTGCCCCTGCTCGCCGATAAAGTCGATGGCGCGGTCGGTGGTGTAGACGGTCTCCGAATGTTGTTCGGCCACCCGCGCAGGTTTGCCGGCATTGCGCATGTGCCAGCCGCTGAGCACTTCACCGTCTTCACCTTGGGCCGCATTGGCCCAGTCATGCCAGGGGTTGCGACCACCGTAGCCCTGCTCGCGCAGGTAATGGGTGTAAGGCGCGGACTCGCGTTTGTCGTCGAACAGCGGGCTGTCGGGGTAGATGCCGTCGTGGCGCAGGTACGCATCAAAGCCCACCTCATTGAGCGGCTCGGCCTGGGCGCTGTCGGGGTCGATATGCAGGCGTTGTAACGCCTCCACGTTCGGCGTGGCGTGGGTCTTGCCCACCAGCGCGGTGCGGATGCCGTGGGGGCGCAGGTAGTCGCCAATCGTCAGCTCTTCCAGCGGCAGCGGTACGGCGTTCCACGCCACCTGATGGCTGCTGACGTAACGCCCGGTATAGGCCGACATGCGCGACGGCCCGCAGATGGTGCCTTGTGTATAGGCCCGACTGAAACGCACACCGGCAGCGGCCAGGCGGTCGATATTCGGCGTCCGCAGATGAGCATGGCCGTAGCACGACAGATAGTCGCGACGCAGTTGGTCGCACATGATGTAGAGCACGTTGCGCACGGGTTGGGGTTTGGACATGGAGGTTCACCGGACGAAGGACAGGAGCGTTTTTTCGCCGTTCGCAGGGTGTGCTGGCAAGTGCATTTGAGGTCTGGATTTTATGCAGGGAATGCATGGGTGTGGCTGCTGGCGCCATCGCAGGCAAGCCAGCC
>NZ_JPRX01000001.1:2529577-3041453 GCF_000737955.1 Pseudomonas sp. BRG-100 | reverse complement strand
GACACTCATCTACCTGACGCCCCACGATCAGCCTGTGGGAGCGGGCTTACTCGGCGAAGGACCTGATGTGAGCAGCCAGCTCTGCCAGCTCTTTATCGTCTTCCCCGGTCCCGTGCATCGGGAATAATTTGGCGTGCAGATGATCGACGCCGTAACCCTCCAGAATCATGCCCGTTCTAGCCACACCTTTTAGCGCTTCGTCCAAAAGCTGCGCCGTCTTCTTGGCTGCGATGACCAAGTCACACAGCGCGGTGTCCGGTTCGGCAAACGCGTAGCTGCCATGATGGGTTTTGGGGATAACGACACTGAACCCCGGCGTGTTGGGAAATATGGAGAGAAAGGCTATGTGAGTCTGGTCTTCCCATAGGAGGTGGCGGGCCTCCGTTCACCACTGACTCAGACCGCAATATTTTCCAACGCATAAGCATCCTCGTCCCTCTCATCAATCTCCTTGATCTGCTCAATCATCGCCTCCGCCAACGGCGACAATCGATACCCCGCACGGCTGACAATCCCGTAGCGGGTGTAACGCTCCTCCAGGTTTTCATCCAGGCCATCGATCTTCAAACACACCAGCTCGCCCCGCGCCATGTGCAGCACATCGCTGTTGGCGCTGACGATGCCGATGGCATCCGAGCGCAGCACCACGCCCATCAGGCTATAGCCGTTTTCGCACTCCACATTGGGTTGGTAATCGGGCCGGCCGCTGAGGTCGGCGATGACCTTGCGCAGGTTCGGCGGGCGAATGGTGACCGCCAGCGGATAACTCATCAGTTCATCGGCGCGGATGCTTTCGCGGCCGGCCAGGGGGTGGCCGGCGCGGCAGCAGAAATACCAGCGACGGGCGCGCAGGCGGTGGGTGTGGTAGTCGGGGTTGGCTTCGAAGTGGCGAGTGTCGGCGACGAAGAATTCGAACTCTTCGCTGAGCAGGCGTTTGCCCAGGCTTTGCCAGTCATCCACCTGGAACTGCACGCGGGCCTTGGGGTAGCGCCCGATAAAACTGCCGATGGCGCGCGGGATCAACCCACCTGCCGGGGCCGGGCCGCAGCCGAAGCGCAGCTCGCCGGCTTCCAGGCCGTTGAACTGGCTGATCTCGTTGGCCAATTGCTGGGCGCCGCTGACCAGGCGCCGGGCATGTTCGAGCAGTACCTGACCTTGCTTGGTGGGCGCCAGGTCCTTGCGGCCACGGTCTACCAGCTGGCAGCCGGCGCTGTGTTCAAGGGCCTGGATGCTGCGACTGAACGCCGACTGCGACAGGTTCACGGCCAAGGCTGCCGCGACAAAACTGCGTTGCTCGGCGAGGGCGATGAAGTGGCGAAGCTGGCGCAAATCGATATGCATTTTTCACATCAAAAATATCCGGGAAATGCATTGGCTATGCATTAGGTCGACTCCTTATAAATGCTATCTCTTATGCAGTAAATGTTCGTAAAAACATAAATAAATAACCTTTAGGAATATCTGGCGACGGATATCTCCGGGTTCTGGAGCCGCTTATGAGTCTGTTCAAGTCCTTGCCGCTGGCGATGCTGGTGGCCGGTAGCAGCAGTTGGTCGCCTTCCCAGGCCGCTGAAACACCCGCGCCTGCCGGCAAGGGCGAAAGCGCCAGTGGCCAACTGGAAACCGTCACCGTGACGGCCCGGCGGCGTACCGAAAGTGCCCAGGCCGTGCCAACGCCCATGAGCGTGGTCGGCGGCCAGGCGCTGGAAACCCAGCGGGTGTACCGCATCCAGGATTTGCAGCAACTGGTGCCCAGCGTCAACGTCGCCTACATGCACGCGCGCCAGTCCAGCGTGTCGATTCGCGGCCTGGGCAACAACCCGGCCAGCGATGGCCTGGAAGGCAGCGTGGGGTTGTACATCGACAACGTCTATCTCGGGCGCCCGGGCATGGCGGTGTTCGACCTGATGGACATCGAGCAGCTTGAAGTACTGCGTGGCCCGCAAGGGACGTTGTTCGGCAAGAACACCACCGCCGGGGTCATCAACATCAGCACCCGCGCACCGAGCTTTACCCCGGAGCGCAGCATCGAAACCTCTCTGGGCGAGGACGGTTATTTCCAGACCAAGGGCACGATCTCCGGCCCACTCACCGAGGACCTGGCGGGGCGTTTCTCGGCCTATCGCACCCGCAGCGACGGCGACATCAAGAACGAGCACGACGGCCATGAGCTTAACGGCGGTTCGCGCCAGGGCTTTCGCGGGCAACTGTTGTACAAGCCCAACGAGGCGTTCAACCTGCGCTGGATCGGTGATTACAACGAAGAGGATTCCAGCGCCGGCACCCGCGTGCTGTACAGCACCGGGCCGACCATCAATGGCACCAACCTGTATCAATCCCGGGCCAACGCAGCGGGGGCGACCCTGGTGGATGGCACCCATCGCAAGGTCAACCTGGACAACGACCAGCATGTCACCGTGTTCCAGGGTGGTACCTCGCTGGAGGCCAACTGGACGCTGCCTAGTGACTTCACCCTGACGTCGGTGAGTGCCTATCGCTGGTGGAATTTCACCCCACGCAATGATGACGGCCTCAACGTACCGGCGTCGTATAACGCCGGGGTCTCAGTGGAAGATAAGCAGTGGTCCCAGGAGTTTCGCCTGGCATCGCCTACCGGCGGCTTCTTCGATTACGTGCTCGGCGCCTATTACTTCGGCTCCGACCTGGACAACAAATCCTTCGCTTATTACGGCCCCAAGGCCGATATCTGGAACGGCACGCCGAACGGCGCTTTGAGCAATGTGAGCAGCGTCGGCAACGGGCATATCCGCACCGACAGTTTTGCCCTGTTCGCCCAAGGCACCTGGCACCTCACCGAGCGCCTGGATTTCACCGCCGGCCTGCGCGGCACCTACGAAGAAAAAAGCGCCTGGGTCACGCGCAATGCGCCGCTGGGCGGTGCTGCGGTGAGCGGTGCGGGGGCCACTGCACGGCGGGGGCGCACCGGGGCGTATGACTCGGGCGACCTGACGCAGTACAGCGCCACCCCATCGGGGCTGCTCAACCTCAGTTATCACTTCAATGACAACCTGCTGGGCTACGCGACGCTGTCCCATGGCGAGAAGTCTGGCGGGGTCAACCTGGCGGTAGGGTCTGCGCCCACGGCCGGGGCCGACTCGTTACTGATCGGCACCGAGCGCGCCAACAACGCCGAGCTGGGTTTCAAGAGCACGTTGTGGGACCGCCGCCTGCAACTCAACGCCAACCTGTTCTGGACCCAGGTCAACGGCTACCAGACCAACGCCTACGACCAGGACAACCGCGTGCAATACCTGACCAACGCCGGTTCCGTGCGCTCGCGAGGCGTGGAAGTGGAAAGCACCCTGGTGCCGATCAAGGGCCTGACCCTGAATATCAACGGCTCGTTCAACGACGTGAGCTACCTGTCGTACAAGGATGCACCGTGCCCGCCGGAAACCAGCCTGCGCCCTGGTGCTCCGGCGTCCTGCGACCTCACGGGCCATCAAGTGGTGGGCGCGTCCAAGTGGATCGCCAATGCCAACGGCGAATACAAATGGAACCTGGCTAACGGTTTGGAACCCTACGTAACCGCCAGCTACGCGTTCCGTTCCAAGGCGGTGGGCACGGTGGAAGATTCCGACTACGGGCAGATCCCGGCGTATGCGGTGGTCAACCTGTCCACCGGCCTGCGCGGTGACTATGAGCAGGGGCAGTGGGACGTGTCGCTGTGGCTGAAAAACGCCTTCGACAAAACCTACTACACCACCCTGTGGACCGGCGGTAACGGCGGTTACGAGGGCCTGTTGGGCACGCCGCGCACCCTAGGCGTGACTGGGCGCTACGACTTCTAAGTCAGTGCGATAGGTGGCCGGGCTGAACACCCGCGTCACCAGCAGCATCGCCACCACGGTCACCGTCAGCACCACCCAGGCGCTGACAAAGTTGCCGGTGAGCTCGCGCAGCGCGCCGGTCAGCCACGGCGAAAGTGCATTGATCAGAAAGCCTACGCCTTGCACGAATGCTGCCAGTTGCCCGGCTTGGCGTGGATCGCGATGGTGGTCGAGGGTCAGCAGCAGGCTCAGGGCGAAACATGCGCCCAGGCCGAAGCCGATCAGCGCTACCCACAGGTGCGGGAATTGCTGTGGCGCCATCAGCAGGCCGAGGTAGCCGACGGTTTGCGCCAGCAGGCTGATGCTGAGCAGTGGGCGCCGGTCAATGCCGCGTTGTGCCAGCACTGGCATCAGCAATGCGGCGATCACCTGGAAGATGGTCATGAACGCCAGCAACGAGCCGCTGGGCAACACGCCCCAGCCCAGTTGCTGATAGTAGGCGGGCAGCCACGCGACCATGCTCATGTAGCCACAATTGACCAGGCCGAAATACAGCGCCAGCAGCCAGGCGCGCCGGTTGCGCAACCCTTTGAACGCAGGTGCCTGTTGTGGGTTTCGCGCGGCACCCAGCGGCAGCCAGGCCCATAGCAGCAATGCCCCCAGCGCCGGCAACAACCACACCCCCAGGCCTGCCTGCCATTGCTGGAAATGCATGGCCACCACAGGGCTAAGCAGCGCCGCCAGCCCACCCCCGGCCATCAGCGAGGCCGAATACACGCCCATCGCCACCGGCACGCGGTGATGAAATTCGCGCTTGATCATCGCCGGCACCAGCGCCTGGATCAGCGCCACGCCCGCGCCGCCGAGCAGTGCGGTAACCAACAGCGCCGAAGCCTGGCCCATCAACCAGCGCGCCAGGCACGCCAGCAAAATCATCAACAAGCCCAAGGCGATGCCGCGACGTTCGCCCAAGCGAGCCTCCACGCGCACGCCGACCAGTGCCACCAACCCCATGCAGATCACCGGCAGGCTGGTGAGCAGGGCGCTGCTCTGGAAGCTCAGCCCGGTGGCCTGGCGAATCTCGCCGAGCAACGGGCTGATGGAGCTGAGGATGGGGCGCAGGTTCAGGCCGAGCACCACCAGCAGGCCCCAGCCGGCAAGGGATTTATTCAGGGTCATGCAGAGCTTTCCACTGGTGATACAGCGCAGTCATTGCGCTGTCGGGCAGGTGCTGGATGGGCAGGCGTTGCGCGCCGATGGGCAAGCCGACCTGTTGGCTAATGGCTGCGGTCGAGAGGCCGAACGGCTCGGCCATTTCGTTGCTGGCGGCAAACACCACCCGTTCTACACCGCACAGGTACATGGCGCTCAGGCACATCGGGCAAGGCTGGCCGCTGGCGTAGATCACGCAGCCGTCCAGGCGTGCACCCAGCAGCCGGCTCGCTGCGCGGATCGCCAGCAGCTCGGCGTGGGCGGTAGGGTCCTGGGTCAGGTGGATCTCATTCACGGCTTCCACCAGCACTTCACCGTTGCGCGTCAGCACCGCGCCGAAGGGTCGGCCGCCTTGGGCAACGTTGGCGCGGGCCAAGGCGATAGCGCGTTGCAGGTGTGGTTGATCGTTGGTCATACAAGCCCCCCCGGGCGCGATGAAAGGTGAAGTATGGTCAGCCACCGGGGTATGCTGAAATTAAATATAAACATGCCAATCAGTGGCAAACGCAATGGTGATGACGTTGTTCGATCCCGTGTTGTTGCGCAGTTTTGTCGCCGTGGTGGACTGCGGCAATTTCACCCGCGCCGCCGAGCGCCTGCATTTGACCCAGTCCACTGTCAGCCAGCAGATCCGCCGGCTGGAAGACGCAGTGGCTTGTCAGTTACTGGACCGCGACCAGCGCCGCGTGGTGGCTACCGCCGAGGGTGAGCGTCTGCTCGCGTATGCGCGCCGCATTCTCGCACTGCACGAAGAAGCCGCTGACGTGCTGATCAACCAGCAGAGCGACGGTGTGTTACGCCTTGGCGTGCCGGAGGACTTTGCCGCCGAGCGCCTGATGCCGCTGCTTTCAGCGTTTGTCGTGGCGTATCCACGGGTGCGGCTGGAAGTCACCAGCGGTCTGGGCCCTGAATTGCAGCGCCAGTACCGGGGCGGTGAGTTCGATGTGTTGCTGGTCAAGCAGATGGGCGACAGCGACGACTGTGTGGCGTCGTGGCCGGAGCCCTTGTATTGGGTCGACAGCCTGAGCACCCCAGCGCTGGGCCGCGATCCGCTGCCGCTGGTGGCTTTCCCGGTGGGCGGCTTGTACCGCAACGACATGCTTCACCATCTTGAGCGGGCCGGCTGGCGTTGGCGCATCGGCTACTCCAGCGCCAGCCTGGCCAGCGTGTGTTCAGCGGTGGCGGCAGGCTTGGGCATCAGCCTGTTGCCGGAGCGGGTGTTGCAACCGGGCCATTGCATACTCGGCCCAGAGAGTGGCCTGCCGCCTGTTCATGGTGTGCGATTGGCCCTGTATGGCCGCAGTGGTTTGGGCGCAGCGGGCCAGAGTTTGTTGGGAGAATTGCTGGCGTTGTGCAGTGGAAACCCGCACTGAGCCATACCTTTGCTGAATATTTTGTATGCCTTTAAAGCATTGAAAAACAAGGGTCTGGCGCCAGGCCCCGAGTCACGTGGCTTTGACGTCAGCGGTTGTTTCATTTATGCGTTTTTGTTCTATATATAACTTTAAAGATTACTTTAAGAGATAAGTGTCTGGCCCCGATGATTCAGCCCTCGACGGGGCTGCACGCTGGCCCGTCGGTTTTTCAAAACCGTAGGGAGTGAATCAATGGGCAATGTCCAGACCGCCGCCAGTGCACCCGAGGCGCAATGGCGCCAGGCACCGAGTGGTGAGTTGGTCGACCTTGGCCGGCCGCATCGCGCGCCGTTGGGGCAATTGCGCCTGCAGAAGACCCCGAAGCGTTTTTCCAGCCGCCGCGAAGGGATTTTGCTCGGGTTGCTGGTGTTGGCGCTGCACGGCGCTGTGATCTATTGGGTGAGCCAGAAACCCACGCCGGTGCTGCCGATTGTGCCGCCGGAAATTCCGCCGATGACCATCGAATTTTCCCAGCCGGCGCCGCCGGTGGTTGAACCGCCACCGCCTGTACCGCCACCACCGCCGTCGCCTGTGGTCGAGCCACCGCCGGTGGTGGATGAGTTGGCGGCCAAGCCGGCGCCGCCCAAACCTATTGTGAAACCCAAGCCCAAGCCCGCGCCGAAACCTGAGCCCAAGCCGGCCCCCAAAGCCGTCGAGCAGCCGCCTGCGCCACCGACGCCAGCCCCACCTGCTCCGCCCGCACCTGCGGCGCGAGCGCCAGCGCCGGTGACGCCGGCTTCGGCCAACGCCGCGTACCTGAAAAACCCGGCACCGGAGTACCCGTCACTGGCTCAGCGACGCGGTTGGGAAGGCACGGTGTTGTTAAGGGTGCATGTGCTGGCCAGCGGTAAACCGGGTGAGATTCAGGTGCAGAAAAGCAGCGGGCGCCAGCAGCTCGATGACGCCGCACTGGCCGCCGTAAAGCGCTGGAGCTTCGTACCGGCCAAGCAGGGGGATGTGGCCCAGGACGGCTGGGTCAGCGTACCGATCGACTTCAAGATTCATTAATTATTCGGCCGCGGTGTGCACACGCCGCGACCTGCAAAAGAGGGAAAACATCATGGCATTAGCGTCTCCACTTGAATCCATCGAAAGCGCGGTGATCTGGCTGCTGGTGATCTTTTCGGTCGCCACCTGGGGCCTGGCCTTGCTCAAGGGCGTGCAGTTCGGTCGCCTCAAGGCCCAGGATCGCAAGTTTCACAAACAGTTCTGGGCGGCATCGAGCCTCGATTCAGCCGCCGAACTCGCCGAAACCCAGCCCGGCGCCGCCGCGCGTGTGGCCCAGGCCGGCTATGCCGCAATCCAGGTGGGCGATACCCCTCACGCTGCGGATCTAAGCCAGGCGATCAATCATCAGGACCGCCTCGAACGCGCCCTGCGCCAGCAAATCGTGCGCGAGCGCCGCTCCCTGGAGACCGGCCTGGCTGTGGTCGCCAGTATCGGCAGCACCTCGCCGTTCATCGGCCTGTTTGGCACCGTGTGGGGCATCATGGAAGCGCTGAAGGGGATCAGCGCCGCCGGGTCCGCCAGCCTGGAAACCGTGGCGGGGCCGATTGGTGCGGCGTTGGTCGCGACCGGTGTGGGGATCGCCGTCGCGGTGCCTGCGGTGCTTGTCTACAACTATTTCCTGCGCCGCCTGAAGCTGACAGCGGCAGACCTGGATGACTTTGCCCACGACTTCTACAGCCTGGCGCAGAAGAACTCATTCCGCGTGCTGTTGCACCCGACACTGACCAAAGCCAGCGCCGCCAGCCCGCAAAAAGTGAAGGAGGCGTCCTGACATGGCCTTCTCCACGCAAGACAGTGATGAGGTGCTGAGCGAGATCAACGTCACGCCCCTGGTGGATGTGATGCTGGTGCTGCTGGTGGTGTTTATCGTCACCGCTCCGCTGTTGACCAACTCGATCCCGATCAACCTGCCCAAGACCCAGACCGTGGCGCCTGTCGAGCAGAAAGACCCGCTGGTGGTGAGCATCGACGGCGCGGGAAAACTGTTTATCAACAAGGACGAAATCCAGCCGGACCTGCTGGAATTCAACCTGCAGGCGGCCAAGGCCAAGGACCCCGATGTGCGGGTGCAATTGCAGGCTGACGATGGAGTGAACTACGGCGAAGTGGCACGCGCCATGGCGTCGATTGAACGTGCGGGGATTACCAAATTGTCGGTGATTACCGCACGTTAGTTTCATCCGCCGCGACACGTTTTTTAGGCCGTTTCCTTGGCAGGGTGCGGCCTTTTTTTATTTTGTGGTTACAGTGTTTATAGAGGAAAAGAATTTTCACGTATTTGAATATTTCTGGGCGTGCAATTCACAACAGTATGATTACTCTAGTCGGCGCATGGAGAAATTTAACTAATGGAGAAGTTGCATGAGCGTACGCTTTCCTATTCATTCGGTAAGTGCATTTGTTAACCCACAATTAACTCCCCCTCAGCTCGAAGAAACCCCCACTGCAAGGATTTATTCGCGGCCTGATAGGCTGGGTGTGCAGCATCCGCGTCCCAAAAAATCATTAAGTCGCGCTGATTATCGAGAGAGTAAAGCGCCAAAGGCCGGGGCGCCGGTGTTGAAACCAAACCCTGAAATAGATGCTTATATCAGCACACACTCTTTTGACTACATTTCTCCCGAGAAAGAAATTTCGACGATACTGTCGGCGAAAATAAAGCAACATTGGGGCGTCGACGTTGATCCTGATAAAACGTATCTGGTTACGTTTAAAGATAACGGTAAAGATGATAAAGATGTTGTGGAAAAAATAACGCTGACACAAGCGGCGTTGAAAAACAGACAAGATGTAACGATTGAGGATAATGAGGGCTGGTTTGTAAAGATTGCCAAGTATTTTTCGCCGGCAGTTTATATTTACAATAAAGTTGACGGTTGGGTGCAGGAAGCACACAGTCGACAAGCTATTTACCGAGAGCCGAGTTCCCCAAGTTCTGCGCTGTATAGTGCAGACACTCAAGTGTCCATTCCTGTTGAAGACTTCAAAGCCTTGGTCTGGGATACAGACCGAACCAAACTTTACAAGAACACCCTTGACGGGTTTTGGGACAAGCACAGTAGTTCCTATGCTTCATTGAGTAAAATATCCTTTGTTAAAGCGATCAACCTACAGCGCTTGGAAGGCACGCTTGGCCCAGTCGAGGCGGCACTCGCCCAGAGGGCGTTGGGGCCTGTTGCGCAAAAGCAATGGTCCGAGCTGACGGTTCAGGACTTTTCAGCACCTGCCGTCAAGGATCCGAACCTGGATATCGGGTTGCTGAGCATCAATGGCCTGCAGTCAACCGACTTGATGTGTGTGACCGATCGCAAAACCCAGCTGACCTTGCTTTACATCCCTGGTAACTCCTCGCCGATACATCGTTTCGATAACCCACAGCAAATGAATATCTGGCTGGCCAAGCAAGCCACTGATCCTGTGAAACTTGAATCACTGCTGACGCATTTTTCCCTCAAGGACCAAGCCCAAAAGCTGTTGGCAGACGGTGTGCGTCAATCCTTGGACGGGATGGCACATTGGTCCAATGCGCAAGTATCTGGCAACGGCTTCCTTGCAAGGATCAACGGCTGGGTGCCCGATCGCTTTATCTCGGTTGAGCCTTTGCGCAGAGATCCTTTTGAAGCGGTCAAGGTCCGGCAAAAGGCGCGGTCTTATTCGGATGCAGAAAACGCGATCGTCAGCGATGGTGACTACACCAAGAACAAAGTCTTGCAAGGTGTGGAAGAGGCCACGAAGGTTGCCATGTTCATGACGCCTCTGGCATTGGTCATGCCGGAAGTAGCGATAGGCTTGGATGTTTTTTTCATGGCAGCCGGAGCCACTCAAACAGGTATCGGTATTGATGATGCCGTCAAAGGAAAGGCCACGGGTTCTGACCGGATTGTATTTGGAGTACTGAACGCGATACCGCCCTTGGTCACCCATGCGGGGGCGCCGCTGGCGAAAGCGATGACAGAGAGAATGGCCAACGGGGGCGTTACAGCAGGGGTTGACGCCGCAGCCCAGGCGCCCACTCAAGTGGCTGAACAGGAGCGTCCATTCTTCAATCCCCCACGACGAGTCAATGGGCATATCGGCTACCCAATGGGGCCTACTACGCCTCCCGTTATCCTCGATGAGTTCACGGTCCCCATGGACGACGTGCAGCGAATGTTTTCTCAGGACTACATGGTTTTTGTCGGGCAGTACGGTACTAAAGTCACTTATGACGTTGAGGCACGCCTCTGGCGTGGGCTCAACGAAGATGGTCAAGTGAATGATATATTCTATTGGCGTAATGGCCGAGGAAGATGGTTAGGTGGTACTAAAACCGAAGCGATCGAAGGGAATAAGAACGTACCTCCATCAGTTATAAATAAAACGCTTAAGTTACCACGGTTGCCGTCGCTGCCGTCCGGTACGACAGAAGTGCCCAAAGTCATTCATTATTTTTGGGCTGGCAATGAAATGCCGGAGCATTTAATCCAGAACATTATTGAGAACGCCAGGAAAAGCCCGGGTTACAAGTCTGTCGTTCACGTGGATGCAAACAGCGGGAGTGCGTTTCAGAAAATAAAATCTGCTCTGGATCACAAAGTGGGTGGGCTGGAGGTGCATGATCTGAAAGAGGATGAAGCTTTTCGAGAGCTAACGGCAAGTAAATATGGAGAGATGTATCAGTATTTTAGATCAGGTCAAGGGCAAAATTTAGCGGCTTCATCGGATGTGATGCGCGTTGCACTGATAAAGAAGCACGGTGGAATATACCTGGATACGGATGACACGCTGACCTTCAACGTGGGGGATGTCACGCTGAAAGCCACACCAAGTGATCTATTGATGAACTCGCCCATTACTTATGAGGGAGCGGATTTCAATGGGTTCAATACAAGTAATTTCGCAAGCCATGCAGACAATCCATTATTTGACAAGATTCTGGAGGAGTCATATCAGCGGTTCAAAGCCAACGAGTCGTGGTTTAACAATAATCGTCCGTTTTTAAGAGAAGGTTCGACAGACATAGAACGGCAAGCCTATAAAGAGTACGAGACGAAAATCTTCGAGGTTACCGGGCCGAGAATGTTTGGTGATGTAGTGGCGCAAGAGGAATATGGTTTTTTCCCGTTTGTTGATGACATGACTGAACTTTTGAATGCGCGTCTCCTTTTGCCCGAATATTTCGGAAAAAAGTACATGGAAGTACGCGATTTCTATATGCCCATGAATCGTAAATTTGGGGTCGATATCGGCTCGGAGCACTCTATGCATCATTCTCGTTGATTCGGTATAGCGGTAGCGGTCGTTGAGCATTGGGTTATCCAACTCAACATTACCGGCCCCCGATGCCATGGCGTCGGGGGGCACAATGGTTGGGTTTCCAGGAATGTGGAAGGGAGTGGGATTCGAATAAATGATGTGATGAGTTTTTGGTTATTAATAAATTCCTTTTTATTCCTTATTTGATTGTTGGGGCGCCCCTATACTGGTCAGCAACGTTAAAAGCTGCAGGAGGGCACACCCATGCACAGCGAGTCGATTCGTTATCTGATCGTGCCGGGCTGGCAAGGATCGCCAGAAGATCATTGGCAAACCCATTGGCAGCACAGCCTGCCCAACAGCGCTCGCGTGGAGCAGGCCGATTGGCTGACGCCGCGTCGAGAGGATTGGGTAGCTGCACTGGCTGAGGCGATTGCCGCCGACAGCACACCGGTAATCCTGATTGCTCATAGCCTGGGATGCATCACCGTGGCTCATTGGGCGGCCACTGCCCCCGTGCATTTCTTGCGTCAGGTTCGCGGCGCCTTGCTGGTAGCCCCAGCCGATGTCGAGCGCGCAGCCTGTGCCCCGGCCCTGCGTAACTTCGCACCAATTCCCACCGACCTGCTGCCGTTTCCCAGCCAGGTGGTCAGCTCCGACAACGATAGCGCCGTCAGCGCGCCCCGGGCTCTGGAGTTGGCGCGTCAATGGGGGGCCGAAGCCGGCATTTTGTCCGGCGCCGGGCATATCAATGTGAAGTCCGGCCACCGCCGCTGGGAGCAGGGTTTCGCCTATCTCTATCGCCTGCAGAGCCGCCTCGAGCACCATGCTCGGCGTAGTGCCTGATATTTTTTCAACGCCCCGTCCCTGAGTGGATTGGGGCGGGAGCCTGCCATGAGTTTGCATGAAACCTACGGCCAGCCTTTGCTGACCTTTCCCGATGCCGAAAAGAGCCCACTGAGCATCCGCGCCAAGGCGTTGGTGTTCGTCGACCCACGCTCACGCCAACTGCGTGAAGAATTGGAAAGCCTTGCGCCGCGCGCCTTACCCGTATTGATCCGCGGTGAAACCGGTAGTGGTAAAGAACTGCTGGCGCGACACATCCACCGTGGCAGTGACCGTACTGGCCTGTTTGTCTCGGTCAACTGTGGCGCCATCAGTCCTACCTATGCGGATGCCGAGTTGTTTGGCTATGCCGCCGGCAGCCACAGCGGCGCAGCGAGCAGTCGGGCTGGCTGGTTTGGCTCTGCCAACGGCGGCACCTTGTACCTGGATGAGATTGGTGACTTGCCGTTGCCGATCCAGGTGAAATTGCTCGCGGCCCTGGAAAATCATGAGGTCACCCGCGTCGGTGCCCATCAACCCAGCCCGGTAGACGTACGTCTGGTGGCCGCTACCAGCATCGACCTGGCCCAGGCTGTGGCCGTTGGCAAGTTTCACGAGCGCCTGTTTCATTACTTGAGCGAAGGCCGGCTGGACCTGCCGGCGTTGCGCGAGCGGGTGGGGGATATTTTGTCTCTGGCCGAGTATTTCCTCGGCATCTACAGCCAGCGCCTGGACCTGCCGGTGCCGCTTATCAGCGACGCCGCTCAGCAGGTACTGGAGCGTCACACCTGGCCGGGCAATACCCGCGAACTGGAAAACGTCATTCACTTTGCCTTGCTGGTGAGCAGTGGCGATGAAATCTTGCCCGAGCATTTGAACCTGCCGGTGGCAGGTTCGCCGCTGGAGCAAGTGCGACGAATTTTTGCCAGCGCCAGTGCGACCGAGCGCGAATCGCTGCGTACCTTCCTGTATGAACAAAATGGAATATCAACGTGAATAAAAGATATTGTTCGGGAATAAAAAATCTAGGTATTGTCCTTCCTACGCCGCGATAGCATTTCGCTGGCACCTCACATAAAAAATGGTCGTTAGAAAAGGACACTGCATGAAAAAGGTTCTGTTGTTTACCGCCCTGGCGGCTGCCCTGACTGCCGGCTTCGCCCAGGCCAACGAAAAGCTGGTGGTAGCGGCCACGCCGATTCCGCACGCTGAGATCCTGGAGTTGATCAAGCCGACCCTGGCCAAGGAAGGCGTGGACCTGCAGATCAAAGTCTTCACCGATTACGTGCAGCCAAACGTGCAAGTCGCTGAGAAGCGCTTGGACGCCAACTACTTCCAGACCCTGCCGTACCTGGAAAACTTCAACAAGGGCAAGGGCACCAACCTGGTCACGGTAGTCGGTGTGCATGTTGAACCCATCGGCGGCTACTCGAAAAAGATCAAGAAAATTGAAGATCTGAAAGACGGCGCGACCGTGGCCATCCCGAACGAAGGCTCCAACAGTGGACGCGCCCTGTTGCTACTGCAGAAGAACGGGCTGATCACCCTGAAAGACCCGACCAACGCGTTGTCCACGCCAAAAGACATCAAGGACAACCCGAAAAACCTCAAATTCAAAGAGCTGGAATCGGCCCTGCTGCCACGCGTGCTGGATCAGGTTGATCTGGATGTGATCAACACCAACTACGCCCTGGAAGCCGGCCTGAACCCGGCCAAGGACGCGTTGATCATCGAAGATGCCAAATCCCCTTACGTGAACTTCCTGGTAGCGCGCCCGGACAACAAGGACAGCGACGCTATCCAGAAACTGTCCAAGGCCCTGACCAGCCCGGAAGTCAAAGCTTTCATCGAGAAGAAGTACAACGGCGCAGTCGTGCCGGCGTTCTGATGTAACTCAAAACCCCCTTCAAGGTTTCAACGCCGACGGCTACTACAGCGTCGGCGTTTTTTTTGTGGGAGGGGGCTTGCCCCTCCCACATTGATCGCCCTGGCGAAGGTTAGTTTTTTGGGTGATATCAATATGCTATTTCGGTATTTAAATTTTGCTTTTTATACCTTTAAAGTTCGCGCTACCCGACGTTATCCACGCCGGAACGGATTGCGCTCGCAGCATTACCCATGCGGCGATATGGACTGCACATGACCTTCGATTTCGCTTTTATCCTCAGCACCTTGCCGGCGTTCCTGCAAGCGGTGGGCGTAACCCTGCAAGTGGGCCTGATCGCCATCGGCACCTCCTTGCTGGTGGCGCTGATCAATGCAGCCTTGTTGGTGTTTCGCACGCCGTACCTGTCACGGCTGGTAGCGCTGTATGTGGAGCTGGCGCGGAACACGCCGCTGTTGATCCAACTGTTTTTCGTCTACTTCGCACTGCCGGCCCTGGGTTTGAATATCTCCGGGTTCTGGGCGGCAATCATCACCATGACCTTTCTCGGCGGCGCCTACCTCACTGAAGTGTTGCGCGCCGGTGTGGAAGCGGTGCCGCTGGCGCAGATCGAGTCGGGCAAGTCCATTGGCCTGTCCGACTGGCAGCTGTTGCGCCATGTGATTCTGCCCCAGGCCGGCATCCTCAGCCTGCCGGCGTTGTTCGCCAATTTCATCTTTCTGCTCAAGGAAACCACGGTGGTTTCCGCGGTGGCGGTGCCGGAGATTCTCTACACCACCAAGAGCTACATCGCCCTCTACTACAAGACCTACGAGATGCTCGCCGTGCTGACGCTGATTTGCGTGCTGCTGTTTTTGCCGTTGTCGTTGCTGCTCAGCCGTTTGGAAAGGAGGCTCCAGCATGGCCAGTTCGGGTCTTGAGTTGCTGTGGGTGTCGTTGCCACAACTGGGCAAAGGCGCTGCGCAAACCCTGTCGATTTCGTTTTTGAGCATCGCTTTCAGTACGGTCGGCGGCGTGCTGTATGGCGTGCTGCGCACCTTGAATAACAAGGTGATCAAGGGTGTGCTGCGCATCTACCTGGAGCTGTTCCGGGCGATTCCGGTGCTGGTGTGGTTGTACCTGCTGTTTTTCGGCCTGCCGATTTTCTTTGGTGTGAGCCTGCCGAGCTTCTGGTGCGCGGTGCTGGTGTTGTCGCTATGGGGCGCCAGCGAAGTCGGCGAGGTGGTGCGCGGTGCATTGCATTCGCTGCCGCGTGGCCAGCGTGAAGCGGGCTTGTCGATTGGCCTGTCCGACCCGCAGTTGTACGGCTACGTGCTGCTGCCCCAGGCCCTTAAACGCATGACGCCGCCGACCATCAACGTCTACACGCGCATCATCAAGACCAGTTCCCTTGCGGTGCTGATTGGCGTGGTGGATGTGATCAAGGTCGGCCAGCAAATCATCGAGCGTACCTACGAGTCGGTATTGATCTACGGCGCGCTGTTCCTGTTTTTCTTCTTTATCTGCTACCCGTTGTCGGCCGCCTCCAAGGTGCTGGAACGGCGCTGGGCCCACGCATGAGCGCATTGATCGAGTTCCAGGGTTTCAACAAATTCTTTGGCCAGGCACAGGTGCTCAAGGGCATCGACTTGAGCGTGCAAAGCGGCGAGGTGGTGGTGATCCTCGGCCCCAGCGGCTGTGGCAAAAGCACCTTGCTGCGCTGCCTCAATGGGCTGGAAGTCGCGCACAGCGGCAGCCTGCGGTTTGCAGGCGTTGAGCTGCTGGATAAAAACACCGACTGGCGCCAGGTGCGCCAGGACATCGGCATGGTGTTCCAGAGCTACCACCTGTTCCCGCACATGAGCGTGCTCGACAACATCCTGCTCGGCCCGCTGAAAGTGCAAAAGCGTGACCCCCGCGAGGCTCGTGAGCAGGCGCAAAAACTGCTGGAGCGCGTGGGCCTGGCCGACAAGCGCGACGCGTTCCCGCGCCAGCTCTCCGGCGGCCAGCAGCAACGCATCGCCATCGTGCGTTCGTTGTGCATGAACCCCCAGGTCATGCTCTTTGATGAGGTCACGGCGGCCCTTGACCCGGAGATGGTCAAGGAAGTGCTGGAAGTGATCCAGGGCCTGGCCCGCGATGGCATGACCCTGCTGATCGTCACCCACGAAATGGCCTTCGCCCGCGCCGTCGCTGACCGCGTGGTGTTCATGGAGGCCGGTCGCATCCTCGAACACAACACCCCCGAGGCATTCTTTACGAACCCGCAGACCGCACGCGCGCAGCAGTTCCTGGAGAAGTTCTCCTTCGTTTCAACACTGCCCAAAAAGATCAAGGAACTGGAGCTGATATGAAAAAGTTACTGCTGCCACTGTTTGCCGTCGCCTTGCTGGCCGGCTGCGATAAAAAGGCCGAAGAGCCGGTAAAACCCGCGGCTGCCAGCTACATCGACAAAATAAAAGCGCGGGACAAGCTGATCGTTGGCGTCTTCACGGACAAGCCACCGTTTGGCTTTGTCGACGAGGCTGGCCGCTACGTCGGCTTCGATACTGACATTGGCCGTCAATTCGCCAAGGACCTGTTGGGCGACGAAAACAAGGTGGAGTTTGTCGCCGTTGAGCCCGCCAGCCGCATTCCGTTCCTGCAAAGCGACAAGGTCGACCTGATTCTCGCCAACATGACGGTGACGCCCGAGCGCAAGGAAGCGGTGGACTTTACCAACCCCAACCTGAAAGTCGCGGTGCAGGCCCTTGTACCGAATGACAGCACGGTAAAAAGCCTGGATGACCTGGCCACTCGCACCACCATTGTCACCACCGGCACCACCGCCGACATCTGGCTGACCAAAAACCATCCTGACTGGAAGCTGCTCAAGTTCGAGAAAAACTCCGAGTCGCTGCAAGCGCTGTCGGCCGGGCGTGGCGATGCCTATGCCCAGGACAACCTGGTGCTGTTCAGCTGGGCCAAGCAGAACCCGGGCTACCGTGTGCTGGAAGAAAAGCTGGGTGATGAAGCACCGATTGCTCCGGCGGTGAAGAAGGGCAATACCGAACTGCGCGACTGGGTGAATGCCGAGCTGGCGAAGCTGGGCGAGGAGAAGTTTCTGCTCAAGCTCTATGACCAATATGTGCGCAAAGAACTGAGCGATGACACCAAGCCTGAAAATGTGATTGTTGAAGGTGGGAAGTGGCAGGGCTGAAACCTGACTTTTTGTGTTGGCTGCACCGGCCTCATCGGGAGCAAGCCCCCTCCCACACTGGATCGGGTTCACACATTCCGATGTGTGAATACAGGTCAAAATGTGGGAGGGGGCTTGCTCCCGATGAGGCCGGTACAGTCACCACCTACTCCGGCCAATGCCAGGCCGGCCCATCCAGAATCCCTTGCCCCACGATCCGCGTTTCCCCCAACACCTTCTCCAGCACAATCGAATTGCACCCCTCATCCTGCTGCAACGCCGCGATCAAGCGGCTGGCATGGGACACCACCCACACCTGGCACTGCTTCGACGCTTCGATAATCAGGCGCGCCAAGGCGGGCAGCAGGTCCGGATGCAAGCTGGTCTCAGGTTCGTTCAGTACCATCATGGTCGGTGGGCGTGGCGTCAGCAGCGCTGCGATCAGCAGCAGGTAGCGCAAGGTGCCGTCCGACAGCTCCGCCGCCGACAACGGCCGCAGCAAGCCTTCCTGATAGAACTCAATGGCAAAGCGTCCGCCTTGCAACGGTTCAATGTTCAGGCGCGCCCCCGGGAATGCATCGCTTACGGCACGTTGCAGCGCCTCGGGGTCGCCGATCTCGCGGATGGTCTGCAACGCGGCCGCCAAATCGCGGCCATCGTGATGCAACACCGGCGTACGCGTGCCCAACTGGGGCTGGCGCACTGGCGCGTCCACGTCGCTGCGAAAGTGATCATAAAAGCGCCAGCCACGAATGCTTTCACGCAACAGCAGCACTTCCGGCGAGCCGCGCAGGCTGCCGACCTGATCGAACAGGCTGTGGTAGTTGGGTGTGTGCTGCGCCAGTACATCCCAGGCACGGCCTTCGCGGGCACGCACCATGGCACCTGAGCGCTGCACCAACAGGCTGGCCGGGCGGTAGATGTGGCCGGCCCAGATGCATTCCTTCTTCACTTCGGGGTCGAGGCTGAAGAACGACGAGGTTTTTTCCGGCAATCCCAGAGAGATTGCGTAGCTGAAATCTTCGGCGGCAAACCCCAGGCGCAGGCGTTTGACGCCTTGGCGCACATTGGATTCGATCGGTACTTCACCAGTGCGCATACGCCGGCTGATGGTTTCCGGCCCGGCCCAGAAGGTCGAATCCAGCCCGCCTTCACGGGCCAGGGCATTGATCACCCCGCCCTGGGCGGTTTCTGCCAGCAGGCGCAACGCGCGGTACAAGTTGGATTTGCCGCTGCCATTGGGCCCGGTGATCAGGTTCAAGCGGTCCAACGGGACTACCAATTTGTTGATCGAGCGGTAATTGGCCACCGCGAGGGTTTTCAGCATATGCATTTAATCGGCTGGGGAACCATTGGAGTATGGGATCCTCCATGCAGATAAGGAACCCTGTTCTAAGCTCACAGTCGCATACACACTTGTACGTGAGCATCACGCAAAAGGAGCCTGCATGGGCGGTCGCGCTTCGACATTAATTTTCAGCCTTGGCCTCCTGGCGCTGCTGAGCGGCTGTGGCCAAGACAAAGCCGAGCCCAAGCAGCATTCACGGGTATTTGTGCAAACCGTGCAGCCGGCGGATTTTGCCGCGGCGGTCACGCTGACGGGCGATATCCAGGCGCGGGTGCAGACCGATTTGTCCTTTCGCGTGGGTGGCAAGATCATTCAGCGCATGGTGGACGTGGGCGACCGAGTAACGGCCAAGCAAGTACTGGCCAAGCTTGACCCCAAGGACCTGCAAACCAACGTCGATTCCGCCCAGGCCCAGGTTGTGGCCGAACAGGCGCGGGTCAAGCAGACCGCCGCCGCCTTCGTGCGCCAGGAAAAACTCTTGCCCAAGGGCTACACCAGCCGCAGCGAATACGATGCCGCCCAGGCCGCGTTGCGCAGCAGCCAAAGTGCCCTGGCCGCCGCGCAGGCGCAATTGGCCAACGCCCGTGAGCAACTTGGCTACACGGCGCTGGTCGCCGATGCACCGGGGATCATCACGGCGCGCCAGGCCGAAGTCGGCCAAGTGGTACAAGCCACCGTACCGATCTTCAGCCTGGCCAGTGATGGCGAACGTGACGCGGTGTTCAACGTGTATGAATCCCTGCTGGTGGAGCCGCCGCCGGATGCGCCGATTACCGTCAGCCTGCTGGACAACCCGAGCATCAAAGCCGTGGGCAAGGTGCGGGAAGTGACCCCGGCAGTGGCGGCCAATACCGGCACCATACAAGTGAAGATCGCCCTGCAAAACCTGCCTAAAGGCATGGAGCTGGGTTCGGTGGTGAGCGCCACCGCCAACGGCCCGGCCAAGGCCAGCATCGAATTACCCTGGGCGGCCTTGACCAAAGACCTCAGCGAGCCTGCCGTATGGCTGGTGGATGCCGACGGCAAGGCGCAGCTGCACAAGGTCAAGGTGGCCCGTTACCTCACCGGCAAGGTGATTATTGGCGAGGGCCTTAAAGGCGGCGAAAAAGTCGTAGTGGCCGGTGGGCAATTGCTGCACCCCGGCATGGTGGTCGAGATCGCCCAGCAAGGAGCCCAGCCATGAAGCAACTGACGGTTATCGTCGCCGCCAGCCTGTTGCTGATGGCTTGCTCCAAGGAAGAGGCGCCGCCTGAGCCTGTGCGCCCGGTGTTGTCCATGCAAGTGAAGGCTGAAGATCAGGAAAACCTCGGCCGCTTCGCCGGCACTATCCAGGCCCGCTACGAAAGCAACCTGGGTTTCCGGGTGTCGGGCCGCATCGCCCGTCGCGCCGTCGACGTGGGCGCCGAGGTGGAGAAGGGGGCCTTGCTTGCCGTGCTCGACCCCACCGACCAGCAGAACCAACTGCGTGCTGCCCAGGGCGACCTCGCCCGCGTGCAGGCACAGTTCATCAATGCCCAGGCCAATGCCCGTCGCCAGCAGGAACTGTTCAACCGGGGCGTCGGCGCCCAGGCTCAGTTGGATGTGGCGCAGACTGACCTGAAAACCACCCAGGCCACCCTTGATCAGGCCCGCGCCTCGGTCAATCAAGCCAAGGACCAGCTCAATTACGCCGAACTGCACACCGACCACGCCGGTATCGTCACCGCCTGGAATGCCGAGGCTGGCCAGGTAGTCAGCGCGGGGCAGCAGGTGGTGACCCTGGCTCGCCCGGACATCAAGGAGGCGGTGATCGACCTGCCTGCCGGCCTGGCCGAGCGCCTGCCGACGGATGTGGTGTTTCTGGTCGCCGGGCAACTGGACCCCAGCGTGCATACCACCGCCATCGTGCGCGAGATCGAACCCCAGGCCCAAAGTGCCACGCGCACCCGCCGCGCACGTCTGAGCCTGACCGACACTCCCGCCGCGTTCCGCCTGGGCACCGCCATCAGCGTGACCTTGAGCAGCGCCATTACGCCGCGTATCGAATTGCCCTTGAGCGCCTTGCAGGACGTCGACGGCAAGACGCGCATCTGGCTGCTTGATACCCAGAGCCAGACCGTGCAGCCACGCGACGTCAGTGTGGTCAGCCGGGATGCTGACAGCGCCTTGGTCAATGGCGGCATCAAAGCCGGTGAACGCATCGTCACCGCCGGCGTGAACAGCCTGAAACCCGGGCAAAAAGTCAAAATCGACGAGGACAGCCCGCGATGAAAGGGAGCTTCAACTTATCCGACTGGGCACTCAAGCATCAGTCCTTCGTCTGGTACCTGATGTTCGTCGCGCTGCTGATGGGCGTGTTCTCGTATATGAACCTGGGCCGCGAGGAAGACCCCTCATTCACCATCAAGACCATGGTGATCCAGACCCGCTGGCCGGGCGCTACCCAGGAGGAAACCCTCAAGCAGGTCACCGATCGCATCGAGAAAAAACTCGAAGAGCTCGACTCCCTAGACTACGTGAAAAGTTATACGCGACCGGGTGAGTCCACGGTGTTCGTGTTCCTCAAGGACACCACCAGCGCCAAGGCCATTCCGGAGATCTGGTACCAGGTTCGCAAGAAGATCGATGATATTCGCGGCACCTTCCCCCAGGGCCTGCAGGGGCCGTCGTTCAACGATGAGTTCGGTGATGTGTTCGGCTCGGTGTACGCCTTTACTGGCGACGGCTTGTCGATGCGCCAGTTGCGCGACTACGTGGAGCAGGTGCGCGCCGAAATCCGCTCGGTGCCGGGGCTGGGCAAGGTCGAGATGATCGGCCAGCAGGATGAAGTGATCTACCTGAACTTCTCCACGCGCAAACTGGCGGCATTGGGCATTGATCAACGCCAGGTCGTGCAAAGCCTGCAATCGCAGAATGCGGTAACGCCTGCCGGGGTGATCGAGGCCGGGCCGGAGCGCATATCGGTGCGCACCTCCGGGCAGTTCGCTTCGGAGAAAGACCTGGCCAACGTCAACCTGCGGCTCAATGACCGCTTCTATCGGCTGGCGGATATCGCTGACATCAGTCGCGGTTACGTCGACCCGGCAAGGCCGATGTTCCGTTTCAATGGCAAGCCGGCGATTGGCTTGGCGATCGCCATGCAAAAGGGCGGCAATATCCAGTCGTTCGGCAAGGCGCTGCACGGGCGCATGGATGAGCTGACTGCCGACCTGCCGGTGGGCGTCGGTGTGCACAAGGTGTCTGACCAGGCCGAAGTGGTGGAAGAGGCCGTCGGCGGCTTTACCAGCGCGTTGTTCGAAGCCGTGATTATCGTGCTGGTGGTGAGCTTTATCAGCCTCGGTATGCGCGCTGGGCTGGTGGTGGCGTGCTCGATTCCGTTGGTGCTGGCGCTGGTGTTCGTGTTTATGGAATACAGCGGCATCACCATGCAGCGGGTATCGTTGGGTGCGTTGATCATTGCACTCGGCTTGTTGGTGGACGATGCGATGATCACCGTGGAGATGATGATCACGCGCCTGGAAAAAGGCGAAACCAAGGAGCAGGCCGCCACCTACGCCTACACCTCAACAGCGTTCCCGATGCTCACCGGTACGCTGGTGACCGTGGCCGGTTTCGTGCCGATTGGCCTCAATGCCAGTTCGGCGGGCGAGTACACCTTTACTCTGTTCGCGGTGATTGCCGTGGCGATGTTGGTGTCGTGGGTGGTGGCGGTACTGTTTGCGCCGGTGATCGGCGTGCATATTCTCAGCGCCAATGTGAAGCCGCATAACGCCGAGCCTGGGCGCATCGGCCGCGCGTTCAATGGCGGTATGCTCTGGGCCATGCGCAACCGCTGGTGGGCCATCGGTATCACTGTGGCGCTGTTTGCGGCCTCGGTGTTTTCCATGCAGTTTGTGCAGAACCAGTTTTTCCCGTCATCGGATCGCCCGGAAATCCTGGTTGATCTGAACCTGCCGCAAAACGCCTCGATCAACGAGACGCGCAAGGCGGTTGACCGCCTCGAAGCGATCATCAAGGACGACCCTGACATTTCTCGCTGGAGCACCTACATCGGCCAGGGCGCGATCCGTTTTTACCTGCCGCTGGACCAACAACTGGAGAACCCGTACTACGCGCAGTTGGTGATCGTCAGCAAGGGCCTGGAAGAGCGCAGCGCCTTGATTGCGCGATTGCAGAAACGCCTGCGCGATGATTTTGTCGGTATCGGCAGCTATGTGCAGCCGCTGGAAATGGGCCCGCCGGTCGGGCGGCCGATTCAGTACCGCGTCTCCGGTAAAGACACCGACCAGGTGCGCAAGCACGCCATCGAACTGGCGACCTTGCTGGACCAGAACACCCACTTGGGCGAGATCATCTACGACTGGAACGAGCCGGGCAAAGTGCTACGCGTCGACATCGCCCAGGACAAGGCGCGGCAACTGGGGCTGTCGTCGGAAGACGTGGCGCAGTTGATGAACAGCGTGGTCAGCGGCGCGGCGGTGACCCAGGTGCACGACGATATCTACCTGATCAACGTGGTCGGTCGCGCCGAAGATGCCGAGCGCGGCACGCCGGAAACCTTGCAGAACCTGCAGATCGTTACGCCCAACGGTACCTCGATCCCGTTGCTCGCGTTTGCCACGGTGCGTTACGAGTTGGAGCAGCCGCTGGTGTGGCGTCGTGACCGCAAGCCGACGATTACCATCAAGGCCGCGGTGCGCGATGAGATGCAGCCGACCGACCTGGTCAAGCAACTGGCGCCGACCATCCAGAAATTCAGTGACGGCCTGCCGGTGGGCTACAAAGTCGCCACCGGCGGCACCGTGGAAGAAAGCGGCAAGGCCCAGGGCCCGATTGCCAGTGTGGTGCCGTTGATGCTGTTCCTGATGGCCACGTTCCTGATGATCCAGTTGCACAGCGTGCAGAAAATGTTCCTGGTGGCCAGCGTTGCACCGCTGGGGCTGATCGGCGTGGTGCTGGCGTTGATCCCCACCGGTACGCCGATGGGGTTTGTGGCGATCCTGGGGATCCTGGCGCTGATCGGTATCATCATCCGCAACTCGGTGATCCTGGTCACACAGATTCATGAGTATGAAGTGGCGGGCTATACGCCGTGGGATGCGGTGGTGGAAGCGACCGAACACCGGCGTCGGCCGATTCTGCTTACGGCGGCAGCGGCGAGCCTGGGCATGATCCCGATTGCCCGGGAAGTGTTCTGGGGGCCGATGGCCTACGCGATGATTGGCGGGATTATCATCGCCACGTTGCTGACGCTGCTGTTTTTGCCGGCGCTGTATGTGGCCTGGTACAAAATCCGCGAACCCAAACAAGAGCATCAGGAACAGCGCGGTTAAAAATGTGGGAGGGGGCAAGTCGAATCGTCGCACCGCCCCTCCCACATTTGGATCTTCATCTCGCTTGAGGCTGTGGGAAGCTTCCGAAAGATCCACTTGTTGCCCCGGCCACTGTCTGCATGTTTTACCCTCTCGACCTAACTTCTCCGTCCAGGTCGATTCCCATGCAGTGCCTGCGCCTCATCTTTGTGCTCTGTGCGCTTGTTCTTGCGCCCTCAGTCTTTGCCTCCACCGTGCTGGAAAACGCCCTGTGGCGCGTTGACCTCGACCCTGCAACCCTGGCGCTGCGTGTCACGCCAGCGGGGGAGGCCCCGGTACAAGCCTCCAGCGGTGTCGCCGCGCACGCTGTCAGTGCGTTGCAAGCTGATGCCGCACAGGTCTCCTGGCAATGGGATAGCGGCGCCTACCGCCTGACGGCCCGGCTTGAGCAGCGCGAACTGTCCCTGTCTATCAGTGCTCGCGAGCCGGGTGAATTGGCCCTGCTGCGCCAGCCGGCCACGGCCATGGGCCAGGCGCTGATCTGGCCGTTGGCTGAAGGGCATTATGTGCCCTTTGATAACCCCGTGTGGAAGGCGTTCCTGCTTGAGCACGGCGAAGTCAATACCACCCAGGACCTGAGCTTGCCCTTGTGGGGCCTGGATCACGGGCGCTTCACGCTTAACTGGCTGCTGACCAACCCCTACAACAATCGCCTTGAATGGCAAGCGGACGGCCAGGGCCTGGCGTTGTCAGCGGCCCATGAATTCACCACCCTTGCCCCCGACGCACCGATGACGCTGCGCCTGTACCTGGGCGATGCAGACCCATTGGCCGGGGCCAAGCATTATCGCCAATGGTTGGTGGAGCAGGGCCGTTACGAGCCGCTGGCGGACAAGCTGCGGCAAACCCCCGAGGCGGTTAAATTGCTCGGCGCCAGTCACGTTTACCTCTGGGGCAACGGCTTGCTGACGCTGGATGATGTCCGTGATTGGCCAACGTTGATCAAACGGCTGCGCACCCATGAGCTTGGCAGGCTGCTGGACAAAGAGTCTGCGAAGGTGCTTGCACAGACAACCGCATTGAATCGTTATGAGCAAACCGTGTTGCTGCGCGGCCTCAATGCGGCCATCAACCAGAAGGCCCGGCAAGCCTGGCAAGTGGAAGAGCCCGACATGAGTCGCCTTGCCACTCGCTACGGCGAGTTGCGTAGCGAGCTGGCCGTGGATTTCGTCTCAGCTTTGAGTGATCGCCCCGAAACCTGGGGGCATTCGACTATCCAAGCCTTGCGTGACGCGGGGCTCTCGCGTCTGCTGTTGACCCTGGGTGATGGCTGGGAAGGCGGGCTCTGGCATCCCGAAGCGATTCGCGCAGGCGTGGATGCCGGGTACCTGATGGCGCCTTACGATTCGTATGAAACGGCGCTGTCGGCCAGCGAAAATCCGGACTGGGCCACTGCCCACCTGGGCGGCAAGGCGTACCGTGACTGCGCAATCATATTGAAGAACGGCCAGCCGAAAGCCGGTTTCCAACAATCCGGCCACTACACGGACCCGCGCTGTGTGCGACCGTTGCTGGAAGCACGGGTAAAGGCGGTGCAGGCCGCAGCCGGATTCAATGCCTGGTTCCTCGATGCGTACGCCACCAGCATGATCTTTGACAGCTACCGCGACGGCGCCTCCATGAGTCAGGTGCAGAATGCCCAGGGCAATATCGACGCCTCGCGCTGGATCAACACTTCGCTAAAACTGCCCGCAGGTTCCGAAGACGGCAACGCCGTCACCGCTCAGGGCATTATGTTTGCCCATGGTATGCAAACTCCGGTGATTGGCTGGGGTGACCGGGACATGACCCGCGACCGGCAGTCGCCCTATTACGTCGGCAACTGGTACCCGGCGGAACAGCCGGCGGTGTTCTTCAAGCCTGTGCCGTTGAAAGCGTCGCTGCGCACGGTGTATTTCGACCCGACGATGCGGCTGCCGTTGTATCAGGCGGTGTTCCATGGCTCGGTGATCACCACTCATCACTGGCTGTTCGACAACCTCAAGCTGAGCAATGTACGGGCTGAAAATGAACTGGCCCAACTGCTCTACAACGTACCGCCGCTGTATCACCTGAGCGCGACGACACTCAAGGACAGGCTGCCGGTGATTCAGCGCCAGGAGCGGTTCTTTCGGCCGCTGCATCAACGGTTGGGGACTCAGGCAATGACTGAGTTTCGCTGGCTGACAGCGGACAAACTGTTGCAGCAAACCACCTTCGCCGATGGGACGCGGTTGGTGGCGAATTTTTCGGACGCGCAGAAAGATGGGTATGCCGGGCGCAGTGTGACGGCGCTCGTGGAGGGGGAGAAGCCGGTGGTGTATCAGGTGAAATAACGCTGCCCGTTACGGCGCCATCGCGGGCAAGCCCGGCTCCCACAGTGAAATGCATTCCGAATGTGGGAGCTGGCTTGCCTGCGATGAGGCCCGTACAGGCGATGCGGCACTAAATTTTACGCCACACACTCGCCAACCAAGGCTGCTGTTCCCGCGGCAACCCGGCCGGCCGGTAGTAGTGCTCCAGCTCTTCAAATCCGGCCTCGGTCAGCAAGCCCCGCCACGCCTCCAGGTCGTGATAAGAGCCATACCGCGGCCCATTCCAACCCTCCTGGTTTTCACCTCGAGGGTTGGAGCTGAACAGCACGCCTCCAGGCTTCAACGTGCCATGCAGCTGCTTGAGAACCCGCGGCAATTCCTGCTTGGGAATATGAAACAGCACCGCATTGGCAAACACGCCATCGAAGCGCTCGGGTGGCAGGTCCAGCTTGAGAAAATCCTGTTGCAATACCTCACAGCCGCTGTCGTCCCGCGCCATCTGCGCAAACCGCTCGGAGCCATCCAGCCCCACGGCGATATGCCCCATGCGCGTAAAAGTCTGCAAATCCCGCCCCGGCCCGCAGCCGAAATCCAGCACGGTAAACGGCGCCGAGCCCTGGATATGTCGCAACAGCGCGTCGATGTTCTGGCTCACATCGTGATCACGGGTGCCTTCACGGAAGTCTTCGGCGACTTTGTTGTAATGGCCGAGGGTGGTGGAGGTGATCTGGTTGAGGTCGTCGGGGGCGAGTTTCATGGTGTGGCGCACCGCTGCGGTTGAGGTGGTCGGACTATACCTCAGGCTCACCCTTGAGTTGAAAGACGTGTATCTGGTGTAGGGCGGTTCATTGTGTGCGTGTTGGGAGAATCCGACAGACCGCCCCGCAGGATTCTGGGTAAGATTCGGCCCTCATTCAAAGAGGGTTGTACATTCATGGAAGAAGAAAAACGTTCACGTGAGGGTCAGAAATTCACTGCAAACAAGGTGGACCAATACGCCACGAAACTCAGCAGCGGCCTGTTCTGGCTCAATGAACGCGCCTGGCCGCTGACGGTGGGGATCCTGTCGGTGGCAGGCTTGTATTTGTACCAGTACATCCAGGTGGAAAAAGTACCCCTGAGTATTTTGTCGGCCGCGGCGTTCACCGCATTGCCGGCCATGTTCGCCATGTTGGTATTCGTCATCGGCATGATGGGCGCGTCGATCCTGATCCCTACATTCATCTTGTTCAAACGCCTTAACGACACGGGCGTGCGCCTCAGTGATCAGCTGAATCTCAGTCCGCTTTCCCCTCAGTTGACGGCCCAGCACCGGCGTTTATTGTTGCACTGGGCTGCCAGCCTGGTCGTCATGGCCATCTTCTGGATGTGCGCCGTGTACCTGTCGGTGAACGCCGAAAGTGGGCCTTTGCTGACTGTCAGTTGGATTGTGGCGATCGTGGTGGCGGTACTCGCCTATGTCGGCATCATCATGCGCGCACGCCCTGCTCAGGTTGGATTGCGTGACATATCCGGCGAGTTCTGGCTGGCCAGTGTGGGTGCTGGCGCGGTTCAAATGCTGGTAATCCTGATGGTAACCGTGCCGGTCTCCCGCGCCTTCCTTGAGTATTCCGACAGCGCTGTGCTCTTTGCACCGTTCATGTTTGCCGAGGTGGTCGTGCTGTTCCTGGTCCAGGGCTGTGGGGCCTGCCTTGTGGTGTACATGCGCGATCACAAGAACCCGGTTGCCTTCGCATCACTGGCAGCCTTTGCACTCATCGTCTTCCTCGGGCTGATCCCGGCAAGCGGGTCGAAGCTGGGTGGGTTGCCATTGCAAGGCTCCGCCTCCGGAGGGCGCGTGTGTACGCTGATGACCTGGTCGGACGACGCCAAGGTTCTTCGCGTGCTGGTAGACGCCGACAACCCGCAGCGCAGTGTAAAACTGCGGGTAATGGCAGACTCGGACGGCAGCTACATCGTGCGCCCCTGGCAGGCCAAGGAAAAAACCGTCAGCTTCGTGCCCCATGCCAGCGTCGCGCAGTTGGACGAATGCCCGTGAGTTCAGCGCTTGTTCAATACCCGCGCCAAGCGATCCCCACTCAGTTGAATTACCGCCACCAGCACCACCAACAACACAATCACCGTGAGCATGATCTGCGAATCAAATCGCTGGTAGCCATAGCGGTAGGCAATGTCGCCCAAGCCACCGGCGCCAATCGCACCGGCCATGGCCGATGAGTTGATCATGGTAACCAGGGTGATGGTGAACCCGCCGACGATCCCCGGCAGGGCTTCCGGCAGCAGCACATGCCAGATGATGTGCCAGCGCCGGCAACCCATGGCCTGAGCCGCTTCGATCAGGCCGTGGTCGACCTCGCGCAGGCTGACTTCGGCAATGCGTGCAAAGAACGGTGTGGCGGCGATGGTCAGCGGCACCACGGCCGCCCATACACCGTAGGTGGTGCCGACGATCAGCCGAGTGAACGGGATCAGCGCCACCATCAGGATCAGGAACGGAATGGAGCGGAACAGATTGACGAACGCCCCCAGCACGCGGTTAAGCGTCGGCGCCTGGTAGATGCCGCCCTTGTCGCTGGTAACCAGCAATACCGCCAGCGGGATACCGACCAGCAAGGCGATCAGCGACGACACACCGACCATCAACAAGGTGTCGATAGCGCCCTGTACTAAACGATCAAACCACATAGCCCAGCACCTCCACCCGTTGTGCCCAATTGCCGGCGCGGTTACGCAGCTCTTCGGCATTGTGCGGCGACCCATTCACCGCCAGCAGCAGTCGCCCCAAAGCGTGCCCCTGGATACGTTCCACACCGCCTTGCAGCAAACGCACGCGGCCGCCGAGGGCGCTGAACAGTGCGGCCAGGTCCGGCTCATCGGTATCGCTGCCGGTGAACTGCAAGCGCAGCACCAGCACCGCATCAGCCGAGGTTTGTGTCGGTTGCAGGCGGTTTTGCAATTCGGGCGGCAGGCCGTGTTGCAGCGGTGCGAGCAGGGTCTTGCTGACCTCATGCTGCGGGTTGCCGAACACTTGCCACACCGGGCCTTGCTCGACGATGCGCCCGTGTTCCAGCACCACCACGCGGTCGCAGATTTCGCGGATCACCGCCATCTCATGGGTGATCAATACGATGGTCAGGCCCAGGCGTTGGTTGATCTCACGCAGCAGGCCGAGGATCGACTGGGTAGTCTCCGGATCGAGGGCCGAGGTGGCCTCGTCGCACAGCAGAATCTCGGGGTCGTGCACCAGCGCGCGGGCGATGCCGACGCGCTGTTTCTGCCCTCCGGAAAGCTGCGCCGGATACGCCTTGTGCTTGTCTTGCAGACCTACCAGCTCCAGCAGTTCATGCACCTTACGCACGCGTTGTGCCTGGTTCACGCCGGCGACCTTGAGAGGCAGTTCGACGTTCTGCCACACGGTCTTGGCCGACATCAGGTTGAAGTGCTGGAAGATCATGCCGATGCGCCGGCGCAGTGCTACCAGGTGGTCTTCATCGAAGCCGCCGATGTCCACCTGATCGATCAGCACGCGCCCGCTGCTGGGTTGTTCCAGGCGGTTGATGGTGCGGATCAGCGATGACTTGCCGGCACCGCTGCGGCCGATGATGCCGAACACTTCGCCACGCTGGATCGCCAGGTCGATGCCTTGCAGGGCGTGCACGGTGCCGCCATAGGTTTTGCCCAGGTTGATAAAACGCACGTGGGCGCGATTGAGGTCCGGGTGCAGTTCAGTTTGCTCGGCGTCCCTGGGCGCATGGCCCAGGTCGCGCAGTTGGGCGTTGGCGGCGGTCATTTTTTATCTTCCCAGCCGACTTGGTAGAGCTTGCCCAGGGATTTATCCAATGCGGCACGTACCACCGGCGAGTGCTGGTAGATGTCGACGAACTTGATCACTCGTGGGTCGGTCTTGCTCTTGGGCTGAATCACGAACTGAATCACGTACTCCGGGTGGTCGAGGCCATCGAACAGCAGCGCCGATTGCGCATCGAAGGTCTTGGACAGGCGGATATACGCCGGGTAGCCCTGCACCAGGTCGGCGTCGTCGTAGGCGCGTACCAGTTGCACGGCTTCCACCTGCAGGATCTTGAGCTTTTTGGGGTTGCTGACGATGTCTTCTTCGGTGGCCTTGTAGCCCACGCCCGGCTTGAGGGTAATCAACCCGGCCTTGGCCAGCAGTTGCAGGCCGCGCCCGCTGTTGATCGGGTCGTTGGCAATGGCCACGCTGGCGCCTTCGGGCAGGTCGTTGAAGCTTTTGTATTGCTTCGAATACAGGCCGACGTTGTTGATGATGCCCGGTGCGTAAGACACCAGGTCAAACCCGGCGGCGGCCTTGGCGTTTTCCAGGAAGGGAATGTGCTGGAAGTAGTTCACGTCGATATCGCCGGCGGCGAGGCTGACGTTGGGGGCGATCCAGTCGCTGAACTCGACCAGTTCGACTTTCAGGCCCTGTTTGCCGGCCTCTTCAACGGCCGCTTCCAGCGGAATGGCGAAGGCGGCGGTGGTGCCGATTTTCAGGGGAGGGTCGGCGGCGAAGACCGCTGTGCTGAATAACCCGAAGGCCAGGGCCAGTGCTTTGACTGGGTGGGTGAGCAGTTTTTTTTTCATAATCAATTTCCAGTCATAAGGTATAGGCACAAACAATGGAGATCCAATGTGGGAGGGAGCAAGCCCCCTCCCACATTTTTTGATCAGTGACGGTAGGTGGCGCCGGTGTGTTGTTCGGGTAGCCGAGCGGTGCCGTGGAAAACTTTTTCCCGCAGGGTGCCCTGCTCATAGGCGGTCTTGTACGACCCACGTCGTTGTAGTTCCGGTATCACTAGGTCAATGAAATCCACATAGCTCTCCGGCGTCACAACGCGCGTCAGGTTGAAACCATCCAGCCCGGTTTCGCTGATCCAGGATTCCAACTCATCGGCAACCTGTTCAGGCGAGCCCACCAAGGTGATATAGCGCCCACCCAGGGCGTGCTGTTCGAGCAATTTGCGCCGGGTCCAGTCGTTGTTTTGCAGGTTCTTGGTGGCCGACTGGATCGCGTTGCTCTTCACGTACTGGATCGGTTCGTCCAGTTCGTAGGTAGAAAAATCAATCGCCGTGGACGCCGAAAAGTGCGCCACACCGGCTTCCGCACTGGCATAGCTCAGGTACTCGGCGTGCTTGGCCCATGCAAGCTCCTCGGTGGCGCCCACGATCACGTTGAGGCCCATGAACACCTTGATGTCATCCGGGTTGCGCCCAGCCTCCACTGCGCTGGCGCGCACCTTGTCCACCTGTAGCCTGGTCGCGGCCTTGTTCTGCCCGCTGATGAACACGCACTCGGCGTGGCGCCCGGCGAACAGCAGCCCGCGCTCGGAACTGCCGGCCTGGAACAACACTGGCGTACGCTGCGGCGATGGCTCGCACAGGTGATAACCCTCTACCTGATAAAACTCACCGTGGTGCTCCACCTTGTGCACCTTGCCCGGTTGCGCATACACCCGCGTTTGCGGGTCGTTGAGCACCGCGTCGTCTTCCCAGCTGCCTTCCCAGAGTTTGTACAACACCTCCAGGTATTCATCGGCCTGGTCGTAGCGCCGGTCATGTTCGACCTGTTCGGTGAGGCCCATGGCTTTGGCGGCGCTATCGAGATAGCCGGTGACGATGTTCCAGCCGACGCGGCCACGGCTCAGGTGATCGAGCGTGGACATGCGCCGGGCGAACAGATAGGGCGGCTCGTAGGTCAGGTTGGCGGTAAGGCCGAAGCCAAGGTGCCGGGTGACGGCGGCCATGGCCGAGACCAGCAGCAACGGGTCGTTGACCGGTAGTTGGATGGACTCCTTGAGCGGCACGTCAATCGAGTTCTGGTACACGTCATAGACGCCGACGATATCGGCGATAAACAAACCATCGAACAACCCGCGCTCAAGGATCTGCGCCAATTCGGTCCAGTATTCGAGGCTCTTGTACTCGGTCGAGTTGTCCCGTGGGTGAGTCCACAAACCGTGGTTGATATGCCCGATGCAGTTCATGTTGAAGGCATTGAGCAGGATCTTTTTCTTGCTCATCAGATGGTCCCCCGCAGCGGCGGGTTTTCATCGTTGAGGTAATAGTTGCCTACCGCATGATATTTCCAGCGCACCGGATCATGCAGGGTGTGCACCCGGGCGTTGCGCCAATGGCGGTCCAGGCCATGCTCGGCCAAAGTCGCCTGGCTGCCGGCCAGTTCGAACAAGGTGCTGCCCGCTGCGAGGGAAATCTCGGTGCTCAGGGCGCGCACTTCGGCCACGGCGATGGACGCGGCGGCAACGGTCTGGGCATTGCTGTCGGCCTGGGCGCGGTCGAGGAATTCGCCGGAGCGCTCCAGCAACGCCTCGGCGGCGTGCAAGCGAATGCTCAGGTGGCCGAAGCTCTTTAGAGTCAGCGGGTCTTCGGTGGCCTTGTCGTTGCCGGAATCGATCCACGGGCGGGTCTTGGTGCGCACAAAATGCAACGCATCTTCAAACGCTGCGCGGGCGATGCCGGTGTCGATGGCGGCGTGAAGGATCTGCGCCAAGGGGCCCACGGTGGTCGGGCGTTCGAAGGCGCTCTGAAATGGGATCACGTCCTGCGCTGCGACCCACACGTTATCGAATACCACTGAGCCGCTGCCAGTGGTGCGCTGGCCGAAGCCGCTCCAGTCGTCGATGACCGTCAGGCCCTCGCTGTCACGGGGTACGAACGCCAGTTGCTGGATGCCGTTTTCATCCACCACCGAGGTGGGAATGCGTTGGGCATAGATCGCGCCGGTGGCGTAGAACTTGCGCCCGTTGATGCGAAAACCGTCGCCGTCGCGGGTGAGGCTGGTCACGCGGTCATGGGCGGTCTTGGTGCCCAGTTCCGCCAAGGCGTTACCAAAGCGCTGACCGGCCAGCACCTCGGCGTACAGGCGCTTTTGCTGCTCGGGGTTGCCGTTTACGCGCAGCACTTCAAGGGCATAAAAATGATTTTGCGGGATCTGGCCCAAGGAACCATCGGCCTGGGAAATCAGTGCAATCACCTTGGCCAGGGTGACATTGGATACGCCCGCGCCGCCGAATGCCTTGGGCACCGTGATACCCCACAGGCCGGAGCGCGAAAACACGTCCAGCTCGGGCCACGGCAGGCGGCGTTCGCGGTCGCGCTGGGCGCTGTCGCGGCGCAAATCTTCAGCGAGGTCGCTGGCGACAATAAGGGCTTGCTCATCGCTGGTGATAACCGCGACGTGGTGAGAAAGGGTCATGAGTTTCTCCAGAAGCTCGTGGAAAAAGTGTTCTGGTCGGTTAAATCCAGGAATGACGAGCAGGTAAGGTGCCGTTCAGTCGATACGCGCCGATGGCGTGATACTTCCAGCGCACCGGATCGTGCAGGGTATGCACCCGCGCGTTGCGCCAGTGACGGTCAAGGTTGAATTCGGCGAGGGTGGCGCGGCTGCCGGCCAGTTCGAAGAGCTTTTCGGTAACCTGCAATGCCACTTCGGTGGTGAGCACCTTGGCCTCGGCTACGGCAATCGAGGCGCGCGCGGCGGACTGCGCGGTGATCGGCGCCGCGCTGACCTGGTCCAGCACCTGGCCGGCCTTGCGCAACAGTGCTTCGGCAGCGTGCAGTTCGATCTTCATCTTGCCGATATCGGCGATCACATACAGGTCATCGCTGGCCCGCTCGACCTTGGCGTCGATCCAGGGGCGTGAACGCTCGCGTACAAAGGCGATAGTGTCGTCGAGGGCACCACGGGCGATGCCGGCGTCAATGGCTGCCTGGATCAGTTGCGACACGGCACCCTGGATATTCGGGCTTTCGCCCAGGCGCCAGTTGTCGATGACCAACTCCGGGTCTACCGCCACCCGGTCGAGCAGTACCGTGCCGCTGGCAGTGGTGCGTTGGCCAAAACCGGACCAGTCATCGACGATGCGCAACCCCTCGCTGCCGCGCCGCACGAAGGCCATGACTTGCTTGCCGTCATCGTTCAATGCCTTTATCGCGACCCAGTGGGCAAATAGTGCGCCGGTGGAGTAGAACTTCTGGCCGCTGACCACGAACCCATCGCCTTCGGCCGTGAGGCGTGCCTTGAGCTCCAGCGTGTTTTTGGTACCGCGTTCCGGGCCGCCGTTGCCGATGCGCCACCCGTCGAGCACGCTCTGGAACAGCTGCTTTTTCTGGCGCTCGGTCGCGGTGCCCTGCAACACGTGCAGGATGCCGAAATGGTTCTGCGGGATCTGCCCGAGGGCCGGGTCGGCTGCGCTGATGATCGCGAAGACTTCGGCCAGGGTCACAAACGACACCTGTGGGCCGCCGTATTCGCGGGGAATGGAAATACTGCCCAGGCCGCTGCGGGTGAATTGTTCGAGTTGCGCCCACGGCAGTTTGCGCTGCTGGTCGCGCGTAGCGGCCTGCAGGCGCGCAGCCTGGGCCAGCTCATGAGCCGCACTCAGTGCCTGGGCGTCGTTGCGCAGCACCGTTGCGGGCAACAACAGGGGGGCTACGTCCAGATCACTCTGGGGGGGTGTTAGAGCCAAGTTAGACATCAGCGCCGCTCCTTGGCTGCACGCAATGCCCTGGCGTTATGCACCGGGGTAATTCTGACCATACCGACCTCGCATTCAATGAAATAAAAACAGAAAAATCAGGAATGTCCGGTGGTCCGGTGCATATACCCTAAGCGTGTTAATTCTTTAAATAAACTAACTTTTAGGAATATGCATAGAAGGGCTGTCACCCCGGTTCACAGGGTGAGCCGAAGCGACGCGGTTGATAGCCCGGCGCGGGCGAGGCTGGTGGGGTTGGCACGACTGGCGTGCAAGCGGCGATACGTAGCGTGCGGGCCGGTGCCCAGCGTGAATTATTGCCCACGCGATCGAGAATGCAGTACGTGACTTCCAATCGGCAGTCGTCGCCCGCTTCGACAATGATCTGGGACGGTACCCACACCTGCACTGCCAGGCCGACGTTTTTGGCCTGGATTTTCGGCAGGTCCAGGCGTACATCACCCCATCGCAGTGTGATGGCATCGCCGGCACTCATGTTCAAGTAAGGTTCGATGGTCAGCGGAATGCCGCGCCGAACCTGGTTGCGATTGACGCCATGGCGGCGGATCGTCTCGGGCAAACCCACGGGGGCGAGATTCTGGTTTTCATCACTTTCGTGGTTGAGGCATGGCGCAGGCTGGCCTCCGGGGTAGTTGGTCTTGACCCGCACCAGGGCGACGGCCGAGCGCATCGGGCCATGGCCGATTTGCAGGACCTGGTAGTGGACGCGTGCCGGCCCGTCCTGCACGAAGCTTTCCGGTACCCACAGATGAGTGAACGTGCCGATCTTGCACGCCGTCACCTTGCGCGAGGCGGCAAAGCAGTTGTTCCAGAACAGTTCGATCAGGTCGCCTTCCTCCATGCCCGAGTAGGGGGATATGTCGACCTGCAGATGGGTGGAAGCCAGGGCGCTGATGCCGTTTCCTACCGCCTGGGGCAGCTTCGGGGCAGGCAGCATGGCCAGGGTTTGGGTGTGTGTCATAAGTAATCTCCTTGTTGCAGCCAGCAGTCATCGTTCCGAACCTTCGGCGCATAGGCACAGGGCGATTCGAAAGGAACGATTCAGTCAGTAGCCGGGATGGGATCCAATCCTCAAGGCGCTAGATAAGAGGGTTGGCCGGGGAGCGTCAATGGAGGCAAAAGGCTAAACGGCGGGTTTGAGGATATTCAGAAGGGTCTGACGGGGAGGGGGATTTTAAGGGGGGGACGGCGGGGGTATTTTATGCGCTGAAATGGTAACCCGTTGTAGGAGTGAGCTTGCTCGCGAAGAACGTAAACGGTAACGCGGTGATTCAGATCGACCGAGTTGCCTGGGCGTTTTTCGCGAGCAAGTTCGCTCCTACAGAGGGAGGGTCAGTGGGCGAGGAATTTGCTCAGAAACTGCCGGGTGCGCTCTTCCCTGGGGTTGGCGAACAACGCTTTGGCTTCACCCTGTTCAACGATCACGCCCTTGTCGAAAAAGATCACGCGGTTGGCCACGTCCCGCGCAAAGCTCATTTCGTGGGTCACGATGACCATGGTGCGGTTTTCTTCGGCCAGGCTGCGAATGGTTGCCAGCACTTCGCCCACCAGTTCCGGGTCGAGAGCCGAGGTGGGTTCGTCGAACAGAATCACCTCCGGCTCCATGGCCAACGCACGGGCAATCGCCACACGCTGTTGCTGGCCGCCGGACAGCCGCCTTGGGTAGGACGCCTCCTTGCCCGCCAGGCCGACCCTGGCCAACAGCTTGCGCCCCAGTTCGGTGGCCGCTTCCCGTGGCATCTTCTTGACCACAATCGGGCCTTCGATGACGTTTTCCAGCGCAGTGCGGTGGGGGAACAGGTTGAAGTTCTGGAACACAAAGCCCACGTGCTGGCGCAGACGACGCACCAGCCCCTGTTGCTGGTTGAGCGGCTTGCTGCCGTCGATCTGGATATCCCCCACCTTGATGCGGCCGCTGGTGGGTTCTTCGAGGAAATTCAGGCAGCGCAGGAAGGTGGTCTTGCCGGAACCGCTGGGGCCGATGATGGCGACCACTTCGCCTTCCTTGACCTCAAGGTCGATGCCGTCAAGCACCACTTGACCGTTGAATTGTTTGGTCAGTTTTTCAACCACGATCATGCTTCAGGACTCCAGGTCATGCCGGTTGACCCGGTCTTCCAGACGATTTTGCAGATGCGCCAGGATGCTCGCCAGGATCCAGTAGATCAGGGCTGCGGACAGATACATGGTGAAAATTTCGAAGGTCCGCGCCGATACCAGTTGGGCCTGACGGAACAGCTCGGGCACCTGGATGGTGGCGGCCAGCGCAGTGTCCTTGACCAGCGAAATGAAGCTGTTGCCCAGGGGCGGCAATGCCGTGCGCATCGCTTGCGGCAGAATGGCCCGGCGCAGGGTTTGCGCGCGGGTCATGCCAATACTGGCGGCGGCTTCCCACTGGCCACGCTCGATGGAGGCGATGGCGGCCCGCAGGATTTCACACGCATAAGCGGCCATGTTCAGCGAAAAGCCGATCATGGCCGCCGGGATCGGATCCAGCTCGATGCCCACTTGCGGCAAGCCGTAGTAGATCAGGAACAGCTGCACCAGCAACGGCGTACCGCGAAAGAACGACACGTAGACTCGGGCCGTCCAGCTCAGCAACTTGAAGCGCGACAGGCGCATCAAGGCCAGGCCGAAGCCCAGCAGCAAGCCGAAAAACATCCCGCCCAGGCTGAGGATTACCGTGTAGTACGCGCCCTTGAGCAGAAAGGGCGCGGAGTCCAGCGCGAGTTGAAGACCTGCTTCCATTATTGAGTGACGTCAGCGTTGAAGTACTTCTCGGACAGCTTCTTCAAGGTGCCGTCGGCGCGCAGTTTGTCGAGGGCCGTGTTGACCGCATCGAGCAATTCAGGCTCGCCTTTGCGCAGGGCGATACCGGACTCCTGACGGGAGAAGGCGTCGCCGGCAGCGGCAGTGTCGGGGGCTTTCTTGGCGTATTCGAGGGCGGCCAGGCGGTCGATCAGGATCGCGTCGATACGGCCGATGCGCAGGTCCTGGAACTTGGTTGGGTCGTCGTTGTAGGTCTTGATAATGGCTTTGGGTTGATTGTCCTTGAGCCATTGTTCGTAGTTGGTGCCCAGGCCCACGCCGACCTTTTTACCGGCCAGGTCGTCGGCTTTCTTGATCGAGTCGACGTTCTTTTTCAGCACCAGTGCCTGGATGCCGGACACGGTGTATGGCTTGGAGAAATCGTACTTTTTCTTACGCTCTTCAGAGATGGTCACCTGGTTGACCACGGCGTCCAGGCGCTTGGATTCCAGTGCGGCGAGAATGCCGTCCCACGGTGTAGCTTGCAGCTTGACCTTGACGCCCAGCTCCTTGGCCAGTGCTTCGGACAGTTCCACTTCGAAACCGCTGAGCTTGCCGCTTTCGTCGACGAAGCTGAACGGTGGGTAGGTGCCTTCCAGACCGATCTTGATCTCGCCGGCCTTCTTGATGGTGTTCAACTGCTCGCCGGCAACCGCCTGGCCCAACCAACCGGCGCCAAGCGCCAGGCCCAAAGTGCTGACCAGCAGCGTGCGACGCAATACAGAAATAGTCATGAAGAGCCCCTGTGTTTTTATGGTGAGCGAAGCAGGTGACGCAGTAGTCGTATCCTGCCTTAAAGCGCGAAGCGCGTCTTCGCCTTCGGCGCGATGATAAAGCGGGTTTTTAAGACTTGAAAATAATAAAAAAACAATTTCATATTTCTTTTGAGAATATATGCGTATTCAATCAATTGAATACTGAGTCATAGGCAAACAATGCCGGCGCCCCACCGGTATGCAGGAAAATGATCGGCCCCTCTTCAAACCGCTGGCGCCCGATGCCGTCCAGCAAACCGGCCATGGCCTTGCCGGTATAGACCGGGTCCAGCAGCAGACCTTCCTGGCTGGCCAAAAGTTTGATCGCGGAAAGTGTGCCGGCATTCGGTTCGCCATAACGGGGGCCGAAATACTCGTCCCACAGGATCACTTTGAAGGCGTCGGGAATAGCCACTCCGAGCAACTCGGCAGTGCGTTCTGCCAGGCTTTGCACTTTGGGCAACTGCGCTTGCTCGGTGCGCGACACGGTGATGCCGATCACCGGCAACTGCGGTAGTGCTTCGCTCAAGGCCAGGGCCAGGCCGCTGTGCGTGCCGGCACTGCCTGAGGCGAGCACCACGGCGGCGAACTCAATCCCGCTGTCTTCAATCTGCGCGGCCAGTTCCAGCCCTGCGCGCACGTAACCCAAAGCGCCGAGTGCATTGGAACCACCGATAGGCACCAGGTAGGGCTTCTTGCCATTGCTGCGCAGGCGGTCGGCGAGGGCGGCGAGTTGGGCGTCGGCGTTGTCGAGGTTTTCCACCAGTTCCACTTTGGCGTCAAACAGCTCCAGCAGCAGGCGGTTGCCATTGGCCAGGTAGTTGGCGTCTTCGGTGCCAGTAGGGTTTTCCAGCAGAGCAACGCAGCCCAGGCCGAGTTTGGCGGCCAGTGCGGCGGTCTGGCGGACGTGGTTGGACTGGATCGCGCCGGCGGTGACCAAGGTGTCGGCGCCCTGGGCAATGGCGTCGGCCGCCAGGTATTCGAGTTTGCGCAGCTTGTTGCCACCCATGGCCAGGGGCGTGGTGTCATCGCGCTTGACGTAAATGTCCCTGCCTAGCCAGGCCGACAGCCGTTCAAGTTTTTCCAGAGCGGTGGCACCGCCCAGTAGTTCCAGACGGTTAAAGCGCTCGAGCTGTTGTTTGATCATGGCTACGCACGGTGACTGAATGATGGGGAGGACTATAGGCAGGCACTTTTCATCGGGCAACCGTCAATCGCTTATGAACAATAGTTCTTACGACCACACCATTGGTTCTTAAGAGCTGCCAGGGTGCATACCGTAAAGTGATGGCCATTTCGTCAGGAGTGAATACCGTGAGTGAGCGTTCCAGTCATTGGCAATTGCAGACCATCGTCAGCCAGCTGCGCGGCGCGCGGGACCAGTGGCGAACGCGCAACGGTCGCTTGAGCGGCGAGCACGGTGGCCGTGAATTGCCGTCCCGCGAGGCGGTGGCGCAAATCCTCGAAGCCTTGTGCGGCGCACTATTTCCCATGCGCCTGGGCCCGGTGGACCTGCGTGAAGAAAGCGAAGACTTCTACGTGGGGCATACCCTCGACGTGGCGCTCAACGCCTTGCTCGCCCAGGCGCGCCTGGAGTTGCGCTACGCCGCACGCCAGGGCGGCGGAGACGACAGCGGTGTGGATGCCCATGCCATTCGGCTGATCCAGGATTTTGCCCTGGCATTGCCGGCTCTGCGCAGCCTGTTGGATACCGACGTACTGGCCGCCTACCACGGCGACCCGGCTGCACGCAGTGTGGATGAAGTGCTGCTGTGCTACCCGGGCATCCTGGCGGTGATTCACCATCGCCTGGCCCACCACCTGTATCGCGCAGGTTTGCCGCTGCTGGCGCGCATCAGTGCAGAAATCGCCCACTCGGCCACTGGCATTGATATCCACCCCGGCGCGCAGATTGGCCCGAGTTTCTTCATCGATCACGGGACTGGCGTAGTGATTGGCGAAACGGCGATCATCGGCGAGCGCGTGCGTATCTACCAAGCGGTAACACTGGGCGCCAAGCGCTTCCCTGCCGATGAGGATGGGCAGCTGCAAAAAGGCCATCCGCGGCACCCCATTGTCGAGAATGATGTGGTGATCTACGCCGGGGCGACGATTTTGGGGCGGATCACCATCGGCCAGGGCTCGACCATTGGCGGTAATGTGTGGCTGACCCGCAGCGTGCCGGCGGGGGCGAATATCACTCAGGCGAACTTGCAGCATGACGATGGGGCGCAGAAGTAATACCTGAGCCAACCGCCGACCCGTGTGGGAGCAGGCAAGCCAGCTCCCACATTTCGTATGTATTTCAACGTGGGGTCGCTGAACGATTTGCCTTCTTCATCCGTCATACCAATCCTTGAGCTAGTGTAGGAATCATCTACCACTCAGCCCTGCGATTAGTCCCAGACCGCCTATTCATGTTTAACTTGAACGTTCGTTCAAGTTAAACCCGGTGGTTCGCTGCCCGCTCACAACAGGAGGCTTACCTTTGCTGAGTCCGTTATTTACAGCCATATCCCGCAACCTTGAGGTGCATCGTTCATGAGTGCATCGTCCACCCCTTCCAGCGGCATGGTGCGCATGAATGCGCCCGTTTTCTACTTTGCCGCCACCTTCATCCTGCTGTTTGGCATCACGGTCATCGCTATCCCGCAACAGGCCGGAGCCTGGCTGCTGGCGGCGCAAAACTGGGCGGCCAATACGGTCGGCTGGTACTACATGCTGGCGATGACCCTGTATCTGGTCTTCGTGGTGGTCACCGCGCTATCGGGCTACGGCAAGATAAAACTCGGTGCCGACCACGACGAGCCCGAATTCAGTTACCTGTCCTGGGCCGGCATGTTGTTCGCCGCCGGGATCAGCATCACGCTGTTCTTCTTCTGCGTCTCGGAGCCGTTGACGCACCTGGTGCAGCCGCCCCAAGGCGAAGCGATGAACGCCGATGCAGCGCGCCAGGCCATGCAGGTGCTGTTCCTGCACTGGGGCCTGCATGGCTGGGGTGTGTTCGCGTTCGTGGGCATGGCCCTGGCGTATTTCGCCTACCGGCATAACCTGCCGCTGGCATTGCGTTCGGCGCTGTACCCGCTGATCGGCAAGCGCATCAATGGCCCTATCGGTTATGCGGTGGATGGCTTCGGTATCATCGCGACGGTGTTCGGCCTGGGCGCTGACATGGGTTTTGGCGTGTTGCACCTCAATTCCGGCCTGGACTACCTGTTTGGCATTGCTCACACCCAGTGGATCCAGGTGGGCCTGATCACGTTGATGATGGGCGCGGCGATCATTGTTGCGGTAGCCGGCGTCGACAAGGGCGTACGGGTGATGTCCGACATCAACATGCTGCTGGCCTGTGCGCTGTTGCTGTTTGTGTTATTCGCCGGGCCTACCCAGCACCTGCTCAACACCTTGATCCAGAACATCGGGGACTACCTGGGCGCGCTGCCGACCAAGAGTTTCGATGTGTACGCCTACGACAAGCCAAGCGACTGGCTGGGCGGCTGGACAGTGTTCTACTGGGCCTGGTGGATCGCATGGTCGCCGTTCGTAGGTCTGTTTATTGCGCGTATCTCCCGTGGCCGTACCATCCGCGAATTCGTGTTTGGCGTGCTGCTGATTCCGCTGGGCTTTACCCTGGCGTGGATGTCGATCTTCGGTAACAGCGCCATCGACCAAGTGCTCAACCATGGCATGGCCGCGCTGGGCCAGTCGGCCATCGATGACCCGTCGATGAGCCTCTACCTGCTGCTGGAAACCTACCCGTGGAGCAAGACGGTGATTGCGGTCACGGTGTTTATCAGCTTTGTGTTCTTTGTGACCTCGGCGGACTCAGGCACGGTGGTGCTGTCCACCCTGTCGTCCAAAGGCGGCAACGCTGATGAAGACGGGCCGAAGTGGCTGCGGGTGTTCTGGGGTGCGATGACAGCACTGGTGACCAGTGCCCTGCTGTTCGCCGGCAGTATCGATTCGTTGAAATCTGCGGTGGTCCTGACCTCGCTGCCGTTCTCGCTGATTCTGCTGCTGATGATGTGGGGGCTGCACAAGGCGTTTTACCTGGAGTCGCAAAAGCAGATCGCGCAGTTGCATTCCCTGGCGCCAATATCGGCTTCACGCAAAGGCCGTGGCGGCTGGCGCCAGCGCTTGAGCCAGGCGGTGCATTTCCCGTCACGTGATGAGGTGTATCGCTTCCTTGAATCGACGGTGCGCCCGGCGATCGAAGAAGTGACGGCGGTGTTTGTCGAGAAGGGCCTGAATGTAGTCACTCAGCCGGACCCGTCCAACGACAGCGTCAGCCTGGAAATCGGCCATGGCGAGGAGCATCCGTTCATCTACCAGGTGCAGATGCGCGGCTATTTCACGCCGTCGTTTGCCCGCGGTGGCATGGGTTCCAAAGAGATCAACAACCGCCGTTACTATCGTGCGGAGGTGCACTTGAGTGAGGGTAGCCAGGACTATGACCTGGTGGGCTATACCAAGGAGCAGATCATCAACGACATCCTCGACCAGTACGAGCGCCATCTGCAGTTCCTGCATTTGGTGCGCTGATACCGTTCCTCTCAAGTAGGTCTTTGCTGTAAAAGGAAGAGGCAGACTTAAGCGATTCAGCGGGTTAAAAGGCTTGGGAATAACCTTATTCCCGGGCCTTTTAACCCTCAGTCCAGAGAGGATTCGATGACGTACATTGCTGCCGAAAACCGCTATGAATCTATTCCCTATCGCCGCGTAGGCCGCAGTGGATTGGTGCTGCCGGCACTGTCCCTGGGGCTGTGGCACAACTTTGGCGACAGCACCCCGATCGACACCCAGCGAGCTTTGCTGCGCACGGCGTTCGACCTGGGTATCAACCACTTCGACCTGGCCAACAACTACGGCCCGCCCTACGGCAGCGCCGAGATCAATTTCGGCCGTTTGCTGCGTGAAGACTTCAAGCACTACCGCGACGAATTGATCATCTCCAGCAAAGCCGGTTGGGACATGTGGCCCGGCCCCTACGGCCAGGGCGGTGGCTCGCGCAAATACATCCTGGCGAGCCTGGACCAGAGCCTGCAACGCCTGGGCGTCGACTACGTGGATATTTTCTACTCCCACCGTTTTGACCCCGACACGCCCCTGGAAGAAACCGCCAGCGCCCTCGCCACCGCTGTGCAACAAGGCAAGGCGTTGTACATCGGTATATCGTCCTATTCCGGGGTGAAAACCCGCGAAATCGCAGCCTTGCTCAAAGAGTGGAAAGTGCCGCTGTTGATTCACCAACCGGCTTACAACCTGCTCAACCGCTGGGTGGAAAAGGACCTGCTCGACACCACCGAAGAACTTGGCGCTGGGGTGATCGCCTTCACGCCGCTGGCCCAGGGTTTGCTCACCGACAAGTACCTTAATGGCATACCGGCCGATGCACGGGTCAATCGTCCGGGTGGTGGTTCGTTGCAGGCCCAACACCTGTCCGAAGCCAACATCGCTCATGTGCGCGGCTTGAATGAAATCGCCCAGCGTCGCGGCCAGAGCCTCGCGCAATTGGCGCTGGCCTGGACCCTGCGTGATCCACGGGTGACCAGCGCGCTGATCGGCGCGAGCCGGCCGGAGCAGATCATCGAGAACGTCGGGGCGTTGCAGAACTTGAGCTTCAGCGCTGAAGAACTGGCGGAGATTGATCGGTTTGCGCAGGAAGGCGGGATCAACTTGTGGGAAAAGCCATCCACTGCTGAATAACTGACACAACTGGGTCAAAAATGTGGGAGGGGCGGTGCGACGATTCGACTTGCTCCCGATAGCAATGGGTCAGCTACGGATGAGCTGACTGAACCACCGCCATCGGGAGCAAGTCGAATCGTCGCACCGCCCCTCCCACATTTGGTTTTCGGTGTGGCGACTAGAACGGCACATCCCCAAGAATCGTAGCCCGGTGCATCACCCGCCGCTGTGGCCGGTAGTCATCCACGGCGTAATGCTGGGTCACGCGGTTATCCCAGAACGCCACGTCATTCTCTTGCCAGCGCCAGCGGATGGTGAATTCCGGGCGGGTGGCGTGGGCGAACAGCAGCTTGAGAATGGCCTCGCTTTCGGCCGCTTCCAGTTCATTGATTCGGGTGGTGAAACCGTCGCTGACGAACAGCGATTTGCGCCCACTTACCGGATGCGTGCGCACGACTGGGTGCGATAGCGGCGGGTTTTTCTTGCGAGTTGCCTCCCAGCGCACCAGGTCCTCGGCGGTGTTGCCAAAGCGCTCCAGCGGGAACGACTTGGTTAAGTCGTGTGTGGCGGTGAGGCCATCGAGCAAGCGCTTTAGCGGTTCAGACAGTGCTTCATAAGCCGCAATCCCACTGGCCCACAAGGTATCGCCGCCAAACGCCGGCAGCAGCTTGGCGCTGAGCACAGCGCCCAGGGCAGGCGTGGGCAGAAAGGTCACGTCGGTGTGCCAAACGGCGTTGTCACGCACGTCGGTGACCGCGGTGTCGAGGATCAGCACTTCGGGCTGTTCCGGCACGTTGGGGTAGATCGGGTGGATGTGCAGGTCGCCAAAATTGGCCGCGAACCGTGCCTGTTGTTGCGGGGTGATTGGCTGATCACGGAAGAACAGCACCGAATAGTCGAGCAACGCCTGTTCAATGGCGTCGCGCTGTTCAGGGGCCAGCGGCTGAGTGATGTCGACGCCACTGATCTGGGCGCCCAGGGCGGTACTTAATGGGGTAACGGTCAGGCTGCTCATTGTAGATTCTTCACTCAGTGTGCCTGGCCATGCCAGGGCACTAATTTACGCTGCAGGGCGCGCAGGCCCATTTCCATGGCGAAGGCGATCAGGGCGATCACCAGGATCCCCAGCACCACCACATCGGTGACCAGAAACTGCGCCGCCGACTGCACCATGAAACCCAGGCCGCTGGTGGCGGCAATCAACTCGGCGGCGACCAGGGTCGACCAGCCCACACCCAGGCCGATACGCACACCGGTGAGGATATCGGGCAGGGCGCTGGGTAGGATCACATGGCGAATCAGTTGCGCACGGGTGGCGCCCAACGACTGCGCAGCCCGCAGCTTGGCCGGGTCGACGGTGCGCACCCCGGTTGCGGTGGCGATGGCGATCGGGGCGAAAATCGCCAAGTAAATCAGCAGCACCTTGGACAGCTCGCCAATGCCGCACCAGATCACGATCAGCGGCAGGTAGGCCAGCGGCGGAATCGGCCGGTAGAACTCGATCAACGGATCGAAAATGCCTCGGGCAATGCGGTTGGCACCGATGGCAATCCCCACCGGCACGGCAGTCAGCACTGCAAAACCCAGGCCCAGGCCGATGCGGCTCAGGCTCGCGCCCAGGTGCTGCCACAAGGTGGAATCCATGTAGCCGGTGGTCGCCAGCAGCCAGCCTTTTTGCAACACGGCGGACGGGGGCGGCAGGAACAAAGGTTCGATCAAACCGGTGGCGGTCACCCCCCACCACAGGGCAAGCAAAGCGACCAGGGTCAGTGCGCTGATCCAGCGTGTGCTCAGGCTGCGGCGTAACGGGATAACGGCGGGTGCCACCGGCTTGCTGGCGGTGGCGGGAAGTTCGTAGCTGCTCATGCGTACACCTGCCGTTGGGAGAACACTTTGCCCAGCACGTGCTCGCGGGTTTCGATAAAGCGCGGGTCGGACTTGATTGCGCGGGCTGATTCACCGGCAGCGTAACGTTGGCCGAAATCCAGCTGCAGGCGTTCGACGATCTGGCCGGGGTTGGGCGCCAGCAGGATCAGGTCCGTGGCCAGGAACACCGCTTCTTCAATGTCATGGGTAATCAGGAACACCGGCTTGGCCGTGCGCCGCCACACTTGCAGCAGCAACTCCTGCATTTGTTCGCGGGTGAAGGCGTCCAGCGCACCGAAGGGCTCGTCCATCAGTAATACGCGAGGGTCGGCCGCCAGGGCGCGGGCGAGGCCAACGCGTTGCTTCTGGCCGCCGGAGAGTTGCCAGATGCGCCGGCTGTCGAAACCGGCCAGGTCCACCAGAGCGAGCATTTCGCGGGCGCGTACTTCACGCTGCGCCTTGGGCACGCCGGCCAGTTCCAGGCCGAAGGCGACGTTGGCCAGCACGTCCTGCCAGGGCAGCAGGGCGTCGTCCTGGAACACCACACCGCGTTCGGCGCTGGGCCCTTTGACCGGCACACCGTCGAGGGTAATCCGCCCGGCAGAAGGCTCGACGAAACCGGCAATCAGGTTCAACAGCGATGTCTTGCCACTGCCGGAGGGGCCCAGGGCGACCAGCAATTGCTGGGGCCCAAGGTCCAGGGAAATATCGGACAGTACCGGTTCCGGGGCGCCTGGGTACTGTGCGCTGATGCGCTCCAGCTGTAGCAAGGCCATCGCGATGAACTCCTTGGATCAGTTAGAAATGAACTTGGCGCTGACGTAAGGGGCGTAGTCGGGCAGTACCGCATCGACCTTGCCTTGTTCCTTGAGGAACACAGCAGTGTCGGTGACTGCCTTGGTGGTCGGCGCGCCCAGCAGGGTCACCTGGTCAGCGGCCAGCGGGTAGACGTTGCCTTGCAGCAGCAAGGGAATATCGCTGGCCTTGGCGCCGGAGAGTTTCACCAGCTTATCGACGTTGCCGGTGTCGGCGAGCCAGGCTTGTGGGTCTTTGCGGTAGGCTGCGTAGGCATCCAGGGTGACCTTGGCGAAGGCGGTGACGATGTCCGGGTGCTTCTCGGCAAAATCCTTGCGCACGATCCAGGCATCGAATGTTGGCGCGCCGAACTTGGCCAGTTCGCCGGAGGTGATCAGCACCTTGCCGTTTTCCTTGGCTACGCCCAGAGCCGGGTCCCACACGTAGGTGGCATCGATATCACCGCGCTTCCACGCGGCGATGATGGCCGGAGGCGCCAGGTTGAGAATGGTGACTTTGGCCGGGTCGATGTTCCAGTGTTTCAGCGCGGCAAGCAGGCTGTAGTGGCCGGTGGAGACGAAGGGCACGGCGATCTTTTTGCCGATCAGGTCCTGCGGGCTGTTGATCCCCGATCCGTTGCGCGCCACCAGGGCTTCGGCCCCGCCGATCTGGGTGGCGACGAGGAAGGTTTCTACTGGGACTTTGCGGGTTACCGCGGCAGTCAGCGGGCTGGAACCGAGGTAGCCGATCTGCACGTCGCCGGAGGCAATGGCGGCGATGATGTCGGCGCCATTGTCGAATTTGCGCCAGTCGATTTTGGCGTTGGTAGCTTTTTCATAGGCCCCGTCAGCCTGGGCGACTTTGGCCGGGTCGACGGTGGTCTGGTAAGCGATAGTCACGTCCGCCGCCTGGGCAAACAGACTGGCACCGGCCAGGGACAACGCGGCCAGCAAGCGCAGAGGGGTCAGCAGTTTCAAGGGGAAGCTCCTCAATCAGGCGGCCGAGAGTCGGCGTGTGAGGAGACTAAATGATCTAAGAACTCGAAAATAAATAACCTTTTCGAATTAGCTTATGAGTAGAAAGGTTGAAGCAAATGTTTGTACCGGTGATGACCAAATGTGGGAGGGGGCAAGCCCCCTCCCACATTGGAACTGAGTAGAGCTCCGGTTAGTTGCTGATGGCGAGGATGCTGGCCTGGTACGACCCGACAAACACATCGAAATCGCCCACTTCGTTCTGCTCAAGCTCCGCCTGTTGCGCCAGCGACGCACGGGCCAATTCTTCAAAGTGCGCTTGTTCCTCAGGCGCCAAAGGCTCCTTGCGGAAGTATTCGGCATGTACTTCGCTTTGATGCAGAGAGAACTGCGCAAAGCTTTCCTTGCGTTCAGCCATGGCCGCCAACACCTGGGCCGACGGCGTCAGGGACGGGTCCTTGACCTTGGCCAGTTGGGCATCCAGCGCTTCGCTGTGTTCGGTCATGCCCTGGCTCTCGTCGAGCAAGGCAGCCAACGGTGCAATCTTCTCCAGCAACTGCGCAGCCCATTCCTTCATGTCCACCGGCTGGCCGTCACGTTGCAATTGCAGGCCCGGACGCCGACCTTCCTTGACCACGCTGAGGAAGTTGGAGGTGGCGTTGCCGCACTCGTTGTTGGCGAACAGCGGGCTGTCGTTCAGCGCGCAATACAGCAGGAATGCGTCGAGGAATCGCGACTCCGGCAAGTCGATCCCCATCGGCAGGAACGGGTTGATGTCCAGGCAACGCACTTCGATGTACTGGATGCCACGGGCCATCAGCGCCTGGATAGGCCGCTCGCCGGTGTAGGTCACACGCTTGGGGCGGATATTGGAGTAGTACTCGTTTTCGATCTGCAGGATGTTGGTGTTGAGCTGCACCCACTCACCATCCTTGTGCGTGCCGACTTCAACATACGGCGCGTAGGGCGTTGCCACCGCTTCGCGCAGGCTGTCGGTGTAGCTGGCCAGGTCGTTGTAGCAAGGCGTCAGGCCGGCCTGGGCGTTGCTCTGGTAACCCAGGTCGCTCATGCGCAGGCTGGTGGCGTAGGGCAGGTACAGGGTGTCGGCATCCAGGACTTCAAGCTGGTGCGAGCGGCCGCGCAGGAAACCGGCGTCCAGGGCTGGCGAGGCACCAAAGAGGTACATCAACAGCCAGCTGTAGCGACGGAAATTACGGATCAGCGCGATATAGGCCGTGGACTGATAGTCACGGTCGGTACCGACAAAGCCTTCGGCTTCCTTGAGCAACGGCCACAGCTGTTCCGGCAGCGAAAAGTTGTAATGGATGCCGGCAATGCACTGCATGGTCTTGCCGTAGCGCAGGGCCAGGCCCTTGCGGTACACGTACTTGAGCTGGCCGATATTGGAGGTGCCGTAGTAGGCGATCGGAATATCTTCCTCGGCCGGTAACGGGCACGGCATCGAGGGGCTCCACAGGTATTCGCTGCCCAGCTTGGAGTAGGCAAAGCGATGGATCTTGTCCAGGCTGCCCAGGGTCTCGGCCGGGTTGGGCAGGGCTGGGGTGATGAACTCCAGCAGCGATTCCGAATAGTCAGTGGTGATCTGTTCGTTGGTCAACGCAGCGCCCAGGGCTTCAGGGTGCGGCGTTTGCGCCAGGCGACCCTCGCTGGTGACGCGCAGGCATTCGCGCTCGATGCCGTGCAAGCACTGCTCTAGCAGGGAGAGGTGTTCGCGCTTGCCGAGCAGGGCCAGGCGGCGGTTGAGAAGTTCGCTCAAGTTGGATTCCTTCACGCGTCAGTCGCCCCAATATGGGGGTGGGCAGGACGGTCTACAAGGGTGAAGTGGAAACTGGCGTGATCGCCTGGTTCTGAGTCGATTTGACCCGCTCTGAAAATGCCGACTTCACTCCATGAATTGGGCTACAGCGCAGCGAGAAAATTCCGACGCTGTTATCGCAGCGCCGAAATTAACTCAAATCGAGGGTAGGGAGCTATAGGACAGCGAACGTGCCCTGCGCTTTTGCGACAAGTCTTTCGCCCTGGTACACGTCGGCTTCGACCACCAACGTGCGCCGGCCGGCGTGAATTACCCGGCTGGTGCACAGCACGTCACCGTCTTCGACGGCGCGAATATAATTGATCTTGCATTCGATGGTGGCGCTCTGCTGGTCGAAACCATGGGCGCTGGAACAGGCCAGGCCCATCGTGATGTCCACCAGGCTGAAAATCGCCCCGCCATGGAGCTTGCCTGCACGGTTGCGCAGGTGCGGCTCCAGGGTCAGGGCCACCTCGGCAACGCCTTCATCCAGGCGTTGCAGGCGGCAGCCGATCAGCTCGCTGAACGCGCTCTGGGTCAAACCCGCCGGGATTTCCATCAACGCTTCTTCAACTGTTTGGCATTGGCGAACAGCGATGCCATGGCGTTGTTGCTCGGCGCGGCAGTCGTAGCGTCCTTGCGCGGCGCGTTGTTCTGCGACTGGCGCGGTGCCGAACCTGGGCGAGCGCCACGAGCACCGTCGATCTTCTCGCCCGGGGTATCGCTCATGCGCATCGACAGGCCCACGCGTTTACGCGGGATATCGACTTCCATGACCTTGACCTTGACCACGTCACCGGCTTTGACCGCTTCACGCGGGTCCTTGATGAACTTCTCCGAAAGCGCGGAGATATGCACCAAACCGTCCTGATGCACGCCAATATCCACAAAGGCGCCAAAGTTGGTCACGTTGGTCACTACACCTTCGAGGATCATGCCCGGTTGCAGGTCCTTGAGGTCTTCGACGCCGTCCTGGAACTCGGCGGTCTTGAACTCGGGACGTGGGTCGCGGCCAGGTTTTTCCAGCTCTTGCAGGATGTCGGTGATGGTCGGCACACCGAAGGTTTCGTCGGTGTACTTCTTTGGATCCAGACGCTTGAGGAAGGCGGCGTCGCCGATCAGCGAGCGGATATCACGGTCGGTCTCGGCGGCAATGCGTTGCACCAGCGGGTAGGCTTCCGGGTGAACCGCCGAGGCGTCGAGCGGGTTATCGCCATTCATCACGCGTAGGAAGCCGGCCGCTTGTTCAAAGGTTTTTTCACCCAGGCGTGCGACTTTTTTCAGCGCAGCACGGGTTTTGAACGCACCATTTTCGTCGCGATGGCTGACGATGTTCTGCGCCAGGGTCGCGTTGAGGCCCGAGATTCGCGCCAGCAGCGCTACTGAAGCGGTGTTCACGTCTACGCCCACGGCGTTTACGCAGTCTTCCACCACCGCATCCAGGCCGCGTGCCAGTTTAAGCTGCGACACGTCGTGCTGGTACTGGCCGACGCCGATGGATTTGGGGTCGATCTTCACCAACTCGGCCAGCGGGTCTTGCAGGCGACGGGCGATGGAGACGGCGCCACGGATCGACACGTCGAGGTCCGGGAACTCCTTGGACGCCAGCTCCGAAGCCGAGTACACCGAAGCACCCGCCTCGGAGACCATGACCTTGGTCATCTTCATGGCCGGGTATTTTTTGATCAGCTCGGCGGCCAGCTTATCGGTTTCGCGGCTGGCAGTGCCGTTGCCGATGGCGATCAGGTCTACCGCGTGCTTGGCGCACAGGGCGGCAAGGATCGCCAGGGTCTGGTCCCACTTGTTGTGCGGAACGTGCGGGTACACGGTGGCGTGGTCCAGCAGCTTGCCGGTGGCATCGACCACAGCGACCTTGCAACCGGTGCGCAGGCCCGGGTCGAGGCCCAGGGTGGCACGCGGGCCGGCCGGTGCGGCCAGCAGCAGGTCGTGCAGGTTGTGGGCGAACACGTTGATCGCTTCGGTTTCGGCGCCGTCGCGCAACTCGCCCAGCAGGTCGGTTTCCAGGTGGGTGTAGAGCTTGACCTTCCAGGTCCAGCGCACGACTTCACCGAGCCACTTGTCCGCAGGGCGATTCTGGTTCTGGATGCCGAATTGTTGACCGATCATGCCTTCGCACGGGTGCATGGTGCCTGGCAGTTCGTCACCGACTTTCAGCGCGGAGCTGAGAATGCCTTCGTTGCGGCCGCGGAAAATCGCCAGGGCGCGGTGGGACGGCATGCTTTTGAGCGGCTCGTCGTGTTCGAAGTAGTCGCGGAATTTGGCGCCTTCCTCCTCTTTGCCGGCGATGACGCGGGCGCTGAGGATGGCTTCCTGCTTCAAGTAGGTACGCAGTTTTTCCAGGAGGCTGGCGTTTTCGGCGAAGCGCTCCATCAGGATGTACTTGGCGCCTTCGAGGGCAGCCTTGACGTCGGCGACGCCTTTTTCCGCGTCGATGAAGCGAGCGGCTTCGGTTTCCGGCGTCAACGATGGGTCGTTGAACAGGCCATCGGCCAAGTCGCCCAGGCCGGCTTCCAGGGCGATCTGGCCCTTTGTACGACGTTTCTGTTTGTATGGCAGGTAAAGGTCTTCGAGGCGGGTCTTGGTGTCCGCGAGTTTGATGTCGCGCTCCAGTTGAGGGGTCAACTTGCCCTGTTCCTCGATGCTGGCGAGGATGCTGATACGCCGTTCGTCGAGTTCTCGCAGGTAGCGCAGGCGCTCTTCCAGGTGACGCAGTTGAGTGTCGTCGAGGCTGCCGGTCACTTCTTTTCGGTAACGGGCGATGAAAGGCACCGTGGAGCCTTCATCCAGTAGAGCGACGGCCGCTTCGACCTGTTGTGGGCGTACACCGAGTTCCTCGGCGATGCGGCTGTTGATGCTGTCCATAAAACCACCTGAAATTCTTAAAATCAGCGCGCCGGCCCGTAAAAACAAGGCCCGGCGAGGCTGGTTGAGCGGCCCGACTGGCGCCGCTGCCTGGGTCAAGAGGCTGCCTATTGACCCTCGAAATCGAAAAATTCACGACAAGCGGGTATAAAAAGCCCGGCAGCAAACGGTAACGATCTGACGTTGCCCTGCACGGAGGCGCCGCATTATAACCAGCGTTCTGCTATTGGGGGGTACTGCGCCGGAGGTTGTAGGGCGTGGGTTCGCTGGCAGTAGATGAAAAATCTGCTAACAATGCACACGGTGCGTATAACGGCAGCTACGCCATAATGCGCGCCGAGATAAGAGGAGCATCCAATGAGCAGCACCGCACAAACTGCTGAAGGCGAAAAAATTCTCATCGTTGATGACGATCCGGGGCTGAGCAGCCTGCTGGAGCGTTTTTTCAACTCCAAGGGCTACCGTGCCCGCGCGGTGCCGAACACCGAGCAAATGGACCGCCTGTTGGGGCGTGAAGTGTTCAACCTGGTCGTGCTCGATCTGATGCTGCCCGGCGAAGACGGCCTTACCGCCTGCAAGCGCCTGCGTGGTGCCAACAACCAGATTCCAATCATCATGCTCACCGCCAAGGGCGATGAGTTGAGCCGCATCAAGGGCCTTGAACTGGGCGCTGATGACTACCTGGCCAAGCCGTTCAACCCTGATGAGCTGATGGCGCGGGTCAAGGCCGTATTGCGTCGCCAGGCACCGGCCGTGCCGGGCGCACCGGGCAGCGAAGACGAAAGCGTCACCTTTGGCGACTACGAACTGTCGTTGGCCACCCGTGAGCTCAAGCGTGGCGAAGAAGTGCACATGCTTACCACCGGCGAATTTGCGGTGCTCAAGGCTCTGGTGATGAACGCCCGTCAGCCGCTGACCCGTGACAAGCTGATGAACCTGGCCCGTGGCCGTGAATGGGACGCCCTGGAGCGCTCCATCGACGTGCAGATTTCCCGACTGCGCCGGATGATTGAGCCGGACCCCTCCAAGCCGCGGTATATCCAGACGGTGTGGGGCGTGGGTTATGTGTTTGTGCCGGATGGCACCGCAACCAAGTGACCGATGATTTGCAGGGGCGGGTATCCGGCGTTTGACTCCATAAGAGTCGACGGGATGCCCGGCGTCTGCAATTCTGCGAGCACCGCTCGTTCCTGCAAGGTGTGCAGCTTTCATCTATGAAAACCCCGCTGTGGTTCCCACAAAGTTTCTTCTCTCGCACCCTTTGGCTGGTGCTTATTGTCGTTCTGTTTTCCAAGGCGCTCACGCTGGTTTATCTGTTGATGAACGAAGACGTGCTGGTGGATCGGCAGTACAGCCACGGTGTGGCCCTGACGTTGCGGGGCTATTGGGCCGTAGACCCTGAGAACCGAGAAAAGGTGGCCAAGGCGTCGACCTTGACTCGGGTTGATGGGGCCGGCGTGCCTGAAGGCGAGCAGCATTGGCCTTACAGCGAGATCTATCAGCGCCAGATGCAGGCCGAACTGGGCGCCGACACCGAGGTGAGGCTGCGCATGCATGTTTCACCGGCGTTATGGGTGCGGGCACCTAGCCTGGGCGATGCCTGGATCAAGGTGCCGCTTTATCCGCACCCGCTGCGCGGGCAGAAAATCTGGAACGTGCTGGGCTGGTTCCTGGCCATCGGCTTGCTTTCAACGGCCTCCGCGTGGATCTTCGTCCGTCAGCTCAACCAACCACTCAAGCGCCTGGTATTTGCCGCTCGCCAATTGGGCCAGGGGCGCAGTGTGCGCCTGCCGGTCAGCGACACGCCCAGTGAGATGACCGAGGTGTACGGCGCGTTCAACCAGATGGCGGAAGACGTCGAGCAGGCCGGGCGCGAGCGCGAGCTGATGCTGGCAGGTGTGTCCCATGACTTGCGCACACCGTTGACGCGATTGCGCCTGTCCCTGGAGCTGATGGGGGACCATACCGACCTCACCGATGACATGGTGCGCGATATCGAGGACATGGACGCTATCCTGGACCAGTTCCTGGCCTTCATCCGCGACGGGCGTGATGAAGTGGTTGAGGAGGTGGACCTCACGGACCTCGTGCGTGAGGTGGTTGCGCCCTATAACCAGAACGGTGAGCAGGTGCGCATGCGCCTGGAGCCGATCCAGCCGTTTGCATTGCGCCGGGTCTCGATGAAGCGCCTGCTGAACAACCTGATCGGCAACGCCTTGCATCATGCCGGTTCCGATGTGGAGGTGGCGGCGTATGTCTCCGGTGACAGTGCCGCGCCTTACGTGGTGCTGAGCGTGATGGACCGTGGCACGGGGATCGACCCTGCCGAGCTTGAGGGTATCTTCAACCCGTTCACCCGTGGCGACCGAGCCCGAGGTGGCAAGGGCACCGGGTTGGGGTTGGCGATCGTGCGACGAATCGCCTCGATGCATGGCGGCAATGTCGAGTTGCGTAACCGGGAAGAAGGCGGGTTGGAGGCGCGGGTGCGCTTGCCGCTTGGGCTGATGCTGCCTAGAGATGCGGTCTGACAAACAACAAATATCAAAAATGTGGGAGGGGGCTTGCTCCCGATGGCGGTCTTTCAGTCAAGAAGTTCAGTGACTGTGACACCGCTATCGGGAGCAAGCCCCCTCCCACATTGGTTTCATGTCGGGATTAAAATAGGCTTTTAGCCTTTGCCCTTGGTCCGAGTCATATTCGGCCCACCATTCTTCTCCAAGTGCTGAATGATGATCCCCGCCACGTCCTTGCCGGTGGTGGTCTCGATCCCTTCCAGGCCCGGCGATGAGTTCACTTCCATCACCAGCGGCCCATGATTGGAGCGCAGGATATCCACGCCTGCCACGCTCAAGCCCATCACCTTGGCTGCCCGCAGTGCGGTCATGCGTTCTTCCGGTGTGATCTTGATCAGGCTGGCGCTGCCGCCACGGTGCAGATTGGAGCGGAACTCACCGGGCTTGGCTTGGCGCTTCATCGCCGCGATCACTTTGTCGCCCACCACGAAGCAGCGAATATCCGCGCCGCCGGCTTCCTTGATGTACTCCTGCACCATGATGTTCTGCTTGAGGCCCATGAACGCCTCGATCACCGATTCAGCTGCCGTCGCCGTTTCACACAGCACCACACCGATGCCTTGGGTGCCTTCCAGTACCTTGATCACCAGCGGTGCACCATTGACCATCTCGATCAGGTCAGGGATGTCATCCGGGGAGTGGGCAAAGCCGGTGACCGGCAAGCCGATACCCCGGCGTGACAGCAACTGCAGCGAACGCAGTTTGTCCCGCGAGCGGGCAATGGCCACGGACTCGTTGAGAGGAAACACCCCCATCATTTCAAACTGACGCAACACCGCGCAGCCATAAAACGTCACCGAAGCGCCGATACGCGGGATCACCGCATCAAAGCCTTCCAGGGGTTTGCCCCGGTAGTGGATCTGCGGCTTGTGGCTGGCAATGTTCATGTAGGCACGCAACGTGTCGATCACCACCATTTCATGGCCACGTTCAGTGCCGGCCTCGACCAGGCGGCGGGTGGAATACAGACGCGGGTTTCGCGACAGCACAGCAATCTTCATGCAGCACCTGGGGCAGAAATAGTGGAGACCGGGAACACCGGCTTGTCTTGAACGTACTTGACGCCTGGATTGACGACCAACTGGCCGTCAATCAACGCCTTGGAGCCCAGTAACAGGCGATAACGCATGGCTTTGCGACAGGCGAGGGTGAATTCCACCCGCCATACCCGGTCACCCAGCGCCAGGGTGGTGCTGATCACGTAGCGCACCTGCGCATGGCCGTTGGAGCTCTTGATGGTTTTCATCGTCACCAGGGGCGCTTCGCAGCGACGGTGACGCAGTTGCACCACGCTGCCCAGGTGCGCGGTAAAGCGCACCCACTTTTCACCGTCGCGCTCAAACGGCTCGATATCGGTGGCATGCAGGCTTGAGGTGCTGGCACCGGTGTCGATCTTCGCGCGCAGGCCCGCCACTCCCAGGTCGGGAAGTGCCACCCATTCACGCAGACCCACAACGGTCAAATGGTCAAATGTCTTCAATATGGGTACCGGTCAATTTGCCCAGGCTTGAGGAGAAACCTTGGCCAGGGCATTGAATGCAGGTTTGGCGAACCAAAAACCCTGCATCAGAAATATTCCACAGTCGGAGAGGAAATCCCGCTCGCCAGCACTTTCGATGCCTTCGGCGATGACAGTAACTCCCAACTGCTCACAGATTGTGACAATCCCCTGGACGATCACCTGACGGACACGGTCTTGATCGACATCGCGAATCAACGCCATGTCGAGTTTGATCAGGTCGGGTTGGAAATCGGCCAGCAGGTTCAGCCCCGAATAGCCCGCACCGAAGTCGTCGATGGCGGTCTTGAAGCCGAATTCGCGATATTCACGCAGAATATTCGTCAAATGGCGATAGTTATCTACATGCTCGCTTTCCAGGGTCTCGAAAATCAGCCGGTCCAGCGGGAAATTGTGCGCCCGGGCGGCCTCCAGGGTGCTGCGAATACACAGTTCCGGACGGTATACGGCATTGGGCATGAAATTGATGGAAAGGTGAGTCTGCATGCCCAGCGCTGCGGCACCGGCAATGGCCTTGGTTCGGCAGCGCTGGTCGAAGCGGTAGCGATTGGTTTCGTTGACCTGGGCCAGCACCGAGAGTGCGCCTTCTCCCTGGGTTCCGCGCACCAAGGCTTCGTTGGCGAATATCGAGTGGTCACGCAGGTCTACGATAGGCTGGTAGGCGAACGCAAAGTCGAACCCCAGAGGCTCGCTTTGCTGGCAACCCACGCACCGCTGGTTGGGCGAGGTGAGTGAAAGGGGGAAGTCGGTCACAGCGTATCCTCGCGAAAACAGGGTGCTACCTGGCGTATCTTAGGTGAGCCTTGGGGTTTATGCGTCGAAGGGTTTCAACGGTAAGGTTGCGACATTTTTCAGAGCGAGGAATTCAAGTGGGTCAAAAACAGGAAGAGGAAGAAAAGGTCCGACTGGACAAGTGGTTGTGGGCCGCGCGGTTCTACAAAACCCGTGCCTTGGCCAAGGCCGCAATCGAAAGCGGGAAGGTTCATCATCGCGGCGAGCGCTGCAAGCCGGGCAAAGAGCCACGTATCGGCGATGAGTTTCAGATTCGTACAGGGTTTGATGAAAAGACCGTCGTGGTGCAGGCGCTATCTGTCGTGCGCCGTGGGGCACCCGAAGCGCAGGCGCTGTACACCGAGACCGAAGCGAGTATCGCCAAGCGCGAAAACGCAGCGGCCATGCGCAAGGCGGGAGCGACTGGAATGACCACCGATGGCAAGCCAAGCAAGAAGCAGCGCCGCGATCTATTCAAGTTCCGCGGCAGCGGCAACGACGATTGATTACGAATCTCCTGCCGGCAGCAGATCAAAATGTGGGAGGGAGCAAGCCCCCTCCCACATTTAACCCGCGTATTTAAGGAGCGGTGCGTATGACGCTCAATCGCCCGATCACCGGCAGTTTTCCAAGCAACCCGAACACCGGCGCGGTTACCCGCAACAGGAACCCCGACACCTTCGCCGCAAACGGCGTGTAATACCCCCACCCCAGCGCCAACAGCGCCAGCAATACGCCACCTATGTAATCGTCCTGACCCCAGTGCGCGCCCGCAACCAGGCGCGGCATCATGAACAGCAGCGCCAGGCCCCAGATCACCAGCACCTGGCCGATGCGCTTGGCAAATACGGTCATGAACATCCCCCAGATCAACAGCACCGAGGCATGGTCGCCCGGGAAGCTCTGGCTGGAACGGTCCTTCAACTCCCAGGTTTTCTCCAGTCCCGGGAAAAAATCACTCATCTGAATCGCGCCGCTGATCACCATGGATGGGCTGCTGTGCTGCCAGCCCATATGCGCCGCGAGTTTGGAGAACAACATGCGAATAAACAGCAACAGCAGCAGAATGCCGAGAAAACCAAAAAACGCCTGGCGCACCTGCACGGCCTTGAACACCCAGTCGCCGCGGATCAGCAGCGTCAGCAAAATAACGCCGACCACTGCATCAAACGGCCGCAGGCTGGCCACGGCCCACACATGCAGCCAGGTCGAATTGGTTGCCAGCGGGCCATTGAGTAGATGAAACAGCCACTCGTCGAAAATCACACACAGCATCTGGCCCGTGGGCCACAGCCAAAAACACAGCAGTCCGATAGCGAGTAGATTGCAAAGAGCCCATCGCCGGAGGTTCCAGTTGGCTTGGAACAAACCCGGATTGTTCATAAACTGTCCCTCATCGCTCTATTCAGCTCCTTGAATTCAGGAGAAGTCGCACCAAGATGGTGCTAAAGCGTTTAATTTTATAAACCTTGTAATCATTTTGTCATCACTTCAGATACCCAGACCTATGACTGATCTACCGGATACCGACTTCACCCAACGCTTCATCTTCGATGAGAGCGATGCCCGCGGCGAGATGGTGTCGTTGGAGCTCAGCTATGCCGAAGTCCTTGCCAAGCACGCCTATCCGGAGCCGGTCGCGCAATTGCTCGGCGAGCTGATGGCCGCCGCGGCGCTGCTGGTTGGCACCATGAAGTTCGACGGGTTGCTGATCTTGCAGGCCCGTTCCGAAGGGCCGGTGCCCATGTTGATGATCGAGTGCTCCAGCGAGCGCGAAATCCGTGGCCTGGCCCGTTATGAAGCCGACCAGATCGCCGCGGACGCCACCCTGGCCGACCTGATGCCCAATGGCGTCCTGGCACTCACCGTCGACCCGACCGAAGGCCAACGCTACCAGGGCATTGTCGACCTCGATGGCCAAACCCTGTCGGAGTGCTTCACCAACTACTTCGTAATGTCCCAGCAGGTGGGCACCAAGTTCTGGCTTAACGCCGACGGCAAACGTGCCCGTGGTTTGCTGGTGCAACAATTGCCGGCCGACCGCATCAAGGATGAGGATGATCGTGCCGAAAGCTGGCGGCATATCATCGCCTTGGCTGATACGTTGAAGGCCGAAGAACTGCTGGGCCTGGACAACGAAACCATCCTGCACCGCCTTTACCATGAAGAGGCTGTGCGGTTGTTTGACTCGCAAGCCTTGCACTTTCATTGCAGCTGTTCGCGCGAGCGTTCAGGCAACGCCTTGGTCAGCCTGGGCCTGGAAGATGCGCAAAATCTGGTGGTGGAACACGGCGGCCATATCGAGATTGATTGCCAGTTCTGCAACCAGCGCTACCTGTTCGATGCCGCTGATGTAGCCCAATTGTTCGCCGGAGCGGGCATCGACACCCCTTCCGACACCCGCCACTAAAACGTTTAAGCACAGGTAAATCACCTGACAAACGCCGGATTAGAGGTGTTCTGACGGGAGGGCCCTACTCTTTTTGGGCTTTTCTGGCATAATCCGGCCCACTTTTTTCGCGGTAGTAGTGCGCAACTTTCTACTACAAAACGTTTGGAGCACTCGGCCATAGGCCGACGGGGAACCTCATGACGCAAGCCAATAACGCCGTATACACCGATCTGAGTGTTGACGATCTGGTCAAAGAAGCCCTGCAGCGCGGTGAAGGCGTGCTTGCCGATACTGGTGCGCTGGTTGTCGAAACCGGTCACCGCACCGGTCGTTCGCCGGTCGACCGTTTTATCGTTGAAGAGCCTTCCACCCAGGACGCCATTGCCTGGGGCCCGATCAACCGCAAGTTCCCAGCCGACAAGTTCGATGCCCTGTGGGCTCGCGTCGAGGCGTTCAACAACGCGCAAGAGCATTTCGTTTCCCATGTTCACGTAGGGGCTGCAGAAGACCACTACCTGGCCGTGAAAATGACCACCCAGACTGCCTGGCAGAACCTGTTCGGTCGTTGCCTGTTCATCAACCCGGCCCAGTACAACCCGGCCGGTCGTGAAGAGTGGCAAGTGCTCAACGTGGCCAACTTCGAGTGCGTGCCAGAGCGCGACGGCACCAACTCCGACGGTTGCGTGATCCTCAACTTCGCACAGAAAAAAGTGCTGATCGCCGGTATGCGTTACGCCGGTGAAATGAAAAAAGCCATGTTCTCGGTGCAGAACTTCCTGCTGCCGGCCGCCGACGTACTGCCGATGCACTGCGCCGCCAACATTGGCGAAGCAGGCGACGTGACCCTGTTCTTCGGCCTGTCCGGCACCGGCAAGACCACCCTGTCCGCCGACGAAAGCCGTTACCTGATCGGTGACGACGAACACGGCTGGGGCGAAGGCGTAGTGTTCAACATCGAAGGCGGTTGCTATGCCAAGTGCATCGACCTGTCGGAGAAGAACGAGCCGGTTATCTGGAAAGCCATCAAGCACGGCGCCGTGCTGGAAAACGTCGTGATCGACGAGGCCAAGCACGCCGACTACGCTGATGTCAGCCTGACCCAGAACAGCCGTGCCGCCTACCCGCTGGAGCACGTTGCCAAGCGTTCCGAGAAGAACCTGGGCGGCGAGCCAAACGCAGTGATCTTCCTGACCTGCGACCTGACCGGCGTACTGCCGCCAGTGTCGATCCTCAGCGAAGAACAAGCGGCCTACCACTTCCTGTCCGGCTACACCGCGTTGGTGGGCTCGACTGAAATGGGTTCGGGCAGCGGCATCAAGTCGACTTTCTCCACCTGCTTCGGCGCGCCGTTCTTCCCACGCCCGGCTGGCGAATACGCAGAGCTTCTGATCAAGCGCATCCGTGGTTTCGGCTCCAAGGTCTACCTGGTCAACACCGGCTGGACCGGTGGCGGCTACGGCGTTGGCAAGCGCTTCAACATCCCGACTACTCGCGGCGTGATTGCAGCGATCCAGAGCGGCGCGTTGATCGGTGCGCAAACTGAACACCTGGACACCATCAACCTCGACGTGCCATTGGCCGTACCGGGCGTTGAAACCGGCCTGTTGAACCCACGTAACACCTGGGCTGACAAAGCTGCCTACGACGAAGCCGCGAAGGCGCTGGCTGGTCTGTTTATCGAGAACTTCAAGAAGTTTGAAGTGAGCGATGCGATCAAGGCTGCGGGTCCTAAGTTGTAAGACTCAGCTGTTGTGAAAAAGCCGCCTTTTGCAGGCGGCTTTTTTGTGCGCGCAGGGTTAGTGGGCGATGTGCAGCAGCACCGCGCCGACCAGCACCAGCACAACCCCGAGCACCTGTACTGCCGACAAGCGCTCCTTGAAAAACACAAACCCCAGGATCGCCGCGATACCGCCTGACAGCGTACTGATCACGGTCACCACCGAAACCGAGCCGGCCATCGCCCCCCACGAAAACGCCGAGAACCCGCCGAGGTTCATCAGGCTCGCACCGGTCAACGTCGCGCAATTTTTCAGTGGTGGGATCTTCAGGCCGTCCTTGATCTTAAGCACCATCACCACCAGCACGCACAGGCCCACCAGGTAACCCAGCCACAACATCGTTATCGGCCCCAGCGCCGGCAGCGTGTAGCGCCCTTGCAACCAGAAACTGGTGCCGTACAGCGTTGCTGCGAGCATGGCGTAGGCGATGGACAGGCGCGGGTTGTTGTGGGGCGTACCGTTGTCCTTGTGGATGCTGGAGAGGATCACTCCGAGTACGCACAGCGCGATGCAGCCGAGTTGGACCAGGCTGATATGTTCACCGCTGGCCCAGGACAACAGGGTGGTTACTACACCATAAGAAGTGACCAATGGCGCGACGATGGCGGCTTTGCCCAGGGCGAAAGCCTTGGACAGCGCGAGGGCTCCAGAGACGGTCAGCAGGGCCGCTGCGATGCCCAGGAGCCAGACGCTCAACGGCGCATCGAGGGATTTGAACAGGAAGGCCGGGAAAATGACCAGCAGCAGAGTCATGATCAGAAAGCCAAGGGCTTGGCCAAAATACACCGCGCGTTTAACGCCAACGGCGCGGGCATTGAGGCCCACGAGAAAGTCCGTGCCACCCCAGAGCAGGGCGGCCAGCAGGCCCATTAGTACGTCCATGTAAGGTCCTTGTTATGCATACCGCTCGCCAGATTAACGCAGAACCAATGTGGGAGGGGGCTTGCTCCCGATGGCGGTGAATCAGTCAGCTTATCTATAGCTGACCCACCGCAATCGGGGGCAAGCCCCCTCCCACATTTGGATCTCAGTGCTCTTGGGATCAGCTCAGGTTTTCCAAGGTCTGCGTGTCCCACCTTTGGGTCTTGATCGCCAGGTAGAGCATACCGATGGTCAGCGGTATTTTGTCGCCACGGCCTTTGGCGCGCCGCTTCAAGAATACGTCGAACATCGGCGGCTGAAAGTAACGATAAGCGTCGTAGTCGCTTAGGTCGACCCCAAAATCCTGTTCCAGCGCCTCCATGAATTGCTTGGCCTCAACGCCATCGCAAGCAAGGTCGAAGTTGAGCGAGGTTTGCAGGCTAATGGTCTTGTGTTGCGGCAGACCGATTTCTTCATGCAGCAATTGCAGGAGCTGCTGCATGACGGGGTCTTCGGGGAAGTGGGGGGCCAGGTTCATGGTGGGGGCACGTAGGAGTGGGTGAGGGGGCCTGTTACGCTTCAGGCGGTATTTGTTTCGAGTGATAAAGAGAGCCAAGCCTATCAAGAACAGTGCCAGGGGAAGGAGTTGAATGTTCAGAATGATGGCGACGTAGGGCAGCCAGAACAATAGAACCAGTCCCGTTATGATGAAGGTAACGGCGAAACGCTTTCTTAATGAGCAGTCGGTTATTTGGTAGTGCAGCAAAAGGTATAGCCCGATAAAGCACACTAATTGCAGGTAGAGGTTCATGGCTCATGGCACCTCTTCGCTTCGAGTGTCTGGGTATCCCAGTGCTTGGCTTTGACAGCCTGATAGAGCATGTCGATGGTAAGTGGGAGCTTTTCCTCACTGCCTCTTTCTACATATCGCAAATGTGCGTCAAGGCTGCGGTGTTTGAAGTAGCGGCTGTTTTTGTAGTCGCCTGATCTCAGGCCAAATTCTTGCTTCAGTACCCTCATTAATTGCTTGGCTTCGGTACTGCTACAGCCAAGATCATGATTGACCGATGTGTCGAGGGTGATCGCCTTGTGCTTGGGCAGGCCGATACCTTCGTGCAGGACTTGCAGAAGGTGAAGCATGATCGGGTCGTCAGGGAAGTCAGGCGCAAGGTTCAAGATTGGGGCAATCAACAAAGGGTGAGTGGTTTTTACTCTGCGATAGATATTCGGGGTGCTCAGCAACCCGATGCCTGTCACGAAGGCGACTATCGGCAGGCTTTCAAGCTGTGCCCCTATGGTCCAAGAAGTGGCATACAGCAGAACTGTTGGGCCTGTTATCAATAGACAGAGCCCAAGCCATTTTCTGAGTACGGGCAACTTTATTGTCTTATCAATAACGGCGGCCAGTACTAGGAAGAGAAGCAGATTGATCCACTGCATGTGTTCATTCACCGCACTAGCCACCTTGGAACTGCCGAACCATTGCCGACAATGATCGCTGAGGACCAATTCCGCCGTTGACCTGTGCGTCGACGCCGATAACAACGTCACCGGCGTGATAGCTGCGAATAATGCCTTTAATCGTCAGGCTAACAGCTGCTCCGGCAGCGAGCCCAATTGGAGGCGATACCAGGCTCATTGGAGCTGATACTGCGCCGCCGATGAGTCCTGCAACGATTTCCCCGCGAACGTTGAGCAAGTCAGCTCGTTGCCGGGTCAGCGGTTTGGAGATAGCAACAGTCATCTTGCAAGGCAAATCACGGGCAAGCATTTTTTCGTAGAGATCGACTAGTCGATGACGCACCTCGTTTGCGCTGGAGCCAGCTTCTAATAAACACAGCTTTGCCAGCACGTGTCGGTGGGTTGGTAAAATCGTAAGGCGAATCACCGTGAAAGTGATGCCATAGTGACCGACATATTGAGTCCTTTCGATGTTCACAAATTTATGCCGACAGAGCTTGGAGAGGGCGCTAGTTTCGCTCAGGCGAAAGGTATTTCCGTAGAGGGCGAGCGATTGTTTGAAGCAGTTTGGGAAGCGGACGTCGCGCCATTTGGTGGTTTCTTACAGTGGTTTCCTGGGTTTACGGCTTGATACCGATTTGGCAGGCTGAACTGGCAAAAAGTGGGAGCCGGGCTTGCCCGCGATGGCGGTGCGTCAGGTTTAAAAAATATAGCCCGATACGCCGCCATCGCAGGCAAGCCAGCTCCCACACGTTTAGCTGTGTAGCGGATCGCTTTGTGTTGGTTGGTCGGCCGCTGGTCGCATTTGCACGTGTTGAGTAGCTTCGAGCAAATCACAGCCGTCCTGAACGAGCAGGTACAGCGCATTGATGATGTGAGAAATGTCTTTGAGGTCGGCGTGTTCGAAGGTCAGGCAAGAGAAGGTTTCCACTAAATCGCTGGCGGCGCGGATACGCTGGTGGGCGGCGGATTGGATGTCATCACAGTGTTCCAATACAGATTCAAAGAAATACGCCAGAGGAGCTGGCACGTTTGTCTCTGCTGTTTTTCGGGTGACCAAACCCGGTCGCTGAATTGGCAGCGACGAGCTGAACCTTAGAAGTGAGGTTGTTCTCGAGCAATAAACATATGGTTTAGTCGTTCGCGGTTCGATCAGGCTCTGGGAGGCTTACTGATACACCGCTCAAAAATCGCCTCCAGTCCTCGATAGTCACACGCCACCGCATCAATATTCGCGGGTATCCATGCCGCGTGTTTCACCAGCCACCAATTCACCGAAAATCCCGCATTCACGATGATCTGTTCAAAGAGGATCCGCTGAGCCCGTCCATTGCCTTCACGGAAGGGATGGATGACATTCAGATCGCCATAAGCTTCAGCGATGTGGTGAACGAGATCGGCCTGGGACGCGCCGGTATACCAATTGGCTTCCTGCATATGCCGAATGATCTTCGCCGCTTCCGGCGGGATGCGCTCCGGGGTGCAGAATAGCGTCTCACCTTTCTGGATGTTGACGCTGCGCAGTTCACCGGCCCAATCGTAGATGTCACCGAACAGGACGCGGTGGATGTGTTGCAGACGATCAAGGTCGTAGGGCGGCGGAAAGAGCGGAAGGTTGCCTACTGCAATCTCGGATAACTCCCGCTCTGCCTCGTGCAGGCGGTGTTCATCGAGCAAATCGAGGCGGTTGCGCAGGACGCTGCTACCGGGGTAGCAGTACGGGTCCTGGCCCACCCCGTATTTGTCGAGCATCAGCGTGAGGTATTGCGGTATTTGGCCAGGACGGCTTCGCGGGTCGGCAGGGGCTTGTCGACATCGGCCGGTTGGGTATCGAACCCTTCCAGGCGCAGGCTAGCCAGATAATTGGAACGGCGGATCTTGTGATAGTGATCCTGTTTTTGCTCAAACGTCAGTTCGCTCATTGCAGCGTACTCCTGGTTAGCAAGGCTTTGATTGTAGCGCAATGCATCAGGGGGAAGGCAGGATAAAAACCAAGTCGTAACCTGTATCAAAAACCCGCCGAAGATCTTAATTCAATGTGAGCTTTCGCAATATTCCCCTTCGGCCCTGGGCCATCCTCTGCCTGTGTATCATCCTGTCTCTTATTTCCTTGCGACCTTTCTCGATTCGCCGAACTTACTGGGCTACGTTTTTAAGCCACGTTCAGCGGTCAATGGAGTGACAGCCTTATGCACGACACCCTCCAGCAGGTCTTTGGTTATCCACAGTTTCGCCTGGGCCAGGAAGAGACGGTCAGCGCCGTTCTGGCCGGGCGTTCGGCAGCAGCAATCTTCCCTACGGGGTCGGGTAAATCTTTGTGCTACCAGCTGTCGGCTGTGTTGCTGCCGCACCTGACGTTGGTGGTCTCACCCTTGTTGGCGTTGATGCAGGATCAATTGGGGTTTCTGCAGCGCCATGGCATTTCGGCAGGCAGTATCGATTCGGCCCAGAGCCGTGATGAGGCCAACGATGTGATGGCCCGTGCGCGTTCGGGCGAGTTGAAAATCCTGATGATTTCGGTGGAGCGTTTGAAGAACGAGCGCTTTCGTAACTTCCTGCACAGCGTGCAGATTTCGCTGCTGGTGGTGGATGAAGCGCACTGTATCTCCGAATGGGGCCATAACTTCCGCCCGGATTACTTGAAGCTGCCGGACTACCAGCGCCAGTTCAATATCCCACAAGCGTTGCTGCTGACGGCCACGGCGACGCCCAAGGTAATCGCCGACATGCAGGCCAAGTTCGCGATTGCCCCCGGGGATGTGGTGACCACCGGCTTCTATCGGCCCAACCTCAACCTGCTGGTGGAACCGGTCAGCGGTCAGCACAAGCGCCGCAGGTTGGTTGAATGGATGCAGGAGCGGGCCAACCAACCGAGCATCGTCTATGTCACTTTGCAAAAAACCGCCGAACAGATTGCCGAGCATCTGAACCGCCACGGCATTCAGGCCGAGGCTTACCACGCGGGGCTGCCCCACGATAAACGCGAGGGCATCCAGCAGCGGTTCATGGGTGGGCGCTCCAATTGCATTGTCGCGACGATCGCGTTCGGCATGGGCATCGATAAAAGCGATATCCGCAATGTGGTGCACTTCGACCTGCCAAAGTCTATCGAGAACTACAGCCAGGAAATCGGCCGTGCAGGGCGTGACGGGCAGCCGTCGGATTGCCTGGTGTTGGCCAATCGCGACAGCCTCAATGTGCTGGAAAATTTCGTCTACGGCGACACGCCGGAGCAAGAGGGCATTGGCCGTGTCCTCGAGGAGTTGCAGGCCGCACGCAGTGAAGGGCAGTGGGAGTTCCTGCTCAGGTCGTTGTCCGATCACAGCAATATTCGCGAGCTGCCACTCAAGACGCTGCTGGTGCAGTTGGAACTCAAGGGTGTGATCGCGCCGCGCTACGCGTTTTATGCCGAATACCGTTTCAAGTACCTGGTCGAGCCCGACGCTTTGCTCGCACGTTTTTCCGGCGAGCGGCAGCAGTTCGTCGCGGCGATCATCCAGGTGTGCAAGCGTGCGAAAACCTGGGCAACGGTGGATTTCGACGCGCTGTATCAACAGCACAATGCCGAGCGCAGCCGGGTGGTCAAGGCGCTGGATTACTTCCAGGAGCAGGGCCTGATCGAGCTGGAAAGCAAACAGATGACCGAGGTCTACAGTTTGCTCGACACCGATTTCGATCCGGTGGTGTTGAGCGCCGAGTTATACACAGGCTTCAAGCAGCATGAAGTAACGGAGGTGGCGCGGATTCACGCCATGCTCGACCTGTATGCCACCGAGCACTGCCTGGGGCAGCGCCTGGCGCAGTACTTTGGTGATGAAAACGCTCCCCAGCGTTGTGGACATTGTTCGGTGTGCCACGGCCATGTCGCGTATCTGCCGCCTTCGCCAAGCCTGCCGCCGCTTGTGGATAAAAGCTTCATGGGGCTGTGCGGCGATTTTATCCACAGGCATCATGAGCACACTGGCGAGCTGCCCAGTGCCGAGCGGCTGACGCGGTTTCTTGGCGGTATCAGCGTGCCGTTGTTTACCAAGTTGAAGGCGCGGGGCATTCCCGGTTTCGCCGCGCTGGAGGACTACCCCTACGCCGAAGTGCGCGAATGGGCCCGCGCTCAATTAGACCTACTCTGAAGAGACTTGCCGATGCCTGACTCAACGCCCCTGCGCGCCGATTACCGCTACTTCCAGCCGATCACCACGCGTTGGCACGACAACGATGCCTACGGCCATGTGAACAACGTCACCTACTACAGCTTTTTCGATACGGCGGTGAATACCTACCTGATCGAACAGGGCGGGCTGGATATTCACGACGGTGAGGTGGTGGGATTCGTGGTGAGTTCGGCGTGCGATTATTTTGCGTCGATTGCCTTTCCCGAGCGCATTGAAATCGGCCTGCGAGTGGGCAAGTTGGGCAACAGTTCGGTGCAGTATGAGCTGGCGGTGTTCAAGGCAGGCGAAGAAGAAGCCTGTGCGGCGGGGCGCTTTGTGCATGTGTTTGTGGATCGGGCCTCGAACCAGCCTGTGCCGATACCGGGGATGTTGCGCGAGGCGTTGCAGCGACTGGTGGTCTGACCTTGCGGCACCCCATGTGGGAGGGGGCTTGCTCCTCCCACATTAGTACTGAGGTGCTCTTCAGAGCTTACCGATGACGGTAGTGGTGCTTGTTCTTGCGATGCCCATAGGCATGACCACGGCCTGGATGGCCATCGCGGTAGTAGCGACGGTCGTCACGGTCGCGGTCGCGATAACGGCGGTCGTCGCGGTCACTTTCGTTACCCATGTAGTTGCCCAGTGCACCGCCCGCGCCACCGCCGGCCGCCGAGCCGATCAGTGCGCCGGTACTGCCGCCGACACTGCGGCCCACGACGTTGCCGCCAGCTGCGCCCAGTGCGCCGCCAATGGCGGCTTCGCCACGGCTGCGCTTGTCGGCGCCGACCGCACTACCACCCGCGCCGCCCAGGGCCGCGCCGATGGTCGAACCGGTATTGCCGCCCAGCTGCTGGCCGACAACAGAACCTAGAACCCCGCCCAATGCGCCGCCTACACCGGCTTCGGTGGTGCCACCGGCCATGGCTGCGCCACTGACCAGGCCAAGGGACAACAAGAGAATCGAGGAAAACTTCATTCAGGGAAACCTCAAGGGGATGACGGCGCGATCCTGAGGTTGTATCGAGCCGCTGACAATCGAAATCCGACCGGCGGCAGAGGTTGTATACAATTTGCTAAGTTGCTGTTTTCTATGGGGAACTTAAGTTGTTTTTACAGGTCTTTAGTTACTTCGGAACGGCCGCTTTTATGCAAAAGCGGCCTTTTTTGTGCCCGTAGAATATGTAGAGATTGTGCGGGCCTCGAAAGCGGTCGTTCAAACAACAAAGATCCCGGGTCAGGCCGAGCGCGCCATGATCAACCCAGTATCACTCGCCGCCTCCAGACGAATCGCGACGAACTTCGACGTTGGCGTATGGCTGCCGTCGCCGGTGCTTTCCAACGGCACCAGTGGGTTCACTTCCGGGTAGTACGCTGCCGCCTGTCCGGCCGGTATATCAAACGCCAGTAAGGTAAAGCCCTTCACCCGGCGCTCACGGCCGTCCTCCCACAGCGACACAATGTCGGCCTTCTGCCCTGGCTTGAAGCCCAGGCGGATGATGTCGGCTTCGTTGACGAACAGCACGTCACGCTGGCCCTTGACGCCACGGTAACGGTCGTCCAGGCCGTAAATAGTGGTGTTGTACTGATCGTGGGAGCGCATCGACTGCATGATCAGGTCTGGTACCCGGCCCGTGGCGTGGGTGCGTTCGTGGATCAGGTCTTTGGGCAGGATGTTAGGGCGGAAATTGGCGCGGCCCGACGGCGTGTTCCAGCGACGTGCACCGGCCGAGTTGCCAAGGTAAAAACCACCTGGGTGCTTGATGCGTTCGTTGAAATCCTTGAAGCCTGGGATGGTGTCGGCGATCAGGTCGCGGATGCGCCCGTAGTCGGCTACCAACCAGTTCCAGTCCACCGGTGTGCTGCCCAGGGTGGCGGCGGCAATTCCGGCGAGGATCGCGGGCTCGGATTTCATCAGCGCCGACAGCGGTTGCAGTTGGCCATTGGAGCCATGGACCATGCTGAACGAATCTTCCACCGTCACCGCTTGCGGGCCGTCGGCCTGGATGTCGATATCAGTACGGCCCAGGCACGGCAGGATCAGTGCGTCTTTACCGTGCATCAGGTGGCTGCGGTTGAGCTTGGTGCTGATTTGCACGGTGAGGTCGCAATTGCGCAGGGCTTCGAAGGTACGCGGGCTGTCAGGCGTGGCTTGGGCGAAGTTGCCGCCCAGGCCGATAAACACCTTGGAGCGGCCTTCGAGCATGGCGTGAATCGCTTCCACCACGTTGTGACCATTGTCTCGCGGCACCTGAAACTGGAAACGACGCTCCAGCGCGTCAAGGAACGCCACCGGTGGGCGCTCGTTGATGCCCATGGTTCGATCGCCCTGCACGTTGCTGTGACCGCGCACGGGGCACAGGCCGGCACCAGGGCGGCCGATATTGCCACGCAGTAGCATCAGGTTGGCGATTTCCTGGATGGTCGGCACCGAGTGACGGTGCTGGGTAATCCCCATTGCCCAGCACATGATCACGTTCTTGCCTTTGGCGTACATGCGCGCCGCTTGCTCGATCTCGACCAGGGTCAGGCCGGATTGCTCGACGATTTCTTCCCATGAGGTGTCGTCGATCTGGCCCAGATACTCCAGTACGTTGGCGGTGTGTTCATTGAGAAAGTCATGGTCGAATACCGCTTCCTTGCCTTCGGCCAGCGCTTGGCGTTCCCACAGCAGCAGGAACTTGGCCATGCCGCGCAGGATCGCCATGTCGCCGCCCAGGGCCGGGCGGAAGTAGGCAGTGTTGGTCGGCTTGTCGCCGTTAGTGAGCATTTCGAGCGGATGTTGCGGGTGCTGGAAGCGCTCCAGGCCGCGCTCTTTCAGGGGGTTGATGCACACCACCTGGGCGCCGCGCTTCACCGCTTCGCGCAACGGTTCAAGCATGCGCGGGTGGTTAGTGCCGGGGTTCTGGCCCCAGACGAAAATAGCGTCGGCATGTTCGAAGTCGTCAAAGGTCACGGTGCCTTTGCCCACGCCCACACTCTGCGCCAGGGCTACGCCGCTGGCTTCGTGGCACATGTTCGAGCAGTCCGGGAAATTGTTGGTGCCGTAGGCGCGCACAAACAACTGATACAGGTAGGCGGCTTCGTTGCTGGCGCGACCCGAGGTGTAGAACTCGGCCATGTTCGGGCTGGGCAAGGCGTTGAGGTGCTTGCCGACCAGGTCAAATGCCGCATCCCAGCTGATGGGGGTGTAGCGGTCGGTTTGTGCGTCATAGCGCATCGGCTCGGTCAGGCGGCCCTGGTATTCCAGCCAATAGTCGCTTTGCTCCAGCAATGCCGTGACGCTGTGCTTGGCGAAGAAGGCTGCATCGACGCGGCGCTTGGTGGCTTCCCAGTTGACCGCCTTGGCGCCGTTTTCACAGAACTTGACCATGCCGCTTTCCGGCGAGTCGCCCCAGGCGCAGCCCGGGCAGTCGAAGCCGCCGTTCTGGTTGGTCTTGAGCATCATGCGCAGGTTTTTAAGCGCGTTATCGCTGGTCAGCCAGGCTTGCGCCACGCTGATCAGGGCGCCCCAGCCGCCGGCCGGGCCTTTATAAGGCTTGTAGCGCGGAGTCGGGGTTTGGTCGGCTTGGTGGTGAAGGCTCATGGCTGGTGCTCCATCGCTGGGCTGTACACCCGTGGCGCGCTTTTCTGCGGCAGGTGGATGAGATTGAGGTTATGCCGGCGCGCCCATTGCAAGGCCAGGCCGGTGGGCGACGACAGGCTGACCAGGGTTTGGATGCCTGCACGCAAGACTTTCTGGATCAATTCAAGGCTGCAGCGGCTGGTAACAATCGCCAGGCCGCCGTCGGTCTGAATCTTTTGGCGGATCAACGCGCCGATCAATTTATCCAAGGCGTTATGCCGGCCGATGTCTTCACGGCCCAACAGCAATTCGCCTTGATCGTTCATAAACACCGCTGCGTGCACTGCACCGCTGTACTGGCCCAACGGTTGGAACGCACTGATGCGCTGGCGCAGGCCGTCGAGCCATTGCGCTGGCGGCAAGGGCGCGCCGGGCAGCACTTGAAGGTCGGGCAGGGCCTGTTCAACCGCTTCTACACCGCACAGGCCGCAGCCGCTGGTGCCCGCCAATTGGCGGCGCTGCTGCTTGAGGTTCCAGAAGGCCCGGCTGGAAATCTGTACCTGAGCATACTGAGCGGAGCCCGCGCCGCTGATTTTGAGATCATAAATATCGCTAACGTCGGCAATAATGCCGCTGCCGAGGCTGAAGCCGACGATAAAATCCTCAAGATCAGTCGGTGTGACCAACATGACAGCCTGACTGATATCGTTATAGGCAATGGCCAACGCCACCTCTTCGGCCAACGCAGTGCTGCCGACTTCAGTGTGTTCAAGATTGCAGTATTGGTAGCTCTGGCTGGCGGCGGGCGCGGGCGTTTCAAGGGCGGGCGCCGCGCAGGTTGGGCGCTTGGCGTTCATGGGGCAGTACCACCGACGGATTGATCAGTGTTCAGACTAGGCGCGACAAAGGGTCGCGTCTAATTGCCAGTATTGATGTATTGATAGATGGCGTCGATCAAGGTTCCCGCCCATTTCGCCGGGGGCTTATTCCAGGGACGGCGGATCTGGATACTTTTGAGTCTTTAGCCGGTTTGGAACCCAAGTCTGCTGGACTGGTCTAGTCTTGGGCATCTGGAAATTAAATCCCAAGGAGAGCGCACCATGAGTATTTTTAGCTTTATCAAAGAAGCCGGCGAAAAGATTGTCGACCTGTTGACGCCGGGTAATGCGAATGCGAGTGAGCAGCTGAAGGAGCATGTGAGCAAGGTGGGCCTGGGTAATCCAAACGTGCAGACTACGGTGGATGGCGACAAGGTCACTGTGACTGGTGAAGTGGCGAGCCAGGAAGAGAAAGAAAAGATCCTTTTGGCGCTGGGTAACATTGCTGGCGTGGCAAGCGTAGACGACCAGATCACTGTAACTGGTCCAGTAGTCGTGGCTTCACGCTTTGTTGTTGTGAAAAGCGGTGACACTCTCAGCGCAATCTCTAAAACGGTTTATGGCGACGCGAATAAGTACGACAAGATTTTCCAGGCTAACAAGCCGCTGCTGTCGCACCCGGACAAAATCTATCCAGGCCAGACACTGCGTATCCCTGAGTAATACGCAGGACAAAATGTGGGAGGGGGCTTGCTCCCGATGGCGGTGGTTCAGCACCTGATACTTGGCTGATACACCGCCATCGGGAGCAAGCCCCCTCCCACATGGGTTCAGAGCCCGACAATGAGATCGCGGTAATCCTCTACTGCCGCAAACTCTGCGGTGTCCTTCGGGCCTTTCTTGCTATCAGGCTCTTTGACTGCCAGCAAATGCCCCACGCCGAAATCCCGGGCACTGCGCAGGATCGGCAAGGTGTCATCGATAAACAGACTACGGGCCGGGTCAAAGTGGATATCGGCTTGCAACGCTTCCCAGAACTGTGGGTTTTCCTTGGGAAAACCGTAGTCATGGGAGCTGATCAATCGCTCGAAATACGGCGCCAGTTCAATGCGTTCCAACTTCAATGACAGCGAATCACGATGAGCGTTGGTGATCATGATCACGCGCTTGCCGGCCTGTTTGATCGCCTTCAGAAAAGTATCGGCATCCGGGCGCAGGGCGATCAGGTGGGCGGTTTCCAACTTGAGTTCGCGCACCGGGATCGCCAGTTCAGTGCTCCAGAAATCCAGGCAATACCATTGCAACTGTCCGGCGTTACGCTCAAACAACGGCTGCAACTCCATTTCGGCCATGGCCCGGCTCACGCCGTGCAGTTCGGCGTATCGGTGGGGCAGGTGTTCCATCCAGAAATGGTTGTCGTAATGCAGGTCGAGCAGGGTGCCGTCCATGTCCAGCAGGACGGTGTCGATGGCGTGCCAGGGCAAAGAGGGCATGGTGCGTTCTCATGTAAGTAAAGATATCCGACACAGACAATCGGAAAAGCCACGGTATAGTAACCCGATCACGCCAAGGAGCCGCTTATGCGCCAGAAACCCACCGTCCTCGCCCGCGAAATAGTCGCCAGTAGCCGTTTGTTCCGCGTGGAGGAAGTGCAGTTGCGCTTTTCCAATGGCGTTGAACGGACCTACGAGCGCCTGGTGGGGCGCGGCGCGGGCTACGGCGCGGTGATGATTGTGGCGATGATCGACGAGGATCATGCATTGCTGGTCGAAGAATACTGCGGTGGCACTGACGAATATGAATTGTCCTTGCCCAAAGGTTTGATCGAGCCCGGCGAGGACGTGCTGGCGGCGGCGGACCGCGAGCTCAAGGAAGAAGCTGGCTATGGCGCACGGCAGTTGGAGCACATCACCGAGCTGTCGTTATCGCCGGGCTATATGAGCCAGAAAATTCAGGTAGTACTGGCCACCGACCTTTACGAAGAGCGCCTGGAGGGCGATGAGCCTGAGCCGATGCGCGTGGACAGGGTCAACCTGCGGGAGCTTTCTGCGCTTGCGCAAAACGAGCAATTCAGCGAGGGCCGAGCGCTTGCCGCGCTGTACCTGGTACGCGATCTGTTGACCCAGCGTGGAGCGTTCAACGCATGAGCGAACTGTTTTTAGGCCACCCGTTTATCGCCCCCGTGATTGAGCTGGCCCGCCAGGCCGGCGAAGCTATCCTGCCCTACTGGCGCGCCAATGTAGCCGTGACCTCCAAAGCGGATGATTCGCCGGTGACGGCTGCCGATCTGGCCGCTCACCATCTGATTCTCGCGGGCCTGACCGCGCTCGATCCGAGTATTCCGGTACTCTCCGAAGAAGACGCCGATATCGATCTGAGCGTGCGTGCCCAGTGGCAGCGCTGGTGGCTGGTGGACCCATTGGATGGCACCAAGGAATTCATTTCCGGCAGCGAAGAATTCACTGTCAATATTGCCTTGATCGAACAGGGCCGCGTGGTGTTCGGCGTAGTGTCGATGCCGACCACTGGCCGTTGCTACTTCGGTGGCGCGGGCCTTGGGGCATGGCGTTCAGATGTGAAGGCCGCACCCAAGCAGATCCAGGTACGCCAGACCCCGGCCGTGGGCGAAGCCTTTACTGTGGTCGCCAGTCGTCGGCATACCAGCCCTGAGCAGGAACGCCTGCTGGATGGCTTGAGCGAAGGTTTGGGCGCGCTGAAGCTGGCGAATATCGGCAGCTCGTTGAAGTTTTGCCTGCTGGCCGAAGGCAGTGCTGACTGCTATCCGCGCCTGGCACCGACCTCACAGTGGGATACCGCTGCGGCACAGGGCGTACTGGAAGGCGCGGGAGGTGAAGTGTTGGAGTTGAATGGTCAGCCGTTCAGCTACCCGGCGCGGGAATCGCTATTGAACCCGTTCTTTCTGGCGCTGCCAGCCAAGGCCGCATGGCGTGAGCGCCTGTTGACCCTGGCCAGATCTTAAGATCACTGCAGAGCAAAATGTGGGAGCATCGCTTGCCCGCGATGACGGAGTGTCAGTCATACAGGTATTGGCTGATCCACCGCTATCGCAGGCAAGCCAGCTCCCACTTTTATTTTATGTAATGGCTGCTAGCGGTGCAGGACGTACTGGCCGGTAAAGGCCACTGCACGCTCCTCACTGCCTTCATTCACAATCCATGTCTCCAGCGCCAACCGCGCCCGTCCATAACGCTTGTACGTCGCCAAGAAACGCTTCCACACTTTTTCTTCCGGCGCCGCGCAAATCGCCGTTGCATCCTGCGTCACCGGCAGCGGATAGCTGATCTGCCCTTCCTGAATCACGATATGACCGTCTTCTATCCCCGCTTCGCGCAGCTTCAGGTGCAGCCAACCCCAGCCTGCCAGTACGGCGCCACAGTAGAGGCTGCCACCGAACATGGTGCTTTTGTGGTTGATATTGGCTTGCAAGGGCAGGTGCAGCTGAAGTTGGTCGTGTCGCCAGTCGAGCACCTTCAGACCCATCTCCCGGGTGAGGGGAATGTCGTGGTGAAGGACGGCTTCCAGGTAACGGCTGTCGCGGCTCATAGCGGTCTCTTGGTGGTAGGCGGGTTCATTCGTCGTCGGCGCTGTGGCTGGTGCTGTCGGCGAAGTTCAGACCGTGTTTGCGCAACTTGTCGTGCAAGGTCTTGCGCGGCACACCCAACGCTTCGGCGAGGCTGCGCACGGAGCTGTGAGGGCGGGTGAGTTCGGCGGCGATCAAGCTTTTTTCGAACTGCTCGACTTGCTCGCTCAAGCCGCCGGGCGTGGACGTCAGCACGCCGGCGGCGGGATTGTCCTGGGCGCTATCGAGCGCCAACTCCAGGCCCAGAGCGAAACGCTCAGCGGCGTTTTGCAGTTCCCGCACATTGCCCGGCCAGCTATGGCGCAATAACAGCGCGCGTTGGCCCGGTTGCAGCTCATGCAGGGGCAGGCCGTGGCGGCTGCTGGCCTCGTCGGCGAAGTGCTGGAACAGCATCAATGCATCTTCACCGCGCTCGCGCAGAGGCGGGATGCGTAGCGGTGCGACGTTGAGGCGGTAATACAAGTCGGCACGGAAACGGCCCTGGTCAGCGGCTTGGCGCAGGTCTTCCTTGGTGGCGGCGATAATGCGGATATCCAGCGGAATCAGCTGATTGCCGCCCAAGCGCTCCACCACGCGCTCCTGCAACAGGCGCAGCAACTTGACCTGCACATCCAGGCTCATGCTTTCGATTTCATCGAGAAACAGCGTGCCGCCATTGGCGAACTCGAACTTGCCGATGCGGCGTTTCTGCGCGCCGGTGAACGCCCCCGGCTCATGGCCGAACAGTTCGCTTTCTACCACCGATTCGGCCAGCGCCCCGGCGTTGATCGCCACAAATGGGCCACTGCGGCGGCTTGAAAGATCATGCAGGGCGCGGGCGACGACTTCTTTGCCAGCACCGGTTTCGCCCAGGATCAGCACATCGGCCTTGGTCGCGGCCAAGGCGCCAATCTGCTCGCGCAGGCGCAACATTTGCGGGGAGTGCCCCACCAGGCGCGTGCTCAGTTGCTGACGATCGCTGAGGGCCAGGCGCAGGCTGCGGTTGTCCAGCACCAGGCGACGCAAGGCCAGGGCGCGGCGCACGCTGTCGAGCAGTGCGTCGCTGGCGAAGGGTTTTTCGAGGAAGTCATACGCGCCGGCACGCATCGCCTGCACCGCCAACGGTACGTCGCCGTGGCCGGTGATCAGCAGCACCGGCAGGTCCGGGTCCTGGCCATGCAGTTCGGCCAGCAGCTCCAGGCCGTCCATGCCGGGCATACGGATGTCGCTGACCACCACGCCAGGCCAGTCGCGGGACAGGCGTGCGGTGAGGCCGGTGGCTTCGCCCAGGGGCAGGACTTTGAGTCCGGCCAGGTCCAGGGTTTGGCACAGGGCTTGACGCAGGTGTGGATCGTCGTCGATCAACACCACCTGAATCTGGTTGTCGATGCTCATACACTGCGGTCCTCGGACGGTTGCAGACTGACGCCCGGCGAGCCGGCACGCAATTTCAAGGTTAACAGCGCGCCGCCTTCCTTGTGGTTGGCGAACAGCAGTTCGCCACCAAAGGCGCGCATCAGGGTGTCGCAGATTGCCAGGCCCAAGCCCAGGCCCTGGGTGCGCGTCTTGGTGGTGTAGAACGGCTCGCTGGCGCGGCCCAGGGCTTCCATGCAAAAACCTGGGCCGTTGTCGCGAATGTACAGGTTGACGCCCTGGGGCGTGGTTTCGGCACTCAGCCAGAGCTTGCGCGGCGGGCCTTTTTCAGTGAGGGCGTCCAGGGCGTTGGCCAGCAAGTTACCCAGTACCTGGCGCAGACGGGTTTCGCCGGCCTGCACCCATAGGGTTGCTTCCGGCAGGTCGCGGATCAATTCCACTTCCATTGAGCGCCGCCGCTTGGCCAGCAACGCCAGGGCGTCGTCCAGGGCCGGTTGCAAGGCTACGCTCTCCGGTGCGTGACGATCACGGCGAGCGAATGCACGCAAATGGGCGATGATCGAGGCCATGCGCCCGGTCAGCTCGCTGATCAGTTTGAGGTTGCCGCGGGCATCGCTGGTGCGCTCATGGTCGAGGAGGATTTCGGCGTTTTCTGCATAGCTGCGAATCGCCGCCAGCGGTTGGTTCAGCTCATGGCTGATACTCGCCGACATGGTGCCCAGGGCCGAGAGTTTACCGGCCTGGACCAGGTCGTCCTGGGCGCGCACCAGTTCCTGCTGGGCGTGTTCGCGTTCCAGCACTTCCTGTTTCAGGCGCCGGTTCAGGCCCTCCAGGTCGCTGGTACGCTCGGCCACGCGCATTTCCAGCTCACGGCGGGCCTTGGCTTCGAAAGCGATGCGTTCCAGGTAGTGCCGACGGCGCTGCATCAGCAATCCCAGCAACAGCATCAGCACCAACAACGTGGCACCGCCCACGGCGACAACCGTGCGCACCGGACGGTTGATCAGCGAGCGTGGCGCCAGGATTTCCACATTCCAGCCGGTTTCGGCGATGGCCGTGGATTGGCGCAGCCAGGCGCTGCTGCTCAGGCTCAGCGGCTGCGGGTCACGGGTGGGGTAGGGCTGTATGGCGATGATGGCCTGGCGCTCTTCGGCGGTCAGTGGCCGCGTGGCGCGGAATCGCCATTGCGGGCGCGAGGTGAGGATCACCACGCCGTTGTGGTCGGTGACCAGCAGTTGTTCCGGGGTATTGCCCCACAGGCTTTCGGTGTGATCAAGGTCGACCTTGACCACCAGCACGCCGATGATGGTGTCACCGTCACGCACCGCGGCGGCGAAGAAGTAGCCGCGCTTGGCTGAGGTGGTGCCCAGGCCGAAAAACCGACCCAGGCGCCCGGCCATGGCTTCGCTGAAATAGGGGCGAAAGGAGAAATTGCGCCCGACGAAGCTGTCTTGTTTGTCCCAGTTGGAAGCGGCAAGGGTCTTGCCAGTGGTGTCCATCAGGTACATCACTTCCACACCCGCCTGGGCGGCGACATCCTTGAGCAACAGGTTGGCATTGGCCAGGTTGGTACTGACGTGAGGTGCGTCCAGGGCGATGCGCAGGGCCGGCAAATCGCCGAGGATTTGCGGCAATACTTCGTAGCGATGCAAGGTGCCCAACAGGTTGGCGACATACAGGTCGAGAGTCTGGCGGTTTTGCCCGGCCAATTCGCTGCGGTAGTAGCGCTCGGCCAAATGCTCCAGTGGCCATAACAGCGGTGCCAAGCACAATGCCAGCAGGGCGAGGCTGCGCCAGCGGGGTCTTCGCGGAAGGGGTGGAGTCATGGGGAGTGTGCGCCTGTGGGTACAGGCGCATTATGCCTAGTGCTGCTTGGCAAGACACTCGTGCAATGCATCTTGCCAATGGGGCTGGCTGACGTGCCATTGCTGTTGCAGACGCGAGCAATCCAGGCGCGAGTTCAGCGGGCGCTTGGCGGGGGTGGGGTAGGCACTGGAAGGGATCGGCTCCAGTTCGGCGCAGGCTTTGCCTTCGATCCGCAATTGCTCGCCAATGGCTTGGGCAAAGCCGAACCACGAGGTCTCACCTTGTGCGGTGAGGTGGTAAACCCCCCAGTCTCCGGCCTTACCGGCCTGCCACTGCTCAATCAGCGCGCGGGTGCTGTTGGCGATGGTCCCGGCCCAGGTCGGCGCACCGATCTGGTCGGCGACGATGCGCATCTGCGCTTTTTCCTGCAGCAGGCGCTGCATGGTCAGCAGGAAATTCTTGCCATGGCCCGAATAGACCCAGCTGGTACGCAAGATCAGGTACTCGCCACCTGTTGCCGCAATCGCCTGCTCACCCGCCAGCTTGCTCTGGCCGTAGACACCCAATGGGTTCGGCGTGTCGCTTTCGGTGTACGGGGCAGGTTTGCTGCCGTCGAACACGTAGTCGGTCGAGTAGTGAATCAGCGGGATACTCAGGGCCTTGGCTTCCTCGGCGAGGATGCCGGGGGCGATGGCATTGATGGCGAACGCAGCGTCCGGTTCGCTCTCGGCCAGATCCACGGCCGTGTGAGCTGCCGCGTTGATGATCAGGCCAGGGCGGTGGGCGCGTACCTGTTGGCGGATGAGGTCAGCGTCGGCCAGGTCAAGCTGGTCGCGGCCCAGGATGACGAGTTCGCCAAGACCCTGGAGCCGCTGTTGCAGCTCCAGGGAGACTTGGCCGTGTTGGCCGGTGATTAATATTTTCATGGGAACAGGTCGGCTTCCATCAGCAGTTTTCCGACCTGATCTTTGGCAGACAATTGCGGCGGCTCGACCAGCTCCCAGTCGATAGCCAGCGTCGGGTCATTCCAGAGAATGCTGCGCTCGGCGCTTGGCTGGTAGTAATCGGTGGTTTTGTACAGGAACTCTGCGTGGTCGCTCAACACCACGAAACCATGCGCAAAACCTTCCGGCACCCACAATTGACGATGGTTCTGTGCCGACAGGCGTACACCTACCCAGTGTCCGAAGTTTGGGGAGCTGCGACGGATGTCGACGGCTACATCCAGCACTTCGCCGTGAGTGACACGCACCAGCTTGCCTTGAGTGTGCTCAAGCTGATAGTGCAAGCCCCGCAGTACGCCTTTTTGCGAGCGCGAGTGGTTGTCCTGCACAAAATCACGCTTGAGCCCGGTAGCTGCTTCAAAAGCGCGGGCGTTGAAGCTTTCGTAGAAGAAACCGCGCTCATCACCGAATACCTTTGGCTCAAGGATCAGCACGCCGGGTAGTGTGGTTTCAACTACGTTCACTGGGTCTCTCCGGCGAGGGAATACAGGTACTGGCCATAGCCGGTCTTGCCGAAGTATTTGGCGCGTTCCAGCAGATAGTCGCGGTCGATCCAGCCGTTTTCGTAGGCGATCTCTTCCAGGCAAGCCACTTTCAAGCCCTGGCGGTGCTCGATGGTCTGCACGTAAGTCGAGGCCTCCAGCAGGCTGTCATGGGTGCCGGTGTCGAGCCAGGCAAAACCGCGACCGAAGCGTTCTACATGCAGGTCGCCGCGCTGAAGATAGGCGTTGTTGACGTCGGTGATTTCCAACTCGCCGCGCGGCGAAGGCTTGACGGCCTTGGCGATCTTGATCACGTCGTTATCGTAGAAATACAGGCCGGTGACGGCATAGGGTGACTTGGGCTTCGCCGGTTTTTCTTCGATGGACAGGGCGCGGCCCTCTTTATCGAAATCAATCACACCGAAGCGCTCCGGGTCTTTTACCCAGTAGCCGAATACCGTAGCGCCCGATGAACGCTCGGCTGCAGTGCGTAATTGATCACTGAAATGTTGGCCGTGGAAGATGTTGTCCCCCAGAATCAGGCACACGGCGTCATCACCGATGAACTCTTCGCCAATGATAAATGCTTGAGCCAACCCGTCTGGAGACGGCTGTTCGGCATAGGTGAAATGCACGCCAAACTGGCTGCCATCTCCCAGCAGGTTTCGGTACTGTGGCAAGTCTACCGGCGTGGAGATCACCAGGATGTCCTTGATCCCGGCAAGCATCAGCACGGATATCGGGTAGTAGATCATGGGTTTGTCGTACACCGGCAACAGCTGTTTGGACACTCCCAGAGTAATGGGGTGCAAGCGGGTGCCGGAACCGCCAGCCAATACGATGCCCTTCATCATGCGATTAGATCCTTCAAGTCGGTGTTGCCCAATCGTTCGCCCTGATAACTACCGTCCTGGACCCTGCGGCACCATTCCAGGTTATCGAGGTACCACTGCACGGTTTTGCGCAGTCCTGTCTCAAAGGTTTCTTCCGGGACCCAGCCCAGTTCGCGTTCGATCTTGCTGGCGTCGATGGCGTAGCGCTGGTCGTGGCCAGGGCGATCCTTGACGAAGGTGATCAGGTCAGTGAATTTTTCCACGCCGGCGGGGCGCTGCGGCGCCAGCTCTTCCAGCAGGCCGCAAATGCCACGTACCACGTCGATGTTCTTCTGCTCGTTATGACCACCGATGTTGTAGGTCTCGCCCACCACCCCAGTGGTGACCACTTTGAGCAGTGCACGGGCATGATCCTCGACGAACAGCCAGTCACGTACCTGCAAACCGTCGCCGTAGACAGGCAGTGGCTTGCCCGCCAAGGCGTTGAGAATAACCAGCGGGATCAATTTTTCGGGGAAGTGGAATGGCCCGTAGTTGTTCGAGCAATTGGTCAGCAGTATCGGCAGGCCGTATGTACGCTGCCAGGCGCGTACCAGGTGGTCGGATGCCGCCTTGCTCGCGGAGTAGGGAGAGCTGGGCGCGTAAGGCGTGGTTTCGGTGAAGAGATCGTCTACGCCGTGCAGGTCGCCATACACTTCGTCAGTGGAAATGTGGTGGAAGCGGAACGCGCTTTTGGCCGGTTCTGCCAGCTTCTGCCAGTAAGCCCGTGTGGCTTCCAGCAGGCTGTAGGTGCCAACGATGTTGGTCTGGATAAAATCCGACGGACCGTCAATGGAGCGGTCAACGTGGGATTCGGCCGCCAAGTGCATGATCGCATCAGGTTCAAAGCGTGCGAGTACGGCGCTGACGGCGGCCTGGTCGATGATATCGGCCTGGACAAACTCATAGCGGCTGTTGGACGCGATGCTGGTCAGCGATTCAAGGTTGCCGGCATAGGTGAGCTTGTCCAGATTGAGCACTTCATGTTCGGTATCTTGAATCAAATAGCGGATCAGGGCTGAGCCGATAAAGCCAGCGCCGCCAGTAACGAGAATGCGCATATCGGAGGGCCCTTTCCTTAGATGGACATTAAGCGAATGAAGCATAGCTTGAGTTGTGTGGGCCGGGTGGTGCAAGTCCGGCGTTTACTGGGGGTTGCCTTGTGACCCGGAACAATGGCGATATAGACGTCTGAAAAAACAAAGGTCGTCACAATGTCGTTAGCCACATTGACCCACCGCGCCAGTTTACCTTGCCCACAAGTAAGCCCCGACCAGGCGGCAAGCCTGCTCGAGCGGCATTATGGGATGAGCGGTGTGCTGCAAGCGTTGGGCAGTCAACAAGACCTCAACTACAAGATTGACAACGCCCAGGGCCGTTTTGTTCTCAAAATCTGCCGCGGTGACTACGCCGCCGTTGAACTCGAGGCCCAACACGCGGCCCTCAATAGTCTGCAAGCACATGACCATCTGCGCGTGCCCAAGGTGATTCAAGCGTTGGATGGTAATGAGCTGCTGACGGTAAGCGTCGACGGGCACACCCTGCACCTGCGGCTACTGGAGTACATCGACGGCCAGCCCCTTACGCATTTACCGCACCTGGGCCGCGATGTGATCGCAGGCTTCGGTGAGCTGTGCGCGCAGATGAGCCTCGCGCTGCAAGGTTTCGAACATCCGGGCCTTGCGCGTACCCTGCAGTGGGATCCGCGCCATGCGCAGGCGTTGATCACTCATCTGCTGGCAACCTTGCCTGACCTGCCGCAACGCGCCGTATTGGAGCGCGTAGCCACGCAGGTCGAGGCGTATGTCCAACCGTTGGCACCACGCCTGCCGTGGCAAGCGGTGCACCTGGACATCACCGATGACAATGTGGTGTGCCAGCGTGATGCCCAGCGGCGCTGGCGTATCCACGGCGTGATTGATTTCGGCGATTTGGTGCACACCTGGCGGATTGCTGACCTGTCGGTAACCTGCGCGTCCCTGTTGCACCACGCTCACGGTGACCCGTTTGCGATTCTGCCGGCAATCCAGGCCTGTCACGCGGTGATGCCGTTACAGCGCGAAGAGTTGGAGGTGTTGTGGCCGCTGATCGTCGCACGCGCGGCGGTGCTGGTGCTCAGCAGTGAACAGCAGCAACGCCTGGACCCGGATAACACGTATTTAAAGAAAAACGCTGAGCACGAGTGGGAAATTTTCCATGTTGCGACGGCGGTGCCGTTTGCGCTGATGCAAGCGGCGATTCTCACTGGCGTTGGCGAGACGTTGCCACCGGTTGCCAGCCATGACTTTGCACCCTTGTTGCCGGGCCTGGTGGGCCGCGAGTTCGCGCTGATCGACCTGGGCGTACTCAGCCCGCATTGGGAGGCCGGTAATTGGGAAACCCCGGGAATAGATCGGCGGTTGCTGGCTGAAGCAGCGGCAGTACATGGGCTGGCGGCCAGCCGGTATGGGCAATACCGCTTGTCGCGTACCTGTGCCGACAGCGCGGTAGAGCCGCAGACCTTGCCCCTCCATGTCGAACTGCACCTGCCCCACGGCAGCGTGCTGCAAGCCCCCTTTGCAGGCACGCTGCGTGAAGGCGCCGATGGCTTGCTGTGCTTGCACGACCCTAGGCTGAGCCTGCGTGTGTGGGGCTTAAAAACGTCACTCACGCCTGGAGCGTTGGTGGTGAAAGGGCAAGTAATGGGGGAGGTTCACGCGCCGTTGACTGTGCAGTTATGCAGCGCCGACCTTGAACCGCCACTGTTCTGTACGCCCTCCCGAGCCTCGGCCTGGCAGGCGTTGTGCCCGTCACCGGCGGCGCTGTTGGGGCTGGCCTGCGATGCCGAGCCGGAACTGGACCCGCAGGCTCTGCTGGCCCGGCGTGATGCCAGCTTCGCCCGCTCCCAGAAGCATTACTACGTGGACCCGCCACGTATCGAGCGGGGCTGGCGCAACCACCTGATCGACATGCAGGGCCGATCCTACCTGGACATGCTCAACAACGTAGCCGTGCTGGGCCATGGTCACCCGCGCATGGCCGCGGTGGCAGCGCGGCAGTGGTCGCTGCTCAACACCAACTCGCGGTTTCACTATGCTGCGATTGCCGAGTTTTCCGAACGGTTGCTGGCGCTGGCGCCCAAGGGCATGGACCGCGTGTTCCTGGTCAACAGCGGCACCGAAGCCAATGACCTGGCGATTCGCCTGGCCTGGGCCTACAGCGGTGGACGCGACATGCTCAGCGTGCTGGAGGCGTACCACGGCTGGTCTGTGGCGGCAGACGCCGTGTCCACATCAATTGCCGATAACCCCCAGGCATTGAGCAGCCGCCCGGACTGGGTGCACCCGGTGACAGCACCCAATACCTACCGCGGCGAATTCCGCGGGCCGGACAGCGCACCGGACTACGTGCGAAGCGTGGAACACAACCTGGCGAAAATTGCCGCAAGCCAGCGCCAATTGGCCGGATTTATCTGTGAACCGGTATACGGCAATGCCGGGGGCATCTCTCTACCGCCGGGTTATTTACAGCAGGTGTATGGCTTGGTCCGTGCCCAGGGGGGCGTGTGCATCGCCGATGAGGTGCAGGTAGGTTACGGCCGCATGGGCCACTTCTTCTGGGGCTTTGAAGAGCAGGGTGTGGTGCCCGACATCATCACCATGGCCAAAGGCATGGGCAACGGCCAGCCTTTGGGGGCGGTGATCACCCGTCGAGAAATTGCCGAGGCGCTGGAGGCCGAAGGGTATTTCTTCTCGTCATCGGGGGGCAGCCCGGTCAGTTGTCAAATCGGCATGGCGGTGCTGGACGTGATGGAAGAAGAGAAACTCTGGGAAAACGCCCAGGTGGTTGGCGGGCATTTCAAGGCTCGGCTGCAAGCGCTGATCGACCGCCATCCTCTAGTCGGAGCGGTACACGGTTCGGGCTTCTATCTGGGCCTGGAACTGGTGCGTGACCGACACACCCTGGAACCAGCGACGCAAGAGACGGCGCTGTTATGTGATCGTCTTCGGGAATTGGGGATTTTCATGCAGCCTACCGGCGACTACCTGAATATTCTCAAGATCAAACCGCCGATGGTGACCACCCGGCAAAGCGTGGACTTCTTTGTCGACATGTTGTCGAAAGTACTGGATGAGCAGCTGTGATAGATCGATTGTTATCGGCTATTTTGTGTAATATTCGGGATCTATAATCGTTAAGCGCTTCCAAAGCCGATTTTTATCCATATCAAGTCGGTCTTCACCCCATTCGGAGTTTTGAACGCCATGACCACCCTGCACAGTACACCTCGCGCCGATGGCTTCCATATGCCTGCCGAATGGGCGCCACAGACCCAAACCTGGATGATCTGGCCCGAGCGCCCCGACAACTGGCGTCTGGGCGGCAAGCCTGCGCAGGCCGCCCACGTGGCTGTGGCCAAGGCCATCGCCCGCTTCGAGCCCGTGACCGTTGCGGTTTCCGCCGGCCAGTACGAGAACGCCCGTGCGCGCCTGGATGTACCCAATATTCGCTTGGTGGAAATGTCTTCCGACGATGCCTGGGTCCGCGATACGGGCCCCACGTTCGTGATCAACGACAGCGGCGAAGTGCGGGGCGTGAATTGGGATTTCAATGCCTGGGGTGGTTTTGACGGCGGCCTGTATGCACCGTGGAACCGTGACTCCCAGGTAGGCGGCAAGATCCTCGAGATCGAGCGCGCGCCGCGCTATCGCACCCAAGGCTTCGTGCTTGAAGGGGGTTCGATCCATGTGGATGGCGAAGGCACCCTGATCACCACCGAAGAGTGCCTGTTGAACCGCAATCGCAACCCGCACCTGGATCGTGCCGCCATTGAAGCTGTACTGGCTGATCACCTCGCGGTGGATAAGATCATCTGGTTGCCGGATGGCCTGTTCAACGACGAAACCGATGGCCATGTGGATAACTTCTGCTGCTATGTGCGCCCGGGCGAAGTGTTGCTGGCCTGGACCGATGACCCGCAAGATCCGAACTACTCGCGCTGCCACGCAGCCATGGATGTGCTGCAAAACAGCACCGACGCCAAGGGGCGCGCGTTCATCGTGCATAAAATGCCGATCCCGGGACCGCTGTATGCCACCGAGGAAGAATGCGCCGGTGTCGACCCGGTGGACGGCAGCCAGGAACGTAACCCGAGCGTGCGGTTGGCCGGGTCCTACGTCAACTTCCTGATCGTCAACGGCGGCATCATCGCGCCGAGTTTCGATGACCCGCTGGACCACCAGGCCAAACAAATCCTGCAGAGCCTGTTCCCGCAGCATGAAGTGGTGATGGTGCCGGGTCGCGAACTGTTACTGGGGGGAGGCAATATTCATTGCCTGACCCAACAGCAGCCCGCACCGCACAGAAATTGAGTGCAGTTGTAACGGTGCTTTGAGGGCGCGTGTGCGCTGCGCAACCGCAGTGTTCCAGCCAAGCCCGCGACCCAGCCAGGTCGCGGGCTTTTTTGTATCTGAATGCCAAGGCGGACGGCACATTGGCATAGCTCTTGTATCGCTGTCGGCACAGTGAATCTGTGCGATGACTGCGCAGTTCTGTCACAAACCTTGAGTAAGTTAGCCGCTCACGCAGCAGGAGAGAGCGCTGAAATGAATGCCGATATCGACCTGATGAACATGCGCACGTTTCACCCCTTGCGAGTCAACGGCGATGCGATCCATGCGTTGGCGCTGTGGTTGAAGGCAAACCGCTCGCGCCAGGTCAGGCAGGTGCCTGACTTGCGCAGGGTGATGAGAGAACGCTACCCGGTGGGGTTGTTCACGGAGGATGAAGTGCAGGCGTTATGCGAGTTGATGAGTAAGTGAAGGCACACTGCAGTCAGTGTGCCAGATGAAATATTAGAAACTGTAGGTACCGGTGACCACCAGGCTACGCGGCTCCCCTGGTTGAATCTGCGCCGCACTGGTCGCCGAGGCGTAGTAATTTTTGTCGGCAATATTGTTCAGCGCCGCCCTCACGTCCCACTCTTTCTGACGGAACCCGGCCAGTGCGTCCCAGCGCCCGTATCCCGGCAGTACCACGGTGTTGAGGTTGTCGGCGTAGCGATCACCCACCAGGGTCAAACCGGTTTCGGCGTACCAGCCCATTTCCGGTTTCCAGGTGATGAACACGCTGGCATTGCGCTTGGCCACGTCGCTGATACGTTTGCCTTCAAAGCCGTTGTTGTCCTTCTCCACCTTGGCGTCCTGCAGGCCTACACCGCCGCGTACGTACCAGTTGTCGATGATCTTGCCGGTGGCCGTCAGCTCCACGCCGCGTGAGCGTTGCTCGCCGGTGAGCAGGGTAATGGTGCGGTCCAGCGGGTCGCTGGTGCGGCGGTTGTAGAGTTCCAGCTCGTACACGGCGAGCGTGGTGCTCAGGCGGTCGTCGAACCAGTCGCTCTTCACGCCGATTTCCTTCTGCTTGGTCAGCTCCGGGCTAAGGTCGTTGACGTTCCCGGCGGCGTTCGGCGTGATACCGATCAGGCCGCCGCCCGCTGGCGAGAAGGTCTTGCTCCACGAGGCATAGAACGAATGATGCTCCAGCGGCGTCCACACCAGGCCGACGCGCGGGCTGGTGCTGTGGCTCTTCACGTTCTCCTGGGTGTTGAGCACCTTGCTGGTGGTGTCCACTTCAAAGCGGTCATAACGCAGCCCGCCCAAAAGTTGCCACTGGTCGTTCAGGCGCAGTTGATCCTGCACGTACAGCGCGCTGCTTTCGACTTCAGTGTGGTTGTAACTCGACAGTCGCATGCTCCCTGTGTGGCTCAGGCGGCGATTGGGTTGGTTGAGGTCCAGGCTGGGGACCGTCCTGGCATCCCGAGCCGAGTACAGCTTCGGGTCGCGCCGCTGGCTGCCCAGCTCGATACCGGTGAGCAGGCGATGCTCCAGGCCAAATGTGTCGAAACCACCCTCCAGCTCAAGGTTGTTGAAAACATTGCGGGTGGTCAGGTCTTGCTGCCAGTGTTGGCGGCTGACGCTGTTGGTTTTCGCGTCGTAGCCGGTCTGGTAGGTGTTGTCGAAATCGCTGTCGAGCTTGAACACACCGAGGGTGTGGCGCAGTTGCCAGTTGGCGTTGAGCTCGTAGGCGAGCTTGGAGCGCAGTGACTGGGATTTATCGTCGATGTAGTCGCCGTGATCGAAATAAGTGGTGCTGCGGCTCACATCCGCCGGGCGCCCGTTGACTCCGGGAATGCCACGGTCCGGCGTGCGGTTGTAGCGGCTGTATTCGTATTGCACCAGCCAGTTCAGGTCGGGCGTGAGCTGCCAGCTCATCGACGGCGCAAACAACTGGCGGTTGCCGCTGACGCCATCGCGAAAGCTGTTGTTGTCCTGGTTGCCCATGTTCAGACGCAGGCTGATGGTGTCGCTCGGGTCGGCGCTCAGGTCGGCATACAGGCTGCGCAAATCGTTGCTGCCACCTTGGGCTTCGATACTCGACTTATGACCCGGCGTGGGCAATTTGCTTACGCGGTTGACGATACCGCCCTGGCCACCTCGCCCGTACAGCACGGCGGCCGGGCCCTTGAGCACTTCGATACGCTCGATGTTGTGCAGGTCGCGCACGTACTGGCTGTCGTCGCGAATGCCGTCCAGATAGAAGTCATTGCTGGCGTCGAAACCGCGTATGCGCAGGCTGTCGAAGCGTGTGTCGGCGCCGCTGCTGACGTTGGGAATACCGCTTAACGCCTGGCCTAGGTCGTTGGTGCCGTAGGACCGCAGATTGTCGGTTTTTACCGAGTCGATCGCCTGGGGCACATAGCGTACGGAGGTCGCGGTGCGCGTGGCGGTGTTGGTCTCTTTGACGCGTGGGTCGTCTTCGTCAGCTTCGGCGTTGATCGAGGTCTCGGGCAATACGGTAGTCGCGCAGGCAAAACCGGCAGACAGCAGCATGGAGAGCCCAAGGGCGATGGGCGTCAGGCAAGGGGTGGGCATGGGGGTGTATCCAACAAGTTGGGCAGGAAATTTGCGCGAATGTTAATGCTTTGCATTTGCGCGTGTTATCTATTCCCTGTCGTGTCGCTGGCGGATTTGTTACTTGATGTGTTTTTTATCGGTGCCGTAGGTCATTCAATCGTTTTCAGCGTAGTGCTTTAGCTCGCCCCTTAGACGAATATCGCCTAAATACAGACGATTCACGAAATTGACACATAGTTCAACGCCCGCATAGGATTGCGCCCAACGCCTGTGGCTCACCGCCATGACTTACTCCAATAAAAAAAGGCCCGCGGCAGTTCAGTCGTCCGCGGGCTTTCTTTTTGCGGCAAAGGTCGACACCAGAAATAGCAACATGGAGCCTGGTGTCACAGCGCGTACTCAACCCGTAATAAGGAATATAAGAATATGTTGAAGCAACGGATGAGTCTGATCGCTCTGGGGATTTTGAGCGCATCGACAGCAATGGCAAACGACCAGGAGCAATCCAAGGGGTTTGTTGAAGATAGCCACCTGAACATCGCCGCACGTAACGCCTACATCAGCCGTGACTACAAAAACGGCAAGCAGGACAAAGCTGAATGGGGCCAAGGCTTCATCGGCAAGTTCGAGTCCGGCTTCACCCAAGGCACCGTGGGTGTGGGTGTGGACGTGATTGGCCAATACGCTATCCGCCTGGACGGTGGTAAAGGCCGCAGCGGCGCTGGCGGTATCGACTTCTTCAAGCAAGGTGACAGCGGTGAAGCCGCCAACGACCTGGCCAAAGGCGGCGCGGCCGTGAAGGCGCGTATCTCCAACACCGTGATCAAATACGGTCAGCAAATGCCGGCCGTACCGGTCCTGCAGTACGATAACTCGCGCTTGCTCTCGGAAACCTATGAGGGCACCTCGATTGTTTCCAAAGAGATCGCCGGCCTGCAACTGGACGCCGGTCACTTCACCAAGGAAGCTCGCAAGAGCGCCGAGGGCAGCGACAGCGGCCGCTTGAAGAGCATCAACTACATCGGCGGTAGCTACAAATTCACCGAAAGCCTGTCGGCTGCCCTGTATGCCTCCGACATGCAAGACGTGCTGAAAAAGCAATACGTCAACGTCAACTACGTGCTGGCCCTGCCAGAGAAGCAATCGCTGACGTTTGACTTCAACGGCTACAAAACCAAGCTTGATCGCAGTTTCGCCCTGGAAAACCAAGGTGATGCGGACGCGCGCGACAACAAGATCTGGAGCCTGGGCGCGACCTGGGCCGTTGGTGCGCACAGCTTCACCCTCGCTCACCAGCGCAGCACCGGCGACACTGGCTACCTGTACGGCGGCTACCGCAACGCTGGCGGCATCGGCGACGGCGGCAATACCATCTTGCTGGCCAACTCCTACTGGTCTGACTTCAACGGCAAGGACGAGCGTTCCTGGCAAGCAGGTTACGGCATCGATTTCGCCACCTTCGGCGTACCGGGCCTGACCTACAACATTGCCTACGTGCGTGGCACCAACATCGACGACGGCACCGGCCGTGGCGATGGCACCGAGCGTGAAATCTGGAACCAGTTCAAGTACGTCGTACAGAGCGGCCCAGCCAAAGACCTGAGCCTGCGTGCTCGCGCCTCGTGGCTGCGCGTTTCCAACAACGCCAGCAACTACAACGTAGGCGGTAACGAAATCCGTCTGTTCGCCGACTACCCGATCAACGTTTTCTAATTGATCGAGCGTCGTGCCTGATGCCAGGCAATAAAAAACCCCGACTGGTTCGGGGTTTTTTTATGCCAGGTGCGAATGTTGCCGCCTAGGCCTTGGCCGGTGCGAGCTTCTTGCAGTTTTCCTTGCGTGTCGGGTACTGCTCGCACTTGCGCAACACCGTTTGCACCTGCTGCACATTCTGCAGTTGCTGGTTGGCCAACAGCTTTTCGGTGATGAACAGCTCCTCCGAGCCCAGATTGCGTTCAGCCTTGTCGATCATCGCCAGGGCCGATTGCCCATCACCCCGCTTGAGGTGGTAGCTGATCATCAAGTCATAGGTGGAGGGGCCGGCCAGGGACCAGTCCTTGATCGCCTGCAACTCTTTCACCGCTTCGCTGTTTTTGCCCTGGGCCAGGCGCACGGTATAGGCCGTGCGCCGAATGCTCGGCTGGTCCTTGACCGGTGATGCCAGGGCCTTGCGGATAAACCCTTCAGCATCCGGCACTTTGTTTTTCTCCAGGGCATCGATGGCGAAGTACGCGTCTTTATAACCCTGTAAGGCCTTCGCCACTTGCGGCGTAGTCTTCATCTTCGACCAGCTTTGTGGGTTGACCCGAGCGCGGCGTTCCTGGCGATATTCGCGTTGCAAGTACTGGCGCAGCTCGGTGTCACGGTCCATCGCCGACATGTGCGAGCGGTTGAAGTATTGCGTGGTTGCGTTGATGCCGGTGGTCAAGCCGTCCTTGACCAGCACGTCCAGCTCTTTGGTGAACTGGTTGAGATTGAACTGCTGCAGCGAATCCTGCATGGCATTCTTGCGCGCCGTGAGGAAGCCCGTGAGCAAGGGTTTCTGCTTGCCCTGGAAGTCGTTGAGGCGCTCCAGACTATGGGTGGCGGCACGCGGGGCGTAACCGGCGCGGATCATCAAGTCGGTGCCGAGCAGGTCGGCCTGGTCTTCCTGGCTGCGGCCCCAGGCGGTGCTCCATACCTGATCGGAAAAGGTATTGGCCAGTGCGGTGTACAGCACGGTGTTACCGATGGTCTTTTGCGTGCCGGCCGGGTCTTTACTGAACAGTTTCATCGTCCCGGAGCTGCGGTCGACGCCCGTATCGGCAGCCATGGTGGCCAAGGCGACCGTGGAGGCGACGGTGGTGAACATGTCTTTCTGCTGCTGGAAGGCAGCCATGCGGTCATGGTGATGCAGCAACACGTGGCTCATTTCATGGCCAAGCATCGCCGCGATTTCGTCTTCGCTGGCGACGTTGTCCAGCATACCCAGCGGCACGAACAGGTTGCCGTAAGGGTCTGCGGATGGCCCGAAACCATAACTGTCGGTGATTTTCACCTGCAGCGGCGGCAACTCCCCCGGCCAGCCCTTGGACAAGCGCGTGACAATGCCCTGCAAGTACGCTTGCAGCATCGGGATATCCACCAGGTTCTGCTGACGCGCCTCGGCAGCCGGCACCGCCCGCCCGTCGTAGCTCAGGCGCTGTTGGCTCTGGCGCTGTGGGTCGAGCTTGTAATACTGGCGTACGTCAGTGTTGTCCACGTAGTGGCCCTGAACCCGGGATTGGGTCGAAGGCCCCACCAGGTTCAGGAATGCCTGGTCTGCGCCCTTCAAGGTGGCGCAACCGCTGAGTACCGAACTGGCCAATAGGCAGGCCGCAACTAGATATCCCTTCACCGCACCGCTCCTTTTATTGATTGCAACCGGCACCAAAACCAATGGTGGAGTTATTGCGGCTGTCTTTGGCCTGGCTTTTGGTCAGGCCCTGGCAGGGCAGGTCCACGACATTCAGCGGTGGTTCGATGCGCAGGTCCATGGTGTCCAGCCAGACCTTCTGGCCCGCCAGCTCGACTTGCACCAGGTCCAGCGCCTGGTTGTACTGCAACACCGGTACGGGCTGGGTGGGCGCATCCTTTTTCGCCAACTCACGTTGTTGCTTACCTTGCTCGTCCAGTACGGTCACCGGGTCGGCCAGGAACGCTTTGATACTGTGAGTTTCCGCCCAGGCACCCTGGGTGAAGAGGGCAGTGAGCAAAACGATGAGACTTCTGTTCATCCTTGAATTCCTTGAGTCAAATGACAAAACGGCACACTCAGCGGTCGCGGTCGAAGAAGGCTTCGATCCGCTCGCTGAACAACACCAACGACAGCAAAACAATGCCCAGCACGTTGACCGGGGTGATGTCATTGAGGCTCAGCAACACACTGACCGCCGCCAACATCGACATCACCAACAGCCACGACGGGCACGGCGAGGTAAAAAACCAGATTTCCTGGCGCCGCCACCGGCTCCAGGTGCGCTGGCCCGCCAGGCGACGTGCGTGCAGCGCCTTGAGCACGGCAATCAACGCCAGCAGCCCGAGCTCCAGCAGGTCCAGCCAATTGAAGGGCAAGCGGGGAAAGTCGGCCGGTTCATGGTCGTAGTCCATGCCAGAATTGATCAGGTTATCCAGGGCCATGGCGTGCAAGTACACGCCGGGGAGTTGGCCATGTACCGGCGACTCAACCAGATCCCCCGTGGACGCGATATTGGCGCCCACCAGCACCAGGCGGTCGCGCAGCAACTCTGCGATCAGTGCCTGATCGTCGGGGTCGCTGACCTCCAGGTCACTGGCCGACAACGTCAGCGTATAAGGGCACCGTGCCTGGGCCGAGTCATCAAGCTTCCAGAACACGGCCTGAAAGAACTGCGCCACCCCATCCAGCAAAAAATGCCGCGCGGGCGCGCAGTGGCTGATATCGGCAACCCGCGCCTGTTCCGCCGCCAGCTTCAGCCCCCATTGCACAGCGATGGGCTGGCGCTGCGCAGCGGTTTGCGCATCCACCGGCGGCTGTTTGCAATGTTGCGTGGCACAAAACTCGCGGTACAGCGCCATCGCTGGGGTTTCCAAAAGCCCTGCCTGTGTGTGCATGGCCAGCGGGTACTTGTCGTCCACCCCTTCCCACACCACCAGTGCTGGGCGGCTGACCTGCATGAACGGCGCCAGCGTGTTGGCCTGGCCCGCTTCCCCGCGCGCCAAACCGGTATTGGCCAACCACAGCGGGATGCCCTGGCGTTGATAACGCTCAAACACATTCGCCAGCAACTGACTGCCCCGCGCCGGGTCGCCCAACGAGTGGTCATGGCTGTACAGCAAATCCACAAACACCGCCCGAGGCTTGTACGCCAGCAAACGCTTGAACAACTTGCTCTGCTCGCCGTAGGGCATTGGCCAAGAGGTGTCGTTGCGCATCAGGTAGGCATCATCGATCAACACCACCGCCACCCGCTGCTGCCCAAGGCTCGGGTAGTGGCTGGCGAACATACGATTGAGCCACTGCGCCGACGCCTTGTCGCTGGAACTGGCCAGGCCGAAAGGATCAAGAATCGCCAGCAACACGATGAGAGCCGCCAGCCAATAGCGGCGGTATTTGAACAGCGGGGGGTTGGACAACATCCATGTCTCGATAAAAGCGCAAGCAAGGCGGGGTTTTTAAAGGAGTGGGGAGGGGGTGTCAATCGAATAAGTGGCTAAGTGCCATATTGCCTTTGGCTCGTCTTTCGCAAAAAGCCCCGACCTATTCAGGCCAGGGCTTTCCTCTGTGGGAGCCGGGCTTGCCCGCGATGACGTCAGCCCGCGCACCACGCGACTTCTTTATTGCTCAACATTCCCTGGCGACTCCAACACCTTCACCACATCATCAATCACCGCCTTGCTCATCTCCTGCAAATAATGCGACGCCCAGGCATAACGGTTCGTGTCCTGCGTCATCGCCGCATCTTCCGCGAGCAGCTTGGCGAGGTGGAGCAAGTCGGAAACGTGATGCAAGGCTTCATGCAGGGAAACACCGCTGTTGACGCGGAACAGAGGTTGGTCGGAGTGAAAGGAAAAGGGGGTGACGCCGAGGGTGGTTAACGCAGATGGATTTGGAGTGGTCATTGGTAGAACTCCCGTATCGAGTGAGAGCTACCACGTTCGTTCTCAGGCGAATGGGTGGCAGCTGTGCGCAGGCTGAGAAACCGGAGATACAGGAACCCGGCAGACCCGAAGGTCTCCCACGCACAGCCGCCATTGCACGAATTGTAGGACGAAAAAAACGCCTGCAAATCGGGTTTGGGGGCGCTTGGTGCGCCTGCATCTTGCCGGGTTCTCAGGCCCGGTCGCTGAATTGGCAGCGACAGGAGGGAGGGTAGCGTGGTGGGGCTTGGGGAGCAATCGGGAAAATGGATTGGTTAGGCGCCTGCAGGGTTAAGAGCAGGTATTGACTGGTTAATTATTGGTTTTATGGGAGCGGCATAATTATTGGCTATCCATAATTTCTATAAAAGCTTGAATACTAGCGAAAGGCACTGGCTGAGGTGAGAAGGCGTTCGAGGGCATGCCACGTAGATCGTCGGTGGATTGCATGGCATACGAGGCTCCGGGATTGCAGTGTGTGGACAAAAAGAGGAGGTGCGGAAACTACAAAGCCCTCACGTTTCTGCGAGGGCTTCGTTTTGTATGGTGCGGCACCAGGAGTCGAATCCTGGGATAACTATATGATTTTTATAGATTTTTTAATAAATTATACTTCAGTCTATCCCTAAAACTATCCTTTGGCAGTCGCCTGATGTTTGACATGCGCGGTATAAGACGGACTTTGAACATATGGCCGATAGATGACAGCGTACCTTCTTAAATAACCGGACGGTTGCGTGGGGCAGCAGGCTGCCCCACGCTGAGCTTGGCGTAGGGAACTATCGGTCAAAAACTGCCTTGGATCGTGGTCTCATACCAAGCAAAATCTAATAACAACACTATCTGGGAAAAGGCCGCTCAAAAGCTATCTGATATATACTCCGATAATATCTTTAAAAATAACAGCCCCCTTAGCATCAGTTACTACAGCTTCCATGGTATGCAACCCGCGATACGCTGTCGAATCCGTATGGATCTGAGGGTCAGCCCTAAAGAAACTTGTCAAATAGTTGTTGTCTTTAATAACTGAAGTTTTTGTAATAGGGAAAGTCCCTCGCTGCCCTTTCAGCTGAGCTTCTGTACCATGATTTCGCTTCGTCAACTTCAGCTCGAGGGGGAAGTCTTGGCTAGCATGAACCGACTTATCAAATATAACTTTGAATTTAAGACTGAGGTTTTTGTTGAGCATTCTTGAAACCGACGGATACTCAACCAAAGTATTTCCATCTGCAATGAAGCACTTAAAAGATATGCCAGGGCATGACACCACCATCGAGTTTGGATGCGATTCTTTTAGCTCAGTTGCAAATGGAAGCAAATCTCTATACTTAGCATGATCCAGCTCCCTTACCTTGTATGTGTGAACTCGTCCTTCTCGATCCGTATATGACTTAGGGAGATTCGGCAGGGGAATAGTTTCTATCTCACCGTTTTTATTTTTTGGGTGCGAGTTCTGATTTTTGTGTAATTCTCAGGAAGATCAATTTCTTCCATGATACTTCGACCAAGCATCGACTTGTTCTTGCCAGCGATACCTTGAAGCTTCGCCGCAACATCTACAAAGAAGGATGTTGGAGTTACTTCGTAAACTCCTCTAAATCCGTAAGACGCCCACAACACGTCATCGTGAGAGCCGTAGTCCAAGCCAATGCGAAAACCCAAATAATCTGCCTTTGGATTCTGAAAATATTTCTGCTCAAGAACAGGAATAATGGTTCCCGTCATCAAGGACTCAAGAACTGAAACGCAATTAATAGCATTAATTATGCTGTCGTCTTTATCCTGTGCTTTACCTCCAAAGAAGGCTAGCAAGGCGTCTCCCATAAACCGATGAACATGCCCGTCCATGGCTCGCACGGTTTCAGCTGCAGCTTTCAAAATCGTATTCTTGATAGCTACGACTTCATGAAGCTCATATATAAAAGTAAGTCTTGTTGAGTTTTTTATATCTAGAAAAAGCGAACAGATGTAATGATTCTCCTGGTCATCAGTTTCCGCGAGATGCACAAAGTCAGGATGAGTTCCAATTTTACTTTGGTTAACTCCATCCCTTCTAAACGAAGTGCGAATATCCTGCTGAATTGCTTCCTGATCAAAAGCATCTGATGTCGCTAGTGACTTTTCAACATGTTCATTCAAGCTTTCCATTGATGCGTGCCCCAGCGCAGCATCCATTGCGAAAGACTTCTTTTTATTGCTCTTCTTTATTTCCGAATCCAACATCCGGGCAAAAGATTCTCTTGAAATACTTCTCTTCAACACAGATCCCTCTACGAAAAAGCATTAATAACAAAAGCTAAAAGAAATACTGAGACACACAAAAAATGAACACACAAAACAACGGACAATTTTTGTATGAGCCAAAATTTCCGATCGACAATTTTTGCCAAAGTAAATACTTGGCCACTCAAATCATTTAGATAGTCTTCATCAGAGACTTCAATGATTCGTTTAGCGTAACCATCAGAACCGCTTTTAGCGCCTGCTATATCGCCATAAAAAATTAGTGACTCTCCTCTGTTTTTTTCAGGGCTACTAAATGTAACAGGGAATATAGTAAAGCATGCCATTAACATACAGGTAACAGCGGCAATCAAGCTAAAACAACCAAACAAGCCAATGCACACGATAATTTGAGTTGTATTTGCCACTTCCAGCTTACCAAGCAGAGCAAATATTAGTGCAATTACTGCCGCGCAGTAAGACATGATAATTGTACACTTGGTATTGGTCGTGCCAATGTAAACATCTATCCGTTTGATTACCTCAAACTGATTTTTTATCTTTTGCTCTATAACCTTGCTCAAATCATCACCTTGCTGCTTACAATCAGTCATGGATTTCCCTATGATATAACTGGGAGGTTAGGTCTAAGAGCAATAATACATAGCATACACCGAAGCTGTAGCGACGATAGCTCAGCGCCGTCACCACGTCTAGCGATGGTCAATGGGGCTTCTTCTCTTGACTAATTCGCTGCTTTAGAGATTGAAAATCCATGACGTTTCTAAACGTCGAGCAAGCAGCCGGACAGTCAGCAAGTAGTAGTATCGCGTAGCGTCGCTGTGTTGACGCATGCGATGTTCGAGAAACCAAGCCAAATTTTTTCTTTGCCAAGCCCAAGGTGTTTCTCGCTGCCAGCGCTCTGCAATTGCAGCCTGGATGATCTGCGCCTGCCGCAAATGACGTTGCCGTGTAGCGTGGGACCCAGTCAGCACCCCTGCCAGAAACAACTCCATATCGAATGGCTTACTCATGCTCGCCCACCAATGTAGGCCGCGACCACGTCGATCCGACCGTGCCCCAGCTCATAGCTGATTTGTCTCCGGGCCTCATGATCAAGATTTCTATCTAGCTGAAAACATCCACCGCCGTTGAGAGGCGCGCGGTGTTGGGTGATTTGCTCATAGCGCTCACATGCGTACGCCGCTCGTAGCTCATGAAAGCCTTTGAGCTTGTGGGCGTGCAGGGTATCCCTCGCATGGCGGATGACCTGTTGCAGAAGGTTCACGTCGCTTTCATCAGGCGCAACCAGGTTGCGGCTACCGGAAGGCGATGCCTGCCGTGCAAACCCAAGTGCACCTCGAACATAGTCGTCCACCGTAATCCAGCGTGGCGCCGAGGCGCCGGCGCGGCCACCTTTGGCGCCATCCTGAATGTTAATTCTGCCCAGGTCGTTGGCCTCACGGCTAAGCCGTGACAAGTCGGCTAGGATACCCAGGTGGTGGTGTGCTTTGCCTATGGCCTGCCGCACAAGCCCTATATCCAAACCATTCTGCCTCACGGGCTGAGTATGCCCAGCGTGCCGAAGGGGGATCAGGTGTGGCAGCACAGTGAGGCGTGCCAGCAGCGCATCGACGCTGACAGCAACTGGTTGCGCCAGACTGACGGCAAGATCCGCGATAAGGCGATCGAGCGGGAAGTAGAGGCGATGGAAAACACGGAGACGTTCCAGAATCACACTAGGAGGGTGGACGACCATTCAAAGGAGTCGGTAGGTGGAATCAAGACGATCGAGGCGCTGGGAGCACTCAAGCTGCTATCGGGCGGATCCGCGAGCCTGGCGGCAATAGATGATCTGCACCAGGCGACCGGGCGGGACTTGAACCTAGTGGTGGGACAGAAGCATAACGCGACAGTGGGTGGTGATATGGAGGAAAGGATTGAAGGGCTGCGTAAGAGTGTGGCAGAGGTCAGCCAACGGCTGGTCGCGCCCAAGACTTGGTTGGGGTCTGAGGGGGTTAACGTGCTGCAGGTGCTGTGCGACTTGCTGGACTTAATAGAGCATATGAACAATAAAATAGCTATACACATCCATGCACCAAATCAACCCCCTAGAAACGCCACAGTGTTTACTTTGGCGTCAATTACCGCCCGCCGACAGTCCGAAAAAATGAAAACTATTACAGGATGACGTAGATTTTTCGGCAACGAGTCTGGATGCTAAAATACCCCAGGTTTTCTGATGGTAGAAAGGCATTGTTGCCGTAGTTTATGTCCTTGTGCTCTAAGCTTGGAGTTGAAGTGCTCTAAGTTTGTCTTCGATGTAGGAAAGCGGGTCGCGCCCCGTTGCTCTAAGATCAATGAGCTGTAAGATGTCATTTTCATCTAATATTATTATCTCTTCGTGCTTGCTTAGCATTCGATGATAGATGTGTTGGTGAGCATTTTTTTTCGCTCATTTTCGCGAAAGAATGATGCCGAATCGACCGAAGTATTTTTGCTCTTGTATGTAGCTGTAAAAAGTATCTAAATGACTTACTGATAGCTCGTCCGCATAGTTTTTTGCGTCGAACAGTATGTATTTGCACCCGCGCTTCAGTAAGTCGTTCAGGAATCTATGTCTTGGGGCTCTATTGTCTATTATAAAGTCTCTTCTTCTAACGCTGGTATAGTTTGGTGTCTGCTCCATCAGTTTGAAGTCTTCATATTCTGAGGCGAATATGAAGTTTAATATTTCGATGCTCAGCGTTTCAAATGCACCTCCAGTAGAAAGCGGTAAGTCTACTAGGTTCTTTTTGAGTGTGTAGGGTGTCGTCGCTTCTCCGGAGCGCAGTTCGTCAATTATCGCAAAAACTTTTTTGTTTTTATTTTTAGAGATTTTGAATATATAAATGTGCTGTGGGAGAATGCTGGCTCTAGCTTTAGCATTCCCATAAGATTTCGTTTGTTAAATGCAAGTGTTGAGTTTTTGCAAACATACATGACTTTCCCTACCCTGCTACTTTTATATGAGAACTCACTCGGCTCGGCGTTATCCGGCAGAAATATGATTGAGTTCTCATTAAGTGTTGCCGCAAATATTGAGCTCGCTTGGTCAAACTTGGCTTCTGAATAGTTAATGACTATATGGTCCGCATATTTTGTAATTCGTGTATCGCGATATACTCCAGAAAGCAGCTCGAAAAAGTGCTCTGCTAAGTGCTGGTATTCTAATTTTGTAGCAACAAGATCCAAGAAGGCTTGTTGTGCAAAATCGATTGATAGATGGTCTAGGTTCAGGTGTGCGGAGCTACATGCAGAGATTAAGATTTTACTGTTAGCGGTGTTGTGACTAAGCTCTAGCTTTGTTAATTGTTTGTTGGTGGCGCTAAACTTTTCTACGCTTAATGAGTTGAAGTAGCAATTGTAGGCAGGTAAAAGTTTGGATAGCTTATTTTTTAAAGCCGTGAAATACGGGGAGGTGATCTCGCCGGCGCTTTCAAAAATTGGAGTTGGTTTATATTCGGACGCCATGTGCAATTCCTTTTTTGCGGTATCTGAGTGTGGCTCATTTAGGACCGCTCACGTTTGCCAAGGGGTTGTTTTTTAACCAGAGTATTGGAGTAGTGAGATCTTGGTTCAGCAGCCTGATGAAATGTTAACCGAGCTAGTGCAAAAAGGCAGAGGGAGAAAAAATTTCCAGGAAAAGCACTTATCCCCCTCCCGCCGACGGGGTTTGTGTCCTTTTTTTGTGCAAAGTCGGAAGTAGTGCAAACGAAGCTGCAACCCAAGCGGGCCGTGGGGCTCTGCAGGCGATCGGCAATTTCACAGATTGCAAAGTTTGAAGAGAAATGCAGTGCGGCTGCACAACAGTGCGATGGCTGTACTTCAACAGCGGAAAGCTGAAGTCCCCGGACCCATTGGGCGAAAAAATGAAAAACACCGTAATTCGTAGTTTTACATTCTCGGATGGGCTCTTTTGAAGGCGCCTCGCTGACCAATGACCGAAACGCCTTTTTGCTCTGGAGCCCCCGAATACTGTGGGCTGTAGCCGATGCGCTCCATTACAGGGAGTTTCACACTGATTCGGAGGCGCCCAAGCGAAGGTGGGGCTGCTCATTCAGCTTCTGCAGGCGCGTGAACTCATTCTTCACAACAGGAATCAGCAGGCGTTCCAGCGCGTCACGCAGCTTTGTCGCCTGCTCCTCGGTCAACCTTTTAACCGAGCCGGTGACGCTGCTGGCGCAGAGGACGTTGGCGGGGAGGATGCCCAACATATCCATGGAGCGTTCAATGTAGCCTCCCAGGTATTCCTGCCGTTTGAACAGTACGGAGCTTTCAGGGGCTTCCTGGTAATCCCAATGAACCTCCCAGGTCGAACTGTTCTTCTTTATTTCGATGATGGGTTCCGCTGCTTGGGACGCCGGCTTACGCATGCTTGCTTCCTTTGATCAGTGCGCGGCTGAGCATTCTGGGCATTAGCTTCGAGGCGTCCGCATTATTGTTTATTTAGGTTAACCCCCAAATCCCTGTCAGATCATGGATATCTGTCAGCGAGTGCCCTGCAGGCCCCGTGTTTACTGGGATTCAGCTCTGACAGCGGGGTTGGATGTTTGTGTGAGTTTCTCCCTCAAAAATAAAAAACCTTATAAATCAGCTACTTAACAACTGTAAAACTAACACTACTGTTTTTTCAGGTTTTGTCAGGTCGCTGACAGCTTTCTTACAGTGATGCAAAACGCTGAAAGGCTTGAAATACAAGGGTTACAGAGTAGATGAATATAAATCTGTCAAATCTGACAGGCTTTTAAGGGGGGCACCTTAATTTTTATTCGCTTCGCATAAGGGGCGTTTCGTCACACGTGTACACATCGCAACGGCTCTAGAAACTCGCCCTATCGCACCCAATAAGGCTAGAGACTTTTCCTCATCCCACGAGCACTTTTATTCGAGAGATTCTAAGTGAAGGGATTTGGGATATTTGCGCCTAGTGGCCCAAGCGTTGACCAGCAACATGCCAGAGACACCGCCCAATCCGCCCATCAAACCATTGAACGCATCGGCGCTAATTACTTCTGGACGAGGGCCGTAGAACGCGTACACGAGAGACGCGCAGAAGAAGACCAATGGGGAAAACACAACCGCCGTGAAGGCAGAGAGCGGTCTGCTTCTCTTTTTCTTTTGAGGCTTCGGACGCGTGAATTGGCCAAAATTTCTAAAGCCTTGGGGAAGACCTCTCAAGGTGCCTTTGATTCGCGGCTGCCGATCGGTACTGGTATGCAGAATTTCAACCACAACCCCATCGTCTGCGTCGAGGAAATTGAAAGTAAACTCTGCCTCGCTCATCTCTTTCCGGGGGGAGGTGAACGCGAAATCGTTGACCTGGCGACCCACTTTCAATACGGAGATGGACAGAATTTGGCCGTCGGCGCCTACACAGAAGCGAAGTGGATCTTTGTCGACAATATCGGAACCTAAGACCGTACTCTCGCCACTGTTCCAAATAATCAAAACAGATTTTGTCAGGCGGGGAATGCTGAGGCCGTCATACTGAACGACTATTCCTGACGGCAAGGCATCTGACGCACTGCCAAGTAAATGCTCTCCCTGGTGGACATATCCAACCCGAGTAGTCCGCCGGCGGGCCATTAGGTACGTGACAACTGTGGCAACGAGACCCACAACAAGGCCAACCCGGCCTAGGTCCATTAAGCTCCACACGTTATCAATCCACGACATAACCGTATCCCGACAGGTGATGGTGACGCGAAGTATTGGGTGCTTGTTACGTGTGACACAAAAAACAAAGGCCTGCATCGCTGCAAGCCTTTGTTTTTAAATGGTGCCGGCACCAGGAGTCGAACCCGGGACCTACTGATTACAAGTCAGTTGCTCTACCAACTGAGCTATACCGGCGTGTTAGGGCGACGATTATAGCGATTGGAAAGGTTCTGTAAACCCCTGAATTCTGACTATTTTTGCAAAAACCAAGGTTTCTTGCGATTAGCGTGTTTTCCACACGGTGTAGCAGCGTAAAAAGCCGTCACTTCCGCGTCATGCCAGTTACCCCGCGCACCTGAGCGATCCGACGTCCAACGAGCTTCTCCACCCGCTGAAACCGCCAAAAACCACCCTGCAAAGTCCGCTTTATACGTTTAACGTCTGATGCTTATGCACAATCGGTTGGTAACAGCTGTCACGAAACAGCCATTTTGTGCAGCCGTTCTCAACACGCTGCAACTGCCTGTTTTGTGTGCGTTTTATTTTGTGAACAAAAAATGACCAGCCTCGCTTTTGGCGTTCAGCGCCCATTGCTACAGCTTCTGCAAAGATTCCATCAACAGAGTTATCCACAGGGCGCGTGCAGGGAATTTTGCACCTTATTCGCGCTGGGCCAGCACCATCAGGTTGCGCGGGGTGAGCGTTGGTTCGCAGAAGGTGCCGACCTCGACGTTGTAGCCCTTTTCGCTCAAAAAAAGTGCGCGGTCCAGCACCAGCCACATTTCCAGTGGGCGTCGAAACAAACCCCTTACCAATTCCAGGTTTCGCACTTCGGCCAGGCGCTGCCAGCCGTGGGCTTCGAGCGCCGGCCAGTCTTGTTCACCTGTGGATAAATTCTTGAGGTTTGCCAGCTCACGGCAGTAGTCGGCGAAGGATTTATCCAGCCAACTGGTGGGCAGGGAGGGCGTCGGCAGGTAGTCGTTGCAGCCGCGTAGTTGCCGCTGTAGTCGATCAAAGCCCAGGCGCCGCGCCATGGAGGTGTCTCGTTGCTGGCGCACGCGGTTGCCGGCGGTGACGGTTTCGCTCAGGGGTAATCCCAGATCGTCGATCGACAGGGTTAGCAGGGATGCGCGCCCGGCGCCGGACAGTGCCTGGTAGCGCTCGGCATTGATGCGGTTGTAGCAGCAGGGCGCCAGGGCCAATTGTTTGCAGCCAGCGGCGCTGGCCAGTTGCAGCAGGCGCACGTGCAGGTCGCCGCAGGCGTGCAGGGCCACAGGTGTGTGTTCGGGGTCGATCGCTACATCGGCCATCACGTCTTGCAGGCAATGGGCAGCGGGCAAGCCGTGGTGATCGCTCAGGGTTTGGCCGGACGCAATCAGGGCGGGGTCATATTCCAGGCAGGTCAATCGTTGGCCGGGTTGCAGCAGGCGGCGGCCAAGATGGCCTTTGCCGGCGCACCAGTCCAGCCAGTGGGCAGGCGTCTGGGCAAAAGTCAGCGCGGCGCCGAAGGCTTCGATCTGTTGCCACTTGCGCCCGGGCACGTCCACATTCAAACGGTGGCGAGCGGGGTCCAGTGAGTGGGCGGGTAACTTATCCACAGCACTCAGGCGCAGCGCTTGAGCGGCCAGCTGTGGAAACGGTGCAGGCGCAGGCAGGTCGTGGGGGTGGTTGTGATTGGCTTCAGCTTCGGCCAACGAACGCCGACGCAGCCACTGGGATAACTCGGGATGCTCGGTTTCCCAGGGCAGCTGCAACTGAGTAAAGGGCCGTGGTCGCCACAGCCCTTGGTACTCGATCAGGAATGCATCCAGTGCCTGGAAGCGTGCCTCAACGTCCTTGGCACGCATCGACGCGCAGCCACTTTTCCAGCAGTTTGAAACCGCGCACCAGCACGTAAGCCATCAGCAGGTAGAACAAACCCGCGGCGAAGAAAATCTCTACCGGCAGGTAAGTGCGGGCAATGATGGTGCGGGCCATGCCGGTCAGTTCCAGCAGGGTCACGGTACTGGCCAGGGCACTGGCCTTGAGCATCAGGATCACTTCGTTGCTGTAGGCCGGCAGGCCGATGCGTGAGGCGCGGGGCAGGATGATGTAGAACAGCGTTTTCGGTTTGGACATGCCCAATGCCCGCGCTGCTTCGATCTCGCCCGGCGGAATGGCCTGGATTGCACCGCGCAGGATCTCGGCGATATAGGCCGCGGTGTGCAAGGTCATGGTGGCCGTGGCGCACCAGAACGGATCGCGCAGGTACGGCCACATGAAGCTGTTGCGCACGGCATCGAACTGCGCCAGGCCGTAATACACCAGGAACAACTGCACCAGCAACGGCGTGCCACGGAAGAAGAAGATGTAGCCATAGGGCAGGGCGCTCACGTACCAGCGGCGCGAAGAGCGCGCGATACCCAGTGGAATCGCCAGCAGCAGGCCAGCGATCACGGCGATTGCCACCAGCTCCAGGGTCAGGGTTGCACCCTGGGCCAACTTCGGCAGCCACTTGATGATCACGGCCCAGTTCAGGCCCAGGTCAAAGTGCGATAGCCAACTGTAGTCGCCGCTCATTGTGTGCTCCTTGCAAAGCCGCGGGCGGCGCGTTTTTCCAGGAAGTGCATGCTGATCATCGCCAGTACGGTCAGGCCCAGGTACATGAACGCCGCAACCATGAAGAAGGTGAATGGCTGCTTGGTCACGGTCACGCCGATTTGCGCGTGGCGCATGATCTCTTCAAGGCCGATCACCGACACCAGGGCGGTGTCCTTCATCAGGATCATGAACAGGTTACCCAGGCCCGGCAGGGCGATACGCCACATCTGCGGCATGATCAACCGGGTGAAAATCCGAAATTTCGACAGCCCCAATGCCACACCGGCTTCGCGGTGGCCCTTGGGAATGGCGAGGATCGCGCCGCGAAACACTTCGGTGGCGTAGGCACCGAAGCACAGGCCCAGGGCGATGACGCCGGCGGCGAAGGCACTCAGCGACAGGTCGGGGTTGCCAAAAAACTCACCCAGGGCGCGCATCAGGTTGACGGTGCCGAAGTAAATCAGCAGCACCCACAGTAATTCGGGAATACCGCGAACGATGGTCGAATACGCACCGCCCAGCCATTGCAGCGGCTTGTACGGCGAAGTCTTGGCCAAGGCGCCGGCAAGGCCGAGCACCAGCCCCAGGCACAGGGCCGTGAGCGCCAGTTTGACGGTCATCAGCGCGCCAGCGGCAAGCGCCGGGCCGAATCCGTAGAGATCGAAATTCATGGTGTTTTCATATCGCGGCAGGCATTGCTAAAAGCCGACGCGCTCCCAGGAGCGCGCCGGGCAGGTCGTTCAGATCATTCGATGCTGAACGGGAAGTACTTGTCGTTGATCTTTTTGTAGGTGCCGTCTGCCTTGATCTCTGCCAGGGCTTTGTTCAGGCGCTCGCGCAATGGGTCGCCCTTGCGCACGGCGATACCGATCTTGTCGCTTTCTACCACCGGGTCGCCTTTGAACTCATAGGCCGAACCGTCTTTGCTCTTGAGCCACTCGTACTGCACGTACTTGTCGGCGAGGATGCCGTCGAGGCGACCGGAGGTCAGGTCGAGGTAGGCGTTTTCCTGAGTGTCGTAGAGCTTGGCTTCGGTGTCCGGCAGCTTGTCTTCCAGGTAGGTACCGGCCAGCGTTGCACGCTGTGCACCGATCACCTTGCCCTTCAGGTAAGCGGCGTCAGTCTTGAAGTCTGCCGTGGCTTTGGGCGCAATGAACTGCAGCTTGTTCGAGTAGTACGGGTCGGTGAAGTCAACTGCCTGCTTGCGCTCATCGGTGATCGACAGCGAAGACACCAGGAAGTCGAACTTCTTGGCGTTCAAGGCCGGGATGATGCCGTCCCAGTCGGACACATACACTTCGCACTTCTCGACTTTCATCTTGGCGCACAAGGCGTCGCCGATGTCCTTGTCGAAGCCCACTACGTTGCCGCTGGCGTCTTTATTGTTGAAGGGCGGGTAAGCCGCTTCGATCCCCATTTTCAAGGTTTCTGCCATGGCCGTGGCGCTGAACGCCATCGAGACGGCCGCGGCCAGAAGGAATTTCTTATAGGTCTGCATGCATGTTGCTCCGTTAGCGGTTGCTGGACATGAATTGTTTGCAGCGCGCCGAAAGCGGGTTTTCAAACACCTGCTGTGGCGATCCTTGCTCTTCGACCAGGCCCTGGTGCAAAAACACCACTTCGCTGGATACCTGGCGGGCGAAGCCCATTTCGTGGGTGACCAGCAGCATGGTGCGGCCTTCTTCGGCCAGTGCGCGGATCACATTAAGTACTTCCTGAACCATTTCCGGGTCAAGCGCCGACGTGGGTTCATCGAACAGGATGACCTTGGGTTGCATTGCCAGAGTGCGCGCAATCGCCGCCCGTTGTTGCTGGCCGCCGGAGAGTTGTGCAGGGTAGGCGTGACGCTTGTCGGCAATACCGACCTTGGCCAGCAAGGCCTCGGCCACTTCTATTGCTTCAGCCTTGCTTTGGCCGAGCACGCGACGAGGGGCCTCGATGATGTTGTCGAGGATGCTCATGTGCGGCCACAGGTTAAAGTTTTGAAACACAAAACCAATTTCGCTGCGCAGGCGGTTGATCTGCTTGCCGTCGGCGGCCATCAGCTCGCCGTTTTTTGCGGCTTTGAGCTTGAGCTCTTCGCCGGCTACCAGGATCTGGCCCTGATGCGGGTTTTCCAGCAGGTTGATGCAACGCAGGAAGGTGGACTTGCCGGAACCGGAGGAACCCAGGATCGAGATCACATCGCCGTCGCGAGCGGTCAGCGAGATACCCTTGAGTACCTCAAGCTCACCATAGCGTTTGTGCAAGTTGCGGATTTCAAGCGCGGGCGTGGCCTGGGCCATGTGCGGTCCTCATTGTGTTCGTTGCGATCTTCGCTGTTGGGCCGCCTTCCTGGCGAGGCGCCAAGCTAGCATAGCGTTTGGATGACAGCCAACAGCGCTGCGGACGGTTAACTGGTGGTCTGCGGCAGTGTGTCGCATCGGCGCAGTAGCGTGTCGCGCCATCAACAACCTACAGACGTTTGAACCGGAAAGATCCACAGGCTTCGCGTAAAAAAGGGCGCGATGGTGCCAGCTTTGGCCGGGTGTTGGAAGGGTTAACCGGGCAAACGGTCCATATCAGCCCGTTTATGGAGCGTCACGTACTTTTTATGTGTGTTTTTGGTGCGCCTGATTGGCTTGAAGGTGAGTCGCACGGTAACGCTATAGCGGAATGCCATGATTCTCAAAGACTTGCGAGCGCTGATGAATTGTCCTACAGCCCGCGTCAATGGCGGCTCTGTTACATTTTGGCGCAAATCTTGCGTAAAAAATAAAGAACGCCCTGTTGGATTCTTTTCACGAGAAAGGCTGCAGGCCGGGCGAACCCGTTTTCGCAATTCCTCGCAAAGGTGTGTCAATGAGTAGTACTCAAAGCTCCAATGACCTCGAACAGGGGCTCAAGCCGCGGCATGTCACCATGCTGTCGATTGCCGGCGTAATCGGCGCAGGTTTGTTTGTCGGCTCTGGCCATGCGATTGCTGCCGCCGGCCCCGCCGTGCTGCTGGCCTACGCGGCCGCCGGTACGTTGGTGGTGCTGGTGATGCGGATGCTGGCCGAGATGGCTGTTGCGTCACCCGATACCGGTTCGTTCTCTACCTATGCCGACCGCGCAATCGGTCACTGGGCTGGGTTTACCATTGGTTGGTTGTACTGGTGGTTCTGGGTGCTGGTGATTCCGTTGGAAGCCAACGCGGCGGCGACTATCCTGCACGCCTGGTTCCCCGACGTGGCGATTTGGGTGTTTACCCTGGTCATTACGTTGTTGCTGACGGCAACCAACCTGTTCAGCGTGAAGAACTACGGTGAGTTCGAGTTCTGGTTTGCGTTGATTAAAGTCGTGGCCATCGTCGGCTTTGTAATCCTCGGCCTGGCCGCGATTTTCGGCTTTTTGCCCACCAGCCAGGTCAGCGGTGTTTCGCACCTGTTCGATACCCAGGGCTTTATGCCTAATGGGATGGGCGCGGTTCTGGCAGCGATCCTGACCACCATGTTCTCGTTCATGGGCACTGAGATCGTGACCATCGCTGCAGCGGAATCCAAGAACCCCGGCCAGCAAATCACCAAGGCCACCAACTCGGTCATCTGGCGGATTGGTTTGTTCTACCTGCTGTCGATCTTCATTGTCGTGTCGCTGGTGCCTTGGAACGATCCGACCCTGGCGGCCGTAGGTTCCTACCAGACGGTACTTGAGCGCATGGGCATCCCGAATGCCAAGCTGATCGTCGACCTGGTGGTGCTGGTGGCTGTTACCAGTTGCCTCAACTCGGCGCTCTACACCGCCTCGCGTATGTTGTTCTCCCTCGGGCGTCGCGGTGATGCACCAGCGGTGGCCAAGCGCACCAACAAAAGTGGTACACCTTATTGGGCGGTGTTGCTGTCCACCGGCGCGGCGTTCCTCGCGGTATTTGCCAACTACGTGGCCCCGGCGGCCGTGTTCGAATTCCTGCTGGCCAGCTCCGGCGCCATTGCGTTGCTGGTGTACCTGGTGATTGCCGTGTCGCAACTGCGCATGCGTCAAAAGCGTGCGGCGGCGGGCGAGAAGATCGTGTTCAAGATGTGGCTGTTTCCTGGCCTGACGTACGCCGTGATGGTGTTTATCGTCGGTACGTTGACCATCATGCTGTTCCAGGAAGCGCACCGGGTCGAGATCATCGCGACGGGAGTGTTGAGCTTGCTGGTGGTGCTGGCTGGGTTGTTCGTGGCGAGCCGCCGCAAGGCCCAGAAGGTAGGCGCAGCAGTGCTCAACTGACGGAATGTGGTGCAAATGTGGGAGGGGGCTTGCTCCCGATGCAGTTTGTCAGTCACTGAGATGTCGACTGAGACTCTGCCATCGGGAGCAAGCCCCCTCCCACATTTTGATATGTGTCAGTCTGTTGAGGCTGTCAGCGCCTGGGATGCTGCTACATAGTCCGCCTGGAACTGCGGCGATTCGATCCACGCCAACGCAGCGGCCTCGTCATCGCTGTCAGTGGCCCACTGCCGATATTCAATCAGCGCCGCCAGGATAAAGTCGGTCGCTTCCTCTTCACCTTCCTGCTCCAGCACCAGCGCCAACAGCGGGTGTGCGAGGAATACCGCGCACAGTGCCTGCTGGCTGATCTCGCCTGCGGTGCGCATCTCGACGAACAGTTCGGTCAAGTCCACCGATTCAAGATCGATGCGGCTGTCGTCGCCGGCGAACGCATCCGGCTTGGCCGCGACGGCGCGCTGGGTGCGGTTTTGCTTGGCCTTGGTCTTTGCCCGCTGGGCGCGTTTTTGCTGCTTGTTCGGCGAAGCCATGGGCTCAACATCCTTGGGTTCTGGATCGGGGTGGAGTATTGAAGCGCAGGTTGGGGCAAATCCCAAGGAAATCCGGGCGGGGTTTGGTCGCTTATCGCGCTCGACCACCAGGCCATAGATCAATAGGCTACGCCTTTGTCATCTGCCAGAGCGTCTTCATGACCCGCGATGCCCTTGAGCATAACCAGATCCCCTTCTATTTTGTCGCCATCCTGCTGGCCGCTGCCTGTGGAGTGTTCGCGCCTCTAGTGGCTCACGGTTTGAGCGCATTGATCACACCTGCCATCGCGGTATTGATGTACGCGATGTTCCTGCAGATTCCTTTCCTCGATCTGCGCCAGGGGTTGGGCAATATTCGCTTTGTCTCGGCGTTGTTGCTGGCCAACTTTGTTCTGGTGCCATTGCTGGTGTGGGCGCTGACCCGTGGCCTGCTGGGGCATCCCGCGCTGTTGGTGGGGGCATTACTGGTGTTGTTGACGCCCTGTATTGATTACGTGGTGGTGTTCACCCACATCGGCAAGGGCGATTCGCGGTTGATGCTGGCGGCCACACCGTTGCTGTTGCTGTTGCAGTTGGCACTGCTGCCGGTGTACCTGGGTTTTATGCTGGGCGCACACTCGGGTGTGGTGGTTGAGATCGGCCCGTTTATCGAGGCATTCCTGTTGTTGATCGTGGTGCCGATGCTGCTGGCTGTGCTGACGGCCTACCTGGCGCGACGATCAAGGCTGGTCGACAAATGGAGCAGTGCGTGGGCCTGGTTGCCGGTGCCGGCGATGGCCCTGGTGTTGTTCGTGGTGATTGGGTCGCAAATCACATCGGTCATGCGCGACTTCGACCTGTTGCTGCCAGTGCTTGCGATCTACCTGGGCTTCGTACTGCTGGCGCCGTTGATGGGGATCCTGGCTGCGCGACTGTTTGCGCTGCCTGCGCCAAGTGCACGGGCGGTGACGTTCAGTGCTTCGACGCGCAACTCGCTGGTGGTATTGCCATTGGCGCTGGCCTTGCCGGAGGACATGCGCGGGTTGGCTGCCGCGGCGGTGATCCTGCAAACCCTGGTCGAGTTGGTGGCCGAGTTGGTCTACGTTCGCCTGATTCCGGCAGTGGTGTGGCCCGCAAGTCGATAAAAGCGTGAATGTTCAGGTTCGTTCAGGCGCTATTCAGGGCAGTGCTCGGCACCATACGCCAGCGCTTCCCACCTGACAGGTCACCCGATGGATCATCGCAACCGTTTTCGCCTGGAGTCCTTGGGCCTCTTTCTGATCGCCCTGTTGTTGTTCACGTTGGGGATCTGGGATCAGCAGCCTCAGGGCTTTGATGGGCGCTGGGCGCTGTTCATGCAGGAAATGTTTCGCCACGGCGCCAGTTTTTTCCCCACCACTTACGGTCAGCCTTACGCGGACTACCCAGGCACCGCGACCTTCTTCAGTTTTGTATTCGCTCGCTGGTTTGATGCGCCGAACCATCTGGCGAATGTGCTGCCCACCGCGCTTGCATCGGCCGGTGTGATCGCACTGATGTACCGCCTGCTGGCGCCGTTCAGTCGCCCATGGGCATTTTTGACGGTGCTGCTGACGCTGCTCACCACCCAGTTGCTCGAAAAATCGCGCTCGGTCTGCCTGGACCAGATGATCGCGCTGCTGTGTGTCGGCAGTTTCTATCTGCTGCACAGTGGCGAGCGCCTGGGGTCGCGGCTGCGGCAATTGGCGGTGTTCCCGTTGTTCGTCCTGGCCTTTGCCATTCGTGGCCCCCTGGGGTTGATTGAGGTCTGTGGGGTGGTGTGCGTGTATTGGGCGCTGGGCAGGCCGGGCGAACGCGTCCGGCAAGTCCTGATCCACGGCGTTATCGGCTTGGTGCTGCTAGCAGTGTGCTGGTGGCTGCTGATGAAGCTTGCGCGATTGAGTGGCGGTGATGCCTTTGCTGATGAAGTGTTCAGGATGCAGGTCGGCGGGCGCCTGGATGAGTCCGGTGAGCCGTTCTATTTCTATTTCCAGCTGAGTTTGTACCGTTACTTCCCGGTGGTGCCGCTGGCGTTAGCCACTCTGGTCGCGCTGCGCCATCGCTGGCCGGAGCGCTGGGTCGACGGGCAGCTGCAACTGCTGGTGCGCCTCGGGGCGTGTGGCTTGATGATTCTGCTCGGGTTGTCGGTGCCGCACTTCAAGCGCGCTTATTACATCTTGCCGATGGTGCCGATGTTTGCGGCTGTCGCGGCCTATGGGCTGCTCCAGGCGCAAGGCTGGCTGTTGGGCGTGCGCCGTTGTTACGAAGGGCTTGTCGCAGCGTTACCGGCGTTGTGCGTGGTTGTGTTGTTTGTGTGTCGGAACGCCTGGCACAAGCAGGGCTATTGGCCGGATATTTCCCTGCCGCTGATGATTGGTGCGTTGGTGGTGTTGCAACTCGCGGCGTTGATTGCCTGGCGCCGGCCGTTGCGTCTGGTATGGCTCAGCGTGATCGCACTGGCGGCGCAATGGTTGTTGCTGGTCGCGGTGATAGAACCGGCCAAGGACCTGCAATTCGACACCCGACGGTTTGTCAGCCAGGTGGAGGCACTGCGTGAGTCGCAGCCTGGCCCTTTGGTGTTTGTCGACCTGGCCCGGGACACCTGGGCGGTGCGCTACATGATGAATCTGGATCACGATGAGCAGCCACTGTTTGTCGGGCGTCACCAGCTTGAGAAACTGAGTGAGCTGCCCCGGCCATCCTGGGTGATTGTGCCGCGCAAGGAGACTGCGCTGTTGAAGGGCTCGCCGGTGGAGCAATTGGCGCCAAGCTTTGCGGGGCGGTTGAATGACAATCCGTTGATGGTGTTTTTGCTGAAGTGAGGGGGCAACTTGGCGGGCCTCCTCATGGATAAGGTTTGTCCAGCTGCTCAGGGATAAAGCCTTCTTCGCGCAGGGATTTGATAACCCCTCTGATCAAATAATTATTTGAGAACCCGATTGTGTACTGCCGAGCGCCTGGACTGATGGGAAGCAGCATCCCTTGGTCGACCAGTTTTTTTATTTGATAGGTTCTTTGGGCGGCGGACAGTGTCGGTAGAGCGTCAGCGATATCGCCCGACTTGACCACCTTCAGTTGGATCGCCGTGCTCAGAATTTTCTCTTCAAGAGGCGTTATCCATGCGCGGTCTTTCGCCAATGCAATGGTGGGGGCAAGAATGTGCCTGGTCAGGTAGCGGTAGTCCGTCAGCCTGCTGACTTTCTCTAATTCATCTCTAATGCCTGCCAGCACATACGTACACCAAGCCTCAAGGCCTTCCTTGGTGCCTGTGTCAGCGGTGGAAAGCATCGAGTAATACTTTTCGCGGTCGATACAGAAGACTGCCGTCGGATTCAGGACTCGGCCGCCAGCGCTCACGTTGAAGCCGTACTTCATCAACATTGCGTACGTCAGAAGGCGCACGACGCGGCCATTGCCGTTGCCAAATGGGTGGATCCAGCCAAACCGGTGGTGGGCCAGCGCGACTTTCATCAGATCGTACTTGGGGGCATCCTGCTTATTCACAAAGGCGACGAGTTCTTGCATGTAGCCTGGCACCATCACCGCCTCGGGCGGGAGGTGATCGGACTGGGCAATGCTGACCCCGGACTCGCGGTAAGCACCTGGCGTACGATCACCTTCGCGTTGCAGTCCCTGGACGGTGATTGAGTGAAGCTCTCGAATCGCAAACTCCGTGAGATCAGCGCCGGTCTGCATGATGCTTTCGACGTAGTCCATGGCCTTTTCGATATTCGCAATTTCCCGCAACGGATCTGAAGCCTCGGCTGCCCCTTCGACTTTGCTTTCGATGTAGTCGGCCAGTGTCGTGTGGTTGCCCTCGATACGTGCAGAGCCCAGGCTTTCCAGCGTATGAAACAGGGCTTTCAACTGGAAAAAAACAGCAGGCGGTGTATCGCCACCCAGTTGCAGGCGGCGCAGGTGTTCCAGCTCGCTCAGAACATCAACCAGGCCCGAGTCGAACGAGGGGTTCAATAGCTCCAGATCGTGATGAGCAAACTCGGGCATATGGAAAGTATCTCCAATTGATATTTTGATTATCTCGAAAGCAGGCTGATTTGATGCCCGTAGGGAAGGCGTTAGGGGCCTGATGAGGCCCTACACTATCTCAAAAAAACAGTTCGGATAAGTGAAAAATATCCCAAATGAAACTAGGTCCGGTTGGCTTTGGTCAGGGTGCCCAAGCTGTATCCGGACGGGAGCAAGCTATTTGCAGCGATACCCCTCAGGCATCGTCACCGTGTAATTGCGCTGCACGCGGTCCTGGAAGTTCAGGTTCTGCAGGCCCTGCTGCACCAGGAAGGCTTCGACCTTGGCCGCCTGGCAATCGTCGTTATAGGACGATACTCGAAGCACGTACACGGCGCGCCTGCTCGCCTCGTCCCGAGCGGTAGCCCGGAAGGTGGTGAGGGTGGTGTAGCCGGTGCGTTCCGATGTGCCTACCGGGCCATAGGAGGTGTTCGGGGTGCTGGTGCAGGTCAGTTGATCGGTCTTTTTCTTGTTCTTCTTGCACTGTGTGGTGGTGCTGTTTGCTACCTGGCCATACTCGGTAGCGGTGTAGCGGTAAGTGACCTGCTTGCTTTCGACATCAAGGGTGATGGTCATTTTGATCGGTGCATGGTTCTTGGGAAGAGTGGTGTCGGTAAAGACATTGCGAAAGCCCTGGTCCTTCATGGCGCTGACCATGTCGCGCAGGTAGTACCGGGCATTGAGTGCGTTTTCGTCGCTGCCCCCGACAGACGTCACCAGTACGGTTGCCTGGCGGTCGAAGTGATAGTCCGGATCGGGTGTCGCGTTGATCGCTACGTCCATTTGCGTGGCGCATCCACTGAGTAGTGCAGTCAGCAGTAATAGCGAGCAGAGCAAGAGGCGTGTCATGAAAGAAACCTTACAGCTGTGAATTGGGTAAAGGGTGAACGATTGAAGCCAGTGAAAAACAAGCCTCAATCGCTCTGGGGCTTAGCTTAGCCCGCGCAGGATGGGGTCAGGCAAAACACAAAGGGTGCGCGCACCTCGACTTCACCATCCTTGAGAACTGACGCAGGCGGAGCAGGCATTGGCGATGCTGCTGGAAGAGATACCTGCACGGCAGCAACAAAAAGCTCAGAGCCTGAGTGACTGATGACGCGCTGACGCAACAAGTTGCCGTGGGCATCGATGATGAATTCAATATTGACCTGGCCTTCCAGCCCCTGCGCCTGGGCGTTTGCCGGGTAAAATTTGAACAGCTGTATATGGCTTATCAACTGTTGTTCCCATAACTGCTGTTCTGCCAGTTGCTCTGGGGAAGGGGTTCTTGCGCAGGCGCCAAGCAGCAGGGCAAGTGCGATCCAGCAATACTTCATACATATTTCCTTGAGCATTTTTTGCGTCCGTACTATCTGGCGCCACAGAGTATTTCAAATCCAGGCGCTTGGAAGGCTCACTCCCTCGACGGCTTTGCCGATGGGCTTGATCGGTGCCGGTATCGTGATTGCCTTTATTCAAGGCGCTCCTGCTCGGCATCCGGGTCCAAGGTGATCCAGAGCCCATTAAATCGCAGGCAATAAAAAACCCCAAGGAACATTGTTCCTTGGGGTTTCTCGGTATTTTGGTGCCCAGAGACGGAATCGAACCGCCGACACGGGGATTTTCAATCCCCTGCTCTACCGACTGAGCTATCTGGGCAACGGGGCGCATTAAACGGGTTTTTCAGGGGGTCGTCAAGCAAGTTTTCAAAAAATATTTAATTATTACCGTCGCTTACGTGCCGACCCCGGTTTTTGATCAATTATTGAGCAGGTGGCACGTAACCTTCGGCTTGGGCGTATTCCTCGCCGGAAAAGAACTTATCCATTTCGCCGGCCAGGTATTTGCGGTCTTCGGCGTTCATCATGTTCAGGCGTTTTTCGTTGATCAGCAGGGTCTGGTGTTTCAACCAGTCACCCCAGGCTTTGGCGGAGACGTGGTCGTAGATGTCCTGGCCCTTGGCACCTGGGTACGGAGGGCGTTCCAGGGCTGGCAGTTCTTCTTTGTACTTGCGGCAGATAACGGTGCGGGTCATGACGAAACTCCTGCGTTCAATGCTTGCGCCGCGCGCTTCAGCAGTTTTTTCACCGGGGCGGCAAGGCCCAGGCGCGGCGGGGTGGCGAGGTTATACCAAAGCCAGTCGGCCTCGGCCACGTGATGGGCGGATTCCTCGACCTGGACCAGCCAGGGTTCGATGGACAGTTGGAAGTGGCTGAAGGTGTGGATCAACCCCGGCAGTTCCTGATGCTTGCCCAGTGCGAGTGCGTGCTGGTTGGCCAGGTGGTCGAGGTCGCTCAGGTCATCCAGCTCGGGCAAGCTCCACAAACCGCCCCACAGGCCCGTGGAAGGGCGACGGTAAAGCAGGATCGCGCCCTCGGCGTTCGCCAGCATGGGCATCAGCGTGCGCTTTTGCGGGATGGTCTTGCGCGGTTTGGGGATCGGGTAACGCGTCTCCAGGCCGAGCATGTGGGCTTCGCAGCCTTTTTCCAGCGGGCACAGCAGGCAGCTGGGTTTGCTGCGGGTGCAAAGCGTGGCGCCCATGTCCATCATCGCCTGGGTGTAGGCGTTGACGCGCTCAAAGGGTGTAAAGCGCTCTGCGGTGGCCCACAGCTGCTTGGCCACTTTGGGCTCGCCCGGGTAACCCTCTTGGGCGGTAAAGCGCGCCAGCACGCGCTTGACGTTGCCGTCGAGGATCGGCGCGCGCAGGCCCATGCTCAGGCTGGCAATCGCGCCAGCGGTGGACAGGCCGATGCCGGGCAGCTCGGTGAGTTTTTCCACATCGCGGGGAAACTCGCCGCCGTACTCGTTCACCACGATCTTGGCGGTCTTCTGCAGGTTGCGCGCCCGGGTGTAGTAGCCCAGGCCGGTCCACAGGTGCAGCACTTCGTCTTCCGGTGCGGCGGCCAGGGCTTCGACCGTCGGCAGGGATGCCATGAACCGGTCGAAGTAATTGAGCACAGTGCTCACCTGGGTCTGTTGCAGCATGATCTCCGACACCCACACCCGGTACGGGGTGATGCCCTGTTGCCAGGGCAGGTCATGGCGGCCGTGGCGGTCGTACCAATCCAGCACCGCCTCTGAAAACTGCTCGTTTCTCATCGGTTGAACAGGCCTTTCAGTGCGTCTTTGAGCTTGGGATTAACCTTGTCGAGCTTCTCTTCCAGCTTCTCGTTCAGGCGATTGCCGGCAGCCTTGAGGGCGACCTGGCCCAGGCCGTCCTTGTCCAGGCGGCAGGCCTTGGCGCCAAGCTCCAGCGGGCCACGGCAGCGCAATGGCACCTCAATACCCTGGAAATTGGCGCCGACCTGGCAGGCCGGGTCCGGCACCTCGCGCTTGTCGCCTTCGACAATGATGCCGACGCGGTAGTCCATGCCCAGCACGCGCAAGTCGACATCGCCGTTGCCATTGACCGTCAGCCCTGGGATACGCACTTTCAGGTCAGGGTTGCTGGCCACGCCGTTACGCAACGTCAGGTTGCCGCGCAGTTCCTGGAAGGGGGTGTCCTTGCCCGGTGGCGTGCTGGCCAGGGTCTTGCGGTTGAGCAGGGCGATACCGGTGCAGACCTGTTGCTCGATATTGGCGTTGAGCAACACACCGTTATTGATCACAAAGCTGGCGGTGCCGTTGAGGCTGTCGATCAGTGCCTTCTGGCTGTTGCCACGCCCGGTCAGGTTGCTGTCCAGGGTGACCTGGCCTTTGACCGGCGGGTTTTTCCCTTGGGCCTGCAGGATTTTCTCAACCGGTACTTGCTTGATATGGGTTTGCATGGCCAGAAGCGGGAGATCCTGGCGCACATCGAGCGTGCCATTGGCCTGGAAGGTACCGTTGTAGAGACCACCGCTCAGGGTGTCGAGCTTGAGCTGGCCGTCGATGCCGGAGGCTTTCAGCGCCGCGTTCTGGATCGGCAGCTGGCTCAGGGTCAATTGTCCGAACGCAAGGTCGGCGTCGATATCCAGGCTGCGCAGGCGGGTCAGCGGCAGCAGCTTGTCGGTGCTCCAGGCGCCTTTGGTCGGGGCGTCCGGCAGTGGCGTGTTGCCGCCGGCTGCCATCGCACCGGCCTCGCTGTTCTGCACTTCGGCCTGGCGAGCGGCGGTTGCGCCTTTGGCTGCTTCTGATTTGGCCGGCAAGTAGTTGTCGGCATTGAAGGTATCGGCCTTGAGCTGTACGCGCAGGGACTGCTTGGCGAAATCATCGACAGCGACACGGCCGCTGAAGGTGCTTTCGTCGAGTTTCAGGTTCAGATTTTCCAGGGCGACGCTGGTCGGCGTGCCCTTGAGACGGCTCACCAGCTCGACCTTGCTCAGGCTGCCTGGGGCCATGGCCGGCAGCGGGTGGCCGACGCTCTCAAGGAACTTGGCCAGATCGAACTGGGCCACAGACAACGCGCCACTGACCTGCGGGGTCTTGTCCAGGTCGTTGACCTTCAGTTCGCCCAAGGCGCGCAACTGGTTGGCCGACAGTTTCAGGTTGGTCCATTCGGCGACGTTGGCCGCCAGATCCACCAACAATTGGCCCTGGGTGGAGAAACTCACGGTCTTGCCTTGCAGCGGCTCGCCGGTGGCTTCGCCGCTCAGGCGCATGTCTTCGAACTGGTAGCGCTTGAGGGCACGCTGGATGCGCAAGTTGCCGTTCAGCTCGGTCTTGACGCGCATCAGTGGCTGGTTGCTGCCCAGGAACGCGGTGAGTTTGAGCGGAATGCTGGCGCCCTCGTGGATGGCCCCGGCGCTCAACTGGATGCTCTCGGCACTCAATTGCTTGCCGGTCTGTTCATCGGTGTATTCAACGCGAGCGTTGTTGATGGTCAGGCTGTCGATGTCCAGGCGGATCGGCTGCGGGGGTTTTTCCGGTTTGGCTTCAGCCACCGGTTCGACGGGGGCCGGCGCAGGGGTATCCGTGGTTTCGTCGGGCAGGTTCTTGCCGATGTCTTCCCAGTTGCCATGGCCCTGCTTGTCGCGGTTCAGGCGCAGGTTCAGGCCCTCCACACGCACATCGCTCATCTGCACTTCGCGGCGCAGCAGTGGAAGTACGCGTACCGACAGGCCGAGCATCTGCAAATCGGCGAAAGGTTGAGTCGGTGCGGTCAGGGTCGCGACGCTGGCCTCGTGCAACTCCAGGCCCAGCCAGGGGAACAGGCTCCAGCCGATATCGCCATTGAGCGTCAGCTCGATGTGGGCCTTGTCGCGGGCTATCTGGCGAATTTCTTCTTTGTAGTCGTTGGGATCGAAGAGGTGGGTCAGGGCAAAGCCGAGCGCCACAATGATCAGCAACAGCCCGAGAAGTACCAGACCCAGGATTTTGCCGAACGCTTTCATGGGCGAGTCCTTGTATGTCGATTTCAAAATTTAGCCGAAGAGTATAACGCCCGACGGCCTGCGTCAGTTCACGGATCGTTACATTGTATCCAGGGGCTCGGAAATGGGATTTTGACGTCAGAAAAGTACAGATAATCCAAAAAAGGTAGTGGCAGTTTGATTTTTCTGTCATCCACTGATGCTAATCTCTGCACGTTCGTCCGCCTTCTGCGACGTATCGTCGCGCTTTAAATGGAGCTTCACTCAAAAAAACGGCCACGCTTTGCGTGCAAGGCCGAGGAGGAGAGCGCCTGACGGACGCATACCAATAACTGGGGGAAACACCAATGAGCACTAGCACTGTGGCCGGCACCGCCGCCGCACAGCCTGCGTTCCTGTCCAAGGAGCGCATCATCGCCAAGCCGGGGTTCAACCGCTGGCTGGTTCCACCGGCCGCCCTGGCCATCCACCTGTGCATCGGCATGGCCTACGGCTTCTCGGTGTTTTGGCTGCCGTTGTCCAAAGCGCTGGGTATCACCGCACCGGTCGCCTGCGCGCCAGACATGAGCTTTATCGCCCAGGTCTTCTCGTCCCAATGCGACTGGCCCATCTCCATGCTGGGCTGGATCTACACCTTGTTCTTCATCTTTCTGGGCTGCTCGGCCGCGATCTGGGGCGGCTGGCTCGAACATGCCGGGCCACGCAAGGCCGGTGTGGTCTCGGCGTTGTGCTGGTGCGGTGGCCTGCTGATCTCGGCGCTGGGCATCTATACCCACCAGATCTGGCTGATGTGGATCGGCTCCGGTGTCATTGGCGGTATCGGCCTGGGCCTGGGCTATATCTCGCCCGTTTCGACCTTGATCAAGTGGTTCCCGGACAAGCGCGGCATGGCTACCGGCATGGCGATCATGGGCTTTGGCGGCGGCGCGATGGTGGGGGCGCCTTTGGCTGCGGCACTGATGGGCCATTTCTCTTCGCCGACCAGCGTAGGTGTATGGCAGAGCTTTGTGGTCATGGCGGCGATTTACTTCGTGTTCATGATCGGTGGCGCACTGCTGTATCGCGTTCCGCCGACCGGCTGGAAGCCTGAGGGCTGGACCGCGCCGGCGAAAAAAGCCAGCAATGCGATGATCACTCATCGCCACGTGCATGTGAATGTCGCGTGGAAAACCCCGCAATTCCGCCTGGTATGGCTGGTGTTGTGCCTGAACGTATCGGCCGGTATCGGTATCCTCGGCATGGCCTCGCCACTGTTGCAGGAAGTGTTCGGCGGCAAGTTGCTGGGTGTCGATGTGCCATTTGGCCAGCTGGATGCCGGTCAGCTTGCCTCCATTGCAGCCATTGCCGCTGGTTTTACCGGCCTGTTGAGCCTGTTCAACATCGGTGGCCGGTTCTTCTGGGCGTCGTTCTCCGACTACCTGGGACGTAAGAATACCTACTTTGTGTTCTTCGCCCTGGGCTTTGCCCTGTACGCGCTGATCCCGAACCTGGGGCATCTGGGCAACGTGGCGCTGTTCGTGGCGGCGTTCTGCATCATCCTGTCGATGTACGGCGGTGGTTTTGCGACGGTTCCGGCTTACCTGGCCGACTTGTTCGGTACCCAGATGGTCGGTGCTATTCACGGTCGCCTGTTGACCGCCTGGGCTGCTGCGGGCGTGTTGGGGCCGGTACTGGTGAACTACCTGCGTGAATATCAGCTGAGCATCGGCGTTGAACGCGCCGCGGCGTATGACATCACCTTGTACATCCTTGCCGGTCTGCTGGTGCTGGGTTTCATCTGCAACCTGCTGGTACGCCCGGTGGCCGACAAGTACTTCATGACCGATGCCGAACTTGCTGCCGAGCAGGCGCTGGGGCATGACAAAGGTGCCGATGCGACCACCGTGCTGGAGTGGAAAGCATCCGCCGCCAGCAAGCCGTTGGCGATTGCCGCGTGGCTGGTGGTGGGTATTCCGTTGGCGTGGGGTGTGTGGGTGACCCTGCAGAAAACCGCAGTACTGTTCCACTAACACTGCAAAACCCTTGTGGTAGGGGGCTTGCTCCCGATGGCGGCGCATCAGTCAGTGCATTGTTGACTGATCTACCGCTATCGGGAGCAAGCCCCCTCCCACATTGGTTATGCATGTACGCACATGTCTATCCCCGACACGCCGTCAGTCTTATCCCCTTCGATGTTTCTGTTTGGCGCCCGCGCCCCTATAATGGCTGCCTTTTTCGCCCAATGATTTTGCGGAGCTGGTGATGGCCGAACGTAAGGCGTCTGTCGAGCGCGACACTCTGGAAACCCAGATCAAAGCCTCGATCAACCTGGATGGCACCGGAAAGGCCCGATTTGATATCGGTGTACCTTTTCTTGAGCACATGCTGGACCAGATCGCCCGTCACGGGCTGATCGACCTGGATATCGTCGGCAAAGGCGACCTGCATATCGACGACCACCACATGGTGGAAGACGTGGGCATCACCCTCGGCCAGGCATTTGCCAAGGCCATCGGCGACAAGAAAGGCATCCGTCGCTACGGTCATGCCTATGTTCCGCTGGATGAAGCGCTGTCGCGTGTGGTGATCGACTTCTCCGGCCGCCCAGGCCTGCAGATGCACGTGCCCTACACCCGCGCCAACGTGGGCCGTGGCTTTGATGTGGACCTGTTCCAGGAATTCTTCCAGGGCTTCGTCAACCACGCACTTGTCAGCCTGCATATCGACAACCTGCGCGGCACCAACACCCACCACCAGATCGAAACCGTGTTCAAGGCTTTCGGCCGCGCGCTACGCATGGCTGTGGAAGTCGATGAGCGCATGGGCGGGCAAATGCCGTCGACCAAGGGCGTCCTGTAATGCAGACGGTCGCGGTTATCGACTACGGCATGGGCAACCTGCACTCAGTGGCCAAGGCCCTCGAGCACGTAGGCGCCGGCAAGGTGCTGATCACCAGCGATGCCAACGTGATTCGCGAAGCCGACCGTGTGGTGTTCCCCGGTGTTGGCGCGATTCGCGATTGCATGGCCGAAATCCGCCGCCTGGGCTTTGACAGCCTGGTGCGCGAGGTCAGCCAGGATCGTCCATTCCTCGGTATCTGCGTCGGCATGCAAGCCTTGCTCGACAGCAGTGAGGAGAACGGCGGCGTCGATTGCATCGGTATGTTTCCCGGCCAGGTGAAGTTCTTCGGCAAAGACTTGCATGAAGACGGTGAGCATTTGAAGGTCCCGCACATGGGCTGGAACGAGGTGCGCCGCACCGTCGACCACCCGCTGTGGCACGAAATCCCGGACATGGCGCGTTTCTACTTCGTGCACAGCTACTACATCGCTGCCGGTAACCCGTGCCAGGTGGTGGGTGGCGGGCACTATGGTGTCGACTTCGCCGCAGCGCTGGCCGAAGGTTCACGTTTTGCCGTGCAATTCCACCCGGAAAAGAGCCATACCCATGGCCTGCAATTGCTGCAGAACTTCGCCGCGTGGGATGGTCGCTGGTAAATGGCCAGGAAACCGAAGCCGCCGATCTTGAACCTCACGCCCGAGCAGGAGCGTGAGGCAACCGACAAGATCAAGCGTTTCATGGAAGACCGCTTCGAGCTCAAGCTGGGCTCGTTCGAGGTCGCCGAGATTCTTGAGCTGTTCACCACCGAAGTGGCACCGCACTATTACAACAGGGCGATTTTCGACACGCAGACGCTCCTTAAGGAAAGGTTCGAAAGCATCGAAAGCGACTTGTGGTCGCTTGAGAAGCCCTGATTTCCCAAGCATTGCTGAATATCGAATAAGGTTTGCCAGATGCTGATTATCCCCGCTATCGATCTCAAGGACGGCGCTTGTGTACGCCTGCGCCAGGGCCGCATGGAAGATTCCACGGTGTTCTCCGACGACCCGGTGAGCATGGCCGCCAAATGGGTGGAAGGTGGCTGCCGTCGTTTGCATCTGGTGGACTTGAACGGTGCCTTCGAAGGCCAGCCGGTCAATGGTGAGGTGGTCACCGCGATTGCCAAGCGCTACCCGAACCTGCCGATCCAGATCGGCGGCGGCATTCGCTCCCTGGAAACCATCGAGCATTACGTCAAAGCTGGCGTGAGCTACGTGATCATCGGCACCAAGGCCGTGAAAGACCCGGCCTTCGTCGCCGAAGCCTGCCGTGCGTTTCCTGGCAAGGTCATCGTTGGCCTGGATGCCAAAGACGGCTTCGTTGCTACCGACGGCTGGGCTGAGATCAGCACCGTGCAGGTGATCGACCTGGCCAGGCAGTTCGAAGCCGACGGCGTGTCCGCCATTGTTTATACCGATATCGCCAAAGACGGCATGATGCAGGGCTGCAATGTGCCGTTCACCGCAGCCTTGGCAGCGGCCACGAAGATTCCGGTGATCGCTTCCGGCGGCATTCACAACCTGGGTGACATCAAGTCGCTGCTGGACGCCAAGGCGCCTGGCATCATCGGCGCCATCACTGGCCGTGCGATTTACGAAGGCACCCTGGACGTTGCGCAAGCCCAGGCTTACTGCGATGCCTACAACGGCTGAGGACTGACCATGGCGCTGGCCAAACGCATCATCCCTTGCCTGGACGTTGACAACGGTCGCGTGGTCAAGGGCGTCAAGTTCGAGAATATCCGCGATGCCGGCGACCCGGTGGAAATCGCCCGTCGCTACGATGAGCAAGGTGCCGACGAGATTACCTTTCTCGACATTACCGCCAGCGTCGATGGCCGCGACACTACATTGCATACCGTCGAGCGCATGGCCAGCCAGGTGTTCATTCCGTTGACCGTGGGCGGTGGCGTGCGCACTGTGCAAGACATCCGCAACCTGCTCAATGCCGGCGCGGACAAGGTCTCGATCAATACTGCCGCGGTATTCAACCCCGAGTTCGTCGGTGAAGCCGCGCAACACTTTGGCTCGCAGTGCATCGTGGTCGCCATCGACGCCAAGAAGGTCTCCGGCCCGGGCGAAACCCCGCGCTGGGAGATCTTCACTCACGGCGGGCGCAAACCTACCGGGCTGGACGCGGTGGAGTGGGCGATGAAGATGGAAGGCTTGGGCGCCGGTGAAATCCTGCTGACCAGCATGGACCAGGACGGCATGAAAAACGGCTTCGACCTGGGCGTGACCCGCGCTATCAGCGATGCACTGGGTATCCCGGTGATCGCCTCCGGTGGCGTCGGTAACCTGCAGCATTTGGCCGACGGTGTTATCGAAGGCCATGCCAGCGCAGTGCTGGCGGCGAGTATTTTCCACTTTGGTGAATACACCGTACCCGAGGCCAAGGCCTACATGGCAGCGCGCGGTATCGTCGTTCGCTAAACGCTGCTGGACACCATGGCAGGCTCGCGGCACTCTCTGCGCTTGCCATGGATTCCGGTAGCCTTCATGTTCAAACACCTGCTGCTCGCCCTCGCCAGTACCTCCATGCTCATGGCCGGTACGGCCCAAGCTGAAGAGCCGTCTGACGCCTCCCTGGTGCTGCTGACGGAAAATTTCCCGCCCTACAACATGGCGAAAAACGGCAAGAACTTCGCCAAGGACGAGAACATCGAAGGCATCGCCGTGGACATTGTGCGCGAAACCTTCCAGCGCGCCGGCATTTCCTACAACCTTACGTTGCGTTTTCCTTGGGAGCGAATCTACAAGCTCGCCCTGGAAAAGCCTGGTTACGGTGTATTTGTGATGGCGCGGCTGCCGGACCGTGAAGCCTTGTTCAAATGGGTCGGCCCCATCGGGCCGGACGATTGGGTATTACTGGCCAAGGCCGACAGCACGATCCAGCTCAACGAGCTTGAGCAAGCCCGCCGCTACAGGATCGGCGCTTACAAGGGCGACGCGATTGCCGAAACCTTGGGAAAACAGGGGCTCAATCCGGTTGTCGCTCTGCGCGATCAGGACAATGCGCAAAAGCTCATGGACGGCCAGATCGACCTGTGGGCCACCGGCGATCCCGCCGGGCGTTATCTAGCGCGCCAGGTTGGTGTAACAGGGCTTAAGACCGTGTTGCGGTTCAATAGCGCGCAGCTTTATCTCGCGTTGAACAAAGAGGTGCCGGACGAATGGGTGGTCAGGCTTCAGGCCGCGCTGGATGAGTTACGCAAGAGCGGTCGTGTAGACGAAATCATGGCGCGTTACCTCTGAAGTTGGCAGTTGCGCAGAATAAACGCGGTCAAAATGTGGGAGGGGGCTTGCCCCCGATAGCAGTAGATCAGCCAATACATTTTCAGCTGACACACCGCCATCGGGGGCAAGCCCCCTCCCACATTGGATCTTCGCCGCCTTCATTTAGCGGTAAATGCCGTTTTTGCCGTGGGCACTCATGGCCCGATTACTGCGCACGCTGATCATCAATTTGATATCGATCCACTCCACGCCCTGGGCCTTGAGCTTGGGCAGCTCGCGCTCCAGCACCGCCAGGGTCTGTGGGTAAGGGTGCCCGATCATCACCGCCGAACCCTGCTTATGCGCCAGCTTGATTGCGGTTTGCAGTTGGGTGGTAATTGCTGCCTCGGTGCGTTCGTCATCGAGGAACACATCCCGCGAAACATGCGCCAAGCCGATTTTCTGCGCCTCGGCGGCTGCGACGGTCTGCGCGCTGGTGCGGCTGTCCACGAAGAACTTGTGGCGTCGTTGCAGCTCGGCCATCAACCACGCCATCGCCTGCGGCTGCGCGGTCATGCGGCTGCCCATGTGGTTGTTGATGCCGGCGGTATAGGGCACAGCCTGGAACGCGGCGTCCAGGCGCTTGCCGAGTTCCTCCACCGGTAACTCGGGGTGCCAGGCGAAGGGGCCGGTGGCCGGGTCCATGGGCATGTGCAGGATCACGATCTTGCCGGCCTTGTGCGCCTCGCGGGCGAATTCGGCGGCATGGGGCGTGTCGGGCATGATCGCGGTGGTCACCGGGCCGGGCAGCGCAAGTACACGGCGATCGCGCGGCAGGTTTTGCCCCAGGTCGTCGATGATGAGAGTCAGGTAGGCTTTGTGGGGTTCGCCGGCAGGGGCCGCGTGAGCGACCCCTGCCAGGCTGCACAGCACAGCGATGATCAGGGCAAAACGCATGATCAACGGCTGCGCGTGATGCTCAGGCCCTTGAGCAGGCTCAGTGCCTGGGCCAGTTGGTAGTCATCGTCCTGCGGCATCGGCTTGGCCTTGGCGCCACTGCCGGTAGGCTGGTCGGCGCCGCCGTTGCCATTGCCCAGGTGACCCTGCAGGTCGGCCTCCTTGTAGTACTCGCCGTCGATCTCGTTGGTGATCTTGGCCCTGCGCACTTCGATGTCCGGCACGATGCCTTGGGCCTGGATCGAGCGGCCGTTCGGTGTGTAATACAGCGCTGTGGTGATTTTCAATGCGCGTTCGTTGTTCAACGGCAACACCGTCTGCACCGAACCTTTGCCAAAACTGGTGGTGCCCATCAGCACGCCGCGCTTGAGGTCTTGCAGCGCGCCGGCGACGATTTCCGACGCCGAGGCACTGCCGCCGTTGATCAGCACCGCCAGTGGCACGTTTTCGCTCAGGTCGTTGCCGGTGGCCGAGAAGCGCAGTTCGGAATTGGCGATACGGCCTTTGGTATAAACGATCAGGCCCTTGGTGACAAAGTGGTCGACCACCTCAACTGCCGACTGCAACACGCCGCCGGGGTTGTTGCGCAGGTCGAGCACGATGCCGTTGAGTTTCTTGCCATTGTCTTTGCGCAGCTTGGCCAGGGCCTTGGCCACTTCGTCGCCGGTCTTGACCTGGAACTGGGTGATACGGATGTAGCCGTAGCCCGACTCCAGCAACTGGCTCTTCACGCTCTTGACCGTGATGGTCGCGCGGGCCAGGGTCACGTCAAACGGGTTGCCGCCGTCGCGTACCAGGGTCAGGGTGATTTTCTGGCCGAGCTTGCCGCGCATCTTGTCGACGGCCTCGGTCATGCTCTGGCCACGGGTCGGCTGGCCGTTGATCTTCACGATCAGGTCGCCGGCCTGGATACCGGCCTTGGACGCAGGGGTATCGTCGATGGGCGAGACCACTTTGATCTGGCCGTCTTCGGAGCCCACTTCGATGCCCAGGCCACCGAACTCGCCGCTGGTGCTTTCCTGCAGCTCGGCGAAATCTTCAGGGCCCAGATAGGCGGAGTGCGGGTCGAGGTTGCTGAGCATGCCCTTGATGGCATTTTCCAGCAGGGCCTTGTCGTCTACGGGTTCGACATACGCTGCCTTGATCCGGTCCATGACCTCGGCAAAGGTGCGCAGCTCATCCAGTGGCAACGGCGCCTTGGTGGTCGCGGCCATTGCAGCGGGTGCAGCCTGGTCGGCAAAAGCCAGAGGCGCGCCGATCACCAGGGCGATCGTCAGGGCCAGCGAAGTGAGGCGGGACAAATGCAGCATGTCGAACGAACTCCTAATGTAGATGCGGCCCTATCCTTGGGAACGGCACCATTGTGCGGGATCGCTCGGGCGACCCTGCTGACGAATAGCGAAGTACAGCGCCGGTGTGTCCTGGCCGCCACTGTTACCGACAGTGGAGATGGATTCACCGGCTTTTACAACATCACCTGCCGACTTGAGTAATGTCTGATTGTGGCCGTAAAGGCTCAAATAGCCATTTCCATGGTCGAGAATCACCAGTAAACCGGCGCCCCGCAGCCAATCGGCAAACACCACGCGCCCACCGTGAACGGCATGGACCTGGCTGCCGGCTGAGGCGCTGATCATCACCCCATCCCACTTGGCGCGGGTGTCATCGCCACGGGTTTCCCCAAAGCGTGCCAATAGTCGACCATCAACCGGCCATGGAAGTTTGCCCCGCGCTGAAGCAAAAGGGCCGCCGAATGACTCGCCGCTGCTGGAAACCAGCGGGCCGGGGCTGGCGCGCGCGGGTTTGCGCGGTGCCGGCGCGTCGCTGGTGGCAGCCAGTTCGGCCTCACGCTGACGCTTTTTTTCCGCTTCCTGCTGGGCGATCAGCGCTTTTTGCCGCGCTTCTTCGGCCTCGCGTGCCTGGCGGGCCAGGGTTTCTTCGATGGTCTTGAGCACTTTGGCCAGGTCGGCCTGGTCCTGCTCGCGGGCCTGGAGCTTGGCGTCGCGGGCTTTTACATCGCTGTTGAGCTTGGCCAGGGCCTGCTGGCGCTCCTTGCGCACCTTGTCCAACTGGTCGCGCTGAACGTCGAGGGCGCTTTTCTGGTCGAGCAGTTGCGATTGCTGGTCGGCAATTTCCTGCTCGACATTGGCCAATTGGCGCAGGGTTTCATTGAAACCCTTCAATTGCGCCAGGCGCGCCTGGCTCAGGTAATCGTAATAGGTGAGGGTGCGGGCGAATTTTTCCGGGTTCTGCTGGTTGAGCAGCAGCTTGAGGTATTCCTGGCGACCGCTCTGGTAGGCGGCACGGGCCTGGATCGCGATCAGGCGTTGCTGTTCAACGCGTGCGCTCTGGAGTTTTTTTTTCTCAGCGTCGAGTCGCTCCAGTTCCGACTCGCTCTTCTTTAGTTCTTTTTGCAGCTCCTGGACCTGCTTCTCAAGCTTGCCCATTTCGGTTTCCGTGCCGCGCAGGTCTTTCTGCACCCCGGATTTTTCTTCCTGGAGCTTGCCGAGCAGCTTTTTCAGCTCGGTAATGTCCTGACGCGTAGCGTCCAACTGTTGTTGGGTTTGTGCGCGCTCATCGGCAAATGCCGGTTGGAGCAGGCAGACAAGAGCAAGGGTTATCAAGGCGCGAAGCATAGAGGCGGGCGACACCAGGGGAAAAGGACGGCCTAGTATGCCCGCCAAGCGCTGCAAAAAAAACGCCCAATTGGGGAGTTACGGCAAGATAGGTGCCGAGTGGCGGTGGTATGGCAAAAAGACATCTATCAAACACCACAAAACCAATGTGGGAGCGGGCTTGCCCGCGATTGCGGTGGGTCAGCGACATAGATGTCGACTGATTAGCCGCTATCGCGGGCAAGCCCGCTCCCACACTGTTTTGTGGCGTACTTTGGATCAGACCAGGATCGAGGTCCCAGTCATCTCTTCAGGCTTCTCCAGCCCCATCAGCATCAGCATGGTCGGCGCCACATCCGCCAGCACGCCACCTTCACGCACTTTCAGGTCACGTTTGCCGACATAGATGAACGGCACCGGCTCGGTGGTGTGGGCGGTGTGTGCCTGGCCGGTGGATTCGTCGGACATCTGCTCGCAGTTGCCATGGTCTGCGGTGATCAGCGCTTCGCCGCCGACTTTTTCCAAGGCGTCGACAATGCGGCCAACGCACAGGTCCAGGCATTCAACAGCCTTTACCGCCGCTTCCAGGTTGCCACTATGGCCGACCATGTCGCCGTTGGCGTAGTTGACGACGATCACGTCATAACGCTGATGCTCAATGGCATCGACGATCTTGTCGGTCACTTCCGGCGCGCTCATTTCCGGCTGCAGGTCGTAGGTGGCGACTTTTGGTGACGGGATCAGGATGCGCTCTTCGCCCGGGAACGGTTCTTCACGGCCACCGGAGAAGAAGAACGTCACGTGGGCGTACTTCTCGGTCTCGGCGATGCGCAGCTGGGTCTTGCCGTTTTTCGCCAGGTAATCACCCAGCACGTTTTCCAGGCTGCCCGGGGCGAACGCCGACGGGGCTGGGATGTTGGCGGCGTACTGGGTGAGCATGACGAACTCGACTTTCGGCTGGCGTGCGCGCTCGAAGTCCTTGAAACCTTCATCGACGAACACATGGCTCAGCTCGCGGGCACGGTCGGCGCGGAAGTTCATGAATACTACGGCGTCGCCGTCTTCGACCTTCACCGGCTCGCCGATGGTGGTGGCCTTGACGAACTCATCGCTCTCGCCACGGGCGTAGGCCGCTTCCAGGCCTTCCTGGGCCGTGGCGGCATTGAATTCGGCCTGGCCGTCGACGATCAGGTTGTAGGCCTGGGACACGCGGTCCCAGCGGTTGTCGCGGTCCATGGCGAAGTAACGGCCCACCAGGCTGGCGATGCGGCCCTTGCCGAGGGCGGCGAAGGTGGTGTCGAGCAGTTCGATGGACGATTGCGCGCTTTTCGGCGGGGTGTCGCGACCGTCGAGGAAGGCGTGCAGGTAGATCTTGTCGGCGCCGCGCTTGAAGGCCAGTTCGGCCATTGCCACCAGATGGTCCTGATGGCTGTGTACGCCGCCGTCCGACAGCAGGCCCATGAAATGCACGGCCTTGCCGGCGGCCACGGCTTTATCGACTGCGGCGCAGATGGTCGGGTTCTCGAAAAACTCGCCATCGCGGATCGCTTTGGTGACGCGGGTGAAGTCCTGGTATACCACTCGTCCGGCGCCGAGGTTCATGTGGCCGACTTCCGAGTTGCCCATCTGGCCGTCCGGCAGGCCCACGTCCATGCCGGAACCGGAGATCAATCCGTTGGGGACGGTAGCGCTCAGGCGGTCCAGCACGGGCTTGTTGGCCGAGTACACGGCGTTGTCGTGGTGGCTTTCACTGTGTCCGAAGCCATCGAGAATTATCAGGACCAAAGGTTTAGGCGTGGTAGTCATAGATCCTCTCGCGGCGGTAATAAAGGAAGACAATGGAAAAGGGAGTGGCAGTTTAAAGCGAAGTTCCGAGCGCGTCACCGCTTTACGGGGGTTGGCCCTCCTTGGCGGCTGTGTATACTTACCGCCATTTTAACGCCCTGGAACCTCCTTGATGGTTGATCACCTGATTGCATTTGCCACTGCCCACTACCTGCTCGTGGGTGCCTTCGTCATCCTGCTGGCGTTGCTGATCGCACATGAACTGAGCCGCGGTGGTCGCAGCCTGAGCACGTCGGAGCTGACCGCGCTGGTCAACAAGGATGAGGCCGTTGTCGTCGATATTCGCCCGGCCAAGGATTATGCCGCCGGCCATATCGTTGGTGCCCTTAACATCCCGCAGGATAAGCTGATTGCACGCTTGGCCGAGCTGGAAAAATACAAGGCCAAGACCATCATTCTGGTCGACGCCCAAGGCCAGCACTCCGGCACCCACGCCCGCGAGATGCTCAAGACCGGCTTCACCGCCGCCAAGCTGTCAGGTGGTATCAGCAGCTGGCGTGGCGATAACCTGCCGTTGGTGAAGTGATATGAGCCAGGTTGTCGTGTATTCCAGCGATTATTGCCCTTATTGCATCCGAGCCAAGCAGTTGCTCCAAAGCAAGAAGGTGGCCTTCGAAGAGATCAAGGTCGATGGCAAGCCCCAGGTGCGCGCCGAAATGGCCCAGAAGGCCGGCCGCACGTCGGTCCCGCAGATCTGGATCGGCACCCGGCATATCGGTGGTTGCGATGACCTGTTCGCTCTGGAGCGCGCCGGTAAACTTGATGCGCTGCTGTCCGTCTGACTGCTAACCCCTTAAGAACCCCAAGATAAAGAAGGATCTGCGATGACTGATCAACAGAACACCGAAGCAGCGCAAGACCAAGGCCCACAGTTTTCGCTGCAGCGCATCTACGTGCGTGACCTGTCGTTCGAAGCGCCGAAAAGCCCGGCGATCTTCCGTCAGGAATGGACCCCAAGCGTTGCCTTGGACTTGAACACCCGTCAGAAAGCCCTGGAAGGCGACTTCCACGAAGTGGTGCTGACTCTGTCGGTCACCGTCAAGAACGGCGAAGAAGTGGCCTTCATCGCTGAAGTGCAACAGGCCGGTATCTTCCTGATCCAGGGCCTGGACGAAGCGTCCATGAGCCACACCCTGGGCGCGTTCTGCCCGAACATCCTGTTCCCGTACGCCCGTGAGACCCTGGACAGCCTGGTCACCCGTGGCTCGTTCCCGGCACTGATGCTGGCTCCGGTGAACTTCGATGCCCTGTACGCCCAAGAGCTGCAGCGCATGCAACAGGAAGGCGCGCCGACAGTTCAGTAATCTCGAACCCGACGCAGCACTCAATGTGGGAGGGGGCTTGCTCCCGATAGCGGTGGAACAGTCACTTAGATGTCGACTGACACTCCGCCATCGGGAGCAAGCCCCCTCCCACATTTTTTGTGTACTACTTGAAACCGAGTTGACGCCAGCCTTCATAGACGGCCACTGCGACGGTGTTGGACAGGTTCAGGCTGCGGCAGCCCTCACGCATCGGCAAGCGCAGGCGATGGCCATCGGGCAGGGCGTCGAGCACCTCTGCCGGCAGGCCACGGCTTTCCGGGCCGAACAGGAAGGCATCGCCCTCGGCAAAGCTGGCATCGTGAAATGGTCGCGAACCCTTGGTGGTGAACGCGAACAGGCGCGGATGGCCCAGGCTTTCCAGGCAACTGGCCAGGTCGGCGTGACGCTTGAGGGTGGCGTATTCGTGGTAGTCCAGCCCGGCGCGGCGCAGGCGCTTGTCGTCCATGTCGAAGCCCAGCGGCTCGATCAAATGCAGGTGGCAGCCACTGTTGGCGCACAGCCTGATAACGTTGCCGGTATTCGGCGGAATTTCTGGTTGAAAAAGGATGACGTGAAACATGCACGGCTCCGAAGGCAAAGATGCGCTGCATTCTACCCCTGAAGAAGACCCGAGGCCGAAGCTATTGCCGAGGGTTTTGGGCTCGTTGGCGATTGTCGGCTTGATGGTGGGTTTGATGATCGGTCGCCTGACCACGCCAGACCCAGTCCAGTTACTGGAGGTGGTGCCTGCTGTCGACGGTGTAGCGGTGTGGTTCAACCGTGAGCCCAAGCTGCACGTTGAGCATATCGACGGCACCGTGGCGCTGCTGTTTGACGCCCAGGGCAAGGCGGCCAGCGGGCAGCTCAAGGTCAATGACAAGGACGTGAACTGGCGTGTGCGCAAGACCGATGGCGGTTTGCTGCTGAACCTGGTGGCGGCGCGACCGTTGCGTGGGGAGTGGAAAGGCGAGCAGGTCGATGACCGCTGGCGGCTGGAGGTCCATCTCCAGGAGCAATAAAAGAGGGAGTTCCCGGCCTGCCTGTACCAGGGCTCCCAAAACGGGGTGAAGCCTAAGGCTTCGGTGTTAAAGAGGGGATTCTCGGCCTGCCTGTACCAAGGTCCCCGAAACTGGGTTGTACGAGGGTTATTGCAGGGCGCGTGCCAGAGTTTGCAATTTCACCCATAAAATTTTTCCAAAAAGCGCAAAGCCCCGTAATCCGGGGCTTTGGTGGTTTCAGCTTGCGAGGGTTGTTCTGCGATAACGGTCTTCCACGTATCCAGCCCGTGCCCGATGCCGGTTCATGGTGCATTGAAGCGGTGCACAGTCGTGGAATTGCAGAGATCCAAATGTGGGAGGGGGCTTGCTCCCGATAGCGGTGTGTCAGACACAGATGTGGTGACTGAACTACTGCTATCGGGAGCAAGCCCCCTCCCACATTAGACTTTCAGTGGAACTGGGAGGTGTGATCAGGCCTCATCACCCTCATCATCATCCCCACCATCTACCTTCATCCCCAATTCCTTGATCTTGCGCGTCAGGGTATTGCGCCCCCAACCCAGTAGCACGGCCGCATCGCGACGACGGCCGGCAGTGTGCTTCAACGCGGTCTCAATCATGATCCGCTCGAATGCCGGCACGGCGCTGTCCAGCAGGTTCGACTGGCCGCGCGCCAACGCCTGGTCGGCCCATTGGCGCAGCGCTTGTTCCCAGTTGGTTACCGGTGCCGAATCCTGCGGCAGGCTCAGCAGCTCAGGCGGCAGGTCGCTGATATGCACTTCACGCCCGGAGGCCATTACGGTGATCCAGCGGCACGTGTTCTCCAGCTGGCGCACGTTGCCGGGCCACGGCAGGTTCTTGAGGTATTCCTCGGTCTCGCTTTTCAGCAGCTTCGGCTCTACGGCCAGCTCCAGGGCGGCGCGGCTGAGGAAGTGGCGGGCGAGGGTGGGGATGTCTTCGCGGCGGTCCGACATGCGCGGGATATGGATACGGATCACATTGAGGCGGTGGAACAAGTCCTCACGGAACTTGCCCGCGTGTACCAGGGTTTCGAGGTTCTGGTGGGTGGCCGCAATGATGCGCACATCAACCTTGACCGGTGTGTGCCCGCCGACACGATAGAACTCACCGTCCGCCAACACCCGTAGCAAGCGGGTCTGGGTATCGGCCGGCATGTCGCCGATCTCATCGAGAAACAGCGTGCCGCCGTCGGCCTGTTCAAAGCGCCCGCGACGCAGGTTGGCCGCACCGGTGAACGCGCCTTTCTCATGGCCGAACAGCTCGGACTCCATCAGGTCCTTGGGGATCGCCGCCATGTTCAGCGCGATAAACGGAGAGGCCGCACGCGGGCTGTGGCGGTGCAGGGCATGGGCCACCAGCTCTTTACCGGTGCCCGACTCGCCATTGATCAGCACAGTGATGTTGGAGTGGCTCAAGCGCCCGATGGCGCGAAACACTTCCTGCATCGCTGGCGCTTCACCGATGATTTCCGGGGTGCGGGTCAGGGTTGGCGGGGCTTCCTGGTTCTGTTGTTCCTGGGCGTGCTGGTTGGCGCGCTTGACCAGCGCCACCGCCTCATCCACGTCGAATGGCTTGGGCAGGTATTCAAAGGCGCCGCCCTGGTAGGACGCGACAGCGCTGTCCAGGTCCGAGTGCGCAGTCATGATGATCACCGGCAAGCGCGGGTGCTGCTCGCGGATGCGCGCCAGCAAGTCCAGGCCGCTTGCGCCGGGCATACGAATGTCGGAGATGATCACGTCCGGCTGCTGGCGTGCCAGGCGGCTCATCACTCCGTCGGCGCTGTCGAAGCTCTGGGTGGTCATGCCTTCCTGTTGCAAGGCTTTTTCCAGGACCCAACGGATAGAACGGTCGTCATCGACGATCCAGACAGTTTCACTACGGCTCATGTCGTGGGGGCTCCTTGTTCCAATGGCAGGAAGATCGAGAACGTGGTGTGGCCGGGATGGCTCTCACATTCGATCAGGCCCTGGTGCTGGCTGATGATGTTCTGGGTAATGGCCAGGCCCAGCCCGGTACCGTCCGGGCGGCCACTGACCATGGGGAAGAAGATGGTTTCCTGCAGTTCGGCGGGAATGCCGGGGCCGTTGTCGATGATCTCGACCTTGGTCACCAGGCGATGGCGCACATGGCCGATGGTGAACTGGCGCAGGGCGCGGGTGCGCAAACTGATGCGGCCCAGGCGCAGCTCGTTTTGGCTGCTGATGGCCTGCATGGCGTTGCGCACGATATTGAGCACCGCCTGGATCATCTGCTCGCGGTCGATCAATACATCGGGAATGCTTGGGTCATAGTCGCGTACCAGGGTGATACAGCCCTGGCTTTCGGCCTCGACCAGTTGGCAGACGCGCTCCAGCACCTCATGCACGTTGGTCATCGCCAATGACGGCAACTTGTTGGAGCCGAGCATCCGGTCCACCAGGTTACGCAGGCGGTCGGCTTCTTCGATGATGACGTTGGTGTAGTCCTTGAGATGCTCCTCGGGCAGCTCGCGGGCCAGCAGCTGCGCGGCGCCGCGAATCCCGCCGAGCGGGTTCTTGATCTCGTGAGCCAGGCCGCGCACCAGCATCTTGCTGGTTTCCTGCTTGGACAGCTGCGCCTCTTCCTTGGTGATGCGCAGCAGGCGGTCGCGGGGGTGTACTTCGAGCAATAGCAGCGTGGCGCCATTGCTCAGAATGGGGGTTACGGCGTAATCGACCGTCAGGGTCTGGCCGGTGAGGGCGGTGAGCATCGCTTCGCGCTTGGTGAACGGATGTGCCTGCTCCACGGCCTGGCGCAACGAGCTCAAGGCTTCGGCCGACTCGGTGAACAGCTCGCTGATGAACTGCCCATGGCTGCGCTGGCCGCTGATGGCCAGGAGCATCTCCGCCGCCGGGTTCATGTACTCAAGGCGCAGGTCGGCATTGAGCAGGATGGTCGCGGTGGTCAGGTTGTCGAGTAACAAACGGTGCAGTGCATCGCTGATGGTCATCGGGACCTCTTTTGGAGCAAGGCGCAGGCTTGAGGCACACGCTGATACAAGGAAAATGCAAAAACCAAACCAAGGCTCCGAAAAGAAGCGTTAAAGCCCTGAAATAGGGGTTTGTGGCGCGAAACTGTGGCGTTCTGCCAGCTTTGTCGGGAAGATTCGAACCAAAATGGGCTGTGGCTGGAGTAAGGGTGCAACCTATCGCACCAATATAGTGCGGTTTTGTGAAGGTTGTTCAGGAAGCTGCCAGAGATGGCCCTGAATGCATACAGTCCAAATGTGGGAGGGGGCTTGCTCCCACATTTTTACCTTGTTTGCAGTCATTAACCTTTGTAGATGCAGAGTTCGGCGGTGGCGCGGATCATTGCCAGTTGGCGCAGCGGATCATTCAGCGGCTCATGCACGGCGGTGGCCAGCCATTGGGGGCACTGTGGATCGGCACGGTGCGGGGTGAAGTCGGCCAGTTGTTGCAGCAGGCGTTTTTGCAGCTCATCCAGCTGCGGGCGAATCTGCTTGATCAGGTCCGGGCGCGGCTCGTCTGGGGCTTTGCCCTGGAACTGCCAGTCGGACAGGTGGGTGTATTGCACCAGTTTGTTCGCTTCGATCTGTGCCGAGAAAAACTGCTCGGCAGCGGCCGGGTCAAGCTTGTAGCTCGGGGCTTGGGCGACGACGCTGGCGATCACTTCCTGCTCGCGGTTTTTGTCTTCGACGGGTTTGTGGCTGTCCCATTTGCTCAAGGCCACCTGATCGGCAATCTCCAGGCGTTCGGCGATGCTGTTGAGCAGTGGCTCCAAGGTAGGTGGGGCGGCGTAAACACCGGCGCTGACGAACAGCAGGGCGAACACGAATTTATGTTTCAACGCAGATCTCCTTGTGGGAGGGGGCTTGCTCCCTATGGCGGTGTGTCAGTAACACACATATTGCCTGACACTCTGCCATCGGGAGCAAGCCCCCTCCCACCTTTTTGATTGGGTTTGCAGATTTGAAGCTGCATAACGCCCAGGCAAAAAAAAGACCTCCCGAAGGAGGTCTTTTTCATCACGCTACCTTAGCAACGCTACCGGATCAGCAGCTGTAGTACAGCTCGTATTCCAGTGGGTGTACGAAGGTGCGCACCTTGATTTCTTCTTCGCTTTTCAGGGCGATGTAAGCGTCGATGAAGTCGTCGCTGAACACGCCGCCTTTGGTCAGGAACGCACGGCCCTTGTCCAGCTCTTCCAGGGCTTCTTTCAGGCTGCCGCACACTTGTGGGATCTCTTTGGCCTCTTCAGGCGGCAGGTCGTACAAGTTCTTGTCGGCGGCGTCGCCAGGGTGGATCTTGTTCTGGATACCGTCCAGGCCGGCCATGACCAGTGCAGCGAAGGCCAGGTATGGGTTGGCAGCCGGGTCCGGGAAGCGAGCTTCGATACGGCGAGCGCGCGGGCTGGACACGTAAGGAATACGGATCGAGGCAGAGCGGTTACGCGCAGAGTAGGCCAGCATTACCGGAGCTTCGAAACCTGGGACCAGACGCTTGTAGGAGTTGGTCGACGGGTTGGTGAAGCCGTTCAGGGCCTTACCGTGCTTGATGATGCCGCCGATGAAGTACAGGGCGGTGTCGGACAGGCCGGCATAACCTTCACCTGCGAAGGTGTTCTTGCCTTCTTTGGCGATGGACAGGTGAACGTGCATACCCGAACCGTTATCGCCGTACAGAGGCTTGGGCATGAAGGTAGCGGTACGGCCGTAAGCGACGGCAGTGTTGTGTACGCAGTACTTCAGCGTCTGAACTTCGTCAGCCTTGGCCACCAGGGTGTTGAACTTCACGCCGATTTCGTTCTGGCCGGCAGTCGCCACTTCGTGGTGATGCACTTCGATGACCAGGCCCATGTCTTCCATGGCGTTGCACATGGAGGTACGGATTTCGTGGTCGTGGTCGAACGGTGGAACCGGGAAGTAGCCGCCTTTGATGCCTGGACGGTGGCCATGGTTGCCGCCTTCTACGTCCTGGTCGGACATCCACGAACCTTGTTCGGAGTAGATCTTGAACATGGAGCCGGAGATGTCGGACTTGAACTTCACCTGGTCGAAGATGAAGAACTCTGGCTCCGGGCCCACGAATACAGTGTCACCAATACCGGTGGACTTCAGGTATTCCTCGGCACGCTTGGCGATCGCACGTGGGTCGCGGTCGTAGCCTTGCATGGTCGACGGCTCGATCACGTCGCAGACCAGGATCAGGGTCGGCTCTTCGGTGAACGGGTCCAGCACGGCAGTGCTGTCGTCCGGCATCAGGATCATGTCGGAAGCTTCAATGCCTTTCCAGCCGGCGATGGAGGAACCGTCGAACATTTTGCCTTCTTCGAAGAAAGCATCATCCAGCGCGTCGCGAGCCGGCATGGTCACGTGGTGCTGAGTGCCTTTTGTGTCCGTGAAGCGCAGATCAATCCATTTAACGTCATGATCTTTGATGAGTTGAACCGACTTCGACATGGTGTCCTCCGGGTGGCTTCGGGCTTGGGTAGTGGAGTTAGCCCTTAGAATGTGGGTGATGCCGGCGCGGATACTCCGCCAAGGCAACCTGCCTCACAAGAGAGCAAATTACATGCCAGTGCGCCAACATGGTCTTTTTGCCTCAAAATGGCCCCTATAGCGGTGCAATAGGCCAAAGCGCGAGAAATAGCGCACTGCAATGTAGCGTTTATTTGTGTAAATGACCCGTTTTGGTGCGTTGCACGTTCGATGCATATTAACTGGTTAAACCTTGAGCGATTTCCGCTATAATCCGCGCCCCCCTTTTTCAGCAGGCCCGGCGCGCGCTGTTTCCATGAAATTAATCGTTAAAGTCTTCCCCGAGATCACCATCAAAAGCCGACCGGTACGGACGCGTTTCATCCGTCAGTTGGCCAAGAACATCCGTGCCGTGCTCCGTGACCTGGACCCGGCTGTGGTGGTGAACGGTGTGTGGGACAACCTCGAGCTGGAAACCCGCATTACCGACGCCAAAGCCTTGAAGGACATGACCGAGCGCCTGAGCTGCATGCCGGGCATCGCGCATTTCCTGCAGGTGGATGAGTACCCGCTGGGCGACTTCGACGACATCACCGAAAAGTGCAAGCAGCACTACGGCAGTGCACTTGAAGGGAAGATTTTTTCGGTGCGCTGCAAGCGTGCCGGCAAGCACACCTTCAGCTCCATGGATGTCGAGAAATACGTCGGCAGCAAGCTGCGTCGCGAGTGCGGCGCAGCTGGAATTTCCCTTAAAGCGCCGCAAATTGAAGTGCGCATGGAAATTCGCGACCAACGGTTGTTTGTGATCCACAGCCAGCACAACAGCATCGGCGGCTACCCGCTGGGCGCCCTGGAACAGACCCTGGTATTGATGTCCGGCGGTTTCGATTCCACGGTGGCGGCCTACCAGATCATGCGCCGCGGCCTGATGAGCCACTTCTGCTTCTTTAACCTGGGCGGGCGTGCCCATGAATTGGGCGTGATGGAAGTTGCGCACTTTATCTGGAAGAAGTACGGCAGCTCCCAGCGCGTGCTATTTGTAAGCGTGCCGTTCGAGGAAGTGCTGGGCGAAATTCTCGGCAAAGTCGATAACAGTCATATGGGCGTGGTATTGAAGCGTATGATGTTGCGCGCCGCGTCCCGAATCGCCGATCAATTGCAGATCGACGCGCTGGTGACCGGCGAGGCGATTTCCCAGGTGTCCAGCCAGACGCTGCCAAACCTGTCGATCATCGACTGCGTCACCGAGAAGCTGGTGTTGCGCCCGCTGATCGCCAGCCACAAGCAGGACATCATCGACCTGGCAGAGCAAATCGGCACCGCCGACTTTGCCAAGCACATGCCCGAGTACTGTGGGGTCATCTCGGTGAACCCCAAGACCCACGCCAAGCGTCACCGCGTGGAGCATGAAGAGAAAGAATTCGACATGGCGATTCTGGAGCGTGCGCTCGAGAACGCCAAGCTGGTCCCAATCGATCGGGTGATCGACGAGTTGGGCCAGGATGTAAAAATCGAAGAAGTCAGCGAAGCCCTGGCCGGCCAGATCGTCATCGACATCCGTCACCCGGATGCCGCTGAGGATGAGCCGCTGGAAATCGCCGGCATCGACGTGCAAACGCTGCCGTTCTACGCACTGAACGCGCGTTTCAAGGAACTGGATAACAGCCGTCAGTACCTGTTGTATTGCGACAAAGGCGTGATGAGTCGCCTGCATGCCCACCATTTGCTCAGTGAGGGGCATGCCAATGTGCGCGTTTATCGACCGAGCTAAGAGCCCGGGGCTGTTTGCCTGTGGCCTGCGTCACCGGCCCCCCGACTCTGCCGTCAAGCTGTAACGGCAAGGCCTGACTCTACTGTTAATCGCTGCCACGACCTGTCAGCACACCGAATCCTCTGATCGAGATACACAAGTGATCGAAAATCTACGTAACATCGCCATCATTGCTCACGTTGACCATGGTAAAACCACCCTGGTAGACAAACTCCTGCGTCAATCCGGCACCCTGGAGCGCAACGAGCTCAACGACGAGCGCGTGATGGACTCCAACGACCAGGAAAAAGAGCGCGGTATTACCATCCTGGCAAAAAACACCGCCATCAACTGGAACGGCTACCACATCAACATCGTGGATACCCCGGGCCACGCCGACTTCGGCGGCGAAGTAGAACGCGTAATGTCGATGGTTGACTCCGTTCTGCTGCTGGTTGACGCTCAAGACGGCCCTATGCCGCAAACCCGTTTCGTGACCAAGAAGGCTTTCGAAGCCGGCCTGCGTCCGATCGTGTGCATCAACAAGGTTGACCGTCCAGGCGCGCGTCCGGACTGGGTTCTGGACCAGATCTTCGACCTGTTTGACAACCTGGGTGCCACCGAAGAACAGCTGGACTTCCAGGTCATCTACGCCTCGGCCCTGAACGGTATTGCTGGTCTTGACCACACCGACATGGCTGAAGACATGACCCCGCTGTACCAGTCGATCGTCGACAACGTACCCGCGCCGAAAGTTGACCGTGACGGCCCGTTCCAGATGCAAATCTCGGCACTGGACTACAACAGCTTCCTGGGTGTTATCGGCGTTGGCCGTATCGCTCGTGGTAGCGTCAAGCCGAACACCCCGGTTGTCGCTATCGGCGCCGACGGCAAGAAGCGTAACGGTCGTATCCTGAAGCTGATGGGTCACCACGGTCTGCACCGTATCGACGTTGAAGAAGCTTTCGCTGGCGACATCGTATGCGTAAGCGGCATGGACTCGCTGTTCATCTCCGACACCCTGTGCCAGCCGGACAACGTTGAGGCGATGAAGCCTCTGACCGTTGACGAGCCAACCGTTTCCATGACCTTCCAGGTAAACGACTCGCCGTTCTGCGGTAAAGAAGGCAAGTTCGTGACCTCCCGTAACATCAAGGAGCGTCTGGACAAGGAGCTGCTGTACAACGTTGCCCTGCGCGTTGAAGAAGGCGACTCGGCTGACAAGTTCAAGGTCTCCGGCCGTGGTGAGCTGCACCTCTCGGTACTGATCGAAACCATGCGTCGCGAAGGCTTCGAAATGGGTGTTGGTCGTCCGGAAGTGATCATCCGTACTGTTGACGGCGTGAAGCAGGAACCGTTCGAAAACGTCACCATCGACACCCCTGAAGAATCCCAGGGCAAGGTCATGGAAGAGATGGGCCTGCGTAAGGGCGACCTGACCAACATGGTGCCGGATGGCAAAGGCCGTGTACGTCTGGAATACAACATCCCTGCTCGCGGTCTGATCGGTTTCCGTAACCAGTTCCTGACCCTGACCAACGGTGCTGGCATCCTGACCTCGATCTTCGATCGCTACGACACCATGAAGTCCGGCGACATGTCCGGCCGTCAGAACGGTGTTCTGGTATCGGTAGAAACCGGCAAGGCGCTGACCTACTCCCTGGAAACCCTCCAGGCGCGTGGCAAGCTGTTCGTTGAACACGGTCAAGAGATCTACAACGGCCAGATCGTTGGTCTGAACAGCCGTGACAACGACATGGGCGTCAACCCAACCAAAGGCAAGAAGCTCGACAACATGCGTGCTTCGGGCAAAGACGAAACCATCGCTCTGGTTCCACCTGTTCGCTTCACCCTGGAACAGGCCCTGGAATTCATCCAGGACGACGAGCTGTGCGAAGTCACGCCTAAGTCGATCCGCCTGCGTAAGAAGATCCTGGACGAAGGCGAGCGTACCCGCGCTGCCAAGAAAGCCAAGAACTGAGTTAACTCAGGCTGAATGAAAAACGCCCCCGGTCGAAAGGCCGGGGGCGTTTTTTTGTGCCCGCAGTTTGTGTGTCGTCTTTACTGGCTCCATCGCAGGCAAGCCAGCTCCCACAGTTGAATGTGTTCCCAAATCAAAATGTGGGAGGGGGCTTGCCCCCGATGAGGCCCTTCAGAACACTACAAAACCCGAGTCAGAATTTATCGAGAGTCTTGAAGTTGGTCTCGCGTACCACTTCCTTGGGCTTGTAAGCGCAATACCCCGGCCGCGGCCCGATTTTCGGGTGGTTGCGGCAAGTATCCGGGCGCTTGTCATAAATAGTGCAGAAGCGCGTCTTACGATCCAGATACAGGCAGTCGTTGTTGCTCATGCGCTGTAGGGTAAAAATCTCGGATTTGTTGTTGTAGCGCTCGACGATGCCTTCCTTCTGCAAGCGCTTGGCGATGTTCTTTGGCGGGTCGCCGCGCTCGAACTCGTCGACGATGCCAATGCGGATCAGGTCCTTGATCTTCACCTCAACCGGCAGGGTGCAACAGCTGGACACGCAGCCGCCGCACATGTGGGCGGAATATTTCTGCCACGTTTCGAGACGGTCGAGTTCCGCGGCGGCGATCAGTTGAGGCTTCATCAGGGTTCCAGGGTGGGGCGGTATACGGGCGCGGGATCATACCGGGATTGGTGGTTTTTTGAACAATATTTTGCAGGTTTCAGCTCAAAGGCTTTGCCGCGGCCTGATCGGGCACGACCCCTGCATCAAATTCAGCCAATGGTGAATGAGTTAAAAAACTGCCGAACCAGCACGTCTACCGTCTGTCAGACCGACTAGGCTCTAGCAACTCCTTCAATCTCGCCCGAGGTCGCACCGATGTCTCAGGAACCGCTTGCACGAGAAGCAGAGGTAGCCGCATTCCGCGATGCTGTCTTGATCAAACTCACCTACGCGGTGGGCAAAGACCCGGATCACGCCTTTGACCATGACTGGTTCGAAGCCATTGCCCTGGCCGCCCGCGACCAGATGGTCGATCACTGGATGGACCACACGCGGCGTATTTATCGCAAAGGCCAGAAGCGCGTTTATTACCTCTCGCTGGAATTTCTCATTGGCCGTCTGTTGTACGACAGCCTGAGCAATCTGGGCGTGTTGGAGATCGCCCGTGAAGCGCTGTCGGAGTTGGGCGTCGATCTGGAGCGCATCCGCCTGCTTGAGCCCGACGCGGCGCTCGGCAATGGTGGCCTGGGCCGTCTGGCGGCGTGCTTTATGGAAAGCATGTCGACCTTGGGGATTGCCGGGCATGGCTATGGCATTCGCTATGAGCACGGCTTGTTCCGCCAGGCCATCGTTGATGGCTGGCAGCAGGAGCAGACCGAACGCTGGCTGGATTTTGGTAACCCTTGGGAGTTCGAACGCGCCGAAGTGATTTACCCGATCGGCTTTGGCGGCAGCGTCGAAACCCTGGCGGACGCCTCCGGCAAGATGATCCAGGTGTGGTCGCCCAACGAAACTGTCAGGGCTGTTGCCTATGACACCCCGGTAGTCGGCTGGCGTGGCGCCAGCGTCAACACCCTGCGCCTTTGGCGTGCACGGGCAGTGGAAGACTTGCACCTGGAGCGCTTCAATGCCGGTGACCACTTGGGCGCCGTCGCCGAGGTGGCCCGTGCCGAAAGCATCTCTCGCGTGCTTTACCCGGCCGACAGCACTGAAGCGGGGCAGGAACTGCGCCTGCGCCAGGAGTACTTCTTCGTTTCGGCGTCCTTGCAGGATTTGCTGCGCCGCCACAAGAACATGCACGGTTCGGTGCTGAGCCTGGGCGAACACGCCGCGATCCAGCTCAACGACACCCATCCGTCCATCGCCGTGGCCGAGCTGATGCGCCAACTGGTCGACCTGCATGACGTGCCGTGGGAAGCCGCGTGGGATGTCACCGTCGAAACCCTGTCGTACACCAACCACACCTTGCTGCCCGAAGCACTGGAAACCTGGCCCGTAGGTCTGATGGAGCGCATGTTGCCCCGGCACATGCAGATCATCTACCTGATCAACGCCCAACACATCGACTCGCTGCGCGCCAAGGGCATCCACGACTTCGACGTACTGCGCGCCGTCTCGCTGATCGAAGAGGACAACGGCCGCCGCGTGCGCATGGGCAACCTGGCATTCCTCGGCTCCCATAGCGTCAACGGTGTATCGGGCCTGCATACCCAGTTGATGCGCAGCACGGTGTTCTCCGAGCTGCACAAGCTGTATCCCGAGCGCATCAACAACAAAACCAACGGCATCACCTTCCGCCGCTGGTTGTACCAGGCCAACCCCAAGCTGACCGATATGCTGGTGGAAGCCCTGGGGCCGGATATTCTCGACCAGCCCGAGCAGCGTTTGATCGAATTGGAGCCGTTCGCCGAGAAGCAGGCTTTCCGCAAGTCCTTCGCTGAACAGCGCCTGCACAGCAAGCGTGCACTGGCCCAGATCATCCATGAGCGCCTGGGTATCGCGATCAACCCGGCGGCGATGTTCGATGTGCAGGTCAAGCGCATTCATGAGTACAAGCGCCAACTGCTCAACCTGCTGCACACCGTGGCGCTGTACCAGGCGATCCGCGCCGAGCCGGGCACCGACTGGGTGCCACGGGTGAAAATCTTCGCCGGCAAGGCTGCAGCCAGCTACCACCAGGCCAAGCTGATCATCAAGCTGACCAACGACATCGCCCGTACCGTCAACAACGACCCGACCGTGCGCGGTCTGCTCAAAGTGGTGTTCCTGCCCAACTACAACGTCAGCCTGGCGGAGAGCATTATTCCGGCGGCGGACTTGTCGGAGCAGATTTCCACTGCCGGCTTCGAGGCCTCGGGTACCAGCAACATGAAGTTCGGCCTCAACGGCGCGCTGACCATCGGCACCATGGACGGCGCCAACGTGGAGATGCACGAGCGGGTCGGCGCCGAGCACATGTTTATCTTCGGCCTCAGTGCCCAGCAGGTGGAAGCCCGCAAGCACGCCGGTGAGTTCAACGCCGGGCCGGACATCGCCGCGTCCCATCGCTTGAACGACGTGTTGCAAGCGATCCGTGGCGGGGTGTTCTCGCCGGATGATCCGGGGCGCTATGTGGGCCTGATCGATGGGCTGATCGACTACGACCGTTTCCTGGTGTGTGCCGACTTTGATTCCTACTGGGACGCCCAGGCGCGGGTCGAAGCCCACTGGCACGACTCCAAGGAATGGTGGCGCTCGGCGGTGCTCAATACCGCGCGCATGGGCTGGTTCAGCTCGGACCGGACCATCCGCGAGTACGCCACCGAGATCTGGAAAGCCCTCGACTGACCACTGCGGTTAAAAAATGTGGGAGGTGGCAAGCCCCTTCCCACATGGGTTCTGCGATGTTGGAGAGGGTCGTGGCGCCAGGTCGTGAACTCTATTGGCGTTAAATCCTCTGATTAGAGGAAATAACCCTCGACTCGCGTTAAACTGCGCGGGTTTTCAGCCCCCCATTCTCCGGAGCCTTCCATGTCCCGCGTTACCCTGAGTCGCTATTTGATCGAGCAGACCCGCAGCAACAACACGCCTGCCGATCTGCGCTTCCTTATCGAAGTGGTGGCGCGTGCTTGCAAGGAAATCAGCCACGCCGTTTCCAAAGGCGCACTGGGCGGCGTCCTGGGCAGCATGGGCACTGAAAACGTCCAAGGTGAAGTGCAGAAGAAGCTCGACGTACTCTCCAATGAAATCCTGCTCGAAGCCAACGAATGGGGCGGTCACCTGGCCGGCATGGCGTCCGAAGAAATGGACAATGCCTACCAGATCCCTGGCAAGTACCCGAAAGGCGCTTACCTGCTGGTATTCGACCCACTGGACGGTTCGTCCAACATCGACATCAATGCACCGGTCGGCACCATCTTCTCGGTACTGCGTTGCCCGAATGAATACCTGAGCCAGAACGAAGCCCTGAACGAAAAGGCCTTCCTGCAGCCGGGCACCGAGCAGGTCGCTGCCGGTTATGCCATCTACGGTCCACAGACCATGCTGGTGCTGACCCTGGGCGATGGCGTCAAAGGCTTCACCCTGGACCGCGAAATGGGCAGCTTCGTGCTGACCCACGAAGACATTTCGATTCCTGCTTCTACCCAGGAATTCGCCATCAACATGTCTAACCAGCGTCACTGGGAAGAACCGGTGAAACGCTACGTCAACGAGTTGATGGAAGGCGAAGAAGGCCCGTTGAAGAAGAACTTCAATATGCGCTGGGTCGCTGCGATGGTTGCCGATGTGCACCGCATCCTGACCCGTGGTGGCCTGTTCATGTACCCACGAGACAGCCGCGAGCCGTCCAAGCCGGGCAAACTGCGCCTGATGTACGAAGCCAACCCGATGTCGTTCCTGGTTGAACAGGCAGGCGGTGCGTCCACCGATGGCCACCAGCGCATCCTCGACATCCAGCCTGAAGGTTTGCACCAGCGTGTGGCGGTGTTCCTGGGTTCCAAGGAAGAAGTTGAGCGTGTGACCAGCTACCACAAGAAGTAATACACGGCGATAAGTTATCCACTGTGTTGTGAGGCCGTTCACCCTTGAAGAAGCCCCGAAACGTTTCAGCGTTTTCGGGGCTTTTTTGTTTTCGCTCGTCGGGAACCAGACACCCCTTTTCCCTTCTAAGCTTCTGGCAGATACCCCAGCTGCTTTGTCTCTCCAGGAGCTTTTCCATGTCTTTACGCCGTCTCGCCCTGCTGACTTTTTGCGTGCTGTTAGCCGCTTGCAGCAAGGTCACTCAAGAAAACTACCAGAAACTGTCGGCTGGCATGGCCAAGGCCGAGGTGGAGTCGTTGCTGGGTAAGCCGACCGATTGTTCCGGTGCGCTGGGCATGTCCAGCTGCACCTGGGGCGATAAAAACAGCTTTATCAGCGTGCAGTACGCCGGTGACAAAGTTCTGATGTTTTCCGGGCAAGGCCTGAAGTAAACCGGGGCGCGAGCCTGCGGGAGAAGAAGAATGATGCGTTTTGTTTTGTTCCTTTGCGCCAGCCTGTTTTTGGCGGGCTGCGCCAGCCATTCTGGCGATGATCTGCAACCCAAGACGGCAACCAACGTCAACCTCAAGCGTTATCAGGGCACCTGGTATGAGTTGGCCCGATTGCCGATGTACTTCCAGCGCAACTGCGCGCAGTCCGAGGCGCGTTACACCTTGCTGCCGGATGGCGACATGTCGGTGTTCAACCGCTGCCTGACGCCTGAATGGAAGTGGCAAGAAGCCAAAGGCACGGCCACGCCGCAGGTGCCTGGCAAAACCGACAAGCTCTGGGTGGAATTCAATAACTGGTTTACGTCACTGTTGCCGGGCGTTGCCAAGGGCGATTACTGGGTGCTGTATGTCAGCGATGACTACAAGACCGCCATCGTCGGCAGCCCGAGCCGGCGCTATATGTGGATCCTGTCGCGCACGCCGACGGTGAGTGCCGAGACGCGTGAAGACTTGCTCAGTAGGGCGCGCCAGCAGGGGTATGACACCACGCGGTTGATCTGGCGTACTTCAGATAAACAAATGGCCAAGAGTTCGCAGTAATCAAATGTGGGAGGGGGCTTGCTCCCGATGCAGTGTGTCAGCCAGTACATCTGATACTGACACACCGCTATCGGGAGCAAGCCCCCTCCCACATTTGTTAGGTGTTGGCCGTTAGCCCAACAAAGCCTTCAAGACCTGGGTGAATGCCCGGTTGCTTTCCTCTTCGCCGGCATGATGCCCATCCCGCACCACCCATTTGCCATTGACCAGCACATCGCGCACCTGCCGATCGCCACCAGCGAAGAGCCAGCGGTTGAGAATCCCATCCTCACTGGCGGTCGCCAGGTACGGGTCGCTACCGTCCAGCACAATCCAATCCGCACGCTTGCCGACTTCCAGCCGTCCGATCGGCTGGCCAAGCGCCTGTGCGCCACCATCCAGCGCAGCATCGAACAGCGTGCGGCCAACCATTGGCTGATCACTGCGATACAGGCGATTACGCCGTTGATCGCGAAGACGCTGGCCGTATTCCAGCCAACGTAATTCCTCCACCACGCTCAGTGAAACATGGCTGTCGGAGCCGATACCCATGCGTCCGCCCTGGGCAAGGAAATCCACCGCCGGGAAAATCCCATCGCCCAGGTTGGCTTCGGTGGTCAGGCACAAACCGGCAATCGCTCGGCTGTTGGCCATGCGCGTCACTTCGTCAGCATCGGCATGAGTGGCGTGCACCAGGCACCAGCGCTCGTCCACTTCAACGTTGTCATACAGCCATTGCAGCGGGCGCTTGCCGCTCCAGGCCAGGCAATCGTCGACTTCTTTTTGCTGCTCGGCGATATGGATATGCACCGGGCAGGTCTTGTCACTGGCCGCCAGCACTTGCTGGATCTGTTCGGGGGTGACCGCACGCAGGGAGTGGAAACACAGGCCCAGTTGCTGCGCAGGTTGTGCCGCCAGGATCGGCTGCAAACGCGCTTGCAGGTCCAGGTAGTGCTCGGTGCTATTGATAAACCGGCGCTGCCCCTCATTCGGCGCCTGGCCACCGAAACCTGCGTGGGTATAGAGCACCGGCAGCAAGGTCAGGCCGATCCCGCTGCTGGCGGCTGCCAGGCTGATCTGGCGTGACAGTTCCGTACGGTCGGCATATGGCTGGCCGTTGGTATCGTGATGCACATAATGAAACTCGGCCACCGAGGTGTACCCAGCCTTGAGCATTTCGATATACAGCTGGCGGGCGATGACCTGTAACTGCTCGGGGTTGATCTTGCCGACCATGCGGTACATCAAATCGCGCCAGGTCCAGAAGCTGTCATTGGGGTTGCCGGCCACTTCGGCCAGACCTGCCATTGCGCGCTGGAAGGCATGGGAATGCAGGTTTGGCATGCCCGCCAATACTGGGCCTCTGAGCCGTTCGGCAGCGTCTGCACTGGCATTGGGCTCAACATGGGTCAGCAGGCCATCGGCGCTGACTTCAAGACGTACATCGTTGGCCCATCCATTAGGCAGCAGCGCGCGTTCGGCAAAGAAAGCGGACATGATCAAGGCACCCCGGTCGTGTGTTTATTTGTATATACATATACAGACGTTTGCCTGCTCGGTAAACTCCGGCAATCTATGCATCTTTTTCCCCTGCAAGGATTCCTCGTGCCGACTCCGCCTGCCAAGTCTTCGCTGGCTGCCCACATGGACGAAAGTCCGGCGCCCTTGTATGCCCGCGTCAAACAGATGATCAGCCAGCAGATCCTCAACGGCAACTGGCCGCCCCATTACCGCGTGCCGTCGGAAAGCGAACTGGTCAGCCAGCTGGGTTTCAGCCGCATGACCATTAACCGCGCCCTGCGTGAGCTTACCGCCGAAGGTCTGCTGGTGCGCATGCAAGGCGTGGGTACGTTCGTGGCCGAGCCGAAGAGCCAGTCGGCGCTGTTTGAAGTGCACAACATTGCCGATGAAATCGCTTCCCGCGGGCATCGGCACACGTGCCAGGTCATCACCCTGGGCGAAGAGGCCGCGGGTTCCGAACGCGCCGTCGCCCTGGAAATGCGTGAAGGTGGGCGCGTGTTCCACTCGTTGATCGTGCATTACGAGAACGATATTCCCGTGCAAATCGAAGATCGTTTCGTCAACGCCCTGGTTGCGCCGCAATATTTGCAGCAGGACTTCACCCAGCAAACCCCCTATGCCTATCTGAACCAGGTCGCGCCGTTGACCGAGGGTGAGCATGTGGTCGAAGCGATCCTTGCCGACGCAGCCGAGTGCAAGCTGTTGCAGATCGAGCCGAGCGAGCCGTGCCTGTTGATTCGCCGTCGCACCTGGTCGGGTCGCCAGCCGGTAACCGCTGCGCGATTGATCCACCCCGGTTCCCGTCACAGCCTGGAAGGACGTTTCAGCAAATGAGTACAGTGAAGGTCTGGCGCGCCGCCGACTACGTGCGCATGCCGTGGAAAAACGGTGGCGGCAGCACCGAAGAAATCAGCCGCGACGCCGGCACCGGCCTGGATGGATTTGGCTGGCGTGTGTCGATTGCCGATATCGCTGACTCGGGTGGTTTTTCCACCTTCGCCGGTTACCAGCGCGTGATCACGGTGATCAAGGGCGCGGGCATGGTGTTGACCGTGGACGGCGAGGAGCAGCGCGGCTTGTTACCGTTGCAGCCGTTCGCGTTCCAGGGTGAAAGCCAGGTTTCCTGCCGCTTGATCACTGGGCCGATCCGCGACTTCAACCTGATCTACTCGCCCGAGCGTTACCATGCACGCTTGCAGTGGGTGGATGGCGTGCAGCAGTTTTTCAGCACGGCGCAGACGGTGTTGGTGTTCAGCGTGGCGGATGAGGTGAAGGTGTTGGGCGAGAAGCTCGGCCATCACGATTGCCTGCAAGTGGACGGTAACACTGGCTTGCTGGATATCTCGGTCAGCGGCCGCAGCTGCGTAATCGAATTGACCGCACTCGGTTAAAAACTGTGGGAGCTGGCTTGCCTGCGATAGCGGTGTATCAGCCTAGGATGTGCTGACTGACACACTGCTATCGCAGGCAAGCCAGCTCCCACATTTGTTTTTGCATTGTTCACAAAATCTGTTTCCAGCCCGCGCACCAATTTGTTACCGAATGCCCCAGCGTGATGCAAAGCTTCGCTACCGTGACAAATTTCCCTTGCTGCAAAAAACCTCCGTAAGAAATTTCATCAAGCGTTGAAGCCTTGATTTACAAGGCTCGCACGCCCCGTGCAAAAAAATCCCAACCACTCCCGGCTAAAGTTGGCCGCTCGATTGCATATGCTTGTACATACAAGTAAAGATGTGTGCGTAAGAGCTTCCTTCGCACCATCCATGTTCGCGCATCGATCGCCGAGGAGTCCTAGCAGTGACCAAGTCTACAAAATACCGTGACGTCGAAATCCGCGCCGCCCGCGGTAACAAGCTCACCGCCAAAAGCTGGCTGACCGAAGCGCCGCTGCGCATGTTGATGAACAACCTCGACCCACAAGTGGCCGAGAACCCCAAGGAACTCGTGGTTTACGGCGGTATTGGCCGTGCGGCGCGCAACTGGGAATGTTACGACCAGATTGTCGAGAGCCTCACCCATTTGAACGATGACGAAACCCTGCTGGTGCAGTCCGGCAAGCCGGTCGGCGTGTTCAAGACCCACAGTAACGCCCCGCGCGTACTGATCGCCAACTCCAACCTGGTACCACACTGGGCCAGTTGGGAGCACTTCAACGAACTGGATGCCAAGGGCCTGGCCATGTACGGCCAGATGACCGCCGGCAGCTGGATCTACATCGGTAGCCAAGGCATCGTCCAGGGCACCTATGAAACCTTCGTCGAAGCTGGCCGTCAGCACTACGATTCAAACCTTCAGGGCCGTTGGGTCCTCACCGCTGGCCTCGGCGGCATGGGCGGCGCGCAACCGTTGGCCGCGACCCTGGCCGGCGCCTGCTCGCTGAATATCGAGTGCCAACAGGTCAGCATCGACTTCCGCCTGGCCAGCCGCTATGTCGACGAACAAGCCACCGACCTCGATGACGCCCTGGCGCGCATCGCCAAGTACACCAAGGAAGGCAAGGCCATTTCCATCGCCCTGCTGGGCAACGCCGCCGAAATTCTGCCAGAGCTGGTCAAGCGTGGCGTGCGCCCGGACATGGTCACCGACCAGACCAGCGCCCACGACCCGCTCAACGGCTACCTGCCGGCCGGCTGGACCTGGGACGAATACCGCGCCCGCGCCAAAACCGAGCCGGCTGCCGTGATCAAGGCCGCCAAGCAGTCCATGGCCGTGCACGTCAAGGCCATGCTGGAATTCCAGAAGCAAGGCATCCCAACCTTCGACTACGGCAATAACATCCGCCAGATGGCCCAGGAAGAGGGCGTGGAAAATGCCTTCGACTTCCCGGGTTTCGTACCGGCCTACATCCGCCCGCTGTTCTGCCGTGGCATTGGCCCGTTCCGCTGGGCGGCGCTGTCTGGCGACCCGCAAGACATCTACAAGACCGACGCCAAAGTCAAAGAGTTGATCCCGGACGACGCCCACCTGCACAACTGGCTGGACATGGCCCGCGAGCGCATCAGCTTCCAGGGCCTGCCGGCACGTATCTGCTGGGTCGGCCTGGGCCAGCGCGCCAAGCTCGGCCTGGCCTTCAACGAAATGGTACGCAGCGGCGAGCTGTCCGCCCCTGTGGTGATCGGTCGTGACCACCTGGACTCCGGTTCCGTATCCAGCCCGAACCGCGAAACCGAGGCCATGCAGGACGGTTCCGATGCCGTGTCCGACTGGCCACTGCTCAACGCCTTGCTCAACACCGCCAGCGGCGCGACCTGGGTCTCGCTGCACCACGGTGGTGGCGTGGGCATGGGCTTCTCTCAGCACTCAGGCATGGTGATCGTCTGCGACGGTACCGATGAAGCGGCCGAGCGGATTGCGCGGGTGCTGCATAACGACCCGGCGACCGGGGTGATGCGTCATGCCGATGCCGGTTATCAGATTGCTATCGATTGCGCCAAAGAGCAGGGCCTCAACCTGCCGATGATCAAGTGACCCATGTGGGAGGGGGCAAGCCCCCTCCCACATTGGATCGGCGGCAACCCCAAGACAATCCATCAGAGGTTGAACAACATGGCTGCAAACGACACCACCCCGTTGATCGAAAGGCGTTCGATCGACTACATCCCGGAAGCGGAAAGACACGGTCGTCTATTGAGCCAGTTCACCCTATGGATGGGTGCCAACCTGCAGATCACCGCGATTGTCACCGGGGCCCTGGCCGTGGTGCTGGGTGGTGATGTGTTCTGGTCGTTGATCGGCCTGCTGGTCGGTCAACTGATCGGTGGCGGGGTCATGGCGCTGCATGCGGCGCAAGGCCCCAAGCTTGGTTTGCCGCAGATGATCTCCAGCCGGGTGCAGTTCGGTGTGTATGGTGCGGCTATCCCGATCGTACTGGTGTGCTTGATGTACCTGGGTTTTACCGCCACCGGCACCGTGCTGTCGGGGCAGGCGCTGGGCCAGTTGTTCGGGGTCAGCGACAGCGTCGGTATCCTGATTTTCGCCAGTGTCATTGTGCTGGTCACCGTGCTGGGTTATCGGGTGATCCATTTCATTGGCCGTGTCGCCAGCGTCATTGGCGTGATTGCCTTTGTGTATCTGTTCAGCCGCCTGATGAGCCAGACCGACGTGGGCGCGCTCCTGCAAATCCGACATTTCAGCTGGAGCAGTTTTCTTTTGGCCGTGTCGCTTGCGGCCTCCTGGCAGATCGCTTTCGGCCCCTATGTGGCGGACTATTCGCGTTACCTGCCGAGCAACACGTCGTCGGTGAAAACCTTTTTCGCCGCTGGCGCGGGTTCGGTCATCGGCGCGCAGGTGGCAATGGTACTCGGCGTGTTCGCTGCGGCCATGTCCAATGGCCAATTTGCCGGGCATGAAGTGGCCTACATCGTTGGCTTGAGCGGCACGGGGGCCACCGCTGCATTGCTGTACTTCAGCATCGCGTTCGGCAAGGTCACCATCTCCACGCTCAACTCCTACGGCAGCTTCATGTGCATTGCGACCATCATCAGCGGCTTTCGTGGTCGCCTGGAGGTCACGCGTGTGCAGCGCCTGGTGTTCGTGCTCGCCATCGTCGGTACGGCAACCCTGATCGCCTTGCTTGGCCAGCACTCGTTCCTCGGTGCGTTCAAGTCGTTCATCCTGTTCCTGCTGGCGTTTTTCACGCCCTGGAGCGCGATCAACCTGGTGGATTACTACTGCATCACCCGCGAGCGCTATGACGTGCCGGCACTGGCCGACCCGAACGGTCGCTATGGCCGCTGGAACCTCTTGGGTATCAGTGTCTATGTCTTCGGCGTGCTGGTGCAGTTGCCGTTCATCTCGACCAAGTTCTACACCGGCCCTTTGGTGGCCGCGCTGGGTAACGTGGACATATCCTGGATCATCGGCCTGGTACTGCCGGCGGCCCTGTATTACGTGTGTGCGAAAAAATGGCACGGCACGGTACCCGATCACCTGATCCTGCCGACAGAGCAGGGCGCTTTACCCACAACAAACGGGCTGGCTGCACAAGCCTGATGGGACGTGGACAGGGCAGGACGCCTACTGACTGCCGTAATCCATTTCATGATTGGGAGCGTCACAACAATGACTATGAATAAGACCTTGCTGGCTACCTTGTTCTCAGCGGGCTTGCTGGCAAGCGCCGGCGCCCAGGCGGCCGGCTGGTGCGAATCCGGCAAGCCGGTGAAATTCGCCGGCCTGAATTGGGAAAGTGGCATGTTGCTCACCGACATCCTGCAAACCGTGCTGGAAAAAGGCTACGACTGCAAAACCGACAGCCTGCCAGGCAACTCCATCACCATGGAAAACGCCTTGGGTAGCAACGACATCCAGGTCTTCGCCGAAGAGTGGGTAGGCCGCAGCGAAGTCTGGAACAAGGCCGAGAAGGCCGGCAAAGTCGTCGGCGTAGGTGCCCCGGTGGTCGGCGCGGTGGAAGGCTGGTACGTGCCGCGTTATGTGATCGAGGGCGACGCCAAGCGCAAGCTGGAAGCCAAGGCCCCGGACCTGAAAAACATCGCCGACCTGGCCAAATACGCCTCGGTGTTCAAGGACCAGGAAGAGCCCTCCAAGGGCCGTTTCTACAACTGCCCGGCCGGCTGGACCTGTGAGCTGGACAACAGCGAAATGCTCAAGAGCTACGGCCTGGAAAGCACCTACACCAACTTCCGCCCAGGCACCGGCCCGGCGCTGGATGCGGCGGTGCTGTCGAGCTACAAGCGCGGCGAACCGATCCTGTTCTACTACTGGTCACCGACACCGCTGATGGGCCAGGTCGACCTGGTCAAACTGGAAGAAAAGCCCGGTGTGGATAAGAGCGTAAGCATCCAGGTCGGTCTGTCCAAGACCTTCCACGAACAAGCGCCAGAACTGGTGGCCGTGCTGGAAAAGGTCAACCTGCCCATCGACCTGCTCAACCAGAACCTCGGCCGCATGGCCAAGGAGCGAATCGAGTCGCCGAAACTGGCGAAAATTTTCCTCAAGGAACATCCTGAAGTCTGGCACGCCTGGGTGAGCGACGACGCAGCCAAGAAAATCGAAGCGGCCTTGTAGGTCAAGTGTGCACGGCTACCCTCAGGGGTGGCCGGGCGGCTGGCCACAACCCACTGGATCGAGAGCACGATATGTTTCCTGAGAGTTTTACGTTTTCCATCGCCGACTGGGTCAACGGTTGGGTGGACTCGCTGGTCACCAACTACGGCGATGTGTTCCGGCACATCTCCGACACTCTGCTATGGGCCATCGTCAACCTGGAAGGCCTGCTGCGCATGGCGCCCTGGTGGCTGATGCTGGCCATTGTCGGGGGCATCGCCTGGCACGCCACGCGCAAGCTGGTGACCACTGCGGTGATCGTCGGTTTGCTGTTCCTGGTGGGTGCCGTTGGCCTGTGGGACAAGCTGATGCAAACCCTGGCACTGATGATGGTCGCCACGGTGATCTCGGTGCTGATCGGCATTCCCCTGGGCATCCTGTCGGCGCGCAGCAATCGCCTGCGTTCGGTGCTGATGCCGCTGCTGGACATCATGCAGACCATGCCCAGCTTCGTGTACCTGATCCCGGTGCTGATGTTGTTCGGCCTGGGCAAGGTGCCGGCGATTTTCGCCACGGTGATCTACGCCGCGCCGCCGCTGATTCGCCTGACGGACCTGGGCATTCGCCAGGTCGATGGCGAGGTCATGGAAGCCATCAACGCCTTTGGCGCCAACCGCTGGCAGCAACTGTTCGGCGTGCAACTGCCGCTGGCGCTGCCGAGCATCATGGCCGGGATCAACCAGACCACCATGATGGCGCTGTCGATGGTGGTAATCGCCTCGATGATCGGCGCCCGCGGCTTGGGTGAAGACGTGCTCGTCGGCATCCAGACCCTCAACGTCGGCCGTGGCCTGGAAGCCGGGCTGGCGATCGTGATTCTCGCAGTGGTCATCGACCGCATTACCCAGGCTTATGGCCGCCCACGGCATGAGGCGAGCAAATGACGACTGTCAGCAAAATCGAAGTAAAGAACGTCTTCAAGATCTTCGGCGCCCGTTCCAAGGACGCCCTGGCGATGGTCGGCCAGGGCAAGACCAAGGATCAGGTACTGGCCGAGACCGGTTGCGTGGTCGGCGTGAACGATCTGTCCTTGAGCATCGGCACGGGTGAGATCTTCGTGATCATGGGCCTGTCAGGTTCCGGCAAGTCCACCCTGGTGCGCCACTTCAACCGCCTGATCGATCCCACCAGCGGCGCGATCCTGGTGGACGGCGAAGACATCCTGCAACTGGACATGGAAGCCCTGCGCCAATTCCGTCGCCACAAGATCAGCATGGTGTTCCAGAGCTTCGGCCTGTTGCCCCACAAGAGCGTGCTCGACAACGTCGCCTACGGCCTCAAAGTGCGCGGTGAAACCAAGCAGGTATGCGCTGAGCGCGCCCTGCACTGGATCGAAACCGTGGGGCTCAAGGGCTACGAAAGCAAATACCCACACCAGCTTTCCGGCGGTATGCGCCAGCGAGTGGGCCTGGCCCGCGCCTTGGCCGCAGACACCGACATCATCCTGATGGACGAAGCCTTCAGCGCCCTCGACCCGCTGATCCGTGCCGAAATGCAGGACCAGTTGCTCGAGCTGCAAAAGACCCTGCACAAGACCATCGTGTTTATCACCCATGACCTCGACGAAGCCGTGCGCATTGGTAATCGCATTGCGATCCTCAAGGACGGCAAGTTGATCCAGGTCGGCACGCCGCGGGAGATTTTGCATTCGCCGGCGGATGAGTATGTGGACCGGTTTGTTCAGCGGCGGGCGGCGGTGGTCTGACGGACGCCATCGCAGGCAAGCCAGCTCCCACATTTGATTGGGTTCACACAGTTCAAATGTGGGAGCCGGGCTTGCCCGCGATGAGGCCGCCAAAGGTTTAGAGAATATGAAGAGGTCAACGATGTCCCAGGCAACCAAAATCATCATCGCCGACGCCCCGATGCGCTGGCAGGACGTCGCCGCCGTTGCTCGCCACGGCGCAGTGCTCGAACTCTCGGGCCACGCCTGGGCGCGCATCGACAATGCCCAGGCCATCGTGCAGCGCATCGTCGCCAGCGGCGAGCGCGCCTATGGCGTGAACACCGGCCTGGGCGCGTTGTGCAATGTGTCGCTTGAGGGCGGGCAACTGAGCCAACTGTCGCGCAATACGCTGCTCAGCCATGCCTGCGGCGTCGGCCCGGTGCTCAGCGACGAGCAGACCCGCGCGATCATGTGCGCGGCAATCATCAACTACAGCCACGGTAAATCCGGCCTGCACCCGCAGGTGGTGCACGCGTTGCTGGCGCTGCTCAATCACGGCATCACGCCGCAAGTGCCATCCCAGGGTTCGGTGGGGTATTTGACCCACATGGCCCATGTCGGTGTGGCCTTGCTCGGCATCGGCAATGTGAGTTACCGCGGCCGGATCGTCACGGCGCAATACGCGTTGCAGGCTGAAGGCTTGCAGCCCGTGGTACTCGGTGCCAAGGATGGCCTGTGCCTGGTCAACGGCACGCCGTGCATGACCGGCCTGAGTTGCCTGGCCCTGGCCGACGCGCACCACCTGTTGCAATGGGCCGACGTGATCGGCGCCATGAGTTTCGAAGCCCAGCGCGGCCAGATCGACGCCTTCGACGAAGAAATCATCGCCCTCAAGCCGCACCCGGGTATGCAGCAAGTGGGCAGCAACCTGCGTGCGTTGCTCGACGGCAGTGAGGTGATCGCCAGCAGCAAAGGTATCCGCACCCAGGACGCCTTGAGCATTCGCTCGATCCCGCAGATCCACGGCGCGGCCCGCGATCAGGTGGAGCACGCCACGCGCCAGATCGAGACCGAACTCAACAGCGCCACCGACAACCCTTTGGTGCTCGGCACGCCGGTCAGCTACCGCGTGGTGTCCCAGGCCAACCCCCACGGCCAGTCCGTGGCGCTGGCGGCCGACATGCTCGCCATCGCCATGGCCGAAATCGGCTCGGTGGCCGAGCGCCGCCTGGATCGCCTGATCAATCCGCACGTCAGCGGCTTGCCGGCCTTTCTGGTCAGCAACCCCGGGGTCAACTCCGGGATGATGATCGTGCAGTACGTCGCCGCGTCCTTGTGCGGGCAAAACCGCCAGTTGGCGCAACCGGCGGTGCTCGACAACTTCGTCACCTCGGGCCTGCAGGAAGACCACCTGAGCATGGGCACCAACGCCGCGCTCAAGCTGCACCAGGTATTGGCCAACGTCACCCAGATTCTTGCCATCGAATACTTGCTGGCGGCCCAGGCGTTCGAGTTCCTCAAGGACCAGCGCTTGGGCGCCGGTACCGACCACGCCTGGCGCCTGCTGCGCGAAGTGGTCCCCGCTTACGAGCAGGACCGCTGGCTGGCGCCGGATATTGCCGCCGCTGCCCAGTTGCTTAAAGACACTGCGTTACCGAATTTGCACTGAACACTTAAGAATAATTCACAAGGAGAACGAATGTGACTGCGCTAAACCTGATTCCAGGCCAACTGAGCCTCGCCCAACTGCGTGCCATCTACCAGCAGCCGGTAACCCTCAGCCTGGATGACAGCGCCTCGGCCCAGATCGAAGCCAGCGTTGCCTGCGTGGAGCAGATCCTCGCCGAGAACCGCACCGCCTATGGCATCAACACCGGTTTTGGCCTGCTGGCCTCGACCCGTATCGCCAGCGAAGACCTGGAAAACCTCCAGCGTTCACTGGTGCTGTCCCATGCTGCCGGCGTCGGTGAGCCGATCAGCGATGCGCTGGTGCGGCTGGTCATGGTGCTCAAGGTCAACAGCCTGAGCCGTGGTTTCTCCGGGATCCGTCGCCAGGTGATCGACGCGCTGATTGCGCTGATCAACGCCCAGGTGTACCCGCACATTCCGCTCAAGGGTTCGGTCGGTGCATCCGGTGACCTGGCGCCATTGGCGCATATGTCCCTGGTGCTGCTCGGCGAAGGCAAGGCGCGCTACAAAGGCGAATGGCTGGACGCGACCGCAGCGCTGAAAGTGGCTGGCCTCACACCGCTGACCCTGGCCGCCAAAGAGGGCCTGGCCCTGCTCAACGGTACCCAGGTGTCCACCGCTTATGCATTGCGCGGCCTGTTCGAAGGTGAAGACCTGTTCGCCGGCGCCCTTGCCTGCGGCGGCCTCACCGTAGAAGCCGTACTGGGTTCGCGCTCGCCGTTCGATGCGCGTATTCATGCGGCGCGTGGCCAGCGTGGGCAGGTCGATGCGGCTGCGGCCTATCGTGACCTGCTGGGCGAAAGCAGCCAGGTCTCGCAGTCGCACCAGAACTGCGACAAAGTGCAAGACCCTTACTCCCTGCGTTGCCAGCCACAGGTCATGGGCGCCTGCCTGACCCAGTTCCGCCAGGCTGCCGAAGTGCTGGTGGTGGAAGCCAACGCGGTGTCGGATAACCCACTGGTATTTGCCGCCGAAGGCGATGTGATTTCCGGTGGCAACTTCCACGCCGAACCGGTGGCCATGGCCGCCGATAACATGGCCCTGGCGATTGCCGAAATCGGCTCCCTGAGCGAGCGACGCATCTCGCTGATGATGGACAAGCACATGTCGCAACTGCCACCGTTTTTGGTGGGCAATGGCGGGGTGAACTCCGGCTTCATGATTGCCCAGGTGACGGCTGCTGCGCTCGCCAGCGAGAACAAGGCGCTGGCCCATCCCCATAGCGTCGACAGCCTGCCGACCTCGGCGAACCAGGAAGACCACGTGTCCATGGCCCCGGCTGCGGGCAAGCGTCTGTGGGAAATGGCCGAGAACACCCGTGGCATCCTCGCGGTGGAATGGCTGGCAGCGTGCCAGGGCCTGGATTTGCGCGACGGCCTGAAGACCTCGCCGAAACTTGAAAAAGCCCGCGGCATCCTGCGCGATAAGGTGGCGTTCTATGACAAGGATCGCTTCTTCGCCCCAGACATCAACGCCGCCAGCGAACTGCTCGCCACCCGCTGCCTGAATGAGCTGGTACCGGCCAAGTTGCTGCCGAGCCTTTAAGCACCCCGGTACCCAATGTGGGAGCTGGCTTGCCTGCGATAGCGGTGTGTCTGCGCCAGATGGGCTGGCTGGAAGTCCGCCATCGCAGGCAAGCCAGCTCCCACATTGATTTTCGCCAGATTCAGATTTTCTCGGGATAAGAATAATAGGGAAGAGAAATGCACCAGCCAGAAAAAGGTTTGAAACGCGGGCTCAACGCCCGACATATTCGCTTCATGGCACTCGGTTCCGCGATCGGCACCGGGCTGTTCTATGGTTCTGCCTCCGCTATCCAGATGGCCGGCCCCGCCGTACTGCTGGCTTACCTCATCGGCGGCGCCGCCGTGTTCATGGTGATGCGCGCCCTCGGTGAAATGGCCGTGCACAACCCGGTGTCCGGCTCGTTCGGCCACTACGCCAGCACTTACCTGGGGCCCATGGCGGGGTTTATCCTCGGCTGGACCTACGCCTTTGAAATGATCATCGTCTGCCTGGCCGACGTCACCGCGTTCGGCATCTACATGGGCTTCTGGTTTCCCGAGGTGGCCCGTTGGGTCTGGGTGCTGGGCATCGTGTTTTTGATCGGCGGCCTGAACCTGTGCAACGTCAAGGTCTTTGGCGAAATGGAGTTCTGGCTGTCGTTGCTCAAGGTCGGCGCCATCGTGGCGATGATCCTCGGCGGTTTCGGCATCATGCTGTTCGGCATTCACTCGGCGGGTGAAACCCAGGCTAGCGGCCTGAGCAACCTGTGGGCGCACGGCGGCTTCATGCCCAACGGCATTGGTGGCTTGATCGCCTCGTTTGCGGTGGTGATGTTTGCGTTCGGCGGTATCGAAATCATCGGCATCACTGCCGGTGAAGCCAAGGACCCGCAGCGAGTGATCCCCAAGGCGATCAACGCGGTACCGCTGCGTATCCTGTTGTTCTACGTGCTGACCCTGTTCGTGCTGATGGCGATCTACCCGTGGCCGCAAATTGGCAGCCAGGGCAGCCCGTTCGTGCAGATCTTCAGTAACCTGGGGATAGGCTCGGCGGCGACCATTCTCAATATCGTGGTGATCTCGGCGGCGGTCTCGGCCATCAACAGCGACATCTTCGGCGCCGGTCGCATGATGTACGGCCTGGCCCAGCAAGGTCAGGCGCCCAAGGGCTTTGCGCAGTTGTCCAAACAAGGCGTGCCGTGGATGACCGTGGTGGTGATGGGCGCCGCGTTGCTCGGCGGCGTGGTGCTCAACTACCTGATCCCGGAAAACGTCTTCCTGCTGATCGCTTCGATCGCCACCTTTGCCACCGTGTGGGTCTGGCTGATGATCCTGTTTACCCAGGTCGCCATGCGTCGCTCGATGACCAGGGAGCAGGTCGCCGAACTGAAATTCCCGGTGCCGTTCTGGCCCTATGCGCCGGCAGCGGCCATTGTGTTCATGCTGTTTGTGTTTGGTGTGCTCGGTTACTTCCCGGACACCCAGGCGGCCTTGATGGTCGGCGCTGTGTGGATCGTGCTGCTGATCGTCGCGTACCTGCTGTGGGTCAAGCCCGCTGCCGGGCAAGCGGCCAAGGTCCATTACGAACAGGCTTTGTCTCATCGATAACTTAGGGAGGCGTTGATGAAAACCCTTTGGCAACACTGCCACGTCGCAACCATGGCCCAAGGCAAATACTCGATTATCGAGGATGCCGCCATGGTGACAGCGGGCTCGCTGATCGAGTGGATCGGCCCGCGCAGCCAGGCACCTACGGCCGATTACGCCCAGGTGCATGACCTGCAAGGCGCGTGGGTCACCCCCGGGCTGATCGACTGCCACACCCATACCGTGTTTGGTGGCAATCGCAGCGGCGAATTCGAGCAGCGCCTCGAAGGCGTCAGCTACGCCGAGATCGCGGCCAAGGGCGGCGGGATTGCCAGTACCGTGCGTGCCACGCGTGCAGCCACGGAAGATCAATTGTTCCTGAGCGCTGAAAAACGTCTGCGCAGCCTTTTGCGTGACGGCGTGACTACCGTGGAGATCAAGTCCGGCTACGGCCTGGATCTGCCCAACGAGCGCAAGATGCTGCGCGTGGCCCGGCGCCTGGGTGAAGCGCTGCCGGTCAGCGTGCGCGCCACGTGCCTGGCCGCTCACGCGCTGCCGCCGGAGTACAAGGACCGCGCCGATGACTACATTGAGCACATCTGCAATGAGATGCTGCCGGCGCTGGCCGCAGAGGGCCTGGTGGATGCGGTGGATGCCTTCTGTGAATACCTGGCGTTTTCCCCCGAACAGGTCGAGCGCGTGTTCAAGGTTGCCCACCAGCTTGGCTTGCCGGTAAAGCTGCACGCCGAGCAACTCTCATCGCTGCACGGTTCCAGCCTGGCGGCGCGCTATCACGCGTTGTCGGCCGACCATCTTGAGTTCATGACTGAAGAAGATGCCATCGCCATGGCCGCTGCCGGCACGGTCGCCGTGTTGCTGCCGGGCGCTTTTTACTTCCTGCGCGAAACCCAGTTGCCGCCCATGGAGGCCCTGCGCAAGCACGGCGTGAAGATCGCCATCGCCAGCGACCTCAACCCCGGCACTTCCCCTGCGTTGTCGGTGCGTCTGATGCTGAACATGGCCTGCACCCTGTTCCGCATGACTCCCGAAGAAGCCTTGGCCGGTGCCACGCAACACGCCGCCACCGCGTTGGGCATGGGCGACACCCATGGCTCCCTGGAAGCGGGCAAGGTCGCTGACTTTGTCGCCTGGCAGATTGATCGCCCCGCTGACCTGGCCTACTGGCTGGGCGGCGAGCTGGATAAACGCGTTGTGCGCCACGGCGCCGACGTCACTGTGTAAGGAGTGGTGTTGTGGATAAGGTTCTGACATTCAAACAAGGCCGCGTACCGCTGCTGATCAGCATGCCCCACGCCGGCGTGCGCCTGACGCCTGCGGTCGAGGCCGGGTTGATTCCCCAAGCGCAAAGCCTGCCGGACACCGACTGGCATATTCCGCTGCTGTATGACTTTGCCGAAGAACTGGGCGCCAGCACCCTGGCGGCGGAGTACTCGCGGTTTGTCATCGACTTGAACCGGCCTTCCGACAACAAGCCGCTCTATGCCGGCGCTACCACTGGCCTGTACCCGGAGACGCTGTTCGATGGTGTGCCCTTGTTCCGCGAGGGGCTGGAGCCGAACGAGACCGAGCGCGCCAGTTACTTGCAGAAGATTTGGGGCCCGTATCACCGCACGCTGCAGGAGGAACTGGCACGGCTCAAGGCCGAATTCGGCTACGCGTTGCTGTTCGATGCGCACTCGATCCGCTCGGTGATCCCGCACCTGTTCGACGGCAAGCTGCCGGACTTCAACCTCGGCACCTTCAACGGCGCTGCCTGTGATCCCGAGTTGGCCAGCCAACTGGAAGCCATCTGCGCCGGGCATCCGCAGTACAGCCATGTGTTGAACGGGCGCTTCAAGGGCGGGCATATCACCCGTCACTACGGCAACCCCGCGCAGGATATTCATGCGGTGCAGTTGGAGTTGGGGCAATGCACGTATATGGAAGAGGTTGAGCCGTTTCAGTATCGGGCGGATTTGGCTGAGCCGACGCGGGAGGTATTGAAGCAGTTGTTGCAAGGTTGTTTGGCCTGGGGGAAAAAGCAGTACGGCTGAAATCGCCACCGCAAGCCAGTCGCGCCTGCTGATCGTTGCCGGCCTGTGGATGACCGCTGTGATCGGTGGCTCGGCCAGGAATCGACAGCAGCGCTGAGGAGGCGGGCGGTGTTGCTAAGAGTTGCACGCGCGTTTGACCGTCACTGGACAATATCGCTTTGTTTCAGGTCGCCGTGCACCTTCACCTCCAGTGGCTGACCTTGGCCATCGAAGACCCGCAGTGTGCTGATGTTCTTGTGTGGGTCGTAGGATATGGAGGCGTCGCCTTTTTGCATCTGCGCCGATTTGCCATCGACAAATCGCAATGGGGCGTCTCCGATTTTACTGCGTATGCCCGACACATCGACCTTGTCCTTGCTGCTTTCAAAATCCATGATTTCGTCGGTTCCATCCACGCTGTTCGATTCAGTCCAACTACCATAAACATAGGTGTCGGCACCTTTTCCGCCCCACAGCTTATCCGCGCCTCTGCCACCATCAATAATGTCGTCGCCATCACCACCCTTGAGTATGTTGTCGGCGTCGTTACCGATTATCAGGTCATTGCCTTTGCCACCAATCGCGTTTTCGATGATGACGCCCCGGGCAATAGAGAGGTTTCGATCGCGGCCATTGGCATTGGTGAAGGTGCCAGGCGTCAGGTTGATCTTTTGGTTTTTCTGATAGCCGGATAAATCCAGTGTGTCGTTGCCGCCGCTATCCCAAAGGGTACCTCTGAGCTCATCCTTGTCGGACTTGAGCTTGAGGAAGTTTCGGTTGGCGTTGGAGTTGAAGCCGTAGACGGTGTCCTCTTTGCGAGTATTGTGGTTCACACCGTACCGGGTCTGTATGGCGGTGATGTCATCCTGTAGGGGGGACTTCGCAACCGAGCCATGCTGGTATTTGCTCATAATGGTGTGGGAACGGGAATCTTCCACATAACCGAGTTTTTGCTGTTCATATTTTGTTCCGTAGTTGCCTCCTGGATGCTTCAAGCCAAGCGTGTGGCCGACTTCATGGATCAGAGTCGTCATACCGCTCGGGCCTGCACTTTCTTTTTCTGTGGTCCAGACATGCGCCGTTAGCCTGTCTTTCGTCGGCGGCAAGGCGTGGGGGTTGAAAGGGGTGTACTGACCTTTGTCATTCAGTCTGGTTTTGAAGTTGCCGAAGTTGATATGACCTTCGCTTTGTTCATTTCTCGGCCCTTCTACAAATTTCACGTTTGTCACATCTTCCCAGAGCTTGAGTGCCTCGCGGGTTTTGGCTTTGTTTGCTTCGGACACATCAGTCACGCCTTGGTAACTGTCATGTTGCCCTTCAGGTTTATCGGAGCCGGGGGTAAATGAATAGGTGATGGTGATGACGCCATCGCCGTTCTTATCCTTCCAGATCGGATTCGGGCTTATCAGTCGCGCAGTGGCTTCCTCTGCGGTCTTGGACTTCAGGCCGTTGATTTCGATGTGCCCGCCACGATCATCACGACGCCTGAACTGTTCAACTTGTTGATATGTGGCACTTCCTTGCGGGGGAAGTCTGCTGATCGACATGGGATTCTCTATTCAAAGTTGGCGAGCTCTGAGCTTGGCGATGTCGAATCCAGTCGCAATTAAGAGTTTTCCGCAGTAGTGAGATGTCTTGCTCGCTGATTTGTAGGAAAGGGCAGTGACGCAATTGCAGCAACTCGACGATAACGTGCTGCATTACCTGAGCAGCGAAGGGCTGACACAGGTCTAAGCGCTCAATGACATGCTCATTGCACAATTCGGGTTTATGATGCGAGACGGCAAAATAATAGACGTCCCCCCAGGGATGAACCCGACACCCTACGGAGCGCGCAATGCAGACTTGGTACCCGCAGATCAAACCCTACGCCCGGCATGATCTGGCAGTCGATGACACCCACACGCTGTATGTCGATGAAAGTGGCTCTCCCGAGGGCTTGCCCGTCGTGTTCATCCACGGGGGGCCAGGTGCCGGTTGCGACGCCCAGAGCCGCTGCTATTTCGATCCGAACCTCTACCACATCGTCACCTTCGACCAGCGTGGCTGCGGGCGCTCCACCCCCCGCGCCAACCTTGAGAACAACACCACCTGGGATCTGGTCGCCGACCTTGAGCGCATCCGCGAGCACCTGGGCATCGACAAATGGGTGCTGTTCGGCGGCTCCTGGGGTTCAACCCTGGCCCTGGCCTACGCACAAACCCATCCAGAGCGTGTGCTTGGCCTGATTGTGCGCGGCATCTTCCTGGCCCGCCCTCAGGATATTCACTGGTTCTACCAAGAGGGCGCGAGCCGTCTTTTCCCGGACTACTGGCAGGACTACCTGGCGCCAATCCCGGTGGAAGAACGCCACGACATGATTGCCGCCTACCACAAGCGCCTCACCGGCAACGACCAGATCGCCCAGATGCATGCGGCCAAAGCCTGGTCGGGTTGGGAAGGGCGCATGCTCGGCCTGTGCCCGAGCCCGCAGCATGTGGAGCGTTTTTCCGAACCGCAACGCGCGCTATCCATTGCGCGTATCGAGTGCCATTACTTCACCAACAACTCCTTCCTGGAGCCCAACCAGCTGATTCGCGATATGCACAAGATCGCCCATCTGCCGGGCATCATCATCCATGGTCGCTACGACATGATCTGCCCGCTGGATAACGCCTGGGAGCTGCATCAGGCCTGGCCCAACAGTGAGTTGCAGGTGATTCGCGAGGCTGGCCATGCCGCGTCCGAGCCGGGCATCACCGACGCGCTGGTGCGCGCCACCGGCGAGATGGCACGGCGCCTGCTTGATCTGCCGCCTGAAGAAGCATGAAGGGCCTGTTGCAGCGGGTGCGTGGCGCCCGCGTTGAAGTAGCCGGTGAGGTCGTGGGGGCGATTGACCAAGGTTTGCTGGTGCTGGTCGCCGTCGAACCTACAGATACGCCCGAGAGCGCCGACAAACTGCTGCACAAGCTGCTTAACTACCGGGTGTTCAGTGACGCCGAGGGCAAGATGAACCTCTCGCTCGAGGATATCGGCGGCGGGTTGCTGCTGGTGTCGCAGTTCACCCTGGCGGCGGACACGAAGAGCGGGCTGCGGCCAAGCTTCTCCACCGCTGCCCCTCCGGCCTTGGGAGCGGCGCTTTTTGAGCACTTGTTGTTACAAGCGCAACAATTGCATGGCAAGGTGGCGTCAGGGCGTTTTGGCGCTGATATGCAGGTGCATTTGGTCAATGATGGCCCTGTGACCTTTCTCTTACAGACATGAATGTATGAAAAACGACTTTAATGCCTAAAAACGCAGGTTTTCGCTACAAATACTTCGCTGTCCCTGATGCGTTGTCTCGCGGGCTACTAGATAATCGCGCGCTACGGGGATCAGCGTTGTTTGGTCCATTTTTGACTTAGGTAGAGCCTTGTCCGATAGCCTTTGGGGAATCATTTTGCCTTGGGGGAGTCGGAACATTGCTCGCCAACCTGGCATATAGATAGCTGGCCGTTGGTTTTTTGATCTGTTTTCGGCGAGGGTTGCTCGTGATTGTTAGTCCCTGTAATGCACCAAAATTGTCTGCCAAACGGTTACGAAACGCACTGGTAACGGGCTCTGCCCTGTTTTGCCTGTTCGGCGCGGGTCAACTGTGGGCATTCAGTCTGGATGATGTGTCGGCCAAGGCAAAAGAGCTGGCCGGGCAGAAATACGAAGCTCCGCGCAGCAATCTGCCGAACGAATTCCGCGAAATGAAATTCGCTGACTACCAGAAGATTCGTTTCCGCAACGAAAAAGCCGAGTGGGCCGATCAGAACACCCCGTTCAAGCTGTCCTTCTATCACCAGGGTATGCATTTCGATACGCCGGTGAAAATCAATGAAGTCACCGCCGACAGCGTGCATGAAATCAAGTACGACCCGACTCGCTTCGATTTCGGTGACGTGAAATTTGATCCCAAAGCCACCGAACAGCTGGGCTATGCCGGTTTCCGTGTGCTTTTCCCGATCAACAAGGCCGACAAGCAAGACGAAATCATGACCATGCTCGGCGCGAGCTATTTCCGCGTCGTCGGCAAGGACCAGGTGTATGGCCTGTCTGCCCGTGGCATGGCTATCGATACCGCGCTGCCGTCCGGTGAAGAGTTCCCACGGTTCACCGAGTTCTGGATCGAGCGACCAAAGCCGGGCGACAAGCACCTGGTGATCTTCGCCCTGCTGGACTCGCCGCGCGCTACCGGTGCCTATCGCCTGATCCTGCGCCCCGGCACTGACACCGTGGTCGATGTGAAATCCCAGATGTTCCTGCGCGACAAGGTCAGCAAGCTGGGGGTTGCCCCGTTGACCTCGATGTTCCTGTTCGGCGCCAACCAGCCTTCCAAGGTGCTTAACTACCGTCGCGAGCTCCACGATTCCAGCGGCCTGTCGATCCACGCCGGCAATGGCGAGTGGATCTGGCGCCCGTTGAACAACCCTAAACACCTGTCGGTCAGCAACTTCAGCGTCGAGAACCCGCGTGGCTTCGGCCTGCTGCAACGTGGCCGCAACTTCAGCCACTACGAAGACCTGGACGACAACTACGACAAGCGCCCAAGCGCCTGGATCGAACCTGAAGGCGATTGGGGCAAGGGCTCCGTTGACCTGGTAGAGATCCCGACAGCCGATGAAACCAACGACAACATCGTGGCGTTCTGGAGTCCGGCCGAACTGCCGGAAGTCGGCAAGCCGCTGGACATCGCCTACCGTCTGCACTGGACCCTGGACGACGCTGCATTCCATTCGCCGGACAGCGCTTGGGTCAAGCAGACCCTGCGTTCTACCGGTGACGTGAAGCAATCCAACCTGATCCGTCAGCCCGATGGCAGCGTGGCCTACCTGGTGGACTTCGAGGGCCCAGCCCTGAAGAAACTGCTGCCGGACGCCCCGGTGCGCAGCCAGGTGAGCGTGGGCGACAACGCCGAACTGGTTGAAAACAGTGTGCGCTACAACGAACACACCAAAGGCTGGCGCTTGACTCTGCGTATGAAGATCAAGGACGCAGGCAAACCAACCGAAATGCGTGCGGCACTGGTGCAGGATGTGGTGCAACCAGCGCCTGAGCCGGTTTCCAATCACGTGTTGAAGGCTGACAAAGTCCTGGCCAAGCAGCACGAGAAACAGGCCAAGAAAGACGCAAAAGACAAGCAAGACCCGCAGCCAGAAGCTGCCCCAGCCACACCGGAGCCGGCCAAGACCGAACAAGTCCTGACCGAAACCTGGAGCTATCAGTTGCCTGCCGATGAGTAATTCAAATGTCCGGCCAGAGACTCTGAGCGAGTATCTGGCGCACCTCCCGTTGACCGCTGAGCAGCGCGCCGAGCTGGCGGGCTGCAACTCGTTCAGCGAATTGCACGAACGCTTGTCGTCGTCGACTTTCGACGCACCGACTGAGGCCGCCCAGGCTTCTGTCGGCCGTCGCTTGACCCTCAACAGCGCCGAAGAGCTGCAAGATGCCGAGATGCTGGCGCTCGACGCCAGCGGTCGCGTGTGTCTTAAAGCCACGCCGCCGATCCGCCGGACCAAAGTGGTGCCCGAGCCCTGGCGCACCAACATCCTGGTGCGCGGCTGGCGCCGGATGACGGGTCGCACCAACCCGCCCAAGCCACCCAAGGATGAGCGCGTACTGCCCGCTGCCCGCTGGCGTACCGTGGGTTCGATCCGTCGCTATATCCTGTTGGTGTTGATGCTGGGCCAGACCATTGTCGCCGGCTGGTACATGAAAGGCATCATGCCGTACCAGGGCTGGTCGCTGGTCGACTTCGATGAAATTCGCAACCAGACCCTGCTGCAAACCGCCACTCAGGTAATGCCTTACGCGCTGCAAACCAGCATCCTGATCATGTTCGGGATTCTGTTCTGCTGGGTCTCGGCCGGTTTCTGGACCGCACTCATGGGCTTCCTGGAGCTGCTGACCGGTCACGATAAATACCGCATCTCCGGTAAAAGTGCCGGTAACGAGCCAATTCCGAAGGATGCGCGCACCGCACTGGTAATGCCGATCTGCAACGAAGACGTGCCGCGGGTATTCGCAGGTTTGCGTGCCACGTTCGAATCGGTAGCCGCCACCGGTGACCTGGATCGCTTCGATTTCTTTGTGCTCAGCGACAGTAACGACGCCGACATCTGCATCGCCGAACAGCAAGCCTGGCTCGACGTGTGCCGCGAAGCTGGCGGCTTTGGCAAGATCTTCTATCGCCGCCGCCGCCGTCGTGTAAAGCGCAAGAGCGGCAACCTCGACGACTTCTGCCGTCGCTGGGGTGGCGACTACAAATACATGGTCGTTCTCGACGCTGACTCCGTGATGAGCGGCGAATGCCTGACCAGCCTGGTACGCCTGATGGAAGCCACGCCGGATGCGGGGATTATCCAGACCGCGCCGCGGGCGTCGGGCATGGACACCCTGTATGCGCGTATGCAGCAGTTCGCTACCCGCGTATACGGCCCATTGTTTACCGCCGGCCTGCACTTCTGGCAGTTGGGTGAATCCCACTACTGGGGTCACAACGCCATTATCCGCATGAAGCCGTTTATCGAGCACTGCGCCCTGGCGCCGTTGCCAGGTAAGGGCGCATTCGCCGGTGCAATCCTTTCCCACGACTTCGTTGAAGCCGCGCTGATGCGCCGTGCCGGCTGGGGCGTGTGGATTGCCTACGACTTGCCGGGCAGTTACGAAGAACTGCCGCCGAACCTGCTGGACGAACTCAAGCGTGACCGTCGCTGGTGCCACGGTAACCTGATGAACTTCCGCCTGTTCCTGGTTAAAGGCATGCACCCGGTGCACCGTGCGGTGTTCCTGACCGGCGTGATGTCCTACCTGTCGGCGCCGTTGTGGTTCTTCTTCCTGGTGTTGTCCACGGCGTTGCTGGCGGTGAACACCCTGATGGAGCCGCAGTACTTCATGGCGCCGCGCCAGTTGTACCCACTATGGCCACAATGGCACCCGGACAAGGCGGTGGCGCTGTTCTCCACCACCATCGTGCTGTTGTTCCTGCCCAAGCTGCTCAGCATCATCCTGATCTGGGCCAAGGGTGCCAAGGAGTTCGGCGGCAAGTTCAAGGTGACCTTGTCGATGCTGCTGGAGATGCTGTTCTCCATGCTGCTGGCGCCGGTGCGGATGATTTTCCACACCCGTTTCGTCCTCGCCGCTTTCCTCGGTTGGGCTGCCACCTGGAACTCGCCGCAGCGTGACGACGACTCCACGCCTTGGAGTGAAGCGGTCAAGCGTCACGGCCCGCAAACTATCCTCGGCTTCCTGTGGGCGCTGTTGGTGGTGTGGTTGAACCCAAGTTTCCTGTGGTGGCTGGTGCCGATTGTCGGCTCGCTGATGCTGTCGATTCCGGTGTCGGTGATTTCCAGCCGGGTCAAGCTGGGCCTCAAGTCCCGTGACGAGAGCCTGTTCCTGATCCCCGAGGAATACAATCCGCCGCAAGCGCTGCTGTCGACCGAGAAGTACACCCACGAAAACCGTTGGCACGCCCTCAATGACGGTTTCGTGCGTTCGGTGGTCGACCCGCAGCAGAACGCCCTGGCCTGTGCCTTGGCGACCTCGCGTCACCGTGAGGCCGAGCCGATCGAGTACCTGCGCATGGAGCGCGTTCGCCATGCGTTGAAAGTCGGGCCTGCCGGCCTCAACAACAGCGAACGCCTGGCCCTGCTCAGCGACCCGGTAGCCCTGGCTCGCCTGCATGAGCAGGTCTGGAGCGAAGGTCATGCCGAGTGGCTCGGTGCCTGGCGTGCTTCGATCAAGGCAGATCCGCACGCGCCATTGCTGCCTCTGCAACCGCAGTCGCCGCAGGCCCAACCGGCCTGATACAGACGCCCCCGAGGGCTCGCCTCGGGGGCGCTGCAGACGCTGGTCCTACAGCGTTTACAGTCTCTTCCTTTTATCCCTAACTCCTTGTTATTTCGAAACAAAAGACCTTTGGTCGAGGCGTATTGTCGTGCCTGTCGCTGGGTTAGCATCGCCCCCCAAAATTTGACTCGCCACGGGGGCATTCATGATCAAAAGGTATTGTTCGGTATTGCTGGTTAGCGTTTTCCTATGGGCTTACGCGGGTCTGCTGAGTGCGGGCGCCCTGGACGATGCTGTTCGTCGCGGCGTGTTGAAGGTGGGGACCACGCCCAATTACGTGCCCTTCGAGATGCTCGATAAGCAGGGGCGCATCGTCGGTTTTGAAATTGACTTGCTCCGCGCCATGAGCCGTGCACTGGGCGTGGAACTTGAGCTGATTGCGGTGCCGTATACGGATTTGGTACCGGGGTTGATGGCGAAGAAATTCGACCTGATTGGCAGTGGCATGACCGTCACCCAAGAGCGCAACCTGAAGCTCAACTTCAGCGACTCTTTCATTGTGGTGGGTCAGACCGTGCTGCTGCACCCCCGCTTGGCCGGCATCGTTTCCAGCATCGAAGAGCTGGACGACGCCAGCTACCGGGTGGTGACTATCCAGGGCACGACCGGAGAGGCAGCAGCCCAGCGTTTTCTGGGGGCTGCTCAACTGAGCACGGTGACGACCCCGGAAGACGGTGTGCGGCAGGTCGTGGAAGGCAAGTTCGATGCGTTTATCCATGATGCGCCCTACAACCTGATCGCGATGAGCCGGCCGCAGAACAGCGCCTTGTTGACACTGGAACAACCCTTCACCTTTGAGCCCCTGGCGTTTGGTTTGAAAAAGGGTGATTACGACAGCCTCAACTGGATCAATCACTTTCTCAACCAGATCGCTCAGGATGGCTCCTACGATCACCTGCATGACAAGTGGTTCAGGGACACGGCCTGGATGGCAGAGATTGAGTGATGGTCATAACTACTTACACATCAATCAATTGTCGAGGGGCTGCGTAGACGCGTCTACCCCTGCGCTTGACTGCGCCGCCGTAGGACTTTTACGACATACGCCGATAACATTTACCGCTGAAACCTTTGTGACGGACAACGAGTGGGTTAGGATCGCATCCCGAAATGGCGCAGCCCTTTTGTGCGCCGACCTTATAAGAATCGTTCAGGGGTCTTGAAGATGAAAAAGTATCTTTCGATGCTGATGCTCGGCGTCACCGCGATGGTCGCTGCCACTGCGGCCCAGGCCGGTGCCATCGACGATGCGGTCAAGCGCGGCACGTTGAAAGTCGGCATGGACCCGACCTACATGCCGTTCGAAATGACTGACAAGCGCGGTGAAATCATCGGCTTCGAAGTCGACATCCTCAAGGCCATGGCCAAGTCCATGGGGGTCAAGCTGGAGCTGGTGTCCACCGGTTATGACGGCATCATCCCGGCCTTCCTGACCGGCAAGTTCGACATGATCGGCAGCGGCATGACCCTGACCCAGGAGCGCAACCTGCGCCTGAACTTCAGCGAACCCTTCATCGTGGTCGGCCAGACCCTGCTGATCCGCAAGGACCTGGAAGGCACCATCAAGTCCTACAAAGACCTGAACGATGAGAAATACCGTCTGACCTCCAAGCTCGGCACCACCGGTGAGATGGTCGCCAAAAAGCTGATTTCCAAGGCCAAGTACCACGGCTACGACAACGAGCAGGAAGGCGTGCTGGATGTGGTCAACGGCAAGGCTGACGCCTTCGTCTATGACGCACCGTATAACGTAGTAGCCGAGAAGAAAGTCGGCAACGGCAAGCTGGTGTTCCTGGAAGAACCCTTCACCTTTGAACCCCTGGCGTTCGGTTTGAAGAAAGGCGATTACGACAGCATCAACTTCATCAATAACTTCCTGCACCAGATCCGTAACGACGGCACCTACGATCGTATCCATGACAAGTGGTTCAAGAGCTCCGAGTGGCTCAAGGACATGGAATAAGGCCTGACACCGAGTTGCCTGCATCGCAGGCAAGCCAGCTCCCACATTTGACTGTATTTACACATCAAATGTGGGAGGGGGCTTGCCCTCGATGGCGGCCTATCAGGCAACACATATCCGGAAAGTGAAATGAAACAGAAAAAAGCCCAATGGCCCTGGCACCTGCTGACGGTGGTCGTGCTGGTCGGCCTGGCTGGCGCCTTGTACTACGCCACCTCGTTGATGTCCTACGAGTGGCGCTGGAACCGCGTGCCGCAATACTTCGCCTATCAAGCCGAAACCTCCCAGCGCGCCGCGGATATTTCCACCGTGGTCGAGTTGGTGCGCAAAGGCGATGTGGCCGAAGTCACCCTGCGCAACGACGCGGGGGCCGAGCAAAAGCTCACGGTTGCCGACAACAGCCTGCAAGTGGCGCGCGGTGATGATGTGGCTGAGGGCGATGTGGTCGGCGTGACCCGCCAGTGGGCGTTGGGGCCGCTGATGTGGGGCTTGTGGACCACGCTGTGGCTGTCGGTGGTGTCCGGCATCCTGGGCTTGGCGATAGGTTTGGCGACCGGTTTGTGCCGGCTCTCCAAAAACCCGACCCTGCGGGATTTGTCGACGATCTACGTCGAACTGGTGCGCGGTACGCCGCTTCTGGTGCAGATTTTCATTTTCTATTTCTTCATCGGCACGGTGCTCAACCTCTCCCGGGAGTTTGCCGGGATCGCCGCGCTGTCGTTGTTCACCGGCGCCTACGTGGCCGAAATCGTCCGCGCCGGCGTGCAGTCCATCACTCGTGGCCAGGATGAAGCGGCGCGTTCCTTGGGCTTGAGCGCCAGCCAGTCGATGCGCCATGTGGTGTTACCGCAAGCCTTCAAGCGCGTGCTGCCACCCCTGGCCGGGCAATTTATCAGCCTGGTCAAGGACACGTCCCTGGTGTCGGTGATCGCGATTACCGAATTGCTCAAGAGTGGCCGCGAAGTGATCACCACCTCGTTTTCGCCATTCGAGATCCTGTTCTGTGTGGCAGGCCTGTACCTGCTGATCAACCTGCCGCTGTCGAAAATGGCCAGCCGGCTTGAGCGGAGGCTCGCCCAAAGTGATTGAAGTGCGCGATCTGGTAAAAGTCTTCGACACCCGTGGGCATGTGGTACGCGCGGTTGATCACGTCACCACCCAGGTGGCCAAGGGCGAAGTGCTGGTGGTCATTGGTCCGTCCGGTTCCGGCAAGTCCACCTTCCTGCGCTGCCTCAATGGGTTGGAGGAGTTCGACTCGGGCTCGGTGAGCATTGATGGCCTGCAATTGGCCGATCCTAAAACCGATGTGAACGCCTATCGCCGTGAAGTCGGCATGGTGTTTCAGCATTTCAACCTGTTCCCCCACATGACCGTGCTGGAAAACCTGTGCCTGGCGCAAAAGGTCGTGCGCAAGCGCGGCAAGCAAGAGCGCGAGGCCAAGGCCCTGGCTCTGTTGGAAAAGGTGGGTATCGCGCAGAAGGCCCATGAGTTTCCATCGCGCCTGTCTGGCGGCCAACAGCAGCGGGTCGCGATTGCCCGAGCGCTGGCCATGGAGCCCAAGGTGATGCTGTTTGACGAGCCCACCTCGGCGCTCGACCCGGAAATGGTTGGCGAAGTCCTCGACGTCATGAAGACCCTGGCCCTGGAAGGCATGACCATGGTCTGTGTGACCCACGAGATGGGCTTTGCCCGCGAAGTGGCGGACCGGGTGCTGTTCTTCGACCATGGCAAACTGCTCGAAGATGCCGCGCCCGCAGCCTTCTTTGCAGCCCCCCAGGACCCGCGGGCTCAAGCCTTCCTGCGCCAGGTGTTGTAACTGCTCAGACCTTGAACCGGCCTACCGAGCGCGCCAGGTCTGTGCCCAGGCGCGCCAGCTCGATGCTGGCCGCCGCCGTCTGCTCACTGGCGGTCGAGGTTTGTTCCGACGCATCCTTGACCTTCAGTACGCTGCGGTTGATCTCTTCGGCCACCGCGCTTTGCTCCTCGGCTGCTGCGGCAATCTGTGGGTTCATCTCCTGAATCACCGATACCGTACGGGTGATGTTGGCAAGGGCTGCGCCTGCGCGGCGCGTCAGCTCCACGCTGTTGTCGGTCAGGCTGAGACTGTTGTCCAGGATATCGGCGGTGTGTTGCGTGCCACGCTGCAAACCCTCGATCAACATCTCGATTTCCTCGGCTGATTGCTGGGTGCGCTGGGCCAGGGTGCGTACTTCGTCGGCCACTACAGCGAAACCGCGACCGGCTTCACCCGCGCGTGCCGCTTCGATAGCGGCGTTAAGGGCCAGCAGGTTGGTTTGCTCGGACACCGATTTGATCACCTCCAGCACGCTGCCGATCTTCTGGCTTTCCTGTTGCAAGCCTTGCATCGCCAGGCTCGAGCGGTTCATCTGCTCGGCCAGATGTTCGATATGGGTAATCGCTTCGGCCACCACCTGGTCGCCCACACCTGCTTGTTGATCAGCCTCAGTGGCGGCAATCGAGGCTTGCTCTGCGTGACGAGCGACCTCTTGGGAGGTAGCGAGCATTTCGTTCATGGCGGTGGCGACTTGCTCGGTTTCCAGTTTCTGGCCATTGACCCCGGCGCGGGTTTGCTCGGTGACGGCGGACAGTTGCTCGGCGGCGCTTGCGATCTGGCGGGCGCTGTCGTTGATACCGCCGATCAGGGCGCGCAGGTTGAGCGTCATCTGGCCGATGCTGCGTTGCAATTGGCCCAGTTCGTCGCGCCGCGAGGTAGTGATATCGTGGCTCAGGTCGCCCTCGGCGATGCGGTTGGCTGTCAGCAGCGCCTGGCGCAACGGCCGCACGATCTGGCCGGCGATCAGCCAGGCAGCGAGGGCCCCGAGCAGCAGCGCTGCGCCTGTCACGTAGAGCAACAACAGGCGAGCCAAGTCTGCTTCTTTGTCGCGTTGCAGGGTCTGTTCCTCGCTCAGGCGGTCGCTTTGCGAGAGTAACTGGTCCAGCCACTGCTCCAGTTGATTCTGGGTGTTTTCAACAGTGACCTGCGCGTCCTTGACGCGGTTGAGTTGGGCGCGATAGTCGAGCAGGGCGCTGTTCAGAGCGGTGCTGTCGACCGGTAAAGCCGTCACGGCAGACTGAGCACCGTCGAGGGCCTTGAGCGCGTCGTCCACGCCTTGGGTGTAAATCTGCAGTGTGTCTGCGGCCCATGCCGGTGCCTTGGCGCGGTCTTCGGCTTTTTCCAAGGCCAGGCGCAGGTTTTCCACGCTATCCAAGGCTTTCTCATCGTTCTGGTCGGGCAAGTCACTGGAAAATTGTCCAAGGGTGTCGCTGGCCGCCACAGAACTGCTGGTGAGCCCCTTCTGCGCTTGCTCACGTTGTTGCATCAAGGTGGGTAGCCCGCCCAGTGCGGTCTTGAAGCGCGCGCTGAGGCGACTGGAGTCTTGGACTTGCTGCAGATGTGCCTGGATTTTCAGGCGATCCGCCAACTCGACCAGGTAACCGTCGATTTTTTCCATGTGCCGGCCGATCTTGTCGAAGTTCGTCGGTTCATTGAGGGTGCGGTACAAAATCCGTTCGGCGCGTAGTTCTTCACCGGTCACGGCCAATCGAGAAAGAGTGGTCAAGGTTTGTGCACGGAAGAGCGAGTCGTTCAGTGCCTGCCATCCCGTCAGGGCGACAGCAATGCACAGTGCCAGCACCAGGCCGAAGCCAAGGATAAGCTTGAGGGTGACGCTGGTATTGCCCAATACGCGGGTCAGTGGTCGAAACATGATGCACCTCCATCAGCAAAGAGAAAGCGTCTCGCAGTCCGACTGACGCAGGTCAGGAGGAGTGGGAACGCTAAATCTTTTCGGCAAGGGGCGCGTAAGAATTGACCTGAAAGACGTGTAGGAAATTTCACAAGTTGCAGAGAGGACCCCGCACGGGCCACTCCCTGGTGTGAGCGTGTCAGACCCTGAAGCGGCCGACCAATGCTTGCAGATGAATGCCCAGGCGCGCCAGTTCTGCACTCGACGCAGCGGTTTCTTCGCTGGCCGAGGACGTCTGTTCGGATACGTCACGCACATTCAACACGCTGCGGTTGATCTCTTCGGCTACGGCGCTCTGTTGCTCGGCGGCGGTGGCGATTTGTGAGTTCATCGCCTGGATGGTTGAAACCGTGCGGGTGATATTCGCCAATGCGCTGCCGGCGCGACGCGTCAGTTCAACGCTGCTGTCGGTCAGCCCACGGCTGTTGTCCATGATGGAGGCCACCTGCTGGGTACCGTTTTGCAGGCCGACGATCAGCTCTTCAATCTCTTCGGTGGACTTCTGTGTGCGCTGGGCCAGGCTGCGCACTTCATCGGCCACCACCGCGAAGCCACGCCCGGCCTCCCCGGCACGCGCCGCTTCAATGGCCGCATTCAGCGCCAGCAGGTTGGTTTGCTGGGCGACGGATTTGATCACGTCAAGCACGCTGCCGATCTTGTCGCTTTCGCGCTTCAGGTCGCCCATGGCGAGGGTGGAGTTGCCGACTTCGGTCGCCAGGCGTTCGATCTGGGCGATGGCTTCGCCGACCACCTTGTCACCTTCACGGGCCTGTTGGTCTGCGGCTACAGCAGCTTCCGAGGCTTGCTCGGCATTGCGTGCAACTTCCTGCACGGTGGCGGCCATTTCGTTCATGGCGGTGGCGACCTGATCGGTCTCGACCTTTTGGCTGTTGACCCCCGCGCTGGTCTGTTCAGTCACGGCCGACAATTGCTCGGCCGCGCTGGCGATCTGGGTGACGCCGTCGCTGATACCACCGATCAACGCGCGCAGGCCCACGGTCATGCTCTGCATGGCGCGTTGCAACTGGCCCAGTTCGTCCTGGCGGCCAGAGTCCAGGTTGTGGCTCAGGTCGCCGGAGGCCACGCGCTCGGCGACCTTGAGGGTCTGGTTTAGCGGGATGACGATCTGGCGGGTGATGGCCCAGGCTGCGAACAGGCCGAAGACCATCGCCAGTACGGTGGCGAGCAGCAACAGATACTTGGCCTGGGCCACATCGTGGTCGCGCACTGCGGTTTGCGACGTGGTGAGTTTCTCGCTATGGCCCAGCAGAATATCGCCCTGGGCGCTCATGATTTTAAGGGCGGCGGCACTGGCCACTTGGGAGTCGCGATATTGGCTGACGGCGGCGCGATAGGCTTGCAGTGAGACACCAGCCTCTTGCAGGTTGGCCTGGTAGGGCGCTGGCAGTTGGCTTTGCAGTTCGGTGATTTTTTTCAGGGCATTGTCGATGGCATCAAGGGCCGGTTGCTCGGCCTCGACTTTGCCGCTGTAGGTGTAGCCGCGTACCTGGAAGCGCGCTTGCTGGATCAGCTTGCTCAGGTCAACCACGCTGTTGAACTGGGTGACGCTGTCGCCTTGCAGGAGGCTTTTTTCAATCTCGTTGGTTTTGGCCACGGCATTGTCGGCGGTGTCGCCGAGCTTGCTGCGCGCGCCCTCACGCTTGAGGCCCGCCTGGACCATGGCCGCGAAGGCTTTTTTGTATTGGCTCAACGCTTCCTGTTGTTGTTCGACTAGGGCCTTGTCATTGGGCTGTTCGATTAACTGCGCGGCGGTTTCAAGGCCATTGTCCAACTGAGTAATCAGGCCGGTGACCGCGTCAGTGCCTTGTTCGCCGCGGCGCATATCAAAGTCCAGGCGCGCCAGGCGCAGGTCTTTGGTCAGGCCATTGAGGCTGGAGATAAAACCCAGCTTATCGCCGCGATTGATTACGTCGCCCAGGCCGGTCCAGCCGGTAAAGGTGATCAACAGCGTCAGGATCAACACCAGGCCAAAGCCGACGCTCAGCTTGCGGTTGACGCTTACATTCCCCAGTTTCTCGGCTAACCAACGATACATGCTGCGAACTCCCCTGGAACAAGGCTTGGACTTATTCAGAGGCTATCGGCATGGGCATAGGATTCTGTAGCGCCAGAGATCCAATGTGGGAGGGGGCTGTAGTGTTTTTGGATTTGATATCAGAACAGTCGGGCGAGCAGGGCCGTCACGGCGGTTTCAACCCGTAGGATGCGCGCACCAAGCTGCACCGGTTGCAAACCGGCCTTGGTCAGCAGCTCGACTTCATAGGGAATCCAACCACCTTCCGGGCCAATTGCCAGTGTTACCGGCTCATCCAGCCCACGGGGGCAGGCCGGGTAATCGCCGGGATGACCGATCAGGCCCAGGGTGCCGGCAGTCATGGCCGGCAGGCGATCTTCGACAAACGGTTTGAAGCGCTTTTCGATAATGATCTCGGGCAGCACCGTGTCCCGCGCCTGTTCCAGACCGAGGATCAGTTGCTCGCGAACCGCTTCAGGTTCCAGGAATGGGGTCTGCCAGAAGCTTTTTTCCACGCGGTAGCTGTTGACCAGCACGACCTTGGGCACGCCCATGGCCGCCACGGTTTGCAGCACCCGGCGCAGCATCTTCGGGCGGGGCAGGGCCAGCAGCAGTGTCAGGGGCAGCTTTGGCGGCGGCGGTTGGTCGAAGCTGACTTGCAGCTCGGCTTCGCCTGCGTCCAGGCGCAGCAGTTGGGCATTGCCCATCAGCCCACCAATGCGGCCCACACGCAGGTTGTCGCCTACGGCGGCGCGGTGGACTTCCTGCATATGCACCAGGCGCCGATCACGCAGCACCACGCGGTCGGCCGCGATGAAGTCGGCGTCTTCCAGCAGCAGCAGGTTCACGGCTGGGTCGCTGGCGGCTGGTCGTCGTCGGCAGGCTGGTCGTCCGGGTGTTCGCCGCGCTTGCTGATCAAGCCGCTGAACAGGATGCCCACTTCGAACAGCATCCACATCGGCACGGCCAGCAAGGTCTGGGAGAAGATGTCCGGCGGCGTGAGGATCATGCCAACCACAAAGCAGCCGATGATCACGTACGGGCGGATCTTCTTCAGGTACTTGACGTCGACCACGCCGATCCACACCAGCAACACCACCGCCACCGGGATTTCGAAGGCCACGCCAAAGGCGAAGAACAGCGTCATCACGAAGTCGAGGTAGCTGGTGATATCGGTCATCATCTCCACGCCGGCCGGGGTGGCGGCGGCGAAGAACTTGAAGATCAGCGGGAACACCAGGAAGTAGGCGAAGGCCATGCCGGTATAGAACAGCAGGATGCTCGACACCAGCAACGGCACTGCGATGCGCTTCTCGTGCTTGTACAGGCCCGGCGCAATAAAGCCCCAGATCTGATGCAGGATCACCGGGATCGCCAGGAACAGCGAAACCATCATGGTCAGCTTCAATGGCGTCAGGAACGGCGACGACACGTCGGTGGCAATCATCGTCGCGCCGACAGGCAGGTACTGGCGCAACGGTGTGGAAACGAAGGTGTAGATCTGCTGGGTGAACGCAAACAGCCCTGCAAAGATGATGAAGATGGCCGCTACGCAACGCAGCAGGCGGGTACGCAACTCGGTGAGGTGCGAGACCAGCGGCATGTGCTGGTCGTTTTCCGGTTTATCAGCGCTCATGGGGCTCGCGGCGGCAGTGTAGGGTCATTGGGCGCGGGCGACGCGACGGGCGTCGGCGCAGGCGTTATCGGGGCGGGAACGGCTTCGGCAGGGGACACCGGCGCGATGCTCTGCTCGGCCACCGGAGTGACCGGCTTGGCCGGCTCCTGCACCGGGGAAAGAATCTTGCGCGCCTCCTGCTCCAACGACAGGATATGTTCGTTGTGCAATTGCCGGCGGATCTCGTCGGCACCGATTTCACGTTCAACTTCCTGTTTGATCGCGTTGAAACTGCGTTTCAGGCGCCCGATCCACAGGCCGGCGGTGCGTGCGGCACCGGGCAGGCGTTCCGGCCCCAGTACCAGCAGGGCTACCAGGCCGACGAGCAGCAGTTCAGAGAAGCTGATACCAAACATTAGTCAGTGCTCACGAGTCTTTGCGGGTCGGCTCTTGGACTTTTTCAGCCTGCACGTCGAAGGTACGACGCTCGGTGATCGGCTGAGCGGCCTGCGGGTGCACAGGCTGTGCCGGTGGCACCGGGTTTGCGCTTGGCTCGGCGGGTTTCTCGTCGTCGTTCATGGCTTTACGAAAGCCCTTGATCGACTCGCCGACGTCGGTGCCGAGGTTTTTCAGTTTTTTGGTGCCGAACACCAGAACAACCACCACCAGAATGACGATCCAGTGTTTCCAGTCAAAAATGCCCATGCTGCAAATCCTCAAGTCTTGGTTAATCAGGCGGACGGGCGCGAGGCCTTTTCGACGTGCCCGGACAAGCCGAAGCGACGGTCCAGTTCATCCAGCACGGCCTGTGGATGCTGCCCCAGTTGGGCAAGCATGACCAGGCTATGGAACCACAAGTCGGCGGTCTCATAGATTACATCGCTGTAATCACCGCTGATTTGCGCGTCCTTGGCCGCAATGATGGTCTCGACGGATTCTTCGCCGAGTTTTTCCAGAATCTTGTTCAGACCCTTGTGGTAAAGGCTAGCGACATAGGAGCTGTCGGCATCCGCGCCTTTGCGGTCTTCCAGCACCTGGGCCACACGGTTCAGGGTATCGCTCATGTTCAGTGTCCTGCCGAATAAATGGCGTGCGGGTCTTTAAGCACTGGGTCCACTGTCTTCCATTCGCCGTCTTCGAAGACGCGATAGAAACAGCTGTGGCGCCCGGTATGGCAGGCGATGTCGCCGATCTGATCGACCATCAGGATCACCACGTCAGCGTCGCAGTCCAGGCGCATTTCATGCAGAACCTGCACGTGTCCGGATTCTTCGCCCTTGCGCCACAGTCTGCCACGCGAACGTGACCAGTAGATGGCGCGCTGCTCAGTGGCGGTGAGGCTCAGCGCCTCGCGGTTCATCCAGGCCATCATCAATACGCGCCCGGTCTTGTAGTCCTGGGCAATGGCCGGCACCAGGCCGTCACTGTCCCACTTGATCTCGTCCAGCCAGTTTTTCATGTTCGGCTCCGGCAATTTGCGACAGTGTATAACCGGATTGGCTATCGACGCACGATCAGATAAACACCCACCGCCACCATGATTCCGGCTGGCCAGTGACCCAGTTGATTCAGCGGCCCGCCGATCACCAGCATCACACCGCCCACCAGGTGCGCGGCGCCGAGCAGGCGCAGGAACCAGTCGTCCTTGCGCTTGCGCCAAGGCGGCTCGGGGTCTTTGGCGTGGGGCTGGGACATGCGCTCCAGTAGATCGCGGGTCATGTTGGCCAGGTGCGGCAGTTGTTCGAACTGGCTGTGCAGGTTGCCCAACATGGTCTTCGGGCTCATCCGCTCACGCATCCAGCGCTCCAGGAACGGTTGCGCGGTGTTCCACAGATCGAGGTCCGGATATAACTGGCGGCCCAGGCCTTCGATGTTGAGCAGGGTTTTTTGCAGCAGCACCAACTGCGGTTGTACTTCCATATTGAAGCGCCGCGCAGTCTGGAACAGGCGCATCAGCACCTGACCGAAGGAAATATCTTTTAACGGTTTTTCAAAGATCGGTTCGCATACGGTACGGATCGCCGCTTCGAATTCGTTGAGCTTGGTTTCCGCCGGCACCCAACCTGAATCGATGTGCAACTGCGCCACGCGGCGGTAGTCGCGCTTGAAGAAAGCAAACAGGTTGCGCGCCAGGTAGTCCTGGTCTTCCGGGGTCAGGCTGCCGACGATGCCACAGTCGATCGCGATGTACTGCGGGCTCCACGGATTGACGGTGCTGACGAAGATGTTGCCGGGGTGCATGTCGGCGTGGAAGAAACTGTCGCGAAATACTTGGGTAAAGAAGATCTCCACCCCGCGTTCGGCGAGCATCTTCATGTCGGTGCGCTGGTCGGCGAGGGTGGCCAGGTCGGTGACCTGCACGCCGTAGATGCGCTCCATCACCAGCACTTTCGGCCGGCACCAGTCCCAATACACTTGTGGCACGTACAGCAGTTGCGAGCCTTCGAAGTTGCGTCGCAATTGGCTGGCGTTGGCCGCTTCGCGCAGCAGGTCGAGCTCGTCGTAGATGGTTTTTTCGTAGTCGGCGACCACATCCACCGGGTGCAGCAGACGCGCGTCGGCAGAAAAACGTTCGGCCGCCCGAGCCAGGATAAACAGCCACGCCAGGTCCTGGCCGATGATCGGCTTGAGGCCCGGGCGAATGACTTTTACCACCACCTCTTCGCCGGTCTTGAGCTGTGCGGCGTGGACCTGCGCGACCGAGGCCGAGGCCAGGGGCTCGACATCGAAGCGGCTGAACACCTCGCTGATCTTCTGGCCCAGTTGTTCTTCGATCAACGCCATCGACTGCTGTGAATCGAAAGGCGGCACACGGTCCTGCAACAGCATCAGTTCGTCGGCGATGTCTTCAGGCAGCAAGTCGCGGCGGGTGGAGAGGATCTGCCCGAACTTGATAAAGATCGGCCCCAGATCCTGCAACGCCAGGCGCAGGCACGCGCCTCGGCTGAGCTCCAGCTGTTTGCGCGGGAACCAGCGCCACGGCAGCACATAACGCACCGCCAGCAGGAACCAGGGCAGGGGCAGGGCAAACAGCAGGTCATCGAGGCGGTAACGGATTACGACGCGCTGGATACGAAACAAACGGCGGACGGCGAGCAGCTTCATGCGTTATCGCTTGGATCAAGGGAGCGGCTCAGGCGTTCGAAGCGGGCCTCGAGGCGTTCCAGGTCGATTTTGGCCTTGTCGAGCTCACGAAAGCGCGCTTGCGCTTCCCGTTGCCCGACCAGGGTGCGCGATTCTTCGCTCAGGTATTCGGCGAGGTTCTGGTTCAGGCTGGCGAACCCTTGCTGGTACCAGCGCGAGCGGCTGCGCAGGTGCCCGCTGAGCAACTGGGTGGCGACCGGGCCGATCCAGCGCGAGAGTTCGTATTCCCAATCCAGCTCCAGGTCCTGCAGCACGGCGGCCAGGTCCATCAGCACCGCACTGTCGCCTTCCAGCTCCACCTCGGGGCTGTGGAGGATGGCGGTCTTGTTGCGGCTCAGCGCCAGGTGCAACAGGCTGGAGGCCGGCGCACGCAAGGTGCAGTCGGCGTCGGCGGCCCATTGAGTGGCGAGCAGCAAGCCTTCATCGCTGGGCAGGATAAACAGCTGCACAGCGGGGCTGCGGCAGTCGACGGCAATGACTTTGCCGTTCAAGTGCGCGAGCCGTGCCAGGGCGGTGCTGTCCAGGCGCAGAACACGGTTGAGGCCATGTTCGACGCTTGCGAGAAGGCCTGCGAGCAGCATCAGGGTTTGATACCTCGGTGCAATGCAACGATGCCGGAGGTCATGTTGTGATAGGTCACGCGGTCGAAACCGGCCTCCACCATCATTGACTTCAGGGTTTCCTGGTCGGGGTGCATGCGGATGGATTCGGCCAGGTAGCGGTAGCTCTCGGCGTCATTGGTGATCAACTTGCCCATCAGCGGCATGAAGGCGAACGAGTAAGTGTCGTAGACCTTGGACATCAGCGCGTTGGTCGGCTTGGAGAATTCCAGCACCAGCAGGCGGCCACCTGGCTTGAGGACACGCAGCATCGAGCGGATCGCGTCCTCCTTGTGAGTGACGTTGCGCAGGCCGAAGGCGATGGTCACGCAGTCGAAATGGTTGTCGGGGAACGGCAGCTTCTCAGCGTCGGCCTGGACGAACTCGATATTGCCGGCCACACCTTTGTCGAGCAGGCGATCGCGGCCGACCTTGAGCATCGAACCGTTGATATCGGCCAAAACCACCTGACCGGTGGGGCCGACCAGTTTGGAGAACTTGGCGGCCAGGTCGCCCGTGCCGCCGGCGATATCCAGTACCCGGTTGCCGGTGCGTACGCCCGACAACTCGATGGTGAAGCGCTTCCACAGACGGTGCATGCCGCCGGAAAGCACGTCATTCATCAGGTCGTACTTGGCCGCCACGGAGTGAAACACCTCAGCGACTTTTTCCGCTTTCTGGCTTTCCGGGACGTTCTTGAAACCGAAGTGAGTGGTGGGTTCGGCATCGCTGCCTTTGCGCTGATCAGTCATATCGCTGTCACCAAAAGAGAATGCGGGACATGATAATCCCCAAGGCCTGCTTTGTCTTGGCAAGGCTGCAGGTAAGATAGATGCTCACCGAGGCCATTTGCCGCATGGCGGGTGTTCCGAGTCGTTATAAAGAGGAGTCATTGCAATGGCCCGTATTACCGTTGAGCGTGAACATACCCTGGGGAAAGAACAGGCGCGGGCCAAGGCTGAGCAATTGGCGCGCAAACTCGAGGATAAATATGGTGTGGAGTCTTCATGGGCCGGCGATACCCTGAAGCTGAAACGTTCCGGGGTTAAGGGCACCGTCGCGGTGGCCGATGACACGCTGCGCATCGAGGTAGAACTCGGCCTGTTGATGTCGGCCATGAGTGGCACGATCAAGTCCGAAATCGAAAAAGCCTTGGATAAGGCGTTGGCCTGACTTAGGGTGCCGATTCTAATTTTAACCCCTACTTTGTGCCCAAGCCCTCAACTCCTGCGGGCCGTCCTCCACCCTTTTTGCGTGAGGTGCACCATGGCCAAAGTTATTTTGAAGAAAAAAATCGACGTTCAAACCACCCCCCTGAGTGAGGTTAAAAGCTATGCCCGCAAGATCTGGCTGGCGGGCCTTGGTGCCTATGCAAAGGTCGGCAGCGAGGGCGGCGAATACTTCAAAGAGCTGGTCAAGAGCGGCCAACGCGTTGAAAGTAAAGGTAAAAAAGTTGTAGTTGAACAACTTGATGCCGCCAACAGTCAGATTGATCAAGTAAAGAGTAACGTCTCCGGCGTCAGGGGCTTGGTTGAAGTTCAGCTGGATAAAGTTGAAAAAGCTTTTGACACGCGTGTTGCAAGTGCCTTGAATCGAATCGGCATTGCGTCTAAACATGACGTGGAGACACTCTCTGCTAAGCTCGAAGAGCTGACGGCATTGCTCGAACGTGTCGCGCGTAAACACTAAGGAGACATCGGGATGGCTGTTAAAAAGACTACTCAGAAAGAAGGCAGCTCGTGGGTCGGGGAAGTTGAAAAATATTCCCGCAAAATCTGGCTTGCTGGTTTAGGCGTGTACTCGAAGGTTAGCAGTGACGGCGGTAAATACTTCGAGACTCTGGTCAAGGACGGCGAGAAGGCCGAGAAGTTGACCAAGAGCACAGTCGGTAAAAAAGTGGACGCGGCCAAGGCAACTGCCGGTTCTGCCAAGTCGAGCATTTCTGACACTTGGGGCAAGTTGGAAGAAACCTTCGACAAGCGCCTCAATAGTGCAATTTCGCGACTGGGCGTACCCAGCAAGGCTGAATTGAAGACGCTGCACAGCAAGGTCGATACCTTGACCAAGCAAATTGAAAAACTGACCGGCGCCAAAGCGGCTCCTGCCAAGACCGCCGCGGCCAAGCCTGCAGCAAAACCGGCTGCCAAACCTGCGGCTAAAACAGCCGCTGCAAAACCCGCCGCGAAAACTGCCGCCAAGCCTCTGGTTAAAGCCGCCGCCAAGCCGGCTGCAAAACCCGCTGCCAAAGCACCAGCCAAAGCCGCTGCGAAACCTGCGGCCAAGCCCGCGGCTAAAACCGCTGCCGCCAAACCGGCCACCAAGCCTGCCGCTAAGCCAGTGGCCGCTAAAGCCGCCGCGAAACCTGCGGCTAAACCGGCTGCCAAACCTGCGGCTAAAACCGCTGCTGCCAAACCTGCTGCCAAGCCCGCTGCTGCGAAACCAGCAGCCAAGCCTGCGGCCAAACCTGTAGCGGCCAAAAAGCCTGCGGTAGCGAAAAAACCGGCAGCAGCAAAGCCTGCCGCAGCGGCCAAGCCGGCAGCGGCGCCAGCAGCGGCCGCTTCTACCGCCAACTCGGTGTCCGCACCGACGCATACGGCTGCTACCCCGACTGCAACGCCGGTCACCCCGACGCCATCCAGTCAGTCCTGATTTTTCCGGGACACAAAAAAACGCCGGTCTGCGAGACCGGGCGTTTTTTATGCAAGCCTAAAAAACGCTGCATTTCCAATGTGGGAGCGGGCTTGCCCGCGATGGCGGAGTGTCAGTCATACAGGCATTGGCTGATCCAACGCTATCGCGGGCAAGCCCGCTCCCACATGTTTAATCAGTGTCATCCAGATATTTCAAGGCGAACTTCTCAGTCGCCTTCCGCGCCGTCGGTAACAGATGGGGGGCCACCAGCATCATGATCTGGTACACCACCACTCGCACCTCACCCTCACGGTCCAGAATCCGTTGGTAATCCAGGGAAAACAGCAGGGTCAGGGTGATCTGTTCCACCAGCTGTCCCAGTGCCTGGGTGTCACTGACCAGCTGCCCCGCGGCTTTCAACCGCGCTAACAATGAGGCCAGGGTGCGCTTGAGCGCCGTGAGCAGGTTGCGAATGCCCTTGGCCAGCTTCGGCAGGCGCCCGGCCAGGTTCGACAGGTCCTGGAACAGGAAGCGGTAGTGGGCCATGCGCTCGACAATCAGGTGCAGGAACAGCCAGTAATCCTCGGCCTCCAGTTGCGCATTGGCGGGAGGATCGAGCAATGGCGCCAACTCGCATTGAAAGCGCTCGAACAGCCCCAGCACCAACGGCTCCTTGCCGTGGAAGTGGTAGTAGAGGTTGCCGGGGCTGATCCCCATTTCATTGGCCACCTCCATGGTCGATACGTTCGGTTCGCCCTTGTGGTTGAACAACTGCAAGGCACATTCAAGGATACGGTCGCGGGTCTTCATCCAGTCTTCTTAATGTGATCGTTGAGCTCAACGCACCCGCACATAAGTGCCTGGCGCTGCTTCCATCGGTGGGTAGTTCTGGTTGCCCAGGGCGGTAAGCGTTTCGCGTTGTACCCCGGAGCGTTGTTGTATCCATTCCAGCCACTGCGGCCACCAGCTGCCTTCGACATGCCGGGCGTCGTAGTACCAGGCACGCGGGTCACTGCTCAGCTTGAGGTTCTCGACGTAGTTGGCCTTGGGGTTGCCCGGCGGGTTGAGGATGCTCTGGATATGCCCGCTGTTGGACAGCACAAAGCGCCGCTCGCCGCCCAGCAGTTGGGTGGAGCGATACACCGCGTCCCACGGTGTGATGTGGTCGTTGATCCCGGCCACGCTGAAGCTGTCCACCGTGACCTTGCGCAAGTCGATGGGCGTGCCGCACACCTCCAGGCCGCCGGGATGGCTCAGGGGGTTGTGCTTGAAGAAGTCCAGCAGGTCGCCGTGCAAGGCGGCGGGCAGGCGCGTGTTGTCGTTGTTCCAGTACAGGATGTCGAAGGCCGGCGGCTCCTTGCCCAGCAGGTAATTGTTGATCCAGTAGTTCCAGATCAGGTCGTTGGGGCGCATCCAGGCAAACACCTTGGCCATGTCACGGCCGTCCAGTACGCCCTCCTGGTAGGAGCGGCGCTTGGCGGCTTCCAGGGTTTGTTCGTCAGCGAACAAGGTTGCGGGGCTGTCGATCTGGCTGTCGAGCAGGCTCACCAGGTAACTGGCGCTGGAGATGCGCCGCAGCTGGCGCTTGGCTTGCAGGTGGCCTTGCAGGGCGGCGATGGTCAGGCCACCGGCGCAGGCGCCCATCAGGTTGACCTCGCGGGCGCCGGTGATGGCCCGGCAGACATTCAGTGCCTCCTCCAACGCCGCCACGTAGGTGGACAGGCCCCATTCGCGATGCCGCACGTCCGGGTTGCGCCAACTGATCATGAAGGTTTGCAGGCCATTTTTAAGGGCATATTGCACAAAGCTGTTGGCCGGGCTGAGGTCGAAGATGTAGTACTTGTTGATTTGCGGCGGCACCACCAGCAGCGGCTTGGCGTACTGTTTTTCGCTCATGGGCTTGTACTGGATCAGCTCCAGCAGTTCGTTGCGAAACACTACCGAACCGGGCGTGGTCGCCACCGTCTTGCCGACTTCGAAGGCGTGTTTGCTGACCTGGCGGGGCAAACCGTTGTTGTGCAGCAGGTCTTCGAACAGGTTACTCACGCCGCGCACCACGCTGTTGCCGCCGGAGTTGAGCAACTCCTTGATCGCCAGCGGGTTGAGCAGGGTGTTGGAAGGGGAGACGGCGTCGTTGAGCAGGGCGAAGGCGAACTGCGCACGCGCGCGATCATCGTCACTGAGGGTGCTGTCATCGATCCACTGCCGCGTCTGTTTCTGCCAGCTCAGATAGGCTTGCAAGCTGCGCCGGTACAGCGGGTTGAGCTTCCAGGTGGGGTCGCTGAAGCGATTGTCCCTGGGGTTGGGCTCGTGCACGGTCTCACCCAGCAGCACACGGCCCAGTTGGCCGCCCAGGGCCAGGGCGTGGCGGGCGGTGTGCACCGGGTTGCGCAGCCCGTGCGCGGCGACGGTGCGCAGGGTTGACAGCAGGTCGCGGCCGCGCAGGCCGGTGATCGCATTTTGTGCGTTGATGAACGCAGCGGGGGTGGGCGCCGGGTTCGTCACGGGTCTTCCTCGCATGAGCCAACACTCCTTCGTCAAGACATCAAGCAGGCACGCCAATCCAGAACCATAGTCGGTTCCTGGCAACTTGCGCGGTGGTGTGGTCCTTCACACCGCCGGTCGCGGATGTATCACTGCGCGCAAGCGCTCCTCTTCGAGAAACTTCATGATGATCGGCGCCACGGCTTCAGCCCGGGTGATCAGGAACAGGTGCCCGTCATCGATGATGTGCAACTGCGCATTGGGGATGCGCCAGGCGAGCATGCGCATGTTGACCAGCGGGATCAGCGGGTCATCGTCCCCGGCCAATACCAGGGTGGGCTGGCGAATCTTGTGCAGCCAATGAATGCTGGTCCAGCCCAGCCCGGCGAACAATTGCCAGTAGTAACCCAGCTTGCCAGCCGAGCGCACTTTGCTCGCATGTTCGGCGGCCAGGTTCGAATCGCGGCGGAACGAGCCGCCATAAATCATCGGCGCGATGCGCACCACATGGGAGGGTTGGATATAACGCCGGGGGCTGGCCATCAGCCACAGCACTTTGGGTTTGCCCGGCACCATAAAGGCCCCGGCAGCTGTGGCCGCCAGGATCAGCTTCTTGCAGCGTTCCGGGTAGTCATAGGCGAACTGCTGCGCCAGTGCCCCGCCCCAGGACACACCCACGGCGTTCACCTGGCCGTAGTCGAGGTAATCGAGCATACGCGCGGTGAGCCTGGCCAGGCCGGGGAAGCGATAGGGCCGCTTCGGCGTCGAGGAACCGCCAACGCCGGGCACATCGAACGCAATCACTTCCAGGTCCGGGTCCAGGGCCTGGACGAACGGGAACACCAGCTCAAGGTTGGCGCCGATGCCGTTGAAGATCAGCAGCGGGGTCAAGTGCGGCTTGCCCGGGCGTACCGCCGTGCGGATGGTCTGGCCATCCAGGTCGATGGTACGGAAGATGAACGGTTGCGCCATGCTCAAGCCCTGTGAAGTGTTACAGCCGGAATGCGATCAAAAATGTGGGAGCGGGCTTGCTCGCGAATGCGGTATTTCAGTTGGCACATCTGATACTGATACACCGCATTCGCGAGCAAGCCCGCTCCCACATCTGAACTCATTTCAATTACAAAAAATGCCTAGCGTTCATGTACATAGGTACCCGGCGCCGCTTCGGCGGCGGCATAGGTTTTATTACCTAATGTCGTCGGGGCTTTTTTCAGTTTTCCCGCCCGCTCCGCCTGCCACACCTGCCAATGCAGCCACCACGAGTCGGTGTGCTTGGTCGCATTTTCCTGCCATTCCAGCGCATTGCCGGCCAAGCCCTCGCTGGTCTGGTAGCGCGCCTTGGGGTTGCCCGGCGGGTTGAGGATGCTCTGGATATGCCCACTGCTGGACAGCACAAACTCGACCTTGCCACCGAACAACTGCGCAGACTTGTAGCAGGACTGCCACGGCGTGATGTGGTCGTTGGTGCCGGCCAGGGAGTAGATATCAGCGGTGACCTGCTTGAGGTCGATGGGCGTGCCGCACACTTCCAGGGCGTTGGCGCGTACCAGTGGGTTGTTCTTGAACAGTTCGATCAGGTCGCCATGGAACGCGGCCGGCAAGCGGGTGGTGTCGTTGTTCCAGAACAGGATGTCGAACACCGGCGGTTCGTTGCCCAGCAGGTAGTTATTGACCCAGTAGTTCCAGATCAGGTCGTTGGGGCGCATCCATGCAAACACCTTGGCCATGTCGCGGCCTTCCAGCACGCCGGCCTGATAGGAATGGCGCTTGGCTGCTTCCAGGGTCTGTTCGTCGACAAACAGCGCCACCTGGGTGTCCAGGGTGGTGTCCAGCACGCTCACCAACAGGGTCAGGGCGTTGACCTTCTTCTCGCCCAGCGCTGCGTAGTGGCCCAGCAGTGCGGTGCAGGTGATGCCGCCGGAGCAGGCGCCGAGCATATTCACGTCCTTGCTGCCGGTAATTGCCGTGACCACATCGACCGCTTCCTTGAGCGCCTCGATATAAGTAGAGAGCCCCCACTCGCGCTGGGCCTTGGTGGGGTTGCGCCAACTGACGATAAAGGTCTGTTGCCCATTGCGCAGGCAGAAACGCGCCAGGCTCTTTTCCGGGCACAGGTCGAATACGTAGAATTTGTTGATCTGCGGCGGCACCACCAGCAGTGGGCGCTCGTGTACCTGCTCGGTGATGGGCTTGTACTGGATCAGCTCCAGCACATCGTTGCGAAACACCACCGCGCCTTCGCTGGTGCCCAGGGTCTTGCCGACCTCAAAGGCGCCCATGTTGACCTGGCTCGGCATACCGCCGTTGTGCACCATGTCCTTGGCCAAGTGGGACAAACCGTCGAGCAGGCTTTTGCCGCCGGTTTCAAAGAAGCGCTTGACCGCCGCCGGGTTGGCCGCACTGTTGGTGGGGGCCATGGCTTCGGTCATCAGGTTGATCACGAAGTGGCCACGGCTGATGTCTTGTGCCGGCAGGTTGCTGTCGTCGATCCAGTCGTGGAGTTCCTTGCGCCACGCCAGGTAAGTCTGCAAATAACGTTTGTAGAGCGGGTTCTGGCTCCAGGCCGGGTCGTTGAAGCGACGGTCATCGCCTTCAGGCACCAGTTGGGATTTGCCGAACATCACATTCTTCAACTCGACGCCAAAGTGGGCGACGTGCTTGACGCTGTGCAACGGCTGCTTGATGGCTTGGGTCAGCACCATCTTGGCCGAGGCCAATAAATCCTTTTTGCGTAACGCGATGATCGGGTTCAGCCCCAGGGTGTTTTCCGAGGCCTGGCGTTTCAAGTCATCGTTATTCTTGTTACTCATCTACGACGCTCCATTGTCCGAAAGACGAGTACCGGCGATTGCTGCGCACCCAATTTCGATACACGACACCAGCCTGGTACTGCGACCCGGGTGACCGTTGATACCGCATCGTCAAATGCAGGGAACTTGCCAGCTCCATTGGTTACCCGAGTTTATTTTTTTTCGCAAGCGGGCCGATCATTGGCCACGCGACAGGGCATTCAAGCAGATGAAATTAGAAAATGCGCTCTAAAGACCAAGATGCCTGTGCTAGAGCATCAGCCGCACGACCGACTCACTCGGGTCGCGGGTTTTTCCGGTCGCTTTGAGCTCGGCCAGGTAGTCGGCCCATAGCGCGTCCTGACGTACGGCCAACTGATAGAGGTAGTCCCAAGTGAACAGTCCGCTGTCATGGCCGTCATCGAAGGTCAATTTCAGTGCGTACTGGCCGGCCGGTTCGACTTGGGTCAACCTGACATTGAGCTTGCCGAATTGCAGGATGGGCTTGCCGTGGCCCTGGACCTCGGCCGAAGGCGAGTGAACCCGCAGGAATTCGGCGGGCAGTTGGTAGGTTTCATCCGGCCCGTAAGTCAGGCCAAGGGTATTGGAGGTTTTGTGCAGGTTTACTGCAGTAGGAAACTTGACCATATGGGATGCTCCTGAATAAACCGGCTTGAAAATGTGGGAGGGGGCTTGCTCCCGATGGTGGTGTGTCAGTCAGCTCATCTGATACTGATACACCGCCATCGGGAGCAAGCCCCCTCCCACATTTGAAGCAAAGCAGTTCTGTGTGAGGCTTACAGGATATAACGAGACAAGTCTTCGTTCTGCGCCAATTCGCCCAAGTGGCTGTTGACGTAGTCAGCATCGATCTTGATCGCTTCGCCATTCTGCGCACCCGCCATGTCGCCGGCACTGAACGACACTTCCTCAAGCAAGCGCTCAAGCAAGGTATGCAGGCGTCGGGCACCGATGTTCTCGGTCTTCTCGTTGACCTGCCAGGCGATTTCCGCCAAACGCTTGATACCGTCCGCCTGGAACTCGATACCCAGGCCCTCGGTTTTCAGCAACTCACGGTACTGCTCGGTGAGCGAGGCGTGGGGTTCGCTGAGGATGCGCTCGAAGTCGCCAGGTGTCAGTGCCTTGAGTTCCACACGAATCGGCAGGCGGCCTTGCAGCTCGGGCACCAGGTCGCTTGGCTTGCTCAGGTGGAACGCACCGGAAGCGATAAACAGAATGTGGTCAGTCTTGACCATGCCCAGCTTGGTGTTGACTGTGCAGCCTTCGATCAGCGGCAACAGGTCACGCTGCACACCTTCGCGGGATACATCGACGCCACCGGAGTTGCCACGCTTGGCCACTTTGTCGATCTCATCGATAAACACGATGCCGTGCTGCTCGACCGCTTCCAGGGCCTTGGCCTTGAGTTCTTCCTCATTGACCAGGCGGCCGGCTTCTTCGTCGCGCACCAGCTTCAGCGCTTCTTTCACTTTGAGCTTGCGGCTTTTCTTCTTGCCCTTGCCCATGTTGGCGAACAGGTTCTGCAACTGGCTGGTCATTTCTTCCATGCCAGGCGGGGCAGAAATATCCACGCCGGACACTTCAGCCACTTCGATCTCGATTTCCTTGTCATCCAGCTGGCCTTCACGCAGGCGCTTGCGGAACAGCTGGCGAGTATTGGAATCCGACGACGGTGCGGCGTCTTCGTTGAAACCCATGCGGGCCGGTGGCAGCAGGGCGTCGAGGATGCGCTCTTCCGCTGCGTCTTCGGCACGGTGGCTGACCTTGGTCACTTCCTGTTCGCGCAGCATCTTCAGGGCGGCATCGGCCAGGTCGCGGATGATCGACTCGACATCACGGCCCACGTAGCCGACTTCGGTGAACTTGGTCGCTTCGACCTTGATGAACGGGGCGTTCGCCAATTTGGCCAGGCGCCGGGCGATTTCGGTTTTACCGACACCGGTCGGGCCGATCATCAGGATGTTCTTGGGGGTTACTTCAACGCGCAGTTCTTCGGGCAGTTGCATCCGGCGCCAGCGGTTACGCAGCGCAATGGCAACGGCGCGCTTGGCATCGTCCTGGCCGATGATATGGCGATTGAGTTCATGGACGATTTCGCGGGGGGTCATGGACATAGTGTCTGGCGGCCTCAAGCGGGAATAAGCCTACGGCTTACTCGGCGAGGTCCTGCTCCTCAATGGTCTGGTTGTGGTTGGTGAACACGCAGATATCGCCGGCGATACCCAGAGCGGTCTCGACGATCTCACGGGCCGACAGGTCGGTTTTCTTCAGCAGCGCACTGGCTGCCGCTTGGGCATAGCCACCGCCGGAACCCATGGCGATCAGGCCATGTTCGGGCTCTACCACATCGCCGTTACCGGTGATGATCAGGGAAGCGTCTTTGTTCGCGACGGCGAGCATGGCCTCCAGGCGGCTGAGGGAGCGGTCGGTGCGCCATTCTTTGGCAAGTTCGACAGCGGCGCGCACCAGGTGGCCCTGATGTTTCTCAAGCTGGCCTTCGAAACGTTCGAAGAGGGTAAAGGCGTCGGCGGTAGCGCCTGCGAAACCGGCAAGTACCTGGCCGTGGTACAGGCGACGCACTTTTTTCGCGTTGCCTTTCATCACGGTATTGCCCAGGGAAACCTGGCCGTCGCCGCCCATGACGACTTTGCCGTGGCGACGTACTGAAACGATGGTGGTCAAGGGGAGAGTCTCCACGCAGCGGGGCGAAAATGCCCTGATGAGAACTCATATGGGGGTGGCGGGGGGGATTTCAACCGTAGGACGGGTGCGCGGACGAGTGGTGTTTATTGATCCGACACCTATTCAAGAACACCGCAAAACCAAATGTGGGAGGGGGCTTGCTCCCGATCGCGGTGTGTCAGTCGCTGAATATATTGACTGATATACCGCCATCGGGGGCAAGCCCCCTCCCACATTAGCCCTGCTATGTCTTCGAAATCAGCGGCTCTGGCGCTGTTGTAACAACAGATTGCTAAACCCGGCCCCGGCCAATTGTTTCTGCGCCACGGTCAGTTGCTCACGGTTGCTGAACGGCCCCACCAATACGCGATACCAGGTCGCGTCCTTCACCGTGCCGGACTCAACCGAGACCGATTGGCCCAACAGAATGATCTGTGCACGCACACGATCGGCATCCGCCTGTTTCGGGAACGAGCCGGCTTGCAGGAAGAACTTGGTCACAGGCGCGGCCTTGGTCGCTGCCACTGGCGGTGCTGGCGGCGGAGTGATGCCGGCCAGTGCAGCCTGGGCGCGAGCCGTATCGATTTTCGCCGCTTCCGCTGGGGTTACGGGCGTGGTCGGCACTTGCGGGGTCGGCAGGGTTTTCTCCGGCACGGCGTCGGGCGGCACGATCACTTCCGATTCCGGCAGCAGTGTGTAGAAGTCGTATTTCGGCTTCACCGGTGCGGTCGGGCTTGGCGCAGTCTTGTTGGCCTCGGCAATTTTCGTGGCCTTCTGCTGCTCCTGTTTGACGCGCTTGACGTCATCGCCCTGGCCAGGCTCCAGCTTCATCAGAAACACAACGAAGGCACCGACCGTCAGGCCGATGGCCATCCACAGCCAGCCCGGGATCGGCTGCTTCGCCGGGGCCTGATAACGGCTGGCGCCGCGTTTGGGTGCAGGTTTTTTCTTGGCAGCCAACTTACATACGCTCCAGAGTTTCCAGGCCCAAGAGTTCCAGGCCTTGCTTGAGGGTGCGTCCAGCCAATGCGGCAAGGCGCAGGCGACTTTGTTTCTGGGCTTCGTCGTCGGCGGTCAGGATCGGGCAGTTTTCGTAGAAACTGGAGAACAGGCCGGCCACTTCGTACAAATAGGTGCACAGGATGTGCGGCGTGCCTTTTTCGCCAACGCTGTTGAGCACTTCGCCAAATTGCGCGAGCTTGGCCGCCAGTTCCTGTTCGTGGGCGGCGTCCAGCGCGATCTGGCCTTCGACTTCGCTGAAGTCCTTGCCCAGCTTGCGGAATACGCCGGCCACGCGGGTGTAGGCGTACAGCAGGTACGGCGCGGTGTTGCCTTCGAAGTTGAGCATCAGGTCGAAGTTGAAGCTGTAGTCGCTGGTGCGGTGCTTGGACAGGTCGGCGTATTTCACCGCACCAATGCCCACCACGCGGGCAATATTACGCAGGTCGGCCTCGGCCAGCTCCGGGTTCTTCTCCTTCACCAGGTTGTAGGCACGTTCCTGGGCTTCGGTCAGCAGGTCGATCAGCTTGACGGTGCCGCCGTCACGGGTCTTGAACGGGCGGCCATCGGCGCCGTTCATGGTGCCGAAACCCATGTGTTCCATGTGCATCGGGTGGGTGACGAAGCCGGCACGACGGGCCACTTCGAACACTTGCTGGAAGTGCAGGGCCTGGCGCTGGTCGACGAAGTACAGCGCACGGTCGGCCTTGAGCACACCGCTGCGATAGCGCACAGCAGCCAGGTCGGTGGTGGCGTAGAGATAGCCGCCATCGGCCTTGACGATGATCACCGGCAGCGGCTCGCCGTCGGCGGTCTTGAATTCTTCGAGGAACACGCACTGCGCGCCGTTGCTCTCGACCAGCAGGCCCTTGGCCTTGAGGTCGTTGACCACGTTGATCAGGTCGTCGTTGTAGGCGCTTTCGCCCATCACGTCGGCCATGGTCAGTTTCACGTTGAGCAGTTCGTAGATTTCCTGGCAGTGGGACAGGGAAATCTCACGGAAGCGGTTCCACAGCGCCAGGCATTCCTGGTCGCCGGCTTGCAGTTTGACCACCAGGCCACGGGCGCGGTCGGCAAACTCTTCGGATTCGTCGAAGCGCTTCTTGGCGGCGCGGTAGAAGTTCTCCAGGTCGGCCAGCTCGTTGCTGGTGATCGGGTTTTCCTGCAGGTAGGCCATCAACATACCGAACTGGGTACCCCAGTCGCCGACGTGGTTCTGGCGGATCACGGTGTCGCCGAGGAACTCCAGCACCCGCGCCACACCGTCGCCGATGATGGTGGAGCGCAGGTGACCGACATGCATCTCTTTGGCCAGGTTCGGCGCCGACAGGTCGATGACCACGCGTTGGGTGTCGCCAGCCTTGTGTGCGCCGATTTTGGCATCGGCCAGGGCTGCGTCCAGGCGCGAAGCCAAGGCCTGGGTGTTCTGGAAGAAGTTGATAAAGCCCGGGCCTGCGATTTCAGCCTTGGTGACACTGGCGTCAGCCGGCAGTGCAGCGATGATTTTTTCCGCCAGGTCGCGCGGTTTCATGCCGGCCGGCTTGGACAGCATCATCGCGATGTTGCTGGCGAAGTCGCCGTGGGTCTTGTCGCGGGTGTTCTCCACCTGGATCGCCGGCGACAGGCCTTCAGGCAACACACCTTCGTTGACGAGTTGGGTGAGGGCTTGTTGGATCAGCTGGCGAATGGTGTCTTTCATGGTGTTCTCTTTCGACCGCAAGCGGCGGCGCGCGATGCGCAGGTGGAAAAACTGGGCATTATCCGTGGCGAGGGCGAGCTTGCCAACCGTTCAGACTAGATGGCGGACCTGCGGGCCTCATCGCGGGCAAGCCCGCTCCCACATTTAACGGGGGGGGGGGCACATTTCATAATGTGGGAGCTGGCTTGCCTGCGATGACGTAATTACCCTCAATATAAATCTACCGGGTCTACATCTAACGACCATCGCACCTGCCGGCCGCTGGGCATTTGCTCCAGCTCAAGCATCCAGCTACTTAGCAGTCGATGCAGCGGCGCACGGGAGGTTGCCTGCAAGAGTAGCTGAGCCCGATAACGCCCGGCACGCCGCTCCATGGGCGCAGGCACGGGGCCGAGCAACTCGATACCGCTCAGGCCCAGCTCGCCGAGCAAACGTTCGGCCACGCTGCAGGCTTGATCGAGGAAACCTTCGGCCTGGCCGGGTTTGTGGGCTTCGGCACGCAGCAACGCCAAGTGCGCAAAGGGTGGCAAGCCGGCAGCGCGGCGTTCGCTCAATGCCTGCTCGGCGAAGGCAAAATAGCCTTGTTCCGTCAGTTGAATCAGCAGCGGGTGGTCGGCCAGGTGCGTCTGGATAATCACCTTGCCCGGCTCTTCGGCCCGTCCGGCGCGCCCTGCCACCTGCACGATCAACTGCGCCATGCGTTCGCTGGCGCGGAAATCCCCGGAGAACAACCCGCCGTCGGCATCCAGGATCGACACCAGGGTCACCCGTGGGAAGTGGTGCCCTTTGGCGAGCATCTGCGTGCCGATCAGAATGCACGGTTGACCTTTCTGAATGGTGGCAAACAACTGGTTCATTGCATCTTTGCGCGACGTGCTGTCGCGGTCGACCCGTAGCACCGGGTAATCCGGGAACAGAATGCCCAGGCGCTCTTCGGCGCGCTCGGTGCCGGCCCCGACCGGGCGCAGGTCGACCTTGCCGCACTGCGGGCAATGGCGTGGCACCCGCTCTACATGACCGCAGTGATGGCAACGCAATTCGCCGTGGCGCTGGTGCACGGTCATGCGCGCATCGCAGCGCTCGCACTCGGACATCCAGCCGCAGTCATGGCACAGCAGTGTCGGGGCAAAGCCGCGACGGTTGAGAAACACCAATACTTGCTGGCCCGCGGCGAGGGTCTGGCCGATGGCCTGTTGCATCGGACCGGAAATACCGCTGTCCAGCGGGCGGCTTTTCACGTCCAGGCGCAGGAAGCGCGGTTGTTTGGCGCCGCCGGCGCGCTCGTTCATGCGTAGCAGGCCATAGCGGCCGGTGTAGGCGTTATGCAGGCTTTCCAGGGACGGCGTGGCCGAACCCAGCACAATCGGGATGTCTTCCTGACGTGCGCGTACCAGCGCCAGGTCGCGGGCGTGGTAACGCAGGCCTTCCTGCTGTTTATAGGAGCCGTCGTGCTCCTCGTCGATGATGATCAGCCCGGGGTTTTTCATCGGGGTGAACAGCGCCGAACGGGTGCCAATGATGATGTCTGCCTCGCCGTCCCGCGCTGCCAGCCACGACTCCAGGCGCTCACGGTCATTGACCGCTGAGTGCACCAGGGCGATGCGCGCGTTGAAGCGCTGCTCGAAACGCGCCAGGGTCTGTGGGCCCAGGTTGATCTCCGGGATCAGCACCAGTGCCTGCTTGCCGGCCTGCAGGGTTTCGCGGATCAGTTGCAAATACACTTCGGTCTTGCCGCTGCCGGTGACGCCAGCCAGAAGGAAGGCGTGGAAGCTGTCGAAACCGGCGCGAATCGCCTCATAGGCAGCGCGTTGCTCGGGGTTCAGCGGCAGCTCCGGCTGGGCCAGCCAATGTTCGTGGCGTGGGTCTGGGGCGTGCTTGCGGATTTCCACCTGCACCAGTCCCTTGGCCAGCAGCAGGTCGAGGCTGTCCTTGCTCAGCATCAGCTTGCTCAACAACTGGTGGGCCACGCCATGGGGGTGCTGGGCCAATGTGGCCAGGGCTTCGCGCTGGCGCGGGGCGCGGGCGATGCGCGGGTCGTCGAGGCGCGCGCCGGGCACCATCGACCAGAAACGCTCCTGGCGCGCTTCGGCCAGTTCGCCCTGGCGCAGCAGTACCGGCAGCGCCCAGCTCAAGGTATCGCCCAAGCTGTGCTGGTAATACTGCGCAGTCCACAGACACAGCTTGAACAGTGCCGGCGGCAGTGGCGGTGTGGCGTCGAGGATGGCCAGGGCCGGCTTGAGCTTTTCCGCCGGGACCTCGCTGTGGTCCGCGACCTCCACCAGAATGCCGATCATTTCCCTGCGCCCAAACGGCACACGCACGCGCATCCCCGGCTGCAACTGCGTCCGCAGCACTCCAGCCGGGGCCCGGTAATCGAACAGGCGGCGCAGGGGGGAGGGCAGGGCTAGGCGCAAAATGGCGTCGGGCACGCGGGGCATCTCATATAAAGGCAGGCAGTGGTGCAGGGGCGCGAGCCTAGCAGAGCGGGGAGGGCTTGGGTATGCCATGGTTTTCTGATGAAAGGAGGTTTTTGGTCAGTAGCGCCGCTTGCGCGTTTAAAAAGGTCTGGTAGAATCCGCGGCCTAATTACGTGCGGTATTCGACAATAGTGTCGAGTGGCGGCACGCTAGCCCGAGGAAGTGCCATGAAAGCCGATATCCATCCAGCGTACGAAACCATCGAAGTTACCTGCAGCTGCGGCAACAAGTTCGAAACTCGTTCGAACCTGTGCAAGCCACTGGGTACTGACGTATGCAACGAGTGCCACCCGTTCTACACCGGTAAGCAGAAAACTCTGGACACCGGCGGCCGTGTACAGCGCTTCGCAGATCGCTTTGGTGCTTTCGGCAAGAAGCCTGCTGCTACTCCAGCAGAGTAAGGCTCAAAAGCCTTATGGGCTTTTGCCAGCTGTTGAAAAAGGCGTCCCTTGTGGGCGCCTTTTTTGTGCCCGGGATTTGGCTGGCAACCGCCCAGGCCGCGGTATTCTGCCCGGCACCCGCTTCCGTGGCGCGAGTAGAAGTGCAGCGCGTGGTGGACGGCGACACCGTACGCCTCAAGGATGGCCGCAGCGTGCGGATGATCGGCCTCAATGCGCCGGAAACCGGCAAGAAGGGTCGTACTGACGAGCCGTTTGCCGTCGCCGCCCGCCAGCGTCTACAAGCGTTGGTGCAGGCCAGTGATGGGCGTGTCGGTTTGGTGCCTGGCCGCGAGGGCAAGGATCATTACGGCCGCACCCTGGCCCACCTCTATGGCGCCAATGGCGAGAACCTGGAAGCGCAATTGCTCGCCGAGGGCTTGGGCTTCCAGGTGGGGGTGGCGCCGAATGTAGACCTCGCCACCTGCCAGCAGGCGGCGGAAAACAGCGCCCGCCAGGCGCGCCTGGGGCTGTGGCGCCAATCGCCGGTGCAAACGGTGGCACAACTCAAGCGCTCCGGGTTTGCGCTGGTAACTGGCCGGGTCAGCAAGATCGAGCGCAATCGCGGTGGCATCTGGATTGAAATCCAGGGTTCACTGGTATTACGTATTGCCCCCGAACTGATCAGTCAGTTCGATCCGGCCATGCTCAATGGTCTGCAAGGTCGCACTATTGAAGCGCGCGGCTGGGTGCAGGATCGCTCCCGCCGTGGTGGTTTGAAAAGAGGTCAATCACGCTGGCTCCTGCCAATAACCGATCCCGGCGTGCTGAAATCGACGCTTTGAATAAAAAATTGTAGACATTTTTTATTCCGATTGTGAACAGTTGAGCCCTTGTATCCCGTGGCTCTTGGCCAAAAGTCGTAGCCCAGGGCCCTTGACACCTGTGACTGCCCAGTCTTGTAGGGACTTTGCGACACGCGTATCCTCGGCGGTCCGTCGACCAACAGTAAAAGCGGAATGCCGATATGTCTGATTTGAAAACTGCCGCTCTCGAATACCATGCCCATCCTCGTCCAGGAAAGCTGAGTGTAGAGCTCACCAAAGCCACTGCCACTGCTCGCGACCTGTCGCTGGCCTACAGCCCTGGTGTTGCCGAGCCCGTACGTGAAATCGCCCGTGACCCAGAACTGGCGTACAAGTACACCGGCAAGGGCAACCTGGTTGCAGTGATTTCCGATGGCACCGCGATCCTTGGCCTGGGTAACCTCGGCCCATTGGCTTCCAAGCCAGTCATGGAAGGTAAAGGCGTGCTGTTCAAGCGCTTTGCCGGCATCGACGTTTTCGACATCGAAGTCGATTCCGAGAGCCCGCAGGCTTTCATCGACACGGTCAAGCGCATTTCCATCACCTTCGGTGGCATCAACCTGGAAGACATCAAGGCACCTGAGTGCTTCGAGATCGAAAAGGCCCTGATCGAACAGTGCGACATCCCGGTATTCCACGATGACCAGCACGGCACCGCGATCGTTACCGCGGCCGGCATGATCAACGCCCTGGAAATCGCCGGCAAAACCCTGGGTGAGGCGAAGATCGTCTGCCTGGGCGCCGGTGCTGCGGCCATTTCCTGCATGAAGCTGATCATCAGCATGGGCGCCAAGCTGGAAAACATCTACATGGTCGACAGCAAGGGCGTGATCCAGTCCGAGCGTACCGACCTGAACCAGTACAAGGCGATGTTCGCCCACCCGTCCTCCAAGCGCACCCTGGCTGATGCCCTCGCCGGTGCCGACGTGTTTGTCGGCCTGTCCGGCCCGAACCTGCTGAGCGCCGAAGGCCTGAAATCCATGGCGCCGAACCCGATCGTGTTCGCCTGCTCCAACCCGGATCCGGAAATCTCGCCTGAGCTGGCTCACGCCACCCGTAGCGACGTGATCATGGCTACCGGACGTTCCGACTACCCGAACCAGGTCAACAACGTACTGGGCTTCCCGTTCATCTTCCGTGGTGCCCTGGACGTTCGCGCCAAGCGCATCAACGAAGAAATGAAAGTAGCGGCTGCCAACGCTCTGCGTGAACTGGCCAAGCTGCCGGTGCCTCAGGATGTGTGCGACGCCTACGGTGGTGCCAAGCTGGAATTCGGTCGTGAGTACATCATTCCAAAACCAATGGATAAGCGCCTGATCACCCTGATCTCCGATGCCGTGGCCAAGGCCGCGATCGAGACCGGTGTAGCAACCCTGCCGTATCCAAAGAACTACCCGCTGCAAAGCGTGGATGATGTGTTCAACGGCTAAGCCGTTGTAGCGCACCAACAAAAAGCCCCGGCTCGAATGAGTCGGGGCTTTTTTTATGGCAATTCTCCTGAAGCCTATAGAGGTCAAATGTGGGAGGGGGCTTGCTCCCGATGGCGGTGTATCAGTCGCCATATTCATTGACTGACAGTCCGCCATCGGGAGCAAGCCCCCTCCCACATTTGGATCTATGTTGCGTCTTGGATCGGGTCAGAACAAATCGATCGGCGCGCCTTCATCCGCCGGCAGCGGGCTGCCCGGTGCCACGCCATTGCCCAGCTCGTTGACCGACGGCGGCGTGTCCTCGCTCTTGAACAGCTCGAAGTAAGCATTCGGCGTACTCGGCGACGCCGCACGTCCACTCACCGGGTCGATGCGCAGGCTCAGGATGCCTTCCGGTTCAGGCTGGGTGTGCAGCGGCTTGTCCTTGAGCGCGGCGCCCATGTAGCTCATCCAGATCGGCAGTGCGACGGTGCCGCCAAACTCACGGCGGCCCAGGCTTTCCGGCTGGTCGTAGCCAGTCCATACCGTGGTCACGTAGTCGCCGTTGTAGCCGGAGAACCAGGCATCCTTGGACTCGTTGGTGGTACCGGTTTTACCCGCGATATCCGCACGGCCCAGGGCCAGTGCGCGGCGGCCGGTGCCCTTCTTGATCACGTCCTGCAGGATGCTGTTGAGGATATAGGTGGTGCGGCCATCCACGATGCGCTCGGCAACCGCTGGCGCTTGCGGCTCGGTCGTTGCGGGAGCGTTTGCGGCCGGCGCTGTGCCTGGCGTGGGCTCGATGGTAATGCCGCCGTTACCCGGTGCTGCGAGACCATCGGTTGCCGCCACACCATTGACCACATCACCGGGCACCCGTGGTGGGTTGGCGGTGAACAGGGTGTCGCCATTGCGGCTTTCGATCTTGTCGATCAGGTACGGCGCAATCTTGTAGCCGCCGTTGGCAAAGGTGCTCCAGCCAGTGGCGATTTCCATCGGCGTAAGGGTTGCGGTACCCAGCGCCAGGGACAGGTTGGGCGGCAAGTCCGACTTGGCGAAGCCGAAGCGCGTCATGTAGTCGATGGTCTTGCCTACGCCCATGGCCTGCAGCAGGCGGATCGATACCAGGTTGCGAGACTTGTACAACGCCTCGCGAATGCGGATCGGGCCGAGGAAGGTGTTGGTGTCGTTCTTCGGCCGCCAGACCTTGTCCAGGTATTCATCGACAAACACGATCGGTGCGTCGTTGACCAGGCTGGCGGCGGTGTAGCCGTTGTCCAGTGCGGCGCTGTAGACGAATGGCTTGAAACTTGAACCCGGCTGGCGCTTGGCCTGTATCGCACGGTTGTAGTTGCTCTGCTCAAAGGCGAAACCGCCGACCAGTGCGCGGATTGCGCCGTTCTGCGGATCGAGGGATACCAGGGCGCCTTGGGCGACCGGCACCTGGCTGAACTTGAGGCTGTCATCCTTCTGGCGTTGCACGCGGATCAAATCACCCACCTTGGCCACGTCGGACGGCTGCTTGGGCATCGGCCCCATGCTGTTGGTGTTCAGGAACGGGCGCGCCCATTTCATGCTGTCCCACGCCACGTGGGCTTCACCGGCGCGGGTCAGCACTTGAATGCCGTCTTTGGTCACCTCGGTGACGATGGCCGGCTCCAGGCCGCTGATCGAGCGCTGTTTGCCCAGTTCGGTGGTCCAGGCACTCAGGGTCTTGCCCGGCAGGCGCGACTCGGGGCCGCGGTAGCCGTGACGTTGATCATAGGTGATCAAGCCTTCGTGTACGGAGTGGTTGGCGATTTCCTGCAAGTTGCTCGGAACCGTCGTGGTCACGCGAAAGCCTTCGGTGTAGGCATCGCTGCCATAACGGCCAACCATTTCGGCGCGGGCCATTTCGGCGATGTACGGTGCATTCACTTCCGGCGTCGGCACGTGATAGCTGGCGTTCAGCGGCTCGGCCACGGCGCTTTCATAAGCGGCCTGGTCGATCTTGCCCAGCTTGTACATGCGCCCCAGGATCCAGTCGCGACGTTCTTTACTGCGCGCCGGGTTGGCCAGCGGGTTGAAGCGCGACGGCGCCTTGGGCAGGCCGGCGATCATGGCCATCTGCGCCAGGCTGGCGTCACGAATCGATTTGCCATAGTAGACCTGGGAGGCGGCCTCAATGCCGTAGGCGCGGTTGCCCAGGTAGATCTTGTTGACGTACAGCTCGAGGATTTCGTCCTTGGTCAGTTGGCGTTCAATCTGTAGCGCCAGCAGGATCTCGGTGGCTTTACGCGAAAAGCTGCGCTCGCTGGTGAGGAAGAAGTTCTTCGCCACCTGCATGGTGATGGTGCTGCCGCCGGATTGAATGTGTCCGCTCTTTACCAACTGCGTGGCCGCACGTACCAGGCTGCTGGGGTCGACGCCGTAGTGGTTGGCAAAATTGTCGTCTTCTGCCGACAGCAATGCACTGATGAAATTGGGTGGAATGTCGGCGAAACGGATCGGTGTGCGGCGCATTTCGCCGAACTCCGCGATCAGTTTTTCGTCGCTGCTGTAGACCCGCAAAGGAATCTGCAACTGGATACTTCTGAGGGCCTCTACGGAGGGCAAACCCGGACTAAGGTAGAGGTAGGCCCCGCTGAGTACGAGCAGCAGCCCGCAGACGATCGCGACAATGGAGTACCCGAAAAACTTCAGCAGACGAATCAAGGCTTTTGGATTTCCAGAGAAAAGAATGAGTTACGCGTCGGGGATGCATGGCAAACGATGGATCGACCCGGGCAGCAGATAAAAAAGCGGGAAAAAACGCTGGGCATTAAAGCATTTTTCAGCTTGGGGCGTCATTCGCGTGCCTCGAACAAGCCGACCGAATGCAGGGTGCCTGGCAGCAATCAAGCGAGATGACAGCCGGTATGACAGGGAAAGTTTTGGGGAGTTTTATGGGAAAGGGATTTTTCAGGCGAAAAGCCGACATCGTCTTGGGTGTCGACATCAATGACAGCGGTATCAAGCTGATCGAGCTGAGCCGTTCATCGGGTGGTTTCAGTGTCCAGGGCTATGCCACCCAGGCGCTGCCCGCCCATGCGGTCGTCGATGGCGCCTTGCTGGACGTCGAGGGCGTGGGGCGAGCCTTGCAACAAGCGTTATCCTGCCTGCGAACTTCGGCTCGACACGCCGCTGTGGCAGTGGCGGGCCCTTCGGTGATCACGCGGTTGATCGAGATGGATGCGGGCCTGCGCGACGAAGAAATGGCCTGGAAGATCCAGATGGAAGCCGACCAGTTCATTCCTTATCCATTGGATGAGGTGGCGATCGACTTTCAGGTCCAGGGCCCATCGGCCCAAGGGCCGCAGTGGGTTGAAGTCATGTTGGCGGCCTGTCTGCGCGAGCAGGTCCAGGCGCGAGTGGCGGTTTTAGCCCGGGCGGGGCTGGTGCCGCGGGTGGTCGATGTCGAAGGGTTTGCATTGGAGCGCGCTTGCCGTCAGGATTTTGCCAGCTTCACGCCGGGTCATCGAGTCGATGGTGCACAATGGGCCGTGGATGCCCAAGGGATGGGAGTGGCTTGCGGGTTGGCCCTGAGGAGTTTCGCTGGATGACACGAATCAATCTTTTGCCTTGGCGTCAGGCGCTGGCAGAGCGCAAGCGCAGGTATTTCATGGTGCTATTGCTGGCATTTGCCTGCCTGGCGCTGGCGGCCGTGTGGCTGGCTGACCAGGTGATCGACCAGGCGATAGATCGGCAAGTGAGCCGCAATAGCCGCTTGGGTGAGGAGGTGGCTACCCAGGATTCGCGGATCAGGACCATCGACGACCTGCAGGAACGAAGCCAGCAACTGGCCGAACGCATGAAGGTGGTGCAGGACCTGCACGATGCCCGCTCTTCCGGCGCTCGATTGTTCGAGCAATTGGCTCGTGCAATGCCTGAAGGTGTCCATCTGCATGAGGTGGTCGCAAACGGTGACACCATCAGCATTCGCGGCACGGCTGAAAGCAACCAGGACATTGCCCGGTTGATGCAGCAGCTCAAGCAGTCATCCCAGGGCTCCAGTTCGACTCGTCTGCAGCGCGTGCAGGCTGATGGAGCGCGCGGCGAAAGTGAGTTTCAACTGATGGTGCGCCAGGGGGAATCCAGCGAGGCGCAACCATGAGCCTGCCCAGGCTCGATTTTCCCACGCTCTTCTACAACGCTGCTAAATGGCCCTTGCCTGGCAAGGTCCTGCTTGGCTGTGGGCTGGCCGGTCTGGTGCTGCTGATAGGAGAGGCTGCGTACCTGAGCCCGTCACGTGAGCGATTGCATGGGTTTGAGGCGCGGGAGCAAACGCTACAGCAGCAGTTGGCGGAAAAAGCTGAACTGGCCTCCAGCCTTGAGGCGCGCACCGATCAGTTCAGGGCAATGGAGGGCAAGGTCACAGGTCTTCTACGTCAATTGCCCGGCCAGTCAGAGGTGCCGGCCTTGCTTGAAGACATCGCCCGATTGGCGGTTGCCAATGGAGTGTGGGTCGAGGGCATCACGGTGTTGGATGAAGAGCCTCGTCAGCTCTATATCGAGCAACCCATGCAAATCGGCGTCACCGGGGGCTACCACGACTTGGCAGCATTCGTCGGCGCCCTGGGTGGGTTACCGCGCGTCGTCACCGTGCAGGATGTTGCACTGGGGCATGACGGCGCCTTGCTGCGTCTGAACATGCTGGCAAAGACCTATCGGCGTACCACGCAAATCGCCAAGGCCCGCGAAGCGTTCGACCCGGCCCAGCCATTGGTCTACACCCCATCGTTTGTGCGCGACCCGTTTCAGCCGCCCGGTTTGCAAGTAACTCGCGTGCCGGGGCGACCGGCCCTTGCGCCGGATCTCGCTCGGCCACGGGGGCTGCTGGAAGGCATGAACATCGATCAGTTCAAAATGGTCGGCACGCTGTCCTTGGGGGCGCAGGCTTTTGCCCTGCTGCGTGCCGGATCCAGGGTGCACCGGCTGACGATTGGTGATTACCTGGGGCCGGATCATGGCCAGGTCACGGCCATTCAAGAGGGGTCTATCCACTTGGTCGAACGGTTTCCCGATGAACAGGGCGGCTGGCTCGAACGCCCGCGAACCCTTGTGTTGAACGTCAACTCATAACGGAATCAAACAATGAAAAGGACTTTCTCGTCCTTCGGTGTGGCGCTATGGATAGCGTTCACGGCACCGATGGCTGCTGCTGTGCCCAATCGCCTGGACCTGATCCACCTGCCGCCGCCCGACAGTGCAGCGTCGGTCAGCTATACAGGCACCCGGCTGAACCTGAATTTCCAGGACATCGACCTGCGGGCGGTCTTGCAGCAAATCGCCGATGTCGCCGGGCTCAACCTGGTGACCAGTGATGAAGTGCAGGGCTCAATTACCCTGCGGCTCAAGGATGTGCCTTGGGATCAGGCGCTGGATCTGGTGCTGCAAACCAAAGGTCTGGATAAGCGCGTGAAAGCCGGTGTGTTGCTGGTGGCACCTGCGGATGAGTTGGCCGCTCGCGAACTGCTGGCGCTGGAGTCGCGCAAGCAGATGGCGGAACTGGCACCGCTGCGTCGGGAGCTGCTGCAGGTCAACTATGCCAAGGCGGCGGACCTGGCCAAGCTGTTTCAGTCGGTCACAGGTTTTGAAGGCGCCACGGATGAGCGCGGCTCGGTGGCGGTGGATGATCGCACCAACAACATCATCGCCTACCAGACCGGCGAACGGCTCGAAGAGCTGCGGCGTATCGTGGCGCAACTGGATATTCCCGTCCGCCAAGTGATGATCGAGGCGCGAATTGTCGAGGCCAATGTCGACTACGACAAAAGCCTGGGCGTGCGCTGGGGTGGGCGGCTCAGTCATGGCAGGGGAAGTGTCGGAGGTATTTCCAAGCCCGTGGCAGACGGCGCCGAACCGCCGCAAAACCCGCCCAGCTCCCCGTTTGTCGACTTGGGTTCGCTGACCGGCACCTCGGGTCTGGGCGTGGCCTACATCACCGACAATCTACTGCTGGACCTTGAGCTGACAGCCATGGAGAAAACCGGCAACGGCGAAATCGTCTCGCAGCCCAAGGTGGTCACGTCCGACAAGGAGACGGCACGCATCCTCAAGGGCACCGAAATTCCCTATCAAGAGTCCACCTCCCAGGGCGCTACCTCGGTGTCGTTCAAGGAGGCTTCGCTTTCGCTGGAGGTCACGCCGCAAATTACCCCCGACGACCACGTGATCATGGCGGTCAAGGTCACCAAGGATGAGCCCGATTACTTGAACAGGCTCAATGATGTACCTCCGATCAAGAAAAACGAGGTCAACGCCAAGGTGCTGGTCAGGGATGGCGAGACCATCGTCATCGGTGGGGTTTTCTCCAATACCCAAAGCAAAGTGGTAGATAAAGTGCCATTTTTTGGCGATGTGCCGTATCTTGGCCGCCTTTTCCGGCGCGATGTGCTGGCGGAGAAAAAATCCGAGCTGCTGGTATTCCTGACTCCGCGTATCATGAATAACCAGGCGATTGCTGTGAGTCGTTGATTCTGTGCGAAATTTGATTCTTGTAGGGCCGATGGGGGCTGGAAAGAGCACCATCGGCCGTTTGCTGGCCAAAGAGCTGCGCCTGCCGTTCAAAGATTCCGACAAGGAAATTGAATTGCGCACGGGTGCCAATATCCCATGGATCTTCGATAAAGAAGGCGAGCTGGGCTTTCGTGACCGCGAGCAGGCGATGATTGCCGAGCTGTGTGGCTGCGATGGCGTGGTATTGGCGACCGGCGGTGGCGCCGTCATGCGCGACGAAAACCGTCGAGCGCTGTATGCCGGTGGTCGGGTAGTGTATTTGCATGCCTCGGTCGAGCAGCAGGTGGGCCGCACCGCCCGCGATCGCAATCGCCCGTTGCTGCGCACCGCCAACCCGGAAAAAACCCTGCGGGACCTGCTGGCGCTGCGCGATCCGCTGTATCGGGAAATCGCCGATCTGGTGGTGGAAACCGATGAGCGACCCCCTCGGATGGTGGTGCTCGATATTCTGGAGCGCCTGCAGCGGTTGCCACCCCGTTAAAGCCTGGCCCGAAATGCGCTATTCTCGGCGGCGCGCCATAACCTTGTGAGGTGTGGCGTAGAGCCATCAGGTGATGTCGGATTGCGACATTGCCGGTCGTCAATACATCTTCAACGCGGGGAAACATGCAGACACTTAAGGTCGATCTAGGCGAGCGCAGCTACCCGATCCACATTGGCGAAGGTCTGTTGGACCAGCCCGAACTGCTCGCGCCGCATATTGCCGGTCGGCAGGTGGCGATCATCTCCAACGAAACGGTTGCGCCCCTGTATCTTGAGCGTTTGAGCCGCAGCCTTGCGGCGTATTCGGTGATTTCCGTGGTGTTGCCCGACGGCGAAGCCCACAAGAACTGGGAAACCCTGCAACTGATCTTTGATGGCCTGCTGACTGCGCGCCATGACCGTCGAACCACCGTGGTTGCCCTGGGCGGCGGTGTGATCGGCGACATGGCCGGTTTTGCTGCAGCCTGCTACCAGCGTGGCGTGGACTTTATCCAGGTGCCGACCACCCTGTTGTCCCAGGTCGATTCTTCGGTGGGCGGCAAAACCGGTATCAATCACCCGCTGGGCAAGAACATGGTCGGTGCGTTCTACCAGCCACAGGCCGTGCTGATCGACACCGCTACCCTCAACACACTGCCACCGCGTGAGTTGTCGGCGGGCCTGGCGGAAGTCATCAAGTACGGGCTGATCTGTGACGAGCCCTTCCTGAGCTGGCTTGAAGAACATGTAGATGCCTTGCGCGCACTCGACCAGGTGGCCTTGACCGAAGCGATTTCCCGCTCCTGCGCCGCCAAGGCGCTGGTGGTCAATGCCGACGAACGGGAGTCCGGCGTGCGCGCTACCCTGAACCTGGGCCACACCTTCGGCCATGCGATCGAAACGCACATGGGCTATGGTGTGTGGCTGCATGGGGAAGCCGTAGCGGCTGGCACGGTGATGGCGTTGGAGATGTCGCAACGCCTGGGCTGGATCACCGCCCAGGAGCGTGATCGCGGTATCCGCCTGTTCCAGCGCGCCGGCTTACCGGTCATCCCTCCCACAGAGATGACCGAGGCAGATTTTCTCGAACATATGGCAATAGACAAGAAAGTGATCGACGGTCGACTGCGACTGGTACTGCTGCGCCACATGGGCGAGGCGGTGGTGACCGACGATTATCCGAAAGAGATTTTACAGGCCACGCTGGGAGCGGATTACCGCGCCCTGGCCCAGCTTAAAGGTTAATAAGATCCCGATGACTAGTTTGCATGCCGACGAGGCGTTCCTCGGCCATTATCACTTGAGCCATGACCCTTTTGCTCCACGGGTGCCTGGTTTCAAATTCTTCCCTGCGCAGCGTAAGCCGGTATTGGGGCAACTGCATCATCTGGCGCGCTACAGCCAGTTGCTGCTGGTGGTCACGGGACCGTTGGGCAGTGGCAAGACCTTGCTGCGCCAGGCGCTGGTCGCCAGCACCAACAAACAATCGGTGCAGAGCGTGGTGGTATCGGCCCGTGGCGCCGGTGACGCAGCGGGTGTACTGCGCCAGGTTGCGCAGGCCCTGGACGTATCCAACGCCGAGCCGAACGCGATTCTCAAACAGGTGGTGCAACTGGGCCTGACCGGCCAGGAAGTCTACCTGCTGGTCGACGACGCCGAGCAGCTTGACGAATCCGCGCTGGAAGCGCTGTTGGCGCTGGCCGCGGGCACGCCGGAAGGCCGCCCGCATGTGTTCCTGTTTGGCGAGTCGTCGTTGATCGCCGATCTGGAGCAGATCAGCGGTGAGCAAGAGCTGTTCCACGTCATCGAATTGCAGCCGTACGAAGAGGAAGAAACCCGCGAATACCTGGCTCAGCGCCTCGAGGGTGCAGGGGCCGGTATCGAACTTTTCTCCGCTGCGCAGATCTCTGATATTCACGAAAGCTCCGATGGATGGCCTGGAAACATCAACCAGGTTGCCCGCGATGCAATGATCGAAGCCATGATTGCCAGCCGCTCTGCGGTCAAGCGTCCAAAGATGGGGTTCACTATGCCTAAGAAGCACGTATTGGCTATTTCCGCCGTTGTCGTGGTCGCTGTAGCCGCCGCCTGGTTGATCCCGGGTCGCAATAAGGCATCGACAACAACCGGCGCGCCAACTGAGCAGGCGCAGTTGCCACTGGGCAAGCCCACGCCAAATGTCGAATTCGCCAACTCCGGCCAACCAACCAATCTGCCTATGGTCGGCCAGCCTGTGATGCGCGGCCCGCTGGCTGAAGAAGCCGGTGGCATCTCCGAAGGCGACGACGGCGTGCCGGTGGAAGGCTCCAGCGCCACGCCGCCGACCGTGACCACCACCGCGCCACCAGCGGGCGTACCGGCCGGCACGCCAGCAACCCCAGTAGCGCCTGCCGCACCGGTTGCGCCAGTTGCCAAGCCGACCCCGGCGCCGACAGTAGCGACAGCCAAGCCCGCAGCACCAGTTGCCAAGCCGGCACCGGCCCCCGCGACTAAGCCTGCTGAAAAACCTGCCGCTACCGTGGCCAAGGCCGGCGCCGCTGGCAGCAGCTGGTACAGCAGCCAGCCTACCGGCAATTTCGTGGTGCAGATCCTCGGCACCAGCTCTGAGGCCAACGCCCAGGCGTTCGTCAAGGAGCAGGGCGGCCAGTACCGTTATTTCAAGAAAGTGCTCAACGGCAAGCCTCTCTACGTGATCACCTACGGCAGCTTCCCAAGCCGCGCCGCAGCCGATTCTGCCATCAAGGCCTTGCCAGCGAAGGTTCAGGCTGGTAAACCTTGGCCTCGCACTGTTGCCAGCGTTCAACAAGAACTGGCAGCAACTCGCTGAAGATCCGGCGGCCTTACCCAGGCCGCCCTCCCGGCACCTCAAAAAACAATCGCAAGGCGTGCAGTCCCCCGCAAGGACCGCGCGCTTTGTGGTGTCTGCGCCACAGTAGCTTTTGAGTCGTAGCGGTCAGAATTAAAAAAGTTTTGACTAGCACAGCATATCGCTTTAAACCTTTCATAAATGCGACATAGATTTGCGACATTTCGTCGCTAAATTTGTGAGCGTCTGTGTCGGTGTGTACAATGACCTCCCTTTTGCCCCCGCTAAGCCGGCGTACGTTCGGCGTGGAAGGTAACCGGTTGAATTGAAAAGAAATTTGCCTCGATATAAGAGGCAGCCTGGTGAGAAAGTGTCTATGAAAGCAGGTCTGTACCAACCCGATGAATTCAAGGATAACTGCGGTTTCGGCCTGATAGCCCACATGCAGGGCGAGCCCAGTCATACCCTTTTGCAAACGGCCATCGAGGCCCTGACCTGCATGACCCACCGCGGTGGGATCAACGCCGACGGCAAGACCGGTGACGGTTGCGGCTTGCTGATTCAAAAGCCCGACCAGTTCCTGCGCGCTGTCGCCAAAGAGCATTTTGCGGCCGACCTGCCCAAGCAGTACGCCGTGGGCATGGTGTTTTTCAACCAGGACCCGGTAAAAGCCGAAGCCGCTCGCGAGAACATGAACCGCGAGATCGTTGCTGCCGGCCTGCAACTGGTCGGCTGGCGCAAAGTGCCAATCGACACCAGCGTGCTCGGCCGCCTGGCCCTGGAGCGCCTGCCGCAGATCGAACAAGTGTTCATCGCGGGTGACGGCCTGAGTGACCAGGACATGGCGATCAAGCTGTTCACGTCCCGTCGTCGTTCGTCGGTGCTCAACGCCGCCGACACTGACCATTACATCTGCAGCTTTTCCCACAAGACCATCATTTATAAAGGCCTGATGATGCCGGCGGATCTCACCGCCTTTTATCCAGACCTGAGCGACGAGCGCCTGCAAACCGCGATCTGCGTGTTCCACCAGCGCTTCTCCACCAACACCCTGCCGAAATGGCCGCTGGCCCAGCCATTCCGCTTCCTCGCCCACAACGGCGAGATCAATACCATCACCGGCAACCGCAACTGGGCCGTGGCCCGTCGCACCAAGTTCGCCAACGATTTGATGGACCTCGAAGAGCTCGGCCCGCTGGTCAACCGCGTGGGTTCCGACTCCTCCAGCATGGACAACATGCTTGAGCTGATGGTCACCGGTGGCATCGACCTGTTCCGTGGCGTGCGCATGATCATTCCGCCTGCGTGGCAGAACGTCGAGACCATGGACCCGGACCTGCGGGCGTTCTACGAATACAACTCGATGCACATGGAACCGTGGGACGGCCCGGCCGGCGTGGTCATGACCGACGGCCGCTACGCGGTGTGCCTGCTCGACCGTAACGGCTTGCGCCCGGCGCGCTGGGTCACCACCACCAACGGCTTTATCACCCTGGCGTCGGAAATCGGCGTGTGGGACTACAAGCCTGAAGACGTGATCGCCAAAGGCCGTGTCGGTCCTGGCCAGATCCTGGCCGTGGACACCGAAACCGGACAGATCCTCGACACCGACGCCATCGACAACCGTCTGAAGTCGCGTCACCCGTACAAGCAATGGCTGCGCAAAAACGCCCTGCGCATCCAGGCGACCATGGAAGACAATGACCACGGTTCGGCTTTCTACGACATCGACCAGCTCAAGCAATACATGAAGATGTATCAGGTCACGTTCGAAGAACGTGATCAGGTGCTGCGCCCGCTCGGCGAGCAAGGCTACGAAGCCGTAGGCTCCATGGGCGACGATACGCCGATGGCTGTGCTGTCCCAGCGTGTGCGCACGCCGTACGACTACTTCCGCCAGCAGTTCGCCCAGGTGACCAACCCACCGATCGACCCGCTGCGCGAAGCCATCGTGATGTCCCTGGAAGTGTGCCTCGGTGCCGAGCGCAATATCTTCCAGGAATCGCCTGAGCACGCCTCCCGTGTGATCCTCAGCTCGCCGGTCGTTTCCCCGGCCAAGTGGCGCTCGCTGATGACCCTGGAGCGTCCAGGCTTCGACCGCCAGATCATCGACCTGAACTACGACGAGAGCCTCGGCCTTGAAGCCGCTGTGCGCAACGTCGCCGACCAGGCTGAAGAAGCTGTGCGCGCCGGCCGCACTCAGATCGTACTGACCGACCGCCATATCGCGCCGGGCAAGTTGCCGATCCACGCGTCCCTGGCGACCGGCGCGGTGCACCACCGCCTGACCGAAAAAGGCCTGCGCTGCGACTCCAACATTCTGGTGGAAACCGCCACTGCCCGTGACCCGCACCACTTCGCGGTGCTGATCGGCTTCGGCGCCTCGGCGGTGTACCCGTTCCTGGCGTATGAAGTACTCGGCGACCTGATCCGTACCGGTGAAGTGTTGGGCGACCTCTACGAGGTGTTCAAGAACTACCGCAAGGGCATCACCAAGGGCCTGCTGAAGATCCTGTCGAAGATGGGCATCTCCACCGTCACCTCCTACCGCGGTGCGCAATTGTTCGAAGCCATCGGCCTGTCCGAAGAAGTCTGCGAGCTGAGCTTCCGTGGCGTGCCGAGCCGTATCAAGGGCGCACGTTTCGTCGATATCGAAGCCGAGCAGAAAGCCCTGGCAGCCGAAGCCTGGAGCGCGCGCAAGCCGATCCAGCAAGGCGGCCTGCTCAAGTTCGTGCACGGTGGCGAATACCACGCCTACAACCCGGACGTGGTCAGTACCCTGCAAGCCGCCGTGCAGCAGGGCGACTACGCCAAGTTCAAGGAATACACGAGCCTGGTGGATAACCGCCCGGTGTCGATGATCCGCGATCTGTTCAAGGTGAAGACCCTGGACACGCCGATGGATATCGCCGAAGTCGAGCCACTGGAATCGATCCTCAAGCGCTTCGACTCCGCCGGTATTTCCCTGGGCGCCTTGTCGCCTGAGGCTCACGAAGCCCTGGCCGAAGCCATGAACCGCCTGGGTGCGCGTTCCAACTCCGGCGAAGGCGGCGAAGACCCGGCGCGTTATGGCACGCTCAAAAGCTCGAAAATCAAGCAGGTGGCAACCGGCCGTTTCGGTGTGACCCCGGAGTACCTGGTCAACGCCGAAGTGCTGCAGATCAAGGTTGCCCAAGGCGCCAAGCCGGGTGAGGGCGGGCAATTGCCAGGCGGCAAGGTCAACGGCCTGATCGCCAAGCTGCGTTATGCAGTGCCGGGCGTGACCCTGATCTCGCCGCCGCCGCACCACGACATCTACTCGATTGAAGATTTGTCGCAGCTGATTTTCGACCTCAAACAAGTCAACCCGCAGGCCCTGGTCTCGGTAAAACTGGTCGCAGAAGCCGGCGTCGGCACCATCGCCGCTGGCGTCGCCAAGGCCTATGCCGACCTGATCACCATCTCCGGCTACGACGGCGGCACCGGTGCTTCGCCGCTGACCTCGATCAAGTACGCCGGTGCGCCGTGGGAGCTCGGCCTGGCCGAAACCCACCAGACCCTGCGCGGCAACGACCTGCGCGGCAAGGTGCGGGTACAGACCGACGGTGGCCTGAAAACCGGCCTCGACGTGATCAAGGCTGCGATCCTTGGCGCCGAGAGTTTCGGCTTCGGCACCGCGCCCATGATCGCGCTGGGCTGCAAATACCTGCGTATCTGCCACCTGAACAACTGCGCTACTGGTGTGGCGACTCAGAACGAAAAACTGCGCAAGGACCACTACATCGGCACCGTCGACATGGTGGTGAATTTCTTCACCTACGTCGCCGAAGAAACCCGTGAGTGGCTGGCCAAGCTGGGCGTGCGTTCGCTGGAAGAGCTGATTGGTCGCACCGACCTGTTGGACATCCTCGAAGGCCAGACCGCCAAGCAACAGCATTTGGACCTGACACCGCTGTTGGGCAGCGATCACATCCCCGCAGACAAGCCACAATTCTGCCAAGTGGACCGCAACCCGCCGTTCGACAAAGGCCTGCTGGCCGAGAAAATGGTCGAAATGGCCGGCTCCTCGATCAGCGATGCCAGCGGTGGCGAATTCGCCCTGGATATCTGCAACTGCGACCGTTCCATCGGTGCTCGCATCTCCGGTGAAATCGCGCGCAAGCACGGCAACCAGGGCATGGCGAAAGCGCCGATCACCTTCCGCTTCAAGGGCACTGCGGGCCAGAGTTTCGGTGTGTGGAACGCCGGTGGCCTGCACATGTATCTGGAAGGCGATGCCAACGACTACGTGGGCAAAGGCATGACCGGCGGCAAGCTGGTTATCGTCCCGCCAGCCGGTAGCGTGTACAAGACCCAGGACAGTGCCATCATCGGCAACACCTGCTTGTACGGCGCCACGGGTGGCAAGCTGTTTGCCGCGGGTACTGCCGGTGAGCGCTTCGCCGTGCGTAACTCCGGTGCCCACACCGTGGTGGAAGGCACTGGCGATCACTGCTGCGAGTACATGACCGGGGGCTTTGTCGCGGTACTGGGCAAGACCGGTTACAACTTCGGTTCGGGCATGACCGGCGGTTTCGCCTACGTGCTCGACCAGGACAACACCTTCGTCGACAAGGTCAACCACGAGTTGGTCGAGATCCAGCGGATCAGCGGTGAAGCCATGGAATCCTACCGGAACCACTTGCAGCACGTGCTGGACGAGTATGTCGAGGAGACCGGCAGTGAATGGGGTCGCAACCTCGCCGAAAACCTCGATGATTACCTGCGTCGTTTCTGGCTGGTCAAGCCCAAGGCTGCCAACCTGAAATCGTTGCTTTCCAGCATCCGTGCCAACCCGCAGTGATATGCGCCTGAACAGTTTGATGAGGTTTTAACATGGCTGAACGTCTGAATAACGACTTCCAGTTCATCGATGTCGGGCGCAAAGATCCGAAGAAGAAACTGTTGCGTCAACGCAAGAAAGAGTTCGTGGAAATCTACGAACCCTTCAAGCCCCAGCACTCGGCCGATCAGGCCCACCGCTGCCTGGGGTGCGGTAACCCGTATTGCGAATGGAAGTGCCCGGTGCACAACTTCATTCCCAACTGGCTCAAACTGGTGGCCGAGGGCAACATTCTCGCCGCCGCCGAGCTGTCGCACCAGACCAACACCCTGCCGGAAGTCTGCGGCCGGGTGTGCCCGCAAGACCGTCTATGTGAAGGTGCCTGCACCCTCAACGATGGCTTCGGCGCGGTGACCATCGGTTCGGTGGAGAAGTACATCACCGACACCGCGTTCGCCATGGGCTGGCGCCCGGACATGTCCAAGGTCAAGCCGACTGGCAAGCGCGTCGCGATTATCGGCGCGGGCCCGGCGGGCCTGGGGTGTGCCGACGTGCTGGTGCGTGGTGGCGTGACCCCGGTGGTGTTCGACAAGAACCCGGAGATCGGTGGCCTGCTGACCTTCGGTATTCCCGAGTTCAAGCTGGAAAAAACCGTACTGAGTCACCGTCGTGAAGTGTTCACCGGCATGGGTATCGAGTTCCGCCTCAATACCGAGATCGGCAAAGACATCACCATGGAGCAACTGCTCGCCGAATACGATGCGGTGTTCATGGGCATGGGCACCTACACCTATATGAAGGGCGGCTTTGCCGGTGAGGACTTGCCGGGCGTGTATGACGCGCTCGACTTCCTGATCGCCAACGTCAACCGCAACCTGGGCTTTGAAAAGTCGCCGGAAGATTTCGTCGACATGAAAGGCAAGAAGGTCGTGGTGCTGGGCGGTGGCGACACCGCGATGGACTGCAACCGTACCTCGATCCGCCAGGGCGCCAAGTCGGTCACCTGTGCGTATCGTCGCGACGAAGCCAACATGCCCGGCTCGCGCAAAGAGGTGAAGAACGCCAAGGAAGAAGGCGTGAAATTCCTCTACAACCGCCAGCCGATTGCGATCGTCGGTGAAGACCGCGTCGAAGGCGTGAAGGTGGTCGAGACCCGTCTCGGCGAACCGGATGCCCGAGGCCGTCGCAGCCCCGAGCCGATCCCGGGTTCCGAAGAAATCATCCCGGCTGACGCCGTGGTCATCGCTTTCGGTTTCCGTCCAAGCCCGGCGCCCTGGTTCGAGCAGTTCGAAATCCAGACCGACAGCCAGGGCCGCGTGGTAGCCCCGGAACAAGGCCAGTACAAGCACCAGACCAGCAACCCGAAAATCTTCGCCGGTGGCGATATGGTGCGCGGCTCTGACCTGGTAGTGACGGCGATCTTCGAAGGCCGCAATGCCGCCGAAGGGATCCTGGACTACCTGCAGGTCTGATCAAATTTCAGTCTGAAATGCGATCAAATGTGGGAGCTGGCTTGCCTGCGATGCAGGCAACTCGGTCTGTCAGCCAGACCCAGTTGATGCTATCGCAGGCAAGCCAGCTCCCACACAAACCTCATTTCACATTGAGGTTTGTGTTGCCAGTCATTGCGACAAATTGACCCGATAGACAAAAGGCTCCGCTCTTGCCGTGCCTTTTGCGTCGCGCTCTGAGAAAATGCCCGCACTTTTTTTGCGGATGCCGACATGACTGCCCTCAAGAACGACCGTTTCCTTCGTGCCCTGCTCAAGCAACCTGTAGACGTCACCCCCGTGTGGATGATGCGTCAAGCCGGTCGCTACCTGCCGGAATACCGCGCCAGTCGCGCCCACGCCGGCGACTTCATGAGCCTGTGCATGAATCCTGCGTTCGCCTGCGAAGTCACGATGCAGCCGCTGGACCGCTACCCACAACTGGATGCGGCCATTCTCTTCTCCGATATCCTCACCATCCCCGACGCCATGGGCCAGGGCCTGTACTTCGAGACCGGCGAAGGCCCGCGCTTCAGGAAAGTCGTCAGCACCCTGGCCGATATCGAAGCCTTGCCGATCCCTGATCCGCACAAAGACCTCGGTTATGTGATGGACGCGGTCAGCACCATCCGCCGCGAGCTCAACGGTCGCGTGCCGCTGATTGGCTTCTCTGGCAGCCCGTGGACGCTGGCCACCTATATGGTCGAAGGCGGTTCGTCGAAAGACTTCCGCAAGACCAAGGCCATGCTCTACGACAACCCGCAAGCCATGCACCTGTTGCTGGACAAGCTGGCACAGTCGGTGACCTCCTACCTCAACGGCCAGATCATGGCCGGTGCGCAAGCGGTGCAGATCTTCGATACCTGGGGCGGCAACCTGTCGGCGGCGGCGTACCAGGAATTCTCCCTGGCCTACATGCGCAAGATCGTCAGCGGGCTGATCCGCGAACACGAAGGTCGCAAGGTTCCGGTCATCCTGTTCACCAAAGGCGGCGGCCTGTGGCTGGAAAGTATCGCCGATGCTGGCGCCGATGCATTGGGCCTGGACTGGACCTGCGATATCGGCGAAGCCCGCCGTCGCGTTGGCAACCAGGTTGCGCTGCAAGGCAACATGGACCCCACTGTGCTGTACGCCAAGCCGGAAGCGATCCGCACGGAAGTCGGGCGCATCCTCGCTAGCTACGGCAAAGGCAGTGGCCACGTGTTCAACCTCGGCCACGGCATCACCCCGGAAGTGAACCCGGAGCATGCCGGCGCGTTCCTGCGTGCAGTGCACGAACTGTCGGCGCAGTACCACGAATAAAGCACAGAGCAAAAATGTGGGAGGGGGCTTGCTCCCGATAGCAGAGTGTCAGTCAACAGATTTATTGACTGAACCAGCGCTATCGGGAGCAAGCCCCCTCCCACATTAAAAGCCGGAAACCTTCAGACCTGCCCCAACGGCGGCAACTTCGCCAGCTTCAACGCCACCAGCAACGCGCCGATCAGTAGCGCGATAATGAATCCGCCAATCCCGTTCCATCCGGCAAAGTGCCAGAAGAACCCGCCCGCCGTCCCGGCAATACTCGATCCCACGTAATAGCAGAACAGGTAAAGCGACGACGCCTGCCCCTTGGCTTTCACCGCACGGCGGCCGATCCAGCTGCTGGCCACCGAGTGGGCGCCGAAGAAGCCGAAAGTGAAGATCAACATGCCCGGCACCACCAGCCACAGCGGGGTGAACAGCGTCAGGGCCATGCCGGCGAGCATCAGCACGATGGTGGCCCACAGCACGCGGCGGCGGCCAAGGCGGTCGGCCAGAGAGCCGATCTTGGCCGAACTGTAGATGCCCGAGAGGTACACCAGCGACAGCAGGCCCACTACGGCCTGGCTCAGTTCATAGGGTGAGGCCAGCAGGCGATAACCGATGTAGTTGAACATCGTTACGAACGCGCCCATCAGCAGGAAGGCTTCCAGGAACAGCCACGGCAAGCCCGCATCCTTGAAATGCATGACGAAGCCATCCACCAGGCTGCGCGGCTTGAGGCTGCTGGCGCGGAAGTTGCGCGATGGTGGGAGGATCTTCCAGAACACAGTGGCCGCGATCAGGGCCAGGGCGCCGATGATCAACATTGCGGTGTGCCAGCTGACGAAGTCGATCAATACGCCGATGATCAGGCGCCCGCTCATGCCGCCAATCGCATTGCCGCCGATGTACAGGCCCATGGCCAGGCCTATGTGCTGGGGATGAATCTCTTCGCTGAGGTAGGTCATCGCCACGGCAGCCAGGCCGCTCAGGGACAGGCCCACCAGCGCCCGCATCAGCAGAATCCCCTCCCAGGTCGGCATCAGACCGCTGGCGATGGTGGCCAGCGCCGCACAGAACAACGCGGCGACCATCACCGGCTTGCGCCCCAGCCGGTCGGAAATCGGCCCGGTGATTAGCAGGCCGCAGGCAAGCATCGCGGTCGCGACCGAAAGAATCAGGCTGCTTTGCGCCGCATTGATGGAAAATTCATGGGACAGCGCCGGCATCATCGGCTGTACGCAATACAACAGGGCAAAGGTGGCAAACCCGCCGGAAAATAGCGCCAACACCGTGCGCATGAACATCGGCGTGCCTTTTTCGATGTACTCGTCATTGAGCTGCGCCACCACGTCATCAAGGGCTGAGGGCGGGGTGTGTTGGGCAAGTGGAGCAACAGCAGGATTCACGGGGGACCTCGGGGAGGAAAGTCTGCCAGGACTGACAATACGAAAAAGAATATAGCTGGCTAATGATTCTTTCCAATATATTGTTCGACCTGTTTGATAGGTTCTACGACCTAATGAGGTGTGCATGGAATTACGTCACCTGCGGTACTTCATCGCCGTCGCTGAAGAACTGCACTTTGGCCGCGCCGCGCAGGTGCTGGGCATATCGCAACCGCCCTTGAGCCAGCAGATCCAGGCACTGGAGCAAGAGGTGGGGGCGCGGTTATTTGAGCGTACCAATCGTCGGGTCGAGCTGAGCGAGGCCGGGCGCCTGTTCCTGCAAGAGGCGCGGCTGGTGCTGGCCCAGGTCGACAAGGCGGCAGACGTGGCGCGCAGAGCGCAATTAGGAGAGCTCGGGGAGTTGAAGATCGGCTTCACATCTTCCGCGCCGTTCAATTCCAGTATTCCCCAGGCGATCTTTGCGTTTCGCCAGGCTTTCCCGGCAGTGCACCTCAATCTGCAGGAGATGAGCAGCACGGAGGTGGCCGAGTCATTGGTGGATGAGTCGATCCAGGTCGGGCTGATGCGGCCTTTGCCGTTGCCTGATTCGCTGAGCGTGGTCGAGTTGATGCGCGAGCCGCTGGTTGCCGTATTGAGCGCCGGCCATCCTTTGGTGGAAGGCAGCGAGCGCGGCCTGCACCTGGCGCAGTTGGCGCAGGAACCCTTTGTATTTTTCCCACGCACCTACGGCAGCGGCCTGTATGCCCAACTGCTCAACCTGGCCCGCGACGCCGGGTTCAGCCCGCATTTTGCCCAGGAAGCGGGGGAGGCGATGACCATCATCGGCCTGGTGGCGGCGGGGTTGGGCGTGTCGGTGTTGCCGGCGTCTTACCAGCGTATCCGCATTGATGGCGTGGTCTACCGCACACTGCTCGACCCGGAGGCGATGACGGCGGTGTGGCTGGTGCAGCGCAAGGGCGTGCAAACGCCGATGGCTAAGGGGTTTGTGGAGTTGTTGACGCGTCAGGTATTGGTGTAGGCGGGGTCACATATCAGGTAACGCAACCGGCTTAGTTATTCGCCAGAAACTTGCGCAAAATCACTCTTTTTCAGGCGAGTGGATATGGATGGCACTTCTCTATCAGCCCAAGGAGGGCAGCGTGTTGATTTGTGATTTTCGTGGCTATGAGGTTCCGGAAATCATCAAGATTCGACCTGTTATTGTGATACGCAAACACCGGACGAATAAGCTGCTCGTAACGGTGGTACCTCTGAGTACTACCGCTCCACAGCAGGTGTTGGAACACCATTTGCGGCTTGATAGCCATCTTCAGGGAGCGAGCCCGGTCTGCTGGGCTAAATGCGACATCGTCGCGACAGTCAGCTTGGGTCGACTGGACCGAATCAAAAGTAAAGATCGTCATGGCAAACGAACTTACAAAATCGCCGAACTCACCAATGACCAATTTTTGGCGATAAAAGCGGCGGTGCGCAGTGCGCTTGGGTTGCGATAAAGTGGGATATAGATGGACGGCGTTTTGCCACCGATTGCAGGTAATCTGCTTTCAGGCATACTGGCCGAGTTCCCGAAAGGGGCTTGTGAGACTCTGAGGATCCTGGGCAACCAGCCATCGCAGAGCCAGGCAGGAAGCGGCGATGACAAGCCAACCTGTTTGTGAAGAGGGCGCCGAAAGGCGCCCTTTGTCGTTTCTGGCCTTACTGCATCCCGGTCGAGCGCAACCCTGCCAGGATGTCCCTATCCAGCATGCTCACCCAACGGTTGTAATTGCGATGGATCTTGCCGTCCTTGTAGCCCAGGTCGCGGCTGTCGCGGTAGGTGATGGCGTAGCTGTTGCGGGTGTAGCGGATATCGATTGCTGCATAGAACTGGCCGCGCACGGTGATCTCGGCCTGCACCAGTTGCGGGCTCAGGCGTTGTACTGTCCACTCACGTTTTTGCAGGGCAGCGACGATCACCTGTTTCATTTTTTCTTCGCTGACCTGGGTCGTGGCCGGCAGTTCGTGCTGGGTGTTGAGCACTGGTTTGCTGGTGCAGCCGGCAGTGGTCAACAGGGCCAGGGTGATCAGGGTAGCGCGTAGCAGGGAAGACATTCCGTTTTCTCCAATCGATTAAAAAGTCAGGCCCAGCGGCGGAAGATCAGCGAGGTGTTGACGCCGCCGAAGGCAAAATTGTTGTTCATCACGTAGTCGTTGTGCATCTGGCGAAAGCCCCCTTGCAGGTAATCGAGCTCGCCGCATTGCGGGTCGACCGAATCCAGGTTGAAGGTGTGCACGTAGTGGTCGCGGTTCATCATCTCGATGCTGAACCACGACTCCAGCGCGCCGCAGGCACCCAGGGTGTGGCCGAGGAAACTCTTCTGCGAGCTGATCGGCATACGGCTGCCGAACAGGCTGCTGGTGGCCAGGGTTTCGGCGATGTCACCTTGGTCGGTGGCGGTGCCGTGGCCGTTCACATAGCCGATGGCAGAAGGTGCAAGCCCAGCGTCTTCCAGTGCCAGTTCCATGGCACGGCGCATGGTTTTCTGTTCCGGGCGGGTGGTGTGCTGGCCGTCGGCATTGCTGCCAAAGCCAACCAGCTCCGCGTGAATATGCGCGCCCCGCGCCAACGCGTGTTCCAACTCTTCCAGTACCAGGATGCCGGCGCCTTCACCAATCACCAGGCCATCACGGCCGCTGTCGTAGGGGCGCGGACTGGTTTGCGGCGCATCGTTTTTCAGGCTGGTGGCGTAGAGTGCATCGAACACCATGGCTTCGGTGGGACACAGTTCTTCGGCGCCACCGGCGAGCATCAAGGGCAGGCGCCCGAACTTGATCGCTTCATAGGCATAGCCGATGCCCTGGCTACCGCTGGTGCAGGCGCTGGACGTGGGGATCAAGCGCCCGGTGAGGCCAAAGAAAATGCTGATATTCGCCGCGGTGGTGTGCGGCATCATCCGCACATAGGAGTTGGCGTTTAGCCCCTCGGCCACGGAATTGAGCAGCATATTGCCGAACGCCTTGATCTCATCGGTGCTGCCGGTGGACGAGCCACAGGCCACGCCCATGCGCCCGTCCTTGATCGACGGGTCACCGAGCAAGCCGGCATCCTGCAGTGCCTGCTCCGCTGCCCACACCGCCAGGCGCGAGACGCGCCCCATGCTGCGCAATTGCTTGCGGGTCCAGTGCGCAGGCACCACAAAATCATCAATCGGCCCGGCTAGGCGCGTGTTCAATTCGGTAAAGCGGTCCCATTCATCCATGCGCCGGATACCGCTGCGGTTGGCGCGAAAGTTGGCGGCGATGGTGTCCCAATCGCTGCCCAGGGAGGTCATGCCGGCCATGCCGGTGACGACGACGCGCTTCATCAGCACAAGCCTCCGTTCACGGCCAGCACCTGGCGTGTGATATAGCCGGCTTCGGCCGACATCAGGAAATTCACCGCGCCGGCGACTTCTTCCGGGGTGCCCATGCGTTGCGCGGGGATCATTTTCATCAGCTCTTCGACGGGGACGTTTTCATCCAGCATCGCCGTGTCGATCAACCCCGGCGCCACGCAGTTGACGGTGATCTTGCGTTTGCCCAGTTCGATCGCCAGCGCCTTGGCTGCGCCGATCAGGCCGGCTTTTGAAGCACTGTAGTTGACCTGGCCGCGGTTGCCGATCAACCCGGACACCGAGGTGATGCACACGATACGCCCAGCGGCGCGACGTCGAATCATCGGCATCATCACTGGGTGCAGCACGTTGTAGAAACCATCGAGATTGGTGCGCATCACCACGTCCCAGTCGTCTTCCGACAGGGCAGGGAAGGCGCCGTCGCGGGTCAGGCCGGCATTGAGCACCACGCCGTAGTAGGCGCCATGTTGCTCCACGTCGGCTTCAAGGATGGCCTTGCAACTGGCGCGGTCGGACACGTCGAATTGCAGCACCCGCGCCTTGCGACCCAGGGCCTCGATCTCGACCTGCACGGTGTCGGCTTCGGCGCGGCCACTGCGGCAATGCAGCACGATGTCATGGCCGGCCTGGGCCAGGCGCAGGGCAATGGCGCGGCCGATGCCACGGCTGGAGCCGGTGACCAGTACGGATTCAGTCATGACGTTGGGTCCTTCGATTCATCTAAATAGTTGGCCGCCTGGGGCGGTCGAAATACGTTCAGGCGCGCACTGGCCTGGATACCCTTACCGGTGAGGTGGCATTCGAACACACCCATGCCGTTGTCGTCTTCCAGGGAGCGCAGGCCGTGGATATTCAGCTCGGCGCCTGCCGGGAAGTACTCGACATTGCACTCGAACTTGCGTGTACCCAACAGGAAGCCCAGTTCCACCGCGCGGCCTTGCTGGCGTGCATGGCAGCCGGCATAAGCGGCGACGCTTTGCGCCATCAATTCCAGGCCGACCCAGGCCGGCAGGCTACCGTCTTGGCGGTTGAACAGGCCGCCGGGCTTGACGGTGACGCGGGTGCGGACTTGCTCTTCATCGAACGACAGCACCTGGTCGATCAGGATCATGTCGCCCGCGTGGGGTAGCAGCTCGGCAAGTGGCCAATCGATCATGGGGCCTCTGCGATTATCAGGCTGACGTTATTACCGCCGAAGGCAAACGAGTTGCTCATCAGGCAGGTTTTTTTCAAGGTGTCGCCGCTGTGCGTCCATTGCAAGGGCGGCAGCGCCGGGTCGGCGTGGCCATCCCACACGTGAGGCGGCAGCTGGCCCTGAGCCAGGCTCAGCCAGCAGAACGCCGCTTCCAGCGCTCCGGCGGCGCCAAGGGTGTGGCCGGTCATGGGCTTGGTCGACGAACAGGCCACACCGCCGGGGAACAGGCTGGCGACCGCCAGGCTTTCCATGGCGTCGTTGTGTTGAGTGGCGGTGCCGTGCAGGTTCAGGTAGCCGATCTGCTCGGGAGCCAGCTTTGCGCTGGCCAGGGCCTTGCGCATCGCTTGCAACGCGCCCTTGCCGCTGGGTTCTGGCGCGGAGATATGGTGAGCGTCGCAACTGGCACCGCTGCCCAGCAAGGCGATCGGTGCCGGCTCGCGGCTCATCAGGAACAGTACCGCCGCCTCACCGATATTGATGCCGTTGCGGTTCACCGAGAACGGGTTGCAGCGCTCGCTGGATACCGCTTCCAGCGAGGTAAATCCGTTCAGAGTCAGCTTGCACAGGCTGTCCACGCCGCCACAGATCACCGCATCGCACACCCCCAGGTTCAGGAGGCGCTGGGCGCTCATCAAGGCACGGGCGCTGGAGGTGCAGGCGGTGGAAATCACGTAGGCCGGGCCGCTCACTTGCAGCCAGTCGGCGAGGAAGTTTGCCGGGGCGCTGAGTTCCTGTTGCTGGTAGTCGTAGTCGGCAGGGAACTGCTTGTCGCGCAGGTAATGAGCAATGCCACGGCTGGCTTCGTCGATGCCCGAGGTGCTGGTGCCAAGCACCACGCCGACTCGCCCTGGGCCATAGGTTTGAATGGCCTGACGGATCTCATCTTCAATCTGCAACGCCGCTTCCAGCAACAACTGGTTATTGCGGCTGCTTTGTTGAGCCAGTTCCACCGGCAGAGGCACCAGTTCGCCCTGGACGGCAGCCACCGGCACCACGCGCTCCGGCACCCAGCCGCTTTCGGCGCGCATCCCTGAGCAGTCACCGGCAAACAGGTTGCGGCTGACTTCGGCCTGGCCGCGGCCAAGGGCGCAGATCACACCGAGGGCATTGAGGTAAGCGGTCATCGGCTGATACCCAGCGGGGTGATGCGATAACTCAACGGCTGGCCGGCCATGTTCACGCTGAACACCTCGGAAGACTGATAGATGATTTGCCAATGGCCCGGCAGCGTGCGCGTCAGGTCCATGGCCTGGGCGCGTGGATACAACGCCGGCACGTCACCGGCCGGGGTCAGGGCAAACAGCAGCGCGGCAAACAGCTCCCGCGCCTGGGGATTGGGTGGCAGCAAGCCGTCGGCCTGCCACTGCCCATCGAGCAGTTTTTGCCGGGCCAGGGGAATGCCCAAGGGGTCCATCATCGACCAGCGAATCGCGTGGCCTTCGCGCTGGATCACCAGCAGCCAGTCCTGGCGCTGCCCGTCCGCCAGGCGCTGCACATGCAGTTGCATCGGCAAGGCCAGCGCCGGGATTTTTTCCGGCAGCGGTGCCTGGCTGGCGCAGGCACTGAGCAGCAACAGGCAACCCATTAACAGCAGGCGCATCATGAGGCGGCGTTCTCCAAAGGTTTGCGCGCTACGCAGTTGACCAGGGTTTCCTCGCGCTGGCCCACCGGCGGCGCCTTGCGCAGGCCCCAGCGCTCCAGCAGGCCGAAGTCGCTGGAGCGGCTCCACCACAGGTAGGGGTACGAGACATTCTGCGAGTCGAATTCAAAGCCTTGCTCGCGCAGCATCTCCAAGTACTCTTCGGCGCTTTTTTGCACATGCATCGGGTGGCGGAACAACCAGCGAATCACCCAGGTGTCGATATAGGCTTCGGTGGATTCGGCAAACAGCAGATAGCCGCCCGGTTTGAGTACCCGGTAGAACTCCTTGAGCGCGCGATGTTGCTCGACCAAATGGTGAAAGGTCTGGTGGCAAAACACGATATCGACGCTGGCGTCCGGTACATCGAGGGTGGCGCAGTCACTGCCGATCAGCTCGACAGCCAGGCCCTGGCGCGCAGCCTCTTCACGGCTCAGCTCCAGACTGTGGGGGTCGGCATCCAGGCCGATCAGGCGTGAAGGCGCAAACACCTGCTGCAGCAACCGGAAGGACTTACCCTGGCCACAACCGGCGTCCAGCAACACCGGGGCCACCGGCAGCGGCTCGCTGAACAGGCTGCGCAGGTCGTTGATCGCCACACGCAATACGTGATGCTGCCAGGTGTGGCTGCGCAGGAACCAGAAGCCGAACCTGGTTTCCTCGACATAATTTTTGCTCAGGTAGTTTTTTTCAACGGCAGGACTGTTCATACCGCTTCACTCGCACAAATATCCGACAACATCCGCAATCGCCGTTTAGGCTCGCTGACAAACGGGTTGCGCTCATCCCAGGCGTAACCGGCCAGGATCGAACTGATCATGCGGCGAATCTCCGGTGAGCTGCCTGGATGGAAAATCACATCCTGGAACGTACCGGCATACCAGCCTTCGACGTAGCAGCGGAAGGTATCGACACCGCGCTTCAAGGGTTCGGCGAATTCGCTTTGCCAGTCCACGGTCTCGCCGTTGAGCTGACGGTGCAGCACAGCGGCGGCCATGCTGGCCGACCGCATGGCGATGGTCACGCCGGACGAGAACACCGGGTCGAGAAATTCCGCTGCATTGCCCAGCAGCGCAAAGCCTGGGCCGTGCAGGCTTTTGACGTTGGCCGAATAGCCGCCGATGCTGCGCGCCGGGGTGTCCCATACGGCATTGCTGAGCACGGCGGCCAGGCTTGGCGTTTCATCGACAAAGCTGCGCAGGCAGGCGTCAAGGTCGCTGTCGCGGCCATCGAAATGCTCTTTGGCCGCAACCACGCCCACCGAGCAACGGCCGTTGCTGAACGGGATGGTCCAGAACCAGATGTCGCGCTGGGTCGGGTGGGTGGTGACCAGAATTTTGCTGCGATCAAAGCCTGGGTGTTCGATGCGGTCTTCGATGTGAGTGAACACGGCCTGGCGCAGCGGGAAGTTCGAGGGCGCCTCAAGGTCCAGCAGGCGCGGCAGCACGCGGCCATAGCCGCTGGCGTCGAGCACGAACTTGGCTTTGATGTGGTACTCGCTGCCGTTCTGTCGGCGCACATGCAGGTAGCGGCACTCGCCGGAGAAATCCACACCGACAATGCTTTGGCCATAGCGGATTTCCACACCTTGCAGCGCCGCCTGATCGGCCAGCAACTTGTCGAACTCGCCGCGCTGCACCTGGAAGGTGGTGGGCTTGCCGTTGCTGAAGGTGTCGCCAAAGTCAAACGCACTGTAGCGCTCGCCCCAGGCGAACGCGGCGCCGGTTTTTACCTGGAAGCCCGCCGCTTGCACAGCGTCGAGCATCCCGGCTTCTTCGATGAAGTCGATGCAGTGCGACAGCAGGCTTTCGCCAATCGAAAAACGCGGGAAATGCTCGCGTTCGATGATCAATACATCATGCCCTTTGCGCTTTAGCAGCGCGGCCGCAATGGCACCGGATGGCCCGGCACCGATCACCACCACCTGGCGACGTTCCATTTCAACTGTGGGCACGAGGGCTCCTTGCCGCATGGGCGATAATCGCATTCATAAGGTGTGTTTCTGCTGGGCTGCCCAGGGCGCCAGCATAAAGCTGAATGCCAGGCCCAGGCTGACCGATAAACCGAAATTACTCACGGCCGGTGTGCTCGACACCGCCAGCAGGCCGAACGACAACCAGGTTGTCAACGCCGCCAGCAGTGTTCCCAAGAGGCTGACGGCCGGGCCGCCGATCTGCTCGCGCATCAAGATCGCGTAGTCAACGCTGATGGCCGTGACCAGCAACAGGCCAAACAGGCTGAACAAGGTCAGCGGCTGGCCCAGCCAGCCGAGGCTGGCCAGGCTGCACAGCGCGGCCAGCAGGGGCAGGGCGACGATACGCAAGGCGCCGCCAAAACCGAAGGGCGCAATCAGCAACAGCACGATCAGCACGCACGACAGCAACTTCAATTCGGCTGCGCTGATTTGCGTGTCGGCAAACACGCGGTTCAAGTCGCCCAAGCGATCGACCAGTTGCACGCCGGGCAAATCCAGCGCCTGCACCCGCAGCAACGCCGGGTTGTTCAAGCCTTGCAGGCTGACCATGGCCGCCACGCCGCCGTCGACCGGGCCGAGCCAGAGCGTGCGCCAGGGTTCGGCCAGCGGGCCTTGCAGCGCTGCGTCAATGTCTTGAGTGGGTAGCGCCTGCAACTGCGCGACTTCAGCCTGCAGGGCACTGACGGGCACGCCGAGGTCCAGCAGCGGTTGCCAGTGTTGCGCCAGAGTGTTCAGCGCATCGCGCAGTTGTTGCTGCTCCTCGGGCAGGTTCACCAGTTGACTGAGCGCCAGGTAACCCTGGAGCTTGTCCATGTTCACCAACTGATCCAGGCGTTTGCCCAAGGCGGCCTGGCGTTCCAGCAACTGCTGCTGATTATCTGCGCGCACCAGGAAAAACTGGCTGGTGGGCTGGAACCCGGTGATGCGCGCTACGGCCTGTGCTTCCTGGAGCAATTGCGGCGGCGCGCCGATCCACTGGCGAATATCGTTCTTGCTGTTGAGCTGCCACAGGCCGGCGGCGCAGAACACCAGCACCGCCACCAGCAGCACAGAACCGGGCACGCGTTTGATCAAGGCGGTACGCAGTTGCCATAGGGCCTGGGCGACACGCAGCGGCCATTGCGCCGGGCGCAGCTCCACGCCCTTGAGCAGCGCAGGCAGCAGGCACACCGCACACAAATAAGCCCCCACCAGCCCGGCGGCGGAGAACACTGCGATTTGCGTCAGCGCCGGGAAGGGTGTCCAGGCCAGCGCCAGGTAGCCGATGCAACTGGTGGCCAGGCTCAGGCTCAGCCCCGGCAGGGTCAGGCGCAACGCCGGCCAACTGCGCCAGGGTTGCAGGCTCCAGCTTTTGGACAGGTAGTGCAGTGGGTAATCCACCGCCACGCCGATCAGGCTGGAGCCCAGCACCAGGGTCATCACATGCATATGCCCAAACAGTGCCACACAAGCGACTGCGCCAAACAGCATGCCCACCAGCACCGGCACAAATGCCAGCAACACCCGCCAGCGTCGGAAGGCCAGCAACAGCAACAACAGGATGCCGATGGTTGCGCCACCGCCGACCCAGGTGATTTCCCGCGTGGCTTGCTGCTGCCCATTGGCCGCGTAGAGCAAGCCGCTGGCGGCGAGCAATTGCGCGCCGTGTTCACCCGCCTGCTCGCGGCTGGCCTGGAGCAAATCCGCCACTTGCAACGGCAATTTCATATCGAAGGCATTGCCGTGGGTGCGTGCCCGCACCAGCACCCAGCTTTGGCCGTCGGCTTCGGCGATCAAGGCGCCGCTGCCGATGTCCAGCTGAACCGCGCCGTGTTGTGGCTGGCTGTTCTGGATACGCCCGGTTAGGCCGAGCCAGTCGTCCTGGCTCGGCACCAGGCTGAAGCCGGTGAACGGGTCGAACAGTGCTTGTACCCGCTGCTGGATAAAAGCGCCGGGGCGTTCGATCAGTTGCTCACGGTCGTTGGCCGAGAGCATCGACAAACGCCCACGCAGCAGTTGCTCGCGCAACGCCGGCAAGTCGGCTTGCAGGTTCCATTGCACCTGTTCAAACAGACCGCTGGCCTGCCAACGCTCGCCCATTTGCTGCGCCGCGGCCAGTGCTTGCTGGCGGTCGGCATGGCCCACCAGTACCAGCATCTCGCGGTTCAGCGGTTCTTGCATACGCTGTTCGGCCTGCTGTTCCAGGGCGTCCGGCGTACTGCCCGGCACCAGTTCCATCAGGTTGGCCGACAACGGCGCGCCATCGCGCCACTGCCAGCCGGCCAGGGCCAGCACGGCCACCAGCAGGATCAGGAACAGGCGCGGCAGCAGGCGCTCACTGGGCAAAGTCGTGTTGCTCCGCATCGCTCAAGGGTTGGTCGGCCGTGCTGTCCTGCATACGCAATACAGTGCTGTCGCCCTGGGTTTCCAGCAGCTCGATGGTTTGCACCAGTTCGCCGCCGTCGATATTGATCCGGGTGAACACTTGCTTGAGCAGCAATGAGCGCGGGGTCAGCGTGAGCTTCCAGTTGTGGGGCTGGCCTTGCAGTTGCAGTTCGAAGTCACGCTGCAAGCCGCTGCTGTCGCCCTGGAGTACGGCGAGAAACAGGCGATTCTGTTCGGCCCCGGCGCTCTTGTTCGGCAGCGGTTGCCAGCCGTTGGCGTCACGCCGGGCGATGCCTTGGCCTGTGATGCGGTAGTCCTGTTGCAGCGGGGTCTTGAGCAGCCATAACAGGCCGTGGTCCTTGGCGAGCACGAAGGTGCCTTTGCTGACCAGCGGCTGGGGCAGGGCGCGCAGGTGTTTTTCCTGAGTGAAGCTGCCGTGGATGACAGAGGGTTTTGCAAGCTGATCGCTCAACTGCTGCAAGTCAAACGCCTGGGCCAAGCCTGGAACGCCCAACAGCAGGATAAGCACAATCCCTGTGGGAGCGGGCTTGCCCGCGAAGAACCTGAGGACGCTGCGTAGTGTCAGGCGTCGTGCGTTATCGTTAACGACCATCGCGGGCAAGCCCGCTCCCACAGGGGTCAGCATTTCAGGGCCCTTTCTACGGCATCGGTGAATATCTTGGGCGAGGCAAGTTGCATCTCGCGGTTGGCGATTTGCACCGCCACTTGCACGGTGCTGGCGCGGGTCAAGCGCTCGCCGCTCGCCAGGTCAGTGATCAGGTAGTTGACCTTCAAACGGTTCTCCCACTCCACCAGGCTGGCACGCACATTGAGCGTCTGGCCGAAGGTCGCGCCACGTACATAGCGTAGCTGCATGTCGATCACCGGCCAGGCGTAGCCGGACTCGAGCATCGCCGTGTAGTTATGGCCGATCTTGTCCAGCAGCGCACAGCGCGCCACTTCCAGGTACTTCACGTAGTGCCCGTGCCACACCACGTTCATGGTGTCGATATCGAAAAACGGCACGAGGATTTGCGTGTCGCAGTGCAATACGCCGGGGCTACGCATGCAGCCTCCAGTGTTGCGCGGCGATGCGTTGCAGGCACAGGCGCAGTTCGCCTTCCAGGGCACGGTCTTCGATGACTGGCGGGAAGTCCAGGGCCAATTCTGCGTGCATTGCGGCCAGTGCCGGTGGCAGCGCTCGGGCATCTTCTGCTTGGGCGCGCAGCCACACGCCCTGGTTGGCGGCGAGCAGGGTGGCGGCGGCTACTTGTTCGGTCAGCTCCAATACGCGGATTGCATCGCGGGCAGCGATGGTGCCCATGCTCACCTTGTCCTGGTTGTGGCACTCGGTGGAGCGTGAGAACACACTGGCCGGCATGGTGTTCTTCAATGCTTCGGCGGTCCAGGCGCTGGTGCCGATCTGCACGGCCTTGAAACCGTGATTGATCATCGCGCGGTCGGCGGGGGCGCCCGAGAGGTTGCTTGGCAGGCCATGGTTGTAACGCACGTCCACCAGCAGCGCGAGCTGGCGGTCGAGCAGGTCGGCGACGTTGGCCACCAGGGTCTTGAGGCTGTCCATGGCGAAGGCGATATGCCCGCCGTAGAAGTGCCCGCCGTGCAGTACGCGTTCTTCTTCAGCGTCGATGATCGGATTGTCGTTGGCGCTGTTGAGTTCGATCTCGATGAACGAGCGCAACCAGCTCAGGCTGTCGGCCAACACGCCGAGCACATGGGGGGCGCAGCGCAGCGAGTAGCGATCCTGCAAGCGATGCAGCGGCGCGGTCGGTGCATCGATCGCCAGGTCATTGCGCAGCCACGCGGCCACTTGCATCTGCCCAGGGTGAGGCTTGGCGGCGAACAGGCGCTCGTCGAAGTGTTCCGGGTTGCCTTGCAGCGCCACCACATTGAGCGCGGTGATGCGCGTCGCCAGGTGGAGCAGGTAGTCGGCGCGGGCGAAAGCCAGGCAGGCCAGGCCAGTCATCACGGCGGTGCCGTTCATCAAGGCCAGGGCTTCCTTGGGGCGCAGCACCAAAGGCTCCCAGCCCAGTTCGCGGTGCACGTCGACCGCCGGGCGGCGTTCGCCACGAAACAGCACTTCACGTTCGCCGGACAAGGTCGCTGCCACGTAGGACAGCGGCGTCAGATCACCGCTGGCGCCCACCGAGCCTTCTTCCGGGATCAGTGGCAGCACATCGTGTTCGAGGAAGGCGTGCAGGCGTTCCAGCAGTTCCACGCGTACGCCCGACACGCCATGGCACAGCGACTGCAAACGCGCCGCCAACACGGCGCGGGTGGCTTGGGCGTCGAGCAGCTTGCCCAGGCCGCAACCGTGAAAGGTGTACAGGTGACGCGGCAAGGCTTCGACGTGTTCCAGCGGCACCGCCACCACGCAGGAGTCGCCGTAGCCGGTGGTCACGCCGTAGATCACGCCTTCCTTGTCCAGCAGCGAGTCGAGAAACTGCGCGCCCTTGGCGATGCGCTGACGATAGGCAGCATCACCCTGCAATTGCGTGGGCGCCTGACGGTTGGCCAGGGCCAGCACGTCTTCGATGCGCAAGGGGCGTTCGCCAAAGGTTACCGGCTCAAGATGCGTCGTCATCGGTCTTCCAGAAAGGGTAAAAGTTGAACCATTGTTGGGGCGCTTGCAGGCAGAACTGGCCCAGGCGTGCGGCGTAGCGGGCGGTCCACTCGGCAATCACCTGCTCGCGGGTGCTGCGCTTCCATTCGATCAACGGTGCGAAAGGCTCGATGGTCAGGCGATAGCGGCCTTGGTGTTTGAGGCACATCAGCAGGTTCACCGGGCATTTGAGCAGCCCGGCCAGCAGCCACGGGCCTTGGGGGAACGCAGCCGGGTGGCCGAGGAAATCCACGCGCACCGTGCGCCCACCGTGCAACGGTATGCGGTCACCGGCAATCGCCAGCCATTCGCCGTCGTCCAGGCGCTGGCTGAGCAGCAGCATGGTGGCCGGGTCCAGCTCGCTGACCTGGATCAGGCGCAAATGGCTGGCCCCGGCTTCACCCAACAGGCGGTTGAAACGCTCGGCGTGCTTGGTGTGCACCAACACGTTCATGGTGACCTGTTCACCGATCTCCGCCAGTGCACGGCACACTTCCAGGTTGCCCAGGTGCGCGCCCACCAGCATCTGCCCGCGCTCGCCACGCAGTTGCCCGCGCAATTGCGCCGGGTCGTTGATTTCGATCTGTTCCAGGCCCAGCTTGCCGTTCCATACGTCGAGCTTGTCGAGCAGGGAATCGGCGAAGGCCATGAACTGGCCGAAGACTTTCCGGTGGCTGGGCAGCAGTTCATCGCGCCCGCTCCATTGGGCCAGGCGCTGTTGATATTGCCAGGCGCTGTGGCGCGCCGTGCGGCCAAACAGAAAGAAGTAGAAAACGATGCTGTAGAGCAAAGGGCTCAACAGGCGACGACCCAGGACTTTTGCGGCGAGCGCCGTGAGCTTCATCAGCCAGAAGCTGCCGCGTTCCTCGCGGTCGGCCCAGTGCTTGGTGCTGTCGCTCATGCCTGCCACCGTCGCCACAGGATCATCGGCGCACGCACCAACATGCCGAAAAACAGCCGCGTGTGCATGGCGCTGATGCGAACGTTGTCGCGGAACAAGCGAAAGTGCGACAGGCCGTCGGCCGGGTAGTGCACCTGGGTCGGCAGCCAGCGCATCGGTTGGTTGCGCCAGGCCAGGCGCACCAGGATGTCCGAGTCGAAATCCATGTGCGTGCCGATGTAGGCCGAGTCCATCAAGGCCAGGGTTGGCGCCAGCGGGTACACGCGAAAACCGCACATCGAGTCGCGAATCTGCAACGACAGGGTGTTGATCCACACCCATACGTGGGTCAGGTAACGCGCATACAAACGGCCTTTGGGCACGCTGTCGTCGTATTCGGGGTAGCCGCAGATGACGGCGTCAGGGTGCCGGCGCGAGGTGTCGATAAAGGTCTCGACTTCACGCAGGTCGTGCTGGCCGTCGGCGTCCACTTGCAGGGCGTGGGTGTAGCCCTGGCGCGCCGCTTCGCGAAAGCCGGCCATCACTGCGCCGCCCTTGCCCTGGTTGCTGGGCAGGGTCAACAGGGTGACGTTGTCGAGGGTGGCCAATTGCGCCAACACCGCTGCGCAGGCCGGGCTGCTGCCGTCGTCGACCAGCAGGCACGGCAGGCCGCTGTCCAGCAGGCTGCGGACCACGGCGGGTACGGCAGTTTCGTGGTTGTACACCGGAATCAGGGCGCAGGGGTTATGCATTCGCAGTCACCAACTGTATGCGACCGCTGGAACAGGCGGTAACGCCGTTACGGTAGGTGAAATAAAGCTTGCTGCGTTCCCGGTCAAAGCGCAGGTGCAGTTCAATCTGATCGCCCGGGCGCACCAGTTGCTGGAACTTGAGTACTTCCATACCGGCGAAGGTGCTCGGCAAGTCGAGCAGTTGCTGGCCCAGGTTGAACGCCCATTCCACTTGCACCACGCCCGGCAGCACGGGCGTTACCGGGAAGTGTCCGCTGAAATAGGCCAGGTCCGGCGGAACGCTCAGTTGCACGGTCCATTCGCCATCGGCTTCGACCTGCTCCAGCACTTCGGGGGCTTTTGGCCGGGGAGCCAGCAGAAGTGCTTCGATATCGGCCTGGGGCAGCTTGCCCTGGCTGTTGAGCGGCAATTGGCGCAGCAACCGCCAGCGACGGGGCAGGGCCAGGGCTTCGCAATGTTGGCCCAGGTGCTGGCGCAGGGTTTGGGTGAGCGTGCGCCGGCCCTGGTTGCGCAGGGCATGCAGGCCATCGCTGCTGAGCACCACCAGCGCGCCAAGGGAGGCGCGGTTTTCCTGCACTACACCCAAGCGGGTTTCGGCGACCCAGGGATGGGTCATCAATGCCTGTTCGAGCATCGGCAGGGAGATGCGTTTTTCTTCCAGCTTGACGATGCGGTCCAGGCGGCCCAGCAATTCGAAGCGGCCATCGGCATGGATGCGTGCAGCGTCGGCGGTCTGTTCGATGTGCCCTTCGGGCAGGTACTTTGATGCGATGCGCAGCGCGCCGTCGGCATCCTGGCTCAGTTGCACATCGGCAAACGGCTGCCAGGGTTGCGCGCCCTGGCGCCAGGCGATGCCGCCGGTTTCCGAGCTGCCGAGAATTTCCGTCGGCCATTGCTGCAAGCGGTCATACAGACTGCCGGCGGCTTCAACGGGCAGCGCGCCACCGGAGGAAAACACCCGCGCAACCTGGCTCAGTGCCGGCCAGTCGAGGTTGTCGCCCATGCGTTTGAGCAGCGCCGGGCTGGCGACCCAGGCAAATTGTGGGTGCTCGCGGCTGGCGCGCTGCATGTCTTCGGGGAACGCCAGTTGCTTGCGCACAAAGGTGCGACCTGCGCACAGCGGCCACAGCACGCGAAACAGCAAGCCGTAGATGTGCTGGGTGGCGACGCTGCCGATGATGCAGGCGTCTTTGAGGTCCGCCCCCCACAGGGCTTCCAGCGCCTCCACTTCATTGGCCAACTGGCGCAGGGACTTGTCGATGCGCTTGGGCTCGCCGCTGGAGCCGGAGGTGCACAGGCTCAGTTGGCAGGTGTCCAGGTCGAGAACCGCAGGGCTCAGTGGCGCCTGGTACAGCGCCTCGAGATCAGCGGCTTCGATCAACCAGGCGTCGACGGCAGGATCCCAGCGATGGCGGGTCTGGGGCTGCAGGTCGGCCGGCAGCAGTACGCTGGCACCGGCGCGCCAGGCGCCCAGCAAGGCAATCGCCAGGACGCCCGCGTCTTCCAGGTACACGGCCAGGCGCTGGATGCCTCGCGCCTGCAGGCCGGCCGCCAGGCGCAGGGATGCTTCCCACAGCTGGGCGTGATTCATGTCAGGCTCGGTGGTGACCCAGCGCTGTTGCAGCGGCTCAAGCAACAAGTGCTCAAGTTTCAACCCATTCATACGCGGCCTCGAACCCTTTGTCGTACCAGCCATTCCACGGCAAACAACAGCGCTATCAGCCCGTAGGCGATCAAGCCGTTGTACAACGTCCACCAGCTCAGCGGCGCCCACAGCGTGAGCGCGGCGGCGAGCAAGCCGTTACACAGAAAAAATGCACTCCACACCACGGTGACCTGGCGGGTATACACGATTGCCTTCGGCGGCAGTTGCGGGTCAGTCATGCGTGCCAGGCGCTCGACCATCGGCGGGCCGTATTTCAGGCTCAGGCCGAACAGCGCCAACATGAACGCGCTGACCAGGCTGGGGTACCAACGCAGCCACTGCGGGTTATCGAACCAGGCCAGCAGCACGCAGAACACGATCACCGTCACCGCCATCCAGCGGCTGCCCGGGCGCCGCCCAGCGGTCAGGGCGCGCAACAGCCACAGGCTGCCCAGCAACAGGCCGAATTGCCACGGTGCAAAATGCTCGGTGCCGTAATACACCGCAAAGGGGTACAGCAGCCCCGCCAACAACAGGCCAAGGCCGATCAGCCGGCTCATGCGGCGGGCTGGACCAGACGGTATACCGCCTCAACCACGTCGTTCACGGTGCGCACCGCCTTGAATTCTTCGGCGGCGATCTTCTTACCGGTCTGGCGCTTGATGTGGTCGATCAGGTCCACGGCGTCGATGCTGTCGATTTCCAGGTCTTGATACAGGTTGGCGTCGAGGGTGACGCGCTCCGGGGGCAGTTCAAACAGTTCCACCAAGGCATCGCGCAGGGTGTTGAAAATATCGTCACGAGTTTGCATGGTACGGTCTCAAGCTGCCTGTCGGGCCGTGACGAACGCCGCAAGGCTGGCCACGTTGGTGAAATGATTGCGGGTGTCCTTGGCGTCGGCATCGATCTTGATGCCGTAGGTTTTCTGGATCGCCAGGCCCAATTCCAGGGCATCGACCGAGTCCAGGCCCAGGCCTTCGCCAAACAGAGTCTGTTCGCTGCCAATGTCGTCGGCGCTGATGTCTTCCAGGCCCAGGGCCTCGATGATCAGCTCTTTTATCTCGTGCTCAAGGCTTTTTTGGTCGCTCATCTTCGGCGAGCTCCTTAATGAAATAGTGATGCAGGTAATCGTTGAGCTTGCGTGAAGCCTGGGGCGCGGCGCCGAGCGCGGCAAACGCTTGTGGCTCTATATCGGCCCCCACGCGCAAACTGAAGTGAAATCGACGTTTGGGGATGCGATACCAGGGTTCGGCCTTGGTCAGGGTGGTGGGGCTGACCTTGATCACCACCGGGGTGATGATTGTCGCACCCCGCAGGGCAATGGCCGCGCCGCCGCGATGAAAGGCGGGGGCCGCGCCGGGTGTGGTGCGGGTGCCTTCGGGAAAGATGATCAGGGTCTGGCCGGCGCGCAGGGCATCGGCAGCCGCATCGAGCATATCGGCGCTGCCGTCGTTGCTGATGTAGCCGGCATCACGCACCGGCCCGCGGGTGAAGGGGTTCTGGAACAGGCTCTGCTTGACCACGCAGTTGGTCTGGCGCATCAGGCCGATCAGGAACACCACATCGATCAGCGACGGGTGGTTGGCAACGATCATCTGCCCTGGGCGCCCGAGCTTCTCGGCGCCTTCCACGCTGTAGGTCAGCACGCCGACACGCTGCATCAACCGCACAAAGAACCAGAACAGCCGGCTGATGGTGTGACGTGCACGGCGCTGGTGCTGTTCGGCACTGCCCGGCAAGCAACTGAGCAATGGAAACACCAGCAAACGCAGGCACAACCCGCCCACGCCGAACAGGAAAAAGCTCGCGGCGGTAGCGAGCAGGCGCCAGTAATAGGCGTCCCGAGGCTTGTCGGTCAGGGCTTGCGTTGCCAGTTCCATACTCGGTTCTTCCAGGCATGTTGGCAGGCGCCCTGTTCGGTCAGCAGGGTGCGCAGCAGGTTCAGGGCGTGGGGCCACTGGGCGATGGTGGAGGGTTGGACAGTGCCGGTGGTAAGTTCCAGCTGCCACTCGTCGCCCGGTGTGAGCAACAGGCCGAGGGCATAGGGGAACGGTACGTCATGGATCCAGCCGGCGTAGGCTTCGGGCGGCTGTTCTTCAGTGATCACCAGCAGCACCGCCGGGGCGCCTTCGTTGAGCAGTGCGGCGGCTTCGAGGAGGCCGTGCTCCAGGCCATCGCCAACGGCGGCGATGGCAGTCATCTCGGCGGTTTCATTGCGCAGGATCGACCACAGACCGATCACCGCGTTGTGCACCGACAGGCTGAACTGGGTGGGCGACAGCGGCTGCTCGTTGGCCAGATCACTGAGGATATCCAGGGTGCGCGGGGTTTCGCCGTGGCGGGAAATGAACACCAGCGGCAGCTCTGCAAGGCCCTCGGCCAGCGGCCAGCCGACGCTGAATGCCATGCGCGCCAGCCGGCTCAAGCGGCGGCGCTGCATAGCTGGCAGAAATGACACATCCGGGCAGGCTTCGCTGACGGGCAGCAACACCGGGTCCCGGCACCAGGCGTGCCAGTCGTGCGCACTCTCAAGGCCAGGAGCCCAGGCGCGCCATTGGGCGATGTTGAAGTTGATCACTGAGAAGTTATCCCGCCCCTGCGGGCTTCCATGTGCGGCCAATGGCCCCGGATTCCGGGACAGAGAGCAATAGCCGAATGGCGCGCATTATCCCGGTGCCGCGGGGTTCTAGCAAATAGTGGTGAAAATTTGTTCACTATTGATCACAAATAAGTTGGAAGAATTTACAGATTGTCGGCGATCACAGGCCAGGCTGGGTCGTCGGAGATTTCCCATTCATTTGTGAGCCAGGCACAGCGTATGGATGAACGAGGTAGCTAACTGGCGCTTTTGCGCTCTACACTCGGTCATTCATTGATACACGGAGGTTTTTCCATGCGGCGCGTGGTGTTCAATCAAAAAGGCGGCGTGGGCAAGTCCAGCATCGCCTGCAACCTGGCGGCGGTCAGCGCCAGCGAAGGTTATCGAACCCTGTTGGTGGACCTCGATGCGCAAGCCAACTCGACCCAGTACCTCACCGGGTTGACGGGCGAAGACATCCCCATGGGGATCGCGGATTTTTTCAAGCAAACGTTGTCTTCCGGGCCGTTTTCGAAGAAGAACAAGGTTGATATCTACGAAACGCCGTTCGACAACCTGCACGTCATCACCGCCACCGCCGAGCTGGCAGACCTGCAGCCCAAGCTCGAAGCCAAGCACAAGATCAACAAGCTGCGAAAGCTGCTGGATGAGTTGAGCGAGGATTACGACCGGATTTACCTCGATACTCCACCCGCGTTGAACTTCTATGCGGTTTCTGCGCTGATTGCGGCTGATCGTGTGCTGATCCCCTTCGATTGCGACAGCTTTTCGCGCCAGGCCCTGTATGGCCTGCTGGCGGAAATCGAAGAACTGAAGGAAGACCATAATGAAGGCCTGGAAGTGGAAGGTATCGTGGTCAACCAGTTTCAGGCCCGGGCCAGCCTGCCGCAGCAGATTCTGGATGAACTGATTGCCGAAGGGCTGCCGGTGCTGCCGGTGTACCTGGCCAGCTCTGTGCGAATGCGCGAGTCGCACCAGGAGAGCAAGCCGCTGATCCACCTCGACCCACGGCATAAACTGACGCAGCAGTTTGTGGAGCTGCATAATCTGCTGGAAAATGCCTGACCCCACAGGCAGCGCAGAACACTGTGGGAGCTGGCTTGCCTGCGATGGCATCACCTCGGTGTACCAGGCAGACCGAGTCGCCTGCATCGCAGGCAAGCCAGCTCCCACAGTTTGGATTGCATTTCGGCAGGTGGGTTGGATTTGTCCCACAGGGTCTGTAGGAAGGGTCTGGCAATTGGGCTTGTGCCTTGTAACCTTGCCTACAGCTACGCCAGAATCCGCCGGCTTGTGCGTCTGGATGGGCGTCTCTAAGGTTTGCCGGTCGCTGAATGTTCAGTGATCGGGTTTAGTAGCCCGACCGACCAAAGCATGTGCACCTGCTCCAAAAGCATGGCGTTATCGCCTATCTGATGGTGGCTGTGCGCAGGGCACCTTCGGGTGCGCCGGTCTTTGCTTTGTTCCCCGGTCTACTAACCTGCGTACAGCTGCCACCCTTCGTTTAGTAGCGAAACGGTAGTGGCCCTATCAGGGAACAAATGCATGTCTATCCGTCTTTTCAATGTTTCACCCAACCTCCCCACCGAAGCCCTCGTGCTCAACAGCTACGAAATCTTCTCCTCCGTGCGCACGCTATTACTCAACTTGTCCAACGACCTCACAGGCGAACATCGCGATGTGGCTCTGGCGATTCACCAATTAAGCGAACTGGGCGTCATGCTGGTCGGCCAGATGATGGACCGCGAAGCCCCCCTGACCTAAAGCTGAAATGCATTCAATGTGGGAGCTGGCTTGCCTGCGATAGCATCGCCTCGGTGTACCAGGCAGACCGAGTCGCCTGCATCGCAGGCAAGCCAGCTCCCACATTGACCGAGTTGATGGCGGGGGATGTTTATACGCCCTGGCTACGCAACCAGCTCATCAGCTGCGGCAACGGAAACGCCCCGCTCTGGCGCGCCACTTCGCGACCGTTCTTGAACAGAATCAAACTGGGAATAGAACGAATCCCCAACTGCGCCGACAGCTGCTGATTAGCCTCACTGTCCAGCTTCGCCAGCCGGCACTTGCCTTCAAGCTGCCCGGCGGCCTGCTCGAATACCGGCGCAAACGACTTGCACGGCCCGCACCATTCGGCCCACACATCGACCAGGAGCGGCAGGTCGCCCTTGATCTGGCTGGCATAGTCGCCCTGTTTCAAATCAAAGGGTTTGCTCAGCAACACCGACTGCTTGCAACGCCCGCACTTGGGCGCATCACCCAGGCGTTCGCCGGGGATGCGGTTGAGGCCGTTGCAATGTGGGCAGGGGATGACAAGAGATTCGGACATCGGGGGCTCCTTGGGGGTGGCTATGGGTTTCAGGACTTACGACGAACAACTAATCTCCAAATGCTTACCCCAATCCGGCGGCCGTTGCGCGTACTGCTCCATCCCCGCTTGCTCTTCAAACGGCCTGGTTAGCACTTCATGCAGCCGTCGCACTTCGCTGTAGTCGCCTGATTCGGCGGCGGCGATGGCGTTTTGGGCCAGGTAGTTACGCAGGATGTAGAGCGGGTTCACCGCATGCATCCGCTCACGGCGCTGTTCCTGGGTGAAATCCCCGTCCCGCGCAACGCGGGCCTTGTACCGCTCGGCCCAGGTATCAAACCCGGCCAGGTCGACAAAGTCGTCACGTAGCCGCGTCACGGCCAGCGCCGCGGATTCATCGCCCAGGCGTCGGAAGAACAGTGTGTAGTCCACGCCGCTGTTCTGCATCAGCTTGAGCAAGTCTTCCACCAGTTTCTGGTCATCCTCTTCAGCGCTCGTGAGCCCCAGCCGGCGGCGCATCAGGTCCAGGTAGTGGGCCTGGTAGAACGGCAGGTACAGGCCAAGTGCCTCCTTCAAGGCATCAACGCTGATGAACGGCGTAAGCGCCTGGGCCAAGGCGCTGAGGTTCCACTGCCCGATAGGCACCTGGTTGCTGAAGGAGTAGCGCCCTTCATGGTCGGAGTGGTTGCAGATGAAGTGCGCGTCAAAATCATCGAGAAACGCGAAGGGCCCGAAGTCGAAGGTGATGCCCAGAATCGACATGTTGTCGGTGTTCATCACCCCGTGGCAAAAGCCATAGGCCTGCCACTTGGCGATCATCTCGGCATTGCGCTCGACGATCTCGCGGAACATCGCCAGGTACGGCTCAGGCTGCTCGCGGCACTCGGGGTAATGCAGGTTCAGCACGTGTTCGGCCAACTCGGCCTGCTGTTCGGGCTTCTTGGTGTAGTAGAAGTATTCGAAATGCCCGAAGCGGATATGGCTATGGGCCAGGCGCAACACCATGGCGCCACGTTCCTGTTTCTCACGCCAGACCGGGGTGCTGGAGCCGATCACGCATAGAGCGCGGCTGCTGGGGATGCCCAGCGCATGCAGGGCTTCAGAGGCAAGGAATTCCCGGATCGAAGAGCGCAACACCGCACGCCCGTCGCCCATGCGCGAGTAAGGCGTCATCCCCGCGCCCTTGAGGTGCAAATCCCAATGTTCGCCGGCCTCGTTGTAGACCTCGCCCAGCAACAACCCGCGGCCATCGCCCAATTGCGGGGTGTAGCCGCCAAACTGATGCCCCGAATAGACCATCGCCCTTGGTTCGGCTTCGGCCCACAGCTTGTGGCCGCCAAACAGTTCGGCAAACACGGGCGTTTCAGCCACGGCCGGGTCGAGGTCGAGCAGCGTCATGGCGGCCTTGCTTGCCACGACCAGGCGCGGTTCGTCCAGGGGCTCTGGCAATACGTGGGTCGAGAACGCGTCGCCCAGGCGTGCGAAGCGGTTGTCGAAGGTCAGTTCGTCGAGGGCTTTCACCGGCCATCTCCAGCAGAATGTCCGAGCATTCTGCTGGGGACAGGGCGTTTAGTCGAGTTTGCTCGGTGGCGGCTCCGGCGCATCCACCACTTTGCCGGCGGGTGGCTCTGGTGCGTCGGGCTTGTCGACGGGCTCGACGATGGACTTGCGCTCATCCTCGGCCGGCACCAGTTTGTATTCCTGGCCGTGGAGGTTTTTCAGGTAGATCTCCATCTGCCTGAACGAGATGTTGATGTGCTGTTTCTTGAACTCACGGTTGATAAAGCGGTTGACCTCGTCGAGCACCGGGTTGCGGTCGCCGAGGTCGCGCACATGCATGCGCAGCTCGTGGTCCAGGGTGCTTTCGCCGAAGTTGAGGAAGTACACATGGGGTTCGGGTTCTTTCAGTACCCGCGGGTTTTCCCGTGCGGCTTTGAGTAACAATTCCTTCACCAGATCCAGATCGGAGCCGTAGTCCACGCCGAGTTTGAGGGTCACGCGAGTGATGGTGTCGGTCAGCGACCAGTTGATCAGTTGCCCGGTAATGAAAGTCTTGTTCGGGACGATGATGTCCTTGTTGTCGAAGTCGGTGATGGTGGTGGCGCGAATGCGGATCTTGCTCACCGTACCCGACAGGTTGCCGATGGTGATGGTATCGCCAATGCGCACCGGGCGTTCGAACAGGATCATGATACCGGAGATGAAGTTGGCGAAGATCTCCTGCATACCGAAGCCCAGGCCCACCGACAGCGCCGCAACCAGCCATTGCAGCTTGTCCCAGCTCACGCCGAGGGTGGACAGGGTGGTGACAAACCCTACGCCGGCAATGATGTAGGACAGCAAGGTGGTGGTGGCATAGGCGCTGCCTTGGGCCAGGTCCAGCTTGGACAGCACCAGCACTTCCAGCAGGCCGGGCAGGTTGCGCGCCAGGGCGAAGGTGATGCCGATGATGATCGACGCGCCGAGCAGGTCGCCGATACTGATGGGTACCATGCTGATATTGGTACCCGTACCGCTGGTGTATTCGTACAGGGTGACGTTATCCAGGTACGAAAACACCGAGATCAGGTCCGACCACACCCAGTACAGCGCCGCGATAAAGCCGCCGAGCAAGGCCAGGCGGATCAGGCGCATGGACTGTTCGTTGACCTGTTCGATGTCCAGGGTCGGCTCCTCGATCACCGTTTCGCCATCACCGGCTTCCTTGGCGGCCTGGCGTTTGGCCAGGGCGCGGGCATAGGCCAGGCGCCGGGCGGCCACGCCGAGGCCGCGCACGAAGGTGGCTTCGATCACCAGCCAGAACATCAGCAGGTACAGGGTGTTGATCAGCCGGTCGCTGAGTTTCAGGGCGGTGTAGTAGTAGCCAAAGCACACGGCGATGAACAGCGCGATCGGCAGGGCGGTGAACACCAGCCCGATGGCCTTGCGAAACAGCGAGGCCTTTTCATGGGTGGGGCTGTTGAGCAGCAGGCGACTCAGCAGCCACGCCATCAAGCCATAGCAGGTGAGCACCACGGCAATGCCCAGCACGTCTTCGGCCAGTGCCGCCGGTTGGTGTTCGGCAATCGCCACCACCGCCACCAGGGCCAGTACCACCAGCCCGAGCTTGCGTATCCAGCCCTGGAGGAACTGGACCTGAGGTTTCTCCCAGCGAAAGTGCAGTTCGGCCACGCCGCCCGGCGCAAGGATGCGGTAGGCGGTGTAGAACACCAGCCACGCCTGGGCGATCTGCAGCAGGGCCGAGCCCAGGTTGGCGTTTTGCCCGCGGGCGTCGATCTGCAAGGCATAGCCGCACAGCGCCAGGCCCAGTGACACCGGCATTGCCAGCAGGATATTGATCAGGATCGCCTGCGGCGTATGCCACTGGCTGTCGCGCTTGAAGTGACCGATGTCCAGGTGGACCTTGTTCAGGCGCTGATACAACGCCTTGCGCCGCCACAACAGCGCGCCGAGCAACAGCAGCAGCGGCAGGAACAGCAACGGGCGCTGGGTCAGGCCGTCATACAGTTCGCTGACACTGGACGCCCAGGGCAGGGTGGCGACTTGCTTGCTCAGGTGCGCCGGCACGGTTTCCAGCCATTCGGTGTCCAGCGGCTTGTTGCTCGGGATCCAGAACATCTGCTCATCAAGCGTCGCGCGCAGTGTAGTGGCGGTGCTCAACAGTTGCTTCTGGTTCAGTTGCAGGGTGATCGATTCGTTCAGTAGCGCACTCAGCTCGCGGCTCAGGCGCTCCAGCAGGTCGCTGCGGGTGATCGCCAGTTCCAGCAAGGTGCGACGCAGTTGCGGCGTGACTTCGTCCGGTGGCTGGTTGGCCAGCAGGTTATCCACATAGGCGCTGGGGGAACTGATCAGCTCACGCTGCTGGTTGACCTCGAACTGGTACAGGCGAATGTTGGCGATATCGTCGGCCAGGTCGCGGTCGACGGTAAGGCGCGGCAGGGCCTGTTTTTGCTTATACAGAATCTTGGAAAGCAGCAGGCTGCCCTTGAGCACGTTGATCTGCTCGTCCAGGGCCGAATCGCTCTGGTTGACCGTGTCCAGTTGCTGCTTGGTCTGCAGGTTCTTCTGGGTCAGGTCATTGAGACGGTCAGTGCTCTTGAGCAGGTAGTCGGACAGCTTCAGGTTGTCGGCGCTTTCCTTGGCAAGGATGCTGCTGCCCCCGGCTTTCTGGGCTTCGATGGACTGTTGCGTCACCGTCTGCTGGGACTGGGCCAGGCGTTTCTGGTTGATCAGGGTTTGCAGGTCCTGGATTTCCTGCTCCAGGCGCGCGGTTTTTTCCTGGATCAGGTCGTGCTGGCTGTTGCCCAGGTCTTGCAACTGGCTGTTGCCGGCCAACTCCTGGCGGCGCAGGGGGATGAGCGCATTCAGGGCCGCCAGTTCAGCGTTCAGCTGGTTGCGCTGGTCGCCGCTGAGGGCTTTGCCGTTGTCTTTGCCCAGCTTGAGCGTGGCATTGATCTGCTGGATGCGCGTCTGGCTGCTGCTGATTTCGGTTTGGGCGCGCTCGGGGCGGGTCTGGGCGGCGATGGTCAAGCTGTTGGCGTCGGCCAGCTCTTTTTGCAGGTCGCCTTGCTGGGTGCTGCGTTGCACCAGCAATTGCTCAAGCTGCGGCACGGGCAGCGAGGCGTAGCGTTGGGCTACGGGGATGATTTTGGTGGCCTTGAGCCGGGCCAGCTCGCGCTGGTTGTCGGCGGTCTGGCGTGGGGCCTCTTCCAGCTGGCGCTTGAGATCGGCCAGGCGCTGCTCGTAATCCTGCTGGTTCGCCAGGTACGTCAGGGTCTGCTGCAGGATGCCCTGCAACGCCTTCATGTCAGCGTCGGGCAGCTTGCGGTCGGGCAGTTTATCCAGGGTTTGCTGGATGGCGTCGGCGCTGGGCGGGTCGGCAGCGTGAACGGCGCCGACGCAAAGGGTCAGGCCCAGCAGGGCAGTGGCGATAAAAGTGCGCAGGGTTGGCATAGAGACCGGTCTTGCAAGGTGAAGAATCGGGGCGTTGTTGCCCCGCAGTTTAGAGGAAGAGTCCGGGGCCCGGGCGACTTCCTTCGGGGAATCTGACGCCGACTTTGCCAATCTTGTTCCCGTCCATGACCGCGACAGTCCAGATGGTGTTGTTCCATTCCACCTGGTCGCCCACCACCGGTGCACCGCCGACCTTCTGGGTGATGAAGCGACTCAGCGGCATGTCCGGGTCGATACCCTCGAGCTTGAGCCCGTACAAGGCCGAAACCGCGCCCAGCTGGGCGTCGCCTTCGAGCACGAAGTCGCCGAAGAAGCGCAAATCGAGGCCCCGTTGCGGTGCCTGGCTGAACAGTTTGCCCAGGGCCGGCAGGTTGTGTTCATGGCCGATCACACAGAGCAAATCATCGACTTCCAGCACGGTACTACCCGACGGATGGAGCAGTTGCTGGCCGCGAAACAGTGCAGCGATGCGCGTGCCTTCGGGCATTTTCAGCTCGCGCAGGGCCGCGCCGATGCACCATTTCTCGGCGCCGAGGCGGTAGACGAACAGCTCCCACTCGCTGGTGACGTGCACTTCCAGGGCTGCGCGGGAAATCGGTGCCGGGTCCGGTGGTACGGTGACTTTGAGCAACTTGGCCACCCACGGCAGGCTTGTGCCCTGCACCAGCAGCGACACCAGCACGATAAAGAACGCCAGGTTGAAGTACAGCTGCGCATGGGGCAGGCCGGCCATCAGCGGGAACACCGCGAGGATGATCGGCACCGCGCCGCGCAGGCCGACCCAGGCGATAAAGGCCTTTTCGCGACCGTGGAATGCCTTGAACGGCAGCAGGCCAACCATCACCGAAAGAGGCCGCGCAAACAGGATCATCCACAGCGCCAGGCCCAGTGCGGGCAGGGCGATGGGCAGCAGGTCATGGGGCGTGACCAACAGGCCCAGCACCAGGAACATGCCGATCTGCGCCAGCCAGGCCATGCCATCGAGCATATGCAAAATGCCATGGCGGCTGCGCACCGGGCGGTTGCCAATCACCAGGCCGCACAGGTACACGGCCAGGAAGCCGCTGCCGTGCAGGGCGTTGGTCAGGGCGAAAACGAACAGGCCGCCGGCGATTACCAGAATCGGGTACAGGCCGTTGGCCAGGTTGATGCGGTTGACCAGCTGCAGCATCAGCCAGCCGCCGCCCAGGCCCACCAGGCCACCGATGCCGAATTCGCGAATCAGATGAGTCAACAGGCTCCAGTGCAGGCCGGTCTGGCCGCTGGCGAGCATGTCGATCAGGGTGACGGTGAGGAACACCGCCATCGGGTCGTTGCTGCCGGATTCGATTTCCAGGCTGGCGCTGACCCGTTCGTTGAGGCCCTTGCCGCCCAGCAGCGAGAACACCGCTGCAGCGTCCGTGGAGCCGACGATGGCGCCGATCAGCAAGCCCTGGATGATATTGAGGTCGAACAGCCAGGCCGCCGCCATGCCGGTGAGGCCGGTGGTAATCAACACCCCCACCGTGGCCAGGGACAAGGCCGGCCACAGCGCCACGCGGAAACTCGCCACCCGTGTGCGCAAGCCGCCGTCGAGCAGGATCACGGCCAGGGCGAGGTTGCCCACCAGGTAGGCAGTCGGGTAGTTATCGAAAATGATGCCGCCGCCATCGACACCGGCGGTCATGCCCACGGCCAGGATGATCACCAGGATCGGGATGCCCAGGCGGGACGAAAGGGAACTCACCAGAATGCTCGCACTTACCAGCAACGCGCCGATCAAGAACAGGCTGTTGATGGTCGTCGCATTCAAAGGCAGTACTCCAGAGCAGGGAAGACGGGGCGCAAACTGACCATGCAGTCTGCGTGCCAGCGATTCTAACCTGTTGAATTGCTGCGCTGTCAAAAAGCTTTTTCTGAATTTTTGCAGAAGCAAATGTGGGAGGGGGCTTGCCCCCGATAGCGGTGGGTCAGCCACAGATAAGTTGACTGATATACCGCAATCGGGAGCAAGCCCCCTCCCACATTTTCAAGTGCCGTCAGTTAGAGGCGGAAGCGGCCTACCATCCCATTCAGATCCACTGCCAGGCGCGACAATTCGCTGCTCGCGGCGCTGGTCTGGCCGGCGCCCGTAGCGGATTGCACTGACAGGTCGCGAATATTCACCAGATTACGGTCCACTTCCCGCGCCACCTGGGCCTGTTCTTCCGCCGCGCTGGCGATCACCAGGTTGCGCTCGTTGATCTCGACAATTGCGGTGTTGATGGTATCCAGCGACATGCCCGCGCCCTTGGCGATGTTCAGCGTCGATTCGGCCCGCTCGGTGCTGTTTCGCATCGAATCCACTGCGTGCTCAGTACCCGTCTGGATACTGCCGATCATGCGCTCGATCTCGCTGGTGGATTGTTGCGTGCGATGGGCCAGCGCTCGCACCTCGTCGGCCACTACGGCGAAACCACGTCCGGCTTCCCCGGCGCGTGCGGCTTCAATCGCCGCGTTCAGGGCCAGCAGGTTGGTCTGGTCGGCCAGGCCGCGAATCACGTCCAGCACTTTGCCGATATCCCGCGATTCATTGGCCAGGTCGCCAATCAGGGAGGCGGTGGCCTGCACGTCAGCGCTCATGCGTTCGATGGCGCTGACGGTTTCCTGCACCAGGTCCCGACCATCACCGGCAGAGGTGGTGGCGTTGCGCGAAGCTTCGGAAGTGCTCACGGCGTTGCGTGCGACTTCTTCAACGGCGCTGGTCATCTCGTTGACGGCGGTGGCGGCTTGTTCGATTTCGTTGTTTTGCTGGGTCAGTCCACGGGCGCTTTCGTCGGTGACGGCGTTCAGCTCTTCGGCGGCAGACGCCAACTGAGTGGCGGAGCCGGCGATGCGTTGCAGGGTATCGCGCAGTTTGTTTTGCATCTTGGCCATGGCGGCGAGCAGGCGGCCGGCTTCGTCGTTGCCGTCTACGGTGATCGGGCGCGTCAGGTTACCTTCGGCCACTTCTTCGGCGGCTTCAAGGGCACGGGCGATGGGCAGGGTGATGCTGCGGGTCAGCAACCAGGCGAACAACACGGTCAGCGCCGTGGCAACCACCAGCAGGCCCACCACCAGGTCGAAGGCCATGTCGTATTGGTCTTTGGCTTGCTGGTTGGTGGCGTTGGCGTCGTCGTTATTGATATCCAGCAAGCGGGTCAATACGGCGTTGACTTGCTCGGAGTTGCTCAGCAACTCGGTGTTCAGCAAGTTGCGCAGCTCGTCGACCTGATTGGCGCGTGACAGGCTCTTCATGCGCTCTTCAATCTGGTGGTACTGGCCCAGCAGGCGCACGTATTCGTCGTAGGCGTTGCGCTCTTGAGTGCTGGTGATCAATTTTTCGTAGATGCCCTGGGCCGTGCGAATCTGCTGATTGCGCAACTCGAAGGCTTCCAAAGTCTTTTGCTGTACATCCGGCTCGCGGTTGGTCAGCAAGCGATACGACAGCACGCGCAGGCGCAGGGTCAGTTGGGTGAATTCGTCGAGGGCACGAATGCTTGGCACGCTGGCTGAGGTGATGTCTTCGGTGGCTGCGCGAATCTTGCTCATCTGGTTCAGGGCGAACACACCCAGCAACAACATCAGGGCGCCAATAAACGCGAAGCCGAGGAAGGCCCTCGGGGCGATATTCATATTACGAAGAGACATGCTGGAATCCTGGGGGGAAGCGCGATCCGTGCGGCCATGAGACGAGGTGTGCCTGCGTTATCGGCCCTGCGACTAAAGTCTTAAGGGGCTGCGCGCTTTTGTCGCATCTGACGAAGGGTTGGGGGCATTGGAGGAACCAGATCGGGTAATTGCAGTCACTAAGGCTCGAAAGTGCGGCCCGGCCCCGATAAATCGGGCTGCACGCCGGGGATATCCCTGGCATCCGAGGTGAATTTTCTTTATCGTCACCGCCCTTTTAAAAGCCCGGGAAATCAAAATGTTAGAAGCATCTCTCAGCCAATTGGAACAACTGGTCAGCGACCTGGTACAGCAGAATCAAGAGCTGCTGGGCAGCAACGAATCCCTCAAGGCCGAACTGGCTCGCGCCAAGGATGAAAACGACAGCCTGCAACTGAACCTGATGGAGCAGGAAGAAAAGCACGGCGCCACCGCCGCCCGCATCCAGGCCCTGGTTGAGCGTGTGAGTGCAGGGCCTGTCAGCGCATGAATGAGGGGATAAAGGTCGTTTCGATTCTCGGAGAGGATTACTCGATCAAGGCACCGGCCGGCGAAGATCAGACCCTGATGCATGCCGTGACCATGCTCAAGGCTTCCCTGGCGGTTACCAAGAAAAAGTACCCGACCCTGATCGGTGACAAATTATTGGTACTGGCCGCGCTGAACCTGTGCGCCGAGCAGATCGAAATGCAACAGGCTCACCAGCAGGAACTCGACCGTTACCAAGAGCAAGTCAGCGCCACGGTCGAGGTGATTGCCAAGGCGATCCAGCCTTAGAACCACTCATCCTGCATCCCCAGGCACGTATCGTCGCGTGCCTCCAGAATTGCCAGTTCGTGATGGCAGCTCGGTACTTCCCAGGTCAGGAAGTACCGGGCGGCCTGGAGCTTGCCCTTGTAGAAGGCCGCATCGGCCGCCTCACCCTTGGCCAGCCCTTCTTCAGCGCGGATCGCCTGTTCCAGCCAGCGCCAGCCGATCACCGTATGCCCGAATACTTTCAAGTACAGCGCCGAGTTCGCCAGGCTGCTGTTGACCTTGCCCTGGGCGAGATCGGTCAGCAGGCCAATCGTGACGCTTTGCAGTCGATTGACCAGTTGCTCCAGCGGCTCTCGCAGTGCCGTAAGTGACGGGTACTTCTGCGCACGGGCCCCGGTCTCGGCGATCAGGCGAATCAATTGCTTCAAGCCGGCGCCGCCGTTCTGCGCCAATTTGCGCCCAAGCAAGTCCAGGGACTGGATGCCGTGGGTGCCTTCATGGATCGGGTTCAAGCGGTTGTCGCGGTAGTACTGCTCCACCGGGTATTCGCGGGTGTAGCCGTGGCCGCCGAGAATCTGGATCGCCAGTTCATTGGCCTTGAGGCAAAACTCCGACGGCCAGGATTTGACGATGGGGGTGAGCAGGTCCAGCAGTTCGTGGGCGTGCTTGCGCTCAGTGTCGGTTGCCAGGGTGGTGGTGTCGTCAAACAGTCGGGCTGCGTAAAGGCCCAGGTCAAAGGCGCCTTCCACATAGGCTTTCTGGGTCAGCAACATGCGCTTGATGTCGGCGTGCTGAATGATCGCCACTGGTGCGGTGCCTGGGTCTTTGCTATCGGGCAGGCGACCCTGGGGCCGTTCGCGGGCGTAGTCCAGCGAGTAGAGGTAGCCGGCGTAACCGAGCATCACCGCGCCCATGCCCACGCCAATGCGTGCTTCATTCATCATCTGGAACATGCAGCTCAGGCCCTGGTGCGGTTTGCCCACCAAGTAGCCGACGCAGTTGCCGTTATCGCCGAAGTTGAGCGCCGTGGACGTGGTACCGCGCCAGCCCATCTTGTGAAACAGCCCGGCTAGCAATACATCGTTGCGTTCGCCCAGGCTGCCGTCATCGTTGACCAGGAACTTGGGCACGATAAACAGCGAAATACCCTTCACGCCCGCGGGTGCGTCCGGCAATTTGGCCAGCACCATATGCACGATGTTTTCCGACAGCGAGTGGTCGCCACCGGAGATGAAGATCTTGTTGCCTTTGAGGCGATAACTGCCGTCAGCCGCCGGTTCTGCGCGGGTACGAATATCTGACAGCGAGGAGCCGGCATGGGGCTCGGTCAGGGCCATGGTGCCAAAGAAGCGCCCTTCGATCATCGGTTGCAGGAAGCGCTGTTTCTGCTCCTCGGTGCCGAAGCTTTCGATCAGATTGGCGGCGCCCATGGTCAGGAACGGGTAGGAGGTCGATGCGGCGTTGGCCGCTTGAAAGTGGGCGAAGCAGGCTTGGGACAGCAAGGTCGGCAGTTGCATGCCGCCTGCTTCGAAACTGCGGGCTGCGTTGAGGAAACCGGCCTCCAGGAAGGCGTCTACGGCGGGTTTGACTTCCGGGATCAGGATCGCTTGGCCGTTCTCATAACGCGGTTCGTTTTCGTCGTTCTTGCGGTTGTGGGGGGCGAAGTACTTTTCGGCGATGCTGCGCGCCGTGCTGATCGCAGCGTCGAAGGTTTCGCGGTTGTGTTCGGCAAACCGCTCACGCTGGGTCAGGCCCTCGGCATCGAGGACTTCGTACAGCTCGAAAGCCAGATTGCGGGAACTGAGCAGCGTCTCGGACATGGCGGACTACCTTTGAAGGAATTGGCCTGAGTCTAAGCGCGTGAATAGAGGCTGGATAGCAAGATTGATCTGGGTGATGGAAGGGCAAAACGCAGGCAGGGAATTGAAATGCAGTCAATGTGGGAGGGGGCTTGCTCCCGATAGCAGTGTGTCAGTGTCCAATGTGCTGACTGACACTCCGCTATCGGGAGCAAGCCCCCTCCCACAGGTTTTAACCGATAGTCATCAGGCTGGCGTTACCGCCTGCCGCTGCGGTGTTGACGCTCAACGCCCGCTCGATCACCAATCGCTCCAAGGCAATGGCCGTCTCACCCTGAGACATACCATGCACCCCAACAATCGCCCCACCGCGCTGCGCCACTTGCTGGCACACCGCACGCAGTTGGTCGGAATCACCGTGGTGCAGGACGGCGTCGAACACTACGTCGTCCTTGGTCCAGTCGGCCACGCGCTTGATCTTCGCCTGAATGTCTCGCGGCAGGCGTGGGAACAGGGCCTTGGTCAGCTCGGTTTCCGGCCATACCGCCGAACCGCCGACGGCCAGCACTGCCGCCAGTTGGGTCAGCAGATCACCTTCCACTTCAGCCAGGCACAGCACGTGTTCACGCGGCAGGATTGCGTAGCTGTTGCGCTCACCGGTCGGGCCGGCCAGTTGCCGTGTGACACCGCTTTGCGACTGCGCCGCGAATTGCGTGCACAGCGCGCTCAGCTCACTGAACTTATGGCTGTCGGCCCAGGTTTTCAGGGCGGTCAGCGGTTGGCTCATGGCGTCGCGCAGGCGTACGTCGGGTGCAGTCAATGCGTCGCCACGTACGAAGGATTGCTCGATCGCGTCGGTAGGACGAGTCGACAGCAGGCGGTACAGATACAACGGGCCGCCGGCTTTCGGGCCAGTGCCCGACAGGCCTTCGCCGCCGAACGGCTGCACGCCGACCACGGCACCCACGATGTTGCGGTTGACGTAGACGTTACCGGCGTTGACGTTGTCGATCACCTTGGCGATGGTCTCGTCGATGCGGGTATGCACGCCCAGGGTCAGACCGTAGCCCGACGCATTGATCTGGCCGATCAACTGGTCGATCTCTTTACGCTTGTAGCGCACCACGTGCAGCACCGGGCCGAAGATCTCGCGTTGCAGCTCGTCGAAGCTTTCCAGCTCGATCAGGGTTGGCATCACAAAGGTGCCGCGCTTTATCTCTTCGCCATCGGCAATTGCAACCTGATAAACGTTGCGGCCTTTGTCGCGCATGGCCTGGATGTGTTTCTCGATGCCGGCCTTGGCTTCGGCGTCGATCACTGGGCCGATATCCACCGACAGGCGCTCCGGGTTGCCCAGACGGCATTCAGCCATGGCGCCCTTGAGCATTTCGATGACGCGGTCTGCCGAATCTTCCTGCAGGCACAGTACACGCAAGGCCGAGCAACGTTGGCCGGCGCTGTCGAAAGCCGACGACACCACGTCGATCACCACCTGTTCGGTGAGCGCCGACGAATCAACGATCATCGCGTTCTGGCCACCGGTTTCGGCGATCAGCGGGATCGGGCGACCCTGGGCATCCAGGCGCCCTGCGACATTGCGTTGCAACAAGCGAGCAACTTCGGTGGAACCGGTGAACATCACGCCTTTGACGCGATCATCACCCACCAGGCGGGCGCCGACGCTTTCGCCTTGGCCCGGTAGCAGCTGCAGCACGCCCTCGGGAATGCCGGCTTCGAGCAGGATGCGCACGGCTTGGGCGGCGACCAGCGGGGTTTGTTCGGCAGGCTTGGCCAGTACCGGGTTACCGGCGGCCAATGCCGCAGCCACCTGGCCGCTGAAGATGGCGAGCGGGAAGTTCCACGGGCTGATGCATACCACCGGGCCCAGTGGGCGATGGGCATCGTTGGTGAAATCGTTGCGCGCCTGCACCGCGTAGTAACGCAGGAAGTCCACGGCTTCACGCACTTCGGCGATGGCGTTGGCGAAGGTCTTGCCGGCTTCACGGGCCAGCAGGCCCATCAGCGGCTGGATCTCGCCTTCCATCAGGTCGGCGGCACGCTCCAGAATCGCGGCGCGTTCGGCGGGCGGGGTGGCCTGCCAGATCGGCGCGGCGCTGATCGCGCACTGGATCGCGTTGTCGACGTCTTCGACGGTAGCTTCCTGTACGTGGCCGACCACATCCCGCAGGTCGGACGGGTTCAGCACCGGTTGGGCCGCTTCCTGGCTGGAGGCGCAACCGAGCATCGGCGCGGCTTTCCAGTTGTTGTGCGCGGTAGCCAGCAGGGCGCAGGACAGCGACGCCAGACGGTGTTCGTTGGCCAGGTCGATACCGGCCGAGTTGGCGCGGTCGCTGCCATACAGGTCACGCGGCAGCGGAATACGTGGGTGCGGCAAGCCGAAGCCACCTTCCAGCGTAGCCATCTGCTCGATGCTGGCCACTGGATCGGCCACCAGCTCCTGAATCGAGATCGATTGGTCGGCGATGCGGTTGACGAACGAGGTGTTGGCGCCGTTTTCCAACAGGCGGCGTACCAGGTAGGCCAGCAGTGTTTCGTGGGTACCGACCGGCGCGTACACACGGCACGGACGGTTCAGCTTGCCTTCGGAAACCTTGCCCACCACTTGTTCGTACAGCGGTTCACCCATGCCGTGCAGGCATTGGAACTCGTACTGGCCGGGGTAATAGTTCTGACCGGCGATATGGTAGATGGCCGACAAGGTGTGGGCGTTGTGCGTGGCGAACTGCGGGTAGATGGCTTCCGGCACCGACAGCAGTTTGCGTGCGCAGGCAATGTAGGAAACGTCGGTGTACACCTTGCGGGTGTACACCGGGTAGCCTTCCAGGCCCTCGACCTGGGCGCGTTTGATTTCGCTGTCCCAGTACGCGCCTTTTACCAGGCGGATCATCAGACGATGGCGGCTGCGGCGGGCCAGGTCGATGACGTAGTCGATCACATACGGGCAACGCTTCTGGTAAGCCTGGATCACAAAACCGATACCGTTCCAGCCGGTCAGTTGCGGCTCGAAGCACAGACGCTCCAGCAGGTCCAGGGACAGTTCCAGGCGGTCGGCTTCTTCGGCGTCGATGTTCAGGCCGATGTCGTATTGCTTGGCCAGCAAGGTCAGCGACAGCAGGCGCGGGTACAGTTCGTCCATCACGCGCTCGTACTGCGCACGGCTGTAGCGCGGGTGCAGGGCGGAGAGCTTGATGGAGATGCCAGGGCCTTCATAGATCCCACGGCCATGGGAGGCTTTGCCGATGGAGTGAATGGCTTGTTCATACGATGCCAGGTACTTCTGGGCATCGTGTTCGGTGAGGGCGGCCTCACCGAGCATGTCGTAGGAGTAGCGGAAGCCCTTGGCTTCGAACTTGCTCGCATTGGCCAGGGCTTCGGCGATGGTTTCGCCGGTGACGAACTGTTCGCCCATCAGGCGCATGGCCATGTCGACGCCTTTGCGGATCATCGGCTCGCCGCTTTTGCCGATGATGCGGCTCAGGGAGGAGGTCAGGCCCGCTTCGTTGTGGGTGGCGACCAGTTTGCCGGTCAGCAACAGGCCCCAAGTGGCGGCGTTAACGAACAGCGACGGGCTGTTGCCCAGGTGCGGCTGCCAGTTGCCGGTGCTGATCTTGTCGCGGATCAGCGCGTCACGGGTGCCTTTGTCCGGGATGCGCAGCAGCGCTTCGGCCAGGCACATCAGCGCCACGCCTTCCTGGGACGACAGGGAGAATTCTTGCAGCAGGCCCTGGACGATACCGGCACGGCCGCCGGCGCTCTTCTGGTTACGCAGTTTCTCGGCAATCGTGGCAGCCAGCTTGTTGGTGGCTTCGGCCATGTCTGCCGGCAGGCGTGCCTGCTCGATCAGCATCGGTACCACTTCCGGTTCCGGGCGACGGTAAGCGGCGGTGATCGATGCGCGCAGTACCGATTGCGGCAGGATGCTTTCAGCGAACTCAAGGAAGCACTGGTGGGCGTGGTCAGCCTGGATCTCGCCCGCGTCTTCGGCGTCCTTGCTGCTCAAGCCATTGAGCTCGGACAGGGTTGCACCACCCTCGAGTTTCTCCAGGTAATTGAAAATTGCCTGCTTGATCAGCCAGTGCGGCGTGCGATCAATGGAGGTCGCGGCGGCTTTCAGGCGCTCGCGGGTTGGGTCGTCGAGTTTGACCCCAAGGGTGGTCGTTGCCATTTTCTTATCCTCATGGGTGCCACTACCGAGTGGCATCTGCTGGCGGCAAGATTAGCTTTGCCCATGCAGAGGTGCAACCGGGTGCAACCCTTTTGTTCAGGAAATTTTCGACGGTTGATCGGAAAAAAATTGGCCTTCGACAAAATCCGCTCGGCATTGGTGCGTTTGCTTCTGAGATCGGCTGTTCTTGCTCCGAAAAGGAGCAAAAACACGGCGTTTGTCCTAAATCACACTTGGGTGCAACTTATTCGCAAGAAACTGGTTGCACCTTATTTGCTTTGTTGAATAGCATTCGCGCACCAAGGTGCAACCACCTCTAAGGTTTGGTTCATCGGCTGGCGGCTTTCCTGGGGAAACGCCAGTCATAAATGCGCGGCTAGCAGGCTCGTCTACTCGGTTATCCACCAGTGGCGATCTGACAGACCGTCGCTACATAAAAACAAAGCCAGGGCGTCACTCATATGAGCGTTAGCAATCCAACCCTGATCACGTTCGTGATCTACATCGCAGCAATGGTGCTGATCGGCTTGATGGCCTATCGCTCCACCAACAACCTTTCCGATTACATCCTCGGCGGTCGCAGCCTCGGTAGCGTGGTGACAGCCTTGTCGGCCGGTGCTTCCGACATGAGCGGCTGGTTGTTGATGGGCCTGCCGGGCGCCATCTACATGTCCGGCCTGTCGGAAAGCTGGATTGCCATCGGCCTGATCGCCGGTGCTTACCTCAACTGGTTGTTCGTGGCTGGCCGCCTGCGGGTGCAGACCGAACACAACGGCGACGCCCTGACCCTGCCGGATTACTTCTCCAGCCGCTTCGAAGATAAAAGCGGCCTGCTGCGGATCATCTCGGCAGTGGTGATCCTGGTGTTCTTCACCATCTATTGCGCCTCCGGCATTGTCGCCGGTGCCCGCCTGTTCGAAAGCACCTTCGGCATGTCCTACGAGACCGCGCTGTGGGCCGGTGCTGCGGCAACGATTGCCTACACCTTTATCGGTGGTTTCCTGGCGGTCAGCTGGACCGACACCGTACAAGCCACGCTGATGATCTTCGCGCTGATCCTGACGCCGATCATCGTGCTGCTGGCCACCGGCGGTGTGGACACCACGTTCCTGGCCATCGAAGCCAAAGACCCGACCAACTTCGACATGCTGAAAAACACCACCTTCATCGGCATCATCTCGCTGATGGGCTGGGGCCTGGGCTACTTCGGCCAGCCGCACATCCTGGCGCGTTTCATGGCGGCCGACTCGGTGAAGTCGATTGCCAACGCACGTCGCATCTCCATGACTTGGATGATCCTGTGCCTGGGCGGCACCGTGGCGGTGGGCTTCTTCGGTATCGCTTACTTCTCGGCGCATCCGGAAGTGGCTGGCCCGGTCACTGAAAACCCTGAGCGAGTGTTTATCGAACTGGCCAAAATCCTGTTCAACCCATGGGTTGCCGGTGTATTGCTGTCGGCGATCCTCGCGGCGGTGATGAGTACCTTGAGCTGCCAGTTGCTGGTGTGCTCCAGCGCCCTGACCGAAGACTTCTACAAGGCGTTCCTGCGTAAAGGCGCTTCCCAGCTTGAGCTGGTTTGGGTCGGTCGGATCATGGTGCTGGTAGTGGCCTTGATCGCCATCGCCATGGCCGCCAACCCGGAAAACCGCGTCCTGGGCCTGGTCAGCTACGCCTGGGCCGGTTTCGGCGCTGCGTTCGGCCCTGTGGTGCTGATCTCGGTGATCTGGAAAAACATGACCCGCAACGGCGCACTGGCCGGCATCCTGGTCGGCGCGATCACCGTGATCGTGTGGAAGCACTTTGAACTGCTGGGTCTGTACGAAATCATCCCAGGCTTCATCTTCGCCAGCCTGGCGATCTACTTCGTGAGCAAGATGGGCGCACCGACGGTTGGTATGGTCGAGCGTTTTGATGCTGCGGAAAAAGACTACAACCTCAACAAATAACTGCGCCGGGCGTTGAGCGCCTGTCCAGTTGAAACAAAAACGGCCCGCGTCCTTTGGATGGCGGGCCGTTTTTGTTTCGGCCAGTTCGCCTGGTTGCCTTCGAGGGTGGCTGGATGAAGGCACAGGTAGGACCTTACTGATTTGCCGGCGATACGCCCGGCCGGGCAAAAAGCTGGTGCAGAATCGGCTGCCACCCTTCGCAGAGAAACACCGGATGTTCGCTCCTGCCAACCAAAGTGCATTTACCCTGGCCCTGGATGGGGCGCCCAGTGACCTCAAGGTGTATGAGTTCAGTGGCTCCGAGGCCATCAACCAGCCTTACCGTTTCGAACTTGAGCTGGTCAGCGAGCAGCCGGATATCGACCTGGAGAGCTTGCTGCATCGTCAGGTATACCTGGGTTTCGATGACCGCGGCCATGGTGTGCATGGCCTGGTGTACCGGGTCGCCCAAGGCGATTCCGGACGGCGCCTGACACGCTACCAGCTCAGCCTGGCGCCGCACCTGGCATATCTGGCGCACAGCAGTCATCAGCGGATTTTCCAGCATCAGACGGTGCCGCAGATCGTTGCGCAGGTGTTGGCGGGGCAGGGCATCCACAGTGACAGCTTTGAGTTCCGGCTGAGCGGTCAATACCCTGAGCGCGAGTATTGCGTGCAATTCGGTGAGACGGATCTGGCGTTCATCCAACGCCTGTGTGCCGAAGTCGGCATTCACTATCACTTTCAGCATTGCCCCGATGCTCATTTGCTGGTGTTTGGCGATGACCAGACGGTATTTGCCCAGGTCGATCAGCCCACGCCGTACCGGCCTGGGTCGGGCATGGTTGCCCAGGCGCCGGCTATCAAGCGTTTCACACTGCAATTGGCAACCCGCACCACGGCGGTCAATCTGCGCGATTACGATTTTTGCAAACCGCACCTCGAGCTGCAAAGCACGGCGGCCGACGCGCAGTTGCCCAAGCTTGAGGCGCAGCAGTTCCCCGGCTATTTTTCCGACCGGGCCCATGGCAAATACCTCGCCCAGCGTAGCCTGGAGCGGCACCGCAGCGACTACCGCATCGCCCAGGGGCAAAGCGACGAACCGGCCTTGGCCGGCGGCAGGTTCCTGCAATTGAGGGAGCACCCGCGCGAGGAGTGGAATGACTTATGGCTGGTCACCCAAGTCACCCACGAAGGCAAACAGCCCCAGGTGCTGGAGGAAGCGGTCACCGAGGTGGTTGGCGGGGCGTTTCGTCAGGGGTATGGCAACACCTTTGTTGCCACGCCGTGGGATGCAATCTTTCGCCCGCCCTTGGCTGAGCAGCCGCGCCCGACGATATCGGGTTACCAAAGCGCAGTGGTCACTGGCCCGGTTGGCAGTGAGATCCATTGCGACGAATACGGACGGGTAAAGGTGCAGATGGCGTGGGATCGCATCGGCGAGCACAACGATCATTCCAGTTGCTGGCTGCGGGTGGCCAGCGGCTGGGCCCATGACCGCTATGGTGTGGTGCTGATACCCAGGGTCGGCATGGAGGTGCTGGTGGGCTTCGTCAATGGTGATTTGGATATGCCGCTGGTGGTGGGGTGCCTGCCTAATGCCGCCACGCCGATGCCCCTCGACCTGCCGGCGGACAAGACCCGCAGTATCCTGCGTAGCCAGAGCAGCCCGGGCGGTGGAGGCTACAACGAACTGCGCATCGAAGACCGTAAGGGGGCCGAGGAAATCTACCTGCGCGCCCAGCGGGACTGGACCCAGCATGTGCTCAATGACCAACAGGTGCAGGTCGATAACCAGCGTCGTGTGCGGGTGGGCGGCGAGTCGCACCATGAGTTGCAGGGTGAAGAGCGGCGCATCACCCATGGCAACCGCCTCACTGAACTCAAGCAGGATGATCATCTGGCGGTCGGCGGTTCGCAGTACATGCGTGCCGGGCAGACCATTCAATTGGGCGCTGGGCAAAGCATCGTCATTGATGCGGGGGCCAGCGTGACGATTCAAGCGGGCGGGCAGTCGATCACGCTGTCGGCGGGCGGGATATTCAGCAGTGTGCCAATCCAGCCAGGCGGCGCGCCTGTTCCGGCGGCGCCGCCGTTAATGCCGGGGGTGAAGGAAACATTGTTGGCCGTTATTCCCGCGCCGCTAAGCCCTGCGCAAGTGGCCAGCCTCAAGCGCAGTGCGCCGTTTTGCGAAGAGTGTGAGCGCTGCAAAAACGGGCAGTGCGATATCAGCGCCCACGCACGGAGTTTCCCCTGATGGCCTCACCCTTGACGCCCCGCGCCTGGCTGGCCCAAAAACCGTTGCAGCCTGATGAGCAGCTATACGTCGTCATGGGCAACACCAGCGAGGCCAAGCCGTTTGCAGCCTGGCAAACCATAGCGGTCGCACCACCGCCGCAACCGGTGTGGGCGGGCACGCCCTATGCCGATTGGAATGAGGTGATGCCTTATGTTGGCGTTGTCGAGCCTGGCAGTGCTTTTCTCGACTGGGTAGCCACCACCCAGGCCTTGGACTGGGGCTGGCTGGCGGTGTCTTCGTGCCCGTTGGAGGTTGTGATCGATCACTTGAAGGGTTTGACCCAGGTGTACCTGCCTGAAGATCAGCCGGTATTTTTGCGCTTCTGGGATGGCGCGCAGTTTTTGCCGATGTTGCAGCAGTTGGGTGACGATGCCGCCACTGTGCTGCCCGTATTCCAGCGTTACTTAATCAATGGACAGTCGTTGGCAGTCTCGCCCCGCCAGGTGGCTGCGGCCAAACCCAGCCCTTGGTGGCGAGTGCCGGCGCCATTGTTGGCAAGCCTGGCGCAACACTCGCCCCAGGTGCTGATCTACAACGTGTTGCAATGGCTCCAGGAGCAGCGTCCCGACTTATACACTGCGTTTACACCCACGATCCTGCAGCACAAGGTCGCCTACTTCGCACGCAGGCCGGATATCGGCCATGCCGAGGTGGCGGACTACCTTGGCGTACAACTGAGTTAAACCCATGAGGCTCGCGTGATATCCGTACCGCCCGCCATGCGGCCCTGCACCTTTGCACCGGTAGAAGGTAAACTTCGCCCCCTGCGCAGGAGCAACCATGAATTATCGTCACGCCTTTCACGCCGGCAACCATGCCGATGTCTTCAAACACCTGACCTTGACCCGCCTCATCGCCCTGATGTCGCGCAAGGAGCAGCCGTTCGCCTACCTCGACACCCATGCCGGCATTGGCCTGTACGACTTGCAGGGCGACCAGGCCAACCGCACCGGTGAATACCTGGAAGGCATCGCTCGCCTGTGGGGCGCAAGCGACCTGCCGCCGCTCACCGCGGACTACATGCGCGTGCTGCACGAGATGAACCCGGACGGCCAGTTGCGCTACTACCCGGGCTCGCCGGAGCTGGCGCGACGCCTCACGCGTCCCCAGGACCGTGTGCTGCTCAACGAGAAGCACCCCGAAGATGGCGTGCTGCTCAAGGACAATATGAAGGGTGATCGCCGGGTCAAAGTGCATCTGGGCGAAGGCTGGCATGTGCCGCGTGCCCTGTTGCCGGTGCCGGAAAAACGCGCGTTGATGCTGATCGATCCGCCGTTCGAGAAGCTCGACGAAATGCAGCGTTGTGCGGCGTCCCTCAAGGAAGCCGTCAGCCGCATGCGCCAGACGGTCGCGGCGATCTGGTACCCGGTGAAGGACCAGCGCATGTTGCGCCGCTTCTACCAGGACCTGGCCGGTACCGGTGCGCCGAAGTTGCTGCGGGTGGAACTGCTGGTGCATCCACTGGACACGCCCAACACCCTGACCGGCTCGGGCCTGGCGATTGCCAACCCGCCGTGGGGTCTGGAAGAGGAGTTGCGTGAGTTGCTGCCGTGGGTGTCCAAGAAACTTGGGCAGACCCAGGGTGGGTGGCAGATGGATTGGCTTATCGCTGAATAGTCAGCGCTCAGGCCACACACAAAACTAAATGTGGGAGGGGGCTTGCTCCCACATTTGGTTCTATGTTGACCTTAGATCGGGCAGGTCACGCCTGTGCCGCCGATCCCGCAATACCCCTGCGGATTCTTCGCCAGGTACTGCTGGTGATACGCCTCGGCAAAGTACACCGTCGGTGCTTCTTCGATTTCCGTGGTGATCTCACCCAGGCCGGCCTTGTTCAGCTCTTGCTGATAAGCCTCGGCACTGGTTTTGGCCGCCGCCAATTGTTCAGGCGTGGTGGCATAAATCACCGAGCGGTACTGGCTGCCAATATCGTTGCCCTGGCGCATGCCCTGGGTCGGGTTGTGCAATTCCCAGAACATCTTCAGCAAGTCTTCGTACTTGAGCTTGGCCTGGTCATACACCACCAGTACCACTTCGCTATGGCCGGTCAGGCCTGAGCAGACTTCTTCGTAGGTCGGGTTCGGCGTGTAGCCGCCGGCGTAGCCGACCACCGTGCTGACCACGCCGTCGCGTTCCCAGAATTTACGTTCAGCGCCCCAGAAACAACCCAGGCCGAAGATCGCAAAACCGACGTCATCAATAAACGGACCCAGCAGCGGGTTGCCGTTGACGAAGTGCGTTTCCGGCAGCTTCATCGGGGTTTCACGGCCAGGCAAAGCTTGTTCTTGAGTAGGCAGCACGTTTTTGTTCACCAGAATTTCCGAGCGCAAGACCATGATCAGTCCTCTCGTCAGGTTGAGTAACAGTAAATTGTCAGACAGTCAGTGTGCCCGAGTGTTACAGCGCTGTCAGGCGATTGGCCCGCGCGGGTAGCGTTTAAGCATTGTCAGCAGCTCTGCACCGGGGATCGGTCGGTCGAACAGGTAGCCCTGGCCGACATCGCAGCGGTGTCTGCGCAGGAACGCCAACTGTTCGGCTGTCTCGATGCCTTCGGCCACCACCTTGAGCTTGAGGTTGTGAGCCATGGCGATCACTGCCGAGGTGATTTCCATGTCGTCCTGGTTATCCGGGATCTCGTGGATAAAGCTGCGATCAATCTTAATGATGTCGATGGGGAATTTTTTCAAGTAGCTCAGCGACGAGTAACCGGTGCCGAAATCGTCCATGGCCAGGGTCAGGCCAAAGCTTTTCAACTGGTCCAGTTGCAGGCGCGTGTCTTCGGTGGCTTCCAGCAGCAAACCCTCGGTCAGCTCCAGCTCCAGCAGGTTGGCCGGTAGCTGTTCTTCCTTGAGGATGGTGGCAATCGAGGTCACCAGGTCCGGATCGGAAAATTGCTTGGGCGACAGGTTGATCGCCACCTGCAAATTGCCCATGCCGGCGGCGCTCAACTGCCTGCTCATGCGGCACGCCTGGCGGGCGATCCATTTGCCGATCGGAATGATCAACCCGGTCTCTTCGGCCACGCTGATGAACTGGTCGGGGCGGATCATGCCCTTTTCCGGGTGGTTCCAGCGCAACAGGGCTTCCATGCCCAGCAGACGGCCGCTGCGCAGGCACAGTTTGGGCTGGTAGAACACGTCCAGCTCGTTCTGGGTCAGGGCGCGACGCAGGTTGTTTTCCACGAACAGCTTGTAGCTGGCTTCGGCATTCAACGCTTCGGTAAACACTTGCACCTGGTGTTTGCCGTTGGCCTTGGCCTTGTGCAGCGCCAGCCCTGCGTTACGCATTAGCGTCTGCGGGTCGCGGCCATGCAGCGGCGCGCAGGCCAGGCCCACGGAGCCGGTGACGCTGATCAACTGGTTGTCGACGAACATCGGCTTGTCGAGCGTGGCCAGCAACTGGCTGGCGACCTGCTGGCCGGTCTCCAGGTCGGAATCATCCAACAGCACTGCGAACTCGTTACTGGCAAAGCGTGCCAGGCTGCCGCCGCTGCTCAAGCTATTGCGCAAACGGCGGGCCAGGCTGATCAGCAACTTGTCGCCGGTCTGGTGGCCGAGGCTGTCGTTGATGCGCTTGAAGTTGTCGATGTCCACCAGCAGCAGGCTGATCGGGCTGTCGCTGTCGCGGGCAAAGCGTTCGTCGAGGTTACGGATGAACGCCGGTCGGTTGCCCAGGTTGGTCAGGTTGTCGGTGTAGGCCAGGCGCTCGATGCGCTGTTGCGCCAGCTTGGTCTGGGTGATGTCTTCGTAGATGCCGATGTAGTGGGTCAGCTCGCGGTTATCGCCATACACCTTGGAAATCGACAACTGGCCCCAGTAGGGCTCCAGGTTCTTGCGCCGGCTTTTGAACTCGCCTTGCCAGCTGTTGCTTTTGGCCAGGGCCGACGGCGCGTCGAACAGCAACTCACTGAGATTTTCCAGGGCCGGCAGTTGCGCCAGGCGATGGCCGTGGACTTCTTCCGCGCTGTATTGGGTAATTGCGGTGAAGCTGGGGTTGACGTACTCCACCACGCCGTCGCAATTGACCAGCAGAAAGGCATTGGCGCTTTGTTCCACAGCACGCTGGAACAGGTGCAGGGCGCTGGTGGCGGTACGGCGGTTGTGGTTGTTGATGACTTGCGCGAACTGGTCTGCCAGCTCGCCGGCAAACGCGATTTCATCGGACTGCCAGGCACGTGAGCTGCCGCTTTGTTCCAGGCACAGCACGCCGACGACCTGGCCGTCGACACGAATACTGGCGTCGAGCATCGCGTGGATATCGTTGGCGCGCAGGCTTTCGGCCATTTCCCGGGTGCGCGGGTCACGTTGGGCATGAGTGGCGTCGATGGCGCGGCTGGAGTGCAGGGCTTCCAGATAATCCGGGAAACCGCTGGCATCGATGGCTTGGGGCAGGCGGTGCTGTTGGTCGGCGCGGTGGTACGCCGAGATAGGCACCAGATGTTGGCCTTCGAGGTGCCAGATGCTGGCGCAGTCGATCTGGTAAATGTCGCACGCGCTACGGGTGATCAGCTCAGCGGCTTCTTGCAGCGAATTGGGCGTGGTGTAGCGCTGTCGGGCCAGCAGCAGGATCAGCTCCTGCTGGGCGCGCACCCGTTCCAGGTGTTGCAACTGTTCCTGCTGCGCACGCTGGTTGAGTTCCAGGGCGATCTGCAGGCGGCTGTTCTGGTTTTCCAGGTCAGCGGTCGGGGCGGGCGCGGTGGTATCGCTGAACAGCCCGTCGACCACCATCAGGTAGCCGCGCAGCAGATGGCGGTTGTGTTGTTTGTAGGCCTCGCCCATTTCCAGCAGGCTCATCGGGCCGTCGTGGGTGTGTAGGGTATAGCGCACCAGGTAATGGGGGCTGTGGGTCAGTTGCTGCTGGATTGCGTCGTGCAGCTGATAGCGGGCCTGGGGCTCCATCAGGCTGGCGTAGGGCGTGCCGATCAGCGCACAGAGTTCCACCGCTGGCAGGCCGAACTGGCGCTCGCAATTGGGATCGAGGTACAGCAGGGCCCAGCTTGCCTCATTAAGCCGCTCGAAACGCAGCATACCGAGGCGCGAAGGCACCGGTAATTGCGTCACTACCTCGGCCGCCATACGGGCGACATCGGGTTGGCTTTTCATGGGGAAACTCGCTTGGGAAAATGCGCGTGGCGCCCGGCTCACGCCCTCTTTACTGTCGCCTGCGGCAAGGTTGCATCATGCGGCACGCACTGACAAGAGAGGATGAAGGCTAAGTGCTATAAGGCAGTTATCGGCCGTGCGGGGGATTTCTGCAATCGAAGTGACAGAAGGTGTACAAACCTGTTCTGTGCGTACACCGAGCGCACAAAAAAAGCCCCGCCAAGTGGCGGGGTTGAGGTACGAGCGTGGCGCTCGGAAATCGGTGCGGCAAGGGCCTTCCCCGTAAAGGGAAGGCCCTGCGGTTTACAGCAGGATGGTACGGATGTCGTTCAGCAACTGGCTCAGGCGCTGGGTGAAGCGTGCAGCGGCGGCGCCGTTGATCACACGGTGATCGTAGGACAGCGACAGTGGCAGCATCAGCTTGGGCTGGAACGCTTTACCGTCCCACACAGGCTGGATGGTGGCCTTGGAAACACCCAGGATCGCCACTTCCGGCGCGTTGACGATTGGCGTGAAGCCAGTGCCGCCAATGTGCCCGAGGCTGGAGATAGTGAAGCAGGCGCCCTGCATGTCATCCGGGGTGAGCTTCTTGTCGCGGGCCTTGGCAGCCAGCGCAGCCGCTTCACCAGCGAGTTGCAGCAGGCTCTTCTGGTCGACGTTCTTGATGACCGGTACCAGCAGGCCATCCGGAGTGTCGACGGCAAAGCCGATGTTGACGTATTTCTTGCGAATGATCGCCTTGCCGCTTGGCGCCAGCGAGCTGTTGAAGTCCGGCAGTTCCTTGAGCAGGTGCGCGCAGGCCTTGAGCAGCAGTGGCAGCACGGTCAGCTTCACGCCGGCCTTCTCGGCCACGGCTTTCTGCGCAACGCGGAAAGCTTCCAGGTCGGTGATGTCGGCCTGGTCGAACTGAGTCACGTGCGGGATGTTCAGCCAGCTGGCGTGCAGGCCGGCCGCGCCGATTTGCATCAGGCGGGTCATCGGCACTTCTTCGGTTTCGCCGAAGCGGCTGAAATCCACGGTACGGATCGGCGGAATGCCCGAGCCGCCCGTCGCGCCGGCAGCCGGTGCTTCCTTGGCCTTTTGCATCATGGCTTTGACGTAAGCCTGCACGTCTTCCTTCAGCACACGACCGTGCGGGCCGCTGGCCGAGACGGCGCTCAGCTCGACGCCGAACTCGCGGGCCAACTGACGCACGGCAGGGCCGGCGTGCACCTTGGCACCGCTTGGCGCAGGTGCGGCAGCAGCAGGGGCCGGTGTGGCCTCGGCTTTTGCAGCAGGTGCCGGGGAAGCAGCGGCCGGAGCGGCTTCAGCCTTGGCAGTCGGAGCAGCCGCCGGTGCTGGAGCGGCGGCCGGGGCAGCGCCTTGTACTTTCAGCTTGAGGATGAAGTCACCGGTGCCGACTTCGTCTTCCAGCTTGACCGCGATGCTTTCCACTACGCCGGCAGCCGGCGAAGGGATTTCCATGGAGGCCTTGTCGGACTCCAGGGTGATCAGCGACTGATCGGCTTCGACGGTGTCGCCGACCTTGACCAGCAGCTCGATGATCTTGGCCTTGCCCGACGAGCCGATGTCCGGGACGTGAATGTCCTGGACGGTGGCGGCGGCAGGTGCAGCAGCCGGGGCCGCTGGGGCCTCGGCAGCAGGTTTTTCAGCGGCAGGCGCAGGTTCAGCAGCGGCAGCCGGAGCCGCCGCAGGGGCTGCATCAGCGGCGCCTTCGATTTCCAGTTCCAGCAGTTCGTCGCCTTCTTTCAGGCGGTCGCCCAGCTTGACCTTCAGGCTCTTGACCACGCCGGCCTTGGGAGCAGGAATTTCCATGCTCGCCTTGTCCGACTCCAGGGTCAGGATGCTCTGGTCGGCTTCGACGGTGTCGCCGACCTTCACAAACAGCTCGATTACTTCACCTTCACCGCTGCCGATGTCAGGTACGCGAATGAGTTCGCTCACAAAAAATCTCCTCAGCAGTCCAGTGGGTTGCGTTTTTCCGGGTTGATCCCGAACTTGACGATGGCGTCAGCCACCACCTTGGGTTCGATCTCACCACGGTCAGCCAAGGCTTCCAGGGCTGCCAACACCACGAAGTGACGGTCGACTTCGAAGAAGTGACGCAGCTTCTTGCGGCTGTCACTGCGGCCGAAACCATCGGTGCCCAGGACTTTGAATTCCTTGGACGGGACCCACTGGCGAATTTGTTCAGCAAACAGTTTCATGTAGTCGGTAGAGGCAATGACTGGACCTTTACGGCCGGCCAGGCACTCTTCGACGTAGCTCTTGGCTGGCTTCTGGCCAGGGTGCAGACGGTTGCTGCGCTCTACGGCCAGGCCGTCGCGACGCAGTTCGTTGAAGCTGGTCACGCTCCACACGTCGGCGCCGACGTTGAATTCGTCACGCAGGATCTTCGCCGCTTCACGCACTTCGCGCAGGATGGTGCCGGAGCCCATCAGCTGTACGTGGTGCGCCGCTTCCTTGGTGTCTTCTTCGAGCAGGTACATGCCCTTGATGATGCCTTCTTCCACACCGGCCGGCATGGCTGGCTGCTGGTAGGACTCGTTCATCACGGTGATGTAGTAGAAAACGTCCTGCTGCTCTTCGGTCATCTTCTTCATGCCGTCCTGGATGATCACCGCCAGCTCATAGCCGTAGGTTGGATCAAAGGTGCGGCAGTTCGGGATGGTGGCAGCCAGGATATGGCTGTGGCCGTCTTCGTGTTGCAGGCCTTCGCCGTTCAGCGTGGTGCGCCCGGCGGTACCGCCGATCAGGAAGCCACGGGTACGGCTGTCGCCTGCTGCCCAAGCCAGGTCGCCAATACGCTGGAAGCCGAACATCGAATAGAAGATGTAGAACGGCAGCATCGGCTGGTTGTGGCTGGAGTACGAAGTACCGGCAGCGATGAAGGAGCTCATGGCGCCCGCTTCGTTGATGCCTTCTTCGAGGATCTGGCCCTTCTTGTCTTCCTTGTAGAACATCACCTGGTCTTTATCGACTGGCTCGTAGAGCTGGCCGACGGAGGAGTAGATGCCCAACTGGCGGAACATGCCTTCCATACCAAAGGTACGGGCTTCGTCCGGGATGATCGGGACGATGCGCGGGCCGATGTCCTTGTCCTTGACCAATTGCGCGAGGATGCGCACGAAGGCCATGGTGGTGGAGATTTCACGGTCGCCCGAGCCGTCAAGGATGGCCTTGAGGGTGCTCAGGTCCGGCGTCGGTACGCTGAAGCTGTTGGCGCGGCGCTGTGGCACGAAGCCACCCAGTGCGCTGCGGCGCTCGCTCAAATAGCGGGCCTCGGCGCTGTTTGGCTCAGGCTTGAAGAACGGCAGGTTCTCCAGCTCTTCGTCCTTGACCGGGATGTCGAAGCGGTCGCGGAACAACTTCAGGCTGTCGACATCGACTTTCTTGGTGTTGTGCGCGGTGTTCTTCGCTTCGCCGGCACCGGTGCCATAACCCTTGATGGTCTTGGCCAGGATGACGGTCGGTTGTTCTTTGTGGTTGACCGCTTCGTGGTACGCCGCGTAGACCTTGTACGGGTCGTGGCCGCCACGGTTGAGCTTCCAGATTTCGTCGTCGGACAGGTCGGCAACCATCGCCTTGAGTTCAGGCGTGTTGAAGAAGTGTTCGCGAACGAACGCGCCGTCTTTGGCCTTGTAGTTCTGGTACTCGCCGTCGATGACTTCGTCCATGCGACGTTGCAGGATGCCGTCGACGTCCTTGGCCAGCAGTGGGTCCCAGAAACGGCCCCAGATGACCTTGGTCACGTTCCACTGAGCACCACGGAACACGCCTTCGAGTTCCTGGATGATCTTGCCGTTGCCGCGAACCGGGCCGTCGAGGCGCTGCAGGTTGCAGTTGATGACGAAGATCAGGTTGTCGAGCTTCTCGCGGCCGGCCAGGGAAATGGCCCCCAGGGATTCCGGCTCGTCGCACTCGCCGTCGCCCAGGAAGCACCAGACTTTCTGCTTGCCTTCCGGGATGAAGCCACGGGCTTCCAGGTACTTCATGAAGCGTGCCTGGTAGATCGCCTGGATCGGGCCCAGACCCATGGAAACGGTCGGGAACTGCCAGAAATCAGGCATCAGCCAAGGGTGCGGGTAGGACGACAGGCCCTGACCGTCGACTTCCTGGCGGAAGTTGTTCATTTGTTCTTCGCTGATGCGACCTTCCATGAACGCACGGGCGTAGACGCCTGGCGAGGTGTGGCCCTGGAAGTAGATCAGGTCGCCGCCGTGTTCGTCGGTCGGGGCCTGGAAGAAGTAGTTGAAGCCGATGTCATACAGGGTGGCGCTGGAAGCGAAGCTGGAAATGTGACCGCCCAGGTCCGAATCTTTCAAGTTCGTGCGCATTACCATCGCCATGGCGTTCCAACGTACCAGCGAGCGAATGCGGCGTTCCATGAACAGGTCGCCAGGCATGCGTGCTTCGTGGGTAACGGGGATGGTGTTGCGGTATGGCGTAGTGATGGCGTAAGGCAGTTGCGAGCCGCTGCGGGTCGCGAGTTCGCCCATACGGGTCATCAGGTAGTGAGCACGGTCTTCGCCTTCTTTGTCGAGAACCGATTCCAGGGCGTCCAGCCATTCCTGGGTTTCGACGGGATCGAGGTCTTGCATGGCTTGCTCCAGGGCGGAAAGGCTACCAGAATCGGTTGCCTGAAGTTTGCGACTGGCCTTGTGGGCAGACGACATAAATTCTTGGATGGCCGAAGGTTGCTTCGGCGTCCTGTAGTTTTACTACAAATCGTCGGCCATTTCAGCCTTTCGAATGTATATACGAGTAGTAAAACTACACAAGACTGAGCGTATGGCTCGGTCTTGCTGGTGAGCATAATCGTTATTGTTGGTCTATTGCGAACAAGAAAAGGTGAAAGTTTGATGTTGCCTGCCAAGATTAATTTAATTTCAGCTATTTCTAACTTTTGTTCGACAGTCCTTCATCGAGCATGGCTCTTGCGTTCACAACTACACGCCAATTACACGCCGATCAAGGATAGACCATGAGCCTTCCAACGCTGGCCGAACTGCCGGCCATTCTCCTGACTTATGCCCAGCGGGCCGAGCAGTCATTTCGTGACGCGGTGGCCGCGCTGGACGACGATCATGGCCTTTCTGCGTGGACGCCGCAACGGTGGGCCGACTTCGCCCGCGTGTGCGCTGCCAGTGATTTTGTCATTGAACAGAGTGTTCGTGACCCTTTGATGTTGCTCGAACTGGTGGCCTGGGGTGAGCTGGACCGCAGCTTTGCGCCCGGTGAGCTGTGCAGCCAGATTGCCGGCGCCGTGCAACAGGCCGAAACAGAAGATGAGTTGGGCCGCGTGCTGCGCCGCCAGCGCACGCGCCAGCAGGTGCGCATCATCTGGCGCGACCTGACGCGCCAGGCCGACCTGGTGCAAACCTGTCGCGACCTTTCCGACATGGCCGACGCCAGCATCGACCAGGCCTACCAATGGCTGTACCAGCGCCACTGCGCGCAGTTCGGCACGCCGACCGGGCGGCGCAGCGGTGAGGCGCAGCATATGGTCATCCTCGGCATGGGCAAGCTCGGTGCGGTGGAGCTGAATCTCTCGTCGGATATCGACCTGATTTTTGCCTACCCCGAAGGCGGCGAGACGGTGGGGGTAAAGCGCTCCCTGGACAATCAGGAATTCTTTATTCGTCTTGGTCAAAAATTGATCAAGGCCCTTGATCCTATGACGGTCGACGGTTTTGTCTTCCGTGTGGATATGCGCCTGCGTCCCTACGGCTCGGCCGGTGCGCTGGTGCTCAGCTTCAACGCGTTGGAGCAGTACTACCAGGATCAGGGCCGGGATTGGGAACGCTACGCCATGATCAAGGCGCGCGTAGTGGCCGGTGATCAAGTGGCCGGCGCGCAGTTGCTCGATATGCTGCGCCCGTTCGTCTACCGCCGCTACCTGGACTTTTCCGCCATCGAAGCGCTGCGCACCATGAAGCAGTTGATCCAGCAGGAAGTACGGCGCAAGGGTATGGCCGAGAACATCAAGCTGGGCTCAGGCGGCATTCGGGAGGTGGAGTTTATCGCCCAGGCGTTCCAGCTGATTCATGGCGGCCGCGACCTCAGCCTGCAACAACGCCCACTGCTGAACGTGCTGGGTACGCTTGAGGGGCAGGGTTACCTGCCGGCTGCGGTGATCACCGAACTGCGCAATGGCTACGAATTCCTGCGCTACACCGAGCACGCCATCCAGGCGATTGCCGACCGCCAGACCCAAATGCTGCCGCACAATCCCGAAGATCAGGCGCGTATCGCCTTCATGCTGGGCTTCAGCGACTGGGCTGCGTTCCACGAACGCCTGATGTACTGGCGTGGCCGCGTGGACTGGCACTTTCGTCAAGTGATTGCCGACCCTGATGAAGAAGAAGGCGAAGAAAGTGAATTGGTCGTCGGTGGTGAGTGGTTGCCGCTGTGGGAGGAATCCCAGGATGACGACGCCGCGTGCCGTCAATTGGCCGAGGGCGGTTTCACCGATGCACCCAAAGCCCTCAAGGCCTTGGCCGGCCTGCGTGGCAGCCCGCAGTTGCGTGCCATGCAGCGGCTGGGGCGCGAGCGCCTGGATGCATTCATTCCGCGCCTGCTGGCCCAGGCGGTCGAGCACGCCAACCCGGACCTGGTGCTGGAGCGCGTGTTGCCGTTGGTGGAGGCCGTCGCCCGGCGTTCGGCCTATCTGGTGTTGCTCACCGAGAACCCGGATGCGCTGCGTCGCCTGCTGACCCTGTGCGCCGCCAGCCCGTGGATCGCCGAACAGATCACCCGTTTCCCGTTGTTGCTCGATGAGCTGCTCAACGAGGGCCGCCTGTTCAAGCCGCCGCTGGCGCCGGAGCTGGCTGCCGAGCTGCGCGAGCGCCTCACCCGCATTCCCGAGGACGACCTTGAACAGCAAATGGAGGCCCTGCGTCACTTTAAATTGGCGCACCGCCTGCGAGTCGCGGCCTCGGAAATCGCTGGCAGCCTGCCGCTGATGAAAGTCAGCGACTACCTCACCTGGCTGGCCGAAGCCATTCTTGAGCAAGTGCTGGCCCTGGCCTGGCGCCAGACTGTCGCCCGCCACGGCGCGCCGCAGCGCCTGGACGGTACCCTGTGCGATCCTGGGTTCATCATTGTCGGTTATGGGAAAGTCGGCGGCATCGAACTGGGGCATGGTTCGGATCTGGATCTGGTGTTTATCCACGATGGCGACCCCCAGGCCGAGACCGATGGCGCCAAGCCGATTGACGGCGCGCAGTTCTTCACGCGTCTGGGCCAGCGCATCATTCACCTGCTGACCACCCAGACCAACTCCGGCCAACTGTATGAAGTGGACATGCGCCTGCGACCTTCCGGCGCCTCCGGCTTGCTGGTGAGTTCCCTGGGCGCCTTCGATCGCTATCAACAAAATGAAGCCTGGACCTGGGAACATCAGGCGCTCATCCGCGCACGGGTGCTGGTGGGCAGCCAGGATGTGGGCCATGCATTCGAGCAGGTACGTGCCAACGTATTGGGGCGTGAACGGGACTTGGCGAAGCTGCGCCAGGAGGTCAGCGAGATGCGCACCAAGATGCGCGATAACCTGGGTACCAAGGCCACGGCGGCCGGCAGGGGCGCCAATGCCTTCGAGGCCACGGCGGTGTTCGACCTCAAGCAGGACGCCGGAGGTATCGTCGATATTGAATTTATGGTGCAATACGCGGCTTTGGCGTGGTCTGCGCAACATCCATCGTTGCTGCGCTACACCGACAATATTCGCATTCTGGAGGGCCTTGAGCAGGTCGGGTTGATGCCCGCCGCCGATGCCCATTTGCTGCGTGAGGTATATAAGGCCTACCGCTCCGCCGCCCACCGCCAGGCCTTGCAGAACGAGGCCGGCACGGTCGCCGGGGACCAGTTTGCCGACGAACGGCGACAGGTGATGCGAATCTGGCAAGCGCTGGGCTTAAATTGAAACTCGACTGATTGGGCGACGCCAATTTTTATATGGGATGCGGATTAATGTGGGAGCCGGGCTTGCCCGCGATGCAGGCGCCTCGGTTTATCAGTGATACCGAGGTGATGCAATCGCAGGCAAGCCAGCTCCCACATAAAGATGCTCCCTGGCGCGCCGCGATCTACAGTCATTATCGAGGCGGGGAGGCATAAGCCTCCCCGCATCGTTTGTGGAAACTACATGAATATTCTGATCGTTGGGCCCAGTTGGGTCGGTGACATGGTGATGGCACAGACACTTTTCCAGTGCCTGCGCCAGCGCTATCCAGACTGCCAGATCGACGTGCTCGCCCCTGAGTGGAGCCGGCCGATCCTGGAGCGCATGCCCGAGGTGCGCAAGGCCTTGAGCTTTCCGCTCGGCCACGGTGCCCTGGAACTGGCGACCCGCCGACGCATCGGCAAATCCATGGCCGGCCAGTACGACCAGGCGATCCTGTTGCCCAACTCGCTCAAGTCGGCGCTGGTGCCTTTTTTTGCCGGCATCCCCAAGCGCACCGGCTGGCGCGGTGAGTTTCGCTATGTGCTGCTCAATGACGTACGCACCCTGGATAAAGCCCGCTACCCGCTGATGATCGAGCGCTTCATGGCCCTGGCCTACGAGCCCGGCACGCAATTGCCCACGCCGTACCCGCGCCCCAGCTTGCAGATCGACCCGGTGACCCGCGATGCGGCGCTGGCCAAGTTCGGCCTCACCCTTGATCGGCCGGTTCTGGCCTTGTGCCCTGGCGCCGAGTTTGGCGAGTCCAAGCGCTGGCCGTCGGAGCATTACGCCAAGGTCGCCGAGACCAAGATCCGCGAAGGCTGGCAGGTGTGGCTGTTCGGTTCGAAGAACGATCATTCGGTAGGTGAAGATATTCGTCAGCGCCTGATTCCCGGCCTGCGCGAAGAGGCGGTGAACCTCAGTGGCGACACGTCCCTGGCCGAGGCTATCGACTTGTTGTCCTGCGCCGACTCGGTGGTGTCCAACGACTCCGGCCTGATGCATGTGGCGGCGGCGCTGAACCGCCCGCTGGTAGCGGTGTACGGCTCCACGTCCCCAGGCTTCACCCCGCCCTTGGCCGACAAGGTCGAAGTGGTGCGCCTGGGCCTGGATTGCAGCCCGTGTTTTGATCGCACCTGCCGCTTCGGCCACTACAACTGCCTGCGCCAATTGCTGCCGCAGCCGGTAACCGATGCCTTGCAGCGGTTGCAGGGCGATGTGGTCGAGGTTCACTGAGTTGCGGGTACTGGTAGTCAAGACCTCATCCCTGGGCGATGTGATCCATGCCTTGCCGGCGTTGACCGATGCAGCACGGGCGATTCCCGGCATTCGCTTTGATTGGGTGGTGGAAGAAGGCTTTGCCGAAATCCCGACCTGGCACCCGGCGGTGGACAAGGTGATCCCGGTGGCGATTCGCCGCTGGCGCAAGAACCTTTGGCAAACCATCAAGAGCGGCGAGTGGCGCCGTTTCAAGCAGGCCGTGCAGTCGACCAAGTATGACCTGGTGATCGACGCCCAGGGCCTGCTGAAAAGCGCCTGGCTGACCCGCTATGTGCGTGCTCCAGTGGCCGGCTTTGATAAAAACTCGGCCCGTGAGCCGATCGCTGCGCGTTTTTATTCACGACGCCTGGCCGTGGCCCGCGGGCAACACGCGGTAGAGCGCTTGCGCCAACTGTTCGCCGTGGCCCTGGGCTACGACCTGCCCAAAGGCTTGGGCGACTATGGCCTGAGCGTTGAAAAGCTGCTGGGCCTGCCGCCGAAAAAACCCTTTGTGTTGCTGCTGCACGGCACTACCTGGGACACCAAGCACTGGCCCGAAGCCTATTGGCGTGAGCTGGCCGAACGCATGGGGCGCCTGGGCGTGGACGTGAAATTGCCGTGGGGTAACGCCGCCGAAAAGGCTCGGGCCGAGCGCCTGGCCCAAGGCCTGCCCAACGCCGAAGTGCTGCCCAAACTCAACCTGGCGGGCGTGGCCGGCGTGTTGGCGGGCGCCCGCGCCTGTGTGGCGGTGGACACCGGCCTCGGTCACCTGGCGGCAGCGCTGGATGTGCCGACCATTTCCCTGTTCGGCCCCACCAATCCGGGCCTTACTGGCGCTTACGGCAAGGGCCAGATCCATTTGGCCAGCGACTGGCCGTGTGCGCCGTGCCTGCAAAAGCAGTGTACCTATCAACCTACCGCCGACGACCTGCGGCGGTTCGACATCAAGCGTGAGTCGCCCCTGTGCTTCACGCGCTTGAATCCTGAGCGTGTAGCAAGCCGGCTGAGCACGTTGTTACTGGCTGAGGAGCAGCACTGATGCAACTGGCTTTTGTTCTGTACAAGTACTTTCCCTTCGGTGGCTTGCAGCGCGACTTCATGCGCATCGCCCTGGAGTGCCAGCAGCGCGGCCACAAGATTCGTGTCTATACGCTGATCTGGGAAGGCGACATCCCACCCGGCTTCGAAGTACTGGTGGCGCCGGTCAAGGCGCTGGTCAATCACCGTCGCAATGAAAAGCTGTATGCCTGGATCCAGGCCGACCTGGCCAAGCGGCCGGTGGATCGCGTGGTGGGCTTCAACAAGATGCCGGGGCTGGATGTGTATTTTGCCGCCGACGGGGTGTTCGAAGACAAGGCTCAAAACCTGCGCAACCCCATGTACCGCTGGTTCGGGCGCTATCGGCACTTCGCCGAATACGAGCGCGCGGTGTTCGATAAGGACGCCAAGACCCAAATCATGGTGCTGTCCGAACATCAGCAGAAGTTGTTCACCCAGTATTACGGCACCCAGGCCGAGCGTTTCCACTTGCTGCCGCCGGGCATTGCCCGCGACCGGCGCGCTCCGCCTGACGCGGCCGAAATCCGCGCCGAGTTTCGTCGTGAGTTCGGCCTGGCCGAGGACGACCTGTTGCTGGTGCAGATCGGTTCGGGCTTCAAGACCAAGGGCGTCGACCGCAGCCTCAAGGCCGTGGCCGCCTTGCCTTCCAAGCTGAAGAAGCGCACCCGACTGTTTGTAATCGGCCAGGACGACCCCAAGGTATTCCAATTGCAGAGTGCGGCATTGGGCCTGGGCGATCAGGTGCAGTTCTTCAAGGGCCGCAGTGATATCCCGCGTTTCCTGCTGGGCGCCGACCTGCTGATTCACCCTGCGTACAACGAGGCGGCCGGCATGGTGCTGGTCGAAGCGGTGGTCGCCGGCCTCCCGGTACTGGTGAGCCGGGTGTGTGGCTACGCGTTCTACATCGACAAGGCCCAGAGCGGCCGGGTGTTGGACGAGCCGTTCGAGCAAGCCCAGCTCAACCAGTACCTGGTGGATATGCTCGACGATCCACACGCGCGTGCGACCTGGAGTCGCAATGGTCTGGCCTTCGCCGAGACGGCCGACCTCTATAGCATGCCGCAGTACGCTGCGGACCTGATTCTGGCGGAGCCAAACCGATGAAGTTGATTCTAGCCGAACCCTTCAAGACCCTCTGGGCCGGACGCGATGCGTTCGCCGAGGTCGAGAAGCTGCAAGGCCAGGTGTTCCGCGAGCTGGCCGCTCGCCGTACGTTACGTACGGTGGTCGAAGGCCAGCCTTACTTTGTGAAGATTCACCGTGGCATTGGCTGGGGCGAAATCCTCAAGAATCTGGTCACGGCCAAGTTGCCGGTGCTGGGCGCAGGCCTGGAGTGGCTGGCGATCCAGCGCCTGCAAGCGCTGGGCGTGCCGACCATGACCGCCGTGGCCTTTGGCGAAAAAGGCAGCAACCCGGCCGACCAGCATTCGTTCATCATTACCCAGGAACTGACGCCGATTATCAGCCTGGAAGACTTGACCCTCGATTGGGTCAAGCAACCGCCCGTGCCGGCCATCAAACACGCCTTGACCCGTGAGCTGGCGCGCACCGTCGGCGCGATGCACCGCGGTGGCGTGAACCATCGCGACTGCTACCTCTGCCATTTCCTGTTGCACACGGACCAGCCCATTACCGTCGACAATCTGAAATTGTCGGTGATCGACCTGCACCGTGCGCAGGTGCGTCCGACGATTCCACTGCGCTGGCGTAACAAGGACCTGGCCGGCCTGTATTACTCCGCATTGGAGATCGGCCTGACCCAGCGCGACAAGCTGCGCTTTCTCAAGACGTACTTCCAGCAGCCGTTGCGCCAGATCCTGGCGGAGCAAGCTGCGCTGCTGTCTGAGCTTGAGCGCATGGCCGCCAAGCTTTACGCGCGCAAGCAACGATACGGGGATGCGCTCTGATGGCGGGTTGGAACCTGGAACCTGCCTATGCCGCCCTGGCGGATGACTTTGGAAGCCTGGAGGCGGTATTTGCCTTGCAAGGCGAGCGATTGACCCGCGACCCGCTGTCGGAAGTCATCCGGGTCGAGCGCGGCGGGGTCAATTATTACGTCAAGCGCTACGTGGGCGCCGGCAAAGGCTTGCGCCGTTACCTGGGCAGGCCGCGGGTGAAATCCGAATGGCAGAACCTCAAGCGTTTCGCCAAGTGGGGCATCCCGACGGCTGATGTCGTCGCCTGGGGCCTGGACCGCAAGGGCCTGGCTTATAACCGGGGCGCGATGATTACCCGCGAGCTGCCCAAGACGGAAGACTTGTCAGTGCTGGCCGAGCGCAATGACGAACGCCTGAAAGACCCCCGGTGGGTCGATGGCATCAGCCGCCAGCTCGCCGAATACACGCGCACCATGCATGAGCACCGCTTCACTCATAACGACTTGAAGTGGCGCAACCTGCTGGTGGACGACCAACGAACCCTGTACCTGATCGATTGCCCCAACGGTGATTTCTGGCGTGGTTTCTGGCTCAAGTACCGCATCACCAAGGACTTGGCTTGCCTGGACAAGGTCGCCAAATATCACCTGTCGGCCACCCAGCGCCTGCGTTTCTACCTGCAATACCGCCAGCGCACGCACTTGTCGGCGTCGGACAAACGGCGAATTCGTCACGTGGTGAAGTTTTTTGAGGGACGCGAATGAGTGACTTCCTGGCGGCCGAAGACCGCGCCTTGCTTGAGCGCAACGGTCTGGCGACGTTTGACGCCCTGTGGGCCAAGCAACTGGACGCAGTGGACGAGCCCAATACCAGTCACGGCGGCTGGAGCAGTGTGTATCGCCTGGAGCTTGAAGGGCAGGGCTATTACCTCAAGCGCCAGAGCAACTACCTGACGCGCACCTTGCACCGGCCGTTTGGCGAGCCGAGTTTTGCGCGCGAGTTCCGTAATATCAGCCTGTATCGAAAGCTCGGAATCCCTGCTCTGCAGGCGGCGTTCTTCGGTGAGCGCAAGGTTAAGGGCGAGCGCCGGGCAATGCTGCTTACCCGTGCTCTGGATGGTTGGAACGACCTGGATTCGTTGCTGGAGCAGTGGCAGCAATTGAGCGTCGCCCAGCACAGTGCGATCCTGTCGGCGTGCGGCAAGCTGGCGCGTCATCTGCACAGCGTCGGGCAGGTGCATGGCTGTTTTTACCCCAAGCATATTTTCCTGCAGGCCACCGCTGAGGGTTATGCCGCGCAGCTGATCGACCTGGAAAAAACCCGTCCGTTGCTGTTTGGCTGGCGTGACCGGGTCAAGGACCTGGAACCGCTGCTGCGTCGCGCGCCCCAATGGTCGGACGCGCAGGTGCGCCAACTGCTGGCGGCGTATCTTGAGCAGCCCGAGGACAGCGACCTGGTCTCCACTTGGCACCAGCGCCTGACCGCACGCCGCAGCCACAAGGAGAACCGCTGATGCGTTTATCCGAGCTGAAAAATGCCGGCCGTAGCCCCAGCCTGCCGTTGACCATCGATCTGGCGGATGCGGCAGGTTCGGGGCAGTTGCAACTGCTGAGCCTGCTGCGGGTGTTGCCCGGGCAGCGCTACGTGGGCGCGGCAGTGTGGCGTGGTCGCCCGGTATTGGCCAAATTGTTGGTTGGCAGCAAGGCGGCGCGGCATTTTCAGCGTGAACTCAAGGGTGTGCGTTTGTTGGCTGAGCAAGGCCTGACCACACCGTTGTTGTTGGCCGATGGCTTGCAGGACGGCGAGGGCGGCTGGCTGCTGTTTGAGTTTATCGAGGGCGCCCAAAGCCTGGCCGATGCGTGGCACGCCGTCGAACATCTGCCGCCGTTGGCGGACGAACAAACCGCCGTGCTCGCCGAAGCATTGGGCGCGATTGCGCAAATGCATGCCAAAGGCCTGTGGCAGGAAGACCTGCACCTGGACAACCTGCTGCGCCAGGACGGCAAGCTGTACTTGATCGATGGTGCAGGCATTTGTGTCGAGGAGGCGGGTAAGCCGTTGTCGCGCAATCGCGTGCTGGAAAACCTCGGCGTGTTTTTCGCCCAGCTGCCTAAAAACCTTGAGCCGTTTACCGAAGAATTATTGGTGTACTACCTGCTGGGTAATGGTGAGCACGCCTTGCCGCTGCAAGCCCTGGAAAAGCAGGTGCGCAAAGTCAGCGCCTGGCGCTTGAAGGACTTTCTGGACAAGACTGGCCGCGAATGCACGCTGTTCAGCGTGGTGCGTGGCGCCTTTGGCTTGCGTGCGATTCGTCGCGAAGAAGAAACGGCCATGTTACCGGTGCTGGAACAGGCAGACGCCTTGCTCGACCAGGGCCACCTGTACAAGACTGGCGGCGCGGCCAGTGTGGCCAAGGTCGAAGTGGCTGGTCGGCCGTTGGTGATCAAGCGCTACAACATCAAAGGCTTTGCCCACTGGCTCAAGCGCTTCTGGCGCCCGAGCCGAGCCTGGCATTCCTGGCGCGAGGGTAACCGCCTGGCGTTTCTCGGCTTTGCTACGCCCAAGCCACTGGCGGTGCTGGAGAAGCGCTTTTTATGGCTGCGCAGCCGTGCGTATCTGGTCACCGAGTTTCTGCCGGGGCCGGACATCATCGAGCGCTTTGCGCCGTATGTTGAAAACGGCGATGCGCCTGAGAGCGAGCTGCTCGCACTGGAACAGTTGTTTACCCAGTTGATTGGCGAGCGCATCAGTCATGGCGATTTCAAAGGCCATAACCTGTTCTGGAATGACGGGCGTTGGGCGATGATTGATCTGGATGCCATGTGTCAGCACGGCTCTGTTGCCAGTTTTGCGCCGGCATACGCTAAAGACCGGGCGCGGTTTATGCGCAATTGGCCGCAGGGCAGTGCGTTGTATCAGTTGATCGATCAGCGGTTGCCTAAAACCATCGTGGTTTAAGCGGGCGCCTGATACCCAAATGTGGAAGGGGGCAAGCCCCCTCCCACATCAGAATTGATATTCAGCCCCAGCGCCTGCATACCACGAGCGCCCCGGTGCTGCTTCGTAGTAGCGCCCGTTGCCGTCACCCACAATCACCGACCCCACATATTGACGATCCAGCAGGTTATCCAGGCGCAAGGTCTGGTGAAAGGTCCAGTGTTCCACCTTCTGCTCAAACCGTGCCCGCCAGTTGAAGACGCTGTAGCCCGGTGCGGCATGTTGGTTATTGGTGTCTTCGACATAGACTTTGCTGCGGTACATACCTTCGATGGCCGTGCTGACCCAGTCCCGTGGCTTCCAGTTCAGTTCGGCGAACAGGGTGGTTTGGGGGACGCCGGGGAGGTAGTTGCCCTTGTCGATGGTGTTGGCGCCGCTGGCGAAGTCGCTGTCGTAGGTGGCTTGGAGGCGGGTATAGGCGAGGCTGGTGCTCCAGTGCTCGTTCAGTTGGCTTTCAACACCCAGTTCGAAGCCGCGACGTAGTGTGCGACCGGCGTTCTGGTAGCTGGTACGGCCACTGATGGATTGCTGCACCACCAGTTCGTCCTCGGTAGTGATTTGAAAAACGGCGGCGTTGATCCGCGTGTTGTTCAGTTGCGCCTTCACACCTATTTCATACTGAGTGCTTTCAGACGGCTTCAAGCCGAAGTTGAAGCCCTCGACGTTGCCCGGGGCATAGGCCAGCTCGGCCTGGGTCGGGGTTTCAAAGCCCTTGCCTGCACTGATATAGCCGTGCAGGTCGGGCGTGAATGCATACATCACGCTCATCGAAGGCGTGTTTTTCTGGTAGGTCTTGTTACCACTGGCATCGCCATTGCTCAGGAATTGATCATCGACGTCCATCTGCATGGTGCTGTGCCGGACACCGGCTTGCAGGGTCCAGCGGTCGAGGGCCCAGTTGGCCTGGATATACGGATCGAGGCTACGAGCCGTGTCGATTTCGTCGCGGCGTAGTTGGCCTTTCACGCCGAGGGTGTTGCCGCTGTAGTTCTGATAACCGTGGCGGCTGTCTTCGCTTTGGTCGAAGTCCAGGCCAGTGATGATCATCAAGTCGCCGGGCGCACTGTCGATGGGCTGCATCCAGCGCACGCTGCCACCGTAGAACTTGCGGTCGAATTGCACCACGCCGCCGCCACGTTCGTTGGCGGGTGTGCCTTTTGGGATCGACAGGTACTGAATCACACTGCGGCGCCCGGTATACGCATTGACCTGCAACGTCGCATTGCCGATGTAGCGCTCGTAGTTCATTCCCAATTGCTGGTGATCGATGCTTTTACGCGTGTTATAGGTCAGCGCGTTGGCGCTTACCGAACGCGGATCGGCCTTGTACGCTGTCCAGGTCTGCCCCAGCGGATCCTGCGTACCGTTCTGCTCCAGGCTGCTGTAGATCAATGCCAGCTTGCTGTCGTCATCCGGCTGGAAGTTGAGCTTGGCGAAGGTCTGGTCGCGCCGGGCGCTGCTGTGGTCGCGGTAGCCGTTGGTGTCCATGCGTGAGGCATCGAGCACGAACCCGGCACCATTGGCCGCGCCTTCCGCGCTAAGGTGGTTCTTGTTCAGCCCGTCGCTGCCCACCAGCGTTTCTGCGCCGATGCGCGGTGGGCCTTCGCCGTCGCGGGAGAACATTTGGATCACACCGCCGGCGTTACTGCCATACAGAGTCGCCGCCGGGCCGCGCAGCACTTCGATGCGCTCGGCAGTGTCGAGGTTGAACGTTGCGGCCTGGCCCTGGCCGTCCGGGGTGCTGGCGGGGATGCCATCGGCGATCAGCTTGATACCGCGTACGCCAAACGCCGAACGGGCGCCGAAGCCACGGGACGAGATCTGCAAGTCCTGTGCATAGTTCTGGCGGTTCTGCACCACCAGGCCGGGCACACGGGACAGGGCTTCGGAGGCGTTGATGCCCAGTTGGCCGTTGCTGATTTGTTCACGATTAATGCCGTCTACTGAATACGGCAGGTCGAACGTCGGGCTGGCGCTGCGCGAGCCGGTGACCACGCTGGGATCCAGGATCAGGGGCGCATTGTCGGCTTGGGCGGTGTTGCACAGGCCCAGCAGTAAGGCAAGGCAGGTTGGAGCAGAAGGAGTCATGAAAAGGCCGAGTGGGTAGCGCACGCAAGTAAGGGTGTAAGTGCAAATGTGACAAGTTTAACGACTCGTCCTCTGATTTGCCGAACTCCTTACCGCCTGGCGCATTGGGACGCTTCCTACGCTTAGCGTCGACTGCGCAAGCCTGAAGTCTTGGTTTTGTGGTGCTAGGTTTTCGATCTTTATCAAACGAAAAGAAGAATCAACTATGTGGACTCCTATCCTGCGCTTGCTGATGTTGCTGGGAATGTCGTTGATCGTTGCAGGCTGCGGCACGGCGACCACCGTGCTGCGTGGCGATGACGTTACTGTTCGTGACCTCAAGGGCAAGAAAACCTACTGTCAGTCCGTTTCGCGAATCTACAGTGGCGTAGCTTATGACCTCTGCGTCTTGCATGGGCCTCCCAACTCTGCGGGTGGGCTCTCGTTGAACGGGATTCCATGGGTCATTCTGGATGCGCCGGTTTCCGCGGTGCTGGACACGCTCGTCTTGCCCTACACCATCTACCGCCAAAGCGCCGACGGTAGCATCGAGCTGCGCTAACAGCTTCCTACTGCTTTTAAGCTATAATCCCGCCCTTTAGCTGTTTCCCGCCCGGGCGGGAAGCACACTTTTTTCAGGCGCGATGCGCCTGCATGCAGACTAAAAGAGGCTAGACCCCAGTGGCATTGACGATTCTTGGCCTGTCCGGCGCCCTTAGCCATGATCCTTCCGCAGCCCTGTATATCGACGGCAAGCTGATTGCGGCCGCCGAAGAAGAGCGCTTCGTACGCGACAAACATGCAAAGAACCGCATGCCCTACGAGTCGGCGAAGTTCTGCCTGGAACAGGCTGGCATCAAGCCTTCGGACGTTGACGTGGTGGCGATCCCATTCGCCCCGATCAGCCTGTTCGGCGAGGCACGCTGGCACTACGCCAAGCGCTACTGGTACGCCCCGGACCGCGCCCTCGACGCGATCCTGATGGGTAATCGTCGCTACAAGCGCTATCGCAACAAGATTGTCTGGTGCCTGGAACAACTGGGCTTCGATCCGAAGAAAATCAAGATCGAACCGGTTGAACACCACCTGGCCCACGCTTCCAGCGCCTACCACTGCTCGGGTTTCCAGGAAAAAACCGCGATCCTGGGCATCGACGGCAAAGGTGAGTACGCCACCACGTTCTTCGGCTATGGCGAAAACGGCAAGATCCACAAGATCAAGGAATTCTACGACCCGGATTCTCTCGGCGGCCTGTACGGTGCGATCACCGAGTTCCTCGGTTTCGAGATGCTCGACGGTGAGTTCAAGGTCATGGGCATGGCGCCGTACGGTGATGCCAGCAAGTACGATTTCTCGCGTTTGGCGTCCTTTGAAAACGGCGAGCTGGTGATCAACACCGACTACGCCAACGTCATCGGCCTGCGTCGCTACAAAGAGAAGGGCAAGGGTTTCTACTTCTCGCCAAAACTGATTGAGTGGCTGGGCCCCAAGCGCGAAGGCGACATTGCCGACGAGCCGTACATCCACTACGCCGCCAGTATGCAGGCGTTGTTCGAGAAGCTGGCCTTGCAGATGATCGACCATTACCTGGGCGACATCCTCAAGGACACCGGCAAGCTGGCCTTCGCCGGCGGCTGTGCGCTGAACGTCAAGCTGAACCAGAAGATCATTGCCCGCGACGACGTGAAAGAGTTGTTCGTGCAGCCGGCGTCCGGTGATGCCGGCACGGCTGTCGGCGCGGCCGCCTATGTATCCCACGCTCGTGGTGTTCCGGTGGAGAAGATGGAGCACGTGTACCTCGGCCCGTCCTATAGCAACGAAGACGTGATCGCCGCTTGCGCCAAGCACGAGAGCAAGCCGAACTGGCGCAAGATCGAAAACATGCCCAAGCGCATCGCCAAGATCATGGTCGACGGTAACCCGGTGGCCTGGTTTCAGGGCCGCATGGAGTTTGGCCCGCGTGCCTTGGGTGGGCGTTCGATTATCGGCTGCCCAAGCGCCACCGGCGTGGCTGACCGCATCAACCACCAGATCAAGTTCCGCGAGCGCTGGAGGCCTTTCTGCCCGTCGATGCTCGACACCGTGGCCCCGCAGATGATCAAGGTCGATCACCCGGCGCCGTTCATGACCTTCACTTTCGAGGTGTCGGAAGAGTGGAAGACTCGCGTGCCGGAAGTGGTGCATGAAGATGGCACATCCCGCGCCCAGGTGCTCAAGCGCGAATACAACCCGCGCTACTACGACATGATGAAAGAGCTGGAAGTGCTGACCGGTAACGGTGTGTCCCTGAACACCTCGCTCAACCGTCGTGGCGAGGCGATGATCTGCTCGCCGACCGACGCGCTGAACATGTTCTTCGGCTCGGACCTGCAGTACCTGATCATGGAAGACATCCTGGTCGTGAAAGACGGCGTGGACCCTTATGACGCCGTGGTTTAAATGCTGAACCGCTTCCAGGGCTGGCGTGAACGTGGCTGGGCGCCTGTCGAGGCCGAGGTTTACGCCCAGGCCTGGCAGCGTTACGGCGGCAGCGTGGCGACCCACCCGCAGGTTATCGAGCGGTTGGCTGGCCTGGCGCAGATTCCGGTACGCTACCTGGGCTGGGAACAAGGTGGCGAACTCAAGGGGGCGATAGCCACCTGGGGGCGCGATCTGGCTCTCTCCAAGGACGTGCTCAAGCGCACCGGCAAGAAAGGCCTGTTTGACCTGGGCAATGCCGAGGTCATCCTGCCCATTGCCGCCGATGCTCAGTTGCCGCTGCGCCACCGGGCGCGCTACCTGTCGGCCCTTAACGAAGGGCGCGTCAGTACCCTCAAGCCCCAGGCCGAGCAATTGGCCATGGCGCGCACGCCCGAAGAGCTGTCGAAGAAGTTTCGCTACAACCAACGACGTGAATTGCGTTTGCTGGAAGAAGCGGGCGGCGTGGTGCGGGCGGTCAGTGAGTTCTCCAGCGTGGAGCTGGCGGCGATTTATTGCGATCTGTTCCAGCGTCGCTGGGGGTTCCCGGCGGCTGGTGCGGCGCGTTTGGCCGAGGTGCTGGAGCTGCTCAAGGAGTTTGTGTTCGGCTCGGTGCTGTTTCTCAATGACGCCGCGATTGCGGTGCAATTGGTGTATCAGGTGCAGTCCAATGAATGGTTCAGCGCCGAGTACGTCAACGGCGGCGTCGACCCGCAAACCCGTGCGTTCAGCCCTGGCAGCGTGTTGAGTTTCCTCAATACCCAAAGCGCCTGGGAGCAGGCGCGGGCGGCGAACAAGTCGCTGCGCTTTTCCTTCGGTCGTTCCGACCGTGAGTATAAGGAGCGCTGGTGCAACCCGGTGCCGGTGTTCAGCGTATGAGTCGCAAACAGCAACTGCTCAAGCGCCATCGGCGCAACAAGCGCATTGCGCTGTTGATCGGCTTGGCGGTGCTGGTTGCCACCGGTGTAATGGTGGCCTGGTGGCTGCCGCCGATGTTGGCGGTATTGCTATGGGCGGCCCATGAAGCGTGGTTTGCCGATCACCTGTTCTACTCGCCCAGCGACCACTATGAGTACGCATTCCCAGCCGGCAGCGAGCAGCCCGGTTTGCGTCTGGAGTCGGGGCGGCTGTTGCTGGATGCGCCGCTGGCGAACGATGAAACCCTGATTATTGGCGTTGAGTTGAAAAGTTCGTGGCTGGGGCGCTTCCTAGACCCGGCGGTGGACCTGTTGGGCCTTGACTCAGCGGACCGCCAAACCTTTGAACGTGGCGTCAACGGGCGCCGCTATCTCAACCTGACCGGCGCTGCACAAGCACTGGCGGCGGGCAACATCAGCTTGCGCGGGCGCTTTTGCCGGATCAAGGGGCAGCCGATTCTGTGGCATTTCCACCAACCGGACTATCGCCAGCAACGTGTGATGGTGATCGCTCCTCACGCCGACGATGCCGAGCTGGCCGCGTTCAGCCTTTACAGTCAAGCGGCTGAAAGCTGGATCGTGACCCTGACCGCCGGGGAGATCGAAGCCGAGCACTATCAGCAGATGGGTTTGCCCAAGGCCCAAGCATCACGCCTCAAGGGCCGCTTGCGTGCCTGGGACAGCGTTGCCGTGCCGCGTTGGGCCGGGGTGCCCGAAGCACAATGCGTGCAGTTGGGTTACTTCTGCATGCAATTGCAGGCCATGCAGGCTGCGCCGGACCAGCCTCAGGCGTCGCGCGAAGCGGATTTGGCCGACACGCGGCTATTTCGCCAGTTCAACGGCTTTGCCCTGCCGGGTGATGCAGATGGCGCACCGACCTGGCACAACCTGATCGCCGACCTGCGCGCACTGCTGCTCAAGGCGCGCCCTCAGGTGATCGTGTTGCCCACGCCATTGCTGGACCCCCACGCTGACCACATCTGCGCCCATGCGGCGGTGCTTGAAGCTCTGCAGGGCCTGGAGTGGCAGCCCGACACGTTGCTCGGTTATGCCAACCACCTGCATGATAATGACCGCTGGCCCATGGGTGACTCCGGTGCTGGGATGGCGCTGCCGCCACGTTTCGATTCATCGCCCGAGATGGTGCCGTGCAGCTTTGCACTCACCTTGAGCCAGCAGCAGGACAAGGCCATGGCCCTGGGCATGATGCACGACTTGCAGCCGCGCGCGCCGCTCAAGCGCCGGGTGCGCAAGTGGTTGCAGCAAGTGCTGGCCGGACGTAGTCCATCGCCTTACGGCGAGAACGAATTCTTTCGCAAAGCCGTGCGTCGTCACGAGCTGCTGTGGGTCCTTAAGCAGGACTGAAACCCTCTCGAAGGCAGGCCAGCGTGGGTCTGCCGCCCATTTTACCGGGCCGTGCGCCCGTAGCCAGATCGCTGCATGGAGAGTTATGAAGCCGCGTTTCAAGGTTTTGCAGTTACAGCCGGACTACAACGTCAAGACCCATGACTTCGCCGACCTGGGTGAGCAAATCGTCAAATCCCTGCCGCCTGAACGTTTCGAGGTGACCTCCGGGTTTCTAAGCGGTCGTCCGCTGCCCGGCCAGCCCCTGAGCGTGGCTGAGCACTCCCACTATTTCGAGCTGCCGGAGAAGTCTCTCAAGGGCATTCGTTTTGGCGCCATGTGGCAGATCTACAAGTATTGCCGCGAGCAGAAGTTCGATGTGGTCATCTGTAACCGCTTCAAATCGGTGAACATGATGCTGTCGCTCAATCGCTGGTTGAAAATCCCTCTGTGCATCGGTATCTCCCACGGTTTTGGCGAATATGCCCGTGGTTACCGTCGGCGTCAGACTCAGCGCTGGGTCAGCCCGGCCTGGCGTTTTGTCGGCGTGTCGGAAGCGGTGAAGGACTACCTGGTGGACCTCAACTGTGGGTTCACCCGTGAAAACACCAGCTACGTCACCAACGCCATCGACATTCCCCAGGCAGAAGCCTTGCAACTGTCCCGTGAGGACGCACGCAAGGCCCTGGGCCTGCCAATGGAAGCACGGATGATCGGCGCTCTGGGCCGCCTGGTGCCGATCAAGGGCCATACTCATCTGCTGCAGGCTTTCGCCACGCTCAAGGATAAATACCCTGAGGCGCAGGTGGGCATCATTGGTTCCGGGCGCGCCGAAGCCGATTTGCGTGCCGATATCGAACGCCTGGGCCTGAACGGTCGTGCGCACTTACTGGGCTTTCGCGAAGACGGCATGAAGTACGTGCGCGGCTTCGACATCTGGACCATGCCGTCGCTGTTCGAGGGCCTGGGCCTGGCTCTGCTGGAAGGCATGAGCGGCCATCTGCCGGTGATTGCCTCCAACGGACCGGCAATGCTGCCCCTGGTGCAGGGCGCGGGTGGGCTGTCCCATGACCCGGGCAACGTCGAGCAGCTGGCTGCAGCCCTGGATACTTACCTGGCACTGAGCGATGAACAGCTGCGCGAAAAGGGTGAAGAGGTGTTCCGCTATCTGGAGGCCAACCACACCCTTGACGAGTTCAAGCACAAGTACCTGACCCTGATTGAAACCGGTTTGCGTGAAGTAGGTAGAGCATGAATCAGCAACAGCCCCTGGTCTCGGTGATCATCGCCTCCTATAACCATGGCCAGTACATCGAACAGAGCATCCTCAGCGTGCTGGGGCAGACCTACCCCAATATCGAACTGTTGGTGGTGGATGACGGTTCCAAGGATGACAGCGTCGAACGCATCCAGCGCTTGCAGGCCGAGCACGGATTTGATTTCCAGGTGCAGCAGAACCAAGGCCTCAGCGCCACCTTGAACGGTGCGATCGCCCGTGCCAAGGGTAGCCTGATCGCGCCATTCGGCTCGGATGACATCATGTTGCCGGACCGTCTCGCCACTCAGGTTGCGTACATGGAGGGCAAGCCGAAGGTGGGCATGTGCGCCGGCAATATCGAGCTGATCGACGGGGACGGCAACCTGCACCCGGAGAAGAAGCAACGTCGCGACGTGCCGTTTCGCAGCCTCGACTTCGACGACATATTCCTGGACCGCAAGCCCTTTCCGCCGGCGCCGACCATGCTGATTCGTCGCGACGTACTGGAGGAGGTCGGCGGGTTCGACCCGCAGATTCCCCTGGAGGACTTGCTGATCCAGCTGAAGATCACGGCGGCGGGCTATACCATCGACGCTTTGGGTGTGGTGATGGCCAAATATCGCCAGCACGCTACCAACACGTACAAGAACCACCGTTACATGATCCAGAACATTCTCAAGACTTACGCATTGTTCAGCGATCACCCGGCCTATGATCAGGTGCGCTACAACTTCCTGAACTCAATGTTCCTCAAGACCGCCGACCGCGACCGCCCGTTGGCGCGCGAGATTCTCAAGCAGATCCCGTTGAAGTTCTGGGGGCGCAAGACCTTGCGTGGGTTGGTGAGGTTGTATCTGGCGCCGCTCAGGAACTGAAACGGCGCCATCCCTCCTGCTACAGGCCCTGTACCTGCTCGCGGATTTTCGCAGTGGCGGCCGGGCTTGCCACCGAGGCATACCCTTTGACCAGTTGTTCGAAATGCGTTTCGAACAGCCAGTTGCGGTCTTGTGGGTAGCGCTGCATGTGACGCAGGTTACGTTGGCGCAGCGCATAACGCAGTGAAGAGGGGTAGATGCGCAGGTCAGCGATGTCGATCAGGCCGAACTCGCCATCGTCCATCAACAACACATTGCCCAGGTGCAACGAGCGAAAGTACACCCCCCGCTCGTGCAACTGCGCCATGAACCGGCCAAAACGCTCCACCAGTGATTCGCGCAGGCTGCTGTCCAGGCTTTGCAACGCTTGGCGCAAAGTCAGGCCGGGCAGGGGGGTGTAGGCAACCGCGCTGCTGGCATCGCTCAGGCGATAGAGTCCGAGGATGTGTGGCGTTGGGATGCCCAGGGTACGCAGTTGCTCGCTGTTGCTGGCAAAGCGCTCGGAATAAGGGTTGAAACTGCCGGAGGTGTACCAGCGGCGTGGGCGGAACAGCTTGAGGAAGCTGCCGTCTGCCAGGCGCAGGACTTTTGGCCCCAAGCCATCGGCTTCAATGACATGGGCGTTGCTGCACAGCTGCTCGAAAGCCTTGGTCTTGATATTCTGTACCGGCATGCGCAGCAGGCTGCGGTGGCGCTGGGCGAGGCTCAGGCCTGTGATAATTGCCAACGGAATCCACAGCAGGAACCAGTGTTCCTTGGGGCGCGACAATATGCCGCCGCCTTCGGTCAGGCCCGCGCCGATGCCGTAAGCCAGCAGTGACGAAGCCAGGATGAACAACGGCTGGGCGCGTTCCTTCAGGCCTTTGTATAGAGCCCAACCGAGCATGAAAGCCCAAGGGATAAAGCCGATGATGCCGACGTAATAAAGCACGCCGAGGGCAAAGCTGTGGGGCTCACGCAGTTGATAACCGTCTGCCAAGGTCAGGAACAGCTCGGAGTCGTAACTATGGCCGATCCACGGGTGCTCGGCGATAAGCTGCAAAGACATGCTCCACAGTTCCAGGCGGAACGAGCTGCCACGCATAATGATTGATTCAGGGTAGAACAGGATCAGCCCGACAATGCCCAAGGCGGTGCCGGCGAGTAGTAGAATCGAGCGACGATTGCGGCTGACAAAGCTCATCCAAAGTATGGCCAGCGTCAGCGCCACCAGCGGTGTGCGCGAGCCGGTTGCCAGCACCGCAGCGGTCATGATTACCAGGGCCGGTACGCTGAACCACAACACCTTCATGCGCTGGGTGGTCATGCAGACGTACAGCCAGTACACGGTGAAAAAACCAAAAAGGTGCGAACTCAGCAGCGGGTTATCAAGCGCGCCAAGGCCGCCGATCATGCGCATACCGGGCGAATAACCCTTGGCGAACGCCACCAGGTTGCCCAGGCTGACTACCAGCGCAATGACAGCGGCGCTGAAGAACATCGGCTTGAACAGTTCATTGCGGTAATGCAGCAACAGCCCGCAGCCACCAAACAGCATGAAGGTGTTCAACGGCCGCTTGAACAGGTCGGTATCGGAGCTGGGTTCGGGACTCCAGAGCAGGCTGGTCAGGGCCCAGGCGGAGAATGCTACAAACGCGATGACCAGAGGTTCTCGTAACAGGTCCTTGAGTTCCCGGGGGCGCATGCACAACAGGAACAAGGTCGGTACGCTGAACAGGATATAGACGATTCTGTGCAGCACATTGCGATTGCCGACAAAGAACAGCGCACTCAGGAGCAGCAACAAGCCAACAGGCAAAATCCATAGGACCAGGAAGTCGAAAACGCGATTTGAGCCATAAATAAGGCGCTTGGAGTGCATACAGTAAAGCCATTCCAGAAAGAGAAAGCCGACCATCTTAAGCTAGTGGCTAAGTAATGTCGCCGGTCGGATCCAACCGGGCCGCGGGTATACCGGGTGCAAGTACAACAGAGAAGCTGTGCTAAAGTCAGCCTCCTTTTTCAAAACGCCGCGTGATATGACCGACTCCAGTCCGAGCGCAAGCCCTTCGAGCTTGAAAATATACTTCCGCCTGCTCAGTTACGTTAAGCCCTACATGGGCTTGTTCGCGTTGAGTATCCTTGGATTTCTGATTTTCGCGTCGACCCAACCGATGCTGGGTTACATCCTCAAGTACTTTGTAGACGGCCTTTCCAATCCGGAAGCCGTGTTGTTCCCCACCGTACCCTTCCTGCGCGATCTGCAACTGCTGCAGGCGGTGCCGCTGCTGATCATCCTGATCGCGGCCTGGCAGGGTCTGGGTTCGTTCCTGGGCAACTATCTGTTGGCCAAGGTCTCCCTGGGGCTGGTCCATGACCTGCGGGTGCAGTTGTTCAACAACTTGTTGACGCTGCCCAACCGTTACTTCGATAACCACAACTCCGGGCACCTGATTTCCCGCATCACCTTCAACGTGACCATGGTCACGGGTGCGGCAACCGATGCCATCAAGGTGGTAATTCGCGAAGGCATGACGGTGATCTTCCTGTTCGCCTCCCTGCTGTACATGAACTGGCGCCTGACGCTGGTCATGATCGCGATCCTGCCGTTGATTGCGGTAATGGTCAGCACCGCCAGCAAGAAATTCCGCAAGCAGAGCAAGAAGATCCAGGTGGCCATGGGCGACGTGACCCACGTGGCCTCGGAAACCATCCAGGGCTACCGCGTAGTGCGCAGCTTTGGTGGCGAAGTCTACGAAGAGAAGCGCTTTTTCAAGGCCAGCCAGAGCAACACCAACAAGCAACTGCGCATGACTCGCACCGGGGCGATCTACACCCCGGCGCTGCAATTGGTGATCTACTCCGCCATGGCTGTGCTGATGTTCCTGGTCCTGTATCTGCGTGGCGATGCCTCGGCGGGTGACATGGTGGCCTACATCACCCTGGCCGGCTTGCTGCCCAAGCCGATCCGTCAACTCTCGGAGGTCAGTTCGACCATCCAGAAAGGTGTTGCGGGCGCCGAGAGCATCTTTGAACAGTTGGACGAAGACGTTGAGGTCGACCACGGCACCATCGAGCGCGATAAGGTCAATGGCCGTCTGGAAGTGCGCAATCTGAACTTCACCTACCCAGGCACCGAACGCCATGTGCTCAAGGACATCAGCTTCACCGCCGAGCCTGGGCAGATGATCGCTCTGGTGGGCCGTTCAGGCAGCGGCAAGTCGACCCTGGCCAGCCTGATCCCGCGTTTCTACCACCATGAAAGCGGTGAGATCCTGCTCGATGGCGTAGAGATCGAAGACTACAAGCTGCTCAACCTGCGCAAGCATATTGCTCAGGTCACCCAGCACGTGACCCTGTTCAGCGATACCGTGACCAATAACATCGCCTACGGCGACCTGGCCGGTGCACCTCGTGCCGACGTTGAAGCGGCGGCGGCGGATGCCAATGCCAAGGACTTCATCGACCAGTTGCCCAAAGGCTTCGATACCCAGGTCGGTGAGAACGGCGTGCTGTTGTCCGGCGGCCAGCGTCAGCGCCTGGCGATTGCGCGCGCCTTGCTCAAGAATGCGCCGCTGCTGATTCTCGACGAGGCCACTTCGGCCCTTGATACCGAGTCCGAGCGGCATATCCAGGCGGCACTGGACAAAGTCATGCAAGGCCGTACGACCTTGGTGATCGCGCACCGATTGTCGACTATCGAGAAAGCCGACCTGATTCTGGTGATGGATGACGGGCGGATTGTCGAGCGCGGCACCCACGGCGAGTTGCTGGCGCAGAACGGCTATTACGCTCGCCTGCATGCCATGGGGCTGGATGCGCCAGTAGCGGCTGACATCACCTGATCCAGCAGCGACACAGAGCTAATGTAGGGGGCTTGCCTCCGATAGCGGTGGATCAGCCGGCATTTGTGCAAGCTGATACACCGCCATCGGGCGCAAGCCCCCTTCCACATTTGGCCTGCAGTGCGCGCAAGCGACCGCAAACCCTGTGCTAATATCGCGCCCCTGTTCATTTTGTATGTGGGTTGCTCCATGAAGTTGTCCATGCCGCGATTCAATCAAGCCGCTGTCTTGGTGGTCGGCGATGTCATGCTCGACCGTTACTGGCATGGTGGTACCTCACGGATTTCCCCTGAGGCTCCGGTACCGGTCGTCAAGGTCGAGCAAATCGAAGACCGCCCGGGTGGCGCTGCCAACGTCGCTCTCAATATTGCCGCCCTCGGTGCCCCGGCTTCCCTGGTGGGTGTGACCGGCGACGACGAAGCTGCCGAAAGCCTGGCCAACAGCCTGCAGGGGGCCGGCGTGCGTGCACTGTTCCAGCGCATCGCCCATCAGCCGACGATCGTCAAGCTGCGGGTCATGAGCCGTCACCAGCAATTGCTGCGTATCGATTTTGAAGAGCCCTTCGCCACCGACGCCCTGGCCCTCGGCGACCAGGTCGAGGCGCTGCTCGAAGGTATCAAGGTGCTGGTATTGTCCGACTACGGCAAAGGCGCCTTGCAGAATCACCAGGTGCTGATCCAGGCCGCAAAGGCTCGCAACATTCCGGTACTCGCCGATCCCAAGGGCAAGGATTTCTCGGTGTATCGAGGCGCCAGCCTGCTGACGCCTAACCTCAGTGAGTTCGAAACCATCGTCGGCGGTTGTGCCGATGAGCACGAACTGGTGAGCAAGGGCGCGGCGCTGATGGCCGAGCTTGATCTGGGCGCCTTGCTGGTGACCCGTGGCGAGCACGGTATGACCCTGCTGCGACCTGACCATCCGGCCATGCACCTGCCGGCGCGGGCCCGTGAAGTGTTCGACGTTACCGGTGCCGGTGACACCGTGATTTCCACCCTGGCGGCGTCTATCGCGGCCGGTGAGGAGCTGCCCCACGCCGTGGCCCTGGCCAACCTGGCGGCGGGCATTGTGGTGGGCAAGCTGGGTACCGCGGCCATCAGCGCACCGGAGTTGCGCCGTGCGATCCAGCGCTCCGAAGGCTCGGAGCGCGGCGTGCTGGGCCTGGAGCAGTTGCTGCTGGCGATTGACGATGCACGTGCCCATAACGAAAGCATTGTGTTCACCAACGGTTGCTTTGACATCCTGCACGCCGGGCATGTGACCTACCTGGAGCAGGCGAGTGCCCAAGGCGATCGCTTGATCGTCGCGGTCAACGATGATGCTTCGGTCAGCCGCTTGAAGGGCCCTGGCCGTCCGATCAACAGTGTCGATCGGCGCATGGCGGTATTGGCGGGTCTGGGTGCGGTGGACTGGGTGATCAGCTTCTCCGAGGGCACCCCGGAAAACCTGCTGGCCCAGGTCAAGCCGGACGTGCTGGTCAAGGGCGGTGACTACACCGTCGACCAGGTGGTCGGTGCGGACATCGTCAGTGCCTACGGTGGCACGGTCAAAGTGCTGGGGTTGGTTGAAAACAGCTCCACCACCGCGATTGTCGAGAAGATCCGCAACAACGAGTGATACCCCGTGGGGCGAGCCTGCTCGCCCCTAGCTTTTCTTCGGCACGATCTTGCGCAGCATCTGCCGCGCCTTGCCGGTCAGGCGCTTGAGTTTCGAGTCCTTTTCCGGCTCTGCCAGGCCTTGCTGGCGCAGCCAATCCTTCCAGCGAATCCGCTCATCGCGCACCAGCCAGCCCTCTTGCTGGGCAAAGCTTTCCGCCAGGTACAAACCGCGTGTGCTGGCCGGGTACAGCTGATCTTTCTTGACGGTATACAGTTCGGCCAACGGCTCGCCGTCTTTCAATGGCATCAGGTACAGATCCGGACGCTGACGATCCAGGCGCGCCACCAGTTGGTCACCTTCCAGGCGTTCATCCACATGGAACAAACTGAGGGACTTGGCTTCCTTTGGCACTTCCAGGCGCAGGTCATAAATCAATTGCAGCGATGCCGTCGGCAGGTGCACATAGGCCCGTGGGCGCTCGATCAGTTGCGTGGTGGCGCAGCGTACCGGGCGTGCGGCGCCGGACAGGGGGCTCAGGCGAAACGGTAGGGCTTCGCGGTAATGCAGGGCGGCGGAGTAGGGCGCCGGTAGCCAGGTGTCATTGAAGCGCCCGCCGAGCCAGCCTTCAGGCGTCTCCAGCAGGCACTCTTCGGCAATTTCCTGGATCGCGGTGTGCAGCGGCAGGTTCAGTTCATGGGCCGGTACGTAGCCGGAGATCAGCTTGAGCACCACATCGCCGCGGTCCTGACGACGCTGGCGCACCAGCACCCAGTAATCCTTGTTTTGCCAGTGCAGTGTCAGGCGCACCGAGACGCCGAGGTTCGCCAGTTCCAGGGCGAAGCGTTCGGCATCCGGCACCTCCACCGGCTTGCGCCGTTGCAGGGTCTGGGCAAAGTTGAGCGGCATGCCGACGCTCTGGTAGCTCAGGCCTTCGGGGGTGGCCTCTACGTGCAGCGGCAGTGTCTTGAAGTTACTGGGGTTCTTTCTTATGAGCGTACGCGGCATGTCGGCTCCTTTGTGCGACGGGGTCGGCCGCGTGGGCGGCATCAGAGTTGACGGATGACTCGGGCAGCGGTTGCCACGTTATGGGCCAGGTGCAGCGGATTAATGGTCCCGACAATAGCACTGGCGACGCCCGTTTGCGCAAACAACAGCTGGAAACTGGCATGAATTGGATCCATTCCTGGCTCCAGGCACACGTGACCGCTGGCCAGGGCTTTTTTTACCAGGATGCCCTTGCCATGGGTGGTCGCGTAATCGATCACGGCTTTCTCGGCCTGTTCATTGAGGTTGTAGGTGACCATCGCGCAATCGCCCTGTTCCAGGGCCTTTATGCCGCCTTCGACGGTTTTGCCGGAGAAGCCGAAACCGCCGATCTTGCCGTCCTTCTTCAGTTGGGCCAGGGTCTGGTAAACCTCGCAGTCGTTGAGGATGTGCAAGTCGTTACCGTCGGAGTGCACCAGCACCAAATCGATAAAATCCGTTTCAAGGCGTTTCAGGCTGCGTTCGATCGACATTCGCGTATGGGCTGCGCTGAAGTCGTGACGGGACACGCCATCGGCAAACTCTTCGCCGACCTTGCTGACAATCACCCACTCGTTGCGCTGGCCACGCAGCAACGGGCCCAGGCGTTCCTCACTCATGCCGTAGGCGGGGGCGGTGTCGATCAGGTTGATGCCCAGCTCGCGAGCCTGGCGCAGCAGCATTCGCGCCTCGTCGTCGCCGGGAATCTGAAAGCCGCTGGGGTATTTGACCCCCTGGTCGCGGCCCAGCTTGACGGTGCCCAGTCCCAATGGCGACACCAGCAGGCCGGTGCTGCCCAACGGGCGATGCAGGTCGTGCAGGGTTGGCAGGCTCATGGCAACAGTTGCTCCCAGGCGGGTTGGCCGATAGCCGGTTTTGGCAGTTCGGGCAGTGGGGTGCTGGCGCCGGGGCGAATGCCGTCTCGCTCCAGAGCGTGGAGGACGCGGTCGGCGAAGTCCGGTGCCAGGGCCAGTTTGGTCGGCCAACCGACCAGCAGGCGGCCGTCTTCGGCCAGAAAGGCGTTGTCGGGCCGGCTCAGCCCCGATTGCAGCGGCTCGGCGCGCTCCACCCGCAGGGTCGCCCACCGGGTCTGGCTCATGTCGATCCAGGGCAGCAGGTGCGCCAGCTCTTTCTGGGCGGTGGCAATTTGTTCGTCAGGCGTACGCGCCACGCCATCGGCCTCGGCGATATCCCCGCCCAGGTACCACACCCAGTTGCCATCGGCGGCCGGGTGGGTGGTTACGGTGATGCGTGGCTTGGTACCGCCGCCCAGGCAATGGGCATACAGCGGCTTCAGGCCCGGGCCTTTGGCGATGATCATATGCAACGGGCGCTTTTGCATGGCCGGCTGGCTCAGGCCCAGGGCCGCGAGCAGGTCAGCGGTGCCGGCGCCGGCGCTCAGCACGATGCGCTGGGCACGGATCTCGCGGCCATCGACCTTCAAGCCCACCAGCGTATTACCGTCCAGCAACGGCTCGATGTGCTGGCCTGCGAGCAAGCCGTCACCCGCCAGTTGCGCCAGGCGTTCGATCAGGCTCGGTACGTCCACTACCAACTCCGCCAGACGATAGACCTTGCCCTTGAAGCGGCGGTCTTGCAGGGCAGCAGGCAGCTCTTCGCCCTTGACCTGATCAACGCGGCCGCGCACGGCCTTGCTGGCAAAAAAGCTGGTGAGGTTGCCGGCGAGGGTGCCCGGGGACCACAAATAATGCGCTTGGGACAACACGCGCACACCAGACAGATCCAGCTCACCGTCACCCGCAAGGGCTTCACGCCAGCGCCGCGGCATGTCGGCAATGGCTTCGGAGGCGCCGGTGAGGGCGCCATGCAGGGCGTATTTCGCACCGCCGTGAATGATCCCCTGGGACTTCACGCTTTGCCCGCCGCCCAGGCTGGCGCTTTCTACCAGTACCGTGGAAAACCCCTGGCGGCGCAGGCGCGCATTGAGCCAGAGCCCGGCAACCCCGGCGCCGACAATCAGAACGTCGGTGGAAATAACGGATGGCATCGGCGACCTCAGTGTTCAAGACAAGAGGCGCAGTATACAGGCTGTTGAGTGACGGTCAGTGCCCGGCGGTTTTCGAGAACAGCTGAATCACCACCACGCCCAGCACGATCAAGCCCATGCCCAGCATCGCCGGCACATCCAGCTTCTGCCCGTAGATGAACAGCGCCGCGACACTGACCATCACAATCCCCAGCCCTGCCCAGACCGCGTAAGCCACGCCCACGGGTACGGTGCGCACCACCAGGGTGAGCATCCAGAACGCTACGCCATAACCCGCGATCATCAGCAGCAGCGGGATCGGTGTGCTCAAGCCTTTGACCGCTTTCATGGAGACGGTGGCGATCACTTCCGAGCAAATGGCAATGGCCAGGTAGCAGTAGGCGGCGTTCATGGGGCAATCCTCAAGGTGAAGCTGGTTTGATAAGGTCGGCATTCTAGAGGTTCAACAGATGCGGTAAAGTCATTACCTATCCGAATTCAAGATAGGTTCAACCATGAGCGTGCAGTGGGATCTGGAACAGATGCGCCTGTTTGTCAGCGTTGCCGAGCAGCGTTCGTTCTCTGCCGTAGCGCGCGGGCAACGCAAGGCGCAATCGGCGGTCAGCAATGGCATCGCCCTGCTGGAGGCGGACCTGGGCGTCAGCCTGTTTGAACGTAGTAGCGGCCGCCAGCCACGCCTGACCGAAGCCGGCAGCGTGTTGCTGGAAGAAGCACGTGAAGTGCTGCGCCAATGCGAGCGGCTTAACGGCCGGGCGCTGTCCCTCACCCGCGGCGAGGAAGCCTGCCTGCGGCTGGCCCAGGATGAGGCGATGTTGTTTCAGCCAGTGCTCGACAGCCTGGAGGCGCTGGCGGTGCAGTACCCGCTTCTGGAAGTGCAGCTGTCCAGCGCCGCCCAGGGCGATGTGGCGCGCAAGCTGGTGGAGCGCCAGGCGGACCTTGGGTTGTTGTTCTATCACGACCAAATCCCGGAGGCCCTTGAGCGGCGGGTAGTGGGCAGTGTGGAAATGGTCACGGTATGCGGGGTGAATCATGCGCTGGCCAAGGAAACTTACGTGACTTGCCAGCATTTGGCCCAGCATCGGCAGTTGCTGATGTCGACCCAGACCAGCGTCTATCCCGGCAGCGAAGCGGCCAGCCCTCTGGTGTGGCGCGCCGACAGCTTCTACGTATTGGCCGAGTGGCTGATGAGCGGCCTGGGCTGGGCCTGGCTGCCTCGGCACATCGTGCAATACCCGACCTACCAACAACAGATGGTCGAGTTAGCCAGCGAATGGACACCGCCGGCGCTGGTCGTGGAACTGGTATGGAGGCGCGATGAGCATCTGGGGCCCGCCGCTCGCTTCCTGGCCAAACGATTTGCCGAGTGCTTGCAGGCGATCGACTGAAAAAGCCGATAAACTCCGCCGCCATGAATAGAACTCTCTACAGCTGTCTGTTTTACCTGGCGCTGCCGTTGGTGGCCTTACGTTTATGGCTGCGCGCGCGCAAGGCACCGGCCTATGCCAAGCGTGTGGGCGAACGGTTTTCCTATGGCTTGCCGGTGATGCGCCCCGGCGGCATCTGGGTGCACGCCGTTTCGGTGGGCGAAAGCATTGCCGCCGCGCCGATGATTCGCGCTTTGCTGGCGCGGTATCCGCAACTGCCGATCACTGTCACCTGCATGACGCCTACCGGTTCCGAGCGTATCCAGGCGTTGTTCGCCAATGAGCCGCGCATCCAGCATTGCTACTTGCCCTACGACTTGCCTTGCGCCGCCAAGCGTTTTCTCGACCGTGTGCAGCCCAAGCTGGCGGTGATCATGGAAACCGAGCTATGGCCCAACCATATCCATGCCTGCGCTCAACGCGGTATCCCGGTCGCGCTGGCCAATGCACGTTTGTCGGCGCGTTCGGCAAAGGGCTACGCCCGGTTTGCCAAGCTGACGGCGCCGATGCTGGCGCAAATGAGCCTGTTCGCCGTGCAGACGCAAACCGAGGCGGAGCGCTTTCGCAGTCTGGGCGCACGGCCTGAAACGGTGGAGGTGACTGGCTCGATCAAATTCGACCTGACCATCGACCCCCAATTGACGGCCCGCGCCGCTGACCTGCGTGAACAGTGGGGCGCCAGTGACCGGCCAGTGTGGATCGCCGCCAGTACCCATGAAGGTGAAGACGAAGTGGTGTTGGCTGCCCATCGCCAATTGCTGGCGAGCTATCCCAACGCGTTGCTGATTCTGGTGCCGCGTCACCAGGAGCGCTTCGACCCGATGTTCGAGCTGAGTGTGCAACAAGGGTTTGCTACGGTGCGTCGCTCCAGCGGTGAGCCGGTCACCGAGCAAACCTCGGTGCTGCTCGGCGATACCATGGGTGAGCTGCTGTTTCTCTACGCCCTGGCCGACAGTGCCTTTGTGGGCGGCAGCCTGGTGCCGACCGGCGGGCACAACCCGCTGGAGCCGGCGGCTTTGGGTAAGCCTGTGATCATGGGGCCGCACCTGTTCAACTTCCTCGAAATCAGCACGATGATGCGCGACGCCGGGGCGTTGCGAGAGGTGGATGATGCAGACGGTTTGGCCGAAGCGGTGCGCCAATTGTTCGAACTGCCGCAGGATGCGCGCAGGATGGCGCAGGCGGGGTTGAAAGTGATGCAGGCCAACCAGGGTGCGTTAAAACGCCTTTTGGACGGTTTGGAAAGATTGATCGCTCACTGACCCAGCGCCCATCAAATGTGGGAGGGGGCTTGCTCCCGATGGCAGTGGGTCAGCCAACCTATTGGGCGACTGACACAGCGCTATCGGGAGCAAGCCCCCTCCCACATTGGTTATGCGGTGAGCTCAATAGCCCGGGCGGGCCTTGAGCTGTTCGGCAGCGGCCTTGGCCAGGTCCGGCGGCAGGAAGTCCTTGTCCGGGTTGTAGTCGGCCTTGAGGTAGCGCGCCAGGTCTTGCAGGTCCCCTGGGTTCAGGGTGCCCGCGGCCTGTTTCAAGCGCAGGTTGTCGAGGATGTAGTCGTAGCGGCTGTTGTTGTAGTTACGCACTGACGCATACAGCTGGCGCTGTGAGTCCAGCACGTCGACGATGTTGCGCGTGCCCACCTGATAACCGATTTCCGTGGCTTCTACCGCGCTCTGGTTGGAAATGATCGACTGGCGGCGTGCCTGCACCTGCTCCACGTCGGTGTTCACTGCACGGTGCAGGTTGCGGGTGTTTTCCACCACCTGGCGGCGCAGGCCCTCGCGCTGTTGCTCGGACTGGTCGAGGCGTGAATAGGATTCGCGCACTTGCGAACTGGTGAGGCCGCCGCTGTAGATCGGGATGTTCAAACGCAGGCCGATGGTGCGTTGCGACACATCGCCACCGTACGGGATAGGCAACTGATTCGGGTTGCTGAACCCCAGGGCGTCGTTGTCGCCTTTTTCGTATTGCGCGACCGCATCGAGTGTCGGCAAGTGGCCGGCCTTGCGCTGCCTGAGGGTTTCTTCGGCGGCGGTCACGGCGTAATTGCTGGCCAGCAGATTGAGGTTCTGACGCCCGGCGGTTTCGACCCAGGCCTTGGCGTCGTTCGGCGCCGGCGGCAGCACCGGCAGCGTATGGACGATGCCCTGGATCGAGTTGTATTGGCGGTTGGTCAGGGTAATCAGCGCTTCGAAAGCGTCGTCTACCTGGCGCTGGGCCACGATGCGGTTGGCCCGGGCGGTGTCGTAGCTGGCCTGGGATTGCAGCACGTCGGTCTTGTCCGACAGGCCCACATCGAAGCGCTCATTGGACTGGTCGAGCTGACGCTTGAAGGCATTTTCTTCGGCCTTGGTCGACGCCAGGTTGTCCTGGGCACGGAGCACGGCGAAGTAGCTCTCGGCACTTTGCAAAATCAGGTTCTGCTCACTGGCCGACAGTTGCAGCGAGGCTTGCTCGTTGACGGCTTCGGCAGCTTGCAGCTGGAACCAGCGATCGGCGCGGAACAGCGGCTGGCTCAGGGTAGCGCGCCAGGAGTGGGCGTCACGGTTGGCCGTGGCGGCGGGCTGGTCGATCTGGGTGCGCACATTGTTACTGTCGGCGCCGGCCGACAGGTTCGGCAGCAAGCCTGCGCGCGCCTGGGGCACCACCTCTTTTTGCGCGCCATATTGAGCGCGGGCAGCGGCCAGGTCGGCGTTGTTGCTCGCCGCTTCCTGATAGACGCTGACCAGATCGGTGTTGGTGGACAAGGGCGCTTCAGCTGCCCAGACCAGTCCGTTGGTCGCACAAGACACGGCAAGAGCCAGTGAAAGTTTGCGCAGCATGAGGCGATCCCTAATTTAAATATTACGGCAATAATTTAGCGCTCAAGGCTAAGGCTGGCCATTCCTGGCGTCAAGCCTTGAAGCAGTGCCCGAGTGTAGTTGCCGGACCTGCGCACAACAATCCCACGATCACGCCATTCATCACGCTGAATGCACCGCTATTGGCAATTTGCCCACGCCATGGTCTAGACTGGCCGCGTTCTTGTCGGGGTGCCTTGTTGGAAGGCTGAGATCGGTAAATACCGGATCCCGTTGAACCTGATCAGGTTAGCGCCTGCGTAGGGAACAAGATTTCTCGTCACCCGGCGAGTCCTCTTGTGCTTCGTCCGGGATGTTGTTCGACAATCGAACAGCCCTCGTGCGCCAAGCACAGCACTGATTCCAGTGCGTCCGTCCGTCACAGGTTCGCTCCGACAAAAATCCACCGCCTGGATCAGTTGGAGAGCCCGTGATGAGCACTGAGATAAAAAGTACAAAACCAAAAAATACTGTGCACCTGAGTGAATCGGCCAAGGTCGACTCCGGTTCCGTGCAGCCGTTTACCCGCTCGCAGAAAATCTACGTGCAGGGCTCGCGCCCCGACATCCGCGTACCGATGCGGGAAATCAGCCTGGATGTGACCCCCACCGAGTTTGGCGGCGAAATCAACGCCCCTGTGGTGGTTTACGACACCTCCGGCCCCTATACCGACCCCAACGTCATCATCGATGTGCGCAAAGGCCTGGCTGATGTGCGCTCGCCGTGGATCGAAGAGCGGGGCGATACCGAGCGGTTGTCCTGCCTGAGTTCCAAATACGGCCAGGAACGCCTGGATAACCCGGACCTGGCCTACCTGCGCTTTGCCCACCTGCAAAACCCGCGTCGGGCGAAGGCCGGGGCCAACGTCAGCCAGATGCACTACGCACGAAAAGGCATCATTACGCCCGAGATGGAATACGTGGCCATCCGCGAAAACATGAAGCTCGAAGAAGCCCGTGCAGCCGGCCTGCTCAAGCAACAACATGCTGGGCACAGCTTTGGTGCCAGCATTCCGAAAATCATCACGCCTGAATTCGTGCGCGAAGAAATCGCCCGCGGCCGCGCAATTATCCCGGCCAACATCAACCACACCGAGCTGGAACCGATGATCATCGGCCGTAACTTCCTGGTGAAGATCAACGGCAATATCGGCAACAGCGCCTTGGGTTCGTCCATTGAAGAAGAAGTGGCGAAAATGACCTGGGGGATCCGCTGGGGTTCGGACAACATCATGGACTTGTCCACCGGCAAACATATTCACGAAACCCGCGAATGGATCATCCGTAACTCGCCCGTACCAATTGGCACCGTGCCGATCTACCAGGCCCTGGAAAAAGTCGACGGCGTGGCCGAGGATCTGACCTGGGAGTTGTTCCGCGACACCCTGATCGAGCAAGCCGAGCAGGGTGTGGACTATTTCACCATCCACGCCGGCGTGTTGCTGCGTTACGTACCGCTGACTGCCAACCGCGTGACCGGCATTGTCAGCCGTGGCGGCGCGATCATGGCCAAGTGGTGCCTGGCCCACCACAAAGAAAACTTCGCCTACACGCATTTCGAAGAAATCTGCGAAATCATGAAGGCCTATGACGTCAGCTTCTCCCTGGGGGACGGCCTGCGCCCGGGTTCGGTGGCCGATGCCAACGACGCTGCGCAATTCGGCGAGCTGGAAACCCTGGGCGAGTTGACCAAGATCGCCTGGAAGCACGACGTGCAAACCATGATCGAAGGCCCCGGCCATGTGCCGATGCAGTTGATCAAGGAGAACATGGACAAGCAACTGGAGTGCTGCGACGAGGCGCCGTTCTACACCCTCGGCCCGCTGACCACCGACATCGCGCCGGGCTACGATCACATCACTTCAGGTATTGGCGCGGCGATGATCGGCTGGTTCGGATGCGCCATGCTCTGCTACGTCACGCCCAAGGAACACCTGGGTTTGCCGAACAAGGATGATGTGAAGACCGGGATCATCACCTACAAGATCGCCGCACACGCCGCAGACCTTGCCAAGGGCCATCCGGGTGCGCAGATTCGCGATAACGCCTTGAGCAAGGCACGCTTCGAATTCCGTTGGGAAGACCAGTTCAATCTCGGCCTGGACCCAGACACCGCACGGGCGTTTCACGACGAAACGCTGCCGAAGGAGTCGGCCAAGGTGGCGCATTTCTGCTCCATGTGCGGGCCGAAATTCTGTTCGATGAAGGTGACTCACGAAGTGCGTGAGTATGCGGCCAACCAGCGTATTGAAGCGGTGGATGTGGACGTGGCCAAGGGGTTGGCCGAGCAGGCGGAGCGGTTCAAGCGCGAAGGCAGTCAGCTCTACAAGAAGGTCTGATCCCGAGTCGGCGGTGCCTGCACGGCCGTCATCGCGGGCAAGCCCGGCTCCCACAGTTGATCGAGTTGTAGACAATTTTTGTGTCCACAGCCGGTCCCCTGTGGGAGCGGGCTTGCCCGCGATAGCGATCTCCCAAACAACAAGTGCCCCTTAGAGATCACACCCTTGGGCGGTCAGTGGCCCGCTGACGTTTGTACGGCAAATCCTGCGCAAATGGGGGATTTGGCTGCTGGCACTGGCGGGCGCCGGGCTCGGCATTCCGCTGCTGTTGATTCTGCTCGATGAGTCGGAAAACGCCTTTGCCGATATTCACTCGGCGGCGGTGTCCAGTGGGATGCTGTTGCGTATGAAAGTCGAGCACCTGGCGTTGGCCATTGGCCTGGTCTGTACCTTGATTGCCTGTTTTGCACCCTTGGCGCAATACCAGAACTTCCTGCTGCTGATCGGCTCAGTGTTTGCGCCGCTGTTCGGCGTGGTCGGTGCGACCCTGCCGGCATTGCTGCTGGCAGGGCTGTTGCAGTTGATTCTGGGCCGGGTTAGTGGCGTGCAGGCATCAGTTCAGGCTTGATCACACCCGTGAGGCGCGTATAGGGGATGGTAATTTCGATCAGCCCCTGTGCGTAAGGGGCGATGGTGGCAACGTTGTACTTGAGTACTACGCCACCACTGGTCAAGGCCACGTTCGGGGTTTTCTGGAACGGCCAGTTCTTCAGGAACTCCGGATCGCGGTCCATCTTGGTGTTGATCAACCAACTGTTATGCGCAACTTTGGCGGTGTTCCAGAATGCCTGCTCCTGGCCCGGCAGCAACATGTCAGCCAGGCTCAACTCCTTGTGCAGCAGGCGCGAATAGTTGATGAAACCACGGCCCGGCTCACCATGAGCGACGCCGGTGTCGAGGTAGCTGGACACTTCAACGATCACCAGTGCGTCATGTTGCTCGCGTACCTTGGCTTGCAGATACATGCTGTGGCGGTCCGCGGATTCGCGCAGGAACTTGTCTCGATAGGCATTGAGCGTGGCAGGCACACTGGCGCCGGGCGTAGTGCGGGTCATCTGCAGCAGGCGCTGTTCCACCAGGCTGTCGAGTTGCGGGTCGGCGGGGAAGTGCACGGTATCGATGTTCACCAGTGGGCAGTCCGGGCTATCACAGCCAGGCTTGATCTGTTCCGACTTGTCGGTCGTGACGTCCAGCGGCTTGAGCTGGCCGGGTTGGAACAGGCTCTGGCAAGCACCCAGGGTCAAGGCAATACAGGCCATGGAGGCGATTTTGAAAAGCGACATGTGTGTCCTTCGTAAATCGATGGAAAGCGAAAAGAGTAGCGCTTGGACTGCCAACAAGGCAGTCAGTTCGCCACTAGACTGATGGGGGAGAGTTTGACGTCCGCCGCCGGTCCCGGCAACCGGAAAGGGGCTGCATCAACGGGCAACGGCGCGTTAGGATGGCGCCAATTGCACAAGCACACTCCTTGTCAAAGAGAGGAAACACATGACGGACACCGCGAAGTCCACGCCGAACAAGATCGAGATCGTTCAGCGCGACAATAGCTACCAGGGCTTCTACAAGCTCGATCACGTGCAACTGCGCCACGAGAAATTCGACGGTGGCATGAGCCGCGTGATCAGCCGCGAAGTCTTCGTTCGCCATGACGCTGTGTGCGTGCTGCCCTACGACCCGCAACGTGACGAGGTGGTGCTGATCGAACAGTTCCGCGTGGGCGCCATGGGCCGCGCCGGCAACCCGTGGTTGGTAGAGATGGTCGCCGGCCTGATTGACAAGGATGAGCAGCCGGAGGAGGTTGCACACCGCGAGGCCGAGGAGGAAGCTGGGTTGACGTTCTCCGCGCTGTGGCCGATCACCAAGTACTTCCCGTCGCCCGGCGGCAGTACCGAATTTGTCCACCTGTACCTGGGCCGTTGCGACGGCACGGGTGCTGGTGGTATCCATGGATTGGAAGAAGAGGCAGAAGATATCCGCGTCACCGTCTGGGCATTCGAAGACGCCCTGCAAGCGGTGCGCGACGGCAAAATTTCCAATGCAGCCAGCATCATCGCCCTGCAGTGGCTTGCGCTTAACCGCGCGGAAGTGAGGGGGCTATGGCAGTAAAGGCACGGGAACGTTATCGAGTTGACCTGATCGGGCTGCAAGCCGCCTGCGAGGCCAATTATGCGCGGCTGATGCGCCTGCTTCCCGACATGCGCCACACTCCTGAGGCGCGGCGTATCGCCGTGACCCATGGCGACCAGATGCTTGGTGTGCTGACCCTGGAAGTCATCGTCAATTGCCCGTACACCACCACCCTGCGCGTACGCCAGGAACACAGCCTGCCCTGGCTGCCGGTGCCGCAACTTGAAGTGCAGGTGTACCACGACGCGCGTATGGCCGAAGTGATCAGCGCCGAACATGCGCGACGCTTTCGCAGCATCTATCCTTACCCGAATGTGTTCATGCACCAACCCGATGAGAAAGCACAGCTCAATGTGTTCCTCGGTGAATGGCTGAGCCACTGCCTGGCCCTGGGCCATGAGTTCGAAGTGGTGCGCTAGATGTGAATTGAGCCTGTTTCTCAGGTTTCCTCTTTGAGTCCTGCCCTAGCATAATCGTCAAATTATCCATGCCTGTGATTGCCAGGGAGAGCGCCTTGCCTCGCGTACCGACCATGAACCCTGATGCTGCGTTGTTGGTGCAATTGTCCGACAGCCATCTGTTTGCCGAAGCGGGCGGTACGCTGCTGGGCATGAACACCCGTGCAAGCTTGCAAAGCGTGATCGACTTGGTGCACGAGCACCAGCCGCGTATTGACCTGGTGCTGGCGACGGGCGACTTGTCCCAGGACGGCACACTGGCGTCGTACCAGCTATTTCGGAACATGACCGCGCCCATCGGTGCGCCGGCGCGCTGGATCCCGGGTAATCATGACGAGCCGCAGGTCATGGCCGAGGCCGCTGTGCAAAGCGATTTGCTCGAGCCCGTGGTGGACGTGGGCAACTGGCGCATAACCCTGCTGGACTCCGCAGTACCGGGTTCGGTGCCCGGTTACCTGCAGGATTCGCAACTGCAATTGCTCGCCCAGGCCCTGAGCGAGGCGCCCAGCCGCCATCATCTTGTGTGCTTGCACCATCATCCAGTGTCCATCGGCTGTGCGTGGATGGAGCCGATCGGCCTGCGCAATCCCGAGGCGCTGTTTGCCGTGCTTGACCGCTTCCCGCAGGTCAAGGCGCTGCTCTGGGGGCATGTGCATCAGGAAATCGACCGCGAGCGCAACGGCGTGCGGTTGCTGGCCTCACCGTCTACCTGCATCCAGTTCGCGCCGGGCAGCGAGGATTTCCAGGTCAGCGAGCAAGCGCCGGGGTATCGCTGGCTGCGCCTGTATGCCGACGGGCGGTTGGAGACGGGGGTAGAGCGGCTTCGGGACTTCGCGTTTACCGTCGACTACGGCAGCAACGGCTATTAAGACCTGCAAACACTGATCAAATGTGGGAGGGAGCAAGCCCCCTCCCACATGGGTTCTGCGGTGTCTGGAAGATCGGGTGCTCACACCTCACTCCGATCCCTGTAAACTGCGCCTCTTTGGCCCAAGCACGGAGAGCCCGGCATGTCCGCTTCGATCCTGTATATCCACGGCTTCAACAGTGCGCCAGCCTCCAACAAGGCCAGCCAGTTGATCACCGTAATGGGCAAGCTTGGCCTGTCCGACCGTTTGCGTGTGCCGGCCCTGCATCACCACCCGCGTCAGGCGATTCTGCAATTGGAGCAGGCCATTGACCAACTGGGGCGGCCGCTGCTGGTCGGCAGCTCACTCGGCGGCTACTATGCAACCCATCTTGCCGAACGCCATGGCCTGAAGGCGCTGCTGGTCAACCCGGCGGTCAGTCCCCATCGGATTTTCGACGGTTACCTGGGCACCCAGAAGAACCTCTACACCGATGAGACCTGGGAGTTGACCCATGATCATGTCGCAGCGCTGGCCGAGCTGGAAGTACCGGCGCCGCAGGATGCGGGGCGGTATCAGGTGTGGTTGCAGACCGGGGACGAAACCCTGGATTATCGCCTCGCCCAAGCGTATTACCGAGCCTGTGCCTTGCGCATCCAGGCCGGTGGCGACCATGGTTACCAAGGGTTCGCCGAGCAACTGCCGGCCTTGTTGAGTTTTGCCGGCATTGGCGCAGATCAGTATCAATCCTTCGATTTTTCGTCACTGTAAAAAATCGCAGGTCACTTTTTAATCGAACGACTCACGACGAGACCCCATGGCCACTCCCAGCGCTAGCTCTTATAACGCCGACGCCATCGAAGTCCTCTCGGGCCTCGACCCGGTGCGCAAACGCCCCGGCATGTACACCGACACCAGCCGGCCGAACCACCTTGCCCAGGAAGTCATCGACAACAGCGTCGACGAAGCCTTGGCCGGGCACGCGAAGTCGGTACAAGTCATCCTCCATGCCGATCACTCCCTTGAAGTGTCCGACGATGGTCGTGGCATGCCGGTGGACATTCACCCGGAAGAGGGCGTGTCGGGCGTCGAGCTGATCCTCACCAAACTGCACGCCGGCGGCAAGTTCTCCAACAAGAACTACCAGTTCTCCGGTGGTTTGCACGGCGTGGGTATTTCGGTGGTCAACGCCCTGTCGACGCAAGTGCGGGTCAAGGTCAAGCGCGACGGTAACGAGTACCAGATGACCTTCGCCGATGGCTATAAAGCCACCGACCTGGAAGTGGTTGGCACCGTTGGCAAGCGCAACACCGGTACCAGCGTGTACTTCGCCCCGGACCCGAAATACTTCGATTCGCCGAAATTCTCCATCAGCCGGCTCAAGCATGTGCTCAAGGCCAAGGCTGTGTTGTGTCCGGGTCTATTGGTCAGCTTTGAAGACAAGGGCACCGGCGAGAAGGTCGAGTGGCACTACGAAGACGGCCTGCGCTCGTATCTCGAAGACTCCGTCAGCGACTTCGAACGCCTGCCCAACGAGCCGTTCTGCGGCAGCCTGGCGGGTAATAAGGAAGCCGTCGACTGGGCCCTGCTGTGGTTGCCCGAAGGTGGCGACAGTGTGCAGGAAAGCTACGTCAACCTGATCCCCACCGCCCAGGGCGGCACCCATGTCAACGGTTTGCGCCAGGGCTTGCTGGATGCCATGCGCGAATTCTGCGAGTACCGCAGCCTGTTGCCGCGCGGCGTGAAGCTGGCGCCGGAAGACGTGTGGGAGCGCATCGCGTTCGTGCTGTCGATGAAGATGCAGGAGCCGCAATTCTCCGGCCAGACCAAAGAGCGCCTGTCGTCCCGTGAGGCGGCGGCATTTGTCTCCGGTGTGGTCAAGGATGCCTTCAGCCTGTGGCTCAACGAGCACCCGGAACTGGGCCTGGCCCTGGCGGAGCTGGCGATCAACAACGCCGGTCGTCGCCTGAAGGCCAGCAAGAAAGTCGAGCGCAAGCGCATCACCCAGGGCCCGGCATTGCCCGGCAAACTGGCCGACTGCGCCGGGCAGGACCCGATGCGTTCCGAGCTGTTCCTGGTGGAAGGTGACTCTGCCGGCGGTTCCGCCAAACAAGCGCGGGACAAAGAGTTCCAGGCGATCCTGCCGTTGCGCGGTAAGATCCTCAACACCTGGGAAGTCGACGGCAGCGAAGTGCTCGCCAGCCAGGAAGTGCACAATATCGCTGTCGCTATCGGTGTCGACCCTGGCGCGGCGGACATGAGCCAGCTGCGCTACGGCAAGATCTGCATCCTCGCCGACGCCGACTCCGACGGCCTGCACATTGCTACGTTGTTGTGCGCGTTGTTCGTGCAGCATTTCCGCCCATTGGTGGATGCCGGTCACGTCTACGTCGCCATGCCGCCGCTGTACCGCATCGATTTGGGCAAGGAGATTTTCTACGCCCTGGACGAAGCCGAGCGCGATGGCATCCTCGATCGCCTGGTAGCCGAGAAAAAACGCGGCAAGCCACAGGTCACGCGATTCAAGGGCCTGGGTGAAATGAACCCGCCGCAGTTGCGCGAAACCACTATGGACCCGAACACTCGGCGCCTGGTGCAGCTGACCCTGGAAGACTTCGCCGGCACCTCGGAAATGATGGACATGCTGCTGGCGAAGAAGCGTGCGCCGGATCGCAAAGCCTGGCTGGAATCCAAGGGCAACCTGGCCGAGGTTCTGGGCTGATGCGCACAGGCTTCGCCCTGGCGATGCTGATGTTGAGCGCACTGGCAACTCCCCACGTGTTTGCCGCCGGCGTGGCAGAGCTGCAGCTGGTATCCGAGCACCCGGTGGACGGCATGCGCGGCGGTAACCTGTCGGGCCTGGCGTTGTGTGGCGCAGAACTGTGGACGGTTTCCGACCGCGATGATGATCAGATCTACCGCCTGGATACCCGTGCACCGACCTGGAACGCCGAAGCTCTGAAGATTGACGTGCCGCCCGTGCCCGAGTCGGGTTTGCCCTGGGGGCTGCGTTCACGCACCAAGGCCGCGTCGTTCATTCGCGGTGGTGACCTGGATTTCGAGGGCATCAGCTGTGATGCCGCAGGTAACCGCTACATTGTCAGCGAAGCCCATGCTGCAGTGCTGCAGGTACCTGCGACGGGCGCGCCCGAGTGGTTGAAAATCGCCCCGGGCATGGTGCGTGAGGCGCGGGCCAGTGGCATGTTGCTGCACTTCAATGCCTTGTTCGAGGGACTGGCGGTGAACCCCGAAGGCAACCAGATCTGGCTGGCCGCCGAGCGTGAGCGTCGCGGCCTGATCTCGATCAAGCGCGGGCAGAGCGTATGGGATTGCGATGGCCGGTGCGTGTTGTTGAGCGAGGCCGGGCAGGAAGTGCAACCGGCGCAGTTTACCAACGCCAAGGCAGTGTCCAATGACTTTGCCGACCTGGCGCTGTTCAATGGCAAGCTGTTTACCCTGGAGCGCAATGCGTTCCAGATTTGCCGACGCGACACAGTCACGGCCAGGGTTGAGCTGTGTTGGTCGTTTGCTGAAGAGACCCTGACGCCGCAGCGGCGTTATCCACAGCCTTACGGCCTGGCCGAAGCCCTGCTGTTGGACGCCGACGGTGCATGGATTGGTATAGACAACAATTTCGGCCCCCGCGCCGATGGTGAAAAACGCCCCGTGGTCTATCGTTTCGCCGCCCCTGCCGGTGGCTGGAGCGCCCAGCCATGAGCCAGCCGTTTTTTCAATTGACCCGGCGCAGCGGCAGTTCCGCTGCGCGTTACCCAACAATGATGAGGCCCGCATGAGTGACATCCTCGCAGACAGCTTAGATGGCGTAGAACGCCGGTCGCTGGCTGACTTCACCGAAAATGCCTACCTCAACTACTCCATGTACGTGATCATGGACCGTGCCCTGCCGCATATCGGCGACGGCCTCAAGCCCGTGCAACGGCGCATTATCTACGCCATGAGTGAGCTGGGCCTGGACGCTGATTCCAAGCACAAGAAGTCGGCGCGTACCGTCGGTGACGTACTCGGTAAGTTCCACCCCCACGGCGATTCGGCGTGTTATGAAGCCATGGTGCTGATGGCCCAGCCATTCAGCTATCGCTATACGCTGGTGGACGGGCAGGGCAACTGGGGTGCGCCGGATGATCCCAAGTCCTTCGCCGCCATGCGTTACACCGAAGCGCGGCTGTCGCGTTATTCCGAAGTGCTGCTCAGCGAGCTGGGCCAGGGCACGGCGAACTGGGGGCCGAACTTTGACGGCACCCTCGACGAACCCCTGGTATTGCCAGCACGTTTGCCGAATATCCTGCTCAATGGCACCACCGGTATCGCCGTTGGTATGGCCACTGATGTGCCGCCGCATAACCTGCGCGAAGTTGCCACTGCCTGCGTGCGCCTGCTGGACGAGCCCAAGGCCACGGTCGAGCAGTTGTGTGAACATATCCAGGGCCCGGATTACCCGACCGAAGCGGAAATCATCACGCCGCGCGCCGACCTGCTGAAGATGTACGAAACCGGCAAGGGCTCGGTGCGTATGCGCGCCGTGTACCATATCGAAGATGGCGACATTATTGTCACCGCGCTGCCGCACCAGGTGTCCGGTGCCAAGGTGCTGGAGCAGATTGCCGCGTTGATGCAGGCCAAGCCGTCGAAACTGCCCCAGGTTGCCGACCTGCGTGATGAGTCCGACCACGAGAACCCGTGCCGTATCGTGATCATCCCGACCAACAGCCGGGTCGATCATGAAGTGCTGATGCAGCATCTGTTCGCCAGCACCGACCTGGAGTCCAGCTACCGGGTCAACGTCAACATCATCGGCCTGGATGGCAAGCCGCAGTTGAAGAACCTGCGCAACCTGCTGGTGGAGTGGCTGGAATTTCGCGTACAGACCGTGCGCCGCCGCCTGCAGTTTCGCCTCGACAAGGTCGAGCGCCGCCTGCATCTGTTGGACGGCTTGCTGATTGCCTACCTCAACCTGGATGAAGTGATCCATATCATCCGCACCGCCGAGCACCCGAAAGCCGAGTTGATCGCGCGTTTCGAGCTGAGCGAAATCCAGGCTGACTACATCCTCGATACGCGCTTGCGCCAATTGGCACGCCTGGAAGAAATGAAGCTGCGTGACGAGCAAGACGCGTTGCTCAAGGAACAAGCCAAGCTGCAAGCGCTGCTGGGCAGCGAAGCCAAGCTCAAGAAGCTGGTACGCAGTGAGCTGATCAAAGACGCCGAAACCTATGGCGACGACCGTCGTTCGCCGATCGTCGAGCGTGCTGAAGCCAAGGCTCTGACAGAAACCGAGTTGTTGCCTAACGAGAAAATTACCGTCGTTTTGTCGGAAAAGGGTTGGGTTCGTTCCGCCAAAGGGCATGATATTGACGCCACCGGCCTTTCGTACAAAGCCGGTGATGGCTTCAAGACCGCCGCCGCCGGGCGCTCCAATCAGTTTGCGGTGTTTATCGACTCGACCGGGCGCAGTTATTCGGTGCCGGCCCATACCCTGCCGTCCGCACGGGGGCAGGGCGAGCCGTTGACCGGACGCCTCACGCCGCCACCTGGGGCGAATTTCGAGTGCGTGCTGCTGCCGGACGATGATTCGCTGTACGTCATCGCCTCCGACGCTGGTTACGGTTTCGTGGTCAAGGGTGAAGACCTGCAAGCCAAGAACAAGGCGGGCAAGGCGCTGTTGAGCCTGCCGAACAACGCCAAGGTGATCCTGCCAAGGCCGGTGGATGATCGTGAAAGCAACTGGTTGGCTTCGGTGACCACCGAAGGGCGTCTGCTGGTATTCAAAATCAGCGATTTGCCGCAACTGGGCAAAGGCAAGGGCAACAAGATTATCGGGATTCCCGGTGATCGGGTGGCCAGTCGCGAAGAGTACGTGACAGACATCGCCGTGGTCCCGGAAGGCTCTACCCTGGTGCTCCAGGCCGGCAAGCGCACGTTGTCATTGCGCCCAGACGACCTTGAACACTACAAGGGCGAGCGTGGTCGACGCGGTAACAAACTGCCTAGAGGTTTCCAGCGAGTGGATGCCTTGTTGGTAGAAACGCCGGTTTAAGGCGTACTAGAGCACTCGATCTACGATTTAACCTGTAGATCGATGCTTTCGCGCTGGAGTCATGGCGCATATTCACGGATGATATGGCCTTTCCAGCGCCGGCGTGGCCGAGCGTGTTCAGGTTATTTTTAGTATTACATTGTGGTTCGCCTTGTGGCAGCCACTTGGATGGGATGATGACTGCTCCACGCCTTCCTCTATTTTTGATGCTCGCTGGCCTTTTGGGGCTGGCGGGTTGCAGCACGCACCAACCGGTGTCGCTGTACCAACTGGACAGCGGTAGCCCGGCTCAGCCAGCCCAAACGGCTGGCATGGCGGTATTGCTCGGTCCGGTAGTCGTTGCCGATTACCTGCAACGCGAAACCCTGCTGCAACGTCAGAACGACGGCAGCCTGCAAGGTTCCACTGATGGTCGTTGGGCGGGCAGCTTGTCGTCCGATATCAATCAACTGATGTTGCGTCAGGTTGCAGGGCAGTTGGATAGCCAGCGTGTGGTCCTGGCACCAGGGCCATCGGGATTCACTCCGGATGTGCAGGTGCTGCTGACGATTACGCGGCTCGACTCCGGCAAATCGCAACCGGCGATTCTGGATGCACAGTGGCGCCTGATCGACCGTCGCGGGCAAGTACGGGATAACCGCATCGTGCACCTGCAGGAAGAACATACCGGCACCACCGCTTCTCAGGTCCAGGCCCAGGGTGTGCTGTTGCAGCACTTGGCGCAGCAGTTGTCGGTGGCGCTCAAGCCATTGGCGAACCAGCCGCCGATTGCCGAGGTGCAGCCGCGTAAACAGGCCCCAGCCCAGGCCAAACCGGCAACCCCGGAAAAGCCGAAGATGCCGATGGCTACGCCGATTCGTACCGATCTGGAAGTGTTCAGGTTCTGATCTGAATCGCAGCCAAACAAAAGGCCCGCTGAATAAGCGGGCCTTTTTGTTTGCGCAGGATTTGAGTCATGTTGAAGATCAACTGTGGGAGCGGGACCCACTCCACAGTAGGTATTTCAGGGCTTGCGGGTCTCATGCATCCGCGCCAGCTGGCGTTCGAGCATCGAGGGGTACGGTTCCATCAACCGCTCTACGCAACTGGCCCCTTCAGGGCTGGCAATCGGACGGATACGTGCGCGTTGGCGGATCAGCGTGTCTTCACTGATCTTGCGTTCCACCAGCAGCAGGTTGCGGCTGTGTTGGGACAGGGCCAGGGCATCCTGGGCGATTTCGGTGAGCAGCAGGTCGATCTGGCTCATGCCGAAAAGGTCATCACCCACGGTCAAGCCAAGCTGCAATTGCAGGGTAATGCCGCTGTCGGCCACTTCGATCTGCAGGGCATGGCCCAGCGCGCGCAGCAATTCGCCGCAGCAAATTGCATTGGTCAGGTAGTCTTCGCCGCTGTCTTCGCTGTGGAACAGCATCAGGGTGCTGCCATCGTTCAACGTGTGCAGCTCGCTCTGGTACAGCGAGGCGGCCTGGTCGAGACAGTCGCGGTAGCGTTCGAGCAGTTCGGTCAGCCGGGCACGAGGCAGGCGGCGCAGCTGCTCCTGGGAGCCCAGTTGCACGGCGAGTACTGCACTGTGCTGCGGCTCGGTGTTCCTGACCACCGCAACGGGTTTTGTCGCAGCGGCCGGGGCCACGGCCGAGGTATCGCGCAGGTCGGCGAAGGGGTCTTCCTCGTCGAGTTCGTCTTCCTCGGCCTTGACCACATGGCGCGGTGCAGGCTTGAGGCCGGCCACCGGAGCGCTTTCGTCAAAGCCCGGGTCGCGCAGGTCGCGTACTTCAAACTCAGGCTCATCGCTGTAGTCGTCGGTATCGTCGTATTCGGGTTCCGGTTCGACTTCAGGCGCTTTCGGCTCCGGAGCGAAGCTGGTATGGAGCTGGCGCGCGAGGTCGCCGATTTCATCCTGGCGATCAGTGGCCGGGGTGTGTTCGTCGATATCCCGCAGCCAGATACGCAGTTGCATCAGCGGTGTGGAGATATGCCGCCCCAGACGCAGGCTCAAGGCCAGGGCCAGAGCCAGCAGGATCGCGCTCAAGATACCCATGCTTTGCAGGCTGATGGTCATCGGCTGCTGGAACTGCTGCATGTCGAGGCTGATACGCAGTTGGCCGGCTTTCACATCCTGAAAGGTGATATTGCTCTGGTAGAGGCCCTCGGCTTCACCCAGCAAGCCGTTCTTCGGGCGCTGCCCGGCTTCGGCCATGATCCGGTTGTCCACGCTATAAATAGCGGCGTGGGCCACCAGCGGGTTCTTGGTCAGGTTGTTAAGCAGCACGTTGAGGCTGAGGATGTCGTTGGACACCAGCAACTCAGTCGCCGAGGTGGCCGTCTGGGTCGTCAGGCTCGCACCCAGGGCGTCGGCTTGCTCATGCATGGCCTGCTTGAACTGCAAACCCATCACGCAGGCGTAGATCACCAGGGCCAAGGCGACCAGGATCACGTTATGGCTGGCGATGCGTAATGCGATCGGTACACGGCGGTGGCGCAGTGCCCGGAAGATCAGCAGGAAGAAGTTATCGGTTTTTACTGGCGTGGGCCGGTTCACTTGCGCTCGGCTCTTGGTCCGTGAAGTTGACGCGCAGTATAGCGACAGGCCCATGACCGGCAAAGCACTGGCTGTGCCCGATGGTCACTGAAAGTGGGTAGAATGCGGTTTTTTTCCAGCCTGGGGGTGCGCTTTGCGCGAAATTGTCCTGATCAACATCACGGGTGAAGACCGGCCGGGTCTCACCGCGGCCATTACCGGCGTCCTGGCCCAGGGTGGTGTGAACATCCTCGACATCGGTCAGGCGGTGATCCACGACACCCTGTCGTTCGGCATCCTGGTGGAGATCCCCAGCACCGAACAGGCTTCGTCGGTACTCAAGGACATCCTGTTTACGGCCTATAAGCTGGATCAACAGGTGCGTTTCACCCCCGTGTCCGAAGCCGATTACCAGCACTGGGTAGAAGGCCAGGGCAAAAAACGCCATATCGTGACGTTGCTTACTCGCAAGGTAACGGCTGAACAATTGCAGCGTGTCAGCTCGATCACGGCCCACTACGGGTTGAATATCGACCACATTGACCGTCTGTCGGGTCGTATGCCCTTGGACACCCCGGCCGACAAAGGCAAGGGCTGCATCGAGTTTTCTGTACGCGGTGAACCGGCTGACGCGCAAGCGCTGCGGGCCGAATTCCTGAGCGTGGCCCAGGAGTTGAATGTCGATATCGCCTTCCAGGAAGATTCGCTGTTCCGTCGCAACCGTCGTTTGGCGGTGTTCGACATGGACTCCACCCTGATCGAAGCCGAAGTCATCGACGAACTGGCCAAGGCAGCGGGAGTCGGCGAGCAAGTCAGCGAGATTACCGAGCGGGCGATGGCCGGTGAGCTGGATTTCCGTGCCAGCTTCAAGGAGCGCCTGGCGTTGCTCAAGGGCCTGGACGTGAGCGTGCTGGACTCCATCGGCGCATCCCTGCGCCTGACGGAAGGCGCCGAAACCCTGTTCGCCGAACTCAAGCGCCTGGGCTACAAGACCGCCATTCTGTCCGGCGGCTTCACCTACTTTGCCAAGCAGTTGCAGGCCAGGTTGGGCATTGACTACGTGTTCGCCAACGAGCTGGAAGTGGTGGACGGCAAAGTGACCGGCGTGGCGGTCGAGCCGATTGTGGATGCGCAGCGCAAGGCCGACCTGCTCAAGGAATTGGCGCACAAGGAAGGCTTGCGTCTGGAGCAGACCATTGCGGTCGGCGACGGCGCCAATGACTTGCCGATGCTGGCGATTGCAGGATTGGGTGTGGCGTTTCGCGCCAAGCCGTTGGTCAAGCAGTCGGCCAAACAGGCGATTTCAACGCTGGGGCTCGATGGCGTGTTGTATCTGCTGGGCTTGCGCGACCGCGACGGTCAGTTATAAGCCGATCTCACTGTAGAAATACAGTCAAAAATGTGGGAGCCGGGCTTGCCCGCGATAGCGGCAGTTCAGTCAATCATGTGTTGACTGACACTCCGCTATCGCGGGCAAGCCCGGCTCCCACATAGGATGTCACCAGCAATATCAGGCTTTCGGCAATGCGATACCTTGGCCCATCTGCACTGGTGTACCCGCTGCCAGTTCTTCAGCCCACTTCACCTGATCCGGCCCGAACAGCACGATGGCGGTCGAGCCCAGCTTGAAACGGCCCAGCTCCGCACCTTTTTCCAAATGAATCGGCGCACGTGCGGCTTCGTCGTAGCGGAAGGTTTTCAGCTCGCGCTTGGGCGGCGTTACCAGCCCGGCCCACACCGTCTCAATCGACGCGACGATCATCGCACCCACCAACACCACGGCCATCGGGCCGCGCTCGGTGTCAAACAGGCATACAACCCGCTCGTTGCGCGCAAACAGCTCCGGCACGTTTTCGGCGGTGGTCTGGTTGACCGAGAAAATCCGACCTGGCACATAGACCATCTCACGCAAGGTGCCGGCCAGTGGCATGTGCACCCGGTGGTAGTCTTTGGGTGACAGGTAAATAGTCGCAAAATCGCCTCCCATGAACGGTGCAGCCAGCGCCGCGTCGCCACCGAGCAATTCCAGCACGCTGAAGCTGTGGCCCTTGGCCTGGAACACACGGCCATGTTCGATAGGGCCTAGCTGGCTGACGGCGCCATCGGCCGGGCTCAGCACGGCACCGGGAGTCTGGTCGAGCGGGCGGGCGCCGTCTTTCAAGGCGCGGGTGAAGAACGCGTTGAAATGCTCATAGGCGCTCAGGTCTTCAACCAGGGCCTGGGACATGTCCACTTGATAGCGCTTGGCGAACCAGGCGGTGAAGGCGTTCTTGAACCAGCGCACGCGGCACTCGGCAATGCAGCCGGCCAGGCGCGAGAGCAAGTGGTGTGGCAGCAAGTACTGGCTGAGGATAAACAACTGCTTTTTCATAACTGTCCTTAAACCTTAAATCTCAACGGGGGTGTCGGGGTGGTTGCCCCATTCGCCCCAGGAACCGGCATAGCCTTTGACTCGTGGATAACCGAGCGCCTTGGCCACCAGGTAGGTGAAGCCAGAGCGGTGGTGAGTCTGGCAGTGGGTAATGATTTCTTTATCGCGGGTCAGCCCGAGCTCTTCGAGGACCTGTGGCATGTCGCGACGGATGCGCAGGTTGCGCGCCTTGTCCATGCCGGCGGTCCATTCGAAATTCACCGCGCCGGGAATATGGCCCCCCTTGGCGGCGAGCACTTTTTCGCCGGAATATTCCAGCGGGCCGCGGGCATCCCAGACGCCCAGGTCGGCCGCGCCGAGACGGCTTTGCAGGTACTCACGGGTAGCCGTGGGGCCATCGTGCAACGTGAGGCTGACGGGGCCGCCTGCCGGCGCGGGCACTTCGATGGAGAGTGGGTACTTTTCCTCCAGCCATGCCAGCAGGCCGCCGTCGAGGTAGTGATATTTCTGGTGACCGATCACGTCGAGCATCCAGATAAAGCGTCCGGCCCAGCCGCCGCCTTCGTCGTCATAGACCACGTAGGTCGCGTCCGGGGTGTGGCCCAGTTCGCCGAACAGTTTTTCCAGGTCGGCCTTGCTCGGCAGCAAGCCGGGTGCCGGTGGCTGGCCCAGTTGGGTGCGCTTGGGGTCAACAAAATGCGCGCCGGGGATATGCCCTTCGGCGTAGCGGGCGGCACTGGTGAGGTCCACCAGAATCAAGTGCTCGGCATCCAGTTGAGCGAGCAGGTCACTGGATTCGATCACCAGCGGCAAGCCAGAGAAGTCAGGCATGTGAGGTCTCCTGGGCACAAATGTTGGTGATAAAGGCCGCTGATTGTAGCGCAAGCATCAGGCGCTGCGGTTGGTAAAGCTGTGCAGGGCTTTTTCGATGCATTGGGCGGTTTTGCCGAACGCCTGCACGGTGGTTTCCGAGAATGGTCCGCCGCCTTGGTCCGCCACTACCAGCATCACCACGCGGCCATTGCAGCTCAGCGAACGCAGCAGCAAGTGCTCGCCCGTAAACAGGCGACGCAGGATAGGCGGCAGCAGGGCGGAAAACTGCGCATGGTTGTCGGGGGTCAGACGCACCTGAGCGGACTTTTCCAGAAGGCGTTGCAGCAATGTGCTGTTGACCACATCCAGGCTCAGGTGCGCGGCGTCCCTGGGCAAACCGTCGGCCTGATGCACGCGCAGGGTGCTCAGGGCGCGATCGGCCATGAACAACAACACCCGCTGCATTCCACTGGCAACCAAGGCGTGCTTGGCGCAGGTGGTCAGGTGCATGGCGTTGGCAAAGCGGCTCGGCTCGACCAGCAACTCGGTGCAATGAGTGCGCCATACGGCCAGGGCTTCAGCCGTGGGCGGCGGCGCGGGCAACAAGCCGCGATGGACTTTTTGCACATGCCACGGCCAGATCAGCGACAGCGCCGGGTGCCAGAGGTCGGGCATCAAGGTGGTGCGGGCGCTCGTGACTGCCTGCTGGTGCGCCTGTTGTTGCACATCACTCAAGGGCACTTGCAGGTATAGCGCGGTGAGGTATTGCCAGCGTTCGGTGTGCGGGCAGGTCCAGGATTCCTGGGCGGACATCGCCAGGCCGTTGGCCAGCAACACGGTATTGGCTGGCTGGTTCAGCCAGCGGCGCAGGTTGGGGTCGGCGTCGAGCAATTGCTGGTGGCGCAAGGCGTCGTCTTCGCGGGCAATGTGCAGCGCCTTGACCAGCAGGCGTTGCTCGGCCAGCAGCAGCTTGTAGCCCTGCGAAACCCAGATCGGCAGGTGCCAGGCTTCGGTCAGGCCCAGGCACAGGTCCAGCAAGCGCACACCGAACAGTTCCTGCTCGACCTGGCGCGCCGACTGGCCCTTGTGAATCACCCGCAGCTCCCATTCCTCCAAAAGCTTGGGGTAGGCGACGGCCATCGGCCACAGTGGCGACAGAAACAGCAGGCTGCCCCAGTGGATGTCCTGCCATAGCCGCGCCAGGCGACTGCCGAACAAGCCGTTGGCTTGCTGGGACGCGTGCTGGCTGACCAGCAGCAGTTGGCGCAATGCGGCTGGGATTTCTCCAGCCGGCACCGAAGGTAGGCGTGCCAGCAACTCCTCGGCACGTTTGAGGCCGAGACGGTTAAGCGCTACTTCGAGGTTTTCGGCGGGCTCGGCCAGGCTCCCATGGGCTTGGCTGTTGGCCTCGCGCATCACGCTCAGCACCAGGGCCGGGCTGTTTTGCATCAGCTCGGCAATATCTCGCAATGAACTGCGACTGTCGCGGATGGCTTTGCACACGCGCTCATGGTTGGCCTGGGGAACGGGCAGCAGCACGTCGTCCAGGCGCTTGATCCAAGCGGCGAGGGTGGTGGGGCGGTTCGTTGGGACTGTCGTTTCGATTGCCATGATTGGGGCGCGATCATCACTTGTGTTCAACACACCCGGAACGGGCCGAATTGGCTTTTCGCCTTAACGGGCTATAGTCTGGCGCAGTTTTGCCGATAAGTAGAACAAGAGTTTTCTGCTGCACCCACTATGTCCATGAACCCGACGGCGCAAGTACCCATCTCCTATGGCTAAAATTATCGGCATCATTGTCGTCATCGCAAGTGTGCTCGGAGGGTACGTCCTCTCCCACGGTAAAATCGCCGCATTGATCCAACCTTTCGAAGTGCTGATCATCGGCGGCGCCGCGTTTGGCGCATTCTTGCAGGCCAACCCCGGCTACATGACCATGCACGTGATCAAGAAATCGCTGGGCATGTTCAGTTCGCGTTTTTCCCACACCTTCTATCTGGAAGTGCTGGGGCTGATCTACGAGATCCTCAACAAGAGCCGCCGCGAAGGCATGATGGCGATCGAAGGCGACATCGAAGACGCCGCCGCCAGCCCGATTTTCGCCAAGTACCCGGCCGTGCTCAAAGATGAGCGCATGACCGCTTATATCTGTGACTACCTGCGCATCATGTCCTCCGGCAACATGGCTCCCCACGAGCTGGAAGGCCTGTTCGACATGGAGTTGTTCAGCCTCAAGGAAGAGCTGGAGCATCCTTCCCATGCCGTGACCGGCATCGCCGATGGCATGCCCGGTTTCGGCATTGTCGCGGCGGTGCTGGGTATCGTGGTGACCATGGCGTCCTTGGGCGAGGGCGATCAAGCGGCCATCGGCATGCACGTGGGTGCGGCGCTGGTGGGTACCTTCTTCGGTATTCTCGCGGCCTATGGCTTCTTCGGCCCGCTCGCTACTTCCCTGGCCCACGATGCCAAGGAAGAGGTCAACCTCTACGAAGCGATCAAGGCGTGCCTGGTGGCATCAGCATCGGGGATGCCGCCATCGCTGGCCGTGGAGTTCGGGCGCAAGGTGCTGTACCCCAAGCATCGCCCAAGTTTCTCCGAGCTGGAACAAGCGGTTCGCGGTCGCTAAGCCATGGAAAACAACCAGCCGATCATCATCAAGCGCGTCAAGCGCTTCGCTGCGGGGCACCATGGTGGTGCCTGGAAAATCGCGTTTGCCGACTTTGCCACGGCGATGATGGCGTTCTTCCTGGTGCTGTGGCTGATGTCCACCGCCACACCGGAACAGAAGATCGCCATCGCCGGTTACTTCAAAGACCCGATTGGCTTTTCGGAAAGCGGTACGCCATTTGTCATCGATCTGGGCGGTTCACCGCAACTGGCGCCAGAGCGCACCATCAACCCGGAAGTGCAAACTGAGTCGCCCCAGGAAAAAATCCCGATTGAGCGCGATACCGTCGAAACCATGGCCGAGCAGGTCGAGCAGGAACGCCTGGAACTGTTGCTGCAGGAGTTGCAGACCAAGGTTGAGGAAAACCCGCAACTGCTGAAGTTCAAGGACCAGATTTCGTTCGAGATCACGCCCGAAGGGCTGCGCATCCAGATCACGGACGCCGCCAACCGGCCGATGTTCGATTCCGGCAGTGCGCGCTTGAAGCCGTACTTTGAAGACATCCTGCTGGCCATGGCCGACACCATCAAGGCGGTACCGAACAAGATCAGCATCAGCGGCCATACCGACGCCAAGCCCTACGCGGGCCAGGGCGACTTCGGCAACTGGGAACTCTCGGCCAACCGCGCCAACGCCGCCCGCCGTGCGCTGGTGGCCGGCAGCTATCCGGACCCACAAGTGGCACGGGTGGTGGGCTTTGCCTCATCGCAGTTATTTGATCCCAAAGACCCGTTCAACCCGGTCAACCGCCGTATCGATATCGTGGTGCTGACCAAAAAGGCCCAGCGTGCGATTGAAGGCGACCAGCCACCGCCACCGGTACCGACTCAGGGCGATGGTGCCCCTGGCGAAGTGCCGGCCGACCCCAACGCACTGCCGCCTGAGCAGGAACCACTGCCGGCCCATGAGTTGCGGCAGAAGCTGAACCTGTTTGATGACGGTGGGATGAAGGATCCTACGGTGCCTGCGCCGGCCTCGTAACTTATCTCTCTACAGCAGAAACCAAAACGCCCCGAATCATTCGGGGCGTTTTCATTGGCGGTCAGAGTGGCAGGTAGGCTTTGACACCATTGACTACGCCTCGCATGTCGTCGGCGCACAGGCGTGGGACAACCTTGCGGATTTTCAGCATTTCCGGTGCAACAAAACCTCGTGTGAAGTCACACAGCAGCACGTCGCCTTGTTTGGGGTGATAGTAGAGAGCCAAATGTTAATTCCCCACAAAAAGCAAAGCCGCCCGAAGGCGGCTTCATTCGACACGCAGCGGAGCTTGCTTCGCCCCTTCTGCGCCGCTGGATCAACCCCGAAAAGGATCCAGACTCCTGCCAGCTTTCGCTGGTGACGGAGCAATTATGGGCATCAGGAAATCTGAATACAAGCTGGCTTGTGTGTATGAGCCACCCAGTTGATCCGGATTCTTGATTCCCGCTCCTGTTAAATCAATGGGCTAGGGCGTTCAGCGCCGTGGTTTATGTGTATCAAGAAATTGACCGTCAATAACTGCTCTCAGGCAAGCTCGCAATAATCGACCGATAGCTGTTCATCCGCTGCTGTTGCACGCGGCCATCTTCCAGGGCCTTGAGCAATGCACAGCCCGGCTCGCGGTCGTGTTTGCAGTCGCGGAAGCGGCAGGTGCCGATCAGGTCGTTGAACTCGATAAAGCCCGCCTCCACATCGCTGCGGCTGACGTGGCCCAAGCCGAATTCACGGATGCCCGGGGAGTCGATCAGCTCGCCGCCGCCGGGGAAGTGGAACAACCGCGCGGTAGTGGTGGTGTGAGTGCCCTGGCCGGACAGTTCCGACAGTGGCCCCACGCGGGTATCGACTTCCGGCAACAGGCTGTTGACCAGCGATGACTTGCCCACGCCAGACTGGCCGACAAACACGCTGATCCGCCCGTCCAGCTGCTGTTGCAGCTGTTCCATGCCGTTGCCGTGATGGGCCGACACTTCCAGCACCGGGTAGCCCAGGGTGCGATAGACCGCCAGCAACGCATTGAGTGCCGGGGCGTTTTGCTCGTCGATCAGGTCGAATTTGTTCAACAGCAACAGCGGGCGGATGCCGGCGTGTTCGGCCGCGACCAGGTAGCGGTCGATCAGGTTGGCATGGGGCTCGGGCAACGGTGCGAACACGATCACAATCATGTCGACGTTGGCTGCCACCGGCTTGAGCTGGCCACGGCTGTCGGGGCGACGCAGTTCGGTGCTACGCGGCAACTGGGCGACGATCACGCCGATGCCCTGGTTGCCGGCGCGCCACACGACTTTGTCGCCGGTCACCAGCGCAGGCAGGTTGGCGCGCAGGTGGCAACGGGACACCGAGCCTGCGAGTTCGCCTTCCAGCGCCTCGACTTCGACTTGCACACCAAAGTGCGCGATCACCAGGCCCGTTTGTTCGGGGCCCAAGTCGCCGCCCTCGAGCGCTTCCACGGCGGAGGATTCACGTTTGGCGGCACGCGCTGCGCGTTCACCTTGAATCTTTTCGATGCGCCAGTTTTGGCGACGGTTGAGCTGGCGTTTGGCCATTGGTGTTCCGTGTCGATAATGCAAAAGTTGGGTAAAACGGTCGCGAGTCTAGCACGGCCCCGCCTGCTAAACTGCGCAGCTACGCCAAGGTGCCAAGAGAATCAAGCCATGCAAAACCCACAGAACCTGATTTGGATCGATCTGGAAATGACCGGTCTGAACCCCGACAGCGACGTCATCATCGAGATGGCGACGATTGTCACCGACAGCAACCTCAACACCTTGGCCGAAGGTCCGGTGATCGCCATCCACCACAGCGACGCCGTGCTCGCCACCATGGACGAGTGGAACACCCGCACCCACGGTAACTCCGGGCTGACCCAGCGTGTGCGCGACAGCCGCATCAGCATGGCCGAAGCCGAAGCCGAAACCATCGCATTCCTGGAAAAATGGGTGCCCAAGGGCAAGTCGCCGATCTGCGGCAACAGCATCTGCCAGGACCGTCGCTTCCTTTATACGCATATGAAGGCGCTGGAGAGCTACTTCCACTATCGCAACCTGGACGTATCGACGCTTAAAGAGCTGGCTGCGCGTTGGGCGCCGGAAGTCAAAGACAGCTTCCATAAAGGCAGCACGCACCTGGCGCTGGATGATATTCGTGAGTCGATCGCCGAGTTGCAGCATTACCGCAAGCATTTCATCAAGGCTTGAAAACGGGCGACTGCTGAACATGTGGGAGGGGGCTTGAATGGGTTTGCAAATCCAAGTGTTGGAGAGCGTTTGCCCCCTTTTGGTGCCATCAGCAAATGATTAGACTGCCGGCCTCCCTGCAAGGATCGCCATCATGCTGTTGATGCTCTACCTCATCGCCATCACCGCCGAAGCCATGACCGGCGCCTTGTCCGCCGGTCGGCGCGGCATGGACTGGTTTGGCGTGGTGCTCATCGCCTGCGTGACGGCCCTGGGCGGTGGTTCGGTGCGCGATGTGCTGCTCGGCCACTACCCGCTGACCTGGGTCAAGCACCCGGAGTACCTGGTGCTGACCTCCGTCGCGGCGCTGGTGACGATCTTTATCGCGCCGCTGATGCGCCGCCTGCGCTCACTGTTTTTGGCGCTGGACGCCTTGGGGTTGGTGGCATTCACCCTGATCGGCTGCATGACCGCCCTGGAAATGGGTCACGGCATGTTGGTGGCGTCCGTCAGCGGGGTCATCACCGGCGTATTCGGGGGCATCCTGCGGGATATCTTCTGTAACGACATTCCGCTGATCTTCCGCCGCGAGTTGTACGCCAGCGTGTCGTTCCTGGCCGCCTGGTTCTACTTGCTGTGCCTGTATCTGGAACTGCCGAGCGAACAGGCGATTCTGTTGACGCTGTTCAGCGGCTTTCTATTGCGCCTGCTGGCGATCCGTTTTCACTGGGAAATGCCCAAGTTCGTCTACAACGACGACGTACACTAGCGGGCCGCGTGCTGGTTCAGCGCCCATTCCACATGCTCGCGAACCAGCTCTGAGGGGTAGTCCCGCCGCGCCTTCAAGGCTTCCAATACCGGAATGCTTGACGGCGCATTGCCCAGGCCCACCGCCAGATTGCGTAACCAGCGCTCGTAACCGGCGCGGCGCAGGGGGGAGCCCTCGGTGCTGCTGAGGAATTTATCCTCGTCCCACATAAATAGTTCGGCTAACTCGGCGTTATCCAGGTTGTGCCTGGGCTTGAAATCGCTTTCGGCAGTGGGTCGAGCGAAACGATTCCATGGACAAACGATCTGACAGTCATCGCAGCCAAAGACGCGGTTGCCGATCAGTGGGCGCAGGTCCTCGGGAATGGCGCTCTTGAGTTCGATGGTCAGGTAGGAGATGCAGCGCCGGGCGTCCAGCACGTAAGGACCGACGAAGGCGTTGGTGGGGCAGATGTCCAGGCACGCCGTGCAACGGCCGCAGTGCTCGGTAGTGTGGGGTGGGTCCACCGGCAACGGTAAATCGACAAACAGTTCGCTCAAGAAGAAATAACTGCCGGCCTTGCGGTTGAGCACAAGGGTGTTTTTACCGATCCAGCCCAATCCGGCTTGTTCGGCGATGGCTTTTTCCAGGACCGGCGCGCTGTCGACAAAGGCGCGAAAGCCGAACGGCCCGATCTGCGCCTGGATGCGGTCGGCCAGCTGCTGCACGCGCTTGCGGATCAGCTTGTGGTAGTCGCGGCCCAGGGCGTAGCGCGAGATATAGGCTTTTTCCGGCTGGCCCAGCAGTTGCGCCATCTGGGTGTCGCCGGGCAGGTAGTCCATACGCAGTGACACCACGCGCAAGGTGCCGGGTACCAGTTCCTCGGGATGGGAGCGTTTGCTGCCGTGGGCGCCCATGTAGTCCATCTCGCCGTGGTAGCCCGCGTCGAGCCAGCGTTGCAGGTGCTGTTCATGCTCAGCCAGGTCCAGGCCACTGATGCCGACTTGTTGAAAGCCCAGCTCGCGGCCCCAGTCTTTGATCGATTGGGCGAGGGCGGGCAGATCGGAGGTAATAGCAGGCATGAGACACGGGAAACCACAGGTTAGATGCGTATAATTCTGCCAGACATCGGAGCTTGAAGACGCATGCCTCAGACAAAACACCCAATTACCGACGTTCAGCTGTTGTTGCCCGGCCATTTGCCGCAACTGGCTGCGCGTTCTCCGGACGCCCATAAGGGCCAGTTCGGCCACCTGCTGGTCATCGGTGGTGACCGTGGCTTTGGCGGTGCGGCGCTGCTGAGCACCGAAAGTGCCCTGCGCGGTGGCGCCGGCATGGTCTCGCTGGCAACTCGACCGGAACATGTGCCAGCCGCTCTGGCCCGGCTGCCGGAAGTCATGGCTGTCGGCGTGAGCTCGGCCAACCAGTTGATGGGCCTGCTGGAAAAAATCTCGGTGATCGTCATTGGCCCAGGCCTGGGCGATGCCGCTTGGGGCAAAAGCCTGTTGTCGGTCGCGGCCAATGCCCGCCAGCCGCAGGTGTGGGACGCCGACGCGCTCAATCAACTGGCCACTGGCAGCGTCGAGCTGCCGGCCAACTGTGTGATTACTCCTCATCCGGGCGAAGCTGCGCGTTTGTTGGGGCTATCGACAGCCGAGGTTCAGGCCGATCGCCTTAATGTGGCGCGCGCGTTGAGCCAAAAATTCAATGCAGTGGCTATCCTCAAGGGTGCTGGCAGTTTGATTGCCAGCCCGGATGGACGGCTTGCCCGTTGTGATCAAGGCCACCCGGCGATGGCGACGGCGGGGCTTGGGGATGTCTTGGCTGGTCTGGTCGGCGCGCTATTGGCTCAGGGTATGCCCGCGTACGAGGCAAGCTGCCTGGCCGTGTGGTTGCACGCTACCGCTGGCGACCGCCAGGGCAGTTTTGGTCGGGGGCTGGCTGCCAGCGACCTGATCCCTGCCATTCGTCAATTGCTGGAGGAGCAGTCGCCGTGCCTGAAGTAATTCTTTTCCTGGCAGATGAAGAGGCCATGGTCGCGTTGGGGCAGCGTCTTTCGCAGGTCACGCAAGGGGCAGGGTTGATCTTTCTCGAAGGCGATCTCGGCGCAGGCAAAACCACATTGTCCCGGGGGATTATTCGCGGCCTGGGCCATACCGGCGCGGTAAAAAGCCCGACCTTTACGTTGGTCGAGCCCTACGAGATCGGCGACGTGCGTGCTTTCCACTTCGATCTTTATCGCCTGGTAGATCCAGAGGAACTGGAGTACATGGGCATCCGTGATTACTTCGATGAAGATGCGCTGTGCCTGATCGAATGGCCAGATAAAGGCACAGGCTTTTTGCCAAAGCCAGACATGACCATTACCATTACGCCGCATGAGCACGGACGTCAGCTGAAGTTGTTGCCCCAGAGCGTGCGCGCTGAAGCGTGGTGCACCGCTCTGGCATTGGAATTCAAATAAAATTGGTGGGGTTAGGTATGCGCTTTCGCGCGTTGGTTGCTGTCGTGGGGGTGTTGCTTGCGGCAATGACTGTCAATGCTCTGGCTGCTTCACAGGTAAAGAGCGTTCGCCTGTGGCGAGCGCCGGATAACACGCGACTGGTGTTCGACCTGTCTGGCCCGGTCCAGCACAGCGTCTTTACCCTGACGGCGCCTGATCGCCTGGTGATCGACATCAACGGTGCGAGCCTGGCCGCGCCGCTGAAGGTGTCTACCGCCAATACCCCGATTACCGCCATGCGCTCGGCCCAGCGTACGCCGACCGACTTGCGCGTGGTCATCGACCTGAAAAAGGCCGTGACGCCAAAGAGCTTCTCCCTGGCGCCCAACGCCCAATACGGTAACCGACTGGTGGTCGACCTGTTCGACAACCCCGCCGACGCGGCACCACCGCCTGCGCCGACGCCAAGCGTGGCTACCGTGCCTGCGGTGCCGGTCAACCCGTCGCAACCCCAGGTCAAATTGCCACCGCCGCCGCCCGCGCCGGCAGGCAAGCGCGACATTATCGTGGTGATCGACGCCGGCCACGGTGGCGAAGATCCGGGGGCTTCCGGCTCACGCGGCCAGCATGAGAAAGACGTGGTACTGGCCATCGCTCGCGAGCTGCAACGCCAGGTCAACGGCATGAAAGGCTACCGCGCCGAGCTGACCCGCACCGGTGACTACTTCATTCCGTTGCGTGGCCGTACCGAAATTGCGCGCAAGAAGGGCGCTGACCTGTTCGTGTCCATTCACGCCGACGCCGCGCCTTCAACTGCTGCATTTGGTGCCTCGGTATTTGCCCTGTCGGATCGCGGTGCCACGTCCGAGACCGCCCGCTGGCTGGCCGACAGTGAAAACCGCTCCGACTTGATCGGCGGGGCCGGCAACGTGTCCCTCGATGACAAGGACAAGATGCTCGCCGGTGTGCTGCTCGACCTGTCGATGACCGCCTCGCTGACCTCCAGCCTTAACGTTGGCCAGAAAGTCCTGAGCAATATCGGTCGTGTGACGTCGCTGCATAAACAGCGGGTGGAACAAGCCGGGTTCATGGTGTTGAAGTCGCCGGACATCCCGTCGATCCTGGTGGAAACCGGGTTTATCTCCAACGCCAACGAGGCCTCCAAGCTGGCCAGCGCCAGCCACCAGCAAGCGCTGGCGCGCTCCATCAGTGCGGGCGTGCGCCAGTTCTTCCAGCAGAACCCACCACCGGGCACTTATATCGCCTGGCTACGCGATTCCGGCAAAATCGCCCAGGGCCCGCGTGACCATCGTGTGCAGCCCGGCGACACCGTTGCCATGCTGGCGGTACGTTTCCAGGTCACGCCTGCGGCCTTGCGCAGCGCCAATAACCTGAAAACCGATGAGTTGAAGATCGGCCAGGTGTTGACCATTCCCGGCACTGAATTGGCGGCACAGTAATGAGCGAATCCTTGTTGAACAGCGGCTCGCGCATCGAATTGCTCAGCCCGCGCCTGGCTAACCAGATTGCTGCGGGTGAGGTCGTCGAGCGCCCTGCGTCGGTGATCAAGGAGCTGCTGGAAAACAGCATCGACTCTGGTGCCAGGCGCATCGATGTCGACGTGGAGCAGGGCGGCGTCAAGTTGCTGCGGGTACGTGATGACGGCAGCGGCATCTCCTCCGATGATCTGCCGCTGGCTCTGGCCCGTCACGCCACCAGCAAGATCCGTGATCTGGAAGACCTTGAGCGGGTCATGAGCCTGGGTTTTCGCGGTGAAGCACTGGCCTCCATCAGTTCCGTGGCGCGCCTGACCCTGACCTCCCGCACCCGCGACGCCGAGCAAGCCTGGCAAGTGGAAACCGAAGGCCGCGACATGGCGCCTCGGGTCCAGCCGGCTGCACACCCGGTGGGCACTTCGGTGGAGGTGCGCGACCTGTTCTTCAACACCCCGGCGCGGCGCAAATTCCTCAAGGCCGAGAAAACCGAATTCGATCACCTGCAAGAAGTCATCAAGCGCCTGGCCCTGGCCCGTTTCGATGTGGCGTTTCACCTGCGCCACAACGGCAAGACCATCCTCAGTCTGCACGAAGCCAACGACGACGCCGCCCGCGCACGACGTGTGGCAGCCGTGTGCGGCAGCGGTTTCCTGGAGCAGGCGCTGCCGATTGAAATCGAGCGCAATGGCCTGAGGTTGTGGGGTTGGGTGGGGTTGCCGACCTTCTCCCGTAGCCAGGCCGACTTGCAGTACTTCTTTGTGAATGGCCGTGCGGTTCGCGACAAGCTGGTAGCCCACGCGGTGCGCCAGGCTTATCGCGACGTGCTGTTCAACGGCCGGCACCCCACGTTTGTGCTGTTCTTCGAGGTCGACCCGTCGGTGGTCGACGTCAACGTGCACCCGACCAAGCACGAAGTACGCTTCCGGGACGGGCGCATGGTGCATGACTTCCTGTATGGCACGCTGCACCGCGCCTTGGGCGATGTGCGCCCGGATGATCAACTGTCAGCGCCGATTGTCACGGCGGTGGTGCGCCCGAGCGGTCCTGAGGCCGGTGAGTTCGGTCCGCAAGGTGAAATGAGCCTGGCGGCCAACCTGCTGCAATCGACGCCGTCGCAGCCAGCCTACACGGCGCCAAACTCGGGTGCCGGTGCGGGTTACCAGTACCAATACACACCGCGTCCGCAGTCGACGGTGCCGGTGGCTGAGGCCCAGGCGGCTTACCGGGAGTTTTTCGCGCCGCTGCCGGGTGCCGAGCCGGGTGCTGCTCCCTCGTTGCCGGAAGGCGGCGGTGATATCCCGCCGCTGGGCTATGCCCTGGCGCAGCTCAAGGGCATCTACATCCTTGCGGAAAACGCCCATGGCCTGGTGCTGGTGGACATGCATGCCGCCCATGAGCGGATCATGTACGAACGCCTGAAGATCGCCATGGCCAGCGAAGGCCTCAGCGGTCAGCCGCTGCTGGTGCCGGAGTCCCTGGCCGTGAGCCAGCGCGAGGCCGATTGCGCCGAAGAACACCACAGCGTGTTCCAGAAGCTGGGTTTTGAGCTACAACGCCTGGGCCCGGAAACCCTGGCGATCCGTCAGATTCCCGCGCTGCTCAAGCAGGCCGAAGCCAACCGCCTGGTGGCCGACGTGCTGGCAGACCTGATGGAATACGGCACCAGCGACCGTATCCAGGCGCATATCAACGAATTGCTCGGCACCATGGCCTGCCACGGCGCCATCCGCGCCAATCGCCGCCTGGCCCTGCCGGAAATGAACGGCCTGCTGCGTGACATGGAAAACACCGAGCGCAGCGGCCAATGCAACCATGGCCGACCGACCTGGACCCAAATGGGCCTGGACGATCTGGACAAACTGTTCTTGCGCGGCCGTTGATGAGCGCCTTGCCCCCCGCGATCTTCCTGATGGGCCCCACGGCCGCCGGCAAGACGGACCTGGCCATCGAGCTGACCAAGGTGTTGCCCTGCGAGTTGATCAGTGTCGACTCTGCCCTGGTTTACCGGGACATGGATATCGGCACGGCCAAGCCGTCCAAAGCGCTATTGGCCCAATATCCGCATAAATTGATCGACATCATCGACCCGGCGCAGAGCTATTCGGCTGCGGATTTTCGCACCGATGCCCTGGCGGCCATGGCCGAGATCACCGCGCGCGGTAATATCCCGCTGCTGGTGGGTGGCACCATGCTCTACTACAAGGCATTGCAGGAGGGGCTGGCCGATATGCCGCCTGCCGATGCCCAGGTGCGCGCCGAACTCGAAGAAGAGGCTGTACGCCTTGGCTGGCAAGCCCTGCACGACCAGTTGGCAGCGGTGGACCCCGTGTCCGCAGCGCGCATCCACCCCAATGATCCCCAGCGCCTTACCCGTGCCCTGGAAGTTTGGCGTGTCAGCGGCCAGACCATGACTGAACATCGGCTGAAACAAAGTGCGCAAAGTGCTGATGCAGGCGCATCTGGACAGTCACAATTGCCCTATACTGTGGCGAGTCTGGCCATCGCTCCGGCAAATCGCCAGGTGCTGCATGAACGAATTGCACAAAGATTCACAATTATGTTGGAACAGGGGTTTGTGGACGAGGTCGTAGCACTGCGTTCAAGAGGTGACCTGCATGCCGGGCTGCCTTCGATACGTGCTGTAGGCTACCGCCAAGTCTGGGATCATCTGGATGGCAAGCTGACGTCAGCCGAAATGCAGGAGCGCGGCATCATCGCCACGCGCCAATTGGCGAAGCGCCAGTTCACCTGGCTGCGCAGCTGGAGCGATTTGCACTGGTTGGACAGCCTGGACAGCGACAATCTGTCACGCGCCTTGAAATACTTGGGAACGGTCTCCATATTGAGCTGAGTCCTTGCAATTGCCGTCTATCCTTGGGGGTGTGACGGCCATAAGCTATCTATTTTCCGATTTTTTATTATTGATCCTTAAAGGAGTGCGGCACATGTCAAAAGGGCATTCGCTACAAGACCCTTACTTGAATACTTTACGTAAAGAGAAAGTTGGGGTTTCCATCTATCTGGTCAACGGTATCAAGTTGCAAGGCACGATCGAGTCGTTCGACCAGTTCGTGATCCTGCTGAAAAACACCGTCAGCCAGATGGTCTACAAACACGCTATCTCGACAGTCGTTCCAGTTCGTCCAATCCGTCTGCCTAGCGCAGCAGGTGATGAACAGGGTGACGCTGAGCCAGGTAACGCCTGATAGGAGTCTCCTTTGTTCTTTGAGCGCCACGGTGGTGGTGAGCGAGTAATCCTCGTTCACTTGGATGGACAGGACCCTGAGGCGCGCGAAGATCCGCAGGAGTTTCAGGAGTTGGCAAATTCGGCCGGCGCCGAGACCGTTGCGTTTTTTAACGTGCCGCGTCATCGGCCAACCGCCAAATACCTGATCGGCAGCGGCAAGGTCGAGGAACTGCGCGACCTGGTTCACGCTGAAGAAGCCGATCTGGTGATCTTCAATCACACCCTCACGCCCAGTCAGGAACGTAACCTCGAACGTGTTTTCGAGTGTCGCGTGATCGACCGTACCGGCCTGATTCTCGATATTTTCGCCCAGCGCGCCCGTACCCATGAAGGCAAGCTCCAGGTCGAACTGGCTCAGCTTGATCACATGAGCACCCGCCTGGTTCGCGGCTGGACTCACCTTGAGCGTCAAGGTGGCGGCATCGGTATGCGCGGTCCGGGTGAAACCCAGCTGGAAACCGACCGGCGTCTGCTGCGGGTTCGCCTGCGCCAGATCAAGGGCCGCCTGGAAAAAGTCCGCAGCCAGCGCGAACAATCGCGCCGTGGCCGTTCCCGTGCGGATATCCCTACCGTGTCCCTGGTGGGCTATACCAACGCCGGCAAGTCCACGCTGTTCAACAACGTGACGAAATCGGACGTGTACGCGGCCGACCAACTGTTCGCCACCCTCGACCCGACCTTGCGCCGTCTGGACATAGACGACCTGGGGCCGATTGTCCTGGCCGATACCGTGGGTTTCATTCGTCACTTGCCGCACAAGCTGGTCGAGGCATTTCGGTCTACGCTCGAAGAGTCGAGCAATTCCGACCTGCTGCTGCACGTGATCGATGCGGCCGAACCGGATCGCATGTTGCAGATTGAACAGGTCATGGTGGTGCTGGGCGAGATTGGTGCCCAGGACTTGCCGATCCTCGAGGTCTATAACAAACTCGATTTGCTTGAAGGTGTTGAGCCACAAATCCAGCGTGACGAAAACGGCAAGCCCCAGCGGGTCTGGCTGTCGGCGCGTGATGGCAGTGGTTTGGACCTGCTTGAGCAAGCAATTGCCGAACTGCTGGGCAGCGATTTGTTTGTCGGCACCTTGCGCTTGCCGCAGCGTTTTGCTCGACTGCGGGCACAGTTTTTCGAACTGGGTGCGGTACAGAAAGAAGAACACGACGAAGAAGGTGTCAGCTTGCTGGCCGTTCGATTGCCACGCTCGGAGCTCAATCGACTGGTCAGTCGCGAGGGTGTTGTGCCGGCGGAGTTCATTGAACAACACACTTTGCAATAAAAGCCTGAGAAAGCGGTTGTGCCGCAGTAGCAGGCATTCTGTAGCATTGGTCGGCGCGCCGTGGGTGCGTCTTTGCTTTATCAGATGGAGAGCGCTATGGCTTGGAATGAGCCGGGTGGCAACTCGAATAATCAGGATCCTTGGGGTGGTAAGCGCCGCAATAATGGCGACCGCAAGGGGCCACCGGATCTCGACGAGGCCTTCCGAAAGCTGCAGGAAAGCCTGAATGGGTTGTTCGGTGGTGGAAAAAAACGTGGCGGTGACGACGGCGGTCGCACCAGCAAGGGCGGCGGCTACGGCCTGCTGGGCCTGGGTCTTGTCGTGCTCGCGGCCGTATGGCTGTACAGCGCGGTCTACGTGGTGGACGAGCAGGAGCAAGCCGTGGTGCTGCGCTTCGGCAAGTACTACGAGACTGTCGGGCCGGGCCTGAACATCTATTTCCCGCCGATCGACAAGAAGTACATGGAAAACGTCACGCGTGAGCGTGCGTACACCAAGCAAGGCCAGATGCTGACCGAAGACGAGAACATCGTCGAAGTGCCGCTGACCGTGCAGTACAAGATCAGCAACCTGCAGGATTTCGTGCTGAACGTTGATCAGCCGGAGATCAGCCTGCAACACGCAACCGAAAGTGCCCTGCGCCATGTGGTGGGTTCCACCGCCATGGACCAGGTGCTGACCGAAGGTCGTGAATTGATGGCCAGTGAAATCAAGGAGCGCCTGCAACGGTTCCTCGATACCTACCGCACCGGTATCACTGTCACTCAGGTGAACGTACAGAGCGCCGCGGCACCGCGTGAAGTGCAGGAAGCGTTTGACGATGTGATCCGCGCCCGTGAAGACGAGCAGCGTTCGCGCAACCAGGCTGAAACCTATGCCAACGGCGTTGTGCCGGAAGCCCGTGGTCAGGCCCAGCGCATCCTTGAAGATGCCAACGGTTATCGCGACGAAGTGGTCTCGCGCGCCAAGGGTGAGGCAGATCGCTTTACCAAGCTGGTTGCCGAGTACCGCAAGGCGCCGGAAGTCACGCGTGAGCGTCTGTACCTGGACACCATGCAGGAAGTTTTCAGCAACACCAGCAAGGTTCTCGTGACCGGCAACAAGGGTGGGCAGAACAACCTGCTGTACCTGCCGCTGGACAAGATGATCGAAAGTGGTCGTAGCGGCACCAGCGCACCGTCCACCGGTTCGAATGCCGCTGCCAACGAAGCGAGCGCCCGTGCGGCCGCTGACTTGCTGCAACAGCAAACACGTACCAGGGAGAGTCGTTGATGAGCAATAAATCGCTGACCGCCCTGATTGTGGGCGTCGTCGTGGTCATCGCTGCCTGGAACTGCTTCTACATCGTGGCTCAGACCGAGCGTGCGGTGCTGCTGCAATTCGGTCGCGTGGTCCAGGCGGATGTCCAGCCAGGTCTGCATGTGAAAGTCCCCTACGTCAACCAGGTGCGCAAGTTCGACGCCCGCCTGATGACCCTGGATGCACCGACACAGCGTTTCCTGACCCTGGAAAAGAAAGCCGTGATGGTTGACGCCTACGCCAAGTGGCGCGTCAAGGATGCCGAGCGCTTCTACACCGCGACCTCCGGCCTCAAGCAGATTGCCGACGAGCGTTTGTCCCGTCGTCTGGAATCGGGCCTGCGTGACCAGTTTGGTAAGCGCACCCTGCATGAGGTGGTTTCTGGTGAACGTGATGCGCTGATGGCGGATATCACCCGTTCGCTGAACACCATGGCGGAAAAAGAGCTGGGTATCGAAGTCGTCGATGTCCGGGTCAAGGCCATTGACCTGCCCAAGGAAGTGAACCGCAGCGTGTTCGAACGTATGAGCACCGAGCGTGAGCGTGAAGCTCGTGAGCATCGTGCCAAGGGTAACGAGCTGGCTGAAGGTATCCGCGCCGATGCTGACCGTCAGCGCCGGGTCCTGCTGGCAGAGGCCTATCGTGAGTCTGAAGAGGCCCGCGGTGATGGTGATGCTCAAGCGGCGGCGATCTACGCCAAGGCTTACGGCCAGGACCAGGAGTTCTACGCGTTCTACCGTAGCCTGCGTGCCTACCGTGAAAGCTTCGCGAACAAAACCGACGTACTGGTGCTGGACCCAAGCAGCGACTTCTTCCGCTACCTGGAAAAGTCCAAGTAACAGGCCTGTGATTCTGTAGGGGGCACTCCGTCGGGCGGCTAAAATGCCTGGCGGGGTGATCCTTTCAGAAAACGGGTGTATGATGCGGCAGCCGGGAAATTCCCGGCTTTTTTGCGTCTGCATGTTTGATTCGGCAGGCGTGACAGGTTTTTCGAGGAAAGTGCCCGACGAGGCCGTTTGCAGGCCGTTCGTCACGTCGCTCTTGCGCGTGGTTTATGCAGGAGGCGGGTATTTTCTGCTTCACTCAAGGCTCGGCCGAGGGCTGGCCGCCCGGATCAAAGGGGAATGGCGTAATGGCAACGGTAGACCGCTGGCTGCTGCCAGATGGCATCGAAGAAGTACTGCCACCAGAAGCTGCGCGCATTGAAGTAGCGCGTCGCCAGGTGTTGGATCTGTTCCAGAGCTGGGGTTACGAGTTTGTCGTGACTCCCCATATCGAGTACCTGGAATCCCTGCTGACCGGCGCGGGCCAGGACCTGGATCTGCGCACCTTCAAGGTGATCGACCCGCAATCGGGCCGGCAAATGGGGTTCCGTGCCGACATCACGCCGCAAGTGGCGCGCATCGACGCGCACACCCTGCGCCGCGAAGGTCCGAGCCGCCTGTGCTACGCCGGCAGCGTGTTGCATGCCCAACCGCGAGCCTTGTCGTCTTCGCGCAGCCCGATCCAGTTGGGTGCCGAGTTGTACGGCGATGCCAGCCCGAGCAGCGACGTTGAAGTGATCAGCCTGATGCTGGCCATGCTGCAACTGGCTGACGTGCCGGATGTCCACATGGACCTGGGCCACGTCGGTATCTATCGTGGCCTGGCCCGTGCGGCCGGCTTGTCCGGTGAGGTGGAGCAACAGTTGTTCGATGCCCTGCAGCGCAAGGCGATCGACGAAGTGATCGCCCTGACCGAGGGTGTGCCGGCTGAACTGGCCGGTATGCTGCGTGCGCTGGTGGACCTGTGCGGTGGTCGTGAAGTGCTGGTGGCTGCGCGTGAGCGCCTGGCCAATGCGCCGGCGCCGGTATTGGCGGCACTGGATGACGTGCTGGCGATTGCCGAACGCTTGTCGGCGCGGTTCCCGCAGCTGCCGCTGTATTTTGATCTGGGCGAGTTGCGCGGCTACCACTACCACACCGGTGTGGTGTTCGCGGTATTTGTCCCGGGTGTTGGCCAGGCCATCGCCCAAGGTGGTCGTTACGACGATATCGGCGCCGACTTCGGTCGCGCGCGTCCGGCCACTGGTTTTTCCACCGATTTGAAAACCCTGGTGACCCTGGGGCGTGCTGAGGTCGAGCTGCCGTCTGGTGGCATCTGGATGCCCGACAGTACGGACGCGGCGCTCTGGCAGCAGGTTTGCCAGTTACGCAGTGAGGGTCAGCGTGTGGTCCAGGCCTTGCCTGGGCAGCCATTGGCCGCCGCCCGTGAAGCGGACTGCGACCGGCAATTGATTCAGCAGAACGGGCTTTGGCAAGTATCGCCACTGGCTTCTTGAGTTTTCCTGCCGGCCATCGCCGGCACCAAGTTTGCGCGAATGAGGACAAGTGTTATGGGTAAGAATGTCGTAGTCCTGGGCACCCAATGGGGTGATGAGGGCAAAGGCAAGATCGTTGATCTGCTGACCGAACATGCTGCCGCCGTAGTGCGCTACCAGGGTGGCCACAACGCTGGCCACACCCTGGTCATCGATGGCGAAAAAACCGTCTTGCACCTGATTCCGTCGGGCGTACTGCGCGAAGGCGTGCAGTGCCTGATCGGCAACGGCGTGGTAGTTGCACCTGACGCCTTGCTGCGCGAGATCACCAAGCTGGAAGAGAAAGGCGTACCGGTGCGCGAGCGCCTGCGCATCAGCCCGTCCTGCCCGCTGATCCTGTCCTTCCACGTTGCACTGGACCAGGCCCGTGAAAAGGCCCGTGGCGAGCTGAAGATCGGCACTACCGGTCGCGGCATCGGCCCGGCCTATGAAGACAAGGTTGCGCGTCGTGGCCTGCGTGTGGGCGACCTGCTCAACATGCCGCGCTTTGAAGACAAGCTGCGTGAACTGGTGGATTACCACAACTTCATGCTGGTGGGTTACTACAAAGAGCCTGCCATCGAGTTCGACAAGACCCTGGCCGAGTGCAAGGAATACGCAGAGCTGCTCAAGCCGCTGATGCTGGACGTGACCGCCGAGCTGCACGACCTGCGTCGCGCCGGCAAAGACATCATGTTCGAAGGCGCCCAGGGCTCGTTGCTGGACATCGACCACGGCACCTACCCGTACGTGACCAGCTCCAACACCACTGCTGGCGGCGTTGCCACAGGTTCAGGCGTTGGTCCGATGTTCCTGGACTACATCCTGGGCATCACCAAGGCTTACACCACCCGTGTAGGCTCGGGTCCGTTCCCGACTGAGCTGTTCGACGACGTTGGCGCGCACCTGGCCAAGCAAGGTCACGAATTCGGCGCCACCACTGGCCGTGCTCGTCGTTGCGGTTGGTTCGACGCCGTTATCCTGCGTCGCGCTATCGATGTGAACAGCATTTCGGGCATTTGCCTGACCAAGCTGGACGTACTCGACGGCCTGGAAGCCATCAACATCTGCGTCGGCTACAAAGACGCGCAAGGCAACGACGTTGCCCCGACCGACGCTGACAGCTACGTGGGCCTGCAGCCTGTGTACGAAGAAGTGCCAGGTTGGACCGAATCGACCGTGGGCGCCAAGACCCTGGAAGAACTGCCAGCCAACGCCCGCGCTTACATCAAGCGTGTGGAAGAGCTGATCGGTGCACCGATCGACATTATTTCGACCGGCCCGGACCGCAACGAGACCATCGTTCTGCGTCACCCGTTCGCTTAATAAATTGTTGATGTAAAAAGCAAAGGGCTCCTTCGGGAGCCCTTTGTCGTTTCTGCCTGGCAAACGGCACGACCCTTGCTGTGTTTCCCTCTTTCGAGGTGCTATCAAATTAGTGGCACCCGTGGTGGAGGGGTTTCCAGTGTCTGCCGTTCTCTCGTTGTTACAAAGCCGTCTGTTGCGGCCGGTGTTCGTTACCCTTGGTATCGCCCTTTTGGTGCAAGTGCTGGTTGCCGTCGCGCTGACGCGGAGCACCGTGACCGCGCTGGAAGCTGATTTGGGTAATCGTCTGGGCATCGATAGTCAGAAACTGTCTGGCGAATTGGCCCAGGCCGGCAAGGAGGTCACGTCCAGCCTCGACAGCTTGTCCTCCAGCACGCGCCAGCGCCTGACAGCCGGGCTTTCCACGCGTCTGCAGGAAGAGCAGAAGCAACTGCGTGCGACCCTGGAAAAAGACCTGAAGGACTCCGCCAATGACATGGCGCAGTTGCTGGCCTCGGTCGCGCCCCGCGCCATGTGGGACAGCGATGTGCCAACACTCTCGGAATTTGCCCGGCGTGCCCAACGCAATCCCAACGTGTTGTTCGTCGTGTATGACGACGCCGCGGGTGAGCACCTGACGCGTTATCTGAACCGTGATAACCCGATCAACCAGGCGTTGCTGGCAAAGGGTGCGGGTGAGCGTGCCCTCGATAAAGTGCTGAACGCGGCCAAGACAGACCCGTCGGTGTACTACGTCGAAGCCTCCATCAGCCCAAATGGTGTGGAAATCGGCAAGGTGCGCATGGGCGTGTCGACCGCTGCGGTTGAGGCCGACCTGCAAGCGTTGGATAAGCGCTTTGCCGCGCTGATCGCCAGCGGTGATCAACTGGTGGGCGATAGCCTCCAGGGGGCGGCGGCTGATAGTGCCAGCGCCATGGGCGCCAGGCTGCAGTCGGCACAGGCAACTGCCACCCAAATGACTGCAAACACCTCCAGCGCCGTGCAAGAAGCGGCGGGCGCCCTGCGTTGGCGTATCGGCATGGGCCTGGCATTGGTGGGGCTTGGCGTATTGCTGTTGCTCGCTGTTGTGTTGGGCCGGCGCGTGGTCAATCGTCTCAAGCTGCTTATTGCCGCCATGGACGACCTGGCGGCAGGCGAGGGCGACCTCACCAAGCGTGTGCAGATCAACAGCAAGGACGAAATCGGTGATATGGCTTCGGCGGTCAATCGCTTTGTGGATAAGTTGCAGCCCATCGTGCGTGAGGCGGGCGATGTGGCCCAGCGTACCGGTGTGGAAATCGGCGCCATGACATTGCGTAACGCGGGCGCCGACGCGGCAGCGGGTTTGCAGCGCGACGAGGTTGCAGAGAGCTTGCGCGCACTTTCGCAAATGGCTGACGAGGCCCAGGCCGAAAGTCACGCCATGCAAGCGGCCTTGCAGCAGGTGGTGGATATTCGCCAGGCCACGGATGAGAACTCGCGCACCTCGGCTGAGGTCGGCAGCTTGATCGAGGCGTTGGCGGGGCAGGTGCAGGCTGGCTCCCAGGTGATTGAGCGGCTGGCGCAGCAAAGCGAGCAGATCGAAGTCGTGCTAACCGTGATCCACGGTATCGCCGAGCAAACCAATTTGCTTGCCCTGAATGCGGCTATCGAAGCGGCGCGGGCGGGCGAGACTGGACGTGGCTTTGCGGTGGTGGCGGACGAAGTGCGTGCGCTGGCCAGCAAGACCCAAAGCTCTACCGGCGACATCCAGGCGCATATCGTGGCGTTGCAACAGGGCGCGCGTGAGGCGGTGGAAACAATCGGCAAGGCTGGCCGCCAGGCCAATGAGGGCTTGCTGGTGTTGCGCGACAGTGTGCGTTTGCAGCAGACAGTACAAGCGTCGGTGGAGCAGGTGCACGCCGCGATTGGTCTGGCGACGCGTGCGGCTGAGCACCAGGCTCAGGGCGCCCATGCGGTGCGTGGGCGGGTGGAAGTGATCCATGCCCAGGCCGAGCGTGCGGCGCAGGCTGTGGTGGAGACGACGGCCAGTGGCAAGGTGCTGGATGGGTTGGCGGCGCAGTTGAAGGCGAGCCTGGGGCAGTTCCGGGCTTAGTGGTGTCCATACCGGCCTCATCGGGAGCAAGCCCCCTCCCACACTTGATTTGCGAACACATTCAAATGTGGGAGGGGCGGTGCGACGATTCGACTTGCCCCCGATAGCGGTCTCAGCGACTCAGATACATCCGAGTCGTAAGTAGATACACCGGCAACCCCGACACCAATATCAACAACGCTGCATACGGTGCCGCCGCCGCAAACTCCACATTCGAAGTATGCGCCCACACGGCCGTCGCCAAGGTATTCAACCCGGTCGGGCTCAGAAGCAAAGTCGCCGTCAATTCCTTCATCGCATCCAGAAACACCAGCGCAAATGCCGCCCCTAACGCCGGGAAGATAATCGGCAACGTCACTCGGCAAAACGCACTGAACGACGAAGCGCCCAACGTGCGCGCCGCCTCCTCCAGTTGTGGTGCCGCTTTGTTCAAGGCCGTACGAATCGGCGCCTGGGCCAATGGCAAAAACAGCAACGCATAAGCGATCAGCAACAACGCCGAGGTCTGGTACAGCGCGGGCACGTAATGCAGCGCGAAATACACCAGTGTCAGTGCAATCACCAGGCCGGGCAGGGCGTGTAGCAGGTAAGGCAGGCGTTCGGCCCACAGTGCCAACTGGCCTTTGTAGCGCACCACCAGCAAACCTACGGGCACCGCCAGTACCAGGCACAACGCCGCGCCTCCCAGCGACAAGGCAAGTGAGGAGAGCAACGCCTCGCCAATTTCAGCCAGTGGAAACGCGGCGGAAGATCCGACGGCCAACCAATAACCGAGCATCCCCAGTGGAATGCCGCTGCCAATGATCGCCAGCGCCAGGCAATACACCTGCCCCAATGGTGCCCACTTGCCCAGCCGGACCTGCTCGGCATGTCGCGCCGCGCCCTGGCCAATGCGCACGTGTCGGCCTTTGCCACGCACGCGCAACTCCAGCCACAGCAAGGTCAGGCACATCACCAGCAACACCGCCGAGAGCATCGCGGCATTGGCGTTGCTGAATTCCAGTTCGAATTGCTGGTAGATCGCGGTGGTAAAGGTTTGCAGGCCGATGATCGACAAGGCCCCGAACTCCACCAGCATGTGCAGGGCTATCAGGAGTGCCCCGGCCAATAGCGACGGCCATAGCAGCGGTAAGGTGACGCGAAAGAACACGCCCCAGCGATTCAGTCCCAGGGTGCGCGCGGACTCTTCCAGGGACGGGTCAAGGTTGCGCAAGGTTGCTGCCACCGGTAGAAATACCAGCGGGTACTTGGACAGACTCATCACCAGAATCGCGCCACCGAGCCCTTCGAAACTCGCGCTCAGGGACACCCAGGTAAAGCTGCTGACAAACGCAGGTACCGCAAACGGCAGGCACAGGATTACGCCCCAGATCCTTCGTCCCGGCAGGTTGCTGCGTTCCAGCAGCCAAGCCAGGGACAGGCCGATCACACCACAGGTCACGGTCACGCCGACCATCAGTGCGAGGGTGTTGCGCAGCAGGCCAAACACATAAGGCCGCCACAGCAGATGCACCGCCTCTGCCCAGCCCGCTTGCCAGGCCTTGAGCCCGACATACGCCAGCGGCAGCAGGCTCAGGCCCACTAGCAGCAGTACTGGCAGCAACAGCCAGATCGACGGCCGTTTGCGCCGTGGGCTGAATGCCCCGGCCGTTAGCGATGCGGTCATCAGTTCAAGCCAACGTCACGTTCCAGTTCCAGGGCTTCTTCGGCGTTGCCAAGGTCGGCTGGGGTGACTTTCGGCGGCTGCAGCTCGCTGAAGGGCTTGAGGCCACGGTTGGATTGCATGCCCTTGCGCAGCGGGTACTCGGCCGAGGTGTTGGTGATCACGCGCTGGCCTTCTTCACTGGCCATGAATGCCAGCAGTTGCTGAGCTTCTTTGGGGTGTTTGCTGGATTTCAGTGCGGCAGCGGAGGATACGGTGATCAGGCCGCCAGCATCGCCATCGGTGAAGTAGTGCAGTTGGGAGTCCAGGTTGGTTTTTTCCTTTTTCAGGGCAAACCAGTAATAGTTGTTCACCAGCACGGTGGCCACTTCGCCATTTTCAACGGCCTTGAGGGCGACCATATTGTTGCTGTACACCTTGCCGAAGGCGCGCAGGCCGGTCAGCCACTCTTCGGCGGCTTCGCGACCGTGCAGTTTGATGATCGCCACGGCTTGTTCCTGGAAGGCACCGCTGGTGGGCACGAAGCCAACCTTGCCTTGCCACTCGGGGCCGGCGAAATCCAGGACGGATTTGGGCAGGTCCTTTTCAGCAATCAGTTTTGGATTGAACGCCACCACGCGGGTGCGTGCAGTCACGCCCATCCAGTCACCATTACGACCGACGTAATCCTTGGGCAGCACGTCGAGGGTGCTGGCATCGATCTTCGCCAGCAAGCCTTGCTCGCCGAGTTTGTTCAGCGGCGGCGATTCTTCGGTATAGATCACGTCGGCGGGGGAGCGGTCACCTTCTTCGACGACCTGGCTGGCCAACTGATTGCTGCTGCCTTTGCGCACGTTGACGTGAATGCCGGTCTTGGCTTCAAAGGCTTTGGCGAGTTCATCGCCGACTTCCTTGTGTTGGCCGTTGTACAAGGTCAGGGCGATCTTGTCGGCAGAATAGGCGGCGGGCGAGAGCAGGGTCAGGCTGAGCAGGGTGAGGCTCAGGCCGCGCAGAAGGGATGTTTTGAGACGGTTATCGCGGATCATCATCCGAAGTGTTCCTCGCTATATGCAACAAATCATTGCAAGGATAAACGATAAAACTTCTCAAGTGCGGACGAGGGGGGGAAATCGCTGGGGAGTTTTTCGAGCGTCAGAAACGAAAAAACCCGCTTTCGCGGGTTTGATCTGAATTTGGTGCCCAGGAGAAGACTCGAACTTCCACGACCTTGCGATCACCAGCACCTGAAGCTGGCGTGTCTACCAATTTCACCACCTGGGCATTATCTAACAACGTTGCCGCTGTTGATGGGGCGAACTATACGGCGGGCTTTTTGATCTGTAAACCCCTGATTCGAAAAATATAAATCAATTTTTCCGTTAAAAATCAAAGGTCTGAAACGAAAAAACCCGCTTTCGCGGGTTTGATCTGAATTTGGTGCCCAGGAGAAGACTCGAACTTCCACGACCTTGCGATCACCAGCACCTGAAGCTGGCGTGTCTACCAATTTCACCACCTGGGCATTATCTGACAACGTTGCCGTCGTCGATGGCGCGCACTATACGGAGCGATATTTGAGCTGTAAACCCCTGCCATGAAAAAACCCTGGAAAATTTCGCCAGTGGTCGTGCAAGGTGCGCGGTGGGGGGGCGTAAAGGTCTTTTAAACGCTTGTTGATACCTGAAATTTCCCGTTTCAATACGCGTATGCCAAACTAACCCACATATAGACAAGGTGAAAACTCTCTAATGGCCGATTGGCAGTCCCTCGATCCCGAGGCCGCTCGTGAAGCGGAAAAATATGAAAACCCTATTCCTAGCCGCGAACTGATCCTGGCGCACCTCGCCGATCGTGGTTCGCCTGCTAGCCGCGAGCAGTTGGTCGAAGAATTCGGTCTGACCACCGAAGACCAGCTCGAAGCCCTGCGCCGCCGTCTGCGTGCGATGGAGCGCGATGCTCAATTGATCTACACCCGTCGTGGCACTTACGCGCCGGTAGACAAGCTCGACCTGATCCTGGGCCGCATTGCCGGCCATCGTGACGGTTTCGGCTTCCTGATCCCGGATGACGGCAGTGACGATCTGTTCATGAGCCCGGCGCAAATGCGCCTGGTGTTCGATGGCGACCGCGCCCTGGCGCGGGTTTCCGGTCTGGACCGTCGCGGTCGTCGCGAAGGCGTGATCGTCGAAGTGGTGTCCCGTGCCCACGAGTCCATCGTCGGCCGTTACTTCGAAGAAGGCGGCATCGGCTTTGTGGTTCCGGATAACCCGAAGGTCCAGCAGGAAGTGCTGATCACCCCCGGCCGCAACGGTGCCGCCAAGGTCGGCCAGTTCGTCGAGGTGAAAATCACCCATTGGCCAACGGCGCGCTTCCAGCCCCAGGGCGATATCGTTGAAGTGGTCGGCAACTACATGGCGCCCGGCATGGAAATCGACGTTGCGCTGCGCACCTACGATATTCCTCACGTCTGGCCTGATGCCGTGCTCAAGGAAGCCGCCAAGCTCAAGCCGGAAGTCGAAGAGAAAGACAAAGAAAAACGGATCGACCTGCGTCATCTGCCGTTCGTCACCATTGACGGCGAAGATGCCCGCGACTTCGACGATGCGGTCTACTGCGAAGCCAAGCCTGGCAAGCTGCGCCTGTTCTCCGGCGGCTGGAAGCTGTACGTCGCGATTGCCGACGTGTCCAGCTACGTGAAGATCGGTTCGGCCCTGGATAACGAAGCCCAGGTGCGCGGCAACTCCGTGTACTTCCCTGAGCGCGTGATCCCGATGCTGCCTGAGCAGCTGTCCAACGGCTTGTGCTCCCTGAACCCGAAAGTCGACCGTTTGGCCATGGTGTGCGAGATGACCATCTCCAAAACCGGCGAAATGACCGACTACCAGTTCTACGAAGCGGTGATCCACTCCCAGGCGCGTCTGACCTACAACAAGGTCAGCACCATTCTGGAAACACCGAAGACCAGCGAAGCCAAGGCCCTGCGTACCGAATACGCTGGCGTGGTTCCGCACCTCAAGCAGTTGTACTCGCTGTACAAGGTGTTGCTGGGCGCCCGTCATACCCGTGGCGCGATCGATTTTGAAACCCAGGAAACCCGGATTGTTTTCGGTTCCGAGCGCAAGATCGCCGCTATCACCCCGACCACCCGTAACGACGCGCACAAGTTGATTGAGGAATGCATGCTGGCGGCCAACGTGGCCACTGCCGAGTTCCTGAAGAAGCACGAAATTCCCGCGCTGTACCGCGTCCACGACGGCCCGCCGCCGGAACGTCTGGAAAAACTGCGCGCCTTCCTTGGTGAGCTTGGCCTGTCCCTGCATAAAGGCAAGGACGGCCCGACGCCCAAGGATTACCAGGCTCTGCTGGCCAGCATCAAGGATCGTCCGGATTACCACGTGATTCAGACCGTGATGCTGCGTTCCCTGAGCCAGGCGGTGTACAGCGCCGATAACCAGGGCCACTTTGGCCTCAACTACGAGGCGTACACCCACTTCACGTCGCCGATCCGTCGTTACCCGGATTTGCTCACGCACCGGGCGATCCGCAGCGTGATCCACTCCAGGCAGAACACCCCGCACGTCAAGCGCGCCGGTGCCATGACCATTCCGAAGGCGCGGATCTATCCGTACGACGAGGCGGCCCTGGAGCAGTTGGGCGAGCAGTGCTCCATGAGCGAGCGCCGCGCCGACGAAGCCACCCGCGACGTAGTGAACTGGCTCAAGTGCGAGTTCATGAAGGATCGCGTGGGCGAATCGTTCCCGGGCGTGATCACTGCTGTGACGGGCTTTGGTCTGTTCGTGGAACTGACCGACATCTACGTCGAGGGCCTGGTGCATGTCACCGCCTTGCCGGGTGACTACTACCACTTCGATCCTGTGCACCACCGTCTGGCGGGCGAGCGCACCGGTCGCAGCTTCCGCTTGGGCGATACCGTCGAAGTGCAGGTCATGCGCGTCGATCTGGACGAACGCAAGATCGACTTCGGTATGCCTGACAAGCCCGCTGAGCCGGCTGGCCGCAAAAAGCGTGGCAGCGAAACCGCAGCGCCGGCTTCCAAAGGCAAGGCCACTGGCGCGAAGACGGCTGCCGAGCCTGCACCTGCCAAGTCGGGGCGTCGCTCTTCCGCCAAGGAAAAGGCTCCTGAAGCCTACCGCCCAAGCGATGCTGCGGCGAAAAACGCCGAGCTGCGCAAGAGCCGCGAGTTGAAGCAGCAGCTGCTCAACGAAGCCAAAAGTGGTGGTAAAGCGGCGTCTGGGGGAAAGTCCCAAGGGGCGGAAAAACCGTCGAGCAAGCCAAGTAAACATCGTAAAGGCCCGCCAAAAGCGGGCTCTGCCCCCGCGAAAAGCGGCGGGTCGCGCAAACCTAAGGCCAAGTCATGAGTCTGGAAAAAATCTACGGCGTGCACGCCGTAGAAGCACTGCTGCGTCATCACCCCAAGCGGGTCAAGCAGGTTTGGTTGGCCGAAGGCCGCAGTGAGCCGCGTGTGCAGGCGCTGGTCGAACTGGCCACCCAAAACAAGGTTGCCATCGGCCAGGCCGAGCGTCGTGAAATGGACGTGTGGGTTGAAGGTGTACACCAGGGCGTGGTCGCGGACGTCAGCCCGAGCCAGGTATGGGGCGAGGCGATGCTCGACGAGCTGCTCGACCGTACCGAAGGCGCGCCTCTGTTGCTGGTACTGGACGGCGTGACCGACCCGCACAACCTCGGCGCCTGCCTGCGTTCGGCAGATGCTGCCGGCGCGCTTGCGGTGATCGTGCCTAAAGACAAGTCTGCAACCTTGACGCCGGTGGTGCGCAAAGTGGCTTGCGGCGCGGCAGAAGTGATTCCGCTGGTGGCCGTGACCAACCTGGCGCGCACCCTGGAGAAACTCCAGCAGCGCGGCCTGTGGGTCGTGGGTACGGCAGGCGAGGCCGAGGTCAGCATTTATGACCAGGACTTGACCGGCCCGACCATCCTGATCATGGGCGCCGAAGGCAAAGGCATGCGTCGTTTGACCCGTGAGCATTGCGATTATCTGGTGCACTTGCCGATGGCCGGTAGCGTCAGCAGCCTGAACGTATCGGTGGCGACGGGCGTGTGCCTGTTTGAAGCCCAGCGTCAGCGTGGTGTCAAGGTCAAAGCCAAGAAGTAATCCCGAGCCTGGCACAGAACCAAAATGTGGGAGGGGGCTTGCTCCCGATAGCGGTGGGTCAGTTACAGATGATGTGACTGAACTCTCGCAATCGGGAGCAAGCCCCCTCCCACATTTAATTTTGTGGTGTTTGGAAAGTTGTTCAAATAATCACCAATCACCTTGCGCCGCTTCTCCCCCTTCTCTACAATTGCGCCCCTTGCCTTCCTGGCAGGCACCGATGTGCCTCCCCTACGGCAAGATCCATAAGTGTCATTCACTCCTTGTCTGACCGTTTTTGAGCGGCAGGCTACAACCCGTAAGGAGCATTCATGCGTCATTACGAAATCATCTTTTTGGTCCACCCGGATCAAAGCGAGCAAGTCGGCGGCATGGTTGAGCGTTACACCAAGCTGATCGAAGAAGACGGCGGCAAAATCCACCGTCTGGAAGATTGGGGCCGTCGTCAACTGGCCTACGCAATCAACAATGTTCACAAGGCTCACTACGTGATGCTGAACGTTGAGTGCACTGGCAAGGCCCTGGCCGAGCTGGAAGACAACTTCCGCTACAACGATGCAGTGATCCGTAACCTGGTCATCCGTCGCGAAGAAGCCGTTACCGGCCAATCCGAGATGCTCAAGGCTGAAGAAAACCGCAGTGAGCGCCGTGAGCGTCGCGACCGTCCTGAAGAAGGCGCTGATGATAGCGCTGATGACAGTGACAACAGCGATAACGCTGACGAGTAATCCACGGACCTTATTAAGGAGCCTATCAAATGGCACGTTTCTTCCGTCGTCGTAAATTCTGCCGCTTCACCGCTGAAGACGTGAAAGAGATCGATTACAAAGATCTCAACACTCTGAAAGCTTACGTATCCGAGACCGGCAAAATCGTTCCAAGCCGTATCACCGGTACCAAAGCACGTTATCAGCGTCAGCTGGCCACCGCTATCAAGCGCGCCCGCTTCCTGGCCCTGCTGGCCTACACCGACAGCCACGGCCGCTGAGACCGGGCAGTCGACAAGTAGTAAGGGATTGAATGCATGCGCGCCTTAGCTGAGTTCATCATGCGCGGTCGCGTGCAGGCCACTCTGGTAGTGGCTGGCTGTGCGGCATTGCCGTTGCTTTATTGGTTGGGTGCTGCCGCAGGTTGCCTTGTGCTGCTGCGGCGCGGTTTGAAGGACGCCCTTGGCGTTCTTGCCCTGGGTTTGTTGCCGGCCTTGATCTGGTGGCTGCAAATGGGTGATCCACGGGTACTTCTGGTACTGCTGGGGTCATCGAGCCTTGCGTTGGTTCTGCGCGCAAGTGAGTCCTGGGTCCGTACGCTGCTGGTCAGCGTGGCATTGGGGTTGGTGTACTCAGTGATGCTTGGCGCGGCTTTCCGCCCGCAAATCGAGGCGCTGTCGCAGGAGATCGTCAAGATCCTGCCACTGGCTCTCGGGGATCTCTACCAGCAGTTGTCGGTAGATGAGCGAGCGCGGTTTGCGTCACTGATTGCCCCGGTCCTGACCGGCCTGATTGCGGCATTGTTGCAGGTCGTCAGCGTGCTGAGCCTGATTCTTGGGCGTTATTGGCAGGCGTTGTTGTACAACCCGGGTGGTTTTGGTCGCGAGTTTCGCAGTATCAGAATCCCTGCGGGGCCGGCGATGTTGCTGCTGGCGTGCATGGTTGTCGGACCGAACTTCGGTCCACAGATGGCCTTGCTGGCGCCGATTTGCAGCGTACCGCTGGTGTTTGCCGGGCTGGCCCTGATTCACGGGCTGGTTGCGCGAAAGCGCCTGGCCAGGTTCTGGCTGGTGGGGTTGTACGTCACGCTGTTGCTGTTCATGCAGCTGATCTATCCGTTACTCGTGGTTCTGGCCATTGTCGACGGCCTGATTGATTTTCGCGGACGTCTGGCGTCGAAAGATGCCGATAGCGCGAACGGTGAAGGTTAAAAGTTAGAGGATTTTCACATGCAACTGATCCTTCTGGAAAAAGTCGCCAACCTGGGCAACCTGGGCGACAAAGTGAACGTTAAGGCCGGCTACGGTCGTAACTACCTGCTGCCATACGGCAAAGCCACCGCTGCAACCGCTGCCAACCTGGCTGCGTTTGAAGAGCGTCGTGCTGAGCTGGAAAAAGCCGCAGCAGACAAAAAAGCTTCGGCCGAAACTCGCGCTGCCCAACTGGCTGAGCTGGAAGTGACTATCACTGCCACCGCCGGTGACGAAGGCAAGCTGTTCGGTTCGATCGGCACCCACGACATCGCTGATGCACTGACCGCCTCCGGCGTTGAAGTGCAGAAGAGCGAAGTTCGTCTGCCGAACGGCACCATCCGCAACGTAGGCGAATTCGACGTAGCCGTGCACCTGCACGCCGAAGTTGAAGCCACCGTACGCGTTGTCGTGGTAGCAGCTTAAGTCGCACCTAACTGACTGGCACCTCGCGTGTCAGCCGGTTAACATCGGGCACGATCCTGTTTACAGGTCGTGCCTTTTGTTTTTCTACACACCCTTAAATTCCAAGTGGCCATGAACGAAATCTCCGCTCCTGAGCAATACGATCTGCAAACCGCTGCCCTGAAGGTGCCGCCGCATTCCATCGAGGCCGAACAGGCCGTGCTCGGTGGCTTGATGCTGGACAACAACGCCTGGGAACGCGTGCTGGATCAAGTCTCGGACGGTGACTTCTATCGCCATGACCACCGCCTGATCTTCCGCGCCATCGCCAAGCTGGCCGACCAGAACTCACCGATCGACGTGGTGACCCTGGCCGAGCAGCTGGACAAGGAAGGCCAGACCTCCCAGGTTGGCGGGCTGGGCTACCTCGGTGAACTGGCGAAAAACACGCCGTCCGTCGCCAACATCAAGGCCTATGCGCAGATCGTCCGCGAGCGCGCCACCCTGCGCCAGTTGATCGGCATCAGCACCGAAATCGCCGACAGCGCCTTCAACCCGGAAGGCCGTACCGCCGCCGAGATCCTTGATGAAGCCGAACGCCAGATCTTCCAGATCGCCGAAGCGCGGCCCAAAACCGGCGGCCCGGTCAGCGTCAACGACCTGCTGACCAAGGCTATCGACCGTATCGATACCTTGTTCAACACCGACGCGGCCATTACCGGTATTTCCACCGGCTACACCGACCTCGACGAAAAGACCAGCGGCCTGCAGCCGTCCGACTTGATCATCGTCGCCGGCCGTCCGTCCATGGGTAAGACCACCTTTGCGATGAACCTGGTGGAAAACGCCGTACTGCGCAGCGACAAGGCGGTATTGGTGTACTCCCTCGAAATGCCAGGCGAATCGCTGATCATGCGTATGCTTTCGTCCCTGGGTCGTATCGACCAGACCAAAGTGCGTTCCGGCCAGTTGGAAGACGACGATTGGCCGCGCTTGACCTCGGCGGTCAACCTGCTCAATGACCGCAAGCTGTTCATCGACGACACGGCCGGTATCAGCCCGTCCGAGATGCGTGCGCGTACCCGCCGCCTGGTACGTGAACACGGCGATATCGCGCTGATCATGATCGACTACCTGCAGTTGATGCAGATTCCGGGCTCCAGCGGCGATAACCGTACCAACGAGATTTCCGAAATCTCCCGTTCCCTGAAAGCCCTGGCCAAGGAATTCAACTGCCCAGTGGTGGCGCTGTCCCAGCTCAACCGCTCCCTGGAACAACGCCCCAACAAGCGTCCGGTGAACTCCGACTTGCGTGAATCCGGAGCGATCGAGCAGGACGCCGACGTGATCATGTTCGTGTACCGCGACGAGGTGTACCACCCCGAAACGGAACACAAAGGCATTGCCGAGATCATTATCGGCAAGCAGCGTAACGGCCCGATCGGCTTTATTCGCCTGGCGTTCATCGGTAAGTACACGCGCTTCGAGAACCTGGCGCCGGGCAGTTACAACTTCGACGACGACGAGTAACCGTTGGCCGAGTCACTCGGCCAGGATTTGTCGAGTCAGTGTCTGGATCAGCTCGGCTTCTTCAATCGCAAGCAGGGCCTGCTGGCTATCGGTTTGCTCCTTGTAGGCCGCTTTCGACAGTAAACCGGCGGTAAGACTATCGCGTAGTGCCTCAAGTCGTTCCTGAAAGGGCTGACGCTGCGCTTCGAATTGCGCCTGATATTTGTTGGTTATATAGACTTGCCAGAACTCTCTGGAAAGCAGCGCCTGGAATTCCTCGGGTGAATTATCCAGTGCCACTATTTTTTCATAGGCGCTGTCTAGCATGCCCTGTGTGACTCCACCCATATGGGTGTATGCCGTCCGCTGAGGCTGCCCAGGCAGTTGGAGGCGGTCTTTAAGGCCGTAGCGATAAGCCAGTCTGATCTCGACCTCCTCGCCCAGGCGCAGGCGATGCGGGCGCTTCGCTTCTTCCGATACCGTCGGATCGTTGACAATCGTTTCGCTGCGCAGGATGTCGGCTGAGGCGATTTTGTCCACTTCATGCAATCGGAACAGGCTTCTGGACAATGCCGATAACGGCTTGCCTTGTGACTGATCCATCGCCTGACTTTGGGCCCTGTATACCAGGACTGCGGTTTCCAGGTTGCCGAACGAGAAGGCCGCTCGGTCGCAGCACGCAGGTTCGCCGGCTCGATCGAAGATTTCTTTGCGCAACTGTTCGGACTCCGAACTGTTTTCGGTAATAGCGTCGATCAACTCCCAGACTCTTCGCCGATGATCCTCCTGGCCCGTACCCAGTTGCTCTAGACGCTTGAGCAGGTCGAAGAAGGGATCCGCCCCCTGCTGTTCGCGTAGCGTAGTCCATTGCGATCGCCTGGCCGAAACCTGAGCTGAGTCCAATCCCTTGGTCAAGCGTCGAAACGACTCGTCGCCCCGATTTCTAAAGGGTGCTGGCGGTCTGTTTAGCGTGGATGTGACCACTAAACGGTTTGGCTGCCCCACTTCGGCGAGTCCGGCTGTGATCAACCGGGCTGCGTAACGCCTGACCCGTGCCAACGTTTGATCGGACAACGGATTACCGGTGACAGAGGTCAAGTTATTGAGCCGTGCCGAACGGGGCAGGAGCGCGTCTGTAGGCGCGATGACGGAGTCAGGAATCTCTGTTATCTGATTGGCACTCAGGTCGATCGTGTCCAGTAGCGGTTGCTCTGCCAGGCCGGTCGGCCATGTCTCAATGCCTGTACCCGACAGATTAATCGAGCGGATGTCGGGCATCTGGCTGAAGTCGGGTGTCACGCCTAGTTGTTGGTTTCCCTGTAATACGAGGCCTCTGAGCGTGACGCGTTCCGCCAGGATGCGGGCGGTGTCCGGGGTCAGGCGAATCCGGTTGTTCTGCAGATATAAACGGGTGAGCCCATGCATTTCGCCCAAGGCTGGAGGAAGGTCCCTGAGCTGATTGTCTGCCAGGTCGAGCCAGCGTACGTGTCGGTATCGTGTCAGGAAGCTTTCTGGAGAAACGCTTAGGTACATGTTGTTCAGTTTGAGTGAGCCTACGTGACTGAAGTCCACGTCCAGGTCCGGCAGACTCGGCAGCCTCAGGCCACTGAGATCGAGTTCCAGGCCAATCGGTGTGCCATCCTTGGCCAGCATCTGCGGTGTTTCCTGTCTCCAGCAACTCAAAATGCGTTCCAGGGCGATGTTACGATCGTCCCAAGTCACTGCATTGGTTGCGAGTTGGCCAGAGCGAACATAACCCTGGCGGCGAACACCGCCTGAAAACGCCCAGGCGTCCAGTTGGGTTTGGAGCTTATGGAACTCAAGTTCGAGTCTGTCCAACTCTGCCGCCACTGTTCCTTTGGGCAAGCTCCAAAGAAACTCCCTAGCCTGCTTGAGGGTCTTGCCCGGATATAGCCGCTGATACCTTTCTATCCTGGGGTTACCCGAGTCAAACGCGCTGTCAATTGCGTCTTTGATCAGGTCCGGATGGTTTTCATGCAGATTGCGCCAGTAGCTTTCGAATTTTCTCCAGTATTGAGAGGGAAAGTCATTGCCTTGTAGCTGGGTGACGTTATTGATCCGGACGATGGTTTCCAACTGGTCGGCCGGCGGTTTCAGGTAGGTTTCGGGAACTGCACGCAGTTTGTTATTGAGCAAGTTGAGGCTTTTCAGGTTGGTCTGACTCAGTAGGCCGGCGGGCCACTGATCAATCTTTGTACTGCTGAGGTCCAGTGTTTGCAGTTTCGACATACCGCTGAAGTCGGGCGTTATCCCCAGCGGGTTTTCCGATAGATCGATATGTTCAAGCTGGGTAAGGCCGGCCAATTTTTCAGCACTGGGTACATCCAGCCTGATCTGGTTCGAACTCAAGTTCAGCGTGGTCAATTGACTCATGTTGCCGATCGCGGTGGGGAGTTTGTCGAGCTTGGAGTGTGTGATGCTCAGTCGCTCCAGGTTGGAGAAATTGCCCATGAACGTATCCGTCGCATCCGACCAGTTAATCGACACAAGATCCAACTCCCGCACATGGCTGAAGTCGGCTTTCAACCCGGGAAGCGCGGAGGTGCCTGACGGCATTGTGAATGATGTCCCGGTCTCACGACGCCAGCAGCGCTTGATCTCATCGGTAGCAAGCTTGGCCCAGCTTGTAGATTCGGAAGCGTTTGCATGTCGCCATGCCTTCAACTCCCTGCTGAGGTTTCTGTACTCGGCTTCTCGTCTATCCAGCCCGCCAGTAATGTCATTGCCAAGAGACTGGATAAACGCGTTGATCTGTCCTTCGTCAAATGACGGGAACAAGCTGTGTACCCGACGCTGCGGGCTGCGCAGTTGATTTAAGGCTGCGCTGGCACTGTCGGCCACTTGCCGGAAGAACGACCAGTCATGTCTCTCGCCTCGTACGCCCCCCGGTGCGCCGACGATGGCGCTGACCCAGACATTGGCGGCGTTGCGCCTGATGGCGTGGCTTGCACCGAGGCGACTGCTGTTGTAGACGTTAGCCGCGTCCATCGCCACGGGATCGCCAGGTTTGACGATGCGCCAGACTTTGCCTGCCGCCGAGGAAGCATCGCGGTCGAGCATGACTTGATAGGTGCCGCCGTCGATCGTCACGTATTGACGCCCGCTCAGGGCATGGACGCCGTCTGCATCGGCATTGTCCGGCACCTGCTTGTGGGGTATCCGCAAACCACTGATGCTCTGGTTCGATAGCGGCGACTCCCGCGATTGTGTGAGGAATTCTGGCAGGTACGCCTGCTGTACGCGCGCTTGCTCAAGCACGTCCTGAGCCAGCACGGCGGTGTCGTGGCGCCCAAGGCCCAGCTCATTGCGTTGGGTTTCGGTGAGAGTGCGCAAGGTGGCACCGAGTAAGCTGTTTTCCCCGACGGCCGCCGTTTTCAGATCGCCACTGTCCGGTCGGTAGCCAGCATATTCAGTGCCGGACTTGACCAACATGACGAAGCTGTCTGCGTCTTCGCTCCCATAGGTGTCCAGCAGGGATCCTCGACGGATGGTCCGCCCGGTCTGATCGGTAGAGCCTTGATACACCTGCACGCCGACATCGCTTGGCCAACCTGGCAAGAGCGTCAGCAGGTTGCAGAACAGGGCTTCACTGTGCGCGTTGAGGCCGAGGCCGCTTGGGTCCGAAAGTGCGTTGAGCGCCTCAGTGATGATGCTTTGTTGAAGACTTTTGTGAATGGCCTCGCGTACCGGAGCTTCCAGGAAGGAGTACAGGCCGACGTCGCGTAATGAGGGATGACGACGCAGCAAGTCTGCAGCCATTGCCCGTGAAAGGTCCGGAAAGCGACGCCGCAACAGGCCGATTGCCAGGTCATCACTGGTGGGCTGGCCGGACAGCGCCGTGGGTGCAAACCGAGCTGCTGAATTTTTTGCATTCAGGTGGTCGCGCGGTTGGCCGTCGCGTAACGCCTCATACACAGCGGCTTGATGTGCTTGAAGGTGTGTCGCTATTTTTTTTCTCAGCTCAAGCAATCGGCTCGCCAGGTGTTGATCTTCACTGCTGTGGCCTGTCTTACCCAACCTGCTATTGGGGACGAGCCGTTCATGTTCCTGCAATACCTGTTGCATGAGCGAGCCCACCGGCGAGCCAAATGCCAGTGCCAGGTAACGATCGCGGCCGTCCTGGCGTAGTTCGATTGTGGCCAAGGGCTGTGTGTTGCCCGCGAGCACCGGTGCGTGGCTGGACAGCAAGGTTTTGCCGTCAGGGGCATACAGTTTGATCGTGCAGGTGCCCAGGTCGGCCAGTAGCGCAGGCATGACCTGATCGGCAATGGGCGGCAGCGGGCCATCGCTCTGCCTGAGCGCCGCTTGTAACTGGGTGAGCCCTTCGCGCAGTTGCTGATTCTCTATGGCCTGCGTCAGTGCGACGGGCGCGCGCCGGCGATCGAACCAGATATCCAGCAGATCCTGGCGATCCACCCGCGCGACATCCAGCGAGCGCTTACAAGCTGTCGGGCTCAGCGGCAGCTCGCTGGGCGAGATCATGTGCTGCAACAGTTGGGCTTCGTTCAGCGCACGGGTATCGATCGGGTCGAGTGTCCAGCGGTCATGCTTGGCTGAATAGGTAACGTAGGGCTGAATGCTTGAAGAGCCGTGCGTGTCCAGTTGATAGCGCCCGGAGATTTTGTCGAGGGTGACCTGGGCGAATCTGGTTTGGTTGTCGACCTGTAGCTTGATGTAGCTTCGATTGTCCTTTTCAAACAGGCCTTGAGGGTTTTGTTCAACTCCCGACAGGTAGTTGGGGTCGATTTGTGTGTAGTCGTTGATGAACCACAACCCAGGCTTGCCGTTCGTGCCAAGAGCATAGTTGGGGTTACCCAGCGCGTTCATCAACTGACGGGTGCGGCGTGCAGACAACTTGGCTGCCGCCCCCTGCAAGCGCAGCCCCACCAGCAGGTCAAGGATGTCGCCGACAGCTTGCACCAGCTCGGCCTGCTGGCCTCGGCGCAGCGCCGCAATGGCAGACCAGGTCTGATAGACGAGGGCGCCCAGCATTGCGACCAACATGATTTTGCCCAAGCCCGTCACACCGCCGGGGAGGGGGATCAGCAGCATCGACAAGGTTTCGCTGACCAGATAGGTGGCCAACGCAACGGCGGCCTCCTGGTCGGCGAGTTTATTGGTGCGGGCCAGTCGGATAAGGTCCGATTGTATCGGCCACGCCTGGTGGATCGGCAAGGTGTGGGCGAGGCAACGGATGTCCGTGCCGATTTTTTCCACCGCCAGTTTTTGTCTGTTTGGGGTCTTGCTGGCGAACAGGTCATACAGGATTTTGGCATGCCAGGCGAGCTCGTCCCGGTTGACCTTCAGCGGTTTGATAAAGGCTCGCAGCTTTTCCTGATTGTTCAGGGAGATGGCCTTCATGAACCAACTGAAGTGTGCCAGCCCCACGTCGTTGCGGATCTGGTCCTGCAGCGAGTCCACGGCTTCTTGCCTGGAGGCATGTCGGCGTAGCGCGCCATTGGGGCGGTCCGGGAAGTAGCTGTAGACGCAAGAGCCGTCGGGCGTGTCAAAGCGACGAGTAAAGAACGGCAGGGCAATCTTTTCGCCGCCGGCGTCCAGTTGGTAGAGGTCCCAATACACGCTGGTGTCGAACAGCCAGTCTTTAAGTTCATTGAATTCCCATTCGCTGATACTCCAGGACTCATTGGTGCGGTAGGCGTCCCTCAATGCGACCAGCAGCTTGGTGCTTTGCAGGCCGAATAGCGGATTGGACAGACGCTTCTTGAACTCTTTTTCGATGTAGTCGCTGATGCGCGTGCCGATGTCCACGCTCCTTGCGACGGCCACGAACGCTTTGACGCTGATGACGTTGCCGCTGATAGAGCTGGCGCGTTGTTCTTCGGTGGAGAAATACGCAGTAAACCCGAAGTTGCGATACGCCGCCTCCAGCAAGGTGATCGAGCGTTCGTACTCACGTATGCCCAGGTCCTCTTTGTAGATGCGCACGTTGTTGCCCAGGCGGTCGTTGGCGGGGAGGTCATCCTGGGAGGCCGGTAGCTGCCGGATCCGCGTCTTCAGGTAAGTGGTACGCGAGTTGATGACCGTGCCGGTTTTGCTCTTCAGCGCGCTGTCCAGAGCGTCGACCATTTGCTGGCTCAAGTCGTTGTAAAGATCTGTGAGGGCGTTGCCGAGGGTTTGCTCGCGCTCCACCAGATCCTTGCTCAGACGCAGGTATTCTTTTTGCTCGTCCACGCCCATTTTGCCCATGAAGGCATTTACGTTTTCCTGTATCAGTTGAAAGATCTGTTGTTCGGCCCAGCTTTCGTGGGTGAGTAATGCAGGTTGCTCTGCATCAAAGGTGACTGAGTTGGTCATGGTGTGTGCTCGGGAAGAGAGCGCTTGGCACAGCAGCGTGGCAGGCGCTCTGTTGGAAAGATTGAGCGACATTAGGGCCGGCAGTACCAGAAGAAGAGGTGCATAAAGCTGTGCGCTGAAAACGCCTGGTAGTTGCACCCTCAATGACGACGCGTGATCAGCGCGCCTATGTGGGCCTCGCCCCCCCAGCAAAACCGGGCTATAAGCACCGTCGGGCGCGGTGTGGCTAAAAGCCGACCATTGCCGTCGGAATTGGTCAAAATTTGTGCTATATTCCGCGCCCGCGATTTTTCATCTCAACACCGGTCACCGTCATGCAAACAGCCAAGCCGTTATTTGACTATCCCAAGTACTGGGCCGAATGTTTCGGTCCTGCGCCATTCCTGCCGATGAGCAGGGAGGAGATGGATCAGCTTGGCTGGGATTCCTGCGACATCATCATCGTCACCGGTGATGCGTATGTGGATCACCCATCGTTCGGCATGGCGATCATCGGCCGGCTGCTGGAGTCCCAGGGCTTTCGCGTCGGGATCATCGCCCAGCCGAACTGGCAGTCCAAAGACGACTTCATGAAGCTCGGCGAGCCGAACCTGTTCTTCGGCGTCGCGGCCGGCAACATGGACTCGATGATCAACCGCTACACCGCCGACAAGAAAATCCGCTCCGACGACGCCTACACCCCAGGCGGCATGGCCGGCAAACGCCCGGACCGCGCCAGCCTGGTGTACAGCCAGCGCTGCAAGGAAGCCTACAAGAACGTGCCGATCGTGCTTGGCGGCATCGAAGCTTCCCTGCGCCGCATCGCCCACTACGACTACTGGCAGGACCGGGTGCGCAACTCGATCCTGATCGACGCTACCGCCGATATCCTGCTGTACGGCAACGCCGAGCGCGCCATTGTCGAAGTCGCCCAGCGCCTGTCGTGGGGCCACAAGATCGAAGACATCACCGACGTGCGCGGCACCGCGTTCATTCGCCGTGATACACCCGCGGGCTGGTACGAAGTGGACTCCACGCGCATCGACCGTCCGGGCAAGGTCGACAAGATCATCAACCCGTACGTGAACACCCAGGACACCCAGGCCTGCGCCATCGAGCAAGAGAAAGGTCCGGTGGATGACCCGGAAGAAGCCAAGGTCGTGCAGATCCTGGCCAGCCCGCGCATGACCCGCGACAAGACTGTGATCCGCCTGCCGTCGGTGGAAAAAGTCCGCGGCGACGCGGTGCTCTACGCCCACGCCAACCGCGTGCTGCACCTGGAAACCAACCCAGGCAACGCCCGCGCCCTGGTGCAGAAGCATGGTGACGTGGACGTTTGGTTCAACCCGCCGCCCATCCCGATGACCACCGAAGAAATGGACTACGTGTTCGGTATGCCTTATGCCCGCGTGCCGCACCCTGCGTATGGCAACGAGAAAATCCCGGCCTACGACATGATCCGCTTCTCGGTAAACATCATGCGTGGCTGCTTCGGCGGCTGCACCTTCTGCTCGATCACCGAGCACGAAGGCCGCATCATCCAGAACCGTTCCGAAGAGTCGATCATTCGCGAAATCGAAGAAATCCGTGACAAGGTGCCGGGCTTCACCGGGGTGATCTCCGATCTCGGCGGGCCTACCGCGAACATGTACCGCATTGCCTGCAAGAGCCCGGAAATCGAATCCGCGTGCCGCAAGCCGTCGTGCGTGTTCCCCGGCATTTGCCCGAACCTGAATACCGACCACTCCTCCTTGATCCAGCTGTACCGCAGCGCCCGTGCATTGCCGGGTGTGAAGAAGATTTTGATTGCTTCCGGCCTGCGCTACGACCTGGCCGTCGAGTCGCCTGAGTACGTGAAAGAGCTGGTGACCCATCACGTGGGTGGCTACCTGAAGATCGCCCCGGAACACACCGAGGAAGGCCCGCTCAACCAGATGATGAAACCGGGCATCGGCAGCTATGACAAGTTCAAGCGCATGTTCGAGAAGTACACCAAGGAAGCGGGCAAGGAGCAGTACCTGATCCCGTACTTCATCGCCGCCCACCCGGGCACCACCGATGAAGACATGATGAACCTGGCCCTGTGGCTCAAGGGCAACGGCTTCCGTGCCGATCAGGTGCAGGCGTTCTACCCGTCGCCGATGGCCACCGCCACCGCGATGTACCACTCGGGCAAGAACCCGCTGCGCAAGGTCACCTACAAGAGCGACGCGGTGACCATCGTCAAGAGCGAAGAACAGCGCCGTCTGCACAAGGCGTTCCTGCGTTATCACGACCCGAAAGGCTGGCCAATGTTGCGTGAAGCACTGACGCGCATGGGCCGCGCCGACCTGATCGGGCCGGGTAAAGACCAGTTGATCCCGCTGCACCAGCCGGCCACCGACAGCTACCAGAGCGCCCGTCGCAAGAACTCGACGCCGGCCGGCAGCCACAAGGTCGCCAAGGAAACCACCACCAGGATCCTTACCCAGCACACCGGCCTGCCGCCCCGTGGCAGCGACGGCAGCAACCCGTGGGACAAGCGTGAGCAAGCCAAGGCGGCTGCTCAGGCGCGTAACAAGCAGGCCGCCAAAGAGCGTGCCGATGCGGCCAAGGGCAAGGGCGGCAAGCCTGCGCGCAAGCCGGTAGTGCCGCGTTGATCATCGCTTGAATATGCAGAACGCCAGCCTCGTGCTGGCGTTTTGCTTTCTGGTCGAGGGTGAGCCTGTTTGGTAAGGTGGCGTCCATTAGATTGCTATCGCAGGCAAGCCAGCTCCCACACTTGGAATGCATTCCCCTGTGGGAGCTGGCTTGCCTGCGATGAGGCCGGTCTGGGCACTATCAATTTCAAGGAAGAACACTTATGGGCAACCCCTTGCTCAACATCGGCATGGACTCCAACCGCTCCCAGTTCATGGCGCGCCAGCGCATCGAAAGCCAGATCAACCTGCCGCGCCTGTTTGCGGCCATCGACGCCGATCCAGGTATCGTTGGCGCAGGCGTCGTATACATCGACGCCGACTTCAACGTCATTACCCTGCGCGAATTCAGGCCCATCTGCAGCATCAAGCCCAAGCGCATCATTTTGCGTGAAGCGCAGAAGTACATTGCGCCAACGCAGTTTGCTCAACATGTCGTGAGCAATCCTCGAGAATCGCGACTGATTGGCGAAGCCGTGAATACCGGAGTCTCCTGCTTTGGGGCTGTCATCAGTTGGGCTGCGATCGCCAGTGGAACAATTCTGGTGCCTTTCAGTGCCGGCGCCAGTTCCGTCATCGTTGTGGTGGGGTATGCGGCTGCCGGCGCAAGTTCGCTTCAGTGTTTCAACGGCATTGCCCGGACAGCGCTGGAAGTCGCTAAACCTGAGGTTAAAGACCGGCTCGACAGTGAAGGCTGGTACCAGAATGCTTCCATTGTGCTGGACGCAGTATCCCTGGCAGGCGTGGGCGCCTCGGCCCTGACGACGGTCAAGCTGGTTAGGGCCGCCACTGCATCGACGGGCAAGAGTCTGCGTGAAGTGCTTCGCGGTTTGAATCGCCAGGAAAGAGCCAAGCTGACGAAAGAGCTGCTGAGCATCAACCATCCCAGCTTGACCGCGAAGATGCTCAAATTGAGACAGGCATCGGGCGAACTCACCAAGCGTTTCACCCCTACGCAGCTCAAGCACAGCACAACTACCCAGATCAAAGACGTCCTGGGCGCAAGTGTTGGGTTCGGCGGGAGTGCGTACTCCGGGAACGTCAATACCATCGCGATAGGGTTGTATGAGGAAATAAACGAATGAGCGAGTTAATGACGCTGCGAGACTTTTTCAGGCATTACTTTCTGACGTTTATTGGCGGCGTATTCGCTGCGTACTTTTCGTTGGCGTTGGCTGTGGCGCTGGCGTTCGTCACCTATTTTCGTGATGCGCCGATGGCTCAAGTGGGGCTCAAGATCATGTCTGTCGGGGCGCTGCTCATTCTGTTGACGGTCCATAGTAACTTTATGATTTTGCGGGGCAGACCCTCCTGGGTGTGGGTAATGGTCGGTATCTACGTCGCCTGTCTACTGTTTGTCGTTCCGATGGCTCAATTCCGGCCTCACAAAGTTCTTTATGGGTTGGCGCTGTTATTCCCATTGCTCGGATTATTGACACTTAATAGCAAGGTTCAACGAGAGATGCGCACGAAACTCGTGGAAATCCGTCGCATTCGGCAGTCTGTCAAATCAACCGTCAGATCGAGTAGTCGCATGTGAAGGAGCCGCCTTCGATAAACAGATTCCTGGCGCGCTATTTCCCCGTATTCATGGGGACGATTTTCATGGCGATCTTCTCCGGCTCGGCTGCGGTTTCCATGGCTGGCGTGACCTATTTGCGCGGTGTTGATCCTGCGCTCAAGGCCAACTATTCAGTAGGCGCGATCCTGGTGCTAGTGGCAGTGCTTGTCTTTGGCAACGTCATGATCGCACGCGGCTATCCCTGGGCTACACGGCTGGTAGCGGCGTACTTGGGCGCTTGTCTGTTGTTCGCACTGCCAATGATTCAATACGATCTCAACAAGCTGGTCTATGGCTCGGCTGTACTCTTTCCACTGTTGGGGTTACTGCTGCTCAACAGCAAACGCCACCGCGAAATGCGCAAAAAACTGTCCGGGATACGCCATCTGCGCCAAGCCGCAATCGCAAAGCGCAAAGCCCGTTGATTGGGTAGATTCACCATCCACCCTCACACTAACGCCACAAATGTGTGCAGCTCTTGCACCGTGGTACGTACGTTGGCGCTGTTTTGGTGCTGTACTGCACCGGGCTCCACGATAAAGCGCAATGACGGCCGCTGTGGCATAAGTCTTGCGCGCGTTGTACTCATGCCCAGGCTCGCAGGAGGCCGCCGTGTCGATACATGTCGCGTTGCACCACGTTACGCATTACCGCTACGACCGTGCTGTCGAACTCGGCCCACAAATTGTGCGCTTGCGCCCGGCAGCCCATAGCCGCACGCGGATCCTGTCTTACGCGCTGAAAGTGCTGCCCGAGCAGCATTTCATCAATTGGCAGCAAGACCCCCAGGGCAATTACCTGGCGCGCCTGGTGTTCCCGGAAAAAACCGACCAACTGCGCATCGAAGTCGATCTGGTCGCCGAGATGGCGGTGTTCAATCCGTTCGACTTTTTCCTGGAACCCTACGCCGAAAAAATCCCCTTCAGCTACGCCGCCGATGAGCAGCGCGAGCTGGCGCCGTACCTGGAAACCTTGCCGCTGACGCCAAGGTTTGCCGCCTACCTGGCCGGTATTGACCGCACACCCTTGCCTGCGGTGGATTTCCTGGTTGGGCTGAACCAGCGCCTGGCCGCCGATATCGGCTACCTGATCCGCATGGAACCGGGCGTGCAAACCCCGGAATTCACCCTGGAAAACGCTTCCGGCTCCTGCCGCGACTCGGCCTGGCTGTTGGTGCAATTGCTGCGCAATCTTGGCTTGGCGGCGCGATTTGTCTCTGGTTATCTGATTCAGCTCACCGCTGACGTCAAAGCCCTCGACGGCCCCTCCGGCACCGAAGTGGACTTCACCGACCTGCACGCCTGGTGCGAAGTGTATTTGCCCGGCGCCGGCTGGATCGGCCTGGATGCCACCTCCGGTTTATTTGCCGGTGAAGGGCATATCCCATTGGCCTGCAGCCCCGATCCATCGTCTGCCGCACCCATCAGTGGGTTGGTGGAACCGTGCGAATGCGAATTTACTCATGAGATGTCGGTGGAGCGTATATGGGAAGCCCCTCGGGTAACCAAGCCCTACACCGAAGAACAATGGCTGGCGATCCAGGCCCTGGGCCGACAGATTGACGGCGACCTGCTCAAGCATGACGTGCGCCTGACCATGGGCGGCGAGCCAACTTTCGTGTCCATCGACGACCCCGACGGCGCCGAATGGAACACCGCCGCCCTGGGGCCGGACAAGCGTCGCCTGTCCGCCGAGCTGTTCCAGCGCCTGCGCCGGCACTATGCACCCCAGGGCCTGGTGCATTTCGGCCAGGGCAAGTGGTACCCCGGCGAGCAACTGCCGCGTTGGTCGCTCAATTGCTACTGGCGCCGCGATGGGGTGCCGATCTGGCACAACAGTGCGCTGATCGCCGATGAGCAAGAGGACTATGGGGCTGACGACGCGATGGCCGGACGTTTCCTGGCCAGCGTCGCCGAGCGTCTGAAGTTGCCGGCGCGCTTTGTGTTCCCAGCCTTTGAGGACAACTTCTACTACCTGTGGCGCGAAGGCACACTGCCGCAAAACGTTAGCGCCCAGGACCCGCGCTTGAGCGACGAACTGGAGCGCGAACGCCTGCGCAAAGTCTTCGTCCAGGGCCTGGACAAGGTCATCGGCCAAGTGCTGCCGTTGGCGCGCACCGCCGCCAATGATCGCTGGCAGAGTGGGCGCTGGTACTTGCGCGATGACCACTGCCGCCTGGTGCCGGGCGATTCGCCGTTGGGTTATCGGCTGCCGTTGGCTTCGCAGCCGTGGGTGACAGCGGCGGAGTATCCGTTCATACACCCGACCGACCCGAACCAGGATCAGCCGCAGCTGCCCACGACCGCGCAGTTGCACAGCCACGACGAGCCGGCCCCAAGTGATGAGCGTGTGCCAAAGGTCGACGAATCCGCCGATTGGCTGACCCGCACTGCGCTGTGCGCTGAAGCGCGGGAAGGACGCCTGTACCTGTTCATGCCGCCGCTGGAACGCGTGGAGGATTATCTGGAGCTGGTGACGGCCATCGAGGCCACCGCCCAGGAACTGCATTGCCCCGTGTTGCTGGAAGGCTACGAGCCACCCGCCGACACACGCCTGAGCAATTTTCGCGTGACGCCGGACCCGGGTGTGATCGAGGTCAACGTGCAGCCATCCGCCACCTGGGATGAGTTGGTGGAACGCACCGAATTTCTTTACGAAGAAGCCCGGCAAACCCGCCTGACCACCGAGAAATTCATGATCGACGGGCGCCACACCGGCACCGGCGGTGGTAACCACTTCGTCCTCGGCGGTGCGACGCCCAAGGACTCACCATTCCTGCGTCGCCCCGATTTGCTGCGCAGTCTGATCAGCTACTGGCATAACCATCCGTCGCTGTCCTACCTGTTCTCCGGCCTGTTTATCGGCCCGACCTCCCAGGCGCCACGGGTGGATGAGGCGCGCAACGATTCGCTGTATGAACTGGAAATCGCCTTCGCGCAGATGCCGGCACCGGGCGAGGAATGCCCGCCGTGGTTGGTGGACCGCCTGTTGCGCAACCTGCTGATCGACGTGACCGGCAACACCCATCGCGCCGAATTTTGTATCGACAAACTCTACTCGCCGGAGGGTGCCACCGGCCGCCTGGGCCTGCTGGAGTTGCGCGCTTTCGAAATGCCACCCCATGCGCGCATGAGCCTGACTCAGCAATTGCTGCTGCGCGCGCTGGTCGCACGGTTCTGGCGCGAACCTTATGCGCCGCCGAAGCTGGCGCGTTGGGGCACCGAACTGCATGACCGCTTTTTGTTGCCGCATTTTATCGAACAGGACTTTGCCGACGTCATTGTCGAGCTCAACGCTGCCGGTTATCCGCTGCGGGCCGAGTGGTTTGCCGCGCATCTGGAGTTCCGCTTTCCCAAAGTGGGTGATTACGCCGTCAGCGGTATCGAACTGGAACTGCGCCAGGCCCTGGAGCCTTGGCATGTGCTGGGTGAGGAGGGCGCGGTAGGCGGCACGGTACGTTATGTGGATTCGTCCCTGGAGCGCCTGCAAGTCAAGTTGACTGGCCTGCCGGCGCAGCGCTATCTGCTGACCTGCAACGGCATACCCGTGCCGCTGCAACCGACCGGTCGGGTGGGAGAGTTTGTTGCCGGTGTGCGTTACCGCGCCTGGCAACCGGCCAACTGCCTGCAACCGACCATTGCAGTCCATGCGCCGTTGGTGTTCGACCTGCTCGACACCTGGATGCAGCGCTCGCTGGGTGGCTGCCAATACCATGTGGCGCATCCGGGCGGGCGCAATTACGACAGCTTGCCGGTCAATGCCAATGAGGCAGAGAGCCGGCGAATGGCGCGGTTTTTCCGGTTGGGGCATAGCCCTGGCAAGCTTGTGGTGCCGACTGTAGTGGTGAACGGTGAATTGCCAATGACCCTGGATTTGCGGCGTTTTACAAAAAATAAGGAATGAACATGATCCAAGTGTGGGAGCTGGCTTGCCTGCGATAGCGGTGGTTCAGTCGACAGTTCTGGTGACTGACGCACCGCTATCGCAGGCAAGCCAGCTCCCACATTGGATCGTAGTGAATTTGAGTTAACCTGACTTCCCTTGCCTCTGCCGAGCGTTCCATGTCCGACTTGCTCGACCGTTACCCGCTGACCGCGGGCACCTATCACGAACTGCTGGACGCCGGCGGCGCGGTGCGTGCCCATTGGCAGCGCCTGCTCGACCATCTGCAACGCAGTACGCCCGCACAATTGGCCCAGCGCCAGGCGTTGCTGACGCGGCAGATCCAGGAAAATGGCGTGACCTATAACGTCTACGCCGACCCCAAGGGCGCTGATCGCCCGTGGGAGCTGGACCTGCTGCCCCATGTGCTGGCCGCTGATGAGTGGCGGCAGTTGTCGGCCGGTATTGCCCAGCGCGCGCGTCTGCTCAATGCGGTACTCGCCGACCTCTATGGTCCGCAACGCCTGATCAAAGAGGGGCTGTTGCCTGCCGAGCTGGTATTTGGGCATAACAACTTTTTATGGCCGTGCCAGGGTATCCAGCCGCCGGACGGTGCTTTTCTGCACCTGTACGCCGTGGATCTGGCGCGCACTCCCGATGGCCGTTGGTGGGTCACCGCCGACCGTACCCAGGCGCCGTCGGGCGCCGGCTACGCCTTGGAAAACCGCACCATTGTGTCTCGCGCCTTCCCGGATCTGTACCGTGACTTGCAGGTGCAGCACCTCACCGGTTTTTTTCGCACCTTGCAGGAAACCCTGGCCCGCCAGGCGCCCGGCGATGACCAGCCGCCACTGATCGTGCTGCTCACGCCGGGGCGTTTCAACGAAAGCTATTTCGAACATCTGTATCTCGCCCGCCAGCTCGGCTACCCACTGGTAGAAGGCGGCGACCTTACCGTGCGCGACAGCACGGTGTTCCTGAAAACCCTCAGCGGTCTGCGCCGGGTCCACGCGATCATGCGCCGCCTGGATGACGATTTCTGCGACCCTCTGGAGCTGCGTACCGACTCGGCCCTGGGCGTGCCCGGCCTGCTTGACGCCGTGCGCCAAGGCAATGTGCTGGTGGCCAATGCCTTGGGCAGCGGCGTGCTGGAGTCGCCGGGCTTGTTGGGGTTCCTGCCGAAGATCAACGAGTTCCTGTTCGGTGAAGCGCTGATCCTGCCGTCGATTGCCACCTGGTGGTGCGGCGAGGCACCGGTGCTGGCCGAGGCACTGGAGAAGCTCCCGGAACTGTTGATCAAGCCGGCGTTTCCTTCGCAAAGTTTCGCCCCGGTGTTCGGTCGTGATTTGAATGAACAACAACGCCAGGCCCTGGCCGAGCGGATGCGCGCGCGGCCTTACGCCTATGTCGCCCAGGAGCTGGCGCAGTTGTCCCAGGCGCCGGTGTGGCATACCGAAGAAGATCATCTGCAACACCGCGCCATCGGGATGCGTGTGTACGCGGTAGCCAGCGATGAGGGGTATCGCGTGCTGCCCGGTGGCCTGACCCGTGTGGCCGCCGACGCCGATGCCGAAGTGGTGTCGATGCAACGCGGCGGTGCGAGCAAGGACACATGGGTGCTCGGCGAGCGCGCCAGCGCTGGTGAACAGTGGCGTGCCCAGCGCGCCATTGGCGTGCATGATCTGGTGCGCCGCGACCCGTATCTGCCGTCGCGGGTGGTGGAAAACCTGTTCTGGTTTGGCCGTTATTGCGAACGCTGCGATGACAGTGCGCGCTGGCTGCGCATTGTGCTGGCGCGTTATGTCGACGGCGACGATCCGTTGGCATTGCAGGCGGCGGTCGAACTTGGAGAAAGCCTGCGCCTGTTGCCGGAGGAGGGCGAGCTACCGGAGCGTCTGCTCGCGGCCTTGCTCGGTGATGACTGGCCCTCAAGCCTGCGCGCCAATTTGCAGCGCTTACAGTGGGCAGCGTCCCAGGTGCGCGGCAAGCTGTCGCGGGAAAACTGGCAGGCCCTGGTGGAGCTGCAACGCGAAGCCATGGAGCTGGAAAGCCAAGCCCCGGACTTCGGCGAGCTGCTGGATTTTCTCAACCGTTTGGTGATGTCTTTGGCGGCGCTGTCCGGGTTTGCCCTGGATGATATGACCCGCGATGAAGGCTGGCGCTTTTTGATGATGGGCCGGCGCATTGAGCGTCTGCAATTTCTGAGTACCAGCCTGGCAGCGTTCCTGCGCGGTGTGGCGGTGTTCGATCAGGCGGGGCTGGAGTGGTTGCTGGAGCTGGGCAACAGCAGCATCACCTATCGCTCGCGCTACCTGGCGGTGCCGCAGCTGATCCCGGTGCTCGACCTGTTGTTGCTCGATGAGCAGAATCCCCATGCGGTGCTGTTCCAGCTCAAACTGGTGAGCCGTACCGTGCGTCGCCTCAATGATGATTTTGGGGTGCCCAGGGAAACCGGCCTCGCGCCGTTGGTGGAGCGCCTGGGGCGCTTTGACCTGGGGTGCCTGGAGAACCCGTTGTTTGGCGAGCCCAGCGTGCGTGCCGCGCTGGATGGCCTGGCCGACCTGCTGCAAGCGGTCGCCGATGAGAGCGGGCAAGTGTCGGATCGCCTGGCGCTGCGCCATTTTGCCCATGTGGATGATGTCAGCCAGCAAACGGTGTCGGTGTGATGAGTGCGCGCTATCAGATTTTTCACGATACCCATTACCACTACGACAGCCCGGTGTCCCTGGCCCAGCAGCTGGCGCATTTGTGGCCACGGCCGTGTGCGTGGCAGCGTTGCACCTGGCAAACCCTGGACATCAGCCCGCCGCCCTCTTCACGCCGTGATGAGCTGGACGTGTTTGGCAACCCGATCACGCGCCTGGCGTTCGAGCGTCCTCATGATGAGCTGCTGGTCAATGCCGGGTTGACCGTGGAAGTGCTGGCGCGACCCGCGCTGGATCTGGGGCAATCGCCGGCGTGGGACCGCACCCGTGACAGTTTTACCTACAGCAGCCACGCGCTGTCGATGGAGGTGATTGAAGCCTGCCGCTATCGCTTCGAATCGCCTTACGTGCATCTGAAAAAAACCTTCGTCGAGTTCTCTGAAAGCTGCTTCCCGCCTGGCGAGCCGTTGTTGGTCGGCGCGCAGGCGTTGATGCAAAAGATTTTCAGCGAATTCACTTTTGATGCCGAAGCCACTCAGGTCGCCACGCCGCTGGTGGAGGTGCTGGAGCGCCGTCGCGGTGTGTGCCAGGACTTCGCCCACCTGATGCTCGCCTGCCTGCGCTCACGGGGCCTGGCGGCGCGCTACATCAGCGGCTACCTGCTGACCCAGCCACCGCCCGGCCAGCCACGGCTGATCGGCGCCGATGCGTCCCATGCGTGGGTCTCGGTGTTCTGCCCGCGGTCGGGCTGGGTGGATTTCGATCCGACCAACAATGTGCAGCCGGCACTGGAGCACATCACCCTGGCCTGGGGCCGGGATTTCTCCGATGTGTCGCCGTTGCGTGGGGTGATTCTGGGAGGCGGGAGCCATGACCCGGAGGTGCGGGTGACGGTGATGCCGCTGGAGTAGCGGTGGGTTGGGGTGAACAGGGAGGGCCTGCTCACCCCAACAAAATTTATTCAGCCGGGTCTTTCGGGGTTTCGGTCTCGTCAGTTGCTGCTTCACCTTCCGCATCCGGGTTCAGCGCGCCGGCTTCTTCGTCTGCAGCGGCTTTCTTGCGTTGCAGCTTTTCCTCTTTCTTCTGTTCCTTTGCCAAGTCTCTCTGACGTTTGGCGAAGGAGTAATTAGGTTTGGCCATGGGCGATCCTCTAGGGTCGAAGGTGAGGGTAGGCGGCGCGCAGCTGCCTTGGGTCGTCATGGTAGCAGCTTCAGGGTGCCCTTTGCTTTCACTTACCGCAGGCGTAGGCGGCCAGCAGGCCGTTGAACAGGTGATTGAGGTGCATGGCATGAACTCCCGTGAGTGATGGGGCGATCATAGGCAGGGTGCGGCAGTTTGGCTGGTTGATTGTGTTGATCAACCTGATAGCCTAAAGTTGTATACAATCTGTTGATGCAGATCATAAGAAACTAAGCCTGCTTGAGGCACCCTTGTCGCAATACGCGTTTTCTAACCCTGCCCTGGAGATTCACATGTTCGCCAAACTCGTTGCTGTTTCCCTGCTGACTCTGGCTAGCGGCCAGTTGCTTGCTGCAGAGTGCAAGGTCACTGTCGACTCCACCGACCAGATGTCTTTCAATACCAAAGAAATCACCATCGACAAGAGCTGCAAGCAGTTCACCGTTGAGCTGACTCACTCGGGCAACCTGCCCAAGAACGTGATGGGCCATAACTGGGTGCTGACCACTGAAGCCCACATGCAGCCTGTAGCTACTGACGGTATGGCTGCAGGTATCGATAAGGATTATCTGAAAGCCGGTGATGACCGCATCATCGCCCACACCAAGATCATTGGTGCTGGCGAGAAAGACTCGGTGACCTTCGACGTCTCCAAGCTCAAAGCCGATGAGAAGTACAGCTTCTTCTGCTCGTTCCCAGGCCACATCTCGATGATGAAAGGCACTGTGGTTCTGAAGTAAGATCGCGTTATCGTTCATCGCAGGCAAGCCAGCTCCCACATTCGACCGCATTCTCATGTTGGAACTCGGTCAAGTGTGGGAGCTGGATTGCCTGCGATGGCGGTCTACCTCACGGCGCAAACGGCATCACCCGCTTGTGCTCAGTCTTGCGATACGTCTCGCAGATAATCCTGAACGCTTCCTCACGCACCGGCTCACCGTGCAGGAACGCATCAATCTCTGCATAGGTCACGCCATGTGACGCTTCGTCCGGCTTGCCCGGCGACAAGTCTTCCAGGTCCGCCGTCGGGATCTTTTCTACCAGTGACTCGGGCGCACCATAATGCCGGGCAATCGCTCGCACCTGGTTTTTCACCAGCCCGCTCAATGGCGCCAGATCGCAGGCACCATCACCGAACTTGGTGAAAAAGCCCATCACCGCTTCCGCCGCATGGTCGGTACCAATGACCAGGCCACTGGCCGCGCCGGCGATGGTGTACTGCGCCACCATGCGCATACGCGCCTTGGTGTTGCCCAGTACGAAGTCGCGGGACACCGCCGCCTTGCCTTCAAACGCTGCTACTTCATTGGCCAGGGCTTTGACCGCCGGGCCGATGTTGACGGTGTGGCGCTCGTCTGGCTCGATGAAGTCCACCGAAGCTTGGGCTTCGTGTTCGTCGAACTGGGTTTCATAGGGCAGGCGCACGGCGATAAAGCGATAAGCCTCATCGCCAGTGCTGGCGCGCAGTTCCTGCACGGCACGTTGGGCCAACAGGCCTGCGGTCAGGGAGTCGACGCCGCCGCTGATGCCCAGCACCAGGGCCTTGAGCCCGGAATTGCGCAGGCAGTCCTGGATAAAGGCTACGCGCCTGGCGACTTCTGCCTCCAGTGCGGCCTGGTCTTTGAACGGCGCTTGCACCTTGAGCTGCTGCGCAATCTCACGCTGTACGGCTTGCATGCTTCACTCCTTGCTGGATAGGGCAGGTACTTTGAAAACGTGACGCAAATAGGCGACAAAATTCGGGTCGGTGCAATGGGTCTTGCCCGCTTCATCGGAAATCTTGGCGACGGGCTGGCCATTGCAGGCCGTCATTTTAAGCACGATGCTCATCGGTTCCACCCCCGGAATGTCGCAGGTGAGGTTGGTGCCGATACCAAAGCTCACATTGATCCGACCCCGCAACGCGCGGAATATTTCCAACGCCTTGGGCAGCGTCAGACTGTCGGAGAACACCAGGGTCTTGCTCATCGGCTCGATGCCCAGCTTGTGATAGTGAGCGATGGCTTTTTCCGCCCACTGAATCGGATCGCCGGAGTCGTGGCGCAGGCCGTCGAACAGCTTGGCGAAGTACAAGTCGAAGTCGCCGAGGAAGGCGTCAGTGGTGATGCAATCGGTCAGGGCAATGCCCAGCAGGCCACGGTACTCACGCACCCAGCAATCCAGGGCGGCGATCTGGCTGTCGATCAGGCGTGGGCCGAGTTGCTGGTGGGCCATGATCCATTCGTGGGCCATGGTACCCAGCGGCTTCATATCGAATTCGCGAGCCAGGTGCACGTTGCTGGTGCCGACAAAGCGCCCTGGGAAGTCGTGTTTGAGCACGCTTACCACTTCTTCCTGCACGCGGTACGAGAAGCGGCGGCGCGTGCCGAAGTCGGCCACTTGCAGTTCCGAGAGTTCATCGCTGGCGGCATTGGCCGTCAGCCAATCGAACTTGCGGTACAGCTGTTCGCGGGCCTGTTCGAGGATCACGGTCTGGTAGCGATAGCGGTTACGCACTTCGCTGACGATGGCCAGCATCGGCACTTCAAACAGGATCACATGCAGCCACGGTCCGCGCAGGCGGATAAACAACTCGCCGTTCTCGATACCGGTCTGCACATACCGCAGATTGAAACGGAACAGCCCGAGGAAGCGCAAAAAATCCGGCTTCATAAAGCTGATGCGTTCCAGAAAACCCAATTGATCGGGGCTCAGGCTCAACTCGGCGAGGCGTTCGATCTGGTAACGGATTTCCGCCAGGTACGGGCGCAGGTCTTCGCTGTTGCGGCAACGGAACTCCCATTCAACTTCCACATTGGGGTAGTTGTGCAGCACCGCCTGCATCATGGTCAGCTTGTAGAAGTCGGTGTCGAGCAGGTTCTGCACGATGCGATCGGCAAACACACTCTCGCTCATAACGGGAATCTCCAGACGGCTCGGCGATGGGCGCCGGCCTTTACGCACAATTAAGGAAGGGGGCTAGTGGCGCATAGACCTGTGGGGTTTTGCCAGTGATTTTTTCAGTAAGGCCAGAGGCGCCATCGCAGGCAAGCCAGCTCCCACATTTGAAATGCATTCCAAACGGTGGGAGCTGGCTTGCCTGCGATGGCGATTCTCCAGGCGCTAAAGCACCTGCTCCATCATCCACTTCACAAATTCGCGCACCTTCGGCACCTCCGCCGAATGCTCCGGATAAGCCAGGTAATACGCATCCTGGCTCGGCATCGCATGTTGCCAGGGAATCACCAGCTTGCCCTCGGCCAATTCCTCTTCCACCAGAAAGCGCGGCAACAGCGCCACGCCACAACCCACTTGCGCGGCCCGAATGCACATATAGAAGGTGTCGAACCGCGGCCCGTGGTAGCTGTGCTCGGTGTGGAAGCCCTGGCTGGCGAACCAGTCATGCCAGCCCTGGGGCCGCGAGGCGTTTTGCAGCAACACCAGGTCGCTCAGTTGCGTGGGGTCGGTGAAAGGCTGCGCCGGCAGGCTCTCCGGCGCGCATACCGGCACCAGCTCTTCACTGAAGAGTTTGAGGCTTTCGGTACCCGGGCGTGCGCCCTGGCCGAAATAGAACGCCATGTCAGCCTTGCCTTGCAGCAGCTCGTCCGGCTGCTGTTCGTTGCACAGGTCCAGGTGGATCTGCGGGTGACGCAGGCGCCAACCCTTGAGGCGCGGCACCAGCCAGCGCGCGCCGAAGGTATAGGGCGTGGACACGCGCAGCACCTCGGTCTCGCCGCCGTAGGAGCGCAGGTAATGGGTAGACATCTCCACCTGGGTGAGGATCTTGCGCACTTCCACCAGGTACAGATCGCCCGCCGGGGTCATCTGCAAGCGGCGGCGTACCCGGCGAAACAGCAGGTGCTGCAACAACTCTTCCAACTGCGCCACCTGTTTGCTCACGGCGCTTTGTGTGAGGTTCAGCTCTTCGGCGGCGCGGGTGAAGCTAAGGTGGCGGGTGGCGGCTTCGAAGCACTGCAGAGCGGTGATCGACGGCAAATGTCTTTTGTTCAGCACGGCTTGCCTCTTTTTATTCTTTGCATGAATAAACGGAATGATATCTCGCCTAATCGTCGTTTGTTGGCAAGTCTTGGGCCAGCTACAAATAGGGCCAGGATCGCCGTGTGTATTGCGGCGCGAATTTTTGTATGCAGATTGAAGGAGTGACCCATGGTTGCCGCATTGCTTGATCGTCTCGGGGTAAACCCGGCGCTGTACCAGGCGGGCAAACAGCCCGTGCATTCGCCGATTGATGGCAGCCGTATCGGCAGTGTGCACTGGGAAGGCGCCGCCGAGGTGGAGCAACAGGTCAGTCGTGCCGAGCATGCATTTGAGGCTTGGCGCAAAGTGCCGGCGCCGCGGCGTGGCGAGCTGGTGCGCCAGTTTGGCGACGTACTGCGCCAATACAAGGCCGACCTGGGCGAACTGGTCTCCTGGGAAGCCGGCAAGATCACCCAGGAAGGCTTGGGTGAAGTCCAGGAAATGATCGACATCTGCGACTTCGCCGTGGGCCTGTCCCGACAGTTGTACGGCTTGACCATCGCCTCCGAGCGCCCAGGCCACCATATGCGTGAAACCTGGCACCCGCTGGGCGTGGTCGGGGTGATCAGCGCCTTCAACTTCCCGGTGGCCGTATGGGCCTGGAACACCGCGCTGGCATTGGTGTGCGGCAACGCAGTGATCTGGAAACCCTCTGAAAAGACCCCGCTCACCGCCCTGGCATGCCAGGCGCTGTTCGAGCGCGTATTGAGCAAGTTTGACGATGCTCCCGAGTACTTGAGCCAGGTGATCATCGGCGGCCGCGACGCCGGCGCCGCGCTGGTGGACGACCCGCGTGTGGCCCTGATCAGTGCCACCGGCAGTACGCGCATGGGCCGCGAAGTGGCGCCGAAAGTCGCGGCGCGCTTCGCCCGTAGCATTCTTGAACTGGGTGGCAACAACGCGATGATCCTCGGCCCAAGCGCCGACCTGGACATGGCCGTGCGCGCCATCCTGTTCAGCGCCGTCGGCACTGCCGGCCAACGCTGCACCACCTTGCGCCGGCTGATCGCCCATGAATCGGTCAAGGAGGACATCGTCACCCGCCTCAAGGCTGCCTACTCCAAGGTGCGCATCGGCCACCCGCTGGAAGGCAACCTGATCGGCCCGCTGATCGACAAGCAGGGTTTTGACAACATGCAGGACGCCCTGGAGCAAGCCTTGAGCGAAGGCGGCAAGGTGTTCGGCGGCAAGCGCCAACTGCAAGACACATTCCCCAACGCTTACTACGTCTCGCCGGCAATTGTGGAAATGCCCGAGCAAAGCGACGTGGTGTGTACGGAAACCTTCGCGCCGATTCTCTACGTGGTCGGCTACACCGACTTCGCCGAAGCCCTGCGCTTGAACAACGCGGTGCCACAGGGGCTGTCGTCATGCATCTTCACCACGGATGTGCGTGAAGCCGAGCAATTCATGTCGGCGGTGGGCAGTGATTGCGGGATTGCCAACGTCAATATCGGCCCTAGCGGCGCGGAGATCGGGGGGGCCTTTGGCGGTGAAAAAGAGACTGGCGGCGGGCGAGAGTCGGGGTCGGATGCGTGGCGCGGGTATATGCGCCGCCAGACCAATACCGTGAACTACTCGCTGGAATTGCCTCTGGCCCAAGGCATTACCTTCGACTGAGCCCTCGCGTCGAAGTGAGATCAAAATGTGGGGGGGCTTGCTCCCGATAGCAGTGTTTCAGTCAGCAAATCTGTAGCTGACCCACCGCTATCGGGAGCAAGCCCCCTCCCACATTTGATCAGATTTTCAATTCTGAAAAGTTGTTTGTTAGGTCTCATCGGAGTCTGGCAATGGCACTACGCGAAACATGTTTATGGGAACACCTCACCCCCGGCCGGCCGGATCGTGCCGCGCTCAGGGGCGCGCTCAAGGTGGATGTCTGCGTGATCGGTGCCGGTATCACCGGTTTGTCGGCGGCCATTCATTTGCTGGAGCAGGGTAAAAGCGTTGCCGTGCTGGAGGCCCATCGTACCGGCCATGGCGGCTCGGGGCGTAACGTCGGGTTGGTCAATGCCGGCATGTGGATCCCGCCAGACGAGATCGAAGCCGGGTTCGGCACGGCGGTTGGCAGCCAGCTCAACCGCATGTTGGGCGCAGCGCCGGCCCTGGTATTCAGCCTGATCGACAAATACAAGATCGATTGCCAATTGCGCCGCGAGGGCACCTTGCACATGGCTCACAACGCCCGTGGCGAGGCGGATTTGCGCAGTCGTGAAGAGCAATGGAAGCGCCGTGGCGCGCCGGTCGAATTGCTCACCGGGCAGGCGTGTGAGCAAGCTACCGGCACCCAAAAAATCTCCGCCGCCTTGCTCGATCGACGGGCCGGCACCCTGAACCCCATGGCCTACACCACGGGCTTGGCGAATGCCGCCGCAGCGCTGGGCGGGCAGTTGTTTGACCATTCCCCGGTCACCCAGCTTGAGCGCCAAGGTGCCGATTGGTCGGTGCAGACCGCCGAGGGCGCGGTGCAGGCCGCTCAGGTGGTGATCGCCTCTAACGCCTACACCGAAGGCGAATGGACCGAGTTGCGGCGCAATTTTTTCCCCGGCTATTACTATCAGGTGGCGTCAGCGCCGCTGACCGATGATGCCGCCCGGCAAATCCTCCCCGGTGGCCAGGGCTCGTGGGATACGCGCCAGGTACTGAGCAGCATCCGTCGCGATGCCGATGGCCGTCTGTTGCTTGGCAGCCTGGGCAATGGCAACCAGAAACCTGCCTGGTTCCTCAAGGCGTGGGCCGATCGGGTGCAGCAGCACTACTTCCCGTATCTCAAATCGGTGCAGTGGGAATACACCTGGACCGGCTGCATCGCGTTTACCCCAGACCATCTGATGCGGCTGTTCGAACCCGCCCCTGGCCTGGTCGCAGTCACCGGCTATAACGGGCGCGGTGTGACCACCGGCAGTGTGGTCGGCAAGGCGTTTGCCGACTATCTGTGTCACCAGAATCCCCAGGCCTTGCCGATCCCCTTTGCACCGATGCAGCCATTGGCGGGTGCAGGTCTGCGCAGTTGCCTGTATGAAGCAGGATTCTCGCTGTATCACGCCGGGCAATGTCTGAGGATCGTGATCTGATCAGCGAAATACCGCTCAAAAGCCTGCTTTTTCTTAGCAGGCTACCCATCTGTATTGGTGCAAGGCGTAGCAATCACGCACTGTAAATGTGCAGTTCCGTTACGCACGTTGTTACAGGTGTAGGAACTGTCGTTTATCCCTCTGGTTGCAGCTGCGACCTGGCGGGGTTGTACTTTTTTGGTTCGTTGGTTGCACCTATCGGGGCTAGACGGTTGCACGTCCTGGCAAAAGGCGTCGAAACGCCTGTAATAACAATGACACCGTGTCTTTTTGAAGAATAAAAAAGTAATGGCACGCGGCTTGCTCTGAGCTTTCAGTGAAAAGTTTGAATGCAAGTTGTCGTGCCAAAAATCAAAAATATCGGAGCACCACTCATGTCCCAGACGTTTTACAAGAAAGGTTTTCTGGCCCTCGCCGTTGCAGCGGCGCTGGGTGTTTCTACGTTTGTTCAAGCTGATGTGAAAATTGGTGTGGCGGGCCCGATGACGGGTGCCAACGCCGCTTTCGGTGAGCAGTACATGAAGGGTGCCCAGGCGGCAGCCGACGTTATCAACAAGGCCGGCGGCATCAACGGCGAGCAGATCAAGCTGATTGCCGGCGATGACGCCTGCGAACCCAAGCAAGCCGTGGCCGTGGCCAACCGCCTGGCGGACCAGGACAAGGTGATCGGTGTGGTCGGGCACTTCTGCTCGTCCAACACCATCCCGGCGTCTGAGGTCTACGACGAAGCCGGCATCATCGCCATCACCCCAGGCTCCACCAATCCACAGGTCACCGAGCGCGGCCTGGCCGCGATGTTCCGTATGTGCGGGCGTGACGACCAGCAAGGCATCGTCGCCGGCGACTACATCGTCGATGTGCTCAAGGGCAAGAAAGTCGCGGTGATCAACGACAAGGACACCTACGGCAAAGGCCTGGCCGACGCCACCGCTGCGCAGTTGACCAAGCGTGGCGTCAAGCCGGTGCTGGAAGAGGGCCTGACCCGTGGCGAGAAAGACTTCAGCGCCCTGGTCACCAAGATCCGCTCCCTGGGCGCCGACGTCGTGTACTTCGGCGGCTTGCATCCAGAGGCCGGCCCATTGGTGCGCCAGATCCGTGAAGCGGGCCTCAAAGACGTCAAGTTCATGTCCGATGACGGCGTAGTGACCGACGAACTGGTGGCGACCGCCGGTGGTGCGCAGTACGTCGATGGCGTCTACATGACCTTCGGCGCCGATCCGCGCCTGTTGCCGGACAGCAAGACCGTGGTTGAAGAGTTCCGCAAAAACGGCACCGAGCCTGAAGGCTACACCCTGTATGCCTACGCCTCGATCCAGGCCCTGGCCGCCGGCTTCAACGGTGCCAAGTCCAACAAGGGCGAAGACGCGGCCAAGTGGCTCAAGGCCAACCCCGTGCAGACGGTAATGGGCAAGAAGGAATGGGACGGCAAAGGTGACCTGAAAGTCTCTGACTATGTGGTTTACCAGTGGGACAAGGACGGTAAGTACCATCAGCTGGAAAAACAGAAGTAAGGCTGAGCACCACAGTTCCAATGTGGGAGGGGGCTTGCTCCCGATAGCGCAGTGTCAGCCAACACATGCATGACTGACCCACCGAAATCGGGAGCATGCCCCCTCCCACAGGGGAACGGTGTTGTTATTGAGATCTGTTTTTTCCTCCAGAAGCGCCGCACACCCACCGGTGTGCAGGTGCTCACCGCGTGAGATTGCGTTATGGATGGTATTTTCCTGCAGCAACTGGTCAACGGCCTGACCCTCGGGTCGGTCTATGGCCTGATCGCCATCGGCTACACAATGGTCTATGGCATCATTGGCATGATCAACTTCGCCCACGGCGAGGTTTATATGATTTCCGCTTACCTCGCGGCGATCAGTCTGGCACTGCTGGCTTACTTCGGCATCGAATCCTTCCCGCTGCTCATTCTCGGCACCTTGATCTTCACCGTGGTCGTCACCGGCGTGTACGGTTGGGTCATTGAACGGGTCGCCTATAAACCGTTGCGCAACTCCACCCGACTGGCTCCGCTGATCAGCGCCATCGGCATCTCGCTGATCCTGCAGAACTACGCACAGATCGCCCAGGGCGCCAAGCAACAAGGTATCCCGACCCTGCTGGCCGGCGCCTGGCGCGTCGATATCGGCACTGGCTTCGTGCAACTGACCTACACCAAAGTGTTCATCCTCGTGGCGGCATTCGCCGGCATGGCGTTGCTCACCTACATCATCAAGTACACCAAGCTGGGTCGCATGTGCCGCGCCACCCAGCAAGACCGCAAGATGGCCTCGATCCTGGGCATCAACACCGACCGGGTGATCTCCTACGTGTTCGTCATCGGCGCGGCCATGGCTGCCCTGGCCGGCGTGCTTATCACCCTCAACTACGGCACCTTCGACTTCTATGCCGGCTTCATCATCGGCATCAAGGCGTTTACCGCGGCGGTACTCGGCGGCATCGGCTCCCTGCCTGGGGCGATGCTGGGCGGGATCATCCTTGGTATCTCCGAGTCGCTGTTCTCGGGGTTGATCAACTCTGACTACAAAGATGTGTTCAGTTTCTCCCTGCTGGTGGTGATTCTGATTTTCCGTCCCCAGGGCCTGCTTGGTCGCCCACTCGTGGCGAAGGTGTAAACATGTCTGCTGCCAAATCTATCGATATCAAGAAAAGTGTGGTCGATACGGTCCTCGCCGGGCTGATTTCGCTGATCGTGTTCGGGCCCATCGTCGGCGTAGTGCTCGACGGCTACAGCTTCAACCTGGAGCCGCTGCGCGTTGCCACGTTGGTCGCCATCGTCATGGCCGGCCGTTTTGCCCTCAGCCTGTTCCTGCAAACCCCCAAGGGCGTGAAGATTCTGCAGGGTTTTGAAAGCAGCGGCTCGGGTGTGCACGTGCTGCCACCGGACTACAAATCGCGGTTGCGCTGGATCATCCCGGCGTTGATCGTGATCGCCATCGTGTTCCCGATCTTCGCCAACAAATACCTGCTGACCGTGGTGATTCTCGGGCTGATCTACGTGTTGCTTGGCCTTGGCCTGAACATCGTGGTGGGCCTGGCCGGCCTGCTCGACCTGGGTTACGTGGCGTTCTATGCCATCGGTGCCTACGGCCTGGCGCTGGGTTATCAATACCTCGGCCTGGGGTTCTGGACGGTGCTGCCGCTGGCGGCAATCGCGGCGGCACTGGCGGGGTGCATACTCGGCTTCCCGGTGCTGCGAATGCACGGTGACTACCTGGCCATCGTGACCCTGGGCTTTGGTGAAATCATCCGCCTGGTGCTCAACAACTGGCTGTCATTCACCGGCGGCCCCAACGGTATGCCGGTGCCTTCGCCGACGTTCCTGGGCCTTGAGTTCGGCAAGCGTGCCAAAGATGGCGGCATCCCGTTCCACGAGTTCTTCGGCATCGATTACAACCCCAACATCAAGTTCATGTTCATCTACATCGTGCTGTTTCTGGTGGTGCTGGCCGTGCTGTACATCAAGCATCGCCTCACGCGTATGCCAGTCGGTCGTGCTTGGGAAGCCTTGCGTGAAGATGAAATCGCCTGCCGCTCCATGGGCCTGAACCACGTGCTGGTCAAGCTCTCGGCGTTCACCATCGGCGCTTCAACCGCAGGTTTGGCCGGGGTGTTCTTTGCCAGTTACCAGGGCTTCGTCAACCCGTCGTCGTTTACCTTCTTCGAGTCGGCTTTGATCCTCGCCATCGTGGTGTTGGGCGGCATGGGCTCGACAGTCGGCGTGGTGATTGCGGCATTCGTGCTGACCGTGGCGCCTGAATTGCTGCGCAGCTTCTCCGAATACCGTGTGCTGCTGTTTGGCGTGTTGATGGTGGTGATGATGATCTGGAGACCGCGTGGCTTGATTCGGATCAGCCGCACCGGTGTGACGCCACGCAAGGGGGTAGCGCCATGAGCAAGGAAGTCGTGCTATCTGTCGAACACCTGATGATGCACTTCGGTGGCATCAAGGCCCTGAGCGATGTCAGCCTCAAGGTCGAACGCAACTCGATATTTGCCCTGATCGGCCCCAATGGCGCCGGCAAAACCACGGTGTTCAACTGCCTCACCGGCTTTTACAAAGCCAGCGGCGGCAAGATCGAACTCAACGTGCGCGGCAAGCAAACCAACGTCATCCAGTTGTTGGGTGAGCGCTTTGAGGCCACCGACTTCGTGTCGCCCAAAAGCTTCCTCAGCCGCGTGTACTACAAGATGTTCGGCGGCACCCACCTGGTAAACCGCGCCGGCCTGGCACGGACCTTCCAGAACATTCGCCTGTTCAAGGAAATGTCGGTGCTGGAAAACCTGCTGGTGGCCCAGCACATGTGGGTCAACCGCAACATGCTCGCGGGCATCCTCAATACCAAGGGCTACCGCAAGGCTGAAAGTGATGCCCTGGACTGTGCGTTCTACTGGCTGGAGGTTGTGGACCTGGTGGACTGCGCCAACCGCCTGGCTGGCGAGCTCTCCTATGGCCAGCAGCGCCGCCTGGAAATCGCCCGCGCCATGTGCACGCGGCCGCAGATCATCTGCCTGGACGAACCGGCAGCGGGCCTCAACCCTCAGGAAACCGAAGCCCTCAGCGCGATGATTCGCCTGCTGCGCGACGAACACGACCTCACGGTGGTGCTGATCGAACACGACATGGGCATGGTGATGAGTATTTCCGACCACATTGTGGTGCTGGACCACGGCAACGTGATCGCCGAAGGCGGCCCCGACGCGATCCGCAACGACCCGAAAGTGATCGCCGCCTACCTGGGCGCGGACGAAGAGGAGTTGGTATGAGCGCACCTATCCTCGAAATGAAGGACCTGGACGTGTTCTACGGCCCGATCCAGGCGTTGAAGAAAGTCTCGCTGCACATCAACGAAGGCGAAACCGTCAGCCTGATCGGCTCCAACGGCGCGGGAAAGTCCACGCTGCTGATGTCGATCTTCGGCCAGCCTCGGGCCGAGTCGGGGCAGATTCTGTACAACGGCGTCGACATTACCCACAAGTCGTCCCACTACATCGCCTCCAACGGCATTGCGCAGTCGCCGGAAGGGCGGCGGGTGTTCCCCGACATGACCGTCGAGGAAAACCTGCTGATGGGCACCATCCCCATTGGCGACAAGTTTGCCAGCGAGGATATGCAACGCATGTTCGAGCTGTTCCCCAGGCTCAAGGAGCGGCGTAACCAGCGCGCCATGACCATGTCCGGCGGCGAGCAGCAAATGCTCGCCATCGCTCGTGCGCTGATGAGCCGGCCCAAACTGTTGCTGCTCGACGAGCCAAGCCTGGGACTGGCGCCGATTGTGGTGAAGCAGATCTTTTCTACCCTGCGCGAGCTGGCGTCTACCGGGATGACCATCTTCCTGGTGGAGCAGAACGCCAACCATGCGCTGCGCTTGTCGGATCGGGCGTATGTGATGGTCAATGGCGAGATTCGCCTGACGGGCACCGGTAAAGAGCTGCTGGTGAACGAGGAAGTGCGCAACGCCTACCTGGGCGGTCACTGACCTCAAGTCCAGACACATCACCCCTGTGGGAACCTGGCCTTATGTGGGAGCCGGGCTTGCCCGCGATAGCATCACCTCGGTTTAGCTGGCATACCGAGGTGGCTGCATCGCAGGCAAGCCAGCTCCCACCCAAGGCCCGGTTCCCACATTTGTTTTTGCGGTGTCAACAAGCCCTCCACCAAATTGTGGAAAACAAATCCAGCCCACCTCCAAAGCGCGACATATAGCCGCCGCAAATCCCTGTTTTGTCACAGTTTTGACTTGTCCCCATCCACTGTGGAACCGGCTGTGGGTAACGTGGGTGTACTTGGCTGAAAGCCTTTGAATACGGGGCCTGTAGCGTTGTGGTTGTTTTTTGATCGGCGGCTTTTTCTCGACCCTCTACCGGCTTTGTCAACCTGTTTAAAGACACAGGTATATGACCGGAATATGTCCATCCAGCCTGTGGATAAGTCTGTGACTAAACTCTGGAAAGACGCCCGCAGGGGCCGGAATGACTGGCCTGAAGCCATCGTTGCGTTTTTCCGAATTTTTCAGGGGCTACATACGCCCCAGCCAAGGTCAAGCAAAAAACTTTCTAAAAACGCCTGCAAGCCTTGTACACAGTGGCTTCGAGCGATTTGCACTTGCCCCCAAAGACTGTGGGCGCAGTTGTGGATAACCTGCGCGCATATGGCTGCAGGCCACGGTTTATAAGGCTTTGCTTGGGGTGGTTAAAAAACGCACAGTTGCGTGTGAAGTTACGTGCGTAGCGGTTGCCGCAGCCGCGGCGGAAGGGCATTCTGCTGGCAACTTTTTTCCCCGATGCACTCAAGGAGAACACCATGTCCGACACGCTATTCATTACTGGCGCTACTTCAGGTTTCGGCGAGGCCTGTGCCCGTCGTTTTGCCGAAGCCGGCTGGAAACTGGTGCTCACCGGTCGTCGTGCCGAGCGCTTGAATGCCTTGGTCGAAGAACTTTCCAGGCAGACCGAAGTGCATGGCCTGGTGGTGGATGTGCGCGATCGCAAAGGCATGGAGGAGGCCATCGCCAACTTGCCGCCGTCGTTCGCCAAACTGCGTGGCCTGATCAACAACGCTGGCCTGGCCGTGGGCACTGATCCGGCCCCCAAGTGCGACCTCGACGACTGGGAAACCATGGTCGACACCAATATCAAGGGCCTGCTGACCACTACCAACCTGCTGCTGCCGCGCCTGATTGCTCATGGCCGTGGTGCGGGGATCATCAACCTGGGTTCCATCGCCGGTAACTACCCGTACCCCGGCAGCCATGTGTATGGCGGCTCCAAGGCGTTCGTGAAGCAGTTCTCGTTGAACCTGCGCTGCGACCTGCAAGGCACTGGCGTGCGTGTGACCAACATCGAGCCGGGCCTGTGCGAGAGCGAGTTCTCGCTGGTGCGCTTTGGCGGTGACCAGGCGCGTTATGACGCCACCTACGCAGGTGCCGAGCCGATTCAGCCGCAGGATATTGCCGACACGATTTTCTGGGTGATGAATACGCCGGCGCACGTGAATATCAACCGGTTGGAGCTGATGCCTGTGAGCCAGACCTGGGCTGGGTTTGCGATTGAGCGGGGGGCCAAATAGGGCCTTAGACCGCGTCGCCTGCATCGGGGGCAAGCCCCCTCCCACATTGATCGGGTTCGCAGATCAAGTGTGGGAGGGGGCTTGCCCCGATAGCGGTAAATCGGCCAAAAACAGGCCATAAGGTACACTCCGCTCCTGAAAACCCTCCGCACTGTGCGGTTTAAAGGTTTTGACAGGAGGAAATGTGAGTAACCGAGGTGAGCAGGCACTGCTCAAACAATCGACCATCCTGATGTTCGCCGTGGCGATCGCCGGGATTGTCACGGGTGTCATATCCGGCGCCCAATCCATTTTATTCGACGGCTTTTTCTCGCTGATCGCCACCGCCATCAAGGTGCTGATGCTGATCACGGCCAAGCTGATCGCCAAGAAAAGCAACGAGCGCTTCCAGTTCGGCTATTGGCACCTGGAACCGATGGTGCTGTTGATCGAAGGCAGTTTCCTGCTGCTGATCGCCATCTACGCGTTCCTCAATGGTGTGTTCGGCATCATCAACGGCGGGCGCGAGATCGAGTTGGGGCTGGTGATCATTTATGCGGCGGTGTTTACCGTCGTGGAGTTCGCCTACTTCTTTTATGTGCGCTACCGCAACCGCACGCTTAAATCGTCGCTGATCCAGTTCGACAACATCAGTTGGCTGGTGGACGCAATGCTGTCGGTGGGCTTGCTGATCAGCTTCCTTGCCGCACTGCTGCTCAAGTCCCAGGGCTATGGCGAATGGGCGGTGTACGTCGACCCGCTGATTTTGATCCTGTTGGCCCTGAGTATGCTGGCGCCAGCGTTCAAGATCCTGCGCCCGGCGTTGCGTGAAGTGCTGGGGATCGCGCCGGATCACCTGGACGATAAAGTACGCGAAGTGATGGATGCGGCGCAGGCCAGGCATGGTTTCGATGACTACGTGTCCTATGTGCAGAAGCACGGGCGGGCGCGGTTTATCGAGATTCATGTAGTGCTGCCGGCCGATTACCCAGTGGATAAGGTCGCGACCCTCGACAGGTTGCGCGAAGAGATATCCACAGGGCTGGGCACGCCGGATGCGGCGCGTTGGTTGACGATCAGTTTTACGGGCGATCGCAAGTGGATTGCATAACGTCTGTTAGACCGAGGTGAGGCTATCGCAGGCAAGCCAGCTCCCACATTGATTGGGTTCGCACATTAAGGTGTGGGAGCTGGCTTGCCTGCGATGGGGCCTTGCAGGTCAGCCCAGATGCTGGACCAGACCCTGATAGCAAGTCGCCAAATGATAAGGGGTGGTAGAAGGCATATCCCGCCGGCTCACCTTACCGTCGGCATCCAGGCATTCATGCCAGCCCTTTGCATGCAGAAAACGCTGTTGCAGCGCCAGCAATTGACGTTGCAGCACCGTCTCGCTGCCGGGACGCAAGGTCAGTGCTCGCAGGTATTCCGCCTGGGCCCAGATGCGCTGAGTGCCGTCGCGCACCGTGCCATCGAGTGCCAACATGCCACTGACCGCACCGCTTAACTTATCCACACCCTTTTGCTCGGCATAGGCAAACGCCCGTGTCAGTGATGCATGCAGCGGCGTGCCGCGCAGCACCTCTGAGGATTCCAGCAAAAAGAACCATTCGAACTGGTGCCCTGGCTCAAACCAGTTATCCACAGCGCCCAGCGGTTTCTCCAGCATCACGCCGTGCTCGCGGTCGATGAAGCGTTGCTGCATGGCCGTCGCCAGTGCCAGCAGTGCCGCTTGTACCTGCGCGTCCTCGCGTACCGCGAGGGTGGCGAGGAAGCCCTCGGCCAAGTGCATCAGCGGGTTTTGCAACGGGCCGGATTTCAGCGAGGCCCAGTTGCGCTCAAGTACGGCCTCATACAAGCCATCGCCTGTGGCAAAGCGTTGAGCCACAACTTCCAGTGCGGCGTTGAGCACTGACTCCACCAAGGGTTCACGCACCTTGGCCCAGTAATGGGCACAGGCAAAGATGATGAACGCGTGGGTGTAGAGGTCCTTGCGCTTGTCCAGCGGTTGGCCGGCCGGGTCGATGCTGTAGAACCAGCCGCCGTGCTCGGCATCATGGAAGTGCCGCTGCAGGGAGCGGAACAGCGCCGCCGCCCGTTCATCGGCAAAGGCCGCACCTGGCTCGCCGATCAGGCTGGCGAACAGGTACAGCTGCCGGGCGCACGCCATGGCGCGATAGCGTTGTGGGGGCAATGGTTGATGATCGGCATCCAGTGCCTCAAAGGGCAGTGCGAGGTCGGCATTCCAACCCGGACCTTGCCAGAGGGGCACGATCAGGTCATGGAAGTGCGTGAGCACAGGCGTCAGGGAAGAGGGGGAAGCGATGGGCATTGGCTGGCGTCGTCACGGCAGGGGTGTTTGCCGCGCATGGTAGCAGGCTTGGGATCGGTGGTGTTTGTACTGGCACTATCGCGGGCAAGCCCGCTCCCACATTTTTGAAGTGTGAACCCTCTCAAATGTGGGAGCTGGCTTGCCTGCGATGAGGTCCTTGCAGTCGCTGACGATCAGCCCGCCAACAACCACACCCCAGTCGCTGCCGAAGCCGCCCCGGCCACCCGCACCAAGGGTGCTGCAGCCGCTGGCAAAAAGCGCACCACTGCATAACCGGCGGCATGCAACGCCGCGGTCGCACCCACAAACCCAATGGCATACGCCCAAGGGCTGGTCATGTCCGGCAGTTCAAGGCCATGGGCCACGCCGTGAAACAACGCAAACAATGCCGTGGCACCCACCGCCATGAACAGCGGCGGCCGCACCGCCAGTGCCACGGCCAGGCCCAGGGCGAGCACCGAAGCGGCAATCCCGCTTTCCAGCGCCGGCAATTGCAGCCCTTCAAAACCCAACACCCCGCCGATCAGCATGGTGCCGACGAAGGTGCATGGCAGTGCCCAGCGCGCGACGCCTTTCTGTTGGGCCGCCCACAGGCCGACCGCAACCATGGCCAGCAAGTGATCGAGGCCGCCCAAGGGATGGCTGATGCCGGCCACCAGGCCATTGTCGCCGTGGCCAGGGTGCGCGAAGGCCAGGGCAGGGGCCAGCAGCAGCGCGGCAGCGGCGAAGAGTTTGTTGAGGCTCATGGACAGGTTCCTTATGGGTTGATCAGGCGGCGGTCAGCAAGCCCTGGCGTTCGATGAAGGCGACGATGTCGTCCAGGCCGACTCCGGTTTTCTGGTTGCTGAACACAAAGGGTTTGCCGTTGCGCATCCGCTGGGTGTCGCTGTTCATCAACTCCAGCGAGGCGCCCACCAGCGGGGCCAGGTCGATCTTGTTGATCACCAGCAAGTCGGATTTGCAAATACCGGGCCCGCCTTTGCGTGGCAGCTTGTCACCAGCGGACACATCGATCACATAAATGGTCAGGTCTGAGAGTTCCGGGCTGAAGGTGGCTGACAGGTTGTCGCCGCCGGACTCCACCAGGATCAGGTCCAGGCCGGGAAAGCGGCGGTTGAGCTGGTCCACGGCCTCAAGGTTGATCGAAGCATCTTCGCGAATCGCCGTGTGCGGGCAGCCGCCGGTCTCCACGCCGATGATGCGCTCCGGCGCCAGTGCCTTGTTACGTACCAGAAAGTCGGCGTCTTCGCGGGTATAGATGTCGTTGGTGACCACCGCCAGGTTATAGCGATCACGCAGCGCCAGGCACAGGGCCAGGGTCAGGGCGGTCTTGCCGGAGCCCACCGGGCCGCCGATTCCGACGCGCAGGGGTTGTGTGTTCATGTGCTTCTCCACAATAAAAAACGTTCAGGAACGAAACAGGCGGCTGTACTGGCGTTCGTGGGCCATGCACGCCAGGGACAGGCCAAAGGCGGCGCTGCCCAACCGCGCAGGGTCAATGCGCTCGGCGTCCTGCTGGGCTTGCTGTAGCAAGGGCAGCAGTTCGCTGGTCAGGCGTTGCGCGGCTTGCTGGCCCAGTGGCAGGGTTTTCATCAGCACGGCCAATTGGTTCTCCAGCCAGCTCCACAGCCACGCGGCGAGGGCATCGTCGGGGCTGATGTGCCAGGCGCGGGCGGCCAGGGCCCAGCCAAGAGCCAGGTGCGGTTCGCCGCGTTGTGCAAGGAACTCACGGGCGGTGCTGTCCAGTTCCGGTAAGCCATTGAGCAGTTGCTGCAGGGAGTAACCCATTTGCCGGCTCTCCTGATACAGCTCGCGGGTCTCACGGCTGGCGCGGTGTTCTTCGCACAATTGCGCCAGCCCAGGCCAGTCCTGTTCAGCGGCAGCGCGGCAATGGCCGAGCAACAGCGGCGCTTCGAAGCGCGCAAGGTTGAGCAGCAACTGATCGCTGATCCAGCGCCCTGCGCTCGCGGCATCCTGTACGCGGCCGTTGTCCACAGCCATTTCCAGGCCCTGGGAATAGCTGTAGCCGCCAATCGGCAACTGCGGACTGGCCAGGCGCAACAGCGCCCAGGCTGGGTTCATAGACGTACGCCGAACTGGTGCAGCTTGGGCGGGTAGTTGAAGTCTTCGTCGCCATGGCGCGAATGATGATGGCCGCCGCCGTAGGCGCCATGTTCCGGCTGGAACGGCGCCTCGATGGTTTGCGTGTCGGCGCCCAACTGTTCCAGCATCGCCTTGAGCACGTAGTCGTCGAGCAGGCGCAGCCAGCCGTCGCCGACTTGCAGGGCCACATGGCGGTTACCCAGGTGATAGGCAGCGCGGGTCAGTTCAAAGGCGTTGCGGCAAGTGACGTGCAGCAGTTGTTCAGGGCGGGCGCAAACGCGTACGACACGTCCGTCTTCAGCTTGTAGGAACTCGCCATCGTGCAAGGGCGGCTGTCCACGCTCCAAAAACAGGCCGACGTCTTCACCGTCGGCACTGAAACAGCGCAGGCGGCTTTTGCTGCGGGCTTCGAAGTTCAGCAGCAACTCAGCGGCCCAGAGGGCTTGGGGGGCGATTCGGCGGTGGATCACCAGCATCGGTAGGCTTCCAGCTATGAGCGATAGCAGTGCTAGAGCAAGGGGCTTGCCAACCTGCTATTGGCGTAGGAGTTTCCTGTCAGTGCAGGTGGTTGCGCATGGATAGGGCATCCACGGGTTGTATAGAGCGTTCAAATTTGGTGCACATGAGCGGTTATAGCACTGGAAAAGGGCGTTTTCCCTGAAAGAAGCCTGGTGCTGCATGAAATTTCTTTCATCCAATTATCCGTTGCGTTTTTAAGGATTTATCCTACAAAGACCCGAGAATCGGCCTTCGTGGGCTTACGTGATGGTTCTTTAAGATTCGCGCCGTGTTTAATTCACCGCGATGTTCATCATGTTCAAGTCATTTATTTGTTCAGTCATTGTCGGCCTGTCGTGTGTTATCTCGTCAGCCTCGGCCAATCTTCAACAGCCGCCGACTTTCGCTTCAAGCCATGCGGCGTCTTCGGTCGACGATGTGATCGACCGCGCCCATCAACTGCTCGGCACTCCCTACAAGTGGGGCGGTACGTCTGCCGAGCAGGGGTTTGATTGCAGCAGTTTCCTGGTCTATCTGTTCAAGACCGAAGCCAACATTCAGCTGCCGCGCACCACTGCGGCGATGCACCGTTCAACCGCTGCAACCATCAAGCGAAAAGCGTTAAAACCGGGCGATGCCGTATTTTTCAAAGGCAACGGGCGAGGGCAGGTGAGTCACGTCGGGCTGTATATCGGCGAAGGCAAGTTCATCCATTCACCGCGTACCGGCAAGCATGTGCGTATCGATTCGTTGAGCAATAAGTACTGGAGCAAGAACTACACAACGGCCAAGCGTTTTCACAAGGCTGGCTGAGGGATTACTCGGTACTGCCCAGCCCTTGCCAGTGCTTGAGGCCGATAAAGATAAAGCGCAGTTGCTGGGTGATTTTCGCCTGGGGCGTGAGGTGGGCCGGCAGGGCATGGGCCGGTGGGTCGATGATATCGGGCAGGGTGGCAAACACGCTTTTGACGATCAGGTCGGCCATCACATGTAAACCTTCTGCATCCAGATGCTGCAATTTTGGCATCAACGTCAGGTCGGCGGCCAGGTCGCGGGTGATGTCCTCGCGCAGGGCGCCGATGGCTTGGCGCACGGCCAGGCAGCCGCCGTACTGTTCGCGGGCCAAAAACAGGAATTGCGAACGGTTGGCCGAAACTACGTCGAGAAAGATCCGCACAGAGGCATCGATAATGCCCCCCATCACGAATTCGTTGTGGCGCACCAGGCGGATCGTGGCGCGGAAGGTCTGGCCGACTTCGCTGACCAATACCAGCCCAAGCTGGTCCATGTCGGCAAAATGGCGATAGAAACCAGTTGGCACTATACCCGCTGTCTTGGCCACTTCGCGCAGGCTCAGGCTGCCAAACCCACGGCCACACTCCATCAGATGGCGGGCTGCGTCCATCAAGGCAAGGCGTGTCTGTTGCTTCTGTTCGGCGCGGGGCAGCATGAGCGGATGGGCTTTGTCGGCAAGTACAGCGACGCACTCTAGCAAAAGCGCTTTGCCGGCGTCGAACTTGGCGGGGGCGAGGCGTGACGCGGTCTATATAAAAGCAAAAGCCCGATCGGCTGATCGGGCTTTTTTCTGGGCCACCACGGGCTTAGCTCTGTGCTTGATGCAGTTCTTGCAGACGGTCGGCACCACCTTCAGCAACGCCTTCGGTGTAGGCGCGTTTGTTGGCTTGTTCAGCACCGCCTTCTACCAGACCTTTCTCTTGCAGGCGATTGTAGCCATTTTCAGCGACAGCACCTTTGGCGTAGTCACGGTTTTCGTCTTCTTGCGAACCGCTACGCGCCACGGTTTGGCTAGTCTGCATGGCTTGAGCTTTGTTCTGTGGAGTGGCCTGTTCGGCGGCTGGCAGGGCGAAAGCGCTGGAAGCCAGGACAGATAACAGGACGGTAGCGAGTAATTGGCGTTTCATGATGGTTGCTCCTTGGGAGGGCGATAAAGTGGGTACAGGGCTAATGCTACTCTTGATAAGTCGATATAAAAGTTCATAAACACAATGGTAATAATCAACAGAATTGATTGTTCCCTGCAAAGGCTCTAGATCGAGCCTCTCAAGCACGCGGTTTTGCACCGCAGTGGGTATTTTCGACACGAACCTGGGTAACAATGGTGCGCTGTCGATGATGAAATCTGTCTGCTTGATCAGGAAAATCGTTTTTTTCGGCTAAATCCGCCGTTGGGTTAAACCCTCCGGCACTTTGCCAGTCGTAGTTCTATAAGCTGTGTCAAAGGCTGTTGCCCAGCCAGTCGTATTCAGGAGCCCTGTGCAATGACGCGCACTCGTAAAATCGTCGCTTGGAGCTGCGCCAGCTTCGTTCTGTTAATTGCCATAGCGGTACTTGTGCTGGTGTTCTTCGACTGGAACCGCATCAAGCCGCCGCTCAACGCCAAGGTATCCGAAGAACTGCATCGCCCGTTCGCCATCAACGGCAACCTCGCGGTGGTGTGGCAGCGCGAGCCCGATGAGGGCGGCTGGCGTGCCTGGGTGCCGTGGCCCCATGTGATCGCCGAAGACCTGACCCTGGGCAACCCGGATTGGTCGAAACAACCGCAGATGGTCACGCTCAAGAAGGTCGAGCTGCGTATTTCACCCCTGGCTTTGCTGGTGCAGCGCGTGGTGATCCCGCGCATTGACCTCACCGAACCCAGTGCCCAGTTGCAGCGCCTGGCCGACGGCCGCGCCAACTGGACGTTCAAGTTCGATCCCAAGGACCCCGACGCCGAGCCCTCCAACTGGGTGGTGGATATCGGCGCCATCGGCTTTGACAAGGGCCATGTGACCCTCGACGATCAAACCCTCAAGACTCAGTTGGATGTGATCATCGACCCCTTGGGCAAACCCATCCCGTTTGGTGAAATTGTCGGGGACGCCGATGCCAAGAAGGCGCTGGAAAAAGGCTCGGCGCCTCAGGACTACGCGTTCGGCCTCAAGGTCAAAGGCCAATATCACGGCCAGAAGCTCGCCGGCACCGGCAAGATCGGCGGTCTGCTGGCCTTGCAGGACGCGGCCAAGCCGTTCCCGCTGCAAGCCCAGGTGAAAGTCGCCGACACCAGCATCGCCCTGGCCGGCACCTTGACCGACCCGCTTAACCTCGGTGCCCTGGACCTGCGCCTGAAACTCTCGGGCAGCAGCCTGGGTAACCTTTACCCGTTGACTGGTGTGACCTTGCCGGATTCGCCGGCCTATTCAACCGACGGCCATTTGATCGCCAAGCTGCATGAAACCAGCGGCGCCTCATTCCGCTACGAGAACTTCAACGGCAAGATCGGCAACAGCGACATCCATGGCGACCTGGCCTATGTCGCCAGCCAGCCACGGCCCAAGCTCAGCGGCGCGCTGGTGTCCAACCAACTGCTGATGGATGACCTGGCTCCTCTGATTGGCGCGGATTCCAACGCCGAGCAAAAAGCTCGTGGCGGTGAAAGCAAACAACCGGCGACCAAAGTGCTGCCGGTTGAAGAGTTCCGCACCGAGCGCTGGCGCGAGATGGATGCCGACGTGGAATTCACCGGCAAGCGTATCGTGCACAGCGCCGACTTGCCCTTCACCGATCTGTATACGCACCTGGTGCTCAACGACGGCCAACTGAGCCTCGAACCCCTGCGTTTCGGCGTGGCCGGCGGCAAGCTCGATGCGCAGATTCGCTTGAATGGCCGCATTACGCCGATGGAAGGCAGCGCCAAGCTGACGGCACGCAACTTCAAGCTCAAGCAACTGTTCCCGACCTTTGAGCCGATGAAAACCAGCTTCGGCGAACTCAACGGCGATGCCGATATTTCCGGGCGCGGCAACTCGGTGGCGGCACTGCTGGGAACCTCCAACGGCGACCTGAAGATGCTGATCAACGATGGCGCCATCAGCCGCAGCCTGATGGAAATCGCCGGGCTCAACGTGGGCAACTACGTCGTGGGGCGCCTGTTCGGCGACGAGGAAGTGAAGATCAACTGCGCAGCGGCGGACTTCGGCATCAAGACGGGCCTGGCGACCACGCGGTTGTTTGTGTTCGATACCGAGAACGCCATCATCTACATCGACGGCACCGCGAACATGGCCACGGAGCAGTTGGACCTGACCATCACGCCGGAGTCCAAGGGCTTTCGCTTGTTTTCGCTGCGCTCGCCGCTGTACGTCAATGGGCCGTTTATCAAGCCCAATGCTGGCGTGAAAGCCATTCCGCTGGCGCTACGTGGTGCAGGCATGGTCGCCCTGGGCGTTATCGCCGGGCCAGCCGCCGGCTTGCTCGCCTTGGTCGCTCCAAGTGGCGGAGAGCCCAATGAGTGCGCACCGTTGCTGCAGCAGATGAAGGAAGGCAAGGCACCCAAGACGGTGAAAGGTTAACTGCCACTGGGGATAAGCGTTTCCCCGGGCGCGCAGGGAATACCGATCTGGAGGGACGGATCGCCTTTATAGGGGGTGCCGTCCGGATAGATCGAGTAGAACACTTCATGCAAGTACTGCTTACCGTCCAGGGTAAAACAGCGGAAAGATGCATGGGTCGGGAATGCATTTTTGAGTTGATCGAACTTCACGCTACGACCTATCCAGGTATTAAACATTGGCTCGAGGTACATCACTGCTTTTCGCAGTCTGACAATGTCATTGAAATAGTCCGTCTCAGTTTGATTGGAGCAGGTCCCGTGTTTCTTCCACTCGTATCTGAACATTTCTTGCGGGGAGGCGGTTACTAGCCCGGCAATTGCGCGGGTGTCGGAAATTTGGTTGAGTTTGTCCTCGCTGATATCGCACTCTGTGGATGATTTACAGCTGGGCGCGGTATTGCAATTGGCCGGATGACGATTGGTTTTTTGCCCGATGCTGTTGTTATAGGGCCAGATGCCATGGGTCAGAAACTTTTGCGGCGGTTTATCGCAGCCCGACGTTTTCGGCTTGAGCTTGCAGAAACTGGGCTGCCAGGTCACCGCGTAGACTAAATATTGGTAACCCTTGCTGCTGGGGGTTATCTCCTCGTTCGCATCCAGGCCCAAGGCGCCATGACTGATCAGCAGCGTGGCCATCGCCGTTGCAAAGAGGTAAGTATTTTTCATGGGCGGTTACTCCCTTTTCATTCGGCTGACAGTGTTGTCAGCGAACGTTGGAAGTATTAATTAGCGCTGGTGCGCTGGAAAATCTACTGTCAAACCTGACAGGTCGGTGGTGGGCATATAGACAGAATAAAACCCCAGGTGGAAGCGCTCGGCTTGCACCTGGGGTTTGAACTGCGACCTGTCAGAGGTCCTGCAGAATATCCGCCATATCATCGGCGTGCTCTTCTTCCTGGGCCAGGATGTCTTCGAAGATGCGACGGGTAGTCGGGTCTTTATCGCCGATGTACTGGATGATTTCACGGTAGCTGTCCACCGCGATGCGCTCGGCTACCAGGTCTTCGTAGACCATCTCTTTGAGCGAGTTGCCTGCCACATATTGAGCGTGGGAGTTCTTCGACAGCAGGTCGGGGTTGAACTCCGGCTCGCCGCCCAGTTGCACGATACGCTCGGCCAGTTTGTCGGCGTGCTCGGCTTCCTGGGTGGCGTGTTCAAGGAACTCATCGGCAGCCACGCTGGCTTTCAGGCCGTTGGCCATGAAGTAGTGACGCTTGTAGCGCAACACGCAAACCAGCTCAGTGGCCAGCGACTCGTTGAGCAGGCGGATGATTTCCTGACGGTCGGCGTCGTAGCCTTCGGTCACGGCACCGTTTTCGACATTCTGGCGGGCGCGGCTGCGCAGGGTCGCAATGTCAGTCAAGTGTGCTTCAGTCATTTCAATCTCCTGGGGCTAGTCCGGTTGTACGCCACGCTCTGCCGGCGTGATCGCTATAGGTTGTGAGTCCCGGGCCAGGCGAAAAGTTTTATCGGATTTAACAGGATGTGTCATGAGCACGTCTGACCGGTGTGGTCCAGCGCTCCGACAGGATCACTCCACCCAGGGTCAGCAAGCCACCCACCAGGTGATACAGCGCCAACTCTTCCTTCAACACCACTGCTGCGATCAGTGCGGTAATCAACGGCAGCAGGTTGAAAAACAGCGTGGTACGGCTTGGCCCCAGGGTCTTCACCGAGTGCATCCACGCCAACGGCGCCAGCATTGAAGCCAGCAGGCAGGCGTACAGCACCAGCGGAATATTCGTCCAGCCCAAACCGGCCTTGGCCGAGAACAGGTACAGCGGCAGCACCACCACCACCGCCACCAGCACCTGCAAATACAGCAGCACCAACGGCGGCAGGCGCAGTTGCCATTTTTTCAGCAGGGTGCTGTAGACCGCATAAGCCAGCGTCGCCACCAGCATCATGCCGTCACCCAGGTTGACCCCGTGTTGCAACAGCGCGCCCAGGCTGCCGGACGATACCACCACCACAACACCGGCGAACGACAGCACCGCGCCGGTCAGCGCGCCTAAGGTCAGGCGTTGCCCCAGGCTGATAATCGCGGCGGTCAACGCCATCAGCGGCATCAGCGAGAGGATGATGCCCATGTTGGTGGCGCTGGTCAGCGTGGCGGCGTAATAGGCCAGGCTTTGATACACCGCCATGCCCAGCACGCCGAGGATGAAGATCTTGCCCAGGTTGGGGCGGATAAGCGCCCAGTTGGCAACGACCGGCTTGAGCATGAACGGGGTGAACAGCAGTGCTGCGAACAGCCAGCGGTAAAAGCCGATTTCAGCCGGGAAAATCGAGCCCACGGCCAATTTGTTGACCACGGTGTTGCCGGCCCAGATAAAGATGGCCAGCAGCGGATACGCGTATTGCATCGAAAGAAACCCAGTGTATTGACGAGGCGCGATTATCCCCTGTCTGGATCGAAGCCTATACTGCGATCCAGACAACCGACCTCTGAATCCAGACAACATGCCCCGACATACCGTACGCCTGGCGGATTTCCCCCGCCTGCCGAGCCCTGTGTACTTTCGCTATTCCGATTTCGCACCCGATACCGAGTGCACACCGCACCGGCACAGCTGGGGGTCGTTGGACTATTCAGCCAACGGCGTGATGCGCATGGAGGTGGCTGGCAGCCGTTTTATGTCGCCGCCGCAGTACGCGGTGTGGATCCCGCCCAACACCGAACACAGCTCCTACAACGCCCAGGCGATTGTCTATCGTTCGGTGGGCTTGGCGCCGACGCTCTGCGAGCAGCTGCCGCAAGCGCCGTGCACGCTGACGATCAGCGATATTCTCAAGGCCATCCTCAGCGATTTCGCCCAGCGCGACGTGAATATCCCGCAATCGGACGCGGATATCCGCCTGGCCCAGGTGCTGGTGGACCAACTCAAGCAGGCGCCGATCCATGATGGCTTCCTGCCCTACGCCCGCCACCCCGGGCTGCTGGGGGTGCTGGAAGGTATGCAGGCGCAGCCCGCCGACAATCGCCCGCTCGGGCAATGGGCTGAGCAGGTACATGTGAGCGAACGCACCCTGGCGCGTCAGTTTGTGCGCGAGCTGGGTATGAGTTTTGGTGAATGGCGCCAGCGCCTGCGCTACCTGGCGGCCATCGAAGCCCTGGACAGTGATCGCAGCGTGCAGCACGTGGCGTTTGATTTGGGCTACAGCACCGCCTCGGCATTTATCGCCATGTTCCAACGCCATGCTGGTTGCACCCCGGAGCACTACCGACGGACGAATATTCGTGGCCGGTGAAGTTGTAACAGCTTTTGACTACACTGCGCTGTAGGCCGTGCCCGTCGGCACGGTAACAGGGAGAAAACTCCATGAAGATGCTGCGTATTCCGTTGTTGATGATGGGCCTGCTGCTGTGTTCACAAGGTTTTGCCGCCACTGCCCAGCAGAACAAAATGACCACCTGTAATGCCGAAGCCACCACCAAGACCCTCAAGGGCGATGACCGCAAGGCCTTCATGAAGACCTGCCTGTCGGCGCCTGCCGCCAACGATGCCAAGACCCTGACGCCGCAGCAGCAGAAGATGAAGGACTGCAATGCGTCGGCTAAAACCAAAGCGTTGACCGGCGATGCGCGTAAAACATTCATGAGCACCTGCCTCAAAGGTTAATCACGATTTCGCAGGCGCTGCAGATCAAATGTGGGAGGGGGCTTGCTCCCGATAGCGCCGTGTCAGTCAATCGATTCATTGGCTGATCCTCCGTAATCGGGAGCAAGCCCCCTCCCGCACTTGATCGCATTCACAGTCGTCCCCCCTCGCTTGATGCCTGCAACGCTGGCAGACTGCCCATCCTTTAACGCCGTTCGTTTTGAGGCTGTATGCCAACGTTTTCTCAGCGTCATGTGTTGTTGCTGGCCAGCTACATCATCATTTTCGGCGGGTTGCTGCTGGTGCTGCCGCTGAAGTTGCTGCCCAGCCTGCTGGCCGGCCTGTTGGTCTATGAACTGGTCAACATGCTCACCCCCCAACTGCAACGACTGATCGAAGGCCGGCGCGCCCGTTGGCTGGCGGTGGCCTTGCTCGGCACCCTGATCGTCAGCGTACTCACCTTGATCTTCGCCGGCGCCATCAGCTTCCTGCTCCACGAAGCTGAAAACCCCGGGGCTTCCCTGGATAAATTCATGGGCGTGGTCGACCGCGCACGCGGCCAGTTACCGCCGTTCATCGACGCCTACCTGCCCGCCAGCGCCGCCGAGTTTCGCGTGGCCATCGGCGACTGGATGAGCAAGCACTTGAGCGAACTGCAACTGGTCGGCAAAGACGCCGCCCATATGTTCGTCACCTTGCTGATCGGCATGGTGCTCGGCGCCATCATCGCCCTGCAACGGGTGCCCGACCTGACCAAACGCAAACCCCTGGCCGCCGCGCTGTTCGACCGTTTGCACCTGCTGGTTCAGGCGTTTCGCAACATCGTCTTCGCCCAGATCAAAATCGCCGCGCTCAACACGGCTTTCACCGCCGTGTTTCTCGCCGTGGTGCTGCCGCTGTGCGGCATCCACCTGCCGCTGACCAAAACCCTGATCGTGCTGACCTTCCTGCTCGGCTTGCTGCCGGTGATCGGCAACCTGATGTCCAACACCCTGATCACCATCGTCGCGCTGTCGCTGTCGATCTGGGTGGCGGTAGCGGCGCTGGGGTATTTGATCGTGATCCACAAGGTCGAGTACTTCCTCAACGCGCGCATCGTCGGCGGGCAGATCAGTGCCAAGTCGTGGGAGTTACTGCTGGCGATGCTGGTGTTTGAAGCCGCATTCGGTTTGCCGGGGGTGGTGGCAGGGCCGATTTACTATGCGTATCTGAAGAGTGAGCTGAAGTTGGGTGGGATGGTTTAGGCGCAGATGCGAGTTACAAGCTGCAAGCTGCAAGCGGAAGCAGATTGGCTTTTACTTGCCGCTTGCAGCTGAAAACTTACCGCTTAAGACCCATAACGCTTGCTGGCCTCAATCGCCAAACCGCTGCCGATACTGCCGAAGATATTGCCTTCCACATGCCGCGCATTCGGCAGCATCGCCGAGATACTGTGGCGCAACGCGGGGATGCCGCTGGAACCACCGGTGAAGAACACCGTGTCCACCTGGGCCACGCTCACCGAGGCGTCATTGAGCAATTGCGTGACACTGCCGCGCACGCGTTCAAGCAGGTTGTCGATGGAGGACTCGAACAGCGCCCGGCTCAGGTCCACGCTCAGGCCGGCTTCGATACGATCCAGTGGCACATGGCGGCTGTCTGCCTGCGTCAGCTGGATCTTGGTTTCTTCCACTTCCATCGCCAGCCAGTGCCCGGCGCGCTGTTCGATCAGCTTGAACAGGCGGTCGATGCCGCCGGTGTCTTCGATGTCGTAGCGCATGCTGCCCAGGGCCAGCTGGGACTTTTGCGAGTACACCGTGTTGATGGTGTGCCAGGTCGCCAGGTTCATGTGGTGGCTGGTAGGCATGTAGGCGCCGCTCTTCATGCGGCTGCCGTAGCCGAACAGCGGCATCATGCCGGCCAGCGAGAGTTGCTTATCGAAATCGGTTCCGCCGATGTGCACGCCACCGGTGGCGAGGATGTCGCTCTGGCGGTTGTCGTTGTGACGGCGGTCCGGCGACAGGCGCACCAGGGAGAAGTCGGAGGTACCACCGCCGATGTCGACGATCAGCACCAGCTCCTCTTTTTCAATGGTGGACTCGTAGTCGAACGCCGCCGCAATCGGTTCGTACTGGAACGAGATGTCCTTGAAGCCGATCTTGCGCGCCACGTCCACCAGGGTGTTCTCGGCTTCCTGGTCGGCCATCGGGTCGTCATCGACGAAGAATACCGGGCGGCCCAATACCACTTCTTCGAACTCACGCCCCGCGTTGGCTTCGGCGCGGCTCTTGAGTTGGCCGATAAACAGCGCCAGCAGGTCGGTAAAAGGCATTGCAGTGCCAAGCACGCTGGTGTCGTGCTTGATCAGCTTGGAACCCAGCAGGCTCTTGAGCGAGCGCATCAAGCGGCCTTCGTAGTTCTCCAGGTATTCGTGCAGCGCCAAGCGACCGTACACCGGGCGGCGCTCCTCAAAGTTGAAGAAGACCACCGACGGCAGGGTGATTTTGTCGTCCTCCAGCGCGATCAGCGTTTCCATGCCGGGGCGGATCCAGCCGACGGTGGAGTTGGACGTGCCGAAGTCAATGCCGCAGGCACGGGCTGGGGATGGGTTTTTCATGTCTATCGGGTTCCGGTTTAAAAACGGCCGCGCAGTGTATGCCAGTCGCAAGCGCTTGCGTAGGCCAACCATCCGTTAAATCGTGCTTGAAAGTACGGGATTTGCCCCCACATCTGTTGCATACGGCTGATGCCGATAACACTTTGACGTACCCCCAGGCCGCAACCCTCACCAGGTGCAAACCAGCGCACGTTGCGCCCCGGGCAGTGCGATCTCGATAAAGGATGGTGAACCGTCGATGGATTTCAAAGATTACTACAAGATTCTGGGTGTCGAGCCGACGGCCGATGACAAGGAAATCAAGGCTGCCTATCGCAAGCTCGCGCGCAAATATCACCCCGATGTGAGCAAGGAAAAAGACGCCGAAGAGAAATTCAAGGACGCGTCCGAAGCCTATGAAGCGCTTAAAAGTGCCGATAAGCGAGCCGAGTACGACGAATTGCGCAAATACGGCCAGCATGGCCAGCCGTTCCAGGGCCCGCCGGGCTGGCAGAGCCGTGGCGGCTTTGGCGGTGGCCAGGACGCGGGCGATTTCTCGGACTTTTTCAGCTCGATCTTTGGCTCGCGCGGCGATGCTTTCGGTGGTGGTCAACGTCGTCCTACCGGGCGCAAGGGCCAGGATGTGGAGATGCAGCTGTCGGTCTCCCTTGAGGAAACCCTGTCGGCCGAGTCCAAGCAGATCAGCTTTCAGGTGCCGCAATACGACGCCTCTGGCCGGCATGTCAGCAATAGCGTCAAGAGCCTGAATGTGAAGATCCCCGCCGGTGTAGCCGACGGCGAGCGCATCCGTCTCAAGGCCCAGGGCGCGCCAGGCATTGGCGGTGGCGCCAATGGCGACCTGTACCTGATCATCAAGTTTGCGCCGCACCCCAAGTTCGAGGTCGATGGCGAGAACCTGGTCATCAACCTGCCGCTGGCCCCGTGGGAGTTGGCCTTGGGTGCGGAAGTGGCAGTGCCGACCCTGACCGGCAAGATCAACCTCAAGGTGCCTGCCGGCAGCCAGAATGGCCAGCGTATGCGCGCCAAGGGCCATGGCTTGCTGAACAAGGCCGGGCAACGTGGCTACCTGTTCATCCAGTTGAAGGCGGTCATGCCCCCTGCGGGCAATGAGGATGTGAAAGCGTTGTGGCAGGAGCTGGCGCAAAAAGCCGCTTTTAACCCACGCGAGCAGTTCTAAGGTCCTGTGGCGAGAGAGCAAGCTCCCTCGCCACATGAGTTTGAGCTAGAACAGGAAATATCGCTGGGCCATCGGCAGGACTTCAGCCGGTTCACACCACAGCAGTACGCCATCGGCCTTGACCTGATAGGTCTGCGGATCAACCTCGATATCCGGCAGGTAATAGTTGTGGATCAGGTCGCTTTTCTGCACATCGCGGCAGCCCTTGACCACTGCAATCTGCTTCTTCAATCCCAGGGCCTCGGGCAGGCCGGCGTCCTGTGCCGCCTGGCTGATAAACGTCAGGCTGGTGGCGTGCAGCGAGCTGCCGAAGCTGGCGAACATCGGGCGGTAATGCACTGGTTGCGGTGTGGGAATCGAGGCGTTGGCATCGCCCATCAGGCTCGATGCAATCGCGCCGCCCTTGAGGATCAGGGTCGGCTTGATACCGAAAAACGCCGGGCGCCACAACACCAGGTCCGCCCATTTGCCGACTTCGACGGAACCGACGATATGGCTCACGCCGTGGGTGATCGCCGGGTTGATGGTGTACTTGGCGATGTAGCGCTTGGCGCGGAAGTTGTCGTTGCCGGGGCCGTCACCCGGCAGTGGGCCGCGCTGTTTTTTCATCTTGTCGGCGGTCTGCCAGGTGCGCGTGATCACCTCGCCGACACGGCCCATGGCCTGGCTGTCTGAACTGATCATCGAGAACGCGCCGAGGTCATGCAGGATGTCTTCGGCGGCGATGGTCTCGCGGCGGATGCGGCTCTCGGCGAAGGCCACGTCTTCGGCGATGCTCGGGTCCAGGTGATGACACACCATCAGCATGTCCAAGTGCTCGTCGATGGTGTTGCGGGTGAATGGCCGCGTCGGGTTGGTAGAACTGGGCAGCACGTTCGGGTAACCGCACGCCTTGATGATGTCAGGTGCGTGGCCGCCACCGGCACCTTCAGTGTGGTAAGTGTGAATGGTGCGGCCCTTGAGCGCGGCGAGGGTGGTTTCGACGAAGCCCGACTCGTTGAGGGTGTCGCTGTGGATCGCCACCTGCACATCGTACTGGTCGGCGACGCTCAGGCAGTTATCAATGCTGGCAGGCGTGGTACCCCAGTCTTCATGCAGCTTCAAACCGATGGCACCGGCCTTGACCTGCTCGATCAATGGCTCGGGCAAACTGGCGTTGCCCTTGCCGGTAAAGCCGATGTTCATCGGGAACGAATCACTGGCCTGCAGCATGCGCGCCAGGTGCCAGGGGCCTGAAGTGCAGGTGGTGGCATTGGTACCGGTGGCCGGCCCGGTGCCGCCACCGATCATGGTGGTGACGCCGCTGGTCAGTGCTTCTTCGATCTGCTGCGGGCAGATGAAGTGCACATGGGAGTCGATGCCGCCGGCGGTGAGGATCATGCCTTCACCGGCGATCACTTCGGTGCTGGCGCCAATGGCCATGGTCACGCCGGGCTGGATATCCGGGTTGCCGGCCTTGCCGATGGCATGGATGCGACCGTTCTTCAAGCCAACGTCAGCCTTGACGATGCCCCAGTGGTCAATGATCAGCGCATTGGTGATCAGGGTGTCCACTACCTCATGGGCGAGCAACTGGCTCTGGCCCTGGCCGTCACGGATCACCTTGCCGCCGCCGAATTTGACTTCTTCGCCATAGACGGTGAAGTCCTGTTCGACTTCGACAAACAGCTCGGTGTCGGCCAGGCGGACCTTGTCGCCGACGGTGGGGCCATACATGTCGGCGTAGGCTTGGCGGCTGATTTTCATGTGGTTGCCCTGATTAATTGTGTTGAATGTGAGATCGCTATCGCGGGCAAGCCCGCTCCCACATTTTGATTTGTGAACACTGTCAAAAGGTGGGAGCCGGCTTGCCTGCGATGAGGCCCTAGAGGTCGCCCATAATTCGACCGGCAAACCCGAACACCCGGCGCCCGCCGCTCAAATCGACTAACTCCACCTCCCGACGCTGCCCCGGCTCAAACCGAACCGCCGTGCCTGCCGGAATATTCAGGCGCATACCGCGGCTCGCTGAACGGTCAAATTCCAGCGCGTCATTGGTCTCGAAAAAATGGTAATGCGAGCCCACCTGAATCGGCCGGTCGCCGCTATTGGCCACGCTCAAGGTGACGGTGCGGCGGCCGACATTCAGTTCGATCTCGCCAGGCTGGATCTGATATTCACCAGGAATCATGCCGGTTGCCCCAGGGTCTTGTAGTAGATGGCGGTCGGGCTGTAGCGCCCGTCCGGGCTTTGGCAGTAATCGGGCAGCTCACCGATCTTGATGTAGCGCAGCGACTGATAGAAGGCTTCGGCGCCGGAGCCGGCCTCGGTGTCCAGATACAGCAGGCCGCGCTTGTGCTGGCGTGCGGCGAGCTCCAGGCTGTGCATCAATTGCTGGCCCAGGCCATGGCGGCGGGCGCTGCTGTGCACCAGCAACTTTTGCACTTCGGCGCGGTTGAGGCCATTGGCCTTTTGGCACAGCGCCAGTTGTACACTGGCGACTACCCGTTCTTCACGTACCACCACCCACAACAGCAGGCTGGCGTCTTCGATACCGGCTTGCACGCCGGTCAGATACTCGCGGGCCTGGGCCTCATCGAAGTCGGCCATAAAGCCCACCGACGCGCCATGCTGCACCGCGTCCAGCAACAACTCGATCAAGCCCAGGCGGTAATGGGCAAAACTTTCAGCATTGACTCGACGCAGTTGTGCAGCGTTCATCGATCTCACTCCTTGGGCGGTTCGGCGCCCGGGTTCAAGGTCAGTTGCATAAAGGTCAGGTCCAGCCAGCGGCCGAACTTGATGCCCACTTGCGGCATATGCCCGGTGGTGATGAAACCCAGGCGTTCATGCAGGTGGACCGAGGCCAGGTTGCCGCTTTCGATGGCGGCGACCATGACGTGCTTGCCGCAGCTGCGGGCGCGCTCGATCAGGGCCTGCATCAGGCGTGGACCGAGGCCTTTGCCGCGCTGGTCATTGCGCACGTACACCGAGTGTTCGACGCTGTAGCGAAAGCCTTCGAAAGGTCGCCAGTCGCCGAATGAGGCGTAGCCGGTGACTTCGTCGTTTTCCACCGCGACCAGGATCGGGTACTGCTGCGCCTGGCGTGCGCTGAACCAGGCTTGGCGGTTGGCCAGGTCCACCGGTTGTTCGTTCCAGATCGCCGTGGTGTTGAGCACCGCGTCGTTGTAGATGTCGCGGATCGCCGGCAGGTCTTGCTCGGTAGCATCACGAATCATGGCCGGGCCTCACGCGATTGGCTGGTGGACAGTCACCAGCTTGGTGCCATCGGGGAAGGTGGCTTCCACCTGGATATCCGGGATCATTTCCGGGATGCCTTCCATCACTTGCTCGCGGCTGAGCAAGGTGGTGCCGAAGTGCATCAACTCGGCCACGGTGCGGCCATCGCGAGCGCCTTCCATCAGCGCGGCCGAGATATAGGCGATGGTTTCCGGGTAGTTGAGCTTCACGCCGCGCGCCAAGCGGCGCTCGGCCACCAGGCCGGCGGTGAAGATCAGCAGTTTGTCTTTTTCCCGTGGGGTCAAATCCATGGTTCAAGGTCCTTCAAACAGCATTCATAAAAACACCGCAGATCCCCTGTGGAAACAGGCCGGTGTGGGAGCTGGCTTGCCTGCGATAGCGGTGTATCAGGCACACCGCCATCGCAGGCAAGCCAGCTCCCACATAAACTCAGTTTCACTTGTTGATCTTCATGTGCTCCAGATTCGTGGTGCGACGGCTTCTCGCCCCAGCACTGCCGGGCGCAACAGCCGCCATAAATCAATCAACCACCCCCGCGCCAACAGCGCTTCCTCGGCCAGACAACGCGCCACCAGCAACCCAGGCAGTTGGGTCAAATCGCCGCGCACCGCGTGGGGCAGCGAGCGGCAACGCTCAAGCAATTCAGGATCGACCTCACCCGTCACCAGCAACGTGGCAAACACCGGCTGCCCATCCAGCCCGATGGGCGAATCCAGCAACCCATCGGCGCCCACAATGCGCTGGCGCTCATGCCAGAGCAACTGGCCGTCGCGGCGAATATCCAGGTGTGATTGAAAGTGGCCGAGGTCGAACCGCTCGCCGCTGGCCGGGCGCCCCAGGGCGACCACGTCCCAGTAGAACAACCGCGCATCGCCCGAGAGCTCGATGCGCGTAGTGAGTTCGGCCTGGGCGGCGCTGAACACGATGGTTTCCTGGGGCAGCCATTCCAGGGTCGCGCCGGCCTCGACGGTCAACTCAAGTTGCTGAAATGCCGGGCCGCTGGCGCGGTACCACTTGGCGGCGCCGGGGCTGGTCAACTGCGCCCATGCACCGGCGCTGACGTGGGCGCTGATGTCCAGGCGATCGCCGCCGGCAATTCCGCCGGGCGGGTGCACGATGATGTGCTGGCACACCTGGGGGCCTTCGGCGTACAGGTGCTTTTGCACGCGCAGCGGGCCCAGGTGGCGGCGCAATACCGGGCGCGTGGTGTCGCCGAAACGCGCGTAGCCGAGTTCCAGCGCGGCGTGCCAGCTGGGGGTGAACAGGGCAGGGGAAACGGGCAGGTTCATGGTTTTTGGCTTAATGTCGTGACGCCACAGATTAGATGGTTACGAGGCCGCGTACACCTTCGCTCTCCATATTTTCACCGCGGCCCTGCTGCACGATTTCACCGCGTGACATCACCAGGTAGTGGTCGGCCAGTTCGGCAGCGAAGTCGTAGAACTGCTCCACCAGCAGGATCGCCATGTCGCCACGCTCGGCAAGCTTCTTGATCACCGCACCGATCTCCTTGATCACCGACGGCTGGATACCTTCGGTGGGCTCATCGAGGATCAGCAGGCGCGGGCGGCTGGCCAGGGCGCGGCCAATCGCCAACTGTTGCTGCTGGCCCCCGGACAAATCGCCGCCGCGTCGATGCTTCATCTGCAGCAACACCGGAAACAGCTCGTAGATGAACGCGGGCACTTCCCTGGCTTCGGAACCGGGGAAGCGCGACAGCCCCATCAGCAGATTTTCTTCCACCGTCAGCCGGCCAAAAATCTCCCGGCCCTGAGGCACATAAGCGATCCCGGCATGGACACGCTGGTGCGGCTTGAAGCCGGTGATGGCCTTGCCTTCCCAATTTACCGCGCCCTCCTTGGCCGGCAGCAAGCCCATCAGGCACTTGAGCAGGGTGGTCTTGCCCACGCCGTTGCGGCCGAGCAGGCAGGTGACTTCGCCGATTTTCACGTCGAAGGACAGCCCGCGCAGGATGTGGCTACCGCCGTAGTACTGGTGCAGTTTGTCGATTTGCAGCATTCTCAATACCTCTTCAATCCCCCTGCGGGAACCGGATCAAATGTGGGAGCTGGCTTGCCTGCGATGCAGGCGACTCGGTGTTTGTGTGACACTGAGGTGACGCCATCGCAGGCAAGCCAGCTCCCACATAAAGCAGTTCGTGTCAGCGTTAGCGACCGAGGTAGACCTCGATCACCCGCTCATTTTCCTGCACCTGTTCCAGCGACCCTTCGGCCAATACGCTGCCCTGGTGCAACACGGTGACGTGATCAGCGATGGAGCCGACAAAGCCCATGTCGTGCTCCACCACCATCAACGAATGCTTGCCGGCCAGGCGCTTGAACAGTTCGGCAGTGAATTCGGTTTCGGCGTCGGTCATGCCGGCCACCGGTTCGTCGAGCAGCAACAGTTGCGGGTCTTGCATCAGCAACATGCCGATTTCCAGGAACTGCTTCTGACCGTGGGACAGCAAGCCGGCGGGCCGATGCACCGAGGCGGTCAGGCGGATGGTGTCGAGTACTTCATCGATGCGGTCTTTTTGCTCGCCACTCAGGCGCGCCCGCAGGCTGGCCCACACCGACTTGTCGGTCTTCTGCGCCAGCTCAAGGTTTTCGAACACGCTGAGGGCTTCGAACACCGTAGGCTTCTGGAACTTGCGGCCGATACCGGCCTGGGCGATTTGCACTTCGCTCATGCTGGTCAGATCCAGGGTTTCGCCGAACCATGCCCTGCCGTGGCTGAGCCGGGTCTTGCCGGTGATCACGTCCATCAGCGTGGTCTTGCCCGCGCCGTTGGGGCCGATGATGCAGCGTAATTCGCCGACGCCGATATACAGGTTCAGGTCATTCAACGCTTTGAAACCGTCGAAGCTGACGCTGATATCTTCCAGGGTCAGGATGGTGCCGTGGCGGGTGTTGAGCCCTTTGCCTGCGGCCTGGCCGATACCGATCGCATCGCGGCCGCTGCCCGCATCGAAAATAGGTTCAAGCATGACGTTCCTCATTTCTTCAGCAGGCCGATAACGCCCTTGGGCAGGTACAGGGTGACGATGATGAACAGCGCCCCCAGGAAGAACAGCCAGTACTCGGGAAACGCCACCGTGAACCAGCTCTTCATGCCGTTGACCACCCCAGCGCCGAGCAATGGCCCGATCAGTGTGCCCCGCCCGCCGAGGGCGACCCATACGGCGGCCTCGATGGAGTTGGTCGGCGACATTTCGCTGGGGTTGATAATGCCCACCTGCGGCACATACAGCGCCCCCGCCAACCCGCACAACACTGCGCTCAACACCCACACGAACAACTTGAAGCCACGCGGGTCGTAACCACAGAACATCAGGCGGTTCTCGGCATCGCGCAAGGCGGTCAGCACGCGGCCGAACTTGCTCTGCGCCAGGCGCCAGCCGATGTACAGGCTGGCTACCAGCAACAGCACCGTGGCCACAAATAACACCGCCCGTGTGCCAGGTTCTGTAATGCCAAAGCCCAGGATGCTGCGAAAGTTGGTAAAGCCGTTATTGCCGCCAAAGCCGGTCTCGTTGCGAAAGAACAACAGCATTCCGGCAAAGGTCAGGGCCTGGGTCATGATCGAGAAATACACGCCTTTGATCCGTGAGCGGAAGGCGAAGAAACCGAACACCAGCGCGAGCACTCCCGGGGCCAGCACCACCAGGCACAGCGCCCAGAGAAAGTTGTCGGTGCCCGCCCAGTACCAGGGCAATTCGGTCCAGGACAAAAAGGTCATGAACGCCGGCAACCCGTCGCCCGACGCCTGGCGCATCAGGTACATGCCCATGGCATAACCGCCCAGGGCGAAGAACAGACCGTGGCCCAGGGACAACATCCCGGCATAGCCCCACACCAGGTCCAGCGCGAGCGCGACGATGGCGTAGCAGAGGATCTTGCCCACCAGCGTCAGGGTGTAGGCCGATACATGCAGTGGATTGTCCGGCGCCAGCAGCGAACACAGTGGCAGCGCCAGCAGCAGGAACAGGATCACCACGCCGACGGCGATCGTCACCTTGGGGCCGGCCTTTTGCGTAGCCGTAAGCATCAATGGCTGGTTCATCAGTCGATCACCCGTCCTTTCAGTGCGAAGAGTCCTTGCGGGCGTTTCTGGATAAACAGAATAATCAGCGCGAGGATCAGGATCTTGCCGAGCACGGCACCGATTTGCGGTTCAAGAATCTTGTTGGCGATACCCAGGCCGAAGGCCGCCATTACGCTACCGGCCAACTGGCCGACGCCACCGAGTACCACCACCAGGAACGAGTCGATGATGTAGCTCTGGCCCAGGTCCGGGCCGACGTTGCCGATCTGGCTCAGGGCCACGCCACCAAGGCCTGCGATGCCGGAGCCCAGACCAAAGGCGAGCATGTCCACGCGCCCGGTGGGCACGCCGCAGCAGGCGGCCATGTTGCGGTTCTGGGTGACGGCGCGCACGTTAAGGCCCAGGCGTGTCTTGTTCAGCAACAACCAGGTGAGCACCACCACGAACAGCGCGAAGGCAATGATGACGATGCGGTTGTACGGCAGCACCAGGTTGGGCAGTACTTGAATACCGCCGGACAGCCAGGCGGGGTTGGACACTTCGACGTTCTGCGCGCCGAACACCAGGCGCACCAGTTGGATCAGCATCAGGCTGATGCCCCAGGTGGCGAGCAGGGTTTCCAGTGGTCGGCCATAGAGGTGACGAATCACCGTGCGTTCCAGGGCCATGCCGATGGCGGCGGTGACGAAGAACGCCACCGGCAGCGCGATCAGCGGGTAGAACTCGATGGCCTGGGGCACATAGCGCTGCATCATCAGCTGCACCACATAGGTGGAGTAGGCGCCGAGCATCAGCATCTCGCCATGGGCCATGTTGATCACGCCGAGCAGGCCGAAGGTGATCGCCAGACCCAGTGCCGCCAGCAATAGAATCGAGCCCAGCGACATGCCGCTGAACGCCTGCCCGAGGATCTCGCCGACCATCAGTTTGCGTTTGACCTGGGCCAGGCTGGTTTCGGCGGCGGTGTGCACGGCGGCATCGGTTTCCACGCCCGGCGCGAGCAGCGCTTCGAGGCGCGTGCGGGCCAGCGGGTCGCCGGTGCTGCCGAGCAGACGCACGGCGGCCAGTCGCACCGCAGGGTCACTGTCCACCAGTTGCAGGTTGGCCAGGGCCAGGCTGAGGGCGCTGTGCACATCCTCGTCGGTTTCGGCGGCGACCTGCTGGTCGAGGAATTTCAACTGCGCAGGCACAGCGCTTTTTTGCAGGGTTCGAGCTGCCGCCAGGCGAACCTTGGGATCGGCGGCGAGCAGTTGCTGGCTGGCTTGGACGTTGTCGATCAGGCCGCGCAGACGGTTGTTCAGGCGTACGGTCTTGGTTTCGCCGTTGACGTTAAGTTGGCCTTGTTGCAGGGCATCCACCAGCTCGATGCGCGCCGGGTCAGGCTGGGCGGCCCAGTCCTGGAGCAGCTTGGCTTGTTGCATCGGGTTGGCGTTGATGAAGTCTTCGGCGTCGCTGGCGTGTGCGGCCAAAGGCAGCAACAACAGCACGGCGAGGATGAAGCGGTGGAGGGCAGTGGGCATACAAAAATGTCCTGATCATGCGGGGACAGTGGGGGCGCTGGTTGTCTGTGGGAGCTGGCTTGCCTGCGATGGCATCGCTGCGGTGTGTCAGGCACACCGAGTTGTTTGCATCGCAGGCAAGCCAGCTCCCACATTGACCATGCCCTACATTAGAGTCGTGGGGCTTTAGTTGCTCTTCACCGCGTAATCCGGCTTCTTGTCATTGCCCGGGATGTAAGGGCTCCATGGCTGTGCCCGAATCGGTGCTTCGGTCTGCCACACCACCGAGAACTGCCCATCAGCCTGGATCTCGCCGATCATCACCGGCTTGTGCAGGTGGTGGTTGGTCTTGTCCATGGTCAGGGTAAAGCCCGACGGTGCGGCGAAGGTCTGGCCGCCCAGGGCTTCGCGCACTTTGTCGACGTCGGTGGACTTGGCTTTCTCTGCCGCCTGGGCCCACATATGGATGCCCACATAGGTGGCTTCCATCGGGTCGTTGGTCACGGCTTTGTCTGCGCCCGGCAGGTTGTGCTTCTTGGCGTAGGCTTTCCAGTCGGCGACGAATTTCTGGTTGACCGGGTTCTCTACCGACTGGAAGTAATTCCACGCCGCCAGGTTGCCCACCAGTGGTTTGGTGTCGATGCCGCGCAGTTCTTCTTCGCCCACCGAGAACGCCACCACCGGTACTTCGGTGGCTTTCAAGCCCTGGTTGGCCAGCTCTTTGTAGAACGGCACGTTGGAATCGCCGTTGACGGTGGAGACCACCGCAGTCTTGCCGCCGGCGGAGAATTTCTTGATGTTGGCGACGATGGTCTGGTAATCGGCATGGCCGAACGGGGTGTAGACCTCTTCGATATCCTTATCCGCCACACCTTTGGAATGCAGGAACGAGCGCAGGATCTTGTTGGTGGTGCGCGGGTACACGTAGTCGGTGCCCAGCAGGAAGAAGCGCTTGGCACTGCCGCCTTCTTCGCTCATCAGGTATTCCACTGCCGGAATCGCCTGCTGGTTCGGCGCCGCACCGGTGTAGAACACGTTCGGCGACATCTCTTCGCCTTCGTACTGCACCGGGTAGAACAGCAAACCGTTGAGTTCTTCGAACACCGGCAATACGGATTTGCGCGACACCGAGGTCCAGCAGCCAAACACCACGGCAACCTTGTCCTGGGTCAACAGTTGCCGGCCTTTTTCTGCGAACAGCGGCCAGTTGGACGCCGGGTCCACCACCACTGGTTCGAGCATCTTGCCGTTCACGCCGCCCTTGGCGTTGATCTCGTCGATGGTCATCAGCGCCATGTCTTTAAGCGAAGTTTCGGAGATCGCCATGGTCCCGGACAACGAGTGCAGGATGCCGACCTTGATGGTCTCGGCGGCCTGGACGGTCCAGGTCAAACCCATGGCGACAATGGATGCCGACAAAGTGAAAGCCTTGATCAAGCTGCGACGCTGCATGGTGCGATCTCCGTGGACTCAACACTGTTATGAAGGGAAGTTGAGCAGGTGATTGCAAGCGCTGTGCCGAGTCGGAAAAAGGCATGAAATGGTCGCTTCGCCCAGGTCAGCGCATGGGAAATGCACCATGAAATGGCGGGTCGGTCTGCCAGGTGCGTGGCTGTGCGCTACAACGGGGCGCGCTCAACGCTTGCGCATCAAACCGATAAAAAACAGCCCGCCAATCGCCGCCGTCGCCACGCCAATCGGCAAGTCTTCGGGCGCTATCAGTGTGCGTGCGGCGACATCGACCCACACCAGGAACACACTGCCAAGCAGCACGCACACTGGCAGTAAACGCCGGTGTTCGGCACCTATCAGGCGCCGGGCGATGTGCGGCACCATCAGCCCGACAAAGCCGATAGAACCGCTGATGGACACCAGCACGCCGGTCATCAGCGAAGCGACCAGGAAGACTTTCAAGCGTACATTGCGTGCGTTCAAACCGAGGGTCACGGCTGTCTGCTCACCGGCCATCAACGCGTTGAGCGGGCGGGCCATGCCGAGCAGCAACAGCAACCCCAGCAGCACTGTGGTGGCGGGAATTGCCAGCAGTTCCCAGCGGGCCAGTCCCAGGCCGCCGAGCATCCAGAACATCACCGCCGAGGCGGCGCGGTGGTCACCCATGAACAGCAACAGGTTGGCCACCGCCATCATCACGAACGACACCGCTACACCGCACAGCAGCAGGCGATCACTTTCCAGGCGACCGTTGCGACTGGCTACGGCCAGCACCACCAACATACTCAGCAGCGCACCGATAAAGGCGGCGAGGGGCAAGGTCAGCAGGCCGATGATTTCACCCACATGCAGCACCACGATCACCGCGCCGAGGGTGGCGCCGGAGGTCACACCGAGCAGGTGCGGGTCGGCCAGCGAGTTACGCGTGACCGCCTGCAGTACCGCGCCTATCAGTGCCAGCCCGGCGCCTACCAGCGCCCCCAGTAGCATACGCGGCACACGGATCAGCCAGACGATATGTTCCTGGCCCACACTCCAGTCCACCACACCCAAGCCGAACACCTTGTTCAGCAAAATTCGCCACACCACGTCCACTGGCACCTGCGCCGAACCGAACCCCAGGGAGATCACGCAGGAGACCAGCAACAAGGCACCCAGGGCGCTTAATAACAGGACGTAGTGACGGGTGATCATTCGCCGTGAAACCCCTTGGCCAGGGTTTCAACTGCTAGCACGTTGTCGATGCTTGGTGTGGCTTGCATATAGGGGATCACGATGAAGTGCTGGTGCTTGATGGCCTCCACCGATTGCAGTGCAGGGTGGTCAAGCAGGAACTGTTTCTTCTGTTCGGCGGTGACCTCGCTGTAGTCAACGATCACGATGACTTGTGGGTTGCGCTCAACGACGGTTTCCCAGTTGACTCGGGTCCAGCTGGCGTCGATGTCATCGAGGATGTTGCGCCCGCCGGCGGCGTCGATCAGCGCCTGGGGCATGCCCAGGCGGCCCGAGGTCATGGCGCGGTCTTCGCCGCTGTCGTAAAGGAACACCCGTGGCTTGTCGGCGGGCAGGTCTTTTTGCACCTCGGCCACTTGCGCCTGCATCTGGGCGATAAGGGTATTGGCGCGATCCTGCACGTCGAAGATCCTGCCCAGGTTGCGCAGGTCGTTATAGGTATCGTCGAGGCTTGCGGCTGGGCGCTTCATCACGAACGCACATGACTCGGTCAACTCATACACATTGATGCCCAAGGGTTGCAGGGTGTAAGGCGTGAGGTCGCCGCCCACGCGCATACCGTAACCCCAGCCGGCGAAGAAGAAATCCACGTTGGCGTTGAGCAGGGTTTCCACCGACGGGTACTTGCTCGCCAGTTCCGGCAGGCCGTCGAGGAGCGTGGCCATTTGCGGCGGTACTGACTTCCAGCCGGTCACGCCGCTGTAGCCGGCCATGCGTGGCTTGAGGCCCAGGGCGAGCATCATCTGGGTCATGTTGATGTCGTGGCTGACGGCATGTTGTGGGGCTTGCTGGAAGGTTACGTCGCGGTTGCAACTTTTGATGGTCAGCGGGTATCGGGTGCTTTCGGCGAGTGCTTGAGCCGCGCCGAGCAACAGAGGCAGAGACAGCAGGATGCGCAGGATCATGGCTGGGTTATCCAAGTGATTCGTGGGTAGCCGTCCAAGGGGTGAGTGTCGATCAAGGCCTCGACGCCAAACACGTCGCGCAGCAACGCGGCGGTCAGCACTTCGTGGGGCGTGCCGCTGGCGACGATGCGCCCGTGGTGGATCACGTACAGGCGATCACAGAAGGCGGCGGCCAGGTTGAGGTCGTGGATGCTGGCCAGGGTGCCGATGTTCAAACGCCTGACCAGCCTGAGCAACTCAAGTTGATAACGCGGGTCGAGGTGGTTGGTCGGCTCGTCAAGGATCAACAGTTGCGGTTGCTGGGCCAGGGCGCGGGCAAGGATGACGCGCTGTTTTTCACCGCCGGACAGGGTCGCGAAGGCATGGTCCTCGAAGCCTTGCATGCCCACCGATTCCAGCGCTTGAAGGATCAGTTGCTGGTCGTGCAGTGTGTCGCTGTCGAACAAACCCTTGTGGGGTGTGCGCCCCATGGCGACCACCTCATCCACGCGTAAGCCGAAGGTATCGGGAAACTCCTGCAGCACCACGGCGATGTGTTGCGCGCACCACTTTGCGCTTTGCTTCCAGACATTCTGGTGCGCAAGCGATACATCACCGTGTTCTGGCCGGGTGAACCGATAGGCGCAGCGCAACAGGCTGGTCTTGCCACTGCCGTTAGGCCCGATCAGCCCGACAAACTCCCCGGCACCGACGCGCAGGCTGGCGTCACGCAGTTGGAACTGGTGATGGCAGTGGGTGTGGCCGGGTGGAGTCCAAGCCAGGTCGGTGAGGGTAAGTGAGGTCATTAGAAGGTGTAGTCCGCGGTAATGAACATGGAGCGAGGTACACCCAGAATCCACTGCTGCCCATCGTTGTACTGGCTGACCGCATAAGTGCGATCGAACAGGTTATTGAGTTGCAGGCCCAGCGTGGTGTCGCGCATGGCTTTCCACGACAACGTGGCATCGACCACGGTATAGCTCGGCAGCTCGCTCTGGTTGGCCATATCGGCATAGCGTGCGTCGACGTAACGCACACCGGCAGCGGCACGCACGTTGTCGGTCACGGCCTTGCTCAGCCACAGGTTGGCGGTGCGGCGCGGAACGTCCACCGGGCGGTTGCCGTCGCGGGAGACCTGTACGCCGTTGACGTCTTGTTTGAAGTTGTCGTACTGCGCCCGCACGACGGCGGCGTTGGCTTGCAACTGCCAGGCGTGGGGCAGTTGCAAGTCGAGGCTGGCTTCCAGGCCGTTGGAGGATTGTTGGCCGACTTGCTGTTTGAAGTCCGGCTCACCCGGCACATCCGTCAGCAGTTTCTTTTTGACGATGTGGTAGGCGGCGAGGGTCCATTCTCCGCGGGCACCCCAGAACGCTTGTTTGATGCCGACCTCGGTCTGCTTGGCGGTAGACAGGTCGAACTGTTGCTGGCTCGGGCTCAGGGAGATCAGCCCGCCGACGCCGTCGGTGCTGGTGGCGTACTGGCCGTAGACCGAGGTGTCCGGGGTGATCGCGTAGACCAGACCGGCTTTCCAGTTATTGCCGGTGAGGGTTTTGTCGGATTGGCCGCCAGTGCGCAGGTCGTCGCGGTCGATGTGCGCGTAGTCGCGGCGGATACCGGTGATCAGCGTGAGTTGGTCGGTCAACTGCAAGCGGTTTTCAGCAAAACCTGCGAAGGTTTTGGTCGTAGTGGAAAACACCGGTTTGAACGGGTCTTTACTGGCAAACGGCGCGGGCGCCGGGTGATACAGGTCGATGGGTTGGCCGGTTCCCGACACATCATTAAATGGCGTGTTGCTCGCCAGGCGGAAACGGATGCGGTTGTATTCCACGCCCACTACGGTCTGGCTATCGAGGCCGAACAGGGTGTGCTTGAAGGTGAAGGTCTGGCGGTCGCCCACCTGTTCCTGATCGTGCTTGATACCGAAGTTGCCGCTGCGGGTCAGTTGGCCGTTGGTGAAATTGTAGTTCTCGGCGTTTTGCCAGCGGCGTTGGTTTTTCAGGTAATACAACTCGTTGGTGGCGCTGACGTTGTCGTTGAGTTGCCACTCGCTGGTCAGGCGCGTCCACTGGTCGTTGTAGTGCTGGGTGTCGTTGCTGACGTTGTAGTTCTTGTCGCGCAGGCCCTTGTGCAACTGGCCGTTGACCAGGGGCGTGCCGAAGTAGTTTTGTGGGCGCTGATCACCGTAGTCGCTGGCCAGGGTGAAACTCAGGTTGTCGGCTGGTTGCCAGCGCAGGGCGCCGCTGATGAAATCGCTGCTGGAATCGCCACGGTCGATGAAGCCGTTGCTGCGCAGGCGGTTGAGGTTCAAGCGGTAGCTCAAGGTGTCGGTCAGCGAGCCGCCGCTGTCGAGGGCTTGCTGCTGGCGGTCGTAGGAGCCGTAGCCAAGGCGGATATGGTTTTCGATCTCGCCCGCAAAGGGTTTTTTCGAGATCGTGTTGATCACCGCGCCGGTGGCGCCTTCGCCGTACAGCACCGAGGCCGGGCCGCGCAGCACGTCCACCCGTTCCACAGCCCAGCTGTCCACCGGGAAGGTCGAGGTGCCCATGCCGGTGTACATGCGGTTGCCGTCGTACAGCTGCATAACCGAGCTTTGGCCGGTAAAGCCGCGGGCCTGCAACGAGGTGCCGCCGTCGCCCGGCGTGCCGGTGCGGCTGATGCCGGTGGCGCGGGAGATGGCGTCCTGCACGCTGGCGTCGCCACGTTCGCGGATCTGGGCGCCGGTCTGGCTTTCAACGCTGCCGGGGGTTTGCAGCGCTGTGAGATTCAGGCGCGAACCGGCGGTGGTCGGGGTGTTGAGGTCAACGCGCTCACTATCCACTGCCGGTGCGGTAATGGGGCTGGCGGGCAGGGTCAGGGCCTGGGCGTTGGTATGCAGGGCGAGCAGGCACAGGCCGCTCGCAAGGTAGTTGTTCATCGGTCGATCAGTCGCTTCTTGAGAGGTACTCGCCGCAGGGCGCGGCGAGCAACGATAGCGCAGAAAGTGTTATAAGTTAACACTTATCGGCTGCGGGGCAAAAGTCTGCGCAAGGCTACACAAGCCCCCTGGATTGGGCATCTCGCCTGTTTCATGCGGAACCTGAAGCGGATTCACCTTGGCCAAAAAAGCGCGACAGCACCAGACGATCCAGTACCCACACCACGATCAGCGACGCCCCCACCAGCGGGAAAACAAGTGCCAGGCCCAGCATGATCACCATCGCGGTTTTCCACTTTGGCAGGTCATGACGCAACGGCGGAACACCCACGCCACCGGCAGGGCGCCGCTTCCACCAGATCACCACGCCGCTGACCGCACTGAGCAGGATCATCAGGCAGATCACCAGCACGATCAGTTGGTTGACCCAGCCGAACATCTTGCCTTCATGCAGCATCACCCCGGTCTCGGTGGCGCGGGCGACCAGGTTGTAATGTTCCCAACGCACATCGGCCAGGACCTTGCCGGTGTACTGGTCCACATGCAGGGTGGCGTCATTGCGCGGGTCGTTGGCGAACACCGCGACGGTGAATACCCCCGTGGCGGTGGTGGGGAACGCGATGCTGTAGCCGGGCTCCACGCCGCGCGCATTGGCCAGGTCGACCACTTGTTGCAGGCGCACGCTTGGTGCGGCAGGACCTGAATGCATGGCGCCGTGTTTCATGTGTTCGGCGTGGTCGCCGGACATCGGCATCGGCGTGTTTTCCATGGCCCATGGCACGGTCTGTTGGGTGGCCGTGTTAAGCACGCGTGCCTGCTGGTCGGACTGCGGCACGTTGTTCCACATCGCCGCCGGGAAGGTGTTCCACAGGTCGGCGTATTGCTTGCCCCAGAAACCGGTCCAGGTCATGCCGCTGAGCAGCATGACCAGCAGAAATGCCGCGCCCCAGAAGCCGGCGACAGCGTGCAGGTCACGCCAGAACAAGCGGCCACGGCTGTTGAGGCGCGGCCACAATATGCCAGCCGATGACTTGCCACGCGGCCACCACAGGTACAGGCCGGACACCACCAGCATGACGCCCCAGCCGGCGGCGAGTTCTATCAGGCGGTCGCCGGTGGTGCCGATCATCAGCTCGCCGTGCAGGGCGCGGGCAATGGCCTGCAGGTTGTTTTTGGCGTCCTGCTCACCCAGGACTGTGCCGCGATACGGGTCGACGAATACGCTGATCTCGCGGCCCTGGTTGTGCATCACGAACTGCGCGCTGTTGGTGGCGTCGGCAGGCGGCAGGTATTTGCTGATCGCGGCCTGGGGGTAGGCGTCTTTGGCGCGTTGCAGCAGTTCGTCCGCGCTCAGAGCGTGCTCGGCTGTGGGTACGGTGAGCAGGTGGCCGTACATCAGCGGGTCGAGCTGGGGTTTGAACAGGTAGATGATGCCGGTCAGGGCCAGCAGCACCATGAAAGGGGCGACAAAGAGGCCGGCGTAGAAGTGCCAGCGCCAGGCCAGGTTGTAGAAGGAGATCTTCGGTGTGCTCATCAGGGGCTCCGCAAGGCTTTTGATTTTTTTGTGTCGGTTACACCGCCATCGGGGGCAAGCCCCCTCCCACATTTGAAATGCGTTTCAAGTGTGGGAGGGGGCTTGCTCCCGATGCTGTTAGAAGCTCATGTCCACCTTGGTCCAGAGCGTACGCCCCGGCTCCTTGATGGCTTGCGGGTCATTCGCCGGGTAACCGAAGCCTGCGTTACCCGCCAGGTTCAAATGCTCGGCATAAGCCTTGCCGAACAGGTTGTCGACTCCGGTACTGACCTTGAAGTTCTTATTGATGCGGTACGCAGCGTTGAGCGAGAACACGCCGAAACCGCCGCTCTTGTCGTAGTCCTTGCCGACCACGTTGCCCTTGTTCTGGTCGATGCGGTTTTGCGCCGCGACCACGCGCCACAAGGCGCCGGCACTCCAGTCGTCTTCGCTGTAGGTCAGGCCCAGGCGTGCATCCAGCGGCGGCATCTGCGGCAGGGCTTTGCCATCGCTGCTGTTCTTGCCCCAGGCGTAGGCGAGGCTGGCGTCGGCTTTCCAGTTGCGGCTCAGCTTGTAGGCAGCACCCAACTCGCCGCCCATGATGCGCGCGTCGACATTGCGCGCCTGGGAGGTGGTGCCCATCATGCCGGGCCGGTAGTCGAACAGGATGAAGTCGCGCACCTGGCCGACGTAACCCGAGGCCCAGGCTTCGAGGTCGGCGGTTTTGTATTGCGCGCCGAAATCCAGCTGCGTGGTCTTCTCGGGCTTCACGCCGTCAAAGGCATTCACCGAGCCGACCGCGCCGGTGTTGGGGGAGAACAATTCCCAGTAATCCGGAAAGCGTTCAGCGTGCCCCAGGCCCGCATAGACGGTCGTGGGCGTGTCCGCCAGGTCGTGCTCATAGCGCACAAAGCCCGATGGCAAGGTGTCTGCGCGGGTGTCGTCGGCGGTGGGGTTGGGGCGGCTCATCATTGCCGAGCCGGTGCGTTGCCGAAAATCCTTGGCTGAGGCACGGTCCAGGCGGGCGCCGGTGATCAGGCGGTCGTTGTCGGCGGCGTACCAGGTCAGCTCGCCGAATACCCCGTAGTTGTGGAAGTTGGCGTCCTTGTTGCGCGGCAGGTCCTTGTAGGTGTCGATGCCCATGCTGCTGCGCGCGCGGTGTTCGTTGGTCTGCGCGTCCAGACCGCCGATCAGTTGCACATCGGCCCAGCGCCAGGTTGCCTTGATGCGACCGCCCAGGGTGCGACGGTCGACGTTGGAGGCCATGGGCCCGGCCATCATGCCGGTGCCCGAAGGGACGCGCAGGCTGTAGTTGTCCATGACGTGGTCGGCGTAGTTGTAGTAGACCTGGGCCTCGACCTTGTCCAGCACCTCGCCGAGGTTGGATTTTTCGAAGCGCAGCCCGAGGCTTTCGCGCAGGAATTGCGAGCCGTCCATACCGCGTCCGGCGTAGCGCGCTTCCCCGTCGCCACGGCCGGCGGTGAGTTCCAGCAGCGTGTCGGCGTCGGGGGTGAAACCCACCGCCACATCGCCATTCCACTTGTCATAGCGCGAGGCGACAGTGTCGTTGTTGCCGTCCTTGTAATCGTCGGCATGGGCCTGGTTGCCGATCACCCGCACATAGCCCAACGGGCCTCCTGCAGCAGCATCGATGACCTTGTCGAAGCGCCCGTTGGAACCGGCCAGTACACTGGCATTGACCCGCGTGCCCAGCTCGCCGAACTGCTCGGGCTCACGCTCGAACAGGATCGTACCGGCCGACGCGCCCGGGCCCCAGAGTACGGTTTGCGGGCCTTTGATCACGGTGAGCTTGTCGTAGGTTTCCGGCGAAATATACGAAGTCGGCGCATCCATGCGGCCTGGGCAGGCGCCGAGCATCATGCCGCCGTTGGTAAGGATGTTCAGGCGCGAGCCGAACATGCCGCGCAGCACCGGGTCGCCGTTGGTGCCGCCGTTGCGCACCAGGGCGAAGCCGGGGATGGTCTTGAGGTAGTCGCCGCCATCGCTCGCGGGCACCGGCTGGCGTGGATCCTTGGGGTTGGTGACAACGGTGAGGGGCGAGCTGGGGGCGATCGCGGTGATCACCGTGGGGCTCAGCTCGTGTTCGTGCGCATGGGCGTAGGGGGCAAGCAGTGCGCCGCACAGAGCGGCGAAAACAGGGGCAGCGCCCAAACGGGTGTCAGCAGAAAACCTGGACATGACAAATTCCATCAATCAATCGTAAACAACACGGCCAGCAGCCTGCGGCTGTCTAATTGAAGTCGGCCGGGGTGAAGTAACGCGGTGAAGGGCTTACGACACGATGGGCGGCGCACGACTGCGGGCGCCAGGGAAGATGCTCTGCCGAGCATGGCCCAGGCGGGGGGCGGGGATGAGTGCGTTGGCTGGCGGCGGGGTGCCGAGCGTTACGTAGGAGACGCTGCCGGGCAGGGCCGGGCAACTGAACAGCAGGCTGCAATAGCCGCATTTCTCCCAGAGGACATGATGTTCGTCGGGAGTTTTGGTCGGCTTGGGCTCGCCGTGGCACGCGGGCATGTCCATGGACATACCGGCGTGATGATCCATCGGCATCGCTTGGGAAATCAGCGGACCGATAAAGATCATCAGCATGGCGAACAGGCTGATCCAACTGCCGCGCATCACACGGCGGTGCGGAGACAACCTGGCGCGGGGGGCGCCCATCGGGTAGGTCTAGTGAGTGTGCTTATGCTCGTGCGTGGCCATCGGCGGGACCTTCTGCACCGACACTTGCACCTGAACCTTGCCTGCTTTCTCGAAGGTCAGGGTCAGTGGGAATTGCTTGCCATCGGCCAACAGGCTGCGGTCTTTGAGGCCCAGCAGCATCACGTGATAAGCCATCGGCGCGAAGGTCAGCTCACCCTTGGCCGGTACGGCAACGCTGGGCACTTGCTGCATCTTCATCAAGTCGCCTTGCATCACATGCTCGTGCAGCTCGGCTTTCTCCGCGACGCTGGTTTCAACGCTGAGCAGGCGATCCGGAGCAGCCCCGGTGTTATGAATCACAAAGTAGGCCGCCACGGTCGGCGCATTCGGTGGCAGCTCCTGGGACCAGGGATCGCTCACCAACAGGTCGCCGGCCTTGTAGTCATCGGCATTGGCAGCACTGAACACCGGCAACAGCAACGCAGCCAGAAGCAGGGAAGATTTAAGCATGGCAGTTCTCCAGAACGGTTCTAAACGCAGTTCACTTGCGAAGAAGATCAGACCGTTGGGGAGGCGCGAGGGTTAAGGCTTGGCCATTGCTGGCGCGGGGTGGGATTGCGCAATAAGCGTGGCGGCAGGCTCTGCACCGCCTCGAAGCGCGTCACATACAGCTGCGGCACATGCCCCGGCAACGCCACCAACGGCGCCGAGCCCGAGCAACACCAGCAATGCTGCATGGCAGAGTGATCGTCCGGCGCTGCCGGGATTTCCAGCTTGCCCAGGGCAATCGCCTTCAGGCTGGCACCATTGGACGAACAGAACCCACCCCACATCAGACGCTTGACCGGATCATCAGTCTGCTGCATCGCACTGGCCAACGGCATGGCAAACGCATTGAACAGCACTGCAAGGCAGGCGATCCAGGCAATTGCAAAGCGTTGACGGGCCATGGCGGATAATCCGTAGGGTTAAACGATCAGGGGGTATTTAGCCTGATCGGGGGGGATAAGTAAAAAGGGGCGGTGTGGTTTGGTGTCGCAGTGCTGGATTTGAGCGTAGACGGGAATTGAGTGGATGAGGATCTTCAGGGCTGCGCAGGTCAAATGTGGGAGGGGGCTTGCTCCCGATCGCGGTGTGTCAGTTACTGATTTGTGGCTGATCCGCCGCCATCGGGAGCAAGCCCCCTCCCACATTAGGTCGGTGTTGCTCAGAAGGGGTGTATTGCCTGTAGCACCGCAGCTACGGTGGTGAACTCTCGATCCACCGCCGCCAGCACCGGCCGCTTCAGCACCAATACCGGCACGCCACGCTCACGCGCCACTTCCAGCTTCGGTTCAGTGGCGGTGCTGCCGCTGTTCTTGCTGATCAGTACATCGATCCTGCGCCGTTCGAATAAAGCCCGCTCATCCTCGATCAGAAACGGTCCGCGCGCGCCGATCACTTCACACCGCGCATTCCCCGGATAAACGTCCAGTGCGCGCAGCGTCCAGAACTGATCGGCGGGGATTTCCTCCAGATGCTGCAAGGGTTCGCGACCCAAGGTGAACAATGGGCGCTTGAAGGGCTTCAACGCGGCTATCAGGGCGGCCCAGTCAGGCACTTCCCGCCAGTCATCCCCCACTTGCGGCTGCCACGCCGGACGTCGCAACGCCCAGCAAGGCACATCGCTCAAGCGCGCCGCCTGGGCCGCGTTGTGGCTGATCTGCGCCGCATACGGATGCGTGGCATCGAAAATCAGGCTGATGCGTTCATCACGAACAAACTGCGCGAGCCCTTCAGCGCCTCCATAACCCCCGACTCGAACCTGGCAGCTCAGGTCGGTCGGCACACGGCCCACGCCCGCCAGGCTGTAGATATGCTCAGGCCCCAGGGTGCGGGCAATGGCCAGCGCCTCCGTCACGCCACCCAGCAACAGAATCCTTTTCATAGGGGCTTGATCACTTCCAATAGCGTGATCGGCAATGCCTGGCGCCAGGTATCGAACTCGCCCAATGGCTGCGCCTGGGCCACGTGGATGCGGGTCAGTTCGCCGCCATGCTCGGCGCGCCAGTTCATCAAGGTCATTTCGCTTTGCAGGGTCACGGCATTGGCCACCAACCGTCCACCGGGGCGCAGGTGTTGCCAGCAGGTGTCGAGCACGCCTTCGCGGGTGACGCCGCCGCCGATGAAGATGGCGTTCGGTGCTTCCAGACCGCTTAACGCATCCGGCGCCTTGCCGCGAATCAGCTGCAGGCCGGGCACGCCGAGGGCGTCGCGGTTGTGTTCGATCAGGCTTTGGCGGCCTGCGTCGGCCTCGATTGCCACGGCGCGGCAGCTTGGATGCGTGCGCATCCATTCAATGCCGATGGAGCCGCTGCCCGCGCCCACGTCCCACAGCAGTTCGCCGGGCATGGGGGCGAGGCGGGCGAGGGTCATGGCGCGCACGTCGCGTTTGGTCAGTTGGCCATCGTGCTTGAAGGCCGCGTCGGGCAAACCTGCAAGGCGTGACAGACGTGGTGCGTTGGCATCCGCCAGGCAGTCGATGGCGACCAGGTTCAAAGCGGCAACCTCGGCGTGTTCCCAGGATTGCGCGTGCCCGTCGATGCGCCCCTCAGCCGGGCCGCCCAGGTGTTCAAACACAGTAATCCGGCTGGGGCCGAAACCGCGTTCGGCCAACAACGCAGCCATCAAAGCGGGGCTGCTGCCGTCATTGCTCAAGACCAACAAGCGCACGCCAGCGGCCAGATGCGCATTAAGTGCTGCCAACGGACGAGCGACCACCGATAGCGTCACCACCTCCTGCAACGGCCAGCCCAGGCGCGCTGCCGCCAGGGACACCGACGATGGCGCCGGCAAAATCAACAACTCTTCAGCTGCCACTTGCCGGGCCAGGCTGGCGCCGACGCCATAGAACATCGGGTCGCCACTGGCCAAGACGCACACAGGCTCCCCGCGCCGCGACAACACCGGCTCCAGGGAAAACGGGCTCGGCCACACTTGGCGTTCGCCGCGAATACACACCGGCAAAAGGTTCAACTGGCGTTGGCCGCCTATAATCCGCGTGGCGCGCAACAGGGCGTGCCGGGCATTCCTGCCCAGGCCCTTGAAGCCGTCTTCACCGATGCCTACAACCGTCAGCCAGGGCGACATATCAATTCCTTGAGCGACATCCGACGGGCAGGCTTTTCATGCCGCCGGACAAAGCAGGCATAATACCGCGCCTTTACCCGTCAACCGGTAGCCCCGTGAACCCAACGCCCGCTGTGAATACCATGCGCCCCTCGGCTTGTCCGGGGTTGCTGCGTATTGTCCAGGCGTTGGACGGCGGTATTTGCCGGATCAAACTGGCCGGTGGTTCGATCACCGCAGCCCAGGCCAGCGCCGTGGCCGACGCGGCCCGTACGTACGCGGGGGGGATAATCGAGGCGACCAACCGCGCCAACTTGCAGATCCGCGGCATTGGCGCCGAGCAGGACGCCTTGATCGCCAGTTTGCTTGCCGCCGGTCTGGGCCCCAATAACGCTGCCGGTGACGACGTGCGCAACCTGATGCTCAGCCCCGCTGCTGGTATCGACCCGCAGATGCTGTTCGACACCCGCCCGCTGGCCACGCAGATTCTTGCCACCTTGCAAAACCATGCGCGGTTCCACCAGCTGTCGGCCAAGTTCGCGATACAACTCGATGGCGGTGAAGCCCTGGCGATGCTGGAGCATCACCATGACCTGTGGCTGTCGGCGTTTGTGCGCGATGGTCAGACGCTGTTGGCGTTCGGCCTGGCCGGTTGTCCGGGGCTGGATGCGCCCGTGGCGGCAGTGCCGCTGGACCAGGGGCATGCGCTGGTGGTGGCGGTGCTGGAGGCCTTTCTCGACCTGGCGACGCCCGAGCAAACACGTATGCGTCATCTGACTGTGGATAACTTGTTGGGCCGCCTGAGGTTGCCGCTGTTGTCGGCGCAGGGCTTCAAGCGCCCGGCCAGTGGTGCGTTGTTGCACATCGGCAGTTATCCACAGGCCCAAAAGAATCAGTTTTACGTCGCGGCAGTCGCGCCATTGGGCCGCCTGGATTCGCTGATGCTCCAGGGCGCCGCGCAACTGGCCAGCGAGTACGGCGATGGCACGTTGCGCTTCACGCCCTGGCAGGGCGTGCTACTGCCCAACATTGAACGCGTTGGCGCCGTGACCGAACGCCTGGCGCAACTGGGCTTTGTGTGTTCAATCGACCAACCCCTGGCGCGCATGATTGCCTGCACCGGTTCCAGCGGTTGCGGCAAGGGCCTGGCCGATACCAAGGCCGACGCGGTGCAACTGGCCGCCCTGCAACCCGGCGTCGAAGCGCACCTGTCCGGCTGCCCGCGCTCATGCGCCGCCGCGCACACCGCGCCGGTCACGTTGCTGGCGGTGAGCCCCGGCCATTATGACCTCTATTTTCGCGATGCAGCCCACTCGGGTTTCGGTCGGCTGCACGCGCGCACTCTTTCCATTGAAGCGGCGGGCGCCCTGTTACGCGCTCGCCCACGGAGCAACACCGATGATTGATTACATCCGCGACGGTCAGGAGATCTATCGCAACTCCTTTGCCATTATTCGCGCGGAAGCCAACCTGGACCGCATCCCTGCCGATCTGGAAAAACTCGCGGTGCGGGTGATTCATGCGTGCGGCATGGTCGAGGCCATCGACGGTCTGCAATTTTCCGAAGGGGCCGGCAAGGCCGGGCGCGATGCGCTGGCTGCTGGCGCGCCGATCCTGTGTGATGCGCGGATGGTCTCCGAGGGCGTGACTCGTGCGCGTCTGCCGGCCAATAACGAAGTGATCTGCACCCTGCGCGACGACAGCGTGCCGCAGCTGGCGCGGGAGCTGGGCAACACCCGTTCCGCCGCCGCCCTGGAGCTGTGGCGCCCGTACCTGGAAGGCAGCGTGGTGGTGATCGGCAACGCGCCGACCGCCTTGTTCTACCTGCTGGAAATGCTCGACGCCGGCGCGCCGAAACCGGCGCTGATCCTGGGGTTCCCGGTCGGTTTCGTCGGCGCCGCCGAATCCAAGGCCATGCTTGCCGCCGACAGCCGTGGCGTACCCTTCGTGATCATGCAAGGCCGCCTGGGCGGTAGCGCAATGGCTGCCGCCGCCGTCAACGCCCTGGCCACGGAGGTCGAATAATGCAGGTGCGCGGACGTTTGATCGGCCTGGGCGTAGGCCCCGGTGACCCGGAACTGATCACCCTCAAGGCCCTGCGCCTGCTGCGTGAATCGCCGGTGGTGGCGTATTTCGTGGCCAAGGGCAAGAAGGGCAACGCTTTCGGCATCATCGAAGGCCACCTGGTGCCACAGCAGACCCTGATGCCGCTGGTGTACCCGGTCACCACTGAAGCGCTGCCGGCGCCGCTGTCTTATGAACAAGTGATCAGCGACTTCTACGACAACGCCAGCCTCGACGTGGCCGCGCACCTGGAGGCGGGCCGCGATGTGGCGGTGATCTGCGAAGGTGATCCGTTTTTCTACGGCTCCTACATGTACCTGCATGACCGCCTTGCCGAGCGCTACGAAGCCCAGGTAATTCCGGGCGTGTGTTCGATGCTCGGCGGCGCTTCGGTGCTCGGCGCGCCGTTGGTGTATCGCAACCAGAGCTTGTCGGTGCTCTCGGGCGTGTTGCCCCATGATGACCTCAAGCGCCGCCTGGCGGATGCCGATGCCGCAGTGATCATGAAGCTGGGGCGCAACTTCCCGAAGGTGCGCCAGGTGTTGGAAGAGCTGGGCCTGGCCGAACGTGCGTTGTACGTGGAGCGCGCCACCATGGCCAACCAGAAGATCGTGCCGCTGGACCAGGTGGAGCCGATGTCGTCGCCGTATTTCTCGCTGATCATCGTGCCCGGTGAAAGGTGGCAAGGTTGATGACTCCGGCGATTGTGATTCTGGGCCAAGGCAGTTTGGCCACGGCGCGCAAGATCCAGCAGGTTTACCCTGGCGCGTTGATCCACGGCCTGGCCGCTCGGGTTGAAGGGGCGGACCAGAGCTACAGCGAGTTCGGCGCGACGCTGCGCCAGCTCTACCAGCAAGGCACGCCGCTGATTGCCCTGTGCGCGGCCGGCATTGTGATTCGCACCTTGGCGCCGCTGCTGCTGGAAAAAGGCGCGGAACCCGCCGTGCTGGCCGTGGCAGAAGACGGCAGCGCCGTGGTGCCGCTGCTGGGTGGCCTGGGCGGGGTGAATGTGATGGCGCGGGACATCGCCGCTGCATTGGGCGTATCTGCGGCAATCACCACCAGTGGCGAACTGCGTTTTGGCACCTGCCTGCTCAACCCGCCGACGGGGTATCAACTGGCGGACATTGAACTGGGCAAGCGCTTTGTCTCGGACCTTTTGGCCGGTGAATCGGTACGCGTCGAAGGCGTGGCGCCGTGGCTGGATCAAGCCAACCTGGTTCAGGACCCACAGGCGCGCCTGGCGATTCATGTGGGCAGTGCCGAGCGCCCACCGGCAGCGAACGAGCTGCTGATTTATCCACAAAACGTCTGCATTACCTGCAAGCCTGGTGCGCAGTTGGCCGAGCGCGTGCGCACTGCGCTGCATGAGGCGGGGATCGCGGTGCAAGCCGTGGCCTGCCTGTTGGCCAGCGACCTGCAGATGGCCGACGCCTCATTGCATGAAGCTGCGCTGGCGTTGGGTGTGCCGCTGCGTTTTGCCCCGGTGACGCCCGTTGCGGACATCAGCATTACCGTGGCCGAACAGCCCTTGGACGTGTCGCAGGTGGGACGCCCCCGTGGCCGTCTCGCAGTGATCGGCCTGGGTCCCGGCGCGGCCGAGTTGATGGTGCCGGCGGTCAAGGCGGAACTGGCGCGTTGCACCGATGTGCTGGGGTATGAAACCTATGTGCGCATGGCCGGGCCGTTCCGTGACGATCAAGTGCAACACTGCACCGACAACCGCGAAGAAATGCAGCGCGCTCGCCATGCTTTCGAGCTGGCTGCGCAGGGGCGTTCGGTGGTGGTGGTGTCGTCCGGCGACCCGGGTGTATTCGCCATGGCCGCCGCGGTGATCGAGGCGCTGCACGACTCCACGGACCCGGCCTGGCATCAGGTCGACCTGGAAATCCTGCCGGGGGTTTCTGCCTCCCTGGCCACCGCCGCCCAGGCCGGTGCACCCTTGGGGCATGACTTCTGCGTCATGTCGCTGTCGGATAACCTCAAGCCCTGGTCGATCATTGAAAAGCGCCTGGACCTGGCTTCCCAGGCCGATCTGGCCCTGGCGTTCTACAACCCGATCTCGCGTTCGCGGCCCTGGCAACTGGGGCGTGCCCTGGAGATCGTCGGCCTGCACCGCACGCCCGATACGCCGGTGGTGCTGGGCCGCGACATCGGCCGCCCGGGCCAGACGCTACGCGTCACCACCCTGGGCCAATTGACGCCCGAGCAGGTGGACATGCGCACCATGGTGCTGATCGGCTCGTCCACCACCTGCGTGTTCCCGCGTGCCGGTGGCGGGGCGTGGGTGTACACGCCGCGTTGGTACGGCGACAAACCCGCCTCCTGAAAACGGCCCACTGGCCGTCGGAAAGCTCCGAATGACCCAGGGATTCTCCTGATGTTGTTCGGGGCTTTTTCTTTTTTTACGGTGAAAACCGCAAGCCTGCCGGCTGTGCCTTGTGATTGCTGGGCACTGGGTTTTGACCGGTGCCACCAAGGCATGTTTGTCGCATGGAAAGCCCTCCGCCCGCTGGACTAGTGTGAAGGAAAGCCCCATGTCGGGTGCTTGTGGAGAACTGAAAAATGGAGCGACGTCACAGAAGGATCAACACTATCAAACGGCGCAAGCTGATTGCCGCCTACAAGTTGCCGGGGGCACCAGGAGTGCACGCGGCGTTACCCCTGGACACTGACGACGACTGCAATGCGGCGGTGGTCAACAACGGGGTGATTTCCTTCGCCGAGGGGCTATCTGGGCTGAACCGCGAATACATTCGCAAGAGTTACCTGCTGGCCAGCAGTTACGTGAGCGATGTATTGAAAGTACATCGGGGCACCGAGGCGTGGTACGACGAATTTATCAAGGTCATGGTCAGTCTTGGCTGGCTGCCGGTGCGCAGCAGTTTCGAGCGGGTCTCACGCTCCGGCAAGGGGCTGACGGTGCAATTGGCTGCGCTGAATATTATCGGCGCGCTGCTGGCGTCGATGTCACTGTCGGGGCCGCTGGTTACCGCGCTGCCAAAACTGGCCGCCGATGCGCTGGAGGCATTGAAGCGGCAGCCGGCGTCTTTTGATTTGTTCAAGCGCAATAGCGCGGTGCATGAGGGCGGTGACTTCGGCGTGGCGTCCTGCGCCGAAACCAATGGTGAAGTGATGATGGTGCTGGTGACCTTCAGCAGCCACGGCGTGAACAAACAGGTGGGAGTGCCGTTCCTTGAATGGGACAGCTCATCGTTCGAGGCTTTCAGCGGGCAAACCTGCCTGGTGCTGAACACCTCGGTGGTCAACGAAAAAACCATCCAGCTGATGCGCGAAAGCGCCGGTGACAAGGTGCAGCTGGCGATTGCCAAATACCGGATCTAAGGCACCAGGTAGCCGCGAACCCCGGTAAAAATGATTTGCGCGGCCAGGGCGCATACGAACAGGCCCATCAACCGGCTGACAATCTGCAAGCCCTGGTCGCCGAGAATCCGTTCGATACGGTTGGACAGGTACAGCACCACACCCACTGTGAGGCTGGCCAAGGCGATGCTGAGGATGGCGGTGAGCTTGTCGTCCCAGTGGGGCTGGCTCACGCCCATCACCAGCAGCGCACCGATGGTGCCTGGGCCGACAGTGAGCGGGATGGTCAGCGGCACGATGGTCACGTCCTGCTGCACGTTGTCGGTCTGCACCGCCGACTTGCCCTGAGCCATGCCCAGGGCCGAGATAAACAACACGCTGCCGGCGCCGATACGGAACGCGTCCACGGTAATGCCGAACACGCTGAAAATCACCCTGCCGAACAGGTAGAGCAACACGCTCGATACCAGGGTCGCCAGTGCGACTTTCCAGGCCAGGCGCCGACGTTCCTTGCTGGAATAGCCACGGGTCAGGCTGATAAAGCAGGACAGCACAAAAAACGGGCTGTAGAGCACCAGCATCTTCAGGTAAACGCTGAATAACACATGGAGCATGGGGGCGGCTCGCGGGCGGGGGAAGTGTGGAGGAGTCTATCCGACAGAGATCAAATGTGGGAGCTGGCTTGAACTGCGATAGCCATAGGTATCTAAACAATTTTGTAGGTTGTAGCAGCCGACGGTAACCACGATGCGAAGCGAGTCGCTTTTGATCTTAGGCGCCCCGTTAAACCACGCTGGCCGGAATTCGACAGGGATTTGGCGGCGGCCCCCCAAATCCATGGCGGATTACGGGCACACCGAGCCTAAGCGAGGTGCCAAGTGGTGGGGCAAGAGCGTTTGGGTTACTTCTGCGCTTTTCAAAAGTGACCCGCTGTAAAAGCGGAACCCTAAGTGGCCGTTACCGCAGGAATGGATATGTACTCGGTATAACTGTGTCGGCTGTCAGGCCGCCTTCGCGAGCAAGCCCGCTCCCACAGGGGATGGTATTTCAAATCAGGAAATGGTGCTGCGCTCAGGAAGCTTTTGGCGCTGCACTACCCAGTAATCCACCAGCTCGCGCAACTGTGATAGCTCCACCGGCTTGGCCATATGCCCGTCCATGCCGGCCTGGCGTGCGCGTTCTTTATGTTCCGAAAGAATATGCGCCGTGAGCGCTACCACCGGCGTGCGTACGCGCTGGTGGCTGACTTCCCAAGCGCGCAGCTGCTGCGTGGCAGAGAATCCATCGAGGACTGGCATTTCACAATCCATCAACACCAGGTCATAGCGCTGGGCTTTCATCGCTTGCAGGGCTTCTTCGCCGTTGCTGGCGGTGTCCGGGTTGAGGTTGAGTTTGCCGAGCATGCCGCGAATCACTTTGGTGGAGATGCTGTTGTCTTCGGCTACCAGGATGCGGAAATCGCTCGGCACGGTCACCGCCACCGGTGCGCTGGGGGCGGGGCGTGGAATGGCTGCGCCTTTGCTGCGCTGGGCCAGTTCGTCGGCCAGGGTCGTCTTGAGCGTATAACCGGCCACGGGTTTGGCGAGGATGCGCTTGATCCCGCAGTTTCGCGCGATGATCTTGCTCGGCGCGTTGCTGATACCGGTGAGCATGATCAGCAGGATGTCGTGGTTCAGGCTCGGGTCTTCCTTGATCTTCGCCGCCAGTTGCATGCCGGTCATGCCCGGCATGTTCTGGTCCAGCAGCACCACGTCGAAGTAATCGCGCAGGTGTGCCTTGGTGCGCAGCAGCGCCAGGGCCTCCTTGCCGGACGGCACGGCGCTGACATTCAGGCCCCAGGCCGAACATTGCTGCACCAGTACTTTGCGGCAGGTGTCGTTGTCGTCCACCACCAGCACGCGGGCGTCCTTGAGCGGGCCGTCGAGATCCGACGTCGGGTGCTCCAGGCGCTCCGGGTCCAGCGGCAGGGTCAGCCACAAGGTGCTGCCCTGATGGCTGCCACTCTTGATACCGAATTCGCCGTTCATCAGCAGGATCAACTGGCGGGCAATGACCAGGCCCAGGTGACCGCTCAGGCGTGTCGCCGAGAGGAAGTTCTTGCTGTGCAGTTCGCTGTGCAGCAGCGCGTCGCGTTCGGCGGCTTCCATCGGCACGCCGCTGTCCTGCACGGCAATGCGCAAACGGGGCTTGGTGCTGCGCTCGTCGAGGGCCACGACGATCAGCACTTCGCCTTCATCGGTCTTGTGCAGGGCGTTCTCCAGCAGGCTCAACAACGCCTGGCGCAGGCGCGTCGGGTCGCCGCTGATCACGCGTGGCACCTGGGGCTGGATAAAGCTGATCAGCTCGACATTCTGCTGCTCGGCCTTGGCGCGAAAGATACTCAGGCAGTCGTCGATCAACGCGTTGAGGTCGAACTGCACATCATCGAGTTCGATCTGCCCGGACTCCAGCTTGGAAATGTCGAGAATCTCGTTGATCAGGGTGAGCAGCTCGTTACCGGCGCTGTGGATGGTCTGCACGTAGTCGCGCTGCTTCACCGACAGCGGCGTACCCAATAGCAGTTCGGTCATGCCCAGCACGCCGTTCATGGGCGTGCGGATTTCATGGCTGATCTTCGCCAGGAACTCCGCCTTGGCGGCGATTTCGGCGTTGCTGGCGGCCAGGTCGCGGCTCAGGCTGAAGCGCGTTTCGACAATCGCGCGCTGGCGTTCGCCCAGGGCCAGGCTCATCAACAGGCCGCTGAGGCAGATGAAACCCAGCAGGGTGACGATCAGGCCCTGCGGCGCCACCAGGGTGAGGCCGAGCAGGGCGGGAAGAATGATCAGTGTGCCAATGTTGAATACCACCATCGCCGCCACGAACAGACGTGCCGGGCGGTAGCCTTTTTGCCAATGGTAGGCCGAGACAAACAACATGCTCAGGCCGGCCAGTGCCACCAGGGCATAGGTGATGATGTTCAGTGGCAGGGTATTGACGAACAACAACAGCAGACCGCACAGCACGATCAGCAGGATATCGGCCATCAACACCTTGTTCAGCGGGTGCGGGCCCAGGGGCATGAAGAAGCGGTAGGCGAACATCAACCCGCAAGGTGCGGTCAGCAACAGGGCGAGGTAGGCGCCAGGGGTCTGGATCGCGTGCCAGTTCGGCAGCCATGGCCCCACCAGGTTGAGCAGCAGCGCCAGGCTGAGCATCAACAGCAATTCGCAGGCGGCCAGCCACAGGCTGCTGCGCGAGCGGTGGTAGGCGAAGCGCGTGAGGTTGTGCAGGATCAGCATCAGCAGCACGCCGAACAGCAGGCCGTAGATCAGCGTCTGGTTCTGGTTGGCGGCGGCCAGTACTGCAGGTTCCAGGGTGATGTAGGGGCGCAGTTCGTGTTCCGAGACCAGGCGCAGGTACACCTCAAGAGGTCGTGGGCTCTGGGGCATCGGCAGCATGAAATCGCTGCTGGGCAGCGGGCGTTCAACCTGGGGTTGGCGCGTGCCGGTGGTTTGTTGCTCCACCAGGGTATCGCCGTCCAGTACATACAGGCTCAGGCTGGAAAGATCCGGGGCAAAGACCCGCAGCACTTGTTCGTGCTTGCCGGGCTGCAGCCTGAAGCGCACCCACAACGCACCGTCCGGCTGCGCGGCAGTGATCCGGTCCAGTTCGATGGGGCTGAATTGATTGGTGTAGCGGGCGGAACGGATGTCGCTCAGTTGCAGGTCGGCCTGTTCATCAAGCAATACCGCCCAACCACTGCCTTGTGCGGCGGCCTGGGCCGGGAGCAGGCAGAGCAGGGTCAGCAAGCTGACTGTGAAACCTATGGCGATCCTGAGCCAGCGCACGGCGAAATCCCTTCGTAGGTTGATGCACGGGTTAACTATGCGCGGGGCGACATGTGTACGGCAAGGGCCAAAGGCCCTTACCTAACCGAACGGATAGCTACTGCAAGTGTAGCTCTCAGCTGTTCTCGCCGCGTTCACGGGCAATGGCACGGTAGCCGATGTCGGTGCGGTAGAAACAACCTTTCCAGTCGATTTTCGCAGCCAGCTTGTACGCCTGCTGTTGTGCTGCATCGACACTGGCACCCATTGCGGTGGCGCACAACACACGGCCACCTGCGGTTACAACTTTGCCGTCCTTGAGCGCGGTGCCTGCGTGGAACACCTTGCCTTCCAGCGCAGCGGCGGCATCCAGACCTTCAATCACATCGCCCTTGGCGTAATCGGCAGGGTAACCACCGGCCGCCAGCACGATGCCGACGCTCGGGCGTGGGTCCCACTGTGCTTCGACCTTATCCAGCGCTTGGGCCAGCGCCGCTTCCACCAGCAGCACCAGGCTAGATTGCAGGCGCAGCATCACCGGTTGTGTTTCCGGATCGCCGAAACGGCAGTTGAACTCGATGACTTTCGGGTTACCGGCTTTGTCGATCATCAGGCCGGCGTAGAGGAAACCGGTGTAGACGTTGCCTTCGTCGGCCATGCCGCGCACGGTCGGCCAGATCACCAGGTCCATGACGCGCTGATGCACATCGCTGGTGACCACTGGCGCCGGGGAGTAAGCACCCATGCCGCCAGTGTTCGGGCCGCTGTCGCCATTGCCGACGCGCTTGTGGTCCTGGCTGGTGGCCATGGGCAGTACGTTCTTGCCGTCGACCATTACGATGAAACTGGCTTCTTCGCCGTCGAGGAATTCCTCGATCACCACGCGCGAACCTGCATCACCAAAGGCATTGCCGGCGAGCATGTCGCGCACGGCGTCTTCGGCTTCCTGCAGGGTCATGGCGACGATCACGCCTTTACCGGCAGCCAGGCCATCGGCCTTGATCACGATCGGTGCGCCTTTTTCGCGCAGGTAGGCGAGGGCCGGCTCGATCTCGGTGAAGTTCTGGTAGTCGGCGGTGGGGATCTTGTGGCGTGCCAGGAAATCCTTGGTGAAGGCTTTCGAGCCTTCCAACTGGGCGGCGCCAGCGGTCGGGCCGAAGCAATCCAGGCCACGGCTGCGGAACAGATCGACGACGCCGGCAACCAGTGGCACTTCCGGGCCGACGATGGTCAGGGAAACATTCTTCTCGGCAAAATCTGCCAGTTGCTCAAGGGCCAGTACGTCGATGGCGACGTTTTCGCACTTGGCCTCGATGGCGGTACCGGCGTTGCCGGGGGCGACGAAGACTTTCTGGACACGTGGGTCCTGGGCAACTTTCCAGGCCAGGGCGTGTTCACGGCCACCGCTGCCAATGATCAAAACATTCATTTCAAAAACCTCGGATGAAGCAAATTCTGTGAGGCGCCGCAAGTGCGCTTTATGTGGGAGGGGGCTTGCTCCCGATTGCGGTGTATCAGTCAAATAATCAACCTGCTGAAATACCGCTATCGGGAGCAAGCCCCCTCCCACATTTCGATCGAGTGGGATCAGTGGCGGAAGTGGCGCATACCGGTGAAGACCATGGCGATGCCGGCTTCATCAGCAGCGGCAATCACTTCTGCATCACGCATCGAGCCGCCCGGTTGGATCACGGCAGTAACACCGGCTTTCGCGGCGTTATCCAGGCCATCACGGAACGGGAAGAATGCATCGGAAGCCATTACCGAACCCACCACCTGCAAACCGGCGTGTTCTGCCTTGATCGCGGCGATACGCGCCGAGTTCACACGGCTCATCTGGCCGGCGCCGACACCGATGGTCTGGCGGTTCTTGGCGTAGACGATGGCGTTGGATTTAACGTACTTGGCGACTTTCCAGGCAAAGATCAAATCGTTGATCTCTTGCTCGGTCGGGGCGCGTTTGGTCACCACTTTCAAGTCTTGGCTGCCGATCATGCCGATGTCGCGGCTCTGTACCAGCAAGCCGCCATTGACGCGCTTGTAGTCCCAGGCAGCGGCGCGGTCGGCCGACCACTCGCCGCAGGCCAGCAGGCGCACGTTGGCTTTGGCGGCGACAATGGCGCGGGCTTCTTCGCTGACGCTTGGCGCGATGATCACCTCGACGAACTGGCGCTCGACGATCGCCTTGGCGGTCTCGGCATCCAGCTCGCGGTTGAAGGCAATGATGCCGCCGAACGCAGATTCGGTATCGGTGGCGTAGGCCAGTTCGTACGCCTGGCGGATACCGCCTTCAGCGTCCGGGCTCACGGCCACGCCGCACGGGTTGGCGTGCTTGACGATCACGCAGGCCGGTTTGACGAAGCTCTTCACGCATTCCAGCGCGGCGTCGGTATCGGCCACGTTGTTGTAGGAAAGTTCTTTGCCTTGCAGCTGGGTCGCGGTGGCAATGCCCACTTCGGCAGGCTTGGCTTCCACGTAGAACGCCGCGCTCTGGTGCGGGTTCTCGCCGTAGCGCATTTCCTGGGCCTTGATGAACTGGCTGTTGAAGGTGCGCGGGAACTGGCTGCGACCTTCTGTGCTCAAGGTGTCAGCCGCTTGGTTCACGGTGCCCATGTAGTTGGCGATCATGCCGTCATAGGCTGCGGTGTGTTCGAACGCCTTGAGCATCAGGTCGAAACGCTGGGCGTAGGTCAGGCCACCGGCTTTCAGGTTTGCCAGCACGTTGGCGTAGTCGCTGGCGTTGACCACGATGGCCACGTCTTTGTGGTTCTTGGCCGCCGAGCGCACCATGGTCGGGCCGCCGATATCGATGTTCTCGATGGCGGTGGGAAGGTCGCAGCCTGGCTTGTTGATGGTGGCTTCGAATGGGTAGAGGTTAACGGCCACCAGGTCGATCGGCTTGATGCCGTGCTCGGTCATGATGGCGTCGTCGATGCCGCGACGGCCGAGGATGCCGCCATGGATTTTCGGGTGCAGGGTCTTGACGCGACCGTCCATCATTTCTGCGAAACCGGTGTAGTCCGCGACTTCTACTGCGGCCACGCCGTTGTCCTGCAGCAGTTTGAAGGTCCCGCCCGTGGAGAGGATTTCCACACCCAGGGCTTCCAGCTCCCGGGCAAATTCGAGGATCCCGGTCTTGTCGGAAACACTGATCAAGGCGCGGCGGATCGGCAGGCGGGTAGTCTGGTCGGTCATTTCAATTTCCATCAAAAGCAAAGGAGTCAGCAAAAAAGGCGACCGGTTTTACGCGGGCGCCTTTCTGGTTTGATTGAATGCTTACAGCAAATCGTACTGCTTGAGCTTTTTGCGCAAGGTGCCACGGTTGAGGCCCAGCAGCTCACTGGCTTTGGTCTGGTTGCCCTTGACGTAGTTCATCACGCTTTCGAGCAAGGGCGCCTCGACTTCGGAGAGCACCAGGTTGTACACGTCCGTGACGGAAGCACCCTCAAGGTGGGCGAAATAATTGTGCAGCGCTTTCTCGACACTCCCGCGAAGGGTCTGGCCTTCTTCGCTGGGCGTGTTGAGGTGCTGTTTCAAATTGACGTTGTCGCTCACGGGTGTTGTTCCACTCACTAAAGTCTCGGTCATCATCGTCATGCGGCCACCCCTTTTCCATCCCCTGTTCCCAGGCTCTTGTCACGTTCGGCGAAGAACTCACGAACGGTGGCGACCTGTGCCTGCGTTTCATCCAAACGATTGAACTGAGCGCGAAATTCCTTGGCGCCCGGCAAGGTGGCGAGATACCAGCCGACATGCTTGCGAGCAATGCGTACGCCCATCACATCCCCATAGAAGGCGTGCAGGGCGGCCAGATGCTCCAGCAGAATACGTTCCACTTCGACCAACTCCGGCGCCGGCAAGACTTCACCAGTGCGCAGGAAATGCTCGATCTCGCGAAAAATCCACGGTCGCCCCTGGGCGGCCCGGCCAATCAACAATCCGTCGGCACCGGTTGCGTGCAGCACACGCCGGGCTTTCTCGGCGCAGTCGATGTCGCCATTGGCAAATACCGGCATCGACACGGCCTGCTTGATCGCGGCAATGGTGTCGTACTCGGCTTCACCGGTATAAAGGTCGGCGCGGGTACGGCCATGCACCGCCAGCGCTGTAATCCCGGCCTGTTCAGCGATCTTTGCCACTGTGAGGCCATTTTTGTTGTCCCGGTCCCAACCGGTACGAATCTTCAGGGTCACCGGCACATCGACTGCGCCAACGACGGCCTGCAGGATCTCGGCGACCAACTGCTCATCTTTCAACAGGGCGGAACCGGCGGCCTTGTTGCAGACCTTCTTGGCCGGGCAGCCCATGTTGATATCAATGATCTGTGCACCCAGCTCCACATTGGCCCGGGCCGCATCCGCCAGCATCTGCGCATCACCCCCGGCGATCTGTACCGAGCGTGGCTCGGGATCACCTTCGTGGATCATGCGCATCCGCGATTTGCGGGTGTTCCACAAACTCATGTCGCTGGTAACCATTTCAGAGACTACTAGACCCGCGCCCAAACGCTTGCACAGCTGACGAAAGGGCTGATCGGTGACACCCGCCATCGGGGCGAGGATCAAGCCGTTCTGCAATGTATATGGGCCGATGCGTACCGCCGACATAGGACTTCCCTGTTGTGGGGCCGGATCATTAGAGTTCGAAAAAGGGTTGGCATGATACCCGCTCTCGATGACGGGTTAAAGGCTGAATTGGATAAAATCTGAACAGTTATTTTTTTATCGCCACCGGTTTGGTTGACGTCGGTCAAGTCAATAATCCGCCGTCAAACCTCTGCGGGCGTGGCGTTTCACTCGGGCGAGTGGAAGCTCAGGCTGTAGTTCACGGCTTTGTTGCCGGGATCAAGGATGTCCAGGGAAATGTGGATCGGTGTCTGCGAAGGCATTTCGCTGACGCCGGCCAACTCGCCGCTCAGATACTCGGCGGGTTTGAAGCGACGACTGGCGATCAGGCTGCCGTTCAAATCTGCAAAACGCAGTTCCAGCAGCGGGAACGGCTGGGAAAAGGTTGCGCGGTTATAGAGGATCGCATCCACCACCAGCGCACCGGCGAACTCCGGGTGGCTGCGTACCACCAGGTTGCTGCTCTTGATATGGGCGATATCGACCCGCGATGGCACGGTGCAACCCAATTTCGGGCACAGCTGCTGGAACCACGGACGGTAGGCGTCCTGACGGGCCAGTTCGTCGAATTGGTAGGCGATGTACTGGCCTGCCAGGCCGGCGGCGGCGATCAGCACCAGCAGGATCCAGATCAGGCGGCGGCCCCAGCCCGACGGACGTTTCTGCGCATAGAGGTGCAGCGGGTCGTCTTCAAGGTCCTGGAGCACGGCGTCGTGCACGCTGGCCTCGGTGCGTGGGCGTTTACGCCGTGATTGCGGGCGTTCATCGGCTTCTTCTGCCGCTGGGGTCAGGGGCGTGAAGGGCGGGTCGGGCTCGTCGTCATGCAGGGGCGAGAGCAGGGTTGGCTCGTCGTCGATGGTTTCGCTGTGCAGCGACATGGACGGTTCGGTGCGCTGCCGGGTATTGCTTGGTTCAGGCTCGTCTTCGTCGCTGTCTGCGCGCTCTTGCGCGGGCTCGCTGAACAGGCTGGCGGCCCATTGTTCTTCCTCGGCCTTGACCGTGTCGCGGCTGGCGCTGAGGGTGTCTTCCTTGTGCCGACGATCGGTGCCGGGTTGCCGACGCTCCGCGCCCTGGGGTTGAGTGTGCTGAATCTCGCGGCGCTCGAGCTTGGCCAGTTCTTCGTCCAGGTCCAGGTTGTCCAGGTCCAGCTCCTGGGCTGTCCACTGCTTCTGGCTGATGGCTCGCGGGGGTTCAGGCGTTGGCTCAACCGCAGCGGGCAGTTCAGGTTCGGCTGCCGACACTTGGGCGCGCTGCTCCAGCAACTGGCGAGCGGCGTTGAACACTTGCAGGCACGAGCCGCAGCGCACAACGCCACGGGCCACGCTCAACTGAGCGTGGTTGACGCGGAAACGGGCTTGGCAATGCGGGCACTGGGTGACGAAACTGTCGGTCATGCGGCCATCCGATTCAGACAAGCGCTCATTCTAGCGCCGACGACCGCTGATGCGTACCCAGCCATCACGGTTGGCGATCGGGTCCAGCTCGAAATCCCTGGCGTAGGCCGCAGCCACTTCTTCACCTTGCTCGGCGAGGATACCCGACAGCGCCAGGCGCCCACCCGGCTTGACCAGGCTCGACAGTTGCGGTGCCAGCGACACCAGCGGCCCGGCGAGGATATTGGCGACCAGTACATCGGCCTGTACCTGGGGCAGATCTTCAGGCAGATAGAGTGGGAATTTGCCTTCAGCGATGTTATTACGCCCGGCGTTATCGCGGGAGGCTTCCAGGGCCTGCACGTCGATATCGGTGCCCACGGCCTCCTTGGCGCCCAGCAGCAGCGCGGCAATCGCCAGGATTCCGGAGCCGCAGCCGAAGTCCAGTACGTTGCTGTCGGTCAGGTCCTGGCCGTCCAGCCATTCCAGGCACAGGGCGGTGGTGGGGTGGGTGCCGGTGCCGAACGCCAGGCCCGGGTCCAGCAGCAGGTTGACGGCGTCTGGCTCGGGAGCAGCGTGCCAGCTTGGCACGATCCACAGGCGCTGGCCGAAGCGCATGGGCTGGAAGTTATCCATCCAGCTGCGTTCCCAGTCCTGGTCTTCGATGACTTCGCTGTGATGCTCGGGCAGCGGGCCGCCGGTGAGCAGTTCCATATGGGCCAGTACGGCGGCGGCATCGGTGCCGTCTTCGAACAGGGCCAGCAGGTGGGTGTGGGACCACAGCGGCGTGGTGTTGAGTTCCGGCTCGAAGATCGGCTGGTCTTCGGCGTCCATGAAGGTCACCGACACAGCGCCCACTTCGAGGAAAGCGTCTTCGTAGGTTTCGGCTTGTTCTGGGCTGATGGCGAGACGGACTTGCAGCCAAGGCATGGCGGGCACCTTTGAAAAAATGAATGTGCAGCGAGTAGGCCGCGAAAGCGCGCAAGTTTACGCGAGCGGGCAGCATAAGACGACATTACTGAATGAATGCGGACCAAATGTGGGAGGGGGCTTGCCCCCGATAGCGGTGGATCAGTTACAGATACTGAGGCTGACACACTGCAATCGGGGGCAAGCCCCCTCCCACATTTGTACTGTGTATGGCCTGAAAGCTGGGGGGCAGAAACAACAAAGCCGCCCGAAGGCGGCTTTGTTGGGTGGAGCACTTACTGGTTGGCCAGCTTGTGTTCCAGGTAGTGAATGTTCACACCACCCTCGCAGAAGCCCTCATCGCGAACCAGGTCCCGATGCAGCGGGATGTTGGTCTTGATGCCGTCGACCACGATTTCGTCCAGGGCGTTGCGCATACGGGCCATGGCCTCGTCGCGGGTCGCGCCCCAGGTTATCAGCTTGCCGATCAGCGAGTCGTAGTTGGACGGAACCTTGTAGCCGCTGTACAGGTGCGAATCCACACGTACGCCGTTGCCGCCGGGCGCGTGGAAATGCTTGACCAGGCCAGGGCTTGGGATAAAGGTTTTCGGGTCTTCGGCGTTGATGCGGCACTCCAGGGAGTGGCCGTGCATCTTCACGTCGTCCTGGGTGAAGGACAGCACGTTACCCGCGGCGATGCTCAGCATCTCCTTGACGATGTCGATACCGGTGACCATCTCCGAAACCGGATGCTCTACCTGCACACGAGTGTTCATCTCGATGAAGTAGAAGCGACCGTTCTCGTAGAGGAACTCGAAGGTACCGGCGCCACGGTAGTTGATGTCGATGCACGCCTTGACGCAGCGTGCCAGGACTTCCTGGCGGGCTTTTTCGTCGAGGCCCGGTGCCGGGGCTTCTTCCAACACTTTCTGGTGACGACGTTGCAGCGAGCAATCGCGGTCACCCAGGTGGATGGCGTGGCCCTGGCCGTCGGACAGCACCTGGACTTCCACGTGACGTGGGTTGGTCAGGTATTTTTCCAGGTAGACCATCGGGTTGCCGAACCAGGCGCCCGCTTCGGAGCGGGTCTGCTTGGCGGCTTCGATCAGGTCTTCTTCCTTGTGCACCACGCGCATACCGCGACCACCACCGCCACCGGCGGCCTTGATGATCACCGGGTAACCGACTTCGCGACCAATGCGCAGAGCGGTTTCCTCGTCTTCAGGCAGTGGGCCGTCGGAGCCTGGAACGGTCGGCACGCCCGCTGCAATCATGGCGTCCTTGGCCGAGACCTTGTCGCCCATCAGGCGAATGGTTTCGGCTTTGGGACCGATGAAGGCAAACCCGGATTTTTCCACCTGTTCGGCGAAGTCGGCGTTTTCCGCGAGGAAGCCGTAGCCCGGGTGGATGCCATCAGCGCCGGTCACTTCTGCGGCAGCGATGATGTTCGAGACTTTCAGGTACGAGTTCGTGGCCAGTGGCGGGCCGATGCAGATGCTTTCGTCCGCCAGTTTCACGTGCATCAATTCGGTATCGGCCGTCGAGTAAACAGCGACGGTCTTGATGCCCTCTTCCTTACAGGCGCGCAGGATACGCAGCGCGATCTCGCCGCGGTTGGCGATCAGGACTTTTTGCAGTTTCTTCGCAGGTTTCAACATCGAAGGCGCTCCGCGGTTCAAACGATGGTGAACAGCGGCTGGTCGTACTCAACCGGCTGACCGTTTTCTACCAGGATGGATTCAATGACGCCGGCTTTTTCAGCGGTGATGTGGTTCATCATCTTCATCGCTTCAACGATGCAGATGGTGTCGCCCACTTTCACGGTCTTGCCTACTTCAACGAAGGCTGGCGAGGTCGGTGCCGGGGTGCGGTAGAAAGTACCGACCATTGGCGACTTGACCACGAAGCCGTTCAACGCTGGTGCGGCTGGGGCAGCAGGGGCTGCGGCAGCGGCTGGAGCGGCGGCAGGGGCGGCAGCGGCAGGAGCCGGTGCTTGCATCTGCGGTGCGTAGAACTGTTGGGCCGGGGTCTTGCTGTGACGGCTGATCCGTACGGACTCTTCGCCTTCCTTGATTTCCAGCTCGTCGATACCGGATTCTTCCAGCAGTTCGATCAGTTTCTTAACTTTACGGATATCCATGAATCATCAACTCCCAAGGGTCGGTCAGGGGCGTTTAGCCTGTTCTTCAACGTGTTCCAGGGCGGCCTCCAGGGCCAGTCGGTAACCGCTGGCGCCAAGGCCGCAGATCACTCCTACCGCTACATCGGAGAAGTAAGAGTGATGGCGGAAAGCTTCGCGTTTGTGCACGTTCGATAAATGCACTTCGATGAATGGGATGCTCACCGCCAGCAGCGCGTCACGTAATGCAACGCTTGTATGCGTAAAAGCGGCGGGATTGATCAGGATAAAGTCCACGCCTTCGTTACGCGCGGCGTGGATGCGATCAATCAATTCATACTCGGCATTGCTTTGCAGGTAGAGCAGATGGTGGCCGGCTTCACGGGCCCGTCTTTCCAGGTCGAGGTTGATCTGGTCGAGGGTCACTGCCCCGTAGACGCCCGGTTCGCGGGTGCCAAGCAGGTTCAGGTTGGGTCCATGAAGAACCAGTAAGGTCGCCATCGGCTGTTCCTTGTTATTGGTAGGGGTGCGGCAGAACCCGGCGACTATGCAGCAAAGCCTTTGTGACTGTCCAGTTCTATGCAGTAGCCAGCACGATTAGCGAGGATTGCGCGAAATTTGTGACTGTGGCCCGGAATCCGGTCATGCTGAACACGGTCTTGAATCCACTGAAGATCAAATGTGGGAGGGGGCTTGCTCCCGATAGCGGTGGATCAGCTACAGGTATTGAGACTGACACACTGTAATCGGGAGCAAGCCCCCTCCCACATTTGATCTCCATAGGGCGGGAGAGCGGGTCAGACGCGGAAGGCTTGTACGGCAGTGTTGAGTTGCCCTCCGAGCACCAACAGGTGCTCACCCTGGCTACGCCCCTGGCCGATACGCAGCAGGTTGTCCTCACCCAGCTGGTGAATCCGCTCACTGTTATCGCGAATCTCACTCACGGCCCCACTCTGCTGCGCAGTCACATCGGCAATGCGTACCGCCGTCTCGGAAATCGTCTGGATCGCGCCGACGATTTCATCCAGCGCACCATCTGCTGCCTGGGCTTGCTGGGCGGTGGCTTCGGCGTGTTCAACCTGGGCGCGCATGCCTTGTACCGATTGATGGGCGGCGGTTTGCAGGCCGGCGATCAGGCCCTGGATTTCGGCAGTAGCGCCAGCGGTGCGCTGGGCCAGGGAACGGACTTCGTCGGCCACCACCGCGAAGCCGCGTCCGGCTTCACCGGCGCGAGCCGCCTCGATAGCGGCATTGAGCGCCAGCAAGTTGGTCTGCTCGGCAATCGAGCGAATCACGGTCAGCACGCCGCCGATGGTGGCGGATTCTTCCGCGAGTTTCTCGATCATCTGCGCATTTTGCTGCACTTCGCCCACCAAGGCGTGCAACCCGGTCAGGCTCAGGCCGATTACGCGCTGGCCTTGCTCCACAGCAAAGCCTGCACTGCGACTGGCGCCGGCAGCCTCGCTGGCATCCCCGGCCACTTGCTGGATGGTGGCTTCCAGTTCACCCAGGGAGTCACGGATTTGCGCGGTGTCGCCGGCCTGACGCTCGGCGCCGTCGTGCAGGCCGCTGCTCAGTTCGGCGAGGGCGCGGCTGCTGCCGGCCACTGCTTCGGCATTCCCGCGAATAGTGCCTACCAGGCCCACCAGATAGGCGCGCAGGCGGTTCAGGGAGGCTTCGATAGCGTGCAGTTCATGGTTGGTCTTGCCCAGGGCTATCGGCTGGCTGAAATTACCTTCGGCCCAGGTCGACAAGGCCGGTGCCAGATTGGTCAGCACCCGTGCCAGGCGCCGTTGCAGCGTGTCGATCAGCAGTGCGATCAACAGGATCAGGCCGATCATCACGCCTTGCAGCACACGCACCTCGCCCTGGATTCTGGCGTGCTGTGCACGCACTACCGGCTCCAGGCCGGCGATGGCCTGTTGCACGTTGGCGATCTTCAGGTGGGTGGCAGCGGCGAGGTCGGCGCGCTGCTGGATCTGCTCGCGGGTGCGCTTGAGTTCGGCGGGGTAGCGGGTCAACAGGCTGTTGAGCTCGCGCTTGAGGTCGACGCCGGTGTCCTGGGCTGCGGTTTTTTCGGTGTTTTCCAAGCCCATCAACGCGGAGAAATCGTCAGCGTTGGATTCGGCGCTGGCCTTTACCCCAAGCAATGGCAACTGCGCCAACAGGTCGGCCTGGGTGCGCATGGTGGCAATCTCGCGCTCCACCTCGTCGGCCAGCTCGGCGCGGCCGCTGCTCACCAGCTTGTCGCGGGCCAGGGACAGTTTGCCCAGATGCTGCGAGGCGGTCAGCAGGGGAGGCAGGTAGCGTGCTGCGTCTGTGGAGTTGACGCCGCTGGCGTACTGGCTCAGTTGCTCCAGGTTTGCGCCCAGTTCGCGCTCGGCCTGAACCAACAGTGCTTGCGGGTCGCCGGCCAGCTTGCCTGCAGCCAGCAGGTCAGTCTTGCTGAAGGTTTCCAGGTCCGCAAGGCTGGGGTGCAGGGTTTGCGCTAACTCGGCCGGCAATTGCGCGAGTTGCTGCAACAGGCTCTCCAGGCTTTGACTGGCGCTGCTCAGGCGCAGGGCATCGCCGCTGGCCAGGTAGTCGTCGATATTGCGCGCTGCCTGGTTTTGAAAGCCCTGGGACAGGCCCAGGTAGCGCTCCATCAATAAATAAGGCCGCTCCAGCGCCCGTTGCGACCACCACAGCGTCGCCCCGAGGGCCAGGCATACGGCCACCAGCAGAAGGGTATTGAGATTGGTCAGCAGCTTGAGGCGCATGCGGGGTTTCAACCGACGGCAAAAGATAAGTGCCTGAAGTTATTGCGCTTGCGTTACAGAGTTATGACCGATTCGGTGGATTCCGGTGAAAAGATGGCACTTTGCTTTGATGCGCGCGCGGCTTGCACGCGGTTGCGTCCGGCGTCCTTGGCAAGATATAGCGCTTCGTCAGCCTGGGCAGCCATCGTCAGGCTGTCGCAACCGTCACACAGCTCCACCAGGCCGGCGCTGAAGGTGCACCACAAATCCTGCGGTTGGGCGGGGTAGTGGATTTCTGCAAAGCGCCGCCGAATGTCGTCCAGTACCTTGCAGGCCGATTCCACGTCGGTGTCGGGCATCACAATGGCGAATTCTTCACCGCCATAACGGCCGATGTAGTCGGTCTTGCGCAGGCGCTGCTTGAGAAACAGCGCCAGGCTCTTGATCACCCGGTCGCCCATGGGGTGGCCGTGGCTGTCATTGACACGTTTGAAGTGGTCGATATCCAGCATCGCAAAGCTCAATGGCTTGTTCTCGCGGCGGGCGCGAAAGCTGCAGTCTTCGAGCAATTGCAGGATATGCGTATGGTTGTACAGCCCGGTCAGGCTGTCGCGCACCATCCGCGCCTTCAAGTTGCGCGCACGCGCTGCGCGGTTGCGCACGGTGGTGATCAGGTGGCGCGGCTTGATCGGTTTGGTCAGGAAGTCATCGCCGCCTTCGCTCATCGCGTCCAGCTGTTTGTCCAGGTCGTCTTCGGCCGACAGGTAGATGATCGGCACGCTGACGTAACGGTCGTTGTGGCGAATCACCTTGGCCAGTTCGGTGCCGGTACAGGCGGGCATATACATGTCGAGGATGATCAGGTCGGGCTGGAAATCCGCCAGTTCGGCCATGGCCTGGATCGGTTCGATCAAGGTGCGCGTGACAATCCCGGCGCTGTTGAGCAGGCGCTCGGTGTGCAGCGCCTGGGCCCGCGAGTCGTCAATGATCAGCACTTTGTACGGCTCGTACTGGGCAACGCAAGTCAGCACTTCGATCTTTTCCAGCAGGCTCGAAGCCTCCAGGGTGCCGGTCAGGAACTCCTCACCTCCGGCGCGCACGGCGGCCAGGCGCGTGGGCGTGTCGGTTTCGTGCAGGCTGAAAAACAACAGCGGCAGCTTTTGCTCCAGGCCCTCCTGGGCTTGCGCGGCGAGGGTGAGGCCCAGGCCGGGGCCGCAAAAGTCCACGTCCATGACGATGGCTGACGGCAGGCGCTCAGCCATGGCCGTGTGAAAAGCCGCGACGCTGTCCAGGGATTGGGCACTCAGGCCAAAGAATTCCAGCTGCTTGGCCAGGCGCTCGGCGCGGTCGTGGTCGGCCAGCATCACGTAGATCGGTTTGCGCATCGGTGGCAGCAGGGTTTGCTCAAGCTGGTCACCCTGACGCAGGCCGGTGCGCGACAGGCGCTGCATCAAGCGGTTGAGTTCGGTGATCAGTTGGCTGCTCAAACGGCCACGGTTTTCGTCCACCGCCTGGAGAGTTTGGCCAATATGCTGGGCCAGTTGGCGGTGTTCGGGCTGTTCAAAACGCTCGGCGAAGCGCTGCAGGCGCAGGTTGGCTTCGCTGAGTTCGGAAAAGTCGGCGTTCGACCATTCGCCGCGTTGCAGGCGCTGCCAGATCTCAAGAATTTGACGTGCCTGATGAATTACCCGCTGGGCAAAATGCTGCTTGAGACGCTCGCGGCTAGGGTCTTCTGACTCGGTCATATCCTGACTACTGTGAGGGTGCATGCTGAGGTCGACTGATGGCTCTATGCTAGCACCTCTTTTCTGTTGCATGAGTGTCATACGTCAATTAAGTCTGCGTGCCGGATATTCAGTTATTGACCCGCGGGTCGCGCAGCGTAAAAAGCGTGCATCCTTTATAGTCCAACCTTGCTTGTGCGCCACTTTCGCGTAAAAGCCCCGCAACGATGGGCACGATGGGGTAGGGTTGTGGTCGGAGTGTCTGAACGCACCCGGACAATTGACGTGCATGAACTCAAGTGATTGAAAGGATATCGCCATGCTGGACTGGAAAAACCGTGAAGGCAGTGCCAAAGGCCCCGCCCCTGAGCCCAAGTCGGCCAACCGCAGCTATTTTCGCAACTTGCTGATGAGCCGGGCTTTGCTCAGCATTATCGGCCTGTACCTGCTGGTCACCGGTGGCCTGGGTTGGTACTGGAGCCAGGAGCCGGCGCTGTTTCCGGTCCAGCAGAACGCCCAGCTTGCCGCCGAGAAGGAAGGCAAGCAGATGGTCGTGGGCTACACCACGGTCGAAACCCTCAAGACCGTGGTCGGCACCTTGCTGAACAAGCCTGGCGGCTACATCTCCAACGACCGTTTCCCGCCGGGCTTGTGGATGGACAACATGCCGAGCTGGGAATATGGCGTGCTGGTGCAGGTGCGTGACCTGACCCGCGCACTGCGCAAAGACTTCGCTCGCTCCCAGTCGCAGTCGGCTGAAGACGCGGACCTGGCCAAGGCCGAACCGCGGTTTAACTTCGATAACAAGAGCTGGGTGCTGCCTTCGAGCGAGTCGGAATACCAGGAAGGCATCAACTCCCTGAGCCGCTACGAAGCGCGCCTGTCTGACCCGAACCAGCGCGGCGCACTGTTTTACGCGCGTGCCGACAACCTGAACAACTGGCTGGGCGATGTGGCGACCCGTCTGGGCTCGCTGTCCCAGCGCCTGTCGGCCAGCGTCGGCCGCGTCAAACTGAACACCGCGCTTAAAACCGAGGCGCTGGCGCCGGGCGAAGTGCCGCAAGTCGATGAAGAAGTGGTGGAAACCCCATGGATGCAAATCGATAACGTGTTCTACGAAGCCCGTGGCCAGGCATGGGCCTTGTCCCATCTGCTGCGCGCCATCGAAGTCGACTTTGCCGACGTGCTGGCCAAGAAAAACGCCACCGTCAGCGTGCGCCAGATCATTCGTGAGCTGGAGGCCTCGCAGGAGCCGGTGTGGAGTCCTATGATTCTTAACGGCAGTGGCTTCGGGGTACTGGCGAACCATTCGTTGGTGATGGCCAACTATATTTCCCGGGCAAACGCTGCAGTGATCGACTTGCGTCAGCTCCTCAACCAGGGTTGATGATGGACGCTACTCAAAAGGAGGCCGAACACCGTGCGGCCTCCGATGCTGAACTGATCTGCTGGGTCGACGAGCAGGACAAGCTGCTCGGCCACCTGGTCAGGTCCGACCTGCGCCAGCGCGGCCTGATTGGCCGTTGCACCTTTATCTTTCTGTTCAATTCCAAGGGCGAGCTGTGTGTGCATCGGCGCACCTTGAGCAAGGCCCTGTATCCGGGGTTTTGGGATACGGCGGCTGGCGGCATGGTGGCGGCGGGGGAAAGCTATGCCCTGTCGGCACAGCGAGAATTGGCCGAAGAGCTGGGCGTAAGTGGAGTGGAGTTGGTCGAGCACGATCATTTTTACTTTGAAGATGGTGACAGCCGCCTGTGGTGCACTTCCTACTCTGCCGTATGGGACGGCCCGTTGTGTTTGCAGCCTGAAGAGGTCATGGAGGCACGCTTTCTGCCCCTCGAAACGGTGCTTGCCGAGGCCGAGCAAAAGCCCTATTGCCCGGATGCTCAAGAAGGTCTGCGGCGCTATCTCGCCTCACGTCGCTAAAGTTGCATAAATTGGCGCCATTTGGCTCTTAGCAACTTCGCTTTTTGCCGTTACACTGCGCGCCTTTTCACCCGAACCACATTAGCGGTTCGGTAGCGCTGCCCCTGCCTGAGTGGGGCTTCGCGGTCGGTCACCGCCCTTTGCGGCGCCGATCAGTCTTCATCCTCCCAAGAGGATTGCCGGTGGCCAAAAAAGCCGCATCCTTCGCCGCCCTTGGTGGCTTGGTATTTTCCACCGACGCAGGTCGACACTGCCCGGACTGTCGTCAGCCCGTGGATTCGTGTACCTGCAAACAGACCCTGATCCCCGAAGGTGATGGCATTGCCCGCGTACGACGCGAGAGCAAAGGCCGTGGCGGCAAAACGGTGACCACCATCACCGGCGTGCCCCTGGCCGAAGATGCCCTCAAGGAGCTGGCCACCACGCTGAAAAAGCGCTGCGGCACCGGTGGTGCGTTGAAAGACGGGGTCATCGAGATTCAGGGTGATCACGTCGAACTGCTGTTGGCCGAGTTGATCAAGCTCGGTTACAAGGCCAAGAAGTCCGGTGGCTGAAAGCCTCTTCCCAACCTGTGGCTAAACTCTGTCCTGCGAGTGGGGTCTGACCTTCTTGCAGGCAAATCGTCATTTTCATTCTTTAGACTGCGCCAGCCTCCGCTTGAGGTGGCGCCTTCGCCTTCATTTATAGGGGACTTCGATGTCCGTACGACGCACACGCAAAGACGATGGCAGCCAATGGACAGTTGCGGACAGCCGCAGTGTTTACGGGATCCGCCATTGGGGGGCCGGTTATTTCGCGATCAATGAAGCCGGTCGCGTAGAAGTCCGCCCCAACGGTCCGAACAGCACGCCGGTCGATTTGTACGAGCAGGTCGATCAACTGCGTAAAAGCGGCCTGTCGTTGCCGCTGCTGGTGCGTTTCCCCGACATTCTGCAAGACCGTGTACGCCAACTCACCGGCGCCTTCGATTCGAATATCGAACGCCTGGAATACCAGAGCAAGTACACCGCGTTGTACCCGATCAAGGTGAACCAGCAGGAAGCGGTGATCGAGAACATCATCGCCACCCAGAACGTTTCCATCGGCCTGGAAGCGGGCTCCAAGCCCGAGCTGCTGGCCGTGTTGGCCCTGGCGCCGAAGGGTGGCACGATCGTCTGCAACGGTTACAAGGACCGCGAGTTCATCCGCCTGGCGTTGATGGGTCAGAAGCTTGGTCACAACGTATTTATCGTGATCGAGAAAGAATCCGAGGTCGGGCTGGTGATCGAAGAGGCCGCCAGCCTCAAGGTCAAGCCTCAGGTGGGTCTGCGTGTGCGCCTGTCTTCCCTGGCATCGAGCAAGTGGGCGGACACCGGTGGCGAGAAATCCAAGTTCGGCTTGTCGGCGGCGCAGTTGCTGTCGGTGGTCGAGCGTTTCCGCGCGGCCGGCCTGGACCAGGGCATCCGCCTGCTGCACTTCCACATGGGTTCGCAGATCGCCAACCTGGCCGACTACCAGCACGGGTTCAAGGAAGCTATTCGTTACTACGGCGAACTGCGCAACCTCGGCCTGCCGGTGGACCACATCGACGTCGGCGGCGGCCTGGGCGTGGACTACGACGGTACCCACTCGCGTAACGCCAGCTCGATCAACTACGACATGGACGACTACGCCGGCGTGGTCGTGGGCATGCTCAAGGAATTCTGCGATGCGCAGAGCCTGCCGCACCCGAACATCTTCTCTGAAAGCGGTCGCTCCCTGACCGCCCACCACGCCATGCTGGTGGTGCAAGTCACTGATGTCGAGAAGCACAACGACGAAATCCCGACCATTGAAAACAAGGAAAGCCTGCCGGAAACCGTGCAATGGCTGGTGGACCTGCTCGGTCCGACCGACATCGAAATGGTCACCGAAACCTACTGGCGCGCCACCCACTACATGAGCGACGTGGCCACCCAGTACGCCGACGGCAAACTGACCCTGGCCGAAAAAGCCCTGGCCGAACAGTGCTACTTCGCCGTGTGCCGCCGCCTGCACAACTCGTTGAAAGCCCGCCAGCGTTCGCATCGCCAGGTGCTGGACGAGCTCAACGACAAGTTGGCCGACAAGTACATCTGCAACTTCTCGGTGTTCCAGAGCCTGCCGGACACCTGGGCCATCGGCCAGGTCCTGCCGATCCTGCCGCTGCACCGCCTCGACGAAGAGCCGCTGCGCCGTGCCGTGCTGCAAGACCTGACCTGCGACTCCGACGGCAAGATCAAGCAGTACGTCGACGAGCAGAGCATCGAGACCAGCCTGCCGGTGCACGGCTTGAACGAAGGTGAAGACTACCTGTTGGGTATCTTCCTGGTCGGCGCGTATCAGGAGATCCTGGGCGACATGCACAACCTGTTCGGTGACACCGACTCGGTGAACATCTACCAGCGTGAAGACGGTTCGGTGTACAGCGCCGGGATCGAGACCCACGACACCATCGAAGACATGCTGCGCTATGTGCACTTGTCGCCGGAGGAGTTGATGACGCATTACCGCGACAAATGTGCGAGTGCGAAGATCTCCGCGTCTGAGCGCACCCAGTTCCTGGATGCGTTGCGCCTGGGCTTGACCCGTTCTTCGTACCTGTCCTCGTAATATATGTGGGAGGTGGCTTGCTCCCGATAGCGGTGGATCAGTCAATGAGTCTGTTGACTGACACTCAGCTATCGGGAGCAAGCCCCCTCCCACATTTGGATCTGCATTCCTTCAGTTTGCTCCCAGCCACAGCCCTTGCCGATTCAAGCGCCAGGCGATCGCCCACAGCGTCAAACTGCGCACCGTCATGAACAGCAGGAAAGTTATCCACAACCCGTGGTTACCCAGCCCCTGCAATGCCCAGGCAATCGGTAGCACCAACAGCACGGTCAGCAACATCCCATTGCGCATCTCCCGCGCCCGCGTTGCGCCGATAAACAGGCCATCGAGCAAATAACTCCACACCGCAATCAACGGCAGTACCGCCAGGTAAGGCAGGTAGATGTCGGCGGTTTCGCGCACGCTGGGAATATCCGTTTGCATAGCGATAAACAGATGGCCGCCGAAGGTGAACAGCAGGGCGAAGCCGAGGCTGGCGATCAGTGACCAGCCGCAGGCAACCACCAGCGAGCGGCGCAACGCCTGGCGGTCATGGGCGCCAATGGCGTGCCCGCACAGGGCTTCGACGGCGTGAGCCAGGCCATCCAGCGCATGGGCCGTCAGCAACAGGCCATTGAGCAGCAGCGCATTGGCTGCAACGGTGGCGTCCCCCAGCCGTGCACCTTGCACCGTGATCATGAAGAACACCGACTGCAGGGCCAGGCTGCGGATAAAAATGTCGCGGTTGACCGCCAGCAACGGCCTCCAGCTTTGCCACAGTTTCAGTGCAGCCCAGGCGATATGGCCAGGGTAGGCGCGCAGGGCTTTTTGCGTAAGTGCCAGGCCGAGCAGCGCGCCGGTCCATTCAGCGATCACCGAGGCGCGGGCGGAGCCGACCACGCCCCAGTCCAGGCCGAGTACAAACCACAGGTTAAGCGCAATGTTGACCAGGTTGGTGGTCAGCAGAATCGCCAGCGGCGCCCGCGCATTCTGTGTGCCGAGGAACCAACCGACCAGCGCATAGCTGGCAAGGGCGGCGGGCAGGCCGAACAGGCGGGTGTGGAAGAATTCGCGGGTCAGTTGGTTCAGTTCAGGGGAGGGCTGCATCCATTCCAAAGCCAGATGGCTCAGGGGAATACCGACCGTGCCCAGTAACATCGCCAGCCCCAGCGCCAGCAGCAAGCCTTGCAACAGGATTTGCCGCAGCGCCGCGCCATCCTTGCGCCCGGCGGCCTGGGCGGCGAACCCGGTGGAGCCCATGCGCAGGAAACCCATGGCCCAGGCCAGGAAGGTATACAGGCTGGCACCGACGGCCACGGCGCCCAGTTGATGGGCGTGGGGCAGGTGGCCGATGACCATGCTGTCGACCAGGGCTACCAGCGGCACGGAGATATTCGACAGGATCATCGGCGCGGCCAGGGCCCAGACGCGGCGATGGGTGGGGCGGTGGCGCCAGTCGGCAAGCAGGGCGGTCATGAAGGCTCCTTGGTGGAGCGGGCATTGTACCCGTCCACCCATCACGCCGCAGATCCATGTGGGAGGGGGCTTGCCCCCGATTGCGGTGAATCGGCCAGGAATTTCTAACCTGATACACCGCCATCGGGAGCAAGCCCCCTCCCACATTTTGAACTGCATTGTTTGTGGGATTTGGTTTAGCCCGGAAGGCACCCAGAACCAAACTTCCCTCCGTCGGTCAATGTGACCGGCACCGCAGCAGCCAGCGCGGCGCTGATATATAGTTCACCCCTCGGTTCCCTCTGACTACGAGTGCCCCATGCTTAACAAAGGACTGTTCCTCGCTTGTGCGCTGGCCCTGCTGAGCGCCTGTGATTCTTCCGATAAGCCCGCTGCACCGACGGCACCCGCCGCGGCAAGCGTAGTGCCCAAACCCGCCAAGGCGGCGGTCGACGTGGCGGCGCTGAAGCAGCGCTATGCCGGGCGCGAGTTAAGCGTGGTGGACGTGTCCGAGGTGCAGTTGGACGGGGCCAGCACCTTGTCGGTGAGTTTTTCCATTCCTCTGGACCCGGATCAGAAGTTCGCCGACAAGCTGCACTTGGTGGACAGCAAGTCCGGCAAGGTCGATGGCGCCTGGGAGCTTTCCGATAACCTGATGGAGTTGCGCCTGCGCCACCTGGAGCCGCAGCGCAAGTTGGTGCTGACCGTGGACGCCGGGGTGAAGGCAGTCAACGGCAACACCCTCCCCGCCGAATACAGCGCCCGCCTGGAAACGCGCGACCTGCAAGCCACCGTGGGCTTTGCCAGCCGTGGCACGTTGCTGCCGACGCGCCTGGCCGAGGGCTTGCCGGTGATCGCGCTGAACGTCGACAAGATCGACGTCGAATTCTTCCGCATCAAGCCCGAATCCCTGCCGTCGTTCCTGGCGCAGTGGGGGCGCAATACCAGTCTGCAAAGCTATGAGTCCCGTGAACTGCTGCCAATGGCCGAGCTGGTCTACGGTGGGCGTTTCGACCTGAACCCGGCACGCAACACTCGCGAAACCCTGCTGCTGCCGATTGCCGGCCTCAAGCAATTGCAGCAGCCGGGCGTGTACCTGGCGGTGATGCGTGCCTCGGGCACCTACAACTATTCGCAACCGGCCACGCTGTTTACCTTGAGTGACATCGGTCTGTCGGTGCACCGCTATGCCAATCGCCTGGATGTGTTTACCCAGGCGTTGGAAGGCGGCAAGGCACTGAACGGCGTCGAACTGGAAATCCTCGATGCCGAAGGCCGCGTACTCGGCCAGGGCAAGACTGAAGACGGTGGTCACGCCGAGCTGCCACTGCCGAAAAAAGCCCAGGTGTTGCTGGCCAAACAAGGTGAGCAGACCAGCCTGTTGCGCCTGGACAGCGCCGCGCTGGATTTGGCCGAGTTCGATATCGGCGGGCAGCCGTCCCACCCGCTGCAGTTCTTTGTGTTCGGCCCGCGTGACCTGTATCGCCCCGGCGAAACCGTGCTGCTCAATGCGCTGTTGCGCGACAAGGATGGCAACGCGGTCAAGCCGCAGCCGGTGAGCGTCGAGGTGCGTCGTCCGGATGAACAGGTGAGCCGCAAGTTTGTGTGGGATGCTGATGCCTCCGGCCTGTATCAATACGCGCTGCAACTGGCCGGCGAAGCACCGACCGGGCGCTGGCAGTTGGTATTTGACCTGGGTGACGGCAAGCCGCAACTGTATGAATTCCTCGTCGAAGACTTCCTGCCCGAACGCCTGGCACTGGAACTCAAGGGCAGCGAAACCGCACTGAGCCCGGCGGAGAACCCGGTCATTCAGGTCAATGGGCGCTATCTGTACGGCGCACCGGCATCCGGCAATCGGGTCAGCGGCCAGGTCTATGTGCGCCCGCTGCGTGAGGCGGTCAAATCCTTGCCGGGGTACCAGTTCGGTTCCGTCACTGAAGAAGAGCTGAGCCAGGATTTCGAACTGGACGAAAGCGTACTCGACGCCAACGGCGAGCAAGCGCTGACCCTGGAAAGCAAATGGGCCGAGGCCAAATCCCCGTTGCAACTGATTGTGCAAGCCAGCCTGCAAGAGTCCGGCGGGCGGCCCATCACCCGACGCCTGGTGCAGCCGATCTGGCCGGCCGAGCAATTACCGGGCCTGCGCGGGTTGTTTGACGGCAAGGAAACCAATGGCGATGGCCCGGTGGAATTCGAAGTGCTGGTGGCCAACCAGGACGGTCAGAAACTAGCTGCGCAAAACCTCAAGGTGCGCCTGGTGCGTGAGCGCCGTGACTACTACTGGAACTACTCGGAGAACGATGGCTGGAGCTATCACTTCAACGAGAAATTCCTCAACCTCGATGAGCAGAGCCTGAACATCAAGGCCGGCGACACCGCCAAGGTCAGCTTCCAGGTGGAGTGGGGCCCGTACCGTGTCGAGGTGGAAGACCCGCAGACCGGACTGGTCAGCAGCGTGCGCTTCTGGGCCGGCTACCAGGCCCAGGACAACACCGAAGGCGGCGCCGTGCGCCCCGACCAGGTCAAGCTGGCGTTGGATAAACCGGCCTATGGCGATGGCGACACCGCCAATGTCACCGTCACGCCACCGGCTGCCGGTAAAGGCTACCTCTTGGTGGAATCCGCCGAAGGCCCGCTGTGGTGGCAGGAGATCGACGTACCGGCCGAAGGCAAAAGCTTTGCGGTGAAGCTCGACCCGAAATGGTCGCGCCATGATCTGTATGTGAGCGCCCTGGTGATTCGCCCCGGCGAGCGCAAAGCCAATATCACCCCCAAACGTGCCGTGGGCCTGTTGCACCTGCCGCTGGATCGTACCCAGCGCAAACTCGGCCTGACCCTCACTGCACCGGAAAAAATGCGCCCCAAACAACCTCTGACGGTGAAGATCGCCGCCAAAAACGCCGATGGCAGCGTGCCCCAACAGGTGCATGTGCTGCTGGCGGCGGTGGATGTGGGCATCCTCAATATCACCGAATACCCCACGCCTGATCCGTATTCCAGCCTGTTCGGCCGCAAAGCCTATGGCGTCGACCAGTTCGACATCTACGGCCAGTTGATCGAAGCCGGCCAGGGGCGCCTCGCCAGCCTGGCATTTGGCGGTGACGCGGCGTTGGCCAAAGGCGGCAAGCGCCCGGACACCAGCGTGACCATCGTTGCCCTGCAAAGCGCGCCGGTGACCCTGAACGACAAAGGCGAGGGCGAAGTCAGCGTCAATATCCCCGACTTCAACGGCGAACTGCGCCTGATGGCCCAGGCCTGGAGCGATGATCGCTATGGCATGGCCGAGGGCAAGACTGTCATCGCCGCACCGCTGATTGCCGAGCTGTCGGCGCCGCGCTTCCTGGCCGGAGGCGACCAGACCACCTTGGCCCTGGACCTCTCCAACCTGTCGGGCAAGGCGCAGAAACTCGATGTGCAATTGACCGCGCAAGGGCAGTTGGAACTGGTCAACGGCGGCGCGCAATCGGTTGAGCTCAAGCAAGGCCAGCGCACCACCCTGCGTATTCCGGTAAAAGCCTGGGGCGGTCTCGGCCAGGGCAAGGTCAAGGTCACCGTCAATGGCCTGGACCTGCCGGGGGAAAACCTGCCGCCGTTCAGCCGCGAATGGACCCTGGGCGTGCGCCCGGCGTACCCGGCCTTGCTCAAGCATTACCGCGCTGTGCTCAAGGATCAGCCGTGGAGCCTGCCGGCGGGCACGCTCGATCAGTTCGATGCCTCGGGGCGTGAGGCGCTGTTGAGCCTGTCGAGCCGGCCGCCGTTGAACCTTGGTGCACAGATCAGTGCGCTCAAGGCCTACCCCTATGGCTGCCTGGAACAAACCGCCAGCGGCTTGTACCCGTCGCTCTATGCCGATGATGCGCTGCTCAAGCGCCTGAGCATCAAGGGCGAACCGGATGCCGAGCGCAAGCGCAAGATCGAGTTGGGCATCGAACGCCTGCTGGGGATGCAGCGCTACAACGGCAGCTTTGGCTTGTGGGGCGCTGACGGCGAGGAAGAATATTGGCTGACCGCCTATGTCACCGACTTCCTGCTGCGCGCCCGCGACCAGGGGTTTGCCGTACCGCCTGAAGCCTTGAAGAAGGCCAGCGAGCGGTTGCTGCGGTATGTGCAGGAACGCAACCTTATTGAAGTCGACTACAGCGACAACGCCGAGCACACGCGTTTTGCCGTACAGGCCTACGCCGGCATGGTGCTGGCGCGCAGTCAGCAGGCGCCGTTGGGTGCCTTGCGCAGCCTGTTCGAACGCCGCAGTGATGCGCGCTCCGGCTTGCCATTGGTGCAGTTGGCCATCGCCTTGCAAAAAATGGGCGACCAGCCGCGTGCCGATCAAGCCTTGCTCGCCGGTTTGGCGGCGCAGCGCAGTGCCAAGGAATGGCTGGCCGACTACGGCAGCCCATTGCGCGATCAGGCGATGATCCTGGCGCTGCTGGAGGAAAACGACTTGGCCAAGGGCAAACGTGAAGAGCGCCTGTTTACCTTGTCGGACCAGTTGGCGGCCAGCCCGTATCTGTCGACTCAGGAGCGCAACTCGCTGTTCCTGGCCGGGCGGCTCGGCTTCGCCAAGCCCGAGGCTGACTGGCAGGTGTCGCTGACCGGCAGTGGCGGGGCGCGGGAGCTGAACAACCAGCAGTCCACGCTGCAACTGGATGAAAAGCTGCTATCCAGCGACCTGAGCCTGAGCAATCAGGGCCAGACCCCCGTTTACCAGCAGCTGACTATTTCAGGTTACCCACAACTGCCACCGGCAGCGGGCGGCGAGAACCTGAGCATTCGCCGCGAATACCTGGGCATGAACGGCCAGCCGTTGAACCTGCGCAGCCTCGACAGCGGCGACCTGGTGCTGGTGCACCTGGCCGTCAGTGCCAAGCAGCGCGTGCCGGATGCCCTGGTGGTAGACCTGCTGCCCGCCGGCCTGGAACTGGAAAACCAAAACCTGGCACAAAGCGCGGCGAGCCTGGAGAACGCCAGCAGCCAGGTGAAGGAGTGGCGCGAGTCGATGCAGAACGCATCGCTCAAGCATCAGGAGTTCAGGGATGATCGCTATGTGGCGGCGATGAACCTAGACGGCTACGGCACCACGCACTTGCTGTACCTGGCACGTGCGGTGACGCCTGGCACCTATCGCGTGCCGCCGCCGCAAGTGGAGTCGATGTATCGGCCGAACTGGCAGGCGGTGGGCGAGACGCCGGCGGATATGGTGATCAAGGGCCGCTGATCGCTGAAGTTGAAGTGGGGGGCTTTTGTGGGAGGGGGCTTGCTCCCGATAGCGGTGAATCAGTCACAACATCATTGGCTGACACTCAGCTATCGGGAGCAAGCCCCCTCCTACAAGGGATTGGGGCTGTCAGATAAATCAGTGCACAACCCAGCTCAGCAACCACAGGCCCAGCAGCAGCCAGATGATGCCCACGATGATCGAGGCCCGCATAAAGGCGCGTACCGCCGAGTACAAGAAGAGCAACCCGACGATCAGGGTGATGATGCTGATGATCGAGGTGTCCATGCCTAGCGCTCGAGACATCCCATCGACAAAGTTGCCGCCGGCGTTGGATAGCATATTGAACAGCCCACTGAAGAACTCGATGATGTAGTGGATGATCAAGCCGAGTGTGTTACCCAGCCATCCAAAAAAGTCTGCTTGCATAGGTGTGTCTCGATGAATAAGTGGACGAAATTGCCAGCACTGAGCCTTTTGTCGCGATGGGGCGTGGCTAGTTCCCTACAAGCATAGAGGTTTAGCCGCTTGAATTTGCGTTTTGTTGCCCGCTGGACCCTGGCGAGCCTGCTGTTGGTAATCGCCGTGCTGTGGCTGGCCGATCGTATCTGGCCATTGCCCCTGCCCCAGGACGACCTGGCCCGTGTGGTGCTGGCCGAAGATGGCACGCCGCTGTGGCGATTTGCCGATGCCAACGGCGTATGGCGCTACCCGGTGCAGACGCGCGAGGTGTCGCCGTATTATCTCGACGCGCTGCTCACTTACGAAGACCGCTGGTTTTACCAACACCCCGGGGTAAACCCGCTGGCGCTGGTACGCGCGACCTGGCAAAACCTGACCGGTGCACGGGTGGTGTCCGGCGGCAGTACCTTGTCGATGCAGGTGGCGCGTTTGCTCGACCCGCATTCACGCACCCTGCATGGCAAGTTGCGTCAACTGTGGCGTACCGCGCAGTTGGAGTGGCACCTGTCCAAGGACGAAATCCTCAACCTTTACCTCAATCGTGCGCCCTTCGGCGGCACGCTGCAGGGCGTGGCAGCGGCGAGTTGGGCGTATCTGGGCAAGTCGCCCTCACAACTGACCCACGCCGAAGCCGCCTTGCTCGCGGTATTGCCCCAGGCGCCCAGTCGCTTGCGTCCGGACCGTCATCCGCAACGTGCCCAGGAGGCCCGCGACAAAGTGCTGCGCCGCCTCGCTGAATTCCAGGTGTGGCCGCAGCCTGCGGTTGATGAAGCCCTGCAAGAACCGCTGCTGCTCGCCCCGCGCCTGGAACCGAGCCTGGCGCCGTTGCTGGCGCGGCGTCTGAACCGCCCCGACAGCCCGCCGCTGATTCGCACCACCCTGGACGCCACCCTGCAACGCCGCCTCGAAGACCTCCTGTTGGGTTGGCGTGCACGCCTGCCGGAACACACCTCGGCAGCGATTCTGGTGGTGGAAGAGGAAAGCATGGCAGTGCGCGCCTACCTGGGCTCGGTGGATATCAACGACACCAAGCGTTTTGGCCACGTGGACATGATCAGTGCGCTGCGCTCGCCCGGTTCGACCCTGAAGCCTTTCCTGTATGGCATGGCGTTGGACGACGGCCTGATTCACTCCGAGTCCCTGTTGCAGGACGTGCCCCGGCGTTACGGCGATTATCGGCCGGGCAACTTTTCCATGGGCTTTACCGGGGCGGTGCCGGCGAGCACGGCGCTGTCCAGCTCGTTGAACCTGCCGGCGGTGCAACTGTTGGAAGCCTACGGGCCCAAGCGCTTTGCCGCACAGATGCGCATCGGCGGCATGCCGTTGGCGCTGCCGGCGCTGGCCGAGCCGAACCTGGCGCTGATCCTCGGCGGCGCGGGCAGTCGCCTGGAGGACCTGGTGAGCGGCTACAGCGCCTTGGCCCGTGATGGCAAAAGCGCGACGTTGCGACTACAGCCGGAGGACGCGCTCAGGGAGCGGCCTTTGCTGTCGCCGGGGGCTGCGTGGATTGTGCGGCGCATCCTCAGCGGCCAGGCACGGCCCGACCGCGACCCGCGTGCCGAGCTGGTGCAACGCCCGGTGCTGGCGTGGAAAACCGGCACCAGTTATGGCTTTCGCGATGCCTGGGCGATTGGCGTGGGCCCGCGTTATTTGATCGGCGTCTGGATTGGCAGGCCCGATGGCACACCCGTGCCGGGCCAGTTCGGCCTGGCGTCGGCGGCGCCGTTGATGCTGCAGGTGCATGACGTGCTGACCAACCGCGACAGCCAACGCGGCATCAGTGCCCCGGTCAAACCGGTGCCGGCGAATATCGGCGTGGCGGCAATCTGTTGGCCGCTGGGCCAGCCCATGGCCCGCAGTGACCCCAATTGCCGGCGCCAGCGGTTTGCCTGGACCCTGGACAACACTACGCCGCCTACCTTGCAGGCATTGGATCAACCCTTGAGCGTGGGGCTGATGGAGAGCATCTGGGTCAATGCCAAGGGCTTGCGGGTTGATGCCCATTGCCCTGGCGCGGTGCCGAGGCATATTGCCCTGTGGCCCGCGCCGCTGGAGCCCTGGTTGCCAAGGGTTGAGCGCCGTGAAGCGCGCATTCCTGCGCCTGACCCGGATTGCCCGCCACCGGCGCTGGCTGCGGCTTCGCCATTGTCCATTGTGGGCGTGCGCGAGGGCGACCAGTTGCGCCTGCCCGCGGCCAGCCAACAAGCCTTGCGCCTGAAAATCTCCGCGTTGGGCGGCAGCGGTCGGCGCTGGTGGTTTCTCAACGGCGCACCGTTGGGGGACAGCGCCAATCAGGACAGCATCAATGCCAGTTTTGAGCGGCTGGGGCGCTATCAGCTCAGCGTGTTGGATGAGGCCGGGCAAACTGCGAGGCTTGAGTTTAGCGTGGTTGATTAGGGCCTCATCGGGGGCAAGCCCCCTCCCACATTTTGAAATGTGTTCACAAATCAGAGTGTGGGAGGGGGCTTGCTCCCGATAGCGCCCTTGAGAACCCCCCCGCTATTCACTTGCCTTCAATCCCCATCCCCCTGAAGCTATACCCATTCAGGAGCCCCCCAATGAACCTCGAACACCTCACCGAACGCCTGCACCGCATCCGCGATACCAACGACTGGAAGCAGTTCCACAGCCCGAAAAACCTGGCCATGGCCGCCAGTGTGGAAATGGCCGAACTGGTGGAAATCTTCCAATGGCTTACTGAAGACCAATCCCGCCAGCTTCCCGCCGATAAACTCGCCCATGCGGGCCAGGAAGTCGGTGACATCGTGCTGTACTTGCTGTTGCTGTGCAGTGAGCTGGGCCTGGACATGAATGAAGTGGTGCGTGCCAAGTTGGCCGACAGCGAGCGGCGGTTTGCCCATGAGTGATCGTCATTTCGACCAGTTGGCCACGCGTTTTGCCGAGAAAATCTATGGCGGCGCCAAGGGCGCGATTCGCCTGGCGGTGCTTCAGGCTGACTTGCTTGAAGCGTTGCCTGATCGTCCGTTGCGCGTGCTGGATATCGGCGCGGGCCTGGGGCATATGTCGCTGTGGCTGGCCGAGCGCGGCCACCAGGTGACCTTGGCTGAACCCGCTGAGCCGATGCTCGACGGTGCGCGCCAACGTTTTGCCGACGCCGGCCAAAGTGCGACGTTTATTCATGCGCCATGGCAAGACTTGCTCGGCCAACTCACCGAGCCTTACGATCTGGTGGTGTGCCACGCGGTGTTGGAATGGTTGGCCGAACCCCATGCCATCCTGCCGGTGCTGCATCAGTTGACGCTGCCCGGCGGCTGGTTGTCCCTGGCGTTCTACAACCGCGATGCGTTGATTTACCGCAACCTGCTCAAAGGCCACTTTCGCAAAATGCGCAAGAACGACATGGCCGGTGAAAAGCAGAGCCTCACGCCGCAGCAACCGCTCGACCCTCGGGAATTGGCGGCGCAACTCGAAGGGTTGTGGCAGGTCGAAAGCCAGAGTGGGGTGCGGGTGTTTCACGACTACATGCCGATGGAATTCCAGGCCCGCGCCGATTTGCAGGACTTGTTGGAGATGGAGCTCGCTCATCGTCGTCACCCAAGCTTTGCCGGGCTTGGGCGTTATTTGCACTGGATCTGCCGTCCGGTTTAAGCGGCCCAGTCTGCGGAGGTCGAAATGCGTCGTCTCGGTTTAATCCTGTTATCCCTGGGGCTGGGGGCGTGCTCCAGCCCCAACCCTTACGTCGCCGCTTCAGCGCCGATGCCGCCGGCTCCGGCGCAGGCGGCCACGACCTTTGATGCCAGCGCCTATCCGGCACCAGTACGCGACTATGGCGCCTATCGCAGTTGGGGCTGGCTCAACGGCCAACTGCCGGCGGGTACGGCCTGGGCCGATTCGGCACAGATTGCCGAGGCGGTCAGCGGCGCCCTCGACCAGCGCGGCCTGCGCCCCTTGCATGACAACCGTGTGCCCGACCTGCTGGTGAGTGCCGATGTGCGCCTGGAGAAGCGCCTGCGCCAGGTCCAGGACGATTACGGGTATGGCTACAGTGGCTACAACCGCTATGGCAACGGTTATGGCATGTACAACACAGTGCCTGTGGTACGCACCTATGAAGTGACGGTGGCGGTGGCGCGCATCAGCCTGTTCGACGCCCGCACCCGCCAGCCGGTGTGGAGCACCAGCGCAGAAACCACCAGCCAGGGCAGCCTGAGTGAGCGCGCCGATAGCTTGCGCAAGGCGATGCAGAAGGCAATGGCTGCCTATCCGCCCAGTTAGCAGCTATTCTCATTTCAGGTTCATGTCGTTTTCTGGAGAACATCATGTTGGGTCGCATCGCTGCACTTGCTGTTGTTGTGTTGCTGGGCGGTTGCCAGAGCAACCAGGTCAACCACGATTTCGACGCCAGCCGCGACTTTGGCGCCTACCGCAATTGGGCCTGGAAAGACCCGGCGTTGCAGTACCGCCCCGATGACCCGCGGATCAAGAGCGACCTCACCGAGCAGCGCATCCGCCAGGCCGTGGGCGAGCAACTCGACCAACGCGGCCTGCGCCCGGCAGCGGCAGGTACCAAGGCCGACCTGAATGTACAGGCGTACCTGATCGTCGAAGACCGCCAGCAACAAGTCACCACCAACTACGGCGGCGCCTGGGGCGGCCCATGGAATGGCTACTGGGGCGCGCCGATGTACAACGAAACGCGCAACATCACCTATAAAGTGGCGACCATCCAGATCGACCTGCTCGACGGCAAGGACGGCAAACTGGTGTGGCGCGGCAGCGACGAGCAAATGATGGCCAGCACGCCTAATCCGGAAGATCGCAGCAAGGCCATCCGCAGTACGGTGACCAAAATCCTTTCCAACTATCCTCCGCACTAATCAACATCGGATAACTAATGTGGGAGGGAAACTTTTATCAGTCGTCAATGTGGCGAGTTGCCAGCAACCTGCCTGTCCCTTGTCTACACTCCAGTGCAACCCCGGTGAGTTAGCGCAGGAGTGCTTCGATGTCTCCCCGATTCGGTTCCAGGCAGCGTGGGGCAATAGGCTTGATGGCGGCAGGCACCTTGGCCTTGGCCCTGGTGTTTACGTTGCTGGCGGTCGACAGCGGGCGTCTGTATCTGGAAAAGCGCAAGCTGCAGTCCGTCGCCGATACTTCGGCGCTGGAAGCGGCCGGCCTCGGTGGTCAGTGCGGCGCCAACACCACGGCCAACGCCTACGCCACGCAAAACGCTGCGCGCAATGGTTTTGTGGTCGGCAATGGCCGCACCTTGGCCGTAACGTGCGGGACCCTGGCCACCAACGCCCTGAACACTCGGGTGTTTACCGCCGATGCCACCAAGAGCGACGCGATCCGCGTGGTGGCTTCGCGCACGGTGATGAGCAGCATCGCCAACGGTCTGTGGAACCTCTTTAGTGGCGCGCCGATCACCGCGCAAATCAACCTGAGCGCCACCGCTGTCGCGGCGACGCCTCCTCCGGTAGCGCAGTTGTCGATCCGCAGCAGCCTGGCCAGTGTCGATTCGAGCAAGTCGCCAATACTGAACCTGGTCATCGGCAACCTGCTGGGGGGCAACCTGTCGCTCACGGCAGCCGGTTGGAACGGCTTGTTGCAGACCAACGTCAACCTGCTCAGTTATCTGGACCAGTTAGCGATCGACTTGCAGGTAAAGGCTGGAGACTACGATGCATTACTTAACACCGCCGTCTCCGCTACCCAGTTGATCGATGCCGCCGTCAAGGTCTTGCAGAAAAACGGCGCGGCGGTCACGTCGGTGATCAATGACGTGATTTCTATTGAAGCGATTGCGCCTAATTCCAAGCTGTTGACGGTGGGGGACCTGATCGACATCGCCACTGGCACGCCGACAGCGGCGCTGAACAGCAATGTGCAATTGTTTCAGCTGCTGGAGGCAGTGGCGCAATTGTCCAGTAGCAAGAATGCTGTGAGTGCGGCGGCTCAACTGAATGTTCCGTTGGTGGGCAACGTTTCGATCCAGACCAAAGTCATTGAGCCGCCGCAGTTGTCGGCCATTGGCAATCCGGCATTGGCGAAGAAGGGCTTATTGAATGTCCCTCCGACCGATCAGATTTTTGTGCGTACTGCGCAAGTGCGCACATTGGTGACCGTACAGGCGCCGATTATCAAGGCCGTGTCCGGCGTGGCTTCCATATTGACGGGGCTGGGTACGCCGGTGTCTCAAGTGGTCAAGGGCTTGTTGAACCTCAACCTGCCGGCAGTGGTGGGAGGGGTGCTATGCCTGGTGGCCTGCAATGTGGCTGATGTTGATGTTACGACGTCGCTGGCCATTTACATTGAAGCCGGCAGCGCGCAAACCCATGTCACGGACTTCAATTGCGACTCGCCGGCCTCCAAATCCTTGACGGTGAAAACCACTACGTCCCTGGCTACCCTGGCGGTTGGTACGGTGGATCCGGTAGCGGCTTTTTCTTCATCCGCACCTGTCAATGTGCAGCCTGTCAGGCTGATCGATTTTGGCGAGCGCTACTGTGTTGTCCTGACGCTGTTGTGCAGCCCCACCCGTACACCCAATGTGGGGGGCGGTTTGCTGTTGAAGGCCAACTCCACCATTGCCGCGCAAACCAGCACGATGGTGTTTTCGCCGGTTGCCGAGATGAATGCGCCGCCGACCTATAAGTTCGCGCCGGGCACAGCCAATATCGTCGGTAGCCTGGCGGCGACTTTAAATGGCTTGCAGGTGACTTACGCACCGCCCAGCGGCAGCGTATCCAACGGTGCGCTGGCTGGCGTCGCCGGGCTGCTGGCGACAATCACCACGGCGGTGGTGGGGCTGATCCAGAACGTGCTGTCGCCGATCCTTGATCCCATCGTCAACACGTTGCTCAGTGCCTTGGGCATCAACTTGGGCAACGCCGAAGTTGGCGCCAACCTCACCTGCCATATGGGCCGGGCTTACCTGGTGATCTGATCCTGGACGATGGGCAGTTCTACGCAGAATTTCGCTCCCGCCTCGCCATTGCTGACGCTCAGGCGCCCGCCCATGTTTTCTACAATCCCATAGCTCACCGAGAGCCCCAGCCCGGTGCCTACGCCGATTGGCTTGGTGGTAAAGAACGGCTCGAAAATCCGTTCCAGCAAGCGCGGGTCAATGCCGCCTGCGTTGTCTTCGACCCAGATGCGTACATGGTGGCGGTCATGCTCGCTGTACAGGGCAATCCAGGGGCGCAGTGCGGGATTCTTTTCGCGCTGGCTGAGCAGCGCGTCGCGGGCGTTGACCATCAGGTTGATCAGCACCTGTTCCAACTGATCGACGTAGCCTTTGACCTGCACCGCAAAGTCCGCAGGTGTGATGCGCACTTCCACACCTTTGCCACGCAAGCCTTCGCTGAGCAACGCCAGGGTGCCTTCCAGCGCTTGCGCCGGGTCGAACGGTTGCTGCTCGATTTCCGAGCGACGGCCGAACACGCGCATGTGGTCGACCACCCGGGCTGCGCGTTGCACCTGGGCGTCGATGCGCTGGAGTTTTTCGGTGAGATAGTCGATTTGCACATCGCCATTGCCCAGGCGCTTGAGCACGTTGACGACGGCCATATGCATTACGTTCAGCGGCTGGTTGATCTCATGGGCCAGGCCGGTAGCCATTTCGCCGAGGGTGGCCATTTTGGCGCTTTGGGTCAGTTGTTGTTGTGAGCGGCGCACTTCAGTGTTGTCGCGGCCCACGGCTTGCACTTCCACCAGGGTGCCTTGCTGATCAAACACGCCACGGTCGGACCACACCCACCAGGCATGTTCGCGTCCGGGCAGTTGCAGGCTGATCTCGGCGGTGCTGACCGGGAATTCGGGGGTCAATCGCGCGATGCGTTGCACAAAGGACGCGCGCTGTTCATCCGACAGCCATTGGCCTAGGTCAATGCCCGGCAATTGGGCGGGCTGGCATTCCAGGTAGTTGGCCAGCGGCGTGTTGCCGAAGGTCAGGATCAGGTCGGGCCGGTAGCGGCAGATCATTGCCGGTGAGTCTTCCACCAGGATGCGGTAGCGCTCCTCACTCTGGCGCACTTGCTCAGCCGCCAGGGTCGCTTCGGTCACGTCCAGCCACAGGCCCACGGCTTCCACCGGCAGGCCGAGGTCATCGCGCAACAGCTTGGCTTCGTCGAGCAGCCAGTGGTAATGGCCTTGTTTATCGCGCAACCGGTAGCGGCTGCGCACGGTGCCTTCGCGCAGCAGTTGGCGGGTGCGTTCAAAGTAGAGTTCGCGGTCGTCGGGGTGGATCAGCGTTGCCAGGGTGTCGTGGTTGCACTCGGCCAAGGTCCAGCCCAGCAGCGGTAACAGGCTGGCGCTGAAAAACGCCGGGTGCAGCGCGCCGTTGACGTAGCGCTGTACATAGATCACCGCCGGTGAGCTGGCAATCAGGTTGTCCAGGCGCGCATGGGCGGAGGCGGCTTGCAGTTGCTGGTTCTTGATGTCGCTGATGTCGAGCATGAAGCCGATCCAGCGCCGCTCACTGCCCACGCCCAGCACTTGCCCCTGTATGCGATACCAGAGCGGCGCCTGCTCGGCCTGTGTGCGTTGCAGGCGTACGCTGGTCAGCAACGGCTTGCCCAGGGCTTGCAGATCTTGCAGACGGCTATTGAGGGCTTGGCGGTCGGCGGGGTGGATCAATCCGAGCCAGGTGTCGAGGGCCTGGCGGGTGGGGCCGTCCTCCTGGCTCAGGTTGCGCAGCAATTGTGGCGCCAGCTGGATCTCTTGGGTGGCGGGCAACAGTTCCCACCAGCCGGTGCCGAGCAGGCCCTGCAAGGCTTCCACCCGTTCCAGTTGTTGGTGGTGGCGCTGTTCACGCAGGCGGCTCAGCAGTGGCGCGGCGAGGGCGGCGCACAGGGTGAGCCAGTCACGTTCGCGGGTGTGATCCACCTGGCCGTCGTAGCAGCCACACAACAACCAGGCCGCCACGCCGTGGCTGTCGCGGTAGGGCACCAGCAATCCGCCGGCATTACCGAAGATGCTGTGCAGGCGCGGGTTCTCGCTGCGGCCCAGGGCAATGTCCAGGTTCAGAGGCATGTTGCCGTTCAGGCTGTCGAGGCTGGTGCCAAGATGTTGCCCGGTTTGCCACAGGGCCGGGGCATCATGGGCGGCGTATTGGCTGTAGATGCGCCAACCCTGATCGTCTTCGTCGAGCAGCGCCATCGCTACGCAAGGTATGCGCCAGCGCTGGGCCACGCTGCGCAGGTGCTCGTTGAACACCTGTGGCAGGCGGTTGAAGCTGCACACGCGCAGTTGTTCGCTCATCAGGCCAGCGAGTTGATGGTTCTGTTCGCGCTGTTGCATCCGTGCCCGGTCGGCCAGCAGGTCGGTGACATCCAGCAGACGCAGGGCCCAGCCGTCGCCCTCTGGCTCAAGCCAGCCGCGGGTGTGCAGAACCAGGCCGGCGGCACCCTGAAAGTCCAGGTCCAGACCCTGTCGTTGCCATTGCGGCGGTGCACCTTCGACACTCAGCGCGCTGCTTGGGCACAGCAATGTGCGCAACGGCGGGTTGGGCGTGTTGACCAGGTGTTGGTCGAGCAGAGGCCGCAGGCTACCGGCAATGCTTAGCACTTGGCCCAGGTTGTCCAGTTGCAACTGCAGGCCCGGCGCAGGCGTTGCCGGGGCATCCAGGGCCAAGGCGCTGCTGCGCCCGCGCAGGCGTGCGAACAATTTATCCCCCGTCGTCAAAACTGAAGGCTCGAGGTAGCGGTCAGGTTGGTGGGCAGGTTCGGAACGGTGCCAACGCCAGGCAATACCAGGGCCGGCAATACCGCTTTGATGTTGGCTGATGGATAAGTGATTTTCACCGTCAGCAAGTTATTGGTGTAAGTGGCGGTGATGTAGCCGGGCAAAAAATTCAAGGAGCCGGGGATCCAGTTCAACTGCGCCTGGGCTGCATCTTTGGCGCGCTGCACAACCAAAGCCGAATAGCCTGCGGTGCCTGGGTCCAGTGACACACTGCGGCGCACGCCTTCTGCCGCCGCCTGGTGGAACGACTGCATCAGCAGCAGCGGCAAGCTGTAGCTGAGGAGGCCGTAGAACACCGCAAAGAAGATTACGAAGACCAAGGCAAACTCGATCGCCGCCGCACCTTTTTGCTTTCTCGGGAGGCCTGATTTCATGACTGCGTCTACCCTGAGGCGAGTACCTGATATCAGCATAGAATCATTCGGCAAAAAGGGATGTTTTTTACGTGATCCAGAATGTAGTGATATTGCTGTGGTTGGGGCTGTGCGCTTTACAGGATATGCGTGAGCGGCAAATTGCTAATACGCTGACCCTGGGCGTCGGATTACTGGCGTTGATCTACCTGCTATGGACCGGCTCGACGTGGCTCGGTGCTCCACGCAGCGATGGCGGCCTGGCCCTGGTGCTGGCGCTCGCCCTGACCCTGCCGGGTTATGCGTTGGGCCGCTTCGGCGCCGGGGATGTGAAGTTGTTGGCAGCCCTGGGCCTGGCCTCCAATACCGAGTATCTGCTGGGGTCTCTGATTGGCGCGGGCATCGCCATGGTGGCTTGGGCACTTATGCATCAAGGGCTTAGCTCAAGCCATGTAGAGCGGGACGCGCAGGTGTCAACAAAACAGCCTTTTGCACCCTTTGTTCTGACAGGTTATGCCGCCTGCTGGCTTTGGATCCACTAGTCGTTCGAGTTGATTAGTCGTATGTACATAGTCAGAAAGTACGTCTACGTTTAATGAGTGGTTGTGGGATTTTTCGTCAGAAAGGATAGGTCACCTTTTGGCTTGCCAGGCATGGAGTAGCGCGTGAACAAGCTTACATCTGCAGTAAAAGTGCTCGTAGTCGACGACCAACCGTTAATCGTAGAGGAGCTCTGTGAATTTCTTGAAAGCAGCGGGTACCGTTGTGTCCCGTGCGAGTCCAGCAAACAAGCTATAGAGCGTTTCAGCGAAGACCCTCTGATCGGCCTGGTGCTGTGCGATCTGCATATGCCGGACATGGATGGCATCGAACTGGTTCAGGCGTTGCAACGCGTCGCCGGCAAGCATCGTGCATTTGAAGCGATCATGCTCACCGGGCGCGCCGACAAGCAGGATGTGATCAAGGCCCTGCGTGCAGGGATCGCCGATTACTACCAGAAACCGATCAACCTGGATGAACTGCTCGAAGGCCTCAAGCGCCAGGAAGCGGCATTGGAGGAGCGGCAAAAGGACCTGCAACTGGGTACGCTTAACCAGAAGTTGCAGTACCTGTCCGAATCCATCAATGACTTGTATATGGACCTGGACAAGGTGCGGCGCAACCCGGCGCCCAAGGCCAGCGACGGCGAGGCGATGGCTGACGAAGCCGGGCCAGTGGAAATCCCGGCGATCTTCAATCAGTTGTCTCCGCGCCAGTTGGACGTGGCGCGCCTGGTCGGCAAGGGGCAGACCAACTACCAGATTGCCTGTGAACTGGGGATCACCGAGAACACGGTCAAGCTGTATGTGTCCCAGGTGCTGCGCCTGACCCATATGCACAATCGCACACAGTTGGCGCTGGCGTTGTCACCGAGCAACTCGGCGATGGGCCAGCGGGTGACGGCGCACTGAAAGCCCAGTCAACGGCAGAGCAAAAGCAGGTAGAGATTCAATGTGGGAGGGGGCTTGCCCCCTCCCACAGTCACCCTATTTATTCCCGCTCTGCGCAGACCCGCCCACCTTCTGATCAAAGAACTCCGGGATCGGATGCTTGTTGCTGTCCAGCCAGCGCTTCAGCGCCTGCTCGCGTTCCGCCGGCGTGGTCTTTTGCGGGTTGGCCGAGGCTGCGCGCCCGCTGAGTTGCAGGGCCATCCAGTTTTCTGTTTCCGCCTGCTGCGGCGAAGACGGTCCAGCCTCGATGGCCGATGCTGCGTAGGGCAGGGCCAGCAATGCGAGGCTGGCGAGGTAATGGAGTTTCATCATCGGCTCCCTATTTCACAGACGCCGGCAGCGTGTCGCTGACGGCCGCTACCTGGTCTTTGGATGGACGGACCGTTGCCGCAGCCGCACCCTTGATGCGTTGCGCGCGTGCCTGGGCCTGCGTCACTTGCTCGGGGCTCAGCCCGAGTTGGCCGACCACTTTTGCGGCCTGCTCCCAGTTGTCCTGGTAAATCAGCAAGGTCACCAGGTTCACCGCCGCCAATTGATCGCTCTGCTTGAGTTCGATGGCGGTCATGAATTCAAAGCGTGCGTCTTCAAGGCGCAGTTGATCGAGGTACACCACGCCCAAGTCATTGCGGATTTTTTCGTCGGTGGGCGCCAGGCGTGCCGCACGTTGCAGATGGGCCATGGCCTGGCCATTGTCGCCCTTGGCCGATGCCAGTTGCCCCAGGCCGTGCTCGCCATCGGCGGCCAGGCAGGTGCCGAGCAAACTGCGGTACAACGGCTCGGCCTCGGTGCGGCCCAGCAGGCGATAGGCGCGGGCCTGGCGCTGGCGCACCTGAGGCAAGGTAGCGGGCAGGTTTTGCAGGTTGGCCAGGCTGGCGTGCAGCTTGCCTTCGTTGGCCATGTCGTCGGCCAGGTTCAAGGACAGCTCCTGGTCCGAGCTGGGTTTGGGGCAACTGCCGGGCGCCAGCAAGCCGGCCCACGGAGCCAGGCCATTACTGGCGCAGCCACCCAGCATCAGCACGCTTATGGCGACAATCAGTGGCTTCATAACAGACTCCTCAGAAGTTATTCAGGGCGCGGGAGATGGCGATCATGGCCGGGCCCCCGAGCACAATCAGCAAGGCTGGAAACAGGAACACCATCATCACCACCGACATCTTCGCCGACATTTTCGAGATGTATTCCTGCAGGCGAGTCAGGCGGCGGTCATCGAGCAATTGCTTGAGCGCCAGCAGCGACTTCATCGCGCCGCCGCCCTGCTGAATCAGTTGCTGAAGAATGATGCAGGTGTCGGTGAACTCGTCCACCGCCAGCAGGCGCGCGGTCTTGCCCAGCTCCTCGGACAGCTCCAGGCCCGAGTCGACTCGCGCCAGGATCAGGCGCAGTTCATGGGTCAAGTCAGGGAGCAGGCGCTGGGCTTCGGTGCTCAACACTCGCAGTGATTGCTCAACCGCCATGCCGGATTCGAACAGGATGCGCAGCAGCGGAATGAACGTGGAGATTTCCCGAGCAATGCGTTCCTGGCGATATTTGGCGCTGAGGGCCAGGACGCGCTTGGGCAGCAGGTAACCAATCCCCAGGGCCACCGCCGGCGCGATCCACGGCGAGCCGGCATGGGGGAACAGCAGTTGCTGGCCCAGTAGGGTCAGGCCCAGCAGCACGATCGGTACGCCGACCTGGCAGGCGGCAAACATCGAGCGTTGGTTGGCCTTGCGCCAGCCCACACGGTTGAGCAGGGTCTGTGTTTCGTTGTCCAGGCTGACCGAGCGCTGGGCCACCTGGCTTGCGCCCAGTTGGCGCATCAGGCTGCCGAGTTTGTCTTCGCGGGTCAGGTGGCCTTGCAGGCGCTGGCTGACCATGCGCTGGCGCCGCCGTTGCTCCAGCAGGTTGCCGGCGATCAAGGCGACGGCGGCGAGCAACAGCAGGATGCTGATCAGAATCGCCATTTCAGATACTCCGCAACATGCGCCACATGACGAAGGTGCCCGTGATGTCGAGCGCCACCGCGGCCAGCAACAAATAGCGCCCGGTACCGTCATTCCACATGCTCATCAGATAACCCGGGTTGACCATCAGGAAGTAGCCCACCATGACGATGGGCAAGCCCGCCAACACATAAGCGGTCATGCGTGTTTCACCGGTCATGGCCTTGAGTTGGCGTGCGCCCTGCTCACGCTCGCGAATCATCTTGATCAGGTTCTCCAGCAATTCACTGGCGTTGCCGCCGTAGCGGTGGTTGACCTTCAAGCCCAGGGCAAACAGGCGAAACTCATCGCGTTCATAGAACTCGGCAAAGTCGCTGACAGATTCCGGCAGGCTTACGCCCATCTGCACGTTGCGCTGGATGCGGCTCATGGCCTGCTTGAGTGGCGCCTCGGTGCTGTCGATAGCACCCAGTACGGCATCGGCGAGGGTACGGCCCGACTTGAGGCTGCGCACGCTGTGGTCCAGCAGTTGCGGCAATTGTTCGATCATGCGCTGCACGCGTCGCTGGTAGCGCCAGGCAATGTACAAGCGCAGCAGCAGCGGCGGCGCTATCAACAGGGTGAGCAAACCCAGCCAGTCGGCCAGCAGGTAGCCCAGCAACATGCCCACGGCCCAGCAACAGAGCCACAACCCGAGGCGATCGGTGGGTTTGCCCAGGCCGGCACGCTGGAACATGCGCTCCAGCGCAATCCAGCTGCCGTTCGGTTCCTGGGGCAACGGCTGGCCGTCGGCGAGACGCTCCAGCACGCGGTCGGTGCCCGCCTGGCGCAGCCCGCGCTGGAACAGCCACACCGACAGGCTGATCAGCAGGATGCAGATGAGCAGCAAGATAAGTCCGGTCATGGTGCCCTCTACAACGGCAATGCCGATTCACGCCGCAGCTTGTCGCCGGCCGGGTTGAGCGCCTCGCGCAGGAAGCCAAAACCGGTACGGCGGTCCAGGCGAAACAGGGTATTGGTGACATACACGTCATCGCGCACGCCCACCACTTCCACCACCTCGCTGACGCACCGGCGCCCATCGGGCAGGCGTGTCAGCTGGATCACCACATCGAGTGCCGCACAGATCATTTGCCGCAGGGTTTTTTCCGCCACCACGCGCCCGGTCAGACCCACCAGGGTTTCCAGGCGCAGCAGCGCGTCCTGGGCATTGTTGGCGTGCACGGTGCTCATGGAACCATCGTGGCCGGTGTTCATGGCGGTCATCACGTCGAGTACTTCCACGCCGCGAATTTCGCCAAGAATGATGCGGTCGGGTCGCATCCGCAGGGCGTTGCGGATCAGGTCGCTGGCTTTGACCTCGCCATGCCCTTCGGCATTGGGCGGGCGGGTTTCCAGGCGCACCACATGGGGGTGGCCCAGTTGCAGTTCGGCCACATCCTCGATAGTGACCAGGCGCTCATGGGGGTTGATCAATTGGCTGAGGATATTGAGCAGCGTGGTCTTGCCGGTACCGGTGCCGCCACTGATAAGGATATTGCAGCGCTTGCCCACCGCCTCCTGGAAGAACTCGAAGATGCTGTGGTCGATGGTTTGCATCGCCACCAGGTCGCTGCTCTTGAGCATGTCCTTGCGAAACTTTCGGATCGACAGGCAGGGCCCATCCAGGGCAATCGGCGGGATGATCGCGTTGACCCGGCTACCGTCAGGCAGGCGCGCATCGACCATTGGCGAGGATTCATCCAGGCGCCGCCCCAGTGGCGCGAGGATGCGCTGCATGACGCGCTCCACATGGTGCGCATCGATAAAGCGCAGGTCGCTCTGGTACAGCACACCGTCGCGCTCGATAAACACCCGGTGCGGGCCGTTGACCAGGATCTCGGTCACCGACACATCGCGCAGCAGCACTTCCAGTGGGCCGAAGCCGGTCAGCTCATCGACGATTTCTTCGGCCAGGCGCTCCATCTCATAGCGCGAGATCGCCAGGTGCATGCGCGTGATGTATTCGGCGACTTTGTCGATGACAAATTGCGCCAGGGATTGGCGCGAGCCTTCCAGCAAATTCTGTCCGGACTCCTCGATGGCGTCGATGATGTAGCGATGCAGCACCAGTTTCAGGCCGTCGTGATCGTTGTGCGCGGCGGCGCCGCGAGTTGGGGCGCCGAAGAGTTTTTCGCCGTTCATCGACCTGGCCCCAACAGGCGCTCGAACCAGCGCGTCGAGGGTTTTGCAATGCCCTCGGAGCGTTTCGCCAGGCGCTCACCCAGCTGACGCAGGGCTTGGGTCAAGGCTTCGCGTGGCGCCAAAGTGAACAGGCTTTGCCCCTGGTTCTTGGCGTTCAGGCGCACTTCGGGGCTCAGCGGCAATACGGCGATGCACTCAAGGCCGAAGCTTTTTTCCAGGGCTTCGGTGTCGGGCGCGCAGCCTTTGATATAGCGGTCGACAAGCAGCTTGGCATGGTCGAGTTTCATGCCTTTTTCGCGCCACAGGTTCAGCACCGCGAGGTTGCGGCGACAGTCGAGTACGCCCTGGTCGGTGCACCACAGCAGCTTGTCGCAGTGGCTGACAAAGGTGCGCAACGCTTCGCTGTCAGCCTGGCCGGTGAGGTTCACCACGATGTGCTGGAAGTGCTGGCGCAGGGCGCTGAGCAGCATGTACAGCTCGGCGGCGCTGGTCACTTCCAGGGGCTCTTCGTTGCCGGCGTAGGCGAGGATGCGCAAGCCCGTGTCGGTGCTGGTGAACGCGCTGTTGATCAGTGTGGTGTCGAGGCGGCGCAGGTGGCGCAAGGCGTCGCCGAAATTGAAGGTACTCTCCAGGCCCAGCAGCGCGAGGCTGTCGCCCTTGGGCAGGCCGAGGTCGAGCAGCAGGGTTTGTTGGCCGCTCTTTTGCACCACCATCGCCAGGTGGCTGGCGAGCAGGGCGCCATCGGTATTGCCCTGGGCGCCGTAGAGCACGGTCAGGCCGCCAAGGTGGGCATTGGGCGCGGTGGGCGGCAGGCGTTTGCTCAGGCGCCGCACCAGCCCGGCGACTTCACTGGAGCGCGAGCCATAGGCGACAAAGTCTCTGGCGCCGGCGCGCATGGCGTTGAGTACCAATTGGTTATCCATGCCATCGCCGAGCGCGACCACCGCCAGCATCGGTTTGGCTTCTAGTGCGCCTTCGATCAAGGCGCTTTGGGCCACCAGGTGCTCGCGGTCCAGGCCCACGAACACCAGGTTGGCGAAGGTCACGTCCACCAGCGCCAGCAGTTCGTCGAGGCTGCCGCCGCCCACGCTGATCACTTGACCCAGCGGTGCCAGCGCACCCTGGAGCCATTCCAGGTCGGTGCTGTTGCGGGTGATTGCCAGGAAGGTCTGGCTCAGGCTATCGCTCATTGGGAAAGTCCACTGCGACGGTCGAAGTTGCCGTTTTCCAGGAAGAACAGGCGGAACCAGTTCGGGTCATAGTTGCGCAGTTTTTCGCCGGGCAAGGACGGCAATTGCGCATTGGCCGCCAAGGGTCGAACCAGGTGCGGGGTGACAATCATCAGCAGCTCTTTCTCTTCGCTCTGGATATTGGAGTCACGGAAAAACGCGCCAAGGATCGGGATATCGCCCAGGCCCGGAAGCTTGGCGATGGTGGAGCGGTTGGTGCTGCTGATCAGGCCGCTGATCACGAAGCTTTCGCCGTCGGCCAACGACACGCTGGTGTCGGTACGTCGCACGGTCAGGGCCGGCACCTGAATGCCCTCGATGCGGATCGCATTGTTGTAATCCAGTTCGCTGACTTCCGGGGCGACTTTCAGGGCGATGCGGTTGTGGTCGATAACCGTGGGCGTGAGGGTCAGGCGAATGCCGAACTCCTTGTATTCGATGGTGATGGTATCGCTGCCGGCACTGGGCACCGGGATCGGCACTTCACCACCGGCCAGGAAGGTCGCGCTCTGGCCGCTCATGGCCACCAGGCTCGGGCGCGCCAGGGTGTAGGCAAAGCCGCTGCTCTCCAGCGCGTTGATCAATGCCTTGACCCGCCCACCACCGAAACCGATGTTGAAGCTGTCAGCACTCACCGGCAATTTGAACACGCTCTCGGCTGGAGACAGCAGGTCGGGGCTGCCGAGGAAGAAGTTCTTGCCCATGCCGAGGATCTTGGTGCTGGCTTCCTTGAGCTTGGTACGGCTGACTTCGACGAAGCGGATGTCGGTCTGCACTTGGCTGGGCAGTGTCGGGTCTTCGGAGGGCGACAGCGATTGGCTGGTCAGCGCCGAAGTGGCCTTGCCCTTGACGAACACCATGCTCTGGCGCGGGCCGGTGGAGCAGCTCGTCCACACCATCAGGCTGGTGGCGCCGGTGCCGACGCCGGTCAGCAGGAAGTTGCGGTCGCCATTGACCCGCACGTCGGCGATTTTCGGGTCGCCAATGGCCAGGCGCGTGATCGCCACCGGCGAGTGCAGTTCGGTTTGCAAACCTTCGCCCACCTCGACCACAGCGGGCAGTTGGCCCAGGGTGTTGCAGTTACCCGGTGCTGCCATCGCCACGCCCACGGGCAAGCACGGCAGCATCAAGGCCAAGGCCAATTGAGCGTAGCGTTGGCTCATTCAAGGCATCCTTGTTCAATCAGGGGGTTTGGGGTGCTGAGGCTGCGCCGCGAATCACTTCGACGCCGCGACGCTGGCCGGTGTCGGCAACCGTGGGGGCGATTTTCTTCGGCGGTCCGCTGAGGGCCAATTGGGTGAATTGGTAGAGGTCGCGGTTGGCGCTTTGCACTTTGTCCGGGGTATCGCTTTCGCCAGCCCAATAGCGGCTGAGCAGTTGCTCATCGGCACTGCGCACGGCCAGGCGCAACGTGCCGGCCTGGGAGGCGAGCATCAGCCGGCTCAGCAGCGGTTCTGGCACTGCCAGCACGACGCTGCGCGCGGCGGTACGGCGTTGGGCCGCCTGGGCGCGTTCTTCGGCGGTGGCCGGTGGCGGCACTGCGGGTTGGCCGTCGTTGGCCAGGCCCAGTTGATCGCCGACGCTGAGCAAGCGAATCGCCGGAATAACCACCTGTGCCGACTGCTCGGCATTGGCATTGTCCTGGCGCAGGAACAGCAACACATCGACGTAATCGCCGGGGCTCAACTGGCCACCGGCCCCGATGACTTCATCGACAGCCACGGCCAGGGCACGTTCATTCGCCCGGATCATGCGGGCCAGGGGGCCGCCGGCGGTGAAGCTTTCTTCGTTCAGCCAGGTGCCGGCACCCAGGGCACGCAAAGGCGCGCGGCCGATGGCCTGGTCGAGGCTAGTGAGGCTCCCGGCCGGGACGGTGCGCAGTTTTTCCACCGCCACATCGGCGGCAGTGAGAGCGACGAAAGGCGGCACCGCGTGTACCAGCACCACCACCGGCTGGCGGGTTTGGTCCTCGACGACGGCGACGGTTTTTTCAACGGAAATGACAGGTTCTGGTGATGGGGCCGCCACTGGCACTGGAGAACGGCTAAGCACCAGGCCCCAATACCCTGCAATCAAAGCCCCAACAAGCAGCAAGCCAGCCAGGACCATGCTGATGCGACTGTTCATGACGGCTCTCCCTATCCTGTTGCACGGCTTTTTTCCCGTTACTTCAAACGAGTTAAATTCGCAACTTGGCTGTGATGAACAACTAACGATTTGGCTATTTGAAGGTAGCTCAGCTAGGACAAAATGCCATTACCGAACGAAAAAATTATCTGAGGTTCAAGGGTGGTCCTGTAAATGCAGGATGTGCGGCGTGTTTGCGGCGACTAATACTTTGTGATTAATGCGTTCTTACAGTTGTGAGTGTTAAATTTCTTGACAATGCTCTAGTGGCACACGGCAATCATTGTGCGGGCCAGCTGTAACGGCGCTTTGTGGCGCATGAAGGAGATCTTCCTATGATCCTTGACCTGTTCTTGAAGTTGTACATTCATGCCCAGTTATTTCTGCGTCGCAGAGAGGGGGCGTCGGCTATTGAATATGTGATTATTGTGGCGATAGTGGCGTTGGTTATCGTCGGCATTGGTACTGGGCTTGGCGATAAGATAAAAGGCATCTTTAAGCAAGTGTCTGATGCGCTGCCAGCTGCGCCTTAACCGTAACTGGTGTACGTTTTCGTTCCGGTGATTCTTTTTATCAGGTACTGCCCATGAGCAACCCCTCGTCATCCCGCCAAAAAATCCTATTGGTGGACGACGAGGAGGATGCGCTGATCGAGTTGGCCGAATCCCTCGAAAACGAGGGATTCGTCTGCTTTACCGCCACGTCCGTTACTTTTGCCCTGCAAGAACTGACACTTAATCCCGATATCGCCCTGGTTATCACCGACCTGCGTATGCCCGAGGAAAGTGGTATCTCCTTGATCAAGCGCCTGCGCGAACATACCTCTCGCTCGCATTTGCCTGTGATCGTGATGTCCGGTCATGCCGAGATGGATGATGTCAGCGATATGCTGCGCTTGCAGGTGCTGGATCTATTTCGCAAGCCGATCTATCTGGTGCGGTTGATTGATACGCTGGATAACTTGTTTCCCCCCTCGAAGCCTCATTGATCGATGGATCAAATGCGAGTGCTGCCTGACAACTGACAGGTATTGAACTAATACACCTCGGTCAAAATGTGGGAGGGGGGCTTGCCCCCGATAAGCATGGGTATGGACACAGCTTGTGTAGCCGCAGCCAACCGTAACCACGATGCGAAGCGAGCCGCTCTTGATCTTGATCTGCTTTTGATCTCAGGCGCCCCGTCAAACCACGCTGGCCGGAATTCGACAGGGATTTGGGGGGTAAACCGGCAGGGATGCCGGTTTAGCCGCCCCGCGCCATGGATGGCGCGTGGCGGCGGCCCCCCAAATCCATGGCGGATTACGGGCACACCGAGCCTAAGCGAGGTGCCGAGTGGTGGGGCAAGAGCCCTTTTGGTTACTTTTGGGGCTCTTTTCCAAAAGTGACCCGCTGTAAAAGCGGAACCAATAGTGGCCGTTACCTAAATAACGGATATGTACTCGGTCTAATCCAACATCCTGGTCGGCCCTGAGGCCGCCATCGGGAGCAAGTCGAATCGTCGCACCGCCCCTCCCACATTTTTCACCGAGTCTGATCCAACAAATGGTTAAGGCCTGACCTTTTCAGAGCTGATAACTGAAACTCAGCGTATACCGTGGCCTGCGATTAAAACTGTCCAGGGCGATATCCGACATCGGCTTGGCCGCCTCCAGGGCGATGTTGTAGTACTTGTTATCGCCAAAGCGTAACCCCACTGCCGCCGAAGACATGTCGCTGGCCTTGACCGGCAGGTCGTTGAACCAGGTCTTGGCGCGGTCGAGCACCACGTAGGGTTGCAAAACCTTCACCCAGTTGCCAGCACGGTTGAAGCTGTAGTTGACCTCGTACGCCACCCCCCAGCCCTTGTCGCCCGAGCCTTGATCATCAGGATAGCCACGCCCGAAATTTTGCCCGCCGAAGGTGGCACGTTCGCTGTCAGGCAGCGTGTTGTTGCTCCAGTACAACGCACCTGAGAGCACGCCTTGCCAGTTGTCGAAGAACTTGTCGCTTTGCACGCCGGAGAGGCGCAGGCGGAAGAAATCGAGGTCGGGTTTTGCCACGTTCAGGTCACTGCGCGCCTTGGCGCCCAAACCGTCGATGCCTTGGTACAGGCCGCCGCTGATGATGCGTAACCGGCGTGCGTCGGCCTTGCGCCAATCACCCTCGAAGGCGAGGGCGCGCAGGTTGGATTCGATGTCGAAACTCAGCGGGTAGCCCACCAGCTTGTAACGGGTGGTCTGGTCCACCACGTACAGGCGTGTGCCCAGGCTCAATGACTCGGTGGGAGAGGCGATAAACGGGTGGCTCAGGCCGATGGAATAGCGATCGATCGACTGGTGCGGCTTGAGCTCGAAGCCGCCGTCCAGTTGCACGCTGCTGTTGGGGTCGGCGCGGTAACGTTCGGCAGCGAGTGCCAGTTGGGTGCCCTCGGCATTGATGAACTGGTTGTAGTCCACACGGTAGTAATGCTCTTTGTCCTCGCCGGGTGGGAACAGGCCGCTGACGGTCAGTTGTTCGCCCATGAACGTTTGCGAATTGCTGGTGGCGCTGAGCAAGGCTTGCGTACCGCCACGGCTTTTCTGCACCAGGCTCATGCTGGTGGTGAAAGGTTTGCGGCTGGCCTGGATCTGCATGTGCGTGGCGCCATCGGTGGTGCCGGGCGGTGGCACCTGGGCTTGTACGGTCAGGCCGGGAATGCGGCTCATCAGCGTGGTGTAGCGCTCGAAGGTCTTGCGCGTCAGCGGGCGTTCGGCCAACAGTTTTTTCGCCAGTTTGTCGACGTAGGCCGACACCGAGCCGATGTCGCCGGTTTGCTGGTAGTCCTTGATGTAACCCTCCACCAAAACAACGCGGACCAGGCCGTTTTCGAAATTCTGCTGTGGCAGGAACGCGTAGGACAGCAGGTAGCCGTCCTCCTGATAGCGGCGGGTGATGCCACGGGTTGCTTCGATCAATTGCGCGAGGTTGGTCTCGCGGCCAATCAGCGGTGCGTAGACTTGGGCCGTCTCGGTCAGCGGGTAAATGGTGCCGCCTTCGATCTGCAGCTTGCGAATGGTGACCTTGGTGTCCATCAACAGGGGCTGGCCGGCAGTCGGCGGTGTTTCAGGCACTTGGGTTTGTGGTGTGGCCGGTCGATAGGCATCGGCGGGCAGGTTGGGTACCGGCAAGGTGCGCACGGTGTCATTGCTGTTCAAAAAGCTGGGAAGGGGCTCGGCCTGGGCGTAAGCGCTGAGGGTTAGCATTAACAACGGCGTTAATACGCGCATAGGACACTCCATGGTCAACTGCAGCAGCGCTTCGGGCCCGCCGGGTTCTGGGACTCGGTTCGGGAGGGTGGCGGCTCATCACACAAGGCGTCGCCCATAAAAAAGACGAGAGACTTATTTAGGGTCTCTCGTCTCAACCAAGCGTAGGCGCTGTAGGGGAGGCCGTCTAATCGGCCAGGTGCATTTCTATTTACCGGTAAGGCCGTTCAACAAACCGCCCAGACCGCCAGTGGCTGTAGTGCCGCCGGTGGTTGTGGCAGTGCCTGTGGTCGTGGTGGTGGCGCCGATGTTCAAGCCACCGAGCAGGCCACCGCTGGTGCCGGTAGTGCCGCCGGTGACCAAGCCACCCACCGAACCTACAGTGTTGCCGACAGCCGTTACGGTGGTGCCCACTGCGTTGGTGATCGGGTTTGCATTGGCGGCAGTCAGGTTGGTGCCTACGCTGCTGACTGCCCCTCCCACTTGCGTCACCAGCCCGTTGACCGGAGCGCCAACGCCAGTGGTAGTACCAATGTTTTGCGTCAGCGCGGTGACGCCGGATGTGACCGGGTTAAGCGCGGCGCCGACATTGGTTGCCACGGCGGCGACCGGTGCCGTGGCGCCTGTGTTGGCGACACCTGTACCACCCAGCACAGTCCCTACCGAAGCGATGGTGTTGCCCAGCGCGCCACCGGTTACACCCGCTGCACTGACCGTGCCGTTGGTGTTGCCGACATTCAGGCCGGTACCGACGTTGCTGACCAGGCCGCCGACCAGTTCTGGAATGCCGGGAGCTGCGGTGCCACCGGTTGGGGCGACATAGCCGCCAGACTTGTCGAGCGTGCCGCCAACGCCAGTCAGCACGCTGCCGACCACGGTAGTGACAGGGTTGCCGGTACCGCCAGTACTGGCGACTTGAGTCCCCAGGCTGGTGACCGTCGAGCCGACTTTATCCAGCAGGCCATTGACTGGAGTGCCCAGGCCGGTTGCCGTACCGAGGTTGCCGGTGGTGTTTTCCACCAGCGATACCACAGGCACCACTACTTTGCCGCCGAGGGTGTTGGTCAACGAGCCCAATGGGCCGGTGGTGCTGGCGGTACTGAGGGTATCGCCGAGCATGGTTACCGTAGTGCCGACTTTATCCACTACGCCGCCGACTGCAGTGCCTACGCCACCTGTCAGGCCGCCGACGACGGGTACACCGCCGAGGGTGGTCGACAGTGATTGGCCGGTGGTCGAAAGGCCGCTGCCCAAGTCAGCAACGCCGCCGCCGACACCTGCGACCGTAATGCCCAGCGAGTTGCTGCTGGTCCCCAGGGAACCCAAGCCTGTTGTGACTCCGGTGCCGATGGTGTTGACAGCCGTGCCGACCGAGGTGACCAGCCCGCCTGCTGTTGTGCCTACGATCGGAACCGCGGTCAGGGTGCCGCCGAGATCACCCACCGCTGTGCCTACATTGCCTACGGTGGTGCCGAGGGTGCCGGCGATCTGGCCAGTGATCAGTGGGGTGGTTGTCGAACCTGTTCCGCCGCCAGTGCCACCACCCGTCCCGCCGGTGCCGCCACCTGTGCCGCCAGTACCACCGCCGGTCCCACCAGTGCCGCCGCCTGTGCCGCCAGTGCCACCGCCGGTCCCACCAGTGCCGCCGCCTGTGCCGCCAGTGCCACCGCCGGTCCCACCAGTGCCACCGCCAGTGCCGCCCGTGCCGCCGCCGGTTCCACCAGTGCCACCGTCAGTGCCGCCGGTTCCGCCAGTCCCACCGTCAGTGCCGCCAGTGCCACCGTCAGTGCCGCCGGTTCCGCCAGTCCCACCGTCAGTGCCGCCAGTACCGCCGCCAGTGCCACCACCAGTCCCGCCAGTGCCGCCACCCGTGCCGCCGTCACCTGTGCCCGCACCTGCACCAGCATCCGGCGATGACGCCGCCACGCTGGATTTATGCCCGCCGCCACCACTGCTGCAGCCGCCGAGGCTCATTGCCAGAATCAGGGCCAACGCGGTACTTGCTTTCCACAACACGACTTGAGTTTTCATGATTGAGTTCCTTGCACCTGGTACAACCTGGGTTGTTTCAAACCTTCGCTACTTCTTGGGGCAGCAATAGATTTGTCCGTGGTTCTATCTCAGGCCATGGCACTCTTTCGCACAACGCTCAACTTGGTATTAACAATTTATATACCCTAGGCATCGGTCAACTTAGCGACTAATACAAAGGGTGTATGGCAAGGATGCTTACTGAAATTTAGGTGATGTAAATCAAAAGGTTGAATAAATAAGCGGACCTCGTAAGGTCCGCTATAACTTTGGGTGTATATATACAATTAATCGGTTTTTTCAGGCGATCGGCTGCCACTTTCCGAACATATGCTCAATGCCGCCCGGCCCTTTAAGTTCCAACTCGCCACTGGAACCGGCTGCGCTGCTCATCAATATCACTTCACCGGGCAGGCGCACGGGTTTCCTGAACTCGACATTGATTTCAATATTGGCGGCCGGCAGGTGTTCTCCCAGCGCCGCGAGCGTGCGGGCCTTGTTCCACAGCCCATGGGCGATGGCTTGGGGAAAACCGAACAGCTTGGCCGTAGGCGCACTGAGATGGATGGGGTTGTAATCGCCGGACACGCGGGCATAGCGGCGACCGATATCGGTGGGCGCTTTCCAGCGGGTCAGTTCGTTGAGCGGCCCTGGGACGTGCACGCTGTTATTCAGCGATTCGCCTTCAAGCTTTACGCCACGACAGAGCATCTGGCTTTCGGCTTCCCATAGCAGTCCAAGGGCATCTTCGACCACGGTCGCAATGTCAAAGGTCGCGCCCTTGGCGTGGGGCTGTAGGTTGTGCGCGTACACACCGATGCTCAGCTCTACCACGCCGCCCAGAGGCCGGTGAATGCGGATGCGATTGCTCAGGTGGACCAGCCCCAACAGCGGAAACGGAAACGCCTTGTCGGTCAGCAGTTGCAGTTGCAGACCGAACGCCAGGATGTGCGGGTAAGTCGCTGGCAGCATCGGGCTGTCGGTGAACCCGCAGACCTTGCGGTACGCCGCGACGGCCTTGGGATCGACGCTGACCCGACAGCGCCAGCCGCGTTCGGGCAACGTGCTGCCGGTGATCTTGCGCTTGAGTGCCGCACGCCAGTACAGCGGGAGTAGCGACGGTGTGCTGTCCAAGGTTTGCCATTGCATGCTTATGCTCCCAGAAGACTTTGCCCACACACACGCAGCGCCTGGCCGCTGACGGCACCGGAGCCCGGCTGGCCGAGCCAGGCCACGGCTTCGGCCACGTCCTGTGGCATGCCACCCTGGCCAAGCGAACTCATGCGTCGCCCGGCCTCACGCAGGGCAAACGGGATGTGTGCGGTCATCTGGGTTTCGATAAAGCCCGGCGCCACGGCGTTGATGCTGATCCCGCGTTGCTTCAAAAGGGGCGCCCATGCCTGGGCCAGGCCGATCAAACCGGCCTTGCTCGCGGCATAGTTGGTTTGCCCACGATTGCCGGCGATGCCACTGATGGAGGCCAGTAGCACGACCCGTGCGTTGTCGTGCAGAGTGCCGCTGTCGAGCAGGGCCTTGGTCAGCACTTGCGGAGCATTGAGATTCACCGCCAGCACTGCGTCCCAGTATTCGGGCGTCATGTTGGCCAGGGTTTTGTCACGGGTGATGCCGGCGTTGTGCACCAGGATATCGAGCCCGTCGGGCAAGTGTTCGACCAACTGGCTGGCGGCGTCTTCGGCGCAGATATCCAGCACCACCGTACGCGCATTCAGGCGTGCGGCCAGGGCTTCGAGGTCGGCCTTGGCCTGGGGCACATCGAGCAAAATCACCTCGGCACCGTCGCGGGCCAGGGTTTCGGCGATGGACGCACCGATGCCCCGGGCGGCGCCAGTGACCAGCGCCTTGCGCCCCGCCAGCGGGCGCGTCCAGTCTTCGACCGGGGTGTCGCAGGCTGACAGGCGAATGACCTGGCCAGAAATGTAAGCGCTTTTGGGCGAGAGGAAAAACCGCAGCGCGCCCTCTAATTGGTCCTCGGCCCCGTCACCCACATACAGCAACTGCAACACGCCACCGCTGCGTAGTTCCTTGGCCAGCGAGCGGCTGAAGCCTTCCAGGGCGCGCTGGGCGCTGGCGGCAAACGGGTCGCTGAGGCTTTCCGGCGCACGGCCGAGGATCACCAGGTGCGCGCTATGGTCTAGGTTTTTCAGCAATGGCTGGAAGAACTCACGCAGTTGCTTGAGTTGGTCGGTGTGCTTCAAGTCACTGGCGTCGAACACCACCGCCTTGAGCTTGGGGCCGTGCCCGGGAATCCACACGGATGCCGTCGAGGCTTCTGCGCCGTAGCTGTAGATGGCGTCGGTGAGCCGATTGGCAAACGCCAGCACCTTGCTCGTCAATGCGCCGCCGCCCAGCAACAGTGCGCCTTCGACCGGGCGCAGGCGTCCGGCTTGCCAGCGTTCCAGGCGTACCGGTGACGGCAGGCCAATGGCGGCGACCAGGCGATGGCCGAGGCTTGAGTTGGCGAAGTCGATATAACGGTCAGACATGGAACGCTCTCCGAAGGCTGGGGTTCAAAGGGTTGACCATCCCAGGGTAGCAGTCGTTCGACTAGGCTCAGTGATCAAGCCCATAACCGACAGAGGGAGCTTTTCATGACTCAATTGCGCCGAGTGGCGATCATTGGCGGTAACCGCATTCCTTTCGCCCGTTCCAATGGCCCTTACGCCACGGCGAGTAACCAGGCGATGCTCACGGCCGCCCTGGAGGGTCTGATCGAGCGCTACAACCTGCATGGCCTGCGCATGGGCGAGGTGGCCGCCGGCGCGGTGCTCAAGCATTCCCGCGATTTCAACCTGACGCGCGAATGCGTGCTCGGCTCGCGGTTGTCGCCGCAGACCCCCGCGTACGACATCCAGCAAGCCTGTGGCACCGGTCTGGAAGCGGCGTTGCTGGTGGCTAACAAAATCGCGCTGGGCCAGATCGAATGCGGCATTGCCGGCGGGGTGGACACCACGTCCGATGCACCGATTGGCGTGAATGAAGGGCTACGCAAGCTGCTACTCAAAGCCAACCGCAGCAAATCCATGGCAGACAAATTAAAAATTCTGTTACAACTTCGTCCCCAGCACCTCAAGCCGGAACTGCCGCGCAATGGCGAACCGCGCACTGGGCTGTCCATGGGCCAACACTGCGAACTGATGGCCCAGACCTGGCAGATCCCGCGTGCCGACCAAGACCAGCTGGCGCTGGAGAGTCATCAAAAGATGGCCGCGTCTTACGCCGAAGGCTGGCACAACGATTTGCTCACGCCGTTTCTCGGCCTCACCCGTGACAACAACCTGCGCCCGGACCTGACCCTGGAAAAACTCGCCGCCCTCAAGCCGGCCTTCGAGCGTAGCGAAAAGGGCACGCTGACCGCCGGCAACTCTACGCCGCTGACCGATGGTGCCTCCCTGGTGCTGCTGGGCAGTGAAGCGTGGGCCAAGGAGCGGGGGCTGCCGATCCTTGCGTACCTGCGTGATGGCGAAGCGGCGGCGGTGGATTTCGTCAACGGTGCCGAGGGCCTGTTGATGGCGCCGGTGTATGCGGTGCCGCGCTTGCTGGCCCGCAATGGCCTGACCTTGCAGGATTTTGATTACTACGAGATCCACGAAGCCTTTGCTGCCCAGGTGTTGTGCACGCTCAAGGCGTGGGAAGACGCCGATTACTGCAAGACGCGCCTGGGCCTGGATGCTCCGTTGGGGGCTATCGATCTCAGCCGGCTCAACGTCAAGGGCAGTTCTTTGGCGGCAGGCCATCCATTTGCCGCTACCGGCGGGCGCATCGTTGCCAACCTCGCCAAGTTGCTGGATGCGGCGGGCAAAGGGCGGGGGTTGATTTCGATCTGTGCTGCTGGCGGCCAAGGGGTGACAGCGATTATCGAACGCTGATTGCCAAAAAAATTGGCCCATTGCATGCATTCTGAAGGGGTCAGAGGTCGGTAGCCTCTCCCACCGGCGAGCTGATTGCCGTATAACGAGTGCCACACGCGTGTTTGGTAATACAGGACCCACAATAAAAGCTGATGAAGACTCCTAAACGCATTGAACCCCTGATCGAAGACGGTCTGGTCGACGAAGTGCTGCGCCCACTCATGAGTGGTAAAGAAGCAGCTGTTTATGTGGTGCGCTGCGGCAACGAATTGCGTTGCGCGAAGGTTTACAAGGAGGCGAACAAACGAAGTTTTCGTCAGGCGGCCGAATACCAGGAAGGCCGAAAGGTCCGTAACAGCCGCCAGGCCCGGGCCATGGCCAAGGGCTCCAAGTTCGGCAAGAAAGAAACCGAAGATGCCTGGCAGAACGCCGAAGTGGCGGCGCTGTTCCGCCTCGCCGGTGCGGGCGTTCGCGTGCCCAAGCCGTACGACTTCCTTGAAGGCGTGCTGTTGATGGAGCTGGTGGCCGACGAGTACGGTGATGCAGCGCCGCGCCTGAATGACGTGGTGCTGGAGCCAGACCAGGCGCGCGAGTACCACGCCTTTCTGATCTCGCAGATCGTGCTGATGTTGTGCACCGGCCTGGTGCATGGTGACCTGTCCGAGTTCAACGTACTGCTTACGCCGACGGGCCCGGTGATCATCGACCTGCCCCAGGCAGTGGATGCGGCGGGCAACAACCACGCCTTCAACATGCTGGAGCGGGACGTGGGCAACATGGCTTCCTACTTTGGACGCTTTGCCCCGGAGCTGAAGAAGACCAAGTACGCCAAGGAAATGTGGGCGCTGTACGAAGCCGGCACCTTGCACCCGGCCAGTGTGTTGACCGGTGAGTTCGACGAACCGGAAGAGCTGGCGGACGTAGGCGGTGTGATCCGCGAAATCGAAGCGGCGCGGCTGGATGAAGAGCGTCGCCAGGCGATTCGCGCGGCAGACGATGCGCCACCGAGCAAAGTGCCGGACGAGCCACCGCCGCCGCCTTGGATGCAGTAACTCAAAACGGCGCGTTCCAATGTGGGAGCTGGCTTGCCTGCGATGCAGACCCCTTGGTGTATCAGTGACACCGAGGTGATGCTATCGCAGGCAAGCCAGCTCCCACATTGGGTTTTGTGTTTATCCGGTCAGGCGCAGCAGTTCCCCGCCGCCAACTCCTTGAGTATCGGGCAATCGGGCCGATGATCGCCCTGGCAGTGTTCCATCAGGTCCTGCAGGGTGTCGCGCAGTTGCCCCAACTCGCGAATCTTGTGGTTGAGCTCGTCTATGTGCTGGCGCGCCAGGGCTTTTACGTCGGCGCTGGCCCGCTGCCGGTCTTCCCACAAGGTCAGCAGCTTGCCGACCTCTTCCAACGAAAACCCCAGGTCCCGCGAGCGCTTGATAAACGTCAGGGTGTGCAGGTCGTCGTGGCCATACACACGGTAGCCGCTATCGGTGCGATGGGCCGTTTTCAGCAGGCCGATGGATTCGTAGTAGCGAATCATCTTTGCACTCAGCCCGCTGGTGCGGGCGGCTTGGCCGATGTTCATGGGCGTTGATCCTCCAGGTCCTTGGGTTTCCAGGTTTTCAACAGCAGTGCATTGCTCACCACGCTGACGCTGGACAAGGCCATGGCAGCCCCAGCCAGTACCGGGTTGAGCAGGCCGAAGGCGGCCAGGGGAATGCCGATCAAGTTATACACAAAGGCCCAGAACAGATTCTGTCGAATTTTTGCATAAGTCTTGCGGCTGATCTCCAGCGCGGCCGGCACCAGGCGCGGGTCGCCGCGCATCAGGGTGATACCGGCGGCGTGCATGGCCACGTCGGTGCCGCCGCCCATGGCAATGCCGATATCGGCAGCGGCCAGCGCCGGGGCATCATTGATACCGTCGCCCACCATGGCCACCACCCCGGTTTTTTTCAGCTCGGCAACGGCGGCAGCTTTGTAAGCCGGCAGCACTTCGGCGTGCACGTCATCGATCCCCAACGCCTGCGCAACGACCCGTGCACTGCCGTGGTTATCGCCGGTAATCAGGTGGCTGCTGATGTGCTGCGCCTTGAGTTGTTGCACCGCCTCAAGTGCGCCGGGCTTGAGGGTGTCGCCAAACGCAAACAGGCCCAGCACACGCGGTTGCGCACCTTGCTCGATCAGCCAGGACAAGGTGCGGCCTTCGGCTTCCCATTCCTTGGCACGCTGAGCCAAATCGCCTGCGTCCAGACCGGTTTCCTCCAGCAGGCGTCGATTGCCAAGCGCCAGTGGGCGACCGTCCAGCGTACCGGCAATGCCGCGTCCGGTCAGGGATTGGCTGGCGCTCACATCGGCCACGTCCAGACCTTTCTCTTGGCAGGCATCCAGCACGGCTTTGGCCAGCGGGTGTTCACTGCCGCGTTGCAAGGCGCCGGCCTGTTGCAATAAGAGGGCTTCGTCGCCGTCTACCGCCGCCAGGTGCGCAATTTTTGGCGCGCCGGAGGTCAGGGTGCCGGTCTTGTCGAACACTACGGCGCTCACGGCATGGGCGCGTTCCAGGGCTTCGGCATCCTTGATCAGAATACCGTGGCGTGCTGCGACGCCGGTGCCGGCCATGATCGCGGTCGGCGTGGCCAGGCCCAGGGCACAAGGGCAGGCGATCACCAGCACGGCGACCGCATTGATGATCGCGGTTTCCAGCGATGCGCCATACAACCACCAGCCCACTACGGTGATCAGTGCCAATACCAACACGGCCGGTACGAACACCTGGCTGACTTTATCCACCAGTTTCTGGATCGGTGCCTTGGCGGCCTGGGCGTCTTCGACCAGGCGGATGATGCGCGCCAGCACGCTCTCCGCGCCCAGGGCCAGGGTGCGCACCAGCAAACGGCCTTCACCGTTGATGGCGCCACCGGTGACCGGGTCGCCGGGCTGTTTCGGCACCGGCAGGCTTTCGCCGCTGATCAGCGCTTCATCGGCATGGCTTTGGCCTTCCACCACCTCGCCGTCTACCGGGAAGCGTTCGCCGGGTTTGACCAGCACCAGGTCACCGTGCTTCAAGGCATTGATCGCGACGTCTTCTTCGCGGCCATCCAGCACGCGGATCGCCCGTTCCGGACGCAAGGCTTCAAGAGCGCGGATGGCGCTGGCGGTCTGGCGCTTGGCGCGGCTTTCCAGGTATTTGCCCAGCAGCACCAGAGCGATGACCACCGCTGAGGCTTCGAAGTACAGGTGCGGCGTCACGCCTGGGGCGGCGGTGAGCCATTCATAGATACTCAGGCCGTAGCCGGCGCTGGTGCCGATCGCCACCAGCAGGTCCATATTGCCGGCGCCGGAGCGTACGGCTTTCCACGCGGCGACGTAAAAGCGCGCACCCAGAATAAATTGCACCGGTGTAGCCAGGGCAAACTGTATCCAGGCCGGGAGCATCCAGTGCAGGCCGAAGGGTTCTACCAGCATCGGCAGCACCAGGGGCAGCGCCAGCACAATCCCCGCCACCAGCGCCCAGCGTTCGCGGCGCAGGCGCCCGGCCTGGTCGGCTTCGGTGGCGGTTTCGCTTTGTGGCAGGGTGGCGGTGTAGCCGGCCTTGTCGACTGCGGCGATCAACACGCTGGCATCCATCGGGCCGAGCACTTCGATATGGGCGCGTTCGTTGGCCAGGTTGACGCTCACGCGTTGCACCCCCGGCACCTTGCCCAGCGCGCGTTCGACGCGGCCGGCACAGCTGGCGCAGGTCATGCCGCCGATGGGCAAGTCAAATGTGGTGGATCCATTCATGGGGCAGTCCTCCAGAAGAAGTTGCCACTAGGATCAACCTTAACCTGTGGGGAAGGTCAAGCGTCTTCAGTATTCCAATGCGGCAGGTTTGAGGTACATGCCGTCCTGGCCCTGGGCAATACGCAATTTGCGGACATCACCGGCTTTCAACGTAATGTTCTGCGCCGCTGGCGCCAGCATCCCTGGCTGGCAGCCCGGGGACTGGCCTGGCAATAGCTTGAGGCGCAGCGACACGTTACCTGCGGGCAGATTGAACGAGGTGGCTTGTTCCTGGAACAGGCGTCCGGCCAGTTGGTCCTGAAGATACAGGCCAATTTCGCAATTGGTGGGTACTTCCAGGCGTTCGCGGGAAATGATCAGCACCGCATAATCTTCAGCGGCGAGAGCCTGGGGCGCAGCGGCAGACAAGCTCATCAGGCCGGCAAGGGCAAAAAACGACCAGCGCATGGCGAATGCTCCATGGTTCACAGCGAGGAAAGTTGAAGCTTGGCCGACGTCGCCTGCGAATACCAGCCCGGCCGATTTTTTTGAAACTTGACCTTGCCATCATGGCAAGCTTGAGACTGGGTTCAACCTCATCAAAGGAGTCATGTCATGCAAATATTCAGCGTTGAAGGAATGACCTGTGGCCATTGCGTTAAAGCGGTGACCCAGGCGGTACAGAGCCAGGACCCGGCAGCGAGTGTCGAAGTAGATTTGGGCGCTAAAGAAGTGCGCGTGGCAAGCAGCCTGCCCTCGGATAAGGTCATCCAACTGATCACCGAGGAGGGCTACACCGCCAAACTGGTGTGATTTTTTCTGATCGTTAGCGACCTAACGTAATGTTCACGGCACCCAAGCGCGGCTAGACTGTCGAGCTGCCGACTCACTTGGGTGTCTGATGAACCTTCGCATAATCCTGATTCTGGGCGCCTTGAGCGCCTTCGCGCCGTTGGCGATCGACTTCTACCTGCCGGGCTTTCCTGCCATGGCCACGGCCTTTGCCACTGACGAAAAACATATCCAGTTAACCTTGGCGGTGTATTTCGCCGGCCTGGCTATCGGTCAATTGATCTACGGCCCGCTGGCTGACCGTTTCGGTCGGCGCGTGCCGCTGCTCAGCGGCGTCACCTTGTTTACTCTCGCATCCTTCGCCTGTGCCTACGCGCCGTCGCTGGAGTGGCTGATCGGCGCGCGTTTCGTGCAGGCCCTTGGCGGTTGTGCGGGCATGGTGATTTCCCGGGCGGTGGTCAGTGACAAGTGCGACGCGGTGGGCTCGGCCAAGGTGTATTCGCAACTGATGCTGGTCACCGGCCTGGCGCCGATCCTTGCGCCATTGGCGGGTGGGCTGATGGTCGGGGTGTGGGGCTGGCAGTCGATTTTCCTGGCACTGTCGTTGTTCAGCGTGATGGCGGCTATCGCCGTGGCAGTCGGGTTGCCGGAAACCTTCCCGGCCGATCAGCCGCGCCAGCCATTGTCTGGTTCGTTGCGCCGCTACGGCTCGCTGTTGTCGGACCGCGTGTACCTGGGCTATGCCTTGACTGGCGGCATCTCGATTGCCGGGATGTTTGCCTACATCGCCGGCTCCCCCTTCGTATTTATCAAACTCTACGGCGTGCCTGCCGAGCATTACGGCTGGCTGTTCGGTTCCAACGCAGCCGGCTTTATCCTGGTGGCGCAGTTGAATGCGCGGTTGCTGGCCAAGCGTGGCCCGGCGTTTTTGCTGTCGCGTACGGTGTGGGTCTACGTGGCGGCAGCGTTGACGCTGCTGGGGATTGCCGCGCTGCGTACTGAGGCGCTGTGGCCGTTGCTGGTGCCGCTGTTTATCTGCATCGCCAGCCTGGGCTGCATTTTGCCGAACACCTCGGCCTGTGCCATGAGCGGGCAAGGCGCACGGGCGGGCAGTGCCTCGGCGTTGCTCGGGTGTATCCAGTTCGGCGTGGCGGCGGGTGCGGCGTCGCTGGTCGGCGTGTTGCATGATGGTACGGCGATGCCGATGGCCATGGTCATCAGCTTGTGCGGCGTGCTGGCGGTAACGATTGCAATGTCGACCCAGCGCCTGCAACGGGCAAGGGCCACGCAGGCGCAGGTCTGATAGACGGGTCAGCCAGCGGCAGAGCGCTGCTGGACGAGGGGGAAACGGTGGGGGGCCTGTATCCGCGCTTGCAGGGTGTCAACGAAGGCGCGGGCCTCGGCTTCACTGCGGAAGGTGATGGCTTCGCCGTCGAGACGAACCTGCCATTGGCTGCCTGGGGATTTTGCTGACGCTTTTATCAGGATCTTCATTGCTGACTTCCTCGCGTAAAAGACTCGTGGCAAAGGCGGCCAATATAAACCCGAATCCCCTTAAAAATATGACAAGGGTCAACTCTCAGACTAATGGTGTCGTCCATTACTTACATGAATAACGGACGACACTGACAGTCGTTTTTTCAGAACCCTTCCAGCACGATCTTGCCCTTGGCCTTGCCGCTTTCCAGCAGTGCGTGGGCACGGCGCACATTGGCTGCATTGATCACACCGAAATGCTCGCCCACCGTGGTTTTCAGGGTGCCGGCGTCGATCAGATCGGCCACGCGGTTAAGCAGGTTGTGCTGCTCGATCATGTCGGGGGTCTCGAACATCGAGCGGGTGTACATGAACTCCCAGTGCAGCGACAGGCTCTTGCGCTTGAGCTTGCTTACATCCAGCGCCTTGGGGTCGTCGATCAACGCCAGCTTGCCTTGGGGTTGCAGCGCTTCCACCAGTTGATCCAGGTGATGCTCGGTTTGGGTCAGGCTGGCGACGTGGGTCACTTGCCCAAGGCCTGCCTGTTTTAGCGCTTCGCTCAGCGGCTGGCTGTGGTCGATCACTACGTGGGCGCCCAAGGCTTTGGCCCATTCCTGAGTCTCGGGGCGCGAGGCGGTACCGATGACTTTCAGCGCCGTGAGTTGGTTGGCCAGTTGGGTCAGGATCGACCCCACGCCGCCGGCAGCGCCGACGATCAGCAGGCTCTGGCCGTGATCTTCCTTGCCTTCGGGTATTTGCAAACGTTCAAACAGCAGCTCCCACGCGGTGATAGCGGTCAACGGCAGCGCGGCCGCTTCGGCAAACCCCAGGCTTTTGGGCATATGACCGACGATGCGTTCATCGACCGTATGCAGTTCGCTGTTGCCGCCTGGGCGCACCAGGGAGCCGGCGTAGAACACCTTGTCACCGGCTTTGAACAGCGTCACATCGCTGCCGACCGCCTTGACCACACCGGCCACGTCCCAGCCCAACACCTTGGCGTCGCCATTTTCCGGGGCGACGTTGTGGCGCACCTTGGTGTCCACCGGGTTGACCGAGATGGCTTTGACTTCCACCAGCAGGTCGCGCGGGCCGGCCACGGGCTCCGGCAGCTCTATATCTTGCAGGGATTTTGGGTCGTTGATCGGCAATGACGTGTAGTAGGCAATGGCTTTCATGAGGGCTCCGGTAAAAGGTCTGAGTGATATAGCTAAGAACGGGATGGGCAGATGATTGGCTATTTCCTACGCAGATAAAAGCGGCTAAAACAGCAGTCTGTTTCAACCAAATTTTGATAATTGGCGGAATTCCATGCTGCGTTTTGATGATTTGCAGTTGTTTGTACGTGCTGCGGACCTGGGCAGCCTGTCGGCGGCGGCACGGGTGATGGACCTGTCACCGGCAGTGGCCAGCGCCGCGCTCAAGCGTATCGAACAACAGCTGGGCACGCGTTTGCTGGCGCGCTCCACCCGCAGCCTGCGCCTGACTGCCGAAGGCGAGGGCTTCCTGGAATATGCGCGTGCGTCATTAAGTGCGCTGGACGATGGCCGGCGCTTATTGGCCAGTGGCCAGGATCATGTGAGCGGCGTGCTGCAATTGTCGGCGCCGTCGGATTTTGGTCGCAACCAGCTGTTGCCGTGGCTGGATGAGTTCCAGCAGCAACACCCGCAACTGAACGTGCGCCTGTTGCTGGGCGATCGCATTGCCGACCTGTTCCGCCAGCCAGTGGACATAGCCCTGCGCTATGGTGAACCCGAAGATTCCAGCCTGGTGGCTCTGCCCATCGCCCCGGACAATATTCGTGTGCTGTGCGCCGCGCCGAGCTACCTCGCCCGGCATGGCGAACCCCAGCATCTGGAGCAACTGGCCCAGCACAATTGCCTGCTGTACATGCTCGGCAGCCGGGTGCATGACCATTGGGGGTTTTATGACGGCAAGCGCCACGTGAGCCTGACAGTCAGTGGTGACCGGTTCAGTGATGACGCCGATGTGGTGCGGCGCTGGGCGGTGGCGGGCATGGGCATCGCTTACAAATCCTGGTTGGATATCAGCACCGACGTGCTGGCCGGGCGCTTGCGTTTGATCCTGCCGCAGCTGCAGGGCGAGCGCACACCGCTCAACTTGCTATGTGCCCATCGTGCGCAATTGAGCAAACCCATCAATCTGCTGCGGGAGATGCTCGTGTCCCGCTGTGCGACCTTGACGGCGCAACGACCGGGGCGAACGGCGACTGGGCAATAGCCTGCGTAATGATCGGAAATTTCACTCATACCCTGTCCTGATCCGAGCTGTCGGAGGCCGCGGAACCTGCTGCGTGCGCACCTATACTTTGGCGTCAACCGCAGCAGAAAAATGGTCTTACAGGGAGTGAATACATGGAAGCAGCACCTTGCATCAGTCAGATCGCCAGCTTGCTTGCCGAGCCCAAACGCACGGCCATGCTCTGGGCCCTGATGGACGGTTCGGCGAAGTCTTCAGAAGAGCTGGCAACGCTGGCCGGGTTGTCGCCGGCGTCGGCCAATGCCCATTTGGCGCGGCTGACCGGCAGCGGTTTGCTGCGGACCGAGGCCCGACGTGGCAAGCGCTTGTTTCGCGTGGCGGCTGCGGATGTGAGTGCCGCCATTGATGCGCTGGCCAGCACCACCATGGCCAGCGCGGCGCGCAGCACACCGCAAGCCTTGCCGCCGGCACTGATGGCACCGCAGTTGTTGCGCCGTGCCCGCTGGTGTCACGGCCATCTCGGCGGCGAGTTGGCGGCGCAGTTGTATCAACGGATGCTTGAGGCCGGATGGTTCGAGCGCCATGAGCAGCGTACCGAGGTTACGGTCAAGGGCGCGCAGCATTTGGCGGACCTGGGGATTTTTATCCAGGCCCTGGCAGCGCCGCTGGTGTGCGACTGTTTCGACTGGAGCCAGCAGCAACCGCATCTGGGCGGAGCATTGGGGGCGGGGTTGATGCAGCTGTTTCTGCAGGCCAACTGGATCAGCGTGATCAACGAGTCGCGTGCCTTGTCAGTCAACGAGGCAGGGCTCAGGGAGATCAGCCGGCTGGCGGCACGTTAAGCGCGTCGTTCAGAGCTGCAATCAGGTCGCATCCAGCAATAGCCAGGACAAACGATGCCGCACACTCGCCAAGGGGATTTTTCATACGGGGGGATGCGGCATGGTCAGGCAGGGTTATAGCGCAGCACAGCGGCTGGAACGGTTGCCCATCAGCGGTTACCACCGAGTCATCTTCATCATCATTGCCTTGGCGTTTTTCTTCGACTCCATGGACTTGGCAATGATGACCTTTCTGTTGGGCTCGATCAAAACCGAGTTTGGCTTGAGCACGGCCCAGGCCGGGTTGCTGGCCAGTTCGAGTTTTTTCGGCATGGTGGTGGGTGCTTCTCTTTCTGGAATGCTCGCGGATCGCTTTGGGCGCAAACCGGTGTTTCAGTGGAGCATCGTGTTGTGGGGCGTGGCCAGTTACCTGTGCTCCACGGCGCAGACAGTGGAGGCGTTGACGTTGTTTCGGATCCTGTTGGGCATTGGCATGGGCATGGAGTTTCCTATTGCTCAGTCGATGCTGTCGGAGTTGATTCCCGCCAAACGGCGCGGGCGTTACATTGCGTTGATGGATGGTTTCTGGCCGTTGGGCTTTGTAGCCGCCGGGGTGCTGTCGTACTTTTTGCTGCCGGTGATTGGTTGGCGCGACATCTTCCTGGTGTTGGCGGTACCGGCGGTGTTTGTGTTGGCCATCCGCTTCTTTATTCCAGAGTCGCCGCGTTGGCTGGAACAGGCCGGGCGCCACGAAGCGGCGGACAAGGTATTGCTGGGTATCGAGCAGAAGGTACGCGACTCCCTGGGCCGCGCCGATTTGCCGGAGCCGATGGCCCTGCCATGGGTAGAGAGTACGCCGGGTACATTCTTTTCCGCGTTCCAGCAGCTGTGGTCGGCGCAGTACCGCCAACGCACGATGATGATCTGGAGCGTGTGGTTCTTTGCCTTGCTCGGGTTCTACGGGCTGACGTCGTGGTTGAGCGCGCTATTGCAGCAATCGGGTTTCGCCGTGACCCAGTCGGTGTATTACACGGTGATCATTTCCCTGGGCGGGATCCCCGGCTTTTTGATGGCGGCCTGGCTGGTCGAGCGCTGGGGGCGTAAACCGGTGTGCGTCGTGACGCTGCTGGGTGGCGGGGTGATGGCGTTTCTGTATGGGCAAAGTGCTGTGTTTGGCGGCAATGTGGCCCTGCTGATCACCTCCGGGTTGTTGATGCAGTTTTTCCTGTTTGGCATGTGGGCGGTGCTGTACACCTACACGCCGGAACTATATCCCACTTCGGCGCGAGCTACAGGTTCCGGATTTGCGTCAGCAATTGGCCGCGTAGGCTCGTTGCTGGGGCCGTTGGTGACCGGGTTGGTATTTCCGATAACCGGGCAGGGCGGGGTATTTGCCTTGGGGGCGTTGTGCTTTGCCGTGGCGGCGCTGGTGGTGTGGGTGTTCGGGATGGAGACCAAGGGCAAGACGCTGGAAGAGCTCACCCAAATCTAAAGGTCAGCGCAAAACCTATGTGGGAGGGGGCTTGCCCCCTCCCACATTTAGCCTGCATTCGTTCAATGATGGCCGGTTATGGCTTTACGAGCCGCGCATCCAGGCTGTTCTGCGCCAGGCGTTTGGCCTGGTCCTGGGTCATGCCCAGGGAGGTGTGCAGCGCGTGGAAGTTCTCGGTGACATAACCGCCGAAGTAGGCCGGGTCGTCCGAGTTCACGGTGACTTTCACGCCACGTTCGAGCATGTCGAGGATGTTGTGCTGTGCCATGTCGTCGAACACGCAGAGTTTGGTGTTGGACAGCGGGCATACCGTCAGCGGGATCTGTTCGTCGATGATGCGCTGCATCAAGCGTTCATCTTCAATGGCACGCACGCCGTGGTCGATACGCTGGATTTTCAGCAGGTCGAGCGCTTCCCAGATGTACTCGGGCGGGCCTTCTTCGCCGGCGTGGGCGACGGTGAGGAAGCCTTCGTGGCGGGCACGGTCGAACACGCGCTGGAACTTGCTCGGCGGGTGACCCATTTCCGAGCTGTCCAGGCCCACGGCCACGAACGCGTCACGGAACGGCAGGGCCTGGTCGAGAGTTTTCTCGGCTTCGGCTTCGCTCAGGTGGCGCAGGAAGCTGAGGATCAAGCCGCTGGTGATGCCCAGTTGCTGCTCGCCATCTTTAAGCGCAGCGGCGATGCCGTTCAGCACGACTTCGAACGGGATGCCACGGTCGGTGTGGGTTTGTGGATCGAAGAACGGTTCGGTGTGGATCACGTTTTGGGCTTTGCAGCGCAGCAGGTAGGCCCAGGTCAGGTCGTAGAAATCCTGGGACGTGCGTAGCACATCGGCACCTTTGTAATACAGGTCGAGAAACTCTTGCAGGTTGTTGAAGGCGTAGGCCTTGCGCAGGGTGTCGACGTCGTTCCACGGCAGCGCAATCTTGTTGCGCTCGGCCAGGGCGAACAGCAACTCAGGCTCCAGCGAACCCTCCAGGTGCAGGTGCAGTTCAGCCTTGGGCAGGGCGTTGAGCCAATCGTACATAGTTAAAATCTCATCAGGTGCAATGGCGGCATTCTACAGGCCATGGCTGAAATAATCGGCAAAACCTGACCAGCAGGAGAGTATTTGTGTCACTCACGCAAGGGTGAGCTGAACTAAGGTGTAACGAAACGTTAGCGGCTTGGCGCAGTCTGTACCCCATCAATGACTGATTCGCTGCACGAAAAGGCCCGTAATGCTCACACACCTCAAGCAAGAAAAATTCATGCTGCTGGCGCTGATTGCCGCCATTGCGGCTTATCCGCTGGAGCACTGGATGCTCCACAGTGGGCAACTGGTGGCCCTGCTGGCCGGTGCTGCGCTGATTGCGTTTATCGTAATGGCCTCAATGCGCGTAGCCCACCACGCCGAGCAGTTGGCAGAAAAGGTTGGCGATCCCTACGGCACCATGATCCTGACCCTCGCGGCCGTGTTGGTGGAAGTGGTGATCCTGGCGATCATGATGAGCAACGAGCCATCGCCCACCCTGGTGCGCGATACCATTTACTCGGCGGTGATGCTGGATATCAACGGTATTCTCGGCCTGGCCGCCTTGATGGGGGGCATCAAGCATGGGGAACAGTCCTACAACGATGACTCAGCGCGCACCTACAGCGTGATGATCCTCACCGCCATGGGCGTGTCGATGGTGGTACCGGAATTTATCCCCGAGGCCGATTGGAAAATTTACTCGGCCTTCACCATTGGCGCGATGGTGGTGCTCTACACCTTGTTCCTGAGGATGCAGGTAGGCCCACACAGTTATTTCTTCAGCTACAGCTACCCGGAAAAACGCCGCAAGAAATCAACCGAAGAAGAACACACACCGCCCGTTAACCTCGCGTTCTCGATAGGCACGTTGGTGTTTGGCGTGATTGTGATTGGCGCGTTGGCCGAGGTGATGTCCAAAACCCTGGATCTGGGCCTGGAAGGCACGGGCGCGCCGCCGGTGATCACGGCGATTGTGGTGGCGGCTATCTCGGCCGCGCCAGAAATTCTGACGGCATTGCGCGCTGCATTGGCCAACCGTATGCAGTCGGTGGTGAATATCGCGTTGGGTGCTTCGTTGTCTACGGTGATCCTGACGGTGCCGGTGATGGAAGCCATGGCGCTCTATAGCGGCCAGCCGTTCCAGATGGCGATGACGCCGGTGCAGACGGTGATGGTGTTTATCACGCTGATTGTCAGCGCTATCAACCTCAACGATGGCGAGACGAATGCCATTGAAGGGATGACTCATTTTGTGTTGTTTGCGACTTTTATCATGTTGTCGCTGCTGGGGCTGTAACTGTTTTTGATGACGCCGTAGACCCAATGTGGGAGCGAGCAGGCCCCCCTCCCACATTTTGATCGGCGTCTGGCTCAGGTGCCGGCGATGAGTTGGCGAGCCGCCTGGGTGTGATCGGCGATCAAGCCTTTCAGGTCCAGGCCTTCGACTTGGCCGTCGATCACCCGCCACTTGCCGCCGATCATCACTCGATCCGCCCGGTCCGCACCGCACAACAGCAGCGCTGAAATTGGATCGTGGCTACCGGAGAAGCGCAGTTCATCAAGTTTGAACAATGCCAGGTCAGCCTGCTTGCCTACGGCCAATTCACCGATGTCCGTTCGGCCCAGCAACTGTGCCGAACCTTTGGTTGCCCAGCCCAGCACGCCTTCTGGGGTGATCTTTTCTGCGCCATAACGCAGGCGCTGAATGTACAGGGCCTGACGCGCTTCAAGGATCATGTTCGAGGCATCGTTGGACGCCGAGCCGTCCACGCCCAGCCCGATGGGCGCGCCGGCGGCAAGCAGGTCCAGAGTCGGGCAGATACCGGAAGCCAGGCGCATGTTGGAGCTTGGGCAGTGGCAGATCCCCGTACCGGCGGCACCCAGGCGTGCGATTTCATCCGGGTTGAAGTGAATGCCATGGGCCAGCCAGGTGCGTGGGCCGAGCCAGCCGACGCTGTCGAGATAATCCACGGTACGCAGGCCGAAGCGTTGCAGGCAGAAGTCTTCTTCGTCGAGGGTTTCCGCCAAGTGGGTATGCAGGCGCACATCCAGGCGGTTGGCCAATTCGGCGCTGGCTTGCATGATCTCGGGGGTGACGGAAAACGGCGAGCACGGAGCCAGGGCAATCTGAATCTGCGCGCCGTCACCCCGCTCGTGATATTCGCGGATCAGGCGCTGGCTGTCGTCAAGAATGATTTGGCCTTGTTGCACGGTCTGCTGCGGTGGCAGGCCGCCATCGGCTTCGCCCAGGCTCATGGAGCCGCGGGTGAGCATGGCGCGCATCCCCAGTTCGCGCACGCTGGCTACCTGCACATCAATGGCGTTTTCCAAACCATCGGGGAACAGGTAGTGGTGGTCGGCCGCCGTGGTGCAGCCCGACAGCAGCAATTCAGCCAGGGCGACTTTGCTGGCCAGGGCGAGTTTTTCCGGGGTAAGCCGCGCCCATACCGGGTACAGCGTTTTCAGCCAGGGAAACAGCGGCTGGTTGACCACCGGGCCCCAGGCGCGGGTGAGGGTTTGATAGAAATGATGGTGAGTGTTGATCAGCCCGGGCAGGACCACATGTTCGCGAGCATCGAACACCTGCGTGCAGGGTTGTGCCGGTTCTTGGCCCTGGGCCAGTAATTCGGTGATCACACCGTCTTGCAGCACCAGGCCGCCACGGGCGTCGAGGCCATTGGCAGTGAAAATCGCGAGGGGGTTTTTTAACCAGATACGGGTCGCAGGCATTGGCCGGCTCCTCTGAATGATGGGTTCAGGTTTGCCAGCTCAGTGTTGCCCTGTCTGCTGATCCAGGGTCGCCGGGGAGGGCGAGGGGGCTAGATTACGTGTAGTTCATTACGGGGTCTAGCTGTAGGAGTAGGTACAGAGTGGGAGGGGGGCTTGCTCCCGATAGCGGTGGGCCAGTCCACACAGCATTGACTGACACTCAGCCATCGGGAGCAAGCCCCCTTCCACAGGTTGATCGGTGTATTTACCAGGCGATGGGGTCGCCCTTGTAGTCCACGAAGTGATGGCCGCCCTTGCCGGTGTAGGCATTTACTTGATCCACCAGGCCGCGCACGCTGGTGTCGACGTCGATATGTGCGTTCTCTCCGCCCATGTCGGTTTTCACCCAGCCAGGATGCAGCGACAGAACCGTCGGCTTGTGGTCGCCCAACTGGGTGATAAAGCTGTTGGTCATTGAGTTGAGGGCAGCCTTGCTGGCCTTGTACAGCGCCAGGTCCGAACCGTCGGGAATGGTCACGCTGCCCAGCACCGAACTCATGAACGCCAGCACGCCGGTGTCTTTGCGGATCTGCCCGACAAAGCGCTGGGCCAGGTTGATCGGCGCCACGGCGTTGGTGAAAAACAGCTGGCCGACCTCTGCGAGGGTGGCGTGGCCTGGCGCCTGGTTCGCCGGGCCCTTGACGCCAGCGTTGACGAACAGCAGGTCGAAGGTGCGGTCTTTCAAGCGTTGGGCCAGGGCGATCACGGCTTGCTGATCATCCATATCCAATTTCTCGATCTGCACCGGGCCCACGGCTTTGAGGGCATCGGCCTTGTGCGGATCACGCACGGTGGCGGTGACGTCCCAGCCATCCTGGAGCAGTTGCTTGACCAGGCCAAGGCCCAGCCCGCGCGAGGCGCCGATGATCAGTGCGGTTTTTGGCGTAGACATGAAGGCTTCCTTTGAAGTCGCGGTTCAGGGAGTTCAGCGCCTAACAGTAGCAGTTTCAGCGTTGCAGCAGGATGCGCCCACGGCTCAGGTCGGCGAGCTGGGTTTGCAGGGTGTCGATGTGTGCCCCTGCCAGCGCAAGGTGTAGCTCCACGCCGTTGGCGGTGAAGGTTTCTTCCAGCACTAAACCGCCGAGTTCGGCGACGCGCAGCTTCACCAGGTTCAGCTCGGAGAACCCACAGGCGCAGCTCAGGGGCACACGGCTGATCAGTTCGATACGCTCGGCATTTTGCAGGCATTTGTTTGCGCCACCACCGTAGGCACGGGCGAGTCCGCCCGTACCCAATTGAATGCCGCCGTACCAGCGGATCACCAGCACCGCGACCTGATCGAACCCCTGGGCCTCGATAGCCGCGAGGATCGGTCGCCCGGCGGTGCCACCGGGTTCGCCGTCGTCGTTGCTGCGGTATTGATCGCCCAGCTTCCAGGCCCAGCAGTTGTGCGTGGCGTTCAGGTCGCTGTGCTGCTCGAAAAACGCCTGGGCGTCCTGCGGGCTGGTGATCGGCACCGCCAAGGTGATAAAGCGGCTTTTGCGTATTTCTTCACGAAATTCGCAAAAGCCTGTCAGCGTAAAAGACATAACTCGCTTCGTTTTTATAGGGCCGGCTTGATGCCGCAGCCTTTGAGAATGATATGGATCAGGTTGGTGCCGGCGTCTTCCATGTCCTGCTTGGTCAGCTTGGTGCGACCGGTGACGCGGCAGATCTGGGTGGCGAAGTCGGCGTAGTGCTGGGTGCTGCCCCACAGCAGGAAGATCAAGTGCACGGGATCGACGGGGTCCATTTTGCCGGCGTCGATCCACGCCTGGAACACCGCGGCTCGGCCACTGAACCAGGCGCGATAGTCCTGACCGAAATATTCGGTGAGGCATTCGCCGCCGCTGATGATCTCCATGGCGAAGATCCGCGAGGCTTGTGGTTGGCGCCGCGAGAACTCCATCTTGGTGCGGATGTAGCGCGCAAGCGCCACGGCCGGGTCATCCTCGGCGGTCAACGCGTTGAAGGTGCTGTCCCATAATTCGAGGATATTGCTGAGCACCGCGATATACAGGCCCAGCTTGTTGGTGAAGTAGTAGTGCAAGTTGGCCTTGGGCAGCCCGGCACTGGCAGCGATGGTGTTCATGCTGGTGCCTTTGTAGCCATGGCGGGCGAATTCATCTTCAGCAGCCTGGAGAATAGCTTGTTCGTTCTTTTGCCGAATGCGGCTGGCGGGTTTACCGGCGTGGTTGCTGTGGGCAGGAACTTCGAGGCTCATGGAGGTTTCCGTGCTGATCGATAAAGGCGACGTGTGCACAGATAACCCACCCTCAAGCCTCAGACAAGTCCCGATGCAATAAAACCGTCAAAGCGGCTCCAGGCTTTCGCTTTGCGCTGTTGGGTTTGTAGCGCATGTACTCACCTTGGCTTCCGGCAGCAACAGGCACAATACGATGGCGGTGAGGCCGCCGCTGGTGATGGCCGAGTCGAACAGGTTCTGTACCAGTGTCGGCATCAGGTGCAGCAAGTTGGGTTGAGCGGCGATACCCAGGCCGACGCCAAACGAGGTGGCAATGATCAACATGCTGCGTCGATCCAGCGGCGCCTGGGCGAGGATACGCACGCCGGCGGCGGCCACGCTGCCGAACATCACCAGGGTCGCGCCGCCCAGCACCGGCTTGGGGATTTGCTGCAGTACGGCGCCGATCAATGGAAACAGGCCCAGACAGAACAGCAGCACACCGATATACAAACCGACGTAACGGCTGGCCACGCCGGTGAGCTGGATCACGCCATTGTTCTGGGCAAAGGTGGTGTTGGGGAACGCGCTGAAGGTGGCGGCAATCATGCAGCTCACGCCATCGCCCAGCACGCCGCCCTTGAGCCGGCTTATATAAGATGCACCGCTGATGGGTTGGCGGGCGATCATGCAATTGGCCGTGAGGTCGCCGACGGTTTCGATGCTGCTGATCAGATAAATCAGCGCAATCGGCAGGAAAGCGCTCCAGTCAAAGTTGATACCAAACCGGAACGGCATCGGCAGGCTGATCAAGGGCAAGTCGGGCAGGGCTTGGGGCACCAATTTACCGCTGAACCACGCCGCGAGGCTCCCCAGGGCCAGGCCGATGATAATGGCGCTCAAGCGTACCCACGGGGTATTGGAGCGGTTGAGCAGGATGATTGTCAGTACCACGAACAGGCCGAGTGCCAGGTTCGCAGGGGCGCCGAAGTCTGGCGCATTAAAACCGCCGCCGAGGTCGGTAATCCCCACTTTGATCAGGCTGATGCCGATCAACGTGATGACGATCCCCGTTACAAGGGGGGTGATGACACGACGCAGTTGGCCAATGAAGCGGCTCAACACGATCTGCACCGCCGCGCCGAAGAAGCACACGCCGAAGATCATCGCCAGAATGTCTTCCGGGCTGCCGCCGCGTTGCTTGACTAGAAAGCCTGCCGCCAACACCGCGCCGAGAAACGCAAAGCTAGTGCCTTGCAGGCAGATCATACCGGCGCCGATACCATACGGCCTGCGTGCCTGGATGAACGTGCCTACACCGGACACCATCAGCGCCATGCTGATCAGATAGGGCAGGTGGGCGGTGAGGCCGAGCGTGGAGCCGATGATCAGCGGCGGAGTAATGATGCCGACGAACGCCGCCAGCACATGTTGTAGTGCTGCCAATAGAGCCGGCAGTGGTTTGGGGCGATCGTTGAGGCCGTAGATCAGGTCGCTGGGGCTGGCAGATTCTGGTGGCATGGCGGGTAGACTCGAGGCGGACGGTTCAAGGTCCTTGTGCCTTGCAAAAAGCTGTCCATGTGCTCAGCTTTTTGCGTGAGGCCCGAGTTAGCGCGTCGCGGCCAGGCTTTCAAGGAAACTTTCCAGCACCAAATGAGGGCGCCGGCCTTTGCGCGTGACCGATGCCAGGCTCAAATCGTAAAAACGTGTAGCCGGTTTCAGCGCGCGCAGTCGGCCTTGTTGCACCCACAGGCTGGCGTAGTGATCGGGCAAGTAGCCGATATAGCGGCCAGTGAGGATCAGGAACGCCATGCCTTCACGGTCCGAAGCGCTGGCCGTGCAGTTGAGCGCCTGGTAGTGGGCCTGGATCTCTGCGGGGAGGCGAAAGGTAGGGGCGATGGCGTCCTGGCTGTCGATGCGCTCGTCATCGAGTTGTTTGTTGTCGGCATAAAACAGCGGGTGCCCGACCGCGCAATAAAGCAGTGAGCGCTCGCTGTACAGCGGTTGGTATTCCAGACCTGACAGGGCGCTGGCCTGGGGCACCACGCCGACATGCAGACGGCCATCAAGTACACCTTGTTCTACTTCATTGGGGGCGATCATGCGGATCTGGATCTGCACGTCCGGGCCGCGTTCCTTCAACTGCGCCAGTGCGTGGGTGATGCGCATATGCGGCAGGGTGACGAGGTTGTCGGTGAGGCCGATGATCAACTCGCCGCGCAAATGCTGGTGCAGGCCGTTGACCTCGGTGCGAAAGCTTTCCAGGGCGCTCAACAATTGCAGGGCTGACTGATAAACCTCGCGGCCTTCCTCCGTCAGGGAAAAACCGGCGCGGCCGCGTTGGCAAAGTCTGAGGCCGAGCCGCTGCTCCAGGTCGCTCATCTGCTGGCTGATGGCCGAGCGGCCGATGCCGAGTACGGTCTCTGCCGCCGAGAAGCCGCCGCATTCCACCACGCTGCGAAAGATGCGCAGCAAGCGAATGTCGAAGTCGCTGACTTGGGCCAAAGGGTCGGGACGACGGCTGCTCATAGTTTAGTGAAGTCCTGACTGAAGGTTAGAAGAGTTGGATTTCACCGACTTTATCCCCGTGGCAATTTAGCTGCAACAACGCTTTTTCAATCCCGACGCTGCCTTTTGCCTTGCGAGGTTTTGCTGATGAACATGCCCGAAAACGCCCCATCGCCCCTGGCCAGCCAACTCAAGCTGGATGCGCACTGGATGCCCTACACCGCCAACCGCAACTTCCAGCGCGACCCGCGCCTGATCGTGGCCGCTGAAGGCAGTTGGTTGACCGATGACAAGGGGCGCAAGGTTTATGATTCGTTGTCGGGCCTGTGGACCTGTGGCGCCGGGCATACGCGCAAGGAAATCCAGGAGGCGGTCGCCAAGCAATTGGGCACCTTGGACTACTCCCCAGGCTTCCAATACGGTCATCCGTTGTCCTTTCAGTTGGCGGAAAAGATCACCGACCTGACCCCAGGCAACCTGAATCATGTGTTCTTCACCGATTCGGGCTCTGAATGTGCCGATACGGCGGTGAAGATGGTGCGGGCCTACTGGCGCCTCAAAGGTCAGGCCACCAAGACCAAGATGATTGGTCGCGCCCGTGGTTACCACGGTGTGAACATCGCTGGTACCAGCCTGGGCGGTGTGAACGGTAACCGTAAGCTGTTTGGCCAGGCGATGATGGATGTCGACCACCTGCCTCACACCTTGCTGACCAGCAACGCCTTCTCCCGGGGCATGCCGGAGCAGGGCGGTATTGCCTTGGCCGATGAGTTGCTCAAACTGATCGAACTGCATGACGCGTCGAACATCGCAGCCGTGTTTGTCGAGCCGATGGCCGGTTCCGCTGGCGTATTGGTGCCACCGCAGGGTTATCTCAAGCGCCTGCGCGAAATTTGCGACCAGCACAATATCCTTTTGGTGTTCGACGAAGTGATCACAGGCTTCGGCCGTACCGGCTCAATGTTCGGTGCCGACAGTTTTGGCGTGACCCCGGACCTGATGTGTATCGCCAAGCAGGTCACCAATGGCGCTATTCCGATGGGCGCGGTGATTGCCAGCAGCGAGATCTACCAGACCTTCATGAACCAGGCGACGCCGGAATACGCCGTGGAATTCCCCCACGGCTACACCTACTCGGCGCACCCGGTGGCTTGCGCGGCGGGCTTGGCGGCATTGGACCTGTTGCAGAAAGAAAACCTGGTGCAGAGCGTAGCCGAAGTCGCACCGCACTTTGAGAATGCGCTGCACGGTTTGAAGGGCAGCAAGAATGTGATCGACATTCGCAACTACGGCCTGGCCGGTGCTATCCAGATTGCCCCGCGTGATGGGGATGCCATCGTGCGTCCATTCGAGGCCGGCATGGCATTGTGGAAGGCCGGTTTCTATGTGCGTTTTGGCGGCGACACCCTGCAGTTCGGGCCAACCTTCAACAGCAAGCCGCAGGACCTGGACCGTCTGTTTGACGCGGTCGGCGAAGTGCTGAACAAGATCGACTGATTTCTCCTTCTATATAGAACAATTTTTCAGGAGCCCTGCATGAGCCTTATCCAGCATTTGATCAACGGTGAGCTGGTCAACGACAGCGGTCGTAGTGCCGACGTCTATAACCCGTCTACCGGCCAGGTGATTCACCAGGTGCCGTTGGCCAGCCGTGAAACCATTCAACAGGCGATTGACTCAGCCAAGGCGGCGTTTCCGGCCTGGCGCAATACGCCTCCGGCCAAGCGTGCCCAGGTGATGTTCCGTTTCAAGCAGTTGCTGGAGCAAAACGAAGCACGTATCTCGCAGTTGATCAGTGAGGAGCATGGCAAGACCCTGGAAGACGCGGCGGGTGAACTCAAGCGTGGGATCGAGAACGTGGAGTACGCGTGCTCGGCACCGGAGATTCTCAAGGGCGAATACAGCCGCAACGTGGGGCCGAACATTGATGCCTGGTCGGACTTCCAGCCGCTAGGCGTGGTGGCGGGTATCACCCCGTTCAACTTCCCGGCGATGGTGCCGTTGTGGATGTACCCGCTGGCGATTGTGTGCGGTAACTGTTTCATCCTCAAACCTTCGGAGCGTGATCCGAGTTCTACGTTGTTGATCGCGCAACTGTTGCAGGAGGCTGGGCTGCCTAAAGGCGTACTGAGTGTGGTGCACGGCGACAAAGGCGCGGTGGACGCATTGATTCAAGCGCCGGAAGTTAAAGCCTTGAGCTTTGTAGGCTCGACGCCGATTGCCGAGTACATCTATAGCGAAGCGACCAAGCGCGGCAAGCGTGTGCAAGCGTTGGGCGGGGCGAAGAACCATGCGGTGCTGATGCCGGATGCAGACCTGGACAACGCCGTGAGTGCCTTGATGGGCGCGGCTTATGGTTCTTGCGGCGAGCGTTGCATGGCGATTTCGGTGGCGGTGTGCGTGGGCGACCAGGTGGCGGACGCGTTGATCGCTAAGCTGGTGCCGCAGGTCAAGGCGTTGAAGATCGGCGCGGGCACCTCCTGTGGCCTGGATATGGGCCCGTTGGTGACGGGGCAGGCACGAGATAAGGTCAGTGGCTATATAGAAGAGGGTGTTTCGGCGGGTGCAGAGCTGGTCGTTGATGGTCGCGGCTTGAGCATTGCCGGGCATGAACAAGGATTTTTCCTTGGCGGCAGTCTGTTCGACCGCGTTACCCCCGAGATGCGGATCTATAAAGAAGAGATCTTTGGGCCAGTGTTGTGCGTGGTCCGGGTGGATAGCCTGGAAGCGGCGATGCAACTGATCAACGATCATGAATACGGCAACGGTACCTGCATCTTCACGCGTGACGGTGAAGCAGCGCGGCTGTTCTGTGATGAGATTGAGGTCGGCATGGTAGGGGTTAACGTACCGTTGCCGGTGCCGGTTGCATATCACAGCTTCGGTGGCTGGAAGCGCTCTCTGTTTGGCGACTTGCACGCCTATGGGCCGGACGGGGTGCGTTTCTATACCCGTCGCAAGGCGATCACTCAGCGTTGGCCGCAACGGGCCAGTCATGAAGCGTCGCAGTTCGCCTTCCCTAGTCTGTAAGACTCGATAAGCGAAAGCCGGCCCCCTTGGGGCCGGCTTTCGCGTTTCTAAGGCATTTTCGACCGATATGACAGAAATGTGAAAAAGAAGGTTGACGGCAGATTCTGGAAGCCTATAATTCGCCCC
>NZ_JPRX01000001.1:1377713-2529552 GCF_000737955.1 Pseudomonas sp. BRG-100 | reverse complement strand
CATCCCTCAATCGCCCGACAAAATTGCACAGTTATTTCCGAGCCAGAGCACTAGAATAGCCACCTAACTATTTTAGAGTCAGAGCCCTATCTATGCCCGATCCGGTTGATGCCGTTGAGGTGTCGGATTTACCACTGGACGACCTGGTGGCATGCCATGAGTGCGATTTGCTGATGCGCAAGCCAGCGCTCGCCCCTGGCGAAAAAGCCCAGTGCCCACGCTGTGGCTACGAGTTGTATGCTCACCGCCACAATGTGGTCGAGCGGAGCCTTGCTTTAGTACTTGCGGCCCTGCTGCTTTACATCCCGGCGAACTTTTTGCCCATCATGCAGCTCAATCTACTCGGGCAGTCCTCGGAGGACACCGTATGGAGCGGCGTTGTTGGCTTATTCGATACCGGTATGCAAGGCGTTGCTGCCGTTGTGTTCTTGTGCAGCATGGGGATCCCCTTGTTAAAGCTGCTCTGCCAATTGGCAGTGTTGCTCAGCATCCGCTGGAACATCGGTCGCAGTTACGGGCTGTTGTTGTACCGCATCTACCACCATATGAAGGATTGGGGGATGCTGGAGGTCTACTTGATGGGCGTACTGGTGGCAATCGTAAAGCTCGCCGACATGGCCTCCATCACGATCGGCCTGGGTCTGGTCTGCTTCGTCAGTTTATTAATGGTTCAAGTTCTGCTTGAGGTGGTGATGTCACCCCATCAGATCTGGCAAGCACTGTCAGGAGAGGATGACCATGCGGGCGATTGATGCAGGCATTCTGATTTGTACCGAATGCCATGAATTGAACAAGCAAGAAGCGGATACCGACGAGCAACTCTGTACCCGTTGCGGCGCGTTGATCCATGCGCGTCGCCCCAATAGCCTCACCCGTACCTGGGCATTGCTGATCACCGCAGCAATCTTGTATATCCCCGCCAACCTGTTGCCCATCATGACCGTCAACTCCCTCGGCCAAGGCGACCCGAGTACCATCATGGCGGGTGTGATCCAGCTGGTGCAGCACGGCATGTTTCCTATCGCCGCCGTGGTGTTCATCGCCAGTATTCTGGTGCCGACATTCAAGTTGGTAGGCATCGGCCTGTTGCTGTTCTCGGTGCAGCGTCACCAACCGCTGTCCGCGCAACAACGCATTGTGATGTACCGCTTTATCGAATTCATTGGCCGCTGGTCCATGCTGGATATCTTCGTGATCGCCATCCTGGTGGCGGTCGTTAACTTTGGGCGACTTGCCAGTGTCGAGGCCAATCTCGGTGCTGCAGCGTTCGCCAGTGTGGTGATCTTGACGATGCTTGCCGCAGTAACTTTCGATCCCCGACTGATTTGGGATAACACGGAGTCGGACGACGACCATGAGTGATTTGCCTAAAGCTAAAACCCGCCCGGCCTCCAATTGGTCGGCTATTTGGGTGTTGCCCCTGATTGCCCTGATCATCGGTGGCTGGCTGGGGTGGCGCGCCTACTCCCAGCAAGGTCTTGAGATTCAGGTTCGCTTTGAGAGCGGCGAGGGTATTCAAGTCAACAAGACTGAAGTGGTCTACAAAGGCATGACCGTCGGCAAGGTCAAGACCCTGGCCCTGGATGACGAAGGCAGCAATCGCGGGGTGATCGCCACCATCGAGATGAACAAGGATGTAGAGCAGTATCTGAGGACCAACACCCGCTTCTGGTTGGTCAAGCCCAGCGTCAGCCTCGCCGGTATCACTGGCCTGGAGACCCTGGTTTCGGGTAACTACATCGCCGCCAGCCCGGGCGATGGTGAGCCCACGCGCAAGTTCAAGGCGCTGTCTGAAGAACCACCGTTATCCGACGCCAAGCCGGGCCTGCACCTGACGCTCAAGGCCGACCGCCTGGGCTCGCTGAACCGTGGCAGTCCGGTGTTCTACAAGCAGATTCAGGTCGGCCAGGTCAAAAGCTATCTGTTGTCCGAAGACCAGAGCATCGTTGAGATCAAGGTTTATATCGAGCCGACCTACGCCAGCCTGGTGCGCAAGCACACGCGTTTCTGGAACGCCAGCGGCATCAGTATCGACGCCAACCTCTCCGGGGTGAAGGTGCGCAGCGAATCGCTTTCCAGCATTGTGGCCGGTGGTATCGCCTTCGCCACGCCTGAGAATCGCCAAGACAGCCCACCCACCGACCCGAGCCTGCCTTTTCGCCTGTACGAGGACTTCGATGCCGCCGCAGCCGGCATCAAGGTCAAGGTCAAACTCACCGATTTCGAAGGCCTCCAGGCCGGGCGTACCCCGGTCATGTACAAAGGCATCCAGGTTGGTAGCCTGAAAACCCTGAAGATCGACCCGGACCTGTCCAGCGCCAGCGCCGAGTTGACCCTTGATCCTTTGGCCGAAGACTACCTGGTCCAGGACACGCAATTCTGGGTGGTCAAGCCGTCCATCTCCCTGGCAGGCATCACCGGCCTGGAAGCACTGGTCAAAGGTAACTACATCGCGATCCGCCCGGGTGACAAAGGCACCCCGCCACAACGTGAGTATGTGGCCCGCGCCAAGGCGCCGCCGTTAGACCTGCGCTCCCCCGGCCTGCACATGGTGCTGCTCACCGACAACCTGGGCTCGCTGGATGTCGGCAGCCCGATTCTGTACAAACAGGTCAAGGTGGGTTCGGTGCAGAGCTACCAGTTTTCACGCAAGAAGAAGCAACTCGTGATCGGCGTTCATATCGAGAAAGAGTATGAAGGCCTGGTCAACGGCTCGACACGTTTCTGGAACGCCAGCGGTGTCACTCTCACTGGTGGGCTCACCGGTGGCATCCAGGTCAAAAGCGAATCCCTGGCCAGCCTGATGGCCGGTGGTATCGCCTTCGAAACACCGGAGCCCAACGTTCCCCTGAAGCACCGTATCCCGCGCTTCCGTTTGTTCACCGACCGTGACGCCGCGAATCAGCATGGCACCCTGGTGACGATCAAGGTCGATCGTGCCGACGGCCTGCGCCCCGGTACAGCCGTACGCTTCAAAGGCCTCGAGGTTGGCAAGGTCGAGAGCGTCGACCTCAGCGCCGACATGCAGTCCGTATTGCTGCGCGCCCGTATTACTCAGGTGGCTGATCGTATCGCCCGCGCAGGCAGCCAGTTCTGGGTGGTCAAGCCGGAGCTGGGCCTGATGAAGACCTCCAATCTTGAAACCCTGGTCACCGGGCAATACATCGAGGTGCAGCCTGCGGTGAAAAATGCCGGGCCGCAAAAAAACTTTGTTGCACTGGATCAGCCGCCGGAGGCTGTCCATCAGGAGCAAGGCCTGAGCCTGACACTCAGCGCCGCTCGCCGTGGTTCGCTCAAAGAAGGCGTGCCGGTCACTTACCGTGAAGTCACCGTGGGCAAGGTCACCGGCTATGAACTGGGCCAGACCGCCGACCGTGTGTTGGTGCATATCCTGATCGAGCCCAAGTACGCACCCCTGGTACGCAGTGGCAGTCGCTTCTGGAACACCAGCGGCTTCGGTCTCGACTTCGGCCTGTTCAAGGGCGCGACGGTGCGCACCGAGTCCCTGGAGACCTTGGTGGCCGGCGGTATCGCCTTTGCCACGCCGGATGGCGAACGCATGGGCAACCCGGCACGGCCACAGCAGACCTTCCCGTTGTTCGATAAGTTTGAAGATGAGTGGCTGACCTGGGCGCCCAAGATTCCACTCGGTAAATAAACCGATGCGCGGCCTTCGCGAGCAAGCCCGGCTCCCACAGGGATATGCATTTTCAGCAAGTATGCATTCCAACTGTGGGAGCCGGGCTTGCCCGCGATGAGGCCCACAAACACACCGCAAATCCCAAGCCGAAAAAAAGGCCGCGATCCAAAAGATCGCGGCCTTTTTGCATGTCAGCGCAACGCGTCAGACCTCATCCAGCTCCGGCTCATCGGCTTGCACATTCATCGTCGCCTTCACCACATCATGGCGACGGATGTATTTCCAGTCCGCCTCATCAATGTAGATTCCGTTCGGCCCGCTGCCGCCTTCCAGGTCGATCGCCACCTGGGCGGAGACCTGCGGCTTCACACTGGCCAGGATCGGCACGAAGCCCAGTTGCAAGCTGGTTTCCAGCAAGGCAGCCTGGTTCTTCTCATCAATGTCTGCAGCCTCATCGAGGTAATACGGCAAACGCACACGGCCGGCCTGGTCACGGTCCATCAAGTGCAACAACAAGTACATGTTGGTCAGCGCCTTGATGGTCATGGTGGTGCCGTTGGACGCGGCGCCATCGATGTCGGTATGAATCACCGGCTGACCGTGCACCTTGGTGATCTCGAACGCCAGTTCGAACAAGTCCTTGAGGCCCAGCTGGTTATGGTTGGCCGCAACGAGGCGCGCCAGGTATTCCTTGGCCTCTTCGTTCTTGTTGTCCTGCTCGGCGCTCTGGCTGAGGTCGAACACCGACAGCGTTTCGCCTTCTTCATACTGGCCAGCACTGTGGATGATCTGGTCGATATGCTTGAGGGCTTCCTTGTTCGGCGCCAGCACGATGCGAAAACTCTGCAGGTTGGAGACCTGGCGTTTGTTGATCTCGCGGTTGAATAACGCCAACTGGTGTTCAAGGCTGTCGTAGTCGCTACGGATATTGCGCAGGGTACGGGCAATATCGGTCACCGCTGCTCGGCGTGCCTTCCCCAGCGTCAACGCCTCATCGGTGCGGTGCGCGTAAGCGTTGATCAGCAGCTGCAGGCGACGCTCCATGTCATCTTCGCTGTCGAACTTGGCCACACCCTTGAGGCGCACCTGAGCGTACAGGGCTTCGATCTGGCCGTCGGCGCGCAGCAAGCCCTGCCAGCTATCCTGGTAGTCATTGAGCAGTGGCAGCAAGTTGTCCATGGAGTCGTCGACCGGGTCCATGAACGGCGTGCCGAACGGCAGGTCCGCCGGCAACAGCTGACGACGACGCAACGCATCATCCAGCGTGCGTTGCTTGGCTTCCATATCGCCGATCTGGCGGCCGACCAGTTGCAGCTTGGCCGATAATTGCTGGACGCGCTCGGTAAAGGCATCGCTGGAGCGCTTCAGCTCATCCTGGGCGGCTTCCATCTGCGCCAGGTTTTCCAGCTTCTCGCCTTCTTCTGCACTTAGGGTCTGGGTGCGGCGGAAATCTTCCAATGCCTTCTGAGCATCCAGCACCTGCTGATACAGCGCTTCGGTCTGGGTCTTGCTCGCCGCGCGGTCGGAAGCTACGGCCTGCTGGGTTTTGAGTTGCTTGAGTTCTTTTTCCAGGCGCTCCTTCTGGTCGCGCAATGCGGCGCGGTCGGCCAGGGCCTGCAACGCAGGCGGCTCGATGTGCGAGATGTCGATGGACAGCCCCGGCACTTCAAAGCGCTCGCCTTTGAATCCATCGAGAATCTGCTCCAGGGATTTGACCCACTGGCCGTCCTCATCCAGCGTGATGCCGTGCTCACCCAGAGGCAGGCTGAACAACGAGCTGTTGAACAGGCGCATCAGACGTTCGACATCCTGTTGCGAGAACTCCTCGCGCAGCTTGGCATAGCTGTTGTTGTCGGCGTGATCGAGTTGCTGCCTGACCGACTTCAAGCGCTTTTCCAGGTCGCGCAGACGCTCGTCCAGGTCCTCGGCGCTGAACTGTCGCGACTGCGCCAATGCGCCCGCCAGTTCATCGTGGGCGTCCTTGGCGGCGAGCAACTGTTGCTCCAGCACCTTGACGTCATCCACCAGGGCAAAGCGATGCTTGAGTACCGACAGCTCGCCCAGCCAACGCTGGATACCGCTGATCTCCCGCTCCAGACGCATCAGTTCCTGAGTACCGCCACGCTGGTCGTTCTGCAGCGCGTCCTGCTCGTTGCGGTAGTGCTCGGCCTGGATGGTCAGCTCTTCCTTGCGCGCACTGGCGTAGTCCGACCAGGTGCCCAGCAACGAATCCAGCAGCGGTGACAGGCGATGCAGTTTGCCGCGCAAGGCGTCGCGTTGTTTCACGCCATTGGCCAACGCCTCGACCAACGGCCCGGCAGCCACCAGCGAGTTGTAGTCCTGCTCCATGCGTCGCACATCACGGAAGGCTTCTTCGCACGCAGCGATGTAGTCGACACTGCCTGAACGCAAGCTGTGTTCGAACGCGTCGAGGAACAGTTGCTTGAGCTTGGCCGCGGTGATTTCGCGCATGTGCAGCAGGTTGATAAACAACGCACGGAACGTCTTCAAGCTCTGTTCGCTGGTGGAGCGCAGCGGGATCAGGGTCAGGTCCAGCGGGATCGACGTATGGCCGCCCACCAGCAAGCGCCGCAGTTCATCAGGCTTGAGTTCGTAGGCTTTGAGGCCCTCGCGCTCAAGGTTGGTAAACAGCTCTTTCTGACGCAGGCAGGTGTCGTTTTTCTGGTAATGAGCCAGGTCCAGCTTGCCCGCATAGGCAAAGAACTGGTGACCGAAACCGCCGCCCGGCCCGCGTCCGACCACGCCGATGACGTGCGGGCCGTGGGGCAGGGAGACTTCTACCAGGATGTAGCTGGTATCGGTGGCAAAGTAGAAGCGCCGCGATTGTTCCAGCGTGTACTTGCCGAAACTCATGTCCGACATGCGCGCCAGGATCGGGAACTGCAAGGCGTTGATGGATGCGGATTTACCCAGGTTGTTCGCGCCGTACACCGACAGCGGCTCTTCCAGCGGGAACAAGCCCAGGCTGTAACCGGCGGTGTTCAATAGGGCGAAGCGGCGGATGCCGTAACGTTCCTTACTCATACGTCGGTTTCCTGTTCTTCGGCAATGGCTCGGGCCAGGGCGTCTTCTTCGCTTTCCTCATCGAAGGCGCTAAGGTCCAGCGGGTCATCGGTCTTCAGCAGTTTTTCATCGCTGTCTTCGTCGATGATCACTGGCACCGGCAGCGGCAATACGCTGTGCACGCTGGCGGCGAGGTCGCGGTCCTGTTGCACCGACAGGCACACGTCGAGGAAACGGTGCATTGGTGGCAGGAAGCGGTAGATACCGTTGTCTTCGCTGGCAAAACCGAGTTGGGTCATGCGACGCATGATTTTTTCTTCGAGCTCTTCCTGGGTCTGCACTTCGGCCTGGATAAACAGGTCGCGGTACTTCTCCAGCAACGAAGGCAATTCGTCGCGCCCCAGGCTGCCGCCGTCGAGCACGGCAACCGGGTCGCGGCCCTGGTCGGCCAGGTGCTCGACGAGAATGAAGGTAAACAAGGCCAGGCGCTGGGCGGTCTTGTTGACCTGCGCGGCAGCCACGGCGGTGTCCGGGACAAAGTAGTAGAAACCGCGGGTATCGCATACCAGCTCAAAGCCCAAGGCCTTGAACAGCGTGCGGTACTGGTCCTGGAAGTTCGACAGCTGCGCGTACAGCTCCGGGTCGCGGCGGCTGACGTGGTAACCCTTGAACAGCTCGCGAAAAATCGGCGCCAGCTGGGACAGTTCGGATAGATCAAGATGCATAAGGGGTGCTCGCAGAATTCTCGGTGGCGTCAACGCCGGCCGGGAGCAGGGCGAAGGAGCGCAGGCTGACCTGATGCTCGTGGGTGTGGTAATCGCGACGTTCCAGGCGCTCGCGCTTGAAGCGTTTTTCCCGGGACAGGCGTGAAAACCAGTACAGCAATTCGTCGGTGGCGCCGTCGGGCTCCTGTTCCAGCAGCCAGGTCATCAGGTCCGGCATCGGCAGGGCGTCTTCGCAGCGCTCGAGCATTTCCTTGACCGTACGCGGCGCGCGCGGGGCTTCGCCCTTGTGGGATTTGTGCGCCTTGGGGAATCGCGCCGGTTTCGGCTCGAAATTGGCCAGGGCATACACATAAGCCTCGACCTGGCTGGCGCTGCCCAGGAAGGTGCTTTGCGGTCGGGTGAACATCGGCATCGCCGCTTGCGGCACCGCGTCCAGGCCTTTACGGCGAATCGCCGACAAGGCTAGCGCAGCGCCGCGAGTCACTGCGTTATGCCGGCGTGCTTCTTCGCGCAGCGGCAACAGCAGCTCGCGCGCATGGCGCAAGGTCAACTGGGCGCTGGTCTGCATTTCGAGGATGCGCGCGTGAGTGCGCAGCAGCATGTCGTCGTCCACCAGGTGGCCAAGACGCTGTTGCTCGGTGAGCATGCGCAGCAGCACGTTTTCCACCTTGCGCACGCCTTGCTCGAAGGCGCCGTCAGCGTTCACCAGCTGAATCATCGGCTCGACGTATTCGTCCCAGGTTGCCAACACCTCGGCGTAGCGCTGGCGCAACGGGATCTGGCGGTCGCTGGTCTTGGCGCGATCGGCCACGGCGGCGAGGGCCTGTTCGTCGTTGGCAAGTTTTTTCAGCACGTCGCGCACGCGCATATCCAGCAAGCGCAGTTGCCGGGCCAGGTCATGGCCGTCGCGGATGTCGAAGGCGTCCTGGATATAACCGGCCAGGCGCTCAAGGTGGCGCAGGTAGGCTTCGATTTCCAGGCACAGGCCAAGCCGGTGCTCCTTGCGAAGATAAGCGAGGAAGTCGTGGATCTGCGCGTTGAGCTCGAAACGGTTCGGGCTCTTGGCGACAGGTACCAGGATATCCAGGCGAATCCACACGTCCAGCAGGCTGGTAATGTCCTGGGGCGTGCTGTCCAGTTGTTGGGCGGCCAATTGTGCGCGCAGCTCGCTCAGGCTCAGGGTGCCTTGGTCGAAGTGTTCGCACAGAGGCTCAAGTAAGGCCCAGTGTTCGGCGAGGGCGCGCAGGACGCGCTTGGGTTCGATCATGGGAATGGCCGGCTGGTTGGCGATTAAAAGTCGCGATTGTACTGCATCAGGCGCGGGATTTATCCACAGCCGGTCAGTGCGCAGTGGGCGATTGTTGCCGAACAGCGGTAGAATCCCCGCTCTTTACTTATCCACAAGTGGCCGAGCTGTGCTTATCGAGTCCCGACGTCGCGCTTACTTGACCGCCATGCAGGTGGTCAACTGGCTGCCCCGCACCGAACTGCCGTTTGCCGCGCCGTCGCGGCCCGAGTTGTTGCAGGCGCTTGAGCCCTATGAGGCGTTCGAGTCGTCGGGGGAAGAGGCTGCCGCGCCCGTGGCGGTGGTCAAGCCCCCAGTCGAAACACGCCCGGTGGTCGAACGGGCAAAGATCGAAGTGCCACGCCCTGCGCCGGTGACCAAGGCTGCCAAGGTGGTGGAGGAGGCCGCGCCGGTGGTCAAGGCACCGGTAGTGCCGCCGCCCCGCTTTGCCCTGCAATTGCTGCGGGCCGGGCGTTGCCTGTTGCTGGTGGAACTGCCAACCGGCGAGCGCTTCCAGTCGCGCGACCCGGCCTACCTGCTGCTCAAGGACATGCTGCGCGCCGCCGGCCTGCCCGACAGCCCGCAAATCATCGGTGAGCCTGTGCGCTGGCCGCTGCTGGTACGCGGCACCATGGACCAGGGCCCGGAAGCTGCGCGGGATTTTGTCCAGGGCTTTGTCTCGGCGCGTCTGGAAGACGAACCCTGCGTGTGCCTGTGGCTGATCGGCTTGCCTGCCGTGCGGTTTGCCGGTGAAGCCAATGCCGAGGCCTGGTACCGCGAACTGCAGGTCGACAGCCTGGGTTCGGTATGGGCCCTGCCGGGTCTGGAATTATTAATGGAAGAGCCACAGCGTAAGGCTGATGTCTGGCAAGCCATGCGCCGGCTGATGGCGCGCTGGAAAACAACTGATGAGTGAGGCTTTATCCTTCCGCCCGATGACCGAGGCCGACCTCGACGCGGTGCTGAAAATCGAATACGCAGCGTTCAGCCATCCCTGGACGCGAGGGATCTTTCTCGACGGGCTGGGCAAGTACCAGATATGGCTGATGTTCGAAGGCGAGCAGCAAGTGGGCCATGGGGTGGTGCAGATCATTCTCGATGAGGCGCATTTGCTGAACATTACCGTCAAGCCGGAAAACCAGGGGCGCGGATTGGGTCTGGCGCTGCTGGAACACCTGATGTCCCGTGCCTACGCGGCCAACGCGCGGGAATGCTTCCTGGAAGTGCGGGACAGCAATACCGGGGCTTTTCGGTTATATGAGCGCTATGGCTTCAATGAGATTGGCCGTCGCCGGGATTATTACCCTGCTGTGGGTGGTCGCGAAGACGCGGTCGTCATGGCTTGCACCCTCGTCGACTAAATACCGGAACCAATGTGGGAGGGGGCAAGCCCCCTCCCACATTTTGAGCTGCGTTGTGTCAGCGTTTGCCGTTGAGCGGGTCCAGATCGGCCAGTTCGGCCTCATCCAGGCCATTTCCGCCACCAATATCCTCTTCACCAACAACACTCAGATCGTAGTCCGCCGGGCTGTCTTCTCCTTCCTCCCGAGCATCTCTGGCACCGTCCTCGTGAATCAGCGTTTCCGGGCTCATATCATCATCGGTTGATTCATGATCAGCGGTCGAGGCCCCGGTCATCCCGGCCTCTCGTACCCGTTCGTCGGGCATCAGCTGCTCGCGCTCGCCACGCGGGATTTCATCGCCGATTTCCGCTGTCTGGTCCTCTTCGTCAAAATCCAGCTCGCGCATCGAACCCATGCGGTCTTCGTTGTCGTCGATCGGTTCCGGCTGGGTTGCGCCGTAGGGACGTCGTGATTCAGTCATGGCCAATCCTCATACTGTGGGGCTTATAGTGTGTGGACAGGCGCTGAGCCCCAAAGATTCAAGCTAATTTGCGCCAGGCGTGACCCGGACGAGGGGTTGTCAGTCACAAAACTGCGCATCATTCCTGAGGCTTTCCCTGATGAACGAACTACAAGACCTGCTTGATAACAACGAACGCTGGGCGGATGCGATCAAACAGGAAGATCCCGAATTCTTCGCCAAGCTCGCCCGCCAGCAAACCCCGGAATACCTGTGGATCGGTTGCTCCGACGCGCGGGTGCCGGCCAATGAGATCGTCGGCATGTTGCCCGGTGATCTGTTCGTGCACCGCAACGTGGCTAACGTGGTGCTGCACACCGACCTCAATTGCCTGTCGGTGATCCAGTACGCAGTCGACGTGCTCAAGGTCAAACACATCCTCGTCACGGGGCACTATGGTTGCGGCGGCGTGCGTGCGTCGATGCAGGACCGCCAGTTCGGCCTGATCGACGGCTGGCTGCGCACTATTCGTGATCTCTACTACGAGAACCGCGAACTGTTGGCTCAACTGCCAACTGAAGAAGAACGCGTTGACCGCATGTGTGAACTCAATGTGATCCAGCAGGTGGCCAATGTCGGTCACACCAGCATTGTGCAAAATGCCTGGCACCGTGGGCAGAGCCTGTCGATCCATGGCTGCATCTACGGCATCAAGGACGGTCGCTGGAAGAGCTTGAACACCACCATCAGTGGCTTCGAGCAACTGCCGCCGCAGTACCGCCTGCGTCCGTTGGGCGAAGCCTAGGACCTTTTGTTTTCGCGCCACCAGGCCAGGCCTTGGGCGTTCAACGGCTCTTTGCTGCCGGTGATCCAGCCCCGGCAGTTCAGCTCGCCGCAATGGCAAGCGAACTGCCGGTAAAGCGCGTCTTCAGTAATGGCGTAATCCAGGGTCAGCAGGCTGCCTGCGGTAATGGTGTTCAGGGTCCATAGTTCCATGTACGTGGTGTCCAGGAGCACGTTCGGCTTGCAGGAGTGCCGTATCAGGCCGCAGAACCATCTATCGTACAAGTGAATACGCGGCGACAGTTGCAGCGTATGCGCCCGGCGCTCGCTGACTGCGTAGCCTGAAACCAGAGCGATGCGTACTCGACTGTCAAAGTCGATGCGAGCCTTGATGCCACCCCGCTTGCCATTAGGGTATCGCACGACCTTGAATTGTGCGGTCGAGGGGTAACCCTGTTCCACCTGCAGCGTCTCAAAGGGGTAGAGGCAGTCATTCACTGCCGTTTTAGCCTTATCCATGGCTTGAGTCTTCATCACTCTCCTGAATTGGGCTGCATGGATCTGGGGTGTTCTGACTGCCAGTCTTGCAGCAAGTGGGCGCAAGCCAAGACTCGCCGAAGTTGAAGCCGGTTTCTACTGTCAGATCTGACAGTAGAAACCGCGGGTTCGCGTTAAAGCGCGGGAGAGGTAACAGTGGGGGGCGGCGCGGCGTTTTTCAGCTGCTTCAATTGCGCCTTGATAGGCGGTGTGGCGCACTTGGTATTGGCCTGCTCCGGGGTCAGGTTGCGCACCGAGGTGAAGAACAGCTCACAGGTCTGCTCCTTGCGTGTGACCTGCCAGGTATTCAAGCAGGCTTTGAGCAACACATTCGCATCGCTGGCGGGTTTCTGGCCCATGCCCGCTTGCCAGCAGGCCGCGCTTAAATCCTGCCCCATTACTTTCAATCCGGCCTCGTCGGCCTTTTGTTCATCGCCGTCATAGCTTGCCGGGTCCGCCGCGTACCAGATGTAGCTGGGGTGGTTGGCGCCCAGCACTGACACGCTCGTGCCTGGTGTCGGGCTGATCTGGGTCAGCTCCAGCACGCCGACGTTCTGACCGTATTGTTGCTTGAGCCAACTGCGCACCGGCGCGCCGAACGCCACCATCGGCAGCGAGCCGTTGGCGTGCAGGCTCAGTTCCTTGACCATGCGGGTCTGGTAGTCGGTGAAGTAGCTGTAGACGCTCTCGAGATCCTTGCCTGCGTTGGACGGTGCGGCGATGGGCGCGATATCGATGATGGTCTGGTAAGCCGGTGTCTCGCTGGCCGGGATGCCGTTGTCGGTAAGCAAGGCCGCCCAGCGGTCAGTGGTGGCCGACTCCAGGTAGTCCTGGGCCTGGGTGAGCGAGTAGTCCGGAGGAAAGTGCAGCAGTTCGATGCTCTTGCGGTTCTCCAGGGCCATGCCCAGCGGCAGGAACAGGTACCAGTTATAAGCCCACTTGCCATCGCTGTTGAGCCGGCTGGCACCCTGATAAGCGAGGTCGGCGGTATTGAGCAAGGTGGTCAGGGACTGGCCGTAGGTGTCCGGTACGCCGCTGAAATTCGCCCAGACCTGGCCATCGTGGGTTTTCACACTGACCCTGGCGCGGCCGTAGCCGTCACGCTGCAGGCTCTGGTTCAAGTAGTGCTCAGCGGTCTGCTCCAGCGTCCATGGCCGAAAGCAGATCACGTTGCAGTTATTGGGAAATGCGAATAACTGGGTGACGCGCTGCGTACTGCCCAGAGGCACCTCGATGTCGGCCTGTACGACCGCACTCACCAGCAGTGCGGCGAGGGTGAAGGACAGCCTGGTCGTTTTAAACATAGTTGGTTCCTTGTCAGCGACGCCCGTCTGCGCGGGATAAAAGCCCACCTGCACACAGTAGCGGCTGACCGGGAAAATCGCGTGTTAAATCGCCAGGCATGTCGTTATTGGATAAGCCTCTATGGGTGAAATTGCAAAGCGTTGGTCAGGTCGCCCATGGGCTTCTGGCCGCGGGCGATCATCGCGTCGTCACGCTGCTTGAGGCCGTCCAGAGTCTCCAATTGGAACACTCGGGTGATCAAACGCAGGATCGATGCAGTGTCGTACACCGTGTGGTCAACCGTGCCTTTGCGCGCAAACGGCGACACCACCAGGGCCGGCACCCGCGTGCCCGGGCCCCAGCGGTCACCCTTGGGCGGCGCGACATGGTCCCACCAACCGCCGTTTTCATCGACGGTGACCACCACCACCATGTTTTTCCACTGCGGGCTCTCTTGCAGCACTTTCAGGGCGCGGGCGATATGGCGGTCGCCCGAGGCCACATCGGCATAACCGGCGTGCATGTTCAGGTTGCCCTGGGGTTTGTAGAAACTCACGGCCGGCAGCTTGCCGGCCTGGGCATCTGCGAAGAACTTGTTCGTGCTTGATTCATCCCCCAAGCCGCCGTCGCGCAGGCGTTTATCACGTTCCGCACGGTTTTGCGGACCTTGCTGCTTGAAGTAGTTGAACGGCTGGTGGTGGTACTGGAAGTTCGGGATCTTGGGGATCCCGCCCGAATCCTTGAACTGCTCCAGAGTGGCCTGCCACGCGCCGGCATACCAGGCCCAGTCAACGTTCTTTTTCGACAGCTTGTCGCCAATGTGCTCGTGGGTTTGCGGCACCAGCACATTGGGCAGGTCAGGCTTTGAGTAATCCGGGTTTTGCGGGTCGCGAATCCAGGTGGGCCAATACGGCGGGGCCAGGGTGTTTACGGCGTAACCGTCCGGGGTCAGCGCGCTGGGGCCGAACTGCGGCGGGCCGGTCATGGCGCTGGCCGGGGACGCGTCCAGCGGCTTGAGGCGCGTGTCGGTGGGGTCATCACTTTGCAGCGTGGCGATCTGCGCCTTGGCCACCGATTGCGCGGCATTGGGATAAACCGGCGCCGTGGCGCTGATCAGGTAGTGGTGGTTAAGAAACGAGCCGCCAAATGCGCCCTGGAAAAAGTTATCGCAGAGCACAAACTCCCTGGCAACGTCCCACAGGCGCAGAGAATAACGACTTTGGGCGTAATGGCCCATCACCAGGCCCCCGGCATCGCCCCAGGCGACAAAACCGTCGTTCTTGCCGCCGTTGATCTGCATCTGGTTTTGATAGAACACATGCCACAGGTCGCGGGTTACCAAGCTCAATGGCAGGTCTTCGGCGTTCGGGCCCTTGAGGGCAAACGGTGCGTTGGAAAGGTTTTCCTGGAATTGCACACCGCTGGGGTAGGTCACCCCGTCCACCGTTTGCGGGCCGACTTGCAACACACCGCCCCATGTGGGCGGCAGGCTGGCCAGCACACTACCGTCGCGGTCGCGCTGCCGGGTGTCAGTGGCGGATAACGCCGACAGTGGTTTTTCAAGCCCGGGGAAATCGGCAAACAGGTTGTTGAAGCTGCGGTTCTCGGCGTAGATCACCACCACGGTTTTAACCTGGTCGCTCAAGGCCTTGTCCAGTTCCTGGGGCGTGAGCGGCCTGGCTACCGGTGTGCTCGGCGCTTCGCTGGTATGGCCGCAGGCACTCAAAGTCGCGCCTACCCCCAACACCGCCGCACCGCCGAGGAAGCGCCGACGGCTGGTGTCGACCGGCGTTTTGGGGGCGGAGTCGGGGGTAGGGCGGTCGTTGTGCTCGTCACTCATTGCGGGGGGAGTCCTTGGCGAGATGTTGCAAGATATTTCGCAGGACGGTAGCAATGGAATGTGACGGAACGAAGACACACATGTGATGTGCGGGGCGTGTCTACACAGAGTAAGCGCTGCTAGACTGGGCTTCTAATGCACACCATCGAGGTGAGTCGTGAAACCTTCAACTGCACTTGATCTACAACGAGCAGCTGTCAGAGAAGTGTTAGGACGTTTCCAAATATCAAACCCGAGAGTATTTGGGTCTGTATTAACGGGTACCGACCAAGAAGGCAGTGATCTTGATTTGCTGGTTGATGCGCCACCGGGAACAACTCTTTTTGATCTTGGCGGGTTGCAGGTCGAGCTTGAGGACTTGTTAGGCGTCAATGTCGACCTGTTGACGCCTGGCGACTTGCCGTTGAAATTTCGCGCCAAGGTGTTGGCTGAGGCCCGTCCTGTATGACAGAAAATCGCTTAGGGGATTATCTGGAGCACATAAGGCAAGCTGCCACTGACGCTATCACTTTTGTAGAGGGCTTGAGCAAAGAAGCGTTTTTGGAGGACCGGCGAACACAACAAGCTGTGGTCATGAGCCTGATCATCATTGGTGAAGCGTCGACGAAAATCATGGATCAGCATCCGGACTTCGCGGCACGCCATTCACATATTCCTTGGCGCAATATGTGAGCGATGCGCAACCGAATCGCTCATGGTTACTTCGATATCAACTTGGATGTTGTTTGGGACACGATACAGAGTGCATTACCTGATCTATTGGCACGCCTTCCTGTAAATCCTTGACCGCAGCTGTTCTACCAACAGTTGCGGTCACCCGTTATTCAGGGCATCACAGGCGGCAAATATTTCAACGTCGTCCCCAGCGCCCACAACAAGAACAACACCAGCGGCGTGTGCACCAACAACTGCACAAACGAAAACCCGATCAAGTCCCGCGCCTTCAGCCCCAACACCCCCAGCAGCGGCAGCATATAGAACGGGTTGATCAAGTTCGGCAGTGCCTCGGCGGCGTTGTAGATCTGCACCGCCCAGCCCAGGTGGTATTGCAGGTCATTGGCCACTTGCATCACATAGGGCGCCTCGATAATCCACTTGCCGCCACCCGATGGGATGAAGAAGCCCAGCACCGCCGAATACACGCCCATCAGCAGCGCGTAGGTGTCGTGGGAGGCGATGGAGGTGAAGAACGTCGAGATATGGTGCGCCAGGGTCTGGCCGTCACCGCCCTTGACCACCGTCATCAGCGCGGCAATCGAGCCGTACAGCGGGAACTGGATCAGCACGCCGGTGGTGGTCGGCACCGCGCGGGCCACGGCATCGAGGAAGCTGCGCGGGCGCCAGTGCAGCAGGGCGCCGACCATGATGAACAGGAAGTTATAGGTGTTGAGCCCCGAGATGGCGCTGATCGCCGGCTTGGTTGAGAACTCATGGAACAGCCAGCCGGCTGCCAGCAATGCCAGCAATATCGTCAGCAACGGGCTGTGCTCCAGCCATTCGCCCGGACGCGTCGGCGGTTGTGGCTTGGGCAGGTTAAAGGCCGGGTCGACGCCGCAGGCCTTGGCATCGCGGGCGCTGTTGGGGCCGGGCGCGGTGGCGTAGGCGATGATCAGCGACACCACGATCAGCGCCAGAAGCAGCACACCGGATTGCCACAGGAAGATCGTTTCGGTGAACGGGATCATCCCGGTGATCGACAGGATCGACGGCGGCAAGCTGGCCGGGTTGGCCTGCAACTGCGCGGCTGACGACGACAGCCCCAACGCCCACACGGCACCGAGGCCCAGGTATGCCGCAGCGCCAGCGGCGCGGTAGTCCATGCGCAAATCGGTACGACGGGCCAACGCCCGCACCAGCAAACCGCCGAACACTAGGGACAAGCCCCAGTTGAGCAACGAGGCCACCATGGAAATCAACGCCACCCAGGCTACCGCCGAACGACCGTTCTTGGGGATGCGCGCCAAGCGGTCGATCAACTTCACCGCGGGCGGCGAGCTGGCGACTACATAACCGCCGATCACCACAAACGCCATCTGCATGGTGAACGGGATCAGGCTCCAGAACCCGTCGCCAAATGCCTTGGCCGCTTCGGCGGGCGCTGCGCCCATGCCCAGGGTCGCCACGGCGACGATAATCACCGCGAGAGCGGCAAACACCCAGGAGTCGGGAAACCAGCGCTCGGCAAAATTGGAACAACGCAGGGCAAATCGAGCGTAGCGGCTTTCTTCGATAGCATCGGCCATGAAGCTTTCCTCTTGTATTTATTATGGGGTTTGGCAGTTTTACGGCATGTTCCTCTACCCCCATTGATTTGGGAATGTAGTTATCTTCAACGATCAATGAGTAAAACAAATATATCCGTCGTGATTGCCTTCAATGGGTTCAGCTCATAACCTGCACGCCATTTTGTTTGTCTGTCGAGCCTGCACATGACTGCCACCTTTTCCCCACGGGCGCAGCGTTTTTCCCGCTCCGACTACAAAACCCTGGGCCTGGCCGCCCTCGGTGGAGCCCTGGAAATCTACGACTTCATTATTTTTGTGTTTTTCGCGCTGACCCTCAGCCAATTATTTTTCCCCCCGGAAATGCCTGAGTGGCTGCGCCTGTTGCAAAGCTTCGGCATCTTCGTTACTGGCTACCTCGCCCGTCCGCTGGGCGGCATCCTGATGGCGCACTTTGCCGACCACCTGGGGCGCAAGCGCGTATTCAGCTTGAGCATCCTGATGATGGCCTTGCCCTGCCTGCTGATCGGCATCATGCCGACCTACGCGCAGATCGGCTATTTCGCACCCTTGATCCTGCTGGCGCTGCGCGTGCTGCAAGGTGCCGCAGTGGGCGGCGAAGTGCCCAGCGCCTGGACCTTCGTCGCCGAGCACGCGCCGCGCCAGCACCGTGGCTACGCCTTGGGCTTCCTGCAAGCCGGCCTGACCTTCGGTTACCTGCTGGGCGCATTGACTGCCACCTTGCTGGCGCAAGTCTTCACCCCGGCCGAAATCCTCGACTATGCCTGGCGCTTGCCCTTCCTGCTCGGCGGCGTATTCGGCGTGATCGGCGTATGGCTGCGTCGCTGGCTCAGCGAAACCCCGGTGTTCCTCCAAATGCAGGCGCGTCGCCAGGCCGCCGCCGAAATGCCATTGCGCACCGTGCTGCGCGAGCATCGCGCCGTGCTGTTGCCTGCCATGATCCTCACCTGCGTACTCACCTCAGCCGTGGTGGTGCTGGTGGTCATCACCCCGACCATGATGCAGAAAACCTTCGGCATGAGCCCCAGCCACACCTTCGCCCTTAGCGCGTTGGGCATCGTTTTCCTGAATATCGGCTGCGTCCTCGCCGGCTTGCTCGTGGACCGCATCGGCGCCTGGCGCGCGGTGCTGGTCTACAGCCTGTTGCTGCCGGTAGGGATTTTTATCCTGTATGCCAGCCTGATCAGCGGCGGTGTGTGGCTGGGCGCGGCGTACGCCGTGGCAGGCTTGAGCTGCGGGGTGGTGGGCGCGGTGCCGTCAGTGATGGTCGGCCTGTTCCCGGCGCAGGTGCGGGTGTCGGGGATTTCCTTCACCTACAACATTGCCTATGCGCTGTGGGCGAGTACTACGCCGCTGCTATTGATCGCGCTGATGCCGGCCAGCCCGTGGGTCTGCGTGGGGTATTGCGTGGTGATGGGGGCGGTGGGGGTGGGAAGTGTGGCGTTGTTTGGCAAACGCCACACCTTGGCCGCCTGAGGTTCAGGTCAAGAAGTGCCAGAGCAACAAGGTACCCACCAGCCCAACCACCGAAACAATCGTCTGCAACACCGACCACACCCAGATCGTCTGTTTCAACTGCAAGCCAAAGTACTCGCGCACCATCCAGAACCCGGCGTCGTTGACGTGGCAAAAAACACCGAACCGGCGCCAATCGCGAGGGCGACCAATGAGCTTTGCGTTGCCGCCAGCCCGGCCATCATCGGCGCGAGGATGCCCGCCGTCGTAGTGGTAGCGACGGTGGCCGAGCCGGTGGCTTGGCGCAGGGCCACGGCGATCAGCCAGGCCAGCAACAGGTAGGGCATGTGCGCGCCTTCGGCGACCTTGCTGATGGTCTGGCTGACGCCTGCGTCCAGCAGGGTTTGCTTGAGGCCGCCACCAGCGCCGATGGTCAGCAGCAACACGGCGATGGGCGCCAGGGCTTTGCGCAGGGTGTTGCCGACGTCGGCGCGTGGCATGCCTGCGGCCCAGCCGAGGCAAATCACTGCGGCGATGACGGCCAGGCCGAGAGCGATCAGCGGTTCACCGAGGAACTTCAAGGCCAAGCCGAGGGGGCTTTCTGGCGCCAGCGCGACTTTGGCCAGCGTGCTGCCGAGCATCAGGATCACCGGCAACAGAATGATCAGCAACGACACCCCAAAGCTCGGCTGGCGCGGAGCCTTGGGCGGTGCGCTGAACAGCGCGCCAATCTCGGCCGGTTCGTCCACATGCAGGCGCTTGGACAACCAATTGCCGTAGAGCGGCCCGGCCAGGATCACCGCCGGTACCGCCAGGCACAAACCCAGCAACATGGTCAGGCCCAGGTCGGCGTGCAACGCACCCACGGCAATCAGCGGCCCCGGATGCGGCGGCATCAGGGCGTGCAGGGTGGTCATGCCCGCCAATGCCGGGATGGCGATTTTCAGCAGCGGCTGGTTCGAACGCTTAGCCATCACAAAGATGATCGGCACCATCATCACCAGGCCCACTTCAAAGAACAGCGGCAGGCCGATCACCATGGCGACCAGCGCCATCACCCACGGCAATGACTTGCCTTTGCCCAGCCCAAGCAAGGTAGTGGCGATACGGTCGGCTGCACCGGATTCGGCCATCAGCGCGCCGAGCATTGCGCCCAGGGCAATGATAATACCGGCCTCACCCAGAATCGCCCCGGCGCCCTTGCTGAACGCTTTGGCCACTTCCTCTGGTGGTAGACCGGCACCCACACCGGCGATAAAGGTGCCGATCAGAATCGACAGGAACGGCGGCAATTTGGTCGCGCTGATCAGCACGATGATGCTCGCGATGGCCAGCAGGACGCAGAGCATAAGACGGGTGTCGTGAACCATCCACGCGGCAGTCGATAACTCCAAAACGGAACTCCTTATCGAGCAGGTTGGCTAATATGTTTCTTTTTGTTTCGGCTTGAAAAGCATACCTGATAGAACTGCCCCAGCGTGTCCATGAACGATTTTGGTGCGCTCAACGCTAACGACGTTCTGGCGTGCAGATGACAATTTTGCAAACCATGCCCGTGGATCTGGCCTATAGCTCTATGATCCGCTTCCTCCCAACCCACAAGGACATCCCATGAGCGCAGGACACAGCCACGCCCAAGTACGCGCCGGCCACGAACGCAAGTTATGGATCGCCCTGGGGCTGACCGGCAGCTTCATGCTGGCCGAAGTCATCGGCGCCTTTATCACCGGCAGCCTGGCACTGTTGTCGGACGCGGCGCACATGATGACCGACGCCCTGGCTCTGGCGATTTCCCTGGTGGCGATCCAGGTCGCCAAGCGCCCGGCAGATCGCAAGCGCACCTTCGGGTATGCGCGGTTCGAGATTCTGGCGGCTGCGTTCAATGCATTGCTGCTGTTCGCCGTGGCGTTCTACATCTTGTACGAGGCTTACCTGCGGCTGCAGACGCCCGCCGAGATCCAGTCCACCGGCATGTTGGTGATTGCGCTGCTGGGGCTGGTCGTCAACCTGATCTCCATGCGCCTGCTCAGCGCGGCCAGCGGCGAGAGCCTTAACGTCAAGGGTGCCTATCTGGAAGTCTGGAGCGACATGCTCGGCTCCGTCGGCGTGATCATTGCCGCGCTGGTGATCATGTTCACCGGCTGGGGGTGGGTCGACTCCGTGGTCGCGGCCGCCATCGGCTTTTGGGTATTGCCGCGCACCTGGACCCTGCTCAAGGCGAGCATGAACATCCTGCTGCAAGGTGTGCCGGAAGGCGTCGATATCGAGCAGGTGGAGCAGGCCATCCGCAGCGTGCCTGGGGTCAGGGACGTGCACGACCTGCACATCTGGGCCCTCACCAGTGGCAAGAATGTGCTGAGTACGCATTTGGTCGCGGATGCATCCCAGGGCACTGAGCAGCAGATCCTCAGCCGAGTGACGGAGTTACTGCACGAGCAATTCGATATTTCCCATGCCACGATCCAGGTCGAGGGCGAGGGTTTTCAGCATGACGATCACGACGACGTGCATGCCTGAGCCTGGCTAACGGATTTGTAATCTTTCACCCACGGCCCTGATAAGTACCGACAGCTACATTGCCCCCGCTGGGACACCTCAGCGACTTCATGGGCGTGGAACTCTCGTTATGGCAATTTCCGTTAGAACACTGTTGGGGGCGGCAGCATTGGCATTGTGGATATCCGCAAACGCCGCCCAGGCACAACCCCTCACCCTCGATGCAGCGCTGCAAACCGCCTTCGCCAACAACCCGGACCTGGCGGCCGCACAATGGGAAATCGACATCGCCCAGGGCGGCCGCCAGCAGGCCGGCTTGATCCCCAACCCGGTGGCCTCCTGGGATGCCGAAGACACCCGCCGCAACAGCCGCACCACCAGTATCAAACTCAGCCAGACCCTGGAACTGGGCGGCAAGCGCGGTGCGCGCATCGAGGTGGCCACCCGCGCCCAGGACGCCGCCGCGCTGACCCTGGAGCAGCGCCGTAACCTGTTGCGCGCCGAGGTCATCGACAGCTACTACGGCGCCCTGCGCGCCCAGGAGCGCCTCGACCTGGCGCAACGCTCCATGACGCTTGCCGAGCGCGGCCTGGTGGTCGCCAACGGGCGTGTCACCGCCGGCAAGTCATCACCGGTGGAAGCTACCCGCGCCCAGGTGCAGGTGTCGGAAATCCGCCTGGAATTGAACCGCGCACAGATTGGCCTCACTGATGCCTACCGTCGCCTGGCCACCAGCACCGGCAGTGCGGCCACCGACTTCCAGGCCGTCGCCACGCCAAACACCTCCGCGCCGGCGTTACCCGCCGCCGCGCCATTGCTGGCACGTCTTGAGCAAACCGCCGAACTGCGCCTGGCCGAACTGAACATTGTGCAGAACGAAGCCAGCGTGGGCCTGGAAAAAGCCCAGCGCATTCCGGACCTGGATGTGTCCATTGGCAGCCAGTACGACGCCAGCGTGCGCGAGCGGGTCAACCTGGTGGGCGTGTCGATGCCGATCCCGCTGTTCAACCGCAACCAGGGCAACATCCTCGCGGCCACTCGACGCGCCGACCAGGCCCGCGACCTGCGCAACGCCGCCGAGCTGCGCCTGCGCACCGAAACCCGCCAGGCCCTGGACCTGTGGCAAACGGCGAACACCGAAGTGCGTGCGTTCAACCAACAGATCCTGCCTGCCGCACAGAGCGCGGTAGACAGCGCCACCCGTGGTTTCGAGATGGGCAAGTTCAGCTTTCTCGACGTGCTCGACGCCCAGCGTACCTTGATCGCGGCCCGCACCCAGTACCTCGCGGCGACGGCCCAGGCCACCGACGCCTGGGTGCGTATCGAACGAATTTACGGCGACCTCGCCCGGTTTTGATTTTTCCTGGAGTCCCCTGATGAACAAAAAACATGGCATGGCGCTCGCCGTCGCCTTGGGCCTGCTGCTATCGGGCTTGGCCCACGCCGAGGAAGAAGAAGGCAAACTTGAACTCACCGAGCAGCAGATCCAGGCCGCCGGTATTCAACTGGCCCAGGCGCAACCGCGCTCGATCAGCACGGTGCTGACGCTGCCCGGCGAGGTGCGTTTTGATGAAGACCGTACCTCCCACATCGTGCCCCGTGCTGCGGGCGTAGTGGAAGCGGTGAACGTCAATCTGGGCCAGTCGGTAAAAAAAGGCGAACTGTTGGCGGTGATCGCCAGCCAGCAGATTTCCGACCAGCGCAGTGAGTTGGCGGCCAGCCAGCGCCGGGTCGAACTGGCGCGTACCACCTTTGAGCGCGAGCGCCAGTTGTGGCAGGACAAAATCTCCGCCGAGCAGGATTACCTGCTGGCGCGGCAAACCCTGCAAGAGGCCGAAATCGCCCTGAACAATGCGCGGCAGAAGATGACCGCCCTCAGCGGCAGCGCAGTTCTGGCCGGTGGCAATCGCTATGAACTGCGGGCGCCGTTCGCCGGGGTGGTGGTGGAAAAACACCTGGGCGTGGGCGAGGTGGTCAGTGAAACCAGCAACGCATTCACGCTCTCGGACCTGTCTCAGGTGTGGGTCACCTTCGGTGTCTTTCCCAAGGACTTGAACAAGGTCCGTGTAGGCAAACCCGTAAAAGTCAGCTCGACGGAAATGGGCACCGAAGTGCTGGGCACCGTGGCATATGTCGGCAACTTGCTCGGCGAGCAAACGCGCACCGCCACCGTGCGTGTGACGGTGTCCAACCCCGACGACGCCTGGCGTCCTGGTTTATTCGTGGCCGTGCAAGTCGCCACCGATACCTACCAGGCCAAGGTGACCGTGCCGCAAGCCGCCATCCAGACCGTCGAGGACAAACCCTCGGTGTTCGTGCGCACCGCAGACGGCTTTATCACCCGCCATCTTGAACTGGGCGTCAGTGAAAACGGCTACGTCGAAGTGCGTCAGGGCCTGGAGGCCGGTGCGCAAGTGGCGACGGCTGGCAGCTTCATCCTCAAGTCCGAACTGGGCAAAGGCTCGGCCGAACACGCCCATTGATCTGCGAGTGATTCCCCATGTTTGAGCGCCTTATCCAATTCGCCATCGAGCAGCGCATTATCGTGTTGCTGGCGGTGCTGTTGATGGCCGGTGTCGGCATCGCCAGCTATCAGAAACTGCCCATCGACGCGGTGCCCGATATCACCAACGTGCAGGTGCAGATCAACTCGGCGGCCGCCGGTTTTTCGCCGCTGGAAACCGAGCAGCGCATCACCTTTCCCATCGAAACCGCCATGGCCGGTCTGCCCGGCTTGCAACAGACACGTTCGCTGTCGCGTTCCGGTTTGTCCCAGGTCACGGTGATTTTCAAGGACGGCACCGACCTGTTTTTTGCCCGCCAACTGGTCAACGAGCGCCTGCAAGTGGCCCGAGGACAATTGCCCGATGGCATCGAAACCGCGATGGGGCCGATTTCCACCGGGCTTGGGGAAATTTTCCTGTGGACCGTGGAAGCTGAGGACGGTGCGCGCAAAGAGGACGGTACGCCTTACACCCCCACCGACCTGCGGGTGATCCAGGACTGGATCATCAAACCGCAGCTGCGCAATGTGCCGGGCGTGGCCGAGATCAATACCATCGGAGGCTTCGCCAAGGAGTATCAGATTGCGCCGGACCCCAAGCGCCTGGCCGCCTACAACCTGACGCTCAACGATCTGGTGACCGCTCTGGAGCGCAACAACGCCAATGTCGGCGCCGGTTATATCGAGCGCAGCGGCGAACAGTTGTTGATCCGCGCGCCGGGGCAAGTGGCGTCTATCGATGACATCGCCAACATTGTCATCACCACCTCGGACGGCACCCCGATTCGTGTGCGCAACGTGGCCCAGGTCGACATTGGCCGCGAGCTGCGCACCGGCGCCGCCACCGAAAACGGCCGCGAAGTAGTACTGGGCACCGTGTTCATGTTGATCGGTGAGAACAGCCGCAGCGTGTCCCAGGCAGTGGCGAAAAAGCTCGAGGAGATCAACCGTTCACTGCCCGAAGGCGTGGTGGCGGTCACCGTCTACGACCGCACCAACCTGGTGGAAAAAGCCATCGCCACCGTGAAGAAGAACCTCTTCGAAGGTGCGTTGCTGGTGGTGGCGGTGTTGTTCCTGTTCCTGGGCAATATTCGTGCGGCGCTGATCACGGCGATGGTGATTCCGCTGGCGATGCTGTTCACCTTCACCGGCATGTTCACCAACAAAGTCAGCGCCAACCTGATGAGTCTCGGTGCGCTGGACTTCGGCATTATCGTCGACGGTGCGGTGGTGATCGTCGAGAACGCCATCCGTCGTCTGGCCCATGCGCAGCAGCGTCACGGCCGCCTGCTGACCCGCAGTGAGCGCCTGCACGAAGTGTTCGCTGCTGCCAAAGAGGCGCGACGGGCGCTGATCTTCGGGCAACTGATCATCATGGTGGTGTACCTGCCGATCTTCGCTCTTACCGGGGTGGCCGGGAAGATGTTCCACCCGATGGCGTTCACGGTGGTGATTGCCTTGCTCGGCGCGATGATTCTGTCGGTGACCTTCGTACCGGCGGCGATTGCGTTGTTCGTCACCGGCAAGGTCAAGGAAGAAGAAAACTTCGTCATGCGCAGCGCACGCCGGGTGTATGACCCAGTGCTCAATTGGGTGATGACGCGCCGCCCCTTGGTATTTGGCCTGGCGCTGCTGACCATCGTCGTATCGGGCCTGGTCGCCAGCCGTATGGGCAGCGAATTTATCCCCAGCCTCAGCGAGGGCGACTTCGCCCAGCAGGCGCTGCGCGTACCTGGCACCAGCCTGACGCAATCGGTGCAGATGCAGCAGCAATTGGAAAAAACCTTGCTGGCCGAAGTGCCGGAAATCGAGCGGGTATTTGCGCGCACCGGTACGGCGGAAATCGCCTCCGACCCGATGCCGCCGAACATCTCCGACAGCTACGTGATGCTCAAACCCAAGGACCAATGGCCCGACCCGAAGAAGTCCCGCGAGGCCCTCATTGCCGATATCCAACGCGCCAGCGCGATTGTGCCGGGCAGCGTGTATGAGCTGTCGCAACCGATCCAGCTGCGTTTCAACGAGCTGATTTCCGGGGTGCGCAGCGATGTGGCGGTGAAGGTGTTTGGCGATGATATGGCCGTGCTCAACACCACTGCCGGGGAAATCGCCGAGACCTTGCAAAAGCTCAACGGCGCCTCGGAAGTGAAGGTGGAACAGACCTCCGGCCTGCCGGTGCTGACCATCAATATCGACCGCGACAAGGCCGCTCGCTTTGGCCTGAATGTGGGCGATGTGCAGGACACCATCGCTGTCGCCGTCGGTGGGCGTCAGGCCGGTACGTTGTACGAAGGTGATCGGCGTTTCGACATGGTCGTGCGCTTGTCCGACGCACTGCGCACAGACATCGAAGGCTTGTCACGGTTATTGATTCCGGTGCCGGCGCTGGCCGGTAGTACCTCGGGACAACTGGGCTTTATCGCCTTGTCCCAGGTCGCCAGCCTCGACCTGGTGCTGGGCCCCAACCAGATCAGTCGCGAGAATGGCAAGCGCCTGGTGATCGTCAGCGCCAACGTGCGTGGGCGTGATATCGGCTCGTTTGTCGAGGAAGCCGAAGCGGCCATTGCCACTCAGGTGAAAGTGCCCGCCGGTTACTGGACCACCTGGGGCGGGCAATTCGAGCAGTTGAAAGAAGCCTCCGAGCGCCTGCGTATCGTGGTGCCGGTGGCGTTGCTGCTGGTGTTCGGCCTGCTGTTCATGATGTTCAACAACCTCAAGGATGGCTTGCTGGTGTTCACCGGGATTCCGTTCGCGTTGACTGGTGGAATCATGGCGCTGTGGCTGCGGGATATTCCGCTATCGATTTCGGCAGGGGTGGGCTTTATCGCCTTGTCCGGTGTGGCGGTGCTGAACGGCCTGGTGATGATCGCCTTTATCCGCAACCTGCGCGAAGAAGGGCGCTCGTTAGCGGTGGCGATCCACGAAGGCGCGCTGACCCGCTTGCGCCCGGTGCTCATGACTGCGCTGGTGGCGTCCCTCGGGTTTATCCCCATGGCACTCGCCACCGGCACCGGCGCCGAAGTACAACGCCCGTTGGCGACGGTGGTGATTGGCGGGATTATTTCCTCGACCTTGCTGACGTTGCTGGTGCTACCAGCGTTGTACCAATGGGCTCATCGCCGTGAAGAAGAGGCCGAATAACAATCTTGAATGCACCACACAACCAATGTGGGAGGGGCGGTGCGACGATTCGACTTGCTCCCGATAGCGGCAGGTCAGTTGATACATGTGTTGACTGACACACTGCCATCGGGGGCGAGCCCCCTCCCACATGAGATCTCTGTTGTTTGCAAAGGAAACACCAGGCTAAACCGTGTGAAACGCCCAGGTTGGCTGGTGACATGAGCATGCCCCTGATGCAAATGCATGATCGATTTCACTATGGCCAACCCCAGCCCGTTGCCGCCTTCGGCGCGGGTACGACTGCTGTCGGCGCGGTAGAAACGTTCGAACAGGTGCGGCAGGTGGTGCGCGTCGATGCCTCGGCCGGGGTTGCCCACCGACAGCGACACGCTCTGGCCATAGGTTTCCACCAACAGCAGGATGCTCGAACCTTCTGGCGTATGGCGTATGGCATTGGAGAGCAAATTGGAAATCGCCCGCTGGATCATCAGACGATCCCCCGTCACCCAGGCCTCGCCGCGCAGGCTCAGGGTGACTTGCTTGTCTTCGGCACTCAGGGCAAACAGCTCCATCACTCGCTCGGCCTCTTGCCCCAGGGATACGTCGGTGAATGACGCCCGCGCCGCCGGATGGCTGACCTGGGCAAGGAACAGCATGTCGCTGACAATACGCCCCAGGCGTTCAAGCTCTTCGGTGCTGGATTCCAGCACCGCTTTGTATTCCTCCGGCGGGCGCTGGCGCGACAGGGTCAGTTGAGCCTTGCCCATCAGGTTGGTCAGCGGGGCGCGCAGTTCGTGGGCCAGGTCATCGGAGAATTGCGAGAGTTGCTGTACGCCCGCATCCAGGCGGTCGAGCATCACGTTGAAGCCTTGGGCCAGTTCCCCCAGTTCGTGGGGCAAATTGTCGACGGACAAACGGTGTGTCAGGTCCTGGGTGGTGACCTTCGCCGCCACCTGGCTGAATTGCTTCAACGGCGCCAAGCCGCGTTGTACCAACCACCAGGCACCCATGCCGATCAGTATCAACAGCAGCGGCAGCGCAATCAGCGTGGCGCGCAGATAGGCGCTGAGCAGTGCCTGGTCGTCTCTGCGGTCCAGGGACAGCAGCACCCGCACGCGTTCACCGCTGGCCAGGCGCATCAGGCTGGAGGCGCTGAGCACCTGGTTGCCGTCGCTGTCGGTCCAGTTCAGGTAGCCGAGGGTTTCCCGCGGTTTGAAGTCGGTGAGCAACGGCGATTGGGGCTTGGCGCCGATGTTCATTAACACGCGGGTGTCGGGCGCGGTGCCGACGATAGTCAGGTAGAAATTGTCGTGGCCGATGACCAGGTCCAGCAGCGCATGGGGACGAGCGCGAATGGCCTGGGCGTCGAGCCCCAGGGACAGGCTGTGCTGGAGCTGCTCCATCTTGCTTTCCAGGCCCTTGCGCGCCAGTTTTTCCAGTTCATGGGTGAGGGCCAGGTAGGCCAGGGTGGCCAGCAGCAAGACCAGGCCCGCGCCCATCAGGCTGACGGTCAAACCCAGGCGCATCGACAGGCTGCCGGTTTTCATGGACGCGCCTCCAGCACGTAGCCGACGCCGCGAATGGTGTGGATCAGCTTGACCTCGCTCTGGTCGTCGACCTTGGCGCGCAGGCGGCTGATGGAGACTTCCACCACATTGGTGTCGCAGTCGAAATTCATGTCCCATACCAGCGAAATAATCTGCGTGCGGGTCAGCACTTCACCGCTCTGGCGCATCAGCACCTGCAGCAGGGCGAATTCCTTGGTGGTCAAGTCGATGCGCCGAGTGCCGCGATAGGCGCGGTGGCGACGCGGGTCCAGTTCCAGGTCCGAGACGCGGAACACTTCCGGCTGGGGGATGTGTTCGCTGCGCCGCAACAGGGTGCGCACCCGCGCCAGCAGCTCGGGGAACTCGAACGGCTTGACCAGGTAATCGTCGGCGCCCATGTCCAGGCCCTTGATCTTGTCCGCCAGCCTGCCGCGGGCCGTGAGCATCATCACCCGCTGGTTGCCGTTGCGGCGCAGTTGTTCCAGCACTTGCCAGCCATCCTTGCCCGGCAGGTTGACGTCCAGAATCACCAACTCGTAGGCATGCTGCTCGGCCAGGTGCAGGCCATCAATGCCATTGGCGGCGCAGTCGGCCACGTAGCCGCTTTCGTTCAAACCCTGTCGCAAATAGTCAGCGGTTTTTTGCTCGTCCTCAATCACAAGGATACGCATGGGGGTTACCTCTTGAATGATGGAGAGAAGGCGCCCATGTCCTTATGGCGGCTGTTATCAAAGTGGGAAAAGTCTGAAGGCTAAAGTAGCTTTAGGGTCAACTGCGACCATCGGTCGCATAGCCCGGCGCACAAAAAAAACGCCCCAAGCGGGGCGTTAAAAATTCATCTCTTTCCAAAGGAGCTACACAAAAGCTTCAGAGATGAACGTGCTCGGTAAATAAGTTGGCGCGAGTATAGAAAGTTGAAACTAACGAGAAGCTGAGGCCAATATTACAATTTTGATAACCGGCTATTTGTGAACAGATGTTAGTTAATCGCGAGCGAATGTAAGTGTCACAAAATGGCCAGTGGATATTCGGCGATCAAGCGAACTTCTTCCAGATCGGACTCAAAGGCGCTGGAGCGCACGGTGGCCTGGCGCAAGCGCAGGGACAAATCCTTGAAACGCCCACTTTGCACCACGTACTTGGCCTCGATATCCCGTTCCCAACGGCGTTGATCGGTCAGCGGGTTACCCGCCGCATCGCGACGCATGTACACGGCGTTGGCGTTGCTGTAGTCGGCGCCGGTGCCCTTGCCGTAGCGGGTCATGAACGACAGGCCCGGGATGCCGAACGCCTGCATGTCCAGGTCGTAGCGCACCATCCATGAGCGCTCCTTGGGCGAATTGAAGTCGCTGTACTGGATCGAGTTGTTGAGGAAGATCGAATCAGACTGGCGCAGGTAGTCGAAGTCATCGTCGCCATTGTTGCGCTGGTGCGACACGGCCACGCTATGGGCGCCGACCTTGACCCCAAGCCTGGCGCTCCAGATGCTGTTGTCGAATTCGCCGAGCCGTTTGCGGCCTTCGTCCACGGCCTTGTAGTAGTTGAAATCGCCGAACAGTGACACGTCGTCGGTCAGCGCATAGTTGGCGTTGCTGCCCAGGTAGTACTGATCCCATGCGTCCTTCAAGCGGCTGCTGTAGAGGCTCAAGCCAAGGTGGCTGTTGAGTTGGTAGTCCCCGCCGAAGTAGGCGATCCAAGGCGAGTCGACCTTGCCCGCATAGAACGTCGCGAAGCCTTTGTTCATCCCGCTTTCATTGGGCTGGCTCATGCCGCTCAAGCGTCCGCCTTGCAAGCTCAGGCCATTCAGGCTGGTGTTTTGTACGGTGAAACCGCGAAAGCTTTGGGGCAATACCCGTGAATCGCCGTACGCCACTACGGGCGTCAGCGGGAATACGTCGCCGGCCTTGATCACGGTGTCCAATACACGCAGTTTCGCCGCTCCGCCGAGTTTGCTGTAGCGGTTTTCGGGCTGATTGGTGCTGTCCACCGGCAATACGCCGAACGAGCCCTTGCCGCCACTACGGCCTGCACCGGAGTCGAGCTTGAGCCCCAGCATGGCAAACGCGTCCAGGCCAAACCCCACGGTGCCTTGGGTAAAGCCGGACTCGAACCGGCTGATCAGCCCCTGCGCCCAGGCTTCGGAATAGCCGTTACCGGTGGGGCTGGATTGGCCCTTGCGATCGTCGCGATTGAAGTAAAAATTGCGCGCCAGGACGTTCAGGCTACTGCCTTCGATAAAACCGTCGGGCTTTTCCTGCCCTGCCGCCACGGCCAGGGGCAACGCGGCCATCAGTGAAAAGGGAAGGGTGTAGTGACGAATATTCATGATGCGCTCCTCGGTGATGGCAGTTATCGGCTTCTTATAGAGGCAGGCGTTCTTATTGATCTGGCCCAGGCTGATAGTTGCAAACGGCGTATAACAGGCGCATTGCATGAAGATTACGATTCTGGAAACTAATGGCCATCTAACAAATACGTAATGTTCTGGTGAACCTGGTGTCAGGGTTCGTTGGTTAGTCTCGACACTTAACTTTTAGTCGAGGACTTGGTCATGAACTTCTATACAGTGGGTTTGGGCGTATTAACGGCGGTCTTGTCGTTCGGTGCACTGGCCGAAGGCGGAGGGGATCGCACCTTTGCCCTGATGATGGAGCGCAACGAGAAAGCCATGGCCGCCTATGCGATCAAAAAAGGCAAGGCGGTGCCTCAGGTGCAGACCTATCGCTACGGCATGGATCTGGATATCGCCAAGGTGGTCAACGTGACGCCGCCGATCCGCTCGTGCAACGCCGTGCCGTCGCGCATGACCTATGAAGACTCCAGCGGCAAGCTCAATACCCTGGAATATCAAGTGATGGGTGTGTGCCGATTCAATGGGGGCTGATGGCGCTGAAAATATAGTTCGACTTGGGCTGCAAGCTCTCTTTAGAAAATTGCGCCAGCGCCGATGCAGATTAGGACGCCCACCCCATTTGCCTAATGGTGCCCCATGTTCAATACCCGCCTGAAGCAGGAGCTGACCGCTCTGCGCGAAGAATTGTCGAGCTTGCTACAGGTGAAAGAGAGCCTGGAAAGCGAAATGCTCGTCCTGACGCTGGACGCCGAGGGCCGGGTGGAGTGGGCGAATGCCAACTTCCTGCAGGAACTGGCTTATTCATTGAGTGAGATTGTGGGGCGTGCAATCGAAGACCTGGTACCGGCCCATGTGCGCCAGGATGAGTTTCAGTTGCGCTTCAAGCACGCCCTGGCCCGCGGCGAACACTTCGCCGGCGCCGTGCGCCTTATGCGTGGCAATGGCAAGGAAGCGTGGTTGCGCTCGATCGTGCAGCCGGTGCGCAGTTCACAGGGGCATATCAAGCATTTTTCGATGTTCTCCAGCGACCTCACCCGCACCATCGAGAGTTCGCGTGAGCATGAAAACCTGATCACCGCGCTGATGCGTTCCACCGCGTTGATCGAGTTCGACCTGGACGGAAACGTGCTCACCGCCAATGACCGCTTCCTCAGCAGCATGGGGTACAGCCTGGCGCAGATCCAGGGTAAACATCACCGTATGTTCTGCGAACCGCAGGAATACAACAGCGCCGAGTACCAGCAGTTCTGGAAGCGCTTGAACGCCGGTGAGTTCGTGGCGGCGCGCTTCAAGCGCGTGGACAGCCACGGTCGCCTGGTGTGGTTGGAAGCCACCTATAACCCTGTGCTGGACGCCAACGAACGGCTGTACAAAGTGGTCAAGTTCGCCACGGTGATCACCGACCAGGTTAACCGCGAGCAAGCGGTGGCCGAGGCCGCCAACATTGCCTACAGCACCTCCTTGCAAACTGACGACAGCGCCCAGCGCGGCACCACCGTGGTCACCCAGGCGGTGGATGTGATGCGCGACCTGGCCCAACACATGCAACAGGCCGGCGAAGGTATCGAGGCGCTGAATGCCCAGTCCCAGGTGATCGGCAGCATCGTCAAGACCATCAGTGGCATCGCCGAGCAGACCAACCTGCTGGCGCTCAACGCGGCCATCGAAGCAGCGCGTGCCGGTGAGCAGGGGCGTGGCTTTGCGGTGGTGGCCGATGAAGTGCGGCAACTGGCTTCACGCACCAGCAAAGCCACCGAGGAAATCGTCGGCGTAGTGCGCCAGAACCAGGACATGGCCCGCGATGCGGTTGCGCTGATGGCCGACGGTCGCCTGCAAGCCGAGCAAGGCCTGGCCCTGGCGGCCGAGGCGGGTACGGTGATTGTGGAAATTCAGGACGGTGCGCAAAAAGTGGTGAGCGCGGTCGGGCAGTTTGCCAATCAGTTGTCGAGCTAAAGAGCACGTTCGGACACCAAACTCGATTTTGGCGACAACAGAACCCAAATGTGGGAGCTGGCTTGCCTGCGATAGCATCGCCTCGGTGTATCTGATGTACCGAGGTGTCTGCATCGCAGGCAAGCCAGCTCCCACATGAGTTTTGTCGTGTTTTCAGGTGCGCGGCATGCACTCGATGGTGCGGTTTAGCACGGTCTTGGCCATCTCCAGCAAATGCCACGCGGCATGGATTCTGGCGCGGTCATGGGGTTGCAGGTGATCGCAACAGTCCCACACGGTGGCAGAGGCGCTGTTGATCAGGTGTGAGATATAGAGTTGAGCGTCTTCGAAGCTGAGGTCTTCGTTGACGACGAGGCAGTCCATGGGTGGATCGGGAAGTGCTTTGGTCATGGTGTAACTCCTATTAACTCAAAGGAGCCGACCCGTCGCGACTAAACGTTGGGTGGCGGCTGTACGCAGGTTAGTCGACCGGCAAATAGGCAAAGTCCGGCGCACCCGAGGGCGCCCTGCGCACAGCCACCATAAAACCTCATGGAGGACCATGCGCCTATTAAATCCGAGCGACTAAACCCGATCACTGAAAAGGCAGTGACGGACCGAAGACTAGCCATCGATTCCAACAGGCACAAGGCGGCAGGGATTGTCTCGGAAACGTCCTGCAATTTAAAGGGACACAGCTTGCTGGCCCTTTACAAACCATGACCAAATGCCAGCAACACCACCTCATCCAACTGTGGGAGCTGGCTTGCCTGCGATAGCGGTGTGCCTGATACACCGAGGTGTCTGCATCGCAGGCAAGCCAGCTCCCACAGTTTGAACGTATTCCAACCCAGCACTCAGCGTCCGAGCATCTTTACCCAACGCGATGGCGGCATCCCGTAGGTGCTGCGAAATTGCCGGGTCATGTGGCTTTGGTCGGTGAAGCCGGCGGTCATTGCGGCATCCACCAGAGATTGGCCCTGGGCCAACAAGTGACGCACCAGGTCCAGCCTGCGCATGGTCAGGTAGCGGTAGGGGCTGGTGCCGAACAACAAGCGAAAATCCCGCGATAACGCCCAGCGGTCGCGGTCGGCATGGTCGGCTATTTCATCCAGGGTGATGCTGCGGCCCAGGGCGCTGTGGATAAATTCACGGGCGCGTTCGGCGGCCACGTAGTCGAAGGATTTACGGCTGACGACGGCACCGGATGCCTCGCTCAGGGCCTGGGCCAGGTCGAACATGGCGTCTTGCTCTTGCATCGGGTCAATCGGGCAATCCAAGCTTTGCAGCAGCACTTCGCTGGCGCGGTGCAGCCGAGGGTCGGTGGACAGGCCGCCGGGAATGAAAGGCAAGGGTTTGCCGCCGAGGATCTGCTGGATCAGCGCCGGCTCCACATAAATCATCCGGTACTTGAAGCCTTCATCGCTGCCGGCACGGCCGTCGTGGGTTTCGTCCGGGTGAATCACCATGGTGGTGCCGGGCATGCTGTGGGTCATGCCACCGCGATAATGAAAACTCTGCACGCCGAACAACGTGCGCCCGATGGCGTAGGTGTCATGGCGATGGGGGTCGAATGCGAAACCGGCAAAGTACGCCTCGATACGGTCCAGGCCGCTGGCGTGCGGGGCGCGGTGCAGCCAGTCGAGGGAGTGGGTGGGTTTGCCCATGGTGACTTGTCACAGAAGGAGGTGGGAACACGTTAACCGAGTCTGCCACGGTTGTCTGTCTGGGGTCTTGTACGATTGTGCAGGCGTCGGGTGGTGCAGATTGCTAGCGGATCGCTGACCGCCCGTGTTAAGAAGCCTTACTTTCAACAGTGAGGCCAGGTCATGAGCAAGGTGCGGGTAGGTATTATTTTTGGTGGCCGTTCGGCTGAGCATGAGGTCTCGCTGCAATCGGCGCGCAACATCGTCGATGCCCTCGACCGTTCGCGCTACGAGCCCATCCTGATCGGTATCGACAAGGCCGGCCACTGGCACCTCAACGACACGTCGAACTTCCTGATCAACCAGGAAAACCCTGCCCTGATCGCCCTCAACCAATCCAACCGCGAATTGGCGGTGGTGCCCGGCAAGGCCAGCCAGCAGGTGGTGGAAACCTCCGGGCAGGGCCTGCTGGAACATATTGATGTGATCTTCCCGATTGTCCACGGCACCCTTGGCGAAGACGGTTGCCTGCAAGGTTTGCTGCGTATGGCCGACTTGCCTTTCGTCGGCTCCGACGTGCTCGGCTCGGCCGTGTGCATGGACAAAGACATCAGCAAGCGCCTGCTGCGTGACGCCGGTATTGCCGTCACGCCGTTCATCACCCTCACCCGTGGCAACGCGGCGCGCACTTCCTTTGAAGCGGCGGCGAACAAGCTCGGCGTGCCGATGTTCGTCAAGCCCGCTAACCAGGGCTCCTCAGTGGGCGTGAGCAAAGTCGGCAGCGAAGCCGAGTACCACGCTGCGGTTGAGCTGGCGTTGGGTTTTGATGAAAAAGTGCTGGTGGAGTCCGCCGTCCAGGGCCGTGAAATCGAATGCGCCGTGTTGGGCAATGACCACCCAATCGCCAGCGGTTGTGGTGAGATCGTGGTGAGCGACGGTTTTTATTCCTACGACAGCAAATACATCGACGATCAGGCCGCCCAAGTGGTGGTGCCTGCGGCTATCAGCCGTGAAGCCAGCGAACGAATTCGCAGCTTGGCCATTGAAGCCTTTGAGGTGTTGGGTTGCGCAGGGCTGGCGCGGGTGGATGTGTTCCTGACGAATGAGGGCGAAGTCCTGATCAACGAGATCAACTCACTGCCTGGTTTTACCCGCATCAGCATGTACCCCAAGCTTTGGCAGGCGGCGGGCATGAGCTACAGCGAGTTGGTGAGCCGGTTGATCGAATTGGCGCTGGAGCGACATGCGCGGCGCAAGGGGTTGAAGAGCAATCGCTGATCGTTAGCGTTTACGAGCAATCCACGAATAGATCAATGTCTTCGGCTCCTCCAAGTGATGCGTCCTCCTGCGATAGCTGGCAAACGTCGGCGACGTGCAATAAGTGCACACGTCACTCACCTCGATCTGCTCGCGCTTGACCCCCGCCGCTTGCAGCAACAGCAGCCCATACCCGCTCAAGTCAAACCAGGCACTTCCCGCTTGCCTGGCGTGGGGCGGTGTAATGTGCGGAGCTTGTAGCGGTGTCGGTTGCTCAATGCTCCAGGGTGCCTGGCTGTCCTCCCATAGGTGGCCTTGATCCGCTTGGAACTGGGCAATGAACGTTTCACTCACCTCATAGCAGCAAGGCTTGATCGACGGCCCAATTGCCACCCGCAACTGGGTCGCGCTAATGCCTTCATCGATAAAACGCTGCACGGCATTGCCGATAATCCCGCGTTGCAGGCCCTTCCAGCCGCCATGAATGGCGGCCACTAAATCACCGCCTGCGATCAGGATGGGCAAACAGTCGGCCGTAATGACCGCAATTGGCTGCCGGCTCCGGGTGAACACCCCGTCAGCCTCAATCGTGTTGGCCGGCTGACCCGGCTGCCACTCGATCACTGACGCGCTGTGCACCTGTTTGCAAATAAACACGTCATCGGGGCGCAGCGGATCGTCAATCGAGCAAAAACCGTGATCCACGCCGGGGAGGGCATTGAGGTTATGGGCTTTGTTCACCGTGCATTCTCCTTTGATCAAAACACCCTAGTCGCCCAACGCCTCGCCTTCACGCCGAGGGTCGGCGCCGCCGCTCAGCGACACCTTGCCCTGGGCATCCCGCGTGCGGACGATGGCCTGTACGCCGCTGGTCATATCGATCTCGCTCAGGGCATGGCCCTTGTCCTTGAGCGCTTGTTTGAGCGCAGGGCTGAACAGGCCGGTTTCCAACTCAGTTGCGCCATTGCGGCTGCCGAAATTCGGCAGGCTGATGGCCGCTTGCGGGTCGAGCTTCCAGTCGAGCATGGCCACCAGGGATTTGCTCACGTACTCGATGATCTGCGAACCGCCCGGGGAGCCCACGGTGGCCAGCAACTCACCACTGTTGCGATCGAACACCAGGGTTGGAGCCATGGCCGAGCGCGGGCGCTTGCCGGGTTGCACGCGGTTGGCCACAGGCTGGCCGTTTTCTTCGGGGATGAACGAGAAATCGGTCATCTGGTTGTTGAGCAAAAAGCCCTGGACCATCACGTGGGAGCCGAACGCCGCTTCCACGGTGGTGGTCATCGACACCGCGCCACCCTGGTCGTCCACCGCCACCACTTGCGAGGTGGAGATGCGCAGCGGCGAGCGATCCGGTGCATACGCCACTTGAACGCCCTCCGGTTGGCCAGGCTTGGCGACCCCCATGCTGCGCTCGCCGATCAGCGCGGCGCGCCGGGTCAGGTAGTTGGGTGCAACAAGGCCGGCAACCGGCACGGGGGTGAAGTCTGCATCGGCCACATACAGGGCGCGATCGGCAAAGGCCAGGCGCCCGGCTTCGGCGATCAGGTGCACGGCCTCGGGTGTCGGTTCAAGCCCGGCCGGCGAAGTACTCTTGTTCGGGGTCATCGGCGCGATCGCCAGGCGCGGGTCGCGGGTCTGCAGCGCCTGCAAGGTGCCAAGGATCTGCGCCACGGCAATCCCGCCAGAGGAGGGCGGCGGCATCCCGCAGATTTTCCATTGTTTGTAGTCGGTGCACAGTGGGGCGCGCTCCTTGGCGCTGTAGCCCTTGAGGTCGGCTACGGACAAGCTGCCGGCATTGTGATTGCCCTGCACCTTGCGTGCGATCTCATCGGCAATCGCCCCGTGGTACAGCGCATCCGGCCCTTCCTTGGCGATGCGCTTGAATACCGCGGCCAGCGCCGGGTTTTTCAACAGCGTGCCGGTGGCTTTGGGCGAGCCATCGGCATTCAGGAAGTACGCCGCCATCTCGGGCGATTGCACAATAAAGCGATCCGCCGCGATCAAGCTATGCAAGCGCGGTGAAATGGCAAAGCCCTGCTCCGACAGGCGGATCGCCGGCTCGAACAGCTTGGCCCATTGCAGATGGCCGCTCTTCTTGTGCGCCATTTCCAGTGCGCGTAATACACCCGGCGTGCCGACAGAGCGCCCGCCAATTTGCGCATCGGTGAACGCCATCGGCGTGCCGTCGGCCTTCAGGAACAAGCGCTCGGTCGCCCCCGCCGGTGCGGTCTCGCGGCCATCGTAGGCCTGCACGTTTTTGCCATCCCATAGCATGATGAACGCACCGCCACCAATGCCGGAAGACTGTGGCTCTACCAGGGTCAGCACCGCTTGCATCGCAATCGCCGCGTCGATGGCCGAACCGCCTTGGCGCAACATCTCGCGTCCGGCTTCGGCAGCCAACGGGTTGGCAGCGGCGGCCATATGGTGCTCGGCGTGGCGGGTACTCAGGTCAGTGCGATAGCCCGAACCCAACTCCGGTGCCGGTGGTTGTTCGGTGACAGACGTGTGGCAGGCCGCAAGGGCCAGGGCTGCTGCGATGACCGTCAGCTGACGGCGGGAAGTCAAAAGCACGCGCTGAACTCCGTTCATTTTGAGAATGATCTGTTGTCCTTCGGGAATTGCGTTTTACAGATAAATCGTGCCTTGCATATACAGCACCGCCTTGCCGGAGATAATCACGCGGTCGCCCTTGAGTTCACAGCGCAACTGGCCCTTGCGCTGGCCGCCTTGCTCGGCGGTCATCTGCAACTTGCCCAGGCGCTCGGCCCAGAACGTTGCCAGCGAGGTGTGCGCCGAGCCGGTGACCGGGTCTTCATTGACCCCCACATTCGGGCCGAACCAGCGTGAGACAAAATCAAACTGTGTGCTTTTGGCGGTGACTGCAATCCCACGTTTGGGCAGGCCCTTGAGCCGTGCGAAATCCGGTGTCAGTGCCGCCACCTGCGCTTCATTTTCCACCAGCACGATGTAGTCATCGGTGCCAAACACCTCAGCAGTTTCAATGCCCAGTGCGCTCAACATTCCGGCCGGTGGCTCGCAGCGTTGCGGCTGTTTGGCTGGGAAATCCATCGCCAGTTCATCGCCATTGCGCGTCACCCGCAACTCGCCGCTACGCGTTGCAAAGCGCAGCACTTGCGGCGCATCGGCCAGCATATGAATCAATACCCAGGCCGCCGCCAAGGTGGCATGGCCGCACAGGTCTACCTCGACTTCGGGGGTGAGCCAGCGCAGCTCGTAGAACTCGCCACGGGGTACAAAAAACGCGGTTTCCGAGAGGTTGTTTTCAGCCGCGATACTCTGCAGTTGCTCGTCGGGCAACCATTCGGTGAGCGGGCACACCGCCGCCGGGTTGCCGCCGAAGGGGTGTTGGCTGAAAGCGTCGACTTGGTAGATGTCCAGTTTCATCGGGGCACTCCGCATTTTAGGGAGGCTGGACACTAACAGTGGGGGTGGGGGGCGTCAAAATACAGTTGGGGAGTTTTTTACGCGCACAAAAAAACGGCCTACCTTTCGGTAAGCCGTTTTTAGTACTTGGTGGCTACACAGGGACTTGAACCCCGGACCCCAGCATTATGAATGCTATGCTCTAACCAACTGAGCTATGTAGCCAAGTGGCGCGCATTATTCGCTCGGAACGGCAATGCGTCAAGTCTTTTTGTTGAGTTTTTTTCTACGCTTTCAACCGTTTAACCGAAAACGCTGCTTTGGGTGACAGGCGGCAGGGAGGCTCGCTGGCGGATGCGCTCTGTAGCGGGGGGCAGATGCAGAGCATTGGCGTCTATCAGGCCAAGTCTGACAGTGTTGGGCAGATATCCCTGTCGCCCAACGCTTGCCCGGCTAATTCAGCTTAGCGATGCAGGGGGGTGTGGGTCACGCGCTTGAGCTGTTCGCGTGCCCGTGACAGGCGCGAGCGCACGGTGCCGATAGGGATGTCCAGTACGTCGGCGGTGTCCTGATAGCTACCGTCGGTTTCCAGTGAAGCGTACAGCGTCTTGCGCATCTCGGTCGGCAAGTGATCGATAGCGCTCAGGGTATTTTCCAGGCGCCGGTTGATCTCAAACTCCCAATCCAGACTGTGGGTCTCTTCCTGGCCATGCCACAGCGACTCATCGAATTCGCAATGTGCGGGTTTGGCATACAGGCGCCGAAAGTGATTGCGGATCAGGTTCTGCGCGATGCCACACATCCAGGTGCTGAGCGTTGCGGTGCCGCTGAAACGTTCGCGATTACGCCAGGCTTCCAGGTAGGTCAATTGCAAAAGATCATCCGCATCTTCCGGGTTAAGCACGCGTTTATGAATAAAGCGGCGAAGCTTTTTCTGTTGATCGTCTGTCAGATGAAGCATGAATTGAGGCGAATTGCCACCAAGGTGAACTAAGGCTTCAATAGGAATATTCATGATTTTTTCCTTAAGGTAGACGCAGTCGAAACGTATCGACAGGAACCCGATTGCACTGCTTGTGCCAAACAGAAAAAATCACGTAACTACTTAATTTATATATATAAATATCTTGAATTGATGCTTTTTTACGCAGGCTTTTGCACGTGAGGATTAGAGGTCCGTGCAAGTATTTTCAAACGTGCCGTCGTCTCGAATTTCAATGGAACCGTATGGGGAGGCTTTGCCACACAGAGACACACTCTTCCTGAACTGGCCTGTCCATGAAAGTCGAATCGCGCAACGATGTGCCAACGGTCCAACGCCTGGATCAACCTGTTATCAGCAATACTGCCGTGCCTGCGCCTGCGAAGGGTGTTGATGAACTGGCCCAACTGTTCAATCAGGAAGTAGAGCTCAATAAACTTCCGCTGGCCCAGCGGCAGATGGCCCAGCGCGTGCCTGCTGCGGAACAACTGGTGCAGCTTTATGACCAGTTGGGGCATCCGGCCCAGGCGAGCATGGCCTCGGTTTCTCGCCGCATCAGGATGCAGTTACTGCAAAACGCCAGCGTCGACAAATTGCTCGACCTCACAGGCGGCGACCCGGCGCGTGCGTTCGTGGTCCTCAAGCACGTGGCAGGCCAGGCGGACGCTGATCTGCGTAAATCCGAGGCTGCCTTGGCCCGCGCAGCCATTGCCAAATTCGAGGCGCGTTTCAAGGGAGAAATCCAGGCTGGCCTGAACATTGCCGTAGCATTGCAAGCAGCCGGCGCGGACCCGCAGGAACGCCAGGCGCTCCGCGCGCTCTACTATGCCAGCGTGGTCACGCGCCAATCGCTGGCGACCATGATGCAAGCCCTGCTGGGCGTATACGGCGGCGAGCGCTTCTATGAAGGGCTCAATGTGATGCGTAAAGCCTTGGCAGACGATATCGCGGCCCGGGTGTCATCGATGCCCACCCCACTGTTGCGTTCTGTGCTGCTGGGCCTGCGAAGTTGTGGGCAGTTGGGCACCGTATTGGCCGATTGCCTGGCGTTCAACCTGCGACTGGGCATCGATCATGACGCCGTTTCCCTGCTGCAGCGCCTGCTTGGATACGCCGATAGCGGCATCGCCGCCGATGAAATCCTGCGGTTAGGGAATGAGATGGGGAGTGGTTCGCCCTCCAGGCAACTGGCAGCTCTCAACGCGCTTTACCCTCTTATCCGGCAGTTACCGTTGGCCTTATGGTCTGACAGTAGAGTCCGCGAGGAAACCTTGTTCAGGTTTGTAGCGGTGATGGACGAGCTGAACCGGATCGACGGTGGTACCCAGCGTTTTCCTGAGTTGGCCGGGGTTATGACGTGACCCTGCTGTCGACCATCAACGGCTTGCTGCTCAAAGTGGCACAGCGCGCAGAAGTGCTGGGCGCCGTGGTGGTCATGGCCATTGTCTTTATCTTTATCGTGCCACTGCCGACCTGGCTGGTAGATATTCTGATTGCGCTCAATATCTGCATATCTTGCCTGTTGATCGTACTGGCGCTTTATCTACCAGGCCCTCTGGCGTTCTCATCGTTCCCATCGATCCTGTTGCTGACCACCATGTTTCGTTTGGCGCTGTCGATTGCGACCACGCGCTTGATCCTGCTGGAACAGGACGCCGGTGACATCGTCGAGGCCTTCGGCAATTTCGTGGTGGGGGGAAACCTGGCGGTAGGGATGGTGATCTTTCTGATCCTGACCCTGGTCAACTTCCTGGTGATCACCAAGGGCTCGGAGCGGGTCGCCGAGGTGGCGGCGCGGTTCAGCCTGGATGCGATGCCGGGCAAACAGATGTCTATCGATAGCGATCTGCGTGCAGGGCTGATTGACGGCATGCAAGCGAGGGACAAGCGTGAGCAGTTGTCGCGTGAGAGCCAACTGTTCGGGGCCATGGATGGGGCCATGAAGTTCGTCAAGGGCGACGCCATCGCCGGCTTGATCATCGTCGTGGTCAACCTGTTGGGCGGCTTCTCCACAGGAATGTTCCAGCACGGCTTGAGCGCAGGCGATTCGATGGCGTTGTATTCGGTACTGACGATCGGCGATGGCCTGATTGCACAGATTCCGGCGCTGCTGATCTCTTTGACTGCGGGCATGATCATCACCCGTGTTGCGCCGGATGGACGCAAAGGCGTCAGTAACATGGGCGTCGAAATTGCCCGGCAAATGACCAGCGAGCCCAAGAGTTGGGTGATTGCCTCGGTGGGAATGCTTGCGTTTGCCGCGGTCCCTGGCATGCCTACCCTGGTATTTATCCTGATCGCGCTGATCACCGGCAGCGTGGGTTACTACCTGGTGCGCCAGCGTCAACACCAGGCAGGGCCTTCCAACGAGGCCGCCGAAGTCGTTCGCCCTGAAGAGAACGGTAAAGAGGACTTGCGCGGCTTTGACCCGTCGCGCCCTTACCTGTTGCAGTTTTCCCCTGTTCTGCGTGGCACGCCTGAAGTGACGAATCTGATTCACGGGATTCGCCAGGCGCGAAATTCGCTGGTCGCCAATATTGGCCTGACATTGCCGCCGTTCGAAGTCGAGCTCGATGACTCCCTGGCCCCCGATGAGATGCGCTTTTGTGTGCATGAAGTCCCCATGGTCAGGGCGTCAGTGGTCAATCATATGGCCGTTGAGCGCATGGCGCTTGAGGTTGAGCCAGAGCACGCCATCGCCGGGTTGGCTGAGCGCGATGAACAGGATTGGCTCTGGTTGGCCCCTGACGATCCGCTGCTTGATGATCCGCAACTGGAGCGCTTCACCGCCACGAGCCTGATCCTGGAGCGTATGCGAAAGGCGATGATGCTCAGCGGGCCACAGTTCCTGGGGATTCAGGAGAGCAAGTCGATCCTGAGTTGGCTTGAGCATAATCAGCCGGAACTGGTGCAGGAACTGCAGCGCATCATGCCGCTGTCGCGTTTTTCTGCGGTGTTGCAGCGCCTGGCCAGTGAAGGTGTCCCCCTGCGGGCGGTGCGCCTGATTGTCGAATCGCTGATCGAGTACGGACAGCATGAGCGTGAGCCGGAAGCCCTGGCCGACTATGCACGCATTGCTCTCAAGGCGCAGATCTATCACCAGTACAGCGAGGCCGACGGCCTGCACGCCTGGCTGTTGTCTGCGCAAAGCGAAAACATCCTGCGCGAAGCCCTGCGCCAAACCCAGACCGGGGTGTTCTTTGCGTTGGACCAGGATCACAGCGCGGCGTTTATCAACCTGCTCAATCAGGCCTTTACCTTGAGGGCCAAGAGCAAAAGCGTGATGTTGGTGGCGCAGGACTTGCGCAGCCCCTTGCGGACTCTATTGCTCGAAGAGTTCAACCATGTACCGGTGCTGTCTTTCGCTGAGTTGGGGAGCGCATCCAAGGTCAAGGTGTTGGGGCGCATTGACCTCGGTCAGGAAGCATTGATGCGTGGCGCAGCGGCATGATTTCGCAGCCATGGACAGTACGAAGGAGGGCTCGATGATGTATGAGTTACGCGTGCTTGATGGGCTGCGCCAGGGCGCTGCGTTGCCGTTGTTCGGCGAGCGATGGAGCATCGGTGCCCAGCCGGACGCTGACCTGGTGCTGAGCGATCCAGGGGTCGCCGAGCATCATGCCCTGCTGCAGTTTTGCGACGTTAACTGGTCGGTGCAGGCCCAGGCGCAGTTGGTGTACGGGGCTGATGGCCAGGCCCTGGCGCAGATCCCGAGCCTGGCGTTGAACGTGCCCTTTCTGGTGGGTAGCGTGAGATTGTGCGTCGCCTTGGCAGATCATCCATGGCCTGAGCCTGTGCCTGAGGCCCCGGTATCTGCGGCATTGCCATCACCGGAACAACCTGTGCAGACACTGCCGTTATCGTCGATATCACCCTCGCAGCAAAAGCGGTTGATCAGCCTGATGCTGGTGGTGGCGGTAGTCATCGCAGTGGTGGGCATGGTTTCGACAGGGGAGCATGACGCGCAGGCTTCCCTGATGCCATCGGTGATTGGCAAACACGAATTGGCCTCACCGTTTGATGTGCGTCAGCAGTTGTTGAAAATGCTCGGCGAGCGTGAGCTGAGCCAACGGATCGACCTGCAAGTCATCAACGGTCAAGTCGTGCTCAACGGCGATGTTTCCCAGGACGATGTGGAGCTGGTGTCGCGGATGCTCAGCCGCTTTGGTGAGCAATTCGACAGTATGGTGCCGGTGATCAGTCGTGTACGTGTGCGAGATGACGCCTTGCCGTTCAGGATCGTGCAAATTGTCGGCGGACCTAACGGTCATGTGGTTCTGGAAGAGGGTAGCCGGCTCTTTTTGGGGGATCAGGTGGACGGCTTGCGCCTGGTGCTGATCGACAACAGCAAAGTGGTTTTTGATGGCGCACAGCGTTACGAGGTGCACTGGTGAGTACCTCCGAGCAAGCGCGTCTGGACGCCTGGCAGCAACGCCAGGCCCAGGCGCTCGGCAGCTTTGCGCCGGTGTCCATGCGCGGGCGAATCCAGCGCGTCAACGGCATGCTGCTGCAGTGCCGGCTGCCTCAGGCGCGTATCGGTGATTTGTGCCAGGTGGAAAAAGGTCCGGGTGACTGCATGCTCGCTGAAATCATTGGTTTTGATCAGCAGGATGCGGTGCTCAGTGCCCTTGGGAACCTGGAAGGCGTGCGCGTGGGGGCGCCTGTCGAGCGCCTGGGCGTGTCGCATAGAGTGCAAGTCAGCGAGGCGCTCCTGGGCCAGGTTCTGGACGGTTTCGGAAGGCCGATTACGGGCCAGGGTGCCAGCGCATTTGTCGAATCCGAACTGCCGGATACCAGCCCGGTGTTATGTGAAGCGCCCTTGCCCACCGAGCGGCCGCGTATCAACCGTGCGCTGGCCACCGGGGTGCGGTCCATCGATGGATTGATGACGCTCGGTGAAGGCCAGCGTGTCGGTCTGTTCGCCGGGGCCGGTTGTGGCAAAACCACCTTGTTGGCCGAGATCGCCCGTAACGTCGAATGCGATGTCATCGTGTTCGGCTTGATCGGCGAGCGGGGGCGCGAGCTGCGTGAGTTTCTCGACCATGAGCTCGATGAGCAACTGCGCTCTAAAGCGGTACTGGTGTGTGCCACGTCTGATCGCTCCAGCATGGAGCGTGCCCGCGCCGCTTTTACCGCCACGGCTCTGGCTGAAGGTTTTCGGCGCAAGGGCCAGCGGGTGTTGCTGCTGATCGATTCCCTGACCCGTTTCGCCAGGGCCCAGCGTGAAATCGGCCTGGCTGCCGGCGAACCCCTGGGGCGCGGAGGCCTGCCGCCTTCGGTGTACAGCTTGCTGCCGCGCTTGGTGGAGCGCGCCGGGTTGACCCGTGACGGCGTGATCACAGCGATCTACACAGTGCTGATTGAGCAGGACTCCATGAACGATCCGGTGGCCGATGAAGTACGTTCATTGCTCGACGGCCATATCGTGCTGTCGCGCAAATTGGCTGAGCGTGGGCACTATCCGGCGGTGGATGTGTTGGCGAGCCTTTCACGAATATTGAGCAACGTTGCGGCGCCAGAGGATATTCAGGCGGGCACGGCGTTGCGACGGTTGTTATCGGCGTACCAGCAGATCGAGTTGATGCTCAAGCTGGGCGAGTACCAGCCTGGCAGCGATGCGTTGACGGACCTGGCCGTGAACAGTCGCCAGGCGGTGGACGGTTTCCTGCGCCAGGATTTGCGTGAGCCGACACCGATGGCCGTCACGCTGGAGCAACTCAAGGAGCTGACGACCTATGTCCCCTTCTGATGTGCTGCACGGTGAAGTGCAGATGCTGCGTTGCCTGCGCAGGCACAGGGCTGATCGTGCCGAACGTGCCCTGCGTGAGGCCAAGCGTGCGCAGCAGGCCCTGCTCGCGCATATCCAGCAGGCCCAGGATGCACTTGAACACACTCGGCAGGAGCAAGCCCGGCAAAGTGCTGAGTTGCTCAGTCAGCACCAGGGCCAGCTCTTGACCTTGGCGGGCCTGAAATCCTGGAACGCACAGGAGCGCTCCTTATCCGCCAGTACCCAGCGCGAAGAGGGGCAGCTTGAGGCGCTGCGCAACCAACGGCAAGAAAAGGAACACCACGTTGGCAGTGCCCAGAGGCAAGCCACCGAATGCCTGCGGCAGGTGGAAAAGTTACAGGAGCTATCACTTTTGCTTGCACAGGAGCCGACATGACCCAGGTTGCGAATAAACCCACCGAACGACCCCCCCTGCGTGAGCCCCGCGAAGAGCGTGACTCGGGAGCAGCGGGCATGGTTGCGTGGGAACAAGGGCGACTGTTTACGCGGTTGTTTGCGGGTGATGGGGAGGGCGCAGGGACGAGCGCCTCCTTGTCGCGAAGAAAATCTGCGGCCGGTATTGCCATGATCGAGGCGCTGGCCGAACAACTGACGCCTCGTGTGTTGGCCGGTTCGCAGTGGCCGTTGCAGGCAGTGTTGTACTTGCCACGCCTGGGACGGATCAACGCCAGCGTGCGCCGAGAGCAGAGCGGCTGGGCCATTGAATTGGAAGCGGAACACGACGCCACGGCCCGCTGGCTCAGCGGCGTACGGCAACAGTGTGAGGACCGTTTTACGCAAGCGCTGGGTCTGCCGGTCAGCCTGCTTCTGCCAAGCGTCGGCAACCCATGATCGTACCGCTACTGACATTACCTTCGATCAAGAGCGACGGGGTTGCCGCGCGCCGCCAGCTGGGCCGCGGCCTGTACCTGCCGTTCCATGTTGCGGGTCAGGCCGGTGAATTGCGGCTTGAGCCTGGACGTGCGCCTGTTGGCGGTGACGTGGTGTGCTTCGACACGCAGTGCGGTGTGCTGGCGCTCGCTAAGGCGGGGCCGTTGCTTAGCCTGCTGGGTGAATGTCCGGTGACCCTTGCAGGGGCCGACAACGAACCGGATTCCTGGTTCTGGACGTTGTTTCAGTATTACCTGAGCCCCGAAGTGCGAGCGCTGTTGGGTTATGTGCGATTGCTACACACCGGGCGACCAAAAGGCTTTGGCTGTCGCCTCACCGTGACCCTGGGGGCATCGTGGGTTGAGGGTTATGTGTGGTTGAGCCCCGAAAGCTTTTTGGCGTTGTACGAGGCGGGGGCCTGGCGGGCCACGGCTGCGCCGCTGCCGTTGTCGTTTCAACTGGCAATTGCCGTGACCCTTGGGCGGTTACGGTTACCGATTGTACAGGCCGGCAGTCTGCGAGCTGGCGATGTGCTGGTGCTTGAACAGACCTTTTTCCAGGCCCGGGGCAGCGGCTATGTGTCGGTCGGCAGAGAGCGCCTGCATGGCGGCATTGACGATGACACCGGGTGGTTACGTTTCACTCTTACTTCTATCGAGGACGTGTCTGTGGACGAAGATTTAGATGTACCTCATCACTCGGGGCATGAAGACGATGAACCCGTAATGGACGTATTCGGCCCCGAGCCGTTCGATGAATTGAGCATGACGCTGAGCGTACGCTGCGGAACACTGAACCTGACCCTGGGGGAGTTGCGTAACCTCGTGCCCGGCTCGGTACTGGGCATTACCGGCTTTGCCCCAGGCATGGCGGGTCTGTTTTATGGCGATCGGCCCATCGGCCAGGGGCAGTTGGTGGAAGTTGACGGGCGCCTTGGGTTGCAGTTGTCCCGAGTGGTGTTCGGTCGATGATACTTCAAGGGCTGGACCCGATCGTCCTGGCGATATTTCTGGGCGCGCTGTCGTTGATGCCCATGCTGTTGGTGGTCTGCACAGCCTTCTTGAAAATCGTGATTGTGCTGATGATTACCCGCAATGCCATCGGCGTACAGCAAGTACCTCCGAGCATGGCCATCAACGGAATCGCTCTGGCGGCTACCTTGTTCATCATGGCGCCGGTGGGGTACGAAATCGCCGAGAATATCAAGGCGTCGCCTCTGGACATGAGCAACGTGCAAACGTTTCTGCATACCGGCAATGAGGCCATCAACCCCTTGCGTGCATTCATGTTGCGTAATGTGGACCCGGATGTGCTGACCCATCTGCTGGACAATACCGCACGTCTGTGGCCTGCGAAAATAGCTCAGGAGGTACAGCGTGAGGATCTTATCCTGCTGATCCCGGCCTTTGTGCTTTCGCAATTGCAGGCGGGGTTCGAGATCGGTTTCCTGATCTACATTCCCTTCATTGTGATCGACCTTATTGTTTCCAACCTGTTGCTGGCGTTGGGTATGCAGATGGTCTCGCCGATGACCATTTCCCTGCCGCTCAAGCTGCTGCTGTTTGTGCTGGTGTCTGGCTGGTCGCGGTTGCTCGACAGTCTGTTCCTTTCCTATCTCTGAGTGGCGTATGGAACCTATCGTGCTGTTCAAGCAGGGCATGTTGCTGGTGGTTGTACTGTCTGCACCGCCGCTGATCGTGGCGGTGGTGGTGGGGGTGCTGACCTCTTTGGTACAAGCGCTGATGCAGATCCAGGACCAGACATTACCCTTTGGTATCAAACTAGTGGCGGTGGGTGTCACATTGATCCTCACGGGCCGATGGATTGGCGTGGAGTTGATCCAGCTGATCAACCTGACGTTTGAAATGATCGGCCGTTCGGCCCTGAACTAAGGCGTTGCCTGTGCTGCTTTATCTTGAGTATCTCCCCAGCCTGTTGATCGGCATGGCGCGTATCTACCCCTGTGGCATCCTGGTAGCGGCGTTTTGTTTTCAACATGTGCGCGGCCTGCCCCGACACACCATCGTGATGGTCATGGCGTTGTTGCCCGCTCCAGGTATTCATGCTGCTTTGGCAGGGCAGGACTATTCAGCATTGATGCTCGGTGCGCTGATGCTCAAGGAGGTAGCGTTGGGGTTGCTGCTGGGGGTGTTGTTGGCGATGCCGTTCTGGATGTTCGAGTCGGTGGGAGCGCTGCTGGACAACCAGCGTGGAGCCTTGGCCGGTGGCCAACTTAACCCGTCACTGGGGCCGGACGCGACGCCGATCGGGCACATGTTCAAGCAACTGGCGATTTACTTGCTGATGGCCATGCTGGGGTTGGGCGCACTCACCCAGGTGATCTGGGACAGTTACCTGATCTGGCCACCCACCGTGTGGTTTCCGCTTCCAGCAGCTAATGGCATGAGCGTATTTGTTGGGCTGCTCAGTGACACATTCATGCACATGATGCTTTATGCCGCGCCCTTTATTGCCGTGCTGTTGCTGTTGGAGTTCGGTATCGCGTTACTGGGGGTCTACAGCCAGCAATTGCAAGTGAGTACCTTGGCTCCGCCGGTCAAGTGCCTGGCGGGAATCGGTATTTTGTTGCTGTACTTCGCACTGTTACAGGATCTTATTGTCGGGCGTATGAGCCAGCTGGGTGGCCTTAAGCACTACCTGGGGCTTTTGTTCAAGGTCTCGGCGCCGTGAGTGATTCGGGGGAAAAAAAGCATCCGGCGTCCGCCAAGAAGCTGCGTGACCAACGTAAGAAAGGTCAGGTTGCGCAGAGCCAGGATGTGAGCAAGCTGCTGGCGCTGACGGCTATCAGTGAGGTCGCTTTGTTCACTGCCGAAACCAGCTTGCAACGCTTTCAGCAACTGCTGGTGTTGCCGATATCACGCTTGGGCCAGCCGTTTGCACGGGTGCTGGAAGAAGTGCTGGTGGAGGGCCTGGTGATGTTTTTCTCGTTCTCTCTGTTGATGGCCGGGCTTGCGATTGCCGCGAAGCTGATTGCCAGTTGGATGCAGTTCGGCCTGCTGTTCGCGCCGGACACGCTGAAGATGGATTTCAATCGCCTCAACCCTATCAGCCAGATCAAGCAGATGTTCTCTGCCCAGTCGTTAATGAATCTGCTGATGAGCATCGCCAAAGCGTTCCTACTGGGCCTGATTGTGTACGTGGTGGTCTGGCCCGCGTTGGGGGCGTTGATTAACCTTGCCAACAGCGACCTGCAGAGCTATCTGCTGGCGCTGATCGCGTTGTTCCGTCACCTGCTGCATGCCTGCCTGGGGCTGTTGCTGGTGTTGGCGCTGATCGATCTGACTTTGCAAAAGCACTTCTTCGCCAAGCGTATGCGCATGACACAGGTTGAGGTCGTCAAAGAGTACAAGGACATGGAGGGCGACCCCCATGTGAAAGGCCAGCGCCGCCAGTTGGCGCAGGAATTGGCGCAAGAGGAGCCGAAGGTCAAGCTGCCCAAGCTGGAAGAAGCCGACATGTTGGTGGTCAACCCGACGCACTTTGCAGTCGCGCTGTACTACCGCCCAGGCGAGACGCCTTTGCCCCTGCTGATCAGCAAGGGCACGGACGACGAAGCGCGAAAACTGATCGCGCGCGCAAAGGTCGCCGAGGTCCCGGTGATTCAATGTGTGTGGCTGGCCCGCACGATCTATACCAAGCAGCTGGGTGCAAGCATTCCTCGCGAGACCTTGCAGGCCGTAGCGTTGATCTACCGCACCTTGCGCGAGCTGGATGACGAAGCCAAGCGCGAAACGCTGGAATTGCCTGAGCTTGATCAGCGCTGATCAGCGACTGGAGCCTGGGTCCAGAGCGCTGAGATTGGCCAGCGAGAGCATCCTGCTGAGGATCCTGCCCGGATTGCAGTGGGAGGAGGGCAAGGCGTGCCAGATCACCAAGGCGCCCTGGGTATCGAGATAGATAAAACAGCCATCAAACACCTGTGCCTGCTCAAAGCGGCGCTGCAATACGCGTTGTAGTTGCCCGGCTTGCAACGCTTCGCGAATGATGTGCAAGGCCAGTCCAGGGTGATTACCCGCGTTGAGCGCGCGCACCTCGATGCCGCGAGTGAGAACCTGGTGAGTGGCAGCGCCGCTCACCAGGTTCTCCAGAAATACCTGGCGTGGTTCGTCGGGTATTTCCTTGATGCTCATCGTTCCAGCGATATCGTCTGGTAATCCGCTCGCTCCCCGGAAGGGCCGGGCTCGACGCGCATGTGAGATGGCCACCAGATCACCATCTTTTGTGCGGTCGATTGGGGACGTGAGCAGGAGTCGCCTTTGCACGTGGGGGTGCAAGCGCTGACAAGCAGCGCCGTACCGATCAGAGTGACGCACAACAATTGATGTTTCATGGGCGAACCTTTTGAGATGGCGTAATCAAGGTGGGGCGCGGTACGCTGAGGTGTTCATCCTTCACCACCGGACGCATGGCAATAAATACCTCGGCTTCCTCTCCCGGTTTCAACCAGGCGTGTGGCCACACGGTGACGGCAAGCGTTTGCGAGTTGCTGCATTCTTTTTCATCGATGCGCACATTGCGGTTGAACTGGTTGCGTAGTACTACGACTGCAACGTTGTACTCAGGGCCTGCATACCATTGGCTGCGCTCGGTACTCAGTGCGAGCAGGTCGCGGGTGCTGCACAGCGTGTTCAACCCCACGGGCATTGGCGCCAACTTGAAGGCCTTGGGCACTTGCCCAGTCACCAGGTGCGCCAGGGTACTGATCACGTCGCTACGCTTGATCACCGGCTGGTGAGGGGCGTTACGCCTGGCCAGCGGTGCCAGCGCCGCCTGCAATTGGGCCTGATCTGCCTGGGGTAAATAGCGAGACGGATCGGCCTGGTCGCCGATGACGCGCGGCGTGATGATAAACAGGCGTTCACGCCGATTGTTCTGCCTTTCGCTGGAAGAGAACAGCGCCTTGCCCAGCAACGGGATATCACCCAGCAGTGGCACCTTGCTTTGCCTGTCGGTGCTTTCCGTGACGTGGAAGCCGCCTACAACCATAGAGCGCTTTTCCGCCATGACTGCCTGGGTGCTGACGTTACCGCGGCGAACATCCAGGTCCCTGAGGTTACGGTTGGGGTTGGATTCGTCGAACGTGCCGTCCTCGATATCCACGACCAAGTGAATCTGATGGCTGCCGCGGCTGGTGATGACGCGGGGTATGACCTGAACGCTGGTCCCCACGGTGACCGGCAAGATGGTTGCGTTCTGCCGACCAGGTGTCAGGTATTGAGTGCGGTTGAAGTCGATCACCGCCGGCTGGTTTTCCAGGGTGAGCACGGACGGGTTGGAAACCATCGTCGCCAGCCCCTTGGCTTCCAGGGCGCGTATGTCGGCATAGAAACGTTCGCGATTCTCAAGCGACAACTGTTGGGATGACGAACCTGCACGGAACCGGCTGTTCTGAAACCCCCAGTTCACGCCGAACTCATCCAACTGCGTACGCTCGATATCCAGAATGATCGTGTCGATCTCCACCAGTTTGCGCGCCACATCGAGTTGTGCGATCAACTCGCGGTACATGGCCTGGCGCTCTGGCAGGTCATAGATCAGGACTGCGTTATTGCGAATGTCGGCTTCGACGCGAATCCGGCTGCTGGGTATCGGTGCACGCGGGGGGAGTGTGGCGCCAATATCCAATGGCATGGTGTTGCTGTTTGTACCGAGTATCTGCCCCAGCATGGGATTGCTCAAGCGGGGAACATTCGGCGCAATAGGCGAGGGCTGTGAGGAAGGGCGCTGGCTCAGCACCGAGGAGATCGGATTTGAACGGGGCTCCAGCAGCCCTTGCACAATGCTGGAAACACCGGCAATGGTCAGCTTCTGGCCGCGGTAATCCACTTGACGATCAGCGGCATTGGCGAACTTCAGCGGGAAGCTCAGCACCGTCTGTTTTTCATCCACGGTGCGGCGTTGGCTGCTGAACTGCTTGATTTGTTCGATATAGCGCCGAGGTCCGGAGACGAGCACGACGCCATCCTCGGGCAACTCACCCCAGCCGAAGCGACTATCGAGCAGGCCAATATCAGTGAGCGCCTGCTTGAGGTCGGCAATGGTCTCAGAGGAAACCTCCAGGCGCGCGGACTCTTGCTGGTCCAGGGTGCTGATGTAGAGTGTGTTGTTGTACAGATACCATTGGAAGCGATGTTCTACTCCCAGCCGGTCGAGCAAGGATTGTGGGGTATTGGCGCGTATCTTGCCGTTGACGGTGCCCTCCAGCAGGCCCTCGATTTGCAGTTGCGTACCGAAGGTTTGGGCGAAGTCGTCGAGCACGTCCCGGACTGGCTTATGCTCGGCTTCATAAGCATAGGCGGTGTTCTTCCATTCGGCGGGGATCGCCGCCACCGCGCTTTGAGTTGAAACCAGCAGCCAGGAAAACAGGAACACATTCCGCCAATGGGCTCTTTTGAATGAAGCATCAGGCGAGTCAAGGCACAAGCGGCCGCCCTTATGGGTCTTGTTAGGCATAGACAGTTCTCTGATTAGTACGCGCGTGAACGTAGCGGGGTGGGTTTGAGGTTTTGGGCTGGACGAGCAAGACGCGCAACGATGGCGCGCCATGTGTCACGTTGGTTCAGCAGGGTCTCGAGGCAATTCAGTACGTGGGCTTCACCACGGTCGGTGCGCAGACGTTGAATCAGCCATAGCGCACCTGTGTCAGCTTTTTGAGCCAATGCACCCTGAAAATGGTTCAAGCTGGCAGCACCCAGGCGCAGCCAGCCTTGCAAGGCTGAGTTATCTGTCACCGCTGAGGTCAGTTGAACACTCAATAAAACGGCGTCGCCCTGACGTCGCAAGGTGACTTCGTCGTCACCTTCAAATATGGCGATTTTTTCCTCCCTGCCGCTCAACCAGTCACCCACGAGCGCTTTCATTTACTGAAAACTTTCAATGGTTGTTTTGAGCATCTGATTGACCGTTTTACCGTGCTCACTATAAAGCGCAAAGGTGACCTCTCTGCGCGTTACTAAATTGTGAAACCGCTCGCTGTCTTCGGCCGCCAGGCTTTCTTCAAAACCGGACTTGAACTCTTTGTATGTAGAAGTTTTATTTCTGGCAATCGAATGAGTCAGCTCTTTGAAAAAATCCATGATTTCCCTCTGATAGCTATGTTGATGGGTGAATTTAAACAGTTAGTTCTGAGTGGAGAATATAAATAAAGTCTCTGTGCTCGTAGGATTAGATCTCGATCGAGTACTCTTTGCCCTGGTTGAAAAAAGTGTCGAGCATGGCATTCCAGCTGATACGGAAGTCCCCCTCATCTGTTTTCAATACGAGTGTTTGAGGATGAACCGTGTCGTCGGCGTTTAACTTCCAGAATCTGCTCTTGTGACGGGCAAGGCCCTGTCTTATCTCCTCAAGATCATGGGGATGACAGAGCAACGTCGCACTGACTTCCTGAACTTGGCTATCCAGCAATTGTTTCAACAGCGCTGCGAGCCGTTGCGGGGCAGTTGTCTCGTCGAGCAGACAGCGAATGGCTTGGTTGGTGATGGCGGTCGCGTAGTGTTCAAGGTTATCGCACATCGATTGACGGTCGCGTTCCCATTGTTTGAGTTGAGCATCGGCGCGTTGCCAGATTTCCAGTGAGGCTTGTTCAAGCATGGCCTCGCATTTTTTTTCGGTCATACGTATCAATTCGTCGGCCTGGGCATTGGCGTGGCTCAAGAGATGGTTGGCCTGCTCCCAATTGGCTAGCTCTTCGCGCGGGATAAGGTTGGCTCGCGTGCCGGACGCGTCCTTGCGTAACTCAATAGTATGTCGGCATAACATCGCTGCTTTCCTCATCCTTGCGAGACAGGGGCATGTTGTCGCTCGCCATGCTTGCGACGCGCCAGACGACGGCCTGCCAGAGGGTGTTCAATCGGCTGCTCGCACTTTCGAGTGGGGCGTCTGCTGTTTCAGCCTCGCTCACACGTGTACGGGGGAAACGCAATCGAAGGCGCTGCCAGGTAGCGGGCTCAACCCAGCTATGAAGTAGTCGCAGCGGATCGGAATGTGGGGGCAGCATGGAAGGGTGCAGCGCCATGGAGAGGCGCATGCACCACTCATGATGATCTTCACTCAAGGGTGATGCTGCCTGGGGATTGAACGTGTGGTTGGCCAATGCCAGCGCCAGGTTGAGTTGGTCCGTGGAGGCCAGGGCCAACCGAAGCACAGTGGCATGAGGTGCAGCCGGCAAGCAGGCGACAAAACCCGTAAGGTCTTCTGGCGCTGACCGACCGCTATAAAAAAGCCTTTCAATCGCACGATACTTGTCGCCTCTCCAGTCTTCGTGGGCCTGTTTCCAGGGAAAAGCCCACCATTGAGCCCAGGCCAGTTGCTCACGCATCAGATGATCGGGTCTAGGTGCCATGCGTTGGCCCCGTTGAGTTTCCTGTAAGCGCGGGCTCCAGATGAGGACGCTTGCGCCGCGCTTGCAGGAAGATCATGGCTGCCACGGCCGAAGCCAGACCGAGCAGCAAGATCATGATGCTGGATCGCCAGAATCCGAGATCGTCGCCGGGCACCAGGAAGGGGCCGAAATACACCAGGCGTTGTTGTTCCTGATAAGTGGAGGCCGGTACAAACACCACGGTGAGTTTTTGCGGGTTATCCACTGCGGTGGTCATCCCAGGGATACTGCTCGCCACCATTCTGCGGACCCGCGCGCGAATGTTGTCGGGGTCCAGGCGTGGATCATGCTTGATGAATACGGAAGCGGATGCGGGTTGGACCGGCTCTCCTGGCGCTATGCGTTCAGGCAATACCACATGCACACGTGCGACGATCACACCGTCGATCTTGGATAACGTGGTTTCAAGCTCTTGAGATAAGGCATAGATGTAGCGGGCACGCTCTTCCAGAGGGGTGGAAATTACCCCTTCCTTGCGAAAGGTATCCCCCATAGTGGTCCGGGCGAGCCGGGGAAGGCCGGCGGCTTCCAAGGTACGTACGGCGCGCCCGATGTCGCTTGTATTAACCGTTACGACGACCCCGTCTTTGGCCGGTACCTTTTGCGCACGAATATGTTTATCAGCCAATTCGGCTACAACCTCATTGGCTTCTTGTTCGGACAGTTGGCGATGCAGTTCTACCCGGTCACCACATCCGCTCAATATAAAAGTCATACTCAAAACTAAAGCGACAAGCAGAGAGTTATTCATGCTCAAGACTGCATGTTGCTGATCTTGTCAATGCACTGCGTTGTCTTGGCAAGACATTTCACCATCAATTGTGTTGTAAGTTGCGCGTTATGTAACTCGCGTGGGTAATTTCCTATGGCCTCAACATCAATCCCCTTTTTGGTTGAGCGGATTATTTTTGCGAAGCCATCTCTTGAGTTGCTCAGGTGCTTTGATGCTTCTGTCAAAAGGAGTGAGCCTTCAGGCTTGGCAGAGATTGTGCTTGTGGGATGGGAACCTTCGAACAGTGACGTGAAAAAACTGACGTCCGTACCGCCTGCCGATTGTTCCTGTGGCTTACGGTCGTGTTCGGTATTGCTGCTTTTCTGTGAAAAGCGGTCGTTTATTATTTGCATGGAGTGTCTACTCATTCAGGGTGGACAGCGGCTCTAGAGCACTAAAATGGTCTGTCGGGCCGGTTGGATGATTACCTTTCGGGCTGCAAAGCCTGAAAGGTAATCGATCACCTCGCGATTATTGGCCTGAGCCCGACCGGATCAGTGCTTGAATATTTTTTACTTCAGCACTCTTCCAGCCATTTTTTATTGCATCAGCCTTCATTTTCTCGAAGATAGCTTCGGCTGAGCCCTCGTTCGCGCCTCCAACTCCATCCATACTCCCTGAATATGTCTGCGGTATAGAGCCTGTACCACTTCCTGCGCCAACATTCATATAGAAATCCTACTATGGGTTTTTTGGGTCTTTATTTTTCCATCGGTCAAATCACGGCAGCATCTACGTGTTACAGAGATTTGCTTCTGGCAACAACTGTGTGGCCCGTATTAGTAATGCGTTCCAGATGTTTCCAGGTCGCGATGTAACTAATTGTTTTCTTGAGTGGTTGTTTGATCAGGTCTTTGGCGATACAGGGTTTTTATGGCCTACTTGTTAGCTGTGAGAGGAATGATTGAGCTTATGCCAGTGATATCTTCAAGTGTTTCATCCTGTAATACAGCGTGCGCTTAGCGACCCCCAGTTCAATTGCTACGGTATCTACACAGTGGTGGTGGCGGTACATGGATTCTTCAATCAATGCTTTTTCAATTTGTTGGAGGCGTGTCTTCAGGTCCGTCTGAAGTGGTTGCTGTCTGCATGCGGGAGTTGAGAGCGGCGGGAGGCCCAAGACGAACCGTTTCGCCGTCGAACGTAGTTCGCGCACATTACCCAGCCAGGAGTGACAGAGCAGTTGATGCAGCAGGCTGTCAGGAGGCGATGGGGCACTGCATTTGAACTGCTCCGCTTCTTCCTGAACCATTTCCAGAAACAACGGGATGATGCGTTCGCGCCGATCTCGCAGGGCGGGGAGCTCGATGTTGACCACATTCAAACGAAAGTAGAGGTCACGCCTGAAGGCGCCTTGTTCGACCATGATTTGCAGCGACTGCTGGGCTGATGCGATGACGCGCATGTCCACGGAGATCAGCCGAGTCGAGCCCAGGCGTTCCACCCCACGGCACTCCAGCACGCGCAGGAGCTTGGCTTGCAGATTCAGGGGCATGCTGTCGATCTCATCCAGGTATAGGGTACCCAGGTGGGCTGCTTCGACGAATCCAGCCCTTGATTGTATTGCCCCGGTATAAGCCCCGCTGTTGACACCGAACAACTGGCTTTCCGCGAGGCTTTCTGGGATTGCCGCACAGTTCACGGCAACAAAATTACCGCGTCGCCCCGATAAACGATGAATCCGCTGTGCAAGAGTGTCTTTTCCGGTGCCGGTTTCTCCCAGCAACAGAATGTCAACGTTGAGCGCGGCAGTGTTGTTAAGCGTGGTTTCAATTTCCGGACCTTCGATGAGTGAAACGTCTGTTTTATTATCCTTCTGGACGTAGGTCGACATGAATTGATACTCCCTGTTCGCTATTACTTCACTGTTGCAAATACGGTGTGCAAGCGCCATTTCAGTAGAGCGTAGATTATAAAAGTTGTCACTCGGTGTAGAGAGGTTTAAGCGGAGGAGTGATGTAGGAAAATGATGGTAAGTTAAGGCTTGTTGGACGCAGGAATAAGTGCGGGGTTAATCGGTCGATTGGTAAGTAGGAATATTCTGAGAGTCTGTTTTTTTTGGGGATACAGTCTTTTTTCATAAGCGCTCGCCCACAAAAAAGCCGATGCAATGCATCGGCTTTTTCTGGTCCCGCAGTCAATACCGCGGGTTGTACTTACACGTTAAAACGGAAGTGCATTACATCGCCATCCTTGACGACGTATTCCTTGCCTTCCAGGCGCCATTTACCGGCTTCCTTGGTGCCGGCTTCACCCTTGTACTGAATGAAGTCGTTGTAGGCGATCACTTCGGCGCGGATGAAGCCCTTTTCGAAGTCGGTGTGGATCACGCCGGCAGCTTGTGGCGCGGTAGCGCCAACCTTGACGGTCCAGGCGCGAACTTCTTCGACACCGGCGGTGAAGTAGGTCTGCAGGTTGAGCATCTCGTAGCCGGCGCGGATCACACGGTTCAGGCCAGGCTCTTCAAGGCCCAGGGCCTCAAGAAACATATCTTTTTCTTCGCCGTCATCGAGCTCGGCGATTTCAGCTTCGATCTTGTTGCATACCGGAACAACAATGGCGCCTTCTTCCTCGGCAATGGCCTTGACCACGTCGAGCAGCGGGTTGTTCTCGAAGCCGTCTTCGGCGACGTTGGCGATGTACATCACAGGCTTGGTGGTCAGCAGGTGGAAGCCCTTGATCACAGCCTTCTCATCGGTGCCCATGCTCTTCATCAGGCTGCGTGCCGGCTTGCCTTCGGTGAAGTGAGCGATCAACTGCTCCAGCAGGCCTTTCTGGACCACTGCGTCCTTGTCTCCGCCTTTGGCGTTACGCGCGACTTTCTGCAGTTGCTTTTCGCAGCTGTCGAGGTCGGCGAAGATCAGTTCCAGGTCAATGATTTCGATGTCGCGCTTGGGGTCGACGCTGTTGGAGACGTGGATCACGTTCTCGTCTTCAAAGCAGCGGACCACATGGGCAATGGCATCGGTTTCACGGATGTTGGCCAGGAACTTGTTGCCCAGGCCTTCGCCTTTGGATGCGCCAGCGACCAGGCCCGCGATGTCGACGAATTCCATGGTGGTCGGCAGGATGCGCTTGGGGTTGACGATCGCTGCCAGTGCCTCCAGGCGTGGGTCCGGCATCGGCACGATGCCGCTGTTGGGTTCGATGGTGCAGAAGGGGAAGTTCTCCGCCGCAATACCGGACTTGGTCAGGGCGTTGAACAGGGTGGATTTGCCGACGTTGGGCAGGCCGACGATGCCGCAATTGAATCCCATGGTGTTTCCCCTCGGGTAAAAGTCAGGCCTTCTGGCTGTGCAGGTTTTTCATCGCGCGGTTCCATTCACCGGCGAAGATATCCGGCAGCACGCCGAGGGCAAAATCGATGCTGGCATCGAGTTTTTCCTGTTCGGCGCGTGGCGCACGACCCAGGACGAAATTTGAAACCATACTGGCAACGCCTGGGTGGCCAATGCCGAGCCGCAGACGGTAAAAGGTATTCTGATTGCCCAGCTGCGCGATGATGTCGCGCAGGCCATTGTGCCCGCCGTGTCCGCCGCCTTGCTTGAGCTTGGCAACGCCGGGTGGCAGGTCCAGTTCGTCATGGGCCACCAGGATTTCTTCGGGTTTGATCCGGAAGAAGCCCGCAAGCGCCGCGACGGCCTGGCCGCTGCGGTTCATGTAGGTGGTGGGAATCAGTAGACGAATATCCTGACCCTGGTGCGAAAAGCGCCCGGTCAGGCCGAAATATTTGCGATCGGCCACAAGGTTGATGCCTTGGGCGTGGGCGATGCGCTCAACAAAAAGGGCCCCCGCGTTATGCCGGGTCTGTTCGTATTCGGCGCCTGGATTTCCCAGGCCAACGATCAGTTTAATGGCAGTCACGACAGGGGCCCTTCCTTTGGAGTTGTGGATAACATCGCTACACCAGCGTGCGGCGAAAGTGGACGACAGGAGCTCACTTATCCAGAGATAAACTTCGCGTTGTTGCCCGCTTTCTCGCTACGTTTCGGTCCGCGATGTTCCCTCAAGCTCCTTCGTTGCAGAGTGTATTACTCGGCAGCGGTTTCGCCGGCTTCATCTTCTGCTACAACACGTGGCGCGTGGACGTTGGCAACAGCCTTGTCGTCGTTGTGAGCCAGTGCAACGAACTCAACGCCTTTAGGGGCCTTGAGGTCGGACAGGTGGATGATGGTGCCGATTTCAGCAGCCGACAGGTCGACTTCGATGAACTCAGGCAGGTCTTTCGGCAGGCAGCTTACTTCCAGCTCGGTAGTGGTGTGAGAAACAACGCCACCTTTCTTGACTGGAGCTTCTTCGCCAACAAAGTGCACAGGCACGATAGCGGTCAGTTTCTGACCAGCTACGACGCGTACGAAGTCAGCGTGCAGTACGTGGCCCTTGGAAGGGTGGCGCTGCAGGGCCTTGATGATAACGTTCTGCTTTTTGCCGCCAACGTTCAGTTCGATAACGTGGCTGTAGGCAGCGTCGTTTTCGAGCAGTTTGGCAACTTCTTTGGCCAGCATGCTGATGGATTCAGGGGCTTTGTCGCCACCGTAAACTACAGCTGGAACCAGGCTTGCGAGACGACGCAGGCGGCGGCTCGCACCTTTCCCCAGGTCGGAACGCACTTCAGCATTCAGAGTAAAATCGTTCATGTTGTATCTCCAAAATAACCACATTCGCCCCAGCGTTTGCGACCAGCGCTAAAGGCGATATGGGCAAAAAAGCCCCGCCCCAACAGTATGTTGGGGCGGGGCGCTTTTCGTCAGTGAGGTGCTCCGAAGGTTTGACCCTTAACGGAACATCGCGCTGATCGATTCTTCATTGCTGATGCGGCGAACCGCTTCGGCAACTACCGGTGCGATATCCAGTTGACGGATACGCGAACAGGCTTGAGCAGCAGCGGACAACGGGATGGTGTTAGTCACCACCAGTTCGTCCAGCATGGAGTTCTCGATGTTCTCGATCGCTCGGCCCGACAGCACAGGGTGTGTGCAGTAGGCGAAGACTTTTGCAGCACCGTGCTCTTTCAGGGCTTTCGCCGCGTGGCACAGGGTGCCGGCGGTGTCGACCATGTCATCAACCAGAATACAGGTACGCCCTTCGACATCACCGATGATATGCATCACTTCAGAGTGATTGGCTTTTTCACGGCGTTTATCGATGATCCCGAGGTCCACGCCCAGGGATTTGGCAACGGCCCGTGCACGCACGACGCCACCAATGTCCGGGGACACGATCATCAGGTTTTCAAAGCGCTGGTCTTCGATGTCATCCACCAGAACGGGGGAGCCGTAGATGTTATCTACCGGAATATCGAAGAAACCCTGGATTTGGTCAGCGTGCAGGTCAACCGTGAGAACACGGTCGATGCCTACCACGGTCAGCATGTCAGCAACGACTTTCGCGCTGATAGCCACACGTGCGGAACGCGGACGGCGATCCTGACGGGCATAACCAAAGTAAGGGATTACAGCTGTGATTCGAGTCGCTGAGGAGCGGCGGAAGGCATCAGCCATCACGACGAGTTCCATCAGGTTATCGTTGGTCGGAGCGCAGGTCGGCTGAATAATGAAGACGTCTTTACCGCGGACATTTTCATTGATCTCGGCTGTAATTTCGCCGTCGGAAAACTTACCGACAGAGATGTCACCGAGAGGGATATGCAGCTGACGTACGACACGTCGAGCCAGATCGGGGTTGGCATTCCCCGTAAAGACCATCATCTTGGACACGCGCAGTACCTAGAGGCTGAGGGTAACCTGGATGAGTATTAGAAAATGGCAGGGGCGGCTGGATTCGAACCAACGCATGGCAGGATCAAAACCTGCTGCCTTACCGCTTGGCGACGCCCCTGTATCTGTTGCAACGAGTGCCTAACACTCGATTCCTTTTAGAGCAGACTTTGCAGCTTGCGATGCAACATCGAAACGTTGCTTCCCTTTGCTACAAACCCTGTAAGGGTCTCTGTAAGAAGGGCCGAGACTTTATCAGCTTCAGCTTTGCTTGGGAAGCCCCCAAACACACAACTTCCAGTTCCGGTTAATTTTGCTTCGGTAAATTTACCTAACAAATTCAAAGCGTTACGTACCTCTGGATAACGCCTTGCTACAACCGGTAAGCAGTCATTTCGACTGTTTCCCTTGGGAACGGGGCGCACTTTAATGGGAGAAGAGTTACGTGTCAACAACGGATCTGAAAAAATTTCTGCTGTACTTACAGATACTTGCGGCACAAGCACGACATACCAGGGTTCTTCGGGCTCTACAGGGGTAAGTTTCTCCCCTACGCCCTCAGCAAACGCGGCGTGGCCGCGCACGAAAACCGGGACGTCCGCGCCCAGCGTCAGGCCCAGCACAGCCAGGCGATCGTGGTCCCAGCCCAGTTGCCACAAGTGGTTCAGCCCCAGCAACGTCGTTGCAGCATTCGAGCTCCCGCCCCCGATACCTCCGCCCATGGGCAGGATTTTGTCGATCCAGATATCTATCCCGAGCGGGCAGCCGGATTGTTGCTGAAGTTTTTTCGCCGCCTTCACGATCAGATTGCTGTCGTGGGGCACGCCTTCGAATTCGGTGTGCAGCTGGATCACGCCATCGTCGCGTACGGCGAAGGTCAGCTCATCGCCATAGTCGAGGAACTGAAAGAGGGTCTGCAGCTCGTGATAGCCATCTTCACGGCGACCAAGAATATGCAGCATCAGATTGAGTTTCGCAGGCGAGGGCAGGGTCAGGCGTTCTGTCACGTTATTGCCCCAACTTGCGCGGTTGCCAGTCCTTGATCACCAGCGTGACATCAAGGTCGGTGCCGTGCAGCTTGATGCGCTCGGGCAGCCAATAGCCGTTCTGTTGCACGTAGCTCAGGTACTCCACCTGCCAGCCGTCCTGCTCCAGGGAGGCAAGGCGACTGTCGCCATTGAGGCTCAGGCGACTTTTGCTCTCGGGCGCCGGAAGACCGCGCACCCACCAGACCAAATGCGAGACAGGCAGCTTCCAGCCGATCTGCTGCTCCAGCAGTTCCTCCGGGGAGGTCGCCTCATAGCGGCCCTGGTTGGCCACTTCCAGGCTCACCTGCCCCGGCCGGCCCGTCAGGCGAGCCGCCCCCCGGCCCAGCGGGCCCGAGAGGCGAATGTCGTAATAATCCTGGCGTTGCAGCCAGAACAGGGTGCCGCTGCCGGAATCTTTCGGCGCGCGAACCCCGACCTTGCCCTCGATCTGCCAGCCGTCGATGCTGCTGAGCTGATCCTTGTGTTGTTGCCATTGCGCCGGGTTGCCCTGGCCTTCAACGGATTCACGGGTGCCTACGCCCGCGCAACCGGCGAGCAGGGCGATAAAACTGAAAACGATAATGTGGCGCAAGAACATAAGCTTAAAGGGTCTCGGATCCGGTCAGGCGCTTGATGGTGCCGCGCAGGATTGGGCTTTCGGGTTGTTCCTTGAGGAATTTTTCCCAGATTTGTCGTGCTTCGCGTTGCTTGCCCTTGGCCCAGAGCACTTCGCCCAGGTGCGCGGCAACTTCTTGATCGGGAAACCGCTCCAGTGCCTGGCGCAGCAAGCGCTCGGCCTCGTCGAGGTTGCCCAGGCGGTAATTCACCCAACCCAGGCTGTCGAGTACAGCCGGGTCTTCAGGGTTGAGCGCATGGGCCTGTTCGATCAGTACCTTGGCTTCGGCGTAACGCGTGGTGCGGTCGGACAAGGTATAACCCAAGGCGTTGAGTGCCATGGCGTTATCCGGGTCGCGCTTGATGATCAGGCGCAGGTCCTTTTCCAGTTGGGCCAGGTCATCGCGTTTTTCTGCCTGCATGGCGCGGGTGTACAGCAGGTTCAAATCGTCGGGATACTGCAACAAAGCTTGTTGCAGCAGCTTCCAGGCGCGTTCGCCCTGCTTGTTGGCCGATAAGGTCTCGGCCTGGATCAAGTACAGCTGGATGGCGTAGTCCGGCTCGGCATCGCGGGCCGCCGCCAGGCGTTTTTCCGCTTCGTCGGTACGGCCATTGCTCATCAGGATGTCGGCCTGGCGCAACTGGGCGGGCAGGTAGTCATTGCCGGGGCCGACCTGGGCGTACTCGAGCAGGGCGGCCTGCGGGTCGTTGCGTTCTTCAGCGATGCGGCCCAGGTTCAGGTGCGCCGAGTCGACATGGCTGTCACGTTCAATCAACTGTTCCAGGTAGCCCTTGGCCTCATCCCAGGCTTTGGCTTCCAGGCACACCAGGGCCAGCGAATAGCGCAGTTCGTCGTCGTCGGGGTATTGCTGGACCAGGTTGGCGAACTGCACTTTGGCGTCTTCCATGCGGTCCTGCTCAACCAGCATTCGCGCATAAGTCAGGCGCAGGCGCTTGTCGTCCGGGTATTTCTTGATGCTTTTTTCCAGCAGAGGAATCGCTTCCTTGCCGCGGTTGAGGTTCTGCAGCAGGCGTGCTCGCAGCAGGATCGGCGCGATCTCGCCGTCTTCCGGCGGGTTCTGCTCAAGCAATTTGAGTGCGGCGTCGGCTTCGTCATCCTGTTGCAACAGCAAGGCTTTGCCGAAAATCAACTGGCTGTTCTTCGGATGCTTTTGCAGCAGGCGGTCGAAGCTCTTCATCAGGCCATTGCGGGTGTCCTGATCGGTGTCGGCGGCCGACAGTGCCAGGAAGTCGAAATGCGTGTCGCCCTTGCCCTGCAGGACTTTCTCCATATAGACCATAGAGTCGTCATAGCGGCCCGCGCGCGCCAGTTGCACGGCGGCGGCGCGCTGGGCTTCCAGATCATCGGGGGCATTTTTTGCCCAGATCAGCGACGTATCCAGCGCAGCCTGGTCGGCGCCCAGGTATTCGGCGATGCGAAACGCCCGCTCGGAAATGCCCGGGTCCTGGGTGTTGATGGCCTGGGTCACGTAATTATCCAGCGCAATATCGAAACGATTACGCTGGCCGGCCAGTTCCGCGGTCAGCAGGCTGTAGATCGTTTCTTCACTGAACGAGGAATAAACCTTGGGCTTTTCAGGGGCGGGGGAGGTGTCTTCTACCGGCGGCGTAGCCTCCGGCGACACGGGTGCCATGGCCTGGCAGCCGCTGAGAAAGACAAAAGCAAGGAGCAACGCGGAAGATCTATTCATATAGGAAGAGGACGACTAACCTGCGGTCGGATCATCATGACACAAGCCTTCGGCCAAACATAACCGAGTCTCAGTGGAGGCCTTTATAGGCATAACGCATTAGGACAATAGACGACGGTGGTTGTTCTGGATCTTTCGAAGTAGGACAATTGTCGGCTTCCCGACATCATCAGCGATATTGAATGGCCTTCCTCGCACTCGGTATTAACCACAAGACTGCCTCCGTAGACGTGCGCGAGCGCGTGGCGTTTACGCCAGAGCAGTTGGTTGAGGCCTTGCAGCAGCTCTGCCGGCTCACCGACAGCCGCGAAGCTGCGATCCTTTCGACCTGCAATCGCAGCGAGCTCTATATAGAGCAGGAACATCTTTCAGCGGATGTGGTACTGCGCTGGCTGGCCGATTATCACCATTTGAGCCTCGATGACCTGCGCGCCAGTGCCTATGTGCATGAAGAGGATGCGGCAGTTCGTCACATGATGCGTGTGGCGGCCGGTCTCGACTCGCTGGTGTTGGGCGAACCGCAAATTCTTGGCCAGATGAAGTCTGCCTATGCCGTAGCGCGTGAGGCCGGCACGGTCGGCCCGCTGCTGGGGCGCCTGTTCCAGGCCACCTTCAATTCGGCCAAGCAGGTGCGTACCGACACGGCTATCGGCGAAAACCCGGTGTCGGTGGCCTTTGCCGCTGTCAGCCTGGCCAAGCAGATTTTCAGCGACTTGCAGCGCAGCCAGGCGCTGCTGATAGGTGCCGGTGAAACCATTACCCTGGTAGCCCGGCACCTGCACGATTTAGGCGTGAAGCGCATCGTTGTCGCCAACCGCACGCTCGAACGGGCGAGTATCCTCGCCGAACAGTTCGGTGCCCATGCCGTGCTGTTGTCAGACATTCCGGCTGAACTGGTACGCAGTGATATCGTTATCAGCTCCACCGCCAGTCAGTTGCCGATCCTCGGCAAAGGTGCGGTCGAGAGCGCGTTGAAACTGCGCAAGCACAAGCCGATCTTCATGGTGGATATCGCCGTTCCCCGGGATATCGAACCCGAAGTCGGCGAGTTGGACGACGTTTACCTCTATAGCGTCGACGATCTGCATGAAGTGGTCGCCGAGAACCTTAAGAGCCGCCAGGGTGCCGCCCAGGCCGCTGAGGAGATGGTCAGCACCGGTGCTGAAGATTTCATGGTGCGCCTGCGTGAATTGGCGGCGGTGGATGTGCTCAAGGCGTATCGTCAGCAGGGCGAACGCCTGCGTGATGAAGAGTTGCTCAAGGCCCAGCGCCTGCTCGCCAACGGCAGCAGCGCCGAAGAGGTGCTGATGCAATTGGCCCGTGGCCTGACCAACAAACTGCTCCATGCACCCAGCGTTCAGTTGAAAAAGCTTACCGCCGAAGGCCGCCTCGATGCGCTGGCCATGGCTCAGGAACTCTTTGCCCTCGGTGAGGGCGCGTCAGACAGCTCTTCGGATAAAAAACCGCAATGAAAGCTTCACTGCTCAATAAACTGGACGTGCTCCAGGACCGTTTCGAAGAACTGACCGCCTTGCTCGGCGACGGCGAGGTCATTTCTGATCAGGCCAAGTTTCGCGCTTATTCCAAGGAGTACGCCGAAGTTGAGCCGATTGTAGCCACCTACAAACATCTCACCAAAGTGCAGGCTGACCTCGAAGGCGCTCAGGCGCTGCTCAAGGACAATGACCCGGACATGCGTGAAATGGCCGTGGAAGAAGTCCGCGAGGCCAAGGAAAAACTCGCCGAACTGGAAGGCGACCTGCAACGCATGTTGCTGCCCAAGGACCCTAATGACGGCCGTAACGTGTTCTTGGAGATCCGCGCCGGTACCGGTGGCGACGAGGCGGCGATTTTCTCCGGCGACCTGTTCCGCATGTATTCGCGCTACGCCGAACGACGCGGCTGGCGGGTCGAGATCCTGTCCGAGAACGAAGGTGAACACGGTGGCTATAAAGAAGTCATTGCTCGGGTAGAAGGTGACAACGTCTACGGCAAGCTGAAGTTCGAATCCGGCGCCCACCGTGTGCAGCGTGTCCCTGCGACTGAGTCCCAGGGCCGTATCCATACCTCGGCGTGCACCGTGGCGGTGTTGCCTGAGCCGGACGAGCAGGAAGCCATCGAGATCAACCCCGCGGACTTGCGTGTCGACACCTACCGCTCGTCGGGCGCCGGTGGCCAGCACGTCAACAAGACCGACTCGGCGATTCGGATTACCCACTTGCCGTCGGGCATCGTGGTGGAATGCCAGGAAGAGCGTTCCCAGCACAAGAACCGGGCGCGGGCCATGTCCTGGCTGTCGGCCAAATTGAACGACCAGCAAACCAGCGCCGCCGCCAACGCGATTGCCAGCGAGCGTAAGCTGCTGGTGGGCTCGGGCGATCGCTCCGAGCGCATCCGAACCTACAACTTTGCCCAAGGCCGGGTAACCGACCATCGTGTCAATCTCACCCTTTATTCCCTGGACGAGATTCTCGCTGGTGGCGTGGATGCGGTGATCGAGCCGTTGCTCGCCGAATATCAGGCGGATCAACTGGCCGCGATAGGTGAATAAATGACCATCATAGCCAGCCTGCTGCGCGCGGCCGACCTGCCCGATTCGCCCACTGCGCGCCTGGATGTGGAACTGCTGCTGGCCGCCGCCCTGGGCAAGTCCCGCAGCTACCTGCACACCTGGCCGGAAAAGATCGTCAGCAGCGAAGACGCCCTGACCTTTGCCGGTTACCTGCAGCGCCGCCGCAGCGGCGAGCCGGTGGCTTATATCCTCGGCCAGCAAGGCTTCTGGAAGCTGGATCTGGAGGTCGCACCGCACACGCTGATCCCGCGTCCGGAAACCGAATTGCTGGTGGAAGCCGCTCTGGAACTGCTGCCTGCTACCCTGGCCAAAGTCTTGGACCTGGGCACCGGCAGTGGCGCCATTGCCTTGGCGTTAGCCAGCGAACGCCCGGCCTGGCAAGTCACCGCCGTTGATCGCGTGCTCGAAGCGGTGGCCCTGGCCGAGCGCAACCGCCAGCGCCTGCACCTCAATAACGCCACGGTGCTGAACAGCCATTGGTTCAGCGCCCTGCAAGGCGATCGCTTCGACTTGATCATCAGTAATCCGCCCTACATTGCTGACAACGATCCGCACCTGGTGGCGGGGGACGTGCGGTTTGAGCCGGCGAGCGCCCTGGTGGCCGGGCCTGATGGCCTGGACGATTTGCGCCTGATCATCGATCAATCACCGGCCCATCTGAATGCCGGTGGCTGGCTGTTGCTTGAGCACGGCTACGACCAGGCCTTGGCTGTGCGTGACTTGTTGCTGAGCCAAGGCTTTGAAGGCGTACACAGTCGTATCGATCTTGGCGGTCACGAACGCATCACCCTGGGGCACCGACCGTGCTGACCGATCAGGAGCTGTTGCGTTATAGCCGGCAGATTCTGTTGCAGCATGTCGACATCGAAGGGCAGTTGCGCCTGAAACAGAGCCGCGCGTTGATCGTCGGCCTCGGTGGCCTGGGCGCTCCGGTTGCGCTCTACCTCGCCGCTGCCGGTGTAGGTGAGCTGCACCTGGCGGATTTTGACACGGTCGATTTGACCAACCTGCAACGTCAGATCATCCATGACACCCACAGCGTAGGGCAGACCAAGGTTGATTCGGCCATGCGTCGCCTGAACGCGCTCAACCCTGAAATCACCCTGACCGCCCATCGCGTGGCGCTGGATGCTGACTCGCTGGTCTCTGCAATCGGCGCGGTGGATGTGGTGCTCGATTGCAGCGACAACTTCTCTACCCGCGAAGCGGTGAATGCGGCCTGCGTCGTCGCGGGCAAGCCATTGATCAGTGGCGCGGCCATTCGCCTTGAGGGGCAATTGTCGGTGTTCGACCCGCGTCGCGCCGACAGCCCGTGCTATCACTGTTTATACGGGCACGGCAGCGACACCGAACTGACCTGCAGCGAAGCAGGTGTGGTCGGGCCGTTGGTGGGGCTGGTCGGTAGCCTGCAAGCGCTGGAAGCCTTGAAGCTGCTGGCAGGTTTCGGTGAGCCGCTGGTGGGGCGCCTGTTGCTGATCGACGCCTTGACCACGCGTTTTCGCGAATTGCGCGTCAAGCGCGACCCGGGTTGCAGCGTGTGTGGAACCCGGCATGGTTAAGGGCGCGCCCATCGGTGTGTTCGACTCCGGCGTCGGCGGCCTGACGGTGCTGGAAGAAATCCAGCAGTTATTGCCCCATGAATCGCTGCTGTATGTGGCCGACTGCGGGCATATCCCCTATGGTGAGAAAACGCCCACTTTCATCCTTGAGCGTTCTCGAACCGTCGCCGAGTTTTTCCGCGAGCGCGGTGCCAAGGCATTTGTTATCGCGTGTAACACCGCAACGGTCGCCGCCGTTGCCGATTTGCGTCAGGACTACCCTGATTGGCCGCTGGTCGGCATGGAGCCTGCGGTCAAGCCCGCTGCTGCCGCTACCCGCAGCGGCGTGGTGGGTGTGCTGGCCACCACCGGCACGCTGCAAAGCGCCAAATTCGCAGCCTTGCTCGACCGCTTCGCCACTGATGTACGAGTGGTGACCCAACCCTGTCCGGGCCTGGTGGAGCTGATTGAAGCCGGCGACCTGAACAGCCCGGCTTTGCACATACTGTTGCAGGGCTATATCGAGCCACTGCTCAGCGCCGGTTGCGACACCATCATCCTGGGTTGCACCCACTATCCCTTCCTCAAGCCGCTCCTGGCGCAGATGCTGCCCCCCAGCATTATCCTGATCGACACCGGCGCCGCCGTGGCGCGCCAGCTCAAGCGTTTGCTGGATGAGCGCGACCTGCTGGCAGCTGGCAATCCCGACACTGCACAGTTCTGGACCAGCGGCGATCTGACCCACCTAAGAAATATCCTACCGACACTTTGGAAACATCCCGGAGTTGTGCGAAGCTTTGGCTCGTGAAAATTTCGTGAAATGGTGCTGATAAAAGCTGAACTTCCGGCTCTACGTCAGCTTCTATAGCCAGTTAGCCTGTTTAAAACTATATAACTTCGTTCGGAAGGATGTTTCTTATGAAGCGCTTGTTCTGTTTGGCTGCGATTGCGGCCGCTGTGTTGGGACACTCTGTTTCAGCCCAGGCCGCCGGCCTGGAGTTCGGGTTGGGGAGTACCAGTGATTCGACGTTGACCTATCGACTGGGCCTGACTTCGGATTGGGATAAAAGCTGGATGCAAAGCGATGTTGGCCGTCTGACCGGCTACTGGAGCGGCGCCTACACGTATTGGGAAGGTGATGACCGGGCAGGTGCCAGCAGCCTGTCGTTCTCGCCGGTGTTTGTGTATGAGTTTGCCGGCCAGTCGGTCAAGCCCTACATCGAAGCCGGTATCGGCGTGGCGGTGTTCTCCCGTACCCGGCTGGAAGACAACAACATCGGCCAAGCCTTTCAGTTCGAAGACCGCCTGGGTTTCGGCCTGCGGTTTACCGGTGGGCATGAAGTGGGCATTCGCGCCACGCACTATTCCAACGCCGGCATCAGCAGCAATAACGATGGGGTAGAGAGCTACTCGTTGCACTACACCATGCCGTTGTAATTCAACAACAACGAAGCCCCCCTGTGGGAGCGGGCTTGCTCGCGAAAGCGGTGTATCAGCTAGCACATGCATAGACTGACCCACCGCCTTCGCGAGCAAGCCTGCTCCCACATTTAGATCTTTGCTCATCGCAGGATCAGCGGTAGACCGTCGCGATGCCTTCCCGCTCTTCAAGACACTCCGGCGCACCCATCTCAAACTCCCGGCAAATCAGCGGTCGAAGCGCGTAAATTGTGCACATCATCGTGTCCCGGTCCAGCGCGGCGCACCAGCCGTCGTCCAGGCGCAGCATCACTTCGCCGCCCCACTCATCGGTATCGATAAAGCGCTGCGGCACGCCGGTGTCGGTGATCAGCATGACTTCCAGCTGACAGCAGCAGGCCGCGCACGTCGAGCAGGTGACGGCCGGTTCAGTGATTTGGATATGGGGGATGTTGGTCATAGCCGCGCAGTGTAAGGCAAGTGCGTTAAACGTGTATGAATGCTCGGACAAGCGTCAGTGTTCGAGCTTGCGCGCGAGCCCGTGCAGCAAGGGGAACAGCATGGCCCATAACAGCGTCAGACCGGTCAGAGTGGCTGCCGTGCCGTAGCCAAAACCCACACCGGCCAATTGGCTGCCGGCGTAATAAGACAAAGGCCCACCCACTGCGCCCAACAGGCCGGCCAGCCACCAGGGCCGTGCACTCCAGGCCAGGCAATGGCGCAGGGTCGTGGCCAGCAGCGCCCACAGTACGATCAACCAGAATGGAATCAACGGCCCGGGCTCGCTGAAGTGGAAAACGCCCAGGGTGCGCAACAGCGTGTCCAGCAGTGTGCCCGCCAGTGTCACGTTGAGCACGAGCAGGCCGTCATCCGCCGGCGAACTTATCCACAGCAGATGCACGCCCAGTGCCGCCAAACCCACCAGCAGCCATGGGCTGTCGCCGCCGAGTACGCAGGCAAACCAGCCGCATTGGAACAGCGCGGCATTGGCCAGGGTTTTAAGCACTGAAGCGCCCAAGCAATGGCGGGTTGATCGCCGCGGGTTTGGCCAGCAGCAGTTGTGCGGTACCAATGGTGCGTTCCATAAACCCGCCTTCGCAATAGCACAGGTAGAACTCCCACAAACGCAGGAAATATTCGTCGTAGCCCAATTCCATGAGACGGCCATGGGCGCGGCGGAAGTTTTCATGCCACAGGCGCAGGGTACGGGCGTAGTGCAGGCCGAATTCCTCCATGTGCAGCAGGTTCATGTCGGTGTCGCGGCTGACGATGTGCAGCATGTTCTGTACACAGGGCAGGGCGCCACCGGGGAAAATGTAGCGCTGGATGAAGTCGACGCTGCGCTTGGCCTGCTCAAAGCGCTGTTCGCGAATGGTGATGGCTTGCAGCAGCATCAGGCCGTTGGGCTTGAGCAAGTGCGCACATTGTTTGAAATAGGTCGGCAGGAACCGATGGCCCACCGCTTCGATCATCTCGATCGACACCAGCTTGTCATACTCGCCGGTGAGGTCGCGGTAATCGCTGAGCAGCAAGGTCACTTGATCTTGCAGGCCTTGCGTCTGGATGCGTTTTTCGGTGTAGGCGAATTGCTCCTTGGACAGGGTCGTGGTGGTGACCTTGCAGCCGTAATGCTGCGCCGCATACAACGCCATGCTGCCCCAGCCGGTGCCGATTTCCAGCAGATGGTCGCTGGGCTTGAGCGCCAGTTTCTGGCAGATGCGCTCCAGCTTGTTCAGTTGCGCTTGTTCCAGGCTGTCATCGGGTGTCAAAAACTGCCCCGCCGAGTACATCATGGTCGGGTCGAGAAACTCTTCGAACAGGTCGTTGCCCAGGTCGTAATGGGCGGCGATGTTTTTCTGCGAGCCCTTGCGTGTGTTGCGGTTGAGCCAGTGCAGGCCTTGGGTGAACGGGCGGGCCATGCGTGCCAGGCCACCTTCCATGGCGTCGAGTACTTCCAGGTTGCTGACCATCACCCGGACCACGGCGGTGAGGTCGGGACTGGTCCAGTAACCATGGATAAATGCCTCGCCGGCGCCGATCGAACCATTGGCGGCCACCAGGCCCCATACCGCCGAGTCGAGAATCTGAATTTCGCCTAACAGGTGCGCTTCCCGTGCGCCGAACACTTGTCGCTCGCCGTCTTCGATCACCACCAACTGGCCGTGACGCAGTTGGCTGAGCTGGCGCAGCACCGCCTTGCGCAACAGCGCAGCGGTCATGCCATTGACGTTCAGGCGGTTAGCCTTGACCGATAAACTAGGGTGTTTCATGGCGGCGATCCTTGGTGTACCCGACGGCGGTGCGAGAGGCGCCATCGGCGGCCCGGTGGGAAAAAATCGGTGTGCGCTTGAGCAGCAGGCGCAAGGCTTGCCAGTAGATTGCCAGGCAGGTCTTGGCGGTCATCCAGGGGAAACGCCACAAATATTGATGCAGGCTTGCGCGGCTGAGTGAGTGTTTTTCCAGGCTCAAGGTGGCGTCGAAAACCTTTTGCGTGCCCTGCCAGTCGGCCATGTGCACGCCGAGCCGGGCAGATGGAGGGCTGAAACTCATGCGATATTCCAGGTCGCGCGGTAAGAAGGGCGACACATGGAACCCTTTGGCCACGGCGAAGTGCTGATGCTCATCGGCGTCGAGGGGCTGGGCCGGCAGCACGTAGTGATAGCGCTCGCGCCATGGCGTGTTGGTCACTTCACACAGAATCGCGGCCAACTGCCCGTCGGCCTCGAAGCAGTAGAAGAAACTCACCGGGTTAAACGCCAGGCCCCAACTGCGGGCCTGGGTCAGCAGGCAGATAGCGCCCTGGGGTGTTCGCCCCAGAGCTTTGCCGACTTCGTGGCGCACGGCATCGCTCAAACTCATGCCGTGGCGCGTGAGTTCACGCAGGTAATCCTGCTGGCGAAAGCCGAAAGGCGCCAGGCGACCAGTGCCGGCCAGGGGTGAAAGCCCGAGTACTGCATCCTGTTCGCTGAGGTCCAGATACAGCAGGCCGATGCGGTAGCGAAAAGCGTGGGCCCTGGGCGTAAACCGGCGATGGGCGATCCAGCCGCTGTACAGGGCGCTGTTCACAGGCTTTCCCCGAACGCCTGGGCCACGCGCAGGGCACTGACCACGCCGTCTTCGTGGAAGCCGTTGGCCCAGTACGCGCCGCAGTAGAAGGTGTTGCGGGTGCCGTGCAATTCTTCCCAGCGTGCTTGAGCGGCCACGGCGGCCAGGCTGTACTGCGGATGGGCGTAGGTGTAGCGCGCGAGGATCTTCAACGGGTTGATCACTTGCGTCTGGTTGAGGCTGACACAAAACGTGGTGTCGCTGTCGATGCCCTGCAGGATGTTCATGTCGTAGGTGACGGCGGCCTGATTCTGCGAGTGGCCGGTCAGCCGGTAATTCCAACTGGCCCAGGCCAGCTCGCGGTCAGGCAGCAAGCGCGTGTCGGTGTGCAGCACTACGTCGTTGTCGGCGTAGGGTAGGGCGCCGAGGATCTCTTGTTCGGCCTGGCTCGGGTCGTCAAGCAATGCCAGGGCCTGATCACTGTGGCAGGCCAATACCACCCGGTCGAAGGTTTCGCTGCCGTACGGGCTGTGGATAACCACGCCATTGTCGGTGCGTTGCACTTTATGCACAGGGCAACCGAGGCGCACACGCTCGCGAAAACTGCGGGTCAGCGGTTCGATGTAGCTGCTTGAACCGCCTTCGATCACGCACCATTGCGGCCGGTTGTTGACCGACAACAAGCCGTGGTTCTTGAAGAAGCGCACGAAGAATTGCAGTGGGAAACCGAGCATGTCCGAAAGGGACATTGACCATATCGCAGCCCCCATTGGCACGATGTAGTGGCGGATAAACCTTTGGCCGTAACCGCCGGCTGCGAGGTAGTCACCGAGGGTCATCTCGGCACTGATACGCTGCTCTTGCAGGTCCAAAGGCGCCTGGCGGTTGAAGCGCAGGATATCGCGCAACATGCCCCAGAACCCGGGCGACAGAATATTGCGGCGTTGGGCAAACAAGCTGTTGAGGTTGTTGCCGTTGTACTCGAACCCGCTGCTTTGGTCACACACCGAAAAGCTCATTTCGGTGGGTTTGAACGTCACGCCGATCTGGCCCAGCAACTGGATGAAGTTGGGGTAGGTCCAGTCGTTGAACACAATAAAGCCGGTGTCCACGGCATAGCGTTCGCCCTCTACGGTAACGTGGACTGTGTGCGTGTGCCCGCCGATGCGGTCGCCCGCTTCGAACACCGTGATGTCGTGGCGGCGGCTGAGCAGGTAGGCGCTGGTCAGCCCGGCGATACCGCTGCCGACAATGGCGATCTTCACGGAATGTCCTTTTTCGGTGGCGGGCTGCGCAACATGCGCTTGCCGATGATCAATTGCGCGCGGTTAGGCAACTTCGACAGCGGCCACAGGGTGGCAATGAACATGGCCGGGAAGGCAATTTCCAGCGGGCGTTTCTCCAGTTTCGCAAAGATGTGCCGCGCCGCCTTGTCGGCGGACCAGCTCAGGGGCATCGGGAAGTCATTGCGTTCGGTCAGCGGTGTGTCAACAAAGCCTGGGCTGATCACGGTGACGTCGATGTTTTCCGGTGACAGGCTGATGCGCAGGGACTCGAACAGGTAACGCAGGCCGGCCTTGGATGCGCCATAGGCTTCGGCGCGTGGCATCGGCAGGTAAGTCACCGCGCTGGCCACGCCCACCAGATGCGGGGTACGCCCCGCGCGCAACAGCGGCAGCGCGGCCTCGATGCAATAACTGCTGGCCAACAGATTGGTACGCACCACATGTTCGATGATCGAAGCGTCAAATTGCCGGGCGTCGACATATTCACAGGTGCCGGCATTGAGGATCACCGTGTCCAACTCACCCCAGACCTGGGCGATGTGTTCACCGATCTCGCGCACGGTCTGGCTGTCGGTCAGGTCGCCGGCCACCACCAGCACTTGCCCTGGATAACGATGGGCGAGTGCTTCCAGCGGGCCTTTGGTGCGGGAACTGAGGGCCACATGGGCGCCACTGTTGAGCAGCTCTACGGCCAATGCGGCGCCGATGCCACTGCTGGCGCCGGTCAGCCAATAACGGCGGGGCGATGCAAGGCTCATCCCATTCTCCTTTTCAGCCAACTGATGACGCGGCCGAGAATCGGCACATGTTCATAAAGCAGTGCGCCCGCATCGAAGTAATCGCGATGCCGGTAGACCTTGTCGCGCCACATCAAGTGGGAACAGCCCTCTACCCGGATCATCTTGCCTGCGGCCAGGCGCGGATGACGAAAACTCATGATCCAGCGCAGGTAGCCTTCGCCTTCGGCCGTCTGGTCGATACCCTGAAACTCGAAATCCAGTTGGCTGACGTTGCTGTATAGCTGAGCGAAATAACGCTGCAGTTCGGGCAGCCCATGGACTTCATGCAGCGGGTCGGCAAATACAATGTCATCACTGTACAAACTGCCAAGCAGGTGCAGGTTGTGCTTGTCCAGCGTAGTGAAGGCTTCGGCGAAGCGGCGCAGGAAGTCACTCATGATCGGCCATCTCCTGACGTGAAGGCAGGCGGCGAAAGGCAGCCAATGCGCGTTCCCGAGAGGCTTTGAGGTCGACGATGGCGCAGGGGTAATCCGCCACGCCAAACAAACCGCCAGCCGCTGCCGGGTTATGCACTTCTTTTTTATTCAGCGTGGCCAGTTCCGGCAGCCAGCGCTTGATGAAAATGCCGTCGCCGTCGAATTTTTCCGATTGGCTCAACGGGCTGAAAATCCGGAAGTACGGTGCCGAGTCGGTACCGGTCGATGAGCTCCACTGCCAACCGCCATTATTGGCCGCCAGGTCGCCGTCGATCAGGTGGCGCATAAAAAAGCGCTCGCCTTCGCGCCAGTCGATCAGCAGGTTCTTGGTCAGGAACATCGCCACCACCATGCGCAGGCGGTTGTGCATCCAGCCGGTTTCCAGCAATTGGCGCATGGCCGCGTCGATGATCGGCAAACCCGTGCGCGCCTGTTGCCAGGCCGCGAGGTCTTCGGGGGCATTGCGCCACGCCAGCGCTTCGGTTTCCGGGCGAAAGGCGCGGTGGCGGGACACCCGTGGGTAGCCGACCAGAATGTGTTTATAGAACTCGCGCCATAGCAGCTCGTTGATCCAGGTGATGGCGCCGATGTCGCCGCTTTCGAACTCGCCCTGATTGGTTTGCAGCGCAGCGTGCAAGCACTGGCGCGGCGAAACCACACCGGCGGCGAGGTAGGCCGAAAGCTGGCTGGTACCGGGTTTGGCTGGGAAGTCGCGCTCGTCCTTGTAATAGCTGATCTGCTCGTCGGTGAAGGCGTCGAGGCGGCGGCGCGCCTCGTCTTCACCGGCTGGCCACAGGGCGCGCAAAGTTTCGCTGGGCGACTCGAAACCGTCGACCGTGGTCGGCACCGGATCGCTTCTCACGTCGAGCCTGGCCTGAGCTTTCGGCGTTGCCACCTGGCGCGGCAGGGCGCTGTGCAGGCGGTTGTAGCAAACCTTGCGAAACTGGCTGAACACTTGGAAATAGGTGCCGGTCTTGGTCAGTACGCTACCGGGTTGGAAAAACAGTTGGTCCAGGTAGCTGTGAAACGTGATTCCCTGCGTTTGCAGCGTCTCTGCCACGCCAGCATCACGCTGGCTCTCGTGGATGCCGTATTCCTCGTTGACGTGCACAGACTCCACCGACAGTTCCCGGCACAGTTCGCTCAGTGCAGCGGGCGCCTGGTCCCAGGTCGCGGCGTAGCGGATCAATAAAGGGATGTTCAGTTCGCCCAGCGCCTGGCTCAAGTGCTGCAGGTTGCGCAGCCAGAAATCGATTTTGCACGGCGCGTCATCGTGGGCCAGCCACTGCTGGGGAGTGATCAGGTAAATGGCCGCGACGGGGCCACGCTGGCACGCAGCAGCAAGGGCCGTGTTGTCGTGCAGGCGCAAGTCGGTGCGCAGCCAGATCAGATGCATTTAGACGATTCCACGCTGGATCAATAATTGGTGGGCCGACAACGGGTCTTGCGCCATGAACAACTCAGGGATGTCGCGGGTGAGTACGGACAACTCGGCGTTGTGAATGCGCACCGTCGGGCCGGCAATCACTATTGGGCAACTGACGTCGCCCAATAGTTTTGTCAGTGTCGACAAATGGAGGGTCTTGCTCGAATACAACAGCACGGCGCGTGGTTGCAGGTGTTCCACCGCCAGGGCCAGTTCGCCGGCAGGCAGCGGCCAATCGAATACTTCCACCGGGCAGTCGGCGCTGCTCGCCAGCCAGGCGCTGAGCCACAGGTGCGGTTCCAGCGGTAAGTCGGAATGGTTGACCAGCAGCAGCGGCGCGCCGTGGAGTTGGCGATTGTTGTGATAAATCCGCGCGCCGAACTTGCTGCGCAGCCACGACAGGAAAAACGCCCGCTCCATCTGCGCGCCGAACTGGCCCTGCCACCGTTGTTCCAGCTCCTTGAGCAGCGGCAGCATCAATTGCTCGCACAAGGTGCGTGGCGGGTAGAGCGCCATGGCCTGGTTGAAGGCGTCATCGACCCGGCGTTCGGCCAGTTCGCTGATGGCATCCACCAAATGCTGGCGCAGGGCGTGCCACTCGTTTTCCATGGGCGCGGGGCTGGCCTGGGCTGAGTCGATCAAGCCTTTGACCTGACTGACCGGCACGCCTCGATTGAGCCAGGTGAGGATGGCGTGGATGCGTTGTACATGTTCGGCACTGAACAGCCGGTGCCCCTTGGGCGTGCGCTGGGGCACGATTAGGCCGTAGCGGCGCTCCCAGGCGCGCAGGGTCACGGCGTTGACGCCGGTCTGGCGCGCCACTTCGCGGATTGGCAACCAGCCGTTTTCAATGGCCAGGGCAATGTCTTCGCCGGGTTCGTCAAGCAGGGCAGCTTTCATGGGTTATATCGCATTACGCAGGCTGAGGTTTTCCGGGTGCGGTTGCAGGTAGGCCTGCTGTGCGATGTAACGGTCCGGATGTTGGCGAAAGTGATGCTTGAGCAGGGTGAGTGGCACTACCAGCGGCACGATGCCTTGACGGTACTGGCCGATCACGGTTTGCATTTCCTGTTTGTCATCGGCGCTGATGACCTGCTTGAGGTAGCCGCTGATGTGTTGCAGCACATTGCTGTGTGTGCCGCGGGTGGCGCACTTCTTCAGGCCCGTCATCAGCTCGCCGAAGTAGCCGTGGGCCAGAGCCTGGAGATCGACGTCCTTGCCCATGCTGCCGAGCAAATGGCCCAGGCTTTTGTAATGCGCCGGGCTGTGGGCCATCAGCAGGTACTTGTAGCGCGAGTGAAACGTCAGCAAGCCGTGGCGGGTGAGCCCCTCGGCCAGCAGTTGTTGCCAGCTGGCATACACGAATACGCGGGTCAGGAAATTTTCCCGCAACACAGGGTCGTTCAGCCGGCCGTCTTCTTCTACCGGCAGGTTAGGGTGGCGCGCACAAAACGCCTGGGCGTAAATGCCGCGGCCGCCACCGTCAACGGGCGTGCCGTTGGCGCGGTACACCTTGACCCGCTCCAGGCCGCACGATGGCGACTTCTGCATGAAGATATAACCGCACAGGTCGGTGTGTGCCTGGGCCATTTGCTGGCCGTAGTCGTGCAGTGGCTGCGTGACGTTGAGTTCACGGTTTACCGTGCCAACGGCTTGCGGCTGCGCAGGGTCGCCTACCAGCCGGATTGGCTCGCGGGGGATGCCCATGCCGATGGCAACTTCCGGGCACAACGGCACGAAGTCGAAGTAGTCGCTGAGTGTCTGGGTGCACAGCAGCGACTGTTTATGCCCACCGTTAAAGCGCACGTTCTCGCCAAGGAGGCAGGCGCTGATGGCGATCTTCGGTTTTGTACTACTCGACATACCCAAAACCTCTGCAATAATCCTGTACAACTTATAAAGTTTGTACAACTACGTCTCATCATAGATTCGATGTTGTACAAGTCAAATAGTTTGTATAGGTTTTTTGCAGCGTTACTTCCAGCCGATTTTCCAGCACTCGGCGTTTTGCAGGGTCTGCCATGGCAGGCGTTCGGCACGCTGGGTCAGCACCGCTTGCAGCTCGATTTCCAGCACCGTGCCTTCGTCATCACGAAACAACTCGGTGACCAAAAAGTGTTTTTCCTTGTTGCGTGGCTGTGCTGCCGTCCATTTCGACAGCAGCAGCTTGCTGGGGTTGAGGCGGTTCATTGCAGGTGTGCGATCAAGCGTCGTGCCGCTTCCTGACCACTGAGCCAGGCGCCTTCCACCCGGCCCGAAAGGCACCAATCGCCGCAGACGAACAGGCCCAGGTCGGCATCGGCCAGTACGCCGAACTCATGGCTGCCCGACGGGCGAGCGTAGAGCCAGCGGTGTGCCAGGCTGAATGACGGCGCGGGCATGGCGCTGTGCAGCAGTTCGGCGAAGGCGCCGTGCAAGTGCTCGATTACCGCTTCCTTGGGCAGGTCCAGGTGCGCCTTGCTCCAGGCGCTGGTGGCGTGCAGCACCCAGGTGTCGAGGGTGGTGTCGCGCCCGGGTTTGCTGCGGTTGCGCGCCAGCCAGTCAAGGGGGCTGTCTTGCACGAAGCAGCCCTCCATCGGTGTATCCAGGGGCTTGTCGAAGGCCAGCGCAATGGCCCAGGTCGGGTCCATTTTCACCCCGGCGGCGGCACTTGCCAGCTTGGGGGCAGCGGCCAGCAGGGCAGTGGCCTGAGGGGCCGGTGTGGCGATGATCACATGGCTGAAGGGGCCGTGACTCTCACCGTCGGCGTCGAGCAGGTTCCAGTGCTGTGTGCCCTGGAACACCTCGGTGATGCGGCAACCGAACTCCACCGGCAGGTCATCGAGCAGTGCGCGGGTGATCGCGCTCATGCGCGGTGTACCGACCCAGCGGATCTGTTCATCGGGGGAAGGCGTCAGTTGGCCGGACTTGAAGTTGTACAGCTGGGGCTTCCACTGTTCGGCCCAGCCATTGCTTTGCCAGCGCTGCACTTCGTTGACGAAGCGCCGGTCGCGGGCGGTGAAGTATTGCGCGCCCATGTCCAGCGCGCCGGCATCGCTGCGCTTGCTGGACATGCGGCCACCGCTGCCGCGGCTTTTATCGAAGAGTTGTACGGTGTGGCCCGCGTCTTTCAACGCTCGGGCGGCGGAGAGACCGGCTATGCCGGTGCCGATGATCGCGATGGGGACAGTCATGGGAGGCCTCGTTTTACCGTTGGGTACAGACTACGCCGACACCAATAGCTGTACAATATTGTTTTTTGGTATAAGTTTTGGCGTGCCTGATTGTGTGGCGTGACCTATGGTTAAGCTCAGGCTTGAACGCGCGTCACGCTCGATTATCAAATTGATCCCTGCTTATAAAATAGACCAGTGAGCGGCGGCGAACGTTACATGAGGAGAGTCCCATGCATATTTTGCTGACCGGCGGTACCGGCCTGATTGGCCGTCAACTTTGCCAACACTGGCTCGCCCAGGGTCATCGCCTGACGGTGTGGAGCCGGCAACCGGAAACGGTCGCCAGGGTCTGCGGCGCACAGGTGCTTGGGGTGGCTCGCCTGCAAGAGGTGATTGGCGCGGTGGACGCGGTGGTCAACCTTGCGGGTGCACCCATCGCTGACCGGCCCTGGACCCACAAGCGCAAGGCATTGCTGTGGAGCAGCCGCATCAACCTCACCGAAACCCTGCTGGCCTGGATCGACAGCCTGGAGCAGAAACCGGCGGTACTGATCTCCGGCTCCGCAGTGGGCTGGTATGGCGACGGCGGCGAGCGCGAATTGACCGAAGCCAGCGGGCCAGTGCTGGACGATTTCCCCAGCCAGTTGTGTATTGCCTGGGAAGAAACCGCCCAACGTGCCGAAGCCCTGGGCGTTCGCGTGGTGCTGGTGCGCACCGGCCTGGTGCTGTCGGCGCAGGGCGGCTTTTTGTCGCGCCTGTTGCTGCCCTTCAAACTGGCGCTGGGCGGGCCGATCGGTAACGGTCGGCAGTGGATGCCATGGGTGCATATCAAGGATCAAATCGCCCTGATTGATTTTCTTCTGCACAAGACTGACGCCAGCGGTCCTTATAATGCCTGCGCGCCACACCCGGTGCGTAATCGCGAGTTTGCCAAGACCCTCGGCCAGGTGTTGCACCGCCCGGCGTTCATGCCGATGCCGGCGTTTGCACTGAAGGTTGGCCTGGGCGAATTGTCTGGTTTGTTGCTGGGCGGGCAGAAGGCCTTGCCTGAACGGCTGCTGGCGGCGGGTTTCACTTTCCAGTTCACTGAGTTGCGTGCGGCTCTGGACGACCTGTCCAGCCGCCTCTAAAGATAGGATGTTGCATGACCGATCACGCGTTGTTACTGGTCAACCTGGGTTCGCCAAAGTCCACTTCGGTGGCTGATGTGCGCAGCTACCTCAATCAGTTCCTGATGGACCCTTATGTGATCGACCTGCCATGGCCGGTGCGGCGTTTGCTGGTGTCGCTGATCCTGATCAAGCGCCCTGAGCAGTCTGCCCATGCTTATGCGTCGATCTGGTGGGATGAGGGCTCGCCGTTGGTGGTCTTGAGCCGTCGTCTGCAACAGCAGATGACTGCGCAGTGGACCCACGGCCCTGTGGAACTGGCAATGCGTTATGGCGAGCCGTCGCTGGAAACCGCCCTGACACGGCTGGCCGCCCAGGGTATCGGCAAGGTGACACTGGCGCCGCTGTATCCGCAATTTGCCGACAGCACCGTGACCACGGTGATAGAAGAAGCCAGGCGCGTGGTGCGCGACAAGAAACTCGCTATCCAGTTTTCGATCCTGCAGCCTTTTTACGACCAGCCCGAGTACCTCGATGCTCTGGTAACCAGCGCACGCACTTACCTGGAGCAGGATTTCGATCACTTGCTGCTCAGTTTCCATGGTCTGCCCGAGCGCCATCTGAAAAAGCTCGACCCTACCGGCGGGCATTGCTTCAAGGGTGCCGACTGCTGCAAGAACGCATCGCCAGAGGTGCTCGCCACCTGCTATCGCGCCCAATGCTTCAGCGTCGCCCGGGATTTTGCCGCGCGTGCCGGTTTGCCCGATGGCAAGTGGTCGGTGGCGTTTCAATCGCGCCTTGGCCGGGCCAAGTGGATCGAGCCCTACACCGAGGCCCGCCTGGAGGCGCTGGCCCAGCAGGGCGTGAAGAAGCTGCTGGTGATGTGCCCGGCGTTTGTCGCCGACTGCATCGAGACCTTGGAAGAAATTGGTGATCGCGGGCGGGAGCAGTTCCGCGAGGCGGGGGGCGAGGAGTTGGTGTTGGTGCCGTGCTTGAATGATGACCCGCAATGGGCGGCGGCGCTCAATACCCTGTGCGAACGAGCGCCCGTTGCCTTGTAGTCAAGCCTTGCGGTGACTCAAATGTGGGAGGGGGCTTGCTCCCGATGGCGGTGGATCAGTGACAGATATACTGCCTGATACTCTGCTATCGGGAGCAAGCCCCCTCCCACATTCAGTTCCATGCTCGTCAGAGATTGAGGGTCAGGCTGACGGTGAGGTTGCGCGGTTCACCGGGGTTGGTCCAATAGCGGCTGTAGGAGCGCTCGTAGTACTTCTCATCGAACAGGTTATTCAGGTTCAGCCCCACGGTGACATTCTTCGTGGCCTTGTAGTGGGCCAGTAAATCCACGGTGTGGTAGGCCGGCAGTTCGAAGCCTGTGCCCGCCTCGCCGGAACGGTCACCCACATAAGTAAACGCCGCCCCCAGGTCTGAACCGCGCAACGCCCCATCCTGGAATTCATAAACGCCCAACAGACTGCCGCTGCGCTTGGCGACCCCGAGAATGCGACTGCCCGTGGGGATGGCTTTGTCGCCCTTGGTCACTTCGGCGTCGATGTAGGCCAGGGCGCCAATCACGCGTATGGCGTCGGTCACTTGCCCGGTCACCTGCAGGTCAAACCCCTGGCTGCGCGCCTTGCCAATGGCGCGGTCGGTGTTGGTCGCCGGGTCCAGGGTGAGGACGTTTTCCTTTTCGATATGGAAGGCCGCGAGCGTCGCGCTGAGGCGCTCGTCAAACATCTCGCTCTTGATACCCACCTCATAGCCCACGCCTTCTTCTGGCTTGAAGGATTTGCCGCCGGCATCCAGGCCGCTGTTCGGCTTGAACGAGGTGGATGCGTTGGCAAATACCCCGACTTGCGGTGTCAGCTGATAGAGCAGGCCGGCGCGTTGGGTCAGGGCGTCGTGGGTCTGGCGGCTTTTGGCGTGGTTGCGGGCGAAGTTCTCGGTGCTCTGTTCGAAGTGCTCGAAGCGCGCACCGATCATGCCTCGCAGGCGGTCGGTGAAGATGATCTGGTCTTGCAGGTTCAGGGCGTGGCTTTTGGTCTGTTCGAAGAAGTCGGTGCCGGAGCGTGCGCCATTGGGTTTGGCCTGGCCATAGACCGGTTTATAGATGTCGATAGGGTAGTCACCGCCAATCGCCGTCACACGCTCCTTTTTGCGGTAGTCCTCGTATTCGGTGCCGATCAGCAGTTCATGCTGCCAGCTGCCGATATCGAACAGCCCGCGCAGTTCCAGCTGGGTGATGCTGTCATGCCAACCGGTCGAGCGTTCACGGTAGCGACGGTTGACGGTGTGACCATCCCCATTCAGCGCACGGCTTTCCGACGCATCGCCCCACAGGCTGCCCTGCTTGTAGTGGCTGGCCAGGCGCAGCTTCCAGGCGTCGTTGAGGTGGTGTTCCAACGCGGCCTGGATGCGGTTGTTGTGGTTGCGAATATTGCCGTCGTTGGGCTCGCCCAGAAAGGTGGAATGGGACATGCCAGTATCGGCGACGATGCCCCGGTCGAAGGTGGAGCTGTGGCGCACGAATTCGCTTTCGACCAGCAACTGAGTGTCCGGGGTCAACTGCCAACTGAACGACGGCGCGACGAACACTCGTTTAGCGTCCACGTGATCGCGGAAACTGTGCTTGTCTTCAACCGCCAGATTCACCCGTGACAAGACGCGCCCCTCGCTGTCCAGCGGCGTATTCACATCCAGCGCAGTGCGGTAGCGGTCCCAACTACCAGCACTGGTTTGCAAGGTGGTGAACGCTTCGGGCTGGGGTTTCTTGGTGACGATGTTCACCGTGCCGCCAGGATCGCCACGCCCATACAAGCTGGCGGCGGGGCCTTTGAGAACTTCAATGCGTTCGATATTTGCCGCGTCCGGCGTACTGGGGTAACCGCGGTTGGCGCTGAAACCGTCCTGGTAGAACTCAGACGTGGTGAAGCCGCGCACGCTGTATTCGTAGAGGGTCAGGCCACCGAAGTTGTTTTGCTTGGATACGCCGCCGGCAAATTCCAGGGCGCGCTCCACGCTGGTACTGCCCAGGTCCTTGAGCACCGTGGCGGGGATCACGCTGATCGATTGCGGTATGTCGCGAAGGGCGGTATCCGTTTTGGTGGCACTGGCAGAGCGGGTGGCGCGATAGCCTTGGACCGGGCCTGTGGCGGACTCATACGCCTCGGAGGTTACGCTGATGGTGTCCAGTTCCAGGGTGTTTTCTTCGGCGTAAGCAGGGTCGAGCAGCAAACCCAAGGCCAGGCCGGCCAAGGGCACAAACTTTCGAGACGGCATGATAGAGCGTTCCAATAGCGATATTGAAACAATATAACATGCCTAATGAGAATGAATCGCTAAGAAATGTCGCCCTACAAGCGCCCGCGAACGGGCGCTAGGGTCGCGACGGTTATTGCTCTTCTTTTATCGGTGCGGTCGCCGGTGGCGGACGCAGGCCGATTTCCGCCGAGAGCTTGATCTCCTTGCCGTTACGCATGACCAGGATCGCCACCTTGTCGGTCGGTTTGATTCGCGCTACCTGGTTCATCGACTTGCGGCCATCACCGGCCGGTGCACCGTCGATGCTGAGGATTACATCGCCCAACTCCAGGCCGGCTTTCTGTGCCGGGCCATCGCGGAAGATCCCGGCGACCACGATGCCTGGGCGTCCGGTCAGGCCAAACGACTCGGCCAGTTCCTTGGTCAAGGGTTGCACTTCGATGCCCAGCCAGCCGCGAATGACCTGGCCGTGTTCGATGATCGACTTCATCACTTCCATCGCCAGCTTCACCGGGATCGCAAAACCGATGCCTTGGGAGCCGCCGGACTTGGAGAAAATCGCTGTGTTGATGCCGGTCAGGTTGCCATTGGCATCCACCAGCGCACCGCCGGAATTGCCCGGGTTGATGGCTGCGTCGGTCTGGATGAAATCTTCGTAGCTATTAAGGCCCAACTGGTTGCGCCCGGTGGCGCTGATGATGCCCATGGTGACCGTCTGGCCCACGCCGAACGGGTTGCCGATCGCCAGTGCTACGTCACCCACGCGCAACCCGTCGGAGCGACCGAGGGTGATCGATGGCAGGTTCTTCAAATCGATTTTCAGTACTGCGAGGTCGGTTTCCGGGTCGCTGCCCACCACACGGGCCAGGGTTTCGCGGCCATCACGCAGGGCGACCACGATCTGGTCGGCGCCGGTAGTCACGTGATTATTGGTGAGGATGTAGCCTTCGGGGCTCATGATTACCCCGGAACCCAGGCTCGACTCCATGCGGCGCTGCTTGGGGCCGTTGTCACCGAAGTAGCGGCGAAACTGCGGGTCCTCGAACAGCGGGTGTGCCGGTTTGTTGATGACCTTGGTGGTGTACAGGTTGACCACCGCAGGGGCCGCAATGGTGACCGCGTCGGCATAGGTGACCGGGCCCTGCACCACCGTGTTGGTTTGCGGTGCTTGTTGCAGGTTCACATCCAGGGTAGGCAGGCCCACCCATTGGGGATAACGCTGAATAATCAGCATCGCGATCAGCACGCCAGCCAACAATGGCCATCCAAAAAAACGCAGTGCCTTGAGCATCAAGTAAGTCCTGACAGGTTGCAGGGGGCGGGCGAGCGCCCATAATGTCGCGCATTATACGAGGCTGCGATGCCTGCGAACCGGATATTTAGGAGTCTTTTATGGCCGTCCCCCTTACCACCCTCGTCGAGGAAGCCGACCGCTACCTTGGCAGTGCCAAAATTGCCGATTATTGCCCCAATGGCTTGCAGGTCGAGGGCCGTCCGCAGGTGATGCGCATCGTCAGCGGTGTGACCGCAAGCCAGGCGCTGCTGGACGCCGCCGTCGAAGCCGGGGCCGACCTGGTGCTGGTGCATCATGGTTATTTCTGGAAGGGCGAGAGCCCGTGTATCACCGGCATGAAGCAGCGCCGCCTGAGAACCCTGCTCAAGCACGACATCAGCCTATTGGCCTATCACCTGCCATTGGACCTTCACCCTGAGGTGGGCAATAACGTGCAACTGGCCAAGCAACTGGACATCACCGTCGAAGGCCCGTTGGACCCGAGCAACCCCAAGGTGGTCGGCTTGGTGGGGTCGCTGGCCGAACCTTTGTCACCGCGTGATTTCGCCCGCCGTGTGCAGGATGCAATGGGGCGCGAACCGCTGTTGGTCGAAGGCAGCCAGATGATCCGCCGCGTCGGCTGGTGCACCGGAGGTGGCCAGGGCTATATCGACCAGGCGATTGCCGCCGGGGTCGACCTGTACCTGAGCGGCGAGGCATCCGAGCAGACCTTCCACAGCGCCCGTGAAAACGACGTCAGCTTCATTGCTGCCGGTCATCACGCCACCGAGCGCTATGGGGTGCAGGCGTTGGGCGATTACCTGGCGCGACGCTTTGCCCTGGAGCATCTATTTATCGACTGCCCGAACCCGATCTGAGCCTTAGAGCGCGACTGAATGTGGGAGGGGGCTTGCTCCCGATGGCGATGGATCATTGAAATATGTACTAACTGACACACTGCTATCGGGAGCAAGCCCCCTCCCACACTTGAGTCTATTTGCGGCCAAACTGGTCGGTATATTCATATACCGTTTCGATCTAGATGGCGCCCTGAATAGAAGAAGGTGCTGTGCTAGCATGCCCCGCTCGAACACGGCCCGCCTGGCCGTCCATAAGATCGTTTTTCCGTGAGTAACCATGGTCGACAAACTGACGCATCTGAAACAGCTGGAGGCGGAAAGCATCCACATCATCCGCGAGGTCGCCGCCGAGTTCGACAACCCGGTGATGCTCTACTCGATCGGTAAAGACTCCGCCGTGATGTTGCACCTGGCACGCAAGGCTTTCTTCCCGGGCAAGCTGCCGTTCCCAGTGATGCACGTCGACACGCGCTGGAAATTCCAGGAAATGTACAAGTTCCGCGACAAAATGGTCGAAGAGCTTGGCCTGGACCTGATCACTCACGTCAACCCGGATGGCGTGGCGCAGGGTATCAACCCCTTCACCCACGGCAGCGCCAAGCACACCGATATCATGAAGACCGAGGGCCTCAAGCAAGCCCTGGACAAGCATGGTTTCGATGCAGCGTTCGGCGGCGCCCGTCGCGATGAAGAGAAGTCCCGTGCCAAAGAGCGCGTGTACTCGTTCCGCGACAGCAAGCACCGCTGGGACCCGAAGAACCAACGTCCGGAGCTGTGGAACGTTTACAACGGCAACGTCAACAAGGGCGAGTCGATTCGCGTGTTCCCGTTGTCCAACTGGACCGAGTTGGATATCTGGCAGTACATCTACCTGGAAGGCATCCCGATCGTGCCGCTGTACTTCGCCGCCGAGCGCGAAGTGATCGAGAAGAACGGCACGTTGATCATGATCGACGACGACCGCATCCTCGAACACCTGTCCGACGAAGACAAAGCCCGCATCGTCAAAAAGAAAGTCCGTTTCCGTACCCTTGGCTGCTACCCGTTGACGGGCGCGGTGGAGTCCGAAGCCGAGACGCTGACGGACATCATTCAGGAAATGCTCCTGACGCGAACTTCCGAGCGCCAGGGCCGGGTCATCGACCACGATGGCGCAGGCTCCATGGAAGATAAAAAACGTCAAGGCTATTTCTAAGGGGCTGTCATGTCGCATCAATCTGATTTGATCAGCGAGGACATCCTCGCCTACCTGGGCCAGCACGAGCGCAAAGAGATGTTGCGCTTCCTGACCTGCGGCAACGTCGACGACGGCAAGAGCACCCTGATCGGGCGCCTGCTGCACGACTCCAAGATGATCTACGAAGATCACCTGGAAGCCATCACCCGCGATTCGAAGAAGTCCGGCACCACCGGCGATGACATCGACCTGGCCTTGCTGGTCGACGGCCTGCAGGCCGAGCGTGAGCAGGGCATCACCATCGATGTTGCCTACCGCTACTTCTCCACCGCCAAGCGCAAGTTCATCATCGCCGACACCCCCGGCCATGAGCAGTACACCCGCAACATGGCCACCGGTGCGTCCACCTGTGACCTGGCGATTATCCTGATCGACGCCCGCTATGGCGTGCAGACCCAGACCCGTCGCCACAGCTTTATCGCCTCGTTGCTGGGCATCAAGCACATCGTGGTGGCCGTCAACAAGATGGACATCAACGGCTTTGACCAAAGCGTATTCGAGTCGATCAAGGCCGATTACCTGAAGTTCGCCGAAGGCATCGCGTTCAAGCCAAGTACCCTGGCCTTCGTGCCGATGTCGGCGCTCAAGGGCGACAACGTGGTGAACAAGAGCGAGCGTTCGCCCTGGTACACCGGCCAGTCGCTGATGGAGATCCTCGAGACCGTCGAGATCGCCAACGACCGCAACTACACCGACCTGCGTTTCCCGGTGCAGTACGTCAACCGCCCGAACCTGAACTTCCGTGGTTTTGCCGGCACTCTTGCCAGCGGCATCGTGCACAAAGGCGACGAAGTCGTGGTGCTGCCGTCACGCAAACGCAGCCGGGTCAAATCCATCGTCACCTTCGAAGGTGAGCTGGAGCACGCCGGCCCAGGCCAGGCCGTGACCCTGACCATGGAAGACGAGATCGATATCTCCCGTGGCGACCTGTTGGTGCATGCCGACAATGTGCCGCAAGTGACCGATGCGTTCGACGCCATGCTCGTGTGGATGGCTGAAGAGCCGATGCTGCCGGGCAAGAAATACGACATCAAGCGCGCTACCAGCTACGTGCCGGGCTCTATCACCAGCATCGTGCATCGTGTGGACGTGAACACCCTGGCCGAAGGCCCGGCGAGTTCGCTGCAGCTCAACGAAATTGGCCGGGTCAAGGTCAGCCTTGATGCCGCCATTGCGTTGGATGGCTATGACAGCAATCGCACCACCGGTGCCTTTATCGTCATCGACCGCCTGACCAATGGCACCGTGGCCGCGGGCATGATCATCGCGCCACCGGCCAGCCAGGGCGGTGCAGCGCAGCACGACAAATTGGCACACGTGGCCACTGAAGAACGTGCCCTGCGTTTCGGCCAGCAGCCGGCCACCGTGTTGTTCAGCGGCTTGTCGGGTGCCGGCAAGAGCACGTTGGCCTATGCGGTTGAGCGCAAGCTGTTCGACATGGGGCGTGCGGTGTTCGTGCTGGACGGCCAGAACCTGCGGCATGACCTGAACAAAGGCTTGCCTCAGGACCGTGCCGGGCGTACCGAGAACTGGCGCCGTGCGGCTCACGTGGCGCGTCAGTTCAACGAAGCCGGTTTGCTGACCCTGGCGGCTTTTGTCGCGCCGGATGCCGAAGGCCGTGAACAGGCCAAGGCGCTGATTGGCAGTGATCGCCTGTTGACCGTATATGTGCAGGCGTCGCCGCTGGTATGTGCCGAGCGTGATCCGCAAGGTTTGTACGCGGCCGGTGGGGATAACATCCCTGGCGAGTCCTTCCCGTACGACGTGCCGTTGAATGCCGACCTGGTGATCGATACCCAGGCCTTGTCGCTGGAAGACAGCGTCAAGCAAGTGCTGGAGTTGTTGCGTCAGCGCGGCGCGATCTAGGCTTTATTGCCGCACAAAAAAGCCCGCCACCGAGTGATCGGTGGCGGGCTTTTTACACATTCTCAAATGTGGACTCGGTCAATGTGGGAGCTGGCTTGCCTGCGATGGCGGACTGTCAGTTTATTTATCCTTAGCTGATCCACCGCTATCGCAGGCAAGCCAGCTCCCACATTGAATTGCATCCACATGTTGATCAGCGGCTGGCTGGAAAGTCTTTGTGCAACTGCTCCAGCAACGCATCCTTGTCTTCCCACAACCGGTTGATCCAGCCCTGGAACGCTAACCGGTACTCCCCATCCTGCTCATAATTCTTGCCAATGAATTCAGCCGGGATCTGCACCTCTTCAAAATGCACCACCACCTCCTTCACATTGCCGCACAGCAAATCCCAATAGCCTGGGCGCCCGGCAGGGTAATGGATGGTCACATTCACCAATGATTTGAGCTGCTCGCCCATGGCATCCAGCACAAACGCAATGCCGCCCGCCTTGGGTTTAAGCAGGTAGCGAAACCGTGACTGTTGCTGCGCATGCTTGCCCGGCGTAAAGCGTGTGCCTTCGGCAAAGTTGAAAATCCCCACGGGGTTGTCGCGAAACTTCGCACAGGTCTTGCGGGTGGTTTCCAGGTCCTTGCCTTTCTTTTCCGGGTGCTTCTCAAGATAAGCCTTGGTGTAGCGCTTCATGAACGGAAAGCCCAGTGCCCACCACGCCAGACCAATCACCGGCACCCAGATCAGCTCTTGCTTGAGAAAAAACTTCAGCGGGCGAATGCGCCGGTTGAGCACGTATTGCAGCACCATGATATCGACCCAGCTCTGGTGGTTGCTGGTCACCAGATACGAATGCTGATAGTCCAGGCCTTCAAGGCCGCTCAGGTGCCAGCGTGTGCGGCGCACCAGGTTCATCCAGCCTTTGTTGTTGGTCACCCAGGCTTCGTGGGTGTGGTTCATCAGCCATTCGCTGAAGCGCTTGGCGAAGGGCAGTGCCTTGAACAGCGCGACAATAAACAGGAACGAGCACAGCAGGATCGTGTTCAGCGCCAGCAACAGCGAAGCGATCACCCCGCGTACGGCGGCAGGTAGAAAATCCAGCATTTAGATATCCATAGGTCGGTTGGCGGCTTGGATCGCAGTCAGCGCGATGGTGTACACGATGTCGTCTACCTGGGCGCCGCGCGGCAGGTCGTTGACCGGTTTGCGCAGGCCCTGGAGCATCGGCCCCAGGCTCACGCAATCGGCGCTGCGTTGCACGGCTTTGTAAGTGGTGTTGCCGGTGTTCAGGTCGGGGAACACGAACACCGTGGCCTTGCCCGCCACCTGGCTATTGGGCGCCAATTGCCGGGCCACGCTTTCATTGGCGGCGGCGTCGTATTGCAGCGGTCCGTCGATCAGCAGCGAGCCTTGCTGTTCGTGGGCGAGCAGGGTGGCTTCGCGGACTTTTTCCACTTCCTCGCCGCTGGCCGAATCACCGCTGGAATAGCTGATCATCGCCACGCGTGGCGTGATGCCGAACGCGGCGGCGGAATCGGCGCTTTGCAAGGCGATTTCCGCCAGTTCCGCGGCGCTTGGGTGTGGGTTCATCACACAGTCGCCGTACACCAGCACCTGCTCGGGGAACAGCATGAAGAACACCGACGATACCAGGGTGCATCCGGGCGCGGTCTTGATCAGTTGCAGGGCAGGGCGAATGGTATTGGCGGTGGAGTGAACAACCCCGGAGACCAGGCCGTCCACTTCGTCCAGGGCGAGCATCATGGTGGCGATCACCACTGTGTCTTCCAGCTGTTGCTCGGCCATGGGGGCGTTGAGGCTCTTGGTCTTGCGCAAGGCAACCATCGGCTCGACATAGCGCTGGCGAATCAGGTCCGGGTCAAGAATCTCCAGGCCCTCGGGTAGCTCGATACCCTGGGCACGGGCGACCGCTTCGACATCCGCCGGTTTGGCCAACAGCACGCAGCGGGCAATGCCTCGGGCCTGGCAGATGGCGGCGGCCTGCACCGTCAGCGGCTCGCTGCCCTCGGGCAACACGATGCGCTTGTTGGCGGCCTGGGCCCGTTGGATCAACTGGTAGCGGAACACCGCCGGCGACAGGCGCATCTCCCTGGGCGTGCCACACCGTTGGTGCAGCCAGCGTGCGTCGAGGTGGCTGGCGACGAAGTCGGTGATGATCTCCGCGCGCTCACGGTCATCGATGGGGATTTCCTTGTTGAGGCTATTGAGCTGGTTGGCGGTGTCGTAGGAGCCGGTGCTCACCGACAGCACTGGCAACCCGGCCTGGAAGGCGCCGCGGCACAGATCCATGATGCGCGGGTCGGGCAGGGTGTCGCTGGTCAGCAGCAGGCCGGCCAGCGGCACGCCGTTGATCGCGGCCAGGCTGACGGCGAGGATGATGTCGTCGCGATCGCCGGGGGTGACCACCAGGACGCCGGGCTTGAGCAGCTCTACGGTGTTGCGCATGGTACGGGCGCAAATGATGATCTTGGTCATGCGCCGGGTTTCGTAGTCGCCGGCGTTGAGGACCTGCGCACCCATCAGGTCGGCCACATCGCGGGTACGCGGGGCATTGAGTTCGGGCTGGTAGGGGATACAGCCAAGCAGGCGGAAATCGCCGCTGCGCAACAACGGCGAGTGCTCTTTAAGGCGCGCCGAGAATGCCTCCATGCTTTCGTCGGTGCGCACTTTGTTGAGGATCACGCCCAATACTTTCGGGTCTTTGGGGCCGCCGAACAGTTGGGCCTGCAATTCCACCCGGCCAGAAAGCTCGGTGAGCACTTCGTTCTCCGGCGCCGAGACCAGGATCACTTCCGCATCCAGGCTCTTGGCCAGGTGCAGGTTGACCCGCGCGGCGTAGCTGGCGCTGCGGGTCGGCACCATGCCTTCGACGATCAGCACGTCTTTGCCTACGGCGGCCTGCTGATACAGGGTGATGATTTCTTCAAGCAGCTCATCGAGTTGGCCGTCGCCGAGCATTCGCTCCACATGGGCCAGGCCCAGGGGTTGTGGTGGCTTCAGGCCGTGGGTACGTGCCACCAGCTCAGTGGAGCGCTCCGGACCGGTATCGCCCGGGTGTGGCTGGGCAATCGGTTTGAAGAAGCCGACTTTAAGGCCGGCCCGTTCCAGGGTGCGCACCAGCCCAAGGCTGATGGAGGTCAGACCCACACCAAAATCGGTGGGCGCGATAAAAAAAGTCTGCATGCGAATTCTCTGGAGGTGCATGGCTTGGGTGGCGCCCTATGCATGGGCGCCTACCGCGAATCAGGCGTCAAGGTTATCGTTATTCGCGCACTTGCGCACACCAGCCGCACGCAAAGGGTTGGCCTATTTTTTCAAGGCGTTGCGCGGGGTCGACGACCCAGGCGCGCGACTGCCACGGCGGCTGGTGGCGCAGGTGCTGGGTGTGGCCGCAGGACAGCTCGGCAACCCAGTGCCGGTCGTCATCCTGGTGGAATCCGGTGATCGTCGAGACCGTTGGTCGGCCCCGTCTGTCCGGGTTCTGTTCGCTTTCGGGCAAATCCTTGTTTAGACTTGTCCGTTCTTCATTCTTATGCAAAAGGTCTCGCCCCATGACGATCGCCGCTAACAAGGCTGTCTCCATCGACTATACCCTGACCAACGACGCTGGTGAGGTCATCGACAGCTCAGCCGGCGGCGCGCCGCTGGTCTACCTGCAAGGCGCAGGTAACATCATCCCAGGCCTGGAAAAGGCCCTGGAAGGCAAGGCAGTCGGTGACGAACTGACCGTAGCCGTAGAACCTGAAGATGCCTACGGCGAATACTCCGCCGAGCTGGTCAGCACTTTGAGCCGCAGCATGTTCGAAGGCGTTGACGAGCTGGAAGTGGGCATGCAGTTCCACGCTTCCGCGCCGGACGGCCAAATGCAGATCGTCACCATCCGTGACCTGGACGGCGATGATGTGACTGTCGACGGCAACCACCCTCTGGCTGGCCAGCGCCTTAACTTCCAAGTGAAAATCGTTGCCATCCGCGATGCTTCCCAGGAAGAAGTGGCTCACGGCCACGTCCACGGTGAAGGCGGTCACCACCATTGATTGTGGTTTGATCAATCGGTAGCAAAAACGCCCGACTGGTTCGGGGCGTTTTTTTGCGTTTTAATGTGGGAGGGGGCTTGCTCCCGATAGCGGTGTATCAGTACCAGATATTCTGACTGACACACCGCCATCGGGAGCAAACCCCCTCCCACAAGGGAAGTTGTGATGAATCTTTGGGCAAACAAAAATGCCCCGGACCTTTCGGTACGGGGCATTTCTTAACTGTTACGCAGCCTGGGCTGCGTGGCAGTTGTTACCACTTAGGCTGCAGCAGGAACGCTCAGAGCCTTGATGTGGCCATTCAGGCGGCTCTTATGGCGAGCGGCCTTGTTCTTGTGGATGATGCCTTTATCGGCCATACGGTCGATAACTGGCACGGCCAGAACGTAAGCAGCTTGAGCTTTTTCAGCGTCTTTGGTGTCGATGGCTTTAACTACATTCTTGATGTAGGTACGAACCATGGAACGCAGGCTGGCGTTGTGGCTGCGACGCTTCTCAGCCTGTTTTGCACGTTTTTTGGCGGAAGGTGTGTTGGCCACCGTCGAGCTCCTCGAAAGACTTTTTAGGAAATAGCAAACAAAATAGGCCGCGAATCATGCCGATGACTTGATGGGTTGTCAAGGGCGGCTGATGCGAACTGCTGAGTGGTCGATCTGAAGAGGCGGGTGATTTATTTCCGGCGCTTGACCTGTAAACTCGCGAGCTTTGGCTCTGTGCTGTTGCAGGCGCGCAGTATCGCATAAGTGGGCGCTTTGTTCGCCTGCTCTTTATCTATAGGCGCAAACTCTTTCAATGAATCTGCTCAAATCGTTGGCTGCGGTCAGCTCTATCACGATGATCTCCCGGGTTTTGGGGTTTGTGCGTGACACTCTGCTGGCGCGCATCTTTGGCGCCAGTATGGCCACGGATGCCTTCTTTATTGCCTTCAAACTCCCCAACCTGCTGCGACGGATCTTTGCCGAAGGCGCGTTCTCCCAGGCGTTCGTGCCGATTCTGGCCGAATACAAGACCCAGCATGGCGAGGAGGCGACTCGTACGTTCATCGCCTACGTCTCGGGTTTGCTGACGCTGGTACTGATGCTGGTAACCATCGTCGGGATGCTCGCCGCGCCCTGGGTGATCTGGGCCACGGCGCCCGGTTTTGCCAATACGCCGGAAAAGTTTGCGCTCACCACTGATCTGCTGCGGGTGACCTTTCCTTATATATTGCTGATTTCCCTGTCTTCGCTCGCCGGGGCGATCCTCAATACCTGGAATCGTTTCTCGGTACCGGCCTTTGTGCCGACCTTGCTGAACGTCAGCATGATTATTTTTGCGCTGTTCCTTACGCCGTATTTCGATCCGCCCGTCATGGCCCTGGGCTGGGCGGTCCTGGCCGGCGGCCTGGCGCAGTTGCTGTACCAACTGCCGCACCTGAAAAAAATCGGCATGCTCGTACTGCCACGCCTGAACCTCAAGGACACCGGCGTCTGGCGCGTGATGCGCAATATGCTGCCGGCGATACTCGGGGTATCGGTCAGTCAGATTTCCCTGATCATCAACACCGCGTTCGCCTCGTTGCTGGTATCCGGCTCGGTATCGTGGATGTACTACGCCGACCGCTTGATGGAGTTGCCATCCGGTGTGCTTGGTGTGGCATTGGGCACGATCCTGCTGCCTACCCTGGCACGCACCTATGCCAGCAAGGATCGTCAGGAGTATTCGCGCATTCTCGATTGGGGCCTGCGTCTGTGCTTTCTGTTGGTGTTGCCATGCGCACTGGCCCTGGGAATCCTGGCCGAGCCGCTGACGGTCTCGCTGTTTCAATACGGGCAATTCGATGCGCACGACGCGTTGATGACCCAGCACGCACTGGTTGCCTACTCTGTCGGTCTGCTCGGCATTATTGTGATCAAGGTCCTGGCACCGGGCTTCTACGCACAGCAGAACATCCGTACGCCGGTGAAAATCGCGATTTTCACGCTGATTGTCACGCAACTGCTCAACCTGGTATTTATCGGTCCTTTGGCCCATGCCGGGCTGGCGCTGGCGATCAGTGCCGGAGCTTGTATCAATGCAGGCCTGCTGTTTTATCAACTGCGCAAACAGCAGATGTATCAACCACAGCCGGGTTGGGGGATGTTTACCCTCAAGTTGCTCGTGGCGGTGGCTGCGATGTCCGCCGTGCTGGTGGGCTTGATGCACGTGATGCCGGCCTGGGACGATGGGGATATGCTTGAGCGCTTTATGCGCCTGGGTGTATTGGTGGTCGCGGGCGTAGCGGTGTACTTCGGGATGTTGCTGTTGCAGGGTTTCCGCCTGCGCGATTTCAATCGCAAGTCGCTGGGATAGAGACTTCGCCGCGATAAAACGATTGTTTTATCGATTCGACCCATTTGGCCTGCGCTGTTGCCTGTCGTCCGGGGCCGGGTGTGGTTATAATCGACCACTTTATGAGCAAGAAGCGCGTTATGCAGCTGGTTCGAGGTCTCCACAACCTGCGCCCCGAGCATCGGGGCTGCGTCGCCACTATTGGCAACTTTGACGGTGTTCACCGTGGCCACCAGGCTATCCTGGCAAGGCTGCGCGAGCGTGCGGTCGAGTTGGGTGTGCCCAGCTGCGTGGTGATTTTCGAGCCACAACCGCGGGAGTTCTTTACCCCGGAAACAGCGCCGGCCCGTTTGGCGCGCTTGCGCGACAAGCTGCAACTGCTGGCGGAGGAGGGCGTGGACCGCGTCCTCTGCCTGGCTTTCAACCAGCGTTTGCGCAGCCTCAGCGCCGCCGAGTTCGTCGACCGCATCCTGGTCGATGGCCTGGGTGTACAACACCTGGAGGTCGGTGACGACTTCCATTTCGGTTGCGATCGGGTCGGGGATTTCGATTTCCTGCAACATGCCGGCGTCAACCAGGGCTTTACCGTTGAAGCCGCCCAAACCGTCGAACTGGACGGCCTGCGTGTGAGCAGCACCCAGGTGCGTAACGCCTTGGCTGCCGCCGACTTCGACCTGGCCGAGCGTTTGCTCGGTCGCCCCTTCCGCATTGCCGGGCGGGTACTGCACGGCCAGAAGCTGGCGCGCCAATTGGGCACGCCAACTGCCAACGTGCAACTCAAGCGCCGCCGTGTGCCGCTGACCGGGGTTTACCTGGTCAGCGTCGACATCGACGGCCAATCGTGGCCGGGAGTCGCCAATATAGGCGTCAGGCCCACGGTTGCAGGTGATGGCAAGGCCCACCTGGAAGTTCACCTTTTGGATTTTGCCGGTGATTTATACGACCGGCGTTTGACGGTGGTTTTCCACCAGAAGCTGCGTGAAGAGCAGCGTTTCGCCTCCCTGGAGGCGTTGAAAACGGCGATCAATGCGGATGTCGCCGCCGCCCGTGCACTAGCCGCACCTAGCGCCCATCGCTAACCGAAGAGCCTTAAATGACCGACTATAAAGCCACGCTAAACCTTCCGGACACCGCCTTCCCAATGAAGGCCGGCCTGCCACAGCGCGAACCGCAGATCCTGCAGCGCTGGAACAGTATTGGCCTGTACGGAAAGTTGCGCGAAATTGGCAAGGATCGTCCGAAATTCGTCCTGCACGACGGCCCTCCTTATGCCAACGGCACGATTCATATCGGTCATGCGCTGAACAAGATTCTCAAGGACATGATCCTGCGCTCCAAAACCCTGTCGGGCTTTGACGCGCCGTACGTTCCCGGCTGGGACTGCCATGGCCTGCCGATCGAGCACAAAGTCGAAGTTACCTACGGCAAGAACCTGGGCGCGGACAAGACCCGCGAACTCTGCCGTGCCTACGCCACCGAGCAGATCGAAGGGCAGAAGTCCGAATTCATTCGCCTGGGCGTGCTGGGCGAGTGGGACAATCCCTACAAGACCATGAACTTCAAGAACGAGGCCGGTGAAATCCGTGCCTTGGCTGAAATCGTCAAGGGCGGCTTCGTGTTCAAGGGTCTCAAGCCCGTGAACTGGTGCTTTGACTGCGGTTCGGCCCTGGCCGAAGCGGAAGTCGAATACGAAGACAAAAAGTCGTCGACCATCGACGTGGCCTTCCCGATTGCCGATGACGCCAAGCTGGCCGAGGCATTCGGCCTGGCAAGCCTGGCCAAGCCGGCTGCCATCGTGATCTGGACCACCACCCCGTGGACCATCCCGGCCAACCAGGCGCTGAACGTGCACCCGGAATTCACCTACGCTCTGGTGGATGTCGGTGATCGCCTGTTGGTGCTGGCCGAAGAAATGGTCGAGTCGTGCCTTGCCCGCTACGAGTTGCAAGGCTCGGTGATCGCCACCGCCACCGGCTCCGCGCTGGAACTGATCAACTTCCGTCACCCGTTCTATGACCGTCTGTCGCCGGTGTACCTGGCTGACTACGTCGAGCTGGGTTCGGGTACCGGCATTGTCCACTGCTCGCCTGCCTATGGCGTGGACGACTTCGTGATCTGCAAGAAGTACGGCATGGTCAACGACGACATCATCAACCCGGTGCAGAGCAACGGCGTATACGTGCCTTCGCTCGAGTTCTTTGGTGGCCAGTTCATCTTCAAGGCTGACCATCCGATCATCGAAAAGCTGCGTGAAGTCGGTGCGTTGATGCAAACCGCCGCCATACAGCACAGCTACATGCATTGCTGGCGTCACAAGACCCCGCTGATCTACCGCGCTACGGCGCAATGGTTTATCGGCATGGACAAAGAGCCGACCAGCGGCGACACCTTGCGTGTACGCTCGCTCAAGGCCATCGAAGACACCAAGTTCGTCCCGTCCTGGGGTCAGGCGCGCCTGCACTCGATGATCGCCAACCGTCCGGACTGGTGCATCTCCCGCCAGCGCAACTGGGGCGTGCCGATCCCGTTCTTCCTGAACAAGGAAAGCGGTGAGCTGCATCCGCGCACCGTCGAGCTGATGGAAGTCGTGGCCCAGCGTGTCGAGCAGGAAGGCATCGAAGCCTGGTTCAAGCTGGACGCTGCCGAGCTGCTGGGCGACGAAGCGCCGCTGTACGACAAGATCAGCGACACCCTCGACGTGTGGTTCGATTCGGGCACCACTCACTGGCATGTGCTGCGTGGTTCGCACCCGATGGGCCACGAGACCGGCCCGCGTGCCGACCTGTACTTGGAAGGTTCGGACCAACACCGTGGCTGGTTCCACTCGTCGTTGCTCACCGGTTGCGCCATCGACAACCATGCGCCGTACCGCGAGCTGCTGACCCACGGCTTCACCGTCGACGAGACGGGCCGCAAGATGTCCAAATCGCTGAAGAACGTGATCGAGCCGAAAAAGATCAACGACACCTTGGGCGCCGACATCATGCGCCTGTGGGTGGCTTCCACCGATTACTCGGGTGAAATCGCCGTCTCGGACCAGATCCTGGCCCGCAGCGCCGACGCCTACCGCCGTATCCGCAATACCGCGCGATTCATGCTGTCGAACCTGACCGGCTTCAACCCGGCCAGCGACCTGCTGCCGGCCGAAGACATGCTCGCCCTCGACCGTTGGGCTGTGGACCGTACCTTGTTGCTGCAGCGCGAGTTGCAGGAACACTACGGCGAATACCGCTTCTGGAACGTCTACTCCAAGATCCACAACTTCTGCGTGCAGGAGCTGGGTGGTTTCTACCTCGACATCATCAAGGACCGCCAGTACACCACTGGCGCCAACAGCAAGGCGCGCCGTTCGGCGCAGACCGCGCTGTACCACATCAGCGAAGCGCTGGTGCGCTGGATCGCACCGATTCTGGCATTCACCGCTGACGAACTGTGGGAGTACCTGCCGGGCGAGCGTAACGAGTCCGTCATGCTCAACACCTGGTACGAAGGCCTGACCGAACTGCCGGCTGACTTCGAACTGGGCCGCGAGTACTGGGAAGGCGTGATGGCCGTCAAGGTTGCGGTGAACAAGGAACTGGAAGTCCAGCGTGCGGCCAAGGCCGTGGGTGGCAACCTGCAAGCCGAAGTCACCCTGTTTGCCGAAGACGGCCTGACCGCCGACCTGGCCAAGCTGAGCAACGAGCTGCGCTTCGTGCTGATCACCTCTACTGCGAGCCTGGCGCCGTTTACCCAGGCTCCGGCAGATGCGGTGGCTACCGAAGTGCCTGGCCTTAAGCTCAAAGTGGTCAAGTCGGCCTTCCCCAAGTGCGCTCGTTGCTGGCACTGCCGTGAAGACGTCGGCGTGAACCCTGAGCACCCGGAAATCTGCGGTCGTTGTGTCGACAACATCAGCGGTGAAGGCGAGGTTCGCCACTATGCCTAATGCAGACAGTCGTTTCGGACGTCTGGGCTGGCTCGTACTGAGCCTGCTGGTCCTGGTCATTGACCAGGTCAGCAAGGCTCACTTCGAGGGCTCCCTGGAAATGTTCCAGCAAATCGTGGTGATCCCGGATTATTTCAGCTGGACCCTGGCCTACAACACTGGCGCCGCCTTCAGCTTCCTCGCTGACGGCGGTGGCTGGCAGCGCTGGCTGTTTGCTGTGATCGCCGTGGTGGTAAGTGCCGTACTGGTGGTGTGGCTCAAGCGCCTGGGCCGCGACGACACCTGGCTGGCCATCGCGCTGGCCCTGGTGTTGGGTGGCGCGCTGGGCAACCTGTATGACCGCATCGCCCTGGGCCATGTGATCGACTTTATCCTGGTGCATTGGCAGAACCGCCACTACTTCCCGGCGTTCAACTTTGCCGACAGTGCTATCACCGTCGGCGCAATCATGCTGGCGCTGGATATGTTCAAGAGCAAGAAAACCGGAGAAACCGTCAATGACTGATCAGGTATTGGCTGAGCAACGCATCGGCCAGAACACGGAAGTCACTTTGCATTTCGCACTGCGCCTGGAGAATGGCGACACGGTCGACAGCACGTTCGACAAGGCCCCCGCGACCTTCAAGGTCGGCGACGGTAACCTGCTGCCGGGTTTCGAAGCGGCACTGTTCGGTTTCAAGGCCGGTGACAAGCGCACCCTGCAAATCCTGCCGGAAAACGCCTTTGGCCAGCCCAACCCGCAAAACGTGCAGATCATCCCCCGTTCGCAGTTCCAGAACATGGACCTGTCGGAAGGCTTGCTGGTGATCTTCAATGATGCGGCGAACACTGAATTGCCTGGCGTGGTGAAAGCATTTGATGACGCGCAAGTGACCATCGACTTCAATCACCCGTTGGCCGGCAAGACGTTGACCTTTGACGTCGAGATTATCGACGTCAAAGCGCTGTAACCGACCGTACGCGGTCTAAAATGTGGGAGGGGGCTTGCTCCCGATAGCGGTGTATCAGCTAAATGTGCAGACTGATATACCTATATCGGGAGCAAGCCCCCTCCCACCTTTGATCTCCATTGTCGGTTGAGTCAGTGTCAAATTGACTCAATATGGCTGCAATACACGAGGCACAGCATGCAAATCAAACTCGCCAACCCCCGTGGCTTCTGCGCCGGCGTGGACCGGGCGATCGAAATCGTCAATCGCGCCCTGGAAGTCTTCGGGCCGCCGATTTATGTGCGCCATGAAGTCGTCCATAACAAATTTGTGGTCGAAGACTTGCGCGCGCGCGGGGCGATCTTTGTCGAAGAACTCGATCAGGTGCCCGACGACGTGATCGTCATCTTCAGTGCCCACGGTGTTTCCCAGGCTGTACGTACCGAAGCGGCGGGCCGTGGCCTCAAGGTATTCGATGCCACCTGCCCACTGGTGACCAAGGTGCATATCGAAGTGGCGCGCTACAGCCGCGACGGTCGTGAGTGCATCCTGATCGGCCACGCCGGTCACCCGGAGGTAGAAGGCACCATGGGCCAATACGACGCCAGCAACGGCGGTGCTATCTACCTGGTCGAGGACGAGAAAGACGTCGCCAACTTGCAGGTGCACAATCCGGAACGCCTGGCCTTCGTGACCCAGACCACCTTGTCCATGGACGACACCAGCCGCGTAATCGATGCCCTGCGCACGCGGTTCCCGGCCATTGGCGGCCCGCGCAAGGATGACATCTGCTACGCCACGCAAAACCGCCAGGATGCGGTCAAGCAACTGGCAAATGAGTGTGACGTAGTGCTGGTGGTCGGCAGCCCTAACAGCTCCAACTCCAACCGCCTGCGTGAGCTGGCCGAGCGCATGGCTACGCCGGCGTACCTGATCGACGGTGCCGAAGACATGCAGCGCAGTTGGTTCGATGGTGTCGAGCGTATCGGCATCACGGCAGGCGCCTCCGCACCGGAAGTGCTGGTACGCGGCGTGATCCAGCAGTTGCAGGCCTGGGGCGCTACTGGCGCCGATGAGCTGGCAGGTCGTGAAGAGAACATCACGTTCTCGATGCCGAAGGAACTGCGGGTCCGCTCGCTGCTCTGACGCCAACAATGCCGGCATCGGCTCGGCATAATGCCTGCTCGGTCTTGTCACTGCGCAGGCTGATGCGTCCGCTGGGGGCCAGCACGATCTGATACAGGCTCTGTGCCTGGCTCGTGTCGCACACATGCACGGTGCCGGCACGGAAGCCTCCGCCGGCGAAAACCGGTTCTCCCAAGCCGCTGAAACGCACCTGGTTCGTAACCGGGCCATTGCCTGCCACGGGCACGCGACCATCGCCCTGGCGCTCCAGCAGCACCGGGTTGTCGTCGTCCTGATGGCCGCGTCCACTGACATCCAGTATCACCCGCCACCCCAGGCTCCAGTCCCTGTCGTTTGCATGAATGACCACCGCCTGATTGCGCGTGATGGCCTCCATGCGTGCGTAACGCAGTCCGGCGGCAAGTGATTGGGCCACGCTTTGTCGTTGCTGCGATTCAAGCAAACCTTTGAAACCGGGTACGGCCAATTGCGCGAGGAAGCTGGTGACGATCAGCCCCAGCAGCATTTCAATCAGGGTGAACCCTCGTTGTGTCATGTGCGTTCCCTCCGTGGACGCGAGTGAATCTTCGAGTTGCAGACCTAGGTATAGCGCCTGGCCGCGAATGCTGGGTGATGGCCTTTATGTCCAAAGTATTTCCCTTTGTTCCGGCAGCAGCGCTGCTCGAAATCCGCCGCTAGTCTTGGATCGCACAGCAGGGTTTGCCTGCTTTTTTCCGGCCTTCGACATGGATGACGACGGTAATGCCTGCCCGCCCGAATCGATTTTTTCTGCGCTCCGCGCATCGGCACCAATCCGGCATGACGCTGATCGAGGTGCTGATAGCGCTGTTGATCCTGGCTGTCGGCCTGATGGGCGCTGCAATGCTTCAGCTCAACGCGCTCAAGTACACCGACAGCGCCAGGATGATCAGCCAAGCCAGTTTTATCGCCTACGACATGCTCGACCGAATTCGCGCCAATGCTGGTGCGGATTACACGTGGGGGAGGGACGAGTCGGGGCCGCCCAACACTTCGGCCGCCAGTGTGCGCGACCTGGACCTGCACGATTTCGAGGCCAATATCATTGGTTTTGCTGGCAAGGATGCCAAGGGTTCCGTGGCGGTAAGCGGGCATGAGGTCACCATCAGCATCAGTTGGGAGGATCGCCGCTCAGCAGGCACCCCAGAAGCACGGGAAACCTTCACGCTGACCAGCCGAGTCACCAGTGAGCAGGGAGCCTTGCAATGAATCGTCATGCCCGAGGTTTCAGCCTGGTGGAGTTGTTGCTCGCACTCGCCGTCGGGCTGGTGCTGGTGTTGGGGGTGAGTCAGGTGCTCATAAGTTCACGATTGACTCACGACAGCCAGCAGGCCGCCATGGTGCTGCAGGATGATGCGCGGCTTGCCCTGGGCAAGATCACACAGGACATTCGTCAGGCAGGCATGTTGGGATGTTTGGCCGCGACCGTTATCGACAACGCCCCGGCTGCCTTCGATCGACCGATAAGCTGGGACGCGTCTGGAAGTTCAAGGTCGCTGACGTTGGTCACCGCGTACGTCGGTAACGGCGCTGGCAAGCCCGACTGGACGGTGTTGTCCGACTGCAAGGAGGCGGCCCAGGCGTATGAGGGGGCAGCACCTGCTGCCGCCCCTGGCCTGATCCGCTTTGGCATACGCCAGCTTACCTACACCTATGAATCGGGCCAGTTGAAGGTCAGTACTCCGGCAGCACCGGCAAAGGCGGTACTGATTGATAACGTGCGTGCATTCGACATCAGTTTTGGCTTGGCGGCTGAGCCTGCATCAACGGTTGTGGTGCGTTACGACAGCCATTCGGCTGACAGTTCTTTGGTACGTAGTGTGCGTATCTCCATGACTCTGCAAGACCCAACTGGGCGGGTTAAGGATCAGACCTACAGTGTCGTCGCGGCGCTGCGAAATCGGTTGGGTTAGGGGCGATGTCGATGCTTGGCGGTATTCGGGTACGGCAGAACGGGATGGTGCTGCTGATCAGTCTGGTATTCCTGCTGTTGTTATCGCAGCTGGGGCTGTCGTCGATACAGGGGGCGGTCGCCCAGCAAAAAGTCGCGAGTAGCCTGTGGCAGCGTAATCAATCCTTTCAGTCTGCTGAGAGCGGTTTGCGGCTGGGGGAGTCGGTTGTGCAGAGGGGCGGCCCTGCGATGCCTGTGTGCAACTCGGTTATTACGTGTGTACCGCCTAATGAAGCATTTTCCTTGACTGGCGCAGGGGCAAACCCTGTCTCAGCGGTCACCTGGTTGGCCTTGAGGGGTGGGTTTTATGGCGTTCAATCCCTGGGGGAAGGAGCAGGGCTGGCTCATTTGCCGCCCGATACACGGGCAGCGCTCTTTCGCATCACTGCCGTGGGCCTTACAGGCCAATCGCGCACGGTGCTGGAGTCGGTTTATGCACGGGTGGAGGAGGGCGGCAACGTCAGGTTTCGACGGATTTCATGGCGGCAACTTCAATAAGGAGCAATGGGATGGGCATGGATAGCCAGGGCTTTACCCTGATGGAGTTATTGATCGCCGTGGCGATCGTTGCGTTGTTGGCCGGCATTGCGTATCCCGGGTACATCGGCCAGGTAAAAAAGGTGTATCGCGCGCAAATAGTCGCGTTGCTGAGCGAGCAAGCCCAGCACCTGGAGCGCGCATATACCAGAAACGGCACTTTTATTGATGCGGGCGGCGCCATTGCGGGTAACGATCACTATAGAATCAGTGTGATTTTAAACCCCCAGGATTTCGACTTGCTCGCTACGCCTGCCGTGGACTCAGTCATGGCGGACGACGCGTGTGCAGCTTTCAGCTTGAGCAGCACCGGTATGCGAAGCAACCCGGGAGCGGCGCCTGAAATGTCGCGCAAAGTCTGCTGGGGGCAGTGATGAGAGTGCTTGAAGAGTGGGCGCCGGGCGCGCCTTTCCCTGTTTATCGGCGGGATCAGATGATGGCAAAGCAACAGCAAGTGGTGATTGTCGGCGGCGGAGTAATCGGGCTGTTGACGGCGTACAACCTTGCCAGAGAAGGGCGTGCAGTCATGCTGCTGGAGCGTGTGGGGCTTGGGCAGGAGTCTTCCTGGGCGGGTGGCGGAATTGTCTCACCGTTGTATCCATGGCGTTATAGCCCGGCCGTGACTGCCTTGGCCCATTGGTCCCAGGATTTCTATCCGCAGTTGGCACAGCGCTTGTTTGCCGCAACCGGTGTCGATCCCGAGGTTCATACCACGGGTTTGTACTGGCTTGACCTGGATGATGAGGCTGATGCATTGGCCTGGGCTGCGCGTGAAGGGCGGCCATTGAGCAAGGTGGATGTGTCCCAGGCTCATGATGCCGTGCCGGCGCTGGGAGGCGGCTACTCCCGGGCGATCTACATGGCCGATGTGGCCAATGTGCGCAACCCTCGCCTGGTTAAATCCTTGAAGGCGGCGCTGCTGGCGTTGCCGGATGTGACGATTCACGAGCACTGCGAAGTGTCGGGTTTTGTGCAGAACAACAATCGCGTGGTGGGGGTGAACACTGCTACGGGACCGGTTTTTGCCGATCAGGTGGTGCTCGCCGCCGGGGCCTGGAGCGGGCAGTTGCTGAGCACACTGGGCATGACCCTTCCCGTGGAGCCGGTCAAAGGCCAAATGATCCTGTACAAGTGCGCGTCCGACTTTTTATCCAGCATGGTCTTGGCCAAGGGGCGCTATGCAATCCCCCGCCGCGATGGGCACATTCTGATTGGAAGCACATTGGAACATGAGGGGTTCGACAAGACGCCGACCGAAACTGCGTTGGCGAGCCTCAAGGCGTCTGCGGTGGAACTGATCCCCGCCTTGGCGGACGCCGAGGTAGTCGGGCATTGGGCGGGGTTGAGGCCCGGTTCGCCGGAAGGTATCCCCTATATCGGAGAGGTTCCCGGCTTTCAGGGCTTGTGGCTCAATTGCGGGCATTACCGCAATGGCCTGGTACTCGCACCTGCCTCCTGCCAGTTGTTCGCCGACTTGCTGTTGGGGCGGGCTCCGATCATTGATCCGGCGCCTTATGCCCCGGCAGGTCGCCTCAACGCTGGATAGACTTCGGCCCTTGTTCCAGGTGCGCCTGGGTGCAGTACCACTCCTGGCGCGAACTCAGTGCGCGATCCTGCGGCAGGTGCACGCCGCAGTGGGCGCATCGCACCATCAGCGCTGCGTTCGGCTCGGCAGGTCGTTGCTGGCGGGCTGCAGGGTTTTTGAATTTGCGCCAGAACCATACCGCGGCAGCAATGACGGCAATCCAGAACAGTAGACGAAGCATGATGGGCAGTTTCTCGACAAGGAATGCGCCAGTTTAGCCAAGCTGGCCACAGGCGCACAGCGCAATAAATACTCGCTCATAAAAAAGGGAGCTCCTTCAGAGCTCCCTTTTGCGTTGCGTCGAACAATCAGTCGAACACACCGAAGGTCATGTAGCTGAACCACGAACGGTCTTCGTTGTTGCCAAGGGCCTGCGGCTCCTCTTCTTCGATAACGTCGCCGTTCTCGTCGTGAGGCTTGAGGTCCGAAGGGATGGCATCCTTGGCGTCCTGGTACTGTTTGATCACGTCCTGGTTGGCGCGGGTTTCACCCGGCGGCAGTGGCGGACGAGACTCGATCAGGCCCAAGGTGTACTTGCTCAGCCACGAACGGTTGTCGGCTTCGGCAACCTGAGGCACGAACTGGCCATCTTTCAGGCTTGGGTGATCTGGGTAGTTGAGCTTCAGGGTTTCCAGGCTGGTGGTCGCCAGGGTGTCCAGGTGCAGACGCTGGTAAGCCTCGGTCATCACCGCCAGGCCGTCGCCCACGGATGGGGTTTCCTGGAAGTTCTCCACAACATAGCGGCCACGGTTGGCGGCAGCTACGTAGGCCTGACGGGTCAGGTAGTAGTGGGCCACGTGGATTTCGTAGGAGGCCAGCAGGTTGCGCAGGTAGATCATGCGCTGCTTGGCGTCCGGCGCGTAGCGGCTGTTGGGGTAGCGGCTGGTCAGCTGGGCGAACTCGTTGTAGGAGTCGCGTGCAGCGCCCGGGTCACGCTTGGTCATGTCCAGCGGCAGGAAGCGCGCCAGCAGGCCAACGTCCTGGTCGAACGAGGTCAGGCCTTTCATGTAGTAGGCGTAGTCCACGTTCGGGTGCTGTGGGTGCAGGCGGATAAAACGCTCGGCGGCGGACTTGGCAGCTTCCGGCTCGGCGTTCTTGTAGTTGGCGTAGATCAGCTCCAACTGGGCCTGGTCGGCATAGCGGCCGAATGGGTAGCGCGACTCCAATGCCTTCAGCTTCGCTGTGGCGCTGGTGTAGCTATTATTGTCCAGGTCTGTCTGAGCTTGCTGGTACAGCTCGACTTCGCTCAGGTTTTCGTCGACGACGTCCTTTGTTGACGAGCAAGCAGCAGTCATGGCGAGGATGGCGATCAGCAGCAGGTGTTTCACTTGCATGGCGGCTTGCGTCCCTATGACGGCCGCTGTCTTGGGCGGGGCCGTCCTGTTATGATGAGCGCCCCGTTGAAAGCCTCGGGGCAAAAGACGCCGTATTTAACCACAAGCGCGCAGCCGAAACCAAAGGCTGTGCCACGCCTAGTCTGAGCATGTCCGATAAAATTGAACTTCGCGCAGAGGTGCCGTCCGAATTGGGCGGCCAACGCCTCGATCAAGTCGCCGCACAATTATTCGCTGAGCACTCGCGCTCGCGCCTTTCCGCCTGGATCAAAGACGGCCGCCTGACTGTGGATGGAGCGGTTATCCGCCCGCGAGACATAGTTCATGGCGGTGCGATTCTTGAGCTGACTGCCGAGCAGGAAGCCCAGGGAGAATGGGTCGCCCAGGACATCGAGCTGGATATCGTCTATGAAGACGACGACATCCTGGTCATCAACAAACCCGCTGGCCTGGTGGTTCACCCGGCTGCCGGGCACGCTGATGGCACTTTGCTCAATGCCCTGTTGCACCACGTCCCGGACATCATCAATGTCCCGCGCTGCGGCATCGTGCACCGTCTGGACAAGGACACCACCGGTTTGATGGTGGTGGCCAAGACCATTCAGGCGCAGACGCAACTGGTTACTCAGTTGCAGAGTCGCAGCGTCAGCCGGATCTACGAGTGCATCGTGATCGGTGTGGTGGTGGCCGGGGGCAAGATCAACGCCCCGATTGGTCGCCATGGCCAGCAGCGCCAGCGTATGGCGGTGATGGAAGGTGGCAAGCAAGCCGTCAGCCACTACCGTGTGCTGGAGCGTTTCCGCTCCCACACCCATGTGCGGGTCAAGCTGGAAACCGGGCGCACCCACCAGATTCGCGTGCACATGGCGCATATCAACTTCCCGTTGGTCGGCGATCCTGCCTACGGTGGGCGCTTCCGTATTCCGCCGGCGGCAAGCCAGACAATGGTCGAGTCGCTGAAGTCCTTCCCGCGCCAGGCACTGCACGCACGCTTCCTGGAACTGGATCATCCGACGAGCGGTAAGCGCATGAGTTGGGAATCGCCACTTCCAGACGACCTGGTCTGGTTGTTGTCGCTGCTCAAGCAGGATCGTGAGGCGTTTATCGGATGAGTGACTGGCTGATTCCTGACTGGCCCGCGCCGTCTCAGGTCAAAGCCTGCGTCACGACTCGTGCGGGCGGTGTCAGTCTGGCGCCGTTCGACAGCCTCAACCTGGGCGATCACGTCGAGGACAGCCTTGAGGCCGTCCTTGAAAATCGCCGTCGTCTGAGCAGCGCCTTCGATATCCAGCCCGCCTGGTTGCGCCAAGTCCACGGTACTCACGTGGTTGAGGCCGATCCAGGCCTTACCGTCGAGGCAGATGGCAGTTGGACCAGCACCCCCGGCATCGCCTGCACATCCATGACCGCCGATTGCCTGCCTGCGCTGTTCTGTAATCGTGCGGGTACCCGGGTTGCCGCAGCCCATGCCGGTTGGCGTGGCTTGGCGGCTGGCGTGCTGGAGGCCGCATTCGAAAGCCTGGATACTGCTCCTGAAGACGTCCTGGTCTGGCTCGGCCCAGCCATTGGCCCGCAAGCCTTTGAGGTCGGCCCGGAGGTACGTGAAGCGTTCATGCAGCAACTGCCGGCCACCGCTGAAGCCTTTGTTCCCAGCCACAACCCCGGCAAGTTCATGGCCGACATCTACCAGCTGGCGCGCCTGCGTCTGGCAGCAAACGGTGTCACCGCTGTATATGGTGGTGGTTTTTGCACCGTGACCGATCCACGCTTCTTTTCTTATCGCCGCAGCCCGCGTACGGGCCGATTCGCCTCCCTTATCTGGCTTGAACGCTAGACTGTCCTGACCTGTATCAACAGTCCGCCGCTTGAAACCCCCAGAATCCACCCCATCTATAAGGGTATCTGGCAGGTTTCTTCATTCAGGATGTGTTTGTTCATAGCTCCGGCCTGCTCAAAAGGAAGGTGACTAATGCGTATTGATCGTTTAACCAGCAAATTGCAGTTGGCCTTATCGGACTCCCAATCCTTGGCGGTCGGCCTCGACCATCCGGCGATTGAGCCGGCACACTTGATGCAGGCGCTCCTGGAGCAACAAGGTGGTTCTATCAAACCCTTGTTGATGCAGGTGGGCTTTGACATCAACAGCCTGCGCAAGGAGTTGAGTAAAGAGCTCGACCAACTGCCGAAAATTCAAAACCCTACCGGCGACGTGAATATGTCCCAGGACCTGGCGCGCCTGCTCAATCAGGCGGACCGCCTGGCCCAGCAGAAGGGTGACCAGTTCATCTCCAGCGAACTGGTGCTGCTCGCCGCCATGGACGACAACAGCAAGCTCGGCAAATTGTTGCTGGGGCAGGGCGTGAGCAAGAAAGCCCTGGAAAACGCTATCAACAACCTGCGTGGCGGCGAGGCCGTGAACGACCCCAACCATGAGGAGTCGCGCCAGGCCCTGGACAAATACACCGTCGACCTGACCAAGCGTGCAGAAGAAGGCAAGCTCGACCCGGTGATTGGTCGTGACGATGAGATTCGTCGCACCATCCAGGTCCTGCAGCGTCGCACCAAGAACAACCCGGTGCTGATCGGTGAGCCTGGCGTGGGTAAAACCGCGATTGCCGAAGGCCTGGCCCAGCGCATCATTAATGGTGAAGTGCCGGACGGCTTAAAAGGCAAACGCCTGTTGTCCCTGGACATGGGGGCCCTGATCGCCGGTGCCAAGTTCCGTGGTGAGTTCGAAGAACGACTGAAATCCCTGCTTAATGAATTGTCGAAGCAGGAAGGCCAGATCATTCTGTTTATCGACGAACTGCACACCATGGTCGGCGCCGGTAAAGGCGAAGGCTCCATGGATGCTGGCAACATGCTCAAGCCGGCCTTGGCGCGGGGCGAGTTGCATTGCGTCGGTGCGACCACGCTTAACGAATACCGTCAGTACATTGAAAAGGATGCGGCCCTTGAGCGGCGTTTCCAGAAAGTGCTGGTGGAAGAGCCAAGCGAAGAAGACACCATCGCGATCCTGCGTGGCCTGAAAGAACGCTATGAGGTCCACCATAAAGTGGCGATCACTGATGGCGCGATCATTGCGGCGGCCAAGCTGAGTCATCGCTACATCACCGATCGTCAGTTGCCGGACAAGGCCATCGACTTGATCGACGAAGCGGCCAGCCGCATTCGCATGGAGATTGACTCCAAGCCGGAAGTGCTCGACCGCCTGGATCGGCGCCTGATTCAACTGAAAGTCGAATCCCAGGCGTTGAAGAAAGAAGAGGACGAGGCAGCGAAGAAACGCCTGGAAAAACTTCAGGAAGAAATCGTCCGTCTGGAGCGTGAGTATTCGGACCTCGAAGAAATCTGGACCTCGGAAAAAGCCGAAGTACAGGGTTCGGCGCAGATCCAGCAGAAAATCGAGCAGTCCCGTCAGGAACTGGAAGCCGCGCGTCGTAAAGGCGATCTGAGCCGCATGGCTGAGTTGCAATATGGTGTGATTCCGGACCTGGAACGCAGCCTGCAGATGGTCGACCAGCACGGCAAGCCTGAGAACCAGTTGCTGCGCAGCAAGGTGACCGAGGAGGAGATCGCCGAAGTAGTCTCCAAGTGGACCGGCATTCCAGTCTCGAAAATGCTCGAAGGCGAGCGCGACAAACTGCTGAAAATGGAAAGTTTGTTGCACCAGCGCGTCATCGGTCAGGAAGAGGCGGTGGTGGCGGTATCCAATGCGGTACGGCGTTCCCGTGCCGGCTTGTCCGACCCGAACCGTCCAAGCGGCTCGTTCATGTTCCTCGGCCCGACCGGCGTAGGTAAGACTGAGCTGTGCAAGGCCCTGGCCGAGTTCCTCTTTGATACTGAAGAGGCCATGGTACGCATTGATATGTCCGAGTTCATGGAGAAACACTCGGTGGCTCGCCTGATCGGCGCACCACCAGGCTATGTGGGCTACGAGGAGGGCGGTTACCTGACCGAGGCCGTGCGACGCAAGCCTTACTCGGTGATCCTGCTGGATGAGGTCGAGAAGGCGCACCCGGATGTGTTCAACATTTTGCTGCAGGTGCTGGAAGATGGTCGCTTGACGGACAGCCACGGGCGTACGGTGGACTTTCGCAATACGGTGATCGTGATGACCTCCAACCTGGGCTCGGCACAGATCCAGGAACTGGTGGGGGATCGCGAAGCCCAGCGCGCAGCGGTGATGGACGCCTTGACCACCCACTTCCGCCCGGAATTCATCAACCGGGTCGACGAAGTGGTGATCTTCGAGCCTCTGGCACGGGATCAGATTGCGGGTATCACCGAAATCCAGTTGGGCCGCCTGCGCAGTCGCCTGGCTGAGCGTGAGCTCGACCTTGAGCTGAGCGGCGAGGCGTTGGACAAGCTGATCGCAGTGGGCTACGACCCGGTGTATGGCGCACGGCCGTTGAAGCGTGCGATCCAGCGCTGGATCGAGAACCCGCTGGCACAGTTGATCCTGTCGGGCAGCTTTATGCCGGGCACTCGCGTCACGGCAACGGTGAAAGACGACGAAATCGTCTTCCACTGAGGCCAGCACCCGGTGTAATAACAAGAGGCCTCGCATTGCGAGGCCTTTTTTTTCGATAGGGCGTTGAACTGTAAGGCAAAGGCTTGTAAAGTGCGCCCCGCAGCAACGTCAGCCCACGGGTTTCTTCTCCCCAAGAAGAAATCAGAAAGAAGCGCAAATCATTGTCTTAAAAGCAATTTAAAGGGTTGACAGGGGTTTTTAAGATTGTAGAATAGCGCGCCTCAGAGACGCTAACGTAGCGATACGGACAGGGTCGAAGAGAAGGTTACACAGCAGTAAATTTGAAATATGTAGTTCCGTGATAGCTCAGTCGGTAGAGCAAATGACTGTTAATCATTGGGTCCCAGGTTCGAGTCCTGGTCACGGAGCCAATTTCAAATCGGGGTATAGCGCAGTCCGGTAGCGCGCCTGCTTTGGGAGCAGGATGTCGGGAGTTCGAATCCCCCTACCCCGACCATATTTGGGTCGTTAGCTCAGTTGGTAGAGCAGTTGGCTTTTAACCAATTGGTCGTAGGTTCGAATCCCACACGACCCACCATTTTTGAGACCAGTTAACGCTGGAATCAAATCTTAGAATCAGAGGTTCTAGCTCTGATAGAGGCGGTTTTACGGTTTTGGAAAGTGTTACAGCACTTAGATATTACCGTAGACATGCAGCCGTCTGAGGCGAACAGTAGTTTCGGTTCGTCATGATGTCAATGTGCATCGGCTTTGCGATGCGCATTCCGGGGTATAGCGCAGTCCGGTAGCGCGCCTGCTTTGGGAGCAGGATGTCGGGAGTTCGAATCCCCCTACCCCGACCATATTTAATGAAAAAAGGCGTCTTTATGGCGCTTTTTTTTGTGCCTTGAGCAAAGTTTTGCCGTTCGTCGGGAAAAAATACGGATTTCGACCTGGTGCTTTATCCCGGGCATGCGAAAGCCTCTGGCCAACCAGAACTCCCTATAGCCAGTGCGCTTTGATTATGAACGTACTAGGGCGATGCTCTGGAAAATGATGAGCTTCGTATTGAATGCTCAGTTGAGGTGCGTTTCCTGAATGTGCCGACACCAAGCCCGCTCGCCATTAGCGTCAGTAGTAGACTCTGCTCTACTTGATCTACTGGTGGGTCCATAGAGCATGTCATTGACTCGCGATGCAGTTGCGCAGATGCGAGCTCGAGAGCCTTCTGTAGCGCGCTTCGGCCAGTCGACTTGGTCCGCCGATCAATACTGACCTCTGTGCTGCTAGATTGTTGTGGAGCTGGCAGCTTCTTGGGCTCTGGTTGAGCGGTTTCCTGTGAATGCACACCTATTTTGGCGGGTAAGGGGGCAGAGGGTGTGCCACTTGGATCAACCCGTCTCACTCGGCTCAGAGCGCCCTGAGCTAGACTCCGCTCATGTAGAACAGCACGCATATGGTCGTAGTCCGCCTCTATGTAATTCATCGTTGTCGCTAGATTCGAATGATTCAGCAGGCTTTTCGTGAGATGAATGTTTCGCTCAGGCTGCTTCATCAAGTCTGTTGCTAATGTGTGCCTGAAGCGGTGAGGGGTCATGCGCACGCCGATCTTATCGGTGAGCTTGCCGTACATTGACTCCACCTGGTCGATGTTCATTTCCTTGCCATGGAAGTGACGAGAGAATCTGTTGACGTTGAACAGCTGATCGTCTGGTGAAAAACCGATTTTCTCGGCCTCCCCCAGGATCCTGGATAAGTGTGGAGCGAGTCCTTCCATAATGGGGAGGAAAAACTCCCGATGGGTCTTCTCTGTTTCACCGCGGACCAAGATCATCTGGCTGTCCCAGTCGATATCTTTGTAGCGTAGGCACAGCAGGGCATTCAGACGTATGCCTGTGTAATAAAACATCTCGAAGACGCTGAGCCAGAACCAGGCAGGTGTGATCTGGCTACGTTCATGCGTACAACGTTCTTGGCCTACAAGGGATATGAGCCAGTTGCGTGCTCGTTGGATGGCGTCTCGATTGATTGTCTTGCTGGCTCGCTTTGGTGGGATAACGCTGGTTTTCTTGAATGGGTTGATCGTGGTATGGGTCAACAGGCCGTGTTCTATGGCGTAGCCCCAAACAGTTCGTAGGTGATTTGAATAGGTGTTCCAGCTGCGTTTGGATAATCCGTTCTCAAGGACTTTTTTTCGCCATATCAGAACCGCACGATGATCGATCTCCTCAACTGAGGCCGTTCGGAAATGCTTAAGTAGTGCTTTGGTAGAGGCACGATAGATCTTTGCACTGGCAGGCCGCAGATCATGGGCAAAGATGTATTCCTCCGTCAGATTTGAGGGCGTCGTCATTGTGGCGGCTCCGTTGCTTCTGACTTCAAGGACAGGCTGATATTGTCGAAGGGGACCTCAGAGAAGATCGTGCGCGGGTCTAGAAGTAAGTACCCCTTGAGCTGCTTGGATTTTCGAGGTCCAACAACGTCACAGGTCCAAATATTCAGACTGTTTTGCGTTTTTCGATGAAGTTTCTGTTTCTCGAAACTACGTTGAACCAGCTGCCAGGCGCTGACTTGATGTACTTTGGCTTGCTGTTCGATATGGGGGAATTCAAGGACGTAGCGTTTGAAAATTCCAGGCGTTACCAGCATAGCGGTCCCTGCTACGGTATGAACCAGCGCTTTGGTATCGTTGATAATGATAGTCCGGGACGCGATGCCTTTCTTAAGCCATTCAACAAATCCCTTACCGATCTCGCTGTTATTGCTAGGCATCGGAGTGACTTCTTCGATTATTGCTAAAGACGCACCTCCTTGATTCGACGTTTGGGAAGGCTGGATGTCATCCAGTTTCGGAGACGTGGTATGTGCCGCAGAGACCTCTTTATTTTTGATGTCTTCTGAAGGCTCATTGATATTACCAAGGAGCGCCATTAGCTCGTCAAATTCATCGGTACCGCTCGAGGAATGCTGCGGGAGTTCGAACGGTGATGTCTGTGCCGGGGCTAAAGGCGCCGGCACAGGGCTGGATTGAATGTCCGAAGGCAACTTTTTTGCCGGTGTGGCGATGTTATTTTCAGCTGCAGAGTCTTCTGCCGGGTTGCCAGCTTCTACCTCAAGAGTCCCAGCGTAAGTTGTGGGCCGATCACTTGGATCATTCCAGATCAGTGCCGGTGAGAGCTTCAGCAGGGTGAAGGTGTTTCGCCAGCCACGACCATTGTCTATCGTGGCTTTCCAGATTGCCTTGTCCTGGGCATTGGTTTGGATTACCCCCTGATCTTGCAGCATGTTGAAGAAAGGCGCATTCGAACTGGGTACACCTTCAACGCCTTGGGTCAGCAAATAGGCTCGCAATTGATCAGCAATAGGCTTGCTAACCAGCCAAAGAGCATCCTGTGTCAGCCATCCATCTGACGGTCCATCGGTTTGATTCAGTTTGAATGTATCTCGGACCAGGTGACGCAACCCATCTGCTAATTGACGCTGCAAAGACTGTTTGGGCGCGGACAGCGCGCGGGCTGGATTTCCACCGAGTTCCTGTGCGACGGACGCCTGATCGGCCTTGACCACGATCTCTCCCAAAATGCCGGCATGTTCGTACTGACCAGCCAAAATGAAGATTAACTGCGACCACACTTCGGGGAAATTACTGAGCCAATCTAAGATTTCTGAGGAGAGGATCTGCGCGTAGATCAGTGCGGCAGCGGCTCCGTGAAGTTGGTAGCTGCGTCCTTTCACGTAGCGGAATCGATAGGGACGATCGATTGGGCCGTGCCACGGGTGCCAGGTTTTACCTCCTGCCAGCTCGACGTGCACGTCGACGGCGATCTTGCCGAGGTCGTGTATCAGAGCGCCGTAAGCCGCGGCGGCAGTCCAGGCCTCAGCCTGTGCTGATTGAGACTCCGGCGGTGCGCCTATAGGAAGCAGGTAGCTCTGTCGAATTTTCAAGGCATAGGCGACGATTTCAAGCCCGTGATCCAGCATGCCGCCAGGGTGTGCATGATGGTGGTTTTGCGAAGCAGGGAGCTGCTGGACCAACTCCGCGTAGCGCTCAAGTGGACGCCTATAGAGCTCGACAAACTGTGAGCGAGATAACGATGCGCGCTGCCAAATGTTCTCCAGTAGTTTCTGACGGCGCGGCGATGCCAGTAGTGCTTGGCTAGAGGCCGGCTGTATAAAACCGTTAGGGGAGGGGCTTTGGGCGGGTAGCGCTTTATTGCGGCGGAAAATAGAGAACATCGCCTGCTCCGTAAATGATTCATGGGGCAGGCTTTTCTCCTATCAAAGGGGGGGCGAGCAAGGGGAAAGGATCACTGGTGGTCTCGGGTATTTCTTTTGGCGAAGAGCCATCTCTCTATGGTGGTGACGGAGAAAGGAATGCAGAATTATCGTCGTTTCAATCTAAGGGCACGGTGCCGCAGATCGACCATGTGAGGAAAAATGATGGTTTCACTTCGCTAAGCTACGAAATCAACCTCAGATAATGTTTGGGCACTTTGTGATTTGATACGTGACAATAAGTGTGATGAGATCATTCTTTTTGCTAGCGTAGGGAATGATCTTGATGATGAGGAAGCAAGGTGGGACAACAACCTTCCTCTGGTTGTCGCCTTAGCTAAATATATTATTACTCACGTTGATAGCGTCTTGGTCGTTTTTGATGGAGTGTTTCTAACCGCTGCGCGTTCCGCTCGTTATGGTGAAGTACGTGAACTGCTGGATGTAGCTATTGCGTCTGACAAGGTTTATTACTCTGGGCAAAGAGCCCCACTTACTAGCGAAATGACTCCTGACGAGGCTGTTTCAACTCTCATTAATTTAGGTTCTCTCCAACCGTTGACGGTTGAGTCCAGAGCTGAATACTTTTTTTTGCTTAGTAATTTTACAGAAGACGAGTTAGTTGAAATTTATTCGACTCGGGAGATGCGTTGATGAGATTGGACCTTTTTCCCGCTGAAAGCGGCCCTTTCGGGTAAGGCTTTTACCCTTGTGAACCATTCCATTCGCTTCTACAGAACCCTTTACCTTTTGGGCCATTTCTGCAGCGAAAATGGGACGGCGCTAGGTGCCAAGGGTAACGGCCGTTTGTCTCATGATCTTGTAGCAGAGAAAAAACGGTATTATAAGTAATGTCATATCGCCCCTAGATGGGGTTAGAAGGAGACGCACCATGACCACGCAGACCTCTCAGGGAGTAGCAAGTCGCTTAGGCTATGGCCTGGGTCAGGCTGTGCGCCTCGTTTGGTGCGGTCAGAACCGCACCTTGCGTTGGGTCAAGCGTCTGGCCCTAATCGCAGTCACGGTTTATTCCTGGGTCTGGTTGGCTCATGCGTTCATGGCCATCCTGACTGTTGGTCTTATTTTTCTGGCCTTGGCTGTAGGTGGGTTCTCTCGTTCATCGCTAGTATCTAAAAGTAGTTACGAGCCTTTTAACTCTGCGTCTGATAATGATCCATACTCTTTAGAAAATCAGAATAATCCTCTATTTCATGCAAATTATGATGATAATTTCTTGAATTAATTTCGTGTTTGCTGTGGATTTTTGATGAGGTAGTGTTTCTTACTTGATTTTGTTTTTTGCAAACTCGCCTCCTTCGGCCCCCGCTTTTTCTACAGATTGCGTACCTCTTGATAGCCCCTCCAGCGCATTCCCAGCCCTAATTCCAGCCCACCCTAGCGCGCCTATCCAGAATAGAGGCAGGACAATGAACATAGACCCCATTACGAAGTTTAAGATGGCATCCTGAGTTGCAGTGTTCAGGCCCATCACGGGATCAAATGACAGATGTGGGGATCCTGCGCCATACAACGCATCGAGTATTGTGCTGTCAACCCATCTTGCCAGTTGAAACCAGAAGTCCACGAAGATCAGCGCAAAAAACACCACGGTCAAAGTCATGGCAACTTGCAGCTGGTAAGCTCCAACAATCAGTACCAGCGGAATACATATCACCATCGCCATCTTCAAGAACGCCATGACCATTGGTAGCGCTTGGCGAACCATGTCCATTGCTGGGAAATAGGCCATAGATCCTAATGCAACTCCGAGAGTCCCCGCTGCCCGGGCTGCTCCATTCCACACGGTTCCGTTGATTTGTCCCCCGTAGTCCGTATACACATCTCCTTTCACCTGGTTGGTAGGCGAGACCAGTTGTCGGACAAGCGAGTCAGTTACTTCTTCCTGGGATAACCACTTCGCCCAGCCGAGCATTTTGGTCATTAGGTCCGGCGACACTTGAGCCTTAATACGATCCCGCAGTCCCACTCCGCTATCCGACCACCATTGTTTGCAAGTTGGATAGCCCCCACCTCCACTCACTTGTGGTAAACCAACATCGCGAGATGCGTTATAGGGCCATGAAGCCCTTGGAGTTTTGGAGTAGTCCGTGTCGTAATAACCAGAGGTGTTCAATAAATAGTGAGAACCAATCCAGCTGAGTTCTTGCCCATAACGAGGGTCGTTCCCCTGCGCTCCCAATTCAGGTTGACGCATGAATAGTCTGGCGCGGGAGGGACCGTAGCAATCATGCGTGAAATCGCCAATTTCCTGAGCCAACAGTGGGTTGTTGATCTTGGTATTGCTAGCTTCCATGCGTACTTGCCGTAGATCAGTTCCGCAGGGTATTGCTGCTACAGCGCCACTGGTTAATCCCTTTGATAATGCATGCATTAATGCCCACCACATGGGCATCTGGGCACTCTTTCCTGCCAGTGAGCTGAATGTAGTGTTCCAGCCTGTGTCCGTGGGTTTAGGTAAGTTGTATTGACATTGCTGAGCTCTACTCTGGTCAAATGCCAAGGTATCAAAACTCACATTGACGGCTGGTACAGCGAAGAATGCGACGACGATGTAGCCAACGTAGATATTGGTCTCGATACGTGCCAGTGAGAGAACGCCTTTGTTGCCCTCATCGGCCCCCTCACCACGGACTTTCAGCCACTCTCGAATAACGATGATGCAGAAGGGCAGGGCGAATAGTCCGGTATCTGAAATCATCGCCCAGATACCGTTGTTGATGATCCAACCGACCAACGTCAGGTAGTACTCCAAATAATCATTGGTGTAGAGCGTCACAAGTCACCCCCTGCCTGATACAGCACCTTGCTCAGCTCAACCATCAGAAATAATAGGATCACCAACACCTCGATCTTCAACAGGCCTTTGCGCCGTTTCGAGCGTTCTGAGTTCGATAATCGAGCCTTGAATTTGAACCAGGCAACGGCCAGTGCGATATAAAGCATCAGGCGCCAAGTGAAGAGCGGCCAGTAGTGGTCGGTACGCCAGGATTGCCATTGCTCAGCGCTGTCGAACATGTTCATCAAGTCAGCGCTGAGTAGTACTACGAGGGCGGTAGTCGCGAGCAAAAGACCCAGAACAAGCAGAATGCTCCTCCCGGTTCGTCTAACCAGCGAGCGGTTGGGGGCGGTGACAGGCTCCGGCATATCGGTCATGGCCTTTCTCACTGTTTGTTCTGGGCGGGTGACTGCAACTGGTCTAATCGATCCGTTTCTGGTGCTCCCGAGGACACACCACGAGAGTCTTCTGCCCGTGCTTTGCTGCGTTCAATGATGGTCAGAGGCGAGTTCTTCGCGAGCTGCTGACGCATGTCCAGTTCCATTTTGAGGTTGCCGATCTCCCGTTGCAGCGAGGAGCTCTGCTGGCCGACTGCCTGGACGGCGAGGTCATTAGCCGCGACGTTCGGTTCCCGACTGCCTGCCATCAAGGTGCGCTGCAGGGTCAGAGCTTTCTCAAGTACATCGGACAACGCGACTTCGGAGGCAAGCCGGCGAGCGAGTACGTCCTGATCGCGCTCATCCTTGAGGGCCGCCACAACGCCTCTGGTGACGGGTAATGAGTTGCTGCTCGCTGCTTCTAGGTTTTCTACCGAAAGGGGTTTGTTCCCGCTCAGAAGTTCTTGCAGGGCTTTCAGCTTGGTGTCGTATGTTTCCTGGATGAGCGGCGTAAGACCGACGCCTGCAGCAGTAACCGTTTTAGGGCAGCTGTCACAGGTCTGCTGTTGCTGTTCACCCAATACACGGTTGGCGAAGCTGGACGCTTCTTGGGGTGATGACCAGACATTACACACCATGCCGTTGTTGCAGTTCGCCTTGCTGATGGATCCGGTGTCGCCGGCCGAGCGCTTGTTCAGAAGGTTGTAGCCCGCCTTGGCGACGTCGGCTACGATACGAATTGGCTTCTGACCGGAACCACCTGCTCTATCACCCCCAACCCAAGTGACGCCATCGTTGCCACCCTTCTTTTCGACTTGTTCCACCGCCGAAACTGCGTCCGTGTTGGATGTCAGCGCCTGACTCATAGCCTGACCTTCAGCAAGCTTGCCCCAGCCCATTTGGTTACCGGCGATATCAGCCATATTTTCGCCAATGGCGCGGCATGTGCCTTTGGAGCGGTCGAAGTCCAAGCGGGCCTGCAAAATACCGTTGGTGATGAGGTTGTATAGCGCCGGGTTCGCACGTTGAAGAATCAGTGCCGGCAGCGAAGCCACGGCGCTGGTGGCGCTCTGTACCACCGAGCTCATGATGTTTTTGAAGCCGGAAGTAGCACCATTCAATTGGTTTTCGAGGGTTGTGCTCAGGCTCATGTTTCCGCAGATTAGATTGGTATTCCAACCGCCTCCCACAGAAATACTATCCATGTTACCTGCGCTCCCCATGGTGACTGCGTTGCCGCCGCCAATGCTATACAGCACGTTGTCCCCAATTACGCTTCCAGAGGATGAGACGTTGATTGGGTCAGCAGAGAGCGCTATTGCACTGCTGAGGCTGCAGGTGAGCCCTATCGCCAAGGTAGTGAGTTTCATGCTTCGCTCCGATCGCTGTTTCATTGGAAGTCCGTACTGCCGAGGAAGGTCTGGCCACGACGCTGGCAACATGAATAAGGGCGCCAGAGTGCCCAGGCGTAGCCGCCATCCTGCGCATCGATGTTCGGACCGATGGTGGGAAAGGTTGCGCAAGTCGGGTTGAGGACTGGGGTGAGCTCTTGCCACTTACCAGTGGAGGCGTCACCTTCGCGTAGCGGCCCTGCAGGCCAGTAGCCGGGGTAGGGAAGGGCGAGCATCGGCAAGTAGACATGGACCTGGCCTGGGCGGGTAACCACGTCGCCGGCACGCTGCGCAATAACTGCGCCCGTTTTGTAGTCGTCAGTCTGGTTAAGGAAGCCGCTACGCGGGTAGACGTTCCCCCAGCTGCTTGCTGAGAGCAGGCTACCGACTTCACGCATGCCCGGAATGAGTGCTTCGGGGTATACGGATTCCGGGGCGCCGTATCGCCAAGCAATGGGGTCAAGGGTGCTCAGAAAGTAAGGCACAAGCGGTAAGGTTGCGCCTTTGCATACATAGCCCGAGGCGCTGGCAAACTGACTCAACGCCGCACCACCTGGATGGCCGATGACATCGGCTTCCTTAAATTTGATGATGTTGTTCTCGGCAACGTGATTGGTAGTGCCGTCGTTGCCCGCTTGGGCCATCGGATTCGGGGTGCCAAGAGGTGACATCTCTATCCAAGGGTTCATCCCTGTATTCGCATATGCAGACACCACAGCGTCCGGTACGTAGTGACGAACCTTGGTCGAGGTTTTGACTTTGCATCCGAATGGCGTGCAGAGCAGCCAGTAGCAGATGCCGACCACTTTGTACTCCAGGCAGGTTGGTGACAGGGTCGAGGCAATAATCGCTGCCGAGTTGATCGCAGCCGATGCACTGAATGACAGGCTGAAAGTGATAGCCAGCGACAAAGGCCGGATCGCTAAACGTGAGCGTCTCATCGTGGCAGGCTCCGCGCTCGTTCAATCAACGCGACGGCTTTAGCTACGTCAAGCTCGCCGTACACGACGTAGCGACGATCTACGATCACGGCTGGGAGTTTTTCGACTCGCAGGCTCCAGGCGTCTGTGACGCCCTGCTGGGCTTGGGCCAGCTCGTTTTGTAGATGCTTCCCTGCAGGGCTGACCAGGTAGCGTTGAATGGCTGCTTCTGCCTGGCCTGGATCGGCGGGTAGTTGGTTGGAAAGTTGTTCTTCAAGGCGCTGCTGATCATCCAGGAAGATGACGCGAGCGCCAGAAGGTGCGGATACTGGATGTGCTCGGTTTGTAATGACCCACGTCTCCGCGTGGGACGCAGTGGACAAGAACATTAGCAGTGAAAACAGCCAGCGCCGCGTTTCGCTAAGATGGGTAAGGATCTGGAGCATGGCACCGTACCTGATATGGATTCAGGTACAGAAGACCGGATGACTGTCTTGAGCGCAGTAAGAAATAGGAATTTGGAAGCTTTGGGTATTTGAGAGCGACGAATTCGTATGGGTTGGATTAGAGATGGCACTTGGTCGGCTCAAATTGACGACGCAGTGAGTGCACAGTTAACTGGCTATCCATGCAGTATATATTCAGGCCAAGTTTATGAGCGCGACCCTTCTTGGTCCCATCGCCGGCGGCTGATCATCTGGAAAAGTTGATTTCGCTGGATGAGCTTTTTTAAATCCGTGCACCACACGTCTACTTGGCCAAGATCCAAGGCGACAGTATGCAAGGTGTCGGCATTTTCAGCTGTGACCTGGTGATCGTTGACCGAAGCAAAACGGCTCGTCATGGCGATATCGTTATTGTGGCGCTCAATGCCGAGTGCCTGTGCAAGCGTCTGCACAGTCGCGATGACCAAGTGATTTTGATGGCTGAAAATCCTAAATATCCCCCAGGTACGTAATGGAAGGCGACGACCTGATGATATGGGGTGTGGTCAACTACAGCGTGCGTGACCATGAGCGTTAAGGTCGACCTCAACAGCGGAGAGCATGAAGGCTTCGGTGATGGTGCGCGACCGAAAGCGCCTGACCAAATTCTTGACCAAGGATCAAGTCAAGGTATGCCTTGCCCTGGATACTGATCCAAGTTACCAGATATTATTCCACCTCATGGTGTGTACAGGGCTTCGCTCCTGTGAGGCTAGGTCTTTTCCTCTCAAATATGTGTTCAATCCTAGGTTGAAAAAGGGAGTGCGCTCAGGGCAAATGGTCAGCGTTGCCTTTAATCCTTCAGACATGCATATCAAGTACGAAAGGCCTAGGACTATCCATGTGCCCTACTCGCTGATGGAGAGCATGTGGTCTTACTCCCTTCACTAGCGAGAGGTTCGTAAGTCCAATGGTCATGGAGGTGTTACTGCGCTGCTCCTAACTAATGAAGGCAGGCATTATTCAAAGAATTCCGTAGTGGACGTTATGAAGTCCTATGAGCGAAAGTGCGGCTTCTATGTTCGGGCTCATATGCTACGCCAAACTTACGGGACTTATACCTTGCTTGCCCTTATAAAAAGCAGAGAGTTTGAAGGTGAGCCACTGTTTTATGTCAGAGACAGGCTGGGGCATTCAGATGTTCAAATAACGATGATTTACTTGCATCTCATCAACCAGCTGGAGGTTCAATCCGTTCTTGCGCATGAGGACGAAATTGACATGATGTTTATGGCTGACTCCACTAAGCGCACCTGAGGTAGTTACGTTGGCCCGGCAAAAGAACTATAAGTCGGCCCTGCAATCCGTCACGATAGGATTCGAGGCTGTCGATGACAGCATCAAGATTGATTTGCCGAGTAACCCGAGAAATCATAGGCAGCTCGACCATTCTCAATATCTAGGTTCGGGCTTCGAGGCTTGGACAATTCAGAGTATTTACGTTATCCGGGCGCTGCTTCAAGGTGGAAACTTCTCTGTGGCCACTTTGATTGGTTACTCCGTGAAGGGGTTGAGGTTCTTCCTGAGTTTTTTAGGTGGATGCTTGGTCGAGTCGCCACCCGCATCGCCGAACGGCCTGACCAAATGCCATATAGGAACGGTGAGTTTTCTTTGTTCCCGGCATGAGCACCTGCACCGGTGTTTCATCTGCGTGGATGACTACTTGCCCAAGCACTACTTCGCGCAGCGCGTCGACCAGAGGCTGCAATTGGACGCCAGTAACGCCAACCCATTGAGCCAACGTCGAACGTGGAATCGCCAAGCCAGCTCGACCGAAGATCGATTCCTGACGGTAAAGGGGCAGATGGTCAGCGAACTTCGCGATCATGACGTGGTCGAGCAGGTCCGAAGTCGGGATGCCCTTATCAATAACTTGCGCCGGAACCAGTGCCTGAGTCAGCGTTTCGAAGTCATCGCAGACCTACTTGCAACGGACATGGCGTTCGACGGTGAACACGCCGCCCGTGTAATCCAGCTTCTCGCTAACGTCTTCACCGATGCGCTTGGCGATGTCGTGAGAGCTGTTCGATAATCGTCTCGTCACGATGGATCTTCCTGCCCATGGTGTCGACCTTCGATAGCAACTGCGTAGCGGAGGCGCGCAGTTGTTCGGGTGTCATTTGGTCGAGGTTGGGCGAGGAAGTCATGCCGTGGATTTTACCAAAGCAACTCATCCACCACAGGTCAAAGGCGGAACTAAATCACTGTAATTGCGCCGTTGACGCCAACCTGCTGCCATGGCAAACCGAGCACCAACGCTTGCAGTTGTTAAGCGTCGAGTTCGACTTCCTGGCCGCTATGAGTGCCGGGCCAGTAAAACTTGCCTCGGTTTAACCGGCATTCGGCAAGCCAGATGCCCACGCCATCGTGTACCAACACCTTCATCCGGTTGGCGCGGCGGTTGGCAAACAGATAGGCGCAGTGCGGCTTCGCCGCACCGAACACCGCCACCACGCGGGCCAACGCAGTTTAGGTGCCTGTGCGCATGTCCATCGGCTCGGTGGCGACCCAGATAGCATCGAGGCGGATCATTGCGAGAGGCCACGGATGAAGCGTGTGCAGCCGTCTGCGTCTGATACGGGCCATTTGACCGTGATGGATTTGTCGCCCAGCGACAGTACGATAGACACCGCTTCATCAGTGTGCCGTTTAGGCATCGATTGCAGCGGTACAAACGCGGGAAGTGGCGCGACGGGTTTATCACGGTAAATCGGCAGCCACTTGCGATCACGTTAACATTGATGCCGTGGCTGGGGGGGAGTGCCCATGCACACAGTCCTGGCGGATCTGGATCGCGGGAAGCTAGTGCTACTTCACGTTGAGCAGGAGCGCGCGCTCATTGCACCGTTAAGAAATTTGTCATCCGAGGCGTTCGGCCTCTGATTTTTGGTGTGGTTCCACGGTGTTTTCGAGAAGCGGCAGATTGATTTCAATCCAATCAACCAACGCCACGACCTTCAGCGCAGCCTCCCTGCCCAGCGGCGTGAGTGTGTAGTCAACTTGGGGGGGCACCGTCTTAAAGACCCGGCGACGGACGATTCCGTCTGCCTCTAGCTGTTGCAACGTCTGCGCCAGCATCCTTTCGCTCACGCCTTCGATCATGCGCCGCAATTGGCTAAACCGCAGCGTTCCATCGAGCAGTACCAACAGTACCAAAACGGCCCAGCGGCTGGTGAGATGTTGCAGTCGCTTACGCGACGGGCACGCCTTGGCCAGGACGTTGCCATGCCGAATCCTCTCGGCTAGCGGCGAAGCGTCGCCGGTTTCACTGAAGACTGTTACGTCAAGGACATTGTTCATAGCTTACATTTTTGTAAGTACTTACGAAAAATAAGCCGTGAATTTATAGTGCATGCGTCGTTCCCGTCAATCCTGCTGAGAAGTCGGCATGAGGGCTGATCAATATGTGCACCAAATACTTTACGGCCGCTGTCGTCAGACGACCAGGCGGCCCCTTTGTACTTGAACAAGTTTTCATAGCCTCTCTACGTGATAATGAGGTGCGCGTGCGCGTGGTCGCCACTGGAATGTGCCACACGGACATGGTGGCGCGCGACCAAGTCTATCCTGTGCCACAGCCTATTGTGCTGGGACACGAGGGTGCCGGCGTGGTGGAGGAAGTCGGCGCCGCAGTGAGCAAGGTGGTGCCGGGCGACCACGTCGTTCTGACTTTCCTTTCATGCGGCCAGTGCCGCGCCTGCCACGAAGGCGCTCCGGCCAGTTGCGAGCGTCTGAATGCTCTGAATTTCTCGGGCCATCGTCACGACGGTTCGCACGCCTTGGATGACGCGTCCGGCCAGGAGCTTCATGACCGTTTCTTTGGCCAGTCCTCGTTTGGTAAATATGCGGTCGCCAACGAGCGCAACGTAGTGAAGGTGCGCAAGGACGCGCCGCTCGAACAGCTGGGGCCGTTGGGTTGCGGCATTCAGACCGGTGCTGGGGCGGCCATCAACGCCCTCAAAATCGGGCCTGGTGACAGCTTCGCAGCCTTCGGAAGCGGTGCGGTCGGACTGAGCGCGGTGCTCGGTGCCCGTGTAGCCGGGGCAAGCACTATCTTTGCCATCGACGTGGTTCCGTCGCGTCTGCAATTGGCTCTGGAGTTGGGTGCGACCCACGTCATCAACAGCCGCGAGCAGGACCCGGTTGAGGAAATTCGGCGGATTACCGGTAATGGCGTGGATTTCGCTCTGGACTCGACCGGCATCCCGGCGGTGATCCGTTCCGCGGTCACTGCACTGCGTCCACGCGGCCGCTGCGGCATCGTCGGAGCTTCCAAACTCGGTACTCAACTCGAATTGGACGCCAATGATGTAATGCAGAACTGCAAGCACGTGTTCGGCATTATTGAAGGCGATAGCGTGCCGGATATTTTCATTCCGCGGCTAGTGGACCTCTACATGCAAGGCCGCTTCCCGTTCGACAAGTTGGTCAAGTTCTACGACTTCGACCAGATCAACCAGGCGGCCGCGGACAGCGAGAAAGGTATCACTCTCAAGCCAATCCTGCGGATATCGCCGCTGCGATAAAGGAGCCATTACTATGAGTCGATCAGATGCCTACCAGAACCTAAATTTGCAATACATCGCCGGCGAGTGGCGCGCAGGCTGCTCCGGCCAGACGCTTAAAAACCGCTCGCCCTACGATGAACAGTTACTGGTCACAATACCGCTGGCTAGCCGTGACGATCTGGATGACGCCTACGCCTACGCCAAGCAAGCCCAAGCCGCCTGGGCGGCCGCTGGGCCCGCCGCTCGCTCAACGGTTCTATTGAAGGCAGCTGAAATTTTTGAGCAGCGCCGCGACGAGATCATCGACTGGTTAATCCGCGAGTCGGGCAGCACTCGCATCAAAGCCGAGATCGAATGGGCCTCCGCCCGCGCAATCACGTTGGAAGCGGCCAGTTTTCCCGGTCGCGTGCAGGGTCGCATTCTGCCCTCCGATGTTCCCGGCAAGGAAAGCCGCGTATATCGTAAGCCATTAGGGGTGGTAGGCATTATTAGCCCTTGGAACTTCCCATTGCACCTGACCCAGCGTTCATTGGCGCCGGCGCTGGCGGTGGGCAATGCAGTAGTACTCAAGCCTGCAAGCGACACCCCCATCACTGGAGGCCTTCTGCTCGCCCATATCTTCGAGGAGGCCGGACTGCCGCCCGGCGTGCTGAGTGTGGTGGTTGGGACAGGCTCGAATATTGGGGACGCCTTTGTCGAGCACCCAGTGCCAGCGCTGATTTCTTTCACAGGTTCGACCGAAGTGGGCCGCGGCATCGGTCGCATTGCAAGCGGTGGGGAGCACCTCAAGCACGTGGCCTTAGAGCTGGGCGGCAATAGCCCCTTTGTCGTACTAGCCGATGCAAATCTGGAGCAGGCTGCGCATGCAGCCGTCGTGGGCAAATTCTTGCACGTCGGCCAGATCTGCATGGCGATCAATCGGATCATCGTCGAGCAGCCTGTGTATGAGCGCTTCATAGAGCTGTTCGTGGAGCGCGTCTCCAAACTGTCTGTTGGCGATCCCTCGCTGCCTAGCACCGTTATCGGTCCAGTCATCAACGTGAAGCAGTTAGAGGGCCTGCAAAAAAAGATTGCTCAGGCGAAGGCCGAAGGCGCACGTGTCTTGCTGGAAGGGCCAGCCCAAGGCCAAGTCCTGCCACCTCACGTTTTTGCCGATGTCCAGCCGGATTTTGAGATAGCCCGCAGTGAGATTTTTGGCCCTTTGGTCGGCATCCTTGCTGCGCGAGATGAGGAACATGCGCTCGAACTCGCCAACGCCAGCGAATACGGTCTTTCCAGCGCTGTGTTCTCTGGAGACTTGGAGCGCGGCGCATGGTTCGCGCAACGAGTGTGCGCCGGCATGACCCATGTCAACGATATTCCTGTCAACGATGAGGTTAATGCGCCATTTGGCGGCGAGAAAAATTCAGGTATCGGTCGCTTCAACGGCGACTGGGCTATCGACGAATTCACCACCGATCATTGGATCAGCGTACAACGCGTGCGGCGTGCCTATCCGTTCTGACGTGTTAATTGCCTTTTATTTACGACAAGTCTGTAGGGAGTGAAATGTACATGAGTCGATCCAAGTTTCCTCGCCTTATCGCGGCAGCATGCTTCGTTTTGGGATTTGCTGCACAAGCAGGTGCCCAAACCGTAACCCCAGCTAAACCCGTTATTGAGGTGGTAGCTCTCACCCTTAAGAGTGGTGTCAGCTATGCCCAGTTCGCACCGGTCGACAAGGCCGTGGAAAGCGAACATGTCGCCCACCAGCCAGGGTTCATTTCACGTGAATCGGCCGCAGGTAAGAACGGCGAATGGTTGGTGATCGTGCACTGGAGATCGGTAGCCGACGCCGACGCCTCGATGGCCAGTTTTTCTTCTGCGCCTGCTGCGCAGAAGTTCGTTTCGCTGATCGATCCCGCGACGATGGTGATGAAGCGCTATCAAGCGCCGTAAGTAGCGAGGCACGGCCTTACCGCTCAGCATGTGAGTTCTGAGCCAAACTATTTTCTGTTCGTTTTCATCCATGTAGGAGTTAAATCATGAGCATTGCAGTCACTGGCGCCACCGGCCAACTGGGCCGTCTTGTCATCGAGAAACTCAAGCACAAAGCATCTGCGTCCGATATCGTGGCTTTGGTGCGCGACCCAGTCAAGGCCTCGAACCTGGGCGTTGCGGCCCGTGCCTTCGACTACACCAAATCCGATCTACTCGACTCGGCGCTTGGTGGCGTGGATACACTACTGCTGATTTCCAGCAGCGAAGTGGGGCAACGTGTACCTCAACACGCCAACGTCATCGCTGCTGCCAAAAAGGCCGGTGTCAAGCTTATCGTCTACACAAGCTTGCTGCATGCGGATACGTCGCCGCTGAATTTGGCATACGAACATATCCAGACCGAGGCGGCTCTCAAAGCGTCGGGCGTGCCCTTTACGCTTCTGCGCAACGGCTGGTACACGGAGAACTACACAGCATCGATTCCGGCCGCGTTGGCCAACGGTGCTTTCTACGGTAGCGCTGGCGACGGACTGATTTCCTCTGCCCCTCGTTCCGACTATGCCGAGGCAGCAGCTGTTGTTCTGACAAGCACAAACCACGCCGGGAAGGTTTACGAGTTGGCCAGCGACGAAGCCTATACGCTGGCTGATCTTGCTGCGGAAATCTCCAAGCAGACAGGCCGTTCGATCCCCTATACCGATATTCCCGAAACCGACTACGCCGCAGCCCTCAAAGGCGCGGGCCTACCGGAAAGTCTGGCGGATGGGCTTGCATCTTGGGACGTTGGTGCGTCGAAGGGCGGACTATTCGATGACGGGCACCAGCTTTCGAAGCTACTAGGTCGTCCAACCACCCCTTTGTCTGCCGTTGTTGCGCAGGCGCTGAAGGCCTGATTCAGCACAGTTAAGCCTTGCGTCGCAACTGCGACGCAAGGTCACAGCCGCATCCGCTCCAATGCATCCTTTCAGATGCATGAATACCGTCACTGTTGATGCAATTACGACGGAATGTAAATCGCTAAAAACAGCGAATCATTTACTTAGTTAGGTTGATTCCGCTATTAGTGGGACTTTGGTACAACTTTAGGAGAGTTACGATGAATCTTAGCGATAACAATGAGATTAGGTCCTTGATCGAGCAGTACGCGAATTCAATAAATGGCGATATTAATGGCACCGATTTGAACCTGGCAGAGAAGATCTGGCTCACCATCCCCGGATGCGAGCTTCGTTCATCCTCGGGGCCATGAAATTGGCTGGGTGCAGGTCAGGGACAACTTCTACATCCAGACCATGGGCGATATGTTTTCCGCTCGAAAACTGGTGCCACGCGACATCAGCATAACGGTATTCGGGAATGCAGCCTATGCAGAGTTCTACTGGGCATTTGACGCCACTTTCCGCCAAAACGGTGAGCCGCTGCATACTGAGGGGCGCGAGAGCCAAATGCTTGTAAGGGTTGGTGGAGTATGGCGAATAGTTAAGGTCCATTACTCAAACATGCCAGTAACAGACGAAGGTGAAGGATTCTAACGCTCAGCACCAATATGCTTCAGCAGCTCAGTCATGTTGACCAGGGCCAAAGCATGTAATTCGATCTTCACCGCCGACTATCCTAGGTCGAGTTCGTCGACGAAAAAGTCGACTACTCGCGCCGGATTTGTGTTGCTGACGTAGTCGTCAAGGCTTTCGGGAAGCAAAGTGGCTTGTCCGCGATGGTCACCTTGAATGAAGCGCTTCATTGCCGCCCCCCGAATTGATCACGCCAAAAATGATAGCAAAAGCATTCTGATTCAGCCGCTGGCATGCGTTCGCCGGTTAACAGTTTTTTGAGGTAATGACGATGAGCAGATTGCACATCGGTAATTATTGACCTGAGTGGGGTGTCAAGCTCTGAGGAACTCCATTTTTTCTTGAAGGATGCGCTAGGTTTTCCTGAGTGGTATGGCTGCAATTGGGATGCTTTCTGGGACGCGATAATGGGTCTAGTGGAAATGCCCGAGCACCTAAAAAATTCAGGGTGGAACACGCTATCCAAGCGCTTACCTGAGGATGCGAGGCTTATGCATGAATGCCTTACCGAAATGAAGGTTGAATGTAAGCGTCTGGCAGACACACCTCGCTGAAAGCTAAACTGCTGCCTTTCGTTTGTGGGTGATGGAGCCTACTTGCTGGAGGTAGGCTCTACCCTTTTGATGTCCTACGATCCGATGACACTATCGAGTAGCGTCGTCCCATAGGAATTGTCCACTACGCATAGCCATTTTTCCGAGACTTGGTAAGCGTCCAGCCAATGCGCCTTGGCGAACAGATAAGCACAGTGCGGCTGCGCCGTACCGAACACTGCGATCACCCTGGCCAATGCCGTCTCGGTACCGGCGCGCATGTCCTTCTGCTCGGTGGCAAGCCACATGGAGTCGATGCGAATCATCGCAGCAGATCTCGAAGAAAGGTCGCGCAGGCAGCAGCATTTTCAGTGGGCCAACTCACTTTTACGGTGCCGCGCGTGTGCTGTTTTTCAACGCAGATATTCGATGATGATGGGTGGGATTTTGCCCCAGCCAGCGACGCGGGTAATGGAATAAATGCAGGTTGCAGCGCTGTGCTTTTCTGCGATTGCAGCCGAATCCATTTGTGGACGAGGTTTGCGTTAAGATTATGGCTGAGTGCGGTATCCGTCCGGCCAAGTCACCTACCAAGCCCCGCAAAGCCAAGACATGGTGTGCACTTAAATTTATGTGCGCACCAATTCTAGCCTTTTAAGTGGGTATTTCATGCAGCCAACACGCCGTTCCTATTCCAAGTCCTTCAAAGCCCAGGTTATTCAAGAGTGTGCCCAGCCAGGCGCTTCGATTGCCAGCATCGCGCTCAGCCATAATCTTAACGCAAACCTCGTCCACAAATGGATTCGGTTACACACGCAGCAAAATACGGCGCTGCAACCTGCTTTCATTCCGTTGCCCATGCAGCTGGCTGGAGCAAATTCGCAAGCTGCATCGCCGAATATCTGCGTTGAGATCCAGCACACACGTGGCACCGTCAAAGTGAACTGGCCAACGGAAAATGCTGCTGCCTGCGCGACCTTTCTTCGAGATCTGCTGCGATGATCCGGATCGACTCCATCTGGCTCGCCACCGAGCCGATGGACATGCGAGCAGGTACCGAGACTGCGTTGGCCAGAGTGATCGCGGTGTTCGGTGCGGCGAAGCCGCACTGTGCCTATCTATTCGCCAACCGTCGCGCCACTCGCATGAAAGTTCTGGTGCATGACGGCTTCGGGGTCTGGCTGGCTGCTCGTCGACTGAGCCAGGGGAAGTTCCACTGGCCAGGTATTCGCCATGGATCTGAAATGCAGTTGGATTCCGAGCAACTCCAAGCCCTGGTAGTAGGGCTGCCCTGGCAACGCGCGGGCTCCGGCGGCGCGATCACACTGCTTTAACGGCTGCCATTAGCCTATCGGTCTATCGCCGCGAACCGCCTGCTCTGGAAAAATCCGGGGCATGACTTCTTCGCCCAATCTCGATCAAATGTCCCCCGACCAACTGCGTGCTTTGGCAGCGCAGTTGCTGTCGCAAGTCGACACCATGGGCAAGAAAATCAACCGTGATCAAACGGTCATCGAGAAACTGACTCACGAGATCGCGCAGCTCAAACGATTGAAGTTTGCCAAGCGCAGCGAGCAGATGAATCCTGAGCAGGCCAGTCTGCTAGATGACCTGATCGATCCCGATATCGCGGCAATTGAAGCAGAGCTTCAAGCCTTGCAAACAGCGCCAACGGCGACCGATAAAAAGCAAAAGCCCAAGCGCACGGCATTACCGGCAGAGTTTCCACGCACATTGATCCATCACGAACCGGACAATACTCACTGCCAATGTGGCTGCGTACTCAAGCGCATCGGCGAGGATGTCAGCGAGAAGCTTGATTACGCGCCTGGCATGTTTACCGTTGAGCGCCATGTCCGTGGCAAATGGGTCTGCGATGACTGTGAAACACTGATCCAGGCGCCGGTTCCGGTGCAGGTCATTGATAAGGGCATCCCGACTTCGGACCTGCTCGACCACGTCATGATCGCGAAGTTCGCTGACCATCTGCCCCTTTACCGTCAGGAATCGATCTTCGGTCGAGCTGGCTTGGCGATTCCACGTTCGACGTTGGCTCAATGGGTTGGCGTTACTGGCGTCCAATTGCAGCCTCTGGTCGATGCGCTACGCGACGTAGTGCTCGGGCAGCAGGTCATTCACGCCGATGAAACACCGTTACAGATGCTCGCTCCGGGCGCGAAGAAAACCCACCGCTCTTATGTCTGGGCCTACGCCACCAGCCAGTTCTCGGACTTGGCAGCGGTGGTTTACGACTTCAGCCCCAGCCGCGCCGGAGAGCATGCTCGCAACTTCCTGCAAGGCTGGAAGGGCAAGTTGGTCTGCGATGATTTTGGCGGCTACAAGGCCAGTTTCGAACTCGGCGTAACCGAGATCGGCTGCATGGCCCATGCGCGGCGCAAATTCTTCGAACTACATGCCACCAACAAGAGCATGCTCGCCGAGCAGGCCCTACGCTACATCCAGTTGCTTTACGAAATCGAGAGTGAAGTGCGCGACCTGGAGCCGGATTTACGGCGCCGAATACGGCAAGAGAAAGCCGTACCTGTGATGGATAAACTAAATGCTTGGATGATGGCCCAGCGCGAACTCGTGCCTGAAGGTTCAGCCATCAGCAGAGCGCTGGATTACAGCCTGAAACGCTGGGCAGCGCTGTCGCGCTACCTTGATGACGGGGCCGTACTCATAGACAACAACTGGGCAGAGAACCAGATCCGGCCATGGGCGCTTGGACGCAAGAACTGGCTCTTTGCAGGATCGCTGCGTAGCGGCAAACGGGCAGCAGCGATTATGAGTTTAATCCAGTCTGCGCGGCTTAATGGGCATGATCCGTATGCTTATCTGAAGGACGTTCTTACGCGCCTGCCGACGCAGCGGGCGAGTGAAATTGATCAGTTGCTGCCGCATAAGTGGCAACCCATCCCACCACGCAGATGAGTCGGAGACACTTATCATCATCTGCTTACTGCGGATCAAGCTCGACGTGTCATCAATAGCATTGAGGCGGCAGCCGACAACAAGCCAGCGCAGCAAAGGTTGAAAATTTGCTTACCACGAGGCAGAGCGAACCAACGTCGCATATGCAATCCGATGTACGCATAGATGCCAATCGCAATCCACTCCAATACCAAAAACAGAAGACCGAGCAACGTAAGCTGAGAACCAATGTCTGCCGTTGGGTCGACGAATTGAGGCAAGAACGCGGTAAAAATCAGGATGGCTTTGGGGTTGCCTGCGGCAACGAGGAATTCCTGCCTTGCCAGCGCGCATAGACCTATCGGGGCGTTTTTTGACTCAGCTTCCGCTTGCGGTGTAGCTCTCCACAACTGGTATGCCAAGTAACAAAGATATGCCGCGCCAACTATTTTGATCCCATAGAAGATTAGCTCTGAAGTTTGTAACACTACGGCCAAGCCTGCCGAAGCCAGCGCAATCATCACCGCGAACGCCAGCAAGCGACCAACACCTGCCATGCATGATGTGCGGTATCCGTAGCGTGTTGCATTGCTGATAGACAGCAGGTTGTTGGGCCCAGGCGCCATATTCAGGGCAAAGCAGGCGGGCAGGAATAACGCTAGCGTCGCAAGGTTCATATGGATATCCATAACCATTTTTCGTCAATCCTACAATTGAACTGCCGCGCGTGCCACCGTCCTTAGGGTCATGCTGGAGCACGTGCAGTCAGGACGCCGGCGCAATCAGAAAGGTGTGTCCCCCGGACGCTTACAACTCATCGGTGTAGTTACGGCGAGTGGATGGATACATGGCAACCTCCAAGAGAACGATTTAAGTATCGCTTCTTGGCGTCCGTTGTCACGGGACAGGCCCATTGCTTGGACAATGCCGCTATGGAAAGCTTTTTCGGTACGCTCAAGAGCGAGTTTTTCTATCTGGAATCATTTGAGAGTGTGGAGCAACTGGCATCAGGCATAGAGGATTACATCGCCTACTACAACCAAGACCGCATAAGCCTCAGACTGAATGGCTTGAGTCCGGTACAATTTCGTATCCAGGCGCTGAATCAATAGCGTCTCCTGTCCAAATTTTGGGGGGGCAGTTCACAGGGTGGGTCACTTTTCAATCAGCGCCAACAGCTCCACCACCAACGCGTGGGCGCCACAACAAAACCGGTCAGAACAGGCACGGTCAACGACAGTAGTGCAATCAGGATGTCTGATATGGTGTAATCCTGCATTCAACTCTGATGGCGTCAGCACAAAAAGTCGAGCTTCCCCATTTACTAAATTTTTATACAGTCGGGTGCTTTCCGCCTGTAAAATGACTTAAGAATCTGAAAATAGCCTCCCTCTCAGTACTAATTGCTGTTCACCAGGTTTTTATCAGCTTGCAAGGATGCGTATTGCTCTGGATTGTAACCGGCATTAAGGACGACCTGTGAAATCCCCAAAACCAATGTTCCGGATTGAAGCAATGGCCTCACGGCATGTGAATTGGCTTGGTGAAATCGTGCTTGTTAGGCCAGTCTCCTTTACCGTCCTCACACTGGTTGCGGGGTTGTTCGCGGCCATGGTAGTGACTTTTTTTCTTTGGGGCAGCTATACCAAGCGTATCACCGTACCAGGTCAACTGGTGCCTTTCTCAGGGCAATTGAAAATACACGCGCCTCAGTATGGTCTTGTCTTGGAGCGATTTGTCGAGGAAGGCCAACCCGTCAAGCAAGGCTTGCCACTGTTTAGAATTTCCAGCGAGCGGTATGCGGGAGACTCACGGCCGGTTCAGGCCGACGTGAGTGATCAACTTGCAATGCGGCAGCGTTCTTTGAGTGATGAACTAACGAAGAAAAAGCAACTTCAAGCTGAAGAACTGCAAAGCCTGCAAAGCAAACTGGACAGTCTTCGGCAACAGTTGCGGACTCTGGCGCAGCAGAAGGCCAGTCAGGAGAAGCTTGTTAAACTGGCGACAAATGCTGCTGATCGTTATCAGGGGTTGATGGATAAGGGCTACATCTCAGTGGATCAGCTTCAACAGCGCCAATCCGAGTTACTTGGCCAGCATCAGACTCTCCAAGGCTTGGCTCGCGAAACGACGGTTCTTAATCAGCAGTTAGTGGAGACCCAGCATGAGCTTGCAGGTCTTTCGTCACTGCATGAAAACCAACTTGCCGGCATTCAGCGCTCGCTGTCGGGTATCCAGCAAGAGCTCATCGAAAGTGAAGCCAAGCGTGCCTTGACCATTACAGCTCCCCAAGATGGCGTAGCCACCGCAATCCTCGTTGAGGCAGGTCAGACAGTTGATAGCTCGCGGGTCTTGATGAGCATCGTGCCCGCTAATTCTCATCTGCAAGCCGAACTGTACGCGCCGAGTAAAGCCATAGGTTTTATTCGTAACGGTGACTTAGTGAGAGTGCGATATCAAGCGTATCCATACCAGAAGTTCGGCCAACACAGTGGCAGCGTTATATCTATCTCAAAAGCATCGCTGTCGGCCGCCGATCTGGCAACGATGACGGGTAGCGTTCCAGGGCTTGGCCTTGAAGGTGAACAGATTTATCGCATTCGCGTTGACATCGAAGCGCAATCGGTAATGGCATATGGCAAGCCACGCCCGCTGCAAACCGGCATGTTGGTTGAGGCTGACATTTTGCAAGAAACCCGCCGCCTCTATGAATGGGTGCTTGAGCCACTCTACAGCCTGACCGGAAAATTATAGGAGAGCAGCTTGAGTTACCTCGATGCAATTTCCTTGCGAATGGGCTGCCGTTTGCCCTTAATTCTGCAAACCGAAGCGACGGAGTGTGGCCTGGCCTGCCTGGCGATGATCACAGGCTTTCATGGTCATCATGCCACGTTGATGGACTTGCGCCGCAAATTCAGCGTGTCGCTCAAGGGAAGCACGCTCAGGCAACTGATCCAGATTGCCGAACAGCTCAATCTCGGCACTCGGGCTGTCAGACTGGAGCTCGATGAGCTGAACAAACTCAAGCTGCCCTGTGTTTTGCATTGGAACTTAAATCACTTCGTTGTGCTCAAGGCGGTAGAGAATCAGCGAATTATTGTGCATGACCCGGCAAGTGGCATACGGCATCTGAGCTTGGCCGAGGCCAGCAAATGTTTTACCGGTGTAGCGCTCGAAGTCTGGCCGGAGGGGGGCTTTGAAAAGCAGGAGCCCAAGCCCCAGATCAAACTGATGAGCATGCTGGGAAAGGTGAGTGGTCTGTACCGTTCCCTTGGGCAGGTATTAGTCTTGGCATTGGCCTTGGAAGTGTTCTCACTGGTCAGTCCTTTCCTTCTGCAATGGACGCTCGACAACGTGCTGGTCACTCAAGATCGTGACCTGTTGACAACTTTGATTATCGGCTTTGGCTTACTGTTGCTGATGCAGCAAATAGTTAGCGCCATACGGGCTTGGGTCATGATGCATTTGAGTACGCTATTAAGCGTGCAATGGCGCGCCAACGTATTCAGTCATTTGCTGCGTCTGCCTATCAACTATTTTGAAAAGCGGCATCTAGGTGATGTCGTGTCCCGTTTTGGTGTCGTCGATGTCATACAGAGCACCCTAACAGCGGCCTTCCTTTCTGCGGTGCTCGATGGTCTCATGACCATCGCTACTTTAATTCTAATGTATATCTATAGCCCGTTACTGGCGGCTATAGCCGCAACCGCGATGCTCCTGTACGCCCTGGTTCGCTGGGCGTGGTACTACCCGTTACGCCGGGCTAATGAACAGCAGATTGTTCACGCCGCTCGCCAGGAAAGCCACTTCCTGGAAACAGTACGTGGCATAAGGCCAATTAAACTGTTCCAGCGCCAGAACGAGCGGCGTCTAGCCTGGCTTGGCCTGCTCGTAGAGCAGATCAACGCAGGTTTACGAGCACAGAAGCTACAGATGATCTACACGCAGTTGAATGGTTTGATATTTGGTTTGGAAAACCTAATTGCCATTGGGGTTGGTGCATCGATGGTCATGAATAACCAATTTACCGTCGGAGTACTGATCGCTTTCATGGCTTACAAAAATCAGTTCGTCAGTCGCGTCGCGAATCTGATCGACCATTTTTTTGAGCTTTACATGCTTCGTCTGCAAAGCGAGCGGCTGGCCGATATCGTCATGCATCCACCGGAAGATAGTCGTGGGACGCTCACCTGCACGACGTGGCCCGTATGCCCTGTAGATGTCGAATTCAAAGGTGTGAAGTATCGATATTCCGATCAAGAGCCATTCGTGCTCGATGGCATCGATCTATACATCGCGCAAGGCGAATCTGTGGCTATCACCGGAGTCTCGGGCAGTGGCAAGAGCACCCTTATCAGTTTGCTCTTAGGAATCTTCCAGCCTACTGAAGGAAAGATCTGTGTCGCAGGCAGTGATCTGCAACAACTGGGCGCCGATACATTTCGCGGCAAGATCGGGACAGTCATGCAGGACGACTGCCTGTTCGCCGGTTCACTCTCAGACAACATCGTGTTCTTTGAGTCAGACCCAGATTTGGGCTGGGCTATGGAGTGTGCGCGCATGGCGTCCATTCATGCCGACATCCTGGCTATGCCGATGGGTTACAACACCCTGGTGGGCGATATGGGGACAGTGTTGTCGGGCGGTCAGAAACAGCGTGTGCTGTTAGCCAGAGCGCTCTACAAGAAACCCGACGTACTGATCCTAGATGAAGCCACCAGCCATCTGGATATGGCGTGCGAGCAACAAGTCAATGAGGCCGTGCGAGCGCTGAAAGTGACGCGGATTATTATCGCTCATCGCGCTGAGACGATTGCATCGGCAGATCGAGTGGTGATGCTGGAGCATGGGCGGATTGTACCGGCTCAGTTTGTTGAGACCCATGGTATTCATGGCATTGGCACGGTCTCTCCGTGATGAGGGTTTCACGCGCCGCCACGGTAGTGGCTTGTCTTTATGCTTTCTCTCAGTGGGGGCTGGCAGCAGGTCTGGATGTGTTCGCGACTGAGCATACAAGTGCACAAACAGCTACTCAACCCATCGACAGTGTTCCCGGTGCGTGTGAGAGCAACCCGGTACCTGCGCGTTTAACATTGGAAGACATGATAGAGCGGGTGCTCTGTCACGATCCCCAGGCGAGGCTGAACTGGGCAAATGCCAAAGCTCAGGCCGCGTATGTCGGGGTGCGGCAGTCGGCGTATCTTCCCAGACTCAACGCAAGTTCGGGTATCACCACGGGTCGCAACCACACGAACTATGAACAGCGTGAGGAATACTCCAGCCGCGGCCATAAAAGCCAAGTGGATCACAGATTGGCGTTGAGCTGGGTGTTGTTTGATTTTGGTCGGCGCGACGCAGCCTTGCGCAATGCTCGCCATTTGTTGATTGCTGCGAACGCTAATCAAGATGAGCAATTGCAGCAAACCTTCATACTGGCTGCGCAGTTGTATTACGACACCCTAGCTGCACAAAATAGTCATATTGCTGCTGCTCAGGTGGCGGCCCTGGCAGCCGAAAACCTTAAGGCCGCCAGCGCCAAGCATGACGCAGGTGCAGCTGCACTTTCGGACCGCCTTCAAGCCCAGGCGGCGTACTCCCAAGCGGCACTTAACGAAGTCCGCAGCAACGGAGCTTTAGTCAATGCCAAGGGCCTGATGGCCCTGCGCATGGGGCTAGCGCCGCGGGCAGCACTGGAGCTTGCCGGAAGCCTGACACGGCGTCCGGATACCCAATTTGTCAAAGGTATTGACGAGCTGCTTGAGCAAGCTAAGCAGGATCATCCTTCGCTCGTTGCTGCCAAGGCTCGGCTGAATGCGGCAAAAGCAGCCATCGACGAGAGCAAGGCGGAAGGCCGTCCTACCTTGTCATTGGTTGCCAACGCCTTTGATGTGCAGCTTAACCAATCAATGGCGTTCAACGGCGATAGCCGCACACGCGATAACAGCGTTGGGCTGCAACTGAGTATCCCTTTGTTTGAAGGATTCGAGCGCACTTACCAAGTACGAGGAGCTCAAGCTCGACTGGAAGCGAGGGAGGCAGAGGTAAGCGATGTTGAGCAGCGTATTTCGATAGACCTTTGGGGCAACTATCAAACGCTGATCACTGAAACGCGATCCTTGGAAAGAACGGCCGAGTGGGTAGAGCAATCCAACCAGGCACTGGAAGTCGTGCGAGGCCGCTACCAATCGGGCGTTGGCAGCATGATCGAACTACTTAATGCATTGACTGCGTATGCGTCTGCAGAGCAGCAACACATTAATGCCCTGAACAGCTGGCAAATGGCGCGTTTGAAATTAGCGGCGAGCTTAGGACGCCTGGGGTTCTGGGCGTTATAGCTAGTCGTGCTTGAAATAAAATAGAAATTTATAAATAAAATTATAAACGCAAAAAAACCGAGAAGCCATGATGAACACTGATACAGAAAGTATAAATGCGTCAAAATTCAACAAAAGTGGATTTTTGCGAAGTACGTCTTTTTTGCTCTCGCTGTATTGGAAGTCGGAAGAAAAAATATTTGCATGGTGCGCGCTCATTGGCTTGGTGACGCTCTCATTGCTGGGGGTTGCAAGCGCATTAGTGCTCAATGAGTGGTATAAGCATTTTTACAACGCCATTCAAGAGATGAATGCTCGAAGTTTCTACATGTTGGTATTGGTTTTTCTTGGAGTTGTATGTTTCTCAGTGGCGCGCTCAGTGCTGACCACCTATTTAGTAGGTATATTTGCACTAAAATGGCGTCGATGGCTGACCAATCACTATCTCTCTGCGTGGATAATTAGATCTCCGCAGCCTCGTCAGGTTGAGCGTCGTGTTGATAACCCCGACCAGCGCATTGCTGAGGATATTAATAAGTTTACGTACTCAACAGTTTATCTCTCGTGTGGGCTCCTTTATACTTTGGCAAGTGTAGTATCATTCAGTGTAGTTCTCATCGCGATTTCAGGAAACGCGTCACTATGGGGAGTAAAGGTACCTGCCTATATGTTCTGGGCGGCGATTATATATGCTGCGCTAGGTATGTATATAAGCCAGAAGATAGGTTTTAAGCTGGTATCGCTGAATAATTATCATCAAAAGTCAGAGGCAGATCTTCGCTATTTTTTAGTGCGTTTTCGTGATCGAAATAATATTGAGTCCGCCAAGACAGTACGAAGTCTTGAAAAAAACAATATTAGCGAAAAACTGGATATTAGCCTCGCCAATATGCGTCGGACAATTAGGGTTAAAGTGCGCCTTTCATTGTTCACAGAAATTTACGGTCAGTTATCGTTGCTTTTTAGTAGTTTGCTGGCAGTGCCACGGTTTTTTTCTGGCTCGATAACTTTCGGCGATGTTATGCAGATTAACTCAGCATTTGGGAATCTTTGCGAAAATTTAAGTTGGTTCATTAATGCCTATCCCAGTTTAGCTGAATGGAAAGCGACAACTGATCGATTGATATCGTTTGATAAGGCTCTAGCATACCAAACAGAGTTATCAGCGTGCCATGAGCTCGTCACAAGCTGTATGATTAAGGAGGCTTCGTGAAAAAATTAACACTGAATGATTTGCCAGAGGTTTTTGTAGAATTTAAAACTGTAAAAGCCAAAAAAGGCAAGGTTGTCTACAATAATAAAAATCTTGGACACAACTTAACTGACTTGGAGATAATCTCAAAATATAACTACGTAACTATTGATACCTCACAAAAATCAGATAACTTATTGGATACGAAGATTTTTTATGCAGAACGATACGGGGGGGATGGGATTTCCACTAACGGCGGAGGGGGGCGCTGTGGCTTCGATGGAGTGTTTCATTCAAAAGGACTGGGGCCCAACCAATTAGTAGGTGACAGGCCTCGGGATAGATACGGAAATTCTCACGCGAACGGTTTTTTATCGTTAGACGTTGCTATTTATGAATCCATTTGGTCTGAGATCATTAACATCGCGCTTCCCTATGGAGCAGTAAGAACGGTTGCAGTTATAAACTTAGAATGTGATTTCGAAGAGCCGGATATAACACTCCCTCGCGGGTTGCTGATCAGGATGCCTGCCGTACGGCCAGCTCACTTTATAAGAGCATTATATTTCAAAGAAAAAAAACTAGATGCTTTGAGTGAAGATGCAAAACGAGTAAAATTAGCAATTCAGAAATTGGTTGATTTCTTGCCTGAAAGCAATTTGGCTAGCCCAGCTAAAACCTTAGATGAAAATCTAGCTTATAGACTCTCGGAGCTTGCTTCTCGCTATGCAAAACAATTTGCGGCAGCAAGAGCAAAAAGGATATTCCACCAAAGCATCAGTGCATCCAATATAACCTTAGACGGTGCCTGGATGGATTTAGCGGGGAGTACAGTATTTTCAAACGATATGTGGTGGGAAGGATTCAACATAAAACATTTTTTGATGGAGTATGAACCTGCGACCGATAGCATTCGAGAAATTTGTTTTTATTTGTACAAGTATCAGATGGTTACAATGGAGAACTCGAATAAGTTAGCAAGCTTGGCATTAGCTACCTTTAATCGGGAGTACGTAAAAAACTTGTCGATATACAATGCAGCTCAGTCAGGATTCCCGATAGACATACTTGAAACCTTATCAGATAATGTTTACTTCTCTAGATTTTCTGATTTATTGAATAAAATTCTCGCTTTAGATAATTACTCCGTCACTCCAATAAAACTCAGTAATGGGTGGGAGGGATACGAATACTGGATATCTAAACTCTACAGGCAGCTCCTTAAGCAAAAGCTCTATAAGACAAAAGAAAGTTTTTGCTGGGTATCAACGAACGGAGATCTTCTGAAAGACCTGACATTTGCTTATGACTCACTGTTTGATCTTGTGCAGCATAATGCCGAGATATATGGAGTAAATTATGATGCTTTTTGTAAGCTTGTAAGTATCAATGTGACTCGGTTGAATAGGTTTAGTTCAGTATTGTTCTGCTTGCAAGATATGATTCCAAAATCTCGTCAGGCAAAGTCATTTGTTGAACAAAAATCAAGATACGGTGAATTGTTTGAAAGAGCGATCAATTCAGCGTTTTTAACGTATAAGCATTATACTGCAACTAATACTTTGTTCTGGAGAGACGGAGATATATTGATTGTCTACGTCGCACAAAATAATCGTTTCGAAATCCATACTATCCATGGCGACTTAATAGATTCAGGTTCATTTTCAGAGATTTTGGAAAAAAACAATACAATGAAGTCGGCAACTTGCTTTTATGTAGATATGATTGAGGTTTTTTATGAATAAACAATACAGATTATTTACCGCATGTAAAAAAACCAGCATCGAAGACCAAGCAAAAACTTTAGGTTTTTCATTTTGGATTGCGATGCAGTCTCCAAAATATTTGTTATTTAGACTGATAGATTTTAGAGGCTGGCTAATGTCGGCAATCCAGCACAAACAAATAATAATTTTTTTTGATGTCTTCGACAACCCTATTGGGTATGTAACCTGGGCCAACCTTAGCTATGATGTTGAACTGCGTCTATTGAAAGATCCTAACTTCTCACTTCATGAATCTGAATGGGATGAGGGTGATAAAACATGGATAATAGATTGTTGCTTTCCCTTTGGGGATGCGGTATTCGCGATGAAAGAAATTAGAAGAGTTTTCAAATCGCAAAGTATAAATACAGTTCATTGGGCCCGTAGGGAGGATGATTATTCGATTCGGAAAGTAGTGCGGCGTAAGATCTAGAGAGTCTTCAAATAAACTTTCAAAATTTAGTGCGATGGAGATTCCAGACAGCTGAATTATCCAGGTTTTTTTAGACAGCTCTATCTATGTTGCCGAAGTTAACGTACGTTATCTTCCCTGTTGACAGCACAACCGAATAATGGACGCATTTTTGTCACGCCATAGCGAACGGGTGGCCGTTCTGGACAAGGATGAGAAAAGCTCATTATCATCGAGGCGACCGGCTAATAGCGGTAGGTGATTGCCTGATGAGTCAAGTATAGACTGGCGCCGGTATCGACTACCAGTGGCGCATCCACTGATGCTAATAATCATTCCTAGCTCCAGATAACTTTTTTAAGAGTATAAACGAAGAAGAAACTAGAGCTTCATTATCAGCATTAATTAATGCGAGCCCACGGGTGAGACACGTGGGCTCGCATCAATACTCTGCCGAAGGGACTACCCCTTTATTTGCTGCTAAAAGGTTTTAACGATCCCATCGGAGGAATACCCATAATAGGAATTCCAGGGCTTGGTTTTACATTCGAAAGTCCCTCCACAAATCCTCCAACTTTATTCCCCACATATCCGCCAACAACAGCTCCACCATTACCACCCAATTTACTACCGATGGCACCACCTATTAGCTCTCCTAGTAACTGTCCATCCCCCCCTCCACTTATAATTTTGATTTCACCATCCGTAAGTCTTCGCATAATCACCTCCAATATGTTTAAAGCTTATTTTCTTCTTTACTAGCGGAGTATTTTCTGATAAATTTGAATATTTGGCTTGTTACAAGCACAGTTAAAATCATCAGGCCGCTCGGCACATTATCTTCAGCACTCATATTTTTTGCAATGATTGCTACAATGATTCCAAGAACTATCGAACAAACAAATTCAGAAGTTTTTCCCATCCGTCAACTACCTCATATTTCTGAAATAATAGTGAATTTACAGCTAAGGATACTCTCAAGTAGGTGTGTATTTCTGGCCCGCTTCAGCCTCCGTCGATTTTGAAGGCAGAAAATCGGTCAAAAACGATCAGATCATCTGCTTAATATTGTTTCTTTGCCGCCGCAAGCTCCTCGCAGTGACCATTTCCCACATTACAAGTGCACCTTTCCCGCATTCGTCAGTAAAGGGGCGAGCACAGAATTCGGAAAAAAATCGTACGCTAAGCCCCTGTGGGGTCGGTTTCGGCAGGGGGCGAAATGACACGCTAAGCAGTTTCGCGATGTCTGCGGACAATTTCAGTGACGGTGTTCTTGCTAATACCAAGACCCCGGGCGATCCACCGATAGCTGCGACCCGCTTCAATCGCTTCGATGACTTTCGGGTAAAGCTTTCGGATTTCGGGCGCACGCCGACTTGCCGCCCGAGCCTACGTCCTCGGACGCGAGCAGCGGCGAGGCCTGACTTGACTCGTTCACTGATGAGATCACGCTCGAACTCCGCAATGCCGGAAAGAAACATCGCCTGCATACGGCCATGCGGGGACGACAGGTCGAACGCCATACCGTTCATGGCAATGACAGATACCTTCCAGCTCTCCAGTTCACGTAGCGTATTGAGGAGGTCGATCGTCGACCGCCCCCATCGAGACAGCTCTGTTACGATAATGGCATCGATCTGCCGTGACTGGGCCAATGCCATGATTTTTCGCCGTTCGGCGCGGTCAAGCTTCGTACAGGAACCGGTCTCCTTAAAGACCCCGATGGGATCGTAACCGGCACGACTGGCAAACGCCGTCAGGTCACGCTCCTGCCGTTCGCATGATTGGTCTGCAGTCGAAACTCGACAATAGATGGCTGCGCGCTGTCCCAATTGAACCCTCGTCGTTTACGGTGTTGGAAAGCCTTGATTTACATGCGCTGATTTTTGTCCAAATCAAACTATACTTCAACAGGGACAGTGGTGATGCCGAGACGACACATTCTCACCGAGCGACAGCGCTCGGCACTGTTTGATCTGCCTACCTGCTATCGCTTGCGTTTATAAATCGTTGGGCTCGCGTTTATCCGCCTTTTTGAACCCAGATTAAATGACGCTATCCGACCGAGGTTGCCCACATTATTTGATTCTATCCGGGCAGTTGCCCACATTAACTGACTTTATCTGCGTCCCCGACCCACATTATTTGCGTATATCCGCAAGCAATAATGCATCAACCTCGACGACACCTCTCTGCCCGTCGCCCCACCTGGTCAGTTCATGTCGCAGCCGCTCCGATTGATTGGCGCGCAAGCGTTCGATAGACGGTCGGTCTTGATATGGAAAACACTTCGGCCAGATCACTGATCGAGTACTCGCCGGTGTCATACATCCGGCACAGCTCTTTTTGCTGGCGATCCGAGAGCTTCGGCTTCTTACCGCGCAACTTACCTTTGGCCCGTGGGATGGCCATCCCCTCCGGCGTGCGCAGTCTGATGAGGTCCGACTCGAACTCAGCGAACGTGGCGAGAATGTTGAAGAACAGCTTGCCCATCGGATCGGAAGGATCATGGACACTGGTCCCGATCTGCAACCTCACACAGCGGCCGTGAGTTCATCTCCAATCGCACGCGCGTCAGGAACGGAGCGTGCAAGGCGGTCGAGTTTAAGGACAACCAGCGTATCCCCGTGGCGCACTGCCGCCAGGGCCTGGTCGTGCCCCGGCCGCTCTCTTTTCGTACCGATAAAACCATGGTCGGTATAAATGCGATCCGCTTTCACACCGAGCTTGATTAAAGCCTCCTTCTGTGAGGTGAGGTCTTGCCTGTCGGTCGAGCAACGTGCGTAGCTAATGAGTGTAGTTGTCATGGTCGAACTGTAATACCAAAGGGGCCTTCAACGATAAATATATCGTACCACTCAAATGAGACAGGCGACGCCCAAGAAAAGAAGGCGTTTCAGCCAATCGATCAGAGCGGGGAAAAACCGTCCGTTGAACGATCCCCTTTCGGACATATGAGCAGTGAATTGAGCTATTACTGTTCGTCAGCAGATATGCATATGTGCATATTGCGGTTGTGCATGAATGCTGGATTTACATACAGTATTTGTGAGCTGCGTTTTCTCGTCAACGCTTGGCAAGGCGTAAGGAAGGAGACAGCTAGCTCGTATTATCAAGATATGAGCTCAAATCAAACGTTAAGGAGAACAGAATGGCAGGCGAAGCTATTTTACTACCCACGTCATATGTAGGGGGCTCAGCCCCCTGCAGGAACCAATTATGTTGGTGGGGGGGGTGGAAATGTAGTCCCTAGTAACGGCGGTCCTATGATGGGCGTAGCGCCAGGAATTGACCCGACGTCATTTATAAAATTTCTAAATAATTACTATCCACCTATTTTGAAGCAGGCAACCGAAGACGGGGTAAAGGAATATTCCGCAAAGCTTCAAATCCTGTCTCAAACGGTTGAAAGTAAGCTGGCGTCAGCCAGAGGAGGCAGTGTAATTAATGACCCTGGGGCTGCAGCCAGCATAAGTAACGAAATTACCTTGCGAGATTCATTGGTCGCTCAGAAAACTCCCGCTTATCAAGCTCAAAAAACCATCGCCGATGCTTTTTATGGGGCCGATTTTTTAGTAAGACTGACAGGGATTTTATTGAAGAGACGTATAAGCGGGGCATGCAACTCATCCCACCTGTTGATACGGTAAGTCATTGGAATGAGGCTCGCAAAGCGGCCTATCAAGCCAAATATATTAACGATGAAATTTCGCTTTTAAATTCTCAATCTGCGGCATTGAAAACAGAATTGGCGACCACTCAAGCTCGAATCGCGGCTGAGGCTGCTGCAAAGACTGCCGCTGACAAAGCCACTGCTGATGCCGCTGCAAAGGCTGCCGCTGAACAGACGCGTCTTGCAGCAGAAGCTATTCGAGTCGCCAATACGTTTCGTGCGCCAGGCTCTGCGTCAGCAACTGGCCCAGTTGTTATTTCCGCGGTGGGAACTATAAATGTTATTGAAACGGCGGCAGTTACATTGCAAGCTGCGATTCGCTCCGCAATTGCCGAACTGACCAGTTTGCTAGCCGGTACCGCCTCAGGTCTTTTGGTGGGTGTTTCTACCCTGGCCTACTCGCCAAAACTGGCCAATGGTGAGCTGCCTGAGCGTTATACGTTTAGCACCCCTCTGTCGGATCTCGACCCTGAGCAAAACCAAGATTTACTTGCCATTGCCGCCACCAGTGGAACCGTTAACCTACCCGTGCGGCTTAACTCAAAAACAGCAGCGGATGGACAGTCAGAAGTCATCATAGTTAAGACTGATAGTACGACTATTCCTTCAAGCGTCAGGGTGGTGGCTGCTACCTACGATGCTGCGCAGAACGTCTATAGCGTAACGACAGGAGACACTCCGCGTAGGACCTTGACCTGGACGCCTATTGTCAACCCAGGGAACAGTTCAACCACATCGCCTGCTGAACAGCCCGCACCGCCGGTCTATACTGGCGCAACGGTAACGCCAGTTGAGAGCCGAATTGACACCTTCCCAGGGGGGGCGGAGGCCGGTTTCGATGACTTCATCACCGTGTTCCCGGCAGATTCGGGGTTGCCTCCGATCTATGTGATGTTCCGGGATCGGCGTGAAGATCCCGGTGTGGTAACCGGTGTAGGTCAACCCGTGTCGGGGATCTGGCTAGGGACTGCATCGCAAGGTGAAGGGGCACCCATTCCGTCACAGATTGCTGATCAGCTTCGGGGTAAGGAATTCAAGAACTTCAGGGCTTTTCGAGAGGCGTTTTGGAAAGCCGTAGCTGGTGACCCCGAGCTCTCTAAACAGTTTGATCCAGGTAGTGTCGCCGCCATGGAAAAGGGGTATGCGGCATTCGTCAGAAAGATTGAGCGTGCGGGAGCGCGTAAAAAATATGAACTGCACCACTAAAACTACATCTCCACAGGTGGAGAATGTTTTTAACATTGATAACATTATCGTAATTACTCCAAAGCGGCATATCGAAACTCATCAGGAGAAGAAATAATGAGCACATCAATAAATGAAATGACAGAATCTGATTTTCTTTTATTTTTTAATAAACTATATAGTGCGGACTATCCATCTGAAGAAGCACATGATAATGCCGTAATGGAATTTGAGGAGATTTCAGAGCATCCTTCAGGCTCAGATTTACTTTACTATCCCGAAGATGGGAAAAGTGGCCCAGAGGCAGTAGTTGCAGAAGTTAAAGCATGGCGAGCCGCCAACGGTAAGCCAAGCTTCAAAACCGCTTAATTGAAGTCAGTTAAACCCAGTCACCGAGTTAATTTCGGTGACTGGGTTTTCCGGTTTTGAGCGGCCCATGACTACCATTGCATTACAGTTCATAAAACACCCAGCTTATGAATTTCTTTGTTGAAGTCTTCAGCTCGACCTTGTGGCAGTTGACCTGCCAGATAGGCGCGGACCTCCGCTCGTCGAGCCCCGAGATGGCCACACAGGGCATTAATCCCATACCCATTACGGGCCAACCTGGCTTCAAGCCCGTCCAGGCCTGGGGATAACACCGTTTTCACGAAGTCAACGTCAACGGGATTGGCCCCAACTAACACGCCTTTGGCGAGGGCCCGGCTCAGGTAGTAGGAAATCTGCAAATGAGCTTGCAAGGTGTCTAGAGAATCCGGGGCGATTCAGAGCAGTTCAGACAAAAATTGCATCCGCCGCCATGGCGGACGATAGGGACTGATAGCCATTGTTGTGATACGTCTAAAAACCAGACGTGACGAACAGCGCCACGCAAGCGTATATGAGAGTTGGAGAGCACTGGAGCAGCCTACGCATTTGATGACTTTGGTTTAGCGCACAAAACTGTCTGATTTAACGGTCGAATTTTTTAGAGTGTCGCTGCTCCTTTTTCTGAGCTAGCCAATCAATGGCTGATAACAACAACACCGCATCAGCTGGTCCCTCAAGCTTTACGGAGCGGCCTGTCGTGTTGTCTGTAATTATGACAGTAGGAGTGGCCGTAACCCCGGCTTTGACGGCCTCCTCGGCCTGCTGGCCGACACGCTGGGCGATCACTTTGTCGGTGGCTGCACAGGACAACAGGGCCTGGTTAGTAACACCAACAACTTTCAGATGCCCATCGAAACCCTCACCGTTGCTACGGGTCCGGTCAAAGATCTGGTCAATGGCTTGTCAGAAGGCAGGTGCGCCACCAAGCGCCCTCGCACATTCAGCGAGCTTGGCTTCGTGTACTGCGGTGGGACCGTGCACATCCAGTGGCAGATGATGCCACTGCAGGTTTACATCCTTCTGCTGCTGTATCCAGGTTTTCAACGCAGGTGTGTACGTCTTGCAGTAGGGGCACTCCAGATCCGCGAACTCAGTCACAGTCCAGCGTGCTTTTGAAGGTCCAAATAACCACGGGCCTGTGCTGTGCGGGGGCGGTACCTCACTTCGAGTGAGGGCAAAGCAGGCCATCGATGTGCCTGCCAAAATGCACCCCGGCATCAACCATTATTTGCGAAGGCCTATCATGCCCGAGCCTCGGCTGGCTTCGATGAAAGCAGCGCTTGTTTACGAAGGGCCTCAAGAAGAGCGTTCTCAGCATTCTCGGGTTGTGGGTGCTGTCGCAGCCAATTGGCTAACACCGCGTGAAGTTGGGACTCAATGTCACGACGATCCACCGCACGAACCAAAACCTGTTGCAGTTGCTCTATCAAAACGGGGGCACACACCTCAAGGGTTTGAAGGGCGTCTTCGCCCGGTTGTTCAAGCAGCTGGGTTAGACTTTCTATCAGGTTCTGGGTCAGGGAATTCAATGCTCTCATGCCTGGCGCTCCAAGGCCGTGACTTGCTCGGGGAAAGTAATGATGTGAGGTTCGATACCGCGATAGCGGTCAAGCGTTGCAGCAACTTCAATAGCAGCATCGAGCTCGCTGCAGCCTTTGGCTTGCATGATGTCGAAGCGTTGCTTTTTTTCTTCCGGCTCGGTCATGGCGAGGGCCAGGTACAAACTCGGTGGTACCGCCCGGAACAACAGTTCCATGCTTTTGGACAACACGACGCCCTCGGTGAATTTGCCGCTTTCTTTACGCGCTGACAGCATCATCGACTTCTGTGCAGGAGTCAGTTCACGAAACCGTGCGATCTTCTCCACCTCATCAGGCGGCATGTTTAAGCACATCCACCATTCGATCATGTTGAGTAGGGCTGAGGCTTCTGGCGGCACATCGTCAACGTTCTGGGTGGCCATCCAGAACCAGGCGCCGAGCTTTCGCCACATTTTGGTGATCTTGACGGAGTAGGGTGATAGGAGTGGGACCTTCAACTGGATGTGGCCTTCGTCGGTGAAGCAGATCAGCGGACGGCCTTTAAGCTGGTCACGCTCGGCAATGTTGTTGACCGTGTTGAGCAGGGAAATATAAGCGATGGCCATCTGTGCGCTATAGCCTTCTCGCGCATAGGTGGCAAGGTCGACAATGGTAATGTCCGCTTCTGGCCATGGGGTGCCAGGACGGTTGAACATGTCGCCTTCGGTGCCCATACAGAACATGGACAAGGCTTCCGCCATCTCCAAGAATCGTGTGCTTCGGGCGTCTGGAATACCGGGCTCGAGTCCCATTTCTCGCAGCGCTTCACGGATATCTTCCGGCAGGACGATACGTTGTTCCGTCACGCATTTTTTCGCTGCATTCAGTATGCATTGGCGGATGGCGCTACGGTCGGCACGAGTAAGACGGGCATCCTCTTTTTCTTCACCACCGGTGATCATCAGCCTGGCCGCAATTTCCATCTCGCCCAGGATGTCGCGTTGTTCATCTTCGGTCTGGCTAGTCAGATGTTCGTCCGATGCCTCAAGATCATCAGCTTTGATAATCTTCACGTTTTGGCTGGGTTCGATGAGCTTCACGGCATCAGCGAATGGCGCGAGGCTGACACCCGATCCAGGGGCAAGTCGAACCCGGTTTACCGTCAAACCCAACTTTTTGGCGAAATCACCGAGTAAGCCGAAGCTGTTGCCAGCCTCCACAATGAACAGACGTGGCCGATAGATGGCAATGATTTGGCTAAGGATGTTTGTCGCGCTGGCCGATTTACCTGAACCCGTAGGCCCGAAAATGAACAAATGCGCGTTCATCTGCCGGTCCAGCTTGTTCAGCGGGTCGAAGGTTATCGGCGCTCCCCCACGGTTAAACAGGGTAATACCCGGGCGCCCGGTTCCGGTCGACCTACCCCAGACGGGGGCTAGGTTCGCAATGTGTTGGGCGAACATCAGTTGTGCGTACCACTCCAGTGCTTTGCGCGCATTGGGGTCGAAGTTGCCGGGTAGCCATCTAAGGTAGGAGTTCAGCGGTGCCACTTCATCCCGAGGTTCCACCGGCTCCATGCCAGCACCCAGCAATGCGCTGCTGAGTTGCAAACTGCGTTCGTGCAGTTGGGCATCGTCTTTACCCCGCAGGTAAAACGCTACGCTACCTCGGTACAGCTTGTGCTTGCGCCCAAGCAACTGACGGGCGGTGGCGACGTCTTCGCGTGTCAGGATCGAGGCCTGCGTGTCTCCAACTGCCTTGCGTGAAAGCTGTTCCAGATGCCCTTCGAGAATGTCCTGCGGGGTGATCACGAGAGTGATACAGAGAATGGTGTCCTCTGGCATTTTGTCGAACAGCGCGTTGAGCGCATCACCGCCCTTTCGGGTTTCACCGGTTAAGTGCCCGGTCTTGGGAGCATCCCTCAAGCGGTCAAGCATCACCACCTGATGGGGAAGGCCGTCGAAATACCACAGACCTTTCTCTATATCTGACAGTGGTTCGCGATAAAACAGGTTTTGCGAGAAGTCAGTGCCGCTGGCGAGCGGCAGCTCGCCCTCTGCAGCAGCAGGTGCTTGCTTGCACACCAATTCGTAGAAGCGGCGAATATCTGCATCGGCAGGGCCAAGATGATCGGGACGTGGATTGAACCAATGAATCAGCCAATGGCGAATGGCGTGGCCATCCATGCGATGGGTTTTAATGCCGGCGTTCGCCAAGCCGCCCACCAAGCGATCACAGATGATTTTCAGGTAAGGACCTGGCGCCTGGCCTCGCACATCCGCTTGCGCGCCTTGGGTACGGCGGTAGACAACAACACGGACGCGGCGCTGCTGGCCCCTCCAGGGCAGTTGGCTGACCTTGGTGTCTTCAAACAGCCCGCCTGGTTTGGAGATGGATTCCAGGTGTTGCTTCATCAGCTTCAAATAAAGCTCGGTGAATGCACTGCCTTGTGCGCGTGGTTGAACGTAGTCATGCAGTTGCTGAAGGTAATCGTCCCAGCTGGTTTCGTCCTGGGCATAGAGCTGAACCACCCAGGGTGAGGTTTCAAGCTCGTCGAAGGAGTCCTGGAGGGCGTTTTCCAGGGCGTCGCGGGCCTTGCGTAACCATTCGGGATCCCGACCTTCGGTACCTATCGGTGTCAGCTCAAAAAAGGCAGCGCGTGACACGCCGTCTTCCAATAGCATGGCTTTTTCTGCAGGCAGGTAATCCACCCAGGGCAGTAGGTCTACGAAGGAGGGGTTGACGTCGTATAGACAGTCAGCATCAGCGGTTGTGGCTGGCTTTTTTTTTGGGTTACGCCAATCGCTCGGCGAGGGAATACCCATGGCAGCAAGGCGTTCGTAGTAACGCTCTGTCGCAGCCTCAAACGTCTCGGTTGCTGATCCCTGCACATCGTCAGATAACGGCGAATCTGGTGTTACGCCAGGTTCCACACGCTCTGTCGCCCGTCGCGTTTTGAATCGTTCAAAAAAAACCATCAATATGCCTCCGTGCGTTCGCCAGGCATGGCGTATTGCACCCGCTGATACAGCGGAAACACCGTGGTGTAGCCTGGGATCGGTGCCGGGTCTGAACCCGCTAAATGAGGAAAGACGTACATCACCAGGTCGGGATTGGGTAGGCGTTTAAATTGGCTGTAGATCTCATTTTGTGCGGTACGTGTGAACATGGTGTTGTCTGTTTCCCTCGTCTCCAGAGGCCGACGAAGATCTTGGCGTGCATCGAGCCATTGGCGGCTGCTCGAGCTGCTTGAGCCGCTGGAACCTTGATCCCAAACGTCCATCATTGTGCGGTCCCCATGGGGGAGCAATTCGTCTTTGTTGGTGGAACAGGCCGAGGCGAGTAGGGCGATGGCCAGGTATGCACCTAGTTTTAAGCCATGATTAGTCAAGCGGAGTCGAAACATGACGGGCTCCTGAGCGATAGTTGACCTTGCGGCCATTGAGTTCGTAATCGATGGTCAGTTGCTGGTCCAGGTGCACAGCTATCTTTGCCCCGGGTTGTACATACACCGCTGCGAAGGCTTGCCCGTAGATTTTGTTGACCCAGCTGGAGACGTCATTGACGCCCTGGCCAATGATTTTGCCCATGGCTTCACTGCCCGAGCCGCCGACAGAACCGATGGTTCCGGACTGAGGGTTTATAAAAGAACCGCTGTTTCCATCTGACTTGATGAGGGAGGCAGCACCTGCGCCGGCGGCGGTAATCAGTACCTGCGAGCCAATGTATTGCGAGGCGTTGCTCTTGCGGTCGCCACTGATACAAGGAATGCCATAGGCATCGCTTATCCAGCCCAGGCCACCCTGAATGGTGGTTTGGTTGCCATTGTTCTGATTGTTACTATTTTGACTGCTATTCGTTTCTTCCTGAGGTTGTGGCAGCGTGCGCACAGTGCCGTCATTGAAGACGAACGTCAGGCTTTTGATCTGACCGCGTACGCAAGACAGGGTCCAATCGCCGGAAGCCGTTCCGCTGGCCACCGCGCCGGCGACGTCGGGCAAGTCGATGCCGTTGGCCGTGAGATTGTCCGGCCCGATCAATACCTTGAACGGGTAGGGGTCGTTGACAGTGCCGTCAATGGGCACCCGGCCGATCAGCGCGGACATGGCCACCGAACCCATCAATGTCGAGTTCTGCGGCAAGGTGTAGACCTTGCGCACCTGTTTGCGGGCCTCCTGTGGCGAGATTTCATTCGCAACACTTTGAGCGCCCGTGCGCAGTGCGTTTTGTCCTCGGTCCACGGACTCGCCAAAAGAGGTCGGGAAGTTGAAGCCGCTTGCCGTTTGATTTGACCCTGCAGCGATGGGCTTGCCGTTGACATCGACCGGCGTTGCGTCCTGCGGCTCTATCCAAACAACGTCCGCGCCAGGTCCGCCTTTGAAGCCTTGACCGTCACCTGGCTGAACGCCGAAGCCGATCGGCAAATCAGATCCAGACTCATTGCCACTGCCCGATTTGCTGCTCAGGGTATTGTACTGCTGCTGCAGTGTGTCCAAGAGGGTTTGGCTCTGTTGTTGCGCCTCCTGCTTCATCGTTTGCTGAACGTTCTGCAGTTTGTTATCGACGTTGAGGTCGATGTTCTGCAGGCGTTTTTGCAGCTCGATGTTCTGTTGCTTTAGCTCGTCATTGTTCTTCAAAGCATTGGAGACTTGGTCCTTGAGTTGTCTGCTTTCCACGACAATGGTGCGCAATGTGTCGCTGGGTGTATCTCCGTCAACCCCAAGCTTTTTAGCCTCCTTCGTACTAAGTACAACCGTTTCCGGCGCATGAACCTGTTGATCGGCACTTTCGCGATTGAATAATTTGACCACTACGTATATCGCCAGGATCGCGAACGATATGACCAGGTATTTAACAAGTGGATTACTCTTCACGACGGCCTCCCTTCGGATCGATCTGGCTGATGGCGGCCGGCAATAACGATTCGGCTAGACCATGACCACGGGTCACCAAGTACACCGTCGAGGTGTCGCTGGAATCACCTTTGGCGCCAAGGTAGGGATGCTGAAAAGTCGCGGTGACAAAGTCACCCATCAGGTCACGCGGATCCAATGTGAGGTTTTGGGCGCTTGTGTTACGTAGCTTCACCGCCGTGACCCAATACTCGTCTAACCGCCACGACCCCAACGCAGAGGCTTCGACCGGCAATGTCGGCATTAGGGTGGTGAGGTCCAAACCGCGCTTCAGATTGATCTGAGCAATCCCCTCCACGGGCTCAACGGTGCGTAGGGGCGCGTAAAGCATCTGTGCGGCATAGCGCGTTATGACCACCGGAAGAGGGGTCTCACGACGCGGTTTCGGCGCATCCTCATCCTCCTCGACTTGAGCGCTGGCTTGGGCCGTGGAAGAAGTTGCATGGTTGCTTGTAGGTTTGGCGTTGACTTGGCCGTAACGCGGGGCGGGACTGTCCCCGGCTACAATTTTAGCCGGCTCGGATGCGACCTGATTCGGTTTTCCTACCGTTGCGATGATATCCACGAGCATGATCTCACCGGAGTTCATGTTCTGCAGCTGTAAGCGAGTCGGTTCAATCGGCTCTTTCGCCAACAGGTAGAGGGCACCACCGGTGCTCTGCACGCGCAGTTTGTCGACGAGGTTACGAGGCAGACCCACCCGTACGTTTTGGTCCACAAAGACAATACGCTCCTGACCCACGATCAAGGGCAGTGCTATAGGGATACGATCCCAGCGCAGGATTTCGACGGCGTTGGCCAACCCGCAGAAGTGAAGGGCTAAGAGTCCGATGATCAGTAGGCGGCGTGTCATCATTTGCCTCCTGCTCTGGTCGTTTCTGCGGAGACTTCGATGCGTTGTGGATTACTGCTATAACAGTCCCAGGCTAGGCCGAAGGGGTTTTTTTCGGGATCGACGTCGAATCGGATAATTCTTAACGGATAGCGAGCAAATGCCCGCTTTACGCGCTCCCCGCCGTAGTGCTCGTCAGCGGTGATGTCCAGGTTGACGGTCCAGTCATTGATGCTGTGCTGTTCAATATGTTGCTCAGACTTATCGTCGATGCCTCTGCCTGGAATTTCAAATACACCCCGCTCACGTTTGCGCAGTTCCCCGCTATTGCGGCGTAGCTCGAAATCTTTCTGCAAGTAGGCTTTGCAGCTGGGAGTCAGGTAGCTTTCCAAGCGGGTAATGTTGTCCTCGTAGTCGGTTTCACCGTCAACGGGCCAACGGTTCATCTGCTGAAAAATGTACAGACCGAAGGCGTATACCGACTCCGGTGGAATATCCCACCACTTACGGGTGCTACCTGAACGTAGATCTGGAGGTACATGAACAGTTAGGTCACGCGGTGCGCTCTGCCAGCCATAAGCCATGTACAGACCCAGGGCAATGAGAAAACCAATGACCATGCGCAGGCTGTTGATGTGGGCCAGTTGGGCGTCTACTTTTTTACGGTAAGTCATTGAACCTCCGTTCGATGACAGGTCCACGCACCTGTACGAGTAATCAGCAGGGCTTTATTCCACGTCGGAAAAAACCGCGCGATGTTCAGTTGCATCTGGCGGTATAGCCATGTATCAGGTCGGCCGCGTTTCCACCGACGCAAGAAACGACTGGCAAGAAACAGCCCTAGGACAGCACAGAGCATGGCGGCGCCGATGATAAGTGCCCAAATCTGGGTCAATATCGCGGCCGGAATACCGATAACCAGCCCTGCGCCGGTACTTAACGCCAAGGTGGCCCACATTTCGTCAGCGGTAAGGCCGCCCATGATGACTGGTTGATTGTTCAATCGCACAGGGAGGAAAATCAGGGTCCCATCGTCTGAGAGTTCTGTCATGGCCAAGGCTCTTTTAAAGAATATTTGAAGCCTTGGTGACCAGGAAAATGGCGACACCGAGGATGGCGACGCCAACGGCGGCTGTCGCCCCCAGATCTCCCCATTTTTTCTTGCCAAGTTGAATTTCGTGGTAGGTGCCGAAGGCATGCCAAGCAACGCCACTGAAAATGACGGCGCAGATGATGAGGCCAAGCAAAGTAAAACCGTCAAAGGCGTAGTTCTGCATGGTTTGCATCAGGTTAGAGCCTTCCCCCCGGGTTGGAGGCTGAGACTGAGGAAGAGCCGCCATGGCCAGTTGGGGGAGAGCAAGCAACCCGATCAGCATGCGGCCCGGTTTTAAGAATGAAGTCATGGTGTATCTCCCATAGGGTCAACTAAGAACAAATGTGGTGAGGATCATGCAAAGCAGTAGGATGCGGACGACCGAGGTCGAGGCAATCGTTCGATCAAGGTTGCCAGTGGCCCATCCTCGGTAGCAGCTCCAGATAGCCCAGGCGCCCCACATAAAGATGATGGCTACAGCGACGCCGACGAAAAACAGGTAGCTCGTCGAGGCAGGGAATCCTCCCGCCGCTTGAAACGCAGCAGCCTGAGCGCCGCTCATGCTCATGGCTTGCGTCCTTCTGTCGTGTATTGGCCTGACAGCTCAACAGGATCACGAGGCTGGGCTCGGGTTGGGGTGAGATAGCCCTCCAACCCATGACGAATTCGGGCGATATCACCTGCTAGGCGCTGGTAATCGAAGAAGTAACGCTTGCCAGGTTCGTCGGCCACTTGAGCGCTACGACGTGCGGTGTCCTCCAAGGCATTTAACTGGCGGATCATCACGTCCAAGTTGGCCTGTTCAGAGGCTGAAGCAGCGGCCGCATGAGAGACAGGCAGGCTGCATCCGATAAGTACGATGAGGCCTGGCAAGGCAATTCGGCGAGTGAGTGCAGTGAGACGCGGGTACTGGATCACGGCTGGGCTCTAGTCATTCCTGATGCCGTCAGCTTGCCGTGATCAAGCTATGGTCGCCGCAAGAAAACCATATTCAGGACTGTAAGGATTTCTTCTGGCGGTACCGAACCCATCATTCACAGTGGATAGGGCGTTTGAAGAACAGCAGATACCCGATGGGCAAGGCGAATCCATAAGCCCAGCCTTGGGCGTTTTGATTGCCAACCTTGACTTCTCCTTTGACCACGGGCTGGACGCTGACCAGCTCCCAGCCTTCGTTGCCTAATTGAGCAAGGCGGTTTTGCCGTTCAGAATCTTCCAGAAAACCCCGGGTGTCGGGTTCAGTGGTGGGCTCTTCGGACTTGAACATGAAGAGCTTTTTGGTTTTGACAACGTAATGAAAGGGAGAGAACTCAGTGTGGTATTCAAATTTCTGACGGCCCATGGCGACGTCCTCAATGTGCAGAGCTACCAGGGTTTCAATAATGAGCGCGTGCCAGCAATCTGAAATAGTTTGCTGCTAAGCGCGTGATTTCTGAGGTTGGAGTGCAGAGGTCCGAGCATCGACATAGCGCTGCATGATAGAAAGCACCATCGAGTTCAACGCTAGAATCTTCATCCCTCGCGTCACCGCCACGTACAGCAAATTCAACTCGTCATCTTTACGACCTTGATCGATATCAGGTGAAAGCGGATCAGCGCTAAAGTCGTCATACAGGCTGACAAAGTCCCACTCCAGCCCCTTGGCTTTGTGCCCAGTCGTGAGTGTCACGGTGGCGTCTAGCTCGTTATCTACCGAGCGGGAACGTAAGGTTTGGATCCGCTGGGGCAGGTCCGGATAGGCTGTAATAATCTTGATCGATCGCAACATCTCCGTATCCTGGCTTACCTCGGCTATTTCCATGTACTGCGAAAAGTCCCGGTAATCTCGCAACAGCCTGCGGTTCTGCACCTCCTGGTTACGGTTGCGGCTGAATAGGTATAAATCTTCCAGGTCGCGTAGCGAGTAGCTGTCGATACCGCCGACCCAGAAAATCTTGGGGTTTCTTGCGACCAGCTGCAGGGCGTTCTCGATGACGCCGATCACGGTACGATGGATAAACGTGCGATGCGGTAGCTCTTCAGGCAGAGCCCGTTTAACCAGGGTGTTGCAACCTAACCCCTGCAGCTTTCGTTTCTCACCCTTGTAAAAAAGAATGGTGTTGGCAACATGCGCGGCGGCAGGGCCGAAGCGAAAGCTTTGTGTCAGGTAGTGACGTTCGGCGTCGGCCATCCAGTCGCTGTTGAGCGCATCTTCTGCACCGCGGAAGCGATAGATCTGCTGGTGGGGATCTCCGACTGCCACCTTGCGGACCCGTTGTATTTTTACTATGTCGGCAATAACCGGGTTCACGTCTTGACCTTCGTCGAGCAGGATGGCGTTAAATCGTTCGCTCAGGTCGGGCTTGCTCAGCTGATACAGCTTCAAGTAAGCGTCATGGGTGATCGACATTCCTGTGTCCTGCAGATCGATCATCCGGTTCCAGATGGTTTTAGCCGCGTTTAAAGCATTGTTCAGGAAACGTTCCTGGGCACTGGTGAGCATTCGTTGCCCCTGGAACCTGGGAAAATGCACACGACCCAACTCGTCATCGGCGCTGGCCATGAAGTTGTTCAGTGTGCTGAGGACGTCCCGCACGAGTTCCCAGTCCTGGGTGTTGATGGCCCTTGCGATATTCGTCAGGCGCAAATTGTTAGTCAGCTTGGTGGCGTACTGACTGCCATAGACTGCGTATGCGAGGCCATGCGCCGTCTTACACACCACGTTCCTGCGTGGAAAGCGATCTCTGGCAGCGAGCTCGACGGATTGGTTGTAGCAGAGGTAGAGCATTTTCACCGAGGCGTGTTGTGTGGCGTAGCCCACCAATGTGGTGGTTTTGCCGGTACCGGCGAAGGCCTGAACCAGCAGCTTGTCAGCCGTGGAGTGGATGATGGGCTGCTGTTCTTGAGTCCACTGCATGGGCAGCTCCTAAAGGTATTTTTTGAAGCTTGAGACGGTGATGTAAACGGACACACCCAACAGCACGGCGCAGGGCAACAGAATCAAAAGGGGGCTGATGCTGATGGGGATGGCCAGGTAGACCGTCCAGGGCACGATGGTCAGCGGAATGATCGTCCCCCGGGCTTTGTGATACAGGTAACTTGACTCGCGGCCGGAGCCGAATTTTCGTAGGTCACGCCGCACCAGGCCATCGACCAAGCCAGTGAACGCCGCCAGTGCGAACAGCGGAATCGTCAACGTCAGAATGACCATTCGCACACAGAAGGTCAGGACTGTGTATAACGCGGCTAAGCCATAGTCCTGGAACTTGATCATCGCCCGACCGAGTTCGTAGCGAAGGTTCAAGGTTCCCGCTTGTTGTGGTGATGTTGAGCGAGCGTACTGTGTCAGTGCATTTATGTTGTCCTGCATGCCGGTTTTCACCATCAGCCAGTCATAGACCGTTTGTGCCAGCCAGGTCGCTGTACGCCCCGGTTCTTTAATGACAACGCTGTGCAGCAGATCCTGGGACAGCCAGCCCAGTTCGTGTTGGAACATCTGCTGAGCATGTTTCCAGCCGGCATCTGGCCAGAAGGTGTACATGCACAGCCATTCAACGACGATGGCGCCGAGCAAAGAGCCGAACATCACCCCCAAGAAGTGAAAGGGGGTGGAGAACAGCATGCCCAGGAAGTTTTTTTGACCTTCCTGCTGTTGCTGTGCTTTTTCCGCGATATCGGCCATGGTTATGCTACCTCAGACCTATGCGGCTTTTCCGTTATTGGCCATCTGGCGGAAGTCGTCTACCAGGTCATCAGGAAGCGACTCACTTAATGCGTGATATCCCGGCGCTTGCCACCAGTCGCTGCTGGTTCCGGACCCTTTACGCATGCCCTCAACCAAGGCCTGAAGATCCTTGGGCATCACTTCATCGGGATCGCTTGCCGGCAACGGCATACGAATTTTCCACAAATTCCCCCCCTCTATCAGGGCAAAGCACTGCCCCTTGGGCAGGGCAACCACATGCGCCGGTTCGATCATCGGTACGCTGACACTTTGGATCTGATCGTGGGTGTTAGAGGTGAAAGCAGCGTTGCCGTTAATAGCGTCATTTGCACTGCTTGCGGGTGTACTGGTGAACACCTGGACCTTGGGCAACTGGTTGGTCAGCAGCTCGGCGGTTGCAGTCTCACGTACGCGTAGCATGAACAGGTTGTTGAAGTTACCGATGACCTGGCCAGCTTTAGCGCGGTTACCGATTTTTGCTTCAATATCGCTCATGGTTTGGGTGTAGGCAGTGACCCGCATGCCGGCACCGCCGCCTTTGTTGATCATCGGTATGAATTCATCGCCCATCAGTTCGTTGAATTCGTCCGCATGCACGTTAATCGCTACCTTGCCCCCGGTTGCCCCGGGCAAGCCATCATCGATGCCAAACTTATAGATGTGGCCCGCAACTGACACCAGGTCGCTAAACATCGAGTTGCCCACGGCTGCGGCCACCTCTGTATCTGATAAAGCGTCCAGGCCGACATAGACCACTGCCCGTTTGCGGATGATCTGCATCCAGTCGAAGATCGGGCGTGGATCCTCAAGATCCATGTAGTCGGGAGATAGCAGCTCTGCAATCCGGCCTGTGGTCAGTTTTTCCAGCAACGGCAGTAGGCTGGCCACGATTTTGTCGAAATAGGTTTTGTCATAGCGCACCGCTGATCGCAGACCCTCCATCACTGGGTCGGAGATGCGTTGCTGAGTGAGGTACATGTCCAGGGCCACCACGCGTAGCGGTCGGTCCTTCATGGCAAAACTGAGGTTCTTACGATCGATCTTTCCTTCCAGCTCAACGATGGTTTGCCAGGCTTTGGGATCATTTTCAGCAAAGTGCTTCTGCGCATACTCGATGAACAGCGCGTCAATGTTTGTCACATGCTTGAGGATCTGTTCATAGTCCGGCCGACGTCCCAGTGCCACGAGGGCGCGCGCGATGATGTTGACGAAACGCCAGGCGAATTCCCGGAATGCCGCGGAATTGCCTTCCCCCGAAAGTTGGCCGGCAATGCGGGTGGCAACCTCCGAGATCCGACCAAACCGGCCAACGGCGTTGTAGCGAGCGGAGTGATCGGGCCAGCCCAGGTGGAACACGTAGAATTCCTCCAGTCGGTTTGCGCGCTTGCATTCGATGTACATGCGCTTCAGGAGGTCTGCGTCGCCTTTAGGATCGAAGACAATCACCACTTCGCGGTCCAGTTCTACATTGCGCTGGCTTCGATGAACGGGTTGCACGCGTCGCCCCATATGAACGCGGCGCCGGGGGCTACGGCGGGTACGCCTGATGTCTTGGGTGATAAACAACTCTGCCAGGCGGGTTTTTCCAACACGAGTAGTCCCCAATACAAGGGAGTGTCCAACCCGCTCACCCAGTGGCAGGCTGACATCCGCTTCGTTCGGCTCTATACCGTGTAAGCGCGGTAGCCCCCCGACTGGAGGAAGTGGACGCGCCGGGTTAAATGGCACATCCCACGAGGTAGCCTTTGACAGCAATTTGAGTGGAAAGGGCGCGAACTCCAAACGCTCCTCAATTCTGCGAGCAAAGGTATAGATAGACGTGGGCTCGACATACTCGGCGTATTTTGGGAGGTAAGTCTCCATCAACCGCTGAGTATGTTTTTGGGTCCAGCGAAAGCCTTTACCGATGAATAGCCGCTCATTGCTGACCGGCATGTCTTTGCTGGTCATGGTGTAGTGGGGTAGGCGCCGAATATTGCGCCGGTAACGCAGCACCACCAATGCTTGTTTGAGGCGGACGAACCCTAGACCCAGAAAGCCTGTACCGGCAACCATGCCGAATAAAGGCGTCAGAGCAACCGCCCAGGGCGCGAAAATACAGAGCAACGCCGCAGCGGCACATACGCAAACTGTGTACAGCTCAACAGCAGGGCGTAGTAACGACTCAATGGTGTAGGAGGTGGCCATGGATCACTTCCTATGAGTGAAAGGGGACAGTGGCCCCACTGTTTCGAAATGGAAAACGACTGGCTTGCCTGTCTCAGCGATCAGCCCATAGGACTTGGCCAGGCGGTATATGGGGTGGTAGCTGTTGAGGGAGTTGACGTGTCCAGCAATGCGCTCTCGCCAGACCTCTAATGGCATCGCTGCCTTGCTCAAATTACACGGCACGCACGCGGGCATCATGTTGCTGATGGCGTGGTTCTCTGGCCGCCCCAGAATGATGGCACCTGAGTACTTGCCGTCCACCCTCTCTGGTTCTCGCCATACTGCTTCCATGTGGTCCGCATGCCACCGGTCACCCAACAGCACCCCGCAGTATGCGCAATGGCCCGCGAATTTAGCGTGAAGCTCGCAGCGTTGCTTCTTGGTCAGCTTCATGGGGCCGGGATTCTCCTTTGATGGGTGATGATGAATTGGCCAACTCTTGCCTCGCTTGCTCAACTGCCTCGGGCAGGCGTTCTTTTAGCCGCTGACATAGCTCCACCTCGTCACCAGGTACGCGGGCGATGACGGTGCCGCCATAGAGCTTGGCGACATAGGTGACCTGTTCAAAAAGCAGTTGGCCTGCTCGTGGGTCATCTGGTTGCTTGATGACCAAGGTGATGTGCGTAAGAGAGGCCATACCCTGGTTACTGCTGGATCGTTGTGGCAGTGATCAGCAGCGGGTAATGCTGGATTCCCAGGCGCTGTGCCAGATCATTGGATGGTGCCGGGACCACCTGTAGATTTCCTGCCCATCGTTGGATTTCGGCAAACCGCTCGGCGCTGGCCACGTTAACCACAAGGCCAACTGCCTGCAGTTGCTGTAACTGATCGAGGCGCTGAGATAACCACTTTCTGGAGCTTTCATCGTCGCCTACAAGAAACAATGGTTGCAGGCCTGGTGCATTGATTACCCGGCCCTGGACCTGCCCGGGTGTCAGTTGGTCAGAGCGCACTGGAAACGAGCCTTGCCCACGCACACCAATATTGTCTGACTGTGCGGACTGCTCGGTAGGTTCTGGAGCCAAGTCCTGGTAGTAGGGCAGAGCGGAAACACCCCCTCGATCTTCAACAACAATCAGCGAGGTGGCATGCACCGCTATGGGGGAGGCCAAACACAGCAAAATAGGCAGATGCAGCAATCTATTCATGGATTATTCGCCATCAGGTTGATACCGGTGACCCGGCTGAGGTGTTTGGCAAAAGCTCGTCGGTAGCGGGCAGCGGGTTCACCTCCGGCAGGGCGGTGGTACCGGCCAGCAGCGGTGATCCAATCGCCTCCTTTGGCTTTTTGCTCAGCCAGGATCTGGGCCGTAACCGAGAGGTTTTTGTACGGATCCAGCCCTTCGCAGGGATAGCTATAACGGTGGCCGTTGGCACCGATGTTGGTTTGTCCAAGACCGACGTCGACCCTACTTGGGCCTGCGGTCTGAAGGGCGATCATCAACGCTCTGCAAGCATCGCTGCGTGTCGCAAAGCGATATCCGGCGCCGGCGACATTCAACGTCCAGGGCCAGGGGACGATCTGGCCGCGAAGTCGGGTGCCACTCTCTTGCAGTGCAACGGAGTACAGCACCTCGGACGGAACGCCGGCAGGCAGGGCAATCAACTGATAGGCCGGTGGCGGAACCTCAGCACCGTTAGCAAATGCCGCGGTGAGCAGTAGCCCCCCCGTTAAAGCCGCGCGAATTACAGACGCTGCCATTGTCCATTCACCTCCCGTACCACGGCCGGCAGCTCACCGCCGAGTCCAAGGCCAAGCCATCGACCGGCATCGTGATTCAGTGTGATCTGTCGGCTTCTCACGCTGGCCGGTTCGACTCCGGCCAAGATGGCCCAGCGGCGAATTATTTCGTCATCACCTTGACTACCAACGAAGTACAGATCAAAGGACTGTTTCTGTTTTTGTAAGTCTTTGACGCGGTCAATACATGCGTTGCAACTGTCTTGAACAAAAACGGCTAGTCGTCCAGTGCCTTTCACAGCAGTTACCGCGCCCGAGCCTGGAGCAGATGCAGGGTTGGACGATAGTTGGATTACTTTTTCATTGGGGTAAAGACGTGCGAAGGCTTGGTCATAGGCCCTTTGGTACGCCAGTTCCTTATCGATACGCTGTCGCTCGGCTCGCACCTGCAGCTCTGCATAGCGTCGGCGCTCCTCCTCCGACTTCGCTTCGATGCCAAGTGCTGTCAGAGGATCCAGGCCTGGCGAATAGATTCCGCGAGGACCCTCCATCACAGTTTGAAAGCGGGACCATTCTTGGGGGGTTAATCCCCACTCGCGGGCGAGTTCTGTCTGACTGGCTCCTTGAGAAGAGTTGTGAACTTCACTGTTCTGAGTGTTCGAGATCGACGTTGATTGCCCCGAAGCCGCATGACAGCCGTATGCAAACGCGAAGGTGGCCAAGCCTGCAATAAAACCCAAAACGTAAAGAGCAATGTTCCTGGGCTTCTTTGTTTTCGAGGAAGTGGTAGGGGAGTGCATAAAGGTGGTCCTATTGCGCGACGGTTACGGTTTGAGGTGTTCCGGCCACGTCAAAGCGTGCGGATCTTCCGTCCAGCGCGTTGAGTCGCCAGGCGGTGCCCGCTACAGCATCACCAGGTCGGATAAGGTAAATTTGATTCAACTGCGTGCTGCCAGGCGGTGCTACTGACAAAAAGCGTTCACCGCCGCGATACTCGATACCGACAACGGTAAAAGGGGGTGTTTGCGGTGTGACAGTGGTGGTAGCGGGCGGTGTTGGCCGCTTTGGTTGGCGAAAAACGGGCTTAGGCTTGGGCTTGAGGGGAACAGCAGTGGTTTGTTTGATTCGTGACTGACTGAGTTCTTGAAGACGGCTATCGAGTGTTTCGACGCTGGCTTTGAGGACTACCAATTCACCAGCAGACGCAGCATTTTGAGAGATTTCTTGCGCAGACTCCGTCGCTTGCTTTGCATACGCTTGTGCCGCATCAATTCGATTCGATAAAGCCTGCTTCCCGGCTCGGAAGTCCTCATTGGTCACCAGGTGGTTGCCGGCTACCGTGTCCAGTCGCTCATCGACTTTGCCCAGCCGCGTCAACAACGCATCGAGCGACTCTTTGTCTGCAGTCGCAGCCAAGCTGTTGCTGAGTTGGGAGAGTTGATGATGCTCATAACCCAGAATGCCTGCCAATAATGCAAGGCACAGACTGAGTATCGCTGTGGTTCGAGTAGGGCGTGGTAGATTCATGGGCGTCCTCGCGCAAAAGCGAATACACCCTCTCAAACCGGTCTCTTAGGTGCATCAGGAAATAGGTTTTCCAGGACGCATGGTTTTTGAAGTGTCGAGTTGGCCGCTGGTAAATTGGGATCGTTATAAAAAAATGGCCACCCGAAGGTGGCCGTCAAACTATGAAGCAATGAGCTGCCTTGCAAGTGTCATTTCAACTGAGTCACCATCTTGGTTCAGCGAGTCGAGACCAGAGTCTGGCACATCTCCCGACGTGCTTTGAGCCACGGCGATTTTCTTGGCCATCAACTGCAGGCAAGTAATCTGAGAGCTGTCGGCATAGCCAAAAAAAACCACCCGCACCGGCTGCTTTTGCCCAATCCGCCATGACCGTCGAGCTGCCTGTTGCAAGGTGTATACGTTGTACCCCGTCTGCAGGAACGCAATGGTCGGAAAATCGAGCAAATCCAACCCGGTCTTGACCAGCTCCGGGTTAGTGATCAGTACGTCGACACCTCTGTCTACCTGGTCGAGGATCCAATCCTCGCGCCTGGCGGTATCCACTGACGCCCTCAGGACCGCTACTTTTAAACCAGATTGCTCCAGCAGTCGTTTCAGGCGAGAGGTGGTGTCTCGCGTGCCGCTGTACACGGTATAGGCCAGAACCTTCCGGCCTTTGGCTTTTTCCGTGAGGCAGAGGTCGAGCAGTGCTTTCTCCTTCGGCATTATTTGCTCATCTGCAAAGATCGAGGGGACGAACGCCAAGGTATCTTTGCTACGAGGGTGCTTAACGATCTCCGGTCGAAAGCAGCAGTCAGGCCAAGCCAGCAGCACGTTGAGGACTACCCCTAGCAAGGTAGTGTCTCGACGGGCCAATGCTTGGCGAAGTTCCTGCGTCAGTTTTCCTGCCAATTGCTGATAGGCCGACGCTTGTTCTGCAGACATGCTGATATCGACAAATTCCTCCTGGTACGCCGGCAACACGTTGCCACCGATATCTTTAAGTTTCAGAAACACGGTGAACGGCAACACAAAGCGGTGAATGCCTTTAGGGCCGAAGCCTGGGGCTTTCACCGTTCGCACCGAGAGTTTTTTTCCCTTGGCTGTTTTGTGTGACACGTTGTCCCGCTCGGTGTAAATGTCCTTCAATACGCCGTGGTCGCGCATGAATGACATCGCGGCCGGCGCCATACTTCCGCGCGCGTTTGGTTTGTAACCGTCCTCGATCATTCGCCGGGTAAGTATTCGGAACAGGAGGTAGAACAGATCGTCTGCATAGCCACCCATGAGGGTGCCTGTCAGCAGCACGGTTTTACGTGCTTTCGCTGCCAATACACCCATAGCTTGACCCTGGGCCGAGCCACTGTTTTTGTATTCATGTCCTTCATCCACCACCAACAGGTCGAAATATCCGTCTGGTAGGTAGCGTTTGATGAACTCGGTGGGTTGGTAACCGCCCTCGCCAAAGCCAAACTCAATGTTGGCCATGGCGCGCTCCATGCGTTTGGCTTGGCGGTCGCTGAAGATGAAATTGCCCTGGGCGTCCATCAGATTGATGAATTCGCTGACGTTGTCGATCAGCATCGAGGCGAGGAAGTCCTCCCCGAAGTCATTCAGCAATCTGTCCGCACGTACTGGACCGATAGTCGGAATCCGACACATCGATTTTAGTATGGTCGCACGACGAGTTCCGTTGTCGGCTTTGCCCGGGCGCATCAGCGTCCAGAGTTGTCCTTGGCAATAAGGGCAGCTCCGACGGCGTTCCTCTCGGTGAAACTCTTCGACAGTCACACGGTTGCCTTCTAAGTCCTCCAGAAGGCGTCCGCAGTCGGGGCATCCTGCGAAGTTGTATCCGCCGCTGGCGCGACGTGGCCAACATACCGTACGCCAGTGATACCCCATGCGCATTCGCACGCGTCCGAGAATGAAGAACTCTTTACGGCCATCGTAAGGATCCCCCAGTTGGTCACGTAGCTTGATCAGCTTAACCAGCGTATCGGGTCCGTTGAGAACCCACACGCGTGCGTCTGGGATGGTTTCGAGTATCTCCCGTCGCCATTTGTAGACCAGGTGTGGAGGCGAAACCACCAAAGTGCGGCGGTAGCCCGCACTGTGCATGACAGCGGCTACAGCGATGGCCATCATGGTTTTCCCTGTGCCCATTTCTGCATTGATAACGGCTGCCTGCTCGTTGCGGTCTAGCAATAAAGCTGCAACGGCCTGCACTACATCAGCTTGAGCAGGGAACGGCTGGCGTTTGAGTTCGCTCATAACCCGTTGATGGGCTTCGTTGATGCTGCCGGAATAAACCGGTGGGTTAGAGCGATTGAGGGAGTCCAATAATTCATCACCGAATTCGTCGATGAACTCAGTCAGGCCGATGGCCAAGGGCGATACAGAGACTTGGGATAGGTCGTTCATGAGTGTTTCTCCAATAGGAACGAAACAGGGCATGCACGACACCCCGACGGGTATGGTGAATACCCTGCGGGTTGGTTAACGGATGGCCAGGTTGGCGTGGTGGGTCAGTAGTCCGATGGCAGCAACACGGTTGTTGCACTGCGGTCAGCTTCGGTGATGATCCAGAGCCGGGTCTCATCGCCGGCGCATATGTCATAACAGGAGAACAATCGATCCCCGTAGGTCAAAGCCCGTTGGTTACTGCTCCAGTCTTCTTTGGGCAGTTCCCCCCAGTCACCGGAGAAATGCCGTCGCAAGTAAGTGCTTGGATCGAGATGTCCATGCTCAATCAGGTGGTGCACTGACTGGGTCAGCACTAAGCGGCCAGGTTCAAATGTCACTCGTGGTGGTGGGGTCAGTGTTGGCTGTGTCACCGCCTCATCAGGCTCATGCGGCGTATCCGCCGTATCCGCCGATGAACTGATGGTGATCACGCGGCCTTGGTTGGCAGAGCCTGGCGTCATGTCCCATGCCCGAATGATGGGCACGAAACGATCAGTCAGGATCCTTACCTCGGACACGTTGCCGTCCTGGTCTTCGGTGAACTCGGTCTTGCGGACCTTATCTTTGTAGGTATCGCCTTTGAGTACCAATACTCGGCCGGTTTTGGATTTCACTACGCCGGAAATCGCACCGGCAGCCAATGCCAACGCCAAGTGCCAGCGCGACAGCTCCCTCACGGGAGGTCGTGGCTGAGCGCCGCTTTGACCAAAGTGCAGTGTGAAGTCAGGCCACATGCCACGAAGTCTTTTAATTTCTTCGCTGAGCTGTTCAGGTTCAAGGCTGATACGGTAGAAGTGTTCCAGCTCGTTGGATGCCGGGAGAACCCTGTAGGGCTCCCATGGCCAACTGGTTGGTAACGCTTCCGCGCTCAGTGTGCCGGCACCGATCGCCTGAAGGCGTGCGCGTACGTTTTTGACCTCTTGCGGTCGAGCGAGGTCCTGCCGGCGGATTCGTATACCGAAGATCACTACCTGTTTAAAGGTTGGATCAGCGGCTTTGTAGATCCGCAGTTCAGTAAAGTGATTGCATAGCCAACCACACAGCTCATCGTCCAGCACGTAGTGCGGAACAATCAGCACCAAGACTCCCCCGTACTGCAGCAGTGGTAGCGTCCGTTGATAGAACATCTTCTCCAGGCGCCGACGGCCGTTACCTTGGTACTGAGATGCACCTGCATGGTCAGCGACCAGGTCACCGTAGGGCGGGTTGAGCCAGAGCAAGCCGAAGGCCTGGCGGCTGATCATGGTGTCCATCAAGTCGCTGTGCAGCACGCAATCCAGCAGTGTCTTGCTGTGTTTGGCACGCTCCTGGTCATACTCGACTGCGTAGGTCTCAACGCGGTCACGCCCGAGTGCATGAGCAGCTTCAGCTAAGGCAACGCCTTCGCCTGCACAGGGATCGAAGATCCGCATCTTCCCGCTTGGGGATGGTGCCAACGCTTGTAGGGTGAGTTCCAGCGTCGTTTCGTCAGTGGGGTAGTAGCCATTGCGAGCGAAGTTGCGCGCCAATCGTGGGAACATCAAAGCCATGGTGAGGCTCCTGGATCAATGCTCAAACTGAGCGTGGGTTGAGAGCTGCCCCTGGCAAATGAGCTCGCCTAGGGCTGTTTCGAGAACGTCGAGTTGCAACGTCAAACGCCATGCCGCAACAGCACCGGACGTTCCAGGTAACAGCTGCAGCATGTCGTGTTGGGTGAGCAACCCCATTACCTGCTCCTGCCAATGAGGCAGTAGCGGTAATGGACAGGTGTCCTGTATCAACGGCCAAAGCCGTTGATGAGGTGACTGCCCGTTCTCAAGAAGGGCGTAGGCGAAGTGGTTGGCCCGATCCGGCTGTACGCAGCGTCGGTCAAACAACCAGAGGTGAATCAAGCTGCCGAATAACGTACCGCGCATTTGTCGCGTGGTGCGCTTCTCCAACAGATCGATGTTGGGGAAAACAGGAAGACTTCGGCCATCTACAACGATGTGAAACTGGCTTAGACCATCTTCTGTCGTGCCGAGGGTCAGCCTGGCAAGGAACTCCTGCAGCGCCGTGTCTCGACCCCATGCAGAAAGGAACACCAGGTTGCGTTGTTCGTCACACGCGCAAGCGTCGACGAAAAGATCATTGCACTCCTCGATTGGGAAGAGCGGGGTAGGGCTGGGCATGGGAACCTCCACAATGGAGGGGGAACCCGCCCGGAGGGGCGGTGAGCCCCTCGGGGGTGTTAGCAGTAAGTGTTATTGCTTGGGAAACAGCAGGTTGTCCGATTTGAACGTTTTATCGTTCGGGTCAAACGAGACCGTCTCGTCTTGAAATAGAGGGCTGTGCCCAGTGAGAAAAATTTGCCCTAGGTATTTGTGGCGAAGGGCAACGGCGGCATCGGCTTGTTCTGCCGTCATTTCGAGCTCCTCTACGAAGAAGTCCCAAAGCTCCTCATTCGTCGACACCTCGTTATTGGCGAGCTGATCTTCGATGTTTTCAAGGATTTCTTGGGTCAGGTTATTGAAGATTGGATTCATGTGCTGCTCCTGCTAAGTCGAGGAGCGCCCAGGAGGGGGCCCCTCATGGGTTGTGCCGATTGGCTTGGCGTATCGCGGGCTTCGTCAGGTATTGGAGATATTCCATACCTGCAGTTTGAAGTTGTGTACATAGCCGAGCTCAGAGAGCCGACTGCACTGTTGGCGTAGTTGCTGACGATCAACAGTTGTGTCCAGCCTGACTGTATCGCTTAGAGGCCAGATTGTGCCGAACAACTCGGCATCTGCCTCGAGGTCGTTGGTTCCGCCGGTCGGGGTCATCCCAAACGGGGCATCCTCTTTTGATACCTGTTTATTGGAGGCCGGTACTGCGGGCGGACTATTCCGCTGCACTGGCTTGGAGAGGTTGGAGGAAGACTCTTCATCCATAGGGTCAGGCTCGTTTGGCGAGAGCCTGGCGGCGTCTTCTGGTGTCAGATTGTCGACGTCGTCGAGGCTCATGCTTTCCAGCTTTGCACGGATCTCAACGACCAGGCGGCCTGCTGTGGAGTAATACGAAGGACGGATCTCCGTTATCAGAAAGTCGCCTCGGTATTTGCCTTCATCGTACTGATCGAGGAGTGCGTCTTTGATCACGAACTCACCGATAGAGGTCGAGAGCCGTCCGACGTTGAATTCGCCATTACGGCCGCTGATGGTACGGATGGCCAGTTGGCCGGGGATGTTGATCATGGGCAGCTCCACACTGCTACGAATGAAAAAAGCCCGACAGATGTCGGGCTTTGGGTAGTGCTGTGAATGTCGAAGGATTACGGGCAAGAAGTATGAGTTTCATCCTTGAGTGAGATGTACAGATAGAAAACGCCTGGCGGTGATTCTATGCGGTCAAGTTTTAGGTCCAGCCAGACCCGATCAGTGCTATTGCCGGCAGGCAATAAACGATAGAGGCCGAAATGGATCTGTGTGCTGTCAGGTTGCAAATGCAGTTCTCGGTAGGCCTCCAGGACAACTTCGCCCAGTCGCTCACTGACAACACTTGCATCCTGTGGGTTTTCAATATGCACCGCTTCCTGCCAGGCCCGAGGTGTTAAAACGACCGGGAGCTTGAGCAGGTCAGACGACACGAGGTTAGTGGTGGTTTGCATGTTTATCTCCAGGTGCGAAAACCACCTGGCCCGTTCGGGAGATGGTTCCCGGCGGGGTATTGTTTGCTGTGTGATTTATGCTGTCTTTCGAAGGCTTGCTAGAATCGATTGGTACTTAGTCACCTTCTCGGCCGATAACTCTGCCCAGAATGTGTCGCCCATCCTTTCCGCTTCTGCCCCTTGAGAAAGCCAGAGGTTGATTGATTTCTGCGCCTTCTCCATTTCCGCTGCGCAAGTAGCAGTTGAAGGGACTGATGCAGAGTTTGCAGAGTGTGTTAATAGCGAGTTAGTAGTATTCGGGATGAATATGTTCATCTTCCAGTTCCCAGCGAGCTCTTCGATATTCCTTGAGAAGTCCGTACTCCGATAACAGTGGGCTGTTTTTGGGAGTGAATTCATCTCGATGGTCCATCTTTGCCAATGAGATAACGCCATCCAGAACTTCTAACCAAAGGTCAGAAGTAAGGGTGTAGCGCGGGTCGTCATCGGGATCGAGCGCCGGGTTGCTCGGAAGTAGTTTATCCAGCTCGCTGTAAACACTAGCTTGAGCAGCTAAAAGACCAATTTCGGTCAGCAGCGGCAGTCGTTGAGGATTCATCATCATGGTTTATCTCCAGGGTTCGGAAATCACCAATCCCGAAGGGAGGCGTTCCCTTCGGTACGAATATTGAAAGGCGCCCAGGGGGCGCCATGATTTCAATCATGCAGATTGACGTTGTTCAGGTTCTGGTTGTCCTTGGGCGTCATCCGAATCATCTCCAGCAGCACCATCCTGGGCAGGAAGGGGCTCAGCAGAGTCTTTCGGTTTGGCTTCATAGACAGTTACCCCATCCACCTTGATCCAGCCGATAAACAACAGGCGTCCCTTGAGGCTTGCTCCAGGTTGACCTTTTTTATCGCCTTTTTCGTAGGTAAATGCGTCGGTCCAGATATCACCGATTCGGAAGCTCACAAGGACCTTCTTTCCGGCTTCAACGGCTGCTTGGCTGCGACGAATCAGCTTTTCAGCTTCAGCGCCGACCACGTTGCAGTCGATATAGGAATACTCGGCATCATCCATCGAGCCGCGCAGAGCCGCAACGGTAACTGCCATGAATGGCTTACCTTTGCCGCGAGGTTTCACTTCACGGATACGGTTGAGATAACCGATACCAGTGGTGTGAAGGTCGAAGAATTTTGCTTCGTTGGATTGATTAGTGCTCATGGTGATTCTCCAGTTTCGAAATAACAGAAAGCGGAGAAACACTTCGCCCTAGGGGGAAAGTATTCCCCGCGAGGGTGGGTGGAGCTTAAGGTTTTTTAATGCATCAGCTTCATTGCAGCAATCATTACACCGACAGCTGCAGACAACATGACGCCCATGCGAATGGTGAGCTTGACTTCAAGCTGTGAAATCTCAGATTTGAACTCTGCAGCAAGAGCAGTTAAATCTGCCTTGGTAGCCAAACGTGAAAGCATGTCGGTCTCCAAAGCTTCAATAACAGCATTTGCCTTCTGTTCCGGGACGTTAATCGAAATCAACGCCTGGTAGAGAGCCAGTTCAGTTTTCATCAGACCTCCAAAAGTGAGAGGCCTGCCCTGGCGGGGTAGGCCCGTCATGGGTGGGAAAGGTGCTTCCATCGACTAAGTCGACTGATCGCGCTACCGGAAGCTATGGCGATCTTGGGAGTGGATCAATGCGGAAAACCGCATCGTAGTCTTGCGGATCCAGACTACTTGGGCATGTTGCTGACGACGTCAGTGATACATGTGCAGATCATGGAAATACGATTGTCGCTTGTCAAGCCCCTACCGTAAAACTCTGAGGAAACCTTCCCGTTGGGAAGGCTCCCTACAGAGGCGAAGGGCGCAGACTTAGCAAGTTGCTGGCACCAACGAGCGTGCAGCTGGCTTCTTACGCGATTTCCGAGCAGGCTTTTCGACCACTCGAGTGTTAGCCGCGTACCAAAGGTTCAGGTCGACACCTTTACGAGTTATTGCCGGTACATGATCCATCTCACGTACGAGACGCTCAGGTACGCAAGGCGGTGGAAGCAACGGAGCTGCTTTGGTATGGATAGCTGTGGGCGCAGCGCTGGATTTCTTAACCGCACGCAGAAACTGTCGCGTGATGGTGCCAAGCGCGAAGCCGAAGCCATAAGCAAGTTTGGACATGGTGATTCTCCTGCAGGTTGAATGCGGAGAACCCACTGACCCTGTTGGGGAAGTGATTCCCCGCGAGGTGAGTTGCATAAGGTGCTTCCATCGACGATTGTCGACCGACCGCGCTACCAGAAGCTCAGCGGTCTTGGGCGGATCTGACACTAACATCGTGTCGCAGTCTTCAAGATCCTGACTGCCTGGGCATGATGCTGACGACGTCAGCAAACCACGTCCATATCATCGAAGGGGGATGGTGATGTGTCAAGCGGGGAGGGGATATTTCGGGGAGGGCAAAGCAGGTTCAGGACGACAGGAGAAGCTACCGAGAGTAGCTGGGTCAACAGTCACTCTCGGATGTAGTAAGAAGCGTCTTTCAGAAAAAAATACCACCTGTGCGGGATGAAGGCGTTATTGATCCCTGGGCTGTGATCTGAACGTCTTACTTCCAACACCTGGCCGATTATCGTGGCTGAGGCCAGCTAGCATAAGGCACGCATCCGCGCACAAAGGGAGCCCTGCGTTTCGCCGGCGGGCCACCGGCAAGGAAAAGCAGCTACCAATAGGTAGCCTGATCATCCTTTGCAAGATGATCAGGCTACCTATTGTGTGAGCTTTAAAAAGTGTGGGCCACAACACCAGTGTGGCCCTTAGACTACGGTGCTTCGAACCTCAACAGAGCCCTATGTGCCTTTGAACTCGCAATTCACGAGTTAGACGGCTGCGTGTCTGGCTTGAACAGGGAGACACAGGGAGAGCTCTGAACCAGGTCCGCACGCCCTTCCCGGAGCTATGCGTGCTTTGGGGTTGGTGATAAGGCAAGCCGTATCACCGGGCGCTACTGATGACCGCCAGTAGCCAACGGGGTGGAAACGTTGTTGCGTGCATTATGTTGATAGGCCGTAGCTTATGCAACCCGGCGCCTTTCAAAGTCGGTCGACGCAGACTAATTGACGGCGACGACCGCACCCTCGGGAACGGGGGACGGAATTGCTATACCGGTCGCCCCAGTTATCTGTGAAATCAGCATTCCTGAACGCTTTAAACCAACGGTAGTTGTCTTTGTCAGGTCTACCAGCACAGAAGGCAAGCCTGACGGTGCAACCCCATCAAAATAAGTATAGGCCGTTCCTGATGAGATGTAAGAACCGACGCCCACAGGTTTCACAAACCACCCAGGTAGGTTGAGCGCAGAATCGCTCGGTACCCCGCTGAAGCCCGGGTTGGCCTGGGCATATTCGGTAGCGGCAGATCGGTACACCAGAAAGCCGCGACCCAGCGAGTCGAGGGTAGCGTAGTTGGATATACGTTGGTCCTGATGTTGGTTCTCCATGAAAATGCTGGAGGCAATAAGCACAACCATCAAAACGAGCCATTGCATTGTCATGATACGAGGTCCATTTACAGAACGGTGGTTGTTACATCCGAAGCGTCAATAACAAAACTATTTCGATAGGATAATCAATGTTAAGCAAATTCCCACTAGGCCAAGCGCAATGACTGTCCACGTTGCGGCTCGCTTGAAGCCCAATGGTTTACGGTGTGGGTTGATTAACTCCATAGTGGCGATTTTCTTTACTAAATAACGACCAGAGGGCGTAGGGTGTAATTTTTAAGTGAAATCGCCGACCTCGAATGCCTCCTTTCCTTCTAATGCGCGACGCCATAGCACAGTTGAGCATATCCTGCTTCGGGTGCTTAGCCAGGCCTGTAATTCTCCAGCACTATACTCAACGTCATTCTCAAGCGACTGCACTGCAATAATCCCCATAAACATACAAAAAACGTTTGTTAAATTTTATAAGTGGATGCTTTATTTGAAGCAGCTCCAATAGAAAAGACCTGGCCAGGAAAGTCGAGATGTGGAGAGAAACCATCCACTTGCATTTCTGAAGATATAGCCAGTCTCGCTATCTCCGATGCCAAAAGCGCCGGTTAAAGAGCATGACTTCCATGTGGTGTCGCCAAGGGAGCAGGTCACACTTCCTCTGGGAGGCGCCTGGCAGGTGCCCTGGATCAGCTGGAATTCCCACCCACCTGGTCTTTTCCATAAGCCTTGTTCGCAGGACAACGTTATTCCCGCGGCGCTTTTTGCAAGAAGGGTTCGGTCACTGCACTGTTGCCCCTCGGTAGCTATGCCTCCCAGGGACAAATATTCATTTGTCTGAATGCGATCATAGGCCGTTATCTTGCCAGTCGAGGTTATCTTTCCACCCCATAGTTCACCACCGGTTGAAAAGTTTTTGTCGTTATAAACCTGGACCCAGTTGGGGCTATTTTGATAAATCCCGCCTCCCCATTTTTCGCTGTACCAGCCTGTGTCACCACGTGTTCTGAACCAACCACCTGTGCTGGTATCACCGGTAATGGTTGCAGTCGCGGCATTAACATTGGCTGTGGCGATGACGTTTCGAGCTGTAATATCGGCATTAGCTGTAATGTTGCCCGACGCTGTGATATTTCCTGCATTGTTAATATTGTGGTTTCCCATCGTGATATCAGTATTCATCGTGTTGAATTCTGGATGGTTGGGTACTGCGTTTCGATATAGATAGTCATTAGCCAACGCACCATCCATAAGGAAAAGTGCGCTGGCTGTATGTCCTGGGCCAGGAGCTATAGCATAGTTACTTAGTGCTACCTGCCATCCCCCCCTCACCCCCTGGACGATGCTCGGGTTGGCTGAAGAGATGAAGCCACCAGGTCCTCCGAGATTTTCAGCGATGGTTCGGATACCCATTTCTGGAATTGTCTGCCCACCAGTAGTAACCACAATTACTTCCAGTTGATTGGGGTTGGGTTTCCGGGCGAGGCCGAGAATGGTTTGCCCAAAGGCGTTAGTGGGGCTAAAACCTGCAGGAAGGTAGTTGGTGTTGACGAGCATCGGAACGGTTATTTGCACCGGTACGGTTGCTGCCGCGTTGGCCAGCACCACGCTGTAGTTATCCTTCAGATATTTGGCCAATGCCTCTGAAATGGTTCTCTGTTGATCAGCAGCAATTCGATAGTCCTGAGAGTCCATCTGTTTGATTTGCCATGCGATCGCCAAAGTGACGACAACGGAGAAAACGGCCAATCCGATCGCCATGTCCAAGCTCAAGAAGCCCCGCTGCTTGTTCCTACTGGTCATTCCAGAGACTCCTTGATGATTGGTGAGCGATGTCGTGATCGAGCATCGTGATCTTTCCTGCATGGACTTTCTCTCGGATGCCCGGTCCGTCATCGCCCGTGAAAAGCAGGCTCTGCAGGGTTAATCGACGACTTCCTTCGTTGCCGCTTGATAAGGACTGGTGAAGAACGGCCACTAACCCCTTGGAGAGCAGCTCTCGGGCGTTATTGAGTAACGGCTGAGCCAGGGCTGATATACGCTCAATGCCTTGAGTAACGCTGCCTGCATGGCCTGTGCTGATGATGAGATGGCCATTGATCGAGGCTTGAATTACTTGTGCTGCTGTCGAGCTGTCGCGAATTTCTCCCACGAACAGGAAATCGGCTCTTGTGCGCAGCGCTAGAATCAACGCCTCCTCGTATCCCCCCATCCGGCGAGAGACCGGAACTTGAATGCAGCGCCCACTACCATGGCGACCATTCAAAAACGGTTCTGGAGGATCCTCGACAGCCACACAAATGCCTCCCCAGGCCTCAAGGCGAGCTTTCACCAGTGAAGCTGCACTGGAGGTTTTCCCTGTGCCCATTTCCCCACAAATGAATATCAGGCCGCGAACCGTGTCGCTCATCAGCGCGTCCTGCAGATAGTCGGGCAGACCCAGCATGTCCAATGGACGGATCTGGACTGAGGATTTGCTTACGACAAACACAGGCTTGCCATTCAAATCCAGCAACTGGGTTACACGAAGGACGACGCCATCTTCAATTAGGGCGAACTCTGGATCCTGGGTTGCCTTGTGCTTTTCCTCGCACTGCGCCCGTAAGCGCTCAAGGTCTGCCCGCCATTCGGCGGGCGCTTCAACCCTTCGTGCCTGCCCAGGGAGACCTTTGGCGTCGGCAAATCCATCGCCGAGGTACAGGTCGACGAATTCAGCATCAGAGATCACGCTCACACTGAATTCCTTAGTACGAAGTCCAAGCGATGGTATTGGCGTCCGAGGAGCAGCTGGTCGCAGCTGCCACCGCAGTGATTTCGCCGGCAATTGCAGTGCCGCCGTTGATCGCCGTCGTTGTCTGTTTGTCCTTGGCCATGTTCGAGGCAAGGGTGATGCAGGCATTTTTCGGAAGGTTGGATTCTGTGATGGTGAAGGTCATGCCGTTGCTCATCACGGTCACTGCGCCGTTCCAGCGGTTGGAAAGGGCATTACCGTTGATGCTCATGCCGCCAGTTGCCTCGAGGTTGATCAAAGAAGGCGCCAAGTTGGTGCCTGCCGTGGCGTAACCCGTGGTGCTTTTCAGTCGTTTGGTATTGCTCAGCAACGTGCCGAGATTGCTCTGTTCAATAGTGACGTCCGAGCTGCCGAACGTTCTGTAGCCCATGAACACGATGAAACCAAGCGCCACCGCGATCAGCATCAACCAGAACATCCCGTCCAGGGAGAGAAATCCGCGTTGGTTGTTTGGAGTGTTTGTTGGCATTTCCAGTACCTCATTTAGGTTTGATTTAAAGCGTTGCAGTCACATTGCCGGCCAACTGGAAGATTCCGATCACTACCAGAATCATCATGACCCCCATGGCCATGGAGGACATGCCGATAAGAGATTTGGCGATGGCTTCGACGCGCTGAAGGGTTTGCTCCAGCCACCGGTTTGAAAACCGTTCCATCGACTCGGCGAAGCCTTTTCGGGTGGCGAGTACTTCCAGAAAATGCATCGCCATGGGGTCTGGGAATTGATGACCCGCTAGCTTCAATGCAGTACCGAAGTTTTTGCCGGCGCTCACTCCGTAATGAATGGCGCTCAGCCGCTCTTTCAGCCATGGGGAGGCATTGCGTTGAAGAGAGGTCAATGCATCGAGTTGATTGATGCCGGAGCGCAGCATCACAGCCATGTTGAGCAGAAAGATCGAACCGTGGAGTGCCTTGTAGACTGACCAAGGCGGGAGCCTCTCAGCACGGACTCGCAGGATCTGTAGCAGCTTGTTCAACTGCAGCTTCCACGAAGGGCTGGCGGCCGTGATCTGAAGTCCACAAAACACGGGGAGAGTGACGATCGATATGAGGATGAAGACGATCACAGCTATCAGCGTTACAAGTCCGTAGTGGGTCACGAAATTCGACAGGGCGTAGAGGAAGGCCGGCACGCCGGTCCACGCCTCGGGGTTGGAGCGTCGTGTCATGGAGGGCACCATCCACACTGCAATCACATACAGCAACGCCGCCATGACGCTCCACACCACGGAGGGGAAAACGGTGGCGGACGCTACGAGTTTGCTGATCCGCTGACGTACTTCGATGATCCTCACGCAGTCCCGAAATGCCTGCACCAGGTTGCCGGTGTCTTCCCCGGAAGCGATCAAAGAGTTCTCGTCATAGGGAACCCAGCCTTCGCAGGAAATGCTCAGCGATTTCCCACCTTTTACCGATTGCGCGATATCCTTGCAGGCAAGGGACACTGGATGGAGCTTCTGCCCGTTATCGCTGAATGCTCTGGCCACCGTGTGCAGTGCGTCCTCAAGCGACACACCATCCTCAAGGATGCCCATCAGGCTCTCGTAGAACTGGATTCTTTCGTTTTTGCCGAACTGCTTGGCATAGAAGGTCTCTGCCCAACGATTCAGCATCGCTCTGATGTCACTCAGCATGAGCGAGCTCCAGGATTTGCCGGTCAAAGTCCAAAGGCCCCACCGTCATTTCGGCGTGGCGGGGGTCTACTAATCCTTGTTTCAGTTTGATGATCGTGTGCGCGGTCTTGGTAATACCGCACATTTCCTTGACCCAGTGGCGACGTGCCGCACTTGCACCCTGCCCATTGAAAACGCGCATGAACTCAAGGTCAGTGAGCAAAGTTTCCGCAACCACCGTGCGACCGGTGATGCCCAAGCCTTTGCAGCGCGGGCATCCCGGTCCTTTGAGGTAGGTCTCATCAATCGCTTCTAGATCGCGCAAGCGCTGCACCAGCGCACTGTTGAGCTGCCCGAGATGCTCGCGTGCGGGTACGCGGCAGTGGGAACACAGCACGGGCAAGAGGGATTGGTTGACCACGCTTGTCATCAATGCAGGATCAGTAACCAGGTGTCGGTCTACACCCATGTCGATCAGTCGTTGAAGAGCTGCTACAGCGTTATTGGTGTGCAGTGTCGTCAGCACCAGGTGACCAGTCATACCGCCGCGGAAAGCTGCTTGTGCTGATGCAAGGTCCCGGATCTCCCCATACATGAGAATGTCAGGGTCGAGCCGCATGGAATTGGTGATACCGTCATTCCAGGTTTCACCGGCGCCCAGCGGTGACTGATTGGCGAGGAGTGGATATTCAGGTGGATCTTCCATCGTCAGAATGTGTTTTGTTCCACCGCACTCTTCATGCAAGAGGTTCAGGTTTACCTGCAGCGACTTCGATTTGCCGGAACCGGTGGGTCCAGTGATCAGGTTCACCCCATAAGGCAAGCTGCGGATGCGGCTGAATGCATCAATTTGCTGCGTCAGGAAACCGAGATCACTAAGCGTCATTTTGGTTTTGTCGTCATACAGCAGACGCAAAACCATCAAAGGGCCATCTACGAGCGGCCGAGTGGCGACTCGGGCACCGAACAAACCGAGTTGGTCAACATAGGCGCGTTTTACCCTGGCGTCCTGGCTCACCTGCGGCTGGTAGTGGTCTTTCGCGACATCGCACATGCTGTTGTAGAGGGACGAGCAGAGCTCCATGCCCACCTGGCTCTGATGCTGTTCTGCCTCCCACAAGAGCCCGTGGATGCGAAAGAAGATTCGAGTGATATCGTGACCTACGACAAAGTGGACGTCGCTAGCGTTGCGCCGGTGGGCTTCTCCTAAAAGCTGCACCACCTGGGCCTGGCGCTTCGTCTCGGTCGCCGATAGCGCTTTACCATTTGCATCATCATTGGCGCGGTAGAGTGCCTTGATCGTGCTCATCGAGCAGACCTTGACCTCAAAGTGGTGATTTTCGTGTTCCAGCTGGTCCTCGAATGCCATGACATAGGCATCCGTTTGGTGTTGGGCTGACACATACAAAATCCCATCGCTGGTCAGCGCACATAGTTGACGCAGCTCGGGTTTCAGCTCAAACGGTCCACCAGGGGCCGTCAGCAGTGTTTGGTGCGACGTCAGTAGGACTGCAGCAGACTCATCACTGTCAGGCTCTATGACATCTGGTTTTTCAGTCAGGATCGTCATCGAACTTCTCAATCAACGTTGGCCAGGGATCAGCCCAGGCGGCATGGGTGCTGATGGGGTAATGCTGGGGGCTGAATTGTTGACGTTGCTCAAGCTGGCCGGGGGCGTACTGGAAAAGCCGAGGGGGTAGCGCTTACCGCCACGCTCGAGGGTCACGTTTTCGACTGAGAGGATGGCCACGCGATAACCACCGGGTAACTCCCGAGATGAGGCATCTGCGTCTACTTCAAATCCACTGCTGTAGAGCAGGGTTGCACGGAGCCGTTTTGCTGAGCCGAATACCGCTTTCACGACAGGCAATTCAGACTGCGTATCACTGCTGTGGGCCGAGGCTGCAGCCGGCTGTGTGAGGTTTCCTTGAGAAAAAAACACAGTTGACGGCTGCGTCGTCGCACTTTGGTCTTCGCCCTTGATCGATCTTTCGGCCTTGGCTTTCTCGGCTTTGGCATTCAACAAGATCGTCTGGCTTTGAATCAGGGCCAGCTCGCCGACGTTCACCCCAGATAGGGTGTTCTCATCTGCCCAACTCGATGGTGCCCCTAACGCAAGGATGGAGCACAAAAAGCACAGCGCTTTATTTCGCATAAAGGTCACCTATTACCGACCAGATAAGATGGCCAGACTGATATTCGGTCTTAATTTCACGCAGCCGCAGGCCTTGATTAGGCGCGTCGGCCAGAGAGTCCAACGGAGTAATTCCAGTGGCGTAGCTCAGCTCGAATTGCTTCCATTGAGGTGGTGGGGGCGGCGGGGGAGCAGGCTGACCGGGAATGGCCGGTTGAACGGGCACAACGACCGGTACTTCTTTCAGTACAGGGGTTTGCGTGAAGCTATGCAGCCAAGAGGAGAGGTTCGCCAACATCACGATGGCTTCTTTTAGAGACTCATCACCGGCTGCGGGTAGCGAGATGTCGAATTTCAACGTGGCCGAGTTGCCCTCGTCAAAGAAGGCCGGCCGATCAGAAAAGTGGCCCTGAGTTGCCTGTATCAGTTTGTCGGCTGTGCTATTGCCCGAACGCTTATAAGAGGACAAGACCTGTGCGCCGTCGCAGACTGCACTCGTAAACTGCCATCCCTGAATGGACAGAGGCAACTGATAAATGACGTTGCTGCAACCCTCCAAGAAATCAGCAACAGATGGACGTTTGGCCCAGGGGTGTTCAAGCGCTTGGGGCGGCTGCTCCATACCGGATTCTTTTTGCAGCCTGGCCAACTCTGCCAGGCGTTGCTGTTCAGCCTGGAACGCCGCCTCTTTGGCTATCCGGTCCTGATGGCTCTGCCATTGAGCCCACCCGATGATGCCGGCAGCGATCAGCGCTCCAAGAATTGCCAGTTGCACCAGTTCTGCTTTGGATAACCCAAAGACGAGTGGCCGAAGCCGGTACTCGCGTTTCAGGTGCGAGGGCTTTAGTAGATCTTCCACGTCCAGTGGTTGACCACCCATTTCGAACTCTGGGGGCAGGTACTCATGGTCGAAGTTGATGCCACGACTACGCTGTTGTACAACTCGGCGGCGCACCTCGGCACCTGTGCCGATCATGTCGCAGCCAGAGATCACCCCACCTTGATACACCGCGACGAGAGCGTATTGGTCAATGTCGCCTTCAGTTTTCCAGGCCGCGATCCATGAGTCCCCCAGCTGTCCAGCTAAGGTGGCCGCGAGCGAGTACATCCCTTTAGTGACCTCCTCACTACGCGCTACGAAACCCGCCTGGATAATGGCTGGTGTTCTTCTAATGGCGACAATGTCCAGGTGGTGCTCACGACCGTATTGGCGCGCTTCTTTCATGTGACCGGTAACACTGCCCAGAGGATGCCAGCGCAGACCGGTGACAAATGATTTCCCTCGATACTGGAGTACCTGGACCCGAGCAGAGCGTGCATTTTTTGAGGTTTCCGCAACCATGGCTTACCCCTTGGAACCTGTGCAATGCAGCAGTGGGGTAGGGCAAGAGCCCCAAGGCTCGTTGGCAGCAGGTGAAATCACCGCGCTGGGGCTGCCTGTGTCGCTATCAACAACAGGAGTAATCAGCACTACGAGCACGCTGTGCCCTGTGGTGCGGACACGGCTGCCGCCCAAACCGAAGAACCCTGGATCCCCCACGCCCGACTTGGTTGCGTTTTCGCTGTTCTCCTCAAAGCCAGTCAGTACGAGGGTTTGACCGCTGCGCAATTTGACCTTGGGCGACAGGTTCTTGGTGTCGTAGTCCGCTGTCTGGACACTGGAGCCGTTGCTCGTAAAAGTGGTAAACGTCGGTTTGCTGCTCATGCTCAGGGTGATCATCAGCAGCATGTTGTCCTGGTCGATGATTCGAGGAAGCAACATCATGTTGAAGCCGCTGGTGATGGTCGCAGGGGTGAGCGAAGTAGACGATCCAACGGAAGCCGTAGTGGTTGTCGAGCTTGATGCGACATAGCTCTTTACGTTGCCGATCTGGATTGGTGCCGGCTGCAGATTCAGCGTGGTGACCGACGGCGAGCGAACGTTTGAGATACGGCCCTGTTCTGAGAGTGCTTTTATGATTAAGTTGGAGCCAGCCCAGGGAGACTTCGACGTGTCCAAAATACTCAGGGAGCCCGAAACCGCACCCGTGCTTATGCCGGTGGTGGCATTTTTCAGGGAGAAGCCCCATTTGTTGCTCAAGGACGTATAGACAGCTGTCCAGTCCAGGCCAGTCTGGTCTGTGTCAGTGAGAGTTACCTCGAAGACTTTGACATTGAACAAAACCTGACGAGTGATACTGCTGTTGATCGAATTCAGGTATTTGGCAACGTTAGAAAGTACTTCTGGTCGATCACTTACCGTCAGGGTGCCAGTGGATCGGGAGAGGAACATTCGGCCTTGGGGCTGCTGGCTCAGCATCGCCTTGACGTTTTTTTCAACGTCTCCGATCAGGGACGTCTTGATGGTGACGGTGGTGCTCTGGTTGCTGCCTGATTCACCCGATGCTCCTGTCGACGAAGATCCGCCACCACCGCCACCACCGGAACTGCTCCCGCTGCCTGTGGCGGTCAGCAAGCCCGACTTCACAGTGCTTTCAATGACCTGGTCATCTCCAAATGCCCAGACGTCGAACGTCTTGGTGTCGAAGTAAGTGACATGCACGCTGCGATCATCGGAGGAATAATTCCACGCTAAACCCAACTGGGAGGTCGATTGATTCAACAACCCTGACAGCTTGCCGCTGTACTTAATGGGGAATGTGTTGGGCGCAGTCAGCCCAACCGAATTCATTGAGCGGGCGCTGCTCGGAACATTGCCGATGACGCCGGCGGGCATGAAGTTGGCCAGGTTGTCGGCAGAGCCCAAACCAGGTGGAACTGCAGGTCCTGAGTTGCCCTGGGTCGAACTGGAAAGGACACTTGGGTCGATTGCATCAGGGGCTACGATGACCGGAACACCACATTCGCTAGTGATGTACTGCGCAATCTCAGCGATCCCAACGTTATACGAAGGGCGATAGGTGATATCGCAATCCATGCTCAGCGGTAAACCACGCTTGGCGACCAGCGGTTTTTTGGATACCCATGGTTTGTCGCTGAACACCACCGTAGCGCGGGCGGACTCTTGTTGCTGATTTCTCAGAAATCGGCTGTATTGGGAGGCTGTCGCAGCGTCATTTTCAGCTCGGCTGGCTGATTCATTCACGCGCTGCAGCGAACAGGAACTCACCAGCGAGACCATGAGTGACAAGGCTGTGCCTTTGATCCAGAGACGAGCATTCATCATTTGTTCCTCTCTGTAATAAAAATCAGCCGCTGTGATGAGCTACTGTCGACCACATCGACCAGAAAGGACCGTGGAGCCGTGTCGTACAGCGGGAAAATCGACCCGATGGCTTCTTGGAAACTGCCCTCAAATCGAAGCGGAGCGTCAATTGAATAATCCAAATCATCGACCTGCCACATCAGTTTCCAGCCCGCTTTTTCAGCCCAGCCTTCGACGGTTTGACGAAGAGTTGAGCCAGTTGAAGCCGTCCATATCTGGGCCAGCGGCTTCGGTGCTGCAGTTTCCGTCGCAACTGGCTTTGGCGCTGGAGAAGCTGCGGACGTCGCGGTGACCAGTTTCGGAGTTGAAGCGACCTTCGCATTGGCATTGCTGACCGTGGTCGAGGCCGGACTCGGATTCGGCAAGGTAGACGTTTGTTTGGTAGAGCCGTCCTTGGTATTCACCGTAGAAGGGGCCACGGTTATGGCTGGTGCAGCATTCGCCGCAGGTGTGGCGGCAGATGCTGTTGTTGTGAAAGGCGCTGTTTGCAGAACTGCGGCGACTACTACTTGGCTGCCCGCATCGTTGTTATGGCTCTTTGCTGCGACAGGCTGTGCAGCTGTCGATGTGTTGAGCTGAGCAATCTGAGTTGATGCAGGACGTGGAGAGTCAGGGAGCTGGTAGCCAGGGCGCAGGACGTAGCACACCTGACGGTTGACCTCGTCCACCTTCACCTGCCAGGCCGGACCTGCGAGCACTTGCAGGGTGTTACGCAGAGTCATTGGGCCAAGTTTATATTGGGCTGCTGGCAGTGGTCGGGTGTAGAGGATGTTGACGTGGCCAGTGTCTGCCGAGCAAAGCGTATAACCGGAACGGTCCACCACGTACTGCATCGCTTCACGCACATTTGGGTGCATGTTGGCTGGAATGCTGATGTCGATAATCTGAGCCATCAGGTCACGTTGGCCAGAATCTGGCAGCGTGCTGACGAGGGTGTAGCGGCCATAGCGCACTACTGGTTCTTTTTCAGGAACGGCGCCGCCAGGATAGAGGTCTGGCGTCAACATGTCCGGATTGCGACTGCTGTCGAAAGCGGGCTTGGGTGTCTGCGCCGTTTGGGTCGTGCAACTGGCGATTAACGCGAGCAGCCAGAGCGTGGTGACGTGCCTGATCATGTGCCGAGAGGCCCCCTGTAATGATAGGGGAACGGTGACAGGCTGGTACCAGCTGCGCAGTAGGAAATAGAAAACTGCGTCTTTAGGTATTTACGTAACCGCTACCACGGCTCTCGTTGCTATTTCTCAAACCAAGGAAAATGAGCGGTGTGTTCTGGCGTGCTGAAGGTTTTTTTTAAGAAGTACCCACATGCATAAACAAAATGCAAGAACCCCCATGAGATCCATACCGAACTGATCGAGCTGAAAAAAACCATGCTTTTCAATTTGGCCTACCTCCCATGCTATCGATACTACGATGTAAGCGCTTGCAAGGATTGCCGTCCAATGAGTGATGTAAGCTGGGCGGGTTCTGGTCATTAACCATCTACGGAACTTCCCAAACGCCAATACTCGAATAGGACTTTTTATAAAGCGGGCTTTTGATGTGACGGACAATGCAAAAAGCAGTATCGCCAGCAAGACAGCAGTGGCCGCAAATCCTCCTATGAAGTGTTCAATCAAGCTCGCATTGCCGAATCTGATGAGCTTGAATACTTCTCTTACGGGAAGATGTGTTTCATAACGACTTAGATAGGCGAGCACTCCCCATAGTAGGGCAGTGGCTATTAAGAAATATAGTTTTCTGGGGAAGGCCTTTTTGCGCACAAAAACTCCAAATACCTTGCGGATAGTCTCGTGAGATTCTTTCATAAATATAATTATATGAAAACCTTGCCTCATGACCTAAATCTTGGGTTTCCGCATCGTATAGGAGCATGGATGTAAAGTTACACGTAGTTCAATAGTTCAGATCTGGCGTTGGCGACAGCATCGGGCTCAATGAGGTCACTTGCCAACTGGCGCTTATCCAGCAGCATTTGCCAGAGCATCTGGTCGATGGTGTTTTCCACCAGCGGGATTTTCACCACGACCATCCTCAACTGCCCATTGCGGTAGGCCCTGTCCTCAGCCTGGTCCTGCAGTCCAGGCGTCCAGGGCAGGCCCAGGAACATGACATAGTTGGCCGCAGTGAGGTTGTTGCCGGTGCCGGCAGCGGAGGTAGTGGCTGCAAAAATGCGGGTTTCTGGATCACTTTGGAATTGATCGATCGCTTTCTGCCGTTTGCCTACAGAGTCACTGCCGACAACCGTGACGCACCCGTACTCAGCTTGCTTGCACCGAGTGCGAAGTGTTCCTACCGTATCCTTGAATTCACAGAACAAGATAACTTTGTCCTCCGCGTCCAGTTCACACAGCAGATCCATTACGACGCGAATCTTCACCTGCTCAAGCAACTGACGCAGTGATCCCAACCTGGCGAGGCTAGGCCTGTCTTCAAGCCGAATCTGATCGTATTGCTTGCGCTCTTCAGCAGTGAGCTCGACGGGTAGCGTTTGGCGCTGTTTGCCTTTGAGACCGGGTAAGACATCCTTGCGTCGACGAAGCATCCAATCGCCGATTGCGTCCCGCAGATTCATGCGGAAATCCTGACTGCCGGCGAACTGTTCGCAGAATTCTTTCAAGGGCAGTTTCCCAACGGGGTGGCCGGATAGCCGTAGCAACGTGTGCAGCTCAGATTCTCGGTTGAGGACTGGCGTACCCGTCAGCAGGTAGCGGTTGGGTATCTTGGCGGCAATGTCGAAGCCGTGACGTGTCCACGCGGCGGTCGGCTCTTTCAGGCGGTGCGCCTCGTCGATGATCATCACGTCAAAGTGTCCTGCATGCAGAACAAAATCGCCCAGGCGTTCGTAGTTGGTGATAATCCATTGCGAAGAGGGATCAAAGACCTGTTGGCCGATTGTGGCCTCGGGATACACCATCTGGATTTCGCGTTGCCAGTTGATGATCAACGTCGACAGGGTGATTACCAAGATGGGTCTATCAGCTGCTCGGATTGCAGCGGCAATGATTGCCTGGCGAGTTTTGCCCAGCCCCATGTCATCCGCAAGCAAGGCGCTTGTGCGCTGTAGCAAGTGCCGGATGCCTGCCGGTTGATGGTCCAGTAAAGAATAACCAGCCAATGCCTGGTTAATCTGTTCGGTGGTGAACCCGGTGCGCTCGATTGAGGGCACCGCGGCTAGATACATATCGGTTGAGGTGCTGTCATCAGCCGCTTTTGCTGCGCGCTCTTGTGGCGGTCCACCAAGACTGATGCGGGTGATTTCATCAGCTGGAACAACCGATCCGTCGGTCAGCAGCTCTTGCACGGTGTCGAGGATTTCGAACTGATCCTCCGACAATCCAAGCTCCAGGATCAAGTTGCTTCGCACCACTTCCGCACCAGCGTCGATGCGCCAGGACTTGGAATGCCCGAGAAACACGCCGTGCATGCGCCTTGAAACGGCGACCGCACCAGGATGGAAGTCACCTGACAGCAGGATCCCGCCCTGAACGAGTGGAGCTATCCGAAAGGTCAGCCCCCACGTGAATGCCTGCCGATCTGGGGCGTTTGGTGCGGCTGTGATTTTATGTGAAAACGTCTCCCAACTTTCATTGAAACGGTCCTCGGACAACTCCATCAAACGGTGGAAGAGCACATCCAGGTCATCCAGCAACTTGCCTTTTGGTAATCGCCAATAGCGATGTTGAGGATGCTCGGCACGCCGAATATAGAAACCATTACGTTCGAGAAACAGCCGGTTCGCACCCTCAACGTATTGCAATAAGACGCCGAAGTCATAGCCGTCAAAAATGACTTTTTCGACCAGGTCCTGCCGGCGGTTCATCAGACGTGGACGACTCATGTCTTGCTCAAGCGTTGGTTGATCCATTCCGCACAGGCTTGTGCATGCAGCTTTTTCCGGTTTCAATTTGTATAGCGCGACATAAATAGTGTTTGGTCGGGCCACTCCAGGTTGATGGCGAGTTCACCCGATTTGATCTTTGCCCAAAACCATTGATAGGCCCGGTCAACCCTGGAGCCCGACTTAGGTGTGCGATTGCGGTGCCCTCTCAGTTGTATTGACACCAGGTGTTTGGGAGTCAATTTTGCTGACGTTTCGCCCCAGGCACTTTCATCCATTTGAATTTCTGCAGAGGCCAACGATTTCCCGTTTTCGCGAACCGAAATAAGACGGCAGATGCCCCGATAAGCGCTGTAGTCGTAACCATCAATGCAATGGCCCAGCGCTCGATGTTCCGCATCAAGATCGGCGGGGCACTTCAGTTCGATAATTTGCAGCCCATTTGGACTCACGATGGTTGTGCCGGTTGAATAAAGCAGCGGCTTCCAGGGCGTTAAAGAATCTGTTTTTGTTTGTGGATCTACTGCATCTAAAGCCTCACGTATGTCTATCAACGCGCGGTGAAAGCCATTCACCAAGCTGGCGATCTGGTGATAGGAAGCAGTAGCAATGAAGCTTTTGAGTTTCTGCAGTGCTTCACCAGCAGTTGGTCCGTCGCTCTCATCAACGTTGTTAAAGAGCTCGTTCAGGTCTCGAAAGTCGTCGGCGATTTTGGACCAATTGTCGTCCGACCAATCAGTTGGACACCCTGACAGCAGCCTGTTCCAGTCCTGCGTTTGATCCAGCAGTTGATACGGGATTTTATCCAGCAGGGCGAAGAGAGTGATCCAGTGCGCTTTTTTAAGAGGACGGCGATTGCCCAGTGAGGCTCCCAGCAGCAGTCGATGCCAGGGTCCTTGTGGCCCCTCACGGCTGATACGGGTCAATGCGCTGCCGGTATCGAATACCCGCTGTTGACCCAGGTAGCGCACTGCAGTGCGCGGCGCCTGTAGCAGCCAAGCCAGTGTGTCGGAAAGGGGGAGGCCCGCGTCGGCTATGCGACCTATCAGGCACTCTTCAGCGGAAATCAAATAACGGTCCTCGCTCCAGTATGGGCGCCACCCCTGAAGTTCATCCCATGGGCAGTTCATGTATACCTGCTGCTGCCCATCCCACGGCCACGGCCATTGATCTACTAGTACCAGAAGTGGAATCAGTACTGGCTGGGCTTTTAGGGCCTGGAGGCGGCGTTTTCGGTCACCTTGAGCCAGCCAGTTATAGAGCTTGGGTGAGGGACATTGCGCTGAACGAATGGCGAATAAAAGCTCTTGGTCCAGACACTGGCAAAACTGCTTCAGCGTGCTGCCAATCTGCTTTAGGTAAAATCGGGTGCGGGGATTGAAGTACCGATTGTTGCTCGCTGTCCAATCGAAGCCGCGGCGATTAAAGCTTCCGAGATCATCAATCGATAGGGCTTTCGCCCTCTCTCCAGCCGACTTGCAGAAGGAGGTCAGTAGGACGTCTGCATACCAGCGTTTTTCAAACCTGAGCAGTAGCTGCTGGGCCACAATTGCGGTGGGTTTTCTCTTATGCACGCGGTCCTTGCTGAAGATTTTGCAGGCCTTAACCTGATGACCATCGAAGTATTGGAGGTGATCGCCGATTCTGGCCAGGACCGGCCGTGTTTGATCATCTGTAGAGGGCAGGGCTACGCACCAGCAACGAGTATGGACAGTGGAACTCAGATAGGTCTCGATGAAGGAGGTCAGCTGGGAGGGCGGTATGTTAAATTGTAAAGCCCAGGTCTGGGCGACTTCAATTTGCCGGTCTGAGAACTTCTCCAGCTTCGGCGCTAAGATGCGCAGCCCCACCACCGATTGTCTCTTCTGTACGCTCACCCATGACCTCCTCTGCAATTTCGCAGAGGACTGTCAGGTATAGGAATGGTGGGCTTCCAGGGTTAATGAGTAACGGCGTTGTCGGTGATTTATATCGGCAATGGCAGAAGTCACAGCCCTCTGGGTTTACTGAGATCGGGTTTGCCATTCAAGTTTGGAAAACTCACCTTGCATCCATTCGATTTAAAGCCTGTACAACCCCAAAAGTCATAGCCACCGTCTCCTTTTTTCTGTCGCCTTGCGAGGGGCTGATTGCACTTGGGACAGTTGAAAGCGCCACCTGCTGTGGCTGGGCGTGGAGCGGACGCCATCGGCACACTCGGCATTCCACGTTGCTGAGACAGTTCCTCTTCCAAGCGCCTATGCAGACGTGCAACGACAGCTCCATAGGTGTCTTGGCCCTGGGCGATTTTGTCCAAATCGCGCTCCAGCTTTCTCGTAAAATCGAGCTCCACGAAACTGAAGAACCCTTCCAGCTTCGCGATTGTTTCCTCCCCCAGCGGCGCCGGTACCAGCTTGCGGCTTTTTTCCTCGATCATTCCTTTGCTGGTGATGTTCTTCAAGATCGAGGCGAACGTACTGGGACGGCCAATACCGCGGCGCTCCATTTCCTTGATTAGACTGGCCTTGGTGTAGCGGGATGGCGGCTGGGTTTTCTTCTTCAGCAGTTCTCCGTTGTGCACAGAGAGGATCTGTTTTGGTGAGAGTGCAGGAACTGGGTTGCTCGCTGCTGCATCTTCCTCATCGTCTGTGTCATCGCCCTTGAGCAGTTTCCGCCACCCAGGATGAAAAAGGGTTTCACCAGTTGCATTGAATCGCAGAGCCTTACCATTTGGGCCAACCGCGAGCAGTTTCACAGCACGCATGTCGAATACTGCCGCTTCGATCTGGCTGGCCAGCGCCCGGACCCAAATCAACTTGTACAGGGCGAGCTCCTCGTCGTTCTCACCAGCTTTTGTATCAGCCCAATGCGTCGGGGTAATAGCGGGATGGCCTTCCTGCGCGCCTTCTGCGGCCTTGAATGTACGTCGCTCGTCGACGGTCTTCAACCCGATAGATCTAGCTAGGGTTCTAATATCCTCCATGGCCTCGTCTGGTACGTTGGGATTATCCGTCCTGTGGTAGGTGATCACGCCTTGTTCATACAGTCGCTGGGCGACTTGCATGGTCTTGTCCGGGTCCCATTTCAAGGCGTTGCTGGCCGCTTGCTGTAGGGTGGAAGAGATGAAGGGCGCGGGTGGGTGGCGCTCGGCCTTGCGGTCTTCACAGGACTCGACGACGACATTACGTGTGCCGGCGACGAGTTGGGCCAGGTTGGCATCTTGAACGTAAGGGAAGTCTTTGCTCGCGAAATCCGGTACCGGTTGCCAATCTGCATACCAGGTGGTGGCCTGATTCATATCCACAAAGTTCAGACGCACACCGAAGTGGTTGACTACCTGAAAGTTGCGGATCTCGCGCTCGCGCAAAACCACCAGGTATACGGCAGGCGATTGCACGCGGCCTGCAGAGGTGGGCTTGCCCATCAGTCGGCGTAGCTCCTGAGTCACCAGGTAACCCACCAAGCGATCAAGTACACGCCGGCATTCTTGTGACGCGACTCTGTTCAAATCGATTTGGCGAGGATTGGCTAGAGCCTCTGCGACACGCTTCAGGGTGATTTCATTGAAGGTGATGCGTTTGTAGGATTTGACCGCCAGTACCTGCTGGATGTGCCAGCTGATGCTTTCACCTTCGCGATCCGGGTCGGTTGCGAGGTAGATTTCATCGGCCTGTTTAGCTGCGGCCTTGATGGTCCGCACGGCCTTGGCGCTCTTATCCAGGATTTCGTACACCGGTGTGTAATTTTTGCGGACGCCTGTGGTGATCATGCTGTCGTCCTGCCCTCTGGCCGGCAAGTCACGTATGTGCCCACCACTGGCGACAACCAACCAGTCTTCGCCTGGGCGCAGCTTCTTCATCATTGGCTGAAGCTTTTTCAGCTTCCCAGGTGCCTCGATGATCAATAGCTTCACGGTGTGCCCCTTCTCAATTATGCAGAGAGGGACTGTCACGTCATGGCAGGTAGGGCTTCAATGGGAAATGGTCAATGCACAACGGGAGGCTTTTAGCGGCTAGAGGTTCAGCGTCAGCTGCTGTTCCTGGGCAAAGCCCTTTAGCCACGACGTGCGCATCGCAGGATGGTGGTAAGGGCAGTCATACACCCGTAGCCCTTTTCGGGCGGCGTCAGCACCGGCTGTTTGAACGGCAGTATGAGGGTTGTTGAATTGCCGCCTATCTGCTGGTTTCAAAGAAGTTCGAGATTGCGCCATTGGCTATGGGTCCCCGAAGAACAGATCTATCAGACTGTAACATCACGAATAGGGCTTTTTTTCCTCAAAAACGGAAGTTTTAAACTTCTGTGCTTGAGATAGCCGAATGGAAGTATGACTCAACCTGAAAGTTAACGAATGGCGCGATTTTTTTGCCAACCAATTGGCGGGCTTTATGTCAATTCGTAGCCGGCTCGTCCGTCCAGTTCGCAGCTCTGATCCACGCGATGAAGTCCTGAGTGGATTGTCCGCTTTGAACACGTAGTTGTTCCAGCTTGCCGTATAAGTGTTCAGTCATTTCGTCGTCGTCAAAGTCGACGCGGTATTCAGTATCTAAGCGGTATTCATCGAGCAAGGTGCTGATAAATCGGCGGGCTTGCCAGGTATCAAGGTCTGTCTCTTCACGGCCCCCCATCAGATACTCTCCCGTTCGCCACCCAACTGGAGCCCATGATGCTCGGTTTAGGTCCAGGGTGAGCCCGTAGTAGTCCGGAGCATTCACCTCGCTTTCATCAAAGTAAGCCCAGTACACACGACCTAAAGCTGGATGCTCTGCGCCAATGACAACGTACCCTGTTGGGTCCCTCAAAACTTCATCCATCGGCACGTCCTAATTTGTAGTGGTTCCCTAATGAGGTCGGGGGAAACCATGAGCTATTTCCCCCAACACCGACAGCTACACGATTGGGCCGAAAAATTAAGCCCATGTTTTCAGAATTGCGGTGGATCGGTATCTGGATATTCATCCGGGCCTGGAGCTGGCTGCGGCCGCGATTCGGGTCTGTTGGACTGTTGCGAACTTTGGTTTTGCGAAGGCGCCAGATTCACCATGGTCACGCGGTGCGGCAGCATGCCGACCCGGCTGGCCTGGATTTTCAAAGCTTCGAATTCGCCTTCGTCGTTCTTCCAGCGGTCCATAACAGCGCGACCGGAAACCAGCACTCGCATACCTTTCTGGAACAGTTGCGAATAATGCTCGGCGTCCTTGTGCCACCACTCCACATTCGCCCAAAAACCGCCACGATCTTCGTAGCCGCCTTTGCCATCCGGAATCGAATTGTCAAAGTAAACGTTGGCTCGCATGAGTCGACGTGGATCTTTATTGCCGTTGGGGAATTCTTTGAATTCCGGTGCAGAACCGATATTGCCTTCCCAGCCTTGTACGGGCGTGCCCATGAGTATTCTCCGCGGTTATTGGTGTTGCGTTGGGTTGTTGAGCTGCTGCAGGCGAGCGGTATACACGGCCTCTGCCTGGCCCATTTTTTCTGCGCACTCGGCGGCCTGTTTGGTGATCGAGTGCAGCAAACTCATTTGCATGTTCAAGGTGATGCGCTGCAGCTCCATCACGTAAAGATCCTGCAGCATGGATTCCGGTGTTCTTGGCGAGCCCATCATTTCTGCCCAAACCCCTACGCCCATCCTCCGATCTGTCACCAGCTGCCATCTCAAAAACTGGGTACCGGCTTGGGTGTTTTGCTCAGTCAACCGCACTGGAACAAGGGTGAATGGATATCGGCGGGCTTGGCTCAGTACTTCCTGGGCAAGAGCTTTTAAGTCCGATTCTTGAGCTCGGCAAAGATCGGCAAATTGGGTCAGCTCCCCCTTACCTTTAAAAGGCTTTAAAAGGCCCTTTAGTGAGGCAGCCTGTTGCAGTCGCTGAAAGGCTTCCTGTTGCAGTGGCCGGAAGGCGGTCTGTTGCAGCGACCCATCATTTGAGGGAATCTGGCCCATGCTCTTAACCCTCAACGGAGTCATCGAGATGATCATCCGTCTCGGTTTGCTGCTGACCGCGGATGATCGGTGGCGCGAAATTCGAACGGCGGGTGCCTTCCAGGATGTCCTGTGGCAGCTCACCGTACCGCTCGTACATTTTGCGGGCTGCTTCAGCCTTGGCATTGTTTGCAGCGAAGTCGTCGCGGGTAGCGCCTGAGTACTTATATATCTGGGCCAGACCAAACAGTCTCCGCAGTACCGCTGCGCCTTCATCGATCCAGGTTTCCATATCGTGCCGCCCGACAAGACCAACGTGCTGGGCCAGCAGAATGCGTCTGACAATTTCGTCATAGTTCGTCAGCAGGTACACCGCCTGAAATCCCAGAGGGTTGGAGATATACAGCGGGAGGCTGACAGGCTGGATCGACAGGTTTTCGCTAATGCTGATGGCCGGCGGAAGGGAGGCCATGGCTGTGTCCAGTCGATCTTCGATGGTCTTTAGCGCTTCCTTGGAATCGTTGATCTTTTCTTCGAGGAGGATCATCCACCAGTCAGAGTAGGGATCATCCTGTTGGGCGCCACGAGACATCCGATTGACGACAGTGCAGAACCCTGACAGACCGATGATGCCGGCTTTGAGGTCATTTTTAGGGCGCCCCATCCATATACGAGCGGCATGGTGAGTGTGAAGGGTGAGCTTCACATCGCTGCGCAGTGAACCGATGTTGAGCCGGAAGTTATCAGCCATGGTGCAGTGTTTCCTTGGGAAGAGGATTGACGTACCCATGCTGCAATTTGGCTATAGGAGACGCAGCATTAAATGCGTAGCCCGATGGAAGGGGATTTGTTGAGGCTTCTATATATAGGAAGAGCTGTAACTCGCCAGTGAGCTTAAGACCTCCACTGATGCCGGATCCTGTAGGGGTGTTGCGGGCCGCAACACTTACATGGCTGCCACCACCGATATCGTATCCTGGCAAGGTGGTGCGGGCCGCACCATTTGCGTGTCGGCCACCACCGATGCCGGATTCTGCGAAGGTGGTGCGGCCCGCACCACTTACATGGCTGCCACCACCGATATCGTATCCTGGCAAGGTGGTGCGGGCCGCACCATTTGCGTGTCGACCACCACCGATGCCGGATTCTGCGAAGGTGGTGCGGCCCGCACCACTTACATGGCTGCCACCATCGATGCCGGATTCTGCCGGGGTGATGCGGGCCGCATCACCTGTATTGCTGCCGGCACCGATATCTGATCCTGCTGAGGTGGTGCGGGCCGCACCACTCACATGGCTGCCACCATCGATGCCTGAGCCTGTTGAGGTGGTGCGGGCCGCACCACTCACATGGCTGCCACCATCGATGCCTGACCCTGCCGAGGTGGTGCGGGCCGCACCACTTACATGGCTGCCACCATCGATGCCGGATTCTGCCGGGGTGGTGCGAGCCGCATCATCTGTATCGTTGCCGGCATCGATATCGGATCCTGCTGAGGTGGTGCGGGCCGCACCACTTGCATGGCTGCCGCCATCGATGCCGGATCCTGACAAGGTGTTGCGGGCCACAACATTTGCTGTGTCGCCGGTCCAGATTCCGGCCACGGCCGCTGTGCTGTGGGCCGCGTTACCTCGATGACCTCGTTGTCCACCTAACATCACGGATGTGTACCCCGATTAGGCTTCAGCAGATGCAACATTCCGCTGAGTGAGTGTTTTGCGGTTTGTATCGACTCAGGGCTACGGGGCTGAGTTACCGTCTTCGTCGGCTGCTCTGTGCCCTCTGGCGGCGCTGAAGCTTCTTGACGCTCGTGACTCGCTTTTGCCTTTTCGTCAGGGTTCCATTGACTGTTGAAATCGCCGCGAACGGCCATTCCGACGAGTGTCATCAAGTAACCCAGCGGGTTACGGACACCTCCCGAGTCACAGCGGTGGACCCATTGTTTGATCAGCGCCGGTTTCAACTCTGCTGGAACCTTTTGCAGCGCCATGACCGCGTTCTGTTTTTGCTCGACCGGTAGACGATGCAGTGCACCGCGTAAATCGGCAGCCATGTCGTTTGGTGTGGGCGGTACGTGTACAGAGCTTTTACAAACATCTTTGTGTGTATCTGTATACGTACTATATGAGTTCGGATGCCGAACTAAGTCCGAACTCAGGGATTTACGGCTGAGTTCGGCATCCGAACTCTGCTCCAAAGCGATTCGCTCTTCGTCTTTTTTGCTGAGTTCGGTATCCGAACTCAGTGGAGATAGAGCTATATTTTGCTGAGTTCGGATTCCGAACTCTGCCGCTTTGAGAACGACTGGAGCCTGCGCTTTGGTCCAGGCCTGGCTGTTCATTCGGGATTCGATGATGTCCAGCCGGCTAGGTAAGCGTTGGCCAACGTCAGGATCAGTTGCAAATTCCTTCCAGGCAATTTCCGCTACTTCGCGAATCACCTTGGTCTGGTGCTGCATTGACTGCGCGAGTAGCTGCAAGTAGTCCTTGTCGAACTCTAGAGCTTCGGCCGGTGTGACCGGTTCGTCATGAAGCAGGTAGACGTTGCCTTGCACTTGTCCACTCAGATCATTGCGCACCCGTCGCCCCAGGCTAAGCCAACGGGTGAGACGTAAGGTCACTAATGCTTTTGATACAGTTTCACGTGAGGCAGGCCTACCGGGTTGCATACCCAAATATGGCCGCAGTTGGTCATAGGTAGGGAACGCCGTAAGGCCGTCGTCATTGATCAGTAGGCGAAATACCTGCCAGGTGTTTCTTTCAAGCGGGGTTAAGCGATCATCCAAAAGCAATCGGCGAGGTACCGTTTCGTGTGGGTTCCCGCTGAAAATAATTCCGGAGTAGGGGGAAGACCCTTCAATCCCCGGAGGCGCCGACTCTTTTTTCTGAAGCAAGTGAGCTTCAAGGTGACCCGAGGCCGAGTCTAAAAGCGTCGACAAGGGGAGCCGAGACAACCTCATAATACAGAGTCACCTTCCACCGATGTCGCTGCTGGCTGTGCAAGTCGTTGAGAAGACACAAGCTGTAGCCTTCTCGGAAGGCCAGGGTTTGCAGGAGGGTAAAGCCCTTCCTTTATCCAGGACTGAATGCGATGCCAGATGATGGCCAGGCTGAGGTTTTCGTGGGTTTCATCTGGGCTAGTATCCTGTGGAGCATTGAGTTCCTCGGCGACTAACATGGCGATGTCCAGCAACGCGAGACTGTCGCCAAGCTCTACCTGATGCTCTTGCATTAGGTGCGTCCATCGGTACCAAAGCTGAGCGTCCATCTCCTCACTGAATTCGCGCCAACGGCCACGACGTGCCGTCACGCCGATCATGAGGCGTTGAAGGGCCACATCCTGCGGAGACAGCCCGAAGAACTGTTGCAGCATTTGAGTGGTCGCGCCAAGTCGCAGCGCACGTTCAATCATGCGCACTTCTTCATCAGAACGCTGCGCGCCTGACAGTAGTTTTTTTACCATGTCCCCATCAATGGTGACGTTGCACCAAGACACGGGAGTGTTAAGCAGCAAGCTCAGTACTGAAGGTTGTTGGAGCTGAGCCAATATCTCTGGCTCCAGGCCCATTTCGATGCAGCGCCGAAGTTGGCCATTACGCATGTGATGAAGCACCTGTGACAGGATTGCTTCATTTATTGGTGTCTTGGACATGACGACTCCCCCTTGTAGAGTCCGTGTGTTAACTGGCTGAATTCGGACCGTTGTTGGCGACTGACTGGATTTCCAGGTCAATCAAACGTCTTGCGAGACGAATAATGCGGAACAGCTTCACTAAAGCGCCGTCGCTGAGACGGCATTCACTTTCAGGGGGCTGATCTTTTGTGTGAGGCTGGCCCAGTAAGATCTGGCCCAGCCCGGCTGCGAACTCGAAGTCAGCCAAAGCGTCGATTTGAAGCTCGGGTTGCTGCTGAATCATTTTCAGTACGATGGCCATTGAGCCGCTCAAAGACTGGAGCAGCGTCAAGGTATGTTGGGCTGTGGCAGTAATTTCGACTTCCGCTTCGGGGTGTCGGTAGCTGAACCCGACGCCACCATCGATATCGATAAATTGACCTGGGGCTTTGACCGAGCTGGCTATTTCGCGAGCCAATTGAGCAATGTGCTGACGCAGGGTTGCGGTATTGTCTATTTCGCGTTCGATGTACCAAAGGTCAGAAATGGGATTGAGTCCGCCCGCTTGAACAGGTATGGCCACCAAGGCATTGGAGGCGAAGTCGGGCAAGACCTCACCGTCAAGCGCAGCGAGCTCCCGTTTCATCTTGTCGACTCTGGGAGAAGTCTTCACAGGACTCGCAACGTGCCCATCGATACGTGCTTGGCGCTCTTGTGGGCTCATTTGCTCCTGCGGAGTAGGGGCCAGTTGCTGTTGGACCCCTTGAGGTGAAGGACTCTCTTTGGAGGGCGTCGTCTTATGTGTGCTGCCCCCCGAAGGAGCAGGGGGTAGTTGTAGAGGGTTCTGATTAGCCTCAATGCCATTGTTTGAGGCGTTAAGTTGAGTCCCCCCCTCAAATTGCGATGCAGGGTACTGTGGCAGCTCAAGAACCGGCGTAGAGCGGCGCAACTGGTCCTGGTTCTGAGTGATTTCCAGCAGTATCTTTTCGTAACCGAGATTTAAAGGCTTTTTGAGCTGATCAATTAGTTCGTCCTGGAATCGCTTGAACAGAAACTCTTCTGCATCGCCCTCAAACTGGGACAATACATCTTGAAAAATTGTCTCAAATTCTAGAATCGGCCCATTTTCTTGCGTTTGGTAATTGCGCTCCCAGCACTGCAAGGCGCTCTTTCTCAAAGAAAGAAGCTTCGAAACTCGGTCTACACCTAGTCCGGAATACAGCACCGTAGGAATTGCAGGAAGCAGGTAGCGGATGGCGTCCTGCATTCGGCTTATGTGCGTATGAGAGATAGGGTAGCCATCTGCGCTGAGCCGCCGTGAAAGCTCACGCAATGAGATAGATTCCCCTGCCTCTGTTTCATATAGCGCTCTCGCTTTGTCGACCCCAATAGCCCGCTCAATGAATAGGAGCTGGCCTTGCAGGTCGTTTTCAGCCAAGTGGCCGGTGAGCGAGATGATTTCGCCCCGAACGGCGTCCCAGGGGCGAAATAGGCAGTGAAACTTGAAGTACTTCTCGTCGCCGGTCTCACGATACAACTCGTTTAAAATTGCCAGACGAGTGTTACCGCCGTTGCGGATCCGGTACTTATCTTCCCCAGGTTTACGGGTTACGGGAGGTGGCGTATCGAGACCCCGATTTCGTATCGACTCTTTAATTTCATCGTACTTCGGGTTACGAGTCGTCCTTGGGTTTTCGTCATACGGCAGCGTTTCGTCGAGGGTCAACAGCATGGGTGTATCAACGATGGGGTCACTCATCCGCGCCGCCACTGGCGACTTCGATTCAAACGCCGGCAGCAACAGCTTATCTTTCATGGTCTGGGCCAAAGACGGTTTCATACTCTGGCTCCTGGCTGCTCGTAAGCCGGGCTTGCCGCCAAAAGCTGGTCAATGATTTTTAAAGCACGATCAAGAGCGGCTTCAAGTTCGGCAGTTGTTTCCAGCCGATAAACAATTTCTGAGTTCATCGACCTGGCGTTGTCACGTGCTTCCAACGCGATGCGTTCGCGCATCCCGTCGGGAAGGCGAATAACGAATTTTTCTTCATGCAGACGCTTTGGTTTGTTACTCATGGTGGGCTCCGATGCCTAGGGTAGAAAGTGTGTTCAGCGACGTTTCAACTGATCAGTGAGTTGGGTAGGTAACCCCTTGATGACTAATGAATTGGACGCCTCGTCGTACTCGATCTTGTCCCCTAGCAGATGCGCTTCAAAACTGATGGACAAGCCTTCGGCACGGCCGGTGAACCGACGGAATTGGTTGAGAGTGCGTTTATCCAGGGGGATTTCCGGCGACAGGCCGTAGTCCTTATTGCGGATATGGTCGTAGAACGCCTTGGGCCGATCTTCATCGATCAGGCCCGAGAGTTCCTCCAGGCCCATGGGTTCACCGAGCTTGGCCTGGCTGGTGGCGTAGTCCACCAGGGCCTTGGTTTTCTCGCGGGCCGATTCGTCTGGCAGGTCTTCGTTTTCAACGAAGTCGCTGAACGCCTTGAGGAGGGTGCGGGTTTCGCCCGGGCCGTCGACGCCTTCCATGCAGCCAATGAAGTCGCTGAAATACCCCGAGATCTTCTTACCGTTCTTGCCTTTGATGTACGAGATGTACTGCTTGGACTGTTTGTTGTTCTGCCACTCGGACAGGTTTATACGCGCCGCCAGGTGCAGCTGGCCAACGTCCAGGTGGCGTGAAGGAGTGACGTCCAGATCGTCAGTAACCACCACGCCTTCACTGTGATGGAGCAGGGCAACAGTTAGGTAGTCGGTCATGCCTTGCTGGTAATGGGCAAACAGTACGTGGCCACCGGTGGAGAGGTTGGATTCTTCCATCAGCTTTTGCAGATGCTCGACCGCCGTGTGGCTGAAGGCGGCGAAGTCCTGGCCACCTTCAAAGTACTGCTTTAACCAGCCGCTAAACGGGTGCGCGCCGGACTCGGCGTGGAAGAAACCCCAGGCCTTGCCTTGTTTGGCGTTATAGCTCTCGTTGAGGTCGGCAAGCATGTTCTCGATGGCGACCGATTCGGATAGCTCCGAATCGCGTGCCTGGAGAACAGCAGGTGTGCCATCGGGTTTTTTGTCGATCAGGTGGACGATGCAATGACGGATAGGCATTAGATTGCCTCCTGCGAATGTAGGGTTTGAGCTCGATCAGCACGACGAATACGGGCTTTGGCATTGAGGCCTGAGCGGTAATCGCTTGCGGTTGATGAGGTGTAAATCGATCCAAGGCCAGACTTGGTGAACTTGATGTGGCCACCTTGAGTGCGAGACACCGTCCAGCCATTCGCTTCAGCAAACTTCACGAGTACACGAAGGCTCTCGCTTTTTCCGCGTAGGAGATTGGTGGTCATAGCTCTGCATCCCTGGCTGCCAGAACGTTACCGGTCTGGATCGCGATGATTTCAGCCTGGTCGCCAGGAAACTTGGTACCGAGCTCATGCAAAAAGTGACGCATAGCCTCACGTGCTCCAGGGACGCGGAACACCACGCTGCAGTGCTGAACTTCCGCGGGGTGTTGCAGGTGAGACATGACGGCCACTTTCAGCGAGCAGCACTGGAGGTAGCGGGGCACCCAAACCGACCAGAAGTAGCTGGATAGCAAGGCGCCCGCGCAGAGCAGTTCAACGGTAATTGTTGCGCTGAGCGTGTTGGTCAGCTCGACGTAGCCGAGCTTCTCAAACTCCAACAGATACTCACGCATGCTCATTGGGACCACGGTGCTGTGGTCACGAGCAAGGCGGCCGATCGCTTGAGCTAATGCGTCGAGCTCCACTGGGTTTATCCCAGATTTATGGGCATGAGCCACGGCAGAGGCTTCGAACACGGCACCGGCATGCATACTAGGAAATAGTTCGGCGCTACTGTGCATCCGACACCTCCTGAAGCTCCTCGATGTCATAGCTATTGCAAGTAGGGCAAATAAGCTCGTCCACTTCACCGCCGGGTAAGGCTGGAGCGCCACTCACTTGATGTTTTGGGTGGTGGCTATCGCATTGAAGGCACCAGTGAGTGATGCGGACGAGAGTATTCATCGCTGAGGTGTGCTTTTTCATATTTGAGCCCCTTGCCAGCCGGCGTTGGGACTGAGGTTGGCAAACCGGGTCTGATTGGCGATGAAGACTGTTCGTACGGTCCCAGTTGGGCCGTTACGCGCCTTGCCGAGAATGATTTCTGCAATGCCTTTGTGTTCGCTCTGAGGGTGGTACACCTCGTCCCGGTAGACGAACATAATCAGGTCCGCGTCCTGTTCAATCGCACCGCTATCACGCAGGTCTGCGTTGATCGGACGCTTATTTGGCCGTCGCTCCAGTTCTCGGTTGAGCTGGGAAAGCGCAACCACCGGGCAATTCATCTCTTTCGCCAGGGCCTTGAGGGATTGGGATATAGCGCTGATCTCGTTGGCTCTGTTTTCCTGACCTGGGCAGCGCATGAGCTGCAGGTAATCGATTAGGATCAAGCTCGGGTGCCCGAAGCGACGAGCTGCTCGACGAGATTTGGCTCTGATTACTGCAGGCGTGAGCGCTGATGAGTCGTCGATGACCAGGCGCTCGCCATAGCCATTGATACGAGAAACCGCTGCAGTCAGCTTCGGCCAATCATCATCATCGAGCTTGCCCTTCAATAGCCTGCCCAGATCGATATGGCCTAGGATGCCCATCAATCGATACATCAATGCTTTGGCCGGCATCTCCATGCTGAAAACCTGAACTGTACGATCAAGCTTTGCCTGCAGAGCCGTATCTATGAAGTTCAAGGCCAGAGAGGTCTTCCCCATAGACGGGCGCGCGCCGAGGATGATCAGGTCGGCTTCTTGAAAACCCGAAGTCAGCTCGTCCAGGTCCTCCAGGCCTGAAGGCAGGCCGGTCACGGTGATATTGCCGTTGAAATGTTCGTCTATTTGTTCGACGACATTCGTCAGGCACTGGTTGATATTGACGAATTCCGTTGCGCTCTTGCCCTCACCCAGAGCGAACAGTTGCTGTTCAATTGATTCTTGAACATCCTCCGCACTTGCCAACGGGTCTGTCGCCTCGCGAGAGCATTGGTATCCAAGGGACATGAGCTGTCTGAGCCGAGAGCGATTACGCACGATGGATGCGTAATGCTCGATGTTGGCTACAGACGGCGTGTTTTTGGCCAGCTCGCCCAGATAGCCCAGCCCTCCGGCTTCGTCTGGCTCCTCCAACGCGTTGTGGACGGTGACGATGTCGAACGGAATCGACTTGTCAGCAAGGCTTGCCATTGTCCGGAACAGCAACCGATGGTCGTGTCGAAAAAAATCAGAGGCATCCAGTTTGTCCGCGACGAGATCCCAGGTGTTGTTGTCGAGCAGTAGCCCACCTAACACACCTTGTTCAGCCTCTACGGAGTAGGGCGGTGATAGGTCAAGGTGATTCATTTCCCTGACTCCTGACCTATCTGAAGAAAACCACTCCCGTTGCGTGCCCCCAGGGCTTTGACCATGTCGACTTCAACCTTCGCTGAATTGATCATGACCTGAGCAACCTCCGCTACCGCTTTAGCCCGTTCAATTTCCATTGGTTTTTCCGGGTCCAGGAGGCTCTCGATCGCGACGAACAGGTGATTACGTAGATCTTCAATCTTGTTCTTCATTTTCAACCTCCCGGATGGTGCGTTTGAGTTTGCCGATAGCGCGTATTGCGGATTTCAGCTCTTCCGGATACCGATGAATGGTGTTACGACGCATGCGTTCTGCCCTCGTCAGTAACTCCAGGTTATTCAGGGCTATATGGGCCTTGTTGCCGTCCTTGAAGCACACGAACATGTTTAAAGGGACTGGTCCGTGATGCTCCTCCCAGAGCAGTACGTGCACCGCTTTCCAGTCAACGGGTGGATAACCGGTATCGGTGATTTTCTTCTGCTGATAGCCGTCAGGAGTCGTGCGCAGGCTGCCAACAGGGAGCCAGTTCCCTGGTTTATTCCCCGCCTTAAACTGCGTTTGAGTCATGCGGCCAGAGGAGGGGAGCCCCTTGAGGCCCTTATTCCACGGGACAAAACCCTTGGGAAAGCGGAATTCAGCGCCCAACTTGCCGTCAAGCCGGCCACAGAGACTACTGCGAAGAAACTCGGTGCTTTTGCTCAAACCCAGCCGTTTGGCTTTGGCATAGACCTGATAGACGCTGAGCCCCAATTCGGCGGCTAGGACATGAGTCGGTTCATCGGGATAACGGGCAATGAGCGTGCGCTCTTCTGCCTCACTCCAAACATGGTGTTTGTGAACCGGGGTAAGCCCAAGCTGGGATCTGGCTTGTTCCAGCGCCGCCATGGCCAAAGGTGAAAGCGAATGAGTTCTCATTGGCTCCCCCCATGCCCAAGGGCTCCTTGCGACTGCTGTCCAACACCACGATGCAGCCTGGCATGCTTGCCCTGGTCCCATCCCGCTTGCAAAGAGCGGGTGTCATGACCTTTGGCTTCGATGGGCTTGATAATGGCTAGTGTTAGTTTTGGATGGTGCCATTCCAGGTAGGCTTGGATCTCCAGCGCAGTGTTTTCGTCTATCCCGCCTGCAAACTGGTTCACCTTAGAGGCGACGGCATTGAGCCAGCCCTCTGCAAACAGTTGGCCACGGTGACGTTTGGTTTTTAGTTGGCAGCGCTTCTGCTGGGCAACATGAGCTCGTCGGGCTGCGACAAGCTGGTGATGCAGCGTTGAATAGGTGTGAGCTGCCAGCTCGGGTGAAATACCTTTTCCCAAGAACTTGAAGGACCAGCCAAGCAGCGGATTGAAATACGCCAAGTGGCTGCAATCGAAGGCTTGGGAGCAGATTGAGGCCAGGTTGTGCAGCCAATCCTGCGGTGCCCTACGGGTTTTGGTACCCACAATGGCTTCTTCGATTGTATGGGCAGCAACTTCGGTGTGTTCCAGGTTGTACTGCTTCATCAAATGGCGAGCTTGACGAAGTGCAATTTCCACTTCGTTTGGGGCAGCGCCTTGTGACTTGGCCAGCGCCATGAGTTTGGCAACCTTGCTGAGGACTTTTTGCTTGTCCATCATTCGCCCCCTTCCTTTTGAAGGCTGGGGGAGAGCGCTTCTGACCACAGGCGAAGTGTTTCTTCCTCATCAGCAGAGAGGTGAGTCTGTGCAAGACAGTGCGCAACCTTCTGTTTCAAGGCATCAAGACGGTCTTGAACACTCGAGCCATCGTCGTAAGCAATCTCTTGCTCAACAGTTTGCACAACGTCATTACGCAGAGAGAGAACCGTGCTTATCCAAAAAGCACTTGGACTGGTCCAGCCAATAAGCTTTCGAGTTCTAGCAGGCGACAGGTAATCACGGAGCCTGAGATTGAACTCCCTAGGTGAATAACCATTCCTGAAAACGTCTGCGCGATTGAGCGTCAACGCTGTTTTAAGAATATCTAGGAGAGGGTCCAAAGCCGTTGACTCAGGAACAAAAGGTTCTAGATATGTTTCAGCTACCAGGCGTTTGGCTTCGGCATATCGACTTTGCTGACGGCGTTTGGCTTGGCTTTCGTCGCGGCCGCGCTTTTTCTTCGCGTGCTTTATGTTCGAGTTCACAGACTCGATTAGCTTCGCGGCGTCTTGCAAAAGCTGAATCTGTTCAACGCTCAACTGGGCGCCAATCCGACCGGGTAGATGGCAACCGCTTGTCAGGGCTCTGATTTCTCGTGCGGTTCCACTGAGCTTGGCTTGCAAGCTGCGCAATTGCTGAGCGCTGTAGTACTTGCCAACCTCTAGGATGAGATCTGCAGTAATACTGTGGGCGTCGGTAATGGAGGGCTTCGCCATTTCAACGACCCTCCCTCACCAAGTTGGCTACCTTTTCCTCGGTCATGGCCTCGAAGCGGTCACGCCATTCTGGAAAAAGCTCAATGGCCAAACGGCGGATGACGACTAAGGCTGCCGGGGATATTCGGTTTGAAGGCTGTCGGTATTCCAGGCGGTGTACTGGGACGCCCAGGGAAGAACCGCTACGAAACACCACTGCGCTGGGGACGACGCTATCCAGAACGTTGATTTCGTCATTGTCCTGGAAAATTTCCCGTACCGACTGCTCGATCATTTGCGCGTCAGTGGTTTGGTCGAGATTGTTGACGACTATCCGCACGGGTGGGATTTTCATGCCCAGGCGCCCATAGGCGCGCAGGCCGTCCAACATCTGCATGGTTCCCCGGCTGAACTCCCGTGCAGCGAGCATATTGGGCGGAAGTGGCGATATGACCAAATCAGAGGCTAGGACCACCATTTCGAGCATGGCCGATCTGGCGCCTTGGGTGTCAATCAGTACCAGGTCGAAATGATCTTTGAACGCCGGCATCAGGTTGGCGAGCCGCAACCGTCCGTCAGGTGCTTGCAGGAGCAGGCTGTTCAGTTGGTTGTTGATGTCGTTGGAAATGACAAGCGACAGGTTTGGTATCGCGGTGCTGGATATGATCTTGGCTGATTCGGTGATATTGAATGCCAGCAGGTCGTAGATGCCCCCCTGAGCTTCGTCGACCAATTGGTAATACGAGGAGAGTGAGGGCTGTGCAGGATCTAGGTCGATGAGGAGCACGCGCAGGCCTGCATCCGCACAAAAAGCGCCGAGGTTGGCCTCGATGGTGGTTTTTCCTACGCCGCCTTTGGTCGAAACGACCGCAGAGATTTTCATGGTTTGGAGCCTCTAATGTGGGTTCATTAGAGGCTGCGAGGCCACGGAAACAGCTATGTGTAGCGAACACGATCCTGGGCTTTGAAGCACTAGAACCAATTGTCTTTTAACCAATTGGTCGTAGGTTCGAATCCCACACGACCCACCATTTTTGAGACCAGTTCAGGCTGGAATCGAATCTTAAGATCAGAGGCCAAAAGCGCTGATCGAAGAAGGCGACTGAAAGGTCGCCTTTTTTTTACCGGGGTATAGCGCAGTCCGGTAGCGCGCCTGCTTTGGGAGCAGGATGTCAGGAGTTCGAATCCCCTTACCCCGACCATATTAAAAATCCTCGTATCGAAAGATACGGGGATTTTTTTTGCGCGCGCGAATCCTGAATTCTCCTCAAAACAAATGTGGGAGGGGGCTTGCTCCCGATAGCGGTGGGTCAGCTAAGTATTCATTAACTGACACACCGCTATCGGGAGCAAGCCCCCTCCCACAGGTGTTATGCGTTGTTAGTGGAGTTTGAGGCGCGGTTCTGTGCCTCGCCCAATCTTGCTGCCCAGCATCAGCATCGCCGTGCGGAAGAAGCCGTACAGCGCCATCTGGTGCATACGGTACAGCGACACATAGAACATCCGCGCCAACCAGCCCTCCAGCATCACGCTGCCAGTCAGGTTACCCATCAGGTTACCTACCGCCGAGAACCGCGACAGCGAGATCAGCGAGCCGTAGTCGGTGTACTTGTAGGTCGGCAGATCCTTGCCTTCAATGCGCAATTTCAGCGACTTGGCCAACAACGAAGCCTGCTGATGCGCGGCCTGGGCTCGTGGGGGCACATTGCGGTCGGTGCCCGGTTGCGGGCAGGCGGCACAATCGCCAAAGGCGAAGATGTTTTCATCGCGAGTGGTTTGCAGTGTTTGCAGCACCTGAAGCTGATTGATGCGGTTGGTTTCCAGGCCGTCGATGTCTTTGAGAAAACCCGGTGCGCGGATCCCGGCCGCCCATACCTTGAGGCTGGCGGGAATCACTTGGCCGCTGCTGGTAATCAGCGCGTCGGCGGTTACTTCGCTGACCGCCGAGTTGGTCAGCACGGTCACCCCGAGTTTTTCCAGGGTTTTATGCACTGGGCCGCCGATCCGCTCTGGCAGGGCAGGCAATACCCGCGGGCCGGCTTCGATCAGGGTGATATGCATGTTTTCCGGTTTGATGCGGTCCAGGCCATAGGCCGCCAGTTCATGGGCTGCGTTATGCAGCTCGGCGGCCAGCTCCACCCCGGTGGCGCCGGCACCGACGATGGCCACGCTGATTTGTTCAACGGCATCGGTTTGTCCGGCATGGGCGCGCAGGTAGTGATTGAGCAGTTGTTGGTGGAAGCGCTCGGCTTGCTTGCGGGTATCGAGGAACAGGCAATGCTGCGCCGCACCCTCGGTGCCGAAGTCGTTGGTGGTGCTGCCTACGGCAATGACCAGGCTGTCATAGCCCAGTACGCGCGCGGGCACCAGCTCGCGGCCTTCTTCATCGAGGGTGGCGGCCAGCTGGATTTTCTTCTGTTCACGGTCAAGCCCACTCATGCGCCCAAGCTGGAACTCGAAGTGGTTCCATTTTGCCTGGGCGACATAATTGAGTTCGTCTTCCGAAGAATTCAGCGAGCCGGCAGCCACTTCGTGCAGCAGAGGCTTCCAGATGTGAGTCAGGTTGGCGTCCACCAGCGTGATGCTGGCCTTGCCGCGCTTGCCCAGAGTCTTACCCAGGCGGGTAGCCAACTCCAGGCCGCCGGCGCCGCCGCCGACGATAATAATACGATGGGTCATGGGGATATCTCGCAAGGCTAAAAGAAATCGGAGCAGTTACCCCCGCGAGCGCCAGGCAGCTCATAGCGTCAGGTAACTCAATAGGCGGCTCAGCACGCCGAGCCCGATCACCACTACCAGCACCACACAAAGGAGCAGCCATGGCCGGAAAGGCTTGCGCTCGACTCTGTGCTGGGAGAGTTGCAGGTACTCTTGGACATGCTGTTGGTCATCGGGGTTCAGGCGGCTGGTCATAAAGGCCTCGTCAGGTAGACGTTGCAAAAGGGCGCCACGTTACAGCCAAGGGTTCAAAGGCTGATGCCCACATCGAACACTATGCTGCGGCCCAGGTTGTTGCGCAAGAAGTCCGGCGCGTCCGGGTGTGCGAACAGTACGCGCGCGAAGGTTGGCCCCACCAGTGACAGTGAGCGCCAGCCCTGGCGCAGGTATTCAGTTGGCGGCGGAAAGTGGCTGTTGAGGTCCAGCACTTCGCGTTTGAGGCTGGTGAAAGCGATAAGGTCCAACTCCCCCAGGTCCATGCCGCGTTCTTTGTAGTTATGTGCTTTTTTGCGCAGTGTCGGTGCCAGGCGCAACAAAAACTCATGGGCGGGAATGCGTCGTGGCTTGGCTTCGCGCCGCACCAGTTGGCTCAAAGAGAACGCGCTACGCCTGCGCAGCAATTCATCGCGCCATTCGTCGTTCAGGCGGCGCCCCTCGTCCAGCACGAAAAACACCTCGAAACTGGCGTCGCGAAACAACACATCCGGCGGCTCCTGGCCCGCAGCGTGAAACTCTTCGACGCGGTAGGGCACATTCAAGCCCTGCAGCAGGCGCTGGCAGACCCAACGCTCACGCTCCCATTTGCGGGCATTGGACAGAAACGCATTGGCTTGTTCGGCTGCTACGGTGAGCAGGCGCAAATAATCTGAGTCATCCATATTCCCAGCTTAGCGTTCAAATGATGACCACAGGAAGTCCTGCTTTAAAACGCGGGTGTAGACTGGTCACCTGGCAGCAGGCCCAAGGATGAGGTGTGTGGTGAGGCTTTTTATAAAGGAAGTGCATCCGTGATCAGTGCAGCTGTTCTGGCGCCATCGACCCTCGGCATTGGCTGGCTGTTATATGCGCCGGTGGTGATGTGGGCGACGTTGCGCTCGCCTTGGGTCGAATTGTTCGCCGACCGACGGCGCCAGCATTTGCTGTTCGGTACGGTGTTCGCGTTGTTTATGCTGTGGCTGGTGCGCCGGGATTTCGATACCGGGGTCTCGTACCACTTTATCGGCATGACCGCCGTGACCTTGCTGCTGGATTGGCCGCTGGCAATCGTCGGTGGGTTTGCTGCACAGTTCGGCTTGATGCTGCTGGGGCGCCAGGATCTGGCCGCCCTTGGCGTCAACGGCCTGCTTCTGGTCGGGCTGCCGGTGCTGGTCACCGAAAGCTGCGCGCTGTTGGTCGAACGGGCGCAACCGCGAAACCCCTTTGTGTATATCTTCTGTTCCGGTTTTTTTGCGGCGGCGCTGTCGGCATTGTTGTGCCTGTTGGTTGGCCTGGGCCTGTTGTGGTTGAACGGCCGCTTTGCGATGCCGGAATGGTTGGAGGACTTTGTAGGTTACCTCTGGCTGATCATCTTCCCCGAAGCCTTTATCAACGGCATGGTCATCAGCGCGCTGGTGGTGTTTTGCCCGGAATGGCTGGAGACCTTCAACCGAACTCGCTATCTCTCGGCCCCCTGGAAGGACGACGATTCACGGCGTTGATCCAGGTCAAATCTCGCACGACGGCGCAGGCCCATGCTCTGCAAAATTTTTTCTGGAGCACGGATCATGAGTGTGTACGAGTGGGCACGGCAGGAGTTGCGCAGAAGCCAGGACGCAGCGCAGGAAATCGGTTTTGACCCCGGCTTGACCTTGCGCGCCATGCTCAGTGCGGTGGTGCAGCAAAGCAAGGGTGTACGCAGTTTTGAAGACCTGGCCGACGAGTTGCAATACCTTGCAGAAAACCTCGACGACCAGCAGGAATATGCCTTTATGCGGCCTTAGTGGCGCGGCGGCAGGTCTTCGGAAAACAGTTCATCTTCGGCGTCCGGGGCCACCGGAATCTTGTGTTCTTCAGCGGCCCAGGCACCCAGGTCGATAAGCTTGCAACGGTCCGAGCAGAACGGCCGGTTGAGGTTGGTCGCTTTCCATTCCACGGGTGCACCGCAGGTTGGGCAGTCGACGGTCAAGGGTTGGCTCATGATCGGCCTCCACGCAAAGTAAGGTAAAAGTGGTGCAGTCGCTCGACCTCGCCGTGCAGCCAGGCAAGGTCCTTATCGTTGACCAGCACGTCATCGGCATGGTTCAGGCGGTCTTCGCGGCTCGATTGAGCCTTGAGAATCGCCTGCACCTGTTGTTCGCTGATGCCATCGCGCTGCAGGGTACGCTGAATCTGCAGCGATTGCGGCACGTCGATCACCAGGATGCGCTGGGTCATGCTGTATTGGCCGGACTCGATCAGCAGCGGTGACACCAGGATCGCGTAAGGCGACTGGGCGCGTGCCAGGTGGCTGCGAATTTCCTCGGCAATCAGCGGGTGCAGCAAGGCTTCCAGCCACAAACGTTCTTGCGGTACCTCAAAGATCAGTTTGCGCAGCGCTGCGCGATCCAGCTGGCCGTCGGGTAGGAGCACGCCGTCGCCGAAATGCTCGGCAATGCGCGCCAGAGCCGGCCTCCCGGGTTCGACGACCCAGCGGGCAGCATGATCGGCGTCCACCAGGTCGATGCCCAGGTCGATAAAGTGCTCGGCCGCAGCGCTTTTGCCGCTGCCAATGCCGCCTGTGAGGCCAAGAATCCAGGGTGTTGCGACAGAAGTGGTCATCTGAAACCGACAGACTGCAAATAGAAGTCGGTTATTTGACCACCCCAGAGCAATGCAATCCAGCCGGCAATTGCCAGGCACGGCCCAAAGGGCATCGGCGTCGACGTTTGGGCCTTGCGCAAACGCAGCAGGATCAGCCCTGCAAACACGCCCATCAGTGAGGCCATCAGCAACGTCATCGGCAGGATCTGCCAGCCACCCCAGGCTCCCAGCAATGCCAATAACTTGAAATCGCCATGGCCCATGCCATCCTTGCCGGTGACCAGCTTGAACAACCAGAACACGCTCCATAGGCTCATGTAGCCAATGACCGCGCCCCACAGTGCGTCGGGCAGTGTCGCCAACAGGTCAGCGCTGTTGATAACCAGCCCCAGCCAGAGCAGCGGCAGGACCAGCACGTCCGGCAGCAATTGGTGGTCCAGGTCAATCAGGCTCATGGCCAGCAAGCCCCAGCTCAGCAACATCACCGCAGCGGCTTGCCAGCCGAAGCCGAAATGCCAGGCAACAGCGGCAGTGATCAGCGCGCACGTCACTTCGGTCAGGGGATAGCGGACGCTGATGGGGTCACGGCAATGGGCGCAACGACCCCGGAGCATCAGGAAGCTGAGCAGCGGAATATTTTCCCAGGGCTGAATCGGCTGGTTGCAGCGCGGACAGCAGGAGTTCGGGCGCATCAGGTTGTACACCGGACCGGCGGGCTCGGTTGGCAGGCCGAGGACCTCATGGGCCTGGGCACGCCATTCGCGTTCGAGCATTTTGGGCAGGCGCCAGACCAGCACGTTGATGAAACTGCCGATGATCAGGCCGAGCACCAGTGCCATGCAGGCAAACGCCCAGTGCTGCTCGCTCAGCAGCAGGCTCAAAAGGTCGTACCCAATTGAAATACCGGCAGGTACATCGCAATCACCAGCGCGCCGACAATGGCCCCCAGGACAACCATGATCAGCGGCTCCATCAGGCTGGTGAGGTTATCGACCAGGGTGTCTACGTCCGACTCGTAGTGGTTCGCGACTTTTTCCAGCATCCGGTCCAGGGTGCCGGACTCCTCTCCAATGGCGGTCATCTGGATCGCCATGCCGGGAAACAAACCGCAGCTGTGCATGGATTGATTCAACTGCATGCCTGTGGATACATCGTGGCGCATACGTTCGATTGCCTGTTTGAAGGGGTCATTGCCGACGGCTCCGGCTACCGAGCCCAGTGCCTGGACCAGCGGGACACCCGCTGCAAACGTGGTCGAAAGCGTGCGGGCGTAGCGGGCGACGGCGGTTTTTTGCAGCAGTTTGCCTGCCAGAGGCGCTTTCAACAAACTCGCTTGCAGCCAATGGCGAAAGCCAGGGTAACGGCGGTAGGCGTGGCGCAGCCCGCCCACCCCCACGGCCAGGCCCAGCACGAGTATCCACCACGCTTGTTGCAAGAACTCGGACAGGGCAATGACCCCCAGGGTAAACCCGGGCAGTTGGCTATCGACCCCGGCAAACAGATGCTGGAACTGAGGCACGACGTGTATCAACAGCACTGTGCTGACCAGTGTCGCGACTACCAGGACTGCGACAGGGTAAGTCATGGCTTTTTTGATCCTGGCTTTGAGCTGTTGGCTTTTTTCCAGATGAATCGCCACGCGCTCCAGCAGGGTTTCCAGAGCCCCGGCCTGTTCTCCGGCAGCTACCAGGTTGCAGTACAGGTCATCGAAATAACGCGGGTGCAGGCGTAGCGCTGCGGCCAGGTTATTGCCGCTGGCGATCTGTTGTTTCAACGCCTTGACCAGTTCACGCACCTGCTGGTTTTCAAAACCCTCACTGATGATGTCGAAGGCTTGCAGCAGCGGGATCCCGGCTTTGAGCAAGGTCGCCAACTGTCGGGTAAACAGGGCGATATCGGCTGGCAGGATTCGCGGGGTGAAAGCCGAACGTGATCGAGGCCTCTTGCGCACACGCTCGGGGCAGATCCCTTGCTGGCGCAGTTGTGCCTTGATCAGCGCAAGGCTGTCGCCAGCGGTTTGCCCGGTCACCCTGCGTCCTTTGCGGTTGATGCCTTCCCAGGCATAGATCGTTGACGTGTCGTTCATATCGGTTTGCGCACCCGGCAGTGAAGAATTTATAGCGTAGTCAGGTGGCGGATTCGGGGCGGCTGGTGTTATGGGATAAAGTGTCAGAATGTGCGTCTTGCAGGCGATGGGCTTCGTGGTGGTGGGTACACTGGCGCCGTTGCACACTTCGGGGCGCAGGACGCGCCTTGTCATGGTTTTATTCTGGAGAGTGAAAGAGATGCGTCAAAAAGGCTTTACCTTGATCGAGTTGTTGATCGTTGTGGCAATCATCGGCATTTTGGCCACGATCGGTTTGCCCATGTACACCAAGCACCAGGCCAAGGCCAAGTTTACGGCGGGGCTGGCTGAAATCAGCGCGTTGAAGGCCGGTTATGAAGACGTCATCAACCAGGGCACTGTGCCCACTGTGTCGTTGATCGGTGGCAACAGCCCCACTGCCAATTGCAAGATCGACGTGACAGGAGATGTAGCCTCGGGCGCCGGCTCCATCAGCTGTGAAATCCTCGATGCGCCAGCGCCCGTGCTCGGCAAGACCATCACCTTGACCCGCAACGCAACCAGCGGATGGACCTGTGCTACCACAGCGGATCCGCAGTACGTTGCCAAGGGCTGCTCTGCCAACGGCGCGTGATGGCGCCGGGCGGTGAGCGAGTCAGTTGCTGCATGACCAATGCAGTGCTAGCTTTAGCCCACCGCCCGTGTAGCTCAGCCGGTAGAGCAGCGCACTCGTAACGCGAAGGTCGCAGGTTCGATTCCTGTCTCGGGCAAAAGCGCACCACTGCTTCAAAGGCAATGTTTTCAGATGATCCCAGAATGGTTCTGAAGGCCAGACGAGTCGGCATTCGTGCTCGCTCTTTTGTATCTGCGCAACCTAGATGACCCAGATGCATCCCCATTCCTCGATCCAAGAGAACGACATGACCACGACTGAGATAACCCAGCAAGCGCGTCACGAAGAAGCACTCAAGCAATACCTTGAGGAGTCGCCGCAGCTTAAAGAAGAGATCAAGGACCTGAGCGCTGACGACCAGCGCGATCAGATTCAGTGGGCATTCGAGGATGAGGCAGAGAGCCAGAGCCTCCAGCCTTGGGAGTTGACCCTCAAGTACACCTCGACACCGGAAGAATTCGAAGCTGCGCGGTTGGCCTTGCATAAAGAGGCGGCCGAGGTGCTGGGCGTCGAATGGGAAGAGTACTGCGAGATGAATAATCTTGTAGTTTAAAAGCAGGCGCGAGTTTCAAGCTGCAAGCGGCAAGTTGTCTCGCAGCCTTCTTGCAGCTTGCAGCTGGCAACTACTCAGATACTGAGGCGCATCGACAGATCCACTGCCTTCACATCCTTGGTCATCGCGCCGATGGAGATGAAGTCCACACCGGTTTCAGCGATAGGCAGCAGGGTGCTTTCATTGATCCCGCCGCTGGCTTCCAGCTTGGCCTTGCCGGCGTTCAAGCGCACGGCCTCGCGCATGTCTACCAGGCTCAGTTCATCGAGCATGATGATGTCGGCTCCCGCCGCCAGGGCTTCGCGCAACTCATCCAGGTTTTCCACTTCGATTTCCACCGGCTTGCCTGGGGCGATCTTGTGGGCGGCCGTAATCGCCTGGGCAATGCCACCGCAGGCGGCAATATGGTTTTCCTTGATCAGGAACGCGTCATACAGCCCGATGCGGTGATTGTGGCAACCGCCACAGGTGACCGCGTATTTTTGCGCCAGGCGCAGGCCCGGTAATGTCTTGCGGGTGTCCAGCAGCTTGACCTGGGTGCTGGCGACAAAGTCCGCGAGGAACTGCGCTCGGGTGGCTACACCTGACAGCATCTGCAAAAAATTCAGCGCACTGCGTTCACCTGTGAGCAGCGAGCGTGCCGGGCCTTCAAGGTGGAACAGCGCCTGGTTGGGGCTCACACGTTCACCGTCGGCCACCTGCCAATGCACGGCGACCCGTGGGTCCAGTTGGCGAAATACCGCATCCACCCAGGCCGTACCGGCAATAACAGCCGCTTCGCGGGTAATGATCGTGGCCTTGGCCAGCCGTTCGGCGGGGATCAACTGCGCGGTGATATCGCCACTGCCGATGTCTTCCAGCAGTGCGCGGCGCACGTTGGCTTCGATTTCGGCGGTGAGGTCGGCAAGACGGAGGTTCGGCATAACAGGCTCCACAAACAAAGTGCCTGGATTATAGGGGCTGCGTGCGTTCGAACCCAGCGCGCCGCTCATTTACAGCGTAAAGGCAGAGTTTGCTGGCGCAACCCCCCTCATTTGCAAGATAATCTCGCGCCTTTCAATTGGCGTCATAGCTTTGACGTCGAGGTGGTAGCCGGTTTATTTGCAGCGCACTGCCGTGCCTGCCCCGTTCTTTGCCCCTCTCAACACCGCCGTTTCAGGAGGCCAGGATGCACAATGACGGAAAGGTGGTGCCTATCAACAGGGCACAGGCCACGCCATCGCCGCTCGCGCGCCTGCCGGTGGTGTTGCTGCAGGTGCGTGACAAGGCCGCGCAACAATTGCAGCAGGGTTTGCAGGAACTGTTCGATAACGCCGACGACACCCTGTTCGAAATGGCTGACAAGGCCCGAAGCACCGTCGACCATCATATTTTTTTCGAAGCAATGCGCGACCTGCGCCTCAAGCGCAAGAACTTCGAACGCGTGTTCATGGAGCAGCTGTTTGTCGCCTTCGCCAATCTGGGCCAGGCCGGAAGCGGCGATCTGCACCTGGTGCCGGTGGTGTCCTACGAAGCGGTATCCGGTACCAGTGCCGACGATATGGAAAAAGCCGTAGCCCTTGAGGCGATGCTCGGTCGGGTGCGACATCGTGATGGCTTGGCCCTGGGACAGTTAAGCGCGCGCATGAGCCGATTGCTGGGCCGGCAACTGGATGACCATACCAACCCACTGGGTCCGGCACTGCTCTGTGAGTTTTTCCTGCAGGCAGGGCGCAGTCTGGGGGTGGAAATCCGCGTCAAACTGATCATGCTCAAGCTCTTTGAAAAATACGTGCTAAGTGACGCGGACCTGTTGTATGGCGAAGCCAATCAACTGCTGGTCGCCGTTGGTGTACTGCCTGAACTCAAGGCCGTGCCATCCCGTCGTCCCGGCGGGCGCGCCAGCCGGGAACACCAACGCGCCAGCCAGCCGATCGTCGACCCGCCGCTCGATCAAAGCGGCCAGCAAGCGTTCAGCGCATTGCAGAAGTTACTGCAAGCCGTGCGTGGCAGCGTGGCGCCGACCCTCGAAGCCAGTGCCGAGCCGCAACCCATTGCCACCCGTGATCTGCTACGCCTACTGTCGCATTTGCAGCAGTACGTCCCCGAGCCCGAGGCTGAAGACGATTTCGACCTGCGTAACCAGCTTGAACAGCTGCTCACCCGAGTCAGCGTCAAGAGTGGCAAGTCGCGGGTCCTGGAAGATGCTGACGAAGATGTAATCAATCTGTTCGCTATGCTGTTCGCGTTCATACTCGGTGATAGCAGCGTGCCGGACGCGTTCAAGGGCCTGATCGCCCGTTTGCAGATCCCCTTGCTGAAAGTCGCCGTGCTGGACAAGAGCCTGTTCAGTTGCACGCGCCATCCGGCGCGACGCTTGCTCAATGACATCGCGGGCGCCGTCATGGGCTGGAACCCGCCCGAAGACGCCTCCCGCGATACTCTGTACCTGTGTGTCGAGCAGGTCGTGCAGCGTTTATTGAATGAATTTGTTGAAGACCCGGCGATTTTCTCCCAGCTACTGACCCAATTCAGCGCGTTTACCGCTGATGAATCCAGGCGCAGCGAGTTGCTTGAGCGCCATACCCGAGAGGCCGAGCAGGAGCGCCTGCATACCGAGGCTGCCCGCCAACGTGTGGCGCAGGTGCTTGATCGAAGGCTGGCGGGCAAGGTTCTGCCGCAGTTTGTGGTGCAATTCCTCCAGCAAGCCTGGAGCCAGGTGTTGCTATTGGCCATGCTCAAGCATGGCGGACAGTCGCTGCAATGGCAGGCAGCGCTGCGCACCCTCGATGAGTTGATCTGGAGCGTCGGCCTGCGGGAAGACACCGAAGCGGGCCGGCATTTGCTTGAGCAACTACCCGCGTTGCTCAAGGCGCTGCGTGACGGTTTGGCCGCTGCGGCGTTCGACTCTTTCAGCACCCGTGAATTTTTCCGGCGGTTGCAGACCATGCATGTTCAGTGTCTCGGGGGCGACGGCGCCGAAGTGCTGGTCGAAGTCCGTGAGTCCTTCACGCTTGGCACCGGTGCGCCGTCCGTCGTTGCGCCGCTGCCCGATGATGACCCCGACCTGCTCAAGGCCAGGCAGTTGCAGATCGGCGCCTGGGTAGCGTTTCAGCACGATCAGGAAAACACCCTGCGCTGCAAGTTGACGGCAATCATGCCGCCTGCCAATACCTGTATTTTCGTCAGCCGCACCGGGCTCAAGGTTCTGGAAAAAACTACCGACCAATTAGCCCATGCGTTCAAGCGTGGTGTGCTGCGCACGCTGGATGATGGCCCTTTGTTCGAGCGTGCGCTGGCTGCGGTGATGGGCGACCTGCGTCAACTCAAACGCGGCAAGTGATCGCAACCGCAGGGTGGAACGCGGCATACTGGTAACACCTCGTCTCATTTCAGGAGCCTGTATGCAGTTGGACCCCGCCAGCGGTTGGTGCCAGGGCATCCGTCATTGCCCGTCGCCCAATTTCAACGAGCGCCCTGAAGGCGAAATCTCGCTGTTGGTGGTGCATAACATCAGCTTGCCTCCAGCGCAGTTCGCCACGGGCAAGGTGCAAGAGTTTTTTCAGAATCGTCTGGATGTTTCAGAGCATCCCTACTTTGCCGGTATCGACCACCTACGCGTGTCTGCGCATTTTCTGATTGAACGTGACGGCACTGTGACGCAATTTGTCTCGTGCCGGGACCGGGCCTGGCACGCCGGTATTTCCAGCTTCGAGGGGCGCGAGGTGTGCAATGATTTCTCGCTGGGGATCGAACTGGAAGGCACAGACGAACTGCCGTTCACCGATGCCCAGTACGCGGCGCTGACCGAGCTGACGCGCCAGTTGCTCAAGGCTTACCCAAAGATCACTCGCCAACGTATTTGTGGTCACAGCGATATCGCCCCGGGGCGCAAGACTGACCCGGGCCCCGCTTTTGATTGGGCGCGCTTTCTCGGCGCCCTGCAGGATGGAGGACACGAACAATGAGTTTCCTGGTGTTGGTGCTGGCGGTGTGGATCGAGAAGTTCTCGGCCTTGCGCCTGCGGTTGCAGCGTGACGGTGGATGGCTGCGTGAGCTGGCCAAGCTGGAGTCGAGCCCGCGTATGGGCAAGCGACCCTGGCTGATCCTGACGCTGCTGGTGCTGCTGCCGGTAGCGTTGCTGGCGCTGTTGTTGTTGGTACTGGAGCCGGTGGCCTATGGCCTGTTGGCGTTACCGGTGCACATGCTGGTGGTGATCTATAGCCTGGGCCGTGGTGATTTATTGGCAGGGCTGGGGCCGTTCCGTGATGCCTGGCGACGTGGCGACCTGCAAGCTGCAGAGCATGTGGCCGAGCGCGACCTGAAGCTTGGCGCCGACAGTGGCGAGCAATTGCTGGAGCGGGTCCAGGGCTATCTGTTGTGGCAGGCGTACCAGAGCTTTTTTGCGGTGATTTTCTGGTATTTCCTGCTGGGCCCGGTGGCGGCTTTGGCCTACCGGCTGTTGGCGCTGGCCAGCGAACATAGCCAGAACCCGTTGGTGGCTGAACGTGCCGCGCAGTTGCGTCACGCGTTTGACTGGTTGCCGGTACGCCTGTTGGCGGCGAGCTTTGCTTTGGTGGGCAACTTTGTCGGGGTCAGTCGGGTGATGCTCCACGAACTGCTGAGCTGGGACATCAGCGCGGCGCAGTTGATGGAAAAGGTCGGGCTGGCCGCGGCTGAAATCCCTCCTCCAGTGGTGGGGGCTGACGGCATCAATAGCCTGGATCGGTTGTGGGAGCTGCTGCTGCGTGCGGCGGTGTTGTGGTATGCCGGGTTTGCCATTTGGACTGTGTTGCCCTGAACACTGTGGGAGGTGGGCTTGCTCCCGATGGCGGCCTCCGGGCCAACCAGGGTGCTGGATCAGACCGAGTACATATCCATTCCTGCGGTAACGGCCACGGTTGGTTCCGCTTTTACAGCGGGTCACTTTGGAAAAGAGCCCCAAAGTAACCAAAGGGCTCTTGCCCCACCACTCGGCACCTCGCTTAGGCTCGGTGTGCCCGTAATCCGCCAGTGATTTGGGGGGCCGCCGCCACGCGCCATCCATGGCGCGGGGCGGCTAAACCGGCATCCCTGCCGGTTTACCCCCCAAATCCCTGTCGAATTCCGGCCAGCGTGGTTTGACGGGGCGCTTAAGATCAAGATCAAAAGCAGATCAAGATCAAGAGCGGCTCGCTTCGCATCGTGGTTACGGGGGCAAGCCCTCCTACATGTGCTCTCCGGATCTGCCGTTAACCTTACGTTACAAAACTTCCCTTCGAATTGAGCTATACAGACAGAGCGCCAAATAGTGGCTATCTGCCGCCGCCCTGCGCCTCAATAACAATAAAAGAAGGGGAGATCACCTGTGATGAGCTTGCTCTATCCTGCCGTCGCGCTGATGAACCGCCTGAGCTTCGGCATGAAGTTCAGCCTGATCAGCGTGCTGTTCCTGCTGCCGATGCTGGCGACCAACTATTACCTGGTGCGTGACTCGTGGCGCGAATTTCAGGGCACCCGTATCGAACTGCAAAGTCTCGACCTGCTTGGCAGCAGCCTGGCATTGCGCCGTGAGTTGGAAACGCTCAACAACCAGGTGCAGATCAACGTCATTCTCGGGCAGTCCGGCAAGGCGGCTGATCTTGAAGCGCAGATCACTGCCCTGGAGCAAGGTGTGCTGGAGCGGTTGCAGGGGTTGCACGCCATGGCGACGCAGCCCGAGCAAGTCGAGGTTTTTGAAAACAAGCGCGACGAGCTGATCGCCGCGTTCAAGGCGCAGCAACAGGAAACCTCGTTGCTCAACAAAGCGGCGTTGATCGGCAAGTTACTCAACCAGGCCCAGATGCTCAGCCAAATCATCGCCAGCCAAGCCGGCTTGAGCCGTGATGCGCAGAGTGACCTGCGCCAACTCAGCGACCTGGTCACTGCGGTCACCCCACAGGTCACCCAACTACTCGGTGAGGGCCGCGCGATGGGCGCGTATTCCCTGGGCCAGGGCTTTATCAATTCCTCCTCCAGTACGCGCTTTGACGAGTTACTGCAGCAGGTGGAAAAGCTCCAGGGCGAATACGGCTTGAAGCTGCAGGACGCGCTGGGCGCCAGCAACGCCGCGCATGCAGCACTCGATAGCTTGGCGCAAGCCAGCCAGGCCAGCCTCAAGCAAGGCAGTGAGTTGTTCGAAGAACAGGTAGTGATGGCCGAGACCCTGGATACACCTTGGCAAGGTTTTTACGACGGCGTCAGTCAACTGATGGCCAAGACCTATCAACTCGATGACGCCACCTTAGCGTTCATCGGCCAGCAACTGGAGCAGCGTCTGACGCAAAACCGCCTGCACATGGTGTTGCTGGTCGCGGCCCTGGTGGCGGTATTTGCGCTGATCTTCTACTTGTATGCAGGTTTCTTTGTCTCCACTCGCACTACCTTGCGCAGCCTGGGGGCGATGATGGACAAAGTCGCGGCCGGTGACATGACGGTCACTTTCGTCGCCCACAGCCGCGACGAGCTGGGAGACCTGGGCCAAGTATTCAATGGCACCGTGGCCAAGATCCACGACCTGATTGAGCGCGTCGGGCATACGGTCAGCCAGGTCGAGTTGCAGGCCAGCCAGGTGCAGACGATTTCGGCACAGAGTAACCAGGCGGTATCCGGCCAGCGCAGCCAGATCGAACAAGTGGCAACGGCGATGAACCAGATGTCTGCCACCGCACAGGAGGTGGCGCGCAGCGCGGCGGCGGCGGTCAACAGTGCACAGAGTGTCAATGATGAAACCGTCAGCGGACGGGCGCTGGTGCAATCTCAACAAAGCGGCATCGCACGCCTGGCTTTGGAGATCGATGAGTCGGTGCGGGTGATCAATCAGTTGGCGGCCGATAGCCAGTCCATCAGCAGCGTATTGGAGGTGATCAAGAGCATCGCCGAGCAAACCAATTTGCTGGCGCTCAACGCGGCCATCGAAGCTGCGCGTGCCGGTGAGCAAGGACGCGGTTTTGCCGTAGTGGCCGATGAGGTGCGCACCCTGGCCCGGCGTACCCAGCATTCCACCGGAGAAATCGAACAAATGATCAGCCGCTTGCACAGCGGCGTCGGCGCAGCGGTAAAGGCGATGGGCAGTAGCCATGAAATGGCGAGTGGCACGGTAGGGCAGTCGGAAAAGGTCCAGCACGCCCTGGAAAATATCCTCGGTGCCGTAGGCATGATTGTTGACCAGAACCAGCAGATCGCCGCTGCCGTGGAGCAGCAAACGGCGGTCGCTCACGACATCGACCAGAATATTGTCCAAATCAACCGCGCCGGTGAACATGCAGCACAAGGCGCCCAACAGACCGAAGCGGCCAGCCGGCAGTTGTCGGCGCAGGTCATTGAGCTGAAGCAATTGATTGGTGCGTTTCGGGTGTAAGAACTTTCTGTGGGACTGGGCCATGAATCACGTGGCATTTGTCCTGATTTGCCGGGCTGTGTTTTATCGCGACGTGAATGGGTGAGAATTTGTTTCATCAGTCACGGTCACGAGGGGATACGACGATGGCCGCTGCAATCGGCATCAAAGGGCATTGTGCCCAGTGCAACATGACGTTTGAACTCAAGCCTTGGCAACTGAACGCCATCGCCATGGAAGTACCGTTTGACTGTGCGTACTGCCACTCGGGCCTGCAGTTGTGCTGCCACAAGCAGTTGCGTCAGTTTCGCGCCCTGGACCAGTGGGCGCTGGTGCGGCCCGGCATGATCATGCTGACGTGCGCGACCTTGCTGATGGCGTTGTTCGCAGAGTGGTTGGGGCTGCTCAGCGTGATCGGGCAGCTGAACATTTCGCTGGTCGCGGTGTTGATTTATCTGCTGGTCGTGCGCTACGCCCGTTATCGGCAAAGGATGACCTTGAACTTGCAGGTCATCAGCCCGCTACCAGTTGAACAGCTCGCACGCATTGCGTGTGCTCGTCTCACCCAGCAATAAAGGGCTGATGCCCATACGCTCAGCCAGGGCGGTGCAGATATCCGGCAGGTGTTGCGGGCAATTGCGCTGGTTGGGATACATGGCCGGGGCCATGTCCGGCGAATCGGTTTCCAGTACCACGGCTTCAAGAGGCAATTGTGCCAGTACCTTGTGCATGCGCAGGGCCTGGGGCCAAGTGGCGGCGCCGCCCAGACCGAGTTTGAAGCCCAGTTTGATGTACTCGCGGGCCTCTTCAATGCTGCCGGCGAACGCATGAATGATCCCGCCCCTCGGTAGACGGATGCGCTTGAGCGTAGCAATCACGACGGCGTGGCTGCGGCGTACATGCAGCAAGGCGGGGAGTTGGAAATCCGCCGCGAGTTTCAGCTGGGCTTCGAACAGGCTTTGCTGGCGCTCGCGATCCAGGTGCTCAAGGAAGTAATCCAGACCGATTTCGCCCACGGCGCAGAGTTGCCGATGGCCGTGCAAGCGCGTCAACCAGTCACCCAGCTCCAGCAGGTCGGCAGGGCGATGCTCATCGAGATACACCGGGTGCAAACCAAAGGCAGCGAACAAACCGTCGTCCTGCTGCACCAGATCCCACAGCCGCTGCCAGTTTTTCTGATACACCCCCAGTACCACCAGACGCCGTACCCCGAGTTCACGGCTATGGGCGAGGACTTGCGGGCGGTCGTGATCGAAGTCCGCAAAGTCCAGGTGGGTGTGGGTGTCGATCAGCTCCACGTTCAGACCTCGTGAATGCGCTGCTTGAACGTGCGGCCAATCGCATGCACACCCGGTTGGTACTGTTCTTCTTCGATGGCCGCCAGGGCCAGGCGCAGAGCTGTCTCGGCGATCAGTTGATGTTGCTGGGCCATGGCGTTGACTGGCAGCGGCAGGAAGTCCAACAGTTGGGTGTCGCCAAAGGTGCCCAGGCGTAGCGGCCGCGACCGGAGCGGGAAGTCATGCAGCGCATCGAACACGCCTTGCAGCAGCACGTAGGAGGTAGTCACCAGCGCGTCAGGCAAATGCCCCAGGCGCTGCAGCAGTTGCTCCATCAGCTGTCGGCCACAGTCACGGCTGAAGGCTTCGCCCTGTTCGATGATCACTTCGCCGGTGAAGTCTTGCAGCGCTTCACGAAAACCCGCAGTACGTTCCTGGCTGATGCTCAGCTCGGGACGTGCGCCGATCAGCGCGATTTGCTTGGGCAGCGGTTGTAGCAGGCTGCTGGTGAGTTGCTGACAGGCCTGGTGATCATCGCTGACCACTGAGCAGAACTGGTCAGGCTCCATCACCCGGTCGATGGCAATCACCGGCAACCCCTTGGCTTGCAAGTCTCGATAGCTGTCATCGCTGGCCGGCAGGCAACTGGCGACGAACAACGCATCGCAACGCCGCGCACGGAACAGTTGCAGCAGTTGGCGTTCGCTGTCGGCTTCGTCATCGGAGCTGGCAATCAGCAACTGATAGCCCCGTGCCCGGGCGCCTTGCTCCAACAGCTTGGCAATGCGTGCGTAGCTGGGGTTTTCCAGGTCTGGCAGGATGAACCCCAGGGTGCGCGTATGCCGGCTGCGCAGCCCGGCGGCTTGAGGGTTGGGGGTAAAACCATGGGCCTGGACCACGGCACGCACACGCTCAACGGTTGCGTTGCTGATGCGCTGCTGTTCGGCCTTGCCATTGATGACATAGCTGGCGGTGGTCACGGACACACCGGCCAGACGTGCAATATCACTGAGTTTCAAACCGGGATTTCCTTGTTTTTTAGAGCGTGCCCCGACATTTTGTCCAATCGTAACCGATTCCAGCCCACGACCAATGTCCCACGACAGGTGCCGAGTGGTGCTTCAAGCTTGCGCAATTAACGCGTAATCTGCCATAAATTCTAGATTAAACGTTTCAGCAAGCGTATTTTTACGATGTTCGCCGCTGAGTGGCTACTGCCAATTGACCACTCAGTCAGTTATTTTTGAACGTCTCGCGCTGATTTATTCAAAACAATACCTAGTGCGCACATCGCACTAACTAGGAGAACGGCATGCTTGAGCTCACTGTAGAGCAGATATCCATGGGCCAGGTGGCTGTGGATAAATCTGCTGCCTTGCACCTGCTCGCTGACAAACTGGTGGCCGATGGCCTGGTTGCCGAGGGCTATCTGAGCGGCCTGCAAGCCCGTGAGGCCCAGGGTTCAACCTTTCTCGGCCAGGGCATTGCCATTCCCCACGGTACGCCAGAGACCCGCGACCAGGTGTTCACCACGGGTGTGCGCCTGCTGCAGTTCCCCGAAGGGGTGGACTGGGGCGATGGCCAGATCGTCTACCTGGCGATTGGCATCGCCGCCAAATCCGACGAACACTTGCGCTTGTTGCAACTGCTGACCCGTGCCCTCGGTGAAACCGACCTCGGCCAGGCGTTGCGCCGTGCCGGCAGCGCCGAAGCGTTGTTGAAGCTGTTGCAAGGTGCGCCCCAGGAACTGGCGCTGGATGCGCAGATGATCAGCCTGGGCGTGTCTGCCGATGATTTTGAAGAGTTGGTATGGAGGGGGGCGCGCCTGCTGCGCCAGGCCGACTGCGTGAGCAATGGTTTTGCTGCGGTGTTGCAACAGGTCGACGCGTTGCCCCTGGGCGATGGCCTGTGGTGGTTGCACAGTGAACAGACAGTCAAGCGTCCGGGCCTGGCGTTTGTCACGCCGGACAAACCCATGCGCTACCTCGGCCAGCCGCTGCACGGCCTGTTCTGCCTGGCGAGCCTGGGCGAAGCCCACCAAACCTTGCTTGAACGCTTGTGTGCCCTGTTGATTGAAGGGCGCGGCCAGGAATTGGGGCGTGCCACCAGCAGCCGTGCGGTGCTGGAAGTGCTGGGCGGCGAATTGCCACCGGACTGGCCCAGCGCCCGCATCAGCCTGGCCAACGCCCACGGCCTGCACGCCCGTCCGGCCAAGATCCTTGCGCAACTGGCGAAAAGTTTTGACGGCGATATCCGCGTGCGCATCGTTGATGGACCGGTGGGCGCGGTATCGGTCAAAAGTTTGAGCAAGTTGCTCAGCCTCGGTGCGCGTCGTGGCCAGGTGCTGGAGTTTGTCGCCGAGCCGACGATTGCCGGCGATGCACTGCCTGCACTGTTGGCCGCGGTCGAAGAGGGCCTTGGCGAAGAGGTCGAACCATTGCCGGCCCTGAGCGCCCAGCCTGCTCCTGTGGATATCGAGCCGGTGCTCAGCGCGCCATCGAGCGGCAGCCAGATCCAGGCCATCGCCGCCGCGCCGGGCATCGCCATCGGCCCGGCGCATATCCAGATTCCACAGCTGTTCGATTACCCCCTGCGCGGTGAGTCTGCCGCCATCGAACGCCAGCGCCTGCACGCCGCCCTGGGCGATGTGCGTAAGGATATCCAGGGCCTGATCGAGCGTAGCCAGGCCAAGGCCATCCGCGAGATTTTCATTACTCATCAGGAGATGCTCGACGACCCGGAACTGACCGACGAAGTCGATACCCGCCTCAAGCAGGGCGAAAGCGCGGAAGCTGCGTGGATGAGCGTGATCGAAGCCGCCGCCAAGCAGCAGGAAGCCTTGCAGGACGCCTTGCTGGCCGAGCGCGCCGCTGACCTGCGTGACATCGGCCGTCGCGTGCTGGCGCAGTTGTGCGGTGTCGAAACCGTCCAGGAACCCAGCGAGCCCTACATTCTGGTGATGGATGAAGTCGGCCCCTCGGACGTTGCGCGCCTGGACCCGGCCCGCGTAGCTGGCATTCTGACTGCCCGCGGTGGTGCCACCGCTCACAGCGCCATCGTCGCGCGCGCCCTGGGGATTCCCGCCTTGGTCGGTGCTGGTGCTGCGGTGCTGCTGCTGAGCGCCGGTACGCCACTGCTGCTCGACGGCCAGCGCGGTCGCCTGCATGTCGACCCGGACGCCGCTACCCTGCAACGCGCCACCGTGGAGCGCGACACCCGCGAACAACGCTTGCAAGCTGCCTCGGCTCAACGCCACGAGCCGGCGCTGACCCGTGACGGTCACGCCGTGGAAGTGTTCGCCAATATCGGTGAAAGCGCCGGTGTGGCGAGTGCGGTGGAGCAGGGCGCCGAAGGCATTGGCCTGCTGCGCACCGAACTGATTTTCATGGCCCACCCTCAGGCGCCGGACGAGGCTACCCAGGAAGCCGAGTACCGCCGCGTCCTCGATGGGCTCGGCGGTCGCCCGCTGGTGGTGCGCACCCTCGATGTAGGCGGCGACAAGCCCTTGCCCTATTGGCCCATCGCCCAGGAAGAAAACCCCTTCCTTGGCGTGCGCGGCATTCGCCTGACCTTGCAACGCCCGCAGATCATGGAAGCGCAATTGCGGGCACTGCTGCGTTCGGCGGATAACCGGCCGCTGCGCATCATGTTCCCCATGGTCGGCAGCGTGGATGAATGGCGCGCCGCCCGCGACATGACCGAGCGCCTGCGCCTGGAAATCCCGGTCGCCGATTTGCAACTGGGCATCATGATCGAAGTGCCGTCAGCCGCCTTGCTGGCGCCGGTACTGGCCAAGGAAGTCGACTTCTTCAGCGTCGGCACCAACGACCTGACCCAGTACACCCTGGCCATCGACCGCGGCCACCCGACCCTGTCGGCCCAGGCCGATGGCTTGCACCCAGCGGTCTTGCAACTGATCGACATCACCGTGCGCGCCGCCCATGCCCATGGCAAATGGGTCGGCGTGTGCGGTGAGTTGGCGGCAGACCCGCTGGCGGTGCCGGTGCTGGTCGGCCTGGGGGTGGATGAGTTGAGCGTGTCGGCCCGCAGCATTGCTGAAGTGAAGGCGCGGGTGCGCGAATTCAGTCTGAGCGAGGCCCAGGGCCTGGCGCAACAAGCACTGGCGGTGGGTTCGCCCGCGCAAGTGCGTGCCCTAGTGGAGGCCGTGTAGATGGCGAAGATTCTGACCCTGACGCTGAACCCGGCGTTGGACCTGACGGTGCGCCTGGCGCGCCTGGAGCCCGGTGCAGTCAATCGCAGTGAGGCGATGTTGACCCACGCGGCCGGCAAGGGCGTGAATGTGGCGCAGGTGCTGGCCGACCTGGGCCACCACGTCAGCGTTGGCGGGTTTCTCGGTGACGCGAACCCTCAGGCTTTCGACGCGCTGATCGCCAGCCGCGGGTTTGGCGATGCGTTCGTCCGCGTGCCGGGCGAAACCCGCAGCAATATCAAGATTGCCGAACAGGACGGACGTGTCACCGATATCAATGCGCCGGGGCCGCTGGTGAGTGAAGCGGCGCAAACAGCGCTGCTTGAGATGATCGCGAAGAAGGGTGCGCAATTCGATGCGGTGGTGGTGGCCGGTAGCTTGCCGCGCGGCGTCAGCCCGCAGTGGTTTCAAGCACTGTTGGGTCAGTTGAAAGACCTCGGTTTGAAAGTCGCCCTGGACACCAGTGGTGAAGCGTTGCGCGCTGGTTTGCAGGCTGGCCCGTGGCTGGTCAAACCCAATACCGAAGAGCTGGCAGAGGCCCTGGATAATGCCACCGATGCGATCAGCCGACTGCATCAGCAAGGCGTCGAGCATGTGGTGGTCTCCGACGGCGCCGCAGGCGTGACCTGGTACCGCCCAGGCGCGGCTCTACACGCCACGCCACCCAAGGTGACGGTGGCCAGTACCGTGGGCGCTGGCGACTCGCTGCTGGCCGGGATGCTTCACGGTTTGCTCAGTGGCGATACGCCTGAGCACACTTTGCGCCGCGCCACGGCGATTGCCGCGATGGCCGTCACGCAGATCGGTTTTGGCATCAGCGATGACGCGCAGTTGGCGCGCCTGGAAAGCGGCGTCGATGTACGCGCGCTGACAGAACAATAAGAGGGTTTGTGATGAAGTTAGCCATTGTTACCGCCTGCCCCAACGGCATGGTCACCAGTGTGCTGTGCGCCCGCTTGTTGGACGCCGCCGCCCAGCGCATGGGCTTGCACACCAGTGTCGAGGTCGTTGATGTGCAGCGCCCGGAACGTCAGTTGTCCCAAGCCACGATCGATGATGCCGAGTGGGTACTGCTGGTCAGCAGCACGCCGGTGGATATGCAGCGTTTTGTCGGCAAACGCGTGTTTCAGACCACACCGGCCCAGGCGCTGGCAGATGTCGAAGGCGTATTGCGCCGGGGCGCTGAAGAGGCCCAGGTGTATGTCGCCAGTGACGCCCCGGTATCGGCGAAGAATGCGCCGCGTATCGTCGCGATTACTGCGTGCCCGACCGGGGTGGCCCACACCTTCATGGCCGCCGAAGCCTTGCAGCAGACCGCCAAGCGCTTGGGCTACGACTTGCAGGTCGAGACCCAAGGCTCGGTCGGCGCCCGCACACCGCTGAGCCCGCAAGCCATCGCCGAGGCCGACGTGGTGTTGCTGGCGGCGGATATTGAAGTCGCCACCGAGCGTTTTGCCGGCAAGAAAATTTACCGCTGTGGCACCGGCATCGCCCTCAAGCAATCCGAAGCCATCCTTAACAAAGCCCTGGCTGAAGGCGCGGTGGAAAACGCCGGCAGTGGCGCGCCGGCCAAGTCGGAGAAAACCGGGGTCTACAAGCACCTGCTCACTGGCGTGTCGTACATGTTGCCGATGGTGGTGGCGGGGGGCTTGTTGATCGCCTTGTCATTTGTGTTCGGCATCCATGCTTTCGAACAGCCAGGCACCTTGGCAGCGGCGCTGAAAAGCGTCGGTGACCAGGCATTCCTGCTGATGGTACCGCTGCTGGCGGGCTACATCGCCTACTCGATCGCCGACCGTCCTGGCCTGGCGCCGGGCATGATCGGCGGCTTGCTGGCGGGGACGCTGGGGGCTGGGTTTATCGGCGGCATCCTGGCCGGTTTCGTCGCGGGTTACTGCGTCAAGCTGATCAGCCGTGCGGTGCAATTGCCCCAGAGCCTGGAGGCGCTCAAGCCGATCCTGATCATCCCGTTGCTGGCCAGCCTGTTCACCGGCCTGGTGATGATCTACCTGGTGGGCCCGCCGGTCGCACGTTTGCTGACGGGTCTCACCGATTTTCTCAGCACCATGGGCACTACCAACGCAGTGCTGCTGGGCATTTTGCTCGGCGGCATGATGTGCGTGGATTTGGGCGGGCCGATCAACAAGGCGGCGTATGCGTTTTCTGTCGGCCTGCTGGCGGCGTCGAGCGGCGCACCGATGGCCGCGACCATGGCTGCCGGCATGGTGCCGCCGATTGGCATGGGCATCGCTACGTTATTGGCTCGGCGCAAGTTCGCCCAGACTGAACGCGAAGCCGGCAAGGCCGCGATGATCCTGGGCCTGTGCTTTATCTCCGAAGGCGCGATCCCGTTCGCGGCCAAAGACCCGCTGCGCGTGATCCCGGCCAGCATCGCCGGTGGCGCGCTGACCGGTGCGCTGTCGATGTACTTCGGCTGCAAGTTGGCCGCGCCCCATGGCGGGTTGTTTGTGCTGGTGATTCCGAATGCGATGAACCACGCGTTGTTGTACTTGCTGGCGATTGTGGCGGGCAGTGTGTTGACGGGGTTGGTGTATGCGCTGCTCAAGCGACCGGAAGCCGTGGAGCTGACGGTCACTGCTGCCAGGGGCTGATGGGATTCAGAATGTGGGAGGGAGCAAGCCCCCTCCCACATTTGGATCTCCATTGTTTGTAAGGCCGGTGTCATCTTCGTTTCATCCCATCATGCTTTAGTGGCCCTTTTGATACTCAAGAGGGCACCTGCATGAGCCACTTCGATCTCGGCCGCCGCCGCGTGATGCAAGCCGTGGGCGCCGGCCTGTTGTTGCCGGGCCTGGCCCCGGCGGTGATCGCTTCGGTGAAGGACCGGCCGCAACTCACGGATGGCGTGCAATCGGGCGACCTGCTCGGCGACCGTGCGATGATCTGGAGCCGCAGCGACCGCCCCGCGAAGATGGTGGTGGAGTGGGATACGCGCAGTGTGTTCAGCAACCCCCGCCGATTGGTTTCCCCGCTGGCCGACAGCCGCAGCGACTTTACTGCCCGTGTCGAGCTCACCGGTTTGCCGGTCGATCAGTCGATCTTCTACCGTGTTCACTTCGAAGACGCCCAGACCGGTGTCGCCAGCGAGCCCTGGTTCGGTCACTTGCGCAGCGAGCCGCAACAGCGTCGCGATATCCGCTTTGTATGGAGCGGCGACACCGTTGGCCAAGGCTTCGGCATCAACCCGGAGATTGGCGGTATGCGTATCTACGAAGCCATGCGCCTGCGCCTGCCAGACTTTTTTATCCACAGCGGCGACACCATCTACGCCGACGGCCCGGTGCCCGCGCAGTTGACCACCGAAGGCGGACGTATCTGGCGCAATATCACCACCGAGGCCAAGAGCAAAGTGGCGGAAACCCTCGATGAGTATCGCGGCAATTACCGCTACAACCTGCTGGATGAAAACGTGCGCCGCTTCAATGCCCAAGTGCCGCAGATCTGGCAGTGGGACGATCATGAGGTGATCAATAACTGGTCCTCCAGCAAGCAACTGGATGAGCGTTACCAGACCCGCGACATCAATACCCTGGTCGGCCGTGCGCGGCAGGCCTGGCTGGAATATTCACCGATGCGCCGCCAGAGTGCCGACGGCGGCGGGCGTATTTATCGCAAGCTCAGTTACGGGCCGCTGCTGGACGTGTTTGTGCTGGATATGCGCAGCTATCGTGGGCCGAATGATGACAACCTGGGCGGCGAAAAACCCTTCCTCGGCCGCCAGCAACTGGACTGGCTCAAGCGCGAACTCAAGGCGTCGCAGGCGCAGTGGAAGGTGATCGCCGCCGACATGCCGATCGGCCTGGGCGTGCCCGACGGTGAAGTCAGCCCCGGCGTGGCGCGTTGGGAAGCCATCGCCAATGGCGACCCCGGCCCGGCGCAAGGGCGTGAGCTGGAGATTGCCGAACTGCTTGGCTTTCTGCGTGCGCAGAAGGTGCGCAACCATGTGTGGCTGACGGCCGATGTGCACTACTGCGCGGCGCACCACTACCACCCGGACCGGGCGGCGTTCCAGGATTTCGAGCCGTTTTGGGAGTTTGTGGCAGGGCCGCTGAATGCCGGCAGCTTCGGGCCGAATCCGTTGGATAAAACCTTTGGCCCGCAAGTGGTGTTCGAGAAAGCGCCGCCTGCGCAAAACACCTCGCCGTTTGCTGGCTTTCAGTTTTTTGGTGAAGTGCAGATTGATGGGCAGACGGGGGAGTTGACCGTCATTTTGCGCGATCTCGATGGCGTTTCGGTGTTTGAGCAAAAACTGCAACCTGCCTGATTGGAATGCAGTTAAAACTGTGGGAGGGAGCAAGCCCCCTCCCACAATTGATCTTCATTGCCTGACGGGTCAGTAGACATCCCGGCGATAGCGGCCCTGTTCAATCAAGCGCTCCACCGCCTCACTGCCCAGGATATCCACCAACGCCTGATCCACCCCCGTCGCCATCCCTTGCAAACTGCCGCACACATAAATCGCCGCGCCGTCCGCCAGCCATTTGCGCAACACATCTGCCGATTCGCGCAGGCGATCCTGTACGTAGATCTTCTCTTCCTGGTCCCGGGAAAACGCCAGCTCCAGCAGCGCCAGGTCGCCACTGGCGAGCCAGCCTTGCAGTTCGTCCTGGCACAGGTAATCGTGGGCGATATTGCGCTCGCCAAACAGCAACCAGTTACGCTGCTGGCCATCGGCAATACGCGCCTTGAGCAGGCTGCGCAGGCCCGCAAGGCCGGTACCGTTGCCCAGCAGGATCAACGGCACGGGAGCGTCCGGCAGGTGGAAGGCACTGTTGCGGCGCAGGCGCAGGCTGATACCCGAACCGATGGCGGCGTGTTCGGTCAGCCAGCCGGAGCCCAGGCCCAGGCTGCCGTCGGGGTGGCGTTCCTGGCGCACGATCAGTTCCAGCACGCCGTCGCTGGCAATCGAGGCGATGGAATATTCGCGCATACCCAGGGGCACCAGTGCGTCCACCAGGGCTTGGGCATGCAAGCCGACCAGGTGTGCACGGTTGTCCGGCAGTTGACGGTTGGCCAGGGCTTGATCGAGCGTTTGTGCCAAGCCGTCGATCAACACGCCGTCACTGCCGGCCAGGCCGAGGCCGTCGAGGAAATGCTCCACGGCCCACGGACAATTGCGCGGCAAGACCTCCACCAAGTCACCGGCGAGCCAGCTCTGAGGCGAGGGTGGAGTGAGACCTAGCAGGTAGACATCGGCCCCCGCGCTGCCGGGGTTGAGCAGGCGGCGTTGGCTCAACGTCCAGTTTTCGTACGGGTCTGCCTGCCAGGCTGCCGCGGATCCGTGACCGGTGAGCTGGCCCAGTTGCTGTTGCCAGGTGTGCAAGGCCACTGCGTCGCCGCTGTCGACTTCCACCGGGGCAAACAGCGGGTTGCCGCCCTGGTTGGTCAGCCAGAAATGCAGGCGCCGGGCGAAGCCACAGAAGTGTTCATACTGCCGATCACCCAGGGCCAGTACCGAGTAATTCAAGCCTTTGAGGGGCAGGTCCTGGCCGAGCACGCTGCGCTCGAAACCACGGGCGCTGTCGGGGGCTTCGCCGTCGCCGAAGGTGCTGACCACAAACAGCGCATGTTGCGATTGGCTGAGGTCGTCGCGGCTGACGCTGCCCAGGGGCTGCACCTTGACCACAACGCCGGCGGCCTGCAATTGCCCGGCAGTCTGCCAGGCCAACTGTTCGGCAAAGCCGCTTTGGCTGGCAAACCCGATCAGCCAGGCCGGCGCATCGCTGTGAGGGGCACTCAAACCTTGGCGGGCTTCGCGTACCTGGCGTTTCTTGCGACGACGGTCGAGGTACAACAGCCAGCCAGTGAGGAAAAACAGGGGCATGAGCAGCGAGCTGACGGTGAGCACGATGCGCCCGATCAGGCCGAAATAACTGCCGGTGTGCAACGCATAGACGCTGGTCAGCAGTTGAGCCTTGAGGCTCTTGCTGGCATAGCGATCATGGGATTTGACCTCACCGGTGGCCGGGTCCAGGTTGATCTGGTTCAGCGCACGGTCATGGGGTGAATCCTTGAGCAGGTAGTACACGGTTGCCGGTTGCCCGGCGACGGCCGGCATACGGATATTGTAGGCACTCAGGTCGGGGCCGGCGTTGCTGTAGATGCTGCTCCAGATCGCCTCGTAGTTGGCCACCGGGGCAGGGCCCGGGGGCGGCGGGCCGCGTTTACGCATCCGCTCGTTCTGCGGCGCATCGGAGAGCAGTTTGGTCACGCCCTGGTTGTACCAGTCGTAGGACCAATACAGCCCGGTCAGTGCCGCCAGCAGATAGAACAGCAGGCACCAGGTGCCGAACACCGAGTGCAGATCCCAGTTGAAGCTGCGGCCCTTTTTGCGCCAGTCCAGGGTCAGCCACACGCGCCAGCTTTTTACCTGGCGCGGCCAGCGCAGGTACAAACCAGAGAGGCAGAAAAACACCAGGATCAGGGTGCAGGCGCCCGTGATATTGCGCCCAGTGTCGCCGATGGCGAGGAAGCGGTGCAGTTGCAGGATAAAGCCGAATACATCCTGGCCGACGGCGTCGCCCAGGTAGTCGCCGGTGTACGGGTCGAAGTAGCGCATCTGGCCACGACGCTCCCCCGGTGGCGGGGTGAAGGACACCCGGCCGGCATTGCCACTGTCGCTTTCTACCCACAGCATCGCGACGCTCTTGCCTTCGGTGGCCTCCAGCTTGCGCACCAGCTCGGCAGGCGGCAGTACGCCGGCTTCGCGTTTCTGTACGTTCAATACTGTGGGGTTGAGGGCCCGCAGGATTTCATCCTGGAACGAGTACGCAGCCCCGGTGATCCCCATCAAGGCCAGCACCAGCCCGGCAGTGATGCCGAAGAACCAGTGCAACTGAAACAGGGTTTTCTTCAACACGTCGGAGCGCCTCGCTGATCTGGATATCGATGTCACGGCGCGCATTATGCCGTGGGTTATCGAGAAAAATTCTGTTTTACACACAAAAGCCCCACGCATCCGATGCGTGGGGCCTTGGGTCGAGCATTGACTGCGTTTAGAAGTGGAAGCTGGTGGTCAACAGGGCGGTACGACCGGCCGCCTGGTTGGCGAAGTGCGCCGAGTAGGCCTTGTCGTAGTAGGTCTTGTCGGTCAGGTTCTGCACGTTCAATTGCAGGTCGACGTTCTTGGTCAGCTTGTAGCTGGCCATGGCGTCGTAGCGAGTGTAGGAGGGTACGTACACGGTGTTGCCTGCATCGCCGTAAACCTCATCGACGTAGAACGCGCCGCCGCCGACTGTCAGCTTGGGGGTGAGGTCGTAGGTGGTCCACAGGCTGAAGGAGTTCTTCGGCGTGTTGGGCATCTGGTTGCCTTTGTTGGAGCCGGCACTCACTACACCGTTACGCCCGTTCAGGCCGGATTTGACCAGCTCGCTGTCCAGGTAGCTGTAGCCCGCAAACAACTGCCATTTATCTGTGATCTTGCCGCTGGCGGACAACTCGATGCCGTCGACCTGAGATTCACCGGCGTTCTGGTAGGTGAGAGCGTCCACCAGGATGCGGGTGTTTTTCTTCTCGGTGCGGAAGATAGCTGCGGTCAGAGACAGGCGATCGTGGAACAGGTCCCACTTGGTGCCCAGTTCATAGTTGACGGTTTCTTCGGGCTGCAAGTCGCTGGTGGCGGCACCGGCTGACAGTGGGTTGCCGTCGGAGCCTTCGCCGATCAGGCCACCGGCAGGCGTGGCCGAGGTCGCGTAGGAAGCGTAGATGCTGCCGTTCTCCAGCGGCTTCCACACCAGGCCGGCCTGCCAGTTGAAGAACTGGCTGTCGTCCTTGATCTTGGAGCGTCCGGCCACGGCGTTGCTGTTGGCCTCGGTATCGAAGGTGTCGTAACGCAGGCCCACGTTCAGCAGCCATTTCGGATCCAGCTCGATGGTGTCGAACACATAGGCGGCGCGGCTGGTGGCCTTGGTGTTGGTGCCCATGTAGTTGCGCGCAACGCTGCCGTTCCAGGCGTCGTCCGGGTTCGGGTTGCTCAGTGAGGTGCACTGGCCGCCCAGGCTGCCCTTGGCCGGGTTGCACACCGGGTTGGCGTTGGGGCTGACGGTATAGCCGCTGACACGGGTCTCTTCACCGGTGAATTCCAGGCCGGTGGAGTAGCTGTGCTTGAAGCCCAGCGCCTGGAAGCTGCCAAACAGGTCGGTCTGGTTGGTGGTTGTGGTGGTCGTGGAAACACGGCTATTGGCACGACGCCATACGGTGCCGAACTTGTTGACGTTGAGTTTGCTGTCGTCCGGTTGTGTCAGCACATAGTCCTGGCCGGTGCTGCCATGGCGCAGGGTATTTTTCAGCGTCATGTTGTCGTTCAGGTCGTGCTCGATGGAGAACGTGCTGATGTCGGCGCGGGTCTTGCGGAAGTCGCGGCTTTTCAAACCGTAGAAATTGTTGCTGTCGCCGCCGTCGTTGGGTTTGTCGTGCGCGTGGGCGGTGGCGGTCGAGGAGCCATAACCATACGGAATCCCCGAATCCGGCAGGTCATCGCTTTCCATATGGTAATAGCTGAGGTTGACGCGGGTCGGCGTGCCCAGGCCAAACGTCAGCGACGGGGCTACACCCCAGCGGTCGTAGTTCACCGCATCGCGGCCTGCCACGTTTTGTTCGTGGCTCATCAGGTTCAGGCGGAAGGCGGCGCTGTCGTCGAGGAACTGGCGGTTCACGTCGAGCACGTAGCGGCGGGTCTGGTCGGAGCCGTAGGTAAAGCCGCCGTTGGTGAAGTCACGTGCTTGTGGGGTTTTGCTCACCAGGTTGAGGCTACCACCGGCCGAACCACGGCCGCCGAACGAGGAGTTCGGGCCCTTGCTGACTTCGATGGACTCGATATCGAAGATCTCGCGGCTCTGGCCGCCGGTGTCGCGCACGCCGTCCAGGTAAGTGTCGCCTTGGGCATCAAAACCACGAATGAACGGGCGATCGCCTTGGGGGTTGCCGCCTTCACCGGCGCCGAAGGTAATGCCCGGTACGGTGCGCAAGGCGTCCTGCAACGACGTGGCGGCAGTGTCCTTGAGTACTTGTTGCGGCACCACGGTGACCGAACGCGGTGTGTCCACCAGCGGCGCGGTGTATTTCTGCGACGAGGCTTTTTCCACCTGATAGGAGGTGTTGTCCTGGTCCTGGCCGGTAATGTTGGTGGCGCCGAGGGAGATAGGGTTGCGCTCGCCTTTTTGCTCGGTGTTTTCTGCTGCCTGCGCCAGGTGGGCGGCAGAGCTGGCGCTGAGGGCAACGCCGATGGCCGAGGCCAGCATACGTGGTGAACTGGCGGTTGTTATTAGCGTAGTGCGCGACATGACGTGTCCCTTCCCCAAGGATGTGAGGCCGCGGAATATAGGGCCAACAAGACTTTGTATCAATTGAGAGGTATTGCTATTCGCATCGAATTTACATTCTTTACACTTTTTCGTTACGGATTTTGCGTTCTCGTTCGTCCCCGGGTTTTACAGGGCGGATAAGAATCAATACCATTGGCGCCTCTCTGATCGCAGGTATTGCCTCATGTTGCTGCACATTCCCGACCTGTTCTCTCGCGAGGAGGTGCTGCGCATTCGCCAAGCCCTGGAAGAGGCCGAATGGGCCGATGGCAAAATCACTGCCGGGCATCAGTCCGCCAAAGCCAAGCACAACCTGCAATTGCCCGAAGGCCACCCATTGGCCAAGGAGATCGGCGCAGCCATGCTGGAGCGGTTGTGGAGCAACCCGCAGTTCATGTCGGCGGCGCTGCCGCACAAAGTCTTCCCGCCGCTGATCAACTGCTATACCGCAGGTGGCAGTTTTGACTTCCATATCGACAATGCGGTGCGCCAGCCCAAAGGCAGCCACGAGCGCGTGCGCACCGACCTGTCGTCCACGCTGTTCTTCAGCGATCCCGACGAGTACGACGGCGGCGAACTGGAGATCCAGGACACCTTCGGCCTGCAACGGGTCAAGCTCCCCGCCGGCGATCTGGTGCTGTACCCCGGCTCCAGCCTGCATAAAGTCAACGCCGTGACCCGTGGTGCTCGCTATGCCTCGTTCTTCTGGACCCAAAGCCTGGTGCGCGAAGACAGCCAGCGCACCTTGCTGTTCGAAATGGACGGCGCCATCCAGCAACTGAGCCGCGACGTGCCCGAGCACCCGGCGCTGATCCAGCTCACCGGCACCTATCACAACCTCCTGCGCCGCTGGGTCGAGGTCTGAGATGGGCTTTTTATTGCGTCGCCAGGAAGTGCTCAACGTCGAGCAATTGCAGTCCATGCTTGATGATTCCCCGGTGCGCGCCGCCCAGGCGATTCTGATCGCAGCCAAGGAAGGCGTGGTCGATGCCCAGGCGTTGCTCGGGCAGATCCTGCTGGAAGGGCGCGGTATTGCACGCGATGAAGCGCTGGCGCTGCGCTGGTTCCAGATTGCGGCGCAGGGCGGGCACGTGATGGCGCGCAATATGGCCGGGCGTTGCCTGGAGCATGGTTGGGGTTGCGCCGTCGATGAAGCGGCAGCTGCGCGGCAATACCGGCTGGCAGCAGAGACCGGCCTGGATTGGGGCCAGTACAACTACGCCAACCTGCTGGCGACCGGCCGTGGCGTTGTGCAAGACCAGGCCCAGGCGCTGACGCTTTATCGCCAGGCGGCAGAGCAGGGCCACGCCAAGTCGATGAATCTGTTGGGGCGTTATCTGGAAGATGGGCAGTATTGCCCCAAGGATCTTGAGGCAGCAGTTGAATGGTACCGGCGCTCCGCCGAAGCCGGGGATTTTCGGGGGCAGTTCAGTTATGCGGCGGTGCTGGCGCACAGAGGCCAAATCGACGCTGCGCTGGAGTGGCTGCGCAAGGCGTTGGCGCATGGGAATCTCAAATTCCTGCGAACGGCGCACAAGGCGTTGGCGCTGGCCAATGAGCCGCAGATTCGCGCCATGGCCAATGCCTATCAACAGCGTGCCGCGACCTTTTCCTGAAGCCAAAAAAAACCCATGACTTGTCATGGGTTTTTTATATGCGGCGTTCTTACACGTAGAACGATTTCAACGGTGGGAACCCATTGAACTCAATCGCGCTGTAGCTGGTGGTGTACGCACCGGTCGACAGCCAGTACAAACGATCACCAATCGCCAGGTTCAGCGGTAGGCCGTACTTGTAGTTCTCGTACATGATGTCGGCGCTGTCGCAGGTTGGGCCGGCAATGACCACTTCTTCCATCTCGCCCTTCTTCTCGGTCCAGATCGGAAACTTGATGGCTTCGTCCATGGTTTCGATCAGGCCGGAGAACTTGCCCACATCCGTGTACACCCAACGCTCGACGGCGGTACGCGACTTACGGGCCACCAGCACCACTTCGCTCACCAGGATACCGGCGTTGGCGATCAGCGAACGGCCTGGCTCCAGGATGATTTCCGGCAGGTCGTCGCCGAAGTCTTCCTTGAGGAAGCGGATGATTTCTTCGGCGTAGGTTTCCAGGCTGTTGGTGCGGGTGATGTAGTTGGCCGGGAAGCCGCCGCCCATGTTGATCAGCTTCAGTTCGATGCCGTCTTCTTCTTTCAAACGCTCGAAGATCACCTTGACCTTGGCGATGGCCGCGTCCCACACGCTGATGTCGCGCTGTTGCGAGCCAACGTGGAACGAGATGCCGTAAGGCACCAGGCCCAGGTCGCGGGCGAGGATCAGCAGGTCCATGGCCATGTCGGTCTGGCAGCCGAATTTGCGCGACAAAGGCCAGTCGGCCGTGGTCGAGCCTTCGGTGAGGATGCGCACATACACTTTCGAGCCCGGCGCGGCCTTGGCGATGTTGCGCAGGTCGGCTTCGGAGTCGGTGGAGAACAGGCGCACGCCCTTCTCGTAGAAGTAGCGGATGTCCTTGGATTTTTTGATGGTGTTGCCGTAGCTGATACGGTCGGCGCTGACGCCGCGGTCCATGACCTTGTCCAGCTCGTAGATCGAGGCGATGTCGAAGCTCGAACCCTTGTCTTTCAACAGGTCGATGATCTCCACGGCCGGGTTGGCCTTGACGGCGTAATACACTTTGGCGAATTCGAAACCGGCGCGCAGGTCATCGTAGGCCTGGCTGATCATCGCGGTATCGATCACCACGAACGGGGTTTCTTGCTTGTCGGCGAACGCCTTCATTTTGTCAAAGGTGGCGCGCGCGAAATAATCTTCGACGTTGATCGACATGCTGGGGAACTCCTAAGGGCAAACTGTATTGATCAATGGGTGCAAATGAACGTCCTCCGTATCCCCACTTTGGTTCGCCTACTTCCCAAGGCATGTCGCCGAAAGCAAAAAGGCCACGGGATAAGCTTCCCTTGGCCTTGCTGTCTCGTCGTCAGTACTTGAGCCGGATGGATCGTTTCCAGCATGGACGTTCGGCGCGAACTTTAGGGCTTGATGGGCGTGGGATCAACTAAAAATGTCGCGTTTTTGCACGCGTTCGTCGCGGGACCCAGTCCAGCTACTTATGTAACCGACCGGTGTGACGGATTGATGTTCCCCGCTGAGTGGGAATTGAGGACATTTCCCTGACTCACCGAGGGGCAAATGTGGGAGGGGGCTTGCTCCCGATAGCGGTGTGTCAGTCACTTCTCAGTCACTGATTCACCGCTATCGGGAGCAAGCCCCCTCCCACATTTTTATCCCTGTTGTATCAGGTCAGGCCAGGGCGGTCTCGGCCGGCGAGACAATACTGGTCTTGCCCCCACGGGACTTGCCAGAGCTCAGGTACTCGGCAATCGACTCCTGAGTCACTTCACCCAGGAACACCCGCTCGGCATCCATCACCGGCAACCACGAGCGGTTGAACTCATACATGCGCGACAGCAGGATGCGCAAATGCTCGTCGTAGGCAGCGGTGGCGTTGAACTCGCGCAGGTACTGGCCGCAGGTACCGGTCTGACGGTGTAAGTCGCGACGGCGCACATACCCCAGTGCCTTGTTCTCGGCACAGGTGACCACCACGTAGCGGCGGTCGTGCTCGTCCATCAGCTCCAGCGCATCGGCCACCGGGGTTTCCGGGCTGACCGACGGGGCGTTGTCCGCCGCGTCTTCGGCCTTCACCAATAGCAGGCGCTTGAGCGTGCTGTCCTGGCCCACGAAGTTGCTCACGAACTCATCGGCCGGGTGTGCCAGCAGCGTGTCGGGGTGGTCGATCTGCAGCAGCTTGCCGGCACGGAAGATGGCGATCTTGTCACCCAGCTTGATGGCTTCGTCGATGTCGTGGCTGACCATGATCACGGTCTTGTTCAGCGCGCGCTGCATCTCGAAGAACTCGTTCTGGATCATCTCGCGGTTGATCGGGTCGACCGCGCCGAACGGCTCATCCATCAGCAACAGCGGCGCATCGGCCGCCAGCGCACGGATCACGCCGATACGCTGTTGCTGGCCACCGGACAGTTCACGCGGGTAGCGATGCAGGTACTGCTTGGGTTCCAGCTTGATCATGCTCATCAGTTCGCGGGCGCGGTCGTGGCATTTTTGCTTGTCCCAACCGAGCAGCTTGGGCACGACCACGATGTTTTCCTCGATGGTCATGTTGGGAAACAGGCCGATCTGCTGGATCACGTAGCCGATGTTGCGACGCAGGGTCACTTCGTCCAGGTCAGTGGTGTCTTCACCGTTGATCAGGATCTTGCCCGAGGAGGGCTTGATCAGGCGGTTGATCATCTTCAGCGTGGTGCTCTTGCCGCAGCCCGAGGGCCCCAGGAATACGCAAATTTCGCCTTCGTTGACGGTCAGGCTTACATCGTTGACGGCGGTGACAGTCTTGCCGTTGCTTTGAAAAGTCTTGGACAGGTTTTGAAGTTCGATCATTTGAGCAATCCTTTTGGAGTCAGCGAGCGTTGCAGCCATTGCAGAAGCAGGTCGGCGAAGATGGCCAGGAGACTGACCAGCACGGCGCCGACAATCAGCATCGACATATCGCTGCGGCTGATGGAAGCCAGAATAAGTACACCCAGGCCACCGGCACCGATGGTGGCGGCGATGGTCATCACACCGATATTCATCACGACGGCGGTGCGCACGCCAGCGAGGATCACCGGCACGGCAATCGGCAGTTCGACCATGCGCAGGCGCTGGCCGAAGGTCATGCCGATGCCTTTGGCGGCCTCGCGAATGCCTGGCTCAACGCCGGTGAGGGCCAGGTAGGTGTTACGCATGATTGGCAGCAGGGAGTACAGGAACACGGCGGTGATCGCCGGCATCGGCCCCAGGCCCTGGCCGAACTTGGAGTAGAACGGCAACAGCAGCCCGAACAGCGCAATGGATGGCACGGTCAGCAACACCGTGGCGCTGGCTTGCAAGGGGCCTGCGAGGGTTGGGAAGCGCGTCATCAGAATACCCAGGGGCACGCCGATAAAGATCGCGAGGATCACGGCGATGCCGACCAGGGTGATGTGCTGCCAGGTCAGGTGCAGGACTTGGGCCCAATCAAGATGGGAAAAGGCGTTCAAAAATTCCATGTCTTCTCCTTCTTAGTTGATCGGATGTTGGCGCAGGAAATCGGCGGCGACAGCGGACGGGCTTTCGTGGTCGACGTCGACCCGCGCATTCAGCTCGCGCATGGTTGCGTCGTCGAACAGCTCGGCCAAGGGCTTGAGCTCTGCGGCCAATTGAGGATGCTGGTCGAGATATTCCTGACGGATCACCGGAGCTGCGGTGTAGTCCGGGAAGTAATGCTTGTCGTCGGCCAGCAGCTTCAATTTGAACGCGTTCAGGCGGCCATCGGTGGTGTAGACCAGACCGGCAAACACCTGGCCATTACGCAGGGCGGTGTAGACCAGGCCAGCGTCCATCTGCCGGGTGTTTTTGCGCGTGAGGTTCATGTCATACAACTTGACCATGCCGCCCATGCCGTCGGAACGGTTGGCGAACTCGGTGTCGAGGGCCACCAGGCGGTTTTCCTTGGTGTCCTCGGCCAGGGCTTTGGTCAGGTCGCTGATGCTGTTGATCTGCGGAAATTCCTTGGCCACGTTTTCCGGCAGTGCCAGCGCGTAGGTGTTGCTGAATTTCGACGGCGAGAGCCAGACCAAGCCTTTTTTCGCGTCGAGTTCTTTCACCCGGGCGTAGGACTGTTCGCTGTCGAGCTTCTCGTCGATGTGGTTATAGGCCACCAGCGATACGCCGGTGTATTCCCAGATCAGATCCAGTTGCCCGCTTTCCTGGGCACTGCGTGCCAGGTTGCTGCCCAGGCCACCCGTCACACGGGCGTCGTAACCCTTGGTGCGCAGGTACTGGGAGGTGATTTCGGCGAGCAGGGTCTGCTCGGTGAACACCCGGGCGCCAATGCGAATCACCGGTTTTTCAGCGGCTTGCGCAATACCTGCAAACAGCAGGACGCAGCCTAATATCAAGCTTAGTTTTTTCATGTCGATTCCTTTCCTGGCGTTAAGACGGGCGCAACCCGCGTTCCAGCCAGAGGCGGCTGGCCATGGTCACCAGGCCGTCAAGCAGCAATGCCAGCAGCGCGGTGCATGCAGCGCCGAGCAGCAGTTGCGGCTGGTTGTTCAGGGCAATGCCGGGGAAGATCAGGCTGCCCAGGCTGTTGGCACCAATCAGGAACGCCAGTGGCGCGGTGCCGACGTTGATCGCCAGGGCCACACGTACACCGCCGATGATGATCGGCACGGCGTTGGGCAGTTCCACGCGAAACAGCACCTGGCGCGGCGTCATGCCGATGCCGGTGGCGGCTTCCTTGAGGGAACCCTGGACGTTTTTCAAGCCTTCGTAGGTGTTACGCACGATGGGCAGGAGGGAAGCGAGAAACAGCGCGAAGATGGCCGGGCCGCTGCCGATGCCGAGGACGCCGAGGGCGATGGCCAGTACGGCCAGGGGAGGGACGGTGTTGCCGATGTTGAAGATCTGCATGAAACGTTCTGCACGCCCGACCATGTTGGGTCGGCTGAGCAGGATACCAGCGGGGATGCCCACAATCAGGGCTGCCAGCATGGAGACTAGGACAAGAATCAGGTGAGCTTGCAGGTAAAACAACAAATCGTCGCGGTACAGTTCGATCGTGTTGATGCCGATCCAGTGGACCAGCAGGGCCAGGAGCGCGACGACAACCGCGCCTCCTATCAGCCCTTTGCCATAGCGAATAGCCACAGGCGGACTCCTTTTTTTCTTTTGTCGGCGAACACATTCTCCGGCGGCAATGCCATTCCTGGCTGTCGGCGAATAGGTTCGCGAAAAGCAGCTCGCCGATACTGGCAATGCAGTATGCGATCAAGCCATGAGCGCAGCCTCGTCAGGCTAACTTGCTGATATTTCAGCCCCTGTTCCGAGTGCGGTAGCAGGGGAGTGGACGTCTCGACCTTTTAAAAGGTTCCACACTTGGGCGCATTTAGCCACCCCCAATGGGCTCAACGGTGGTCCGTACCCCCTCGTTTGCGCTATACTCGCCGCCCTTTTTTGACTCACCTGCCAGGCGATTTCCCATGACCCACCAGGCCGCCGAAGTCGCGAAACGCCGCACTTTCGCCATTATTTCCCACCCCGATGCCGGTAAAACCACCATCACCGAAAAGCTGTTGCTGATGGGCAAGGCGATCGCGGTAGCCGGCACGGTGAAATCGCGCAAATCCGACCGCCATGCCACATCCGACTGGATGGAGATGGAAAAACAACGGGGTATTTCCATTACCACGTCGGTCATGCAATTCCCGTATCGCGACCACATGGTCAACCTGCTCGACACCCCGGGCCACGAAGACTTCTCCGAAGATACCTACCGCACTCTGACCGCGGTGGACTCGGCGCTGATGGTCCTCGACGGCGGTAAGGGTGTCGAGCCACGCACCATTGCGCTGATGGACGTTTGCCGCCTGCGTGACACGCCGATCGTCAGCTTCATCAACAAACTCGACCGTGATATCCGCGACCCGATCGAGTTGCTGGATGAAATCGAAGCCGTCCTGAAGATCAAGGCCGCGCCAATTACCTGGCCGATTGGTTGCTATCGCGACTTCAAGGGCGTGTACCACCTGGCCGACGACTACATCATTGTCTACACCGCCGGCCATGGTCACGAACGTACCGAAACCAAGATCATCGAAAAGCTCGACTCCGACGAAGCCCGCGCCCATCTGGGTGACGAGTACGACCGTTTCGTCGACCAGCTGGAACTGGTGCAGGGCGCCTGCCACGAATTCAACCAGCAGGAATTCCTCGACGGCCAGTTGACCCCGGTGTTCTTCGGTACCGCCTTGGGCAACTTCGGCGTCGACCACGTGCTCGACGCGGTAGTGGATTGGGCCCCACGCCCGCTGGCCCGTGTCGCCAACGAGCGTACCGTGGAACCGGTGGAAGAGAAATTCACCGGCTTCGTGTTCAAGATCCAGGCGAACATGGACCCGAAACACCGTGACCGTATTGCCTTCATGCGCATCTGCTCCGGCAAATACGAAAAAGGCATGAAGATGCGCCACGTGCGTACCGGTAAGGACGTGCGCATCGGCGACGCCCTGACGTTCTTCTCCTCCGAGCGTGAACAGCTCGAAGAAGCCTACGCCGGCGACATCATCGGCCTGCACAACCACGGCACCATCCAGATCGGTGACACCTTCACCGAAGGCGAAGCGCTGGGCTTTACCGGTATCCCGCACTTCGCCCCGGAACTGTTCCGCCGCGTGCGCCTGCGCGACCCGCTCAAGTCCAAGCAACTGCGCCAAGGCTTGCAGCAATTGGCCGAAGAAGGTGCCACCCAAGTGTTCTTCCCCGAGCGCAGCAACGACATCATCCTCGGCGCCGTGGGTGTGCTGCAGTTCGACGTGGTCGCCAGTCGCTTGAAAGAGGAATACAAAGTGGAGTGCTCCTACGAGCCGATCACCGTGTATTCGGCGCGCTGGATCGAGTGCAGCGATAAGAAGAAGCTGGAAGAGTTCTCCAACAAGGCGGTGGAAAACCTCGCGGTCGACGGCGGTGGTCACCTGACCTACCTGGCGCCGACCCGGGTCAACCTGGCGTTGATGGAAGAGCGCTGGCCGGATGTGAAATTCCGCGCGACCCGCGAACACCACTAAGGTCTGAGCGTTTCAGAGAATGTGGGAGGGGGCTTGCCCCCGATAGCGGTGTGTCAGCCAGTGTATTGGGCTCTGACACTCCGCAATCGGGAGCAAGCCCCTCCCACATTTTGATCTCCAAAAGGCTGGAGATTGGCGGTAATCCGGCATCGCGACTAGCGTAAACGCTGGTGGCAGTTAATGACTGCCGTGCGGGTCTTATTTACTGACTGGACGGAATCAACCATGAGTATTTTTCAACGCGTAGTGCTGTTGATGAAGGTGCTGGTGCTGTTGTCGTTGGGGATGTCGACGGCCTGGGCGCATAACCCGGTGCAGAGCGTAGGGGTGGTGACGAGTGGCCAGGCATCGGACTTGCAGTTGGCCAAGTCCGAAGCCGAACCAGGCGATCAAGGCCAGGGCGGCAGCGAGGGTGATGATGACTCGACTACCGACGAGCCTGACAGCGACGACGCAGATGAAGGCGACAGCCAGACGTAAGGCTTGCTGAAAAGAACGCGCCTCCCGTCAGGCTATAGCTGGCGGAAGGCGCTTTTCAGACCTCCGGCGGTGACTTAGAACGAGGTGGTCACCGACGCGAAATAAGCCCGGCCCGGCTCGTTATAGGTCTGTGCACCGGCATCCTCGGCATTGCCTTTGCGCGACAGGCGCTTGTCCAGCAGGTTGTTGATACCGACACGCACGCTCAAGTTTTTGCTGAACTCATAACCACTGCTCAGTCCCATCAGCCCATACGGGTCGACATCCTGCTGGGCGCTGCGGTCATAGCTGTTGGCACTGCGTGAGTTGAGTGTCGGCGCTTCCTGCTTGCCGTAGTAGGTGCCGCTGACCTGGAAGGACAGCTTGTCGGTGGCTTGCCAGTCCAGCGTGGTGTTGACGGTGTACTTGGGGATGATGCTCAACGGCTCGCCGGTGTCTTTGTCCTTGGAGTCGATCATGTAGGTCAGGTTGGTGTTCCAGTCCAGATCGCTGCGCAGGCTTACGAACAGGTTGCCTTCAACCCCCTGGACCAACGCGGGCCCGCTGTTTTCCCACTCCAGTACGCGGCGACCATTGCCCAGGCGGAAAGCCGTCTCGTTACTGGCATTGATCTTGTTCTTGTAGTCATTACGGAAGTACGTCGCGCTGGTACGCCAGGTACCCTTGTCGAAGGCCAGGCCGATTTCCTTGTTGACGCTGATTTCCGGCTTCAGGTCGCGATTACCCACCAGGTAACAACCGCCCATATTGGCTTCGCTGGCGTTGCAGCCATTGCCACGGCTGTACAGCAAGTAGTTCGGGTTGGACTGGTACAGGTTGGGGGTCTTGTAGGCACGGGCGATACCGCCCTTGAGGCTCAGTTCATCGGTCAACTGGTGCGAGGCGTTGAAGCTGGGGCTCCAGTTGCCGCCGAATTCTTCATGGTCGTCGTAGCGCAGGCCAGGGGTGATGATGGTCTTGCTGCCCAGTTCGATGTTGTCCTCGGCAAACAAGGCATAGCTCGATGCGGTGGTCTTGGTGCTGTTGCGGCTGACGCCGGGGATGGCGGGGACGCCGCCGGTGCCCGGGTCATAAGTTTGCGGGCGCAACGAGCCTGGATCGTTCATCGACTCTTAGAGGTATTCGCTGCCCAGGGTCAGGACCTGTTCGGCACCGAAGCTCAGGGGCAGGTTGACCTCGGCGGTGGCCCGGGTGTTACGCAGGCGTGATTCGAAACGCCCGGCGCTGGCCGAAGGCGCGCCCTCGCCGGATCCGGCCAGGCCTTCGTTGAGACGCTCATTGCGGGTCAGGTCGTGGGTCAGCGAGGCCAGGGTCGAACCCCAGTCAAATTCGCCGCGGTGCGTGGCCGAGAAGCTGCTGCGTTGAATCACGCTGGTTTCCTTGCCCACCAGGCTTTCAACGAATGCGCCACCGCCGTTGAGCATGGTATCGCCGGCAAAAATATTACCCTGGCGGCTGTAGCTGGCTTCCAGGTCGAGTGTTTGCTCGGGGGTGAATTGCCAGCTCAGCAAGCCATTGACGTCTTTATTGCGCACGCCCTCGCGGCCAGCGACCAAAGAATCAGGCGTCGCTTGAGCTGCGCGGTTGATGTCGGCGTCATCGGCGTCGGTCTTGTTCAGGCCGCCATAGACGCGGAATGCCAGAGTGTCGGTCAACGGGCCGCTGAGGTTGAAGTTGGTGCGCTTGCTCGCGCCTTCGGCATCGTTTTCGGGGAAGGCGGTGTAGGCGGTCAGCGAACCGTGCAATTGATCGGTCGGGCGTTTGGTGATGATGTTGATCACCCCGCCCATGGCCCCGGAGCCATAACGAGCGGCGGCCGGGCCGCGCAGGATTTCGATGCGCTCGACTTCTTCGGCCGGCACCCAGTTGGTTTCGCCACGGGTATCACGGTCACCGCTCCAGCCATAACGCACGGCGTTGCGTGAGGTGGAGGGTTTGCCATCGATCAGGATCAGGGTGTTTTCCGGGCCCATTCCGCGTAGGTCGATCTGACGGTTATTGCCACGGCTGCCGCTGGAACTGTTGCCGGTCAGGTTGACGCCTGGCTCGCGGCGGATGATCTCCGACAGGTCGTTGCTGGGTGGGCGTTTCTTGATGTCTTCGGCGGTGATGATCGACACGCCGGGCGCTTGCTTGAGTTCTTCGGCAGCGGTGCCCAGCACGCGCGTCTCGCCCAACACCAAGGCTTGGGAGGTGCCATCTACAGGCAGGTCCGTTGCCTGGATCGGCACTTTATCGCGCTCTTTTTCCACACTCTCCGCCAGCAGCGCGGGAGACGAGAGGGTAGCGATAAACGCCAGCGATAGATGGCTGAGCCTGAATTGAGACGACATGTCCACAAAGTCCTTTACGAGGGGCGATTGAACGAGAGGCGTCTGAATTTTTCGCGTAGCCAACCGTGGCTTGGCAGCCAGTATCCAGCGCCCTCTTTGCGCCTTGATGGTATTGATTCTCAAACAAAAGTAAATTTCATTTACAATCTATACACTTTCCAGAGGGCTCTGGCGCAATGTTTTCAAGGCCGGAGGCATTGAAAGGCGCAGGTCCATCTGTATTTTCTTTGCTACAAATGCGCAAAAAAAAGCCCCTCCGGCCAGACTGATGCGCAATCTGGCGGGAAGGGCGATGGAACTCATTGAAGCTGCAGTTCCTACAAGGGAGGCGTCAGGCCACGAATTGCTCCGCGTAGTGGCAAGCCACCTGCCGATTATCCAATGGTCGCAACAGCGGCTCCTCGCTGCTGCAGCGCTCGGTCGCATACGGGCAGCGCTTGTGGAACGCGCAGCCAGGTGGCGGGTTCAGCGGGTTAGGCAGTTCGCCGACGATTTTGATCTTCGGCTTGTTCGGATCCGGGTGAATGGTCGGTGTGGCCGACAGCAGCGCCTGGGTGTAAGGGTGCAGCGGGCGGGCGTAGATGTCTTCCTTGGGGCCTACTTCCACCGGGCGGCCGAGGTACATCACCATCACGTCGTCGGCGACGTGTTGCACCACTGCCAGGTTGTGGGAGATGAACACGTAGGCGGTGTTGAATTCCTGCTGCAAATCCATGAACAGGTTGAGCACCTGGGCCTGGATCGACACGTCCAGCGCCGAGGTCGGTTCGTCCGCCACCAACACTTTGGGTTGCAGCATCATCGCCCGAGCCAGGGCGATACGTTGGCGCTGACCACCGGAGAACATGTGCGGGTAGCGCTGATAATGCTCAGGGCGCAGGCCCACTTGCTTCATCATCGCCTGGACTTTTTCGCGGCGCTCGGCGGCGGACAGGTTGGTGTTGATCAGCAACGGCTCCGCCAGTTGATCACCGACTTTCTGGCGTGGGTTCAACGACGCATACGGGCTTTGGAACACCATCTGCACGTCTTTACGCAATTGCTTGCGCTGGGCCTTGTCGGCACCGGCCACTTCCTGGCCGGCAATTTTCAAGGAGCCCGAAGACGGCTCTTCAATCAGCGTGAGGGCACGGGCCAGGGTGGATTTGCCGCAACCCGACTCGCCCACAACCGCGAGGGTCTTGCCGGCTTCCAGCTCAAAGGACACGCCATTGAGAGCACGCACGGTGGCGTGGCCCTTGAACAGGCCACGGGACACTTCATAGTGACGGGTGAGGTCGCGGGCGGTAAGTACGACGGCCATTACGCCACCTCCTGGTTCAGCGGGTAGAAGCAGCGGGCGAGGCTGTTGCTTTTCGGATCAAGGCTTGGACGCTGGGCGCGGCAGGAATCCTGGACATACGGGCAGCGCGGTGACAGCAAGCAGCCCTGCGGACGGTCATAGCGGCCGGGAACGATGCCCGGCAGCGTGGCTAGGCGCGTGGCGCCGAGGCTGTGCTCCGGGATCGCCTTGAGCAGCGCTTCGCTGTACGGGTGCGCCGGAATGTCGAACAGTTGCGGCACCTGGCCGACTTCCACCGCTTGGCCTGCGTACATCACGCATACGCGCTGGGCGGTTTCAGCCACTACCGCGAGGTCGTGAGTGATCAGCACCAGGCCCATGTTCTGCTCTTTTTGCAGGGCCAGCAGCAGTTCCATGATCTGCGCCTGGATGGTCACGTCCAGTGCAGTGGTCGGTTCATCGGCGATCAGCAACTTGGGCTCGCCGGCAATCGCCATGGCGATTGCCACGCGTTGGCTCATACCGCCGGACAATTGGTGCGGGTAGGCATCCATACGGCTGGCAGCGCCTGGGATCTCGACCTTTTCCAGCAGTTCGATGGCGCGTTTGCGTGCTTGCTTGCCGGACATTTTCAAATGCAGGCGCAGCACTTCTTCGATCTGGAAGCCCACGGTGTAGCTGGGGTTCAGCGCGGTCATCGGGTCCTGGAACACCATTGCCAGGTCTTTGCCGACGATCTGGCGGCGCTGGCGGTTGCTCAGCTTGAGCATGTCCTTGCCGTCGAAGTTCAGCGCATCGGCGGTAACGATGCCGGGATGCTCGATCAGGCCCATCAGCGCCATCATGGTCACGGATTTACCCGAGCCCGACTCGCCAACGATCGCCAGTACTTCGCCTTTGTCGACCGACAGGTCGAGGCCGTCGACCACCGGTACGGCGGTCTTGTCGCCGAAGCGCACGTTGAGATTCTTGATTTCTAACAGTGACATGGGAATCTCCTCAGGCGGCGTTCTTGAGTTTCGGGTCCAGCGCATCGCGCAGGCCGTCACCCATCAAGTTGATTGCCAGCACGCTGAGCAAAATGGTCAAGCCAGGCAGGCTCACGACCCACCAGGCGCGTTCGATGTAGTCACGGGCCGAAGCCAGCATGGTGCCCCACTCAGGGGTTGGCGGTTGTACGCCAAGGCCGAGGAAGCCCAGGGCCGCGGCATCGAGAATCGCCGAGGAAAAGCTCAAGGTCGCTTGTACGATCAGCGGCGCCATGCAGTTAGGCAGCACGGTGATGAACATCAGGCGTGGCAGGCCGGCGCCGGCAAGGCGGGCGGCGGTCACGTAGTCGCGGTTCAGTTCGCCCATTACCGCGGCGCGGGTCAGGCGCACGTAGGACGGCAGCGACACGATAGCGATGGCGATCACGGTGTTGATCAGGCCAGGGCCGAGGATGGCGACAATCGCCACGGCCAGCAGCAGCGACGGCAGGGCCAGCATGATGTCCATCAGACGCATGATGGTCGGGCCGAGCAAACGCGGGAAAAAACCGGCGAACAGGCCCAGCAGGATGCCCGGGATCAGCGACATCACCACCGACGACAAGCCGATCAGCAATGACAGGCGCGAACCCTGGATCAGGCGCGAGAGCAAGTCACGCCCCAGTTCGTCGGTGCCGAGCAGGAACTGCATCTGCCCGCCCTCCAGCCACGCCGGTGGGGTCAGCAGGAAGTCGCGGTATTGCTCGCTGGGGTTATGCGGGGCAACCCAGGGGGCGAAGATCGCGCAGAACACGATTAGCAACATGAACAGCAGGCCGGCAACCGCGCCTTTGTTCTTGGAGAAGGCTTGCCAGAATTCTTTGTACGGGGACGGGTACAGCAGGCTCTGATCGACTGCTGACACTGGAGTAGAGGTAGTCATGGTCATGATCTCAGCGCTGGTGACGGATGCGTGGGTTGGCGAAGCCGTAGAGGATATCCACCACGAAGTTCACCAGGATCACCAGGCAGGCGATCAGCAGAATGCCGTTTTGCACCACCGGGTAGTCCCGCGCGCCAATGGCTTCGATCAGCCATTTGCCGATGCCGGGCCACGAGAAGATGGTTTCGGTCAGTACCGCACCGGCCAGCAGCGTGCCGACTTGCAGGCCGACCACGGTCAGTACCGGGATCAGCGCGTTGCGCAGGCCGTGCACGAATACCACGCGCGCCGGCGACAGGCCCTTGGCCTTGGCGGTGCGGATGTAGTCCTCGCGCAGTACTTCAAGCATCGATGAGCGGGTCATCCGTGCGATCACCGCCAGCGGGATGGTGCCCAGCACGATAGCCGGCAGGATCAGGTGGTGCAGGGCGTCCCAGAACGCGTCCGGCTCGTCGGCCAGCAGGGTGTCGATCAACATGAAACCGGTGCGCGGCTCGATGTCGTAGAGCAGGTCGATACGCCCGGATACCGGGGTCCAGCCCAGGCTTACCGAGAAGAACATGATCAGGATCAGGCCCCACCAGAAGATCGGCATCGAATAGCCCGCCAGGGAGATGCCCATCACCCCATGGTCGAACAGGGATCCTCGTTTGAGTGCCGCGATCACCCCGGCCAACAGGCCCAGGATACCGGCGAACAACAGGGCGGCCATGGACAGTTCCAGGGTCGCCGGGAAAAGGGCGGTGAACTCGGTCCACACGCTGGTGCGGGTGCGCAGCGATTCGCCAAGGTCGCCCTGGGCGAGCTTGCCGACGTAATCCAGGTATTGCGCATACAGCGGCTTGTTAAGGCCAAGGCGCTCCATTGCCTGGGCGTGCATTTCGGGGTCAACCCGCCGCTCGCCCATCATGACTTCTACGGGGTCGCCTGGAATCATGCGAATCAACGCAAAGGTCAGCAACGTGATGCCGAAGAACGTGGGGATCAATAACCCCAATCGGCGGGCAATAAAACTAAACATCTTGGTGTGTACCTCAATCAGCCGGTTAGGCAGGTTCGGCACCGTCAATGTCGACGGTGCCGAGCGTTTTTCTTATTACTTCACCTGGGTGGTGGCGAAGTTATTTGTACCCAGAGGGCTTTGGGTGAAGCCTTCTACGTTCTTGCGCAGGGCGGTGAACAGTTTCGGGTAAGCCATGGGAAGCCAGGGTTGGTCTTTCTCGAACACATCCTGTGCTTGTTCATAGAGCGCGGCCCGTTCGGCCGGTTCCGCGATTGCACGGGCTTTGTCGATCAAGTCCTGAAACTCTTTGTTACACCAGCGGGCGTAGTTTTCGCCGTTTTTGGCTGCATCGCAACTCAGGTTTGGCGTCAGGAAGTTATCCGGGTCGCCGTTATCACCGACCCAGCCCGCCGAAACCATATCGTGCTCGCCGTTTTTGGCACGCTTGAGCATCTCGCCCCATTCCATGACCTTGATATTGATCTTCAAGCCAATCTGGGCCAGGTCTGCTTGCATACGCTGGGCGCCGAGCATCGGGTTGGGGTTGGTCGGGCCGCCGCCGTTACGGGTGAACAGTGTGAATTCGGTGCCTTCCGGCACGCCGGCTTCCTTGAGCAGGGCACGGGCCTTGTCCAGGTCGCGTGCTGGGTTTTTCAGCTTTTCACTGAAACCCAGCAATGTCGGTGGATAAGGGCCGGTGCCCACGACTGCATTGCCTTTTCCGAACAGCGCTTCGGTATAGCCGGCCTTGTCGAACGCGATGTTGATAGCGTGGCGTACCCGCGCATCGCTCATGTATTTGCGGGTGGTGTTCAATGCGGTGTAGCTGGTGGTCATCGCCGCCAGTTCATCGACTTTCAGGTTCGGGTCTTTCTTGATGCTTGGGATGTCATCCGGCTTGGGGAACAACGCGATCTGACATTCGTTGGCCTTGAGCTTCTGCAGGCGCACGTTGTTATCGACGGTAATAGCCAGAATCAGCGGATCGACCGCCGGTTTGCCGCGGAAGTAGTCGGGGTTGGCCTTGAAGCGTGCCTGGGCGTCTTTCTGATAACGGGTGAAGATGAACGGACCAGTGCCGATGGGCTTGGCATTGAGGTCTTCGGTCTTGCCGGATTTGAGCAACTGGTCGGCGTATTCCTTCGAATGGATTGAAGAGAACGCCATGCCCAGGTCAGCCAGGAACGGAGCTTCAGGACGGGTCAGGGTAAAGACGACAGTATGATCGTCGATCTTCTCTACGCTCTTGAGCAGTTCCTTGAACCCCATGCTTTCGAAGTACGGGTAACCCACGAGGGACTTTTTATGCCATGGATGATTCGGGTCCAGCTGGCGCTGGAAGCTCCAAAGCACATCGTCGGCGTTCAGGTTGCGCGTGGGTTTGAAATAGTCGGTGGTGTGGAACTTGATGTCGTCACGCAGGTGGAAGGTGTAGGTCAGGCCATCGGCGCTGATTTCCGGCAGGTCTTTAGCCAGGGCGGGAACCACTTCGGTGGTGCCGGGCTTGAAATCCACCAGACGGTTGAACATGGTTTCAGCGGCGGCATCGGCGGTCACGGCGGTGGTGTACAGGACCGGGTCGAAACCTTCCGGGCTGGCTTCGGTGCACACCACCAGCGGTTTGGCCGAAACGCCGATCGCCACGCTCAACAGCGCGGCAGCCATGGCGGCTTGTAGCGGGAGCATTTTCATTCAGAGCCCTCTGCAATCGATGGAACCAGAAAAGCGTAGACGGCGAACTCGTCCTGAGTCCGCCGCCTGCCTGGCGCTAATTAAAGGATGTTGAATGGGATGGTGGTGACCAGACGGAACTCTTTGATGCTGCCGTCGGATTGGAACTCGCTGCCACGGTGTTCAACGTAGGTGGCACGAATTGCGGTGGCCTTGAGCGGGCCGCTCTGGACCGCGTAGGAAGCGCCGATACCGTATTCCTGGTGCTTCTCGCCGTCCTGGGACTGGATGCCGTCGTAACCTTTGCCGACTACACCGCGGTTACCGGTGTAGTGGGTGCCGTCGATGCCCCAGCCGCGAGCGGAGTAGGCGTTGAACTTAAGGCCTGGCACGCCGTATTCGGCCATATTGATGGCGTAGGCGATCTGGAACGATTTCTCGTTCGGGCCGTTGAAGTCGGACGTCAGGGAGTTGGCCAGGTAGATACCGTTGGTTTCGTGCAGGTAGTCGAAGTACTCGTTACCGTTCACGGCCTGGTAGGCGAAGGTCAGGCTGTGGGCCTGGTGAGTCAGGCCAAAAGACAGGGAGTAGGTATCGTTGTCGATATCCCCCATCAGCTTTTTGCCTTCATCGACGGTCTTGTAGTAGTTGAAACCGGTGGTCAGCGCCAGTTGCTGGCTGTCACCCAGTTCATGGGTAGCGCCGAAGTAGTACTGGTTCCAGAAATCCTTGACGTTGGCGCCGAAGAAGCTGGTCTTCAGGCTCTTGAATGGCTGGTAGTTGGCGCCCAGGGTATAGACCTTGTCGGTTTCAACCTTTGCGCTGTTGGTGTATTCGGAGCGGAATTTCGACAGGCTCTGTTCGCTACGTGGCGAAACGCGGTCAAACACGCCGCCCTGGAACGACAGGTTGCTGAACTCTTCGCTGTTGAAGCTCACACCCTGGAAGCTTGAAGGCAGGGCACGGTTGCCGATGGTGTCGACGATGCCGCTGCTGAAGTTCTGGCGACCGGCGGTCAAGGTGGTGTTGGACACGCGGAACTGCACGTTGGCCAGGCCCAGTTTGCTCCACTGGTCTACGGCGTCACCGTTGGAGTCCGCCAGGGTACGGTTGGAGCCGCCCTTGATATCACGCTTGCTGCGGTCCAGTACCAGAGCGTTGTAAACCGCTACTTCGGTCTTGACGCCGACGGTGCCCTGGGTGAAACCCGAGCTGGCTTTGAGGATGGTGCCCTGTACCCAGTTGGTACGGTTACGGTCGGTCAGGGTCTGGCCATGCTTCTGGTACGCGAAGGTGCCCCCACGGTATTTGCTTTCATGGGAGTACCAGTTACGTGTGGTGCCGCCAAGGCTGAAGTCTTCAACGAAGCCTTTAGCCTCGCTTTGGGCGCTGGTGCCGGCCAACGTGGTAGGAACGAAGTCCTGGCTTTGCGTTTCAGCGTAGGCGGTTGCCGTGATGCTGCTGATGGCCAGGGCCAGAAGCGCTTTGCTGCTCAGTTTCATGGGTGAAGCTCCTTTGGTTCTCTTTTTTAATGCCGGTCTTTTTAGGTGAACCGGCTATTGGGTGTGGAACTCGTTCAAGCCTGTGCAAACGTTTGGCGTAGGAATTTTCCCAACAAAAGCCTGCGCGTTTGCCGGGAAGCGAACTTCGCTCCCCGCAATCCGGTTATTTTCTTATGGGGTAATGCTGACGCCCGAGAACACGTTGCGGCCGAAGGGGCTCACCTTGAAACCTTCGACTTTGGCGCTTAACGGCTGGTTGACCGTCGAGTGGGCGACTGGCGTGATCGGCACCTGCTGCTTGAGCAGTTGCTGCGCCTGTTTGTATAGAACAGTCCTTTGTTCGCGGTCGGTCACGACCTTGGCTTGCTTGATCAGCTTGTCGTACGCCGGGTCACACCACATGGAGTAGTTGTTCCCGCCGATGGCGTCGCAGCTGTAGAGGGTGCCCAACCAGTTGTCCGGATCACCGTTGTCGCCGGTCCAGCCAATCAGGCTGACATCATGCTCACCGTTCTTGGTGCGCTTGATGTACTCGCCCCATTCGTAGCTGACGATTTTGACTTTCAGGCCGATCTTGGCCCAATCGTTCTGCAGCATCTCGGCCATCAGCTTGGCGTTGGGGTTGTACGGACGTTGTACCGGCATCGCCCACAGGGTGATCTCGGTGCCTTCCTTGACGCCGGCGGCCTTGAGCAGCTCCTTGGCTTTTTCCGGGTTGTAGGCGGCGTCCTTGATGCTGTCGTCGTAGGACCACTGTGTCGGCGGCATGGCGTTGACCGCCAGTTGCCCTGCGCCCTGGTACACAGCGTTGAGGATGCTCTGCTTGTTCACCGCCATGTCCAGCGCCTGGCGCACTTCAAGCTGGTCGAACGGCTTGTGGCGCACGTTGTAGGCGATGTAGCCGAGGTTGAAGCCAGGCTTGGTCAGCAGTTGCAGGTTCGGGTCGGCCTTCAGCGCGTCTACATCGGCGGGGCGCGGATGCAGGGTGACCTGGCATTCGCCGGCCTTGAGCTTCTGCACCCGTACCGAGGCGTCGGTGTTGATGGCGAAGATCAGTTGGTCCAGCTTGACGCGGCTCGGGTCCCAGTACTGTTTGTTGCCCACGTAACGTATCTGCGAGTCTTTCTGGTAACGCTGGAACACAAATGGGCCAGTGCCGATCGGCTTCTGGTTGATGTCGCTGGGCTTGCCTTGCTTGAGCAACTGCTCGGCGTATTCGGCGGACAGGATTGCAGCGAAACTCATGGCGATGTTCTGTACGAACGCGGCATCGACCGTGTTCAAGGTCATCACCACCGTGTGCGGGTCGGTTTTTTCGACCTTGGCGATATTCTTGTTCAGGCTCATCCCGTTGAAGTACGGAAACTCGGTAGGGTAGGCCTTGCGGAATGGATGCTCGGGGTCAAGCATGCGGTTGAAGGTGAACAGCACGTCGTCGGCGTTGAAGTCGCGCGTCGGCTTGAATTCCTTGTTGCTGTGGAACTTCACCCCCTCACGCAGGTGGAAGGTGTAGGTCAGGCCATCTGGCGAAATATCCCATTTGGTCGCCAGCCCAGGTACTACGTCGGTCGCGCCTTTTTCGAATTCAACCAGGCGATTGTACAAAGGCTCTGCCGCATCGTTGTCGGTGGCCGTGGTGTATTGCGCAGTGTCAAACCCTGCCGGGCTGCCTTCGGAGCAGAACACCAGGCTCTTCTTTTCGGCGGCCTGGCCCATCGTGGCCACGGCCAGCAGGCTGGTGGCAAACATCGCGGATAGAACAGTGGTATGGCGCATGACGATCCCGATCCTTGTTTGTAGTTATCAACAGCAACCCTCCCGCTGGCCATGGCCAGGAAGACATCACTGATCCCACGCACAGCAAGTGCCATTTCCCAGAGTGATGCCTCTGCTGTCCTACGACGTTATGGGACGCGGACCTTGCAGTAAATGCGCCAATTCTGACTGGACTTGTAGGTAACGGAGACACAAGGCGCAGTTCGTTGCTGTAGGACGGCAACGCTTACAAATGTGGTCTGTTTCCTATGGCCCTGGCGGATGGAATAACGGCGACGTTGTGAAACGTCGCCGTTATTGATCCTTACTTGCCGCTTACGCTAACGCCGTAGAAGGAGTTCAAGCCAAATGGGCTGATCTTGAAGTCCTGTACGGTATTACGCATGGGTTGATACACCGTCGAGTGCGCGATAGGTGTCATCGGGACTGCATCTTTGAGGATATGTTGCGCCTGCTTGTACAGCTCGGTGCGTTTGGCGACATCCGATGTGGCCTTGGCTTCTTTCACGATGCCGTCGAATTTCTTGTCGCACCACTTGGAGAAGTTGTTGCCCGACAGCGAGTCGCAGCCGAACAGCACGTTCAGCCAGTTGTCCGGGTCACCATTGTCGCCGCTCCAGCCAATGATCATGGCCTGGTTCTCGCCGCCTTTGGAACGCTTGATGTACTCGCCCCATTCGTAGCTGGTGATCTTGACCTTCAGGCCGATCTTGGACCAGTCGTTCTGCAGCATCTCAGCCATCAGCTTGGCGTTCGGGTTGTACGGACGCTGAACCGGCATGGCCCACAGGACGATTTCGGTACCTTCCTTGACGCCGGCTTCCTTGAGCAGCGCCTTGGCTTTCTCTGGGTCGTACTTAGCGTCCTTGATGCTGGTGTCGTAGGACCATTGGGTCGGCGGCATGGCGTTGACGGCCAGTTGGCCGGCGCCCTGGTACACGGAGTCAATGATCTGCTGCTTGTTCACCGCCATGTCCAGCGCCTGGCGTACGCGCAGGTCAGCCAGCGGGTTAGGCTGGTCGCTGCCCTTGACCTTGTCCATCACGTTGTAGGCCACATAGCCCAGGTTGAAACCGGCCTGGTGCGGCAGCTTCAGGTCTTTGTCTTCGCCCAGCGCCTTTAGGTCGGCCGGACGTGGGAACAGAGTGATCTGGCATTCGTTTTTCTTGAGCTTCTGGATACGCACCGACGGGTCAGTGGTGATGGCGAAGATCAGGTTGTCGATCTTCACGTCTTCAGGTTTCCAGTAGTCCTTGTTGCCGGTGTAACGAATGTTCGAATCTTTCTGGTAGCTCTTGAACACGAACGGGCCAGTGCCGACCGGCTTCTGGTTGATGTCGGCGGGTTTGCCTTCCTTCAACAATTGCGCGGCATATTCAGCGGACTGGATCGAAGCAAAGCTCATGGCCAGGTTCTGGATGAAAGCCGCGTCCACGGTGCCAAGGGTGAACTTGACGGTGTGATCATCGACTTTCTCGATGTTCTTGATGTTGGTGTCCATCCCCATGTCCGTGAAGTACGGGAACTCGGTGGGGTAGGCCTTACGGAACGGATCGTCTTTGTTGATCATCCGGTTGAAGGTGAACAGTACGTCGTCAGCCGAGAATTCACGAGTAGGCTTGAAGTACGGGGTGGTGTGGAACTTGACGCCTTCGCGCAGGTGGAAGGTATACGTCAGGCCGTCCGGCGACACATCCCAGCTGGTGGCCAGGCCAGGAACGACGGCGGTGCCGCCACGCTCGAACTGGCTCAGACGGTTGAACATGGTTTCGGCCGAGGCATCGAAGTCTGTTCCGGTGGTGTACTGGCCTGGGTCGAAACCGGCCGGGCTCCCTTCGGAGCAGAACACCAGGTTAGTTGCCGCCAGGGCTACGGGGGCTGCGGCCATAAGGCCAGCGCTCACTAATAACGGAAGGACTGCGTGTTTAAGCATGTTGGCCTCATGATTTGTTGTCATTTTTGGTGGTGAGGGCGACCTCGTGAGTCGGCCTGCGGATACTTATGCAGGCGCCATACCCAATGCAAGATGCTGAACGGTTACGAGCGGTAAACAGTGGTACGAACGTACAGGAATGTCGCAATTATGAAAGTTTTGCCATAAATGCGTCGATTTGATGGTTTTTTTCGGTGCAATGTGCGCACCAAAAAAGCCCAGCCGAGGCGTCTAGCGCACTCGGTTGGGGCGTTGATGTTACTTATCTAGACTCACGCCGTAGAAGGGCGTCAGTCCAAACGGGCTGATCTTGAAGTCGCGCACTTCCTTGCGCAGGGGCTGGAAAACCGTCGAGTTCGCAATAGGCGTTATAGGTACCTGTTCCTTAAGGATTTTCTGCGCCTGTTGATACCACTTGATACGCTGCTCGCGATCATTGCTGACCTTGGCTTGCTGCACCAGTTTGTCGTAGGCCGGGTTACACCATTTGGCATAGTTGCTGCCCTTGACCGCGGCACAACTGTAGAGCACGCCGAGCCAGTTATCCGGGTCGCCGTTATCGCCGGTCCAGCCGTAAATCATTGCGTCGTGTTCGCCATTTTTAGCGCGTTTGATGTACTCGCCCCACTCATAGCTGACGATGTTGGCTTTGATGCCGACCTTGGCCCAATCCTGTTGGATCATTTGTGCGGACATCCGCGCATTGGGGTTGGAGGCGCGTTGCACGGTCATCGCCCACAGATTGATGGTGGTGCCTGGTGCAACCCCTGCTTCTTTTAGTAGCAACCGGGCTTTGGTCGGATCGTAGGGGGCATCCTTGATGCCTGGGTCATAAGACCACTGCGCCGGCGGCAATGCGTTCTGCGCCAATTGTCCGGCGCTCTGGTAAACGGCCTTGATGATTGCTGGTTTGTCGATCGCCATGTCCAGCGCCTGGCGCACCTTGAGTTGGTCCAGCGGCGGGTGCGTTACGTTGTAGGCCAGGAAGCCCAGATTGAAACCCGCTTGTTGCAGCACGCGCAGATTGGGATCTTGCTTCATCACGTCGATGTCGGCAGGACGTGGGTAACCGCTGACCTGGCATTCACCGGCCTTTAGTTTTTGCAGGCGCGCAGCGGCGTCCGGGGTGATCGCAAATACCAGGTTATCGAGCTTTACGTCCTCGGGCTTCCAGTATTGTGTGTTGGCCACATACCGGATCTGCGCATCTTTCTGGTAACGCTTGAACACAAACGGCCCGGTGCCGATGGGCTTTTGATTGATCTGCTCGGCCTTGCCCTCTTTCAACAGCTGGGCGGCGTATTCGGCCGATTGCACCGAGGCGAAACTCATCGCCAGGTTCTGTACGAATGAAGCATCGACATTGTTCAGGTTGAAACGCACGGTGTGTTCGTCGAGTTTGTCGACGCTCTTGATCGTGGCGTTCAAGCCCATGTCAGTGAAGTAGGGCGATTCGGAGGGGTAGGCCTTGCGAAACGGGCTGTCGGCATCGAGCAAGCGATTGAAGGTGAACAACACATCATCGGCGTTGAAATCACGGGTCGGGGTGAAGAAGTCGGTGGTGTGGAACTTGACGCCATCGCGCAGGTGGAAGGTATACGTCAGGCCGTCCTTGGATACATCCCAGTTCGTGGCCAGACCCGGTTCTACCTCGGTGCCACCGCGCTTGAACTGAGTCAGACGGTTGAACACGGTTTCGGCGGACGCGTCAAAATCGGTGCCGCTGGTGTACTGGCTGGGATCGAACCCGGCGGGGCTGGCTTCGGAGCAGTAGACCAGGGTGGTTGCGGCCTGAGCCATCGGCATAAAAGCCAGTAGGCTTGCGGCGAGGAGCAGTGGCTTGACGGCGATTCTTTCCATGGAGACCCCTGAAATGGCAGGCAGACCAAAGCTGCCTAAACGAAAACGGCGGTCACCGAGGTTACCGCCGTTCTGGTTACTCAGGTAGGGACATCTGCATCAAAGGGGGCCTTGATTACTGAGGGAGATCATCGGGGATCGAGACTTCCAGTTGAGTTGGAGCGTAATCGTCAATCGTGTAAAGGTCGCCGGACACGTCATTGTTCTCGCGAATGGTGAAGGTTCTGACGGAGGTTGCTTCTAAATCCGGAATCACTTTTGGAACGTGATCGCTGACATCGCTTACAAACCACGTGGTGACGACTTTGACTCGGGCTTCACTGTTTATCGGGTCGTAATCAATAAAGTAAGAAGTATTGCTTGCTGTGACGCCGTAGCCTTCTTTTAAGCTTTGGAGCAACTCCCAATTGGCGGGAAATACTGATCCTTGATGGGCAACCTCGGAGATACGGGATCGCAGTTGTGCATCGGGAATCTCTTTCTCGAATTTCTTTAGACGGCTCAGTCTTGTCGCTTCGGGTGTGTCTGCACTGGCGTCCAACGGCACCTCGATATCGCCGCCTTTTGAGCTTTTGATGACCGTGTAGTTGTTACGATTCAGGTCGGGAAGAAAGTGCTCTGAATAATTGGTCTCGCTCAGAGGCGTAGGAGCCGCTCGCTCCGAGGGCAATACTTCGAACTTCTCCTTGGGGGCCTCCCAGCCAATATTCAGCTTTCTTTTAACAACGCCGTTTTCTTCATAGCCGCGGGTCGATACGGCGTAAGGTCTGGTCTCATCCACTTTCATGAATTGGTCGAATCTGTCGGCTCGTGCCACGGCCTGTTGATCGACATCGGCGAACAGGTCCGAAAAATGGGGGGTCAGATTTTCACTAGGTGTTGGCGATGGTGAGCGCTGCCACGGCCACCTCACCCCCCCATTGGCTGCATTGCGAACCCAGTTTCCGTCACCGGCTGAATGCACGGTCAATACAATCTTTCCGGAGCGATCAATAATCTGCACGTAGTCATTGCTAGGTTTGAAGTTGCTTTTTATTTCATATACGCCAGGGACGCCTGTCCCATCGGTGTAGCGGATAAACCAGCGATCTTCGTCGGTGGCGGTGTTCTTGAGCTGATAGATGCCCTTCTGGTTGTGCGTGGCCTTTTCAATCAACTGCTCGCCGTCAGGGATGGCATATTCGCTGATCATCCCCGCGTGACTGGGCCGCAACGGGTTCACCTGGGGCGTCGAGTGATTTGCAACCGGGTTGGTATCACTCTCGCTCAACGCGTTTGGCGTGCGCACGAGTTCAAGATCGCTAGTGTCCTGACTGAATCGCCAGCTGTAGGGTTTTGCGCTGGGAGCGCCAGGTGTCAAAACCGCCTCCCCAAGTCCGGCTTCCACTCCAATGGGGGCAATCTCGTGCGCCAGTTGCAGGCTGGAAATTACTGCCGCGGCGTTACCTGCGACACGATCATCAGCCGTCTTGCCGTAGAGGCCATCGTGTACGCCGAAGACAATGTTGCCCACATTGCCTACGATCGGTAAGTAACCAAACGTGTTACCCCAAAACTCTTTGGCTGCTTTCCAACTTTGTTGGGAGGCGCCAAAGACCTCGGTTTGATCGGTCCAGCGTGCATTCTTGGCATTTATCGCCTGGTAGTGGGGGGCAATACCGTTTTTAAGGTCGCCAAATTTCAAGTAGTAATCGCTGTCTCGCGATTGTGTGTAATTGAATGTCTCCCGGACCGGTACGGCCTGATCTGTGAACGGGCCTTTTCTTCCTGGAAACGTAGAACGGTTATCCTGAATCAATGCATTGAGCACATACCCGGCCCCTACCCAGTGAGCATCATGACCGCCTTGCCTGTCACGAGCGTTGAAGCGGCTAACCAATTGAGCCTGATTGTTTTTAGCCCAACTGGCAAAGTCGTCATCACCGTGTATTTCACGGGCGGAGCCATTCTTTAAGTCAATCATCAGTCCCTTATTCGGGCGGTGGTCATAATCACCGTGATAATTGATATAAGGAATAAACGCATAACCCTCTAAGGGATAGCCATATATGTTGGGGATTACCGCGTTTCCGTCTTCTTCAAGTGTGCGGACAATGGCGGCCCGCGCAGCGGGGGTTAGGTGTTTGTTACTGGAATTGTCGTCATGCAGACTTTGTAATATTCCTCGCAACACATAGGCATCCGCTTTGCCCGATCGCTTCGCCAGTTGCCCCGAGGCGTCGCGCATGGGCGCCGCTATTTCATTTTCCCAATGGCCTTGGAGTTGGCTGCCCAAGGATTCCAGTTCGTGAAGCTTGTTTTTATCTTGCGGGTTGATGTGCATGCCCTGGAAGTTCAACGGGCCGCCCCTTGACACCTTGTCGTGCGCAAGAGCGCCGGCTGCAATCTCCCATGCAAAATAGGTGCGTACCTCCTTGTTGGTTTCCTCCTGGGGCTTGCCCATTCCTACATAGGAGTGGAAGGTCACCGAGATTTTTTCATGGGGATCGTAGCCGGCTGCTAGCAACCCGCCGCTGAAGTAACCTGCGGGTTCAAGAAACAGGCGAGTTTGCTGGAACTTGATATTGCGTTCTGCGTCGCTGCCATTTTCGATGTGTTGAATGTGCGCGACGACTCGACCGGCATAGGCATCGATACGATGCATTCGCTCTTGCTGTGTATAACCCGCGTTTGGCGGAATAACGTTGACTGACCCATAGATGATGCTTTTGGAAGCATCGAGCTCATGGGCGGGTGTAGGCAAGGGGAACGGGGGTTGGTCGAGCAATTTTTTTGGATGTTTTGAAGAGGTTTCTTCTGCCTGCTGCCGGGTTTGCGTTGCGGGCAAATCATCAAGCGCTCGACGCTGGCGATCGTGTGTGGGAGGGAAAGAGGGAACGACGGGTGTGGGAGCGAGAGACGGTGTTATATTCATTATCGACTCACATTAATTATTGGATAAATAACTGCCGTTCATCGAGAAACAAAGAAATCGATATGTGTGATGTTCTGTTGTCAGTACGTCCGTGTGTGGCAAATAACCTGTTCGATGTTCTGATTCAAGATGATGTGCATGGCAACCCTGGGTGGGAAGTTGAGTGTCGTAAGTTCCAGGCCTGCATTCGTAATGTTTGACGAGTGGTGTCGTGAGGGCGAGGTTTAGATAGATTAGAGTAAGGCGGTAGTATCAAGTTACTTGGTGTGTGGTAGCGGTCTGAGTGTTCCGTGGGCGGCAACACCACAGCGTAACCGGTGAAGGTTACGCCGTGTTGGTCTCGCGAAGACTTACGGTAAAACTTCGATCACTCCATCGGCGCTCATGCTCACTTGGCTGGTGCCTGCTTCAACGTCAGGCGTCGGTGCAGAATCTGCCATGGCCGCCTTCATCATCATGCCGCCACGGGCATAAGGCATCGGGTAACCATTGGTGTTGAAGTTCAGATTGACGATCTTGTAACCCTTGCCGCCCAGTGCATCGGTAGCCAGTTGCGCACGGGCCTTGAACGCAGTAACCGCGTCCTTGAGCAACGCATCTTCGCTGGCCTTGCGCGTGGCATCGGCGATGGCGAAGTCCATGTTTTCCATTTTCAGCGTGTTCAACAGCTCGCCGGTGAGCTTGGACAGCGCCGGGAAGTCCGCGCTTTCCAGGCGCAGTTCGGCGCGCTCACGCCAGCCGGTGATCTTCTGGTTCTTGTTGTCGTAGATCGGGTAGCTGTTACGGCTGCCCTGGCGCAGGGTCACGCCTTTGACTTCGCGGGCCTGGCCTAAGGCTGTGTTCATGGTGGTGGTGATTTCAGCGGCAAGCTTGGCCGGGTCGGCGTTTTGCGACTCGGTATAGAGGGTGACGATCATCTTGTCGCGGGCTACTTCCTGGCTGACTTCGGCGCGCAGGGAGATCTGGTTGTAGTTCAGTGCATCGGCGGCCATGGCCGGCAGGCTGGCAATGGCGCTGGCGCTGAGAGTGATGATGGCTGCACTGCGAATGAAACGAGACATGGAAGCTCCTTGAGGTAGTCGTGCTCGGTATGACTGTAGACGCTGGCATAGGGTTCTTCGGGTTTACACATTACCAACAAGTTATGCGGGTGCCGACGAACGGTCATTTAGCCGGCCTGCGTCAAAGAGCCACACGCGCCGTGCCAGCAGGTCCGCTTCGTTTATACTCGTGCCGATCCGCCTGCAGCGCTCATCGGGAGAGCTCATGCTCGCCGCCGTAAAACTGACTTCCGCCACTCGCCAGAACCTCTGGCGCCTGACGTTCATTCGCACCCTGGTATTGGCCGCACAGGCCGGTTCCGTCGGGCTTGCCTATTGGTTCGACCTGCTGCCGCTGCCCTGGCTGCAACTGGCTGTGACCCTGGGTTTTTCCACCGTGTTGTGTGCATTTACCGCCATACGGCTGCGCACCACCTGGCCGGTGACCGAGTTGGAATATGCCCTGCAACTGGCTTGCGACCTGTTTATCCACAGCGTGTTGCTGTACTTCTCCGGTGGGTCCACCAACCCGTTCGTTTCGTATTACCTGGTGCCACTGACCATCGCTGCGGTGACGTTGCCATGGCGCTACTCGGTGGTGCTTTCGGGGATCGCGCTGACGCTGTACACCCTGTTGCTGGCTCAGTTCTACCCGTTGCAGACCTTCCCTATCGCCCGGGAAAACCTGCAAATCTACGGGATGTGGTTGAGTTTTGCCCTGTCTGCCGCCGTCATTACCTTTTTCGCCGCACGTATGGCCGAAGAGCTGCGTCGCCAGGAAGAGCTGCGCGCCATTCGCCGTGAAGAGGGCCTGCGTGACCAGCAACTGCTGGCCGTTGCCACCCAGGCTGCCGGTGCCGCCCATGAATTGGGCACGCCGTTGGCGACCATGAGCGTGCTGCTCAAGGAAATGACCCAGGACCATCACGACCCCGCGCTGCAAGACGACTTGAGCGTGCTGCAGGAACAGGTCAAGCAATGCAAGCTGACGCTGCAGCAACTGGTGCGTGCCGCCGAAGCCAATCGCCGCCTCGCGGTTGAAATGCAGGATGTGACCCAATGGCTCGATGAAGCCCTGAACCGTTGGCACCTGATGCGCCCCGAGGCCAGTTACCGCTTCAACCTGTTGGGCCAAGGCAGCGTGCCGCGCCTGGCGCCACCGCCGGACCTGACCCAGGCGCTGCTCAACTTGCTGAACAACGCCGCTGACGCCTGCCCTGAAGGGCTCGGTGTACAGTTGGACTGGGACGCCGAAAACATCACCATCAGCATTCGTGACCACGGCGCGGGCGTGCCGCTGGCCATTGCCGAGCAGATCGGCAAACCCTTCTTTACCACCAAGGGCAAAGGCTTCGGCCTGGGCCTGTTTTTGAGCAAGGCCAGCGTGACCCGCGCGGGCGGCTCAGTGAAGCTCTATAGTCATGAGGAAGGTGGCACGCTCACCGAGCTGCGCCTGCCCCGTGTCGCACGAGGAGATATCGATGAGTGACGAGATCCAAGTCGAAGGCGAAGAACTGCCGCACCTGTTGCTGGTAGATGACGATGCCACCTTTACCCGCGTGATGGCGCGCGCCATGAGCCGTCGCGGTTTTCGCGTCAGCACCGCAGGGTCTGCCGAAGAAGGCCTGACCATCGCCCAGGCCGACCTGCCCGACTACGCCGCCCTCGACCTGAAAATGGACGGCGACTCCGGCCTGGTGCTGCTGCCCAAGCTGCTGGAGCTCGACCCCGAAATGCGCGTGGTGATCCTCACCGGTTACTCCAGCATCGCCACCGCTGTCGAGGCGATCAAGCGCGGCGCCTGCAACTACCTGTGCAAGCCGGCGGACGCCGACGACGTGCTGGCCGCTCTGCTTTCCGAGCACGCCGACCTCGACACCCTGGTACCGGAAAACCCGATGTCGGTGGACCGCCTGCAATGGGAGCATATCCAGCGCGTGCTGACCGAGCACGAAGGCAATATCTCCGCCACTGCCCGTGCTTTAGGCATGCACCGCCGTACCTTGCAGCGCAAGTTGCAGAAGCGCCCGGTACGACGCTGAACGAACACTGAACAACCTGCTTCAGGCTGCACGGATGCGCGAACCGATCACCTATGATCGGTTCAAACGCCTGTGATGTTTTTCCTGCCGAGCCTGAACAATGAACCAGAACGCTGAGTACTCCGCGATCAACGACGCGGTGCGGGGGCAATTCTTCCGCCGAACCTGGGCCATGATCACACCGTATTGGCGTAGCGAAGAGAAGGGCAGGGCCTGGCTGTTGCTGGCTGCAGTGATTGGCCTGTCGCTGTTCAGCGTGGCGATTTCCGTGTGGATCAATCACTGGTACAAGGATTTCTACAACGCCCTGGAGAAGAAGGACACCGCCGCCTTCTGGCAACTGATAGGTTATTTCGGCGGCATTGCGGCGGTGGCGATTCTCGGCGCGGTCTACCGTCTCTATCTGACCCAGATGCTGACGATCCGCTGGCGCGCCTGGCTCACCGAAAAACACTTCACCCGGTGGCTGGCCCACAAGAATTACTACCAGCTGGAACAGGGTGGTTATACCGACAACCCAGACCAGCGGATTTCCGAAGACCTCAACAACTTCACCTCCGGCACCTTGAGCCTCGGCCTTGGGTTGCTGCGTAATGTGGTCAGCCTGGTGTCGTTCTCGATCATCCTGTGGGGCGTATCGGGCAGCATCGAAGTGTTTGGCATCACCATCCCCGGCTATATGTTCTGGTGCGCGCTGCTGTACGCCACCGTGGGCAGTTGGCTGACGCACCTGATCGGCCGACGCTTGATCGGCCTGAGCAACCAACAGCAACGCTTCGAGGCAGACCTGCGTTTTTCCATGGTGCGGGTGCGTGAGAATGCCGAGAGCATTGCCCTGTACAACGGCGAGCCCAATGAAAGACAACGCCTGAGTACGCGCTTCGGCAAGGTCTGGCACAACTTCTGGGACATCATGAAAGTGTCCAAGCGCCTGACCTTTTTCACCGCCGGCTACAGCCAGATTGCGATCATCTTCCCGTTTATCGTGGCCGCGCCGCGCTACTTCACCGGCAAAATCGAGCTGGGCGAGCTGATGCAAATCAACTCGGCGTTTGGCAACGTGCAGGAAAACTTCAGCTGGTTTATCAACGCCTACTCGGAACTGGCGACATGGCGCGCCACCAGTGATCGTCTGCTGAGTTTCCAGCAAGCCATGAGCGACAACGAGCAGCGAGCCCCGGCCATCGATGTGCGCCCTGACGGCGAGCGCCTGGTGATCACGGATCTGGGCATGGACCTGGCCGACGGCCGTCACCTGCTCACCGACGCCGACATGACCGTGGAGCCTGGCCAGCGCGTGATGCTCAGCGGGCGTTCCGGTAGCGGCAAGAGCACCTTGTTGCGGGCGATGGGCCATCTTTGGCCCGCAGGTCATGGCAGCATTCGGTTGCCGGCGACGCGCTACCTGTTCCTGCCGCAGAAGCCTTACCTGCCGATTGGTACGCTCAAGGCGGTGCTGAGTTATCCACAAGACGACAGCGTCTATCCGGCAGAACGTTATGCACAGGTCCTGCAAACCTGCCGCCTGCCGCACCTGCTCAATCGTCTGGATGAAGCCAACCACTGGCAACGCATGCTTTCGCCGGGTGAGCAACAGCGCCTGGCCTTTGCCCGTGCGTTGTTGTTCGCACCGCAGTGGCTGTATATGGATGAAGCCACTTCGGCGATGGATGAAGAGGATGAGGCAACGTTGTACCAGGCATTGATCGATGAATTGCCGGGATTGAGCATCGTCAGCGTCGGCCACCGCAGCAGCCTCAAGCGTTTCCATGGGCGGCATGTACGCATCGAGGGTGGGCGGTTGCAGGAGCAACAACTCACTTGAGCTCATCCTCGGTGAGTGTGGGAGGGGGCTTGCTCCCGATAGCGGTGTGTCAGCCACCTACTTTGGGGCTGACAGACTGCTATCGGGAGCAAGCCCCCTCCCACATTAGGTTCTGCTTTGTCTTGGAGAATGAGACAAAAAAACGCCCGGCTGATCATTGATCAGCCGGCGTTTTTTTAATGCTCGAAGATGACTTACTTCTTCAAGCCGTAATGCTCATCCAGCATTCCTGGGGCGTTCGGCGTCTTTGGCGCGTAGTCCCGTGGTGGCTCCTGGTTTTCCCGAGGCGGGGTCAGGCGTTCCCGTGGGGTTTGCGGTGCATCGGAATGCAGCGCAGCCAGCAGGCGCTGGCGGGTGATGTCGTCGAGGGCCAGGCGATTAGCGCCTTCGGCGAGGTGATCCTGTACTTCCTGGTAGCTCTGGGTGAGCTTCTTGACCAGGGTCGCGGTGCTGTTGAAGTGGGTAACAACCTCGTTCTGATAACTGTCAAAACGTTCCTGAATGTCATCCAGCTGACGCTGCGTGCGGTTAGGCGCGGCATTCGGCAGCAGGCGGGCAACCAGGAATCCAATGGCGACACCGGCAACCAGGGCAAGAGTCGGCAACAACCAAACTAAGAGCGAGTGTTCCACGAGTCCTTCCTCTATAAACGGCTTTGCTTTACGTTAACGGCTCAAACCTGCGCTGTATACCGCGATTAAGCTCGCAATGATGCCATGCACAGACTTTTAGCTAGACGAGTCGACCCCTTGAGAGGTCACGGAGTTCATCCTTGCTCATGCGTGAAACCCCCGTTTTGATCGATGGCCCGGTGGGCCAATTGGAAGCCTTGTACCTGGATCACCCCGAACCACGTGGCCTGGCGCTGATCTGCCACCCTAACCCGGTGCAGGGTGGGACCATGCTCAATAAAGTGGTGTCGACCCTGCAACGCACTGCGCGCGATGCCGGTTTGATTACTTTGCGTTTCAATTATCGTGGCGTCGGTGCCAGCGCCGGTACACACGATATGGCCAGTGGTGAGGTCGACGATGCCGAAGCGGCCGTCACCTGGCTGCGGGCAAAACATCCCGAACTGCCGATCACCTTGTTGGGTTTTTCCTTCGGTGGCTATGTCGCGGCCAGTCTCGGCGGCCGTCTGGAAGCCAAGGGTGAAAAGCTTGCGCACCTGTTTATGGTGGCTGCCGCCGTGATGCGCCTTGGCGATGCAGATGTGTTGCCCCAAGGCTGCCCGTTGACCCTGATCCAACCGGAAAGCGATGAAGTGGTCGACCCGCAATTGGTCTACGACTGGTCCGCCGCCCTGAAACGCCCCCATGAGTTGCTGAAAGTGGCAGAATGCGGACACTTTTTTCATGGCAAGCTGACCGATCTCAAGGATCTGGTGCTGCCACGCCTTTCGAATTGATGACAAGCGATCACCCATGACGACCCGTACCCGAATCCTCACCGGCATTACCACCACCGGCACGCCGCACCTGGGCAACTACGCCGGTGCGATTCGCCCCGCGATCCTCGCCAGCGAAGACGCGAATGCCGACTCCTTCTACTTCCTGGCCGACTACCACGCGCTGATCAAGTGCGACGACCCGCAGCGCATCCAGCGCTCGCGCATGGAAATCGCCGCGACCTGGCTGGCCGGTGGCCTGGATGTGAACCGTGTGACCTTCTATCGCCAGTCGGACATCCCGGAGATTCCCGAGCTGACCTGGCTGCTGACCTGCGTTGCCGCCAAGGGCCTGCTCAACCGCGCCCATGCGTACAAGGCGTCGGTGGACAAGAACGTGGAAAACGGCGAAGACCCGGATGCGGGCATCAGCATGGGCCTGTACAGCTACCCGGTGCTGATGGCCGCTGACATCCTGATGTTCAACGCGCACAAGGTGCCAGTCGGTCGCGACCAGATCCAGCACGTGGAAATGGCTCGCGACATCGGCCAGCGTTTCAACCACTTGTTCGGCAACGGTAAAGAGTTCTTCACCATGCCCGAGGCGCTGATCGAAGAAAGCGTTGCCACCTTGCCGGGCCTGGATGGCCGCAAGATGTCCAAGAGCTACGACAACACCATCCCGTTGTTCACCAGCGCCAAGGACATGAAAGACGCGATCTCGCGGATCGTGACCGACTCGCGTGCGCCGGGCGAAGCCAAGGACCCGGACAATTCGCACCTGTTCACCCTGTACCAGGCGTTCGCGACCAAGGCGCAGGAAGAAGAATTCCGTGGCGAGCTGCTGCAAGGCCTGGGCTGGGGCGAGGCGAAGAATCGTCTGTTCCAACTGCTCGACGGCCAACTTGGTGAAGCGCGCGAGCGTTACCACCAACTGATGTCGCGCCCCTCTGATATGGAAGACCTGCTGCTGGTCGGCGCCAAGAAAGCCCGTGCCGTGGCCGCGCCATTCCTCGCCGAGTTGCGTGAGGCGGTGGGCCTGCGTTCGTTCGTTAACCAGGCTGCGGCGCCGGTCGCAACCAAGAAAAAAGCGGCGAAGGCTGCGCGTTTTGTGAGTTTTCGTGAAGACGATGGCAGCTTCCGCTTCCGCCTGCTGGCCGCTGATGGTGAGCAACTGTTGCTGTCGCGCAACTTTGCCGATGGCAAAGCGGCCGGCGCTGTGACCAAACACTTGCAAAGTGGTGATGCGCTGGACGTGCGTGCGCAGGCTCTGAGCTTCAGCGTATGGCTGGACGGCGCCGCCGTTGCTGACAGTGCCGAGTACGCCGATCAAGCATCGCGTGACGCGGCCATCGAAGCCTTGCGCGCTGCGTTGGCCCCAATCGAGGATTAACCCGACCAAGGGTTGATTGCCATTCTCCAGGGCCGTCGTTACAGTGTCGGCCCGTTTTTGTTGCCTTGCTAACGAAATTATGACGCCCCTAGAACGATATCAAGCTGATCTGAAACGCCCTGAATTCTTCCATGACGCAGCCCAGGAAAATGCTGTGCGTCATTTGCAGCGCCTGTACGACGATCTGGTCGCGGCCTCGCAAAGCAAACCAGGGATGTTCAGCAAGCTGTTTGGCAAGAAAGATCACACGCCGGTCAAGGGCCTGTACTTCTGGGGTGGCGTCGGCCGGGGCAAGACTTATCTGGTAGACACCTTCTTTGAAGCGCTGCCATTCAAGGAAAAGGTCCGTACTCACTTCCACCGCTTCATGAAGCGCGTGCACGAAGAGATGAAAACCCTGCCGGGCGAGAAAAACCCGCTGACCATCATCGCCAAGCGCTTCTCCCAAGAAGCGCGGGTGATCTGCTTCGATGAGTTCTTCGTCTCCGACATCACCGACGCCATGATCCTTGGCACGCTGATGGAAGAGCTGTTCAAGAACGGTGTGACCCTGGTGGCCACGTCGAACATTGTGCCTGACGGCCTGTATAAGGACGGCCTGCAGCGTGCGCGCTTCCTGCCGGCCATTGCGCTGATCAAGCAGAACACCGATATCGTCAACGTCGACAGCGGCGTCGATTACCGCCTGCGCCACCTGGAGCAAGCCGAGCTGTTCCACTTCCCGCTGAACCAAGCGGCGCACGACAGCCTGAAAAAAAGCTTCCGCGCCCTGACGCCGGAATGCACCCAGGCGGTGGAAAACGACAAGCTGATGATCGAGAACCGCGAAATCATCGCCTTGCGCACCTGCGATGACGTGGCCTGGTTCGAGTTCCGCCAGCTGTGCGACGGCCCGCGCAGCCAGAACGACTACATTGAGCTGGGCAAGATCTTCCACGCGGTGATCTTGAGCGGCGTCGAGCAGATGGGCGTGACCACCGACGATATTGCGCGGCGGTTTATCAACATGGTCGACGAATTCTACGACCGTAACGTCAAGTTGATCATCTCGGCGGAAGTCGAGCTCAAGGACCTGTACACCGGCGGTCGCTTGAACTTCGAATTCCAGCGCACCTTGAGTCGCCTGCTTGAAATGCAGTCCCACGAGTTCCTGTCGCGCGGACACAAGCCTTAATCAATCTCCAGCTCAATGGAGATCCAATGTGGGAGGGGGCTTGCTCCCGATTTCGGAGTGTCAGTCACTGTAGATGTGACTGACCCAGCGCAATCGGGAGCAAGTCGAATCGTCGCACCGCCCCTCCCACTTTGTTTTCTGTGTTCCTTCAGTTAGGCGGCTTGCTGAAATTGCTGGCGATACTGGTTCGGCGACAACTCCGTGTGCTGCCTGAACAACCGCGCAAAGAAACTCGCATCGTCGTAACCCACCTCATAACTGATGGTCTTGATGCTCTTGCGGCTGCCTGAGAGCAGGCCCTTTGCCGTCTCGATGCGCAACCGTTGCAGGTAATGCAGCGGCTTGTCACCGGTGGCGGTCTGGAAGCGCCGCATGAAGTTGCGGATGCTCATGCCGTGTTCCCGGGCGACGTCTTCGAAGCGGAACTTGTCGGCGAAGTGTTCTTCGAGCCAGTGCTGGATCTGCAGGATGATCACGTCCTGGTGCAGCTTCTGGCCGCCAAAACCGATACGCCCCGGCGAATAGCTGCGCTGCACCTCATAGAGGATGTCGCGGGCCACGGCCTGGGCGATGTTGGCCCCGCAGAAGCGTTCGATCAGGTAGATGTAGAGGTCACAGGCCGAGGTGGTGCCGCCGGCGCAATACAGGTTATCGGCATCGGTCAGGTGCTTGTCCTGGTTGAGCTGCACCTTGGGGAAGCGCTCGCTGAAAGCATTGAAGAACCGCCAGTAGGTGGTCGCCTCCTTGCCATCGAGCAGCCCGGCTTCGGCCAGCCAGAACACCCCGGTGGCTTCACCGCACAGCACGGCGCCGCGGGCATGTTGTTCGCGTAGCCACGGCAACACTTGCGGGTAGCGGGTGCACAGGGCGTCGAAGTCGTCCCAGAAGGCCGGCAGCACGATGATATCGGCATCCTCCAGGCCGCCGTCCACCGGCATGATCACATCGCTGAAGCTGCGCACCGACTGCCCGTCGGGGCTGACCAGGCGCGTATCGAACCCTGGGGTCAAGCCCAGGCCCTGCTGTTTACCGTAACGCAGGCTGGCCAGATGGAAGAAGTCCTTGGCTTGCATGAGGGTGGAAGCGAATACCCGATCAATGGCCAAAATGCTGACGCGCCGCAGGGGCGTGGAGATTTGGTTAGACATAATTTCATTTATTCTTATAGGGGAAAGTGGTCACCAGACGGCTGGATCGTCTTATTTTTTGTCGCATGTGTCCAGTGTCCCGTGACGCCATCGGGGCATAGGCTCTGTGGGCTCGTCCTTGTCCGACAATCCACGCAGGTGACCCATGATCCCCAGAACCTTGTTCAGCTCGGAGCACGAACTCTTCCGCGAGAGCGTGCGCACCTTCCTCGAAAAACACGCCGCGCCCTTTCATGGGCAATGGGAAAAGCAGGGCTATATCGACCGGAGCCTGTGGAACCAGGCGGGGGAGGCGGGCATGTTGTGTTCCCACCTGCCGGAGGAATATGGCGGCCTGGGCGCAGATTTCCTCTACAGCGCGGTGGTGATCGAAGAAGTCAGCCGCCTGGGGTTGACCGGCATCGGCTTTTCTCTGCACTCGGATATCGTCGCGCCCTACATCCTGCATTACGGCAGTGAAGCGCTTAAGCACAAATACCTGCCCAAGTTGATCTGCGGGGAGATGGTCACGGCAATTGCCATGACCGAGCCGGGCGCCGGTTCCGACCTGCAAGGGGTCAAGACCACGGCAGTGCTGGACGGCGATGAGTACGTCATCAACGGCTCCAAGACCTTTATCACCAACGGTTACCTGGCCGATCTGGTGATCGTAGTCGCCAAGACCGATCCCAAGGCCGGCGCCAAGGGCACCAGCCTGTTTCTGGTGGAGGCTGGCACGCCCGGTTTCGACAAGGGCAAGCGCCTGGAGAAAGTCGGCATGAAGGCCCAGGACACCTCGGAGTTGTTTTTCCAGGACGTGCGGGTGCCCAAGGAAAACTTGCTGGGCCAGGCCGGTATGGGCTTCGCATACCTGATGCAGGAGCTGCCTCAAGAGCGTTTGACCGTGGCGATAGGCGCACTGTCTTCAGCCGAAGCGGCATTGCAATGGACCCTGGATTACACCCGCGAGCGCAAGGCGTTCGGCAAGGCGATTGCCGACTTCCAGAACACCCGATTCAAGCTGGCCGAGATGGCCACCGAGATTCAGATCGGCCGTGTGTTTGTCGACAAATGCATGGCGTTGCACCTGGAAGGCAAGCTGGACGTGCCGACAGCGGCGATGGCCAAGTACTGGGCCACGGACCTGCAATGCAAGGTGCTCGATGAGTGCGTGCAGTTGCACGGCGGCTACGGCTTCATGTGGGAATACCCGATTGCCCGGGCCTGGGCGGATGCGCGGGTGCAGCGCATTTATGCGGGAACCAATGAGATCATGAAGGAGATTATTGCGCGGGCACTTTGATTGTCTGGTGCTCTTGATGGCCTCATCGCAGGCAAGCCAGCTCCCACATTTGACGGTATTCACAGATCAACATGTGGGAGCTGGCTTGCCTGCGATGGCGGTCTGAAGGTCAATCAAGGCGCGGGGTTTGGATGATCCTTTTGAATCGCCTCAATCCCTTCCAACACCTCTTTCGACAGTTTCAACTCGGCACTGGCAATGTTGCTATCCAACTGTTCCAGCGACGTAGCCCCAATGATATTGCTGGTCACAAACGGCTGCTGCGTCACAAACGCCAGGGCCATCTGCGCCGGGTCCAGGCCATGTTCCCGCGCCAATGCCACATAGCGGCTGCACGCCGCCTCCGACTGCGGGTTGAAGTAACGGCTGAACCGGCTGTACTCGGTCAGGCGTGCCTTGGCCGGCCGTGCGCCGCCTTCGTACTTGCCGCTGAGCATGCCGAACGCCAGTGGTGAGTAGGCCAGCAAGCCGCACTGCTCACGGATGGCGATTTCTGCCAGGCCCACTTCAAAGCTGCGGTTGAGCAGGTTGTATGGGTTCTGGATCGACACCGCGCGCGGCCAGCCACGGGCTTCGGCCAGGGCGAGGAACTTCATGGTGCCCCATGGGGTTTCGTTGGACAGGCCGATGTGGCGGATCTTGCCGGCCTTGACCTGTTCATCCAGGGCTTCGAGGGTTTCTTCCAGGGGGGTGAGGTCGTCTTCGTCCTTGTGCTTGTAGCTCAGTTGGCCGAAGAAATTAGTGCTGCGTTCCGGCCAGTGCAGTTGGTAGAGGTCGATCCAGTCGGTCTGCAGGCGCTTGAGGCTGGCGTCGAGCGCCTGGGTGATGTGCTTGCGGTTGTGACGCAGGTAGCCATCGCGGATGTAGTCAATCGTGTTGCCGGGGCCGGCGATCTTGCTGGCGAGGATCCAGTCGGCGCGGTCGCCACGGCTTTTGAAATAGTTGCCGATGTAGCGTTCGGTGGTGGCATAGGTGTCGGCCTTGGGCGGTACCGGGTACATTTCTGCGGTATCGAGGAAGTTGATCCCCGCGCCCTTTGCCCGTTCGATCTGCGCGAAAGCCTCTGCCTCGCTGTTCTGCTCGCCCCAGGTCATGGTGCCCAACGCGATGGCGCTGACGTTCAGATCGGTGCGGCCCAGCTGTCGGTAATCCATCGGGTACTCCTTCAGGGGAAAACAATCATAAAAGCAGGTTGAATTTTTTTTCGCAATCTGCATAATTGCCCACCTCTTTCTGCAGTGGAAGTGATGCGCCGCCTGCCGAAGAATCTTGCCGTTGAACGGACGCGCCGACCCGAGCCCCCGATAGCGTCTGTATCCGGCTGCCTTTGACTTGTCAAAGTACGCACTATTCAGTAAGATCCGCCGTCTAATTTACAGGGCGGCCCCTGAGGCTATTAAAGAATGACAACTTTTACTGCAAAACCGGAAACAGTTCAGCGCGACTGGTTTGTCGTCGACGCCGCTGGTCAGACCCTGGGTCGTCTGGCCACTGAAGTCGCCAGCCGTCTGCGTGGCAAGCACAAGCCTGAATACACCCCGCACGTTGATACCGGTGACTACATCGTGATCATCAACGCTGAGCAGGTACGTGTTACCGGCAACAAAGCGCAAGACAAAATGTACTACCGTCACTCCGGTTTCCCAGGCGGTATCAAGTCTTCCAACTTTGAAGGCCTGATCTCCAAGAAGCCTGAAGCCCCGATCGAAATCGCGGTCAAAGGCATGCTGCCGAAGGGCCCACTGGGTCGCGATATGTTTCGCAAGCTGAAAGTCTATGCGGGCGCTGTACACCCTCATGCTGCTCAGCAGCCCCAAGAACTGAAGTTTTAACGGAATAGTTCATTATGTCGGCGACTCAAAATTACGGCACTGGCCGTCGCAAAACCGCAACCGCACGCGTTTTCCTGCGTCCGGGCACTGGTAACATCTCGATCAACAACCGCTCCCTGGACAACTTCTTCGGTCGCGAAACTGCCCGCATGGTAGTTCGTCAGCCGCTGGAATTGACCGAGACCGTTGAAAAGTTCGACATCTACGTCACCGTTATCGGTGGCGGTGTAAGTGGTCAAGCTGGCGCAATCCGCCACGGTATCACTCGCGCTCTGATGCAGTACGACGAAACCCTGCGTGGCGCTCTGCGCAAAGCTGGCTTCGTTACTCGCGATGCTCGTGAAGTTGAACGTAAGAAAGTCGGTCTGCGTAAAGCGCGTAAGCGTCCGCAGTACTCGAAGCGTTAATTCGCTTTACGTTCCAGAAAACGCCCAGCCTCCTCACGGAGCTGGGCGTTTTTTATTGCCTGCGATTTATGCACATTTTTCGCCGTGACAACTTGCCACATCCGTAGACCCCCTATACTACAAGGCCTGAGGGCGGAGGCCCGGGCAATTCCCTTGTCATACGTGGGGCTTTTCATTACCATCCGTCAAAATTTTTATAAGTAAAGATTCAACACTTAGTAGACGCCTGATTTAACAGGCCAAAAAGCTGATGGGAGAGGACTGAATGAGCAATGACGGCGTGAATGCAGGCCGGCGTCGCTTCTTGGTAGCAGCCACATCCGTGGTGGGTGCTGCAGGAGCGGTGGGGGCTGCGGTCCCGTTCGTGGGGTCATGGTTTCCCAGTGCCAAGGCGAAAGCCGCAGGTGCACCGGTGAAGGTGAATGTCAGCAAGATCGAGCCAGGTCAGCAGATGATTGCTGAATGGCGCGGCCAGCCGGTTTTCATTGTTCGCCGTACCGAGGAAATCCTGGGGAATCTGAAAAAGATCGAAGGCCAGTTGTCTGACCCGAAATCCGAAAATTCCGATCAGCCCGCCTACGCCAAGAACGAAATGCGTTCGATCAAGCCAGAGATCCTGTTGCTGGTTGGTCTGTGTACCCACTTGGGTTGCTCGCCTACCTTCCGCCCGGAAGTGGCCCCTGTCGATCTGGGCAAGGATTGGGTCGGTGGTTATTTCTGCCCCTGCCACGGCTCGCACTACGACCTCGCTGGCCGTGTCTACAAATCCCAGCCTGCTCCATTGAACCTGCCCGTGCCTCCGCATACCTACGAAACTGACGACCTCATAGTCATTGGCCTCGACAAGGAGAACGCGTGATGAGCAAGTTCATGGATTGGGTGGATGCGCGCTTCCCCGCCACCAAAATGTGGGAAGACCATCTCAGCAAATATTACGCGCCAAAAAACTTCAACTTCTTCTACTTCTTTGGCTCCCTGGCCTTGTTGGTGCTGGTCAACCAGATCGTCACCGGCGTGTGGTTGACGATGAGCTACACCCCGTCGGCGGAAGAGGCCTTTGCTTCCGTCGAATACATCATGCGCGACGTCGAGTACGGCTCGATCCTGCGCCTGCTGCACTCCACAGGCGCGTCAGCGTTCTTCATCGTCGTCTACATGCACATGTTCCGTGGCCTGCTCTACGGTTCGTACCAGAAGCCGCGTGAGCTGGTGTGGGTGTTTGGCATGTTGATCTACCTGGCGCTGATGGCCGAAGCCTTCATGGGCTACCTGCTGCCATGGGGCCAGATGTCGTACTGGGGCGCCCAGGTGATCATCTCGCTGTTCGGTGCAATCCCGGTGATCGGCAACGACCTGACCCAGTGGATTCGTGGCGACTACCTGATCTCCGGCATCACCCTGAACCGCTTCTTCGCCTTGCACGTGGTGGCCCTGCCGATCGTGATCCTGGGCCTTGTGGTACTGCACATCCTGGCACTGCACGAAGTGGGTTCCAACAACCCTGATGGTGTGGACATCAAGAAGCACAAGGACGAGAACGGCATCCCGCTCGACGGCATTCCATTCCACCCTTACTACACCGTGAAAGACATTGTCGGCGTAGTGGTGTTCCTGTTTGTGTTCTGCTCGATCGTGTTCTTTTTCCCGGAGATGGGTGGTTATTTCCTGGAGAAACCTAACTTCGAACAGGCCAACGCCTTCAAGACGCCCGAGCATATTGCCCCGGTCTGGTACTTCACGCCGTTCTACGCGATCTTGCGTGCGATCCCCGACAAACTCATGGGCGTGATCGCCATGGGCGCAGCCATCGCGGTGCTGTTCGTGCTGCCGTGGCTCGATCGGAGCCCGGTCAAGTCGATGCGCTACAAAGGCTGGCTGAGCAAGATCTGGCTGTGGGTGTTCTGCATTTCGTTCGTGATCCTGGGCGTGCTAGGCGTGCTGGCGCCGACCCCCGAGCGTACGTTGCTGTCGCAGGTCTGCACCTTCCTGTACTTCGCCTACTTCATTCTGATGCCGTTCTATACCCGGCTCGAGAAGACCAAACCGGTTCCGGAAAGGGTGACTGGCTGATGAAAAAGTTATTCGTTGCATTCGTGCTTGCGGCCCTGCCGCTACTGTCCTTCGCCGCCGAGCATGGCGCGCAGCTGGAAAAAGTCGATATCGATGTGTCTGACAAGGCCGCCATGCAGGATGGGCTGCGTACATTCACCAACTACTGCATGGGTTGCCACAGCGCCAAGTTCCAACGTTACGAGCGTGTCGCCGATGACTTGGGCATCCCCCATGAAGTGATGCTCAGCCACGCGGTGTTCACTGGCGCGAAGATCGGCGACCACATGAACACCGGCATGCAACCGGCCGATGCCAAGGCCTGGTTCGGCGCCGCACCGCCCGACCTGACCCTGGTGGCCCGCGTGCGCGGCACCGACTGGCTCTACGGCTACCTGAAATCCTTCTACGAAGACCCTGCGCGCCCGTATGGCGTGAACAACAAAGTCTTCCCGAACGTCGGCATGCCGAACGTTCTGGTCGGCCTGCAGGGTCGTCAAGTGGTAGGATGCAAGCAGGTTCAGGTCGTTGAAGACGGCAAGAAGCAATATGATCCGTTGACCGGTACGCCTCTGACCCATGAAGCATGCGATCAACTGACCATCGTGCCCAAGACCGGTACGCTGAACGAAGAGCAGTTCGACGAGAAGGTCAAGAACCTGGTGACCTTCCTGGCCTACTCGGCCAACCCGGTCAAACTGCAGCACCAGCGCATCGGTACGTACGTCTTGCTGTACCTGGCTTTCTTCTTCGTATTCGCTTATCTGCTCAAGCGCGAATACTGGAAGGATGTGCATTGATCCAACCGTAAGCAATTGCTGTTAATCTTGCGCGCCCAGCGGCATCTCTGAACACGTAACGCCTGGTTTGACCGGACGTTACAGAGATGCTCTCTGGGCGCGCTCGTTTTTGAGCTTTCGATAATTTCAACAAGCGAGGAGGACCGCCATGGGCGTGACCAATCGGTTGGCCTGTTACTCCGACCCCGCCGACCACTATTCCCACCGAGTACGCATCGTGCTCGCAGAGAAGGGTGTCAGCGCCGAGATCATCAGTGTGGAGGCGGGCCGTCATCCGCCGAAACTGATCGAAGTGAACCCTTACGGCAGCTTGCCCACCCTGGTCGATCGTGACCTGGCGTTGTGGGAGTCAACCGTGGTGATGGAATACTTGGATGAGCGTTACCCGCATCCGCCTTTGCTGCCGGTGTACCCGGTAGCGCGTGCCAACAGCCGCCTGCTGATCCATCGGATCCAGCGTGACTGGTGCGGGCTGGTGGATGTCATTTTGGATTCGCGTTCTAAGGAAGCCGCTCGGGTGCAGGCGCGCAAGGAATTGCGCGAAAGCCTGACCGGTGTTTCGCCGCTGTTCGCTGATAAACCTTTTTTCCTCAGTGAGGAACAAAGCCTGGTGGATTGCTGCCTATTACCCATACTCTGGCGCTTGCCGATCCTGGGCATTGAACTGCCACGGCCGGCCAAGCCGCTGCTTGATTACATGGAGCGCCAATTTGCGCGTGAGGCTTTCCAGGCGAGTCTGTCTGGTGTCGAACGCGATATGCGCTAAGGCTTAAGGAGCCGTTGATGAACTCCAGTCGACCTTATTTGGTCCGCGCGCTCTATGAGTGGATTGTGGACAACGATTGCACACCGCACATGCTGGTCAATTCCGAGTTTCCCAAGGTGGATGTGCCACAGGGTTTCGCCAGCGACGGACAAATCGTGCTGAACGTATCGCCCAGTGCCGTGCGCCATCTGCACATGGACAACGAAGCGGTGAGCTTTGAAGGGCGTTTCGGTGGCGTACCACATACGCTGTTCGTGCCGATTGGTGCCATCCTCGGGATCTACGCCCGGGAGAATGGCCAAGGCATGGTGTTCGATCTGGAGTCGCCTTTCGAGGACGACGAAACGATCGACGGTGAAGGCGGTGATGATCTACCGCCACCGGACAGCGAGCCGCCGCGTCCTAGCGGTCGGCCGAGCTTGAAAGTGGTGAAGTAGGCGGATTTTGCCTTCAGACCCCTCTGAAAAATGCCTCGACGTTTGTCGGGGCATTTTTTTGCGCGAAGGATATGGATGAAAGTCGCGCCACAACGGTGATCGTACAACCACCATGGGCTATGATGCGGTCTTCAGTTCGCCGAGAAAGATGGTTCATCATGGAAAACGCCAGCGCCGCTCCACGTCTGCCCCGCAAGCGCCGCAGCCTTGCCCAGGAATTGGTCACGGTGTTGTCCGAGCAGATCCGCGATGGCCAGCTCAAACGCGGCGATAAACTGCCTACCGAGTCGGCGATCATGGACGCCCACGGCGTCAGCCGCACCGTGGTGCGCGAGGCCATCTCGCGCTTGCAGGCGGCGGGGCAGGTCGAGACCCGCCATGGTATCGGCACCTTTGTGTTGGACACGCCCAGCCCTAGCGGTTTCCGCATTGACCCGGCCACCGTGGTGACCTTGCGTGATGTGCTGGCGATTCTGGAGCTGCGTATCAGCCTGGAAGTAGAGTCGGCGGGCCTTGCCGCCTTGCGTCGCAGTGATGCACAACTGGCCGCCATGCGTGCGGCCCTTGATGCGCTGAATGAAAGTGCGGCCCACGCTGGCGATGCGGTGGCGTCAGACTTTGCCTTCCACCTGGAAATTGCACTGTCTACCGGCAACCGCTACTTCACCGACATCATGACCCACCTGGGTACCAGCATCATTCCGCGTACCCGCTTGAATTCGGCGCGCCTGGCCCATGATGACCAACAGCATTACATGAGCCGCCTGAGTCGCGAACACGAAGAAATCTATGAGGCAATTGCCCGTCAGGATTCGGATGCGGCGCGGGCGGCCATGCGTCTGCATTTGACCAACAGCCGTGAGCGGCTGCGCCATGCCCATGAAGAGGCAGAAGCGCAGCGCGGCTGAGGTTTGCCATATCCCGTGTGGGAGCTGGCTTGCCTGCGATAGCGGTGTGTCAGTCATTGAGTTTGTTACTGAACCACTGCATTCGCAGGCAAGCCAGCTCCCACATTTGATCTCCATTATCTGGAGTACCGGGCCTGTTTAGCTGGCGGGTTGATTGGGCTTGTAGTCTTTGAGCAACAGATACGTACTCCACCCCCACCAATCATTGGTCCAGTGTTTGTCGTTCAGGTCATTGACGTCCTTGCGCCGCAGCACCTTGTCCCCCTCCATCTTGAACAACGGCGAGAAGTTATTCGCCGGGTTTTGCGCGGCGTTCAGGTCGGGCACATACAGCGGTGCCTTGAAGCTGGCCGGGGAGGGCGCGACGCCGCTGATGAAGGTTTCGAAGATTTCGTCTGCCGAAGCCTGCACCGCACGTTTTACCTGCACGCGATTATCGGCGTCGATGCTGTCGAAGTAGCGCTTGTCGCCGTAGGCATGCCACTGATCACCCATGGCATTACGCACCTTGAGCCCGAACTTGCTGTCTTCGTCGTGCATGAAGCGGCTGATCAGCGAGCCCAGTTCACCTGGCGTCACAACGGCTGCCAACTGTTTGCGCGGCACTCGCAGGTGCCCGGCAGAAAACAGGTCGGTCAAGAAGTGATCAGCGAAGCTGTTCATCGCATAGGCCAGTTCCAGGGCCTGGTCGGTACCCGTCTGGTGGGCCACAACGGCTTGTTGCAGCGCCGCCGTGTGACCGGCCAGGTACGCGGACAAGGCCCACTCACCGAAGTGATCGGCATTGTCCGCTGCCAGCTTGAGGTAGCGTCCCAAGGGAATCAGGGCCGAAACAGCGCTGCCGCCACCCGTGATGCGGTTCCACTCCTCCGACAACGTATCACCCAGTGCGTCGTAGGCTTCATGGGGTTGTTTGCCATCCTTGATCGCCTGCTTGACGGCGTTGATTTCCTTTTGCATCACCGCCAGGATCTTCTGCGCCTCTTCCCGTGAGGCGGGCAATACGGCGAGAGAGTTGAAGGCTGCAGTGAAACGTTGCACGCGCTCGGCCGCAGAGGCGCCATCGCTGATGGCTTGGCCGGGGATGCCATAGAAATCGCCACCCAAAGCGATCACTTGGCCGTAGGTCAGCGCGAGCCCGTTGGGCAGATGCAATTGCACCTGGTGTGCAGGAATCGCCGCAGCGTCCTTGGCGAAGCGCAGCAGGGTTTCATCGCCGATGGCGGTGTGTTCACCCCCTTCAAAACGCAGGGTTGGCGGGAGTTTCTCGGGTACTGCTAGTTCAAGACCTGACATGTTAGCTCCTTGCTATGTCGTGGGAATCTTCCTTTTTAACTGTATGTATATACAGTTAAAGTTACTATAGGTGAGAAATTTCCTACGTCAAGAGTTGCAATCCACACGTCAGGTGCGAGCGGAGGCTCAACGAATTGCAGTTGACGAATCTTTTTATAGTTGTACGATGACGTACGACATCATCAAAACCAACAACAACGCTTTCCTCAGAAAGTCTTCGCCCAGGGTGTTCGAATAATGAATCCACAAGAACTGAAGTCCATCCTCTCCCACGGTCTGCTGTCTTTCCCGGTGACCGATTTCAACGCCCAGGGTGACTTCCACCAGGCGGGCTACATCAAGCGCCTCGAATGGCTAGCCCCTTACGGCGCCACCGCGTTGTTCGCAGCCGGTGGGACGGGTGAGTTTTTTTCCCTCGCTGCCAGCGAATATTCCCAAGTGGTAAAAACCGCCGTGGACACTTGCGCGTCCAGCGTGCCGATTCTTGCCGGTGTGGGCGGTTCGACCCGCCAGGCCATCGAGTACGCCCAGGAGGCAGAACGCCTCGGTGCCAAAGGCTTGCTGCTGCTGCCGCACTACCTCACCGAAGCCAGCCAGGACGGGGTTGCTGCCCACGTTGAAGCGGTGTGCAAGTCGGTCAAGATCGGCGTGGTGGTTTACAACCGCAATGTCTGCCGCCTGACCGCGCCGCTGTTGGAGCGCCTGGCCGAACGTTGCCCGAACCTGATCGGCTACAAGGATGGCCTGGGTGATATCGAGTTGATGGTGTCGATCCGTCGCCGCCTGGGTGACCGATTCAGCTACCTCGGCGGCCTGCCGACTGCAGAGGTTTACGCCGCGGCCTACAAAGCCCTTGGAGTGCCGGTGTACTCCTCGGCGGTGTTCAACTTCATCCCGAAAACCGCCATGGACTTCTACCACGCCATTGCCCGCGAAGATCACGTCACCGTCGACAAGATCATCGATGACTTCTTCCTGCCTTACCTGGACATCCGTAATCGCAAAGCCGGGTACGCAGTGAGCATCGTCAAGGCTGGCGCGAAAATTGTCGGGTATGACGCCGGCCCGGTGCGTACGCCGCTGACCGATCTGTTGCCGGAAGAATACGAAGCCCTGGCCGCGCTGATCGACAAGCAAGGCGCGCAATAAATTATCCACAAGGCCGCTGAGCAATCAGCGGCCTTTTGCGTCAGGAGAAGATTTGTGTCCCAAGCAAAGCGTTTCGAAAACTACATCAACGGTGAATGGGTAACCGGCGCCGACTATTGCACCAATATCAACCCGTCTGATTTGTCCGATGTCATCGGCGAATACGCCAAAGCGGACGTGGCCCAAGTCAACGCGGCCATTGACGCGGCCCGCGCCGCTTTCCCGGCCTGGTCCACGTCCGGTATCCAGGCGCGCCACGACGCGCTGGATAAAGTCGGCAGTGAAATCCTTGCCCGTCGCGAAGAGCTCGGCACCTTGTTGGCCCGGGAAGAGGGCAAGACCCTGCCCGAAGCCATCGGCGAAGTGACCCGCGCCGGTAATATTTTCAAGTTCTTCGCCGGTGAATGCCTGCGCCTTTCAGGTGATTACGTGCCCTCGGTGCGTCCGGGCGTCAGCGTTGAAGTGACTCGCGAAGCCCTTGGCGTGGTGGGGCTGATTACTCCATGGAATTTCCCGATTGCCATTCCCGCGTGGAAAATCGCCCCGGCCCTGGCCTACGGCAACTGCGTGGTGATCAAACCTGCGGAGCTGGTGCCGGGTTGCGCCTGGGCCCTGACGGAGATCATTTCTCGCGCTGGTTTCCCTGCTGGTGTGTTCAACCTGGTGATGGGCAGCGGTCGTGTCGTCGGTGACGTGTTGGTTAACAGCCCGAAAGTCGATGGCATCAGCTTCACCGGCTCCGTTGGCGTGGGTCGTCAGATCGCCGTCAATTGTGTGTCGCGCCAGGCCAAAGTGCAGTTGGAAATGGGCGGCAAGAACCCGCAGATCATCCTCGATGACGCCGACCTCAAGCAGGCGGTGGAGTTGTCGGTGCAGAGCGCGTTCTATTCCACCGGCCAGCGTTGCACTGCGTCGAGCCGCTTGATTGTCACGGCGGGGATCCACGACCAGTTTGTCGCCGCCATGGCCGAGCGCATGAAGTCGATCAGGGTCGGCCACGCTTTGAATAGCGGCACCGACATTGGCCCGGTGGTGTCCCAGACCCAGTTGGACCAGGACATGAAATACATCGACATCGGCCAGAGCGAAGGTGCGCGGCTGGTCAGCGGTGGCGGCCTGGTGACCTGCGATACCGAAGGCTATTACCTGGCGCCGACCTTGTTTGCCGACAGCGAAGCGGCGATGCGCATCAGCCGTGAAGAAATCTTCGGCCCGGTGGCCAACGTGGTGCGTGTGGCTGACTACGAGGCGGCGCTGGCCATGGCCAACGACACCGAATTCGGCCTGTCGGCGGGTATCGCCACTACGTCGCTGAAGTACGCCAACCACTTCAAACGCCACTCCCAGGCCGGGATGGTGATGGTCAACCTGCCGACGGCGGGTGTGGACTACCACGTTCCATTCGGTGGCCGTAAGGGCTCATCCTACGGTTCGCGTGAGCAAGGTCGCTATGCGCAAGAGTTCTACACCGTGGTGAAGACCAGCTATATCGGGTCGTAATACGCAGCATCCTGTGGCACTGGCTTTATGTGGGAGCTGGCTTGCCTGCGATAGCATCACCTCGGTCTTGCTGACACACCGAGGTGTCTGCATTGCGGGCAAGCCCGGCTCCCACAGGAAAAACAAAAAATCATTACCCGCAAAAAAATAATTAGTGGGAGTACCTCTTCATGCAAGCGACCAAGCCGACCCATGTCCGCTATTTGATCCTGCTCATGCTGTTTCTGGTGACCACGATCAACTATGCCGACCGCGCAACTATCGCCATCGCCGGCTCCAGCCTGCAAAAAGACCTCGGCATCGACGCGGTCACCCTCGGTTACATCTTCTCCGCATTCGGTTGGGCTTACGTGGCCGGGCAAATTCCTGGCGGCTGGCTGCTCGACCGCTTCGGCTCGAAAAAAATATACGCCTTGAGCATCTTCACCTGGTCGCTATTCACCGTGCTGCAAGGCTATGTCGGTGAGTTCGGCGTCTCCACCGCCGTAGTGGCGCTGTTCATGCTGCGCTTTATGGTGGGCCTGGCCGAGGCGCCGTCGTTTCCGGGCAATGCCCGTATTGTTGCGGCGTGGTTTCCTACGGCTGAGCGCGGCACCGCATCGGCAATCTTCAATTCGGCGCAGTACTTCGCCACGGTGTTGTTTGCGCCATTGATGGGCTGGATCGTCTACCGCTTCGGCTGGCAGCATGTGTTTATCGTGATGGGCGTGATCGGCATCGTGTTCTCGATGATCTGGCTGAAAGTTATCCACAGCCCGCGCCAGCATCCGATGATCAACGAGGCCGAGTTCAACCACATCGCTGCCAACGGCGCGATGGTCGACATGGATCAGGACAAGGGCAAGGGTAAGAAAACTGATGGGCCGAAGTGGGATTACATACGCCAGTTATTGACCAACCGCATGATGCTCGGCGTGTATCTGGGCCAGTACTGCATCAACGGCATCACCTACTTCTTTCTGACCTGGTTCCCGGTGTATCTGGTGCAGGATCGCGGCATGACCATTCTCAAGGCTGGTTTTATCGCCTCGTTGCCGGCGATCTGCGGCTTTATCGGCGGTGTGCTCGGCGGGGTGATTTCTGACTACCTGCTGCGTAAAGGCCACTCGCTGACCTTTGCACGCAAGGCGCCGATCATTGGTGGCCTGCTGATCTCCAGCAGTATCGTGGCCTGCAATTACGTGGACATCGAATGGATGGTGGTGGGCTTCATGGCCCTGGCGTTCTTCGGCAAAGGCGTTGGCGCACTGGGTTGGGCGGTAGTGTCCGACACCTCGCCGAAGCAGATCGCCGGCCTCAGTGGCGGCCTGTTCAACACCTTCGGTAACCTGGCGTCGATCACCACGCCGATTGTCATCGGCTACATCATCAGCACTACCGGCTCGTTCAAATGGGCCCTGGTGTTCGTCGGCGCCAACGCGCTGGTCGCAGTGTTCAGCTACCTGGTGATTGTCGGCCCGATCAAGCGCGTGGTGCTCAAAGAGCCGCCCGCCAAAGGCCCTGAGTTGACCAACCTTTCCCAAGCGCATTCCTGAGGTTCGTGTGATGCAGTTGATTGAACATGCCGACTCGCCGCGCTCGATCCGTTTGCACGAGCGCGACAATGTGGTGATCGTGGTAAACGACCAGGGTGTACCGGCGGGCACTGAATTCCCCGACGGCCTGGTCACCGTGGAGTTCATACCCCAGAGCCACAAGGTCACACTGGAAGATATCCCCGAGGGCGGCCGGATTATCCGCTACGGTCAGACCATCGGTTACGCCCTGGCTCCGATTCCGCGTGGCAGTTGGGTGCAGGAAGATCAGCTGCGCATGCCCACCGCGCCACCGCTTGACAGCTTGCCGCTGTCCACCGAGGTGCCTGAAACCCAGGCACCGCTGGAGGGGTTCACCTTCGAGGGCTATCGCAATGCCGACGGTACCGTGGGCACGCGCAATATCCTCGGCATCACCACCACCGTGCAGTGCGTTACCGGCGTGCTGGACCACGCAGTCAAGCGCATCAAGGATGAGTTGCTGCCCAAGTATCCCCACGTCGATGATGTGGTGGCGCTGACTCACAGCTACGGCTGCGGCGTGGCGATTACGGCGACGGATGCCTATATCCCGATCCGCACCGTGCGCAATCTGGCGCGCAACCCGAACCTGGGCGGTGAAGCCCTGGTGATCAGCCTGGGCTGCGAGAAATTGCAGGCCGGCCAGGTGATGCACGATAACGACAGCTCGGTGGACTTGAGCGAGCCGTGGTTGTATCGCCTGCAGGATTCCAGCCATGGCTTTACCGAAATGATTGAGCAGATCATGGCGCTGGCCGAGGTGCGCTTGAAGAAACTCGACCAGCGCCGTCGGGAAACCGTGCCGGCTAGCGAGCTGATCCTGGGTATGCAGTGCGGTGGTAGTGATGCGTTTTCCGGTATCACCGCCAACCCGGCGCTGGGGTATGCCTCGGACTTGTTACTGCGGGCCGGCGCGACGGTGATGTTTTCCGAAGTGACTGAAGTGCGCGATGCCATTTACCTGCTGACTTCCCGGGCGCAGAACCAGGAGGTTGCCCGGGAACTGGTCAGGGAAATGGACTGGTATGACTGTTACCTGGCCAAGGGTGAAGCAGACCGCAGTGCCAATACCACGCCGGGCAACAAGAAGGGCGGGCTGTCGAATATTGTCGAGAAGTCATTGGGCTCCATCGTCAAGTCCGGCAGCAGCGCGATCAACGGCGTGCTCGGCCCCGGCGAGCGCTTGAAGGGCAAGGGCCTGATTTTTTGCGCCACCCCGGCCAGTGATTTTGTGTGCGGCACCTTGCAACTGGCGGCAGGGATGAACCTGCATGTATTCACCACCGGGCGTGGCACGCCGTACGGGCTGGCGATGGCGCCGGTGGTCAAGGTGTCGACCCGCACCGAGCTGGCCCAGCGCTGGCCGGACCTGATCGATATCGACGCCGGGCGCATTGCCACCGGGCGCGCGAGCATCGAGGAGCTGGGCTGGGAGTTGTTTCACTTCTACCTGGACGTGGCCAGTGGCAGGAAGCAGACGTGGGCGGAGCATCACAAGTTGCATAACGACATCACGCTGTTCAACCCGGCGCCGATTACCTGAGACCGAGTCGCCTGCATCGGGAGCAAGCCCCCTCCCACATTGGTCCGCATTTCAACAGAATGAATGCGTTCAAATGTGGGAGGGGGCTTGCTCCCGATAGCGGTAGACCAGACGACACGGGCTGCATGGCTTATCATTAGCCAACTAACGACGCCCACCAAGGTTCTCCCCGGCATGCTGGCAATCTTCCTTACCACCCTCACCATCACCGCGCCGGTGTTTGCCATGCTGTTTCTGGGGGTGCTGCTCAAGCGCATCAACTGGATCAACGACAACTTTATCCACACCGCGTCGTCCCTGGTGTTCAACGTCACCATGCCGGCGCTACTGTTCCTGGGCATCCTGCATGCCGACCTGCACGCGGCACTCAAGCCGGGTTTGCTGATCTATTTTGCCGTCGCCACCCTGGCGAGCTTTGCTTTGGCCTGGGGCTGGGCGATTTTTCGCTGCAAGCGTGAAGACCGGGGCATTTACACCCAGGGTGCGTTTCGCGGCAATAACGGGGTGATCGGCCTGGCGCTCGCCGCCAGTATGTACGGTGACTACGGGATCTCCCTGGGCGCAATCCTCGCGGCGCTGGTGATCCTGTTTTACAACACGCTGTCGACCATTGTGCTGGCGGTGTACAGCCCGGTGATCAAGTCCGACCCGTGGAGCATTTTCAAGAGTGTGGTGGCTAACCCACTGATCATCAGCGTGATCGTTGCTGCGCCGTTCGCGTACTTTCAGATCAGCTTGCCCGGCTGGTTCGAAAAGTCCTTGCAGTACCTGTCGGATACCACGCTGCCGTTGGCGTTGATTTGCATCGGCGGCACCTTGTCCATGGCCGCGCTGCGCAAGAGCGGCAACATGGCGTTGAGTGCGAGCCTGATGAAGATGATCTGGTTGCCGGTGATCGCAACCTTGGGCGCTTGGTTGCTGGGCTTTCGCGGGCCGGAGCTGGGGATTCTGTTCCTGTACTTCGGCGCGCCGACAGCCGCGGCCAGCTTCGTGATGGCCAGGGCGGCGCAAGGCAATCATGAGCTGGCGGCGGCGATTATCGTGATCACTACGCTGATGGCGGCGGTGACCACCAATATCGGGATTTTCGTATTGCAGGCGGGTGGCTGGATCTAGGCGTCTTTCTGGTAGCTTTCGATCACTTCCTGCGCCGCCCGAAAGGCATCAATCGCCGCCGGCACACCGGCATACACCGCGCAATGCAGCAGCGCTTCGCGAATCTCGTCTACCGTGCAGCCATTATTAAGTGCACCGCGCACGTGGCCCTTGAGTTCCTGCGGGCATTTGAGGGCTGTCAGGGCGGCGAGGGTGATCAGGCTGCGGGTCTTGAGCGGCAAGCCTTCGCGGTTCCAGACAGCGCCCCACGCATGTTCATTGACGAAGTCCTGCAGCGGCTGGGTGAACGCCGTGGCATTACCCAGGGCGCGGTCGACGAATGCATCGCCCATGACTTGGCGTCGTACCTCAACTCCGGGTTTTTTCTGATCGGTCATTTCGATTCCCTCTTGTGTTGGCGGTGCCAGGCGCGCACAGAGGTGAACAACAGCAAAGCCACCAACGCCGGCAGGACGTAATACAGCATCAATTGTTCAAGCTTGTTGGCCAGGGGCATACCGGTGGTGAAGGCCATTACGTGCAGCCCGTACGCCAGGTACAACCCCAGCAGCACCAGCCCTTCGATACGCGTCACGCGGTAGCCGGTATAAAACACCGGCAGGCACAGGACGATGGCACCGAGCATTACCGGCAAATCGAAGTCCAGGGCATTGGGTGATACCGACAGCGGCGACGGCGCCACCAGCGCGGTAAAGCCCAGCACGCCCAGCAGGTTGAACAGGTTGCTGCCGATCACGTTGCCCACCGCAATTTCCCGCTCGCCGCGCAAGGCGGCGATCAGCGATGTGGCAAGGCAGGGCAGCGAGGTGCCCACGCCGATGAGCGTCAGGCCGATGACGCGCTCCGACAAGCCCAGGTCGCCCGCCACTTCCACCGCGGCGCCCAGCAACAAATGCCCGGCCAGTACCAGCACCAATAGCCCGGCGAACATCAGTAACGCGCTGCTCAACCAGGGTGCCTTGGCCACGGTGTCCAGGGTGCGCGGGCGGCGTGAATGACGCGTCTGGTGGTGCAGCACGCCAAGGTAAGCTACCAGCGCCACCAGCAGCAAAACACCATCGAGCGGTGTCAGCACTTCATTGGCGGCCAGGATAAACACCAGCAGACCGGCGAAGATCATCACCGGGATATCCACACGCACCAGTTGCCGCGAGACCCGCAGCGGAATGATCAGCGCCGACAGGCCCAGGGTGACGAGGATATTGAAAATGCTGCTGCCAATAACGCTACCCACGGCGATATCGGTATTGCCGGCCAGCGTGGCCTGGAGGCTGACGGCCATCTGCGGCGCGCTGCTGCCGAAGGCGACAACGCTCAAGCCGATGATCAGCGGTCGCACTTTGAGGCTGGCCGCCAGGCGCACGGCGGCGCGTACCAGGATCTCGGCGCCGACGATCAACAGCAGCAAGCCGCCGACCAGTTCGAGCAGGCTCCAGGGCGAAAGGGCGTTCAATCCGAAAATACTCAAGGCGGCCTCAATCAATTGTTCAGGGCTTGCACGCGAACCCGTGCGGTGCCGCTGCCCAGCATACGCAGTTGCTCGGCAGCCTTGCGGGAAACGTCGATCAGGCGCCCACGGGTGTGCGGGCCGCGGTCATTGATGCGCACCACGACCGATCGGTCGTTGTTCAGATTGGTCACTTTGACCCGCGTACCGAAGGGCAGGCGCCGATGCGCAGCGGTCAAGGCGTTCTGGTTGAAGGGTTCACCACTGGCGGTTCTTTTGCCATGGTGTTTGGCGCCGTAATAGGAGGCGGTGCCGGTTTCGTCGTAACCGTTGGGGTCGATGAGACCGCTGGCGCAACCGGCCAGCAGGGAGGACAAGGCCAGGAGGCCGAGTAGACGTTTCATTGTCAGGACATCCCCAATAAAAAATGTGGAGAGGGAGCAAGCCCTCTCCCACACAGGTTGGAGCCAGACCTTGAAGTCTGCTCCAACCATTCACCGCAATCAGCCTTCGAGCTTGCTTTTAAGCAGTTCGTTCACCTGTTGCGGGTTGGCTTTGCCCTTGGAAGCTTTCATGGCCTGGCCGACAAAGAAGCCGAACATCTTGCCGCGCTTGGCTTCGTCTGCGGCGCGGTATTGCTCGACCTGTTCGGCATTCGCCGCGAGCATTTCATCGAGTACGGCCGAAATCGCGCCGCTGTCGGTGACTTGCTTGAGGCCACGCTTCTCGATGATCTCGTCGGCGTTGCCTTCACCCGCGGCCATCGCTTCGAACACCGTCTTGGCGATTTTGCCGGAGATGGTGTTGTCCTTGATGCGCAGCAGCATCCCGCCCAATTGTTCGGCAGTGACGGGCGCTTCGTCGATTTCCAGGCCCTGTTTGTTCAGCAGGCTGCCCAGTTCGACCATCACCCAGTTGGCCGCCAGCTTGGCGTCGCCGGCAATGCTCACGACTTTTTCGAAGTAGTTGGCTTGTTCACGGCTGGAGGCCAGCACGCTGGCATCGTAGACCGACAGGCCGAACTGCTCCTGGAAGCGCTCGCGTTTTTGCTGCGGCAGTTCCGGCAGGGTGGCGCGGATGTCGTTGAGGAACGAATCTTCCAGCACCACCGGCAACAGGTCCGGGTCGGGGAAGTAACGGTAGTCGTTGGCTTCCTCCTTGCTGCGCATGGCGCGGGTTTCGTCTTTGTTCGGGTCGTACAGGCGCGTTTGCTGGATCACCTTGCCGCCGTCTTCGATCAATTCGATCTGGCGACGCACTTCGCTGTTGATCGCCTTCTCGATGAAGCGGAACGAGTTGACGTTCTTGATCTCGCAGCGGGTGCCGAACTCAACCTGGCCCTTTGGCCGGATCGACACGTTGCAGTCGCAACGCAGCGAGCCTTCGGCCATGTTGCCGTCGCAGATGCCCAGGTAGCGCACCAGCGCGTGGATGGTCTTGACGTAGGCCACGGCTTCCTTGGCGCTGCGCATGTCCGGTTCGGAGACGATTTCCAGCAGCGGCGTGCCGGCACGGTTCAGGTCGATACCGGTGGCGCCGGGGAATTCTTCGTGCAGGCTCTTGCCGGCGTCTTCTTCCAGGTGCGCACGGGTTACGCCGACACGCTTGATGGTGCCGTCTTCCAGCGGGATGTCCAAGTGGCCCTTGCCGACGATCGGCAGTTCCATCTGGCTGATCTGGTAGCCCTTGGGCAGGTCCGGATAGAAGTAGTTCTTGCGTGCAAACACGTTGTGCTGGCCGATTTCGGCGTCAATCGCCAGGCCGAACATCACCGCCATGCGCACCGCTTCCTGGTTCAGCACCGGCAGCACGCCGGGCATGCCCAGGTCGACCAGGCTGGCCTGGGTGTTGGGCTCAGAGCCGAACGTGGTGGCGCTACCGGAGAAAATCTTCGATTGGGTGGCGAGCTGGGTATGAATCTCCAGCCCGATCACAACTTCCCATTGCATAGTGTTCTCCTCAGAAGCCGGTAGGGGTGCGGGTGTGCCAGTCGGTGTGCAACTGGTACTGGTGCGCCACATTGAGCAGGCGGCCTTCCTGGAAATACGGGGCGAGCAATTGCACGCCTACCGGCAAGCCATCGACGAAACCGGCGGGCATGGACAAGCCCGGCAGGCCCGCGAGGTTGGCGGTAATGGTGTAGAGGTCTTCCAGGTACTCGGCGATCGGGTCGCCGGTCTTGGCGCCGATTTTCCAGGCCGGGTTCGGCGTGGTCGGGCCGAGGATCACGTCGACTTCTTCGAAGGCGGCCATGAAATCGTTCTTGATCAGGCGACGGATTTTCTGCGCCTTGAGGTAGTACGCGTCGTAGTAGCCGGCGGACAGGGCATAGGCACCGACCATGATCCGGCGCTGGACTTCACTGCCGAAGCCTTCGCCACGGGAGCGTTTGTACAGGTCGGTGAGGTCTTTCGGGTTCTCGCAGCGATAGCCGAAGCGCACACCGTCGAAACGCGACAGGTTGGAAGACGCCTCTGCCGGCGCGATCACGTAATAGGCGGGAATCGCGTGCTGGTTGTTCGGCAGGCTGATTTCCTTGATCACGGCGCCCAGCTTTTCCAGCTCTTTGATGCTGTTTTGCACCAGATCGGCGATACGCGGGTCGAGGCCGGCGCTGAAGTACTCTTTCGGCACGCCGATGCGCAGGCCCTTGAGCGAGGTATTCAGGCTGGCGCTGTAGTCCGGCACGGGCTCATCGATGCTGGTGGAGTCCTGTTTATCGAAGCCTGCCATGCCTTGTAACAATATTGCACAGTCTTCAGCGGTGCGTGCCAGAGGGCCGCCCTGATCGAGACTTGAGGCGTAGGCGATCATGCCCCAGCGGGAAACGCGACCGTAGGTCGGCTTCAGGCCGGTGAGGTTGGTGAACGCGGCGGGCTGGCGGATCGAACCACCGGTGTCGGTCGCCGTAGCGGCGGGCAGGAAGCGTGCGGCCACGGCCGCAGCCGAGCCACCCGACGAACCGCCGGGCACGTGCTCAAGGTTCCACGGGTTTTTCACCGCGCCGTAGTAGCTCGACTCGTTGGCCGAACCCATGGCGAACTCGTCCATGTTGGTCTTGCCCAGGGTCACAGCCCCGGCGGCGGCCAGCTTGGACACCACGGTGGCGTCGTAGGGCGCCTTGAAGTTGTCGAGCATCTTCGAGCCGCAGCTGGTGCGAATGCCCTGGGTGCAGAACAGGTCCTTGTGGGCGATGGGGGCGCCCAGCAGAGGGTTGTTTTCACCGTTGGCGCGACGTGCGTCGGCGGCCTTGGCCTGGCTCAGGGCCAGCTCTTGGGTGAGGCTGATGAAGCTGTTGACCTTGGGATCGTGCTCGGCGATACGCGCAAGCAGGGTTTTGGTCAGCTCTTCGCTGGAAAACGTTTTGTCGGCGAGACCGCGGGCGATCTCGGCCAGAGTCATGTGATGCATGAAAGGCTCTTTCCCTTTAGTCGATGACTTTCGGAACCAGGTACAGGCCGTTTTCGACCGCTGGCGCGATGGACTGGTAGGCCTCGCGGTTATTGCGCTCGGTCACGACGTCTGCGCGCAGGCGCTGACTGGCTTCCAGCGGGTGAGCCAGGGGCTCGATGCCGTCGGTATTGACGGCCTGCATTTGGTCAACCAGCCCGAGAATGCTGTTCAGGGCTGCGGTGGTCTGTGGAAGATCGGCGTCATTGAGGCCAAGCGAGGCCAAATGCGCGATTTTTTCCACGTCGGAGCGTTCAAGCGCCATGGGATTCTCCAGTGGAAAACAGAACGGAAGGCGTCCGTGTGTTAGATTGTCGGAACACTACCGCATTTCTACGGTCATATGGCCGCGATTGTGGGGGTTGGTGCACAGAAAGTCGGCCAATTTAGCACATTGGCGCCTTGCCCAAAATCCCTGTCGTTGTTAGAGTTTGCCGCACTTTTTTACCCACGCGTTGCCTAGGGTCCCTTTCCCATGTTCAAGAAACTGCGTGGCATGTTTTCCAGCGATCTTTCCATTGACCTGGGCACTGCCAACACCCTTATTTACGTGCGCGAGCGCGGTATCGTTCTGAATGAGCCATCGGTTGTGGCCATTCGGACCCATGGTAATCAGAAAAGTGTCGTTGCCGTTGGCACCGAGGCCAAGCGTATGCTCGGCCGTACACCAGGCAACATTGCTGCCATTCGTCCGATGAAGGATGGCGTGATCGCCGATTTCAGCGTCTGCGAGAAGATGCTGCAGTACTTCATCAACAAGGTTCACGAAAACAGTTTTCTGCAGCCCAGCCCTCGTGTGCTGATCTGCGTTCCGTGCAAGTCCACCCAGGTTGAGCGTCGTGCCATCCGTGAATCGGCCCTTGGCGCCGGTGCCCGCGAAGTGTTCCTGATCGAAGAGCCGATGGCGGCTGCGATCGGTGCCGGCCTGCCGGTTGAAGAAGCCCGCGGCTCGATGGTGGTGGATATCGGTGGTGGTACGACCGAAATCGCCCTGATTTCCCTGAACGGTGTGGTGTATGCCGAATCCGTGCGTGTGGGTGGCGACCGTTTCGACGAAGCGATCATCACCTATGTGCGTCGCAACTACGGCAGCCTGATCGGTGAATCCACCGCCGAGCGCATCAAGCAGGAAATCGGCACCGCATACCCGGGCGGCGAAGTTCGCGAAGTCGATGTTCGCGGTCGCAACCTGGCCGAAGGCGTTCCACGTGCCTTCACCCTGAACTCCAATGAAGTGCTGGAAGCTCTGCAAGAGTCCCTGGCCACCATCGTTCAGGCCGTGAAGAGTGCCCTGGAGCAGTCGCCGCCGGAGCTGGCTTCCGATATCGCCGAGCGTGGCCTTGTGCTGACCGGTGGTGGCGCCTTGCTGCGCGACCTCGACAAGCTGCTGGCACAGGAAACCGGTCTGCCGGTGATCGTTGCCGAAGACCCGCTGACCTGCGTTGCTCGTGGTGGTGGTCGTGCGCTGGAAATGATGGATAAACACACCATGGACCTGCTCTCCAGCGAATAAGATTGCCTGGATGGTTCATGCTTGGTCGGCAGGCAGCACTTTGCAGTGCTGCCTGTTGGCGTTTATCTTCTTCAATCTGCATCCAGGCCGGTTTGATGCCGTATGAATAAAGAGAACATTTGCCTGGGAGGAGCGGCTTATTAAACCGCTTTTCGCCAAAGGCCCCTCATTGGGCGTGCGCTTATTGGTGCTGACCGTGCTTTCGGTCGCGCTGATGGTGGTCGATGCCCGCTTTGCACTGCTCAAGCCCGTGCGTAGCCAGATGTCGCTGGTGTTGATGCAGACCTACTGGATCACCGACCTGCCACAACGTCTCTACCAGGGCGTGGCCAGCCAATTTGGCAGCCGCACCGAGCTGATCGCCGAGAACGAAAAACTCAAGACTGAAAACCTGCTGTTGCAGGGGCGCATGCAAAAGCTGGCGGCCCTCACCGAGCAGAACGTTCGTCTGCGCGAGTTGCTCAATTCTTCCGCGTTGGTCAATGAAAAGGTTGAAGTCGCCGAGCTGATCGGCATGGATCCGAACCCGTTCACTCATCGCATCATCATCAATAAGGGTGAGCGCGACGGTGTGGTCCTCGGCCAGCCGGTGCTCGATGCCCGTGGCCTGATGGGCCAGGTGGTGGAGTTGATGCCCTACACCTCGCGCGTCCTGCTGCTGACGGACACGACCCACAGCATTCCGGTTCAGGTCAACCGCAACGGCTTGCGCGCGATTGCCAGCGGTACCGGCAACCCCGAACGCCTCGAACTGCGCCATGTTGCCGACACTGCGGATATCAAGGAAGGCGACCTGCTGGTCAGCTCCGGCCTGGGCCAGCGCTTCCCGGCCGGCTACCCGGTGGCGACGGTCAAGGAAGTGATCCACGATTCTGGCCAACCATTCGCAATCGTTCGGGCCGTGCCGACGGCTGCCCTTAACCGTAGCCGTTACCTGCTGCTGGTGTTCAGCGATAACCGCACCCCGGAGGAGCGCGCCAACGACGCCGCCCAGGCCCAGGAAGCGGAAGACAAGCAGAACGGCACCGCGCCGGTCGTCCCCGCCATTGTGCCCAAACCGGCCTTCGTCGGGCCACCAGCGCCTGCGGCTGCGCCGGCCGTTCCGGCAACCGCAGCGCCTGTCGCCACACCAGCCAAGCCTGCTGCACAGGGTGCTCGCCCGGCTAAACCGGCGGCGACCACCGCGCCCGCGAGGCCTGCGACAACCGCTCCGGTCACCACACGGCAGAGGGAGGAATAATGGCCGGTACTCATTCGCGCAATGGCTGGATCGTCTGGCTGACTTTCGCCATTGGCTTGCTGCTCAGCGTTTCGCCGCTGCCGCAATTCATGGAAATCCTGCGCCCGCTCTGGCTGGCCTTGCTGCTGGCGTTCTGGTCTTTGAACCTGCCGCACAAGGTGGGCATGGTCACGGCGATGTGCCTGGGCTTGGCGGAGGATGTGCTCTATGGCACCTTGCTGGGCCAGAATGCGTTGATCCTGACCCTGATCACTTTCCTGGTGCTGTCGTTGCAACAGCGCCTGCGCATGTTCCCTATGTGGCAGCAGTGCCTGGTGATCCTGGTGATTTTCGGTCTGGCGCAGTTGGTGCAATTGTGGCTGAGCGCATTGACCGGCAACCGTCAGCCCACCCTGGCGCTGGTCTTGCCGGCCCTGGTCAGTGCACTGCTGTGGCCCTGGATCAGTTTTGGCCTGCGTGGGCTGCGTCGCCGCTATAAAATCAATTGAATGGTTGCGAGGCTCTGCCTGGTTATCGAACCCAACAGGGAGAGGCTGCAATGATTTCGCTTTATCTGGCCTCGGGCTCCCCGCGGCGACGTGAGCTGCTGACCCAGATCGGTGTGCCTTTCACCGTAGTCAGCGCCGCTATTGATGAAACCCCTCATGCCAACGAACCCGCCGTTGCCTATGTCGAGCGCCTTGCGCGCGGCAAGGCAACGGCGGGTTTTGTTGCGCTTGGCCAAACCTCGGGCACCTGCGTATTGGGCGCCGATACGGCGGTGATTATTGACGGCCAGATCCTGGGCAAACCCGTGGACCAGGCCGACGCGCTGGCAATGCTGATGGCCCTTTCGGGCCGCGAGCATGAAGTGCTCACCGCGATTGCCCTCACCGACGGCCAGCGCTGCGAAACTCGATATGTAAGCAGTCTTGTACGTTTTCGCCAGCTTTCTGTCGAAGAGGCTACAACCTACTGGCACAGTGGCGAACCCCAGGACAAGGCCGGCGGCTATGCTATCCAAGGCCTGGGTTCGGTGTTCGTTGCCGGCCTCAATGGCAGTTATTCTGCGGTGGTTGGCCTGCCCGTGTGCGAAACCGCGCAACTGCTCGCCCAATTCGGCATACCCTGTTGGCAAAACCTTACCGTGCGCTGAACGCCGTATTCCAGCGCCAAGCCTTGAGCGATCGGTCACTATTGTGAAAACGCCTGAACGAGACCCAGCCATGAGTGAAGAGATTCTGATCAATATCACGCCGATGGAATCGCGCGTGGCGGTGGTAGAGAACGGTGTTCTGCAAGAAGTGCATGTCGAACGCACCCAGAAGCGCGGGATCGTCGGCAATATCTACAAAGGCAAGGTGGTGCGCGTATTGCCGGGCATGCAGGCGGCATTCGTCGACATCGGCCTGGACCGCGCTGCGTTTATCCATGCCTCGGAAATTTCCCTGCGCGAAGGCCCTGCGGTGGAAAGCATCAGCGCCCTTGTGCATGAAGGGCAGAGTCTGGTGGTGCAAGTCACCAAGGACCCTATCGGCTCCAAGGGCGCACGCTTGACCACCCAGTTGTCGATTCCCTCGCGCTACCTGGTGTACATGCCGCGCACTGCCCATGTCGGCATTTCCCTGAAGATCGAAGACGAAGCCGAGCGTGAACGCCTGAAAAAGGTGGTCAGCGACTGCGTGGCTGCCGAGGGCATCAAGGAAGCGGGCGGGTTTATCCTGCGTACCGCCGCCGAAGGCGCCGGCGCTGATGAGATCCTTATGGATATCCGCTACCTGCGGCGGTTGTGGGATCAGATCGACGCACAGATCAAGACCATTGGCGCGCCCAGCGTCATCTATGAAGACCTGGGCCTGGCGCTGCGTACACTGCGTGACCTGGTCAGCCCGAAAATTGAGAAAATCCGTATCGACTCGCGGGAAACCTTCCAGCGCACCACGCAATTTGTTGCCGAGCTCATGCCGGAAATTGCCGACCGCCTGGAGCACTACCCCGGCGAGCGGCCGATCTTCGACCTGTATGGCGTTGAAGACGAAATCCAGAAAGCCCTGGAGCGCAAGGTGCCGCTCAAATCCGGCGGCTACCTGGTGGTGGATCCGGCCGAAGCCATGACCACCATTGACGTTAACACTGGCGCATTCGTGGGCCATCGCAACCTCGAAGAGACCATCTTCAAGACCAACCTGGAAGCCGCCACGGCGATCGCTCGCCAACTGCGCCTGCGCAACCTCGGTGGCATCATCATCATCGACTTCATCGACATGGAAGATGAGGAGCACCAGCGCCAGGTATTGCGCACCCTCGAAAAGCAGCTGGAGCGCGATCACGCCAAGACCAACATCATCGGCATCACCGAGCTGGGCCTGGTGCAGATGACCCGCAAGCGCACCCGCGAAAGCCTGGAGCAGGTGCTGTGCGAGCCGTGCAGCAGTTGCCAGGGGCGGGGTAAATTGAAAACCCCGGAAACCGTTTGCTACGAAATTTTCCGCGAAATCCTGCGTGAGGCACGTGCCTATCAGGCCGAGGGTTATAGAGTGCTTGCCAACCAGAAAGTGGTCGATCGCCTGCTGGACGAAGAGTCGGGGAACGTCGCGGAGCTGGAGAGCTTTATCGGTCGCACGATTCGCTTCCAGGTCGAAACCATGTATTCCCAGGAACAATACGACGTGGTGCTGCTCTGATCCCCAATTGCTTGCCTTATTCGAGACCGGCGGACCTTGATCTGCCGTCCGCCAACTGTTTTTTGAGGGTCGCCTGACATGGAGCGTCTGATACGCTTTTTTGCCGCTTTGACCCGCTGGGGCTTGGGCCTGTGTGCGTTGCTGCTGGTATTGGCGGCGGTGTACGTAAGCCTGGGGCGTGAATTGACCCCATTGGTCGCCGAATATCGCGCCGAAATCGAAGCCAAGGCCCAGGCTGCAGTGGATACACCGCTGCATATCGGCAGCCTTGAAGGCCGCTGGAGCGGGTTTGCTCCGGTATTGCTGGCTCACGATGTGATGGTCGGCGAGGGCAGCAGTGCCTTGCGCCTGGACCAGGTGGAAGTGGTACCGGATATGTGGGCCAGCCTGTTGGCCCGTGAAGTGCGCATCGCCCACCTTCAAGTCAGCGGCCTGCAATTGAGCGTCAAGGAAGACAAGGACGGCCGCTGGACGCTGCAAGGCTTGCCGGTTCAGGACGACCAGCCGCTGGACCCGCAACAGTTGCTGACGCGCATGCAAATGGTCAAGCGCGTGTCGGTGCTGGACAGTCAGGTTACCTTGCAGCCCTTCGATCAGGCGCCGGTGACCGTGACCTATGTAGGCCTGAGCCTGCATACCGGCATGAGCCATCAGCGTCTGGATGCACGGCTGACCTTGCCTGATGGCCAGCCGCTTGCTGTCAGCCTGCGTAGCCGTATTCGCGCCAGCCAGTGGAAGGACGCAGAGATCGACGCCTACCTGAGCCTGCCGCAAAGCGACTGGGCCAAATGGATTCCCGCCCGGCTAACCCAGCAATGGAAACTCACGCGGTTCAAAGCCGGCGGTGAGTTTTGGCTCAGTTGGGCCAAAGGCACCGTGCAAAGCGCTGCTGTTCGCCTCAACTCGCCGCAAGTGAAGGGCAGCTACGCCGACCGCAAGCCCGTGCATCTGGAGAATCTGGCGCTGACGGCCTACCTGCAACGCAGTGATAGTGGCCTTGAAGTGCTGTTCGATTCGCTGGCAATGAACATTGGCGACACCCGCTGGGAGTCGCGCATTCAATTGCAGCAAAACCTGGCGACCGATAAAGAACAGGAAGTGTGGAAGTTGCAGGCCGATCGTCTTGACCTGACGCCGATCACGCCGCTGCTCAATGCCTTGGCGCCGTTGCCCGAAGGTTTCGCCAAGACCGTCGAGCATCTCAAGGCCACTGGCCTGTTGCGTAATGTGCTGGTGGATTTCCGCCCTCAGGACGCCACCGACCAGAAAGTCAGCTTTGCCGCGAACCTTGAGCGCGTCGGTTTCGACGCGTATTTCGGTGCGCCGGCCGCGCGTAATGTGTCCGGCAGCATCAGTGGCGACCTGGGCCATGGCGAACTGCGCATGGACAGCAAGGATTTTTCCCTGCATCTGTTCCCCATCTTCGCCAAGCCCTGGCAGTACATCCAGGCCAATGCACGCCTGACCTGGAAACTCGACAAACAGGGTTTCACCCTGATCGCTCCGTACATCAAGGTGCTGGGCGAAGAGGGTAAGGTCGCGGCGGACTTTCTTATTCGCCTGCATTTCGATCATAGCCAGGAAGACTACATGGACCTGCGGGTCGGCATGGTCGATGGCGATGGCCGTTTTACCCCCAAATACTTGCCGGCCGTGTTGAGCCCGGCGCTTGATGAATGGCTGCGTACCGCGATTCTCAAAGGGGCAGTGGATGAAGGCTTTTTCCAGTACCAGGGTTCGTTGAGCCACAACGCCCTGCCGGCGTCGCGCAATATCAGCCTGTTCTTCAAGGTGCATGACGCCGAACTGGCCTTCCAGCCGGGTTGGCCCCATGTGAACAAGGTTAATGGTGAAGTGTTCGTCGAGGAAAGCGGCGTGCGCATCCTGGCGAGCAAGGGGCAGTTGCTCGACACCCGGGTCAAGGATGTGTACGTCAATATTCCTCACGCACCGGCCGGCAAGGACAGTCATCTGTTGCTCACCGGCGGGTTTTCCGGTGGCTTGGGTGATGGTCTGAAAATTCTTCAGGAAGCGCCCATCGGTACCGCGTCCACGTTCGCCGGCTGGAAAGGCGAGGGTGACCTGCAAGGTAGCCTGGACCTCGACGTTCCCCTGGCCAAGGGCACCGAGCCCAAGATCGTGGTGGACTTCAAGACCGACAAGGCACGCCTGCAATTGGCTGAACCGCCCTTGGACCTCACCCAGCTCAAGGGTGATTTTCGCTTCGATAGCGCCAAGGGCCTGAGCGGTCAGAACATCTCGGCCCAGGCATTCGAGCAACCTATCACTGCGCAGATCTTCGCCGAGGGCAAGCCGGGCAATATCAGCACTCGCGTGACTGCCAAGGGCCAGGTGGCGGTCAAGCGCCTGACGGATTGGCTGAACGTCAGTCAGCCGTTGCCGGTATCCGGCGATATTCCTTACCAGTTGCAGGTTATTCTGGACGGTGCGGACAGTCAGTTGATGGTCAACTCCAACCTCAAGGGTGTTGCGGTGGATCTACCGGCGCCGTTCGGCATGCCGGCCAGCCAGGGACGTGACAGCACCTTTCGCATGACGTTGCAGGGCGCTGAGCGACGTTACTGGTTTGATTACGGCGAGCTGGCGAATTTCACCTTTGCGGCACCGCCGGACAACTTCAATAACGGCCGTGGCGAATTGTTCCTGGGTGACGGTGACGCGCTGTTGCCCGGGGCCAAGGGCTTGCGCATTCGTGGCGTGCTGTCGGAACTGGATATCGATCCCTGGAAAAAGCTCGTGGACCGCTACGCGGGTAACGACCCAGGTGGCAATGCCAAGCAACTGCTCAGTGGCGCCGACTTCAGGGTAGGCAAGCTGACCGGATTTGGTACCCAGTTTGACCAGGTCAAGTTGCAGCTTGATCGCAAGCCGGCTGCCTGGGGCCTGCAGCTCGACAGCCAGCAAGCCAACGGCACGGTGAACCTGCCCGATGCCAAGGGCGCGCCGATTGCGATCAACCTCAAGTACGTCAAATTGCCCGCAGTGGACCCGACAGCCCAGGCCGACGAAAACGCACCGGACCCGCTGGCCGATATCGACCCCAAAAGCATCCCGGCACTGGACATCGCCATTGACCAGCTGTTCCAGGGCCCCGATCTGATAGGGGCATGGTCCCTGCGGATTCGTCCGACCGCCAAGGGCCTGGCCTTCAATAACCTGGACCTGGGCCTCAAGGGGATGCTGCTCAAGGGCGCCGGTGGCTGGGAAGGCGCGCCGGGAGCCAGCAGCAGTTGGTACAAGGGCCGCCTCGATGGCAGAAATATCGCCGATGTGCTCAAGGGCTGGGGTTTTGCGCCTACGGTGACCAGTGAGGATTTCCATCTGGACGTGGATGGCCGTTGGCCGGGCTCGCCGGCCTGGGTTGGGCCAAAGCGCTTTTCCGGCAGCCTGGATGCGGCATTCCGTAAAGGTCAGTTCGTTGAAGTGGAAGGGGGCGCCCAGGCATTGCGGGTGTTTGGCCTGCTTAACTTCAACTCCATTGGCCGGCGTTTGCGTTTGGACTTTTCCGACCTGTTTGGCAAAGGCTTGAGCTATGACCGAGTCAAGGGCTTGCTGGCTGCCAGTAATGGTGTGTTCGTGACCCGTGAGCCCGTCACCATGACCGGGCCCTCGACCAATCTTGAGCTTAACGGCACCCTGGATCTGGTCGCCGATCGCGTCGACGCCAAGCTGCTGGTCACGTTGCCGGTGACCAACAACCTGCCCATCGCGGCGCTGATTGTCGGTGCGCCTGCCATTGGTGGTGCGTTGTTCCTGATCGACAAGCTGATCGGTGATCGGGTTTCGCGCTTTGCCAGTGTGCAGTACAAGGTGCAAGGCCCTTGGAAGGATCCGAAAATCACCTTCGACAAGCCATTTGAAAAGCCAAACTGAGAGCCTGTGGAGTAGCATGGCCCCATGCCCTGTCTGGAGTGTCGGCCCATGTCCTTTGCAGTAATCCAAATGGTCAGCCAGAGCGACGTGCTGGCCAACCTCGCCCAGGCACGCCGCCTGCTGGAGCAGGCGGCGGCAAACGGCGCGAAACTCGCGGTTTTGCCGGAGAACTTCGCCGCCATGGGACGCCGTGACGTGGCCGACATTGGCCGCGCCGAAGCATTCGGTGAAGGCCCGATCCTGCCATGGTTGAAACAGGCTGCCCGCGACCTCACCTTATGGATAGTGGCCGGCACGTTGCCGCTGCCGCCCAGGGACCATCCCCACGCCAAGGCCAACGCTTGCTCGCTGCTGATCAATGATCAGGGTGAAATCGTCGCTCGCTATGACAAGCTCCACTTGTTTGATGTGGACGTAGCGGATGCTCGCGGTCGCTACCGCGAATCCGACGACTATGCTTTTGGAAGCAATGTAGTGGTGGCGGATACGCCAGTGGGCCGCGTGGGGCTGACGGTGTGCTATGACTTGCGCTTTCCCGAGCTGTACAGCGAATTACGCGCTGCGGGGGCTGAATTGATTACCGCGCCCTCGGCCTTTACGGCGGTGACTGGGGCCGCCCATTGGGATGTGCTGATTCGGGCGCGGGCCATTGAAACCCAGTGCTACCTGCTGGCAGCGGCTCAAGGCGGTGTGCACCCAGGCCCACGGGAAACCTTTGGCCACGCGGCAATCATCGACCCTTGGGGGCGGGTGCTGGCGCAACAGGATCAAGGCGAAGCGGTGCTACTGGCCGAACGCGATAGCGGTGAACAAGCGTCGATACGGACGCGCATGCCGGTGGCGAACCACCGGCGCTTTTTCTCGCAGGGCGCGCAGCGGCCTGCTTCAGAACGATGAATTTAAGGCCAAACCTATGAGCGAGTTGTTGTCCTCAGTCAGTGAACACCTCCTGGCACCCGGTGGCGTGACCATCGAAAGTTTGCAAACCGTGCTGGGCGATCTCGCCGGGCCAGGCATTGACGCGGCTGACCTGTATTTCCAGGGGCAGATTTCCGAGTCCTGGGCCCTGGAAGACGGCATCGTCAAGGAAGGCAGTTTCAACCTCGACCAGGGAGTGGGCGTGCGTGCCCAGTCTGGTGAAAAAACGGGTTTTGCCTACAGCAATGCGATCACCCTGGAGGCGCTGGGCCTGGCAGCACGTGCTGCGCGCTCGATCTCCCGCGCTGGACAAAATGGCACGGTGCAGGCGTTCAGCACCCAGGACGTGGCTCAGTTGTATGCGCCGGATAACCCCCTGGAAGTGATCAGCCGTGCGGAAAAAGTCGAGCTGCTGAAACGTATCGACGCCGCTACTCGTGCCTTGGATCCCCGTATCCAGCAGGTTACCGTAAGCATGGCCGGTGTGTGGGAGCGCATCCTCGTTGCCTCCACCGACGGCGGCTTGGCGGCGGATGTGCGGCCGCTGGTGCGTTTCAATGTGAGTGTGATCGTCGAGCAGAACGGTCGTCGCGAACGCGGTGGCCATGGCGGCGGCGGGCGTACCGACTACCGCTATTTCCTCACCGATGACCGTGCCATGGGTTATGCCCGTGAAGCGCTGCGCCAGGCGCTGGTCAACCTCGAAGCCATCCCTGCACCGGCGGGTACCTTGCCGGTGGTGCTGGGCTCGGGTTGGTCCGGGGTGCTGTTGCACGAAGCGGTCGGTCATGGCCTGGAAGGCGACTTCAACCGCAAGGGCAGTTCGGCCTACAGCGGGCGAATGGGTGAGATGGTTGCGTCCAAGCTGTGCACCATCGTGGACGACGGCACGCTGGCCGGGCGCCGTGGTTCGCTGAGCGTCGATGACGAAGGCACGCCGACCGAATGCACCACCCTGATCGAAAACGGCGTGCTCAAGGGCTATATGCAAGACAAGCTCAACGCTCGCCTGATGGGCGTGGCGCGCACCGGTAACGGCCGTCGTGAGTCCTACGCGCATTTGCCGATGCCACGCATGACCAATACCTACATGCTCGGTGGCGAAAGCGATCCGGCGGAAATCATCGCCTCGGTGAAACGCGGTATCTATTGCGCCAATCTGGGCGGTGGCCAGGTCGACATCACCAGCGGCAAGTTCGTGTTCTCCACCAGCGAGGCGTACCTGATCGAAGACGGCAAGATTACCGCGCCGGTCAAAGGGGCCACCTTGATTGGTAACGGGCCGGAGGCCATGAGCAAGGTGTCGATGGTCGGTAACGACCTGTCGCTGGACAGCGGCGTGGGCACATGCGGGAAGGATGGGCAGTCAGTGCCGGTAGGCGTGGGGCAGCCAACCCTGAAAATTGATGCGATCACCGTGGGTGGCACGGGGTCGTAAGGACGGAGCTTCGGGTGGCGAAGGCCGCCACCCGTGGAAGAGGATCAGCGCAGGCCGCGTTGAGTCTCGTCCAGCTCACGGATGTACTTGAAGATTTTACGGCTGGTGGCCGGCGCTTTGTTGTGCGCCTGCTCGTGCTGGGCCTGACGGATCAGGGAGCGCAATTGCTGGCGGTCCGCATCCGGGTAGTCCATCACGAATTTCTCCAGCACGGCGTCATCGCCCGCGATCAGGCGGTCACGCCAACGTTCCAGGTTATGGAAGCGTTCGTTGTACTGGCGAGTGGAGGCATCGGTTTGATCAAGCAAGGTCAGAATGGCGTCAATGTCCTGATCGCGCATCAATTTGCCGATAAACGAGATGTGCCGTTTGCGCGCGATATTCGCGGTGTGCTTGGGCGCATCAGCCAGGGCCCGGCGCATTTCGTCGGTCAATGGCAGTTTGGCAATCAAATCTTTTTTGAGCGTTGTAAGGCGCTCGCCGAGGTCAACCAGAGCATGCAGCTCGCGTTTGACCTGGGTTTTGCTTTTCTCCCCATCGAGGGAGTCGTCGTAAGAATCAACCATGGTGGCAGTCCGCAAAGAAACGCCGCCATGATAACCAGTCGGGGGCCGCTTGTCCGGCCCGGTCGCTCGATGGCCTTAACCGAAAGCAGAATTTGAGTGGAGAAAACCATGAGTGCAGCCCAAAGCGTCGGTCCGCAAGCGTTACCGGCACTGCAGGAACAAGTCGAGCAGATCCTCGCCGAGGCCAAGCGCCAGGGGGCCAGCGCCTGTGAAGTGGCGGTGTCGCTGGAGCAGGGGCTGTCGACTTCGGTGCGCCAGCGGGAAGTGGAAACGGTCGAGTTCAACCGCGACCAGGGGTTCGGCATCACCTTGTACGCAGGCCAGCGCAAAGGCTCGGCCAGCACCTCGGCCAGCGGCCCGGAAGCGATTCGCGAGACCGTCGCCGCTGCGTTGGCGATTGCCAAGCACACCTCCGAGGATGAAAGCTCGGGGCTGGCCGACAAGGCGCTGATGGCCAGGGATGTGCAGGATTTCGACCTGTTCCACGCCTGGGACATCACCCCGGAGCAAGCCATTGAACAAGCGCTGATCTGCGAAGCGGCGGCTTTCGATACCGACCCTCGGATCAAGAATGCTGATGGCACCACGCTGAGCACTCACCAGGGCTGCCGTGTGTACGGCAACAGCCATGGTTTTATCGGCGGTTATGCGTCCACACGTCACAGCCTCAGTTGCGTGATGATCGCCGAAGCCAACGGCCAGATGCAGCGTGACTACTGGTACGACGTGAACCGCCAGGGTGATTTGTTGGCAGACCCCGTCAGCATTGGCCAACGGGCTGCACAGCGTGCCGCCAGTCGCCTGGGCGCGCGCCCGGTGCCGACGTGCGAAGTGCCGGTGCTGTTTTCTGCGGAACTGGCCGGTGGTTTGTTCGGTAGCTTCCTGGGGGCGATTTCCGGTGGCAACCTCTATCGAAAATCGTCATTCCTTGAAGGCGCAATCGGCCAAAAGCTGTTTCCTGAGTGGTTGACCATCGATGAGCGCCCGCATTTGATGCGTGCGATGGGCAGTTCGTCGTTCGACGGTGATGGCCTGGCGACCTATGCCAAGCCGTTTGTCGAAAATGGTGAGCTGGTCTCGTATGTGTTGGGTACCTATGCCGGTCGCAAGCTTGGCCTGCCGAGTACCGCCAACTCCGGTGGCGTGCATAACCTGTTCGTGACCCATGGTGACGAAGACCAGGCTGCATTGCTGCGACGCATGGGGCGTGGCTTGCTGGTGACTGAGTTGATGGGCCAGGGCCTGAATATGGTCACCGGTGATTACTCCCGGGGCGCGGCAGGTTTCTGGGTGGAAAATGGCGAAATTCAATTCGCCGTCCAGGAAGTGACGATCGCCGGCAACATGCGCGATATGTTCAAGCAAATTGTCGCTGTGGGTAATGATCTGGAGTTGCGCAGCAATATCCGCACGGGGTCTGTGCTGATCGAGCGGATGACGGTCGCCGGTAGCTAACCTCTCCGGTACTCAAGGAAAGGCGCGCCATCCCAAGGATGGCGCGCCTTTTTTATTGCCCATGTCACAGAGGTATTAATCGGGCACTCTTGTTTTGATTCTCAATATCATTTAATAATAAATATCATTACCGAATGAGTGTGGATCATGAGTTCTGTCCTGCATGAGGATCCGTATCTGGAAAGCTGGCGCTGGATGAGCCGCCAGATTCGCTGTGGCCTCGATCCCAATGAACCTCGCCTGATCGAACATTACCTCAATGAAGGTCGATACCTGGCCTGTTGCACCGCGACCCATCCGTGGACGATCGCCGAAACTTCATTCCGCCTGCTGATCGACACCGCCAGCGATATCGCGCTGCCCTGGCATTGGCGTTCGATGTGCCTGGACCAAGCGTGGCGCCCGCTGCGCGACCTGGAAAAACTCTCCCAGTGTGCCTGCCGCCTCAAGCGCTGGCAGACCTTTGCCTGGCAGTTGGCGACCTGTGAATTACTGCCTTCGATTTCCGTTTCTGACTTGGTGCAAGGATCTAATGATGAGTAATACCCGTATCGAACGCGACAGCATGGGCGAACTGCATGTGCCGCAAGACGCGTTGTATGGCGCGCAAACCCAGCGAGCGGTGAACAACTTCCCGATCAGCCATCAGCGTATGCCGGCGCAATTCATCCGCGCCCTGATCCTGGCCAAGACAGCCGCGGCCAAGGTCAACGTCGACCTCAAGCAGATCAGCGAAGGGCAGGGCAAGGCCATTGTCGATGCCGCCCAAGGCTTGCTCGAAGGTGACTACATGCAGCACTTCCCGGTGGATATCTTCCAGACCGGTTCCGGCACCAGCTCCAACATGAACGCCAATGAAGTGATTGCGACCCTTGCCAGCCGTTTGCTCGGTGAGGTGGTCAACCCTAACGATCACGTCAACTGTGGCCAAAGCAGCAATGACATTATCCCCACCACCATTCACGTCAGCGCCGCCTTGGTACTGCATGAGCAAACGCTGCCAGCCCTGCTGCACCTGGTGCAGGTGATCGAGCAGAAGGCTGAAGAGGTGCATCCGTTCATCAAGACCGGCCGTACCCACTTGATGGACGCCATGCCGGTGCGCATGAGCCAGGTGCTCCATGGCTGGGCGCAGCAGCTCAAGGCCAATATCGGGCACTTGCAGGACCTGCTTCCGGCCTTGCAGGCACTGGCCCAGGGCGGCACAGCGGTGGGCACCGGGATCAACGCGCATCCTGAATTTGCCGGGCGTTTCAGTCAGCAACTGAGCCATTTGACCGGGGTGAAGTTCACGCCCGGCAAGGACCTTTTTGCATTGATTGGCTCCCAGGACACTGCCGTCGCAGTCTCAGGCCAGTTGAAGGCCACAGCTGTATCACTGATGAAGATTGCCAACGACCTGCGCTGGATGAACTCCGGCCCCTTGGCCGGCCTCGGTGAAATCGAGCTGGAGGGCTTGCAGCCGGGCTCGTCGATCATGCCCGGCAAAGTCAACCCTGTGATCCCGGAAGCCACGGCGATGGTCGCTGCGCAGGTCATCGGCAATGACACCGTCATCACGGTTGCGGGTCAATCGGGCAACTTCGAGCTGAACGTGATGTTGCCGATCGTCGCCCAAAACCTGCTCAGCAGCCTTGAGTTGCTGGCCAACTCCAGTCGTTTGCTGGCGGACAAGGCCATTGCCAGCTTCAAGGTCAACGAAGCCAAGCTCAAAGAAGCACTGTCGCGCAACCCGATCCTGGTCACCGCCCTTAACCCGATCATTGGTTACCAGAAGGCCGCTGAAATTGCCAAGAAAGCTTACCAGCAAGGCCGCCCGGTCATCGATGTTGCCCTTGAGCACACCGACCTGCCGCGCAGCCAACTGGAAGTCCTGCTGGACCCGGAAAAGCTCACGGCTGGCGGCGTGTAATTAACCACCCTGCTTTGGAGGCTCACCATGGAGCACTGGAAACGTACGATCGAACGGGCCAATCGCTGCTTTATGGCGGGCGAGCTGGTGGATGCCCGCGAGGCCTATCTGCAAGCCCTGGCCCTGGCCCAAGTGTTGTTCGAACGCTGGGCGGATGCCGACGAAGCAGTGGCGGCCTGCGTCATTTCTCATCACAACCTGGCGGACCTGCACTTGCGCCTGAATCAACCTGAGGAAAGCGCGGAATACCTCTGCGCCATTCACCAGCGATTGTTGCAGACCATGCAGGACCCGCGCCTTAACCCGCAGTTGCGCGAGGCGGCGTTGCGCCAGAGCAGCAAGACCTACGTCGAGCTGTTGAATTTCATCAGCGATCACGGCGAGTACCCCCGCACCCACCGGTTGCTGGGCGATGCTGCGCCGCAGTCGACCTCGTCTCACTATGGAGCACATTGATATGACTTACACCCTGCCGGCCCTGCCTTACGCCTATGACGCCCTTGAGCCGCATATCGACGCGCAAACCATGGAGATTCACTACACCAAGCATCACCAGACTTACATCAATAATCTGAATGCTGCCGTGGAGGGCACGGAATTCGCCGGTTGGCCGGTGGAGAAGCTGGTGTCCAGCGTGCAGAAATTACCGGAGAAATTACGCGTTGCCGTGGTCAATCAAGGAGGCGGCCATGCAAACCATTCGTTGTTCTGGGCGGTCATGTCACCTACAGGGGGCGGTAAGCCCGAAGGCACGCTGGGCAAGGCTATCGATGAGCAATTGGGCGGTTTTGACAGTTTCAAGGAGGCATTCACCAAGGCTGCGCTGACCCGCTTCGGCAGTGGCTGGGCCTGGTTGAGTGTCACCCCGCAAAACACGCTGGTCGTGGAAAGCAGCGGCAACCAGGACAGCCCGCTGATGAGCGGCAACACGCCAATCCTCGGTCTGGACGTCTGGGAACATGCCTACTATTTGCGTTACCAGAACCGTCGCCCTGAATACATCAATGCGTTCTACAGCGTAATTAACTGGCCGGAAGTTGCTGCCCGCTACCAGGCCGCCTTGGCCTGACATTCACTCTAAAACAAGATCTAAGGGCGACTATGGGCACTGAAACACTGGCGATCAGCAGCGTGCGAATGTTCCGTTATGCGTTCGGTTCACTGCTGTTATTGGCAGGGACTGCGTTGCTGGTGGCCCATGGGCTGGCCTGGTTGGACCTTGAGCCGCGTATCCTGCGCGCGTTGCAGGGCGGCGCGATTTGCGCGCTCGGCACGGCGCTGGGCGCGGTGCCGGTCCTGGTGATACGGCGGATGCCGGTAGCGCTGAGCGACACCTTGCTGGGCTTCGGTGCAGGTGTGATGCTCGCAGCGACCGCTTTTTCCCTGGTCGTGCCGGGTATCGCCGCGGCTGAAGGCCTGGGCCTTTCGCCGTGGGGTGCGGGTGGGCTGATCAGCTTCGGCATCATGCTGGGCGCATTCGGGTTGTATCTGGTGGATCGCAAGGTCTCCGGCGCCAGCCCGGAGATGCTGGTGGGGACGCCGGATAAGCCGGTGATCCCGCCGCGCATCTGGCTGTTTGTGTTCGCCATCATTGCGCACAACATTCCCGAAGGCATGGCAGTGGGCGTCTCCGCGGGAGGAGGGATGGCGGATGCTGACAGTCTCGCCATGGGCATTGCCTTGCAGGATGTACCCGAGGGCTTGGTGATCGCGCTGGTATTGGCTGGGGCGGGGATGTCGCGGATCAAGGCGTTCCTGATCGGCGCCGCATCAGGATTGGTTGAACCGGTATTTGCGGTGCTCTGCGCCTGGCTGGTGAGCCTGGCTGAGGTGTTGCTGCCGTTGGGGCTGGCGCTGGCCGCCGGTGCGATGTTGTTGGTAGTGACCCATGAAGTCATCCCCGAATCGCGTCGCAACGGTCACGAAAAGCTCGCCAGCCTGGGGTTGTGTATCGGGTTTTGCCTGATGATGGTGATGGATACGGCGTTGGGCTGAAGCCAGCTCTCGTATCGGCGGTTATTCGCCTTCATCGAATTTGTTGTTGATCAGCTCAACCAACGCCGCCATCGCTTCCTGCTCTTGCTCGCCTGCAGTGTGCAGATGAATCGTGGTGCCCTTGCCGGCTGCCAGCATCATCATCGCCATGATGCTCTTGCCATCGACCATGGACTCCGGTGTGCGCCCGGCGCGGATCTGGCAGGGAAACTTTCCGGCCACGCCGACGAACTTTGCCGACGCCCGGGCGTGCAGGCCCAGCTTGTTGATGATTTCAATTTCCAGAGCGGGCATCGCGCAGGTGTTCCTTTCAGCTTAGGTCGCGGTGGCGAACCTGGACATTCTTGAGGGTTTGTTGCAGCACCTGGCCCAGCCGCTCAGTCAGGTAAACCGAGCGGTGATGGCCACCCGTGCAGCCAATGGCAATGGTGACATACGCCCGATTGCTCGCGGCAAAACGCGGCAACCATTTAAGCAGGTAGCTGGAGATGTCCTGGAACATCTCTTCCACATCCGGCTGCGCGGCAAGGTAGTCGGCGACGGGCTGATCCAGCCCCGACTGATCGCGCAATTCCGGCTTCCAGTAAGGGTTGGGCAGGCAGCGCACATCGAACACCAGGTCGGCATCGACCGGCATGCCACGCTTGAAGCCAAACGACTCGACCAGGAACGCCGTGCCCGGCTCGGGCTGATTCAGCAGGCGCAACTTGATCGCGTCACGCAACTGGTACAGGTTCAGGCTGGTGGTGTTGATCTTCAGGTCGGCCAGATCAATGATCGGCCCCAGCAGTTTGGTCTCGTCTTCAATGGCTTCGGCCAGGGAGCGGTTGGCGCTGCTGAGCGGGTGGCGTCGACGGGTTTCGGAGAAGCGCTTGAGCAGGGTTTCTTCATCGGCATCCAGGTACAGCACATCGCAATGAATGTGCTTGGCGCGCACTTCTTCGAGCAGTTCCGGGAACCGCGAGAGGTGGCTGGGCAGGTTGCGGGCGTCGATCGACACAGCGACCAGCGGCTGCGCCAGCTCGGTGTGGATAAGGGCGCGCTCCGCCAACTCCGGCAGCAGGCCGGCCGGCAGGTTGTCGATGCAATAGAAGCCGTTGTCCTCAAGCACATTGAGGGCGGTGCTTTTACCTGAGCCGGAGCGGCCGCTGACGATGATCAAACGCATGATTACTGCCCGTTTTGTTCATCCAGGACGACCTGATACAGCGCCTCGTTGCTGCTGGCACTGCGCAACTTGTCACGTACTTCCTTACGGTCGAGCATACTGGCTATCTGCCGGAGCAGTTCCAGGTGCGCATCGGTGGCGGCTTGCGGGACCAGCAGCACGAACAGCAGGTCAACCGGAGCACCGTCGATGGCGTCGAAGTCGATGGGTTTTTCCAGGTGTAGCAAGGCGCTGACCGGGGTCTGGCAGCCTTCGAGACGGCAGTGAGGAATAGCGATGCCGTTGCCAAAACCGGTGGAGCCGAGTTTTTCACGGGCAATCAGAGCCTCGAAAACATCTTGCATCTCCAGCTCAGGCACTTGGCTGCTGATCAGGTTGGCAATTTGTTCCAGGGCGCGCTTTTTACTGCCGCCCGGCACGTTCACAAGGGAACGGCCGGGGGTCAGGATGGTTTGAAGTTGGATCATGGGGGAGGGTTAACGACCTGTACCTTGCATCAGGTGCAGATTCTTTTCCTTATGCTTTATGAGTTGGCGGTCGAGCTTGTCGTAGAGCGAGTCAATCGCCGCGTACATGTCTTCGTGTTCCGCATTGGCGACGAGCTTGGCATTCGGTACGTGCAGGGTGGCCTCGATTTTCTGCTTGAGCTTATCGACCTCCATGATGACCTGCACGTTGGTGATCTTGTCAAAATGCCCCGCAAGCTTGTTCAGCTTGCTCTCGGTGTATTCACGCAGGGGCTTGGTGACTTCCAGCTGGTGTCCACTGATGTTGACTTGCATACAGCTTCTCCTTCGTTGCCAGTGCATAAAGCGGTGGGCAGGAATACCCACCACTGGAACGCTGTGGCCCGCCCGTCACATCAACCGCTTACGCTCGCTGGAAGGCGCGATCCCAAGGGACTCACGGTACTTGGCGACGGTTCGACGGGCGACCTGAATACCTTGTGCCTCCAGTAAACCAGCGATCTTGCTGTCACTCAACGGCTTTTTCTGATTTTCCGCGGCAACCAGTTTTTTGATGATCGCGCGGATCGCCGTGGACGAGCATTCGCCGCCTTCGGAGGTGCTGACGTGGCTGGAGAAAAAGTATTTCAGCTCATAAATACCGCGCGGGGTATGCATGAATTTTTGCGTGGTTACCCGGGAAATTGTCGATTCATGCATGCCTACCGCTTCGGCGATATCGTGCAGCACCAGAGGCTTCATGGCTTCGTCCCCGTATTCCAGGAACCCGCGCTGGTGCTCGACGATCTGGGTGGCGACTTTCATCAGGGTTTCGTTGCGGCTTTGCAGGCTCTTGATGAACCATCGCGCTTCCTGCAACTGGTTGCGCATGAAGGTATTGTCGGCGCTGGTATCGGCGCGGCGCACAAAACCTGCGTATTGCGGGTTGACCCGCAGCCGTGGCACCGATTCCTGGTTCAACTCCACCAGCCAGCGCTCGTTGTCCTTGCGCACGATCACGTCGGGAACCACGTATTCGGCTTCGCTGGATTCAATCTGCGAACCGGGGCGCGGGTTGAGGCTTTGCACCAACTCGATGACCTGGCGCAAGTCGTCTTCCTTGAGCTTCATGCGGCGCATCAACTGGCTATAGTCGCGGCTACCCAGCAGATCGATGTAGTCGCTGACCAGGCGCTGGGCCTCGGCGAGCCATGGCGTCTTGGCAGGCAACTGGCGCAGTTGCAGCAACAGGCACTCGCTGAGCGTGCGGGCGCCGATGCCGGCGGGCTCGAATTGCTGGATGCGGTGCAGGACGGCTTCGATTTCGTCCAGCTCGATGTCCAGTTCCGGGTCGAAGGCTTCGAGGATCTCGTCGAGGGTTTCGTCCAGGTAACCCTGGTTATTGATGCAATCGATGAGCGTAACTGCGATCAGGCGATCAGTGTCCGACATCGGCGCCAGGTTGAGTTGCCACAGCAAGTGGCTCTGCAGGCTCTCGCCAGCCGAGGTGCGGGTGGTGAAGTCCCACTCGTCATCATCATTGCTCGGCAGGCTGCTGGCGCTGGTCTGGTAAACGTCTTCCCATGCGGTATCCACGGGAAGCTCGTTGGGAATGCGTTCGTTCCATTCCCCTTCTTCCAGGTTGTCCACCGTAGGGGCGGTTTCCTGGTAGGAGGGTTCCTGCACGTCGGGATTGGGTTTTTGCTCGATGTTGTCGGCCAGTGGGTCGGCATTGTCGAAGTCGTCGCCTTCTTCCTGGCGTTCGAGCATCGGATTGGACTCCAGGGCCTCCTGGATTTCCTGCTGCAGGTCCAGGGTCGACAATTGGAGCAGGCGGATGGCCTGTTGCAGCTGCGGTGTCATCGTCAGCTGCTGGCCCATTCTCAGGACTAGCGATGGTTTCATGGCAGGGGCTTAACACCTTATTCGCCGGCGCAATGCGCCATCCACGACAGGGCGCGTGAGCGCCAACATAAGCAAATTATATGCCTGATATCAGGGCCTTTGCCTAGAGCGCGGTAACAATAAAAAAACCAAGGTTTCTATTGACTCCTGCGCGCTCCGGCGAAAGGCGCGATACCACTCCGTCTACAGGCGGAACTCGTGACCCAGGTAAACTTCCTTGACCAGTTCATTGGCCAGGATGGTCTCGGCGTCGCCTTCAGCAATCAACTGACCATCGTTGACGATATAGGCGGTTTCACAGATATCCAGCGTCTCACGGACGTTGTGGTCGGTGATCAGCACGCCAATACCCTTGGCCTTGAGGTGGTGAATGATCTGCTTGATATCGCCGACCGAAATCGGGTCAACGCCGGCAAACGGTTCATCCAGCAGGATGAACTTCGGTGCGGTGGCCAGGGCGCGGGCGATTTCCACGCGGCGGCGCTCACCACCGGACAGGCTCATGCCGAGGTTGTCGCGAATATGGTTGATGTGGAACTCCTGCAACAGGCTTTCCAGCTCTTTGCGGCGGCCGTCGCGGTCGAGTTCCTTGCGGGTCTCGAGGATCGCCATGATGTTGTCGGCTACCGACAGTTTGCGGAAGATCGACGCTTCCTGGGGCAGATAACCGATACCGGCGCGTGCACGACCGTGCATGGGCTGGTGGCTGACGTCCAGGTCGTCGATCAATACGCGACCCTGATCCGCCTGGACCAGCCCGACGATCATATAGAAGCAGGTGGTCTTGCCGGCACCGTTGGGGCCGAGCAAGCCGACGATCTGGCCGCTGTCGATCGACAGGCTGACATCACGTACCACCTGGCGGCTTTTATAGGCCTTGGCCAGATGCTGGGCTTTCAGGGTTGCCATTACTGGGCCTTCTTCTTCGGCTGGATAACCATGTCAATGCGCGGACGTGGCGCGGTGACCTTGGTGCCATTGGCGCGGCCAGCAGTGGCGACCTGCTTGACGGTGTCGTAGACGATTTTCTCGCCTTCGGTCGAGTTGCCGTCGCTGCTGATCACTTTGGCGCGGTCAGTCAGTACGATGCGGTTCTGCGGCGCGTGGTACTGGATGGTTACGCCGTAGCCTTTGATCGGGCCTGGATCGGCGGCGTTTTGCTTCTGTTCGAAATAGGCAAGGTTGCCCACCGAGGTCACGACGTCGATATCGCCGGCCGGGGTGCGGGTCAGGGTGACGGTATTGCCGGTAATCTTCATCGAACCTTGAGTGATGATTACGTCGCCCTTGTAGGTCGCGACACCTTGCTTGTCATCGAGCTGCGCATCGTCAGCCGAGATGTGGATCGGTTGCTGGCTATCGTTCGGCAGAGCCCAGGCGCTCACGCTTCCCAGTGCTGCGCCCAGACCGAGCAAAATAGGGAGGGTTTTAACGAGCCTCATACTGTCCTCTTACGTTCGATAGCAGGTGTATCCTGCTTTCTTTCAAATACGCTTTCATTCCCTTGCCAGTCGATACACCGCCAGCGCCGTCGATTCTAACGTCTTGCTCGGTCTGCGCATATTGCTTCTGTGGGAATACCGTCATGCGACTGCTGGTAATGATGGTGTCGCGGTTCTGCGCGTCTGTACGTGCGACGCGTACCGAGTCGATCAGTTCAACTTCGGTGCCGTCCGAGTTCACCTCGCCACGCTTGCTGGTCACGTGCCAGGGAAATTCGGTACCGCGATACAGATTCAGGTCCGGGTTGGTCAGCAGGCTGACATCGGCTACCTTCAAGTGCTCGACCTTGTCCGATGTCATTTCATACTGCACCTTGCCGTCTGGCAGGAACTGAATGCTGTAGGCGTTGGTGGCGTAATAGTCGATAACACCTTCGTCAACCTGCGCAACAGGCTTGTCGAGAAAGCGCTCCGGGCTGATATTCCAGTAGCCCACCGCCAGGAACAGCGCGGCAATGACCCCGAATAGCAGGAAGTTGCGAATCTTTTTGCTCAGCATATAACGCTCTATAGGTAGGCGGCGTGGGCCGCTTCAAGGCTGCCCTGGGCACGCAGGATCAACTCGCAGAACTCGCGGGCAGCACCTTCGCCGCCACGGGCGGTGGTGATGCCATGGGCGTGTTCGCGCACAAACGCCGCGGCATTCGCGACCGCCATGCCCAGGCCCACCCGGCGAATCACCGGCAGGTCGGGCAGGTCGTCACCCAGATAGGCGACTTGTTCATAGCTTAGGTTGAGTTGGCCAAGAAGCTCGTCCAGCACCACCAGTTTATCCTCGCGGCCCTGATACAGGTGAGCAATTCCGAGGTTTTGTGCGCGGCGTTCCACAACCGGCGTCTTTCGACCACTGATAATCGCCGTTTGTACGCCCGCCGCCATCAGCATCTTGATGCCCTGGCCATCGAGCGTATTGAATGTCTTGAATTCGCTGCCGTCTTCGAGAAAGTACAGGCGGCCGTCGGTCAGCACGCCGTCAACGTCGAAAATCGCCAGCTTGATGTTTTTACCGCGTTGCAACAGATCGCTGGTCATTTACATCACTCCTGCGCGCAGCAAGTCGCCAAGGTTAAGGGCTCCGATCGGTCGATCATCGTTATCGACGACGATCAGCGCGCCGATCCGGTGGTCTTCCATGATTTTCAGCGCTTCAGCCGCGAGCATTTCAGCGCGGGCGGTCTTGCCGTGGGGTGTCATCACCGCGTCGATGGTGGCGGTGTGAATATCAATGGTGCGGTCCAGGGTGCGGCGCAGATCACCGTCGGTGAATATCCCGGCCAAGCGTCCGTCGGTCTCCAGGATTGCCGTCATGCCGAGGCCCTTGCGGGTCATTTCCATCAGCGCATCCCTGAGCAGGGTACCGCGTGGAACGCTTGGCAGTTCGGCGCCCGAATGCATGACATTTTCCACTTTCAGCAGCAAGCGACGCCCGAGGGCACCGCCTGGATGGGAAAATGCGAAGTCTTCTGCGGTAAACCCGCGGGCCTCCAGCAGCGCCACCGCCAGGGCATCGCCCATGACCAGTGCGGCGGTGGTGGAGGAAGTCGGTGCCAGGTTCAACGGGCAGGCCTCATGGGCCACGTGCACGTTGAGGTTGACGTCGGCGGCCTTGGCCAGGGTCGATTCCGGGTTGCCCGTGAGGCTGATCATCTGGATACCCAGGCGCTTGATCAACGGCAACAGGGTCACGATTTCGTTGGTAGTGCCGGAATTGGACAGCGCCAGAATCACGTCATCCTTGGTGATCATGCCCATGTCGCCGTGGCTGGCTTCTGCCGGATGCACGAAAAAAGCGGTGGTCCCGGTGCTTGCCAGGGTGGCGGCGATCTTGTTGCCGATGTGGCCGGATTTACCCATGCCGACCACGACAACGCGGCCCTTGCTGGCCAGGATCATCTCGCAGGCGCGCACGAAATCCGCGTTGATATGGGCCAGCAAGCCTTCTACGGCTTCAAGCTCTAGGCGGATGGTGCGTTGTGCGGATTGAACAAGTTCGCTGGATTGGCTCATGTCTGAAATCGTATAGCCTGACGAAAAGGCGGCGATTATAGCGGTAATGATCAATTCCCTCACGTAAGTTCGTCAGGCTTTGTGCGCGAAGTTCCAGCCAATCACCTTCGGTAACGGTTATTCCCTGTCCTAAATCTGAACGAGCGCTGTTCCGGCCTTGGGGGCGCCGCACCAGCGGTGATATAGTTCGCCGCCAGTTCGGTCCGCCCAACCCATGTGCCTAATTATTGCGCATCCGTTGCAAACCAAAGTCGCACACATGGTGTCTGAGTGAAAGGCTGCATCCCAAGGAGATTAGATGAGTGCCGATAACGCCTACGCGGTCGAGCTGAAGGGCCTTACCTTCAAGCGCGGTTCGCGCAGCATCTTCAATAACGTCGATATTCGCATTCCTCGCGGCAAGGTCACGGGCATCATGGGGCCTTCCGGTTGCGGCAAGACCACCCTGTTACGCCTGATGGGCATGCAATTGCGCCCCAGTGCCGGCGAAGTGTGGGTCAACGGCCAGAACCTGCCGACGCTGTCGCGCAGCGATCTGTTCGATGCGCGCAAGCATATGGGCGTGCTGTTCCAGAGCGGTGCGCTGTTTACCGACCTCGATGTTTTCGAAAACGTAGCCTTCCCGCTGCGGGTGCATACCCAGCTGTCCGATGAAATGATTCGTGACATTGTGTTGCTGAAGCTGCAGGCCGTTGGCCTTCGCGGTGCCATCGACCTGATGCCGGACGAATTGTCCGGCGGTATGAAGCGCCGTGTCGCCCTGGCGCGGGCCATTGCCCTCGACCCGCAGATCCTTATGTACGACGAGCCATTCGTGGGGCAGGACCCGATCGCCATGGGTGTGCTGGTGCGCCTGATCCGCCTGCTCAATGATGCATTGGGAATCACCAGCATCGTGGTGTCTCACGATCTGGCCGAAACCGCGAGCATCGCCGACTACCTGTACGTAGTGGGTGATGGCCAGGTGCTGGGGCAGGGTACGCCTGAAGAGCTGATGAACGCCGATAACCCGCGTATCCGCCAATTCATGACCGGCGATCCCGATGGCCCGGTGCCTTTTCACTTTCCGGCAGCGGACTACCGCTCAGATCTTCTGGGGAAGCGCTGATGCGCAAGACATCTCTTATCGAAAAGGTTCGCCTTTTCGGTCGCTCGGGCATCGACATCATCGAAGTCCTGGGGCGTTCGACCATTTTCCTGTTCCACGCCTTGCTGGGCCGCGGTGGCATCGGCGGGGGCTTCGGCCTGCTGCTCAAGCAGCTGCACGCAGTGGGTGTGATGTCCCTGGTGATCATTGTGGTCTCCGGGGTGTTCATCGGCATGGTGCTGGCGCTGCAGGGCTTCAACATCCTGTCCAGCTACGGCTCGGAGCAGGCGGTAGGCCAGATGGTGGCCTTGACCCTGCTGCGTGAGCTCGGCCCGGTGGTCACTGCCTTGCTGTTCGCGGGGCGTGCAGGTTCGGCGCTGACCGCCGAAATCGGCAACATGAAGTCCACCGAGCAACTGTCCAGCCTGGAAATGATCGGTGTGGACCCGCTCAAGTACATTGTTGCCCCGCGCCTGTGGGCCGGCTTTATTTCCCTGCCATTGCTGGCGATGATTTTCAGCGTGGTGGGTATCTGGGGCGGTTCGTGGGTGGCGGTTGACTGGTTGGGCGTCTATGACGGTTCCTACTGGGCCAACATGCAAAACAGCGTGACCTTCACCGGTGACGTGCTCAACGGCATCATAAAGAGCATTGTCTTTGCCTTTGTGGTGACGTGGATTGCCGTATTCCAAGGCTATGACTGCGAGCCCACCTCAGAAGGGATCAGTCGTGCCACTACCAAGACCGTTGTGTACGCCTCGCTGGCGGTACTGGGCCTTGACTTCATTTTGACCGCCTTGATGTTTGGAGATTTCTGATGCAAAACCGCACTGTGGAGATCGGTGTCGGCCTTTTCTTGCTGGCTGGCATCCTGGCTTTACTGTTGTTGGCCCTGCGAGTCAGCGGCCTGTCGGCCAGCCCCACCGCCGATACCTATAAACTTTACGCGTATTTCGACAATATCGCCGGTTTGACGGTCAGAGCCAAAGTGACCATGGCCGGCGTTACCATCGGCAAGGTCACGGCAATCGATCTGGACCGCGACAGCTTCACCGGGCGAGTGACCATGCAGGTGGACAAGAAGGTAGATAACCTGCCGACCGACTCCACGGCATCTATCCTCACTGCGGGGCTACTGGGCGAGAAATACATCGGTGTCAGCGTGGGCGGGGAAACAGCCTTGCTCAAGGATGGCTCTACAATCCACGACACACAGTCGTCGTTGGTACTTGAAGACCTGATCGGTAAATTCCTGCTCAATACGGTCAATAAAGACGCTAAATGAGGAATCTGTTCATGATCTCTACCTTGCGACGTGGCCTGCTGGTACTGCTTGCAGCGTTGCCGCTGATGGCCAATGCGGCAGGTTCTGCGCACGATTTGGTGCAGGACACGACCAGCAGGATGCTGGCCGACCTGAAGGCCAACAAAGAGCAGTACAAGCAAGACCCTTCCAGGTTCTACGAAGCACTCAACACGATTGTTGGCCCGGTGGTCGATGCCGAAGGTATTTCCAAAAGCATCATGACGGTCAAGTATTCGCGCAAGGCAACCCCGGCGCAGATGCAGACGTTCCAGGAAAACTTCAAGCGTGGTCTGTTCCAGTTTTACGGCAACGCTCTGCTGGAATACAACAACCAGGGCATCGTCGTTGACCCTGCCAGGGAGGAGTCGGGCGACCGTGCCGAGGTCGGAATGAAAGTCTCGGGCAGCAATGGCGCGATCTATCCGGTGTCCTACACCCTGACGAAAATCAACGGTGAATGGAAGCTGCGCAACGTGGTCATCAACGGCATCAACATCGGCAAGCTGTTCCGTGACCAGTTCGCCGATGCGATGCAGCGCAATGGCAATAACCTGGACAAGACCATCAATGGTTGGGCCGGTGAAGTGGCCAAGGCCAAGGAAGAAACCGACAAAGCTGCCGGGAAGCCTGCGCAATGACCGAGGCGGCTGTTCGTATCGGCGACGCCGGCGAGCTGTTGCTCAGCGGCGTGCTCGATTACCGTACCGGGCCTGACCTGCGCAAGCAGGGCCAGGCACTGATCAAGGCCAGCAATGCGCCTGCGCTGGTGGTTGACTGTTCGGCGGTGACCAAGTCCAGCAGCGTCGGTCTGTCGTTGCTGCTGTGCTTCATGCGCGATGCCGAAGCAGCAAAAAAGCCGCTCAGTATCCGTGCCTTGCCTGAAGACATGCGCGAGATTGCCGAGGTTTCCGGCCTGACCGAGCTGTTGGCACACCCTTAATACACATTTATCAGAAAAGCCCCCCCGTCAGAGTCCTGCTATGCGGGGTTCGCAGGCGCGGGGCTTTTTTGTATGATGTGCGACCCGTGCGCACTGGGCGCCGATAGAGGTTGAGCATGCAGGCCCTAGAAGTTAAGAGCTTCCTTGAAGGAAAGCTGCCGGAAACGACTGTTGAAGTTGAAGGCGAAGGCTGCAATTTCCAGCTGAACGTGATTAGCGATGAACTGGCGGCATTGAGCCCGGTCAAGCGTCAGCAGCAGATCTATGCCCATTTGAACCCATGGATCACCGATGGCAGCATCCATGCGGTCACTATGAAATTTTTCAGCCGCGCGGCCTGGGCCGAGCGCACCTGAGCCCCCAAGGCGTCGAGATTCTTATGGATAAATTGATTATTACCGGCGGTGCCCGCCTTGATGGCGAGATCCGCATTTCCGGTGCGAAAAACTCCGCCTTGCCGATCCTGGCAGCGACCCTGCTGTGCGATGGCCCGGTGACTGTAGCCAACCTGCCGCACCTGCACGACATTACCACCATGATCGAGCTGTTCGGCCGCATGGGCATTGAGCCGGTGATCGACGAGAAGCTGGCCGTCGAAATCGACCCGCGCACCATCAAGACCCTGATCGCACCGTACGAACTGGTGAAAACCATGCGTGCGTCGATCCTGGTGCTGGGCCCGATGGTTGCTCGTTTCGGCGAAGCCGAAGTGGCCTTGCCTGGCGGTTGCGCCATTGGTTCGCGTCCGGTCGACCTGCACATCCGTGGCCTTGAGGCCATGGGCGCAGTCATCGACGTCGAAGGCGGCTACATCAAGGCCAAGGCGCCGGAAGGCGGCCTGCGTGGCGCGAACTTCTTCTTTGATACCGTCAGTGTGACCGGTACCGAAAACATCATGATGGCCGCTGCCTTGGCCAACGGCCGCAGCGTGCTGCAAAACGCTGCGCGTGAGCCGGAAGTGGTCGACCTGGCCAATTTCCTGAACGCCATGGGCGCGAAGGTTTCCGGTGCTGGCACTGACACCATCACTATTGATGGTGTAAAGCGTCTGCACACCGCCACCTACAAAGTCATGCCTGACCGCATCGAGACCGGTACCTACCTGGTTGCCGCTGCTGTGACCGGTGGCCGCGTGAAGGTCAAGGACACCGATCCGACCATCCTTGAAGCCGTCCTGGAAAAACTCAAGGAAGCCGGCGCAGAGATCACCACCGGCGAAGACTGGATCGAGCTGAACATGCACGGCAAGCGGCCAAAAGCCGTCAATGTGCGTACTGCTCCGTATCCGGCGTTCCCGACCGACATGCAAGCGCAGTTCATCTCCCTGAACGCCATTGCCGAAGGCACCGGTGCCGTGATCGAGACCATCTTCGAAAACCGCTTCATGCACGTGTACGAACTGCACCGCATGGGCGCCAAGATCCAGGTGGAAGGCAACACGGCCATCGTCACCGGCATCGACAAGCTCAAGGGCGCGCCAGTAATGGCTACCGACCTGCGTGCTTCCGCCAGCCTGGTAATCTCGGCACTGTGCGCCGAAGGCGACACCCTGATCGACCGCATCTACCACATAGACCGTGGCTACGAGTGCATCGAAGAAAAACTGCAGATGCTCGGCGCTAAAATCCGCCGCGTACCGGGCTAACCCCCACTGCCCTGTAGGGGTGAGCAAGCTCGCTCCTACACACTGGTTTGTTTCAAATCGAGGCTGTCATGGCCTCGATCTGTGTCTGGCACTGTTTGTGACCGGACAGCAATAGCCTGATGAAGGACTGACGTTCCCATGTTGACCATCGCACTGTCCAAGGGCCGCATCCTTGACGACACGTTGCCGCTTCTGGCTGAAGCGGGCATCGTGCCGACCGAGAATCCGGACAAGAGCCGCAAGCTGATCATCCCCACGACCCAGGACGACGTTCGCCTGCTGATCGTGCGGGCTACCGACGTGCCGACCTACGTTGAACATGGTGCCGCCGACCTCGGTGTCGCGGGTAAGGATGTGCTGATGGAATACGGTGGCCAGGGCTTGTATGAGCCACTGGACCTGCGTATCGCCCTGTGCAAGTTGATGACCGCTGGCCGTGTCGGTGATGTCGAGCCCAAGGGCCGCCTGCGGGTGGCGACCAAGTTCGTCAACGTCGCCAAGCGCTACTACGCCGAACAGGGCCGCCAGGTCGATATCATCAAGCTCTACGGCTCGATGGAGCTGGCACCGCTGATCGGCCTGGCCGACAAAATCATCGACGTGGTCGACACCGGCAACACCCTGCGCGCCAACGGTTTGGAGCCACAGGATTTCATCGCCGACATCAGCTCTCGCCTGATCGTCAACAAAGCTTCTATGAAGATGCAACACGCCCGTATCCAGGCGTTGATCGACACCCTGCGCAAGGCAGTGGAGTCTCGACACCGCGGTTGACTCACCCGCGTAGCCCAAAGGCTGCGCCCGTCTATCCGCCTCATAGCCAGAATTCTCAGGTGCCCAAGCGGAAACGACTGCTAGTTTAGGGCGCCTGAGTTTTTGCCAATTCTATTGAGGCCCTCGCTATGACCACGTCCACTGCAATTGCCCGACTCAACGCTGCCGACCCGGATTTCGCCCATCATCTGGATCATCTGCTGAGCTGGGAAAGCGTGTCCGACGATTCGGTCAACCAGCGGGTGCTCGACATTATCAAGGCCGTGCGCGAGCGCGGTGATGCGGCGCTGGTGGACTTCACCCGTCAGTTCGACGGCCTGGACGTCAAGTCGATGGCGGACCTGATCCTGCCCCGCGAGCGCCTTGAGCTGGCCCTGACGCGTATCACCGCGCCCCAGCGCGAAGCCCTGGAAGTCGCAGCGGCGCGGGTACGCAGCTACCACGAAAAGCAGAAGCAGGACTCCTGGAGCTACACCGAAGCCGATGGCACCGTACTAGGCCAGAAGGTCACGCCGTTGGACCGTGCCGGCCTTTACGTGCCGGGCGGTAAAGCCTCTTATCCGTCGTCCGTGTTAATGAACGCGATTCCGGCCAAAGTGGCGGGCGTCACTGAAGTGGTCATGGTGGTGCCGACCCCTCGTGGTGAAATCAACGAACTGGTACTGGCTGCCGCCTGCATCGCGGGTGTCGACCGAGTGTTCACCATCGGTGGCGCCCAGGCCGTCGCGGCTTTGGCCTATGGCACCGAAAGCGTGCCGAAGGTCGACAAGGTTGTTGGCCCAGGCAACATCTACGTCGCCACCGCCAAGCGCCATGTGTTCGGCCAGGTCGGCATCGACATGATCGCCGGCCCTTCGGAAATTCTGGTGGTGTGTGACGGCCAGACCGATCCGGACTGGATCGCCATGGACCTGTTCTCCCAGGCTGAGCACGACGAAGATGCCCAGGCGATCCTGGTCAGCCCCGATGCCGAGTTCCTCGACAAGGTCGCCGCCAGCATCAATAAGCTGCTGCCGACCATGGAGCGTGCCGAAATCATCGAGAAGTCGATCAATGGCCGCGGCGCCCTGATTCTGGTGCGTGATATGGAGCAAGCCATCGAAGTGGCCAACCGCATCGCGCCGGAACACCTGGAGCTGTCCGTAGCGGATCCACAGGCCTGGTTGCCGTCGATTCGTCACGCCGGTGCGATCTTCATGGGGCGTCACACCAGCGAAGCCCTGGGCGACTACTGCGCCGGGCCTAACCACGTGTTGCCGACCTCCGGCACTGCGCGTTTTTCATCGCCGCTGGGGGTGTATGACTTCCAGAAGCGTTCGTCGATTATCTTCTGCTCGCCACAAGGTGCTTCCGAGCTGGGCAAGACTGCCTCGGTGCTGGCCCGTGGTGAATCCCTCAGCGCTCACGCACGCAGCGCTGAATACCGCATCGTCAAGGGAGAGTAAGGCATGAGCAAATTCTGGAGCCCTTTCGTCAAGGACCTTGTGCCTTACGTACCCGGTGAGCAACCGAAGCTGACCAAGCTGGTCAAGCTCAACACCAACGAAAACCCATACGGCCCATCGCCCAAGGCATTGGCAGCGATGCAGGCCGAGTTGAACGACAACTTGCGCCTGTACCCGGACCCCAACAGCGACCTGCTTAAACAGGCAGTGGCCAGGTATTACGGAATCGACGCCGGGAAGGTATTCCTGGGCAACGGTTCCGATGAAGTCCTGGCGCACATCTTTCATGGCCTGTTCCAGCACGATCTGCCACTGCTGTTCCCGGATATCAGCTACAGCTTTTACCCTGTCTATTGCGGCCTCTACGGCATCAAGTACGACGCGCTGGCGTTGGACGAGCAGTTCCAGATTCGCGCATCTGACTATGCCAGGCCCAACGGCGGGATCATCTTCCCCAACCCGAACGCACCCACCGGCTGCGTACTGGCGCTGGATGCGGTGGAGCAGATCCTCAAGGCCAGCCCGGATTCGGTGGTGGTGGTCGACGAAGCCTACATCGACTTCGGTGGCGAAACCGCCATCAGCCTGGTGGACCGTTACCCGAACCTGCTGGTGACCCAGACCCTGTCCAAATCGCGCTCACTGGCCGGTTTGCGTGTGGGCCTGGCCGTGGGTCATCCGGACCTGATCGAGGCGCTGGAGCGGGTCAAGAACAGCTTCAACTCCTACCCGCTGGACAGATTGGCGATTGTTGGCGCGGCGGCGGCGTTCGAAGACCGTGAATACTTCGAGCAGACCTGCCAGATGGTGATCGACAGCCGCAACAAGGTGGTCGCGCAACTGGAAGGCAAAGGGTTTGAAGTGTTGCCCTCGGCGGCGAACTTCATCTTTGCGCGCCACCCACGGCATGACGCTGCTGGATTGGCAGCCAAGTTGCGTGAGCAGGGGGTTATCGTGCGGCACTTCAAGCAGGAGCGGATTGCCCAGTTCCTGCGGATCAGTATCGGTACGCCTGAGCAGAACCAGGCGCTGGTTGATGGCCTGGGCGAGCTCTAAGCCACACTGAAAATCAAAAAAATGTGGGAGGGGGCTTGCTCCCGATAGCGGTGGATCAGTCGATTAGATGTCGACTGGCACTCCGTCATCGGGGGCAAGCCCCCTCCCACATTCTATTTTGCGGCGTTAGTTAAAGAAGCGGCTCATCCGGCTTCTTGTTCTTCCAGCCATCATTGCCCGGCAGCAGCAGGTTCAAGCCAATCGCCACCACCGCACACAGGGCAATGCCCTTGAGGCCGAAATCGTCCGGGCCGGTGCCGGTGCCGACCAGCACACCGCCAATCCCGAATACCAGGGTTACCGACACGATCACCAGGTTGCGTGCTTCACCCAGGTCGATCCTGTGGCGAATCAGCGTGTTCATCCCCACCGCGGCAATCGAGCCGAACAGCAGGCACAGAATCCCGCCCATCACTGGCACGGGGATGCTCTGCAGCAGTGCGCCGAACTTTCCGATAAACGCCAGGCTGATGGCAAACACTGCCGCCCAGGTCATGATTTTCGGGTTGTAGTTCTTGGTCAGCATCACTGCGCCGGTCACCTCGGCGTAGGTGGTGTTCGGCGGGCCGCCAAACATGCCGGCAGCCGTAGTGGCGATACCGTCACCCAGCAAGGTGCGGTGCAGGCCGGGCTTTTTCAGGTAGTCGCGACCGGTCACGCTGCCCACCGCAATCACACCGCCGATATGTTCGATCGCCGGGGCCAGGGCCACCGGGACGATAAACAGGATCGCCTGCCAGTTGAACTCCGGCGCGGTAAAGTGGGGCAGGGCGAACCACGGCGCAGCCGCGATCTTTGCGGTGTCGACCACGCCAAAATAGAACGACATGGCAAAGCCCACCAGCACGCCGGAGATGATCGGCACTAGGCGGAAAATACCTTTGCCGAACACGGCCACGATCAAGGTGGTCAGCAGCGCGGGCATCGAGATCAGCATCGCCGTCTGGTAATGGATCAACTCGGCTCCGTCGCCGGACTTGCCCATGGCCATATTGGCGGCAATCGGCGCCATGGCCAGGCCGATCGAGATGATCACCGGGCCGATGACCACCGGTGGCAGCAGTCGATCGATAAAGCCGGTGCCCTTGACCTTCACGGCCAGGCCCAGGAACGTATAGACGAAACCGGCCGCCATCACCCCACCCATGGTCGCCGCCAGGCCGAATTGGCCTTTGGCGAGGATGATCGGGGTGATAAACGCGAAGCTCGATGCCAAAAATACCGGCACCTGCCGCCCTGTCACCACCTGGAACAGCAATGTGCCCAGGCCGGCGGTGAACAGTGCGACGTTTGGATCAAGACCTGTGATCAGCGGCATCAACACCAGCGCGCCAAATGCTACGAAGAGCATCTGTGCGCCAGACAGGATCTGGCGCCAAAGCGGGTCGTTGAATTCATCCTGCATGTTCACGCGTCCTTCTGCTTGGTGCCGAAGATCTTGTCACCGGCATCGCCAAGGCCTGGGATGATGTAGCCGTGTTCATTCAGGCGCTCATCAATGGATGCGGTGTAGATCTGCACATCCGGATGGGCTTTCTCGACGGCGGCGATGCCTTCGGGCGCGGCCACCAGCACCATGGCACGGATGTCCCGGCAGCCGGCTTTTTTCAGCAGGTCGATGGTCGCGACCATGGAGCTACCGGTGGCGAGCATCGGGTCGATGATCATGGCCAGGCGCTCGTTGATTTCCGGAACGAGCTTCTCCAGGTAGGTGTGGGCCTGCAGTGTTTCTTCATTGCGGGCAACGCCCACGGCGCTGACCTTGGCGCCCGGGATCAGGCTGAGTACACCTTCGAGCATGCCGATACCGGCGCGCAGGATAGGGACGACGGTAATTTTCTTACCGGCGATTTTTTCCACTTGTACGGGACCGGCCCAACCGGGGATCTCGTAGGTTTCCAGGGGTAAATCCTTGGTGGCTTCGTAAGTCAGCAGCGCTCCGACTTCCTGAGCAAGCTCACGGAAATTCTTCGTGCTAATGTCGGCACGGCGCATAAGGCCGAGTTTGTGTCGGATCAGCGGGTGGCGGATCTCGCGAGTGGGCATGGGAAAGGCTCCGGCGGCGGGCAAAAAAACCGGCCTAGATTAATCTATCCGAGAGTGTTGTCCTATAGACATCAAGTACGTTAGTCCATAAAGGCTTGATTGGAGCGCACGAGAAGCGTACCTTCGCCCGCTTTTCTTGCCACAGCACCCCCTTGGAGAGCGCCATGTCTGCTGATCTCGAGCATATCCGTCAAATCATGCACGAGGCTGACTGCCTGTACACCGAAGCGCAGGTCGAAGCAGCAATCGCCAAGGTCGGCGAGCACATCACCCGCGAAATGGCCGACACCAACCCGGTGGTCTTTTGTGTGATGAACGGTGGCCTGATCTTCGCCGGTAAATTGCTCACCCACCTGCAATTCCCACTGGAAGCCTCTTACCTGCACGCCACCCGTTATCGCAACGAAACCAGCGGCGGCGATCTGTTCTGGAAGGCCAAGCCGGAAGTTTCGTTCATTGACCGCGATGTGCTGATCATTGATGACATCCTCGATGAAGGTCATACCCTGGGCGCGATCATCGATTTCTGCAAACATGCCGGCGCGCGCAAAGTGCATACCGCTGTGTTGATCGATAAAGACCACGACCGCAAGGCCCGCCCTGAATTGAAGGCCGATTTTGTTGGGCTGCCGTGCGTCGACCGCTATATCTTCGGGTATGGCATGGACTACAAAGGCTACTGGCGTAACGCCAATGGCATCTTTGCCGTTAAAGGAATGTAATCGATGGCCCGCTTTCTTGATCAGACCCTGTTTGCCGAATTGGCCGAGAAAGCGGCCGCCAGCCCTCGTGGCCGGTATCACCATAATTTCCATCAGATGGAAGAACCTTGCCATCGCTTGGCTGTGGCCCTGCAACCGAGCACATATGTACCGCCCCATCGTCACCTGAGTGCCGACAAGGCGGAGACCTTGCTGGTGCTTCAGGGGGCCCTGGGTCTACTGATATTCACCGAAACGGGTGAAGTGATTGCCAAGCGCGTGATGCAGGCGGGTGGTAAGTGCGCCGGTGTCGACTTGCCGCCGGGCGTATTCCATGGCCTGGTGGTGCTGGAGCCTGACACTGTGATGTTCGAATGCAAGGCCGGGCCTTATCGACCGGTGGGTGAGGGGGAGCTGGCTGATTGGGCGCCGCGAGAAGGTGATGCCGGTGTGGCTGACTACCAACGCTGGATGCTTGCCCAGTTCGATTGAGCCCCTCCCACATCCTGCGTCGCGCAGGTAGACTTCAAACCCCGTGTAAATGTCTGCAGGCTGGAGTCGGTAATGCGTAAAGATAAGAAACAGGTGATTGGCGACGAGATCGGTGACGACCAAATCAAGTTGTTCCTGGACTTCGAGCCGGTTGATGCGACTTCGCCGTCCCTGCACAAACTGATCAAGGCCTATCGCGGCCTGCGTATCGACGACTTCGAGCGTTTCCTGGGCTTTTTCCAAGAAGCAGGCCTGGACCTGGATGGCAAGGACGAGCATGGCCAGACCTTCGTTGATCTGATCAAGGACCAGCGCAACGCCGCCGAGTACATCGAGCTGATCGACAAGGCCCGCGGCTGATTATCCGAGCCACAAAAAAACGCCCCGAGGGGCGTTTTTTTTGCATTCAAACCTTAAGCGTAGCTTTGGGCTTCGTTGCTTTGCTCCACCAGCTCAAGGCTGATGTTGTTCTGCGTGTTGATCTTGCGATACAGCTCGGCATCCGTCTCCAGGACCTTTTCCCGCGCCGGGAAGATCTCGTGCAGCTTGCTCGCCCATTCACCGGCAGCCTTCTGCGGGAAGCAGCGTTCAATCAGCTCCAGCATGATCGATACGGTCACCGAGGCACCCGGAGATGCGCCCAGCAGCGCCGCGAGCGAACCGTCCTTGGCCGCCACCAGCTCGGTGCCAAATTGCAGCACGCCGCCTTTCTTCGGGTCTTTCTTGATGATCTGCACCCGCTGGCCGGCCACTTCCAGGCGCCAGTCTTCGGCTTTTGCCTCGGGGTAGAAGCGACGCAGGGATTCCAGGCGCTGCTCCATGGATTGGCGCACTTCGCTGACCAGGTACTTGGTCAGATCCATGTTGTCGCGGGCCACGGCCAGCATCGGGCCAATATTGCCAGCGCGAATCGACATCGGCAGGTCAAGGAACGAGCCGTGCTTGAGGAACTTGGTGGTAAAGCCTGCGTATGGCCCGAACAACAGGGACTTCTTGCCATCCACCACGCGGGTGTCCAAGTGCGGCACGGACATGGGCGGTGAACCCACGGCAGCCTGGCTGTAGACCTTGGCCTGGTGCTGTTTGACCACTTCCGGGTTGTCGCAACGCAGCCACTGGCCACTGACCGGGAAACCGCCGAAGCCTTTGCTTTCTTCGATGCCCGAGGCTTGCAGCAGCGGCAGGGCCGCACCACCGGCGCCGAGGAACACGAACTTGGCGTCCACTTCGCGGCTGTTGCCGCTGTTGACGTCCTTGATGCTCACGGTCCAGCCGGCGCCGTTACGCTTGAGGCCGGTGACGCGCTTGCAGTATTTGACCTGGGCATCCGGCGAACTGGTCAGGTGGCTGAGCAACTGATTGGTCAGGGCGCCGAAGTTGACGTCGGTGCCGTTCATCACGCGGGTCGCGGCGATTTTTTCGTCAAGCGGGCGGCCCGGCATCATCAGCGGCATCCACTCGGCCATTTCGCTGCGGTCTTCGGTGTAGTGCATGTCCGAAAACGCGTGATGCTGGCTGAGGGTCTCAAAACGCTTCTTGAGGAAGGACACGCCTTTGTCGCCCTGCACGAAGCTCAGGTGCGGGACCGGGCTGATGAACGACTTGGACGAGCCGAAGGTGCCCTTCTTGGTCAGGTACGCCCAGAACTGTTTCGACACCTCGAACTGGGTGTTGATGTGCACGGCTTTCTTGATGTCGATGGAGCCATCGGCGGCCTGTGGCGTGTAGTTCAGCTCACACAGCCCGGCGTGGCCGGTACCGGCGTTGTTCCACGGGTTGGAACTCTCCGCGGCACCCGAATCCATCAGCTCAACGACTTCCAGCTTGAGGCCGGGGTCGAGCTCTTTGAGCAGTACGGCCAGGGTGGCACTCATGATGCCGGCCCCTACCAGTACTACGTCGACTGCTTCGTTATGCGCCATTTAACGCGTCTCCAAAATCTGCAGCACCAAATTGACGGCATGGCTGCCAGGAGTGACGGGGCGGTTCACGTGTTGCCCCAGGTTACCCATGGCCAGGATCGCCATGTCCGTTTCGCAATTCTTTGCAACTTCAGCACACGCTTCCTGCCGGGCTAATCTGCCTATGAACGCATTCATGGGCGCCTGTGGCAATTCGACTTATGGTCAAAGCGTGCGATTCGTGCAACCAATCCGTAGCGGACAGGCTCAAGCTCCGGTTTTTGAGGAAGGCTCGATCCTGTGTAATTGGGCTGCCCCAGACGCTGGTGGTGTTTGTACAAACGCCAAACTATTCATTTGCTCGCCACACTCTTGTGAAGTTGTGAAAACCCGTTTTTTCACGCTCTTTTGAAGACGTGAACCTCAAAAAAGGGCTGCCCCAGCCTGGCACCTGGCCCGTAAACCTCTGCCGACATGCGGCAAAACGGGCAAACAACACAAGTGGCCGAGCGCAATGGCAGCTCTGGCAGATCCGATAAAGGCGGGGTGGTTTGCAAAGGAAACAGCAAGCACGCCAGCTTCACTTGATCTGTGTGGGCGGCTCTCTGTGGGCGATTTTGGGGCTAATGCCTGGGCATTAACGATGCTGCGGGGCCCGATCAGGAGACGTCCTTATAATCGGGGGGAGATTGTAGCGAAGAACGCCAGGGAAATGGGCGTGTTTTATGACTTTTATTCGGGTCACGGTCAGGAGGCCAACGCTTGCCGGTGTTGTGCGCGAAAAACCTGCGGCTTGACCCTGGCGCTGGCCGGCAGAGGGCGGTGCATCCAGCCCAGATGAGTCTCGGTCACTTCTACCCAACCTTCACCGACGGGCGGCAGGCTGCATTGCTTGAATGCCTGGCAATGGCCCTGGGCGTCGAGCAGGGCGAAGTGGCGGTGACGGGCGTGTGACATGAACAGTGTCTTGAGAAGGCGCATGGCTGTGTACCTGGTGTGTTACATGCTTGAAGATTGCCAGTGTGGCATGACACTGCGGTGACCAATTTATGCGAATTTGTAATTTGCCCGTGGCTTCAGCCACTGTTCAGGATTGCTGGTGAGTGGCGTGCGTGCACCGTTATACTGGCGACCTGTCTGCACCTAGTCCTGGAGAAATGAGTATGTTGCAACGCCTGTTGTTCGGTTTGATCACTGTGACCAGTTTGACCCTGGTTGGCTGCGCCAACAGCCCGCAACAACTCAGCCCGCAACCTAAAGTCACCGCGCCGTTGGCTGCGGTAGGTCATGGCCAGCCGGTGTCGGTACGTGTGGTCGACGGTCGTCCGTCGCCAACCCTGGGCTCGCGTGGCGGCCTGTATCCGGAGACTGCGCTGATTTCGGTGACCGGCCAGGATGTGCTGCCCAAGCTGCAGGCCCAGGCTGAAGCCGCTGTGCGCTTGCTGGGCTTTACACCGACCAACTCGCCAGGTGTGCCGCAACTGACCGTGACCCTGGCCGAGCTGAAGTACCAGTCGCCCAAAGAGGGGCTGTATGTGACCGAAGCCTCCATCGGTGCGACCTTCAAGTCTGACGTCAGCGCCGGTACCCGTCGCTACAGTGGCCGCTACGCCGCATCGCTGAATCAGCGCTTCGGCATGTCGCCCAACCAGGAAACCAACACCAAGCTGGTCAGCGATGTGCTCAGCGATGCACTGACCCGCCTGTTCAAGGACCCAAGCATCAGCCAGTTGCTCAGTTCGCAATAAACCGTGCACAAAAAACCGGGCTCAGTGATGAGCCCGGTTTTTTTATGCCCGTGGTTTGGTCATGCCGCCGTATCGACATAGAAGTCCAGCACACTCACGCCGGTGAGCAAATCCAGTTCCGGCAAGTCCGCATGTTGGTGGCCGCCGAGGGCGCAATACACCAGCCAGTGGCGATCCTGGACGTTGAACGCAAGGCTGCCGACCAGCGCCTCTTGCTCATCGTTTGGGGCGATCAGATACAGCCGATCCTGATTTTGCGCGTGTAACATGACTTGCTCCTCAAGCGTCGAAGGGCAACAGAGTGGCTTGTTAAGGTGACGTTCAGGTGACGCTGTAAATTACTGGATACATTAGCCGTCAACGGAGAAGGAGCATTAAAGGCGCAGGAGGCGACTATCGTTCAGGTTGGTATCTGGACTGATATCCGAATACTGATTCGCCGAGGTTTGCGATGGCGCTGCTCATCAATGCTGTTGCCCTGTTGGTTGCCTGCTCGGGCGCCTTGGTGCTGTTTATCACCCGCCTGCATGCGCAACGTGCGATGGCTGAACTCGCCATGCGTAGTGAAGAGCGTGCTATCGACCAGCCGATGCTTTTTCTGGATACGCACACCGAACGGGCGCATCGTCAGGCTTACCGTGTGGGGTTCGGCTGCCTTGGCTTGGCCCTGGCCGCCTCCTGGCTCAGCACCCATTTCTAATTCCACTGCAAAACCAAATGTGGGAGCGGGCTTGCCCGCGAAGGCGGTGTATCAGCCACTGAATCTTTAACTGAACCACCGCTATCGCAGGCGAGCCAGCTCCCACACTGGCCATGTACTGCCCGTAGAATCAGCGCCTGCCACATATCCCCTGTAGGGTCACATATTACAGGGGGATCCCGGCCTTGACTCGGTATTGATTGCGTACCGGCGTCGCATACTGCACCACCAGATAAGGCCGGTGTTCGGCCGGGCATTCGTTCAAGCGTCGCTCCCATTCTGCCTTGGCCTTGGCCAGCTCATCGGCGGGGAATACATCCGCCGCTTTAGGCACCTGCAACTGCGGATCGGCATCAACCCACTGTGCGTACGCCAGGTAATGCACCGGAAACAAGCGGTAGCCACCGAGGATCTGCCGGTCCATTTCCATTGCCAGCAGCTTGGTATCTTCGAAACGCTCGGTAATCGGCGGCGCAAAGTTCACATGTACGCGGCCCTTGTAGCCGGTGATACCCAGGGCGATGCTCACGTCGTCCTCGCCCGGTGCCTTGGTGTAGGTGCCGGTGGTGGCGCGGATATACAGCTCGCGGGCCTTGGCGGCATCGCAAGGGTCGTACTCGTAGCTGATGGATACCGGCGTCAGGTTCAACGACTGGATAACCTCGGCAAACGGCTCGTCCTTGCGGCTGACGTGGAACATCTTGAGAATCGCCGATTCGGTACGGTCATCGCCATCCTTGGCCCGGCCTTCAGCCTGGGCGATCCAGATCGACTGGCAGTCGTTGCGGATCGAATGGTTGATATAGGCCGACAGCAGGTTGTAGGCCGCCATCTTCTCCTTTCGCCCGGTGATCGAACGGTGCACGATGAAGCTCTTGTTCAGGCGCATCAGGTCGCTGACAAACGGCTTTTGCAGCAGGTTGTCACCAATGGCGATGCGTGGCGTCGGCAGGCCGGCGTGATACACGGCATAGTTGACGAAGGCCGGGTCCATCACGATGTCGCGGTGGTTGGCCAGAAACAGGTAGGCGGTGCCGGATTTGAGCTGCTCGACGCCGGTGTAGGTTACGCCGTCGGTCGCCCGGTCAATCGTGTGGTCAACGTAGTATTCAACTTTGTCTTGCAGCGTCGCCACGGTGGTGACGCCGGCAAACTCACGGCGCAATTTGCGCGCGATCATCGGCTTGAGCAACCAGCCCAGGGCGCCGGCAAAGCGCGGGAAGCGAAAGTGGGTCAGGATGTCCAGAAAGGCCTTGTCACTGAACAGACGCGCCAGCACTGCCGGGACTTCGCTGTCGTTGTAAGGTCGGATGGTATCGAATTCGCCCATCATGCTCTCTTGTTAGAAACGGCTAGGGTAAGTAAAGGAAATAGCAGGGGCGGCGTGAGTAAACTGGCTCTGCCGGAAATAGCCCTGTAAATAGACCGGCGATTATACGCACAAGTCACCTTGGAGACTGCGATGCTGGAAACTGCGATGTACGATTGTCCTTATTGTGGCGAAGTGGTCGAGACAACAGTGGATTTGTCTGGCGGGGACCAGACCTATATAGAAGACTGCCAGGTGTGTTGCCGGCCGATCACGTTCAACCTGCAAGTGCATGGTGACGAGTGGATGCTCGAAACCCGCAGCGAAAATGAATGATGCGTAGCGAAAACGAATAACAGGTACGCCCATGCAGCGAATCTACGAGCCGGAAAACCTGATGGAAGGCGAGCTGTTGCAACAGATGCTGGCCAGTGAGGGCATCGAAGCGCACTTGATGGGCCGCCACTTGCTCGGTGGTACCGGCGAGTTGCCGATCTTCGGTTTGCTGGGGCTGGAGGTCGATAATGATCAGGCGGCGTACGCCCGCGAGCTGATCACGGCCTATATCGGCGCGCAACCCTTGCCCGGCGACGAACCCGACAGCTTCCCCGACGTATTGGTCTGTTAGGCTGTCGGTCGGTTTACCCCAAGAGTCGTGTTGCCCCATGTGTGGACGTTATGCCCTGTTTCGCTGGAACCCTGCCTTTGCTGCCTTGCCCGGCTTCCCCGCCGACCAGCAGGCCCAGTGGAACATTTCCCCCAATGATTCGGTGCTGATCCAGCGCCTGAGCGAAGGCCAGCTCACCCTGGCGCGTGCCCGTTGGGGGCTGACGCCGCCTTGGTTGACGGATCTTTCCCGTACTCCGGCCCATGCCCGCGCCGAAACGCTCGCCGAGCAACCGATGTTCCGCGAGGCATTCCGCCAGCGCCGCTGCCTGTTGCCAGCCAACGGTTTCTACGAATGGCGCGGTACCCAGCGCAAGCGCCCGTATTGGTTGACGCCGGGGGAGGGCTCCACCCTGTTTTTTGCTGCGATCTGGGAAGCGTATCCCGTGCAGGAGCAGGTGTGGCTGAGCACCGCCGTGGTCACCCAGGCAGCGCAAAGCCAACGTCGGCCGTTGATTCTTGATGCGGCGGGGCAAGCCGCCTGGCTCGACCCCGAGACGCCGCTGCACGTGTTGCAGGGGTTGCTGGCCGGTGAGCCCAGCGCTTTACGTGAGCGCGTGCTGGCCAATATGGTCAATGATCCCAAGCTCAATGGGCCGGAGTGCCTGACCCCGGCTTGAGCCTGCACTGTGGGATGTGTCCGAAATTCAGCGGTTAAATGTCTGATGTATCTGGCGCCAATACAAACGACCGCCTACGATACGCGCCATGTTTTCAGGGAGCGTGTTCATGAAGAAGTCATTGGCGGTAAGCGGTTTGGTTGCAGCGATGTTGCTGGCGGGTTGCCAGTCGGTCAACACGACCAGCGGCGGTGCTGTTGGGGTTGAGCGCAAGCAATACATGTTCAGCATGTTGTCGAGCCAGGAAGTCGACCAGATGTACGCCCAGTCTTACCAGCAGACCCTGGGTGAAGCCAGTGGCAAAGGCGTTCTGGACAAGACCAGCGCCAACGCCAAGCGTGTGCAGGCCATCGCCAAGCGCCTGATCGCCCAGGCGCCGACCTTTCGCGCAGATGCCGCCCAGTGGAACTGGGAAGTGAACCTGATCAAAAGCGACGAGATGAACGCCAACTGCGGGCCTGGCGGCAAGATCCTGGTGTACAGCGCGCTGATCGACAACCTCAAGCTCACCGATGACGAGTTGGCTGCGGTGATGGGCCATGAAATCGCCCACGCCCTGCGTGAGCACGGTCGTGAAGCGATGTCCAAGGCGTACGGTATTGAAATGGCCAAGCAGGGCGCTGGTGCAATATTCGGTCTCGGCCAGGACAGCCTGGCACTGGCCGATACCGTGGCCAACTATGGCATGACCTTGCCCAACAGCCGCAGCAACGAAAACGAAGCCGACCTGATCGGCCTGGAGCTTTCGGCGCGTGCCGGCTACAACCCGAACGCCGCGATCACCTTGTGGAACAAAATGGCCAAGGCTTCCGAAGGCGCGCCGCCGGAATTCATGAGTACTCACCCGGCTTCCGACAGCCGGATTGCTTCGTTGCAGGCAGCGATTCCGAAGGTAATGCCGCTGTACCAGCAGGCCAAGAAATCCTGAGGCTTGATGACGATCCAAATGTGGGAGGGGCGCACCGCCCCTCCCACAATAGATCGGGTTGCAGTCTTAGATCCAGCCGCTGCTTTGCATGGCTTTGTAGACCGCCACAATCGCCAGTACAAAGAACGCTGTGGCCGCCAATCGACGAATCAAGGTCAGCGGCAGTTTCTCCGCCGCGAAATTCCCCGCCAGAACCACCGGTACGTTGGCAATCAACATGCCCAGCGTGGTGCCGATAATCACCAGCCACAACTCCGGATACTGCGCTGCCAGCATCACCGTGGCGATCTGGGTCTTGTCACCGATTTCCGCAAGGAAGAACGCAATCAGCGTGGTCAGAAATGGCCCGAACTTGCGGGTGGTACTGGCTTCGTCATCATCGAGTTTGTCTGGCACCAGGGTCCAGAGTGCCGTGGCACAGAAGCTCGCCGCGAGGATCCAGTGCAGCACCGCATCCGAGAAGAAACTCCCGAACCAGGCGCCCACGGCACCGGCGGCCGCATGGTTGGCCAGGGTTGCGGCGACAATGCCGGCGATGATCGGCCAGGGTTTGCGAAAGCGGGCAGCAAGAACGAGCGCGAGCAGCTGCGTCTTGTCGCCGATTTCGGCCAAGGCAACGATTGCGGTAGGAACGAGTAGTGAATCCAGCATCAGGTAGTTTCCAGGGGCGGGTCGACACGGCTATGACACGTACAGCCTTCCCGCCCCGGGTAAGGTGTGCGTGTCATAGGTCTTGTCAAACCCCGGCCCGTCTGTGCGGACTCCTGGGTCGCATACGCCATGGTCTGCTGACCAAGTATGTTGACGTATGCCGGACGAGCATGGGCTCGTGGGAGACTACTCCCCTAGGACGCTGCGGATTCTGCCTAGGCAAAATCCATTCGGCAAGCGTTCTTTTTCAAACGCCCGTCAGGGGCGCTTGGCTCGGTAGATGCGAAAACCATTGCCTTCGGCCTTGATTGCGCAGATACCCAGATGCTCTTCGATCAGCGGCTGATACTTCAGGAAGCTGTTGGCAACCAAGCGCAGTTCGCCACCTTTTGCCAGATGTTTGGCTGCTTTTCGCAGCAGGTTTTCCGTGGCGAAGTAATCGGTATGCACCCCGACATGGAACGGCGGGTTGCTCAAAATCGCGTTCAGCCCCATTGGCGCGGCATCGATTCCATCCCCGGTCAGTACCTCGGCTTCCAGGCCGTTCGCCGCTAACGTCAGCCGACTGCTGGCAGCTGCGAAGGCATCCACATCCAGCATTGTCACGGTGTTATGCGGGTAGCGACGCTTGACCGCAGCCCCCAGTACCCCGGCGCCGCAACCGAAATCGAGCAGATGCCCGCTGGGCAGCTTGTCCAGGTGCTCCAGCAGCAACTCGGTGCCGCGGTCCAGGCGGCCATGGCTGAACACTCCCGGCAAGCTCACCACCTTCAGTGGGCCTTCGGCCAGTAGTACATCGAAGACCTGTGCCAGGCTCTCCAGTTCGACCGCTTGCGGGGCGTTGGCGACGGTGACTTGCCATAGCTGGCAATGCCGCGCGTTATCCAGCTTGCGCGGCTTGCCGAAGGGGGTCATCTGCTTGGCAGCGCTTTCGATACCGCCTTTTTTCTCACCCACCAGAAACAGCTCGGCGCCAGGCAGGCGAGCGGCCACGGCGTTGAGCAGGTAGTCGGTGAGGTCCTTGGACTTGGGCAGGAAGATCACCGCGGCATCGAAGGCACGCTCGGGCACATTCACCCCGAACTGGCTGCGCTCGGGAAACCGTGCATCAAGCGCGGCCTGGTCGCCGGCGTGCCAGCACCAGCCATGGGCGTTGGGCAAGCGCCCAAGCAAGTCGTCGGCAGGCAAACCTACCAGCAGCAGGTTGCCTTGAAAAAGTTCGGCCTGACGAAGCAGTACTTCACTGCGCGGATCCATGGTCTGCTCCTTGAAAAGGGGCGCAGTTTATCAACTGACGACGCGCAGCGGGGCACCGCTGAAAAAGCCTCGGGCGTTTTCCGTCAATTGGCCGACGATGCGTTGCCGCGCTTCGCGACTGCCCCAGGCATTGTGGGGCGTGACAATCAACCGAGGAATATCGCCGGCCAGCAGCGGGTTGCCATTGATCGGCGGCTCCACACTCAACACGTCGGTCGCCGCGCCGCCCAGATGACCACTGCGCAACGCGTCCGCCAAGGCCTGTTCGTTGATCAAGCCACCACGGGCGGTGTTGACGATAAACGCGCCGGGCTTGAGCAGCGCCAGTTCACGGGCGCCGATAAAGTCGCGGGTGTGTTCATTGAGCGGGCAATGCAAGGTCAGCGCATCGACCTGGGCCAGCAGTTGATCCAGTGGCACGCGGTCGGCGCGGGCAGGGCGCCCGGGAATCGCGCCGAGTACCACGCGCATGCCGAAGGCTTCGGCCAGGCGCGCCACCGCGCTGCCCAGTTCGCCATGGCCGAGCAGGCCGAGGGTTTTGCCTTCCAGCTCGACAATTGGATGGTCCAGCAGACAGAACTGCCTGGCCTGCTGCCATTTGCCGGCGGCCACATCCTGTTGGTAGTCCTTCAAGCGCGTGGCGAGGTTGAGCAGCAGCATGATCGTGTGCTGGGCCACCGACGGCGTGCCGTAACCCTGGCAGTTGCTCACGGTGATGCCGTGGGCGCGGGCGGCTTCAAGGTCGATATTGTTGGTGCCGGTGGCTGAAACCAGGATCAGCTTGAGCTCGGGGCACGCCGCCAGGGTTTGCGCGGTGAGCGGTATTTTGTTGCTGATCGCGACTTGAGCGCCCTGCAAGCGTTCCAGCACATTCTGTGGCGTAGTCTGCTCAAACAGCTGCAACTGGCTGAAGCAGTCGCGCAAACCGCTGAGGTCGAGGTCGCCCAAGTCCAGCGAAGGGTGGTCGAGGAAGACGGCGCGGCGATTGTTCATGATCAACTGTACCTTTTGCGACGAGGTTCGAAGGCGTAATCTTCCGAGCCTATCAGATGAAATAATCAGTTACTTAATGGAGTGAGCATGTACGTCGCCGAGTTTTTGACCGTAGCCTTGATTCACTTGTTGGCGGTGGCCAGCCCCGGCCCGGATTTCGCCGTGGTGGTCCGTGAGAGCGTGACCCACGGTCGCCGCGCCGGCACCTGGACGGCCCTGGGCGTTGGCACGGCGATTTTTGTGCATGTGGGTTACTCGTTGCTGGGGATCGGTTTGATCGTGTCCCAGTCCATCGTGTTGTTCAATGCGCTCAAATGGGCCGCAGCGGCGTACCTGCTGTATATCGGCTTCAAGGCCCTGCGCGCCCAGCCGGCCAAGCCTGCTGCCGAAGGCGAGTTGCACCTCGAAGCGGGCGAGCGCACCCCACGCGGTGCATTTACCGCAGGCTTTGTGACCAACGGCCTGAACCCCAAGGCGACGCTGTTCTTCCTCTCGCTGTTCACCGTGGTGATCAACCCGCATACGCCACTTGCGGTACAAGCGGGTTATGGCGTGTACCTGGCGGTGGCGACGGCGGTGTGGTTCTGCCTGGTGGCCATGTTGTTCAGCCAGCAGCGTGTACGCGCCGGCTTTGCGCGCATGGGGCATTGGTTTGATCGGACCATGGGCGCGGTGTTGATCGCCATTGGGGTGAAGTTGGCGTTTACCAGCATGAAGTAATCAATTTTCTCAAGGGTACACAGCTCAAATGTGGGAGGGGGCTTGCTCCCGATAGCGGTGTGTCAGCCCTACATAAGCTGACTGACACCCCGCTATCGGGAGCAAGCCCCCTCCCACATTGGTCTTCCATAAGCTGCAGATACTGGCGCAAAGCTAGCATTTACTGAGTTCCGCAAATCATTCCTTTGGCTGATTTGGTTGAAACATAAGCCCTCTACAGTGCAGGTCTTCAAGTCAAGACCGTGCAGTCATTAAAGGGATTCGTATGTTGCAGACCCGTGTTATCCCGCCCGCCGAAGGTGCGTACCAATACCCGCTGCTGATCAAGCGCCTGTTGATGTCCGGGACTCGCTACGAGAAGACCCGGGAAATCATCTACCGCGACAAGCTGCGCTACACCTACCCGACGCTGATCGAGCGCGTTGCGCGCCTGGCCAATGTGCTGACCGAGGCCGGGGTCAAGGCCGGTGACACCGTGGCCGTAATGGACTGGGACAGCCACCGTTACCTGGAGTGCATGTTTGCTATCCCTATGATCGGCGCGGTGATCCACACCATCAATGTGCGCCTGTCACCGGAACAGATTCTCTACACCATGAACCACGCCGAAGACCGCTTCGTGCTGGTCAACAGTGAGTTCGTGGGGCTCTATCAGGCGATTGCCGGGCAGCTCACCACCGTCGACAAGACCCTGTTGATTACCGATGGTGACACCCACACCGCCGAACTACCCAACCTGGTCGGTGAGTACGAAACCCTGCTGGCCGCCGCCAGCCCCCAGTACGACTTCCAGGACTTCGACGAAAACTCCGTCGCCACCACCTTCTACACCACCGGCACCACCGGTAACCCCAAAGGGGTGTATTTCACCCATCGCCAATTGGTGCTGCACACCATTGGCGTGGCGACCATCATGGGCAGCGTCGACAGCGTGCGTCTGTTGGGCACCAACGATGTGTACATGCCGATTACACCGATGTTCCACGTACACGCCTGGGGCCTGCCCTATGTGGCGACCATGCTCGGCTTGAAGCAGGTCTACCCCGGGCGCTACGACCCCGAATACCTGGTGCAGCTGTGGCGCAAGGAGAAGGTCACGTTCTCCCATTGCGTGCCGACCATCCTGCAAATGGTGCTCAACGCCAAGGCTGCCCAGGGCGTGGATTTTGGTGGGTGGAAAATCGTCATTGGTGGCAGCGCGCTCAACCGCTCGCTGTACGAAGCCGCCAAGGCCCGCGGCATTCAATTGACCGCCGCGTATGGCATGTCCGAGACCGGGCCGCTGGTGTCGTGCGCACACCTCAATGAAGAGCTGATGGCCGGCAGCGAAGACGAACGCACCACCTATCGCATCAAGGCCGGTGTGCCTGGGCCGTTGGTGGAGGCGGCAATCATGGACACCGACGGCAACTTTCTTCCCGCCGACGGCGAAACCCAGGGCGAACTGGTGTTGCGCGCGCCCTGGCTGACCGAGGGTTATTACAACGAACCGCAAAAGGGCGCCGAGCTGTGGGCCGGCGGCTGGATGCACACCGGCGACGTTGCCACACTGGACGCGTTTGGTGTGATCGATATCCGTGATCGTATCAAGGATGTGATCAAGACCGGTGGGGAATGGATCTCGTCCCTGGCCCTCGAAGACCTGGTCAGCCGCCACCCGGCGGTACGCGAGGTAGCGGTGGTGGGCATCGCCGATCCGCAATGGGGCGAGCGCCCCTTTGCCTTGCTGGTGGTGCATGAGGGCCAAGTGATTGGGGCGCGGGAGCTCAAGGAGCACCTCAAGCCTTACGTTGAACTGGGGCATTTGAGTAAGTGGGCGATTCCGAGCCAGATCGCCGTTGTTACTGAAATTCCCAAGACCAGCGTAGGTAAGCTCGACAAAAAACGTATCCGTATCGACATCATCGAATGGCAGGCCAACAACAGCACCTTCCTGTCTACGCTTTGACGCCCCTCGCCGCGCCCTTTCGGGCGCGGCGCTGCTCTATCTCAAGCCTCTACTTGTGATTTGCCGAATTTCAGCCATCCTTCCCGCGTCGACCTTCGTCGGCGTGGCGAAAGGGTTGTGGCAGACAGGTTGGTGATGCAAATCACACTTTAGAGGGATCAAGCACTACCCCCCCTCTGGCTATAGTCCCTTTCAGAGTTTTTCGCGGATGTTGCGCGTCGAGCCAGGGAGGCTCGGTTGCGGTTCGGCATTGGAATCTTTGTATCCCGGCCGTTACATCTGAAGAAAGGGCTCACTGCCATAACAATAAAATATGCACATGGAGTAGCGTCGATGACCCAAGTAAACCAGTTCTGGCGCCGGGCAAGACTGCCCCTGGCCGTCAGTCTCGCTTCTACGCTCGCCGGGCCTGCATTCGGCGTCAGTTTCAACATCGGTGAAATCGAAGGGAGCTTTGACTCCTCGCTTTCGGTGGGTGCGAGCTGGTCTACGGCCAAGCCCAATCGTGATCTGATCGGCGCCAACAATGGCGGCAAGGGCCTGTCCCAGACTTCCGATGACGGTCACCTGAACTTCAAGCGCGGCGAGACGTTCTCGAAGATCTTCAAGGGTATTCATGACCTGGAACTGAAGTACGGCGACACCGGCGTGTTTGTGCGCGGCAAGTACTGGTACGACTTTGAACTCAAGGACGAGAGCCGTCAGTTCAAGGACATCAGCGACAACAACCGCAAGGAAGGCGCCAAGTCTTCTGGCGGTCAGATTCTCGATGCGTTCGTCTACCACAACTACTCGATTGCCGATGCGCCGGGTTCCGTGCGTTTTGGTAAGCAGGTCGTGAGCTGGGGCGAAAGTACCTTCATCGGCGGCGGCATCAACTCCATCAACCCGATCGACGTGTCGGCGTTTCGTCGCCCGGGGGCCGAGATCAAGGAAGGCCTGATTCCGGTCAACATGTTCTACGTGTCCCAGACGCTCACCGACAACCTGTCGGCCGAAGCGTTCTATCAACTGGAATGGGACCAGACTGTCACTGATAACTGCGGCACTTTCTTCTCCCAGCCAGACGTGATCTCCGATGGTTGCAGCAATAACCTGCGGGTGTTGAACAAGCGCTCGACCATTCCCGCTGCGGCACTGCCGACCCTGGGTGCCCTGGGCGTGGACGTGAACAGCGAAGGCGTGCTGGTGCGCCGTGGGCCGGACCGTGATGCGCGTGACAGCGGCCAGTTCGGTGTGGCCATGCATTACAACTTCGAACCGCTGGACACCGAGTTCGGCGCCTACTTCATGAACTACCACAGCCGTGCGCCGATCTTTAGTGCGCAGGGTGCGCCGTCCGCGGCCTACACCCGTCCATTGGGCCCGCTGGGGGCACTGCGTCCACTGATCGTGGCGGGCAGTTCGAACTACTTCGTCGAGTACCCGGAGGATATTCGTCTCTACGGCTTGAGCTTCTCCACCACGCTGCCTACCGGCACCGCCTGGAGTGGTGAATTGAGCTATCGGCCGAATGCGCCGGTGCAGTTGAGTACCACCGACATTCTGTTTGCCGGTGTCACGCCGATCCCTGGCTTTGGCAATGCTTCGGTGCTCAAGGGCTCGCCGGGCCAAGACCTGCATGGCTACAACCGCAAGGAAGTCACCCAGTTCCAGACCACCTTTACACACTTCTTCGACCAGGTGATGGGCGCCAGTCGCCTGACCACGGTCGGTGAAATCGGTGTGACCCATGTGGGTGGCCTGGAAAGCAAGTCCCAGGCTCGCTATGGTCGCGATCCGGTGTTCGGCCCAGGCACGCTGCCGGGTGGGTTCTGCAACGCGCTGAACAACTCCACCGCCAACGGCGCCGGGCTGCCCAACGCTGCCGGCCTGAACACCAACTGCAACAACGACGGCTACACCACTGCAACGTCCTGGGGCTACCGTGCCCGTGCCATCTGGGAATACCCGGACGTGTTCGCTGGCGTGAACCTCAAGCCCAACGTGGCCTGGTCCCATGACGTCAAAGGTTACTCGCCAGGTCCCGGCGGCAACTTTGAAGAGGGTCGCAAGGCGGTCAGCCTTGGCCTGGATGCCGAATACCAGAACACCTACACCGCGAGCCTGGCGTACACCAACTTCTTTGGTGGCAAGTTCAGCACCGTGGATGATCGCGACTTTGTCGCCTTGAGCTTCGGCGCCAACTTCTAAGCACACTCTTTTCAAGTGGCATGTATTCAGGAAGACCAGAGTATGAAAATAACTAAAAGTCTGTTGCACGTCGGTGTGCTTGGGCTGTCGATCCTGGCGAGCAACGTCATGGCGGCAGTCTCGGCGGATGAAGCTGCCAAGCTCGGTACTACCCTGACCCCGATGGGCGCCGAGATGGCGGGCAACGCGGCCGGCACCATCCCCAAATGGTCACCCTTGCCAACCAACGCCGGCGCCGTGGATTCCCGTGGCTTCCTGGCCAACCCATATGCCAGCGAACAACCGCAATTCACCATCACCGCGCAGAACGTCGAGCAGTACAAAGACAAACTGGCTCCAGGGCAGTACGCGATGTTCAAGCGTTACCCGGACAGCTTCAAGATGCCGGTCTACCCGACTCATCGCGGTGCCACGGTGCCGGCTGACGTGTTCGCTGCCATCAAGAAAAACGCCACCACTACCAACCTGGTGTCCGGCGGCAACGGTCTGGAAAACTTCGAGACCGCCGTGCCGTTCCCGATTCCCAAAACCGGCGTTGAAGTCATCTGGAACCACATCACCCGTTATCGCGGCGGCAGCGTAACCCGTCTGGTCACCCAGGCCACGCCGCAAACCAACGGTTCCTACAGCCTGGTGTACTTCCGCGATCAGTTTGTGTTCCGCGACAAGATGAAGGACTTCGATCCGAAAAACCCGGGCAACATCCTGTTCTACTTCAAGCAGCAAGTCACCGCGCCAGCGCGTCTGGCCGGTGGTGTACTGCTGGTGCACGAAACCCTGGACCAGGTCAAGGAACCGCGTTCAGCGTGGGTCTACAACGCCGGCCAGCGCCGTGTGCGCCGGGCCCCGCAAGTGTCCTATGACGGGCCGGGTACTGCTGCCGATGGCCTGCGCACCTCCGACAACCTCGACATGTACAACGGTGCGCCGGATCGCTACGACTGGAAGCTGGAAGGCAAGAAAGAAATCTACATCGCCTCCAACAGCTACAAGATCGACGATCCGAAGCTCAAGTACGCCGACATCATCAAGGCCGGCCACATCAACCAGGACCTGGCGCGCTACGAGCTGCGCCGCGTCTGGCACGTGGTCGCCACCTTGAAGGAAGGCCAGCGCCACATCTACGCCAAGCGTGACTTCTTCATCGACGAAGACACCTGGCAAGCGGCGGTGATCGACCACTACGACGGCCGTGGCCAACTGTGGCGCGTTGCCGAAGCCCATGCCGAGAACTACTACGACAAGCAAGTGCCGTGGTACGCCCTGGAAACCCTGTACGACCTGCAGTCCGGCCGCTACCTCGCCCTGGGCATGAAGAACGAAGAGAAACAGGCTTATGACTTCGGCTTCACCGCCACCACCAGCGACTTCACCCCAGCGGCCCTGCGCCAGGACGGTGTTCGCTAACCCACACTAATGCACCCCTGTGGGAGGGGGCTTGCCCCGATGGCGGTCTGACAGTCGATTAAAATTCTGACTGATCCACTGCCATCGGGAGCAAGCCCCCTCCCACTTTTTGTGTGTGCTGTTTGTAGGGATATTTCTTGTCGCAGTTCTTTTTCAGCCAATTGTTGCAAAGATCTACAATCCCGCCGCTTTTACCGCTAGTCTGCGGACATCTGCAATGCCGACAACAGCCTTCTACAAGAGCCCGGCGATGACTGATCTGTCCCGAATCCAAGGGCCTGCCAGTGTGGTGATGCCAACCCTGGAAGGCCGCTTCTACAGGCCCCCATTGCCTGACGGCTACGTGCTGCGCCCGCGCCTGTGCCAACGGTTGAACGCGGGCCTGGACGGGCGATTGTTGCTGGTCTGCGCACCGGCGGGGTTCGGCAAGAGTTCGTTGGCGGTGGAGTTCTGCCAGGGCCTGCCGGCCCACTGGCAAAGTCTGTGGCTGGGCCTGAGCCCACGGGACAATGACCCCGGCCGCTTCCTGGAGCGATTGCTCGACGGCTTGCAGCACTATTTTCCGCAGTTGGGCGCCCAATCCCTGGGTTTGCTGAAAATGCGTCAGCGTCATCAACCCTTTGCCTTTGAAGAATGGCTGGACGGCCTGCTCGATGAGCTGGCGGAGCATCTGTCCACGCGCTCGCCGCTATTGCTGGTGCTGGATGACTACCACCTGGCCCAGGGCCCGGTGCTGGATCGTTGCCTGCAATTTTTCCTCAATCATTTGCCCGACGGTCTGTTGGTACTGGTCACCAGCCGGCAGCGTCCGGACTGGCACCTGGCGCGCCTGCGTTTGTCGCGGCATCTGCTGGAGCTGCATGAACAAGACCTGCGCCTGACTCACGACGAATCCCTGGCCGTGCTGGATGGGCACAGCGGCGCGTTAGGCGGCGAAGCGTTGGAAAACCTGATCCGCCGCAGCGAGGGATGGGTCGCCGGCCTGCGCTTCTGGCTGTTGGCGGCGTCCGAAGCCGGTGGCAATGAGGGGGCCTTACCCCAAAGCCTTCACGGTGGCGAAGGGCTGATTCGTGATTACCTGCTTGAAGAAGTCATCGACTGCCTGCCTGCCGACGTGCAAGCGTTCCTGTACGACACTGCTCCCCAGGAGCGTTTTTGCAGCGAGTTGTGCGACGCGGTCCGCGAAGCCCATGACAGCGCCGAAATCCTGAATTATTTGCAGGCCCATCAGGTTTTCCTGGTGCCGCTGGATGAACAGGGCCACTGGTACCGCTATCACCATTTGTTTTCCGACCTGCTGCGTACCCGCCGCGAGAAGAGCACCACATTGCCGCCTGCCAGCTTGCACTTGCGCGCCTGCCGCTGGTTCAACGCCCAGGGTTTGATCGACGAGGCAGTAGAGCAGGCGCTGCGGGCCGGCCATCTGGACGTGGCGGCGAACCTGGTCCAGAACCTGTCCGAAGAGCAACTGTTGGCAGAGCAGAATGTTGGCATGTTGCTGCGCTGGAAGATGGACTTGCCCGACAGCCTGCTGATCAGCACGCCGCGCTTGATCGTGCTCTACAGCTGGGCATTGGGGCTGGCGTGCCAATTGGACGCGGCCCAGGAGCTTTCCAGCTACCTCAGTCGCTTCCTGCCGGCACCCTCGGCGACCGCGCAAAGGTCCATGTTGGCCCAATGGCTGGCGTTGAGCGGGATCATCGCCCGTGGGCGCGGGGATCGCGAATTGACCCTGCGCTATTGCAACGAGGCACTGGAGAGCCTGCCGCAAAAGCGCTACGGCCAGCGCCTGATGTGCCTGTCGACCCTGTCCAACCTGGCAATTGTCGATGCCGACCTGTGGCGCGCCCGCGGTTTGAACCGCGAATCCCTGGAGCTGGCGCAGCGCGTCGGTAATCCGTTGTTTGAAGCCTTGGCCCATTACGACCGGGCGCGGGTGTTGCAGTCACGCGGCGAAATCCTGCGCTCCCTGGACGAAGTGCGCCAGGGCCTGGAACGCTTGCACGGCCTGGCGCCCCAGCGCCTGTATGCGGTGCGTGCGCGGTTGTCGCTCTACGAAGGTTACCTGCTGCTGGCGCGTTACCAGCCCGAAGCCGGCCTTGTGCGTTTGCGCGCCGGCCTGGCCGAAGCCCGTGCCTGCCGGGATATCAGCGTGCTGATCGGGCATTGCGTGATCGCCAACTTTGAAGGGCGGCGCGGCCAGTTTTCCAATGCCTTTGCCGAGCTGGCCGAGGCCGAGCGCTTGATGCACATCTGGGACGTACCGCCGATCTATTACCTGGCGATGATTACGTTGATCAAATGCGAGCTATGGCTGGCCCAGGGTCGTACCGAGCTGGCGGACGCCTGGCTGACCAGGCTGGGGCAGACCTACAACGGCGAGCACGCCGCTGCCGCGCCGGAGTTCCACCCACACCTGCCACAACATATCGAACTGCAACAAGCCGCGCTCGATGCCATACGCCATCAGCCCGACACCGCGTTGCAATGTCTGGAAGCATTGGCGCAACAGTCCCAGAACAGTGGGCGACAGATGATTGCCTTGATGGCGCTGACCCAGCAGGTGCAGCTTCTGTTGGCGGGCGGCCAGGAGGCCAAGGCCGGACAGGTATTGGCCCGTGCACTTGAAGCCGGCTCGGGCGGCGCGTTGCAGCCGTTCCAGCGGTTGCTGGAGGGCTACCCGGACTGGATGCGTGAGCAGTTGGGCAAAGATCCCCATGGTCTGCTGAACCAGAGCTTGCTGGCGCTGCTGCCCCAAGTCAGCGTGGTCCAGGCCCCAGCTCATCAAGAAACCCTGAGTACGCGAGAGCTGGCGGTGCTGCGACTGATTGCCCAAGGCTGTTCAAACCAGGAAATCAGCAACCAGCTGTTTATTTCCTTGCACACCGTCAAGACCCACGCCAGCCATATCAACAGCAAGCTCGGCGTGGAGCGCCGAACCCAGGCAGTGGCGCGAGCCAAGGCCATGGGCTTGCTGGTCTGAGCCCAGCGCAGTTTATGGCGCGGCAGGGCAGCCTTTGAGTGACGTGCCGATGGTTTGATTGATCAGTGCCGCGAACCGCTTGAGGTTGTTCTGATGCGCCACCACCAGATCGTCGATGCCTGGCCCCGCGGGTGACTGCAAGGTGCTGCGACAAGTCAGGGCTGGGCGGTCGCCATTGATCTGGCGCAGGCGCCAGCGCACGTCGAGCAGCGCGTACTGCCCGGGGACCGAGTCAAAGCGTTGCACTTCAAGGCGCAGGGCCACAGCGTGGCGTGGATCGCTATTGGCCAATTGATCCACCAACGCGCTCCTGAGTTCGTCAGCGAGGCTGGCGGCCCACCACTGGGTTTCAAGAATCGCCAACCCACTGTCACCCTGGCGCACCACTATCTGCGCGCGGTCGACCTGGGGCGGCACGCTGAGGCTTTCAATCCGTACACCACCGGCATCTGCGCGTGAGCTGTTGCTCGCATGTGCCGGGGTCAGGGTGTGGAAGGCGATGGGGTCACTGCGACAGGCCGCGAGCAACAGCATCGTGGTCAGCAGTGTGATCTTCAACGGCGACGTCATGGCGGCTCCAATGGTCATTTGCGGGGTGGCCCTTGCAGGTCGTTCGGCGCGGCGTTATCAGGACGACCGCGAATCAGCGACTCCGGATGCCGGCCCAGGTAATCGGACAGCTCGCGCAAGGAGCGCGACATGCGTGCCAGTTCATCCAGGGTCTGGGTCAGTTGTTCACGCTGGGGTGAGTCTTCTGCCAGGGTTGAGCTGGCCGATTGCAGGGTCTTGCTCACGTCGGCCAGTGTCGTCTGCACACCCGGCAGTGTCTTGGCGTTGAATTGCGCCAGGCCCTTGCGCAGTTCGACCAGGCTGGCATCGAGGTTGCCGGCAATCCGCTCGACCGGCAGTTGGCTGAGCTTGTTGACGATACCTTCGAACTTCTCCTGCAGTTGTTCCAGGTTGCCCGGGATGGTGGGAATGCCCACGGGGCGCTGGTTCGGATCGAACGCCACTTTCTCGGCCTTGGGGTAGAAGTCCAGGGCGATGTACAACTGGCCGGTCAGCAGGTTACCGCTGCGGGCCTGGGCGCGCAGGCCGTTTTCAATGAAGCTGCCGATCAGGCGCACGCCGGCCGCCTCATCGTCAGGGTTGTTGTTCATGGCCTTGAGCAGCTTGGTATGGGCCGCGCCGAGCAGTTGCGGGTAGATCACGATGCCGACATTGACCGGGAAGCTGCGTTTCTTCGCATCGAAATCCAGATTGATCGACACCACCTTGCCGAACTCGACGCCGAGGAACTCAACCGGTGCGTCAACTTTCAGCCCACGCAGGGCCTGATCAAAGCGCAGGACCATGTATTGCCCTTTGCCATTGGGCGGTGCGAGGGCGCTTTGCTGGTCTTCGAACAATTCAAAGCCGCGATTTTCCTCGGCCGGCTTGTCGTTGGGGTTGTAGGGTGGGGCCTGGAAGGAGATCCCGCCCATCAGCATGGACGACACCGATTCGGTCTTCAGCGCAAAGCCATTGGCACCGACGCTCAGATCGACACCGCTGGCATTCCAGAACCGCGTGTTCTCGGTGACATACCCATCATTGGGCGCGTGTATGAAGACTTCGACGTTCACGCCCTTGCCTTCGCTGTCCAACTCATAAGCCACCACCTGGCCTACCGGGATTTTGCGGTAATAGACCGGCGAGCCGATGTCCAGAGAACCCAGCGTCTGCGTGTGCAGGGTGAAACGCTTGCCAGGCTCGCCATAGGTGATGGGGGGCGGGTTTTCCAGGCCGGTGAAATGTTTGGCGCGGGTTTCGGACTGGCCGATATCCGCGCCGATGTAGTCGCCGGACAGCAGCGTGTCGATACCGGATACGCCGCCTGCGCCGATACGTGGGCGCACCACCCAGAATTTAGAGTCCTCGCGGGTGAAGCTTTCGGCCTGTTTGGACAGCTCGATGGTGGCGTTGACACTTTTCTGGTCACCGCTCAAGGCCACGGCGGTCACTTGGCCGATCACCACGTTGCGGTATTTGACCTCGGTCTTGTTGGCGACCAGCCCGCTGCCGGTCTTGAAGTTGAGGACGATGGTCGGCCCTTGTTGCATGACGCTGTGAATCACCAGCGAGATCCCCACCAGCACGGCGACAATCGGCACGATCCAGACCAGCGAGACACTGAAGCGACGCGTCTTGATCGCGGGTTGCCCCGCAGGGGTGTCAGCCTTGGATGCGCTCATCCGAGGTCTCCTCGTTATGTGGGTTTTCCCAGATTAGCCGGGGATCAAAACTCATGGCCGCGAGCATGGTAAATACCACCACCAAGCCAAAAAACAGAATGCCCAGGCGCGGTTCGATCGTGCCCAGGGCTTGAAACTTAACCAGCGCGGCCACCAGTGCGACCACGATGACGTCCAGCATCGACCAATAGCCGATCAGCTCGATAAACCGAAACAGCTTTGAGCGTTCCTTGCGCGCCCACTGGCTATTGCGCTGCACGGTGATCAGCAGCAACCCCAGTGACAGGAACTTGATGCCCGGCACGGCAATGCTGGCGATGAAAATGATCAGGGCAATGTCCCAGGCGCCATGCTGCCAGAACTCCAGCACGCCGCTCATGATGGTGCTGTCTGCGCCGGAGCCGAGCATGGTGGTGTTCATCACCGGCAGCAAATTGGCCGGTATGTAAAAGGCGAGGGCGGTGAGCATGTAGGCCCAGGTGCGTGTCAGCGATTGCGTTTTGCGCCGGTGCAAGGGCGCGCCGCAGCGCTCGCATTCAGTGGGCTCCAGGCGCATGTCGCAGGCCTGGCCGCAGGTATGGCACAGGCACAGGTTGAGCTCGCGGGCGGTGGGCGGTGAATTCATACGGTGTCCCACAGGTCGCGGACATCGCGCCCGGCAATGCGGATCAGCAACAGGCTGAGGGCGGCCAGGGCAAACAGGCCGGTACCGGGGATCACATCCAGCATACCCGCCAGTTTGAACACGGCAACCATGGCGCCCAGCAGGCAGACTTCCAGCATACTCCAGGGCCTGAGCGCTTCCAGCCAGCGCATGCACAGTTTGAACGCCGGCGAACGCTGGCCGGCCAAGGCAAAACTCAAAACCCAGATCAGCAAGACCAGCTGAAACACCGGCGCGATGATGATGGAGATCGCCGCCACCAACGCAATGAACGTGATCGGCCCCAGGCTCAGCGCCACCACCGAATCCCACAGCGTCGCACTGTTTTTCAAGCCCTGCAGGCTGATGCTCATCACCGGATAAAAGTTGGCAAAGGTCCACAGCACTGCTGCGGTCACCGTCAGCGCGAGGCGTTGTTGCACCGACAGGCCGTTATAGCGCTGCAGCACACCCGAGCACCGCACACACAGGGCTTTTTGATGTTTGGCGAGCGTGACCTTTTCGTACACGCAGTCGCAGTGCTCGCAGATGATCTGTTGATTCGCCATGGGTGTTGCTCCAAATGCGACGGACTGCAGCGGGGGATGGCGCTTGTGTAGCTTAGCAGTGGATACACCGCCGAATCGATCCCTTCCAGAGTGGGGGCAACCTCCACCATACTGCACTTGGAACGCGCCAGAGAGCTTGCAGGACACTCATGACTACCGAAAAACCACCACTGATTCGCGAAACCTTCCCCGTCGGCCCGTTGCAGTGCAACTGCACCATCATTGGCGACCCGATCACTAAAAAAGCCATCGTAGTCGACCCCGGCGGCAATCACGAATTGATCCTGTCGCGTCTTGATGCGTTGGGTCTGAAGGTGGTGAGCATTATCCACACTCATGCTCACCTGGATCACTTCCTGGCCTCTGGCCAATTGAAAGAAAAAACCGGAGCCACGCTGCACCTGCACAAAGATGATCAATTTCTATGGGATAACCTGGAAATGCAATGCCAGATGTTTCGCGTGCCCTATGTGCCAGTGCCGTCGCCGGATCGCTGGCTGGAACACGATGAAGAATTGGCCTGTGGATGCGGTGTTGCCTTGCACACCCCTGGGCATACGCCGGGTTCGATGAGCTTCTGGTTTGCCGATGCCAAGCTGCTGATTGCCGGTGACACCTTGTTCCGGCGCGGCGTTGGGCGCACGGATTTGTGGGGCGGCGACCAGGCGACGATCGTGCGGTCGATCAAGCAGCGCTTATACACGCTGGATGAGCGCGCGACAGTGGTGACAGGGCATGGGCCGGATACGTTGCTGGGCGATGAGATGCGAGAGAATCCTTTCGTGCGTGCGTGATGGGTTGTCGGCTCTGATACAAGTCGGTACAGACACGCAGGCACAGGCTCGAGCCAAAGACAGCTATGCTTTGAGCACGCCCCACGGAATTTTTGCCGCTTGTCGCGTTCCAAACTCGGCACAGGTCCATTGCCAATGTCCTCTGCATCACAGAATGCAAAAGTAGGAGCTCCCTTCATGTTTACTCCGCGTCGTCTGCTTGTTGTCGCTACCGCCGTAGCCCTGTTGTCTGGCTGTGCCTCACCTAATCCTTATGACGGCAGCCAGGGACAGGCCGGCAATGGTTCTGAAAGCGGTATGAGCAAGACCGCCAAGTACGGCGGCCTCGGCGCGCTGGCCGGTGCATTGGCCGGTGCGGCCATCGACCATAACAACCGTGGCAAGGGCGCGCTGATTGGCGCCGTCGTTGCGGGTGCCGGTGCTGCCGGCTATGGCTACTACGCCGACCAGCAAGAGAAAAAACTGCGTGAAAGCATGGCCAACACTGGTGTGGAAGTGCAGCGCCAGGGTGACCAGATCAAGCTGATCATGCCGGGCAACATCACCTTCGCCACCAACTCGGCCGCGATCGCCAGCAGCTTCTACCAGCCGCTCAATAACCTGGCCAACTCCCTCAAGCAATTCAACCAGAACACCATCCAGATCGTAGGCTACACCGACAGCACCGGTAGTCGCCAACTGAACATGGACCTGTCCCAGCGTCGTGCGCAGAGCGTGGCCGACTACCTGACTTCCCAGGGTGTGAGCGCTGCCAACCTGAGTGCTCGCGGTGCCGGCCCGGATAACCCGATTGCCAGCAACGCCGATGTGAATGGCCGTGCCCAGAACCGTCGTGTCGAAGTCAACCTCGGCCCGATCCCAGGCCAGCAATACGGCCAGCCTGGTCAGCAACAACAGGCGCCACAGCAAAACAATCAGTTCCAGGGCAACCCGTACCAGCAGTACCAGTAAACACTGGCCACTAAAAAGGGCGCCGTGCAGTCAATGCACGGCGCCCTTTTTTGTGGCTGTGTGTCTACATCAGTCGATGTATTCGAACACCTTCACGATCTTCTGTACGCCCGACACGCCCTGTACCAGGTTCGCCGCGCGGGTCGCTTCGGCCTGGGTCAGCAGGCCCATCATGTAGACGATGCCATTATCGGTAACGATCTTGATGCGCGAGCCCGGCACCGCGCTGTCAGTGAGCATCTGCGCCTTGATCTTGGTGGTCAGCAGCGCATCGTTGCTGATGGCCAGCAGGGTGATCGGGTCCATGACCTGCAATTCGTTGTGGACCTTCTTGACTCGTTGCACGCCCGCAGCGGCTTGTTCAGCCTGGGCCTTGAGGTCGGCGCGCGGGGTTTGCCCTGCCAGCAGGACGACGCCGTTGAAGCTGGTCACCACGATGCGCGAGGCGCCGTTGCCCAGGTCTGTGGCGGCCTTGGCGACATTGACCTTGACCTTGGTTTCGATCAGCGAATCATCGATGGTGCTGCCGAAAGTACGTGTGCCCCGGTCGTCCTGGATGGGGGTGTCCCGTGTAGCGGTGATTGCCGAGCTGCAGCCGCTGATGGCGAGGCACAGCGTAATGGCCAAAAGGCTGAGGCGGTTAACGGTCATTCTTCACTCCCGAACAGTTGGCTGTCGATCAGATCGCACAGGCAGTGGATCGCCAGCAGGTGGACTTCCTGAATGCGTGCAGTGACATTGGCCGGGACGCGAATCTCCACGTCCTCAGGCAGCAGCAGCGAAGCCATGCCGCCACCATCCCGACCGGTCAAGGCTACGACAATCATTTCACGATCATGTGCGGCCTGGATCGCTTGAATAATATTCGCCGAGTTGCCGCTGGTGGAAATCGCCAGCAACACATCGCCCGGCTGGCCGAGGGCGCGGATCTGCTTGGAGAAGATTTCGTTGTAGCTGTAGTCGTTGGCAATCGAAGTGATTGTCGACGAGTCGGTAGTCAAGGCAATGGCCGGCAGGCTCGGGCGCTCGCGCTCGAAGCGGTTGAGCAGCTCTGAAGAGAAATGCTGGGCATCGCCAGCCGAACCACCGTTGCCGCACGAAAGCATTTTGCCTTCGTTGAGCAAGGCGTTGACCATGACCTGACTGGCTTGCTCGATGTGCGGTGCAAGTACGTCCATCGCCTGTTGCTTGGTGTCGATGCTGGCCTGGAAAAGCTGGCGAATTCGGGATTGCATGTCCATCTGTGTGACCTTAAGTAGCGCGGCTGTTTGGCACAGGTAATGTGCAGCCCGCAATGCAAAGAGCAAAAGTGTGTGGTGAAGGTGCCGGGTGCGTCAGCTGTCGAAGGCATCTTTGAGCCAGTTCAGATCAGCAGGACCCGACGGTGTGCTTTCTATGGCGACCACATCGAAACGGCAGGGGCTGTCAGCCCAGCGATGCTCTTTTAGCAGAAAAAACTGCGCGGCGAGTATCAGTTTCTGACGCTTGCGCCCGTCGATACTGGCGAGCGCGCCACCCCATTGTGCGTGTTTTCTGTAGCGGACTTCGACGAATACTACTGTATCGCCGTCAAGCATGACCAGATCAAGCTCGCCGCGTTTACATAACCAGTTCTGCGCCAGAAGGCGCAGACCCTGTTGTTGCAGATATTTCAGCGCTTGAAGTTCGGCATCCTTGCCGCTTTGTGCGCTGGACCGCTCAGGCATCAGCGTGGGGTATCGGGCAGGCGCTGAATGGCGCCGCCGACGAACTTCGCCCATGGCATCTGGCGGTCAACGCGCTGGTTGGCGCTGATGCCCAGGTTGCCCGAGAGACCGTCGACACGGGTGTCCGGCAATGCCTTGAGTTGGCCAAGGCGCGGTGCCAGGCGGTAGGCGTCGACGCCCATCGCGTACAGGCGGCCCAGGCTGCCATTGGCTTGCGGCCATTGCGCGGCGACCTGGTTGCGCAGCGGGTCGGTGGTGTCAAGCAGCCAAGGGGTTTCGCAGAACATCACGTTGGTCATGTCCAGATACTGGTTGCGGTCGCCGCTGGCACTGAAGACATGGGACGTGGCGTAGACCGGCACATCGCCGGCGTACTGGAAGTTCAGGGTCGGCTTGATCTGCTGGGCCAGTTGCGGGGTGACCGCCAGGAAGATGAACTCGATGTCCTGGCGACGCGAAGGCTGGGCGGCAACGTCGGTGCCGACCGTGCTTTGCAGGCTCTTGGCGCGACCTTCACTTTTACGCAACTGGAACAGGTCGGCGATCTGCTGGGCCAGTGCCACTGGCTGATCGACATACTCGACGCCCATCACAGTGCCGCCATTGGCTTCCCAATCCTGGCGGAAGGCTCTGTAGACACGCTCGCCCCATTCGCCACGCGGCACCATGGCTGCAGCGCGATGCAGGCCATCGGCACGGGCGCGGCGCGACACTTCACGGGCTTCGTCTTCAGCGGCCAGGCCGAACTGGAACAGTTGCGCCGGGCCTTGATCGGTCTCGCTGTAATTCAGCGCCAGGGTGGTGATCGGCAATTGCGGGCGTGCGCTGAGTTGTTTCACCAGTGGTTTTTCCAGCGGGCCGACCACCAGTTGCACGCCGGCAGCCTGGGCCTTGGCGTAGAAGTCATCGAGGGAGCTCAGGCGCGAGCTGTCGTAGAACTCGATGACCGGCGCCTTCTGCCCGGCCTGTTCGGCCTGGTAGTGAGCCGCCATGAAACCTTCTCGCAATGCCTTGCCGACCGAAGCCAATGGGCCTTCCTGCGGGAGCAGCACGGCGATCTTGTTCAGGGGCTGGCTGGCCAGTTCCTTGAGCCTGGTCAGCGGCGTGGGCAGTTGCACCGCTGCCGGGTGGCCCGGGTTCTGTGCGCGCCAGGTATCGATAGCAGCCTGTTGTTGCTCCAGGGTGCCGGCGCCCTTGACCGCCTGGGCCAGGGTCACCCAGCCATCGAGTGTCGGGTTGCCGGTGGCTTGCAACTGTTCGGCCGGCAGCGCGGCAATCAGCACCCAGATGGCTTCGTGGTTGCTTGCAGCGGCATCGCCGGTCAGCAGCGGCGCCATGGCAACCCGCTCGCGAGCGGCGGCCAGGGTCTGGCCGTCGGCTTCGTAAGCGCGGGCGTGCACGGTACCGGTGCGGATCTGCTGGTCTGCCGGCAGCTCCTTCAGGCTTTGCAGGCTGGGATGGTTCAGCGCCGCCAATGCCGCCTTGGGCTGGTTGCGAGTCATCGCCAGTTCGGCGGCCAGGGTGCTGGCAAATATCTGCGCGGCGGGTTTGAGGACGTCCAGGGGCACCTGCGCAAGGATCTGCGACGAGCGGCCGGCATTGTTCTGCTGATAGGCCAGGTCTGCCGCACTCAGGCGCAGCATGGCGGCCTTTTCTGGCGTGTTGGCGTTCGTTGCCTGTTCGAGCAGTTGCTCGATACTGGCATCCGGAGTCCGTGGCAGGTCGCCAAGGCTGGACGAGGGCGAGCTGGCACACGCGGCCAGCAAGGCAGCGAGGCAGAGGGCGGAGAGCAGCCGCAGGCAAGCGATCATGTAAGTGTTCCTGATACCGATCAAATTAGCGTGGAAGTGTACCCAAGCACTGGCCCAGGCGCGATGTTAGTGGCGTGAAACCGTGGATTTAGGTCGTGTAAATGTTGCGATTGGCAAAGGCTGGCTGAAACGGCATCCACCGTGATGGCATATTTTCAAGGCGTCTACGCGCTACAATGTGGCTTTTGCCAACCATCGAGGTGTGCGTTTTGACTGCTCCAGGTCCATTGAATTCCACTGCTGGCTCGCTTTTTGTGGTGGCGACGCCGATTGGCAACCTGGACGACATCAGTGCCCGGGCGCTGAAGGTGTTGCGCGAGGTTAAATTGATCGCGGCGGAAGACACGCGACACTCCCAACGGTTGATGCAGCATTTTGGAATCAGCACGCCACTGGCGGCGTGCCATGAGCACAATGAGCGTGAAGAAGGCAGCCGTTTCATCACCCGCTTGCTGGCCGGTGATGACGTGGCATTGATCTCCGATGCGGGTACGCCGTTGATTTCCGATCCGGGATACCACCTGGTCCGCCAGGCACGCGCCGCTGGTATCAATGTAGTGCCTGTTCCGGGAGCGTGCGCGCTGATTGCCGCATTATCTGCGGCAGGCTTGCCGTCGGATCGGTTTATTTTTGAAGGTTTCCTGCCGGCCAAGGCAGTCGGCCGTCGCGCACGCCTTCAGGCCCTGAAGGAAGAGCCACGCACCCTGATCTTCTACGAAGCTCCGCACCGCATCCTTGAATGCCTGCAGGATATGGAGCTGGTGTTCGGCGGCGAGCGCCTGGCATTGCTGGCCCGGGAGTTGACCAAGACCTTCGAAACCCTCAAGGGGCTGCCGCTGGAGGCGTTGCGGGCGTTTGTCGAGGGCGACAGCAATCAGCAGCGAGGCGAATGTGTGGTGCTGGTGGCGGGCTGGAGCGCGCCGGAGAATGAAGATGCCGTGGGCAGCGAAGCCATGCGCATCCTCGACTTGTTACTCAAGGAGATGCCGCTCAAGCGTGCCGCTGCCCTTGCCGCAGAAATTACCGGCGTGCGTAAAAACGTGTTGTATCAAGTGGCGCTCGATAAACAGAAGGCTGAATAGTTCCGGGGTCGAATCTGTATTTCGTCTGAACATGATGGCACTGCTGCACTTTAATACTTGTCCTCAGACCTTCGTGCCGTTAACCTGCGCGGCGGAGAGTCGATTGGACAGTCGCTGCCCTCTATGAAAATTAGGGGGGGGAGGAAAGTCCGGGCTCCATAGGGCGAAGTGCCAGGTAATGCCTGGGAGGCGTGAGCCTACGGAAAGTGCCACAGAAAATAACCGCCTAAGCGCTTCGGTGCCGGTAAGGGTGAAAAGGTGCGGTAAGAGCGCACCGCACGACTGGCAACAGTTCGTGGCTAGGTAAACCCCACTTGGAGCAAGACCAAATAGGGTCCCAAGGCGTGGCCCGCGCTGGGACCGGGTAGGTTGCTAAAGATGTCCAGTGATGGCCATCGTAGACGAATGACTGTTCAAGACAGAACCCGGCTTACAGATCGACTCTCCACCTTTTTTCCTTGCGTTCGAATCTCGTGCGCAAACCCGGTAGTAACGCAAGAATCCCTCCCTGCCAAATCATTGGCAGATGCGTCTTCGTAATACCAAAAAAATCTTACTCTTAATAAATTACTTTAACTTTAAGTCGTAGCTCCATGAGCTATTTGCCGTTGTTGAGTCAAAAACATCGTCAAACTCTCGTTTCTCCTCCTCTTACCCTCCTAAATCTCCGTTCTGTAAGGCTTTTCCTTGAATCCGCGCCTTGACGGTGTGGTAGGCGCATTCCTATAGTGTGCGCAAGTGGCGGAAAGTGGCACAAAGTGGGTTTTTTGAACGTAAAACGCTAAAATTTGGAGAAACGCATCTGTGTTTCGCGGAGCTAACGCTATCAGTCTCGATGCAAAAGGCCGTCTCGCCATGCCGAGCCGGTATCGTGACGAGCTCATTTCGCGAAGTTCAGGGCAGTTAATCATCACGATTGACGCCGTTGACCCTTGTTTGTGTGTTTACCCCCTCGATGAGTGGGAGTTGATTGAAACCAAGTTGCGCGCGCTGCCTTCATTGCGTGAAGAAAACCGCCGCCTCCAGCGTTTGCTGATCGGCAATGCCGTTGACCTTGAACTCGATGGCAGCGGTCGTTTCCTGGTGCCTCCGCGTCTGCGCGAGTACGCCAAGCTCGACAAGCGCGCAATGCTGGTGGGCCAGCTGAACAAGTTCCAATTGTGGGACGAAGATGCCTGGGATGCTGTGTCTGCAGCTGACCTGGCTGCTATTCAACAACCGGGCGCCATGCCTGATGAACTGCGTGATTTGATCCTGTGACTATTGATAGCGGCTTTAACCACATCACCGTACTGCTTGACGAAGCCGTTGAGGCTCTCGCCGTACGCGCGGATGGCTGCTATTTGGATGGCACCTTCGGCAGGGGCGGGCACAGCCGTTTGATACTCAGCCAGCTCGGGCCCGACGGTAAGCTCCTCGGGTTCGACAAGGACCCTCAAGCGATTGCCACCGGGCAAGCGCTAGCGGCCGAAGACGGCCGCTTTGTCGTTGTGCAGCGCAGCTTTGCCGAGCTGGGTGCCGAAGTCGCCGAGCGCGGCATGGCAGGCAAGGTGGCCGGGGTTTTGCTCGACCTGGGCGTGTCTTCGCCGCAGCTCGACGACCCTGAGCGCGGCTTCAGCTTCATGAACGACGGCCCCCTGGATATGCGCATGGACCCCACCCGTGGGGTCAGCGCTGCCCAGTTCATCGCCACCGCACCGGTGGAAGAAATCGCCCGCGTATTCAAGGAATACGGCGAAGAACGCTTCGCCGGCCGGATGGCGCGTGCCGTGGTCGAGCGTCGGGAAATCCAGCCTTTCGAGCGTACCGCCGACCTGGCCGAAGTGTTGAAGGTCGCCAACCCGGCGTGGGAAAAGGGCAAGAACCCGGCAACTCGCGCGTTCCAGGGCCTGCGCATTCACGTCAACAACGAATTGGGCGATCTGGAAGCCGGCCTCGAAGCCGCTCTGGACGCTCTGGAAGTGGGCGGCCGCCTGGTGGTGATCAGTTTCCACTCCCTGGAAGACCGCATCGTCAAACTGTTCATGCGTCGTCTGGTCAAGGGCGAGTCCGACAACCTGCCGCGCAACCTGCCGGTACGTTTCGAAGCCTTTGTGCCGAAAATCAAAATCCATGGCAAAGCGCAGTTCGCTTCCGAAGCCGAACTCAAGGCCAACCCACGTTCCCGTAGCGCCGTCATGCGCGTCGCGGAGAAGCTGCGGTGAGCAAGCTTTTCGCCAAACCCCTGCCGGGCGGCAGCTTCTTTATGTTGCTGCTGTTTGTCGGCGTGCTGGTGTCCGCGATTGCGGTGTCCTACAGCGCCCACTGGAACCGTCAGTTGCTCAATACCCTGTATGGGGAGTTGAGCGTGCGTGACAAGGCGCAGGCGGAGTGGGGCCGGTTGATCCTCGAACAAAGTACCTGGACAGCCCACAGCCGTATCGAAGTGCTGGCCACCGAGCAGTTGAAGATGCACATTCCGGGCGCGGCCGAAGTTCGCATGGTGGCGCCATGATGAAGCTCGAAGGCGCACTCTACCCGTGGCGTTTCCGCCTGATGCTCGGCTTGCTGGCATTGATGGTGGGTGCCATCGTCTGGCGCATCTTCGACCTGCAGGTGGTCGACCGCGACTTCCTGATCGGCCAGGGTGACGCCCGCAGCCTGCGGCATATTCCAATTCCTGCGCACCGCGGCCTGATCACCGACCGTAATGGCGAGCCCCTGGCCGTCAGTACCCCGGTGACGACGCTGTGGGCCAACGCTAAAGAGCTGCAAGTTGCCAAGGACAAGTGGCCCGAGCTGGCCGCCGCCCTTGGTCAGGACCGCAAGGCCCTGACCGATCGCCTCGAAGCCCAGGCCAACAAGGAATTCATCTATCTGGTTCGCGGGCTCACCCCCGAGCAAGGCCAGCAGGTGCTCGACCTTAAAATCCCCGGTGTCTACGGCATCGAGGAGTTTCGTCGTTTCTACCCGGCCGGTGAAACCACCGCGCACATGGTCGGCTTTACCGATATCGATGATCATGGTCGCGAAGGCGTTGAGCTGGCGTACGACGAATGGCTGGCCGGAGTTCCGGGCAAGCGGCAGGTCATCAAGGATCGGCGCGGCAGGCTGATCAAGGATGTCCAGGTCACCAAAAACGCCAAGGCCGGCAAGCCTCTGGCGTTGTCGATCGACCTGCGCCTGCAATACCTGGCCAACCGCGAACTGCGTAACGCGATCATCGAGAACGGCGCCAAGGCCGGTAGCCTGGTGATCATGGACGTGAAGACCGGCGAGATCCTCGCCATGGTCAACCAGCCGACCTACAACCCCAACAACCGTCGCAACCTGCAGCCGGCGATGATGCGTAACCGCGCAATGATCGACGTGTTCGAGCCCGGTTCGACCATGAAAGCCATCTCCATGAGCGCTGCCCTGGAAACCGGGCGCTGGAAACCTACCGACAAGGTCGAGGTTTACCCAGGCACCTTGCAACTTGGCAAATACACCATTCGTGACGTATCCCGCAGCGAAGGTCCGGTGCTGGATCTGACAGGCATCCTGATCAATTCCAGTAACGTGGGCATGAGTAAGGTTGCCTTCGACATTGGTGGCGAAACGATCTATCACCTGGCGCAAAAAATCGGTCTGGGGCAACCCACCGGCCTCGATTTCCCGGGTGAGCGCGTGGGCAACCTGCCGAACTACCGCGAGTGGAGAAAGGCCGAGACTGCCACGCTGTCCTACGGCTACGGCCTGTCGGTCACTGCGATCCAGCTGGCCCACGCGTTCTCGGTGTTGGCCAATAACGGCCGCATGGTGCCGCTGAGCCTGATCCATGTGGACGAACCGCCGAAAGCCAATCAGGTCATTCCGGAAAAAGTCGCCAAGACCATCCAGGGCATGCTGCAACAAGTGATCGAAGCTCCACGCGGCGTGTTCCGTGCCCAGGTGCCGGCATATCACGTGGCAGGCAAGTCGGGTACTGCGCGCAAGACATCGGTAGGCACCAAGGGCTACGCCGAAAACTCCTATCGCTCGCTGTTTGCCGGTTTTGGCCCGATGAGCGACCCGCGCTACGCCATCGTCGTGGTCATCGACGAACCGAGTAAAGCCGGCTACTTCGGTGGCCTGGTCTCGGCGCCGGTGTTCAGCAAAGTGATGTCCGGCACCCTGCGCCTGATGAACATCACGCCGGACAACCTGCCGCCGACCCAACAAGCCAACGCCGGACCACCGGCCGCCGCTGTCAAAGCCAATGGAGGGCGCGGCTGATGTCTCTGAGCCTCAACAAGATTTTTGCCCATGCCGGCCGCGATCTGCTGATTCGCGAATTGAGCCTGGACAGCCGCAACGTACGCGCCGGTGACCTGTTCCTGGCGGTGCCTGGCGGCAAGTTCGATGGTCGTGCGCATATCGCAGACGCCCTGCAACGTGGCGCGGCGGCTGTGGCCTATGAAGTGGAAGGCGCCACTGTGCTGCCGATCACCGACGTGCCGTTGATTCCAGTCAAGGGCCTGGCTGCGCAGCTCTCTGACATCGCCGGGCGTTTTTACGGCGACCCGAGCCGCCAACTCAACCTGATCGGCGTGACCGGCACCAATGGCAAGACCAGCGTGACCCAGTTGGTCGCCCAGGCCCTTGACCTGTTGGGCCAGCACTGCGGCATCGTCGGCACCCTGGGCACTGGCTTTTATGGTGCGCTGCAAAGCGGCCTGCACACCACGCCGAACCCGATTGCCGTGCAAGCGACCCTGGCCGACCTGAAAAAGGCCGGCGCCAAGGCGGTTGCCATGGAAGTTTCCTCACATGGTCTGGATCAGGGGCGAGTGGCTGCCCTGGCCTTTGACGTTGCGGTGATGACCAACCTGTCCCGTGATCACCTCGACTACCACGGCACCATGGAGGCGTACGCCGCCGCCAAGGCCAAGCTGTTTGCCTGGAATGACCTGAAGTGCCGGGTGATCAACCTGGACGACGCATTTGGCCGTCAACTGGCTGGCGAAGAAAGCGAAGCACGCCTGATCAGTTATAGCCTGAAAGATTCCAGTGCCTACCTGTATTGCCGCGAAGCCCAGTTCAATGACGAGGGCGTACGCGCCACGTTGGTCACGCCCCAGGGCGAACACCACTTGCGCAGTACCTTGCTCGGCCGCTTCAACCTGAGCAACGTACTCGCTGCCATCGGCGCGCTGCTGGGTCTGGATTACGCCCTGGATGAAATCCTGCGCGTACTGCCCAAGCTTGAGGGCCCGGCTGGCCGTATGCAGCGCCTGGGTGGCGGCAAACAGCCGCTGGTGGTGGTCGATTACGCCCATACCCCGGATGCCCTGGAAAAAGTTCTCGAAGCCCTGCGCCCACATGCCAAGGGCAAATTGCTCTGCCTGTTCGGCTGCGGCGGTGATCGCGATCGCGGCAAGCGTCCGTTGATGGCTGAGATTGTCGAGCGTTTGGCCGACGGTGTACTCGTCACCGACGACAACCCGCGCAGTGAAGACCCAAGCCAGATTTTCGATGACATCCGTGTCGGCTTCAAAGATGCCTCCAAGGCCACCTTCGTTGCTGGTCGTGGTGCCGCCATTGCCCAACTGATTGCCAGCGCCAGCGCTGACGATGTGGTGGTGCTGGCGGGCAAGGGGCACGAGGACTACCAGGAAATCAACGGCGAGCGCCATGCCTTCTCCGATCTGGTCGAGGCTGATCACGCCTTGACTGCCTGGGAGGTCGCCCATGCTTAAAGTCATGCAGTTCAGCCAACTCACCCAGGCCCTGTCGGCCCGCGTAGTGTCGAGCGATTGCACCTTCAACGGCGTGAGTATCGACAGCCGCAACATTCAGCCTGGGCAGTTGTTTGTCGCCTTGGCAGGCCCGCGCTTCGATGGTCACGACTACCTGAACGAAGTCGCCGCCAAAGGTGCCGTCGGTGCCTTGGTACAGCGTGAAGTGCCCGACTCCACCTTGCCGCAATTGCTGGTGCCCGATACTCGCTTGGCCTTGGGTCAATTGGGTGCGCTCAACCGCGCTGCTTTTGACAAGCCGGTGGCGGCCATTACCGGCTCCAGCGGCAAGACCACGGTCAAGGAACTGCTTGCCGGTGTCCTGCGTACGCGCGGGCCGGTGCTTGCGACCCGTGGCAACCTCAACAATGATTTCGGCGCACCGCTGACCCTGCTCGAACTGGCCCCGGAGCACACGGCAGCCGTGATCGAGCTGGGGGCTTCGCGTATCGGCGAAATCGCCTACACCGTGGCGCTGACCAAGCCTCACGTGGCGATCATCAACAATGCCGGTACCGCCCATGTCGGCGAGTTCGGCGGCCCGGAAAAAATCGTCGAAGCCAAGGGTGAAATTCTTGAAGGGCTCGACGCCTCGGGCACCGCTGTGCTGAACCAGGACGACAAGGCTTTCGAGACCTGGCGTGTACGCGCCGCCGGCCGCAAGGTGCTGACGTTTGCGGTGCTCAATGCCGCGGCCGACTTCCATGCTTCAAATATCACCGTCGACGCCCGCGGTTGCCCGTCCTTCACCTTGCATACCCCGCAAGGCAGCGAACACGTGCAGCTGAACCTGCTGGGCAACCATAACGTTGCCAACGCCCTGGCCGCCGCCGCCGCCGCCCATGCCCTGGGCGTGTCGCTGTTCGGTATCGCTACGGGCCTGGGCGCGGTGCAGCCGGTCAAGGGCCGCACTGTGGCGCAATTGGCTGCCAACGGCATGCGCGTGATTGATGACACCTACAACGCCAATCAGTCCTCGGTCTGCGCCGCCATAGATCTGCTCAAGGGTTTCGATGGCCGCAAAGTACTGGTGCTGGGCGATATCGCCGAGCTGGGCGACTGGGCCGAGCAGTCCCATCGGGAAGTAGGTGCCTACGCCAGCGGCAAGGTCGACGCGCTCTACGCGGTCGGCCCGAACATGACTCACGCCGTGAGCGCCTTCGGTCCCGGTGCGCGGCATTTTGCGACGCAAGCTGAATTGATCCAGGCGCTGACGGCGACTGAACACGACAAACACACAACCATTTTGATCAAGGGATCGCGCAGCGCGGTGATGGAAAACGTCGTCGCAGCCTTGTGTGGCTCAAGTACGGAGAAACATTAATGCTGCTGCTGCTGGCTGAGTATCTGCAACAGTTCCACAAAGGCTTCGCGGTCTTTCAGTACCTGACCCTGCGCGGGATCCTGGGTGTGCTGACCGCGCTGTCTTTGTCACTGTTTCTGGGGCCGTGGATGATCCGCACCCTGCAGAACCTGCAAATTGGTCAATCGGTTCGCAACGACGGCCCGCAGTCGCACCTGTCCAAGTCCGGTACGCCGACCATGGGCGGTGCGCTGATCCTGTCGTCCATCGGCGTCAGCACCTTGCTCTGGGCCGACCTGCATAACCGCTACGTGTGGGTGGTGCTGCTGGTGACCCTGCTGTTCGGTGCCATCGGCTGGGTGGATGACTACCGCAAAGTGATCGAGAAAAACTCCAAGGGGCTGCCAAGCCGCTGGAAGTATTTCTGGCAGTCGGTGTTCGGTCTCGCTGCGGCAGCCTTCCTGTACACCACTGCGCCAAGCGCCGTGGAAACCACCTTGATCATCCCGATGCTCAAGGATGTGAGCATTCCACTGGGTGTCGGCTTCGTGGTGCTGACCTATTTCGTGATCGTCGGCTCCAGCAACGCGGTGAACCTGACCGACGGCCTTGATGGCCTGGCGATCATGCCGACGGTGATGGTTGGCGGTGCACTCGGCATCTTCTGCTACCTGTCGGGTAACGTGAAATTCGCAGAATACCTGCTGATCCCTTACGTACCGGGCGCCGGTGAGCTGATCGTGTTCTGCGGCGCGCTGATCGGTGCCGGCCTGGGGTTCCTGTGGTTCAACACCTACCCGGCACAAGTCTTCATGGGTGACGTCGGCGCGCTGGCGCTGGGCGCTGCCTTGGGCACCATTGCGGTGATCGTTCGCCAGGAAATCGTGCTGTTCATCATGGGCGGTGTGTTCGTGATGGAAACCCTGTCGGTGGTCATCCAGGTGGCTTCCTTCAAATTGACCGGGCGTCGTGTGTTCCGCATGGCGCCGATCCACCACCACTTTGAACTCAAGGGCTGGCCCGAGCCACGTGTGATTGTCCGTTTTTGGATCATCACCGTGATTCTGGTACTGGTCGGCCTTGCCACCCTGAAACTGAGGTAGAAACGAGTGTCCCTGATCGCTTCAGACCACTTCCGCATCGTTGTCGGCCTCGGCAAGAGCGGCATGTCCCTGGTTCGCTTCCTGGCGAACCGGGGCACGTCGTTTGCCGTGGCCGACACGCGGGAAAATCCACCGGAGCTGGTCACGCTGCGCCGTGACTACCCGCACGTGGAAGTGCGTTGTGGCGAGTTGGATGTCGAGTTTCTGTGCCGTGCCGATGAGCTCTACGTGAGCCCCGGCCTGGCGCTGGCTACACCCGCCCTGCAAGCTGCTGCAGCGCGTGGCGTCAAGTTGTCCGGCGATATCGATCTGTTTGCGCGTAACGCCAAGGCGCCGATCGTGGCCATCAGCGGTTCCAACGCGAAGAGCACCGTGACCACCCTGGTCGGCGAAATGGCGGCTGCGGCCGGCAAGCGCGTGGCCGTGGGCGGCAATCTCGGTGTGCCGGCGCTGGATTTGCTCAGCGACGACGTCGAGTTGTACGTAATGGAGTTGTCGAGCTTCCAGCTGGAAACCACCCACGATCTCGGTGCTGAAGTGGCCACCGTGCTGAACGTCAGCGAAGACCATATGGACCGCTACAGCGGCCTGCCGGCTTATCACCTGGCCAAGCACCGGATCTTCCGTGGCGCCAGGCAATTTGTAGTCAACCGCCAGGATGCCCTGAGCCGTCCGCTGATGGGCGAGGGCATGCCTTGCTGGACTTTCGGCCTGGGCAAACCCGACTTCAAAGGCTTCGGCATTCGCGAAGAGAACGGCGAGAAGTACCTGGCTTTCGAATTCCAGAACCTGATGCCGGTACGCGAATTGAAGATCCGTGGCGCACATAACCAGTCCAATGCCCTGGCTGCCCTGGCGCTTGGTCATGCGGTTGGCCTGCCATTCGACGCCATGCTCGCCAGCCTGCGTACGTTCGCTGGCCTTGAGCATCGCTGCCAGTGGGTACGCGACCTCAATGGCGTGAGCTACTACAACGACTCCAAGGCCACCAACGTCGGTGCCGCCCTGGCTGCCATCGAGGGCCTGGGTGCCGATATCGACGGCAAGCTGGTGCTGATCGCGGGTGGTGATGGCAAGGGCGCCGACTTCAAGGACCTTGCAAATCCGGTCGCCGCCCATTGCCGCGCCGTGGTGCTGATGGGTCGCGATTCGGACCTGATCGCCGCCGCCCTCGGCGACGCGGTGCCGCAAGTACGCGCGACTTCGCTGGATGACGCCATTGCCCAATGCAAAGCCCTGGCCCAGCCGGGTGACGCGGTGCTGCTGTCGCCGGCCTGCGCCAGTTTCGACATGTTCAAGAATTACGAAGAGCGCGGTCAGCTGTTCGCCCGCGCCGTGGAGGCCTTGGCATGAGCCTCAACCTGAAAAACATCATCAAGCCGTACCCGTCGCCGATCATTACCGGGCGCGGCATCGACCTCGATTTCCCGATGCTCGCCGGGTGCCTCGCGCTGCTCGGCCTGGGCCTGGTGATGATCACTTCGGCATCCTCCGAAGTGGCTGCCGTGCAGTCGGGCAATACCCTTTACATGATGATCCGTCACCTGGTGTATCTGGTGATCGGCCTCGGCGCGTGCATCGTCACCATGATGATTCCTATCGCCACCTGGCAGCGTCTGGGCTGGCTGATGCTGATCGGCGCGTTCGGCTTGCTGGTGATGGTGATCGTGCCCGGCATCGGCCGCGAGGTGAACGGTTCGATGCGCTGGATCGGCTTCGGCGCGTTCAACGTGCAGCCCTCGGAGATCGCCAAAGTGTTCGTGGTGATCTACCTGGCCGGTTACCTGGTACGCCGTCAGAAAGAAGTGCGCGAAAGCTGGATGGGCTTCTTCAAACCCTTCATCGTGCTGCTGCCCATGGCCGGGCTATTGCTGATGGAACCCGACTTCGGTGCCACCGTGGTCATGATGGGGGCTGCGGCGGCCATGCTGTTCCTCGGCGGCGTCGGCCTGTTCCGCTTCACCTTGATGGTGGTATTGGCAGTCGCGGCGGTGACCATTCTGGTACAAGCGCAGCCTTACCGGATGGCGCGTCTGATTACCTTTACCGACCCCTGGTCCGATCAGTTCGGTTCCGGCTACCAGTTGACCCAGGCGCTGATTGCCTTCGGTCGCGGCGAGTGGCTGGGCGTGGGCCTGGGCAACAGCGTGCAGAAGCAGTTCTACCTGCCCGAAGCCCACACCGACTTCGTGTTCTCGGTACTGGCCGAAGAGCTGGGTGTCGTGGGTTCGCTGTGCACTGTCGGCCTGTTTGTATTCGTCTGTGTACGCGCCATGTACATCGGTCTGTGGGCCGAGAAGGCCAAGCAGTTCTTTGCCGCCTACGTTGCCTACGGGCTGGCGTTCCTGTGGATCGGCCAGTTCCTGATCAACATCGGTGTGAACGTCGGCCTGTTGCCGACCAAGGGCCTGACCTTGCCGTTCCTCAGCTACGGTGGCAGTTCGTTGGTGATCTGCTGCGCCTGTCTTGGCTTGTTGCTGCGTATCGAGTGGGAGAGTCGAACCCACTTGGGCAGCGAAGAGATGGAGTTCAGCGAAAGCGACTTCGCCGAGGAGCCGACCCATGGGCGCTAACGTGTTGATCATGGCCGGCGGCACCGGGGGGCATGTGTTCCCGGCCCTGGCTTGCGCCCGTGAATTCCAGAACCGCGGCTATACCGTGCACTGGTTGGGTACGCCCCGTGGCATTGAAAACGAGTTGGTGCCCAATGCCGGTTTGCCCCTGCATTTGATCAACGTCACCGGCCTGCGTGGCAAGAGCAAGTTGTCCCTGCTCAAGGCGCCGTTCGTGTTGCTCAAGGCGGTCATGCAGGCACGCAGGATCATCCGCGAACTGAAGCCGGTGTGCGTGCTCGGTTTCGGTGGTTATGTGACCGGCCCTGGTGGCGTTGCGGCGAAGCTCGCTGGCGTACCGGTGATCGTGCACGAACAGAACGCCGTCGCCGGGACTGCCAACCGTCTGCTGGTGCCGTTGGCATCGCGGGTGTGTGAAGCCTTCCCGAAAACCTTCGCTGCCTCGGACAAGCTTCGTACCACCGGTAACCCAGTGCGTACCGAACTGTTCATGGCCATTGCGCGTGACGCTCTGGCCGGCCGCAAGGCGCACCTGCTGATCCTGGGCGGAAGCCTGGGCGCCGAGCCACTGAACAAATTGCTGCCTGAAGCCGTTGCGCAACTTCCTGAGACTCTGCGCCCGGAGATCTTCCATCAGGCCGGCAAGAACCATGATGAAGTCACCGCCACGCGTTATCGCGAGGCCGGTGTGGAGGCCAATGTACAGCCCTTCATCAAAGACATGGCCCAAGCCTATGGCTGGGCCGACCTGGTGGTCTGCCGCGCTGGTGCGCTGACCGTCAGTGAACTGGCCGCTGCCGGTCTGCCGTCGTTGCTGGTGCCTTTGCCCCATGCGATCGACGATCACCAGACCCGCAACGCCGAATATTTGGCCGGGGAGGGCGCTGCCTTCCTGCTGCCGCAAAGAACGACTGGCGCCGCCGATTTGGCCGCACGCCTGACCGAGGTTTTGATGCAACCGGAACGACTCAACAGCATGGCGAGCACCGCAAGCCGCCTGGCCAAACCTGACGCAACCCGCACCGTGGTCGATATCTGCCTGGAGGTGGCCCATGGTTGAGAATCAGAAAGCCATGCCGCAACCCGAGATGCGCCGCATCCGTCGCATTCACTTCGTCGGTATCGGTGGTGTGGGCATGTGCGGCATCGCCGAAGTACTGCTGAACCTGGGCTACCAGGTGTCCGGCTCGGACTTGAAAGAGTCGCCGGTCACCGAGCGTCTGAAGTCCTTCGGTGCGCAGATCTTTATCGGCCACCGTGCCGAGAACGCCGCCGAGGCCGACGTGCTGGTGGTGTCCAGTGCCGTGAACACGTCCAACCCGGAAGTGGCCACCGCCCTTGAACGCCGTATCCCGGTGGTGCCGCGTGCCGAGATGCTCGCCGAACTGATGCGCTATCGCCACGGCATCGCCGTCGCCGGTACCCATGGCAAGACCACCACCACCAGCCTGATCGCTTCGGTGTTCGCCGCCGGTGGCCTGGACCCGACGTTCGTCATCGGTGGCCGCCTGAATGCAGCCGGCACCAATGCCCAGCTCGGCACCAGCCGCTATCTGATCGCCGAAGCCGATGAGAGCGATGCGAGCTTCCTGCACCTGCAACCGCTGGTCGCCGTCGTCACCAACATCGACGAAGACCACATGGCGACCTACGACGGTGACTTCAATAAACTGAAGAAAACCTTCGTCGACTTCCTGCACAACCTGCCGTTCTACGGTCTGGCGGTGGTGTGCCTGGACGATCCGGTGGTGCGTGAAATCCTGCCGCAGGTCAAGCGTCCGACCGTGACCTACGGCTTCAGCGAAGACGCCGATGTGCGCGCAATCAATGTACGCCAGGAAGGCATGCAAACCTTCTTCACCGTGCTGCGTCCCGACCGCGAACCGCTGGATGTCTCGGTGAACATGCCGGGCAACCACAACGTGCTGAACTCCCTGGCGACCATCTGCATCGCCACCGATGAGGGCGTCAGCGATGAAGCCATCGTCGAAGGGCTGTCGCGCTTTGCCGGTGTCGGCCGTCGCTTCCAGGTCTACGGCCAGTTGCCGGTTGAAGGCGGTGACGTGATGCTGGTGGACGACTACGGTCACCACCCGACCGAAGTTGCCGCTGTGATCAAGGCCGTGCGCGGCGGCTGGCCGGAGCGCCGCCTGGTGATGGTTTACCAGCCGCACCGCTACAGCCGTACCCGCGACCTGTACGACGATTTCGTCAATGTGCTGGCCGATGCCAACGTGCTGCTGCTGATGGAGGTTTACCCGGCCGGTGAAGAACCGATCCCGGGCGCTGACAGCCGCAAGCTGTGCAACAGCATCCGCCAGCGTGGCCAACTGGACCCGATCTACATCGAGCGTGGCGTCGACCTGGCCCCTATCGTCAAGCCGTTGCTGCGCGCCGGCGACATCCTGCTGTGCCAGGGTGCCGGTGATATCGGTGGCCTTGCGCCCAAGTTGCTGGCGAGCCCGCTGTTTGCAGCCGTGGCAAAGGGGGCGTCGAAATGATCACTGACTACGGCTCCCTGTTTTCCACTGTCGCGCCTGCCGATTTCGGTCGCGTCGCTGTGCTGTTCGGCGGCAAGAGCGCTGAGCGCGAAGTGTCGCTCAAGTCCGGCAATGCCGTGCTCCAGGCGCTGCAAAGTGCCGGTGTGAACGCCTTTGGCATCGACGTCGGCGATGACTTCCTCGCCCGTCTGCAAGCCGAGAAGATCGACCGCGCCTTCATCATCCTCCATGGTCGTGGCGGTGAAGACGGCAGCATGCAAGGCCTGCTCGAATGTGCCGGCATCCCCTACACCGGTAGCGGTATCCTCGCTTCCGCGCTGGCGATGGACAAATTGCGCACCAAGCAGGTGTGGCACAGCCTGGGTATTCCGACCCCGCGTCACGCCGTGCTGTGCAGCGAAGACGATTGTATTTCTGCGGCCAAGGAACTGGGCCTGCCTTTGATCGTCAAACCAGCCCATGAAGGCTCCAGTATCGGCATGGCTAAAGTGAACTCGGCCGCCGAATTGATCGACGCATGGAAAGCGGCAAGTACCTACGATTCGCAAGTGTTGGTGGAACAGTGGATTTCCGGTCCCGAGTACACCATCGCCACCCTGCGTGGCCAGGTATTGCCGCCCATCGCTTTGGGCACGCCCCACACCTTTTATGACTACGACGCCAAGTACCTGGCTTCCGATACCCAGTACCGGATCCCATGTGGCCTCGAAGCAACCAAGGAACAGCAATTGATGGACCTCACGGCGAAAGCCTGTGAGGCGTTGGGTATCGCCGGTTGGGCGCGGGCAGACGTGATGCAGGATGACCAAGGGAATTTCTGGTTCCTTGAAGTTAACACCGCACCGGGGATGACCGACCACAGCCTGGTGCCGATGGCCGCTCGCGCAGCCGGCCTGGATTTTCAGCAGTTGGTGCTGGCGATCCTGGCGGCAAGTATCGAGTCACGAGGCTAAGACATGAAAGGCGCATCGCTTCGTCATCAGCCCCCACAAGCACCGAGCCGCAAGCCGGTGCCACGGGGTGCCAGCCGCATGGTGGCCAAAGAGCCGATGTCGGCGCGCCTGCCCAAAGCCAACTTTGGTTTTATCAAGGCGCTGTTCTGGCCGGTGTTGCTGGTGGTGCTGGGGTTCGGTACCTACGAAGGCGCGCAACGCCTGCTGCCGTATGCCGACCGGCCGATCACCAAGATCAGCGTGCAGGGCGACTTGAGCTACATCAGCCAGCAGGCGGTACAGCAGCGCATCGGCCCGTACCTGGCCGCGAGCTTCTTTACTATCGACCTGGCCGGTATGCGCTCGGAGCTGGAACAGATGCCGTGGATCGCACACGCCGAAGTGCGCCGCGTATGGCCCGACCAGGTCACGATCCGCCTGGAAGAACAACTGCCCGTGGCCCGTTGGGGTGATGAAGCGCTGTTGAACAACCAGGGCCAGGCGTTCACCCCGCGTGAGCTGGCCAACTATGAGCACCTGCCGCAGCTGTTCGGGCCGCAGCGGGCGCAGCAGCAAGTGATGCAGCAGTACCAGGCCTTGAGCCAGATGCTGCGGCCACTGGGCTTCTCCATTGCACGCCTGGAACTGCGTGAACGGGGCAGCTGGTTTTTGACGACCGGGGCAGGCAGTTCCGGCCCGGGCATCGAGTTGTTGCTGGGACGCGACCGCTTGGTGGAAAAGATGCGCCGCTTTATTGCCATCTATGAAAAAACCTTGAAAGAACAGATTACGAACATTGCGAGCGTCGACCTGCGTTACGCCAACGGCCTGGCCGTCGGCTGGCGTGCACCGGCCGCGCCCACGGCAGCACAACCCGCTGTCGCGAAGAATTAAGAAGAGGCAGGACCCATGGCAAACGTGCAAAGCGGCAAAATGATCGTCGGTCTCGATATCGGCACCTCCAAGGTGGTGGCGCTGGTGGGCGAGGTTGGGGAAGACGGCGCGATCGAAATCGTCGGTATTGGCACGCATCCGTCCCGGGGCCTGAAGAAGGGCGTGGTGGTGAACATCGAGTCCACCGTGCAATCGATCCAGCGCGCCATCGAAGAAGCGCAGCTGATGGCCGGTTGCCGGATTCACTCGGCGTTCGTCGGCGTGGCCGGCAACCATATCCGCAGCCTGAATTCCCATGGCATCGTGGCGATCCGCGACCGTGAAGTCAGCTCGGCCGACCTTGAGCGCGTCCTCGACGCCGCCCAGGCCGTGGCGATCCCGGCTGACCAGCGCGTGCTGCACACCCTGCCGCAGGACTACGTGATCGATAACCAGGAAGGCGTGCGCGAGCCCCTGGGCATGTCGGGCGTACGTCTGGAAGCCAAGGTCCACGTGGTGACCTGCGCCGTCAACGCCGCACAGAACATTGAAAAATGCGTGCGCCGTTGCGGCCTGGAAATCGACGACATCATTCTCGAGCAGTTGGCTTCGGCCTACTCGGTACTCACCGACGACGAAAAAGAGCTGGGCGTGTGCCTGGTGGACATCGGCGGCGGCACCACCGACATCGCGATCTTCACCGAGGGTGCGATCCGTCACACCGCGGTGATCCCGATTGCCGGCGACCAGGTCACCAACGACATCGCCATGGCGTTGCGTACACCGACCCAGTACGCCGAAGAAATCAAGATCCGCTACGCCTGCGCCCTGGCCAAACTGGCCGGTGCCGGCGAGACCATCAAGGTGCCAAGCGTGGGCGACCGTCCACCGCGCGAACTGTCGCGCCAGGCTCTGGCCGAAGTGGTCGAGCCGCGCTACGACGAACTGTTCACCCTGATCCAGGCCGAACTGCGTCGCAGCGGCTACGAAGATTTGATCCCGGCCGGCATCGTGCTGACCGGTGGCACCTCGAAAATGGAAGGCGCGGTCGAACTGGCCGAAGAGATCTTCCACATGCCTGTGCGCCTGGGCGTGCCCCATGGCGTGAAAGGCCTGGGCGACGTCGTGCGCAACCCGATTTATTCCACCGGTGTGGGCTTGCTGTTGTACGGGCTGCAAAAGCAGACCGATGGCATTTCCTTGTCGGGCCCGAGCATCCGCGACAGCTACCGCAGTGACGACGAAGCCAAAGCGCCGTTGTTCGAGCGGTTGCAGGCTTGGGTCAAAGGCAATTTCTAAAGATTTACCGCGACACCGCAGCACCCGCAGTAAGCAGTAGGCGAAAAAACTAGAGAAAACGAAAGGAGAGGGAACATGTTTGAACTCGTAGACAACATCCCCGCTAGCCCGGTTATCAAAGTAATCGGTGTCGGCGGTGGCGGCGGCAACGCTGTCAACCACATGGTCAAGAGCAACATTGAAGGCGTTGAATTCATCTGCGCCAACACTGATGCCCAGGCGCTGAAAAGCATCGGCGCGCGGACCATCCTGCAATTGGGCACAGCGGTGACCAAGGGCCTCGGCGCTGGCGCCAATCCGGAAGTCGGCCGTCAAGCCGCTCTGGAAGACCGCGAGCGTATTGCCGAAGTGCTGCAAGGCACCAACATGGTGTTCATCACCACCGGCATGGGCGGCGGTACCGGTACCGGTGCTGCTCCGATCATTGCCGAAGTAGCCAAGGAAATGGGGATTCTGACCGTTGCGGTCGTGACGCGTCCGTTCCCGTTCGAAGGCCGCAAGCGCATGCAGATCGCCGACGAAGGTATCCGTCTGCTGTCTGAAAGCGTCGACTCGTTGATCACCATCCCCAACGAGAAACTGCTGACCATCCTGGGCAAGGACGCAAGCCTGCTGTCTGCGTTCGCCAAGGCTGACGATGTACTGGCCGGTGCCGTTCGCGGTATCTCCGACATCATCAAGCGTCCGGGCATGATCAACGTCGACTTTGCCGACGTTCGTACCGTCATGAGCGAAATGGGCATGGCGATGATGGGCACTGGCTGCGCCAGCGGTCCTAACCGTGCACGCGAAGCGACCGAAGCGGCCATCCGCAACCCGTTGCTCGAAGACGTGAACCTGCAAGGTGCACGCGGCATCCTGGTGAACATCACCGCAGGTCCCGACCTGTCCCTGGGTGAGTACTCCGACGTGGGTAGCATCATCGAAGCCTTCGCGTCCGAGCACGCCATGGTCAAGGTGGGTACCGTTATCGATCCGGACATGCGTGATGAACTGCATGTAACCGTGGTTGCGACCGGCCTGGGTGCGAAAATCGAGAAGCCTGTAAAGGTCATCGACAACACCCTGCACAACAGCCAGGTCAGCCAGGCTAATCAGGCAGCGGCCGCTGCAGCACCTGCTCGCCAGGAACTGCCGTCGGTGAACTACCGTGATCTGGACCGTCCGACCGTGATGCGCAACCAGGCCCAGGCCGGTGCTGCTGCATCCCGTAGCCTGAATCCGCAAGATGATCTGGACTACCTGGACATCCCGGCATTCCTTCGTCGTCAGGCCGATTAATGGAATGTATCAGGGCTATGAAGGTGATTGGTGTTCAGCAAAGGTCTGGTCTGTTATTATCGCCAGCCTTTGTTGATACCAGTTCGCAATTTGCGCTGAAGCGGTCCAAGCCATGATTAAACAACGCACCCTGAAGAATATTATCCGTGCCACAGGTGTAGGTCTGCACTCCGGGGAGAAGGTATACCTGACCCTCAAGCCCGCACCTGTCGACACCGGCATCGTGTTTGTTCGTGCCGACCTGGACCCTGTGGTGCAGATTCCTGCTCGCGCGGAAAACGTTGGCGAAACCACGATGTCGACCACTCTGGTCAACGGTGACGTCAAAGTGGACACGGTGGAGCACTTGCTCTCGGCCATGGCTGGCCTGGGCATCGATAACGCCTACGTCGAGCTCTCCGCGTCCGAAGTCCCGATCATGGATGGCAGCGCTGGACCCTTCGTATTCTTGATTCAATCTGCCGGCCTGGAAGAACAGGACGCAGCCAAGAAGTTCATTCGCATTCTGCGGGAAGTGACAGTAGAAGACGGCGACAAGCGCGCCACCTTCGTCCCGTTCGAAGGCTTTAAAGTGAGCTTTGAGATCGATTTCGATCACCCGGTATTCCGTGACCGCACCCAAAGTGCAAGCGTGGATTTTTCCAGCACTTCGTTCGTAAAAGAAGTCAGCCGCGCCCGTACCTTTGGTTTCATGAGTGACATCGAGTACCTGCGCAAGCACAATCTCGCACTCGGCGGCAGCGTTGAAAACGCCATTGTGGTCGACGCGGATGGTGTACTGAACGAAGACGGCCTTCGCTACGAAGACGAATTCGTGAAGCACAAGATCCTCGATGCAATCGGTGACCTCTACCTGCTGGGCAATAGCCTGATAGGCGAGTTCAAAGGCTTCAAGTCGGGCCACGCCCTTAACAACCAGCTGCTGCGCAAGTTGATTGAGCAGACAGACGCTTGGGAAGTCGTGACCTTCGAAGATGCCAGCACCGCACCGATCTCTTACATGCGTCCCGTTGCGGCGGTGTAAGTAACAACTCTCTTTCTTTAGTTTTTAAAGGCTGCCTTCGGGTGGCCTTTTTTTATGGCGCGCCGTTTTATATGGGATGGGTTGCCGCATCCACAATGCGGTTACGCCCACTGTGCTTGGCCTCATACAACGCTTGGTCAGCCTTGAGCAGCAAGTCCTCAAGGGTGATACGGCTGTGCTTGTGCCAGGTACTCATGCCGATGCTCACCGTGATCGGCTGATCATCCCCGGCCACCTGCGGCAAATGCTGAACGCTCTGGCGGATACGCTCGGCGATCACCCAGGCGCCCTTGGCGTCGGTATGGGGCAGCACCGCGGCGAACTCTTCACCGCCATAACGCGCGGCCAGGTCGGCCGGGCGACGGATAGTGCTGTTGATTACCTGCGCGACTGCCCGCAACGCATCATCCCCACCCTGATGGCCGTGGCGGTCGTTGAAGGCCTTGAAGTGGTCCACGTCGATCATCAGCACAGTCAGCGGCTCGGTTGAGCGCTGCGCACGGTCCCATTCCATACGCAAACGCTCGTCCAGAGTACGACGGTTGGCCAGGCCGGTGAGGGCGTCGGTGGCTGCCAGTTCTGACAGCACTTGCTCAGCACGATGGCGACGGCGCAATTCCATGCACAGCGCCCAGGTCAGCCACAACAGACCCACGCATAACACCCCCGTCGCAAGGCTGACCAGCCACGCTGCGCGCCGCCAGGGCGCGAACACTTCATCACTGGAAAGGGCCACCGCAACGATCAATGGCAAATTGCCCACATTGGAGAAACTGTAAAGGCGTGCCTGATGGTCGACACTGGAGATGCTTTGGAAACTGCCGTCCCGTTCACGCAGCATACGTGCGACGTTGGGGCGTTGGCTCAGGTCCTTATTGATGATATCCGCTTCCAGCAAAGGCTCTTGCGCCAGCAGGATGCCTTGGTGGTTGAGCAGGTTGATCGTGCTGTTGCTGCCGATATTCAGGCTGGTGAACAGCTGGTGGAAGTACGACAGGCGCATGGACGCGACGGCGACTCCCAGGAAGCGCCCGTCCGGTGACGAAACGCGGCGGCTGAACGCGATGCGCCATTGGTCATCGCACACACAGCGGGCCATGAACGGACGGCTGATGTACAACCCCACGTCCGGATTCTGGCGGTGAACCTGAAAATAGTCCCGATCAGCGAAGTTGCCGGGCTTGATCGTGAGCAGTGACGAGTCGGCAATCACCTCGCCGGTGGGATCCAGCAACAGGACATCGCCCTTGTATGGCGCGGCGGCGGAGCGGTCGAACAGCACCAACTGACGGATACTCGCGGATACATCCTGCAGGTCAGTACGTTCGGTAGCGGTGATCAAACCCTTGAGGCCCACATCGTAGAGTTCGACATTGCGCAACACGTCGGCGTCGATCAATTGGGTGATGGTATTGGCGGTGCGCTTGGCCGTCTGCAAGGTATTGGCGTGTTCACGAATCAGCAGCGCCGTGACGACTCCCACGATCAGCAACACTGTCAGCGTGCTGCCCAGAATAAGCAGGCGCTCAGGGCGGGTAAGGCTTGGGCTCATCGGACGCACTTCTGCTTTGAGGATGCCAATAGCTTAGTAGCAACTCTGGAATAGGTCGCAGAACCCAAATGTGGGAGCAATCCCCCTCCCACATTTGGAACGTTGTCAGAAGATGTTGATGGGGTAATCCACAATCACACGGTACTCATCCACATCCCGATCCACTGCCGAGTAGCCATTGCTTCCTCGATTAGTCGCCCATTGCAGGCGCACGGCCAGGTCCTTGGCCTTGCCACCCTGCACCACATATTTCACGTCGATATCCCGTTCCCAATGCTTGGCGTCCTTGCCGTCGGCGCTGTACCAACTGCTGTAGCCACGACTGTTGGGGTCGACCTTGGTCAGGTCGGTCTTGCCGCTGATGTAGGACACGGCAGACGTCAGCCCCGGCACGCCGAGGCCGGCGAAGTCGTAGGCGTACTTGAGCTTCCAGGAGCGCTCGTTGGGGCCGTTGAAGTCCGAGTACTGCTGGGAGTTGTCCAGGTACACGCTGTCGCCCTGGGTGATGTAGTCGAACGGCGTGTTGCCGTTGACCCGCTGATAGGTGGCCGTGACGCTGTGGTTGCCCACGCCTACAGTGAAATGCAGGCTGTAGGTGTTGTTGTCGATATCACCCAGCAGCGATTGGCCGGTGTCCTGGGTGTGGTAGTAGTGCAGGCCGGGGGTCAGGCTGACCAGATCATTGAGGGCGTAGGTATATTCGAGGTCGTAGTAGTACTGGTGCCATACGTCCTTGAGTTCGGAGGCGTACAGGTTGCTGGTCAACCCGGCAATGCCGCTGAACGACACGCCGGCCCAGTCCAGGTGCTGGCTGTCGGCATTGGCCGGCAATGCACCGTAGCTGGTGCCGATGCGCCGATGGCCGCTCTGGTTGTAGAGCTTGGTAAAGCTGGCCTGGCCGCCTTCGATCATCCAGCCGTCAAAGCTGTGGTTGGTCAGGCTTACACCCCGGAACGTCTGCGGCAACATGCGCGTCATGCCGCCGGCGATCACCGGGTTGTTGAGGAACAGGTCGCCGGCTTTCAGTTCGGTATCGAAGGCACGCATTTTCAAGGTGCCGCCGGCGGTGGAAAACGAACCCGGTGCCTTGCCGTTGCCGCTGCCGTAGGGAAGGATGCTGGAGCCATCAGTGCCGCCGCCGCCGTCGAGCTTCAGGCCGAGCATGGCGTTGACGTCCAGGCCAAAGCCGACGGTGCCCTGGGTGTAGCCGGACTCGAAAGTGCCGATAAAGCCCTGGCCCCATTCCTTGCTGTCATCGGTATGGATGTCGCGACGGTCGCGGTTCATGTAGTAGTTGCGGGTGTTGACCGTGAGGTGCGAACCCTCGACGAAGCCTTCGTCGGGCGGGGCGTCCGCCGCGTGGGCAAGGGGGATGATCGTTGCTGCGATTGCGAGGAATAACGGGGTGAACGTCAGCGAGTTCTTCACCGGTGGAGCTCCTTTGGTCAATCATGAACGGCCAGTGTCGTGGGGTGTGCCCGGCCTTTTTTCACGGCAAAAAAAAGCCGCTGAAGTCAGCGGCTTTAAGACAGATTCCCAGTGTAGAGCCCTGGAAATAAGTCGAGGGAAATTCGGGTAAGCGGGTCAGCTGCCTTTGCCGTCGCGCTCATCGATGCGTCAAAGTAACGCAGGCGAGCGGTGCGATACAGAGTGTAACAAGATAATAACTATTGCCCAAATCGCAACAGTGTGGGCGATAGGATCTTCTGTGGGAGCTGGCTTGCCTGCGATGCAGACACCTCGGTATGCCAGGCGCACCGGGGTGATGCTATCGCAGGCAAGCCAGCTCCCACATTTTTGACCGAGTTGTTTAGACCGGAAGGGTGATACCAAAGGTATTGCCACCGCCTTCGCTGCGCACAAACACATCCCCGCCGTGCATCAACGCAATCGCCTTGACGATCGCCAGCCCCAGCCCGTGATTGGCCCCGCTGTTGCTGCGTGATGCATCCACCCGGTAGAAACGTTCGAACAGGCGTGGCAAGTGTTCGCTGGCGATCGCCTCGCCCGGGTTGGTCACGCCGATCGCTACCTGTTGCCCCTGCACCTGGATGTGCACGTTGATAACCTGTCCGGGCGCGGTATGTTGCACGGCATTGCTCAGCAGGTTGATCAGCGCACGCCGCAGGTGGGCCTTTTCGATATGCACCCGGGCGTCGCCGTGCACCCGCACCCGCACCTGAGCGTCTTCGAGGATGAAGTCCAGATAGTCGAGGGTGGTGGCCACTTCATCGGCCAGTGAGCATTCGATCAGCTTGGTGGCTTTGCTGCCCTGGTCGGCGCTGGCGAGGAACAGCATGTCGTTGATGATCGAGCGCAGCCGTTCCAGCTCTTCCAGGTTCGATTGCAACACCTCGAAATAGTGCTCGGCCGAACGCCCGCGGGTCAGTGCGACTTGGGTCTGGCCGATCAGGTTGGTCAGCGGCGAGCGCAGTTCATGGGCCACGTCGGCGTTGAACGATTCCAGGCGCGAGTAGGCTTGTTCCACGCGGTCGAGAGTGGCATTGAACGAATTGACGAACAGGCTCAACTCCGGCGGCAGCGGTGACAATTTCAAGCGCCCCGAGAGTTTGGGCGGGGCGAGTTTGCGCGCTTCGTCGGAGAGCTTTTCCAGTGGCTTCAAGCCGATGCGCGCAACCCAGAAACCCAGCAGCGCGGCCATGACCACACCCACCATTGCCAGGCTGATCAACGCCACCAGCAAATGATGCTGGGTGGCGCGGAAGTTTTCGGTGTCGATGGCGATCATAAAGCGCAACGCCGGGCGCTGGTCCTTGGCCGCAAACTGGCTGACCAGCACCTTGAACGGATAAGCGTGGCCGGGCAGGCGCAGGTCGCGCTTGCCCGTCGGGCCCTGTGCAAAGGCGCGGATTTGCGCGTCCGGCTCGCCATATTCATAGCTCGGGTCGCTGCTGACCACCCAGAATCGAATGCGCTTGTCTTCTTCGCCCAGCAGCTTGAGCTTGGACTTTATCTTGACCCAATGCTCCGGCGTGCCGAAGCGGTTCACCGACGATTCCAGCACGCTGTAGCGCGCATCCAGTTCGGCGCCCGGCAACAACCCCAGGCCGCGATCCACCTGCTGGTACAGCGCGCCGCCGATCAACACGAAGATCAGCAGCGCCACCAGGGTAAACATGCCGCTCAGGCGCAGGGCGATGGAGTTAGCCGACACTGCGGTTCTCCAGCACATAGCCCATGCCACGAATGGTGTGCAGCAGCTTGTGTTCGAACGGCCCGTCGAGCTTGGCGCGCAGGCGCTTGATCGCCACTTCCACCACGTTGGCATCGCTGTCGAAATTGATGTCCCAGACCATCTCGGCAATCGCGGTCTTGGACAGGATTTCTCCCTGGCGACGCGCCAACACGCTGAGCAGCGAGAACTCCTTGGCGGTCAGGTCCAGGCGTACACCGTTGCGACTGGCCTTGCGGCTGATCAAGTCGATCCACAGGTCGGCGACGGTTACCTGCACCGGCTCATGGCCTCCGCTGCGGCGGGTCAGGGCTTGCAGGCGCGCCACCAGCTCAAGAAACGAAAACGGCTTGCCCAGGTAATCATCGGCGCCCTCACGCAGGCCGCGAATGCGGTCCTCCACGCGCTCGCGGGCGGTGAGCATGATCACCGGCGTCTGCTTGCGGGCGCGCAACGCCCGCAATACGCCAAAGCCGTCCAGGCCGGGGAGCATCACGTCGAGCACGATCACCGCGTATTCATTCTCCAGCGCCAGGTGCAGGCCCTCGACGCCTTCGCGTGCCACATCGACGGTGTAGCCTTGCTCTGTCAGGCCACGGTGCAGGTAGTCTGCGGTTTTCTCTTCATCTTCAATAATCAGGACGCGCATGACCGCCTCAGTGTGTGGTCGCCAGCGCCAGCGCTGGTTTGGGCCTGTGGAAAGTCCGTTCAAGGTACAAGTATATGACCGGAGTCGTGAACAGCGTCAGCGCCTGGCTCACCAGCAAGCCTCCCACCACCGCAATGCCCAGCGGTTGACGCAGTTCCGCCCCCGGGCCCGAGCCCAGCATCAAGGGCACCGCGCCGAGCAGGGCGGCGAGGGTGGTCATGATGATCGGTCGGAACCGCGTGACGCAGGCTTCATAAATTGCATCCTCCGGCGTCAGCCCGCGCATGCGCTGGGCCTCCAGTGCAAAGTCGATCATCAAAATGCCGTTTTTCTTGACGATGCCGATCAGCAACACCAGGCCGATCAAGGCCATGATCGAAAAGTCCTGGCCCAGCAGCCACAGCATGATCAGCGCCCCCAGGCCCGCCGAGGGCAGGGTGGAAATGATCGTCAGCGGGTGCACGAAACTCTCGTACAGCACACCCAGGATGATGTACACCGCCACCAGCGCTGCGAGGATCAGCCACGGTTGGCTGGCCAGCGAACTCTGGAACGCCTGGGCCGCGCCCTGGAAGTTGCCGATGAGGGTGCTCGGCATACCGATGTCGCTCTTGGCCTGGTCGAGCATGATCACCGCGTCGCCCAGGGCCACGCCGGGCGCCAGGTTGAACGACAGGTTGGCGGCGGGGAACATGCCGTCATGGCTGATGGACAACGGCCCCACGCTGGGCGGCTCGACCCTGGCCAGTGCCGACAGCGGCACCATTTCGTTGGTCAGCGGCGAGCGCAGGTAAAAGTAGTTGAGGCTTTCGGCCTTGCCGCGTTGCTGGCTGTCCAGTTCGAGTATCACCTGGTACTGGTTGATCTCGGTCTGAAACTCGTTGATCTGGCGCTGGCCGAAGGCGTCGTACAGCGCCTGGTCGACATCGGTGGCGGTCAGGCCGAAGCGGGCAGCGGCCTGGCGGTCGATGTTGATGTGGGTAATGCTGCCGCCCAGTTGCAGGTCGTTGGACAGGTCACGAAACGCCGGGTTGCTGCGCAGTTTCTCGGTGAGGCGTTGGGTCCAGGTGTTGAGCGTCGGGCCGTCGTTGCTCTTGAGCACGTATTGGTACTGGGCGCGGCTGGGGCCGGAGCTCAAGTTGATGTCCTGGCCGGCGCGCAGGTACAGCACGATACCGGGCACCTTCGCCAGTTGCGGGCGCAGGCGGTCGATGAACTGGCTGGCGGACACGTCGCGATCACCGCGATCTTTCAAGGCAATCCAGAAGCGCCCGTTGGCGATGGTCTGGTTGCTGCCGGTGACGCCCACCGAGTGGGAAAACGCCTGCACCGCCGGGTCGGCCTTGACGATGTCCGCCAGGGCCTTGTGCTTGGCGACCATGTCCTTGTAGGACACATCGGCCGCCGCCTCGCTGGTGCCGAGCACGAAACCGGTGTCCTGCACCGGGAAGAAACCCTTGGGGATAAACACATAACCGACCACGGCCAGGGCCAGGGTCACCACGAAGATCGCCGCCATGCTGCGTTGGTGCGCCAGTGCCCGGCGCAGGTTGCGCGCGTAGCCGGCCAGCAGGCGCTCGCTGAAGGTGGGTTTGGCGTGGGCAGGATGGCTCGGTGCGCGCATGAACAAGGCGGCCAGGGTAGGTGCCAATGTCAGCGAAACCACCACCGAAATCAGGATGGTGGAGGTGGCCGTCAGCGCGAATTCCTTGAACAACCGCCCGACCACGCCGCCCATGAACAGCAGCGGAATAAACGCCGCCACCAGCGAGAAGCTGATGGACACCACGGTAAAGCCGATTTCGCCGGCCCCCTTGATCGCCGCTTCGCGCTGGCCCAGGCCGGCCTCCAGGTGCCGATGGATGTTCTCCACCACCACAATCGCATCGTCCACCACGAAGCCCACGGCGATCACGATAGCGACCAGGGTCAGGTTGTTCAGGCTGAACCCCATCACGTACATCAGGGCAAAACTGGCCACCAGCGATACACCCAGCACGGCCGAAACAATCAGTGTCGCCGAGAGCTGGCGCAAAAACAGCGCCATCACCGCCACCACCAGCAGGATGGCGATCAGCAGGGTCATTTCCACTTCATGCAGGGAGGCGCGGATGGTCTTGGTGCGGTCGGTCAATACGCTGACCTGCACCGAGGCCGGCAACATGCCTTGCAGGCGCGGCAGTTCGGCCTGGATGCGGTCGACGGTTTCGACGATGTTGGCGCCGGGCTGACGCGAAATCACCAGGTTGACCCCTGGCGTATCACCGGACCAGGCTTGCACATAGGCGTTTTCCGAACCATTGATGACGTTGGCGATATCGCGCAGTTGCACCGGTGCGCCGTCTTTGTAGGAAACGATCAACTGGCCGTAGTCTTCGGGGTGAAACAGCTGGTCGTTGGTCGACAGGGTCGAGACGCTGTTCTCGCCATAGATCGCGCCCTTGGCCAAGTTGAGGCTCGACTGCTGAATGGCCAGGCGTATGTCGGCGAGGGTCAGCCCGATGGCCGCGAGTTTGTCGGGGGAGGCCTGCACGCGAATCGCCGGGCGTTGCTGGCCGGTGATGTTGATCTGGCCGACGCCGTCGATCTGGCTGATCTGGCGCGCCAGCAGGGTTTCCACATAATCACTCAGCTCGGTGCTGGGCATGCTGCCTGAACTGACGCTGAGGATCAGCACCGGGCTGTCCGCCGGGTTGACCTTTCTCCAGGTCGGCAAGTTCGGCATATCGCTGGGCAGCTTGCCGGAGGCGGTGTTGATCGCGGCCTGGACTTCCTGGGCGGCGGTGTCGATGCTTTTTTCCAGAGTGAACTGCAACGTCAAAAGGCTTGAGCCCAAGGCGCTGCTGGAGGTCATCTGGGTCACGCCGGGGATGGCACTGAATTGCACTTCCAGGGGCGTGGCCACTGATGAGGCCATGGTGTCCGGGCTGGCACCGGGCAGTTGCGCGGTGACCTGGATCGTCGGAAATTCCGCTTCCGGCAACGGGGCGATGGACAGGCGTGGGAAGGCGATGACCCCCAGCAGTACCAAGGCAAACGTCAACAACAGGGTGGCGACCGGGTGATCAACGCACCAGGCCGAGGGCGAACGGCTGCCGCTCATGGTTGCACCGTGGCGTCAGCGGTCTGGATCACCTGTGGTGGCTCCTTGAGTACTTCCACCTGGGCGCCGGCCTTGAGCCGCGACTGACCGTCGCTGACCAGCACGTCCCCGGCCTGCACGCCGGTGATGATGTTGATCTCGCTGTCCTGATAGGCAACCTGTACCGGCACCACTTCTGCTTTATCACCGTTGACCCGGTACACGAAGTGCGAGTCCAGCCCACGCTGTACTACGGTCGGTGGTACCACTAGAACATGCTTGTCGAGGGCCGTCTGGATCTTGATGGTCACCAGTTGCCCCGGCCACAGCTTTTGCGCAGGGTTGTTGAACTCGGCCTTGGCCCGCAGGGTGCCAGTGGTGGAGCTGATCTGGTTGTCGATCAGGCTCAGGTGGCCTTCGCCGAGCAGGTGGCCGGTGTCGCCGTCGGTATCGGCGCCCAGGTAGGCGTCGACGCTGGCCGGGGTTGGCGCCGCGATCAGACCCTGCAGGGTCGGCAGCATCTGCTGCGGCAGGGAGAACTCAACGGCGATCGGGTCGAGCTGGGTGACGGAGAACAACCCCTGGGTGTCGCTCATGCGCAGGAAATTACCTTCATCCACACTGCGAATGCCCACGCGACCACTGACGGGGGAGCGAATCTGGGTGTAGGAAAGTTGTACCTGAGCAGCATCAATCGCAGCCTGATTGCCTTGCACGGTGGCCCTGAGCTGGTTCACCAATGCCTGCTGCTGGTCATAGGTCTGCTTTGATACGCCGTCGTCAATGCTCAGTGCCTTGTAGCGCTTGAGGTTGACCAGTGCCACTTGCAACTGCGCCTGGCTTTCACCCAGTTGCGCCTTGGCCTGGTCGAGGCTGGCGCGGATCGAGCGGTCATCGAGGGTCGCCAGCAGGTCACCGGCCCTCACCGACTGACCTTCTTTGACCAGCAATCGGGTGAGAATGCCGTCGATCTGCGGGCGAATCACCACATTGTGCAACGACAGCACCGAGCCGATGCCGCTGACAAACCGCGGAACATCCTGTTGCGTCACGCTCACCACCCGCACGGGAATGGCGGTAGGCGCCGCCAGCCGTGCTTTGACCGGCCGGGTCAATGCCCAGGCTGCGACAGCCAGTATCAGGAGGGCACCCACTATCAGGGCCATGTTTCGTTTGATCTGCATAGGAGGGCGCCGGCGCAAACTGCACGTTGGAGTTTGGAAAGCTGCTTTATAGCGCTGTTTCACCGTCAGCACGGTGACGGCAAACTGACAGCCGTGACAGTTAGGCTGTGTGAGCCTGTCGCTTGAAGTTACTGCTGGCAGCCTCGGCCCCGTATACTCGCGTTTTTACACCTATAGCTGTGCCGGAGCCCCTATGACTTCCCCCACCCAACCCCCTGTTGAAGCGGCCGACCTCGTTGATTCGGCCACCGCCGACAGTGCTGAAAAAGCCGAGATCCCGGCGTTCAAGTTCCCCTTCAAGCCGGGTGAGCTGGCAGGCGCCAAAAACGCCAGCCAGCCCTGGTACAAAGGTGGCGCCAAGAACGGCCATACCAAGACCCCAGGCATGGCACCCCCAGGCACGCGCCGTTCGATGGGTAAACGTTAAGGCTAAATCGAAGCTCGCGTTATAGGCTGTTGCCTACGTCGCCTGTCGATATTTCTACTTGTAGGTCCGCGGTCGATTCTTGAAAGCTTGCACAGCGTTTGCTTCGTCCCGATGACGCTCCATCGGGACGAGTGAGTAAGCTTTCCGGAAAAGGACGTTCCCGTGGCCCTGATACACCTCTGTGCAGTGCTTGCCTTCTTGCTCTCGACGACTGCCGTTGCGGGCGACGTTCAACCGCGGCGCGAGATTCGTTTCGCCGTGGCCGCGCATTTTCCCCCCTTTCAGAGCCGCAACCCGCAAGGGCAATTGGTGGGGCTGAACATCGAACTGGGCAATGCCTTGTGCGAACAACTCAACGTGCGCTGTATCTGGGTTGACCAAGTCGTCATGGAAAATTTTCCGGCCCTCGAAGCCCGGCAGTTCGACGCGATCATGGGTATGGCGCCGACATGTCGGCGCCGACAACGGGTGAGTTTTACCGATGACCTCTACCCGATCACCACCCGCCTGGTGGGTCGTAAAGGCTCAGGCTTGATCCCTGGCCGGCGCTCGCTCAAGGGCAAGCGCGTGGGGGTGTTGGTCAGGAGTAATCGTGAAGCCTTTGCGCTCTCGCAGTGGGCACCGGCGGGGGTGATCATCAGAAGTTTCTGGCTCAACGACCAACTGGTTCAGAGCCTGGTGTCGGGTGATATCGATGCGACCTTGCAAGGTGCCGTGGAGATCCGTGAGGCGCTGCTCGACACCGCCGACGGCCTGGACTTCGGTTTCCTGGGGCCTGTGGTGTCATCGGGCCTGTTGGGCAACAGCGTGGCTATCGCGGTACGCAAACCTGATACCGCACTGCGCAATGAGCTGAACCATGCGCTTGAACAGCTGATGCACAACGGCGAATACCAACGCATCCTCCAGCCCTATGGTCTGGATGTAGCGCCTGCCACTCCATGATCGCGATAGATCTCAATGCCGGAGCAGGCTCAGTCAAATCCCCGTCGGCGGTCAGGCAGCCCGCAACGAGATAAACGCATAGTTGGCCGGCACTTCGGTGGCAATCTGCGCCCCGGCGTCCAGCAGTTGTTCGGCGATGTCCATACCGGATACATGGAACACCCACTCATTGGCCATGCTCGGCTGGACCACTGCCTGCTCGACAGCTTGGGCAAACGCCTGCATATCCGGCAGGTAGGCGGTAAAGCCGTCGCCCTTGAGCGCTGTGGTACGAATGCCGAGCAACGCACACACCGCTTCCTTGGTTTGTACATCATCACGGTCGGCCTGGCGCGAGCGGCTGATCAGTTCAGCCAGTTCCTTGTCCATTAACTCGCCACCGACGATCAAAGCCGGACCCTGTTCCCAGGATTCTGGCGGGCAATCCTTGGCACTCGGGTTCAGCGGGATATGCGGGTTGATCTCCATCGGGTAGATCCGGCACACCAGTGGGCGTCGTTCATAGATACGGCAAAGGTTGTCTTCGTCAAGATTCCGGCAGCGTCCGGCGTTATAGGCGGCAAAGGTGATTGCCACAAACGCCTCGGTAGTGCCGCTGGGCACCATCACCGATCGGCGCTCGGCGTGTTCACGTTGTTGCAGGGGCAGGCCCAGGCCGTTGCCGAGGAAACCCTCAACCAGGACGATGACGTTACCGCCGTCCGCCGCCCAGCTACGGGCTTCTGCGAGGGTCAGGGGGACGTGATGGTCGCTGCAGCATTTGCCGCAACCTACGCAAGAAAACTGAGTGTTCATGGCGGATCTGTCACCAGGCTAGGTCAGAGGGCACGCTTGAGGGGTGACGGGTTTTTTACCTCTATCGACCGCTCGGCACTCTGGAAGCAAGTTATGCGCCAGGGGTTGTCAGCCCTTGGGCACAGTGTCGCGCAGGACAAATCTCATATCGGCACTTTCATACAGTTGCCGGGCACGCAGGTTGCTTTCCAGCACCTTGAGGTCGACATAAGGTTCGCCGCGCTGCTTGAACACCTGAAAGCTGTGCAGCAACAAGGCGCGCCCCAGCCCCTGGCCCTGGGCGCAAGGATGTATCGCAAGGTTCTTGATGAAGGCGCTGGTCCAGCACTGGGCGACACCGAGAATGCCGTCGGCGTTAATGGCGACCAGGCACAACGTCGGGTCGCACTCGGCATCGGTCACGAACTGTCGGCGCCATTCATCCAGGCTGGCGACACGGCCTCCGCCCTGGTCTTGAGTCATGCGCAACACGGCATGGATCGCCGGGGCCAATTCATCCCGGTAATGATCCAGCCGCGTATTCGCTGGCCACTGCGGGGCGGGCAGGCTGCCCGTGAGGTCGCGACGCAGCAGCTGGAAATACTCGGCCACTGCTTACAGGCCCTTTTGTGCCACGGTTTGCGCGGCGATGACCAGGTACTTGGTCAGCTCCGGGGAGGAGAACTTGGTGAGCACCGCATCGGCACCGGCCAGGCGGGCTTTCTCGCTGTTCATCGCGCTGTCCAGGGAAGTGTGCAACAGCACGTAGAGGTCCTTGAAATCCGGGGTTTCGCGCAGGGTGCGGGTAAGGGCGTAGCCGTCCATCTCGGACATCTCGATATCCGACACCACCACATTGATCTGCTCGCCCGTGCCTTGCAGTTCCAGCAACACATCGATGGCTTCCTTGGCGCTGCGCGCGGTGTGGCAGGTCAGTCCAAGGTTACGCAGGGTGTGTACCGATTGCTGCAAGGCCACCTGGCTGTCGTCCACCACCAGGATGCGGGCGTTGCCGAGCACTTCGGCTTCTTCCATGGTCAGGTCGGTCGGCGCCGTTTCAATCGGTGCCGGGGCGATGCCGTGGATGACTTTCTCGATATCCAGCACCTGTACCAGGCCACCTTCCACTTGGGTTACCCCAGTGATAAATGCACGGTTGCCCCCGGAGCCGTAGGGTGGCGGGCGGATGTCGGTGGTCAGGCAATGCACGATCTTGCTCACTGCCTGCACATGCAAACCCTGCTTGGAACGGCTGACGTCGGTGACGATCAGGCAGCCGCCGTCCGGGTCTTGCAAGGGCATTTCACCGAGGGCGCGGCTCAAGTCGATCACCGACAGCGAGGTGCCGCGCAAGGTGGCAATGCCTTTGACGTGCGGGTGGGACTCCGGCAGCTTGGTCAGCGGCGGGCAGGGGATGATTTCACTGACTTTCAACAGGTTGATGGCCATCAGCTTGCCGCTGCGCAGGGTAAAGAGCAGAAGCGAAAGTGAGTCTGCGCGGGCTTTGGTGGTGGACATAAAAACCTTCTGTGGATCAGGGATGACGATCATCTATGGAAGGTTATCGACTCGGCTGGCCTGGGCTTTAACCGGATTTTGTGTCGGGCACTGCTAATGTGGGAGGAGGCTTGCTCCCGATATCGGCGTGTCAGTCAGCAGATGTACAACTGATCCACCGCCATCGGGAGCAAGCCCCCTCCCACATTGGGTTATGTATCAGCCCTTCCAGACCTGCGGGTTCACCAGGTCCTGCGGGCGCTGGCCCAGCAGTGCGCTGCGCAGGTTATCCAAAGCACGATTGGCCATGGCTTCGCGGGTTTCACCGGTGGCCGAACCGACGTGCGGCAGGGTCACGGCATTGCTCAACTGGAACAGCGGCGATTCGGCCAGCGGTTCCTTTTCATACACATCCAGCCCGGCACCGCGAATTTTCTGGGTTTGCAGGGCTTCGACCAGCGCCGGTTCATCCACCACCGGCCCACGGGAAATATTGATCAGGATCGCGCTGGACTTCATCAGGCCTAATTCGCGCGTGCTGATCAGGTGACGGGTCTCGTCGCTCAATGGCACCACCAGGCAGACAAAATCCGCCTCGGCCAGCAACTGGTCCAGGCTACGGAACTGCGCGCCCAGTTCTTGCTCCAGCGCAGTCTTGCGGCTGTTGCCGCTGTACAGGATCGGCATGTTGAAACCCAGGCGCCCACGCCGGGCCACGGCCGCGCCGATATTGCCCAGGCCGACGATGCCCAGGGTCTTGCCGTGTACATCGCAGCCAAACAACGGCGCGCCGACGCTGGCTTTCCACTGACCGGCCTTGGTCCAGGCGTCCAGCTCGGCCACCCGGCGTGCGCTGCTCATCAGCAACGCAAAGGCCAGGTCGGCAGTGCTTTCGGTGAGTACATCAGGGGTGTTGGTCAGCATGATGCCGCGCTCGTTGAAGTACGGCACGTCGTAGTTGTCGTAGCCCACCGATACACTGGACACCACTTCAAGCTTGCTCGCGCCTTCAAGCTGTTCACGGCCCAGCTTGCGGCCCACGCCGATCAAGCCGTGGGCATGGGGCAGGGCGTCGTTGAACTGCGCGTTGATATCACCCAGTTTGGGGTTGGGCACGATCACCTCGAAATCCTGTTGCAGGCGTTCGATCATCGGTGGGGTGATGCGGCTGAAGGCCAGGACAGTCTTTTTCATGGCAGGCGGGCTCGTCGACTACGGAAGAATGCCAAGCACGCTAACATTCCCGATAAGAATTTTGCAGGGTTTTGATCGGTCCTGCTTCTCTTCCATTGGTTTTAATACCTGTCAACTGTGAAAACTACGAGCTGTTCGGCCAATACGTGAGCGCCTATTCTCGTTTTTCAAGGCAGGGGTTGATGCCTTTGTTAAACAGGAGATCACTCTTATGAATATCGACGATGAGATAAAGCGAATCAGGGATTTTTTAGCCGCTGGTAAAACACGCAACGAGCCTGACGAGGCTTTGCCGCAGGCTCCCACAATCGAATTGATCGTCAATGGCGAGTTGTTCGTCGACCATGTACCTGGGACGGGGCTGAAGGTTGGGGTGGATTACGACACTATGCTGGAGGGTCAGGAGTTCGTTTTATATTTGTTCAGCAATACGCCTTCGGATGGCGACTATAACGAGGCCGTTACAGTGATAGAGGTGAAACCTTACGTTGTTACCGTACCCAAGGAAAAGATTGAAAAGTTGCATAAAAACGAGCTTGGTCTTTGTCTTTACTTCATCGATGGCAAAGAAACCTCTGAGTGGACGACCTTCACCGTCAGATGATGCGTCCTATCAAGGCATACGGTGACCTGTTCAAAACCAGTCACCGCATGCCTGGCTCAATTACTCAAGCGAGCACCACCTAAACCACCGCTCAATTCATACGCCACCAGCTCCGCCTGGTGCGCCGCCAGAATTTCCGGCAACGAACCACGCAGGTACTCCACCCAGGTCTTGATCTTCGCATCCAGGTATTGGCGCGAAGGGTAGATGGCGTACAGGTTCAGTTCCTGGGAGCGGTAGGTCGGCATCACCCGCACCAGTGTGCCGTTGCGCAGCCCTTCGATGGCGGCATACACCGGCAGCAGGCCTACGCCCATGCCGCTGGTAATTGCGGTTTTCATCGCGTCGGCCGAGTTGACCAGGAACGGCGAGCTGTTGATCGCCACGCTTTCCTGACCTTCAGGCCCGTTGAAGGTCCATTTGTCCAGTTGGATCACCGGGCTGACCAGGCGCAGGCACGCATGGTTGAGCAAATCCTGCGGCCGCTGTGCACAGCCCTTGGCCTTGACGTATTCCGGGGAAGCACAGGCAATGCTGTAGGTGATGCCCAGGCGCTGGGACACGAAACCCGAGTCCGGCAGTTCACTGGCCAGCACGATGGACACGTCGTAGCCCTCGTCGAGCAGGTCCGGTACGCGGTTGGCCAGGGTCAGGTCGAAGGTCACGTCGGGGTGGGTGCGGCGGTAACGGGCAATCGCGTCGATGACGAAATGCTGGCCGATCCCGGTCATGGTGTGCACTTTGAGCTGCCCGGCAGGGCGGGCGTGGGCGTCGCTGGCCTCGGCTTCGGCTTCTTCGACGTACGCAAGGATCTGCTCGCAGCGCAGCAAATAGCGTTTACCGGCCTCGGTCAGCGCGATGCGCCGGGTGGTGCGGTTGAGCAAGCGGGTTTGCAGGTGGGCCTCAAGGTTGGAGACCGCGCGCGAGACATTGGCCGTGGTGGTGTCCAGTTGCACGGCGGCGGCGGTGAAGCTGCCGGCTTCGGCCACGCAACTGAAAGCGCGCATGTTTTGCAAAGTGTCCATGGAGTGTTCTCAAGGGAGATGACAAATTGTGACAGAAAGTTACGCCGACCAGTGATCCCTACCAACGGATTATCGCCTGAACGGTAACAAAGATTCACAGGAATGCCAGCTTATCGTCCTCCATGCCGCCGCCTAGAATTGCGCCACCTTTTGCGCAACACCTCTCAGGAATTCGCTTGCCGTGCCGCGTCGCATCAGCAGAGAGCTGAAGACTCTCAGTGTTTGGGCCTTATCGTTAGCCATCAGCGGTTGCATCGGAACCGGAGGAATTGCCCCCCAAGGCCAGGCCCTCAACGCCAATACCCTGGCCACCGATGAAGCCATTCAAGACGCCTCCCAGGACGCCCATTGGCCCACCGCCCAATGGTGGCAAGCCTACGGCGACCCGCAGCTCAACCGTTGGGTCGAACTCGCCACCCAGAACAGTCCCAGCCTGGCCGTGGCCGCCGCACGCGTGCGGCAAGCGCGGGCGCTGGCCGGGGTTGCGGAGTCGGCCGAGTCGTTGCAGATCAACAGCGACACCACCCTCAAGCGCCACAACTGGCCGAAAGATCAGTTCTACGGCCCCGGCGAATTGAGCGGCGCCAACACCTGGGATAACAACTCGTCCCTGGGTCTGAGTTATGCCCTCGACCTGTGGGGGCGGGAAAGCAACAGCACCGAACGTGCGGTCGACCTGGCGCACATGAGCGCTGCCGAAGCACGTCAGGCCCAGCTCGAACTGCAGAACAACGTGGTGCGCGCCTATATCCAGTTGTCGTTGCATTACGCCGACCGCGATATCGCCGCGGCCACCCTGGCCCAGCAACAGCAGATTCTCGACCTGGCCAACAAACGCCTTAACGCCGGGATCGGCACCCACTTCGACGTCAGCCAGGCCGAAACCCCGCTGCCGGAAACCCATCGCCAACTGGATGCCCTGGACGAGGAAATCGCCCTGAGCCGTAACCAGTTGGCGGCGCTGGCCGGTAAAGGCCCGGGCGAGGGTGCGCAGTTGCAACGCCCGACCCTGGCCCTCGCCGCGCCATTGAAGTTGCCCTCAAGCCTGCCTGCGCAACTGCTCGGCCAACGCCCGGATGTGGTCGCCAGCCGCTGGCAGGTGGCGGCCCAGGCCCGTGGCATCGATGTGGCCCACGCCGGTTTCTACCCCAACGTCGACCTGGTCGGCAGCCTCGGCTACATGGCCACGGGCGGCGGTATGCTGGAGTTCCTGGCTGGCAAGAAATTCAACTACAACGTCGGTCCGGCGATCACCTTGCCGATCTTTGATGGCGGCCGCCTGCGTGCTCAATTGGGCGAAGCCAGTGCCGGCTATGACATCGCGGTCGCCCAGTACAACCAAACGCTGGTCAATGCGCTCAAGGGCATCAGCGACCAGTTGATCCGCCGCGAGTCCATGGACAAGCAGTCGGCTTTCGCCGCGCAGTCGGTGGCCTCGGCGCAGAAGACCTATGACATCGCCATGATCGCCTACCAGCGTGGCCTCACCGACTACCTCAATGTGCTCAACGCCCAGACCCTGCTGTTCCGTCAGCAACAGGTCGAGCAACAGGTGCAGGCGGCGCGCCTGAGTGCCCATGCCGAACTGGTAACGGCATTGGGCGGCGGCCTTGGTGCCGGCAACGATGTGCCCCAGGATGCCAAGACCCTTCCAAGCAAGACCCCGGCGGCACTTGCCGTGTTCGACCACTGAGTAGGATTCGATGACTTCCTTGCCTGCACCGCTGCGCTGGTTGCATTCCCTTGAGTGGCGCCGTGGCTTTTTCGACTGGGCACGCAGCGACGGCGTGACCTGGGTGTATATCTTCAAGGTACTGGTCGCCGCGTTCCTCACGCTGTGGCTGGCGATGCGCCTGGAACTGCCGCAACCGCGCACCGCGATGATCACCGTGTTTATCGTGATGCAGCCCCAGAGCGGCCAAGTGTTCGCCAAGAGTTTCTACCGTTTCCTCGGAACCTTGGCGGGCTCGGCGGTGATGGTGCTGTTGATCGCCTTGTTTGCACAGAACACCGAACTGTTCCTCGGCGCGCTGGCGATCTGGGTGGGCATTTGTACCGCTGGCGCTACGCGCAACCGCAACTTCCGCGCCTATGGGTTTGTGCTTGCCGGCTACACCGCCGCGATGGTCGGCCTGCCGGCGCTGGCTCACCCGGACGGCGCCTTTATGGCAGCGGTGTGGCGGGTGCTGGAAATCTCTCTGGGGATTCTGTGCTCGACAGTGGTCAGCGCCGCCATCCTGCCGCAGACCTCCAGCGCCGCCATGCGCAACGCGCTGTACCAGCGCTTTGGCGTGTTCGCGCTGTTCGTCACCGACGGCCTGCGCGGGCGCAGCCAACGCGAAGGGTTCGAGGCCAGTAACGTGCGCTTTATCGCCGAAGCCGTGGGCCTGGAAGGGCTGCGCAGCGTCACCGTGTTCGAAGACCCGCACATGCGCCGACGCAACGGGCGGCTCAGTCGCCTCAACAGCGAATTCATGAGCATCACCACGCGCTTCAACGCCTTGCACCAGTTGCTTGAACGCTTGCGTGCCGATGAGGCCGATCATGTGGTCGCAGCGATCAAACCCGGCCTGCAAGACCTGGCCGAAGTGCTCGACAGCTTCTCCGGTCGCGCCCTCACCAGTCCGGATGCCACGCGCCTGGTTAATCAACTGAGCGCCTACAAGGACGACCTGCCCGCCAAGGTGCGCAGCCTGCGGGCGAGCTTCCAGGACGGTAACCCGACCGAAGCCGAGCAGTTGGACTTTCATACCGCCTACGAGCTGCTGTACCGCTTCGTCGACGACCTGCACAACTACGCGCAAACCCACGCGTCCCTGGCTGACCACCGCCATGCGCGGGAAGACTGGCACGAAGCCTATACACCAAAAACCAACTGGCTGGCCTGCGCCGCCGCCGGGGTGCGGGCCTCGTTTATCCTGATCGTGCTGGGCAGTTACTGGGTAGCCACCGCCTGGCCCAGCGGCGCAACCATGACCTTGATCGCGGCGGCCACGGTGGGCCTCTCCGCCGCCACACCCAACCCCAAGCGCATGGCGTTCCAGATGGCCTGCGGCACCTTGATCGGCGCCTTGGTCGGCTTTGTCGAAATGTTCTTCGTGTTCCCCTGGATCGACGGCTTCCCGCTGCTGTGCGTGATGCTCGCACCGGTGATCATCTTCGGTGCTTTCCTCTCCTCCCGCCCGCAGTACGCCGGTGTCGGCGTGGGCCTGTTGATTTTCTTCAGCACCGGCTCGGTGCCGGACAACCTCACGGTCTACAACCCTTACACCTTTATCAACGACTACATCGCCATGGTCATCGGCATGTTGGTGTGCGCGGCGGCGGGGGCGATCATCCTGCCACCCAACAGCCGCTGGCTGTGGCGCCGCCTGGAGCAGGACCTGCGTGAGCAAGTGGTGTATGCGATCAGCGGCAAGCTCAAGGGCCTGGCGTCGAGTTTTGAAAGCCGTACCCGCGACCTGCTGCACCAGGCTTACGGCCTCGCGGCCGGCCAGCCGCAGGTGCAACGCGACCTGCTGCGCTGGATGTTCGTGGTGCTGGAGGTCGGCCACGCAATCATCGAGTTGCGCAAGGAGCAGGCGATCCTGCCGGTGCATCCGGCCTATGCCGAGTCCCAGCCGTGGCGCCAGGCAATCCGCGTGATGGGCCGTTCGCTGGTGCGCTTGTTCCTGCAACCCAGCGCCAGCAACCTGGAGCGCGGCTTGATCGCCGTCGACCATGCGATCAGCCGCGTGCAGGCCACCGACGAACCTTTCGCCCCGCACTTCGATACCTCGGCCCTGCGCCGGGTGAAGAGCTACCTGCACTTTATCCGCACTTCGCTGCTCGACCCGCAATCCCCACTGGCGGCCCTAAAAGGAGCCTCGAATGCCTCGTGAAATCGCATTTCATGGCATCTATATGCCGACCATGACCCTGATGTTCCTGATCGCCGCCGGGCTGGCCTGGGCGATTGATCGCTTTCTGGCCGGGTTCGACCTGTACCGGTTTTTCTGGCACCCGGCGCTGTTGCGCCTGAGCCTGTTCGCTTGCCTGTTCGGCGCCCTGGCGCTGAGCGTCTACCGTTGAGAATGCCCCGATGAAAAAGTTTTTCAGCCTGCTCGCGACCTTGCTGGTTCTGGCCTTGGCGATCTGGATTGGCCGCACGTTGTGGGTGCACTACATGCAAACGCCATGGACCCGCGACGGCCGCGTACGCGCCGACATCATCAACGTCGCGGCTGACGTGACCGGCGAGGTGGTGGACGTGCCGGTACGCGATAACCAGTTGGTAAAAAAAGGCGACCTGCTGATGCAGATCGACCCCGAGCACTACCGCATCGCGGTCAAGCAGGCGCAATCGCTGGTGGCTTCACGCAAGGCTACCTGGGAGATGCGCAAGCTCAACGCCCACCGCCGCGCTGACCTCGACGCCCTGGTGATCTCCAGGGAAAACCGCGACGACGCCAGTAATATCGCCGACTCGGCCCTGGCCGATTATCAGCACGCCCTGGCGCAACTGGAGGCCGCTGAACTCAACTTGAAACGTACTCGTGTGCTGGCGGCAGTGGATGGCTACGTCACCAACCTCAACGTGCATCGCGGCGACTATGCGCGTATCGGTGAAGCGAAGATGGCTGTGGTGGATATGAATTCGTTCTGGGTCTATGGCTTCTTTGAAGAAACCAAGCTGCCCCACGTCAACGTCGGGGATAAAGCCGATATGCAATTGATGAGTGGCGAGACACTCAAGGGTCACGTGGAAAGCATCTCCCGTGGCATCTACGACCGCGACAACCCCGAGAGCCGTGAGCTGATTGCCGATGTGAACCCGACGTTCAACTGGGTGAGGTTGGCGCAGCGTGTGCCGGTGCGGATTCACATTGATGAAGTGCCGGAGGGCGTGCTGTTGGCGGCCGGGATTACCTGCACTGTGATCGTCAACCCAACACAAAACTAAACTGTGGGAGGGGCATGAGTATCTACACAACTTTTCGGTATACCGCGGGCCCCTGTGGGAGGGGGCTTGCCCCCGATGGCGGCCTGACAGCCGACCAGGATGTTGGATCAGACCGAGTACATATCCGTTATTTGGGTAACGGCTGCTATTGGTTCCGCTTTTACAGCGGGTCACTTTGGAAAAGAGCCCCAAAGTAACCAAAGGGCTCTTGCCCCACCACTCGGCACCTCGCTTAGGCTCGGTGTGCCCGTAATCCTCCATGGATTTGGGGGGCCGCCGCCACGCGCCATCCATGGCGCGGGGCGGCTAAACCGGCATACCCCCCCAAATCCCTGTCGAATTCCGGCCAGCGTGGTTTAACGGGGCGCCTAAGATCAAAAGCAGATCAAGAGCAAGAGCGGCTCGCTTCGCATCGTGGTTACCATTGGCGACTACAAAGTTGTGTAGATATCTATGCTCATCGGGGGCAAGCCCTCTCCCACATTCAGGCCCGCGTTAAGCCTTGATGAACGTCTCATGCAAGTGCCGCCACAACAGCGCACCACTGGCCTGCTTCTCGAACACCACCGTGGCGCGGCGATCTGTCTGCGTACCGCTGGCATCCACCTGATGTTCGCGATACGTCACCGTGGCTCCCCGCGCATGACGATCAATCCCGGTCATTTCACTCAAGGTGATTTTCAACCCCGGCCGCATCCCTCCCAGGCGCGTGAACAATGCATTAACCCCGGCCCTGTTGACCCGCGTGCCGGTGGCCGGCGCGACCATGCTGAACTCCGGTGAGAAGCGCGCCAGCAGATTTTGCAGCGTGCCCTCAGGCGCAAAACCGGCAAACCACTGCTCAATCTCGACATGAGTCTGGATCACTTGTTCAAAAAAATCGCTGTAGTCAATCATGGTTGGGCTCGCTGCAAGGGTGAAGCAGCCTGCGTACCTTGGACGCATCCAGACGCAGCACTGCGAAAAGCGGCAACAGGGTCAGAGCTGCCGCTATCGTGAAGGTTATGGCGAAGGAATCCAAGGTCGACAGTACTGCACTGAGCAAGGCGGCGCCCACGCAGAAGCTCACTTGCCGGTTCATGTTCCATAACGCGCTGGCGTGGCCCATGCGCTCGGCGGGAATATCCAGAAAGGCCAGGGTCTGTGCGGTGCTGCTGCACAGGCTGCCGCCCAGGCCCATCAAGACGTAGGCCGCAATGATCAGCGCCGGCTCGTTGAGCGACAGGATGCCGCCGCATTGCAGCACCATGCCCGCCAGCAGCAAAGGTTTCGGGCCGCAGCGATTGAAGAGTTTTTTGCTCAAGTAAATCGCCACTGCCGAGGCCAGTGCCCACGGCAACATGAGCACGCCGGTCTGGGTGGCGTCATACCCCAGGTCACGCACGTAGAGGATGGCGATCAGGCTGGTGCCGATAAATATCCCCGGAATACACAGGTAAACCAGCATTGCCACACGCAGCATCGGGCTGGCGGCTTGTTTGAACATACTGCCCAGGTCCAGGGGCGGGCGTACGGTGGAAGGCACATCGGGTTTTATCCACAGCAGCGCCAGCAGCAGGGTCACCAGCGCCAGAGGCAGGTTGGCGTAGAAAATCCAGCGCCAGGACAGGCTGTCGACAATTACCCCACCCAGCGCCGGAGACAATGCCGGTACCAGCAATGCCACCGACATGACCCGCGCCGTCAACTGGCTGCGCTCGGCCGCGGGAAAGTGTCGGTAAGCCATGGCTTGCCCCACCGGAATCAACAAGCCGCCGCCGAGCCCCTGCACAGCGCGCCAGCCAATCAACGCGTCGATGGAGCCGGCCTGGCCGACCATCACCGATGCCCCGGCAAACAGCAGCAGGCTGGTGGCGATCAGGGTGCGCTCGCCCATGAGCGCCGCCAGCCACACACTCAAGGGAATGATCACCGTCAGCCCGAGCATGTAGGCATTGCTGATCCACGCCAGTTGCGTGACCGAGGCGTGCAGTTCGCGGGCGATGTCCGGGTAGGCGACGGTGGCGACAAACATGTTCACCAGGTCCAGGGCAAAACCCAGTAGAAAGAACCAGGCAATTTTCGAGCGGTAGGTCATGAACGCGATCCTGCGAATGAAGCGCGCAGGGTAGGCGGCAAGCAGGGTTTGGGATACGTCGGTTTGCCTGTTAGTTTGTCAAAAATATTTTGACAAACGGAGGGCGTGGCCATGGTCAGCCTGGATCGATTCGACACCTTCAAGGCCGTGGTCGAGGCCGGCTCGCTCACGGCCGCCGCGGATCTGCTCGGCCAGACCCGCGCCGTGGTCAGCTTCAACCTCAAGCGCCTGGAGGCGGAGCTGGGCGTCACCCTGCTGACCCGCAACACTCGCCAGCTGGCGCTCACCGATGCCGGCGAACGTTTCTACCTGCGCTGCACACGAATGCTCGAAGAGGCGCGCCTGGCGGTGGAAGAGGCCCGTTCCGAACATGCGCAGCTCAAAGGCACGCTGCGCATCACCACCACCGTCGAGTATGCCCTGGCCGTGGTCGCCCCGGCGGTGGAAGCGTTTCGCCGCCTGCACCCGGACCTGAATATCCACTTATCCACATCCTCCACCCACGCCGATTTGATCTCCGAGCGTTTTGACGTGGCTATTCGCCTGGGGCGCTTGCTGGACTCCAATCATCGAGCGGTGCGGTTGTCGACGTTTGAAGTGTTCGCCGTCGCTGCGCCAGCGTTTGCGGGCGTTCAGACCCTGGAGGAGTTGGAGCAGGTGCCCAGGCTGGGCCATGGCCGCTTGACGGAGTTGAGCGTGACCGACCCTGCCGGCGATGGGCATCAATACCGCGCAGGTCCGGCCGCCTTGGTGGCCGACAGTGCGGCGGTGCTCCAGGCGTTTGCGGTGCGTGGCCACGGTGTGGCGATCTTGCCACAGTGGCTTGTGCAGGAGGATTTGGAGGCGGGACGGCTGGTGCGTGTATTGGCGGACTATCGCTTCGCGCCCCAAGGGGTCTACGCGATGTATCCGGATACCCGGCATTTGCCGCTTAAGGTGCGGGCGTTTATTGATTTTATGAAGGGTTAGAGTTTACCGCCCAACCCAAAGCGCTTCTTCAACACCTTCTCCAGCAACCCCTTGGGCAACAGCGCCGCCATCAATGGCAACGCCCGGCTGCCATTGCCCGACCTTAGCAGACGCGGTGGCTGCGCTTGCTGCACGGCCTTGAGCACATCCGCCGCAAATTCAGTGGCTGGGGTTGGCTTGTCCTGGGAGGCCTGGCTGCGCGCCCGAATGCCTTCGCGCAACGGCCACCAGGGCGATGTTTCGTTGATCAACAATTCGGCCTGGGCCCCGGCATTCTTCGCAAAATGGGTATTGATCGCACCGGGCTGCACTTCCATCACCCGCACGCCAAACGGTGCCAGTTCCATGCGCAGGGCATCGCTCAAGGCATGGACAGCGGCTTTGGATGCGCAGTAGGCGCCGGCGAACGGCGTCACCAATACCCCGGAAACGCTGCCGATATTCACCACCAGTCCTTTGCTGCGGCGCAACGCGGGAAACAGTGCCTGGGTGACGCCAACGATGGAAAACACATTGGTTTCGAATTGGCGTCGCATCGCCTCGGTGCCGCCATCGAGCAACGGGCCCATGGCGCCGTAGCCCGCGTTGTTGACCAGCACATTCAGTTCGCCCATTTGTTCGGCCAAGCGTTGCAAGGCGGCGCTGTCATTGACGTCCAACTGCACGGCATTGAAGCCAGCGGTAGCGAGGGCGGCGACGTCATCTGGCTGGCGGGCGCTGGCCCACACGTTGAAGCCTGCGGCTTTGAACGCGTCGGCGAGGGCGCGGCCGATGCCGCTGGAGCAACCGGTGATCAGTACGTTGGGCATGCATCATTCCTTTGTCAGTCCGAGAAACTGCCTTGCAGGTGCTCGGCGCGAAATTCCAGGGTTTGCGGGCGATAGCCGGGGCGCAGTGGCGGTGTGGGCAGGCAATCGTCCCAGGTGGCCCCGGCCTGCAACTCGCCGGGGCCTCGATAGCGTGGGGCGGCGTAGACATTGTCGGCCAGGTTGACCGTGTCGCCCGGCGCGTAGGCGGCCACGCGCCAGCGCAGTTCGGTCAACGGCACGTCGTTGCCGTTGTTGAGGGTCAATTTCAGTGGGCGGTCGGCCGGGCAGTCCTGCGGGGCATAGCTGATGCGCAACTCAAGGCGTGCCAGTTGCGCGGCTTCGCGGTTGTCCAGCCACACCACCCAGACGGCGACGAAACCCAGGCCGACGGCAGCCGCCAGCGAAACCGGCAGCGCCTTCGCCGGGTAGCGCAGCAGCAGGATCAGCCAGGTGATGATCAGGAGAACGCCGAAGAACATGGAGACCACCTCGAATGGGGAACGAGCATCCTAACTTAAGCGTAGGTGGGATTGGTTAACTTGAGTGCTGTGGTGGCCGTGCGGGCCTCATCGGGAGCAAGCCCCCTCCCACCTTTGATTTGTGAACACATTCAAATGTGGGAGGGGGCTTGCTCCCGATGACTTACTTACTGAGCAGCAGCGTCCACCTGCAAACCTTCGATGTGGGCCTCGACCAAGGCCAAGCCGGTTTCGGCTAATTGCAAGCTGGCCCAATTCAGGTAGCTCTGGTGTTCGGTGTATAGGTCCTGAGCAGCCAGGGTGAGGACTCGAGTGGTGCCCAGTACATGACTGGCATGTTCCAGCGCATGTTCGAGGGGAAGGGGCTGTACGCCAGGCAGGTGTTTTTCACTTCAATCAATAGGACCGTACAGTGCCCTGGTACTTGGTCTTGCATTTTCAGCAGAGCTCACAGCGTTCTGCTACTTGAGCTTACATTCGGGACAGGAACCGGAGCGCATTGAACGTCCACTTATCTGACGACCTACAGGGAGGTAGCGGCGACGTTCAACTCTTCTATGTAAGGTTTATTTCATGTTTGCAGCGACCGAAAACTCGACCCACCTTTCCCCCCCACAAAGCGTTGTTGCTCCAAACGCATTGGCCACCCAAACCGATATTGCCGTTGAAACATCTGCGCAACCCCCTGTTCACCTGCCACCGGTATTGACCTACGCGCCGGACGGTATTCCTCTTCCCACCTCGGCCGGCATACCCCCGGTCGGGGTGGAATACCCACGGCTCATGCAGCAATTCAAGGTTACCAATCAGGAGGCGTTTGTCACCCAACACGCCCTTCAGTCCCGCGACATGCAGCGTTTGCACGGTGAGCAACCGAGCTTCCAGGACTTCCTGCGCCAGCAAGTGGACCAAATGTTTCCGTACATGTCGACCCTGAAGCCACAAGACCTGGTCTTCAAGCGCTGGGTCGAGCAGGACGATGGCTCTATCAAAACACTGTCGTCCGAGCCGGTGCTGGACGCCTTGAACAGGAAGGTTGCGACCTTGCTGGCCAATCCTGGCCAGCAGCCCGTCGTTGACGATGTTGAACAGTCCGGCATTTTTACCCCGGACACGGACACTAGCCCGGGCACCCTCGTCACGCCACAGTTGACACTGGATACGATTGCCCAGCGCATGGTCACGCAGTTTCCGATGGCCCTTCAAACCTTCTGGACAACCCCCCGCCCGACGTTGAAAGACCCTCAGGTTCTGCAGGCCCCTCAAGACCAGTTGTTGACCTTGCACAAGCAACAACTGTCGACGCTGGCGGCATTGCGCGTGAGCGATGGAACACTGAGCGCGGCGAGCAAGCGGTTGATCGACGCAGCACTGCAATACCCCACGCTGGCTGAACGGGAAGCTGTCTTCCCCAATGGCGCACGCCCTGGTGTCTACCCGCTTACTGTTGATGACGGTAGCGAGCGGGGAGCCTTGATGGCGGGCTGCTTCCTAATCACCAGCACCGACGGTTCCGGGGCCACGCCCCCCGTCTGGACCAAAGGCCGGACCTTGGCACTCGATGAGACTAATGGGCCGGTCGTGCTGTACACCCCGGGTGAGGGGTTCGAGCAGTTTGCGACGCCAGCCCTGGCGCGCCAGGCGATTGCAGCGCGCCTTGATGAGGGGGGCGCCGACGCGGACCTACTGTTGCAAACACTGCCGTTGTCGTTACAAAACAAGTCGGAACCGCCTTCTGGCGACGATGTGATGTTGAGCGCCGAGCCCTTGACGGGGGATGTGCTGGCCGAAGGCATCCCCTGGATGCTCAAGCGTCAGCAGGAGGAAGTCGTTGCGAATCTCGCCCGGGTATCGACAGAGCCGGGAGCACTCAAGCGCATGGATGATGCCGCTGACTGGTCGTACCTGCTCAGTGGCGAAAACGCCATGGCGGCGCGAGATGAACAACTGGCTGACAAGCTGGCCCCCGAGTGGCTGAAAAACCTGAGCCCGGCCCAGGAAGCGTTGTTTGATTACCTGGAACACTCCGAGGACCGCAGTGCAAATGCGCTGGCGTCATCGCTGGCAACTCTTCCTTCTCTGGGTAGCTTTTCCCGCGATCGGATGAACGAAGCGATCAAACGGCAGTTCCCCGCTGCGCAGGTCGATGCGGACAAGCTGATGGTGCGGGTGAAAACCAGGTCCAATCCTCACTCTGGCGGGCAAAGCAGCAGTCATACGCTCACCGTCAAGCAGCACCGCGTATCGCTGACTGATCTGGCGCTGAAAAACCCCAGTGAGTTTCCAGCCGTCCAGCACGGCCATTTCAGCCGGTCCACCTTCGAACTGCCGCTGACCGATACTCACGGCAACCCTCTGCTGGGCGACGATGGCAAGCAGGTCGTCCTGGATACCGAGCAGCTCAAAGCGTTGGTCAACACTGCCGATGTGGGAGGCGCCTATACTGAGCTGCTTAAACAGGAGTTGGCCACGGATGCCGAGTCGGGTGCTGCCGGCGACGTCCGCAAAGCGTGGAAAACCCACCTGAGCGACATGCTGGATAAAGAGGCTTTTCTCGCAGCACTCAACCCCAATACCTACAACATAGACGCTACCCAAGACACCAGTACCAAACGAGGGGCGCAGTGGGTCGCGGCTGTTCTTGACTACCCGGACCCGGCTGACCGGCCTCTGGTGGATGGGAAAAAAATTGTCACCAGTGCCCTTATTCAGCGTGGGTTGCCGGTTCAGGGCGCGATGGTGATTGGCAATGACACAGACGCCTCGCTTGTACTGTGCACGCCGAATGCGCCCGACGGCGTGTGTTTTCGCGAATTGGCGGATGTGAATGCGCTGAACGCCTTGATGGAGAAAAAGGAGTGGAGGCTCTACACCGCGAGCAGAGCGTCGCCGGTCGATAAAAACGACGTGGTTAAAGCTGGCGAGGCGATCAAGGAGCGCGCATTCGATCCGACGAAGAGCCCATTGCGCACGCTGGATGCGCTCGTCACTGCATTCAAATTGACGAGCGCTCCGGTGACACTCAAACCCTTCGATGGCAACTTTCAGGATGAGCTGTACAAGCAGAAAGTGAAGTTGCTCATCGATCACGCGGACCACCAAAGCGTCAGCAGCGCAGAGGTTGCGCATCAATCGAGAATCAACAAGGTTCAGTTCGGCATTGAGGTGGCCTCCATCTTCCTTGATTTGTTGCCAGTGCTCGGAAAAGGCATCTCCATGGGGGTTCGCTTAGGAAAGGCTGGCGTGACGGCCTTGCGCGCCAATGCTCGAATCTTGCCGCGGCTGCTCAAAAGTCCGGGCGCGATGCGTGCGGTCTACTCGGATTTCACGATGGCCGCCTCTGGTATTCCCAATGTGAATGCCGTGCCGTTGCGGCCGGTGTTCAAAAGCCCGGTGGTGCCGCCAGCCCCTCCAGTCATCGCCAGAGCACCAACGGCCGGCACGAGTCCAAACCTTGATCTGAGCGCCTTCTCCGTGTCGGAAGATGTCATCAAAGGCCGCATTTTGAGGCCGGACGGTACCTATAACGTGGGCGATAATTTTTACGTGCGCTATACCGACAGTACCGGGGTCAACAAGGTGTATCAGATTGATTCGGCCTTCCACGCACGTGACGGGCGGGTCGCTATCGTGGATCCTCAGGCGCCATTGACGACGTCGAAGCTCTATAGGGTTCAAGCATTTCTGGGGTCTGCGGGTAACGGTGAGTGGCGATTGAGCCGATTGCCGGGCGGGGTTCCCACTGCTACGGGGACATCCCGGCCGAACAAGCGTCCGTTGGACCAAGGCAGCTTTTCAGGCAACGTCGACACGAATAACGCGACAAGTGCTCAACCGGCCAATAAGCAACCTAGAGTGGAGGGCGTCCCTGACGGTTTAAAGGCGCTGCTGGATCCACCGGTAAAAGGTCAGAATGTTTTTTATCACTACACCGGGAAAAATCCTCATCACGAAATCATGGGTGAGAAAGCCCTGACTTCTTCAGCGTCAGATTTTGATGGTCAACGTCTGCCCCAAGGTAAAGGCAGGCATTACTTTACGGACTTGGCGCCAGGAGATATGCCGACCAAAAAGATTTCCGAAACCATCTTTGGGAAGCGTAAATATCAAAATGCGTTGGATAAAATGTCGCACTACTATGAAATCAATACGTCGGGGTTGAACGTTATCCAAAGCTCTCATAACCCACATATTTTTTATGTGGAGACGAAGTTTGCAATTCCTTTGCAGTACCCAGCTGGTCCTGACCGTGTAATGGTCAATCGCGTTATTTCTCATGGGAAAACGCCGATTAAAATATAAGCCCATGGCGTTGGCCGGTATTGGGTAAGGGCCCATGATGGCTTTAAATTGACCACAAAGGCCCAAACAAAAAGCCCCCACCCAACCCACTGCGGATAGGGGACGCAATGGGTTGGGTGAGGGCTTCTTGTACGACTGTTTTATTGCGCGATAGTTTTCACCGAAACACCTCGTTCAACCGGTGTCGAGCGCCCGTAGATATCTTCGAACCGCTCGATATCGTCCTCACCCAGATAGCTGCCCGATTGCACTTCGATGATCTCCAACGGGATCTTGCCCGGGTTGCGCAGGCGGTGCACTGAGGCGATCGGGATGTAGGTGGACTGGTTCTCGCAGAGCAGGAACACGTTGTCGTCACAGGTGACTTCCGCGGTGCCGCTGACCACAATCCAGTGTTCGGCGCGGTGGTGGTGCATCTGCAGCGACAGGCACGCGCCCGGCTTGACCGAGATGTGCTTGACCTGGAAGCGGCCGCCCATGTCCACCGAGTCGTAGGAGCCCCACGGACGGTAGACTTCGCAGTGGTTCTGGGTTTCGCTACGGCCTTGCTCGTTGAGCGTGTTGACCATCTGCTTGACGCCCTGGACCTTGTCCTTGTGGGCAATCATCATCGCGTCCTTGGTTTCCACCACCACGATGTTGTCCAGGCCGATCACCGATACCAGTTTGCCGTTGCCATGCACCATGCAGTTGCGGCTGTCCTGGATCACCACGTCGCCTTTGCTCACGTTGCCGTTGGCGTCTTTATCATTGACCGCCCACAGCGAGGCCCAGCAACCCACGTCGCTCCAGCCGGCGCTCAATGGCACCACGCAGGCACGCTGGGTTTTTTCCATCACTGCGTAGTCGATGGAATTGTCCGGGCAGCAGGCAAAGGTGGCGTCGTCGAAGGTCACGGTGTCGTGGGTCTGCTCGCTGCGCTCCAGGGTCAGTACGCAGGTGTCGTAGATGTCCGGATCGTGCTTTTTCAGCTCTTCGAGGAAGCGGCTGGCGCGGAACAGGAACATACCGCTGTTCCAGAAGTAACCACCGCTTTTGACGAACTCGATGGCGCGCTTTTCATCGGGCTTTTCCACGAACTGCTGCACGCGGCTCACGCCTTCGGGCAACAGCGAGTCGTTGGTGGACTTGATGTAGCCATAGCCGGTTTCCGGACGGGTTGCCGGTACGCCGAACAGCACCATCTCGCCACGCTCGGCCGCCACGGTGGCCAGGGCCAGGGCACGTTGCAGGGCTTTCTGGTCGTCGATCACGTGGTCGGCAGGCAGCACCAGCATCAGCTCGTCACGGCCTTCGTTGACCAGCATCATCGCGGTCAGGGCCACGGCCGGTGCGGTGTTGCGCCCAAAGGGCTCCATCAGGATGCGTTGGCATTCAAGCTTACGTGCGCTCAGTTGCTCGTTGACGATGAAGCGGTGGTCCTTGTTGCAGACCACGATCGGGGAGTCCATGCCTTCGAACACCAGGCGCTCCAGGGTTTGCTGGAACAGCGTGTGTTCGCCGGTCAGGGCCAGGAACTGCTTGGGGAACTGTTTACGCGAAAGCGGCCAAAGACGTGAGCCGCTACCACCGGAAAGGATTACTGGGATCATGGGTGTTTCTCCTTGAATCAGTTTGGGTCAGAGCTACGAAGGTTTGTCGTTTCACTCTTGTTTTTGTCTCGGTCCTGAGTTGAAAACCGGTCAGTGTGGGAGCTGGCTTGCCCGCGATGGCGCCTACAAGACCGCCATCGCAGGCAAGCCAGCTCCCACAAGGGGACGTGTCAACTCAGGGAAATAATCAGCGGGTCGACACCGGGCGTTTCACCCAGACTGGCGACAGGCTCGAACCCGAGCCGGTGACATACAGCACCGCTGCCTCACCGCGCTCCAGGGCCACCGGCTTCACATCGCCGACTTTCTTGTCACCGTCATACAACGCCAGGCTCACCTTCACCGGGTTGATCTCGCGCTCACCACGGCCCTTGGCGGCCACCGACTTGACCACATCGGTCTTGCCGTCGGCAGTTTTCAGGCTCAGGGCCTTGTCGCTGAGGTTCTGCACGCGTACCAGGGATTTCTGCTTGTTCTTGAACGGCGGTTCTTCGATCAATTGCGGCTGGCCGCTGCCGCTGTTGACCAGGGTGTAGTAGTGGTCGGCGGCGAGTTTGACCGGTACGGTCTGGCTGCCGACCTTGGCGCTGTAGTCACCGCCCGGCATGAAGCTGAAGTCGCTGCTGGCCAACGGTGCAACGTCGCTGAGGTTGGTGGCGCCGACGGTGGCGCTGACTTCCTGGTTGCTGGCGTTGTAGATGCGCACGAAGCTGGAGCCCTTCGGCGCGGTTGGGCCGTAGAGGGCGGCGTCACCACCGGCAAAGGCGGACATTGATACGAAGCTCAGGCCGGCAGCGATAGCCAGGGTCTTGGCGAGACGACGAGGAGTAGTAGTGAAAGTCATGTGAGTTTCCTCTCTTTCAGTTTTGCGCCCGGTCGGGCGTCTCGGATTTAGATGTATTGATTGCCATGTTCTGTTGGCGCGAACCGGCTTGTTTAAGCTGCGCAACCCACGCTGGGTCGGCGTCACCGATTTCGTTATTCACGGGCAGATAGCGTTCGGGGAATTCCCAGATCAGCAGCTGGGGCGGGTTGTTCTTGAAATCGTCACTTTTGAGGTAGCTGAGCATCGGCAGGATCGGGCCGTGGCCGTCTTCGGCGTAGCTGACCACGTCGCTGTGCAAGGCTTGCTTGAGCGCGCCCACGAAGTTCCAGTTGGGGTTGGCGCTGTAGCTGGTGCCGACCAGGGCCACCGGGGTTTCGCTGTCGCTGAACAGCGCGTCATCACCTTTTTCTTCGGCCAGGTGCGTGACGCGTTTTTCCAGCGGCTCTTTAGGCGGCATCAGGTTTTCGAACAGCGGGTCCAGGGGCAGGAACAGACGCAGGTCGCCTTTGTGTGGCTCGATCTTTTCGGCCTCGGTGACAAAACGCTGCGGCTCGCCACTCAGTGGGGTCTTGTCTGCAATCGCCTTGGCCAGTTGCTTGGCGGCGATTTCCGCACCGTCCGGAGTCCAGTGAGTGTCTGTACGCAGAAACACCTGCTTGCCACCCAGCTTGGCCTGTTGCAGCGGGCCGAGCAGGTCGGGAGCCGGGATGTTGTCGGCGGCGACCCGGGCGTGGAAGTCCTGGTACAAGTTGGCGTGGATGCTCGCCGGCTTCACCTCACCCAGGTGTTCCGGGTACAGGCGCACCTTGGCCGGCACAATCGCCATCACCAGTTGGATGCCTTGGGCCTTGAGTTTCTGGCGCACGCCTTCGACCAGTGCGTAATTGCCTTCAAGGTTCTGGTCTTCGTTGACGGCGGGATTGAACTCCTCGTCGCTGTACAGCCAGTGGTCGCGGCCCAGCACTACGCCAGGGCGACCTTCATTGAACAGCTTGTAGTCCAGCGCAGCCCACAGGTTGGTGCCCAGGCGCTTGATCGGGAACTCCTCGTCATAGTGAGTCTCGACGGCTTTGGTCCAGCGACCGTTAAGCACCGTGGCATCAGCGTTGGTGCTGAAGCCAAAGAAGCTGCGCAGTGACCACGCCCCCAGTGCCAGCAGCAGCACCAGGAACAGGCCGATATAGAGGACGCGTAATGAACGGGTCATGGTCGGCTCCCTCAGAATTGGAAGTAAAGGAACGGCGAGAAACTCTGCGCCGACAGTTTCAGGATCGACGCCACGAACAGCAGCAGCACCGCAGCGCGCATGGCGTAGCGTGGCCAGTCAGCGGTCCAGTAGGCCGGTTGCACAGCGGCGTCACGGCCCACGCTGAAACCGGGCTCGTGAATGCTGCCTGGGTTGTCGCCCGGTACCGCCTTGATCAGGCTCGGATCGGCCGGCTTGGTCTTGTCGGCTGGGCGGTTGGTGTAGAAATCGCGCAGGCCGAAGAACGCCAGGGTTGCGTAGGCCACGACCAACGTTGCCACTTGCAGGCCGGTAAGGTTGGCGCGGTTGAGTTCCGACAGCGACCATTCGCTGAAGCTGAACATCGCACCGTACATGCGGCCTGCGACGTGCAGGTTTTCGGCGCGGAAGATCACCCAGCCCATCACCACCAGCAGGAAGGTGAAGGCCCAGCGCAACACGTTGAAGCTGCGCGGCGCAGTATTGAGGCCGATGGCTTTTTCAATCGCCAGCCACATGCCGTGCCAGGCGCCCCACACGATGTAGGTGATGTTGGCGCCGTGCCACAGGCCACCGAGCAGCATGGTCAGGAACAGATTGCGGTAGGTGGTCAGCGTGCCTTTGCGGTTGCCGCCCAGGGTGATGTACAGGTAATCACGCAGCCAGGTAGAGAGGCTGATGTGCCAGCGCCGCCAGAACTCGGTGATCGACTGGCTGATGTATGGCTGCTTGAAGTTTTCCATGAAGCGGAAACCCATCATCAAGCCCAGGCCGATGGCCATGTCGCTGTAGCCGGAGAAATCGAAGTACAGCTGCGCGGTGTAGGCCAGCGCGCCGAGCCAGGCGTCACCGGTGGTGGGATTTTGCAGGGCGAAGCAATGGTCGGCCACCACCGCCAGGGTGTCGGCAATAAATACCTTCTTGATGAAACCCTGCATGAACCGCGTGCAACCCTCGGAGAACTTGTCGAGGGTGTGGGTGCGGTTGTTGAACTGGTCGGCCAGGTCGCGAAAACGTAGCACGGGGCCGGCGATCAGGTGCGGGAAGATTGCCACGAACGCCGCGAAGTCGATCAGATTGCGGGTCGCCGGGGTATCGCCACGGTACACGTCGATGATGTAGCTGATGGACTCGAAGATGTAGAACGAGATCCCGATCGGCAACAGCACGTGGGTGAGAATGAACGGCTCCAGGCCCGCTGACTTCATCATTACATTGATGCTGTCGACGCCGAAGTTGGCGTACTTGAAGTAGCCGAGGATGCACAGGTCGACCGCCACGCCGAGCAGCAGCCAGCGCTGCGCCGGCTTGGTGCGCACGCCGGCGGCACCGACCTTGAGGCCGATCCAGTAATTCCACAGCGTGACGGCGGCGAACAGCGCCAGGAAGTCCACTCGCCACCAGGCGTAGAACACGTAGCTGGCAATCAGCAGCAGCAGATTGCGATAGCGTTGCCCGCTCAAGTAGTACAAGCCGAGAAAGATCGGCAAGAACAGAAACAGGAACACATTGGACGAGAAAACCATCCCGATCTCTCCATGTTTAACCAACAGTCAAGGGCCAGACCCCCCCAAACCCCCCCACGATTTCGGAGGAGGTTGTATTGCAATTTCACTGAAGGAACCGGGTTAACGGTGGGAGCTGGCTTGCCTGCGATGGCGGTGTATCAGTCGACATCAATGTTGAATGTCAGACCCCTATCGCAGGCAAGCCAGCTCCCACAGTTGGACCGAGTCCAACCGGGAGCTATGTATCAGCTGCCTTTGTTGCCTTTTTCGTGCGCCGGGTCGTACACCTTGGTCAGGTCGCCACCCAGGCGGAACGTCTTGAAGGGTTGCATCCCGTGCTTGCGCTCGATCACATCCGGCGCGCAGGTGTAGAGGGTGCAGAAGGGTTCAAGCCAGGCGAATTTCATGTCCTGCTTCAAGTCCTTCATGTCCTGCTCTTTACCGTTCTTCTGTTCGAAGATGTCCGGATCTTTCACCCCGGCCAGAACTTTGTCGCCCAGGCGCTTGAGCGCGCTGTTGTTTTCCTGGCGCAGGTCCACACCGTTGACCAGGGCAAAACTGGCGATCATCGACAGCGGCGGCAGGGCGTAGTTGTGGTACGACAAGGCGCGCTGCTGACGCTTCAATTCGTTCGGCAAGAAGCCCTGGTCATCGACCTGGTTCACACCGACCTTGTATTCCTTGACGGCCCAATCGAACAGGTCGCGACGGTTGGTGGCGATGGAGGTCGCCATCACCGACCAGGCGGCCCAGTAAGAGTGGTTGTTGGTTTTTTCCAGGGGCAGGTTGTCCCAGTCGCTCACCACCTGATCGGCCAGCTTGTTGAACCAGGCTTCGATCAGTTGCGACTCCTGCTGATGGTTGGCCAGCGGGTGAGATTCGGAGAACTTCAGGCGTACATAGGCCGAGGCCATGCTGCCCAGTGCCCATTTGCGCATGGACTTGCCGGTGTGGTTGAAGTCCTTGGACATCAGTGCGTCGGCCTTGGCCCACGAGACCAGCCAGTTCAGGGTGCATTCGAGCTGCTGCGGGCGACCGTCGCGCATGAACTGCATCACCCGTTTGCTGGTGTCTTTTTCCAGCTTGGTGATGTCGGCGGTGCTATCGCGGAAGGCTTTTTCCGACTGCACGTTCAGCGTGGAGCGCGCCTTGTCCGAACCTTCGTACTTGCTGCGAAACTGCAACGGCCCGGTGTAGGGCGTCGGCATGGTGTCGCAGTTTTCCTTGAAGTCGCCGGTCTTGAACGCTTCGATCGGTGCGAAATAGCCCTGGGGCGGGCGCAGCGGCGCGGCGGCGTTGGCTGCCCCGGCGAAGATCGCCAGGCCCAGTAACGATGGAATCAATAGCTTCTGCATAAGTAACCTCATTGCCCAGTTGAAGCGGTCTGTTGACCACCGCTTGGGAATACGTTGCGTGTGCAAATTTTCGCTTCGACTTTCTGCGCGGCAGCACCCTTTTCCGGGCCCTGCACTTCCACGGCCAGCAAGTTCTGCGAGGCCCAGTCTTCATCGGTGCGCAGTTCAAAGGCGAAACGCCCGTCTGTATCGGATGTCTCGGGTTTCTCGATCTTGATGTCCTCGTGGCGACCGTTCATGTACCAGAGGGTGGCTTGCAAGGTTTTTACCGATGGATCGGCGAAGCGGATATCGACCTGATGGTTGGCGTTGCGCAGGTCTTTGTTCGCGCTGTTGACCATCAGTTCGTTCTTGCCGGGCTTGAGGGTGGTGCTGGCGGACATCTGTGCAGGCTTGCCTTCGCAACCGTTGTCCAGCAGCGCCATCATCTGGCGGTAGATGGTTTCCTGGTCGAGACGGTACAGCGGCGAGAATTCCCAGATCAGGATCTTCGGTGGGGTCTTCTGGAACTCGTCGCTGCCCAGGTACTGCAACATCGAGCCTTCCAGGCCACCACCGGGGAAGGCGACGTTGAGGATGTCGGCCCCGATTTCTTCTTCGAGGAAACCGGCGAAGTTGTAGTTCTTGCCGCTGTGGCTGGTGCCCACCAGGGTGATCTGCGGGTTGCCCGAATCACTGAACAGGTCACCGTCACCGGCTTCGCCCTTGGGCTCGGTGGTGAACTGGTCCATGTACTGGATCGCATAGCTGGTGCCGCACAGTTGCCCGGCCATGTTATGCAGGGTGCCGGTCTTGCCCATGCGGCCCGAGCGCTTGGTCTCGAATTCGCGCTTGGGAATCTCGGCGTACTCCGGCATCTGCTTGACCTTGGCGGCGACGATCTTCGCCGTGCGCTGGGCGCCGTAGGGGGTCCAGTGCTGGTCGCCGCGGAAGTAGAAGTCGTGAGCCGGCAGTTCGTCCGGCAACTGCTCGTTGGTAAGCGGCGACAGGTCCGGCACCACGTAGCCCATCTTGGCGAAACGGCCAAGCATGGTCTTGTAGTTGGTCAGCGCCTTGTCGAAGTCGAACTTGGCTTTTTCTTCAGGGTTGAGCTTGTTGCGGTTCACCAGGCCACGGGTTGGCTGGTAGACCACCACCAGTTCCACGCCCTTGGCCTTGAACGCATCGTGCAATTGCTGCATGCGTTTGTAGCCGGCCGGGGTGGTGTCGAATTCGGTGCGCAGGTCTTCCTGGGTTCGGAACAGCCAGTCGCCCTGGGCTTGTACCAGGGTGGTGAAGTTCTGCTGGTAGCGCGTGGTGTAGTTCTTCGCGTCATGGGCGGCCGGGCACAGGCTGCAGCACGGTTCGGCGGTGAAGGTCGGTGCTTTCACTTCATCGGCGCGCACGCCCTGGCTGGCTGCCAGCAGGCCGAGGGTCAGACCCGAGAGGCTCAACAGCTTGATCATGTGTGGGTGCATAAGGGTCATCCTCAGTCCTGCAATTCGGTCTGGCGTTCGACGGGGTCGATCAGCACGGCTTTCTGCTGGCGCACCAGCAGGTCGAGAATTTCTTCCTGGCGATCGCCCAGAATGCCGGAGAAGCTGATACCGCTGGATTTGGTCGGCGCCAGCATCGACACGCGATACAACTCGATACTCAACGGCGAATCGATGGACAGCGGCCCGCTGCCATTACCCGCCAGTTCACCACCCACCACGATCAGCGAGACCTTGGCATCGAATGGGTCGAGGGCGATGTCGCGGTCGGTGTCGGTCAAGTCCTTGATGTGGCCGTACACGCCGGTCAGCCCGTTGGCCATCGAGGTATTTTCGTAGAGCTTGATGTTCACGCTGTTACGCACGCGGATACCGTGGCGACGGTTGCTGATCACCTTGTTGCCCCACAGCAGGTTGTCACCGCTCTCATAGAGGGTGATGCCGTCGGTGTGGTTGCGGTAGATCTCGTTGTCGGCGATCAGGTTGTTGACGCTGTTACGGTCGATCACCAGGCCCGAGAGCTTGTTGTCGTAGCTGCGGTTATTGAAGATGAAGCTGTCGTTCACTTCCCGGGAAATGATGATGCCGTGCTTCTTCTTGGTGCCGTATACGGTGTTGTCGGCGATGATCAGGCCGTGGGAGCGGTCGTGGGGGTCAATGCCGTAGACGATGTTGTCTTTGTAGGTATTGCCTTTGATCACAAAGCCCGTGGTCTCGTAGCAGTAGAAGCCGTACCACATGTCCGAGAACTCGGAGTCGATGATCCAACCGGTCGGCTCAGGACGCTTGAGCACCTTGGCCATGTTCGGCGTGTACTGGGAAATACTCACCCCGTAGGACTTACTGTTGGCGTAGCCGAAGCTGGCCATCTTGGTCTTGGAGATATAGGTCTCAGTGCCGCCCCAGGCCAGCAGGAACGGGCGGAATTCCTTGGGCGACTTGAACAGGGCAGGGCCGTTGGTTTTTTCATTCCAGCCGGTGACCTTGGTGTCACGTACGAACAACTGGCCGTCGTTGATCAAAAACGAGCCGGCTTGCTGGGACAGGCGCAATTCCTGGGTGTTCTTGTCGATATCGAGGATGCCTTTGCGGCCCACCACAATCGGCAACTTGGCCAGGAACACTCCCGGCGAAGTCTCGCTGAAGTACTGCTTGGGCACCTTGCCCAGCAGGTCCTTGAGGTTCATGTAGCCGTCGTCGACAAAGATCGCCTGAGGAATGCCATGCTGGCGCACCACCCACTCGGCCATCTTGTTATCGCCACCGATAAAGTCCTTGAGCGCGTCTTCCTGCATCATGCGGCGGATGCTGATCTTGCCCGCCTTGGTCTTGATGATCTTCTTTTCCATGGCCGCGGCGGTGTAGCCCGACAGATCGGGCAGCGCCGGCTTGGCCATTTCCAGCGGCGCGGTGGGCGGGCTGGAAATGGTGTAGGTCTTGGCCTGTTGCAGTTCCTTGGCGATGATCGGCGCCTTGGCCGCCGTATCGGCAAACGCTGTGGCGCTGGCCATCAGCATTGCCGCGACGAGTAGGCTTTGAGCATTCATGGCGCAGGCTCCCATCAGAATTTCCAGACCACGTCGACAAACGCGCGGTGCATGTAGGAGTCGACCTGGCTGCCATAGGCGTCGCCCGGCTTGAACACGCCGGCACGCAAGCGCACCAGGGCCGATGGCTCGTCGATCGACTGGCTCAGCGCGGCGGGCAGCAAGCCTTTCTTGAAGTACTTGGTGACCACCAGGTCCATCTCCTGGCCGAGGTCCTTCTTGCCATCTTCCAGCGGCAGGGAGGTGCTGGAGAGGATCGCGCCGGTGACGTCATCGGTGTTGTTCTGCACCGCATCGATACCGTTGCTGCCCACCGGCTTGTTGCCGTCCACGCGCCAGAACTTGTGGTACACCAGGCTGGCGTCGTAGTCCTCGCGCAGCTGCCAGGAACCGAACAGGCTCATGGACTGCATGTTGTTCATCTCGCCGCGAAACGCTTCACCGAAGCGGTGTACGCGGGACTGGGTGCCGGTCCAGTTCGAACGGTTGCTTTGCAGGCCGTTCTGTTCGTATTCGGCGCTGGCACGGGAATAGGCCGCACCCACTTGCCACTGCGGGTCAAGGCGCAGGCGCACACCGATGTCGGTGGCCCAGCCGCTGAGGTCATCGCTGCGCTTGGCGCTGGTGGGGCGCGTGCCGTCGGCGTTCAAGGCGTTGACCTTGTCGCGGTCCCCGCGCATACCGGTGATGCTGGCCCAGTAGTTGACGGTGTTGGTATTGCGCCAGTTATAAGCATCGCTGTTGGCTTCGATGCCGAGCCAGGTCAGGTCGCCGTTTTCGCGCTTGTCCAACGGGTCACTGGCCACACCCGGTTCGGCGTAATCGAGCTTGCCGTCGTCGTGGGTGTGGTGGCCGCGCAGGCCGATCCACTGGCCCGGCGTCCACTGGTAGGCGGCGTCGGCGTAGAAGTGCTGGCGGTCTTTGTCGACCGGCGAGAGTTCCTTGAGGTCGGTGCGGTATTCGCTGAAACGTTCGGCGGCGCCGACATTGGCCTTGAGCAAGGTGGTATCGAAGGTCCAGTTCAGCGCTTCGATGTTGGTGTCGCGCCATTGGCCGTCGTCATTGCGCAGGCGCTGGCGACCGAACTTGAGGATCTCGCCGGGGTAGGGCGTGAAGCCGCTGTAGCCGACCCAGAACTCGCGCAGGGCCAGGTAGTTTTTCTTGGCCTTGCGGTCGTCGTTGCTCGATTGTTCGGTGGTGTCATCGGCCGACTGTTGCAGGGTGTCGGTCTCGATGATGTCGCTGGACACGACCGCCTGGCCCATGGCATAGGCGCTCCACGCGCCGCTTTCGCCGTAGATCCAGGGGCGCAGGTCAAGGCCGATACCGTTGACGTCGCCGCCTTTCTGGGTGCCCAGGTCGCGGTCGTCTTCGGACTGCGCGGTGGCTTTGACTTCCAGGCCGAAGTTCTTGGCTTCGGTCAGCGCGGCCAGGGTCGGGCACGACCACAGCAGGGCGAAGGACAGGCCGATACCGGCCTTGACGAATGGGTTGAGCTTCATAGGGATTCCTCGCCGTCTTCTTGCAGGGCGTGCAGTTGCAGCGTGCTTTGGGCCAGGGTGCCGCGGGCGGCCAGTTCCTGTTGCACCAGGCGTTGGCCCTCGGCGCGTTGCTCAGGGGTCAACGGCGCTTCGAGCTGGGTGGCCAGGTCATTGGCCTCTGGCGTGTCCTGGGCCTTGGCCAACTGGCTGAAGACATAGGCGTTCAATGGGTCGGGCTTGGTGCCCTTGCCTTGGGAAAACAGTTGGGCAATGGCAAAGTCGGCGCTGTTCTGGCCGTTGCGCGCAGCGGTCAGCAAGTGGTCCAGGGCCTTTTGCGGGTAGACCTTGCCCAGGTAGCCACGGCGGTAGATCTGGCCGAGGTAGTAATCGGCGGCCACTTCACGGCCCACGGCTTTTTCGAAATGCGCCTCGGCGGCCTTGGCGTCGGCCGGCACCCACTTGCCTTCGTAGTAGAGCTTGCCCAGCAGCAATTCGGCGCGCGGCTGGTCGGCGGCGCGGCCGTTGTCCAGGTACTTCATCATCTGCTCGACATCGCCCAGTTCGGGGAAGTCGTAGAGCAGCTGCGCCAGGCTGACCCAGGACGCCGGGTAGCCGGGGGCGATTTTTTCAAGCAATGCCTGAGCGGTTTTTTCGTCCGGCGTGCCGAGGCTGGCATCACCGAGTACGCGGGCGACGCTGTCGACGCGCTGGGCGGTGACTGTGCCACGGCTGTAGCCGGCTTCCATTTGCTTGAGCAGTTCGGCCTGTTGTTCCGGCTGGGCTTTTTTCTGGTAGACCGTGGCCAGCTCGACATAGCAGATATCGGTGGTGTTCAACGCGGCCTTGCAGATGCGCTCGATATCATCCAGGTGCTGGTCGTAAGTGTCTTGGGTGCGATACAGCAGCACCTGGGCCAGGCCGGCTTCCGGGTAACCGGCCGCTTGCCATTTGCTGATCTGCTGCTGGGCATTCACGTTGGGGAAGCTGTGCGGGTATTGCAGGTACAGCATCGCCAGCGGGATCAGGGTGTTGCCTTCGCCATTGGCGAAGGCTTTTTTCAGCAGGCTTTCGGCTTCATGGTGCTCGGCCTCAGTGGCGCCAGGCTTGGCCGCCAGCAGGCGACCCAGGCGTGCCTGGGCACGCGGCGAGGTGTCTGCCGCTGCACGGTAAGTGGCTTCGGCCTGCTTGATTTGCGCCGGATCGCGGGTGCCTACCTGGATATCGGCCAGGCCCACCTGGGCCTCGCTGTAGCCCAGGTCTGCCAGTTGCTGGTAATTCTGCTGCGCGGTGACGGTGTCGCCGCGTTTCAGCGCTTCATTGGCCAGGCGTTGGTCGGGCAGGCCGGCGCAACCGGCCAGGCTCACGGCCAGTGCCAGCGCGCAGTACGCAGAGGCCAAGTGAAATCTGCTCTGTGTGGGAGCTGGCTTGCCTACGATGGCATCGCTGCGGCGCAACTGATGCACCGAGTCGCCTGCATCGCGGGCAAGCCCGGCTCCCACAGAGGTCAGCGGTGTTGTTGGAATAGGGTTCACAGGCATGTCCTCGCTTACAGACCGTGAGCCATGGCTTTGTCGATCAGCCAGTTCAGCGATGGGCCACGGTCACTGGTGACTTCCACCGGGCGACCGGCATAGGTGCTGTCCAGCGGTGCGTCGGGCTTGATCTGCACACGGATGTCAGAGGACAGGTCGGCGCTGTTCAGGCTGGTGCTGCTGACGATGGTGCCGGTGCGAACCTGTTCTTCGTCGGCGACCTGGAAGCTCACCGGCGTACCTGGACGCACATCGCCAAACTGGCGGTAGGTGAAGCGGGCTTCGACGTTAGCCTGGCTGCCACGCGGCACCAGTTGGAAGATCACATCGCCCTTGCTGGCGTACTGGCCGTCGGCGACCAGTTGCTGGGCGACCACGCAATCGCATGGCGAGGTGAGGGTGCCGGTCATTTGCTTGCCGAACAGCTCTTCAACCTTGGCCGGTTGCAGTTGGTCTTCGTCCAGGTGGCCCTTGAGCACGTCGAGCATACTGGTGCTGAACGTCGCCAGTGGCGCGCCCTTGGCCGCTACCGAGTCACCTTTGAGCAGGCTCTGCACGGTGCCGTCACGCGGCATGGTCACGTTCATGCCCGGTACGCTCACAAGGCCGGCCTGGGCGTGGCTGACGAAGTACATGCCGTACAGCGATTTGAAGACAAAACCGAAGGCGGCCAGGCCAACCAGGAAAATCGCCAGGCTGAACGTCACCGCACGCAGGCGACCGAACGCGGTCATGCCACTGCCGCCGTCCTTGACCTTGCGCGCCTTGGTGAAGTTGTCGCGTTGCAGGGTCGCCAGCACGTCGCCCATGGTCACGATGTCGCCGGACAGGTGCGAGGTGATCAGGTGGCGCAGGGTGGAAATGTCCTGGGCATCAAGGTTCTGGAACTGGCAGCCGGTGCGGCCGGTCTGGCGGTCGTAGGAGCGGATTTGCAGCTCCACGTCCATGGCCAGGCCGAGGTTATCGATCACGAACTGCAGGCGGCCCTTGTGCACTTGGCCGACGGTGAGCGGCTGGGTGGCGGTAAAGGCCAGGCCACCGGCGGACAGGTCGATCACGCGTGCTTCAGTTGGCGTGCGGTCGCTGTTGAAGAAGCGCAGCTTGGCCGGGATTTTGACCCGGGCGTGCTGGCGCTGGGCTTCGGATTCGTGGACAACGTTGGCGTTTACTTGGCTGTTCATAGTATTCGATTTCCTAGTTAATTCAGGCTTGGCAGGGTCAGACCATCATCAGCAACACGGCAACGAAGATGCTGCCGGCGGAGAAGGTCATGGTCCGAGACGACCAGGTGTTGAACCAACGTTGAAAGCTGGCCAAATCGCGGGTCAGTTTGGTGTCCTGGCGGGTCCAGGACTGTTGATCAAGGCGGAAGAACACGTAGATCTTCACCAACGCGCCCATGATCTGGTTGTAATAGAGAATCAGCGGGTAGGCCGGGCCGATCTTGTGGCCCGAGCACGACAGCAACAGGGTCAGGATCAGGCGGGTGATACCGATCCACAGCAGGTACGCGAGGATGAACGCGCCGCCATACTTGAACGTGGCGATCATCGCCACGGTCAGGCCGAGCAGGGAGGTCCACATCGACACGCGCTGGTCGAACAGCACCACGCTGGTGAACAGGCCGAGGCGACGCACGCCCAGCCCGAGGGCACGGGAGTTCTGGCGCAGGTTGTTGCCGTACCAGCGGAACATCAGTTTGCGGCTGGCTTTGATAAAGCTCTTTTCCGGCGGGTGTTCCACGGTGTTGATCGCGGCGTCCGGTACGTAGAAGGTGTCGTAGCCCAGGCGCATCAGGCTGAACCAGCTGGACTTGTCATCGCCGGTGAGGAACTTGAAGCGCCCCAGGCGCCAGTGTTGCAGCGAGTCGCTTTCCACGTCGGCGATAAAGCCCGGGTCAGTCACTACGCTGGCGCGGAACACCGACATGCGCCCGGTCATGGTCAGCACGCGCTTGGACAGAGCCATGGAGCACATGTTGATGTGGCGCTGGGCGAAGCGCAGCTTGTGCCACTCGCTCATGATGTAGCCGCCGCGCACTTCGCAGAATTCGTTGGTGGTCAGGCCACCGACATTGCCGAACAGCTGGAACCAGGGGACGGTCTTGCGGACCACGCCTTCGGCGAGCACGGTGTCGCCATCGATCACAGCTACCACGGCACGGTCATCCGGCAGGTGGCGCGAGATGGCGCGAAAACCGAAGGCCAAACCGTCACGCTTGCCGGTACCGGCGATGCGCACGAAGTCGAGCTTGACGTGAGCCGGCGGGTTCATCTTTTCCCAGAGGCTTTTCACCAGCAGCTCATCGGACATTTCCACCAGCGAGCAGACCACGGTGGTCGGGAAGCCGCATTCGATGGCTTCGCGAATCACCGAGCTGTACACCTGGGCGGTGGTCAGCGCATCGATACGAAAACTGGTGACCATCAGGAACACGTGGGACGGGTCGGCGGCCTTGCCCAGCTTGCGCACTTTGCGGCGCAGGTGCGGGTACACCACGTAGAGAAACAGCATGCCGCGAAAGAAATGCGTCGCACCCATCGAGTAGCGCCAGATACCCACGGCGCCAATCAGGAAAATAAAATTCTTCGATTGCGAATCGAAAGTACTCGCCGGCAACAGCAGGGCGAGACCCATCAACAGGCTGAGGAATAACAGCCAGCCGGCCGATTGCAGAAATACATGTTTTAACTTGGACATAAGCGTCATCCGGAAGGGGAGGAGGCTTCAGGCTGCAAGTGCTGGGGTAAGCCACTGGCAGCCTGAAACTTGCCGTTGCTGTTACCAGCAAATACCTTCAGTACGGCCACTCACGCTGGTGGCCTTGGACATGAAGCCCACCAGGTCGACCACTTGCTTGCCTTCCGGAGCGTTATGCGCCAGGGCACGGAACTTCTCGTCACGGTTACCGAGGATGATCACGTCGGAGTTGTTGATCACATCATCGAAATCCGAGTTGAGCAGGGACGACACGTGCGGGATCTTGCCTTCGATGTAGTCCTTGTTCGCGCCGTGCACACGGGCGTACTCGACGTTGCTGTCGTAGATGCTCAGGTCGTAGCCCTTGCCGATCAGCATTTCCGCCAGTTCTACCAATGGGCTTTCACGCAGGTCATCGGTACCGGCCTTGAAGCTCAGGCCCAGCAGGGCGACTTTGCGCTTGTCGTGGCTGGAAACGATGTCGAAGGCGTTCTGTACCTGGGACTCGTTGCTGCGCATCAGCGAGTTGAGCAGTGGTGCTTCCACGTCCAGGGAACCGGCGCGGTAGGTCAGGGCACGCACGTCTTTTGGCAGGCACGAACCGCCGAAAGCGAAGCCTGGGCGCATATAGTACTGGGACAGGTTGAGGGTCTTGTCCTGGCAGACCACTTCCATCACTTCACGACCATCGACGCCGACGGCCTTGGCGATGTTGCCGATCTCGTTGGCGAAGGTGACCTTGGTGGCGTGCCACACGTTGCAGGTGTACTTGATCATTTCGGCGACGGCGATGTCCTTGCGGATGATCGGCGCGTCGAGTTCTTCGTACAGCGATTGCAGGACATCGCCGGAAGCTTTATCGAACTCGCCGATGACGGTCATCGGTGGCAGGTCGTAGTCGGCAATGGCGGTGGACTCACGCAGGAATTCCGGGTTGACCGCAACGCCGAAGTCGACGCCGGCTTTCTTGCCGGAGCAGTCTTCGAGGATTGGAATCACTACGTTGGCGACAGTGCCCGGGAGGACGGTACTGCGCACCACGATGGTGTGGCGGGTGGTCTTGTCACGCAGGACAAAACCGATCTCGCGGCATACCGACTCGATGTAGTTCAGTTCCAGGTCGCCGTTCTTCTTGCTGGGCGTGCCGACGCAAATCATCGACAGGTCGGTATCGCGAATCGCCTCGGCGAAGTTGGTAGTGCCACGCAGTCGGCCGGTCTGGATACCCTGGCTCAACAGCTCGCCCAGACCCGGCTCGACAATCGGCGATTTACCCGCATTGATCAGGTCGATCTTTTCCTTGGAGATGTCTACGCCGACCACTTCGTGGCCACGGGCAGACAGGCAACCGGCACACACGGCGCCAACGTAACCCAAACCAAATATGCTGATGCGCATCGCAATTACCTCTTTGTTTAATTCATGCCATTAAATGGCCGGAGTTCATGTTTGCAAGCGTCACTGATGCCGCGAAAGTTAGGCGAATAGACGCCGACTTACCGCGTGCAGGCATGTTGAATAACGAGTGACTAACTATTGCACTCAAGTTGTGCGCAACGAGGCCTTATTATTGGGGCTTGCCCTGAAATGCAGCCGTGCTTCCTTGGAGGAAGGCTCCGGCGCCGGTGCGGCAAGGTTTTGATGAAGGCAAAATGCCTTTTTTATCAATGCCTTGTGTGTGTACACGGGCTCATTTAGGTCAGCGCTGCCTTGGCCTGCGGGGGATAGCAATGCGTACTTATCGCCACCCTTAACTCGATCAGTTGATGTTATGACCATAGAACCAAAGTGTTTTATGACAACTTGGCTACTTCCGTTGGTCGTTATGTAAGTCATCTCTTACGTAAGCAGAGAATTTCGTTACCGGTGGTATGAGCGGTGCATCAGGACGAAGTTCCTGGCCGCTCATCCTGTTTCCGGAAATTTCTTGAAATATTAGAAAAGATGGCACTGGCACTATAGTGATAGCACTTGCTATTTAGGCCAGTAGTTATGGGGAGTTGGTACGCGTAGATAGTTTTGTGCCACTACTGATTAAAAAAAGTGGTGCCACTACGAAAAAAACCGACGAGTGTCGAGTGAATAAATCGTTAGGGTTATGTATGGATGTTTTTCTGGCGCCAAATAAATGACGATTTATGGTTTGGAATACAAAAAAAATGTGGGAGGGGGCTTGCTCCCACATTTGATCCGCAGTGTCTGTGCAGCCTTACTCCGGTGCGTGATCGCGCAAAAACACCAGGTTATCCGGCTTGGACTGCTCCGCATTGAAGCGATAGCCCTGCACATCGAACTGCTTGAGCTTGGCCGGATCGTTGATGCGTTCTTCAATCACAAAGCGGCTCATCATGCCCCGGGCCTTTTTCGCGTAGAAGCTGATGATCTTGTACTGGCCGTTCTTCAGGTCCTTGAACTCGGTGTTGATGATCCGCGCGTTCAGGGCCGTGCGCTTGACCGCCGAGAAGTACTCATTGGACGCCAGGTTGAGCAGCACATCGTCGCCTTGTGCGGCCAGGGCCTCATTCAACCATTCGCTGATGCGGGTGCCCCAGAACGCGTAAAGGTCCTTGCCCCGGGCGTTGGCCAGCTTGGTGCCCATCTCCAGGCGATACGGCATCATCAGGTCCAGCGGGCGCAGCAGGCCGTACAGGCCTGAGAGCATACGCAGGTGGTCCTGGGCATAGCTGAAATCGGCATCGCTGAAGGTCTCGGCGTTCAGGCCGGTATACACGTCGCCCTTGAAAGCCAGCAGCGCCTGCTTGGCGTTGGCCGAGGTGAAGGCGGGCGTCCAACTGCCGAAGCGGGCGGCGTTGAGGCCACCGATCTTGTCGGAGACGTGCATCAACTCGCTGATTTGCGCCGGACTCAGTTCGCGCAGCTGTTCTATAAGCTCCTGGGAATGGTCCAGGTATTGCGGTTGGGTAAAGCGCGCAGTGACCGGCTTGGACTCGAAATCGAGGGTTTTGGCGGGGGAAATCACCATCAGCATGAAGTTGGCTCCTGGAATCGTGGGCGAGATTCTAGGGGTTGGGGCGTTTGGACTCCACCTATGATGGCGATAGATGCGATCCGCTATGATGGGCGGTAACTCTGGAAAGGAAGACCCCGTGTGCGATTAGCGCTTTTATTGTCGGCTTGCCTGCTGTGCGTCACCGCCCAAGCGGCGCCGGTGGATGTCGCCAGCCTAGACCGTAGCACCTGGCCGGAAAAACTCAGCAGCCCGGCGCTGTTCGATGTGGCTTCGCGGGCAGAAATCCTGATGTTTGCCCACGGCCTGCTTGCCAGCGAAGCCTTGGACGAAAGCGCGCTCAAGCAACGCCTGGGGCTGAAGATCATCAACCTGGCGGCCATCGACGACCTGCGCCGCCAGCTCTGGCAACGGCTGTTGGAGAACTACAGCTTCGCCCAGCAAAGCTGCGAGGAAGATGCTTCGTTCTGCTACCTGGTGGAAAACATGGACGACCTGCGCGAGCAGGCCGGCAAGTTCGAGGTCAGTGACAACTCGTTCTATATAGGCTGGGCCGCACCCAGCCGGCACTTTCATGAGCGCTATCTGGATGAGCTGCTGCGCAAGGCTGCGCTGTTCCCGCAGATCAGCAGCGAAGTGGCGCGTTTCGGCGACCATGAGCGCAATGGCGACGAGCTCAACGATCGCATGTTCCTGCTGACCTTCGACGGCGGCCCGGCGTTGGTGGGCGGTAATACCGACTGGCTCACCGACTGCCTGCGCAAGCAGAAGATGAACGCCACGTTCTTCGCCCTCGGCAGCAGTTTGCAAAGTCGTGTGGAGCGCAGTTCTGTCGCGGATGTGCAGGCGCTGTACCAAGGGCAGTGCGTAGGTATCCAGGGTTGGCAATACCGTTCCCATAGCCATTGGGTCGACTGGCAAAGCTCCATCACCCGCAGTGCCGCGCTGGTACAGAACCTGATGCCGGAAAACTATGTGCCGCTGTTCCGACCGCCTTATGGGCAGCGTCGTGCGGACAGCCAGGGGTTCTTCCAGCAGCAGGGTTTGCAGGTGGCGTTGTGGGACATCGATTCCCAGGACGATCCGGGCAAACTCAAGGCCGAGGAATCGGCGCAGCGGGTGCTGACGCTGATGCTGCTGTGGCGCAAAGGCGTAATTGCGTTTCACGACACCCAGGACAAGGCGCGGGTGGCAATACCGATAGTGTTGCAGGCAACGGCGCAGAGTGGTTTGGGTTGGCAGGAGTGTCGCGAGGCATTTCGCTGAAAATCCCCGGCCCCGTTGGGGATGAGGCATTTCTGGGGTGATTTGCTGCGACATTTCGATGCAGGCGGACTTCCGACTTTAACGGGGTGGCTGGCACTCGGCTAGTGCTATTCGTCATCCTGAAAAATAAACTTCAAAAAAGCGTCAAAGTGCTTTTTCCTGTCATGGGTTTTGCGGTATTACGAAGTCAGACCGCCGAACCCTGCAACACAGGTGGCGTCTTCCAAGACTCCTCATGTGGGCACTGCACTTGACGTCACTCAGGTGTGGTCGGTGGTCGAATCGAGGCGCAGCACCGCCCAGGTATTGCGTCGACTGGCTCCCACAAAGGTGACCGAGTATGGATGATCATGGACGTACCCCTTCTTCCGACCAGCCAATCCTTTACGTGCTTGATACCAACGTATTGATCCACGATCCAAACGCACTGCTTAACTTCGAAGAACACCACGTCGCCATCCCGATGATCGTGCTTGAGGAGCTCGACAAACTCAAAAGCGGCCACCACAGCGTCGCCGCCGAATGCCGCCAGGCCATCCGTCTGATCGACAAGACCCTGGGCGAAGCCTCGCCCGAGGACGTTGAGGTCGGTGTGCCGATCCAGCGTGGCAAAAGCGGGCCCAAGGGCTTGCTGTCGATCCTGATGAGCAAGCGCAGCGAGCCCAACAGCCTGCTGCCGGAAAACCTGAACGACAACAAAATCATCAACCAATTGATCGACCTGCACGCTCGCGACAAGGACCTGCGCGTAGTGCTGGTGACCAAAGACATCAATATGCGCCTCAAGGCACGAGCGTGTGGGATCGCTGCCGAGGACTACAGCACCGACCAGCTAGTCGACGACGTGTCGATGCTGTCGCGGGGTTATCACATGATGACCGGTTCGTTCTGGGACCGTGTCAGCAAGGTCGAGACCCGTCAGGACCATGGCCGCACCTGGCACCAGGTACAGCTGATCGACAACCTGCCGGCCGTGCATATCAATGAATTCATCGTCGACGAACAAGGCTTCGTGGGCTGGATCAAAGAGATCCAGGTCGACAAGCTGCTGATTCTCGACCTGCATCAGGAACCCCTGTTGCACCAGGAAGCCTGGGGCCTGAAACCGCGTGATATCTACCAAAGCCTGGCGCTGTACGCGCTGCTCGACCCGGACATCCACTTGGTCAACCTGACCGGCGCCGCAGGCTCGGGCAAAACCATCCTCGCCCTGGCCGCTGCCATCGAACAGACCATGGTGACCAAGCGCTACCGCCGCATCATCGCCACGCGCAGTGTGCAGGGCCTGGACCAGGAAATCGGCTTTTTGCCCGGCACCGAAGCGGAAAAAATGGAGCCGTGGCTGGGGGCGATCACCGACAACCTCGAAGCCTTGCACATGGATGACGAAAACACCCATGGCAGCGTCGATTACATCCTCAGCAAAGTGCCGTTGCAGTTCAAATCCCTCAACTACATCCGAGGTCGCAGCTTCCAGCAGAGCCTGATCCTGATCGATGAATGCCAGAACCTTACCCCGCACCAGATGAAAACCATCATCACCCGTGCCGGCGCCGGTTCCAAAGTGGTGTGCCTGGGCAACCTGGCACAGATCGACACCCCTTACCTGTCCGCGACCAGCTCCGGGCTGACCTACCTGACGGAACGTTTCAAAGACTTCCCCAACGGCGTGCATATCGCGCTGCAAGGGGTGCCTCGTTCGATTCTGGCTGAATACGCCGAGTCCCACCTGTAACTAACAAGTGGCTAAATGCCACGAACCGCCCCGGATGTTTCACGAAATCCGGGGTTTTTGTTGTGTGCGACATTTGCCTGCGATAACGCGCCCTGGGTGCTTGTGGTTTTTGTAATTATTTTGTTACATTTTTTCTCGCGGTAGAAATAATAAAAACACTCCACAACCCGTCGGAGCGCCACCTCCTTGATTCGACGAACCTTTTGAAGACCTATCTAGGGTTTTCACCGTGACCCTGCCTATTACAAAAGCCCGAAATATCGCTCATTGACGACGCACATATCCAAAGGGAAAGGAAAATGGACGTAGCAGGTAATGGCTTCACTTTGTCGCAACGCAAGCACGCCACTCGTTTCAAGCAGATACCCCTGGCACCTATCGCGCTCGGTCTGGCCCTCTGGCTGGGCCAGGGCTCATTGGCCTGGGCGGACGACAATCCCTACACCTCCCAGGTACTGGAGTCGGCATTTCGCAAAGCCGTCGCCTCGTTCGGCCCCGACACTGAGGTGTACAAGAACCTGCGGTTTGCCTACGCGGATATCGTCGACCTGGCGGCCAAGGACTTCGCCGCCCAGTCCGGCAAGTTCGATTCGGCCCTCAAGCAGAACTACGAACTACAGCCTGAAAACCTCACCATCGGCGCCATGCTCGGCGATACCCGGCGCCCGCTGGACTACACCTCGCGCCTGGATTACTACCGCAGCCGGCTGTTCAGCAACAATGGTCGCTACACCACCAATATTCTCGATTTCTCCAAGGCCATCATCGCCAACCTGCCGGCCGCCAAGCCCTATACCTACGTAGAGCCGGGTGTGAGCAGCAATCTCACTGGGCAACTGAACGCCGGGCAATCCTGGGCTGGCGCAACCCGTGACTGGAGCGCTAACGCGCAAACCTGGAAAACCCCGGAAGCCCAGGTCAACTCTGGCCTGGACCGCACCAACGCGTATTACGCCTATGCCCTGGGCATCACCGGCAAGGGTGTGAATGTCGGCGTGCTCGACTCGGGCATCCTTACCCGGCACTTCGAGTTTCAGGGCAAGAATGCCCTGGGCCAGGACCGGGTACAGGCGGTGACATCCACTGGCGAGTACTACGCCACCCATCCGCGTTACCGTCTTGAAGTGCCCAGCGGCGAGTTCAAGCAGGGTGAACATTTCAGTATTCCCGGTGAGTATGACCCGGCGTTCAATGATGGCCACGGTACGGAAATGTCGGGTGTGCTCGGCGCCAGCCGCAACGGCACCGGTATGCACGGAATCGCCTTCGATGCGAATATCTTTGTCGCCAACACCGGCGGCAGCGACAACGATCGGTACCAAGGCTCCAACGACCTCGACTACAACGCGTTCATGGCCAGCTACAACGCCCTGGCGGCGAAGAACGTGTCGATCGTCAACCAGAGCTGGGGGCAAAGCTCGCGCGATGACGTGGAGAACCACTTTGGCAATGTCGGCGACAGCGCCGCGCAAAACCTGCGTGACATGACCGCCGCCTATCGCCCGTTCTGGGACAAGGCCCACGCCGGGCACAAAACCTGGATGGACGCCATGGCCGACGCGGCCCGCCAGAACACCTTTATCCAGATCATCTCGGCGGGCAACGACAGCCACGGTGCCAACCCGGACACCAACGCCAACCTGCCATTTTTCAAGCCGGATATCGAAGGCAAGTTCCTCGCGATCACCGGCTATGACGAGACCAGCGCCCAGGTCTACAACCGCTGCGGCACCTCGAAGTGGTGGTGTGTAATGGGCGTATCGGGCATCCCGTCTGCCGGGCCTGAGGGCGAAATCATCCCGAATGCCAATGGTACCTCCGCGGCGGCGCCGAGCGTTTCCGGAGCCTTGGCCTTGGTGATCCAGCGCTTTCCCTACATGACCGCCAGCCAGGCGCGGGATGTGTTGCTCACCACCTCCAGCCTGCAGGCGCCGGACGGTGCGGACACGCCCGTGGGCGAGCTGACGGGAGGGCGCACCTACGACAACCTGCAACCGGTGCATGATGCCGCGCCGGGAACGCCGCAAGTGCCGGGTGTGGTCAGCGGATGGGGTCTGCCCAATCTGCAAAAAGCGATGCAAGGGCCGGGGCAGTTCCTTGGCGCCGTGGCGGTAGCCTTGCCTACCGGTACCCGCGATATCTGGGCCAACCCGATTTCCGATGAAGCCATTCGCGCCCGCCGTGTGGAAGACGCTACCGAGCAGGCCACCTGGGCGGCGACCAAGCAGCAGAAGGGCTGGCTCAATGGCCTGCCCACCAATGCCTCGGCCGATGATCAGTTCGAATACGAGATCGGCCATGCCCGGGAACAGGCGACGCTCACTCGTGGCCAGGACTTGCTCACCGGCGCCACTTACGTCGGTAGCCTGGTCAAGTCCGGTGACGGCGAGTTGGTGTTGGAAGGGCAGAACACCTATTCAGGTAGCACCTGGGTGCGCGGTGGCAAATTGTCGGTGGACGGTGCGTTGACCTCTGCCGTGACGGTGGATGGCAGTGCCGTGGGCACGCGTAATGCGGACAATGGCGTGGTGACCACCTTGGGCGGCACCCTGGCCGGCACCGGCACGGTGGGCGCCTTGACCGTCAACAATGGCGGGCGCGTGGCACCAGGGCATTCGATTGGCACGCTGCGTACCGGCGACGTGACCTTCAACCCTGGCTCGGTGTATGCCGTCGAAGTCGGTACCAGTGGCCGCAGCGACCAAATCCAGAGCAGCGGGGTTGCAACCCTTAATGGCGGTGTGGTGACCGTGTCTTTAGAGAACAGCCCCAACCTGCTGTCCGCCACTGAGGCGCGTAGCTTGCTGGGCCAGCAGTTCAACATCCTCAGCGCCAGCCAGGGTATCAATGGCCAGTTTGCGGCGTTCGCGCCCAACTACCTGTTTATCGGCACGCAACTCGCTTACCAACCGAACCAACTGACCCTGGCGATAGCGCGCAACCAGACCACCTTCGCCAGCGTCGCGCAAACCCGCAACGAACGGGCTGTGGCGACGGCGGCCGAGAAGCTGGGCGCCGGCAGCCCGGTTTACGAAAGCCTGTTGGCTTCCGATTCCGCCGCACAGGCTCGGGATGCATTCAAGCAGTTGTCGGGGCAGCTGCATTCTGATGTTGCGGCAGCGCAAATGGCCGACAGTCGATACCTTCGCGAAGCGGTCAATGCTCGTCTGCAACAGGCCCAGGCACTGGATTCCAGCGCGCAGATCGATAGCCGTGACAACGGCGGCTGGGTGCAGCTGCTCGGTGGGCGCAATAACGTCAGCGGTGACAACAACGCCAGTGGCTACTCTTCGTCCACCAGTGGGGTGTTGCTGGGGCTGGATACCGAGGTCAGCGACGGCTGGCGCGTGGGGGCGGCGACCGGTTATACCCAGAGCCACCTCAATGGCCAGTCTGCTTCGGCGGACAGCGACAACTATCACCTGTCGGTGTATGGCGGTAAGCGCTTCGAGGCGATCGCCTTACGCCTGGGCGGCGCTACCACCTGGCACCGTCTGGATACTTCGCGGCGGGTTGCTTACGCCAACCAGTCGGACTATGCCAAGGCCGATTACAATGCGCGCACCGACCAAGTGTTTGCCGAGATCGGCTACACCCAATGGAACCCATTCGAACCCTTCGCCAACCTCACGTACCTGAACTACCAGAGCGACTCGTTCAAGGAAAAAGGCGGCGCCGCTGCTTTGCACGCCAGCAAGCAAAGCCAGGACGCGACGCTATCTACGGTGGGCCTGCGTGCGCATACGCAGTTGCCGCTCAGCTCCACCTCGGCAGTGACGTTGCGCGGTGAGCTGGGTTGGGAGCATCAGTTCGGTGATACCGATCGCGAAGCCTCGCTGAAGTTTGCCGGCAGCGACACTGCTTTTGCCGTTAATAGCGTACCCGTCGCCCGGGACGGCGCGGTGATCAAGGCCAGTGCGGAAATGGCCTTGACCAAAGACACCCTGGTGTCGCTGAACTACAGCGGCTTGCTGTCCAATCGCGGTAACAACAACGGGATCAACGCCGGGTTTACCTTCCGTTTCTAACCCGGCAGCGGTGTCCTGTGGCGAGGGAGCTTGCTCCCGCGCCACAGTCATCTATGGAATAAACAGCCCTGCGCAAATTTGACCCACAGGTTTACAATCGCTGCTCCTGATCAGGAGTATTGCTGTGCTGACTCATCTCGATTCCCAAGGTCGTGCCCATATGGTCGACGTCACCGACAAAGCCGTGACGTTCCGTGAGGCCGTGGCCGAAGCGCGGGTGCGCATGTTGCCCGAAACCCTGACAATGATTGTCGACGGCGCCCACCCCAAGGGCGACGTATTTGCGGTGGCTCGCATTGCCGGGATCCAGGCGGCGAAAAAAACCAGTGACTTGATCCCCCTGTGCCACCCGCTGATGCTCACCGGGGTCAAGGTCGAACTGCGCGCCGATGGCGTGGATGCCGTGCATATCCTGGCGCGCTGCAAACTCTCAGGCCAGACCGGCGTGGAGATGGAGGCATTGACTGCCGCCAGCGTCGCGGCACTGACGATCTACGACATGTGCAAGGCCGTGGACCGTGGCATGACCATCGAAAGCATTCGCCTGCTGGAAAAGCTTGGCGGTAAAAGCGGGCATTTCAAGGCGGACCCGGTATGAGTATCAACGTGCTGTTTTTTGCCCGTTACGCCGAAGCGGTAGGCTTTGACTCTCTGGAGATGGAGGGTGATTTCGCCACCGTCGATGCTGTGCGCCTGGCGCTGGCCGCTGACCCGGAGTTTGCAGTGCTCAACGAGAGCAGCCTGATGTGCGCACGCAATGAAGAACTGTGCGGCCTTGATGAACCGGTGCAAGCGGGTGACGAAGTCGCATTTTTCCCGCCCGTAACCGGAGGCTGAGCATGACCATTCGTGTGCAGGTCGAAGCCTTTGATCCGGGCGCCGAAGTCAACGCCATGCACGCGGCCAATGTGGGCGTAGGCGCGGTGGTGAGTTTTGTCGGTTATGTGCGTGACTTCAATGACGGGCGCGAGGTGTCGGGGATGTTTCTTGAACACTACCCCGGCATGACCGAAAAAGCCCTGACCAAGATCGTCTTGGAAGCCGAGCAGCGTTGGCCGTTGCTCAAGTTGGAGGTGCTGCATCGCATCGGCACGCTGGAGCCGGGAGAGCCGATTGTGTTTGTCGCTGCGGCCAGTGCGCATCGGCAGGCGGCCTTTGATGCGTGTGCGTTTGTGATGGATTACCTGAAGACGCGGGCGCCGTTTTGGAAGAAGGAAAATACCCCGGACGGCCCGCGTTGGGTGGAAGGGCGGCACAGTGATCATGCGGCGGCGGATCGCTGGAAGCCATAGCTTATACAGGGCTGCTAACCGATAGCGATATTAAAAATGGATCTATCGAACTGTCAGATCTGACAGTTGTTTCGCCCCCCCTCTGCAGGTTCTGATGGTATCAGGGCTAACTTAATGAAGGGGTGGGACATGGTCGCGCAACCAAGCAAGTGCCGTTTGTCGAGGTTCAGCATCAGTCGTCCTGCCAATACGGAGGCGGCGAATGGGCTCTATGCCAACGGACGCCATCAGTGTGAAGTCCTCATTGACGTTATTAAAGAAGTCAGTGGCGCTGGCGACGAGTGGGTCCGTGTGCACTTAACTGATGAGGAGCGCGCCAGTGTCACCCTTGTTGAATGGTCAGAACATGGCAATCAAACGCTCGCTCCCGGGTGGAGCTGCGATGTAGAAAAAAATCAATTCACTCTTGGACTTTGGCGGGACAAATCACAGCAGCAGGAACCGATCAACGACTTGGTAGAGCGTGTTGAGCGTTCCTCAGAAGCTCCTATCAAGCGCTACTTGCGTTGCGACCCGGGCGCACCCATCGGGCCAGCAGTATTTATGGCGTGTGTGACGATTGAAAGTTGTATTTACACAACTTACAGCTTCAGAGATGAAGCTGCTCTTGAGTCTTTTGTCACCCTTAGCCCGGTCCGTCCCATGAGCTGGGATGCAGACGATATGGATCTCTATGTAGATTATCTTGCCTACTCCAGTGCACCGCCTTATCGCACGTCGGTGGATGTTTACTACTGGACACCTCCAGGCGGCTTGTGGGTGGTAAAAAACATGGGCTTTGATAGTCCGCTGAGTTTGCCTGGGGAGGGTAAGGATTTTCAGAGCGTTTTATCGTGGCATTCACCTCTTGATAACACTTCTTCAAGTAGGGTGGGAACATTTATAAATAAGGACGAGTTGGACTCGACACTTCATCTGCATGAGATTGATGCAGGGCTTCCTGCGCCATCGCCCAACCCCTTGATACCGTTTAACAAAAGACCGACTGTGCTGCGTGCGATCAGGTTGAAGTCTGCGCTGGTGCCTGCGAGTCGCGACACCAAGAGTTTTTGGCGGGTATTGGATAACTATGGCAATGAGCAAAAGTTTTTAGTGAAACAGATAGATTCAATGAACCTGCCTGGCGTTCCATTTTTTAAATTGACCGGTGAGATCGTTCGGACGCTGAGGGTCACTCATTTTAAAATCATGTTGCCCGGTGGCGGGACTTTTACCGATGAGCTCTATGCCAATAGTCGTCATCAATGCAAGGTGGTTGTTGAGGTTGCTATTGAACAGCGACAAACCGATGGGTATTGGCTGCCTGTCAGGCTTTCGGAAGCGGAGCGTAATGGCTTGACCGTTACGCTCTACTCGCCAAATGTCAATGAGCCGCTTCCAGAAGGTTGGAGCTGTGATAAGGAGAAAAACATTTACGATACGGGTCTCTGGCGTACACGTATCGATGAGGTAAGGCCGGATCAAAAACCAGAAGCCGTGACCGGGCACGCTCAGCGACAAGTCGAGATCGTAGATCGCTATTTACGTGTGGATCCGAGTGTGCCCATCGACGAGCGCAGATTCATGGCGTCTATCGAGATAAGTGGTGTGACTTACACGACTAACTACAGTGATGGTGATGTTGCATTTGACTCGTATGTGGTTGTTCGCCCGGTACGGCTTTATCAGTTGCGCGTAGAGAATCTGACTAGATACCATGATAAGGATGCCTATCATGATGAATATTACGATGTTGATGTTTACTACTGGTCTCCACCAGCAGGATTGCACTTTCTTGTGAACAAAGGCCTTGATGCGCCATTGTCAGTTATTAAGGAAGGTCTGAATTTTCAGACATCATATTTTAATAAGATGGGGGCTGGGTATTATTATAAAGGTGGGGTAGTGATCAATAAAGATATTGTTGGTCCGGTGGTTGTGCTCGATGATATTGTTCTAGGTGCGCCTCATGGGAATGAAAAAGTTATTTGGTTTAATATGCGGCCTACCATAATGCGTGCTGTTGTAGCTCGCGTGACGGCGCCATCACCAGGGTCTGGTGATACGGAAAGTCAATGGCGCCTTTTGGATAATTATGGCTGTGAGCATGTTTTTAGATTACGGAAGTTTTGGGACGGGCTTGAACTTGAATTGGTGGACGGTTAGTTGAATGATATTCATGTTTGGTGATGAGGTTTTGTATGGATATTTATTCTCAGGCGTTCAATTTTGATACCCGTTTTGGCGCTGGAGTAGACCCACGCACCGGCCAATACTTTTGTCGAATTCAGTTGGCCACCTTATACCCGCAAGGCCCGCTGGAGGTCAGTAGAACGATCGCGCTGTCATTCTCCATGATGAACATCGAGTCGGGTGTTTATGGGACTGGCTGGCGGATCAGCAATACCGAGTTTGATAGCGCTCGTTCTATGCTCACGCTGCTTACCGGCGAGCAATTCAAAACCCAGAGCCTGCCCTCTGCGGGCGGAACACTGGTGATCAAGGATCGCAAGCTTGCCGACCTGGTGGTCCAGCGGCCCGATGCCACGACGCTTCATGTGATTTACAAGGACGGTACCGTCGAGATATTGAAGCGTACGGGCAGCACCACGCCCTATCGTATTGATGCTATCCAGTTTGAAAACGGTGAGCGTCTGAAATGGGAGTATGCGCCGGGTGGTTCTCTTGAGCGTATTCTGGATCATGATCAGCAAGTGCTGCTGTTGTTGACCTATTCCAATGGGCGCTTGGTACGCAGTGATACGCGAGTCGACGGAGGACGTTATGCGCGTATCACCTTCACCCAATCGAACGCTCGGGTGACCGGTTTCACCGCTCCTTATGACAGTCGCGAATCTCCTCCCGGCGCAGGCTATGTATTGGAGTACGGACAAGCCTTTCGCAACGGCATGATTGCTATCCGTCGGGTGCGCTCACCGATGGGTGGTGACGAGTTGATCAACTACGCCGAAAACGGCCATCAGTATGCCAATGGTCAATACATCCCTCGCGTCACCAGTTGGGTCCATACACCCGCTGCCGGTCAGCCCGGCATGTCACGTACCTATAGTTACAGCCCAAGCAGGAATTTCACTGGCTATCCCTTTTCAGGCGGTTTTCGTGAGGGCGAAGACAACCTGTACCTGATAGGCAGTAAGTATGACTATTGGACGGAAGAGACCCGCATCGATAACACAACCCATGAGGCACCGCTGAGCGTTACGCGTACCACCTACAACAAATTCCACCTGCTGGCCGAGGAACAGGTCCTGCGCGAAGGCACCCTGACTACCAGGACCATTGAATATAACGTGAGCCCAGGGCTCTTCCCGGACCAGCCTCCCAACCTCCAGCTGCCAAAAATTCTCACCACGTGTTACGCGTTGGTGGCGGGTGGTGCGGAACGGGTGGTCAAGCTCGAGAGTGAGACTGACGACTACGGTAACGAGCTAAGCCGTACTGAGGCCTCCGGGGTTCGCATTGAATACAGCTATTACCCGATCAAAGGCGAGGCGGGTAAATGCCCGGCCGACCCTCATGATTTGTTTCAGCGTTACGTCAAGCAAGAGCGCCTTATCCCCGCGGAAGGCACGCCTGCCGCCCGACTCACCGAGTACACCCATACCCGTGTGCCACATATGGGTAGCAGCTACTTTGTCGTGCAGGAGTCGGTCACTCAGGCTGGTGTATTCAGCACACAGCAAACCTACTACGACACGCCAGCCGAGCTGGTTGGCCGGTTGAAAAGCACCACGTCTACCATTGATGGCCTGCAATTAGTCAGCAATTACGATTACACCGTCACCGGCGACACGCTGAGCGAAACTCGCCGGCTATTGGGGCGTGAGGGCCACTGGCTGGAGTCAGTGCGCACGCACTCTCTGGTCGACAGGCGCTTACTGTTGATGAGCCGGGACGGAGGGGCAACGCTGGTCACCGCGTACGATGTCGCAGGACGATTGACGGCGCAGACAGCCTCGCCAGGTGAGCCGCAGGAGGCCAGCCGTCGTTTTGTTTATCACTATGCAGCGTCAGGGAAACGCGCTCATTTGGTGATGACTGATGCGCAAGGCCGCAGTACCGTCACTTACTTCGACGGGGCAGGACGGCCAGTTGCCGAGGCATTGTTACTGGAGAATGGCGCAAAGGAGCAGCCCCTCGGGACCTGGCGCTACGATGCCCTTGGGCAAACGGTGGAACGGACTCATATTGATTATCTGCCGGATGGCGAGCGTGTATTGACCACCGGCTACGCTTATAACGCGTGGGGCAACGCCTGCCGTGTAAGCCGTGCCGATGGCAGCGTGGCGATCGATGAATATGACCCAAGGCTGCACCTGCGTGTAACGGGGGTCGAGGGCGGCGAGCTCCTGGAAACCTATCTGAATGCCCATCATCAGCCGTTCCTGGTAAACCGGGTGGACGCCCTGGGGCAGGTCACTGAAGTGGAGTCATCCCTCTATGACGGCCTGGGGCGCTGCCTGTCACGGGTGGACGTGGACAAGCATCGCACCGTTTACACCTATGACCTGTTCGACCGCGTGTTGACCACCCTCCACACGCCCTCGGATGGCAGCCCTGCGCGGCTGCGCACGGTGGCCTATGCGCATGGAGCCAGCGAGTCGCTGCCCAGTTCAATCAGTATCGATGACAAGCAGGTGGGATCGCGCACCTACGACAGCCTGGGGCGTTTGACTGCTCAGTCCAGGGGCACGGCACCCGCCACCACTTGGCACTATGAGACAAACTGGACCGAACCTGTCGCCGTGGTCTCGGGCAGTGGGCACCGTCAGCAATGGACCTACGACAAGCAGTTGAGCACACCAGGCACGGTCAAAATGGCGGGGCACACGGATAGGCAGTACCGGCATGATCCGGTCAGTGGTCAGCCGACCTATTCAGAAAGCGGCGCGCTCAAACATGAGTTATTCCATGATGTGAACGGCTACCCGGAAAAAGAGATACAGACGGTCCTCGGTAGGCCGCAGACCACGCAGTATGGTTATTCAATCGGCGGGCGTATGTTGCAACACACCACGGATGATGGGCAGCGTAGCGACTTTGAATATGACTCCCTGGGCAGGGTTTGCACGATGACTGCTGGGACGGTAGTCATTGAACAGCGCTATGACATGTTTGCGCGACCAGATGTACTGACCACTCGCTACGCCGATACTGAGGTGGTCACACAGGTGAGTTACGACACCTTGGGGCGGGAGGCGCAGCGGCGCTTTTTGCACAATGGCGTGCTGCTACACGTCATGAGCAGCACTTATCATCCCAACAGCCTGCTGGCCAGTCGCATTGTGCGTGACGCAGCCTCTGAATTGGTGATGGGGGAGACCTTTACCTATGACGCCTTCCTGCGGCTCAAGGATTATGGCTGCGAGGGGCGTGAACATCCCCGGGATTGGCTGGGGCGCGACATCGTTGGGCAGCAATTTAGCTTCGACAGCCTGGATAACATCACAGGCGTCGTGACGACTTTCGCTGACGGCACGCAGGACATCAGCGAGCGGTTTTTCACCGACGCAGACCCCACGCGCCTGACCCGTGTGACCCACTCCAACCCTTTGCAGGATGATGCCCTGACCTATGATGCGGCGGGTAACTTGACCGGGGGGCCAGCAGGGCGAACGTACACCTATAACGGCTATGACCAGTTGACCTGCGTGCAGGAAGGTTCCCAGCAGTGCAGCTACCAGTACGATGCCGAGTCTCGACAAGTCGTGGCGACACGTGACAATGAATCACCGGTGGCCATGGTCTATGCGGCGGATCATCTGGATAGGTTGGTGCAGGGCAGTAGAAAACTGCGTTACTTCAATGCCGGGGGCCAAGTGCAGGCGCGTACCGGCGGCGTCGAGGGGCCGCAGCTGCATCTGAATGACGGTGCCGGTACCGTGCGCGGCGTGGTGGCGCCTGGGCAAGCGCCTGTACAGCGTCATTACGCTCCGTATGGCGAGGGCCAGGTTGTGCCGCAGGACGGCAATGTGCGATCGATGGCGGATCTGCAACTGCCGGCGTTTAACGGCGAGCGTCTGGATGCGGCGGTCGGCCTTTACCATTTGGGCGCGCGTGCCTATGACCCGCGCTTGATGGTATTTCTTTCGGCTGATCCATTGGCGCCTTTTGATGAGGGTGGGATTAACAGCTACGCCTACTGCGCTGGTAACCCGATCAACCTCATCGACCCGAGTGGGCTTTTTCCAAAGTGGCTGGCTTGGGTGCTGACCGGGGTTGCGCTGGCCTTATCGGTGGTGGCGTTCAAGGTTGCAGTGGTCGGGATGGCGGCGGCGCTCGCTAAAGGGGGGGTAAAGGCGGCAAATATTCTGGGCGTCATCGCTACGGGCTCTAGCTCGGTAGGCGGCACGCTGGGGATTACAGGGCTGAGTATCGAGGCCGTCGACAAGCAAATGGGGTGGGATCGTTCGCAGCACATCAAGAACCTTGGATGGGCGTCTTTCGGGTTCTCCAGTGTTGGCGTTGTTGCCAGTGTCGGCCTTTCTGTCACATTGGGGGCTAAAGCTTTTGCAGCCGCAGCGGGCAGGTCATCTGAAAAGACCATTGGATTCTTCTCCAGCCCCCTCGGCAGCGGGCTCGTTGCGGCAGGCAAAAACGCGACGGGGTTGTCTTACTCGCTCGCTGTCCCCGCCAAGATAACCACTGCCAGTCAACTTTTCGGCGGTGCCCGCTCGGTACTCAGATGGACTAACTTCGGTCGTGGCTTGGATGCGCGAATCAAGAGCCTGCAAGCTCAGCCATCGGCCGACGACGAGCAGTCACAGCGCCAGCAGCAGCCACAGCCGCGCCCCATAAGCCTGGGGCTGGCAGACATGCCGGGGAGCAGTTTTCAGTTCTATGGGGAATTTCGAAAAGAGACTATGCGTATTCGTCAGCCTGTCTGGAGTGACCTGGGCGATAGTGACTGATCAGGACAAGACAGTGGGCGCATAAAAAATGCCAGTCAGGCTCGATGACTGGCATTGGTTCCACCTTACGGCCGTTTGCGTTCTACAGCTCGCAGCAAGTGCGTCGGCGGTGTCTCACAGCTGATCTTGCGCCCCAGCAGCGTCTCGATTGACGGCAACTGATACGAGTCATCCTCCCCGGCAAAGCTGATCGACACACCCGCCGCGCCTGCGCGACCGGTACGCCCGATGCGGTGCACATAGTCGTCCGGCACTTCCGGCAAGGTGAAGTTGATCACGTGGCTGATGCCGTCGATGTGAATACCGCGACCGGCTACATCGGTAGCCACCAACACGCGGATCTTGCCTTCGCGGAAGCCTTCCAGGGTCTTGATGCGCTTGTGCTGCGGCACGTCGCCCGACAGTTGCGCAGCATTGACGCCGTCGCGCACAAGGCGTTCTTCGATGCGGCGCACTTCGTCCTTGCGGTTGGCAAAGACCATCACGCGTTCCCAGCCATTGTCGTTGACCAGGTTGTAGAGCAGCTTGTACTTGTCGGCACCGGCCACGGCGTAGATATGTTGCTCGACGTTTTCACTGGCAACGTTCAGCGCCTCGATCTCGACGATCGACGGGTCGGTGGTCCACTGTTTGGCGAGGTTCATCACGTCTTCGGTGAAGGTCGCGGAGAACAGCAGGGTCTGGCGCTCGGTTTTCGGCGGCGTCTGGCGAATGATCTGGCGCACTTGCGGGATAAAGCCCATGTCGAGCATGCGGTCGGCTTCGTCCAGCACCATCACTTCGACCATATCCAGGTGTACGTCGCCGCGCTGGTTGAAGTCCAGCAGGCGGCCCGGGGTGGCAACCAAAATGTCGCAGTGGCGGGCTTCGAGGTGCTTGAGCTGTTTGTCGAAGTCCATGCCACCGACGAACGTCATCACGTTGAGGCCGGTGTACTTGGTCAGGTCGGCGGCGTCCTTGGCGATCTGCACCACCAGCTCCCGGGTCGGGGCGATGATCAGCGCGCGCGGTTCACCCATGTAGCGCTCTTTGGGCGGCGGCGTTTGCAGCAGCTGGGTGATGATCGAGATCAGGAATGCGGCGGTCTTGCCGGTACCGGTCTGGGCGCGGCCGATGGCGTCTTTGCCCGCCAGGGTGAAGCCCAGCACCTGCGCCTGGATCGGCGTGCAGTACGGGAAGCCCAGGTCCTGGATGGCGTGCATCAGTTCCGGGGCCAGCTTGAAGTCGTGGAAGCGGGTTTTGCCTTCCTGGGGCTCGACGACGAAGTCTTCGAGTTTCCACGGGGTCACCGGCGGCTTGGGCGCGCGTTCGCGACGAGGTTTGGCCGCAGGTGCTGGGGCGGCCTCGGCAGGCGTTACCTGTTCAGGCGGCGTCACCGTGGGTTTTTTCGGTGAGGCGGCAGGCGCGGTCCGGCCAGGCTGTGGACCGTCATTGCGGTTGCCGGACTTGGGGGCAGGAGCACTGGGAACAGGCGCGAGCGGCTCAGCCTCGCTTTTGCCGAACATCTTCTTGAGTGCTTTGAGCACGGTCATCTCATTAATTGGTTAAGGAATGTACGCCGGCCAGTGTAATGCAAGAATCGGGCGCGGCGTAGTGCGTCTGTCATACGGCTACATAAACGCGGGTTTCAGCGCAGGCGCTCAGCCAGCCAGGTGCCGATATCGCGTATCTCTTCGGGTAACACTTCGTGGCCCATTGGGTATTCCTGCCATGTCACGGTGACACCACGGCTCTTTAAATGCTCGTAGGCGCTACGACCCATGGCGTTCTGCACCACTTCATCGTACTGGCCGTGCAGGCAGAGGGCGGGAATGCGTTGCTGGCTGGCAGACAACTCCAGCTCATCGTCAAAGGTCGGTGCATACGTGGAGAGGGCAATTACGCCACCCAATGGACCTTCCCAGTGTTTGAACGCCGTGTGGAAAACCACTGCGCCACCCTGGGAGAAACCCGCGAGAAAAATTCGCGAAGCGTCTATTCCGGTTCTCTTTTGTGCCTCGATCAAATCCGTGACCATGTTGGCCGAGGTTTCCAGTTCTTCCAGGCTGATCGAACGTGCCGGGCTCATGGCCTTGATGTCGTACCAGCTCGGCATCTCATAACCGCCGTTGATGGTCACCGGGCGCATCGGCGCCTGGGGCAAAACGAAGCGGGTGGTCAGCAAGCTTTCCTGCAGCGCCTCGGCCACCGGCAGGAAGTCGTAGCGATCGGCACCCAGGCCATGCAACCAGATAACGCAGGCGTCTGCGGGCTTGGCGGGCTGAAGAATCAAGGGGTCGGTCATGTCTGCTCCATATATGTGCGCACGCTTGGATTGGGGGCGTCGGGACGGTGCGCGACAGGTTGATCTGTTAAGAGAATGTCGCAAGGTTGAATCTTTTACCACTGAACAGGACGGGCAACGACTCGGCCAGCACTCTGGTACGCGCCTTGCTATGTGTAGGTGGATGTCAGAACTCTCCCAGGGCGGTAACACTATCAGTGACTGCCGCCGGTGGGAAAGCAACTGGAATTACCGCAAAAACCTCATGCTGCTTGACCCCAAAAAAAGCCAACACGGGTCGATATCGCCTCATAAGGGTGCGCTGAGGTTGGAGCTTGGACACAACAAGAGCAACTGGAGGTATGTAATGAAGGTATTGAAGTCCACCCTGGCCATCGTCACAGCGGCGGCTGTACTGGGTGTCAGTGGTTTAGCCCAGGCGGGTGCCACCCTGGATGCCGTGCAGAAAAAAGGCTTTGTGCAATGCGGCGTAAGTGACGGCTTGCCGGGCTTCTCGGTGCCGGATGCCAGCGGCAAGATCCTCGGGATTGACGCTGACTACTGCCGTGCCGTGGCCGCTGCGGTTTTTGGTGACGCCACCAAGGTCAAGTTCAGCCAGTTGAACGCCAAGGAGCGTTTCACCGCGCTGCAATCGGGCGAAGTCGACATCCTGTCGCGCAACACCACCATGACCAGTTCCCGCGATGCGGGCATGGGCCTGAAATTCCCGGGCTTCATCACCTACTACGACGGCATCGGCTTTCTGGTCAACAACAAGCTCGGCGTGAAAAGTGCCAAGGAACTGGACGGTGCAACCATCTGCATCCAGGCGGGTACTACCACTGAGCTGAACGTTTCCGACTACTTCCGCGCCAACAACCTCAAGTACACCCCGATCACCTTCGACACGTCTGATGAAAGCGCCAAGTCGCTGGAATCCGGGCGTTGCGACGTGCTGACTTCCGACAAGTCGCAACTGTTCGCCCAGCGCAGCAAGCTGGCGGCGCCGAAAGACTACGTGGTGCTGCCGGAAACCATTTCCAAGGAACCACTGGGCCCGGTGGTGCGTAACGGTGACGACGAGTGGCTGGCCATCGTGCGCTGGGTGGGCTACGCCATGCTCAACGCCGAAGAGGCCGGTGTGACGTCGAAGAACGTTGAAGCTGAGGCCAAGTCCACCAAGAACCCCGACGTCGCCCGTCTGCTGGGAGCGGATGGTGAATACGGCAAGGACCTGAAAGTGAAGAAGGATTGGGTCGTACAGATCGTCAAGCAAGTGGGTAACTACGGCGAAATGTTCGAGCGCAACCTGGGCAAGAGCACCCCGCTGGAAATCGACCGTGGCCTGAACGCGCTGTGGAACAACGGCGGTATCCAGTACGCACCTCCTGTGCGCTGATCGCTGATGGTTCTATCACCCGGTGGGCCAACCGCCGGGTGATGTTCTGTTCCATTCCTTGCGGGGCATTCCATGCAAAATCTCATCGGCGCACCCAAGCAGAAGCTCAGCTTCAGCGATCCCAAAGTGCGCGCGTGGCTCTTCCAGATCATCACCATTGTGGCGGTGGTCTCGCTGGGCTGGTACCTGTTTCACAACACCCAGACCAACCTGCAACACCGGGGCATCACCTCCGGCTTCGACTTTCTTGAGCGCAGTGCCGGCTTTGGCATCGCGCAGCATTTGATCGACTACACCGAATCGGACAGCTACGCCCGGGTGTTTGTGATCGGCTTGCTCAATACCTTGCTGGTGACGGTCATTGGTGTGGTGCTGGCAACCCTGCTCGGTTTCATCATCGGCGTGGCGCGCCTGTCGCCCAACTGGATGATCAACAAGCTGGCGACGGTCTATGTGGAAGTTTTCCGCAACATTCCGCCGCTGCTGCAGATTCTGTTCTGGTATTTCGCGGTGTTCCTGACCATGCCGGGGCCGCGCAACAGCCATAACTTTGGTGACATGTTCTTCGTCAGCAGCCGTGGCCTGAACATGCCGGCGGCGCTGGCGGCCGATGGGTTCTGGCCGTTTGTCGCCAGTGTGGTGGTCGCTATCGTGGCTATCGTGCTGATGACCCGCTGGGCCAACAAGCGCTTTGAAGCGACAGGCGTACCGTTCCATAAATTCTGGGCGGGCCTGGCGCTATTGATTGTGATCCCGACGTTGTGCGGGTTGACCTTCGGCGCACCGCTGCATTGGGAAATGCCCAGGCTTGCCGGCTTCAACTTCGTCGGCGGCTGGGTACTGATTCCGGAACTGCTGGCATTGACCCTGGCCCTGACCGTGTACACGGCGGCCTTCATTGCGGAGATCGTGCGTTCGGGCATCAAGTCCGTCAGCCATGGCCAGACTGAAGCGGCACGCTCGCTGGGCCTGCGCCCGGGGCCTACGCTACGCAAGGTCATCATCCCGCAAGCCTTGCGCGTGATCATTCCCCCGTTGACCAGCCAATACCTGAACCTGGCGAAAAACTCCTCGTTGGCCGCTGGTATCGGTTATCCGGAAATGGTTTCGCTGTTTGCCGGCACGGTGCTCAATCAGACCGGCCAGGCCATCGAAGTCATTGCCATCACCATGAGCGTGTACCTGGCGATCAGCATCAGCATTTCCCTGCTGATGAACTGGTACAACAAGCGCATTGCGCTGATCGAGCGGTGAGGAAACGCCCATGACTACGCATACGTTCAAACCTGATATGCCACCCCCGGACAAAGTCTTCGGGCCGGTGGCCTGGATGCGCGCCAATCTGTTCTCAAGCTGGCTTAACACGCTGCTGACTTTGCTGGCGATCTACCTGGTGTACCTGGTGGTGCCGCCGATCCTGCATTGGGCGATTCTGGACGCCAACTGGGTCGGCACCACGCGCGCCGATTGCACCAAAGAGGGCGCCTGCTGGGTGTTCATCCAGCAGCGCTTCGGGCAGTTCATGTATGGCTATTACCCCGTGGACCTGCGCTGGCGCGTGGACATGACGGTATGGCTGGCCATCATTGGCGTGGCGCCGTTGTTCATCTCGCGTTTTCCACGCAAGGCGATCTACGGCCTGGGCTTTTTGCTGCTGTACCCGATCATTGCCTACTGCTTGCTGCATGGCGGCGTGTTCGGGCTGAGCAACGTGGCGACCAGCCAATGGGGCGGCTTGATGCTGACCCTGGTGATCGCCACGGTGGGCATCGCCGGCGCCTTGCCGTTGGGCATTGTACTGGCGTTGGGACGGCGTTCGAACATGCCGGCGATTCGGGTGGTTTGCGTGACCTTCATCGAGTTCTGGCGTGGCGTGCCGTTGATCACGGTGCTGTTCATGTCATCGGTAATGTTGCCGTTGTTTCTGCCCGAGGGCATGAACTTCGACAAGCTGTTGCGTGCCCTGATCGGCGTGATTCTGTTTCAGTCGGCCTATGTGGCTGAAGTGGTGCGCGGTGGCTTGCAGGCGATCCCCAAGGGGCAATACGAAGCGGCTGCGGCGATGGGCCTGGGTTACTGGCGCAGCATGGGCCTGGTGATCTTGCCGCAAGCCTTGAAGATGGTGATACCGGGCATCGTCAATACGTTCATCGCACTGTTCAAGGACACCAGCCTTGTGATCATCATTGGCCTGTTCGACCTGCTCAACAGCGTCAAGCAAGCCGCCGCCGACCCCAAATGGCTGGGCATGGCCACTGAAGGCTACGTGTTTGCCGCCCTGGTTTTCTGGATTTTCTGTTTTGGTATGTCGCGCTATTCCATGCATCTGGAACGCAAGCTCGACACCGGCCACAAGCGTTAGGAGTTGTTTTAATGAGCCAAGCAATCAAACAGCCGGTGAGCCCTGAAGGCATTATTCAGATGCAGGGCGTCAACAAGTGGTACGGCCAGTTCCACGTGTTGAAAGACATCAATCTCAACGTCAAGCAGGGCGAGCGTATTGTGCTGTGCGGGCCGTCGGGCTCGGGCAAGTCCACCACCATTCGCTGCCTCAACCGCCTGGAAGAGCACCAGCAAGGCCGCATCGTGGTCGATGGCGTGGAGTTGACCAACGACCTCAAGCAGATCGAAGCGATCCGCCGTGAAGTGGGCATGGTGTTCCAGCACTTCAATCTGTTCCCACACCTGACCATCCTGCAAAACTGCACGCTGGCGCCGATGTGGGTGCGCAAGATGCCCAAGCGCAAGGCCGAGGAAATTGCCATGCACTACCTTGAACGTGTACGCATTCCAGAGCAGGCCCACAAGTTTCCGGGGCAACTGTCCGGCGGCCAGCAACAGCGTGTGGCCATCGCCCGTGCCTTGTGCATGAAACCGAAAATCATGCTGTTCGACGAGCCGACCTCGGCACTCGACCCGGAAATGGTGAAAGAGGTTCTGGACACCATGATTGGCCTGGCCGAAGACGGCATGACCATGTTGTGCGTGACTCACGAAATGGGCTTTGCGCGCACCGTGGCCAACCGCGTGATCTTCATGGACAAGGGCGAGATCGTGGAGCAGGCGGCGCCGAATGACTTCTTCGACAACCCGCAGAATGACCGGACCAAGTTGTTCTTGAGCCAGATACTGCATTGATCGATGGTTGAACACATAAACCCGGCCTGGTGCCGGGTTTATTGTTTGTCGGCTAGCAAGCCATGAGCGCCTCTGGCTCCGTGTTGACGATATGAGTGAAACCGCGCAAATACCTTGGCATAGCCACTCCACTGCTTCTTTTGCTACCCAGGCACTCTGGTGCGTTGCCTTTGCAGGCAACTGCGAATAGCCTCGTCGGCGCCCTGTTACGTCAGGCCCTGAACATCTCACCGTGTCGCCAGGCTGTACTCGACCTGCATATCGCCTTGCTCGACGCGGTAGAAAATCAAGACCCCGAACGTGCCAAATCCCTCTGCCGGCAGTTGATCAATGAACCTTGAAGCCAGACGTACGACTGAACTCGAAGAACTGTTGATCGACGCGGAAGCCGATGACGAGGCCGTTCAGCAGGCCCATCCGCGGGTGGTTCGCCCGTGGCTCCTGCTGCTGGGCCTGGTACTGGTGGCGTTGAACCTGCGGCCGGCGCTGTCGAGCATGTCGCCACTGCTGGCTGAAGTCTCCAGCAGCCTTGGGTTATCTGCGGCGAAGGCCGGGTTGCTGACCACTTTGCCGGTCTTGTGCCTGGGCCTGTTCGCGCCCACTGCGCCGATCCTGGCCAGACGTTTTGGCGCCGAGCGCGTGGTGCTGGGCATTCTGCTGACCCTGGCCGCGGGGATTATCCTGCGCAGTTCGTTCGGTGAAGTGGGGCTGTTCGCCGGCAGCCTGATTGCCGGTGCGAGTATCGGCATCATTGGCGTGTTGCTGCCGGGCATCGTCAAGCGCGATTTTGCCAGGCAGGCGGGCGCCATGACCGGCGTCTACACCATGGCGTTGTGTCTAGGGGCTGCGTTGGCTGCGGGAGCCACGGTGCCCCTGAGCCAATATTTCGCAGACAGCTGGGCCATCGGTCTGGGTTTTTGGGTTATTCCGGCGTTGCTGGCGGCCTTGTTCTGGTTGCCACAAGTGGGGCAAAAGCACGGTGCCCATCAGGTGGCTTACCGGGTCAGAGGCTTGCTGCGTGACCCGCTCGCCTGGCAGGTGACTTTGTACATGGGCCTGCAATCGTCCCTGGCCTACATTGTGTTTGGCTGGTTGCCGTCAATCCTGATCGGACGTGGCCTGAGTGCTACCGAAGCCGGGTTGGCGCTCTCAGGCTCCATCATCGTGCAACTGCTCAGTTCCCTGGCCGCACCGTGGTTGGCCACCCGAGGCAAGGACCAGCGCCTGGCGATTGTGGTGGTGATGCTGCTGACCCTCGGTGGCCTGTTCGGTTGCCTGTATGCGCCGCTGGACGGTTTATGGGGCTGGGCAATTCTGCTCGGCCTGGGGCAGGGCGGCACCTTCAGCCTGGCGCTGACTTTGATCGTGCTGCGCTCGCGTGACGCTCACGTCGCCGCCAACCTGTCGAGCATGGCCCAGGGTATCGGTTACACCCTGGCGTCAATGGGCCCGTTTGCGGTTGGCCTGGTGCATGACTGGACCGGCGGCTGGGCGGCTATCGGCTGGATCTTCGCGGTGATCGGCCTGGGCGCGATTGTCGCGGGCCTGGGCGCCGGTCGTGCGCGCTACGTACAGGTCACCAGCGAGAAGCTCTAGAGGTAAACCACTTCCAGAGTGGCCGAACCATCGAGCGGGGTGTCCACGCTCAGGTCCAGGTTTTGTCGAGCATTGATCACCGTCTGCACGGTGACGGTGCTCAGCATTAAACCGATGGCCGCGGGCCCGCTGACACTGCCCTCCACATCGGTAAAGCCCAGGTAGCTCCTGGAGCCGATGTCGATGGGGTTGAGGTTGGACGTGCGCCACGCCAGTCCCCCGGTAGTGGACTCGGTGCCGTAGATCTGCGCAATGTTGCCGGCCTGGGTCTGTCGTGGGTCGAAGGTCATGGAGTAGACCCCCAGGCGATTGCCGCTGATATCGAACCCCAGGCCGTAGTAAATCTCGCTGTCGACCATGGCCGAGCCGTCGCGGTTGTCGCGCATGCGCAGGGCAAAGCGAACCGTGCCCGTGCAGGCGATGCCGACGGTCAGGGTCTTGACGGGCAGGCGCGTGGCGGTCGCCAGGTTCAAGTCCTGTTGGGCAATCTTGCCGTAGTCAATCAGGGCGCCGCCGGGGAACTGCGGCAAGCAGGCGGAGGGAGTGATCAAGCCTTTGACACTCAGGTCCACCGCCGAGGCGGCTAGCACAGAGGGCGTGCTGGTCAACAGCAACAGACTGGTAAAGAGGCGGGTTTTCACGGGACGAGTTCCTCACAGTGACGGGTCAGGGGTAGACGATTTCGATAGTGCCGGAACCATTGATATGCACCACCTCGCGAAGATCCAGGCTTTGCATGGGGGCAAGGTAAGACTTGAGACGCATCGTGCCGGTCAGGGTCTGGATGGCCACCGGGCCGGTGGTGACGCCCGTCGTGTCGGTAAACCCCAGCAGGCTGTTGGCGGCCATGGGGATTTGCCGCGCGGTGGAACTGCTCCACGCCACGCCGTTGCTGGTGGAGTCGGTGCGGTACAGCGCGGGCAAGGTGTCGGCGCTGAATTCGGCCGGGTCGATAGTCAGGTAAAATCGCCCGATTTTGTTGCGACTGGCATCCAGGTCCAATCCATAAGCGGTTTCATCGGTACCGCCCGTGGCCGAACCGTCGCGGTTGTCTTTCATGCGCAGAGCAAAGCGGATCGGCGCATCGCAGGTCACACTCAGGCGCAGTGTGCGAATGGGCAGCGGTGTTTCAGTGGTGGCGTTTAGGTCTTTGGCGTACAGGGTGCCGTAGTCCACTACGCCCTGATCGGATAATGTCGGCAGGCAGGCGATGGGCGCAAAGTGCGCGCGCACGGTCAGTTCCCGGTAGCGTCCGTTTTGTGCGCTGTACAACATCCCGGAAACTTCCCAGGTGGTGTTGTCGCGCACTTGAGTGGCAGCGGGGTCGGCCCAGGCGCGCAGCGTCAGTTGCAACGACAGGGTGTTGCCCCTGAGCACCGCACCGTGTGCGACCGGCGCGATGCCATGGCCGGAACGCCATTCCAGCACCGCGCCATTGGCCACGGGCGCCTGGCCCGCAGCAGGTAGCAGCCCCAACTCTACGGCGCGACCATCGAGCACGGCGTTGCCGGCTTCGATGGCATAGCTGCCATGCGGGGTAAATTGCAGGCGCTGCGGGCTAGCGGCCAGTGCGCGATAGAACAGGCTTAAATCTTGCGCTTGCGGACAGTTGATGGTCACGCTCAGGCGCCGCTCGCCAAGCAAGCGCTCCAGCGCACTGTCGCTTTGTGCCAGGCGGCTCATCAAGCCGAAATCGATCAGGGATTCGCTGACATTCAGTTGGCATTCTTCCAAGGCGTGGGCGGTGCCGGCCCCGCCGATCAATAACCACAGGCACAGTTGGCGCATACATGTTGCGAAGGGCATGACGGGGATCCTCAAGGCGCGTGGCAACGCGCGGGAGCAGTTTCGAAGTACACCGTGGGGTCGGCTTTTTCCGGCAGGGAGTAACGCAATTCGCATCGACCGCCATCGGGTGTGGTTATCCACAGCGTCGATTGGTCCAGCACGTTGGGTAGAAACACCTGGCTGGCGTCCTGCACCAAGGTGACGAACTCGCCGCTGGCGCTGCTGACTGAGGCTCCGGCAGGCAGAGGTGTACCCTGGTCGGTGCTGACGGTGAGCAATATGCGACGGGTCAAGCTGATGCCAAATTCGACTCGGTCAACGGCGCCGCGTCCGGCCGAGATCATCGCCAGGCCATTGTTGATGTCGGCATTGCGCGGCAGTGAACGTGTCTGCACTTCCACTGGGCTGCGCCCGTAGGCGGCGACTTGCGGCACCACGGCCTGGCCTTGCCAGTCGGTCCACACCGCGCCGCTGGGGGTACTTAGCTTGATGCCACTCATATCGCCGACCGACACCAGGGCAAAGGTGTCGCGCACCGGGTAGGGTGAAAAAGTCACGCCGTCGCCATGTATCACCACACCGCCGCGAGCGCCGCCTTGATAACTGGAGCGTTCGGCATCAGCGCGGCTGTAGCTGAAATCGAGCTGGCTGTAACGCGGCAGTACCGAGACGCCCAGCGTGGTTTCCACTTGATGGTCGCTGCTGTCGTGTTCGGCGCTGACGCGATAGCTGAGTTGGTCGTCGATCTGTTCGGTGAGGCCCAGGCCGGTGCGGTTCTCACCGCCGGAATTGCGCACCCAGCTACGTAGCCGGCGACTTTCGCCCAACGGCACGCTGATATTGAGGTACACCGCGTTGTCCTGTTGCTGGCTACCGCCCATTTGCCACTCGGCACTGGCCGACAGTGACACAGCGCCGATGCTCGTGCCCCAAGAGGCCAGCGCACGGCTGCTGCTGTCGCCAGCGAAGTTGGCCGAGCGCGCAACCCCGGCGCTGAACGCACCCAGCAGCGGATGCGACCAGCCCAGGTTGAGGCTTTGTTGGTCGCGATAACGGGCGTCGCGGTTGCTGTCATCACGCTCATACGTGCTTTCTTCAAGTTCGCGATAGCCGATGCTGCGCCAGGAATTGGCGGCGCTGATCGACCACTGCTCGCCTAGGCGCTGGGACCAGGAAAGGTCGGTCTGTACGCCCGAAACCTTTTCCCACGCCTGGGTGTTGGACAGCTGTGTGGACAGTTGGATCTGGCTGTCCACCCACGGCAACCAGCCCAGGCTGGCGCCCACCGAGCGGTATTCGCTGGCTGCCAGTACACCAGTGCCCAAGGTCAACTGCGGGTGCAGCGCACCGGTCCAGCCGCCACTGACCACCCACGGATCCTCGCCTTTGGCGTCGCCCACATTCCGCACCCGGCCCGCGGCCACGGAGTAACCCGGTGCGGGCAACCCAAGGCCGAGCATGGCCGCCGGTACGGTGAAGCGCCGCTCACCCCCGGCGCTTTCCTTGACCGTGACCTCGACGTCCGAGCGCGTATTCAAGCGACGTACATCTGGCAGGGTAAAGGGGCCTGCGGGCACGACGGTGGAGTGAATCAACGCACCGTTCTGTCGTACCTCCACCTGGGCAGGGCTGTTGGCAATGCCCTGGATCAGCGCACCCTGGCCCTGTTCTTGAAGGGCTTGCTCGGTAAGCACCTGCACCCCGGTAATCTGCGCGCCGGACAGTACCGGGTTATACAGGTTGATTTGCCCAGCCTGCAGCACCGCCTGGTGGCTGGCGAAGGTGCGCTGGGCATAGGCTTGCAAGTGGGTGCTGCGTGACAGGCCATCCTGCCAGGTCTGTACTTGGCGACTGCGCACGATCCAATCGCCGGCATTGAACCCCACCTCGGTGTTGGCCGAGCCAAAGCGGCTGGCGTCATCGCCGAAGCGGTTGTAGAAACCACTGAGGTCGTAGTTGAGCAGCCCGGCAAACCCGCCGGTTTCGTACCCCGAGATATCCTGCTGTATGGGGCGCAGCGCCTCGGTGGGTACCACCAGTGACACCGTCAGCGTCGCCGGGTCCGGTTCAACCAGGGTTTGCGGATATTGCGCAAGAAAATCGTGACAACCTGCCGTTTCATTCGGGATCACCAGGTTGGCGGCGTCCAGCAATTCGCGGTCGAAGCACGGGTTGCCTTGCTGATCGAAGGTCACATCCAGCCGGCCGCGTCGCTGACCATTGACCCGCAGATTGACCGTGTGTTGCCCGGTGGCGAAGCGCGGTGCTGCCAGCAGCAGGCTGGCCAGCTGTGGATCAATGCCGCGTTGATGCAAGGTCTGGGCGTCGAAGCTGGAGGCGCTGGAGTTTTCGGCCCATGCCTTGGCGGGCATCAGCGCGCACAGCAGCAACACCAGCGGCAAGGTCGAGTTGGCAGGGATGTCGGGCACGGCTTCGCCGTCACGGTAACTCAATACTGTTTTCACGCAAGGTACTCGAGTAGTGAACGCGCGGGCCCCGTGTGCCCAGGCGTTCTGGTGACGGTCAATGAGCCGTCACTTCGTTATTCAGGCGGCGGTCAGGGGTGCGACGCCTGCGGTTTTCAGTCAGAGGGTGATCGGTGCGTCGTAGGCTTTCACCGCAAAGCCGTACACAGTGGCCGGCTGCAACCTGACCGTGTTGGCCTGCCCGCCGCTGGCCGGCACGCTCAGGGCTTCGCCGGGCAGCACGTAAGTGCGCGGCAGCATCGCCCTGCCGTTGCCGGGCAACAGCAGCAGTTCCTGCGCCAGGCGTACTACATAGGGCGTGTCGTTACGTACTTGCAACTGGCCGTCGCGCAAGGTCCAGGTCAGGTCGGTCCAAGGCGTGCGGTTGGGGGCAAGGCCTCTGGGATGCACGATCACCGGCAAGTTCTGGCGCACGGTCACGCCCACGCGGGCATGCCCGGCGGCGGTCGCGGCACGGCCTTGGGGCATGCCTTCGAACACTGCGCGTTTAAGCCGTTGGGTGAGCAACGGCTTCCGGTTTTGCAGGATGAAGCGCACCAACTGGGATTTGGACGCCTCGACCCGCGACAGCGGCGGTGTCACCACCAGCAGCGGCTCGGTGTCTTCCGGAATATCCTGCAAGGTCACATGCAGCAGCGCGAGTTGGCTGTCGGTGTTGGTCACCGACACTGCCGCTTCGCCTTCGGCTTCGAACACGATCACCACGGAGGTGTCCGGTACCATCCCGTCGGCTTTGACTTGATTGCCGAGTATCAGCAGCAGGGCGATAAGGCCGACAGCGGTGTTTGAGAATGTCGTCGTCATGACGGGTTTTCCATTAGGCCAAAAGGTATCGGTCAGAGGTAACGCAAATCCAGGACAATGGAGCCGTCGAGGGGGACTTCCTGGTCCAGCGTCAGGTACTGCGAAAAATTGATGGCGGTGACCACCTGAAGCTCCGCGGTCAGTTGGCTGATGAAGTCCGGTTGACGGTCGCCCAGCAGTGCAAAGGCCATATAGGATCTTGGATAGGCGTTGGGGTCCGGTGACCAGGTTTCCCCGTTGTTGGTGGAGGCCAATACCTGCATGGGCTGCGCATCGCCCACTACGTTGCGATAGGACAACGCTACGGAGCCGAGACGCTCCTCGGGGGCGTGGATGTTTCTGCCCAGTCCGTAGAAAAAGTCGGGGGCCAGCGAGGAGTCGGCGCGATTGTCGATGCCTACCAAGGCAAACAGCATGGGCCTGGCGCAGAGCACATGCAGTTCGAGTAGCTGGCTGGGCAGCACGGTGAACTCGTCTACGTTGAGGCTATGTGCGGGGATCTTGTCATGCTCGATGATGCCGTCATTCATCAGATCGATGTGGCAGGCATCCGGTGTCACCCGGCCGGTCACCGTGAGGTCGACGGTCGAGGCTGCGTGGGTATCGGTCATCGCGGCCAGGCCAAGCACGATGGCCACGTTTCGCCCCCATGCCGTGAGCACGCGCAACGCCAGGCGCAGCCCATGCCTGCCGGCGTTCGAGGGGTGGGCGGCCATGGGTTACAGGTACTTCACTTCAAGGGTGGCGGAGCCGTCGATGGTCACCTCATTGCTGAGGTCCATGCCGGCAGTGCTCATGATGAAGGTCTGCACTTGCAGATCGACCAGCAGGTCTTTGACAGGTAGCGGCTGGCTGTCGTCATCCATTGCGGCGATCGACATGTACAGGCCCGGATCCCAGAACTTTTCTTTGAACCAGGTATTACCTTGGTCGGACGATGCAATGGGTTGCACCACTACACCATCCTCGGCCAGTGGATTGGCAAGCGTGAGGCTGTATCCCCCCAGCTTCTGGGTGTCATTGATAAAGCCCAGGCCGTAACTCGAAGAGATACCTGAGGATGCACGGTTATCGATCGAGTGCAGGGCGAATTGGATCGGCGCATCGCAATTGACGGCCAGGATCAGGGTATGGTTGCCAATGACTGTCGGGTTGTCAGGTTTCAGATCTTTAGCGGAAATCTTGCCATGGTCGATCACACCTCCACCGGACAGGCTGGGTATACAGGCGCTGGGCACGATCAGCCCCTTGACGGTCAGGTCGACGCTGGAGGCAGCGAAGGCAGTGGCTGAGTTGAGCAGAAGTACGCTGGCGGCCAGCGTGGTCAATCGAATATTCATCGGGTCTCCTTATCCTTAGAGGTAATTGACTTGCACGGTGGCGTGACCGTCGATAGGCACATCGTCGGTCAGTGTCAGGTTGCTGGCGGGCGCGATGTGAGTGATCAGGCGGATCTCGGCCTCCAGCTTCTGGATCGCAATCGGTACCACGCCGTCGTTGTTGGCGACCGCTGTCAGCACGGTGTGGCTGAGCATCACGGAGGGCATCCAGGTTGCGCCGCCATCCCTTGAGACGATGGTGCGTACCGGCACGTCGTCGGCCACCGGCTGGTAGAGGCCAAGCCCGGCATCACCGACTTTTTCATCGTTGGGGGTCATGCCCAGGCCGTGCCAGCTGAAGTGGCTGGCGGTGGTGCCGGCGCGGTTGTCGATGGTGTTCAGGGTAAAAAACGTCGGCCCTTCGCAATGCACGCTCAAGAGCATGGTTTCTCGGGGCAGGTCGGTGTAGGTGTCGCTATTGAGATCCTTGACCGACACCTTGCCGAAGTCGACATTGCCACCGCCGGAGACCTCTGGCGCGCAGGCGCTTGGCGTGATGATGCCTTTGACGGTGAGGTCCAGGCTGCTGGCGGCCAGTGTGAGAGGCGAGATGGTCAACAATAGGACGGCCAGGGGCGTGGCTCTTAAGTAAGTCATCGTTTGAACCTTCCTTAGTACGAAGATGATGGGTTACAGGTACAGAACTTCAAAAGTTGCGGAGCCGTCCAGCGCCACTTCGTTGGCCAGGCTCAAGCCGTTGGCGGGTGCAATGGCAGTGCGCACGGTGATGTCCATGAGCGCGTTCTGCACGGGGTGCGGGGCCCAGCCGGAATCGGCACGGCTGCCCAGGGCCACCAACATATCGTCTTGCAGCGGGTCCTCCGGATAGAGCGGCGCCCAGGGGCGCTGTTCGTACTGGTAGAGCAAGGTCGAAGGTGTTTCGGCGACGGGGTTACTGAACATCAGTTGGTACCCGCCGAGCTTTTCTGTGCCGTTGGCTACACCCAGGCCGTAGGCGCCAAACGTTGAGGAGCCGGCTCGGTTGTCGATGGGCTTGATGGCAAACAGCGTCGCCGCCTCGCAATTCACGCTCAGTTGTAATGTCTGGTCCTCAAGCCAGGTATGGCTGTCGAGGTTCAGATCTTTTGCTGCGACTTTTCCATAGTCCACAGCCCCTGGCAGGTTCGGGGTGCAGGCACTCGGTGTGATCAAGCCCTTGACGGTCAGGTCCACGGAGCTGGCAGCGAAAGCGGATGACGTCATGGTGAGCAACAGCGCGCCGCTCAACAGGGGCAGGCGGGGCTTCATCTGGGAAACGTCCATTTACAGGTACTTCACTTCAAAGGTCGCGGAGCCGTCGATTGCCACTTCGCTAGTCAAGGTCAGGTTTCTTGCAGGTGCAATCAAGGTGTGCAGCGTCATATCCATGAGCGCGTCTTTGATCGGGTGGGGGGCCCAACCGTTCTCACCGCGGCTGCCCAGCGCCACCAGATCGTTGGGGGCAATGGCCTCATCCGTAAGGAGGTCTGTCCATCGGCCCTCGGAGTTGTACATTGCAATCAGGGTGGATGGTGTTTCAGTGACGGGGTTGCTGAACGTCAACTGATACAGGCCGAGCTTCTGGGTTTCGTTGATCAAGCCCAGGCCAAAGGCGAAGCCGGACGCGGCGGAACCGGCTCGATTGTCGACGGGATGGATTGCAAACAGCGTCGCCGCGTCGCAATTGACGCTCAGTTGCAGGGTCTTTTTCTCAAGCGGCGTATAGCTGTCTTGATTCAGATCTTTTGCGGCGATTTTTCCAAGATCGACGTCACCCGGCAGGTTGGGTGTGCAGGCGCTGGGCGTGATCAACCCTTTGACAGTCAGGTCGACGCTGCTGGCGGCGAAAGCGGATGACGTTATAGCGAGCAGCAGGGCACTGCTCAGTAGGGATACAGAGGTCTTCATTTCAAATTGTTCCATTACAAGCTGGCAGATTGAGGCACGCCAGGGCAACGCCCGGTCGTGTGTGGGCGGGTGGTTGCCTGGAGGCGATCTCGATTTTTTTGCGCTTGCCGGGGAGTGGCAAGTCGTCCCTCTTTGGGGTGGGCACAATCTAGCGAGGGGGGCGCGCGGGGGAAATACAACTAATACGACATTGGCGGGGGGGGGCGAAGGACGTGCCGGGAGAGGGGGGCGGTGGTGCTTTTCGTAGTTGTTGTATCGACTCGGTCAGGCTCAAAAGATTATAGATATCCCCTGAATGGGTATTTGCTACATGAGAGGTCTCGAGGGCTATTGCACCAGTGCCGGAGATTACTGCCGGATCAATAGTCACGATAGAGGTACTGATGGGTTCGCTGGTAGGTTCAACAGCAGGAGCGAACCGCAAATTGAAGCCGCAAGGTGCCCCCCCGCTTCATTGGCAGCAGTTGAGCGTGCTGGTGGTGGAAGACCATTCAGCCTACCGCCTGTTGCTGGGTTGTTTGCTGCAGAAACTGGGGTTGGGATACGAATTGGCCGACGATGGGTACGTCGGGCTGGCGGCCTTTGCCAGCCGGCCCTTCGACTTGGTGATCAGTGATTGCCAGATGCCGTTCATGGACGGCTACAGCATGGCTCGCGCTATTCGCCAGCATGAGTGCGACAACGGGCAGAGGCGAGTGCCGATCATTGCCTTGACCGCCAACCTGCAAAACGACAGCCCCCAGCGTTGCCGCGACGCCGGCATGGATGCCTGGCTGCTCAAGCCATTGACCCTTGAACAGCTGCACGCCGTTTTGGCACGCTGGCTGCCGGGCGTGGATGACGCGTATGTCGTCCAGAAGGCTGTTGCGCCGCTCGCCGGCTGGCCAACCCGTGCCACGTTGGTCGCCATGTTTGGCAGCGAGCGTATCGTCGATCAATTGTTGGAAACCCTGTTGTTCGAGGCCTGGGAAGACCACCGCGTGTTGCGCCATGCCTGCTTGACGTTGAACTCGTCACTGACGGCTGAGCGCCTCCATCGATTGGTGGGCAGCCTGGTGTTTTTGGGCGGTACTGGCCTTGAAGCCAGCGCCGTGAAGCTGATCGAACAGGTCCAGTCCCAGGGTGTTGCTGCGCACAAGGTGCAATTGGAGTTTTTCCTGGCACGCTTGTTCGTCTATCTCGAGTACCTCTCTGAAGTCTGAGAGGTAGTGTTGGCGCAGAGCGTTTTGCAATCCGTTGATCTTGTCTTTGCTGTAGGTATTTTCTTATTGTTTTGTAGGCAAAAAAGTATGAGCTACTGAACATTGAGCGTGACTGCCAGCAGCACTTTGTTAGCGGTTGTTGATGAGCGCCAGCGGGGGTATTTTGCGCGGATTCAGTTTGCCATCATTCGTGGGAATCTATGCTTCGAGTAATTATTGCTGACGATCACCCTATTGTGCGTATCGGGCAGAAAGTCGTGATTGAGGCGCATGGCCGGTGCAAAGTGGTCGCGGAAGCCGACGGCCCCGATCAGTTGCTCGAACTGTTGAGGACAACCCCGTGTGACGTGCTCGTCACAGACTTTGCCATGCCAGGCGGCCAGCAGGCCGACGGCTACGGGCTGTTGAGCCTGTTGCACCGCCAATATCCGCAGTTGCCGGTGATTCTGGTGACCATGTTCGCCAGCGTCGCCACCCTGCGTGCTTCCTTCGCCCATGGTGCCAAGGCCGTGGTGGCCAAAAGTGCTTCGGCCAAGGAGCTGCCCCAGGCGATCAAGGCTGTGTGTGCCGGCCAGACGTTCGCCAGTGAATCCCTGCGGATGCAAATGGTAGAGGCGGGTACGGGCGATCAGTCCCAGGTGCCGCAATTGTCCTGCAAGGAGCGCGAGGTGGTGCGCATGTTGGCCAGCGGCATGACCGTCAGCCAGATTGCGGCACAGGTCAACCGCAGTATCTCTACCATCAGTAAGCAGAAAAGCACGGCTATGCAGCGGCTGAGTATCTCAACCGATGTAGACCTGTTCGCCTACGCTCGCAGCACTGGGATGGTGCCGTAGGCTCCTGCATTTGCCTGGCGAATGTCAGTAGCCAGCGCGGTGTGGGCAGCCTATCGTGCGCTTATTCTTTCGAAACCTGCGGAGCCTGCCCATGAGTGATGCCCATAACGCCCTGATCACCGCGTTCTACAGTGCCTTCCAGCGCCTGGATGCCGAAGCCATGGCCGCCTGCTACACCGAAGACGTGGTGTTCAGCGACCCGGCCTTCGGCGAGTTGCGCGGGCGCGACGCGGGGGATATGTGGCGAATGCTCACCACGCGGGCCAAGGATTTCTCCCTGACCTTCGACCACGTGCGCAGTGATGACAGCACAGGCAGCGCGCACTGGGTGGCGACGTACCTGTTCAGTGCCACGGGCAATACGGTGGTTAACGACATCGGTGCGCGCTTTGTGTTTCGCGACGGCAAGATCTGCGAGCACCACGATCACTTCGACCTGTGGCGATGGTCGCGCCAGGCGCTGGGCTTGAAAGGGCTGCTGTTGGGCTGGTCGCCGGCGCTGAAAAATGCGGTGCGGGCCCAGGCGCTTAAAGGCTTGAAGGCATTCCAGGCCGGTCGTTGATAAGATTGGCGCTCCTCTGGTTTGCCGAAATTGCCCTGTGACTGATCCTGTAGAACCCAAACCCTGGTTCGTCTACCTGGTGCGTGCCGCCAATGGCTCGTTGTATTGCGGCATCAGCAATGACCCGGTGCGCCGCTTTGCCTGCCACCAAAGCGGCAAGGGCGCGCGGTTTTTCTTGTCCAGCCCGGCGGTGGCGTTGGTGTACACCGAACAATGCGCGAGCAAGGGTGAGGCGTTGCGCCAGGAGCGGCTGATCAAGAAGCTGAAGAAGAGTGCCAAGGAGTGTCTCGCGACGAGTGGCAAGCAATGATCGAAATTATTTACTGATTCATGTGAGGTAAATCCCCGGCCCATCCGTGTAGTGCATGAAACTGCGATCTATTCGCATTAACAGCGTTTTCTACACGGGTTCTCACAGCATGAAGTCAACGGCGGGTGGTTGGGTAAAACAGTGGCTGGGAGCCTCGGTCTTGGCGGTGTCAGGGCTGGCGTTGCTGCCTTTGAGCGTTGCGCGTGCGCAGGAGCAGCAAAGCGCCCAGTTCAATTTTGCCCTGGCAGCCAAACCACTGCCCCAGGCCCTGAGCGAGTTCAGCCGTGTCACAGGCATCAGTGTGATCTACACCGATGAAGCGCCTTATGGCCTCAATGCCCCGGCGCTCAGTGGGCAGATGAGCGCGACCCAGGCCCTGCAACGTCTGCTGAGCAATACAGGTTTCACCTTCCGCCAGATCGACGCCCGCACCCTGGCCCTGGAGCCGCTGCCCAGCGACGGCGCGGTCAACCTTGGCGCCACCACCATCAGCGCGGCCAACCCGACGCAGGACAGCACCAGCTATCAGCCGCCGCCCACCAGTTCGGTGATGCGCTCCCATGGGTTGCTGCTGGAAACCCCGCAAACCGTCAACGTGGTGCCGGCCCAGGTGCTGCGCGACCAGCAACCGCGCAACCTGGATGACGCCCTGGGCAATATCAGCGGCATCACCCAGTCCAACACCCTCGGCAGTACTCAGGACGCGGTGATGTTGCGTGGTTTTGGCGACAACCGTAACGGCTCGATCATGAAGGACGGTATGCCGGTGGTGCAGGGCCGTGCCATGAACGCTACCGCCGAGCGTATTGAAGTGCTCAAGGGCCCATCCTCGCTGTTGTATGGCATCCAGGACCCGGGCGGCGTGGTCAATATCGTCAGCAAAAAGCCTGAGCTGATGCAGTCCACCTCCCTGACCGCGCGCGGCTCGACCTTCGGCAGCGGCAAGAACGGCAGCGGCGGCAACCTCGACACCACCGGCCCCCTCGGCGACAGCGGCCTGGCTTATCGCCTGATTGTCGATCATGAAGACGAAGATTACTGGCGTAACTACGGCACCCATCGCGAGACCCTGGTGGCGCCGTCCCTGGCCTGGTACGGCGATACCACCCAAGTGGTACTGGCCTATGAACACCGCGAATTTCTCGCGCCGTTCGACCGTGGCACCGCCATCGATCCCAAGACCAACCACCCGCTGAACATCCCCGCCACCCGGCGTCTGGATGAACCGTTCAACAACATGGAAGGTCGCTCCGATCTGTACCGCCTGACCGTCGATCATGATCTGAACGACGACTGGAAAGCTCACTTCGGCTACAGCTGGAATCGCGAAACCTATGACGCCAGCCAGGTGCGCGTGGTCAAGGTCAACACCAACGGCACCCTGACCCGTAACATGGACGGTACCCAGGGCGCGTTGACCACCGACCGCTTCGCCACCGCCAGCCTCGAAGGCAGGGTCGATGTTGCAGGTATGCAGCACGATCTGGTGTTCGGCCTGGACGATGAGTACCGCAAGATCTACCGTGCCGACCTGATCCGCCAGGCGCCGCGAGGCACCTTCGATTACAACAACCCGGTATACGGCAATGAAGTCGCCGGTTCCAAAGTCAGCGCGCCGGACAGCAACCAGACCGATCTGCTGCGCAGCGATTCGCTGTTCTTCCAGGATGCCATCCACCTCAACGATCAATGGATCCTGGTCGGCGGTGCGCGCTACCAGATGTACGATCAATACGCCGGCAAAGGCGTGCCGTTCACCGCCAACACCGACGGCAATGGCCAGAAGTGGGTACCACGGGCCGGGCTGGTGTATCGCTACACTGATCAATTGTCGTTCTACGGCAGTTATACCGAGTCGTTCAAACCCAACTCCACCATCGCGCCGCTGGCCAATAAAACCGTGTTGAGTGGCAGTTTGCAGCCGGAAGAATCCAAAGCCTGGGAGCTGGGTACCAAGTTCGACCTGCCGGGGCGCATCACCGCCAGTGCCGCGCTGTTCACGATCGATAAACGCAACGTGTTGGTGCAGGTAGGCGAGGGCCTGACCTCGGAGTACAGCGTGGCCGGCAAGGTGCGCTCTCGCGGTCTGGAGCTGGATGCCAGCGGCCAACTGACGGATAAGTGGAGCCTGATTGGCAGCTATGCCTATACCGATGCCGAGGTTACCGAAGACCCTAAGCTCAAAGGCAATCGCCTGCAGAATGTGGCAAAAAGCACCGGCTCGTTGTCGGCGGTGTATGACTTCGGCAGTGTCCTGGGCGGCGATCAACTGCGTGTCGGCGCCGGGGCGCGTTATGTCGGCGAGCGGGCAGGGGACGCGGCCAACAGTTTCGAACTGCCCAGCTACACCGTGGCCGATGTGTTCGCCAGCTATGACACCCGGCTTGAAGGGCAGAAGGTCAAGTTCCAGCTCAATGTGAAGAACCTGTTCGATCGTACTTACTACACCTCATCGGTGAATACGCAGTTTGTGTCCATGGGCGATGCGCGGCAGGTGTCGGTATCCAGCACCTTGACCTTCTGATTCATTTATCTGTGGGAGCTGGCTTGCCTGCGATGGCATCGACTGGGTTTGCCTGATACACCGAGTTGTCTGCATCGCAGGCAAGCCAGCTCCCACAGGAAAGCGGTCGCCACATTGATAGCGAGCTGTTAGCGTTGCCGCCATTGCATGCTTATGGAAAACGCAACGATGCACTTTGTAAAATGGTTACGCACCGGCACCCTGCTGGTCGGTTTGAGTTTTTTACTGGGCGGCTGCGCCAGCGTCTCCCAAACTTCCACGCCGGCAACCCTGGATAAACTGTTGAGCGATCCGGCGCTGCAAGGCGCTACGGTCTCGCTGATGGTACGTGACGCCCGCACGGGCTCCACGCTGTATCAGCAAAACCCGCGCACCCTGTTGGTGCCCGCGTCCAACCTCAAGCTGTTGACCACAGCCGCGGCCATGGACGTGCTGGGGCCGCAATACCGCTTCGCCACCCAACTGCTGAGCAATGGCATACGCCAGGGCGACCGTTTGACCGGCAACCTGTACCTGCGTGGCCTCGGCGACCCGACCGTTCAGTTTGCCGATTACCAGGCCCTGGCCGCGCAATTGGCCAGCCAGGGCGTGCGCCAGGTGCAGGGCGACCTGGTGTTCGATGACACCTGGTTCGACGCTGAGCGGCTGGGTGTCGACTGGTCTCACGATGACGAAACCACCTACTACGGCGCGCAGATTTCAGCGCTGACCGTGTCGCCTGATTCGGATTTCGATGCAGGCAGCGTACTGGTCACCGCGAAGGCTGCGCTGCGGGCCGGCTCGCCGGTAAGTGTCGAGATTTTTCCGCCCACCGATTACCTGCAACTGAGCAACCGCGCCATCAGTGGGCCGGGCAACAGCTATGGGATCAACCGTCGCCATGGCACCAACCTGTTGCAGCTCAGCGGCGCAGTGGCGCCGGGGCGGCAGAGCCAGCAATTGGTCAGCGTCTGGGAGCCAACGCAACTGGTGGCCAATCTGTTCGAACAGGCCTTGGCGCAACAGGGCATCACCGTATTGGGGCGTCGAGTGATGGGTGGGGCAAGCCCGGCTGCAGTGACGGTGCTGGCCGAGCACCAATCGGCACCGTTACAGGAGTTGATCACGCCGTTGCTCAAGCTCTCGAACAACAACATGTCCGAAGCCTTGCTCAAGGCTATGGGGCGCCAGACCGCTAATAGCGGCACGGCAGCGGCGGGCGCCGTGGCGGTGGCCGGGTTTCTCAAGCGTCAGGGGCTGGACACCAGCACGTTCAGTCAGGTCGACGGCTCCGGCCTCTCGCGGCGCAATCTGGTGTCGTCGCAAACCCTCACCGACCTGCTACTGGCCGCCAGCAAACAGCCGTGGTTCGACACCTGGTACAACGCGCTGCCGATTGCCGGCAACACCGACCGCATGACCGGCGGCAGCCTGCGCTACCGTCTGCGCGACACGCAGGCGCAGAACAACCTGCACGCCAAGACCGGCTCCATGGGCGGCGTGTCGTCATTGAGTGGTTACATCACCGACGCCGGCGGGCGCAAGCTGGTGTTCGCGATGCTGACCAACAACTACGTGGTGGCCGGCGCGCAGGTCAAGGCGTTGGAGGATCGCGTGGCAGTGGCGCTGTCGCGCAACGACGATTGATTCAGGGCTGATAGCCCATGCGCCAACTCACGGCCCGGGTCGCCGCCAGCAGGTGCTGCGCCGCCGGGCCATCTTCATCGGCATGGAACAGTGAGGTCGGGCCGACCACGGTCATCACTGCCGCCACTTGCCCGACCGCATTGAACACCGGCGCCGACAACGCATCCACGCCGGGCATCAGCAGGCCATGCACAAAGTGCAGGCCACGGCTGCGGATTTGTTCGCACACGCTGGCATAGGCCTGATCGTCTGCCAAGGTATGAGCGGTGCCGGCTTGAACCTCGCGTTCGCGCAGTTCCACCGTTTCCCGTGACGGCAGGTAAGCGCTGAACACCAGCCCGGTGGACGAACTGAGCAGCGGCAGCACTGAGCCCAACTGCGTCACCACAGTAACGGCGCGCACTGCCGGCTCGATCTGTACCACGGTCGCGCCCTGGTTGCCCCACACCGCCAGAAAGCAGGTTTCATTCAATTCATCGCGCAGCTCGGCCAGGGGCATGGCGCCGACTTTCAACACATCCATGCTGCCCAGTGCCGCCAGCCCCACGCGCAACGCCTCCCGGCCCAGGCCGTAATGGTTGGTGGCGGTGTTCTGCTCGGCAAATCCGGAGGCAATCAGCGCCTGCAAATAGCGGTGGACCTTGCTCGCCGGCATCTGCACATGTTCGGCCAGACGTGACAGCGAGGTGGCCGGGGACAATTCGGCCAGAGCCTTGAGAATATCGGTGCCGACTTCCGCCGAACGGACTTTCTGTTTACCGGTGTCGCGGGGCTTTTCCATGGAAGGGCGAGAATCCGAAAGATGAATGGGCGTCTTTATAGCTTGACGGTCAACAGTGATCAAATTACGTTATGCGTAACTGGATTACGATAAATACAACTGACCCCCAGAGGATGATCCATGACCCTCGAATACCTTTCGGGTTTCGGCAACGAATTCGCCAGCGAAGCCTTGCCTGGCGCATTGCCCGTCGGCCAGAACTCGCCGCAGAAGGCCCCCTACGGGCTGTATACCGAACTGTTTTCCGGCACGGCCTTCACCATGTCGCGCAGCGAAGCCCGGCGCACCTGGCTGTACCGCATCCAGCCGTCGGCCAATCACCCGGCGTTCATCAAGCTTGCGCAGCAATTGGCCGGTGGACCCTTGGGCGCAGTGACGCCCAATCGTCTGCGCTGGAACCCGCTGGATATTCCGAGTGAGCCGACGGACTTTATCGATGGACTGGTCGGCATGGTGGCCAACTCGGGGTCGGAAAAACCTTCGGGCATCAGCATCTACACCTACCGCGCCAATCGTTCCATGGAGCGCGTGTTCTTCAATGCCGACGGCGAACTGCTGATCGTGCCGGAGCAGGGCCGCCTGCGCATCGCCACCGAACTGGGCGCGCTGGACGTCGAGCCGCTGGAAATTGTCGTGCTGCCCCGTGGCCTCAAATTCCGTATCGAACTGCTGGATGCACACGCACGCGGTTATGTTGCCGAGAACCACGGCGCCCCGCTGCGCCTGCCCGACCTGGGCCCCATCGGCAGTAATGGCCTGGCTAACCCGCGTGACTTCCTCACGCCAGTGGCCCGCTACGAAGACCTCAAGCAACCGACCACGCTGGTACAGAAATTCCTTGGTGAACTGTGGGCCTGCGAGTTGGACCATTCACCACTCAACGTGGTCGCCTGGCACGGCAACAACGTACCGTACAAATACGACCTGCGTCGTTTCAACACTATCGGCACGGTGAGTTTCGATCATCCGGATCCGTCGATCTTCACCGTGCTGACCTCACCTACCAGCGTGCATGGCCTGGCCAACCTCGACTTCGTGATCTTCCCGCCGCGCTGGATGGTGGCCGAGAATACCTTCCGTCCGCCATGGTTCCATCGCAACCTGATGAACGAATACATGGGCCTGATCCAGGGCGCCTACGATGCCAAGGCCGAAGGCTTCCTGCCCGGCGGCGCGTCGCTGCACAGCTGCATGAGCGCCCATGGCCCGGATGGCGAGACCTGCACCAAGGCCATCAATGCGGACCTGGCGCCGTACAAGATCGATAACACCATGGCCTTCATGTTCGAGACCAGCCAAGTGCTGCGCCCGACCCAGTTCGCTCTGGAGTGCCCGCAGCTGCAACCTGCTTACGACGCGTGCTGGGCCTCACTGCCCGCCACCTTCAACCCGAATCGGAGATAGCCCATGACGCAACCAACGCAGACCCGCAGCTGGGTGGCCTCGGCCAACGGTCACGTGGATTTCCCCCTGCAGAACCTGCCCCTGGGCGTGTTCAGTATCAACGGCTCGGCCCCGCGCTGTGGCGTGGCGATCGGCGATATGGTCCTCGACCTGCACGCCGCGCTGGATGAGTTTGACGGTGCTGCCCGGCGTGCCGTTGAGGCAACAGCGGGTGGCCAATTGAACGCTTTTTTTGAACTTGGCCGTGGGCCACGCGTGGCGTTACGCGAGCGCCTGCTGGAGCTGCTGGCCGAAGGCAGCCAGCTGCAACAGCGCGAAGCGCAGGTGCTGCACCACGCCGCCGATTGCCAGATGCACTTGCCGGCGAAGATCAATGACTACACCGACTTCTACGTCGGCATCGAGCACGCGCAGAACGTCGGCAAACTGTTTCGCCCGGATAACCCCCTGTTGCCCAACTACAAGTACGTGCCGATTGGTTACCACGGCCGTGCGTCGACCATTCGCCCGTCGGGCACGCAGGTCCGGCGCCCCAAAGGCCAGACACTGCCGGCCGGCCAGTCCGAACCGACGTTCGGCCCCTGCGCACGCCTGGACTACGAACTGGAGCTGGGCATCTGGATCGGCCAGGGCAATGCCATGGGCGAAGCGATTGCCATCGGCGATGCGGCCGAGCATATCGCCGGTTTCTGCCTGCTCAATGACTGGTCGGCGCGAGATATCCAGGCCTGGGAATACCAGCCGCTGGGCCCGTTCCTGTCGAAAAGCTTTATCACCAGTATTTCGCCATGGGTGGTGACCGCCGAAGCGCTGGAGCCCTTTCGCAAAGCGCAACCGGCGCGGCCCGAGGGCGACCCGCAACCGCTGCCGTATCTGCTGGATAAACGTGATCAGAACGCGGGCGCCTTTGATATCGAGCTGGAAGTGCTGCTCACCACCGCCTCAATGCGCGAGCAGAACCTGCCCGCCCATCGCCTGACCTTGAGCAATACCGAGCATATGTACTGGACAGTGGCGCAAATGGTTGCGCACCACAGCGTCAACGGTTGCCAGTTACAGGCCGGCGACCTGTTTGGTTCAGGCACCTTGTCCGGGCCGCAGCCGGGGCAGTTCGGCAGCCTGTTGGAAATTACCGAAGGCGGCAAGAAACCGATTGAATTGGCCTCGGGCGAGGTACGTAAATTCCTTGAAGACGGCGACGAAATCATCCTGCGTGGCCGTTGCCGCCGCGAAGGTTTTGCCAGCATCGGCTTCGGTGAATGCCGCGGTACTGTGGTTGCGGCACGTTAAGAGGGCAGGGTCATGGAACTCTATACTTACTACCGTTCCACCGCGTCGTATCGGGTACGTATTGCCCTGGCGCTCAAGGGCCTGGATTTCACCGCGCTGCCAGTCAACCTGCTGGTCCCGGCAGGCGGCGCCAACCACCAGCCCGAGTACCTGGCGATCAACCCTCAAGGACGTGTACCGGCGTTGCGTACTGATCAAGGGGAGACGTTGATCCAGTCACAGGCGATCATCGAATACCTGGAGGAGCGTTATCCACAGGTGCCACTGCTCTCCAGCGATCCGGCAGCCCGTGCCCATGAACGGGCGGTAGCGTCGATCATCGCCTGCGATATCCACCCGTTGCACAACTCCAGCACGCAGAACCTGTTGCGTCAGTGGGGGCACGATGAAGCGCAGTTGCTTGAATGGATCGCCCATTGGGTCAGCCAGGGGCTGGGTGCGGTGGAGCAGTTGATTGGAGATAAGGGCTTCTGCTTTGGCGAGCAGCCAGGCATGGCGGATGCATTTCTGATTCCACAGCTGTATGCGGCCGAACGTTTCAAGGTGCCGCTGGTGGCTTACCCGCGCATTGGGCGAGTGGCAGCGTTGGCGGCGCAGCATCCGGCCTTCGTACAGGCCCACCCCGCCAATCAACCTGACACACCGTAGAACCCTGTGGGAGGGGCGGTGCGACGATTCGACTTGCTCCCGATAGCGATGTACCAGCCGACACTTTTTTAGCTGACACATCGCTATCGGGAGCAAGCCCCTCCCACCTTTGATCGTGCCAACCTAATAAAAAATAAAGGTACCTTGCGATGCACAATCAGATTGCCAGCTTTCGCGCGGCACTCGACGCCCGTCCGGTGTCGCGCTACCAGTGGTTGATTCTCGTGTTGCTGGCGTTGCTGCTGGTCACCGATGGCTACGACGCCCAGGTGCTGGGCTATGTAGTGCCGGCGCTGGCTCAGGATTGGGGCCTGGAAAAAGCTGCGTTTGGGCCGGTGTTCAGCGCCAACCTGCTCGGGTTGACCCTCGGCTCGCTGCTGGTGACACCGCTGGCGGATCGTTTCGGCGTGCGGCGCATCCTGTTGGCCTGTGTGCTGATCTACGCCAGCCTGACCGTACTGATGGTGTTTGCCAATTCCCTCACCACACTGATGGCGGCGCGGTTTATCTGCGGCATCGGCATGGGAGGCGCAATGCCCAGTGCCATGGCATTGATGTCTGAATATTCGCCGCCGCGCATGCGCACCTTGATGGTGACCCTGGCGGCCTGCGGCTTTTCGTTCGGCGGCGCGGCAGGCGGCTTTGTGGCGGCCGGGTTTATCGACAGCTTTGGTTGGCAGGCGGTGTTCCTGGCTGGTGGGGTAACGCCGTTGCTGCTGTTCCCGTTCCTGGTGTGGCTGTTGCCCGAATCCTTGCCACGCCTGTTGCGCGATGCCCCGCCGTATCTGCGTTTGCGCAAAGTCACGGCGCGGATGCTGCCCGACTGGCAACCGCCGCCCGCGACCGAAGCTGAAAACCTGCAGGAACAAGGCAGCAAACTGACGGTGGTGGAGCTGTTTCGCAACGGCTACGCGCGCCCGACGCTGCTGATCTGGGCGACCTTTTTTGTCAGCCTGATTTTGCTGTATTTCATGATCAGCTGGTTGCCATCGCTGTTGCTCGAAAGCGGCCTGGCGCTAAACGAAGCCAACCTGGTCACGTCCATGTTCCTGTTTGCCGGCACCTTGGGCGCCATCCTCATGGCCTGGTTTGCCGACCGCCTGAAAAGCAAGGTGCGACTGTTGTCCGGAGTGCTGGCGGCGGCTGCGTTGTGCACTATCCTGCTGGGCTTGAACCACGACAATCCCCGTTACCTGGTGGCCTGCGTGTTCGCCGCCGGGTTTTGCATCATCGGCGGGCAACTGACCCTCAATGCCTTTGCGAGCAATTTCTACCCGGCGCAGGTGCGCGCCACCGGCACAGGCTGGGCGTTGGGGGTAGGGCGTTTTGGATCAATCCTGGGGCCGCTGTTCGGCAGTATGTTGCTGGCGATGCATATACCGGTGGAGCAGATTTTCTTCTTCTGTGCGATTCCGGCGGTGATTGCGGCGCTGTTGATTATTCGGGTGCGGGCGCCGGGCTCCACTACGCTAAAAACGCCAGTGCCTGGCGATATTCTCAATCGCACCTAGGGGGCGTTCTCAATTAGTTTCCCCGTCGCGCCGGGTCTGCTGTTGTGCAGGGCAAGGCGCGAGAAGCGTGGTTTGGTCATTCCAAATAAGCTTCGAGCAACGCAGCCCTGCACAACAGCAGGCCCGGCCCTTCGGGTTGTGCCTTAAAGCGGGCCAGCCTGCGTTGCAGGCCTTGGAAAGGGAACAACCATTCCCTGCGGCCTGCGCCTTGCCTGGCCCGCTTTAAGGCGACAACGCGGCGGGGAAACTAATTGAGAACGCCCCCTAGGTCAATGCACCACTGAATTGGGCGGCAGGTGCCCCAGCCGCTCGGTCAGGCGCAGGCGCTGGATTGGGTCTTCGCTGAGCATCAACGCATGTTCCAGGTCAAAGCGCTCGGCGCTCGGGCAATCCAGGCGCTGGTACAGGCTGGCGCGGGCAAGGTAGTCGGCGGCGCTGGCATTGCCCAGTTCCAGTACGCGCTCGGCGTCCACCAGGGCAGCCAGGGGATCGTCGTTGGCGAGGTGCAGTTGGCGCAGGTTACGTGACAGCCGCTGCAGGATCGCCCTAGGCTCGGCGGTGTGCAGGTGGTCGGCGTGCAAGTTGAGTTTTGGCCCGTATTGGCGGTGCAGCAGTTCGCGACAGTCGTTGGGGTACAGGCGTCGACCGCCGCACGGGTCCAGCAGGTGGTCGGCACCGGGTACGCGTAGCAGGAAGTGGCCGGGGAAATTTACCCCGACCATGGGGATATCCAGGCGCCGTGCCATTTCCAGTGCGATCAGGCCCATGGCCAAGGGTTGCCCGCGTTTTCGCAGCAGCACTTTGTCCAGCAGCGCGGCGGCGGGGCGCAATGGGGTGTGATCATCCTGGGCAAACCCCAGGTCATTCAGGCGCCGCAGCAGCGGCTGGCCGAGTTCATCGGCCGGCAACAGGGGCATGCCCAGGCTGACCTGCTGTTGCAGCACACGCAGCTCTTGCAGGATCAGCAACGGCTGTACGCTGGCATCGTGTTCGGCAGCCATCCACAGCGCGGCTTCAAACAGCGCAGGGGGTGAACGGTCCAGGCAGGCGAAAAAGGCTGTGCGGGGATTCATCGCGTTCTCCGGCGGATGCCCCGTTTTAGCCTTGCCATGAAATTTCGTCCAGTCTCTTGAAAAATATCCTGCGTGCTTATGTCCTGGATCTTACGAAACAGCGCGGCTTATTCCAGTGCAATCCAGCAGTTTTCTGCCGCGAGCCTATACTTTGCCCACAACCAAAAGTGATTCGGGAGCTCATTGATGTTTGCGCTCATGCACAGCACCCGCCTTGAATCGCTGCACCTGAGCGTCGACCCGGTGACCGGGCTGAAAGCGATCATCGCCATCCACAACAGTCGCCTGGGGCCTGCCTTGGGCGGCTGTCGCTACCTGGCTTACCCCAACGATGACAGTGCCGTGGCCGATGCCGCGCGCCTGGCCCAAGGCATGAGCTACAAGGCTGCCTTGGCCGGGCTGGCGGTGGGCGGCGGCACGGCGGTCATCATCCGCCCTGTGCACGTGGAGAGCCGCGCCGCGCTATTCGAGGCGTTTGGCCGCTGTATCGAAAAACTCGATGGCCGTTTCATTACCTCGATCGACAGCGGCACCTCGGTCGCCGACATGGATTGCATCGCCCAACACACCCGCTTCGTCACCAGCACCACCGCCGCCGGCGACCCTGCGCCCCATGCCGCCATGGGTGTATTTACCGGCATCCGCACCACCGCCATGGCGCGCCTGGGCAGCGACAACCTTGAGGGCCTGCGCGTAGCGGTGCAGGGCCTGGGCAACGTCGGTTATGCCCTGGCCGAGCAACTGCACGCCGCGGGTGCAGAACTGCTGGTCAGCGACATCGACCACGGCAAGGTGCAACTGGCCATGGAGCAACTGGGCGCCCACCCGATTGCCAACGATGCTTTGCTCAGCACACCCTGCGACATCCTCGCGCCCTGCGGCGTCGGCGCCGTATTCAACCGTAACAGCGTCGGCCAGTTGCGGTGCGCTGCCGTGGCAGGTTCGGCCAGCGCACAACTGACCAACCTGGACATCGCCGACCAGTTGGAAGGCCGCGGCATCCTCTATGCCCCGGACTACGTGATCAACTCCGGCGGCCTGATCTACGTCGCCCTCAAACACGCCGGCACCGACCTGCCCGGCATCACCGCGCACCTGTCGAACATTGGCACGCGCCTGACCGAAATCTTCGCCCACGCCCAGGCCGAAAAGCGCTCCCCCGCACGGGTCGCCGATGAGCTGGCCGAACGCCTGCTGTACAAATAGGCCGGGCATTAAAAAGGCCCTGAATACATGATTCAGGGCCTGTTCAATTCGGGCTTTACTCTGCCGCCGGGTTCAACAGCTCGGACAGCGCGTCCGGTTGGCTCTTGAACGCCTTGGCAAATACATCGCGGTTCTTCGCCATGTAGATCCCGGCTTCTTCCACCTGCTGCTCGCTCAACGACGGCACGGCTTTTTGCAACACCTCTGCCAGCAACTCAGCGAGTTCAAGCATCTTGTCATGACGGTCAGCTTCGGCTTTATCCATGAACAAACGCTCCAGATCTCGGCTGCTGCGGTATACCACTTCGACGGCCATTCACCACCTCACATGCCTTCACGATAGTTGTCTTTTGCGACTACTGTATTTATATACAGCGAAAAGGATAAGCCAAACGTTGGGGTTTGGATAGTAGGTTTTTAATGTAGTTGGGAAATGGGGGCGCTGCGCACCCCAGCGGGAGCAAGGATTGATTAAGTGCCTAATGTCAGCCCGCCACCATCTCACTATCCTGCCTATGGCCTTGTTTCTGCATACAGAACAACCGTCACGTCCAACCCGCATTATCCGGTCGAACCGACCTAAGGAAGCATCATCGTGAAAATCAACTGGGCCGAAAGGCTGCGCCAGCAAGTCCACGGGCTGGCCGAGTCCCTGGGCAATCTGTTTGTCGAGTCGTTTCACTACCTGGCGTTGTTTGCCATTGGTGCGGTGACCGCCTGGGCAGCGGTGATGGAGTTTTTGGGGATGCTGGAAAATGGGCACATCAAGATCGATGACATCTTGCTGCTGTTCATCTACCTGGAACTGGGCGCGATGGTCGGGATTTACTTCAAGACCAACCACATGCCGGTACGCTTCCTGATCTATGTGGCAATCACCGCGCTCACGCGTTTGCTGATCTCCAACGTGTCGCACCACAACCCGCCGGATGTAGGCATCATCTACCTGTGCGGCGGAATTCTGTTGTTGGCGTTCGCGATCCTGGTGGTGCGCTATGCGTCGTCGGCGTTCCCTTCGGTGAAGGTCGAGAGCCCGCGCCGCAAGGGCGAAGCGAGCCTTGAGACCGAGAAGGGCGAGCTTTAAAGCCCCACGCTGAAGGGCAGGGTACGGGCGGGCGGTCGCTGCAGGAGTTTGTGGCTGTCGCCGTCCGTCATCAGCTCCAGGATTTCCACGGCGCTATGACCCTGTTCGATGGCGATGCCGAACTGGATGCTTTGCACCAGGCGCTTGAGGCGCTGCGGGTCGTTGCGCTGTTCGGCGCTGATCATGCGCTTGGCCACCACGCCGGTCTCGTCCGAGAGGGTGAGCATGATGCTGCCGTCCAACCGTTGGATGCTCAGATTGACGCGGTATTGGGGGGTGAAGGTGTCGGTGATGATCTGAAAAGGATTGTCCATGGTGCGTTACCGCCTGATAAGAACATGCAGTCATTGACGGCCGGTGTCAGGATTAGTTCGCATTGCCTGACCATCGGCCAAATTCCGTTTTCCTCAATAGCTCTACAGCAAGGGCCGTGCCGTACAGGCGCTGGAAGCTCAATGTGGGAGGGGGCTTGCCCCCGATAGCAGTCTTTGAGCCGAGTATTTATTGGCTGATACACCGCTATCGGGGGCAAGCCCCCTCCCACATTTGATCTGCGTTGTGCTTGAGGTCGGTGAGCTATTTCAGGGCATCACGGAAAAAACGATCGCAGACAGCGCAATCAGCCCGATGACCACCACAAACACATTCGATACCTGTCCCGAATACTGGCGCAAAGATGGCACGCGGCGAATCGCGTACATCGGCATCAGGAACAGCAGACACGCGATAATCGGTCCGCCCATGGTTTCGATCATGCCGAGGATGCTTGGGTTGAAGGTGGCCACGGCCCAGCAGGTCAGCACCATGAACAGCGCGGTGGAGCGTTCCAGCCATTTCGCCGACATCGAGCGGTTGCGCCCGCGCAGGGATTTGACGATCAAGCCCTGGAAGCCTTCGCTGGCGCCGATGTAGTGGCCCAGGAACGATTTGGTAATCGCCACCAGCGCGATCAGCGGCGCGGCGTAGGCGATTACTGGGGTCTGGAAGTGGTTGGCCAGGTACGACAGGATCGAGATGTTCTGCGCCTTGGCGGCGGCCAGGTCAGCAGGTGACAGCGCCAGTACGCAGCTGAAGCAGAAGAACATCACGGTCAGCACCATCATGGCGTGGGCGGTGGCGAGGATGCCGCTGCTTTTGCGCTCGGTCTGGGCGCCGTAGACGCGCTTCTGGTCCACGGCGAAAGCGGAGATGATCGGTGAGTGGTTGAACGAGAACACCATCACCGGGATCGCCAGCCACAGCGTCTTGAAGAACAGCGGCAGCGGCATGCCTTCGCTGGCGGAGGCGAAGAACGCTCCATTCCAGTTGGGGATCAGGCTGACAGCCAGCAGCAACAGCGCAGCAACGAAAGGGTACACCAGCACACTCATGGCCTTGACGATCACACCCTGGCCACAACGCACGATGGCCATCAGGCCGAGGATCAGCACCAGGGACAAGATCGCACGGGGCGGTGGGGTCATGTGCAGTTGGTGCTCCATGAAACTGCCCAATGTGTTGGTCAGTGCCACGCTGTACACCAGCAGGATCGGGAAGATCGCAAAGAAGTAGAGCAGGGTGATCAGCTTGCCGGCGCCGACACCAAAGTGTTCCTCGACCACTTCGGTGATGTCGCCGGATTTGCCCGACAACACAAAGCGCGTCAGCCCACGGTGGGCGAAGAAAGTCATCGGAAAAGCCAGCAGCGCCAGCACGATCAGCGGCCAGAACCCGCCGACGCCGGCGTTGATCGGCAGGAACAGGGTACCGGCGCCGATGGCGGTGCCGTAGAGGCCGAGCATCCAGGTGGTGTCGTGTTTGGTCCAGCCGGTGGTAACGGTGTTGTCCAGAGCGGGATTTTCGGCAGCAGGTGTACGTACATCAGTCATCGGTATTGCCTCGTTATTATTTTTGCGCGGGCTCACGTTGGGGCGGGTAGCAGTGCTCCGATCAGCACTCCACCCAGCTGACCGCCAGGCCGCCCCGTGAAGTTTCTTTGTATTTGTCATGCATATCGGCGCCGGTATCGCGCATGGTGCGGATTACCCGGTCGAGGGAAATGAAGTGCTTGCCGTCACCGCGCAGGGCCATTTGCGTGGCGTTGATCGCCTTGACCGCGGCAATGGCATTACGCTCGATGCACGGCACCTGCACCAGGCCGCCGACCGGGTCGCAGGTCAGGCCGAGGTTATGTTCCAGGCCGATTTCGGCGGCGTTTTCCAGTTGCTCGGGGGTGGCGCCGAGAATATCGGCCAGGCCGGCGGCGGCCATGGCGCAGGCCGAGCCCACTTCGCCCTGGCAGCCGACTTCGGCGCCGGAGATCGAGGCGTTTTTCTTGCAGAGGATGCCGACGGCGGCGGCGGCCAGGAAGAAATTGACCACATCATCGTCAGACGCGTCGGCGTTGAATTTCATGTAGTAATGCAGCACCGCCGGGATGATGCCGGCCGCGCCATTGGTCGGGGCAGTGACCATGCGCCCGCCGGCGGCGTTTTCTTCGTTGACGGCGAGGGCGAACAGGTTGACCCATTCCATCGCCGACAAGGTTGAAGTGATCACATTGGGTTTGCCGATTTCCAGCAGGCTGCGGTGCAGTTTCGCCGCCCTGCGCGGTACGTCCAGGCCGCCGGGCAGGATGCCTTCATCGCGCAGGCCCTGTTCCACGCATTCGCGCATCACCGACCAGATGTGCAGCAGGCCACTACGGATCTCTTCGTCGCTGCGCCACGCACGTTCGTTGGCCATCATCAGTTCGGAAACCCGCAAGCCATGCTTGTTGCACAACGCCAGCAGTTCCACGGCACTGGAAAAGTCGTACGGCAATTGCACGTCGCTGGTCGGCGCAATGCCCGAGGCGGCTTCCGCGGCTTCGATGATGAAACCACCGCCTACCGAGTAATAGGTCTGCTCGCTCAGCAGGCCGCTGTCGCCATAGGCGTGCAGGGACATGGCGTTGGGGTGGTAAGGCAGGCTTTCATCCAGCAGCAGCAGGTCGGTGTGCCAGTTGAAAGCGATTGCCTGGGAGCCGGCCAATAGCAATTGACCCGACTCGCGCAGTTGCTGGATACGCGCATTGATCGAGGTGGGGTCGACGCGGTCCGGCCATTCGCCCATCAAGCCCATCACACAGGCACGATCAGTGGCATGGCCTACGCCGGTGGCGGACAGCGAGCCGTACAGGCGCACTTCAACGCGGCGGGTTTGGCTGAGCAAATGCTGATCGGTCAGGGCCTGGGCGAACGTCGCGGCAGCGCGCATCGGGCCGACGGTATGGGAGCTGGAGGGGCCAATGCCCACCTTGAATAGATCGAAAACACTGATAGCCATGCTAAAGCCTTACAAGCAATGGAGTAGAAATCGCTGCCATGTTTTGTAGAGCAGGCGGAATTGGCGCGATACTGAGCCTCTGGATCGGCACTGACCAACGAATTATCCTAAGACACCCTTTAGCAGGACTAAACGCTATGACCCGCCCCCTTCACGGCCAGACCTATGTGTGGCTGCATGTGTTTTCTTGCGCTGCACGGCATCTGTCGTTCACCCGCTGCGCCGAAGAACTGCACATCACACCGGGGGCGGTGAGCCAGCAGATTCGCCAGTTGGAGGAGCGCCTGGGCTTTCGTCTGTTTCATCGGCGCGCCCGTGGCGTTGAACTCAGCGCCGAGGGGCAGCGCCTGGCGGCGGTGGTCGGCGAGGCTTATGGCAGCATTGATGCGGAATTGCAGCGCTTGGATGCCGGGATGATCAGCGGCACCCTGCGCCTGCGCTCGATCCCCTCGTTTCTCGGCAAATGGCTGACCCCGCGCCTGCCACGTTTGCAGCAGCGCTTTCCCGATATCCAACTGCGCATGGTCGCCGAAGACAGCAGCATCGCCCTGCATGAAGGCGACTTCGACCTGGCCATCGACCTCAACGATGGCAGCTACCCCGGCTTGTTATCCACAGCCCTGCTGGACGAGCAGATATTCCCGGTGTGCGCCCCCAGCCTTCTACGTGGACGGCCGCCGTTGCATGGCCCGGCCGATCTGGCGCATTTTCCGCTGCTGCACGACATCACTGCCTGGCGTGGGAGTTATGAATATGCCGAGTGGGAGTTCTACCTGAATGCCATCGGCCACCACGGTGCCGACGTGCGGCGCGGGCATACCTTCAACCGCAACCACCTGACCATCGAAGCCGCCATTGCCGGCATGGGGGTAGCGATTGCGCGGCGCACGTTGCTCAATGATGAACTGGAACGCGGCACCTTGATTGTGCCGTTTGGCCTGGCCGTGCCCAACCATAAGCGCTATGTGCTGCTGTATGCGCCAGGTGCATTGAGCCACCCCGGCGTGCGCGCGGTGCACGACTGGCTGGTGGAGGAAGCAGGGATTTTTCGCGGTTTGCACCCGTTGGGAGAGGGGCAATTGTGAGGAAAACAGAACGTAAGAAGTTGTAACTAACTCCCCACCCTACCAGCGTTTTTGCCCGTCGTCAGGGTTAATTTGTAATGTAGGATTTATCTTTGCAAAGGGGTTGAATTGTTTTAGCAGGTGCTCAATTGTGTAATCAGGAGGTCATGGTTTCACCACCCTGGTGTTGCAGTTTGTGACCTCTGGCGAGCTAGCTGAAATAAGGGAAGAACTATGCAAATCCAAGTCAATAGCGATAACCATATTGAAAGCAGCATCCGACTGGAGGAGTGGGTACGTACTACCATTGAGAGCACGCTCGAACGTTACGAAGAAGACCTGACCCGCGTTGAGGTCTACCTGCGGGATGAGAACGGCGACAAGCCCGGTCCCCACGATTTAAGTTGCCGCCTGGAAGCACGGCCAAAGGGCCATCAACCGGTTTCCGTGTGCCATAAAGCCGATACGCTGGAACAAGCGATCGATGGCGCCGCCACCAAGTTGGACCATGCGTTGGAACACCTGTTTGGCAAACTGCAAGGCAAGCCCCGCGCTGCCGCGAAAACCCAGCCAATCAACAAAGTGAATGAAGACGCGCTTGAAGAGGAATTCCTGGAAAACGAAAACGCTGCAATCAACGGCTGACCGTTTTTTAAACCCCCACTGAAAACGGGCCTGCATATGCAGGCCCGTTTTCGTTCAACGCCGTCGCTGGAAGAAATACCGGCTCAGAGCGGCCAGTCCGCAAGCGCCCAAGCCCGCAAACAGCATGGCCCAACCAGCACCGCTACGCAGGGCCGTCTGTGCCTCCAGGCTTGTGAGGCCAGGCGCGTTCAGCTTGCCCGCCGCAATATGCTGGCTGAGGGTTGCCCAATCCGCCGCCGTGCTGGTCGGCAATACATTGGCCAGGTGATGGCTGATTCCGAGCAACAGCACCAGCCCCATCAATGCGATGTTGAGCGCCAGGGTGATCAGCCGTGCGCTGAAGTCGATGCCCGAGGCCATGCCTGCGCGGTCAGTCGAGACGGCGCCGGTAGTGGTATTGGTGGTCGGCGAATTGGTCAGCGCCAGCCCAATGCCGGCGATCGCGCAACTGAGCAGCACCAGTGCTGTGCTGGGCTGTTCGGCGTAATTAACCGCGGCCATGCCCAAAAAACCTGCGCCCATCGTCCCCAGGCCCAGGGGGATGATGCGTTCGGCGCCAAAGCGCAGGGCCAGGCGTTCGGCCAATGGCGGTACCAACAAAGTGGGCAAGGTATACGCGAGCAGTGCGGCGCCGGTGGTCAGCGTGTCGTAACCCAGGCCCGCCTGGAAATACAGTGGCAAGTAGATCATGAACGGCCAGAAGCTGAAGTTCATGCCGATTGAGCCCATCAAGGCGCCGTTGAAACGTTGGATGCGGAACACCGAGAAGTCGAACATCGGATGGGCGCTGCGCCGTTCGATCAAGATAAACAGCAGCAGTCCGAAGACCGACAGGCCGGCCCAGCCGAGCATCGCCGGGGTGCCGAAGCCGTTCTCGCTGCCCTGGGTGATGAAGTAGACCAGCGCAAACACCGCCAGCGTCATGGTCAACATGCCGGCAATGTCGAGGCGATGGCTGGCCGGGTCACGGGATTCCTGCACGCTGATGTGCAGCAGCGCCAAGGTAAACAGGGTCAGTGGTACATGCACCAGGAACACCCAGCGCCAGTCCGCGACGGCCAGTATCACTGCCCCGATCATCGGCCCGAAACCCAGGCCCACGCCAGCAATTACGCCCCATATCGCGAACGCTCGCGCCCGCGCCGCCGGTTCGCGGAACTGGTGGGACAAGATGGCAAACTGGCAAATCATCATCGCGCCGGCGCCAATGCCCTGGATGAACCGCGCCACGATCAGTGTCGGCGCATCGTTGGCCAGGCCACACGCCAGCGAGGCCAGGGCGAACACCCACAGACACAGCACCAGCACGCGCCGCCTACCGAAACGATCCGCCAGCGTGCCTGCCGCCATCAGCACGCTGGTGCAGGCCAGGGTGTAGGCATTCATGATCCATTGGGCGTCTTGAAAGCCGGTACCCAATTCCTGTTCCAGCGTCGGCAGGATCACCGGCACGCTGGAGATTTCCAGGCCGAACATGAGGGCCACCAGGCAAACGGCGGTGAGGGCCAGGGCATTTCTGGCGGTGCTCGGCGGGTTGAGGGCCGATGCAGCTGCGGCGGACGGCATGACGAGTTCCTTTCAAATAGGGGAGGGCTCTATTCTCTCGGGAACCGGATTCGTTATTCGTGATAAGTTTTCCATTGATATGGGAATCAAAGGCGACAATTGACGCATGGCTACCCCGCGTTTTGATGGCGTTGAGCTGTTTTTGCAAATCGTTGAGAGCGGCAACCTGACCGACGCCGCCGAGCGCCTGAACCTTACACGCTCGGCCGTCGGTAAAGGCTTGGCGCGTCTGGAGGCGCGGCTGGGCACGTGCCTGTTGCAGCGCTCCACGCGCCGCCAGCGGTTGACCGAGGATGGGCAGGCGTACTACGAACATTGCCTGCGCGCATTGGCCGAACTGGAAGCGGCCGAATCGGTGCTCGAAAGTGGTCGGCAACAACCACGGGGACGGCTGAGGGTCAGTGTGCCGCTGGCGTTCGGGCACCACTATGCGGCACCGGCCTTGTGGGGCTTGATGGAGAGTTACCCTGAACTTGAAATCGAGATTTGCTTCTCCGACCGCATGATCGATTTGGCGCAAGAAGGCTTCGACATGGCCGTACGCATCGGCCCGTTGCCGGACACCGACCGCCTGAGTGCCCGTCGCCTGGGCCAGCAGGCCATGGGGCTGGCAGCCTCGCCGGCGTATCTGCAGCGCAAGGGCGCCATTGAACGTATCGAAGACCTGGCCGCTCATCGCGGCATTGCGTATCGCAGCAACACCACGCATCGCTCGCGTCTGGCTTCGCCCCTGATAGTGGACGACCTCCAGGCGCTAGCCGATGCCGCCATCGCGGGCGTGGGCCTGGCCTGGTTGCCGAGTTGGTTGATTGCTCACTATGCGCTGCGGGGGCAATTGGAAGCGGTGCTGCCCAGCTATCGCGAACAGCCTGCGCCGATCCATGTGGTCTGGCCGACGGCGGTGCATATGCCGGCCAAGACGCGGTGTGCCATCGATGCGTTGGTGGCGGCCACGCCCAGTTGCCTGGCGGGCAGTTGAAGTCGGTTAGGTCCAATGTGGGAGGGGGCTTGCTCCCGATGGCGGTGTATCAGTGGCAAATGTACCGACTGACACACCGCCATCGGGAGCAAGCCCCCTCCCACAGTAGGTTCTGTGTTGTTCTGCAGATTTGGGTCAGAACGCGATAGAGGTTTGCACATACACCGTACGCGGCTCACCCACATACTTGCCCTTGTTGTTGTCGTCAAACGAGCGGGTGTAGTACTGCTTGTTGAAGATGTTCTTCACCCCCACCGCCACATTCAAATCCGACAATTGCGGGCCGAAGTCATAGGCCGCGCGGCTGCTGAACAGCATGTAGCCGGGGATGCGCCCATTGGCACCGTCGGCGCTTTCGGCCTGGGTGTTGGCATTGTCGGCGAATTGGCTGCTCTGGTAGCTGCTGTCCACATTCAGCTTCCACGGGCCTTCGGTGTAACCCACGCCGAGGGTGCCTTTGTGCTTGGACGAGAAGGGCACGCGGTTGCCTTTGTTCGGGCCGTCTTCGCGAATGGTCGCGTCGACATAGGCATAAGTGGCATACACATCGAAACCCGCCAGCGCCGGGCTCAGGCCGTCGAGCGCATAGTTGATGCTCGACTCAATGCCCTGGTGACGGGTTTCACCGCGGGCGATCACCGTGTCGTTGGTCTGGTTGCTGTCGTACTGGTTGTCGAAGTTGATCAGGAACGCGCCGATTTCTGCGCGCAGGCTGCCATTGTCGTAGCGCGTGCCGAGTTCCCAGGTGCGGGCTTTTTCCGGTTTTACTTCGCCGCTGTTCACGCGGTTGGGCATCTGGCTGTACTGCACGCTGCCGAACGAGCCTTCGGTGTTGGCGTAGAGGTTCCAGTCGTCGGTGAGGTGATAGAGCACGTTCAGTGCCGGCAGTGCGGTGTTGTAGTCGCCTTTGTATTTGACGTTGCTGAGATTGTTGGTCTGTTGGGACTCGATCATCTCGTAGCGCACGCCCGGTGTGATGGTCCACTTGCCGATATCAATGCGGTCGTCGATAAAGAACGCGTTGGCTTCAGTGCCGCCACGGGTGTCGCGGTCGTTGCGACTGTTGGTGGTGGGGATTTGCTGGTTCGCGGCAATCGGCGTGCGGTAGCGCAACTCGTGACCCGCTTCATTGATATAGCGATAGCCGACACCCACTTCATGGCTAGTCGGGCCAAGGTCGAAGCCCTGGGCGAAGCGGGTTTCCAGGCCGCGTACCCAGTATTCGCGTGGCGACAGCGACAGGAAGCTGCCCTGGTCCAGGTAACCGCTGCGCAGGGTCTTGGTGAAGAAACTGTTGACCGTGAATTCGCGGCGATCCTGCTCGTAGCGATAGCCGACGTTGAACATCGTACGGCGGCCCCAGAATTTGTCGTACGGGCGGGTGGACTGATACGGGTCGGCCTTGTAATCCTTGACGTTCAAGCCTCCGGGCATGTCGGCCTGGCCTTCGTAGTACTGCGCCATGGCGTTGAAGCTGTTGGCGTCGTCCAGTTGGTATTTGCCCTTGAGGATCAGGTCGTCGATGCGCGTGTTGCTGTTTTCGCGCCAGTCGCCACCCCGGGTGCCGGAGTACAGGATCGCGCCGCCCAAGCCGTTGTCAGCAGTGCCGCCGGCCAGCAGGTTGCCGGTGGTCTTGAAGCCGTCGTGGCTGGAAGACGGGCTGGTCTCGGTCTGCAAGCCGCCCTTGACCGTGGGCGCATCCGGGATGGCGCGGGTCACGAAGTTGACGATGCCGCCGACGTTTTGCGGGCCATAACGCACCGCACCGCCGCCACGGACCACGTCTACCGCGTCCATGTTGCCCATGCTGATCGGCGCAAAGGACAACTGCGGCTGGCCATAGGGCGCGAAGGGCACCGGGATGCCATCCATCAGCACCGTGGAGCGCGATGCCAGGCGCGGGTTGAGCCCGCGAATGCCGAAGTTCAGCGCCATGTCATGGCTGCCGGTGCCGTTGTTTTCCGGGGCGTTGACGCCGGGAATGCGGTTGAGCACGTCGCGGGCTTGGGTTGCACCTTGGCGTTCGAACTCCTCGCGGCGGATCACATCACGGGCGCCGGGGTGTTCGAACACGTTGGTTTGCGCCGCGTCACCGAGCCAGTCGCCGACCACGTTGGAGGTTTGCAGTTCGAGGGTGACGGGGGCGCCAGCCGGTTGCAGGCTGAAGGCATTGTCGCCCTCGGCCCGGGCTTGCAGGCCGGTGCCCTCCAGCAGTTTGCTCAGGCCCTCGGCCGCGCTGTAATCGCCCGACAGGCCAGGGCTTTGCATACCGGCCGTCACGTGGGAACCGAATGACACCAGCACACCGGCTTGGCGGCCAAATTGATTCAGGGCCGCCTCCAGGGTGGTCGGCGCGATGTGGTACGCCTTGGCGTCGGCGGCCATCACCGCAGGCAGCACGGTCAGGCTGAGGCTGGCGCCCAGTAGGAGTTGGCGCAAGGTGCGGGCAAGAAGCGTCGGTTGCTGGGGCATGAAGGTGGTCCTGAGAAGGAAGGATCAAGGTGGCTTTCCTTCTCTGTCACGCCAGGTGCGGAAAACAGCTCACACACATGCAAAATAAATTCAGGCTCGGGCCTGCACGGTCACCCAATAGCGGGTAAAGCGCCGAACTTTCACCGGCAGGCTGATTTCCAGCAGGTCCAGGATGCGTTCGCTGTTATCCAGTGGGTAGCTGCCGGACAGCAAAAGGTTTGCCACTTGCGGGTCACAATTGAGCTGGCCGCGACGATAGCGCCCCAGTTCATTCAAGAAGTCTTCAAGGCGCATGTGTGCAGCCACCAACATACCGTCGGCCCAGGCGCCGCAGTTGGCGTCGGTGGCGCGTGGGGTGTCCCAGCCCTTGCGGGTGAAATTGACCTGGCGTGCGGCATCGACGCTCAGCGGCAAGCCGCTGTAGTTGTTGGGCATCACTTCGACCTGGCCGGCCAGCACCGCCAATTGGGTGTGGTCGTTGAACTGGCGCACATTCAAGCGCGCCGCCTGGCTGCTGAGCAGGCCCTGGCCGGTCAGCACGCGCAACGGCGTATCACCGGCACGGGAGGTGAGCAGGATTTCTCCTTCGAGCAGGCGTACCAGGCGCTGCCGACCGTCGAAATGCACATCCACCGCGCTGCCGGTGTTGAGCTGCAACTGGCTGCCGTCGGCCAATTGCACCGTACGGCGCTGGCCAACCGGGCTGCGATAGTCGGCGCTCAGCGGCGGCAGAATATGTTGCTGACGCAGGCTCCAGGCCGCTGCCGAGCCAGCGCCCAGGATTAACAGCAACTTCAGCGCCTGGCGTCGGCTGCTGGAGCGCGGTGCATTCAACGCAGCGTGCGCCAGGGGCGAGGGCATCCCGCGCAAGCGCTGATTGACCTGCTGAATCTGCTCCCACGCACGCTGGTGCTCGCTGTGGGCGTTCAGCCATTGTTGCCAGGCCGCTTGCTGGCGTGGGTTGAGCGCGCCTTGCTGCATTTCCAGCAGCCAGTGCACGGCTTGTTCGGCGACTTGGCTGGACACGTTCATAGGGCGAAGTAGCAGCGCATGGCGGCTTTGGTCAGGTGGCGTTTGACCGTGGCGATGGAAATGCCCAGTTCTGCGCTGATTTGCGCGTAGGTCAGGCCGTCGAGCTGGGCCAGCAGGAACGCACGTTTAACCAGCCTGGGCAGGCCGTCGAGCAGTTGGTCCAGCTCCAGCAGGGTTTGCAGAAAGATTGCGCGGTCTTCTTCCGATGGCGCCACCTGCTCGGGCATTTGCGCCAAGGCATCGAGGTAGGCGCGCTCCAGGTCCTGGCGGCGATAGAAGTTGCACAGCACGCGCTTGGCCACGGTGGTGAGGAAGGCGCGGGGCTCGATCAGTGTCGGGGTATCCCGTGCGCTGAGCACGCGAATAAAGGTGTCCTGGGCCAGGTCGGCCGCGTTTTCCGGGCAGCCGAGCTTGCGTCGCAACCAGCCGGTGAGCCAGTGGTGATGGTCGTTATACAAAACTTCGACGGTGTTGGACGGCTGCAACGCGATCACTCCACAAGCATTGATATGCCTTAGAGAACAAGAATTGTTCGCATTGTAGGGCGGGTAACGAGCTTCGGCAATCGGCCAGGGCAGGTGATTCATCCGTTCTCTTTTGCTTATGAGAATATTTATCATTAATATTGCGCGTTGATGAACTTGGCGCCTGCCGCATGAAAAGCAAAACCGCATTGCCCATTTCCTATCGCCTCGCCGTCACCTCGCGCGTGCTGGCGGCTGTGATCGGTGGTTACTTGATGGCCTCCCTGGCCGCCATCTGCCTGGCGCTCTGGTTGCCCACTTCCCGCGCCGATGCGGTGGTCACCGGCATGATGAGTTCGTTTGTGTTCTACCTGCTGGCGGTGCTCTGGTGTTTTGCTTGCCGCACGGCCTGGCGCGCCTGGGCCGGGGTGATGGTGCCAAGTGCGCTGTTCGCCACGTTGGCCGGCGTTGGTTTCTGGGTGGCGCGCACATGAAAGAGGGCTTTCGCCAGGCCATGGCCTGGCTGCATACCTGGGCCGGATTGATCTTCGGCTGGCTGCTGTTTGCGATTTTCCTGACCGGCACCCTGGCCTATTTCAAAGACGAAATTACCCACTGGATGCAGCCCGAAGTGCAGGCCCATCCCCTGGACGACGGGCGTAGCCTTGCCGTAGCCCAGAATTACCTGCAACAACAGGCGCCCACGGCCGCACGCTGGTTCATTACCTTGCCTACCCATCGTGATCCCGGCCTGTCCGTGATGTGGCAAGACAAGGTCGAGCCCGGCAAGCGCGGCACCTTCATCCAGAAAACCCTCGACCCGGTCAGCGGCCAACCCGTCCAGGCCCGCGACAGCAAGGGCGGCGAGTTCTTCTATCGGTTCCACTTCCAGCTGCAAATGCCTTACCCGTGGGGCCGCTGGCTGTCGACCATCGCCGCCATGGTGATGTTGGTCGCGCTGATCACCGGCATCATCACCCACAAGAAAATCTTCAAGGACTTCTTCACTTTCCGCCCGCGCAAAGGTCAGCGCTCCTGGCTCGACGGGCACAACGCGGTGGGCGTGCTGGTGCTGCCGTTTCACCTGATGATCACCTACAGCAGCCTGGTGATTTTCATGAACATGGTCATGCCCGCGCCTATCATGGCGTCCTATGGCGACGACAGCCGGGCGTTCTTCGATGAGTTGTTCCCCGCTACCAACAATGCGCCGGCCCTCGGCCAGCCCGGTCAGTTGCTGCCGTTACTGCCGATGTACCAGCAGGCGCGCGAGCAGTGGGCGGGCGGCCATGTGGGGCGGCTGGCGGTCAATAACCCTGGCGATGTCAACGCCTCGGTGAATGTGTTTCGCGCCGGCTCCGACAGCGTGGTGCACGCCTTTGGCAATACCCTGTCGTTCAACGGCACCACTGGCGAGCTGTTGCGGGCCAGTGGCGAGCCGTCTTTGCCTGCGGTGATTGGTGGCAGTTTCTATGGTTTGCACATGGGCCATTTTGCCGGTCCCGTGCTGCGTTGGTTGTACTTTATCTGCGGCCTGGCGGGCACCGCGATGATTGGCACGGGGCTGGTGATCTGGCTCGGCAAGCGCCAGCTCAAGCATGCCAAAGCTTCGGTGATGCCGTTTGAACTGCGGTTGGTGGAAGTGTTGAACATTGCCAGCATGTCCGGGCTGATGATCGCCATCGCTGCGTTTTTCTGGGCCAACCGACTGTTGCCGGTGAGTTTCGCCGAGCGTTCCGACTGGGAAGTACAAGCCTTCTTTACCGCCTGGGGCCTGAGCCTGCTGCACGCCATGTTGCGTCGCGGTCGCCAGGGTTGGGTCGAGCAACTGAGCTTCGGCGCGTTGCTGTTTGCGGCGGTCCCACTGCTTAACGCCAGCACCACCTCGCAGCATTTGGGCGTTTCTCTGGTCAATGGCGACTGGGCGATGGCCGGCTTCGATCTGACCTGCCTGGCCAGTGGTGCGTTTCTCGCCTGGGCGGCCTGGAAGATGCACCATCGCACCGCGCCGCAACCCAAGGCCGAACGTGCACGTGGCCTGACGCTCAAGCAGGAGGCCAGCTGATGCTGCTCGCGCTGCTGATGTGCTACGCCGGGTTTACTGCGCTGTGCCTGTCCACAGACCGTCACCACGGCGAGCTGCTGCACAGCAAACCCACGCCCACTCGGCGTTTGGGGCTGCGCGTGGGCGGTTGGTTGCTGCTGATTGTCGCGATCTGGCCCGCGGTGCTTGCCGCCGGTTGGAGCCAGGGCCTGGTGCAGTGGTGCGCGGTGTTGATGCTCAGCGCCTTGCTGCTGGTGTTGCTGCTGCCTTATCGCCCAAGGCTGGCCTTGATCCTGGCGGGCCTGAGCCTGCTGGCCAGCCCTGTTACGGCATTCGCCCTGTCCTGAGCCTGCCATGATGATCAGTCCACCGCCGGAACCCCAGGACAGCCCGCACACAGATGCGGCCGGTGGGCGAGCGCATTTCCTGCAGGTATTTTTGTCCCAGCGCTCGCAGATGGAGGCACTGGTCAGCCGCCGCGTCGGTTGCCGCGCCACCGCGGCCGACCTGGTGCAGGATTTGTTCCTGCGTTTCTGGCGCCGCCCCCTGGTGCAGGTCGAAGAGCTCAGTACCTACTTGCTGCGCTGCGCGGGCAATATCGCCATTGACCATTTGCGCACTGAAGGCGCCCGAGTGCGCAGCAATGAAGGCTGGTTGCCGGAGCAACAAGACAACCAGAGGTGCGAGCCCCAGGCGGCGCTGGAGGCCGGCAATGATCTGCGCCATGTCGAAGCCGCCTTGCGCAGCTTGCCCGAGCGCACCCGGCAGATTTTCCTGCTCAACCGCATCCACGGTCGCAAATACGCGGAGATCGCCAAGGCCATGGGGCTGTCCCAAAGCGCCGTGGAAAAACATATGATGCGCGCCCTCGAAGCCTGCAAGGCCAGCCTTCGCGAACCGCCGCCTCCACGCACGCCAGGGAAAGCACCGTGAACGTTACGCCCACACCCGCCCAGGACCAGGCCGCGCTGGCCTGGCTGAGCCTGTTGCATGACCAGCCCAGCAGCGGCGACCAGGCTACTTTCAGCCGCTGGCTGCGCGCTGATCCCGCGCATGTCGAGGCCTACGCCCAGGCCCAGGTGCTGTGGGAGTTGAGCGAAGTGCCGGCACGCCAGCTGGCTGATGAGGATGCGCTGGCCTTGCAGGGCTACCTCAATAAGATCAACACCTCCAAGCGTTCACGTGGGGTGCGTTGGTCCGGCGCCCTGGCGATGGCCGCAAGCCTGCTGTTGATGGTGGCGATGGGCGCAGGTTGGCAGCCGTCGCGCTGGGTTGATGAGTTAGGTGCCGATTACGTGACGGCGGCGGGGGAGGTGAAGACCTTTACCCTGGCAGATCAATCCCAGGTCACCCTCGACGCCGACAGCGCGATTGCCGTGGATTTCAGCCATGGCGAGCGGCATATCCAACTGCGTCGCGGTGCGGGATTTTTCAGTGTGACCCACACGGGTCAGCCCTTCGTGGTGGAGGCGGGCGGTGGTGAGGCGCGGGTGCTGGGTACCCAGTTTGAAGTGCGCCTGCAACCTGCCGGGGCAGAGGTCACCGTGTTATCCGGACGGGTTGGCGTGACGCCATCCAAACAGGGCCTGCAACAGGTACTGGCTGCAGGTCAGCAAGTGGCCTATGCCGACGGCGTAGCCGACACCCTGCACGCTGTCGACAGCCAGTCCCGCCTGGCCTGGCGTGACGGCTGGCTCAATTACTACAAGGCGCCGCTGGCGGATGTGGTCAAGGACCTGAGCCGTTATTACCCGGGCCGCATCGTGTTGCTTAACGATGAGATGGGCGCCAGGCGCGTCAGCGGCAGCTTTCCAAGCAAGGATCCGCAGGCGGTGTTGAATGCGCTGCAAGCGGTGCTCGGCTTTGAACAACACTCGCTGCTGGGGCGCATGATCGTGTTGCGCTAGGCGCGCTTCACCAAACCTTCATCGCAATCGCCAAAACCTGTCACCAAACGGTTACACGTGCCGTGGATCATCCCTGGGTTCCTGAACAAGTGGTCAGGAAGAGCACCTCTGCCCCATACAACACAACAATGTCAGTAAGGGATCTACACGTGAACTACAACACTCTTTATGCCCTGCTTATGGCATCGGGCCTGGGCGGCTTTGCGCCGCTGGTTCTGGCCGATGACACACAGGATGTGGGGTCGGTGAACGTTACCGGCAAGCAGACCCTGGGCAACGGCCATATGATCCGCGAAGAAAGTGCCAAGGCGCGTTCCACGGTCACCAAAGAAGCCATGGATGAAATGTCGGGCACCGCCAACGCCATCGACAAGCTCAAGTACACCCCGGGCATCAACGTTTCCAGTGATGACGCCAGCGGCACCAGCGGCACCACCTTCACCATGCGCGGCATGAGTTCGGACCAGGTCGGGGTTTCGGTCGACGGCGTGCCGATCAACGACTCGGGCAACTACAGCGTGTATTCCAACCAGCTGGGTGACCCGGAAAACCTCGCCGAAGTGTTCGCCACCCAAGGCTCTTCCGAGGCAGACGGCCCGCACATTGGCTCCAGCGGCGGCAACATCGGCATGATCACTGTCCGGCCGACCAAGGATGCCGGGGTATTCGCCAAGCAGATCGTAGGTGCCAACGCCCTGCGCAAGACGTTTGTGCGGGCTAATACCGGCGATTTTGGCGGCCTGAAAACCTGGGTCTCGGCGTCGCACCTGGAAGGCGACAAGTGGCGCGGCAAGGGCACTCTGCGCAGCGACAAGATCGAGTGGAGCAGCTTGTTCGAAGATGACAACGGTAATTCCACACTGGCCACGGTCAAGTACAACAAACAGGAAAACTACAACTACAACAGCCTGAGCAAATCACAGTTTGACACGCAGGGGCGGCGCAAGGACTACGCCGAAAGCCCGGTGTACAAGGCAGGTCTGTTGTCTGCGTCCTACAAGCTCAACCGCAACCCCTTCGAAAGCGTAAACGCCACGCTGACCCAGCGCTGGCAATTGCAAGACAACCTGTCGCTGACAGTCACGCCGTACTACTACTGGTCCAACGGCGGCAGCTTCAGCGGCCAGACCGCCTCCAACCTGGGGCCAAAGTCTGACAAGGCCGGCAACTACGACCTGAGTAACCTGCAATCGGCCAACTATTATCGCCCTTCATGGACCGAGACCTGGCGCCCGGGCGTCACGGCCAAAATGAAGTGGGACATCAACGAAGCGCACAGTCTGGACTACGGCTACTGGTATGAACGCGCACGCCAGCGCCAGACCCAGCCATTTATCGGGATCAACGGCGAGGGCGCACCCGATGATGTGTGGGGCGATTACAACAGCGGCGGGCAGGTGGTCGACAAGAATGGCGCCACTGTACAAGGCCGCCACTATTACACCGTCACCCCGGCGCAGAAACTCTGGGTACAGGACAACTGGCAAGCCACGCCGGACCTGAGTTTTGTCGCGGGCCTGGCCTACCAATACGTCGAGCGCGACGGCAACAATCTCGGCAGCCTCTACGACAAAGCGGAAAAACGTAACACCCGTTACCATCAGTTCCTGCCCAACTTCAGCGCCAAGTACCAGGTCGACGAAAGCAACCAGGCGTTCTACAACGTCACCCGCAATATGCGCACGCCTCCCAACTACGTGCTGTACAACAAGGGCGACTCCGTCAGCCTCAAGTCCGAATTGAGCTGGAACCAGGAACTGGGCTGGCGCTACACCGATGACGACATGGCGCTGAGTGCGACCTTGTTCTATATCAGTTTCAAGGATCGCCAGGTGTCGACTACCGACGCCAGCGGTGACTACATGGTGCTTAACGTCGGCAGCGTCGATAACAAGGGCCTGGAGCTGGAGTGGAGTGGCTTGTTGCCGCACAACTTCAACTACTACGCCTCGTACACCTACACCCAGTCCGAGCAGAAGGACGACCTGCTCAGTAAGAATGTGCTGCTGCCAACCTCGGGCAAGCAACTGGCCAACGTGCCGGAAAACATGTTCAACCTGGTGCTCGGGTACGACGACTCGCGGTTCTACGGCAACGTCGCGGGCAAGTATGTCGGCAGCTTCTATGGTGATTTGACCAACAAGGAGAAGATCGAAGGCCGTACGGTGTTTGACCTCAATGCCGGTATTTACTTGCCGGTGGACAAGAGGGTCATCAAGTCGGCAACCCTGCGCCTGTCGATGCTCAATGTCTTCGACAAGGAATACTTGAGTTCGGCGCGTACCGTGGCGTTCAACTCGGCGCCGGTCAACGGGTTGGGGGCGAGTACGGCGTATTACAACGTGGGCGAGGAGCGTACAGCGATGGTGTCTCTAGAGGCCAACTTCTAAGACCACCACAAAACCAAATGTGGGAGGGGGCTTGCTCCCGATAGCGGTGAATCAGTCATCATTTTCATTGATTGGCACACTGCTATCGGGAGCAAGCCCCCTCCCACATTTGATCCACGGTGTTTCAGGAATCAGGTTACTTCAGCGCCGCCATGATCGCATCCGGGTTGTAGTCGCGAATCAAAGTCCCGTTCACATCCACAAACGGAATCCCACCCCCGCCCAGTGCTTCATACGCCTTGCGCGCCTGGGCATCCTTCTCGATATCGACGGCCTGGTACGGGATACCCTTCTGGTCCAGAAAACGCCGGATCTGCTTGCAGTACCCACACCACTCGGTGGCATAGAGCACCACACGCGCCGAGGCGCGTACCTGCTCCGGCACCACCTGGGACGGGTTGAACACCCGCTCGATCTTGCCCCAGTTCTGGATCGCGACTACCACCAGCAACACCAGCAGGACTTTCTTTAAAACCCCGCCCAGCATCAATTACGGCGCTTGAGCTGATCGGTCAGTTGGGTCGGCAGGCCCTTGATGATCAAGGTGCCGGCGGCTTCGTCGTATTCGATCTTGTCGCCCAGCAGGTGCGCTTCAAAGCTGATGGACAAGCCCTCGGCGCGCCCGGTGAAGCGGCGGAACTGGTTGAGGGTGCGTTTGTCGGCCGGAATCTCCGGCGACAGGCCGTAATCCTTGTTGCGGATATGGTCGTAGAACGCTTTTGGCCGATCTTCATCGATCAGGCCGGAGAGTTCTTCCAGGCCCATGGGTTCGCCGAGCTTGGCCTGGCTGCTGGCGTAGTCCACCAGAGTCTTGGTCTTTTCGCGGGCGGATTCGTCAGGCAGGTCTTCGCTTTCAACGAAGTCACTGAACGCCTTGAGCAGGGTGCGGGTTTCGCCCGGGCCGTCGACGCCTTCCTGGCAACCGATAAAGTCGCGGAAGTACTCCGAGACTTTCTTGCCGTTCTTGCCCTTGATAAAGGAGATGTATTGCTTGGACTGCTTGTTGTTCTGCCACTCGGAGACGTTGATGCGCGCCGCCAGGTGCAACTGGCCCAGGTCCAGGTGGCGCGAGGGCGTCACGTCCAGCTCGTCGGTGACCGCCACGCCTTCGCTGTGGTGCAGCAGAGCGATGGCCAGGTAGTCGGTCATGCCTTGTTGGTAATGGGCAAACAGCACATGGCCGCCGGTGGAGAGGTTGGACTCCTCCATCAGCTTCTGCAGGTGTTCCACCGCAGTGCGGCTGAAGGTGGTGAAGTCCTGGCCACCGTCAAAGTATTCCTTCAACCAGCCGCTGAACGGATGCGCGCCGGACTCGGCATGGAAGAAACCCCAGGCCTTGCCTTGTTTGGCGTTGTAGCTCTCGTTGAGGTCGGCAAGCATGTTCTCGATGGCGGCCGACTCGGACAGTTCGGAGTCGCGGGCATGGAGCACTGCGGGGGTGCCGTCGGGTTTTTTGTCGATCAGGTGGACGATGCAATGACGGATCGGCATAGGCTTCTCGGCTGGTTGAAGGGGGAGGGGGCGGCCTCCCCGAAAAGTCGCCCAGTGTACCGCACCCATTGGCCGTGACGTGCCCCGAAGGGCATTTTGGATGCCCTCCGACTGCCCATATGCCTTTTTTTCACGGTTTAGAGCGATAAAGCTGACCAAATGGGTATGTTGAGGCGGATATTTCCCCGTCTCTGTGCTAGTTTTGCCCCGTCTTACGCCAAGTCTCGGCGTTAAGCGTGCATTCAGCATTTGTCAGGTCGAACCAATCCCCGTTTCAAGCATCTATAACCCCGATCTCCGTGGTTATAGCCGGGGATGCCAGGCCATGACGGTCAGGCTCGACGGCTGACACTGCACTCTGCAATCCATATGAATTTGATAGGGAAGGAACACCACAATGGCTTTGACTAAAGACCAACTGATCGCTGATATCGCTGAAGCTATCGACGCGCCAAAAACCACCGCGCGCGCTGCTCTGGACCAACTGGGCCAGATCGTTGCTGATCAGCTGGAAAATGGCGGCGAAATCACTCTGCCAGGCATTGGCAAGCTGAAAGTAACCGAGCGTCCTGCCCGTACTGGCCGTAACCCTTCGACTGGCGCTGCCATCGAAATCGCTGCCAAGAAAGTTATCAAGCTGGTTGTGGCTAAAGGCCTGACCGACGCTGTTAACAAGTAAGACGCAGTAAAAAAAACCGTGCTCCGGAGTGATCCGGGCACGGTTTTTTGTTGCCTGCGGTTTTATTGTGATGAAAGGTTAGTCGCGCACCCAGCGCTGGCGCCAGATCTGCTGCTCATTCTTGGTCTGGAACGTCCAGGCCACAAACCGGCTTTGCTTCTGCCCCTGAGACATCTCTACCACCTGGCTTTCCAGCACGCCGGCTTTTTTCAGCGCGGTTTCGATCGCAGGCAAGTTGGACGCTTTTGACACCAGGGTGCTGAACCACAACACCTTGTGGGCAAAATGCGCGCTCTCGGCGATCAACTGCGTCACAAAGCGTGCTTCGCCGCCTTCACACCACAGCTCGGCCGATTGGCCGCCGAAGTTGAGAACCGGCAACTTGCGTTTCGGATCGGCCTTGCCCAGGGCGCGCCACTTGCGCTCGCTGCCCTTGGTGGCTTCATCCATGGATGCATGGAACGGCGGGTTGCACATGGTCAGGTCAAAGCGCTCACCGGGTTCCAGCAAACCCAGCAGGATCTGCTTGGGGTTGGCCTGCTGGCGCAGTTGGATAACCTTGCTCAGGTCGTTGGACTGCACGATGGCCTTGGCGGCGCTCACGGCGATAGGGTCGACCTCCGAGCCCAGGAAGTTCCAGCGGTACTCCATGTAGCCAATCAGCGGGTAGACGCAGTTGGCGCCCATGCCGATATCCAGCACCTTGACGATCGAGCCACGCGGGATCTTGCCGTCGTTGACGCTGGCCAGCAGGTCGGCGAGGAGGTGCACATAGTCGGCACGTCCCGGTACCGGCGGGCACAGGTAATCGGCCGGGATGTCCCAATGCTGGATGCCATAGAACGACTTGAGCAACGCCCGGTTGAACACCCGCACCGCGTCCGGGCTGGCGAAGTCGATGCTTTCCTTGCCATAGGGGTTGATGATCACGAATTTAGCCAGTTCCGGCGTGGTCTTGATCAGCGCCGGGAAGTCGTAACGGCCCGTGTGGCGGTTGCGCGGGTGCAGAGTGGCCTCTTTGCGCGGTACCACGGGCTTGGCCGGGGTAGCGGATTTAGGCTTCTTGCGCGAAGGTTTAGGCGTAGTGGGGGCGGTCATGATGATTCTGGTGTTGGCTCAAAGTGGCGGCCATTGTCACACATCCTGAGCTCAACCCGGTCAAATGTGGGAGGGGGCTTGCTCCCGATAGCGGTGTGACAGTCAAAAATATTGAGACTGATACACCGCTATCGGGAGCAAGCCCCCTCCCACAGAGGCAAAAAAAGAGACCCGAAGGTCTCTTTCTTTACGCGACTCAAGCCTTACAGGCTGGAAATCCGCGCATGTTGCTCGGCCAGTTTGCCCAAAGCCTGTTCAGCTTCGGCCAACTTGGCGCGTTCTTTCTCGATCACCTCCGCCGGCGCCTTGTCGACGAATGCCGCGTTGGACAGCTTACCGCCCACGCGTTGCACTTCGCCTTGCAGGCGTGCGATTTCCTTGTCGAGACGGGCCAGTTCGGCGCCCTTGTCGATCAGGCCGGCCATCGGTACCAGCACTTCCATATCACCCACCAATGCAGTGGCGGACAGCGGCGCTTCGGCATCGGCAGCCAATACGGTGATCGACTCCAGCTTGGCCAGCTTCTTGAGCAACGCGTCGTTCTCGCCGAGACGGCGCTGATCTTCGGCACTGGCGTTCTTGACGAACACGGCCAATGGCTTGCCCGGCCCGATGTTCATCTCGGCGCGGATGTTGCGCGTGCCGAGCATCAGGGTCTTGAGCCATTCGATATCGCTTTCGGCGGCCTCATCGATGCGCGCTTCATTGGCCACTGGCCAAGGTTGCAGCATGATGGTCTTGCCTTCGATACCGGCCAGCGGCGCCAGGCGCTGCCAGATTTCTTCGGTGATGAACGGCATGAACGGATGCGCCAGGCGCAATGCCACTTCCAGTACGCGCACCAGGGTGCGGCGAGTGCCGCGCTGGCGTTCGACCGGGGCGTTTTCGTCCCACAATACCGGCTTGGACAGTTCCAGGTACCAGTCGCAATATTGGTTCCAGATGAACTCGTACAGCGCCTGTGCAGCCAGGTCGAAACGGAACTGGTCGAGTTGGCGGGTCACTTCGGCTTCGGTGCGCTGCAACTGCGAGATGATCCAGCGATCAGCCAGGCTCAACTCATAGGCTTCGCCGTTCTGGCCGCAGTCTTCGCCTTTATCCAGCACGTAGCGCGCGGCGTTCCAGATCTTGTTGCAGAAGTTGCGATAGCCTTCGACGCGGCCCATGTCGAACTTGATGTCGCGACCGGTAGAGGCCAGCGAGCAGAAGGTGAAGCGCAGGGCGTCGGTGCCGTAGCTGGCGATGCCGTCGGCGAATTCGTCGCGAGTCTGCTTCTCGATCTTTTTCGCCAGTTTTGGCTGCATCAGGCCCGAGGTGCGTTTCTGCACCAGGGTTTCCAGGTCGATGCCGTCGATGATGTCCAGCGGGTCCAGGACGTTGCCCTTGGACTTGGACATCTTCTGGCCCTGGCCGTCGCGTACCAGGCCGTGTACGTACACGGTCTTGAACGGTACCTGCGGGGTGCCGTCTTCGTTTTTCACCAAATGCATGGTGAGCATGATCATCCGGGCAACCCAGAAGAAAATGATATCGAAGCCGGTGACCAGCACGTCGGTGGAGTGGAATTTCTTCAGGAATTCGGTCTGCTGCGGCCAACCCAGGGTGGAAAACGTCCACAGGCCCGAGCTGAACCAGGTGTCCAGTACGTCGTTGTCCTGCTGCAGCGCGATGTCGGCGCCGAGGTTGTGCTTGGCACGCACTTCGGCTTCGTCGCGGCCTACATAGACCTTGCCCGACTCGTCATACCAGGCCGGAATACGATGGCCCCACCACAGCTGACGGCTGATGCACCAATCCTGGATGTCGCGCATCCACGAGAAGTACATGTTTTCGTACTGTTTAGGCACGAACTGGATGCGGCCATCTTCCACGGCGGCGATGGCAGGCTCGGCCAGCGGCTTGGTGGACACGTACCATTGGTCGGTCAGCCACGGTTCGATCACGGTGCCGGAGCGATCGCCCTTCGGCACTTTCAGGCCGTGGTCGTCGACGCTGACCAGCAAGCCGGCGGCGTCGAAGGCGGCAACGATCTGCTTGCGCGCTTCAAAACGGTCCAGGCCGGCATATTCGGCCGGAATCTTGCCGTCGATGCTGTCGTTCAACGAGCCGTCCAGGTTGAATACCTGGCAGGCCGGCAATACGGCGGCATTCTTGTCGAAGATGTTCAGCAGCGGCAGGTTGTGACGTTTGCCGACTTCATAGTCGTTGAAATCGTGGGCCGGGGTGATTTTCACGCAGCCGGTGCCGAATTCAGGATCGCAATAGTCGTCCGCAATGATCGGGATGCGGCGGCCAACCAGTGGCAGTTCGACGAACTTGCCGATCAGCGCCTGGTAGCGCTCGTCGTTCGGGTTAACGGCGACGGCGGCATCGCCGAGCATAGTTTCCGGACGAGTGGTGGCGACGATCAGGTAGTCGTTGCCTTCAGCGGTCTTGGCGCCGTCGGCCAGCGGGTACTTGAGGTTCCACAGGAAGCCTTTCTCGTCGTGGTTTTCCACTTCGAGGTCGGAAATGGCCGTGTGCAACTTGGTGTCCCAGTTGACCAGGCGCTTGCCGCGGTAGATCAGGCCGTCTTCGTGCAGGCGCACGAAGGCTTCCTTCACGGCTTCCGACAGGCCGTCGTCCATGGTGAAGCGCTCGCGGCTCCAATCCACGGAGGAGCCCAGGCGACGGATCTGACGGCTGATATTGCCGCCGGACTGATCTTTCCATTCCCAGACTTTCTCCAGGAATTTCTCGCGGCCCAGGTCGTGACGGTTCTGGCCGGTGGCTTCCAGTTGGCGTTCCACCAGCATCTGCGTGGCGATACCAGCGTGGTCGGTGCCCGGCTGCCACAGGGTGTCGCGACCCTGCATACGGCGGAAACGGATCAACGCATCCATGATCGCATTGTTGAAGCCATGGCCCATGTGCAGGCTGCCAGTGACGTTCGGTGGCGGGATCATGATGGTGTACGAGTCGCCCGCACCTTGTGGGGCGAAATAGTTCTCGGACTCCCAGGTGTTGTACCAGGAAGTTTCGATAGCGTGGGGCTGGTAGGTCTTATCCATGCGCGGCGGGACCCTAGTTGGCATTTATTCAGGAAAGCCGGCAAGTATAACGGGGGAGGACGAGGAGGGCGAGTTGAAGACGGGCTTAAGGCTGATGCAAAACTAATGTGGGAGGGGGCTTGCTCCCGATTGCTGAGTGTCAGCCACCGAATCATCGGCTGATACAACGCTATCGGGAGCAAGCCCCCTCCCACAGGAAATATCAGTGTCGTTTAGGACTGGTACTGGCTGAGCAACCGCTCCATCCGCGCATCCATCCGACGCTTGATCTCGGCTTCAATATGCGGCGCAAAGTCGTCAATCACATCCTGCATGATCAATTGCGCGGCGGCGCGCAGTTCATTGTCCAGGTGCAGGAGCAGGGCATCGGGGGCTTTTTCTGCGGCGGGAGCGGGTTCTGCAACCACAGGTTCCGGCGCGGCAGGCTTGCCGCTGACCATGTCGAACAGCAGCGGGATCTGTACCTCGCCATCGGCCGTTTCGGTCAGCAGCGGCGGTTGCAGGTTGTCATCACCCAGCAACTGACGGATCGACTCCAGGTCGTCCAGCAGGTGGTCGTCTTTTTTCAGCGGGTTGGGAGTGTCCATCGTGTGCTCTAAAGTCGTTGTAGCCGGTGATCCTGCAGAGAATAGCCCTGTTCGCGATAGAAACGGAAACTCTCCCGCGCGGCCTGACGAATAGCCGGGTCTTCCACCACCACTTCCGCCACGCGGGCGAAAGCCTTGGCAAAGGCCGGTACTTTCAGGTCCAGGTTGACCAGCAGGTCATGGTGATCGCCGCAACTGTCGCCCACACCCAGGACTACCAGGCTTTCAGGTTCGGATTCGGCGGGGCCGTGGGGCACGAAGCTTTCGCCCTTGAAGCGCCACAGGCGGGCATCCAGCTCATCGCGTTGGGCGGCATCGCTGCAATGCAGGTAGATGCGGTGGCCCATGCGCCAGGCTTTTTCGGTGAGCTTGCAGGCAAAGTCCAGGCGCGCGAGGGGATCGGCGCTGGGCAATATATAGAAGTCGACTTGGGTCATTGCGGTTCCTGAGACCGGGGCGGCGGGATGGTCGCCCCGGCATCTTCAGTTTCAGGCCTTGGCGCGATCCAGCAGGTATTGGGTCAACAGTGGCACCGGACGGCCGGTTGCGCCCTTGTCCTTGCCGCCGCTGGTCCAGGCGGTGCCGGCGATGTCCAGGTGGGCCCAGTTGAAGTTCTTGGCAAAGCGCGACAGGAAGCAGGCCGCCGTGATGGTGCCGGCTTTCGGGCCACCGATGTTGGCGATGTCGGCGAACGGGCTGTCCAGTTGTTCCTGGTACTCATCGAACAGCGGCAGTTGCCAGGCGCGGTCGTCGGCAGCCTTGCCGGCGCTGAGCAGTTGCTCGATCAGTTCGTCGTTGTTGCCCAGCAGGCCCGAGGTGTGCGAGCCCAAGGCAACGATGCACGCGCCGGTCAGGGTGGCGATGTCGATCACGGCCTGGGGCTTGAAGCGCTCGGCGTAGGTCAGGGCGTCGCACAGCACCAGGCGGCCTTCGGCGTCGGTGTTGAGGATTTCCACGGTCTGGCCGCTCATGGTCGTGACGATATCGCCCGGGCGGGCCGCGCCGCCGCTCGGCATGTTCTCGGCACAGGCCAGGATGCACACCAGGTTGATCGGCAGCTTGAGTTCCAGCACGGCACGCAGGGTACCGAACACGCTGGCCGCGCCGCCCATGTCGTATTTCATCTCATCCATGCCCGCGCCCGGCTTGAGGCTGATGCCGCCGGTGTCGAAGGTGATGCCTTTACCCACCAGGGCGTAGGGCTTCTCGGATTTCTTGCCGCCGTTGTATTGCATCACGATCAGGCGTGGCGGCTGGTCGCTGCCCTGGCCTACGGCATAGAACGAGCCCATGCCCAGGTCCTTGATCTTCTTTTCATCCAGCACTTCAACCTTCAAGCCCTTGAACTCTTTGCCCAATGCTTTGGCCTGTTCGCCCAGGAATGTCGGGTGGCAGATGTTCGGCGGCAGGTTGCCCAGGTCGCGGGTGAACGACATGCCGTTGGCGATGGCCTGGGCGTGGGTCACGGCGCGCTGAACTTCAGCCTGGGCAGCCTTGATGGTCAGCAGGGTGATTTTCTTCAGGGCGCGGGGTTCGGCCTTCTGGCTCTTGAACTGGTCGAAAATATAGCCGCCGTCCAGCAGCGACTCGGCCAGCAGGCGGGTCTTGCCGTAGCTGTCACGGCCCTTGATCACGATTTCGTCGAGGGCCAGTGCCGCATCGCTGCCGCCCAGGCCCTTGAGGGTGGTGAGGATGCCGCTGATGATCTTGCGCAGTGGACGGTCGCCCAGTTCGGCGTCCTTACCCACGCCCACCAGCAATACGCGCTCGGCCTTGAGGTTGGGCAGGCTCTGCAGCAGCAGGCTCTGGCCGACTTTGCCGGCCAGGTCGCCGCGCTTGAGGATCGCGCTGATCGCGCCGCCGCTCAGTTCGTCCAGTTGCTTGGCGGCGACGCCGAGTGTGCGGCCTTCGCCGACAGCGACCACGAGGGTGGCGGTTTTCAACGTTTCGGGGCTAACGCTTTTTACAACCAATTCCATGTTCGGGTCCCTTATCAAGGTCTGTGAGCCTGGAGTTTTTACTCAGGCTTGAAGCTCGGCAGCTTGGTAAACCGCCAGCGGACGAAGGCCGCAGTTTGAACCTCGCCGGCGGAGCCTGACAACCCTTGGCGCACGCTTTGTGCGTGCGCATGAGTAAGCTCCGTGACAGGCGCGGTCAATCACAGGATAATGCGCCATCTTTTTAGCCGATCCGTGATAAACGGGTCGTCTCGGTATGCTTGCTTGTTTGGCCGCCTTAGCCTGACAACCCTGGAGTGTCTGGTTTGATCGTCTTCCGTTATCTGTCCCGCGAAGTCCTGTTGACCCTGAGTGCCGTGAGTGCGGTGTTGCTGGTCATCATCATGAGTGGTCGTTTCGTCAAGTTCCTGGCTCAAGCCGCCGCAGGCGCCCTGGATCCGGGGTCGTTGTTCTTGATCATGGGCTACCGGATGCCCGGGATGCTGCAGCTGATCCTGCCCCTTGGCCTGTTTCTCGGCATATTGCTGGCCTATGGCCGCTTGTACCTTGAGAGTGAAATGACCGTGCTGTCGGCCACCGGCATGAGCCAGCAACGTTTGCTGGCCATGACCATGGTGCCGGCCGCCGGCGTTGCCCTGGTGGTGGCCTGGTTGAGCATGAGCCTGGCGCCCCAGGGCGCCATGCAGTTCCAGCTGCTGTTGAACAAGCAGGATGCGATGACCGAGTTCGATACCCTCGAGCCCGGGCGCTTCCAGGCGCTCAGTGACGGTTCGCGGGTCACCTATACCGAAACCATGACCGATGACCGCTCCAACCTCGGCGGCGTGTTCATTTCCCAGAAAAACCTCGGCCAGAACCAGAAAGACCGTGGCATTACTATTCTGGTGGCCGATAGCGGGCGCCAGGAAATACGCCCCGACGGCAACCGCTACCTGATCCTGGAAAATGGCTACCGCTACGACGGCAGCCCTGGTCTGGCGGACTACCGGGCGATCAAGTACGACACTTATGGCGTCATGCTGCCCAAGCCTGAGATCAGCGGCGAGGTCACCGACCGCGACGCACTGCCGACTGCATCGCTGTTCGGCAGCCAGGAACTGCGCTCCATTGCCGAGCTGCAATGGCGTTTGTCCTTGCCGCTGCTGGTGTTTATCGTAACCTTGATGGCCGTGCCGCTGTCGCGCGTCAACCCGCGCCAGGGGCGTTTCCTCAAGCTGCTGCCGGCGATCCTGCTGTACATGGCCTACCTGACCATCCTGATTTCCGCCCGTGGCTCCCTCGAGAAAGGCAAGTTGCCGCCAGCCCTTGGCCTGTGGTGGGTGCACGGGGTTTTCCTGTTGATCGGCCTGGGGCTGCTCTATTGGGAACCTATCCGTTTGAAAATGAAGAGCCGTCGTGGCCTGAAGGAGTTGGCCCGTGGCTAAGCTTGATCGCTACATAGGCAGCAGTGTACTGATCGCCATCCTGGCGGTACTGGGCATCATTCTTGGCCTGGCCTTGCTGTTCGCCTTCATTGATGAAGTGGGCAACGTCACCGACACCTACACGGTCACGGATGTACTGAGCTACGTGGCACTGACTGCGCCGCGCCGCCTCTACGACATGATGCCGATGGCGGCGCTGATCGGTTGCCTGATCGGCCTGGGCACCCTGGCCAGCAACAGCGAGCTGACCATCATGCGCGCCGCCGGCGTTTCCATTGGTCGTATCGTCTGGGCGGTGATGAAGCCGATGCTGCTGCTGATGGCGTGCAGCGTGCTGATCGGTGAATACGTCGCGCCCCCGGCCGAAGCCACTGCCCAGGCCAATCGCGCCCTGGCCCAAGGCTCGGGCGATGCGCAAAGCGCCAAGCACGGCCTGTGGCACCGCCAGGGTGATGAGTTCATCCACATCAACGCCGTGCAGCCAGGCGGCCTGTTGATCGGTGTCACGCGCTATACCTTCGATAAAGAGCGGCACATGCTGTCCTCCAGCTTCGCCAAGCGCGCGCAATACAATGCCGAGCAATGGCAACTGAGCGACGTCACCACCACCTACTTCCGCAATGTGGGCCAGGGCACCAAGGCCAGCACTGAAGTGGTCAATGCACCGACCGAGCAGTGGGATATCGCCCTGAAGCCGGAACTGCTCAACACCGTGGTGATGGTCCCCGAAGCGCTGCCGATCTCGGGGTTGTGGAGCTACATCCATTACCTCAAGGACCAGGGCCTGAACAACGGCCGCTACTGGCTGGCGTTCTGGGTGAAAGTCCTGCAGCCGGTGGTAACCGCCGCGTTGGTGTTGATGGCGATCTCCTTCATCTTCGGGCCGTTGCGCTCCGTAACCCTGGGCCAGCGGGTATTTACCGGCGTGCTGGTGGGCTTTACCTTCCGCATCGCCCAGGATCTGCTCGGGCCGTCGAGCCTGGTGTTCGGTTTCTCGCCGCTGTTTGCGGTGCTGGTGCCGACGGCCATCTGCGCCGTGGCCGGGTTCTGGCTACTGCGTCGGGCCGGTTGAAGCTGCGCTTATGCACAAAAAATGCCCCGCTCTCGTGAGTGGGGCATTTTTGTTCTGGTCAGCAAAGATGACGTCTGGCCTGAGCATCAGGTACAATTCCCGGCTATTTTTCAGCGGGCAATCTGCCTGCAGCCTTTTTGAGTGTTGATCCGTGAGTGATTTGAGTCATATCCGCAATTTCTCCATCATCGCCCACATTGACCATGGCAAGTCGACGCTGGCCGATCGATTCATCCAGATGTGCGGCGGCCTTGCCGAGCGTGAAATGGAAGCCCAGGTACTGGACTCCATGGACCTCGAACGCGAACGCGGGATCACCATCAAGGCCCACAGCGTTACTCTGTATTACAAGGCCAAAGACGGCATCACCTACCAGCTGAACTTCATTGACACCCCGGGCCACGTCGACTTCACCTATGAAGTCAGCCGTTCGCTTGCGGCCTGTGAAGGTGCCTTGCTGGTAGTCGACGCCGGCCAGGGCGTCGAGGCGCAGTCGGTTGCCAACTGCTACACCGCGATCGAGCAGGGCCTGGAAGTCATGCCCGTGCTCAACAAGATCGACCTGCCCCAGGCCGAGCCTGAGCGCGTCAAGGAAGAGATCGAGAAGATCATCGGCATCGACGCCACCGACGCCGTCACCTGCAGCGCCAAGACCGGCCTGGGTGTTGACGAAGTACTCGAGCGTCTGGTGCACACCATTCCCGCGCCGACCGGCAACTACGAAGATCCGCTGCAAGCGTTGATCATCGACTCCTGGTTCGACAACTACCTGGGCGTTGTCTCCCTGGTCCGCGTGCGCCATGGCCGTGTGAAGAAGGGCGACAAGATCCTGGTCAAGTCCACCGGCAAGATCCACCTGGTGGACAGCGTCGGTGTATTCAACCCCAAGCACACCGCCACCACTGATCTGAAAGCCGGTGAAGTAGGCTTCATCATCGCCGGTATCAAGGACATCCACGGTGCACCGGTGGGTGACACCCTGACCCTGAGCTCCACGCCCGACGTCGACGTACTGCCCGGCTTCAAGCGTATCCAGCCACAGGTCTACGCCGGCCTGTTCCCGGTCAGCTCCGACGACTTCGAGGATTTTCGCGAAGCGCTGCAAAAGCTGACCCTCAACGACTCGTCGTTGCAGTACACCCCGGAAAGCTCCGACGCCCTGGGCTTCGGCTTCCGCTGCGGGTTTCTGGGCATGCTGCACATGGAAATCATCCAGGAGCGTCTTGAGCGCGAGTACGACCTGGACCTGATCACCACGGCGCCGACCGTTATTTTCGAGCTGTTGCTCAAAACCGGTGAAACGATTTACGTCGACAACCCGTCCAAGCTTCCGGATCTGTCGGCCATCGAAGACATGCGTGAGCCAATCGTGCGGGCCAATATCCTGGTCCCGCAGGAGCACCTGGGCAACGTCATCACCCTGTGTATCGAGAAGCGTGGCGTACAGCGCGACATGCTGTTCCTCGGTACCCAGGTGCAAGTGACCTACGATATGCCGATGAACGAAGTGGTCCTGGACTTCTTCGACCGTCTCAAATCCACCAGTCGCGGCTATGCTTCGCTGGATTACCATTTCGATCGTTACCAATCGGCTAATCTGGTGAAACTGGATGTGCTGATCAACGGCGACAAGGTAGATGCCCTGGCACTGATCGTGCACAAGGACAACGCGCACTACAAAGGTCGCCAACTGACCGAGAAGATGAAAGAACTGATTCCGCGCCAGATGTTCGACGTTGCGATCCAGGCCGCCATTGGCGGGCAGATCATTGCACGGACTTCCGTCAAGGCTCTCAGAAAGAACGTACTGGCCAAATGCTACGGCGGTGACGTAAGCCGTAAGCGCAAGCTGCTTGAGAAGCAAAAGGCCGGTAAAAAACGCATGAAGCAAGTAGGTAACGTGGAAGTTCCACAAGAAGCCTTCCTTGCGGTGCTCAGGTTGGATAGTTAGGTCCTATGTCACTAAATTTCCCGCTGTTGCTGGTTATCGCCGTCGCCGTTTGCGGCCTCCTGGCGTTGCTCGATCTGGTGTTCTTCGCCCCGCGTCGGCGGTCGGCCATTGCTTCCTATCAGGGCAGCGTCAGCCAGCCCGATGCGGTGGTGATCGAGAAGCTGAACAAAGAGCCCTTGCTGGTTGAATACGGCAAGTCGTTCTTCCCGGTGTTGTTCATCGTGCTGGTGCTGCGTTCGTTCCTGGTGGAGCCGTTCCAGATCCCTTCTGGGTCGATGAAGCCGACCCTGGACGTGGGCGACTTTATCCTGGTGAACAAGTTTTCCTACGGGATCCGCTTGCCGGTGATCGACAAGAAAGTCATCGAGGTCGGTGACCCGCAGCGCGGCGATGTGATGGTATTCCGCTACCCGAGCGACCCTAACGTCAACTACATCAAGCGTGTAGTCGGCCTGCCGGGCGACGTGGTGCGCTACACCAGCGACAAGCGCCTGTTCATCAACGGTGAATCGGTGGCCGAGAAGCTGCTGGGCGCCGAGCCGAACACCCTGGGCAGCGCCGAGCTGTACCAGGAAAAACTCGGTGCGGTAGAGCACGAGATCCGCAAGGAAATGAGCCGCTACCGCGCAATGCCTGATGGCCAGTGGAAAGTACCCGCCGGGCACTACTTCATGATGGGCGACAACCGCGACAACTCCAATGACAGCCGTTACTGGGATGACCCCAATATTCCCAAGGACCTGCTGGGCATGGTGCCCGACGAGAACATCGTCGGCAAAGCCTTCGCGGTCTGGATGAGTTGGCCGGAACCCAAGCTCAGCCACCTGCCGAACTTCTCGCGGGTCGGGCTGATCAAGTAATACAGGCGGCGCTGTGAACACAGCGCCGAATGCTTTTCTGGGGTTTGGACAATTAACCGTCCGGCCCCATGCAGCACCAATCAGGATGTGAATTTGAACACTGCGTCAATCGTCGATGGCCGCCGGTGCCACCAACTAGATATGGATAAACCGTGACCGTTTCTCTAAGTCGTCTCGAGCGCCAGCTCGGCTACACCTTCAAGGACCCCGAATTGATGGTCCTTGCCCTCACACACCGCAGCTTTGCAGGGCGCAATAACGAGCGCCTGGAATTCCTCGGTGATGCCATCCTCAATTTTGCCGCCGGTGAGGCGCTGTTCGAGCGTTTTCCTCAAGCGCGCGAAGGCCAGCTTTCGCGCCTGCGGGCGCGCCTTGTGAAAGGCGAGACCCTGGCCGTGCTGGCCCGAGGTTTCGGCCTGGGCGAGTACCTGCGGTTGGGGTCCGGTGAGTTGAAAAGCGGCGGTTTCCGTCGCGAATCGATTCTGGCCGATGCCCTGGAAGCCTTGATCGGCGCGATCTACCTCGATGCAGGGATGGAGACGGCCAAGGAGCGCGTGGTCGCCTGGCTGGCTTCTGAAATCGAAAGCCTGACGCTGGTCGACACCAACAAAGATCCCAAGACCCGCCTGCAGGAATACCTGCAGTCCCGCGGTTGCGAACTGCCACGCTACGAAGTGGTGGATATCCAGGGTGAGCCCCATTGCCGCGTGTTCTTCGTGGAGTGTGAAATCACCTTATTGAACGAAAAAAGCCGAGGTCAGGGTGTGAGCCGTCGCATTGCCGAACAGGTAGCGGCCGCTGCAGCACTGATTGCCCTGGGCGTGGAGAATGGCCATGACTGATTCAACCGCAACACGCTGTGGCTATGTTGCCATCGTCGGCCGCCCGAACGTGGGCAAGTCCACGCTGCTCAACCACATCCTCGGCCAGAAGCTCGCGATCACTTCGCGCAAGCCCCAGACCACTCGCCACAACATGCTGGGCATCAAGACTGAAGGCAACGTGCAAGCGGTGTATGTCGATACCCCGGGCATGCACAAAGGCGGTGAGAAAGCCCTGAACCGCTACATGAACAAGACCGCTTCGGCGGCGTTGAAAGACGTCGACGTGGTGATCTTCGTGGTCGACCGCACCAAGTGGACCGACGAAGACCAGATGGTTCTCGAGCGTGTGCAGTACGTCACCGGCCCCTTGATCGTCGCGTTGAACAAGACCGACCGCATCGAAGACAAAGCCGAGCTGATGCCGCACCTGACCTGGTTGCAGGAACAACTGCCGAACGCCCAGATCATGCCGATCTCGGCCCAGCACGGCCACAACCTCGAAGCCCTGGAGCGCGTGATCGCCGGTTACCTGCCGGAAAACGAGCATTTCTTCCCGGAAGACCAGATCACCGACCGCAGCAGCCGCTTCCTCGCCGCCGAGCTGGTACGCGAGAAAATCATGCGCCAAATGGGTGCCGAGCTGCCGTACCAGATCACCGTCGAGATCGAAGAGTTCAAGCAGCAGGGCAAGACCTTGCATATCCATGCGCTGATCCTCGTCGAGCGTGACGGCCAGAAGAAAATCATCATTGGCGACAAAGGCGAGCGCATCAAGCGCATCGGCACCGAAGCGCGCAAGGACATGGAGCTGCTGTTCGACTCCAAGATCATGCTTAACCTGTGGGTGAAGGTTAAGGGTGGCTGGTCAGATGATGAGCGTGCGTTGCGCTCACTGGGCTACGGCGACCTTTAAGAACACCGCAGGTCTGAAAAAATGTGGGAGGGGGCTTGCTCCCGATAGCGGAGGGTCAGTCACTTATTTGTTTAACTGACCCACCGCCATCGGGAGCAAGCCCCCTCCCACATTAGGTTGTGTGGTTTTAAAAATTGCATTCCAGCAGTGAGTTCCCATGTCTCAATCCCCACCTCCCAGCCAACTCGCCTACGTGCTGCACAGCCGCGCCTATCGCGAGACCAGCGCGCTGGTGGACTTCCTCACGCCTCAAGGCCGCCTGCGTGCGGTGCTGCGCAGCGCACGGGGCAAGGCAGGTACGTTGGCGCGGCCCTTCGTGGCCCTGGATGTGGAGTTTCGCGGCAAAGGCGAGTTGAAAAACGTCGGCCGCCTGGAAAGCGTCGGCACCTCTGCCTGGCTTAACGGCGATGCACTGTTCAGCGGCCTTTACCTCAATGAACTGCTGATCCGGCTGTTACCCGCCGAAGACCCGCACCCGGCAGTCTTCGATCACTACGCCGCGACGCTGCTGGCCCTGGCTGAAGGGCGCCCCCTGGAACCGCTGCTGCGCGCCTTCGAATGGCGCTTGCTCGACGACCTGGGCTATGGCTTTGAATTGCACAACGACCTGCACGGCGATCCCGTCGCCGCCGACGGCATGTACCGCCTGCAAGTGGATGCGGGCCTTGAGCGCGTGTACCTGTTGCAGCCGGGGCTGTTCCAGGGCAGCGAACTGCTGGCCATGAGCGACGCGGACTGGAGCGCGCCGGGCGCCTTGTCCGCCGCCAAGCGCCTGATGCGCCAGGCCCTTGCCGTGCACCTGGGCGGGCGACCGCTGGTCAGTCGCGAGTTGTTTCGAAAGCCCTGACATCCCCGTGTATGCTGTGCACCGATTCTTTCCCTTTTCAGGAGCGCTTCCGTGACCACCAGCAATCGCATTCTTCTTGGCGTCAACATCGACCACGTCGCCACCCTGCGCCAGGCCCGGGGCACCCGTTACCCTGACCCGGTCAAGGCCGCGCTGGACGCCGAAGAAGCGGGCGCCGACGGCATTACCGTGCACCTGCGCGAAGACCGCCGCCACATCCAGGAGCGCGATGTGCTGCTGCTCAAGGACGTGCTGCAAACGCGCATGAACTTCGAAATGGGCGTCACCGAAGAAATGATGGCGTTTGCCGAGCGCATTCGCCCGGCGCATATATGCCTGGTGCCCGAAACCCGCCAGGAGCTGACCACCGAGGGCGGCCTCGACGTCGCTGGCCAGGAAGCGCGGATCAAGGCCGCGGTGGAGCGCCTGTCGAAGATCGGCAGTGAAGTCTCGTTGTTCATTGACGCCGACGAGCGCCAGATCGAAGCCTCGCGCCGGGTCGGTGCCCCGGCCATCGAATTGCACACTGGCCGTTACGCCGACGCCACCACCCCGACCGAAGTGGCCGACGAGCTGCAACGCATCATCGACGGCGTGAACTGCGGGCTCAACGAAGGCTTGATCGTCAATGCCGGCCATGGCTTGCACTACCACAACGTCGAAGCTGTGGCGGCGATCAAGGGCATCAACGAGCTGAACATCGGCCATGCACTGGTGGCCCATGCGCTGTTCGTCGGTTTCAAGGGTGCGGTTGCCGAGATGAAAGCCTTGATTCTGGCGGCTGCCAGGACCTGAGCAAACACAATATAAGCCACAATGAAGTTCACAATGTGGGAGGGGGCTTGCTCCCGATAGCAGTGTGTCAGTCAGCATGTTTTTAGCTGACCCACCGCCATCGGGAGCAAGCCCCCTCCCACATGTTGATCTTTATCGACATCCACAATTGCGCCATGCGGCAATGCGAAGCCTTACTGTTTAGGCGACGCAGGTGTATCGTATCTGCCCTTTGCGGGCCTTGGCCTGCGGCAGATACGTGAGGTTGCTGTGTCCCAATCGTTTTCCCGTCGACAGATCCTCGGTGGCCTTGCCGGCCTGGCAGTCGTCGGTGTGGGCGCCGGTGGCGCCTATCGTTACTGGCTGGGCAAGGTCGCCGATGCCAACGCAGGAAGCGACTACCAACTGATTGCCGCGCCCCTGGACGTGGAACTGGTACCGGGGCACAAGACCCAAGCCTGGGCATTCGGCCCTTCGGCGCCTGGCACCGAGTTGCGCGTGCGCCAGGGCGAATGGCTGCGGGTACGTTTCATCAATCACCTGCCGGTCGCCACTACCATCCACTGGCACGGCATCCGCCTGCCGCTGGAAATGGACGGCGTCCCCTACGTTTCGCAATTGCCGGTGCTGCCTGGGGAATATTTCGACTACCAATTTCGCGTGCCCGATGCCGGCAGCTACTGGTATCACCCCCACGTAAGCAGCAGCGAAGAACTTGGCCGTGGCCTGGTCGGCCCATTGATTGTGGAAGAGCGCGAACCCACCGGTTTCAAATACGAACGTACCTTGAGCCTGAAGAACTGGCACATCGACGAAGAAGGTGCGTTTGTCGAGTTCAGTATCCCCCGTGAAGCGGCGCGGGGCGGCACTGCAGGGCGCCTCTCCACCATCAACGGCGTGCCCCAGGCGGTCATCGACCTGCCCGCTGGGCAAATCACTCGCGTGCGCTTGCTCAACCTCGACAACACCCTGACCTATCGCCTCAACATCCCCGGCGTCGAAGCGCAGATCTACGCGTTGGACGGCAACCCCATCGAGCCGCGCCCGCTGGGCAAGGAATACTGGCTGGGCCCGGGGATGCGCATCTGTTTGGCAATCAAGGCCCCGCCGGCGGGTGAAGAATTGTCGATCCGCAACGGCCCGGTGCGCCTGGGCACCTTCCGTTCGGTGGCCAATACCGATGCGCCTACCCAGTGGCCACCGGCATTGCCGGCCAACCCGGTTGCCGAGCCGGACCTGGCCAATGCCGAGAAACTCAACTTCAATTTCGAATGGGTCGGTTCGGTGTCGGTCAACGTCGAAAACGGTAAGCCACCCAGCCTGTGGCAGATCAACGGCCAGGCCTGGGACATCACCGACAAGACCTGTGCCGACCGCCCGATTGCCAGGCTTGAAAAGGGCAAGAGCTACATCTTTGAATTGAAGAACATGACCCAGTACCAGCACCCGATCCACCTGCATGGCATGAGCTTCAAGGTGATTGCGTCGAACCGCCACAAGGTCATCCCGTATTTCACCGACACCTACCTGCTGGGCAAGAACGAACGCGCCCGTGTGGCGCTGGTGGCGGATAACCCGGGAGTGTGGATGTTCCATTGCCACGTGATCGACCATATGGAAACCGGCCTGATGGCCGCTATCGAGGTGGCGTGATGCGCCAGATTCGCCCCGGCGCGATTATCGACCGCAGCCGCGACCAAGACTTTATGCGCGAAGCCCTCGCCCTGGCCGCCCAAGGCGCCGCACTGGGCGAAGTGCCGGTGGGCGCGGTGCTGGTGCAGGATGGTGCAATCATCGGCCGCGGTTTCAATTGCCCGATCAGCGGCAACGACCCCAGCGCCCATGCCGAAATGGTCGCGATCCGCGCCGCTGCGCAAGCCATCAGCAACTATCGCCTGGTGGGCAGCACGCTGTATGTGACCCTGGAACCGTGCAGCATGTGCGCCGGGTTGATCGTGCATTCACGCATCGCAAGGGTGGTGTATGGCGCACTGGAGCCCAAGGCCGGGGTTGTGCAGAGCCAGGGGCAGTTTTTTACCCAGGGCTTTCTCAACCATAAGGTACTGTTTGAAGGCGGCGTGCTGGCCGAGGAGTGCGGCACGGTGTTGAGCGAGTTCTTCAAGGCTCGCCGAGCTAAACCACCACTCTAAAGAACACTGAGAACAAAAAATGTGGGAGGGGGCTTGCTCCCGATAGCGGTGTATCAGCCATAAATGTGGTGGCTGACACTCTGCTATCGGGAGCAAGCCCCCTCCCACATTTGGCTCTCTATTTGTTCAGTTACTTTTTGGCGATGATCACCGCCCGCATCGGCGCCGGCAGCCCTTCGATGGTCTTGCTGTGATCTTCGGGATCGAGAAAGTCGCTCAAGGACTGATACTTCATCCACTCTGTTCCACGCTGTTCCTCAACCGTGGTCACGCTCACATCCACGCACCGCACCTCACTGAAGCCTGCACGGCGCAGCCACAACATCAACGCCGGCACCGAGGGCAGGAACCACACGTTACGCATCTGTGCATAACGGTCTTCCGGCACCAGCACCTGCTGCTGATCGCCTTCCACCACCAGGGTTTCCAGGACCAGTTCGCCGCCCTTGACCAGGGTGTCCTTGAGCGCCAGCAAGTGCTCGATCGGCGAGCGGCGATGGTAGAACACGCCCATGGAGAACACCGTGTCGAAGCCTTCCAGGTTCGCTGGCAAGTCTTCGAACGGGAACGGCAGGTGCCAGGCTTTGGGCTCAGACAGGTAACGCTGCACTGCCTGGAACTGGCAGAAGAACAGCCAGTTGGGGTCCACGCCAATCACACTGTCGGCGCCCGCGCCGAGCATTCGCCACATGTAGTAACCGTTGCCGCAGCCCACATCGAGGATGCGTTTGCCCTTCAAGTTCAAGTGCGGCGCAACCCGCGACCACTTCCAGTCCGAACGCCATTCGGTGTCCACATGCACGCCGAACAGGTGGAACGGGCCTTTGCGCCATGGGCTCAGCCCCATCAGTGCCGAGTGCATCCGGGCGCGGGTTTCGTCGTCGCAATCGGTGTCCAGCACCAGGCCGTTCAACAGGTCGACTTCGCTGGGCTGGATCTTCGGCAGTGCGTCCAAAGCACTCTGCCAGCGCTCCAGGTCGCCATGACCTTTTTCCATCTTGCTGTCGAGCTGCGCTTGCAGGCCCTGGGCCCAAACGGCCAAAGGAGTGCCGACCAGATGGCGGGCGAGGGGGGATAAATCAATCATGGCAAGGCAATCAACGAGGCAAAGTTAAGACACTGGAACCACGGCACGACTTTCGAGAACCCGGCCGCCAGCAGGCGTTCGCGGTGTTCTTCGAGGCTGTCGGGTTTCATGACGTTTTCGATGGCGCTGCGCTTCTGGGCGATTTCCAGTTCGCTGTAGCCGTTGGCGCGTTTGAACGCGATATGCAGGTCGGTCAGCAGTGCGTGTTCTTCAACATCGTTAAAGCGCAGCTTTTCCGAAAGGATCAACGCCCCGCCCGGCAGCAGCGATTGGCGGATACGCCCGAGCAACGCCAAACGTTCGTCAGGGGCGATAAATTGCAGGGTGAAGTTCAGCGCTACCACCGATGCAGGCTCAAATTGCAACGCGAGAATATCGCCCTCGATCACCTCGACCGGCAGCAACTCCTGGAACATCGAGTCCTGGCCGTTGAGGTATTCGCGGCAGCGCTCCACCATCGCCGCCGAGTTGTCCACCGCGATCACCCGGCAGCCATCGGTGCGCACATGGCGACGCAGGGCTTGGGTCACGGCACCCAGGGACGAGCCCAGGTCATACAGCACGCTACCCGGCTGGGCAAATTGCGCGGCCAGCACGCCGAGGTTCTCGACGATGGTCGGGTAGCCCGGTACCGAGCGTTTGATCATGTCCGGGAACACCCGCACCACATCCTCGTTAAAGGCGAAGTCCGGCACCTGGGGCAGGGGCTGGGCGAATAGGCGATCGGGTTCTTTGCTCACGGTTGTTCCGGCGACGAGGGGGAAAGGCCGGCATTTTAGCCAAGTTGGTCGTCGGATGCGCGGGTTGTCTGATGGAAAGCTGAGGCGGTGATGCCCCATTGCCCGAGCCAATAAGTAGTGATCAACAAATAGGGCGCCGCATCGAAGGCCAATACAAACCGGTTGATACCGATCAACGTATCGGAAAACACAAACGACACCGCACCCGCTGCCGCCAGCAGTGCCGAGCGTTGCGGTACCGCGCTGCCCAACCTTGCCAATGCACGCCAGAGCATGGCGCTGATCACCAGCGCGTAAACCACCACCGGTATCAGCAACTCGCCTAAGCCGTGGGAGATCAGGATGCCCAGCAGGATCGCCCCGACAGCCAGGGCCAGCACCAGCGGTACTATTGCCAGGCGCCGACAGTCGCTGAAATAGGCTTTGAGGTAAGCCAGATGCGCAAACAGAAATGCGCCCAGGCCAAAGATAAACAGGTCCCCCGGCCAGGCGAGCAATACGTCGCCCACCACGGAAAAAATCAACCCCAGGCTGATCCAGCGTCGATAGTCGGTAGGCGGTGCGTCATGCAGCCAACCCAGCAGCGCCAGAACCGGCAGTGGCTTGACCAGCAGGCACAGCAGCGTCGCGTGAGTCGCCAGGCCGTAGATAAAGGTACCGGCGCCCATCAAGGCAAGGATCAGCCAAGGCATATCAGTTCACCGTAATGGCGCAGTCAAAGGTTTCGACAGGTTCGGCTTCCGGCTCCCAGGGTTGCTGGGAGGTCAGGCGCAAACGGCCTTGCCCTGGGGCGAATGCCTGGAAGCGCCAGGTCGATTGACCACCGCCGCCGATCACACCGGATTCGGCGCTGCTATAGACCTCGGGGCTCAATGCGCGCAGAACACCGCCAGCGGAGTCCTGGATGGCCCAGCGGTAGCCGGTGGTGGGATTGCTGGGCAAGGTGAGGATCAGGTTCTGATTGGTTTTAAGCTGGAGCGGGCAGGCGCTCTGGTTGTCCACGGTAACGTTTTGCTTCGGTGCACTGGCGCACGCGGCCAACAGGGCAAGGCTCAAGGGGAGAAGCAGGCGGGCAGCGGTCATGGAGGCTCCGTTTATACACGACGAAGGGCGAGCATAACCGAAGATGAGGCAGGGTGTGACAAGAGCGCTTTGCGGTACGGCGGCTGACGCCATCGGGAGCAAGCCCCCTCCCACATTTGACCGCGTTGTCATTCACGACGCTGGTTCCCTGTGGGAGGGGGCTTGCCCCCGATGAGGCCGGTTCAGGCGCTAGAGCTCTATCAGAACAGCACCTTCGCCACATCCGCAAAGCGCTTGGCGAAGTGCACTGTCATGCCTTCCTTCAGGTACTCCGGCAACTCTTCAAAGCTGCCACGGTTGGGCTCCGGCAGGATCAGCTCGTGGATCTTCTGGCGCCGCGCTGCAATTACCTTTTCACGCACCCCGCCAATCGGCAGTACATGCCCGGTCAAGGTCAGTTCGCCGGTCATGGCCACGCCTTTCTTTGGCGGCTGGTTGCGTGCCAGCGACAGCAGCGCACTGGCCATGGTCACACCCGCACTCGGGCCGTCTTTCGGCGTGGCGCCTTCCGGCACGTGCAAGTGAACGAAGGCTTCGTCGAAGAACTTCGGATCACCGCCAAACGACTTCAGGTTCGAGCTGATGTAGCTGTAGGCGATTTCGGCGGATTCCTTCATCACTTCACCCAACTGCCCGGTGAGCTTGAAGCCGCGATTGAGCGTGTGGATACGCGTTGCTTCAATCGGCAATGTGGCGCCGCCCATGCTGGTCCAGGCCAGGCCGGTGATCACGCCGGTGCCGGACAGTACCTGCTCGTTACGGAATACCGGCATCCCCAGGGAGCTTTCCAGGTCCTTGTTGCCGATCTTGATCACGCTGTCGGGCTCATCCAGCAGCTTGACCACCGCCTTGCGCACCAGTTTGCCCAGTTGCTTCTCCAGCTGACGCACCCCGGCTTCCCGCGCATAACCGTCGATCAACGCGCGCAGCGCGCCGTCGCTGATGGTCAGGCTGTTTTTCGCGACGCCGGCTTTTTCCAACTGTTTGGGCCACAGGTGGCGCTTGGCGATGGCGACTTTTTCTTCGGTGATATAGCCCGACAGGCGAATCACTTCCATGCGGTCCAGCAACGGGCCCGGAATCGAGTCCAGGGTGTTGGCGGTGCACACGAACAGCACTTTGGACAGGTCCAGGCGCAGGTCCAGGTAGTGGTCGAGGAATTCGACGTTCTGCTCCGGGTCCAGGGTTTCCAGCAACGCCGATGCCGGATCGCCCTGGAAGCTCTGGCCCATCTTGTCGATCTCGTCGAGCATGATCACCGGGTTCATGACTTCCACGTCTTTCAGTGCCTGCACCAGCTTGCCGGGCAGGGCGCCGATGTAGGTGCGGCGATGGCCCTTGATCTCGGCCTCATCGCGCATACCGCCGACGCTGAAACGGTAGAACGGTCGGCCCAGGGACTCGGCAATGGATTTGCCCACGCTGGTCTTGCCCACGCCCGGCGGGCCTACCAGCAGCACGATGGAACCAGCGACTTCGCCTTTATAGGCGCCCACCGCGAGGAATTCGAGGATGCGACTCTTGATGTCATCCAGGCCCGCATGGTGTTTGTCCAGCACCTTGCGCGCGTGTTTGAGGTCGAGCTTATCTGCGCCGTACACGCCCCACGGCACCGAGGTAGCCCAGTCCAGGTAGTTGCGCGTGACGGCGTATTCCGGCGAGCCGGTCTCCAGGATCGACAGTTTGTTCAATTCTTCATCAATGCGTTTTTTCGCCTGGGCCGGCAGCACCTTGCCTTCCAGGCGCTGCTCGAACTGCTCGACGTCCGCACTGCGGTCGTCCTTGGTCAGGCCCAGCTCCTGCTGGATGACCTTGAGCTGTTCCTTGAGGAAGAATTCGCGCTGGTGCTCGCCGATCTTGCGGTTCACTTCGGCAGACAGTTCTTTTTGCAGCCGCGCCACTTCGACCTCTTTGCGCAGCATCGGCAGCACTTTTTCCATGCGCTTGAGCATGGGTACGCAGTCCAGCACTTCCTGCAGCTCATTACCTGTCGCCGAGGTGAGGGCGGCGGCGAAGTCGGTGAGCGGCGACGGGTCGTTGGGGCTGAAGCGGTTGAGGTAGTTCTTCAACTCTTCGCTGTATAGCGGGTTGAGCGGCAGCAGTTCCTTGATCGCATTGATCAACGCCATGCCGTAGGCCTTGACCTCGTCGGTGGGCTCGCTGGGCTGATGCGGGTATTCGACCTCCACCAGGTACGGTGGGCGATGGTGCTTGAGCCAGGTTTTGATGCGCACACGGGTCAGGCCCTGGGCGACGAATTGCAGCTTGCCGTTCTCGCGGCTGGCGTGGTGCACCTTGACCAGGGTGCCGTACAGCGGCAGGGCCGAGGTGTCGAAGTGTCGCGGATCTTCAGGCGGCGTGTCCATGAAAAACAGGGCAAGGGAGTGGTGGTCGGATTTGCTCACCAGCTCCAGGGTCTCGGCCCACGGCTCTTCATTGACGATCACCGGCAGCACTTGCGCCGGGAAAAACGGCCGGTTGTGGATCGGGATGATATAGACCTTGTCCGGCAGGTTCTGCCCAGGAAGCGCCAGGCCGGTGTTGGACGAGGAGGTTTCTGCGTTTTCGGGGTCGGCGTAATCGTTGAGGTCGTAATCAGGGACGTCTTGCTGGTCGCTCATGGGGCACCTGCATAAGGGAGTATGCAGGTTAGATGGGGCGGGGGAGCGGTGGTTTCAATGGTGGGGGTGAGATAGCAACATATTGCATGAAATTACCAAAATGACGCTGTCTCAGTGCTTTAGTCAATAATATGACGCTAACGGTGCCGTATTTATTGGGTTTACTTATGCCTTGTCCAAGCTAATCTAGCCTAAACAAAATTCTCTTTAAGGATGGACGTTTTTTTGACGCCAGCTCAGCAACCGGCAGGGATGCATATGAGAGACGCAACGCACCGCACAGAACGCCGAGCGCGGCCGGCGGGTGCGGCATTGCAGTGGCGTCACACCTTTCAAACCCGGATTGCCGGAGTACTGGCGCTGTTGTTGCTGGTGGTCGTGGCGGCCACGTATTTCGCCGTCAAGGCCGCTACTACCCGCGCCGTGGAGAACCAGGCCCAGGTGCAGTTGGACACTGGCCGGCAGGTGTTCGAGCGCTTGTTGGACCTGCGCGGCCGCCGCCTGCAATATGGGTTGGACTGGCTCACCATCGATGGCCCGTTCAAGCAGGCCGTGGCCGGTGGCGCAACTGTGCCGATCCTGGAGGCCCTGGGACGCCATGGTACTGGGGTCAACTCCAGCGAAGTGTTCGTGTTGGGCCTGGATGACAGGGTCATGGTCAGTACCTTGCTGGCGATGACGCAAGGGGAGGCGTTCCCTTATGCCAATGCATTGCGCAGCGCGCGCCGCAGCGGCCAGCAAATGCTGATCGTCGCCATGGCTGGGCGCCCCTACTTGCTGGTGCAGAAGGAAGTCCTTGAACCCGCGCCCATCGCCCGAGTGATCATGGGCTTTCCCATGGATACGCAATTTGCCCATGAGTTGCGCTCCATGAGCAACCTTGAGGTGTCGTTTCTCAGCGTACAAGGCGGCCATGTCGGCCAGCTCTTCACGACCCAGCCGGGCAGTTTGCGCCCGAGCGTTATCGACCTGCTGCTGGGTACGTCAATCGATCCGCAGGCGCGGGTCCAAGGGTTCCATGGCCAGCGCGTGCTCAGCCAGGTGTTGCCCTTGGCCAATAGCGGCGAAGGCGATGAAGTGCGCGTGTTGCTGCAAAGCCCGCTGGACCACGCCCTGGAATCCTTCGCACCGCTGGACCGGCAGTTTCTGGTGATTGCCGTGGCGGTGCTGTTGGTCTCGCTGGGGGCGGCGTTATTTCTTGCGCGGCGTGTATCACGCCCGCTCAATGCATTGGTGCGGGCCGCTGAGCGGATCGGCGCCGGTGACTACCACACGCCGGTGCGGGTGCGCAGCCACGATGAGTTCGGCCTCTTGGCCCGCGCTTTCAATGCCATGCAAAGCGGCATCGCCGTGCGCGAACGACAGTTGGCCCATAACGCTTTGCATGATGCGCTCACCGGCCTGCCCAATCGCGCCCTGGCCATGGAGCGTCTGGGCAGTGCGATCAGTGCGCGGCGGCCGGTGGTGTTGCTGTACCTGGGGATTGAAAACTATCGGGTCATCAACGAAGGCTTCGGCCCCCAGGGTGTGGAAGAAATGTTGTGCGAAGCCAGCCGCTGCCTGTCCATGAGCCTGCTGGCCAGCGACACCGCCGCGCGCATTGCCGGCAGTGAGTTTCTGCTGTTGCTGGAAAACACCGAAATCGACTCCGCCGTCGCCCGTGCCGACCGCGTGTACGGGCTGCTGACCGAACCCCAGCGCATCGGTAACGATGAAGTGCGTCATGAAGTGAGCATCGGTATTGCCGCGTATCCCGCAGACGGTCAGCAGGTCGAGGAACTGATCAACCGCGCCGCCATCGCTCGACATGACGCGGCCACCATGCCGGGGCATTTGCAGATCTACCAGCCTGATCGCGACCTCGCTCACCAACGCCAGATTACCCTGATCCGCGATCTGCGCCGGGCGGTGGTCGAAGGCGAGTTGTTCCTGTGCTATCAGCCCAAGCTTGACCTCAAGCACGGCCATGTGGGCCAGGCGGAAGCCTTGTTGCGTTGGCAACACCCGACCCTTGGGCAAGTGTCGCCCACAGAATTCATTCCCCTGGCCGAACGCACCGGCAGCATGGGGCCCCTGACCTTATGGGTGATTGAAGAGGCCATCCGCCAGATTGCCGAATGGGCGCTGCGTGGCCTGGTGATTCAACTGTCGGTGAATATCTCGGTGAACGACCTGGTCGATGACGACTTGGCCATTCGCGTCACTGCGCTATTGATCCAATACGAGGTGAGCGCCGAGCATTTGCTTTTCGAAATCACCGAAAGCGCCATCATGCACAATCCACAGCAAGCCCTCAGCGTGCTGGAACAACTGCGCGGCTGCGGCATCAGCCTGTCGGTGGACGACTTCGGTACCGGTTACTCATCACTGGCGCAGTTGCAGCGCCTGCCGGTACAGGAGTTGAAGATTGACCAGTCGTTCATACGCAACCTCGACAGCACCAGCGGCGACGGCGTGATCGTGCGCTCCACCATCGAGATGAGCCACAACCTGGGCCTCAAGGTCGTGGCCGAGGGGGTGGAGTTCGAGCACAGCCTCACCCTGCTCAAGCACTGGCAGTGCGACACGGCCCAGGGCTACCTGATCAGCCGGCCACTGAATGCCATGGCGTTCGAGCGCTGGATGCGCCGTGCGCGGGTGTCTGTTTAGACACAGCAGACGAGCATTAAACCGTGGCGAGGGAGCTACTTTGGCAGCGTTTCAGCGACCAGGCTTTGCAGCCGCGTCCATAACCGTTCGACATGCTGGCGCTCGGTGCCCAATGCACCGATGGACACCCGCACCATCCAGCGCTCTTCGAGGACGGCGGGGGTGACATAGGCATGACCGGACTGGTTGAGTTTTTCTGCCCAGGCCCGCGTGTGCTGATCCAGCGCCTCGCCGTTCAGCCCTGGCGGTTCATGGCGAATACACAGGGTTTGCAGGGCTGGCGCGGCCACCAGTTTCCATTGCGCGCTGCTTTCGACCTGTTCAGCCAGCCAGCGTGCATTGGCCAGGTCGCGCCTCAGCCGCGTCTGCAAGCCGCTGACGCCTTGTTCGCGTATCAGAAACCACAGCTTCAGGGCGCGGAAGCGGCTGCCCAATGAAATCCGCCAGTCGCGGTAGTTTCTGACCTGGCCGTCGGCACTGGACTGCAAGTAGCTCGGGTTGGTGGTCATGATGCGAATCAAATGCTCGGGGTCGCGCACGAAGTACACCGAGCAATCGAAGGCCGCGCCCAGCCATTTGTGCGGGTTGAACACCAGGGAGTCGGCTTTTTCGATGCCCTGCCACAGTGCCCGGCATTCCGGCAGGATCATCGCAGCGCCGGCCATGGCCGAGTCCACATGCAGCCACACACCGTGGCGTTGTGTCAGGTCGCCAATCGCATCCAGAGGGTCGATCGCCATGGCGGCTGTGGTCCCGGTGGTAGCAATTACTACGCAGGGGCGATTGCCGGCGGCCAGGTCCTGTTCGATGGCGTGCGCCAATGCCTGGGGCGACATTGCATTGTGTTGGTCGGTGGCGATGGTGCGGATATGGTTCTGGCCGAATCCGGCCAGGATCGCCGCCTTGTTGACCGAGCTATGGGCGTGGGCCGAGGTGTAGACGATCAGGGGTGCGCCGCTGTTTTGCAGGCCGTCATGCATCAGCGCGTAATCGGAGCTGCGCTCCCTGGCGCTGATGAGGGCCACCAGGGTGGAGGTGGACGCGGAGTCCTGGATCACGCCGCTCCAGGCGCTGCTCAGGCCGAGCATGTCGCGCAGCCAATCGGTGGTCACTTCTTCGATTTCGGTGAGGGCCGGGCTGGATTGCCAGGACAAGCCCACCACACCCAGGCCAGTGCTCAGGCAATCGCCCAGCACCGAAGACAGCTCCACGTTGGAAGGGAAGAAGCCGAAAAAACTCGGATGCTGCCAATGCAGCAGCCCGGGCATGATCAGCTTTTCGACATCGCCCATGATCTGTTCGAACGGTTCGGCGCTGTCAGGCGGGCTCGCTGGCAGGGCGGCCTTGATTTCGCCGGGCACCGTGGTGGGCTGCACGCCGCGTTGCTCGATGTTTTCTCGATAGTCTGCGATCAGGTCGATCATGGCGTAGCCATGGCGACGGAATTCTTCGGGGGTCATAAAAAGATGTCCATTTGCAAGAGGGTTAAAAGTATCAGCACCAGAAATAAAACGGTTTGCCAGCGGTATAGCCGATAAACGACTGCATGCTGATACGTTTGCCCGATTCGAATCCGCAAATGGCATGGGGACGGCGAGTATTGATGATCACCAATTCGTTCTTGCGCGGCTGGATACGCAACGGCTTTTGCAAGCGCTCCTCGGGTAGCTGCGCACCTTCGAAACGCTTGACCTCGGCATAGGCAAAGGCCTCGGTATCCCAGATGATCAACTCTCCGCCTGATGGCGGCGTTTCCAGATAAATATTGGCGCTGAATTGGTGTTCCAGTTCCGCGATCGACAGGGGCAGGCAATCAACATGGGGAACCGTTTCCGAGAGGTGCGCCGTCTCGGGAAACATGGCGCGGATAATCCCGCAGAACATCGGTTGGCCCTGGAATGCAGCGGCTTGTGCGCCTTGCGGCCAAATGCTCTGGAACTGCTCCATCAAGTCTTGAATGGGCGGTTGTTGCGGGGCGCAAATACGGTCGATCAGGCTGCGCATATGGGCAGCGTCAGCGTAATACTTGCGTTGGGCATCACTGCCCGCAACCTTGCCATAGGTGGAATTGAACGGCGTGCCCCAGCGATGCACGCCATAGAAGTGCTGTACGACGTGCCCGCCCTCGTAGGTTTCGTGGCTGTATTGTTCCAGCGTGGCGGTTTCGCTGATGCTCTGAATCAGCCGTGCGCTGGTTTTTTCGTTGGCGAAGTCGGGCACTCGAATGGCAAGCACTTGCCCGCTGATCAGCTTTCTTAAACTTGGACTGTCGAGTTGTTCCAGTTCCAGGATTTTTGTCGAGATACAAAGGTTTGGTTGTACAGCGCTATGGTCCGTCATAGTGAAAAGCTCCATTTAAAATTTCATCCGTGCGCCTAGGTATTGCGTAAGCGGTGCGCGAGCTAAAGCAATCTCGAGCGGGAGGCTAAATCATTTTTGCGCAGTTAAAACCTGTCAACCATGACAGGTTTGGATAGATATTTGCCATACCCGCTAGCATCCTGTGGCTGATGTACAGGACACGGATATAAAAAAAGGCGGCTACTGTGAGGTAGCCGCCTTTGCTTTTATCGCCGGTGCTGCTTAATCCGGCAGTTTGAACGCCATCACATAGTCACCCTGCTTGGTGCCCAGGGAGCCGTGACCGCCGGCCATGACCAGCACGTATTGCTTGCCGTCCTTGCCGGTGTAGGTCATCGGGGTGGTTTGCGCGCCTGCTGGCAGGCGGCCTTCCCACAGTTGCTTGCCGTTTTTCACGTCATAGGCACGCAGGTACTGGTCCAGGGTGCCGCTGAGGAACGCGACGCCACCGGCGGTGGTGAACGTACCGCCCAGGCTAGGCACGCCCATGGTCAGCGGGATCGGGACCGGCGAGCTGTCACGCACGGTGCCGTTCTTGTGCATCCAGATGGTCTGGTGGTTGGTCAGGTCGACCGCTGCCACGTAGCCCCACGCTGGCGCCTGGCACGGCAGGCCCATCGGCGACAGCAGTGCTTCAAGGATCACACCGTACGGCGCGCCTTTGTTCGGCTGTACGCCTTCGGTTTCGCTGACGCGTGGGCCTTGCTTGGCGATGTCGGCTGCCGGGATCAGTTTCGATTTGAACGCCATGTAGCTTGGGTTCACGAACGCGATCTGACGCACCGGGTCAACCGAGATGCCGCCCCAGTCGAACACGCCGAAGTTGCCTGGGTACACGATCGAGCCTTGCAGCGACGGCGGGGTGAACGGGCCGTCGTAGCGCATCGACTTGAAGTCGATCCGGCAGATCAGTTGGTCGAACGGCGTCACGCCCCACATGTCACGCTCCTTGAGGGGCGGCGGCATGAAGTTCAGGTCGGACTTGGGTTGGGTCGGGGAGGTGCGATCACCTGCCACTGCGCCTTGCGGTACAGGGATTTCGTTGATCGGAACCACTGGCTGACCGTTGCTGCGATCCAGCACGTAGATGCTGCCTTGCTTGGTCGATGCCATCACCGCTTGCTTGACGCCGTCAGCAGTCTTGATGTCGATCAGCGAAGGCTGGCCGCCCACGTCCATGTCCCACAGGTCATGGTGGGTGAACTGGAAGGTCCACTTCACGTGGCCGGTGTCGATGTCCAGAGCGGTCAGGCCCGCTGCGTATTTCTCGGAATCATCGGTACGGTCGCCGCCGTACTGGTCGGGCATCTGGTTGCCCATCGGCAGGTACAACATGCCGAGTTTTTCATCCACGGCGAACATGGACCACATGTTCGGCGAGTTGCGGGTGTAGGTCTTGCCCTCGGCCAACGGGGTGGTGTCGTCCGGGTTGCCGCTGTCCCAGTTCCACACCAGCTTGCCGGTGTGCACGTCGAACGCGCGGATCACACCGCTAGGCTCGTCGATGGAAACGTTATCGGTCACATGACCGCCGATCACCACCAGGTTCTTGGTCACGGCCGGTGGCGAAGTGGAGTAGTAGCCGCCTGGGGCGAAGCTGCCGATGTTGGCGCGCAGGTCGACCTGGCCTTTGTCACCGAAGTCTTCACACATCTTGCCGGTGTCGGCGTTCAGGGCGATCAGACGGGTGTCGGCAGTCGGCACAAAGATGCGTTTCGGGCAGGCAGTCGGTGCCGCAGCCGGGCTAGCGCTGCCAGTCGGGCTCTGTTCGGAAGCGTAGGCGGCGTCATCGTGATACGACACGCCACGGCAGGTCATGTGCGCCCAACCCTTGAAGTTCTCGGCGCCCTGGCTGCTGATCTTCGGATCGAAGCGCCAGATTTCCTTGCCGGTGTCCGGGTCCAGCGCGATCACCTGGCTGTGCGGCGTGCACACGTAGAGCATGCCGTTGACTTTCAGCGGGGTGTTTTCCGCGGTGGTTTCACCCGGATCGTTCGGCCCCGGGATATCGCCGGTGCGATAGGTCCACGCCGGCACCAGTTTGTGGGCGTTTTCCGGAGTGATCTGTGCCAGTGGCGAGTAACGGTCACCGAAGGCCGAACGGCCATAGGAGTTCCAGTCGCCATCGGCTTGGGAGGGTGCGGCGTTGGCCATGCCGGGGACCGCGTCGCGGTCCAGTTGGCCGGTCTTGACCATTTCACCTGGGTTGGTGAACTGGCTGGCCAGGGCGGTTGCGCCCGCCAGCACCACGGCCACGCTCAGCGCGCCAGTGCCCAGCGGCGCGGCTTGGCCACGCAGCAATGGCCGGCGAAACCACGGCAGCAGCATGACGATGCCCAGGGCGAACAGCAGGGCCAGGCGTGGCACCAGCTGCCACCAGTCCAGGCCCACTTCCCACAGGGCCCACACGGTGCTGGCGAACAACACCAGTGCATACAGGCCCAGCGCAGCGCGGCGGGTAGCCAGCAGCAACACGCCGGTCAAGGCAATGCCGATACCGGCCAGCAGGTAGTACAGCGACCCGCCGAGCATACTCAGCTTGACGCCGCCGGCCAGCAAGGCCAGCCCCATGATCAGCAGCAAGACCCCCAGCAGCCTGGGCAACAGGCGGCTTGGGCTTGAGGCACCATCAGTGCTCATAGTGTGTTTCTCCGTTACGTTGGAATTATGTAACCCCGTGCTTCACTCACTGTAGATGACGATTCGGCTCGGGCTTGGTTCATCGTTATTTTTGGTTTTTTCTGTGGATAACTCGGTTATCCACAGGCGGGCAATAACCCCCCCGGCGCTAGTCGATTCAAGACAGCGCTGTCTTTGTGCATGAAGAGATTCGGCAAATGGGGCGACCGGGAGGTGAAGCGTTTCAGATTGTTGCGAAGGATAATGCGGCGGGGCGTTTTGAGAAAGGGTGAATCGCAAGATGCATCATTTCAGTTTTGGTAACAGTGACAGATAGTCGCTGGCTAATAATGTGGGAGGGGGCTTGCTCCCACAAAGGGTTTTCGGTGTTGGTCAGAAGGTGGTGCGGATGCCGAACTGCACACTGCGCCCCGGTGCCGGTGCGATGTCGCGCAGGATCGAGCTGGCGTAGCGCACGGTCTGGTTGGTCAGGTTTTCACCGTTGACGAACGCCAGCCACTGGCTGCCACCGACGTTGAAGCGATACCCCGCGCTTGCTCCCAAAGTGGTGTAGCCATCGGTGCCGCTCTCGTTATCCGGCACGCGCCCTTGGCCCGCAGCATGTTCCACATCGATACGTGCCTGCCAGCGATCCAGTTCCCACAGCAAGCCGCTGTTCAAACGCAGGGGCGCAATGCGCGGCAAGGCTTCGCCGCTGTCCAGGTTGGTGGCGCGGGTGTAGTCGCCCGACAGTTCCAGAGCGAACTTGCCGTAGGCGCCTTCGCCGAGCTTCCAGTGATCCTGGGCTTCGAAACCGGCGAAACGCGCACGTACGCCGGAGTAGCCGTACTCGGGAATACCGCCAGCATCCTCTTCACCCTCGTCGTTCAACGTGCGGCCAGTGCCGAGCAAACCGATGTAGTTGGAGAAGCGGCTGTAGAACACGCCAAAGCTGCCCTTATGGGTGCCATTGTCAAAACGCAGGGCCAGGTCGCTGGACACGGCCTTTTCTTTCGACAGGTTGGCGTCGCCCAATTCATAGGTGCCGGTGGCGACGTGGGCACCGTTGGCATACAGCTCGTAGAAGGTCGGGGCGCGCTCGGTGTAGCCCAGCGTCGCGGCCACCGACCAGATTGGCGTAAGCGTGTAGACCGCACCCGACGACAGGCTGCCTGCGGTGAAGTCGTTGGATTTATCCGCAGTGGCAAAGCGCGCATTGCCCTTGCCATCCGGGTCGACGTTGGTGTGCTCAAGGCGCGCACCCAGGCTGAGTTTCAAGCGCTCGGTGGCTTGCATCTCTTCCAGGATAAACAGGGCGCCAGCGTTGGTATCGGTCTGCGGTACGAACGCTTCCTCACCCAGGGCCGAAAATTCATTGCGGGTCACTTGGGCGCCGACCACGCCGTCGAACGGGCCGATGGGCTGGTGACGCGCCTCCACTCGGGCTTCATAGCCTTTGTTCTTGAAGGTGGTGCCGGTTTCGCCGCCTTCAATTTCGCGGTGCTGATACTCGGTGTAGCCCGCGTCGATCTTCACCGAGGTAAACGGGCCCTGCAGGTTGCGGATTTCGGAGGCAAAGGCGTAATGATCCTGCTTCATGCGGATGCGTACATCCTGCTCGGCGGGGGAGCCATAATTACTGTCGTAGTTGCTGTAGGACAGGCCCGCGTAACCATCATCCCAGGTGTAGGAACCACCCACCGCACCGCCGTCCTGACGTCCGTTGCTGTTACCCAGGCGGCCGTTTTTGCCGGGGCCGTTTTCGCTCTCCGGCGCGTGGCGGCTGCGCGCATAACCGGGGATTTTCAGGTCGTTGAATTCCCGCGCATTGGCGTCCAGGTGCAAGGCGAATGTGCCGTTGCCGGCCTCCAGCTTGCCCGCGCTGCTGCGGGTGGTGTCGGCGCCGCCGTAGCGCAGTTCCCCCGCACCGTGGATGCCTTCGATGGCCTCGGTGGGGATGCGGTTGTCGAAGGTGTTGACCACGCCACCGATGGCACTGCCGCCGTACAGCAATGCTGCGGGGCCGCGCACGATTTCGATACGGTCGACATTGATCGGGTCCAGCGGCACCGCGTGGTCATAGGACAGCGATGACGCATCCAGCGCCCCCACGCCGTTGCGCAGGATGCGAATACGGTCGCCATCCTGGCCGCGAATGATCGGGCGGCTGGCGCCTGGGCCGAAATACGACGATGACACCCCGGGCTGCTTGTTCAGGGTTTCGCCGAGGCTGCCTTTTTGTTGCAGGGTCAGCTCATCACCTTCCAGCACAGTGGTGGGCGAGGCCAATTGTTCGCTACCCAGCGGGTTGCCAGTAACGACTTGGGGGGGCAGTTCCAGGGCATAGGCTTGTGAGCTGATCAACAAGGCGGCGGCGAGAGGGGACAAGCGCCAGAGAGAAGGCAGGGACATCGGATATTCCTAGGCAAAACGTCTGATAGATATAGTTACAATATAACATCTCTTTTTTCGTCTGGAAGGGGAACTTTTCCTGGCGGGCTATATTCAATGCGATGCTTCCACCTGCACGCCTCGTCGGCTAAGGTGCGCGGCTGTGTTTCCTCTTTTTGCAAAAGGCCCGGCATGACCGCGACAAGCAACGACCCGCTCCACGGCGTGACCCTGCAACACGTGCTCACCACCCTGGTGGAGCATTACGAATGGAGCGGCTTGGCCGAACGTATTGATATCCGCTGCTTCAAGAGCGACCCGAGCATCAAGTCGAGCCTGACCTTCCTGCGCAAGACGCCTTGGGCGCGGGAAAAAGTCGAAGGGTTGTACGTCAAGCTGATGCGCACCAAACGCCCGCTGGACTGAACCCATGAAGCGTTTTGTCGCGACGGCGGCGCTTGCCGGCTGGGTGGGGTTGGCGATCCAGCAGTACCTGATCCTTTATTCACGCTGGTCCATTGAAGCCAGCCTGCTGGGTGGGCTGGTGAGTTTTTTCAGTTTCTTCACCGTGTTGACCAACACCCTGGTGGTGGTGGTGTTGAGCTATGCCTGGGTCAACCGGGAGTCAGCCGGCAAACGGTTTTTCCTGGCACCTCACATCAGCAGTGGAGTCGCCGTGAGCATTGTGGTGGTAAGCCTGGCCTACAACCTGCTGCTGCGGCATTTGTGGAGCCCTGAAGGCTTTCAATTTATCGCCGATGAATTGCTGCACGACGTGATGCCGTTGCTGTTTCTGATTTATTGGTGGCGCTGTGTGCCCAAGGGTTTTTTGCGCCTCAAGCACATCGGCGCCTGGGTGATTTACCCATTGATGTACTTCGCGTATGTGCTGATGCGTGGGCATTTGCTTGGGCAATATCAGTACCCGTTCATCGATGTGGACCGCCTCGGTTATCCACAAGTGTTTGTGAATGCCGGGGGGATTCTGGCGGGGTTTGTGGCGATAGCGTTGGTGATGGTGGGGCTGGATAAATTCATCAAGCCCCGGCCCTGACTCACTCTTGCGGGCTGCCGTCGGCGCGCCAGTAACCCACGGCCTTGAGGTATTCCTCATTGACTTTGTGGGTGTCCAGCAACGCCCGCCGTACTTGGCGCGACAACCTGGTTTCGGTCGCCACGAAGCTGTACAGCGTGCCGTCGGGCAGCGTCAGGTTTTGCACCACCTCAAGCAGGTCATCGCGGCCACGCAGCGCCCAGATCACCTCCACATCGGCCGCACTTTGCAGCGTCTGTTGCTCCGCCGCATCGGCGATTTCAATCACCGCAAGCACCTTGCGCCCAGCGGGCAACTCCTCCAGACGCCGCGCAATGGCGGGCAGGGCAGTTTCGTCGCCGATCAGCAGGTAGCTGTCGAAAATGTCCGGCACGATCATCGAGCCCCGTGGCCCACCGATATACAGGTGCTGCCCGACCTGCGCCTGCTCGGCCCAGGTGGACGCAGGGCCATCGCCATGCAGCACGAAGTCGATATCCAGCTCGCCGGTTTCCAGGTCGTAGCGCCGTGGCGTGTAGTCGCGCATGGCCGGTTGCGGGCCGTCGCCCTTGATGGCGAACGTCGGGCTTTCAAGCGCTGCTTGCTCGGCGGCGTTCTGCGGGAACAGCAGCTTGATGTGATCGTCGCTGCCCAGGCTGATAAAGCCCTCCAGCTCAGGCCCGCCCAGTGTGATGCGGCGCATGCGCGGGGTGATGTCCACCACCCGCAGAACTTCCAGGCGGCGGCGTTTGATTTCGTGGGTCACGCGATGAATGGCTTGTGTGTTCATTGGTCTGTCCCGTCGGCAATGGCTTGAGCGGTGCGATTGAGCAGCGCCGCGACACGAATGATTTCTTCCGGGCTCCAGTGCCCGTTGTGCGAATGCAAGGCGTGGCGCAGGTTGTGCACCGCCTCATGGATCTGGGGTGGGCGGTCGTGGCCACGCAGCGAGCGCTTGCTGACATCCAGGCGCATGCGCACGCCATCCAGGGCAACGGCTTGTTCGCTTAAGAAGAGACGACCGGCGTCGGTGATTGTGTAGCGTTTTTTTCCACCATCGGCGTCGCCGCTGATCAGCTCGCTCTCTTCAAGAAAGGTCAGGGTGGGGTAGATCACGCCGGGACTGGGGCTGTAGGCGCCGTCGAACAGGCTCTCGATGCGGCGGATCAGGTCGTAGCCATGGCAAGGTTGCTCGGCGATCAATGACAACAGCAGCAGCTTCAGGTCGCCGGGGGCGAATACCCGTGGGCCGCGGCCGCCGCGTTTTTCAAATTCGCCGCGATGCTCGTGTCTCATGCGCAAGTCCTCTGAACAGGTTTAGATATAACTTAAGATATATCTTTGCTGAAATGGTAGTCCTTGGCGACCAACGGTCAACGGGGTAGGCACGGGTTTCGGTCATAAGTGAAACAAGTCCGATTGGATCTTTTCTATTTATAGAGTTATAACTTTAATTAGAGTCATGACTCGAATTCTTATCTGGCCCGTGGTTGTGGAGGTGCTTTTGAGTTGGTGTGGTCTGTGTCTTACAGTAACTTCTTTATCGTGTTTTTAAGTGTGTAGCCTGTTTCCTACGGATAATTTTAAAGTTTTGGCGAAATGCCATCTTTTTCGCTCAACCGCTGTTTACAAGGGCTACGCTCATTTTGGAATGCGCCTGCATACCTGCCTATAGTTTCGATTGATCATTGTTTGGCATTGCTTGTTCCAACTAATCGGCAATGTAATTCGTTGTTAGGGATCTCCTTGGCAATGAACCAATCAATGTTGTCAACTACAGGTATTGACCATGTTCAAGAAGTTTGCTGTTGCTGTTCCCCTGGCTGTTCTGGCGCTGTCTTCCTCGGTAACCGCTATCGCTGCCGGTGAAGCCAGCCACACCGTCAACCTCAAGGCAAACATCCCGACCACCGTGTTCCACGCCCAGCCGCGTGATCCGAACTGGGGCCGTGACGAGACCATGACCTACAACCTGGTCAGCGGTGAATTGGCTCCCCTGAGCGCCATCTACGACATCAAGAACACCAACGGTTCGGTTGCCGCCTACATCGAAGGTGGCCCGGCGGTGCTGTTCAACGGTGATGCCGCGCAGAACATCCCGGTTACCACCACCCTCAACGGGGTGACCCTCACCGGCACGCCACAGGAAGTGGTCAACGAAGCCGACTCCACCCCAGGCGTGGGTGCGGAAATGCGCATCGCTGCCGCCAAGCCTACGGCGACTCAGCGCGGTGCCTACACCACCACCATTCCGGTGGTATTCGACGCCGTACTGCCAGCCCTGTGATGCCAATGAGTGCCTGTTAATCACGGGCATTCACTTGCAGGTCGGCTGATTCCCTTCTCTGTCCGCCGACCTGGTTTTTTTATCTCTTGGCATTCAGGGTATCCGTCCATGTTTCCGATGACGCCTATCGCGGTTGCGCTTGCGCTGTTGATGTGTACGAGTGCGCTGGCTGCACCCGCTGCCTCCGGCGCTGCAACCCCTGGCAGCTTGATTACCCAGGCCCAAGGTCTGCCCGCAGGTTTCAGTGATCACTTTTTCGACGTGCCGTTGGCGGTGCGTGTGGACCTTGACCAGCAACCGCTGGGCGAGGCTCTGATTGTGCTGTCACGGGATGATCGCGTGACCTTGCTCGAATTTACCGACACCGGCGACAGCAAAGTCCCGGCCGCTACCCGTGATACCTGGCAAGCCGTGTTGGAAAAAGGCGTGGCCCTGGGCGCCTGCACCCAGGCCTGCCCGGAAAAAATGATCTCGGCGTTCTACAACCTGGAAAACTCCCAGTTGTCGATCCTGACCCAGGACGTCGAACGCAGTGACGACATTCCGCGTTTCTATGACCAGCCCGAAGGCGGCAGCCTGGGGCTGATCATTAACAACCAGCTCAACCTCAACGGCAGCCAGGAAGACAGCCTGGGCGGTCGCTATGGCTTGCAAGCCAGTTCCAGCGTGGGTAACTGGAGCCAGGTATTCAACCTGCAACTGGCGCGTCAGAGTGGCGACAACGAACCCATGCGCCACGCGATTCACGAGCTGTACACCCAGCGCGAACTCGAAGGGCAGTTTTTCCGCCTGGGTCACTTCACCCCCAATTCCGACGGCCTGACCCGTCAACTGCGCAGCTTCGGCGCCAGCCCCGACACGGCGCTGGGCCTGATGTATGGCAGCTCCGACAGCCTGGCCATCAACAACACCAAGCCCAGCGTGTACCCGATCTACGTTACCGCCAACCGCCAAGCGGCGGTGGAGATCTACCGCAACGGCTTGCTGATCAATACCCAGGCGGTAGCGGCAGGCCTGCAAACCCTCGATACACGGCCACTGCCCGGCGGCATCTATGAAGTGGAAGTGCGCCTGGTGGAAGACGGCCTCACCACCAGCACCACCCAGGAGCTGGTGTACAAGCCCAGTAACTGGCGCAACGCCGAAGACCGCTGGCGCTACAACCTGTTCGCCGGGCGCGAGACCAAGTTGTTCAGCAACTGGGACGAACAGGCTTCGGGTGCAATGACGGCCGGTGCGTCGCTCAACTATCTGGTACACCCGCGCGTGATCCTTGGCCTGTCGGCCCGCCAGGTGCGCGAGCAACTCCAGTACGGCGGGTCGATGGACTGGACGGTGGCCAACAACACCAGCGTCTATGCCAACCTGTACCAGACCCAGGAACATGGCACCGGCATGGACCTGCAAGGGCTCTACACCTTGGGCTCAACCAACCTGGTGTTCAGCCATAACCGCAGCTGGCTAGACACGCGTGACACCTACGAAACACTGCCGGACGGTACGCGTCTGCGCCGCAATACCTTCGTGGGTGAGGCCAGCAACACCGCGTTGTCGGTCAACCACCGCCTCGACGCGAAAAACACCCTGAACATGCGCCTGTCCCACAGTGAGGGCAATATCGAGGGCGCGGGGTTGGACCTGGGCTGGAGCCGCCACGACAACCTGTTCGGCAGCGATGCCAACTGGCGCTTCTCGGTGTTCGATCGGCCCGGTAGCGCTGGCACCAACGATGCGCGCAATCGCGGCGTGGACGTGAGCGTCAGCATGAACCTGGGCCGCGATGGCCGGCAGATTTCCGGCAGCATCGGCACCCGTACCGCCCGTGATGGCGGGCGCGACAATAACGCTTCGGTGACCCTGCGCCAGGACCTCACCGACCACGCGCTGCAAAGCGTCTCGGCGACAGCGATCACCGATACCTATGGTGTCGGCCTGTCGGGCATGGCCAGCTTCAATACAGACGCGTTCAGTGGCGACGGCTTTGTGCAGCGCAGCTCCTTCAATGGCGACCTGAGTGGTGGTTTGAACCTCAACAGCACCTTTGTCGCCGGTGCCGGCAAGATGCTGCTGAGCAGCCAATACCAGGGTAACGGTGCCGGGATGATCATCGACGTGGAAACCGACCTCGATGAAATCGCTCTGCGCGCCGACGACCTGGGCGGTGGCGGCGCCATCTTGCGGCCCGGGCGCAACTACGTGCCGGTCTCGGCCTACAAGAGCAGCAGCGTGAGCTTCGATTTTGAAGGCAATCACCCGCCCGCCGCCAATATCCAGCCGACCCGCGCCAGCTATCACCTGAACAAAGGCGGCGTGGACTACCGGAAAATCACCGTGATGAAAACCGTCACCGTGCTCGGTCGCTTGTTGGATGAACGTGGTGCACCGCTCAAGGGCCATCACGTGATCAACCATGCCAGCCGTGGAGTCAGCGAAGTGGACGGGTTCTTCTCGATGGAAATGAGTTCCAGCGCACCCACCTTGCAAGTGCGCTACCAAAACCAGTTGCTCTGTCAGTTCCGCCTGGATCCTGCTAACGCACCGAATGAAAGTGACGTGTTGATGATCGGCGATTTGCGCTGCACCAAGGACACGCTCGCAGAAGCGACCCACAACGCCGAAACCGCTGGTTGATGGCATGGACTGGATTTTTATGAACGTGAAAAACGCAACAAGAACAGGCTTGAAGCAGTGTGCGTTCGCGCTGGCGCTGGTCAGCATGAGCCTGCCTGCGCATGCGCTGGTGCAAAACATCACGGCGGTGTTTCGTCCTGACCCGTCGAACCCGATGGTCAACAAGTTTCAGAACACCACGCCCCACAGTGGCGTGTGTGCGTGGCACGTACCAGCCAGGTGTGAGGCGCTGAATACCTTCAGTATTCGTGATCCGGCATTCAGGGCAAACTCGGTAGAGCCGATCGAGGCCAACCATGAAGATCCGCGAAAAGGCGCCTATTTCAAAGTGCCTTCATCTTGGCGTGATGTGCAGGTGACCCATGTCGGGACGGGTGAGGTTGAAACCGTTCAAATGCGCATTGCGGGTATTGGTACACGTTGGGATGTGCCGCGCCCTCCTGGCGTCAGCGGGTGGGCCAATGGAGGGACCGGTTGGAGCTACCTATGGACGTACGGTGCGCCTCCCTGCCAGGGGGTTAACTACTTGGCGGCATCCGCCAATTTCGCACTGTTTTTCTGGATCGTCCCGGAGGGCGTGGGGGCTTGTACGGTAAACCCGGGCACCACTTTTCCGCGCTTGGCCTACAACCACTTGGAGTACGGCTACGAACTCAAAACCCCTAACCCGCTAGGCATGGCCAGCGGCGAATACCGGGGCTCCCTGACTTACAGCATCGGGCCGGGCGGGGATTTTGATTTCGGTGACGTGATGGCGTCGACTGAAAGCGCCCTGACTTTCAATTTTCAATTGTCGGTGGAGCACGAGCTCAAGGTTGATCTCCCGCCGGGCGGCAACCGCATCGAGTTGCTACCCGAAGGCGGTTGGCAAGCCTGGCTCAACCGTGGGCGCCAGCCAGCGCGGTTGTTCCGTGACCAGACCTTCGTCATTTCCGCCAGTGGGCGTTTCAAGATGCAGCTCGAATGCAGCCTTGCGGTGGGCAACACCTGTGGCTTGCGCAACGGCGCGGGGGACCAGGTGCCGTTGCAGGTGGCTGTCAGCCTGCCATTTGGCATGCAGGACCAGGCCGGGCAAGCCGTCAACAAGCTGCCCCTGCGCCTGGATGGCGTGGGCACCGAGCTGTTCCAGCCGGTATTTTATGTGAACAACCGCTCCGGAAAACTGCACTTTGAAGTCGAAAGCGGCGACGTCAAAGACATGCTCGAGCATCCGGGCAGCACCTATTCGGGCGTGGTCACGGTGATCTGGGATTCAGAAGTCTGAGTGGGCACTGGCCGTATATCAGCCGTTGGCTGGGTTCAATCTATAAGGCGTAATCAAACATGAAACATGCAGTGTTAGCGGTGGGGCTGTTCCTGATGTCGTTGGGCGCTTATGCGGGGCCGGCGATCAACGTTGGGGTGGTCTATGACTATCTGGACGGCGACCGCAGCTCTTACCTCAAGCGGGTCTACAACGGCGGCACCAGTACCGCGTTTATCAAGGTCAATGTGCTGGAGATCGTCTACAACGCCGACGGCACGTCCCGGGAAGTGCCCGTCGCGTCGATGACCGACGCCAAAGGCAGCACCACCAATCGCGACGGCCTGATGGCCAGCCCGGCGCGCCTGATCGTACCGGCCGGTGGGCGTCAGGGCACACGGTTGCTGTACATGGGCGAACGCGACACCGAACGTTACTTTCGTGTGCGCTTCATCCCGGTGGTACCGGAAAAGGAAGATGACTTTGCCGTGACCGATCAAGAGCGTGCCGAGTACAAAGACGCGCTGGCGGCCGGGGTCAATGTCATGGCGGGCTACGGCACGGTGTTTTTCGTCAGGCCCAAGGACACCCGTTTCGATACGCAAATCAGCGAGACCAGCAGCCAGTACACCCTGCGTAATGCGGGCAACAGCGTGGTGGTGCTCGATGAGTTCCGCGATTGTTCGGTGGCGAAAAAGACCGACTGTGAGGCCACCACCAAGCACCACATCCTGCCCGGTCGCCAGTTGGTGCTCGAGAAAAAGCCGGAGCGCCAGTTCAACTTCCAGATGATCGAAGGCCGCAACAAAAAACCGATGTCGGTCAGCAGTAACGGGTGATGACTATGTTCAAGCAACTAACGGTACTGGCGGTACTGATGGCGCCTGTGCTGATGGGCGAACGGGCGCTGGCGTTCCAGGAGCGCCACACGTTTGATGTGTCGGTGACCATCCCGATCCATGAAGCCTATGTGCTGCCCTCCGAGCCCGACTGGATGGGGCAGGACCAGGTGCTGGCCTGGGACCTGGCGACTGCCCGGCTGGGACGCCTGCGCAAGAACTTCGACGTGAAGAACATCAATGGCGGGGTGGCCGCGCGCCTGGGGGATACGCCTTACCTGTTGAGTGGCCGCAACCGTATCGAACTGCAGGTGTTGTTCAACCGGGTGCCGCTGACGCTGGATTCGACCCTGGTCCTCAGCGCCGACGAGGCACGTGCCGGCCGCCGCGCCGAGCTGGAAATTGCCGCCATCGAACCGGCGGACGGTTACAAGGGCGGCGAGTATTACGGCACGGTGCACCTGTTGTTTGATTTTCCGGCGCCTTGATCAAGTCCGGTTCCTGCGGAGCCCCGCGCGGTTCAAGGCCTCGCGGGTCAGGTCCCGCAGCCACTGTGTGTGACGGTAGCCCAACTCGTTGAGTGTCGTATCGAACAGGGTTGAGCTCATGGGATCACCGGATAACACGCTGCTTTCGTCCAGCTCCAGCGCCTGTGCCAAGCTGCGCAGTTTTTCCCGCCGGGGTTCCTGATCGGCCTCGGGCAGGTCCTGCGAGCCTGCGTATTGCTGTTGCAGCGCTTGCAGTTCGTCGAGTTGAGCATATTTCAGGTCGAAGGCGGTGTCATTGTTCCATTTGGCGGTGGGGTTGTGCTGCTCAAGGTAACGCTCCCAGCCGTTGTCCAGCAGCATCTGATTCACCAGCCCGTCACCTTCTTCAAGCCTGGCGACTGCGTTGGCAACTTTCTCGATCTGTTCCGGTGTCACGTCAGCCAGGGTACGATAGGTCATATGGGTAGATAACCACGGTAGGTCCAGTCGGTCTGCCAGTGTGCTGCGATAGGCCAGATGAATGCCGGCCTCATCGACCTCTCCATGCTCGCCGTCGACGACCTGCGACCATAGCCGCTGCCCCTTCCCCCCCTGTTCTTTGGGTTTGAGGCGCTGGGCGATATCTTCACCAATGGCTTTGCCCATGTAAGCATCGCGCGCGGCTCCACGGGCCAGTACCACCAGCCTGGCCTCCAGTTCCTGTGGCGATGTGCTGGTCCGATAGGCTTCGCTGGCGAGTACTTCGATGCCCAGTTTCTGAAAGATCAGCGCGCCCGCATCGGGGCACAATCCAGGGTAGCGGGTATCCTTGAACACGCGGTCGCGTAATTCGCTGTCGGCTTCCACTGCTCTGAGCAGGCGCCAGACTCTCTGGCTCAGTTCAGGGTGATTGCTCTGGTAGGCCAAGCGGTCCTCCTCGGCTTGAAACGCATCCGGCTCCTCAAGGGACTTGATCACTTCAAACAAGCCCTGGGAGCCCGGCTCTTTTTCAATCTCATCCCAGAGTTGCCGGTGGCGTTCAACCTCTTCAGTCTTGATGTAGGTGAGCCAGGGCGTGCTCTCGCCTTTGGGGGCGTAGAAGCGCAGCGGGTCCAACCCCACGGACTCGCGGTATTCGGCGAGCAAGTCTTGAAAGTCCGAGGTGAGCTTGCCCTGGTCCAGGCGTGTACGAGCAATGATGTCGGCATCATCCGAGCCTGGCGCCACATGGGGTAACTGGGTGATCGGGTTCTCGCTCAGGTCCAATTGGAACCCCCGTGGCCGGGATTGGCCCACCAGCCCGGCAGGCCAATCCTTGATGTGTGTGTCGCGCAGGTTCAGCAAGGTCAAGTTTGGCATCTGGCTGATATCCGGCGGTTGCCCCAATGGGTTGCCGGCCATCTCAAGCTGTTTGAGGCGTTTGAGCCGCTTTAGCGTGGCAATGGCCGAGTCATCCAGCACCAGAGCATTTTTTTCCAAGTGCAATCGCCGCAGGCGTTTGAGGTTGCCGAGAGTCTCGGGTAACTGGGTGATGCGGTTATGGCTCAGGTCGAGGTCGCGCAGATGAGGGAAGTTGTTCAGGAAGGCGGCGTGACTGTCTGCAAAATCGCAACCGCGCAGGTCCACGTCGCTGATGTGGTTCAGCGGCACGCTAAGGGTAGGTAGCTCATCGGGCATGTTGGTGTTGAATAAATCGAGGGCGATGCCACCTCGGTGTTCGAAACTCTCGTCCAGGTGAACAGTCAGGCCATTGCTCCAGCCGTCGTAAAGACGGATTGCTACTACGGCCCGACGCTTGCGTGCTTCTGACTCCAATGGTGTGCCTTCCCAGCGGGTCGGGCCTTTGATGTAGGTATCGAGCTGATGGAATAACTGTTGTTTTTGTGCCTCCATTTGCGTCAGCGTTTGCTCGCCTTCAATTGTTCCCAGCGTGTTTGATAAGCGTCGAATACCCTCTCTGCTCATGGCGGGAAGTAGCTGTTTGATGCGCTCCTCAATGGTTTTTGGTTGCATGTCGTAGCTGTCGGTGCGGCTCATTTTGCACGATGCGCCTCCACCCAGAAGTACCTCGACCTCTGGGGCGGGCTGCCTGCTCACAGGCGGTTCGGCCAACGCCTGGCGTCGCTCGGACGGTGTCTGATTGTGCTCGATCACCCATTGCCTGAACCGTTCACCTTCGCCGACGGCATAGGGCGGGGTGCGCTGCGGAACCTGCGCCAGGGTCCAGAGCACAGACTCGTACAGATCGGCTGTGTGATTCAGCGACTTGGGTTCGGCATCGAATACTTCATAAGCCCCTTGAGCGTTACGCACCAGGGTACGCACCTGGGGTGCATCGTGTTCACCGACGCTACAGCGCAGGGACCCAGTGGGGCTGTTGTCACGTATATCGATTTTCAGGCCGCTGAATGAGTCGCTATGCAAACGCAGGGTATTGAGTACCAACCGTTCGCTTTGCGCTGACGGTTGCAGGGGAGGGTAAAGCCCTTCGACTGCACGGCAGGCCTTGTTGTCGAAGGACAGTTCTCGAGCCAGGCCCTTGAGGCGCAAGGGCAGGCGCTGTTCGTCCGTCATTGCCTTTAATTCTTCAGGCCATGCCTGTTTGAGCAAGGCGTTGGCGCTGCTCAGCGGCAGCTCGGGAAAGGTCTGGCGTAGCAGGGCTATGTGCGGATCGCTGCTGGCTTGGCCCAATTGATAGTGACTGCTGGCAATGTGGCCGCCAAAGCCATCGACGTAACTGGCTAATTTGTCGCGCAGTGCCTGGGCCCGTTGTGCCTTGGGCAAGGTTTCGCCCAGCAGCGTATTGACCTGCTGTTCTTCGAGAAAACCCAGCACACGCTCCGGCAGTTTGGCCGCCATCACGTCGGCCAGGCTGATGGTCAGGGTATTGGCCGGCAGGGCGGTGGCATCGCCATACTTGCGCGAGTCGCCGCTCAGGTCGCTGTTGTGAAACACCTCCAGGGCTTTGCTTGGCGGCCAGCCGGGGAGTTCTGTGACGGCCTGTTCGAACCAGTAGGAATACGGCTCAAGTATCTGACCTGTGCGTATCCTGCCCGCCGATTCTTCGGCAAATCGGCCGGCGCGAAAGCGTTCGAGGGTATCGACCAGCAACGGCGGAGACGGTTGGTTGTGCACATACATATAGCGTAGATGGTCGGGCTCGCTGCCACTGATGATGCGGATCTGTTCGAGCTGTTCGGTGGTGAGCGTATGGGTGGCGGAGCTGATACGGCGCATCAGCGTGTGCTCGTCCCAGCTGCGCGGTTGTTCGCCTTCATGCACCCAGGCACCGTTGCCATTGAAGCGTACTTTCGGTCGGTAGGCTTGCGGCCGGTTGGGGTGCACGATCCGGTGGTGGGTCAGGTGCGGATCCGGCTTGACCTGATAGTGTTTGTCAGCATGTACCAGCCAGTGTTTTTGAGCATGCTGATACAGGCCTTGTGCGTCTGGCTCAATGCCTTTGGGCAGGCTGATGCTCTGCTGGTAAGGCGAAATATCCGGGTTCCACAAGCGTTGTTCGCCGCTGGCAAGTTCCACTGGGCGCAGGCTCTCGACGAATGGCGATAGCTTGAGGGTGAGGGTCTGGCCGACAGTTCCTGCCGCCGCCCAAGCCCCCAACTGCACCACCGCCTCCACTACCTCCATGACGTGACCGATGGCTTCCAGCCCTTTGCCCTGTGCCCAGTCAACGATGCCTTCGAACACATCGTTGGCCACCTGGTAGGCGGTGTAGGCGAGCATCAGCTCCCCCAGGAATGGCACGAATGGGGTGACCACCAGTAGCGCGGCATTAAAGATGTCCGACAGGATCTTGCTCAGGTTGTCCCACCAGGCCCAGCGTGCCATCAGGTCTGCATAGGCGGTGGTGATGGCAATTTCCCGGGTATCGTTGACGATCTTGTTGAGTTTGACCCGGTACAGGTAATGCCACAGCGTATCGGGCTCGGAGCGGCCCGAGGGCGGGCGGTTCTGGTAATCGTCAAAGATGTTTTGCACGCTGAAGTGCAACTGCGGCGTGTCCACCGCAAGGGTTTGCCAGCTGGGGCCGTTGTCGGTGCGTGCCTTTTGGTGCCACTGCACTTTGTACAGGCGGCTTTGCAATTCAGCGAAAAAATGTCCGCGTTGTTTGTGGTCGATAAATTGACTGAAGAACTGGCGGTAGGTCGCCTTGTTCGGCGTTTGGCCTGTTGCATCGAGGGGCGAGGGGTTGTCGCGCAATTGGCGCGTCAACTCGTTCATGAACGCGACCGGCGAGGCGTATTCCTTCAACGGATGCTCGGGGTCCTCGGGGATATAGGCAATCAAGCGTTCGATGTGTTTGTCGCGGCCTTGGGGCGCAGCAATCAATAGGACACCGCTCAACCGGGCATCCAGCAGGCTCAGGTTGTAGTAATCCACCGGTATGCCACCCAGGGATGGGGTGGGCTTGCCTTCGACGATATCAAAGAGCAAACGCCTCGCATCGGCTTTGATGTGCTGCTGTGCAAAGGCGATGCAGGCTGCATTTTTAAGCGAGGCTTTGTCGCAGGCAATCACTTTGAGCCGTAAGGAATCGGCCTGGACCGGATTGCTGAAGCCCAGGGTACTCAATAACCGTGTCTGGTATTGCCGGCCGATATCGAGCGAGCGGCACAGGTTTTTGAAACCCAGTGCCGTCAAGGGTTGACCACTGGTGCCGGAGGTCAGCGTCAGGATGTTTTGCTGGCCACGAGCGTCGACGCGGGACAAGAACGCATAGTCGGCAAACTGCTCACTGGCGCAGAAGTTATGCAGTGCGGCATCCAGCAACGACACGGTTCGGCTGGTCACACCTTTGTGCACCCCAATGACCCACCAGCTTTTCTTGGCGGGGGCATAAAGACGGATAAAGGTGTTTCTCACATCAATGTTGCCGTATTCCCGTAAGGCTTTTTTGAGCAGGCGCTCGGCGAATGAATACACGTCCTTCATGTATTTGAGTTGTTCATCCAAGGCGTTCCTGGCTGCCCAATGTTCGGCCATCGCTTCTCTGGGGGCAGGGTCTGCAGGCGCGTCCACAGCCTTGAGGCGGGTATAGACATAAGGGCTGGCGCCCCGCACTGCGCGAACACGTGTCAGCGTGGCAGTGCGGAGCCAATCCGGAATTGCACGCTGGATAAAGTCAAAATGAATACCCTGGCTGGCGTGGCTCGCAGCGTGTAGGTAGGGGCGTTCGAGTAACATGGTTTTGATGCCTTTAAGTGAACAGTCGGATGATCAACCCGATCTACACTAATCACCCTCACGAGGAGGGCAGGCCTACATAACCACTACATCGTCCTTGCTGCTGACGCACCGTCTGAGGTCGGTGGTGCCGGGTTGCGATGGAGGACCGATATGCCCCTCAACGCTCATGCTGAAGGATGAGCCATTGTGCAATGGGAGTGAGGGTTAAAAACCGGCGGCAACCATGGCCTCGCGGGTCAAGCGGCGGCCCAGTTCCTGTTCGTCGTAGAAACTCTTGAAAAACAGGCTCAAGTACCGTTCTTCCGTCATAGGCTCGCCGGTCAGGACTTGCTCATGGGGGACATTCAGCGCGTCTGCCAGGTCGAGCAGACGCTGCCGGAGTTGGGTACTGGTGGTCGAACTCTTGCGCTCCGGTGGCAGTTGTTCATGGGCGGCCCAAGCGTTTTGAGCCAGGCGCAAGTCGTCGATGCTTTCGCTGGCCTGTTCATGCTGGCATTTGATCTGTCGGAACGCCTCGGGACGGGTATTGAGCAAGTAGTCGCTCCAGAAATACTGCTCAAGCATCTGGTTAACCAGCCCGTCGCCTTGCTCCTCCTCGATGACCTTGTCGTAAGCATTGGCCAGCTGCCAGTCTGCGACATTGCCGGCATCGCGGTACAGCATGTGGTCCGCCAACCAAGGCAGATCCAGGCGTTCCTTCAGTCCGGTCTGGTAGGCGCTGTACACTTCGACTTCATCCAGAGTGCCCGGAACACCGTCGACGACATCGGTGGTCAGCCGCAAAGAGGGGCCTTCGCTGCCATCCTCATTGAGTGTGGGGGTGTTGAGGCGAGTCTGGATGTCTTTCCTGGCGATCTGGTTGACCTTGTCCAGCCGGGCCTTTTGCTTGGCCAGCCGTACCAGCGCATCGGTCCGGGCTTGAGGGGTAGGCTCGCGCCATGCCTCCAGCTTCATGGCTTCGATACCCATGGCGTTGAACAGCTGGGCGCCCGCATCGGCGCAGTGGGTCGGCATGGCGCTCAGGTTGAACAGCGCCGTGCGGGTTTGTTCGTCGCTGTCGGCGGCCCTTAGCAGACGCAAGACATTGGTGCGCAATTGTCTGAGGTTCTGGTTGTAGCGCAGCAGGTCGGCCGGGTCGTGGACGATGTCGGGGGTGGGTTGTCGCTGGCTTCTGATGACTTCAAAAAAACCCTGTGAGCCATGTTCCCGTTCGAGATCGTCCCAGATTTCCTGCCATCCCTGGCGTATTTCGGGTGTCAGGTGTTCGAGCCAGAATTGACTGTCCAGCTCGCCTCGGGGGGGATAGGTGCGATAAGGATCCAGACCCGCGGCGCGCCGGTAACTGACCAGTCGATCCTCGGCGTCGCGCTCCAGCTTGTTGTTGTCCAGGCGTGCGCGTGTCACCAGTTCGGCTTGCACCGAGCCGGGTTCGACGATCGGTACTTGGGTGATCGGCGTATTCAACAAATTCAGGTTGAAGTCGGGCGAGCGCGGCAGCTCGAACAGCCCTATGGGCCAATCGCGGATTTGTGTGTTGTTGAGCGCCAGTATGCGCAGCTCCGGCATGCGGCTAATGTCCGCCGGTGTGACCAGGTGTTCATTGTGCGAGAGGATCAATACCCTCAGGTGGTGCAATTGCCTGAGGTGTTCCAGGTTCTGCGCACGCCAGCGAATCGGGTTTTCGGACAGGCCCAGATGGGTGAGTCGACGCATACCGCTGAGGGCCGATGGAAAAGTCTTCAGGTGCTTGCCGGTGATATCCAGCATACGCAGGTTAGGGAAGTTGTGCAGGAACGGGCTGTCGGCGTCAGTGAAGTCGGTGCCTGCCAGGTTGAGGTTGGTGATGTGGTTCAACGCGGTGTCCAATCGAGGGAAGTTTTGCAAAAACCCGTAGATGGTTTCTCCACGCAGGTCCAGTTCGCTACCCACTCGACGCTCGCCGAAATCCGTTTCGTAGCCCTTGGACGATTGCTCCCAACTGCTTTGTATGAGCGCAGTCACTCGCTTCCTGAACAACTGCTCCGGGAGTGTTGCGCGACGTCTTTGGGTGCCGGCAGCCGGTAGGTCCTGCCAATTTTTGAGGGCGCGGAGCAGGTCTTTTTTCTGGGTTTCAAGCTCCGTGAGTAGACGCTGTCCCTCGGCCGAGTCCAGCGACAGGGCGTAGGCCGCTACATCTTCTTCGCAAAGCGTCGGATAAAGCGACTTGAGGCGCTCGTCTACGCTGGCGCGCCCCAGCCTACGGCGCAGGGCGCTGAACATTGGCTTTTGCAGCAGATGTTGGGTCTCCAGGGGGGCGACTGTGAAGACCGGCGGTTCGGCCAACACGGTGCGGCGTTCGGCGGGTGGTTGCAAGGTGCGTGTGAGCCACTGGCGCAACGCCTCGCCATCACCCGGCGCAAAACCCAGGGTGCCAGCGGGGACGGCTTGCAGCACGGCTTCATACAGGTCCCAGGTATTCTCGACGCCGGCTTTGTGAACTGCATATCGCCCTGGTGCTGTGCGTACCAGCAGCGTCTCGGTCGCTGCCTCGTCCGGACCGACATGGCAACGCAGTTGCCCGTTCGGCACTTGCTCGCGGATGCTCAGGCGCAGGTTGGCGAACGCGTCACTGTGGATTCTCAGCGCGTTGAGCAGCAGCCGTTCGGTATCGGGTGTGGGCGCGTTGCCCGGGTAGAAACCTTCGTAGGCGTGGGTGGTTCGCGCTTCGAACTGTAATTCCCGGGCCTGATGCTTGAGCCGTAGCGGCAAACGCTTCTCGTCATTCATCAACTGCACTTCCGCCGGGCGGGCCTGGTTCAGTATCACTTGGGCCAGGGTGTCGGGCAGCTCGGGGAACTGGCGTTGCAGCAGTAACCCGTGGGCGCTTTTTGACTGGCGTTTGAAACCGTACAGGTGCTCGAAGATGTCCTCCTTGCGTGTGGTTATGTAACGGCTCAGCTGTTCACGCAGGGTTTGCACCCGCGCGTCATTGTCGGCGGGCAAGGGCTTGTCGAGTAGAGCGGTAAGCTCGGTTGTGTCCAGAAAGTCTACGACTCGTGGGATTAGCCGGCCTGCCAATAACGCTTCACGGCTGATGGCCAGCGTCGATTCCTGAGTTGCCTGCATTGCGCCATGGTGCATCGGCTCGCCGCTCAGGTCGGCGGCTTCGAACACCGCGACGGCTTTATCGGCCGGCCAGCCAGGCATTCGCGTTACCATGTCGGCGGACCAATAGGCGGCTTCACCGTTGTCGGCGGAGGGTTCGCTGAGAGCGTCGATCTGCTGCCGCAGTTCCAAGCGATTCAGGGTATCGGTCAATAGCGGCGGCGGGGCCTGGTTTTCGGCGTACATATGCCTCAACGCGCCGGGTTCGGTGCCACTGATATCGTATAACTGTTGCAGGCGTGCAGGTGGCCAGGTGGCGGTGGTGGGGCTCAGGCGCTGGAGCAGTTGTGAGTCGTCCCAGGCCCTGGGTTCTTCGCCCTCCAGCACCACGGCCCCCTGACCGTTAAGCACCACCTCGGGACGATAGGCGTGCGGGCGTTGTGGGTGGATGATCCGGTGCCGGCCGGTGTCGGGTTCCTGGCTGACCTCGTAGTGCTTGTTCTCCAGGCGCAGGATTTTTTTGCCTGCGTGCGAGTGAAACCCATGGGCATCGGGTTTCGAACCGGGGGCCAGGGTTACGGCTTCTTGTTCATAGGGGCTCAAGTCCGCATTCCATAAACGGGTTTTGCCGTCAGCCAGCATCACAGGCTTCAAACCCTCGACAAAGGGGGACAGCTTAAGATGGGCCAGTTGCCCGGCGGCGCCGAACGCGATCAGTTGCACCACGTTCTCCGTCACCCCTGCCACATGTTCAATTGCCTCTATGCCCTGGCCTTCGGCCCAATCCAACAATCCTTCGAACACCTCGTCGGCGAGTTGGTAAGCGGTATAGGCCAGCATCAATTCGCCCAAAAACGGAACGAAGGGGGTCACCACTAATAGCGCCGCGTTGAGAATGTCCGAGAGGACTTTTTCTAGATTGTCCCACCAGGCCCAACGTGCCATGCGGTCGGCGTAGGCGGTTGCGATCGCCAGTTCACGGGCATCGTTGAGGATTTTATTGAGACTTTGCTGATACAGGTGCTCCCACAGTGGCGTGCGTACACGCGTCACGCTGAACTGCAGGTTGGGGTTGTCGCGGAGTGTTTCACGCCAGGTCGGCTGTGGATCGCCGGGCGCGTGTTGATGCCATTTCACCTGGCTCAAACGCGTGCCCAACTGGTTGAAAAAATGCCCCTGGTACTGATGCTCGACAAACCGGCTGAAGAATTGCTGGTAGTCGGTTTGCCGCAGTTGCCCGGTCAGTGCCTGCATGAACTCCACCGTCGAGGCATAGCGTTTGAGTGGGTGCTGCGGGTCATTCGGGATATAGGCGATCACGGGCGATGCCTGGCGACTGACTTCCAGGTCGGCGGCAATCAGTACCACGCCGGTCAAGGTGGCATCCATCAGGCTCAGGTCATGACAGTGCGCGGCCTTGCCGTCGAGCGTGAGGTTTTGCTGGCCCCTGACCAAGCCTGTGATCAACGCATGATCCAACGCCTGGATATCGCCCCTGATTAATGCCATGCGCGCAGCCACCTTGAGGGCGGCCTGCTGATTGAGCATCACCCGGGCTCGCAGCACGCCTTCGACCACCGGGGCGGTGCGGCCGAGATAGTTCTCAAGGTGCTGTTGGTACTGGGCGCCGATGTCCAGGCCGCGAACCAGCGTTTTGAACTGCTGGATCGACAGCCGGGCTTTCAGAGGGATGACATCGAAATGGCCCCGGGCGTCGGGCTGGGTGATGAATTGCGAATCGGCGGTAAACGCCTCGCTGTCGGCAAAGTTGTGCAGTGCCGCGTCCAGCAGCGACACCGTGCGGCTTTGCACACCACCGCTAAAATCCCCGACCCACCATGCCTGGTTGGCTGGGGCATAGAGCCGCAGGCAAGTGCTGCGGACATCGACGTCGAGGTTGTATTGCTGTTTCAGCGCGGCTTTCAACAACGGCTCGGCAAAGCCTTTGAGGTCGGTGACCGCGGCGAGTTTCTGGTCGACAAGGGTTTGGGTTTGCCAATGTTCGGCAATCGCGGTTTTCAATAATTGATGCTGGTGGGGCGAGGCACTTTTATACCAGGGCGCAATAGTTTTGCGGCTGGACTTCAAGGCGCTGGCGCGTGACGTCGACAGCGTTTTGACCCAGTTGGGGAGCGCGTCTCGGATGAGTGAGTAGTGTTGGCCTTTATCTTCGGGGGCAGAGGAAGCAGTCGCGGTCATGGTGGTTTTTGGGTGTAGTCAATCGGGCCCTCAGACTGGCCTGCGCCGGGGCTGTCCTGGCAGTAATTGTCTATCGTTGCCTATCAGTGCGTACTGACCACGGGCTGGCACAGCGTGTGGCTGCCTGGGTTTAGGTACGGCAGCAGAATTGGCGCCATGCCTTTGAGCACCTGCACGGGCAGCGCCGAGGTGAACTTGAAGGTTTGGGCCGAACTGCCTGGGACGAAGGCAGTGAGCGTGCCGAAGTGCCGGTCACCGATATAGAACACAAAGGTGGCAGTGCGGTTGATCGCCTTGGAACTGAGTACCCGGCCGCCGGCGCCGATGGCTTCGATACGGTTGTCACCGGTGCCGGTCTTGCCGCCCATGGCCAGCGGTGTGCCGTCGTCCAGCTTGAAACTGCCAGCCACGCGTTTGGCCGTACCGGCATCCACCACTTGGGACAAGGCCCCGCGCAGTGCTCGCGCCACTTCGAGCGGCATCACCCGTTTGCCTTCGGCGGGGTCGTTGATCACTTGGGTTTCATACGGTGTATCAGCGGCAAAGTGCAGGCTGTCGATACGCACCACCCGCGCACGCACGCCATCGTTGAGGATGATCCCCATCAATTCCGCGAGCGCCGCCGGGCGATCGCCGGAGCTGCCGATGGCCGTGGCCAGGGAGGGCACCAGATGGTCGAACGGATAGCCCACCGCCTGCCAGCGCTGATGAATATCGAGGAAGGCTTCGACCTCGAGCATGGTCCGGATACGACTGTCGCGGGCGCTCTGATGACGGCTCTTGAACAGCCAGCTGTAGACCTCCTGGCGCTCGAACTGGCTGGCTTTGACCACCTCACTGAAGGTTGCCTCGGGATGATTGAGCAGGTAGCCCATCAGCCACAGGTCCAGAGGGTGCACCTTGGCGATATAGCCCTGGTCGGGCAGGTCATAGTTGCCGGGGCCGTAAGCTTTGTAGAGATTTTGCAGGCGCTCATCGGTGAGTTTCTCATTGGTTTTGATGCCGTTCAGGTGCGCACGCACGAACAGGTCGAAGCTGCCCTGGCTGGCGTTGGGCAACAAGTAACGGTGCACGGCGGCCAGGCGGATCGGCGTGGGGCGCAGGCCGTCGAGAAAGGTGTCGAGGCGGTCCTGGGTGTCTTTCTTCTGGTATTTCTTCCAGAACTTGCGCAGGAACGTCGTGCCCTCGCGGTCGGCGAAGTCGGCAAGATATTCCTGGCGGCGCGGGTCACTGTCGTCCTTGAGCAACTCGGCGCTGTTGTTGGCGCCCGCATAGGTGCTGAAACGCACCAGGTCACGCATCAGGCGAATGAACGGCAGGTTGATCGACTCGCGCAGGGCGTCGCGCAGGGTCGGGCTGCGGCCGTTGTCTTCGTTGCGAAAATTGTGGAAGCGATGCATACCGCCGCCGGTGAAAAAACCTTCGTTGGGGCTGGCCGAGTAAGTGCGGTCGAGGGCGGCGTCGAGCATGTTGGCCAAGGATTTATCCGGTGTCTGGATCAGATAGTCGACGGCCCAGCGGCTGATGCGGTCCTGTTCGGCGATGTCGACTTTCTTCAGTGCGGCGCTCGTTTGGGTGGCGTACTTGTCGTGCAGCTCGGTGATGATTTGCAGGTAGGTGGTCAGCACTCGCAGCTTGGCCGTCGAGCCTAGCTCGAGTTTGCTGCCTTCGTTGATATCGAAGGGCTGGTCGGTATTGTCGGTTTGTACACGTACCCGTGAGCCGTCCGGTGTCAGCTCGAACAGGGTGAAGCTGTAACGTACTTGCGCGGTACTGGTTGGGGTCAGCAGGCGATCGCCGAGCAGGCCGACCTGGCGTGCGTAGTCCGGCTCGGCGAGGCGTTTGAGGTAATCGCTGACCTGGGCCTGCAACGGCGCTTGCAGAGTGCTGGTGGCCGAGAGATCGAGGCGGTCCAGATCGTACAGGGGGCGGTCGAGCAGGGCGGCGAGGCGGGCGCGGGCCATGCTGATGCCTTTGGTCGTCTCGATGGGTTGCATTGTAGGTTGTTGCACCCAGTCGCGATAACTGACCTTGGACGTCAGTGCTGCCTGCAACAGCGCAGGGGCAATCACACCGTTGTGGGCCAGCAGCCGCAGATGGCTATCGGTGAGTTGGGCCAGCTCTTCACGACCTTTGGCCAGGTAGTGAGAAGGGCGGCGCTGGGCAATGATCAACGACAACACCTGACGCAGGGCCAGACCTTGCTCGCTATTCACCGGGCCGACCAGCGCCTGGTTGACCTGGTTGAAGTCGGCGCCGTACCACACTCGCAGCCCCTCGGCCAAGCCGTGCACTTCTCCATGGCCGGGCACTGCCGACAGCGGCACGCTGTTGAGGTAGTCACGCAGGATATTCTGCCGCGCTGGTAAGGTTTGTGGCCCATTGCGATAGGCCCGCACGGCGGCAGAAAACATCTGTCGCAATTTCTCGGTGCCCGACACGGTCAGGCCATCCGGAGAGTGGCGGTATTTTTCCAGCTGCGTGGCCAAGGTGCTGCCGCCGGCACTCTGTCCCGGCAGATGCAGCGCCTTTGCCACTTGCGACCACGCGGCGTTGGCAAAGCGCGGCCAGTCAACGGCAGGGTTCGCCTGGGGTTGACTGGGGTCGAGCAAGTCGCGGTTTTCAATGAACAGCAGGCTGCTGATCACCAGAGGCGGAATGGCGTCGAAGCTCTCATACAACTGTTGCGGGTACTTGTACTGGTAGAGCGGCACGGCTCGGCAATCGGTGATGGACAGCCCGGCCTGGATCTTTTCCGTGTAGGGCACGAACAGGCCCTTGGTGCTGTAGTCCATCAATTGCGGCGAAAAGCGTGCCTGGGCCTCGATTACATAGCCGCGTTTGAGCAAGCGCGGCAGGAAGGTGCCGAGGTCGCTGTAACCCAGGCGCCGGTCGAAAGGGCCGGCACCGGGATAGGCGATGGCATCGCTGGGGCCGGGTTGTACCTGGTAGGTGAGGGTACGGGCCAGGCGGCTGAGTTCCTGGGCCTGCAGGCGTGACGTGCGCATCTCTTTGGTGGCGGCAAACCCCAAGGCCACCAGCGCCATCAGCACGATCAACCAGAACAGCCGCCGTACATAACGGGGCTGGGGTTTATTTTTAGGTAAAGGCGCTGGGTCCGGACTGCCTTGTAGTTTCGCAGCCTTGCTTGATTCGGTTTGCCACAGTGCGCCCATAGTCGATTGACCCCTGCACGCAGATTGATCGGACTTGCCTGAAGCTTAGTCGCGGGTAGCCGGTTGGGGAAAAAATGTGTTCATGGCATCGGATATTTAATGCTGGTCTCCAGTATGTTCAGCCAGGTCGGGTCATTGGCCGGTGCCCAGCGACGGCTCACGCCATCATGGAAAAACACCATCTTGTCCTCCAGGTACCAGACGGTCATTTTTATCTTCAGTTGCCGTATATAGTCCTGCGCCGGACACGTAATGGATGCCCAGGGGTCGCAGATAGACAGGTTCGCCCAGTCGGCGCCCTGGAAATCCAGGGTCTGGGTCAAGCCCGCAGGGACCGTACCGACCACCACAAAGGTATGACCCCGGCAGTACCACACGTGAGCGACGCCACCATTGGTTCGGATCATTTCACATGCCACATGGGCCATCTGGTCACAATTGCCCGCACCGGTCTTGAGAATGACCTCGGTGTAGTTCGGGTGGCCGATCTTGCTGTATTCCCACATCACAACGGGTTCAGCTTCTTGCAGTCGCAGGATTTCAGCCGGGGTCGCCCCGACGACGTTGTTTGATCTCAGGCCGGTTCTATCCACCACTGCCTGGGTGCTGACGTTGGCTTGCTCTGCGAGGTATTTGTTGAGCGGGCTACCCGTGGCGGAGCTGGGTGGCCAGATGTCCAGTTGCACCGGCCGCGAGACCACATTGATATCCAGGCGCCTTCCCTCGTCCGAGGCGTTAAGCAGCAGTTCCCGCTGCTTGATGACCCTCAGGGTGCTGGCCTTTTTGCGGATATTTTCGATTTTTTTCGGCAAAAACCCGCGCTTGCTCAACTGTCGGTACAGGATTTCGAGGGTCGGCAGTGTGACCAGCGGTTGGTCGGGAATCATCCCGCCGGCTTGCAAGAACTGCATTTTGGTGTCGCAGTAGGCCCTGATCAGCGCTGTATCGTCGCCGCCTTGGCTGAAATCCAATTGCTGGAATTGCAAGGTGTCGGCGCCGCTGGGCGTTGCGTTTGTCCGGTAAAAAACACCCACATCGGGCTCGGCCACCCAGTAAGGTGTTGTCGTGTTGGGTAGGGTGATCTCCAGCGCCCGAAGGGTTCTGCGGTCATTGATGAGGTTCACCAGCCCATCGATTTCAACGACTTGGGTTTTACGGGTGAGCAGGTTGTCCAGGTCGTCTTCGGGCAAGCCGAACTGCGGCTCGCTGTCAATGCGCCTGCCGCTGACCTGCTGTTGGTAGATCAACGCTGAAGGTTGGGGGTGAGGGGTCAGCTCGAAGCCGTCGAAGTCCGGGGTGACATCATGCACGTTTCGGTAATAAACCAACTGGCGTTTGTTGCCGCCGATCATCGGCGCCGGCTGGATGCGAATATGGTCGAGCGCCTGGACTCGACGTTTATGAATCGAATCCTTAAAGGCGTACAGCCTTTTGGTGAAACAGATGAGGGGCACCCCCGGGCTGCGCTTTGCTCTGCCGACGGGGCAGACCGAGTCGAAGTGGTCGGTGAGCTTGGCATGGGCCGCTGAGGTGAGTTCGTCCAGCTGGCTGGGGTGTTTATGGGACAAACGCCAGACGCGGCCTTGGTCCAACAAGTCGGTCGCGTCGACGCGTTGAATGAGCAAGGGCGCCGTGTCAAAAAAGGGCTCTACAACGAGCACCTTGTAGCCGTCGGCGAAGCTGACCGGTGTGACGGCCATCGTGGTGTCCAGTTGCAAACCTTCCAGCGCGGGACCGTACGGCCTTGCACTGAAGGGGTCAAAGGCATGCCAGGCGTTGGCGCGCCTGATCGCCAACAGAGGCGTCAGCCCCTCAGGGTGCATCAGAACGCCAGGCCTGACGTCGGCGCGGTTGATCAGCCGGGCGTAATCCATCGGCGTCCCATGGGCCAGACGTTGCTGGGCATGACGCAGTGCGCCCGCCAGTGCCCGCTGGCCTGAGTGGTTTAACCTGGCCAGGCCATAGGCCGTCAGGCGCACCAACGATGGCACCGCCTCCAGTGGGTTGAGCAACTCATTGATAAAGGTGGCGCTGAGTCTGGTCAGTTGCAGCAGTTTCAAGTAGGCCGGTGCGGGCTTGATCAGGCGGCCCCAGCCGCTGGTAATGAAGCCTTTGGTCGGCATGATCAGGCCAAGCATGTCGAAGAAACAGCCCAGTGTGCCATCGAGCACGCGTTTGATTTCCCCGGAGGCGAGGTCATGGCCGCAGGTCCAGAAGGGTATGAAGCCCAGCAGCGCCTCTAACAACTGCTCGCTGTTTTTTTTTCGCTCTTCAAGGGTGGTCAAGCCTTTGGCCTGGGCCACCCAGGTATCGATATCGATGAAAAAGTGGTGATTGACGATGGTGCTCGCCAATGTGAGGTTTCTTGGCGAGTCGAACACCAGCGGACTAGCAATGGCCGGGAGCCCCTCGAAATGCCAGAGTTGATCCACGATAACGGTGCAATACCTTCCAGATGTGGGTGGGGTGCCTTTGAAGTAGGCATCCTCATCAATGGCCAGGCGACTGCCCTCATGCAAATACGCGATCGGTCGTGTGCTGTGGGGGGAACCGGTGGTGACTTTGAGCGGGCGGCCTCCCAGTTCCAGGATGGCGGGAAGGCGGGTGTTTTGTTGCACTTGATTGAGCAGGGGAAACAGTTCGTAGTCATGGACGGTGTTGACTGCCGTACTACGCAGGATGAAGCCGAACCGGCCGGTACGGGCCATTTTCTCTCCGGGCCCTTCCTCGATCTGCGGCTTGCTGGCTGCTTGCCTCACCACGAGCAGTTGTACCGCCCCCTCGTGCAAGCGCTTGCGGTCGGCCAGTGGTAACTGCGACAGCAGGTAACTGATCGCTCGGATAAACGCCTCCTTGAGTCTTTGCGTGTAAGCACCAGCGGCCTCGCTGAACAGCGCGTTGACATCGCGCAACTGGCCAAAGTTTTTTTTCAGCAGGGCGAGGTCGAGTTCGGGGTCGGTTGAGCGCCATTTATCGTCAATGGGTTGCAGGTGGCCGCCCATATGCAGATCCGCCAACGACTGAAGCTTTACGCCCGTGGTCGGTCTGTAGGAGGGGAGCCGAAAGGGGCCTTGTCCTTCTTGCAGGCATTTTTTCTTCAGCCAGCGGTGGTTGGGGAAGACGCGTTTAAGGTCCCTCAAGGCCAGGCTGCGGCGCGTGATGAGCCTGCTGCGCAAGGTTTCGGCTGCGTCGTGCAAAGTCTTTATACGGGCCTTCAGGCGCTCTTTGATGGCGTCGAGTTCATCGGTTCGATAGGTCTGTGCAGGTCGCAGTTCGCCGTGGACGATTGCCCAGTCGATCAGAGTGGCGGTGGCGTAATGCTCGCGCCACAAGCGTTCCTGGTCCGTCGCCGGCTCCTGGATGGCAAGCACGATGATGTCGCTGAACGCCAGCTGTCGTGTTGACCCGCAGGCGAGCTCTTCTGCCAGCATCACGCCTTGTTTGAACAGCATCCAGGCGTGGGAAGTCATGAAGTACAGCGAATCAGGGATGCCTTGCACCAAAAACTCCGGTGCGACACCCGCCAGCAACAGGTGTGCGGCCAACCCTGTGGTTTGAGGAGTAGCAACACCGGCCGCAATCAGGTGCAGCTCAAGTGAGCGGCGCAGGTCTGCATAACGATGCCCATGGTAATCGCTGTGGTTCAGGTTCAGACCGGCAAGGGTGTATCGCGCTTGTGCGGCCTGCGGGTCGAGACTGAGGATCAGCGCGGCAAGGACCAATGCGTCTCGACTGGCGTTGTTGGTCGTTTCACCGGGGGCGTGTCCAAACCAGCCCACGGCGCCGAGCAATGAGTCGGCCAGCTTCTGCGCACGGGGAGCGGCAAGCAGTTGTTGCAGTTGTTCATCCGGTGGCCCGGGCGGCAGACCGGCGGCCAGCAGGTTGAACAAACCGGAGCTGGGTTGTGGGACAAACGTGGCGCTGATATGGATCACCTTGGCGCGTTGTTCGGTTGAAAGGGTCAGCGCACCCGGTAGTGGCATACCCAGGGCTTCCCAGTAATTGCCCTGCTGGGGGCTAGCGAGCCGGGTGGTTTCGAGGCGTTGTCGATATTGGCGCAAGGCGACGTCGGAATGCGCCAGATCACTCACGGGCGGCACCGGCACCGGTTCGCTGCGCTGCAGTTGTTCCATCAGCTCCCAGGCCGCCTCGCGATTATCCGGCAACGGCAGGTCGTGCAAGCTGAGCAACTGGGCGAGGCTGAATTGGCCGTCCTGATGGACGAACAGGTTCATGGCCGCAGCGCAGGCTTGCAAGCGTTCAAGGCGATCGCCCAGCGGCAGCTGCGACAGTTGTTCATGGCTGATGTCTACCCGTTGACCCCAGGGGCCGGCGCCTCTGATCGAGTGTTGCTGGTGGTCAAATTCGTACAGGCCTTGGGTCAGTGCATCGGGGCGAGTCAAGGCGAGAAACTGCGGATGCTCAGTGATCTCCCCGAGTAACGTTGCGGCGGTCTGCATGGTCACGGCCCAGAACGAGCCGCCAGCCAGCGGGAAACGGCAGCGGTACACACTCAACAGGTTGAATGTGTGTTCGTTCAGGTCGTCTTCGATGATCTGTGCATGCAGTGCATTGGCTGCCGCGTGCAGATCCTGATTCAGTCGCTCGAACGCGTCCGCGAGCGCAGGTTCGGTCCTACCCAGTGCGTCAATCAGCACGCCGCGTTGGGCAAGCGTAGTCGGTTGGGGGTAGCCGTGGAACCGCAGCACCTGACGGGCGCTCAGTGACAGGTTTGCGGCAGGGTAGGCCAGGCCGATGGCATCCGGGTCGATGATCAGGGCGATGGCCCGAATGGGCGGCGCGAGCTGCTGCCAGCCGCTGGCGTCCTCATAGGTGAAGGTGGCACCGTTGGCATACAGAGTGCCGTTGCGCACGTTCACTTCCATCGGGTTGAAACGCCGCTGCCCGGCCCAGGCCACGAAAGAGGGGTGGCCGAGGGCTTGGCGATAGAGCACAAGCCAGCAGCCGAGTGCGCAGTGGGTCGGCACCGGGAGTGAGTCTGCGGCAGCGTAGGGTTCGGTCTTGAGGTGTGCAATTAGGGTGTCCAGCATTTGCCGATCGCCGTCCTGACGCTGGGATGGAGTCGGCTGCTCATGCCGGGTGGTCAATTCAGTCATCCATGAAGTCTCGTTGAAGGTAATGACAGAGCGTGCCGGTTGCGGGCGCAGTCTTCACCGGGACCTTTCGCCTTTTTCCATGGTTTGTATCGCTATGGCGTGAAAGCCTTGAGATAGAGCCCCTCGCAGTGACCATTGGGCGATGGTAGGGGCATGACGATGCACCCTGGCTGTGCAATACTCGCCGCCGTTTCGCCCCGTGGCCTTTCACGCGGGATCAGCTAATGCCCCTCCATAAACCGGCTTTTTCCCGCGAGGTACCGCTGAAATTGGCGTGTTTTATAGTGAAAGGCCCTGTGTCGAGGTTTTTATACTGCACGGCCCGCTGATCTTGCCCGGCAAGAAGGGTCCGTCCATGAGGCGGCCCCGGTTTCGACAAGGGCACAGGCTTACCGGCCTGCACCCCGCAAACTCGACGGACAATCCAATAACAAAATGAGGTTGTACCTTTATGCCAGTCGGCAACCCACTGCCCCATGGCGAGACCGCTCAAGGCGGCCCGCTCAAACGCGAACTCGGTGAACGGCATATTCGCCTGATGGCCCTTGGCGCCTGTATCGGTGTCGGCCTGTTCCTTGGTTCGGCCAAGGCCATTGAAATGGCCGGCCCGGCGATCATGCTCTCGTACATCATTGGCGGCCTGGCGATCCTGGTGATCATGCGTGCCCTCGGCGAAATGGCGGTGCACAACCCTGTCGCCGGCTCGTTCAGTCGTTACGCCCAAGACTATCTCGGCCCCTTGGCGGGCTTTCTCACCGGCTGGAACTATTGGTTCCTGTGGCTGGTGACCTGCGTGGCGGAAATCACCGCCGTGGCCGTGTACATGGGCGTCTGGTTTCCCGACACCCCACGCTGGATCTGGGCCCTGGCGGCGTTGATCAGCATGGGCACGATCAACCTGATCGCGGTCAAGGCGTTCGGTGAGTTCGAGTTCTGGTTCGCGCTGATCAAGATCGTCACCATCATTGCCATGGTCATCGGCGGCGTCGGCATCATCGCGTTTGGTTTTGGCAATGACGGCGTGGCGCTGGGCATTTCCAACCTGTGGGCCCACGGCGGCTTTATGCCCAATGGCATCACGGGAGTGTTGATGTCCTTGCAGATGGTGATGTTCGCCTACCTGGGCGTGGAGATGATCGGCCTGACCGCTGGTGAAGCGAAGAACCCGCAGAAGACCATTCCCAGTGCCATCGGCTCGGTGTTCTGGCGCATCCTGCTGTTCTACGTGGGGGCGTTGTTTGTGATCCTGTCGATCTACCCATGGAATGAAATCGGCACCCAGGGCAGCCCATTCGTGATGACCTTCGAGCGTCTGGGTATCAAGACCGCTGCGGGCATCATCAACTTCGTGGTGATCACCGCCGCGCTGTCGTCCTGCAACGGCGGCATCTTCAGCACCGGGCGTATGCTCTACAGCCTGGCGCAGAACGGCCAGGCACCTGCCACCTTCGGCACCACGTCGAGCAACGGCGTACCGCGCAAGGCGTTGCTGTTGTCGATCTTCGTACTGTTGCTGGGTGTGCTGCTCAATTACATGGTCCCGGAAAAAGTCTTTGTGTGGGTCACTTCCATTGCCACGTTCGGCGCGATCTGGACCTGGCTGATGATCCTGCTGGCCCAGCTCAAGTTCCGCAAAAGTCTGAGCCCGGCCGAGGCGGCTAGCCTCAAGTACCGCATGTGGTTGTACCCGGTCAGTTCCTACCTGGCGCTGGCGTTCCTGGTGATGGTGGTGGGGCTGATGGCGTACTTCCCCGATACCCGTGTGGCACTGTATGTGGGCCCGGTGTTCCTGGTGGTGTTGACCGTGCTGTTCTACGTGTTCAGGTTGCAGCCAAAGACCGTCGCTCAAGGGACGGTGCGTTCCGCGTCCTGATGTGTGTCTTGTGACAAAAAGCCCCACCCCGCTCTACCGCGGGGTGGGGCTTTTGACCGCCGTATTCTCTGCACGATCCTCTATTTGCGGTGAGGTGCTTGCCGCCCCTGGGGCCTGATATCGCGAGCACTGTGGCTGTGTATAACGCGGGGCATCCGGTTACGCGCGTTATCGCTTTGCCCTTATCTATCTACCCCTCCAACGATAATTCATTCCCTAGGCTGGCTGCTTCGACAGCAACCTTTGAAGAGTGACTTCATGCCTGAAAGAAACCCTCTGCTACTGCCCTACGACTTGCCACCGTTCTCTGCCATCAGAGCAGAACACTTGGTTCCCGCCATTGAGCAAATCATCGCTGATAGCCGCAACACCACCGCCACGATCATTGCCAGCCAGTCGTTATTCCCCACGTGGGACGACCTGGTGCAAGCAGTGGAAGAGCTGGAGGCACGCCTGGACGGCTTGCTCAAAATCATTGAGTTGCTTGACTCCGTTCCCCAGGAGCCGACATGGAAGCTGGCATCACATCGCAGTTATGAGCTTGCAAGGCAGTACTGCGCCGAGCTGGCCGCGAACAATGATCTGTACCAGCTTCACCGACAACTTGCCGATAGCCCGCCCGCAGCCCTTTTCAATCAACAGCGCCACAGTGCATTGCATAAAATACTGCGCAAGTACCAGTTGGCGGGTCTTGATCTTTCGCCTGAGAATCAACGACGGCTCAAAACGTTGAACCTGCAAATCGAGGAGTTCAGCCAAGAGTTCCTGCGGCGTGTGAAAGACTCCGGCGACGCATGGCGTAAGCACATTCAAGATAAGGCGATGCTCAGTGGGTTGCCTGGCGCGACCCTGGCACGCATGGAGGCTGCGGCTCGGGACGCAGGCCTGGATGGCTGGTTATTAACCCTTTCCGAGCAGTCCTTTCAGGAGGTGATGAGCTACGCCGACCATCGAGCCTTGCGCCAGGAAATGATGGTGGCTTACTACAGCCGTGCCGTGAGCACCGGTCGCGACGACATTGCCACCGACAATGAACCGGTTCTGACAGTGTTGCTCGACAGCCGTCACCAGAAAGCACAATTGCTCGGCTATGACAACTTTGCCGAACTGGCGTTGGTGGAGCAAATGGCGCAGACGACCGATGAGGTCACTGCATTTCTTTATCAGCAGATTGATCGGGCACGCACGACATTTGCCCATGAGGCACAACAACTGCAACGCTATGCCGCGCAACGTGGAATCGATGCGCTCGAACCCTGGGATTACAACTATTATGCGGAAAAGATTCGCCAGGACGTGGCGGGTGTCTCCCAAGACGCCGTGCGCAAATACTTCCCACTGGAAACGGTGCTGCAACGCTTGTGCGCGTTCACCAAAACGCTGTTCGGCGTTGAGCTGATTGAACAAACCACCGTCGATACCTGGCACCCGGATGTGCGGGTATTCGAACTCAGGGAGTACGCCGAGCCCATTGGGTATTTGTTCATTGACCCTTATCGCCGCATGGCGGGCGGCGAGATTGGCGCCGCCTCAGGTTTGCGCAATCACCGGATGACCGCCGAGGGGCGTCCACAACGGCCTATAGCCGTGCTGCGCAGCCAGTTGCCGCGACCGACAGCGACCCAGCCTTGCTTGCTGGATCACTTGCAATTGAGGGTCTTATTGCATGAATTCGGCCACTGCCTGCAGCACCTGTTGACCGCCGCCCCCTACCGGGCGATTTCCGGTATGGGCCAATTAGGCCATGATACGACGGAGTTTTTCGGCCAGGTGCTGGAGCAATTCTGCTTTACTGCGTCGTTCCTGGTCTGGCTATCCGGCCATTTCCAGACAGGAGATCCCTTGCCTGACGATATGGCCACTCAAATGAGCCGATTTGCTCACACCCAGACCAGTCAGGAAACCGCCAGTATTTTGCTCACGGGTCTCGTCGACTTTGAGCTGCACCGTACCTACGGCGACGGGCGTACACCTCATGAGGTTTTCACCCATGCCAACAGTGAAATCGGGCATTTGCAGTGGCCTGATGGCACCCGCCCGATCAACAGTTTCGAACAACCGATGGGTAGCTATGGGGCCAAGATGTATTCCTACAAGTGGTTTGGTGTCTTGGCCCGCCAGGCTTTTGAACAGTTTGAGCGTGATGGCCTGTTCAACCCGGAGACCGGGAAAGCCTTCCGAGACGCGTTCATTACTGAGGGCGATACCGGTACGCTGTCGAGCGCACTTGCGCTTTTTCGGGGGGACGGCGTGGGATGTGTCGGGCATTCCACCGGGGCATGAAGCGCTGGTGCATATGTAGCCCCTCGGCTGAAACTTGAAACGCCAGAGTGATCTTCAGCAGCCAATCCGGCACGGAGAGCACTCGATGAGCACTGACACCCCATCGTATTTTTTCAGCGAAACCCAAACAGATCGCACGCAGCTAAGCGAGCGCCAACGCTCACGCAACTTTACCCTCAAGGACCTTGACTGGTTCGACTCGGTCTATCTGGCCACCGATGCTTTGCGGCGGGCGCACAAAGCGCCGATGCACGTCCAAACCCTGCAACTGAATGTGCTTGGTCAACCGGCTATTGAATTGGCGGGTGCATTCGTCATGAGCCCCGCCCCAGAAGGCGGGGTTGTTCTCTATACACCCGCTCGTGGTCTGGAAAAGCTGGAAAGCCATGAAATCCTCAAGACGCAACTGAAGTCGTGGCTCAAAGACTCGTCGCAGCGCCAAGCGTTGCTTGATTACCTTTCCATCTCCCAGCAAGTCACCCTGACGCCTACTGCAACCCTGACGATTACCGAACATACCGTGGCTGGCGCTGTCTTCGAAGCACAACATGCGACCCTCTCCAATAACCTGCTCGAAAATGCTCGTTTGATGCGCGAGGAGCTGCTCAAGCTGCCCAGTTTCACTTCTCTGCTGGATGAATACATTTCCTCTAAGTTGGCGCAGTCTTTTACGGGGGGCGATCAGCGCCAAATCCAAGTGCAGAGTTATGTCATCGACGCATCCAGCGAATCAGGCAATTCTGATTCGCCAACGTCCCGACACACGACCACCCGCTCCTTGAGCGAAACTGTCCTCAGGTATTTTGTCGCCAATGGCTGGCCTGTGGGTGAAACCCGGCGCTACCACAACCCCCAGCAGCCTACTCAGGAAGCTGATGATCAGTTGCGTTGGGACGTATCAGTCCAGGGATTGGCCCAGGGCTTGAAAGCATATATGAAGCAACAGCCCAAGACATTTTGGACGCTGCCGGCCGCCGCTGGGTTCTCACGGCTACAACTTTTTACCAACGCCATGGCCAATGCCTTTTTCACGGTGGTGCTGGAGCAACAACAGCAAACTACGATTACGGTTGAGCAGCGTCTGCAACTACAGGCCTTGCCGCTCAAGGCTGCGCTGCCTGCGACAACGCTTGCTCCTGCGATCGATGTTGAAAAGGCACTGCTGAGTGAGCCCGAACAGACCCCCGCCGAGCTGGCAGGCACACTTATCATCAGCAGTAACAAAAGCGACGATGGCTCGCCCTGGCTGCTCTATACCCCCCTCCAGGGCCTGCGATCGTTTACCGATCTGAGCGCCCTGAAAACCCACCTTCTCGATAGTCTCAACCCCCGGCAGCATGCCGATGCCTGGAGAAAGCATCTGTCCAGGCCGGAACGCTATAACGAAGTCGACCTGCTGGCCTGCGAAGTCACCAAAGGCCCCATCACCGGGGTTATTTTCCAACGCATCATGGAGGGCATCATTGAAAAACAAGGTCGCAACCTTGAATACGCCCTCGATCAGTATCGCCTGAGCCAGGGCACGATGGACCTCGATGCCCTGGTTGATCATGTGCTGGATGTACGTGGAATGATTGATCCAACATTACTGACCTTCGAACCCATGGGGCGTTGGAGTACCCAGTTGACAGAGACCTGGACGGCGACGGTGACTGAACCCAGGATTCCACCAACGCTTGCTGCAATGCGCACAACGGTGCATTTACTCGAAAACGTTACTGCCGAAATCGAACAACACCTATCGTTTCGCCCCTCGCTGGAGCGTTCCGTTATCACCTATCTCAATACCAAACTGTACGCTATCAAGCAGCAAGAGTTGCAGGCCGCGTGCCTCTCGGTACGCCAATACAGCAACCCTTCAAATGGCACTGACAAACCTCAACTGCTCTCATCGAGCAGTATGGTCGACTATTTTCTGGCGCGCTTATGTGGCGAAGTGGGTCCACTCATCGATCCGCTTAACACTCACGTCTATTCAACCCCTCCTGGCAAACCCGCCACCAAGGTCTCAGGTATGGACGCCGCTACGTTCAATACGCTGATCAACAGTGCAGTCGGTGGGTTTAAACAGTACCTGCGTAGAACCCACAGCGTGTCCCCCAACATGCAGCCCTTGCTGAGAAAGGCAATGGAGATGGGCTTGACAGGGGAAGTGCAAGTCAGGCTTTGGAACAACGCTTTATTGCCCCTCGACTACGAAGTGCTTTTGACCGTGTTAGGTATTTACGCCAGAGACTTACGCCCTGGCGTCAATGGGTTCCGCCCTGATGCGTTTTCTTTGCAGGTCGTACCGACTGGGCAGAATACCCCGCTGGTACTCAATAACTGTTTCGTGCTGACCGAGCGCGGCGGGCTTGATCTTCGATATTCGGGCCGCACGCTGCTGTGGACGCCCGCGTTGGGCCTGGAAAGCTTCTGCTCATTGAATGACTTCAAAGCAGAGATGGATCGACGCCTGGCAATCCCGAACGAGCGACAGGCTTTCCTGGCGAACCTGGCGCCACCGGACTGGGAGGCACAACCGAGCTATGCATTCAGTTCCCTTGAACTGATCGAAGACAACCTCGTTGAGCACTTGCAACGAACCTACGCTCAACAAAAAGACCGTGAACTGGCGCAAATCCTGTCCATGCAGCTATCGGTCGATCAGTTGCGTAAGCTCTGGCAGGTTCAAGCCACACAAAGCCTGGCGCCCACCAACGTGCAGCGTGCCAAGGACATGGTCCAGGCCATGATCCAGCAACAGGGTTTGCAATGGTTGGGCAAAGCCCATGCTGTGGATCAACAGCTGTACGTCGAATTGCTGGAGCAGTATCGAAACAACGTCACCGACCATCAGGATTACCTGCACGGGGTCGACTCACTGGCTCAGTTCACGCTCAAGAAACTCAGCACGTTACTCAAGGACCTTGACGTTCAGGACAGCGTCACACCTGATGAAGTCGAAGTCGGGCTACCGGCGCAGGGCAGTACACCTGCCCGCAACCAGTCGCTGCTGGACTATGCCTTGAGTCATCAGTCGTACTGGAAGGATGAGGTGCCCCTCTTCGCCAGCACCGGTACAACGCCGTTGCCATCCACCCTGGATGCGCAGACGCTGAAAACGCGGATACAGGCGTTGAACATCAACGTGGCTTACCAAACATACATCAAGTCCTTCCTGGGCCCTGCCAGCCCGGGCTTCGAGCAACGCTATACGCGATTCGCCAAGCAACTGCCGTGGCAATTGATGCAATACGCTCACGGCATGAGGTTGCAAGACCAGCTTTCACCAACGGCCTTCGGGCTCATTCAACAGATCATGGATATGCCCGATGCGATCGCCCGTGCGACAGTAGTGAATGCCAACGCCATGATCCGCCCTCTGGAACTGCTGGTGGATGACGGGAAGAAAACCATCAAGATTCCCGGGGCTTATTTGATCGGCTCCGCCTCCGGTGACGAGGGGCCTCAAATCCTTTATGCCCCCTATAGTCCAGGCTACACCCTCAAGGAATATACCGTTGAGGCCGCACTCCGTGCTGAGTTGACAGCCGCCGGCGCCTTACAGCGATGGGTTCGGCTGGGGGTCCCGGCTGTTGACCAAGCGGCACTGACAACCGCACTGGAGCAACCCCTGGCCAGCACCACCCTGCAGCTGGCAAGCAACCCCATCAACACGCCGCTGTTCAAACAGCTGTTCACCGACAATGTCGAGCTGCTGACAACGCTGCTGGGCTGCCAAAAAGCCGCTGATGCAGGAAATGCCTGGGATACGGCCAAGGCCGTGTTCTCTGAGGGCGTGCAGGCGGCCACTGTATTTTTTGCCGGCAAACTGGCCTACCCCCTGGTGGTCTGGCAGAGCTATAAACTGTTCAAGGCTTCTGCCGAGGAGCTGCAAAGCCACCAATGGCATGAGGCACTGGGTCATTTCATCGGTGGTGTCGCCGCGCTGGCCGATTTGAGCGATTCCATGCCTCCCGTATCAGAGGGCGGCATGCCCCCGGCACCCGAGCCGATCCCGCCGCCTTCCACACCTGCGACCTCTGTGGTGTCCTGGCCCGCGCTGGACATTACCGCTGCTTCCCGCACCCGGCTCCAGCGTTTCGAAGTCCTTGAGCCGAGCTTGGCCAGCCTGATCAAAGACACCTCACTCAACCTTTATCGATCGACCTCCAACCATTACTACGCGGCGGTGGCAGGGAAGGTGTTCGAAGTCATCAAGCATGGCCAGGGTTGGCGCATCATCGGTGATGGCGAAGTCGGTCCTGAGGTACAGCGCAACCCTCGACAACAGTGGATGCTCAGTAGCGCTGGCCCAGTGCTGACGGGGCGACGGACAATTGCGCGATTGCTTAATCGCTTCTACTCCGAGCCATTTGCGCGCTCGAGTATGAATGTATTGGCCAGCGGGATGCGCGAGATACGAGCGCTTTACGCTCGGGAATCCTGGCTTATCATCGATGCACTTGCCTTGGCGACGTTTTATGCAAAGAACGCCCAGGAAAATTTGCGCCTGATCACACAAACTCCCCTTGCTGCCCCTGAGCTGGTCAAACAGATCAAAACGTTTTTCGGCTTGCAGACGCTCGAGGTCGAACACCTTGAAAAAATTCAGGAGATCGTCGATACGGTCTGCACTGCGTTGATGGAGCCCTCACTGACCTCCTCGGACTCAACGCGATTTGTCATTGGCCGATCGCGGTTGCCGGCTCCTCAGGGTGGACACACGTTGATGGCCTTTACGATTGTCCCCGACCCCCTTCAACTGGTGTACTTGACCGAGACGTTTTTCAACCCGGGTCTGAAATACAGTCATTTGTTGACCAAGCCGTTCTATGTCAGCGCCCACGCCCGTGCGACCACCCTCATTCACGAAGTCACTCATCATGTCTGTGCGACGTTGGACTTGGCTTACGTGCATTCAGGCCATCCGTTTGATGACCTGATTGATCCGCAAACCCCTGAGGGCAGTAACACAAAAGCAGCCCTGGAAAAGCGCCATATTTCAAGACTGTCGCTCAATACTCCGACCCATGAGTTGTTCCAGGTTGTCGATGTTGCAACCGGCCTCAAATCAGACCCTGCCCAGGGCACGTCAACACAGCATGTGCTCGACAGGCTGCTCAGCGTCACAGGCACCCAGACCCTCGTCGATGCCCGGCGAGTTTTCCGTACCGATCCGCTTAAACGCATCCTTACGGTGCTTAACAACGCCGACTCCGTCGCCTACCTGATTGCACAATTGGGGCGTCGAAAAGAGAAACCTGTTGGCTTATGACTACAACGTCAGATCATCGCCCGGGCCGTTTGCTCCTGCGCAGCGAGGCGGGCATTAACTATTTGGCTTGTCTCGCTTCAAGGGGCGTGGCGTCTGGTTGAGGTGTTTGTTGAACTCCATCCAGGCCGCGAGGGCTGACATCAGCACCACACCGAGCAAGGCGGTGAGTAGTTGAATGAACACGGCGTCATCCGCCTGGGCATTGAGCATGTCCGCCAGTGGCGCCAGCACCACGCCCAGGCAGAACACTTCCAGGGAATAACGGCCCATCTGGCAAATCCGTTCAGCCAGACGGTTTTGCGTCCATTGCGGGTTTGGTAACAGCTTGGCGGTGACATAGGCCAGCGCCAGAAAGTGCACGAGACGCACCGGTGACAGGTTGGTCTTGCTGATGGGGTACAGCAGGTTGCTGAGCGTGGTGGGCATCACCGCATCATGGATTTCAGGCCAGAGCCACGACAGCGTGATCACGCCGGCTACCACCACATACAGCGCCGCCGCGACGAACAGCGGCTGGCGCTGTAAGGGGCGTGTCTCGGGCGCGCTGGGCCGCTGGCTGTAAATCGCCGCGGCGCCCCCCAGCACAAACAGCAATTGCCAGGTAACAGGGTTGAAATACCACACGCCATCGGCAATGGCGCGCAGGTTCCAGCCCATCCACGGCGCCATCAGGTATACCACCAGCGAGACACTCACCACGGCCCAGGGCGCGCGCACCATCAGCGGCAGCACCACGGACAAACCAGCCAGCAAGACGATGTACAACGGCAACGGATCCATCAGGTTGGGCTTGAAGCGCAACAGCAGTTCGTCGGTCAGTGCCTGTTGCGGGTGGGTGACGAAGTGCGTCAGGCCCATCTCCGCCACCAGGTCGCGGGTTTCTACATGGTTGTTGGCGAAGAACACGATACCCATCAGCATGGCCAGCAGGAAAATATGCACCACATACAACACCCAGGTGCGGCGCAGGATTTTCAGGCAGGCCATCCAATAACCTTCTCGCTGCATGACCTTGCCGTAGGCCAGCACCGAGGCGAACCCGGCGAGAAACACGAAGACCTCCGCCGCGTCGCTGAAGCCGAAGTTGCGCAGAGTGATCAGGCCAAGAGGGTTGTGGGGGACGTGATCCCAGAAAATGAAGATCAACGCCAGGCCCCGAAAAAAATCGATGCGCGGGTCGCGTCCGTTCAGCATGGCAGCGGGCTCTTGAACAAGTAGTTGAATGACGATAGGTGAGCGCGCGCGTTGTCGTACGCGGCACGTCGAGCGGGCGCAGGTTGGCGGTATTTGTAAGCAATTGCAAAGGTTGGATATTACTGAATGTCTCAGTTGTAGATAAGGGCACCTGTCAACCTTGACAGTAGACGCAAAAGGCGCGCCGTGGCTTGCTAACACGCAACCGCAAAGGACGACGGTATGGCCCGGCTATGGAAAGGTTTCACTCGTTACACAGTGATCGGTGTCGCCAATACGGTGATCCATTGGCAGCTGTTTTTTATGCTGCGGGCAGGGTTTGAGTTCAGCCAGGCGCTGAGTAATCTTCTGGCATTCTGTGTGGCGGCATCCTTCTCGTTTTATGTGAATGCCTTGTTCACCTTTGACATGCCGGTTTCCCTGGGCCGCTACCTGCTGTTCATGACGTGCATGGGAGTGCTAAGCCTGGGGGTAGGTTGGCTGGGTGATCATTTGCACATGCCAGGGCTTATCACTGTGCTGGTGTTTTCACTGTTCAGCCTGCTGTGCGGTTTTCTGCTGTCACGGTGGGTGGTGTTTCGCGAGCGTGGCCAATGAAGATCTCGTTGGTGGTACCGGTGTTCAACGAGGAACAGACGGTGGCCGATTTCTACCGTGCGGTTCGGCAAGAACCGTCGTTGCAGGCCCACACCGTTGAAATCGTATTTATCAACGATGGCAGCACCGACGGTACTGCCGAAGCCGCCGAGACGCTGGCGTTGGTTGATCACGACGTAATGCTGATCAACTTCTCACGCAATTTCGGTAAGGAAGCTGCCTTGTTCGCCGGGCTGGAATACGCCACGGGCGACGCGGTGGTACCGATGGATGTGGACCTGCAGGACCCGGTGGACGTCGTCCCACGGCTGATCGCCGAGTGGCAGCGGGGCGCCGATATGGTGCTGGCCAAACGGCGCGACCGCTCCAGCGACGGTTACCTCAAGCGTAACACCGCGTCGCTGTTCTACCGTTTGCTCAACCTTATCGCCTATACCCATATCGAAGAAAACGTCGGTGACTTCCGGTTGATGGACCGCAAGGTCGTGGACGTGATCAAGGCGCTGCCGGAACAGCAACTGTTCATGAAAGGCGTGCTGTCGTGGGCGGGGTTCACGGTGGCCATCGTTGAATACGATCGTGCTCCCAGAGCTGCGGGGCAGAGCAAGTTCAACGGCTGGAAACTGTGGAACCTGGCGCTGGACGGGATTACCTCGTTCAGTACCTTGCCGTTGCGGTTGTGGAGTTATATCGGCGGCGCAATTTCGTTATTGGCGTTGGTGTATGCCGGGTTTTTGATTGTGGACAAGGTGTTGTTTGGCAATGACGTGCCGGGGTATCCGTCGTTGATGACTGCGATTTTGTTTTTGGGCGGGGTGCAACTGATTGGGATTGGGATATTGGGGGAATATATAGGGCGGATTTATATAGAGGCGAAGCATCGGCCGCGGTATGTGGTCAAAAATACCGTGCGCAGTTTGAACTTTCAGGATGCGTCAGTGCAACGGGAAAGGAACCATGAAATCCGCTAGTGCGAGTGTGCAATATGTAGGCAATATAACGTACAGGGCATTGCTTCTGTTTACGGTTCTGTGTGTCGCTGGGTTGGTTCGGTTTTATCATCTTACGGACGCCTCTATTTGGTCAGATGAAGGGTTTAGCTTGATTTTGGCTACATGCTCGTTGTCGGATATTTGGTTGTTGAGCGGATTTGACGTTCATCCGCCACTTTATCATTTGATCTTGCATGGATGGATCATGTTGGTGGGGGGGGATGAGTTGGTCTGGATGCGTGGTCTAAGTGCTTCATTAGGGGTCTTGAATGTAGCGTTGGGGATCTGGTTGGTGCGCTTGGTTTCTAATGGGCGAGCCGCAATTGTTGCCGGTTTGTTATTAGCACTTTTGCCAATAGCTGTACGTTATAGTCAGGACGTCCGGATGTATAGTCTGTTGGGCGTGGAGCTGACGAGTGCCACGCTGGCCTTGGTTTACTGGGTGCGTAATCCAGAGCGAGCACGTTATTTGATTGTTTATGTATTGGCCGTAGTGGCCGCATTTTACACTCATTATTTTTCCATATTTTGTGTCGGGTCCCACTGGTTATATCTCCTTCTAGTACGCTGCCGTATTTTTGGAGGACAGCGCTACGTTTTTCGCCTCGATTGGTGGATGGCGAATATAGCGATCGTATTGCTTTACATGCCGTGGGTACCCTCATTAACGAAACATATCGCCAAGGGAACGCTGGGCTGGATTCAACCGGTGACGGTTTATAGTCTGCCGTCTGCGTTCTGGCGATTTATCACCCTGAATGATGGGTTGACGTATAGTTCATTAGTTTATTGGTTGTTGCCGATAATCATAGTTTTTTTGGGGGGAGTGGTCGTGCGAGGGGATAGCAGTCATCATAAATTTGGTCTATTGATGGTGCTATGTCTGTTTTCGACCTTGTTGGGGGCAATTGGAATATCTTTGTGGACCCCACTATTTGTTGAGCGCTACCTGTTTTTTGCTGCGCTGATGTTGCCGATGGTTATCGCTATTGCTCTAGTGGGAATAAAAAATAAATTAGTCTTTTCTGTGGTTTTAGGGGTGTGTGTTTGTTTGGAAATTGCAGGGTTGAGGAATAATTATAATGGTTTTCATACGATGAATAACCCCTCGCGTGTGGCGGATAATAGGGTAGCTGAACTAATGGCAGATTTTAATAGTGGTGTCGCCGCTGGTGACATCTTAGTCGCAAGCGATGTCTACCTGTTTTATGCCGCTGAATATTATAGCGGGAAGTCAGTAACGGTACTGTTTTACACGCCACCGCTCAAGGAAGGTCGCTCAGGCCGTCCTGGCTTTAATGATTTTCACGCGCCCTTAATGAAGTTTAGTGATGAAATTTATCTCGATAACCTGCAAACATTGAAGAGCGCGCAACGAGTATGGTGGTTGGCTTTTGACCATGCATTTGAATCAGATGCAGCTCGTATTCCTGCAGATTGGCGCCTCCTCTGGAGTAAGGCTGCCGGAGATAATGTGCTTGCGCTCTATGTGATTTGTAGTGGCGAGCAAGCACAGTCCCAAGAGCGCTGTCGGTGAGTGATGAGAGGGTAAGGAAACAACCTGTGGGCATATTCAGTTTGGCACCGCCGGTGGGACTGATTGGCCTCGGATAGGCAACTGACGCGTATCGCTCACCTCAAAATTCGCCTGGTTGGCAGTAGTCGAATCCGGCCCGACGAAGACGGTAAAACCGCCAGCTTCGACCTTCGGTGAAAAATGCTCGTCGAGCAAGGCAAAGTCCTGTTGGCCCAGGGAGAAACTGACGCTGCGACTTTCGCCCGGTGCCAAATGAATTTTGCGAAAACCCCGTAGTCGGCGCACTGGGCGGGTGACGCTGGCAACGTCATCGCGCAGGTATAACTGGACGATTTCATCGCCTGCCCGTTTGCCGGTGTTGGTGACGGTGACCTCAACCCCCAGCGTTTGTGTGGACGCCAGTCGAGTGTGACTAAGGCGAGGGGAGGAGTAGCTGAACGAGGTGTAGCTCAGGCCGAAGCCAAATGGATAGAGCGGTGTCCAGGGCACATCGATATAGGCGGATGCGTAACTGCCATCACCGCTGGGTGGGCGGCCTGTATTTTTATGCGCGTAGTAAATGGGTATCTGCCCCACATGGCGAGGGAAGGTCATTGGCAGCTTGCCGCTGGGGTTGACGTCACCAAACAGCACATCGGCCACGGCATTTCCGGTTTCGCTACCCAAAAACCAGGTTTCGAGCAATGCATGGGCTTGTTGCACTGAAGCATCGAGCACTAGGGGGCGGCCGTTCATGAGGACGATGACCAAGGGTTTCCCTGTCTCCAGTAATGAGTTTAGTAGCGCATTTTGCCCGCCCGGTAGACCGAGTTCGGCGCGGCTATGGGCTTCGCCGCTCTGTTCTGCGGTTTCTCCGAGTACGGCGATTATCAGGTCGCTGTCACGCGCGATTGTTTCGACCGGCGTGATGTCCTGGAGGTGCGGGCTGACGGGCGAAGCGCCGGGCAGGTAAGTAATCTCGGTGCCAGGGGCTACCGCATTGCGCAGGCCTTGCAAGACCGTGACGGAGTCTTCGGGGTTGGCAGCCCCGGCCCAAGGGCCGATGGTGGCGCTGGCGTCCGAAGCGAGGCTGCCGACCACCAGGACCTTGCCCGGTTGTTTGGAGAGCGGCAGCAGCGCGTCGTTGTTTTTTAGTAAGACGATAGATTTCTGTGCCGATTCTCGAGCCAGGGCACGGTGCTGTGGCGTTAGCTGGCTGGCCTGCTCGCGGGCTTCGTCGCTGTACCGGTAGGGATCATCGAACAGTCCCAGACGCTGCTTGGCTTTGAGGACGCGACGCACAGCGTCATCCAGGTTTTTACGCGACACCTGGCCGTTGCGCACCAGTGTCGGCAGGTGCAGGCGATAGGATTGACTGGCCATCTCGATATCCACCCCGGCATTGAACGCCAGTCGTGCGGTGTCGGCTGGCGTGCCGGCGATACCTTGTGGCCCCAGTTCCCAGACAGCATTGAAATCACTGACCAGCAAGCCGGCGAACCCCCACTGCTTGCGCAACAGACCGGTCAGCAGGGCGGTATGGCTGTGCATGGGAACGCCGGCCAGCTCGTTGAACGACGGCATGATTGCATCGACGCCGGCCGCGACGGCTGCCTGGAAGGGAGGCAAGTAAACCTCTCTCAGTGTCCGCTCCGACAGATCGGCGACGTTGTAGTCTCGACCGCCTTCGGCAGCCCCGTAGGCGACAAAGTGTTTTGCCGTAGCGAGCATGGATGAGATGTCAGGTGCACCTGCACCCTGGAACCCGTGCACAAGTGCGGCGGCCAATGCAGAGCCAAGGAACGGATCTTCGCCAGCACCTTCCACCACGCGGCCCCAACGCGGGTCACGGCTAATATCGACCATGGGCGCAAAGGTCCAATGCACGCCACTGGCGGTGGCCTCAACGGCCGCCACGCGAGCGGTTCGTTGGGCCAAGTCCGGGTCCCAGGCTGAGGCTAGCGCCAGGGGGACCGGGAACACTGTACGAAAACCGTGCACGACGTCATAAGCGAATAACAAGGGGATATGCAGCCGGGAACCGTTAACCACCTGCTCCTGCAACTGACGGGTAGCTTGCGCGCTGCTGGCCCCCAGTACCGAGCCCACGAGGGCCACTGGCATCTGCGTCTGTTCGCCTTGATCAATGACGGGGCCGGTAGGCGTGCTCTGGATACTGAGTTGGCTGAGCTGGCCGATTTTTTCTTCAAGGCTCATTTTCGCTAGTAGGTCCTCGACCGGATCATTCTGGGCTACGGCCACTAGCGGGAGGGAGACGAGTAGTAATGAGGCTAAACTTAAAGGCATGGTTGCGCCGTCCATGGGCAGGGTGTATGCCTTCAAGTATTTTGCATCCGAGCAGGATCATCTACTGTCAGAGTTGACAGTGCGGGGCTGTTTTCAGACAGGGGCCATCAGCAAAACCCGGCACGGCTTGGCCTGATACGCGTTGATCTGCGGCACCAACCGTTTGAAGTGCTCGGTCTGGCAGTGCGCATCCAGCGCCGCCTGATCAGGCCATTGTTCGATAAAGATAAAATGCCCTGGGTCTTTTTGATCGACAAACAGATCGTAGGCAACGCACAGCGGTTCCTGGCGGGTTTTTTCCACCAGTTCGGCGTACCACGGGCGCACGGTTTCCAGGTGCTCGGGCTTGATAAAGTCTTCAGCGATGACTTTCAACATGGTAGGCGTCCTTCAGGCAGCAGCGGTTTCATGGGGCTCAAAACTGTCTGCTCGCGCCATCTGCCACATGCGCGAATAGAACTCGCCGTTCACGTCTCCCGTGAGCAATTCGCCGGGCTTCAAGAACACATGCAGCTGCGAGAACAGTTTGATCTCTGTTGCCGACATGCGTCGCACCAAGTGCTTGGCCGACAACTGCGACGGATGATCCAGGCCCGCGGCGGCAAGCATTTCGGCCAGGGCGTGCAGCGTGTTGCGGTGGAAGTTGAACACACGCTGGGCCTTGTCCGGCACGACCAAGGCACGTTGGCGCAGTGGGTCTTGCGTGGCCACGCCGGTCGGGCATTTGTTGGTGTGGCATGACTGGGACTGGATGCAGCCAATGGCGAACATGAAGCCACGTGCCGAGTTGGCCCAGTCGGCGCCGATGGCCAGGACGCTGGCGATATCGAACGCACTGACAATCTTGCCGCTGGCGCCGAGTTTGATTTTGTCGCGCAGGTTCAGGCCCACCAGGGTGTTGTGCACAAACAGCAAACCCTCACGCAGCGGCACGCCGATATGGTCGGTGAACTCCACGGGGGCTGCGCCGGTGCCACCTTCCTTGCCATCGACCACGATAAAGTCGGGGAGGATGCCGGTTTCGAGCATGGCCTTGGCGATGCCCATGAATTCCCACGGGTGGCCCAGACAGAACTTGAAACCCACGGGTTTGCCGCCGGACAGTTCACGCAATTGGGCGATGAAGTGCATCAGTTCGATGGGCGTGGAAAACGCACTGTGGCGCGACGGCGAGATGCAGTCTTCGCCCATCATGATGCCGCGGGTGTCGGCGATTTCCTGGGTGACCTTGTGCTTGGGCAGGATCCCGCCATGGCCGGGCTTGGCACCCTGGCTCATCTTGATTTCAATCATGCGCACCTGCGGGTTTTGCGCCTGCGCGGCAAAGCGTTCCGGGTCGAAACGGCCGTCGCTGGTGCGGCAGCCGAAGTAGCCGCTGCCCAGTTCCCAGGTCAGGTCGCCACCGTTTTCACGGTGGTAGGGGCTGATGCTGCCTTCACCGGTGTCGTGGGCAAAGTTGCCGAGTTTGGCACCTTGGTTGAGCGCGCGAATTGCGTTGGCGCTCAGCGAGCCGAAGCTCATGGCCGAGATGTTGAACACCGACGCCGAGTACGGTTGTGTGCACTGCGGGCCGCCGACCATCACGCGAAATGCGCTGGGGTCGCTCAACGGTGCCGGGCGCATGGAGTGGCCGATAAATTCGAAGCCCGACTGGTATACATCGATCAAGGTGCCGAAGGGCTTGTCTGCGGTTTCGTTCTTGGCGCGCGAATACACCAGCGAACGCTGGGCCCGAGAGAAGGGCAGGGCGTCGCTGTCGGATTCGAGCAGGTATTGGCGGATTTCCGGGCGGATGCCTTCCACCAGGTAACGGATATTGCCCAGGATCGGGTAGTTGCGGCGCACCGCGTGGGGGCTTTGCAGCAGGTCGAAAATGCCGATCAGGCTGAGGATGCCGGTGACCAGAGTAATGGGCCACAACCATTCGTGTTCGATAAAGGGCAGGCTGGCGAGGGTGAAAATGACGCACACAGCAAAGAAGGCGTAGCGGCTTAACAAGGACAGGCTCATACGGTTTCCTTGGGTTCGGACTCTTCAGGTCGATCACCCATTCTGCACCTCTGGATTAAGCACGGACAAGGATTGATCGCTCAGTCGCGTATTTGTGCGTCTATGCATCAGTCCAGACAAAAAAAGCTATCAGCCTCATAGAGGAACTTATGACTGCCCAATCACCATTCATCGAATGTAAGACTAAGGACGCTGTTAATCAGAAGGAATGTATAACAACAGAGCGAGAGACTTACCTATGTCTATATCGATATCGGCATCGAACAATACTCATCATGCCTCGATTTATATCCCGATCATTCCTAACTGGGTTAAAAGCCAATTAACCGGCTCCCAACGAGAGCAAGTCGCCCAAGAACATCAACGAATGGAAGGTATCGAGAAACCTGAGCGGAATGTGAGTCGCAAGCCGGAAATCTCCACTGGCCGTCCACCGGGTGATACCCGCACTGCGGACGAAATCATCAACGACAATCCGATCCTCAAAAACCTCGGCCATCAAAAAGATATTAATCGTCCATTGGCTTACAAACTTCTGGGTGATTGGACGAGCAACAATAAAGACCCTGAGTCACGAGCGGATGCCGCATTCAACGCTGCGCGGGTGCTTAACTATATCGATACGTCTTTATCGACTACAGGCGAACACCGAGGCAAAGCCCATGACAATGGCGACCTTGAAGGCATCACCCGTAGCGGTGATGCGCGGCACGGCACGCCGGCAGGCATGTGGAAGGACTTTACGGAGCAAGGTTATTCAGCCCTACGGCACCATCACCGCTTGGACAGTACCAACGACCGCCATGTCACCCAGGGCGGCGCCAACAAAGATAACCTGCAGCATGTTTCCGGTAAGATCGGCAAGAGAACCTGGTTTATCCCGGGGCTGAGCAATATTCTCCTGGGCATCAGCGACTCAAATGCGGGGTTGGCGGAGGCTGTGAAGGGGGCCAAGAAGGGGTTCGATAAAACTCGGGCTGATGGTTTTGACCAGGCACTTTTCAGTGCTGCGAGGGGGAATTTGGTGGGGGTCGTTCAAGGCTATGTCAACGCAGTGAAGCACAACGAAGCCACGCCTGATTTGGTTAAGTCAAAACTCGGGGCGACCGGCAGTTGAGTCGGATTGGTTTGAACCGATGAGCTCAATCATGGATTAGCTCGATTTCCTGGAAAGGGACCTCCAGGAAACGGCTAGAACTTTTCCTGCTGGTATTATTGCAATCGGTTCTCGTTTGCAGGTGTTTTTAGTGTTACTGTATAACATGTCTAATGCACCCAAACGCCCCGGAGGCCTTATGAAAGCTGGTATCCACCCCGACTACCGCACCGTACTGTTCCACGACACCGCCGCCGACGTGTACTTCCTCATCGGCTCCACTGCCGACAGCGACCGCACCCACACACACAGCGACGGCAACACCTATCCCTATATCCCGTTGGATGTTTCAAGTGCTTCGCACCCGGTCTACACCGGCCAACAGCGCAAGACCCAAGCCGAAGGCCGCATTGCCGGCTTCAACAAGCGCTTTGCCTCGTTTGGGTCGACCCCGAAAAAAGCCGACGCGTGAGGATGATTCGGCGGCGTGCCCTACGCCGCCTTCTGGCGAATCGGCAACACCACGCGAAATGTCGTGCCCCTGCCCAGTTCGCTGCTGACGGAGATATCCCCGCCGTGTTTCTTGATGATGCCGTAGGACAGTGACAATCCCAGTCCAGTCCCTTCGCCCACAGGCTTGGTGGTAAAGAACGGGTCGAAAATCTTCTGTAAGCTTTCAGGGGCAATTCCGCAGCCGTTATCGGCCACTTCCAGCCAGATATTCTCGCCTTCCACGCCGTTGCTGATGGTAATGGTGCCACGCTGGGGCCCCATGGCCTGGGCCGCATTGATCACCAGGTTCATCACTACCTGATTGAGCTGCGAGGCCAGGCATTCGATGTCCGGCAGGGGCGTGTAGTGCTTGACCACGTCGGCCTTGTACTTGAGTTCGCTGGCGACGATGTTCAGGGTCGAATCGATGCCTTGCTGCAGGTCAGCCAGTTGCCAGGTCTGGTCGTTATCCACGCGTGAGAAGTTCTTCAGGTCTTTGACGATCTGCACGACACGGCCAATCCCTTCCTTGGATTCGCGGATCAGGATCGGTATGTCTTCCTTGAGGAAATCCAGTTCCAGGTCGGTGCGCAAAACCTTTAGCTGATCCCGCTGTTCTGGCGCCGCGAGGTGTTCCTCGCTGCGTTGATAGGCGTCGAGCATCTGTTGCAGCTGCGTGAAGTAGCTGTCGAGCGTGCTGAGGTTGGAGGAAATAAACCCCACCGGGTTGTTGATTTCATGGGCGACGCCGGCGGCGAGCTGCCCAAGGGAGGCGAGCTTTTCCGACTGCACCAGTTGGCTTTCCAGATGCTTGCGCTCGTTGATTTCCAATTGCAGCGCCTGGGTGCGTTCTTCAACCAGTTGTTCCAGCAGAGATGTTTGCAGCGACGCACGCCGGGCCATGTCCCATTTATTAGCCAGGGTATTGGCCATCTGTTGCACTTCAATATTGTCGAACGGTTTTTTCAGGATCAGCAAACGGTCATGGGCCTGCAGGCGCAACAGCAGGTCTTCCCAGGAGTAATCCGAGTACGCGGTGCACACCACCACTTGCAACTCGGGTGCGACCTGCCATAACGCCTCGATCGTCTTCGCGCCGTCCCAGCCTTGGGGCATGCGCATATCAACGAACGCCAGTGCATAAGGACGCTGCTGCGCCATGGCGCTGGTGAGCAAGCCCAGACCCTCTTCGCCGCCATAGGCCGAATGCAGTTCGAACGCCTGGGCCTGGGGCTTGGCCGCGTCACCAAACAGTGCCGACTCCATGTCATCCAGCGCCTGGTTGGGCGCAGTATCCGGCATCAGGATCTTGCGAAAATCCTCATGAATGGACGGTGTGTCATCGATCAGCAGGACGCGCCGGTTGGGAGGTTGGTTCATGAGCTGCTTCCGGCAAGGGTCAGGGGAATGGTCAAGGTGAATACCGCGCCGAGGCCCGGCCCGTCGCTGTGAGCACTGAGCTGGCCGTGCATTTGCACCGCGGCCAGGGCGCAGCTGTGCAGGCCGAAGCCATGACCTTCTTTGCGCGTGGTAAAACCATGGGTGAAGATCCGTGTCATGTTCTCGGGTGGTATGCCTTCGCCATCGTCCTTCACACTGATCTTCAAGGTATCTTCACCCTGGGCCTCGACCTTCAGCGTGATTTGCCGTGGCCTCTCGGAAAGGTTGGACATGGCGTACTTGGCGTTGCTGATCAGGTTGACCATGATCAGCAGCAGGCGATGCTTGTCGCCGAGGATCTGCGGTACCTGTGCGTATTCCTTGACCACAGTGACGTGGTGACGGCTCAGCGCGCCGGCGTTCATGCGCAGGGCATCGTCCATCAAGGCGCCGATATTGATCGGCTCCAGCAATGTGGCGGCGCCGGCATAGGATTGCTGGGTCGAGACGATGTCCTTGATGTGATCGATGCTTTTGCTCAGTTGCGCCAGCTCATCGCTCATGCCCTGTTGCTCCACGGCGATCGCTTCCACCAGTTGGTTGAGGTAGCCGGGCAGCAATTTGCCCTTTGCATCTTCGGTGAGAAAGGTGCCCAGGTCGCCCTGGTGTGCGTTGATCAATTGCATCGCTTTACCCAGGCCCAGCGCTTTGCTGCCGCGCAGTTTACGGCTGACCAGCTCGGCAGAAATATTCACGCTGTTGAGCACGTTGCCGACGTTGTGCAGCACGTTGGTGGCGATCTCTGCCATGCCTGCCTGGCGGGCGCTGTCCAGCAGTTCGCTCTGGGCATCCTTGAGTTGTTGGGTGCGCCGTTCTACCCGTTGCTCCAGGGTTTCGTTGGCCGATTGCAAGGCGCGATTGACGCGGTTGATCTCGGCGAAACTGCGCAGCAGACGCACCGCCAGGTAGAGCAACAGCACCACCAGCAGCGTCGAGAAGATCAGCAGGTAGCGATGATATTGATGGTCAACGAGGTCCGCGGTCTGCTGGTCCTGATTGAGGTGGGTGGTCAGGTCATCGAGGCGCTCGGCCACCGGCACGGCGGCAATGCGTTCGAGGAGGCTGTTGACCAGCGGCTGCTCGCGCAGGATCAGCGAAATATGGTTACTGAGGATATCCACCGGCGCCTGGAACTCACTGGGCAGGCTCTGTTTGTTGATCGCCAGTTTGCCCAGGCCCACCAGGATATCGGCGGCGCGTTCATCGCTGGTGACCTGGGCAAACTCCAGGCTGCTGAGCAGCAGGTCGTAAGTGTCGGTGGCCACGCCTTGCAGTTGCAGCCGGCCTTGATCGTCAATCTGGTTGAATTGGGCTTGAATGTCGTCTTCGGCGGTCGGCAAAAACGCCAGCGAGTTGCGCAACACGGCGTTGTGGGACTTGAACTGATCCACCAGTCGGGCTTTTTCCTGGATGGCGGCCACATACGCTGCCTGGCTGGCTTGCCAACTCGGCAGGTCGGCAGGGTTGTGGTAGGTGTCGCGGCCTTGTAGTTCAGACCAGATACGGGTCATGTCCGAGAGGGGCGTGACCAGCGGATCGTAGTTGTGGGTAATCGCGATCCGGGCCTTGAGCACTTCACTGTCCCATTGGGCATTGAGTTGCTGAAGCTGGCGGATCAGGTCCCGGGACTGGGTATAAGTGGCTGTTTGGTCGCGGGAAGATTTGAGGTACAAAAACACCAGTGTAGAGGCCAATAACAAGGCTATCAGGCCCAGCAGCATCTGGCTGGCACGACGGCGCGAGAAACGTCTCATAGCGGCTTGCCCGCCCATTCGCCGGTCAAGGTTCTGAGAAACTGGATAATCAGCTCCTTGTCTTCCTGAGAAGGATTGCGCCCCAACTGATACTTGAACATCACGTCAACCGCCTCTTCAAGCGTCTTGGCCGAGGCGTCGTGGAAGTAAGGTGCGGTGACGGCCACATTGCGCAGGCTGGGCACCTTGAACACGTGGCGGTCCTCTTCATCGCCGGTCAGCAGGTAGCGGCCCAGGTCCGATTCGACCGGGTTGCCTCGTGCCTTGAAGTAATCGTCCATCACGCCGAATTTCTGCAACATATTGCCGCCGATATTCACGCCCTGATGGCAGGCAATACAGCCGTACTCCTTGAAACGCTGGTAGCCGTATTTTTCCTTGATCGTCAGTATCTCGGTGTTGCCCAGCAGGTACTGGTCGAACCGCGAGTTGGGCGTCAGCAGCGTGCGCTCGTAACTCGCCAGCGCATCCTGCACGTTAGCGGCACTGACGCCATCGGCATACACCTGCGCGAAGGCGCGCTGGTAATCAGGGTAGGCGGACAGGTTGTATTCCACAGCTTTCCAGTCGCTGCCCATTTCCACCGGGCTGATGACCGCGTGCTCGATCTGCGCTTGAAGGGTGTCGACCCGGCCATTCCAGAACTGCTTGAAGTTCAGGCTGGCGTTGAACACGGTGGGCGTATTGAGTGGCACCGGCTTGCCATCCAGGCCAAGGGAGAAAGATTTGTTGTCGGCGCCGCCGGTTTCCAGGTGATGGCAGCTGGCGCAGGACAAGCTGTTATTGGCCGATAAGCGCGGATCATTGAACAGCCGACGGCCCAGCTCAACCTTGGCCGGATCCTGTAGGGGAACACTCGGCAACGGCTTTAGGGCTTCGTCCAGCGGTGCGGCCGCGAGTACTGCGCCGGTGCACAGGCCCAACGCGAGCACAAGGCTGAATCGGGTAGTTGAAACGTTGCTCAAGCGAGCACTCCTTGCAGGCCTAGGGCTATGGATGGGGCATCAGTGTCGCGCAACCCACTTGCAGCAACTGCACGAAATCCTTGGGGGGCAAGGCCTTGCTGAAGAGAAAACCCTGGCCCTCTTCACACTTGTGGGCCTTGAGGAAATTGAGTTGCTCGACGGTTTCCACGCCTTCGGCAATGATGTTCAGCTCCAGGCTCTTGCCCATGCCGATGATAGCGCTGATCAGTTGTTCGTCCTGGTTATTTACGCTGAGGCCGCGCACGAAGGACTGGTCTATTTTCAGCACATCGATGGGAAAGCGCCGCAGGTAGCTCAGACTCGAATAGCCGGTGCCGAAATCGTCCAGCGCCAGACGCACGCCCATGGCCTTGATTCTGCGCAGGGTGTCTACGGTCTCGTCGACATTCTGCATCAGTACGCTTTCGGTGATTTCCAGCTCCAGCTGGGCGGGCGGCAGGCCGGTTTGCTTGAGGATGGCGGCCAGGTTGTCGACGAAGTCCCGTTGGCGAAAGTCGATCGCCGAGATGTTCACCGACATGCGCAGCGGCGCCAGGCCCAGATCCCGCCAGGCTTGGGCTTGCTCGCAGGCCTGGCGCAACACCCACTGGGTCAGGCGCACGATCAGCCCGCTGTCTTCGGCCACCGGAATGAACTGCGCCGGGCTGATCCAGCCTGACTGCGGTTCAAACCAGCGGGTCAACGCCTCGGCGCCGACGATCCGCCCGGACGCCAGATCCAGCTTGGGTTGGTAATGCAGGACGAACTCATGACGTTCCAGGGCCTGGCGCATCGCGCTCTCCAGGTTTTGCTGGTGCTGGGCGCGGCGGTTCATGTCTTCGGTGTAAAAGCTGAAGTCGTTGGGGCCACGTTCCTTGCTGGTGCGCATGGCGGTTTCGGCGTGCTTGATCAGTTGCACCGCATTGGTACTGTCATTGGGGTAAATGCTGATACCCAGGCTTGCGGTGACGTTCAGGTCGTGCCCCGCAATATGACGCGTTGCGCTGACGGCGCTGAGCAGTTTTTGCGCAATGTGTTGGGTTTGCTGAGGGTGTTGGATATCGTTGAGCAGGATCACGAACTCATCGGCGCCGTAGCGAAACGTTGAATCCGAAGCGCGTACCGTCGCCACCAGGCTGCGACTGACGTGCTGCAGCACTTCATCGCCCACCGGATAGCCGAGGGCGTTGTTGATGCGTTTGAAGCGGTCCAGCCCGATAAACATCACCGCCAGTTGCGAGTCATGCCGCCGGCCCAGGGCGATGGCCTGGGTCAGCCGGTCGCCGAGTAACGTGCTGTTGGGCAACTCGGTGAGGGCATCGTATTGCAACAGGTGCGAGACCTTGAGCAGTTCCTGCACGCGTTCCTCAATGATGCGTTCCAGGCCGAGCACCTTGTGGGCCACGTCCTGGGCCAGTTGCCATTTCCAGGTCAGTGCGCTGGCCATCTGGCGGATTTCCAAGGGGTCGAAAGGTTTTTTCAGGATCAGCAACTGATCGCTGTATTTCAGTCGCGCTTCGATGGCCTCAAAGGAATAGTCGGAGTAGGCGGTGCACAGGGCGATTTGCAGGTTGGGGTCGACGTTCCATAGCTGTTCGATGGTTTGCAGCCCGTCCCAGCCGGGCGGCATGCGCATGTCGATAAACACCATGGCGTAGGGGGCGTTGTCCGCCAGCGCCTTGTTCACCAGCGCCAGCGCTTCCTGACCCTGGTAGGCGGAATCCAGCTCGAACGCTTGGCGCAACGGTGCAGTGGTACCGAACAGGGTCGACTCCAGGGTGTCGAGGGAGGGCTTGCCGTCTTCATCGGCGCAGAGGATCTTGCGAAAGTCCTGATGGATCGAGGCGGTGTCATCGACGATGAGGATGCGACGGTTGGCCCGTTCACCTTGGGTGTTCATGGCGCGTCTGGCCTAGGCAAAAGATTTGATTGCATAGCGATTCCTTCCCTGGCTGGACTGCGTAGCTCGGTGCCAACTGGCAGTGACAGCATAGTCGAACTCCTTGATATCGACGGCCACTTGGCGTCAAATCAACAGCGCTGTGCGCCGGGAGCCGGTACGGCACGCCCCCGCGTCAATCTAGCTTAACTTCGTTCAATTTGAAGGCAGAGTCACCATGGATGAACAACTCGCTACGAAGTCTGCCGTTTTGCTGGTTGACGATGAGGAATCGATCCTCAATAGCCTGCGCCGCTTGCTGCGCGGCCAGCCTTACGAGGTGTTATTGGCCACCAGCGGCACCCAGGCGCTGGAGATCATGGCCAGTCGGCCCGTGGATTTGGTGATGAGCGATGCGCGTATGCCCGGTATGGACGGGGCCACGCTTCTGGCGCAGGTTCACCGCCTGTATCCCGCCACCGGCCGCATCCTGCTCACCGGTTACGCAGACCATGACACCATCATCAAGGCAATCAATGATGGGCAGATCCACCGCTACATCAGCAAGCCCTGGAATGACGCAGAGCTGATACTGGTGCTGCAGCAGTGCCTCGAACACCAGCGGCTCCAACACCTGACCCGCGAGCAGAACGAGCAGCTCAAAGCGCTCAACGCCACCCTGGAAAAACGCGTGACCGCGCGCACCGCCGAGTTGCAGCAGACCGCCGATATGCTCGACCTGGCCTATGACGAGCTCAAGCGCAGCTACGTGACCGGCACTGAAGTGTTTTCGCTGTTGGCCAACCTGCGCTTGCCCAAGAACAAGCAGACCAACCGCGCGTTGATCGAGCTGATCCGCGTGTGCTGTTCCGCCCAGTCCCTGGACGAAGCCAGCACCCGCGACCTGACCATGGCCGCCGCGCTGTACAACATCGGCAAGCTGAGCTGGAGCGACAGCATGATGGTGTCGCCGGCGGACAAGCTGCACAGCACCGACCGCGCGCAGTATCGCGAGTACCCGACGCAAAGCGAATCACTGTTGATGACCCTGGAGCCGATGAAGGATGCAGCGCGGATCATTCGTCATCATCAGGAACGGTGGGACGGCTCGGGGTTTCCCGACCACCTCAAGGGCGAGGCCATTCCGGCGGGGGCGCGGTTGTTGAAGCTGGCGGTGGATTTCATCGAGCTGCAAAAGGGCTTGATCCTGGAGCGGCACCTGAACAGCGACGAAGCGCTGCTGTATATCCGCAAATACGCCGGGCGTTTGTATGACCCGACGCTGGTGGAAGACTTTGTGCTGGCCTGCGCGGCTTTCCTCAGTGACGTGACCCTGGGCGACCCCACGGTCAAAGTCCTCACTACCCGCGAACTTGAAGCCGGGATGGTGCTGGCCCGCAACCTCAATGCCGACAACGGCATGTTGCTGCTCAACGCCGGCAAGGTGTTGAACCTGCCGCTGGTAGACAAGCTGATTGCCTTCGAAGCCATGGAGGGTGCCAAATACAGCATATTCATCAAACAACCGGACGAGACCTCGATTCCTTCATGAGCCATTCAACTATCCGCATCGCCGCCGCCGTCCTGATCGATAAAAACGGCCAAACCCTGCTGGTACGCAAGCGCGGCACCCGGGCCTTCATGCAGCCTGGCGGCAAGATCGACGCTGACGAAACCCCGCTCCAGGCGTTGGCTCGTGAGCTGCACGAAGAGCTGAACCTGCACATCAATCCGCAAGAAGCCGTGTACCTCGGCCAATTCTCGAGCCGGGCCGCAAACGAGCCGGGTTTTATGGTGCAGGCCGATATGTACCAGCTGCATATCGACGTGGCGGTCGAACCGGCGGCTGAAATAGAAGAAATATGCTGGATCGACCCCATGGGCGACGGTGGCCTGGAGTTGGCGCCGCTGACGCGTGAGTTCATCCTGCCGCATTATCGTGCTTCCTTGCTCAGCGCATGATGATTCGCCCGCTGCAGGCTAGCGATGCCCTGGCGTATCGGGCGTTGATGCTTGAGGCTTATGGCGCTTATCCCCAGGCGTTTACCTCCAGTGTTGCCGAGCGCGCCGCGATGCCCCTCAGCTGGTGGGAAAAACGCGTGAGCAGCGCGCTGGATCACCTGCTTGGCGCATTCGAGGGCGACCAATTGGCGGGTATCGTCGGCCTGGCGTTCGAACCGCGGGAGAAGGCGTGGCACAAGGCGACATTATTCGGCATGTATGTGAGCGCGGCTTATCAACAGCGAGGCTTGGGCCGGCAACTGGTAGAGGCCGCGCTGGAGGAGGCCCGTAGGCACCCGCGGCTGGAACTGATCCAACTGACTGTCACTGCCGGGAATGAGGCAGCGTTTGCGCTGTACCAGCGTTGCGGCTTCATTCAGTACGGCTTGGAGCCGTTGGCGGTGCGGGTAGGTGAGGAGTATTTCGACAAGATCCACATGTGGCGTGAGTTAAAAGATCAGTGATATCCAATGTGGGAGGGGCGGTGCGACGGTTCGACTTGCCCCCGATGGCGGCCTCAGGGTTGGTTGGGATGCTGGATCAGACTGAGTACATATCCGTTATTTGGGTAACGGCTGCTATTGGTTCCGCTCTTACAGCGGGTCACTTTGGAAAAGAGCCCCAAAGTAACCAAAGGGCTCTTGCCCCACCACTCGGCACCTCGCCCAGGCTCGGTGTGCCCGTAATCCGCCAGGGATTAGGGGGGCCGCCGCCACGCGCCATCCATGGCGCGGGGCGGCTAAACCGGCATCCCTGCCGGTTTACCCCCCAAATCCCTGTCGAATTCCGGCCAGCGTGGTTTAACGGGGCGCCTGAGATCAAAAGCAGATCAAGAGCGGCTCGCTTCGCATCGTGGTTAGGGGGGGCTGCGAAGTCGCTTAACGCACTGCGCTGACCCCATCCAGGGTGGAAAACGACGTGTCCTTGGCCGTCAGCAAGAAGTCGCGCATGTACGGCGCATCCAGCATGTCCGCCCGAATGCCCGCGTACAGCGTGGCGAACAGACCTTTCTCGCCCAGGCGCTTGGCCTTCACATACCCGCGTGAGCTGTACTCATGCAGCGCCCAATGGGGCATACCGCAGACGCCTCGGCCGCTGGCCACCAGTTGCATCATCATCACCGTCAGCTCCGAGGTGCGTACCAGGGCGGGTTCCACGTCGGCCGGTTCCAGGAAGCGGGTGAAGATGTCCAGGCGGTCTCTTTCCACCGGGTAGGTGATCAGGGTTTCCGTCAGCAGATCTTCCGGCACAATGTATGACTTGTTCGCCAGCGGGTGCTGGTTGGCCACGGCCAACATGGCTTCGTAGGTGAACAGCGGCACATAGGTGATACCCGGCAGCTCCAGCGGGTCGGAAGTCACCACCAGGTCCAGGTCGCCACGGGCCAGGGCCGGCAGGGGGGCGAAGGCAAAGCCGGAGGCCAGGTCGAGCTCGACCTCCGGCCACGCATCGCGGAACTGGTCGATAGTGGGCATCAGCCACTGGAAGCAGCTGTGGCATTCGATGGCCATGTGCAGGCGCCCGGCGGTGCCGCCTGCCAGCCGTGCGATGTCGCGTTCGGCACCACGCAGCAAGGGCAGGGTGGCGTCCGCCAGTTGCAGCAGACGCAGTCCTGCGCTGGTGAAGCGCACAGGCTTGGTCTTGCGCGCGAACAGCGGCATGCCCAGGCGCTCTTCCAGTTCCTTGAACTGGTGGGACAAGGCGGACTGTGTCAGGTGCAGGCGCTCGGCTGCCTCTACCAGGCTGTCGGCTTCACGCAGGGCATGCAGTGTTTTTAGATGACGGATTTCCAGCACTGTCGCCTCCATGAATAGTATTTGCGCACAATGATAATTCATTGAAAGCTCTTCATGTTGGCCGCCCACCTATTGGGCTTACTTCAGCGCCTGGAAGTGCATTCTGGCGAAGGGCTTTTCGATAGACCCACGCCAGATTTTAGTGTCTGCAAATGCCAGTCCCTCTGCTGCGGCTTGCCATTTCATGCCCAGGTAGCGTTGTTCAAAGCGCTTTAAATGCGCCTTGGGGAAACTGTCGAACGAGGACTGCAGCGCGTCATAGTGAAAGTGCGCGTACCAGATCGGTTGGTCAGCCTTAGCCTGCCGGTTCGAGTCGTAGATCTCGTATTCCTGCAGGTAGTCGTCTTTGCCGTCAGGGCGTTTGTCCCTGAGCTTTTTACGCGCGCCGATTTTTCGAATCACCACTCGGCCTTTACCGACCAGATAGTCCAGGTAGCCTTCAGTCGGCGTTGGGCTTTCCAGGCTGCGTTGGATCCGTAAGGCTTCGCCTGCCTGTTCAAGCGCAGTTGCACGAGTGCGTAATTGATCGACAATCGGGTTGCCCGCGTCCAGGCTTTGCACGTTGTTGGCGCGAATCCTGAGTTGTTTGGCTTCGGTGACCAGCCTGTGTTCGAGGTTGATCGGCTCCATGGTTTTGTACCCTCGCACCTGCTTTTCAAAAGCATCCACTCCGTCCAGGCGGGTACGGGCATCCGCAAGCGTGGCGCGGCGGTCGGTGGGCAGCGCAGGCGGGGCGGCGGCAGGTTGGCTCTGGGTCGGGTTCAAACGGTAGGTGTTGCTGTCGCCAACCCTATCCCATACCTCAGTGGGATTGCCGTCGGCGTCGCTGATGATGAATTGTCGCGGTGATTGTTGCCCGGCGGGTTTTTCGGTGCCTATCAATAGTTGCCCGTCCTCGGTTTCAAAGGCCTTCCGAGTAGCGTTTGGATTGGGCTCGGAGGCGGGTTTCTTGATGGCCCGTTCGGCTTTTCGAATCAAGCGGTCAAGGTCTTTTTGCATGAGTTGGAAAAAGTTCGGATCGAAATGATCTGGTGACCTCTCGTTCCAGGCACTCAGATCACGTGAAAACTCTTCATAGACCTTGATGCAGTTCTGCAATATTCGATTGCGTTCAACCCGGCTGATATTGGCTTCGGGTAGGGTCATGTTCGCGGTTAGAGCGCGGCTGACGTTGTGCCTGGCCTGATTCACCGCAGTTTCCTGGTAGATCCAGTCAATGCCCACGGTTTGCTGTCGGCGGGTGATGGGGTGCAACAGTTGGCCGCTGCGCATACTGGTAATGCGCAGGTCGGTAAATTTCTGCTTCCAAGGAGCCAGGTTGGCCGCGACCTCTGTGCGCGCCGCTCTGGCGGTAATGCGTTTGCTCCAGGTGCCCATGTCCTTCATCGAGCGCTCTATCACGTTAAGATCATCAAGTATGTTCAGGCGGCATTGCCTCACTTCATTGAGCAGTGTTTGAGTGATGGGGGAGGCTGGAGACAGGTTATCCAGTTGCTGGGTGATCGCGATGGATCGGTCAAGTGACGCCACGGAACGGTTGCTGGCATGGTGAATCAGGTGATTGAGTCGGTCCGACACAATGTGGGCTGTTTTACTCAGTTCTGCTGCATAGTTGAAGTCGGGTAGGCGGACTTGCTGTTGCTGGGCCAGTTCGAGCGACGTATACATCTTCTTGGCGCTTTCGATGTCCCTGGCCAGGTCGACATCCAGGGCTTTGCTGTCTGTTGTTCTTTGAGTGGACGTGGTTGAGGGGGTTGGATAGTCGCTTGCGTATTTTCTTAACTTTGCGGTGCTGGCATCGACTTGGGTCTTAAGGTTGTTGTATTGGGTTGTCACATCGTTACCGAGCGTAGCGCGCTGCGTATTGACCTCCAGCGCGGGTGCCGGGAGTTGCCGATTGACCGCCGGTGGAACGCTGCCCGGCTGGGCTTCCCCACGCCCTCTGCGCCGGCTGCCACCGCCATAAACGGTGTTGCGACCACCATGCAGCGCTCCGTAAGTGTCCCATTGCAGGGCAGGGTCCAGCTCAACGACCACACTGTCGTACCTGTTTCTGGCAATCAGGCGCATTTCTCCGGTGCCGGCGTCGTACCTGACTCTGTAATAACGCCCTTCACTGAAGATGAAGTAATCGCCGGACACGTTATGGCGCAAGGTGTGGCGATAGGGCCCGGTCAACACCGGTTGTAGGCTGCCGCTTGCAAGGGGGTCGGGGTGTTCGAAGCCAGCGAAGCGCTGGCGAGTGGTGGTGCCCTGGCGGCGTTTCAAGGATCGCCAGAAGCTTGGGCTTGGCGCCTGTTTGCCTTGGCGTGCTGCGGTCAGTTGGCGGGCGGTGCTGGCGCGTGCGCTGGGCACCGCGGCCATGGCCAGGGCATCCATGGCCGCATACAACAGGCTTTCGAACACCGAGGCCAGCAGGTCGATGCCATCGTCGATATCACCGCGCCGGAACGCAGCAACCGCCTGATGTAGGCTGATGCGAGCGTCTACCAGGGATACGGCGGTGCCAACCACCGGGACAATACTCAGGGCAATTTTGATGCCGTTGAACACCTTGGCGCTTTGAAGATGGTACCTCTCATTGGCCAGATCATCGTTGGAGCGCGAGTCATTACGATGGGCTTCGAGCAGGCGGCCCCTATGGGCATTCAACTGATGGACAGCCAGCGAAGTGGTGGCCGGCCAAGCAAAGCCTGACTGGATCATCGCGTTTTGGTCTTTGTCGATGGCCTGGCCGATGCGGCTGATGTGTGCCCGTACGTCCCCCTTGATTGCACGGCCCGCGACATACTCCAACATGCTGTCGAGCCGGCACAGTTCAAACAGAGCAAGGCGCGCCTTTTCAAGGCTGGCATAACCGCGCAGGTAGCGTTGGTCGGGGGCGTCGGGTAGGTAGAGCACGATGCTCCCGCTGTTCTGTTCCTCAATGAATGTGATACCCGATAGTGTGATCGGGCTTTCCTGGTTTGTGTCCTTGCCGCCTATGCTCAGGTGGGCCGGCAACAGGCGGATGCGCTTGCCATCGACATCCCAGGCGCTCTGGGTATCGGCATCGATCGCTGTATTGAGGGTACTCAGTTCGTCGCTGTTGATATGGTTTTGCATGACCGCCAGCAGGCCTTGGGCCTTGAGCATCAGACGCAGGGGTTCGACCAGGCATTCGCGGCGGTACTGTTTTTGGAATGTAGACTCCTCCGGTGAACCATCGAAGGCCCTGATAATCCGCGTTTCATAGCGTTGCGCCAGATTGAGGTCCTTGACCATGGCCGCCAGATAGTGGCTGGTGACACCCGCCTTCAGGGTGTTGCCTTCGAGGGGATCATCGGCCGTCACTTCGACGCTCACGAACCCCAGGCGCAGACTTATATCAGAGCCGATGTTGAGTAAGGCCAGGGTATCCAGGGGCATCTTGCTGCGTTTAGCGCTGGGGACATCGATCATTTTGATTGGCGAGCCCGGCGCGGCACCGGCAACGATATCGCGCTTTTGCGCCACCGAGTCGGGCAGCTCCAGCTCCAGGGTAAAACCTTTTTTAATGCCGAAATCCTTGCGCAAGCGTGCATCCAGCTGTTGGCTGACAAACACGTCACGTGCTGGCAGCGAGCGTCCAAACAAGGCCTGTGAACGGGTCAGCGCGGGGATATAGGCGCTCAGCAGTTTCTTTAGGGTTTCGTGTTTTTCTGTGGACTGTAGGCGCATCCACGGTTGCATGTCGTTGGCCAGCACCTGGGCATTGTACTGCTCGATGAGTTGCAGGTACGCGGCCTCGCGTGCCGCGTTATCCGGGATCAGCAAGCTCGGCAGCGTTTGTGCACGCAGTCTTTCCAACTCACCGGCTAGCGTTGCGGCGTCTTCCGGGGCGGACCAGGTTTGGCGCAGTCTCGCGGCTTTTTCTTCGAAGGCGGTTTGTTGACTGCTCAGGCTGTACTCGAAGGGATCTTGGGCCAATGGCTTGAACTGCAGGGCCAGTACCTCATCTTGGGGATGGATGGCGAACAAAGCTTCTTCCAGCGCCTGTCGGGAGGCGAAGCGTTGCAAGCCGCCGTCGTTACCGGGCCAGTAGACGAAATGCGTGCCGCTGCCGGTGGTTGGGGTTTGCGGGTCCTGGGGGGGAAGCAAGACCAGCGGCCCGTTGAGTTCGGTGTGTGTCGGCTGGAGATCGCCGGGCCGCTTGACCGACAACACCAACGTCATGACGTCAGGCTCAGGCGTATCTAGGGCACTGGTGATCTGTAGCAGTTCGGCTTCGGTGATCTGGTCCAGGGCCCGCTGAATGTTCGCCTCGATCCGCAGCCCCTGCAGGCGCGCCTGGTAGAGCGCGGAGTAGTGGGTGTTGAGTGCGGCGAAATCCAAGTGTCTACGGTTCAGCATGGCGCGTGCCGCGTCTTCAGCGGCGCGTTGCTGCACTTTCAGGTTGTCCAGTTGCTGTTTGAACGATTGCCAGGCTGGGCTCGTCGGCGTGTTGCTGCCGAACAGTTTTTCCAGGGCGCGGCGGTGCTGTCTTATCAGGACCTTGCGTTGGCTGGCGTGCATGCCGTTATGCAGCAGGCCGAACTGTGGCAGGTTACTGTCGACCTGTGCATCGACGGTCGTCCCCGGTTGGTCGGGCGCTTGCGCAAAGAGTGCCTGGGCCCGGCGCTGAACATCGCGTTGGTCAATATGCTGGCTGGCCTGGAAGGCATCGTGGAGCTTGACGTGGGCCAACGGCTTGATCGCGTCCTGGTATTGCTGGTTGGCCAACTGCTTGAGCCAAAGGTTGAGGCCGGCTTCCAGCGGGTTGTTGTTGATCTTGTACTCGATACTGGCCAGGGGATCGATGTCGCTGGCTGCGAACAATGTGGTTTGCCGGTCGAGCAACCAACGTTCCAGGTCCAGGCGCCGGCTAAAGGTATGCCAGGCAGGCGCCTGTGTCGGCAGGTACACCAGTTGGCTGACCGGTTGTTCTGTATCCAGGGTCAGGACCCAGGCGCCGGGCAGCGCGATGGCATTGGCCCCGGTGCGCTTGAGCAACAGCTGCTCGGCGCAGAATTTTGGCGCGTCGGCCGTGGGCGCTACCGGGTTGATCAGCGAGAACAACGGTGTGAGCACTTCGGGATGGATCTTTTTTTCGGCCAGCAAGTGTTCACCACTGGCTTCGAAGTGGATCCGGTAGAGTTCGATCGCCCGGTTGAGGCAGGTCAGAGGCGTATTGGGGGCCCGCTCCGTGCGCCAATAGCGCAACCAGTTGTCCTCAATCGCTTGCTCCAGATCCAGGGTTTTAAGCTCATCGAGCAGTTGGGCAACGGTGTGTTGCGCCAGGGGCGGTTGCGCCGGCAGGTAAAGCAGGTTGCATTCCGGTATTTGCGTCGTGTCCAGGTTTGGGTGTTGTTGCAGGTAGAGGCAGGCATCGGTCAGGCTGATCAGGCTGCGGCCGCGTTGTTCGGTAGCGGGGAATTGCAGCATCACGCGCTCGCCGTCCAGTTGCAGATCGGTTTGGAGCAGGCGGTTGATCGAACTGCGAACCGTCGGAATGCCGGCCATCAGCGTGAGCATATCGCGGCGGCAGTCTTGCCAGCGTTGGGTGGCGTCGACCAACAGGTCTTCGTCAATGCTCGGTAGCGGCAGTGGAGACCAGACGCCGAAATCGGTGGGGCCTGTAGTGTGGGTCATGGTTTCAATCCTTGAAGTAGGGCGTTGGAGCGCACAGGCCGCTACGTTGCGGACTGTGCTGAAGTGAACAAGCTTTATTCGCTGGCGACCCAAAGGGGACGGTGCTCACGAAAAAAGAGAGCCTCATTAACGTTGAGCAAGAGGAAGGTTGTGGCCTACATAGTTAGAGGCCGATGACCGCTCGGCGTCATTCATCAAATTGTCACGCAACTGTGGCAGCGCGCTTGAACAAACTTCATCAGACTCGCGCTCTACTGGGGTTCTGCGTTTCGGTGTTTTTCATGCGTGTGTTGCTTTTACTGGCCGCTCTGCTATTCGGCCTGCCGTCCTTTGCGGCTTCTCGATGTGATGTCAATGTCCCGACCCAAACCGTCGACCTGGAACAGGTGAGCATCGCCTACCAAAGTATCGGGCGGGCGTCGGACCCTGCCTTGCTGCTGGTGATGGGCCTGGGTGGGCAGTTGATCCATTGGCCGGATGAAGTGGTGGTCGCCCTGTGCGAGCAAGGGTTTCGGGTGATCCGTTACGACAACCGTGACGTCGGCCTGTCCACCTGGCGGCAAGCGCCGGCCAGTGCCAACCTGACCTTCGAGGTGCTGCGCTACAAGCTCGGTTTGCCGGTGGCTGCGCCGTATACATTGACCGACATGGCCGACGACGCGCTGGGCTTGATGGATGCGTTGCAGGTGCAGCAATTCCATGTCCTTGGCGCAAGCATGGGCGGCATGATCGCCCAGCACCTGGCGGCAATGGCGCCGCAGCGGGTGGAAAGCCTCACGTTGATCATGACCAGCTCCGGCGCCGAGGGCCTGCCCGCCCCGAACGCGGCGCTGGTGCAATTATTGTCACGGCGCAGCGCGCCCAATCGTGAGGTGGCCCTGGAGCAGCAAGCCGATTTGCTTGCGGCGCTGGGCAGCCCGAATGTGAAGGATGATCGTCAAGCGTTGCTGCATCAGGCGGCGCTGTCCTACGACCGTGCGTTCAACCCCGAGGGCGTCAAGCGCCAGATCATGGCGATCCTCGCCGAGCCCAGCCGCGTGCCGTTGCTCAACCAACTGCGCGTGCCGACCCTGGTGGTGCACGGCACGGCCGATCCGTTGTTGCCGGTGATGCACGGCGTGCACCTGGCCGCGCATATCCAGGGTAGCCAGTTGAAACTGATACCCGGCCTGGCCCACCGTTTCCAGGAAGCGTTCAAGGCGCCGTTGCTGGCGGCGGTGTTGCCCTACCTGCAGTCTCATCGTGAAGATACCGCGCACTGGGCGCAGATCGACTTGGGTGAGCCTTCGAAGGTGTTGTGAAGTTGGAGTATCGTGCAACCTTTGCGGCGCATTCAAGCCAGCGAGGTTGCCTACCATGAGTACTCCCCTGAAAATCGATTTCGTCAGCGACGTGTCCTGCCCCTGGTGCATCATCGGCCTGCGCGGCCTGACCGAAGCCCTCGACCAGCTTGGTGCCGAGGTGCAGGCCGAGATTCATTTCCAGCCGTTCGAGCTGAACCCGAACATGCCCGCCGAAGGTCAGAACATCGTCGAGCACATCACTGAAAAATACGGCTCCACCGCCGAAGAATCCCAGGCCAACCGTGCGCGCATCCGCGACATGGGCGCAGCGTTGGGCTTCGCTTTTCGCACCGACGGCCAGAGCCGCATCTACAACACCTTCGATGCGCATCGCCTGTTGCATTGGGCCGGGTTGGAAGGCTTGCAGTACAACCTCAAGGAAGCACTCTTCAAGGCGTACTTCAGCGATGGCCAGGACCCGTCCGACCACGCGACCCTGGCGATCATTGCCGAAAGCGTCGGCCTGGACTTGAAGCGCGCCGCCGAAATTCTCGCCTCTGATGAATATGCCGCCGAAGTGCGCGAGCAGGAAAAACTGTGGATCACCCGCGGAGTGACCTCGGTGCCGACCATTGTGTTCAACGACCAGTACGCTGTCAGCGGCGGCCAGCCGGCTGAAGCCTTTGTGGGCGCGATTCGCCAGATCATTGCCGAAGCGCGATCCTGACGCCGCTCTAATGTGGGAGCTGGCTTGCCAGCTCCCACACTTGATACTCATTGTTTTCAAAAACGGCGCTCATCCAAACGCTGGCCCATCCCTTGCATTACCCCCCTAAAGCCCGGCCGGCCTGCGGTTGGGCGCTGCCATTAGGGGTGAAACACTACCTTGAACATACTTGACCTCGACCACAGCCTTACCGGCCAGGCACCCATTGCCCGACGGTTGGCCAACGGCCGGGCCACGCGTCTGGACCTGCTCGATCTGGGGCCGAAACTGCGCCTGTGGTCCACAGAAAAAACCTGGAAACGATTCACCGAACGCCTGGCCCAACGGCCTCGGCCCAGGGATGCGCGCCCGGAAATCCTGTTTGTCGGCTCCGGTGACTATCACCACCTTACGCCGGCCTTTTTGGCTGATTTGAAAGAGCCCGTCAGCCTGATCCACTTCGACAACCACCCCGACTGGGTACGCTTTGCGCCCAAGCGCCACTGTGGTTCTTGGGTCAACCGCGCACTGAAGATGCCGGCGATCAAGCGCATCGTCACCCTCGGCCCGTGCAGCGATGACCTGCATAACCCACAACTGCGTGGCGGCAACCTTGGCGCGCTCAAACGCGGGCAATTGCAGCTGTTTCCCTGGCAGCACCCGCCGTCGAAGGTCTGGGGTCGGGTCGGTGATGGAGCGGGTCACCAGCAGCAGGAAAACCACCTGCACTGGCGCAACCTGGCAGAGCTCGATTGGGCGAAATTCCTCGACCAGATGATCGCCAGCCTGCCCACCGAAGCGATCTGGATCACCATCGACAAGGATGTGCTGGCCAGCGAAGACGCCGCCACCAATTGGGATCAGGGCGGTATGCGCCTGACCCATCTGCTCCAGGCCCTGCGGGCGTTGGCGGCGCACAAACGCATCATTGGCATCGACGTGTGCGGTGAGTTCGCCACGCCGGAGTTCAGCAACGCGTTCAAGCGCTGGGAAGCCAAGTCCGACCAGCCGCCGCCGCAGCGCTGGAGCGTGCAAGATTTGCAGCGCAATGCCGCGACCAATGAGGCCTTGATCAACCTGTTTGAGGAGCTGTTCCCGTGACCCTGACCGTGGTGTTGCTGCTGGCGTTTTCCATTGTTCTCGATGTGATTGGCCAGCTGTGTTTCAAACTGGGCGTGGACCGCTTACCGCAACTCGATGGCGGGTTCAGCCTGCGCGCATTCTGGGGCCAGGTGTTCAATGCACCGTTGCTCTGGGCCGGTGTGGGGGCCTATGTCATCGAGTTTTTCGTCTGGCTCGAAGCCCTGTCCCGTGCGCCATTGAGTCTGCTGTTTCCGTTGGCGGCTTTGGCCTATTGCCTGGTGGTTCTGGCGGGCAGGGTGGTGCTCAAGGAAAGGGTCAGCCCAAGGCGTTGGTTGGGCACGCTGGTGATTACCTTGGGTGTGATGTTGGTCGCGATTGCGGGGAGCCAGGCATGACGACGCAGACAGTCGATAGCGGTTGGTTACATGGGCGCCTGGGCACCCTGGTGCTGTGGGCGCTGCTGATTGCCACCGAAAGCGCCGGGCAATTGTTTACCAAGGTGGCCGGTGATCAATTGGGGCAGATGGATTTCACTTGGCAGTGGCTGGCCGACGTGGCGCGTAACCCGGGGATCCTGGCGGCGATTGCCAGTTACCTGGGGGCGTTTTTTGTGTGGATGCTGATCTTGCGGCGCAGCAGTTTGTCGCTGGCGTTTCCCCTGAGTTCACTGGTGTTTGTGGCGGTGCTGCTGGGGTCGTGGTTGGGGTTGGGTGAGCACATCAGCATGTTGCATTGGGTGGGGGTGGGGGTGATTATCGGTGGTATCGCGCTTTTGGCTGAGGGCGAAGAGCACTGAAAACTGTGCTGCGAATCACAGGCAAAATGTGGGAGGGGCGGTGCGACGATTCGACTTGCCCCTCCCACATTTTGGATGTGCTTACTTAAGGCAGAACTGCATCGGGTTCTAATCGAAGGTGTAGCTGATCGCCGTCTGCACCTGCCCCTGATTCACCTCGCCGGCCTGCTTGACGATGCTGCTTCGGGCCGCCGAGCCAACCAGATGCACCCAGCTTGCGCTGGTCAGCAGCGACCAGTGGGGCGCCAGGGGAAAGGCGAAGCTTTGGCTCAACGTCACGTTCTGGAAGCCGCCGCTGGCGTTGTAGGGCCGAAAGCCGGTGGCGGCGGCTTCGTTGTTGTCTACGCCAAAGAAGGTATTGGCCTGGCGTGCATCGGCAAAATGCGCCACCAGCCCACTGCTGCCGATAATCCCGCCGCCCAACGGGTAGCCCAGTTCGCCGCCGATCTTACCCAGGGTGCCGCTCTGGGAATGCCCGCCGCCCACGGCCTGGCCCAGTTGCGCGTAGACCCGCCAGAAGTTGGCCGGGGCGTACTGGATGAAACCGCCGACCTCAGCCATGTCCGACACATTGCGCAAGCCCTGCAACTCACCGTTGGAGGTACGCCCTGCCAGGTAATTGATATAGGGGCCGGCGGTGATGCCGTGGGTGTTCAGCGCGCTCCAGGTCAGGCCGTCGTCGGTGCTCAGGCTGACGTCGCCCCAATCCAGGTCCAGGTAGGGCACGGGTCGGGTTTCGTAGCGGCTGCCGGTGGGGTCATGGGGCTGATAGCTCAGGCCCGCGCCCACGTCGCCGCTGATGCCGTCTGCCCAGGCGGCACTGGAGCAGCCCCATAGGCCGAGCAAACCTGCGAATACGGCAGAAGTGATGTTGGTCATGGTGTACGTTCCTGAGGTGACAGGCGCGCATGAACGCGCAAACCCTCGCGCCTGCGCAAGCACTCATGTTGTTTGTAGCAAGCTACAAAAATTGTAGCTTGCAGCACGCCTATCACTGCGACTCTGCCGGCAAACCCCCAGCCCCACTGGGTTTTGACTAGTTGGCACACTCCCTGCTCTATCCCTGTTGCAAGCGCATACAGCGCGCTCTCTCAGGTACAGGTAGATGATCCACTGGCATATCGTGTGTGACTTCGATGGGACCATTACCCCCACGGATGTCATCGACAACGTCCTCCAACGCTTCGCCGGCCCCGAGTGGGAAACCATTGAACAGCAATGGCTGGACGGGCATATCGGTTCACGCGAATGCCTGAGCCGCCAACTGGCGCTGATCAAGGCCACCCCAAGCGAACTGCTGGCGTATTTCGACAGCGTCGAGATCGACCCGGACTTCCCGGATTTCGTTGATCACGTCATGGACCTGGGCGCCTCTATCGAGGTGGTCAGCGACGGCATCGAGCAGGGCATCGCGCGCATCCTGTCGCGCAATTACGTGACCTTGTTGCCGATCCTCGCCAACCGCCTGCGCCAGGTCGACCAGAACAGCTGGCGTATCGACTTCCCCTACGCCAGCGATGCTTGCCGCGCCGCTTCCGGCAACTGCAAGTGCAAATCCACCCCGCGCAACAAGCGCGTACTGGTGATAGGTGACGGCAAGTCCGACATGTGCGTGGCTTCCACCGCCGACTTCGTGTTCGCCAAGGGCAGCCTCGCCGAGTACTGCGTCGCCAACCAGATTCCTCACGCGCGCTTCGACACCTTTGCGCAAGTGACCGCACTGCTGGCCAAGCTGCCCCAAGGCATCGCCGCCAACGCCACCACCTTCAACACCTCTTCTGACACTCAGGAACTCTTCCATCATGTCTGATATCCGTATCGCTACCGCCGAAGACCAGATCCTTCTGGATAAAGAAGCCAAGTATTGCTCCTACGGCGACACCGTTCACTACATCGAGCCTCCGCGTATTTTCAGCCGTTGCGAAGGCTCCTACGTGTGGGACACCGAAGACCAGGCTTACCTCGACCTGCAAATGTGGTACTCGGCGGTCAACTTCGGCTACGCCAACCCGCGTCTGAACAATGCGCTGAAACAACAGATCGACACCCTGCCGCAAATTGCCAGCCAGTACCTGCACAAAGGCAAGATCGAGCTCTCGGAAATGATCGCGGTCGATGCCAAGAAGAAGTTCGGTCTCGACGGCCGCGTGCACTTCAACGTCGGCGGTTCGCAGTCCATCGAAGACTCGTTGAAGGTGGTACGCAACGCCAGCAACGGCAAAAGCCTGATGTTCGCCTTTGAAGGCGGCTACCACGGCCGCACCCTCGGCGCCTCGTCGATCACCTCCAGCTTCCGCTATCGTCGTCGCTACGGCCACTTTGGTGAACGCGCCAACTTCATCCCATTCCCTTACCACTTCCGTGGCCCGAAGGGCATGACCAAGGAAGAATATGGCAGCCATTGCGTGCAGCAGTTCGCCCGTTTGTTCGAGACCGAATACAACGGCGTCTGGGACCCCAAAACCAACCAGTGCGAATACGCAGCTTTCTATGTCGAGCCGATCCAGGGCACCGGCGGCTACGTGATCCCACCGATGAACTTCTACCGCGAGCTCAAGCACGTCCTGGACCAGCACGGCATCCTGATGGTGTCCGACGAAATCCAGATGGGCTTCTACCGCACCGGCAAGCTCTGGTCGATCGAGCACTTCGATGTGCAGCCGGACGTGATCGTGTTCGGCAAGGCCCTGACCAATGGCCTCAACCCATTGGGCGGTATCTGGGCCCGTGAAGAGTTGATCAACCCGAAGGTGTTCCCGCCAGGTTCGACTCACTCCACCTTCGCCTCCAACCCGTTGGGCACCGCCGTCGGCCTGGAAATGTTCAAGATGACCAACGAAGTCGATTACGGCGCGATGGTCATGGCCAAGGGCAAGTTCTTCCTGGAAGGCTTGCAGGACCTGCAAAAACGCTTCCCGATCATCGGCGATGTCGACGGCCTGGGCCTGGCGCTGCGCTGCGAAATCTGCGGCCCGGACGGCTTCACCCCAGACAAGGCGACCCTGGACTACATGGTCGAGGAAGGCATGAAAGGCGACATGGTGGTGGACGGCCAGAAGCTGGGTCTGATCCTCGACGTGGGCGGTTACTACAAGAACGTGATCACCCTGGCACCGTCCCTGGAAATCAGCTACCCGGAAATCGAATTGGGTCTCAAGCTGCTTGAGCAACTACTGGTGCGAGCGACCAATCGGTGAATGCGCAAGGGATCGACCTCGGTGAAGGTACCGCCGGCTTCGTTCTCGGTGAAGGTCCGGTCGGGATCCTGTTGATCCACGGCCTGACCGGCACACCGACCGAGTTGCGCCAGGTCGCCAAGGGCCTGGCCAAGACAGGCAATTGCACGGTGTATGTGCCCACGTTGGCCGGGCACTGCGGCGATAACAGCGACTTGCAGGCTACCGGCTGGCGTGACTGGTACGAAGGCGTGCGCAAGACCTTCCTGCAGGTCAAGCAACGCCACGGGCAGGTGTTTGTCGGCGGCTTGTCCATGGGCGCGGTGATGTCCATGTATGTGGCCGCCGAACACCCAGGCCAGGTCGCCGGGCTGCTGATGTACTCCACCACCCTGAAGTACGACGGCTGGAGCATCAACAAGCTGGCGTTCCTCACGCCGTTGCTGATGAAGATTCCATTCGGCGTGCACGTTTGCAGCTTCGAAGAAAAGCCGCCCTACGGCATCAAGAATGAGCGCCTGCGGGCCATCGTCGAGCGACAGATGAAGGAAGGCGAAAGCAGCGAGGCCGGTTTGCTGACCATGGAAGGCATTACCGTGCGCGAATTGCACCGCATGAACGCGGTGGTCAAAAAGCGCATGCCCGACATCAAGGTGCCGGCGCTGGTGCTGCATTCGATCGAAGACGACATCACCAGCCGCTGGAACGCCGACTACGTGGAACGCCACCTCGGCGGCCCGGTGACCAAGATTTTGCTGGATAACTGCTACCACATGATCACGGTCGACCTGCAATACCGACGGGTAATCGAGCTGAGTGCCGAGTTTGTCGAGCAGCACACAGCCTTCAGGTCAACGCCGGTCAAGGTGGGCGCTGGCTTGCCAGCCATGGCATCACTGCGGTCTGCCTGACGCACCGAGGCCAGCTCTCACATTTGATCGGCGTTCGCCATAGAAATAAGGGCAATCTGTGATAACCACCCAAGCCTTCCCGACCATCCGGGCGATCCAGCGCGATGCCTGGAATGATTGTTTTCCCGGTGCCCTGGAGGATTGGGACTATTACCTGGCTGTAGAAAACGCCGCTATCGATGATTTTCAGTGGCGTTACCTGGCGGTCTACGAAGATGAAACGTTAGTGGCTGTGGCTGCTGCGTTCATTACCCATTATCGCCTCGACACCACGGTGTCGGGGGCGGGCAAGCGCGTGACCGAACGCCTGGCTCGCCTGTGGCCGCAGGCTTTGCAATTGGCGCTGTACGCCATTGGTTCGCCGGTGGCTGAGCGTTGTGATGCGGGGGTCGCCAGCCATGTGCCCGAGGCCCGCCGCGCGTTGTTGTTGCGCCAGTTACTGGCGGCTGCGCGTCGGGATGCCGACCATTTCGGTATTGGGCTGGTGGCGGTCAAGGACGCGCCGACCAACGACCCGCATTGGGCCGACAGTTGTCGTGCGGCCGGCTTTCAGACCATGCCGAGCTTGCCGACCGGGGTGTTGCCGTTGCCCTATGGGTCGGTGGATGCGTACCTGGGCTCGCTGGGCAAATCCACGCGCAAGGACCTGCGTCGCAAGCTACGGGCACCCGGGCCGCGCATCGAGTGGCGGCACAACGTCGATGATGTGCTGCCCCAGATCATGCGCCTGTACGAGGCCACGCTTGCGCGCGCAGATCTACAGTTCGAGCGCCTGCCTGCCGCTTACTTCACCGGCGTGCTTGAACACCTTCACGAACGGGCGGTCTGTGTTCTTTACTGGGTGGACGAACGCCTGGTGGCGTTCAACCTGATCCTGCTGGATGAGCAGCGGCTGGTGGATAAGTTCTTTGGCCACGACATCGAATTCAGCCGTGAGTACAACCTGTACTTTCGCAGTTGGCTGACCAATGTCGACTATTGTATTGAGCACAATATCCCGGTGTACGAGTGCGGCCAGGCCGGGTATGCCAGTAAACTGCGGCTGGGGTGCGAGTTCGAGGGCAACAGCCTGTTCTTCCGCCACCGCAACCGGCTGGTCAACGGCCTGCTCAAGCTTGTAAAACTGTTTATTCGACCGGATCGTTCCGACCCTGCCATGGCTGCTGCGATAAGCGAAACCTGATGATCACCAAGACCCGCCAGAAAGCCCGCCCCTTTGCCATTTCGCGTTGGAGCGTCCAGCGCAAGCTGGTGCTGGCGTTCTGGCTGGTCAGCGTTATTCCGACCATGATTGCCGCTGAGCTGGCCGCCACCACGCTGTCGCAGATTTTCGACAGCAACGTGCGTATCTGGCTGCAAGAATCGACCAAGATCGTCAAGGATGAGATCGGTGACATCCTTCATGACAACGCGCGCATGGCCAAGCTGTTCTTGCGCTATACCAGCCCACCGTCGTCCAAACAGGCGGCCAAGCATGACCGGCTGACCGCCGACATTGCCGATGCCACCGATATCGACGTGGTCGCGCTGATTCGCACCAGCGACCACAAAGTGGTGTTCAGCACAGCCGCCGATGACATCGTCAGGCAGATCAACCTGACCAGCAATGCCGTGCTACAGACCGTGCAAGTCGCGGGGGTGAGCACGGGGCTGGTGGTGTCAACCTTCGAGACCAGCCGCGATGGCGTTGATTACCTGTTGTTGGTGGCGACCTACCTGGACAGCAGTTTCCTCACCAGCGTGGCCGATGTGCACTCCCTGGACCTGCGTTTGTACCTGGCCAACCCGGCGGGTTTTTCAGAGATATTTTCCACCCAGCGTTTCGAGAATCACCCTTCGCGCATCCCGAAGAACGTCGAGGCCGCGCTGCGCAGCACCAAGCAGCCCAGCGAGCAATTCACTAACCAGTACAGCGGTTTGTACTGGCCGATCTTCAATGATGCCGGCGAACTGCAAGGCGTTATATTCAGCGGCCTGTTGCGTCACACCAGCCTGGTAGGGCTGGTGAACCAGAGCAACCTGTTCGTGCTGATCTTCCTGCTCAGCTCGGCGCTGTCACTGGCGGCCGGGGTGCTGGTGTCGCAGCGCCTGACCAAACCGCTGCGCGACTTGTCCCAAGGTGTGAACGCGGTGATCTCCGGTAGTTACGCGCATCGCGTGGTGGTCAGTGGCGGTGATGAACTGGCGCAGTTGAGCAGCACCTTCAACCACATGACCGAGCGCCTCGGCGAACTGCACCACCTGGAAGCCCAACTACGCCGGCGTGATCGGCTGCATGCCCTGGGTGAAGTCGCCATGGGCCTGGCCCATGAAATCCGCAACCCGCTGGGCATCATCAAGACCGCCACCCAATTGTTGCATCGGCGGGCCGACCTCGCGGAAACCGATAAGCGTCACCTGGAGTACGTCATCAGCGAGGTCAGCCGCATCAACGAGCTGATTACCGAGTTCCTCGATTTCGCCAAGCCCAATCCACCGATACGCGTGCTGCAGCCGGCACGTGCCCTGGTGGAAGAAATCCTCGGTTTCTGCGGCCCGGAGCTGAGCACTCACAATATTGATGCACAGATTGACGATCAGGCGCCCGACGCCACGATCTATGCCGATGCCAAGCAGCTCAAGCAGGCTTGCCTCAATCTGATACTCAACGCCATCGACGCGATGCCCGAAGGCGGGCGCCTGACCCTGGGCATCCGCAACGTGGGCGACAACACGGTGATCAGCATCGCCGATACGGGCCAGGGTATCCCGGCGGATATGGTCGAGCGTATCTTCACGCCGTTTGTCACCACCAAGGCATCGGGCACCGGACTGGGCCTGGCCAAAGTCTATTCGATCATGGAAAGTCACGACGGCAGCATCGAATGCGCCAGTGAGAAAGATGCCGGCGCCACCTTCAGCCTGTACATTCCGGCTAACGGTGAAGACGACGGCGAGGATGAGGAAGGGCATGACGCATAACGTATTGGTGGTGGACGACGAGCCCAAGCTCTGTGATTTGCTGACCCAGGCCCTGAGCCAGAACGGTATCCAGGTGTTCAGCGCGGGCAACGGCCTGCATGCGCTCAAGGTGCTGGGCGAGGAGGACATCGACCTGGTGATCAGCGACTGGCGTATGCCGGGCATGGACGGGCCGGCATTGCTGGCCGAGATCAAGGTGCGCTATCCACAGGTGCCGGTGATTGTGATGACCGCCTACAGCACGGTAAAAAATGCCGTGCAGTCGATGCGCAACGGTGCCTATGACTACATCGCCAAGCCGTTCGATATCGACGAGCTGGACATCACCGTGGCCAAGGCCCTGCAATTTCGCGACATCATGCGCGATAACGCGCGGATGCGCGCCGAGCTGGATGAACATGCGCAGTTCGACAGCCTGGTGGGCGACAGCCCGGCGTTTCGCAAGGTGCTGCAAGCCGTGGATTCGGTGCGTGACAGCAGCGCAACCATCCTGCTGACCGGCGAAAGCGGCACCGGCAAGGAAATGGTCGCCCGCGCCATCCACAAGCATGGCAGCCGCGCCGACAAACCCTTTGTGGCTGTCAACTGCGCGGCGATTCCCGAAGGTTTGCTGGAAAGCGAGATGTTCGGCCATCGCAAAGGCGCCTTCACCGGCGCCGTGGCCGACCGGGTAGGGCGCTTCATGCAGGCCGACAAGGGCACGCTGTTCCTCGATGAAGTGGGGGACATGCCCCTGGCGTTGCAGGCCAAGATTTTGCGCGCCTTGCAAGAGCGGGTCATCGAGCCGGTGGGCGACCCACGCGAGCGCAAGGTGGATGTGCGGGTCATTGCCGCCACCAACAAGAACCTGCTGGACGCAGTGGCGAACAAAGAGTTTCGCGAAGACCTCTACTACCGCCTCAACGTCTTCCCGATTCCATTGCCGGCCCTGCGTGAGCGCGTGGAAGATATCGCGCCCCTGGCCCGGCATTTCGCCCAGACCTTGAGCGCCACCGCCGGTAAGCGCATTACCGGCTTCAGCCCCGAGGCATTGCAGGCGATGGCGGCGTATCACTGGCCGGGCAATATCCGCGAGCTGCAAAACTGCGTGGAGCGCGCGACCATCGTGGCAGCGTCGCCGGTGATCGAGGATATTGATTTGCCGGGTTATCTGTTTGCTTCAAAACCGAGCGAGGGCGATGTGACGGCGATCCTCAGCGACGGCCCGGGCGTGCCGCAGGATCTGGATGCGGCGCTGGCCGAGGTGGAGAAAGCCTACATTCTAGCGGCATTGCAGGAGAGCAACGGGGTGCAGGCCGCGGCGGCGCAGCGGATCGGCATTTCCGAACGCAGTTTCTGGTATCGCCTGAAAAAACTCGGGATTCAAGTCGACAAAATCGTCCGCTGACACACGGCGGGCAAAAAATGTGGGAGGGGGCTTTCTCCCACATTTTTGACCGAGTTGAGTCAGGAGTGGAGGCGAACCCAGATGCTGACCAGGATCGTCGCGGCCACCAACCAGGCCACGGCAGCCACTGCCAGTGATGCCTCCAGCCGCATCCGATCGACCATCACATACAAGGTCGCCAGGTACACGAAGTACGGAATGATCGACCACATCCCGAACACGATGGTGGTCTTCAAATCCTCCACCGAACGCCCTTTGCCGACGATGTAGTGGGCGATCAGCGCGAAGGTCGGAAACAGTGGCACCAAGCCTGCGATGTAATAGTTTTTGGTCTTGGCCAGTGCCGCCAGGATCAGCACCACCGCCGCGCCAAGTGCGGCCTTCAAGAACAGATCCATCAGTGGCTCAACCCGTATTTCTTGACCTTGTCGAACAGCGTGGTCTTGGCCATGCCCAATTCCTGGCTGGCCTGGGTCAGGTTGCCGCCGCTACGCTGCAGGGCGTCCACCAGCAGGTTGCGCTCAAAGGCTTCTACCGCTTCGGTAAAGGCCAGGCCATGGTTGCCGCTGCTGGCGCCGCTTTTCTTGAAGGCGGGCAGCCCCAGGGCAAAACGTTCGGCGACGTTGCGCAGTTCACGCACGTTGCCCGGCCAGTCGTGGCTCATCAGGCTCGACAAGGTCTGGTTGTCCAGCTCCGGCACCGCCCGGTCGAAGCGCAGCGACGATTGCTGCAGGAAGTGTTCGAACAGTTGCAGGATGTCTTCGCGCCGCTCGCGCAAAGGCGGCAGTTCCAGGGTGACCACGTTGAGGCGGTAGTACAGGTCGCTGCGGAACTGGTTGGCGCGGCTCAGTTCGTCGAGGTCGGACTTGGTGGCAGCGATTACCCGGCAATCCACTGCCACACTCTGGTTCGAACCCAGGCGCTCCAGGGTGCGTTCCTGCAGCACGCGCAGCAGTTTGATCTGCAGGTTGATCGGCATACTTTCCACTTCATCGAGGAACAGCGTGCCTTGGTGGGCGTGTTCGATCTTGCCGATGCGGCGTTTGCCGGCGCCGGTGAAGGCATTGGCCTCGTGGCCGAAAATTTCGCTTTCGAACAGGTTTTCCGGCAGGCCCCCGCAGTTCAAGGCGACGAACTGATGGGAGTGGCGTCGGCTGAAATCATGCAGGCAACGGGCAACCAGCTCCTTGCCAGTGCCAGTCTCACCTTCGATCAGCACGTTGGCCGACGTGTCGGCGACGTTGGCGATCAGCTCGCGCAGGTTCTGCATCGCCGGCGAGCGGCCAATGATGCGGCCTTCCAGCGAATCACGCTCGGCCAACTGGCGGCGCAGTGACCAGACCTCTCGCGCCAGCCCACGCTGCTCCAGGGCGCGACGGGCAACATCGACCAGGCGCTCGGGAGAGAAGGGTTTTTCCATGAAATCGTAGGCGCCGTTGCGCATGGCGCCGACGGCCATGGAAATATCGCCATGCCCGGTAATCAGGACCACCGGCAGGCTTTTATCCAACGCCTTGAGGCGGGTCAGCAGCTCCAGACCATCGATGCCCGGCAGGCGAATATCGCTGATGACGATGCCGGCAAAGTTTTCGCCGATACGTTTGAGCGCTTCTTCGGCGCTGCCCACGCCGACGCTGTGGATGTCTTCCAGCGCCAGGGCCTGTTGGCAACCGAGCAGCACGTGGGGATCATCTTCGACGATCAGCACGGTCAGTTCTTGGGGATCAGTATTCATGTCGACTCAACTTTTTTAGCGCCCGCCAGCGGCAGGTTAAGGACAAAGGCAGTACCACCACCGGCCGGGTGTTCCACGGCCAGGCTGCCACCGGTCGCGGCTGCGAGGCTCGCGGACAGGGTCAGGCCCAGGCCCAGGCCTTGTTCGCCGGGCTTGGTGGTGAAGAAGGGTTCGAACAAATGCTTGCGTGCCTCAGGGGCGATGCCGTGACCATTGTCGCGTACCAGCAGGCGGTATTTGCCCTCGGTACTCTGGCCCTCCAACCACAATTGCGGCGCCGGTTGCGTCTGCATCGCGTCCAGAGCATTACCGATCAGGTTGACCAGAATCTGTTCCAGGCGTGTCTGGTCGATCTGCAACTGGGCGGGTGCGAAGTCGCGGTGCAAGGTCAGTGGCAAACCGTCCAGGCGTGCGCCCAGCACCTGGAACGCAGCGTCCACGGCCTTGCCCAGGCTGGCTTCGCCCTGGTCATCGCCGCGCCGGGCGAACGAGCGCAGGCTGGCGGTGATACGGCCCATGCGGTCGATCAGTTCGTTGATGGTCTTGAGGTTGGTGCTGGCGGTGTCCAGGGCGCCGCGCTCAAGGAAGCGCACGGTATTGCCGGACAGGGTGCGCAGCGCGGCCAGCGGCTGGTTCAACTCGTGGGCGATGCTGGTGGACATCTGGCCGATGGCGGCGAGTTTGCCGGCCTGCACCAGTTCGTCCTGGGCGCGGCGCAGGGTCTCTTCGGCCTGGCGCCGTTCGCGGATCTGGCCCTTGAGCCGTTCGTTACTGGCGCGCAGGTCGGCGGTGCGTTCGGCGATCCGCCGCTCCAGTTGGCTGTTGGCTTCCTGCAGGGCTTCCCGAGCGGCGAGGCGGGTGGCGATGACCTTGCGTCGCTCGTTCCAGGCAATCAGCAGGAAGGCGACAAGGCCGAAGGCAACTGCCACCAGGATGCCCTGATTGATCGCGGCACGGCGCAGATCATTGAGCGGGGTGAGCAGGGTGAAATTCCACGGCGTGTCGTTGAGCGGTCGGGTTTGCGCCAGGTAGCTGACGGCGTGCTGGTCGTTGACCACTTCCGAATTGGCCGGGAAGGTCAGTTTCTCGGTGCCTTCGTTCAGGCGCTCGCGGGCCAGGGGTTGCAGTTCATTGAGCGTCGCCCAGTAATATTGCAGGCTGTGGGCCAGGCGATCCTTGGTGTCATCGCTCAGCGGGCGTACAGCCTTGAGGCGGCGCGCCGGGTCACTGGACAGAATGATGATGCCATTCTCGTCGCTCACGAACGCCTCGAGACGGGCGCGCTGCCAGCGTTCTTCGAGGGCTTCGAGGCGCACCTTGACCACGGCGACGCCGATGATCTTGCCGTGCTCTTCCAGGCCATGGGCCAGGTAATAGCCGGGTTCGCCGTTGGTGCTGCCGATACCGTAGAAACGGCCGGGCTGGCCGCGTACGGCATTCTGGAAATAGGCGCGAAAAGACAGGTCCTCACCCTGGTAACTGTCGGCATCGCGCCAGTTACTGGTGGCCAGCACGCGGCCGGTGGTGTCCATCACGTAGATGGCTCGGCTGCGACTGCGACGATTCAGGCCCTCAAGGTAGTCGTTGACCGTTTTGCGGGTTTCCTGGTTCGGCTCGGCCAGCAATTGCGACACGCTGGACTCCAGCTCCAGCAGGCTGGGCAGGTAGGTGTATTTGCTCAGTTCACTTTCGACGGTGCGGGCGTGCAACTCCAACTGGCGTTCGCCGTTGTCGCTGAGGGTGCGGATACCATAGTACTCGCTGACCCAAAAGCCGATATAACCCAGGCCGATCATCAGGGCGATGATCAACGGCGGCAGGAACAGTTGGCGTATCAGACGAGGCTTCACGGCAAGTGATGGCGGCGCGGCGCGATATTGATTGGGGTCGCATTTCATCACAGATGCCTTGGGTCAACCAGAGCTGCCAGCCTGTGCGATCCAGTGTGGGAGGGGGCTTGCCCCCGATAGCAGTGTGTCAGTCGATACATCTGTCACTGATCCACCGCTATCGGGGGCAAGCCCCCTCCCACATTGGCCATATTCCTACAGTGGGAGCTGTTTAGTACTTAGTGCTGCAGGATTTTCTCAAGGAAGTGCTGCGCACGTTCGGAGCGTGCGCTGATGTCGCCGAAGAACTCTTCTTTCGGGCAGTCTTCGATGATCTTGCCGGCGTCCATGAAAATCACGCGGTCGGCCACTTTGCGGGCGAAGCCCATTTCGTGGGTCACGCACATCATGGTCATGCCTTCATGGGCCAGTTGCACCATCACGTCGAGCACTTCGTTGACCATTTCCGGGTCCAGCGCCGAGGTCGGCTCGTCGAACAGCATGACGATCGGGTCCATGGCCAGGGCGCGGGCAATCGCCACACGTTGCTGCTGGCCGCCGGAGAGCTGGCCAGGGTGCTTGTGGGCGTGTGCCGACAAGCCCACGCGGTCGAGCAGTTGCAGGCCCTTCTTGGTGGCTTCTTCCTTGCTGCGGCCCAGCACCTTGATCTGCGCGATGGTCAGGTTTTCAGTGATAGTCAGGTGCGGGAACAGCTCGAAGTGCTGGAACACCATGCCAACGCGTGAACGCAGTTTTGGCAGGTTGGTCTTCGGGTCGGCGATGGAGGTGCCATCGACCACAATGTCGCCCTTCTGGAACGGTTCCAGCGCGTTGACGCACTTGATCAGGGTGGACTTGCCCGAGCCGGAGGGCCCGCACACCACGATCACTTCGCCTTTTTTAACCTCGGTGCTGCAATCGGTCAGCACCTGGAAGTCGCCATACCACTTGTTGATGTTCTTGATAGAGATCATACGGCAAACCTTTTTTGCAGACGCTTGACCAGCAGCGAGGCGGAAAAGCTGATGATGAAGTAGACGACACCGGCAAAGATCAGGAACTCATTGGAGCGGCCGATGATGTCGCCGTTGGAGCGGGCGGAGTTGAGGAAGTCCACCAGGCCCACGGTGTAGACCAGGGAGGTGTCCTGGAACAGGATGATCGACTGTTGCAGCAGCAACGGCGTCATCTTGCGGAACGCCTGGGGCAGGATGATCAGGCGCATGGTCTGGCCGTAGGTCATGCCCATCGCTTGTGCCGCTGCCATCTGGCCCTTGGGGATCGACTGCACGCCGGCCCGCACGATTTCGCAGAAGTACGCAGCCTCGAACATCATGAATGCCACGACGCAGGAAGTGAACGCACCGATCGGCGTGTCTTCGCCGGTGATCCAGCGCAGTACGAACGGCACCGCCAGGTAGAACCAGGTGATCACCAGCAGCAGCGGGATCGAGCGGAAGTAGTTCACATAGGCGCCGGCCACACGCGACAGCAGTTTATTGGACGACAAGCGCATCAGGGCCAGGATGGTCCCGATGATGATGCCGCCGACCACGCCCATGACCATCAGCTTCAAGGTCATGACCATGCCGTTCCACAGGCCCGGGATGGCGGGGATGATGCCGCTGAAATCGAAGTCCATTATTTACCCCCCACGGAGATCAGGCCGGGCACTGCGACTTTCTTCTCCACTACGCGCATCAGCAGCATCAGGCTCATGTTCAGGGTGAAGTAGATCAGCGTGGCCAGGGTGAAGGCTTCAAACAGGTTGGCCGAAAACTCGGCGGTCTGTTTGGTTTGCGCCAGCAGTTCCATCAAGCCGATCAAGGACGCCACGGAGGAGTTCTTGAACACGTTGAGGAATTCGGAGGTAAGCGGTGGAATGATGATGCGATACGCCTGGGGCAGCAGCACGTTCCAGTAGATCTGCGGCAGCTTGAAGCCCATGGCGCGCGCGGCGGATTCCTGGCCACGTGGCAGCGCCTGGATGCCTGTACGTACTTGCTCACACACACGGGCGGCGGTGAACAGGCCCAGGCACACCACAACGCTCAGGTAGGCCGAGGTGGTCGGGTTCAGGTCTTGTTTGTACCAGTCCTGCAGGTTTTGCGGCAGCATGTCCGGTACCAGGAAGTACCAGATGAACAGCTGAACCAGCAGCGGCACGTTACGAAACAGTTCTACGTAGCAGGTCGCAATGCCCGACACGAGGCGGTTTGGCACCGTGCGCATGACCCCCAGAATGGAGCCCAGCAGCAAGGCGATAATCCATGCCACGATGGCGATGGCGATGGTCCAGCCCAGCCCGGAGAGGTACCAGTCGAGATAAGTCTCGCTGCCCACGCCGGTGGACTTGAAGAACACGCCCCAGTCCCAGTTGTAATTCATTAGGGTCTCCCCTCGAGATCGATCGATGTACAAGCACCCGCTTGGGAAGATCCTTTTCCGCCCGACAATGAATGCCAGGCACACGCGATCGGCTCGAAAACCGCCAGGTCGAGTGTTCCAAGTTGAAGCTAGCAGGTAATTACAGACGCCTGAGGGAGGGTTGGCTCCCTCAGGAGATAAGCTTAGTCAGGTATCAGATTTTTACTTCTGGCGCTGGTTTGTCGCTTGGGTTGGCGATCAGCTCCTTGACCTTGTCGCTCATCGGGAAGTTCAGGTTCAGGCCCTTCGGTGGGATTGGGCTTTCGAACCATTTGGCGTAGATCTTGTTGATCTCGCCGGACTTGTACAGGGCGACAATGGCGTCATCCACGGCTTTCTTGAAGTCCGGGTCGCCTTTGCGAACCATGCAAGCATAGGCTTCGAAGGACTGCGGAGTGCCGGTGATAACCCAGTCATCCGGCTTCTTGGCCTTGGCTTCTTCGCCGGCCAGCAGCGCGTCGTCCATCATGAACGCAACGGCACGGCCGCTTTCGAGCATCTGGAAGGATTCGCCGTGGTCTTTGGCGGAGATAACGTTCATGCCCATCTGCTTGTCGGCGTTCATCGCCTTGATGATGCGCTCGGACGTGGTGCCGGCGGTGGTCACGACGTTCTTGCCTTTGAGGTCGGCAAAGTCAGCGTAGGACGGCTTGCCTTCCTTGTCTTTCTTGACCAGCAGGCGGGTGCCGATTTCGAAGATGTTGACGGTGAAGTCGACTTGCTGGGCGCGTTCGGCGTTGTTGGTGGTGGAGCCGCACTCCAGATCCGCGGTGCCGTTCTGGATCAACGGGATACGGGTTTGCGAGGTCACCAGGTTGTATTTGGCTTTCAGGTCGGGTTTGTTCAGGTCTTTTTTCAGTTGTTCAACGACGGCCAACTGAATGTCGTGGGAGTAGCCCACGGGTTTGCCCGAACCATCCGCAATGTAGGAAAACGGAATAGAGCTGTCGCGGTGAGCGAGAGTGATGGTGCCGGAGTCGTTGATTTTCTTCAGCGTGCCGGTGAGTTCTGCGGCGAAAACTGGAGTGCTGATCAGAGCAGCAGCGATAGCTGCGCCCAGGATATGGGGAACGATACGCATCAATACTTCCTCGACATTTGTTTTTTTTATGAAGCCAGGTGAACGGCTCTCTTGTATAGCGAATGCCCGTGACGGCTCCTAAGGCGCCTCAGGTAATCGTCAGAGAGTGTAGAGCATGAGTCGTGCCATACCGAAAATAAAAGGTTAACTACATGATTTATATGGAGATTAACTTTTTGTTTCGGCGATATTTTCAGGCGGAGGTCCGGCAAACCGAATAGGGTGGAGGGGTGTGTTCGGAAAACCGAATAGTCCGTAGGGGCGAGCTTGCTCGCGAAAAACGCAAAAACGCCGCGTTTATGCTGAATAAACGCGGCGCTCTCAGGTTTTTCGCGAGCAAGCTCGCTCCTACAATTGGGCGGTCAGGCCGCTTCGATCTTGCTGCGGCTCTGCTCGACCTTGGACAGGTAACGCTGCAGGTTTTCCTGCTCCTGAGGTGTGGTGAACAGGCCAAGCTTGGTACGGCGCCACAGCACGTCCTGCGGTTGGGTCACCCACTCTTCGGCGCACAGGTAGTCGACTTCGCGGGTATACAGGCCGCCACCCAGGTGGTCACCGAGGTCGGCCAGCGATTGCACGCCTTCCAATAGGCGCCAGGTGCGGCTGCCATAAGTGGTGGACCAGCGACGGGCGATCTCGCTCGGCACCCAGTCGAACTTGTTGCGGATGGCTTCGGCCAGCGCTTCAGGCGTGCTCATGTTTTCGCCGCCGGGCAGGCTGGCGGTGGCGGTCCAGCTTGGGCGCATCTGGGTAAAGTACGGCGCCAGTTGGGCCATGGCCGATTCGGCCAGCTTGCGATAGGTGGTCAGCTTGCCGCCGAATACCGACAGGATCGGCGCTTCGCCGGAGCCGCCGGACAGCGACAGGGTGTAGTCACGCGTAATGGCCGATGGGTTGTCCGACTCGTCATTGCACAGTGGGCGCACGCCGGAATACGTGTGGACGATATCCTCGCGGCTCAGCTGCTTCTTGAAGTGCGCGTTGACCACTTTGAGCATGTAGTCGGTTTCACCTTCGGTAATCGCTACTTTAGCCGGGTCGCCCGTGTATTCGCGGTCGGTGGTGCCGATGATGGTCAGGTGGTTCAGGTACGGAATGGTGAAGACGATGCGTTGGTCTTCGTTCTGCAGGATATGCGCGTGGGCGCCCTCGTACAGTCTTGGCACGATCAGGTGGCTGCCCTGGATCAAGCGGATGCCGTAAGGCGAATCCAGCTTCAGGTCGTCCCTGATGAATTTGGCTACCCACGGGCCGGCGGCATTCACCAGCGCGCGTGCGCGGATCGAGAACAGGCTGCCGTCGGCACGTTCCATGTTCATTTCCCACATGCCGTTGCTGCGCTTGGCGCTGACGCAACGGGTCTGCGTGTGGATGTGCGCGCCTTTTTCGCGGGCAGCCATGGCGTTGAGTACCACCAGGCGGGCGTCGTCGACCCAGCAGTCGGAGTATTCAAAGCCCTTGGTGATTTCGCTTTTGAGCGGGCTGTCGGCGCCGAACTTGAGGCTTTTGGAACCTGCCAGCTTTTCGCGCTTGCCCAAGTGGTCATAAAGGAACAGACCGGCACGAATCATCCACGCCGGGCGCAGGTGCGGGCGGTGTGGCAGTACGAAGCGCATTTGCTTGACGATGTGCGGGGCCTTGGCCAGCAGTACTTCACGCTCGGCGAGGGCTTCACGCACCAGGCGGAATTCGTAATGTTCCAGATAACGCAGACCACCGTGGATCAGCTTGCTGCTGGCCGAAGACGTGTGGCTGGCCAAGTCATCCTTTTCGCAAAGGAATACCGACAACCCGCGACCGGCTGCGTCTGCTGCAATGCCGACGCCGTTGATCCCGCCACCAATTACGGCAATGTCATAGACTTCGGCAAGCGGTGGAGCAGGCAAGGTGGAAGGGTTCATCGGCTAGCCTCGCGATCTTTTCGTCTTGGAATTCGAACATTAATGTTCATTTACGAAAATGGTAGCTGATAAATGCAGGCACAGCCAGCTGACTTCGATTGAAAAAACTCATCGAAGGGTGGGAAAAGGAAGAATTGTGAACATGAGTTGAGGGAGGACTCAAGAGGTTGAGTGCTGGATAGATCGCCATCGGGAGCAAGCCCCCTCCCACTTTGGTATGTGTTCACAGCTCAAAATGTGGGAGGGGGCTTGCTCCCGATGGCGGCAGTGCAGGCGCTACACGACCTCGAGCCGCACCTTATGCTCATTTAACACTTGCACCAATGCGGGCACCGGCTGCTGGTCAGTCACCAGGCAATCCACCAGGCTGATGGGCCCCAGGCGAATCATCGCATTGCGCCCGAATTTGCTGGAGTCCGCCGCCAGGATCACCTGCCGCGCATTGGCGATGATGGCCTGGGAAACCCGTACCTCCTGGTAATCGAAGTCCAGCAGGCTGCCGTCCTCGTCGATCCCGCTGATACCTACCAGGGCAAAGTCGACCTTGAACTGATTGATGAAGTCGACACTGGCCTGGCCCACCACACCGCCATCGCGGCGCACGTTGCCGCCGGTCAGCAACACATCGAAGTCGTCCTTGGCACTGAGCATGGTGGCGACGTTGAGGTTATTGGTGATGATTTTCAGGTGGCTGTGATTGAGCAGCGCACGAGCGATGGATTCGGTGGTGGTGCCGATGTTGATGAACAGCGAGGCATGATCGGGAATCTGAGCGGCGATCGCTTCGCCGATGCGTTGCTTCTCGTCACGCATCTGATCGGCCCGCATGGCGTACGCGGTGTTCTCGACACTGGAGTCATAGGCCGCGCCGCCGTGGTAGCGGCGCAGCAGATTGGCGTCCGCCAGTTGGTTGATATCGCGGCGGATGGTTTGCGGGGTGACAACGAATAGCTGCGCCATTTCCTCGATACTGACGTAGCCGCGTTCGCGGACCAGTTCGAGGATTTGTTGTTGGCGGGGAGGCAGATTCATGGGGCGTCCTTTGGGCTGCCATACAAAAGTGGCCCATGATGACGCAGGAATCCGCTCCCTGCCAGTTACAACCTTATTCAGCGCCTTCGTGCGGTTCCCAGTCACGGGTGCGGCTCACCGCTTTTTGCCAGCCGGCGTAGAGTTTCTCTTTGGCCGCTTCATCCAGCTGTGGTTCGAACTCGCGCTCGATCACCGCCTTGCCACGCAACTCCTCCAGGCTGCCCCAGAAGCCACACGCCAGGCCAGCCAGGTAGGCGGCGCCGAGGGCAGTAGTCTCGCGCATTTGTGGGCGTTCGACCTGAGTGCCGAGGATGTCGGCCTGAAATTGCATCAGGAAGTTGTTGGCGACCGCACCACCGTCCACGCGCAGGGCCTTGAGGCGTTCGCCCGAGTCCTGCTGCATGGCGTCGAGTACGTCGCGGGTCTGGTAGGCAATCGACTCCAGCGCCGCACGAATGATGTGGTCCACGCGTACGCCTCGTGTCAGGCCGAACAGCGCGCCACGGGCATACGGGTCCCAGTACGGTGCGCCCAGGCCGGTAAAGGCGGGTACCAGATACACGCCGTTGCTGTCCTTGACCTTGCCGGCGAAGTATTCGGTGTCGTGGGCGTCGTTGATGATTTTCAGTTCGTCACGCAGCCATTGCACAGTGGAGCCACCATTGAATACCGCGCCTTCCAGAGCGTAAGCCACTTCACCGCGGGGGCCGCAGGCGATGGTGGTGAGCATGCCGTGCTTGGATTTCACCGCCTTGTCGCCGGTGTTCATCAGCAGGAAGCAACCGGTGCCATAGGTGTTCTTGGCCTGGCCGGCTTCGACGCACATCTGGCCGAACAGCGCGGCCTGTTGGTCACCGGCAATACCGCCAATGGCGATGCCACTTTTGGTGCGGCCGTAGATTTCGGAGGACGACTTCACTTCGGGGAGCATTTCCCGCGGGATGTCGAGAATCTCCAGCATCTTCGCATCCCACTCCAGTGTGTGGATGTTAAAGAGCATGGTGCGCGACGCGTTGGTGTAGTCGGTGACGTGGGTCTTGCCGCCGGTAAATTTCCAGATCAGCCAGCTGTCGACGGTGCCGAACAACAGCTCGCCATTGCGCGCACGTTCGCGGCTGCCTTCGACGTTGTCGAGGATCCACTTGAGCTTGGTGCCGGAGAAGTACGGGTCGGTAACCAGACCGGTAGTGTCGCTGATGTACTGCTCATGGCCGTCTCGCTTGAGTTGCTGGCAAATTTCGGTGCTGCGTCGGCACTGCCAGACGATGGCGTTGTAGATCGGGCGACCGGTGATTTTATCCCAGACCACGGTGGTTTCACGCTGGTTGGTGATACCGATGGCGGCAACCTGATCATGGTGCAAACCGGCCTGGGCCAGCGCCTCTACCATCACCGCGCTTTGGGTGGCGAAGATTTCCATCGGGTCATGCTCAACCCAGCCGGCCTGCGGGTAGTGTTGGACGAATTCACGTTGCGCGGTGCACACCACGTTGGCGTCGCGATCGAAGATGATCGCCCGCGAACTGGTGGTGCCCTGATCGAGGGCAATGATGTAGTTCTTATTCTGAAGGTCGGTCATGTCAATTGCCTTGAACGAAATAAGGAAGTCAGAAATCAGCCTGGGCCGTGAAGGGCAGGGGACCAGGCTGGCGCTTTCAGGAAATACGAGTCTTGCCGTCGACAGCCGTGTCAGGTGTTTCAGCTATAGCAGGTGCTGCGCTCGGCAGGTGGCGAGCGATCAGCCCGCGATAGGCGGCAGCACCGAGGCAAGCACCGACAATCGGGGCGAATATCGGTACCAGGAAGTAAGGAATATCGCGACCGCCAGTAAAGGCCATTTCACCCCAACCGGCGAAAAAGGTCATCAGCTTGGGCCCGAAGTCCCGTGCCGGGTTCATCGCAAAGCCGGTCAGCGGGCCCATGGCGCTACCAATCACGGCGATCAATAAACCGATCAGCAGCGGGGCCAGTGGGCCGCGAGGCAGGCCGTTGTTGTCGTCGGTGAGGGCCATGATCACGCCCATCAATATTGCGGTGATGACCATTTCCACCAAGAATGCCTGGGCCGTGCTCAGCAATGCATGGGGGTAGGTGGAGAACACCGACGCCAGTTCCAGGCTGGCCTGGGAGCCACGGACCATCTGGTGGGTTTGTTCGTAATCGAAAAAAAGATTGCTGTAGAGCGTGTACACCAGTGCGGCGGAGCAGAATGCGCCGGCGACCTGGGCGAGAATATAGAAGGGCAGTTTGCGTTTTTCGAAGTCGGCAAAAAGGCACAGGGCGATACTTACCGCCGGGTTGAGGTGAGCCCCGGATATACCGGCACTCAGGTAGATCGCCATGCTGACACCGATCCCCCAGATGATGCTGATTTCCCATAACCCAAAGCTCGCACCCGCGACCTTGAGCGCAGCGACGCAACCGGTACCGAAGAAGATCAGCAGCGCAGTGCCCAGGAACTCGGCCATGCATTGGCTCGAAAGTGAAGGCTGTTGAAGAGCAGTTGTCATGGAAAACCTCAGTTGTTGTTCTTGTCTGGCGCACTGCCTCAACGGGCGGTTGCGCGATTTTCACCGTGACGAGGATCCCCATCCTTAGCCGCGGCTTACTGCTGGAGCACTGATGGACTATTCCTACAGTATTCGGAAACGAAAAAATATAGACAAGAATGACCGCTGTCAAAGGTCGAAAGTGAACCATTGGTCACTTTCGAACTATTGGTCTGGTGAATGATCACGCCCTTTATACCGAGCTTGTGCCCCAGCAGTGCTTGGACTAGAGCGTTTTGCCGGCGCTTGGCCTAGAATTGGGCACCTGTTTTCACTGCCGGAGACGCCATGACGCCCGCACTGGATTTGTTGAAAAAAGTTCGCGCCGAACATCGCATTCACAGTTATGAACATGACCCCAAGGCGGCGTCGTATGGTCTGGAAGCTGCGGAGAAATTGGGCCTCGACCCGGCGCAGGTGTTCAAGACGTTATTGGCGAGCAGCGAGAAGGGCGAATTGTTGGTGGCGGTGGTGCCGGTCGTCGGAAGTCTGGACTTGAAGGCGCTTGCCCATGCGGCTGGCGTAAAAAAGGTCGAAATGGCAGACCCGGCGGCAGCGCAGCGGTCTACTGGCTATCTGTTGGGCGGTATCAGCCCGCTGGGGCAGAAGAAGCGCTTGCGCACGTTTATCGACGAAACTGCGCAACCCTTTGCAACGATTTTTGTCAGTGCCGGGAGGCGAGGGCTGGAGGTGGAATTGCCCGCCGCGGTGCTGGCTGAACATACCCAAGCCAAATTCGCGGCCATCGGCCGGGCCTGATGATCAGCCGTGTGGAGATCTAATGGGGGAGGGGGCTTGCCCACTCCCACATGTATAACCGCTTACGCCTGGAACAGCACCAGATGCTCGGCCGCCACTCGAATCCCCACGTCCGCCCCCACCTGTTGATCAACATGGCTGGGGAAAATCGATTCCAGCTGAGCGCCCGTTGGCAGTTGCAACCGGTACAAGGTCGAGGCGCCCTGGAACGTCTTGCCGACGATCCGGGCTTTCAATGCGCTGTCCGGCGCGTAGACGATGTCGTCCGGGCGTAGCAATACATCCACCGCGCCACCTGTGGGCCAGGTATAGGCGCGATTGCCGCGCAGGTCTCCCAGTTCGGTGCTCACTGACTCCGGTGAGTTCAAGCGACCTCGAATGAAGTAACCCTGCCCGATAAAGCTGGCGACATAGGGCGTCTGCGGTTCGTGGTAAAGGTTGTAGGGCGTGTCCCATTGCTCCAGACGACCTTCCTTGAACACGCCGACATGGTCGCTGACCGCGAAGGCTTCTTCCTGGTCGTGGGTCACCAGGATCGCACTGGTGCCGCGTGCCTTGAGGATGTCGCGCACTTCATGGCTGAGCTTGCGGCGCAATTCGCCATCGAGGTTGGAAAAGGGTTCATCCAATAGCAACAGTTGCGGCTCTGGCGCCAGGGCGCGGGCGAGCGCGACGCGTTGTTGCTGGCCACCGGAAAGCTCATGAGGGAAGCGCTTGCCCAGATTCTTGAGGTTCACCAGTTCCAGCAGCTCGGCGACCACACGATCCTTTTGCGGATGTTTGCGAATACCAAAGACGATGTTGTCTGCCACGCTCAAATGCGGGAACAGTGCGTAGTCCTGGAACACCATGCCAATACGCCGTTTCTCCGGTGCCAGGGTGAAACCTGCACTGGAGATGACTTCGCCCGCCAGGCTGATTTCGCCTTCGTGTACCGGTTCAAAGCCGGCAATGGCTCGCAAGGTGGTGGTCTTGCCGCAACCGGACGAGCCAAGCAGGCAACCGATGTCGCCGGCATTGAGGTGCAGGTTGAGGTTCTGCACCACCCGTTGATCTTGATAGCCGCATGCCAGATTGCGCAGGTTCAGCAGTAATGGCTGGCTCATGCGTGGTGGTACGACGGTGGGACGAGAAACTCGAGCAAGGCTTTTTGCGCATGCAGGCGGTTTTCTGCCTGGTCCCAGGCGACAGAGCGTGGGTCATCGAGCAGGTCGAGGCTGATTTCCTCACCTCGGTGAGCAGGCAGGCAGTGCATGAACAGTACGTCCGGCGCTGCGGTATCGAGCAGGGCACGTGTCACCTGGAAAGGTGCGAACTGGGCCAGGCGCTTGTCCGTTTCGTCTTCCTGGCCCATAGAGGTCCAGACGTCGGTGCTGACCAGGTGTGCGCCGACCACCGCATCCTTCGGATCACGCAGCAACTGCACGCGGCCATCGGCCTTGGCCATGAACTCGGCGCTCGGCTCGTAGCCTTCAGGGCAAGCGATACGCAGGTGGAAGTCGAACTGGATCGCCGCTTCTATATAGCTGTTGCACATGTTGTTGCCGTCACCGATCCAGGCCACGGTCTTGCCCTGGATCGAACCGCGGTGTTCGAGGAAGGTTTGCATGTCGGCCAGCAACTGGCAGGGGTGCAGGTCGTCGGACAGCCCGTTGATCACCGGCACGCGCGAGTTGGCGGCAAATTCGGTCAGGGTGCTGTGGGCGAAGGTACGGATCATTACGGCATCGAGCATCCGCGACATAACGATGGCGCAATCGCTGATCGGCTCGCCACGGCCCAGTTGGGTATCACGCGGGGACAGGAAGATCGCCTGGCCACCCAGCTGGATCATGCCGGCTTCGAAAGACAGGCGTGTACGAGTCGAAGACTTCTCGAAGATCATCCCCAGTACACGGTTTTTCAAGGGCTCAAACAGTACGCCGCGGTTACGCAGGTCTTTAAGCTCAATGCCTCGACGGATCACGCTGACCAGCTCTTCGGGCGTGCAATCCATCAGGGAGAGAAAGTGCCTTGCGCTCATCATTAACTACCTTTTTGCAACAGACCGCAGATACTCAAAGCCTTGTTTATTGTGACAACGGGCGAGACCTGCGGCGAAAGCCGCACGGGGCGACGAAATAGGGGAAGGCGCGATATTGACATTAAATGTCGCGTCTTACCAATAGGGCTACGGTTTTTAAGAGTGTTCAAGCAGGGCGCTGACGCGCGTTTGAAGACGATTTCCTGACAGCAGCGGGCCATTTGTACACTGGCGCCGAGACCTTTTGCAATGCGCGGGGGCGGGCCCAGGCCAGGTTGTGCCGGTTTTAGTCGGTGCGCGGGAGGCTTCTGAAACATTTGCTCATGGTTAGCCATGCCTTTGCCTATGCCCGTCGATTCACAGCGCGAAGGTTGCTGGCGCCCTGGGCGGTCGCGGGCCATAGTTGGCCAAAGCCCTTATAAAGAGACTGGCCATGACCAAGACTCTCCATCACCGTGCCTGCCACCTGTGCGAAGCCATCTGCGGCCTGACCCTGGAAACGACTCAAGCCGAAGACGGTCGCCTGGCGATCACCTCGATCAAGGGCGACCCCCTGGACAGCTTCAGCCGCGGACACATCTGCCCCAAGGCGGTAGCGCTGCAGGATATCCAGAATGACCCGGACCGCCTCCACCAGCCCATGCTGCGGGTTGGTAACGAATGGCAGCCGATCTCATGGGAAAGTGCCTTTGCGCTTGTAGCCGAACGCCTTGCGGGTATCCAGGCCCGGCATGGCCAGAACGCGGTGGCGGTTTACCAAGGCAACCCCAGCGTGCACAACTATGGGCTGATGACGCACAGCAATTATTTTCTTGGCCTTTTGAAGACGCGCAACCGGTTCTCTGCAACCTCCGTCGACCAGTTGCCCCACCATCTGACCAGTCACCTGATGTACGGCCATGGCTTGCTGCTGCCGATCCCGGACATCGACCACACCGACTTCATGCTGATTCTGGGTGGCAACCCGCTGGCGTCCAATGGCAGCATCATGACCGTGCCCGATGTGGAGAAACGCCTCAAAGCCATCCAGGCACGGGGCGGTAAAGTGGTGGTGGTCGACCCTCGACGCAGCGAGACGGCGGCGATTGCCGATCAGCATTTGTTCGTACGCCCCGGCGGTGATGCGGCGTTGTTGTTCGGGGTGCTCAACACCCTGTTTGCTGAAGGGCTGACCCGCGCCAGCCATTTGCCGGTCGAAGGCCTGGACGACGTACGCCGGGAGATCGCCAACTTTAGCGCCGAGGCCATGAGCCGCCAATGTGCAGTGCCTGCCGAGCAGATCCGTCAATTGGCGCGAGATTTTGCGGCCGCCGATAAAGCGGTGTGCTACGGACGCATGGGCGTCTCGACCCAGGCGTTCGGCACGTTGTGTCATTGGCTGGTGCAGTTGATCAACCTGGTGACCGGCAACCTGGATCGGGTGGGAGGTGCGTTGTGCACCACACCAGCGGTGGACCTGGTGGCGTCGACTGGCGGTGGGCATTTCAATCGCTGGCAGAGCCGCGTGTCCGGGCGTCCCGAGTACGGCGGGGAACTGCCGGTGTCAGCCTTGGCCGAAGAAATGCTCACCGAAGGTGAAGGGCAAATCCGTGCCCTGGTGACGGTGGCCGGCAACCCGGTCCTGTCGACGCCCAATGGCCGTCAACTGGAGCAGGCGCTGGATGGGTTGGAGTTCATGGTCAGTGTCGATCTCTACATCAACGAAACCACGCGTTATGCCGACCTGATCCTGCCGTCCACATCGGCATTGGAAAATGACCACTACGACACCACCTTCAACATGTTCGCGGTGCGCAACGTCACGCGCTTCAACCGCGCGATCCTGCCCAAACCCGCAGGCGCGCTGCACGATTGGGAAATTTTCGTCGGCTTGGCCAAAGCCTTTGCGGCGCAGACCGGCGTGTCACTCAAACCCACAATGCCGCCCGCGCAAATGATCGATTTCGGGCTGCGCGCCGGCACTTATGGTGATGCGTCTGTACATAAGCTGTCGGTGGCGATGCTGGCCGATCACCCCCACGGCGTAGACCTGGGCCCGCTCCAGCCAAACCTGGGCGCGCGGCTGAAAACCGCCGATGGCAAGGTGCAGGCGGCACCGCCGGTGATCCTGGCGGACCTGTCGCGTTTTGCCGCGCAACCGGTGCCTGCGGTGGACGAACTGCTGCTGATTGGTCGCCGTCATGTGCGCAGCAATAATTCGTGGATGCATAACTATCACCGGCTGGTGAAGGGCAAGCCGCGCCATCAACTGTTGATGCACCCCGACGATCTGGCCAGTCGGCAGTTGAGCGATGGCCAGCGAGTGCGAGTGAGTTCGCGCATCGGCATGATCGAAGTGGAAGTCGTGGCCAGCACGGACATGATGCCGGGTGTGGTCAGCCTGCCTCACGGTTGGGGTCATGATCGTCCGGGCGTGCAGATGAGCATCGCAAGCGGCCAGCCGGGTGCGAGTGCGAATGACTTGACCGACGAGCGGCAACTGGATGAGTTATCGGGTAATGCGGCGCTCAATGGGGTGCCGGTGCAAGTGGCGGCTGCGTGAGGTGCCCGAGCACTGCGCTGGGATTTTGCGTTACAATGCGCCACCGTGCCGACCTGTGAGTCGCAAAGTTCCAGCCGAGGTGTTCCATGGATATCATCGAAACGATCAAAGACCAGATTGCCAACAACACCATTCTGCTCTACATGAAGGGCGCGCCTAACGCTCCTCAGTGCGGTTTTTCCGCAAAAGCCTCCCAGGCCATCATGGCGTGTGGCGAGAAGTTCGCCTACGTGGATATCCTGCAGAATCCGGAAATTCGCGCCAACCTGCCTAAATACGCTAACTGGCCGACTTTCCCGCAACTGTGGGTAGCCGGTGAGCTGGTTGGCGGCAGCGATATCATCACTGAAATGGCAGCCGATGGTTCGCTGCAAGCGCTGATCAAAGACGCAGCGGAAAAAGCGGCAGCCAAGACTGAAGCTTGATTGACCTGCAATAAAAAGCCCCGCTTCTCTGACGAGAGCGGGGCTTTTTTGTATGTAGGGGTTATTCACCCATCTGCGATTGCAGGTAGTTCTCCAGGCTGACCTTGTCTATCAGGCCCAACTGGGTTTCCAGCCAGTCGATATGCTCTTCCTGGTCTTCCAGGATGTCTTCCAGCAGCTCACGGCTGCCGAAATCGCCTTTGGTCTCACAGTGGGCAATCGCTGCCTTGATGTCGCTGTGGCTTTTGCGCTCAAAGCCCAGGTCACTGCCGATCATTTCCTGAGTGTGCTCGCCGATGTTCAGCTTGCCCAGGTCCTGCACGTTCGGCAGACCTTCCAGGAACAGGATGCGCTTGATCAGCGCGTCGGCGTCCTTCATGGCCTTGATCGATTCTTTGTATTCACGCTTGCCGAGCTTTTCCAGGCCCCAATCGTCGTACATGCGCGCATGCAGGAAGTACTGATTGATCGCGACCAGTTCATTGGCAAGGATTTTGTTGAGTCGCTGGATGACTGAGATGTCGCCTTTCATGACTGGGGTCCTGCCCTGTAATAGCTGTGTATAAGGGGGAGTCTGAGCGGTGAAAATCCCAGTGTCAAACCTAAGTTATTGAATAATAAATGAAAATTAATCGGAATAAGAATGTTTGTGTTCCGCGTCTTGGCGCTAACTAATTGAATTACAGGCATAAAAAAACCGGACATAAGGTCCGGCTCTTTAAAACATGCCTATCAGGCGTGTGTAAATTCTGTCGAGTAGGGGATCGCGGCCTGGGCTGTTTGCAGCTGCGTCAGGGTTTCCCGTACCACTTGCTTGGCGAGGCAGGCGCATTTGCCGCACTGGCTGGCAACGCCCGTGGTTTCACGCACTTCTTTGTAGCTGCAGCAACCTTCGTAGATCGCTTCGCGGATTTGTCCGTCGGTGACGCCAGTGCAGAGGCAGACATACATAAGTGAGAACCGTCGCGGGTTTATGGCTTAAGTGCGATGGATCTTAATGTTAACGAGAATGATTGTCAAAATAGTTTCAGCAGCAATCCGAGAGGAATTGCCCGTGCGCTGACGAACGGTTTTTTCGGTGTATGATGGTCGGTCTTCACGAAGCGTGATTGCGTCATATTTCTGTCTGCTTCCACAGGCAGACTCGACCGGTCCTTTTACTTCAATCGTCACCCCCTATATCAGGAGATATCCAATGAGCGTACTCGTCGGTAAACAAGCCCCGGATTTTGACGTTCCAGCCGTCCTCGGCAATGGCGAAATCGTAGACAGCTTCAAACTGTCTGAAGCCATCAAAGGCAAATACGGCCTGGTATTCTTCTACCCGCTGGACTTCACTTTCGTCTGCCCTTCGGAGCTGATCGCCCTGGACCACCGCATGGACGATTTCAAGGCGCGCAACGTAGAAGTGGTTGCCGTGTCCATCGACTCCCATTTCACCCACAACGCCTGGCGCAACACCGCCATCAACGACGGCGGCATCGGCAAAGTCAAATACACCATGGCTGCCGACATGAAGCACGACATCGCCAAGGCCTACGACGTTGAGTCTGAAGGTGGCGTCGCTTTCCGTGGCGCGTTCCTGATCGACGACAAGGGCGTCGTGCGTTCGCAGATCATCAACGACCTGCCGCTGGGCCGTAACATGGAAGAGCTGATCCGCCTGGTTGACGCCCTGCAATTCCACGAAGAGCACGGTGAAGTCTGCCCTGCCAACTGGAAAAAAGGCGACAAAGGCATGAACGCTTCGCCAGAAGGCGTTGCCGCTTACCTGACCGAGAACGCCGGCAAGCTGTAAGCCTGCGTCGAGGTACAAAAAACCGGCCTGAAAAGGCCGGTTTTTTATGGGAGGGGCGGTGCAGGCTCAGTCGTTGAAGTCTTCCCAGCCACCCATCTGTTTCCAGCGGTTGACGATGCCACAGAACAGGTCGGCGGTCTTTTCGGTGTCGTAGCGCGCCGAGTGGGCTTCACGACCATCAAAGTCGATACCCGCTGCCTGGCAGGCTTTGGCCAGTACGGTCTGGCCATACGCCAGGCCTGCAAGGGTGGCAGTGTCGAAGCTTGAGAACGGGTGAAACGGGTTGCGCTTCATGTCCAGGCGCGCCACGGCGGCATTCAGGAAGCCCAGGTCGAAGCTGCTGTTATGGCCGACCAGGATCGCGCGTTTGCAGCCATTGGCCTTCAGCGCCTTGCGCACGCCACGGAAGATATCGGTCAGTGCTGCTTCTTCACTGACGGCCATGCGCAGCGGGTGGTCGAGCTTGATCCCGGTGAACTCCAGGGCCGCGGCTTCGATATTGGCGCCTTCGAACGGCTCGACACGGAAGAAGTGGGTGTGTTCCGGGAACACGAAACCCTGTTCGTCCATGCCGATGGTGGTTGCGGCGATTTCCAGCAGGGCGTCGGTGGCGCAGTTGAAGCCACCGGTTTCTACGTCGATGACAACCGGCAGATAACCGCGAAAACGCTCGGCCATCGGGTGGCGCGAGCCGCCGCCACTGTGCTCTTGTTCGTCATCGTAATGGTCTTCACTCACTTGCTTTCCTCCAGCAGGCGCCAGCGCAGTGTTTCACCGGCGCGCAGCGGGATAACGGTCAGCTCGCCAAACGGCAGGCTGGCGGGGGCGGTCCAATCTTCACGGACCAGGGTAATGCGGTCGGTATTCGCCGGCAGGCCGTAGAAACGCGGACCATTGAGGCTGGCAAAACCTTCGAGTTTGTCCAGGGCATTGCGCTGTTCGAATGCTTCGGCATACAGCTCGATGGCGGCAAACGCCGTGTAGCATCCGGCACAACCGCATGCGGCTTCCTTGGCGTGCTGGGCGTGGGGCGCCGAGTCGGTGCCCAGGAAGAACTTCGGGCTGCCGCTGGTGGCGGCATCCAGCAGTGCCACCTGGTGAGTGTTGCGCTTGAGGATCGGCAGGCAATAGAAGTGCGGCCGAATTCCGCCCACCAACATGTGGTTGCGGTTGTAGAGCAGGTGGTGAGCGGTGATGGTCGCGCCAACGTTAGCCGAAGCTTCGGTGACGAACTGCACGGCATCGGCGGTGGTGATGTGCTCGAACACTACCTTTAAAGTCGGGAACAACTCGACCACACGACGCATGTGTTCGTCGATGAAGATTTTCTCGCGATCGAACACGTCCACATCGCCACGGGTCACTTCCCCATGGATCAGCAACGGCATACCAACTTCGGCCATGGCTTCGATCGCCGGCAGGATCTTGTCGATACTGGTCACGCCGGAATCAGAGTTGGTGGTCGCGCCGGCCGGATAGAGCTTGGCAGCGTGGACGAAGCCGCTAGCCTTGGCCTGGCGAATCTCTTCAGGCTGGGTGCGGTCGGTCAGGTAGAGCACCATCAACGGTTCAAAGCGGCTGCCGGCCGGTCGTGCAGCGAGAATACGCTGGCGATAGGCGTCGGCTTCTGCGGCATTGCGCACCGGAGGTACCAGGTTAGGCATGATGATGGCACGGCCAAACGTGCGCGCCACATCGGCCACGGTTTGGGGTAACGCAGCACCATCGCGAAGATGAATATGCCAGTCGTCGGGACGCAGCAGGGTCAGGCGGTCGGACATTGGGGATTCCAGGCGGGTCAATCTGGTGGGAATGCTACCGGAAAAGACTCTTGCAGGCACTCGCTATCAAGTTTTGCCGGATGCGACCGATATCCCCGGGTATGCCCTAACGATGTATGACGCTTTGAAGTGTTGTAGAAACCAGTGGAGCCTCCCGTGCGCCAGCATTATCTAGCCCTGCTCAGTGTGTTCGCCAGCCTGCCCGCTATGGCCCTCACGTTCCAGACCCGTCTGGAGAATATTGAGTGGAAGGTAGAGGGCGACCAGTTCGAGTGCCGCCTGACGCAGCCGATCACCGACTTTGGTTCCGGGGAGTTCGTGCGCCGGGCCGGCGAGCAGGCGACGTTTCGCCTGAAAGCCTATAACGGTGCGTTTGGCGCAGGCTCGGCAACCTTGTTGGCCGCCGCTGCGCCCTGGCAGCCGGGCCGAGGCGATATCAACCTCGGGGCGGTACGTGTCGGCAGTGGCGACGTACTGTTCAATAGCTCCCAGGCCCAGGCCGGGCGCCTGTTCACTGGATTGCTTGAGGGGCGCAGCCCGACCGTACGGCATTACGCGCGCGAGGGCGGGTACTCGGAGGTGCGTCTGCTGCCGGTGAGGTTCAGCAAGGCTTACAGCGACTATCAGTCGTGCACTGCCAAGCTGTTGCCCATGAATTACGATCAGGTCAAGCAGACTGAAGTCGGATTCCCCGGTGGCGGCATTGAGCTGGACGCTGCCGCCAGGAAGAAGCTGTCTGTGATTCTTGCGTTCATGAAGGCCGACCCTACCGTCAATCATGTCGAGTTGAACGGCCACTCGGATAACAGTGGCAATCGCCTGACCAATCGCGACGTCTCGCGCCGCCGCGCCCTGGCGGTGATGGATTACTTCAAGGCCAATGGCATTCAGGAATCGCAGATCACCCTGCGTTTCCACGGCGAGAGCTACCCTCTGGCACCCAACACCAGTGCCGCCAACCGCGCCCGCAACCGCCGTGTGAATATCCAGCTTGAGCGGGTCGCTGCCCCCGAGAAACCGGCATCCCAAGCCACGGTACCGAGCAACCCGGCGGCTACCTCGTAGGTGCGACCATCGGTCGCCCACTCGACATAATCTGTCGCTTTATCTTCATTTGCTGTCGCGCCCCTGTAATTTCGCGGTTTTGATCGGTAGAATCGTTGCCTTTCCGTACAACCCCGTGGAGTGATGGCATGGCCGACGTAAACAAGGTCGTTCTCGCGTATTCCGGCGGCCTGGACACTTCGGTGATCCTCAAGTGGCTGCAGGATACTTATAACTGTGAGGTGGTGACCTTCACCGCTGACCTGGGTCAGGGCGAAGAGGTCGAACCTGCACGTGCCAAGGCGCAAGCCATGGGCGTGAAAGAGATCTACATTGACGACCTGCGCGAAGAGTTCGTCCGCGATTTCGTATTCCCGATGTTTCGCGCCAACACTGTCTACGAAGGTGAGTACCTGCTGGGTACCTCCATCGCACGTCCGCTGATCGCCAAACGTCTGATCGAGATCGCCAACGAAACCGGCGCTGATGCCATTTCCCACGGCGCCACTGGCAAGGGCAACGACCAGGTGCGTTTCGAACTGGGTGCCTATGCACTCAAGCCAGGGGTAAAAGTGATCGCCCCTTGGCGTGAATGGGACCTGCTCTCCCGTGAAAAGCTGATGGATTACGCTGAAAAGCACGCGATCCCGATCGAGCGTCATGGCAAGAAGAAGTCGCCGTACTCGATGGACGCCAACCTGCTGCACATCTCCTATGAGGGCGGCGTGCTGGAAGACACCTGGACCGAGCACGAAGAAGACATGTGGAAATGGACCGTCTCCCCGGAGAACGCTCCAGACAAGCCACAGTATCTGGAACTGACTTACCGCAACGGCGACATCGTCGCGTTGGACGGCGTTGAAATGTCTCCGGCCACCGTGCTGGCGACCCTCAACCGTATCGGTGGCCAGCATGGTATCGGCCGTCTCGACATCGTCGAGAACCGCTATGTGGGCATGAAGTCCCGCGGCTGCTATGAAACCCCGGGCGGCACCATCATGCTGCGTGCTCACCGTGCCATCGAATCCATCACCCTGGACCGTGAAGTCGCCCACCTTAAAGACGAGCTGATGCCCAAGTACGCCAGCCTGATCTACACCGGTTACTGGTGGAGCCCTGAGCGTCTGATGCTGCAACAGATGATCGACGCCTCCCAGGCCCACGTGAACGGCGTTGTGCGCCTGAAACTCTACAAGGGCAACGTGATCGTCACGGGTCGTAAATCCGATGAGTCGCTGTTCGACTCCAACATTGCGACGTTTGAAGAAGACGGTGGCGCCTATAACCAGGCGGATGCGGCGGGCTTCATCAAGCTGAACGCCCTGCGTATGCGGATTGCTGCCAACAAGGGGCGCTCGTTGTTCTGAGTGTTGCCTCGGTTGTGAAAAATGGCCCCTTATCCAAGGGGCCATTTTTTTTGCTTGTTTATTATTGGATGAACATAAATAGGGCAATGATGTTTATCAGTGTTTAGCGGGTGCTTGAGTGTGTTTTTTCTGAAACTTTACTGGTTGTTTTACTTTTTTGCGTTTTGTTTTTAACGCTGAATGATTTTTTACATCTGCTGAGGAACTATGTCTGACAGAAAATTCACTCATGTAACTGCAATAGCGAGGTTATTCGTTGAATTTTCTGTAGGAATTATGGAAATCTATAAATATGTTAAATGGAACTAATACAGACGGGCTTTCCTTGTCGTTCTGCGTGCAGCCAGGCTCCAGGCAAGGGGTATTTCCTGAAAGTCTTGTGCGGTGCGTTTACCTTCATAGGCTTATGCCAAGGACATTTCACTCAAAATATGTGCGCGTCGAGAAAAGTCTGAAAGCATCCATAAAGCCCTATACATCTAAGTTTGCGATTTTTTGTAGGCTAATTCCTATCTTCCTGTGGGTTGGGTCTCTCCCTGCCGTTGCTCGGGGTGGAATGCTATGCCAACTAGTAATCGACTAGGCTATTGTGTTTGCTCTAAATAATTCGAACAGCGAAATTGGACTTTCTCATGAATAAAGTGCTGATCGTGGATGATCATCCCGTCATTCGTCTTGCTGTGCGCATGCTAATGGAGCGTCATGGTTATGAGGTCGTTGCCGAGACCGATAACGGTGTCGATGCGTTGCAACTTGCACGGGAACACATGCCGGATATTGTGATACTGGATATCGGAATCCCCAAGCTCGACGGCCTGGAGGTGATTTGCCGGTTGGCTTCAACCAAGCAAGCCATATCGTTCAAGGTGCTGGTGCTGACGTCCCAGGCCCCTGGCCATTTTTCCATGCGCTGCATGCAGGCAGGGGCGGCCGGCTATGTCTGCAAGCAGCAGGATCTTACCGAGTTGTTGAGCGCCATCAAGGCGGTGCTCTCCGGCTACAGCTACTTCCCGAACCAGGCGCTCAATTCAGTGCGTTCAACCATGGGCAACGCCAGCGAAGCTGAAATGGTTGAACGCTTGTCGGGGCGAGAGATGATGGTGCTGCAGCAACTGGCACGTGGCAAAACCAACAAGGAGATTGCCGACGGCATGTTCCTCAGTAACAAAACCGTCAGTACCTACAAGACTCGCCTGCTACTCAAGCTCAATGCCCGCTCCCTTGTGGACCTGATCGAGTTGGCCCAGCGCAACGGCTTGGTGTAGGAGGACGTTGCACCGCTCAAAACCCGTGTATCCGGCAGAAAAAAGCCTCCGTCAGGGAGGCTTCCGGTCGTTCACGCATCGATCACAGATCGAAGTCGTAATCGGCCAGCTGTTTTTGCAAGCGTCGCTCTTCCAGAAGATTGTCGATAGTGCGACGTTTGCTCAAATTGGTCTTGGCTACCTCTACAGGTGTCTCTACCGCGTCCTCATCCGACTCAGCGAGGTCGTCTTCCACTTCCAGTTGTTCTTTGCCAGCGCTCATAAGATTAACTCCGGGCTAAGACTGCCATTGGGGCTCCTTATAGCGATAATCTGCGAACGGGTAAAAAAGATTTTTTCAATCGACTGATCAAAAAAATCAATGGTCGCTCAATCGTCGGACGTCTTGTCCTTGTATTCACACAGATCTTCGATGCGACAGCTGCCGCAGCGGGGCTTGCGAGCCTGGCAAACGTAGCGCCCATGCAGGATCAGCCAATGATGGGAGTCGAGCAAATACGGCTTGGGCACGAACTTCATCAGTTGCTTTTCCACCTCGACCACATTTTTGCCCCGCGCAATGCCGGTTCGGTTACTGACCCGGAAGATGTGCGTATCCACAGCCATGGTCAACTGCCGGAATGCGGTATTGAGTACCACGTTGGCCGTTTTGCGGCCCACCCCTGGCAAGGCTTCCAGGGCTTCGCGCGTTTTCGGGACTTCACCACCATGCAGCTCTACCAGCAGGCGGCACGTTTCGATCACATTCTTGGCCTTGCTGTTATACAGGCCGATGGTCTTGATGTACTCGGACAAACCTTCCACACCCAGGGCGTAAATCGCGGCCGGGGTATTGGCCACGGGATACAGCTTCGCCGTGGCCTTGTTGACACCGACGTCCGTGGATTGGGCTGACAGGATCACCGCAATCAGTAATTCGAAAGGGGAGGAGTAGGCCAGTTCGGTTTTCGGTTCCGGATTGTCTTCATGAAACCTGCGGAAGATTTCCAGGCGTTTTGCGGCATTCATAGGGGCGGACGTTTCCTTGCTGGCGGTCGACGTGATGTTAGCAATGCAAAGCGCAGGTTCAGGCGTCGGTGTTGGCCTCGGCATCCTGCAGCGTCTGCTCGGCGGCGTTCAACGCAGCGCTCAAGGCTGCCAGTTGCTGCTCGCCAGCCTGCTCGGCCTGGGCCTTTTTCAACTCGGCTCGGCGCATGGCCAGTTGGATTTTTGCACGCTTGAGGTCGGCGCTCTTGGGGGGCGTTGTCGGCGGCGCACTGTTGGCCTCCAGCGCGGCAAGCGCCTGTTCGCAAGCCTCGAACTGCCGTTGCAGCATAATCAATTGCGACTGTTGCTCAAAGGTAGGGGGATGCCCAAACGCCTTCAACGATTTGTGCAATTGAGCGCGACTCATGGTGACGCTGATTTTGGCCTGCTTGATCGCGGCGTCCTGAGCGGCCTGATGATTATTGACCTGTGTCGTTTCCACCGCAGCTGCGCGTTTGGCCCGTGTCAGGCGTTCGGCGAGCTTGCAGGCTTCCTCACGTTGCAGGCGGGCGTTGCGTTGTTCGAAACGCCGTCGCGCCCGATCACGTTTGAGGTCGCGTTCACGCCGCTCGTCATCGGTGCCTGCCAAGCCGCCCACGATAGGCAGTACGTCAGCGAGCGCACGCATCTCGATACAGTCGACGGGGCAGGGGGCGACACAGAGGTCGCAACCGGTGCACTCGTCGGTAATCACGGTGTGCATCAGCTTGGCGGCGCCCACAATGGCGTCCACCGGGCAAGCCTGGATGCATTTGGTACAACCGATGCATTCGGCCTCACGGATATAGGCAATCTGCGCGGGCGCTTCCCCGCGGCTGGTGTCCAGGTCCAGCACTGGCAGGTGTAGCAGTTGCGCAAGCCCGGCGATAGTTTCCTGCCCACCGGGCGGGCACTTGTTGATGGCCTCGCCCCTGGCGATGCCTTCTGCATAAGGCTTGCAACCCGGGTGCCCGCACTTGCCGCATTGAGTCTGCGGCAGCAGCGCGTCGATACGTTGAATGAGGTTCATGCTGTGATCATAGCGTTGACGCCCGGCCCAGGGAGGTGGGCAAGCTGAAAAGCCCCGCCGTGGCAACAGCGGGGCATTTTGCAGGAATTACTTGATGCGTTGGCCCGGCTTGGCGCCGCTGTCGGGGCTCAGCAGGTAGATTTCTTCGCCGCCAGGGCCCGCCGCCATCACCATGCCTTCGGAAATGCCAAACTTCATTTTCCGTGGCTTGAGGTTGGCGATCATCATGGTCAGGCGCCCATCGAGCTTGGACGGGTCCGGGTAAGCGCTCTTGATCCCGGAGAACACGTTGCGCTGTTCGTCACCGATATCCAATGTCAGGCGCAGCAACTTGTCGGCGCCCTCCACGGCTTCGGCCTTGATAATCAGTGCTACGCGCAGGTCCACGGCGGCAAAGGCGTCGAAATCGATTTCCGGAGAAATCGGGTCCTTGGCCAGTTCGCCATTGCCCGCAGGCGCAGATTGGCCGGTATCGGTCTGGCTGGCGACCAGGTCTTCTTTCGAAGCATCGGTCATGGCCTGGACTTTCACCGGGTCAATGCGGGTCATCAAGGGCTTGAACGCGTTCAACTGATGATTACCGAGCAAGGTGGCGTGATCGTTCCAGGTCAGCGGCGCCACATTCAGGAACGCCTCAGCATCGGCGGCCAGCAATGGCAGCACCGGCTTGAGGAAGATCACCAACTGGCGGAACAGATTGACGCCGGTGGCGCAGATAGCCTGAACCTCAGCTTCCTTGCCTTCCTGCTTGTTCAGCGACCACGGGGCCTTGTCGGCGATCCAGGCGTTGGCACGGTCGGCCAGGCCCATGATTTCGCGCATGGCGCGGGCGAAGTCGCGGGCCTCATAGGCGTCGGCGATGCTTGGTGCGGCGGCCAGGAAGGCGTCGGTCAGTTCCGGTGCGGCGTTCTCGGCTACCAGTACACCGGCGTTGCCCTTGTGGATAAACCCGGCGCAACGGCTGGCGATGTTGACGACTTTACCCACCAGATCCGAGTTGACCTTCTGTACGAAGTCTTCCAGGTTCAGGTCCAGGTCGTCGACACCCCGGCCCAGCTTGGATGCGTAGTAGTAGCGCAGGTATTCAGGCGACAGGTGGTCCAGGTAGGTGCGCGCCTTGATAAAGGTGCCACGGGACTTGGACATTTTCTGCCCGTTCACCGTCAGGTAGCCGTGCACGGCAATGCCGGTCGGCTTGCGGTAGCCCGAGCCTTCAAGCATCGCCGGCCAGAACAGCGCGTGGAAGTTGACGATGTCCTTGCCGATGAAGTGGTACAGCTCGGCAGTGGAGTCCTTGCCCCAGAACGCGTCGAAGTCCAGCTCCGGGGTGCGGTCGCACAGGTTCTTGAAGCTGGCCATGTAGCCGATCGGCGCGTCCAGCCATACATAGAAGTACTTGCCCGGCTCGCCCGGGATCTCGAAGCCGAAGTATGGCGCGTCGCGGGAGATGTCCCACTGCTGCAGGCCACTGTCGAGCCATTCGGAGAGTTTGTTGGCCACGGCGTCCTGCAAGGTACCGCTGCGCGTCCAGGTTTGCAGCATTTGCTGGAAATCCGGGAGCTTGAAGAAGAAGTGCTGCGAGTCCTTGAGCACCGGAGTGGCACCGGAGATCGCCGACTTGGGATCCTTCAGGTCGGTCGGTGCGTAGGTCGCGCCGCATTTTTCGCAGTTGTCGCCGTACTGGTCATCGGTGCCGCATTTGGGGCAGGTGCCCTTGATGAAGCGGTCGGCCAGGAACATCTTCTTTTCCGGGTCGAAATACTGGGTCACCGAACGTTGGTCGATGTGCCCGGCTTCCTTCAACCGCAGGTAGATCTGGCTCGACAACTCGCGGTTTTCGTCGGAGTGGGTCGAATGGAAGTTGTCGAAGTCCACCAGGAACTCGGCAAAGTCGGCGCTGTGTTCAGCCTGCACGTTGGCGATCAGTTGTTCCGGGGTGATACCTTCCTTTTCGGCGCGCAACATGATGGCCGAACCGTGGGCGTCGTCCGCGCAGACATAAATGCATTGATTGCCGCGATGCTTCTGGAAGCGCACCCACATATCGGTCTGGATGTACTCAAGCATATGGCCAAGATGGATGGAACCATTGGCATAGGGCAGGGCGCTGGTGACGAGGATCTTGCGTGGCTCGGACATGGGGCTCGGCTACTTGATGAAACGGAGGTCGGCCACTATAAAGCGCCGGGAAATTTATTTCACCCCGTGACGCTGTTTCAGAATCTTCCGGAACCTCGAAAGCGTGCCGTTCAACCGCCGGAACGGTTAGGATAGCCGCCTGTTTCAGTCAGTCTTTTTTCGGGAGTAGCCCATGAGCGCCGTCAATCGCGCAGCGGTGGAAGCCGTTCTTCGCCAGTACACCGACCCTTATTTGAACCAGGACCCGGTCAGTGCCGGTTGTGTGCGCAGCATCGAGGTCCAGGGCGACCAGGTGTCGGTACAGATGCAACTGGGCTATGCCGCAGGCTTGTTCAAACGCGGCTGGGCGCAGATGCTCCAAATGGCCATTGAGGGCATCGACGGCGTGGGTTCGGCCAAGGTCGATATCCAATGCGTGATCGCCCCGCACAAGGCCCAGGCGCAGATCCCGGGCCTGGCCAACGTCAAGAACGTGGTGGCGGTGGCCTCCGGCAAGGGTGGCGTGGGCAAATCCACCACCGCGGCCAACCTGGCCCTGGCCCTGGCCCGCGAAGGCGCGCGGGTGGGGATTCTCGACGCCGATATCTACGGCCCAAGCCAAGGCGTGATGTTCGGCATCGCCGAAGGCACGCGGCCGAAGGTCAAGGATCAGAAATGGTTTGTACCCATCGAGTCGCTCGGTGTGGAAGTGATGTCCATGGCCTTTCTTACCGATGACAACACGCCGATGGTCTGGCGCGGGCCGATGGTTTCCGGGGCGTTGCTGCAATTGGTCACACAGACCGCCTGGGGCGACCTCGATTACCTGGTGATCGACATGCCGCCAGGCACCGGCGACATCCAGCTGACCCTGGCGCAAAAAGTGCCGGTGGCCGGTGCGGTGATCGTCACCACGCCTCAGGACCTCGCGCTGCTGGACGCCAGGAAAGGCGTCGAGATGTTCCGCAAGGTCAATATCCCGGTGCTCGGCGTCGTGGAAAACATGGCGGTGCACATCTGCTCCAACTGTGGTCACGCCGAGCATCTGTTCGGTGAAGGTGGGGGCGAAAAGCTCGCGACCCAATACGGTGTCGAGCTGCTCGCTTCGTTGCCGCTGGCGATGGGCATTCGTGAACAGGCAGATGGCGGCAAACCAACCGTGGCGTCCGAACCGGACGGGCAGGTCGCGATGATCTACCAGGAACTGGCCCGGCATGTCGGCGCGAGAATTGTCTTGCAGGAAGCTGCTGCGCCGGCGATGCCGACCATTACTGTCAGTGACGACTGATGCCTTTCAACAGTAAGCGGTGGGGGCAATGAGGCTTATTGCCCTTTTCCGCAATTGTGCGTGTAAGCATTTGCTTACCTTTGCGTAAGCGATCGGTTTTTTTATCGTGCATGGACGTCTCGATTTTTTTGAGACTTTTTTCATCTCATTGAAAAACAAGACTTATTTATCTGTGTTTATGTGTCAGAGCGTGCCAGTCGATCGAACCGGGTCGCGTTGAACTTATCTTCGAACCCTCTAACATCAGCCCTGTGTCCACGGATTGACACAGCCATCAAGGAACGATGGTTTGAAGGAACGTCGCAGGATGCGATTCATCAGGATGATGAAAAGGAATACAGGGACTAGGGAAAAAATGTGGGCGGGTCATACCGCCCCTTTTTTCGCCTGTAGAAAAGTAAAAACGCTTCCATCAGAAACGCAAAAAGGCCCGCAAGGGGCCTTTTGGGGGCGGCGACGCTATCAGCGTTCGAGGTCTGCAATCTTACCTTTTTTGCCATCCCACTCCGCTGCATCGGGCATCGGGTCTTTGCGCTCGGTGATATTCGGCCAGATTTCCGCCAACTCGACGTTCAGCTGAATAAACTCCTGCATCTCCGCAGGCACTTCGTCCTCGGAGAAAATCGCGACGGCCGGGCATTCTGGTTCACACAGGGCGCAGTCGATGCACTCATCCGGGTGAATAACCAGGAAGTTCGGGCCTTCGTAGAAGCAGTCCACCGGACACACTTCTACGCAGTCGGTGTACTTGCACTTGATGCAGTTGTCGGTGACGACGAAGGTCATTTCTAATTTTCTCCTCAGGCGGCGGCAGCGAAACCCCTTGTGGTGGGGTTCGCGAGGTTTGAGAGCGATAGTCTGCGGACCAGGCTAAAAGCCCGCAGCATCCCAAACCGCGCGAGATTCTATCAGCTTGCAAGCGTCTGCGTTATATCCGAGTCTTCAGTGCATATAACATTTCGAGCGCTTTACGCGGCGTCAAGTCATCCAGATCAAGCTTTGCCAACTCATCCAGCACCGGATGGGGCAGGCTGGCGAACATATCGCTCTGGTGCGGCGCGGCGGGTTTCTTGCTGGCCTTGGCAGGGCTGGCGACCACGGTTTCATGGGGCAGGGCTGTGGTTTCCAGGCGGCTGAGGTGTTCGCGGGCGCGAGTAATCACGTCATTCGGCACGCCGGCCAACTGTGCTACGGCCAAGCCATAGCTCTGGCTCGCCGGCCCTGGCAGCACATGGTGCAGGAACACGATGCGCTCATTGTGCTCGGTGGCATTGAGATGCACGTTGGCCACCAGTGGCTCGCTTTCCGGCAACACCGTGAGTTCGAAGTAGTGCGTGGCAAACAGTGTATAAGCGCGCAAATGCGCCAGGCGTTCGGCCGCCGCCCAAGCCAGGGACAGGCCGTCGAAGGTGCTGGTGCCGCGACCCACTTCGTCCATCAGCACGAGACTGCGCTCGGTAGCGTTGTGCAGGATGTTGGCGGTCTCGCTCATTTCCACCATAAAGGTCGAACGGCCACCCGCAAGGTCATCACTGGAGCCGATCCGCGTGAAGATGCGGTCCACCAGGGACAGCTCGCAACTGGCCGCCGGCACAAAGCTGCCGATATGGGCCAACAACACGATCAACGCGGTCTGGCGCATATAGGTGGATTTACCACCCATGTTCGGACCGGTGATCACCAACATGCGGGTATCGTCGTCCAGCGACAGGTCGTTGGCGACGAACGGCGTGGTCAATACCTGCTCCACCACCGGGTGGCGACCTTGCACAATGCGCATGCATGGCTCGCTGACAAACCGTGGGCAGTTCAGGTCAAGGTTCAGCGCTCGTTCGGCGAGGTTGCTCAGTACATCCAGCTCCGCCAGGGCGGCCGCAGTGTCCTGCAATGGCGCCAAACGGCTGATCAAATCCTCGAGCAAGGCTTCGTAAAGCATCTTTTCCCGGGCCAGGGCGCGGCTTTTGGCTGACAGCGCCTTGTCTTCGAACTCCTTGAGCTCTGGGGTGATAAAACGCTCGGCACCCTTGAGCGTCTGGCGACGTTGATAATCGATAGGCGCCGACTCCGCTTGCTTGCTCGGTAACTCAATAAAGTAGCCATGCACGCGGTTGTAGCCCACCTTCAGGTTAGCCAGACCGGTGCGGGCTTTTTCGCGGGCTTCCAGGTCGATCAGGAACTGGCCGGCGTTTTCGCTCAGGGACTGCAGCTCATCCAGCTCGCTGTCGTAGCCGGTTTTCAACACGCCGCCATCACGGATGATCGCGGGCGGGTTGTCGATGATGGCTTTTTCCAGCAGCGCCGCGAGGTCCGGGTAAGTGCCGGCAGTCACCGCCAGCTGTTGCAAGTGAGGCGTATCCAACTCAGTCATTGCCAGTTGCAACTGCGGCAGGGCGCTCAAGGCATCACGAAGGCGCGCCAGGTCGCGGGGTCGTGCATTGCGCAGGCCGATCCGCGCCAGGATACGCTCGATATCACCGATTTCTTTGAGTTGCGGCTGCAGCTTTTCAAAGCGATAGCCATCGAGCAGGCAGGTAATAGAGGTTTGACGCGCTTGCAGCACGGTCAAGTCCCGCAGCGGACGGTTCAGCCAACGAGTCAGCAAGCGACTGCCCATCGCGGTCTGGCAGCGGTCGACCACCGATTGCAGGGTGTTATCGCGCCCGCCGGCCAGGTTAGTATCCAATTCCAGGTTGCGACGGCTGGCGCCATCGAGCACCACGGTATCGTCCAGGCGTTCATGACGCAGGCTGCGCAAGTGGGGCAGGGCGGTGCGCTGGGTTTCCTTCGCGTAGCTGAGCAGGCAGCCAGCAGCGCCGATGGCCAGGGTCAGCGTTTCACAGCCAAAGCCTTTAAGGTCCTGCACCGAGAACTGCTGGCACAGACTTTTCAGCGCCGAATCACGCTCGAAATCCCACGGCGCACGACGCTTGGTCCCACGACGTTTCTCCGCCGGCAAGTCCTTGGGCCAATCATCCGGGATCAACAACTCCACCGGGTTGATACGCTCCAGCTCCGCCAGCAGGTTCTCCCAGCCCTTGATCTCCAGCACGCTGAAGTTGCCGCTGGTGATATCCAGCACCGACAGGCCGAACAGACGCTCATCGCCCAACACCGCAGCGATCAGGTTATCGCGACGCTCATCCAGCAGTGCCTCATCACTCACCGTGCCCGGCGTAATAATGCGCACCACCTGACGTTCCACCGGCCCTTTACTGGTAGCCGGGTCGCCGATCTGCTCACAGATCACCACCGACTCGCCCAGCTTCACCAGCTTGACCAGGTAGCCTTCCAACGAGTGATAAGGAATCCCACACATCGGAATCGACTGCCCCGCCGACTGGCCGCGCGCGGTCAGGGTAATGTCCAGCAGCTTGGCGGCCTTCTTCGCATCTTCATAGAAGATCTCGTAGAAGTCGCCCATGCGATAGAACATCAACTGATCAGGGTGCTGGTTTTTCAGGCGCCAGTACTGCTGCATCATCGGGGTGTGGGAGGATAGGTCTGAAGTGTTTTTACTCATTGGGTAGTAGGCAAATTCGTTGAAAGTGATGGGGCAAAGGGGGCGCTTGGCCCAGCATTTTTTGCGATGGAGGCAAGGTTAACACGCGAGGTCGGCCCTTCGCAGGTCGCAAACGGCCAGGTAAAACGCGAAAGCGGCGTCGCCTCAAGAAGCTCCCTCGCCACAGGTTAGCGGTTTAATCAGGCATTGCAGCAGCGTTAAACAATCCGGTCAGTGCCTGGAAGATGATGAGCTGACTTTTCATATCTCAATGCAGGATGCAGATCGTGAAGACGACCAAACTATTTGGACCTACGCCCACTGGCCGGAAACAACCCTCTGATCACCCCAAGAAACGCCGCAAACAAATTGATTGAAGTCGCCGTAGTGATGGCTATCAATACATTGTCCGAGAACGGCGCTTTACCCGAGTAATACGTCGACCAGCCATTCCACACCAGCAGAACCGCCCAGAAGATCACCCCGCAGGCGGCAAACCAAAACGCACGCCCTGCATACTTCTTGCGCAGTTGCCGTTCGGCTTTCTGGTCTTTGAGGTTTTGGCTTCTTTCATCGTCGGTACCTATGGCTTGCTCGCCACCGGCCTGGGAGTCCTGGTCAGGCCCTGCCACGGGGGGCAGGGTGAGTTCCAGGTTGTCGAGTTCTTCACTCACGGATGCGGCTCTTTGGGTGAATGAGTGCTGCCATGTCTTCCCAGTCGATGGCGGAGCCGTCGGCGCCCTTGAGGGCCCAGGCTGTGCCGTCCTCGTGGGACAGGTTGGACAGTTGGGTACCGGACCATTTGCCGTATTTGTTAATGATCCGGTCAATCAAACGATGGGTATAGGTATCGCTCTCCGGAACCCTCGGTGTAACGAAGACAATGTCTTCGGCGTCGGGCTTCAGGTTGCTGAGCAGCGAGGTCACCGGGCGATTACCGTAGGATTTCAGCTCATGGTAAAGCGACGGAATGACCGGGCCATATTGCCAGCGGGCGAAGTGGTCATCCATCAGGGGCTGGTCTCGCTCGCGCAAATGCCAGGACTGTGTATAGAACAGCAGTTTCTGCAGCTTCATCGGGGTCAGGCCCGAAACCTTGCCTTCCTTCGCGCGTTCAATGAAGGCGTTAGCAACAGCTAGCGCTGAATAAGCCATGAGCACCTCCGTCGTTGCTGGCTAGGTGATTGACGAGTTTTATACATAGCCCCTGAATTGTCGATAAGCAAGGGAGGCTGTTCATTTGCCGCGTCTTACCTCAGGCGCTCGCAATAATAGTGAGTATTTAACTGTCTGGATATACAGTATTTTGTTTCAGGCTAAACACAATTGGATGTTTAATGCATAAATATGCAAATTAGCATTTGCCAACCTTAAAAACTCCCGTCACTATCCGCGTTATGCAAAAACGCAATGTTTCTATCGTCTTAAGAGAGCTGCTGGATCGCGACCGGATCTCCCCCACGGAGCTTCATCGGCGCACCGGCGTGCCTCAATCCACACTGTCCCGGATCCTCAGCGGCAAGATCGTTGATCCGTCGGATAAACACATCTCCCGTATCGCCGAGTATTTTCGCGTGAGCACCGACCAACTGCGCGGGCGCGCTGCGGTGGGAGCCTTGCGCGATGACGGGCGCGACCCGATGCATTCGGAACTCAAGGACATAAGCCTGTGGGACGACGACACCCCCGTCAATGATGACGAGGTGTCGATCCCCTTTCTGCGCGAGGTTGAATTGGCTGCTGGATCAGGAAGATTCGTCATCGAGGAAAGCGAGAAGGCCAGCCTGCGGTTCGGCAAGCGCAGTCTGCGGCATAACGGCGTGCAGTTCGACCAGGCCAAGTGCGTGACGGTACGCGGCAACAGCATGTTGCCGGTACTGCGCGACGGCGCCACGGTTGGCGTGAACGCCGGTAAAAGCGGCATTGGCGATATCGTCGATGGTGATCTGTATGCCATCAATCACAACGGCCAGCTGCGAGTTAAACAGCTCTACCGCCTGCCTTCCGGGATTCGCCTGCGCAGCTTCAACCGTGATGAGCATCCGGATGAGGACTACAGCTTCCAGGATATACAGGATGAGCAGATCAGCATCCTCGGTCATGTTTTCTGGTGGGGCATGTACGCCCGCTAACCCCCTCGCGTAAGACGAAACCCGCCCATGAGCGGGTTTTTTTTACGGCCCGAAAAAACCGGCAAACCCCATGCTGGCAAGGCCTCAAATGCATTTGTGCATTTCCATAGCAAAAATAAATGCATTTATGCATTGACTGTATATGCATACATGCATATTCTCCATCTCAAGCCAGCCAACAAGGCCTGGTGGAGGTGGCAAGGATGCTGCCAAGGAAGACAAGGAAGGCACGCAACATCGGCAAGGACGCCATCGAAGCGATGGCAGGGATGCCAGGCAATACCGGCAAGGATGCCGACGCTCTTTAGTTTCAACGCTTCAAAAACAGGCAGCGATGAACCGGCCTTGACGGTTCAGAGGGTTGGCAACTGACCCGGGTGTGCAGCGTAAAGCACCAGAAGCAGTTATCCGGCAGACAGGGATCGTGGTCGGAAAAACATCGAGGAAAGGACCGTACCGCGCCAGTAGCGCCGAAAGTCCGAGGACAGCATTACTGAAAAGCCCGGGCAACCGGGCTTTTTGGAATGCCTACCTATCGAAGCATCTGTAAATGAAATATGGATTATTAAATGCTCAGCCAGGAGGCGTGACATGACAAATGAACAGCAAGCGTTAGCGGAAATGCCTATCTGGCTGGTCATCGTATTGGCCGTGATCGGCGGCGTATCCGGCGAGATGTGGCGCGCCGATAAGGAAGGGGCTCGCGGTTGGTCGCTGATCCGACGCCTGGCCCTGCGTTCCGGGGCGTGCATGGTCTGCGGGGTTTCGGCTCTGATGCTGTGCTACGCAGCGGGGATGTCGATCTGGACCGCCGGCGCCATTGGTTGCCTGACCGCCATGGCCGGTGCCGACGTGGCTATCGGCCTTTATGAGCGGTGGGCGGCCAAGCGCATCGGGATCAACCAAGGCTCCCGCCAGGACCCGCAGTAATCGTTGCAAGGACGCTACATAAAATGACGCTTATCGAAAAGCCATCCCAACTGCCCCAGGCCGTGGGCGCTGCGCTGCATGCAGCCTTCCCGGACCTCAAGGTCGGCAGTCATCAGGACTTCCAGGGCGACACTGAAAAAAACGGTGTGCAGGTCACAGTCGAAGGCAATGGCCCGGGCATTCGCTCTCGCGAAGGGCGCAAGGCTCACGTGCTGAGCATTTCACTCAGGGCCATGGTCGCCCCCGGGGCATTGCCGTTCGATGCCTGCGACCTGGCCAGCCAACTCATGGACCTTGTGCTGGACAACCGTTGGGACCTGCCCCAGGCACAGTGCGATTTGCCCGCAAATATCGTCGCCGCTCCGGCTGTGCGCAGCACCCTTGATGCGGACTACGACACCTGGACGGTTTCCTTCACTCAAACCCTCTATCTGGGGCCGCCGTTACTTGAAGATCCTACAGGCCAGCCGCTGTTTGCCTGCACCTGGGACGTCTCCAACATCGACGACCCGGCCCAATACAAACCACTGGCGGAGTAGCCCATGTTCGACGCGCTGTTACGCATGCAATTGGGACCGATCGTCGAACGCCTGGCAGAGATGGAGACCCAACTCGAAGACCTTTACCGCCGCGCTGAAAGCTTCTGCCGGATTGGCATTTGCCAGCAGGTCGATGCGGCCAGCAACACCTGCAAGGTCAGCCACGGTGATTTGCTGACCCCGGCGATCCGCTTTTTCAACCCCAGCGCCGGTGCGCAAACGGAAACCCGCATTCCAACGGTGGGCGAGCAATGCCTATTGCTTAACTACGGTGGTGGGGAGGGCGGCGTGCAGTCAGTGGCGCTGTTCGGCCTCAACAGTGATCGCTTTCCGCCGGTCTCCAGCGTCGCGACGCTGACCAGGCGTCGCCATCAAGACGGCACCCAAAGCGACTACGACGACGCCAGCCATACCTTCAACTGGGTCAACGGCCCAACCGCCGTCAGCGGCTCCCGTGAACAGGTCGACATTAACGTCGGCGCCGCCAGCCTGACCATGAATGCCCAGAGCATCACTTTGCAAATCGGCGGCACCAGCCTGTTGCTGGATGCTGGCGGAGCTCACTTCAGCGGCCCGGTAGTGGACCATCAAGGACGCGTCATCAGCCCGCGATAAGGACATCCCATGCTCGGAATCGAGAGGAACACCGGGGCAGCCGTCGATGACTGGCTGCAATTTGTGCAGCGCGCCACCCGAGCGCTGACCACCCCCGTGGGCACCCGGCAAAAGCGTCCGTTGTATGGCTCGCTGATCCCGCAGTTGCTCGGGCAAAACCTCGGCGACGACCTGCTGATTCTCGCCCAGAGCCATGCCGCCCAGGCGTTCTACAACACCCATAACGGCATCAGCGATTTTGACCCCCAGGTCATCGTCGCCACTCGCCAAGGCGCCGGCCTGTTGCTGCGGTTTGCCGGCACCTGGAAAAACCGCCAACAATCCTTCGAGGTCGTGACATGAGCATGTTGATCCCCGGCCAGAACCAACTGGCGGAACCGACCATTATCAAGGTGGATGAGTTCGAACCGTTGCTCGCCGAGTTCAAGGCGTTTGTCATCGACTACGTTGACAGCCGAGCTCCGCAAAGCGCGGCCAAACTCAAAGTCAGTCTCGACAATGAAAGCGAACTGCTGACCCTGGCCCTGGAAGCGTTTTGCGTGCGTCTGCAAACCCACGAGCGCAAATACAACGCCCGCATCAAGCAGATGCTGGCGTGGTGGGCCACCGGCAGCAACCTGGATGCGCGCCTGGCCGATATGGGCCTGGAGCGCCAAGTGCTCGACCCTGGCGACCCGGCGGCGTTCCCGCCCGTGCCGCCCACCCTGGAAAGCGACGACGACGCTCGCCTGCGTTACTACCTGGCGCCCCATGCTCCGGCGGCCGGCTCGCGGATGCAGTATCGCCGCGAAGTGTTCACCCTTGGCGAGCGCCCGGCGGTGAAAGTGCAAAGCGCGACGCCGGGTGTGGTGACGGTCACCTACACCTTCGATCCAGATGGTTACGCAGCCCAGGTCAAGGACGGCAACGCCCGACGCACCGCACCGGGTGAAGTTATGGTCACTGTGCTTTCTCGCGAGGGCGACGGCACGCCGTCTGCGGACTTGCTTGACGGTGTGCGTCGACATTTCGCACGGCCGGATGTACGGCCCGAAACCGACCTGGTCAGCGTCCAAGGCGCGCAGATTCAACCCTACAAAATTCGCGTGGTGGCCAAGATCAACGCCGGCCCGGACTCGGGGCTGACCCAAGTGGCCGCGCAGAAACTGCTGCAAGACTACGCTGAGTCCTGCCACCGCCTGGAAGGACGGGTGGACCCCAGCTGGATCGATTACGCCATCCACAGTGCCGGAGCGGCCCAGCTGCAAATTCTTGAACCGCTGGCGCCCATCGTCAGCACCGCGTTCCAGGCCCCGTATTGCACGGGCGTCGAGGTGGAGGTGCGCACGCTATGAGTGAATCTAAAGCGAGTTTGCTACCGGCCAACAGTTCACCGCTGGAAAAGGCGCTGGACCTGGGTTTCGGCACATTGCTCGAGCGCGTCACACCGCCGTTTCCAGCGTTGATGAACCCGCTGCAAACCCCCAGCGAATTCCTGCCTTACCTGGCCGCCGACCGCGGCGTCAGTGAATGGGATGCCGAGGCCAGCGAGGCGGAAAAGCGCCTGACCGTGGCCTTGTCCTGGCAAATCCAGCGCCAGGCCGGCACGCCCAAGGCACTCAGTCATGCGGTGGAGTCATTGGGCTTCACTCCCAACATCAGCGCCTGGTATCAGCAGCGCCCCTTGGGTGTGCCTTACACCTTCGACGTACAGGCGATCATCGGGCGCAGCTGGTCCAGCGGCGACCACAACCGGCTGATCCGGCGTATCAACGCAGCGAAAAGTGAGCGCGACCAGGCGACGATCACCATCGTGCATGAAACCGAAGGTCAGCTTGCATTCACGCAAGTGCTAGATGCCCCTTTAAGCGACGGCGAGTTTTATCTAAACGGCGCGTTGCCGGAATTGGCGCTGGTTGCTCGGCTTAACAGTGCCGGGGTTGCCCAGCACTACACTATTAACGACTACGACCTCAGGGCGCAGCCATGACAGATGAAATCACGCGCCTGGTGCGCTTCACTTCCAAAGGTTTGGATGAAGTGCTGCAGGCAAAGAACCAGGGCCTCAAAGGCGAAATTACCCATATCGGCGCCGGCACTGGCCGCTATACCCCCGACGGTAGCGAGGTAGCCTTGCGCGATGAGCGCCAACGGGTGGCCATCGTCGATTACGAAGACCTGGGCGCGCGCCAACTCAGGATGGCCGCGCTGTTTGATGGCGACGGTGAATATGAGATTGGCGAGTTCGGTTTTTACCTCGCAAGCGGGACTTTGCTGGCGGTGTATTCCGTGGCGGGGAAGTTGCTGACGTATAAGGCGGCGGCGGCTCGGGTGCTGCAGAAGTTTACGTTGGATGTATCGCCCTTGCCGGCGGATAGCGTGACAGTAGTGGTGGGGACTGAGAATCTCAATGTCTTACTAACGGAAGAGCTGGCTTCACTCTCGGCAGCGAGCATCGACAATATGACACGGGGTATCGGGGTTCTATTTCGCCTGATGGCGCTGGAGGAGAGAACAGTTTAACCGCCTCTTTCAAATGACCCTGAGGACGGAATACGTTGGCTTGATTGAAAGCCGTTAAGGGATGACCAGTAAAACAAGGAGCTCAAACATTGAGTACTGAACAGCAATTGGCCGCCGTTGTCAGCGCGGCAAACAACTTGACGAATACTGTGGCGGGTAAGGTAGGGGAAATTGACAAAGCCCTTGCAGATGCCCAGAGGAAGTATGAAGACCAGCTTTTGAGTTTGAGTCGCCATATACCCAGAGTGGCGATGACAAAAAACTTTCATATGGCTCCCGATGCGACGGGCAACCTGATTGACGGCTGGTATGTTCATACCCAAGTCACGGCGACAAAAACACGAACGATTACTCAGGTAGCTCAGTCGGCGGGACGCCCTCAGGCAGACGTCGATTTTATGCGCCAGGTTCAGGCAGATGTGCGTGAGCAGTTTCCTGATTTCGATATTAGTTCAGCCGAGTATTGGCGAAACCCGATTCATGTCTGGCAGATGAAATGGTCGGAGGACAATGTCAGTCCGTGGCTTGCGTTCCCTTGTGCGGTCGATATGGAACGATTGAGCGGAACAACACCTGTGCCTCTCAACACCCATATGACGATAGCTGCTTTTGTTCGGGTGGTAGAGGGTTCTGTCGATGGCACATGGACTACCGGCAACAAAAAGGGTAAATGGCGCTGGTGCGCTGTGCCTGTACCACCGACAGGGTTCTTTTCTCACTATATGCATATTCACCCTATGCGTACTTCTAATAGTGGACTAGTTGAAGTCATGCTTGGCGGTGCCTGTACAGGTGTCGTCACTCACCCATCCGATTGGGGAACTATGTTGGCTCTGGGTTAAGGAAAATACTGATGAAACCTGAATTTACACTTGCTGAGATTCACCCGCTGATTAAATGGACACTGATTCGTAAAGCTCGTGATGCTGACTTGGCGGCCAGTGATTATGCTGCCATGCCTGACTATCCAATGCTCGATAAGGATCGTCCTGTATTTATGGCCTACCGTCAGGGCTTGCGAGATATTCCCGATCAAGGCAGCGATCCTGATGCAGTTGTATGGCCCCCTAAACCTGGTTTTCTGAAATAACCCACCGCGAAAGCGGTTTTTTTTCGCCTCCCCCAAGCCCCTCCCCGCAGGGGCTTTGGCATTTTCCACCCGGAGATTTCCACCCATGCCCACCCGCCAAACCTACACCGTCCTCATCCCATTCCCCATCGGCAACGGCCATTGGTCCACCGCTGGCGAGGAATTGGAACTGCTCGACGTCGAAGCATCCGCCCTGCGCACCGCTGGCCGCCTGGAACTGACCAGCGTCCTCAACTCCACCCCCAAGAAGGCTGAATAACCATGGCAGAAGTCCTGAACTTCGAGCACAACGGCATCACTGTGAATGCCACTGAATCCCCCGAGGCCATGGGTGGCCTTGGCGATAACGTGATCGGCCTGGTCGGCACTGCCCCCAACGCCCACGCATCGATCCCGAAAAACGCCCCGTTCCGTATCAACAGCTTCACCACCCAGGCGCTGCTGGACCCCACCGGCACCGAGTCGGGCACCTTGTTCCAGGCGGTGTATCAGATCCTCAAAGTGGTCAAGGTGCCGGTCTATGTGGTCATCGTCGAAGAAGGCGCCACCCCGGCCGATACGATCAACAATGTGATCGGCGGCAACGACCCGGTCACCGGTCGCAAGCTGGGCCTGGCGGCCCTGAGCAGCGTGCCTGAAGACCTGACCATCATCGGCGCTCCAGGCTTTACCGGCACCAAGGCCGTGGCCGGTGAGTTTGCCTCCTTCGGCAAGCGTATCAAGGCGCGTGTGGTACTGGATGGCAAGGACGCTTCGGTGGCCGATCAAGTGACCTACAGCGGCGAGCTGGGCGGTGCCGACCTCGGTTTCGACCGTTGCCTGCTGGTGCACAACATGCCGTCGGTGTACTCCAAGGCCGCGAAGAAAAACGTATTCCTGTCGCCATCCTCGTTGGCCATCGCCGCACTGGCCAAGGTCAAACAGTGGGAAAGCCCGGGCAACCAGGTGACCTTCGCCGAAGACGTTTCCCGCGTGGTCGAGTACAACATCCTCGATACCTCCACCGAAGGGGACCTGCTCAACCGCTACGGCGTGAGCTACTACGCCCGCACCATCCTCGGCGGTTTCTCGCTGCTGGGTAACCGCTCCATCACCGGCAAGTTCATCAGCTACGTCGGCCTGGAAGATGCTATCAGCCGCAAGCTGGTCAAGGCCGGCCAGAAAGCCATGGCCAAGAACCTCACCAAGTCCTTCATGGACCAGGAGGTCAAGCGCATCAACGACTGGCTGCAAACCCTGGTGGCCGACGAGACCATCCCTGGCGGCAGCGTATACCTGCACCCGGAATTGAACAGCGTCGAGAAGTACAAGAACGGCACCTGGTTCATCGTTATCGACTACGGCCGCTACGCGCCGAACGAACACATGGTTTATCAACTCAACGCCCGCGATGAAATCATCGAGCAGTTCCTGGAGGACGTTCTCTAATGTTTACCAACCGAGTCAGACAGGCCATTGCGGCCACCCTTCAAGGCCTGCCGTTGTCCGCAACCGTGGAAGAGTTCACCCCGCCGAAGATCGAGTTCGACATGGAGCCCATGTCCGGCGGTCGCTTTATCGCCGAGGAAATGGCCAAGAGCGGCAAGGTGCTCAATGCCAAGCTGGTGCTGCAAGGTGCCGGTCCGGAAATCATGCTGGCCCTGGGCGTGCGCATGGGCGACGACATCCTGCTGAACGTGCGTGAAGCCGGCCAGGACCAGGACGGGAAGACCTACTTCACCTACCACACCGTCGGCGGCAAGCTCAAATCCCTGGAGGAGGCGAAGCTGAAAATGGGCGACAAGGCTACCACCACGCTGGAACTGTCCTGCCGTACCTACAACCGTCTGGAAAATGGCGTTTCGGTGATCGACATCGACGTGCGCACCCAGAAGTTCGTGCTCAACGGCGTCGACATTCTGGGCGATGCGCGCCGCGCCGTGCTGATGCCGTAAGGATAACTGCAATCGAAGCGGGCACGGTCAATGTGGGAGCCGGGCTTGCCCGCGATGCAGGCGACTCGGTGCGTCTGGAGCACCGAGTTGATGCTATCGCAGGCAAGCCAGCTCCCACAGAGACCGCGCTCAGATTGGGATTCCCGTGCTTTTCAATACCGTTCTACAAGGAATTGCCCCATGGCCTGGATGCCACCGTTGCACATCCTGCTGGCTCCGATCACCGCCGACACCGGCGCGACGATCCAGCAGGTTCAGCTAAAACCGTTGTTCTACGCCGCGCAAAAAGACGCGCTGGCCCGGGCCGGTGATGACGAGGACGATCAGTTTTTCGAACTGGCGAAACTCGCCACTGGCCTGTCGGAAAAAGAGCTCGACCAGCTCAAGCGCCCTGACTACGTGAGCATTGCCCAGTACGTACACGAGATGTCGACGCGCCCGACGTCGTTCTTCCTGAATGCGGATGAAGCGACACCCCACGACCAACCCGTCCAGTTGCTATTGCCCCTGAACGCAGCCGGCCGAACCCTGACCGAACTGCCCCTGGAAATGCCTGCCCTGCGCGCCACCAAGGTGATGAAAAAACTCGCCACCAACAAAGAGCGCGCCGAGTTCATCACCGCCCATTGCACCGGCCTGATGATCCCTGACCTGGCCGGCTTGACCGTGCCCGACTGGACGGAACTGCAGGAGCGTATCGACGATTTTTTAAATCAACCGGCGGACTTCTTTCGCAGCGCGACATCGAAGTAATCCTCGATGTGGTGCCGCTGATCTACTCGGTCAATGAGGCGGAGATCCTCGACTGGGACGCCGGAAAAGCATTGCGCCGCTACGACATAGCGATCACTCGCCTTGGCGTTAAACAGGAGTAAGCGGGATGCAAGAAACTCAATTTGGGACCAGGCTCGTCCAGGAGGACAAGCGTTGGCTGCTTGGCGATGCGGACCTGGGCAATGTGCTGGCGCCGTTTTCCGCAGACCTCGCCGCGCCTGTCAGCCTTGAATCGGTACCACAGTCGGCGCCGTTATTGTTGCCGCAGCCGCAGCCGCAGCCGCAGCCGCAGCCGCAACCGCAACCGCAACTCCAACCCCAGCCGCAACCACTGCCGGAGCTGACCTCGGCGCTGATCACCGTCAGTGTGGACATCAACGCTCTGGCCCAAGAGCAAATTCGGTTGCGCGAATCGCTGGAAACGCTCACCAGCACGCTGTTCATTAGCGCCAATTCGCTGGCAACCAAGACGGCAGAGGTCCGCGCGGGAGTCGCAGAAAGCAAGCAGGACAAGCCTGCGTCTGCTATCCCGTCCTGGGGGGAAAAAAGTGTTGAACTGGCCACGGATGCCGTCAAGTTCGTCGGCAAGGAAGTGTTCACCGGTTTGTGGGATAAAGCCAAAGACCGTCTTTCAGGCAAGGCGATTGATGCGGTGGCTGCCAGGTATCCGAAGGGTGCCAAGTGGCTCAAGGACGATAACGGCAAGGGCGCTGAAAAAGGCAAGGACTGTTGCTGCACCGGAGCACTGCCTGCGCAGATTCGCGGCCCGCTTGATAGCGCTGCCGCACAGTTGCCAGAGAGTGTCGGTGAGACCGCCAGGAAAGAAGAGAAGGCACGGCCCAAAGATAATCCCAGGAGGCCGCGCGGCAAGCGTAACAAGGCCCGTCAAATAAAATCGCGCGAGGTCAAAATCCCAGAGGTCAGAAGGCGGACGGATCTCAAATCGCAGCCTACTGTCACGCCAGCCCCTGCTGCGCCGCCAGTCAATATCATGGGCCAGCCGCAGCTAGCGTTCGACAGCAAACGGGTGAGCGAGACTACACGCAGTATTTCCGGCAACTCATTGACCTCTTACGCAGCCGCTTCGGCAGACCGAGTCGCAGCACAGGGTGGGCCCAAGGGTTTGGCCCCTGGACTGTCGGGGACGCTCGCAAAGCTTGAATCGTCCGCCGTACGCCGCCTTGGCCCGCTGAAGTATGTCGACACCGCCGTGGATGTGATCCAGGGCGTACGCAATGGCGACGCCAAGGCCGTCGGTGCTGGCCTTAGCACTGCTGGCGGCGCCTGGGCGGGAGCATCCGCCGGCGCCGCGCTCGGCACGCTGGTTTTCCCTGGCATTGGCACCGCAGTCGGTGGCGCCATCGGTGGCTTGCTCGGCAGCGAAGCCGGCAGTTGGCTTGGGGACAAGTTGTTCGGTTCAGGCGATCGTCTACCTGCGCCGAACGCGCTGAGTAAAGAGCTCAACAGCGCGCGAACGGACAACGTCCAGGTCACGCTCTCACCGAGCATCCAGATCACCGGCGTTAATCCGGCGGACGCCCAGCAAGTGGTCAATCAGGTGATCCAGGCCCTGCAGTTTCAATGCGTGCCGATGGTCACCGATTCCCTGGGCATCCGGCGCAACGCGGCACTGGCCGATCCTTCAGGAGGTGATTGATGCGACAACAAATGGTGCTGGGCGACTTTATTTTTGGCTTATCCCGAGGGTTCGCCTATTCCACACTGGCCCGCAACAGCGACGGCGGCTGGAGTGACCTGGCGATTATTGCCAGCAAGCCGCAGTCGCGTCAGAGCGGCCAGAAGCTGGAAAAACTCACCTTCAGCGGCACGGCCATGTACGCCGTTGGCATGCAGCGCCTGGACGAATTGCGCGCTCTGCAAAATGCGCGGGCGCCGTTGCCGCTGGTCGACGGTATCGGCCGTAACTGGGGCCTGTGGCGGATCAATTCGGTGGTGGAAGCCCAAAGCAATGTGATCGATGACGGCACTGCCATGGTCATGACCTGGACCCTTGAGCTGGAGGAGTACGTCAATGCGTAGAGTGCGAAGTATTGCCGGTGATTCGGTCAACCTGCTGCTCTACCGCGAACTGGGGCGTTGCGATGACGCGGCGGAAGAAACCCTCTGGCGCTTGAACCCTGAACTGGCTGAATACGGCCCGGTACTGCCGGCAGGCGTATGGGTGGTCGTGCCTGAGATGCAAGCCCGGCCGGCTGCTGTACGGCCCGTTCTGGCCTGGGATTAAGGAGGCTGCATGGCACAGGGATTTACCCCGATCGTAGAGTTCTACGGCGCCAACGCGGCGCTGCTCAATCAACGCCTGATGCACTGGAGCCACACCGACGCCGCGGGTATCCAGACTGACCGCCTGGAACTGACCCTTAATATAGAAGGGTTGGAGGGCTTGCCCAGCCTCAGTGGCAAGATTGGCCTGCGCGTCGGTTACCAGGAAACCGGCTTGGTGGAAAAAGGCGAGTTTGTTGTCACCCAACGCACCCCAGTGTTGTTTCCGATGCGCCTGATGATCGTGGCGACCGCCGCGCCCTTCAGCGAGGCGGATAAAAGCGGCTATCGCCAGCGCCGCTCCGCCAGCCATGGGCCGACTACCTTGGGGGCATTGTTTCGCCAAGTGGTCAGCCGCCATGGTTTTTCACCGCGAGTGGCACCGACACTGGACGGCATTGCGATTGCGCACATCGACCAGTCCAACGAAAGCGACATGGCCTTCATCACCCGCCTGGCCAAACGCTACAACGCTGTCACCAAGCCGTTCAACGAACTCTATGTGCTGGCCGAAGCGGGGCAAGCCAAATCACTCTCCGGCCAGCTATTACCGCAAGTGAAATTGTCGGTGACCGAGGACAACCGTCCCGGTGAGCAGGCCTTTATCACCGCCAAGCTCGACGAAAAATCGCGCTCCAAATACATGGGCAGCCGCGTCAGCTGGTGGGATTCCGGAGCTGGCAAGCAGCGCATGGTCCAGGTCGGGATTGCCCCGTTCAAGACCCTGCGCCAGCGCTGCCAGAACGAAGCCGAAGCCCGCGCCGTGGCCGAAGGCGAACTGCGCCGGGTGGGACGTGAAGGTTTGAAGCTGCAGATCGATTGCCCCGGTAACCCGTTGCTCGCTGCCGAAGGCTTGCTGGTGCTGGATGAAACCTGGCCTTCGTATATGCAGGGGCGCTGGTCGATTACTCAAGTGACCCACGTTGGCGACCCGGCGACGGGGTATCGCAGTTCGATCATGGCCAGTGGATTGGCGTCTTAGGCGCGGGCAGAAGAGGGAGCTTGAGTTCGTGTATCACTGAAAGCTCGAGCTCAAGAAGGAGGGATGCATGGTTCTATCTGAGCAACAGCTGGTTAAAGTACTACCAAACTCCCGCCTTAAAGCGGGAGTTTTCATTTCGGCGTTAAACACGGCGATGTCCCATCACCAAATCACCACACCTGAACGCACTGCGGCATTCCTCGCCCAAATCGGCCACGAATCTGCTCAGTTGCTCTATGTGCGAGAACTGGGTAGCGATCACTACCTGAGCAAATACGACACCGGTACCCTGGCCGCCCGGCTGGGCAACACGCCCGAGGCGGATGGCGATGGCCAGAAGTATCGGGGCAGGGGGCTTATCCAGATCACGGGGCGTCGCAACTACCTGGCCTGCAGCCGAGCGCTGTTCGGCGATGATCGCCTGCTGCTGCAACCGCAATTGCTGGAGCAACCGCAATGGGCTTGCGAATCGGCAGCCTGGTTTTGGCAGAGCAACGGTTTGAATGAACTGGCCGACAGGGACCAATTCACCGCTATCACTCGGCGTATCAACGGCGGTCTCAATGGCCTGGATGAGCGTTTGCGCTTGTGGGCGCGGGCCAAGGCGGTGTTATGCATCTCCTAAGTGCGTTGCGTTTGATCGGCGTGTGTCTGCTCATGGCGTTTGTTTGGCAGGTCCAGGCTTGGCGATATGGTGCGCAGCTTGAGCTGCAATCAAGCACCCATGCTCAAGCGCTGAACCAGCAAAGGCTGGCAGCACAAAACCAACGCCGGGCTCTGGAGCAACAGCTCAACGTCAACGACCACCAACACACCCAGGAGTTGAGCGATGCCCAACGCAACCAAGCTGCTCTGCGTGACCGTCTGGCCACTGCTGATGTGCGGTTGTCAGTCCTTCTCGACGCCGCCGATTCCGCCACTGGCTGTACAGTGCCTGCCTCCACCACCGCCGGCAGCCTGGTTCATGCAGCCCCGCGAGCCCGACTTGACCCGGCGCATGCTCAGCGAATTATCCGCATCACCGACGACGGCGACAGCGCCCTGATCGCCTTGCGCGCTTGCCAGGCCTATGTGCAGGCCGTCGCGCGTTAGCCTCTTGATGCACTCTGTATCTTGCATGGCCGATAGGCTCCTGTAGGGTAGGCGAACCCCCGCCCACTCCTGGAGACGACCGTGAAGGAAATCACTCAACTGGCCGCTGAACTGGGTCGCCGTTTGCAGGTGCTCAGTGCCCACGTCACCACTGCCGAGTCCTGTACCGGCGGCGGCATTGCCGAAGCCATCACGCGGATCCCGGGCAGTTCGGCCTGGTTCGAGGCGGGCTATGTCACCTATTCCAATCGCCAGAAGACCCGGCAGTTGAACGTGCCGGAAAAACTCTTCTCCAAAGTAGGCGCCGTCAGCCAGGAAGTGGTGGAGGCGATGGCCCGCGGCGCGCAGGAAAAAAGCCTGGCGCGCTTTGCCGTGGCGGTCAGCGGTGTGGCCGGCCCCGATGGTGGCTCGCCAGACAAGCCGGTGGGCACCGTTTGGCTGGCCTTTGCAGTGGGCGACGAGGTGACAGCCGAGCTTGCGCACTTCCCCGGCAACCGCGACGAGGTGCGCCGACAAACGGTAAAAGTCGCACTGGAGGGCTTGTTGCGACGAGCTGCAGCAGAAATCGAGAAACAGGGGTAGGCGATCACCGATCTTTGTGGAACAATACTGTCTACTTATACAGGTGTTGGCCGTCAGGCCTTATTGATTACGTGAGGACTTTAATGGACGACAACAAGAAGAAAGCCTTGGCTGCGGCCCTGGGTCAGATCGAACGTCAATTCGGCAAGGGTGCCGTAATGCGTATGGGCGATCACGACCGTCAGGCGATCCCGGCTATTTCCACTGGCTCTCTGGGTCTGGACATCGCGCTCGGCATTGGCGGCCTGCCAAAAGGCCGTATCGTTGAAATCTACGGTCCTGAATCTTCCGGTAAAACCACCCTGACCCTGTCGGTGATTGCCCAGGCGCAAAAGATGGGCGCCACCTGCGCGTTCGTCGACGCCGAGCACGCCCTGGATCCTGAGTACGCCGGCAAGCTGGGCGTCAACGTCGATGACCTGCTGGTTTCCCAGCCGGACACCGGCGAGCAAGCCCTGGAAATCACCGACATGCTGGTGCGCTCCAACGCCATTGACGTGATCGTGGTCGACTCTGTGGCTGCCCTGGTACCCAAGGCTGAAATCGAAGGCGAAATGGGCGACATGCACGTGGGCCTGCAAGCCCGCCTGATGTCCCAGGCGCTGCGTAAAATCACCGGTAACATCAAGAACGCCAACTGCCTGGTGATCTTCATCAACCAGATCCGCATGAAGATCGGCGTGATGTTCGGCAGCCCGGAAACCACCACCGGTGGTAACGCGCTGAAGTTCTACGCTTCGGTCCGTCTGGATATCCGCCGTACTGGCGCGGTGAAGGAAGGTGACGAGGTTGTCGGTAGCGAAACTCGCGTCAAGGTTGTGAAGAACAAAGTGGCCCCGCCATTCCGTCAGGCTGAGTTCCAGATTCTCTACGGCAAGGGTATCTACCTGAACGGCGAGATGATCGACCTGGGTGTACTGCACGGTTTCGTCGAAAAGTCCGGTGCCTGGTATGCCTACAACGGCAGCAAGATCGGTCAGGGCAAGGCCAACTCGGCCAAGTTCCTGGCGGACAACCCGGATATCGCTGCCACGCTTGAGAAGCAGATTCGCGACAAGCTGCTGACCCCGGCGCCGGACGTGAAAGCTGCCGCTAACCGCGAGCCGGTTGACGAGATGGAAGAAGCCGACACTGACATCTGAAGCAAACGATGACCGTTGTACTGGATACACTCGTTGCCGTTCGGCGCACTGCAATGGACCTGCTCGCTCGCCGCGAGCATGGCCGAGTCGAGCTGACGCGTAAATTGCGTCAGCGCGGCGCAGAGCCTGAGATGATCGAAACAGCCCTCGACCGTTTGACAGAAGAAGGGCTGTTGTCGGAAGCCCGTTACCTTGAAAGTTTTGTGTCCTATCGAGCGCGCTCCGGTTACGGCCCTGCGCGGATTCGTGAAGAGCTGAGCCAGCGTGGTCTGCAACGTGCCGATATCGACCTTGCCCTGCGTGAGTGCGGTATCAACTGGCAGTCGCAGTTGGAAGACACTTGGCGCCGCAAGTTTGCGGGGCACCTTCCGATTGACGCCAGGGAGCGTGCGAAGCAAGGGCGCTTTCTGAGCTATCGCGGGTTTTCGATGGACATGATCAGCCGCTTGTTGAGCGGCCGCGATATGGACGACTGAACGCCCCAAAACGAAAAGGCCCACTATGAAAATAGTGGGCCTTTTTTTTCGCCTGCAAAAAACTACGCCGGCAGTGACGTCACACGTTGCTGCGTCTTGCCTTGGGCCTGTGCCCAGTTTTCCGGCAGGTTGATGTAATCCACCAATTCACGCAGTCGCCCCTGGTCGCGGCCATTGAAGTTGAACATCAGGCGGGTCAAGTGACTGAACCTTGGTTCGTCATGGTCTTCGCCTGTATAGGCGAGCTGTTGAAACTCGCCACTGAGCCGCAGGCTGGCAAACTCTTGCTGCAAATGGGCCAGAGCACGCTCACTGAGAGGATGGTTCATGCGCACCACAAACTCGCGTTTCAACCAACGGGTGGAGTGGAAGTTGGCATAGAACTGGTTGATTTCATCCACTGCTTCTTCGGCGCTGTAGACCAGGCGTATCAGCTTGAGGTCGGTGGGCAGGATATAGCGGTTGGCTTCCAACTGGCTGCGGATAAAGTCCAGGGCACCTTGCCAGAACCCACCGCCCGGCGCATCCAGCAACACGACTGGCACCAGCGGGCTCTTGCCAGTCTGGATCAGGGTCAGTACTTCCAAAGCCTCGTCCAGGGTGCCGAAACCGCCTGGGCACAACACCAGCGCATCGGCTTCCTTGACGAAGAACAACTTGCGGGTAAAGAAGAAGTGGAATGACAGCAGGTTTTCGGTGCCATCGATGGTGGGGTTGGCGTGCTGTTCAAAGGGTAGCGTGATATTGAACCCCAGGCTGTGCGCCAGGCCCGCGCCTTCGTGGGCTGCCGCCATGATGCCGCCGCCACCGCCGGTGATCACCATCAGGTCGGAGCGCGCCAATGCTGCACCCACTTCTCGGGCCAGTGCATACAGTGGGCTTTCCACAGGTGTACGTGCCGAGCCGAACACCGTCACCTTGCGCCGGTCCTTGAATTGTTCGAGTACGCGAAATGCATGGTCCAATTCACGAATGGCGCGCAGGGTGATCTTGGCATTCCAGCGATCCCGGTCGTCCTGGGCCATGCGCAGAACGGTAAGGATCATGTCGCGATAAAGGGGGATATTCGGGCTGTTGGGGGCGATCAACTGGATTTGCGCGTCGACCTGCTGCGTGAGGTCGGTCCCGTTTTCTTCAAAATGACGAAGCAACTGATCATTGGATTCATAAGGCATTCAACTTCTCCTTCTTTACAGGGCCTGGATAGTCGACGAGAGCGTCGTCGGGGCCACGACACTGCATGTGTCGTTGCATGCCACAGGAGGGCAGGCCGCTTATGCCCTGAAAGTGTTACAGAACAGCATTGAAGTAGCTGTGGGCGGGCGTATGGGATGGCTTGATCATGGGCCGAAAAACCCTTGGCTGGCAACCGCTTATTGGTTACTCATCGCGTAGTTTAGTCGTTGGCAGGAGCTGGAGCGGGGGAGTGCGCGCCGCTGGACAGCAGCGCGCGACGGTCAAATCGTGCTTACTTTTTCTTCTTCGCCGCAGCCGGTGCCGGGCAATCCGCTTCAACGAACTTGACCGATGCCACAGGGCGGTTGCTTTTGTTCTCGGTGATTTCATAGCGTATCACTGCGCCCTTTGCCATCAGTTCGCGGTAGCCTGGGTTGGTGCATACGCTGCGGCCCAACTGGAAATACACAGCCTTGGGGTTGGCACGCATCTGTTCGGCACGATCAGGCTGAACGCTGAGGTGATCAATCAGCTGCATACCTTCAACGGTGTAGGCCACTTCCAGGGTCTTTTCATCAATTTCCCGGGGCAGGTCCTTGTTGCTTTCGGCCGCGACGCTTTGCAGTTTCCTGTTCATTTGAGCCTCCAGCAGCGAGGCCGCGTGGGCGCCCATAGGCAAGACCAACGCTATGGCGAGGGATGGGGCAACAAGGCGCAGCATGGAACGCAGCATGAAACTCTCCTGATTCGGTTACTGGTGCATAGACCAGCCACTGCGCTGTGCGTTCAGTGGCGCGCAATTATAGGTGAGCCCTTGCCACTACAGCCAGGCGTATCGCTGGTAAACTGCGGGACTTCTGCTTTTCACGAGTTTCTTCCGTGCCGATTCCCTTTTCTTCGCCGCGTGCCCGATGAGCCACGCCGTTTCCCGTTTGCGTGCTCAGCGTCTGGCGCGTGCCGTCAGGCCGTTTCTTAATCGTGGTTCCCGAGCTGAGCGTTGCCCCGGCTGTCGGGTAATTCCCGAGTACTGTTTATGTGCCTGGCGGCCCCAGGTACAAGCCAAGTCGGCCATGTGCCTGTTGATGCATGACGTTGAGCCGATGAAACCCAGTAACACGGGTTGGCTGATCGCTGATGTCATACACGACACCACTGCATTCGCATGGTCGCGCACCGAAGTCGACCCCGATTTGCTCAGATTGTTGGCTGACCCGCAGTGGCAGCCATATATTGTCTTCCCTGGTGAATTCGTGGCACCGGAACGGGTGGTCAGTGAAGTGCGCATGGAGGAGGGCAAGCGCCCGCTGTTTATCTTGCTGGACGGCACCTGGAGCGAAGCGCGCAAGATGTTTCGCAAAAGCCCCTACTTGGAGCACTTGCCGGTACTGAGCCTGGCGCCAGAGCAGTTGTCACGCTACAAACTGCGGCGTTCCAAGCGTGATGACCATTTCTGCACCGCCGAGGTGGCGGCACTTTGTCTGGAGTTGGCCGAAGACGTGGCCGCCAGCGAAGTGTTGGATGCCTATCTCGATGTATTCAGCACCCATTACCTGGCTGCCAAGTTCCAAATGCCGCTGGACCCGATGGACGCTGTGCATACTCGCCTTGCACCCTACATCCCGGCGGTATAACCAGACGACGTTTGCATGATGGCACCGTAAACCTGCAACCCGCTAAAATGCCCGCGGGCGTAGTGCTTGACCCTCCAGGCTACGCTGGTCATGCTGGGCGCCGATTGGGGCGCAACCGTGAATGCCTGACGTCGTTTCAAGTGCTTTTGACGTTGAGCAGGCCCTGTGGCGATAGCTGCCAGGCCGTCGCCTTGTGTATTGGTGAGCCCTGAACCATCAGGGCTGCCATAAAAAACAGGATCATTTAACCAATGGCCACATACGAAATCCTGATAGCCGATGACCATCCGCTGTTTCGCAGCGCTCTGCATCAGGCAGTCACCCTGGGGCTTGGCCCTGATGTTCGCCTGGTCGAAGTGGCCAGCATCGCCGAACTGGAAGCTCGCCTCACCGAAAAATCCGACTGGGACCTGGTGCTGCTCGACCTGAACATGCCCGGTGCCTACGGCTTTTCCGGGCTGGTGCTGCTGCGCGGGCAATACCCGCAGATCCCCGTGGTGATGGTCTCGGCCCAGGAGGAAGCCGACGTGGTGGTGCGCTCCAAGGAGTTTGGCGCCAGTGGCTTCATTCCCAAGTCCAGCGCGATGGAAGATATCCAGAAAGCCGTGCGCGCGGTATTGGACGGCGATGTGTCCTGGCCGCCCCAGGCGTTTGAACAAATCAACGTGTCCGACGAAGCCAAGGCCGCCCGTGATGGCCTGGCCAGTCTCACACCCCAGCAGTTTCGGGTGCTGACCATGGTCTGCGAGGGTTTGCTGAACAAGCAGATTGCCTACGAATTGAGCGTGTCGGAAGCGACCATCAAGGCCCATGTAACGGCGATTTTCCGTAAGCTGGGAGTGCGTACCCGGACCCAGGCGGCGTTGCTCTTGCAACAACTTGAGTCAATCTCGCAACATTAAGTTACAGCCGCTTCACGCTTTTTTGACTTTGCGTGATCTAGCTTCCCCACTTCTTTGGTTCAGTTGCCTACATCTATGTCGCCTTTCAAGGGTCAAACCGGTATCAAACGTATCTTCAATGCAGGGGGCTATTCCCTGGATGGTCTGCGCGCAGCTTTCACCGGCGAGGCGGCGTTCCGTCAGTTGGTGTTGTTGAACGTCATCCTGATCCCTTTGAGCTTTTTCCTGCAGGTCAGCCGGGTCGAGCGAGCACTGCTGATTGCGGTGTGCCTGCTGGCGTTGATTGTCGAATTACTCAACTCTGCGGTAGAAGCGGCCATTGACCGTATTTCCCTGGACCGCCATCCGCTGTCGAAGAACGCCAAGGACATGGGCAGCGCCGCGCAATTTGTGGCACTGACCATGATCACCCTGGTGTGGGCGGTGATCCTGATCTGACGATCAGGCGATACTCGGCAGTACGATCTCGTCGCTGCGCTGCACCCCGGCGGTGAAGGCGCGGCACAGTTCGAGAAACTCGCGCATCGCCGAGGTCTGGTATTTCTGCTTATGCCAGATGAAGTAGAACTGCCGGGCCAGGTCCAGATCCGGGGTTTCCACCGGTACCAGGCTGCCGCGGCGGAACGCGTCGCGCAGCGCCAGCCGCGAAATGCAGCCGATCCCCAACCCCGACTCCACTGCCCGCTTGATCGCCTCCGTGTGTTCCAGCTCCAGACGGATATTCAGCGCGCTGCGATGATGGCGCATGGCCTGGTCAAACGTCAGGCGCGTGCCCGAGCCTTGTTCGCGCAGGATCCACGCCTCGTGGGTCAACTCATCCATGCTGGCCACGCCACGTTTGGCCAGATGATGCTGGGGCGCACAAAACACCACGAGCTCGTCTTCTACCCAGGTTTGCACCTCGATGTCCGGATGGCTGCAGTCACCTTCGATTAGACCCAGGTCAATTTCGTAGTGCGCTACCTGATGCACGATATGTGCAGTGTTCTGCACATGGAGTTTCACCTGGCTTTCGGGATGCTGCTGCATAAAGCTGCCAATCAGCAGCGTCGCCAAGTAATTGCCGATGGTCAGGGTCGCGCCGACCGCCAAGGAGCCGAAGCCGGACTTGCCGTTGAGCAGGTCCTCGATCTCTTTGGCCTGGTCCAGCAGTGCAACCGCCTGGGGCAATAGCTGGTGACCGAGGGCGTTGAGACTCAGGCGTTTGCCGGCGCGGTCGAACAATTGGCAGCTGGATTGACGCTCCAGCTCGGTGATCGACGTGCTGGCGGCGGATTGAGATAAGGCCAGAAGGCCAGCAGCGCGCGAGACGCTTTCCTGCTGGGCGACGGCGACGAAAACTTGCAGTTGACGGAGAGTAAATCGCATATCGATATAACCGATAACCCTTATCTTAATAATCCAGTTAACAGATATTGTCGCCGCCATTAGAATGCTGTGCAATTGCGCATCCTTACCTTTGGCGCAGACCCATTTCCAGGAGTCCCCCGTACATGAGCAACATGAACCACGAGCGTGTCCTCAGTGTTCATCACTGGAACGACACTCTGTTCAGCTTCAAGTGCACCCGCGATCCGGGCCTGCGCTTCGAGAACGGTCAGTTCGTGATGATCGGCCTGCAACAGCCCAACGGCCGCCCGCTCATGCGCGCTTACTCGATTGCCAGCCCGAACTGGGAAGAGCATCTGGAATTCTTCAGCATCAAGGTGCCGGATGGCCCGCTGACTTCCCAATTGCAGCACTTGAAGGAAGGCGACGAGATCATCATCAGCAAAAAACCGACGGGCACCCTGGTGCTTGACGATTTGAAGCCGGGCAAACACCTGTACCTGCTCAGCACCGGCACTGGCCTCGCGCCGTTCATGAGCGTGATTCAGGACCCAGAGACGTACGAGCGTTTCGAAAAAGTCATCCTGTGCCACGGCGTGCGCTACGTCAACGAAGTCGCCTACCGCGAATTCATCACCGAGCACCTGCCGCAGAACGAATTCTTCGGCGAGGCCCTGCGTGACAAGTTGATCTACTACCCGACCGTGACCCGCGAGCCGTTCGAAAACGAAGGCCGCCTGACCGACCTGATGCGCAGTGGCAAGCTGTTCAGCGACATCGGCCTGCCACCGATCAACCCCGAAGACGACCGCGCCATGCTGTGCGGCAGCCCAAGCATGTTGGATGAGACCAGCGAAGTGCTGAACAGCTTCGGCCTGAAGGTTTCGCCACGGATGCGTGAGCCGGGCGATTACCTGATCGAGCGTGCGTTCGTCGAGAAGTAATACAGCGTCAGTAAGCAGATCAAAATGTGGGAGGGGGCTTGCCCCGATGGCGGAGTGTCAGTCACTGCATCTGGTGACTGACCCACTGCTATCGGGAGCAAGCCCCCTCCCACATTCAGTCTCCGGTTTATCCGGCGGTAACCACTTCCAGCACACAAATCATCCCGGGTTCCGGGTAGTGCCAGCGCACATCCACATCCCAGAATTGCGCACCGTATTCCCGTTCCGACGTAGGAACCTGATACGCCGGCCGCGGATCCTGCGCCAAACACTGCTCAATCAGTTCCACCAACGGCTCGCCGAGGCGTTGAGCGTGGCCTTGCGCCTGTTGCAGCGCCGTCTTCAGCCACTGCACCGCAATCAGTTGCGGCGCGCTGCTGGCAATGGTGTTGGTAGCGCTGTCGACAATGTCGGCATAGGGCACATATGGCTTGATATCCAGCACCGGCGTGCCATCGAGCAAGTCGATCCCGGAAATCCACAGTCGCCCCGGTTCCACCTTGTCCAGCTTGACCACCGATTGGCCAATGCCATTAGGTCGGTGGGTGGCACGGGTGGCAAACACGCCCATGGACGTATTGCCGCCCAGGCGTGGCGGGCGCACTTTCAGGCGTGGCTTGTCTTCCAGGGCCTGATGAAACAGGAACAGCAACCACACATGGCTGACCTGTTCCAGCCCCTGCACCGCCTCGCCCTGGTCGAACGGCGCCACCAACTCCAGCACGCCACGGGCAGCCGGTGCCAGTTGCGGTTGGCGCGGGATGGCGAACTTCTCCTTGAAGCAGGAGCGTACGAAACCGACGGGCGAGACCTGGTAACTCATGGCTTAGGCACGGACCCGCAAGGTCAGGCCCTTGAGGAAGTTACGCAGCAACTGATCACCACAGGTGCGGTAGTTGGTATGGCCGAACTTGCGGAACAGCGCGCTCAGCTCTGGCTTGGACACCGGGAACTCCGCTGCCTTGAGGATGGCATGCATGTCGTCTTCCTTCAGTTCGAAGGCCACGCGCAGCTTTTTCAGGATGATGTTGTTGGTCACCGGCGTTTCGATCGGCTGCGGTGGACGGCTTTCGTCCTTGCCGCGCTTGAAGATGACCAAGCCATCGAGGAAGTGAGCCATGACTTCATCCGGGCAGAACACGAAGCCTTCTTCCTCATCTTTCTTGAGGTAGGTCAGCAGGTCTTCCTTGGTCACGTCCATGCCGCCGAGCTTGATGATCTCGACCATCTTGTTGTCGCTGATGTCGAGCATGTAGCGCACGCTGCGCAGTACGTCGTTGTGAATCATGGTGAGCAATCCTGCTATTGAACTGATGACGCCGCCCAATCAGGCGGTGTCGGGAAAAGGGGAACGGCTTAGAACTTCTCTTTGCCGGACAGGTAGCGCCATTGGCCCACTGGCACCTTGCCAATGGACACGCCGCCGATGCGGATACGGCGGATGGCGATGACTTTCAGGCCAACAGCTTCGCAGAACAGCGCGATAACGCCGGGTTGCGGGTTTTTCATCGCAAAGCGCAGGCGGTTTTCGTTCTGCCAGCTGGCTTTCACAGCGGGCAGTTCCTTACCTTTGTAGGTCAGGCCGTGGTTCAGGCGGTTGAGGCCGTGGGCAACCATGTCGCCTTCGACTTCTACTACGTATTCCTGCTCGATCTTGGCGGCGTCGGCGGTCAACTTGCGCAGAATCTTCCAGTCCTGGGTGAACACCAGCAAGCCGCTGGCCTTGGCTTGCAAGTCGGCGCTGGCGGTCAGGCGCAGGAAATGCCCCTTGAGCGGGCGCTTGCTGAAGCGGTGTTCTTCAGACAAGGTCTCGGCGCTGATCGTGGCCATGGCGGTTTCAGCGTCCATGCCTGCCGGCGCGTGCAACAGAATGGTCACCGGCTCTGGTGGGGTGGCTTTGGCCTCTGGGTCCAGCTCGACTTTTTCGGTTGTGACCTTGAACTGCGGCTCGTCGATCACTTCGCCGTCCACCGAGACCCAGCCGCCTTCGATAAACAGCTCAGCCTCCCGACGGGAGCAACCGACCAGTTCGATAAGGCGTTTGGAGAGGCGTATGGGGTCAGTCATGACAAGGGCCGTAACAAAAGGGGGCGGCTATTGTACCTGCCTGGCGCCGGTTAATCCCGAGCCCATTTCATTTAGCCCTGGCGCGCCTGTTGTTGCAGCTGGCGCAAACGCATATGCAGCAACGGGTAAGGCTGCCCAAGGCCATCATGCTCCGTGCGTCCGATCACCTCGAAGCCCTGCTTGAGGTAAAAGCCCAGCGCCTGGGGGTTCTGCTCGTTGACGTCCAGTTCCTCGGCGTTCAGGTGTTCGGTGGCATAGCCCAGCAATTGCCGGCCCAGGCCCTGGCCACGGTGTTGCGGGTCGATAAACAGCATTTCCACCTTGCCGGCCACCACCCCGGCGAACCCGGTGATGCGCTGGCGCGAGTCCTTGGTGCAGATCAGCATCACCGCATCCAGGTAGCGGGTCAGCACCAGGTTTTTCAACCGGTCTATATAGCTGTCCGGCAGGAAGTCGTGGGTGGCGCGTACTGAGGCTTCCCAGATCTGCGCCAGGCGCGGGTAGTCGCTGGATTTAGGCGTATAGATGACCGAATGCTGTCGCATGACCGCTGCCTCTTGGCGTTATTTGCGCTGATGAGCAAAACGATAGACCTAAAAAAGCCCCGCATCTTGTCAGAGGCGGGGCTTTTTCAAAATATTACGCAAACACGCTTCAGTCGCGCTTTTCAGCCCACAAGTCGTACTCGTCGGCGTCGGTCACGGTGCACCAGACCTTGTCGCCCGGCTTCAAGCCGCTGGCATCGTCAATAAACACGTTGCCGTCGATTTCCGGTGCATCGAAGAAGCAGCGGCCAACGGCGCCTTGCTCGTCGACTTCGTCGATCAGCACTTCGATTTCCTTGCCGATGCGCAGTTGCAGGCGTGCAGAGCTGATCGCCTGTTGGTGCGCCATGAAGCGCTCCCAACGATCTTGCTTGACGTCGTCCGGCACCACGGCCAGGTCCAGCAGGTTGGCCGGAGCGCCTTCCACTGGCGAGTACTGGAAGCAGCCGACGCGGTCCAGCTGCGCTTCGGTCAGCCAGTCGAGCAGGTACTGGAAGTCTTCTTCGGTCTCGCCGGGGAAGCCGACGATGAAGGTGGAGCGGATGATCAGCTCCGGGCAGATCTCGCGCCAGTTCTTGATACGCGCCAGGGTCTTGTCTTCGAACGCCGGGCGTTTCATTGCCTTGAGCACTTTGGGGCTGGCGTGCTGGAATGGGATGTCCAGGTACGGCAGGATCTTGCCGGCGGCCATCAACGGGATCAGCTCGTCCACGTGCGGGTACGGGTAAACGTAGTGCAGGCGCACCCACACGCCCAGGCTGCTGAGGGCTTCGCAGAGCTCGGTCATGCGGGTTTTCACCGGCGCGCCATTCCAGAAGCCAGTGCGGTATTTCACGTCGACGCCGTAGGCGCTGGTGTCCTGGGAGATCACCAGCAGCTCCTTGACGCCGGATTTGACCAGGCGCTGGGCCTCGTCAAGCACATCACCCACCGGGCGGCTCACCAGTTTGCCGCGCATCGACGGGATGATGCAGAAGCTGCAGCTGTGGTTGCAGCCCTCGGATATCTTCAGGTACGCGTAGTGGCGTGGGGTCAGTTTGATACCTTGAGGCGGCACCAGGTCGATCAGCGGGTTGTGATCCTGGCGTGGCGGCACCACGTCATGCACGGCGTTGACCACCTGCTCGTACTGCTGCGGGCCGGTCACCGCCAGCACACTCGGGTGCACGTTACGGATATTGCCTTCTTCCACGCCCATGCAGCCGGTCACGATGACCTTGCCGTTTTCCTTGATGGCTTCGCCGATCACTTCCAAAGACTCGGCCTTGGCCGAATCAATGAAGCCGCAGGTGTTGACCACCACCACATCGGCGTCCTGGTAAGTGGACACGACGTCATAGCCTTCCATACGCAGTTGCGTGAGGATGCGCTCGGAGTCGACCAGAGCCTTCGGGCAACCCAGGGAAACAAAGCCAACCTTGGGGTTGGCTTTTGCGATGGTGGTGGACATGTCTAACCTCGGTATTGAATGACGCTGCCGGTCGTGCACGACAAGGCAACGGATGGGCGCTTGGTGCGCCTCTGATCAAAAAGTGCGCAATTCTATCGGCGGGCAGCGCACTTGACCAGCTTTATGCAGGGAAATGCGACGAGTGCTGCGCTGGATAATTCGCAGAGTGCTTACAACGCTTTCAAGCGCGTACGTCTTGTTCTGTACGGTGCGAGACGACTTTAGACATGCCCACACCTAATGCCTGAAGTACTTTCAGGAGGGTGGAGAGCTTTGGATCGCCGCCCACAGCGATGGACCTGTAGAGATTAGCCCTATTGAGCCCTGTGTTTTGCGACAAGCTAAGCATTCCGCCACGGGCTTCCGCGACTCGGCGGACAGCAACAAGGAAGGCGTCCTCACCACCCGCTTCATCGATTTCCTCAAGAGCTACAGAGAGATACTCGAGAGCAAACGCCTCGTCGTCTTGGAGCATTTCAAGAACGCTATCTTCATGAGAGCGAGTCCGACTGGTCATTTTTGCTGCCCCTTATAAGACGTCCAGAGAGCCTTGGCCTGATTGATGTCGTTTTGCTGTCTGGCCTTTGAGCCTCCGCCTAGCAGAAACACAATTTTTCGATCCTGGATTGCGTAATAGACGCGAAATCCAGGCCCGAAGTCGAGCTTCATCTCAAAGACTCCATCACCTACTGGCTCGGTAACGCCAAAGTGACCCAACGAAGCGCGGTCCACTCTGGCAGTGATTCTTGCTTTTGAACGTGTGTCTTGCACGGTGTCTAGCCAAGCTTGGTAGATATCCACGCCATTGACTGACAGCACATGTTTCACTTCGTACATGAGCAATGTACCTTAAAAGAGACAGGGCGATGATTGAGTTTTTATATGGACTGAAGGTGACATGCCGGATCGTAATTTATTGATCGGCCAAGCTGATCAAGTAGTTTCTGAGGCAACCCTGCTGAGCCGGGCCAACATATACGGTTGGCCGCGATGTCATCAATGCAGGCAAAAAGGCGCCAAAATGCCGCCTCAGTCATTGCTGACTACATAAAGCGACGTCTCAGCTACTGGAACAGCGAAATGCGACGAGTGCTGCGCTATGCTTCGCGCCGTTGCGCACGGGTAATGCCCTTGGGTCAATAAAACGTCTGTTTCGAGAAGTAAAACAGCGCATGCTAGGGTCAGCTTAGTCGTGCTGTTTATAAAAGACCTTGGGTCAAAGGGCAGGAGTGGTTGATGGGTCAGGCAAGTAGTCAGGCAGCAGGTGCCGAGCATTCAAACGCCAAGCCGATTGGCATGCTGGTGGCGGCAGTCGGGGTGGTTTATGGCGATATCGGGACCAGCCCGCTCTACACCCTTAAAGAGGTGTTCAACGGCGGTTACGGAGTACAGGTCAACCATGACGGCGTCTTGGGGATACTGGCGCTGATCTTCTGGTCGCTGATCTGGGTGGTGTCGATCAAGTACATGTTGTTCGTGCTACGTGCCGACAACCAGGGCGAGGGCGGCATCATGGCGCTCACGGCGTTGGCGCGGCGGGCTGCTGGGGAGCGCGCTAAATTGCGCAGTTTCCTGGTGGTGTGCGGCCTGTGTGGCGCGGCGCTCTTTTATGGCGACAGCATGATCACCCCGGCGATTTCGGTATTGTCGGCCATTGAAGGTCTGGAGCTGGCGTTTGACGGCCTGGAAAAATGGGTGGTGCCCATCGCGCTGATCGTGCTGGTGGCGCTGTTTCTGATCCAGAAACACGGCACCGATCGTATCGGCAAGCTGTTCGGCCCGGTGATGGTCACCTGGTTCCTGGTGTTGGGCGGTCTCGGGGTGTACGGCATTCTGCAGCAGCCTGAAGTATTGAATGCGCTGAACCCTGCATGGGGCGTGCGCTTCTTTATGGTTCACCCCGGCATCGGCGTGGCGATTCTTGGCGCGGTGGTGCTGGCCTTGACCGGCGCCGAAGCGTTGTACGCCGACATGGGCCACTTCGGGCGCAAGCCCATCGCCCGTGCCTGGTTCATCCTGGTGCTGCCGGCGCTGGTGCTCAACTATTTCGGCCAGGGCGCGATGCTGCTGGGCGATCCGGAGGCTGCGCGCAACCCGTTTTACCTGCTGGCACCGAGCTGGGCGCTGATCCCGCTGGTGGGTTTGTCCACCCTGGCGACCGTAATCGCGTCCCAGGCAGTCATTTCCGGTGCGTTCTCGTTGACCCGCCAGGCGATCCAGTTGGGTTACATCCCGCGTATGCACATCCAGCACACTTCGAGTGCCGAGCAAGGCCAGATCTACATCGGCGCCGTGAACTGGTCGTTGATGGTGGGCGTGATCCTGCTGGTGCTGGGCTTCGAATCTTCCGGTGCCCTGGCGTCGGCCTACGGCGTAGCGGTGACCGGCACCATGCTGATGACCACCATCCTGGTGTCGGCGGTCATGCTGTTGCTGTGGAAGTGGCCGCCGGTGCTGGCGGTGCCGGTGTTGCTCTGCTGCTTGCTGGTGGACGGTCTGTTTTTCGCCGCCAACGTGCCCAAGGTGATCCAGGGCGGCGCGTTCCCGGTACTGGCGGGGATTGTGTTGTTCGTGTTGATGACCACCTGGAAGCGCGGCAAGCAATTGCTGGTCGAGCGCCTCGACGAGGGTGGGCTGCCATTGCCGATTTTTATCAGCAGCATCCGCGTGCAGCCGCCTCATCGCGTGCAGGGCACGGCGGTGTTCCTGACCGCGCGCCCGGATGCGGTGCCCCACGCGCTGTTGCATAACCTGCTGCACAACCAGGTGCTGCATGAGCAGGTGGTGCTGCTGACGGTGGTCTACGAAGACATTCCACGGGTGCCTGCCGCACGGCGTTTCGAGGTGGACTCCTACGGCGAAGGCTTCTTTCGCGTGATCCTGCATTTCGGGTTCACCGATGAGCCGGACGTGCCCGAAGCGCTGAAACTGTGCCATCTGGATGATCTGGATTTCAGCCCGATGCGCACCACCTATTTCCTCAGCCGCGAGACCGTGATCGCCTCGCGCATCAAGGGCATGGCGCGCTGGCGCGAAACCTTGTTCGCCTTCATGTTGAAGAACGCCAACGGTAACCTGCGCTTCTTCAAGCTGCCGGTAAACCGTGTGATCGAGCTGGGCACCCAGGTCGAAATGTAAGGCGCTGCATAACGGGAGCCGGCAATCGGCTCCCGCTTTCCTTTCTGAACCCTGTGCAATCGGTGGTTGTCGACTAGGCTCTAAACACTGTTGAACAGTGCCCATAGAACCCAGAAGAGGTGCGCCATGAGTCAGCTGCTCGAACCCTATACCCTGCGCCAATTGACCCTGCTCAACCGCATCGCGGTCTCGCCGATGTGCCAATACTCCAGCGACGACGGCCTGGCCAATGACTGGCACCTGGTGCATCTCGGCAGCCGAGCCGTGGGGGGCGCGGGGCTGATTTTCACCGAAGCCACCGCCGTGACTGCTGATGGGCGTATCACCGCCCAGGACCTGGGCCTGTGGAACGACGCCCAGATCGAGCCGCTGCGGCGTATCACGCGCTTTATCGCGGCCCAGGGCGCGGTGGCGGGTATTCAACTGGCCCATGCCGGGCGCAAGGCCAGCACCCATCGGCCCTGGATCGGCAAGCATGGCAGCGTCAAGCCGGAGGAGGGCGGGTGGGTGCCGGTGGGCCCTTCGCCGATTGCCTTCGACCCCAATCACACCCAGCCCAAGCAATTGGACGAAGGGCAGATCCAGCAAGTAATCGCCGACTTTGTCGCTGCCGCCAAGCGTGCCTTGACCGCAGGTTTTGAAGTGGTGGAAATCCATGCTGCCCATGGCTACCTGCTGCACCAGTTTCTCTCGCCCATCAGCAACCAGCGTCAGGACCACTACGGCGGCTCGTTCGAAAACCGCATTCGCCTGGTGCTGGAGGTGACCAAGGCCGTACGTGCGGCCTGGCCTCAGGAGTTGCCACTGTTTGTGCGGGTATCGGCTACCGACTGGGTCGAAGACGGATGGAACCCGGATGAAACCGTGGAATTGGCGCGCCGCCTGAAAGACTTGGGTGTTGACCTGATCGATGTGTCCTCCGGGGGCACCGCCGCCAATGCCGAGATCCCCACCGGCCCTGGCTACCAGACGCGCTTCGCCGAGCGCGTGCGCAAGGAGTCGGGCATCGCCACCGGCACGGTTGGCATGATTACCGAACCGGCCCAGGCCGAGCACATCCTGCGCACCTGCCAGGCCGACATCATCTTCCTGGCCCGTGAACTGCTGCGCGACCCGTACTGGCCGCTGCATGCCGACGATGACCTGGGCGGGCGCAAGGCTATCTGGCCGGCGCAGTACCAGCGGGCAACCCATCGGGACCAGCCGATTCATGAGTCGGATCTGCGCGATTGATCCCGCGCACAGTTAGGTCGAACCCACCCTGATACGGTGGGTTTTTTCTTGCGGTTGCCAGAACTCGCGTCCTGTATCGACCACGGCGTAAGCAAGCGCTGTAGGGTTTTATTACCGAGGCCATTTTTTTAAGTGAATACTCTAAAAAAATCCCACGTGCCACAAGATAGTTTCTAAGCTTAGGGTAAGCCTGGTTCCTAGCCCAGGGAGGTAGGCTGCTTGACCACGAAAGCGTTGTGCTTCGGGGGGAGTTTGGAAATGGGCACCAGGAGTATTTGACTGATATCAGGAGTAGTGGTCCATGGCCAAATCCTATGGCGTAGCGGGTGCAATGGCGTCTTTTCTGAGCCGCCGGATGTCATTGCGGGGTCGAAGGTTGAGTTCGGATGAAATGGAGTTGCTGGCCCAGTACCGGGCGCTGACCGAGAGTGATCAGGTGGCGATGCGGTATCTGATTGGCGCGATGAAAAGCGTATCGCGGTTCTAAGCCACCTGCGATCATTCCCACGCTGCGACGTGGGAATGATCAGGCGGTTAATTTCAGGTGTACTTGCGCTGCTCCGGTGCGGGCGGGAAGTACTGATACAGCCAGGTTTCGCTCAGGGTGCGGTCTTGGGTGCGAATAAACAGGCGCAGCTCCACCGGCTCCACACTGTCGCTGGTGGGGTACCAGTCGAACAGAATGCGATAGCCCTTGATGTTATCCAGCACCAGCACGCTGAAATCCTTCACCTCACCATGGGAGCAGGTCACCACCGGCTCGATGCCGGTGCCCGCTGGCAGGCGATCCAGCCCGCCGCCTTTGAAGTCTACGGCGAAACGCCGCGCCCACACCTTCGGGTAATGCTCGCCGGGTGCCCAGCCTTCGGTAAAACCACCCATGCCTGACCGGGTCGCGTCGACCTGCGCCAGCGGCGTGCTCACCGGTGGCAGTGCGCTCCAGTACAACTTGTAGCCATAGTTGAGCGAATCACCCGCGGCTACGGGCTTTTTCGGGGTCCAGAAGGCGACGATATTGTCCAGGGTTTCGCCGGTGGTGGGGATCTCCAGCAGGTCGATCGAGCCTTCGCCCCACGCGGTGGTCGGTTCAACCCACAGGCTTGGGCGCTTGCTGTACCAGTCGACGGTGTCCTGGTAGCTGGCGAACTCATGGTCGGTCTGCACAAGGCCGAAGCCTTTGGGGTCGGTGTCGGCGAACGCGTTGAATTGCAGCTTGGCCGGGTTGTTCAGCGGGCGGCAGATCCACTCGCCATTGCCGCGCCACATGGCCAGGCGGTCCGAATCGTGGATTTGCGGGTGGATGGTGTCGCACATGCGCCGCTCATGGGTGCCGCAGCTGAACATGCTGGTCATGGGGGCGATGCCCAATTGTTCGATGGCAGTGCGTGCATTGATGTGCGCGTCGATTGCCATCACCACCTGGTTGGCCTGGCAGTCGATATCGAAGCGGTAGGCGCCGGTGGCGCTTGGCGAGTCAAGCAGGGCGTAGACCACAAAGCGGGTGGCATTCTTGTCCGGAGTTTCGAACCAGAACTGCGTGAAGTCGGGGAATTCCTCGCGTTTTTTCGCGTAGGTATCAATCGCCAGGCCGCGGGCCGACAGGCCATATTGGCCGGTGGAGTCAACCGCGCGAAAGTAGCTGGCGCCGAGAAACGACAGCACGTCATGGCGGTCCAGCTCCGGCGCCTTGAACAGCTTGAAGCCGGAAAAACCCAGGTCGCCGGTCAGTTGCTGGGTGTCCACCGTGGTTTTTTCATAGTTGAACAGTGAAGGGCGGAAATGAACTTCGCGAGCCTCGCGGGTCTTGGGGTCGACACTGTGCATGCGCACCGGCGTCTTGAAGCCCATGCCGACATGGAAGAATTGCACGTCCAGTTGGCCGTTCAACTCTTTCCACAACGAATGGTTACCGTCGTAGCCAATGGCGTTGAAATTCTGCGGGGTCATGGTGGCCAGGGTTGGCGGCAGCACCTGCTTAGTGTCTTGATAGCCACGGGTGGCCAGTTGCTTGGCTTGCGCCTTGAGCGCTTCGAAATCGAACGCCACGGCCTCGCCGTCGGCGGCACGGTTCCCGGCCCAAGCCTGCGCGGCCAGCAGGCCGCTGGCCGACAAACCGGTGTAAGCCGCAATGGCCATGGATGCTTTGAGCAAATTCCTGCGGTGCATAGAGACAACCTGTCGTGAGCAAATCCCGCGCCGTTCCTGGCACGTAGCGGATCAGAAATAACGGTTCGGACATGCCTTCGGCCAAACGCAACGGACAATAAACAGACGCCGGATAGCTTAAGCGGTTCGATGAACAAGGCAAATTGATTGATGGCGGGATGATGGCCTTGCATATGCAACAAGACGTTTCCTGGTTGGCATACCCGCGTTACATCTGGAAGCACTCTAGATCGCGGCTTTTTGGCACTTCGTCTTACGCTGGGGGCCTATTGGTCCTATGAACCCAAGTGTCTGGAGGCTACGAATGAATACCCGCGGATTGCTCGATCAGTTGCTCAAGTCTGGCCAGGATATGTTGCAAAACAAGGCTGGCGGCCAACGCAAATCCAGCGACAAAAGCGCCCTTGGCGGTTTACTCGGCGGTAGCGGGCTGGGCAGCATGCTCCGCGGTGCCGGTGGCGGCGCCCTGGCGGCCGGAGCCATGGGCTTGCTGCTGGGCAACAAAAAAGCGCGCAAATTCGGCGGCAAGGCCCTGACCTACGGCGGCCTGGCCGCATTGGGTGTGATTGCCTATAAAGCCTACGGCAACTGGCAAGCCCAGCAAGCCAGCGCCCCCCAAGGCGAACCACAAACCATCGACCGCCTGCCTCCGGCCCAGGTTGAACAACACAGCCAGGGCATTCTCAAGGCACTGGTGGCCGCTGCAAAGGCAGACGGCCATGTGGATGACCGCGAGCGCGCGTTGATCGAAGGCGAATTCACCAAGCTGGACAACGACCAGGAACTGCAACACTGGCTGCACGCTGAACTCAACAAGCCCCTGGACCCCACCGACGTCGCCCGCGCCGCCAGCACCCCGGAAATGGCCGCCGAAATGTACATCGCCAGCGTAATGCTGGTGGATGAGGAAAATTTCATGGAAAAAGCCTACCTGGATGAACTGGCCCGCCAACTGAAACTTGAACCCGGCTTAAAGCTGGAGTTGGAAAAGCAAGTGCGGCTCAACGCATAAGTAAGGCTATCGACGCAGCTCTGCCCCGCTAACCACGATGCGAAGCGAGCCGCTCTTGATCTGCTTTTGATCTTGATCTTAGGCGCCCCGTCAAACCACGCTGGCCGGAATTCGACAGGGATTTGGGGGGTAAACCGGCAGGGATGCCGGTTTAGCCGCCCCGCGCCATGGACGGCGCGTGGCGGCGGCCTCCCAAATCCATGGCGGATTACGGGCACACCGAGCCTAAGCGAGGTGCCGAGTGGTGGGGCAAGAGCCCTTTTGGTTACTTTTGGCTGGGCCGGCATTCCGGGCTCTTTTCCAAAAGTGACCCGCTGTAAAAGCGGAACCAATAGCAACCGTTACCGCAGCAATGGATATGTACTCGGTCTGATCCAAGATCCGGTCGACTACAAGACCGCCATCGGGAGCAAGCCCCCCTCCCACATTTGAACTGCGGCCCATCAGTTGGATCTCCCTAGGCACACGTACCACCCATCCCACTTACGCATTCTGTGGATCCCCCCTCAAAAGCGTTGATAAACCCGAGCATCCGCTCAGCTATACTCCCCTCCATTTGAATGCCCCTGCGAGGAATTACTGTGAAGAACTGGACCCTGCGCCAAAGGATTTTGGCGAGCTTTGCGGTAATTATCGCCATCATGCTGCTGATGGTGGTGCTCTCCTATTCGCGCCTGCTCAAGATCGAAGCCAGCGAAAACTCCGTGCGCGACGACGCCGTGCCCGGCGTGTTTTTCAGTTCGATGATCCGCAGTGCCTGGGTCGACAGCTACCTGCAAACCCAGGAACTGGTCGGGATCCACGAAAACCAGGGCATTTCCGATGAAGACAAGCAGGACTACAAGTCATTCGAAGCGCGGCTTGAGCAGCACATGGCCAGTTACGCGGGCACGATCAATATCACCCAGGATCGCACCGAATTCGATGCCTTCGAAAAATTGCACCAGAACTACAACGCCATTCTTGCCCAGGTCCTGGCGGCTCATCAGAGCAACAACCCGGCCGAGGCGCTGAGGCTGTTCAACGAGCAACTGACCCCCGCCTGGACCGCAGGCCGCATGAAGCTCAACGACATCATCAATGAGAACAAACAGGTCGCCGACAATGCCACCGCTGCCATCGATGATGCCGTAGCAGCGGCAAAGGTCAGCATGGGCGTCTCGCTGCTGCTGGCGATTCTCGCCGCGGCGCTGTGCGGCCTGTTGCTGATGCGCGCGATCATGGCGCCGATGCAGCGTATCGTGCAGATCCTCGAAGTCATGCGTACCGGCGACCTGAGCAAGCGCCTGAACCTGGAGCGCAAAGACGAATTCAACGCGGTCGAAACCGGCTTCAACGACATGATGACCGAGCTGACTGCCCTGGTGTCCCAGGCGCAGCGTTCGTCGGTGCAGGTCACCACCTCGGTCACCGAGATCGCCGCGACCTCCAAGCAGCAACAGGCCACCGCCACGGAAACCGCAGCCACCACCACGGAAATCGGCGCCACCTCCCGCGAGATTGCGGCCACGTCCAAGGACCTGGTGCGTACCATGACCGAAGTGTCCACCGCCGCCGACCAGGCCTCGGTGGCCGCCGGTTCCGGCCAGCAGGGCCTGGCACGCATGGAAGAGACCATGCACTCGGTGATGGGCGCCGCCGACCTGGTCAACGCCAAGCTGGCGATCCTCAATGAGAAGGCCGGCAACATCAACCAGGTGGTGGTGACCATCGTCAAGGTGGCTGACCAGACCAACCTGTTGTCTCTCAATGCCGCCATCGAGGCGGAGAAAGCTGGTGAGTACGGTCGCGGCTTTGCCGTGGTGGCCACCGAAGTGCGCCGCCTGGCCGACCAGACTGCCGTGGCAACCTACGACATCGAGCAAATGGTGCGTGAGATCCAGTCAGCGGTGTCGGCGGGCGTGATGGGCATGGACAAGTTCTCCGAGGAAGTCCGCCGGGGTATGTTCGAAGTGCAGCAAGTGGGCGAGCAACTGTCGCAGATCATCCACCAGGTACAGGCCCTGGCGCCGCGGGTGTTGATGGTCAACGAAGGCATGCAGGCCCAGGCCACCGGCGCCGAACAGATCAACCACGCGCTGGTGCAATTGGGCGATGCCAGCAGCCAGACCGTCGAATCCCTGCGTCAGGCCAGCTTTGCCATTGATGAGCTGAGCCAGGTCGCGGTGGGTCTGCGCAGTGGCGTGTCGCGTTTCAAAGTCTGATGAGCGATCTCGCGGCTAAACGCGTCGCCATCCCGGCAGCGAAAACGGCGTTGTTCCTGGTGTTTCGCATCGGCAACGAACGCTTTGCCCTCAAGGCCACCGAAGTGGCGGAGGTGCTGCCGCGCCTGCCGCTCAAACCCATCGCCCATGCACCACTGTGGGTGGCGGGTATCTTTGCGCATCGCGGCGCGCTGGTGCCGGTAATCGATGTCAGTGCCCTGACGTTCGGCACCCCGGCCCAGGCTCGCACCAGCACGCGGCTGGTGCTGATCAACTACCAGCCGCAACCCTGGAGTGAAGCGCGTGGGCTGGGGCTGATCCTGGAGCAGGCCACCGATACCCTGCGTTGCGACCCCGCCGAGTTCCAGCCTTATGGCGTGGACAACCAGCAGGCGCCCTACCTGGGGCCGGTACGCGAGGATGCACAGGGCTTGATGCAGTGGATTGGCATTGCCGAGCTGCTGAGCGCTGAAGTACGCGCCTTGTTGTTTTGCGCCGAGTTGAGCCTATGAGCAGTGACCCGCGTTTTTCGGCGTTCTTGAAAGAACGCATCGGCCTGGACGTTGCCTCGGTGGGCGAGGCGATCATCGAGCGTGCGGTGCGCCAGCGCTGCCAAGCCTCCCAGGCGCAGTCGACGGAGGCCTACTGGCAGCTCCTGCAACATTCCCACGACGAGCAGCAGGCACTGATCGAAGCGGTGATCGTTCCCGAGACCTGGTTTTTCCGCTATCCCGAATCCTTCGCGACCTTGGCTCGCCTGGCCCTGCTGCGCCTGGCCGAGATCAAGCAGATGCGCGCGCTGCGCATCCTCAGCCTGCCGTGTTCGACTGGCGAAGAGCCCTATTCGATTGCCATGGCCTTGTTGGATGCGGGCCTGGCGCCCCATCAGTTCAAGGTTCAGGGGATGGACGTCAGCCCGCTGTCGGTGGAACGTGCCCGGCGCGGTGTGTACGGCAAGAACTCGTTTCGCGGGGCCGATCTCGAATTTCGCGACCGCCACTTCACAGAAGAAACGGGCGGTTACCGCATCGCCGACCGGGTGCGCGAGCAAGTGCGTCTGCAAGTGGGCAACTTGCTCGACCCGACACTGCTGGCCAACGAGCCGACCTACGATTTTGTGTTCTGCCGCAACCTATTGATCTACTTCGACCAGCCGACCCAGAAGCAAGTCTTTGATGTGCTCAAGGAACTGACTCATGTGGACGGTGTGCTGTTTATCGGCCCGGCCGAGGGCAGCCTGCTGGGGCGCCATGGCATGCGTTCGATTGGCGTGCCGCAATCCTTTGCCTTCAGTCGACACATAGAGCAGACCCCGCCGCCGGTATTCGTGCCGATGCCTGCGCCAGCACCGCAGCGCAGTGCAGCACCGATACCACTCAAGCCGCGTCCGTTCAGCACGGTCAGCACTCAGGTGCCGCCGGTCAAGGTGCCCCACACCGACGCAGGGGATTTGCTCGGCCAGATCGCGACCCTGGCCAATGAAGGCAAAAGTGCCGAGGCCCGGGCCGCCTGTGAGCGTTATTTAAGCAGCCACCCGCCGGTTGCCCAGGTGTTCTACTGGTTGGGGTTGCTCAGCGATGTGGCGGGCAGCGCCCTGGAAGCCCAGGGGTATTACCGAAAAGCCTTGTACCTGGAACCGCAGCATTCGCAGGCCTTGATGCATCTGGCTGCGTTGCTCGAGTCCCAGGGCGACAGTGCGGGAGCGCGCCGGCTACAAGCCCGCGCCGCTCGTAGCGAGCGAGCACACAGTGAGTCCGAACGATGAACAGCCCTGACGCGCTCGACACCGCAGGCCTGGACCTGACGCTGACCGATACCCAAGCCATCGATGACTGCTGGAACCGTATCGGCATTCATGGCGACAGGTCCTGCCCACTGCTGGACGAGCATATTCACTGCCGCAACTGCTCGGTGTATTCCGCCGCCGCCACGCGCCTGCTCGACCGCTATGCCCTGCAGCAGGATGATCAGCGCCCGCAGGCCGCCGCCGAAGCGGGTAGCGAGGTGGTCACCCGTTCGCTGTTGATGTTCCGCCTCGGTGAAGAATGGCTCGGTATCGCCACCCGCTGCCTGGTGGAAGTGGCGCCATTGCAACCGATCCACTCCTTGCCGCACCAGCGTTCCCGTGCGCTGCTGGGGGTGGCCAACGTGCGGGGTGCGCTGGTGGCGTGCCTGTCGCTGGTGGAACTGCTGGGCCTGGACAGCACCAGCAGCGTGCCCAGTGGCGGGCGGATCATGCCGCGCATGTTGATCATTGCCGCCCAGGACGGTCCGATCGTCGTGCCGGTGGATGAGGTGGATGGCATTCATGCCATCGATGAGCGCACCTTGAACGCGGCCTCGGCCTCCGGTACCCAGGCCAGCGCACGCTATACCCAAGGTGTGTTGCAGTTCAAAGGCCGCAGCCTGCGCTGGCTGGACGAAACGCAATTGTTGTCCGCCGTGACCCGGAGCCTCGCATGACCCCCGATCAGATGCGTGATGCCTCGCTGTTGGAGCTGTTCAGTCTGGAGGCCGATGCGCAAACCCAGGTATTGAGCGCCGGCCTGCTGGCCCTGGAGCGCAACCCGACGCAGGCGGATCAACTTGAAGCCTGTATGCGCGCCGCACATTCGCTCAAGGGCGCGGCGCGGATTGTTGGCGTGGATGCCGGGGTCAGCGTGGCCCACGTCATGGAGGACTGCCTGGTCAGCGCCCAGGAAGGTCGTCTGTACCTGCAACCGGAACATATCGATGCGTTGTTGCAAGGCACTGACCTGCTGATGCGTATCGCCACGCCAGGCAACAGCGTGGGGCCGTTGGATATCCAGGCGTACGTGGCGTTGATGGAGCGTCTGCTTGACCCGGCGCAGCCACCCGCTACGCCTGCGCCAAAAGCTGAGCCCGAGCCTGCTCCGGCGCCTATCGTTGAAGCATTGCCGCAAGAGCCAGAGGTTGCACCGCCCGTCAGCAGTGAGCCACCGCGTCAGAACAAGCGCATCACCGAGGGTGGCGAGCGCGTGCTGCGGGTCACCGCCGAGCGCTTGAACAGCCTGTTGGACCTGTCGAGCAAGTCCCTGGTGGAAACCCAGCGGCTCAAGCCTCACCTGGCCAGTATGCAACGCCTCAAGCGCATTCAAAGCAACAGCCTGCGCGCCCTCGATACCCTGGACGGTCACCTCAAGCACCTGGATTTGAATCTTGAGACTCAGGAAGCCCTGGCCGATACCCGCCGCTTGTTGAGCGAAGCTCAGGCACTGCTGGCGGATAAAAACGCGGAACTTGACGAGTACGCCTGGCAGGCAGGCCAGCGCGCCCAGGTGCTATACGACACCGCGCTGGCCTGCCGCATGCGACCGTTTGCCGACGTGCTGGCGGGGCAGGTGCGCATGGTGCGTGACCTCGGTCGCAGCCTGGGCAAGCAAGTGCGCCTGGAAATCGAAGGCGAAAAGACCCAGGTCGATCGAGACGTCCTGGAAAAACTTGAAGCACCGCTCACTCATTTACTGCGCAATGCTGTCGACCACGGCATCGAAACGCCCGAGCAGCGGCTGCTGGCAGGCAAACCGGCGGAAGGCCTGATCCGCCTGCGTGCGTCCCATCAAGCCGGGTTGCTGGTACTGGAATTGAGCGACGACGGCAACGGTGTCGACCTGGAGCGGCTGCGCGGCACCATTGTCGAACGTAATCTGTCGCCGGTGGAAACTGCCCTGCGCCTGAGCGAAGAGGAATTGCTGACGTTCCTGTTCCTGCCGGGGTTCAGCTTGCGCGACAAGGTCACCGAGGTGTCCGGTCGTGGCGTTGGCCTGGATGCGGTGCAGCACATGGTTCGCCAACTGCGTGGCGCGGTGGTACTGGAGCAGACGGCGGGGCAGGGCAGTCGCTTCCATCTGGAAGTGCCGTTGACCTTGTCGGTGGTGCGCAGCCTGGTGGTGGACGTGGGCGAAGAAGCCTATGCCTTCCCCCTGGCCCACATTGAACGCATGTGTGACCTGGCTCCCGACGACATTGTGCAACTGGAAGGCCGCCAGCATTTCTGGCACGAGGGCCGGCATGTGGGCCTGGTTGCCGCCAGCCAGTTGCTGCAGCGCCCACCGGGGCAGAGTCCTTCGCAAACCCTGAAAGTCGTGGTGATCCGCGAGCGCGATGCCGTGTACGGGATTGCCGTGGAGCGCTTTATCGGTGAACGCACCCTGGTGGTGTTGCCGCTGGATGATCGTCTGGGCAAGGTCCAGGATATTTCCGCAGGGGCCTTGCTCGATGACGGCTCGGTGGTGTTGATCGTCGATGTCGAAGACATGTTGCGTTCGGTGGATAAATTGCTCAACACCGGCCGCCTGGAACGTATCGCCCGGCGCAGCCAGCAGGCCACCGAAGCACCGCGCAAGCGCGTGCTGGTGGTAGACGACTCGCTGACCGTACGCGAGCTGCAACGCAAATTATTACTCAATCGTGGTTATGAAGTCGCTGTTGCGGTCGATGGCATGGATGGCTGGAACGCATTGCGCTCCGAGGACTTCGACCTGCTTATCACTGATATTGATATGCCTCGCATGGACGGTATTGAATTGGTCACACTTTTGCGTCGTGACAGTCGCCTGCAATCGTTGCCGGTGATGGTGGTTTCCTACAAGGATCGTGAAGAAGACCGACGTCGTGGACTCGACGCGGGCGCCGACTATTATTTAGCCAAAGCCAGTTTTCATGACGACGCCTTGCTCGACGCCGTGGTTGAACTGATTGGAGGCGCCCGGGCATGAGGATTGCGATCGTCAATGACATGCCCCTGGCGATAGAGGCCTTGCGCCGCGCCTTGAGCTTTGAGCCCGCCCACGAGGTGGTGTGGGTGGCCAGCAATGGCCTTGAAGCGGTGCGGCGCTGTGCTGAGCTGACCCCGGACCTGATCCTGATGGACCTGATCATGCCGGTGATGGATGGGGTGGAGGCTACCCGGCAGATCATGGCCGACACGCCTTGCCCTATCGTGATCGTCACTGTCGACCGCCAGGCCAACGTCAGCCGCGTATTCGAAGCCATGGGCCACGGAGCGCTGGATGTGGTGGATACCCCGGCGCTGGGCGTAGGCAACCCTAAGGATGCGGCGGCACCGCTATTGCGCAAGATCCTCAATATCGGTTGGTTGATCGGCCAGCGCGGCACGCGCGTGCGTGCCGAAACCCCACCGCAACGGGTCACCGGCAAGCGTCAACGGCTAGTGGCCATTGGTTCTTCAGCGGGTGGGCCGGCGGCCCTCGAGGTTCTGCTCAAGGGCTTGCCGCGGGATTTTCCCGCCGCCATCGTGCTGGTGCAGCATGTGGACCAGGTCTTCGCCGCCGGCATGGCCGAGTGGCTGAGCAGCGCCTCCGGCCTGCCCGTGCGCCTGGCCTGTGAGGGCGAGCCGCCCCAGGCCGGCGTGGTATTGCTGGCCGGCACCAACCACCATATTCGCTTGTTGAAAAATGGCACGCTAGCCTATACCGCAGAGCCGGTGAACGAGATTTACCGGCCCTCCATCGACGTGTTTTTCGAAAGCGTCGCCAGTTACTGGACCGGTGACGCCGTCGGCGTACTACTGACCGGCATGGGGCGCGACGGGGCTCAAGGCCTCAAGCTGATGCGCGAACAAGGATATTTGACCATCGCCCAGGATCAGCAGAGCTCGGCGGTGTACGGCATGCCCAAAGCGGCGGCGGCGATTGATGCTGCTGTTGAAATTCGCCCACTGGATAGAATTGCGCCCCGATTGCTGGAGGTCTTTGCAAAATGATCGAAAATCTCCCGCCGTGCTGGCTTGCAGGTAGTAATTCAGGTGACTGCACATGAATGATTTACAACTCGACGACTTCAAGACCGATGAGAACGCCGCCATGGTGCTGCTGGTCGACGATCAGGCCATGATCGGCGAAGCCGTGCGGCGCGGCCTGGCCCATGAAGAAAACATCGACTTCCACTTTTGCGCCGACCCGCACCAGGCGATTGCCCAGGCGATCCGCATCAAGCCGACGGTGATCCTGCAGGACCTTGTAATGCCCGGCCTCGACGGCCTGACCTTGGTGCGTGAGTACCGCAATCACCCGGCGACCGCGAATATCCCGATCATCGTGCTGTCCACCAAGGAAGACCCGCTGATCAAGAGTGCGGCCTTTGCGGCCGGCGCCAACGATTACCTGGTCAAGCTGCCCGACAACATCGAGCTGGTAGCGCGTATCCGCTACCACTCGCGCTCCTACATGACCCTGTTGCAGCGTGACGCGGCCTACCGTGCGCTGCGGGTCAGCCAGCAACAGTTGCTGGATACCAACCTGGTGCTGCAACGCCTGATGAACTCCGACGGCCTGACCGGGCTGTCCAACCGCCGCCACTTCGACGAATACCTGGAACTGGAGTGGCGCCGCGCCATGCGCGACCAGACCCAACTGTCGCTGCTGATGATCGACGTGGACTTCTTCAAGACCTACAACGACAGCTTCGGCCACGTCGAAGGCGATGAAGCCTTGCGCAAAGTCGCCGCCGCTATCCGCGACGCCAGCAGCCGCCCTTCGGACTTGCCGGCGCGCTACGGCGGAGAAGAATTTGCCCTGGTCCTGCCCAACACCTCGCCGGGCGGCGCACGGTTGGTTGCAGAAAAACTGCGTATGGCGGTGGCGGCCCTGAAAATCCCGCACATTGCCCCGGCAGAAGGGGCGAGCCTGACCATCAGCATTGGCCTGTCGACCTTGACGCCGGTGCAGGGCACGGACTGCCGGCAGTTGATCATGGCGGCGGACAAGGGGCTGTATACGGCCAAGCATAATGGGCGTAATCAGGTTGGTATCGAGTAATCCCAAGCGCCGCGCACCCTATGTGGGAGCTGGCTTGCCTGCGATAGCGGCGCATCTGTCACAGAAGTACCGACTGATACACCGATATCGCAGGCAAGCCAGCTCCCACATTTGATCGCTATCTGGCTATGGATCCTGTACAAACCCCCGCCTTTTCGGCCAAGCGGGCTGCCGTTCCCAGCCGTTTGCCGTTATACTCGCCGGCTTTCAAAAGTTCGCCAACGAGTGCTGCCCGCCATGGAAATCAACCCGATCCTTAACACCATCAAGGACCTGTCCGAGCGCTCCGAAACTATTCGGGGGTATCTTTGACTACGATCAAAAGCATGAGCGTCTGACCGAGGTCAACCGCGAGCTTGAAGATCCGAGTGTCTGGAACAAACCTGAATACGCCCAGGAACTGGGGCGCGAGCGCGCTGCGCTGGCGCAGATCGTCGACACCCTCGACGAGCTGAACACCGGTCTGGCCGATTGCCGTGACCTGCTGGACATGGCTGTCGAAGAAAATGATGAAGGCGCAGTGGGCGATGTCGTCGCCGAGCTGGCCCGTCTCGAGGAAAACCTCGCCAAGCTCGAATTCCGCCGCATGTTCAGCCATGAAATGGACCCGAACAACGCCTACCTGGACATCCAGGCCGGTTCCGGCGGCACCGAGGCCCAGGACTGGGCCAACATCCTGCTGCGCATGTACCTGCGCTGGGCCGACAAGCGCGGTTTCGACGCGACCATCATGGAACTGTCCGCCGGTGAAGTCGCCGGTATCAAGGGCGCGACCGTGCATATCAAGGGTGAATACGCCTTTGGCTGGCTGCGTACCGAAATCGGTGTGCACCGCCTGGTGCGCAAGAGCCCGTTCGACTCCGGCAACCGTCGTCACACTTCGTTCTCCGCCGTTTTCGTCTCGCCAGAGATCGACGACAAGGTGGAAATCGAGATCAACCCAGCCGACCTGCGCATCGACACCTACCGTTCCTCCGGTGCCGGTGGTCAGCACGTAAACACCACTGACTCGGCCGTACGTATTACCCACGTACCGACCAACACCGTGGTCAGTTGCCAGAACGAACGTTCCCAGCACGCCAACAAGGATACCGCCATGAAAATGCTGCGGGCCAAGTTGTACGAGCAGGAAATGCAGAAGCGCAACGCCGCTTCCCAGGCGCTGGAAGACACCAAGTCGGATATCGGCTGGGGTCACCAGATCCGTTCGTATGTACTCGATGCGTCGCGGATCAAGGATCTGCGCACCAACATCGAACGCAGCGACTGCGACAAGGTACTCGACGGTGATATCGACGAATACCTGGAAGCCAGCCTGAAATCCGGCCTGTAACACCCCTGTAGGAGCGAGCTTGCTCGCGATCCCCAGCCGAAGGCTGGGGAAAACGTACCTGTGATGGAATTTCAAAAGACATGAGCGACCAACAACTCGACCCGCAAGCCCTGCAACAGGAAGAAAACTCCCTGATCGCCCTGCGCAAGGAAAAGCTTGCTGCCGAGCGCGCCAAGGGTAACGCCTTCCCCAACGACTTCCGCCGCGACAACTACTGCGATGCCTTGCAGAAACAGTACGCGGACAAGACCAAGGAAGAGCTGGCAGAAGCGGCGATCCCGGTCAAGGTGGCAGGTCGCATCATGCTCAACCGTGGCTCGTTCATGGTGATTCAGGACATGACCGGGCGTATCCAGGTTTACGTCAACCGTAAAACCCTCTCGGAAGAAACCCTGGCCTCGGTGAAAACCTGGGACATGGGTGACATCATCGCCGCAGAAGGCACCCTGGCCCGTTCCGGCAAGGGCGACCTGTACGTCGAAATGACCAGCGTGCGCCTGCTGACCAAGTCCTTGCGCCCTCTGCCGGACAAGCACCACGGCCTGACCGACACCGAGCAGCGCTATCGCCAGCGTTACGTTGACCTGATCGTCAACGAAGACGTGCGCCAGACCTTCCGTGTGCGTTCGCAAGTCATTGCCCACATCCGCAGCTTCCTGATGCAGCGTGACTTCCTGGAAGTGGAAACGCCGATGCTGCAAACCATCCCCGGTGGTGCCGCAGCCAAGCCATTTGAAACCCACCACAACGCGCTGGACATGGAAATGTTCCTGCGTATCGCGCCGGAGCTGTACCTCAAGCGTCTGGTGGTCGGCGGGTTTGAGAAGGTGTTCGAGATCAACCGCAACTTCCGTAACGAAGGCGTCTCGACCCGTCACAACCCTGAATTCACCATGTTGGAGTTCTACCAGGCCTACGCCGACTACGAAGACAACATGGACCTGACCGAAGAACTGTTCCGTGAACTGGCGCAGCTTGTTCTGGGGACTACCGACGTGCCGTACGGCGACAAGGTGTTCCACTTCGGCGAGCCGTTCGTGCGTCTGTCGGTGTTCGACTCGATCCTCAAGTACAACCCTGAGCTGACCGCTGACGATCTGAACGACATCGACAAGGCTCGCGCCATCGCCAAGAAAGCCGGCGCCAAGGTGTTGGGCTTTGAAGGCCTGGGCAAATTGCAGGTGATGATTTTCGAAGAGCTGGTCGAGCACAAGCTGGAGCAGCCACACTTCATTACCCAGTACCCGTTCGAAGTGTCGCCGCTGGCGCGTCGCAACGACGACAACCCGAACGTCACTGACCGTTTCGAACTGTTCATCGGCGGCCGCGAAATCGCCAACGCCTACTCCGAGCTTAACGACGCGGAAGATCAGGCCGAGCGCTTCATGGCTCAGGTGGCCGACAAGGACGCCGGCGATGACGAAGCCATGCACTACGACGCCGACTTCGTACGTGCCCTGGAGTACGGCATGCCGCCGACGGCTGGTGAAGGCATCGGCATCGACCGCCTGGTGATGTTGTTGACCAACTCGCCATCGATCCGCGATGTGATCCTGTTCCCGCACATGCGGCCACAAGCGTAACCGTTGCGAAATCCGAAGCCGCCTTTTATAAGGCGGCTTTTTTATGTGGCGTATTCCAGTGTCACTTTTAAAGGAAGAAGTGTGGTGAACCGCGTAATGGCTCAAGAAGGTGCCGCCGGCATTGCTGCTGCCGTGGCTGAAAGCGTTCAGTACCAGGGCCGCAAGGCCAGCCGCCGGGGCAGCGAACAACGCCGCCAGGACATTCTCGATGCGGCCATGCGCATCGTGGTGCGCGAAGGGGTGCGTGCCGTACGCCATCGAGCCGTCGCGGCGGAGGCGGGTGTGCCGTTGTCGGCCACCACCTACTATTTCAAGGATATCGATGACCTGCTCACCGACACCTTCGCCCAATACGTCGAGCGCAGCGCGGCCTTCATGGGCAAACTGTGGGTGCGTAACGAGGGCTTGTTGCGCGAGATGGTTGCCTATGGCGATGGCAGCCCGCAGTCGCGCGCGCAACTGGCCGATGACATTGCCCGGCTGACCGCCGATTACGTGCTGCGCCAACTGACCAACCGCCGCGAATACCTGATGGCCGAGCAGGCGTTTCGACAGGAGGCCCTGCTGAACCCGCGACTGGCTGAACTGGTGCGCTCCCATCAACAGATTCTGTTGCAGGGCACCGGGCAGTTTTTTCAAGTGTTGGGCTCCCGTGAGCCGCAGCAGGATGCCAAGGTGTTGACGGCTATCATCAGTCGGATGGAATATCAGGGCCTGTTGGGCGGCGCAGAGCCTCTGACCGGTGAAGAGATGCTTGAAATCCTCAAGCGTTACATGCACCTGGTATTGGCCTCGGTCTGACAGCATTCGAGCAAAGCCTGACAACGCTCAACGTTTAAAGAGGAAAACACCGGGTGGACGATTACCAGCAGACGATACGCAGCTTGTCCGATCGCATTGTGCTGGCGCAGACACCGATCCGGGTTCTCGACGCAGTAAAGTGGGACGAGAACATCCGCCAGGGATTCCTCAAGGCCAAGGGCAAAGCCATGCCTGCCGTGGACCGCGATTACTACCTGAACCGGCCCCTGTCTTTCGATTCCAGTGCGGTGAAGCTGGAGTTCCAGAACATCGAGCGCGACATCACCCGCCGCCTGGGCCAGTTCAGCCCGGTGGGGCAGATCATGCGGCGCATGTGCCGCGAATACCGCATGGTGGTGCGTATGCTTGAAGCGCGCGGCACCGAGGACTTTGGCCTGATATCCCAGGAACTGTACGGCGCTGCCTCCGATGCGTTCCACGCCGGCGACCCGACCCTGGCAGACCTGGGGCTGATGCTGTCGGACTACCTGAACAATATCGATGGCCGGGGCGATCTGAAGGACGAAGCCAAGACCCTCACCGCCAAGGATGCGGTGAGCCTGCTGCAAACGCGTCTGAACAAGGTGTTTGGCGAGGCAGAAGAGACCATCCGCGTGTTCGAGTCCGACGGTATCGTCGCGGATGCGGCGGCGGGCGCCGACTATATCAAGATCCGCGCCGACGCGATGTTCAACGACCGCGACGTGCGCGCCCTGGAAGTGCATGAAGGGCTGGTGCATGTGGGCACCACGCTCAATGGCCAGAACCAGCCAATCTGCACGTTCCTGTCCAAGGGTCCGCCGTCGTCCACCGTGACCCAGGAGGGCCTGGCGATCCTGATGGAAATCATCACGTTTGCCTCCTATCCCAGCCGCTTGCGTAAATTGACCAACCGTACCCGCGCCATCCATATGGTGGAGGAGGGCGCCGACTTCCTGCAGGTGTTCGAGTTCTTCCGTGAGCAAGGCTTTGAAATGGCCGAAAGCTATGGCAACGCCAGCCGGGTGTTCCGTGGTTCAGTGCCGACCGGTCTGCCGTTTACCAAGGATTTGTCCTACCTCAAGGGCTTTATCATGGTCTACAACTACATCCAGCTCGCCGTGCGCAAAGGCAAGTTGGAACAAGTGCCGCTGCTGTTCTGTGGCAAGACCACCCTGGAAGACATGCGTACCCTGCGCCAACTGGTAGACGAGGGGCTGGTGGTACCGCCCAAGTACCTGCCGGAGCAGTTTCGCGATATGAACGCGCTGGCGGCGTGGATGTGTTTTTCCAACTTCCTCAACCACTTGAGCCTGGATCGGATCGAGGCGGATTACTCCAATATCCTTTAGGTATTTCATTGAAGCAACCGGGTCACCGTGTGGGAGGGGGCTTGCCCCCTCCCACCATTGGATCTTCACAAGACTTCAGGTTTCAACTCACCTACGAGGTTTCAACGGATGAGAATCCTCGGCATTTTATGCCTGCTACTCACATTGAACGGCTGCAGCTCCTTGCTGTTCTATCCCGAGCCTGGCCTGCCCTTCACGCCGGAAAAAGCCCGCCTGCAATACCGCGACGTCACTATCACCACTGCTGACGGCCTCAAGCTCCACGCCTGGTGGTTGCCGGCTAAACCCGGCGTACCTCTGAAGGGAACGGTGCTGCACCTGCACGGCAACGGCGGTAATCTCGCCTGGCACCTGGGCGGCAGTTGGTGGTTGCCGGAGCAAGGCTATCAAGTGCTGTTGCTCGATTATCGCGGCTATGGGCTTTCGCAAGGCAAACCGTCCTTGCCGGCGATCTATCAGGATATAGACGCAGCATTCAGCTGGCTCGACAAAGCTCCTGAAACCCAGGGGCAACCATTGATTGTGCTCGGCCAAAGCCTGGGCGGCGCGCTGGCGGTGCATTACCTGGCGGCCCATCCGGCGCGTCAACCCCAGCTCAAGGCGCTGATACTGGATGGCGTACCCGCCAGTTATCGTGACGTAGGACAATTCGCCCTGAGCACGTCCTGGTTAACCTGGCCGTTGCAGGTGCCCCTGTCGTGGCTGGTGCCCGACGCCGACAGTGCAATCAATGCCATGCCCCAACTGACCGGTGTGCCAAAACTGTTGTTCCACAGCCTGGATGATCCCATCGTGCCAGTGGCCAATGGCATCCGCCTGTATCAAGTGGCCCCTGCGCCAAGGGTGTTGCAACTGACCCGTGGCGGCCATGTGCAGACGTTTGCCGACAAGACCTGGCAAACCGTCATGCTGCGTTACCTGGACGACCCGCAGCACTTCAACGGCCTGCGCCGGCTGGGCGAGATTCCGAATTATCCAATTCCTAAAGTTGATTCATCAGAGAGCCCGCAATGAGTGAAGAACGCAACATGATCCCGCTGATCCTCACCGGCATCGGCACTATCATCGGTACCGTTGGGTGCTTGTGGTATTACGGCTACCTGCACTTCGCCAAGCCGCAAGACGCGTTGCTGCTCAGCGACTTCACCATGCTCAAAACCGTGCCGGGGGAGGATTACAAAATTTCCCTGACCCCTGCCGCGCAGGTGGCGCAGTGCGTTGACGGCGTGTTGGTGATGTTTGATACCGAGCAAAAAGGCTTGAGCGGCGTGCTGGTGAACAACAAGAAGCAGGCCGTGCGTTGCATGGGGCAGGAAACTCCGCAACTGCAGCAGTGAGTCCTAACACCACCGTTGTATGAAAACGTCCTTCAAGTCTCCTGATTAGTCAGGCGAGGTCTGTCCGAATCTATATAGCCTGGAACCATCTGTACTCGCTTGCCACAGATCGTGGACTGATCAGCTTGTCTGATCAGTGCATTGTATTAACTAATCTGGAGTACGAGTTTATGGACGGTATCGGCGGTTCACTTTCAGTTGGCGCGGGCTATTCAGTTGGCTCCGAGGCACCCTCGCAGGGCCTGGATCAGCTAATTCAGGACATCCGGGATAAAATTCAAGCCAAGCGCGGCGAAGGTTCGCAGGGTTCGGGCGGGGCCCAGGGGGCTGGAGGCGGGGAGAGCCTTGAAGAACTGCTCGAAAAGCTGAAGAAGTTGTTGGAAGAAAGAGCCGCCCTGGAGGCAAAAGACCCAGGTGGCACATCTGGCCAAGGCCGGATTCAGATGGGCGGCGGCGACAGCCCGGGCTCTATCGCGTTTTAATCCCCTGCCTTTGAAAGCCTGCCAGTGATTTGGGGGGGGGCATGAGTGTGGCCGGCCCACGGCGTGCCGGTGCCACCACAGTATCTCCTCAAGAAGTCGCCTGGAACTGAATTGCGTAAACCGCCACAAACGGTGGTGTGAGTTCTTTACAGCGGGGCTGGGACGGTGGTGATAAATATTGATGCGATACGCAATATGCTGGCGATGGTCAGGGCGCATCAGGCGTTAGAACGACAAGATGCGCTGGAGCAGGCGCGTAACAAGTCGGCAGGCAGTTCGGCGCAGGGTTGCAAAGACCCCGGCATGATAAAACCGCCTGATGAAGACACAGATCGCCCAATCAATTTTTCCTAGCCAAAAAAAACCCACCGCGAGGTGGGTTTTTTTATCCGGCAACAATCAATCAGTTAGCAACGGAAGACCGTGGCTTGACTGGCTGGTTGTCGTTGGAGATGGTCACTTCAACGCGACGGTTCATGGCACGGCCCGAAACGCTGCCGTTATCGGCAACTGGATATTCCTTGCCGTAGCCCTGGGTCACGATGCGCGAGATATCCACGCCTTGTTGAGCCAGTGCACGTTGCACGGAAGCTGCGCGACGCTCCGACAGGCTCTGGTTGTACGAGTCGGAACCCGTGCTGTCGGTGTAGCCTTCAACGATCACTTTACGATCCGGGTTATCGCGCAGGAACTGCGCCAGCTTGGTGATGTTCACCAGGCCGCTGGATTTCAGGTCGGACTTGTTGGTGGCGAACAGTACGTCACCGAAAGTCACCAGGGTGCCGCGGTCGGTTTGCTTGGCGTTCAGGCTGTTTTGCAGTTGCTTGATTTGCGCGTCGCGGGCGTCCAGCAGGGCGCGGGCACGTTCGTCGCCGGCATTTTTCAGCTTGGCTTCGGATTCGCGCAGGACGATGGTGTCCTTGGCAACTTCAACACGCTGGTTGGTCAGGTAAGCGAGTTGGTCGACTTTCTTCTCGTCTTCGTTGTCGCGGTATGCCTTGTCAGCCTTGTCCAGCCATTCGCTGGCGTCTTTGGTTTCCAGGGCTGCCAGTTTGGTGGCTTGCGGGTTGGTTTGCAGGGCCGAGAAGTTAGTCCGTGCATTTTCCAGGTTCGCGTTCGGCGGGGTGGAGCAGGCCGCCAAGGCAACGCTCATCGCTAGCAGGGCAGGGATCATCAATTGTTTACGCATAGTCGTGTCGTCCTTTCAATTCGATATCAGGTGCGATGCAATCAAGGGGCAGTTGCTTACTTCTGCATGATTGCAGCTGGGCGCATGCCTTCCTTACGCAGTTCTTCAACAGCCTTCTGGGAATCCTTCACAGCCTGTTGAGCCTTGGCAGCCTGGGCTTTACGCTCGGCGACGCGGGCGTCCCATTCGGCTTGTTCAGCCAGCTGACGAGCTTTCTCGTAGTTCTTGTCGTGCATCGCGATTTCAGCTTCTTTGAGCTTGTCCTGAGCCGACTTCATTTCCACGGCTGCAAACTCGGTACCGCCAGCGCTCACGGCGCTGTTAACGGCCGATTGGGTCACGGCGTACTGCTCGGTTGGAGGGTTGCCGGCGCAGCCTGCCAGAACGAAGCTGGTGCCGATTGCCAGCGCGGCCAATTTGAGCCCGCGCAGGTGGTTAAACGAGGATTTGGCGGTGCTGGTGTTCATCGTCTTCAACTCCATTGGATAACTCCTGAAAAACATCAAAATCCATCGTGGCGTATCGGTTGCGGGCCCGGCGGTAAAGCTCATGAGGCCAGTTCAAACGACCGTTCCACAAGTGATGGCTACTGGCTGTGACCTGAGGCTTTTTTCAAAAGTTCAGCGGATATGGCGAATTGCCTGAAAAAATATCTGACTGAGTGGTCAGTGTTCAAAAGATGGAACTTTCGCAGCGCGCAGCGGTACTCCGAGCCTGTAAAAAGCCCGGAATACCTGGGTTGGATTGACGTCAATAAAATGTTGTTCAGTGCTTCTGTTCGTCAGCGCTGGCGGACAAATCATGCAAATAGCGGCGCGACAATGTCAGAAACCTGGGTGTGAGACCCACGTCTTCATACAGCGGGTCCCCCTCTTCATCGGTGGCAATCACTTGGTCGCCCTTGATATAGGGAAAGCTTTCTTCCAGCTCTTCAAGGGCGGCGCCGATCAGCTCGCCGAGCAGTTCTTCGACGTGGCGCTTGGGGTACATCTCGGCAATGGCGGCCAGCCTTGCGGCAGATTCCACATCCAGATGAATCGCGTACTCAGTCTTGGTCAGGCGACCCTTGGCGGTTTCTTCCCAATGCTGGGCCAGTTCTCGAATTTTCATGGCTACCTCAATAAGCCTGCGTTGGCAGGCGGTGATGAGTGACCAGCCGCCTGCGTGAATAACGCGACGGCTCATGCTTGAGACTAGCTTTAAGCCACAAGGTTTAAAGTCGTTTGCGTTCGGCCTTGTCAGAAACCGACGCCGACGGCACTCTGGAACACCTGCGCGTCCCGGATTTCTGGCTGGAGATTGGCTGATGAGTGATATCGATGCACGCTTGCGTGAGGATGTTCACCTGCTGGGTGAACTGTTGGGCAACACCATTCGAGAGCAGTACGGCGATGACTTTCTCGACAAGATCGAGCAAATCCGCAAAGGCGCCAAGGCTGACCGCCGCGGCGCCGTCTCGGACAAGGCGGCCGGCGACGAACTGAGTGCCAGCTTGAATCAGTTGCAAGAGGACGAGTTGCTGCCTGTTGCCCGGGCCTTTAACCAGTTCCTCAACCTGGCCAACATTGCCGAACAATATCAACTGATTCATCGGCGCGATGAATCGCAACCAGCGCCTTTTGAGTCCCGGGTGTTGCCGGAGTTGCTGGCGCGCCTGAAAAGCGAAGGGCACAGCCATGAATCCCTGGCCCGGCAGTTGGCACGGTTGGAGATCGAGCTGGTGCTCACCGCCCACCCCACCGAAGTGGCTCGCCGTACCCTGATCCAGAAATACGATGCCATCGCCGCGCAACTGGCCCTCCAGGACCACCGTGACCTTACCAACGCCGAACGCGAGCAGATCCGCGAACGCTTGCAACGGCTGATCGCCGAAGCCTGGCACACCGAAGAAATTCGCCGCATCCGGCCCACCCCGGTGGACGAAGCCAAGTGGGGCTTTGCGGTGATCGAACATTCGCTGTGGCACGCCATTCCCAATTACCTGCGCAAGGCTGACCAGGCCCTGCACGCTGCTACCGGCTTGCGCCTGCCCCTGGAGGCTGCGCCGATTCGCTTTGCCTCGTGGATGGGCGGCGATCGTGACGGCAACCCCAATGTCACCGCGCCGGTTACCCGCGAGGTGCTGTTGTTGGCGCGCTGGATGGCAGCGGATTTGTACTTGCGCGACATCGATCAGCTGGCCTCCGAGCTGTCGATGCAACAGGCCAGCCCGGCGTTGCAAGCCAAGGTCGGCGACAGCGTCGAACCCTATCGCGCCTTGCTCAAGCAACTGCGCGAACGCCTGCGTGCCACGCGCCAGTGGGCTCACGCTTCGTTGACGGCCAGCACCCCGGCGCCTGCCGAAGTGTTGCAGAACAACCGCGACCTGCTGGACCCACTGGAGTTGTGCTACCAGTCCCTGCATGAATGCGGTATGGGCGTGATCGCCGATGGGCCGCTGCTCGACTGCTTGCGCCGTGCGGTGACCTTCGGGCTGTTCCTGGTGCGCCTGGATGTGCGTCAGGACTCCAGCCGTCACTCGGCGGCCATGACCGAAATCACCGATTACCTGGGCCTGGGGCGTTATGAGGACTGGGATGAGGATGCGCGTATCAGCTTCCTGACCCAGGAACTGACCAATCGGCGGCCATTGCTGCCGGGTTACTTCAAACCCTCGGCGGACACTGCCGAGGTATTGAATACCTGCAAGGAAATCGCCGCCGCACCGGCTGCCTCATTGGGCTCGTATGTTATCTCCATGGCGGGTGCCGCCTCGGATGTGCTGGCGGTGCAGTTGCTGTTGAAAGAGTCGGGCGTACAACGACCGATGCGTGTGGTGCCGTTGTTCGAAACGCTGGCTGACCTGGATAACGCCGGGCCGGTGATGGAGCGGCTGTTGCAACTGCCGGGTTATCGCGCGCGGTTGCAGGGGCCTCAGGAAGTGATGATCGGCTACTCCGACTCGGCCAAGGACGCAGGCACTACCGCCGCCGCCTGGGCGCAATACCGGGCGCAGGAGCGTCTGGTCGATATCTGCCGCGAACAGCAGGTGGAACTGCTGTTGTTCCATGGTCGTGGTGGCACCGTTGGTCGTGGCGGCGGCCCGGCCCACGCGGCGATCCTGTCGCAGCCGCCGGGCTCGGTGGCAGGGCGTTTCCGCACCACGGAACAAGGCGAGATGATCCGCTTCAAATTCGGCCTGCCGGATATCGCCGAGCAGAACCTCAACCTCTACCTGGCCGCCGTGCTGGAAGCGACACTGCTGCCGCCGCCACCACCGGAGCCTGCCTGGCGTCACTTGATGGACGAATTGGCGGCAGACGGTGTCAGCGCTTACCGCGCCGTGGTGCGGGAAAATCCGCAGTTCGTCGAGTATTTTCGCCAGTCCACGCCGGAGCAGGAGTTGGGCCGTTTGCCCCTGGGCAGCCGCCCGGCCAAGCGTCGCGCAGGTGGGATTGAAAGCTTGCGCGCGATCCCGTGGATCTTCGGCTGGACCCAGACGCGCCTGATGCTGCCTGCCTGGCTCGGCTGGGAGGCGGCATTGAGCAAGGCGCTGGAGCGGGGGGAAGGTGAGTTGCTGGCGCAGATGCGTGAACAGTGGCCGTTTTTCCGCACGCGCATCGACATGCTGGAAATGGTGCTGGCCAAGGCCGATGCCGATATCGCCCGTCTTTATGACGAGCGCCTGGTGCAGCCAGACCTGCTGCCATTGGGTGCGCATTTACGCGACCTATTGTCGCAGGCCTGTAATGTGGTGCTTGGCTTGACCGGTCAGTCGCAGTTGCTGGCCCATAGCCCTGACACCCTGGAGTTCATCCGCCTGCGCAACACCTACCTCGACCCGTTGCACCTGTTGCAGGCCGAGTTGCTGGCGCGGTCTCGTCGGCAAGAGGCGGCGCAAGACAGCCCTCTGGAACAGGCGCTGCTGGTGTCCGTGGCCGGTATTGCCGCCGGTTTGCGCAACACCGGTTGAGGTTTCTTGCGTGTTCTCAACGGCTTGCGGATCAACCACGACGACCGCCCTGAAAAGGGCGGTCGTTGTTTGAGGAGGTGGGTTGCGCTCAGGCACACCCTGTCGCTGACGTATGCCGGGTGCGGGTTTCTCCTACTTTTGGCGGCTTGTATGGTGAGGGCCCGCTGTGTATCTTGATCAGCCTTTGGCCGTTTGATCGGCCTGGACCCATATTTTTACGAGATTGGCCCCACGCGGCGAATCCGAGCGTCATCTCTATAAAAAATTGAGGAGCACATCGATGCGCGTCATTCTGCTGGGAGCTCCCGGGGCCGGTAAAGGTACTCAGGCAAAGTTCATCACTGAAAAATTCGGCATTCCACAAATCTCCACCGGCGACATGCTGCGTGCTGCTGTCAAAGCCGGCACCGAGCTGGGCCTGATCGCCAAGAGCGTGATGGACAGCGGCGGCCTGGTCTCCGATGATCTGATCATCAACCTGGTCAAGGAACGCATCAGCCAGGAAGATTGCAAGAACGGCTTCCTGTTCGACGGTTTCCCTCGCACCATTCCCCAGGCTGAAGCCTTGGTGAAGGCGGGTGTTGAGTTGGATGCGGTGGTTGAAATCGCCGTAGAAGACGAAGAAATCGTCCAGCGTATTGCCGGTCGTCGCGTTCACGAAGGCTCGGGCCGCGTTTACCACATCGTCTACAACCCGCCAAAAGTGGCAGGCAAGGACGATGTCACCGGTGAAGACCTGGTGCAGCGTAAAGACGACACCGAAGAAACCGTGCGTCATCGCCTGTCGGTCTATCACTCCCAGACCAAGCCACTGGTGGACTTCTACCAGAAGTTGTCCGCTGCCCAAGGCAAGCCGAAGTACAGCCATATCCCTGGCGTGGGTTCGGTAGAAGCCATTACCGCCAAGGTGATGCAAGCACTGAGCTGATCCCGCCATCAGCTTTGCGTACAACGGCCCGCTTGCGGGCCGTTGTTGTTTATACTGGCGCACTTTTTTCCCGATTTGGACACCCACACCGATGAGCACCCTGCTGGCCCTGGACACCGCGACTGAAGCTTGCTCCGTTGCCTTGCTGCACGATGGCAAGGTAACGAGCCACTACGAGGTGATCCCGCGCCTGCACGCGCAGAAGTTGCTGCCGATGATCAAGCAGTTGCTCGAAGACGCCGGTATCACCCTGGCTGCCGTGGATGCCATCGCCTTTGGTCGCGGCCCCGGTGCCTTTACTGGTGTGCGCATTGCCATTGGCGTGGTGCAGGGCCTGGCGTTTGCGTTGGAGCGCCCGGTGTTACCGGTGTCCAACCTTGCCGTGCTGGCCCAGCGCGCACTGCGTGAACGCGGCGCCACGCAAGTGGCCGCGGCGATTGATGCGCGGATGGATGAAGTCTATTGGGGCTGCTACCGCGAAACTGCCGGTGAAATGCGTCTGGTGGGCGTGGAGGCAGTGCAGCCGCCAGAAGCGGCAGGGTTGCCGGCTGATGCCAGCGGTGAGTGGTTCGGTGCCGGCACCGGCTGGGGTTATGGCGAACGCATCGACGTGCATTTGGTAGGGCAGGACGCTGCGATGTTGCCTCATGCCGAAGATCTGCTGGCGTTGGCACGTTTTGCATTCGAACGCGGTGAGGCGATCCCGGCGGATCAAGCGGCACCGGTTTACCTGCGCGACAAAGTGGCGCAGACAAAGGCCGAGCGCGGAATTATTTGACGCCAAAAATGTGGGCATTCGGTGGCAAATTTCGCCAATCGTCAGAATTTGCCGCGGTTTTTAAACCTTTTACAAATTATGTGTTCTAGTTATCACCAGAGCATTTGCGCACTACGGAAAGTGCCGCTAAATTGCCATCATTGATACCGAGTCTGCATGTATGCGTATAGACGGCTTCTCCTCACAGTCCTACCCTCTCAAACGTAAGCCACGCAAGGCGAACGTGACGGTAGACGAGTCCGTGGAGGATTCGCCGGACTTCATTGAAGTCCACGCTGATTCGCCCTCCAGCGCCAAGGGGGCCGGGAGCGCACGTATCAGCGGCGTTCCTGCCCGCCAGCAAGACATGGTCTTCCCCCGCTCCATGAGCAAAAGCGTTGCCACCGCCCTGGCCAGTTACCTGACCACCGCCGGCTTTGTCGAATGGGATATGGAAGTGCTGGGTCTCGACATTCATATCTGATGGGTTTGCCTTATTACATTGGTTGCCCGTCCTGGAGTGAAAACGCCTGGCGTGAGTACCTGTACCCGGTGGAGGCGCGTTCCAGCGATTACCTCGGGCTCTATTCTCAAGTCTTCAATGCGGTTGAAGGCAATACCACGTTTTATGCTCGACCTTCGGCCGCTACCGTGCAGCGCTGGGCCGAGATCATGCCGGCTGACTTTCGCTTCACCGCCAAATTCCCAGGGGATATCAGCCATGCGGGTGACTTGCGCGAGCAATTGCCTGCGGCAGAGAGTTTTGTCAGTTTGATGAGCCCTTTGGGTGAGCGCGTTTCACCGCTGTGGCTGCAGCTCTCAAAAGGGTTTACCCCGCAGCGCCTGGCCGAACTGGCCGGTTTCCTCGATGGCATTGATCGTCCATTGGCCGTGGAAGTCCGGCACGAGCAGTTCTTCGCCAAGGGAGACGCCGAGCGTATGCTCAACCGCCTGTTGCGCGATCGTGGCGTCGAGCGCATCTGCCTCGACCCTCGCGCCCTGTTCAGTTGTACGTCAACCTCGGCGGCAGTGCTGCACGCCCAATCCAAAAAGCCCAGGGTGCCACCGCGCCCGGCGGCGCTGACCCGGTTTCCCCAGGTGCGCTTCATCGGGCATCCGGATCTGGAGGCCAATGACCCGTTCCTGATCCCATGGGTGGAAAAGATCGCCAGTTGGATCGAAGAGGGACGCACGCCGTACATATTCCTGCACACCTCGGACAACCGCCTCGCGGCACAACTGGCGTTGCGCTTTCATGCACAGCTGATGGCGCGCCTGCCCGGCCTGCCGCCGCTGCCCACCCTGCATCGAGAGCCCGTTGCGCAGCAACTGGGGTTACTCTAGGGGGCGTTCTCAATTAGTTTCCCCGGCGGGGAAACTAATTGAGAACGCCCCCTAGACATCCGATTTTTCAAGGATTGAGCCGTGGGTTCGATAAAAGTGCTGGGCCTGCTGTTGCTGCTGGCGGGCGCTTTCGCGCTGGGCGTCTGGCGTGGCTGGGTGCCGATGCCGGCTGAGTGGAACCCCTGGGCACCCCTGGATGTGCGCGCCAGTCCCAACCTGCTCACGCGCTACAAGCTCAGCCGTTTGCAGGATGATCCGGCGCTGTGTGACCAAGTCTTGAAAACCTCCGGCCTGCGGGTCAGCCGTCAGGCGGATACCGCTGCCGATGCGGCGTGCCCGTTGCGCAATGTCCTGCGTGTGCAGGGCGCTGAGGTGGCTCTGAGCAGCAGCTTTCTGGCCAGTTGCCCCCTGGCTGTGGCGTTCGCGTTGTTCGAGCGTCACAGCCTGCAACCGGCGGCCCAGGCAGTGTTCGGCCAGGCGGTGAGTCGGGTCGAGCATTTGGGCAGCTTTGCCTGCCGTAATGTTTACAACCGTGCCGACGGGCGCCTGAGCCAACATGCCTCGGCCAATGCCTTGGATATCTCCGGTTTTCGTCTGGCGGACGGGCGCAGCATCAGCGTGTTGAAGGATTGGCCGGGGGAGGGCGACAGTGCGCGTTTCCTGCGCTTGGTGCGCGATGGTGCCTGTGATGATTTCAACGTGGTGCTGAGCCCGGATTACAACGCTGCTCACCGCAACCATTTTCACCTGGATATGGGGCGATGGTGGGTGTGTCGCTGAGGCTTAAGCGGCCAGGCGCAGGTTGTGGGTCACCAGTGGGCGCGCCCAGTAGTAGTCGAAATCCAGCGCCTTCTGTTGCGCCATCAATTCTTCTTCGGGGTATGGCTCGGCAGCCGGTGGCAACAGGTCCAGTTCGAACTCGGCAATCGGCAAGTGCAGTGTGCGTGGCTCGGGGGCCGGGCCGGGCTCTGGTAGTGGTTGGCCAGCGTTCAGCACAATCGGGCGGACCCAACCGCTGTCGAAGTCCTGCTGGCGCTGCTGGGCGACGAGTTCTTCTTCCGGGAAGGGTATCGGCGCCGGTGGCAGCAACTCGGTTTCGAATTCGGCAATCGGCAGGAACAGCGGCTCAGGCGGGGCGATCTCGGTGTCTTTCACGTCACACTCACGCTGGGTGAGGATCTGCGAGAGCATGTCGGCGCCTTCGCCGGGTTCGACCGAAGGGTCGGCAGGTGCAGGCGCCTTGGCGGCCAGTGCCTGCGGCGTTTCACCGAGCTGTTCGGCCAGCGCCCGGGCGAAGAAGTCCTGCCACACATGACTCACCCCGGCCAGCGCTTGAGTATTGCGCAGGCCGTAGTGGTTGTGGGTCGGCAGTACACCGATGGTTAGGGGAAGAATGTCTGACATTTTTCTCGGTCGACGCTCAGCTCTGGCAAAATACCTGACTGCTGTTTTTATCGGCCGCTGTTTGCCGATCCTTAATATTTTTGAGCGTAGCGATTGATGAACGAACAACCAGCGGCCAGCCGCATCCAAGTCGAGGCGTTGGCCGACAGTTTCCAGGCCTGCGCCGAGCAGTGGGCTTCGCTGCTGGGCTTGCCTTTACAGGTGGCGGATGCGGATTTTTCCCTGCAAGTGGGCGAGCAGGGCCTGCAATTGCAGCAGCTTGGGCCCGATGCGCCGGGGCCGGTGCGGGTCGACTTTGTCGAAGGCGGCGCGGCACATCGGCGTTTATATGGCGGTGGCAGTGGGCAAATGATCGCCAAGGCCGTGGGCATCGCCCAAGGCGTACGGCCCAAGGTGCTGGACGCCACGGCCGGGTTGGGCAAGGACGCGTTCGTATTGGCCAGCCTGGGGTGCGAGATGAGCCTGATCGAACGCCAGCCGTTGATCGGTGCCTTGCTCGAAGACGGCCTGGCACGCGCTGCGCAGGATTTTGAAGTGGCACCGATTGTGGCGCGCATGAAGCTGCTCAAGGGCAACTCCATCGATGTGATGCTCAATTGGGAGGGCGAGCCGCCCCAGGTGATCTACCTGGACCCGATGTTTCCACACCGTGAGAAAACCGCCCTGGTGAAGAAGGAAATGCGCCTGTTTCGACCGTTGGTGGGCGATGATCCGGATGCACCGGCCTTGCTCGCTGCCGCCCTGGCTTTGGCCAGCCACCGTGTGGTGGTCAAGCGCCCGCGCAAGGCGCCGTGCATTGACGGGCCCAAGCCGAGTCATGCGTTGGATGGCAAGTCCAGCCGCTACGATATTTATCCCAAGAAAGCGCTCAAGCCATAAGCTGCAAGCAACAGCACTCATATTCGTGATGCTGCGAGATCCAAATGTGGGAGGGGGCTTGCTCCCGATGGTTACGGTCGGTTGCTGCACCCTACGCTGTTGTCGAGACCGGGCTGCGATAGGCCCGCATAAACAACTTCACCACGTCCTGCACATGTTCTTCTGCCTCTTCTGCGCTCAGTTGCCCGCCGCAGCCGTACAACAGGCGAAAGTTCGCGGTGCCCTTGAGCAGGCAAAAGAAGTGCTCCGCCGCTTTGAAGGGGTTGTCGATGTGTAAGGCACCGCTCTGGTCGATCTTGCCGAGCAGGCGCTCCATGCCTTGCAACATGCGCATGGGGCCGGCTTCGAAGAAGATCCGCGAGAGCTTCACGTCCTGATTGCCGGTGGTCATCATCAGGCGATGCAGGTTCACCGACTCCTCGCTGTTGATCAGCCGATGAAAGCCCCGTGCGATGTTCAGCAATACCGTCTCTACGGGCATGCCTTCGGGGAGCTCGAAATACATCACCGGCAATTGCTCTTCACATTTGGCCACTACCGCCGCGGTGAACAACGTCTCTTTATCGGTGAAGTGGCTGTAGACGGTGAGTTTCGAGACGCCCGCCGCAAGCGCGACGGCATCCATGCTGGTGTTCGCGTAGCCATTGCCCAGGAACAGGGATTTCGCGGCTTCGAGGATTGCCTGGCGTTTTGCCATGTCCTTGGGACGCCCGGGGCTGGCGGTGTTCACAGGATTGTCGGACATTTTCACCTTTAATACTGGACTGGCGAGTTTGGTATTAATAACATACCGGCCAGTATAATTATTCCAAGCTCCATTTGCGAAAGGTCCTTCAGCATGCGCAGCGCGTTCCTGCCCCTTGCTTTGCCTGTCAGCCTGGTCTTTTTATTGGCCGCCTGCGGCCATGAAGAAGCGACCCAGGCCACCGTCCGCCCCGCCATGGTGGTGCAACCGCAGCCCTCGGCACAGGCAATGGACAGCTACCCCGGTGAAGTACGTGCCCGTTATGAGCCGGACCTGGCCTTTCGCATCGGCGGCAAAGTCAGCAAGCGGCTGGTGGAAGAGGGCGAGCGGGTCAAGGCCAACCAGCCACTGGCTGAACTTGACCCCCAGGATGTGCGCCTGCAACTGGAAGCCAGCCGTGCCCAAGTGGCCGGCGCTGAGGCCAATCTGAACCTGGTGCGCGCTGAGCGCGATCGCTACAAGACCCTGATGGACCGTCAGATGGTCAGCCGCTCGCAGTACGACAACGCCGAAAACCTCTACCGAGCAGGTGAAGCGCGCCTGAAGCAGATCAAGGCCGAGTTCGACGTGTCGAGCAACCAGGCCGGCTATGCTGTGCTGCGCGCGCCCCAGGACGGCGTGGTCGCCAAGCGTGCTGTCGAAGTCGGCCAAGTGGTCTCGGCGGGCCAGACCGTGTTTACCCTGGCCACCGATGGTGAGCGCGAAGTGCTGATCAGCCTGCCCGAGCAAGGCTTCGGCCGCTTCAAGGTCGGCCAGCCGGTGTCGGTAGAGTTGTGGAGCCAGCCCGAACAGCGCTTCGCCGGACGCATCCGTGAACTGTCACCCGCAGCCGACCCGAAATCCCGCACCTTCGCCGCCCGTGTAGCCTTCACCGGCGGTAAAGTCCCTGCCGAACTGGGCCAGAGCGCGCGCGTATTCATACAAACCGACGGCGTCATTGCGCTCTCGGTACCGCTGTCTGCCCTCAGCGCAGAGAACGGCGCGTCCTTCGTCTGGCGGGTAAAGCCGGACAACACCCTTGAGCGTACGACGGTGCGCATTGGTGCGTTCGGTGAAAAAAACGTGCCGGTGCTCGAAGGCTTGGCTCCCACCGACTGGGTGGTCGCCGCAGGCGTGCATGTGCTGCATGAGGGCCAGCAAGTGCGCCCTGTGGATCGCTCCAACCGTGTCGTGAATCTGGCGGCCAAGGAGTAATCCCGATGGGTTTCAATCTTTCCGAATGGGCGCTGCGTAATCGCCAGATCGTACTGTTTTTGATGATCCTGCTGGCCGTGGTCGGCACCTTGTCCTACACCAAGCTGGGGCAAAGCGAGGACCCGCCCTTTACCTTCAAGGCCATGGTGATCAAGACCAACTGGCCCGGCGCCACGGCCCAGGAGGTGTCGCGCCAAGTTACCGAACGCATCGAGAAAAAATTGATGGAGACCGGTGAGTACGAGCGCATTGTGTCTTTCTCGCGCCCTGGCGAATCCCAGGTCACTTTCATCGCCCGCGACTCGATGCGTTCGGCGCAAATTCCTGAGTTGTGGTACCAGGTGCGCAAGAAAATCAGCGACATCCGCCAAACCTTGCCACCGGATATCCAGGGGCCATTTTTCAACGACGAGTTCGGCACCACCTTCGGCAATATCTACGCCCTGACCGGCGATGGTTTTGACTATGCGGTGCTCAAGGACTACGCCGACCGCATCCAGATTCAGCTGCAACGGGTGCCGGACGTGGGCAAGGTCGAGTTGCTTGGCCTGCAGGACGAGAAGATCTGGATCGAACTGTCCAACCTCAAGCTTGCCACCCTGGGTTTGCCGTTGGCCGCAGTACAGCAGGCGTTGCAGGAACAAAATGCCGTATCGACCGCCGGCTTTTTTGAAACCCCGAGCGAGCGTGTGCAGTTGCGCGTGTCGGGCAACTTCAAAACCGTGGAGCAGATTCGCGACTTCCCGATTCGAGTGGGCGATCGCACCTTTCGTATCGGAGACGTGGCCGATATCCATCGGGGCTTCAACGACCCACCGGCACCGCGCATGCGTTATATGGGCGCGGACGCCATCGGCCTGGCCGTGGCCATGCGCGACGGTGGGGATATTCTGGTACTGGGCAAAGCTCTTGAGAGTGAATTCGCACGCCTGCAAAAGAACCTTCCTGCGGGCATGGAGCTGCGCAAGGTGTCCGACCAACCGGCAGCGGTGAAGACCAGCGTCGGCGAATTCGTCCAGGTGCTCGCCGAGGCATTGGCCATTGTATTGCTGGTGAGTTTTTTCTCCCTCGGTGTGCGCACCGGCATGGTGGTCGCCCTGGCGATCCCGCTGGTACTGGCGATGACATTTGCCTGCATGTATTACCTGGGCACCGGCCTGCACAAGATTTCCCTTGGCGCTCTGGTGCTGGCCCTGGGTTTGCTGGTGGATGACGCGATCATCGCTGTGGAAATGATGGCGATCAAAATGGAGCAGGGCTACGACCGGCTCAAGGCTGCGAGCTTCGCCTGGACCAGCACAGCATTCCCCATGCTCACCGGTACCTTGATCACGGCGGCGGGTTTTTTGCCGATTGCCACTGCGCAGTCGAGCACCGGTGAATACACCCGCTCGATCTTCCAGGTGGTGACCATTGCCTTATTGGCCTCCTGGGTGGCTGCCGTGGTCTTTGTACCGTATCTCGGGGAAAAGCTGCTGCCGGACCTGGCGAAAATTCACGCGGCCAAGCACGGCACCGACGGCCCGGATCCCTACGGCACGCCTTTCTACCAGCGTGTAAGACGTTTGGTGGAGTGGTGTATACGTCGGCGCAAGACGGTCATCGTGTTGACCCTGCTGTTGTTTATCGGCTCGGTCGCGTTGTTCCGCTTTGTACCGCAGCAGTTCTTCCCTGCTTCCGGGCGCCTGGAACTGATGGTCGACCTGAAACTGGCCGAAGGCGCCTCCCTGAGCAACACCGCCGAGCAGGTCAAGCGTCTGGAGGTATTGCTCAAGGCGCACGCGGGTATCGAAAACTATGTGGCCTACGTGGGCACCGGCTCGCCGCGGTTCTACCTGCCGCTGGACCAGCAACTGCCGGCCGCCAGCTTCGCGCAGTTCGTGGTGTTGGCCAACACCATCGAGGAGCGTGAAAGCCTGCGCACCTGGCTGATTGAAACGCTCAACGAGCAGTTCCCCGAGCTGCGCTCGCGGGTCACTCGTCTGGAGAATGGCCCGCCCGTGGGCTATCCGGTGCAGTTTCGCGTGACCGGCGAACACATCGAAGAGGTCCGCGCCCTGGCCCGCAAAGTGGCGGCCAAGGTGCGCGAAAACACCCACGTGGTTAACGTGCATCTGGACTGGGAAGAGCCGAGCAAAATCGTGTATCTGAATATCGACCAGGACCGGGCGCGCGCCCTTGGCGTGAGTACTGCCAACCTGTCGAAATTCCTGCAGAGTTCCCTGACCGGTTCCAGCGTCAGCCAATACCGGGAGGACAACGAATTGATCGAGATCCTCCTGCGCGGTACCGTCCACGAACGCACCGAGTTGTCGCTGCTGCCGAGCCTTGCCGTACCCACTGACAATGGTAAAAGCGTGGCGCTGTCGCAGATCGCCACCCTCGAATACGGTTTCGAAGAAGGCATCATCTGGCACCGCAACCGCCTGCCGACCGTGACCGTGCGTGCCGATGTCTACGGCAAGGAACAACCGGCGACCTTGGTGCAGCAGATCCTGCCGACGCTCACAGGTGTGCGTGCCGAACTGCCGGACGGTTACCTGTTGGAAGTGGGTGGCACCGTCGAAGACTCTGCTCGCGGGCAAAACTCGGTGAAGGCCGGCGTGCCGCTGTTCATCGTGGTGGTGCTGACTTTGCTGATGCTGCAATTGCGCAGTTTCTCACGCACGGCGATGGTTTTTCTGACTGCCCCCCTCGGCCTGATCGGTGTGACCTTGTTCCTGCTGGTATTCCGCCAACCCTTTGGCTTCGTCGCCATGCTCGGCACGATCGCGTTGTCGGGAATGATCATGCGTAACTCGGTCATTCTGGTGGACCAGATCGAGCAGGACATCAAGGCCGGACTGGCGCCGTGGCAGGCGATTATCGAAGCGACCGTGCGACGCTTTCGTCCGATTGTGCTGACGGCCCTGGCGGCGGTACTGGCGATGATCCCACTGTCGCGCAGCGTGTTTTTCGGGCCCATGGCTGTGGCGATCATGGGCGGGTTGATTGTGGCTACGGCATTGACGCTGTTGTTTTTGCCGGCGTTGTACGCGGCGTGGTTCAGAGTCAGGAAGGAGGTAGCGTAGCGAGGTATTTGCTGTTTCCCGTACATGTGTTTTTTGCGGGTTTCTCTGCCAGGCCGGTGCCTGGCCATCCCCTGATTCCCACCGGGCAGTATTTACATACCGATGCAAACACGCAGTCGCTCAGATGGAACGCTTGCCCTTGTAACTCCACTCAGGCAATGCCTGACGGACAGGCAGAGGACTTGGCACTGCCATGTGGCGGCCAGGCCTTTTCATTGAGTTCATGGAGTTTTACATGTCGTTCTTTAATGCGATTGCGGCTTTCAAAGGGGCTTTTCTCGGGGCCTTGCTGGGTAATCATGCGCCGCGAAATGATTTCGCGGTTACCCAACCGTATAGACCTCATCATGGCAGTTCAGGTCATTATCACCGCCCGCATTTTAGCTATGCCCAACCCACCAGGTATCACAACCCGTCATACCTGCATCAACAACCGGTCAACGGGTATCAATCACCCAGCAGACCTTTGTATCCGCTGTTTCGTTAAACCCGTGACAGGCTTGGCCTGAAACAACTGCGCCAAGGCCCGTTACCAGCGGCCTTTGCGCAGTAGGGTCGTAGTGCGGGGTTACAGCGCTCCAAACACCTTCTTTGCCAAACTGGTGGCAGCCGCCGCCGGATTCTTGCGAATCGTCTCTTCCTGCTGCGCAATCATCTTGAACAAACCATCCAGCGCTTGCTCGGTCACGTAGTTTTCGACGTTGGCGCTCTTGGCATCCACGGCGCCGAAGGCCGCGGCCTTGCCGGCCAGGGCGTTGTACTGCTGAGCCACGCCGACCTTGTCGGTAGCGGCCTTGACGATGGGCAGGAACTTGGCGCGGATTTCCTCTCGGCTGCTTTTGTTCAGGTATTGGGTGGCAGAGTCCTGACCACCGCTGAGAATGCCCTTGGCGTCGGTCACGCTCATGTTTTTCACCGCATTGACCAGAATCGGCTGGGCCTGGGTCACGGCGGTTTCAGCCGCTGCGTTCATGCTGGTTTCCAGCTGCGTGACCTGGTCACCCATGCCGAACATTTTCAGTTTGTCGGCGACTTTGCCGAGCTTGCCCGGCAGGCCGATTTTTACTTCCGGGTTGTTGCTGAAACCACCGGGCTTGCCCAGTTGTTTGACGGCAATCTGCGCACCTTGGGTCAAGGCATCCTTGAGGCCGCCGCTGGCGTCGCCCTGGGACAGGCTGCCAAGGTCCAGGGCCATGGCGTTGGCACCGAACAGCAAGCCGGCACACAGGGCGGTGAGGCGAAGAGATTTGCGGAGCATGGGCGCTTCCTTATGACGTGGAATGTTCAGTGTGCGACTGCATCAACCCGCAGGCGCAACGGTTGTGGATCCTGGCCATTGAGTTGCACGGCGTGCCGCTCTGTAGTGATAAACAGTAGCTTGCCATCCAATTCGATGCGAGCGCTGACCGAGTAAGTATGGCCTGGCTTGACCTGGGCCGGGTCATAGCTCAGGTGAAACGGCAGAGGCACCTGGCCTTTGACCGGGCCTTTCTGTTCGGCGAGGGTCACGGCCGGGGCGTCCATGAGGGACACATCTTGCAGGCTGACGCTCAAGGTGGCAGCAGGCGGCAGGGCAATACGTTGCAGATAGAACACTTCGCCGTCGAGGCTGGCTTTTGGGGTTGGGGTCATTGATTGGCAGGCTCCGAGCAGGGCGGTCAGGCCCAGGAGAATGATCTTTTTCATGGTGCAGCTCCTTTTCAACGGCGCCGGAATCCGCCCGGCGCCTCAGTCAATCTAACGGCTTTGTTCAGGTGTGACCGCTTCTGCTTGCGCCAGCGCTTCGGCTGCGCCATCTACGCGGTGCAAGGCCACCTGGCGGATCGACAGGCGAATATCGGCCGGCAGCACGCGTTTGGCGGCGCCTTCAGCCAGTTCGCCGAGCAGGTCGTGATAGCCCAGCTTGCCGGCTTCATCGCGACGCAGCACATCTTGCTCCAGCAACGTCTGAATAAAATGTCGGAAAAGACTCTTGTCGAAGAATTCCGGGGCGTTGAGACCGTGCAGGATTGATAGGCGCTGGGCCATGATCGTGCACAGGTCTTCCAGTTCTTCGGCGCTGATGCTGTTCTGGCCGCTGTTGAGCAGCAGCGATATCGCCATGTAGAACCGTTGCAGGGTCTGGGCGATGCTCTTGGACAACAGCGTCAACAGCACAAATTGTCGCGAACTCGGCGCCGGGCGCAGGTACACAGCGTTTTCGAAGCGCAGCAGGCCTTGTTCGACAAACGCGTCCAGCCACTGGTCGACCACGGTGTCCAACTCTTCCAGCGACCAGCGGATAAACAGCTCCGATTGCAGGTACGGGTAGAGCGCACGGGTGTAGCGCAGGATCTGTTCGCGGCTCATCCGCGAGCTGCTCTGGAAGAAGCTCGCCAGCAACGCCGGCAGGGCGAAGATATGCAGCACGTTGTTGCGGTAGTAGGTCATCAGGACGGCGTTCTGTTCGTCCAGGTAGACAATCTTGCCCAAGGCGTCGCTTTGTTCCGACAGCAGCTTCATGTCCTTGACGTGCTTGATCAGCGCCAGGCCATCGCCCTCCGGCAAGGTCGTGTGGGGCGAGTAGGGCACGCGACGCAGCAGCGCCAGGTACAGGTCGAGCTGGCGCGCCATGGCTTGTTCATCCAGGGCCAGGCGTGTGGTCGACAGCAGGGCCAGGGCCACCAGGTTCACCGGGTTGATCGCCGCGGCTTCGTTCAAGTGCCGCGCCACCTGCTCGCCAAGGCGGTTGGTGGTTTCGTTGAGCCACGCCGGCTTGTAGTTCGGGCCCAGTTCCTGGGCGCGCCAGTCCGGTTGCTCGGCGTCGAGAAATTCGGCCAGCTTGATCGGCTCACCGAAGTTGACCGCGACCTGGCCGAAGCGCTGCTTGAGGGCGCCGACCACTTTGAAAATATCGAAGATCGACTCTTTCTTCTTGCTCGCGCCCCGCAATTCGCCGAGGTAGGTGCGGCCTTCGAGCACGCGTTCATAGCCGATATACACCGGCACGAACACGATCGGCATACGCGAGGAGCGCAGGAAGCTACGCAGGGTAATCGCCAGCATCCCGGTTTTCGGTTGCAGCATGCGCCCCGTGCGCGAGCGGCCGCCTTCGACGAAGTACTCCACCGGGAACCCCTTGGTGAACAGGGTGTGCAGGTATTCATTGAACACCGAGGTGTACAGCGGGTTGCCCTTGAAGGTGCGGCGCATGAAGAACGCACCGCCACGGCGCAGCAGGCTGCCGATCACTGGCATGTTGAGGTTGATACCGGCCGCGATGTGCGGCGGGGTCAGGCCGTTCTTGAACAGCAGGTACGACAGCAGCAGGTAGTCGATGTGGCTGCGGTGGCAAGGCACATAGATCACCTCGTAGCCTTGGGCCACCTTCTGCACGCCTTCGATGTTATTGACCTTGATACCGTCGTAGATCTTGTTCCAGAACCAGCTCAGCACCACTTCCAGAAAACGGATCGCGGTGTAGGTGTAGTCCGAGGCAATCTCGTTGCCGTAGCGCAGCGCCAGGGCCTTGGCTTTTTCCGCAGAGATTTTTTCTCGTTCGGCTTCATCAAAAATGGCCTGGCGCACCAGCGGCATATTCACCAGCCCCTTCACCAGGTTACGGCGGTGAGACAGGTCGGGACCGATCACTGCCGTCTTCAGGTTACGAAAGTGCACGCGCAGGATGCGCTGGGCCATGCGCACGGTGCGTTCGTGACCTTTATTGTGCTCGATCAATTCACGCAGGTTGATTGGCGCGGAGAATTGCACGCGGGTCTTGCGCCCCAGGATCAGGATGCTCAGCAACCGGCGCAGACGCCCGGTCACCGCCCAACTGTCGGCAAACAGCAGTTTCCACGGGCTGGACTCGCTTGCAGGAGACTGACCCCAGAACACGCTGACGGGAATGATTTGTGCATTCTCTTCGGCGTGCTCGGTGAGGGTATTGACCAGGCGTGTCAGGGTGGGCGGTGCACCGCGCTTGTCCTGGCGGCCGAGCCAATCCGGATCCGGCGTGAGATAGAAGAACGCCGCGGGCTCCATCAATGGGCCTACCGACACTGGCAGCACCGGGCGCGGCAAGCCGGCCTTGGTGCACTCGGCATCGACCACCGCCAACTCGGTGAGGGAGGGTGATTGCAGGACGTAGAAAACCGGCCGGCTGCGGTCCAGGTTAAGGGTGAGGGACGACTGGTTGATCGTCTCCGAGCGAACCCAGAGGTACAACAGTCGGCGCAAGGTGCCAAACACCAGACGGCGGAACGGGGAGCGGGTCATAGGCGAACTGCTTCAAGTGGAAAAAACCGAGCAGATGCTCGGGCAGGTAGTGTGCCGTATTCACCGAAAATCGGCAAAAAAGCAGCGATGTAAACTTGAGTTGATGGTTTTTGAGCCTGTCTTATACTCGGCAGTTCAATACGTGCGACTCAACAATAAAAAACCAGTGGGAGTGAACAGATGGCAACGCGCGAAACCGGCAATGTGAAGTGGTTCAACGATGCAAAGGGCTACGGCTTTATCCAGCGTGAAGACGGCAAGGACGTGTTTGTGCACTACCGCGCCATTCGCGGTGAAGGCCACCGCTCGTTGGCCGAAGGCCAGCAGGTGGAATACGCCGTGGTCACGGGGGAGAAGGGCTTGCAGGCAGAGGATGTGGTCGGTTTGTAAGTTCAGCACTGAACCAATGTGGGAGGGAGCAAGCCCCCTCCCACACTTTTGATTGGGTTTACAGATCAGGATCAGGTGGTCTTCCAGGTGATCTGCTCTTCACCGTCTACGCTGATGCGAATCCAGGTATCGGCACTTTCCTCGCCTTCTTCCTCAACCCACGTCCCCGGTGCGCAGCGCACTTCAACATTCAATGCGGCAAACGCGGCGCGGGCGCAGGCGATGTCGTCGTCCCACGGGGTCTGGTCGCTTTCCAGGTACAGGCTGTTCCATTTGCCTACAGCCTTGGGTAGCCAGGTAACTGGCACGCTGCCGGCCTTGCACTTGTAGGTCTGGCCTCTCTGGACCCAGTCGGAGCAAGGGCCCAGGGCGGCGCCCAGCCAGGCGGCGATGGCCTTGTGATCGACGTCGGCGTCTTTCAGGTAAATCTCGATATCGGGTTGGCGCATGGATGTTCCTCGTTGCGGGATTCGAAAATCCATTCGCGGATATTTGTAAAGTCAGCTATTGAAGCACGAAATAATCGTAGCGCATCGACACCGTGACCTGCAGCGGCTCGGCCGCCTCGATCACTTCGGCGCGGCGCTCGGCACTGGCCCGCCAGCCATGAGGCGTCATGGCCAGCAGGTTGGCGCGGTCGGCAGGCTCGGCCAGGCTCAGGGTGAACTCAAGGGTTTCACTGTGCGCCAGGCTCATGCCCTCCGGCACCAGGGCCAGGTGTTTATCATCGGTGTACTCGCGCACTTCGTCGTACAGGCGCTCGCGCAGTTCCATCAAGTGGCCGCTGGTCGGGCCGACCTTCATCAAGCCGCCGCCGGGGCTGAGCAGGCGCTTGGCTTCTTGCCAGTCCAACGGGCTGAACACGCTCGCGAGGAACTGGCAGCTGGCATCGGCCAAGGGTACTCGGGCCATGCTGGCGATCAACCAGGTCAGCGCCGGGTTGCGTTTGCACGCGCGCTTGACCGCTTCCTTGGATATATCCAGGGCATAGCCATCAGCGTCGGGCAGCGCCTCGGCAATTTGCGCGGTGTAGTAACCCTCGCCACAGCCGATGTCGACCCAGCGCTGCGGTGCGCGCTCGGCGGCCAGCTCGGCCAGGCGCTTGGCCACCGGGGCGTAGTGCCCGGCGTTGAGGAAGTCACGGCGTGCCTCGACCATGGCCAGGTTATCGCCCGGGTCACGGCTGTTCTTGTGCTGCACCGGCAACAGGTTCAGGTAGCCCTGGCGCGCACGGTCGAAACGGTGCCCGACCGGGCACGCCACGCCATTGTCCACCGCGTTGAGCGGTGCGCTGCAAATGGGGCAGGCAAGCATCAGGCGAGCAACTTGATCAGGGTCTGGTAATAGATTTCGGTCAGCACATCGAGGTCGCTGGCCAGGATGCGTTCGTTGACCTGGTGGATGGTCGCGTTGACCGGGCCCAGCTCGACCACCTGGGTGCCCAGCGTGGCGATAAAGCGCCCATCGGAAGTACCGCCGCTGGTGGACGCCTTGGTCTCACGCCCGGTGATCGCCTTGATACTGGCAGATACTGCATCCAGCAGCGCACCCGGCTCGGTGAGGAACGGCAGGCCCGACAGCGCCCAATCCACATGCCAGTCCAGGCCATGTTTATCCAGGATGGCCGCGACCCGCTGTTGCAGGCCCTCGACGGTGGATTCGGTCGAGAAGCGGAAGTTGAACACCGCCGTCAGGTCGCCGGGGATCACGTTGGTGGCGCCGGTGCCGGAGTTGAGGTTGGAAATCTGGAAGCTGGTCGGCGGGAAGAAGGCGTTGCCGTCATCCCAATGCTCGGCAGCCAACTCGGCCAGAGCCGCTGCAGCCAGGTGGATCGGGTTCTTCGCCAGGTGCGGGTAAGCCACGTGGCCCTGTACGCCGCGTACGGTCAAGGTGGCACCGAGGGAGCCACGACGGCCGTTCTTGACCACATCGCCCACCAGGGTGGTGCTCGACGGTTCGCCGACGATGCACCAGTCCAGGCGTTCCTTGCGTGCAGCCAGGCGTTCGATTACGGCCTTGGTGCCGTGATGCGCCGGGCCTTCTTCGTCGCTGGTGATCAGGAAGGCGACCGAGCCCTTGTGGTCCGGGTAGTCGGTGACAAAGCGTTCCGCCGCCACCAGCATCGCCGCCAGGCTGCCTTTCATGTCTGCCGCGCCACGGCCGCAAAGCATGCCGTTTTCATCGATCAAGGCGTCGAATGGGTCGTTCTGCCAGGCCTGCACCGGGCCGGTCGGCACCACGTCGGTATGGCCGGCGAAGCACAGCACCGGGCCTTCGTGCTTGCCGTGGGTGGCCCAGAAATTGTCTACGTCTTCGATACGCATCGGTTCAAGCGCAAAACCGGCGTCGCCCAGGCGCTGCATCATCAGCTTCTGGCAATCGGCATCGATCGGCGTGACCGAGGGGCGACGGATCAGGTCGATGGCCAGTTGAAGGGTCGGCGAAAGGTCGGCATGGGCCGTCATGGGGAAACTCCGGAAAGCGTGTGATGGGCGCAGGACGAATGTGGAAATATCGAGCCTGGAGCGACGCAATTCCAATGTGGGAGCTGGCTTGCCTGCGATAGCATCACTGCGGTGTGCCTGTCAGACCGCGGCGTCTGCATCGCAGGCAAGCCAGCCCCCACATAGAATTGGGCCAGGCCAAGTCTCACAAAAGGGCCGTTATCTTATAGCAAAACGGCGGCCAGAGGCCGCCGTTTAGTGCATTGCGCAAGTTTTTACACAGCCGTGGCGGGCTCAGCCTTCGGCGCCGGTTTCGGCAGCGACGACAAGAACGCCATGATCAGCGCAGCCACGTAGGGCAGCGACTGCACCAGCAACATCACGACCCAGAAGCGAATGTCATTGCTTGGCAGGCCCTGCACCAGGTAGATCCCCAGCGCGGCGCCCCACAGCAGCAGCATGATGAACATTTCTTCGCGGGCTTCAGAGATCGCTACCCAGAAGCCATGGTTGTCCGCGTTTTTCGGCGTGCGAAAGAACGGAATGCTGGTGGTGAAGAAGCCATACAACACCGCCTTGGCGATGGTATGGGACAACGCCAACCCGGCCAGGGCCGCGCAGAACGCATCTTTCAAGTTCACCCCTACGGCACGACGGTAGAGGAAGATGATCTTGCCGACCTTGAACACGAACAACGCCAACGGCGGGATTGCGAAAATCAGCAACGGCGGGTCGACCCGTGTCGGCACGATGATCATCGCCGCCGACCACAACAGCGCGCCGACGGTAAAGAAGATGTTCATGCCATCCGCTACCCACGGCAACCAGCCCGCGAGGAAGTGGTAGCGCTGGCCGCGAGTCAATTCGGTGTCTTTGCCACGTATCAGGCTGGCGGTGTGACGCTTGATAATCTGGATCGCGCCGTAGGCCCAGCGGAAACGCTGTTTCTTGAAGTCGATAAAGGTATCCGGCATCAGGCCCTTGCCGTAGCTGTCGTGGTAGTACGCTGCCGACAAGCCTTTCTCGAACACGCGCAGGCCCAGTTCGGCGTCTTCACAGATGCACCAGTCGGCCCAGCCCAGTTCCTCAAGCACCGAGCGACGGGTCATGGTCATGGTGCCGTGCTGGATGATCGCGTCACGGTCGTTGCGGGTAACCATGCCGATATGGAAGAAGCCTTTGTATTCGGCGTAGCAGAGCTTCTTGAAGGTGCTTTCGTTCTGGTCGCGGTAATCCTGGGGCGACTGCACCACGGCGATTTTCGGATCGGCGAAGTGCGGCACCATGTGCTTGAGCCAGTTGGGTGACACGCAGTAGTCCGAGTCGATCACCGCGATCACTTCGGCATCCTTGGCGGTGTGCGGGATCAGATAATTCAACGCGCCCCCCTTGAAACCAGCCAGGGGTGCGACGTGGAAAAACTTGAAGCGCGGGCCCAGGGTTTCGCAGTAGTCGCGCACCGGTTCCCATACCGCCGGGTCCTTGGTGTTGTTGTCGATGATCAGGACTTCGTAGTCCGGATAGTCGAGGGCAGCCAGGGCGTCGAGGGTCTGTTTGACCATCTCCGGTGGCTCGTTGTAGCACGGCACGTGGATCGACACTTTCGGACGGTAGTCCGAATCGCCTTCTACCGGCAGGAATTCACGCCGGCGCTTGTGGGTCCATACCGCTTCCGCCAGTTCGTGGGCTTCGGTCAGCAACACGATAAATACGCCGAGAGCACCGAGGGCCAGCAACACGCCGACTATCAGGCTGAACCAGGTGCTGTATTGCTGGCTGTAGTCGTAGCCGATCCATACCAGCACCGACCCGCACAGAAACGCAATAAAGGTCAGGAAGGTCCGGCCCCGCTGGCGCAGCGCCGAGCCGTCGATCATCAACAGGGTCAGGGACAGCAGTGCAAGCACCACCGAGCCGATGGCCAGCACCCGCCATTGCGGGATAGCAACGACCGGGCCTTCAAAATTGAATTTCTGCTGGCGCGCGGCGTTGAACACGCCCCAGTAAGCACCTGCCGAGCCTTCGTCACTGACTTTCCACGGCTGATCGAAGGCCTCGATCACGAAGTAGTTGTAACCCTGGCGGTTAAGCTTGTTTACCAGCGTGCGCAGGTAAATGGCCTGGTCAGCCGGCGACGATTCATTACCACCGCGCATACGGCCGTTACTCGGCCAGCCAACTTCCGACAGCAGCAGCGGCTTTTTCGGGAAGGCTTTCTTCAGATCCTTGGCACGGTCGAGTACGTACTGGCCGGCCTTGTCCATCGGGATGTACTCCCAGAACGGCAGGATGTGCGCGGCGATCAGGTCGACGTGCTTGGCCAGTTGCGGGTTCTTTTCCCAGATGTGCCATTGCTCGGAAGTGGTCACCGGCACTTTCACGGCAGCGCGCACGCGGTCCAGCAACACAATCAGCGCTTCAGGGGTGATTTCGTCACGGAACAAGGCTTCGTTGCCGACCACCACGCGCACGACACTGCGCGAGTTATTGGCGATCTCGATGGCACGCTGGATTTCACGCTCGTTGCGTTCAAGGTCCGGGCTGATCCAGATCCCCAGGGTCACGCGCAGTCCGAACTCTTCGGCCAGCTTGGGGATTTCGCCCAGGGAGCCATCGACCGAGTAGGTACGGATGTTGTCTGTCAGCTTGCTCATGATCGCAAGGTCCTGACGCATCTGCTCTTCAGTCGGAAACTGATTCTTCTGCGGGTACTGGCCTTGCTGGAACGGCGAGTAGGAAAACCCGGAGATCTGTTCAGGCCAGTTGGGAGCGGTGACTGGGCGGTTGATCAGCGCCCAGAAACCGGTGAACAGCGCGGCGATGGCCAGCACGATCACCAGGTTGAGTCCAAATTTACGCGATGCCATGGTTATGTCGGGTTCCAAAAGGTGCGGAACGAAAAGAGGTGTCGGCCTACGCCGAACGGCGCGCATCCTACACCGGCCTTTCCCTGAGCGTATAGCAGACAGAGAAAAGCCGGACGTTAGTCTGCGAAAGTCCACCTAAGTTCTTTACTTGTAGCTGGAAGCTTCGAACTTGTCGCGCTGTAGTCCATAATGCGCGCCGGTTTTTGGGGTAATGATCATGAGTACAGAAGATCCGCGGTTTGCAGGCGTCGCCCGCTTGTACGGCATCGAAGGGCTGGAACGCTTGAAAGCGGCCCATGTGGCGATTGTCGGCGTCGGCGGCGTGGGCTCCTGGGCGGCGGAAGCGATCGCCCGTTGCGGGGTGGGCGAGATTTCGCTGTTTGACCTGGACGATGTTTGCGTGAGTAACAGCAACCGCCAGTTGCACGCCCTGGACAGCACCGTGGGCAAGCCCAAGGTCGAAGTGATGGCCGAGCGCCTGCGAGGCATCAACCCGGATTGCACCGTGCATGCCGTGGCGGATTTCGTCACCCGCGACACCATGGCGGAGTACATCACCCCGAATATCGACTGCGTGATCGACTGCATCGACGCCGTCAACGCCAAGGCGGCGCTGATTGCCTGGTGCAAGCGCCGCAAGATCCAGATCATCACCACCGGCGGCGCTGGCGGGCAGATTGACCCGACGCTGATCCAGGTGTGCGACCTGAACCGCACCTTCAATGACCCGCTGGCCTCGAAGGTGCGCTCCACCCTGCGCCGCGACTACGGTTTCTCGCGCACCGTCACCCGTCATTACAGCGTGCCGTGCGTGTTTTCCACCGAGCAACTGCGCTATCCGAAGCCGGACGGCAGCATCTGTTTGCAGAAGAGTTTTGTTGGCGACGGCGTAAAGTTGGACTGCGCGGGCGGGTTTGGCGCGGTGATGATGGTCACGGCTACCTTCGGGATGGTGGCGGCGACCAAGGCGGTGGACAAGATTGTGGCTGGGGTGCGCAGACCTTCGGAGCGGGTCAAGCCCCTCTGAGTCTCAGAGTTTCACACCGTTCAAAATGTGGGAGGGGGCTTGCTCCCGATGGCGGCCTCAGGGCCGACCAGGATGTTGGATTAGACCGAGTACATATCCGTTATTTAGGTAACGGCCGCTATTGGTTCCGCTTTTACAGCGGGTCACTTTCGAAAAGCGCGAAAGTAACCAAAGCGCTCTTGCCCCACCACTCGGCACCTCGCTTAGGCTCGGTGTGCCCGTAATCCGCCATGGATTTGGGGGGCCGCCGCCACGCGCCATCCATGGCGCGGGGCGGCTAAACCGGCATCCCTGCCGGTTTACCCCCCAAATCCCTGTCGAATTCCGGCCAGCGTGGTTTGACGGGGCGCCTAAGATCAAGATCAAGAGCGGCTCGCTTCGCATCGTGGTTACCGTCGGTTGCTATCAAGTTCTGTAGATGAGGGAGTGTCAGTTGATGCATGTGTGACTGACCTACCGCCATCGGGAGCAAGCCCCCTCCCACATTCAGTTGTGTGTATGGCTTAGTTCGCGCATACGTTGCAGGACTGCATTCAAGCCGTTGGTGCGCGATGGTGACAGCTGCCGGGACAGGCCCAGTTGTGCAAACCAACCCGGCAAATCCACCGCTTGCAGTTCATCAGCCGACAACCCATTGACCCGCGCCAGCAACAGCGCCACCAACCCGCGAATCATTCGCGCCTCGCTGCTGGCAGCAAACTGCCAATGGCCGTCCTGCAAATGCCCCACCAACCACACCAGGCTTTCACAGCCTTGCACCAGGTTGGCGTCGACCTTTTCATCATCCGCCAACGCGCGCAGTCGCTCGCCCCATTGCATCAGCATCCGCGCGCGCTGCTCCCAACCGCCGACAGCCTGGAATGCCTGCAGCGCAGCCATCGCGTCCACTGGCAAGCTCATCGCAACATATCCAGCGCCTGGTCCAACGCTTCAAAGAAGCGCTCCAGGTCATCGGAATCGTTGTACAGCGCCAGGGACACTCGAATGGCGCCGGATAAGTGCAAGGCCTTGAGCAGTGGCATTGCACAGTGATGCCCGGCGCGCACGGCGATGCCTTGCTCGGTCAACAGGTGAGCCAGGTCGGCGTTATGCACACCGTCCACCACAAAGCTCACCAGCGCTGCTTGCGGTGATCCCAGTACGCGCACGCCATTGCGTGCTTTCAGCCCGCGCAGCAAATAGTCGTGCAGTGCCGCTTCATGGGCGGTCACGGCGTGCTGATCCAGTGAACTCAGGTAATCCAGGGTGGCACCCAGGCCGATCACGCCGGCAATGGGCGGCGTGCCGGCTTCGAACCCTAGTGGGGCAGGGCGGAAGCTGGCGCCTTGATAATCTGCCTGCTGCACCATCTCGCCGCCAAACTGCCAGTGGCGCAGGTGATGCAGGGCAGCGTTGCGACCGAACAGCACGCCGATGCCGTCCGGGCCGTAGAGCTTGTGGCTGGAAAATACGTAGAAATCGCAGCCCAGGGCCTGTACGTCGTGGCGACCATGCACGATGCCTTGGGCGCCATCCACAACAGTCAGGGCACCGTTTGCCTGGGCCAGCGTCAGTAGCGCTTCCAGCGGCTGCCAGGTGCCCAGCACGTTGGACAACTGGCTCACCGCCAGCAGGCGCGTGCGCGGGCCGATCAATGATGCGGCGGCTTGCAGGTCGATCACGCCGTCATCGTCCAGGGGCAATACCACCAGCGTCAGCGCACGCCGTTTGGCCAATTGCTGCCAGGGCAACAGGTTGGCGTGGTGTTCCAGGGCGCTGATGGCTATCTCATCGCCCGCATTGAATAGGTGCTCAAGGCCATAGGCCAAGAGGTTCAGCGCAGAGGTTGCGCCGTGGGTGAATACGACCTGCCCGCTGTCGCCTGCATTCAACCACTGCGCGACCTTGCTGCGACTGTCCTCAAAGGCTTGGGTCGCATGGGCCCCCGGCAAATGCTGGGCGCGGTGCACATTGGCTGCGCCATTGGCGTAGTAATGGCTGATGGCATCCAGCAGGGCCTGGGGTTTTTGGGCGGTGGCGGCGCTGTCCAGATAGGTCTGGTCTTGCCTTTGCAGGGTGGCGATCGCCGGGAAATCGGCGCGCCAGGGGGAGGGCACAAGCATGGTGATCAAGACTCGTATAAGCGGGCCGCACCCGAAGGTGCGGCCCGCTAGTGGCATCGAGTGGCTGCTTAGTTGTGAGCGTGCAGCGCTTCGTTCAGTTCGATGGCCGATTTGTGGGTTTTGCACTCCACGGCACCGGTCTCGGAATTGCGGCGGAACAGCAGGTCCGGTTGACCGGCCAACTCGCGCGCCTTGACCACCTTGACCAACTGGTTCTGCTCGTCAAGCAGCGCAACCTTGGTGCCGGCGGTGATGTACAGGCCCGACTCCACGGTGTTGCGGTCGCCCAACGGGATACCGGTGCCGGCGTTGGCGCCAATCAGGCAGCCTTCGCCCACCTTGATCACGATATTGCCGCCGCCCGACAGGGTGCCCATGGTAGAGCAGCCGCCGCCCAGGTCCGAACCCTTGCCGACGAACACGCCTGCCGATACACGGCCTTCGATCATGCCCGGGCCTTCGGTGCCGGCGTTGAAGTTGACGAAGCCTTCGTGCATCACGGTAGTGCCTTCGCCCACGTAGGCGCCCAGGCGGATACGCGCAGCGTCAGCGATGCGCACGCCGGCCGGTACCACGTAGTCGGTCATTTTCGGGAACTTGTCCACCGAGAACACTTCCAGCAGCTCGCCACGCAGACGCGCTTCGAGCTGGCGCTCGGCAAGTTCGGCGATGTCGATGGCGCCCTGGCTGGTCCAGGCCACGTTCGGCAACTGCGGGAACACGCCTGCCAGGTTCAGGCCGTGAGGCTTGACCAGGCGATGGGACAGCAAGTGCAGCTTGAGGTAGGCCTCTGGCGTGGAGGTCAGCGCGGCGTCTTCGGCCAGCAGTGTGGCAACCAGTGGGGTGTGGCTTTCAGCCAGGCGATTCAGCAGCGCGGCTTGAGTGGCGTCGACGTTCTTGAGTGCATCTGCCAGTTGCAGCGCTTGGCTGATGGTGAACGTGATCGCCTGGTTGCCCTCGGTGTAACCCAGGATCGGCGCAATGGCGGCAACGATCTCGGCTGACGGGTTGAGCAACGGTTGTGCGTAAAACACTTCCAGCCAAGCACCTTGGCGGTTCTGAGTGCCGACGCCGAAGCCCAGGCTGAACAGGGAATTGGACATGCTGTTACCTCTACAAAAATGGAAGGCTGGCCTACTTGAGGGCCGCCGAATAACTATCTGGCTTGAAGCCAATCAGGGTTCTGTCACCGAGATCGAGCACTGGGCGCTTGATCATCGAGGGTTGTGCGAGCATCAATTCAATGGCTTTCGACTGATCGAGATCGGCTTTGCGTTCGTCTTCGAGTTTGCGAAAGGTGGTGCCCGCACGGTTCAAAACCACCTGCCAACCGTGCTCGTTGCACCATTGGGTCAAGTGTTCACGGTCGATACCGGCCGTTTTGTAGTCATGGAACTCGTAGCTCAGCGCGTGCTCATCGAGCCAGGTGCGCGCCTTTTTCATGGTGTCGCAGGCTTTGATGCCGTAAAGCTGTAAGTGCTTGATTCCATTGGGCATAAAATCCTCCCCAAAACTTCCCCAATATCGCCCAAAAATTCAGCCGTCGATTATGCCACGTCGATCCACTCAGCGCCTCGGCTGTCGCGGTACAGATCGGTCATTGTGGCCGAACGGTGACCGAGTAGTTTCTGGGCGTCACGGCCTTCAAGCTCATGAAGGCGTGCAGCCAGCGAGCGCTGTTCGTGAAAGGACGGTGGCTGGCGCCCGAAAGTTATCCCCAGCTTCACCCCAGCCTTGTCGCGCGCTTCTGCAAATGCAGAGCTCAGAGTGTCCAGAACCAGCGGCTGGCCAGCCTTTGCCCGGCCCGAAGCTTGTGCATGGTGCACCAGGTGTTGTGACAGAACGCGGTCGCGGCATTGTTTAATTACGTTGGATAGATCCAGGCCGACCGACTCGAGGCGAAGCGCGGTGCTGATCCGCAGCCTGGCCCCGGTCTTGGACTGAACGACATGAAGGAAGCCGTCGTGCACGTCCTTGAAAAGCATCGAGGCTATATCGTCCCGGCGCTGGCCAGTCAGCATCGCCAGCTCCATTGCCCTGCGAAGCCATGGTTTCTTGGCTTCCTCATAGATTGCCTTCCACAGTTCCAGCGTCAGCCGTTCGCGCTTGATGCTCACCCGCGCGGCCTTGGTCACTTCGACCGGGTTGGCGTCTGCCCAACCTCGCGCCTGAGCCTCGGCGAACACGTCTCGCAACAGCGAGCGCATCGCCCTGGCCATCTGCGCCTTGCCCTCTTTGGCCATGCCCGTCAGGTAATCGGCCACATCCATCGTTGTGATGTCCTTAATCCCCTTCGATCCGAAGACTGCCGTCAGGCGGTTTAGCCGCATACCCACGTTTTTATTGCTGCTGGCGGACAGCTTCCGCTCGGCGAACAGCTCGCGGTATTCGTCCAGCCATTCCGAGAACAGTTTTCCCGGCGCTGGCGCCGGCGTGCTCATGCGCTGTGCAAGCGTTGGCTTTATGGCGTCTGCATGGTTGGCGGCGACGGCCTCAACGATCGCCGCCTCCTTGTCCCTGCCCAGGCCGAATACGCGACCACTGATTGGGTCGCGGTAGGTGTAATAAGTGACGCCGTTGCGGGCGTCGGTCTTGCGGTAGAGATTGGGCGGAAGATCCTTTGACCCGGTGTTACGCGGCCTGGGCGCCATTGCGTGCTCTCTCTATTCTGCTGACCAGGCTCCCGCCGACGATCCGTGCGGGCTGTTGATCAGGTTCTTGGTAGTGGGCGTCGGACTCTACATAGTAGTTGCGCCCGTGCTTGACCGGTACCGGCGCGATTCGGCCCTCTCGGGCCCATTTGCGCAGGGTGTTGGGGCTTGGCGGCGTCTTGAACTCGGCCGCCGCCCATTCATCCAGGGTGACTTTGCTCATGGGTTACTCCCGCCGCCCACCGTGGGCCGCGCTGTCTTAATGATGTGGATGGCCAGGCCGAAGGTGATCAGCAGCCAGGCGCATGTGCCGGCGAATGCGTAGAGCAGTGCCTCGGTGGTGCCGGTGTACAGCAGGTCGAGCCCGAGCCAGCCGAACCAGCCGATGGTTCCTACCAGGTACAGAAAAGCGCCCAGCAGTATCAGGGTGAGTTTCATAGCGAACATGGGGTGTCCTTGCCGCGCTGGGCGGCAGAAGGTGGTTAATCCATTTGGTACCAGACGCCGCAGTCGACACCGTCGGCAGTCAGCGATTTGTACATGGCCTGCACGCCGACGTAGCGCCGGTTACCCTGGCCATCGAAGGGCGCACTGAGGTGAAAGGCGCGGGCATGGTAGGTGCTTGCTGCCTGCATCCAACCTTGAAGGCCGGCATCGTGCAGGGTCTTTTCGCGTAGCAGGCCGACCCGGAGGTATACGCGGTCGAGGTTCGCGCTACCGCCATCGTCCGGAGCGGCGGCTGCTGCGGCTTTACCTGCTTCGATGGCGCGCGCGACCGCCGCCACCAGCTTTGGCAACTTATCTTTGGTCATGAGGATACCTCGCCCGCCGCTCACCGGCAGGCATGTAGGGGGATTTGGGTTAGGCTGTTGCTTTGAAGGTGATGCCGAGCTCAGTAAGTGCATTGCGTACATCAATCACCGGCACCAGACCGATTGCACAATCCGCCGTGTCGTCTTTCTCGCGATCCAGGCGCCCGTCGTTGTCCCAGGCCTCGACGGCTGGCAGGTCCACCACTAGGGTTTCACGAGAGCGCTTGAACCAGTACCAGGCCCGGGCAACGCGCGGCACGCTGTAGCTGTCGCCCTGGCGCTGCAGTTTGATGAAAGCCACTGGCATCTTGCCGTTGTCGTCGCTGAAGGCTTGTTCGAACTGTTCCTGCATTGTCTGCGTCATGGCTTATTCACCTTGTAGATGAAGACGTAAGCGAACCAGAGGGGCGATCATGGCGTCACCCGCTTGAACTCGACCACCCAGACCCACGGGTTGGCGTCCCAGTCGCCGCCGGTGGAGTTCCACAGATTGGCGAACGCCCAGCGCGGACTCCCGAGGCATTCCTCATGGCTGGTGGTTTTGTCCCAGGCCCAGCCGGCGCGCTGCTGGTGGCCGGCCTGCGACGGACAAATGCCGACGTCTTTCCAGCCAGTGCCGCTGTGGCCGCACTTCTGGCCGTAGTCGGTGAAGAAGCAGCCCTCGGCCTTGGCTTGGTCTTCGCTGATGTCCTGCAACCGCTCGACGCGCACGCCGGTGATCTCCAGCAGGATGCGGCAGGCGGCGCGTGGCATATGAATGCTGGGCTTGTACTTCAAGCCGAAGTCTTTCCTTGCCTCGTCGCTGTGCGATCCGGGGCGGCAGTCTGCGGCGTAGGCGTAGCGCTGAAGCGGGCCGTCCGGGTCTGGGCGATGCTCAACACCGGTACCGCGCAGATCAATGAATGTCTCGCGCACCCACAGCCGATCACCGCGCCGCCCATATGGGCATCCGCCGTACATGGCAAGCTCAGCGGCGCATTCTTGTTCAGTCGCGCCAAAAGCGGCGAAACCCCAGCGTGGATGGTCTTGAACGACGGCAATCCACTGATGCTCCGGGGAGTCGGATTTGCTACGGCTCGGGATCTGATTGCCTTTGACCAGGCGGCGCGTGACTGTCTTTTGTCCGGACAGAATCGCGCGAACCATCGCACTGTTGAAAAGAATGGGCCGCTCTTTATGGAGTGGCTCCGGCGCCCGACGCGGCTTGGCCATTTTCGCCTGGCACCGCTTACAGCTGACGAAGTCGCGTTGGTGTGTTCCGTCCCACGCTACTTCTGAATCTTCGTTCAGGCCACAGGCCGAGAGCGCCCAGCGCTCGTTATCCTGAGTGCACCCTGAGTCGACGATCAGGTGGTTTTTTCTGGGCATGACTTCGTCCTTGCCGCTATAGCGGCTGACTTTGAAGGGGGAGGGGTTACAGGTTTTGCGGGTGGAGTACGGATGTACTCCTATCGGGATTTGGCGTTCTGCCGTGATAAATCCAGGGCGTCTTCGCCTTGCTGGGTCATCTCCCAGAGAGCAGGGCTGCGCTGCACACGATTCAGCAGGCCGAGCTGGGTGAGCAGGTCAAACCAGTGTCGGCCAATGTCGGCGCCTTGACCGTCGTCCGCGCATTCTTGGAAGCGCTCCAGCTTGCGGATCACCTTGTCGGCGAATGGGTGCGCCACCGCTACCGGCGCGGGCTGCTCGCGGTCAGGGTAGGCGCCTGGCAGTGGCGACATGGCCGGCTTTGTCGCCTGCTTGGCGCGAATTTGCTCGACCTTATTCCAGATGCGGGCCAACTCGGTTTCGCCGGCGGTGTGCATATCCAGGCCGGAAGCCAGGCACAGCGCGGCCAGCGTGACCATCACGCCGCCGACCTCCTGCGATGGCTCGCCAACCGTGCGGCTGTACACATAGTCAACAAGCTGGTGCGCTTCGCTGGCAGTGCACTGGTTGGCCTGCACCAGTTCGAGCGCTTCCTCAAGGAAACGATGGTTGCGCTCCTGGCGGTCTGCGGCAATCGCTTCGCCGAAGCAAGCCATCATCCACGGCTGTACGCGGGATTGGAACGGCGCGGGCTGCTCGGCGTAGAGTGATTGAACCTGCTCCTTTTCGTCGTCCCAATCCATCACCACGACTGCGCTGGTAGTGACATGGCCGGTCGCAATGTTCAGCCACGCCACCGGCTCGCCATGGGGCTGGGAGGCTGGCTTGCTAGCTCCTGCGCATGAGCCGCACGGCACGCCATCAAGGTAAGTACCGTGACCGACGCATTGAGGGCAGCGCTTAGATGGATCCAGGCGCCAAGCATTAGCATCCGCAGCAGGCGCATCCAGCAGGGCGCGCAGCTCACGAATAGCGGCATCTTTTACGGGCGCTTCATTGCTACGGACCAGGGTAACTGCCGCACGCAGTACCAGCACGCCGTCAATCGTTTGGTTGGTGGTCATGGCTTCAGGCTCCAGCAAATATTGTTCGATCCGTTACTATCTGCCACGACATACCCGAGCTTTTCCATCTTGCGAAGGTCGCGGCGCACTACCGAGCAAGCCTCACGCATATGTAGGCCTACCATGTAGGTTGTGGTTGCCGGAGAGTCGCCGAGGTATCGAGCGATCTTCAGGTACTGCGCTTGTTCATTGGTGGTTACGGTCATCGCCTGCCAGTCTTTGGCGATTCGGATTTCGTTCTCCGTCAGAACACTCATAAATCACCTCAGCAAATCAGTTGTGCCAGTGCCAGCAGGCACCAGCAGTAGGCGGGGAGTTGGGTTAGGGCTTTGCGTTGGGCAGCCTTGAGCAGTGTGGGCAAACCCAGTCACCACCGACCTTTTTCCAGCCAGTTTCCTTCGCCTCCTGCTCCAGGCCGCGAACCACTTGAATGATCGAGCGCTGGTTATCGGAGGATTCGGCCATTGGCCCGTCGTTGTCATGGCTATAGCAGCGCGCCTTGCCGTCAAATTCGGCGCTGCTCGAAGTTCTGTTGTCGCAACGGATTTCAATCCACATCGCCACCACCCTCTGCTGGCTTGAGTGCGATATCAATAAACTGGACGATCTTCGGATCTGTGATCTGGCTGCGCACCCACATCAGCGCTAGCTCAAAATCGCCTCTTCGACTCTCCAGCGCATCCGCCAGCGCATCCGCCCGCTCATCCGCTGCGGTCAGGCGCTGTTGCAGGGCTTGCTCGCGGGCGAGCGAATTGTGCAGCTGCAACTGAATGTCAGCCACTTGCTCGGCAGTCATGCTGCCGCAGAGCTTCAGGTAGTCCTGATGCTCCCTGGCGTATCGCTGCGGAAGGGTTTCGTCTTGATTGGTAGGCATGGGGAGTCCTTGCCGGGCCATGCCCGGCGGTGGAGTGGGGGAGTTATGCGGCGTGCGCTTGGCGTTCTTCGGCTCGCCAGGGGTCGTTGGCCCGTGCCAGCGCAGCCATCGGCGGCGGGCTGACGCTGTTGCCGCACATGTGCACCTGCTGGGTCTTGGTGAACGGCTTGCCGTCTGCGCCGTGGCTGATGATGTAGTCGGCCGGGAACCCCTGGGCCTTGTACAGCTCGGCCGGCTTCAGCATCCGCAGGCAGATATCGACGATTACGTAGGGCGTGCCCTTGACAATCACGGTCACCATGGCCAGGCGGTCCTTGGTGGTGATCGTCGGCGCCGGTGAGTCGCAGGCGCTGATGTTCTCGGTACCGTAGTAGCTGATCAGGAACGCAGCAACGCGCAGGGCGCCGGCTTCGTGTTCAGGCGACAAGGTGAGCGACACCAGCGAGCTCTTGCCACCGCCGCCTGCCGTGATGGTCGGCGCCGGCTCTTCCAGGCCCTGGCCAACACTGCCGCCAAATGCCCGCTCCATGAATGCACTGACCAACCCGTGGTGCTGGCCGCCGGCGCTTACGGTGTGAAGCGGGTCATTGAGGTCGCGCGCATCGCAGTTGCCACGCAGGTGCACCAGGTTCGCCACGGCCAACTGCTGCTGGCTGCCGGTGTTGGTGACCGTCGTCATGGGTTCGTGCATGCTTTTGGCGTGAGTGGTGTTGAATCCGCCATTGGCCTGAATCATCACTGCGGCGCTGACGGACTGGCCGCCGCCGCTGGCAGTGATGGTGCCGATCGGGCCGCAGATGTCGTTCACCCCGTGGGAGCGCCGCTTGTTTGCGCCAGAGCCCTCGCCGTGCCCAGCCTGGACGATGCAGGCTGAAGCCAGCGCTCGGTGGTTCTGGGTCATCAGCGTGCCCACCGGCTGGTCCATGCCCACCGGCTTTCCTGAGTACTCCGGGCCACCGGCCCCAACCATCAACGGGCTGATCAACGTCAGTTCGCCGCGGTTCGCGCAGGTCACCGTCGGCAGCGGGTCGAGCGGGTCATTGATTCGGTCACTACCCTGGTGCGTTGCCGGTGCGATGATTGGGCTGACCACACTGAAGGCGCCGCCCTTCGGGTAGGAGGTGATTGTGCGCAGCGGTTCATCTGCTGACTGAACTGCCTCGCCGGACCAGTTGGCAATCGGCACAATGAATGGTGCCGCGCTGTCGATGACGAACTTCTTCATTCCCTTGGCAACGCGACGCAGGGTCGCCGGGGCCAGGTCTTTCTTGCGGCCGAAGATGCTTTTGCCGAGGTCAGTGAAGTCGATGCAGTCAGCGGCTGTCTTCCACTCTTGCTGGCCTTTGGTGGGGTTCTTGACGTGGGTCGGCTCCGGCCAAACGATCGGCTGCCCGTCGCACCGGCCGATCATGAACAGCCGCTCCCGGCTGGTGGGCGCGCCGAAGTCGCAGGCCCGGATCACCTTCCACTCAACGACGTAGCCCATGCCTTCCAGTAGGGCCACGAAGCGGCGCCAGGTCCGGCCGCGCTGCTTCGGGTCGGGCACCAAGAACTGGTTGGATACGGGCACCTGCTCGCCTGGCGCAGCGACCCGGTTGGTGGTCGCTCCCTTCTTGGTAGGGTGCGGAACCTGGTCGAGGGTGACGACGCGGCCGGTGGCCTTGTCGCGCTTGGCGATCAGTCGGCCCCACTGCAAGATCTGCTTCACGTTCTCCAGGCTGATCACCCGGGGGCGCTTCATGCCAGCCCACTTCAGCCCGATCCACGACAGGTTGCGGATCTCGCGCTTGCGCGGTTGGCCGCCGGCCGCCTGGCTGTGGTGCGTGCAGTCCGGTGACATGTGGAACCAGCCCACTGCCTTGCCGTCGCACTCGGTGTCCGGATCACCCTCGAACACGTCGGTGGTGAAGTGCTTGGCGCCAGGGTGGTTGATGGTGTGCATGCTGATCGCTTGCGGGCTGTGGTTCTTCGCCACGTTCACCGTGCGGCCCAGGCCCATCTCCAGACCGGTACCGGCGCCACCACCGCCACAGAAGAAGTCGACAACGATCTCATCGTCCTGAGGGTTGAAGCCGAGTCCGTATTGGGTTTTGAAATCGAAGGGATGTTTCTTCTGTTGTGCGGACATAGGGGATCCTCGCCGGCTGGCGTGATTGTTGGATATGGGGTATTACGGGTGACCGGCATGGAGCCGGATCAAGGAGCTGAAAATGAAACGTCACGAATATTTTGTTGAGGCCAGCAGGCTTTCGAACTCTTTCGGGCAAAAGATGGAGGCGGTGGAGGCATTCTTAGAAAAAGACCCAGAGCTGAAAGAGCCGGGCGCCCTTGATAAATATTGGGAGCTTGAGAACGAGGCTCAAGCTGCTGCAGGTCAGTGGGTGAGATTCTGCTCTGAGAACCGTCCCCTTATCCGGGGCTGATGACTTCGTCACCTGGATCTTGCTGAATCATTTGCATGCTCTTTCTGTGAAAATCCCGCGCCACGTTTTCAGAGATTGCGATTTCGTGGCGCGGCGGTTCCAGCAGGAAGCTGGCCTTCGAACCAAGCGCATGCAGGTGATGAATCATCAGCGTCATCGCCTCGCCTTGCTCAGTAATGCCTGACCACTCCATCAGATCGGCCAAGGCCTGCCGGGTGCCTGGGCGCACCCTGAGCCTCAATTCCTCTTCGGCATTTGCCACGCGCTTCCTGGCAGTTTTTGCCGAGCGTTCCTGCACAGTCTTGGCCATGGCCTACCTCTTCTATTCCGCTGGCCGGCAGTGCGAGCCAGGTTTGTCGTTTGCGTTGCTGAACTCGCCGCTTCATCGGAATGCGGGTTTCAGCTTTGGATAGTCGATCTCGCATTCCTTGATCAGGCGGTAGAGCAGGGTGGAGCTGATCTTTAGCTTGATGCAGCACTGCTGCCGACTGACGCCAGCGGCGATGCACTCGCCTATACGGACGACCAAAAACGCATCCCTGATTGAGTCAACTTTGTTTGGCGGGCTTGGTAGCTTTGGCCTGATGGGGAATGTGATTCCGTACCGGCCAGCGATCCCTTTTAATACGCCGATGGTGATGCCTTCCTTCTCGCAGATATCGCGGCGGCTCATGGTTGGCGCCATTTCTCGGATGCGCGCTACCTGTAGATCGGTCTCGGCTTTGACCTCCTGGCGCTGAAAGAATGGTGGCTGCTTGAGGCTGGCGAGTACTTCTGGCCTGGGCTTTGACTGTCCAGAGCTGTCGATCTTGCCGCCGGCTGCCAGGAACTGCGCAACCTGGGCCGCCAGTTCGTCGGATGCTGGCCGAAGGCGCTCTACTTCGTTCTGTAGGATGCTGATCATGCTGCTTTGCTCCTCATCCGCTCCCGCATTTCCTTCTCCAGTTCTGCCAGCTCTTCCAGGAAGGCCTGGATCTCGGCTTCCATGTCCCTGGCACGCTTGAAGTCGAATTCGTACCGGAAGCAGACGTATTGGAGTTCATCCGGCAGGCGGTCGTCGTAGCTCACGAAGTCTGCCCACTTGCGCCCCGTGCACGCCATCTGGGCAAGCATCTGCCACTCGTACTGTGGGTCGTGCTTGCCTGACTGCATTGTCGCGATATGGGTGGCGGTGTTCGGGCACTTGATCTCAAGCACTCCATCATCACCAGCAAGCCCGTCGGGTGACGCGCCGAATCCCTGAATCTTTGGGTGCATGACAAGGCCGGTCTCGGCGACCATCAAGCCCTTATCAGCCTCGTAGGCCATGCAGGCGAATGGCTCAAGTTCGACGCCGCGCTGCACTGCGGCGTTACGCGAAAGGTCGCTTCCGCCTTGTTGGCCGGTAAGCCTTTCGCACAGAAGCTCCATCATGTAGTTTTTGCGTATGGCAGAAGGAGCGCCACCGCGCCCGCTGGCCATCACATCCTTGACCCGGCTGGCCGTTACGTTGCCAAGCCTGGCCGCAAACCATTCAGCGCTACGCTGCTCCATCTAACACCTCCTCAGCCTGCCCCTCGATGGGCTCGGCCGCTGCTTTCAGGGCTTCACTGCGCTTGGTCACCTCCGCCTTGAAGCGGGCATGGCCGGCAGCATCTTTGGCTTGTTTCATGGCAGCTGTGGCGTTGTGGTAAACCTCTGCGAGCGCTTCAAGGCTGCCGGCGCGCATCGCCAGATCAATCCAGTTGTTCACCATCTCCGGATCGGTTGGTGCGGATCCTTGGATTGATGCGAGGCCTTCGCCGCCGTCGGTGTTGAGGTGGTGGATGGCCTGCTCCAGGCGTTCCGTCTTCGGCCAGTACTTGTAGCCGCGCTTTACGACGGTCTTCTTCATCATCTCGCCAGGGTCGGTCACCCAGGGACAGGACTTCTGCTTACTGATCCAAGCCTTCCACGCGCTGGACCGGTCACGAATAGCGTTCACATCGTCGATGCTCATCGTCTCGGTGAGGTAGTCGCCATCGGCAGTCTTGACCACTACGTAAACGCCGACGACATCGCCGCGGTCCTTGGCGAACGGGTTGTACGAATGGGTTGGTGGCTTATCGAAGCCGTTCAAGGCAAATGAATCGGCCGTATACACCAGCTCGGCCTGTGCCCAGCGGATTGCGCCGGTAGCCATGGCCAAGTCCATCAGGCCGATATAGCTGATGTCGAGACAGATCTTGCCGTCGCGAGGAACCAGGTAAGCCTGCTTCTTGGCAGGGTTCAGGCTGATCCCAATGGCGGCTATATTCGTGATTGCGTTGACCACCGACTGCCGGTTCTGTACGGCGATCTTGGTGGCGTACTCGCTGGAGGTGATCACCTGAATGGCGAATTCAGCCTCGCGTTCGAAATTCAGGGAGCGATCGGTCAGGACGTTGGCGAACTGATTGCGCGCGCCGTAGATGTCCTCGGTGATTGTTGCGACGGCCTGGCTCATGGCGACCTCAGTACTGGATGGACATGGAGGGAATGAAGCCGCTTGCAACCAGCTTCACAGCCAGCCGGGCACAGTCTTCGGTCATACCGTGCTCAATGAATGCTTCTTTGGCGGCCTTGTAGATCTTCCCTTTGTGGGCCTTGTCAGCCTCCCGCAGCTTTTCCTGACGCAGGATTTCGTCTGCAGCTGCATCGGCCCTGGCCTTCTCAGCTAGTCGCGCCTGTTCGACGGCTTCTTCCTGTCTGCGTATGGCCGCAAGTCGGTCTTGCTCTGCGCGCTGCTCGGCGGCGATTCGGTTTGCCTCGGCTTGCGCTGCTGCTGTGCGGGCTTGCTCGGCCTGCAACTCGAGCTGCATACGCTGGCGCTCAGCGGCGGCCTCGGCGTCCAACACTGCCTGAGCAGCGGCGCGCTGTGCTGCTGCAGCCTGATCAAGCAGCTCCTGTTCTCGGCGGGCGGCAGCCAAGCGCTCAGCCTCGGCACGCTCAGCTGCTTCACGGCGGGCCTGATCAGCGGCGGCCTGGGCGATAGCGGCGTCACGGTCACGCTGGGCCTGGGCTTCTGCTTCGGCGCGCAACCGTACGAGTTCGGCCTGTTCGGCCTCGTGCTGTGTGCGCTCGTTTTGCATGGCCCGCAACAAGGAAAGGGTTCGGTCCTTGGCCTGGGCGGCCTCCGGAAGGAACTCTTCCCAAGAGTCGCCGAGCTCGATGGCTTCCAGCTGGACAATCACTTGCGCCACCGCAGCTGCAGACGGCGTTGCGCCAAACACTTCCATATCCTTGATGGCCTGGATGTTGTCGACGTGCCGGTCCTTGCGGGCCTGCTCGGCATTTTCCCAGTCGGTCAGGGGCTGGCGGGTTGTGTCGCGCAGGTTGTCCATCTTGGTGACGAACTCGCGCAGCTCAGCCTCGACGACCTTTGGCATTTCCTTGAGGCGCTTCAGGTAGTCACGCCCAGGCTTCTCTACTGCGGTCTTGGACTTGCTGACAGTCGCGGCCAGGCTGGCGATGCGGGCTCGGCCCTTTGCGGTCTTGAGGTCTGGCACCTCGCCAGTTACTTCGGCCTTCACCGCTTCGAAGAACTGGCCCAGGCCGCCGGCCACGTAGATGGCCGGCGCATTGTCGGCGCTGATGTCGTCGATGGTGATGACTTGCTGTTGTGCGGACATGGGGAATCCTTGCCGCGATGGTCGCAGCGATTGAAGGTGTTGTTTATTGAGTAATCAGGCCGCCTACAGCGGGGCCCAGTAGAACGATGGTGAGGAAGGTCAGGCCAACGATGGCCGACAGAGCGCGGATGGCGCGGCGCCCGTGCCGCTGGTGGGTGGTCACGGCCGAACCCTCACCGCGATTCGGCCACCCTTCATTGTCGGCGCCAGGCGCTGAGGCAGATCCCGCACCAGGTCTTCACGCTTGCGCCCGATCAGTTCGTTGAAGGGAAGGCCGAAGCCCAGGATGGCAATGCGGCGCTCGATGTCGTCGAGCTGGTCGTCGATCAGCGTTTTCACGACTGGAGTGGTCATGCGGCCTCCTTGCGCTGCCTGGTGATCTTCAGGAGGCGCTGGCAGTAGTGGGCGAACTCTTCATTGGTGATGGCGTTGCCGGTGAGCATGTTGGTGATCATGTTCAGGACGACGCGCTGGGCGCCTGGCTCGCTGGCGGGATGCTCCAGGGCCTCGAGCGCTTCATCGATCAGGATGTGCGGGCTCATAGGTCGGCATCCACGTCGTCTTCTGCCTCTTCCCGCTCCGCTGCTACAGCATCGGCGGCGTAGGGCCTGAGCAGGTCCATGGCGACCTTCTCGGCGGCTTCGATGGGGCGGGGCTGGCCGATCAGGTCAGCGGCGTGTCCGCGCGAATCGGCCTGGCTGCCCAGGATCGAAGACAGGAACAGCCGGGCGAACGAATCGCGCTGGTCCAGACCGTCGATCTGGCGCTGATTTAGGACGCCTTGCAGGTAGGTGCAGAACCGGTCGAACGTCACCAGCTGCGGCTGGCCGTAGCGGCGCTTCCACTTGATGTCCATGCCGCACACCAACTGTTCCGCTGAGTGTTCCAGCCATTCCTGTTCCGCGCTCGCCTCGCTGACCTCTGGAGGCAACTGAGCGTCGTAACGCTCCTGGCATATCTTCAATGCTGCGTTCATGGTCGCCTCCAGGGTGGCGTTATCGGTGGGTCCGATTGATTTCGGAAGCGCGCTGGCTGTCGCTCAACTGCTCCCAGCGGTCATGCTGGTGGTTGTGGTCGTCCAGCGCCGCCTGATTACTGGCGCAGCAGGCCTCGCAGTAGCCTTCGTGCAGTGCCTCTGTTTGGAAGCCACATTGCGGGCAGTCGAACTGTTTATCGCTCATGGCGACCTCCAGTGTTTGGGGTTAGGCGGTTGCCTTGGCTATGGTCTGCTCGAATCGTTGAGCAAGCCCAGCGTTCACCTCGGCTTTTTCCAGGCTCTCTGCGGTGCATTTGGCTCGGTGCAGTGCCTCGTAGCGACGAAGGGTTTCAGCGGCTACTACCAAATCAGCCAGCAAGTCAGGCGCAGCGGCCATCAACGTGGCGTTGGCTGCGGCGTCGTCGTGCTCAATGCCGTCGGTGAACACGCACTCGGATTCAAGAAGCGAAGCAAGGCGCTGACCCTCGCTATCCTCAACAACCCAGAAATGACGCTCTTGAATCGGGGTCCAGTTTCCTGGCGTATGTTTGGTTTCCATGACTTTCTCCTTGGGCTAGGCGGTGGTGATGACTACTTCACGAAAGCGCGATGGGCTCCAGTCGCAAGATTCGTCGGCCGGGATGTGGCCGAACATCAGCGTGCAGCGGCGGCAATGCACGCAGTCGCCGCAGGTCTTGCCATCGGGCAAATTCATTTGATCGGCGTTGCCCGCCTGCCGTGGATACCGCGCTCGTTGCTCAGGCATGACTCTCTCCATTCGTTGGCTTCCAAATACCTCCAGGGGGTCTAGAGGCATTTGTGAAACCAGATGGCTACCTGAATCAGCAGGGAGCCATCTGTACCCGGTCACTCTGCTGGAGTCGGGCCGGGGTAGGTCGTCATAGGTGCTTGATGTAGGTGGCCTCGTTGCGAGGAGTGTTGCTTCGTCCACATCCGTCTGCCCACTCGGTGGAATGGACAGAGGTGATGCGGTCAAAAGAAAACGATGCAGCAAGGGCCGTCGTAACCTTCCTCGCATACAAAGGCCTGGGCCTGACCGGTAGATACCGTCCAGCCTTGAACGTAAACGGTGCCCGCGAAACGGCTTTTGATCATGATTTGCATTTTCTTGCCCTCCATTGATTTCCAATGCCGCCTCATAGAAGCGGCATCAGTAAATCTGTGGGTGTTTCATCTCCACCACGCGCATCGCCCGATTCATATCTCTGGCCGGCGTCACACATTTCGTGGACGGTGTTCTTCGCCGACCGGCTTGCGTGGTTTCGCGTACTCACATCTGGTGAGCACGGCCAGTTCCAGAGCTGGCATGGGGATCGAATTTGTTTTTCGCGCTGTTCGCCGTATTGGCGATGCCTCAAGGGCTTCCCGTTTCCGGGGATCGATCCGCGAAGATTTCAGGTTTTTAAAGAGCGGCGGGCGGAGGCCCTTCGCAGTGACTGTGTGTCGCTGCGATGGGTGAACATTACCAATGGCATTATTTACTGTCAATGCCATTGGTAATAATATTTGTCGATGGCAATAAAAAGCCCGCACTAGGCGGGCTGATTTGATGGATGATTTAGGCGTTATGCAGCTCTATCGTCCCACCATTCGATTGTTTGGTTGGCCAATGCGTCAGTCGACACTGCTTCGATGACGTCAACACCAGCCTTGCTGGCCCGATCCATCTGGCGAAAGGCTGTGTCGTGGACTTTCCGAAATTCCTCTGCGGACATGCCGCTATCAGAACTGGGCATAAGTACCGAAATAGACCCTTTTCGATCTGAGTTGCTCGTGATGAGCAGAATGTCCGAGGCTGCTTGCAAGATGTTGTGCTCAACCACCAGCGGGCTCTTGTACCACGCCGAGACAATTGTGCCGGCGGCGTCACTGCTAAGCAGGGGGACGTCTACTTCGATGCGGTTCGCAGAACCTTTCATTTTTAAGCTGAATCTTCCCTGCTGAATAATGCGGGATGCCTTCAGCCTCATTTTCTCTTCCATTATTCTCAGCACGCCGTCTCGAAGCTTGGGTGTGGAGTGATAGCGGAAGTGGTCACGCTTGGCTCCAAATTTTGGGCGGGCGAGGGTCACTACGTCATTGAAGAACTCATCGACGACGCTTTCTGCAGTGGCGCCAGATGCAAATAGGGCCTCTCCCAGTCGAACATCGTGTCCGATAAAGTCAGGAAGATTACCGCCATAACTCAGCAGGGTGGCCTCTACGTCTTGAAGGTAATGCACCAAATCGTTTTGATCGATTCGGCCGTCATATAAGCAAGCCAGGCGCTGGAAGGTGTCGAGCATTCGAATCTCGACTTGCACGCCATGCTGGAAGGCAACCCCCACATTAAGGAACTCCCCTGCATCAGGATCAAGGCACATGCTTATGCTTCTCCAGGAGCCACGCACGAGCTCCTGGCGGGGTGCGCCACCTATGCGACTTCTGAGCTTTTCGGAGATATTCATGATATTGCCAGCATTCCAAGTTCCTTGGAGTATCGGTCATTATCCAGACGCGCGGCAATGAAGTCGACCACCTGGGCCGACCCCTCGTCGCCTAGAAAGCTCGATAGCATTTCCGTTGTTTTTTCTGCTCCACCATCCCGAAACGCTACAGAGAACGAATTGTACGCGAGCAACCTTGCGCTTCGAACGGGTAAATTCTGGCTCCACTGAGGGACATAAAGATCGATTATTTCCATCAGCCTATTTGGGCACTTCCTTGCCCCGCTCAGCTTGGCTGGAGTCCAGTCAGGCCATACAAATAGCCTTCCATGATCTATCAAGGTGTACGAGCCGCTAGACGCCCACAGCAGGTTTCCTAGGTGCCTGTCAGAGTTTTGAAGCCATGCATCAAAAGACAAAATTGCCGGGATAGATTTGTTCTTGGATAGCTGCGCTACAAGTCTCTTTGCTCGACGCTCCTTCATAAAATCAGGAAAACCATCCACGTGCTTTTGCACGAGATTGGGATACGTCGTGTCTTGCGAGAACCACGCCAAATAGCTTTTTTGTGGGCCTGAGGGAGAAATAAAGTCGAGGGCGCGCTGAACTCTCTCAGGGATTTGATCGCGATCCAGCTCAATTACCCCTGCATTCTTGGCCACCGGGAGACCAACGATACCGGCCAGCGCATACCCGATTGCCTCGCTTACGATTTCAAATGACTCAAACTCGTAGGTGCCCGGCCTTTCCCAAACCTTATCGGGGATCGGCTTAACGTAGCAGTGCAAAGACTCGTCACCGACCCGAATTTTTGCGCGGAATAATGGGTTAAGCCCCGTTTTTACTGGGTCACGCAATTGACCACCGAAGCAGTCGCTATTCAGGAACTGGATCATTTTGAGTCAGCTTTTTCCTTAAACGCTGATGAGGCGATTCTGTTTTGGTTGGGGTCCTGATCGAGAGGCGAGTAGCGATGGCCTCCAATAGCAGAACATCTTGCTCGCTCAGCAGCCCAGAATCTGCGGCCTCTGCAATCCGCTCGAGTGCCGATCTAGACCTTGGGCTTGCAGCCAAGGCCAGGGCCCTTGCTCTTTCGCCAGCCCCCGTAAAATCACGATCAGATTTGGACGAATCTTCTCCATCCAGCGAGATGGCGGTGCCAGATCCGGCGTGCCGCTGGTCGATGGACGACGCCATTTGAGAAATCTCTTTGGCGAGGCGCTCACTAAATTCCCGAACATCTACCTTCAATATGTTCGCGAACGAGGCGGCAATCGAAGGATTGAGCGGGTTAACGCCATTCAGATAGTGGCTGACGGAGCTTTGATTGATCTCTAAGGCGTGAGCCAGCTTCTCCTGGGTCAGGCCAAGCTCATTTTTCTTTCTATTGAACAGTGCCTTCAGCCGAAGGCACTCATCCTTTTTGTCTTGCGGTAGGGGTTTCTTGCTCATCCCTGAATCGTATTCCCATCGGTAATATAGCTACAAATGCCAATGGCATTTACTTTTAAAAATGCCATAGGTAATATCCGTGCATGAAGAACCACGGAGATCACTCCCATGAACCGAATTCACATCACTGATTTTGCCCGCTGGCTTGGGCAGAGCGAGGCTGCCGCTCTGCTGGGGATGACGCAGGGCGCCATCAGTAAAGCCATTCGAATCGGCCGTGACATCTATGTCACCCCTCACCCGAATGGGATTTGTACAGCAGAAGAGGTGAGAGCCTTTCCTTCGCAGAATCAACGCCTCGCCAGCTAAGCGACATCCCTGTCCGCCGTTCCATTGAAGCAATTCTGACCGCAACCGACCCAAGGAAAAACTAGGACATGAAAACGCCCGTACTAGAGACCCGCCGCCAAGTAATGGCAGCCGTGTCCAACGCTTTCCCTGGCGGGATGGATTGCGCAGCTGCTCGCCTCGGTATCAAGGACAAGCGCCTGGAGAACCAGATCTATGAAACCGCCGGGTGCAAGCCGCTCAGCGATGTCGAGATCCACGTACTGGAATGCGAGACCAAGACCGAGCATCTGCCGGACTACATCTGCGCGATGTACGGCGGCGTGTTCGTGAAGATCCCTGAAGCGGGGGAGCTGGACAACGTCGATCTGTATCAGCGCTCGCTGGCCGCATCCGCACAGCGTGGTGCGCTTGACCAGATGGTGGCTTCCGCCCTGGAAGACGGCGAAATCGACGCGAGCGAAGCAAAGAAGATCCGCGCCCTGCACGCCAAGTACATGTCGGCGAGCCTTGAGGCCATCGGGGCGGTAATTGAGTTGCACAAAGCCCGCGCATAAATCGCAGGCACAAAAAAGCCAGGTTCGTGGCCTGGCTCATTGCTACTTCAGCGAGGCAATAATGAATACACAATCCATCCCCGTCAATACCCCCAACAATCTCGCGCCACATTTTCCGCAATCTGAAAACGTGGCGCTCACCACGATGTCGTCCCGTGAGATTGCAGATTTGACGGGAAAGCGTCATGACCACGTCATGCGCGACATCCGCAACATGCTCTCAGAACTGAAAATCACTGACCCCAAATTTGGGGGCACCTATATGGACGGCTCTGGACGCTCAATGCCTTGCTTTCATCTGGATCGCGAGCTTACAGAAACCCTGGTGACTGGGTACAGCATTCCGCTTCGCCACAAGGTCATCCGCCGACTTCATGAGCTGCAGGATGCTCAGGTCGCCCAGCCTGTTGCGATGCCGTCCTACGCAGAGGCTTTGAGGCTATACGCTGACCAGATCGAGCAGACGGCGGTTCTGCGCGTCGAGAATCACCAACAAGCCACAAAGATCCATTCCCTGGAGAACCTGTTCAAGGAAGGCATGACCCACACCCAGTTCTGCAAGGGCCTCAATGGGGTCAACGTCATGCAGGTGGGCAAGTACCTGGAAGCGCGCAGTTGGCTCTACAACGAGAGCAAGTCCGGCACCCGTCACCGTGTGGGCTCGTACGCCCGCGACAAATACATGACCGAGCACCAGGTCGAAGTCACCCCGCACGGCAAAGAACCGTTCATCTCCTACACGCCCATCCTGCTGAAGAAGGGCGCCGCACGCCTGTACGACCTGTACCTGGCCGGCGATCTGCCCATGAAGAAGACCTGGGATGGCCTGTTCACCCATGACAAGGCGATGCGGGGTGCAGCGTGAGCATGGAGCTGATGGTCAAGGCCATGAAGACCAAGGTCGGGAACCCGCTGCGAAAATTGGTGCTGATCAAGCTGGCCGACAACGCTAACGACGTGGGCGAGTGCTGGCCGTCCTACCAGCACATTGCCGACCAATGCGAGATCGACCGCAGTACTGTTCGCCGCCATATCAAGCACTTGGAAGAGCAGCGTCTGCTGAAAATTGAGAACCGCGATGGCCCGAAAGGCAATTCGTCGAACCTCTATTTGCTGACCCTTGGAGGTGTAGGCACAGAAAGCACACCTGTAGGCCAAAAAAGCACAGGTGTAGGCACACAGCCTACACCCCCTGTAGGCCCAGAAAGCACCAGAACCAGTCACTCTTTTGAACCAGTCATTGAACCAGTAGAGCAGCCGGTCGCTGACGCTCCCTATGCGGGCAAAAAGAAGGCTTCAAAATTCGACCCGCTTACCTGCAAGCCGACCAACGTTAGCGAACAGGTTTGGGCTGATTGGTGCCAGCACCGCAAAGAGATCCGCAAGCAGCTGACCAAGACCACCTGCGAGCGCCAAGCCAAGACCCTGGCCGGCCACCACTGGCCCGACGCCGTGATCATCCAGTCCATCAGCAACGGCTGGACTGGTCTGTTCCCAGATAAGGTCGTGCCTGGCGGCAGAACTGTTGGCAACGGCCCTGACTACTACGACCAATCGTGGCGCACCGATACGAGTGATGACCTATGAAGAACGTCACTCAGATGATCCCAGGTGCAGCACGGGCCCTGGCCACCGCCGCCCCTTATCAGGCCCCGGCGCAGACAGGTACCCAACTGGGCGTTGTGGATGATGCCACCGGTGAAGTGGTGGAGCGCCTGTTTCGGCAGTTGCAGGCCATCTTCCCGGCGCACAAGCAGGCCTGGCCAGACGACAAGGCCAAAGCCGCCGCGATGCGCAACTGGACGATGGGCTTTATGGCCGCCGGCATTCGCTCGCTGGAGCAGATCCGCTATGGAATCAAGCAGTGCCGGAAAAGCGGCTCTCCGTTCGCCCCAAGCGTCGGCCAGTTCATAGGCTGGTGCACGCCTGGGCCGGAGGCGTTTGGTCTGCCAGCGAGCGCTGACGCATGGGTGGAGGCATTGATGGGCGTCTACAGCCACGAAGGCGTGAAGATCGCGGCCATTGCCACCGGCTTGTTCGACCTGCGTTCCGCCAAACAGGAAGACAAGGGCCTTCGGCAGCGCTTCGACCACAACTACGCCGTGGTGATACGCCGCGCCCAGGAAGGCCAGCCGATGGACGGGAAGATCCTCACCGGTATTGGCCACGACAGCCAGAAGACCGAATTCGAACTGGCAAACGAACTGGCTGACCAGCAAGTCCAGGCAAAAATCATTCAGCAAGGCATCCCGGCCGACGGCAAGTCCGCCCGCGAACTGCTGCTGGCCAAGTTCGGCAAGAACAAGACTCAGGAGCAACGGACATGACCGACTACACGGACCTCCAAAAGGCTGCCGAATACGCCGCCCAGGACACCATCAAGTTCGCCGACGAAGAGGAGGAAATGCGAGCGCTCCAGCAGTTCCACGAAGAGGTTGATCCCGTAACAGTTCTGGCCCTGCTCGCCGAGAACGACCATCACGCCATGTGTGCCAGGCAGTGGGAGGAGGCCGCCATGCAGTGGGGCGCCGAGCGCGACCAGCTCAAGGCCGAGAACGAGGCGCTGCGCCGTGAACGAGAAGGCAAGGTGCTTTGTGATCTGGAGCTGTTCGAAACCCTGCGCGATGCGGCCAACACCGAAGCGGACGAACACCGACAGTGCATGGCGACTTACCGCCCGCTGCGTCAGGCCAATCTGGATTCTGTCGTGAAGAAGTGCGACGACCTGCTCGCCGCCATGGGCAAGGGAGAGCAGTCATGAACGAGATTGCTCAATGGATCGGCTACGGAGTGATGATTTGTTCGGCCGTTGGCGTCCTGGCCTTGGTTCTTTTCGTTCTGTCCTATGCCTGCGTAACGATCGTGAACAAGTGGATCAAGGCAATGATGCGAGCCTATGACTTGAACACCCTGCGCAAAACCATGCGTCAGCTTGAGGCGGAAGGCAAGGTCAGCAAGAAGACGGGGGTTCAGTCATGAGCACGCGCAAACACCTTGAGCGCTTCGCCTACTGCACGCTCCTAGTCCTTCTCTCGTCAATCCTCATCGGCCTGGTTCTGGCGGTGTGGATGGGCATTTATGCGGGGTTTGCCCAATGACCAGCCTCCAGATCCGCAACGAATCAGACCGCGCAAGGGTGCTTGGTCATATCGCTGGCATGGACATCACCAAGCCCAAGAAGCTCGCCATCACCGAAGTGGACCGCAGCGGGGAGCAGAACAAGGCGCTGCACGCGGCGCTGGCAGATATCGCAGCCCAGGTCGAGCACGCCGGTAAGAAGTGGGACGTCCTGATCTGGAAGCGTTTGCTGACTGCCGCCTGGCTGCGTGAGTCGGGCGACCAGCCGCAAATGATCCCTGCGGTAGACGGCAACGGCTTCGACGTCATCTACGAGCGCACCAGCAAGCTCACCGTGAAGCAGTGCGGCGAGTTGATTGAGTGGGTTCACGCCTTCGGCGCCGAGCACCAGGTGCGATGGACGCAGAAGGACAATTGGGGAGGTAGGTACTGATGGATTACGCAGATATTTACGGAGTCCTGATTGCCTTGGCCCTGGTCATCGGGACGGTACTCGATCACCGCCGCAAGCGCGCAGTAGAAGACTTCGAACGCAAGTGCCGCGACCGTAAGGCCGAAGTAGAGCGCGCAGTGAGGAGGGCGCTATGAGCCACGACAACGGATACGGAAAGCCTTGCCCTGGCTGCGGCGAGCCTATGAGCAACATGCCAAGCCTGAACCTTCGCCAGTGCGCTACAGGCTGCAAGGAGAAGTTCGACTGGAAGTTGGCCCAGGGTCAAGCGCCATTGTTCGGTAACAACCGGCAGACAGCCAAGGAGGCTGTATGAAGCGCACCCCGCTGCAACGCAAAACCCCGCTCAAGTCTGGTGCATCACGCCGCAAGCGCTGCCCAGAGTGCCGAGTGATGTTCGCGCCTGCCCGTGACTCGCAGGCGGTTTGCGGTGAGATCGAATGCGCGATCGCTCATGGACAGTCCGAGAGGGGGAAAGCGACCGCTCGCAAGGCGCTGGCAGAGGTAGGGCGCCGGGAGATCAAGGTACGCAAGGAGAAGCTGAAGACCAGGGCGGACCACCTCAAGGACACACAGCAGGCATTCAACGCCTGGGTGCGCGCCCGTGATGCGGCACTGCCATGCATCAGCTGCGGCCGCCACCATGAAGGCCAGTATCACGCGGGCCATTACCGCACTGTAGGAGCGAACCCAGAGTTGAGGTTTGAACCGCTCAACGCTTGGAAACAGTGCGCCCCATGCAACAACCATCTCTCAGGAAACCTCATCAATTACCGAATCTCGCTCCTACAGAGAATTGGCGAGGAAAAGGTGGCATGGCTTGAAGGCCCTCATGAGGCCAAGAAGTACACCGTGGAAGAACTGAAGGCGATGACCACCGAATACCGGGCAAAGACCAAAGAACTCAAGAGGGCTGCAGCGTGAATATTTTTGAATTTATGTCAAACAGTCCAGTGCTGACATTCTTCCTTGTCTGGATGTTGTGCGGGCCGGCTGTGTGGCTCATATCGCTTCCGTTTAGAGCCGTAAACATCGCTATTCGCGGGTGGCCACCAGCTCACATTGATGCAGCTGGAAAACTAAAAAAAGTTGAGAAGACTGGGGGCGAAGCATGAAACTGATCAACGCAAGGCAGGTATGGACCGAAGCTCAGCATGAATCGAACGCGTCGATCAGCGCTGTAGCAATTGACCGGGCAGAGTCGGCACCGGTGAAGACTGGAGGGCGCATCGGCAAGCGTGACGCCCAGTTCCCAGCCATGGGCAGCGAGAAAGGGGAGGAGGCCGGGCGCTTCTCCGTGCCTGGGCAGCGGATCAGCATCAGCGAAACCCGGCGCACATCCGCGGGCAAGTCAACGGCCCGCGCCGCCCACCTGGCCACCATTGGTAAAGTCCTGCGCGCTATCGGCACCCTGCCATTCCAGGAGCAGCAGTTCGGGCACTACCTGTATCACCCATGCATGACGCTCGCGCACGTGCTAAACGCCGAGAAGCTGATCTGGAGCTGCGTGGACTTTTCCACCCTGACCGAAGCCAAGGAGGCGAAAGTGCATTGCCTTGTGACGATGGCCCTGCAGTCCTACAAGGTCGAGGCTCACGACGGCGCTCAGTGGGGTCCCGCTCGTATCGCTGAGGGTATGCTCAAGCTCTACGGCATCCACATAGAACCCAAAGTTTGGGATAGGGACTGGAAAGAAGCGTGGAATTTCCTGCGGGATGCCATTGAGGAAGTGGATATTCGTGTGCAACAGCCGGTATGGCAGGTCATTCACTCAGAAAAAGAAGAGGTAGCGGCATAAAGGTATTGTCATGTTGGGGTTTTTGATGTACTTTTCCCATAGTGCACAAGTAACGCGAAACGCACACGAAACCTTAAACCCGGCCAAGCGCCGGGTTTTTTATTGGGTGTGATATGTACGGATACGCGGAGAGTGGGGGTACTTGGCCAAGACACGCTTGAAAAATCACGGGTTGAAAGTTTTTGGAGCGATTAGGATACTGCTTGCCTCTGAGTGTCTCCAAAATACGTAATTGCCTGTATTTTCAATACTAACTGGTCATAAAATGAAGAAAATAGTACTCGCTGCTTTCGTGCTTTCTTGTGCAGTCCTGAACGTGCAGGCTGCAGAAATATCTGGCGCTATTGGTGCCACTAGTCAGAGTGGTCTGACTGCCCGAACGGCGCTGGGTTTTGGTTGGGACAAGGCCTGGTTGCAAAGTTCGACAGGCAAGCTGACAGGTTATTGGGATCTGGGGTACACGTACTGGGAATCGGGCAAAGAGGCTGGTGCCCGTCACTCTGTCTCTTTCTCGCCAGTTTTCGTTTACGAGTTTGGACAGGGCAACATCAAGCCGTTCATTGAAGCTGGCGTCGGCGTCGCAATGTTTTCGGGTACGACCGCTGGCGATCAAAAATTCGGATCCTCCTTCAACTTTGAAGATCGGATCGGCGCTGGCTTGAAGTTTGGCGATACGCAGCGAGTCGGTATTCGCGCTACTCACTATTCAAATGCGGGCATCAAACAGCCAAACGACGGAATCGAATCGTACGCTCTTTTCTATAGTCATTCGATCTAAATAGCACAGAGAAACCCGGCAAAGCGCCGGGTTTTTTGAGCCTCAAATTAGCCGCCACGGTTCCATTGCAAGAGATGGCGGCTATTAACAACCTGAAAGTTATGCCATTGGCGCAAACGAGAATGCTGACCAGCCTTTGATTTTCAAGTTGCGCGCATCCTGCTCTGTAAGCCACCAACGAGACTCAAGATCGTTAAGGTTAATCACGCTCTCTTGTGGTGTAATCCCTTCATAATCCAAGCGGAGTTCATCTGGGAGGGCCGAGAAGGGAATCGTTGGGAGTTTGACCAAGATGGCCCTATTACCCTTCGGACCGAAGCCTGGGTAGAACTGAATTTTAACGGCTGCCGGATCGATAGGCTGCACGAGTATTCCTACTCCAAGAGCGGAGAGAGCTTTTTCGATCGCTTCCATCTTGGAGGTGTGGAGGAAGTCCACCAGGCGATCGCCTTGTGTCTGGGCTACGCCAAGCAGACGGCACAGATCGGCCTTGCGCATATCGCGAGCCATCATCTCGTTCCACAGGAATATCTTCGCCACGGTAACGGCCGGAAGGCGAACAACATATTCGCCTTCCTCTGGTGCTGATGCCTGGGGAATCGTCCGACGCTGATCAACATAGATAGACAAGGTTGACTCGATCGCATCCACCGATTCACTGATGGCGTGATTTTTGTCGTCGCCGTAGCTGTTCAGCTCTGGTAGATCGCGGCAGAAGACGGCCACCCCTGTGGCGCTGTCTTGCTCAAAACGGATTGCATAGTCGTACATGGTCACTCCTTGGAGGTGATGCTCTGCGCTCAGATGTGGTGAAGGGGGCTCTCAGAGCCCCAGTTGTTTAATGATCGCCTTGCGGGTCGGTTCTGGCATTTCCTTACTACCGTGATCCGCGAAGGTGGTCCTGTTGCCGTTTGGGGCTATGACTTTGAAGTGGCTTCCTTTGCCGGCTTCGAAGATCACCCCTTTGGCCTTTAACCATCGTCTGAACTCGCTGAACTTCATCACCTCGCCTCGTTGTTTGGATGGGTCCAGCATACAACGTTTTTGTGGTAATACAACTAATTTGTGGTATTTATTCTTGGAGTGACGATGGATCCTACTGACCTCGGCCCAGGCACAGCTACCTGGCTGGGCGGTAGTGCCACCGTTGTGCTGGGCGGCCTGCTATGGCTGCGCCGGTTCCTTTCAAAGGATGCGACTGACCGCGCGATGGACAGCGCCGATATCGGCACGCTGAAGCGGTTGAACGAGCTGCTGAACCAGGAGCGAGCGGCCCGCAAGGAAGCCGAAGCCCGCGCCGATCAATTCGCGAAAGAGCGGAACGACCTGGCCGCAGCAGTAGGGCGCATGGAAGGCAAGATCGAAGCGCTGACCAGTCAGGTCGCTCAACTCACTGACCGCGTGACGCAACAGAGCGACGAGATCACTCGCCTGCGCACCAAGCTGGGAGGAATTGCCTGATGGACAGATGTGCTTTGGAATTTATCGCACGCCGCTGGTGGCGCCGGGCCGAGGTCTGGGCTATTGCAGTCGTGCTGGTGGGTGGTGGTGCTGTCTTGGGCTACCAGGCTGCTTACTGGTCGCTCGCCGAGAAGCAGAGCAGCCAAGTGACTGACATACGCAAGGCCTACGACACGGCCATGACTGAGCGGGACAAGCGCCTGGAAGAGCTGACCCGCCAAACTGGTACCGCCGCCGACAAAGCCACGAAGGCTGCAACTACTGCGGCTCAGGCTGCCGACAAAGCGGACGAAGCCCTCAATCGGGTATCGCAGTAATCCGCGCCACGTTTTCGAATGCGCCAAATCGTGGCGCGAGGTTTTGCAGATGAGCAAAGTCACCCGCCTGCGCCACGCGCTTCCCTTGGGGCAAGAAATCAACGCAGCCGTGACTGCGCTCGACAAAGCCATTGCTGATGCCGTGGATGCCGCCAAGTCTGCCGGGTTGCCGCAGGGCCTGATCGTTGGACTGCTTCACGGTCACGCACACGCACAGACACACCAGATGGTGACCGTATGAGAGTCAAGGTTCTGGAGTTCAAGCGCGAAGACTGGCGCGATGCAGCCAAGACCCTGCGCAAGATTGCCGATGACCTTGATGCCGGTGAGCATCCAGAGTGCACCGTAGGCGCCTTGACGCTGATCGGGGCGAAGGGAGAGGTCACTGTGTTTGGCCTCGGCCCCAAGTGTGACGACTTGCAATGCCTGGGTGCGATACGCCTGGGTGAGCAGAAGCTGATTGATGTCCTGCTGGATAACGGGGAAGGGTAGGTGTGCCGCAGGTGAGTGCGGCACGGATGGATCACTGCGCTTTCAGAGCCTCTTGGATTTTGTCCGCGTAGCTAGAGAGCTTTCCCAACTCTTGGTCTAGATGGTTTCCGTTGGGGGAGGTTGCCCCAATGCGCACAGAGATGAGTTCCAGCGCAGCATTTACAGCTAGGCCGCGTTTGTCTGCCGCTGAACCGTTTTCATACTTGACGTGATCTAAAAGAGCCATGTCGCATTCCTTGCTGTTGAGTTGATCCTCACCAATACCGGCAAACCCCTAATATTTCAATCAAGCCTTAGGTTTAGCTGAGACAATTTATGACAACCAAGCAACCCGACTGGGAGGCAATCGAACGTGCCTACCGGGCCGGTTCGCTTTCCATCAGGACTATCGCAGAGCGCCAAGGCGTGAGCGACACTGCAATCAGGAAGAAAGCCAAGGTCCAAGGATGGGCGAGAGACCTTTCTGACCAGGTGCGCAAAGAGGTTCGCAGCAAGCTGGTTCGCGGAGAGGTTCGCAACGACCAAGGCGCGAACTGCGAACTTGACGCCGAGATCATCGAAGAGGCCGCAGAGGAAGGCGCTCGGGTGGTTCGCAGCCACCGTAGAGACATTCGCAAAGCCACGAACCTTGCGAACCTGCTGATGGATGACCTGCTCAATACCATCCAGCGCCGCGAAGAGATCGAAGACGCGATCATCGACGAGACTGACGAGGACAATAACAGCATGCGCCGGGCCTCGATGCTCGCTGCTGTCGCACTACCCAGCAATTCCAAAACCTTGTTTCAGCTTTCCTCTGCAATGAAGAACCTGCAGGTTCTGGAGCGTCAGGCATTCAGCCTGGACGAGAAGGAGAAGACGGACGACGCCGACGAGATCTCGAAGATGATGGACGAACTATCACAGGACGCCTGATATGAAACCCGAGCACATGAAGCTGCTTCGGGATCGGTTCTGGCGACTGAATAATCTCTACTTCATCACCGACAAGCAGGGAAAGAAGGTTCGCTTCCGCATGACGCAGGAGCAGATCGATTACTTCCAGGGGATGCATACCCGGAACATCATCCTGAAAGCTCGCCAGTTGGGCTTTACGACGCTGGTGTGCATCGTCCAATTGGATGCCGCGCTGTTCGAGGCTGCCAAGTGCGCTTTGATTGCCCACACCCTGAACGACGCGAAGCGCCTGTTTCGGGAGAAGGTCAAGTACGCCTACGACAACCTGCCGAAAGAGCTGCGCGCTGCCAACCCGGCGAGGAATGACGCCGCCGGCGAACTGGTATTCAGCAAGGGCGGTTCGCTTTACGTCTCCACCTCCTTCCGGGGCGGCACGCTGCGTTACCTGCACGTATCCGAGTTCGGGAAGATCTGCGCTAAGTTCCCGCACAAGGCGCGGGAGATTGTCACCGGTGCTTTCGAGGCAGTGGCCGCTGATTGTTTCGTCACCATCGAGTCGACGGCAGAAGGCCGGGCCGGGTATTTCTTTGATTACAGTCAGTCAGCAGAGCGCCAGCAACTCGCTGGTGTCCCGCTGGGCCTGCTCGACTGGAAGTTCTTTTTCTTCAGCTGGTGGAACAACAAAGCCTACAGCCTTGACTCGACCGACGTGGTGCTGCCCCAGCGCCTGACCGACTACTTCAGCGAACTACACGCCAAGCACGGGATCGTCACAGACGACGGCCAGCGAGCGTGGTACGCAGCCAAGGAGAAGACGCTCGGCGACGACATGAAGCGGGAATACCCGTCACTGCCGGCCGAAGCCTTTCAGCAGTCGATCGAGGGGGCCTACTACGCCAAGCAGTTCACCAAACTTTATGGCGCGCAGAGAATCGGCCCGATACCGGACAACAGTCATCTGCCGGTGCACACGATATGGGATATCGGCGTCGGCGACTCTACGGCCATCTGGTTCGTTCGGATCGTCGGCGAGGAATACCACGTCATCGACTTCTACGAGAACAGCGGTGAAGGCCTGCGGCACTACATGAAGGTGCTCAAGGATCGCAAATACACGTACGGCGATCACTGGGGCCCGCACGACATCGACAACCGCGAATTCGGCAGTGACGGCAAGACCCGGCGCGAACTGGCCCGAGAGGGCTATGAGATCGACGGGCAAAAATACAGCCTCAAGTTCAGCGTTGTTCCAAAGCTCGGCATCGACGAGGGTATTGAGCAGGTTCGGGAGATTCTTCCGGCCTGCGCCTTCGATGAGTCCAAGTGCGAACTGGGTATTTCCTGCCTGGAGAACTATCGAAAGGAGTGGGACGACAAGCGGGGCTGCTGGAAAGACAAACCACTTCACGACTGGTCATCACACGGCGCGGATGCCTTCCGCTACTTCGCCGTCTCGATGGGCCGACGCAAACGCACAGGCGGAACACGCCGAATTGGAGGCTTGGCCTGATGCCAGTGCAATCGACAAACCCCGACTACGACGCGCACATCGCGGAGTGGGAGATGATGGACGACGCGCTCGAGGGCGAGTGCGCCGTGAAGCGCAACGAGTGCAACCTGCCCAAGCCGAGCGGTATGGTCGAGGCGGAAAAGCTCGACGGCGCCGGCAACAAGTATCTGTACCAGAACTACACGAACCGGGCTCAGTACGAGCACTGGGTGCGCGACTCGCTGCGTTCGATGATGGGTCTGGTCTCCCGGTTGATTCCGGAGATCGAACTGCCCGCCGGGCTGAAGGCGCTGGAAGACAATGCAACGGCCGACGGCTTCGGCCTGAAGCAACTTTTCTTCCGGATGGTGCGCCAGGCCATTTCCCACGGCCGGGTGCCGCTGGTGGTGAACATCGACGAGAGCGGTGAGCCGTACTTCTCGACGTACGCCACTCGCAACGCGATCAACTGGGACACTGCTGATCAAGGTGGTCGGCAGGACTTGGTCCTCTCGGTGTTCCGCGAGTTTCGCAAGAAGGGCGGCGATCGCTACAGCCATGACTGCTACACCGTGTTTCGCGAGTTCTTCATGCTGAACGACGTCTGCTACACCGCCGTGCGGAATGAAGGCGGTGAGCTGGTCGAGGGCGAAAAGCCGCTGGGCACCACTGGTACCGATAACCGGCTGGTCAAAGGCCTGCCATACCTGCCCGTGATTTACTGCGGTTCCACCGACAATTCTCCGGATGTCGACGAGGTGCCGCTGCTGACCATGGCGCGGGCCGCGCTGAAGTCCTACCAGTTGAGCGCTGACTACTTCACCTCACTGCACCAGACCAGTCACCCGCAGCCATGGGTTTCTGGCCTGGATGAAGCGGTGGAGCTGAGCGTTACCGGCCCATCGGCGGCATGGGACCTCGGTCCGAATGGCGAGTGCGGTTACCTGGAATTCCAAGGCGCCGGCATCGAAGCCGTGCGCAAAGCCATGGATGACCAGAAGAACGCCGCGCTTGAGGCAGGCGCCAAGGTCATGGACGTGGCCGGCACCGAGTCGGGCGAAGCGCGTAAAACACGCCAGAACGACCAGCACGCGACACTGCACAGCATCGTTATCACGGTGGCCGAGGCGGTGGAGCAGGGCCTGCGGTACGCGGCAGAGTGGAAGGGCTACGACCCCAAGCAGGTCAAGTTCAAGGTGAATCCCGAGTTCGTAACCCCAGTGGTCGACGCCCAGGTGCTCGCCGAACTTCTCAAGGGCGTGATGGCTGGAACTGTAAGCGCCGACACTTATTGGCAGTACCTCACCACCGGTAAGCTGCCGGACCGCCCATACGACGAAGAGGCCGACCTGATCAGCGATGAGCGCGAGTCGGCCGGCATCAACCTGGACAACGACGATGCCAACGACAAGCCTGGCGCAGGCGGACAGCCAACTGCTGGAGCAGACCACCCGCCACTCGGTAATGCTGGAGCGACTTAAGGCCGGCGAGGTCAAGAAGTTCGAGAAGTACCTGCGCCAGATCGACAAACTGGTGCGGGAGCAACTCACCCGCAAGGAGCTGACCACCTACAGCCGGGACCGCCTTGAGCAATTCCTGGCCCGGGTGGACGGCAAGCTGCTGGAGATCTACAAAGCCTACGGCGACCTGGTACAGGCCGACCTGGTCGACATCGCGCTGTATGAGTCGAGCTTTGAGGCCAAAAGCCTGAGCAATGCGCTCTCCATCGACGCGGTGGTGCCGACCCACACGGTGATCCGTGCGGCGGTGTTCTCCTATCCGCTTCAGGTCAAGGGCATCGACGGCGGCAAGCTGCTGAAGAGCTTCGTCAGCAGCTGGACGCGGACCGAGACGATGCGCGTCACGAACACGATCCGGCTCGGCTTCGGCCAGGGCCAGACCAACGCCCAGATCATCCAGGCGATTCGCGGCACCGCGGCGCAGAACTTCACTGACGGCGTCCTGGCGGTGAGCAACCGCAATGCTGCCGCCGTGGTGCAGACGGCAATCCAGCACGTGGCTACCACGGCGCGAATGGAGACGCTGAAGGCCAACAGTGACGTGGTTCTGGGCTACCGCTGGGTGTCGACGCTCGACCGCAAGACCTCTCAGCAGTGCAAGGGCCTGGATGGGATGCGTTTCGACCTGGGTAAAGGCCCGCTGCCGCCGGCGCATATCAACTGCCGATCAACTACGGTGCCCACCACCAGGCTTTCGGAGATGTTCGCCAAGGACGCCACGCGCGCCTCGGTGGGCGATAATGGCGGGGCCCAGGTCGACGCTCGCCTGAATTATTACGAGTGGCTGGCAACGCAGCCGGCGAGCTTCCAGGATCATGCCCTCGGGCCGGTCCGGGGTAAGTTGTTCCGTGATGGTGGCCTGACGCCGGAGAAGTTTGCCAAGCTGCAGCTCGACAAGTCGTTCAAGCCGCTGACCCTGGCGCAGCTGAAGGATGCAGAGCCTGACATGTTCATCCGAGCAGGCGTTACACTCGGCGCTCAACCAGGTTGAGATAGCACATGCAGATCATCGTTGAGGACGGGAAGGGCAGACCAGACGCGAATAGCTTCGTGCCGCTGGAGAAGCTGACCTTCTTCGGCAACTACTACGGGTTCCGGATACCTGAAGCAGAGGCTGACCAGGTCGAACTGCTGCTGCGCGCTGCGGCCGACATCAACGGTCGCCAGTGGAAAGGGCGCAAAGCCAATCCTGAACAGGCAATGGCCTGGCCCCGACGTGACTGCAAGATCGAATACCAGACATTGTCTGAGACGTTCGTGCCCTTTGAGCTTGAATGGGGTCAGGTACGGCTGGCGATCGAGCTGTATGCAGCAGAGCAGGGCTTTCAGATCGAAGAGCCGACCCACTGTACCGAGCCAAACGGGCGGCGGACTCGATTGAATCGAGATACGCCAGGCCTGCGTATGCGACCGCCGCCATATGCGCCGAGCAGGACGCAGTTCGCCGATTACCTGGTCATGCGCGGGCTTTCGATAGTCCGATAAACCACAGAATTCACACCAAGCCGCCCAATGGGCGGCTTTTTTTATGCCCGTCAGGCGGGCCAACCAAGTCCCCAGGGGATACCCATGCCATTTGAATTTGACCCGGCCGCCGCTGGCCTCACCCTCGACGCAACTCAGACCGTAGCCCTTCAGGAGGCGCTAGGCGGAAAGGTTCAGGAGTATCTGGACAAGGAAGTAACCGGCCTCAAGTCCAAGAACCAGGAGTTGCTGGGCTCGAACCGGACCATCAAAACCGAACTGGACAAGCTGAAGGGGCAGTTCGAAGGCCTGGACATCGAAGCGGTCAAGGGGCTGCTTGCGAAGGTTGGCCAGGACGAAGAAACCAAGCTCATCGCTGAAGGCAAGCTGGACGAGGTGATCACTCGCCGCACCGAGCGCCTGCGCAGCGACTACGACACCAAGCTGAGCGCCGAGAAGACCCGCGCCGACAAGGCCGAGCAATTCGCCGCCAAGTACAGCGACAAAGTGCTGGCCGATTCCATCCGCGCTGCTGCGATCAAGGCCGGCGCGCTCCCTGAGGCCGCCGAGGACATCATCCTGCGCGCCCGGGGCACTTTCAAACTCAGTGAAGACGGCGAAGCGATCGCCACCGACCGTGACGGCGAGGTCGTTTACGGGAAGGACGGGAAGACCCCGCTGTCGCCGCTCGAATGGGCGGAATCTCTGCGTGAAACAGCAACGCACCTGTGGCCAAGGGCTCAGGGTGCCGGTCCGACCGGCGATCAAGGTGGCAAGGCCACGAAAAAGTGGGGCGAGTACACGGAAACCGAGCGCGCTGCGATCGCCCGTGACAACCCTGAGCTCTTCAAGAAAATCCAGGCCACCAAAGGAACCTAATCCATGGCAACTACCCAACTGACCGACATCTTCGTCGGCGACTACTACGCCTCCCTGGCGCCGGTTAACAGCCCGGAAAAGACTGCTGTGTACGAGTCGGGCATCGTAACTCGCTCGCCCGTGCTGGACGCGATTGCCTCCGGCAGCCAGGGTACCGCCGAGATCAGCTACTGGCAGGATCTCAACGCTGATGAAGCCCCGAACATCAGCAACGATGACCCGAACGACCAGGGCGAGGTCGGTAAGGTCGAGCAGGACAGCATGCGTGCGCGTGTTCTGTACCTCAACAAAGGCTACGGCGTAACCGATCTGACTGCGGAACTGGCCAACACCGAACCACAGCAGCAGATCCGCAACCGCTTCGGCACCTACTGGACCCGCCAGTGGCAGCGTTACACCCTGGGCGCGGCTCGCGGCATCATCGCCTCGAACATCGCGAACAACGGTGGTGACATGGTCATCGACGCGGGCGCAACCATCAGTGCGAACGCCTTCCAAGACGCTGCGTTCACCGCCGGTGATGCGGCCGACCAGTTCGGCGCGATCGGCGTGCACTCGGTGGTGATGAACCAGATGGTCAAGCAGGACCTCATCGAGTACCTGCGCGACTCCGACGGCAAGATCATCCTGGCCACCTACCTCGGCAAGCCAGTGTTCATGGACGACGCGCTGGTGTATGGCGCGGGCAAGTACCTGTCCGTGTTCTTCGGCCAGGGCGCTTTCGGTTACGGCGAAGGCACGCCGAAGGTGCCGGTAGAGCTGGAACGTAAGCCAGGCGGCGGTAACGGTGGCGGCGCCGAAGTTCTGTGGGAGCGGAAGACCTACATCCTCCAGCCTGCCGGTTTCAGCTGGAAGGGTTCCGAGGCTCAGAACCTCAGCCCAACCGCGACTCAGTACGCCTCCGCAGGAAATTGGGAGCGCGTGTTCAACCGCAAGCAAGTCCCGTTCGCCGCTGTCATCAGCGGTACCACCACGCCGTAATACGGCCCACACAACCTGGCGTCTTTATGGGCGCCGGGATGCTTTTGAGGTGACTCATGAAAGTGATTTATACGGACAAGCCGGGCAAAGAGCGCGGCGTGTGCTACCGCCTGCTCAGCGAGTTTTTTGGCGTCATCGGCTCCGCGACAGAGGTGGTCGTTGATGGCGATGCCCCGGACATCTACGACGCCTACCAAGCGGCCGGCATCAAGGTTTCCGATGGCAACGAACAGGAAGCGCCGGAAACCGACCCTTTGAAAATGAAGGTCCCCGAGTTGAAAGAGTGGTTGACCGCGAAGGGCATTGCCTTCGACGCGACCGCCAAGAAAGAAGACCTGCAGGCCCTGGTGCCAGCGGAATAAGGACAAACACATGACCGACTTCATCACCGTTGCCGATGTTGATGCCTCGCTGGGTCCTGACTGGGCCGGCACCGGTGATCCGGTCCTTGCTGTGACCATGGCCAATGCCTGGCTCACGGCCAAGATTAAGCGGGCTGTTCCTGATCCGGTTCCGGCCGAGATCAAAACAGCCGGCGCCCAGGTTGCCAAAGAGGCAGCGGCGGGCAAGCTGTACACGGCCACGCAGAAGGAAGTGCAGAGCAAGACAGTATCCGCGCAGTCCGGCACGTCCGTGAGCAAGACCTACGTGGCGGGCTCTACCGATCAGTCGGCGGGCGTCAACTTCGCCCTGGCCCTACTGGAGCCGTGGATCAAGCGCTCAGGCGTGATGATGCTGAAAAGGATCTGATCATGGGCATGCGCGAAGAGATCCAGGCTGAACTGGCCGAGGCGTTCGACGATCCTGATGGCTTGGCCGACGCAGTCAAGCCGGTCACAGGCGTGCGCAAGGTGGCGGGCGAGTACGACCCTGACCTGGGCGGCGAAACGCCGGAGACCACTGTGACGTACTCGGGGCGCGGTGTTCTGGGCAGCTACCTGTCCAAGGAGATCGACGGCTCCCTTATCCAGACCACCGACAAGAAGCTGCTGGTGCTGCAGAACGAACTGTTCGTGTCGGAGGCCGGTGTTCCGACGGCGGTACCGGCTGCACCGGCCATCGGCGATATCGTCAATGGCCTACGGGTGATGAATGTGTCCGCGGACCCGGCGGACGCAACGTGGACGGCGCAACTGAGGAAATGATATGGCGAGCAAGTACGCTAGCATGAACGGCAGCTTTGCCGAGAATATCCGCGACTTCGCTGAGCGCGCCCAGGCTGGTATCGACGCAACCATCCGCGAGATCGTCATCGAAATCGGTAGCAGCGTCATCCTCAAGTCGCCAGTGGGAAACCCTGAAATTTGGGCTGCGAACGTCATTCACCGCCAGGCGAACACCCGGGCGGCTGATGACTACGATTTCAAGGTCGCAGTGCGCAACACGATCATCAATCTGAACGAATCGAACTTCACCAAAGCCGGCAAGCTGCGAAAGGGTGTGAAGTACGCGAAGCCCTTGACCAAGACCGAGCGCGACCAGAACTTCAACGTGAACGGCCTCGTGGCAGGCAAAGATTACGTAGGCGGAAGGTTCCGCGGGAACTGGCAGTTCTCGATTGATACTCCAGCAGATGGCGTTCTTGATCAGATCGATGTCAGCGGAAACGTCAGCATCGCTGTGCTCAAAGCACAGGTTCAATCCCTGACGGCGGGGCAAACCGCCTACATCGTGAACAACCTGCCCTACGGAATCCCGCTTGAGTATGGGCATAGCAAGCAAGCACCGCACGGGATGGTTCGAGTCACCTTGGCCAACTTCCAAAAGACTGTCGACGATGCAATCAGGAAAAATCAGGTATGAGCCACGCCATCATTGCGTCCATTTACGAGGCCAAGCTGATTGCCTGGAGCAAGGCCCGGACGGAGCCGATCAAGGTTGTGTTCGAAAACGTCCAATACGACCCGGCCGACGGCGAGACCTATCTGCGGGCGTTCATGCTCCCAGGTGATACCGCGAGCAGCACGCTCGCTGGCGACCACCGCGCATTCATCGGCGTCTACCAGGTCAGCATTGTGGCTCCGGCCAATACCGGCAAGACCAAGACGAACCCAATCGTGGCTGAGTTGACCGCGCTGTTTCCGCTTTACGCGAGAGACACGAAGGCCGGCATCACCGTCGTCACGATGTCACCGGTCGACCCTGGCCCGGGCATCCCTGATCCACCGACTTTCACCGTGCCGGTTTCGTTCGAATACCGAGCAGACATCGCCATCTGATTACGCCCGTTGGGCAAACCCTGAAACCCGCCTCTGTGCGGGTTTTGTCATTTCTGAAAAAGAGGAAACACCCATGGCCGGCATCCAAATGCCCAACGGCGCCACCTTTGAGATTGCAGCCGCCTACGGCCCCGCAATCCCATTCACCGCCTTGACGAACGCCAATCCAGCCGTCGCTACCGCGGCAGCGCATGGCCTGGCCGAAGGCGATGTCATCGCCGTCAACTCCGGTTGGACTCGCCTTGAAGGGCGTGGTGTTCGTGTCGGCGAGATCGCCAGCGGCACTTTCGCGCTGGAAAACGTGAATACCGTCAACGTCCAGCAGTATCCGGCCGGCTCGGGCATTGGCTCGGTGCGCGAGGTGACGGGTTTCACTGAGATTTCGCAAATCACCGAGCTGAATTCCAGCGGCGGCGACCAGCAGTTTCTGGCCTTTGGCTTCCTGGCGGACGACGATGATCGCCAGATGCCAACGACCAAGAATCCGATCACGCTGACCATCACCGTCGCCGATGATCCTTCCAAGCCTTATGTGGAGGTCTGTGAGGCTGCCGACGACGACAAGCAAGCGCGCCTGCTCCGACTCAACCTTCCTGGCGGCAGCAGCATCATCTACAACGGCTACGTGTCGATCACTTCGACGCCGACCATGTCCCGCAACAACTTGATGACTCGCGTCATCAGCATCGCCCTGACCGGTCGTCCAACCCGCTACGCGGCAGCGGTGTAATCCATGGCCAAGTTCAAGTTGATCCAGAAACCGACCTTCAAGGCGCCGGTGATGATCCAGCGCGCAGGCTACAACGCCGAAAAGGTGGAGTTCGAGTTCAAGTACCTGGACCGTACCGCGCTGGCCGAGCTGTACACCGGCTGGAACGAGCGACACGACGAACTGGGCAAGCAGGTCGGGGATATGGACCTCAAAGCTTTCACGGCCGCCCAGATCGCCCTGCAAGCTGACCAACTGCTGGATGTGGTGGTGGGCTGGGATATCGAAGAGGAATTCACGCCTGAGAACGTGCGTATCCTCGTCAACTCGATCAACTCGGCGCCTAAGGCAGTGCTGAACGCGTACGCCGAGGCCTTCAGCGAAGCCCGCTTGGGAAACTCCTAAGCGCCTCCCGCGCCCTGTATGAGTCTGGGCCATCAGATGCGGACCTGATGGCCTTCGGCTTATCGCGCCAGGATATCCCCGACAAGGAAGTCGGCATCTGGCCGGACAACTGGGAGGCCTTCAAAGTCTTCGAGGCCATGAGCACCCAGTGGCGCACAGGCGCGTTCGGCGCAACAGGCATGGACTACAGCGTTCTCTCCGGGGTGATTCGTATGTGCGGCGTGCCGATCAGCCAGCGACAAACCATTTTCAGCGACTTCCGACATATGGAGGCTGAAGCCCTACAGGTGATGGCGGAACAGCGGGAGAGCGCGAGGGGGGGCTGATCCTCAGGCCCAAAGACGCAAGAAAACCAACATGACGCGGCATGGCCGCAGGAGAGATCTATGAATCAGTCTGATCCGTTTTTCCCAATAATCGCCTGGCGTCGAGGACTGACCAATCCGCGTCGCGAGCCTGTCGAAGTTGATGTTCAGGACGGGCGCGCCGAGTACTTGCTCAGCGGCCCGTATCATCTTACCGAAGGCGCATCAATCGAGGTCAAGGGGGGTAAGGTGATCTATAGCTCTGGGAAGCATAAGCCGTCTTAAAACAAAGCGAATAATGCGCCTAGCAGTGGGGTACCTGTGCCTTGGGCGTAGTAATTTCTTATCTCGATAACGGCGAAGTCTTTCTCTGCTTTTCTCATTCTGTCCTCAACATCCTCTAAGGCAAGGCTGGACCCGAACATGTAGAGGCCATCAGAAATAGCCCGGGGAGATACCTTCAGGGCATCGCCTAGCGAATCTGCGAGGTATCCAATATCTCCTTGATAGATGTACACAAAATCTGGCTTGTTAATCACATTGACCTCCAGGTCATAAACGCGCCGATATTGGCGCTATCCCAGTCCTCGGGCTTGCAGGCGTAGGACTGGGGAGTCCTTGCGTATGGCAGGAGGCTACTACCGCGCGGCGCTTGGTCGCCACTGGCATTTCATACACACTGGATGCCTGGCCAGGTCCGGGGTAATCTAACAGCCTGGATCAATATGGATGTCCTTCCATGGGTGAAATCGCAGGAACGCTGATGCCAATCTTGCAGGCTTTGCTGCCAGGTTTTTTGGCCATGGTGGTGTTTTATTGGTTAGCTGATGCGAAGAAGCCCGGCCAGTTTGAACAGGTAATTCAGGCGCTCATCTGTACGGGCTTGATCAAGATCCTGGTAGATGGCATAGCCGTTATCGCTATTTGGGTTGGCCAGTGGGGCACACTTGGCGTATGGACTGAGAATGTTGCCACGTCTTGGGCGGTCGTCCTCGCGATTGGATTTGGACTAGCTCTAGCCTACTTCTCACGCCACGATGTTTTATACAAGTTTGCGCGGAAGGTAGGGCTGACGGCCAAGGCATCCGTTGGTGAGTGGAGGTATGCTTTCTTGCGCTTTCCTGATCGCGGGGTGGTGCTGAGTCTTAAGGACGGACGCAGGCTTATGGGATATCCATTAGCCTGGCCGGCGGAGCCAGAGAGCGGACATTTCGTTATGGAGTTTCCTACATGGGTGGTTGGTGACGATCTGGTTCCTCAGGACGGAGTAACGTATCTACTTATTGCTAACAGCGATGTTCAATGGGTCGAATTTCTAGAGCCTCAAGGAGACGCAAAATGAATGATCAACAACCAAAGCATCACATTCTGGAGCGCAAACACGTCAATGACGGGATGAATGTGAATCCTGACCGGACGAGAAATGTGCTGCCCGCCCAGGCGCCGAAAGCTCCACCGCCTGCGCCTTCCCCAAAGAAAGACTGATGCACTCAAAGCCCAGCCCACGCGTTGGGCTTTTTGCATCTGGTCAATCCCATCGACACCGCCTAGCCTCCACCAAACCCGAAGAACCCCGCCCATGCGGGGCTTTCGTGTTGCTCTCTCGTTTGGAAAGAGCACTTGACGATCTTGTGATACATTTCCGCCATCTCTGATAGCGAGGATGAGGCGATGCTCAAAAGGATGTGTTTTGCGGGACTTCTTTGTATTGCAACTACTGGCCTTCTCCAGGGCTGTGCGCCCATGCCGACGCAGCAAGAAATCAGCTCTGCTGATTACGGCTATCCGATATCCCAGGATGATGCGGTAAGCCAAGCCAAAGGTGCATTCGGCCTGTACTTGAAGGATCCCGAGTCCGCCAGATACTCTTTCGGTTCAGTCTACAAAGGTTACTTTGTAGGAAGTGCCTTCGAAGGGAGAAAGCTTCAAGCAGGTTACTTGCTTGACGTGACTGTTAATGCAAAGAACAGCTATGGCGGGTACGTCGGCGCAAAGCCTTACAAATTCTTGTTTCGCAATGGGAAAATTGCAGGTGCTTGGGAAGTAGGATCTAGCGGTATTTTCGTGAAAATTATGTGACGGCTAATTGCCGGCACAGCACACCCAAAACAGACCCGCCCAGGCGGGTTTTTTTATGCCCGGAGAAAAATAATGAGCACCAACTTCGCCTCCCTGGGCATTGCCGTTGAGTCCTCGCAAGCGGCAAAGGCCGCTGACGACCTGGATAAATTGGTCGACTCGGCAGAAGGTGCACAGAAGGCGATCGACGACCTAGGCAAGACTGGTGAGGGCTTGGCCAACACGGGCAAGAAGATCACTCAAGCTGAAAGTGAGGTGGCACAGGGTGTCGACAAGTCTACCGCCGCGATAGACCGCAGAGCCGGTGCAAGCCGCAAAGCCGCCGACAGCGCGGTAGCTGAGATCAATGTCATCAGCCAGCTGGACAAGGCGATGACCGGCAATATCACCAGCATGGAGTCGCTGATCAAGGCCGAGGGCTTGCTCGAGCGTGCCAAGAAAGGTGGACTGGTAACGATAGAGGACCAGGTCAAGTATCAGGATCAGTTGGGGAAGGCCCACGACAGGCTTGAAAAGGCTGAAGCCAAAGAACTGGCGCAGAAGCAGCGCCTGATAGAGGCTGAGGGTCGACGGATCGAAGCGCTGAAGCGCACCGTGAATGGAATCGACCCCCTAACCTCCAAGCTGGCGAAGCTTGAAGAGCGTGAGCGAGCACTCAACGAGCTTCATAAGCTAGGCGAGACTGACGCCAATCGCTACAACGAAGCTTTAGCAAAAATCGGCAAGGATCGTGCCGGGCTGACAGCTACGGAAACTGCGTTCGACAGGTTGAAGCTTGGCACACGCCAAGCGCAAGAAAACGTAATGCAGCTCGCCAACGCCCTGCAATCGGGTGACCTGGGCAGTGGAGCTCGAGCAATCGCCCAACTGGGTGCCGGTGCGGGAGAATCCGCGAAAAGCCTTGCCGGCATGGTCATTCCTGCCGGATTACTCGTTGCAGTAATCGGGTCACTCGCATACGCATATCTCGACGCTATGAAGCAGGCGCGCGAATTCAATGCAGCTATCAATGGCGGTACCAACGGCGCCGGTCAGACAATCGCCAGCCTGAAGGATATGGCCGACGGCGCCGGGCGCGTCACCGGCAACCTGTCCGGTGCTCGTGAGGCCGTTGTTTCGCTTGCATCCGGCGCAGCTACCAGCGGCACGCAGATGCGAAATCTGGCTGAAGCGGCAGCGGCCGTGAGTGAAATAACCGGGCAGGGCGCTGGCGAGCTCGCCAAGTCCTTTGCCACCGCCGGCGAAACAGCCACAGAAGCGGCAGGCAAGATCAGCAGCCAGTACGGGCTGATCACCCTCGAGCAGTACCAGGTGATCAAGGGTATCGATGATCAGGGCGATCATCAGCGTGCGCTTGATGTTCTGAGCGGTGACTTGAATCAGGCAGCGTTAGAGCGCCTGAAAACCTATCGAGGCTCTCTCTCCGACATAGAGCGCGACTGGGATGACATCGGAAACGCTACAAAGCGCGCTTATTCATACCTAAGGGCAGAAGCTTTTCCAGACCTCACAAAGCAGATCGAAATCACTCAGCGTGTGCTTGATACCCGCAAGGGTGGCGGGTTTGCTGGGGCAGTCTCCAATGGGCTTAGCTCGCTCAATACGGCGCTCGGTCTAGGCACCGGAGAGCATGACGACTCAACTGAGGCGCTGGAAAAGAAACTGGCGGGGCTGAAATCTCGCCTTGCCGCAAGCACTGCTCAGACGGCCGCTACTGGTGAGGCTACGGATGCCAACCAAAAAGCAATTGAGGCTCAGAAAGCGCTCGACGCTCAGCTTGATGACGTAAATCCTCTCGCCAAACGTCAGGCGGGGCTTAAAAAACTCAACGACCAGTTCCGAGCTCTGTACGAGAACGCCGAAAAAACAGGACAGAAAACGCCGCTGCTCGATGGGGTTATTTATGACGGCGCTAAGTTCTCCGGCGGCGCTTACGACAAGCTACTAAAGGGCCTCAACGACAAAAACAAAGACCCGAAAGCCGCCGGCTCCCAAGTCGATCTGACCAGCTTCACCCACGCCAAAAACAACCTCTCCGATATCGTCACGGACTACCGAAACGCCCAGAAGGAACTGGAGGCGCAGCAGAAGGCTGGAGTGGTATCGCTGTCTGACTACGCCAAGCAACGGTCGGCTCTGATCAATCAGGAAAAGGACGATGTCACCGCGGCGTACCAGGCCGAGATTGATACTCTGGAGGCTGCGAAGGGCAAGAAGTCCACGACAGCGGCTCAGAGCATCCAACTTGACCAGAAGATCGCCGATGCACGGCAAGGGATGGTCAAGGCTCAGAAGGATGCCGACAGTCAGCTGACCGTCATTGCAACGAACGAGAAGGGCCGACTGGAGCAACTGACGGCCGCCTCGGAGGCGTACGTCAACCAGCTGGAGCGGCAGCGAGCCGCACTGGAAGCCGCTGGCTCCCGCGCAGCAAACGGGCTAGGGGTGGGCGACCGGCAAGCGGCACTGCAAGCGAGCCTCGACGCAACCACGGACAAGTTCAACGACGAGCGCGCCAAGCTTCTGGATCGCCGCAAGACCGCACCTGACAAGTACAGCCAGGAAGACTACATGCGCGACCTTGGCAGCCTGGAGGATGCGGAAAGGAAGTACCGCGACACCGTGGTCGACAACTACGACAAGATGTCTGAAGCGCAAGGTGAATGGCGAAACGGGGCTACGTCCGCTTTCGAGGATTACCTTCAATCAGCCAACGATGTGGCGGGCCAGACGAAAAGCTTGTTCACCAATGCCTTTTCCGGCATGGAGGACGCGGTCGCGAATTTTGCCGTCACTGGCAAACTTTCGTTTTCCGACTTCACCAAGTCGATCATCGCCGACATGGCGCGCATCGCCACCCGGCAGGCCGCGTCTGGTTTGCTTTCGAGCATCGCAGGTAGTGCGCTGGGCGCGTACTTCGGTGGCGGCGCGGCGACCGGCGCTGGCAGCTTCGGCTCCAGCATCGGTAGCGCTCTCGTTGAAGGGCGAGCATCTGGTGGCCCGGTCGATCCGAATACCCTGTACGAGGTCAACGAAAAGGGGCCCGAGCTGTTCAGTCAGGGTGGACGGTCGTACCTCATGACTGGCGCTCAGGGTGGCAGCGTCACGCCATTAATGACGGGCGGCAGTTCGATCATGGCGGCGGCAGGCGGTGGCGGGGGTGGAAACACCTACAACTTCCCCGTGTCGGTGTTCGTGCAGACAGCTGGCGACGGCAGTGCTGCCACGCAGGAGGACACAACTCAGGCCGGAAGGAATATCCAGCAGGTCACCAAGACTGAAGCCGAGGCGGCCATAGCGCGCGGCGTACAGCCTGGCGGCGCTATCTGGCGAGCCATCAACGGGAGGTAACCATGGCGATTGAAACGTTCACCTGGCCCACCCAGCACGGAGAGGCGCCCGATATCACCTATCGGGTGCGCACCTCCCAGTTTGGGGATGGCTACAAGCAAGAGGTCGGGGATGGGATCAACAACAAAGTCGATTCCTACCCGATCACCCACACGGGCAACACGTCGACGGCCCTGGCCTTAATGGCCTTCTTCGACCGCCACCAGGGCGCCAAGGCCTTCTTGTGGACCACGCCGCTCGGCCAGCTGGGCCTGTTCACCTGCAAGAACCCAACCCCTACGCCCATGGGCGGGGGCATATTCAAAGTGACAGCGACGTTCGAGCGCGCTTTCCACCCGTAAAGGTCAATCCATGTCGCTGATCAATGCCATCCAGACTCTTGAGCCTGGCAACGAAGTCATGCTGTTCGAATTGGACGGCAGTGATTACGGCGCCGATGTTCTGCGCTTTCATGGTCATGCGATACCGCACACACCTGCAGAACTGATCGCCGCCGGCGGCAACGCTGACCAGATGCCGGCCAAGTCGATCTGGTGGAAGGGTGAAGAGTATGGCGCCTGGCCCATGCAGTACGAGGGCAGCGAGGCGAATGGTGACGGCACCGCGGTACGGCCCAAGCTTTCGGTCGGCAACGTGAACGGGCGAATCACCGCGCTCTGCTTGGCCTTCGAGGATCTGCTCGAGTTCAAGCTGACCATTCGCAATACGCTGGCCGAGTTTCTCGACGCCGTGAACTTCGAAGGCGGCAACCCCACGGCCGATCCCACCCAGGAATCGATCGAGGTCTGGTATGTCGACCAGAAAACCAACGAGGACGGCGAGACAGTCAGCTGGGACCTGGCCAGTCCGGGCGATGTCGGCGGCGAGACGATCGGCAGGCAGATGACCACTCTGTGCCACTGGTGCCTGACGGGTGGATACAGAGGCCCCAACTGTGGATACACCGGCCCTTACGTCACGAAGGACGGGGTGGTTACCGATGATCCTGAATTGGACGTGTGCGACGCCACCCTGGGCAAGGGCTGCATCCCGCGTTTTGGCGAGGGTAACCCTTACCCATTCGGGGGGTTTCCCGCTGTGTCACTCATTGCCCGGAGCTGAATAATGCGCAAACACATCATTGCGGCCATCCAGGCTCATGCGGCGGCCGAATATCCGAAGGAGTGTTGTGGACTTTTGCTGGCCGTGGGCCGGGCCCAGAAGTACTTCCCGTGCCGGAACATAGCAACCGAGCCAAACGAAGAGTTCCGACTTGAGCCAGAGGACTACGCCGCGGCGGAAGACCAGGGTCAGGTGATCGGCATCGTTCACTCCCACCCGGACGCCACCAGTCGCCCGTCATCGCGCGACCTGGCCATGTGTGAGGCAACGGCCTTGCCCTGGCACATCCTGTCCTGGCCCGAAGGAGACCTCAGGACGATCACGCCGTCAGGCGCCGTGCCCCTGCTCAAGCGACCGTTTGTTCATGGTGTTTGGGACTGTTGGGCTGTATGCGAAGAGTGGTACCAGCGCGAGTGGGGCCTTAAGTTTGAGAACTTCAAGAGGGCTGATGGCTGGTGGGAGAGCGCAGACAGCACCAGCCTTTATGAGGCGAACTACGCCGCCGCCGGCTTCGAGCAGGTCGACAGACCGCAGCGCGGCGACATGATCGTGATGGAGGTGGGCCGCACCGCTCACCCGAACCATGCCGGGATCTACCTGGGGACTGACCCAGTGCTGCCTGGCGAAGATGCTGGCATTTTCGGACCTGGGCCGTTTGTGCTGCACCACCTGTATGGCCGGCCCTCCGAGGTGTTCGTCTACGGCGGCCCGTGGCTACAGCGAACCCGTTTAATTCTTCGACACAAGGAGGCCCGATGAGCGCCATCGCTTATTCACCGATGACCACCATCAAGCTGTCCGGCTCGCTGGCCCAGAAGTTCGGCAGGCTGCATCGGCGCCAGGTCGCATCGGGCGACACATGGGAAGTTTTCCGGGCGTTGAAGGCCACCATTGAAGGATTCGAGGCCGAGATCCGCCGTCTTGATCGCCTGGGCCTTCGCTTTGCCATCTTCCGCAACCGTAAAAACGTCGGGGCGGACAAGTTCGGCATGGGCGGGGCCGGGGAGATAAGGATTGTTCCGGTTATCGAGGGTAGTAAGCGGGGTGGCATTTTGCAGATCGTGCTGGGCGTGGTGCTGATCGCGGCGAGCTACTTCGGCGCGCCGACCGCGCCTGCGGGTATCGCGCTGTTGGCCGGCGGCGTAATCCAGATGCTGAGCCCGCAGGCTGCCGGCCTGAAGCAGAGCGCCTCACCGGAAAACATGCCCAGCTACGCATTCGGCAGCGCAAAGAACACCACGGCCAGCGGCAATCCTGTCCCCATCTGCATCGGTGAGCGCAGGTGGGGTGGGGCGATTATATCGGCATCGGTCTACGCCGAAGACAAGACATAACAACGACACAGCGAGCAGGCCGCCCAAGAGGCGGTTTTTTATTGCCTGGAGGAAATCATGGGCGCAGCACAGAAGCTGGATATTCACGGTGCCAAAGGTGGCGAGAGCAAGCCTAAGTCGCCAGTAGAGGCGCCCGACAGCCTGCGTTCCACCAACCTGGCCAAGATCCTGATCGCCGTTGGCGAGGGTGAATTCGACGGCACACCAACCGCGCGCGATATCTTCCTCGACAACACGCCTATTCAGGATGCCAGCGGCAATTTCAACTTCACCAACGTCAAGTGGGAATGGCGTCCTGGCTCTGTTGAGCAGACTTATATCCCCGGTATTCCGTCTGTCGACAATGAGACCTCGCTGAACATCGAGCTGCGCAGCGGCGCGCCATGGGTCCAGTCGCTGACCAACCTTCAACTTTCAGCGGCACGCATACGCCTGGCCACGCCGCGCCTGGCGAGCCAGGACGCAGAAGGCAACATCAACGGCTACCGTATTGAGTATGCGGTCGATGTGGCGACCGACGGCGGGGCATATCAGCAGGTTCTGGTTGGCGCAATGGACGGGAAGACCACCACCCGCTACGAGCGGTCTCTGCGCATAGACCTGCCGCCGGCCACCAGTGGCTGGCTCATCCGCGTTCGCCGCCTCACGCCAAACTCTCAGAACACCGACAAAGTCGCGGACACCTTGTTCATCGCCGGTTACACCCAGGTGATCGACGCAAAGCTGCGCTACCCGAACACCGCACTGCTGTTCGTTGAATTCGACGCCGAGCAGTTCACCAACATCCCGGCCGTGACCGTGAAGTGCAAGGCCCGTCGCTGGCAGGTTCCGAGCAACTACGACCCAGTGTCCCGCACGTACACCGGCGCCTGGGATGGCACCATGAAGGAGGCCTGGACCAACAACCCGGCCTGGATCACCTACGGCATCTGCACCCAGGACCGTTTCGGCCTTGGCCGCCGCATCAAGCCGTGGATGGTGGATAAGTGGGAACTCTACCGAATCGCGCAATACTGCGACCAGTTGGTGCCTGACGGCGCCGACGGTGTTGAGCCACGCTTTCTTTGCGACATGAACCTGCAGGGCAAGGCTGACGCCTGGTCGCTACTTCGCGACATCGCCGGCATTTATCGCGGCATGACGTACTGGGCTCAGGGTCAGTTGGTCATGCAAGCGGATATGCCTCGAGCGCAGGACATCGACTACGTCTTTACTCGCTCCAATGTCATCGACGGCAAAATCTCCTACGGAAGCGCTTCGGCCAAGACTCGCTTTACTCGGTGTCTTGTCAGCTACGACAACCCACTGAACAACTACGACACCGACGTCACGGTCTATTCCGACTTGCCGCTCCAGCGCCGCCTGGGTGACAAGCCGACTGAGATCAGTGCTATCGGCTGCACTCGCGCATCTGAGGCCCAGCGCCGCGCTAAATGGCTGGTGCTGAGCAACAACCAGGACCGCACGATTAGCTTCAGGACCGGCATGGAAGGCCGTATCCCGCTGCCAGGGTTCATCATCCCCGTCGCGGATTCGCTGCTGGCTGGTCGGGAGATCGGCGGGCGCATTGCGGCAGCGGCGGGGAAGGTCATCACGCTGGACCGGGACACCATGGCCAAGGCCGGGGACCGGTTGGTGGTCAATCTTCCGGGAGGGCGGGCAGAAGGCCGCACCGTGGAAAGCGTTAGCGGGCGCAACGTAACCGTGACCATTGCTTACAGCGAGGCGCCGGCTGCACAGCTTCAGTGGGCAATCGACGCTGACGACCTGGCAATCCCTCTATATAGAGTGATGAGGACAGCAAGGACGCCAGAGGGCGACTACGACATCAGCGCTTTGCAGTACGAGCCAGGCAAGTTCGCCAGCATCGACACTGGCGCGCGTCTGGAAGAGCGGCCGATCAGCGTTATCCCGATCACTGTTGTACCGCCACCGGCCAGCGTCACGCTTACGTCGAGTTACGCGGTAGATCAGGGCATAGCCATCAGCACCATGAACATCTCATGGCCCGCTGTTGCTGGCGCCGTCGCTTATGACGTGGAGTGGCGCAAGGACAGCGGCAACTGGATCAAGGTGCAGCGTACTGGCTCGACGAGCGTGGACGTCACCGGCATCTATTCGGGCGCCTACCTGGCCCGTGTTCGCTCGGTGAGCGCTTTCGAAATTTCTTCGATCTGGAAAAGCTCCAACCTGACCAACCTGGAAGGGAAGGTAGGCCTGCCGCCGGCGGTGTCGTTCCTGACCACCACCAGCCTGATCTACGGCATAGGGATTCAATGGGGATTCCCACCAGGTGCCGAGGACACCCAGCGGACGGAGCTCTGGTACAGCGAGTCGCCCGACTTGACGACGGCGGTCAAGCTGAGCGACTTCAGCTACCCGCAGGCCTCGCACGAGATGCACAGCCTGTTGGCGGGGGCGAGTCTGTTCTTCTGGGCGCGCCTGGTTGACCGGACTGGCAACGTCGGGCCGTTCTTCCCGATACCTGGTGCGGTCAACGGGCAGGCCAGCACAAAGCAGAGCGATTACGAGGCGTACTACGACGAGAAGATCGGTAAGGGCGCCCTGTACCAGAGCCTGCGCGAAGAGATCGAGCTGATCACCGGCGACGGCCCGGGCTCAGTAAATGAACGCCTCGAGGAAGCCAAGCAGGAGCTGAAAGACCTGATCGACCAGGTGAACGACGCGCTCGCCTACGACCCGGCAAAGCCCTATCTGAAGGGCGACATCGTTCGGCTTGATCAGCGCCTCTACCAAGCGAAAGGCCCTGTGCCTGTGGGAGCAACGCCGCCCGACGTCACGTACTGGATCGATATCGGCACCATCCTTGAAACGACTGATGCACTGGTGTCTCAGGTCCAGATCATCGAAACGAAGATCGAGGAAATCGACGGTAAGGTGTTGGCCACCGCCACGTCAGTTGAGGCGTTGCGCTCAGCTGCCCGTGGTGATGACGGCGCCGGCGATCTGGCCGACGCAATCAAGGGTTGGACTTCGACGGCAGATCTGGCGGTCGAGCGTAAAACCAGAGCCAGCGAAAACGATGCGGTGGCTCAGCAGTTGCTCACCCTGGGCGCCCAGGTGGGCGACAACAAGTCGTCGCTGACTGTACTGGAACAGGTTGTTGCATCGAACCGCGAGACGTCCGCAGCGCAGATCACCAAACTGAACAGCGATCTGTCTGCGGTCGATGAAAAGGCGAACGGCACTGCTCAAGCGCTGACCAATCTCGACACCAAAGTCACAAACCTGGACGGGAAGATCACATCCCAGGCATCGAGCAATGAGGCGCTGCGGGCCTCTGTTCGCGGGGACGATGGGGCTGGTGATCTGGCGGGGGCGATCAAGGCGTGGGAGTCCACCGCGGCAATCAGCACCGAGAAGAAAGTGCGTGCATCTGAAATCGAGGCCCAGGCCAAAGTTTCGGAAACGCTCCAGTCGAGCATTGGACAGACCAGTGCATCGGTGCAATCGGTTAGCGAGACGGTAGTTCGGCTCGACGGCAAGGTGTCAGCACAAACCACCATGAAGGCTCAAACCATCGTGGATGGGAGGAGGGTGGTGTCGGGACTAGCTTTTGGATCGAACGGCGATCAGTCGGAATTCCTGATCTTCGCACAGCGCTTCGCGGTAGTGAATGAGGTGAACGGGAAGGTTGACCCGATGTTCGTCATCGAGAACGGCCAGGCCGTTTTCAATACTGCAATCATCAGTAAAGCGATCATTCAGGAAATTGTTCTTGGCATGGTGCTTCGTTCCCCGGCGGTGGACTCGCTTGGGCGCCCACTGCTGGAAATCAATATTCCTGCTGGCACCTTCACGTTGCGAAGCGCGGGCACTGGTGGTTCATCGCTGCTCAACAACGACGGATTGACGGTGTTTGATGCAGGCGGTGTTGACCGCGTATCGGTCGGGAGGCTTTCGGTATGACTTTCAGTATGCGGATCAAGGGGCCAACAGGCGTCGTTGAACTTGATGAAACGTCATTCACAATGAGGGTGGTGTACTCCGAAATAATAACTCCTCAAACTTGGGGAGCGAAGTTTATAGATATAGCGATTCCCGGAATCACCCCTCAAAACGCCGCCGCTTTTCCTACGCCAGTTCAGGCAGTCAATTCGCTATCCGACGCGCAGGTAGAGCCAGAGATTCTAAATGGTGCGGTGCGGGTATGGAGAACCATCAAGGGCGATCCATACAATACATCTACCATAACAATTACAAGGCAGCGACTGACAGTCGTAAGGTTTAAATGATATGGCAGAATCGTATGGCCTCATATTTAAGTCTGGTGACGATAATCGAGTGGTAATTGATTCGGAGTATTCGAGGCTCGTTGTTATGTACAAGGGTAGGTACGTTGGAACCGAGGAGGGTGGTAACTCCTCTTCAACCTATTTCCCATCACCCATCACAACCCAAGAACAGCCCCTTGTTTTCATTCGTCCTGATAGTGCAAACGGCATCATTGGCATGAGCAACCTTGAAATATTTGGATCTGCGGGTAACTGGACGGGGTTCAGGGTTCGTATTTTCAATATGTATACGATCAAGCCAGTGGGGCGATGGTTCGTTGCTGGGTACGTGGCCCAGCCATTAGCTATTTTTGGTGTGAGGCTTCGTGATGCAAGTCGCAAAACGATTTTCGATTCAGGTACGCCCGCCGCTCAGTTTGTCAGGGCTAGCAATACTTGGACTTATGCCGGGAGCGGCACTACTGGGCAAGGTGTGTCAATAACGTACTTTAATTCACAGTTTAATCTGAATGAAGACGAGTACATGCTCATAAATAATCTATGTATGCAGGCGGTAACAATTGGCTCTGGTACAGCTAATCGCCAGATTGCAGCTATGTGGAACTATCCAAGCAGAATTCTCACTCTCGGTATGATTGGGGTGCAGAACGCGATTGTCACAGGCGTAACTGTGATGGTTGGAAGGATTGCTCAGTAGCATCAGACGGTATGTTAAATATTAACTAAAAAGTTTTGGGGAAACCTATGTCATCTTGGTTCGCAGAAGGGACGGTAACAGTCACTAACGGCAATGCCGTTGTAACTGGCGTCGGTACGAAGTTTTCTAACTGCCGGTCTGGCGACATGTTTGTCGGTCCAGACAGCGGCATCTATCAGGTAATCAACCCGTCGAGCGATACCTCCGTGTCGATCTCGCCGGCGTACCGGGGGGCCACGTCAGCAGGCGCTGCCTACGGGATCGTTCCTGTTAACGGCTATCCAAAAGCTTTGGCTGATGCGGTCAATCTGATGGTTCAGCAGTGGGGGGCCACGCTTTCTGGGCTTGGTCCGGTGGCGAGCATGACAACCGTTCCCGTTGCAAACGGAGGTACCGGCGCGACTGTGGCAGCGTCCGCCCGTACGAATCTAGGCCTTGGTAATGCTGCTACTGCAACGATTGGGACCGCGGCCGGCAACGTTATGGCGGTTGGGGCATTTGGGTTAGGATCAAATTCCGCGCCGCTTTCGGCCTTTATGCCCAACGTTGGCTTCAGCACGCACGGGACCGATGGAAATCAGTCGCCAGTTGCCGGATCTGGCGGCACGCGTATCACTCAAAATGTCGGTGGCAATTTCTTCAATGAAGTTGTTATTACCGCCTCCAGCGTGGACGCCCCAGTTTTGGCCTACCGTCAATTCGGTGCCGGCGGATCGCCTGGAGCCTGGAATGTGGTGTACACCAACAAAAATACTACTCGTGCCTCCGATGGCACCCTAAAGGCGATCTGATCATGACAAGAGCGGCTATCAACGTGCTGGGCGCAACGGGCGCAACCTACGACTTCGTGACGCAGGGTAATACCGTCGTCACGTCGGCTCGATTATCCACGGGTGTTTATCAAATCACTGGCTGCCTGGGTATGGTCCCATTCCCCCCAGTGGATGACGGCTGGGGCTATACCGTGAACCAGGTTGATTGGAGAGCTGATGTTGAAACGGATTTCTCTGACAATCTTCTGACCGTAACGGTTACCAAGGACGGCCAACCGTATGATCTCAAGCACATGATTACTTTGCACATCCTGGTGCCGGATGCGCCCGTGGTGCAAATGCCTCAACCTGTAGCTGAACCGGAAGTGGTCACTGACGCCTGATAGTCGCCCGAACACCGATGCCCGCCATGAGCGGGCTTTTTTTCGCCTGGAGGAAACCATGCCGACGACCGAACCCCGCGGGGTACGAAACAACAACCCCGGCAACATTGATTACAACCCGGCCAACCAGTGGCAGGGCCAGCTGAAGCCAGACCCTGCGTTAGAGAAGCGCTTCGCCAGGTTCGATACGCCCGAGAATGGTATCCGCGCCCTGGGCAAGCTGCTGCTGACTTATCAGCGCAAACATGGCCTGAAAACTGTGAAGGCGATCATCAGCCGGTGGGCGCCGTCGGTAGAGAACGACACCGCGGCGTACGTGCGCGCGGTCGAAGCGAACACCGGCACCCGGCCTGGCGCCGAGGTGGATCTGGCCCGGCCCGCCGTAATGGCTGGCTTCGTCAAAGCCATCATCCATCACGAGAACGCAGGCTATGCCTACCTTGATGCGGTGTTGGCCGAAGGCGTGCGGCGGGCACTGGCATGACGCCGGTACAGAAGCTGGCCGGCCTGTTGGTGCTGATCCTGCTGCTTATGGCGGGTGCCGCGGGCGTGGCTTGGCAGATTCAGGACTGGCGCATGGGCAAGAAGCTGTCTGAACAGCTATCCGCGCAGAACGCCGCGCACCAGGGCCAACTCGACACCATTACCAGCGAGGCCTGGCGGCAGCAGAAGGCCGAGCAGGACAAGCGCCTGGCCACTGAGCAACAGCTCGCGCTCCAGGACCAACAGCAAACCAAGGAATTATCCGATGCCCAGCGCAACCAGGCTCGCCTGCGCGACCAGCTTGCTACTGCTGATGTCCGGCTGTCAGTCCTCCTTGCCGAGGATCCAGCCAGTGGCTGCAACGTGCCTACCACCCCCGGCACCGCCGGCGTGGTTCATGCAGCCCGTCGAGCCCAACTTGACCCAGCGCATTCTCAAAGAATTATCGCCATCACAGACGACGGGGATAACGCCATAATCGCGTTGCGTGCTTGTCAGGCATACGTCAGGGCTGTGGCCCCTTGAGGGTCCTGAGTTCTGCCAGCAGTCGTTGATTTTCTCGCATGAAGTGATCGCGCTGCCCGGCCACAAGCCTAATACTGAGCACTCCAGGCTCTGTGAGCGAGCCCTTAAGGTCGGCGAGCTCTGAGCTTGCCAGGCTTAACTGCTGATCGGCCTGAGCCTTGCCTTTCATTAGCAGGTCATTCATCTGGACCAGTCCGGCGATATTCGCTCGTGCTCTGCGCAACATGCGCTCTGTCTCGACCAGTTCATCTACGAGGATTGAGCATTGGTGCTTGTACATCTCAAGGGGAGTGGGGCAGCCGAGCCAATCATCGGTGTCCATGTCTACGTTCATAGCGTGAATCTCAAATGCTGTATGTGCGTACAGTAATCGAGGTGTTTCATATTTGGGAGTGGTGTTCGTCGGCAGGACGCCGGTGGCGGGATTTCGCGTTGGAGTTTCTTCCCCAAAACGCAACCGTTTGGACCAATGTTTATTGGGTTTAGAAGAGTCGCAAAAGTTGGTGCTTTTGGTGGGTGTTTTAAGGGTCAAGGCCTTGATATTAAAGGCCTTGAGCGTTTCTTATGCGGCATCCCAGGCTTTGATGCCGAAAAGGTGCAGGGTTTTGCTTGAAGCGGTCAAGGAATTGCCCCCCTTTGGACCAATGAAAAATGAAAGATCACGGATTATGCCACGACCAGCCGGTTTCGGCGCCGCTCGTCAGCATCCTGCGACTTTTGTGCAAAAGCCGGTGCGCGGCTTAGGCGAGTAACATAGCGGGGTAATATGGCACTTCAACGGCCAGTTGTTGCCTGATGTGTCGTTGCAAGTCGATTGTCCGGGAAACCCGCGTTATGCAAACCGCCTACACCGTTCTTATCCTGCTGATGCTGGTCAGCTTTTCGCGTCTGGTCGGGCGCATCATCCCACTGCCGTTGCCCTTGCTACAGATTGCCGCCGGTGCCTTGCTGGCCTGGCCCACATTGGGGCTGCATGTGGCGTTGGACCCGGAGCTGTTCCTGTTTCTGTTTCTGCCGCCGCTGTTGTTTTCCGATGGCTGGCGCATGCCCAAGCGCGAATTGTGGCGCCTGCGTGGCCCGATTCTGACATTGGCGGTGGGCCTGGTGCTGTTTACCGTGGTCGGCGCCGGCTACTTCATTCATTGGTTGCTGCCCTCGATCCCCTTGCCGGTGGCCTTTGCCCTTGCGGCGGTTTTATCCCCGACGGATGCCGTGGCGGTGTCGGCCATTTCTCAGAATCGCTTGCCTAAACCGCTGATGCACATGCTTCAAGGCGAGGCGCTGATGAATGACGCGTCAGGCCTGGTGACCTTCAAGTTTGCCCTGGCGGCGGCGTTGACCGGGGTGTTTTCCCTGGCGGATGCCAGCCTGACCTTTGTATTGGTCGCCGTGGGCGGCTTGGCGGTCGGGGTGGCGTTGAGCTGGCTGGTCGGCCGTCTGCGCGCGTGGATGATTGCACGGGGCTGGGATGACCCCGCGACCCATGTGGTGTTCATGCTGTTGTTGCCCTTTGCTGCCTACGTGTTGGCTGAGCGTCTGGGCGCTTCGGGCATTTTGTCGGCGGTGGCGGCGGGCATGATGCAGAGCTGGCTCGACCTGCTGCCGCGCCAGACCAGTACGCGGTTGCTCAACCGCAGCGTCTGGTCGCTGCTGGAGTTTGCCTTCAATGGCCTGATTTTCCTGCTGCTCGGCCTGCAACTGCCGGACATCATCAAGGCTGTGGTCAGCCACGAAACCACCCTGTGGCCCACCCTGTTGTACCGCTGCCTGGACGTGGTGGCGATCTTTCTGGTGCTGGTGGTGCTGCGGTTTATCTGGGTGCAGAGCATCTGGCGGCTGTCGGGGTTGCTGCGCAGGCTGCGTGGCAAAAGCGCGCTGACCCTGGTGCCGACGGCCCGCTCCTGCTGGTTGCTGACCGTCGGCGGTGTCCGCGGTGCGGTGACGTTGGCGGGTGTCATGTCGGTGCCCTTGCTGCTGGCGCCGGGCCAGGATTTCCCTGAGCGTGACCTGCTGATCTTTATCGCCGCCGGGGTCATCCTGCTATCGCTGGTCGCCGCTTGCATTGCCCTGCCGTTGCTGTTGCGTGGCGTGGAGAAAAGTCCGGATGAGAAGCGCCACAACGAAGTGCGCGAGGCCTGGAAAAAGACCGCCGTGGCGGCGATCCATGCGTTGGAGGTCGAAGAACCCGTCGAAGCCGAAACGCCGGATGCCGCTCAGGCTGCATTGGCCACCGAGCTCAAGGCGCGGCTGATGGCGGAGTATCGTCATCAGTTGGACGTATTCAATGACTCGGCCGAGGCTCAGGCACTGGCGCTGCAAATGGATCAACTGGAGCGCAGGCTGAGGCTCAAGGCGCTACGTGCGCAGCGCCTGGAGCTCTACCGTTTGAGTCGCCAGCATCAGATTGGCGACGATGTACTGCGCGAGGTATTGGCGGATCTGGATATGAGTGAAGCGAACTTGGGAAGTGTTAAGTAGGGCTGGAACTGATCATTGCCCGGATGCTTGAATTGAGCAGTTTGCCCAAAAGAGTTTTATCTTCTGGATAGAGCGACTGCATGAACTTTTTATCGTCTTCAGACAGTTTGAAGTTGCGCGGGATGGGGGGACCACTGTTGAGTCTTGAAGCAGGAAAGCCATAGTGCATGATAGATTTGTCATCATAGTTTGCAGAGGCTGTTACCTGGGGGCGTGAAAAAGTCCTGATGATATTGTTATCGGCCTCATAGCTGAATTGCCTACGCGACTCGTACTCGTCATAGATATTCTGTCTATTCAGGTCCAGTGTGCGATCCGGATGCTGGTGCTCATGCTTCAAACCCAGGGCGTGGCCGAATTCGTGTTGAACCGTCGCGGCAATGCTGTCCGGTGAATCTTTGAAGCCAATACTCATGGTCGGTTTGGAGAGGGGGACGTTTTTTGCATCGGTTCCCACGCTTGACCATCCGGCGTGACTGTTATTGTCTGCAGTAATGCGTATGTCACCGTTAGGGCTGTCAATAAATTTCAAGTAGAGGTTAGTGTGCGGCGCCCATTTATTGATGTTGTGCTGTACCAGATCCTTTTGTTCCTGTGTCATGTTCAGTCGCGAGATGGTCAGCACTGAATGTTGAGGCCATAGTTTGTCCGGCATGGCGACGCCGCGTTTGGCTCTACTGTGAGGTGCGCTCACGGAGTGAGGAGAAACGGGACGGGTTGGGATGGTGGGGGGCATGTCGTTCACCTGAGCGTGTGTACCAGATGAACGTGGGTGGAGCATTTAACAGGCTTTGTTCCCATTGATGGGTTGCAAGATACATCGGTAATGGCCGCTCCCACGGTGTGGGAGCGGCTTGAAACTCAAACGCGGCGCTGTATGAAATCGCGAATCCGCTCAGCCGCTTCGACACATTCGGCCAATGGCGCAACCAATGCCAGGCGCACACGCCCTGCGCCTGGGTTGAAACCGTCGACTTCGCGGGACAGGTAAGAGCCCGGTACTACCGTCACATGTTCTTCCACAAACAGATCGCGGCAGAAGTCCGCGTCGTCACCGTTCACCTTCGGCCACAGATAGAAGCCGCCGTCCGGGCTTTGTACATCCAGCACCGGTTTGAGGATCGCCAGCACCGCATCGAACTTTTCGCGGTACAGGTCACGGTTGGCCAGTACATGGGCCTCGTCCTGCCAGGCAGCGATGCTGGCTAGCTGGGTTTGCACCGGCATCGCGCAACCATGGTAGGTGCGGTACAGCAAAAAGGCCTTGAGGATGTCGGCGTCGCCGGCCACGAAACCTGAGCGCAGGCCTGGCAGGTTGGAGCGCTTGGACAGGCTATGGAACACCACACAGCGTTTGAAATCCCGGCGCCCCAGTTCGACGCAGGCGCTGAGCAGGCCAGGCGGTGGGGTTTGTTCGTCGAAGTAGAGTTCGCTGTAGCATTCGTCGGCGGCGATCACGAAGTCGTATTCGTCGGCCAGGGCGATGAGTTTTTTCAGTGTGTCGACCGGGATCAGCGCGCCGGTCGGGTTGCCTGGGGAGCACAGGAACAGGATTTGGCAACGTTTCCAGATGTCGGGGGAGACGGCGTCGAAGTCCGGGTTGAAGCCATTGCTATCCAGGCACGGCAGGTAATGCGGCTTGGCCCCGGCCAGGAACGCGGCGCCTTCGTAGATTTGGTAAAACGGGTTGGGACTGACCACCAGCGCATCGTCGCCACGGTTAACCACGGTCTGGGTGAAGGCGAACAGGGCTTCACGGGTGCCGTTGACCGGCAGGATGTTACGCGCCGGGTCCAACCAACCCTTGGGCACATTGAAGCGGCGTTCGCACCAGGCGCCGATGGCTTCACGCAGGGCAGGGGTGCCCAGCGTGGTGGGGTACACCGCCATCTGGTCGAGGTTGTTGCTCAGCGCCTCGGCGACAAAGGTCGGGGACTTGTGCTTGGGTTCGCCGATGGACAGTGCAATCGGGCGTTTGTCCGGGTTCGGCGTCACGCTGCCGAGCAGGGCGCGCAGTTTCTCGAAAGGGTAGGGCTGCAACTGGTTAAGGGCGTTGTTCATATAAGCCTCTATCACGGTGAGCGCGGCCCCTGTGGGAGCTGGCTTGCCTGCGATGGCATCACTGCGGTCGACCTGACGGACCGAGGTGTCTGCATCGCAGGCAAGCCAGCTCCCACATGACTCGTGTTCACAAAGTTAAGAATTCAAATAGTCAGTCGGGTCAGCTCAACGCCGGGTTCCTGGGTCACGCTCAATTGTTCCACGATCGCATCCTGCAGGCGGCGACACAGCTCAGGGTCGGACAGCGGCTGGTTATCAGCGTCGGTGATGAAGAACACGTCTTCCACCCGTTCGCCGAGGGTCGCAATCTTGGCGTTCTGCAACGACAGGTCGAACTCCAGGAAAATCCCGCCGATGCGCGCCAGCAGGCCCGGGCGATCCGGCGCGCTGAGTTCCAGCACCGTCACCGGTCGCTGCGCGTCGTTGGAAATGGTCACCTGGGGCGCAAAGGCAAAATGCTTGAGCTGGCGTGGTACCCGGCGTTGGATGATGGTTGGGTAATCGTCCGGGTTGCGCAGGGCTTCGGTGAGGCCTTCGCGGATCTTTTTCACCCGCGCCGGGTTATCGCCAATAGAGTCGCCGTCGGTGTCGAGCACGATGTAGGTGTCGAGGGTGAACTGGCTGCTGGAGGTGATGACCCGAGCGTCATGGATGTTCAGGTTGAGCTGGTCCATGGCGGCCACGGTCACGGCGAAGAAGTCGTGCTGGTCCGGCGCGTAGATGAAGATCTGCGTGCCGCCTTCGAATTCGCGCTGGGTGGTTTCCTTGATCAATACCAGCGGGCCACCGTCGGCCGGCTGCTGCAGGATCGCATCGCTGTGCCAGGCCACGTCGCCGGCGGTGTGGCGCAGGAAATAGTCGTCGCCCAGTTGCGACCAGAGCTGTTCGACGTCGTCCGGGTCGTTACCACCGCGTACCAGAATATCCAGGGCCGCACTTTGGGTGCGGCGGATCTGCTCTTCGCGGTCCACCGGGTTCTCCAGGCCGCGGCGCAGGGCGCGCTTGGTCTCGGTGTACAGCTGGCGCAACAGGCTGGCGCGCCAGGAGTTCCACAACGTGGGGTTGGTGGCGTTGATGTCGGAGACGGTCAGCACATAAAGATAGTCGAGACGGGTTTCATCGCCGACGATTCCTGCGAAATCGTGGATTACCTGTGGATCGGACAAATCCTTGCGCTGGGCAGTGGTCGACATCACCAGGTGGTTTTGCACCAGCCAGACGATCAGACGGCTGTCCCACAGGGGTAACTGGTGACGCTGGCAGAAGGCTTCGGCGTCCACTGCACCGATTTCCGAGTGATCGCCATGGCGACCCTTGCCGATGTCGTGATACAGGCCCGCCAGGTAGATCAGCTCAGGCTTGGGCAGCTTGGCCATCAGTTTACTGGCCAGTGGGAATTTCTCTGACACCTGGGTGTACTGCAACTTACGCAGGTGCTTGATCAGGTTCAGGGTGTGGGCATCGACGGTGTAGATGTGGAACAGGTCGTGCTGCATTTGCCCGACGATAAAGCCGAACTCCGGCAGGTAGCGCCCGAGAATGCCGTAGCGGTTCATGCGCCGCAGGTTGCGGTGGATGCCGATGCGGCACTTGAACAGTTCGATAAACAGGCTGGTATTGCGGATGTCGTTGCGAAATTCGTCGTCGATCAGGTGACGGTTTTCCCGCAGCAAACGGATAGTATCGGCGCGCACGCCTTTGATGTCCGGCTGCTGGGCCATCAGCACGAAGATTTCCAGCATGGCGAACGGGGTGCGGCGGAACACGTTGTCGTTACGTGCTTCGATATAACCGTCATGCAGTTGGAAGCGCGCATTGATCGGCTGCGGCGGCGCTTCGTCTTCGGGGGCCAGGATCACCTCCTCGAAGTGCTGGATGATCAGGTCGCTGAGCTGGGCAATGCTCATGACCACCCGGTAGTACTGTTGCATGAAGCTTTCGATGCTGGTCTTCGCGTCTTCGCCCTCAAAGCCCAGCAGGGTGGCGATGGAGCGTTGGTGATCGAACAGCAGGCGGTCCTCGGAGCGCCCGGCGAGCATGTGCAGGGCGTAGCGCACCTTCCACAGGAACTCCTGGGACGAGGCCAGCAGGGTGTTTTCGCTCTCCACCAAGAAGCCTTCGCCAGCCAGGGCGCGCAGGTTCAGCGTGCCGTATTGGCGGCGCGCCACCCACAAAATCGTCTGGATATCCCGCAGCCCGCCCGGGGACCCTTTGACGTTGGGTTCCAGGTTGTATTCGGTGTCGTTGTACTTGTGGTGCCGCGCCTTCTGTTCGGCGCGCTTGGCCAGGAAGAAATCCTTGCTCGGCCACATGTGTGCGGTGCTGGTGACTTCGAGCATGCGCTGGCGCAGGCGCTCGGGGCCGCAGATGGTGCGGCTTTCCATCAGGTTGGTGACCACCGTCAAGTCAGCACGGGCCTCTTCGGCGCATTCATCCACCGAGCGCACGCTCTGGCCGACTTCCAGGCCGATGTCCCACAGCAATGTCAGAAAACGCTCGATGGAATCACGAAAGGTTTCGTGGTCGGCGCTGTCCAGCAGGATCAACAGGTCGATGTCGGAGTAGGGGTGCAGTTCGCCGCGACCGTAGCCGCCGACCGCCACCAGGGCGATATCGGCGTCTGCACTCCAGCTGAACTGTTCCCAGGCTTTCTGCAGGATGTTATCGACGAACCAGGCGCGGTCCTCGATCAGTCGTCTGATGTCCCGACCACTGCGAAAACGCGCGTCGAGCACCTCGCGCGCCTGGCGGATGGCTTTCTTGAAGGCGGCGATGGGGCTCGCCTTCAATGCCAGCTCGGCCTGGAACTGGCCACGGTCGAAGAGTTCGGGATCCACCTGGGGCATCGGTCGGCTTTCCTATCTATCTATTGAGTCAGTCACACGGTTGAAGCTGGAAAACCGAAGCAACCCTCACGCCGAAACGCGAGGAATGGTGTCGTCTGCGCGCAACGTGAAGATCTCGTAGCCGGTTTCGGTGACCAGCAGCGTGTGTTCCCACTGGGCCGAGAGCTTGCGGTCCTTGGTGATAGCGGTCCAGCCGTCGCCCAGCACCTTGGTATCGGCCTTGCCTTGGTTGATCATCGGCTCGATGGTAAAGGTCATGCCTGCCTTGAGTTCCATGCCGGTGCCGGCGCGGCCGTAGTGCAGGATCTGTGGTTCTTCGTGGAACACGGTGCCGATGCCGTGGCCGCAGAATTCGCGCACCACCGAGAAGCCGTTCTTTTCGGCGTGCTTCTGGATCACTTCACCGATGTCACCCAGGCGGCAGCCTGGCTTGACGATTTCGATGGCCTTGTACATGCATTCCTGGGTCACCTGGGACAGGCGCTCGGCCCAGACCGGCACGTTGCCGACGTGGAACATGCGACTGGTGTCGCCGAAGTAGCGGTCCTTGATCACGGTGACGTCGATGTTCAGGGTGTCGCCGTCCTTCAACGGCTTGTCACCGGGAATGCCGTGGCACACCACGTGGTTGACCGAGGTGCAGATCGACTTGGGGAAGCCTTTGTAGTTCAGCGGCGCAGGGATGGCCTTTTGCACATTGACGATATAGTCGTGGCAGATCTGGTTCAGGGTTTCGGTGGTGACGCCCGGCTTTACATGCTCTGCAATCATTTCCAGCACGTCAGCGGCCAGTTTGCCGGCGATGCGCATGCCGGCGATGTCTTCGGCGGTTTTCAAACTAACGGTCATACAGGCTCTCTCTAGCGCGACGCGCTGAAATCAATACGGTTTACGGGCGTGCGACAAAAGGTTGCTGAATTCGCACAAGCCACAAAAAACGCGATTCTAACAGACGCGGGCGGTAAACCATGAGCCCCTGACGATCGCTTCTATCTATAGGGTGGGGGTAAATCCGCTCTATTCAACGGCTTGCGCACAGATCGCTGCGGTCAGGTGTGATTGCGGGTTTCGTTTTCGCCCTTGCTGTGGTATAAAATGCGCCGCTTTCCGGGGATACCCCGAAAAGCTTAAATCCACACACGTGTCGACACGATGACCTGGGTGCCGGAGGCCTTGATGCCGCTGGTTGGTCATTGGGATACGTGGAGGCCAAACCCGACTTATTAAGGAACTATCATGTCCCAAGTCAACATGCGCGATATGCTGAAGGCCGGTGTGCACTTCGGTCACCAGACCCGTTACTGGAACCCGAAAATGGGTAAATACATTTTCGGCGCGCGTAACAAGATTCACATTATCAACCTTGAAAAAACCCTGCCAATGTTCAACGAAGCTCTGACTTTCGTAGAGCGTCTGGCCCAGGGCAAAAACAAGATCCTGTTCGTCGGCACCAAGCGTTCCGCTGGCAAGATCGTTGCTGAAGAAGCAGCACGTTGCGGTTCGCCGTACGTCGATCACCGCTGGTTGGGCGGCATGCTGACCAACTTCAAAACCATCCGTGCTTCCATCAAGCGTCTGCGTGACCTTGAAGTGCAAGCCGAAGACGGTACTTTCGCCAAGCTGACCAAGAAAGAAGCGCTGATGCGCTCCCGTGACCTGGAAAAGCTCGATCGTTCCCTGGGTGGTATCAAGGACATGGGCGGTCTGCCTGACGCACTGTTCGTTATCGATGTTGATCACGAGCGCATCGCGATCACCGAAGCCAACAAGCTGGGCATCCCGGTTATCGGCGTAGTCGATACCAACAGCAGCCCGGAAGGCGTTGACTACATCATCCCAGGCAACGATGACGCAATCCGCGCTATCCAGCTGTACATGGGTTCGATGGCTGACGCTGTAATCCGTGGTCGCAACCACGTTGCTGGCGGTACCGAGCAGTTCGTTGAAGAAGCTCCGGTAGCTGCCGCTGAGTAACTGACGCCCTGGCGTTGACTCAGTAAGCAAAAAGGGGGCTTGGCCCCCTTTTTGCCACCTCGAAAACCATTTGTCGGCAGCGCAGCTACATCATTTGTAACGTGCAGCGGCCTACAACGGAAATTCGGGAAGAATTGATCGCCCGTTTGATCGGGTGGAATGGTTGAAAACCTATCCAAGAGGATTTTGAAATGGCAGAGATTACTGCAGCGTTGGTTAAAGAACTGCGTGAGCGTACCGGCGAAGGCATGATGGATTGCAAAAAGGCCTTGACCAAGGCCGGCGGCGACATCGAAAAAGCCATTGATGACATGCGTGCTTCCGGCGCCATCAAGGCTGCCAAGAAAGCAGGCAACGTCGCTGCTGAAGGCGCTATCGCCCTGAAAGAAGACGGCAAATCCGCCGTTCTGCTGGAAGTCAACTCGCAGACCGACTTCCTGGCTCTGCAGGATGACTTCAAGGCATTCGTTGCTGCCAGCGTCGAAAAAGCCTTCGCTGACAAGCTGACCACTGTTGAGCCTCTGATCGAAGCTCAAGAAGCAGCTCGTCTGGTACTGGTCGGCAAGGTTGGCGAAAACGTCAACATCCGTCGCCTGGTTCGCGTTGAAGGTGATGTTGTTGGTGGTTACCTGCACGGCAACAAAATCGGTGTAGCAGTTGTTCTGAAAGGCGGCGACGTTGAGCTGGCCAAAGACATCGCTATGCACGTTGCTGCGAGCAACCCTGAGTTCCTGCTGCCTTCGGAAGTGTCTGCCGAAGCGATCGAGCGCGAAAAAGCTGTGTTCCTGCAGCTGAACGAAGAAAAAATCAAAGGCAAGCCAGAAAACATTGTTGAAAACATGGTCAAAGGCCGTATCAGCAAGTTCCTGGCCGAAGCAAGCCTGGTTGAGCAGGCGTTCGTCAAGAACCCTGAAATCAAGGTTGGCGAACTGGCCAAGAAAGCCGGTGCTGAAATCGTTTCCTTCACTTACTTCAAAGTAGGCGAAGGCATCGAGAAGCCGGTCGACAACTTCGCTGAAGAAGTTGCTGCCCAGCTGGCTGCCGCCAAGCAATAAGACAGTCCCAAACTGTCGCCGAAAGAGGCTGCCCGCTCACGCGCGCAGCCTCTTTTCAAATGGGAAGGCCAATTTTATTTGGTTTCCTCTCGGAACTGGCTTACAAAGCCGTGTTCCGATGGCGCTGTGACAGCGTCCAGCTAGAGTGAACGCAAGCCGTAAACGGCTCGCCAAGAATTTTTAAAAAATACGCCGCAGGAGAGATTCGCAATGGCTCAGCAGGGCAGTGGTTATCAGGCTCGCTATAAACGCATTCTACTCAAGCTCAGCGGCGAGGCCCTGATGGGCTCGGAAGAGTTCGGGATCGACCCCAAGGTGCTTGACCGCATGGCGCTGGAAGTCGGCCAATTGGTCGGTATCGGTGTGCAGGTCGGCCTGGTGATCGGCGGCGGCAACCTGTTCCGCGGCGCGGCACTGAGTGCGGCCGGTATGGATCGGGTCACTGGCGACCACATGGGCATGCTGGCCACTGTGATGAACGCCCTGGCCATGCGCGACGCCCTGGAGCGTGCCAATATCTCGGCCATCGTGATGTCGGCTATCTCCATGGTTGGCGTGACCGATCACTACGATCGCCGCAAAGCCATGCGCCACCTGAACTCCAAGGAAGTGGTGATCTTTGCCGCTGGCACAGGCAACCCGTTCTTCACCACGGATTCGGCGGCGTGCCTGCGCGCTATCGAAATCGATGCCGACGTGGTGCTCAAAGCCACCAAGGTAGATGGCGTATACACTGCAGACCCATTCAAAGACCCGCATGCCGAGAAGTTCGATCATCTGACCTACGATGAAGTGCTGGATCGCAAGCTGGGTGTGATGGACCTGACTGCTATCTGCCTGTGCCGCGACCACAAAATGCCGCTGCGCGTATTTAACATGAACAAGCCCGGCGCCCTGCTGAATATCGTACACGGCGGCGCGGAAGGGACTCTGATCGAGGAAGGCCAACAATGATCAATGAAATCAAGAAAGACGCCCAGGCGCGTATGCAGAAATCCCTGGAATCCCTGAGCCATGCATTTGGTCAGATCCGTACCGGCAAGGCGCACCCGAGCATCCTGGGCAGCGTGATGGTGCCTTACTACGGTTCCGACACCCCGCTCAGCGGCGTGGCCAACGTGACCGTGAAGGACTCGCGCACCCTGCAAGTCGTGGCCTTCGAGCGCAACATGCTCGCGGCAGTCGACAAGGCGATCCAGAGCGCCGGTCTGAACCTCAACCCGACCAACCTCGGCGAGTTGTTGTTGATCTCCATGCCAGCCCTGACCGAAGAAACCCGCAAGGGCTTCACCAAGCAGGCGCGCAGTGCCGCTGAAGATGCGCGCGTTGCCGTGCGTAACATCCGTCGCGATGCGTTGGGTGACCTGAAGAAGCTGGTCAAGGACAAGGAAATCAGCGAAGACGAAGAGCGTCGTGCCGTTGCTGATATCGACAAGTTGACCAAGGACGCCGAAGCCAAGATCACCCAGGCTACCGAAGAAAAAGAAAAGGACCTGATGGCCGTATAAGGGGTCAGGACGCCTTTATGGAAAAGACCAAGCAGACTGTGCCCTCCGTGGTGCCGCGCCATGTCGCGATCATCATGGATGGGAATAATCGCTGGGCGAAAAAACGCTTTATGCCGGGTGTTGCCGGGCATAAAGCGGGTGTTGACGCGGTAAGGGCGGTGATTGAGGTGTGCGCCGAGGCCAAGGTCGAAGTGTTGACCTTGTTCGCCTTTTCCAGTGAGAACTGGCAGCGGCCCGCCGACGAAGTCAGTGCCTTGATGGACCTGTTTTTCAAGGCGCTGCGTCGTGAGGCCAAACGCCTCAATGACAACAACATCAGTCTGCGCATCATTGGTGATCGCTCGCGGTTCCACCCGGAACTGCAAGTGGCCATGCGCGAAGCCGAGGCTATCACCGCAGGCAGTAATCGTTTTGTGCTGCAGATCGCAGCCAATTACGGCGGCCAGTGGGATATCGCCCAGGCTGCGCAACGGCTTGCCCGCGAAGTGCAGGCCGGCCATCTGCGCCCCGACGACATCACGCCCGAACTGTTGCAAACCTGCCTGGTGACCGGCGACCTGCCGTTGCCGGACTTGTGTATCCGTACCGGTGGCGAGCATCGCATCAGCAATTTCCTGTTGTGGCAGCTAGCCTATACCGAGTTGTACTTCTCCGACCTGTTCTGGCCGGACTTCAAACACGATGCCATGCGCAATGCGCTGGCCGATTTCGCTTCCCGTCAGCGTCGTTTCGGTAAAACGAGCGAGCAGATCGAAGCTGGAGCCCGGGTTTAAATGCTTAAACAACGAATCATCACGGCGCTGATCCTGCTGCCGATTGCCTTGTGCGGTTTTTTCCTGCTTGAAGGCTCCGGCTTTGCGCTGTTCATCGGCCTGGTCGTGAGCCTGGGTGCCTGGGAATGGGCGCGCCTGGCAGGCTTCGGCAACCAGTTGCCGCGCGTGGCGTACGCCGCAGTGGTCGCGGTGTTGTTGTTCCTGATGTATATCCTGCCGGACATCGCACCCTGGGTATTGGGGGCGGCGGTGCTGTGGTGGGCGTTGGCAACATTCCTGGTGCTGACTTACCCACGCACCAGCGGTCAATGGTCCAGCGTGGCCTGCAAGCTGGTGATCGGATTGCTGATCCTGCTGCCGGCCTGGCAAGGGCTGGTGGAAATCAAGCGCTACCCCATCGGTAATGAATTGATCCTGGCCGTGATGGTGCTGGTGTGGGGGGCCGATATCGGCGCCTACTTCTCTGGTCGCGCATTTGGCAAGCGCAAGCTGGCTCCGGCCGTCAGCCCGGGCAAGAGCTGGGAAGGCGTATACGGTGGCCTGGCCTTGACGCTGCTGATCACGCTGGTGGTCGGTTTGGTGCGTGACTGGTCGGTGAAAGAGGTTCTACTGGCCTTGCTGGGCACCGCTATCGTCGTGTTTATCTCGGTGGTGGGTGACCTCACCGAGAGCATGTTCAAGCGCCAGGCCGGGATCAAGGACAGCAGTAACCTGCTGCCGGGTCATGGTGGCGTGCTGGACCGCATCGACAGCCTCACTGCCGCGCTGCCGATCTTCGCGGTGTTGCTGTGGATGATCGCTTCGTGAGCGGCCTGCAGCAGGTTACCGTACTGGGCGCGACCGGCTCCGTGGGGCTGAGTACGCTGGATGTCATCGCTCGTCACCCGGATCGTTACCAGGTTTTCGCCCTGACCGGCTTCACGCGTTTGCGCGAATTGCTGGCCTTGTGCGTGCGCCACTCACCGCGCTTTGCTGTAGTGCCTGAGGCCGCGGCGGCCCGTGGGCTGCAGGATGATCTGCGGGCTGCGGGGTTGACCACCCAGGTGCTGGTCGGGGAAGCGGGGTTGTGCCAGGTGGCGGCCGACGCCGATGTGGATACCGTGGTGGCGGCGATTGTCGGCGCGGCGGGGTTGCGTCCTACCCTGGCGGCAGTCGATGCCGGCAAGAAAATTCTGCTGGCCAATAAAGAAGCCCTGGTCATGTCTGGCGCACTCTTCATGCAAGCCGTGCGCAAGAGTGGGGCGGTCCTGCTGCCGCTGGACAGCGAGCACAACGCAATCTTCCAGTGCATGCCCGGGGATTTCGCCCGCGGCTTGAGCCAGGTCGGTGTGCGTCGGATTCTGCTGACGGCGTCCGGTGGTCCCTTCCGGCAGACTCCGCTGGCTGAGCTTGAGCATGTGTCTCCCGATCAGGCCTGCGCTCATCCGAACTGGTCCATGGGGCGCAAGATTTCCGTGGATTCGGCGAGCATGATGAACAAAGGCCTGGAGCTGATCGAGGCGTGCTGGTTGTTCGATGCACGGCCTGATCAGGTCGAGGTGGTGATTCACCCGCAAAGCGTGATCCACTCCCTGGTCGATTACGTGGACGGTTCAGTGTTGGCGCAGTTGGGCAACCCGGATATGCGCACGCCGATCGCCAATGCCTTGGCCTGGCCGGAGCGGATCGATTCCGGCGTAGCGCCCCTGGACCTGTTTGCGATTGCGCGCCTGGACTTCGAAGCCCCGGACGAGCAGCGTTTTCCGTGCCTGCGCCTGGCGCGGCAAGCGGCCGAGGCGGGTAACAGCGCGCCGGCCATGCTCAATGCGGCCAATGAAGTGGCCGTGGCGGCGTTTCTCGAACGGCGCATCCGCTTTCCGCAGATCGCGAGTATCATCGAGGACGTCCTGAATCTTGAGCCAGTCGTGGCTGTAAATGACCTGGGAGCGGTATTTGAGGCTGATACCAAGGCCCGAGCCTTGGCCCAGCAATGGCTGGATCGCGACACACGTTAGGGTGGGCGCGTTTGAGCCTCCAGGCATCGGATTGAAATGCGGAGAAATTAGATGAGTGCGCTCTACATGATTGTCGGCACCCTGGTTGCTCTGGGTGTGCTGGTTACCTTCCACGAATTCGGCCACTTCTGGGTGGCGCGTCGTTGCGGCGTCAAGGTATTGCGCTTTTCCGTTGGTTTCGGCATGCCATTGTTGCGCTGGCATGATCGTCGTGGCACCGAGTTCGTGATTGCCGCTATCCCGTTGGGTGGCTACGTCAAGATGCTCGATGAGCGCGAAGGTGAAGTGCCGGCTGATCAATTGGATCAGTCTTTCAATCGCAAGACCGTTCGTCAGCGTATCGCAATTGTTGCAGCGGGCCCGATCGCCAACTTCCTGTTGGCAATGGTGTTCTTCTGGGTTCTGGCCATGATGGGCAGCCAGCAGGTGCGCCCGGTCATCGGTGCAGTCGAGGCGGACAGCATCGCGTCCAGGGCCGGCTTGGTGGCAGGGCAGGAAATTGTTTCCATTGATGGCGAGCCGACCACCGGTTGGGGCGCGGTCAATTTGCAGTTGGTGCGCCGCCTGGGTGAAAGCGGCACCGTCAATGTGGTGGTGCGTGACCAGGATTCCAGTGCCGAAACCCCGCGGGCGTTGGGTCTGGACCACTGGCTCAAGGGCGCCGATGAGCCTGATCCGATCAAATCCCTGGGGATTCGTCCTTGGCGTCCGGCCTTGCCGCCGGTACTGGCTGAGCTGGATCCGAAAGGTCCGGCCCAGGCCGCAGGCCTGAAAACCGGTGATCGCCTGCTGGCCCTCGATGGCCAGGCGCTGGGTGACTGGCAGCAAGTGGTCGACCTGGTACGTGTGCGTCCTGATACCAGAATTGTGCTGAAAGTTGAGCGCGAGGGTGCTCAAATCGATGTTCCCGTGACCTTGTCGGTTCGCGGGGAGGCCAAGGCGGCCGGGGGTTACCTGGGTGCCGGGGTCAAAGGTGTCGAATGGCCGCCATCGATGGTTCGAGAGGTCAGCTTCGGGCCTTTGGCCGCGATTGGCGAGGGTGCGAAACGCACCTGGACCATGAGCGTACTGACCCTCGAATCCCTCAAGAAAATGTTGTTCGGTGAGCTCTCGGTAAAAAACTTGAGTGGACCGATAACCATTGCTAAAGTGGCGGGCGCTTCTGCCCAGTCGGGTGTCGCGGATTTCCTGAATTTCCTGGCTTATCTGAGTATTAGCCTTGGGGTTCTGAATTTGCTGCCCATTCCAGTATTGGATGGGGGGCATCTGCTGTTTTATCTGGTCGAGTGGGTGCGTGGTCGCCCCTTGTCGGATCGGGTGCAGGGTTGGGGGATACAGATCGGTATCAGTTTGGTGGTCGGGGTGATGTTGTTAGCTCTGGTCAACGATCTGGGACGACTGTAACGCTTCGCTGAATTGCGAATCTGCCGCATTTTGCGGCAGTTTGTTTATTGCCAGTTGGAATAAGAAAGGACTTCATGAAACGTCTGCTGCTAACTGCGGTTCTCACCGTATTGATGATCGCCGAAGTTCACGCCGAGTCCTTCACCATCTCCGATATTCGCGTCAACGGCCTCCAGCGGGTTTCCGCGGGTAGCGTCTTTGGTGCCTTGCCGTTGAACGTCGGGGAACAGGCGGATGATCGTCGCCTGGTGGAATCCACTCGTGCGCTGTTCAAAACCGGGTTCTTTCAAGATATCCAACTGGGTCGCGAAGGCAACGTCCTGGTCATCACGGTCGTCGAACGACCTTCCGTTGCGAGTATCGCGATCGAAGGTAACAAGGCCATCTCCACTGAAGACCTGATGAAGGGCCTGAAGCAATCCGGCCTGGCCGAAGGCGAGATCTTCCAGCGCGCGACCCTTGAGGGTGTGCGTAACGAACTGCAACGCCAGTACGTTGCCCAGGGCCGCTACTCCGCGACCGTGGAAACCGAAGTGATCCCGCAGCCTCGTAACCGTGTGGGCCTCAAGGTCAACATCAACGAAGGTACCGTCGCGGCCATTCAGCACATCAACGTGGTGGGCAACACCAAATTCGCTGATGACGACCTGATCGACCTGTTCGAGCTCAAGACCACCAACTGGCTGTCGTTCTTCAAGAACGATGACAAATACGCCCGTGAAAAACTTTCCGGTGACCTTGAACGCCTGCGCTCCTACTACCTGGACCGTGGCTACATCAACATGGACATCGCTTCGACCCAGGTGTCCATCACCCCGGACAAGAAGCACGTCTATATCACCGTGAACGTCAACGAAGGCGAGAAGTACAAGGTTCGTGACGTCAAGCTCAGCGGCGACCTGAAAGTCCCTGAGGACCAGGTCAAGTCCCTGCTGCTGGTGCAGAAGGATCAGGTGTTCTCGCGCAAGCTGATGACCACTACCTCCGAACTGATCACTCGCCGCCTGGGTAACGAAGGCTATACCTTCGCCAACGTCAACGGCGTGCCGACCCCGAATGATGAAGATCACACGGTAGACATCACCTTCGTCGTCGATCCTGGCAAGCGCGCCTACGTAAACCGCATCAACTTCCGTGGCAACACCAAGTCTGCGGACGAAGTGCTGCGTCGTGAAATGCGTCAGATGGAAGGTGGCTGGGCTTCGACCTACCTGATCGACCAGTCCAAGACCCGTCTTGAGCGTCTGGGCTTCTTCAAGGAAGTCAACGTCGAAACCCCGGCCGTACCGGGTGTGGATGACCAGGTTGACGTGAACTACGCCGTTGAAGAGCAAGCTTCGGGCTCGATCACCGCCAGCGTCGGTTTCGCACAGAGCGCCGGCCTGATCCTGGGTGGCTCGATCACCCAGAACAACTTCCTCGGTACCGGTAACAAGGTTTCCATCGGCCTGACCCGAAGCGAATACCAGAGCCGCTATAACTTCGGTTATGTCGACCCCTACTGGACAGCTGACGGTGTGAGCCTGGGCTATAACGCCTTCTACCGCACCACCGACTACAAAGACCTCGACGTCGACGTTGCAAGCTATGCGATCGACAGCCTGGGTGTGGGCGCAAACATCGGTTACCCGATCAGCGAAACCTCGCGCCTGACCTTTGGCATCACTGCGCAACAGGATGAGATCAAGACCGGTGTGTACACTGTGGACGAGATCTTTGACTTCACCCGTCGTGAAGGCGACAAGTTCCTGAACTTCAAGGCGTCTGCCGGCTGGTCCGAGTCGACCCTGAACAAAGGTGTGCTGGCAACCCGTGGTCATTCCCAGAGCCTGACTGCGGAAGTCACCACGCCGGGCAGCGACCTGTCGTTCTTCAAACTCGATTACCGCGGCCAGTTGTTCCAGCCGTTGAGCGATAACTACACCATGCGCCTGCACACAGAGCTGGGTTATGGCGACGGTTATGGTTCCACTGATGGCTTGCCGTTCTATGAGAACTACTACGCCGGTGGTTTCAACTCGGTACGTGGCTTCAAGGACAGTACTTTGGGCCCGCGTGGTACGCCAAGCCGTGGTTTTGCTGACACCGGTAACGTCGGAACTCGACGTGACGACGACAACGACCCGCTGCCATTCGGTGGTAACGTGCTGATCCAGGGTGGTGCAGAGATCCTGTTCCCGCTGCCATTCGTCAAGGACCAGCGTTCGCTGCGCACCTCAGTCTTCTGGGACGTGGGTAACGTGTTCGACTCCAAGTGTGAACAAGTCACCAACCCGAACGGTTCGCGGTCCAACACCCAATGCAACGACGTGAGCCTCAGCAACCTGGCGAGCTCCGTGGGTGTGGGTGTGACCTGGGTGACTGCGCTGGGCCCGTTGAGCTTTGCTCTGGCCATGCCGATCAAGAAACCGGATAACGCTGAAACCCAGATTTTCCAATTCTCCCTCGGCCAGACGTTCTAAGCGTCTGACCCAAGATAACGACAACGGATTCTGTAGGAGTACATCGTGCGTAAGTTGACTCAATTGGTCCTGCTGGCCACTGTGCTGGTAACCACCCCGGCCTTCGCCGAAATGAAAATCGCCGTCCTGAACTATCAGATGGCTCTGCTGGAATCCGACGCGGCCAAGAAGTACGCCGTGGATGCCGAGAAGAAATTCGGTCCGCAACTGACCAAGCTCAAAACCTTGGAAAGCAGCGCCAAGGGCATCCAGGATCGTCTGGTAGCCGGTGGCGACAAGATGCAGCAAGGCGAGCGCGAGCGTCTGGAGCTTGAATTCAAGCAAAAGGCTCGTGACTACCAGTTCCAGTCCAAGGAGCTGAACGAAGCCAAGGCTGTTGCCGACCGTGAAATGCTCAAGCAGCTCAAGCCCAAGCTCGACAGCGCCGTGGAAGAAGTCATCAAGAAGGGTGCCTTCGACCTGGTGTTCGAGCGCGGCGCCGTGATTGACGTCAAGCCTCAATACGACATCACCCGTCAGGTGATCGAGCGCATGAACCAGCTGAAGTAAGCCATGACTGCGACTATCAAACTCGGCGAGTTGGCCGAGTTCCTGGGAGCCACCTTGCGTGGCTCCCCGGAGAAAGAAATCACTGGGCTAGCCACCTTGCAGGAGGCTGGCCCAGCTCAGTTGAGCTTCCTCGCAAATCCCCAATACCGTAAATACCTGGTTGATTGCCAGGCCGCAGCCGTGTTGCTGAAGGCCGCTGACGCTGAAGGGTTTATCGGGGATGCGCTGGTGGTGGCCGACCCGTACCTGTCGTACGCCAAGGCGTCACACCTGTTCGATCCCAAGCCGAAAGCGGCCGGTGGCATTCACCCATCGGCGGTAATTGCCGATGATGCCCAGGTTGACCCTGCGGCCAGCATCGGTGCGTTTGCAGTGATCGAGAGCGGGGCGCGTATTGGTGCAGGTGTCACCGTGGGCGCCCACTGCTTTATCGGCGCACGCTGTGAAATCGGTGCCAATGGTTGGCTGGCCCCACGTGTAACCCTCTATCACGATGTGCGTATTGGTCAGCGTGTGGTCATTCAGTCCGGCGCTGTTATCGGCGGCGAAGGCTTTGGCTTTGCCAACGCCAAAGGTGTCTGGCACAAGATTGCCCAGGTCGGCGGCGTATTGATCGGCGACGATGTGGAGATCGGTGTAAACACTGCGGTGGATCGCGGGGCTTTGGCCGATACGGTGATCGGTAACGGCGTGAAGCTCGACAACCAGATCCAGATCGCCCACAACGTACAGATTGGCGATCACACCGCCATGGCTGCGTGCGTGGGTATTTCCGGCAGCACCAAAATCGGCAAGCATTGCATGCTCGCCGGCGGCGTCGGGCTGGTGGGGCATATCGATATTTGCGACAACGTCTTTATCACCGGCATGACCATGGTGACTCACTCGATTACCGAGCCGGGGGCCTATTCTTCCGGTACCGCCATGCAACCTGCGGCTGAATGGCGCAAGAGTGCGGCGCGTTTGAGGAAGATCGACGACATGGCACGACGTATCAAACAGCTGGAAAAGCGTGTTGGGGACGTGACCCCTGGCGGTAATGCTTCATCTGAAGGCTGATACCATTTCCATATCAAGTGTGCACAGCCGCTAGACTGCCTCCTTGATTTGCTAGCGGGGCGTGCGCTTAGTTCGCCCGCCCCCAATCTTTATTACAGGCTTCCCCCCGAAATGATGGACATCAACGAGATTCGCGAATACCTGCCTCACCGTTACCCGTTCCTGCTGGTGGACCGCGTAGTGGACCTCAATGTCGAGGAAAAGCGCATTCGTGCCTACAAGAATGTCAGCATCAACGAACCATTCTTCAACGGTCACTTCCCAGCGCATCCCATCATGCCGGGCGTGTTGATCATCGAAGCGATGGCCCAGGCTGCCGGTATCCTTGGTTTCAAAATGCTCGACCTCAAGCCTGCCGACGGCACGCTTTACTATTTCGTGGGCTCCGACAAGCTGCGTTTTCGCAACCCGGTCACCCCGGGTGACCAGTTGATCCTGGAAGCCAGGTTCATCAGCTGCAAGCGCCAGATCTGGAAGTTCGAATGCCAGGCCTCGGTAGATGGCAAGCCGGTGTGCTCTGCCGAGATCATCTGTGCGGAACGCAAACTATGAGTTTGATTGACCCTCGCGCAATCATCGATCCGTCGGCCGTACTGGCCGCCGACGTTGAGGTCGGCCCTTGGTCGATCGTCGGCGCAGGTGTGGAAATCGGCGAGGGGACTGTCATCGGGCCACACGTGATCCTTAAAGGTCCAACCCGTATTGGCAAACACAATCGTATCTACCAGTTTTCCTCGGTAGGCGAAGACACCCCGGACATGAAGTACAAGGGTGAAGAAACACGCCTGGTAATCGGTGACCACAACATCATCCGTGAAGGCGTCACCATTCACCGCGGCACCGTACAGGATCGCGCTGAAACCACTTTGGGTGATCACAACCTGGTCATGGCCTATGCGCACATCGGCCATGACAGCGTGATCGGCAACCATTGCATCCTGGTCAACAACACTGCGTTGGCAGGCCATGTGCACGTTGACGACTGGGCGATCCTGTCCGGTTTCACCCTGGTGCATCAGTACTGCCATATCGGCGCCCACAGCTTTTCCGGCATGGGCACCGCCATTGGCAAGGATGTGCCTGCATTCGTGACGGTGTTCGGCAACCCTGCCGAGGCTCGCAGCATGAACTTCGAAGGCATGCGCCGCCGTGGTTTCAGCGAAGAGGCGATCCACGCTCTGCGCCGTGCCTACAAGACGGTTTACCGTCAGGGGCTGACGGTTGAGCAGGCGCTGACCGAACTGACCGAGCCGGCAACCCTGTTTCCGGAAGTCGCGGTGTTCCGTGACTCGATCCAGGCGTCGACTCGCGGCATCACTCGCTGATCATGGCCAATCTGCGTATTGCACTCGTGGCCGGTGAAGCGTCCGGCGATATTCTGGGTGCTGGCCTGATGCGAGCCCTCAAGGCCCAGCATCCTGCGGTGGAGTTTATCGGTGTGGGTGGGCCGCTGATGCAGGCCGAAGGGCTTGCCTCCTACTTCCCCATGGAGCGGCTGTCGGTCATGGGGTTGGTGGAGGTGTTGGGACGCCTGCGTGAGCTGCTCGCTCGCCGCAAGCTGTTGATCAAGACGCTGATCGATGAAAAGCCTGACGTCTTTATCGGCATCGATGCACCGGATTTCACGCTCAATATCGAACTAAAATTGCGTCAGGCCGGGATCAAGACCGTGCACTACGTCAGCCCATCCGTATGGGCGTGGCGGCAGAAGCGCGTGTTGAAGATCCGCGAAGGCTGCGACCTGATGTTGACCCTGTTGCCGTTCGAAGCCAGGTTCTACGAAGAGAAGGGCGTACCGGTGCGGTTTGTCGGCCATACCCTGGCCGATGCCATTCCGTTGCAAGCCGATCGTGCTGCCGCGCGTGCCGAGCTGGGTTTGCCCGACGGCCCGTTGGTGGCGTTGATGCCGGGCAGTCGTGGCGGTGAGGTAGGGCGCCTGGGGGCGCTGTTTTTTGATGCCGCCGAACGTCTGCAGGCACAAAAGCCGGGGGTTCGCTTCGTGCTGCCGTGTGCCAGCCCGCAACGCCGCGCACAGATCGAGACCCTGCTGGAAGGTCGCAACCTGCCGCTGACCCTGCTTGACGGCCAGTCCCATCTGGCTCTGGCAGCCTGCGATGCGGTGTTGATTGCGTCGGGCACTGCCACCCTTGAAGCCTTGCTGTACAAGCGGCCAATGGTTGTAGCCTATCGCCTGGCGCCGCTGACCTTCTGGATTCTCAAGCGCATGGTCAAGAGCCCTTATATCTCCCTGCCCAACCTGCTGGCCCAGCGCCTGCTGGTGCCAGAGTTGTTGCAGGACGATGCAACGCCTGAAGCGCTTGCGCAGACCCTACTGCCCTTGATTGACGGCGGCGAAGAGCAGACCCGTGGTTTCGACGACATTCATCGCACGTTGCGTCGTGATGCCTCGAACCAGGCGGCCGACGCCGTGTTGACCTTGATCGGCCATAAACAGGAAGCCTTATGACCACGCAAATGGGGCTGGATTTCAGCCTGGTTGCCCAAGCTCACGAACTGGTGGCCGGTGTTGACGAAGTAGGACGCGGCCCGCTGTGTGGCGCAGTGGTCACGGCGGCGGTAATCCTAGATCCGAACCGCCCGATCCTGGGCCTCAATGATTCGAAAAAGCTTACCGAGGCCCGTCGCGAAAAGCTCTATGACGAGATCTGTGAAAAGGCCCTGAGTTGGCATATCGCTCGCGCTGAAGTCGAGGAAATCGACAAACTTAATATCCTCCATGCAACCATGTTAGCCATGCAGCGTGCTGTTGAAGGGCTGCATATCACCCCGAAAATGGCGATGATCGATGGCAACCGTTGCCCGAAGCTTGCGATGCCGTCGGAAGCGGTGGTCAAGGGCGATAGCAAGGTTCCAGCCATTGCCGCCGCCTCGATCCTGGCCAAGGTCAGCCGTGACCGTGAAATGGCTGCGTTCGAACTGATCTACCCCGGCTACGGGATTGGCGGCCATAAAGGCTACCCGACGCCCGTTCATCTGGAAGCCCTGGCTCGGCTGGGCCCGACCCCGATCCATCGCCGCTCGTTTGCCCCGGTACGCCTGGCTTATGAGGCCCGCGAAAGTCTGATCGAGGTTTAGCAGCAAGGCTGATGTTTTTACCAAGGCCCGGTACAATCCGGGCCTTGTTGTTTTCATGTATCAAGACAGGATCACTATGCCGGCTTCATTCGTTCACCTGCGCCTGCACACTGAGTACTCCCTGGTCGACGGCCTGGTACGGATCAAACCACTGGTCAAAACCCTGGTGGGCATGAATATGCCTGCGGTGGCGGTAACCGATCAGAACAACATGTGTTCCCTGGTCAAGTTCTACAAGAACGCCATGGGCGCCGGCATCAAGCCGATCTGTGGCGCCGACCTGTGGCTGTCCAACAAGGACCCGGATAACCCACTGAGCCGCATCAGCCTGCTGGCGATGAACGGCGTGGGTTATCGCAACCTCACCGAGCTGATTTCCCGCGGCTTTATCGACGGCCAGCGCAACGGCTCGATCATCATCGAGCGCGAGTGGGTGGCCGAAGCCAGCGAAGGCCTGATCATGCTCTCGGCGGCTAAAGAGGGCGAGATCGGTATCGCGTTGCTGGGCGGTAATCCCCAGGAAGCCGAGGTGCTGGCACGTGAGTGGATGCAGGTATTCCCGGACCGTTTCTACCTGGAAGTCCAGCGTACCAACCGCCCCAACGATGAAGAACATCTGCATGCTGCCGTAGCCCTGGCCGATAAGCTGGGTGCTCCGCTGGTGGCGACCAACGATGTGCGGTTTATCAAGAAAGAAGATTTCGAGGCCCATGAAACCCGCGTGTGCATCGGCGAAGGCCGGGCCCTGGATGACCCGCGCCGCTCGAAGAATTACAGCGAAGAGCAATACCTCAAAAGCGCCGATGAAATGGCGCAGCTGTTCAGCGATTTGCCCGAGGCCCTGGAAAACTCCGTCGAGATCGCCAAGCGCTGCAACATCGAAGTGAAACTGGGCAAGCACTTTTTGCCCAACTTCCCGATACCCGATGGCATGACCATCGACGAATACTTTCGCAAAGTGTCGTTCGATGGCCTGGAAGAACGCCTTAGCGTTCTGCTGCCCAAGGACACCACTGAAGACTACGAAGCCAAGCGCCAGGTCTACGTTGATCGGCTGAATTTCGAGCTGGATATCATCATCCAGATGGGATTCCCTGGCTACTTCCTGATCGTAATGGACTTTATCCAGTGGGCCAAAAACAACGGCGTACCGGTAGGTCCCGGCCGGGGGTCAGGTGCTGGCTCGCTGGTGGCCTATGTTCAGAAGATTACCGACCTTGACCCGCTGGAATATGACCTGCTGTTCGAACGGTTCCTGAACCCGGAACGGGTGTCGATGCCCGACTTCGACGTCGACTTCTGCATGGATGGTCGTGACCGCGTGATTGAATACGTGGCCGAGAAATACGGCCGCAACGCGGTAAGTCAGATCATCACCTTCGGTTCCATGGCGGCGAAAGCGGTAATTCGCGACGTGGCGCGGGTGCAGGGCAAGTCCTACGGCCTGGCCGACCGCCTGTCGAAGATGATCCCGTTCGAAGTCGGCATGACCCTGGAAAAAGCCTACGAGCAGGAAGAAATCCTGCGCGACTTTATCAAGGTCGATGAAGAAGCCGCCGAAATCTGGGACATGGCGCGCAAGCTCGAAGGCGTGGTGCGTAACGTCGGTAAACACGCCGGTGGTGTGGTCATCGCGCCGACCAAGCTCACCGACTTTTCACCGATCTACTGCGATGAAGAAGGCGACGGCCTGGTCACCCAGTTCGACAAGGATGACGTGGAGGCGGCCGGCCTGGTGAAGTTCGACTTCCTCGGCCTGCGTACCCTGACGATCATCGACTGGGCACTCAAGACCATCAACCGCGACCGCGCCAAGGTCGGCGAAGAACCGCTGGATATCGCGTTTATCCCGCTGGACGACAAACCGACCTACAGCCTGCTGCAAAAGGCCGAAACCACGGCGGTGTTCCAGCTTGAATCCCGGGGCATGAAAGAGCTGATCAAAAAGCTCAAGCCCGACTGCCTGGAAGACTTGATCGCACTGGTGGCGCTGTTCCGTCCGGGCCCGCTGCAATCGGGCATGGTGGATGACTTCATCAACCGCAAGCACGGTCGCGCCGAGCTGGCTTACCCGCACTCCGACTATCAATACGAGGGCCTCAAGCCTGTATTGGCGCCGACGTACGGCATCATCCTGTATCAGGAACAGGTGATGCAGATCGCCCAGGTAATGGCCGGCTACACCCTCGGTGGTGCGGACATGCTGCGTCGCGCAATGGGTAAAAAGAAACCCGAGGAAATGGCCAAGCAGCGCGGCGGTTTCATTGAAGGTTGCGCCACCAACAACATCGACGCCGACCTGGCCGGTAACATCTTCGACCTGGTAGAAAAATTCGCCGGTTATGGTTTCAACAAATCCCACTCCGCCGCCTATGGCCTGGTGTCGTACCAGACCGCCTGGCTGAAAGCCCACTACCCGGCGCCGTTCATGGCTGCGGTACTGTCGGCCGATATGCACAACACCGACAAGGTCGTGACCTTGATCGAGGAAGTGCGCACCATGAAGCTGCGCCTCGATGCGCCGGACGTGAACGCCTCTGAGTTCAAGTTCACGGTGAATGACGAAGGTCGCATCATCTATGGCCTCGGCGCGATCAAGGGCGTGGGCGAAGGCCCGGTGGAGGCCATCACCGAAGCGCGTCAGGATGGGCCATTCAAGGACCTGTTCGACTTCTGCGCGCGTGTTGACCTCAAACGCATCAACAAGCGTACCCTTGATGGCTTGATCCGCAGCGGCGCGCTCGACCGTCTCGGCCCGTATTTCCATGATGAGCCGAAGGCTTACCAGGCCAATATCGACCGTAACCGTGCGGTGCTGCTCACCGCCATGGAAGAGGCGATCAAGGCTGCCGAACAGACTGCCCGCACCCATGACAGCGGCCACGCCGACCTGTTTGGCGGGCTGTTCGTCGAAGAGGATGCGGATGTCTACGCCAATCATCGCAAGGCCAAGGAGCTGACCCTCAAGGAACGCCTCAAAGGTGAGAAAGACACCTTGGGCCTGTACCTCACCGGCCACCCGATTGACGAGTACGAAGGCGAAATCCGCCGTTTCGCCCGCCAGCGCATTATCGACCTCAAGCCCGCGCGGGATACCCAGACCGTCGCCGGCATGATCATCGCCCTGCGGGTGATGAAAAATAAAAAGGGCGACAAAATGGGTTTCATCACCCTGGATGACCGCTCGGGCCGGATCGAAGCGTCACTGTTTGCCGACGCGTTCCACTCCGCCCAGTCACTTTTGCAGACCGACGCCATGGTGGTGGTGGAAGGGGAGGTCAGCAATGATGACTTCTCCGGTGGCCTGCGCCTGCGTATCAAACGGGTGATGAGCATGGAAGATGCGCGCACCAACCTGGCCGAAAGCCTGCGCTTGAAGGTCAAGACCGAAGCGCTCAAGGGCGATCAGCTACGCTGGTTGGGTGACCTGCTCAAGCGCCACCGCGGCGCGTGCCCGGTAACCATGGAGTACACCGGCAGCGACGCCAAGGCCATGTTGCAGTTTGGTGAGACGTGGCGGATTGATCCGGCTGATGGCTTGATTCAAGCTTTGCGTGACCAGTTCGGGCGAGACAACGTCTTCCTCCAATACCGTTGACGGTCAGTACCCCTGACCTCGGCTGAACATTTAATCTCGACCTAAACGCGCCTCTCCCTTAAGGTAGGGCGCGAATAGACAACCGGCTGGCCAGGCACTCCTTGGCCGTCGACCCAAGACGGACGCTTATGAACCCGAATTTTCTTGATTTCGAACAGCCGATCGCTGACCTGCAAGCCAAGATCGAAGAGCTGCGCCTGGTCGGCAATGACAATTCGCTGAATATCGGCGACGAAATCGCTCGCCTGCAAGACAAAAGCAGCACGCTCACCGAAGACATCTTCGGCAAGCTGACCAGTTGGCAGATCGCGCGCCTGGCTCGCCACCCGCGCCGTCCGTACACCCTGGACTACATCGAACACATCTTCACCGAGTTCGATGAGCTGCACGGCGACCGCCACTTCTCCGACGACGCGGCCATTGTGGGCGGTATCGCTCGCCTGGACGACCAGCCGGTAATGGTGATCGGCCATCAGAAAGGCCGTGAAGTGCGCGAGAAAGTCCGTCGCAACTTCGGTATGCCGCGTCCGGAAGGCTACCGCAAGGCTTGCCGCCTGATGGAAATGGCCGAGCGCTTCAAGATGCCGATCCTGACCTTCATCGACACTCCGGGCGCATACCCGGGTATCGACGCCGAAGAGCGCAACCAGAGTGAAGCGATTGCCTGGAACCTGCGCGTCATGGCTCGCCTGAAAACCCCGATCATCGCCACCGTGATCGGTGAAGGTGGTTCCGGCGGTGCGCTGGCCATTGGCGTGTGCGACCAGTTGAACATGCTGCAATATTCGACCTACGCGGTGATTTCGCCGGAAGGTTGCGCCTCGATCCTGTGGAAAACCGCAGAGAAGGCGCCGGATGCGGCTGAAGCCATGGGCATCACCGCCGATCGCCTCAAGGGCCTGGGTATCGTGGACAAAGTGATCGCCGAGCCACTGGGCGGTGCCCACCGTGACCCGGCCGCGGCTGCCGCGACCATCCGTGCTGAACTGGGCTCGCAACTGGCGATGCTCAAGAAGCTGGATAACGAAGCGCTGCTGGCCCGTCGTTACGAGCGCCTTATGAGCTACGGTCTCTAAAGTCGACGCCGTAACTCAATGTGGGAGGGGGCTTGCTCCCGATAGCGGTGGATCAGTCACCAGATGCAGTGACTGACACTCAGCAATCGGGAGCAAGCCCCCTCCCACATTTGCTTTGTGTATGCTCGGCTTATGTATTCCAGATTTGCGGCGGGGACATCTGATGAAACCGGCTCTACCCGCCAGACTCCTGAAAACCCTGGCCCCCTGGCGCAATGCTCCGGCCTGGCGCATTGCATTCTCCGGTGGCCTCGACTCCACCGTCCTGCTGCACCTTCTGGCTTCCCTGGCAAACACCGAAACCCTGCCGCCCATCAGCGCTGTGCATGTCCATCATGGGCTGCAAGCGGCCGCTGACGCCTGGCCCAGTCATTGCCAAGCGTTATGTGACAGCCTGGGCATACCTTTGCAGGTCTTGCGTGTGCAGGTGCAACCCGGTGCCAGCCTGGAGCGTGCCGCGCGTAACGCACGTTACCAGGCGTTTACCGAGGTGATCGGGGCAGGGGAGGTGCTGCTCACCGCCCAGCATCGCGACGATCAAGCCGAGACCCTGCTGTTCCGCCTGTTACGCGGAGCCGGAGTGCGTGGGTTGGCGGCAATGCCCGAGCGTCGCCCGTTGGCGACGGGGCACTTGGTGCGGCCATTGCTGGCGGTTTCCCGCGGAGCACTGGAAGCCTACGCCCACGAACACCAATTGAAGTGGATTGAAGACCCTTCGAACGCCGATCCACGGTTCTCGCGCAATTACCTGCGTCACCAGGTCTTTCCAACGCTGACGCAGCGCTGGCCTCAGGCAGTATCAAGCCTGGCGCGCACTGCCGAGCACCTGAGTGAAGCCCAGGGCCTGCTCGACGAACTGGCGCACATGGATCTGACCGCCGCCGATCAGCCTTCAGCGTTTCCCTGGTTGCCTTTGCCTTCCTTGGTCCTTGCTCCGTTGCGCGATCTTTCCGATGCGCGCCAGCGCAATGCCTTGCGTCATTGGCTGAATCCCCTGACTCGTCTGCCCGACAGTGACCACTGGGCCAGTTGGTACGCCCTGCGCGATGCCAAGGGGGACGCACAGCCGTTATGGCGCCTGGCCGACGGTCAGCTTCATCGTTGCGGCGAACGCATTTGGTGGCTGCCTTCCACGTGGTCGGAATTTTCCGACGTGTCGGTGAGCTGGCCCGATCCGCGAAATCCACTAGAGTTACCCGGGAACGGCCAACTGATGTTTGCCGGCAAGGCTCCCGAGGGACCCTTGTCGATTCGTTATCGCCAGGGTGGCGAAATCGTCGAAGTGCCAGGTCGAGGCCGGCGTGATCTCAAGCGCCTGTTGAATGAAAGTGGTATGCCGGGCTTCGTCCGTGGCAGATTGCCGCTGGTCTATCGGGGCGAGCAATTGCTGGCTGTACCAACGCTTGCGGGGCTGAGGGCCAGTCCGCTGGATGACTGGCAATTACATTGGTTGCCACAGACCTGCGATCAAGGTTTGAGCTGATAGCGCCTTTCCGGTAGACTACGCTCCCTTCTTGATACAACTTCTGTGGATTCGACTGAATCGCAGCAGTTGCCGATTACCAAGCAGTCTTTGCTGGGCGATTCCAAAAAATGTGTAGCGATCAACGTACCGGTGTTTCCTTGCTGGTCTGTCACAACGCGGCGGTTTTTTTGAAAGGTGCACTGTGATTAATGCAGGTGATCGGGGGCTTCGGCCTTCCTTCGCTTTCCCCGGCGGCTCGGACCGCTTTAACGCAGACTTCTAGGGTTTTTCATGACGCGCTACATATTCGTCACGGGCGGTGTTGTTTCTTCATTGGGGAAAGGCATTGCCTCCGCTTCATTGGCGGCCATCCTGGAGGCGCGGGGGCTTAAAGTCACCATGCTCAAGCTGGACCCGTACATCAACGTCGACCCGGGCACCATGAGCCCGTTCCAGCACGGTGAAGTGTTCGTCACTCACGACGGCGCCGAGACCGACCTGGACCTGGGCCACTACGAGCGGTTCATCCGCACGACCATGACCCAGAACAACAACTTCACCACTGGCCGTGTCTACGAGCACGTGCTGCGCAAAGAGCGCCGTGGTGACTACCTGGGTGCAACCATCCAGGTGATCCCGCACATCACCGACGAAATCAAGCGCCGCATCATCAAGGGTGCAGGCGATGCCGACGTGGCGATGGTCGAGATCGGTGGCACCGTGGGTGACATCGAGTCCCAACCGTTCCTCGAAGCCATCCGCCAGCTGCGTTTCGAAGTCGGCGCCAAGCGCGCGATGCTGATGCACCTGACACTGGTGCCGTACATCGCCACCGCCGGCGAAACCAAAACCAAGCCTACCCAGCACTCGGTCAAGGAGCTGCGTTCCATCGGCCTGCAACCGGACGTACTGGTTTGCCGTTCCGATCACCCGATCGACATTTCCTCGCGCCGCAAGATCGCGCAATTCACCAACGTTGAAGAGCGTGCGGTGATCGCGCTGGAAGACGCCGACACCATCTACAAGATCCCGGGCATCTTGCATTCGCAGGGGCTGGATGATTTTGTGGTCGAGCGTTTCGGCCTGCAGTGCAATGGCGCGGACCTGTCCGAGTGGGAAGCCGTGGTCGACGCCAAGCTCAACCCTGAGCATGAAGTCACCATCGCCATGGTCGGCAAGTACATGGAGCTGCTGGACGCGTACAAGTCGCTGATTGAAGCGATGAGCCACGCCGGCATCAGCAACCGTACCAAGGTCAACCTGCGCTACATCGATTCCGAAGATATCGAGAACCAGGGCACTGCGCTGCTCGAAGGCGTTGACGCGATTCTCGTGCCGGGCGGTTTCGGCCTGCGTGGCGTGGAAGGCAAGATCACCGCGGTGCAATACGCTCGCGAGAACAAGGTGCCCTACCTGGGTATCTGCCTGGGCATGCAAGTGGCCGTTATCGAGTTCGCCCGTAACGTGCTGGGCTGGAAAGACGCCAACTCCACCGAGTTCGATCACAGCAGCGGCCACCCGGTCGTCGGCCTGATCACCGAGTGGGAAGACGCCACCGGCGCCGTTGAAACCCGTACCGAAACGTCCGACCTGGGCGGCACCATGCGCCTTGGTGCGCAGGACTGCTTGCTGGAAGCCGGCTCGCTGGTACACGACTGCTACGGCAAGGACGTAATCGTCGAGCGTCACCGTCACCGCTATGAAGTGAACAACAATCTGCTGCCGCAGATCAAAGAGGCTGGCCTGAAGATTTCCGGTCGCTCCGGTGACGGCAAGCTGGTTGAAGTGGTCGAAGCGCAGGATCATCCGTGGTTCGTGGCCTGCCAGTTCCACCCGGAGTTCACCTCGACGCCGCGCGACGGTCACCCGTTGTTCAGCGGTTTCGTCAAAGCAGCACTGACGCAACATCAGAAGAAGGCGTAACCCTGATGGCCCAGAAGATCATTCGCGTAGGCGATATCGAGATTGCCAACGACAAGCCCATGGTGCTGTTCGGCGGCATGAACGTGCTGGAAAGCCGCGACATGGCGATGCAGGTCTGTGAAGAATACGTGCGGGTTACCCAGAAGCTGGGCATCCCATACGTGTTCAAGGCCAGTTTCGACAAGGCCAACCGTTCTTCCGTGACCTCCTATCGCGGCCCGGGCCTTGAAGAAGGCATGCGGATCTTCCAGGACATCAAGCAAGCCTTCGGCGTGCCGATCATCACCGACGTCCACGAGCCTGAGCAGGCTGCCGTGGTCGCCGAGGTGTGCGACATCATCCAGTTGCCGGCCTTCCTGTCGCGCCAGACCGACCTCGTGGTCGCCATGGCCAAGACCGGCGCTGTGATCAACATCAAGAAAGCCCAGTTCCTCGCCCCTCAGGAGATGAAACACATCCTGAGCAAGTGCGTGGAAGCGGGTAACGACCAGTTGATCCTCTGCGAGCGTGGTTCGAGCTTCGGCTACAACAACCTCGTGGTGGACATGCTCGGTTTCGGCATCATGAAACAGTTCGAATACCCGGTGTTCTTCGACGTGACCCACGCGCTGCAAATGCCCGGTGGTCGCTCGGACTCCGCCGGCGGTCGCCGTGCCCAGGTCACCGACCTGGCCAAGGCGGGCATGAGCCAGTCGCTGGCGGGCCTGTTCCTTGAAGCCCACCCGGACCCGGACAACGCCAAGTGCGACGGCCCATGCGCCCTGCGCCTGGACAAGCTGGAGCCATTCCTGGCCCAACTCAAGCAGTTGGACGAGCTGGTCAAGAGTTTTCCGACGGTAGAGACCGCGTAACTGCCATTTCTCCGGTAGAATTTCCCACGCTAAATGCTCAGGCCCTTGGGCCTGAGCCTTGTCGTCTGCAAGCCTGCCCCGTTGTTCCACCCTTGCGGTCGGTCAAAAGATTTCCTTCAGCTGCGTCGTTTTCGTCAACTTTGGAGTGTTTACAACAATGGCAAAAATCGTCGACATCAAAGGTCGTGAAGTTCTCGACTCCCGTGGCAACCCCACCGTCGAAGCCGACGTGCTTCTCGATAACGGCATCATCGGCAGCGCCTGCGCGCCGTCCGGTGCTTCCACCGGTTCGCGCGAAGCGCTGGAACTGCGTGATGGCGACAAGAGCCGTTACCTGGGCAAGGGTGTACTCAAGGCTGTAGCCAACATCAACGGTCCGATTCGTGACCTGTTGCTGGGCAAGGACCCGCTGGACCAGAAAGCCCTGGACCACGCGATGATCAAGCTCGACGGCACTGAAAACAAAGGCAGCCTCGGCGCCAATGCAATCCTCGCCGTGTCCCTGGCTGCCGCCAAGGCAGCAGCTCAGGACCAGGACCTGCCGTTGTACGCGCACATCGCCAACCTGAACGGCACCCCGGGCGTCTACTCGATGCCGGTACCGATGATGAACATCATCAACGGTGGCGAGCACGCGGATAACAACGTCGACATCCAGGAATTCATGGTGCAGCCGGTGGGCGCCAAGTCCTTCTCCGAAGGCCTGCGCATGGGCACCGAGATTTTCCATCACCTCAAGGCTGTACTGAAGGCCCGTGGCCTGAGCACCGCTGTGGGTGACGAAGGTGGTTTCGCACCGAACCTGGCCTCCAACGAAGATGCACTGAAAGTGATCTCCGAAGCCGTGGCCAACGCCGGCTACAAACTGGGCACCGACGTGACCCTGGCCCTGGACTGTGCGGCCAGCGAATTCTTTGAGGATGGCAAGTACAACCTGTCCGGCGAAGGCCAGGTGTTCAACTCAGAAGGTTTCGCTGAATACCTGAAGGGCCTGACCCAGCGCTACCCGATCATCTCGATCGAAGACGGCCTGGACGAGTCCGATTGGGATGGCTGGAAAATCCTCACCGACAAGATCGGCGAGAAAATCCAGCTGGTGGGCGACGACTTGTTCGTGACCAACACCAAGATCCTTAAAGAAGGCATCGACAAGAAGATCGCCAACTCGATCCTGATCAAGTTCAACCAGATCGGCACCTTGACCGAAACCCTGGAAGCCATCCAGATGGCCAAGGCTGCGGGCTACACCGCCGTGATCTCCCACCGCTCCGGCGAAACCGAAGATTCCACCATTGCCGACCTGGCCGTGGGCACTTCGGCGGGCCAGATCAAGACCGGCTCCCTGTGCCGTTCCGATCGCGTTTCCAAGTACAACCAATTGCTGCGCATCGAAGAGCAATTGGCAGGTAAAGCCAAGTACAACGGTCGCGGCGAGTTTCGCGGCTAAGCAGTAAATGGTAAAAAGTCGGCGGGTTGCGTCAGAAATTTCACGAAAGTGTGAATTTCGGCGCTAATCTGCTGACTGACAAGCGCAAGCCTGGTTTTTCCAGGCTTTGTGCTATCAGTTGCTGCAAAAGGTTTGCATGACTGTCTTTTTTCACTGGATATCCGGATTTCGATGCGCAGTCCCAATTGGTTGTTCCTCGTCTTGCTCTTGTTGCTGGCTGGCCTGCAGTACCGCCTATGGGTCGGTAATGGCAGCTTTGCGCAGGTGGAAGAGCTGACCCAGCAAATTGCCGACCAGCGTGCCGAAAACGAACGCCTGCTGGAGCGCAACCGTGTCCTGGACGCCGAAGTGCTTGAGCTGAAAAAAGGTACGGAGACCGTTGAAGAGCGGGCTCGTCATGAGTTGGGCATGGTCAAGGAGGGCGAGACCCTCTACCAGTTGGCCCAATGAATAACGATCTACCGGCCTTCTGGGCCGTGATTCCTGCCGCGGGCGTCGGTGCCCGTATGGCCGCGGACCGTCCCAAGCAATACCTGCAATTGGGCGGGCGTACTATTCTCGAACACAGCCTCGGCTGTTTTCTCGACCACCCCTCGCTCAAGGGCCTGGTGGTCAGTCTTGCTGTTGATGATCCTTATTGGCCCACCCTGGCGTGCGCCACAGACCCGCGCATCCAGCGTGCGGACGGTGGCTCGGAACGCTCGGGCTCGGTGCTTAATGCACTGCTGCACCTTAATGCCCTGGGTGCCAGCGATGACGACTGGGTGCTGGTGCATGACGCGGCGCGGCCTAACTTGAGCCGTGATGACCTCGACAAACTCTTGGCTGAACTGGCGGATGACCCGGTGGGCGGTCTGCTGGCGGTGCCGGCTCGCGACACGCTCAAGCGCGTCGACAAGCATGGCCGCGTGGTGGAAACCGTTGACCGCAGCCTGATCTGGCAGGCTTATACGCCGCAGATGTTCCGCCTGGGGGCCTTGCACCGCGCCTTGGCCGACAGCCTGGTGGCGGACGCCGTGATCACCGACGAAGCGTCGGCCATGGAATGGTCCGGCCAGGCTCCGCGGCTGGTCGAAGGGCGTGCAGACAATATAAAGGTCACCCGTCCCGAAGACCTTGAATGGCTGCGTCAGCGCCGGGCTTATCAGGCGTCCTGACCCTCAGCCGTAGACTTGCTCCAACCCGGGCAGGGTTTTCAGCTCGCTCACCAATGCCTCAATGCTGTCGAATGGCTTCTCATCAATAGGCCAGCCGACCACGTTGATGGAGTTCCGGCCTTCCTGGCTGTTGATCCTGAAACTGCGCAGGTCCCCGCGTCGGGACCGATAGTCAATGTGGGTGGCCTCGGTGAGCATGAATTGGCCTGGCCGTGTCAGCAGTGCCTGGGCCGACTTCACCACTCGACTGTGCGAAGGGCCGGGCTGTGATTCCATTGAGTGCTGCAACGCGGCAGGATCAACGCGCAAGACCAGGTTGGCTTTGACCGTGCCTTCCCCTTTGTTCAGGCCCAGGCTGGCGGTGCGCCCCGGATCGACTTCGATTCCCAACGGGTGGGTGCCCATCCTATCTTCTATCCGCAGGCCGATGCTGCCGGTGAGTTCGGCCAGCCCAGGGATGTCCTTGAACGTATTGGTATGGGTATCGCCCACCAGTGCGACCCATTTACCGGGTTGGCGCTTGGAGGTCTGGATCCACTGAATCACCTCGGTAGCGTAATAGTTCATCATCCGCTGGCGCAGGGTTCCCGCACTGTCGCGCATATCGCGAAGTATGTAGCTCACGGTGCAGTCGATCGGCTGGATCTTGATTCCGGCCTCTCGGGCTTTGGTCACGACGTTTGTGAATGAGTAATAGTGGTTTCGGGGCAATGGGTAGATCCCGTTCAGGAAGTTTGTCAGCGCCTCGGCCATAGGGGCGTTCTTCGACCGGTAAAAAGCCTTCAGCATCGGAATATGCACATCCGTCAGCAGATGTTCGAAGTAGATGCGTTTGACACCTTGGCTGGCGAGTATCTGCATGTTGTCGATCAGAAAGGCTTTGCTCGATTCGGCGCTGTGGCTTTCGCCGATCACGAGGCCGTCACTGGCACGTAGCAGTTTCTCGATAATGCTTTGCTGTGATTCGTTCAAGCTCAAGCGGGGGAGGACCGGCTGCAGGGGCGAGTAGGGCAGGTGGTGAAAGAAGATCGCCGAATCCTGGTTTAATTGGCTCCTTTTCTCAAAGAACAGTCTCCGGGCGTTGCTGATCGACTGTGCATCCATTCCGAAGGGTTCGAAATCTTCCGAAAATGAGCTGGTGTCGGTGAGCATCTGCACGACGGTCTCGCGCACGGGCGCTGGCATCTGGTAGGCGCTGAAGAAACTCAACTGCTGGGTGCTATCGAACAGTTTGTAAACCCGTTGCCAGGCATTGCGAAATGCCCCCCCTCCGGTCAATCCGGCACGTCGCCATTGCAGGTCGGAGCTCTGAATAGCGTAGAGACCCGTGGCTTGAATCTTCTCGGGGGCTTCTGGATTATTCACGAACAGCTCAAAAGAACCCCAGTCATTCGGGCTTTTGTAGGTCAGGAAGGTCTCGCCCTGAATCTTGACGGTCTGCAAGCCGCTGGGAGATGTTGCAGCGACCAGGGGGCGAGTCTCGGTTTGGGCGGAGACCTGAGTGATCACCTTGACGTTGATCTGGCCCTCCTCTGCCCGCGTAGCCGGGCCAAGCACGGGGCGTAACGCCTCGAGACTGCTCGCGCCTTTGCTGATGCCGTGGATAACCACCGGGAGCGCGTTCAGGGCGCCGAACACCATGCGCTCAACGGCGTGGGGTTTGTCCTTGAGCACGTCATCGGCGCCGATCGCCATGCCAGTCAAACCTGAGGTAATGAAACAAAACTCCGCCAGCAACGCGGTGCCCATGGTCAGCGCCACGGGGATCGCCAGCAGGCAGGCTTTATCCAAGGCGTCGAGGGTGTCGGCTTTAAATGTGTCCAAGGGCGAGACAACGGTTTTGGCTGCCAATTTTGCAATCCGACTGCGGATCTGTCGTGCGATAAACGCAAATGGGTTGCTTCTGAGCGCCGGATACATTGGGTTATTAATGTATTGCTCGGGGTCCCAATAACCGTTGCGCAACAAGCTATTGAAAAAACCGGCGGGGCTGGAAGATTCCGGGTACATCGCCATACCGATCAATGCTTCCTCGACACCACAGTAGATCAGGCCGGAGTCAATCGAGTCGGGTTCAAAGTGGTTGGTCAGCGCTTTGCGCTGGGTCGGGTCCTTGGCCACTTTTACCAGCGCATTGCGCATGTCCGTTGGGCTGTTGAAACCATGGATGGGGGAGGAGTTGCCGGGGACGTACAGCAGGGTGATCTGGCTCTGGGTGTCGGTAATCGTAAGAATGTCGGTGGCGTCGAACTGATGAATGCGCAGCACGCGCACGGATAAGTTTTTATCCGGTGAGTAGGGCGCCTGAAAATCTTCAAGGGTCAGGTTGCTGGCGTCCCTGTCGACGCCGATACCTGCCGCTCGTGCGGCCAGTTGCCGTTCTGCTTCGGTGAGCGTGAATTCTTCGTACTGATTGAGGTAAGCCTTGGCGAAGGCAATGCGCATCAGGGTGGTGTAATTGTCCCGATGCTCCCTCCAGAATTGGGTGATGGCCTTGTCATAGGTTTGTTCAAAGTTGCTTGAGTCAATCACCTTTCTGAGAACGGCTGGCGCGATCTCCAGTTGGGTGGTCGGGTCGTAGACCTGAGGTTCGCTTTGCCGGTAAAGCGCCTCATACCGTCTGGGCGGGATCCAGCCGGAAGTGATGAACTCTTCGTTGAACATTTGCGGTATGCGGTTATCCATCAGGCGCGGCAGTTCATCGACGATATTGAAGTACGGCGCGATAGTGGAAAAGCCCGTGTTGTTGATCATGCCGCCAGGGGCATGGGGCGCATTGCAGATCATGGCCTCGGTCAGGCTCATGGATTGGACGATCACTGCAGTGTAGGGTGCATTGGGATTGTCGAGGTTGTATTCCAGAGTGGTCAGGAACGTAGTATCCGGGTCCAGTTGTTCCTGAGTGAATGGTTGTAGATGCTCGCAAAGCAATTGGGCTGCGATTGCGCTGGGCACCGGAAAGTCGGCCAGAACCTTTCGGACAAAATGATTGATATGCTGGAGTTGCCGAGTGTTGGACGTCATGGGCTTGCCTGGTTTTCTAATGAAAGCGGTTATTAACCGGTGTCCAGGCAATGCACGAACGGTAGCTGTTTATGTTCGATAGACCGAATTGTCACCCAAGCCTTCTTTGAGAAAGTCCACCAGCTTCCTGACCTTCGGCGACAAATGCCGCTGCTGCGGGTACAGCGCCCACACCGCCGTATTCGGTGGCTGATGCGCCTCCAGCAATGACACCAGCGCACCACTGTGCAAATGCTCCAGCACGTAATAATCCGGCAACTGACACAGCCCTACACCTTGCAGCGCCGCATCCAGCACCGCCTGCCCACTGTTACAGCGCCAGTTTCCCTGAACCCTTTGGGAAAATTCCCGCCCGTCCTGGGCCAGTTGCCAGATATCCGAGCTGCCGATCAGGCAGTTATGCCGACTCAATTCCGACAAGCTATGGGGCCGACCATACCGTTCCAGGTAGGAAGGGGAGGCGCACAGGTACATGCGTCGCGGTGCCAGGCGGCTGGCGACCATGCGCGAGTCTTGCAGGCGACCCAGGCGGATGGCCAAATCCAGGCCCTCGTGCACCAGATCCAATTGACGGTTGCTCAGTTCGATATCCACCCGCAGTTGCGGATAGAGCGCCATGAACCGGGTCACCAGTGGCACGATAAAGCGCTCGCCATAGGCGACTGCGCAGGTCATGCGCAACATGCCCTTGGGTTCGCTGGTGAGGTCGCCTACTGCCCGCAGGGCTTCTTCGCGACCATCCTGCAAACGCTGGCAATGTTGCAGAAACGTCTGACCCGCTTCGGTCAGCGTCACCTTGCGTGTACTGCGATACAACAGGCGCGTTTGCAACCGCTCCTCCAGGCGTGCCACCTGGCGGCTTATATGGGACGACGATACTCCCAGGCGCTCTGCCGCCGCCGTGAATTGGCTGCACTCGGCCACTGCGACGAATTCGTCGATGCCTTCCCAGCGGTTTTCCAGCATGGTCATTATCCCTGTACAGCAATAAAGTTTTGCTTTCGCCTGGATTATTAATCAGGCAGCCATGTTTTACACTGCTGCAATCAATTTTTAACCCCCTGGAGAAACCCGGATGATCAAGTCCCGCGCCGCCGTAGCCTTCGAAGCCAAGAAGCCCCTTGAGATCGTGGAAGTGGACGTCGCCATGCCCAAGGCTGGCGAGGTGCTGTTGCGGGTGGTTGCCTCCGGCGTGTGCCACACCGATGCCTATACGTTGTCGGGTGCGGACCCGGAAGGCATTTTTCCGTCGATCCTGGGTCACGAAGGCGGCGCAGTGGTCGAAGCCATCGGCGAGGGCGTAACTTCAGTCGCTGTCGGCGATCATGTGATCCCGCTGTACACCCCGGAATGCGGCAAGTGCAAATTCTGCCTGTCGGGCAAGACCAACCTGTGCCAGGCCATCCGTTCTACCCAAGGCAAAGGCCTGATGCCGGATGGCACTACGCGCTTTTCCTACAAGGGCCAGCCGATTTTCCACTACATGGGCACGTCGACGTTCTCCGAGTACACCGTGTTGCCGGAAATCTCCGTGGCCAAGATTCCTAAGGAAGCGCCGCTGGAAAAAGTCTGCCTGCTTGGTTGCGGCGTCACCACAGGCATCGGCGCGGTGCTCAACACCGCCAAGGTCAAACCGGGCGACACCGTGGCTATCTTCGGGCTGGGCGGTATCGGCCTGTCGGCCGTGATCGGCGCGGTCAAGGCCAAGGCCGGTCGCATCATTGCCATCGACATCAACCCGGCCAAGTTCGAAATCGCCAAGCAACTGGGGGCTACCGACTGCATTAACCCGAAAGATTACGACCGCCCAATCCAGGACGTGATTGTCGATTTGACCGACGGCGGCGTGGACTTTTCCTTCGAGTGCATCGGCAATGTGCAACTGATGCGTGCGGCGCTTGAGTGCTGCCATAAAGGCTGGGGCGAGTCGGTGATCATCGGCGTGGCCGGTGCCGGCCAGGAAATCGCTACGCGTCCGTTCCAACTGGTCACCGGGCGCGTCTGGCGCGGTTCGGCATTCGGTGGCGTGCGTGGGCGCACAGAGCTGCCAAGCTACGTGGAAATGGCCCAGACCGGTGAGATCCCGCTGGACACCTTCATCACCCACACCATGGGCCTTGAAGATATCAACAAAGCGTTTGACCTGATGCATGAAGGCAAGAGCATTCGTACCGTCATTCACTTCTGAGGTCGGCCATGAGTCTGGAAAACCTGTCATGCCAGAAGAGCTTCGGCGGCTGGCATAAACGCTACAAGCATCATTCCGATGTGCTCGGTTGCGACATGACCTTCGCCGTCTATCTGCCGCCGCAAGCAGAGCAGGGCGGTAAGTTGCCGGTACTGTACTGGCTGTCCGGCTTGACCTGCACCGATGAGAACTTCATGCAGAAGGCTGGCGCCCAGCGCATGGCCGCCGAGCTGGGTTTGATTATCGTCGCACCGGACACCAGCCCCCGCGGCCCCGGTGTGCCGGACGATCCGGACAACGCCTGGGACTTCGGCCTCGGCGCTGGTTTCTACCTGAACGCCACGCAGGAGCCTTGGGCCCAGCACTATCGGATGCATGACTACGTGGTGCAGGAGTTGCCGGCCTTGGTGGAGGCGCATTTCCCGGCGTCGGCTAAACGCGGCATCAGCGGTCACTCCATGGGCGGACATGGCGCATTGGTATGCGCGCTGCGTAACCCGGGACGCTACCAATCGGTGTCGGCGTTTTCGCCAATCAACAATCCGATGGACTGCCCCTGGGGCCAGAAAGCTTTTTCCCGTTACTTGGGTGAAGAGCGTTCCAAGTGGCGTGAATGGGATGCCTGCGTGCTGATCAGCGAAGCCTCGGAAAAACTGCCGCTACTGGTGGACCAGGGCGATCGTGACGATTTCCTTGCGGTTCAGCTCAAGCCCGAGGCCCTGCAGCAAGCGGCCAAGGCGGCCAACCATCCGTTGGAACTGCGCCTGCAACCTGGCTACGACCACAGCTACTTTTTCATCGCCAGCTTCATCGAAGACCATTTGCGCCATCATGGTCGTGCTTTGCTCGGTTAATGTGAGGCAAAAGTAGGTAGAATCACGCCCTGAATTAAATCGGGGCGTTTTTTTATGCGTATTGGCCACGGCTACGATGTGCACCGTTTCGCTGAGGGCGATTTCATCACCTTGGGCGGCGTGCGCATCGCACACCACCATGGGTTGCTGGCTCATTCCGACGGCGACGTTGTCTTGCATGCCTTGAGCGATGCCTTGCTCGGCGCGGCGGCATTGGGCGATATCGGCAAGCACTTTCCGGACACCGATCCGACCTTCAAAGGTGCGGACAGTCGTGTGTTGCTGCGCCATGTGGTCGGGTTGATCCATGCCAAGGGCTGGAAGGTCGGCAACGTCGACAACACCATCGTGGCCCAGGCGCCCAAGATGGCCCCCCATATCGAAGCGATGCGTGCGCTGATTGCCGCAGACCTGCAAATTGAATTGGATCAAGTCAACGTGAAAGCCACCACCACCGAAAAGCTCGGATTTACCGGTCGTGAAGAGGGCATCGCCGTGCACTCCGTTGCCTTGTTGCTGCGCGCATGAACGATTTGCAACTGCTGGGCCCGCGGGCCTACGGCGAGGCCTTGGGCAGCGCGGTGCTGAAGGCGACGGCAGAAGACTTCCAGGTTGATGAGGTGCTGGACATCCCGTTGACTGGTGACGGTGAGCACCTGTGGCTGTGGGTGGAAAAGCGCGGCTTGAATACTGAAGAGGCCGCACGGCGTATCGCCAAGGCCGCCGGTGTGCCGCTGCGCACCGTCAGCTATGCCGGGCTCAAGGACCGTCAGGCCCTGACCCGCCAATGGTTCAGCGTACAGTTGCCCGGCAAGGCCGACCCGGACCTGAGCGGTGCGGAAAACGACACCCTCAAGATCCTGAAAACCACCCGCCACAAGCGCAAGTTGCAACGTGGTGCGCATTCGGCCAACGGCTTTACCTTGCGTCTGACCCAACTGGCCGGCGATACCGCCGCCATCGACGCGCGTTTGCAGTTGATTGCCCGGCATGGCATTCCCAATTATTTCGGCGCCCAGCGCTTTGGCCACAACGGTGGCAACGTGGTGGATGCCCGTGAATGGGCTGCTCGCAAGGCTCTGCCGGAGCAACGCAACGTGCGTTCGCGGTTGCTGTCCACCGCTCGTAGCTACTTGTTCAACAAAGTGCTGGCAGCGCGTGTCGCCGACGGTTCCTGGCAGCGCGCCCAGGTGGGTGACCTGCTGGCCTTTACCGACAGTCGCAGCTTTTTCCCTGCCGGGGAGGCTGAATGCAGCGACCCGCGCCTGGCGATCCTGGACTTGCACCCGACTGGCCCACAATGGGGCGAAGGCGACTCGCCGGCGAAAGGTCTTACGCATGATCTGGAACAATCTGTCGCTGCCAGCGAATCCGACCTACGTGATTGGCTGGTGAATGCAGGAATGAGCCAGGAACGTCGCATTCTGCGACTGCCCATTGGCGGGTTGACGTGGCATTATCCCGGGCCTGACATTCTGCAATTGGAATTCGTCCTGCCGGCCGGATGCTTCGCCACTGTCTTGGTGCGCGAGCTTGTTGATCTGGTGCCGGTGGGGCAGACGGACAGCCCATGCGTATTCTGATATCAAACGATGACGGTGCCACCGCACCCGGTCTTGCCGCGCTCTATGCTGCGCTGCAGGATTACGCCGAGTGCGTGGTGGTTGCCCCCGACCAGGACAAGAGCGGCGCCAGCAGTTCGCTGACGCTCGACCGTCCGCTGCACCCGCAGGTTCTGGCCAATGGCTTTATCAGCGTAAACGGCACCCCCACCGACTGCGTGCACCTGGCAATCAACAGTTTGCTGGAGCATGAGCCGGACCTGGTGGTGTCGGGAATCAACCTGGGCGCCAACCTGGGTGATGACGTGCTGTATTCCGGCACCGTGGCGGCGGCCCTTGAAGGGCGCTTCCTGGGGCGCACCGCGTTCGCCTTTTCCTTTGCTTCGCGGCAACTGGATAACCTGGCGACCGCGGCGTATTTCGCGCGCAAGCTGGTGCAGGCCCATGAGTCTCTGGACCTGCCGCCGCGTACGGTACTCAACGTGAATATTCCCAATCTGCCCCTCGACCGTATCCGCGGTATCCAGCTGACGCGCCTGGGCCATCGCGCGCGCGCGGCGGCGCCCCTGAAGGTGGTCGACCCGCGCGGCAGGGAAGGCTATTGGATCGCCGCGGCCGGTGATGCCGAGGATGGCGGGGAAGGCACGGATTTTCATGCGGTGATGCAAGGCTATGTGTCAATTACCCCGTTGCAATTGGATCGCACCTTCAGTGATGCCTTCAGTGGCCTCGATGGCTGGCTGGAGGGACTGCGTTGATGGCTCGTGAACAAGACGACTTGTTGCGCCGTGGCATCGGGATGACTTCCCAGCGCACCCGGGAGCGGTTGATCCAGCGTCTGTACGAAGAAGGCTTGTCCAACGCCCAGGTGCTGGAAGTGATTCGGCGTACGCCGCGGCACCTGTTTGTCGATGAGGCCCTGGCGCACCGCGCCTATGAAGACACGGCGTTGCCTATCGGCCACAACCAGACCATCTCCCAGCCCTACATGGTTGCGCGCATGAGCGAGCTGTTGCTGGCGGCCGGGCCCCTGGACAAGGTGCTGGAGATCGGCACCGGCTCCGGTTACCAGACAGCTGTGCTGTCACAGTTGGTAGAGCGAGTGTTTTCGGTAGAGCGCATCAAGGTGCTGCAGGACCGTGCCAAGGAGCGCCTGGTAGAACTGAACCTGCGCAACGTGGTGTTTCGCTGGGGCGATGGCTGGGAAGGCTGGCCGGCGCTGGCGCCGTACAACGGCATTATTGTCACCGCCGTGGCCACCGATGTGCCTCAAGCTCTGTTGGATCAGTTGGCGCCGGGCGGGCGGCTGGTCATCCCGGTGGGCTCCGGCGAAGTGCAACAGTTGATGCTTATTATCCGCGAGGAAGAAGGTTTTTCCCGGCACGTGCTGGGCGCGGTGCGCTTCGTGCCGCTGTTGAATGGCCCCTTGGCCTGAGCATTTATTCCCTGGCAGTGAATTCTGCTGGCGAGGATGTGTCTTACGCCGGGGTCTATTGAATCAACAGGCTTGGCAGCCGCAATTGAACAAGATGAATTTTTCGTTTCAGTCGGGTGCCAGTAAAAAGCCAATGCCCAGTTATACTTGCGTCATATTTCAAGCCTGATCCAGGCGTTAACGTTCAGCCACCACAAAGGGAGCGGCGGGTGAGTCTCACAGGTCCTGCGCAGCGAATGAGTAAAACAAGCTTTCAGCGACTGGTGCTTGGCCTTGTCTTGAGTTCCTTATTGGCCGCCTGCTCGAGCACGCCATCGGGCGGTGCGCGTGTCGTTGACCGCACCAACGCAGCACCGCAGCGGCCCACGGTGACCACGGGCCAGTATGTGGTGCGCAAAGGCGACACACTGTTCTCCATTGCCTTCCGTTATGGCTGGGACTACAAGGCGCTGGCCGCTCGTAACAACATTCCCGTGCCCTACACCATTCATCCAGGGCAGACCATTCGTTTCGATGGCCGCACAGGTTCGGCGGCTACGGCAGTTGTGACAAAGTCGGGATCTTCGCCATCGTCTTCGAGCAAAACCACCGTCATCACCCGGCCTGCAGGCAGTGCTTCGCCTAGCGTTGCAAGCAAGCCCGCACCCGCGCCGTTGCCACCTGCAGGGCCGGCGCCGACCGGCTGGGGATGGCCTTCAAATGGCGTACTGATTGGAAAATTCTCTTCAAACGGTAGTTTGAATAAAGGCATTGATATCGCCGGGGATTTGGGACAGCCTGTTTTAGCTGCGTCTGATGGGACAGTGGTGTACGCCGGGAGTGGTCTACGGGGCTACGGCGAGCTGGTCATCATCAAACACAGCGATACCTACGTCAGTGCCTACGGTCATAACCGCAGGCTGTTGGTTCGGGAGGGGCAGCAGGTCAAAGTCGGACAGACAATTGCCGAAATGGGTTCAACGGGCACAGACCGGGTGAAACTGCACTTTGAGATTCGCCGCCAAGGGAAGCCTGTAGATCCGCTGCAATTCCTGCCCCGTCGTTGATGTGTTGCACAGCCTGTTCCCTCACGTAGAAGGAACAGGCTCCAGCGTTGCCAAGGATAAAGGCGTCGCTTGAGCTTGAGGTCGAACTCACCAAAGGACTATAACAATGGCTCTCAGTAAAGAAGCGCCGGAGTTTGACATCGACGATGAGGTTCTCCTTATGGAGGCCGGCATCGATACGGATCCGATGTCAGATAATGAAGGAGCGGCACCACCTTCAGTTCGTACCAAATCCAGGAACGCCTCCGCGTTAAAGCAACACAAGTACATTGACTACACTCGGGCGCTCGATGCGACTCAGTTGTACCTCAATGAAATCGGATTTTCCCCTCTGCTCACTCCCGAAGAAGAAGTCCATTTTGCGCGCTTGTCGCAGAAGGGCGATCCGGCTGGGCGCAAACGCATGATTGAAAGCAACCTGCGCCTGGTGGTGAAAATCGCCCGACGCTACGTCAATCGTGGGCTGTCGCTGCTGGACTTGATCGAAGAGGGCAACCTGGGCTTGATTCGGGCGGTGGAGAAGTTCGACCCCGAGCGGGGCTTCCGCTTCTCGACGTATGCCACCTGGTGGATTCGCCAGACCATCGAACGGGCGATCATGAATCAGACCCGCACGATCCGGCTGCCGATCCATGTGGTCAAGGAGCTCAACGTCTACCTGCGGGCGGCGCGTGAGCTGACGCAAAAACTCGATCATGAACCTTCGCCTGAAGAGATCGCCAACCTGCTGGAAAAACCGGTAGGGGAGGTCAAGCGCATGCTGGGCCTTAACGAGCGTGTATCGTCGGTCGATGTCTCGCTGGGGCCGGATTCGGATAAAACCCTGCTGGACACCCTGACGGATGATCGCCCGACCGATCCCTGCGAGCTGTTGCAGGACGATGATCTTTCCCAAAGTATTGACCAGTGGCTGTCAGAGCTTACGGACAAGCAGCGTGAGGTGGTGATTCGCCGCTTCGGCCTGCGTGGTCACGAGAGCAGCACCCTGGAAGATGTAGGCCTGGAGATTGGCCTGACCCGTGAGCGGGTGCGGCAGATCCAGGTGGAGGGCCTCAAGCGCTTGCGTGAGATCCTTGAGAAGAATGGCTTGTCGAGTGAGTCGTTGTTCCAGTAAGCGACGCCGCTTGAAAGCTTGGATGTGGGAGGGGGTACGCCCCCCTCCCACATTTTTTATGCCCGGCTTTTGTTCAGGCCTCTCTCAAAATCCAGGCATAAAAAAACCCCGCTTTTAAGGGCGGGGTTTTTCGACTGAGTCAGTACAAGTTAGATAACTTGAACTTCTTCAGCTTGCATGCCTTTCTGACCGCGGGTAGCGATGAAAGAAACCTGTTGGCCTTCTTTCAGGCTTTTGAAGCCGTCGGATTGGATAGCTTTGAAGTGAACGAACAGGTCGTCACCGGATTGTGGAGTGATGAAGCCGAAGCCTTTTTCATCGTTGAACCACTTAACGGTACCAGTTTGGCGATTAGACATGGTGTAACTCCTTGGACAAAGTTAACTGCGACTCAGGAAAAGCCCTGGCCGAGACTGAGTGCAAAGAGCAGGAAAAATTCTTGGAGATGGTTGGATCGAAATTCAACATATCGTGTAGAGATTCTCAGTGACACAAGCAGCACAGTGGCGCCACCTTAACCCTTTTTCCGGAACGTGCCAATGGTATTTCCGAAGGTTTCTCTATTTTCGTGACTGGCGGTGGTATTTACAGCCATCCCTGACGGCAATCCCGGCCCCGGCCGCGTTGGCTGAGGCTTATAGCGGGCAGGGCTTTGATCAAGAAAACCCTTGCGGCCTTTGAACCCCAAGGCTGGCCCCGGTAAGATGGCCCACAGATTTTTCCACCTCGCTATTCAGGACACCGCCATGAGCATCAAATCGGACAAGTGGATTCGCCGCATGGCGCAGGAACACGGCATGATCGAGCCGTTCGTCGAGCGCCAGATTCGTGGCGAAGGTGATGAGCGGGTGATTTCGTACGGGGTCTCCAGCTATGGCTATGACGTGCGTTGCGCCGATGAATTCAAGGTGTTCACCAACATCAATTCGGCGATTGTCGATCCGAAGAACTTCGATGAAAAAAGCTTCGTCGACGTCAAGAGCGACGTGTGCATCATCCCGCCCAACTCCTTCGCCCTGGCGCGTACCGTGGAATTCTTCCGCATTCCCCGCGACGTATTGACCATCTGCCTGGGTAAAAGCACTTACGCTCGTTGCGGCATTATCGTCAACGTCACCCCGCTTGAGCCGGAGTGGGAAGGTCATGTGACCCTGGAGTTCTCCAACACCACCACCTTGCCGGCAAAGATCTATGCCAATGAGGGCGTGGCACAGATGCTGTTCCTGCAGTCCGACGAGGCTTGTGAAGTGTCCTACAAAGACCGCGCCGGCAAGTACCAGGGCCAACGTGGCGTCACTCTCCCACGCGCTTGATCGAAAGCTCCTACGGTTAAAGGGAATTAGTCTGCACAAAGTGACTCTATTCAGGTGTACTGCCTCGGCGCGTGCAAAACGCGTCGGGCCACGCTTGAGGAGTACCTTATGAAGATCGACCCGCGAATCAGCGCAGAACTCGCCCGGCTTGAACCCAACCAGATTGGTGTTCTGGCCTGGTCCCTGATGGCTAACCCCGCTCACGCGGGCGGCATTCCCCCCGGCCAACCAGAGCCCGATTACCCGCAGCCCACCGAACCAGGTGAGCCTACCCTGCCTGACGAGCCACCACCGGCCCCCGTCGCCTGATATTCGGACGGCCGGTCAGCACTTCACTGAATCGGCCAAACGGTTTGATCGCCGATCACAAAGATTCGGCGGTCATCACCCTGCTCCACGGCATAACCTCCCGTAAATGCGCCAAACGCCGGCAGCAGGCTGACCCGCTCACCGATCTGGAAGCACGGCAGGCGCAAGCGCTGACGGCCTTTGCCGCGCAAGCGATACACCGGATGCACGTGCCCCGCCAATACGTGGTGGCTGGGGTGAACGTCGGGTTCGTGTTGCAAGGCGAAAGGGCCCATCAATAGCGGCTCCGGGACCACCTCAATTCTCAAGTCGTCCGGGGGATCGCCGGCGCGTTTATCGTGATTGCCGCGAATCAAGGTCAAGGCCAGTTCGCCATTGCGTGCACGCCAGGCCCGGATCGCGCTGAGGGTGCCGCTGGCGTGAGAACCTGGGCCATGCAGGAAGTCACCGAGAAAGATCAACTGCGCGCACGGCAGTGCCGACAACAGCCTGTCCAGGCGTTCCAGATTCGTCGTGGTGGTGCCCTGGGGCACAGGTTGTCCCAGGCTGCGATAGGCCGATGCTTTGCCAAAGTGCGCATCGGCAATAAGCAGGCACTGACGAGCGGGCCAGTACACGGCGTTGTCCGCCAATAACCACAGTTCTTCGCCTGCAAGCGTCAGTGCACAATGCATCAAGCTTTTCCTTTGTCGGCGACTTTTTCCAGGTCCTTGACCATCCGTGCGATGCGCTCCGACAACTTCTCCGAACTCATGCTTTCGCGCATTCGTTCCACCAACAGCGGGAAGGCCAGGGGCGTGGGCCGCTGAATCGTATGCACGTCCAGTTTCAGTGCCGATAGATGACTTAATGTCTCTTCCAGCCGACGAATATCCAACTCATCGCGCAAGACTTCTTCCCCTGCCTGGGCCAGCAGCAGGTTCTGCGGGTCATATTGCTTGAACACTTCAAAGAATAATCCGCTGGAAGCCTGCACCTGCCGCGTGCTTTTCGGCGCACCGGGATACCCGGCGAACACCAGCCCGGCGATCCGCGCGATTTCGCGAAAGCGGCGCAGGGCCAGTTCTCCTGCGTTAAGGCTGGCGGCCACATCCTCCAGCAAGCGCTGTGGGCTCAGCAACGCCGTATTCAACAACAACGACCAGTTCACTGGCGTGGCGCTCAACAGTTCCAGGCCATAATCATTCACGGCTATGGAGAAGGTCACCGGCTGCTGCTGACTGACCCGCCACGCCAATAAGCTCGCCAAGCCCAGGTGTACCTGACGGCCGGCGAAGGGGTACAGAAACAGGTGCCAGCCTTCTCGCGATTGCAGGGTTTCGGCGAGCAGGTTGTCGCGCGTCGGCAGGCCAGACCAGCGCAGTTGGGTGTGCAACAACGGTTGTACCGCCTGCATCTCCGGGCCGTCGAAGTGCCCATGCGCCGCCGCATCAAAACGTTCGACCACCGCCTGGGCCAGTTCATTGGAAAGCGGCATACGCCCGCCATTCCAGCGTGGCACCGCGGCTTTTTTCGCTCTGCTGCGGCGCACGTAGGCGGTCATGTTTTCCACGCGCACCAATTCCAGCAAACGCCCGGCGAACAGAAACCCATCCCCCGGCTTGAGCCGCGCAATAAAGCCCTCTTCGACACTGCCCAGGTTCTTGCCGCCGCCACCCTTGCTCCAGAATTTCAACTGGATACTGGCGTCGCTGACGATGGTACCGACGCTCATGCGGTGACGGCGTGCCAGGCGGGCATCCGGGACACGCCAGATGCCATGCTCATCGGGCTCAACACGGCGGTAATCCGGATAGGCGGTAAGTGACAGGCCACCATGGCGTACAAACCCCAGGGCCCAGGCCCAATCCGCTTCGGTGAGATCGCGATAGGCCCAGGCGCCGCGCACTTCCGCCAGCAGCGCATCCGGGGTAAACCCACCCCCCAGGGCCATGCTGACCAAGTGTTGCACGAGCACATCCAGCGGCTTGTGTGGCGATTCCCGCGCTTCGATGCGCCGCTGCGCAATTGCATCCTGGGCGGCAGCCGCCTCCACCAGCTCCAGGCTATGGGTCGGCACCAGCGTCACCCGTGACGGCCGACCCGGTGCATGGCCGGAGCGCCCGGCGCGTTGCATCAGCCGCGCCACACCTTTCGCGGAGCCGATCTGCAACACTCGCTCCACCGGCAGGAAGTCCACACCCAAGTCGAGGCTGGAGGTGCACACCACCGCCTTGAGCTGCCCATCTTTCAATGCTCGCTCCACCCAATCCCGGGTCTCCCGCGATAACGAGCCGTGGTGCAGGGCAATCAATCCGGCCCAGTCCGGGCGGGCATCGAGAATCGCCTGATACCAGATCTCCGATTGCGCCCGGGTGTTGGTAAAGACCAGGCAACTGCTGCTGGCCTCTACCTCTGCGACCACTCGCGGCAACATCTTCAAGCCGATATGCCCGGCCCAGGGAAAGCGCTCGGTGACGGGCGGCAGCAAGGTGTCGACCTGCAGTGCCTTGGCCGTCTGCCCCTGTACATTGATCCCACCGCCCTGTGGGACCAGAACCTCCAAAGCGTGGGCCTGATTACCCAGCGTCGCGGAAATGCCCCACACCATCAACTCAGGATGCCAGCGCCGCAAGCGCGCCAGCGCCAGTTGCAACTGCACGCCGCGCTTATTGCCGATCAGCTCGTGCCATTCATCCATGATCACCATGCGCAGGTGCGCCAGGCTCGTCTCACTGTCGGCCCGTGCGAGCATCAGCGTCAGGCTTTCCGGGGTGGTGACCAGAGCGGTGGGTTGGCGGCGGGTCTGGCGTGCGCGCTCGCTGCTGCTGGTGTCGCCGGTACGCAGGCCCACGCTCCAGGGAATTTGCAGGGCGTCCAAGGGTGCCTGCAGGGCACGTGCGGAATCGGCAGCCAAGGCACGCATCGGCGTGATCCACAGCACCGTCAATGGTTCAGCGGGTGGCTTGCGCTTGCCGGTAGCGGGCGGGCGGGTGATGGCGAAACGGTTGAGGGCGGCGAACCACAAGGCATAGGTTTTACCTGCACCGGTACTGGCATGCAGCAGCCCTGACTGGCCAGCCTTGACCGCTGCCCATACATGTTTCTGAAAGGCGAACGGTTTCCAACCTTTGGCGGCAAACCATTGTTTGGCGAAATCGGGGTTTTTTGCCATGCGGCAGCGGACGCTCTGGAGGCTCTATTGCAGAGACCCTCCAGGCGTCACAAAGGTTTACTTCAAATTGCCACTTAGAAACTGCTGCAGGCGCTCGCTTTTCGGATTGCCCAGCACATCCTCGGGGGTGCCTTGCTCTTCCACCAGGCCCTTGTGCAGGAACAGCACCTGGCTTGAGACCTTGCGCGCAAAGCTCATCTCGTGAGTCACCATGATCATGGTGCGGCCTTCCTCGGCCAGGCCCTGGATCACCTTCAACACTTCACCCACCAGTTCCGGGTCGAGGGCCGAGGTGGGTTCATCGAACAGCATCACCTCAGGCTCCATCGCCAGGGCGCGGGCGATGGCTACCCGCTGTTGCTGGCCGCCAGACAGGAACGCCGGGTACTGATCGGCTACACGTGCCGGCAGCCCGACCTTGTCCAGATAGCGGCGGGCGCGGTCTTCGGCGTCTTTCTTGCTGCACCCCAGCACGCGGCGCGGGGCCATGGTGATGTTTTCCAGCACGCTCATATGGCTCCACAGGTTGAAGTGCTGGAACACCATCGCCAGCCGTGTGCGCAAGCGTTGCAGCTCGGCGTCGTCGGCCACGCGCATACCGTGGCGGTCGCTGACCATGCGGATCGCCTGGCCGTCCAGGGTCATGGCGCCATCGTTGGGGGTTTCCAGGAAGTTGATACAGCGCAGGAACGTGCTCTTGCCGGAGCCGCTGGCGCCGATCAGGCTGATCACGTCACCGGTCCTGGCCTTGAGCGAAACACCTTTGAGCACTTCATTGTCGCCATAGCTTTTATGCAGGCCTTCAACGGTCAGTTTGTACATGGGGCGTGCATCCTCAAGGCGAAAGTAGATAGCCGCTGCGGTAGGCCTGCGTGCCGGCGATATGGCCGATGACCATCCCGGCAGTGGCCATGCGTCGCAGCGAACGGGCGTACAGCAGGCCGGCGTGCTCGCAGCGCACCGGCGTTACGCGGTCGGTAATGGGATCGATGATTTCGGCGAGCAGTTGCCCGGCCTCCAGGTATTGACCCGGCAAGGCACTGAACACCAGCAAGCCGCCGACCGGGCTGGTGACGGGCTCCACACCCGCCAATGGCGTGGCCGGGTAAGCCAGGGCGGGCAGGGGCGTCACATCGCCGGTAATGGCGCCGAAGTGGATCAGGTAATCGATGATGGCCTGGCAGTCCAGCGCGGCAAGACCATGGTTTACATCGCCCTGGCCGCGCAGTTCGACGGTCACCGAAAAACTGCCCATGGGAATCGGGAAGCGCTCGCCGAAACGTTGCTGCAACTGCCACCACACCAGGGTGAAACACTCATCAAAGGACTGTCCGCCGGAGTCGGTGGCCAGCAGGTTGGCCTCGGAGCCGAGGTACCGCGCCAATGGCTCTACCTGTGGCCAGGCTTCAGGTGTGGTGTACAGGTGCGCCACGGCTTCGAAGTCGCAATGCAGGTCGAGCACCATGTCGGCATCACAGGCCAGGCGTTGCAGTACCAGGCGTTGGGATTGCAGTTGGGTCTGGGCGGTGTGCGCGGCCAGGGCGCTGGACAATGCGCTGCGGATCAAGCGGGCATTGTGCTGGGGATCATCGCCCAGCAGCTCTTCGACCTGGTTGCCGACCTCTTCGCCAAGGTCGACGAACAGGCGATTGAAGTTCTGCCCGCTTTCCAGTTCATAGCGGCCCAAGGGGATGTCCATCAACACTTGTTCGAGGCCCACCGGGTTGGCGACCGGCACCAGCACGATTTCGCTACGCAAGCGCCCGGCCGCGGCCAACTCGGCCAGGCGTACTTTCAAATGCCAGGCCACCAACATGCCCGGCAATTCATCGGCGTGCAGCGACGACTGGATGTAGACCTTGCCTGCGGCCTGCTGCGGGCCGAAGTGAAAACTGTGGATCTGCCGCGCCGTGCCGGGCACCGGCGCGATCAGGTCATGTCGCTGATGGCGCATGAAGGCTCCTTAGTGGCTCGGCCCGAGAAAGGCCAGCCAGCGGCGCTCCGCCAGGCGGAACAGGCCGACCAGGGCAAAGGTCACCGCCAGGTAGATCAACGCGGCGATGCCAAATGATTGAAAGGTCATGAAGGTGGCGGAGTTGGCGTCCCGTGCCACTTTGAGGATGTCCGGGATCGTTGCGGTAAACGCCACCGTGGTCGAGTGCAGCATCAGGATCACTTCGTTGCTGTAGTAGGGCAACGCACGGCGCAGCGCTGACGGCATGATCACGTAGGCGTACAACTTCCAGCCGCTGAGGCCGTAAGCCTTGGCTGCCTCGACTTCGCCATGCGCCATGCTGCGGATCGCCCCGGCGAAAATCTCCGTGGTGTAGGCGCAAGTGTTGAGCGCGAAGGCCAGGATGGTGCAGTTCATCGCGTCGCGAAAAAACGCATCCAGCAGCGGTTGTTCGCGTACGGCGGCAATGCTGTAGATACCGGTGTAGCAGATCAGCAACTGGATATAGAGCGGCGTACCGCGAAACAGGTAGGTGTAGAACTGCACCGGCCAACGTACCAGGCGCTTGCGCGAGACGCGGGCGATGGACAGCGGGATCGACACCAGAAAGCCGATGACCAGTGCAGCCGTCAGCAACCACATCGTCATGGCAAGGCCGGTGATGTGCTGGCCGTCGCTATAAAGGAAGGGGCGCCAGTATTCCTGCAATAGCTCGATCATCGCACTGCCTCCCGGGCGCCGGCGGAGTAGCGACGTTCCAGACGGCGCAAGACAAAGTTGGAGGCGCTGGTGATCAACAGGTAGATCAGCGCGGCGAGTACCAGGAAGTAGAACAGTTGATAGGTACTTTTGCCCGCATCCTGGGCGGCTTTCACCAGGTCTGCCAGGCCGATGATGGATACCAGCGCGGTGGCCTTGAGCATCACCATCCAGTTATTGCCTATGCCCGGCAGGGCGAAGCGCATCATCTGCGGGAAGGTCACGTAGCGAAACCGCTGCCCGCGCTTGAGCCCGTAAGCAGTGGCGGCTTCCAGTTGGCCGCGGGGCACGGCGAGGATAGCGCCGCGAAACGTTTCGGTGAAATAGGCGCCGTAGATAAAGCCCAGGGTGATCACCCCGGCGCTGAACGGGTCGATCTCGATGTATTCCCATTCCATGAAGTCGGTAAAGCTGCTGAGCCAGGTTTGCAGGCTGTAGAAAATCAGCAGCATCAGCACCAGGTCGGGCACCCCGCGAATCAGCGTGGTGTAGAGCTGGGCGGGAATGCGCAGGAACGGCAGGCTGGACAGTTTGGCGCTGGCGCCGAGCAGGCCCAGCAATACGCTGACGGCCAGGGACAGCACCGACAACTTGATGGTCATCCAGGTGCCTTGCAGCAACAGCGGGCCGAAACCCTTCAAGCTGAGCGCGCTCAACCCGAGGGTTTGCAACAGTTCTTCGAACATAAATCAGGACCTATGGCGATAGAAAAGCGCCCCTGCAGGGAGGGGCGCTCCAGGCATTATTTGCCGCTGTACAGGTTCAAATCGCCAAAGTGTTTCTTCTGGATGGTGGCGTAGGTGCCATCATCGTGTAACGCTTTGATACCTTTATCCAAAAGCGCCTTCAGTTCAGTGTTACCTTTTTTGATACCGACAGCGGTTTTCGACGGCAGCAACGGGTCGTCGATGGCGGCGCTGACTTCATAACCGGCGCCAGCCGGCGACTTGAGAAAGCCCAGTTCGGCTTGCAGCATGTCCTGCACCGACGCGTCGAGGCGGCCGGAGGTCAGGTCGGCATACACCTGATCCTGGTTGGCGTAGGCCTTGGTGGTTACCCCGGCTTTGTCCAGCACGGCCTTGGCGTAGGCTTCCTGGATGGTGCCTTGCTCGTAGCCCACAGACTTGCCCTTGAGGGACTCAGGTGTCGAGTAGCCAGCCCCTTTCTTGAACACCAGCGACGTGGGGCCGGAGAACAGCTCGGTGGAGAAGTCGATTGCCTTTTCGCGCACCGGCGTTACGGTCATGGACGAAATCACGCCATCGAACTTGTTGGCCTTGAGGCCTGGGATCATGCCGTCGAAGTCACTTTCAACCCACTTGCACTTGACCTTCAGCTCCGCGCAGATCGCATTGCCCAGGTCGATATCGAAGCCCACCAGGCTGCCGTCGGCGGCTTTGGATTCGAACGGTGCGTAGGACGGGTCGACACCAAAACGCAATTCCTTGTATTCCTTGGCGGTAGCGACACCAGCGGCCATGCACAGAGCCAGTGCAGAAAGGGTCAGCAATGCTTTTTTCATTATGTATTCCCTGGAAACCAAGATAAGCGCTTGTGGCGCGTTTAGGACTGTTACTGAACGGTGTCAGACGCAGCACAAGTAGCAATTTCTGCACCATAGTTCCGGACGGGCTTTTTAAAAGGTGGGATAAGGCAAGGCTGAGTGTAGGAGATGCCCGAAAATGGGCATCTGAAAGTGAGTGCACCATTGCAGGTCTGTGGGGATCCCAATGTGGGAGGGAGCAAGCCCCTCCCACAGGGATTTATGTCAAGTCAGTAGGTCTTGCAGTGTGGCGAGGTTGTCAGCCTCTTCCACCGTCTTGTCCTGACGCCAGCGCAACATGCGCGGAAACCGCACCGCAATCCCGCTCTTATGCCGCTTGGACAGGGCGATACCCTCAAACCCCAATTCAAACACCATGCTTGGCGTCACGCTGCTGACCGGGCCGAACTTCTCCACGGTGGTTTTGCGCACAATCGCATCGACCTTGCGCATTTCCTCGTCGGTCAGCCCGGAATAGGCCTTGGCGAACGGCACCAACGTGCGCTCGCTGCCCGGCGGGCCGTCCCATACCGCGAAGGTGTAGTCGCTGTACAGGCTGGCGCGCCGGCCATGGCCGCGCTGGGCGTAGATCAACACGGCGTCGACGCTGAAGGGGTCGACCTTCCATTTGAACCACAGGCCCATGTCCTTGGTGCGGCCCACACCGTACAGGCCCTTGCGATCCTTGAGCATCATGCCTTCAACACCAAGGCTGCGAGAGGCTTCGCGTTGGGTCGCCAGCGCTGCCCAGGTTGGCCCCTCGATCAGCGGCGAAGGCAACAGCACCGGTTGGTTGCACACAGCGATCACCTGTTCCAATTGCGTGCGGCGCTCGGCCTGGATGTGGTTGCGCCAGTCGTCGCCCTGATACTCCAGCAGGTCGTAAGCGAGCACGGCGACGGGCGCATCCTCAAGCACCTTTTTACTCAGGGTTTTGCGACCGATCCGCTGTTGCAGCAGCGCAAAGGGTTGCACCGCGTCTTTCCACACCACGATTTCGCCATCGATCACCGTGCCGTCGGGCAGGCCACTGACCAGGCTGTGAAGCTCGGGGAAACGCTCGGTCACCAACTCTTCGCCTCGTGACCAGATCCACAGGCGCCCCTCGCGCTTGACCAACTGCGCACGGATGCCATCGAACTTCCATTCCACCTGCCAGTCGGCGGGGGGGCCGAGCAGGCTGTCGAATTGCTCGACGGGTTGCGCCAGCCCGTGGGCGAGAAAAAACGGATACGGCTGCCCGCCACGTTGTGCATGTTCGTCGGATGATTCGGCAGCGATCAGCTTGAGATAACCCTCGGCTGTAGGACGGTTGGACAGGTCGGTATAGCCCACCAACCGCTGCGCCACGCGCTTGCTATCCAGATTGGCCATGGCGGCAAGGGCGCGGGTAACCAGCAGCTTGGAGACGCCGACGCGAAAGCTGCCGGTGATCAACTTGATGCATACCATCAGGCTCGGTTGATCCAGTTGCGCCCATAGCGCCGGCAGGCGCGCGGCAAGGTCCATGGGCGATAGACCGCGCAGCGGCAGCAGTTTTTCTTCCAGCCACACGGCAAGCCCGTCTTCAGAGCTGTAGGTCGATTCGGGGAGCAGCAGGGAGATGGTTTCGGCCAGGTCGCCTACGGACTGGTAGCTCTCTTCGAACAGCCACGGCTCGATGCTCGCCGCCTCAGTCGCCATATCCCTGAGCAAGCGTGTGGGCACCAGTTGCCGTGGTCGCCCGCCGGAGAGGAAGTACACCGCCCATGCCGCATCTTCCGGCGGCGCTTGCAGGAAGTAGGCTTGCAGGGCTGCGAGCTTGGCATTGCTGGAGGTGGTGGCGTCGAGGTTGGCGTACAGCTCGGCGAAGGCTTTCATGCCGTGGCCTCTTCTTCGTCATCACCGTATTCGGTGCTGAAGCCCTGGGCGTCCAGGCCCTTTTCTCGCAGGTGGCGTACCAGCACGCCGACCGAACCGTGGGTAACCATCACCCGTTCGGCGCCGGTTTGTTCGATGGCCCACAACAGCCCGGGCCAATCGGCATGGTCTGACAGTACAAAGCCGCGATCCACCCCACGCCGGCGCCGTGTACCGCGCAGGCGCATCCAGCCGCTGGCGAAGGCGTCGCTGTAGTCGCCAAAACGGCGCATCCAGGTGCTGCCGCCGGCGGAGGGCGGGGCGATGATCAAAGCTTGGCGCAGCAACGGGTCGGTCTTCTTGAAATCCCCGGCATACAGGGTTTCGGGAATGTAGATGCCGGCCTCGCGGTAGACCCGGTTCAACGGCTCGACGGCGCCATGGCTGAGGATCGGACCGATGCTGGCGTCGAGGCCATGCAGAATGCGCTGGGCCTTGCCGAAGGAATAGCAGAACAGCACGCTGGCCTTGCCAGTGGCGATATTGGCCTGCCACCAGTCATTGATCCCGGCAAAGATCTGCGCTTGGGGCTGCCATCGGTAGATCGGCAGGCCAAAAGTGGATTCGGTGATAAAGGTGTGGCAACGCACCGGCTCGAAAGGCGCGCAGGTGCCATCGGGTTCGACCTTATAGTCGCCGGACGCGACCCAGACTTCACCCTGATATTCCAGGCGCACTTGAGCCGAACCGAGCACGTGACCGGCTGGATGGAAACTCAAGGTAACACCGTGATGCACCAACTGCTCGCCATAGGCCAGGGTTTGCAGGTTGATGTCCTGGCCCAGGCGCCAGCGCAGGATACCTTCGCCGGGGGCGGCGGCCAGGTAGTGTTGGTTGCCGGTGCGGGCGTGGTCGCCGTGGGCGTGGGTGATGACCGCACGTTCCACTGGGCGCCAGGGGTCGATATAGAAATCACCCGCAGGGCAATAGAGGCCTTCGGGGCGGGCGATGACGAGGTCCATGGGGTGACCGGGGAGATGGGCTTGTTAGTTATGAGGCGGGGCTGGGTGTAGAAGTTCTATCTGAATGCATGGGATCCAAATGTGGGAGGGGGCTTGCTCCCGATAGCAGTAGTTCAGTCAATGAATGTGTTGACTGTCACACCGCTATCGGGAGCAAGCCCCCTCCCACATTTGGATTCGGTTTCTGCTGGGAAACCGGGTTACTTGCCGGGCGTCAGGGTCAACCTGATCTTGCCATACACCTTTTCAAAGTTCTGCGGCTGCATCGGGAAGCTCAGGTATTGCGCCTTGAGCGCCGGGTCGATGCCGTTGGCATAGTTCGGACTGGCCGGGTTGCCGGACTGGCCGATACCGCCCTGGCCCAGCATGGGTTCGGCCAGGCCGAAGTCGATGATCATGCGCAGCGCCGATACCTGGGCGGTGTTGAAATCCTCACCCCAGTTATACGGCGCCGGGTTCAAGGTGTTGTGGTCGCCACCACTGGCGAAGGGACCGCGAATCACCTGGCCACTGGTGTTTTTCCAGGTGGTGCTGTGCAGCTTGCCCCACTGCCAGGCTTTGTGATCGGCACCCAGTTGGCTGTCACCGGCAGTGATAGCGGCGGCAAGCGTGCGGGCCAGGATCGCCGGTTTGTCTTCTTTTTGCGCGGTCCGCGTGTCATCCCAGAACGGGCTGTCTTCGCGGCCCAGCAGGTGGTCGGCGATGGCTGAGTAGGACAGGCTGGCGTTGCTGACAAAGGCTTTCCAGCTGGCGCTGCCTTGCGGGCCGAGTTTGTCGAGGAAAATCTGCCTGGCGCTTTCCTGCAGGAACAGCTCGTAGATCGCCGCGTCAGCCGAGGTTGGCGCAAGGCGACCATCGAATGCCATCAGGCGCTCCAGTGCTTCGCGAGCCTTGGCGCGCTCCGCTGGCGGCAGGGCGTCGATTGCCTGTTTGAGCGGCTGGGCCATGCCCGGGGCCTGGAACATGCTCTTGAGCTTGGCGGCGAAGGTCGTGGTCTGGTCGTATTGCATGGCAATCAGGCTGCGGCTGTCATGCTTGCCGGCACCGGCCAATTGCGCCAGACGTTCGCTGCGCTCCGGTGCGTCCCAGGAGTTGGACAACTGCATCCCGTAGCCACGCGGTGCGGTGCGCTGGTTGGCCGTGCCGATCCAGCCCTGGGCCGGGTCCTGGTCGTAGGGGTGCAGCATCGCATCGGCATAACCGTCCCAGTCAAAGCGCGTGTCCCAACCCGGCGATGGCAACAGGCCCTCGCCCTCGCGGCGGTTGGGGAAGCGACCGGTGACTTGCCAGCCGATATTGCTGGCGTCGGCAAAGATCATGTTCAACGCGATGGCGCGAATCTCGCGAGTGGCGTCCGAGGCCTTGCCGGCGTTTTGCGCACGGGACAGGTCGAAGAACGCGTCCAGGCTCTTGTCTTCCTTGAAGTCGGCAGTCTGCAGGGCCAGGCCAAGACCGCTGGTGAGGGCCTGGCTACTATTGAGCAGCGCGCCGTGACGGGTTTCGTACACCGTTTCGCGAATCGAGCGCTGGCCCTTGATAAAGAAGGTTTCGTTGCGCACGCCAGCCGGCAGCCATTTGCCGTTGTTCTCGTAGTACAACGCGTTGCCCTGGCGCTTGACCTTCTCCAGGAACAGGTCCTGGGTGTCGCCCTTGACCGCGCTCATGCTCCACGCCACCTTGCCGTTGAAACCGGATAGCAGGGTCGGCAGGCCAGCGATCGAAGCACCCACGGCCTGATATTTAGGCGCGCGAATCTGCACGTAGCTCCATGGCGACGGGGCTTGTGGCGTGGCGGCGATATCGTTGGCCAGGAGGCTTTTGCCGCTGCGGCTGCGTTGCGGGGCGATGGCCCAGTTGCTTGAGGTGGTGACCCCGAGCGTGTTGAGGCCGCTCAACTGCTGGCTTACCGTGTCCAGGGCGGCGAGGCCGCTGATCTGCCCCAGGTTCACGCCCTTGAGCTTGTCGGCCTCGGCCAGCGGCACGGCTTCGTCCGGCGCGCTTGGGATGAGCCAGGCGAGTTTGTCGACGCCGACCTTTTGCGCCAGCACCAAGGACGAAATCTCTTCCTGCAGGTTGCTCGACTCGCTGAAATTGAGCAGGCAGAACAGCAGCGCTGAGTCTTCCGGCTTCCAGTATTCGGGTGTGTAACCGCTTTGGGCCAGGTCCGCCGGCAGCTTGTCGCGATAGCGGAACAGGTAGGCATTGACGCCCCGGGCATACACTTCAAAGAAGCGCTTGAGGCGCGGCGACGAGGCGTTGTACAGCTCGCCCGCGCTTTTCTTGAGGTTGACCGCACGCATGAAACGGTCGACATCCAGCACTTGCGGCCCGGACATTTCCGCCAGGCGGCCCTGTGCCAGCAGGCGCAAGGTGACCATCTGGGTAATGCGGTCGCTGGCGTGCACATAACCAAGGCTGAACAGCGCGTCGTGGAAGGTGTTGCTTTCGATCAGCGGCATGCCTTGGGCATTGCGGCGTATCGAGACATTCTGTGCCAGGCCCTTGATTGGCTGTACGCCCGCCACGGGTGGCAGGGTGTCCTCGGTGTTCTGGAGCTGGCAACCCGCCAGGCCCAAGGCACTGGCCACTGCCGCGGCAACGCCGAACCGGGGAAGAAAGTGTAAGAGGGCTGGCGAGGCCATGGCAAAGCTCCTGCGGGGGGTAGCGTCAGTAAAGGCGCTACGTTAGTGAGCGCGGCGAAACGACGCAAGCGGGAGTTGTGTAATTGCGTGAGTGCTCAAGCTATGTGCAAATCAATGTAGGAGGGAGAAAGCCCCCTCCCACATTTTGATCATCAGTGCGGCTTATGCGCCATGGCACTTCTTGAATTTCTTCTCGCTGCCGCACGGGCAAGGATCGTTGCGGCCAACATCCTTCAAGGCGTTGCGCACCGGTTCCTGGTGAGCGTGGCCGCAGTTCGGCCCGTGGACATGGCCGTGGTCGTGATCATGGTGATCGTGATCGTGGTTGCAGTCAGGACCATGGACATGGGGTTGCTGAGTCATCGATGTTGCTCCGGAATAAAATCGCCGGGGATTATCTCGCCATTGTGAGCCACCTGCACGTCATTACCGATGAATAATCCGGTTTTCAGCTCGCCCTCCAGGCGATAGGGCACGGGGCGCTCGGGATTTTTCAGCATCTGCACCACATCGCGTACGCGTGGCCAGAGGTTGGTACGTACCGAGACCCGGAAGACTTTATGACCGCGCGGCGGCACGGTCAGCCATTCATTGGATTCGCCTTCGGTCAACACCAGATCGCCAAGGGTGACCTTGTAGATCAGGCCGCGCACGGTCAGGTCGGCATCGTCGCGGTTGTCCACGCGAAAGTAGAGTTTGAATTTCTGCTCCAGCAGCTTGGCGCGCACGACTTCGACCTTCACCAGCGATACGTGAGGTGGCGGCGAGTCATCTTCGAACCACGAGGCGCAGCCGGTCAGGCCCAGGGTTAACGCCAGCATCAAGCTATAAATCCGAAGCATGGCGTTATCCCTGTGAGTGAATTAAAGGTAGCTGGAACAGCACTTCTTGAACTTCTGCCCACTGCCGCACAGGCACGGGTCATTACGCCCGGCCTTCAGTTCCACCGTCGGGTCTATGAAGTACCAGCGCCCCTCATTCTGTACGAAAGAAGACTGCTCGCGGTGGCTATGTTCGCCGGTGCTGTCATGCCAGCGCGCAGTAAAGGTGACGAATGCGTGTTCCGGCTGGCCGCCGAAGACCTCGGAGCTTTCCACCTCAAGGCCCAGCCAGGTGCTCTGCGCACTCCAGGCGGCGATGGCGTCGCGGTCCAGACCGGCCTGTTGCGCGGGCAGGGTGGTGGCCACCAGGTAATCGACCAGGCCCATCACATAGGCGCTGTAGCGCGAGCGCATCAACGCACTGGCACAGGGCGCCGGGTGGCCGGCGTGATAATGGCCGCAGCAGGCATCCAGCAGATTGCCGCTGCCGCACGGGCAAATGGATGTACTCATCGGGTTACCACCAATACTTTCCAAAATTCTCCGGGTTGGCCCAGAAGCGTGCGTTGAGCCAGTCGGGCACTTGTTTATAGTCAAGCAGATCATAGGTAAACAGCGTCAGAACTTGCTCATCGCGCTGGAATCGCTCGCCGGCTTGCAGGGCCAGGGAAAAGAAGTCGGTGTCCTTCCATTCGCAGGCGCGCAGGTCGACCAGCACCGCGATCCGGCTGGCATTGAGGTTTCGAATGCCGCCCAGAAGCGTCAGACCTTGAGGCTTGGGCAAGTGTTCAAGGCAATCGACTACCAGCGCCAAATCAAAACGCTGCGCTGCCAGTTCGGCAGGCAGTGGCCCAGGTGCGGCGACACAGACGTTCACATCCGGGTGCGCGGTTTTAAACGCCTCCAGCGCCGGAAACTGGCTGGCGCCCAATAACAGCAGGCGTTTGGGCTGGTGCAACTCAAGCAGGGCAGCCAGGGCTTGCTGGGGTGTACGGGAAGAAATTCCAGCGGTCATTGCAGATCCTCACATCAGGACGGTAGAGACTAGCGCGGCTGGGCGTGCGAGCCTAGGACATTGCGGTCAGGGCCACGGCGGCTTGTACCGTACCTGCGGAAGTTTTTTGATCCTTCACTGGCAAATCGCCGGTAGAAGTCGTTACTGTGCGCTCAAAGAAAAATTTGAAAACACTCAGGAGCCCCATGATGCGTAAGGTTTTTCTGTTGGCCCTGCTGGTCAGCCCCATTGCCCTGGCCCAGAGCGTCAGTGTCGAAACCAACTCGTTGATGCGCCTGCCCAGCAGTACCAGCGTGTTGCAGCTTGAGCGCCTGGACGTGGCGGACTATGGCACTTTGCTGATTCCGGCCACTATCAGTCAGGTCACTGTGGATGAGTTGCACCTGGGGCGTGACGCACGCATCACCATTGTTCCCGGCGCTAGCGCGCTGCAAATGCAAGTGCGCCAGGCGCAACTGGAGCAGGGTAGCCAGATCACGTCCCGCGGCGCCCCCGGCACCCATGAAAAACCTGCCAAGGCTGGGCGTGACCTGACCTTGCGGATCAATTCCCTCACTGCTGAAGTGTTGTCGGTAGACGCCCGCGGCGGTGCCGGTGCCCAAGGGTACGCGGGCCTGGATGGCGCCAACGGCGTGGACCCAGGCTGCACCTGGGGTTCGGCCGGGCGCGGGTTTAACGGTGACAACGGCGGTGACGGCCTGCCGGGTGCGGCGGGTGCGCAGGTACGCCTGGAGTTGCCGCAGGACTTCCCGATTGAGCAAATCAAGGTCTGGGTGGACGGCGGTGCCGGTGGGTTGCCTGGCGTGGCGGGTAAACCTGGCAAGGGTGGGCAGTCCAAGGGCTGCCTGGTGTACCGCGCCGATGGTGGCGACAAGGGCCGGCCTGGGCTTGAAGGGCAGCCGGGGCCGGCTGGGCCTGCGGGGGCGGTGACTATTCAGCGGCTCTGAGTCGACTGTTCCGACTTGCCCCCGATGGCGGCCTTAGGGCCGACCAGGATGCTGGATCAGACCGAGTACATATCCGTTGTTTGGGTAACGGCTGCTATTGGTTCCGCCCTTACGGCGGGTCACTTTCGAAAAGCCGGAATGCCGGCCCAGGCGAAAGTAACCAAAGCGCTCTTGCCCCACCACTCGGCACCTCGCCTGGGCTCGGTGTGCCCGTAATCCGCCATGGATTGGGGGGCCGCCGCCACGCGCCATCCATGGCGCGGGGCGGCTAAACCGGCATCCCTGCCGGTTTACCCCCCAAATCCCTGTCGAATTCCGGCCAGCGTGGTTTGACGGGGCGCCTGAGATCAAACGCAGATCAAGAGCAAGAGCGGCTCGCTTCGCATCGTGGTTACCGTTGGGTGCTGCGAACTGCAGTTGTGTAGATATCCACACCCCGATGGCAGTGCAAGCCTCGCCTTCAAAACATCGGCCGGGCCGAAGCAATCGCCACCACCACCAACCCCACAATCAAATTAACCCCCACCAACTTGCGAATCTGCCCCAACGCAGCCGCGCCCGCCGGCCAATCCTCAGCCGCCACCGCGGCCTTCAGTTCAGGAAACTTCAACGCCTGGATGCGGATAAACAGCGCGGTCATCACCAGATACAACCCCATCATCACCTGCACATAGCGCGGTGCAGTTTCAAAACCGTTGAAGCGCAGTTGCAGCAAACCAACGCCGCTGATCGGCAAAATCACGACCGCGACCCACACCCACACAAAAAAACGTTGAAACACATTTGCCCACAACTTGAGCCGGGCAGGGCCCTCAAGGGCCGCCATGGCGGCGGGTCGCAGGATCATCCAGGCGAAAAACATACCGCCGACCCAAATCAGGGCGGCCAGTACATGCAGGGTGTAAGCGAGGCTAAACGCGGTCATTGTGGTACTCCGTTCTGCGCGGGATTAATTAGCGGGGTATGATAGCGGCCGATCCGAACCACTGAAAATTTATCCAGCGTTTTTTGCGCCCGACTATCCATGATCAGCACTGAACTCAAAACCACGATCCAGGGCGCCTATTCGCGTTTTCTCGAAGCCAAGAGCTTGAAACCGCGCTACGGCCAACGCCTGATGATCGCCGAAGTGGCGAAAGTCCTCGGGGATATCGACACCGACGACGAAGGTCGCCGCGAGGGCGAACCTGCGGTCGTGGCCGTCGAGGCCGGCACCGGTACTGGCAAGACTGTGGCCTACAGCCTGGCCGCGATCCCCACCGCCAAGGCCGCCGGCAAGCGCCTGGTAATCGCCACCGCCACCGTCGCTCTGCAAGAGCAGATTGTCTACAAAGACTTGCCCGACCTGATGCGCAACAGCGGCTTGAGCTTTACCTTCGCCCTGGCCAAGGGCCGTGGCCGCTACATGTGCCTGTCCAAGCTCGACGTGTTGCTGCAGGAAGGCCATGCGCAAACCGCCACCGCGTCGCTGTTCGAAGAAGAAGGCTTCAAGATCGAGGTCGACGAGGCCAGCCAGAAGCTGTTTACCAGCATGATCGAGAAACTGGCCGGCAACAAATGGGACGGCGACCGCGACAGCTGGCCCACCGCCCTGGAAGACTCCGACTGGGCGCGCCTGACCACCGACCACAGCCAGTGCACCAATCGCCATTGCCCCAATTTCGGCCAGTGCGCCTTCTACAAGGCCCGCGAAGGCATGGGCAAGGTGGATGTCATCGTCACCAACCACGACATGGTGCTGGCCGACCTGGCACTGGGCGGCGGCGCGGTGCTGCCCGACCCACGCGACACGCTTTATGTGTTCGACGAAGGTCACCACCTGCCGGACAAAGCCATCGGCCACTTCGCCCATTACACGCGCCTGCGTTCCACTGCCGACTGGCTGGAAACCACTGCCAAGAACCTCACCAAGTTGCTGGCCCAGCATCCGCTGCCCGGCGACCTGGGCAAGCTGATCGAACAGGTGCCGGAACTGGCGCGGGAGATCAAGACCCAACAGCAATTCATGTTCAGCGCCTGCGAACAGGTGGCCGACTTCAAACCCGGCGAAGATGTCGAGGGCCGTGAGCGCCCGCGCCACCGTTTTGTCGGCGGCATGATCCCCGAGCACATGCGCGAAATGGGCATCGAGCTGAAGAAAGGCTTTTCACGCCTGACCGACTTGTTCACCCGCCTTACGGATTTGCTCAAGGAAGGCATGGATGGCGAGGTTAATATCGGTATCGCCAGCAACCAGGCCGAGGAGTGGTACCCGCTGTTCGGCAGCCTGTTGTCCCGCTCCCAGGGCAACTGGGAGCTGTGGACCGCGTTCACCGTGGAAGATCCGGAAGACAACCCGCCCATGGCCCGTTGGCTTACCCTGTCGGAAAGCGGTGCGCTGTTTGATATCGAGGTCAACGCCAGCCCGATCCTCGCCGCTGAAATGCTGCGTCGCAACCTGTGGAACGTGGCCTACGGCTGCCTGGTGACGTCGGCCACGCTGACCGCCCTGGGCACCTTTGATCGCTTCCGTATGCGCGCCGGTTTGCCGAAAAAGGCCGTTACCGCTGTGGTACCGAGCCCGTTTCATCATGCCGATGCCGGTGTGCTGCGCGTACCGGACCTCAAGGCTGACCCTCGGGATGCGGCGGCCCACACGGCGGCGATCATTCGCGATCTGCCGTCACTGGTGGAAGGTTCGCGCGGCACCCTGGTGCTGTTCTCGTCGCGCAAACAGATGCAGGACGTGTTCGATGGCCTCGATCGCGACTGGCGCAAACAGGTGTTTATCCAGGGCAACCTGTCCAAGCAGGAAACCCTGAACAAGCACAAGGCGCGGGTCGACGGCGGTGATTCCAGCGTATTGTTCGGCCTGGCAAGTTTTGCCGAGGGCGTGGACTTGCCTGGCGCTTATTGCGAACACGTGGTGATCGCCAAGATCCCGTTCTCGGTGCCCGATGATCCGGTCGAGGCCGCACTGGCCGAATGGATCGAAGCCCGTGGCGGCAACCCGTTCATGGAAATCTCGGTGCCGGATGCCTCATTGAAGCTGGTGCAGGCCTGCGGGCGCTTGCTGCGCACCGAGCAAGACCGCGGCACCATCACCTTGCTTGACCGCCGCCTGGTCACCCAACGCTATGGCAAAGCTATCCTCAATGCGTTGCCGCCGTTCAGGCGCGAAATTTCTTAAACCCCCGTGGGCGAATTCGCCCACTTTGTGGTCTATCTCATCACTATCACCAGGCCATTCACCGGCCGTTTGGGAGAACCTTGTTCGTATGATTCGCACGCTGCCCGCTCTTTTTGCCTTGCTGTTCGCTGCGCCGTTGATGGCCGCGCCTGCCGGGCAACAAACGCTGTTCAACTTCGTCCGGCCTGCCGATGTGGTCAAGGTGGCGACTCAGGACGCCAGCCTGCCCCAATACAACGCCGAACAAACTCCCGAAGGCGAGGTGCTGCGCCGTATCACCTTCAACCCGGCGGCCGAGCCAAGCCTGGTGCTCAGCCCGCAATCCGGTGTGTGGGACTGGTCGCAATCGAGCGCCATGAGCCTGCGTATCCAGAGCGCGATGAACTGGGCACTGACCCTCTACGTCAAGGTGCAGAGCGCCGACGGCAAGACCCTGGTCAGCCGCATCGACCTGCCGGCCGGGCCTGCGCAGACCCTGCTGGTACCATTGCAAGCCAACTCGCCACTGAGCCAGGGCATGAAGGCTGGCCCGCCGATGCCGATGACCGTGGATGGCCAGCGCGTATTGCTGGCCGGCAGTGCCGGCGAAATCGACCGCAGCCAGGTGGTGTCGGTGACCCTGTCGATGATCAAGCCCAATGTCGCCCAAAGCATCCTGCTGGAGCGCTTTGGCGTGCAGGACAGCGAGCCGGTAACGAAGGCCGCCTACAGCGAATTGGTCGATGCTTTTGGCCAGTCCACCCGGGCGCGCTGGCCGGAAAAGGTCAGCAGCGACGAGCAGCTCAAGGCGTCGGCCGCCAAAGAGCAGCAGCAGCTCAAAACCTGGTTGGCTGAGCGAGACAAATCCTCCCTGGACCAATACGGCGGCTGGAACAAAGGCCCGGCGTTCGATTCCAGCGGTTTTTTCCGCACAGAGGAGCGCGACGGCCGCTGGTATCTGGTGACGCCTGAAGGTCATCCGTTCTATTCACTGGGGGTCAACACCGTGGCTGCGGACAACAGCCAGACCTACGTGGCAGGGCGTGAGTGGATGTTCGCGGCGTTGCCCAAGGCCGGCGAACCCTTCGACAAGTACTACGGCAGCAGCGATAACCGCACCGGCAACGGTGCCGGCGAAGGTCGCGGCTTTGGTTCGGGGCGTTGGTATGACTTTTATGGCGCCAACCTGCAGCGCACTTACGGCGGCGAGGGTTTGGACCAGAAGCGCTGGGTGACGCACACCCTGGACCGTCTGCAAGCCTGGGGTTTCAATACCGTGGGCAACTGGAGCGACGAGGACCTGGCCACTGCCGACCGCGTGCCTTATACCCTGCCGCTGTCGATTGTGGGTGACTACGCGAGCATCAGCACCGGCACCGACTGGTGGGGCGGTATGCCCGATCCGTTCGATCCACGTTTCGCGATGGCCACCGAACGCGCCGTGGCCATCGCCGCTCGTGATCACCGCGACGATCCGTGGTTGATCGGCTTTTTTGCCGACAACGAACTGGCCTGGGCCGGTCCTGGCGACGATGCAAAATCCCGCTACGCCTTGGCTTACGGCACCCTGCGCATGACCACCGATGTCCCGGCCAAGCGCGCGTTCCTCAAGCAGCTGCGTGACAAATATCGCAACGAGGAAGGTCTGTCCAAAGCCTGGGGTATTCAGCTGGCGGGTTGGGAACTGATGGAAGACCCAGGCTTCGAACCACCGATGCCCAGCCCTGAACACCCGGAAATCGAAGCTGACTTCAAGTACTTCCAGAAGACCTTCGCCGACGCTTACTTCAAGACCATTTCCGACTCGCTGAAGTGGCACGCGCCGAACCAACTGTTGCTGGGCGGCCGTTTTGCCGTGAGCACCCCGGAAGCAGTGGCGTCGTGCGCGCAGTATTGCGATGTGTTGAGCTTCAACATGTACACCCTAAAACCCCAGGACGGTTATGACTTCGCCGCCCTGCGTGCGTTGGACAAACCGGTGTTGATCACCGAATTCAACTTCGGCTCGGCCGACCGTGGCCCGTTCTGGGGCGGCGTGACGCAATTGGCCCGCGAAGAAGATCGCGGTACGGCGTACGCCACGTTCCTCAAGCAGGCCATGGCCGAGCCGTCGATTGTTGGCGTGCACTGGTTCCAGTACCTGGACCAGCCGGTCACCGGGCGTCTGCTGGATGGCGAAAATGGCCATTTCGGCCTTGTCGGCATCACCGATGTACCTTTCCAGGGCTTCGTTGACAGTGTGCGCAAGAGCAACCTGGCGGCGGTCGACCAGTTGGGCCGTGAGGCGCAAAAAGCCAAGGCGACCCGCACGGCGCGTGAAAGTGAAGGCGCCAAGCAGGGGCAGGGCGGCAAAGGCGCAGGGCAGGGCGCTGGACATGCCGGTGGGCACTCCGGCAACGGTCATTGATTCGTCGTTGACGGGTTCACAAAACCCACAATGGCTGAAAGAATGGCGGCCACTTTTCATGGTGCTTTGCGAGGGGAATCAGGTGCAGATTCAGGGTCATTACGAGCTGCAGTTCGAAGCGGTACGCGAAGCCTTTGCCGCATTGTTCGATGATCCCCAGGAGCGTGGTGCCGGGCTGTGCATCCAGGTAGGCGGGCAAACCGTCGTCGATCTGTGGGCCGGTACTGCCGACAAGGACGGAGCCGAAGCCTGGCACAGTGATACCATCGTCAACCTGTTCTCCTGCACCAAGACCTTCACGGCTGTCACTGCCTTGCAACTGGTGGCCGAGGGCAAGCTCAAGCTTGATGCACCGGTGGCTGACTACTGGCCGGAATTCGCGGCGGCGGGCAAGGAGGCGATCACATTGCGCCAGTTGCTCTGCCACCAGGCCGGGCTGCCGGCCATCCGCGAAATGCTGCCTACCGAAGCCCTGTATGACTGGCAACTGATGGTCGACACCCTGGCGGCCGAGGCGCCGTGGTGGACACCAGGCGAGGGTCATGGCTACGAGGCGATTACCTACGGCTGGCTGGTCGGCGAACTGTTGCGCCGCGCCGATGGGCGCGGGCCGGGTGAGTCGATCGTGGCACGGGTCGCACGGCCGCTGGGGCTGGACTTCCACGTTGGCCTGGCGGATGCAGAGTTTTATCGGGTGGCCCATATAGCGCGCAGCAAGGGCAATATGGGGGATGAGGCCGCGCAACGGTTACTTCAAGTAATGATGCGCGAACCGGCGGCGATGACCACACGGGCATTTGCCAATCCACCGTCTATTCTGACCAGTACTAATAAGCCCGAATGGCGACGCATGCAGCAGCCCGCGGCAAATGGTCACGGTAATGCGCGCAGCCTGGCCGGGTTTTATAGCGGTTTGTTGGACGGTAGTCTGCTGGAAAGCGACATGCTCGAACAATTGACCCGTGAACACAGTATTGGGCCGGATAAAACCTTATTGACCCAAACCCGTTTCGGCCTGGGCTGCATGTTGGATCAACCGCAGCTGCCCAATGCCACGTTCGGCCTCGGGCCACGTGCTTTCGGGCATCCCGGCGCAGGGGGCTCAGTGGGTTTTGCCGACCCTGAACATGATGTAGCGTTCGGTTTTGTGACTAATACCCTGGGCCCTTACGTACTTATGGACCCGCGTGCGCAGAAGTTGGTCGGAATATTGGCCGGTTGTCTATAAACCCCTTGCTGTTTCACAATTTTTTGTTACAAAGGCAAGTATAAAAAGATGCTGAACGACATGTTGTAACTTGAATGTTCTTTAAGTGTCTGTTTAACGGGTCATCAGGCCCCCTGGTTTTTTCTCATTTTGTGGATATCTCATGTTATCGAACAAGTCCTTGGCACTGGCGCTGTGCCTCACTATTACAGGTTGCGCACAAACTCCACAAAATGATGCCGAAGGTGGGCATTGGTGGTCATTTGGATCGGACAAGGCTGCGACCAAGGACGCAGTGACCCAAACCGACGCCAAGCCGGATGCCAAACCAGCTGCCGGCGCCAAGCCTGTTGAACCTGTCGCCGCTGCTGCTGCACCTGCTTCGCCCGCCAAGGCTGATACCGGCTACAGCTGGTGGCCGTTCTCCACCAAGAGTGCCGAAGAAAAAGCCGCCGATGCCAAGGCCGACCTGAAAGCCGACCTGAAGGCCGCAACCCCGACTTCCGACGCGGCACCTGTCGTCGCCAAGACCGACGCCGAACCCCGCTGGTGGTGGCCGTTCGAAAGCAAGCCAAAGCCGTTGGCCAAGGTCGACGTGACCAATGTGCCAATGCCTGACCCGAAAATCACCCAAGCCTGGCTGGACGACTACGAGCCACGCCTGCGCGAGGCCATCAAGGGCAGTTCGCTGCAACTGGAGCGTCGCGACAACGTGCTGGTCGTGATTGCCCCGGTAGACGGTTCCTACAACCCGAAGCGTCCAGCGATGCTGCTGCCGGTGACTTTGGGCCCGTTCACTCGTGTGGCCAAGGCCGTTGAGGCTGATCCCAAGACCGCCGTACTGGTTCTGGGCCACGTCGATGCCACCGGCAGCGCTCCTGCGAGCCAGGCGTTGAGCAAGGAGCGTGCGCAGTCGATTGCTTCGATCTTCAGCCTCAGTGGTTTGAAGCAGGACCGCTTGATGCTGCGTGGCATGGGCGACCTTATGCCGCGTGCCGCCAACGACAGCAACCAGGGGCGTGCGCTGAATCGTCGCATGGAAATCATGTTCACTCAGCGTACAACGATGCTTGCACTGCTGAGCCAGTACAATTCGGGCAAGACGCCACCGGTTGCTGAAATGGTTGCCGTGCAGAATGCTCCAGCCCCGGCACCAGCGGCAAAAGCACCAGCCAAGAAGGCTCCGGCCAAGAAAGCGGCCGCCAAGCCAGCGGCTAAAAAGGTCGCGGCCAAACCTGCTGCGAAGAAGCCGGCTGCAACCAAAGCCAAGGCTGCTGCACCCGCTTCGAACGACCAGGCGAAAAACTGAGCCGTTGAACCATAAGGATAAAGCCGCATGACCCAGGCACTGGCTGATATGCGCCGTGACTACACACGGGACGGTTTGAGCGAGGCCCAGGCCCCCGGCGAGCCGTTTGCTTTGTTCCACCAATGGTTTGGCGACGCGGTGAAAACCGAACAGCCGCCGGTGGAGGCCAATGCCATGACCCTGGCGACGGTCGACCAGGACGGTCGCCCGCACTGTCGTATCCTGTTGCTCAAGGGCCTGGATGCACAGGGCTTTACCTTCTTCACCAACTACCAGAGCGCCAAGGGTGAGCAACTTGCGGCGCGGCCGTTTGCGGCCATGACGTTCTTCTGGCCGACCCTGGAACGCCAGGTGCGTATTGAAGGGCGCGTGGTCAAGGTCACCCCTGAAGAGTCGGATGCCTATTACCAGGTGCGCCCGTTGGGCAGCCGCCTCGGCGCCTGGGCATCCCCGCAGAGCAGGGTCATTCGTGACCGTGAAGAGCTGCACGATCTGCTCAAGGCCACCGAACAGCGTTTCAGCGATACCCAGCCCGATTGCCCCGAGCATTGGGGTGGGTACCGTTTGCTGCCCGAGCGCATCGAGTTCTGGCAGGGCCGCGCCAGCCGCCTGCATGATCGTCTCAACTATCGTGTACAAGACGCTCAATGGATCCGCGAGCGTCTGGCGCCCTGAGCGTCACCTTTCGTCATTGCGCCTGAATCATGCCCATTGCGCCGACGTCTCTATTCAGGAGACTTCGGCGCTTTTGATTGTGCGGCTACAATGATCAAGCAGCTGATGGCACCGTTGCGCACCACAGTTAGGCTACCGTTGGTCGTGTTTTCTGGTGCTGGCAGTCTGTACTCAGGCTGAATGAAAGCAATTTTCTGCCCGGCTTGCCGTGACAGGCGCCAAGCCACAGCGTTTAATGAATACCTGTCCTTTGGAGTTGATGCTATGCGTAAGTCCGTTTTACTAGTTGCCTGCTTTACCACCCTGTCATTGCTGTTGGGTGGCTGCGCCTCGAGTCTGACCGGCGACTCGTACTCCCGTGATGAGGCGCGTCGCGTTCAGACCGTGCGCATGGGTACCATCGAATCCCTGCGTCCGGTGAAAATCGAAGGCACCAAGACCCCAATCGGCGGCGCTGCTGGCGCAGTCATCGGTGGTGTTGGCGGCAGCGCCATCGGTGGCGGCCGTGGCAGCATCGTCACCGCTGTAATCGGCGCGGTCGCGGGCGGCCTGCTGGGCTCGGCCACCGAAGAAGGCCTGACCCGCACCCAGGGCGTGGAAATCACCGTGCGCGAAGACGACGGCAGCATGCGCGCCTACGTACAAGCCGTGCAGGAAAATGAAATCTTCCGCATCGGTGACCGCGTACGCATCATGACCGTTGACGGTACCAGCCGCGTTACTCGCTAAGCGGTAAGTAATCGGGCAAAGAAAACCCCAACCGGGTGACCGGTTGGGGTTTTTTTATGCTGCTTTCCCAGGGGCTCAGGCTTTTTTGCGACTCGCCATCGCCGTCACCGCATACCCGATAAAGGCTGCCAGGATCGATCCGGTCAGAATCCCCATGCGGTCTTCACCGGCAAACTCGCTGGCACCCGGCACAAACGCCAGGGAGCCGACAAACAGGCTCATGGTGAAGCCGATACCGCACAGAACAGCCACGCCAAGAACCTGACCCCAGTTGGCGCCGCTGGGCAGGGACGCGATACCAGTCTTGATCGCCAGCCAAGTGAGGCCGAACACACCGATGGTCTTGCCGATCAACAGGCCGGCGGCGATGCCCATGGGCACGGAATGGGTGAAGCTCTCCAGGCTCACGCCGGTGAGGGAAACCCCGGCATTGGCGAACGCGAACAACGGCAGGATGGCGTAGGCCACCCACGGGTGCAGGGCGTGCTCCAGGGTCAGCAGCGGTGAGGTTTCGGCATTCCGGGTGCGCAGTGGAATGCAGAATGCCAGGGTCACACCGGCCAGTGTGGCATGCACACCGCTCTTGAGTACGCACACCCACAGGATCAGGCCGATGATCAGGTAAGGCCCAAGCTTGATCACGCCCAGGCGATTCATCGCAATCAAGGCAATCAAGCAAGCCCCCGCGCCCGCCAGGGACGCGCCGGACAAGTCAGCGGAATAGAACAGCGCGATGACGATGATGGCGCCGAGGTCATCAATGATTGCCAGGGTCATCAGGAACAACTTCAGCGACACCGGTACGCGCTTGCCCAGCAGTGCCAGCACGCCCAGAGCGAACGCGATATCCGTGGCCATCGGGATCGCCCAGCCGGCGAGGGCGGCCGGGTTGTCCTTGTTCAGCGCCCAGTAGATCAGCGCCGGCACCACCATGCCGCCGATGGCCGCTGCGCCGGGCAGCACAACCTGGGAAGGCTTGGAGAGGTGACCATCGAGCAGTTCGCGTTTGACCTCCAGGCCGATCAGCAGGAAAAACAGAGCCATCAGGCCGTCGTTTATCCACAGCAGTGCCGGCTTGGCGATTTTCAACGCGCCGACCTGGGCAACCACAGGTGTATCGAGAAACGCGTTGTACAGGTGCGACAACGGTGAGTTGTTGATGATCAGCGCCAAAGCGGCAGCGGCGATCAACAACAGACCACTGGCGGCTTCCAGCTGGAAGAAACGAGTAAAAGTGCTACGCAGAGGCAAGGGATGCTCTCCATTTGAGGTTCAATAGGTGGGTACCCTAACCCGTACAGTTAGTTGTTAAAACAAAAGTTATATTCTTATTTGTTATAAGAGATGAGTCGGGTTGTAGATGCGTAAAAGACTAGCAGTTGTGTGTCAAATTGAGTCGGTACTGTATCTGTGTGAGGTGTACGAAACATCTTAAGATTCAGGCTGAAAACCTTAGAGAGTCCACCATGAGCGACCACCGTACCTGGGCCCGCGAAGCCATTCGCATCATTGAAGCGGACTTCCAGCGGAGCGCCGACACCCACCTGATCCCGTTGCCGTTACCTGGGTTGCCCGGCATCGAGTTGTACTTCAAGGACGAATCCAGCCACCCCACAGGCAGCCTGAAACACCGGCTGGCTCGCTCGCTGTTTTTGTACGCGCTGTGCAATGGATGGCTCAAGCCGGGCGCCCCGGTGATCGAAGCGTCCAGCGGTTCCACAGCCATCTCTGAAGCCTACTTCGCTCGCCTGTTGGGGTTGCCGTTCATTGCCGTCATGCCGGCCACCACCTCCCAGGAAAAGATCGCCCAGATCGCCTTTTACGGTGGCAAGAGCCATCTGGTTCAGGACCCGACGCAGATCTACGCCGAATCCGAACGCCTGGCCCAGGAAAGTGGTGGTCACTTCATGGACCAGTTCACCTACGCCGAGCGTGCTACCGACTGGCGCGCAAACAACAACATTGCCGAATCGATCTTCCAGCAGATGCGCTTCGAGCAGCACCCGGAGCCCAGTTGGTTGATTTCCAGCCCCGGCACTGGCGGCACCACCGCGACACTGGGCCGCTACGTACGTTATCGCCAGCATTGCACCCGCGTGCTGTGTGCCGATGCCGAGCGCTCGGTGTTTTTCGACTTCTACCAGAGCGGCGACGCCAGCCTGCGCCTGGAGTGTGGTTCGCGAATCGAAGGGATTGGTCGCCCGCGTGTCGAGGCGTCGTTTCTGCCGGCGGTGATTGATGCGATGGTCAAGGTGCCAGACGCCTTGTCATTGGCGGCGATGCATTACCTGGCTGGGCGTTTGGGACGACGGGTCGGCGGTTCCAGCGGGACCAACCTGATCGGCGCGTTGGTAGCAGCGCACCAGATGAAAGCGGCGGGAGAATCGGGCTCGATCGTAGCGATCTTGTGTGATGGCGGCGAGCGTTATGCCACGACCTATTACGATCAGGCGTGGTTGGCGGGGCAGGGGTATGAGTTGGAGAGCTTGATCGCGGCGGTGGCTGCGAGTGTCGAGCAGGGCGAGTCGCTGCCCGAAACGATCCTGCGCGCCAATATCTGACCCGGCGCAAATCAAAATGTGGGAGGCGGCTTGCTCCCGATTGCGGTGTGTCAGTCAAAAATACTGTGACTGAACCACTGCTATCGGGAGCAAGCCCCTCCCACATTTTTCACTACAGTGTTCTCAGGCTTCGATGCCCAACATATCCCGCGCCAACGCCTCGGCAATCCGAATCCCGTCGACACCTGCCGACAGAATCCCACCGGCGTAACCCGCGCCTTCCCCGGCCGGGAACAGGCCTTTGACGTTCAGGCTCTGCATCGACTCATCGCGGGTAATGCGCAAGGGTGACGAAGTGCGAGTCTCGATGCCGGTCAACACCGCATCGTGCAGCGAATAGCCTTTGATCTGCTTTTCGAACGCCGGCAACGCTTCGCGGATGGCTTCGATGGCAAAGTCCGGCAAGGCCAGGGCCAGGTCGCCCAGGGACACGCCGGGCTTGTAGGACGGCTCCACGCTGCCGATGGCGGTGGAAGGTTTGCCGGCGATAAAGTCACCCACCAGTTGCGCGGGCGCCTCGTAGTTGCTGCCGCCGAGGATGTAGGCGTGGGACTCCAGGCGCTCCTGCAACTCGATACCGGCCAGCGGGCCGCCCGGGTAATCCACCTCGGGGGTGATGCCGACCACGATGCCGGAGTTGGCGTTGCGTTCATTACGCGAATACTGACTCATGCCGTTTGTCACGACGCGGTTCGGTTCTGAGGTCGCAGCCACCACGGTACCGCCAGGGCACATGCAGAAACTGTAGACCGAGCGACCATTCTTGGCGTGGTGCACCAGCTTGTAGTCCGCTGCGCCCAGTTTCGGATGGCCTGCGTATTTGCCCAGGCGTGCGGCGTCGATCAGCGACTGTGGGTGTTCGATACGGAAGCCCACCGAAAACGGCTTGGCCTCCATGTACACGCCGCGATCATGGAGCATACGGAAGGTGTCACGGGCGCTGTGGCCCAGGGCAAGAATCACGTGCCTGGAAAGGATCTGCTCGCCGCCGTCGATGACCACGCCGTTCAACTGCCCGTCTTCGATCAACACATCAGTGACCCGTTGTTCAAAGCGCACTTCACCGCCCAGGGCGATGATTTGCTCGCGCATGTTCTCTACCACGCCGGTCAGGCGGAAAGTGCCGATATGCGGCTTGCTGACATAGAGGATCTCTTCCGGTGCACCGGCCTTGACGAACTCGTGCAGCACTTTGCGGCCGTGGAATTTCGGGTCCTTGATCTGGCTGTACAGCTTGCCGTCGGAGAAGGTCCCGGCACCGCCTTCACCGAACTGCACGTTGGACTCGGGGTTGAGCACGCTTTTACGCCACAGGCCCCAGGTGTCCTTGGTGCGTTGGCGCACTTCCTTGCCGCGTTCGAGGATGATCGGCTTGAAGCCCATCTGCGCCAGCAGAAGCCCGGCGAAGATCCCGCAGGGGCCAAAACCCACCACGATCGGCCGTTCAACCAAGCCTGCCGGCGCCTGGCCCACGACCTTGTAGCTGACATCCGGCGCGGGATTGACGTTGCGGTCATCGGCAAACTTGAGCAGCAGGGCGGCTTCGCCCTTGACGTTCAGGTCGACGGTGTAGATGAAGCACAGCTCCGACGACTTTTTACGGGCGTCGTAGCTGCGTTTGAACAGGGTGAAATCGAGCAGGTCATCACTGGCGATGCCCAGGCGCTGCACGATGGCAGGCCGCAGGTCTTCTTCGGGATGGTCGATGGGCAGCTTGAGTTCGGTGATTCGTAACATGACAGGATCCGGTAGGCGGCGGGCAAGGAGGCCGGCTGTTTTGCAAACCGGCGATTATAAGCCCCAAAGGTGGTTTTCCGTCAGGTTAAAACAGCCCAAGGCACAATCAGTCGTCCCGGGAGCCGCCAAACGCCGCGCAGCCACGCTGCACCTGGCCGTTCACCCGCAACTCGGCGCTCATGTGTTGCAGGCTGCCGCTCACGCTGTCGACGCAGCGCTGGGGCGCCACCCACAGTTCGATGTGCTGGTTATTGGCTTCGGTCATCAGGTTGAAGCGCCCATCGCCCAGTTGTTCTTCGACGTAGGGCACCGCCAGCGGTGGCTGGCCTTCGCGTTCCAGCACCATGCCCTTGGCTGTGACATTCATTGCCCAGGCCGGCTTATGGCCGTTGGCGCGCAGGATCATGCGCTTGAAGTCCGGATCGTCGCAGGCTGAGGTCGAGCGCTCTACGCGATAGAGTTGTTGCAGGTCGAGCGAACCCTGGGTGCCGCTGGCAACCCCGGAAAACTTGCCGCGCAGGTCGGCAAACAACGCGCCTTGCTGGCCGGCCAGGGACGCGGCTTCCTGCAGGATGCTGGTGCCGCCGGTGTCGTTGACCACATAGTTGCGTTTGTCGCCGCACGGTTGGAACAACAATTTGCCCTCCACAGCGGTCAACTCACCCTGCATACGGGTCAGCCCGGCAGTAGACGGTTTGGCCGGCTCGCTCTCGAACATCTGGCAAGCGGTGAACAGGGGCAGCAGGGCAAACAGTGCAAGAGTACGGGCGGCGCGCATTGATCGGGTCTCCAAAACAAGTGCCGCCACGTTACGCAGCCTCGCGTCGCACCACAAGTCTGTAAACAGCTCGAAACCAATACCTGCGGCATACGTCAGCCTTTAAGCCTTTACTGATGCAAGGACGGGGGCGGTATGCAAGGGTTGATGACTTTGCCTGGGAGCGTTGCGATGACAAATAAATGGAGCGCATATGGACTGCTGTTTGCCAGCGTTTCGGTGTTTGCTGAGGACGCCGCGAGGTTGGAGTATTCGTCGGCTAATGACTTCACCGAGATCTCGCTTGAACTCAAGAGTATCCACAATCTGAATGCGGATACCGTATCGGCCAGCATTACGTTAAGCGAAGAGGCCAAGGCGCGTACCACAGCCATTACCACGCTGACCTACGGAAAGCAGATGACGCTTTATATCGATGGTCGCCGTTTATACACCAGCCACGTTCAAGGGATTATGGGGGGCAGCTTAAGAGTAGCCGTGCCCAAAGACTTGGCTGCGGAATGGGCAACTCGGTACCTGCACTAAAGGTGGCAGGTACCGAGAACCTTCTTTGGCAGGTCAGCCCACGATAAAGGTCTGCCCTGTCTGCAAGCCCTCGACACTCTTCGAGTAGGCCAACGCCACATCTGCACCAGGCACCGGTTTGTACCCACGAAAGTATGGAGCGTAGCTGCCCATGGCTTCCAGCAGCACTGTCGGGCTCACCGAATTGACACGCAAGCCCCGTGGCAACTCGATCGCCGCGGCTTTGACAAAGGCATCCAGCGCGCCGTTGACCAGCGCGGCCGAGGCACCGGTACGGATCGGGTCGCGGTTGAGAATGCCGCTGGTGAACGTAAACGAGGCACCGTCATTGGCGTATTCGCGTCCGATCAGCAGCAGGTTGACCTGGCCCATCAGCTTGTCACGCAGGCCCAGTTCGAAATCGCTGTGGCTCATCTCTCCCAGTGCCACGAAGTTCACACTGCCTGCGGCGCAGATCAGGGCGTCGAACTTGCCGGTCTGCTCGAACAGCCTGCGTATCGAGGCGCTATCGCTGATGTCCACCTGGAAGTCGCCGCTGGTACGGCCGATGCTGATCACTTCGTGGCGTTGCGCCAACTCTGCCTTGACCGCTGAACCTATGGTGCCGCTGGCACCAATCAATAGGATTTTCATCGTGCTGTTCCTCCAGGGGGTTAACTGAAGGTCCAGTCTAGTGTGGCTTTTCAGGCGAATAAACGCGCTAATAGGCAACCTTTGGTTTTCAAATGGAAACAATCCATGAGCGAAATGGATGATCTGGCAGCCTTTGCTGTGCTGATCGAAGCGGGCAGTTTCACCGTGGCGGCCGAACAGCTGGGCTGCAGCAAAGGGCAGTTGTCCAAGCGCATCAGCCAGTTGGAAGCGCAGTTTGCCGTGGTGCTGTTGCACCGCACCACCCGCAAGCTCAGCCTCACCGCGGCCGGCGCGGCGTTGCTGCCCCAGGCACAAGCGCTGGTGGTACAGGTAGAACGCGCGCGGCAGGCGTTGGCGCGGCTCAAGGATGATTTGGCCGGCCCTGTGCGTATGACCGTGCCGGTGTCGCTGGGCGAAACCTTCTTCGATGGCTTGTTGCTGGAGTTTTCGCGGCAATATCCGCAGGTGCAGATCGAGCTGGAGCTTAACAACAGCTACCGAGACTTGGCGCGCGATGGCTTTGACTTGGGCGTGCGCGCGGCTGCCATCGAAAATGAACGCCTGGTCGCCAAGCCTCTGCTGGCCTGGCACGAGGTGACCTGCGCCAGCCCGGCGTATCTGGAGCAGCATGGCGAACCGCTGACCCCGGCGGACCTGTCGACGCACAGCTGCTTGCTCAACAGTCACTACAGCGGTCGTGAGGAGTGGTTGTATCACCAGCAGCATGAATTACTGCGAGTGCGGGTGAGCGGCACGTTTGCCTCCAACCATTACAACCTGCTGAAAAAAGCCGCCCTGGTGGGCGCCGGTATCGCCCGCCTGCCGTCCTACGTGTTGCCGACGGAGTTGGCCGATGGGCGATTGCGCTGGATCCTGCGCGACTATCAGACACGCCGAATGCCGATGTACCTGGTTCATCCCTACCAGGGTGGCCTGCCGAGACGCACCCAGGTGCTGGCCGATTACCTGGTGGATTGGTTCCGGCGCAGCGGCGAGGCGCTGGATCGGCTTTAACGCAAGCGACGGGCCATCAGGTGGTCGATGGACAAGCGGCCTGGCCCCTTGGCGAGCAACAGCAACAACAGCGCGAGCCAGGTGCCGTGCGTGGGGTAGGCGTCAGGGTAGACGAACAACTGAATGGTCAAGGTCATGCCGATCAGGGCCAGGGCCGAGAAGCGTGTGGCAAACCCCAGCAGGATCAATACCGGGAAAAAGTGCTCGGCAAAGGTTGCCAGGTACGCGGCCACCTCCGGCGGCACCAGGGGCAACTGATATTCGCTGCGAAACAACCAGAGTGTCGAGGCGGCGAGCTTGGGTTCACCGACTTGGAATGTGCCGCTGATCACGTCAATGGCAAAGCCTTCGACCTTGGTCTGCCCGGATTTCCAGAACACTGCGGCAATGGAGAAGCGCGCAATAAACGCGATCAGGCTGTAGGGGATTTTTTCAAACAGTGCGACGGTTCGTTTTACCAGGCACGGAGCGGGAGTGTTCATGGCGATACCTTGGGTGGCAGATGCAAATGAGTAATGGCGTCGTGGCTGATCAGCAGCGTGAGACATTGGTGCAAGTCGAATTCGGCTGAGGCTTCAAGGGCGTCAGCGATGGCCAACTCCAGCCCGGCGCCTTGGTTGAGGCGGTTGATAAACGTCACCGAGCCGCTGTCGATGGCGAACACCTTGACCGCCAACCCGTGGCGCAGGACCAGCGCGCCTTGGGCGTACCATGGGTTCAAGGTGGCGATAACCCCGTCGGTCTGGTGCGCAGCCCAAACCGACACGATCGCGTAGGGAGATTCCAATGTTTCGAGGGATGGATGCAGTCGCACCCGCAATTGCCCCAGCTGCGCGCAGCCTTGCAGTTGTTGGAGCACGCTGTGCTGATCCAGTGCCTGGCGATCCGCCGCGTGATAAGCCCGAACCCGCAGGCGCTCCAGCCGAGCGATATCTGCCAGGTATGGCACGCTTGAGGCCGGTTCGAAGCGCTGGATAAACGCTGCCAACGTGCTGCCGTATTCGCTGATCAAAGGGCTGGTGGGCGGGTGAGCCTGGACATACAGGCTGGCCATGGCGTGGAAAAACTCATCGCCAACCAGTTGCCGCGTCACCGGATAGGCGGCGACGAGCGCATTTATCAACGCGCTGTGGACATTATTGCGATACACCGCGAAGCGACTCGCCGGGTCGGCCCCGTTCCTGCTGAACACCTCCTCGGGGCAGGTTGCGTCCGGCGTCAGCAGCGCGTGGGCGAATGCCTGTTGAAGGCTCATCGGGCCACCTGCGACAAATAGCTTTCAGCCTGCCGGGCTTCGGCCTGCAATATGCTGAAGGGCGGCACCTGGTTATCCCGCTCGATCAATGTAGCTACCGGACCGGTCCGCGCCAGCACGTGCTCGTACAGTTGCCACACGGCGTTATCGATAGGCGCGCCGTGGTCATCGATCAGCAGGCGGTCGCCCAGGCTGTCTGCGTCTTCGGCAAAGCCGGCCAGATGAATCTCTCCCACTGCGTGCAAGGGCAGGGCGTCGATGTAGGCCGATGGATCGCGCTGGTGATTGATGCAGGATACGTAGACGTTGTTGACGTCGAGCAGCAGGCCGCAACCGGTACGGCGGATGACCTCGCTGATGAAGTCGGTTTCATCCAGGGTAGAGCGCTGGAACTGCAGGTAGGTCGAGGGATTCTCCAGCAGCATCGGCCGCTTGAGTGTGCTCTGCACCTGGTCAACATGTGCGCACACTCGGTTCAGGGTGGTGGCGTCGTAAGCCAGCGGCAGCAAGTCGTTGAGAAACACCGGGCCGTGGCTGGACCAGGCCAGGTGTTCGGAAAAAGACTGGGGTTGATAGCGCTCGATCAACGTCGCCAAGCGTGCCAAGTGTTCGCGATCCAGGGCACCTTCGCCGCCGATGGACAGGCCCACGCCGTGCAACGACAGCGGGTACTGCTCACGGATCAATCCCAGGTAGTGATGAAACGGGCCACCGGCCACCATGTAGTTTTCGGCGTGTACTTCAAAAAAACCGATATCGGGGCCGGTCTCAAGCACTTGGGTGAAGTGCTCGGTCTTCAACCCCAGCCCGGCCCGCAAGGGCAGGCCGGGCACCTGAGTCGGTGAGACCGTGTAAGGGGATGTAGGCGTCATCATCAGTACTCAGGCTGCACAAGGTTTCAGGATTTGGCAGTGAATTCGGTTTCCTGGCCGAAGCCGGTCGGCGAGGTGGTGCTTGGGGTCTTGGTGCAGGTACCGGCGGGGACCAGCTTCCAGGCATTGGCCTGGTCCTTGGTTTTGGAGGTGCCGGCGCAAGAGGTGCCGGCGCCTGCGGCGCAATCGTTCTTGCCGGCTTCAGCCACGCCGAAGCATTTCTGCATGTCATCGGCTGCGTGGGCAGTGGTGCTCAGGGCGGACAGGCTCAGGGCCGAACCCAGGGCGAGGACGAGGGTGGCGGCGGACAGTTTGGTGGTCATGGTGTGTCTCCAGCAGTGGTCGAATGCGCAGGCTTGATTGCCTGCTTGCACCACTAGAGAGAGGGGGATTGAGTTCGTTACAAAACCAGTCGAATTTTTTTCAAGTTACGCAAAACAAAATGTGGGAGGGGGCTTGCTCCCGATGACAGTGTGTCAGGCACAGGACATGTGACTGATATACCGTTATCGGGGGCAAGCCCCCTCCCACATTTAGATCCAGTTTACTCAGTAACCGGGTCTTAACCTCCCAGATATGCTTCTCGCACCTTCGGGTCCGTCAGCAGTTGCTCGCCAGTGCCCTGCATCACCACCCGGCCGTTTTCCAGCACATAGGCCCGGTCAGCGATTTTCAATGCCTGGTTGGCGTTTTGCTCCACCAAAAACACCGTCACCCCGTCCTTGCGCAGCTGTTCGATGATATCGAAGATCTGCTGGATGATGATCGGTGCCAGGCCCAGGGAGGGCTCGTCCAGCAGCAACAGCTTGGGCTTGCTCATCAGCGCCCGGCCGATGGCGAGCATTTGCTGCTCGCCGCCCGACATGGTGCCGCCGCGCTGGCTGAAGCGTTCCTTGAGGCGGGGGAACAGGTGCAGCACCTTGTCCATCTGTTCCTGGTAGTCGCCCTTGTCGGTAAAGAACCCGCCCATGGCCAGGTTCTCTTCCACGGTCAGGCGCGAGAACACGCGGCGGCCTTCCGGTACCACGGCAATGCTCTTGCGCATGATTTCGGCGCAGTGCCTGCCCACCAGCTCTTCACCCATGTAGCGGATGCTGCCGCTGTAGGCTTGCGGCGAACCGCACAGGGTCATCAGCAAGGTGGATTTGCCGGCACCGTTGGCGCCGATCAGGGTGACGATCTCACCCTGGCGCACTTCGACATTGACGTCGTGCAGGGCCTGGATCTTGCCGTAGAACGTGGAAACGTTTTCGAACTGCAACATTTTACGCTTCCCCCAGATAGGCTTTGATCACTTCAGGATTGTCGCGGATCTGCTCCGGCGTGCCGTCGGCCAGCGGCGTGCCCTGGTTGATCACCACAATATGGTCGGAAATGCTCATGACCAGTTTCATGTCGTGTTCGATCAACAGCACCGTGGCGTTGTTTTCCTCACGCAGCACGCTGATCAGCGCCTTGAGGTCTTCGGTTTCCTTGGGGTTCAGGCCCGCGGCAGGTTCGTCGAGCATGAGGATCCGCGGGCGGGTCATCATGCAACGGGCGATTTCCAGGCGACGCTGCTGGCCGTAGGCGAGGGTGCCTGCCGGGCGGTTGGCAAACTCGGTCAGGTTGACCTTGTCCAGCCAGTACGCCGCGTATTCCATGGCCTCGCGCTCGCTCTTGCGGAACGCTGGGGTCTTGAACAGGCCAGCGAAGAAGTTGGTGTTCAAGTGACGATGCTGGGCGATCAACAGATTCTCGACTGCGGTCATGTCCTTGAACAACCGCACGTTCTGGAAGGTACGCACCACGCCCTTGCGAGCGATCTCGTGACCCGCCAGGCCCTGGATCGGTTGGCCGTCCAGCAGGATGCTGCCGCCGCTCGGCTTGTAGAAGCCGGTGAGGCAGTTGAACACCGTGGTCTTGCCGGCACCGTTGGGGCCGATCAGCGCCACGACCTGTTTCTCTTTCACGGTCAGGGCCACGCCATTGACCGCCAGCAAGCCGCCGAAGCGCATGCTCAGGTTTTCAACTTTCAGGATCTCGCGGCTCATTTGCGCAGCTCCATGTGTGGACGTTGCATGGGCAGCAGGCCTTGAGGGCGCCAGATCATCATCAGCACCATCATGGCGCCGAACATCAACATGCGGTATTCGCTGAACTCACGCATCATTTCCGGCAGCAGGATCATCACGATCGCCGCCAGGATCACGCCCAGTTGCGAGCCCATGCCACCCAATACCACGATGGCGAGAATGATCGCCGACTCGATAAAGGTGAACGACTCCGGGGTAACCAGGCCCTGGCGCGCAGCGAAGAAGCTGCCGGCGAAACCGGCGAACGCGGCGCCCAGGGTGAACGCGGAAAGCTTGATGATGGTCGGGTTCAGGCCCAGGGCACGGCAGGCGATTTCATCTTCGCGCAACGCTTCCCACGCACGGCCGATGGGCATGCGCAGCAAACGGTTGATCACGAACAGTGCCGCCAACGCCAATAGCAGCGCCACCAGGTACAGGAACACCACTTTGCTGACCGGGTTGTAGGCGATCCCGAAGTACTCGTGGAAGGTCTGCATACCTTCAGCGGCGGTGCGGTCGAACGACAGCCCGAAGAACGTTGGCTTGGGAATGCTGCTGATACCGTTGGGCCCACCGGTGATATCGGTGAGGTTACGCAGGAACAGGCGGATGATCTCACCGAAGCCCAGGGTCACGATGGCCAGGTAGTCACCGCGCAGGCGCAGCACCGGGAAGCCCAGCAGGAAGCCGAACGTAGCGGCCGCCATGCCGGCCAGCGGCAGGCAGATCCAGAAGCTCCAACCCAGGTAGTGCGAGAGCAGCGCGTAGGTGTAGGCACCCACGGCGTAAAAGCCCACGTAACCAAGGTCGAGCAGGCCGGCCAGGCCCACCACGATGTTCAGACCCAGGCCCAGCAACACGTAGATCAGGATCAGCGTCGCAATGTCGACCGCACCGCGTGAGCCGAAGAATGGCCAGATCAGCGCGGCGATAATCAGGCCGATGATGATGTAGCGCTGGGTGCGCGGCAGGGTCAGGAATTGGCTGACCTTGGGCGACACCAACGGAGCACGGTTGCCCTTGAACAAGGCACCGACCTGCTGGGTGAACAGCACGCGCAGAAACATCAGCACCGAACACAAGGCGATGACGGTCAGGGTCACGGGCCCGGTGCCATGCACTTCCAGGTTGATGCCGACAATGCTCAGCTTGAGGCCGAGTACCGGGAAGGCCACGGCCCATACCAGCAAGGCGCTGAAAAACGCCGATTTAAGATATCTGCTCATACTTTCTCAACCTCCGGACGGCCCAGGATGCCGGTCGGACGGAACAACAGCACCAGAACCAACAGGCCGAACGCTACGACGTCCTTGTACTGGTCGCCGAAGATATCGGCGCCAAAGGCTTCGGCCACACCCAGCACCAGCCCGCCGAGCATGGCGCCCGGAATGCTGCCGATGCCGCCCAATACCGCTGCGGTAAAGGCCTTGAGGCCCACCAGGAAACCGGCGTTGGGGTTGATCACGCCGTATTGCATGCTCAGCAACACGGCCGCCACGGCCGCCAGCGCAGCACCAATGACGAAGGTCAGGGCGATGATGTTGTTGGTGTTGATGCCCAGCAGGTTGGCCATCTTGATGTCTTCGGCGCAGGCCCGGCAGGCGCGCCCCAGACGGGAGCGGGAAATGAACAGGGTCAGGCCCAGCATGGCCACCAGGGTGACCACGAAAACCAGAATCTGCATGTACGAAATCAGCACTTCTTGTGCGCCACCCGGGCCGAAGGAGATGCTCCCCGGGATCAGGTTGGGAATGGACTTGTCCTTGGAGTCCTGGGACAGCAATACGGTGTTCTGCAGGAAAATCGACATGCCGATGGCGGAAATCAGCGGGATCAAACGGTTGCTGCCACGCAAGGGACGGTAGGCAACCCGCTCGATACTGTAGCCATAGGCACTGGTCACGATGATCGATGCCAGGAACGCAGCGGTCATCAACAGCGGCAGGGAGTGGATCCCCATCATGGCCAGCCCGGCAAGGGCGATGAAGGCCACATAGGAACCAATCATGTATACCTCGCCATGGGCGAAGTTGATCATTCCAATGATGCCGTAAACCATTGTGTAGCCAATGGCTATCAAGGCATAGGTGCTGCCAATGGTCAGGCCATTAACCAGCTGTTGGAAAAAATGATAGATCTCAGGCATTACAGCGCTCCTAAAAACCCGATACGCATTTCACTGGTGGAGTCATTTCCGGCTCGGTGCCCTGTTCTGTGACCAGGTTGCACGAAGCGTTTGCCAGCGAACCGCTGGTGACGGTTTTAAGATTTTCAGGTGAGCCAGCGCCCGGATCGCGGGTGACATGGCCCATAAACCTCGTAAAACAAAGCCCACTGCTTGCACAGTGGGCTTGTTGACCAGTAACGCCTGGCTTACTGAGGGGAAACTTCGGTTTTTGGTTTACCGAAGTGCCATTCGTAGACCACGAACTTGAAGTCCTTCAGGTCGCCCTTGGCGTCGAAGCTCAGGTCGCCGGTAGGGGTCTTGAAGGTGCCGGCGTGGATGGCTTCAGCCACTTTGGCGGTGTCTTCGCTCTTCGCGGCAGCGATACCGCCGGCGATGACTTCAACCGCGGAGTACGCCGGGAACACGAACGGACCGGTTGGGTCCTGCTTGTTCTTGGTGAACTCTTCAACGATGGCTTTGTTGGCAGGGTCGGTGTCGAAGGATTTCGGCAGGGTCACCAGCAGGCCTTCGGAAGCGCCCTGGGCGATTTGCGAGATGGAGTCGTTGCCGACACCTTCTGGGCCCATGAACTTGGCGTTCAGGCCTTTTTCCTTGGCCTGGCGCAGGATCAGGCCCAGCTCAGGGTGGTAGCCGCCGTAGTAGACGAAGTCGACGTTGGCTTGCTTGAGTTTCTGGATGATCGAGGAGAAGTCCTTGTCGCCGGCGTTCAAGCCTTCGAAGACGGCAACCTTGGTGCCTTTTTCTTCGAGGGTCTTTTTCACGGCGGTAGCGATGCCTTCACCGTACTGCTGTTTGTCGTGCAGTACCGCAACGATTTTCGGTTTCACGTGGTCGGCGATGTAGTTGCCGGCTGCCGGGCCTTGTGCGCTGTCCAGACCAATGGTGCGGAAAATCAGCTTGTAGCCACGGGAAGTGATTTCAGGGCTGGTGGCAGCCGGGGTAATCATGATGACGCCTTCGTCTTCATAAATATCCGACGCTGGCTGAGTGGAGCTGGAGCAGAGGTGGCCGACTACGAACTTGACACCGTCATTGACCACTTTGTTGGCTACGGCGACCGCTTGTTTTGGATCGCAAGCGTCGTCGTATTCCTTGGCTTCAAGCATTTTGCCATCCACGCCGCCCTTGGCGTTGATGTCCTTGATGGCTTGCTTGGCACCCATGAATTGCATGTCGCCGTATTGCGTTACCGGACCGGTCTTGGGACCGGCGATGCCGATCTTGATGGTGTCGGCTGCGAACGAATGGCCGGCAACCCCAGCCAGGACCATAGCGGCAAACAGTTTGGAAATCTGCTTAGTAGCCTTATTCATAGTGCTCCACTCTTACTGTTGTATTTTTTATAGTTCTAGCGGCCTTGTGAGCTGCAGAACCGGATCAGATATCGCGGATATCCCCCCGGTATTGCCCTGGCAACTGTACCGGTACAGTGTAGAGCGCCGGTTGATCAATTGAAAAGCTGGCAACGGGGGGCAAAACCTGAGCGTGTCGCTTAAATGAAAGAAAAAGACAGAATTGCGGCGGGCTTACACCCGTTTTCAAGGTGTTCCCTGGCTTTCCCGGCCCTTTCAATCGCTACCTCATTTGCTACTGGGTTTTTCTGCCTGAGTCAGAAGGCTATGATTGCGCCGATTTTTTACTCAGGTGAACTCCCATGACGCAAGAACCTAGCACCCTCTATGCCAAGCTGCTCGGTGAAACCGCTGAAATTTCCTGGAAGGAGCTAGAGCCGTTCTTTGCCAAGGGTGCCCTATTGTGGGTCGATGCCGGACTGGATTTGATCGAAGCGGCCGAGGGAATGGCTGAAGACAACCGTGATAAAGTCGCCGCCTGGCTGGCTTCAGGGAGCCTTGGCGAAGTGTCTGCAACGCGGGCATTGGACTTGGTGGAGCGTGATCCAAGCCTGTGGGCGGTGGTGGTCTCGCCTTGGATTCTGATCCAGGAAAGGGCGGCGTAAGAATGGAGTGCGCGAAAAAGGTGCACCTTTTCTGTCCCCATAAGTGTGTAGCGGAGTAACCGCGTTGCCAGTGATGGCACCTTGCCGTAGAGAAAGGTCACAGCCTAGGGTGACGTAAACGTCACGGGAACAGTTCAGGCCGCCGGGAAACCGCTGAAGAATTGTTTCCATGTGTGCCATGGCACTGGCGATTGCAGTCGTCGCACCACCAGCATTCTGATTTGGGCTTCAGCGAATTGGCCTGACAATAGACGGCGGGCAGATTCGCACTGGCGCAGGGTCTTTGGTGGGCGTGCTGTCTTTATTGCCTTCCACGCTGAAGGGGTAGAGCGGATTGCGCATCGCAATGCCTTGCATCACACCGATGATGTCGTTGAACGGCACCGCCGGGCTGAGCAGGTAACCCTGGATGAAGTCACAGTCGTGCTTGAGCAATAGCTCAAACTGCGCCTGGGTTTCCACACCTTCGGTCACCACCTGCAAGTGCAGGGTGTGGGCCATGCCGATAATCGCCTGGACGATTTCGCTGTCTGCGGTGGATTTGGGGATGTCCTGGATAAACGAGCGATCAATCTTCAAGGTGTTAAGCGGCAGGCGCTTGAGATAGGCCAGGGATGAGTAGCCGGTGCCGAAATCATCGATCGCCAGGGAGACCCCCAGGGCGCGGATTTGCCGCAACAGCGCCAGGGTGCTGCTGATATTGCCCATCAGCGCATTTTCGGTGACTTCCAGTTCCAGGCGGTTGGCCGCCACGCCGGCAAAGCGCAGGGCGTCTTCGATTTCATCGGCCAGCTCGTCCCGCGCCAGGTTCAGGGCCGAGCAGTTCACGGCCATGGTCAGCTCGGTGTAGCCCCGGTCAGACAACAGGCTCAGGTCGTGACAGGCCTGGCGCAATACCCAGTGGTCCAACTCGGCGATCAGCCCATTGTTCTCGGCGATCCCGATAAACCGGTCCGGGGCCAGCAACCCATGCTGGGGGTGTTGCCAGCGCACCAGTGCCTCAAGGCGCGTGACCTTGCCCAGTTTCATGTCGAAGATCGGTTGATAGAACAACACCAGTTCGGCGCGTGCGCGCAATGCGGCACGAAGCTCCTCTTCCAGTTGCAGTTCCAGGGAGGCGCGGGTTTTCAGGTTGGAACTGAAGAAGTTCAGGCTGTTGCGCCCGGTGTCCTTGGATTGGTACAGCGCCAGGTCGGCGGTCTTCAGCAGTTCTTCGCAGGTGTGGCCATCGTCGGGGAACAGGCTGATACCAATGCTGGTAGTCATCACCATGCGGCGGCCGGCCAGTTCGATGGGTTCTTTCATTTTCTGCATGATGCGCTGGGCCATGTGCCGCGCTTCGTCACGGTGATGGATATTGATCAGGATGCAGAACTCATCGCCGCCAAACCGTGCGACCACATCCTCACGGCTACGTATCGAGCCCTTGATATGCCCGGCCAGCACCGTGAGCAACTGGTCGCCAGCGTCATGGCCGAGGCTGTCATTGATGCGCTTGAAGTGGTCAATGTCGAGGAAAATCACCGCCATCATGCCTTGGCTTCGGGTTTTTTCTGCAACTTTCTCCGCGAAGATCTGATTGAAACCACGGCGGTTGAGCAAGTTGGTCAGCGCGTCAAAATGGGCCACTTGTTGCAGTGAGGCGCGGGCCTGGTCGAGTTCGCTGAGCAGCGCATTGACCCGGCGCAGGTCACGTTCCTTGTGCTGCAGTTTTTTGTCTGCCAGAGCTGCGCTGACACCGCTGCCGATCACCAAGAGGGTAATCACCGCCACCGACAGGCCCAGTTGAATCGGATTGTTGTCCACCGGCAACGACAAGTCCGCGCCGCTGGGTACCAACATTTGCATGGCCGCCATGCCGGTGAAGTGCATGCTCAGGATCCCCGCGCCAAGAACCAGGCTGGCGGCGTACTTGAGCAGTTGGTGAAACACCCCGGCACCGTTGCGCAGGTAACTGGACAGCAGCAACGCCGCCAGGCTGGCAACGATGGCAATCGCCACCGAGGCCATGAACAACCGCGATTCAAAGTACACCTGCGCCTGGGAGCGCATCGCCGCCATGCCCACGTAATGCATCAGCGCGATGCCCAGCCCTATCCATACCGAAGCCAGCAGGTATTGGTGCAAACGCAGATGGGCATGACTGAGGGTTTTCATGGCGAACAGCGAGGCGATCAGGGCGATCAACAGCGAGGCAAACGTCGTGAGCAATTCGTAATGAATGGCGATTGGGGCCTGGAAGGCCAGCATACTGATGAAATGGGTCGACCAGATCCCGCCCGCCAGGCAGCCCGCTCCCAGCCAGCGCCAGTGGCGGCGGGCGGTGGGGTCTTCTACATGGCCGACGCGTTCGGCCATGTCCAGGGTGCCGAACCCCGCTGCGCAGGCAACCAGGTACGCCAGTAGCACCAGAAAGGGGTTATGACTGCAATTGAGCAATAAATGCCCGCTGTCTGGAAGGTCGGTGAAAAAATACTGGCCCAGCCATTCCATAGCGTATCCCGTCATAGAGCCACGTCACTGCCAGAGGCGATGACCTACCATGTCGAGTATAGAAGCCTCCTGGGATTTGCCATGGGTAATGGCATTTTGATCTCAATTAATTTGTCATGCTGTGCATAGCGTTTGGTGCTAAGCGCTGATGGGCAGGTCCAGTTCAAACGGCGGAGCTTGCAAAGGGGCCAGGCCGAAGGCAGCACGGGCAGCATCGCAATCAACGTTCTGCACACCCTGGCTCCAGGAAGCATCGAACTCGCGACACGGGCTCGAACGTTGTGCATAGATCGAGCAACTGGTGCTTTTGCCCACTTCGCCCTCAAGGCTGCAACAGCGCGCAGGTTTTTGATCGGTGCCGATCATTGCCACCCGGGTCGGGTTGATCTGCACCACCAGATCATCGGGCACCGTGCCCCCGGATGAGGCGCACTCACCCCAAAAGAAAGACACGCGAAAGTGTGAACAGCAGGCACCGCAATTCAGACACGGACTGGCTTCGGACATGGGCGTCATCAATAAGAAAGTAGGTTGGGGGTGTTACAGGAAGGCTCGCCATTCTATCCGTGCCATGGCCGTTGGGAAGGGGGGCGCGCACTTATATTTTTGTGGGACAAATCCCCGTGTTACCGGGTGAAATCATGCCCTATCAGCTTTACGAATCATTACAGACAACCCCGCCTCAGCTGACTATGTTGCAGGTACCGGGCAGGATGCATCGGGCATCGTAGCGCTCATAACAATAAAAGAGACGGACCCATGCAGAACTCGACCCAAGCGGCGAATGCCTGGCGCATTCTGTTCCTGCTGTTCCTGGCCAATCTGTTCAACTTCTTCGATCGCACCATCCCCGCGATCATCATCGAGCCGATCCGCATGGAATGGCACCTGAGCGACTTTCAGCTCGGTATCATCGGCACTGCCTTTACCATCGTCTACGCCCTTGCCGGGCTGCCGCTCGGGCGACTGGCCGACACCGGCTCGCGCAGCAAATTGATGGGCTGGGGCCTGTTCGCCTGGAGCGGGCTGACGGCGGTCAATGGCATGGTCGGGAGTTTCTGGACCTTCCTCCTGGTGCGCATGGGCATCGGCATCGGGGAAGCCAGCTATGCGCCGGCCGCCAATTCACTGATCGGCGACCTGTTCCCCGCCCACCGCCGCGCGCGGGCCATGGGGATTTTCATGCTTGGCCTGCCGTTGGGGCTGCTGCTGGCGTTTTTCACCATTGGCGCGATGGTCAAGGCGTTTGATAGCTGGCGTGCCCCATTCTTTATCGCCGCCGTGCCCGGAATGATCCTGGCGGTGTTCATGTTCTATATCAAAGAGCCTAAACGCGGCGCGGCGGAAACCGTGCAAGTGTCCCAGGAGCGTGTCGACCGCCCGATCCGCCGCGTACTGGCGGTGCCGACCTTCCTGTGGCTGGTGCTGGCCGGGTTGTGCTTTAACTTTGCCACGTATGCGTGCAACTCGTTCCTGGTGCCGATGCTGCAACGCTATTTCCTCCTGCCATTGCAGGACGCGGCCGTCGCCACCGGTGTGATCGTCGGCTTGACCGGTCTGGTGGGCTTGACCCTGGGTGGCTGGATTGCCGACAAGATCCATCAGCGGGTCGCCAACGGCCGTCTGCTGTTTGCCGCGTGCAGCTTGATCATATCCACGGTGACTACTGCCTGGGCCTTGCATGCCGGGCGTATCGAGATTGGCGTGTTTGTCGCGCTGTTCAGCGTGGGCTGGCTGTTTGCCTACAATTTCTATACCTGCGTGTATACCGCGATCCAGGACGTGGTCGAACCGCGCCTGCGCGCTACGGCCATGGCGCTATTCTTTGCAGGCCTGTATTTGCTCGGCGGTGGCATGGGGCCGGTGGTGGTCGGGGCGCTGTCCGATCACTTTGCCCATTCGGCAATGTATGCGGCCGGGGCAGAGCAAATGACTGAGGCGTATAAAGCCGTGGGGTTGCATGACGCCATGTACCTGATTCCGGTGGCGCTGTTCTTGACCATGCTGTTTCTGTTTCAGGCCTCGCGCAGTTTTGTGCGTGATGCCAAGCGCATGAAGGATGGGTTGAGTGCGGTTGAGGTGCCGGCGGCTGCCGCTACAGCTTGAGACCGCGGTGACCCTATCGGGAGCAAGTCGAATCGTCGCACCGCCCCTCCCACACTGACCGAGTAGAGTTCAGACAACTCGGTCAAATGTGGGAGGGGGCTTGCTCCCGATGGCGGCCTCAGGGCCGACCAGGATGTTGGATCAGACCGAGTACATATCCGTTGTTTGGGTAAAGGCCGCTATTGGTTCCGCCCTTACGGCGGCTCACTTTTGAAAAGCGCAAAAGTAAGCAAAACGCTCTTGCCCCACCACTCGGCACCTCGCCTAGGCTCGGTGTGCCCGTAATCCGACAGGGATTTGGGGGGCCGCCGCCACGCGCCATCCATGGCGCGGGGCGGCTAAACCGGCATCCCTGCCGGTTTACCCCCCAAATCCCCGTCGAATTCCGGCCAGCGTGGTTTAACGGGGCGCCTGAGATCAAAAGCAGATCAAAATCAAGAGCGGCTCGCTTCGCATCGTGGTTACGATCGGCAGCTATAAAGTTGTGTAGATACCTATGCCTATCGGGGGCTTGCCCCCGATGAGGTCCTGAAGGATCGAATAAAAAAGGCCCGCATTGCGCGGGCCTTCTACTGACAGCGAATGATCAGCCCGCCACCAACACGCGAATCGCTTCCAGTCGCAGCGCCGCCTTGTCGAGCATGGCCAGGCCTTGCTCGCGTTGATTGCGCAAGGCAACCAGCTCGCTGTCACGCACGGTGGGGTTGACCGCTTGCAACGCGGTCAGGCGCGCCAGCTCTTCGTCGGTGTCTGCGGCCAGGCGGCGCTTGGCTTCGGCCACACGCTCGGCGTGACGCGGGGCGATTTTCTCTTCACCGGCATTGATGCGCGGCGTGAGCTGATCGCGCTGGGCCTGCACGAACTTGTTGGCACTGGCCCGTGGCACGCTTTCGAGCTGGTCATTCAAGGTCACGAACGACACCCGACCGGACAGGTCATTGCCATTGGCGTCCAGCAGGCAACGCAAAGCCGCTGGTGGCAGGTAACGGCCCAGTTGCAGCGAGCGCGGGGCAACCACTTCGCTGACATAGAGCAGTTCCAGCAGCACGGTGCCCGGCTTGAGCGCCTTGTTCTTGATCAGCGCCACGGCGGTGTTGCCCATGGAACCGGACAGCACCAGGTCCATGCCGCCTTGCACCATCGGGTGTTCCCAGGTGATGAACTGCATGTCTTCACGCGACAGCGCCTGGTTACGGTCGTAGGTGATGGTTACACCTTCGTCGTCACCCAGGGGGAAGCTGGCGTCGAGCATTTTTTCGCTGGGTTTCAAGATCAGCGCGTTTTCCGAATGGTCTTCGCTGTCGATACCGAAGGCGTCGAACAGGGTTTCCATATAGATCGGCAGGGCGAACTGGTCGTCTTGCTCAAGGATGTCCTCGACCAGCGCATCGCCTTCACCGGCGCCGCCGGAGTTGAGTTCCAGCAAGCGGTCACGACCGGTGTGCAGCTCCTGCTCCAGGCGTTCGCGCTCGGCACGGGCTTCGTCGATCAAGGCTTGCCACTCGCCGTCGTCGGCGGCTTCGAGCAATGGCAGCAGGCGCGGGCCGAACTGATGCTGCAAGGCGTTGCCGGTCGGGCAGGTGTTGAGGAAGGCGTTGAGCGCTTCGTGGTACCACTGGAACAGGCGCTGTTGCGGGCTGGTTTCCAGGTACGGTACGTGCAGTTCGATCACGTGTTTCTGGCCGATCCGGTCCAGACGACCGATACGCTGTTCCAGCAGGTCGGGGTGGGACGGCAGGTCGAACAGCACCAGGTGGTGGGAGAATTGGAAGTTGCGGCCTTCACTGCCGATTTCCGAACAGATCAGCACTTGGGCGCCGAACTCTTCATCGGCAAAGTAGGCGGCGGCGCGGTCACGCTCGAGGATGTTCATGCCCTCGTGGAACACCGTGGCCGGGATGCCGGAGCGCACGCGCAAGGCGTCTTCCAGGTCCATGGCGGTTTCGGCGTGGGCGCAGATCACCAGGACCTTGGTGCGCTTGAGCATTTTCAGCTGATCGATCAGCCACTCGACACGCGGGTCGAAACGCCACCAGCGGTTTTCTTCCTCGATATCCGGCTGCGCCTGGAAACTGACTTCCGGGTACAGCTCGGCGTGTTCGCCCAACGGCAGTTCGAGGTACTCATCCGGGTTCGGCAGCGGGTAGGCGTGCAGCTTGCGCTCGGGGAAGCCTTGCACGGCAGCGCGGGTGTTGCGGAACAGCACGCGGCCGGTGCCGTGGCGGTCGAGCAGTTCACGCACCAGGCGCGCACTGGCTTCGCTGTCGCCATCGTTGACGGCGCTGAGCAGGGCTTCGCCTTCGTTACCGAGGAAACCCTGGATGGTCTTGTGCGCGGCCGGAGACAGGCGGCCCTTGTCGAGCAGCTCCTGCACGGCTTCGGCCACCGGGCGATAGTTTTCGCTCTCGGCGCGGAAGGCTTGCAGGTCGTGGAAACGGTTCGGGTCCAGCAGGCGCAGGCGCGCAAAGTGGCTGTCCTGGCCCAGTTGTTCCGGGGTGGCGGTGAGCAGCAGCACGCCTGGGATCACTTCAGCCAGTTGTTCGACCAGCGAGTATTCGGCGCTGGCCTTGTCTTCATGCCACACCAGGTGGTGCGCTTCGTCGACCACCAGCAAATCCCAGCCAGCGGCGAACAACGCGTCCTGGGCTTTCTCGTCGTCCACCAGCCATTCCAGCGCAACGAGTGCAAGCTGGGTGTCTTCGAACGGGTTGGTGGCATCGCTTTCGATAAAGCGTTCTTCGTCGAACAGCGCGACCTGCAGGTTGAAGCGGCGGCGCATTTCCACCAGCCACTGGTGCTGCAGGTTTTCCGGGACCAGGATCAGCACACGGCTGGCGCGGCCCGAGAGCAGTTGGCGATGGATCACAAGGCCCGCTTCGATGGTCTTGCCCAGGCCCACTTCGTCAGCCAGCAAGACCCGCGGCGCGATACGGTCAGCGACTTCACGAGCGATGTGCAGTTGGTGCGCAATAGGTTGTGCACGCACGCCACCCAGGCCCCACAACGAGGACTGCAACTGGCGGCTGGTGTGTTCCAGCGTGTGGTAGCGCAGCGAGAACCACGCCAGCGGGTCGATCTGCCCGGCGAACAGACGGTCGCTGGCCAGGCGGAACTGGATGAAGTTGGACAGTTGGGTTTCCGGCAGGGTGACCTGCTCGTTCTGCCCATTGAGGCCGTGGTAGACCAGCAGGCCGTCGACGTCGTCGACTTCCTGTACGGTCATTTTCCAGCCTTCGAAATGGGTGATGGTGTCACCCGGCGAAAACCTCACGCGAGTGAGGGGCGCATTCCGTAGCGCATACTGGCGGGTGTCGCCAGTGGCCGGATAGAGCACGGTCAACAAGCGCCCGTCCTGTGCCAGAACGGTGCCTAACCCCAGCTCTGCTTCGCTGTCACTAATCCAGCGTTGCCCCGGTTGATACTGCTGCGCCATGCTGCCTGACTCCCGCCGTGAAAAAGCCGACTATCTTAACGGAACAAGCCCTTGCGCCCAAGGACTCTGACAAAAACTACTCCGTTTGGCCGGCGGGCAGAGTGCTGAATCGACGGGTGGCGGGCACTTGCGAGTGTCGACTGAGTCACAGCTTGGCGAGCCTGCGCTCAAGTCGCCCTGCAACCCGCCGACAGCCTGTTGATCAGGAGAATAACTATCATGCTGCCACCCATGCTGCCCGTCAGTGTTGTGCCGGTCACGTCGCAACTCGATCCGGCACGCCAGAAGCCGGATATTCCGCCGGTGGTGCCCGTTCAACCGGGCTCCAGCGAGAGCACGATCGACCTGAAAAAAGGCGATGCCGAGCAATCGACCTTTCTGTTGCGCGAAGAGCAGCGTCGTCAGCAGGAGCAGCACAAGCGTCGGCGCGAAGCCGACGATGACGCCGAGCAGCATTTGCCTATCCCCGGTGACTTGCTCAATGCTGACAACACGGTGCCTGTGGCGCCGCTGATCGAAGACGCGCCGCGCCAGGGCTTGTGGGTGGACATCGAGGTTTAAGCGTTCAATTCATGCAGGGCCTTGATCAACAGTTCGATATCGTCATCGGTGTTGAGTGGGCTGACGGAGAGGCGCGCAATACTGCGCAACCCACGTGCTTGCATATCCAGCGGCGTATAGGCCACGCCGTTGGCACCGATGTTGATGCGCTTTAACCCCAAGCGCCGCTTGAGTTCAAAGCTATCCCAGCCGGCCAGGTTGAAAGCGATCAAGCCCGAATGTTTACTGCCCAGGTCATGCAGGCTAATCCCAGGTATCTGATGCAGCGCTTCGCGGATTCGGGCGCTGGTCTGCGAGATCCTTTCCCACACCCGCTCGATCCCCAGTCGATTGATCTCTTGCAATGCATTGCCCAAGCCCGCCAGCAGGGCGACGGACACTTCGCTGGTTTCGAAGCGCCGGGCGTCGTTGCGCAGGTCGAAGCCGTCGGTGGTCCAGGGCGCCGAAAACACGTCGCGTTGGGCCGGGTTCAGGTGCCCAAGAAAATCCGGCCTGACATACAGCAGTGCAGTACCGCGCGGGCCGCGCAGGTGTTTGCGGCCGGCGGATTTGAGCACGTCACACTGCAACGCTTGCACATCCACCGGTAATTGGCCGACGGCTTGGCCTGCGTCGATAAAGTAGGGGATGGCGTGACGACGAGCCACTTCGCCGATGGCCTGGGCCGGGTTGATCAGGCCGCCGTTGGCCGGCAGCCAGGCAAGGTCGATCAGCTTCACGTGGGCGTCGAGCATCGCTTCCAGTGCTACCGGGCAAACCGCGCCGGTGGCATCACAGGGGATAACTTCCACGCGCGCGCCCGCTTGCACGGCCAACTCCATGCTCGCCAGGTTGCCGCCCCATTCATGGCGCCCCACCAGGATGCGGTCGCCCGGCCGCCAAGGCCCCAGGGCCTGGAACGCCATGCTCCAGGCCGTTGAGCCACTGCTGGCGAAGGCAATCGAGGAGGGCGGTGCATTGAGCAGTTGCCCGGCGGCGCGGCGGGCGTTTTCCACCAGCACGGCGCCCTGTTCGCCGGCTTCCATCGGGCCGTTGCGGGCTTCGTGTTGCAACTGTTCGATGATGGCGTCCAGCGTCGCCTGGCTGGGCAAGGACGCCCCGGCATGGTTGAAGTGCACAAGGCCCGACTGGCAACCGGGCGTGGCCTCCCGCAGTTGTTGGACGTCCAGCGGGCTCATGGCTGCAGCTCGAAAATGGCATCCACCTCCACGGCGACGCCAGCCGGCAAGCTGCTGACGCCTACGGCGGTGCGTACGTGCCGGCCTTTGTCGCCGAGGGCGTTGACCAGCAGGTTCGAGGCGCCATTGGCGACCACGCTCTGGCGCTGGAAATCAGCGCTGCTGGCGATGAAGACGCCCAGACGCAGGGTGCGCACCACGCGCGACAGGTCATCGCCCAGCGCATCGCTCAATTGCCCCAGCAGGCCCAGCGCCGCCAGTTCCGCCGCCTGGGCGCCTTCTTCATCGCTGAGGGAATCGCCCAGCCGGCCTATGTAGGCAGGTTTGCCATCGAGCATGGGAATTTGCCCGGAAATGAACAGCTGGTGTTGGCTGACGAGATGGTTGATGTAATTGGCAGCCGGTTGACTGGGTGTGGGCAGTGTCAGGCCGAGTGTGTGTACGCGTTGGCGAATGGAATCGGTCATGCTGAAAACCTCTGGGTTCAGGAGGTTTGAGCATGTTGGCTGTTGCGATGGACGACAAACGGATAGATCTCAATCGACGTATCGAAAAAACTCACCCATCCGCACACAGGTGCTTCAACCACTGGCTGAAGCATTCGGCTGGTTCGCCGAGTGGGCCCTGGGGAGCGATCAGCCAATAGCCGATTTCGCTGTGATAGGGCGGCCAGTCAAAGGCCTCCACCAGGCTGCCGTCCTGGAGCCTGCGTTCGATCAGGCGATGGCGGCCCATGGCGATACCTTGGCCGGCCACGGTAGCCTCGACCACGATGTTGTAGTCATGCAGCATCACCCTGGGGTGGTGATCGAGGTTGACCTGGTAATGGGCGGCCCAATCCGTCCACTCGAAAGGACGGTGCGAGGTCGCCATCAGTAGGGGGCCTTTGCTTACCTGGCTGGCCTTGAACGCGGGGCTGCACACGGGTGACAAGGTTTCGGCCATCAGGCGCGTGGCCTGCACGTCGGGCCAATCGCCCTTGCCGTAACGGATGGCCAGGTCAACTTCGGCCGTGGCGACATTGGCCAGTTGAATCGCGGGCAGCAACTCCACCTGGATATGCGGGTAGCGCTGCAGAAACTCGGCCAGACGCGGTGCCAGCCATAGCGTGGCGAAAGACGCCAGTACGCCGATGCGCAACACGCTGGTGCTGGGTACACCCCGTTGGCTGCGTGTCGCAGTAGCGATGGCGTCCAGGGCTGGGCGGATTTGGTCGTAGTAATGTTGCCCGGCCAAGGTCAGATCAATCGCACGGGTACGCCGGATAAACAGCGGCTTGCCCAAATGCTGTTCAAGCTTATGCACCTGGTGGCTCAGCGCACTTTGGGTCACCGACAATTCGCCCGCTGCCTTGATAAAGCTCAAGTGCCGTGCCACGGCCTCGAAGGCGCGCAGGGCCAACAGCGGTGGAAGGTCGTTGTGCAAGGCCACCGGATGGCGCCTCCTGGGTAAGGGGGAAAGTGCCGATTTTGGTCGATGACCTGCATTTTGTCGCCCGCTGATTTGCCGTCGGGCGGGGCAGGCCGCATTATTGGGCCATTCCCGCCACGACGTAAGCCAAGCCATGAGTGATGACGACAAGCTGATCGACCTGAATGCTGAACGCGCCAAGCGCGTGCACGACCTCAATGACAAACGCTTGAATGAAGTGCGTCAAGCCTTTGAACAAGCCATGCCCTTGGGCAAACCCAAGAAAAAGTCGAAGAACAAACCGAAAAAGCGTTGAAAGGGTCTGCATCTATTGATGCAGATCAGTTATTACCCCTCTTTACGCCCCGTTGCGGGCGACATTGATCCTGGTCAATTTCCCACTGCGCCTTCTCCATTAACTTAGCCCTATCGCAACAGGGCAAGTGCAGGAGGCCGGTCATGTTTATCGATAATGTGGTTTTTGCCGGAGTGCTGACTGTAAGCCTCATGGTGCTGTTTTTTGTAGGGTTTGGATTTTTTATCTGGAAAGACGCTAACAAGCGTAAAAAACCGTAGGTCTTTTCAGATTACATGGGCACGCAAGGCATTTTGGGCGACTTCGGTCGCCCTTTTTTTTTGCTCGGTTTTTCTCTAAAAGTGAATATAAAAAAAGGTGCGACCCTCGCGGATCGCACCTTTTTTATTGCCAGTGGCTATCAGTCAGTTGCCCAATGCCTTGGATGCCAACCAGAACAACCCGGCCGACAGGCCCACGGTGGCTGGCAGGGTCAATACCCAAGCCATCAGGATGGTCTTGACGGTGCCGCCTTGCAGGCCGCTTTTGTTAGCAACCATGGTGCCCGCGACGCCCGAAGACAGCACGTGGGTGGTGGACACCGGCAGGGCGAAAATATTGGCGAAGCCGATCATGGTGGCAGTGGTGATCTGGGCCGACATGCCTTGGGCATAGGTCATGCCCTGCTTGCCGATCTTCTCGCCAATGGTCAGTACCACGCGCTTCCAACCCACCATGGTGCCCAGGCCCAGGGCCAGTGCAACCGCGAGGATCACCCAGAACGGGGCGTACTCGGTGGTGGCGGTCAGGTCTTTGCGCAGCTTGTCGAGGTCGGATTTCTCACGGGAATCCAGCCCAGGCAGTTTGCCGACTTTCTTCGCGGTGTCGTCCAGGCAGAGCAGGTAGCGACGCACTTCGATGCGATGATCTGCGGTCAGCGAGTGGTAGTCCGAGACGCCCTTGAGGGTGCCCAGCAGCGCGTTGATCGTCGGCTCGGTCTGCTGCGGGTTGCAGCGGAATTTGCCCGGCAGATCATCCTTCACGCTTTTGCCCAGGGCCAGGAACTCGCCGAGGGTCTCGTGGTTGCGCTGGTAGAACTGGTTCAGGTGCAGGGTTGCGTCACGGGTACGCTCGATCTGGTAGGTGGTGCTGCCCAGGTCCAATACGAACTGCGCCGGCACGATACCGATCAGCACCAGCATGATCAGGCCGATGCCTTTCTGGCCATCGTTGGAGCCGTGCACGAAGCTCACGGCCATGGCCGAGATCACCAATACCAGGCGGTTCCAGAACGGCGGGTGCTTCTTGTCGTCGAGCTTGCGGCGCTGGTCCGGGGTCTTGTGCATCTTCGACAGCGGGCGCCACCACTTCAGGCCGATCAGCACCAGGGCTGCGACCAGGAAGCCGGCCATCGGCGAGAACACCAGGGACGCACCGATATCCACGGCCTTTTGCCAGTTCACACCGTCAGCCAGGGGGATGTCGTTGATCAGGGCGTTGGCCAGGCCGACACCGAGGATCGAGCCGATCAGGGTGTGGGAGCTGGAGGCGGGAATACCGAAGTACCAGGTGCCCAGGTTCCAGGTGATCGCCGCCGCCAATAACGAGAAGACCATCGCCAGGCCATGGCCGGTGTTCACATTGATCAGCAACTCCACCGGCAGCAAATGCACGATGGCGTAGGCGACACCGACACCACCGAGCAACACGCCGAGGAAATTGAAGACCCCGGAGAAGAACACGGCCAGGTGTGGCGGCATGGCTTTGGTATAGATGACTGTGGCCACCGCGTTAGCGGTGTCATGAAAGCCATTGATGAACTCGAAGGCGAGGACAAAGGCCAGGGCGAGCAGCAGGCTCACTAGAACCCAAGCATCCAGTCCGCTGAATAAATCGATCATGAAGGTTTTCTGACCCGGTCGTAAGGGGGCGCGATTATGCCAGAAAACATCGGTAATCGATGCATTGACTGCTCATCGGTAACAATCTTCGTCGCACAAGCCCGGGCAAAACGGACGCATCCCAGGGTTTTCGGGGCTTTGGCAAGTCTTTGATTTATAAAGCGCAGGCCGCAAAAGGCCGGCATTTGTCATGAAAACGTCATGCCTGAAACATTTGTATGAAATTTCGTGCGCGGCTGTAGGTGACTGACCAACGGGCGCTGACGCGAGGGGCTCCCTGCCGGTGGTGGACCGGCAGAGACAGCAGGGCCCCGCCTACTCGCACCGAAGCGCTTATGGCTCTTCGGTTTTGAGTTCCTGTTCGATCTTCTGGATTTCCTGGGCAAATGCCTGATCCAGCAGGCTGGCGCGTTTGCGCCATGGCTTGCGTTCCGGCTCAGGTTGCGCGGCGTAGGTGGTGACCTCCCCGCCGTAGACGTCCTTGTAACGTTGCTCCTGGCGCTCAAGTTCGGCGCGCAGTTCATCTTTCGTCACAGTATTACCTAATTGTGTGAAGTTTATTGATTGCGCAGTGTCGCGCTTCAACAGTCGTCCTCGGGCGATTCCAAATAAAACAGTAGAAAACCGTTCAAGTTGAAAAGCAGGCCTGAGGGCAGTTCTTTTAAGCGGCTACTTGTGGCCAGCGCGGCTTACGTCCTCCAGCGCCTGGCGAGCTCCCATCCCGATAGTGATACCGGGCCGACCTCTGCACAGGTTGCATTATAGCGGCGCATTTGAATAACACTATCATCATAAAGTTAAAAAGCGTCAACGGTGCAGGGGAGGGTGTTATGGAGGGGCATCACTATTTGTGAACAGCGTCATCATATTGTCGCCACCTGTTCTAAATAAAAGCGTAAATCTCCGCACTTCCCAGGTCATCAGGCAAATCTGAAACTTGGCCGCGGCGGCGGCTGCCCTAGCCTGACAAATTGCGATAATCGCATGATCGTCCGATAATCGCCCAATGTTGCTGGCGCTGGCTTGTGCATCGCGATCGGCACGGCTTGTAATAGCGGCCAACCCTCCCGTGGTAAGAACAAGAGACAGGACCCTGGAAATGAACGATCAATTGCGCAACTCCTTCGCATCAGTGGCGCCGCCGATCGTGGCTTCACCGGCCAAGCGCATCCAGGCGTTCACCGGTGATCCGGACTTCATGACGTCCCTGGCCCGTGGCCTGGCCGTGGTGCAAGCGTTCCAGGAGCGCAAGCGTCACCTGACCATCGCCCAGATCAGCCACCGCACGGAAATCCCCCGCGCCGCTGTGCGCCGTTGCCTGCATACCTTGATCAAACTCGGCTACGCCACCACGGATGGGCGTACCTACTCGCTATTGCCTAAAGTGCTGACGCTCGGTCATGCCTATTTGTCGTCCACACCGTTGGCCGTCTCGGCCCAACCTTATCTGGACCGCATGAGCGAGCAGCTCCATGAAGCCTGCAACATGGCCACCCTTGAAGGCGACGATATTCTCTACATCGCACGTTCGGCCACGACTCAGCGCCTGATTTCCGTGGACCTTTCCGTCGGCGGTCGGCTGCCGGCCTATTGCACGTCCATGGGGCGCATCCTCCTGGCGGCCCTGGATGATGCCTCGCTGCAGGATTACCTCGACCACGCAGACCTGCAAACCAAGACCAGCCGCACGCTCACGACTCCCCAAGCCTTGTTCGAATGCTTGCAACAGGTACGTCAGCAAGGCTGGTGCATCGTCGATCAGGAATTGGAGCAGGGCCTGCGTTCCATCGCGGTGCCGGTGTATGACGCATCCGGCCAGGTGTTGGCCGCACTGAACGTCAGCACCCATGCCGGGCGCGTCAGCCGCAGCGAGCTGGAACAGCGTTTTCTGCCGAGTATGCTCACCGCCAGCCGTGAGTTGAGCGCGCAACTGTTTGCCTAAGCTGTTCGGTGACCGCACAGATCCCGGTCGGCTCGATTGACGGTGTTTCCCCTGGCTTATTAATGTGCGGCAGCGCTTCAAAGCGCCGCCTAACAATAATGATGACCTGAGGTCATCGGCCCGCCATCGGTGTGGAATAAAAATAATGAATCAGCCTTCTGTCGGTACCCCCCTGGACGTGCAGTCCTTTATCAACACCCAGCCATTGTCACGCTACCAGTGGCGCGTGGTGATCCTGTGTTTCCTGATTGTCTTTCTTGACGGCCTCGATACGGCGGCGATGGGTTTTATTGCGCCGGCCCTGTCCCAGGACTGGGGCATCGACCGCGCCAGCCTTGGCCCGGTGATGAGCGCCGCGTTGATCGGCATGGTGTTCGGCGCACTCGGGTCCGGCCCGCTGGCCGACCGCTTTGGCCGCAAAGTCGTGTTGGTCGGCGCGGTACTGGTATTTGGCGCGTTCAGCCTGGCCTCGGCCTACAGCACCAATGTCGACCAGTTGCTGGTGCTGCGCTTTCTGACCGGGCTGGGTCTGGGCGCGGGTATGCCCAATGCCACGACCTTGCTCTCCGAATACACCCCCGAGCGTCATAAGTCGTTGTTGGTCACCAGCATGTTTTGCGGTTTCAACCTGGGCATGGCCGGTGGTGGGTTTATCTCGGCCAAGTTGATCCCGGCGTTTGGCTGGCACAGCTTGTTGCTGATCGGCGGCATCCTGCCATTGATCCTCGCGGGGGTGCTGTTGGTGTGGCTGCCGGAGTCGGCGCGTTACCTGGTAGTGCGTAATCGCGGTACCGACAAGGTACGCAAGGCCCTGGCACCCATTGAGCCCAATATCGTGGCCCAGGCCGGCAGCTTCAGCGTGCCGGAGCAAGCAACCGTCAAGGCTCGCAACGTGTTCGCGGTGATTTTCTCGGGCACCTACAGCGCCGGCACCTTGCTGCTGTGGCTCACTTACTTCATGGGCCTGGTGATTGTTTACCTGCTGACCAGTTGGCTGCCCACCTTGATGCGCGACAGTGGCGCCAGCATGGAGCAGGCGGCATTTATCGGCGCGTTGTTCCAGTTCGGCGGGGTGTTGAGCGCAGTGGGCGTGGGCTGGGCAATGGATCGGTTCAACCCGCACAAAGTGATCGGGACTTTCTACCTGCTGGCCGGGGTGTTTGCCTACGCGGTAGGGCAAAGCCTTGGCAATATCACTTTATTGGCAACGTTAGTGCTGATCGCCGGGATGTGCGTCAACGGTGCGCAGTCAGCGATGCCGTCTCTGGCCGCACGTTTTTACCCTACCCAGGGGCGTGCCACCGGTGTGTCGTGGATGCTTGGCATTGGCCGCTTCGGCGCGATCCTGGGTGCGTGGATGGGGGCCACCTTGCTGGGCCTGGGCTGGAATTTCGAGCAGGTGCTCACGGCACTGGTGATTCCGGCGGCACTCGCCACTGCAGCCGTGTTGATCAAGGGCATGGTCAGCCATGCCGACGCCACTTAAGCCTTGATGGGACTCAAATGTGGGAGGGGGCTTGCTCCCGATTGCGGGGTGTCAGTCAAAAAATTTGTTGGCTGATCCACCGCTATCGGGAGCAAGCCTTCCCACATTTGAATTGCGTTCGCTTAGACGATTAGCTAGACAACAATCTGTTCGATAATCGAACGCTGAGTCGATTATCGGATTGTTCGGCCCATTTCCCCGGCTTAATCTTCAAGCACTTCGGCGCCACCTCAGCGCCTTTTTCGATCAACACCGGGAGCCCAACCCCATGGCTGAAATCCTCACCCTGCGTGATGCGGTCAAGCGCTTTGTGAACGACGGCGATACCGTCGCTCTCGAAGGTTTTACCCACCTGATCCCAACGGCCGCAGGTCATGAAATCATTCGTCAGGGTAAGAAAGACCTGACGCTGGTGCGTATGACGCCCGACCTGATCTACGACCAATTGATCGGTGCTGGCTGCGCGCGCAAGTTGATTTTTTCCTGGGGCGGCAACCCGGGTGTGGGCTCCCTGCATCGGTTGCGCGACGCGGTGGAGAAGCAATGGCCGCAACCGCTGGAGATCGAAGAACACAGCCACGCCGACTTGGCCAATGCCTACGTCGCCGGTGCCTCGGGCCTGCCGTTCGCGGTGCTGCGTGCCTACGCTGGTTCCGACTTGCCCAAGGTCAACCCGCTGATCAAGACCGTCACGTGCCCATTCACCGGCGAAGTGCTGGCGGCGGTGCCGTCGGTACGTCCGGATGTCACCGTGATTCACGCGCAGAAAGCCGATCGCAAGGGCAACGTGTTGCTCTGGGGCATTCTCGGGGTACAGAAGGAAGCGGCCCTGGCGGCTCAGCGTTGCATTGTCACCGTGGAAGAAATCGTCGATGACCTCAATGCGCCGATGAACAGTTGCGTGTTGCCGACCTGGGCACTGACCGCGGTGTGCCATGTGCCGGGTGGCGCACATCCTTCCTACGCTCATGGCTACAACGAGCGGGATAACCGCTTCTACCAGGCGTGGGACCCGATTGCTCGCGACCGTGGGACCTTTACCGCCTGGATTGATGAATTCATCCACGGCACTGCTGATTTCAGCGAGTTCCAGGCCAAGCTGGCCACCGCGCAGGAGGCCAAGTAATGACCTACTCCACCAATGAAATGATGACCGTAGCCGCTGCACGCCGCTTGAAGAACGGTTCAGTGTGCTTCGTCGGTATCGGCCTGCCGTCCAAGGCCGCCAACCTGGCGCGGCTGACGTCCTCACCCGATGTAGTGCTGATCTACGAGTCCGGCCCGATTGGCGCCAAGCCCAGCGTGTTGCCGCTGTCAATCGGCGATGGCGAGTTGGCCGAGACCGCCGACACTGTGGTGCCCACCGGTGAGATCTTTCGCTATTGGCTGCAGGGCGGGCGCATTGACGTGGGCTTTCTCGGTGCGGCCCAGGTCGACCGTTTCGGCAATATCAACACCACCGTGGTCGGTGATTATCACCAGCCCAAAGTGCGTTTGCCGGGTGCCGGTGGGGCGCCGGAGATCGCCGGTTCCGCCAAGAGCGTGCTGATCATCCTTAAACAGTCGTCCCGTTCGTTTGTCGACAAACTGGACTTCATCACCTCCGTCGGTCACGGCGAAGGTGGCGACTCACGCAAACGTCTTGGCCTGCCCGGTGCCGGCCCCGTCGGCATCATTACCGACCTGTGCATCATGGAACCGGAGGAGGGCAGCCATGAGTTCGTGGTCACCGCGCTGCACCCCGGCGTGACCCGCGAGCAAGTGGTCGCTGCCACCGGCTGGGCGATTCGCTTTGCCGACCAGGTCAGCACCACGGCAGAACCGACCGAGACAGAACTGACCGCGCTGCGCGAGCTTGAAGCCCGCACCGCCGCCGCCCATGGCCAAGCACCGGGAGAAGCCTGATGCGCGAGGTATTTATCTGTGATGCCATTCGCACACCTATCGGTCGTTTCGGCGGTGGGCTGTCCACGGTGCGTGCCGATGACCTGGCGGCGCTGCCGATCAAGGCCCTGATCGAGCGCAACCCGTCGGTGGACTGGGACGCGGTGGACGAAGTCTTTTTGGGCTGTGCCAACCAGGCCGGCGAAGACAATCGTAACGTGGCGCGCATGGCACTGTTGCTGGCGGGGCTGCCGGACAGCATTCCGGGCGTGACCCTCAACCGTTTGTGCGCCTCGGGCATGGATGCCATCGGCACGGCCTTTCGCGCTATTGCCAGTGGCGAAATGGAGCTGGCGATTGCTGGCGGCGTCGAGTCGATGTCCCGTGCTCCGTTCGTGATGGGCAAGGCCGATGCGGCGTTTTCGCGCAGCATGAAGCTGGAAGACACCACCATCGGCTGGCGTTTCATCAATCCGTTGATGAAGGCCCAGTACGGCGTGGATGCCATGCCGCAGACCGCCGATAACGTCGCCGACGACTACCAGGTTTCCCGCGCCGACCAGGATGCTTTCGCCTTGCGCAGCCAGCAGCGGACCGCCGCTGCGCAAGCCGCCGGTTTCTTCGCCGAGGAAATAGTGCCGGTACGGGTTGCCCATAAAAAAGGCGAAACCCTGGTGGAACACGACGAACACCCGCGTGACACCCGCCTGCAAGCCCTGGCCAAACTCAAGCCGGTCAACGGCCCGGACAAGACCGTCACCGCCGGCAATGCCTCGGGGGTCAATGACGGTGCCGCCGCGCTGATTCTGGCATCCGCCGACGCCGTCAAGAAACACGGCCTCACCGCGCGCGCCCGGGTGCTGGGCATGGCCAGTGCCGGTGTCGCACCGCGCGTAATGGGTATCGGCCCGGTGCCGGCGGTGCGCAAGCTGGTGGAACGCCTGGGGTTGGCGGTCACCGACTTCGACGTGATCGAGCTTAACGAAGCCTTCGCCAGCCAGGGTCTGGCGGTGCTGCGCGAGCTGGGTATTGCCGACGATGCACCTCAGGTCAACCCGAACGGCGGTGCCATTGCGCTGGGTCATCCCCTGGGCATGAGCGGTGCGCGGCTGGTGTTGACGGCCCTGCACCAGTTGGAAAAAACCGGCGGCAGCAAAGGCCTGGCGACCATGTGCGTGGGCGTCGGCCAAGGCCTGGCCCTGGCGATTGAACGCGTCTAATAAAAGAGGATGGCTCCATGAGTGACAAGCCTGGTTACCGGCGCCCGCAAGCGGGCACTCAACCTGATTACCTGCACCCGGCGTATCAGTCGACGAACCTGCGTTCGCCGTCCCAGCCGTTGGTGTTCCTGCCCCATTCCTTGTCGGAAATCACCGGCCCGACGATCGGCGCCGAGCGCATCAATGACAAGGACAACGACCTGACCGCCCAGCATGAAGGCGAGCCCCAAGGCGAGCGCATCATCATTCATGGCCGTGTGCTGGACGAGAATGGCCTGCCGGTGCCGGGCATTCTCGTGGAGATCTGGCAGGCCAACGCCGCCGGGCGCTACAACCACAAGCGTGACCTGCACGACGCGCCGCTGGACCCGAACTTCACCGGCACCGGGCGTACCGTTACCGACGCCGATGGCTGGTACCAGTTCCAAACCATCAAGCCCGGCGCCTACCCGTGGGGCAACCATCACAATGCATGGCGCCCGGCGCATATCCATTTTTCGCTGTTCGGCCCCAGTGTGCTGACGCGCTTGGTGACGCAGATGTATTTCCCTGGCGACCCATTGCTCGAATACGACCCGATCTACAACTGCGTGCCGGATACGCGGGCCAAGGAACGCCTGATCGCGCGCTTCGACCTGGAAAAGACCGTCCCTTCCTACGCCCTCGGTTACCGCTGGGACATCGTCCTGCGCGGCCGCGACGCTACGCCGATGGAGAAATGAGATGACACTCAACGCGACCACGTCCCACACCGTCGGGCCGTATTACCACATTGGCCTGACCTGGCTGAACCGCGAAGACATGACTGTAGCCGCCACACTCGGCGAGCGCGTGGCGATCAGCGGCCAGGTAGTGGACGGCAACGGTGATGTCGTCAACGACGCCATGCTGGAAGTCTGGCAGGCCAATGCTGCCGGTAAATATGACCACCCTGAGGATGAACAGGACAAGGCGGTCGATCCGCACTTTGAAGGTTTTGGCCGGGTGCCGGTGGATGCTGAAGGGCGGTTCCGCTTTACCACCATCAAGCCAGGCAGTGTGCCGGGATTGAAAGGCACGACCCAGGCGCCGCATCTGGTGGTACTGGTGTTTGCCCGGGGGTTGGTAAAGCACTTGCTCACGCGGATTTATTTTGACGGTGAGGCGCTCAACGGCGATGACCCGCTGTTGGCGTGTGTACCGGCTGAGCGTCGTAGCACCTTGATTGCCAAGCCGGATGCGCAGGGTGTGTATCAGTGGAATGTGATTTTGCAGGGGACAGACAAGGAAACGGTGTTCTTCGATTACTGAGTTGGCTGCAGGGCCTCATCGGGGGCGGTGCGACGATTCGACTTGCTCCCGATGAGGCCCTCCCAGTCACTACATACCCAAAAGTCTGCTTGCGGAACATGGTTGTTGCAAAGTATGTCTAGGCTATAACCGTTCCCACTGAGTAAAAAACCATGACAACAACAACGAGTCACTACACCGGAGAAGAACGCCGCAAACGGATTTTTGCGATTGTCGGGGCTTCCTCCGGCAACCTGGTCGAATGGTTCGACTTCTACGTCTACGCCTTCTGCGCAATCTATTTTGCCCCGGCGTTTTTCCCCTCGGACGACCCCACGGTGCAACTGCTCAACACCGCCGGTGTGTTCGCCGCCGGGTTCCTGATGCGGCCGATCGGCGGCTGGCTGTTTGGCCGGGTGGCCGACAAGCACGGGCGCAAGAACTCGATGATGATCTCGGTGCTGATGATGTGCGCCGGTTCCCTGGTCATCGCCTTCCTTCCCACCTACAACGACATCGGTGCCTGGGCCCCGGCGCTTCTGCTGGTGGCGCGGCTGTTCCAGGGCTTGTCGGTGGGTGGCGAATACGGCACCACGGCGACCTACATGAGTGAAGTTGCGCTCAAGGGCCAGCGCGGTTTCTTCGCTTCGTTCCAGTACGTGACCCTGATTGGCGGCCAGTTGCTGGCGGTGCTGGTGGTGGTGATCCTGCAACAGATCCTCACCGAAGAAGAACTGCGTGCCTGGGGCTGGCGCATTCCGTTTGTAATCGGCGCCATCGCCGCGGTGATCTCCCTGCTGCTGCGTCGCACCCTGAAAGAAACAACCAGCAAGGAAATGCGTCAGGACAAGGACGCCGGCAGCATCGTCGCGCTGTTCCGTGACCACGGCAAAGCCTTCATCACTGTGCTGGGCTACACCGCTGGCGGTTCGCTGATTTTCTACACGTTCACCACTTACATGCAGAAGTACCTGGTTAACACTGTCGGTATGCACGCCAAGACGTCCAGCTACATCATGACCGGCGCGCTGTTTCTGTACATGTGCATGCAGCCGCTGTTCGGCATGTTGGCCGACAAGATCGGGCGACGTAATTCCATGCTCTGGTTCGCCGGCCTTGGCACCTTGTTCACTGTGCCGATCCTGTTGACCTTGAAAACCGTGACCAGCCCGTTCCTGGCGTTTGTACTGATCACCCTGGCCTTGGCGATTGTCAGCTTCTACACCTCCATCAGCGGCCTGGTCAAAGCCGAGATGTTCCCGCCCCAGGTGCGTGCCTTGGGTGTGGGCCTGGCATATGCCGTGGCTAACGCGGTGTTTGGCGGTTCGGCGGAAGTGGTCGCACTGAGCCTGAAATCCATCGGCATGGAAAACACCTTCTATTGGTACGTCACTGCGATGATGGCGGTGGCCTTCCTGTTCAGCTTGCGCCTGCCTAAACAGGCGGCGTACCTGCATCACGATTTGTAAGGGATGAGTTATGACGCTGCGCACGAGCAATCAACTGTTCGACGCTTACTTCACCGCCGCCAGCATGGCCGAAGTGTTCTGTGACCAGGGACGCTTGCAGGGCATGCTGGATTTCGAGGCGGCGCTGGCCCGGGCCCAGGCTCGGGTCGGGTTGATTCCCCAGGCTGCCGTCGCGCCGATTGCCCAGGCGTGCCTGGCTTCGCTGTATGACGTCGATGCGCTTGGCGCGGCCATTGCCACGGCGGGTAATTCCGCGATTCCAGTGGTGAAGGCGCTGGGTAAGTTGATCGCCAGCGAAGATGCCGACGCCGAGCGTTATGTGCATCTGGGCGCGACCAGTCAAGATGTGATGGACACCGGCCTGGTGCTGCAAGTGCGTCAGGCGCTGGTGCTGATCGAGGCGGATTTGGCGCGCCTGGGGGACGTGCTGGCTGCCCAGGCGCAGCGCCACGCCGCCGTGCCGTTGGCTGGCCGCACCTGGCTGCAGCACGCGACACCGGTCACCCTGGGCATGAAAATCGCCGGTTGGCTGGGCGCCGTGACACGCAGTCGTCAGCGCCTTGCCGAATTGAAACCGCGCCTGTTGGTGCTGCAATTTGGCGGTGCGTCCGGCACCTTGGCTGCGCTCGGCGAACACGCCATGCCTGTTGCCGAAGCCTTGGCCGCCGAATTGCAACTGGGCTTGCCGGAGCAGCCCTGGCACACCCAGCGCGATCGCCTGGTGGAATTTGCCAGCGTGCTCGGTCTGATCGCCGGCAGCCTCGGCAAACTGGGGCGCGACATCAGCCTGTTGATGCAAACCGAGGCGGCAGAGGTGTTTGAGCCCGCCGCCCCGGGCAAGGGCGGTTCATCGACCATGCCGCACAAACGCAACCCCGTAGGCGCCGCCGTATTGATCAGCGCTGCCACCCGCGTGCCGGGCCTGGTGGCGACCATGTTCAGCGCCATGCCCCAGGAGCACGAACGCAGCCTGGGCCTGTGGCACGCCGAATGGGAAACCTTGCCAGAGATTTGCCGCCTGGTGTCCGGCGCCTTGCAACAGGCGCTGCTGGTGAGTGAAGGGCTGGAGGTCGATACCGCGCGCATGGCGCAGAATCTCGACCTGACCCAGGGCCTGGTGTTGGCTGAAGCAGTCAGCATCGTGCTTGCCCAACGCCTGGGCCGCGATACCGCACACCACCTGCTGGAGCAATGCTGCAAACGCGCCGTGGCCGAGCAACGTCACTTGCGCGCCGTGCTGGCGGATGAGTCCCAGGTGACTGCCGAGTTGTCAGCGGCTGAACTGGACCGCCTGCTCGACCCGGCTCATTACCTGGGCCAGGCCCAGACCTGGGTCACGCGTGCCGTGACCGAACACTTTGCTTTGACTGCCTGAGGAGACCGCTGTGGCTTTTGTACAACTCGCCGAGGGCGAACTGCATTACCAATTGGACGGGCCGGTGGATGCACCGGTGCTGGTACTGTCCAACTCCCTGGGCACCGACCTGCACATGTGGGACGTGCAGATCCCGGCGTTCACCGAGCATTTTCGCGTGTTGCGTTTCGATACCCGCGGTCACGGCAAGTCCCTGGTGACCGAGGGGCCCTACAGCATCGAACAACTGGGGCGAGACGTGCTTGCGTTGCTGGATGCGCTGGATATCCAGCGTGCGCATTTTTGCGGCCTGTCCATGGGCGGCTTGATCGGCCAATGGCTGGGCATCCACGCCGGCGAGCGTTTGCGGCGTCTGGTGGTGTGCAATACCGCCGCCAAGATCGGCACGCCTGAGGTTTGGAACCCGCGCATCGAAATGGTCCTGCGTGACGGCGCCGCTGCGATGGTGGCGCTACGCGATGCTTCGATTGCGCGCTGGTTTACCGCGGATTTCGCTGCGGCCAACCCGCACCAGGCCAAGCAGATCACCGACATGCTCGCGGCCACATCGCCCGAGGGCTACGCCGCCAATTGCGGCGCCGTGCGCGACGCGGATTTTCGTGAGCAACTGTCGTTGATCAAGGTGCCGACCCTGGTGATTGCCGGCACTGAAGATGCGGTGACACCGCCGGCTGGCAGCCACTTTATCCAGCACCATGTGCAGCGCGCCGAATACGCCGAGTTCTATGCGGCGCACCTGTCCAACGTGCAAGCCGGCGCTGCCTTCAGCGACCGCGTGATCAACTTTCTGCTGGCTCGCTGAGGAGCGTTTTGTGGACGAGAAACAACGTTATGCCGATGGCCTGCAGGTGCGCCGCGAAGTGCTGGGCGATGCTCATGTCGACCGCAGCCTTAATGCCCTCACCGAGTTCAACAGCGAGTTCCAGGAAATGATCACGCGCCATGCCTGGGGCGATATCTGGACGCGCCCCGGGCTGCCTCGGCATACCCGCAGCCTGATCACCATCGCCATGCTGATCGGCATGAACCGCAGTGAAGAGCTGAAACTGCACCTGCGTGCGGCCGCCAGCAATGGTGTGACCCGCGCCGAGATCAAGGAAGTGCTGATGCAGAGTGCGATCTATTGCGGAATACCGGCGGCGAATGCGACGTTTCACTTGGCCGAGTCGGTGTGGGATGAGCTCGGGGTTGAATCGCGCGCGTAATTGGCGAGAAGACCCGCCCGTGATCATCGGGCGGGCAGTATTCATGAGATTACGCCAGCGTGGGGTTCAGGCACTGGTCCCGACAGGTTTGTAGTTTTGCGTGGTATAGCGCTGCCTCAAATTGGGCTCTTCTTCACCCGAAACGAACCCGCCGCCACTGTACAAAGTGCCTGCTTTACCCTCGCCCATGTTGATAAAGGCATAGTTCTTTACATTAGAGTCGATGGTGACTTTATCGTCTCCGTCTCCGGCTTGAATGAACAGCCTGGAACCACCTGCTGGATCGTTTTTAATAGGCAGGAGGAATTGTTGCCCATTCACTTCAGCTAACAATGAATTGTCTTCTGCTGCGCTGATACGAATAGTGTCATTGCCGCTGCCGGCGGTTATTTGCATGACGCCGTCGCCGAACTGTCTTGGGTTGGCGTTTGGCGAGAACTTGAAGGTGGTCTCGTCATGTTTGAACTCGGCGCCTTTTTGCAGGTGAGGTGCAATGGCGATGATTCCGGGTTGCGAGAATGTTTTCACGCCCGCTGACTCGGGGGCGGAGGTATAGCCATTGGTCCCGGAAACCGTGTGGTTGTCGTTAAGACTCACAGTGGTTTGGAACCAGATGTCGTCTGCAATCGTGACGTGGTCATCGCCACCCTTGGTTTTTATTTCCACGGTCTCGGTCATGCCGCCAGCATTCTGAACCGGTAACAGGTATCGCCTGCCGTTTATTTCTGCGACGACCCCAATGTCCGGAAGACTCTTGAGGTGAACGTTGTCTGCACTATTACCGGTTTCGATGGTGACTTTGTTGCGCAGCATGGGAACGCCGTGAAAACTGCCTTCATGAGCCGTTGCCGAGGTGATCTTGACGTTGCCGTTATCGTACGTGTGAGTGGTCGGGGTACTGGTGAGGGCGCGTGGTACTTCGGTGATGGGGCGTGATTCCATGGGCTGTTGTGCTGGAGCCGTAGCTGCGGAATTGACGGGTTTATCCATCGAGGAGTTAACACGCTGGCCGGCCAGCGAGGTAGCAACCTGATCCTTTGCGAAGCGCGCAGGTTTGGCGGTGTTCGCCGGTAGAAAGTTATTTTCTTTGCGGTGCCGCGGGTGGAGGGAGTCTGAGTGTTTTTTATCGCGGTGAATGGATTTTTCGTTAGGGCTGTAAAGGCTGTGCGAATAGTTGTTCTGTAAGGGAGTTGTCAACATGACTAAGTCCTTTTAAAGGTTGGGAAGTGTGAGAAGGTTGGGCAGTGCGCGGTAAGTCTTGCGAACTACTGATCCGATAGTGGGCGGGAAGGAGTACTGAGTTCCAACGCCACTTGTTTCACTTTCCTACGTATTCAAAGGGCTTATGGTCAGTGGGTGGTTAATAAGGTGGGCGTGGTGGGGCAGGATGGGACTACCTGTCTGACTTAAATATCTTACTGTTGTAATTGTTTGTAGCTTTCAGTGTGAGTCCGCATCCCATATCCAGTTCCATACACCCGGCAAATGGACCTCTTCATTCACATCCTTCACGGTACGTGCCAGTGCTGCGCGTTCCAGCATGGCGGTGTCGGTGTAGAACGGCTCGGAAGCAGTCTTCACTCCGTTGATTCGCGCGCTGTCCATCAGGATCTGCATGTATTCCTGCATATGCCGGGCGGTGTAGCGGTTGATGTCATGGAAGGTCACTACCACCGGTATCACGCCTTCCACCATCGGCAGTTCACCCAGCGCGATGCGCTCACGCACGACCGACAGCTGCCGATACAAATTGGCCCGCCGGCGCGGGCTGGCGTTGAAGCCCCAGATCTTGCCGTCATTGGCACTGAGGTCCGTCAGCAGTACGTGCATGCCATGCCGCTGGTAGGCGGCGAAGGTACGGCGGTCGTAGTTCCAGAACGGAGGGCGTACCAGCACGGGCGGCGTGCCGGTGATGGCGGCAATGTCTGTCGCACCTTCGGTGAGGGTGTATTCCAGCTCTGCATCGTTCAGCCAGCGGTGATTGGTATGAAACGCCGTCGCCGTGTGGAAGGCCAGTACATGGCCAGCGGCGAATTCACGTTCCATGGTCTTGCGCCCTCGAGAGCTACCGCCGGAGCGGGCCGCTTCGGTCTGCAAGAAGAACACCGCCTTGATCCCCGGCAATACCGGGTTATTCGCCAGATCCGCCACGACCGAACGGCTCGGGTTGTTGTAGCCCGAGGCGCTGGGGCCGTCATCGAAGGTCAGCAGAAAGCGGATCGGCGCCTGGGCTTGCAAGCGTTGCTGGGTTGCCGGCGTCAGGGCAATGGGCGCGCCGATGCAGCCGCTCAGGCTCAGGGCCAAGGCAAACACTACGCTCGCTGCGGCAAAGGGTTTCATCAGGTACGCAGGCTCGATAAAGGCCGCTGCTGGGGGGATCAGCAGCGGCAGGCGCGCACCATACAGCAAGTCCGGCGCCGGTTTACAGCAGACTGATGGGGTAGCTGACGATCAACCGGTTTTCGTCGAATTCGTTGTTGCTGTAGTCGCGGCGCATGCTCGAATTACGCCAGCGCACCGTGAGGTTTTTCAGGCCGCCGCTCTGCACGGTGTAGCCCACTTCACTTTCGCGGCCCCACTCCTTGCCGTCGGTGATAGTGCCGGTGTGCACGTTGCTGCCGCTGATATAGCGGTTCATCAGGGTCAGGCCAGGAATGCCCAGGGCGGCAAAGTTGTAGTCGTGGCGCACTTGCCAGGATTTTTCCTCGGCGTTGTCGTAGCTGGAGTTATAGCTGTCGTTGGCCAGGGTGCCGCCACTGGTGCCGTTGACGCGCATCCAGGCGCTGTTGCCGGTGAGTTTTTGCAAGCCAACGTAGAAGGTATTGCCGCCGTACCTGGCAGAAAGCAAGCCGGACCAGGTTTTGTTGTCCAGGTTACCTGCGCGGGCGCTGCCATCGTCCTTGCCGTAGAAGAACCCGAGGTTGGCGCCGAGGGTCCAGGCGCCGACAGGCTGGCTGTGGATCAGGTTGAGATACTGCTGGCTGTAGATGTCCTTGAGCTGGGCATTCCATACGCCGACCTGGGTGCGCTTGTCGTTGAATGCGTACTCGGCACCTTGGAAATTGAAACGGTCGGAAGTGAAGGCGGTTTTGCCGAACATCGACATGTCGCTCATGCTGCCGTCGTCACGCGGGCTGTTGGCGCGGAACTGGCCGCCATACAGGGTCAGGCCGTCGATTTCCTTCGAGGTGATCTGCCCGCCGCGCAGGGTCTGCGGCAGGGAGCGGCCGTCGTCGGAACGCAAGATCGGCAGCACCGGCATCCATTCGCCTACCTTCAGCTCTGTCTTGGAAAACCGCGCCTTGAACGCCACGCCCAGGCGCCCGAACTCATCCGCCGGACGGCCATCATGGTCCAGCGGCAGCAACTGGGTGCCGCCCGTGCCGCGCCCGCCATCAAGCTTGAGCGAGTACAGGCCCAGCACATCCACACCAAAACCCACGGTGCCTTGGGTAAAGCCGGACTTGGCGTCGAGGATGAAACTCTGCGTCCACTCCTGCGCGCCACCCTGGGCCTTGGTCGGGTTGGTGTAATTGCGGTTGAAGAAGAAGTTACGCAGGTTGAGGTTGGCGCTGGCATCTTCAAGAAAACCGTGTTCTTCGGCGATTGCAGGAACGGCAAGACTGCCGACAGCGGCAGCCAGCAACAGCTGGCGCGGGTGAAAAGTGCTCATGGTGTTGGACCTGTTGTTATTGGGTTTATGCAGGTGGCGGCCATGGTGCGCGGCGGTATGGGGGCGATGAAAGTGGGGGAGGGCGGGTTGTGGGCGGTGATCGAACGCAAGTTGGCGAGGTAAAAAACCAGGCATAAAAAAACCGCTTCCGGTAAGGGAAGCGGTTTTCTTACACACGCGCTATCAGAACAACTTCAACGGCGGTGCTTGTTCTTTCAACGGCTCGTTCTTGGCGGTCTGCTCATTCCAGCCACCGCCGAGGGCCTTGTACAGGTTGACCTCGCTGGTCAGCTGCGCCAGGCGGTCGGTGATCAGCGATTGCTGGGCACTGAACAGTTGGCGCTGGGCGTCGAGGAAAGTCAGGTTGCTGTCGACACCAATGCGGTAGCGACGCTCGGCCAGGCGGTAGTAATCCTGGTTAGCCTCGACGAAGCCACGTTGGGCATCCAGTTGCTGCTTGTAGGTCTGACGCGCAGCGAGGCCGTCGGAGACTTCCTGGAAGCCGGTCTGGATGGCTTTCTCGTAGTTGGCCACGTTGATCTCTTTCTGGATCTTCGAGTAGTCCAGGCTTGCGCGCAGGCTACCGGCGTTGAAGATCGGGATGTTGATCTGCGGGGCAAACGCCCAGGTACCCGAACCGCCTTTGAACAGGCCGCCCAGTGTTGGGCTGGCGGTACCGGCACTGGCCGTCAGGCTGATGCTCGGGAAGAACGCCGCACGGGCCGCGCCGATATTGGCATTGGCAGCCTTGAGGTTGTACTCGGCCTGCACAATGTCGGGACGACGTTGCAGCAGGTCTGACGGCAAGCCGGCAGGCACTTCGCTGAGCAGGTCATCGGACAGCGGCTTGCTGGCGATATTCGCCGGCAGGCCGGTGCCCAGCAACAGGGTCAGGCTGTTTTCGTCCTGAGCCACCTGGCGCGTATAACGTGCCAGTTGCACCCGGGCGTTTTCCACCGAGGTGCGTGCCTGGCTGAGGTCCAGCGCCGACGCCACGCCGACTTCGTTGCTGCGCGAGGTGAGCTTGAAGCTCTGCTCGAACGCACCCAGGGTGTCCTGGGTCAGCTTGAGCAGTTCCTTGTCGGCCTGCCAGGTCAGGTAGGCATTGGCCACGCTGGCCACCAGGCTGATCTGGGTACTGCGCCGCGCTTCTTCAGTGGCGAAGTACTTCTGCAGCGCTTCTTCACTCAGGCTGCGCACGCGACCGAACAGGTCCAGCTCATAAGAGCTGATCCCCAGGCCCGCCGAGTACTGGCTGGCGATAGACGATTCGCCGGTCTGTGACAGCTTGGCCGGGGTGCGCGAACGGCTGCCGTTACCGGTGGCCGATACCGCCGGGAACAGGTCGGCACGCTGGATCTGGTACTGCGCTGCATAGGCGTCGATGTTCAGGGCCGCGACACGCAGGTCACGGTTGTTCACCAACGCGGTCTGGATCAGCTGTTGCAGGGCAGGGTCATGGAAAAACTGCTTCCAGCCCTGCTCGGCAGCGGCCTGGTTCGGCGCCTGGGCCGACGAATACGCCGGCCCCTGCGGGAACTGTGCAGCCACCGGCGCATCGGGGCGCTGATAGTCAGGTATCAGCGAGCAGCCACTGAGCACGAATGCCGTGACGGCTAGGGAAAGTAGCGACTTGCTCATTGGCCAGCCTCTTTAGGAGTTTCAGTAGTGTCTTTCTTTTTGCGTTCGCCGGCCGAGGACACGGTTGCGTAGAACAGTGGCACCCAGAAAATGGCAAGCACAGTGGCGGTGATCATACCGCCGATCACGCCGGTACCGATCGCGTGCTGGCTGCCTGAGCCGGCACCGCTGGAAATCGCCAGCGGCAGTACGCCGAGCACGAACGCCATGGACGTCATGATGATCGGGCGCAGACGCATACGGGACGCTTCGATAGCCGCCTCGACGATGCCTTTGCCTTGCTCGTGCAGCTCTTTGGCGAATTCCACGATCAGGATGGCGTTTTTCGCCGCCAGGCCCACCGTCACCAGCAAGCCCACCTGGAAGAACACGTCGTTGGACAAGCCCCGCATACTGGTAGCGATCAGTGCACCGATCACACCCAGTGGCACAACCAGAATCACCGCGATCGGGATCGACCAGCTTTCGTACAGTGCCGCCAGGCACAGGAACACCACCAGCAGCGACAATGCGTACAGGGCTGGCGCCTGGGAGCCGGACAGGCGTTCTTCGTACGACAGGCCGGTCCAGGCATAGCCGACACCGGCCGGCAGTTCTTTGGCAATGCGTTCGACTTCGGCCATCGCGTCACCGGTACTGTAGCCTGGTGCCGGGGTACCGAGGATTTCCATCGCCGCTACACCGTTGTATCGCGAAAGCTTGGGCGAACCGTAGATCCACTGGCCCGACGAGATGGCCGACAGCGGCACCATTTTTCCGTCGCCGCTGCGTACGTACCATTTGTCCAGGTCTTCCGGCGACATGCGGCTGGCGGCGTCACCTTGCACATACACCTTCTTCACACGACCACGGTCGATGAAGTCGTTGATGTAGCTGCCACCCAAGGCAATGGCCAGGGTCTGCTGGATATCGGCAAGGCTGATGCCCTGGGCACTGGCTTTCTCGTCGTCGACGGTCAGCTCGTACTGCGGTTCATCGTTCACGCCGTTGGGACGTACGCCCGCCAGCACCTTGCTTTGCGCCGCCGCACCGAGGAACTGGTTACGGGCAGCCATCAGCTTGTCGTGGCCCACGCCACCCTGGTCTTGCAGGAACACGTCGAAACCGGTGGCGTTACCCAATTCCAGAACCGAAGGCGGCACGATGGCAAATACCATGGCGTCCTTGAAGGCCCCGAAGAAGTAACCCTGGGCACGCTTGGCCACTTCGAATACCGATTGGGTCGAGTCACGCTCGTCCCACGGCTTGAGCATCACGAACGCAAGGCCCGAGCTCTGGCCACGGCCGGCGAAGTTGAAGCCGTTTACGGTAAACACCGAGTTCACCGACTTGCCTTCGCCTGGCTCACCTTCCTTGTCGTTCAGCAGGAAGGCGCGCATGTCATCGACGACTTTTTGCGTGCGCTCAGCCGAAGCGCCTACCGGTGTCTGCACCTGGGCGAAGATCACACCCTGGTCTTCCTCAGGCAGGAACGCGCTCGGAATACGGGTGAACATCCAGATCATGCCGGCCAGAATCAGCACATACACCAGAAACGCCGGGATCTTGTGCTTGATCATGTTGCCCACGCCGCGCTCGTACTTGAGTACGCCGCTGTCGAAGGTGCGGTTGAACCAGCCAAAGAAGCCGCGCTTGGGCTGGCCGTGCTTTTCCGGATCGATCGGCTTGAGCATGGTGGCGCACAAGGCCGGGGTGAAGATCAGAGCAACCAGTACCGACAACGCCATCGCCGAAACAATGGTGATGGAGAACTGCCGGTAAATCACACCGGTGGAGCCACCGAAGAACGCCATCGGCAGCAGTACCGCCGACAGTACCAGGGCAATACCCACCAGGGCGCCCTGGATCTGGCCCATGGACTTGATCGTCGCTTCCTTGGGCGACAGGTGCTCCTCGGCCATGACCCGTTCGACGTTTTCCACCACGACGATGGCATCGTCCACCAGCAAGCCGATGGCCAGGATCATGCCGAACATGGTCAGGGTATTGATGGTGAAGCCGCACGCGGCCAGGATCCCGAAGGTACCCAGCAATACCACCGGTACGGTCATGGTGGTGATGATGGTGGCGCGGAAGTTCTGCAGGAACAGGAACATCACCAGGAACACCAGCACGATCGCTTCGACCAGGGTGTGAACCACGCCGGAGATCGACTCGGTCACGACCGGCGTAGTGTCATAGGGCACCACCGCCTTCATGCCTGGCGGGAAGAACGGTTCCAGAGACTTCACTGTTTCGCGGATGGCCTTGCCGGTGTCCAGTGCGTTGGCACCGGCCGCCAGCTTGATCGCCATACCCGAGGCCGGCTTGCCGTTGAACTGCGCACTGATGCTGTAGTTCTGGCCGCCCAGTTCGATACGCGCGACGTCACCCAGGCGAACCTGGGAGCCGTCGGTGTTCACCTTCATCAGGATCTTGGCGAATTCCTCTGTGCTTTGCAGGCGCGTCTTGCCGATGATCGTGGCGTTCAGTTGGGTGCCGGGCAGGGCAGGCAGGCCGCCCAGTTGGCCGGTGGCCACCTGCACGTTCTGGGCCTTGATGGCATTGCTGACGTCCACTGGCGTGAGCTGGTAATTGTTCAGTTTGGCCGGGTCGAGCCAGATACGCATGGCGTACTGCGAACCGAACACCTGGAAGTCACCCACCCCCGCGGTACGGGAGATCGGGTCCTGGATGTTGGACACGATGTAGTTGGAGAGGTCGTCCTTGGTCATGCTGCCGTCTTCCGACACCAGACCGATCACCATCAGGAAGTTCTTCACCGACTTGGTCACGCGGATACCCTGTTGCTGCACTTCTTGGGGCAGCAGTGGGGTGGCCAGGTTCAGCTTGTTCTGTACCTGAACCTGGGCGATATCCGGGTTGGTACCCTGGTTGAACGTCACGGTGATGGTCATGCTGCCGTCGGAGTTACTGTCCGAGGAAACATAACGCAGGTTGTCGATACCGTTGAGCTGTTGCTCGATGACCTGCACCACGGTGTCCTGCACGGTTTGTGCGGAAGCGCCCGGGTAGGTCACCTGGATATCAATGGCCGTTGGCGCAATGGCCGGGTATTGGTTGATGGGCAACTTCAGGATCGAGAGTGCCCCGACCAGCATGATCACCAGGGCAATTACCCAGGCGAAAATGGGACGGTCGATAAAAAATTTCGACATGGATTACTCCCCTTGACCAGCAGCGGCAGCAGGCGCTGCAGCAGTACCGGCGGGTTTAGCGTTGGCAGCTTCCGTGACCTTCACCTCGGCGCCCGGCTTGACGTATTGCAAGCCTTCGGTGATGACGCGGTCACCGGCATTGAGGCCTTTTTCCACCAGCCAGTAGGCACCCGCGGTACGGTTGGCAACCAGTTCGCGTTGCTCGACCTTGTTGTCCTTGTTCACGATCAGCGCCGTCGGAATGCCGCGCAGGTCACGGGTCACGCCTTGCTGCGGAGCCAGGATGGCCTTGCTGTTCACGCCGGCCAGCAACTGGGCATGCACGAACATGCCCGGCAGCAGCACGTGGTCAGGGTTGGGGAACACGGCACGCAGGGTCACGGAACCGGTGGTCTGGTCGACCGACACTTCGGAGAATTCCAGCTTGCCGTCCTGGGCGTAAGGCGTGCCGTCTTCCAGGGTCAGCTTGACCTTGGCGGCGTTTTCGCCGGCCTTCTCCAGCTGGCCGCTTGCCAGGTCGCGGCGCAGTTTCAGCATTTCAGCCGAGGACTGCGTGACGTCGACGTAGATCGGGTCCAGTTGCTGAATCACGGCCATGGCATCGGCCTGGCCATTGCTGACCAGCGCGCCTTCGGTCACCGAAGAACGACCAATGCGCCCGGAGATCGGTGCAAACACTTTGGTGTAGCGCACGTTGATCTGGGCGGTTTGAACGTTTGCTTCGGCGGTCATGCGGTTGGCGACGGCGGTGTCGTATTCCTGACGGCTGACGGCCTGTTCATCGACCAACTGCTTGTAGCGGTCGCTGATGGACTTGGTCTGGGACAGGCTGGCTTGTGCGCTTTTCAGGGTGGCGTCATACACCGACGGGTCGATCTGGTAGAGCTGTTGCCCTTCCTTCACGTCGGCGCCTTCCTTGAACAGGCGCTTGAGAATGATGCCGTTGACCTGAGGCCGCACTTCCGCGATGCGAAAGGCCGTGGTGCGGCCTGGCAGCTCGGTGGTCAGGGTATAGGCTTGCGGTTGAATGGTGACCACGCCGACCTGAGGGGTTTGAGCGGGCGGTGCCGCTTCTTCCTTTTTACATCCGCTGAGCAGCGATGCCAGGGCGACGGCAGTGACCAGAGCGGTAACAGCTGGCTTAAGTTGCATGAAGATCCTCGGGTCAGGCGCGCAGAGTGCGCACAAGAAGTGTGGAAGGGTAAAAAACAAGCCGTGAGTGGATAAGTAGCTTGCTACGCAATATACTTACGTTCATGGTTGTTTGTAAACTCTTGACAGGCTTGGCGCATTGTTGACAAAGCACTGCCGCAAGCCTCGATTCTAGTACGTTCGGTGCCCATGACGGCGTCGTCCCATAATTATTCAGATGATGGTCAAGTACCATCCACAGTGTCCCGATTGAGGTTTTACTGCCATGGTTCGTCGCACCAAAGAGGAAGCTCAGGAAACGCGCAGCCAGATTCTCCAAGCCGCCGAGCAAGCCTTTTATGAGCGCGGCGTCGCGCGGACCACCCTGGCGGACATCGCCACGCTGGCAGGGGTGACGCGCGGGGCTATCTACTGGCACTTCAGCAACAAGTCCGACTTGCTTCAGGCACTGCTCGACACGTTGCACGAGCCCCTGGACGAACTGGCGCGGGCCAGTGAAAGCGAGGACGAAGCCGACCCGCTGGGCTGTATGCGCAAGCTGCTGATTCATCTCTACCATGAAGTGGCCCTGGACCCGAAAACCCGGCGCATCAACGAGATTCTGTTTCATAAGTGCGAGTTCACCGATGAAATGTGTGACATGCGCCGCCAACGCCAGACCCACACCCTTGAGTGCAACCTGCGCATCGGCTTGACGTTGCGTAACGCGGTCCATCGCGGGCAACTTCCAGCCACGCTGGATACCACCCGCGGCGCTGTGTGTATTCATGCCTTTATCCACGGCTTGATCGGCCAGTGGCTGCTGGTGCCTGACAGTTTTCAATTGCATCAGGACGCCGAGCGTTGGGCTGATATAGGGCTGGACATGCTGCGCCTGAGCCCCAGCCTGCGCAATTGAGACAAAATGCGTAATTGCGACCAGTTGTGTCAACAGTAAAGCCTAAGGATCGTCAATCGTCCTTCTGCCTGATTTGTGGGGTGACGTTATATACGGGCTGGCGGGCCGTTGATAGGTAGCCGGCTAAGTATTTTGTAGCGATATTGTTGCCGTTCTGTGAAGCAATGTTTCCGCAGGCGCTACAAACAGGCAAATGTGGGAGGGGGCTTGCCCCCGATTGCGGTGTATCAGTCACTGATGTGTTGACTGAAGCACTGCTATCGGGGGCAAGCCCCCTCCCACATTGGTTTTGCGAATCAGGTTAGATCGGCAGCGTCGGGTAGTCGATGTAACCCACCGGGCCTTTGCCATAGAAGGTTTCTGGGTGCGGTTCGTTCAACGGCGCATCAGCCTTCAAGCGCGCCGGCAGGTCCGGGTTGGCGATGAAAGGAATACCGAAGGCCACCGCATCTGCTTTACCCGCCGCCAGCCAGGCGTTGGCGCTGTCTTTGGTGAAACGTTCGTTGGCGATGTAGACGCCGCCGAAGGCTTTTTTCAGTTGTGGGCCGAGGCTGTCCGCGCCTTCTTTTTCACGGGAGCAGATGAAGGCGATGCCACGCTTGCCCAGTTCGCTGGCGACGTAGGTGAAGGTTTCGGCCAGGTTGGCGTCGCCCATGTCGTGCGCATCGCCACGCGGTGCCAGGTGCACGCCCACGCGGCCGGCGCCCCACACTTCGATGGCGGCGTCGGTCACTTCCAGCAGCAGGCGCGCACGGTTTTCCAGGGAACCGCCGTATTGGTCGGTGCGCTGGTTGGTGCTGCTTTGCAGGAACTGGTCGAGCAGGTAGCCGTTCGCGCCGTGGATTTCCACGCCGTCAAAGCCTGCGGCCTTGGCGTTTTCGGCGCCCACGCGGTAAGCGTCGACGACGTCGGCGATTTCAGCGGTTTCCAGGGCGCGCGGGGTAGGGTAGTCGGCCAGTGGGCGCACCAGGCTGACGTGGCCTTTAGGCTGGATCGCGCTTGGCGCCACCGGGGTTTCGCCGTTCAGGTAGGACTCATGGGAGATGCGACCCACATGCCACAGTTGCAGGAAGATCTTGCCGCCCGCGCCATGCACAGCCTTGGTGATGTTGGCCCAGCCGCGCACCTGGTCGTTGGACCAGATGCCCGGCGTGTCCGGGTAGCCCACGCCCATGGGCGTCACGGAGGTGGCTTCGCTGAGGATCAGCCCGGCGGATGCGCGCTGCACGTAATACTCGGCCATCAGCGCGTTGGGCACGCGGCCGGCATCGGCACGGCAGCGGGTCAGTGGCGCCATGATGATGCGGTTCGACAGTTCCAGGTCGCCCAGTGTGATCGGATCGAAAATAGTCGTCATGGGAAAACACCTTTGTCTTTAAGTTGATCAGTTGGTCGCGGGGGCCAGGTCGGCATCGCCGCTCTGGCGGAAGGTAATCAGGGTCACCAGCAGCGCGAGAATCGCCAGTGCTGCAGCGGCCAGGGGCACGCTTGTCAGGCCGAAGCCGTGGGCAATCACGCTGCCACCGACCCAGGCGCCGAGGGCGTTACCGATGTTGAAGGCACCGATGTTCAGGGTGGACACCAGGTTGGGGGCGGCCTTGCCGAAGGTCACCACGTTGATCTGCAGCGCTGGTACGGCGGCAAACGAGGCGGTGGCCCACAGGAACAGGGTGATTTCGGTCGGTATCAGTGCAACGCTGGTCCAGCTCAATACCGTGGAAACCACCGCCATGCTGATGAACACGCCGATCAGGGTGGCCGCCAGGCGTTTGTCGGCCAGCTTGCCGCCGATGATGTTGCCCACCGTGAGGCCCAGGCCGATCAACAGCAGGGTCCAGGTCACGCCTTTGGGCGACACGCCGGTCACATCGCCCAGCAGCGGGGCTACGTAGGTAAAGAGGGTGAACATGGAGGCGGCGAACAGCGCCGTCATGCTCAGCGACAACCAGATACCCGCGCCTTTGAGGGCAGCGAGTTCGGCGCGCATGTCGAGTTTTTCTTCGTCACGCTTGGCCGGCAGGAAGCGGATCAGGCCGATCAAGGCGATCACGCCAATCACGGTCACTGCCCAAAAGGTCGAGCGCCAGCCAGCTTCCTGACCCAGTGCAGTGCCCAACGGCACGCCGAGCACGTTGGCCAGGGTCAAACCGGTGAACATCAAGGCCACCGCAGAAGCGCGTTTATTGGCCGGCACCAGGTTGGCCGCCACCACGGAACCGATCCCGAAGAAGGCACCGTGGCACAGCGCCGTGACGACGCGGGCAAACATCAGCACGTTGTAGTCACTGGCCAAGGCGCAGAGGAGGTTGCCGACAATAAAGATGCCCATCAACGCTACCAGAGCGGCCTTGCGTGGCAGCCTGGCGGTGGCCAGTGCCATGAAGGGCGCACCGATGGCCACGCCCAAGGCGTAGCCGGTGACCAGCCAGCCGGCGCCGGGAATCGACACACCCAGGTCCGCCGCGACATCGGGCAGCAGCCCCATGATGACGAACTCGGTGGTGCCGATGGCGAAGGCGCTCAGGGCCAGTATGAGGAGCGAGAGGGGCATTTGCGTTTCCTTGGTTATTGCGGTGCGCTGAGTTCGGTTATGAGCGCCGTGAGAAAGGCTTGGATCGTCTCCTCATTGCGTTTGAAAAAGTGCCATTGCCCGGCCTTCTGGCTGCTGATCAATCCCGCCCGTTGCAAGGTTGCCAGGTGCGCCGACACGGTCGACTGGGACAGGCCGCAGCGCTGGTCGATCTGCCCGGCGCAGATGCCGTATTCGTGGTTGTGCAGTTGCTCGGGGAATTGCACTTTCGGGTCTTTGAGCCAGGTGAGGATGTCTCGTCGTACTGGGTGCGCCAGGGCTTTTATTATTTCGTCGAGGTCGATGGACATGGCAGGGTGCTCGGTGTCGTAAAGCGTTATATCGCGATGAGGCGAACTTTAAATCGTCATATCTCGATATACCAATATGATTTTGATCTGAGGCCAAAGCGAATCGGTATATCGGGTTATAACGATATGAGTGCGGCAGTGATAGACTGCGCGCCATGAATTATCTCGCACATCTGCACCTGGGCGGCCAACTTCCTGCGCAACTGCTGGGCAGCCTGTATGGCGACTTCGTCAAAGGCCGCCTGCAGGGCCAGTTCAGCCCGCAAATCGAAGCAGCGATCCAGTTGCACCGTTCGATTGACCGGTTTACCGATAGCCACCCGTTGGTGGGCGAGGCGTTGTCGCGCTTCAGCCTGACCCGCAGGCGCTATGCCGGGATCGTGCTCGATGTGTTTTTTGACCATTGCCTGGCGCGGGATTGGGCGTTGTATGCCGAGCAGCCCCTGGAGCGTTTTACCTCGCAGGTGTATCGCGTGCTGGCGGCAGAACCTGAGTTACCGGGGCGGCTGGCGCAGATTGCGCCGTATATGGCGGCGGATGACTGGCTGGGTTCGTATCGCGAGTTCGCGGTGATGGAGCAGGTGCTGCGTGGAATTTCGCGGCGGCTGACTGACCCGCAGGCACTCGGATTTGCGATGCACGAGTTGCGCGAGCTTTATAAGCCGTTAAGTGAAGATTTCCGGGTGTTCTATCCCCAATTGCAGAGATTTGCGCAGATCCAACTGACCACCGATGTCTAAATGTGGGAGGGGGCTTGCTCCCGATTGCGGTGTGTCAGTCACTGTCTATGTTGACTGAACAACTGCTATCGGGAGCAAGCCCCCTCCCACATATGACTGTGCCCGCTTTATGCCGCGAACGCAGGTCGAGCAGCCACTTGCTCAGCTTCCGGCACCGGGCCAAACAACGCCTTTTGCACCGCCTGCTGCGCCTGATACGCCAGTGCCGCGCGTTCCTGCCCGGCGCAGGCAATCGGCTTGAGCAGATGAATCTGCACATCGCCCTGGTCGTTGGAAAACAAGCGCATCAAGTGCGAGAGCAAATCGTCATCGCCAATGAACGGCGCCAGCGGATCAACCCCACCGTCACGCAGATAACGAATCGCCACCGGTTGCAGCGACACATCCGCATCGATTGCACTGGCCAGCAAACGCCCGTGAAAAGTACGCAAACTGCGCCCGTCGGTAGTGGTGCCCTCGGGGAACATCAGCAGCGGGTGCTGTTGCTCCAGATGGCGGGTCATCTGTTTGCGGATCAACTGGCTGTCACCCGCGCCACGACGAATGAACAGACTGCCGGCCTTGGCCGCCAGCCAGCCGGCTACCGGCCAGGTGCGGACTTCGGCCTTGGACAAAAACGACAGCGGCGTGACCATGCCCAGCAGTGGAATGTCGGTCCAGGACACGTGATTGCTCACCCACAGCATCGGCGCTTGCGGCAACTCGCCGTGCACCGTTACGCGAAAGGGCAGGGCGTTGCTCAACCGCGCCATAAAGAACCGCGACCAACGCTGGCGCCGCACCATCGAATTGGCCACGCCCAGACGTTCGAACAGGCCAAACACACTGGCCATGCTCAAGCCCAGCGCCACCACCAACAGCACGCGGGCGATGCGCCCGTAGATGCGCAGGCGGTTCATCACATCGCCGCCTTGAAGTGGCGCGCGTAGCGCGGGCACAACTCATCGCGCTTGAGCAGGATGAACACATCGGCCACCTGGAAGTCTTCATCCCAGCACGGCTCGCCGCAGATCTTCGCGCCCAGGCGCATATAAGCTTTGAGCAGCGGTGGCATTTCGGCGATGACGTTGGACGGCAAGTCCAGGGCCGGCAGTGGCTTTTTCGGCTCGGCGCGCAGGTGTTCGTTGCACAGGTAGCGCTCGCGCAAGCGCTGCATGATTGCGTGGGCCTGAATGCCGCCATCGTGCATCGGGATGCTCGCGCAGCCCATCAGGTAGCTGTAGCTGCCCTGGTTGAGCACTTCGGCCAGTTCGCCCCAGAGCACCGCGATGGTGCCGCCGTTGCGGTAAGCCGGGTCGACGCAGGTGCGACCGATTTCCAGGATCGGGCCTTGCAAGTGCAGCAAGCCATGCAGGCTGAATTCTTCTTCGCTGTAGAACCGGCCCAAAGTGCTGGCGGCCTGGTGGTCGAGCAGACGGGTGGTGGCGACGAGTCGACCGCTGTTCAAGTCCCGCACGCCGATGTGGCTGCAGTGAACATCATAGTCATCCATGTCCAGGCCCAGTTCCGCGCCTTTCAGCTTGGCGTTGAACTCGCCGCTGAACACGTTGAACCGCAGGGCCTGGGCTTCCTGCAAGGCCTTGGCGCCCACCAGGCGTTCGGCTTGCAGACGGCGTTCATTGCCTTTGTCGCTGATGCGGGCGATCTGAGTCATAGCGAGTCTCCGGGTGCCGGCCAGGTTGCGGCCAGTCGACTTTGTTGTCCAAAGTCAGGCTATGTAGCCTCGGTGTCATCTCCATGAACTTACGGTGACGGTTGGGTGACAGCCCCCGTGTAGCAAATCTGTCATTGGTCTGCGCTAGGCTCGCGGGCTTGAATGCCCCCTTGAGTTCGTGCCCATGGTCCGAGGCCTGCTGTGCGTTATTGTGCTTTTAGTCACCGCTACCGTCCGCGCTGAAACCTGGCCCGAAAAAGAATGGGCCACGGGCACGTCACTTGAAGGTCCTGCTGTCGATGCTCTGAACGCCTATGCTTTCCCAACCCGTGACGACACCACCCGCAAAGGCATTCGTACCGACGCGCTGCTGGTCATTCGTGACGGCGAAATCATCTACGAACGCTACGCCGCGCCAACCACCGCCAGCACGCCGCACCTGACCTGGTCGGTGAGCAAAAGCCTGATGGCCACTGTGCTCGGCGTGGCCTACGGCGAAAACCGTTTCAAGCTCACCGACCCGGCCGCACGTTTTTACCCGCCAATGAAGCAGCACCCCAAGGTGAGCATGGCCGACTTGCTCCATTGGGCTTCGGGGCTGGATTGGCAGGAGGACTATGAATACGCCCCGTTGAAGTCTTCTGTTGTGGCGATGCTCTATACCCGTGGGCGTGACGATATGGCGCAATTTGCCGCCGATACCGAAGCCGCCGCCGAGCCCGGCCAGGCGTTCCGTTATTCCAGTGGCGACAGCAATATTCTGTCCGCTGCGCTTAAAGGGATGCTCGGCCACCAGGCGTACATGAGCTATCCGTGGGATGCGCTGTTCAAGCCATTGGGCATTCGCAACGCGACGTGGGAAACCGATGCCGACGAAACCTTTGTTGCCTCGTCCTACGCCTACCTCACTGCTCGCGATCTGGCGCGGGTCGGGCTGCTGATGGCACGGGATGGGCGCTGGGGTGAGCAACAGTTGCTGCCCAAAGAGTGGGTGGCTTTCAATCGGCGGCCTTTCGACAAATACAAAGCCGGCCAGGATGAAGCGGTACCGGGCGGCCACTGGTGGCTCAACAAGGGTACGCCCCAACCCTGGCCCGACGCGCCGACCGACACCTTCGCTGCGCTGGGGCACTGGGGCCAGGCACTGTTTGTACTGCCCGACGAGCACTTGGTGATCGTGCGCTACGGCGATGACCGCGATGGCAGCTACCGCCACAACGAACTGCTCAAGCGCGTGCTGGCGGCGGTGCGGTCATGATTCGTCGTCGGCCATTTACCAGCCTGCTGCTACTGCTGTTGCTGGCCCTATTGGGTTGGGTATGGCACGAGCGCGTCAACCTGCAAGCCTTCCCCGACATCATCGCGGCGTACACGGCCAAGGAGTATTGCTCGTGTCGGTATGTGGAGAACAACCCGGCGCAGTATTGCCGTGGGTATGTGAAGCAGTACGTGCCGACCAGTGCGTTGATCGACACGCCGGAGCGCAGTGAAGTGACGGCGAGTGGGTTGGGGCGTACGCATACGGCGCGGTGGTTGGGCGACCGTCAAGGCTGCCGCCTCAACCCCTGACACACCCAAATTCCCCTGTGGGAGCTGGCTTGCCTGCGATAGCGTCAGGTCAGCCAACATCACTGGTGCCTGTGCCGCCGTCATCGCAGGCAAGCCAGCTCCCACATTTAGATTATCTGCGTGGGTTCTCGGAAAAAGAACCGGCCCTGAGGTTCCACAGGGTGGAACCACCTTTGATTGTCCTCAGCCCCACATCGCGCTTAGCTGTCGATGTGTCGCCAACAAGAACGGGACCACCCGCCTGTGAGGAGAATCACCATGCGCCCACACCAGCACATTCTGGATTGGCTCAGCGATGTCGCCAGCGACTTGCACGCTGTGCGCCACGATATCCACGCCCATCCCGAACTCGGCTTTGAAGAGAACCGCACCTCAGCGCTGGTCGCGCAGTCCCTGCGGGATTGGGGGTATGAGGTGCATACCGGCATTGGCAAAACCGGTGTGGTCGGCGTGCTGCGCAATGGCAGCAGTTCGCGCACGCTGGGTATTCGTGCCGATATGGACGCCTTGCCCATCATCGAAAATACCGGTGCGGCCTACACCAGCCAGCACGCCGGTTGCATGCACGCCTGCGGGCATGACGGCCACACCACCATGCTGCTCGGCGCTGCCCGCTACCTGGCGGCGACCCGGCAATTCGACGGCACCCTGAATCTGATTTTTCAACCCGCCGAAGAAGGCCAGGGCGGTGCCGAGGCGATGTTGGCGGATGGTTTGCTGGAGCGCTTCCCGTGTGACGGCCTGTTCGGCATGCACAATATGCCGGGCTTGCCGGCTGGGCATTTGGGATTAAGAGTTGGCCCGATGATGGCGTCCCAGGACTTGCTCACTGTCACCCTTGAAGGCGTCGGCGGCCACGGTTCCATGCCGCACCTCACGGTCGATCCACTGGTGGCTGCAGCGAGTATGGTCATGGCCTTGCAGACGGTAGTAGCGCGCAATATCGATACCCAGGAAGCCGCCGTGGTTACGGTCGGTGCGCTGCAAGCCGGCCAGGCCGCCAACGTGATTCCCCAGCAAGCCTTGCTGCGCCTGAGCCTGCGTGCACTCAACCCCAAGGTGCGCGAACAGATGCTGGAGCGGGTCAACGCTATCATCAACACCCAGGCCGCCAGCTTCGGCTGCACCGTGCAGATCGAGCACCGTCCGGCCTACCCGGTGCTGGTCAACCATGGCGAAGAAACCGAATTCGCTCGCCAGGTCGGTGTGGCCTTGCTCGGCGCCGATGCGGTGGACGGCAACACTCGCACGCTGATGGGCAGTGAAGACTTCGCCTGGATGCTGCAACGCTGCCCCGGCAGTTACCTGTTTATCGGCAACGGCGTGTCGCGGCCGATGGTGCATAACCCCGCCTATGACTTCAACGACGACATCCTGCTGACCGGCGCCGCCTATTGGGGCGCGTTGGCCGAGAGCTGGCTCAAGCCTGCCTGACGACCGCACTTTTTTCTGCCGCTGGACCCTTTCCCTTATCGGTTGAATGGAGTGCTCCTCATGCAGACTTTAAAACCAGGCGTCTCGCGCACCCGCCAAGTGGTGGCCGCCGTGATCGGCAATGCACTGGAATGGTATGACTTCATCGTCTACGGCTTTCTCGCCAGCATCATCGCCCGGCAGTTTTTCCCGTCGGAGGATGAATACGCTTCGCTGCTGATGGCCCTGGCCACCTTTGGCGTGGGCTTTTTCATGCGGCCGGTGGGCGGGATCCTGTTGGGTATCTACGCCGACCGCAAAGGCCGCAAAGCCGCGATGCAATTGATTATTCGGCTGATGACCGTGTCTATCGCGCTGATCGCCTTCGCCCCCAACTACGCCGCCATCGGTATGGGCGCGCCGTTGCTGATTGTGGTGGCGCGGATGCTTCAGGGGTTTGCCACGGGCGGTGAATATGCCAGCGCCACGGCGTTTCTGGTGGAGAGCGCACCGGCCCATCGCAAGGGCTTGTATGGTTCCTGGCAATTGGTGGGGCAGTGCCTGGCGGTGTTTGGTGGTGCGGCGATGGTGGCGCTGGTCACGCACTTCTTCTCCCCCGAAACCCTCGACCTGTGGGGCTGGCGCCTGCCGTTTGTGCTGGGCTTGCTGATCGGCCCGGTGGGGTTGTGGATCCGGCGGCACATGGAGGACCCGGAAGAGTTTATCCAGGCGCGTAAAAACGCTACCGGCCCGGCGCCGAGCCTGATGCAGGTGCTGCGTGAACATAGGCGCAGCATCCTGGTGTCCATGGGCCTGGCGTGCGGGGCGACGGTGTCGTTCTATGTGGTGTTGGTGAACATGCCGACCTTCGCCCACAAGAATCTCGGCCTGCCGTTGGACCAGGTGCTGATGGTGCAGATGTTTGCGGTGGCGCTGATGACCGTGGTGATTCCCTTGTCCGGCCTGCTCTCGGATCGCTTGGGGCGGCGACCGGTGTTGATGGCCTTCACTCTGGCGTTCTTCGTGATGGTCTACCCGTTGTATGTATGGGTGGCTGCCGCGCCGTCCATCGAGCGCTTGCTGGTGATGCAGGTAATGCTGTGCACGGCCATTGGCGGGTTCTTCGGCCCGGCGCCGACGGCGTTGGCTGAACAGTTTCCCATCGAGGTGCGCTCGACCGGCGTGTCAGTGGCCTATAACGTGGCGGTGATGGTGTTCGGCGGTTTTGCGCCGTTGATCGTGACCTGGTTGAGTAAGGTGCTGGGCACGCCGGTGGCGCCGTCGTTCTACGTATTGTTCGCGTGCGTGCTGACGCTGCTCGGCACTTATTGCATGCGCGAGGCACCACGAGCGAGCAAACCGCTGCCGTTTTCCAGAGAGGTGAAGCCTTGAGTATTGTCGATTGGGATGCCACGCAACTTTCGCAGGCGATCCATGGGCGGCAGGTATCGTGCGAAGAGGTGATGCAGGCGTACCTGGCGCAGATCCAGCGTTTCAACCCCCGTGTGAATGCGTTGGTGTCGTTGCGCGACAGCGAGGTTGTGCTGGCCGAGGCAAGGGCCTGCGACCGTGAGCTGTACCAGGGTCAATCCCGCGGTTGGATGCATGGCATGCCCCAGGCCATCAAAGATCTGGCGGCGACCCAAGGTTTGCGTACCACCTTGGGCTCACCGTTGTTTGCCGAGCACGTGCCCAGCGAAGACGCCATCAGCGTGGCGCGGGTGCGCGCCAGTGGCGCGATCATCATCGGCAAGACCAACGTGCCGGAGTTTGGCCTGGGGTCCCACACCTACAACACGCTGTTCGGCACCACCGGCAATGCCTATGACCCACGCCTGACGGCCGGCGGCAGCAGCGGCGGGGCAGCGGTGGCCCTCGCGTTGCGGATGTTGCCGGTGGCCGATGGCAGCGACATGATGGGCTCGCTGCGCAACCCGGCGGCGTTCAATAACGTGTTCGGCTTGCGCCCGTCCCAGGGCCGCGTGCCCCACGGGCCGATGCCGGAGCTGTTTGTGCAGCAACTGGGCACCGAAGGCCCGATGGGGCGCAGTGTCACGGATGTAGCGCGGCTGCTGAGCATCCAGGCCGGTTACGACCCCCGTGTGCCCTTGTCATCCCAGGACGATCCCGCGATGCTGGGCCAGTCGTTACAGCGCGACTTCAAAGGCACGCGCCTGGGTTGGCTGGGTGACTACAACGGTTATCTGCCGATGCAAGACGGCGTGCTGAGCCTGTGCGAGGCGGCACTCGATGATTTCGCCACGCTGGGCTGCGAGGTGCAAAGCTGCCAGCCGGACTTTTCCCTGGCGCGCCTGTGGCGTTGCTGGCTGGTACACCGCCATTGGCTGGTGCACGGCAACCTCGGCGCGGCCTACGCCAACCCGCGAAAACGCGCATTGCTCAAGCCCGAAGCGCAATGGGAAGTGGAGGGCGGCCAGGGCCTGAGTGCCCAGCAGGTGTACCAGGCGTCGGTGGATCGCAGCGAGTGGTATCGGGCCCTGGCCAAGTTGTTTGAGCGTTACGATTTTCTGCTGTTGCCCACCGCCCAAGTGTTCCCTTTCGATGCACAACAGCCTTGGCCACGCCTCGTTGGCGGGCGCGAAATGGACACCTATCACCGCTGGATGGAAGTGGTGATCGGCCCGACACTCGCCGGTTTGCCGAGCATGAGCATCCCGGTGGGCTTCAACCCCCAAGGGCTGCCCATGGGCCTGCAAGTCATCGGCCCGGCCCAGGCCGACCGAGCCGTGTTGCAACTGGCATTTGCCCATGAACAGCTGACTCAATGGGTGCAACGCCGGCCGCCGGCGTGCATTGCCACCACCACCTGACCTGCGACCGGGCCTGTATCTTGCTGTGTAAAACAGATCATCCACCAGCAACAGGGAGATCGAACATGGAGACAGGCACGGTACGCTCGGTTGAGCGCGCACTGGCAATCGTCGAGTTGCTGGGCGAGCACCAGGCCCTTGGGCTGGAAGAACTGCACTACCTTACGCGGCTGCCCAAGGCCACGGTGTCGCGCATGTTACTGACCTTGCAGGATCAGGGCTGGGTCTACCGCGGCCTGAGCGATCGGCGTTACCGCCTGCGCGCTCGGCGTTTGTTCGGCGATACCCAGCAACGCTTCAAGCGCCAGGTGGTGGAAAGTGCGGCGCCCTGGTTATTGGAGCTCAGCGAGCGCACGGGTTTGGTGGTGGACTTGTCGTGTTTCGACGGCGAGCGCCTGGAAGTCATGGAAAGCGCGATTCCCGGCGTGTTGCGCAAGCTCTACCCGAACAACTGCCAGATCGTCGGTCAGTACGCCAGCCTGTTTCACTCGGCGATGGGCAAGGCATGCCTGACGCAGTTGCCCCTTGATGAAGTGCAACGGCTGGCGTGTCGCGATCGTGTGGCCGCCGATGAGCAAAGCCATGCTTGCGAGCAAACCCAGCACCAGGGGTTCGGCCAGCGTACCGAGGGCTATTGGGAATACCCGGTGCGTTTGCCCTTCCTGATTCGGGCGGTGGCGTTGCCGGTGCGCGCCAATGGTCGGTTGGTGGGGAGCATGGCGTTGCATTGGCCCATGCATCAGGCGCCGGTGGAGCGGGTGTTGAATTTGCATATGGCCAGCCTTGAACAGGCGGTGTGCGAAGTTCAGCGAACGCTGGATTAAAAACACCGCAAAACCCTGTGGGAGCTGGCTTGCCTGCGATGGCGATGTATCAGTCAACCATTTCTCGCCTGGCACACCGCCATCGCAGGCAAGCCAGCTCCCACAATGGATTTGCGCCGTTCGTGAGATTGCGCTTAATGTTCGCCCAGGTTTTTTGCCCCATGAGTCTTTATGTTCAATGTCAAACCTCTGGTCTTCGCCCTGCTGACCTGCGCCACCGTGCCTGCCCACGCCGATTGGTACCTGGATAACGAATCCTCGCGCCTGTCTTTCGTCACCACCAAAAACACAGAGGTTGCTGAAGTCCACCGCTTCCTGGTGCTGCACGGCAAAGTCGATGCCAAAGGCGCGGCGCAGTTGCAAGTGGAGATGGAGTCGATCAACAGCGGCATCCCGCTGCGCGATGAGCGCATGCGCAAAGAGCTGTTCCAGATCAAGGCCTTTCCCGACGCATTGATCAGCGCACAGATCAATCTGCAACCGATCAACGACCTGGCGTCCGGCGCGCAACTGGAGTTGCGCCTGCCGCTGAGCGTCACCCTGCACGGCAAGACCCAGACCTACAGCGCCGAATTGCTTGCCACGCGCCTGGATGAGCGACGTTTCCAGGTGGTGACCCTGGAGCCTGTGGTGTTGCACGCCGAGGACTTCGATCTGGCGCCGGGTGTGGCGGCGTTGCGCAAGGCGGCGGGGCTCAAGTCGATCAGTTTGTCGGTGCCGGTGGGTGCGGTACTGATCTTCACGGCGCGCTGACATGAGTGGCGCAGTGTTCCCGTGGCGCAGCGCCAATCAATTCGAACTGCTGATCGACGGGCCGAGTTTCTTCCCGCAGATGCTGGTGGGCATCGCCCGGGCCGAGCAGCAGGTGGATCTTGAGCTGTATCTGGTCGAAGCCGGCGCCTGTGCCGACGCGATGGTGCAGGCGCTGGTGCTGGCCGCCGAACGTGGGGTGCAGGTGCGCTGCTTGTTCGATGACTACGGCAGCCTGGCGTTTACCCTTGGGCTGCGCAAGCGCTTGACCGACGCCGGCGTGGAGCTGCGTTTTTACAACCGCCTGAATTGGCGGCGCTGGATGCGCAACCTGTATCGCGACCACCGCAAGCTGCTGCTGATCGACCAGCGCGTTGCCGTGGTCGGTGGTACGGGCGTCACCGATGAGTTCTGGACGCCGGGGCAAGACAGCGCCGATTGGCATGAAGTGATGGTGCAGATCAGCGGCCCGCTGGTACTGGACTGGCAGGCCCTGTTCGACCGGCAATGGCACGCTAACGCCGCGCGCCGTGAATGGAAACCGGCGACCCATTTCGGTTTGCCGCGCTTGCCGAAAGTGCCAGCGACGGGCCCTGGGCTTGGTCGCGTGGCGTACGCCGACGCTCGTCAGCACCGCGATATCCTGCAGTCGTTGATTCGCGCGTTGAACAGCAGCAAAGGGCGTATCTGGCTGGCGACTCCCTATTTTCTGCCGACCTGGAGCGTGCGTCGTGCCTTGCGCCGGGCGGCAGGGCGCGGGGTGGATGTGCGTTTGCTGCTCACCGGGCCCCGTACCGATCACCCGTCAGTACGCTACGCCGGCCATCGTTATTACCCGCGTCTGCTGCGTGCAGGCGTGCAGATTTTTGAATACCAGCCGTGCTTTTTGCACCTGAAGATGGTGCTGGTGGACGATTGGGTCAGCATTGGCTCGTGCAATTTCGACCACTGGAATTTGCGCTTCAACCTGGAAGCCAACCTCGAAGCGTTGGACCCGGGATTGACGGCGGCGGTGGTGGGCAGTTTCGAAGCGGATTTTGCCCAAAGCCAGGTGGTGAGCCTGGAGGCCTGGAAGGCGCGGCCGTTGTGGAAGCGGGTGAAGCAGCGGGTGTGGGGGTGGATTGATCGGTTGGTGGTCAATCTGCTCGACCGGCGCGGCTAACAAGAACAATGAGGTCAAATGTGGGAGGGGGCTTGCTCCCGATGGCGGTGTTTCAGTTAACAGATTCATTGACTGACCCACTGCTATCGGGAGCAAGCCCCCTCCCACATTTTTGACCGCGTCAGGCGTTAGAGCAGTTCAAAGGTCTGCTGCTGCACATCCTGGGAATCCAGCCCGATCTGCACATTGAACTCACCCGGTTCCGCCGCGAACTTGAGCTGGGCGTTGTAGAACTTCAAGTCGTCCTCGGTGATGGTGAAATGCAGCGTGCGCGCTTCGCCGGCCTTGAGCATGACCTTCTGGAAGTTCTTCAGCTCCTTGATCGGGCGGATCATCGAGCCGGCCACATCCTGGATATACAACTGCACCACGGTTTCGCCATCGACCTTGCCGGTGTTCTTCACGGTGACGCTGGCGTCGAGCTTGCCGGTCTTGTTCAGGGTGGTGGACGACAGTGCCATGTCCGACAGGCTGAACTGGGTGTAGCTCAGGCCATAGCCAAAGGGAAACAGGGGACCTGTGGTGTCATCGAAGTACTGCGAGGTGTAGTTGCCCGGCTTGCCTGGGGTGAACGGCCGGCCAATGGTCAGGTGGTTGTAGTAGGTGGGAATCTGCCCTACCGAACGCGGGAAGGTGATCGGCAGCTTGCCCGACGGGTTGTAGTCCCCGAACAGCACGTCGGCGATGGCGTTGCCGCCTTCGGTACCTGCGAACCAGGTTTCCAGGATCGCGTCAGCCTGTTGGTTCTCTTCGAGAATCGACAGCGGGCGGCCGTTCATCAGCACCAGCACCAACGGCTTGCCGGTCGCCTTGAGGGCCTTGATCAGGTCGCGCTGGCTTTGCGGGATGTTCAGGTCGGTACGGCTCGACGACTCGTGGGACATGCCACGGGATTCGCCCACGGCCGCGACGATGACGTCGGCGTTCTTCGCCGCTTTCACCGCTTCGTCGATCAATACTTGGGCAGGGCGTGGGTCATCCACCACTTCCGGAGCATCGAAGTTGAGGAAGTTGAGGTAGTCGAGCACCGCCTTGTCGCCGGTGATGTTGGCACCGCGGGCATAGATCACTTTGCCCTTTTCGCCGATCACGGCGTTCATGCCGTCGAGCAGGGTCACTGATTGCGCAGGTCGGCCGGCAGCCGCCCAACTGCCCATCATGTCGATCGGCGCCTTGGCCAGCGGGCCGACCAGGGCGATGGTCGCGGATTTTTTCAGCGGCAGGGTGTCGTTGTGGTTTTTCAGCAACACCAGGCTACGGCGCGCAATGTCGCGGGCCTCGGCGCGGTGCAGGCGGCTGTCGGCGTAGGTGTCGACCGGGTCATCCTCGGCCTTGCCGATGCGCAGGTACGGGTCCTTGAACAGGCCCATGTCGTACTTGGCGCCGAGCACTTCGCGCACGGCATTGTCGATGTCGCTCTGTTCGATCTCGCCGGACTTGAGCAGGCCGGGCAATTCCTTGCCGTACAGCGAGTCGTTCATGCTCATGTCGATGCCGGCCTTGATCGCCAGCTTGGCGGCTTCGCGCCCGTCCTTGGCCACGCCGTGCTTGATCAACTCGAAGATCGCGCCGTGGTCGCTGACGGTCAGGCCCTTGAAGCCCCAGTCCTTGCGCAGCAGGTCGTTCATCAGCCAGGTGTTGGCGGTGGCGGGCACCCCGTTGATCGAGTTCAACGCGACCATCACGCCGCCGGAACCGGCCTTGATCGCCGCGTGGTAGGGCGGCAGGTAGTCCTGGTACATCTTGACCGGGCTCATGTCGACCACGTTGTAGTCGCGCCCGCCTTCCACCGCGCCATACAGGGCGAAGTGCTTGACGCTGGCCATCAGGCTGTCGGCATTCGCCGGGCTTGCGCCCTGGAACGCCTTGACCATGACTTCGGCAATCCGCGAGACCAGGTAGGTGTCTTCGCCGAAACCTTCGGAGGTACGGCCCCAGCGCGGGTCGCGGGAGATATCGACCATCGGCGCGAAGGTGATGTCGAGGCTGTCGGCAGCGGCTTCCTGGGCGGCGATGCGCCCGGAGCGGCCGATGGCGTCCATGTCCCAGCTGGAGGCCAGGGCCAGGCTGATCGGGAAAATGGTGCGGTGGCCGTGGATCACGTCATAGGCGAAGAACATCGGGATCTTCAAGCGACTGCGCATGGCCGCGTCCTGCATCGGACGGTTTTCCGGGCGAGTGATGGAGTTGAAGGTGCCACCGATGCGGCCAGCGGCGATTTCCTTGCGGATCATCTCGCGGGGCATTTCCGGGCCGATGCTGATCAGGCGCAATTGGCCGATCTTTTCGTCCAGGGTCATTTGCTTGAGCAGGTCGCTGACGAAGGCGTCCTTGTCTTTAAGCGCAGCAGGCTTTGTTTCTGCCCAGACGGGGTGGGTGGCCAGCGTGGCAACAAGGCCGAGCAAACACAGCTTTTTCATGAATATCCTTTTTCGGCTACTGCGCAGCATTAAACGCATGCTGTCGGCCAAAATGTGGGGAACGTCTATTGTTGTTCGGGTGTTGTTCAGATAAATGCAGCACACTCTGAACTCTTTTTCGCGCTGGGCATCTTTGTAGCTGATTGGCTCGATGCATTCCAGTGGTGGCGGATTATGCCCCAAGCGCGTGGTTTATAGGGTTAGTCGTCAAATTCCATCAAGATTGGGCAGGAGAAACACCATGCAAGCAGCACAGACTTACCGTTGGGGCTTCAAGGCCGCGGCTTTGCTATTGATCAGCACCGTACTGAGCGGTTGCGGCATCAATAACATCCCGACCCTGGACGAACAGGCCAAGGCGGCCTGGGGCCAGGTGCAGAACCAGTATCAACGCCGCGCCGACCTGATCCCCAACCTGGTGGAAACGGTGAAGGCCTATGCCGCCCACGAACAGGAGACCCTCACCGCCGTGATCGAAGCGCGGGCCAAGGCCACCTCGATCCAGGTGGACGCCAGCACCCTCGACAACCCGGAAAAACTCAAGCAGTTCCAGCAAGCCCAGGATGGCTTGAGCGGCGCACTCAGCCGTTTGATGGTAGTGTCCGAGCGTTACCCGGACCTCAAGGCCAACCAGAACTTCCTGGCCTTGCAATCCCAGCTTGAAGGCACCGAGAACCGTATCGCCGTGGCCCGTCGTGATTTCATCCAGACCGTGCAGGCGTACAACACCGAAATCCGTACTTTCCCGGGCCGTCTGTGGCATAGCGTGATGTACAGCGACTTGCCGATCCGCGCCACGTTTGAAGCCACCAGCGCCGATGCCGACAAGGCGCCGCAGGTGAAATTCAAATAACGCTGCCTTGAGGTGTCGATGCGTTTATTACGGATAGGCCTGGCATTCTGGCTACTGGCCTGCATGGGCATGGCCCAGGCGGCCCTGACCTTCCCGGCACTGACCGGGCGGGTGGTGGACAACGCCCAGATGATCGACCCGGCAACGCGCCAGCAGCTCACTCAACAGCTGCAGGCGCTGGAGCAGACCTCCGGTGACCAGCTTGTGGTGGTCACCGTGCCCGACCTGCAGGGCGTCCCGATTGAAGACTACGGTTATCAATTGGGGCGCGCATGGGGCATCGGCCAGAAGGGCAAGGACAACGGCGCGCTGTTGATCGTTGCCCGTGATGAGCGCCAATTGCGCATCGAAGTCGGTTACGGCCTGGAAGGCGTGCTGACGGATGCGCAGTCCTGGGTGATCATCAACCAGGTGATCCTGCCCAAGTTCAAGACCGGCAATTTCAGCCAGGGCATCAGCGACGGCGTGGCGGCGATGATCCAGGTGGTGGGCGGTGAGCCCCTGGCGGTGCCCGCCCATGTGGCGGATGCGAATTTCGCCAAGGATAACCCCGGTTTTTCCATCGGCCTGTTTATTCTGCTGATCGGCGTGTTGTGGCTGTGCAATCGCATGGGCTTGCCGGTAGGCGCTATCCTGCTGGCCATTCTCAGCAGCAGCGGACGTGGCGGTGGTGGGGGCGGCGGTGGCGGTGGTTTCCGTGGCGGCGGTGGTGGCTTCGGCGGTGGCGGGGCTTCGGGCGGCTGGTAATGACAATAACGAGAAAAGAGCATCTACAACCATGGCATTACTGACTGAACATGAGCAGCGCCAAGTCGCCGAAGCAATTGCCCGGGTCGAAAAAAACACCGACGCAGAACTGGTGACCGTGCTGGCGGCGCGTGCCGACGACTACGCCTACATCCCGTTGCTGTGGGCCAGCCTGATCGCGTTGGTGGTACCGGGCGTGGTGCATTATTTGTCGGGCTACCTGACCATGTACACCTTGCTGTTGGCGCAATGGGCGACGTTTATTGTGTTGTGCCTGGTGTTTCGCTTGCCCAAGGTCACCACCCGCCTGATTCCCCGCTCCGTACGCCACTGGCGCGCCTCTAACCTGGCGCGTCGGCAGTTTCTGGAGCAGAACCTGCATCACACGTTGGGCAGTACTGGCGTGCTGATATTTGTCAGCGAGGCGGAACGCTACGTGGAGATCCTCGTCGATGACGGCATTTCCAAACGCCTGGATGACAGCAGTTGGGACGCCATCGTCAAGACGTTCACCCAGCAGGTGAAACAGGGGCAGACGCTGGCCGGGTTTATTGCGTGCATCGAGGCGTGCGGCGAGTTGCTCAAGGTGCATGTGCCGGTGACGCAAACGCGCAATGAGCTGCCCAATCGCCTGGTGGTACTCGAATAGCCCGGCCAACTCAGTTCCAAATATGGGAGGGGGCTTGCTCCCGATGGCGATGCACCAGTCAATGAATCTGTTGGCTGATCCACCTATATCGGGGGCAAGCCCCCTCCCACATTTGGATCTACTGTGGCTGCTGGAACTGACCATTGGTCAAATAACTCCGTGCCGTTGAGGGTTATCCCCCCTAAAATGCCCGGCATTCTTTGCCCGAGGCGTTTTTGCTCATGTCCGTCACCGCTCAACCCGCCAACCCTGCGCCGGATCATCACGCCCAGTTCATCCAATTGCTGAGCGCAAGCCTTGCGCAAAACGCCTTTATCAAGCTGGTGCTGGCCAAGTACGTCGGTGAGGAAGCCGAGCTGCAACGGCTGATCATCAAGCCGGTCACCGTCAAAGACCAGCCGTGCCTGTCCTTCGTGTACCGCTACAAGACCCGCGACATCACCAAGAATTTCCCCTCGGCCGACGGCGTGGCGGTGATTGCCGAGCTGTTGCCTGCGTCATTCAAGAACGCGCACTTGCTGTCGCTGACTGACGAAGCCCAGCTGGAATACAGCAAGAAGAACAAAAGCTCGCTGTTCAAAAGCAAACCGCAACAACTGCGCGAAGCACCGTCGGCCGAGCATAACCGTGAGAAGAACCGCTACCTCGACCTGAGCCGGCCGTTTCTCGCCGATCTTGGGGTGACCGATGCCAGGCAGGCACTGATTCCATCGATGTCGCGCAAGTGGAAGCAGATCAACAAGTTCATCGAAGTGTTCAGCCATGCGCTGACGTCGTCGCCGTTGAAACTCGACCAACCGGTGCGCGTTGCCGATTTTGGCTCGGGCAAGGGCTACCTGACCTTCGCCATCCATGATTACCTGCGCAATACCCTCAAGGCCGAGGGCGAGGTTACCGGTGTTGAATTGCGCCAAGACATGGTCACCCTGTGCAACAGTGCTGCCGCACGCCTGGAGCACCCGGGGCTGGTATTCAAATGCGGGGATGTACGCAGTGTGGCGCCGAGCGAGCTGGACGTGATGATCGCCCTGCATGCCTGCGACATCGCCACCGATTACGCGATCCATACCGGCATCCGCTCCGGCGCGTCGATCATCATGTGCTCGCCATGCTGCCACAAGCAGATCCGCCTGCAGATCCAGAGCCCGGCGCTGCTCAAGCCGATGCTGCAATACGGCCTGCACCTGGGCCAGCAGGCAGAAATGGTCACCGACAGCTTGCGTGCGTTGTTCCTGGAAGCCTGTGGCTACGAGACCAAGGTGTTCGAGTTCATCTCGCTGGAGCACACCAACAAGAACAAGATGATTCTTGCGGTCAAGCGTGCGCAGCCTTTGGACAACGCGCAGTTGCTGGTGAAAATCCAGGAGCTCAAGGCGTTCTACCACATCACTGAGCACTGCCTGGAAACCCTGCTGCGCGGGGATGGCTACCTGGCCTGAAGTGAGCGCGTTCCCTGTGGGCGCTGGCTTGCCTGCGATGATGATGGTGGCTGTACCACGGCTATCGCAGGCAAGCCAGCTCCCACATTTGGAATGCGTGTGTGGTCAGAAGAATCGCGTCACGCTGATCTTCGCATCGCGCCCCTTGGTATAGGCGCGGTCGCCGCTCAACGCAGGGCGGAAGTTTTCGTTGAACAGGTTGTCCACCGTGAAGTTCACCTCGGTGCCTTTGAGGTAAGCCTGCTGCGGTTTCCATTTGGCGAACAGGCCCTGGGTGTTGTAACGCTTGTTGCCGTACTGGTCGAAGAACAAATCACCCACGCCGGAGCCCGGGCCACCGGAGTATTTGTCGCTGGGCAAGCGGTCGGTAGCGCCGATGAATTGACCCATCCAGCCCACCTGGGCATCCCAGGCCGGGATGTTGGTGCCCAGTACCAGCACCCATTTGGTCGGCGGGATATCCCGTGCCGCCACATCCGGGCCCCAGGGGTTGGTGTAGGCGCCCTGGTGCTGGCCCTTGGCATAGGCAAACGATACCGAACCAAACAGGTAGGTGGAGTTATAGATCGATTCGAGTTCGACACCCTTGATGGTCATGCCACCGATATTGCGATAGTTGGACATCGGCCCCGGCGGGCACGCTGAGGAGATGCTGCCGCCGTTGATGGCCTGGTTCTGGCAGCCCACGCCGGTGGCCTTGAAGATTTCGTCTTCGATCTTGTTGTGGAACAGGGTAGTGCGCAGTTGCAGGTTATCGTCCTGGACCAACAGGTTGTCGAAGTTGGTGATGTTGCCCAGGGTGATCGAGGTGATGCGCTCCGGGTCCAGGTCCACGCTGGTGGCGGTGCGGCTGCCCAGGCCCTGTACTTCATATTGTTCGTCGATCACCGGGGCGCGCCAGGTCTGGCTCCAGTTGGCGAACAACCCCACATTCGGCGTCACGGTCCAGAACAGCGCCAGGCGTGGCGACCAGCCGGTGTAGGTGCGGTCGCTGTAATCGTGGCCAACCGCGGGGTCGGGGTTGTTGTAGTAGGGCGCATCGTTGCCCTCGCCGCGATTGCGCACGTGGTCATAGCGCAGCGACGGCGTGATCGTCACGTCGCCCAGGGTGACCGCGTCCTGGATAAAGAAGCTGTTGGTATCGACCTTACCTTGGGGCATGAAGCCCGGCTGGAAGTGCCCATAGTTGTAGCGCGGCGTGTTGTAGGTGGTGCCGGGCATCCACATTTCGGTTTCGCGGATGTGCTTGCGGATCTGCCCGCCGACGGTCACCGCGTGCTGCAAGGGCCCGGTGTCGAACAAGCTGACGTTGCGGATGTCGAGGTTTTTGTCGGTGTAGGCGGTGTCCATCTTGCGCCCGCCGGTAGCGAGTTGGAAAAACGCGGTAGCGTCACGCTCGTCGGTCTGTTCGGTATTGGACTGGGAGTATTTGACAGTGAGGTCCACCAGCGGGTTATCCAGCGGCTGGTAGTGATACTTGCCCGACCAGGTGGTATCGACCGTATCGCGGTGCGCGAGGAAACGCTTCAACGCCCCTTCGTAGCCGTAGCGGTCGATGTTGAACTGGGTGGGCGGCGTCGGGTAGCTCGCGGCGGAAAACGGTGTCCAGCGGTTGCTGTGAGAACGCGAGTACGACAGGCCGACACTCTGCTCATCGGTGAAGTACGCGTTGACCTTGAACAACTTGCCGTCCACATCCTGCGCGCTGTTGGGCAAGCGCTGGGGGTTGATCGGGTACTCGTTGTTGTCGTTGGGCAACTTGGCGGCCACCTTCATATCGCCGCCGTCGCGTTGGGTCAGGTAGGCCAGGGCGTCGAAACGGCCATCGTCGGTGCGGCCATACACGGCACCGCTGTAGACCTGTTCATGATCATTGCTGGAGTAGCCGTATTTGAGCATCGCGCCGCTGTTGCGACCGTCCTGGAGCAGGTCCGGGGCGTCCTTGGTGATCATGTTGACGGTGCCGCCGAAGCCGCCATTGCCGGTGAACGGCGAGTTGGGGCCTTTTTCCACTTCGATGCGCTTGATCAGCTCGGGTTCGATAAACACCGTGCCTTGCTGGTAGCGCTCAAAGCCGGTCTTGGTGGCGCCGTCCACGGTCAACGGCACGTCTTCGGCATCGCCGAAACCACGGATGTTGATGGTCTGCCCGCCAGGTTTGAGCGAGCCGCCCTGGCTGACACCGGGCAGGGTCTGCAACAGGCTCGGAATGTTATTGGACTGGTAGCGGTCGATATCGGCCTGGGTCAGGGTGGAGCGGTTGACGGTGCCGGCGTTCACTTCGTTGCCGGTGCCGATCACGCTCAGCGTGTCCAGCTGGATCGCGGTGCTGCTGGTGGCCTTGCCCTCATCGGGGCGCACTACGTAGGTGCTGCCGACCTTGATCAGGGTGAACTCGCCGTTTTTCAGCAGGGAGCGAATCGCTACTTCCGCGGTGTAGTCACCATCGAGCGCCGGCGCTTTCAGGTTTTTGAGCAGGCTTTCATCGAACAGCAGCTGGATTTTCGCCTGCTGTGCCACCAGGCTCAGGGACGTGGCCAGTGACTGGGCCGGCAGGTGCAGGGTGAACGACTCGGCCTGGGCGTTGAGGCTGAAGGCCAGGCACGTGGCCAGGAGCGTGGGTCGAAGAAACAGGTGCGAAGCGTGGCGAGGCGCGCGAAACATGAAATCCCCCGGAGCGGCTAAATAGCCAAAAAGGTGTGCGTATCAAACACGGACAGGAGGAAGACGGGGCAGACCAAAAAAACCACACATGCGAATGCAAAATATTCTCATGTGGCAGTGTGCAGGCTATTTGCTCGGCTCGATTTTCACACTGCCATCGGCCAAGACCACGGTTTTTACCGGCAACAGGGCGGGCAAGGCGTTGAGCAGGGCATCGGGGTCATTCACATCCAGGTTGCCCGACACCTTGAGTTGCGCCACGGCCTTGCTGACCTGCAACGGCGCCTGGGGACGGTACAGGCTCAGCTCGTCGATCAGGCTGGCCAGTTCGCGATTGCGAAACGATAAATGCCCGCTGCGCCAATCGGCCACTTCTTCAGCGCTGAGGGTTTGTTGTTGCAGGGTGCCTTTGGCGTAGCTGTAAGCGGCACGTTGCCGGGCGCCGAGCAGGGTGGTGGGGCTTTTGCTGTCCGGCTCGAACGCCACCTGGCCATGGGCAACGCTCACCACCAGTTGCTGCTGGCCGCGACGCACGTCAAAACCAGTGCCCACCACCCGTATGATCGACTCGCCGGCTTGCACGTAGAGTGGCCGCTCCTTGTCGGCCGCCACTTCGATATACAGCTGGCCTTTGTCCAGATGCAGGACACGTTGATGGGCGCTGAAGTCCACGCGGATGCGGGTGTTGGCATTCACGTACAGGGTGCTGCCATCGGGCAGGTTCAAGGTACGCATACCTTTGGCATGAGCGGCGACCTGGGTGTGATACAGCTCGCGGGGCGCGCCGATGTGGGTCGCCAACACGGCGCACAGCACGGCAGCGGCCACCGCAAGGGCTGGGCGCCAGAGGGGGCGTTTGCGTTTGGCCAGCGGCAGCGGTTTGTTCAGTTGTTGCAACTGGGCCAGGTCGGCCCACAGCTGTTCGAATTCGGCATAGGCACGCGCATGGGCTGGCACCGCCTGCCAGGCGGCAAAGGCTTTGCGGTCGGCACGGCTGGCAGCGTTGCGGTTGCGTGCAAACCAACTGGCGGCCTGGGCGTCGATGGAGTCGCTCGCTTGGCTGTCCAGGGCGTCGATGTCGCTCAGGCGGTTCATTCTGGCTGCTCCGTGCCGGGGTCGGATTGAAGGCGTCGCTTGCAATGCAGCAGGGCCAAGGCAATGTGCTTTTCTACCATGCTGGTCGAAATGCCCATGCGTTCGGCGATCTGTGCCTGGCTCAAGCCTTCGAAGCGGTGCAGCATAAGGGCTTCTCGCCGGCGGGGCGAGAGTTCGGCGAGGACTTCTTTCAACTGTTCCAGGCGTTGCAGGCGCAGGGCGGCGGCCATGGGGTCGTGCTGTTCGTCGGTGACCGGCTCGGTATCCATTTCGGCGTGATCGGGATGGGCGGTGTGCCGTACCTTCTGTTTGCGCCAGTGATCGCGCAACAGATTGCGCGCCATCTGAAACAGAAACGCCCGGGGCTGCTCGACCTTGGCTCGGTCGCGGTAGCCCAGCCACTGGGTAAAGACATCCTGAGTCATGTCCGCCGCGTCGCTGGCGTTGTCCGTGCGTTTACGCAGGAAATACAGAATATCTGCATAAAACCCGCGACAGGCATCGGCCGACGACGGGTCGGGCTTGGGACGAGACATGGATATCCTTCTTGACGAAGCACGAGGTGGAAAGGTCGTGAATGATATCGAGAATTATTGCTATTTGTCTCTATTTAAAGGCTGTACTCAATTCAACTGTGGGAGGGAGCAAGCCCCCTCCCACACAGGCCCTGAGTTTATTTCAGAAGTGTTTTGAGTTGCTCGATCCCCGCCTCACCCAACGGGAACACCGGCAACCTTGGATCCCCCACCTCCAACCCAGTCAAGCGCAACCCGGCCTTGATCGTCGTCGGCAACCCGCCCTTGAGGATGAATTGCAGCAACGGCAACTGTCGGTAGAACAGCTCTCGCGCTTTATTCAAGTCATTGGCCAGCACTGCCTGATACAGGTCCAGATTGAGTTGGGGGATCAAGTTCGGCGCCGCGGTGCACCAGCCTTTGGCACCGGCCGCGAAGGCTTCCAGGGCCAGCGGGTTGCAGCCGTTGTAGAACGGCACGTCACTCTCCAGTTTTAACTGGTGCATGCGCTGGATGTCGCCCGTGCTCTCCTTGACCATGGTCACGTTGTCGACCTGCTTGAGGATGCGCAGGATCAACTCCACCGACATGTCGGTACCGCTGGTGGCCGGGTTGTTGTAGAGCATGATCGGCACGCCGATGCTGTCTCCGATTGCGGCGTAGTGGGCGAGGATTTGCGCTTCGCTGAGTTTCCAGTATGAGGCGGGCAGCACCATGACCACATCGGCACCGTGCGCCTCGGCATAGCGCGCACGGCGAACGGCCTTGGCGGTGGTCAGGTCGGACACGCTGACAATGGTCGGTACGCGTTTGGCGACTTTCTCGATGCTGTAGGCACTGACTTCGTCCCACTCGGCATCGCTCAGGTAAGCGCCTTCGCCGGTGCTGCCCAGCGGCGCGATAGCGTGGATGCCGCTGTCGATCAAGCGGTCGATAGAACGCCCGAGTGCGTCGAAGTCAACACGCTGGCCATCAGCACTGAACGGGGTGATGGTGTAGCCGATGATGCCGTGAATAGTTGGATTGGACATGGGAAAACTCCGGTCGAAAAAAGGGGGCGATCAGTTCAGGCAATCGGCATGTTTACGCAGATTCTGCCGCGCGTAGTAATTGAACGCAGCGCCGTGGCGCTTGGGCTTGGAAATCCAGTCGTGGGCCTCGCGCCCCAGCTCTGGCAGGATCGGCTTGACGGTGCCCGCAGACATCGCCAGCAACTGCAACTTGGCCGCCCGCTCGATCAACTGCGCAATGACACAGGCTTCTTCGATGCTGGCCCCGGTGGACAACTGGCCGTGGTGCGAGAGCAGGATGGCGCGCTTGTCGCCCAGCGCCGTGGTGATTATTTCCCCCTCTTCATTGCCCACCGGCACGCCGGGCCAGGCCTCCAGGAACGCGCAATCTTCATACAGCGGGCAGAGGTCCATATGCGACACCTGCAACGGCACTTCCAGCATCGACAGCGCGGCAATGTGCGTGGGGTGTGTATGGATGATGCAGTTTACATCCGGGCGCCCGCGGTACACCCAGGTGTGAAAGCGGTTGGCCGGGTTGGGGATGCCATGACCTTCGAGCACTTCCAGGTCTTCGTTGACCAGCAGCAGGTTGCTGGCGGTGATTTCGTCAAAACCCAGGCCCAGTTGCTGAGTGTAGTAGGTGCCAGGCGCAGGCCCGCGTGCGGTAATTTGCCCGGCCAGGCCGGAGTCATGGCCGTGTTCGAACAGAATTCGGCAAGTCAGCGCCAGCTTTTGGCGCTCGGTCCACGTATTATCTGCCAGGCTGTTTTGCATCTGGCTCAGGGCTTGCTTGACCAGTTGGTCTTTTGGGAGTGCTAATGTCTTGGCCATATCGGTGTCCTTTGGGTAGTTCAATGGACGTCGGATTTGCTGCTCGCCCGCTGCTCGCAAGGTCGTTGGGTGACTGCAAATGACACTAAAGATGCTATATGACACCTTGTGTCATTAGCAAGCACGGCTCATCGCTTTCTGCATGGATTAACCGCAGCAAATGTCTATCCGTTTGAAATTACTGAGAAAAAAACTTGGCGTAACCCTGGAGGCCCTGGCCGAAAAATCCGGGATGACCAAGAGTTACCTGTCGAAAGTGGAGCGTGGGCTCAACACACCGTCCATTGCCGCTGCGCTGAAACTGGCCAAGGCGCTGAACGTGAAAGTCGAAGAGCTGTTCAGCGAAGGCAACGTCAGCCTCGACAGCTACAGCCTGGTGCGCAGCCATGAACGGCCCGACACGTCACCGGGTTATGCGGTACTTGCCCATCAGGTGAGCGAGCGCAGCCTGTTGCCGTTCATCATCTACCCGCCGGCGGAGTTTACCGACAAGACCTTCAAGGAGCATTTGGGGGAAGAGTTTCTGTTCGTGCATGAAGGTCAGGTGGAAGTGGATTTCATGAGCGAGCGGGTGCTGTTGAAGCGCGGCGATGCGCTGCATTTCAATGCGCAGAAACCCCACCGGATTCGCTCGGTGGGAGAGGTGCAGGCGCAGTTGCTGGTGGTGGTGCACAGCGCTGAGGAATGACGCTGATCCCGATTTGAAATGCAATCAAATGTGGGAGCGGGCTTGCTCGCGAAAGCGCAGTGTCAGTCACTGAAAATGTTGACTGACCCACCGCATTCGCGAGCAAGCCCGCTCCCACATTTTGCTCAGTGTTCGACCGGTACTGACAGCACTGGATTACCCAACGCATGCGTGCGCGCTGCAAAGAATCTCAGCGTTGCGCCACTGCCCTCAAACAACTCTGAATACCGCTGCTTCTGCTGACGAATAAAGCCATCAGTGCGCCCCGACACCGAGATCGCCAGGGTGGTGATACCGGCCTGGCGAATCGCATCCACCAAGTGTTTATCCTGCGGCCCCAAGTCATGGCCGAAAATGCACAACGCGCCTTCATGGCTCAGCAACTGCTCATAACAGAACGACAGATAATCCGAACTGCGAATGCTCTTGAGCTTTTCTTCCACCTTGCCTTCACTGACGAACAGCGGCACATCGTCCAGCGTCTTGATCGTGTTGTTGATCGCGAAACTGCTGAGCAAGGTGCTGTCGGTGGACGGCAGTTTGCGCGCTGTGCCGTCAAGGTTGCGCACCAGATGCAGGCCGCCGTGCAGGTAGAGAATGCGCGTGGTGTCGGTGTGGGTATTGCACAGGTCGAAGCTTGAATCGGCGCTGCGGAACAGGTCGTCGATCCCGGGCGTGTGCAGGATTGCCCAGTAGTTGAGCAAATCGTAGTTGCTGGTGAAGACGGTGGCGTAGCGTGCCAACTCATTGTTGATCGTTGCCAGGGTCGATGGCTGCACCAGGCGCCAGGGGATGTGTACGGTGTGAATGGTGTTGATCAACGCTTCCTTGATCGCGTAATAGCGATTACGCGGCGCCGCCGAACTGACCGCCAGGGCCTTGTTGACCCGGCTGGTGGTTTTCAAGGCGCCCAGGGCTTGCTCGAAACTGCGGGTTTGCAGGGCATCGAACACGCTGAGTTCGGATTGGCTCAGGGGTTTTTCTTCAACGGTGCGAGCGTTTTCAAACAGCGAGTCGTAGGCAAAGTCTTCCCAGATCGTGCGGCTGGCGCCGTTGCCGATCAGAATCCCGTTGAAGTCGATGGCGTCGCGCAGGGCGCTCCAGTCTTCAAGGTGGGCGTCAATATCCTGGAAATCCTTCATTGCGGCGGGTCTACTCGAAATCGGCTGGAGGGTGACTTTATCACGAGCTGAAGTTGATCCTGATCAAGATGCGCCATGCGGTACCGGTGGATTCTGTCGGCATAAAGCCTCTGAGGATCGACCATGAGCAGCACATTCTTCATCCCCGCCGTCAACATCATGGGCAGCGACTGCCTCGACGAAGCCATGACCGCCATTCGCGCCTACGGCTTTCGTAAAGCCTTGATCGTTACCGACACCGGCCTGGCCAAGGCTGGCGTGGCCAGCATGATCGCCGAGAAGCTGGCGATGCAGGATATCGACTCGGTGATCTACGACGGCGCCAAGCCCAACCCCACGGTGGAAAGCGTCGAGAAGGGGCTGGCGCTGTTGCAACAGACGGCCTGCGATTTCGTGGTGTCCCTGGGCGGCGGCTCGCCCCATGACTGCGCCAAGGGCATCGCCTTGTGCGCCACCAACGGTGGACGCATCGGCGACTATGAAGGCGTTGACCAGTCGAGCAAGCCGCAACTGCCACTGGTCGCCATCAACACCACCGCCGGCACTGCCAGCGAGATGACGCGGTTTTGCATCATCACCGACGAAACCCGTCACGTGAAAATGGCCATCGTCGATCGCAACGTCACGCCGCTGCTATCGGTCAACGACCCGGCGCTGATGGTCGGTATGCCCAAGGGCCTCACCGCCGCCACGGGGATGGATGCGCTGACCCACGCCATCGAAGCCTACGTGTCCACCGCCGCCACACCGATCACCGACGCCTGTGCGATCAAGGCCATCGAGCTGATCAGTGCCAACCTGCGCCTGGCGGTGCGCGACGGCAACGACATGGCCGCACGGGAAAACATGGCTTACGCGCAGTTCCTCGCCGGCATGGCATTCAACAACGCGTCCCTGGGATTTGTGCATGCCATGGCTCACCAACTGGGCGGTCTGTACGACTTGCCCCATGGCGTTTGCAACGCCGTGCTCCTGCCCCACGTACAAAGCTTCAATGCCAGCGTCAGTGCCAAGCGCCTGAGCGACGTGGCCCGCGCCCTCGGCGCGGACATCAAGGGCATTACCGTGGAGGAGGGCGCCCAGGCCGCCATTGCGGCAATCCGTCGGCTGTCCCAGGACGTGGAAATCCCCACCGGCCTGCGTGAGCTGGGTGCCAAGTTGCAGGACATCCCAGTGCTGGCCGCCAACGCCCTGAAGGACGCGTGCGGGCTGACCAACCCACGTCGGGCGGATCAGCGTCAGATTGAGGAGATATTTCGTAGCGCGTTTTGATAGGGCAGCCTCAGGCGGCAGGCGTTAAGCTACACGCTCAACGCGTTCTACTTGAGCAAGCTTGCGGCGTGCCGCTGAGGTTACCTAATGAGAGTTCTGTTATTCGGCGCCACTGGCATGGTCGGCCAAGGCGTGCTGCGCGAGTGCCTGCTGGCGGCGGATGTGCAGGAAGTGGTGGCCGTCGGCCGTACGCCCCTGACCCAGCAACACAGCAAGCTGCACCAGGTGCTGCACAGCGACATGCTCGACTTCCAGCCCCTGGAGAACCTGCTGCAAGGGTTTGATGCGTGTTTCTTCTGCCTCGGTGTCTCGTCGGCGGGCATGAACGAAGCCCGGTATACCCACCTCACCTATGACCTCACCCTGGTAGCTGCCAGTACCCTGGCGCGGCTTAATCCGCAGATGACCTTTATCTACGTTTCCGGCGCCGGCACGGACAGTTCCGAGACGGGCCAATTGATGTGGGCGCGGGTCAAGGGCAAGACGGAAAGCGCCTTGCTGCGCCTGCCGTTCAAGGCGGTGTACCTGTTCCGTCCGGGGATCATTCAGCCGTTGCACGGCGTGCGCTCAAAGACGCCCTTGTATCAAGCTTTCTATAGCCTACTGGGGCCGGTGCTTTCGTTTGTGCGGCGGGTAAAACCGGCTTGGGTGGTGAGCACCGAGACTGTCGGCCGGGCAATGTTACAGGCCGCGAGCCTGGGCGCGCCGCAGCCGGTGGTAGAGCAGGCCCAGATCAATCGCCTGGCGGCTGAGCGCCACTGAACTGGATCAATGCCACGCCGCCGATCAGCAGCAACGCGCCCAACACCCGCGGCGTTGTCAGTTGGCGTTGCACCAGGCCGAACAGGCCGAAATGGTCGAGCAGCAACGACGCTAGAATCTGACCGGCCATCGCCAACGCAATAAACCCTGACGCACCGAGTTTGGGCAGCAGCATCAACGCCAGTGAAATAAAACAGACGCCGAAGGCGCCACCGGCCCACATCCACAACGGAGCCTTGGTGATAAACGTCAGGCTCGGCAAGGGCAGACGCAAAGCGATAATCACTGGCAGCAGCACGATGATACTTACCAGCAACGACGCCAACGTGGCCCACAATGGATGGCCGAGGCCGCGCCCAAGATTAGCGTTGATTGCACTTTGAAACGGCACCACGGCTCCGGCGATCACCGCCAGCGCTAACAAACCCATCCAATGCAACACGCTCATCTCCATGCTCCCAGAAGTTTCGCTGGACTCTAGGCTATTCGTCGCGCAGATTTAAATTCCAAGTTCTTATACAGACCATGCAGCTGATGAATGATCTACGCCGCATCGACCTTAACCTGCTGGTGATCCTCGACGCCTTGCTCAGCGAGCAACACGTGACCCGCGCCGCCGAGCGCCTGCACCTGAGCCAGCCGGCGGTGAGCCACGCGTTGGCCCGGCTGCGCGATATGCTTGGCGACCCGCTGTTGGTGCGTCAGGGCGGCGCGCTGGTGCCCACGGCTCGGGCTCTGGAGTTGGCAGCGCCATTGGCCGAAGCGCTGGGCCAGGTGCAGGCATTATTGGCGCCGAATCGTTTTGACCCCACCTCGGCCAAGCGCCGCTTTCGCGTGGCGATGTCAGACTACAGCGCAGCGATCCTCCTACCTGGATTGGTCCGCGTCCTGCGCAGCGAAGCGCCGGGCATCGACCTGCAGATCATCCAGGCCAGCCGCGAAGGTATGGTTGACGGCGTGCTCAATGGCGATCTCGACCTGGCGGCGGGCGTATTCCCCGACATGCCCGCCGAACTGTGTACGACGCCATTGTTCGAAGAGCATTACACCTGCCTAGTCGACCGCCACAGCCTTGCACCCAGCGGTGCGCTGGACCTGCCGACTTACCTGTCACGCCCACATGTACTGTTGGAGATGCGCGGCAGCGGTACGCCGGAAATCGAACGGGCACTGGCTGCGATACGTGAACGGCGGCATGTGGCAATCAGCCTGCCACACTGGGGCGTGGCGCCTCAGTTGATCGAGGGCACGGATCTGATTTTGACGGTGTCGTCCCGGGGTTTACTGAATATCGACCATCAACATTTGCTGACCGTGCCACCGCCGTTTCATATTCCCTCGTTTGCTTTTGAGCTCGCCTGGCATGTGCGGCGGGGTGGTGATTCTGGGTTGCAGTGGTTGATTGGGCGGGTGCGCGGTGTATTGTCCGATGGTCACCGGTAATAAGAGAAAACCTAAATGCTAACCGGCTTCAACCACCTGACCCTGGCCGTCACCGACGTGCCGCGCAGCGTCAGTTTTTATCACGATCTGCTGCGTGTTCAACTCGATGCCACTTGGGACAATGGTGCTTACCTTTCCTTGCCCGGGCTTTGGCTGTGCCTGTCGCAGGATCCGGTGCGCTCGACCACTGCGGCAATGGATTACACCCACTATGCCTTCACCGTCGATGCCGCTGATTTCACCGCATTGGTCGAACGCCTGCGGGCCGCCGGCGTGCAGGAGTGGCGTGACAACCGCAGCGAAGGCGTGTCGTTTTATTTCCTCGATCCCGACGGCCACAAGCTGGAGGTTCATGTCGGCGATCTGGCCTCGCGCCTGCAAGCTTGTCGCGCCAAGCCTTACGCAGGAATGAAGTTTTACCCACCGCAGTGAAACATGCAGAATCAATCACCTTTAAGAGTCCCTCAGAGCGTCTATTCATGACCCCATCCTTGCTGCTCGCCGTCCTTGCTTCGGGTTTTATCTACGGTATTACACCTGGCCCAGGTGTTTTGGCCGTGTTCGGCATCGGTGCTGCGCGTGGCCGACGTGCCGGAGCGGGTTTTTTGTGCGGGCATTTGCTCGGTGATGTGGTGTGGTGCAGTACTGCGCTGATTGCCATCGTCGGTGCGCGAGAAGTGGGCAGCAGTGCGTTTGATGTATTGGGCGTACTCAGCGGTGTGTATCTGTTCTGGCTCGGCTGGCGTGCGATCCGTACCCAGCGCCGCAACGGCGATGCCCCCCAGGGCGCCGCGCGGCACCCGTTCTGGCATGGCATTGTGTTCGGCTTGACCAACCCCAAAGCCTATCCGGTTGCCGTGGCGACCTTCACCGCGTTGCTGTCCAGCCGTGCCGAGTTGTTGACGTGGTCGATGCTGCCGTCGCTGATCTTCCTGAGCTTTGTGGGCGGCCTGTTGGCCTATGGGATTTTGATCGGCGTGGTCGGCGCCCAACGAGTACGTACGGTGTATCAACGCCATGAAATCCTGATCACCAAGCTCTGCGGCGTGATGTTCATCGGCTTTGCCATTAATGCCCTGGCGCATGCATTGCCGGGCTTGTTCGCAAGCAAGCCTGCATGAAATGACGACAACCGTTCGTCGCACTGACAAGTTTTTTCTAAACCTTTGCGGCTCTGAAAATTCGAATCCAGAGCGGGTGTAGATCCCCGTACCTATTTTTGCTCTGGAGGAACCCATCATGAGCCGCATGGCTATCCGGTTACGCACCGCCAGTTTCGCGATGCTGCTGGGCCTCGGCGCCAGCAATGCTTTCGCCCAGTCGCCTGCTGAATTTATCGAGCAGGCTTCGGCCAAAGGTATGGCCGATATCGAAACCAGTCGCATGGCCCACGCCAAGACCTCGTCCCAGGAGATCAAGGACTACACCATTGAGGTCATCAACGAGCGCACCCTGGCCAACCAGCACTTGGCAGCCATTGCCAAGAAGCTCGATTTGCCGGTCGCGCCACGGGAAAAGATCGTCGATAAAGCCGAAACCCTGATGCCTGAACTCAAGGATGGCGACTCCTTTGACGCTGCCTATACCGCACAGCAGGTCAAGGAAAACGAAGACGCCATCGCCCTGTTCAAGAAAGAAGGTGCCGCGTCGGATGTGCCGGAGATAAAAGCGCTGGTGGATGAGACGCTGCCCAAGCTCGAAGAGCGTCTGCAAAAAGCACGTGCCCTGGCGTCGACCTATGGCAAGGGTCATCAAGGCGACGGTTGAGACCGTAGCGTGAAATGAAATCGGCGGTTGGGGCCTACCCAACCGCCGTTTTTTTATGCCTGGTTCAGGTCTGTCTTGGTCGGCGCAGTGTTGTCAGCGCAACCGTTGTTCAAACTCAGGCTGCTGGTGTTGCCAATGTTGCGGTATTCCTGGCGCAGCTTTTCCAGTTCCTTGCGGTCCAGGCCGTCGAGGCTGAGCACGGCATTCTGGGCATCCTTGGATACGCGCAGCAGCTCATCAATCTTGATATGCAGGATATCGTTGTCGCGGTTTTGCGTGTTCTGGATCAGGAACACCATCAGGAACGTGATAATGGTCGTCGAGGTATTGATGATCAGTTGCCAGGTGTCGTTGTAGTGGAAATAGGGTCCGCTCAGGCTCCATATCAGGATCAGTGCGACGGCTGTGTAGAAGGTTCGGGGGCTGCCTGCCCAGCGGGACAGGGTTTGCGAGACCGTGGAGAATTTCATTACCGTTTCCTGTGTGAAGAGGTGATGAACAATTGACCACGGCAGTTCTCTGAAATTTCTTTTAACAAATATCTCGGCAAGCAGTTCAGTCGCCGCCAAAGTCAGAGCGCCAGCTCTGCCTGACCTGCGCCTTCCAGCGCCAGCAAATACTGCTTGGCCTGCAACCCCCCGGCAAATCCTGTCAGCCCGCCTGATGCGCCAATCACCCGGTGGCAGGGGGCGACAATCGAGATCGGATTACGCCCATTCGCCGCACCGACTGCGCGTACAGCCTTGGGGTTGCCGATCTGTTGGGCAATCTGGCTGTAGCTGCGCGTTTCGCCGAAGGGAATTGTCAGCAGAGCCCGCCAAACCTGTTTCTGAAAATCGGTACCGGCGAAATCCAGCTCCAGCTCAAACCGATTGCGCGATCCGGCAAAGTATTCCGTTAACTGGCGTTGGGTTTCCAGCAATACCGGGCTGTCATTGGCCTCGACCAATTCACCCAGGCGCACACGGTTCGCGCGTTCCACTTCCCATAAAATGGCGCTCAGTTTGCCGTTGCGCGCTACCAGGGTCAGTTCACCGACAGGGGAAGGCATGAGCTTGAATTGGTAAGTCATGAGCGTGCTCCTCGAACAGGCGTTTAATGGGGATGACGCTACTCTAGTTCCGCCAGCGGGCCTGGAAACTACGTTTCTTGCGGTCAAATTCTTGTCAGTTGAACGTTGCGGTAAACCCTTCGGTGTTGCTTCGCCGCGATTATCGATCCTGTTGCAATACCTTGAGTGCCGCGGACGCCAGAAACCCCGAACGGCTTTTTTCTTCCGGGTGATTCAGTACATAGTCATCGATGCGATTCAACAGATACCCCGGCAGGGTGATGTTGAGTTTTTGCGCCTTGCCCAGGTACTTGGTGACGTCGATGTCTACCACCGCCCAGGTGCAGCCTGCGTACTGTGGGTTGGCGGCGTGCAAGGTGACTTTCTGCGCGCTGGGAATCGGCGCGCCATCTTCTGCAAGGATCTCGAAGTGCCCCTCGATGGCTTCGCGGGCCATGGCCATGGCGTCGTCCAGGTCATCGCCGGCGGAATAGCACCCGGGAATATCCGGGACTTCCACGCCCCAGGCGTGGTCCTCGTCGCCCGTTGAAATTGCGATGGGATAAAGCATGTGTGTTGCCCTCCAGGGACGGTTAACTCAGCAGAGCCTGTTTCAAAATGCTCTTGGCGGTTTTATCCAGCAGGTCCTTTTTTGGATGAGGAATCGTGACCAGACCGGGCTTTGTCCGGTGCTTGAAGTGATGATGACTGCCCCTGATGCGCACCAGATACCAACCGTCTGCAACGATGTTACCTATCAAATAGCGGCTATCCACATCACCTCCTTGTGGTGTGTGTTGGTGGTGACTATAACTACTGAAAAAAAATTATCAACACTCTACCTACCGATGGTCGATGTCCGGTATTTCGGTAGCGGTTGAAGGAAGTGTATGGCGGCGCTGGAATGGCGCCGCCGAGACGTATTGCGGGATTTTTCGCGGTATTACGGGATGTGTAATGCCTGTTCAAGTACACCCATAAATGCGTCCACTAATACGCCTCTTCCTGATGTCGGGGTAAGTACCAATAACTGCGCACATGCGTCCACTTCCTGCAGCGGTCGATACGTCACGCCTTTGTTCATCAAGCTCTGGGTACATTCCGGGACCAGCGCAACGCCTTGCCCGGCCGCCACCAAGGCAATGATCGAAGTGATCTGTCGCCCGGTCGGCCCAGGGCGCAGGGGCTGGCCGTGGTGTCGGTAAAGTTGCTCGATGGACTGGTTCAAGCCAGACCCGTAATCGGCCGGAAACAGAATCAGCGGATAAGTGCTGAGTTGCGCCACGCCGAGCATCGTTTGGCTGGCCAATGGGCTGTCGCTGGAGACGGCGGCCACCAACCGCTCCTCACCCAGCGATAACGCCTGGACATCGGCGCTTTGCGGCATCAGGCGGCTCAAGCCGATATCCAGGCGTCCGTCCGCCACCTGGGCGCCCAGGCTGCCGGAGGCGCATTCCACCAGGGTCAACTGCACATCGGGAAAGCGCTGGGCGAATGCCTGGATCGCCTGGCTGAACAGGTCCGACAGCGCGATTGAACTGGCATATCCCAGTGCCAGTTGGCCCGCAGTGCCGGCGGCCAATTTACGCGCGATCACTTGCGCCAGTTCTACTTGCTCCAACACACCGCGGGCATAGGGCAGGAACGAACGTCCCTGAGCGGTGAGGGTGACCGTGCGGCTGGTGCGGTCAAACAGCTTGAACCCCAACTCTGCCTCCAGCGCAGAAATCTGCCGAGTCAGCGGCGGTTGGGCCAGATTCAGGCGAAGTGCCGCACGGCCGAAGTGCAGTTCTTCAGCGACCGTCAGAAAGTAACGCAGCTTGCGTAGGTCGAGCATCCTGATCCTTGGGTATCAATCGGTCGGAATTCGGTATTGGTTAAAGGCACGCCGGCCATTCTATAAAGGCCGCACAAAATAAAACGAGAGGTTTCATGAAACCGCGCCTGCATTGTGCCCGCCTTGCCCTGTTCCTGTGTGGCTGCGCGGCGTTCCTCAACCTCTACGCCACCCAGAGCATCCTGCAGGTGTTTGCGGCGCAGTTCGACATCAGCGCCAAGGCTGCCGGCTGGAGCATTACCGTGACCACGCTGGCGGTGGCGATCACTGCGCCATTTGTCAGCCACCTGACCCGACGCTTCGAGCAACGCACGGTGATAAGCCTGGCGGCGCTGTTGCTGGCGGGGCCGGCGTTGATGACGGCTTATGCTGACAGCTTCGCCGGAGTGTTGGTCTGGCGCTTTGTCGAGGGCATGCTGATCCCCATAGTGTTTGCCACGAGCGTGGCTTACGTCGGCGATCGCTGGAGCGGTGGCACGGTGACTGAAGTCACCAGCCTGTATGTGGCGGGTACCGTGCTGGGTGGGTTCGCCGGGCGGTTCGTCACCGGAGTGGTGACCGAGTACGTGGGCTGGCGCGAAGCGTTTGAGTGGCTGGCCGTGTTGAGCTTGATGGTCGGCGGTTTTATCCAGTTTCTGCTGCCCGCCAATCGCCCGCGGGCGAAGCTGGCCAAGGCGGCTTGGTCAGGTGTTTTACGCACGCCGCTGATGGCTGCGTATGCCGTAGGTTTTTGCGTGTTATTTTCACAGGTCGCCGCCTTCACCTACGCAGGTTTGTACCTTGGCCTACCGCCTTTCAACCTCGGGCCTGCGGCCTTGGGAGCGCTGTACACCGTATTTCTGTTGGCGCTGATCGTGATACCCATCGCCGGCCGCCTCAGCAAAGCCCGCCCACAGGCCCAATTGCTGAGCATCGCCGCGGTGCTGGGCGTTTGTGGTTCGGCCCTGACCCTGGTGCCTTCCCTGGGGTGCATCGTGGTAGGCCTGGCCTTCAGCTCCACCGGCGTGTTCCTCGCCCAAGCCGCTGCCAATGCCTTCATCACTGCCAACGCTGGCGACAGCAAGGCAAGAGCAGTGGGGGTCTACCTGACCTGTTACTACCTGGGCGGTAGCTGCGGAGCTATCGTGCCGGCGCTGATTTGGGAGCGCTGGGGCTGGGCCGGGTGTGTGGGGCTGATCATCGGTTTGCAACTGCTGAGCCTGTTGATCGCGTTGGTGGGCTGGAAGCCTGTCGAACCCGAACGGGTTGGTGCACAACGCTCTTGAACCTCAAATCCCAGGCATAAAAAAACCGGTCACCAGGACCGGTTTCTATGCATCCTTCGCCAGATTCATCCTGACGCAGGTGCCACTTTCAAGTGGAGCGGGTAGAGGGAATCGAACCCTCAACTAAAGCTTGGGAAGCTTTCGTTTTGCCACTAAACTATACCCGCTCAGAGCGGCTGACTTTGTACCAGATGTTCGCTGCAATTTGAAGTTTTTCTTTGAAAAATGTGTGGGTTGCGTGTGGCGAGGGCGCTTGTTCGCCGTCGCCAGTCTCCATTTCAAAGGGTAGCTGCATGCTGCGTCTGCCCCTGGTGATATCGCAGCCGGCTCACCTGTCGCTCTGGTTTCAAGAAGCCCACCACTGCCTCACGGCTATCCCGGCACGCCGCTTTGTGCTCCATATCCAGAAAGTGCCCCGTGGCCTGGATGGTGCTGAAGCTGCTCTTGGCCACATGCTGGCCAAACAGCCTGGCATCCTCGGCGCTGGTGTATTCGTCCCATTCGCCGTTCAAGAACAACACCGGAATGTCGATCTGTTTGGCCGCCCTGAGGTAGCACAGCCGGTCGCTGTTGAGTACGTGGCTGATGTGAAAGTGCATCTGCCCATATTCGTGCTCGGCCAGGTTGCTGACGTGGCGGTAGTTGAAGCGCTTGAACAGCGACGGCAGATGCTTGCCGATGGTGCTGTTGACCAGGTGGCCGACGCGGTCGCGGTCGAGGTTGCCGAGGTAGTCGACACCGCGCTCAAGGTAATCGCGCATCGGCGCATTGATCACTGGCGAGAATGAGCTGATCACGGCTTTTTCCACACGTCGAGGCCGGTGTGCAAGCGCGACCAGCGTGGCGGCACCGCCCCACGAAAAGGACAGCACATGCTCTGCGGCGAAGTGATCGAGCAGTTCCAGGAGAATCTGACCCTCAACTTCCTTTGTCAGCATCTGCTCATGGCGGTTATGGATTTTGGAACGGCCGGCGTAAGGCTGGTCGTACAAAACCACATTGAATTGCGGGTACAGGCTTTTCACGGTTTGAGCGAAGGACGCCGTGGTCGCCATGGAGCCGTTGACCAGGACGATGGTCTTTTCAGCCGCGTCCGCGCGATAGAACTCCGTGTACACCCGATACTGACCCTGTATATCCAGCACAGCGATTTCTGGCCTCATGTCGTAAGACTCCTGGCAAGCGGGTAGTGCGCGCAGATCACTCTGCACGAGCTTTGTGACAGGTAGGCATACGCCTTGAAATGAGGGCCCATGTCGGTCCGATGACGGCTGGCCGGCGGGTATTGTTATGAAGGGCGGTTTGCCGGGATGGCCCGCAGATCAAGCGCGGACGAGGCAAGGTGTTTCTTGGAGATTATAGGGCGACTCATCAGTCATGATGTGGCGCAAGCCCTGAGTCAAGCAGCACAACCGGCAGGCCGCAAGTTGAACGGCCGGATTTTTGCCGGCGCTGGCCGAACGGTCGTCAGACCTGTCGGATTTCGTCGTCGGTCAATGGCCGGTATTGGCCCGGCGCAAGGCTTGTATCCAGAGCCAAGGGGCCCATCCGCTCGCGATGCAGGCCGGTCACCTTATTGTCGAAATGGCCAAACATCCGCTTCACTTGGTGATAGCGGCCTTCGATGATGCTCAAGCGCGCCGTCCTTGGGCCCAGCAACTCAAGTTCGGCAGGTTGGGTGGTGAGATCTTCGAAAGCGAAATACACACCCTCGGCAAAAGTCACTGCGTACTGTGCACCGATGTCCTGCTCGGTTTCCACGCGGTAAACCTTGGGCAACTTGGTCTGTGGTTGCGTCAGGCGCCGCGACCACTGGCCGTCGTTGGTAATCAGCATCAGGCCGGTGGTATTGAAATCCAGGCGACCGGCGATATGCAGCTCGGCCTTGTCTGGTACATCCAGCAAGTCCAGGACAGTGGGGTGTTGCGGGTCCGATGTGGCACTCACGCAGCCCTGGGGTTTGTGCAGCATGAAATAGCGCGCCGGTTTGCCTGCCTGCAGTACTTCACCGTCAACGCAGACATGGCTGAATTCGCGCACTGGATGATGAGGGTCGCTGATCTCGACCCCGTCGACGGTCACCCGGCGCCCCGCCAGCAGCAGGCGCACTTGCTGGCGATTGAACTGCGCCAGGTTGCTGAGGAAACGATCAACGCGCATTGCGGTTACGCAACTGTTCGTCCGCCTGGGCACAGCGCGGGCACAGGCAGGCTTTATTGCGCAGTTCATCGGACAAGGCTTCAAGCACCGCCGGATCGATGGTTACGCTGAAGCACCAGCAGGGCTGGTCGGCGGTACGCGGATCGGCCAGGGTGCAGTCGTTGCGAGCGCCGCAGGCAGGGCAAAGGGTGGGTGTGGTCATCGGTCGCTTCAGGCAGGAATCGGGCAGGGGCGCACAAGTCCTTGCACGATACAGCGCCGCTGAGTCCGGTTCCATCGCCGCGTCCTGAAGGCGAGCATTCACTTCGTCTGAAACAGATGTTTCGACTTATGTCGTAGGCGCACCAGATTCGGTTTTTGATGTCAGATATTTCGTCATTCAGTGAAGGCTGAATGCCGCTCTCCAGCGTCGCTGGAGGAGCTCTTCCGCGGTCCAGGAGGCCGCCATGTATAGACGACTGCTGCTTATCGCTTTGCTCGGCCTGACCTTGTCAGCTTGTGTGCCCTACTACGATGGAGGCGCCACTTACTATCGCTCCGAAGTCTATACCGCACCGGCGCCCGCCTATTATTACGGCGGCCCGCGTTATTCTCCCTATGGGCGCAGTTATTACACCCCAGCGCCTCGCTACTATGCACCACAACCTCGCTATTACTCGGCGCCGCGTTATTACCAGCCGGCACCGCGTTATTACCCAAGGGCGGGTTACCGACCTTACTCCAATCAAGGGTGGGGTAATCGCTGGGGCAACGGCGGGCATGGGCGTGGTTCCGATCACGGAGGTGGCCGCGGCGGTCATCGTTAAATATCTTGAAAAACAAGCGGCGCATCAAGCGCCGTTTTTTATAGGTACCGTATGTCCGTACTGTCAGATTTAACAGCTATCTTTGAGGCGATAGCTGTATTTCACTAGCGAAAAGCCCTGCGCTTTGCGTGGTGAAACTGAGCAGATGGAATCCCTATGTTCAAACAACTTATTTGCGTGCTCCTGCTGACGAGCTGCATCGTTGCATCGGCCAGAGCGGAGCAAGGCTGTCCTTACCCGGCGCAGGTCTCGTATGTCGACGGGCATTATCGAGCCGAGGACAACGGCCTGCGGTGGCAAAGCCCGAAGGTCAAGTATCGGGGCCTTATCGACGGATTCATCGGCGCGGTCTTCATACCGGGTGAGGACGAGCAGAGGGAAAACGGCTACATGGATAAGTGCATCTACCGCACCGGTTGGGACGGTGTGGTAGCACTGAGGCCCTACAAGGACAGTAAAATTATCAACATGTCATTGACCAGCACCTTGTATTGGGAACTGCGGCCCGGCGCGTTCACACTGCCGGTATATACCTGCACGGACAGCCAGCCGGACAACTGCGCTTTCAACGTCAACGACAAGCGAACGGACCTGTCAGTAGTCAGATAAATCCGCCAGAGGATTCCTACCTTCCCATGCCTTGCTGAAATGCGCGTGCACCACCGCTTCCGGAAGGGTATTGATATCCGGCCAATGCCAATGAGGTGTCTGGTCCTTGTCGATCAGGCGTGCTCGAACACCTTCGGCGAACTCTGGATGACGGCAGCAATTGAGGCTCAGGGTGTACTCCATCTGAAACACCTGTGCCAGGGATAGATGACGGGCACGCTGAATCTGCTCCCACACCAGGTGTGCCGTCAGCGGGCAGCCTTCACTGAGGGTTTTACCCGCGCGGGCCAAGAGCGGATCGCTGTGATCACGCAACAGGCTCAATGCACGCCAGGCACACCGTATATCACCCACATCCAGCCATTCGTCGATCAGCCCACGGCGCGGCAACCATTGCGCTTCGGGTTGGTGGCCGACCGCTTCCTGGGCAAGGGCCTTGAGCAAACTGTTGAGCTGCATTGCGGCCTGTTCCTGCCAGTTCAGTTGCAGCAAACCGTCAAGCAGCTCGTCTTGCTGGTCATCACGCAGGAAGCGGTCAGCCAGGCCCAGTTCCAGGGCGTCGCGGCCGTTGACATGAGCACCGGTAAGGCCCAGGAACAAACCGAGCTTGCCCGGCAGGCGAGACAGAAACCAGCTGGCACCTACATCCGGGTACAACCCGATGCTGATCTCGGGCATGGCCAGGCGACTGCTCGGCGTAACAATACGTACCGAGGCACTTTGCAACAAACCCATGCCACCGCCCAATACATAGCCGTGGCCCCAGCAAATCAGCGGCTTGGGGTAGGTATGCAAGCGGTAGTCGAGGCGATATTCGGCAGCAAAAAACTGCGCGGCCAGGGCCGGTACTTCGCCGGGTTGTTCACGGCACTCCTGAGCCAGGCTGCGCACTTCACCCCCAGCGCAAAAGGCTTTTGGCCCGTTGCCGCGCAACAACACACAGGCGATTTGCGGGTCGTTGGCCCAGGCATCCAGGCGTTCTGCCAACGCCAGAATCATGGGCAGGGAGAGGGCGTTGAGGGATTTTTGAGCGTCCAGGCTGGCGATGCCTATGCGCGCACCGCCGTTGCCGGCCAGTTCTTCGAAGTGCAGGTTCATTGTGACCTCAATCGAGAAGGTGAAGGATGAGTATGATCCCTTCGTGGGAAAGTGCCGGTGGTGTGTCAGATCAATTGACAAGCGGGGTCGGCTTTCCTAGGGTTCGCCTCATTCTTTTTTACAAGACAATTCAACTATGACCGATGGCGACCGTATCAAACTCGAACCCAGCTGGAAACACGCCTTGCGCGATGAGTTCGAGAAGTCCTACATGGCCCAGTTGCGCGAATTCCTGCGCCAGGAACATGCCGCCGGCAAAGAGATCTACCCGCCCGGTCCGTTGATTTTCAACGCTCTCAATTCAACGCCCCTGGACAAGGTCAAGGTCGTGATCCTCGGCCAGGACCCCTACCACGGTCCCGGCCAGGCCCATGGCCTGTGCTTTTCGGTACAACCGGGGGTGCCGGCGCCGCCGTCGCTGGTCAATATCTATAAAGAGCTCAAGCGCGACCTGAACATCGACATCCCCAACCACGGCTACCTGCAAAGCTGGGCCGATCAGGGCGTGCTGATGCTCAACACCACCATGACCGTGGAGCGCGCCAACGCCAACGCCCATGCGGGCAAGGGCTGGCAGTTCTTCACCGATCGGATTATCGAGGTAGTCAGCGAGCATCAGCCGCACCTGGTGTTCCTGCTGTGGGGCGCTCATGCTCAAAGCAAGCAGAAGCTGATCGATGCCACCAAGCATCTGGTGCTGACGTCGGTGCATCCGTCGCCGTTGTCGGCGTATCGCGGGTTTCTGGGCTGCGGGCATTTCAGCCGGGCTAACAAGTTTCTTGAACAGAATGGCGAGGCACCGATCGAGTGGCGGCTGCCGCCACTCTGAACCGGACGACCATGGCTACAGACGGACTTGCGACACTGTGCTATTGCCAATATTGGCCACGTAGGCGGTTCGGCCGTTGGGTGTCACGACAATACCCCGCGGTTTGTTGAAGCCTGTGAGGGTGTCCGTTACGGTTTGTGTGCGGGTGTGGAGGATACTCACGCGATCGCCATCGGTTTCCGTGATGTAGGCGAATTCGAGCATCGTATGAAATGCCACCTGATAGGGGCCTAGCAAACCGTCCAGTATGGTACTGACCTGTGCGGCGGAGGTATTGCCGATATAGACCTCACCACGGTCCTGGTAGGTGATGTAGACACGTGCGTTGAAGCGAGCATGAGCAATGGAGGTAGGTTGACCGGCAACGGTATTGGTTTGGGTCACAACCCTGTTGGTCCCCAGGTGGATGCTGGTCCACCCATCCAAATCCGAGGCAAGGTGTAAACGGGCGTTGCCGGGTGCTATCGCTATCTCTCGAGGGTAACGCACTGGGGTGGTGGCGATTCGCTGATGATTGGCGGTATCGATCACCACCACTTCCGATGCGGCGTGGTCGGCGACGTACAAGCGTGCTCCGGTAGAATTCAAGGCCAACCCATTGATGGCAGTAAACCCCCTGATCTGGTCACTGACGGTATCGGTCAAGGTGTCTATCACTGTGATCGGCGTATTGCTGGCCTGGCTGTTATCGCTGGCGTAAAGGCGCGGGGCCGTGGGGTGCATGGCCAGCCAAATGGGGGATCCCACATTGGTGATGGTCCTGACGACGCTAAAGTTCGCTGTGTCGATGACAGTAATGCCTTGTGGCAATGTGGAGCTTGCGACATACAGACGCGTTCCATCCCCATTGAGTACAAGGCGATTGGGGGAACCATGGACGGTAATCGTATTGACGATTGCGGCGGGCTCTTCATTCTCGTTTTCGAGCGTTGTTTCGGTTGGGGTCACCACGATTGCGCTCCTCAAAGGGAAGTCGCGCCATGGAACACCTGATAAGGTGACCTTGGCTAGCTGTGAAGAGTGCCAGTTCAGACAAACGGTCGTGGCCCCTGAGGGGCCACTTCCAGAGTTAAGATTGGCGGTTCCAGTGCCTGAACAACGGCTCTGCCAAAAACAGCACAAACAGCAGACGCATCACCTGCATTGCCGTCACCAACGGCACCGACAATTGCAGGGTCTCCGCCGTCAGGCTCATCTCGGCAATGCCGCCGGGCATCATGCCCAACGTCAGTGAGCGCAGGTCCAGGTGGGTCAGCGCACTCAACCCTACCGCTGCCAACGTGGCGAGCGCCATGGTCAAGGCGGTGCCAATCAAGGTGCGGCCCATGAACGCCGGAGCGCTACGGAAGAACTGCCGATTGAAGTGGCAGCCCAAACCGCTGCCGATCAACCATTGGCCGATCTGGCTGCCGCCGTCGGGCAGGCCGATGTGTAGATCCCAGGTCACGCTGGCGATGGCACTCACCAACAATGGCCCGAACAGCCAAGGATTGGGCTGGCGCAAGCGCTGCCAGCCCCAGGCCACCAGCGCACCTACCGGGAACAGCAGGGCCAGCCAGGCCCAGTCCACAGGCGCCGGGTGAAACTGCGGTGTACCGCCACCCAGCAAATACTTGAAGATCGCCGGCACACACAGCACTACCACCAGGACACGCAGGCTTTGTCCTGCCGCCACCCGGCTGAGTACCGCACCATTGCGGGCGCCCAGGTTGACCATCTCCCCGGAGCCGCCCGGCATACTGGAGAAAAACGCCGTGGCGCGGTCTTCACCGCTGCGGCGCATCAGCCACACACCCACCACGCTCGACAAACTGGTGACCAGCGCCCCGAAGAAGATCAGGCCGAAGTGGCTCATCACCTGTTCGATCACCACGGGCGTGAAGTGCAGGCCGATGCCGATGCCCACCACCCATTGGCCGCATTTGCGCCCGCCGGGAATCTCTACCAACTGCCACGGCGTGAGGCAGCGCACCAGGATGATCGCCAGCAACGCGCCGACCATATACGGCAAAGGCCAGCCGACGAGGCTGGCCAGGTAACCGCCGGCCAGGCCGACCAGCGGTGTTCCCCACCAATGTTTGAAGGTGACTTCAGACATCGGCTACGGCACGGCGCTGCAAGGAGCGCTTGCGCCAGATACGCAGCAATGGCACGAGCAGCATGATGGCGGTGAGTACCCATACACCGAAGGTTATCGGGCTCGACCACAGGATCTCCAGCGCACCGTTGGAAATCGACAACGCACGGCGCAGGTTCTGCTCCATCAGGCCGCCGAGGATAAAACCGAGCAATACCGGCGACAGCGGGAAATCCAGCTTGCGCAGGATGTAGCCGAAGATGCCGATGCCGACCATCAGGAACAGGTCGAAGGTGGTGGCATGCACCGCATACACACCAATCGCGGTAATGATCGCGATCACCGGCACCAGTGCCCAGTTCGGCACGGCGAGGATACGGGTGAAGATACGGATCATCGGGATGTTGAGGATCACCAGCATGATGTTGGCAATGAACAACGATGCGATCAGGCCCCAGACGATGTCGGGTTGCTGTTGAAACAGCAGCGGGCCTGGGGTGATGTTGTACAGCGACAGGGCGCCGATCATCACCGCAGTGGTGCCCGAACCTGGCACGCCGAGCGTTAGCATCGGCACCAACGCGCCACAGGCGGACGCCCCAATGGCGGTTTCCGGTGCCGCCAGGCCGCGCATATCGCCCTGGCCGAACTTGCCGCTGGCACCGGCCATGCGTTTTTCGGTCATGTAGGCAACGGCCGAAGCCAGTGTTGCACCGGCACCCGGCAACACGCCCATGATGAAACCGAGCAAGCCGCAGCGGATGTTAACCACGAACACCGCACCCGCTTCCTTCAGGTTGAACATCATGCGTCCGGTGGCCTTGACCGCTTCCTGACCACGGTGGGTTTTTTCCAGCAGCAACAGGATCTCGCTGATGGAGAACAGGCCCAGCACCAGCACCACAAACTGGATGCCATCGGTGAGGTGGATGTTATCTCCGGTAAAGCGATACACGCCGCTGTTGGCGTCGATGCCCACGGCCGAGAGGAACAGCCCGATCAGCGCCGCCACGAAGGTCTTCAGCGGCTTGTCACCGGCCATGCCGCCCAGGCACACAATCGCGAACACCATCAGTACGAAATATTCCGCCGGGCCGAAGGCAATCGCCCATTTGGCCAGCAGCGGGGCAAACAGCACCATGCCGCAGGTAGCGATAAACGCACCGATGAACGAACTCCATGCCGACAACGACAGTGCTACGCCAGCCAGGCCTTTGCGGGCCATCGGGTAACCGTCGAGGGTAGTCATCACGGTGGACGCTTCGCCCGGGATGTTGAGCAGGATCGAGCTGATGCGGCCGCCGTATTCGCAACCCAGGTACACCGCTGCGAGCAGGATCAACGCTGACTCCGGCGGCAGGCCCAGGGCGAATGCGATGGGGATCAACAGCGCCACGCCGTTGATCGGGCCCAGGCCCGGCAGCAGGCCCACCACGGTGCCGATCAAAGTGCCGCACAGCGCGGTCACCAGGTTGTACGGGCTCAGCGCGACGCCGAAACCCTGGCCCAAATAGCCAAAAGTATCCATATCAGTTCTCCAGAACGTCGAGCAGGCCGAGGGGCAACGGCACATCCATGGCTTTATCGAACAGCAGGTACAAGCCGATAGCCATCAGGCCGACGATCACCACGCTGGGCATCCAGCGGCCGCCATACAGGCGCGCCATTGGAATGCCGATCAACATGCTGCTGAGAATGAACCCCAGGGATTCGAAGGTGGCGGCGAACACGAGCAACAGCGCGACGCAAAGGCCGATCTTGATCAGGGTTTCGCGGTCCAGCGCCGGTTCTTCTTCGGTGTGCCTGGTCGGTTGCGGGCGAAACAGCATGTAGATCAGCGCCAGGCTCATCAGCCCGAGCATCAGCAGCGGGTAGGCACGTGGGCCGACCGGCTCGTAGGAAAACGCCGCCTGATACGGCCAGGCCATCAGGGCCAGGCCGGCGCAGGCCAGCAACAGCGCTGCAGCGAAAATGCGTTGTAAGAGCATAGAAAACTCCAAGGCCCCTCTTGTAGAAGCGAGCTTGCTCGCGAAAAACTTCAACGATAACGCGTGCTGTCTGGACGCACGTGGATGTCCTTGGGTTCTTCGCGAGCAAGCTCGCTCCTACAGGGGCATTACACAAATGACGGGCGTTTACTGGATCAGGCCGAACTCTTTGGCCAGCACTTTGTAGTCAGCCACCTGTTTCTTCACGTAGGTGTCCAGCTCCGGGCCGGTCATGGCAAACGGGAACAGCTCGCGCTGGTCACGCAGCTTGGCGAACTCGTCGGAGGCCAGCAGCTTGTCGAAGGCGTCTTTCCACCAGGCGTAGTCGGCATCGCTGACTTTTGGCCCAAGGTAGAAACCGCGCACCACCGGCCAGACGATGTCGTAGCCTTGCTCCTTGGCAGTGGGGATGTCTTTCATTTCCGGCTCGTCCAGGCGTTTCTCGGAGAACACCGCCAACAGGCGCATGTCACCGCTGAGGATGTGCGGCATGGAGTCGGAGATGTCGGTACTACCCACCTGGATATGACCGCCGAGCAGGGCGGTAGCGATTTCACCGCCGCCTTCAAGGGCCACATAACGCAGTTCACGCGGGTTGATCCCGGCAGCCTTGGCGATCAGCGCGGTTTGCATCCAGTCCTGGCTGCCGACGGTGCCGCCGGAACCTATCACTACGCTGCCCGGATCTTTCTTCAAGGCTTTTACGAGATCGTCGAGGGTCTTGTAGGGCGAATCGTTTTTCACTGCGATGGCACCGTAGCTGGTGCCTACCGCCGCCAGCCAGCGCACGGCGCTTTCATCAAAGCGACCGAACTTGCCCTGGGCCAGGTTCAGCAGCGAACCACTGGACCAGGCCACCAAAGTGCCTGCGTCCGCAGGGCGCTGGGCAACCACTGCGTTGTAGGCCACCGCGCCAACGCCGCCGGGCATGTAGGTCACACGCATCGGCTTGCTCAGCAGCTTCTGGTTGACCAGCGCGCTTTGCGCCAGCTTGCAGGTCAGGTCAAAACCACCGCCGGGGGAGGCCGGGGCGATGCATTCCGGGCGCTTGGGCTCGTCGGCGGCCAGCAACTGGCCGGCGAACAACATGCAGCCGGCGGCGAGGGCAAATTTACGCGCTGAAGGGTTCATGGTTATCTCCATCGTTGTTGTTATAAGGTTTTAGTACCAACGCACATTTACCAAAGGGCAATGCTATAGCTGACCAGCAAACGCATTTCATCCGCATCACGGGCTGAATAGTTGGAGCGATAGGTCGCGTTACGCAGGCGCACGGCCACATCCTTGAACGTGCCGCTTTGCACCACGTACTTGATCTCGCTGTTGCGCTCCCACTCTTTGCCCGTTTGGCCGTTCTTGAGCTTGATGTTGTCGCCCGACAGGTAACGGCTCATGAAACTCAGGCCGGGAATCCCCAGCTTGGCGAAGTCGTAGTCGTAGCGTGCCTGCCAGGAGCGTTCTTCGGCGCCGGCAAAGTCGTTGATCTGTACGAAGTTGACCAGGTACGGGTCGCTGCCATCCACATACGGAAAGGCGCTGTCGCCGGACATGTGCTGGTAGCCGGCGCTGAGCTTATGGCCATTGAGGGCATAGCTGAACAGGCCGTTGAGGGATGTGTTGTCGATATTGCCGCCGCGGGCGCTACCGGTGTCGTCACTGATGGCCATGCGCAGGTCGGCGGCAAACGTGCCGGGGCCCATCGGGCGCGCGGCGACCAGGCCGAGGAAATGCTGGCGGTACACGTCATCGAGTTGGGCGAAGTGATAGCTGCCGGTGATTTTGTCGGCGAACTTGTAGTCCACGCCGCCGAAGTTGAAGTGCTTGCCGGTGGCGCCACTGAGGAAGCGGCTGTTCTTGTTATTGAGCGCAATATCTTCGTAATTGGTGTCGTCGCGGTCCTTGGCCTTATCCAGGCGGCCACCAGTGAACACAAGGTTCTTGAATTCCTTGGACGTCAGCAGGCCACCGTTGAAGGTCTGCGGCAGGATGCGACCGTCGTTGGGCTTGAGGATTGGCAATTCGGGTATCAGCGCGCCGATCTTCAGCTCGGTGGCGGAGATTTTCACTTTGCCGGTCAGGCCCAGCTTGGAGTACTCATTGGCGGCACGGCCGTCATCGTGGGTCGGCAGCAGGCCGGTGCCGGTGCGGTCGGGGCTGGAGTCGAGCTTGATGCCGAGCATACCCAGCGCATCCACGCCAAAACCGACAGTGCCGTCGGTGTAGCCCGATTGCAGGTTGAGCATGAAACCCTGGGCCCATTCGTCGCGTTTGGATTGCTGCGCACGGGTACCGTCGCGAAAGTCGCGGTTGAAGTACATGTTGCGGGTTTCCAGGGTCGCGGTACTGTCTTCGAAGAAGGCAGCCTGGCTTAGCGGCGAAAAGCCGGCGAGGGCGCAAGCACTGGCGAGAGCGGTGTGGCTCAGACGGCAAGAACGAACAGGCGTGCAAGCCTGGGGCTGTGTCGACAGCATCGTGATGGACTCCGTTATTGTTCTTATTTTTGGCGAAAACGCTTCGAGGCGTTTTTCGGGCGCTACGGGTGAGGCAGCTCGGCGGGCAGAAACCACCGTAGCTGGATGCTAAAGGGCGAAGCTTTCACTAACCTTTCAATTGTCTTTCAATGTTTTCGGGCTTCACAGGGCAGGTTGCGCCTGTAAACTCGCCGGCCAGCGGGCCAATAAAACGCCGCGCCGACCACTCCTCATGAGGTAGAAATCCATGCGTGTCCTCCTGGTTGAAGACCATCTGCAACTTGCCGAAAGTGTTGCGCAAGCGCTCAAGGGCATGGGTCTGACCGTCGACGTGCTGCACGATGGTGTGGCCGCGGACCTGGCCTTGGGCAGCGAGGAATACGCGGCGGCGATCCTCGATGTGGGCCTGCCGCGCATGGATGGTTTCGAGGTGCTGGCGCGCTTGCGGGCCCGAGGGAAAAACCTGCCGGTGCTGATGCTGACGGCACGCAGTGATGTCAAAGACCGCGTGCACGGCCTGAACCTGGGCGCCGACGACTACCTCGCCAAGCCGTTCGAACTGACAGAGCTGGAAGCGCGGGTCAAGGCGCTGCTGCGCCGCAGTGTATTGGGCGGGGAGCGCCAGCAGACGTGCGGGGTGCTGGTATACGACCTGGACACACGACGCTTCACGGTTGGCGGTGAATTGATGACGTTGACCTCCCGCGAACAAGCCGTACTCGAAGCCTTGATCGCCCGACCGGGCCGCGTGATGAGCAAAGAGCAATTGGCCTCTCAGGTTTTCGGTCTGGACGAGGAGGCCAGCCCCGATGCCATCGAAATCTACGTGCACCGCCTGCGCAAGAAGCTCGACGGCCAGCCCATCGCCATCGTGACGTTCCGCGGCTTGGGCTACTTGCTGGAAGCCCGCGATGCATAAGCCCAGCAGTCTGCGCTGGCGCTTGCTGTGGAACCTGGCGCTGTTGCTGGTGCTGTTGATGCTCGCCAGCGGCATGAGCGCCTACTGGAACGGGCGCGAAGCCGCCGACACGGCCTATGACCGCACGCTGTTGGCTTCGGCGCGCACCATTGCCGCAGGCTTGACCCAGGTGGACGGCACCCTCAGCGCCAATGTGCCGTATGTGGCCCTCGACACTTTCGCCTACGACAGTGCCGGGCGCATCTATTATCAGGTCAACGATATCCATCAGAAGCTGATTTCCGGTTACGAAAACCTCCCAGGCCCGCCGCCCGGCACTCCCCGCACCGACGATTACCCGGCCTTGGCGCGCTTCTACAACGCCATGTACCAGGGCCAGCACGTGCGAGTGGTGAGCCTGCTCAAGGCCGTTTCCGAGCCGAACATGAATGGGATGGCCGAGATTCGTGTCGCGGAGACCGACGAAGCACGCGTTGCCATGGCCCGCAGCTTGATGGCCGACACGTTGCTGCGCCTGGGGATGCTGGCCATCGGCGCGTTGCTGCTGGTGTGGTTTGCGGTGAGCGCTGCACTGCGTCCGCTCGAACGCCTGCGTACAGCGGTGGAAGAACGCCAACCCGATGATTTGCGGCCGCTGCCATTGGTGGAAGTTCAGGATGAGTTCGGCCCGCTGGTGCGCTCCCTCAACCATTTTACCGAACGTCTGCGCGGCCAGTTCGAGCGCCAGGCCCAGTTTATTGCCGATGCAGCCCACGAACTGCGTACGCCCTTGGCGGCGCTCAAGGCTCGCCTGGAACTGGGCTTGCGTGCCCAGGAGCCGGCCACCTGGCACAGCACCCTGGAAAGCGCTGCCCAGGGCACCGACCGCCTGACCCATCTGGCTAATCAATTGTTGTCCCTGGCCCGTATCGAAAACGGTGCCCGAGCCATTGCTGAAGGAGGCGCGCAGTTGCTCGACCTCAGCCAGTTGGCGCGCGAACTGGGCATGGCCATGGCGCCGCTGGCTCACGCACGCGGGGTGGCCCTGGCACTGGAGGCGGACGAGCCGGTCTGGTTGCGCGGTGAACCGACGCTGTTGAATGAGCTGCTGAGCAATCTGGTGGACAACGCTATGGCCCATACGCCACCTGGCGGCAATGTGATTTTGCGCGTGACCGCGCCGGCGGTGCTGGAGGTTGAGGATGATGGCCCGGGCATCCCATTGGATGAGCGGGACCGGGTATTCGAGCGCTTTTATCGCCGTAGCCAGCAGGGCATGGGGTCTGGCTTGGGGCTGGCAATTGTCGGGGAGATCTGCCGTGCGCACCTGGCGCAGATCAGCCTGCATGATGGCGAGTTGGCTGGGTTGAAAGTGCGCGTGAGTTTTATCGCCGGTTGATCAGTAGAACATCGACCGTGCTTCATCCAGTTCGGTGCGCGATTTCTCGCTGTAGAGATCAATTCGCAGCTTTTTCATCGCAGGTACGCTGGTAATGTCGACTTTCGCCAGCGGATGATCGGTGTTGTGATGGCAGTAGAGCACGGCGATCTGCACCAGATCCACATAGTCGAGTGTGGCAGAGTTGCGTTCCAGGTTCAGGTACTGGCCCGGCAGTTTCGCCAGCATTTCGGGGAAGTCCCAGCCACTCAGCAGTTTGTCGCCCAGTAACGGATGAATACTTTCGATGACGTGGTTGAGGCTGACCGGGTCGGAAAGCAGCTCGTAGTGGTCTTCGGCGTAGGTGAGGATCGGCAGCACGCCGATCTGATGCACCAACCCGCCGAGGGCCGCCTGGTCGGCCTTGAGGTGACTATGCCGGCGACACAAGGCATAGCTGACGCCGGCGACTTCCAGGCTACGGCACCACACATCGCGCATTTTCTGTGCGACCACTTCGGAGCGGGCGTGAAAAATCTGCTCCATCACCAGGCCGATGGCCAGGTTGCTGCTGTAGTTGGTGCCCAGCCGCGTGATGGCCGTGTGCAGGTCGGTGACTTCCTGGCTCGCCCGTAACAGCGGGCTGTTGACCACCTTGATCAGGCGCGCCGACAGGGCGGTGTCGCGACTGATCACCTTGCTCAAATGACTGATGCTGATCTCAGGGTCTTCGGCGGCCTGGCGAATTTTCAGGGCCACCTCCGGCAATGTCGGCAGAACCAGGTCATCGTTGTCGATGGCCGTCACCAACGCCTGTTGGACTTTTTCCGCCAGCTTGTTCATTCATGCTCTCTAGGGTGCTGCAAAAAGGTATGGCGATTAACGCTGGATCTCGCGATCACGGTCCAGTTGGTAAGGCAGATCAAGCAGCTGCAGGCCGGGCCCTTCCAGGCTGCCTGTACGCACGTCGCCACTCTCGGCAGCTTCGGCTTGCAGCACAGCGAGAAGTTCAATCGACTGGTCAGCTTTTGCCGCGATCACGACCTCGCCAACCGCGCTGTTATGGTCTGGGGAAAACAACGGCGTGCCGGGCTCGGGTAATTGCGTGGCTTCAAGGCTCAGTCGATACAGGCGCCGCTTGAGTTTGCCCAGGTATTGCATGCGCGCGACGATTTCCTGGCCGGTGTAGCAGCCTTTCTTGAAACTGACGCCGCCCACGGCTTGCAGGTTGAGCATCTGCGGGATGAACAGTTCGCGGGTCTGCGCCATTACCTGGCCGATACCCGCGCGAATCTGGCCAAGCAGCCAGGCATTCAACTCAGCCTGTGGCAATTGTGCGGCCAGTTGGTTGCGCACGGTGTCGGCTTGTTCGGTGGGCACCCAGAGTTCGGCACGGCCAGGGGACACGCGAATAGCGATCAAGGTGTCGGTGCGCACCACGCTGTCGGTTTCGGCGGGTAGCGTCAGGCCAAGGGCGGCCAGGGACGCGTCTGCGTTCGCCAATCCGAAGCGCACCCAAGCGGCGCTTTCGTCGGTAAGTTTGGATTTGGAGAACACCGCGTATTTCTTCAGGTCTGCCAACTGCGGTTCGAGCAGCTCCGTGGCCATGGCCAGGAGTACGCCGTCACCTTGCAGCAGGATGCGGAAGCTGGACTGCATCCGGCCTTTTTGCGTGCAGCGCGCGCCCAGGCTGGCCTGGGTATCACTCAGGTAATTGAGGTTGCAGGTCAGCTGGCCTTGCAGGAATTTGGCAGCATCAGAACCGCGGACGGCGAGAACGCCTTCGTGGGACAGGGGGCAGAAGAAAGCAGAGTCAGCCATGGGTCATCGCAGGTTAAAAAGTCATGGGTGCATCATAGAGGGGCGTCCGGCAAATGCATAGTTTCGTCGCGGGCGACCAAAGCCGACTGTTCCGGTGTCGCCGGGCCTGTATACTTGCGCTCTATTTGAGGAGGGCTCCATGGTCGAAGATGTAGAAATCAATCGCCTCTACTGGCACAGCCGTCGTGGCATGCTGGAGCTGGATGTATTGCTGGTGCCTTTCACCAAAGAGGTGTACGCGACGCTCGATCAGGTGGACCGCGACCTCTACGTCAGGTTGCTGACCTGTGAAGATCAGGACATGTTCGGCTGGTTCATGGAGCGTGCTGAATCTGAAGATCCAGAGCTGCAGCGCATGGTTCGGATGATCCTGGATCGTGTCCAGCCCAAGTAATCGTTTTGAATGCCGCTGGCAGACCTCGCGGCGGTTGCTGGCGGCGTATCTGCTTGCCCTGCTGATCGCACTGGGCAGCCTGCTGGTTTTGAACCTGCCTTATTCGAGCCTCGGCATCCTGTTATGCCTGGCACACTGTGCGTGGGTGCTACCGCGCCATGTTCTGCTTACTCACCGTTCGTCGATTCGTGGCCTGCGCCGCGACGAAGATGGCTGGCAGTTATGGAGCTCTGCGCGCGGCTGGCACGCCGTGCAACTTCGCCCCGACAGCCTGGCGTTACCGTTGATCGTGGTGTTGCGTTATCGCGTGCAGGGTGAGCGGCGAGTACGCGCGGTCTGTGTGCCCAAGGACGCGCAGGCCGCCGATGTGCATCGGCGCCTGCGGGTACGCCTGAAGTTCAGCCGCCGTAGGTGGTTGGCACCAGAATAGTGTCGCGGGCTTCGGGCAACATCTGCGGATAATCGAGGGTGTAATGCAGGCCCCGGCTTTCCTTGCGCTCCATGGCTGAGCGGATCATCAACTCGGCCACTTGCGCCAGGTTGCGTAATTCGATCAGGTCGCGGCTGACTTTATAGTTGCTGTAGAACTCGTCGATCTCGTCCAACAGCAAACGTACCCGGTGCTGCGCCCGTTGCAGGCGCTTGTTGGTGCGCACAATGCCCACGTAGTCCCACATGAAACGCCGCAACTCGTCCCAGTTGTGCGCGATGATCACGTCTTCGTCCGAATCGGTGACCTGGCTGGCGTCCCAGCGGGGCAGGGCGGCTGGAACCTTGATGCGCGGCAGTTGTTCAAGGATATCCGCTGCTGCCGAGCGAGCGTACACGAAGCACTCGAGCAGCGAATTGCTGGCCATGCGGTTGGCGCCGTGCAGACCGGTAAAGCTGGTTTCGCCGATGGCGTAGAGGCCGGGCACGTCGGTGCGCCCGTGCTGGTCAACCATCACGCCGCCGCAAGTGTAGTGCGCGGCCGGCACTACCGGGATCGGGCCTTTGGTGATATCGATATTGAACGTCAGACAGCGTTCATAGACGGTCGGGAAGTGGGCCTTGATAAACGCTTCGGGCTTGTGGCTGATGTCCAGGTATACGCAATCGATCCCCAGACGCTTCATCTCGTGGTCGATGGCGCGGGCGACAATGTCGCGCGGTGCCAGCTCGGCGCGTGGGTCGAAGCGCTGCATGAAGCGCTCGCCATTGGGCAGCTTCAAGTGCGCACCTTCGCCGCGCAGGGCTTCAGTGATCAGGAAGCTCTTGGCTTGCGGGTGATACAGGCAGGTGGGGTGGAACTGATTGAACTCCAGGTTGGCCACCCGGCAGCCCGAGCGCCAGGCCATGGCAATGCCGTCACCGCAGGCGCCGTCAGGGTTGCTGGTATAGAGGTAAACCTTGGCTGCTCCGCCCGAGGCAAGAATAGTGAAGCGCGCCCCGTAGGTATCGACTTCGCCACTGGTGCGATTGAGTACGTAGGCGCCGAGACAGCGCTCGCCCGCAAGGCCCAGGCGTTTTTCGGTGATCAGGTCGACAGCGACGCGTTGCTCCAGCAATTGGATGTTGGGCCGTTGGCGAGCCTGATCGAGCAAGGTCTTGAAAATCGCGGCACCCGTGGCGTCGGCGGCGTGAATGATACGGCGATGGCTGTGGCCGCCTTCGCGTGTCAGGTGGAACTCAAAGCCGCCGTCGTCGCTGCCGGCATGTTCATCACGGGTGAAGGGCACACCTTGGTCGATCAGCCATTGGATGGCTTCCCGGCTGTGCTCGACGGTGAAGCGCACGGCCTCCTCATTGCACAGGCCGCCGCCAGCGTTAAGGGTGTCTTCGACATGGGATTGCACCGTATCGGTGTCGTCCAGTACCGCCGCGACACCGCCCTGGGCCCAGAATGTCGAGCCGTTGGCCAGGTCGCCTTTGCTCAAAACCGCAATGCGCAGGTGGCTGGGTAGGGTCAGGGCAAGGCTCAAGCCGGCTGCGCCGCTGCCGATCACCAGCACATCGTGTTGAAACTGTTGGCTCATTGGAAGGATTCCGCAAAAAGCGATCCGAAGGAGCGGCGCAAACAGGACGCCTGGATCGGCGAATCAAAGGGTCACACGGGCCACTAGTATATAGAGGGGTGGAGCGGCACAATAGCCACGCATTCGTGGCATTGTGAGATTATGCTGCGCAGCTTTGGGAAACAGCCGGTTGGCGGGACGGGAACTTTTTGCATGGGCCCCGACTCAATAGCAGGTTGCCCGAAAGCTGGGAAAACGTTGAGTTTATTGGCCCGTCGGGAGCATTGGACGCGTCACGAAACCGGCGACAAGATTATTCGCGCAGCCGGCCCCGCCCGGGCTGCGTTTTTCGTGTGTGCCAAATCAGTGCATGCCGGAAACTTGCTTGAAGGGGGAGAACTTTTGCGAAAAGCCCGAGTCTATGTTTGCAAGCCTGATCGTTTAGTTATGCAAGCCTCCTTCAAGTACAACGAGGAGTGTTCATGCTAACCCAGGAAGAGGATCAGCAGCTGGTCGAGCGCGTACAACGCGGCGACAAGCGAGCATTTGATCTGCTAGTGCTGAAATACCAGCACAAAATTCTCGGGTTGATCGTGCGGTTTGTGCACGACACCCATGAAGCGCAGGACGTTGCACAGGAAGCCTTTATCAAGGCGTACCGTGCACTTGGAAATTTCCGCGGTGATAGTGCGTTTTATACGTGGCTATATCGCATCGCCATTAACACGGCGAAGAACTATCTGGTGTCTCGCGGCCGCCGCCCACCAGACAGTGATGTCAGTTCAGAAGATGCTGAATTTTACGATGGTGATCACGGCCTCAAAGATCTCGAGTCGCCGGAGCGTGCATTGCTGCGCGACGAGATCGAAGGCACCGTCCATCGAACAATTCAGCAACTGCCAGAAGATTTGCGTACGGCATTAACTTTACGTGAATTCGATGGTCTGAGTTACGAAGACATTGCGAGCGTCATGCAATGTCCGGTGGGGACTGTAAGGTCACGGATTTTCCGGGCCCGGGAAGCCATCGACAAAGCCTTGCAACCATTGTTGCAGGAAAACTAAAGACAGCGGCGACAGCCAAGAGAGGAACCGCCATGAGTCGTGATGCCCTGCAGGAATCGCTGTCCGCAGTGATGGATAACGAAGCGGATGAACTGGAACTTCGTCGAGTGCTTAACGCATTTGATGATGCCGAAACCCGTGATACCTGGTCTCGTTACCAAGTCGCTCGGGCGGTGATGCACAAGGATCTTTTAATCCCTCGTCTGGATATTGCTGCGGCCGTTTCTGCCGCGCTGGCTGATGAAGCCGTTCCGGCCAAAGCTGCTCGTGGCCCGTGGCGTAGCCTGGGTCGACTGGCAGTGGCTGCCTCGGTGACCGTCGCCGTACTGGCTGGTGTTCGCCTGTACAACCAGGACGAAATTGCCGGTGCCGAACTGGCCCAGCAAACTCAGCAGCCCGTCATGGCGGGTCCGCAAGTCAAAGGCCCGGCTGTACTGGCAGGCTACAAGGAAAGCTCTGATACCACAGGTCCGATGGCCAATGGTGTGCTTCAAGGGCAATCCGGCTGGCAAGATCAGCGTCTACCAGGCTACCTGCGTCAGCACGCACAGGAATCGGCCGCCAAAGGCACCGAAAGCGCTCTGCCATACGCTCGCGCAGCCAGTCAGGAAAACCGCTGATCCGTTAGGGAGCTCTATGCGCGCCATACCGCTCCTTGCGCTTTTGCTCAGTAGTTGGATTGCACAGTCCGCCCATGCCGATGAAGCCCAAGACTGGCTGACTCGACTTGGGCGTGCAGAGCAGCAGCAAAGCTTTGAAGGTACGTTTGTTTACGAACGTAATGGCAGTTTTTCTACCCACGCTATCTGGCACCGTGTGCAGGACGGTCATGTCCGTGAGCGGTTGCTGCAACTGGACGGCTCGCCTCAGGAAACTGTACGGTTGGATGGCCGGACGCACTGCGTCAGTGGCGATCTGAGTGCTGGGTTGGTTACGTCTTCTGATGCACCTTCGCGTGCTCCCGATTCAAAAAAACTCACTCAATTCTATGAACTTGCCGTCATTGGCAAATCCCGCGTGGCCGGTCGTCATGCTGTGATTGTGTCAATCAGCCCGCGAGATCACTACCGCTACGGCTTTGAATTGCACCTGGATCGTGAGACGGCTCTGCCGCTCAAATCCCTGCTGCTCAATGATCAGGGGCAGTTGCTGGAGCGCTTTCAGTATGCGCGCCTGGATACCTCGGTCGTTCCTGCCGAGCATGACTTACAGCCTGGCAGCGAATGCAAGCCTGTTGCTGCTTCCACCGACAAAGCCTCTGACATGCCTGCCTCCCAGGCGTGGCATCTGGGTTGGCTGCCGCCTGGTTTCCAGCAGGTCAGCAGCACCACGCGCAAAGACAGCCAAACGAAATCGACCGTCGATAGCCTGATGTATGATGATGGGCTCGCACGCTTTTCTGTATTTCTTGAGTCCGCCAAGGGCGCCGACATGAATGAAACCCGCGCTCAGCTCGGCCCGACGGTGGCGGTTTCTCGGCGTTTGAATACGGTTGACGGTGAGATGATGGTCACCGTAGTAGGGGAGATCCCCGTCGGCACTGCTGAGCGTATCGCGCTGTCAGTACGCGGTGAAAATGCCGCTGCCAAGCCGTGAGATTGTTAATTCTATGTTCATCCTGACCTTTCAATCTGTGCTCAAGTTAGGTTGAGGGCCGATCGTATGAAATTTCTGGATCAGCATTTTCACTTGCAAAAACTTCCCATGTTTTTTATAGGTCAGGGTTTGTTGGCTCTGGCCTTGTTTTGTTCGCGGAACAAAAATGTCGTTTGCCGCATTCGGCGTTTATTGGACCCTGTCGCTTAACCCTGCTCGTCGTAACGGGAGCTGTATGTCGATACCACGTTTGAAGTCTTACCTATCCATAGTCGCCACAGTGCTGGTACTGGGTCAGGCCTTGCCTGCGCAAGCAGTTGAGCTGCCTGACTTCACCCAACTGGTAGAGCAAGCCTCACCGGCGGTGGTGAATATCAGTACCACCCAGAAACTGCCGGATCGCAAAGTCTCGAACCAGCAGATGCCCGACCTGGAAGGCTTGCCGCCCATGCTGCGCGAGTTCTTCGAGCGCGGTATGCCGCAACCGCGCACCCCTCGTGGTGGCGGTGGTCAGCGCGAAGCCCAATCCCTGGGGTCCGGCTTCATCATTTCGCCTGACGGCTATATTCTGACCAACAACCACGTGATTGCCGATGCCGACGAAATCCTCGTGCGCCTGGCTGATCGCAGTGAGCTCAAGGCCAAGCTGATCGGTACCGACCCGCGTTCCGACGTAGCCTTGCTTAAAATCGATGGCAAGGACCTGCCGGTTCTCAAGCTGGGCAAATCCCAGGACTTGAAGGCCGGCCAATGGGTCGTCGCGATCGGTTCGCCGTTCGGCTTTGACCATACCGTCACCCAGGGTATCGTCAGTGCTATTGGCCGCAGCCTGCCGAATGAAAACTACGTACCGTTTATCCAGACCGACGTGCCGATCAACCCGGGCAACTCTGGGGGGCCATTGTTCAACCTGGCTGGCGAAGTGGTAGGCATCAACTCACAGATCTACACCCGTTCCGGTGGTTTCATGGGCGTGTCTTTCGCGATCCCGATCGACGTGGCCATGGACGTCTCCAATCAGCTCAAAAGCGGTGGCAAAGTCAGCCGTGGCTGGTTGGGCGTAGTGATCCAGGAAGTCAACAAAGACCTGGCTGAATCCTTCGGCCTCGACAAGCCGGCCGGTGCTCTGGTTGCGCAAATCCAGGACAATGGTCCAGCGGCCAAAGGCGGCCTGAAAGTCGGCGACGTGATTCTGAGCATGAACGGCCAACCCATCGTCATGTCGGCGGACCTGCCTCATCTGGTCGGCGCGCTCAAGGCTGGCGGCAAGGCCAAACTGGAAGTGATTCGTGACGGCAAGCGCCAGAACGTAGAGCTGACCGTTGGTGCGATCCCGGAAGAAGGCGCGACGCTGGATGCCCTGGGTAATGCCAAGCCGGGTGCAGAGCGCAGCAGTAACCGCCTGGGCATCGCCGTGGTTGAACTGACCGCCGAGCAGAAGAAGACGTTTGACCTGCAAAGCGGTGTGGTGATCAAGGAAGTCCAGGACGGCCCAGCCGCCCTGATCGGCCTGCAGCCGGGCGACGTGATCACTCACCTGAACAATCAGGCGATCAACACCACCAAGGAGTTCACCGACATCGCCAAGGCGTTGCCGAAGAACCGTTCGGTGTCGATGCGCGTACTGCGTCAAGGTCGTGCCAGCTTCATTACCTTCAAGTTGGCCGAGTAATCGTCAAGCCTGCATTGCAATAGAAACAAAAAGCCCCGCTGCCGGTTAACGGCAGCGGGGCTTTTTTGTGGGTGACGGGTTTAGCTCATCATCCCTTTCACCAGGCGTTCCTGTTCGATCAGCTCACGCTGACGTGCGTCGATACGTGAGGACAGTGGGAAATTACTGCCGGCGCGGCGCTTGGCAAAGTCCAGTTGCTGGATGGCCTGCTGGAAGTCCCCCACCAGTGCGAAGTATTCGGCGCGGGCCTGATGCAGGCCGATGATGTTGCCGGACAGGCCGCGTGTTTCGGCCACCTGATACCACACGTCCGGATCGTCGGGGCGTGACTTGAGCAAGCCATCCAGCGCCTTTTCGGCATCGGCGGTGCGGTTCTGCTTAAGCAGCAGGTCTACCCGCACCTGGTTCAGCGGATAGTTGCTGGGGTACTGGGTGAGCATACGGTCAGTCCGTTGCTGGGCATCCGCCATGCGGTTGTTGGTAATGTCCAACTCGATCTGCGCCAGGTTGTAGGTGATGTCGTTGGGCGCCTTGGCCAGCAGCGGTGCCAGGCTTTCCCGTGCTTCCTTGAGTTGGACTCCCTTGATCTGCGCAATGGCGAGGCCATAACGCGCTACATCGTTTTTGGGGTTGTCGTCCAACTGCGCCTGGAAGCGCTTGGCAGCCAGGCCAGGCGTGTCTTCGTATTTCAACTGCACGCGTGCGCGAATCAGTTGATAGCGCAGGCTGTCTTCCTTGCCGCCGAGTTTGGCCTGCTCGGCGCGGTTGCGGGTGTCGGCAATACGCGATTCGGTCACTGGGTGCGTCAACAGGAACTCCGGTGGCTTGGCATCGAAGCGGTACTGACGCATCAGGCGTTCGAACATGGTGGGCATCGACCGCGGGTCGTAGCCGGCTTTCTCCAGGTTGAGGATGCCGATGCGGTCTGCCTCTTGTTCGTTCTGCCGGGAGAACCGACGCTGCTCCTGGATCGCAGCCGCTTGTGAGCCGGCAATCGCGGCGATACCCGCATCGCCGGCACCCGCGGCGGCGGCAATAATGCCGCCAAGCAGCGCCGCCATCATTGGCAGTTGCATGCGTGACTGGGCTTCCACGCCCCTGGCAAAGTGACGCTGGGACAAGTGCGCCAGTTCGTGGGCCAGTACCGACGCATACTCACCTTCGGTCTGGGCATTGAGGAACAAGCCGCCGTTCACCCCAATGATCCCCCCGGGTGCCGCAAAGGCGTTGAGCTGCGGGCTGTTGATCAGGATGAATTCCAGGCGCCGATCGTTGACCTGGCTGGTTTCCACCAGCTTGTACACGCTGGTTTCTACGTAGTCCTTAAGTTGCGGGTCGTTAAGCTGCGACACCTGACCGCGCAAATAGGCCAGCCAGGCGCGGCCCAGTTGATATTCCTGTTGGGGCGAGACAATGGCAGAACTGGCGTCACCAAGTGACGGCAGCTCATCAGCGAAGGCCGGGGAGGCCAGCAGGCAGGCCAGCGTCAGCAGGGTAGGGCGCAAAAAAGTCATGCACAAAGCCTTTCGACAAAGAGCTTACTGTAGCCGGACACTGCGCCTGGGACCAGATATTCTAAGCAACCCGAATGTTTGCCTGGAGTAACACTATGACCGACGCTGTAGCCTTTGACGCCGAACTTGATGCCAGCGGCCTCAACTGCCCGTTGCCCTTGCTCAAGGCCAAGATGGAACTCAATAAAATGGCCCGCGGTGCGGTGCTCAAGGTGACCGCCACCGACGCTGGCTCCCAGCGTGACTTCCGCACCTTTGCCAAACTCGCCGGCCACACCCTGGAGCATGAAGAAGACGCCGAGGGTGTGTACCGGTATTGGTTGCGCAAGGCCTGACGGCTTTATCGACGCACAATCAGGCCTTGTTCAGCGCCTGCGCTGCCGCCAACACGGCATCCACATGCCCCGGCACTTTCACGCCGCGCCATTCCTGACGCAGCACGCCTTCGCTGTCGATCAGAAAGGTGCTGCGATCCACGCCCAGGTATTCCTTGCCGTACAGCTTCTTGAGCTTGATCACATCAAACAGCTGGCAGACCGCTTCGTCCTTGTCGCTGATCAGCTCGAAAGGAAACTCCTGCTTGGCCTTGAAGTTCTCGTGGGACTTCACGCTGTCACGCGACACACCAAACACTTCAGTGTTGGCGGCCTGGAAAGCTGCGTACTGGTCACGAAAGCCCTGGCCTTCAGTGGTGCAGCCCGGGGTGCTGTCCTTGGGGTAGAAGTAGATCACCACTTGCTTGCCCTTGAGAGCTGCGAGGCTGAAAGTCTGGCCGCTGGTGGCCTGGGCTTCGAAATCGGCGACGGGTTTATCGATGGCTACCGGCATGAGTCTTTCCTTACATTGGGTTCTGTGGGCGCCATGGCTCGATCAGCGCGTCGAGGTTCAGGGCATCGGCAAAATCCAGGAACTGGTCGCGCAACCAACTGATCTGTACGCCGGCCGGCAGGGTAACGGTGAACGTGGCGTTGAGCATGGTGCCGCCGGTTTGAGGCGCCTGGTAGGTGTCGCAGGTCAGGTTTTCCAGCTCGACGTTGTGGTCGATGAAGAACTGGCACAACTCGTTGACGATGTCCGAGCGGTAGGCCGAGCTGACGTACGCCACATAAGGCAAGGCCTGTGGGCGATTTTCCAGGGCGGCGCTGCGCACCACATTGACGGTGAAGTCGTGCTTTTTGGCCAGGCCCGGCAGGCCGGTTTCCAGGCGCGCCAATGCGTCCCAGGAGCCGGAAATCTGCAAAACCAGCGCGCTGCACTCGCCATGGCGAGTCAGGCGCGAGGTCACCACCGCGCAGCGGTTCTCATGGCTGGCGCGGCACAGGACGTTGGTCAGCTCCATGGGGTTGGCGCCGAGGGCACTGATAACAAGGAATTGTTCGCGAACTGTGGGGGTGGACATGCAGCCTTCCTAAAGCGATGAGCGGTCAATACTGTGTGGGCCGTATCGATCAAAGGATCAAGGGTAGCGAAAAGCGTCGCCAAGGGCTAGGAGGTGGCGTTTTCATTGCGTGATCGGCCGGCTTGAAGCGGTGCTTTGGCCCAATGATGGCATTGCTCGACGTTTAGTTGCTCCAGAACGCATCCTCACGCGGTACTTCGCTTGTACAAGCATCTTGGCGCCAGTACCATTACGGCTCTCTTTTTCCGGCAGGAGCGGTTGCATGATTGCGGGCAGTATGGTGGCACTGGTCACACCCATGGATGCACAAGGTCGTCTCGACTGGGACAGCCTGGGCAAACTGGTGGACTTCCACCTGCAAGAGGGCACCAACGCCATCGTGGCGGTCGGCACCACAGGTGAATCGGCCACCCTCGATGTGGAAGAACACATCCAGGTGATCGAGTTCGTGGTCAAGCGCGTTGCGGGCCGCATCGCCGTGATCGCCGGAACGGGTGCCAACTCCACGCGCGAAGCGATCGAGCTGACCCGCAACGCCAAGAAAGCCGGCGCCGATGCGTGCCTGCTGGTGACCCCGTACTACAACAAGCCGACCCAGGAAGGCTTGTACCAGCACTTCAAAGCCATCGCCGAAGCCGTCCAGATCCCGCAGATCCTCTATAACGTACCGGGTCGTACCGCGTGCGATATGAAGGCCGAGACCGTGATCCGCCTGTCCACCGTGCCGAACATCATCGGTATCAAGGAAGCCACTGGCGACCTGCAGCGCGCCAAGGACATCCTGGCCGGCGTGAGCAGTGACTTCCTGGTGTATTCCGGTGACGACGCCACCGCTGTCGAACTGATCCTGCTGGGTGGCAAGGGCAACATCTCCGTGACCGCCAACGTGGCTCCGCGTGCCATGAGCCAAATGTGCGCCGCCGCCATCGCCGGCGATGCCGCGACGGCCCGTGCGATCCACGAGAAGCTGATGCCGCTCAACAAGACACTGTTTATCGAATCCAATCCTATTCCCGTGAAATGGGCGCTGACTGAGATGGGCCTGATGCCGGACGGTATCCGTCTGCCGCTCACCCGGCTCAGCGAAGCCTGTCACGAACCGCTGCGACAGGCCCTGCGCCAGTCCGGCGTCCTGGTTTAATTGAGGAAGCACTACGCATGAAGCGATTGGCCGGACTTTCCGCACTTGCCTTGATTATCTCCAGCACCAGTGGCTGCGGTTGGGTATGGGGCCCGGAAGGCTACTTCCGTGACCGCGGCAGCGATTACCTGGAAGCGCAAGCAACCAAACCGATGCAATTGCCGCCTGATGTCAATGTCGCCAAGCGTCTTGACCCCTTGTTGCCGATCCCACGCAACGTCGCCGACGACACCGTCAAGGGCGAGTACGTAGTACCACGCCCGCAGCCGATCACGGCAGTGGCCGATGCCAGCGACTACAGCCTGCAGAAAAGTGGCGACAACCGCTGGATCGTGGCTCAGCGCCCACCTGCCGAAGTCTGGCCGGTGGCAGTGCAGTTCTTCCAGGACAACGGTTTCCGTCTCGACCAGCAACGCCCGCAAACCGGTGAGTTCACCACGGCGTGGCAGCAAGGCCGCGAGTTGTCCGCCAACATGGCTCAGCGCCTGCTGGCCGGCGGTGTAGCCGCCGACAGCGAGGCCCGTGTGCGTGTGCGCATCGAGCCAGGCGTGCAGCGCAATACCAGTGAAGTCTATGTGGTCAGCGCCGAGCGCCCTGCCGGCAGCACGGCCAACGTCGATTTCACCCCGCGTTCGGTCAACACCGGCGTCGATGCCGCGCTGGTCGACGAGATGCTCGCCAGCATGAGCCGTATCTCCGAGAAGGGCGGTTCCGTTTCCTTGCTCGCCGCCCGTGACTACGACACCCCTAACCGCGTCAGCCTCACCGAAGACGGCAGCGGTAACGTGGTGCTCAACCTCGGTGAAGACCTCGACCGTGCCTGGGCCAGTGTTGGCCGTGCGTTGGAGCAAGGCCCTTGGCGCGTTGAAGACATCAACCGCAGCCTGGGCCTGTACTACATCAACGTGGCTGAAAAGGCCGAGAAGAAAGACGACGAGCCAGGTTTCTTCGGCAAACTGTTCGGCAGCGCGCCGACCAAGGAAGAGATTGAAACCCGTGCCGAGCGTTATCAGGTTCGTTTGAGCAAGGTTGGCGAAAGCGTGCAAGTCACCGTCGAGAAGAACATCAACACCGTCGCGCCAGCTGAAACAGCGCGCAAAGTGTTGGGCGTGATTCAAGACAACCTGGGCTGATTCGGTGCGCTTTGCCGTTCTCGGCAGCGGTAGCCAAGGGAACGGTACGCTGGTCGCCCACGATGACACGTATGTGCTGGTCGATTGTGGTTTCTCGTTAAGAGAAACCGAGCGACGCCTGCTGCGCCTCGGGGTTCACCCCACGCAGTTGAGCGCAATTCTGGTCACCCACGAACATGCCGACCACGTGCATGGCGTGGGTTTACTGTCTCGGCGCTACAATCTGCCGGTGTACTTGAGTCGCGGCACGCTGCGCGGGATGCGCAAACCCATCGAGCCGGCAGGTTTTCTGGCCGGTGGCGAGCAACTGCAAATCGGTGCCTTGAGCATCAATGTCATCGCGGTTGCCCACGATGCCCAGGAGCCTACGCAATACGTATTCAGTGACGGCCAGCGGCGTTTTGGCGTGCTGACCGACCTGGGTTCCTACTGCGCCAGGGTGCTGGACGGTTACCGGGACCTCGATGCCTTGATGATCGAGTCCAACCACTGCAGGGATCTGCTGGCGCGCGGTCACTACCCTTACTTTCTCAAGCAGCGGGTGGGCGGCGAGCTGGGACATTTGAACAATCACCAGGCGGCGTACCTGGTGTATGAGTTGGGCTGGCAAGACCTGCAACACCTGGTCCTGGCTCACCTCAGCAGCAAGAACAACCTGCCGACGCTTGCCCGGCAATGTTTTGTCGACACCCTCGGGTGCGACCCGGACTGGCTGCAACTGGCCGATCAAGATTCAGGGCTCGATTGGCGACACATCGCCTAGCCCACCTTACTCAAAGCGGAGCCCATCATGGAAAAACGTGAAGAACTCTACCGCGGCAAAGCCAAGTCGGTGTACAAGACCGACGACGCCAACCGCCTGATCCTGCTGTTTCGCAACGACACCTCGGCGTTCGACGGCAAGCGCATCGAACAGCTTGATCGCAAGGGCATGGTGAACAACAAGTTCAACGCCTTCATCATGCAGAAGCTCGAAGCGGCCGGTATCCCGACCCAATTCGACAAACTGCTGGGCGACAACGAGTGCCTGGTCAAGAAGCTCGACATGATCCCGGTGGAATGCGTCGTGCGTAACTACGCCGCCGGCAGCCTGGTCAAGCGCCTGGGCGTGGAAGAGGGCCTCAAGCTCAACCCTTACACGTTTGAACTGTTCCTGAAGGACGACGCCAAGGGCGACCCGTTCATCAACGAATCCCACGTTGTGGCGTTCGGCTGGGGCACCGCTGAACAACTGGCGCGCATGAAGGAGTTGTCCCTCAAGGTCAACGACGTGCTGACCAAGCTGTTCGACGACGCAGGCCTGTTGCTGGTGGACTTCAAGCTCGAATTCGGCGTGTTCCACGACGGCTCCATCGTCCTGGGCGACGAATTCAGCCCGGACGGCTGCCGCCTGTGGGACAAGGACACCAAGAAAAAGATGGACAAAGACCGCTTCCGCCAGGGCCTCGGTGACGTGATCGAAGCCTACGAAGAAGTCGCCAATCGTCTCGGCGTACCGCTGTAATCGACGCAAGCATCTGATAGCACGGAAAAAAATCGCTTCGGCGCTTTGCATCCATCAATCATGCTGTTATGATGCGCGCCGTTGGAGAGATGCCAGAGTGGCCGAATGGGACGGATTCGAAATCCGTTGTACCTTCACCGGTACCTAGGGTTCGAATCCCTATCTCTCCGCCATTACATAGAGAAAGCCCCGTAGCTGAATAAGCTGCGGGGCTTTTTCGTTTCCAGCCTTTATCTACGACTGCTTCAGTGATTTTTTCCAGTCCTGCCTAGCGCTGATCAAGGCGCTCTGACGCTTTGCGATAAGCCTGATCTCGTTCACGTTTATCAATAGCGACCACGAACACGGTAACTTCCTGATCTATCACTTGATAGACCAGCCTTTACCCGCTACTACGCAGTTTGATCTTGTAGCAGTCAGGCAGGCCATGTAGGCGGTTAGCCTCAATACGTGGGTTGTTCAGGATTTCCATCAGCTCCTTCTTGAGTTGCTGACGGAGGGTGTCGCCGAGTTTCTGCCATTCCTTCAATGCACGCGCATCAAAATCAAGGCTATAGGTCATCCAAAGAAACCCTTACGCGTTGAGGCGACGCAAGGCGCTCACGTACGGTCGCCATCAAGGCTTCATCCTCTTCAGTCATGAGGACAGGCTTAAATGGCAACTGGCCGCGTTCGGCAACATATTGCAACGCCTGACGTATCAGTTCGGAAGGGGTGACACCGAGTTTCTCCAACTCAAGGTAGGCGCGAGCTTTCAGGTCGTCATCGATACGGATGTTGATAGATGCCAAGGGATAGCTCCTTGTGTAATGACGTTGGTCATTACATTGGGGCAATCGGGTTTCATTGGCAAGTCTGTCTGGACATACGGCAGTCGCTCTCATCTGTTGATCCTACTTCTTGGCCGTCGGCTTTGCCGGGCGCTTTTTATCGGTTTCCTTCACTGTTTCCCTTGGTCTTTTCTTCGCCTCTTGCTCGGTTACGTATTCACCTGTGACCGCATCGCGATATCTCGTTGGCATATCAGCATCCTTGACAGTATGTCGCCACGGCGGCGACTTTTTGAGACTAGCTCGCAGGCTTATGCACACAAGGTTCCCGGTGGGGATTCTGGTTACCAAGCTTTTCCGAAACAGGTGCTTACGTTGTGCAGGTTTGGCAGTTTTCGAGCAGGGTTGCGTTGACTGGGGTAGGGCGCTAATCTTCCGCCGTCGTCCTCATGGCGACCGGTTTTGACAGGCCGAATAACGTGCGATCTCTGTGCATCCCCAAACTGGTTCCAGGCGTCTGTCTGTGCCCATTTGTTATGGCGGCTGTGCGTGGGGCATCTTCGGGTGCGCCGGGTTTCCACGTTTCCGGTCTGTCAACCCGCGTACAGCTGCCACCCAATCCTGTTTGACAGCAGGGAGTGGTAGCTTCTTTTCATAACGTGGAGTTACATCATGAAGAAGAGCACCGCTGATTCTACCGAAGGGCAAGCACGCAAAATCTTTTGCGTAGCCGATGATGTCCGCACCGAAGAAGCCCTCACAAACGCCACCGAAATCCTCTCATCCGCCCTTCAAACCGCCTACCAATGCGCCGAAGATCCAGACAGCACGCAGTCGCCCGTGATCATGGCCCTGGCTCAATTGATCGAGAACGCGCAAGCCTTGGTGGATGCTGTCCTCGAGCGTGATTTCCCCACGGCCAAATAAATACCTGCTCCCTGAAACGAAAAAAGCCTGCTGAACTCAACGCTCAGCAGGCTTTTTTGCGCATACAACCCGGTCAGGCAGGCTGTGCCACCAGGTTATTACTGACCTTGCGCCCCAACACCAGCACGGTCGCAAACCCGAACCCTACCAACACCGTGGCCAGGCTCAACAACACCGAGCTGCCCATTTGGTCGACGATGCGCCCGCCAAAGAACGAACCCAGGGCGATGATCACCTGAAACAGCGCCACAAACAGTGGCATGCCGCGCTCTACATCCTTGGGCGCCACCACAAACATCCAGATACTGGCGCAGGCTGGGAAGGCGCCGAAGGCGAAACCCCAGAGTGCGATCAGCATCGAGGCGCCGGAAAGGCCGGTGGCGAAGTAGGGGAACAGTGCGGTGCTGGTACCGATCATCAACGCAACCAGCAGCAGGGTGTGACGTACACTGCGGTTAGCGGCGAAACCGGCAAAAACATTGCCCATTACCCCGGCTACGCCATAGAGCAGCAGCAATGAACCAATTGTCGGGCCGTCAAAGCCGGAGCTGTTTTTGAAGAAGGGCGCGACATAGGTATACGCAGCAAAGTGCGCCAGGCCGATCAGCAATACAGCGATCAAGCCGACTCGCGCCTGTGGGTTGATAAACAACGCGGGCAAGTCACGAATCTCAATGGCCTTTTCCGGGGTCAGTCGCGGTAGCAGGAAGATCTGCGCCAGCAGCACCGGAATGCCCACCAACGCAGTAACCAGGAAGGTCATGCGCCAGCCCATCAGTCCACTGAGCCAGGTACCCACAGGCACGCCCAGAACGGTGGCCAGGGTCACGCCCATCATGATGATCGAGGTGGCTTTCGCAACTCCCACGCCTTTGGGCGCCAGCCGCCCGCTGAGGGCAATGGCCGTGGCCCAGAAGCCGCCGATGCTGATGCCGAGCAATACACGGCCGAACAGCAGCAGGCTGAAATCGGTGGCGAAGGCCACCACCGAGTTGGCGATGATCATCACCAGTGTCAGGCCAATCAGCAGATAGCGACGGTCCATGGCGCCAATGCTGACCGACAGAAACGGCGCGGCGAGGGCGGCCATGATGCCGGGCAATGTGACCATCAATCCGGCGTGACCGGCACTGATGCCCAGGTCGCTGGCAACGTCGTTGAGTACGCCCACCGGCAGGAATTCACTGGTCACCAGGGCGAAGGCACCCACGGCGACCGAAAGAATCGCCAGCCACTGCTGTTTGACGCTTTGTTGATTATGTTCGGGAAGCCCGCTAGGGGCCTGGCTCGCGCTTGGCATGGGATTGGGTTCCGGGAGGAATGTCGCCTGAAGCCAGGCGAGGAGGGAATTTGGAGCGATTATAGGAATCAGTGGCGGCAATCGTTCAGGCGCTCGTTTCGATAGTAATCATCAGTGGTATCGATGTGAGATTTTAAAGAGCCTTAAATCTGCCGTACAAACGAAAAAGCCCGTCGCTGAGTCAGCTCCGAGCTTTTCCGGTTATGACGATGTTTAAGGCGCAGCAGTGGAGTCTTATTTTAGCTAGCCAACGCATTCAGTACATGGACTGGGTCATTATGGATAGCTTTCAACAATGCCTTTGCTGGTCCGGTAGGTTCACGACGACCCTGCTCCCAGTTACGTAATGTGCCAAGTTGCACATCAATCAGCGCTGCGAATTTAGCCTGGGTCAGCCCTGTCGCCTTACGGATCTCTTTGACTCGCATTGAATCAACATGGAATTCACGAGAAGGTTCGCGTTCTCCGCGCAGGATCTCGTTCATCTCTTGAACGCTTTCCATCAATTCATCAAAAAATCTGCTCATAGCTATCTCCAGTGCTCAATCGCAGCCTTCAGTGACTTGCGCTCGTCGGCAGTCAAGTCCTGCTGTTCATTTTTGGGATAGATCATCAGTAGAATAATCTGTGATGCCTAGACGAAGTGGTAATAGATCACCCGCGCCCCGCCTCGTTTGCCATGGCCCTTGGCTGCTACTCGTATCTTGCGAACTCCACCCATACCCTCGATTACATCGCCAGCAGAAGGGTTGACTACCAACACGTTCTGAAGAGCCGTGTAGGCATCCTCGTCGATCAATTCTTTAACGCGACGGGTGAAGACTGACGTCTCTATGAAAATCATCGCTAATGTACGCCATTGGCTTAGTTGACTGCAATCCTAGCCGTGCGTGCTTCGACGTGCATCCAGTGAGTTGTAACTGCTTTTTGACACGCAGGATGTGGCCAATTACACGTCGGCCAACCGCCCCAAAAGACACTCAATAAACACCCCCTCCGCCCGGCTCATCTTCTGCTCCCGGTTCCACAACAGGTGAATATCCACATCCGCAATCCCCTCATCCGGCGGCAACCGCCACAGCAGCCCGTTTTTCACATCGTCCGCCACCACATGAGTCGGTAAGCAACCCAAACCAAACCCGGCAATCACCAAACGCCGCACTTCTTCCAGGCTGGAGGATGACGCCACGATCCGCCCACCGAAGCCTTGCTGATCACGGAAAATCGTCAGCGGCGAGAGCATCCCGCCAATCTGGTCGCTGGTAAAACTCACGAAGTTTTCCGACTGCAAATCCCCCTCGGCCAGGTTTGTGCGCCCGAACAATGGGTGATGTTTTCCGCAAAAGAACGCGTAGCGCTGACGCAGAAACAGGTGCTGTTCCAGGCGCGGCTGAGGCCGACGATTGAGGCTCAACCCCAGGGTCGCGGTTTTTTCCAGCAAGGCGGCGACGATGTCGGAGCTGCGCATCACTTCGACTTCCAGATCGACCCGCGGATGTTCGCGATGAAAGCTGGCGAGAAAGTCATCGAAAGTGTCGGAATTAATCCGGCTGATCATCAGCAAGCGCACTTTGCCGATCACTTCATCGCCGGGCTTTTGCAGGGCGTTGCTCATTTGCGAAACCTGGCCGTACATCTCGCCGGCAATCGCGAAAATCTGTTCACCTGCCTCGGTGAGCACGAAGCGCGGGCCGCGACGCACGATGAGCTGGCAATCCAGCTGTTCCTCCAGGCGCTTGAGCGCCTGGCTGATGGCCGGTTGCGTCAGGTGCAGGCGAGCAGCAGCGCGGCTGATGCTCAGTTCCTGGCCGATCACGCGGAAGGTGCGCAGCAGGTTCCAGTCCAGGCGGTCGTTGAGCAGGGGGTGAATATCGCGGCGGGATTCGGGCATGGTGTCGCTCGATAATAAGCAGTATTTATAATCAAGATAATAAATAGAAAATTGACTAATCATAGCCCCAGGCCGAAAAATCGGGCTCAACAAGCGCCATCAGAGCGCACCGGTTCGACCTTCTCCTGCCAAAAAAATAACCAAAGGAGCCAGCCCCATGAAGCCTTCCGCTTCGCCGCAGCCTCGCCGTGCCGCGGCCGCCGCTTTTATCGGCACCATGATCGAGTGGTACGACTTTTACATCTATGCCACCGCTGCGGCGCTGGTGTTCGGTCAGCTGTTTTTCCCCTCCGACGATAAATTGTTCAGCACCATGGCTGCGTTCGGCACCTTCGCCGTGGGCTTCTTTGCGCGGCCGTTGGGCGGCATTGTGTTTGGCCATATCGGCGACCGCATCGGCCGCAAGAAATCCCTGGTGATCACCCTCGTGATGATGGGCGTGGTCACGGTGTGCATCGGCCTGTTGCCGACCTATGCGCAGATCGGCGCCGCAGCACCGGTGCTGCTGATACTGCTGCGGGTAGTGCAGGGCATTGCAGTGGGCGGTGAGTGGGGCGGGGCGGTGTTGATGGCCGGAGAACATGCGCCAAAGGGGCGGCGTAACTTCTTTGCATCCTTCGCGCAATTGGGCAGCCCGGCCGGTTTGATTCTTTCCCTGCTGGCGTTCAGTGCGGTGACCCGCTTACCGGAAGAAGACCTGCTCAGTTGGGGCTGGCGCCTGCCGTTCCTGGCCAGTGCCTTGCTGTTGGTCGTCGGCCTGGCGATCCGCCTGGGTGTGAACGAGTCGCCGGAGTTCCTCGAAGACAAGGCCCAGGCGGAAAAAGCTCGGGCGATCAAGAAGGACCAAGCCCCCGTGCTGGAAGTGCTGAAGACCGCAGGGCGTCCACTGTTGTTGTGCATTGGCGCCAACACATTGGGGATTGCCGGCGTGTATTTCACCAACACCTTCATGATTGCCTACAGCACTCAGCAACTGAACCTGCCGCGCTCGCTGATTCTGGAATGCCTGTTCTTCGTCGCCATTATCCAGTTCTGCGTTCAGCCACTGGCCGCCTGGGTGGCAGAGAAGGTCGGCGCTACACGGTTCCTGTGCGCCATGTGCGTACTGGCAATGGCGTCGCCGTACCCCATGTTTGTGCTGGTCAGCAGCGGCCAGGCGCCCTTGATCATCCTCGGCATTGCCCTGGCGGTGGTGTGCATGGCGTCGTTCTATGCCGTCATCGCAGGCTTTGTCAGCGGCCTGTTTGAAACCCGTGTGCGCTACACCGCGATCTCTCTGGCTTACCAGGTATGCGGCGCATTGGCCGGCGGCCTGACACCGTTGATCGGCACCTGGCTGGCCCATCAATACCTGGGCCAATGGTGGCCGATGGCAGTGTTTTACAGCGTGATCGCGGCGGTCTCGTTGGTGTGCGTGCTGGCCTTGTCCCGCCGCCACGCCACGGCTCACCGCCTGGAAATGGCACACAGTTGAGGAAGTCAGCAATGTTGAAGATCAATGGCGAGCGCCTGTGGCATAGCTTGATGGCCATGGCCGAGATCGGCGCGACTGCACGCGGTGGCAGCTGCCGCCTGGCGTTGAGCGCCGAAGACAAGGCCGGTCGCGAGCTGTTCAGTCACTGGTGTACAGCGGCTGGCCTGACGTTGAGCGTGGATGCCATCGGCAACCTGTTCGCCCGTCGTGCGGGTACCGACAATGACGCCGCGCCGGTGATGATCGGCAGCCATCTCGATACCCAGCCCGAAGGCGGGCGCTTCGATGGCGTGTACGGCGTATTGGCTGGCCTGGAGGTGATCCGCAGCCTCGACGACCACGGCATCCTGACGCGCAAACCCCTGGAAATTGCGGTGTGGACCAACGAAGAAGGCGCGCGTTTCACCCCGGCGATGCTGGGCTCGGCGGTCTTCACCGGCGCCCTCGCGCTGGACAAGGCGCTGGCGACCACCGACGGTGATGGCGTCAGCGTGGCCGAGGCGTTGCGCACCACCGGTTATAACGGCGAGCGTGCATTGGGTGGGGCAGTGGATGCGTATTTCGAAGCGCATATCGAGCAAGGCCCGATCCTGGAAGACAACGCCAACAGTATCGGCGTGGTGACCGGCGGCCAGGCGATTCGCTGGCTCGATGTGCGGGTCGAAGGCATGGCTGCCCATGCGGGCACCACGCCGATGGCGCTGCGCAAAGATGCGTTGTACGGCGCCGCAAAAATGATCCAGGCCCTGGAAAACCTCGCTGCCGATTTTACCCCGCATGGCCTGACTACGGTGGGTGAGTTGAGCATCGCCAAGTCGTCGCGCAACACCATTCCCGGTGTGCTCGACTTCACTGTCGATCTGCGCCATCACCGCGACGCCGATATCGACGCCATGGAGCAGCAAGTGCGCGCACGCCTGCAGGCGATTGCCGACAACCGTGGCCTGAGCGTGACTATCACACCGCACTGGATCAGCCCGGCCACGCCGTTCGATGCTGAGTGCGTGGCCTGCGTACAAGCGTCGGTGGACGCTCTGGGCTACAGCCAGCAGACCATCATCAGCGGTGCCGGCCACGATGCTATCCACCTGGCGCGCTATTGCCCGACTGCGATGATCTTCATCCCCTGCGTCGGTGGCCTGAGCCACAACGAAGCCGAAGATGTCTTGCCTGAAGACGTGCGCCAGGGCACCGATGTATTGCTCAACGCCGTGTTGAAACGCGCCGGCCAGGTTCATTTCTAAAGGCTGACGCCGTGCCCATGTGGGAGCTGGCTTGCCTGCGATAGCGGTGAAGCAGGCAGTACATTGTGCTCTGACCGTGCGCAATCGCAGGCAAGCCAGCTCCCACAGGTTCTGTGTTTATCCAGGAGCATCCTATGAATACGTTTTTCCATCCCGAACAACTGCTGCATCATCCACGCAGTTACTATTCTCGTGGCCAGATGCGCACACCACAGGAGGTCCCCGAGCGTGCGCGCAACCTGCTGCTGGCTGCGCAAACCCTGGGCTTTGATATCCAGCAACCAAGCGACTACGGTATGGAACCGCTGCTCGCCGTGCACGGCGCGGCATATCTGGATTTTCTTCAAGAAGCTCACCAGCGTTGGAAGGAAATCCCCGAAGACTGGGGCGACGAAGTCATGTCCAACATCTTCGTACGCGAGCCCAATGCCCTGCGCGGCATTCTGGCCCAGGCGGCACGTTACCTGGCTGATGGCAGTTGCCCGATCGGTGAACTGACCTGGCGCTCGGCGTATTGGTCAGCCCAAAGCGCCGTCGCCGCTGCCAAGGCGATCCTCGATGGCGCACCAGCCGCCTACGCCTTGTGCCGACCACCGGGGCATCACGCCCGCTTCGATGCGGCGGGTGGTTTCTGTTACATCAATAATGCGGCGGTGGCTGCGCAAGCGTTACGCCAAGGCTTCCAGCGCGTCGCGGTGCTCGATACCGACATGCACCACGGCCAAGGCATCCAGGAGATTTTCTACCAGCGCGATGACGTGCTCTACGCGTCGATCCATGGCGATCCGACCAACTTCTATCCTGGGGTGGCGGGCTTTGCCGACGAAAAAGGCGATGGCCCAGGCTCAGGGTTCAACCTCAACCTGCCCATGCCCCACGGTGCCAGCGAAGCGCTGTTTTTCGAAAAGCTGGAACTGGCCCTGGCAGCGGTGAAGGACTTCTCGGCGGATGTGCTGGTGTTGTCACTGGGCTTCGATATTTACGAGCTGGACCCGCAAAGCAAGGTCGCGGTGACACGGGAAGGCTTTGCGCGGCTGGGGCAGTGCATTCGAGGGCTGGGGTTGCCGTGCTTGATCGTGCAGGAAGGGGGTTATCACCTGGAGACGCTGGACAGTAACGCGCGGGCGTTTTTCAGCGCGCCAGCGGCGTGGGAGAAACTATCAGTCGATTAAGTGCTAAAAGCCTGCCGATCAGTTTTCAGCAGGCTTTTCATCTATCAATAAGCAGTCGTTCCCCTCACCCTGGAACAGCGCCGTGTAGTTTTGCCCGCCATAAAATACCCCCACTATCGACACCGTTTCGCAATCAGGCCTCACCCTGAACGCGATGATGGTGCTGCGACGATAGTGCGTGATGCGCAAGCCTGTAAGCAGGTCGTCACGGCGCGTGCCACGCAAGGGGAACAGGGCGAGGCTTTCACAGTGGCTGACGAGATTGTCGATAAAGCGCGTCGCTGCCAAGGGGGAGCCGGCATCGCAGATGTAATCCTCAAGGGCATCGAGTTACGTCAGGACTTCAGGCGAAAAAACCACCGAGTAGCTCACGCGTTCCCGATGCCTTTGCGCTGACGCCTGGCTGCCATATGCTCGCGAACCTGTTCTGCAGATAACCCGAGCTCAGGTTGTGCCTCAAGAGCGGTCGCTGCCGGGATGACTTCGTCCCTCAGCCAATCTTCCATGGCACGGTCACGTGCCAGCAGCACCCGCAATCCGTCGCGAATCACTTCGCTTTCGCTGGCATATTCGCCGGCAGCCACCTTGGCTTTGACCAGGGCCGCCATTTCAAGGGGCAAGGTGATGCTCATTTGCTGGGTTGAGCGCATTGGGATGTCCGCCAGAAGTGAGTAGGATTCAATCCTACTTGACCATTGGCGCGATGCAAGAAGCAACTGATCGATGCCGATCTCCGGCGTCTCGTCGTCCATCCAGAAGGGGTAGGTTTGCATAAGTTGCTGCGTCTCCAGTTGTGTGGGTCAGGCCGCAAGTATTGACCCGTTTTGGCGATCGCGTGGCCGCAGGTGGCCGATAAGCTGCTGAAATGTATGACTTGATATCTGTAACAGGATTATCTCGATATAGCCCCCCCGGCTCGCATGGCATCCCATCGGCTCCCATACGATAATGCTCGTCACCCGACCACTTTGGCCTGCCTCCCGTGATCATCAATTTCGACCTCAACGATCTCCAAGCCTTCCGCGCCGTGGTAGACAAGGGCAGTTTCCGTGGCGCCGCCGAGGCCATCCGTATCTCGCAGCCGGCCCTCAGCCGACGCATCGAGAAGCTTGAATCCGCCCTGGATGTAAAGCTGTTCGAACGCACCACACGGCGGGTCAGTCTGACCATGGTCGGTCGTGCCTTCTTGCCCCAGGTGGAGCGAATGCTCGACGATCTCGACATCGCCTTGATGGGCATCAGCAACGTCGCGTCCACACGCATGGGCAACGTCACCATCGCCTGTGTGCCGTCTACCGCGTATTACTTCATGCCCCACGTGATCTCCGAATTCCACAAGCTGTATCCGAAGATTCGCCTGCGGGTGCTCGATGCCAGTGCTGGCGAAGTGAGCAATGCGGTGGCAAGCGGTGAAGCGGATTTTGGCGTGAGCTTCAGCGGTAGCCTGGCCGACGAGGTCGAGTTCGAGCTGTTGTTGCAAGAGCGCTATGTACTCGCCTGTCGGCGTGACCATCCGTTGGCCACGCGTGAGAGCGTGACCTGGACCGAAGCCTATGAACACGACTACATCAGCGTGGACAAAACCTCGGGCAACCGCTTCCTGCTCGACCAGTCGCTGCGTGGCGTGCGGGTGAAAAAGCCGAGTATCTGCGAGACCCACCACGTGACCACCATGATCGGGCTGGTGGAGGCGGGGCTGGGCGTGGCGATGGTGCCGTCGATTGCGATGCCGGCGTGCGAGCACCCGATTCTGGTGAGTGTGCCGCTGGTAGAGCCGCAGGTGATGCGCAATGTGGGCTTGATCAAGCGCCGCGGGCGGACATTGCCGCCCGCGGCGCTGGAGTTGGAGCGATTGGTGCGGGAGATGCCGTTTCGGTCAGCGTGACACCGAGTCCAGGCCGGTGGATTGCACCACCGGTTGAGCTTGCGGCGAGGCCATGAACTGCAGCAGCGCCTTGGCCTCGTCGGGGTGTTCGGCATTGACCGGAATTCCCGCCGCAAAGCGTGTCACCGATTGCACGTCTTCCGGGATTTTGCCGACAAACGTCACACCCTTGACCGGCAACAATTCAGCCACCTGTTGCAAGCCCACTTCGTAGTCACCCTTGGCCACCTGCTCGCCCACCGGCACGCGTTCGATCATGGTGCCTTTGGCCGGCATACCGAGTTTCTTGAACAACTCTTTCTCGACGTACACACCGCTGGCGCTGTCCGAATACGCCACGGATTTGGCTTTGCTCAGCACGGCCTTGAGTTCGGCGTCGGTATTGATCGCAGGTTTTTGCGCGCCTTCCTTCACCACCAGGCCAATGCGCGAATCGGCCAGTTCCACGCGGGACGCGGGGTCGACCTTGCCTTGCTTGATCAGCTCGTCCAGGGCGTAGCCGACCATGATCACCACGTCGGCGTGCTCGCCGCGGGCCAGGCGGTTGGGAATCGCTTCCGGCGCCTTGCCCATGGACGGGCCGAGAATGGTGTCGAGGGTGTCACCGCTTTGCTTGGCGTATTGCGGGCCAAGCAGTTTATAGGCGGCGGTGAAGCCACCAGAGGTCATCACCTTGAGCTCTTCGGCCTGGGCCGTCAGCGCCAGGGCGCCGAGGACGACGGCAGTGAGGGATTTGAACAAAGGCTTCATTGCACCGCCTCCTGCATGACTTGGCCACGGGTATTGGCGTGGCGATACAACGCCAGGGTTGAACACAGCGCACACAGTGCGGCGAACATCATCCAATAGGCGGGAGATGCCTTGTCTTCAGTGATGTGGATGAACCAGGTGGAAATCGCCGGCGTGAAGCCACCGAAGACTGCAGTCGCCAGGCTGTAAGCCAGGGAGAAACCCGCCACGCGCACTTCCACCGGCATGATTTCGGTCAGCGCCGGGATCATTGCGCCGTTGTACAGGCCGTAGAGGAAGGAGAACCACAACAGGGTTTCCAGCATGTGCGCAAAGCTTGGCGCGTTGACCACGTAGGACAGCGCTGGATAAGCAGTGAGAACAGTCAGCACGGTCATGGCGATCAGTACCGGTTTGCGGCCGAAGCGATCACTGAGGATGCCGCCGATCGGCAGCCAGAAAAAGTTCGACACCGCCACCAGCAAGGTCACCAGCAGGGCATCGGAAGTGCTCAGTTGCAGTACGGTCTTGCCGAAGGTCGGTGCGTACACGGTGATCAGGTAGAACGCAGTGGTGGTCATGGCCACCATCAACATGCCGCCGATGACTACGGTCCAGTTCTTCACCAGGGTCGCCATCACTTCACGCATGGTCGGGCGATGCTTGCGGTTGGCGAACTCTTCGGTTTCCTGCAGGTTGCGACGCAGCACAAAGATAAACGGAATGATCACGCAACCTACGGCAAATGGAATACGCCAGCCCCAATCGGCCACCACTGCCGGTTCCATCCACACGTTCAAGCCATAGCCCAGCGCTGCGGCGACCACGATGGAGATCTGCTGGCTGCCCGACTGCCAGCTGGTGTAGAACCCTTTGCGGCCCGGCGTAGCCATTTCAGACAGGTAAACCGAGACACCGCCCAATTCCGCACCGGCCGAGAAACCTTGCAGCAGGCGGCCCAGCAGCACCAGCAGCGGCGCCCATAGGCCAATGGTGTGATAACTGGGCACCAGCACGATCAACAGCGTGCCGCTGGCCATGATCGACAAGGTCACGATCAAACCTTTGCGACGGCCCACGTCATCGATATAGGCACCCAGAATGATTGCACCCAGTGGTCGCATCAGGAAGCCCGCGCCGAACACGGCGAAGGTCATCATTAATGACGCAAACTCATTAGCGGCCGGGAAGAACGCGGCGGCGATATAGGTCGCGTAGAACCCGAACAGAAAGAAGTCGAACTGTTCAAGGAAGTTGCCCGAAGTAACGCGCAGTACAGCGCCTACTTTCGAGCTGGCAGGGGCGGGCCGGGAAGGGCTAGTCATGATTTTGTGTCTCCAGCGTTCTTTTTAAAGTGCTTGTTTCGCTTAAGACTGGGGATAGTGGCTGACACATTTAGAAATGATAAGTGACAAATATGGATGCATTGATGTGTTTTGGTTATCAGTCAAAACGGCCATCCGATTTTTCAGACCTGTTCTATGCTTGAGCTTGTGTCCAATTCTTACGGATGGGAGGTGGCTATGGGCAACGAACACCAGCAGCACAATGAGCCAGAACGTGATCATCATCGGCGGCAGCCAGAGGAAGAAAAACCGCAAACCTGGAAGCACCCGGACGATGGCACGGAGCTTTCCGAACGGGACCAGGAGCGCCCGCTGAAACCCTGACTTCAAGGTAAACACAATCTAGCTGTGGGGGTGGGATAGGCCGTTCCCACAGTTGTTCTGTGAGGCTTACATAGCCCTCAAGCGCTGATTTATAGTCCCCAAACCGCCTGATGAGCAGTGCGCACATAGACGCAGCCCCGTGGCCTTTCTAAACTGCGGCTTGTCTTGGGGAGAGGGGTGGGCGCCGATGAATCGCAATGAACTACGCAAGGCCGACATCAACCTGATGGTGGTCTTCGAAGCGCTGATGCTTGAGCGCAATGTGACGCGGGTGGCGGAGAAGCTGTTTCTCGGCCAGCCCACCATCAGTTCGGCCCTCAACCGCCTGCGCACCTTGTTCAACGACCCGTTGTTCATTCGTGTCGGCCATCGCATGGAGCCCACGGCCCGTGCCGAGGAAATCATCCAGCACCTGTCGCCGGCCCTGGATTCCTTGTCATCGGCCCTGAGCCTGACCCATGACTTTGATCCGTCCATCAGTACCATGACCTTTCGCATCGGCCTGTCCGATGACGTCGAGTTCGGCCTGCTGCCACCGTTGCTGCGTGCCTTGCGCCAGGAGGCGCCGCAGGTGGTGTTCGTGGTGCAGCACGTGGATTACTGGCGTATTCCCGACTTGCTGGCGTCGGGCGATATCACCGTCGGCATCACCCAGACCCGCGGCCTGCCGGCAAATGCCAAGCGCAAGCTGTTGCGGCATATCCGCCCCTGCCTGCTGCGCGCCGATGCCTCGGACACGCCGCTGACCCTCGATGAATATTGCGCACGGCCCCATGTGCTGGTGTCCCACACTGCCAACGTGGCCGGGTTTGCCGATGAGTGGCTGGCGGAGGTGGGCCGCAAGCGCCATGTGGTGCTGTCGGTGCCGCAATACAGTTCGCTGCCGGCGTTGCTCGCCGGCACCGATATGATCGCCAGCCTGCCGGATTACACTGCCCAAGCCATGGCCGCCGGCGGCAATTTGTACTGCGAGCCGTTTCCCTTCCAGACCCCGACCCTGGATTTGTCGATGGTCTGGCTCAGCCACGTCGACACCGACCCGGCGGAGCGCTGGATGCGTTCGCGGCTGGAGGCGTTCATGAGTGACAAGCTCCCGGCTCCAAGCTAAAAGCAACTGTAGAGACGGCTTGGCGCCTTCAACTTGCCGCTTGCAGCTGTTCCTCACACACCCTCACCACTTGCTCACGAAACCAGCTATTGGCGCTGTCTTGCCCATTGGTTTCCTTCCAATGCATATCCAGGGTGAACCCCGGCAAACCGTTGGGTGCTTCGCACACACCGAACCCCGGTGCCGGCGCCAGCAACTTTTGCACGCGACGCGGCAGGGTGACGATGAAGTCGGTGCCGGTAATCATCTTCAACGCTGCGCTGTAGCTATTGGCCCGCGCGATCACCTGGCGCTTGCGCGCCTGACGTGCGAGCCAGCCGTCGATCATGTTGGTGTCGGAGGACCATGGCGTGGGGAATATGTGACGCCGCTCGACGAAAGATTGCAGGCTGAAGGCCGGCTCCCTGGGTGCCGAGCGCTGGTCGAACACGCAAACCAGGTCATCCTCCAGCAGCATCTGGGTCTTGAAGTCTTTATGGGTGCGATGAAAGTGCGGGCCGAAGCAGATCACCAGGTCGAGGCGGCCTTCACGCAGGTCATCGACGGGAATGTCGGTTTCCAGCTTCTGCACATTGACGATCACCGGCAGGTCGGCATGGTCGAAGTGCTTCAACAGCCGTGGCAGGATCAGTTGCTCGAAGTATTCCGGGGCGCACACATTGAAGGTCACCGCCTGTTGAGTCGGGTCAAAGGCCTGGCCACCGGCGTGACACAGGTTGATGCTTTCCAGGATCTTCTGCACATGCCCGTACATGGTGGTGGCCTTGTACGTCGGACGCATACCGGCCCGTGTGTTGATAAACAGCTCATCCTCAAAGCTGGTGCGCAACTTCTTCAGGCTGTAGCTCACCGTGGACTGGCTGACGAACAGCGTTTCGGACACATCAGTAACGCTGCTCTGGTCGTAGACGGCGATAAACACCATCAAATCCTGCATATCGAGCTTTCTGAGCGAGTTACTGTTTAGCATCGGTTTCGTCCGTAAACCCTTTGTACCGAACTCAGTACAAGACTGGGCAAAATGTTAACGGAACGCTCGTACCAATAGAAAGCTCTGTAGGACTATTCAATGTTTCGCGTGGGACAAATACTGTTTGTAATACGACGTCAGCGGATATGTCGTACGTAATGCCGGGGGTTGAAGCGCAGGACCATCAGCAGCATCACCACAGTCACCGCGGTCAGCGACCACCAGGCCCCTTCAAAGCTGCCCAATTGATCGCGGATCACTCCGGCAATCAAGGGCGACACGCCGGCAATCAGGTAACCGATGCCCTGTACAAATGCGGTAAGGCTACCGGCGCGCCGTGGGTTGTCGAGGTGGTCGAGGGACACAATCAGGCTCATGGGAAACAACCCGCCGATACCCAGGCCGAGCAGGCAAGGCCATAGCAGGCTCCAGTGTTGCGGGCTGAGGATCAGGCTGCAGAACCCGAGGATGATCAGCACCAGCAGCACCGCGATCACGCCGCGTTTATCCTGGCGTCGGTTGGCGATGGCCGGAGTGACCAGGCCGGAGATCACCTCCATGGCGGTCAGCAAGCCCAGCAGCAAGCCGGCATTCTGCTCGCTCCAGCCCTGTTCGACGTAGTACGGCGCCAGCCACGCCAATACACAGGTATAGGACGCCGTGCCCAGGCCAAAAAAGATCGCCAGCAACCAGGCGCGGCGATTGCTGAAAAATGATTCCCGAATGCTCGATTCTGCTTGAGGCAAGGGTGGCAGAGCCGAACGCTGGGCATACCAGAACACCAGCGCCAACAGCGCCAGTACCGCCCAGATCGCCAGGCCGATGCGCCAGCTGCCGGTGCGCACTTGCACCAAGGGTGAGAGTGATGCCGCCAGCGCAGCGCCGCCCATGATCGCAGTCACATACAGGCCCATGAACAGCGAAACGTCAGCGCTGAATCGCGACTTGATCAGCGTCGGCATCAATGCCTGAATCAGCGCGATGCCGACCCCTGCGGCAATCGCGCTGACGATCAGCTCCAGCGCCGAATCCAGCAACAGCCGCGATAAGGTCGCCAGCCCAATCACCAGCAGCGACAGCATAATGCTGCGATGTTCGCCCAGGCGCTTGGCCAGGCCCATGCCAACAAACATCGCCAGGCCCATGGCCATGACCGGCAACATGGTCAGTAACGCGGCGCTGCTGAAACTCAACGGCACATCCACGCGAATCGACGATAACAACGGCCCCACAGCCGCCATCGACGGTCGCAGGTTAAGGGCGACCAGCACCACGCTGATCATCAGCCATACGGCGGTGGTGGGTTTTGCGTGAACGTTTTCCATGGGCCTGCCTTGTTCGAACAAGGGCGAATCAGGCCATGCAGGGGCAAGTGGGGCAAATCAGAAAGTCGCTGGGGCTATCTAAAAATTGCGGATAACTGACAGATCGCCCCTCTCACAGGGGAAAACCAGAGTCACATAGAGCGAGTTCCAGGCTTGGTCGACTCCCACCGCCCTTGGTCGATTTCAATCAGCGTCGGCCCCTGGCGATCAGCTGCGGCGCGCAGTGCCGAGCGCAGATGCTCGATGCCTTCGATGCTCTCTGCCGCGCAGCCCAGGGCCTTGGCCACGCCAATAAAGTCCGGGGTGTAAATGTCCACACCCACAGGCTCGATGGCCCGATTGAGCATGTATTTCTTGATCTCCTCATAGCCCTGGTTATTCCACAACAGCACGATCACCGGTGTGCGGGCTTCCACGGCGCTGGCCAGTTCCGGCAGGGTGAATTGCAGGCCACCGTCGCCGATCAGGCACACCACCGGTTGCCTATCGCCGCGCGCCAGCCAGGCGCCGATGGCGGCGGGCAGGGCATAGCCCAGGGTGCCGTAGCCGGTGGATGAATTGAACCAGTGACGTGGTCGGTCGAGGTTCAGGGTCAGGTTGGCGCTGTACACCGGTTGGGTGGAGTCACCCACCAGCACGGCGCCGGGCAGTTCTTCCAATACGGTGTTGAGAAGCCGCGTGTGTGCACGGGTGGCAGCGTCCCAAGTGGGCTCCAGCTCGGCCCACAAACGTGCGACGCGAACTGCGCCCCAATCGGTATTGCGCGGCGCCAGTGACTGGCGGTCCAGTTCGGTGAGCAGCGCCCGGGCGGCGATTTTCGCGTCGGCCACCAGGGCCACCTCGGGTGGGTAGTTGCGTACGGTCTGATCCGGGTCGATATCGATGCGCAGCAACGTACCGGGAATCTTGAAGCCGCCAGCGAAGGTCACGTCGTAATCGGTTTCCGCCAGTTCCGTGCCGATGGCCAGTACCACATCGGCCTCGGCGACCAGTGCGCGGGTGGCCGCCAGGGTCTGGGTCGAGCCGATCAACAGCGAGTGTGCGGCAGGCAGCAGGCCTTTGGCATTGATGGTCAGGGCCACGGGCGCGCCGAGGGTTTCGGCCAGGCGGGTCAACTCGGGCGCCGCATCGATGGCGCCGCCACCGGCCAGAATCAGCGGGCGTTGGGCGGTGGCGAGCAAGCGGCTCATGTGCTCGATCGCCGCCGGTGCCGCTCCGGCGCGGGCCACGCTGACCGGCTGGCTGCCCAGCAGAGCGTCGGCATTCTCCACCAGCACATCCAACGGAATCTCGATATGCACCGGGCGCGGCCGCCCGGCCTGAAACAGTGCAAACGCCCGCGCCAGCACGCCGGGCAACTCGTGGGCCGACATCAAGGTATGGGAAAACGCCGCCACGCCGGCCACCAGTGCGCTCTGATTCGGCAACTCATGCAACTTGCCACGCCCGCCGCCCAACTGGCTGCGCGCCTGCACACTTGAAATCACCAGCATCGGGATCGAATCGGCATAGGCCTGGCCCATGGCCGTGGTGATATTGGTCATGCCCGGGCCGGTAATGATGAAACACACACCAGGCCTGCCGCAGGTGCGCGCGTAGCCGTCGGCCATAAACCCGGCGCCCTGTTCGTGGCGCGGGGTGACGTGACGGATGCCGGAGCGCGCCAAACCACGGTACAGCTCCACGGTATGCACACCGGGGATGCCGAACACTTGATCGACACCGTAGCCTTTCAGGAGGTGGACCAATACTTCGCCGCAGGTTGCCATGCCGGTCGCTCTTGTTATGGATTGAAGGCGCTATTGGACCGGCTGGCCGGTAGCGGCAACAATCGATAAAAAGTCATACTCGCCATGTCCTCACGTCATGGCTGCGCCCTAATGAAACGCCTTCCACCGTTGCCCGCATTGCACACCTTCTGGGTCACGGCCCAATGCTGCAACTTCACCCGCGCCGCCGAGCAACTGCACATCACCCAGGGGGCGGTGAGCCGCCAGATCGCGGGGTTGGAACGGCATTTGGGCTATGGGTTGTTTGTGCGCCAGGCGCGGGGCTTGAGCCTGACCGAGGAAGGTCGCGAGTGGGCGCTGCGGGTGCAGCAGGTGTTCGGCGTGATCGGTGAGGCCGTGGAGCAAATCGGCAGTCGCCGCGAGGTTTTGCAGCTCAAGGCGTCCACCTGTGTGATGCGCTGGCTACTGCCACGCGTGCTGCAATGGCAAAGGGAGCGCCCGGATGTACCGGTGGAACTGACCACCACCGTGGCCTACACCGTGGATTTTCGTCGCGAGCCATTTGATGCGGCGGTGATCTATGCGCCCATCGCCGAGCAGTCCGAGCAGGCTCGGCATTTGTTCGATGAACAACTCACACCGGTCTGTGCGCCGGCCTTGCTGGACAACTTGCACACGCCAGCGGATCTGCAACACCAGGTGCTGCTGCACCCCACGCGGGATCAGCGGGATTGGGCATTGTGGTTAAAAGCGGCGGGTACGCGCCTGAGCAGTCTGAGCCAGGGGCATCATTTCGAAACGCTGGACTTGGCGATGACGGTGGCGGCACAAGGCTCGGGCGTGGCGATCGGTGATCGTGCGCTGATTGGCGAGGACCTGAAGGCGGGGCGCCTGGTGATGCCGTTTGAACTGCGGGTGCCGACGGGCATGGGCTACTTCCTGGTGTATCCGCCGCAGACAGTGCCTTCTGCCGGGTTGTTGGCCCTGATGGATTGGTTGACCAGCCAGGCACAAATGTAGGAGGGGCTTGCCCCCTCCCACATTTTTTACCGCGTGGTGTCAGTAGCCAACGGTGAAGCGCTTACGCGAGTGCTTGGGTGTTTCAACCTCGTCGATCATGGCGATGGCGTAGTCGGCAAAGCTGATCGAGCTGTTACCGTCACTGCTCACCAACAGGTCATCCTGGCCCAGGCGGAATTTGCCGGTGCGCTCGGTCCCGTCGAACAGCGCCGATGGCGAGAGGAACGCCCAATCCAATTCCGTTTCCTGGCGCAGCGTTTCCAGGAAATCAGCCCCGGCACTGGCTTCGGCCTTGTACTCCGCAGGGAAACCCGGGCTATCGATGACGCGACTGCCGTCCGGTAGCAGCAACGAGCCTGCACCACCCACCACCAGCAGGCGTTTGACCCCGGCCTTTTTCACCGGGCCGATCACGGCGCTGGCGGGCAAGGTGGCAAAGTGCGCGGCGCTGATCACCACATCGCTGCCGCTGATAGCGTGTTGCAGGGCATCGGCGTCCAGGGCATCCACCTGCTTGACCGTGACGCCTGGGCGTACGCCCAGCTTGTCGGTGTTGCGAGCGATGGCGGTGACGGTATGCCCGCGGCGCAGGGCTTCTTCCAGCAGTTGGCTACCGGCACGGCCGGTGGCACCAATGATTGCGATTTTGCTCATGACGTTCTCCATCAGGGTTAGGGTTTAAAGCCGATCACCACTTCATTTCGCCCTTGGCGACTTTGGCGCTCAATTCCAGCGAGCTTTCGTCGGCGAGGGTGGGGTAACGCTGTTTCATGGCCGCAATCAGGGCGGCGGAATCCTTGGCCTTGGCGGTTTCGATGTCGAAGGCCTGGATGTAGTCGGCGGTGAATTTCACCGAGGCCAGCGATGGGGTGCCCAGGTAGTGGCCAGGGATCACTGTTTTTGGCTTCAAGCCTTCAATACGCTCAAGGGTGCTCAACCAGTCTTTATGAGATTGCGCGCCCTGAGTGTCAGCCATCCACAGGTGAATGTTTTCGGCGACAACCACGCCACCGACTACAGCCTTGATCGACGGGATCCACACAAAGCTGCGATCCGGCTGCGGACCGTCCAGGCCGACCACTTCAAGCTGTTGCCCTTCAAGGGTCAGGCTGTGGCCTTGCAACACTTGCGGCACAATCGTCTTGGTCGGTTTGTCGGCGCCCATTTTCGGGCCCCAATATTCCAGCTTGCCGGCGACGGTGGCGTTGATATGGTCGACCACCGGTTGCGGCGCCAGCACCTTGGCGTCGGGGAAGGCGGCGGTCAGGGTGTCGAGGCCGAAGTAGTAGTCCGGGTCGCCATGGCTGATGTAGATGGTGGTCAGGTGCTTGCCGCTGGCGCGGATCTTCTGCACCAATTGCTCGGCCTGGCCTTTGCCGAATTGGGCGTCCACCAGGATCGCGTCTTTGGCACCGCTGACCAGCACCGAGCTGACGGGAAAGATCGCCGCTTCGCCGGGGTTGTACACGTCCAGTTTCAGCTCAGCGGCTGCGGCGTGGGCGGCGAACGCCAGGGCGGCAGTGGCCAGGGTCAAGCGTTTGAAGGTCGAGAACATCGGGCAGCTCCTGCCATTGGTAAGGGGTGGGTAGAGCTTAGTTGCATAAAACACCACAAAAAATGCGATGCTTGGACATAGTTTGTTTCTGAAATCGGGCAGATCATGGATCGTCTTCAAGCAATGCGCGTGTTTGTCACCGTGGTGGACCTGGGCAGCCAGTCTGCCGCCGCCGATCATCTGGACCTGTCGCGCCCGGTGGTCTCGCGTTACCTGGCTGAGCTGGAGGATTGGGTCGGCGCGCGCCTGCTGCACCGCACCACGCGCAAGCTCAGCCTCACTGCTGCCGGGAGCGAAACCCTGCCGCGCTGCCGGCAATTGCTGGAGCTGTGCGCTGATATGCAGGCCGCCGTCAGCGAGCCCGATGACGCGCCTCGGGGCTTGTTGCGCCTGAGCGTCAGTACCTCGTTCGGCCAGGCGCAGTTGGGCGCGGCCATTGCCGAGTACGTCAAGCGCTACCCGCTGGTGACGGTGGACTTGCAGATGCTCGACCGCACGGTGAACCTGGTGGACGAGCGCATCGACCTGGCGATCCGCACCAGCAATGACCTGGACCCGAACCTGATCGCCCGGCGCTTGACCGTGTGCCGCTCGGTGGTGTGTGCCACACCGGCCTATCTGCGTGAGCATCCGGCGCCGCAGAAAGTCGAAGACCTGGCCCGGCACAACTGCCTGACCCACTCCTATTTCGGCAAGAGCCTGTGGCATTTCGAAGAGCAGGGCGAACACGTGTCGGTGCCGGTGCACGGCAATATCACCGCCAACGAGGCCAGCACGTTATTGCGTATAACCCTGGCCGGGGCAGGGGTGGCGATGCTCCCCAGTTATCAGGCCGGTGACCTGATCCGCAGTGGTGAACTGGTGCGCTTGCTGCCTGCAGCAGAGCCACGACAGATGAACATCTATGCGGTGTACGCCTCGCGCAAGCACATGCCCTCGGCACTGCGCAGCCTGCTGGATTTTCTGGTGCTGCGGTTTCCGGAGGCGCCTGCGTGGGACGTCGGTCTCTGAGGCGATATAAACGCGCTGAATGGCAGCCAATCATGGCAACTTACGCTGACTGACCTATGCTTTAAACAGCACCGTGTAGATCCGTTCAGAGGTCTGTGCCATGAGTATCAAAACCAGAAAATACCTGACGATTTTCACCCTCTGCGCATTGGCGACTGCGTTGTACGGGACAGCCGCCTATCGCGTTGAGCAAACGCGCATGCAACCGGCGGCGTTCGCCATCAGTTGCCATCAGGACCAATGCGTGCCGCGCACCGGCAGCTTCAGCGCGCTCAGGTAGGCTGCTCGGCCTTCAATTGCTCGCGAAACGCCTTGGGTGAAAACCCGACCCTGCGGCGAAACAGTCGCGAGAAGTTGGTCGGGTCGGAAAAGCCCAGCACCTCGGACATCTCATTGATGGTCATGCTGGTGTAGGTCAACAAGCGCTTGGCTTCCAGCAATTGGCGGTCATGCATGATCTGCAATGCCGGTTGCCCGCCCAACTCCCGACAAGTCCCGTTCAAGTGTGAGACCGAGATGCCCAGCTTGTGGGCCAAATCTTCAATCTTGGGGTGCTCACGGTAATGCTGTTCGACCAGTTGGGTGAAACGCCGAAAATACTCACGACCACGTGGGGCGCGTGGATGACGGCGCTGGATCGCCTTGCGGCTGACCCACACCAGCAGCACGCTGACCAAGGCGTGCAACATCATGTCCCGTGCCGGTTGATCATCGGCGTATTCGTCCTGCAAGCGCACGAACAGGTTGTTCAAGTAGTCGCTGTCCTTGCCCGCAGGATAACTGCCGAGGGTTTGCAGGCCATCGACGGTGTCGCCCAATTGCGCCTGCAAATGGCTGACCAGCGGCGCCGAAAGGGTCACCACATAACCCTGCACATCTTCGGAAAAACGAAAGCCATGCACGCACAGTGGCGGCAACACTTGCAGGCTCGCTTCATTGAGGGTGGTGCGCTGGCCTTCGATTTCCAGTTGTGCCTGGCCTTTGTGCACATACAGCAGTTGGCACAGATCCGCGTGCCGGTGGGGCTGGATTTCCCACTGGTATTCCCGACTGCGCCGGGAAATGGTTTCGCAGTGCAACAAATCGGGCGTCGGCCACTGCTGGCTTTCCCCGTAAAGCTTGAAGACCGGAATCGCGGTTTTGGTCATGGTTTCAATCCGATACTCAGGATAATGGTTCGGTAATCGCCCCGATTGGCGAAAAGCGCAGGCTTTGACGCAGTTTTCACCTTCTTATGCGGTTCGCTCAAGTGAAAAATGTCAGCCACAATTCCACTGACAACTCTTTCACTCGATACGTTCGGGTAAAGCGTGAAGGCCATAAAAATAATGAAAACCCTGAAAACCCAAGTCGCCATTATTGGCGCCGGTCCGTCTGGATTGCTGCTCGGCCAGCTGCTGCACAACGCTGGTATTCAAACCCTTGTTCTAGAGCGCCAGAGCTCCGATTACGTGCAGGGGCGCATCCGTGCCGGAGTGTTGGAGCAGGGCATGGTTGACCTGTTGCGCGAAGCCGGGGTGAGCCAACGCATGGATGTTGAAGGGTTGGTGCACACAGGTTTTGACATTGCCCTTAATGACCAACTTATCCCAATCGATCTCAAGGCATTGACCGGTGGCCAATCGGTGATGATCTACGGCCAGACCGAAGTCACCCGCGACCTGATGGCCGCCCGCGCAGCCGCCGGCGCTACCACGCTGTACGAGGCGTGCGACGTACAGCCCTATGATCTGAAAAGTGATCGACCCTGGCTGACGTTCAATCACCAAGGCCAAGCCTATCGCCTGGAGTGCGATTACATCGCCGGTTGCGATGGCTTCCATGGCGTCGCCCGCCAGTCGATTCCGGCGCAGGCTTTGAAGGTATTCGAGCGGGTCTATCCCTTCGGTTGGCTGGGGGTGCTCGCCGATACGCCGCCGGTACACGCCGAGCTGGTGTATGCCAAACACCCACGGGGTTTTGCCCTGTGCAGCATGCGCTCACCGACGCGCAGCCGTTATTACCTGCAAGTGCCGCAGGACGAGGCTGTGGAGGATTGGTCGGATGAGCGTTTCTGGGATGAACTGAAAACCCGCTTGCCCGGTTCATTGGCGCAGCAGTTGGTGACCGGCCCATCGATTGAAAAAAGTATCGCGCCGCTGCGCAGCTTCGTGGTGGAACCCATGCAGTACGGGCGCCTGTTCCTGCTTGGCGATGCCGCGCATATTGTCCCGCCCACCGGCGCCAAGGGGTTGAACCTGGCGGCCAGTGACGTGAGCACGTTGTTCCGGATCTTGCTCAAGGTGTACCGCGAAGGGCGCCTGGACTTGCTGCAAAAGTACTCGGCTATCTGCCTGCGCCGGGTATGGAAAGCCGAGCGGTTTTCCTGGTGGATGACCTCGATGCTGCATGAGTTTCCCCAGGCGGACGCCTTCAGCCAGCGCATTGCCGAGAGTGAGCTGGACTATTTCATCCACTCGGATGCCGGGCGCAAAACCATTGCAGAAAATTACGTCGGGCTTGCTTACGAGCCTATCGAATAGCCTGCTATCGTATTGAGCATTCCCGCGGGCGATCTTGTCCTGCGGGCCTTGTTCGAAGGTTCTGCCGTGACTCACCTCAATCAGCCCGCCCCAACCGTTCCCGCCGTGCGCAGTATTCTTGCTGCGCTGATGATGGCGATCTTCCTCGGCGCCCTGGACCAGACCATTGTGGCGGTGTCCATGCCGGCCATTTCCGCGCAGTTTCATGACGTCAACCTGCTGGCCTGGGTGATTTCCGGCTATATGGTGGCGATGACCGTGGCGGTGCCGATCTACGGCAAGCTTGGCGATCTGTATGGGCGTCGGCCCATGATGCTGATCGGCATGGGCGTGTTCACCCTGGCGTCGCTGTTTTGTGGCATGGCGCAAAGCATGGAGCAATTGGTGCTGGCGCGGATTCTCCAGGGCATCGGTGCCGGCGGGATGATTTCAGTGAGCCAGGCAATCATTGGCGACATTATTCCTCCCCGCGAACGGGGACGTTATCAGGGGTATTTCAGCAGCATGTACGCGGTGGCCAGCGTGGCGGGGCCGGTGCTGGGCGGTTATATGACCGAGTACCTGTCGTGGCGCTGGGTGTTTTTGATCAACCTGCCGCTGGGTGCCGGCGCCTGGTACGTGGCCCATCGCACTCTGGTGGGGCTGCCGGTGCCGCAGCGCAAGCCGATCATCGATTACCTCGGCACGGTGCTGATGATCGTCGGCCTCACCGCCTTGTTGCTGGGTATCACCGAAATCGGCCAGGGCCATTCGTGGCGTGACGATCAAGTGCTGGGGTTGCTGGCCTGCGCACTGTTGGCGTTGAGCGTGTTTGTGTGGCACGAACGCCGCGCGCGCGAACCGCTGCTGCCCATGCACTTGTTTGCCAACCGCAGTGCGGTGTTGTGTTGGTGCACGATTTTTGTCACCAGCTTCCAGGCGATTTCCCTGACCGTGCTGATGCCCCTGCGTTACCAGACCGTGACCGGCGCCGGTGCCGACAGTGCGGCCCTGCACTTGCTGCCCTTGGCGATGGGCTTGCCGATGGGCGCGTATTTTGCCGGGCGCATGACGTCGGTGACTGGCCGCTATAAACCGATGATCCTGAGCGGCGCGGTGTTGAGCCCGCTGGCGATTCTCGGCATGGCCTACAGCGCGCCCCAGGCGGTGGTGCTCACCAGCGTATTCATGCTGTTGTGCGGCATTGCCGCCGGTATGCAGTTCCCGACCTCGTTGGTGGGTACGCAGAACTCGGTAGAGCAACGGGATATCGGTGTGGCCACCAGCACCACCAACCTGTTCCGCTCCCTGGGCGGGGCAGTGGGGGTGGCTTGCATGTCGGCGTTGCTGCTGGCGCTGTTGCACGACTCCAGTTTCGCCCATTTGACGAGCGCCGCACTGGTGGCCGAAGGCAGTTCTGGCAACGTGCTGCTTGACGGCCTCAACGCCGCACCCGGCCCGGCGCAGGATGCGTTACGCGGGGAGTTGGCGGTGACGTTCCGGCATTTGCTGATGGTGAGTGCGGCAGTGTCGTTGCTGGGGTTGGCGGCTGCGATCGTGATGCCGAACCGGGTGCTGCGTGGTCGGGAAGACAAAGCCCGCTAGGTCCAATTGAATGTAGGAAACCAAATGTGGGAGGGGCGGCGCGACGATTCGACTTGCTCCCACAGTTTGATTGCATTTCAAGTCAGGTCAGGGGCTGTAATATCCCACCGCAACCATGAAATGCCCGCTTTTGCGCACATAAGCGTGCTTGTTCTCGACCTTACCCGTCACCGGGTTTTTCCAGCGGTATTTGTATTCGCCCTGGTCCTGCTCGGCCATCATCTTGAGGATCGGCACACCCACCGGTTTGCCATCCGGGTCCTTGATCTTGGCAAAGTCGGTGTTGATCAGGCGCAGGTTGGTGCCGTGGGCGACGTAGCGTCGCGTGTTCAGGTCTACCACGAACACGTACAGATCATCTTGCAAGAAGCCGCCCTGCAAGGAGTTGATCGCCTTGAGCGTGCCGGTTTCATCCTTGACCAGCGCTTCCACCGCCTTGTTGCGCAGCGCCCGTGCCTGTTCTGGCGTGGCGCGCGGCAAGTAATAACCGACCGCCAGGATGCGTTCGCCCACCCGCTGATAAAACACATGCTTATGTTCGACCTTGCCGTCGTTCCAGTTCTGCCAGCGATAGTCAGCCTGCTGGATACCCTGGCCTTCCGGCTCGCTCAAGGCTTGTTTGAACGAGGCTTGCAGGTCGGGCCCGAGTACCTCGGACACGTCGCGACCGATCAGTGCGGAGGAGGGCCCGCCACTGGCCAACAGTACGCCTTGGGTATTGACCACAAACACGTAACGGTCCTGGTCGATGAATTCGCCCTGACGGCTGAAGGCGGCGAACGCCTTGTCACCTTGCTTGTGGTAGTACGCCAAGGCCTTTTCCAGCAGGGCCTTGGCGGCTTGGGCATCCGCTTCCTGTGCCGTGGCGGCATGCACCTGGCTGCAACACAACAGCAGCAGCCAAGTGAATCGGAGCAGTCTCTTCATTTACCGTCCCTCGTTCTTGTTGGTGTGCCAAGAGCGTAGACGGTTGGCGGCAAATCAGAAGGGTTTAGTGGGCAGGTATTTGCCGTCCAGGGTGATGACCGCACGGGAGCCGCCGTCCGGGTCTTCGACTTTCTTGATGTCCAGCTTGAAGTTGATGGCGCTGATGATGCCGTCGCCGAATTGCTCATGCACCAGGGCCTTCAAGGTAGAGCCGTAGACCTGCAGCATTTCGTAGAAGCGGTACATGGTTGGATCGGTCGGCACACCGCTGGGGAAACTGCCGCGCAGTGGGACGCTTTGCAGCAGGCGGCTGGCGTCCTGGTCGAGGCCGAGTTTGTCGCACACGATGTCGGCCGCCTCCTTGGGCAGTGGGTGCTGGCCGAGCAGGGCGGCGGTGACGAACGCCAGGCTCAGGCCGGTTCCATCGGTGAGGTCCTGCCATGATAGATTTTTGCGTGCCTTGAGGTCGATAACGGTATCGGCCAGGGCCAGGCGCGGGGTTTGGGCGAATTGGGATTGCAACATGGTGATTTCCTCTCGGGTGGTTAAGGTTCAGGCAGCGTGGGCGCGGGTGGCTGGATGGTCGAGCAGGGAGACGAAACGCCCGGTGCGACCGTCCAGCGCGTCGATGCCACCGGTTTCGATGTCATACACCCAGCCATGCAGGTTCATCCGGCCTTGTTCCAGGGCCAGCGCAACGCTGGGGTGAGTCTTGAGATTAGCCAGTTGGGCGACCACGTTTTCGCGCACCAATGAATCCAGGCGCGCAGCGTCCGAGACATGCGTACGGGATGCATTGATCACCTTGGCTGACTCGGCATGACGCAACCAGTTGGCCACGGCCGGCAGATGGTCCAGGCACTTGCAGGTGGAAATGGCAGTCATGGCGCCGCAGTCCGAATGCCCGCAAATCACAATGTCGCTGACCCCGAGTACCGCCACCGCATATTCAACCGTGGCCGACACACCACCCGGCTCGGGGCCGTAGGACGGCACGATATTGCCGGCATTGCGGATCACGAACAGATCGCCGGGTTCCTGCTGGGTCAGAAGCTCCGGTACGACACGGCTGTCGGAGCAGGACACGAACAAGGTGCCGGGGTTCTGTGTGGTCGCCAGGTGCTTGAACAAGTCGCTGCGTTGGGAAAAGGCTTCACGTTGGAATTTGCGGAAGCCATCGATGAGATGCTGCATGGTGGTTCTCCTTGCGTCGCTGATGGGGCAAGGATGGAAGTTTTCGGCTATAGCGTCCAAGACCGGTTTATGATGCTATCCATAAGTCATGCCTATAGCTGGAGCGCTGTCGATGCTGCTGCGTCATATCCGTTACTTGCTCGCCGTTGCCGAGCATCGCAACTTCACTCGCGCCGCCGAAGCGCTGCATGTATCGCAGCCGACCCTCTCACAACAGATCAAACAGCTGGAAGAAAGCCTCGGCGCGCCGCTGCTCGACCGCTCCGGGCGCAGTATCAGCCTGACCGATGCGGGGCAAGCCTATGTGCGCTTTGCCCGGCTGGCCTTGCAGGACCTGCAGGCCGGCAGCCGCGCCATACACGATGTGCAGGACCTCAGCCGCGGGCAGTTGCGACTGGCCATGACGCCGACCTTCACCGCCTACCTGATCGGCCCGTTGCTGGCGCGATTCAATACGCTGTACCCGGGCATCACCCTCAGCGTCGAGGAGTTGACCCAGGACCGTATCGAAGCTGCACTGGGCGAAGACCTGCTGGATATCGGTATCGGATTTACCGGCGAACATGGGCCGGACATTGAGTGCGAGGGGCTGTTTGTCGAACAACTGAGCGTAGTGGTCAGTGCCAGCCATCCCCAATTGAGCCGACTCGTTTGGCTTGAACAACCCCTGGTGCTGCTGAACACGAGCTTCGCTACCCGCCGCCATATCGATGATTACTGCCGCGGGCAAGGTGTGAAACCATTTATCGCCATGGAAGCCAACTCCATCAGCGCAATCATCGAAATCGTCCGCAACACGTCACTGGCAACCGTCCTGCCCCAAGCACTGGCCGAGGCGCAGACGGGGCTGCACGCCGTGACCATCGACCCACCGCTGCCGCAGCGTACTGCCGCACTATTGAGCCGCAAGGGCGCCTACCGCAGCGCCGCGTGCAGGGCGTTCGTCGAGCTGATGTGGGAGGGGGCTTGCTCCCGATAGCGGAGTGTCAGTTAACAATTTTTTGGCTGATCCACCTATATCGGGAGCAAGCCCCCTCCCACATTTGGATCTCGGTGCGCCAGACAGGCCGTCATGGCAGCAAATTCAAGGCGCAGCCAACCACTGGCTGACAATCCCCGCATACCCCCCGGTCGCCACGCTCAAGTGCAACCACTGATCCACATAACTCTTCCAGGCCACATCATCGCGAGGCAGCAGGAAGGCTTTTTCACTGTATTGCATCGGCCGCTCAGGATTGACCGCACACAACCCAGGCTTGAGCTTTTGCTGATACCGCGCCTCGCTGGCATCGGTAATCATCACATCGGCCTTGCCCGCCAGCAGCTCATCAAAAATCGTTACATTGTCATGCAGGCGAATCTGCGTCTGGCCCAGGTGGGCACGGGCAAACACTTCATTGGTGCCACCTGCCGGCTCGATCACCCGCACCTGTGGCTGGTTGATCTGCTCAACCGTTTGGTAGCGCTGCACGTCGGCGCAGCGCACCAGTGGGATCTTGCCGTCAACCCCCAGCGATTGGCTGAAGAACGCCTTTTTCTGCCGCTCCAACGACACCGAAATCCCGCCCACGGCGATGTCGCACCGTTGGGCGAGGAAGTCCGGCATCAGAGTTTTCCACGTGGTGGGCACCCATTTGATCGTGGCGTTGAGGCTCTTGGCCAGGGACTCGGCCATGGCGATGTCGATACCTTCATAACGGCCATCGGCGCGCAATGAGGTGTAGGGCTTGTAGTCGCCCGTTGTGCAAACGGTCAGGGTGCCGCGCTGGACCACCTCGTCAAGACGTGACGGAACAGTGTCGGCCTGGGCGATGTTGGCGAGGCTTGCCAGCACACAGAGGGCCAGAGGAGCTTTCATGGGGGCGAGTCCTTGGGGCACGGTCGGGGCGCCCATTATTTCCAGCGCCGGGCAGGGTGGCAAGGCGTGGGGAATGTTTAGCCAAACTGTACCCAAACTCCATCAAGCCTGAATTTAACCGCCTATCCAGGCGTGTGACGCTCGGGGTTCTCTATTTCTGTGATCCGCGCATGGACGGTTGCCCCGACACTCACGCCGCGACACTGCCTTCTGCACTTGCGTTCTGGGCCTTGTTCCATTGTCGACACGCGCGCCCGCCAGACACCTCTTTTCTACGTTGATCCACCCCCACGGATGACGTGCACCTGTGCCCATCTGCATCTGCCCGACCCAAACGTATGAGAATTGCCATGAGTGTCTTTGCCCGCCTGCACGAAGCCCGAACCTTCCTTGAGCAGAACCCCGACATTGAGATGTTCGAGCTGTTTATCCTCGACAACAACGGCGTACCCCGCGGCAAGCTGCTGCACCGCGACGAACTGCTGGCGGTGTACGAAACCGGTCGGCCACTGCCCAGCACCATTCTCGGCCTGACCATCAATGGCGATGACGTAGAAAACTCAGGGCTGGTGTGGGAAGTCGGCGATATCGACTGCCGCGCCTACCCGATCAGTGGCAGTTTGCAGCGTATGCCCTGGCGTTTGATCCCCACCGCGGCGGTGCAAGTCAGCATGCACCCCACACAAGGCTTGCCCGCTACCGTGGCCGACCCTCGGCATTTGCTCGCCAAGGTCATCGATGCACTCAAAGCCGATGGCTATTACCCAGTGATGGCGGCAGAGCTGGAGTTCTACCTGCTCGACCAGAAGCCCGACGGCAACGGTCGTCCGCAACCGGCGCGGGATATGGACGGCAATCGCCCGCGTTCGACCCAGGTCTACGGCCTGCGCGAACTGGAGCAGATCGAGCCGTTTCTCGCCGACCTTTATAGCGCCTGCAAGCTGCAAGGTATCCCGGCGCGAACGGCCATCTCCGAGTACGCCCCGGGCCAGGTGGAAATTACCCTTGAACATCGCACTGATGCTTTACAGGCGATGGACGAAGCGGTGCGCTACAAACGCCTGGTCAAGGGCGTGGCCCACAAGCATGGAATGGCCGCATGTTTTATGGCCAAGCCGTTCGACGACCTGGCCGGCACCGGTATGCATATGCACGTCAGCCTGGCCGATGCCCAGGGCAATAACCTGTTCGCCAGCGAGGCGGCTGATGGCACGCCACTGCTGCGCCAGGCGGTGGGCGGGATGCTGAGTACGTTGCTCGATTCGCTGCTGATGTTCTGCCCCAACGCCAACTCCTATCGGCGTTTCCAAACCAACAGCTATGCACCCCTGGCTGCCACCTGGGGCGTGGACAACCGCACCGTCAGCCTGCGCGTGCCCGGTGGCCCGGCCAGTTCCCGGCATATCGAGCACCGCATCTGCGGCGCCGATGCCAACCCTTATCTGGCGGCCGCCGCGATCCTGGCCGGCATCCATCGCGGCATTCGCGAGCAACGCGACCCTGGCGCCCCGGTGGAAGGAAACGGTTATGCCCAGGCCAAGGAGCTGTTGCCCACTGACTGGCTGACCACCCTGCGTGCGCTTGAGGCTTCACGATGGGCAAAGGATGCGTTTGGCAGTGAATTCCTTGGTGTTTACCTGGCAGTCAAACGTGCCGAATATCGCCAGTTCATGGGCGAGGTCGGCGAGCAGGATTGGCGTTGGTACCTGCATCAGGCGTGACGGAGTTTACGGTGGCGGCTTTCGACCTTTTTTTCACGTTGCAGTGGTTAAGCTGGGAATCAAGGTCGTTCACTACCGTTTTACCCACATGAGCCCGTGATGTCGCCACAACCTCCATCCCCCATCGAGACTGAATTCACCGAGCGCTGTGACCGTGAGCATGCCAGGGTGTGCGGTGATCCGCGTCCGCCAAGGCTGTTGCAGCGCTTGGCCGCGTGGCGGGATGCGCGGCTGGTACGCCATGCGCTGAAGGTCGCGGGTGAGCCAGGGCTTATCCTTGACCTGGCCTGTGGTTCGGGGCGCTTCTGGCCGGTGCTGGCCGAGCACGTCAACCGGGTGATCCTCGCCTCTGACAACTCCCAGGCCATGCTCGACCACGCGCGCACCCATCACCCGGGCACGTTGCTAAAACGTGTCAAAACCTTCCAGGGCTCGGCGTTTTCGATTGGCCTTTCGGCGAACGCGGTGGACTGTATTTTCTGCCTGGAGTTGTTTCGCCATGTGCCCAGCAGCGATGTGCGATTAATGTTGTTGCGCGAGTTTCACCGCGTCAGCCGCGACACGGTGATTGTTTCCGTAAGCGCGGGTACACCGGTAGAGGATGAGTTTCGTCAGGCGGGCTTCAAGGTTCTGAATTACCAGGAGTTCCTGCCGGGCTCCAAACTGTGGTGTGTGTACGTCCTGCGTAAGAGAGGATAACTCCCATATGTCGGACTATTCTTCATCTCCTGTCGGAGTTTTCATGATGGTGTGTGCACTACGGATGCTCGCAAGCCCCTTTCGCGATATATACTGCGCGCCATTCTTCAAGGGAGAGCCGTGTGGCCATCGATATTCACTGGATCTGCGACAACGATAGCCTCGGCCAGCATTGCGCCCAATGGCAGCAGTTGCCATTCGTCGCCCTCGACACCGAATTCATGCGGGTCGACACCTTTTACCCTATTGCCGGGCTGATCCAGATCGGTGATGGCGTACGCGCTTACCTGATCGACCCCCTGACCATCGACAACTGGCAACCCTTGGCCGCTTTGCTGGAGAACCCGGCGGTGATCAAGGTGGTGCACGCCTGCAGCGAAGACCTGGAAGTGCTGTTGCGCCTGACCGGCAGCCTGCCGGCACCGTTGTTCGACACCCAGTTGGCCGCGGCTTACCTCAACCTCGGCTTTTCCATGGGCTATTCGCGCCTGGTGCAAGCCGTGCTGGATATCGAGCTGCCCAAGGGCGAAACCCGTTCGGACTGGCTGCAGCGGCCATTGTCCGAGACGCAGGTCAGCTACGCCGCTGAAGACGCGGTGCACCTGGCCGAGGTCTATATTCGCCTGCGCCCGCAGCTATCGGATGACAAGTACGCCTGGGTCCTGGAAGACGGTGCCGAACTGGTGGCCAACCTGCGCCGCGAAATCGACCCTTTCGAGGTGTACCGCGATGCCAAGCTGGCGTGGAAACTGTCCCGTGCCCAACTTGCCGTGCTGCGTGAATTGTGCGCCTGGCGCGAGCAGCAGGCCCGCGCCCGTGACCTGCCGCGCAACCGCATCATCCGCGAGCATTCGCTCTGGCCGTTGGCCAAATCCCAGCCGGATAACCTGGCCGCGCTGGGCAAGATCGAAGACATGCACCCGCGTACCGTGCGTCAGGACGGCCAGTTCCTGCTGGACCTGATCAAACGTGCCGGTAGCGTGCCGATGGACCAATGGCCTCCCGCCGTGGCCGAACCGTTGCCGGTGGACGCCGCCGCGCTGATCAAGCAACTGCGCGCCCTGGGCCAGACGTTCGCCGAGCGCCTGGAGATGGCGCCGGAACTGATGCTGCGCAAGAAAACCCTCGAAGCCCTGGTCAAAAGTGGCTACCCCGATGGACCTTACCAATTGCCAGACTCGCTGCGTGGCTGGCGCCGCGAGTTGATGGGCCAGGCGCTGCTCGACAGCCTGGCCAATGCCGGAGAACAGCCTTGAAACGTATTTGTTCCATCTACCGCAGCAAGAAAAAAGACGGCATGTACCTCTACGTGCTCAAAAGCGATGCCCTCGAGCGCGTGCCCGAGCCGTTGATGGAGGCCTTCGGCAAGGCGCATCACGCGTTTGACATGGTGCTGACGCCGGAGCGCAAGCTGTCGCGCGAAGACATCACCGTGGTGCTGGAAAACCTCGACAAACAGGGCTACCACCTGCAAATGCCGCCGGCCGAAGACGAGTACATCGAGCACTTGCCCGAAGAGTTGCTGCGCCGCAACGACCCGATGTGATCGATCAGTGCCCGTGTCAGGGCACAGGCTTTAAATGGAATCGTATTAGACGACGGTGGCCGTAAGGATGCGGGCGGCCGTCTGCATTGTTTTTGAAAGGTTTGAACCATGCGTGTTCTGATTGCTGAACAGGATCACCCGCTCTACGCCCAACTGCTCAAGGAGGCCGCCCCGGACCTTGACGTGCTGACCAGCGGTGACTCGGCCGAACTCTCGCGCCTGGCCGCCGATTGCCCGGTGTGGCTGGGCCAGCCCGATCTGCTGGCGACGCTGCTGCGCCAGGGCCATCAACCGCAGTGGTTGCAATCGACCTGGGCCGGTATCACGCCGCTGCTGGCCGATGGCTTGCCCCGCGACTATCGCCTCACCCGTGCAGTCGGCATCTTTGGCCAGGTCATGGCCGAGTTTGTCCTCACCTATATGCTGGGCCATGAGCGCGAAGTGCTGGCGCGCCTGGTCAGCCAGGTCGAGCGCAAGTGGGACAACCGCATGGGCCAGAGCCTGGCGGGGCGCAAGGCGCTGATTGTCGGCACGGGTGATATTGGCAAAAGCGTGGCTGATTTCCTGGTGCCCTTTGGCGTCAAGCTGTACGGCATCGCCAGTACGGCGCGGGAACAGGCACCCTTCATTGAAGTGGCCGGGCTCGATCAGTTGGGCCGCTTGGTGGGCGAGGTCGATTACGTGATCAACCTGCTGCCCAATACCCCGGACACCCATGACGTGTACAACGCGGCGTTGTTCAAGCAATTCAAGTCGACGGCGCTGTTTATCAACGTCGGGCGCGGCGTGGCGGTGGTGGATGCCGACCTGGTCGAGGCCCTGAAAGAAGGGCATCTGGCCGGCGCGGTGATCGACGTGTGCCGTCAGGAGCCGTTGTCGCAACGCCACCCGTTCTGGACTGCGTGGGGTTTGCTGTTGACTGGGCACAGCTCGGCACCGACCTCGCCGTCGATGATGGTGGCGTTGTTTGTGCAAAACGTGCGCGCCTACCAGGCCAAGCGAGCGCTGCGCGGCGAAGTGGACTTCGACCGGGGCTACTGATCCTTGGCCATGCATCAATCTAAAATGTGGGAGGGGGCTTGCTCCCTCCCACATTGGAGTTGCACTAGGCTTACAGGCTGAAGTCGCCCTCAGACACCAGTTCAGTCAACGGCTTGCGTGGGCTCGGCGCTTCACGGCCTTGCAGGTATTCCGGCAGGTTCGACTTGTCACCCAGCTTACCCACCGCTACGGCCGCGTGCAGCGCATAGCCTTGGGGAATCTTCAGCTCTTTGCGGGTCAGCTCCTGATCGAAACCGGCCATGCCGTGGGTGTGCCAGCCGCTGAGGCTGGCTTGCAGCGCCAGGTGGCCCCAGGCCGAGCCGGTGTCGAAGGTGTGCCACAGCGCCGGGGTTTCTTCTGTAGCGCCGGGGGCGATGAAGTCGGTTTTCGACGCGATGATGACCAGGGCCGACGCATGCTGCGCCCAATTGCGGTTGAACTCATTCAGCAGGCCCAGGAAACGCTCCCAGTCCGGCGTGTCCCGGCGGGCGTAGAGAAACCGCCACGGCTGCGAGTTGTACGCCGAGGGTGCCCAGCGTGCGGCTTCGAAGAAACTCAGCAACGTCTCTTGCGGGATGCTTTCGCCAGTAAAGGCGCGGGGCGACCAGCGTTCGGTGAATTGGGTATGGATCGGGTAATCGGCAACGCGTGGGTTATCGCTCATGGACAGATCCTGATGAAAAAAGCCGGGGTTCAAAACTACTGCGCCAACCCAGGCCTGACAAGTCTTGCAACACCGTCAGTCGTAAGCGCTTGGCCGTAACGGGCTTGGGCACTAGACTGGCGGCCTTTTCACCTTCTGATACTGATGTAGAGCCATGGCCGCCAAAGTCGAACCTTTCTGGATACGCAAAACCCTTGAGCACCTCGACCAGGAGGAGTGGGAGTCGTTGTGCGACGGCTGTGGCCTGTGCTGTCTGCAAAAGCTTGAGGATGAAGACGACAACAGCGTCTATTACACGCGTATCGCCTGCAAACTGCTCGACCTGAAAACCTGCCAGTGCACCGATTACCCCAATCGCCGCGCTTCGGTGCCGGACTGTATCCAGCTCACGCCCGGCCAGGCCGACCAGTTCAAATGGCTGCCGCCAACCTGCGGCTATCGTCTGGTCAGCGAGCGCAAGGATTTGCCGCTCTGGCACCACCTGGTCTGCGGCGACCGCGACGCCGTGCACCATGAACGCATTTCCCAGTCCGGGCGCATGCTCAGCGAAGGCAGCGTGCCAGAGGACGACTGGGAGGATTACCTGATCTTCCGTGCAGGCTGAACAAAGGAGTGTGTATGAAGGTGGCAGCCAAGTTGGCAGCGGCCCTGGTATTGCTGGCCCTGAGCGGGCCGGGCTGGTGCGCTAAGAAGGTTGACCTGGATTATCACGTCAAGCTGCTGCCCCAGAGCGAGCAGGCCGAGGTGCGCGTCAGCCTGTCCCAAGGCTCGGCGGTGCGCAGCCTGGACTTTGACCTGGGCCGCAGTGGTGATTACAGCGACTTCAAGGCCGACGGCCATTGGCAAGTCACGGGCAGCCGTGGTGTGTGGCAGCCCAGCGCCGACAAGGCCAGCCTGACCTACCGCGTGCGTCTGACCCACGCGCGCAAGCCGGGCACCTTTGACACACGGGCCACGCCCAATTGGGCATTATTGCGCGGTGAAGACCTGGTGCCGGCTGCGCGCCTGGACCAACAAGATGGCATTGAATTGGTCTCGCGCCTGATGTTCGAACTGCCCGCGGGCTGGAAGAGCGTCGAAACTGCCTGGCCGCGCATTGGCAAAAGCAAATTCCGCATCGACAACGTGTCCCGCCTGTTCGATCGCCCCACCGGCTGGATGCTCGCCGGTAACCTCGGCAGCCGTCGCCTGCGCCTGGGTGAAACCGAGGTCACCGTGGCCTCGCCAAAGGGGCAGGGCATGCGCCGTATGGACGTGCTGACGCTGCTGACGTTCGTCTGGCCGCAGGTGGACGCTGCGTTCCCACGCCATCCCGCCAAATTATTGATCGTCGGCGCGAGTGACCCGATGCGCCGCGGAGCCTGGGCGTCGCACGATTCGATCTACCTTAACAGCCGTACGCCACTGGTCAGCGAAAATGGCAGCAGCCCGTTGCTGCGCGAGGTGGTGCAGGCCATCGGGCGCTTCAACGACCACGACAGCAGTGACTGGATCAGCGAGGGCCTGGGGGAGTATTACGCGATTGAACTGGTGCGACGTGCCGGGGGCCTCACCGATGAGCGTTATGCGGCGATCCAGGCGCGCCTGGCCAAAGAAAGCAAGGCGGTCACCACGCTGAGGGGCGAGCAAATCGGCAGCGCTGGTGTAGCGCGGGCAGTACTGGTGTTGCAGGACCTGGACCGCGAGATCCGCGTGAAAACCCACAACAAGCGCTCCCTGGATGATCTGGCGCAGGCGGTGATGCGGGTGAACAGCATCAACACCAAAGAGTTCGTTCAGTTGGCTGAAAGCGTAATCGGCGAATCGTCGGTGGTACTGGATAGCAAGCTGCTGCGCTGATCCCAAGCCCTGTGCAATTCAAAATGTGGGAGGGGGCAAGCCCCCTCCCACATTTGAATCTCCAGCATGTCCAAGACTTAGGTCAGGCTTTGGGTTTTACAGCCTTCTCAGCCGCCACTTCCGCCTTGGTCTTCAAATTCTTCAATTCTTCCCCGGCCCGCTCGATCTTCGTGCGCACGCTGTTCATTTCCTGGCGACCCTGCTCCAGCTTGTCTTTGAGCGAACTGTGCCCGGTAAAGCCACGGGCCAGTGCCACGCCGCCAATCGCCACCTGGATCAGCCCGAAAATCCCGCCGCGGCGCAGGCCTTTGCCGACCATCATCACGCCGCCCGCCACTGAGCCGATGCGCTCCCAGCCATGCACGTTCTGGGTAGGCTGAGGCTTCAACGGTGTGGCTTCGATGATAGGTTGCAAAATTTTGCTGTCGCTCATGATCTGTCTCCAACAAGGGCTAGTGTTACTAGCTGACTGCGCGCAGGTGCCGGATGTTCCCGCAGAATCAGTACTTGGGGCCCGAACGGGTATTGTTGCCCTTGGCCAGGCGGTCGTAGAGCACCACATTGACGGTGGCCGCCAGGTTCATGCAACCCGTGGTGGGGATGTACACCACATCTTCGCACCAGTCGCGGATCTCCTTGTCCAGGGAGCCGTCCTCGGGGCCGAAGATATACAGCGCGCGGTCGGGGTGGGTGTATTCAGGCAGCGGGCGGGCACCTTCCACCAGTTCCACGGCAACCGGGATGCAGCCCAGGGGCAGGATCTTCTTCAGGTCGTCGATGCCGATCAGCGGAATGTCGTGGTGGACCTTCTTGGTGTCGGTGATGAAATCCCGGGCGCGCTCGTAGCGCACGCCGGTGTAGAACACCGAGGCCACGCCGTAGCAACCGGCGGCACGCATCACCGAGCCGACGTTTTCGGGGGATTTTGGGTTATACAGACCGATGCAGCTGTAGCGTTTATTGCCCACGGGGAAGGGTGCCTTGGAGAAAAACGGCGATTATACGGCCTGGGGGTATGCAGTGCTTGGGCGATCGTCATCGCGGGCAAGCCCGGCTCCCACAGGGGAATGCATTCCAAATGTGGGAGCTGGCTTGCCTGCGATGAGGCCAGTACAGACAAGGACGATCTTCAGTCGTCTTTCTTCATCAACCCCGCCAGCGCCGCAAACGGATTGTGCGTCGCCTTGGCAATGCTCGGGCTGCTGGTGGAGCCTTCGCCGAAATACTGCTGGTCGGTGTAGCGCGAGTGTTCGTTGTCGTGGCAGTACAGGCACAGCAATTCCCAGTTGGAGCCGTCCTGGGGATTGTCATCATGATTATGGTTGCGGTGGTGTACGGTCAGTTCACTCAAACGCTTGCCGGCGAATTCACGGGCGCAGCGGCCGCACACGTGGGGGTACATCTTCAAGGCTTTGTCGCGGTAGCCCATTTCGCGGTCGCGCTGGGCATCGGCGAGGATGCGGTCCAGCTTGGCGGTGTGGGAGGGCGGGTTGGTCGAGCTCATCATGGCTCCTGGCTATTTGGTGGGTCACGGATAAGGTTGATTCTAGCCGCTTACGCTGAAAATCACCCCTAGGGATTGCTTCACTGACTGATAAGGATTTGAAATTTATGCGTCTGTATTCATGGACTATCGGGCTTGTGCTCTGTGTGGTTACCGCTCAGGCCCAGGCGTTCTCTACGCCGCAGCCCGGGCAGGTGATCGAGGTGGCCCTGGAGCAATTGCACCCCACCCAGGCCGTGGTGGGTTTCGACCAGATCTACTACAGCCTCGGGCTGTTCGCCGACAAGCCGGCCAAGGCTTTCGATGAATACTGCGAAACCAACGGCCAGGGCGAGGCTGACCAGGTGCCGAAAAACGCCGAGCTGCTAAGGCCCGACAGCTTTACCTGCAAGCACCCGGTCGGCACCTACCCGCAGGATATGAAAACCGTGGTGGTGGGCCCCGGCGGCCAGCTTTACCTGACCGATGGTCATCACAGTTTCACTACCTTGTGGGAAACACCCGGCGCTGGCCCGCGCTTGAAAATGTGGGTCAAGGTCACCGACGACTTCAGTTCCAGCCCCAACCTCGCCACGTTCTGGCAGCGGATGGAAGCGGCCCGCAAGGTCTGGCTCAAGGACAATCGGGGCCAGGCGTTGCCAGCGGAGCAACTGCCGGCGCACCTGGGCTTCAAGAACCTGCAGGACGACACGTTCCGCAGCCTGGTGTATTTCACCCGCAAGGCCGCGTACGGCAAGCCAAACGAGGGTGCGATTGCGCCGGAATTTCTCGAGTTCTACTGGGGCAACTGGCTGCGCACGCAGATTGATCTGGGCCAGTACAACCTGAACAAGAAGGGCGGCTACAAGGGTGCCATCGAGGCTGTCGCCAAGCGCATGGTCAGCCTGGCGCCGGGGGCAATGGTCGGCGACAGCGGTTTCACTGCCGGGCAGTTGGGTGGTATGACCCAGCTGGATCAAAAGGAGTTGGAAAAGACCTTCGACAAGAAAGTGCCGTACGTGATCGATTACCGCAAATCCAGAGACTGAAGCAGTACCAAATGTGGGAGGGGGCTTGCTCCCGATAGCAGTGTGTCTGTTAAGGATAGGCAAGCTGACACACCACTATCGGGAGCAAGCCCCCTCCCACATTTGACCGATGGTGATTCAGCCCTTGAGCTTTTCTGCAATCCAGATGGTATGCCGCGTGCCTTTATTGCCATGGGCGAACACCTGAACCTCTTCAGCCTTGAAGCCGGCCTTGCGCAGTTTGTCGCTGAACAGCTTATCGGCACTGGCCGACCACACGGCGAGCACGCCCTTGGGCCGCAGGGCTTTGGCGCAGGCGGCCAGGCCACCGGCGGAATACAGCCAGCTGTTGGCCTTTTGCGTAAGCCCCTCGGGACCGTTGTCGACGTCAAGCATGATCGCGTCGAAGCCCTGGGGCTCGGCCTGTAGCACCTTGGCCACATCTTCCAGACGAATCACCGTGCGCGGGTCCTGCAAGGGGCACCCGGATTTTTCTCCCAGTGGCCCACGGTTCCATTCCACGACGCCCGGCACCAGTTCGGCCACCACCACTTCGGCAGTCTTGCCCAAATGCTTGAGTGCTGCGGCCAAGGTAAAGCCCATGCCCAAGCCGCCGATCAGCACGCGTGAGTTCGGGCGACCGGCGACCTTGCGGCAGGGAATCTCCGCCAGGGCGTCTTCGGAACCGTGCATGCGCGTGTTCATCAACTGGCCGCCGTCACCGCCCTGGATCTTGATGACGAAGTCCTCGCCGTACTCGAACAGGCACAAGGCGCCGCCGTTGTCGGGGATCGGAGTAGTGTCCAGCAGAACGAAACGTTTCATGGAAATCTCATTGGGAAGGGCATTCTTGCGCAGTTGGGAGTAGCCTTAAGGCATTCCGGTCAGGCCATGGAGCCATCGATGAAGTGCAGCATTCTAACGGTCATTGTATTGAGCGCGCTCATATCCGCTGCGGCGCAGGCTCAGGAGTTGCAAACCGTACCGGTCGCGCCCGCACCAACCCCAGGCGCGCCGGGCACGCCGACCCCGACGTTGTACCCTCAAGTCAGCCCGCCCGCCACGCCCAAGACGAACGGTACGCCACCGTTGGTGCCCATCGTGTTGCCCACGCCGCCCAAGGACCAGACTGTCCCCGGCTTGCAGCAGAACGACAGCAAGCCGAAGACGCCCGGCGGTTAAAACAGTCAAGGCGGTCCCGCGTTCAGACAGGACCGCTCCATCAAGTGCTTAGATCAGCCCGAGCGCCTTGAACACAAACGCATATTCGAGCGCTACGTCACGCAATCCCTGGTAGCGCCCGCTCATGCCGCCATGGCCGGCGCCCAGCTCGGTCTTGAGCAGTAACAGGTTGTCTGAAGTGGCGGTATCGCGCAGCTTGGCCACCCACTTGGCGGCCTCCCAATACTGCACGCGGCTGTCGTTGTAGCCGGCAATCACCAGCATGGCCGGGTACGCCTGGGCGCTGACGTTTTCGTATGGCGCGTAAGCCTTGATGCGCGCATACACTTCGGGTTCCTCGGGGTTGCCCCATTCGTCGTACTCGGTGATGGTCAGCGGTAGCTCCGGATCGAGCATGGTGTTGAGCACATCGACAAACGGCACTTCGGCAATCGCCGCCTGGAACAGTTCCGGGCGCTGGTTGAGCACCGCGCCAATCAACAGGCCGCCGGCACTGCCGCCACTGATCGCCAGTTGCCTGGAAGTGGTCAGCCCCTCGGTGATCAGGTGTTCGGCGCAGGCGATAAAATCGCTGAAGGTATTCTGTTTGTGTTCCTGCTTGCCGTTGCGGTACCAGGCTTCACCCAGCTCACCGCCGCCGCGCACATGGGCGATGGCAAACGCGACCCCTCGGTCCAGCAAGCTCAGGCGTGCGTGGGAGAACCATGGGTCCAGGCTTGAGCCGTAGGCACCGTAGCCGTACAGATACAGCGGGGTGGGTTTACCCAGTTGATCACGCTTGACCACCAGGCTGATGGGCACTTGGGTGCCGTCGGCAGAGGTGGCCCACAGGCGCTGGCTGACGTAGTCGTCGGCGTTGAATGTGCCGAGTACCGGGGTTTCCTTGAGCACCACCTGCGCGCCGCTTGCCAGCTCTAGCTGACGCACCTGGGCGGGACGGTTCAGGGCCTCATAGCGTAGGCGGATTTTGTCGCTTGGAAATTCCAGGCTGTTTTGTACGTAGAGGCTGTAGGCGGCGTCGGGTAATTCCACGCGATAAGCCGGTACACCCTCGGGGTGCACCTCGATGACCGGCAGGCCGCCGATGCGCAGGCTCAATGTCATGGCACTGGCGTTCAGGCTCACGCCGTCGAGCATGACTTCGTCGCTGTGAGGGATCAGGTTCTGCCAGTCGGCCTCGGTAGGCGGCGTACCGGTATCGGCGGCGAGGTAGAGCGCGTAGTTGATGCCGTCGCGGTTGCTGCGAATAAACCAGGCCCACTCGCCGTTACGCTTGCCGTGGTCGACATCGTATTCATGGTCCTCGACCCGCGGCGCCAGGCAGGTGAAGGCCAGGTGCGGCTGATCGGCATCCAGTGCCCAGATCTCACTGGTGGTCTTGCTGCCCAGAGCCAGCAGCAGTTGGCGCTCGGAGCTGGAACGGTAGCAATGCAGGAAGAAACGGCCATCGGGCTCGTGGAACACTTCCTGCGCCGCCGTACCGTCCAGACGGTAGCGATACAGCTTGTGCGGGCGATGGGTGTCGTCGAGTTCGCCGAAGAACAGCGTCAAGCTGTCATTGGCCCAGGTCATGCTGCCGTCGCAGTTGTCGAACGCCAGTTCGCTGACCTTGTCGGTGGCCAATTCCTTCACGTACAGGGTGTAGATCTCTTCACCGCTGGTGTCGAGGCTGTAGGCCAGGCGCTGATGGTCGGGGCTGATGCTGAACGCGCCGAGGGAGAAAAAGCCGCCATTGGCCAAGACGTTCGGGTCCAGCAGCAGTTCTTCGCTGCTCTCGTCCACCTGGTTGCTGTCATCGGCCGGGCGGCGGCAGCGATAGTGGCGTGCGTATTCGTCACCGGCGGTGGTGCGGGTGTAGTACAGGTACGGGCCCCAGGGGGAGGGCAGGGACAGATCGGTTTCGAGGATGCGGCCCTTGATCTCTTCGAACAGCGTTTCGCGCAAAGCCTGCTGGTCGGCGAGTTGGGCTTCCTGCCAGGCGTTTTCCGCCTTGAGGTAATCGAGCACTTCAGGGGTGTCGCGCTCCTGCAGCCAGGCGTAGGGGTCTGCGCCTGGGGCCTTGCGGGCAATCGGAGCGGTGGAAATAGGCATGGATAATTCCCTATCTGGCGGACGGTGGCCGGCATTGCAGCCGCGACACGCAAAAGCCGTTATCATAGCCGCCTCTTTGCCAGCCTTGCCATGGACACCATGACCGAGAACGACTATCTGACCGCTTGGGGCCTCTACGCCTTCGCCGCTTTGGGCTGCCTGTTAGTGTGGTGGCGCATGACCCGCTGGGTCTGGCGCTGGCTGCGCGAGCCGCTGCAATTGCTGATGGCGGTGCTGTTACTGAGCCCGACCATCGTCGACCCGGTCAAGACCCAGTTTGCGCCGGCCGTGGCCATTACCGCCCTGGACCTGGTGCTCAAGGTCGGCAACAACGCCTGGCGGGCGATCTCCGATCTGTTCATGTACACGATGATCGTGTTTGCCCTGTACATCGTGTTTGTGCTGATCCGCTGGCCCATCGAACGCGCGGCCAGCGCTCGCCGTGAGCGCAAGGCTGCTGCAGATGCCGCCTTGGCCGCCGAGCCGGAAGACGACGAACCGTTCCGTCGCCCGGCGCCTGCTGGTGGTATGCGGGTCGAGCCGCGCCTTTAAACGTAGACTGCCCCTGCAGCGAGAGCCCTGGCATGTGTGAATTATTGGGCATGAGTGCCAACGTCCCCACCGATATCGTGTTCAGCTTTACCGGGCTGATGCAGCGCGGTGGGCGTACCGGCCCGCACCGCGACGGTTGGGGCATCGCCTTCTATGAAGGCCGTGGCCTGCGCCTGTTCCAGGACCCGGCCGCGAGCAGTGAGTCTGAAGTGGCGCTGTTGGTGCAGCGCTATCCGATCAAGAGCGAAGTGGTGATCGGCCATATCCGCCAGGCCAATGTGGGCAAGGTCAGCCTGGCCAATACCCATCCGTTCGTGCGTGAGCTGTGGGGCCGCAACTGGTGTTTTGCCCATAACGGCCAGTTGGCCGACTTCCACCCGCGCGCCACGTTTTACCGCCCGGTCGGCGATACCGACAGCGAAGCGGCCTTCTGTGACCTGCTCAACCGCGTGCGCGAAGCCTTCCCTGAGCCTGTGGACATCGAGCAAGTGCTGCCGGACCTGATCGCCGCCTGCGCCGAATACCGCAGCAAGGGCGTGTTCAACTGCTTGCTCAGCGACGGCGACTGGCTGTTTTGCTACTGCTCGACCAAACTGGCGCAGATTACCCGGCGCGCGCCGTTTGGCCCCGCACGCTTGAAAGATGTCGACGTGATCGTCGATTTTCAGGCCGAAACGACGCCCAATGACGTGGTAACCGTCATCGCCACCGAGCCTTTGACCGACAACGAAAACTGGACCCGCTATGAACCGGGCCAATGGAGCCTGTGGCGACGCGGTGAATGCGTCAGCCAGGGCGTTACCGAATAAGGAATCGACCATGTTGCTCAGCTATCTGCGGTTGGTGCTGTTTGCCATTGGCTTGTTGGTCGGCGTGCAAGTGCCGGGGTTTATCAACGATTACGCCAAGCGCGTCGAAGCCCACCTGATCGAGGCGCAGACTGGCTTGCGCGGCTTTGAGTCGACCGCGCAGCAGTTCTTCAACGGGGACATGCAAGCGCTGGTGGCGCATTACCGCGCCAGCGATGACCCGGTTTTCCAGAGCGACGCCAGCAGCCTGGGCGCGATGCTTGATCGCCAGCTTGAGTTGGACAAGCAATTCCAGGCCATGCAAGGCCCGTGGTACATCCGCGCCCTGCAAGTGGCCGTAGCCGCCGACCCGGATATCCGCCTGGAAACCTGGAATGGCTACAGCTACCAGATTCTGCTGACGCCCGAAGCCATGGGCTGGGGCTTGGGCGGGGCGATGCTGTTGTCGTTCGGCATCGAGTGCCTGTATCGCCTGATCGACTGGGTAGTGCTGGGTGGCCGGCGCTTGCGCCAGAGCCGGCCGATCGAAGAGCGGGACTTGAAGGGCCTATAAGTCAGGGCCGACTCGGTCCAATGTGGGAGCTGGCTTGCCTGCGATAGCGGTGGTCCAGTCACAGATGTGCGCGTTGGCCCACCGCTATCGCAGGCAAGCCAGCTCCCACAGTTTTAATCGGGTTTATGCAGTTGCATGCGTTCTGCACCGACTTCCTCGGCATAGCGCGCCACCACCTTCTGGCACAACCCCACAATCTCCTCCACCAACTCCACCCCCACACGCCATGACACCACCACCTGCAAGTTCGGCAGGCGCTGTGCCATCGGCAGCATCACTAATTCCCCCCGCGCCAGCTCTTCACTGACCAGCACCGGCGGCAGGGCACCGATGCCGAAGCCGTCACGCAATAATCGCGTAATCGCCGACACCGAGTTCACACAGTTCATTCTGGGCGCGGCCACGCCGTTGGCCTGCATCAGACTCAGCACGTCCTGATGCGGGTGGGAGTTTTTCGAGTAGGTGATGATGCGCTCCTGAGCCAGTTCGGCGAGGGAGGCGTAGTCACGGTTGTAAATCGAGTGGCTGGCGACGATCCAGGCCATGGGATGGCTGGCCAGTTCCAGGCTGCGCACGGTTTCCAGGCGCAGCAGGTCAGTTTGCAGGATCAGGTCGAGAAAACCTTTTTGCAACTGATCGCTGAGGTTCAGCGCGGTATCGGCGACCAGCTCGATTTCCACCAGCGGGAACAGCTTCATCAGTTCTGCCACCAGCGGGCTGAGCCAGGTGTGGATCACCGTGTCCATCGCGCCGATCCGAATGCGTCCGACCTTGCTGCTGGTGGTCTCCAGGGACTGTTTCAAACCCTGCATGGTCACCATCATCTGCTCGGCATAATCGAGCACCTTCAAGCCTTCCGGGGTCAGGCTCACGCCCCGGGAGTCACGCAGGAACAGCTTCACCCCCAGCTCGCTTTCGAGCACGGCGATGCGGCTGGAAATAGAGGCCTGGGTGGTGAACAGCTTCTCGGCAGTCAGGCGAAAGCTCTTGAGCTTGGCCACCCAGACGAAGGTTTCGAGGAACTTCAAATTCATGGGATCAACTTTTTCTTATGCATGGATCGGTTTTTATTAGTTGGACGTCGCACCGGGCAAGCGCCAAAAATCGAGCCGTTCCACGATAAGCGTCGTTGGGGTGCCAGGACAAGTTGCGAGTTCTGTGTAATAAATCCCACACTACAAAAAAACAAAACCTACAGGAGCGACCACCGTGAGCCGCCTGCTACTGAACTGCGACATTGGCGAAAGCTTTGGCAACTGGACCATGGGTCTGGACGCCGAAGTCATGCCGTTCATTGATTGCGCCAACGTGGCCTGCGGTTTCCATGCTGGCGACCCGAGCATCATGCGCAAGACCGTCAGCCTGGCGTTCAAGCATGGCGTGCAAGTGGGCGCTCACCCGGCCTATCAAGACCTGCAAGGCTTTGGCCGACGGTCAATGAACTACACACCGCAGGAAATCCAGGATCTGTTGCATTACCAGATCGGTGCGCTGGACGGCATCTGCCGGGTCCAGGGCGGACGCGTCAGCTACGTGAAACCCCACGGTGCGATGTACAACGACATGATGGCCAACCCCGCGCAGTTGCGTGCGGTGATCCAGGCCGTGGCCGCCTACGGCGACCTGCCGCTGATGCTGCTGGCTACCCGTGACAACAGCGCCGCCCAAGCTGTGGGTGACGAATACGGTGTGACCCTGTGGTTCGAAGCCTTTGCCGATCGCGCCTACGACAGCAAGGGCCATCTGGTTTCCCGCCAGTTGCCCGGCGCGGTGCACCACGACAGCGACACTATCGTGCAGCAGGCCCTGACCATTTCCCGTGGCGCGGCATTGGTCGCCAGCGACGGCAGCCCGTTGGCCTTGCAGGCCGATACCTTGTGCGTGCATGGCGACAACGCCAGCTCGGTGGCCGCGGTGCAGCGTATCCGCCAAGCGTTGCATACAGCATGAAGCCACGCATTGAAGTGGTGGCCATCGACTGCCTGATGGTGCGTCTGTTTGAGGTGATTGCCGAGGCCAACATGCCGTGGATGCTCGCTGCCACGCAGCGTTTGCGCGCAGAGTTCGGCACGGCGCTGGTGGATCTGGTGCCGTCCTACACCACCTTGATGGTGCATTACGACCTCAGGGAGCTGACCCCGACACAGGCTCGGGAGCTGATCGACCTTGCGCTCACGGACCTGCAACCCCAGGCCCAGGGCAGCGGCCAGTGCCACGTGCTGCCGGTGTGGTACGACCTGAGCGTCGGCCCGGAGTTGACCCTGTTGTCCCAGCGCAGCGGGCTGACGGTAGAGGACGTGATCCGCCGCCACAGCGCCCATGAATACCAGGTGTTCGCCCTTGGTTTCGCGCCGGGTTTTGCCTTTATGGGCCTGGTGGATGAAAGCCTCGCCACACCGCGCCTCAACACGCCGCGCAAACGCGTGGCCGCTGGCAGCGTCGGCATTGCCGAACGGCAAACTGCTGCGTACCCGGTGGTGTCCCCGGGCGGCTGGAACCTGATCGGCCGCACCCCGGCCAATCTCTTCGACCGTGAGCGCGACGGCTACAGCCTGATGCAGCCCGGCGACACGGTGCGCTTCGCCCCGGTCAGCCACACCGAATTCGTCAACCTGGGTGGCGATGACACGCCGTTGGAGGCGCTGGCATGAGCCGCTTGATGATCGAGGCCAGCACGCCGCTGTGCCTGTTGCAGGACGCCGGGCGTTTTGGCGTGCGCCACCTGGGTGTAACCCAGGGCGGCGCACTGGACTGGGTGTCGATGTCCTGGGCTAACTGGCTCTTGGGCAATGCCCTGGATGCGCCGGTGGTGGAGATCACCCTGGGTGGTTTCACCGTGCAGGCCGAGGATTATTGCCTGCTGGCACTGGCCGGTGCAGACCTGGGCGCCTATATCGATGAGCGCGCCATTAGCCCCGGTCGCAGTTTTATCCTGCAAAAGGGCCAGCGACTGCGCTTTACCCAGCCGTTCAATGGGGCACGCGCTTATCTGGCGGCGCCCGGTGGGTTCGATGCTCCGTCTGTACTTGGCAGTTGTGCCACGGTGGTACGTGAGGAACTGGGCGGAGTGGACGGTTTCGGCAAGGCATTGGCTGAAGGCGGGCGGTTGGCTTATTCCGGTACGGGCGGTGCAATGAAGGTGCTGGCCAAGCCGGAGTTGCAATCCGGTGCCTCACTGGACGTGATTATCGGCGCGCAGATCGGCCAGTTCAGCGGGCAGAGTTTATTCGACGCCTTCAACACCGAATGGGCGCTGGACAGCCGCGCCGACCGCATGGGTATGCGCTTGCTCGGCACGCCGTTGCAGTACCAGGGGCCGTCGTTGATTTCCGAAGGGATTCCGTTGGGCGCGATCCAGGTGCCCCCGGATGGGCAGCCGATTGTGTTGCTCAATGACCGGCAGACGATCGGCGGTTATCCGCGGTTGGGCGCGTTGACGCCTCTATCCTTGGCGCGGCTGGCGCAGTGTTTGCCGGGGGAGAAGGTGCGGTTGGCACCGGTGGTGCAGGAGGCGGCGCATCGGCAGCACACCAAGTTTTTGCAGCGGTTTGCCGATCGCTAAAAGCATCGCAGGCAAGCCAGCTCCCACAGAGGAATGCATTCCAACCTTGAAATGCAGTCAACATGTGGGAGCTGGCTTGCCTGCGATGAGGCCGGTCAAAACACCGCCTATTTCGAGAGAAAACGCATACCTTCTTCCAGCCCGCGCAGCGTCAGCGGGTACATCTGGTCCTCCACCAACTCCCGCACAATCCCCGTCGAGGCCGTATAGCCCCAGGTATCTTTCGGGTAGGGGTTAATCCATATCAGCTTCTTGTACTTGGCCATGAAGCGCTGCATCCACACATACCCCGGCTCCTCGTTCCAGTGCTCGACGCTGCCGCCGGCCTGGGTGATTTCATAGGGCGCCATGGCTGCATCGCCAATAAAGATCACTTTGTAGTCGGCGCCGTACTTGTGCAGCAGGTCCTGGGTGGAGGTGCGCTCCGAGGTGCGGCGCTGGTTGTTCTTCCATACCGACTCGTACACGAAGTTATGGAAGTAGAAGTACTCCAGGTGCTTGAACTCGGTCTTGCACGCCGAGAACAACTCTTCGCAGATCTTCACGTGGGCGTCCATCGAGCCGCCGATGTCGAATAGCAGCAACAGCTTGATGGTGTTGCGGCGTTCGGGGCGCATCTGGATATTCAGCAAGCCGGCATCGCGTGCGGTGTGGTCGATGGTGCCGTCGATATCCAGCTCTTCGGCCGCACCCTGACGTGCAAACTTGCGCAGGCGGCGCAGGGCGATCTTGATGTTGCGCGTGCCCAGTTCCACCTGATCGTCGAGGTTCTTGTACTCGCGCTGATCCCAGACTTTCACCGCCTTGCCCTGGCGCTTGCCGGCGTCACCGACGCGAATGCCTTCGGGGTTGTAGCCACCGGAACCGAACGGGCTGGTGCCGCCAGTGCCGATCCATTTGTTGCCGCCGGCATGGCGTTCTTTCTGTTCTTCCAGGCGTTTCTTGAATTCCTCGATCAGCTTGTCGAGGCCGCCGAGGGACTGGATCTGCGCGCGTTCTTCATCGCTCAGCGAACGTTCGAATTCCTTGCGCAGCCACTCTTCGGGTATCAGCGCCTGCAAATGGTCATCGAGTTTTTCCAGGCCATTGAAATAGGCACCGAAGGCACGGTCGAACTTGTCGAAATGCCGCTCGTCCTTGACCAGTATCGCTCGGGCCAAGTAGTAGAACTCGTCCATGTCAGCGAAGGTCACGCGCTGTTTCAGCGCGTTGATCAGGTCCAGCAGCTCGCGCACCGACACCGGCACCTTGGCCGCACGCATTTCATTGAACAGGTTGAGCAGCATCAGCGATTACCGCGGCGGCTCATGAACGCCAGCCGTTCCAGCAATTGCACATCCTGCTCGTTTTTCACCAAAGCGCCGGCCAGCGGTGGGATGGCCTTGGTCGGGTCGCGCTCGCGCAGCACCGCTTCGCCAATATTGTCGGCCATCAGCAGCTTGAGCCAGTCGACCAGTTCGGACGTGGAAGGCTTCTTCTTCAGGCCCGGAACCTTGCGCACATCGAAGAACACGTCCAGCGCTTCGCTGACCAGGTCTTTCTTGATGTCCGGGTAGTGCACATCCACGATTTTTTGCAGGGTGGTGCGGTCGGGGAAGGCGATGTAGTGGAAGAAGCAGCGGCGCAGGAATGCATCCGGCAGCTCTTTTTCGTTGTTGGAGGTAATGATGATGATCGGGCGCTTCTTGGCCTTGATGGTCTCGTCGATTTCGTAGACGTAGAACTCCATTTTGTCGAGTTCCTGCAACAGGTCGTTGGGGAACTCGATGTCGGCCTTGTCGATTTCGTCGATCAGCAGGATCACCCGCTCCTCGGACTCGAAGGCTTCCCAGAGCTTGCCCTTTTTCAGGTAATTGCGCACGTCGTGAACCTTGTCCACGCCCAGTTGCGAATCGCGCAGGCGGCTCACTGCGTCGTACTCGTAGAGGCCCTGATGCGCCTTGGTGGTGGACTTGATGTGCCAGGTGATCAACTTGGCGCCGAAGGACTCGGCCAGTTGCTCGGCAAGCATGGTCTTGCCAGTGCCCGGTTCGCCCTTGACCAGCAATGGCCGCTCCAGGGTGATGGCGGCGTTGACGGCCAGTTTCAGGTCATCGGTAGCCACATAGGCCTGGGTGCCTTCGAACTTCATCGGTCATTCCTCGGATTCATCAATGCCCCGACTATACCCCGCAGGCCCGGCGACTGTGAACGCAGACGGGGCATTCAGTCTCTGAATGGCGGGTCAGGCTCAATCCGCCGATGGCTTGGGTTGTTCATACCGGGCATTGAACGCCTGGATAAACCCATTGCGCAGAATTGCGATCACCGCAGAAAACGCACTGACATTCTGCTGGTGCACGCTACCGCTGAGCTCCACACGGGTGGCGAACTGGTTTTTGCGCTGGTTTTTCAGCACCGTCTCGCTGGCTCCGACCACGGCCTCCCAGATTGAGCGGAAGATATTCTTGTCCTTGTTTTCAACATCTTGTTGCCAGTCAAACACCTCTACGTCACGCAGCAGCGGCTTGATGTAGCCGGTGAGTCGGCCATTTTCAGCCTGGGCTTCGATCACCACGTCGCCCGTGCCGGCCTTGAAGTCGAACTTGCCATAGGCCGATGCAAAGTCGTTCATGCGCTTGAGTTGCAGGTCGCGGGCGCGGAAGCGGAACTCGAATTCTTCGAAATCGCTCAGCGGATCAAAGGTGGCATTGGCCTCCAGCGGCGCCTGGCCTTGCAGCAGTGCCTTGCCTTCGAAGCGGGCGTCGCGCTTGCCTTTGACATCCACCACATTGGTCAGGTTGTAGAAGCTGGCGTTGACCCCAGTGGCGTTGATATTGACCCGGGGCTTGGAGCTGAAGTTATGGAAGGCAATCTCGCCGTCTTCGATGCGCACTTCATTGAGGGTGATCGGCAGCAACTTGCGCAGTTGTTCCTGCCAGTCGGTGCCTTTACCCGTCTGGGACGCCTGCTTGTTGGCACCGCCATCGACGAAGTTGATCTGCGGATGCACAAAATGCCCCTCGGCCACGACGGCGTGGTCGTACCAGAGTGAATGCCAGCTCACGGCGAACTCGATCAGCGGCGCCTTCACGAACGGCACCGGGACCTTGCCGTCCACCTTGACGATTTGCAAGCCGTTGATCCGGTAGGCGCCGCGCCACAGGGCCAGATCCACATCGGCGATTTCGCCGCGGTAATCGCCCATGTTGGCGAGTTTCTCGTTCAGGTAATTGCGCACCAGGTAGGGCAGCGCGATATTCAAGGCAATCAGGACCAGCACCAGAGCGGCGATTGTCCCTAACGGCCAACTGTAACGACGTTTCATGGGGCAGTTCTCCTTGCTTGTAGGAGATTGACTGTTCTGATGAACGCAACGTTCCCCCGTCTGGACGCCCTGGAGAACCAGGCATACCCTTGGGACCTTCTTCAAAGTCGCCAACAGGATCCCTCATGAGCCGTATCTTTGCAGACAACGCGCATTCCATCGGTAACACGCCCCTGGTTCAGATCAACCGCATCGCACCGCGTGGCGTGACGATTCTGGCCAAGATCGAAGGGCGTAACCCGAGTTATTCAGTGAAGTGCCGCATTGGCGCAAGCATGATCTGGGATGCCGAAAGCAGCGGCAAGCTCAAGCCAGGCATGACCATTGTCGAGCCGACTTCCGGCAATACCGGTATCGGCCTGGCGTTTGTCGCGGCGGCCCGTGGCTATAAATTGCTGCTGACCATGCCGGCGTCCATGAGCCTTGAGCGCCGCAAAGTGCTCAAGGCCCTGGGCGCCGAGCTGGTGCTGACCGAGCCGGCCAAGGGCATGAAGGGCGCCATCGAAAAGGCCGGTGAAATCCTCGCCGGCGACCCGACCACCTACTTTATGCCGGCCCAGTTCGAAAACCCGGCCAACCCTGCGATCCACGAGAAAACCACCGGCCCGGAAATCTGGAACGACACCGACGGCGCCGTGGATGTGCTGGTGGCGGGCGTGGGGACCGGCGGCACCATCACCGGGGTGTCACGCTATATCAAGAACACTGCGGGCAAGCCGATCCTGTCGGTGGCCGTGGAACCCATGGTTTCCCCGGTGATCACCCAGGCCTTGGCGGGGGAAGAAATCAAGCCCAGCCCCCACAAGATCCAGGGTATCGGCGCCGGGTTTGTGCCAAAAAACCTCGATCTGTCGATGGTCGACCGCGTGGAGTTGGCGACCGACGAAGAGTCCAAGGCCATGGCCCTGCGCCTGATGCAGGAAGAGGGTATCTTGTGCGGTATCTCCTGCGGTGCCGCCATGGCTGTGGCAGTACGCCTGGCCGAGAAGCCGGAAATGCAAGGCAAGACCATCGTGGTGATTTTGCCGGACTCCGGCGAGCGCTACCTGTCGAGCATGTTGTTCAGCGATGTGTTTACCGACCAGGAAAACCAGGCCTGATCTTCAAAGCGGTCCCACAAGGTTGATGTAAGTCATCCGGTCGGCGTGGGCCTTCTGCATAATGGCTCAAGTGTTTATCATGGCCGGCTGTTACGTCTGGTTTCCCGTTGACGCAAGTTTGCCGGCCAGGCGCTTATTTCCAGGAGTTGCTGCATGACCTTTTCTTTGGCCGCCAAACTGTCGGTGTTGCTGCTGTTTATCGGCAGCACGCTGTATGTGCACCTGCGTGGCAAGGCCCGTTTGCCGATGCTGCGCCAGTTCGTCAACCATTCGGCGCTGTTCGCCCCGTATAACGCCTTGATGTACCTGTTTTCCGCGGTGCCGTCCAAGCCGTACCTGGACCGCAGCAAGTTCCCGGAACTGGACGTGCTCAAGGACAACTGGGAAGTGATCCGCGAAGAGGCCATGCACCTGTTCGACGAGGGCTACATCCGCGCCGCCGAAAAGAACAACGACGCCGGTTTCGGTTCGTTCTTCAAGAAAGGCTGGAAGCGCTTCTACCTCAAGTGGTACGACAAACCCCTGCCATCGGCCGAGGCCCTGTGCCCCAAAACCGTGGCCCTGGTCAGCAGCATCCCCAACGTCAAGGGCGCCATGTTCGCGCTGTTGCCAGGCGGCAGCCACCTCAACCCGCACCGTGACCCCTTCGCCGGTTCGTTGCGTTATCACCTGGGGCTGTCCACGCCGAACTCTGACGACTGCCGCATCTTCGTCGACGGCCAGGTCTACGCCTGGCGCGACGGTGAAGACGTGATGTTCGACGAAACCTACGTGCACTGGGTGAAGAACGAAACCGAGCAGACCCGCGTGATCCTGTTCTGCGACATCGAACGGCCGTTGAGCAACCGTGTGATGACCCGCGTCAACCGCTGGGTCAGCAAGCAGCTGGGCCGTGCTACTGCGCCGCAGAACCTCGACGACGAACGCGTGGGCGGCATCAACCAGGCCTATGCCTGGAGCAAGACCTTCAGCGACAAGTTCAGTGGCCAGGTCAAGCAGTGGAAGCGCAAGCATCCCAAGGCGTACCGCATTGCGCGGCCGGTGCTGGCGGTGGTGGTGTTGGTGCTGTTGTGGAAGTGGTTGTTCGGCTGATTGTGATTTCTTGACTTGAAATGCAGCCAAATGTGGGAGGGGGCTTGCTCCCGATAGCGGTGGATCAGGTATAGATATTTAACCTGACATACCGCCATCGGGAGCAAGCCCCCTCCCACATTGGTTTGCAGTGTTGCTTATGACGCGATCAACTGCCGCAATACGTAGTGCAAGATCCCACCCGCTTTGAAGTACTCCACTTCATTCAAGGTATCAATCCGGCACAGCACCTCAACCTTCTCGCTGCTGCCATCTTCCCGAGTGATCATCAACGTCAGGTTCATGCGCGGTTCGACCTCGGCATCGGTCAGCCCGAGGATGTCGATCTTCTCCTTGCCGGTGAGCTTGAGCGTCTTGCGGTTCTGGTCCAGCTTGAACTGCAACGGCAACACGCCCATGCCCACCAGGTTGGAGCGGTGGATACGCTCGAAACTCTCGGCGATCACCGCCTTGACCCCCAGCAGGTTGGTACCCTTGGCCGCCCAGTCGCGGCTGGAACCGGTGCCGTATTCCTGGCCTGCGATCACCACCAGCGGCGTGCCGGAAGCCTGGTACTTCATGGATGCATCGTAGATCGCCATTTTTTCCCCGGTGGGGATATACAACGTGTTGCCGCCTTCCTCGCCGCCCAGCATTTCATTGCGGATACGGATGTTGGCAAAGGTGCCGCGCATCATCACTTCATGGTTGCCCCGGCGCGAGCCGTAGGAGTTGAAGTCACGCGGTTCCACCCCTTGCTCGCGCAGGTAGCGTCCGGCCGGGCTGTCGGTCTTGATATTGCCGGCAGGGGAGATGTGGTCGGTGGTCACCGAATCACCGAGCAGGGCCAGGATGTTGGCGCCCTTGACGTCCTTGATCACCGGCAGCGGGCCGGCAATGTCATCGAAGAACGGTGGGTGCTGGATGTAGGTGGAGTCCTTTTGCCACACGTAGGTCGCTGCCTGCGGCACTTCAATCGCCTGCCATTGCTCGTCACCGGCGAACACCTCGGCGTATTCCTTGTGGAACATGCTGGTGCTGACCTGGGCCACCGCGTCGGCGATTTCCTGGCTGCTGGGCCAGATATCTTTCAGGTACACCGGGTTTCCGCTCTGATCGTTACCCAGCGGTTCGCTGCTGATGTCGATGCGCACGGTGCCGGCCAACGCATAGGCGACTACCAGGGGCGGCGAGGCCAGCCAGTTGGTTTTCACCAGCGGGTGCACGCGGCCTTCGAAGTTGCGGTTACCCGACAGCACCGAGGCCACAGCGAGGTCGGCCTTCTGGATGGCTTTTTCGATAGGCTCGGGCAACGGCCCGGAGTTACCGATACAGGTGGTGCAGCCGTAGCCCACCAGGTCAAAACCGAGCTTGTCGAGGTACTGGGTGAGGCCCGCGGCTTTGTAATAATCGGTGACCACCTTGGAGCCTGGGGCCAGCGAGGTCTTGACCCAAGGTTTGCGGGTCAGGCCCTTTTCCACGGCCTTTTTCGCCACCAACCCGGCCGCCATCATTACGCTGGGGTTGGAGGTGTTGGTGCAGGAGGTGATGGCGGCGATCACCACCGCGCCGTTTTTCAGGCGATAGGTGTTGCCTTCGTATTCATAATCGGCCTCGCCGACCAGATCGGCGTTGCCCACGGCCACGCCGCCACCGCCTTCACTTTCCAGGCGGCCCTCTTCTTTGCTGGTGGGTTTGAATTGCAGGTCGAGGAAGTCGCTGAACGCTTGGCCGACATTCGGCAGGGATACCCGGTCTTGGGGGCGCTTGGGCCCGGCGAGGCTGGCTTCGACGCTGCCCATGTCCAGGGCCAGGGTGTCGGTGAACACCGGTTCCTGGCCGGCGTTGCGCCACAGGCCCTGGGCCTTGGTGTAGGCCTCCACCAGTTTGACCGTCTCAGCCGGGCGGCCGGACAGGCGCAGGTAGTCCAGCGTCACCTCATCCACTGGGAAAAAGCCACAGGTAGCGCCGTACTCCGGCGCCATGTTGGCGATGGTGGCGCGGTCGGCCAGGGGCAGGTCGGCCAGGCCGTCGCCGTAGAACTCGACGAACTTGCCCACTACGCCTTTCTTGCGCAGCATTTGTGTAACGGTGAGCACCAGGTCGGTGGCGGTGATGCCTTCCTTGAGCTTGCCGGTGAGCTTGAAGCCGATGACCTCCGGAATCAGCATCGACACCGGCTGGCCGAGCATGGCCGCTTCGGCTTCGATCCCACCCACGCCCCAGCCGAGTACGCCGAGGCCGTTGATCATGGTGGTATGGGAGTCGGTGCCGACCAGGGTGTCGGGGAAGGCGTACGTGCGGCCGTCTTCGTCCTTGGTCCACACGGTGCGGCCCAGGTATTCCAGGTTCACCTGGTGACAGATGCCGGTGCCAGGTGGCACGACGCTGAAGTTGTCAAAGGCGCTCTGGCCCCAGCGCAGGAAGGCGTAGCGTTCGCCGTTGCGCTGCATTTCGATGTCAACGTTCTGCTCAAAGGCGCTGGTGGTACCGAACTTGTCGACCATCACCGAGTGGTCAATCACCAGGTCCACCGGTGACAGCGGGTTGATGCGCTGCGGGTCACCGCCGGCCTTGGCCACGGCGGCGCGCATGGCGGCCAGGTCGACCACCGCGGGTACGCCGGTAAAGTCCTGCATCAGCACGCGGGCGGGGCGATACTGGATCTCGCGGTCCGACTGGCGCTCTTTGAGCCAGGCGGCGATGGCTTTGAGGTCGGTGCCGGTAACGGTCTTGGCATCTTCCCAGCGCAGCAGGTTTTCCAGCAGTACCTTGAGCGACATCGGCAGCTTGTCCAGATCACCCAGGCTCTTGGCGGCTTCGGGCAGGCTGAAGTAGTGGTAGGTCTTGCTTTCTATTTGCAGTGTCTTAAGGGTTCTCAGGCTATCAAGGGATGACATTACATGACTCCTTATGGTCCGCACGGCCACGGACCTGGCGGGACGAACAGAGCTAACACGTTAGCGCTGTTTTCATTAGCAGGCTAATAACTGGACTCTATCGCCGAGCCCAAGGTTCCGAACTCGGCTATCATGCGCGCGTTTTCATGACAGGCATTGCGATAGCGCAAGGTCAGTTGATTCACCAGGAGAGTAGATGAACACCCTTTTTATGCACTGCCGCCCGGGTTTTGAAGGCGAAGTCTGTTCCGAGATCGCGGAACACGCCGCGCGCCTGAACGTGTCCGGCTACGCCAAGGCCAAGACCGGCAGCGCCTGCGCCGAATTTGTCTGCACGGAAGAAGACGGCGCCCAGCGCTTGATGCACGGCCAGCGCTTCGCCGAGCTGATCTTCCCAAGGCAGTGGGCACGCGGGGTGTTTATCGACCTGCCGGAAACCGACCGCATCAGCGTGATCCTTACCCACCTGCGCGACTTCCCGGTGTGCGGCAGCCTATGGTTGGAAATGGTCGACACCAATGACGGCAAGGAACTCTCCAACTTTTGCAAAAAATTCGAAGTGCACCTGCGCAAAGCCCTGCTGGGCGCCGGCAAGCTGGTGGACGACCCGAGCAAGCCGCGCCTGTTGCTGACCTTCAAGAGCGGCCGCGAAGTGTTCATGGGGCTGGCCGAGTCGAACAACTCGGCAATGTGGCCGATGGGCATCCCGCGCCTCAAGTTCCCGCGTGACGCGCCCAGCCGCTCGACCTTGAAGCTGGAAGAGGCCTGGCATCACTTTATCCCCCGTGACCAATGGGACGAGCGCCTGCACGGTGATATGACCGGCGTCGACCTCGGCGCAGCGCCGGGCGGTTGGACCTGGCAACTGGTCAACCGTGGCATGCTGGTCACCGCCATCGACAACGGCCCCATGGCCGAAAGCCTGATGGACACCGGCCTGGTGCAGCACTTGATGGCTGATGGCTTCACCTTCGTGCCCAAGCAGCCGGTGGACTGGATGGTCTGCGATATCGTCGAGAAGCCTGCGCGCAACGCGGCGCTGCTGGAAACCTGGATCGGCGAGGGGCATTGCCGTGAGGCGGTGGTCAACCTGAAGTTGCCGATGAAGCAGCGTTACGCCGAAGTGAAGCGCCTGCTCGAACGCATCGAAGAGGGCTTCAAGGCGCGTGGCATACGGGTGGAAATCGGTTGCAAGCAGCTGTACCACGACCGAGAGGAAGTGACGTGCCACTTGCGTCGTCTGATAGACGTAAAGAAATCCAAAAGCCGCTGATAATAATTGTGGGAGCTGGCTTGCCTGCGAAAGCGGTATAACAGTCGAAATGTATGTTGAATGTGCCCCCGTCATCGCGGGCAAGCCCGCTCCCACATAAGAGCGGGCCTGTTTCAGGAGTGAAGTATGAGTGTTGATTTACCCGTAGACGGCACCCTCGACGCCACCGGCCTCAACTGCCCGGAGCCGGTGATGATGCTGCACCAGCACATCCGTGACCTGCCGGCGGGCGGCTTGCTCAAGGTGATCGCCACCGACCCGTCGACCCGTCGTGATATTCCCAAATTCTGCGTGTTTCTTGACCACGAACTGGTGGATCAACAGGAAGATGCTGGCACCTACCTGTACTGGATCCGCAAGAAAGCCGATTAAGCCAGCGCCTTTTCGGCACGAATGCGCCGGCGTGCACTGCGCGCCAGGCGCACCAGCAACATCCCCGCCGCACAGCTCAAACCCACGATCAGCCCTTGCCATAAACCGCTTGGGCCGCTGGGTTCGCCGAGCCAGTCGGTCAGCCCTAGGGCATAACCCACCGGCAGCCCCACGCCCCAATAGGCGAACAAGGTCAGCACCATGGTCACCCGGGTGTCCTGGTAGCCGCGCAAAGCACCGGCGGCAGTGACCTGAATCGAGTCGGAGAACTGGAACAGCGCCGAGAACACAATCAGCATCGACGCCAGGTGGATGACCACCGGGTCGGGCGTGTAGATCGCCGCGATCTGCTCACGAAACACCAGCATCAGGCTGCACGACAGGCACGCATAGGCCAGTGCAGTGCCCATGCCGACCCCGGCGGCGAAGCGCGCTTCACGCGGTTCGCCACGCCCCAGGGCCTGGCCGACGCGCACGGTCACGGCCATGCTCAGGGAGTAGGGGATCATGAATACCAAAGAACTGACATTCAACGCGATCTGATGGCCGGAAACCACGGTGGCGCCCAGGCTGCCAAGCAACAGGGCAATCACCGCGAATATGCTCGACTCGGCGAAGATCGCTACGCCAATCGGCAGGCCGATGCCCAGGATGCGCTTGATCACCGCCCATTTCGGCCAGTCAAAGCGCTTGAACAGTTCGCTGCTCTGGTACACCGGGCCCCAGCGCGTCCAGCCAGCCAGGCCGAGCATCATCACCCACATCGCAATGGCCGTGGCCCAGCCGCAACCCACGCCGCCCATGGCCGGTACGCCGAAGTGGCCGTAGATGAAGATGTAGTTCAGCGGAATATTCAGCGCCAGACCGCACAGGCCCATGACCATGCTCGGCCGCGTACGGCCCAGGCCATCACTGAAGCAGCGCAGCACGTAATACAGCGCAATTGCCGGCATCCCCGCGGCGATGCCATGCAGGTAACCCATGGACGGCTCGATCAGGTCTGGCTCGACCTTCATCGCATGCAGGATGGGCTCGGCACACAGCAACAGCACCGCACCGCAGAGGCCGACCACCACGGCCAACCACAACGATTGGCGCACCAACGGCCCGATCTCGGTGAGTTTGCCCGCGCCATAGCGCTCGGCCACTTTCGGCGTGGTGGCCAGCAAGGTGCCGGTCATCAGCAGGTACACCGGGATCCAGATCGAGTTACCCAGGCCGACCGCCGCAAGGTCCTGGGGGCTGACACGCCCGGCCATCACCGCATCGACAAAACTCATCGCAGTAGTTGCCAATTGGCCGATCATGATCGGCAAGGCCAGCGTCAGCAGGCCGCGCACTTCCCGGCTGATGCGGGCGGGGCGGGAAAGGGTAGCGGTGGCAGTGTTCACGTACAGGTGTCCAATAAAAAAGCAGTCGCAAGGACGGCGGATTCTACGCTTTGACGCAGTGGTCAGGAAAAAACCTGTGTTGCTGATTTGTAATGCAGTCCCACAGGGATCTGTTGTGTTAGTTGAATCCCATGCCTGTACACTGCTGATCCGCCAAAGGAGCCTGCCATGCTGATTGTTGCCGACGAGAATATTCCGCTGCTTGATGACTTTTTCCAGGGGTTTGGCGAGATTCGCCGCGTGCCTGGGCGGTCCATCGACCGCGCTACCGTCGAGCAGGCCGACGTGCTGCTGGTGCGCTCGGTGACCAACGTCAACCGTGCCCTGCTCGAAGGCAGCAACGTACGCTTTGTCGGCACCTGCACCATCGGCACCGACCATCTGGACCTGGACTTTTTCAAGCGGGCAGGGATCCAGTGGGCCAGCGCGCCTGGCTGCAATGCGCGGGGGGTTGTGGATTACGTACTCGGCAGCTTGCACACCCTGGCCGAAATCGAAGGCGTCGAGTTGGGCTCGCGCACCTACGGTGTCGTTGGTGCCGGTGAGGTGGGCGGGCGACTGGTCAAGGTCCTCAAGGGCCTGGGTTGGAACGTGCTGGTGTGCGACCCGCCGCGCCAGATCGCCGAGGACGGCGACTACGTCAGCCTGCAACAGATCATCGAGCAGTGCGATGTGATCAGCTTGCACACGCCGCTGATCAAGTCCGGCAATGGCGCCACCTGGCATTTATTCGACCGCCAGCGCCTGGAGCAACTCAAGCCCGGCACCTGGCTGATCAACGCCAGCCGTGGCGCGGTGGTGGACAACGCCGCGCTGCGCGAGGTGCTGCTGGCCCGCGAAGACCTGCAAGCGGTGCTGGATGTGTGGGAAGGCGAGCCGCAAGTGGACGTCGACCTGGCTGACCTGTGCGTGCTGGCCACGCCGCATATCGCCGGCTACAGCCTCGATGGCAAGCAGCGCGGCACCGCGCAGATCTACCAGGCATTTTGCGCGCACCTGGGCCACGAACCGAGCGTTCAGCTCAGTGATTTATTGCCGGCACCGTGGCTGGACGAAGTCCACCTTAACGCTTCAACCGATCCGGCCTGGGCACTGGCGGCCCTGTGCCGCAGCGTGTACGACCCGCGCCGTGATGATGCAGATTTTCGTCGCAGCCTGGTGGGGACCGTGCAGGAGCAGCGCCAGTCCTTCGATTTGCTGCGCAAGCACTACCCGCAGCGCCGTGAGATAGATGGCCTGAAAGTGCGCATCAAGGGCGAGTCGACGGCGCTGTCGGCTATCGTTTCGGCTCTGGGCGCTGAAACGCTGTAAACACCCATAAAAAACCCGGCCACCTGGGCCGGGTTTGAAAGAGCGTGGGCACTTCAGCCTTGCTGGGCAGGTTTGACCAGTCGCTGTTCCAGCTCGCTGCAGGCTTGCTGGATCATCTCTTCGGTAATCTGCACTTCGTGGCCCTTGGCATCGATATACGAGCAAGGCAACACCTGCTGCTGGCGGATCACTTCAATCTTGGCGTTGCTGCTATCTTGCAAGGTCATGGCCTGTCTCCTCATCAGGTTGTGTACCTATCTTAAATCCCCCGCATGAACGCGCTGTTACAACTCCTTGCACGCTCATCGGTTCGAACACCCAGTCCACCAGAAACCGGTACATATTTCCAGATGAGTCTTAGACCGATAGCCTCTAGCGGCCTGTATCGGCGGGCATAATTAACCTGACTCATTGTTATTTGCGCAAGTTCCCCCAATGTTGAAGTACAGATTCCTCATTGGTGGTGCCTTCCATGCTCTCAACCCGTCAACGCCGTGCGATCCGCCTGGCCAGCCGCTTTATTGCGCCCTACCGCTGGCAGGCCCTGGGCGCCTTGCTGGCGCTGATCGTCACCGCCGGCATCACCTTGTCCATGGGGCAGGGCATTCGCCTTCTGGTCGACCAGGGTTTCATGACCCAGTCACCGCACTTGCTCAACCAGTCCATCGGCTTGTTCATGGTGCTGGTACTGGGCCTGGCTGTGGGTACGTTCACGCGGTTTTACCTGGTGTCGTGGATTGGCGAGCGCGTGGTGGCCGATATTCGCCGGCAAGTGTTCAATCACTTGATCTACCTGCACCCAGGCTTCTATGAGAACAACCGCAGCTCGGAGATCCAGTCGCGGCTGACCACCGATACCACGTTGCTGCAATCGGTGATCGGCTCATCGCTGTCGCTGTTCCTGCGCAACGCCCTGATGGTCATCGGCGGCATCGTGTTGCTGTTCATCACCAACCCCAAGCTCACCAGCATCGTGGTGGTGGCGCTGCCGCTGGTACTGGCGCCGATCCTGATCTTCGGGCGCCGGGTGCGCAGCCTGTCGCGTCTGAGCCAGGATCGTATCGCCGACGTCGGCAGCTATGTCGCCGAGACCTTGGGCCAGATCAAAACGGTGCAGGCCTACAACCACCAGGTGCAGGACGAACAGCGTTTCGCTGTTACCGTGGAGGACGCGTTCACCACCGCACGTAAACGCATCCTGCAACGCTCCTGGCTGATAACCCTGGTGATCATGCTGGTGCTCGGCGCCGTGGGCGTGATGCTATGGGTAGGCGGCATGGACGTGATCAGCGGGCGCATTTCCGGCGGTGAGCTGGCGGCGTTTGTGTTCTATAGCCTGATAGTCGGCAGTGCGGTTGGCACTCTGAGCGAAGTGCTCGGCGAGTTGCAGCGCGCTGCCGGTGCGGCCGAGCGTATCGGTGAGCTGTTGCAGTCGAGCAACGACATCCAGGCGCCGGCCGATGGCAGCGAACGCTTGCCGCAGCGGGTCAGTGGCCGCATGGAGCTGCAAGATCTGCGCTTTTGCTACCCCTCACGGCCGGACAGTTACGCCATTGATGGCTTGAACCTGACCATCAATCCCGGCGAAACCCTGGCGCTGGTAGGCCCATCAGGCGCGGGTAAATCGACAATCTTCGACCTGCTGCTGCGCTTCTACGATCCCCAGCAAGGGCGCATCCTGCTCGAAGGCCACCCGCTGACCGAGCTGGACCCCCTGGACCTGCGTCGCCACTTTGCACTGGTGTCCCAGAGCCCGGCGCTGTTTTTCGGCAGCGTCGAGGACAACATTCGCTACGGCAACCCGTCCGCCACCATGTCCCAGGTCGAAGCCGCTGCGCGCATCGCCCACGCCCACGATTTCATCCTGCAGATGCCCGACGGCTACCAGACCCACCTCGGCGACGGTGGCCTGGGCCTCTCTGGCGGCCAGCGCCAACGCCTGGCCATCGCCCGCGCCTTGTTGGTCGACGCGCCGATCCTGCTGCTGGACGAAGCCACCAGCGCCCTCGACGCGCAGAGTGAGCACCTGATCCAGCAAGCACTGCCGCAATTGATGCAAGGAAGAACCACACTGGTGATCGCTCACCGTCTGGCGACCGTCAAGAATGCCGATCGAATAGCGGTGATGGATCAGGGCAAACTGGTGGCGGTGGGCACGCACCAGGAGTTGATTGCGAGCAATCCACTGTATGCGCGGTTGGCGGCGCTGCAGTTCAGCGCAGATCACTAGCGCCACAAGCATTGCAGAAATACCAATGTGAGAGGGGGCTTGCTCCCGATAGCAGAGTGTCAATCAGCAGTTTTGTTGCTGACCCACCGCTATCGGGAGCAAGCCCCCTCCCACATTGGAAGCAGGTTCAGTGCCTTACTGGTCGTCGAAGTACCGCTCATGCCAATCCACCAGCGGCTGCGGTGAATTGAGCTTCTGCCCGTAGATCACCGAATAAGACAGCACGTTCTGCACATACTGGCGGGTTTCGTCGAACGGGATGCTTTCAACCCACACATCGAAGCTCAGGTGGTCTGCACCGCGCAGCCATTGGCGCACGCGGCCGGGGCCGGCGTTGTAGGCGGCGGAAGCGAGCACACGGTTGCCGTTGAACTGGCTGTGCACCTGGCTCAGGTAGGCGGCGCCGAGCTGGATATTTTTATCCGGGTCCAGCACCTGGGCCGGGGAGGCCAGGGGGATGCTGAATTTGCGTGCAGTTTCCTTGGCGGTGCCGGGCATCAGTTGCATCAGGCCGCTGGCGCCAACGCCGGAGCGGGCATCGTCCATAAACGCGCTTTCCTGACGGGTAATGGCAAATATCCAGCTTGAATGCAGGCCGCGCACTTTGGCTTCGCGCACCAATGTGTCGCGGTGCGCCATCGGGAAACGGATGTCCAGGTCGTCCCAGTACTGCGCCTGGCTGATGGTACGGATCGCCGGGAAGTACCACTTCATGTCGTAGGCCAGCTTGGCCTGGGCGACCATCTCGTCACGGTTGAAGTGCCGGCTGACGTGGTACCACTCACGGCGACCGTCCACGATCTGGCCACGGGCGTAGAACTCCAGCGCACGGCGCACCCCAGGAGTATTGCGTACCTTGTTGACCAACGCCTGGCTCATCACCAGCGGTTTGTTGTTCAACTGGTAAGGGGATTTGGAACGGTCAGCGGCGAGGAAGCCGTAGAAGTCCCGTTCCTTGGCCACGTTTTTGTACAGCACCAGGGCCTGCGGGTTTTTCGGCTCGGCCAGTTCCAGGCTGCGGGCCTGCCAGTAGCGCCAGCGGTTGGTGGTGGCCAGGTCTTGCGGGAGTTTGCGGGTCAACTGGTAGGCATCTTCCCAGCGTGCCAGGCGCAACAGCAGGCGCAGGCGCCATTCGGACACGGTGTTGTCGCGCAGTTCCGGGTCGTACTTGGTCATCACGTCCAGCGCACGTGGGTCGAAGCGCTTGGCCAGGGTCAGGCCAATCTCGCGGGCAATCGACACCTTTTCGTCACGGGAGAAGTGCATGCTGCTGGCGTAGCCGTCGAGCAGGGCCATGGCCTTGTCCGGATCCTGGCGGGCCAGGCGGCGCAGGCCCAGGCCGACGGCGTCAGACATCGCCTCGGTGGCCGGCAGGAAGCGTGACGGATCGCTGAGCATGTCAGGCTTTTGCGCCACATCCACCATCAGGCGGCCTTGGACGCCGAGGGTTGGCAGGGTCTTCACCAGGCTGTTGGCCAGCGCGTAATTGCGGGCTTCGGCGGCGAGCTTGGTGCGGTCCCAAATCTTCTGTTCGGTCAGTTGGCCGGCAGCGGCCCATTGGCCGAAGGTGGCGTCACAGGCGGCGGGCTGGGATTTGCCGGTCATCCACAATTTTTCGGCGGTCTTGTAGCCTTCAGCCTTCAGATTGTGGCTGAGCTGGTACTGGCCATGCAGGCAGTCCAGCTCGACGAAATTGAGCTTGGTGTCGTAGTACTTTTCAAAGGTCTGCCAATCGCCACGCTCGGCCAGCCAGCGCAGCCAACGCAGTTTCATCCAGTTGGCCTGGGGCAGGTCGCCGTGTTTGGCGAGGAACTGTTCGATTTCCTCGTTGCTCGCGGTTTTCAGGCGTGCAGTCAGCTCGTCATACGCCAGGTACGGCGTGAGCGGGTAGTCGGCCAGGGCCTGGCTGTATTGCATGTACGGGCCGCTGTCGCCCTTGGCCAGGGCGCGTTTGGCTTGATCGTAATACTGACGTTGGGTGGTGAGGTCCACCGCCTGGGCGGTTTGAACGGCAGTGGCGGAAAGAAGCAGACAAGATAAAAAGTTGAAAAGGCGACTGCGCATGAGACGTCCGTGCAGAGAAATCACGACTAGCACCGGCACTGCCGACACTGATTGCCTCTAGCTTAGCCTTTTGCCAGCGGCCCGCGAAAGCTTTGCCGTCTGGTTCGTTCAAGTTCGCCGGAAATGTCCTACAGAACGTGTCAATAGAGAAAATGCCGACCGCATCCCACCCTCAAGTCAGGTAGAATGCGCGCCCAGTTTTTGGAGAAGCGTATGACCCTGCTCAAATTCAGCGATGTGTCCCTTGCTTTCGGCGCCATGCCGTTGTTGGACAAGGTGTCCTGGCAGATCGCCCGTGGTGAGCGGGTGTGCATCATCGGCCGCAACGGCACCGGCAAGTCCAGCATGATGAAGCTGGTAAAAGGCGACCAGAAGCCTGATGACGGCTCTGTCTGGCGTGCCCCGGGCCTCAAGATCGGCGAATTGCCGCAAGAATTGCCGGTGGCCGACGGACGGACAGTGTTCGACGTGGTTGCCGAAGGTCTGGACGGCGTCGGCGAGTTGCTCGCGCAATACCATCACCTGGCGCAGAACTGCGTCACCGAGGAAGACCTAGACAAGCTGATGCACGTCCAGCAAGACCTCGAAGCCCGTGATGGCTGGCGCTTGCAGCAACTGGTGGACAGCACCCTGAGCCGCCTGCAACTGCCGGCCGACAAGACCCTCGCCGAATTGTCCGGGGGCTGGCGTCGCCGTGTGCTGCTGGCCCAGGCGCTGGTGTCCGAGCCGGACCTGCTGTTGCTCGACGAACCGACCAACCACCTGGACATCGGCGCCATCGCCTGGCTTGAAGAAGCCATCAAGGACTTCCAGGGCGCCGTGCTGTTTATCACGCACGACCGTGCTTTCCTGCAGAGCCTGGCCACGCGCATCCTCGAGCTGGACCGTGGCGGCCTGATCGACTGGAACGGCGACTACGCCAGCTTCCTGGTGCACAAGGAAGCCGCCCTGGCTGCCGAAGAAACTGCCAACGCGCTGTTTGACAAGAAGCTGGCCCAGGAAGAAGTCTGGATCCGCCAGGGCATCAAGGCCCGTCGCACCCGTAATGAAGGCCGCGTACGTGCCTTGAAAGCCTTGCGCGTGGAGCGCAGTGAGCGCCGCGAGCGTACCGGCAAGGCCAATATCCAGCTGGACACCGCCGACAAGTCGGGCAAGCAGGTAATGGTGCTGGAGAATGTCAGCTTCCATCACCCGGACGGCCCGTTCCTGATCAAGGACTTCTCCATGGTCCTGCAGCGCGGCGACCGTATCGGCCTGCTGGGCGCCAACGGCACCGGCAAGACCACCTTGCTCAAGCTGATGCTCAGCGGTCTGCAGCCGACCAGCGGCAAGGTGGAAGAGGGCACGCGCATCGATGTGGCCTACTTTGACCAGTTGCGCCACCAGTTGGACCTGGAAAAGACCGTGATCGACAACGTCGCCGAAGGTCGCGACTTTATCGACATCGACGGCCAGAGCCGCCACGTACTCAGCTACCTGGGCGACTTCCTGTTCAGCCCGCAACGTGCACGTACGCCGGTCAAGGCCCTGTCTGGTGGTGAGCGCGCGCGTTTGCTGCTGGCCAAGCTGTTCAGCAAACCGGCCAACCTGCTGGTGCTCGACGAACCGACCAACGACTTGGATGTGGAAACCCTTGAGTTGCTCGAAGAAGTGCTGCTGACGTTCAACGGCACTGTGCTGATGGTCAGCCACGACCGGGAATTCCTCGACAACGTGGTCACCAGCACTCTGGTCTTCGAAGGCGAAGGCAAGGTGCGCGAATACGTCGGTGGTTACCAGGACTGGTTGCGTCAGGGTGGTTCGCCACGTCTGCTGGGCGTGACCGAGAGCAAGTCCGGCAAGGCCGACCTGACCTCGGCGGTGGTGACTCCTGTGCAAGAGGCTGCACCGGCCCAGGAAGCTGCACCCGCGGCCAAGAAGAAGCTCAGCTACAAGCTGCAGCGTGAGCTGGAAGCCTTGCCGGGTGAGATCGATGCCAAGGAACAGCAGATTGCTGCGGTCGAAGCTGAAATGGCTGACGCCGGTTTCTATCTGCGACCCGCGGCTGAAACCGCCAAGGTCATCGCTTCCCTGGAGACGTTGAACCAGGAGCTGGAAGCGTTGGTTGAGCGTTGGGCCGAGCTGGATGCCTGAGTAATCGCACCGCAATAAAAAAGCCCGGCACTCTTCTATGAGCGCCGGGCTTTTTAATATGAAATGCGATTCAACTGTGGGAGCTGGCTTGCCTGCGATAGCGGTGTAACAGCCACCTGATGCATCAACTGACAGGCTGCTATCGCAGGCAAGCCAGCTCCCACATTAGACCTTCATCGGTCTTACGAACTCTTTGCCAGTTTGACGGCCAGTACATCGCAAGGCGCGCCGTGCAATACATCATTGGCGGTGGAGCCCAGCAACAGTGCCAGGCCATGACGGCCGTGGCTGCCGACCACGATCAGGTCACAGGCCTTTTCCTTGGCCAAGTGGTGGATTTCCTGACGCGGTTGGCCGTATGTCAGGTGGCAGTCTTCCTTTTTCAGGTGCGGGTATTTGAGAATCAAACGGTCCAGGCGCTCCTTGGCCTGGTCGAATTGTTGTTGCTGCAACTGGGAAAGGTCCATCGGTACGTCACCGCCAAAGGCCATGGCCATGGGCTCGACGATATGCACCAGCGACAGTATGGCGCCATTGGCCAATGCGGATTCCTGCGCGCGCTTGATCACCGGATCGCACTCTTCGGTCAGATCGACAGCGACCAGAATATGTTTGTAGGGCATGAGGCGTTCCTCCAAGGGACTGCAATAAGTTCAGTATGGCTGCTTTCAAGCGGATGGGGTTGCGTCAGGTCAAATCCGCTCATCTAGAAATTCGGGAGTACACATATGACGGTGTGGATAGTGGTGTCAATCCTTGCGGTGGTTTTAAGCCCCCTGGCCTGGCTGCGCCCGTCGCGTGGGCAGAGCGGGCGCATGGCCCTGCGCATGGAGGCACGCCGCATCGGCCTGGCCATGCAGTTGGCGCCCCAGGAATGGCCGCACTGGCTCAAGCAAGAGCCGCCGAGCCCTTGTGCGCAGTACTGTCGACCGCGGCGTGGGAGCACGCCGGCCATCTGGAGTTACTGGCAGTTGGAGCCGGGTGTGTGGGTCAATCAATGGCGCGAAGAGTGTGTGGATGAAAAGTTGTTGCCGTATTTTGCGACGCTGCCGGCGAACGTCTACAAGGTCGAGGCCGACAAGCAGATGATCGCCTTGTACTGGGGCGAGAAGGGCGACATGAGTGTGTTGAAGGATATTGATGCGTTGCTCAGGGCCTTGGCCTGACACTCCTACAGAGGCCGGGCAATAAAAAGCCCGACTTCATCATCGGGCTGGAGGTGGCCAGGCAGGCCGGTAAATCTGCAAGTTCCCGCTAGCCTAGCCGTATGTCCCTTTCTGTACAGCCGCTTCCCACATCTTTTCTATTATTGATCTTGTGAATATTTGAATATTGACGGGTTGCCTGCCTGTGGTCCGGGTTCTGAAATGACTGGAAAGTCGCGTTTTTCCTAGCCTTTGGAGCGATTGACAATTGCTCGGAATTGGATGAAGGTGGCGTACCCAAATCAAACGGGCGTATGAATTGAGCGTTTGCCTGTCAGACGACTCGTACAGAATCCCGACTATCGCACTGGCGGGTGTGCCTGGCTGATTGGCGTGAGCATTGATGCAACTGTCAATGTCAAACCAGCGACCAGCGTCCGGTGTGTACTGTTCAGCTTCCATATCGTGGAGATCAGTTGATGATTTACGAAGGTAAAGCCATCACGGTTAAGGCTCTTGAAAGTGGCATCGTCGAATTGAAATTCGACCTCAAGGGTGAGTCCGTCAACAAGTTCAACCGTCTAACCCTGAACGAACTGCGTCAGGCCGTAGACACCATCAAAGCAGATGCTTCGGTCAAGGGCGTGATCGTCTCCAGCGGCAAGGACGTGTTTATCGTCGGCGCTGACATCACCGAATTCGTCGACAACTTCAAGCTGCCCGATGCCGAGCTGGTGGCTGGCAACCTCGAAGCCAACAAGATCTTCAGCGATTTCGAAGACCTCAACGTGCCGACCGTTGCCGCGATCAATGGCATTGCGTTGGGTGGCGGCCTGGAAATGTGCCTGGCAGCGGATTTCCGTGTCATGTCCGCGACCGCCAAGATCGGCCTGCCGGAAGTCAAACTGGGCATCTACCCGGGCTTCGGCGGTACCGTGCGCCTGCCGCGCCTGATCGGTGCCGACAATGCGATCGAATGGATCGCCGCCGGTAAGGAAAACAAGGCCGAGGACGCACTGAAGGTCGGTGCCGTCGACGCAGTGGTGGCTCCGGACAAACTGGCCGAAGCCGCGCTGAACCTGATCAAGGGCGCCATCAGCGGCGAATTTGACTACAAGGCCAAGCGTCAGCCGAAGCTGGAAAAACTCAAGCTCAACGCTATCGAACAGATGATGTCGTTCGAAACCGCCAAAGGTTTCGTGGCAGGCCAGGCCGGTCCGAACTACCCGGCCCCGGTTGAAGCGATCAAGACCATCCAGAAGGCCGCGAACTTCGGTCGCGACAAAGCCCTGGAAGTGGAAGCGGCAGGCTTCGTCAAACTGGCGAAAACCTCGGCGGCCCAGAGCCTGATCGGCCTGTTCCTGAACGATCAGGAACTGAAGAAAAAGGCCAAGGCCTACGACGAAATTGCCAAGGACGTGAAACAGGCTGCCGTACTCGGCGCCGGTATCATGGGCGGCGGTATCGCCTATCAGTCGGCGTCCAAAGGCACGCCGATCCTGATGAAAGACATCAACGAGCACGGTATCGAGCAGGGCCTGGCCGAAGCCGCCAAGCTGCTGGTGGGCCGCGTTGATAAAGGTCGTATGACCGCTGCAAAAATGGCCGAAGTGCTCAATGGCATTCGTCCTACGCTGTCCTACGGCGATTTCGGCCACGTCGACCTGGTGGTCGAAGCGGTTGTCGAGAACCCGAAGGTCAAGCAGGCGGTATTGGCTGAAGTGGAAGCCCAGGTCAAAGATGACACCATCCTGGCCTCCAACACCTCGACAATTTCCATTTCGCTGCTGGCCAAGGCCCTCAAGCGTCCGGAAAACTTCGTCGGCATGCACTTCTTCAACCCGGTGCACATGATGCCGCTGGTGGAAGTGATCCGTGGCGAGAAGTCCAGCGAGCTGGCCGTTGCCACCACCGTTGCCTACGCCAAGAAAATGGGCAAGAACCCGATCGTGGTCAACGACTGCCCGGGCTTTTTGGTCAACCGCGTGCTGTTCCCCTACTTCGGCGGTTTCGCCAAGTTGGTCAGTGCCGGTGTGGACTTCGTGCGCATCGACAAGGTCATGGAGAAATTCGGCTGGCCCATGGGCCCGGCGTACCTGATGGACGTGGTCGGCATCGACACCGGCCACCACGGCCGCGACGTGATGGCTGAGGGCTTCCCGGACCGCATGAAAGACGACCGCCGTTCGGCGATCGACGCGCTGTACGAGGCCAAGCGCCTGGGCCAGAAGAACGGCAAGGGCTTCTACGCCTACGAGGCCGACAAGAAGGGCAAGCAGAAGAAAGTCGCCGACCCGTCGGTGCACGAAGTGCTCGCTCCGGTCATCTACGAACAGCGTGAGGTGTCGGACGAGGACATCATCAACTGGATGATGATCGCCCTGTGCCTGGAAACCGTGCGTTGCCTGGAAGACGGCATCGTCGAAACCGCCGCCGAAGCCGATATGGGCCTGGTGTACGGTATTGGTTTCCCTCCATTCCGTGGTGGTGCACTGCGCTACATCGATTCGATCGGTGTGGCCGAGTTCGTTGCCCTGGCTGACAAATACGCTGATTTGGGCCCGCTGTACCACCCGACCGCGAAGCTGCGTGAAATGGCCAAGAATGGCCAGAGCTTCTTCGGTTAAGCGCCCAATCGACTAGAGCGAGAATATTTATGAGCTTGAATCCAAGAGACGTCGTGATTGTCGACTTCGGTCGTACTCCGATGGGCCGCTCCAAGGGCGGCATGCACCGCAACACCCGCGCTGAAGACATGTCGGCGCACCTGATCAGCAAGCTGCTGGAACGTAACGTCAAGGTTGACCCGAACGAAGTCGAAGACGTGATCTGGGGCTGCGTTAACCAGACTCTGGAGCAGGGCTGGAACATCGCGCGCATGGCGTCGTTGATGACTCAGATCCCGCACACCGCAGCGGGCCAGACCGTCAGCCGCCTGTGTGGCTCGTCGATGAGCGCGCTACACACCGCTGCGCAAGCGATCATGACCGGCAACGGTGATGTATTCGTGGTCGGCGGCGTGGAGCACATGGGCCACGTCAGCATGATGCACGGCGTCGATCCCAACCCGCACATGTCGCTGTACGCGGCAAAAGCCTCGGGCATGATGGGTCTGACCGCAGAAATGCTCGGCAAGATGCACGGCATCACTCGCGAAGCCCAGGACGCGTTCGGCCTGCGTTCCCACCAGCTCGCCCACAAGGCGACCGTGGAAGGCAAGTTCAAGGATGAGATCATCCCGATGAACGGCTACGACGAGAACGGTTTCCTGAAACTGTTCGACTACGACGAAACCATTCGTCCGGACACCACCCTGGAAAGCCTCGCGGCGTTGAAGCCTGCGTTCAATCCAAAGGGCGGCACCGTGACAGCCGGTACGTCGTCGCAGATCACCGACGGTGCTTCGTGCATGATCGTGATGTCGGCGCAGCGTGCCCAGGACCTGGGTATCCAGCCGCTGGCCGTGATCCGTTCGATGGCGGTAGCAGGTGTGGACCCGGCGATCATGGGCTATGGTCCAGTACCGGCCACACAAAAAGCCTTGAAGCGCGCAGGTCTTTCCATCTCCGATATCGACTTCTTCGAGCTCAACGAAGCTTTCGCCGCACAGGCCCTGCCAGTGCTGAAAGATTTGAAAGTACTCGACAAGATGAACGAGAAGGTTAACCTGCACGGCGGTGCGATTGCCCTGGGCCACCCATTCGGTTGCTCCGGTGCACGTATCTCCGGCACTTTGCTTAACGTGATGAAGCAAAATGGCGGCAACCTTGGGGTTGCAACCATGTGCATTGGTCTCGGCCAAGGCATCTCCACCGTCTTCGAACGCGTCTAAACGTTCGGTTGACGGAAGCCGGGGCCCAGTGCCCCGGTTTTTGTTTTTTGGAACTTTTTAATATTTTTTTTCAACAAATTTTGTACGAGGGCCAGAGCATGAAAGTTGAACCAGGGCTCTACCAACATTATAAGGGGCCGCAGTACCGCGTTTTCAGCGTGGCACGGCACTCCGAAACCGAAGAAGAAGTGGTGTTTTACCAAGCACTGTATGGCGAATACGGCTTTTGGGTGCGTCCCTTGAGCATGTTCCTGGAGACCGTTGAAGTTGACGGCGAGCAGGTCCCGCGCTTTGCTTTGGTCCAGGCCGAACCCAGTCTTTTTAAAGGGCAATAACGGCAGGTCGCGCAGAATGCTGCGCTTGACCTCACCTTGTTGCCACTATATATAGCGTTGCCGCGACAGGCGCCAACTGCCTTTCACTTCTCGAATTCAGGAATTTTCCGATCCATGGGCAAATCGCTGGTCATTGTGGAATCCCCGGCTAAGGCCAAGACCATCAACAAGTACTTGGGCAACGAGTACGTGGTGAAGTCGAGTATCGGCCATATCCGAGACCTGCCCACCAGCGGTTCGGCTAGCGCCAGCAAGGAGCCTGCCGCCAAGCGCGGCAAGGCGGCTGCGGGCGAAGGTCCGGTGCTCAGCCCTAAAGAGAAAGCGCGCAAGCAGCTGGTCTCGCGCATGGGTGTGGACCCGGACCATGGCTGGAAGGCCAAGTACGAAATCCTTCCGGGCAAGGAAAAGGTCATCGAAGAGCTGCGCCGGCTCGCCAAGGATGCTGACACCATCTATCTCGCGACGGACTTGGACCGCGAAGGGGAAGCCATTGCCTGGCACCTGCGCGAAGCCATCGGCGGTGATGACAGCCGCTACAAGCGTGTGGTGTTCAACGAAATCACCAAGAAAGCCATCCAGGAAGCCTTCTCCAAGCCGGGCGAGCTGGATATTGACCGCGTCAACGCCCAGCAGGCCCGTCGCTTCCTCGACCGCGTCGTGGGCTACATGGTCTCGCCACTGCTGTGGGCGAAAATTGCCCGTGGTTTGTCCGCCGGCCGTGTGCAATCGGTTGCGGTGAAGCTGGTGGTGGAGCGTGAGCGTGAGATTCGTGCGTTCAACCCCGAAGAATATTGGGAAGTGCACGCCGATCTCGGCACCGCCAAGGGCGCCAACGTGCGCTTTGAAGTGGCCCGCGAGAAAGGCGAGGCCTTCAAGCCGCTGAACGAAGCCCAGGCCATGGCCGCGCTGGAGAAGCTCAAGGCCTCCAGCTACAGCATCGTCAAGCGCGAAGACAAACCGACCAGCAGCAAGCCGTCGGCGCCGTTTATCACTTCTACCCTGCAACAGGCCGCGAGCAACCGCTTGGGCTTCGGGGTGAAGAAGACCATGATGATGGCCCAGCGTCTGTATGAAGCCGGTTACATCACCTACATGCGTACCGACTCCACCAACCTGTCGCAAGACGCGGTGGCGATGGCGCGCACGTATATTGAAAGCGAGTTCGGCAAGACCTATCTGCCGGAGAAGCCGAACGTCTACAGCAGCAAGGAAGGCGCACAAGAGGCTCACGAAGCGATTCGTCCTTCCGACGCCAACACCACGCCCGCCAAGCTGAGCGGCATGGAGCGTGACGCTGAGCGCCTCTACGAGCTGATCTGGCGCCAGTTCCTGGCCTGCCAGATGCTGCCGGCGCAATACCTGTCTACCACTGTCAGTGTGGGCGCTGGCGACTTCGAGCTGCGCGCCAAGGGCCGTATCCTCAAGTTCGACGGCTACACCCGTGTCATGCCGCAAATCGCCAAGCCTGGCGATGACGACGTGCTGCCGGACATGGCCCAGGGCGATACGTTGAAGCTGATCAAGCTCGACCCATCCCAGCACTTCACCAAGCCACCGGCGCGTTATTCCGAAGCCAGCCTGGTGAAAGAGATGGAAAAGCGCGGTATCGGTCGCCCGTCGACCTATGCAGCGATCATTTCTACCATCCAGGACCGTGGCTACGTCGCGCTGCACAACCGTCGTTTCTATTCGGAAAAGATGGGCGATATCGTTACCGAGCGCCTGTCCGAGAGCTTCTCCAACCTGATGGACTACGGCTTCACCGCCGGCATGGAAGAGAATCTCGATGACGTGGCCCAGGGCGAACGCGACTGGAAAAACGTGCTGGATGAGTTCTACGGCGACTTCAAGAAAAAACTCGAAGTAGCCGAGAACCCTGAGAGCGGTATGCGCGCCAACCAGCCGGTGATGACGGATATTCCGTGCACCACCTGCGGTCGACCAATGCAGATTCGTACCGCCTCCACGGGCGTGTTCCTCGGTTGCTCAGGCTACAGCCTGCCGCCCAAAGAGCGCTGCAAGGCGACCGTCAACCTGGTGCCGGGCGATGAAATCGCGGCTGATGACGAGGGTGAATCCGAGTCGCTGGTGCTGCGTGGCAAGCACCGCTGCCCGATCTGCAGCACGGCGATGGACGCCTACCTTCTGGACGAGAAGCACAAGTTGCACATCTGCGGTAACAACCCCGATTGCAATGGCTACGAGATCGAAGAGGGCACCTACCGCATCAAAGGCTATGAAGGTCCGAGCCTGGAATGCGATAAGTGCGGCAGCGAGATGCAGCTCAAGACCGGCCGTTTCGGCAAGTTCTTCGGCTGCACCAATCCTACCTGCAAGAACACGCGCAAACTGCTCAAAAGCGGTGATGCGGCGCCGCCGAAGATGGATCCGGTGAAGATGCCGGAGCTCAAGTGCGAAAAGGTCAACGACACCTACATCCTGCGTGACGGTGCTTCGGGGCTGTTCCTGGCTGCCAGCCAGTTCCCGAAAAACCGCGAGACCCGTGCGCCGCTGGTGCTGGAGATCGTGCCGCACAAGGACGAGATCGATCCGAAGTACCACTTCCTGTGTGAAGCGCCGAAGAAGGACCCGGATGGTCGCCCAGCCGTAATCCGCTACAGCCGCAAGACCAAGGAGCAGTACGTGCAGACCGAAGTGGACGGCAAGCCTACCGGCTGGAAAGCGTTCTACGACGGCGGCAAGTGGAAGGTCGAGGACAAGCGCCAGGGCGCTTGATCCGTCGGATGCGCTGAAGATCCAAATGTGGGAGGGGGCTTGCCCCCGATGAGGGAGTGTCAGTTGATACATCTGTAACTGACCCACCGCCATCGGGAGCAAGCCCCCTCCCACATTTGCACTTGCAGTACGTTCGGCTGATCCGTGACACTGTTCAGCCAGCATCACGCCTATTCGTTGTGGAGATTGCCGTCATGGCCAACGAACTCTATACCCGTACCAATCAGAAAATTTACTTCGCGGGTTTATCCCTGGACGCCCTTGGCCGTGCAGAGGAAGGGAAGGAGATGAATGCCATCGCGCTGGTGCAGGCGGGACGCGAAGCGGCCTTGTTCCATCTCTATGGCGCGTTGCTGGGGCTGTGTCATGAAATTGCAGGGTTCTACCGCTTGCCCCAGGCGGGTGCCCCCCGTGCAGAAATGATCATGAATCGTGAAGTGCTCGATTCGATGGCGATCCCTGAGTTGGCCGAGCTGGTGGAAATGGCCCAGAGCCCTGACAGTTGGGTGGCACGGCTGCTCAAGGCCCATGCCGATATGTTCCATCCACCACGTATTCCCCATGTGCCCAAGGGCGATGTCACCCAGCCGCTGATCGTTGCCGTGGCGCTGGAACAGGATGAGCCCAAGCCCTTGGGGCGCGAAGAGTTGGAAGGCTGGCGCCAGGAGCTGAAAAAGATGGCGCTGCGTTTTCGTGAGGGGTTGAACGAGTGCTGAAGGTCGGCGCTCGCCGGGCACCATTCATCAAGCCGTAAAGAAACCTGCCCGGTTCCTCTGCGAGGCTGGGTGGATGACTGATATAATCTCGGCCTTTCGTGGAGAACAGACTTTTATGCCAACGTCCTTTCTGGAAATTGTTGAACTGCCTGATGGCCGAATCGAACTGCGCCGGGCTGAGGACGAAGGTTCTCTGGTTATTCTGGATTTTTCCGAAGATGCCAAAGTGTTCCTGCAGGGCCAGCACGTGGAAGTGGCTAAAGCCATGTTGAGCGTGGGCGTGCAGATGGCAGGTCGCCTGGCTGAAGGCGAACCGGAGAAGGACGACGGCCCGCGCGTACTTCACTGAGTCTTGTGGTGAGGGGGCTTCCAAGCCCGATCACTGCAAGCCAAGCTGTAGTTTTATCCCAAACGAATATTCAAACTCTGAGCGTCGCCCGTACGTGCGGCACTGATGAGTTGCTGCTTGGCGCTCGCATTCAACGGATTCAACCAGCTCACCACCGTATGACTGCGGCCTAGACGCAAGGCCTCACAGGTCAACTGCTGGGCGCTCTGCGCTCCCCGTGGCTGCAACAGCAGGATGCGCTCGCGGTTGAGGCCGGCGTCCCGCAGCCAGGCCTGGGTCAGGCTGGCGGGCGGGGCGATCAGTGTCAGCCAGCGTGCGTCCTGGTCTTCGCTCAATTCGCGCAGAATTGGCGCCAGCAGGTTCAGGCAGCTTTCGGCCGCACCGCGCAACGACAATTCACTGAACGCCTCAGGTTCACCGCCCCAGGGGGCTTCGACCGTTTCCTTGAGGATGGGCGCAAGGGGTTGGGCCATAAAGGCCTCGAACAGCGACAGTTGTGTGTGTTGTGGGGTGTGCACGAGCTGCATGATGCCTCCTTTAGCGGCGAATGACGCCGACACTCAAGCCTTCGATCACCAGGTCCTGATCTTTCAGGTTGACTTCAATCGGGGCGAACTCAGGGTTCTCGGCCAGTAGCCAGACCTTGCTGCCTTCACGCTTGAAGCGTTTGACCGTGACCTCATCACCGATACGGGCGACGACGATCTGGCCATTGCGGGCTTCACGGGTGGTATGCACTGCGAGCAGGTCGCCATCGAAGATGCCTACGTCTTTCATGCTCATGCCGTGCACACGCAACAGATAGTCGGCGCGAGGATGGAAGAAGGTCGGGTTGATGTTGCAGGATTCCTCGACGTGCTGCTGCGCCAGGATCGGCGCACCGGCAGCGACGCGGCCGATGATCGGTAGTGTCGATTCGTCGGCCTTGGCTTCAAAGCCAGGGATGCGGATACCGCGTGAAGCCCCTGGAGTCATTTCGATCGCGCCTTTGCGAGCGAGCGCCTTGAGGTGTTCTTCCGCGGCATTCGGGGACTTGAACCCCAGTTCCAGGGCAATCTCCGCACGGGTAGGCGGGTAACCGTTGTCATCGAGGCAGCGCTTGATGAAGGCCAGAATCTCGGCTTGGCGTGGCGTCAGTTTTAGCATGTTGATCGCTCTGTCTTTTTATACAGTGACTGGGATTATATACAGTGAACTGCGCTTGGCAATCATCCTTTTGCGCGACTCCGCTGGACGGTCATGCGTCACCCTTCCTACAACGTAGATAGGGTGTTGCCTACACGGCGAAAGGGATGTGATTAAATAGCGATGAAAGGGGTGACTGCCCGGCCGGAAAGCGAACCCGCAGGCTTGACAAGACACACTCTGAAACGTATGTTTCAAACAAGTGTTTGTCAGGCGGAGTAGCCATGGCCCAGTCGGAAACCGTTGAACGCATTCTCGATGCTGCCGAGCAATTGTTCGCGGAAAAAGGATTTGCTGAAACCTCATTGCGGCTGATCACCAGCAAGGCTGGGGTCAACCTCGCTGCCGTGAACTATCATTTCGGCTCGAAAAAAGCCCTGATCCAAGCGGTGTTTTCCCGCTTCCTGGGGCCATTCTGTGCCAGCCTCGACCGTGAGTTGGAGCGCCGCCAGGCCAAGGCTGATCACAAGCCAAGCCTGGAAGAGCTGCTGGAAATTCTTGTAGAGCAGGCGTTGGTCGTGCAACCTCGCAGTGGTAATGACCTGTCGATCTTCATGCGCCTGCTGGGCCTGGCGTTCAGCCAGAGCCAAGGCCACCTGCGTCGTTACCTGGAAGACATGTACGGCAAAGTATTCCGCCGCTATATGTTGCTGGTCAACGAGGCGGCCCCACGTATTCCGCCTATCGAACTGTTCTGGCGCGTGCATTTCATGCTCGGCGCTGCGGCGTTCAGCATGTCCGGGATCAAGGCGTTGCGAGCGATAGCCGAGACCGATTTCGGCGTGAACACCTCGATCGAACAGGTGATGCGCCTGATGGTGCCGTTCCTCGCTGCGGGTATGCGCGCCGAGACCGGCGTCACCGACTCGACCATGGCTGCCGCCCAATTGCGCCCACGCAGCAAAACTGCACCGGTCGCTGCCAAGGTTTGATCGCCCCTGGGTGTGCGTGGCCGCTAGCATCCGCTAAGCTAGCCGCCATGCCGATTTCAGCTATTTATCCGCAACCCGTCGTGCTGACCGTGCCTGGTCAGCCCGACGGGTTGTGTGCGTTATTTAAGGAAGGTTTATGACTGCTGCCCTGCAAGGTTCTTTGATGGTCGACGTTGCCGGTACCTGGCTGACGGCCGAGGATCGTCACCTGTTGCGCCAACCGGAAGTGGGCGGTCTGATTATTTTTGCGCGCAATATCGAGCATCCACGCCAGGTTCGCGAGCTGAGTGCGGCGATCCGTGCGGTGCGCCCGGACCTGCTGCTGGCGGTCGACCAGGAAGGCGGGCGCGTACAGCGCCTGCGCCAGGGCTTTGTGCGCCTGCCAGCCATGCGCGCGCTGGCCGATAACCCCAACGCTGAATACCTGGCAGAACAGTGCGGCTGGATCATGGCCACCGAAGTACTGGCCGTGGGTCTCGACCTGAGTTTCGCCCCAGTGCTGGACCTGGATTACCAACGCAGCGCCGTGGTCGGCACTCGCTCCTTCGAAGGCGACCCCGAGCGCGCCGCCGTACTGGCCGGTGCCTTTATTCGCGGCATGAACAGCGCCGGTATGGCTGCCACCGGCAAGCACTTCCCTGGCCACGGTTGGGCCGAGGCCGATTCCCATGTCGCCATTCCCAATGACGAGCGCAGCCTGGAACAGATTCGCGCCAACGACCTGGTGCCTTTCGCACGTCTGAGTAAGCAATTGGCCGCCGTGATGCCGGCGCACGTCATTTACCCGCAGGTTGATGCCCAGCCTGCTGGTTTTTCGCGTCGCTGGTTGCAGGACATCCTGCGCGGTGAGTTGCAGTTCGACGGGGTGATCTTCAGTGATGACCTGTCCATGGCGGGCGCCCATGTGGTCGGCGATGCGGCCAGCCGTATCGAAGCGGCGTTGACCGCTGGTTGTGACATGGGCTTGGTGTGCAATGACCGTGCGGCGGCCGAGTTGGCGCTGAGTGCGGCACAGCGGATGAAGGTCACGCCATCGGCGCGGATAGCGCGTATGCGTGGGCAGGCGGTTGCCTCAACGGACTATAAGCAGGACCCGCGTTGGCTGACAGCGCTTACTGCGTTGCGCGATGCGCAGTTGATCGGCTGAAAACCGAAGCGCGGCCATCGCAGGCAAGCCAGCTCCCACATTTTGATGTGTGAATACATTCAAGTGTGGGAGCTGGCTTGCCTGCGATAGCGATCTAACAGTCAGCGCTTCTCTTGCTTATTAGGCAGTGGTGTGAAGAGCGCCTCGATATCCTCATTACCCAACTGCCAATCGCCAGTGGTCCGGCCATCCAGAACACCCGCCGCAAGGTCGGACTTCTCCTTCTGCAAGTGCTGAATTTTCTCCTCCACCGTGCCCCGCGCAATCATCTTGTACACAAACACTGGCTTTTCCTGCCCGATGCGATACGCACGGTCGGTGGCCTGGTTTTCCGTGGCCGGGTTCCACCACGGGTCGTAGTGAATCACCGTGTCGGCTTCGGTCAGGTTCAAACCCACGCCACCGGCCTTCAAGCTGATCAAAAAGATCTGCAACTTGCCGCTCTGGAAATCCTTCACCGGTGTACGTCGGTCACGGGTCTGGCCGGTCAGCAATGCGTAGGCAATCCCGCGTTTTTTCAGTTCGATTTCGATCAGGCTCAGCATCGAAGTGAACTGCGAGAACAGCAGAATCCTGCGGCCTTCGGCAAACAGCTCGTCAAGCATGTCCATCAGGCTGTCGAGCTTGCCCGAGCTGCTGCCACGCGCCGGCAGAGTAGCGTCGTTGACCAGGCGCAGGTCGCAGCACACTTGTCGCAGTTTGAGCAGCGCTTCAAGGATGATGATCTGGCTGCGTGCCACGCCCTTGCGGGTGATTTCGTCGCGCACCTTTTTATCCATGGCCAGGCGCATGGTTTCGTACACATCGCGCTGGGCCTCGTTGAGGTCGACCCAGTGGATAATTTCGGTCTTGGGTGGCAGTTCGGTTGCCACTTGTTCCTTGGTGCGGCGTAGCAGGAAGGGTTTGATCCGACCGTTGAGGTGCTGCAATCGCACCTCGCTGGCACGCTTTTCAATCGGCACGCGGTAATCACGGTTGAAGCTCTTCACGTCGCCCAGCCAACCCGGCAACAGGAAGTGGAACAGCGACCACAGTTCACCCAAGTGGTTTTCCAATGGCGTGCCGCTCAGGCACAGGCGCTGGCGGGCATTCAGCTCGCGTGCGGCCTGGGCGGCCTTGCTGGACGGGTTCTTGATGTACTGCGCTTCATCCAGGATCAATACATGCAAGGGCAGGGCGGCGAGCGTGTCGATGTCCTTGGGCAGCAGGGCATAGGTGGTCAGCAGCAGGTCGTAGTCGTGCAGGTTGGCGAAGTGTTTCTTGCGCCCTGCGCCGTACAGCGCCTGCACCCGCAGTTGCGGGGTGAAGTGCGCTGCTTCGTCGAGCCAGTTCGGAATCAGGCTGGTGGGCATCACGACCATGCAGGGCCGATCAAGGCGCCCGGCGATTTTCTCGGTGAGAATATGCGCCAGGGTTTGCAGGGTTTTGCCCAGGCCCATGTCGTCCGCGAGAATCCCGCCCACTTCCAACCGGCGCAGTGACTGCATCCAGCTCAAGCCTTCCAGTTGATAGGGGCGCAAGGTTGCGTTCAGGCCCTCGGGCGCCACGCAGGTGAAGTCCTTGATGTCCCGCAGGCGTTGGGCGAAGTTGCGGATCTTCTCGCCACCCTCCCATTGCAACGGCAGGTCTTCCAGCGGGTTGAGCCTGATCGCGTCGGCCTTGGCCAGGCGCAACGTCGTGGTGCCGGTTTCTTGCAGGTAGAACTCGCCGAGAGTCGCCAGCACCGGCTTCAAGCGCCCGTAGGGCAGCGCCACTTGCAGCGGGCCGTGGCCGTTGGGCAGCCCGGGGATATTCACCAGGATCAGTTCATCATCGCGGCGCCTTGCGAGTTTTTCCGGGTTGAGGATCTCGGTGTGGGAGCGCATCAGGTTCAACAGGATCGGCAGCAGGCTCAACCGTTCGCCATTGACGATGATGCCCAACTCCAGGTCGAACCAGTCACGCTCGGGCGCTTCATCGACGCTGGCGTACCAGTCGTCCACCGGGCTCAGGTCGAAACCGAAGTCTTCATCGATTTGCAGCTCCCAGCCCTCGGCCCGCAGCGTGGGCGATGAGTTGAGCGTGAAGTTCAGCCAGGCGCTGTCATTGACCATCTCGAACAGCTCGCCGGCGCTTTCAGGCAAGGCCTTGCTTTGGCGCGTAGCGATCTTGAAACCCAGCAGACGCAGCTGTTCGCGACAGGCTTGTTCCAGCTCGGGGTGGCGCTTGATTCGCAGGCTCTGGGTGTCCTGGCGCACGATAATATCGGCGTTCTTTTGCCCACTGACGTAATTGCCCAGGTAGTTGAACGACAGTGCCGCACGGTGCTGGATATAGCGCTGCATCTTGCCGTTGCGCGGTTCGAACGCGCTGAACTCGACGCTCGCCAGCCACAGGCGTGGCACGGGCTGCACATCCTCCATGACCACCTGCGGCAGGACCACGCGGTTATCCAGCACGGCCTGGAGTTTTTCCAGCAGTTGCGCATCCTGGGTCGCCGCCGGATAGGCCAGGGTTTCCTGGACCTTGAGCAGCACCGCCGCGATGTGTTTGCAGTTGGTGTGCACCGGGCAGGTACAGCGGCTATCCACCAGGATCAGCAGGCCCTTGGCCGACTCACGCAACGAGATGGTTTGCCGATAGACGTTACCGCCGGAGCCTTCGCAACTGGCGGTAATGGTGCTGTCACCGCACTCGACGATACGCACGCGATTTTCCAGTGCGTAACGCCGCCCGCGCTCCAGGCTCTGCTCTTTGAAGCGATTGGCCCACGAAGGGGCCAGGGGTTTGGTCAGAGGCGAAGTGAGGGGCATGGCGCTGGATCAGTCCTGCATGTCGGGCGGCGGTGCGCTGGGCGGCTTGGCGGTCAGCGAGGTGATCTTGATCAGCAACGCCAGGTGGCCGCCGTCCAGGTAATTAAGCTGGTTGTTCTTGGTGCGTACGTCTTTCTGCGCCAGGTGTTCACTGGCGATCACGCTGCCGTTGCCGTCGAACTGGTTGATCCAGAAGTCGGCATCGATGTCGGTGAAACGACCCAGTTGCAGGCTCAGCACGCCTTCGATAGGGAACTGGCCGAATTGCTCCTGGCCGTCGGTGATCGCGATCCTCACCGGCTGCTCGCCCAGGTTCTGTTCCCAGGCCTTGTGCGCGAGCACGGTGTAGTTGGAATCGGCGCGCAATTTTTCCACGATGTTGCCCAGGCGCGGCGGGCTCAGCCGCTCGCCCAGGCGCTGGGCGCCGCCGTCCCAGTTCTCCGGGGCGGCGCGGCTGTTGATCACCGGCTCGGCATTCTGGCGCACCAGGATCATTTCCACCTGGTACGGGCTGTCGGCAAATGCCGAAGGCGCGAGTACCACCAACAACAGGCTCAGAATGCGGAACAAGCGCATGGCGGCGTCCTTCAAGCGGATTTCGGGATGAGGCGCTCAAACAGCGCCTCCAGGGTATTGAAGCGTTCTTCGGCACGTTCCATCGGCACCATGAACTTGAACAGCGTAGCCCCTTCGAACTTGTAGCGGTTGGGCTGGCCCTGGATCAGCTTGATCAGCACCAACGGGTCGACCGGCGTCTGCGCTTCGAATTCGATACGCCCACCTTGCGGCCCGGCGTCGACCTTCTTGATCCCCAACTGCTCGGCCTGCAACTTGAGCAGGGTCAGGCGCACCAGGTTCTTGGTCGGTTCGGGCAGCAGGCCGAAGCGGTCGATCATCTCTACTTGCAGGTCCTTGAGGCCCTCTTCGTCGGTGGCCGAGGCGATGCGCTTGTAGAGGATCAGCCGCGCATGCACATCCGGCAGGTAGTCTTCGGGAATCAATGCCGGCAAGCGCAGGTTGATCTCCGGGCCGCCGCCCAGGGGTTGATCGAGATTCGGTTGCTCGCCCTTGCGGATGGCTTTCACTGCGCGTTCGAGCATCTCCATATACAGGGTGAAGCCGACCGCCTGGATCTGCCCGCTCTGGCCATCGCCCAGCAGTTCGCCGGCGCCACGGATTTCCAGGTCGTTGGTGGCCAGCACAAAGCCGGCGCCGAGGTCCTGGGTGTTGGCGATCGCTTCCAGGCGTTTTTCCGCATCGGAAGTGATCTGTTGGCGTGGCGGCGTGAGCAGATAGGCGTAGGCCTGGTGGTGACTGCGCCCGACGCGGCCGCGCAGTTGGTGCAGCTGCGCCAGGCCGAACTTGTCGGCGCGCTCGATGATGATGGTGTTGGCGCTGGGCACGTCGATGCCGGTCTCGATGATGGTCGAGGCGATCAGCACGTTGAAGCGCTTGTGGTAGAAGTCGCTCATTACCTGTTCGAGTTCGCGCTCGCGCATCTGCCCGTGGCCAATGGCGATACGGGCTTCCGGCACCAGTTCGGCGAGGTCGGCGGCGCATTTCTCGATGGTCTTCACATCGTTATGCAGGTAATACACCTGGCCGCCGCGCAGCAGTTCACGCAGCAGGGCTTCCTTGACCGTGCTCTTGTTCTGCTCCATCACGAAAGTGCGCACCGACAGGCGGCGCGCCGGTGGCGTAGCGATGATCGACAGGTCGCGCATACCCGATACGGCCATGTTCAGCGTGCGCGGAATCGGCGTAGCGGTGAGGGTAAGGATGTCGACTTCGCTGCGCAGGGTCTTGAGCTGTTCTTTCTGGCGCACGCCAAAGCGGTGCTCTTCGTCGATGATCACCAGGCCCAGGTTCTTGATCTTCACATCGTCCGACAGCAACTTGTGGGTGCCGATGACGATATCGATCTTGCCCTCGGCCAGGTCGGCAACGGCGGCATTCACTTCCTTGGCGGACTTGAAGCGGCTCATCACCTCCACGGTCACTGGCCAGTCGGCAAAGCGGTCGCGGAAGCTGTTGTAGTGCTGCTGGGCGAGCAGGGTAGTCGGCACCAGGATCGCCACCTGGCGACCGCCGTGCACTGCAATAAAGGCAGCGCGCATGGCCACTTCGGTTTTGCCGAAGCCCACGTCGCCACACACCAGGCGGTCCATCGGCTTGGGCGCGAGCATGTCGGCGCGCACCGCCTCGATGGTGGTTTGCTGGTCCGGAGTTTCTTCGAAGGCGAAGCCGGCACTGAAGGTGGCGTAGTCGGCTTTCGGGTCAGCGAACGCGTAACCTTCGCGGGCGGCACGGCGGGCATAGATGTCGAGCAATTCTGCGGCCACGTCGCGAACCTGTTCGGCGGCCTTGCGCTTGGCTTTCTGCCAGGTCTCGGAGCCCAGGCGATGCAACGGTGCCAAAGCGTCGTCGCTACCGGTGTAACGGGCGATCAGGTGCAGGCTGGCCACCGGCACGTAGAGCTTGGCGCCCTCGGCGTATTCCATGGTGAGGAATTCGGCGGCCTGGTTGTCGATCTCTAGGGTCTGCAAGCCCAGGTAGCGGCCGACACCGTGGTCGATGTGCACCACCGGGGCGCCTTCGCGCAGTTCGGTGAGGTTCTTGATCACTGCATCATTGTTGGCGTCTGCGCGTTTTTCCCGGCGACGGCGCTGCATCACGCGCTGGCCGAACAGCGGGCTCTCGGCGATCAGGGCGAGGGCCGGGTCGTCCAGCAACAAGCCTTCGTCCAAGGGGGCGATGGTGATCGCCAGGCGCTCTTTGCTATTGACAAAATCCGGCCAGCTGTCGACGGTCTTGGGCCGCAGTTTCAAGCGTTCCAACAGCTCCAGCAGCACTTCGCGGCGCCCGGCGGACTCGGCGGTAAACAGCACGCGGCCAGGGAAGTCACCGAGGAAGTTGGACAGCGCTTCCAACGGTTGCGCGGCTTTGGCCTGGATCGCCAGGTCGGGCAGGGTTCCCGCGGGGAAGCGTTCCCGACCACTGCCGGCGTCTACATCTTGTTGGCTGGCGACCACGCGCGGCCAGTTTTTCAAGCGGGCGAAGCAGTCTTCTACGGGAAGGAACAATTCGGCGGGCGGCAATAAAGGCCGGGACGGATCGACGCGGCGCTCTTCATAGCGGTTGCGCACGTCGTTCCAGAAGTTTTCCGCCGCCTGCTCGATGCCTGGCAGCGAGAACACCTGGGTGTCCTGGGGCAGGTAGTCGAAGAGGGTGGAGGTTTCGTCGAAGAACAATGGCAGGTAGTACTCGATACCCGCTGGGGTAATCCCGCTGCTTAAGTCCTGGAAGATTGGGCAGCGACGGAAATCCACGTCAAAGCGCTCACGAAAGCGCGCCTTGAAGCGGGTGACCGCGTCTTTTTGCAGCGGGAACTCCCGCGCCGGCAGCAGCTTGATCGAGTCGACCTTGTCGATGGAGCGCTGGTTTTCCGGATCAAAGGTGCGCAAGGTCTCGATTTCGTCATCGAACAGGTCGATGCGATACGGCAACTTGCTGCCCATCGGGAACAGGTCGATCAAGGCGCCGCGCACCGCGAACTCACCGTGCTCGTACACCGTGTCGACGCAGCGGTAGCCGCTGGCTTCCAGGCGCGTGCGCATCTGCTCGACGTCGAGCTTCTGGCCCACGTCCAGCACCAGGCTGCTGCCGAGCAGGAACTTGGTCGGTGCCAGGCGGTGCAGGGCGGTGGTGATCGGCACCACCAGCACGCCGTGGGCCAGTTCCGGCAAGCGGTACAGGCTGGCGATGCGCTGGGAGATGATGTCCTGGTGCGGCGAGAACAGGTCGTAGGGCAGGGTTTCCCAGTCGGGAAAATGCAGTACCGGCAAATCCGGGGCGAAGAAGCTCAGCTCCTGCTCCAACCGTTCAGCACTTTGGCTGTCGGCGGTGAGCAGCAGGGTAAAGCGCTTGGCTGCGCTGGCAGCCTCGGCAATGGCCAGGCTCAGGGCGGCACCGGGCAGGTTGCCCCAGTGCTGTTTACCTGCCGCGGCAGGGAGTAGCGGTAGACGCAGAACGGGCACGGAAGGTTGAGCTCCAAGCGTTGCGACAAAGTCGGTAATTGTAACGGCCCCAGGTGCCGCCTGTCAGTTGCTGACTGTGCCTATTACGGTTTGTAGGAAATGTAGTGGCTAAGACAAACAATGGCGGGTTTTGACTCAATATGTAGTGCCAAAATGCGCGAATGTTTAGGAGGGTTACGGACAAGTCGGCGATGGCGCTGGACTAGTAGCCTTCTGGAACCCGCGTATTTACTGGGCTGTAGCGCGGAGGTATTTTTTTGCAAGGGCTTTTTGTTGCCCCTCGCGCATTGCTCAACGGCCAGTCGGGCGACATAATGTAGCCCCTTTTTTCTGCCCCTACATGTGGAAGGTTCCCGTGACTCAGAAGCCCGACCAGTGTCTTGGTGAATGGATCGACCGTGAAGCACTCGCAGAAGCGATGATTCCGCTTATCGGCCAGCTGTACCGCAATAACAATGTGGTGAGCTCGATCTATGGCCGCAGCCTGATCAACCAGTCTGTCATCGCGATTCTCAAAGCTCACCGCTTTGCGCGCCATCGCTCCGCCGACGACAGCGAACTCTCCGTCCACGAAACATTCCCACTGCTTAAAGCCATGAGCGAGCTCAAGCTCGGCGCGGCCTCGGTAGACCTGGGCAAGTTGGCCTACAAATTCCGCAAGGAAGGCGCCGGCCGCAGTGCCGAGCAGTTCGTGCGTGAAGAAATGGCCGATGTGGTTGGCCAGCAAAACGCTGCCGCCCGCAAAGGCACCGACGTGGTGCTGTACGGCTTCGGCCGTATCGGCCGCCTGCTGGCGCGCATCCTGATCGAGAAAACCGGTGGCGGCGACGGCCTGCGCCTGCGTGCCATCGTGGTGCGCAAAGGCGCCGAGAACGACCTGACCAAGCGCGCCAGCCTGCTGCGTCGCGATTCGGTACACGGCTCGTTCAACGGCACCATCACCATTGACGAAGAAAACAACACCATTACCGCCAACGGTAACCTGATCCAGGTGATCTACGCGAAGAACCCGACCGAGGTGGATTACACCCAGTACGGCATCCAGGACGCCCTGCTGGTGGACAACACCGGCGTATGGCGTGATGCCGAGGGCCTGGGCCAGCACCTGGCTTGCCCGGGTATCGACCGTGTCGTGTTGACCGCGCCTGGCAAAGGCAAGCTCAAGAACATCGTGCACGGCATCAACCACGCTGAAATCACCGCTGACGACAAGATCGTGTCCGCCGCTTCCTGCACCACCAACGCCATCGTGCCGGTGCTCAAAGCTGTGAATGACAAGTTCGGTATCGTCAACGGCCACGTTGAAACCGTTCACTCGTACACCAACGACCAGAACCTGATCGACAACTTCCACAAGGGCGATCGCCGTGGTCGTAGCGCCGCGTTGAACATGGTGATCACCGAGACCGGTGCTGCCACCGCTGCTGCCAAGGCCCTGCCTGAGCTGGCCGGCAAGCTGACCGGTAACGCGATCCGTGTACCGACGCCGAACGTGTCGATGGCCATTCTCAACCTCAACCTTGAGAAAGCCGCCACCCGCGAAGAGATGAACGAGTACCTGCGCTACATGGCGCTGCACTCCGACCTGCACAAGCAGATCGACTTCGTCAACTCGCAGGAAGTGGTCTCCACCGACTTCGTTGGCTCGCGCCACGCGGGTGTGGTGGACGCGGAAGCGACCATCACTCAGGGCAACCGTGTTGTGCTGTACGTGTGGTACGACAACGAGTTTGGCTACAGCTGCCAGGTGGTTCGCGTGATGGAAGACATGGCTGGGGTCAACCCGCCTGCGTTCCCGCGCTAAGCCTTTGGGCTGAATGAGAAAGCCCCGACTGGTTCGGGGCTTTTTTATGCCTGTGGATTTTGTGTCGCCTGGAGGGCCTCATCGGGGGCAAGCCCCCTCCCACATTGGGTCGTATTCCTTCAGGGTGGCCTCGGTCAACTGTGGGAGGGGGCTTGCCCCCGATGGCGGTGCTACAGCCGACACATCAATTCAGCAACTTGTCGCGCAACTCATCAGACAGCCCTTTGGGCGCCAGCCAGATGCCCAGGTAGGCCCGCGCCAGTTCCTCATCACGACTGCTGAACACCACCTGCTCATTGATCTCCAGCTTCAACCCACGGCCCGGACGAAAATCCAGGGCATAACGATCACCGCTGCGGACGTTGCGAAAGCTGGCGTGCAACTGATCCAACTGCGGCTTTAATCGAGCATTGGCTTGCTGGCGTTCCAGGGTTACCGCGGCCGCCTTGATTACATCATCGCGGTCAATGTCGCGAAAGTAATACAACGCCAGGCGCACAGCCTTCTGTTGCTCCCAGGCTTGCTTTGCAGCGAGGTCAGCCGGTGCATACAGCGCCGCCGCATACACATCCGCCCAAAGATAGTTGAACACCGCCTGGTTTTTCAGGGCCAGCCCCTCGACCTGTGCGGGGAAGCTTGCCTGCTTGAGCCGCTTCGCATCGTTGGCGTGCGTCGTGAGCGACACTATCAGCATTAAACAAAAAAATAGTTGTCGCATAAGGCTCACCCTCAATTCGGCGCTGATTTGCGTCCTGTAGTATGGCAACACTGGCCTACGACGCGACCAAGGGTTAATGTTCGCGGCGCTCGGCCTTCTATAGACTGTGCCCCGGTTCACACACTTGAGCCAAATTGTCCTTCATGACCGCTGGCCGCGGCATGATTTAGCCCGGCGTCCAACCGTACGCCTGGCCTGTTCTGAGGAGTACGCATGGCTGTCTACAACTACGACGTGGTGGTACTGGGTTCCGGCCCGGCTGGAGAAGGTGCGGCGATGAACGCTGCCAAAGCAGGGCGCAAGGTGGCGATGGTCGATAGCCGTCGTCAGGTCGGCGGTAACTGCACCCACCTGGGTACCATCCCGTCCAAGGCGTTGCGTCACTCCGTGCGCCAGATCATGCAGTTCAACACCAACCCGATGTTCCGGGCCATTGGCGAGCCGCGCTGGTTCTCGTTCCCGGACGTGTTGAAAAGCGCCGAAAAAGTCATCTCCAAGCAAGTCGCTTCGCGTACCGGCTACTACGCCCGTAACCGCGTCGACCTGTTCTTCGGCACCGGCAGCTTCGCCGACGAGCAAACCGTCGAAGTGGTCTGCGCCAATGGCGTGGTCGAGAAGCTGGTGGCCAAGCACATCATCATCGCCACCGGTTCGCGCCCGTATCGCCCGGCGGACATCGATTTCCACCACCCGCGTATCTACGATAGCGACACCATCCTCAGCCTGGGCCACACCCCGCGCAAACTGATCATCTATGGCGCCGGCGTGATCGGCTGCGAATACGCCTCGATCTTCAGCGGCCTGGGTGTACTGGTGGAGCTGGTGGACAACCGTGACCAGTTACTGAGCTTCCTCGACTCGGAAATTTCCCAGGCGTTGAGCTACCACTTCAGCAACAACAACATCACCGTGCGCCACAACGAAGAGTACGAGCGGGTCGAAGGCCTGGACAACGGTGTGATCCTGCACCTCAAGTCCGGCAAGAAGATCAAGGCCGACGCCTTGCTGTGGTGCAATGGCCGTACCGGCAACACCGACAAGCTGGGTATGGAAAATATTGGGGTCAAGGTCAACAGCCGTGGCCAGATCGAGGTGGACGAGAACTACCGCACCTGCGTAACCAATATCTACGGTGCCGGTGACGTGATCGGCTGGCCAAGCCTGGCCAGTGCCGCCCATGACCAGGGCCGTTCGGCCGCCGGCAGCATCGTCGACAATGGCAGCTGGCGCTACGTGAATGATGTGCCGACCGGGATCTACACGATTCCCGAGATCAGCTCCATCGGCAAGAACGAGCACGAACTGACCAAGGCCAAGGTGCCTTACGAAGTCGGCAAGGCGTTCTTCAAGAGCATGGCACGTGCGCAGATCGCCGGTGAGCCGCAAGGCATGCTGAAGATCCTGTTCCACCGCGAGACCCTGGAAGTACTCGGCGTGCATTGCTTTGGCTACCAGGCGTCGGAGATCGTGCACATTGGCCAGGCGATCATGAACCAGCCGGGTGAGCAAAATACCCTCAAGTATTTCGTCAACACCACCTTCAACTACCCGACCATGGCCGAAGCCTATCGGGTAGCTGCCTACGACGGCCTCAACCGGCTTTTTTGAGCGGCTCCGGCCGGTGGCCTGAGCCGGCCGGGGAGACCGATTTCAGTAATTCCCGAGAGTGGCAGTGGCCAAACCGGGAAAGTCTGTAATCAGGCTATCTACGCCGAAGTCGGCGAGCCTGCGCATCAGCGCAGGTTCGTTGACCGTCCACACGGATACATGCAAACCCTGGCGCTGGGCTTTCTCCAGCCGCTCAGGGGTGCATAACGTCCAGTTCAATGCCAGGTACTCACAGCCGTAGTTCTGCGCGACCTTCAAAGGGTCGAGCCAGGCGTACTCGGCCACCAGCCCGCGTGACAGGTCCGGGGTGAGTTCTACTGCGGCTTTCAACACTTCCCGTGAGCTTGACGTCACGGTGACCTTGTCCATCAGGCCAAAGCGTACGGCCATCTCACGGATTGCCAGCACGGTGGTCGCAGCGCGAGTGCGTGAAGCGCTTTTGACTTCCAGTTGCCAGTGATCGAAGTCGCACTTTTCGAACAGCTCCTCCAGGCGTGGGATCGGGCACGGGCTGACCCAACCCGGGCCGCCTTTGCGCGCGTCCATCTTCACCAGATCAGCCGCCGAGTACTCGACGACCTTGCCGCGCCGGTCGGCGGTGCGCTTGAGGGTCGGGTCATGGATGACCATCAGCTCGCCGTCCATGGACAGGTGCAGGTCCAGTTCGCAACGACGTACGCCGTGCTTGAGGCATTCCTGAAAACTGGTCAGGGTATTTTCCGGTGCTTCGCCTTTGGCACCGCGATGGCCGTAGATCAGGGTCACAGTTGCTCCTTTGCGCCAGGATCGCTGGCGGAATGAATAGGTATTCAGAGGTCGTCGCTTTGCTCTCGCGCCAGACGGCGTTCCTGCGCCTGCTTTTGCAGGATGTAGCGCGCCAGCAGTTGGCGTTGGGCGTCGGTCATGGATTCGAATTCCGTGCCCACATCAAAGCCCTCGCCCTGGGGATCGCAATGGGTTACCCGTGCGCGCAGTAACAGGCCGAGCGCTTGGGGCATCAGCACCAGCTTGACTGCCAGATGGGTATCGGGGGCCAGCGGGGTAGGGTGCCGGAAGTCGATGCCGCCTTCGGAAAGAATCACCGGTTGCGGCGCGCCCACTTCAGCCAGCAGGCCGCGGGCCATGACTTGGCTGAGCAGATCCAAGCGCTTGTTTTGTACCTTGAGGAAGGCCGCCAGGCTGCGATCTTTCTCGCTGATCTGACGCAGCAGGTGCTGGGCTTCGAATTCGCTCAGGTGCAGTTCGCTGAGCAGATTGAACAGCGGCGAATCATCCAGCAACACTTCCTTGCTCTCCGCGTCGGGACCAGACAATGTGCTGATTTGAAGTGCGATCATGTCGTCGATACGGTAGTATTCGCGGCGCTCTTCTTCATCTAATGTCGACATGGCGAACCCCAGGTAACGGTAATGGTCTGAGTGTAAAGCTGCTTACCAGACCCCGCCACCGGGACGTCTTCTTTTCCTCCGAACAAGCCCCGACATGTTCAGACCTCTCTTCGTATTTATCGGCACGCGTTATACCCGTGCAAAGCGTCGCAATCATTTTGTGTCGTTCATTTCCTTGACCTCGATGATCGGTCTCGCCCTGGGCGTGGTCGTGATGATCGTGGTGCTGTCGGTGATGAACGGCTTCGATCATGAGATGCGTACCCGTGTGCTGGGCATGGTGCCCCACGCGACCATCGAGGGCGATGCGCCCATCAACGACTGGCAAAGCCTGGCCGCCAAGGTCAAGCAGAACCCCAAGGTGGTGGCGGTCGCGCCGTTTACCCAGATGCAGGGGTTGCTGACCAACGACGGCAAGGTGCAGAAGATCCTGCTCAATGCCATCGACCCGGCCCAGGAACGCAACGTCTCGATCATCGACAAGTTCATGCAGCAAGGTAAGCTCGACGACCTGGCCCCTGGCAGTTTCGGCATCGTTATCGGTGACAAGGCCGCGGCCAAGCTCGGTGTGGGCGTTGGCGACAAGCTGACCTTCGTCGCTCCGGAAGTCACCGTGACCCCGGCGGGCATGTTCCCGCGCATGAAGCGCTTTACCGTGGTCGGCACCTTCCACGTCGGCGCCGGCGAGATCGACGGTTACATCGGCCTGACCAACCTTACCGACCTGGCCCGCCTGCATCGCTGGCAGCCGGACCAGGTGCAGGGCCTGCGGCTGAAGTTCAACGACCTGTTCGACGCCCCGCGCGGCGCTTGGGAAATCGCCCAGCACTTGGGTGAATCCGAGTATTACGCCCGCGACTGGACCCGTACCCACGGCAACCTCTACCAGGCCATCCGCATGGAGAAAGCCATGATCGGCCTGCTGTTGCTGCTGATCGTCGCCGTGGCTGCGTTCAACATCATTTCCACGCTGGTGATGGTAGTGAACGACAAGAAGGGCGATATCGCCATCCTGCGTACCCTGGGCGCCACGCCGGGGCAGATCATGGCGATCTTCATGGTGCAGGGCACCGTGATTGGCGTGGTCGGCACCCTGATCGGTACCGCGGTGGGCATTCTGGCCGCGCTGAACGTCAGCGCCGCCATCGCCTTGCTTGAAAAAGTGATCGGCCACAAGTTTCTCAACGCTGACGTCTACTTCATCGACTACTTGCCGTCCCAGGTGCAAACCCAGGACGTGCTGATGGTGGGCGGCGCCGCGTTGGTCCTGAGCTTCCTTGCCACCCTGTATCCAGCCTGGCGCGCGGCACGTACCCAGCCAGCACAGGCATTACGTTATGAGTGAATCGGGCATGAGTGAAAAAGCAATCCTGAGCTGCCGCAACCTGGGCAAATCCTACGAGGAAGGCCCGGAATCGGTGGTCGTGCTGTCGAACCTGCAACTGGAGCTGCATCCGGGCGAGCGCGTGGCGATCGTCGGCAGTTCCGGCTCCGGCAAAAGCACCTTGCTGAACCTGTTGGGCGGCCTCGATACGCCGTCCCAGGGCAGCGTATGGCTGGCCGGCGAAGAACTGTCGGCGTTGAATGAAAAGGCCCGTGGCCAACTGCGTAACCGCTCGCTGGGCTTTGTGTACCAGTTTCACCACCTGTTGCCGGAATTCACCGCCTTGGAAAACGTGTGCATGCCGCTGTTGATCGGCAAGACCGCGATCCCGGAGGCGCGCCAACGTGCCACCGCCTTGCTGGAACGCGTCGGCCTCGGCCATCGCCTGGAGCACAAGCCGGCCGAACTGTCCGGCGGTGAGCGCCAGCGTGTGGCGATTGCCCGCGCCCTGGTGAACAACCCTGGCCTGGTGATGCTCGACGAGCCGACCGGCAACCTCGACTCCCACACCGCCCAGGGCATCAAGGACTTGATGCTGGAACTGAGCACCCAGATGCGCACCGCGTTCCTGGTGGTGACCCATGACATGAGCATGGCCCGGCAGATGGACCGCGTGTTGCACCTGCAGGAAGGTCACCTGGTCGCCATCTGACCTGTTTCAAGCCTGGCGCCTGGCGTCGGGCTTTTTCATTTTTTCAGGCGGTGTACGCGAATGTTCAGACCGTTATCCATTTTCATCGGCACGCGCTATACCCGCGCCAAGCGCCGTAACCGTTTTGTCTCGTTTATCTCGATGACCTCGATGATCGGCCTCGCCCTGGGCGTATTGGCCATGATCGTGGTGCTGTCTGTGATGAACGGCTTCCAGCGCGAAATGAGTTCGCGCATCCTCGGCATGGTGCCCCACGCCACAATTGTTGGCGTAAAGCCGATTGATGACTGGCAACCGGTGGCGGCCGCGGCGATGAAGAATCCGCAAGTTACAGCTGCGGTACCGTTCACACAGATGGACGGCATGTTCTCCTACAAGGGCGCCATGCAGCCGATCGAGATCAGCGGCGTCGACCCGGCCCAGGAAGGCAAAGTGTCGATCGTGACCCAGCACATCGTGCGCGGCAAACTGGACGACCTCAAACCCGGCGAGTTTGGCGTGGTGGTCGGCGATATCACCGCGCGGCGCTTTCGCCTGAACGTGGGCGACAAGCTGACCCTGATCGTGCCGGAACTGAGCAGCGCGCCGGGCGGCATCACCCCGCGTATGCAGCGGTTGAATGTGGTGGGTATCTTCAAGGTCGGCGCCGAGCTGGATGGCTCCATGGCCCTGATCCACATGGCCGACGCGGCAGAAATCCAGCATTGGCAGCCCAACCAGGTGCAAAGCGTGCGCCTGGCGGTGAAGGACCTGTACGCAGCGCCCAAAGTCTCGGCGGATATCGCTGCCAGCCTCGGCGCGGCTTACAAGCCGGATGACTGGACCCACACCCAGGGCAGCCTGTTCAGCGCGATGAAGATGGAAAAGACCATGATCGGTCTGTTGTTGCTGATGATCGTCGCAGTCGCTGCGTTCAACATCATCGCCACGTTGATCATGGTGGTGAACGACAAGGGCGCGGACATCGCGATCCTGCGCACCATCGGCGCCACGCCTCGGCAGATCATGGCGATCTTCATGGTGCAGGGCACGGTGATCGGCGTGGTCGGCACCTTGATCGGCGGCGTGCTGGGGGTAATTGCAGCGCTGAACGTGAGCGAACTGGTAGGTTGGCTGGAGCGGGTGAGCGGGCAGCATATCTTTAGTTCGGATGTGTATTTTGTCAGCAACCTGCCTTCGGAGCTGCAAGGTGGGGATGTGTTGCTGATTTGCTCGGCGGGGTTTGTGTTGAGCTTTTTGGCGACGATTTACCCGGCGTATCGGGCGGCGAAGATTGAGCCGGCCCATGCCTTGAGATATTCGTAAGGTCTTAGACCGCTATCGGGGGCAAGCCCCCTCCCACACTGGACCGCGTTTATAAAGGAACAATGAGGTCAAAATGTGGGAGGGGGCTTGCCCCCGATAGGGCCGGCCCAGCTTGCATCAATCTCCCTTGGGCAACTCAATCACAAACCTGGTCCAGCCCGCCTGCGACTCACAATAAATCCTCCCCCCATGCGCCCGCATAATCGACTGGGTAATCGCCAACCCCAGCCCCGCATGTTCACTGCTGCCTGGCCGCCTTGACGGGTCGGCTCGGTAGAACCGGTCAAACAGCCGCGGCAACAGCTGCGCAGGAATACCTTCCCCGGTGTTCTCAACTGTCAGTGTCACGCCACTCTCTATCCGCACCCGCACTTCACCGCCTGGTGGAGTAAACCGCAGCGCGTTATCCAGCAAGTTCGACAGGGCCCGGCGCAACATGCCGCGATCGCCCAGCGTATGGGCGCTGCCTTCGCGTACCAGCGTGACCTGTGCGTCCTCCGCCAGCAGGGTAAAGAACTCCAACAGTGCGTCGACCTCATCGCCCAGATCCAGGGCTTCACGGTTGGGCATCAGCAGGCCGTGGTCGGCTTTGGCCAGGTACAGCATGTCGTTGACCAGTTGCGCCATCCACTGCAACTCTTCCAGGTTGCTGTGCAGCGCCTCGCGGTAATCCTCCAGTGGGCGTGGCTGGGTGAGAATGACCTGGGTTTGGGTCAGCAGGTTCGATAGCGGGGTACGCAGTTCGTGGGCGATATCGGCGGAAAACGCCGAGAGGCGTTGGAACGCGTCGTCCAGGCGCTCCAGCATGGCGTTAAAAGCTTGGGCCAGTTCCGCCAGCTCCACCGGCATTTGCGCCTGGGGCAGGCGTTGGGTCAGCGAGTGGGCTGATACGCTGGCGGCCACCTCGCCCATGCGCCGCAACGGTCGCAACCCACTGCGCGCAGCCCAGGCGCCGAGCAGGGCGGTAGCCAGCGCGGAGAGGCCGACGGTCAGCCAGATCAAGCGTTGCATATGCTCCAGGAAGTGCTGGTGGTGGGTGATGTCGAGTATCAGGCTCAGCTGTGGCGAACCGGGTTGGCCGGGCGTCAACGGCGCGTTGTACACACGGTAGTCGGTGCCTGCGTTTTGCAGGCTGTGCAGGCCCGGGGCGGCGGGCACGCTGAGGTTCGGCGCACCGTCCACCCAGCGCTGGCCAGCCGCCGTGATGCGCACGGTGAAGTCGGGCTGGTGATCCAGCTCGGCGCGCAATTGCGGGCCGCGCAGGGCGAAGGCTTCACGTGAGTCGACACCCTGCAAGGCACTGCGCAGGGCCACCAGCTTGCTGTCGAGCAGTTGCTGGTCCAGCTCGACGAAGTGCGCTTCGCTGGCGCGATTGAACAGTACGCCGGCGATCAACGAGACCACCGCGGTGCAGGCGGCAAACAGCAGCGCCAGGCGGCTGGTCAGGGACAGGCGCTTGATCACGTGAAGCGCTCCTCCAGCACGTAACCCATGCCGCGCACGGTGTGGATCAGTTTGTTGGGGAAGTTATCGTCGACTTTCAGGCGCAGGCGGCGGATCGCCACTTCGATAATGTTGGTGTCGCTGTCGAAATTCATGTCCCACACCTGGGACGCGATCAGCGTCTTGGGCAGCACCTCGCCCTGGCGACGCAGCAGCATTTCCAGCAGGGCAAACTCCTTGGCGGTGAGGTCGATGCGCTGGCCGTCGCGCTCGACGCGGCGACGGATCAGGTCCAGGCGCAGGTCGGCCAGTTGCAGGGTGGTTTCCTGCGGTGTGCTGCTGCCACGGCGTAACAAAGTGCGCACCCGGGCCAGCAGTTCGGAAAAGGCGAAGGGCTTGACCAGGTAGTCGTCGGCGCCCAGTTCCAGGCCATGAACGCGGTCTTCCACGGCATCGCGAGCGGTGAGGAACAGCACCGGCATGTCCAGGCCGGCACTGCGCACCGCCTGCAGGATCTGCCAGCCGTCGCGGCCCGGAAGCATCACATCGAGGATCAACAAGTCATAATCCCCGCTCAGCGCCAGGTGTTGGCCGGTCGTGCCGTCGGCCACCAGTTCGGTGGTAAAGCCAGCCTCGGCCAAGCCTTGACGCAGATAGTGGCCGGTTTTGGGTTGGTCTTCGACGATCAGCAGTTTCATGTTGGGCTCTTGGCAAGGGGTAAGCGCGGGCCTTTATACCGTGGGCGCAAGGGTATGGGCGCAAGCTGACAAAGTTGTAATCTAGCAGTCAGCTGGCTGGCAGCGAGGCTATCTTAAAGTGCGGCCCAAGCTGGTCACCTATTTTTGGAGCGTGAGAAATGGCGTTGCGTACATCCCTGTTAATGGCGGGCTGCTTATTGGCGCTTAGCTTCAATGCGCTGGCGGATGCGGCTCATGGTTACGCGTTCGGCCAGCCGGCTCCGGCAGCCAAGGCCACGCGTACCGTGGAAGTCACCCTGCAGGACATTGCCTTCGAGCCCAAGAGCCTGGACGTAAAAGCCGGTGAAACCGTGCGGTTTGTGCTGGTCAACAAAGGCCGCTTGCTCCACGAATTCAACCTGGGCGACGCGGCGATGCATGCCGCTCACCAGAAAGAGATGCTGCAGATGCAAGCCAGCGGCATGCTCACCGCCACCGGTATGGGCAAGATGGACCACAGCGCCATGGGCCACGGCGATATGGGCGGCATGAAGCATGACGATCCCAACAGTGTGTTGGTGGAGCCGGGCAAGACGGCCGAACTGACGTGGACCTTCACCAAGGCCACTGGCCTGGAGTTCGCTTGCAACCTTCCCGGCCATTATCAGGCGGGCATGGTCGGCAAGCTGACCGTTGAGTGAGGCGTTTGTTAAGGCAGGGGGCAAAGGCTGGTAGACTGGCGCGGTTTATTTAGCCAGGTTTCCGCCATGCATCCCGCAGCCGAACATTCGCCGCTGGGCAAGTCCAGTGAATACATCTCTACCTATACGCCTTCGTTGCTGTTCCCGATTCCGCGTGCCGCCAAGTGGGCCGAACTGGGCCTGAGCGCCGACACCCTGCCGTACAAGGGCGTGGATTTCTGGAACTGCTTTGAATTGTCCTGGTTGCTGCCATCGGGCAAGCCGGTGGTGGCCATCGGTGAGTTCAGCATTCCGGCGGACTCGCCGAACATCATCGAGTCCAAGTCGTTCAAGTTGTACCTCAACTCGCTGAACCAGACTGCGTTTGCCGATACGCAAAGCCTTGAAGCTACCTTGCGCACTGACCTCAGCGCCGCTGCCGGCAAGCCGGTGACCGTGCGCATCCGCAGCCTGGCCGACATCGAGGCCGAAGGTGTGATGGCGTTGCCGGGTGCGTGTATTGACGGCCTGGATATCAATGTCAGCAGCTACGAGCACCCGCGGCCGGAGCTGCTGCGCTGTGATGACTCGCGTGTTGTTGAGGAGAGTGTGCACAGCCACCTGCTCAAATCCAACTGCCCGGTGACCAGCCAGCCCGATTGGGGCAGTGTGGTGGTGGAGTACCGTGGCGCGGCGCTGGATCACGCCAGCCTGCTGGAATATATCGTGAGTTTTCGCCAGCACTCGGACTTTCATGAGCAGTGCGTGGAACGCATCTTTCTCGACCTGCAGCGCTTGCTCAAGCCGGAGAAGTTGACGGTGTATGCGCGCTATGTGCGTCGAGGAGGGTTGGATATCAACCCGTACCGCAGCACTGAGAACACCCAATTCCTGAACGTGCGCCTGGCGCGCCAGTAAGCCTGCACACAAAACTAAATGTGGGAGGGGGCTTGCTCCCGATAGCGGCGTGTCAGTCACAGCATCTGTGTCTGAACTTCTGCTATCGGGAGCAAGCCCCCTCCCACATTTTGGTTTTTTGCTGGGCCTGTGTTCGGGTTAGATGCCGATATTGCCCAGGGTGATCATGATATTGCGCAATGTCCCGGAAATGACCGGGTGTTCAGCGTCGAACTCTATGGCCGCTTGATTCACATCGTCGGAAATACTGGGTGTCTGAGTCGCCGGTTCAAGTTCGAGTTGTAATTCAAACTTGGCAATCAGGGCTTCCAGCGCTTCACGTTTTTCTTCCGACAGCGGCGGCTCCTGTTCCAACTGCCCACGCAGAATCTCGACCTGTTCTTCCAGCTTTTTGCGATCAGGCATGACGTCTTTCCTTTTATCGATAGTCACTGGCATAGACCACGGCACGCCGTGAAAGGTCTACGGGCTGGCCTGTAGATTAATCCACTGCGGCCAACCGTGCATGATCTTGATCAGGGCTTCTCGCCTTTGAGCCGGCGCAGGCTGATGTCCGCCAGGCAACTGCCCAGCTCGCCCAGGTGGTCGATCACCGAGTGCACGCCCAGGCCATAGAGCGCTACCGTCGCCTTGCCGCGCTTGTATTCGCGTTGTTGCGCGGTCAGTGCCTGCCATTGCTCGGGTGACAGGCCGCAGAGCGAGCCACAGGAGGCCAGGCCGATAGTCCACAACCCGGCATTCAAGCCCGATTGCAGCAGGCGCGGCTCGCCGCTGACCAGCACGCAGCCTTCCAGGCGCTCAATGTTCAACTCCATCAAGGCTTGCCAGCAGGCGTGGGGCGCGGGCCAGCGGATGGAGGAGGGCGAGGCGGCCTTGATCCAGCTCGGCAGGCTGGCGGAAAGGGGCGCGGTCACCGATGGGGGCAGTTCATCCAGCCAGGCGCAGGGCACGCCTTGTTCTTTCAGGCTACGCAGGCTTTTCAAGGCGCCGGGTGTAGCCACGCAGCCGGGGCAGGGCGAGTCGGTACGCGCCAGGGAACCGAAATCCACCAGGCAGCCACTCAGGCCAAATAGCACGGCGGTCAACGAGGGGGCTGTGGCGATGGCAATCTCGGCGTGTGGCATCTGAACGTCCCTGAAATAGCAGCAACACTATCGGGGTGGCATGACAAGGCCATGACACTGACAGTGTTTGTAGGAATTTTGTGCATTTTTCGTGAGACAGGACCCTGGTAGCTGCCTAAACACACACTTCCGTCATATACTGACGGCCTTATTCAGGGCATAGCGCCCATGACAGACCATTCAAGGAGCAAAAGCTATGCGCTGGAGCCACTACTTCGCTCAGCTATCGGTGTGTGCCACCATCCTGTTGGCACCGTTCGCCGCTCAAGCCGCGTCGGAAGATGATCCATGGGAAAGCGTCAACCGCCCGATCTTCACCTTTAACGACACCGTTGATACCTACGCCCTCAAGCCGATCGCCCAGGGCTATCAGTTCGTCACCCCGCAGTTTGTGCAGGACGGCGTTCACAACTTCTTCCGTAACATCGGCGATGTCGGCAACCTGGCCAACAACGTGCTGCAACTCAAGCCGCACAATGCAGGCGTCGACACTGCTCGCCTGTTGGTCAACACCACCTTTGGCGTGCTGGGCTTTATCGATGTCGGCACCAAAATGGGGCTGCAGCGCAGCGACGAAGACTTCGGCCAGACCCTCGGCTACTGGGGCGTCGGCAGCGGCCCCTACGTGATGATCCCATTGCTGGGCCCAAGCACCTTGCGTGATGCGCCGTCCAAGTACGTCGACAGCTACACCCAGCCGTACCGCTACATGAACGACATCGGCTGGCGTAACAGTACCTTCGGCCTCAACGTCGTTGACGTGCGCGCCAGCCTGCTCGACAGCGAGAAGCTGATCAGCGGCGACAAGTACACCTTTATCCGTAACGCCTACCTGCAGAACCGTGAGTTCAAGGTCAAGGATGGCAAGGTTGTCGACGACTTTTAAGCCGTGACATCTTGAAATGAAATAAGGCGACCTCTTGATGGTCGCCTTTTTTTATGCGTGCTCCAACCTTACTTTGTGTTGTGGTCCAAGCGGTTCTTATAACTCCCGGTGATTTGCAGGGTAAAGACGCCCGGCGACCATCGCCATGAGCTTGAAACCCCTCACGGATGGGAGTACCGTCTGCGCCTTAGAAGGGCACCTCTGCTTTACCGTTGTGCATGGGCGAAATCCCAATGCTTTGTAGGACAGAGAGGCTAGAAAGCGAATCCAGTACGTGAGCCCGGCCATTGCCGAGCCGCCTACGCCAACCTAATTCTGGCGCCGTTTGCCCACATGCAAAAAACCAGTGCCACGCTGCTGATAATCGATGACGACGAAGTAGTGCGCGCGAGCCTCGCGGCCTACTTGGAAGACAGTGGCTTCAGCGTCCTGCAGGCCAGTAATGGCCAACAGGGTCTCCAGGTATTCGAGCGCGACAAGCCCGACCTTGTGATCTGCGACCTGCGCATGCCCCAGATGGGCGGCCTGGAGCTGATTCGCCAGGTGACCGAGCTTGCCCCGCAAACGCCGGTGATTGTCGTGTCCGGTGCCGGTGTCATGAACGACGCTGTCGAAGCCCTGCGCCTGGGCGCTGCCGATTACCTGATCAAGCCCCTGGAAGACCTGGCCGTGCTGGAGCACTCGGTGCGCCGCGCCCTGGACCGTGCCCGCCTGCTCCTGGAAAACCAGCGCTACCGCGAAAAGCTCGAGACCGCCAACCGCGAGCTCGAAGCCAGCCTGAATCTGCTCCAGGAAGACCAGAACGCCGGTCGCCAGGTGCAGATGAACATGCTGCCGGTGAGCCCCTGGAGCATCGACGAGTTCAAGTTTGCCCACCAGATCATCCCGTCGTTGTACCTGTCGGGTGATTTTGTCGACTACTTCCGCGTCGATGAGCGACGCGTGGCGTTCTACCTGGCCGACGTTTCCGGCCATGGCGCCTCTTCTGCCTTTGTGACCGTGTTGTTGAAGTTCATGACCACGCGGCTGTTGTTCGAGTCCAAGCGCAATGGCACCTTGCCGGAGTTCACCCCTTCCGAGGTGCTGGGCCACATCAACCGGGGCCTGATCAGCTGCAAGCTGGGCAAGCACGTGACGATGGTCGGCGGCGTGATCGACGAAGAAACCGGTCTTTTGACCTACAGCATTGGCGGTCACCTGCCGATGCCTGTTTTGTACACTCCTGACAGTGTGCGCTACCTGGAAGGGCGTGGCCTGCCGGTGGGCTTGTTCAACGAAGCCACCTACGAAGACCACATCCTGGAACTGCCGCCGACCTTCAGCCTGACGCTGATGTCCGATGGCATCCTGGACCTTCTTCCAGAGCCTACACTCAAAGAGAAAGAAGCCGCCTTGCCCCAAAAGGTCAAGTCGGCGGGCGGCAGCCTGGATGGTCTGCGGCAGGTTTTTGGATTGGCCACGCTAGGGGAGATGCCGGATGATATCGCCCTATTGGTGTTGAGCAGGAATCTTTGATGAGTACCGGAAGAATCCAATTCGCCGAGCAAGACGGGACCTTCGTCCTGAAGTTTGTCGGTGAAGTGCGCCTGACCTTGTGTTCGGCCCTGGATGCGACGATTGAGCGGATCTTCACAGCGCTGAACTTCTCGGCGATCGTGATCGACCTGACCGAAACCCGCAGCATCGACAGCACCACTCTGGGGCTGTTGGCCAAGCTGTCGATTCTGTCTCGGCAGAAGGTCGGCCTGTTGCCGACGGTCGTCACCACCCACGAAGACATCACCCGTCTGTTGCAGTCGATGGGCTTCGACCAGGTGTTCAACATCGTTGACCGCCCAATTCCCTGCCCGGAATGCCTCACCGACCTGCCGTCGCAAGACCAGTCCGAAGAGATCGTACGGGTCAAGGTGCTGGAAGCGCACAAGATCCTCATGGGCCTCAACGAGTCCAACCGCGAAGCCTTCCACGACCTGGTCAACGCCCTCGAGCGCCACTGACGGCTTCTCTGACCAAACACATACCCATGTGGGAGGGGGCTTGCTCCCGATAGCGGTGTATCAGTCGGCACATATCCAACTGACAGTCCGCAATCGGGAGCAAGCCCCCTCCCACAGTTGATCTGCGACTGGCTTGAGGCTGGCGCACACAAAAAAGGGCGGCACCCTCACAGGTGCCGCCCTTTCTGCTGCTATCTGCCTTTACAGCTTGGCCGACAACAACGCCTCCAGCTTCTCCTGGTCGCGAGCAAACTGGCGAATGCCCTCTGCCAGCTTCTCAGTCGCCATCGCATCCTCGTTGGACTCCCAACGGAACTGCGCTTCAGTCATATGCACACGAGCCTCACCGGCATGGCCTGGCGACAATTTACGCTCCAGCTTGCCGTCATCTGCCGCCAGCTTCTCCAGCAGGTCCGGGCTGATGGTCAGGCGGTCACACCCGGCCAGCTCTTCAATCTGGCTCAGGTTACGGAAGCTCGCACCCATCACCACAGTCTTGTAGCCATTGGCCTTGTAGTAGTTGTAGATGCGCGTCACCGACTGCACGCCCGGGTCATCGGAACCGGTGTAGTCGTTGCCGTTGGCCTTCTTGTACCAGTCGTAGATACGGCCCACGAATGGCGAAATCAGGAACACACCGGCTTCGGCGCAGGCCACGGCCTGGGCAAACGAGAACAACAGCGTCAGGTTGGTCTGGATGCCTTCTTTTTCCAGCTTCTCCGCGGCACGGATGCCTTCCCAGGTGGAGGCGATCTTGATCAGCACACGGTCACGGCCAACGCCAGCTTTGTCGTACAGGTCGATCAGACGGTGCGCACGCTTGAGAATGGCCGCCTCGTCGAACGACAGGCGCGCATCCACCTCGGTGGAAATACGGCCCGGCACTACTTTGAGAATTTCTTGACCCACCGCCACCGCAAAGCGGTCACTGGCCAGGCCCACATCGCCGTTGCAGTCCTGTACACACTCATCCAGCAGCTTGGCATAGCCTGGAATCGATGCAGCCTTGAGCAGCAGGGAAGGGTTGGTGGTAGCGTCTTGCGGCTTGAGCTTGGCGAGGGTGGAAAAATCGCCGGTATCGGCTACGACGGTGGTGAATTGCTTGAGTTGTTCCAGCTTGGAAGTCATGGGCGTGCTCTGTCCTGTGGGTCTGATGACATTACCCGAGCGCTGGCAGGCGCTCAAGGGCGCAAATGCGTTAGGTCGTTTGCGAGGGCAATAACCTGGAAACGGCCGTTTGAATTACCGGCAGTGGTGTTCAATAGGAGGGCAAAATCGCTGGCAGGTTCAACCCAACTGCCCGATGACCACCCCAATCAAACTGTGAGAGCCGGCTTGCCTGCATGACGCCAGCCCAGCCACTGATATTCACCTGACCCCCATCAGTCAAACTGTGGGAGCTGGCTTGCCTGCGATAACGCCAGTCCAGCCACTGACATTCACCTGACACACATCGCTCAAAACTGTGGGAGCGGGCTTGCTCGCGAAAGCGGTCTGTCAGCCCCAAATATCCCCACTGACACCCAACCCGTCACCGCCCCTCCAACAATTCCCCCGCCTGATCCAGCAACGCCAACGGATCCACCGCCTTATGAATATCCACCGACAACAATTGCCGAAACTTACGCGCCCCCGGGAAACCGGTTCCCAGCCCCAGAACGTGGCGCGTGATGTGATGCATCGAGCCACCTGTTGCCAAGTGCTCGGCTATATACGGGCGCAACTGTGCCAGCGCCTCGGCGCGGGTGATGACAGGCGCAGTGCTGCCAAACAGCTGTTGATCCACCTCGGCCAGCAAATACGGATTGTGATAAGCCTCCCGCCCCAACATCACCCCATCAAACGTCTGCAAATGCTCCTGGCACTGCTCCAACGTCTTGATGCCGCCATTGAGATTAATCTCCAACTCCGGAAAATCCCGCTTCAACTGCGCCGCCACGTCATAACGCAACGGCGGAATGTCCCGGTTCTCCTTGGGCGACAACCCCTCCAGAATCGCAATCCGCGCATGCACGGTAAAACTGGTGCAACCTGCATCCTTTACCGTCCCGACGAAATCACACAGCTCGGCATAACTGTCCCGGCCATTGATGCCGATACGGTGCTTCACCGTCACCGGGATCGATACCGCATCGCGCATCGCCTTCACACAATCCGCTACCAGGGCAGGGTGCGCCATGAGGATCGCGCCGATCATGTTGTTCTGCACGCGGTCGCTGGGGCAGCCGACGTTCAGGTTCACTTCGTCGTAACCGGCGGCTTCGGCCATACGGGCGCAGGCGGCCAGATCAGCCGGAACACTGCCGCCCAATTGCAGCGCCAGCGGGTGCTCGGCTTCGTTGTGGCGCAGGAAGCGGTCGTGATCGCCGTGGAGGATAGCGCCGGTGGTGACCATCTCGGTGTAGAGCAGGGCGTGTTTGGAGAGCAGGCGTAGGAAGAACCGGCAGTGGCGGTCGGTCCAGTCCATCATGGGGGCGACGGAGAAGCGGCGGGAGAGGGCTTTCGGTGGAGCTATGGCTGAAGGCATTGGAGTCTTGGATGGAGAATGCGAAGGGTGGGCAGTTTATCAGGAATGGGTCGGAGGGGGCTGGGTGTTGATTGGGTGGCGCGAGCCCCAAATATTAAATAAATCTGTCCCCGTTTCCCGGTCCCCTTTTCCCGAACGCACGGCCTCTTTTCGGTCCTGGGGGCCTGGTTTCACTACTTGTGAGTCGGCCCTACACGAATGTGTAGGGCCGATTCTTTATCGTGCTCTTAGCGGGATAAGTTCATGTGTAGTAGCGGGAACGGCCTGCCTTCACCATCCAAAGGAGAGCGGCCTGTTTGAACGAACCCGTAATGGAGATAGAAGCCTACCGCCTGGGGGTTTTGCTCGTTTACGTCAACGCTCATCGTAGAGCGCGAACTGCGAACGTGATTTAGTAGTGCACGGCCCATACCTTGGCCGCGAAGATCAGGATCAATAAAGAGCATTTCTACGTGGCTTTGGTTGAGTCCAATAAAGCCAAGCGGGTTGTCTTTCACGTCTACCGCAACCCATACGTCAACAACGGGTAGATAGATGTCGCGGAGCTGCGGAAGCAGCGCATCTATGTCGGACTCTTGAAGAAAGTGGTGAGTGGCGCGAACGGATCGCAGCCAAATGTCGAGCAGTTGCGGATAGTCGGCAGCACTTGCCTGACGAATAATCATGAAATCAACCTTATACACTTGATATCTAAATAGAGGCTCGCCGGTAAATAGCGGCCGTGTAAGTGTCGGCATCTGTATGACCGCTTCGCGAGTTAACGCCTGGGCGGTGCACGGCAGAGGTAGCCGAAAAGGAGGGGAGCTGAAAAATACTTTGTGTTTTTCGATGCGTCAAGAAAACGGGCACTTGATCGATATTCAAAATGTGCGCACTCAATGCCGGTACTCAGTAGGGGCTTCTACAGCATGAAAGGTGCAAAAAATGGTACGCAGAAATCTGGTCTGGAAGCCTTTAACAAATTAATGCCTTTAAAAATATTTTGTCCAAGCCCTCATCGGTGCAACGTATGAAGCGACAGAGTGATCTATGGGAATAGGTCAGGATTTCCAGGAAATATCCTACGCTTTTTCGGCTTGCCCCCTGGATCATCCATAGCTAATCTCGTCAAGCCGCTGAATACCCAGTGGCCGGAGGTGGAAGTCCGTATTGCTAAGGCGTTTTTAACTCCCGAATATTGGAGCTTCGCCCATGCACCACGACACTCGCAGTCCTTCACTTGATCAAAGTAAATCGTCCATCGAATGTCCAAGCAACAACCTATTCCTCGTAAACCCAACCCTCGACCCCGAAACCCTCCTGGCTAACGCCGCCGAAAACCTCGCAGCCGCCAACGAAATGGCCGCCACTTTGGCGTTCGACCTCGACGATTCCCAGCGCGCCATCGCCCTAGGCATTCAGCAGTTAATCGAGTTGAGCTCGCTGCTGGTTGACCGAGCCCAGGAGCAGGTTGCGCCTGTCACCGCCCCAGTCAAAGCCTGACAACCAACCCTGCCGCCTTACCCAAGGCGGCAACCTGAACTCATGCTGTCCCCCAGCAAAGTTTCATAATTCCCTGCGCAGTTGAGGTCTACGATTGCCTGCAAGAGAGGACCCCAGCGCCTCCAGCCCATAGGGAGTTGAAACCATGATCTCGAACCTCGTCAAAGTCGTGATGATCACCGGCACGTTGATGTTGAGTGCTTGTTCATCTTCACCAGCCGTGAGCAGTGACCCGTGCTTTTCAGGCGGATGCCAGTCGTTTGGGGACCACAGCCCCAGCAAAGCCGCCAAGATGAATTTTGGCGGCAGTGGGCTGGGGAGTAGTTATGGGGAGTATGGTTCGGGGTTGTTGCATGATGATTGAAGGAGGGGGTCAGTCAGTGGTGTGTTGACTGGCCCATTGCTATCGGGGGCAAGCCCCCTCCCACATTGGATCTATGATCGGCGCAAAACTTGTGGCGTTAGTGGCCGCCTTTCAGACGCCGAGCGATCAGGTAGAGGCCCAGGCCGACCAGGGCTGTTGCGGCGCCGATGTAGCCGGTGCTGGTCCAGCCTAGACCGGCAGTGATGGCCATCCCACCAAACCACGGCCCCAACGCATTCGCCAGGTTAAACGCGGCATGGTTGGACGCTGCCGCCAGGCTTGGCGCTTCGTGGGCAATGTCCATCAGGCGAATCTGCAACGGTGCTGCCAGCGCAACCATAGTGCCAACCAACCCCATGCTCAGCAGCACGCCCCATAGCGACGAGGCGGCGAAGGGGAAGAACAGCAGCACGGCCATCGACCACACCAATATCAAGCCTACGGCTCGAAACTGCATGCGATCAAACAGCTTGCCACCGGCAATGTTGCCGATGATACCGCCGACGCCGAACGCGGCGAGGCCGAAGGGGATCCATTGCGGCGAGACCTTGGTCACTTCGAGCATGGTCGGCGCCAGGTAGCTGAATACGCAGAACATCCCGGCAAAGCCAATTGCACCGATGGACAGGGCCATCCAGACCTGGGGTTTGGTGAAGGCGCGCAGTTCCTTGCGCGGGTCGCTGCGTTGTTCGTCGTGGCGGTGGGGCACGAATTGCCAGACCAGGGCGATGGTGAGCAGGGCGATCACGCTGACCAGGGCGAACGCCGAGCGCCAGCCCAGGTGTTGGCCGAGGAAGGTGGCGATGGGGTTGCCGAGCAGCATGGCCAGGGTCAGGCCCATCATCACGCGGGCTACGGCGCCGGCGCGTTTGTCGGTGGGCACCATGCTGGAGGCGACCACGGCGGCGATGCCGAAGTAGGCGCCGTGGGGCAGGCCGCTGATAAAGCGGAAGGCCACCAGCGAGCCGAAGGTGGGGGTGAAGGCGGTGGCGAAGTTGCCCAGCGCGTACAGGCCCATCAGTAACAGCAGCATGTGTTTGCGCAGCAGCTTGGCGCCGAGGATGGCCAGCAGTGGGGCGCCGACCATCACGCCCAGGGCGTAGGCGCTGATGGCGTGGCCGACTTGCGGTTCGCTCAGGCCCAGGTTCTGGGCGATGTCGGGCATCAGGCCCATGATGGCGAATTCGCCGGTGCCGATCGCGAAGGCGCCTACGGCCATGGCCGCTTCCATTTTCGCGGCGCTGCGCGCGGGCAGTACGTGCCCGGGTGTTTGCTGGGTAGTCATGGGTAACTCTGTGTGGAAGGTGTGCACGAAGGACAGCTGCCGATGCTACGCAGGCAACGGCGAAGGTGTCTAGAACCGCCATTTGCGTGAGAGTTCCAGGCCTGTGACCGCAGGTCGCGGCTGTCAGGCTTGACACCGGCGCATTAAAACCCGCGATTTAGGGCTGTCAATTGGCCAAACGGCGCATAAACGCTGTTTAGCGTGATATTCTGCGCGCCGTCTTGGTCTAGTCTTTCCCTGGTGCGTACACCCGTATACGTCCCAGCGGTTGGCTGTCGCCCAGGTAGCTGAAGCCAATAACGATAAGAAGTCAGCGCAGAAGGGACATAACAGTGAGGTCGATCCATCGGCCTTGTGTGCCCACCCTGCAGCCTTCATGTGAATGTGCAGACCCCGCGGTACGTTGCCTGACGTAGCGTGAACGAGGGTTACTCATGATCGGGGGCGGTAGGGCGGATGGCGTTTTATCATAGGTGCTACTGATGTTTAAAAAAGTAAACACTGCCCTGCTGGGGCTGGCTTTGTCGATGGGGATCACGTCCGTTCACGCGGAAGAGGCAAAGAAAGTCGATGTGCTGCTGATCGGCGGCGGCATCATGAGTGCGACCCTGGGTGTCTGGCTCAATGAGCTGGAACCGGACTGGTCGATGGAGATGGTCGAGCGCCTCGATGGCGTGGCCGAAGAAAGCTCCAACGGCTGGAACAACGCCGGTACCGGTCACTCGGCCCTGGCTGAGCTGAACTACACCCCGGAAGACAAGAACGGCAACGTTGAGATCCCGAAAGCGGTCGAGATCAACGAAGCGTTCCAGATTTCCCGTCAGTTCTGGTCCTGGCAGGTTCAGCAGGGCGTGTTGAAGAACCCGCGTTCGTTCATCAACTCCACACCGCACATGAGCTTTGTGTGGGGCGATGACAACATCAAGTTCCTGAAAAAGCGCTACGAAGCCCTGAAGGCCAGCCCGTTGTTTGCCGGCATGCAGTACTCCGAAGACCCGGCGCAGATCGCCAAGTGGGTTCCGCTGATGATGGAAGGGCGTGACCCGAGCCAGAAAATCGCGGCCACCTGGAGCCCGATCGGTACCGACGTGAACTTCGGCGAGATCACCCGCCAGTTCGTCGCTCACCTGCAAACCACGCCGAAGTTTGACTTGAAGGTGTCGAGCGAAGTGCAGGACATCACCCGCAACGACGACGGTTCGTGGCGTGTGAGCTACAAAAACCTCAAAGACGGCACCAAAACTGAAACCGACGCCAAGTTCGTGTTCATCGGCGCCGGCGGCGGTGCCTTGCACCTGCTGCAGAAGTCGGGCATTCCGGAAGCCAAGGAATACGCTGGCTTCCCGGTCGGTGGTTCGTTCCTGGTGACCGAGAACCCGACAATCGCCGAGCAGCACCTGGCCAAGGCCTACGGTAAAGCCTCGGTCGGTTCGCCACCGATGTCGGTTCCGCACCTGGATACCCGCGTGCTGGATGGCAAGCGCGTGATCCTGTTTGGCCCATTCGCAACCTTCTCGACCAAGTTCCTGAAAGAAGGCTCGTACCTGGACCTGCTGACCAGCACCACCACCCACAACATCTGGCCCATGACCAAAGTCGGTATTCGTGAATACCCACTGGTCGAGTATCTCGCCGGCCAACTGATGCTGTCGGACGACGACCGCTTCAAGGCGCTGCAAGAGTACTTCCCGAACGCCAAGCAGTCCGACTGGCGCCTGTGGCAAGCCGGCCAGCGCGTGCAGATCATCAAGCGTGACGAAGAGCAGGGCGGCGTGCTGAAACTCGGTACCGAAGTGGTCAGCTCTGCTGACAACTCCATTGCCGGCCTGTTGGGTGCATCGCCAGGCGCGTCCACCGCGGCTCCGATCATGCTGACCGTGCTGCAAAAAGTCTTCAAGGACAAGGTAGCAAGCCCGGCCTGGCAGGAAAAACTGCACCAGATCGTGCCAAGCTACGGCACCAAGCTGAACGACAGCCCTGAAGCTGTTGCCAAGGAATGGGCCTACACGGCCGGTGTGCTGCAACTGACACCACCGCCAGCGATCCCGCAACTGGCTGCTCCACAGGCTACCGAGGCTGCCAAGCCTGCGGCTGAGCCGAGCAAGCCGGCGTCTGACCTGGCGCTGTAAGCAACACCTACGAAAAAGCCCGCTGAACCGGTGACGGTCAGCGGGCTTTTTTGTGCGTGAACGATCAGGCGCGCGGCGGGTGTCGCTCCACCGGGGGCAGCTCAACCGTACGCTCGGCCGCTGCCAGCGCAGCCTTCAAGCCCGCTTGGTTCAGGGGTACGCAATACGCCGGTTTAGCCCGCTCGAATCGCCAGCTTTCATCCAGCCCTCCGGCATCCACGGCATCGAAGCCCAGTTCGTCGAGTAACGTAATCACTTGCGCTTTTGCCGCAGCGTGATCTGCTGCCACTGGCAACGCGCGGCGGTCAGGAGCGCCGCGCGGGCGGGCATCCTGCGTCAGGTCTGGGGCGAAGATCGCATTAAATACTTTTACCACGTGTGATTGCGGCAAATGGTCGGCCAGCAATCGGCTGGTGGTGGTTTCAAACCGGTCCAGTTGCGGGATATGCCCATCGCGATCGGGGTAGTAATTGTTGGCGTCCATCACCGTCTTGCCCTCCAGCCATTGGGCAGGGACGCTGCGGTAGTGCTCCAGCGGAGTCGCCACGAGTACCACATCGCCAAACCTGGCGGCATCATCCGCGCTGCCCACTTGTACGCCGAGTATGCCGCTCACCACGCTGCTCATGGTGTGTGGGCCGCGGGAGTTGCTCAACATCACCTTATGCCCGGCGGCAAGCGCCAGTTGCGCCACGGCACGCCCGATAAAACCTGCTCCAATCACGCCAATCTTCATGTGCTTGCTCCAGTGGAAGTAGGAAGTGGCTATGATGATTGGCAACCATAACGTGATAAATCAGCATTTCGGTGTGGGTGTTGTTACTGGGAGTTGGGAATGATGGACCGCCTATCAAGCATGAACGCCTTCGTGATAGCCGCTGAATTGGGCTCCTATGCGAGGGCCGCCGAACGCTTGGGCATGTCGCCGCAGATGGTGGCCAAGCATGTCACCGCGTTGGAACAACGTTTGGGTGCGCGATTGCTCAACCGCACTACGCGTCGACAAAGCCTGACTGAACTGGGAGTGGAGTATTACGAACGCTGCAAGCATATCCTGACGGAGACCGAGGCCGCCGACTCCCTGGCACAGGTCATGAACGACACGCCGCGCGGCAAGCTGAAGGTCACCGCCCCGGTGACCTTTGGCTCCTACAGCTTGATGCCGTTGATCACCGGGTTTTTACGTGACAACCCACAGGTAGAACTCGATTTGCACCTGACGGATCGTTTCGTCGACTTGGTGGAGGAGGGCTACGACGCCGCGTTTCGCATTGGTCCGTTGGGCACGAGCGGCCTGACAGCGAGACCCCTGGCACCTTATCGGTTGGTGGCCTGCGCTGCACCGGCTTACCTGATGGCGCGAGGCACACCTCAGAAGCCGGCGGATCTTGAGCGTCATGAGTGCCTGGGGTACGCCTTTTCATCGCGTCCGGCGGATCGAGAGTGGGTGTTCTTCCAGGGCAAGGTTTCCTACAAGGTACGAGTGGCCAGTCGTTTGCTCATCAATGAAAGCCGGGCATTGATGTCGGCGGCATTGGATGGTTTTGGCATTGTGCTCGGCCCGCAAGACTTTCTGCGAACGGCGTTGGCGAGTGGCGAGTTGGTGCGGGTGCTACCGGAGTTTGAGGCTCCAAGCCGGTCGATGCATTTGGTCTACACCGCAAACCGCCAGCGCACTGCCAAGTTGCGGTGCTTTGTCGAGGCTGTGCTGGGACGTTTTGGTCCGGTATGAAGGTTCATCACCGTGGCGGTCGCCGGGAGGCACGTTAAAGGTCTACAGGTTCAGCAATCTGACAGACATCTCCTGTTAAAAATAACCCAGGCCCAAGCAGGGCCCGGCTGCAACAAAGGAAGGAATTCTTTCTGATGCAGGTGTTGGGCGTTCGCGCCCGAGGGTTTTGTATGTTGCTACGTTATGCAGCATTGGCCGCCATGGTGGTCGCCGCTTCCGGGTGTGTGCAAGAGCGTGTTGTGCATGAGCGCAGGCCGGTACAACACGAGTACGTTGATGTGGTGGCGCCGCAACCGCCGCCGGTGCAGGTGATCGAAGTCGAGCCGGCGGTGCGCGAAGGTTATATCTGGTCACGCGGTTACTGGCGTTGGGAGGGCGGGCGTTATGTAGCAGTGCACGGCCATTGGGAACCGGTGCGTCAGGGTTATCGTTACGTACACCCGCACTGGGTGCAGCGCAATGATGGCTACCATTGGCAGATCGGTGGCTGGGTCCGCTGACCCAACGCCATCTCCCATTGGAGCGAGCTTGCTCGCGAAAAAACCACAGGCACCGCGTGCTCCCTGAGTGCTCGCGTAATCGTTGGCGTTTTTCGCGAGCACGCTCGCTCCTACAAAAAAGCCGGCCTAGCCGATCCGTTTCATCCCCGCTGCCTTGGCCGCGTTCAGATCAAAGGTGGCGGTGTACTCGCAACCGGCTGCGTGGCCACAGCGTTCGATCAGGCAGTCGGCAAAGTCCGCTTTGCTTGCGGTGAACCTGCGCAGGGCCTGCCAGATGATATCGGCGTGCTCGACGGTCAGTTCCCGTGTGTGCAGCAAGGTTTCCAGCACCGTCACCACGTCGCTTTTGGCCGACTGGTAGCAGGACTGCAACACCCACACCAGCTCCGTAAGCGTCACCAGGCTGATAAAACCGGGTGAGGCGGCGGTGAGCGATTCGATCAGTTGGGATGCTTTAGCTGATTGAACCGGGTCGTCCTGGGTCACATAACGCACCAGCACGTTGGTATCCAGGCCGATCATCCAGCGGTTGCTCCCTGGGCCGCGATGGCTCGGTTCATGTCTTCGATAGACACGGTGTGAGCGGGTTTGCGGATCAACCCCTTGAGGTCCTTGACGGTTTTGCTGGCGGCGATCATGGAAAACTTGCCGTCTTCCATCTCGACGAATTCCACCCGGTCGCCTGTTTCCAGGCCCAGGGCTGTCCTGACCTGGACAGGGATGGTGATTTGCCCTTTTGAAGTGAGTGTGGCGGTAGCCATAGTGAAGATCTCCATCGTGATATTCCTTACCTTAGGGTAAGGAATGACAGAGGACAATATCCGTTGGTCCATAGGTCGCTCGCAGGTGTGAGTCAGTCGGTAGTAAAACCCTAGTCCGAATGCTCGATCCTCACACCGTTGGCTACGCCCCAAACAGATACAAACTATGACCTACCGCCGCTGGCTTACTGCACCACGCGATAGCACGGCACATACGCCGCGCCGCCCGGCAGTTTCATGCGGTGCTGGGCCACGAACGCCTTCAATAATTCATCCAGCGGTTTCATGATCGCCGGGTCGCCGTGGATCTCATACGGGCCGTTCTCTTCGATCAGGCGGATGCCCTTGTCCTTGACGTTACCCGCCACAATCCCCGAGAACGCCCGGCGCAGGTTGGCTGCCAGTTCATGGGGCGGCAGCGCGTGGCTCAGTTGCAGGCTGGCCATGTTTTCGTGGGTAGGATCGAACGGGCGCTGGAAGCCTTCGTCGATCTTCAGCAGCCAGTTGAAGTGAAACGCGTCGTTACGCTCGCGGCGGAACTGCTTCACTGCCTTGAGGCCGGCCGTCATCTGGCGCGCCACTTCGGCGGGGTCGTCGATGATGATCTGGTAATGCTGCTGCGCCGCTTCGCCGAGGGTGGCGCCGACGAACGCGTGCAGCTGTTCCAGGTAAGGCGCGGCGTGTTTGGGCCCGGTCAACACCACCGGGAACGGCACGTCGCGGTTGTCGGGGTGCATCAGGATGCCCAGCAGGTACAAAAACTCTTCTGCCGTGCCGGCACCGCCGGGGAAGATGATGATGCCGTGGCCGACGCGCACGAAGGCTTCCAGGCGTTTTTCGATGTCCGGCAAAATCACCAGCTCATTGACGATGGGGTTCGGTGCTTCGGCGGCGATGATCCCAGGCTCGGTCAGGCCCAGGTAACGCCCGCCGGTGATGCGTTGCTTGGCGTGGGAAATGGTCGCGCCCTTCATCGGGCCTTTCATTACGCCGGGGCCGCAGCCGGTGCACACATCGAGGCTGCGCAGGCCCAGTTCGTGCCCGACTTTCTTGGTGTATTTGTATTCTTCGGTGTTGATCGAGTGGCCGCCCCAACACACCACGATCTTGGGCTCCACACCCGGGCGCAGCGTGCGGGCGTTGCGCAGCAGATGGAACACGTAGTCGGTGATGCCTTGGGAGTTGCTCAGGTCGATGCGCTGGCTGTCCAGCTCGTTCTCGGTGTAGACGATGTCACGCAAGGCGCTGAACAGCATCTCGCGGGTGCTGGCGATCATCTCGCCATCGACAAAGGCATCGGCCGGGGCGTTGAGCAGTTCCAGGCGTACGCCGCGGTCCTGCTGGTGAATACGCACTTCAAAGTCTTTGTAGGCGTCGAGGATGGTCTTGGCGTTGTCGATATGCGCGCCGGTGTTGAGGATGGCCAAGGCGCATTGGCGGAACAGGGTGTAGATGCTGCCGGTGCCGGCTTCACTCAGTTGCTGCACTTCACGTTGGGACAGGGTTTCGAGGCTGCCCTTGGGGCTGACGGAGGCATTGATGACTTGACGTTGGAGCATTCTGATTCCTTGAAAGCACAGCCACCGCGCCCGTTTCGGGGCGATGGCTTGAGAATGGTGAGCGCCAATTAAGGTCGCACGAGACGGTTATTTACCTCAGGCGCGAGGCCCAGCGCAAATACCGTCCAGCACCATCATGCCGCAGAACTTACTGAATCAGCTTCCAGTTTTTGTAGAAAACCCGACGCAGGGTAAAGACCAGCCCGGCAAAGCCTGCGATCACGGCGTTGAGCACTGACGGCAGCAAGGTCGGGCGCACGATGTCGATGAACAGGCAGTAGCGCTTGGCGTCGTTTTTGTTGAAGGACGCATGCATCAGCGTGTCATCGAAGATAAACAGCGGGTCGTCGTGCCAGTAGTGCTTGTGCTTGCCTACCTGGATATACACGCCTTCGTGGTGGGGCGCCGGGGCCATGTTGTAGAGCACGCGGAACATCATGCGCAGGGGGCCGAAGTGAAAGGACGTGGAACGGTTCTCGTTGAATACCGAGACACCGATGGTCTTCACGAATGGCAATTTCATGCGCAGTTGCGGGATATCCAGCGTGGTCTCGATGGGGCGGCCGTACCACTGGAAAAACAACATGCCGCGTTTCTTCTCGGCCATGCGTTCGTCCAGGTAACCGATGATTTCATCCTTGCGGGCCATGGCGTCGTCGATCACCTGTTGCAGGTCTTCGCGCCAGGCCGGTGGCAGGTCTTGCATCGTATAGACATGGCGGTTGCGGCTGCTCAGCAGATCGAGCAGGGTGTTGAACGGTGCCAGCACCCAGGTATTGCGACCGTTGCCGATGAAGTATTTCTTGATGGTGTCGCGGTCGTACAGGCCGTTACGCAGGAAGTCATAAACGCCGCAGCACACCACCAACAGCAGAAACACCAGGCAACTGCGCGGGAAACAATAGATCAACAGCAGAACGCCGAGTGCCCACGCCAGGGACACCAGCTTTTTGCCGACAGCATTTTTGCTCATGAAACGAGGCTCCAAGGCCGAAACATATTGAAACAATGTCGTCATCATAGGGGTTTCTGGCGCCGGCAGGCGTTTTTAAATAGGGTGAAATTGTGAAGCCGCTGCACAATTTGTAACCGTTGCCGTGCAGGCTTCGACGTTTTGTGGATTGAATTTTGAGAACAGAAGATTTGCGACTATCGTGACGCTTCGGTTTTTTGGACGTCATAGACCGGTACGATTGAAGTTGAATGGCCACCATTGGCCTTCGGCACCTTGGAAGAGGCAGAAATTTTTATGATCATCAAACCGCGGGTTCGTGGCTTTATCTGTGTGACCGCCCACCCTGTTGGCTGTGAAGCGAACGTCAAAGAGCAGATCGACTACGTAACCAAGAATGGCGTCATCGAAGGCGGCCCCAAGAAGGTGCTGGTCCTCGGCGCCTCCACCGGTTACGGCCTGGCCGCGCGCATCAGTGCTGCGTTTGGCTGTGGCGCCGACACCCTGGGCGTGTTTTTTGAGAAAGAAGGCGAAGAAGGCAAGCTGAGCTCCGCCGGCTGGTACAACAGCGCGGCATTCGAGAAGTTTGCCGTGGAAAAAGGCCTGTACGCCAAGAGCATCAACGGCGACGCGTTTTCCGACGAGATCAAGCGCCTGACCATCGACACCATCAAGAAAGACCTGGGCAAGATCGACCTGGTGGTCTACAGCCTGGCCGCGCCACGCCGTACCGACCCGCAAGGCGTGGTGCACAACTCCACCCTCAAGCCAATCGGCAAGGCCGTGACCCTGCGCGGTATCAACACCGACAAGGGCGTAGTGGTAGACACCACTCTTGAGCCTGCAACCCAGGAAGAAATCGACGGCACCGTGAAGGTCATGGGCGGCGAAGACTGGCAGCTGTGGATCGATGCCCTGCGTGACGCCGATGTGTTGGCCGAAGGCGCCAAGACCACCGCCTTCACCTACCTCGGTGAGAAGCTGACCCAGGACATCTACTGGAACGGCTCCATCGGCGAAGCCAAGAAAGACCTGGACAAGAAAGTCCTGACCCTGCGCGAAAACCTGGCGGCGCTCAAGGGCGACGCCCGCGTGTCTGTGCTCAAGGCCGTGGTGACCCAGGCCAGCTCGGCGATCCCGATCATGCCGCTGTACCTGTCGTTGCTGTTCAAGGTGATGAAAGAGCAGGGCACCCACGAAGGCTGCATCGAGCAAGTCTACGGCCTGTTCAAGGACAGCCTGTACGGTAAAGAACCTAAGCTCGACGCCGATGGCCGCCTGCGCGCCGACCTGGCCGAGCTGGAACCGAAGGTCCAGGACGCCGTGGCCGCGCTATGGAACCAGGTTACCGACGACAACGTCAACGAAATCAGCGATTTTGCCGGCTATAAGGCTGAGTTCCTGCGCTTGTTCGGCTTTGAAGTTGACGGCGTGGATTACGACGCGGACGTGAACCCGACCGTCAAAATCAACGGCCTGATTCAAGCTTAAGGTCTGATCCAGACCAAAATGTGGGAGGGGGCTTGCTCCCGATGGCGGTGTATCAGTCACTATCTTCAGTGGCTGACACCCTGCTATCGGGAGCAAGCCCCCTCCCACAGTTGATCCGAGTCTTTTCAGACACTTCTTACGCCCCGGCGCGCGCCTCTCTCTTCCAGATCTGCCAGACTCCAGCTGCTATCAAGCCACGCCAACGGAGGATCTGATGACGATTCGTGCAGTAGTTTTTGATTTCGGCGGTGTCCTGTTCGACTGGAGCCCGCAGCACCTGTACCGCAAGCTGATCGCCGATGAGGCAGAGCGGCAGTGGTTCCTCGATAACATCTGCACCCAGGCCTGGAACACCGAGCAAGATGCCGGTCGTACCCTGGCCGAAGCCACCCGCACCCTGATTGACCTGCATCCCGATCACGAACCCTTGATCCAGGCTTACTACGAGCGCTGGCACGAGATGCTGCGCGGTGAGTTAGCCGACGGTGTGGCGATTCTCAAGGCGTTGCACAAAGCCGATATGCCATTGTTCGGGCTTACTAACTGGTCGGCGGAGACCTTCCCCTACGCTCGGGCCCACTATCCGTTCCTGCAACTCTTTCGAAACATCGTCGTGTCCGGCGAGTTGGAATTGATCAAGCCTGATCCGGCGATCTACCACGCCAGCCTTGATCAGATCCGCGCTCACCTGCCGGACATAAAACCGAGTGAAGTGGTGTTTATCGACGATGTCGCCGGCAACACCGAGGCCGCTATCGCCTTGGGTTGGCAGGGCATTCATCATGTATCTGCCGAGCGTACCGCCGCGCGTCTGCGGGCGTTGGGCGTGGCCTTTAATGTGCCCACTTTTCCATGACGAAGTCGACGAATGCCCGCAGCTTGGGCAGGCGGTAACGGTCATGGCGATACAGCAGGTGCATCGGGCGGCTGGGCAATTTATACGTGGTTAACAGGGCCACCAGCTTGCCGCTCTCCAGGTCCGGTTGCACCAAGGCGTCGGCCAGCATCGTGATGCCCATGCCGTTGACGGCCGCCTGGCGCAAGCCTTGCGAGCTGTTGATGGTCAATGACCCCGCCACCGGAACCTCCACCTCGCTGCCATCCTCGCTCATGCGCCACAGTTTGTCGGTGTCACGCCAGTTGTCGTTCGCAGGGTAGGCGAATGCCAGGCAGTCATGTTGTTGCAGGTCCTGCGGGGTCTGCGGCGTGCCGCGTCGCGCCAGGTAGGCAGGCGATGCGCAGAGGGTGAGCGTATAGGGCTGCATAGGCCGGGCGATCAGGCTGGAGGTCCCCAGTTCACCGAGACGGATCGCTACGTCGAAGCCACTGTCGACCAGGTCCATGCGTTCATTGCCCAGCACCACGTACAGGTCGATAAGCGGGTAGCGCTGGGAAAACTCGCTCAAGGCCGGCACCAGGCGTTCGGTGCCGAACACGGGAGGCGCGGTGATACGCAGGCTGCCTTTAGGGGCTTCGCTGTGGATCTGCTCGGCCAGCAGTTCGGAGTCCGCCACCAGCCCCAGCACTTCCAGGCAGCGCTGATAGTATTGCCCGCCAAATTCGGTCAGGTTCTGTTTACGCGTGGTGCGTTTGAGCAAGCTCACGCCCAACCGTTGCTCCAGCGCCCGCAGATGGTTGCCCACCATGGTGGTCGACATCCCGCATTCTTGCGCGGCGGCAGTCATGCTGCCGGTTTCGACCACTTTCACGTACACCGACATTGCCTGGAACAGATCCATTATCAAGCCCTGGTTTAAAGTCATTGCAGATATTCGCAGTTTATCCAGCGCAGGTGGTTAACGATACTTCCATCACCGCAACGATGCACTGGAGCCGCAACCATGACCGCCGCCTGCCTGATGAGCACCTACCAACCCTTGGCCCTGAGCTTCACCCGTGGCCTGGGCACGCGCCTCTGGGACCAGCAGGGCCGCGAATACCTGGACGCTGTCGCCGGCGTGGCGGTGACCAATGTTGGCCATTCACACCCCAGGCTGGTGGCAGCTATCAGCGAACAAGCCGGTTTGCTGCTGCACACGTCCAACCTCTACAGCATCGACTGGCAACAACGGCTGGCCCAACGCCTGGCGCAGCTGTCCGGGCTCGATCGCGCGTTCTTCAACAACTCCGGCGCCGAGGCCAACGAGACAGCGCTGAAACTGGCGCGCTTGCATGGCTGGAAAAAAGGCATTGAACAACCGTTGGTGGTGGTGATGGAGAACGCCTTTCACGGCCGCACGCTGGGCACCATGGCCGCCAGCGACGGGCCGTCGGTGCGCCTGGGCTTTCAGCGCCTGCCGGGGGATTTCATCAAGGTAGGCTTTGGCGATATGCAGGCTTTGGAGGTGATCACTGCGCAGTTCGGCACGCGCATCGCAGCTGTGCTGCTTGAGCCGATCCAGGGTGAAAGTGGTGTGGTGGTGGCGCCAGTGGGTTATCTCAAAGCCTTGCGCGACCACTGCACGCGCCACGGCTGGCTGATGATGCTCGACGAAATCCAGACCGGCATCGGGCGCACCGGCACCTGGTTTGCCTTCCAGCACGAAGGCATCGTGCCAGACGTGATGACGCTGGCCAAAGGCCTGGGCAATGGCGTGCCCATCGGCGCCTGCCTGGCCCGCGCCGCCGTCGCCGAGCTGTTCACCCCAGGCAGTCATGGCAGCACCTTTGGTGGCAACCCGCTGGCGTGCCGTGTCGGTTGCACCGTGCTGGATATCATTCATGAGCAAGGCTTGTTGCAAAACGCCGCACACCAGGGCGAACACTTGCTGGCGCGCTTGCGCATGGAGCTGGATGGGCACCCGCACGTCCGGGCAATTCGTGGCAAAGGCTTGATGATCGGGATTGAGCTGGCCAGCCCTTATCGCGACCTGGCCCAACGTGCCGCCCAGGAGCACGGGCTGCTGATCAACGTCACACGGGGCAAGATCATTCGCCTGTTGCCGCCGCTGACGTTGCACAGCAAGGAAGTCGAAATGATCGTACGTGCCATCACCCGATTGCTGGATTGAAATGCAATCAAAGTGTGGGGTTCAGAGGGAGGGGCCATTCAGCCATTCCTGGTTCATGGTTTCGGTATCTCCCAGGTATTCCAGCAACCACGCCATGGCCGGCGAAAGCTTGCTCTGCGCCCACGCCACGCATGATGGGCTGGCTGGAAAGGGCCGGCTCAATTGCAGCGCCACCAACTCGCCGCGCTCGATCCATGGCAATACCTGATGGGCCGGCGCCATCCCTACACACAGCCCATCGCGTAGGCAATCCAGGGCCGAAGCCCAATTGGGCACCACCAGGCGGCGCTGGTTATCCAGGGTCCAGGTGTCACGCTTGGGCAGATTGCGCGAGGTGTCAGTCATGCACAGTGAGGCGAAAGGGCGCAATTGGTCATCACTGAGCAAGCCTTCCACCGCCGCCAAGGGGTGCCGGGCACTGACCACACACAGCCAGTTCAACAGGCCCATGTCACGGAAGCTGAAGTGACTGGCCACCGGCACTGCGCTGGTGGCGCCGATCACGATGTCGGTGCGCTCATCGGCCAGCGCATCCCATACACCGTTGTACACCTCGTATTCGAGCAGCAGTTCCACCTCGGGAAACTGCCGATAGAAGTCCAGCACCAATTGGCGGCAGCGCTGGGGTTTGACGATGGAGTCCACCGCCACCTTCAACTGGCCGCTCCAGCCATTGGCCACCTGCTGGCACAAGCGTCGGGTGCCGAGCATTTTCTTCATCACGCTGCGGGCTTCGTCGATAAACAGGCGGCCTGCGGGGGTCAGTTCCACGTCGCGATGCCGGCGCACAAACAAGGGCACGGCCAGCCATTCTTCAAGTTGGCGTACGGTGTAACTGATGGCCGACGGTACGCGGTGCAGTTCCTGGGCGGCGGCGCTGAAGCTGCCGTGACGGGCGACGGCGTCGACCACATCCAGAGAATATTCCGACCACATGTGGGCTGCCTTCAAATTTATTGATGAGAGTGTCCAATTATTATCGCTTCACACAGATTTTGTCAGCTTCATAATGGGTGCCAGTCAGCAAATAGTTTGATGGCAGTTTTTACAAGGCTTCGATGAAAAATTCTTTTGGTTTTACCTGGTATCTGGCGGGGCTGAGTATGCTCGGCTATCTCGCCATGGACATGTACTTGCCGGCGTTTGGCGCCATGGGCGAGCAGTTGAATATTGGTGCTGGCGCGGTGGGCGCCAGCTTGAGCATTTTTCTCGCCGGCTTTGCGGTGGGGCAGTTGGTGTGGGGGCCGCTCTCGGACCGCCTGGGGCGCAAGCCCATTCTGCTCGCGGGCTTGAGTCTGTTTGTGCTCGGTTGCCTGGGCATGTTCTGGGTCGAGACCACCCCGCAACTGCTGGCGCTGCGCTTTATACAGGCGATTGGTGTGTGTGCCGCGGCCGTGAGCTGGCAGGCATTGGTGATTGATCGCTACCCGGCCGACAAGGCCCATCGCGTCTTCGCCAGCATCATGCCGTTGATGTCGCTGTCGCCGGCCCTTGCACCGTTGTTGGGTGCCATGGTGTTGAATCACTTTGGCTGGCAGGCGATCTTCGGCGTGTTGCTGGTGGTGTCACTATTGCTGCTGTTGCCGACCTTGTTCCTGCGTAGCCTGCCCAAGCGTGTGGAGCACAAGGGCGGACCCACGCGTCTGGGGTATGGACAGTTGCTCACCTCGCGGGTGTTTACCGGCAACGTGATGATTTTCGCCGCCTGTTCGGCCAGCTTCTTCGCATGGCTCACGGCCTCGCCGTTCATCCTCGGCGGCATGGGTTACAGCCCGAATGACATCGGCCTGAGCTACGTACTGCCGACCCTGGCGTTTCTCGTTGGCGGCTACAGTTGCCGCAGCGCCTTGCAGCACCTGGCGGGCAAAACCCTGTTGCCGTGGTTGCTGGGCGCCTATTGCCTGAGTATGGTGGCGTTGTACCTGGTGGCCACCTTGAGCGTGCCGACCCTGACCACCTTGCTGATTCCGTTCTGCCTGATGGCGCTGTGCAACGGCGCCAGCTACCCGATCGTGGTGGCGAATGCGCTGATGCCATTTGCCGAAAACTCCGGCAAGGCCGCGGCCCTGCAAAACACCCTGCAACTGGGCCTGTGCTTCCTGGCCAGCTTGTTGGTGTCGTCGATGATCGAGCAACCGCTGATGATCACGGTGATTGTGATGTTGGCGACGGCGCCGTTGGCGGTGTTGGGGTATTGGCTGGCGCGGCCGAAGCGCAATACTTCCGAACTGGCCAGCGCCTGAGCTGACAATACGATCAAACTGTGGGAGCTGGCTTGCCTGCGATAGCGGTCTGTCAGTTAGCCCATCTGGCACTGATACACCGCTATCGCAGGCAAGCCAGCTCCCACATTTTTTTGCGTTTCTTCAGTTAGAACGTGACTTCCATGTTCAGCGTCGGCGTTGAGGTGCGGCTGCCACGGCCACCATCCACGCCGAACTTGTTATGCCAGTATTCATAGCCCACCCCCAGGTACAGGTTCGGCTTGACGCTTTTACCCGGCCGCAGCGCCACCATCAGCGCAGTACGCATCAGCCCTTCCGGCGCGGTATCGCGGCCATGATAGTCCTCGCCTTTCTCCCCGACGTAATTGATAAACCCCTGGAATTTCGCCGCGTGGTTGCCGACCTCGAACGGGCGCATCCACGTCAGGTTAAGCATGTAGGTGTCGTCGAAGGTGTGATTCGACTCTTGCGCGCCGGGAATGCCGGTGTGGTTCTTTTCCTTGTAGTACATCAGGCTCAGGTCCAGCACGCCGACGGTGTTGAACTTCAAGGTCGGGCCGATCACCAGCGCGCGCTTTTTGGCTGAGGCGAAGTTGTTGTTGCGGTTGGCGTCGAAACCCAGGGTCAGGGCGTAATCCTTGATCAACCCGGTGCCCGGCGGCAGATCGAACACGCGCGAGGCATACAGCTGGTGCCGGTACACGGCATACACCTCGCTGCCGCCATGGTCGGTACCCTTGCGTGGGTCACGGCTATCGGACAGAAACACATCGAGGTTGAGGAAGTTGCTGCCGTAGCGGTAGCCGCTGGCGTGGGTGAAGCTGTAGATGCGCTTGCTGAAATCGTCGGGGTTGTTCGGATTGGTGAAGTGCTGGCCGTAGCGAAATCCTACGCTGTTGTTCATCCATTCCACCGCGACAGCCTCACCACCGCCCAGAAGGGTCAATGCAACGGTTGCGCCCTGTAGTGCCTTTTTCATTATTTTTGTCCTTTGGCGTTCTGGCTCATGACGGCCGGATTATTTTTGTAACGCCGCGGGAGGGTATCTTGTTCGATTGATTGTATACAACTCTATGGACATACAGTCTGAATATTGCATACAGTGAGCGCACAACAAAAACAGAGAACCCCTCACCATGACTATCCCGAAGGCGTCACCGCAGCGGCCCGAAGATGAAAATCTGGGCGTTGCCGCCAACATGGCTTACGGCCTGCAGCATGTACTCACCATGTACGGCGGCATCGTCGCCGTGCCGTTGATCGTCGGCCAGGCCGCCGGGTTGTCGCCGGCGGATATTGGTCTGTTGATTGCCGCGTCGTTATTTGCCGGTGGCTTGGCCACGTTGCTGCAAACCCTTGGCCTGCCGTTCTTCGGCTGTCAGTTGCCATTGGTGCAGGGCGTGTCGTTCGCGGGTGTGGCGACCATGGTGGCGATTGTCGGCAGCGACGGTGCGGGAGGTATTCCGGCAATTCTCGGTGCGGTGATGGCCGCGTCGTTGATCGGCCTGTTGATCACCCCGGTGTTTTCACGCATTACCAAATTTTTTCCGCCACTGGTGACCGGCATCGTGATCACTACTATCGGTCTGACGCTGATGCCAGTGGCTGCGCGCTGGGCCATGGGCGGCAACAGCCGTGCGGCGGATTTCGGCAGCATGTCGAATGTCGGCCTCGCGGCCCTGACTCTGGTGCTGGTGCTGCTATTGAGCAAAATCGGTAGCGCCACGATCTCGCGTTTGTCGATCCTGCTGGCAATGGTGATCGGCACAGTAATCGCCGTACTGCTTGGCATGGCTGACTTCTCCAGCGTCACGCAAGGGCCGATGTTTGGCTTTCCTACACCTTTCCACTTTGGTATGCCGACCTTTCATGTGGCCGCGATCATTTCCATGTGCATCGTGGTGATGGTGACGCTGGTGGAAACTTCGGCGGACATCCTCGCAGTGGGCGAGATCATCGACACCAAGGTTGACTCCAAGCGCCTGGGCAATGGCCTGCGCGCCGACATGCTGTCGAGTATGTTCGCGCCGATCTTTGGTTCGTTCACCCAAAGCGCGTTCGCCCAGAATGTCGGCCTTGTGGCGGTGACCGGTGTGAAGAGCCGCTTTGTGGTGGCCACCGGCGGGGTGTTCCTGGTGGTGCTGGGCCTGTTGCCCTTTATGGGGCGGGTGATCGCGGCGGTGCCCACCTCGGTGCTGGGTGGCGCGGGGATCGTGTTGTTCGGCACGGTCGCGGCCAGTGGCATTCGTACGCTGTCCAAGGTGGATTACCGCAACAACATGAACCTGATCATCGTTGCCACGTCCATCGGCTTTGGCATGATCCCCATCGCCGCGCCGAGCTTTTACGATCAGTTCCCGAGCTGGTTCGCGACCATCTTCCACTCGGGCATCAGTTCGTCGGCAATCATGGCGATCCTGCTGAACCTGGCGTTCAACCACTTCACGGCGGGTAACTCGGACCAGCAGTCAGTGTTTGTGGCGGGGACTGAGCGCAGCCTGTGCTTTCGCGACGTGGCCGCGCTGCGTGATGGGGATTATTACCGGGGCGGGAAGTTGTTTGATGCAGAGGGTAAGGAGATTCCTCTGGTAGCGGATACCTCGAAGAAAGCCGCAAAACCCGAAACCACAGAGGTCTAAAAATGTGGGAGGGGGCTTGCTCCCGATAGCAGTGTGTCAGCCACTGAAGATATTGACTGATACACCGTCATCGGGAGCAAGCCCCCTCCCACATTGGAATCTAGCCAGCCTTGCGGGCTTTGTGCGGCATTGAACACACCTCATCCAAAAACTTCACCACGGTCCCCATGCACGCCTGGCGTTCTTCCACATGGGGCATGTGGCTGGAGTCTTCAAACAGTGCCCAGCGCACGTCTGCTATCTCATCCAGAAACGGCTTGACCACCAGCGGTGTGGCTTCGTCATGCCTACCGGAAATCACCAGGGTAGGCACTTTGATCGCGTCCAGGCGGCCAATCACGTTCCAGTTCTTCAAGCTGCCGATCACGTGGAATTCAGTCGGGCCGCTCATGGCGTGGTACACCGTCGGGTCTGCGTCGACCTGGGCGAAGGTGCGCGCCACTTCCTCGGGCCATGGGTTGACCCGGCACACGTGCTGGTCATAGAAAATCCGCGAGGCCGCCAGGTATTCCGGGTCTTGATAAGTGCCGGCCTGTTCATGTTTGAGCAGGGTTTCGTGCACACCTTCGGGCAGCAGTTTACGCAGGCGATTGGCTTCGCTGACCCAGGTGCGCATACAGGTCGGTGAGTTGGCGGGGATAAACGCGCGCAGGCCCTTGGGCTGCAAGATCGCGTGTTCGCTGCCCAGCATACCGCCCCAGGATTGACCGAGGATCGCGTAGTTCTCGCTGATCTGCAGGTGGTCCAGCAGGTTGTTCAACTCGTCGAGGAACAGGCCGATGGTCCAGAACGAAGGATCTTTGTGGGGCAGGTGCGTGGAGCGACCGTTGCCCAGTTGGTCATAGTGGATCACCGCGTGGCCGCTGGCGGCGACATCCTTGAAGGCATCGACGTAATCGTGGGTGCAGCCCGGGCCGCCATGGATGATCACCAGCGGCGTGCGGCCCGTGCCCAGGTCACCGGTGACGCGATACCAGGTCTGGTAGGCGCCAAAGGGTGCGAAGCCTTCGCGAACTTTTTCGATGAATTCCATTTCGTACCCTCTGAAAAAAATGATCAGGGTTACGATAATCTGAACAAAAAGTTTAGGTAACTAGCAAAACAGCTAGGTTTTTGCGAAAACTCAACCTTCCAGCAAGCGGTAATGCGTGGCCCGCACCACCGCTTGGACGCGGTTCTTAGCCCCCAGTTTGTGCATGGCCGAGGCCAGGTGCAGGGTGACGACTGCCAGGGAGCGGCTCAGTTTGGTGGCGATTTCGGCGGCGGTCAGCCCATCGGCGGCCCATTTCAGGCATTCGCGTTCGCGCTTGGTCAGGTGGATGTGCGGGTAGGCGCGCAGTTCCTTGCTGAACAACGGGTAAGCCGCTTCCTGCAGGGCATGGGTGATCAGGCTGAAGTCGGCCAATGTGTGCTGTGCGTCCTTCAATACCGTGCGCGCCTTGCCGGTGCGCAGGCCGGTCAGCGATGCGAAGCCACCACGGGGCAAGTGAATGGGCACGCTGACGCCGCAGGTCAGTTCACGTTCGTGCAGGTACGAGGAAACGGGGGCGTGGCACGGGTCGATGATTTTTTGCAGGGCGGTCTCGGTTTTCGCTTCATAGGACCAGACAAACGGCGATACCGTGCTCAACGCCAGGTGCTGCACCGGGTCGATCTGGTAAAACCCTTCGCTGCACCATAAGGCGTGCCAGTCGGGCGGTGTGTTGCGCAGTTGCAACACCGAGGGGGTAATCAGCGTGCCATTGAGGTCGATGGGCACCGGCGTGTAGTCGTACACCAGCGCATCGAAGCCCAGTTGTTGGGCGAGAATAAACGTATTGTCCATCTGTTCATCCAGGCTCCTGCCCGGCATGAGGCGATTATTGAAGGCGGTCAGCTTGGCCAGCATCCGTTCTGCTCCCGAATTCATTTGAATCTCGACTTGCTGCAAGTAGAATGCCACGCCCCGGCGAAGGACAGCCAGGCCAAACCTATAGGAAATACTAGGTTATGGACGCACGGTATCCTCGGTAGTGTTGACCTGATAAACGGCCGCTACCCGCCAGGCCGATACAACACAAGGAATGTATGCATGTGGCGTGAAATTGCCCCCGACCAGCAGTACAACGTACAAGTCGACGGCCATAACCTCGTGGTCTACAGCTTTGGCGAAGGCGATGAAGTGCTGCTGTGTCTCAACGGCGGCCCAGGCCTGCCGTGTGACTATCTGCGTGACGCTCATGGCTGGCTCAAAGCGCATAACCTGCGAGTGGTTGCATTCGACCAGCTTGGCACGGGCGCATCAGCCAGACCGACCGATGTTGCGCTGTGGGAAATCCGCCGTTATGTCGAAGAAGTCGAGACCGTGCGCCAAGCCCTGGGCCTGGGCCGCGTGCATTTGCTCGGGCATTCCTGGGGCGGTTGGCTCGGTATCGAATACGCCATCCATTATCCCGATGCGCTGAAAAGCCTGATCCTGGAAAATACCGTCGGCGACATTCCCCATCTGTCCCAGGAACTCGAACGCCTGCGAGGCGCCCTGGGCAGCGAAACCGTGGCCATGATGCAACGCCACGAAGCCATGGGCACCCTCGACCACCCGCAATACCAGGCCGCCATCACCTTACTCAACTACCGCCATGTGTGCCGCCTCGACGAGTGGCCGGAGCCGCTCAAACGCTCCCTGGGCGACTGGAACATGGGGCCCTACGCAACCATGCAGGGCCCCAACGAGTTCCTTTATATCGGCAATCTCAAGGACTGGAACCGCCTCAAGGAGATGGCTGAATTCAGGATGCCGATCCTGATCACTACCGGCCAGCACGACGAACTGACCCCCGCCTGCGCCATGCGCATGAAGCTGGCCGCCACACACGCCGAACTGCACGTATTCCCCAATAGCAGCCATATGCCGTTTTATGAGGAACCTCAAGCGTACTTCCCGGTGCTGCTGGACTTTCTCGCTCGCAACCGAGGCTGACGGATGAACCTGGCGCGTTACCGTTTTGTCCTGTCCCGGCCGTTGCAACTGCTGCCGGTGCTGTTTGGCATCAGCCTGATCACTTTTGTGTTGGTGCGCTCGATCCCCGGCGACCCAGCGCGGGCTTTGCTTGGCTCGCGCAGTACGCCGGATGCGCTGCTGAAAATCCGTGCCCAGTTCGGCCTCGACCAGCCCTTGTGGCTGCAATACTTCTACTTCCTGAAAAACCTGCTCAAGGGCGACCTCGGCCAATCGCTGCTGTACAAGGTCGACGCGCTGAAACTGATCGTTACCCGCATCGAGCCGACGCTGGTGCTGGTGCTGGGCAGCGTGGCCCTGGCGTTGCTGATCGCGGTGCCGCTGGCGACAGTAGCGGCGCGCCACAAAGGCGGTTGGGCGGACAACCTGATCCGCGTTTTCACCACGGTCGGCCTGGGGATGCCGGCATTCTGGCTGGGCTTGATGCTGATCCTGCTGCTGAGCGTGCAATGGGGCCTGTTCCCGGTGTCTGGCTATGGGCGGACCTGGCTGGACAAGGCCCACCATATGGTGTTGCCGTGCCTGACCATCGCCCTGGCGCTGTCGGCGGTGCTGGTGCGCAACCTGCGGGCGAGTATGTTGATGGAGCTGCAGGCCGATCATGTCACCGCCGCCCGGGCCCGAGGCTTGTCCGAGGCTGCGGTGTTTCGTCGGCATGTACTGCCCAACTCGCTGGTGCCGGCCGTCAACCTGCTGGCGGTCAACATCGGCTGGCTGATCAGCGGTACGGTGGTCATCGAAAGCCTGTTTGCGATTCCGGGCATCGGCCAATTGCTGGTGCGCGGTATTTTCACCCGTGACTACATGGTGGTGCAGGGCGTGGCGATGGTGCTGGCCTGCGCCACGGTGGTGGTCAACTTCGTCGCCGACATAGTGACGGTAGCGCTCGACCCACGGGTGAAGATGCAATGAGCAGCCGCCCACTGATTGCACCCTGGCGCTTGCGCCTGCGCTTTGGCTTTCGCAATGGCCGCCTGACCGCCGCCTGGGGCCTGCTGATCCTGTTGACGTGGCTGGCCCTGGCGCTGTTTGCGCCGTGGATCGCACCGTTTGACCCCATCGCGCAAAACACCGACATGAGTTTGCTGGCGCCCAGCCTTGCCCATCCGCTGGGTACCGACAATTACGGCCGGGATGTGTTATCGCGGGTGATCTGGGGCGCGCGCATCGACCTGCAACTGGCGATTGTCGGGGTGATCTTCCCGTTCATCATCGGCACTTTCGTCGGCGCGGTGTCCGGTTATGTGGGTGGGCGTTTCGACAGTTTCTGTATGCGCGTGATCGATGTGGTGCTGGCGTTCCCGTTCCTGGTGCTGATGCTGGCGATCATGGCCATTCTGGGGCCTGGCTTGCAGAGCTTTTATATCGCCATGGCACTGGTGGGCTGGGTGTCGTATGCGCGGTTGATTCGCTCGCAGATCCTGGTGCTCAAGGAAAGCGAGTTTGCCCTGGCTGCCAAGAGCCTGGGGTTTGGCCATGGGCGCATTCTGTTCCGGCATTTGCTGCCCAATGCCCTGTTTGGCTCCATCGTGTTTTCCATGTCCGACGCGGTGCTGGTGCTGCTCAACGGCGCCGCCGTGAGTTACCTGGGCCTGGGCGTGCAACCGCCTACCGCGGAATGGGGGACGATGGTGGCCGAGGGGCAAGCCTTTATCACCACGGCCTGGTGGATCTGCACCTTCCCGGGGTTGGCCATTGTGACCCTGGCCATGGGCTTTAGCCTGTTGGCCGACGGTGTCGCGCAAGTGTTGGGGGACCGCTCGTGAGCCTGCTGCAAGTGCGCGACCTCAGCGTGATCGCCAACAACAGCGGGCGTGATGTCACCTTGGTGGATCGCGTGTCCTTCGACCTGGCCGAAGGTGAGATTCTCGGCCTGGTGGGTGAGAGCGGGTCGGGCAAGACCATGGCCTGCCGCGGCTTGATGCGCCTGCTGCCATCGCCCAGCCTGCGTGTGCAAGGCGGCGCCGTACGCCTGGCCGGCCAGGACCTGCTGCAACTGGATGACGCCGGTATGCGCGCCGTGCGTGGCGGGCAACTGGGCATGATCTTCCAGAACCCCAGCAGCCACCTGGATCCGCTGATGCGCATTGGCGAGCAGATCGCCGAGGGCATCCGCCTGCATCAAGGTGCGTCGAAAAAGGACGCCCGCTTGCAGGCTATCGAGGTGCTGCGCCAGGTCGGGATTCCTGACCCGCAGGCGCGGGTCGACAACTATCCCCATGAGTTTTCCGGCGGTATGCGCCAGCGCGCGATGATCGCCGTGGCACTGGGCTGCAACCCGAAAGTGCTGATTGCCGACGAGCCGACCACGGCCCTGGATGTGACGGTGCAGGCGCAAATCCTGCGCCTGTTGCTCGACCTGCGCGACCAGCGTGGCCTGTCGATCATCATGATCACCCATGACCTGGGCGTGGTCGCGCAAACCTGCGATTCCATCGCGGTGATGTACGCAGGGCGCCTGTGCGAGCACGGCAGCAAATACGAGCTGCTGGCGCGGCCGCAACATCCCTATACCGCTGGGCTGATCGACTGCCAGCCGGCCCACAGCAGCGGTCATGCCTTGTTGCGCACAATCCCTGGCCAGCCGCCGTTGCTCGATGCCTTGCCTGACGGTTGCCGCTTTAATCCGCGTTGCCCGCAGGCCGGGGCCTTATGCACCGAGCTGTTGCCCCAAGGCGCACGCGTGGCCTGTCACTATCCACTGGGAGGGCGCCCATGAGCCTGTTGCAGATCAAGGACCTGGAGGTGCGCTTTGCCGCGTCCGGCAGTGGCCTGCTCGGCCTGAACAAGCAGTGGGTGAGGGCGGTGAACGGGGTGTCGCTGAACCTTGCCGCCGGTGAAACCCTCGGCTTGGTGGGCGAGTCCGGCAGCGGCAAGAGCACCCTGGGCCGGGCGATTTTGCACCTCAACCCGATCAGCGCCGGCCAGGTGCTGTTTGACGGTATCGATATGGCGCACGGCAGCGCCATCGACATCGCCCGCCTGCGCCATGAAACCGCGATGATTTTCCAGGACCCGTACGCCGCGCTGAACCCCCGGCACAGTATTGGCGAAACCCTCGCCGAGGTGTTGCGCGTGCAGCGCAAGGTGGCTGTGGAGCAGATCCCGGCACGCGTCAACGAGCTGCTGGAACTGGTGGGCCTGCGCCCCGAGTTGGCCGGGCGCAAACCGGGCTCCCTCAGCGGCGGCCAATGCCAGCGCGTGGGTATCGCCCGGGCACTGGCGGTGGAGCCGCGCCTGATCATTGCCGATGAATGCGTGGCCGCGCTGGATGTGTCGATCCAGGGCCAGATCATCAACTTGCTGCTGGAACTGCAACAACGCATGAACCTGGCGATCCTGTTTATCGCCCATGACCTGGCCATCGTGCGGCGCCTGTGCGACCGCGTGGCGGTGATGTACCTGGGCAAGATCGTCGAAGAAGGGCCGGTGGAGGCGGTGTTCACCACGCCGCGTCATCCGTACACGGCGGCGTTGATCGAGGCGATTCCCGAGATTGACCCGCATCGGCCATTGCCCGCGCACCCCTTGCCGGGTGAGCCACCAAGCCCACTGAATCTGCCTACAGGCTGTGCGTTTCACCCGCGTTGCCGGTATGCGCGAGCCGTGTGTTCCGCGGTGTTGCCGCCGACCCATTTCCTGCACGAGCATCGGTACAGTTGCGTGCTTGAAGAACCTTTGCCTTGACCTCTGCCATTCATTAACAAGGAGTTGTGATATGCAATCGCGCCACTTGAAGTTGCTCGCCGCCGCTACGCTGACCGCCTGGTCGCTGACCGCAGGACTGGCCCAGGCCGCTGGTGTTCTCACCATCGGCTGCCGTGAAGACAGCACCACCTTTGACCCGATCAAAAGCGCGCAAAACCGCGACACCTGGGTGTTTGCCAACGTCTACGACACCCTGGTGCGCGTGGATAACCTGGGCACCAAGATGGAACCGGGCCTGGCCGAGAGCTGGGAGATATCCGAGGATGGCTTGACCTACACCTTCAAACTGCGTGAAGCGAAGTTCTCCGACGGATCAAAGATCACCGCGGCCGACGCGGCGTTCAGCCTGTTGCGCATCCGCGACAACAAGGCGTCGTTGTGGAGCGATCCGTTCAGCCTGATCAACACCGCCAAGGCCAGCGATGCGAAGACCCTGGTGGTCACTCTGAAAACCCCGGCGGTGGCCTTCCTCTCGCAATTGGCGTCGCCGACGGTGTCGATCCTGTCGGAAAAAGCCATGAACACGATGGGCGAAGACGCCTACTCGGAAAACCCGGTGACGTCCGGCGCGTTTACCGTGGAAGAGTGGCGCAAGGGCGACCGGGTCATCCTGAAGAAGAACCCGAATTTCTGGCAGGCCAATAACGTCAGCCTCGACGGCGTGGAGTGGGTGTCGGTGACCGACGACAACACCCGTATGCGCATGGTGCAGAACAACGAACTCGACACGGCGATCTTCGTACCGTTCTCGCGGGTCGAAGAGCTGAAGAAAGACAAGAACGTGGTGATCCACGCCGACCCGTCCACCCGTGAAGATCACTTGTTGATCAACCACGAGCACGGCTTGCTCGCCAAGCCGCAGGTGCGCCAGGCATTGGACATGGCCATCGACAAACAATCGCTGGTGAAAACCGCCACTTACGGTCAAGGCACCGTGGCGTATTCCTACATTCCCAAAGGCTCGCTGTACCACTACGCCAACAACCTGCAACGTCCTTATGACCCGACTGAGGCCAGGAAACTGCTGGAAGAGGCCGGTGCCAAGGACTTGAAGCTCAACTACGTGGTCAACGCCGGCAACGAGGCCGACGAGCAGATTGCGGTGATCATCAAGGACCAGTTGGCCAAGGTCGGCGTGACCGCCAACCTGCAAAAGGTCGACCCGACCCAAAGCTGGCAGATGCTGGTGGACGGTGAGTACGATATTTCGGTGATGTACTGGACCAACGACATCCTCGACCCGGACCAGAAGACCACCTTCGTGCTGGGCCACGACACCAACCAGAACTACATGACCCGCTACAAGAACGACAAGGTCAAGGCGCTGGTAGCTGCGGCGCGAGTCGAGGCAGACCCGGCCAAGCGTGAGCAGATGTATGTCGAGTTGCAGAAACTGGCGAAACAGGATGTGAACTGGATTGACCTGTACTACAGCCCGTACATCAATATTTCACGCAAGAATGTGAGCAACTTCCTGCAGAACCCGCTGGGCCGTTTCACCCTTGAAGAAGTAGTCAAAAACTGAGTTTTTGACTACACCACAAAGCAGTGTGGGAGCTGGCTTGCCTGCGATGCAGACACCTTGGTGCTTCAGTTACACCGCAGTGATGCTATCGCAGGCAAGCCAGCTCCCACATTTTTTTGCGGGGTGTCAGGGCTTACTGCGCATCAAACGCCTGCCCATTGATGCCAGCACTGTCCGGCCCCATCAGGTACAGGTACACCGGCATGATGTCTTCCGGCGCCGGCCTTTCCATCGGATTCTCACCGGGATACGCCTGGGCCCGCATACTCGTGCGTGTACCGCCCGGGTTGATGCTGTTGGCGCGCACTGCCGCTACATCTTCCAGCTCATCGGCCAGGGTTTGCATCAAGCCTTCGGTAGCAAACTTCGATACACCATAAGCCCCCCAGTACGCCCGCCCCTTGCGCCCGACGCTGCTGGAGGTGAACACCACCGATGCATCCTGGGACAGCTTGAGCAGCGGCAGCAAGGTGCTGGTCAGCATGAACATCGCGTTGACGTTTACATGCATCACGCGCATGAAATTCTCGCCGGACAACTGCTCGATGGGCGTGCGTGGGCCGATGATCGAGGCGTTGTGCAACAGGCCGTCGAGGCGGCCGAATTCTTTTTCGATCATTGCTGCCAGCTCATCGTATTGATGGGGCAGGGCGGTCTCCAGGTTGAACGGGATCACCACCGGTTGCGGCTGGCCGGCGGCTTCGATCTGGTCATACACCTGGGCCAGGTTGGCTTCGGTCTTGCCCAGCAACAGCACGGTGGCGCCATGGGCGGCATAGGTCTTTGCCGCTGCTGCGCCAATCCCGCGGCCGGCGCCGGTGACCAGGATGACCCGGCCTTTGAGCAGTTCTGGAGGGGCAGAATAATCAAACATAAATAGCCTCGACAAAATTCAGTAGGTAATACCAATTTTGAGTGCATTGAAAATCCAATGTGGGAGGGGGCTTGCTCCCGATAGCAGTGTGTCAGTCACTGCATTTACTGACTGACCCACAGCTATCGGGAGCAAGCCCCCTCCCACATTTTTTAATCTTCATGGGTCATTAGAGTGTGGGAGCCATCAGCAACTGCACAGCGCGTTATCCAGCACCTTGCGCAATTCCAGCGGGTGATCCACCACCACATCCGCGCCCCAGTGACGCGGGTTGTCATCCGGGTGGATATAGCCATAGGTGACCGCCGCCGTGCGCGTACCGGCATCGCGGCCGGATTCGATATCACGTAGGTCATCGCCCACGAACAATACGCTCGCCGGGTCGAGGTCGAGCAGCTTACACGCCAGAATCATCGGCTCCGGGTCCGGCTTGCTGTTCTTCACGTGGTCCGGGCAGATCAGCACGGCCGAGCGCTCGGCCAGGCCCAGTTGCTGCATGATCGGTTCGGCAAAGCGCACGGGCTTGTTGGTGACCACACCCCAGATCAACTTGGCCTTCTCGATGTCTTCCAGCAACTCGGCCATGCCGTCGAACAGTTTGCTGTGCACCGCGCAGCCCTTGAGGTAGCGATCGAGGAATTCCTGGCGCAGCTCTTCAAAGCCTGGCGATTCAGGATCCATCGAAAAGGTCACGGCAACCATCGCCCGCGCACCGCCGGAGATTTCATCGCGGATGTGCTGCGGGTTGATCGGTTCCAGGCCGCGGTCGGCGCGCATGGCCTGGCAGATGGCGATAAAGTCCGGCGCGGTATCCAGCAGGGTACCGTCCATGTCGAAGAGAACCGCTCGCAACTTCACAGGCTTACTCCTCGCGCAGGGTCTGGATCATGTAGTTGACGTCAACATCGCTGGCCAGCTTGTAGTGCTTGGTCAGCGGGTTGTAGGTCAGGCCGATGATGTCCTTGACGGTCAGCCCGGCCTGACGGCTCCACGCACCCAGCTCGGAGGGGCGGATGAATTTCTTGAAGTCATGGGTGCCACGCGGCAGCAGCTTCATGATGTATTCGGCGCCAATGATCGCGAACAGGTAAGCCTTGGGGTTGCGGTTGATGGTGGAGAAGAACACCTGGCCGCCCGGCTTGACCATACGGAAGCACGCACGGATGACCGAGGATGGGTCCGGCACGTGTTCCAGCATCTCAAGGCAGGTCACCACGTCAAACTGCTCGGGCATTTCCTCGGCCAGGGCTTCGGCGGTGATCTGGCGGTATTCCACGCTCACGCCGGATTCGAGCTGGTGCAACTGCGCCACGGCCAATGGCGCTTCGCCCATGTCGATACCCATCACGGTCGCGCCGCGTTGAGCCATGGCTTCGCTGAGGATGCCGCCGCCGCAACCCACGTCCAGCACCTTCTTGCCGGCCAGGTTGACGCGCTCGTCAATCCAGTTGACCCGCAGCGGGTTGATGTCGTGCAGGGGTTTGAACTCGCTCTCGCGGTCCCACCAGCGGTGGGCGAGGGCTTCGAATTTGGCGATTTCTGCGTGGTCGACGTTGCTCATGATGAATCCTCTAAATCTGAAAAATCGGTGAGTGGGTGCAGAGCGCATGGGCTCAGCGCCTTCGTTATTCGCTGTGCCCGCTGATGCGTTGGCCCCAGGCAATGGCCGTGGCGGTCAACTGTTGTTCATCCATGCGGGTCAATTGCCGGTCGTCGAGCAATAGCTTGCCGGCGACCCAAAGGTGTTTCACGCAATCGCGTCCGGTGGCATATATAAGCTGTGAGACCGGATCGTAGATCGGTTGTTGCGCCAGCCCCGACAGATCGAAGGCGACTATATCTGCGGCCTTGCCGACTTCCAGCGAGCCAATCTGGCTTTCCAGGCCCATGGCCCGTGCACCGTTGAGCGTTGCCATGCGCAGGGCACGGTGGGCGTCCAGGGCGGTGGCCGAGCCGGCGACGGCCTTGGCCAGCATCGCGGCGGTACGGGTTTCGCCCAGCAGGTCCAGGTCATTGTTGCTGGCGGCGCCGTCGGTGCCGATGGCCACATTGACCCCAGCCTGCCACAAGCGCTCAACCGGGCAAAAGCCGCTGGCCAGTTTCAGGTTCGATTCCGGGCAATGGATGACGCTGGTGTTGCTTTCTACCAGCAAAGCCAAGTCTTCTTCGCTGATTTGGGTCATGTGAACGGCCTGGAAGCGCGGCCCGAGCAAGCCGAGGCGACCCAGGCGCGCCAATGGCCGCTCGCCGGTCTGCTCCACGGCTTGTTGTACTTCAAAGGCGGTTTCATGCACATGCATATGGATCGCGGCGTCCAGCTCTTCGGCGATCACCCGGATCTTTTCCAGGTTGGCGTCGCACACGGTGTAGGGCGCGTGAGGGCCGAAGGTGATCTTGATGCGCGGGTGGTGCTTGAGGTCGCCGAACAGCTCGATGCCCTGGCGAAGCGCCTCGTCGGCAGTGCTGGCGCCGGGAATCGGGAAGTCGAGGATCGGCATGGCGATCTGCGCGCGCATACCGCTATTGTGCACGCAATCGCTGGCGACCTTGGGGAAGAAGTACATGTCGGAGAAGCAAGTGATGCCGCCCTTGATCTGTTCGGCGATGGCCAGGTTGGTGCCGTCGCGCACAAAGGCTTCATCGACCCATTTGGCTTCGGCCGGCCAGATGTGTTTTTCCAGCCAGGTCATCAACGGCAGGTCATCGGCCAAGCCACGGAACAGGCTCATTGCCGCATGGCCGTGGGCGTTGATCAAGCCGGGGCTGAGCAACATGCCGGGCAGTTCGCGCACCTCATTGGCCGCCAGCTTCAATGCGGCGGCCCGTGGGCCGATAAAGGCAATGCGCCCATCGCGGATGCCCAGACCATGCTCTTTGAGCACCACGCCGGCAGGTTCGACCGGTACCAGCCAGGTCGGCAAGAGCAACACGTCGAGCGGGGCGGCAGTGGAGGTCATCGCAGGCTTCTTCCCAGGCAGCTATAAAAGAAGGGCGAAGTATACCCGAGCGCCCTGGCTGGCGGATCGCTATAATCCGCGGCTTTTGTTCATGAGTGCGGGGTAAGGGATGCGCGACCGACTGTTGGCTGCAGAGAAAGTGAAGGCCATCGATTGGCGTGACGGCGCGCTGTACCTGCTCGATCAGCGCGTGTTGCCGTCCCGGGAGAGCTGGGTGGCCTGCCATACCGTCGCGGCGGTGGCCGAGGCCATTCGTTCGATGGTGGTGCGGGGCTCAGCAGCCATCGGCATCAGTGCCGCCTATGGCTTGGTGCTGGCTGCCCGTGAGCGCATTGCCGAGGGTGGCGACTGGCAGGCAGCGTGGGAAGAAGACTACGCGCTGCTGGCCGATAGCCGCCCGACCGGGTCGAATCTGTTCTGGGCACTCAAGAATATGCGCGACTGCCTGGACCGCCTCAAGCAGCACGCCGACCCGGTTGCCGTGCTGGAAGCCCAGGCCATTGTGATCCATGAAAGCGACCGGGAGGCCAATGTGGTCATGGCCCAGTTGGGTATGGAGCGGATTCGCAAGCACCAGGGCAACGCCCAGGCGATCCTCACCCATGGCAACGCCGGTGCATTGGCCACGGGCGGTGTCGGCACGGCCCACGGCGTGATTCGCGCGGCGTTCCTGGAGGGGCTGGTCGAGCAGGTCTATGTCAACGAAACCCGTCCATGGCTGCAAGGCTCGCGCCTGACGGCGTGGGAGTTGGCGGGCGAGGGCATCCCGGTGACGGTGAATGCCGACTCCGCCGGGGCGCATATCCTCAAGACCAAAGGCGTGACCTGGGTGGTGGTCGGTGCTGACTGTATTGCCGCCAATGGCGACGTGATCAGCAAGATCGGCACTTATCAGCTGGCCGTCTGTGCCATGCACCATGGCGTGCGCTTTATGGTGGTGGCGTCGAGTTCGACGCTCGATTTGATGATGGCTACTGGCGATGATGTTGCACTGGAGGCGCGCGATCCCGCTGAGCTGCTGCACGTCATGGGGCAGCGCCTGGAGGTGGATGCGTTTAATCCGGTATTTGATGTGACCCCGGCCGACCTGATTGATGTGATCGTGACTGAGAAAGGCGTGGTCGAGCGGCCGGATACTGCCAAATTGGCCAGGTTGATGTGCCGTAAGCGGCTGCATTGAGGACAGTGGTGTCTGTGAAATAGCAATCGGGGGCAAGCCCCCCTCCCACATTTTGACTGTGTTCACAATTCAAGTGTGGGAGGGGGCTTGCCCCCGATTGGGCCCGAAAGTCAATAAAACCCTCGGATCCATCCTCAAAAAACAGCATCACCCCACCTCTGAGCCCCTCTCGTCCCCTTCAAGCCTGTCATCCGTCAAATTACTAGCCTCCATGCGCATCAGGGGGATAGGTGCGTGGCGGCGATTGTGATAACATCCGGCGGTTTCCAGAGCTGCCCCGAGGGGTTGCTCATAACGCGCAGATCCGTGTCATAACTCGTTGATTTGTCGTAAGTCGTTGTCAGGCACCGTGCCGGCAGCGGCGAGCTTCGTTCGTCCCGAATGGATGTGACGAGGTTTCACCCGAAAAAGGAATCAGGCTTCTCATGGGCGAACTGGCCAAAGAAATCCTCCCGGTCAATATCGAAGACGAGCTGAAACAGTCCTACCTCGACTACGCGATGAGCGTAATTGTCGGTCGGGCACTGCCTGATGCGCGCGATGGCTTGAAGCCCGTGCACCGGCGTGTGCTGTTCGCGATGAGCGAGCTGGGTAACGACTGGAACAAGCCGTACAAGAAATCTGCCCGTGTTGTCGGTGACGTGATCGGTAAGTATCACCCTCACGGCGACACTGCGGTGTACGACACCATCGTTCGGATGGCCCAGCCGTTTTCCCTGCGCTACCTGCTGGTAGACGGCCAGGGCAACTTCGGTTCGGTCGACGGCGACAACGCCGCGGCCATGCGATACACCGAAGTGCGCATGACCAAGCTGGCGCACGAGCTGCTGGCCGACCTGCATAAAGAAACCGTGGACTGGGTGCCGAACTACGACGGCACCGAAATGATCCCGGCCGTCATGCCCACCAAGATCCCCAACCTGCTGGTCAACGGCTCCAGCGGTATCGCCGTGGGCATGGCCACCAACATCCCGCCGCACAACCTCGGTGAAGTCATCGACGGTTGCCTGGCCCTTATCGACAACCCCGAGCTGACTGTCGATGAGCTGATGCAGTACATCCCCGGCCCGGACTTCCCGACCGCCGCGATCATCAACGGTCGCGCCGGCATCATCGAAGCCTACCGCACCGGTCGCGGGCGCATTTACATGCGCGCCCGCTCGATGATCGAAGACATCGACAAGGTCGGTGGCCGCCAGCAGATCGTCATCACCGAACTCCCGTACCAGTTGAACAAGGCACGTCTGATCGAGAAGATCGCCGAGCTGGTTAAAGAGAAGAAGCTCGAAGGCATTACCGAACTGCGCGACGAGTCCGACAAAGACGGTATGCGCGTGGTGATCGAACTGCGTCGTGGCGAAGTGCCTGAGGTGATCCTCAACAACCTCTACGCCCAGACCCAGCTGCAAAGCGTGTTTGGTATCAACGTGGTTGCACTGATCGACGGCCGCCCACGCATCCTGAACCTCAAGGACCTGCTGGAAGCCTTCGTACGTCACCGTCGCGAAGTGGTCACCCGCCGTACCGTGTTCGAACTGCGCAAGGCTCGCGAGCGCGGCCACATCCTGGAAGGCCAGGCCGTTGCGTTGTCGAACATCGACCCGGTGATCGCCCTGATCAAGGCCTCGCCAACCCCGTCGGAAGCCAAGGAAGCGTTGATCAGCACGCCTTGGGAATCCAGTGCCGTGGTGGCCATGGTTGAGCGCGCAGGCGCCGATTCTTGCCGTCCGGAAACCCTGGACCCGCAATACGGCCTGCGCGAAGGCAAGTACTTCCTGTCGCCGGAGCAGGCCCAGGCCATCCTGGAACTGCGCCTGCACCGCCTGACCGGTCTTGAGCACGAGAAGCTGTTGGCCGAGTACCAGGAGATCCTCAACCAGATCGGCGAGTTGATCCGCATCCTCAGCAGCGCCGTGCGCCTGATGGAAGTGATCCGCGAAGAACTGGAAGTGATCCGCGCCGAGTACGGCGACGTGCGCCGCACCGAAATCCTCGATGCGCGCCTGGACCTGACCCTGGGTGACATGATCCCGGAAGAAGAGCGCGTCGTGACCATCTCCCACGGTGGCTATGCCAAGACCCAGCCGTTGGCTGCGTATCAGGCCCAGCGTCGTGGCGGTAAAGGTAAATCGGCTACCGGCGTCAAGGATGAGGACTACATCGCTCACCTGCTGGTCGCCAACAGCCACACCACGCTGCTGCTGTTCTCCAGCAAGGGCAAGGTGTACTGGCTCAAAACCTACGAAATCCCGGAAGCTTCCCGTGCTGCCCGTGGTCGCCCATTGGTCAACCTGCTGCCGCTGGACAGTGATGAATACATCACCACCATGCTGCCGGTCGAGGAATACACCGAAGGTCACTTCATCTTCATGGCTACCGCCAAGGGCACCGTGAAGAAGACCCCGCTGGAATCCTTCAGCCGTCAACGCAGCGTGGGCCTGATCGCCCTGGAGCTGGATGAAGGTGACGTACTGATTTCCGCCGCCATTACCGATGGTGAGCGCGAAGTCATGCTGTTCTCCGATGGCGGCAAGGTTACGCGCTTCAAGGAATCCGACGTGCGCGCGATGGGCCGTACCGCCCGCGGTGTACGTGGTATGCGCCTGCCGGAAGGGCAGAAGCTGATTTCGATGCTGATCCCGGAAGAAGGCAGCCAGATCCTCACCGCTTCCGAGCGTGGCTATGGCAAGCGCACTGCCATCAGCGAGTTCCCGGAGTACAAGCGTGGCGGCCAGGGCGTGATCGCCATGGTCAGCAACGACCGCAACGGCCGCCTGGTTGGCGCGGTACAGGTGCTTGATGGCGAGGAGATCATGCTGATTTCCGACCAGGGGACGCTGGTGCGTACCCGTGTGGCTGAAGTGTCGAGCCTGGGCCGTAATACCCAGGGCGTGACCCTGATCAAGCTGGCCAAGGATGAAAAACTGGTCGGCCTGGAGCGTGTGCAGGAGCCTTCGGAAGTTGAAGGTGAAGAGCTGGAAGGCGAGGAGTTCGACGGCGAGGTGATCGCAGCCGGCGATGACAACGTCGACGAGCCAACCCTCGATGCTGCCGCAGACGAAGAAGAACCGCAGGAATAAGCGGACACACAGGGGGCGGATGAAGATTCGCCCCCTTGTTGTTTGTCCCCTTTGAAAAATACACGTCCTTTGCCTGGACGCGGTCCATGTGGGAGCTGGCTTGCCTGCGATAGCATCACCGCGGTATCACTGGAACTACCGAGGTGCCTGTATCGCAGGCAAGCCAGCTCCCACACGGGTTGGCTTCAGACAAAGGGTGTTGCCGAACATGATTGCAGCCCCACCAGATCAGAGTGAGATTGGATGTGAGCAAGAGAGCCTATAACTTCTGTGCCGGTCCCGCGGCGCTTCCTGAAGCAGTCCTGCAGCGTGCGCAGGGTGAACTCCTCGACTGGCATGGAAAAGGCCTCTCCGTGATGGAAATGAGCCATCGCAGCGATGAGTTCGTGTCCATCGCCACCAAGGCCGAGCAGGACTTGCGCGACTTGCTGGACATCCCCTCCGACTACAAAGTGTTGTTCCTGCAAGGCGGCGCGAGCCAGCAGTTCGCTCAGATCCCACTGAACCTGTTGCCCGAAGAGGGCACTGCCGACTATATCGACACCGGTATCTGGGGTCAGAAAGCCATTGAAGAGGCCTCGCGCTACGGTCACGTCAATGTGGCCGGTACCGCCAAGCCCTACGACTACTTCGCCATTCCAGGTCAGAACGAGTGGAAGCTGACGAAGGACGCGGCCTACGTTCACTATGTCGCGAACGAAACCATCGGTGGCCTGGAATTTGATTGGGTGCCTGAAGTAGGTGACGTTCCGCTGGTGTGCGACATGTCCTCGGACATCCTCTCGCGCCCGATCGACGTGTCCCGGTATGGCATGATCTACGCCGGTGCGCAAAAGAACATCGGCCCGAGCGGCATCCTGGTCAATATCATCCGCGAAGACCTGCTCGGCCGCGCCCGTTCGCTGTGCCCGACCATGCTCAACTACAAGGTCGCGGCCGATAACGGCTCGATGTACAACACCCCGCCGGCGTTTGCCTGGTACCTGTCCGGCCTGGTCTTCGAATGGCTCAAGGAGCAGGGTGGTGTGGCTGCGATGGGCAAGCGCAACGAAGAGAAGAAGCGCACCCTGTACGACTTCATCGACGCCAGCGGCCTGTACAGCAACCCGATCAACCTTACCGACCGCTCGTGGATGAACGTGCCGTTCCGCCTGGCCGATGATCGCCTGGACAAGCCGTTCCTGGCCGGCGCCGACGAGCGTGGCTTGCTGAACCTCAAGGGCCACCGCTCGGTCGGTGGTATGCGCGCCTCCATTTATAACGCTGTCGACATCCACGCCATCAACGCGCTGGTTGCCTACATGGCAGAGTTCGAAAAGGAACACGGCTAATGTCTGAGCAAGAACTCAAAGCCCTGCGCGTACGCATTGACAGCCTGGACGAGAAAGTCCTGGAGCTGATCAGTGAGCGCGCGCGCTGCGCCCAGGAAGTGGCTCGGGTGAAAATGGCGTCCCTGGCGGAAGGCGAAGTGCCGGTGTTCTACCGGCCTGAGCGCGAAGCCCAGGTGCTAAAGCGCGTGATGGAGCGCAACAAGGGGCCGCTGGGCAATGAGGAGATGGCGCGGTTGTTCCGTGAAATCATGTCTTCGTGCCTTGCCCTTGAGCAGCCGCTGAAAGTGGCCTACCTGGGCCCCGAAGGCACTTTCACCCAGGCGGCGGCCATGAAGCACTTCGGCCACGCGGTGATCAGCAAGCCGATGGCGGCCATCGACGAAGTGTTCCGCGAAGTGGCGGCCGGCGCGGTGAATTTTGGCGTGGTGCCGGTGGAAAACTCCACTGAAGGCGCGGTCAACCACACGCTGGACAGCTTCCTCGAGCACGACATGGTGATCTGTGGCGAAGTCGAGTTGCGTATTCACCACCACCTGCTGGTGGGCGAGAACACCAAGACCGACAGCATCAGCCGTATCTACTCTCACGCTCAGTCCCTGGCCCAGTGCCGCAAGTGGCTGGACGCCCATTACCCGAATGTCGAGCGCGTGGCGGTGTCCAGCAACGCCGAAGCGGCCAAGCGGGTCAAGGGTGAGTGGAACTCGGCGGCGATTGCCGGCGATATGGCTGCGGGCCTCTACGGGCTGACACGCTTGGCCGAGAAAATCGAGGACCGCCCGGACAACTCCACGCGCTTCTTGATGATCGGCAGCCAGGAAGTGCCGCCAACCGGCGACGACAAGACTTCGATCATCGTTTCCATGAGCAACAAGCCCGGCGCGTTGCATGAGCTGCTGGTGCCATTCCACGACAACGGGATTGACCTGACGCGCATCGAGACTCGTCCTTCGCGCAGCGGTAAATGGACCTACGTGTTCTTTATCGACTTCATCGGCCACCACCGCGACCCGCTGGTCAAGGGCGTGCTGGAGAAGATCAGTCAGGAAGCCGTGGCACTCAAAGTGCTGGGCTCCTACCCGAAAGCGGTTTTGTGAGGCTTTGACATGAGTGGCAACTTCCTCGCCCTGGCTCAGCCGGGCGTGCAACAACTCTCGCCTTACGTTCCAGGCAAGCCTGTGGACGAACTGGCCCGTGAGTTGAATCTGGACCCGTCCAGGATCGTCAAGCTGGCGAGTAACGAAAACCCGCTGGGTCCGAGCCCCAAAGTATTGGCGGCGATTCGGGAGGAGCTTGCCGAGCTGACCCGTTATCCCGACGGCAATGGCTTTGCCCTCAAGTCCCTGCTGGCAGAAAAATGCCGGGTCGAGCTCAATCAGGTGACCCTGGGCAATGGCTCCAACGACATTCTTGAACTGGTCGGGCGTGCCTACCTGGCGCCCGGTTTGAATGCGGTGTTCAGTGAGCATGCATTCGCGGTCTACCCGATCGTGACCCAGGCCGTAGGGGCTGATGCGCGCGTCATTCCTGCCAAGAACTGGGGCCACGACCTGCCGGCGATGCTGGCAGCGATCGATGCGCAAACCCGCGTGGTGTTTATCGCTAACCCGAACAACCCGACCGGCACCTGGTTCGATGCGCAGGCCCTGAACGAGTTCCTGCAGAACGTGCCGGAGCATGTGCTGGTTGTGCTGGACGAAGCCTACATCGAGTACGCCGAAGGCGGCGACCTGCCCGATGGCCTGGATTTCCTCGCGGCCTACCCGAACCTGCTGGTGTCGCGCACCTTCTCCAAGGCTTATGGCCTGGCGTCGTTGCGGGTTGGCTACGGCCTGTCCACAGCGGTAGTGGCCGATGTGCTGAACCGCGTACGCCAACCGTTCAACGTCAACAGCCTGGCCCTGGCGGCTGCGTGTGCGGCGGTGAAGGATGCCCAATACCTGGAAGAAGGACGCCGCCTTAACGAAAGCGGCATGTTGCAGTTGCAGGACGGCTTTCGCGAGTTGGGCCTGGGCTGGATTCCGTCCAAGGGCAACTTCATCTGCGTCGACCTCGGCCAAGAGGCTGCACCGGTATTTCAGGGCTTGTTGCGCGAAGGCGTGATCGTGCGTCCGGTGGCCAACTACGGTATGCCGAACCACCTGCGTATCACCATTGGTTTGCCGGCCGAGAACAGCCGCTTCCTGGAGGCGTTGGCCAAGGTTCTGGCCCGTGGTTGATGTCACTGCATTGCAACCTGCTGTGCCTATGATCGGTCGCCTGGTGGTGGTCGGCCTGGGGTTGATCGGTGGTTCGTTCGCCAAGGGCCTGCGGGACAGCGGGCTGTGTGGCGAAGTAGTCGGCGTGGACCTTGACCCGCAATCGCGCAAGCTGGCGGTGGAGTTGGGTGTCGTGGATCGCTGTGAAGCGGACCTGGCAATCGCTTGCCAGGGCGCGGACGTGATCCAGCTTGCGGTGCCGATCCTGGCCATGGAGAAATTGCTCGCCGTATTGGCTGGCATGGACCTGGGGCAGGCGATCCTCACGGACGTCGGCAGCGCCAAAGGCAATGTGGTGCGCGCGGCACAATTGGCGTTTGGCGCTATGCCGCCGCGCTTTGTGCCGGGCCATCCGATTGCCGGTTCCGAGCAGAGCGGGGTGGAAGCGTCCAATGCGCAGTTGTTCCGTCGGCATAAGGTGATCCTGACGCCGCTGGCGCAGACTGATCCGGCGGCGTTGGCCGTGGTGGATCGGCTCTGGCGCGAGCTGGGCGCGGATGTGGAGCATATGCAGGTCGAGCGCCACGATGAAGTGTTGGCCGCGACCAGCCATCTTCCCCATCTGCTGGCATTCGGCTTGGTGGATTCGTTGGCCAAGCGCAACGAAAACCTCGAGATTTTCCGTTACGCCGCCGGTGGTTTTCGCGATTTCACGCGGATTGCCGGCAGTGACCCGGTGATGTGGCATGACATCTTTCTCGCCAATCGCGAAGCGGTGTTGCGCACCCTGGACACGTTCCGCATTGACCTCGACGCCTTGCGCGATGCGGTGGATGCGGGTGATGGCCATCAGTTACTGGGTGTGTTCACCCGGGCGCGGATGGCGCGAGAGCATTTCAGCAAGATCCTGGCGCGCCGGGCCTATATGGAAACTGCAGTGAACGCCGATGAGCTGACTTTTATCGCCAATCCGGGTGGCCGCTTGAGCGGATGCATTCGGGTGCCAGGTGACAAGTCGATCTCCCATCGATCGATCATGCTGGGTTCATTGGCTGACGGCGTAACGGAGGTCGACGGTTTCCTTGAAGGCGAAGATGCCCTGGCGACCTTGCAGGCGTTTCGCGACATGGGCGTGGTGATCGAGGGCCCGCACCATGGGCGAGTGACTATTCATGGGGTTGGCCTGCACGGCTTGAAGGCAGCGCCAGGGCCGATCTACCTGGGTAACTCCGGTACATCAATGCGCCTGTTGGCGGGTCTGCTTGCGGCGCAAAGCTTCGATAGCGTCCTGACCGGTGATGCATCGCTGTCCAGGCGCCCGATGAGTCGCGTGGCCAAGCCGCTGCGGGAAATGGGCGCGGTGATCGAGACCGGTCCTGAAGGGCGTCCGCCGCTGACCATTCGTGGTGGGCAGACGCTCAAGGGCCTGACTTACGCGTTGCCGATGGCCAGTGCGCAGGTTAAATCCTGCCTGTTGCTGGCTGGTCTGTATGCACAAGGTAAAACCGCAGTCACCGAGCCTGCGCCGACCCGCGATCATACCGAGCGCATGTTGCGTGGCTTTGGTTATCCGGTGGCGGTGGAGGGCGCGACGGCGTCGGTGGAGTCAGGTCATCGGTTGACGGCTGCCCACATTGAAGTGCCTGGGGATATTTCGTCTGCGGCGTTTTTTCTGGTGGCGGCCTCGATTGCCCAGGGTTCGGAGTTGCTGCTTGAGCATGTCGGCGTCAATCCTACCCGCACCGGCGTGATCGATATCCTGCGGCTGATGGGGGCTGATATTAGCCTTGAAAATCCGCGTGAGGTAGGTGGCGAGCCTGTTGCGGACTTGCGTGTCCGGGCAGCTGTCTTGAAGGGTATCGAGATTCCAGCGGCGTTGGTGCCGTTGGCGATCGATGAGTTTCCCGTATTGTTTGTCGCCGCTGCCTGCGCCGAGGGGCGCACCGTATTACGCGGTGCCGAGGAGCTGCGGCTCAAGGAGTCGGACCGTATCCAGGTTATGGCCGACGGTCTGCTGGCCCTGGGTGTGAAGTGCCAACCCACGCCTGATGGGATTATCATTGACGGTGGCCCGATAGGCGGTGGCGAAGTGCATGCCCATGGCGATCACCGCATTGCCATGGCGTTCAGCGTGGCCTCCCTGCAGGCAGCGGCGCCGATTCGTATTCGTGACTGCGCCAATGTTGCTACGTCTTTTCCGAACTTTCTTACACTGTGTGCCCACGTCGGCATTCGTGTTGCCCAAGAGGCTCAATTGTGAATATCAAAGCACCGGTGATTACCATCGACGGGCCAAGCGGCTCGGGCAAAGGCACCATCGCCGGCATCCTGGCCAAGCGCCTGGGCTGGTGCCTGCTCGATTCCGGCGCGCTGTACCGCCTGTTGGCATTCGCGGCGCGCAACCATGGTGTCGATCTGACCAACGAAGAGTTGCTGACGAAAATTGCCGCCCATCTGGACGTGCAGTTCATCGCGGCGACCGACGGTCAACTGCAGCGCATCATTCTGGAAGGCGACGAAGTCAGTGATGTGATTCGTACCGAGAGCATCGGTGCCGGCGCCTCCCAAGTGGCTGCTTTGCCGGCGGTTCGTGAGGCTTTGCTGCAGCGCCAGCGTGCGTTCCAGGAGCCGCCGGGCCTGGTGGCCGACGGCCGTGACATGGGCACGGTGGTGTTTCCCGAGGCGCCGTTGAAGATATTCCTCACGGCCAGTGCCGAGGAACGAGCGCGCCGCCGCTACTTGCAGTTGAAGGGCAAAGTCGATGGTGTTAGTCTGTCGAGTCTGCTAGATGAGATCCGTGCACGCGATGAGCGTGATACCCAGCGTGCGGTAGCCCCGCTCAAGCCGGCGGCTGACGCCATACAGCTGGATTCCACGGAGTTGTCCATCGAGCAGGTGCTGGAACGCATCATGAGTGAAATCGCCATTCGCGATATCGCCGGGTGATCAAGAAGGCCGCAGGGGACCAGTCATAGTCCTGCGGTGGCTTCTTTTAACTGAAACTGACCCACACCGTCTGGGGTGTGGAGATGGGCGTATTCTTCGCCCTTATCAACAGGAATTAAAATGAGCGAAAGCTTTGCGGAACTCTTTGAAGAAAGCCTAAAAACCCTGAACCTTCAGGCAGGCTCCATCATCACCGGTGTTATCGTTGATATCGATTACCAAGCTCGCTGGGTAACCGTTCACGCTGGTCTGAAGTCTGAAGCTCTGATCCCGCTGGAACAGTTCTACAACGATGCTGGTGACCTGACTATCAATGTCGGTGACGAAGTTCACGTTGCTCTGGACTCGGTTGAAGACGGTTTCGGTGAAACCAAGCTGTCCCGTGAAAAAGCCAAGCGCGCTGAATGCTGGATTGTTCTCGAAGCAGCCTTCGCAGCTGAAGAAGTGGTCAAGGGCGTTATCAACGGTAAGGTTAAAGGCGGCTTCACTGTCGACGTTAACGGCATCCGTGCGTTCCTGCCAGGTTCTTTGGTCGACGTTCGTCCTGTGCGCGACACCACGCACCTGGAAGGCAAAGAACTCGAATTCAAAGTCATCAAGCTCGACCAGAAGCGCAACAACGTTGTCGTTTCCCGTCGCAGCGTGCTGGAAGCAGAGAACTCCGCCGAGCGTGAAGCTCTGCTGGAATCCCTGCAGGAAGGCCAACAAGTCAAAGGTATCGTCAAGAACCTCACCGATTACGGCGCATTCGTCGATCTGGGTGGCGTCGATGGCCTGCTGCACATTACCGACATGGCTTGGAAGCGTATCAAGCATCCTTCCGAAATCGTCAACGTTGGCGACGAGATCGATGTCAAGGTTCTGAAATACGATCGTGAGCGTAACCGCGTTTCCCTGGGCTTGAAGCAGCTGGGCGAAGATCCATGGGTTGCTATCAAGGCTCGTTACCCAGAAAGCACTCGCGTAACCGCGCGTGTTACCAACCTGACCGACTACGGCTGCTTCGCAGAGCTGGAAGAAGGCGTGGAAGGCCTGGTACACGTTTCCGAGATGGACTGGACCAACAAGAACATCCACCCTTCGAAAGTCGTACAAGTCGGCGACGAAGTGGAAGTCATGGTTCTGGACATCGACGAAGAGCGTCGTCGTATCTCCCTGGGCATCAAGCAGTGCAAATCTAACCCATGGGAAGATTTCTCTGGCCAGTTCAACAAGGGCGATAAAATCTCCGGCACCATCAAGTCGATCACCGATTTCGGTATCTTCATTGGTCTGGACGGCGGCATCGACGGCCTGGTTCACCTGTCCGACATCTCCTGGAACGAAGTTGGCGAAGAAGCTGTTCGTCGTTTCAAGAAGGGCGACGAGCTGGACACCGTTATCCTGTCGGTTGACCCAGAGCGCGAGCGCATCTCCCTGGGTATCAAACAACTGGAAAGCGATCCGTTCTCCGAGTACGTTCAAGAGAACGACAAAGGCGCCATCGTTAAAGGCACTGTGAAAGAAGTTGACGCTAAAGGCGCCATCATCACTCTGGCCGACGATATCGAAGCGACTCTGAAAGCCTCCGAAATCAGCCGTGACCGCGTTGAAGACGCGCGCAACGTTCTGAAAGAAGGCCAGGAAGTAGAAGCCAAGATCATCAGCGTTGATCGCAAGAGCCGCGTGATCCAACTCTCCATCAAGTCGAAAGACGAAGTGGAAGAGAAAGAAGCTATCCAGAGCTTGAAAGAAGCTGCTCCGGAAGCTGCTGCTGACACCACCATGGCGGCACTGCTGCGCCAGGCAATGGCCAAGCAGAACTAAGTTCTGTAAAGCTGTTGAAAAAGGGCGACTTCGGTCGCCCTTTTTTGCGCCTGAAATTTGATGAAGCAACTGCATCGAACGAAGGCGTTCAGCCCAATGTCAGAACTGACTATAGTCTTTGAAACGGCTATTTCGCGTTGCTGACTCAATAAGGGTTTGAATGAACAGGATTATCGTAATACTTGCATTGGCAGTGCTTGCCGGCTGCTCCTCCACCAGCGCCAAGACGCACGCCAAGCGAGGTGTCAGTGGCATCGAGATCGACTGTTCCGGCTTGGGTAATAAATGGGAGAAGTGCGAGAAGCGTGCTGCCCGTGAGTGCAAGATGCAGGGCTACAAAGTCATCACTCGCTCCAGTGATGCAGAGGATGAAGAGGGTGACTACCTGTTCGGCTGGAACCCGGCTGGCGCAGTTACGCGGACGATGTTGGTTATCTGTAAATGAGTAACAGTAGGGTGGCTGAAGGCGTTTATGCGGTCGGCAGATAAGTTTACACATGGGCTGTTCAAATTCATCAAGTCATGCTAAAACCTTCGAAGCGCTTTTCCTAGCTGCTTGAAAAAGAAGGGAAAAATATGACGAAGTCGGAGTTGATCGAACGAATTGTCACCCATCAAGGGCTGCTCTCATCCAAGGATGTGGAGCTGGCTATCAAGACCATGCTTGAGCAAATGTCCCAATGCCTCGCCACCGGAGACCGCATCGAAATCCGTGGCTTCGGCAGTTTCTCACTGCACTACCGCGCACCGCGCGTAGGCCGCAACCCAAAAACCGGCCAATCCGTCAGCCTCGATGGCAAATTCGTACCCCACTTCAAACCGGGCAAGGAATTGCGTGATCGGGTGAACGAAGAAGAGGAAGAAGGCGTCTGAGTGTTTTTGGGGAAGGAGAAGGGTATGCGTGGGGTTAAGCGCGTTGTTGCGGTATTGATTGCAGTGCTTGCGGCGTTGGTGGTCTTGGCATTTGTGCTGGAGAACCAGCAGGGTGTGGCGCTGTCGTTCCTGGGGTGGAGTACTGCGCAGATGCCGGTGGCGGTGTTTGTGGTGGTGGCTTTGATTGTGGGGATGGTGATTGGGCCGGTGTTGGGGGTGTTTGTGCGTAGGCGTCGGGGTAAGGCGATTGCTTAGCATTGCTCCTGGCGGTATCCACCTGCGACTGGTGACCGTTTGTCAGAAATGTTATCACGCAGGAAGCCGGTAATTCTTTATGGTGGCCTATCGACTTAGCCCCGTTGGTCGCGACGGTTCCATTGGAAAAATTAGAATTGTCTGACATACATGTCAAGACTTGTAATATGCCGGAGAGATGGCAGAATGGAATCTGTTCTCGATAACAGGCATTTTGTGCGCTCAAAATTTGGCAGAGACGCTTGGTTTTGGCGGTCATCCAATTGGAATAAAAAACACACAATGGTGTCTGCATAACGAGCCCGCAGTTTCTCTTGAAGGCAGGTTTTTGTTGTGAGTAGTAACTTTCGTATCCCCCCGGCACATTCGTCCGGAGAAATTGATCTTGCAGTAATTTTCAATGCCGCCTGGCGACAAAAAAAATTGATTGCATTAGTAGCTTTAATTATTACCTTCCTTTCAGTGGCATACGCCTACTGGGTGACGCCTGAATATCAAGTCAGTAGTGTTTTGCGGCCGGCAGCCATCAATGAGCTAGACGCCTTGAACCGTTCTGAGGTTTATAGACTGCCACCTAATGAGGCGTTGACTAGAGTTGGCGCCGCTCTAGAGTCTTATGACACTCGGTTGGGTTTTTTTAGAGCAAATCGAAGCTTGTTTAGTCGGTTTGAACAACCCGGTCGTACCTTAGAGCAAAGTTTCGAAGAGTTTAATCGAAACTCAATTAATTTGATATTACCTGATCCAAAAAAAGTAGATCTTTTAAGCGCCTATATTCGTTTGGAGATGATTTATCCGAAAGGTATTGATGGTGTAGCTATTCTTAATGGTTTTGTAAATTATGCAATTAATATCGAGCGTGCTCAAATCGCGGCCGACATGGATGTAATCATTAAAAACCGTTTAAGAGAGCTCAAAGGTAAGTTGGACGCTGCACGCTCCAATTATGAAAACGATAAAGAAGCTAAAATTGCCAAATTGCTTGAGGCAGATAATCTTAGGCGAGCTCAGTTGCAGGATGAGTTAAAGGCTCTTCGCTCTCAGTTAAAGACTTTGCGTGCTGATCGAATGGCGCAACTTGATGAGGCAATTGTGATTGCTAAGTCATTAAATATTAAAAAGCCTACCACTCCATCTGCATTAAGTGAGTCTGACCATTCAGGTTCATCTAGCGTAATGCGGACGGAAATCAATAATCAACAAATCCCTCTGTATTTTATGGGGGCTGAGACATTGGAAGCGGAGCGTACAGCTCTGAGGCAGCGCAAATCCGACGATTTTACTGAGGGGCGTATTGCACAAATTGCTAAAGAGTTGGAGTTGTTGAAAGAAAATCGTCAAATTGAAGTGCTTAATCGTCGTGAAAATGAAGATCTTTTTTTGAGTGGTATAGAACCCTTGCGTGCAGAAATGGCACGTCTGAATAATCTTAAAAATATTGATATCAACACACTTAAGCTTGTGGCTATAGATAAAGAAGCGCTTGAGCCATTATCTCCGATTAAACCTAATAAGCGTTTAATCGTGCTGACTGGTTTATTCATCGGATTGTGCCTAGGCGTCGGCATTGCTCTATTGATTAGTATTAGTCGTTCCGGCCCACGGTTATCAAAATCTAGCTAAAAATAGATAGCTTTTTTGGAGCGGTGTGATTGGTGTGTTTGCTATGCAAAAATTGTGTGTGTTAAGGGAGGCGGACGGGGGGAGCGAGTACCTCTGCATGAGACAGCGAGATTGGCTGCGTAAGGTCTATGATAAAAAATGTATCAGGGTGAGATGGCGAGTGGTAATTTTGCCCCGAGCTATGCGGCTTCGACGCATTGCTGTACACCGCCTTAAATTTGGGTATGATTGTGCTCTCTACCACGGTCTGTGTCTTAAGCCAAGAAGTGAGTTTGGGCGAAAGTTTCCAGTGATGTTATTTTGATTCCCTTCTATTGAGCGGAATGGCTTAGGTCTTGATAAGAGGGGATCAATTTTTCGAAAGTGAGTTTGGACTTGATGATGACGTTAGTAAGCTCTTCTTAGTGAATAATTGATTGTTTCCGCATAATTTGAGCCTCGAAATCCCCTATGATTAAGTCCGTAATTAATGTTGGTTCGCAGGCGATTGTGAAACTGATTTTTTCAATCGTTTCATTAAAAATAGTAGCCTATTACGCAGGGCCATCTGGCATGGCGGTATTGGGTCAGTTACAGGCTTTTTTGCAAATTGCCAGTGCGGGCGCTTCTTCAGTAACATCCACTGGAGTAGTCAAGTTAATATCTGAAGGGCGGGCGCAGAAAGATAAAGTGATCGCGTGTTCGTTCCTTCTTTTGTTGATATACAGCGTAATTCTTTTTTTGATTTTCTTCGTTTTTGTCGACGCAATTTCCGATTTCTTCTTTGAGGGGCAGTGGCGCTATGCTTTGCTCGTACTGCCAGTAACGGCATTTTGTCTTGGGATTAACAGTCTTTTTGCTTCCTATTATAATGGTGTGCAGAACTATCGTTTGTATTTTCTCTACTCGATTTTTTTGTCTTTTCTTACTTCCGTTATAACAATATTGTTGGCTGTATATTTTTATTTTGACGGTGCTATTTACTCTGTTGTACTGGCTCCGCTAATTGCGGGGCTGATATTGTTGTTGTTTTTTAGAGGATGGGCTGGGCGAGGGTGGAGAATAGCGATTGAAGATTTTAAACTGTTATCAGCAACACTTTTGCAGTTTTCTTTAATGGCTTTGGTTTCTGCTCTTGTGGTATACGGTGGGCAAATCTATCTGAGGTACTTCATTTCGGATAATGTGTCTGTGTCGTCTGCAGGTATTTGGTACTCTGCTACTCGGCTTTCTGACATATACGTCGGCATAGCAAGCGTATTATTTTCAACGATATTACTTCCTAGATATTCAGCATTGAACGGTTTTGGGTTGAAATCGGAAGTATGGAAGGTATTTAAAATTGCAATAGTTTTTTCATTAATTATGGTTGTGTGTGTTAAAGTTTTGTCTAGTTATGTTGTTAGTGCTATATACGGCCATGGCTTTGATGGTGCGGCACAGATTCTTGATTTGTATGTTGTCGGCGATGCGTTAAAGGTGATGACTTGGGTGTTCTTGTATGTTTTTATAGCAAAACAAAGGATTTTGTTTTACCTCGTGTACGAAGTGCTTACAGCATTGGTTTATGTATTATGCTCTATAATGGCACTCCAATATTTTAACTTCTCTCACATGGCGCTTGGCTATGTAATTCAGGCCGCCTTTTCGTTGGGAGCGTTGTTGTGTTGGTTTTTGAAATTTTCCAGGACGTTAGGTCCGCGCGGTGAGGCAGCTCATGTTTGATTATAATCTGGTATATGTCCTCATTTGGGGTATAGCCTTTATATCGATTTTATTACCGCAAATTAAGAATATTCATCTTTATATTATACAGGTCGGTATTTTAACGCTGTTTCTTGCTCTAAAGTTTGAGACAGGATATGACTGGCCGGTGTATGAAGCCCATTTCGTAAATGTCGCAGCCGGCGAAGCCTTTAATCTCAATTTTGAAATCGGTTATGAGTTATTAGTTCATTTTTTTCGTTTTTAGGTTTTAAGTTTCATGATTTCATAGTCGTCGTTAGTGTGTTGGAAATCATGCTGCTGGCTGCTGCTATTCGATTTTTTTTTCCAAAATACAGCTTATTGGTTATAGCTATAATTTATTCTATTCCAGACTTTTATCTAATTCCATATTTTTCGCTTGTTCGACAAGGCTTAGCTGCTAGTTTATTTTTTTATGGTGTGCGTTGCTATGTCGGAAACCAGAAGTTCCTAGCGTGGATTATTTTTGGCATAGCGGTATCATTACACTACTCGGTTGTTGGAGCGCTATTTTTCTTGGTTTTAGCTTTTAATATAAAGGTTGGCAAGAACATTTTTTTGATTTTTTTTGCATTAGCGGTTTCCTTTTATCTTTCCTCAATAGATGTCGTCCGGTCCATAGCTGAGTATTTAGTCGTTTATCTCGATCCCAAATATATGATCTATCTGGATCGAGATGTTTATAACGCCTCCTTGCTCTATCGAGGAGTTTATGCATCGGTGTCGACGATTGTGTTTATTTTTGTATACATGTCGTGGGGGAGGCAAGATCTCGAATCAACCAGCAGTTTAAGGTGGTCGTCTAGTATTCATCGTTTAGCAATGTTCGGTATACTAATACCCTTGGTCGTCTACGGGTTTCCAACGTTTTCTACGCGATATCAGTTTTTCTTTTGTATTTTTACTGTAGGCGTCTGTTTGGCATTTCTTGCACGTTTCAATGTCCGTGATCGTCTTCTGGCCCTTATGATGACTTGTCTCCTGGCGTACATTCCATTTTACCGATTCTTGAGTAGCCCACTTTCAATTGTCTATATTCCCTATCAAAGCCAATTGTTTTTTGATAAGAGCAATTCAACAGGTCAACAGCGAACCGATGACCTATTAAATCAACTTGATGTCCTATGGTCGAAGTGACGGTGTTTATGAAAAGTGTAGTTTTGTTAACAACTAAGTATGCTGAGCATGCGTCCGATGCTTGGTTGACGAATGAGATGGCATATTCGTTCAGAGACGACGGATACAATATGTGTACAGTTGTATTTTCTTGGCTTCGAGATGACCCAAAATCGTCAGTCAAAGAGATAGATGGGGTCAAGGTTGTCAGAATTCGGTTATTCGATTTTTTTATACGACAGGGTTTGTCGGTACTGCGCTGAAAATTTTATTGTTTCCGTATTGGGCGCGGATTGTGATTAAGCGACACGTTAAAGAGTGTGATCTTTTGATCGCTAATACACCTTGCGTTACTATTGTAGGATTGTCTAATTTTTTTAAGCGTAACTATAAGGCTAAGACTTACTTGGTGTTATGGGATTTTTTTCCTTTTTATCTAAGGGATTTGGGGGCTATTAGGAATAAGTTGTTCTTTTGGTTTTTTCAGCGCCTTGAAAATATGATGTACCGCTCCTTTGATCGTATTGGTTGCATGACAAAGGGGAATATTAAATTTTTGCTAGAGAATTTTTCCGGTGTGGACCCATCTCGCGTGGAGATACTACCTCTTTGGGCGAAAGTGAAAACCGTAGAGCCTGTTGACAAGGAGTTTATCAGGGCGAAATACAAGTTGCCGATGGATAAGGTTATTGCGGTATATGGAGGGGCAATGTCCATTGTTCAAGAGCTTGAAAATATATTAGATTTGGCGAAATTGAGCTTTGATGCAAAGGATAATGTTTGCTTTTTATTCATAGGTAAAGGCACTGAGCGTGAACGTCTCGAAAATAGAGCTTTCAATCAGGGCCTAACGAATGTGATTTTTTTAGACTACGTACCTCGTGAGGAGTACCAAAGCGTAGTTCAAGCCAGTGATATTGGCTTGATCTCCCTGTCGAGCAAACTCAGTGTGCCAAGTTTTCCTTCCAAATCCGTGGATTACTTCAAGGTATCTCTACCGATCCTAGCCTCGCTCGACGCGGTGACCGATTTTGGAAGTATTTTGCAGAATGATATCAAAGCAGGTTTTTCCGTAATAGCGGGTAATAGTCAGCTTTTACATGAGAAACTGACCAAATTAGCTTTAGACCCGTCACTACGAAAAACGATGGGCCAAGCGGGGCGTCGATATTATGAAGAGCGCCTAACTGTCGAAAAAGCAAGAGAAACAATCACTTCTGTTTTGTAAGGAGATACATATATGACTAATGTTTTCAAAGATGCGACGTTGATGATTACTGGTGGTACTGGTTCTTTTGGGAATGCAGTATTGAAGCGCTTTCTGGATTCGGACCTGAAAGAAATTCGTGTGTTCAGTCGAGATGAAAAGAAACAAGACGATATGCGTAAGCGTTATAATAGCGCTAAATTAAAGTTTTATATTGGAGATGTTCGCGACTTTCAAAGCGTTTTGAATGCCACTCGTGGTGTTGACTTTATTTACCATGCCGCAGCACTCAAGCAAGTTCCTTCTTGCGAATTTCACCCTATGGAAGCGGTTAAAACCAACGTTTTAGGGACGGACAATGTACTAGAAGCCGCTATTCAAAATAATATCAAACGAGTTGTTTGTCTTAGCACGGATAAAGCTGTATACCCTATCAATGCCATGGGTATTTCCAAGGCCATGATGGAAAAGGTTATGGTTGCAAAGTCCCGTAATGACAACTCAACAGTTATTTGTGGAACCCGTTACGGCAACGTAATGGCGTCTCGTGGCTCCGTTATACCTCTGTTTATTGAGCAGATTCGTGCTGGACAATCGTTGTCAATTACAGATCCTAACATGACGCGTTTCATGATGACACTAGCGGATGCAGTTGACTTGGTTCTTTATGCTTTTGAGCATGGGAATAATGGTGATATTTTTGTGCAGAAGGCACCTGCTGCAACGGTTGAAACACTTGCTCGTGCATTAACCTCCCTCGTTGGTAAGCCCGACCACCCTATCCAAGTTATTGGTACACGCCACGGAGAGAAACTGTATGAAGCTCTTCTGAGCCGAGAAGAAATGGCCTGCGCCGAGGATATGGGCGATTACTTCCGTGTACCACCTGACTTGCGTGACTTGAACTACAGTAAATTTGTTGAGCAGGGAGAGGAAAAAATTTCTCATACTGAAGACTATAACTCACATAACACTGAGCGTCTTGATGTCGAGGGTATGAAACGTTTGTTGCTCAAGCTGGACTTCATGCAAGCGATTCAACGTGGTGAGCACGCGACACCTGAGGAATGATGATGAAAGTACTAATTACTGGCGCAAATGGATTTGTCGGACAGAACTTGACTATTCATTTGTCAGAGCGAAAAGACATTCAAGTTTTTCGCTTTTCTCGTGACGACGACCGTCAAAGCCTTTCCGAGAAAGTAAAGCATGTAGACTTTATTTTTCATCTGGCTGGTGTCAATCGCCCTAAAAATGTTGAAGAGTTCAAGGCAGGAAATACTGATCTCACCCGTTTACTCGCAGATGCTGTAATTGCTAGCGGGCGAAAAATTCCGATCATATACACGTCTTCAACACAAGCAGAGCAAGACAATGCTTATGGGGCAAGTAAGCGTGGAGCAGAAGATATTCTGAAACAGCTGGCTTCCCTTCACGGTTCTGCCGTGTATTTGTTTCGACTGCCTAATGTATTTGGTAAATGGGCTCGTCCTAATTATAATTCGGCTGTTGCAACTTTTTGCTACAATATTGCAAGGGGCCTGCCTGTAAAAATCAATGACCCCTCCGCAAAAATTACACTTGTATATATTGATGATGTAATCAAGTGTTTTATGGATGTGATGGATGGCTTGGAAACGACGAGTCCATTTGTAGAGGTCAACCCTCAATATCAAATTACTGTAGGTGATTTGTCTGCAACGCTGCATGCGTTTCATGAAAGTCGTACTACATTGATCACGGAAACAGTGGGCACTGGTCTTACTAGGGCGCTTTACGCTACCTATCTGAGCTACTTTCCGCCAGAAAATTTCACCTATGAGGTACCGAAGTACGGTGATCCTCGTGGTGTATTTGTTGAAATGCTCAAAACACCGAATGCTGGGCAGTTTTCATACTTTACCGCTCATCCTGGTATTACTCGGGGGGGGCACTACCATCACACTAAAACTGAGAAGTTTTTAGTTATACGTGGTAATGCAAGCTTTAAGTTTAGGAATGTTGTAACTGGTGAGTTTTATGAGCTGCATACAAGCGGCGAGAAACCTGTAATTGTTGAAACTGTTCCGGGTTGGACTCATGACGTTACTAATATTGGTCAGGATGAAATGATTGTTATGCTTTGGGCGAATGAAATATTTGACCGAGCTCAACCGGATACTTATGCGCTGGCTGTGGGTACAGCATAACAAGCTGGCTATAATAGTAAGGAGGTTTTATGAAAAAAATGAAAGTGATGACTGTTGTAGGAACTCGGCCCGAAATTATCCGTCTTTCTCGTGTCATGGCGGCCCTAGATGAACACTGTGAGCATATTATCGTTCATACCGGTCAGAATTATGACTACGAACTAAATCAAATTTTCTTTGACGATCTGGGTATTCGTAAACCTGATCACTTTCTAAATGCTGCAGGTGCCAGCGGCGCGGAAACGATCGGTAATGTGATCATCGCAGTTGATCGGGTACTGGCAGACGTGAACCCTGAAGCGTTGCTGGTGCTCGGGGATACCAATAGCTGCATGGCTGTTATTCCGGCAAAGCGTCGCAAGATTCCGACCTTCCATATGGAAGCAGGTAATCGTTGCTTTGATATGCGCGTGCCAGAAGAAATCAACCGCCGAATTGTTGACCACACTGCGGATATCAACCTGACGTACAGTACCATTGCGCGTGATTACCTGTTGCGAGAAGGTTTGTCGCCAGACATGGTTATCAAAACTGGCAGCCCGATGTTTGAAGTGCTTCAGTACTACCGTTCAGGCATTGAGGCGTCTGATATTCTCGAGCGCCTGAGTCTTGAAGCCGGCAAGTTCTTTGTGGTCAGCGCGCACCGCGAAGAGAATATCGATTCCGATAAAAACTTCCTGAAGTTGGTGGATGTGTTGAACTCGGTAGCCGAGCATTTCGGGCACCCAGTGATCGTCTCAACCCACCCTCGTACGCAGAAACGTGTTGACGCACTGGGCATCACATTTCATGAAAATGTGCAGTTGCTCAAACCGTTGGGCTTCAAGGATTACAACAAGCTGCAACTGGAGTCCAAGGCCGCGCTGTCTGACAGCGGTACTATCAATGAAGAATCGTCAATTCTAAACTTCCCCGCTCTGAACCTGCGCGAAGCTCATGAGCGCCCAGAAGGTATGGAAGAGGCCGCGGTGATGATGGTAGGCCTGGAAGTGGAGCGAGTGATGCAGGGCCTGCAGTTGCTTGACAGCCAGCAGCGCGGGACTGATCGTACCTTGCGCCTTGTCGCAGATTACAGCATGCCAAACGTTGCCGCTAAGGTGGTTCGGATCATTCACAGCTATCGCGATTATGTTATGCGTATAGTGTGGAAAAGGTATTAATTAAATGGCAGTTCGTGTTTTGCTTTTGACTCAGTGGTTCGATCCGGAACCCACATTCAAAGGACTCGTTTTTGCACGAGAGCTGGTGAAGCTAGGGTTTGACGTTGAGGTGGTCACTGGTTTTCCTAACTACCCAGGCGGTAAAATTTACCCCGGCTTCAAGATGCGCTTGGTTCAGAAAGAAGTAATTGATGGAGTCAAAATAACACGACTGCCTTTGTATCCGAGTCATGGTCAAAGCGGCTTGGGCCGCGTCGCGAACTATATAAGTTTTGCGGTAACAAGTTTGTTTTACGGTTTGTTCGGTGCAAAACGTCCGGATGTTATTTACGCCTATCACCCGCCCTTAACCGTGGGTATTGCCGCTATTTTCATCCGGTTTTTTCGTCGTGTGCCAGTGGTCTACGACATTCAGGATATGTGGCCTGATACGTTGCGGGCAACAGGAATGTTCTCAAACGAGAAGGCATTAAATGTCGTTTCAAAAATTTGCGACTGGGTCTATCGCCATGTTGATCAAGTGGTGGTCCTGTCGCCGGGTTTCAAACGTTTACTGATCGAACGTGGTGTGCCTGAAAACAAGATTGAGGTTATTTATAATTGGTGCGCCGAAGATCAGATCACGGCAAGCACCGATAAGATTTCGGATGGTTTTCCGGACGCGTCCCGCTTTCGTGTTCTTTTTGCCGGGAACATAGGTAAAGCCCAGGCGCTCGACTCGGTGCTAGACGCAGCCAAAATACTGCTGTCACGCGACAAGGCCATGGTTTTTGTATTTCTAGGTGGTGGTGTCGAGGTCGAGCGGCTGGAGCAAAGGGCTGGTGATGAGGGGCTGAATAATGTGGTGTTCCTACCTGCGGTTTCCATGGCCCAGGTCGGTAATTACCTGAGCAACGCGGATGCATTACTGGTCCACCTTAAAAAAGACCCGTTGTTTGCCATCACCATACCTTCCAAGACGCAGGCCTACATGGCGGTAGGCAAGCCGTTGCTAATGGGCGTGGATGGTGATGCGGCAGATCTGGTCACCCAAAGTGGCTGTGGATATGTCGTAGAATCACAGAACCCGAATTCGTTGGTTGATGCAGTCGATAAATTGATGGACGCAACACCTGCTGAGCGCACGGCGTTGTCTCAAAAAGGGCGTGATTTTTACCGCGCCAACTTGTCATTGCGCAAGGGTGTTGAGAGCTTTGCGGCGGTGTTCAAGCGGCTGGCTGGGAAGGATGGTCAGTGACAGTCATCGAAGTTAGAGTGTCAACATCAGGACTGAGTGTGGGATTGCCAGATGCTTAAGCGATTGTTTGATATAGTTGCGTCTTTTTTGGGGCTGTTGTTGCTTTCGCCGGCCATTGCCCTTGTCGCCTGGCAAGTCCGCCGTAAGCTGGGGGCTCCAGTGCTGTTTCGCCAGGTACGTCCAGGGTTGCATGGCAAACCCTTTGAAATGATCAAATTTCGCACAATGAAAGATGCGTGCGATGTCCATGGCAAACCACTCCCTGACTCCGAACGCATGACTGCATTTGGCTCATTCCTGCGTTCAAGCAGCTTGGATGAGCTTCCGGGCTTATGGAATGTTTTAAAAGGCGAAATGAGTTTGGTTGGGCCGCGCCCGCTATTAATGGAGTACCTTCCGCTTTATAGCGTGCAACAATATCGGCGCCATGAAGTTCGCCCAGGCGTAACTGGCTGGGCCCAAATTAACGGACGTAATGCTTTGAGTTGGGAAGATAAATTTAAACTCGATGTTTGGTACGTCGATAACCAAAGTATTTGGCTGGATTTGAAGATTGTTTTCCTGACTTTGAAGAAAGTGATTGTCCGCGAAGGCATCAGTGCCGACGGCGAAGCGACGATGTCGAAGTTTACGGGGCGTCAATAATGAAGCGCTTGGCCATTGTCGGCGCCGGGGGCCACGGGAAGGTCGTAGCTGATACGGCGGAGTGTTGTGGTTGGGACGTCGTAGATTTTTTTGAAGACAACTGGTCAGGGCGTGAGACGAACGGCGATTGGCGTATTGCGGGCGATACCTCGATTTTGCTGAAACATGCCGGGGATTATGAAGGTGTCGTAGTTGCCATCGGCAACAATACGGTGCGTCATGCAAAGCTGATGGCGCTTGCGAGGGACGGGGCCCGGTTGGTTTCGCTGATCCACCCACAGGCAACTATCAGCCGTCATGCTGCGATAGGAGTGGGATCGGTGGCTTTTGCAGGCGTAGTGGTGAATGCCGGTACGCAAATCGGTTTAGGTGCAATTCTTAATACTGGGTGTAGTATTGATCACGACTGCGTGCTTGGGGAAGCCGTCCATATCAGCCCGGGGGCAAGACTGGCAGGCACTGTGCAGGTCGGTAACATGAGCTGGATCGGCATTGGCGCCTGCGTCAGGCAGTCCATACGGATTGGCACTCATGTTACGGTGGGTGCTGGTGCGGCGGTGGTCAGCGATGTCGCGGATTCACAGACTGTCATTGGCGTACCTGCTAGGCCACGTTAGGCAAGCATTTCAGTGTGTTGAACTCAGTTGTTATAGCTATTGCGGCAGACGAACGGACGCTTACTGCGCTCCTTACTTTCTCATCGAAATTAACGGGTACTGTGTTGTGCTGAATACACCCTTTTCTCCTTGGCCCTCTTTTACTATTGAAGAAGCCGACGCGGTACGCGATGTCATCCTTTCCAATAAGGTGAACTATTGGACTGGCAAAGAATGCCGCGAATTTGAAAAAGAGTTTGCCGCTTGGTCAGGTACTGAATATGCCATTGCGTTGGCAAACGGCACTGTTGCGCTTGATCTGGCATTGCTGGCATTGGGCATTGGTGCTGGCGACGAGGTTATCGTCACGTCGCGCACGTTTCTCGCCTCGGTATCCAGTATTGTTAACGCTGGTGCCGTCCCGGTATTCGCTGATGTTGATTGCGACTCGCAAAACTTCACCGCCGACACGATTTCCGCTGTCGTTACCCCACGTACCAGGGCAATTATCTGCGTTCACCTGGCCGGCTGGTCGTGTGACATGGATCCGATCATGGCTTTGGCTGAAGCGCATGATCTGAAAGTAATCGAGGACTGTGCCCAGGCGCACGGCGCCGTTTACAAAGGTCGCCCAGTAGGGTCTATCGGCCATATCGGCGCTTGGTCGTTCTGTCAGGATAAGATCATGACCACCGGCGGTGAGGGGGGCATGGTCACAACCAATGATCGGTCCCTATGGCTAAAAATGTGGGCTTTCAAGGATCACGGTAAAAGCTGGGAGGCGGTGTACGAGCGCAAGCATCCACCCGGATTCCGCTGGGTACACGAGAGCTTTGGTACCAACTGGCGTATGCTTGAGGTGCAGGGTGTTATTGGTCGCATTCAATTGCGCCGGATGCCTGCATGGCGAGCGAGCCGTTTGGCTAACGCGCACCGCATTTGGGACTGTGCCAAGGGTTTGAAAGGAATTCGAGTTCCAGCCATTCCTGAAGATACAGTGCATGCAGCGTACAAATGCTACGTATTCGTCGAACCTGCGCAGTTAAAGCCAGAGTGGAACCGTGATCGTATCCTGTCCGAGATCAACGCTCGTGGTGTGCCGTGCTACTCGGGTTCATGTTCCGAGGTGTACTTGGAAAAGGCATTCGACAACACAGGATGGCGTCCTGCAAATAGACTCCCTGTCGCTAAAGAACTGGGCGAAAACAGCCTCATGTTTCTCGTGCATCCGACGCTTGAGGCTTCCGAGATTGATAAAACCTGTGCTGTGCTCAAGGAAATTATGGGTTTGGCAGCTGTGGATTGAGTCTGTAAGCGGTTATTGAGCGGGCCGAGCCTAGCCCGCTTTTTACAGTTTGAGAAGCGGCGACGCTCATGGAGCGTCCAGATCAAGTGGCGACATCAACAACGGGTGCGTTGGTTTAGGTCGTGACACTGATAACGTAAGTTGCAGGAGCAGTACAAGGTGGTTGAAGGGGTTATGGAGAAATTGAGAGCTTTATTACTGGGTTTACCGCGCCGTCAGAAGCGTCTGATACAAGTTTCCACAGACGTTTTGCTGGTGTGGTTTGCGCTGTGGATGGCTTTTGTGGTGCGCTTGGGCATTGACGAGATGGTCAACCCCGTTATCCAACACCCATGGTTGTTTTTGACTGCTCCAGTGGTCGCTATCCCTCTTTTCATTCGTTTCGGAATGTACCGTGCCGTCATGCGTTATTTCGGGAACGATGCGCTTGTAGCCATTATCAAAGCGGTGAGCCTTTCGTCGCTGATTCTCGGCGTTGTCGTTTATTGGTACAGCAACCATCAGAACGTGGTTCCACGATCTATTATCTTCAACTACTGGTGGCTCAGCCTGATCATGGTGGGCGGCCTGCGTCTGGCTATGCGTCAGTACTTTCTGGGTGACTGGTTCGCTGCATCACAGCACGTGCCTTTCACGAGTCGTGATAATGGTCTGCCACGGGTAGCTATCTACGGCGCAGGCGCTGCGGGCAACCAGTTAGTTGCAGCGTTGCGCATGGGCAGGGTGATGCGTCCTGTCGCTTTTATTGATGATGATATCAGCATCACTGATCGTGTTATCTCAGGCCTGCAAGTCTACAAACCCAAACACATCCAGCGCATGATCGACACCACTGGCGCACAAGAAATCCTGCTTGCAATACCCTCCTCTAATCGCGGTCGTCGCCGTGAAATCCTTGGTTTCCTTGAAGGTTTTCCGCTCCACGTACGCAGCGTTCCGGGTTTCATGGATCTAGCCAGTGGCCGCGTCAAGGTCGACGATATTCAGGAAGTCGACATTGCCGACTTGTTGGGGCGCGATACGGTACCTGCTCAAGCCGAGCTTCTGGAGCACTGCATCAAGGGGCAAAATGTTCTGGTGACTGGCGCGGGTGGTTCCATCGGCTCTGAGCTGTGCCGTCAGATTCTCGCGTTACGTCCGACGACGCTGCTATTGTTTGAGCACAGTGAATTCAATCTGTACAGCATCCTTTCGGAGCTTGAGCAACGCGTTGTTCGTGAGTCGCTGCCAGTTAAGCTATTGCCGATCCTCGGGTCGGTGCGTAACCAGGAAAAACTGGTAGATGTCATGAAAACCTGGCGCGTAGACACTGTTTACCATGCCGCAGCTTATAAGCACGTGCCGATGGTTGAGCACAACATTGCCGAAGGCGTGCTGAACAATGTGATCGGTACGCTTAATACTGCCCAGGCCGCGCTTCAGGTCGGGGTGTCCAACTTTGTTTTGATCTCCACCGACAAAGCGGTACGCCCAACTAATGTCATGGGCAGTACCAAGCGTTTGGCTGAATTGACCCTACAAGCGCTCAGTCGTGAACCGGCTCCCGTACTGTTTGGTGACAAGTCGAACATCTCACGGGTCAACAAAACCCGTTTCACGATGGTTCGTTTTGGCAATGTGCTGGGTTCTTCCGGCTCAGTAATTCCGCTGTTCCACAAGCAGATCAAGTCTGGCGGCCCGCTGACGGTTACTCATCCAAAGATTACTCGTTACTTCATGACGATCCCTGAAGCGGCCCAGCTGGTAATCCAGGCAGGCTCCATGGGGCTGGGAGGCGATGTATTCGTTCTGGATATGGGAGAGCCAGTGAAGATTGTCGAGCTGGCCGAAAAAATGATTCACCTATCCGGCTTGAGTGTGCGTTCTGAGAAGAATCCCCACGGTGATATTGCCATCGAATTCTCTGGCCTACGTCCCGGTGAAAAGCTTTACGAAGAGTTGCTGATTGGTGACAACGTCGTTGCTACCCAGCACCCGATGATCATGAGTGCCAATGAAGATCATCTCTCATGGGAAGCGCTCAAAGGCAAGCTCACTGAGTTGCTTGCTGCGGTTGATGAAGACGACTACACCCGTGTCCGCCAGCTTCTGCGCGATACCGTTAGCGGCTATTCCCCCGATGGCGAAATCGTCGACTGGATCTACCAGCAGCGGCGCTTGGAGCCGTGAGTTAACACCCTGTTACTCACCCATTTTTGACACCCTCCACCCATCGCCTAACGTAGAAAAGCAGCTTCGGAAAAGCTGCTTTTCTCTTACCGATGTCATGGAGCGTCACCAATGCAAAACCTCTACATTTCGTCTCTTGTCTTCGCCTTCCTCACCTCCCTCTCCGTCGCCACCACCGCTGCGCCTCCCATCAAGCCGGAAGCTTCAAGCCCAATCTCCACCCAAATGACCAAGATCGAGCAATCCACCAAGGTCAATCTCAACGCCGCCGATGCCGAGACCCTGCGCCGCGACCTGTTCGGTATCGGCGCTTCCAAGGCGAAGGCAATCGTTGCGTATCGCGAAAGCAACGGTCCGTTCACAGCGGTGGATGAGTTACTGGAAGTAAAAGGCATCGGTAAAGCACTGCTGGAGAAGAATCGCGACAGATTGGTTATTAATTGAAGATGCGAAGATAGCCCCAGAAGGCCGGTCATTGACCGGCCTTTCCTTTATCAAAGCTGCGTCTATTTACTCTCAGGCCGCGTTGGCATGAAACGTGATTACATTCAACTCAACGATTGTTCAACAATCTTGAGGTGTACATGACGTCCAGCTTGTCTTTAGCCGACCAAATCGCCCTGGAATTACGCGCCGACATTATCGGCGGGCGGCTGCTGCCGGGTGTGTCGCTCGTCGAGGCCGACTTAGTCAAGGGCTACAACGCCTCGCGCAATACTATCCGTGAGGCGCTGCATCGCTTGGGCCAAGAAGGGCTTACCCGCTATGTCCGCAATAAGGGCGTAATGGTTCGGCGCCTGCAGCGGGCAGAAGTACGTGACCTCTTCGTAGTCCGCCGCACCCTGCAATTGCAGGCCATAGCCCAAAGCGGCCCGCTGACGGACACTCAATCAGGCCGCATGCAAAACGCTATCGACGCCACCACCCTGGCCCGGGAGCGCGAAGATTGGCGAGCGGTGGCTACCCACAGTCTTGTTTTCCACCAACAGATCATCGCGTTGATGGACAGCCCACTGTTCGACGAGTTTTTTGCCCAGGTGATCGCCCAGCTGCGCCTGGTGTTTTGCGCCGCGCCGGATGAGCAGAGTTTCCAGTTACCCTGGCTGGAGCGCGACCATGAGATATACACGCTGTTAACCCGCAACCAAACCCAGGCCGCCAGCGAGGCGATGAGCCTGTACCTGGATGATTCGGAACATCTTTCCCTGGCCTTGTTTGATCACCCTTGATGGAGGATTGCCCCATGTATAAAGACTATCCGGCCGCGTACCAAGTCAGCAAAGGCTCAGCATTGCAGGTGGATACGGCGTTCTATGAGCGCATTCGTGATCAGAAAACCCAGCGCACGTTGATCGAACAGTTCGAGGTACCTATCCGTACGGGCAGGGCATGGAAAGTGCCGGCCGGGCATGTGTTCCGTGTGACCACGCCGGTGGGCCCGCAGGTGGGGGACTTCAACGTATGGAACGCCAATGACCCGCGCGAGCGTTTGTGGGCTGCGCGCACTCGGCAGCTTCAGGGTGCCCATGTCAGCACCCATGATCGCTTGTGGTCGAACCTGCCTTTTCTACGGCCGCTGGTGACCATCACCGACGACAGCCTCGCCAGTTACGGCATCGATGAATACGGCGGACGCTTGCACGATTTGCTTGGTACGCGCTGCGATCCCTATGTGAACCGGATGCTGACTGGGGAGGACTTTCATCACCATTGCCACTCGAACCTGACCCGTGCGGTATTGCCCCATGGGCTGACGGAATTCGACGTGCATGACGTGTTGAATATTTTCCAGTGCACGGGCCTCAATCACGATGACATGTACTTTATGAAAGCCTGTCCGGCGCAGAAGGGTGATTACCTGGAGTTTTTTGCCGAGATTGATTTGCTGTGTGCGTTGTCGACGTGCCCTGGCGGGGATTTATCGCTACCGATGTGGGGGCCGGATGCGCAGGATCCGCTGACGGTGTGTCGTCCGTTGGGGGTGGAGATCTACCGGTTGGAGGATGAGTTGCTCAATGGCTGGAGCCAGCCGGAACGTGCTGCCTACAAGGGGCAGCACGGTTTGCATATCGCCAAGGCGGATTGGGAGTAACTCAAGGTTCAGCGATCCTGCGCATCCTTGGCATCCGCCTGCGCATTGCGCTCGGCCACGCGTTTACGTTGTTCGTCGGTGAGTTCGACTTTGTTGGCGCTGTCGCGCAGCATCATCAGCCCTCCGACGATCGACCCGATTGCGACTACCATAATCAACCACGCATACCACGGCATAAGGCTCTCCTTGAGGCAGATGTCCGTGGGAAAGTTTCCCACGGTAATGACTGCTTTGAGTCACGGGCTTTCTGAGTAGTTCAGTGTAGGCCCGTTCTGCCTCGCGGGCGCTATAGTCCCGTCAACATCGCATCTGTCGGGGCGTCGGCGCGGTCTTGCGCGGTCAGTTGGAAATAGATGAAGCCTGCCAGCATAAAGCCCAGGAAGATCAGCCCGATCAGGGCGTTGAACCAGGCCATCGCCACCAGGCACACCACTGCCAGTACCAGTGCAATACCCGGCACGATGGGGTAGCCCGGTGCGCGAAAGGTGCGTTCCAGCAGGGGCTCGGTCTTACGCAGTTTGAACAGGCTGAGCATGCTCATGATGTACATGACGATGGCACCGAACACCGCCATGGTGATCATGGCGGCGGTCAGGGTCATGCCGCCCAGGTTGATCAGGCCGTCGCTGTAGATGGCCGCGATGCCGACCAGGCCGCCGGCAATAATTGCTCGATGGGGTGTCTGAAAACGCGACAGTTTGGCCAGGAAGGGCGGCAGGTAACCGGCGCGGGCCAGGGCGAAGAACTGGCGCGAGTAGCCGAGGATGATGCCGTGGAAGCTCGCCACCAACCCAAACAGGCCAATCCACACCAGCATGTGCAACCAGCCGGAGCTTTCGCCGACTACGGTTTTCATCGCCTGGGGCAGTGGGTCGTTGATGTTCGACAAGGTGCGCCAGTCGCCTACGCCACCGGCGAAGAACATTACGCCCATGGCCAGGAACACCAGGGTGAGGATGCCGCTGATGTAGGCTTTTGGAATCGTGCGTTTGGGGTCCTTGGCTTCTTCGGCGGCCATGGCGGCACCTTCGATGGCGAGGAAGAACCAGATGGCGAAGGGAATAGCGGCAAACATCCCGGCAATCGCCGGCGCGCCGAAGGTGTCGGAACCGGCCCAGCCGTTGAGGGCGAAGTTGCTGAAGCTGAACGCCGGGGCGACCACGCCCATGAACACCAGCAGTTCGGCGACGGCGAGTACGCACACCACCAGCTCAAAGGTCGCGGCAAGTTTGACCCCGAGGATGTTCAGGCCCATGAACACGATATAAGCGCCGACGGCGGCGTGCTTGGGATCAAGTGCCGGGAATTGCACGTTCAGGTAGGCGCCGATGGCCAGGGCAATTGCGGGCGGGGCGAAGACGAATTCGATCAAGGTAGCCAGCCCGGCAATCAAGCCGCCTTTTTCACCAAAGGCGCGACGGCTGTAGGCAAAGGGGCCTCCGGCATGGGGAATGGCGGTAGTCAGCTCGGTAAAACTGAAGATGAAGCAGGTGTACATCGCGGCGACCATCAACGAAGTGACCAGAAAGCCTAAGGTGCCGGCCACGCCCCAGCCGTAGCTCCAGCCAAAGTACTCGCCGGAAATCACCAGCCCCACGGCGATGCCCCAGAGATGCAGGGTGCCTAAGGTGGGTTTGAGTTGTGTGTTCATTGTGCTGCGCTCCCTGAACCGTTGGAAATGGTTCAGCGTGTTGCAGCAGGCGTGCCATGCCATGGGGATACGTCGTAAAGCGGCGCCAGTGTCGCTTGGAGGATGGTTTTGTGTTTGAAGTTTTCCGGTGCGCACCAGATATGTGCGCCAGCCCGGTCGGTTTATCCGCCATGACCTGACGGTGGTGCATGTCTTGGCCCATGACATGGTTGCAATCAACGGGCTGTTGGAGGCGGTCCATTTACGCTTACTTACTATTACTGATCGACCTTGTCGGAACTGTTCCCTGCTCAGTTTTCACTATGCGGTGCCCATTCAGGAAGAGTGTTACATGAATAATCGTCAGGGACGCATGGGTTAATACATCCGAGAAAGCCGAAATGACTTCAGCTGTGACTGGTCTTCATGCGCGCCGGGATCTGCCCCCCTCGCACAGCGTTCTATTGCCCGAGGCCAATGCCCTATCGCCGGCAAATGAGCCATCAACGATTCCTCATGTGAAGGGCATTGCCCCCATCAGCGTGACCCCGGCAGGCTTGAAAAACGGCCGGCAAATCAGCGAAAAACACCTTCAGTTGCTTCACCAATTTCGGGCGCTGAATCAGCAAATCCACGCACTGACGGGCCAGCAGCCAACCCTTTCGAGCGTCATCGAACAGCAACTCGCTGAGGCGCTCTACAAACAGACGCCGCTGGACGCCACTAAACTCTATTTTCATCGCTATCACACTGATGAGCAGGGGCAGCGCACATTGCTCTCTGTAGAGCCTGCCACTGCGGCACTCTTTAACGCGCTCAAGACCTCCAAGGGGCTCGGTGGCTCGGACGCCTCCACAAGCCCCGCCACCACAGACTGCGGTTTTTATCTGGGGGACGCGCCGGCCGAACGCGATAAACAACTGGACGCTGCCGGTAGCCTGTTGTCGATTGCCCAAACCATCGAAAAAGAGCTGCCCTCGAGCCTTGCCCGATTCTGGACGGAGCCACGCTCTGGCGAAGCGAACCCTGAGGCACGGCAAGGCGAGTTACTGCGTATTCAACGGCAGATGTTGTCTACCCTTGCAGCGCTTCAGGTAGAAGAAGGCACAATGCTCCCGGCCGCCAAGGTGCTGATCGACAAAGCGATTGAATACCCCACTCTGGAGGCGCGGGAAAGCGCCATGCAGGATGGAGAGCGGCCTGGGGTGTATCCGCTCAAGCTCGATACGCCAAAGCCCAACGGTACGTTGATGGCAGGCGCCTTCCTGATCACGAGTAGTGACGGTTCGTCGACACAGCGCCCGTTCAATAACTCGGACACCAACAGGGCACTATCGCCCAGCGAGCAACGCGGCCTCACGGTGCTTTATACCCCCCGCGATGGCTACGAGGTGTTCGACAGCCCGGCCAAAGCCCTGCAAGCCTAGCGCCAGCGCCTCAGCAACAACGCTTATGCCGCGCAACAGGCCAAGCAGCGTTTGCCGATTTCGGTCGAGCAAAGCCTCAAGCCTGGTTGGGAAAACGAGCTAAGCCAAACCCTTATTCCACTCACCACTGACGTCATTGCCGCAGGCGTACCGCAGCTGCTCGAACGCCAGCAGCAGCAGGTAAACACCGAGCTGCAAGCGCTATTCGACGACGATAGCGGTGTAGCGAGCACGGACCCTTGGCAACGATCGCAAACGCTCAGGGACTTGGATCAGGCGTCTGCTCTGGCGCCACATTTCAGCGCCGATAACGTTCTGCGGGCACGCAATGAGTGGCTGCTGGAGCGTTTGAGCGAGCAGGACAATCTCCAGGTTATGCAGCAACGGACAGCGAATCGCAGCAACTGGCAGTATTTGGCACAACAGCTTAACCAGGCCGGCCAGGCGCTACCGGAAAACGCCACGGCGCAGGACATATCGGCCCTCTTGAAAAGTACGCCGATGAGAATTGCCCCGGACTCTGCTCATTACCAGTCATCTGTCCGCGAACCCGGTAAGTCGATCAGTCTGGAGGCATTCATCAACGAAAATGACTTGCCCCTGCCCAAGACCCTGGACGAGCTGCTTTCCCTGGCACAAACGGCAATTGCAAGGGCCCAGCAGCACCCGTTAGGCAATTTCGGGGGCGGCCTGTCCTGGCCGATTCCTATGACTGCCCGCGAGCAGCAGACGGTGCGGGCCGTCGCCAGTGACTATAAGGTCAGCACGCAGATGGGGCTGCTGGACTACTTGAACACGCGTCAACCGCACTCTCAGGACGTATTGCAGGATCCAGTGACGATGCTGGAGGCCCTCGTGGGCTCCCCGCAAGGGCATGCGCTGGGACTAGAGATGCAAACCAATTTGGGTGGCGTCTCCACGGACATCAGCGTCAATGACTATACGCTGGCACTCATGAATCTGGCGCTGGACCCGGAGTCTCTCACCAGGGCGCATCGAAATTGGGTAGCCGGTTTCGACCTGACCGATAAAAAATATTGGGGCCAGCCCCTCTCAGCCATCATCGAAGGCCTGAGCCGGCACCTGATTGAAACCGGCCGTGCATCATCGGCGATGGCCAAGGCGGGGGCGTACCTGTTGCTGATGCGGGCAGCGCCGCAATTACTGGTCAAAGATGTCCCCGACAGTGTGGTCTACGGCAGTGTGGCGTGGGCGACTCTGTGCATTGCGGTCGCCGCCATCGAAGCCCAGTCACCCGGCAGCGTCGCCCATATGACCTACGCTGAAGTGATGATCGCCGCCGACACCCGAGACGCGGCTCCCAAGCCTGCGCAAACGGCGATACTGCTCAATTGGGCTGTGGCCAATAACATTCTCAACGGAAAACAGGATGCGCTTTACACCCAGGACGACATCAACAAAGCGCAAGCGGCTTTCAACCATCAGCAAACAGAACTCGAAAAAGCTTCGGCTTTACTGGATACGCCCCTGCCAAGCCGTCGAGAGATCGCCCTGGCGTTACTCAAGAAGACGTTTGGGGAAAACGTAGCGTTCGAGGAGCCTAAATTCGCCAAAACTTCGCCCTACGCGTCCTACGCTCCTGGCATTTCTTATTCCATGCTGGATATCGTCATGGAAGGGAATGCAATGGATGAACGCTGGAAAATTATTAAAGAGGGCGATGGCATTGATCTTGCGAGGTTTACCGCTTTTACTAAGAGTCCGGAATTTAGTATTCAAAAAGATTTTGATGAGGCATTTTCAACGGTAACAGCCAACCATAAGGCAGTCAAAAAGCTGTCTATTATGAACGCCCTTACCAACTTGCCACCGGAAGATAAAAAAAATCTCAGCTTTGGCGAAATCCAATATTATCAAGAGAAAAGCTATAAAATCGGAACGTTGGGTAATACGTTGTTTCATACCAGTTCCAAGGTAATAGTAACCGCTAAACGCAACGGCACCACCAGTAACTATGAGTTCGATACGGAAAAAGGTCTGATCAAAAACCTTGGCAATATTGAGGTGCCGCGTGATCCTGAGTACATTCAGAACGAGGTTACTAAAACCGAGGAGTTTTTCCCCGATCAAGATTTAAGTAAATGGGTCGATGGCAGTAATACGCTAGCGGCTATATTACCGTTTGGCGTGAGACATGCTGATGATATCAAACGACACATTCTTGATCAGCCAAGAGCCTCCGCACCGTCTGCACCGTACCTGTTCACCGACGAACGAGCCAACCATATTGCTGACTCGATTGTTAAGGCACTGGACTTCGATAACCCTGCCATTCGGAAAGCCGCTATGGGGGCGACGCGGTCCGAACAGGGGGCGGAACAGGAGAAAGTGATAGGGAATTTTCTTCTCGACTTTATTCCCTTTCGATCGGCAATTGTCAACTTTATAGACGGTAACTACAGTGAAGGAATCACCGATGTTGCATTTGATATTTTTGGTTTTATCACCGCTGGTGTCGGTGCTGCTGCCAAAGCAGCGAAAGTGCTGGCTAAAGGGGGGAGCGCACTGAAAAAGGTGCTCAAGGTCACCAAAATAATGGGCACAAGCCTTCTATCCGAGCTCAATCCGCTAGCCGGTGTTGGTGACTTGATTGTGGGGGGGGCGAAAGTGGTCACCCAGGGCGCTGGCCACGTCATTAACAACTTCCGGTTCGTCAAGAGCACATTAGGCCGGCCGGAACTCATCAACCTCAGTAAGCGTTATGACGCGGTAGCCAACGGTACATTCAAGGTTGGCGAGCAGACCCTACATGGATCTGCGGTCTTCCAGAATGGTAAGTGGGGTCTCTATGACCCCATCAGCGGTCGCCCATATGGTACCGCGAAGGGTTTCAAGCCCGAACAAGGTGCAATCAAAGGGGAAATCAAAGGATTCTCTGATTACCTGTCGTGGGAAAGAATAACAAACACATTGGCACCTCCTGTGCCGCCCAACAAAAACTTTCGCACTGACTACAATAACGTTATAGCCGATGCAAAGAGTAAAGACCTCGCCACGTACTCAAAGGGGTGGAGAGAGTTAAACCCAGAAGCCGTCTATGGCTACTCTCCAGCGATGACCATCGATCAGTTAAAACGCCTTGCGGTAGCCCAGCGCCGTACGCCGGGCCAACTCGGTAGTCTGGCAAAACGAATTGCAGATCTCCAAGAATTGCCCGACAGGTTCAAGATGGCCCATCTTAAAGCGGCCCTCACTGACAAAGACGGCTATGCGAGAGGGTATCGCGCAGGGCAGCCGGCAGGGCTAGACAAGTTGACGGAAAAACTGACTCTCGATCAGGTGGCAGAGCTGGCTATCGCACCCGAACGCACACCTGAACAAATTGGTTACTTGGTCAGGCATATGGAAAAGATAAGAGAACAGGCGAGCAAGAGAAACTTCAAACGTTTCAGCGAAGACATTGGATTAACAGACGCCCGCCCGCCTATAGTGATCAAGGGTATTCCTCAAGGGTTGTACCTCAGTCGAGTTGACTTGTTGTCGGAGGGGGAGTGCGCGGCGCTGTCTACGCTGATGGCGGAAGCCCTCAAGCAGGGCAAACACGAAATTTTTCTTGAAAATCTAAGTCAGGCGATGCGCCCCGTGCCTCCGGGCGAGGACATTGCAGAGTTGCGAAAACTGGACCCGGCGAAAGCCGATGCCGAACAACTGCGCGCCACTCAAGTCGCTACCTTCCGTAGTAAGCTGAGCCGGCTTCAGGAAAAAATCGAAACTAAATACCTTCAACCCGGTGAACTTAAACAGGTTCCCTCCACCGGTATCATTTCCGATTTGGCCAGTAGCCGCGAAACGAAAACTTTGTTAATCAGCACCCCAGACCATGGCTTGATGGCCCGTGTTGTGGTTGATCTCAATGGGAACAAGACATGGTTCTATTTTGACCCTAACTATGGTCTTGCGATATTCACCGACGAGACGCAAATGAAAGCGGCCCTGGAAATGACCTTGAGAAAAGGCCAGAGCAAGGCAATGCTGTCGCACTTCGACGGTGAATCGGGCTTACCTGAGTATCAAGTGTCAGTGCTTAAAGAGTCGCAGGTAAATCCCAACGTGGCCGCGGTGCCGGGAGGAGTTTCCGACTTGTTCACGCCTCTGTAATCACTCAGTGGGTCAAAAGGTGGCAGTGCAAGGGTCGATTTGCTCGCGATCATTAACCTGGCACCTTTGGATGGTTACCCCATAAGGCCCCCTGTAAACCCCGGATAAACCCACTCTTTACGCCATCTTTACGCCTCACCCAACGCCTTGCTCTCGTTCCTTTACACCCCTCCTAGGGACAATGCCCCCACACGCGGCAATCGCCGCAAGACGGGGAAATTTCCATGAGCGTTCTGGACGGAGTGTCACTGCTATTGGCCGTGGCGCTGTTCATTTATCTGCTGGTTGCGCTGTTACGCGCGGATCGGAACTAGGAGCGGCTATGCACAGTTATGACTATTGGCTGATCATCGCCTTCTTTGCCGTGGTACTGGTGCCGGCGCCGTTTTTGGGGCGGTTCTACTACAAGGTGATGGAAGGCCAGCGCACGTGGTTGACGCCGGTGTTGGGGCCTGTCGAAAAGGTCTGTTATCGCCTTTCGGGCGTGGACGCGCAGCAGGAACAGAGCTGGCAGAAATACATGCTGGCCTTGCTCGCGTTCAACCTTGCGGGCTTCTTGTTGTTGTTCTCGATCCTGTTATTCCAGGGCTCCCTCCCACTGAACCCGCAGAAGTTGCCGGGCCAGGAATGGACCCTGGCGTTCAACACCGCCGTCAGTTTCATGACCAATACCAACTGGCAGAACTACAGCGGTGAGGCGTCCCTAAGTTATCTCAGCCAGATGGCCGGCCTCACTGTGCAGAACTTCGTCAGTGCGGCGACCGGTCTCGCCGTCCTGGTTGCCTTGTGCCGTGGGATCGGACGCAAATCTGCCCAGACCTTGGGCAACTTCTGGGTCGACATGACGCGCGCCACCCTCTACGGCCTGCTGCCGTTGTGCCTGGTGCTCGCACTGTTCCTGGTGTGGCAGGGCGTGCCACAAACCTTCGCCCACTATGTTGACGCCGTCACGCTGCAGGGCGTGGACCAAGTGATTCCCTTGGGCCCGGCGGCCAGCCAGATTGCGATCAAGCAACTGGGCACCAATGGCGGCGGCTTCTTCGGGGTGAACTCGGCGCATCCGTTCGAAGACCCGACAGCCTGGGCCAACCTGTTCGAAGTGGCCTCGATCATTCTGATCCCGGTGGCGTTGGTATTTACCTTCGGCCACTACGTCAAAGACCTGCGTCAGAGCCGGGCGATCCTCGCGTGTATGCTGGCGCTGTTCCTGATCGGCGGCGCGACGTCGCTGTGGTCCGAATACCAGCCCAATCCGACCTTGAACAACCCGGCCGTGGAGCAAACCGCACCGCTGGAGGGCAAGGAAACACGCTTCGGTACCACCGGCACCGTGCTGTGGTCGGTGACCACTACCGCGGCATCCAACGGCTCGGTCAACGGTATGCAGGACAGCCTCAGCCCGCTGAGTGGGATGGTGGCATTGGTCAACATGATGGTTGGCGAAGTGATCTTTGGCGGCGTCGGTGCTGGCATGTACGGCATGCTGCTTAACGTACTGATCGCGGTGTTCCTCGCCGGCCTGATGATCGGCCGCACGCCGGAATATCTGGGCAAGAAACTCCAGGCCAAGGAAGTGCAATTGCTGGTGGTGACCCTGCTGGTCATGCCGGTCGGCGTGCTGGTGTTGAGTGCCATCGCCGCCAGCCTGCCGGGCCCGGCGGGCGCGATCAGTAACCCTGGCCCCCACGGCTTCAGTCAGTTGCTTTACGCCTACACCTCGGCCAGTGCCAACAACGGTTCGGCGTTTGCCGGCCTCGGTGCCAACACCGCGTTCCATAACCTGATGCTCGGCCTGGGCATGTTGATCGGCCGCTTTGGCTACATCCTCCCGGTGCTGGCTCTGGCCGGCAGCCTGGCGATGAAGAAGGCCGCACCGATTGGCCAGAACAGCTTCCCCACCCATGGCCCGCTGTTCGTGACCTTGTTGACCGTGACCATTTTGCTGGTGGGCGGCCTGACTTTCCTGCCGACGCTGGCGCTTGGGCCTATCGCTGAACATCTGAGCATGGGCTTCTAAAGGGACATGAAAATGAATATGCCTGCAAAAAACGCGGCCCTGGTCAAAACCCAGGAGCCTGCCAAAACCGCCATCTCGGCGCTCTGGCGCCCGGCGCTGGTCCAGGCTTTCGTCAAGCTTGACCCACGCCAACTGCAACGCTCGCCGGTGATGCTGGTGGTCGAACTGACCGCCATCCTCACCACCGTATTGTGCTTTGTGCCCGATACCACCGTGCCCACCTTTGTTGCGGTGCAAATCGCCGTGTGGCTGTGGTTCACCGTGCTGTTCGCCAACTTCGCCGAAGCCCTGGCCGAAGGCCGCGGCAAGGCCCGCGCAGACAGCCTCAAGGCCGGCAGCGAAGGTTTGAGCGCCCGGCGCCAGGAGGCCGATGGCAGCTTCAAGGTGGTACCGGCCACCAGCCTGCGCAAGGGCGATGTGGTACGTGTTGCCGCGGGGGAAATGATCCCCGGTGACGGCGAGGTCGTCGAAGGTATTGCGGCGGTCAACGAAGCGGCGATCACCGGCGAATCCGCCCCGGTCATCCGCGAGTCCGGCGGCGACCGCTCGGCCGTTACCGGCAACACACGGCTGGTGTCGGACTGGCTGCTGATTCGCATCACCGCCAACCCGGGTGAGTCCACACTGGATCGCATGATTGCGTTGGTGGAAGGCGCCAAACGCCAGAAAACCCCCAACGAAGTCGCGCTGGATATCCTGCTGATCGGCCTGACCCTGATCTTCCTGCTGGTAGTGGTGACCTTGCAGCCGTTCGCGCATTTTGCCAATGGCAGCCTGCCTCTGGTGTTCCTGGTCGCACTGCTGGTGACGCTGATTCCCACCACCATTGGCGGCTTGTTGTCCGCCATCGGGATTGCCGGCATGGATCGCCTGGTGCGTCTCAATGTGATCGCCAAGTCCGGTCGCGCCGTGGAAGCGGCGGGGGACGTGCATGTGTTGCTGCTGGACAAGACCGGCACCATTACTTTTGGTAACCGTCGTTGCTCGGCCGTGGTCGCGGCGCCTGGCGTCAGTGGTCGGGAATTGGCTGAAGGCGCGCTGCTGGCATCCCTGGCCGATGACACGGCGGAAGGCAAATCCATCGTTGAATACCTGCGTGCCTTGCACCCGCAGGCCGAGCCAAGCCTGGATGAATTGACCGCCGTACCCTTCAGCGCCGAGACCCGATTGTCGGGTGTCGACTATCAGGGCCGCGTGTTCCGCAAAGGCGCCGTGGATTCGCTGCTGGCGTTTATCGGCCAGCAACGCAGCGAGCTTTTACCTGCGCTGTCGCGGGAAATCGACAAGATCGCCCAAAGCGGCGGCACCCCATTGCTGGTCTGCGCCGATGGCAAATTGCTCGGTGCGATCCATCTCAAGGACGTGGTCAAGCCCGGCATCCGCGAGCGGTTTGCCGAGTTGCGCAAGTTGGGGATTCGCACCGTGATGGTCACTGGCGACAACCCCCTGACCGCCGCCGCGATTGCCGCTGAAGCCGGGGTGGATGACGTGCTGGCCGAAGCCACGCCAGAGAAGAAACTCGCGCGTATTCGCCATGAACAAAACGATGGTCGCCTTGTTGCCATGTGCGGCGACGGCGCCAACGATGCCCCTGCGCTGGCCCAGGCTGACGTCGGCATGGCCATGAACGACGGCACCCAGGCCGCACGCGAAGCGGCCAACATGGTCGACCTCGACAGCGACCCGACCAAGCTGCTGGACGTGGTGCAGATCGGCAAGGAATTGCTGGTAACCCGTGGCGCGTTGACGACCTTTTCCATCGCCAACGACGTGGCCAAGTACTTCGCAATCCTGCCGGCGCTGTTCGCCTCGATCTACCCGCAACTGGGCGTGCTCAACATCATGCACTTGCAGAGCCCGCAGAGCGCGATCCTCTCGGCCATTGTGTTTAACGCCTTGATTATCGTGGTGCTGATTCCCCTGGCGCTGCGCGGTGTACGGGTGCAAGCGGCGAGTGCGGCGGCCTTGCTGCGGCGCAACCTGCTGATTTACGGCCTGGGCGGGCTCTTGGTGCCGTTCGTGGGTATCAAAGCCATCGACATGCTGCTGACGGCGCTGCACCTGGTTTGACCTGTCTGATTTATTGAGGATTTGACTATGACAAACATCATCCGCCCCGCCCTGAGTCTGCTGGTACTCATGACCCTGATCACCGGCGTCGCCTACCCGCTGGTGGTCACGGGCGTGGCGCAAGTGGCCTTCCCCGATCAGGCCAATGGCAGCCTGGTGCACGACGCCAGCGGCAAGGTGCGCGGCTCCAGCCTGATCGCCCAGGACTTTACCGGCGACCGCTGGTTTCATCCACGCCCGTCAGCAGGAGCCTTTGCGACGGTGTCCAGCAGTGCCAGTAACCTGGGCCCCAGCAATCCGGCCTTGGCGACTCGCATAGTCGAGGATGCCGGCAAACAATCAGTGCCTGGCCAGGGCCCGGTGCCACTGGCCTCGCTGACGACCTCCGGCAGCGGCCTTGATCCCCACTTGCCACCGCACGCGATTGCCTATCAACTGGCGCGAGTGGCAGCTGCGCGCAATGTGCCGGTGGCGACCTTGCAGCGGTTGCTGGATGAGCACATCGAAAGCCCGTTGGTAGGGCCGCCGGTGGTAAACGTCCTGGCCCTCAACATGGCCCTGGAAAAACTCTGAACCCCTGTGGGAGGGGGCTTGCTCCCTCCCACAGTTGATCTTCATTGACCTGAAAATACCTGTCTGAAGGAACCCGTATGAGCGACTCCGGCCGCGCCGATGCCCTGTTAGCCGATCTGCCCCGGGCTGGCCGTGGCCGGCTCAAGGTCTTCCTCGGTGCCGCGCCTGGCGTGGGCAAGACCTACGCCATGCTCCAGGCGGCCCACACCCAACTGCGCCAGGGCGTACGGCTGATTGCCGGGGTGGTCGAAACCCACGGCCGCGCCGAGACCGAAGCCTTGCTCAGCGGCCTGCCGCAACAACCGCTGTTGCGCAGCGAATACCGCGGCGTGATGCTCGAAGAAATGGACCTCGACGGCCTGCTCGCCGCCAAGCCCAAGCTGGTGCTGGTAGACGAACTGGCCCACAGCAACGCCCCCGGCAGCCGTCATGAAAAGCGCTGGCAAGATATTCAGGAATTGCTCGCGGCCGGTATCAATGTGTTCACCACGGTCAACGTCCAGCACCTGGAAAGCCTCAATGATCAGGTGCGTGGCATCACCGGCGTGCAAGTGCGCGAAACCCTGCCGGACTGGGTGCTGCAAGAGGCCGACGAACTGTTGCTGATCGACCTGCCATCCCGCGAACTGCTCGAACGCCTGCGTGACGGCAAGGTGTATGTGCCCGAGCAGGCGCGTGCGGCTATCGATGCGTTTTTCACCCAGACCAACCTCATGGCCCTGCGCGAACTGGCGATGCAAACCGCCGCCGCCCACGTCGACGATGATCTGGCCCAGGGCTATCGCCAACTCGGACAGGCCGCGCCGGCGGTACGTGGGCGTTTGCTGGTGGGCGTGGATGGCGACGCGCAAGCCGAACGCCTGGTGCGTCATGCCAGTCGCGTGGCCCAGCGTCGGCATTTGCCTTGGAGCCTGGTGCACGTCGACAACGGCCGAGCGCGGGATGAGCAATCGCGCCTGCGTCTGCAGAACGCCCAGCAACTGGCGGAGCGGTTGGGCGGCGAAGTGGTGTTACTGCGGGCCGGGGAGGTCGCCAAGACCCTGATCCAGCACGCCGCCGAACGCCGTGCCAGCTTGTTGCTGGTGGGGCAGTCGCGGATGCGCTGGCGCCGGCGCTTGTTCGGTGGTGGCTTGGCGGCGCGGCTGTTGCGCAATGCCCGTGGCCTGGAAATCAATGTCCTCGACAGCGATGACATACCGGCGCCGCCACGCTTGCCGGATGTGCGCGGGTTGGTGTGGTTCGATTACGCTTTGGCGGTGGTTGCCACGGTGGTTGCTGCGGCCGTGGCTTGGGCCGTGTCCAGTGTGTTGCCGCTGCCGAATATCTCGCTGGTGTTTCTCGCTGCCGTATTGCTGGTGGCGGTGCGCAGCAGCCTGGGGCCGTCGCTGGTGTGCGCGGCGCTGTCGTTCATGACCTACGATTTTCTGTTTATCCCGCCGAACTTTTCTTTCGCCATTCAGCGCGAAGAGGATGTGCTGACCCTGCTGTTCTTCCTGCTGATGGCAGCCCTGACCGGCAACCTCGCCGCGCGCCAGCGCCGCCAGCTGCAGGCGTTGCGCGATACCCAGGAAGAAACCAGCGAGCTGCTCGACCTGTCGCGCAAGCTCACGGCGGCCACCGATCGCCAAGCCGTGATCAGCGCCGCCGCCCACCATCTGCAAGGCTGGCGCGATCTTGACTTGTGTCTGGTCAATCGCGACGGTCAGGGCGGCTGGACGGTCGAGACCGGTGGCCCGCTGACCCTCACCGAAGCCGAACGCGCTGCCGCCGATTGGGCCTGGCAGCATGATCAGCCTGCCGGTATGGGCACCGGCACCTTGCCGTTCGGACGTTGGTGGTGGTGGCCGTTGTCGGGTGAAGAGGGGCCGCTGGGCTTGCTCGGTGTCAGCGCCAAACCGGGCCTGGAGTTGAGCGGGCAACGCCGACGTTTGCTCACTGCCTTGAGCCAGCCACTGGCCCAGGCGCTGGCGCGGGCGCAGTTGGGGCAAGAGTTGGAGTCGGCGCGTCTGCACGGTGAAACCGAACAACTGCGCAGCGCCTTGCTGGCGTCGGTGTCCCACGATTTGCGCACGCCGTTGACCTCCATGCGCGGCAGTATCGATAGCCTGCTGGCCCTCGGCGAAGCCATTCCCATAGAGGATCGTCGCGAATTGCTTGAAGGCACCCGTGATGAGGCCGAGCGCCTGGACCGCTATATCCAGAACCTGCTGGACATGACGCGGCTGGGCCACGGCGCGCTGAAACTGGCGCGCGACTGGGTGTCGCCCGGTGATATCGTCGGCAGTGCCCTCGGGCGTTTGCGCGCGGTGCTGGCGCCATTGCAAGTGAGCACCGAGGTGCCGTCGGAACTGCCCTTGTTGTATGTGCATGCGGCGTTGATCGAACAGGCATTGGTCAATGTGCTGGAAAACGCCGCCCGGTTTTCGCCGCCCCAGGGTCGCTTGCAGTTGCGCGCTGGCGTGCAGGATGAGCAGTTGTTTTTTGCCGTGGCGGATGAAGGGCCGGGGATTCCCGAGGAGGAGCGTGCGAAGATTTTCGACATGTTCTATACCGCTGCCCGCGGTGATCGGGGCGGGCAGGGCACCGGCCTTGGCCTGGCGATCTGTCAGGGCATGGTCGGTGCGCATGGTGGGCATATCAGCGTGGCCGATGGCATTGATGGGCGGGGTACCTGCATCACGTTGTTTCTGCCGCTACAATCTCAACCTGGCTTGGACACTGACCTTTGAATGGCTCCTGAATGGGGTGATTCTTTAACGAATTTTGACGGACACCATGAGCCAGACCGCGACGATTCTCGTCATAGATGACGAACCGCAGATCCGCAAACTCCTGCGCATCAGCCTGGCCTCCCAGGGCTATAAGGTGATCGAGGCCGGCACCGGCAACGAAGGCCTGGCGCAAGCGGCCCTGAACAAACCGGACCTGCTGGTGCTCGACCTGGGGCTGCCCGACATGGACGGCCAGCAGGTGCTGCGCGAGTTTCGCGAGTGGTCGACGGTACCGGTGCTGGTGCTGTCGGTGCGGGCCAGTGAAGGCCAGAAAGTCGAGGCTCTTGACGGTGGCGCCAATGACTACGTGACCAAGCCCTTCGGCATCCAGGAATTCCTCGCTCGGGTGCGTGCGTTGTTGCGTCAGGCACCGGCGGGAGAGGCCCAGGAAGCCGCCTTGAATTTCGGCCCGCTGACGGTGGACCTGGCTTATCGCCGCGTGCTGCTGGACGGTGCCGAAGTGGCGCTGACCCGCAAGGAGTATGCAGTGCTGGCGCAACTGGCCCGGCATCCGGGGCGGGTGATTACCCAGCAGCAATTGCTCAAGGACATCTGGGGCCCGACTCACACCGAAGACAGCCATTACCTGCGTATCGTGGTGGGGCACCTGCGCCAGAAACTGGCGGATGACCCGACGCAGCCACGGTTTATCGTGACCGAGGCGGGGGTGGGGTATCGGTTGCTGAATGCTTGAGTTTTTGTGGGAGGGAGCAAGCCCCCTCCCACATTTTGAGTGTATTCACAGATTAAAATGTGGGGCTTGCCCGCGATGAGGCCATCAGCAACACCCACGCGCTCAACTCTGCTCACTCTCATACCGATCCAACGTATCACTGGCGATCTCCCGCCCCAAGGCGATCAGCTCCGGCGCCTTGTAGAACTCGAAGAACCGGCACACTCGCTTCGGCACGTTGATCAGCACATCTGGCGGGTAGCCTGCGATCTTGTACTGCGCCAATGACGTCTGCATCACCTCGAAACTCTGGTTGATCAGGTCCAGCAGCGACGCAGGCCCGACGTTATCGATGATGAACGAGCCGGTCGCCGACTTCGGTGCGCCGGCTTTTTCCGGCGCGGCAGCGGGTTGCTGGGATTCGGGTTCAGCCGACTCCAGCCACGGGTTGATCTCTGCTGCCTGGGCCTGCAAGGCTTCCTGTTCGAGCTTCATCAACTGCTCGGCCTGTTTACGGCGAAATGGCAGGTGCGATCCGAGTGATTTGGCCAGGCTGTTGAAGCGGCTCTTGAACGCCGGCGGGCGCTGGATCACCGGCAGCCGATAGTGCTTCTGGTTGGTGGCGTTGAGGTTGACCGCGATGATCAAGTCACAGTGGCTCGACACCACCGGCACAATGGGTAGCGGGTTGAGCAGCCCGCCGTCCACCAGCATCCGATTGCCTTGCATCACCGGGGTGAACAGGCTTGGGATCGCCGCCGATGCGCGCATGGCCTGGTGCAGGCAGCCTTCCTGAAACCAGATTTCCTGTTGGTTGGTAAGGTCGGTGGCCACGGCGGTGTAGGGGATGCGCAGCTCTTCGATATTGATCTCGCCGACGATTTTGCGAATCTGCCCGAAAACTTTTTCGCCACGAATCGCACCCAGGCGAAAGCTCACATCTACCAGGCGCAATACGTCGAGGTAGTCCAGGCTTTCGATCCAGTTTCGATATTCGTCCAGCTTGCCTGCGGCATAGATACCGCCGACCACCGCGCCCATCGAACAGCCGGCGATACAGGCGATGTCATAGCCGCGTCGTTCGATTTCTTCGATCACCCCGATATGGGCGTAGCCCCTGGCTCCCCCGGAGCCCAGCACTAAGGCAACACGTTTTTTCATGTCCCAGTCCTTCGCAAAACAGGTGCCCACAATGCACCCATCCGGGGGGCGGCTTCAATCTTCGGTTATTTTTAGAGGATAACCTTTGCGCTCGGGTATGCTCTGGCAATAGGTACGACCGATTTCAGGCTAGGGACAAGGCACTTTTCCCTGTGGGCAACGTCTACAGGCTACGAATGATTTTGCTTATTTTGAGGTGTCATCAATGAAAGCCTGGATGTGTGTGCCTGTGATCGTGCTGGCCTTGGCCGGCTGTGCCGGCAAGACGGCCTACCGCGACAGCTGCGGTTCCCAATTGGATGCCGCCTGGAAAGAACTCGATCTGGCCAAGGCTGAAGGTTTTGCTGGTACCGTGAGCTACTCCAAGGCTCTGTCGCTATTGACTGGCGCCAAGACCCAGCAGCAGTTTGAAGCGTTTGAAGGGTGCTCCAACAAAGCCCAGAAGGCGCGGTTCTATATTCGTGAGTCTCGCGCCGGGCGTTGACCTGTAGCGGCGAGTAGGATTATTCATTGGAAAGTGAGGGCAGGATGTCAGCGCTGGTCAATCAGTTAGTCGCCCAGGTCATAGGCCTGGAAGTAGGGTTACTGAGCTGCCAGGCTCGCCTCGCCGCCGTCACTGACGATGAAGCCCTGCATGATTTGCGCACCACCGTGCGGCGCTTGCGCAGCTTGTTGCGGCCTTTGCGCGGGCTGCCCGGTGTGGAACAGCTTGAATTGGCCGCCAGTACGGTTGGCCAATTGACCACGCCGCTGCGTGACCGCGAGGTCCTGGCGGCGTATCTGCATCAGCACGGTTATCACGAGGCGGCTGATCGGCGCCTGCGCCTGCAACCCGAGGCCTATCGCCATGTGGCGCAAAGCCCGGAACTGGCGCACCTGTTACTGATTCTGGATGCATTCCCACGCTTTATTCGCGCCTCCCAGCACCAGAAACTGCTCAAAGGCCTGCGCCCGCGCATCGAGAAACGCCTGGCCAAGCAATGGCAGAACCTCGATGAAGCCCTGAAGGATCCCGAGCATGATCGCCACCGCCTGCGGTTGCTGATCAAGCGCGTGCGTTACGCCGCCGAGGCTTACCCCGAACTGGACAAGCTATCCCCCAACGCCATGTCGCGATTGAAGAAAGCCCAAAGCGCCCTGGGCGACTGGCATGACTGCTGGCAGTGGCTGGCCCAGGCCGGGCAGCAGGCGGATCTGCAACCCTGCGTTGCCATCTGGCAGCGCACCATGCTCAAGGCTCAAGGGCAGGCTGACCGTGTGCTGGACAAACTCAGCGCCGATTGTTTTTAACGCGGTCCGGCTTTTGGCCGGAATGGGCGGTGTGCCGGTCCGTCTCGATGGTTAAGATTCCCCATCGATTTTCTTGATGTGAGGTCGCCATGCGCTTTAGTGATTTGCTCGACGCTGCCCGAAGCAACCCGTTGGACGTCACCATTCCTGCCGAATGGGCTCAGGGCCGTGCCACCTTTGGCGGCCTGGTCGCCGCCCTGCAATATGAGGCCCTGCGCGCGCAGGTGCCGGCGGATCGCCCCTTGCGCTCCCTGGCCATCACCTTTGTCGGCCCGGTCGCGCCGGATGTGCCCGCCAGTTATCAAGTCGAAGTGTTGCGCGAAGGCAAGGCCGTCAGCCAGTTGCTCGGCCGCGTGTTGCAGAACGGCGAAGTGGCGACCCTGGTCCAGGCCAGCTTTGGCGCGTCTCGAGCATCGGAAATTGACGTGGCGAGCGAAGCTCCGCCGGTATTCAAACATTGGGATGAATGTCAGGAGTTGCCCTACATCAAGGGCGTCACCCCTGAATTCATGCGCCATCTGGCGATGCGCTGGAGTGTCGGCGGCCTGCCGTTCACCGGTAACAAATCCCGCGACATGGGCGGTTGGGTACGGTTGCGCGGGGATGTGAAAGAAGAGCCACTGACCGAGGCGCATATCCTCGCCCTGGTCGACGCCTGGCCGCCGGCCCTGCTGCCACACCTGAAAAAGCCTGCGCCAGGCAGCACCCTGACCTGGACCATCGAGTTCATCCAGCCGCTGCAAGACCTGACCACCCTCGATTGGTGCCAATACCACGTCAACATCGAACATGCCCGCGACGGCTACGGCCATGCGGCCGCTGCGCTGTGGAGCCCGACCGGCGAGTTGATCGCCCTCAGCCGCCAGACCGTGGTGGTGTTCGCCTAAGCCCCTTCAGTGGTGGTGACGTTGCCGCCAGGCACGCCACCAGCCACCGCTCAACACAAAGCGCGGGAAGGTCACGAACTGCTCGACAACAAGGCGTTGCACCGCATCTTTACGGTCGCTGAACGGCTCACTGGCCTGGGCTTCCAGGCTGTGGCCGTGACGCTGCAACGCCAGGCCCGCCACGATGCCGACCACACCGATAGCCAAGCTGGCCAGGCTCAGGCTGAACACCCCTGAAACGATCAGCAGGAAACCGACGATAAACAGCGGCACGGCAATCAGGTGCAACGCCAGGTTGGTCGGGTGCTGATGGTTTTGAGGGTAATGACGCCATTGCCAGGCGGGGAGATTGGGGTGACGTTTGCCCATGATCGTGAGTCCTCTGTCCGTTGGAACAACTTGGACAGAGTTTAGGTGCGCACGGGCGGGGTAGCGAATCAAGGCTGGCTATTAGGGTTATAGAGAACAGTTTGGCGGAGTGATCCTCATGCCCAAATGACGCAGTTATGATCATCCATATGCACCAAAAACGTTATTTCGCTATCGGTTATCCAAAATGGATAGCCGGTGGTTTCGCCTAAAACAGATGCTAGAACTCGAGAGTTATCAATTTTCCAGGCGGTATATGCTGAGTCAAATACCACCAGAATTAGATCCCTCTCGCTGATGCGATACGGTATTTCCTTCCAAAAGTCAGGGTTGTGCTCCGTGCTTTTTTCGTTCAGCTCGATGGGATCAAGCACATTGCTTTGCGATTTGAAGAATTTTCTCGTCAGGGCGTTTATCAATAAGTTGAGTTCGCTTGAGTCAAGCTTTCCAGCGCCGATGTTCAAGGTATTAAAGGCTGCGTCTATTTCGTCTTCCAAATAGCTCATCAGGGGACACCTATTCTTGACCGGCTGACGGGAACGAGTTGAAGCAGGATATGGCCTCTTTTTGCTCCTCCCTCACCTCTCTTTCCAGGCGTTTGATAGCCAATATGAGGGGATTTCGGGCCTTCCTTACTTGGCACGAGTACTGGATCGTCAATATTCACTTCAGCTCCCCTATTGGGACCCGTTTGTACCCGCCATTCCGTTGGAAATGATTTTCCATATTGGTCTTTGCTCCATTTCGATACGCTGTACTCGGTCTTGGGTATACCCGTTCTGCGAAAAGCCTCATCCAAACCATTATGCATTTGTTGGTAGCTGTCGCCGGCTTGTTTTCTCCAGTCCAGATCGACATCTGGGTTAAGTTTCCAGCTGTTTCCCGTGCTTGGATTAGGACAGTCTGAAGGCGCACAAGCTAAACCTAATGGATCAATCCACCCAGTAGGATTGGGCACATACTGGTAACCATTGATCCCACCCGCCAACTTCACCGGATCCGGCGTCAGGTAACGACCAATATCCGGATTGTAGTAGCGATGGCGGTTGTAGTGCAGGCCGCTTTCCTGGTCGAAATACTGACCTTGGAAGCGCAGCGGGTTGTCGATTTTGCCTGCGTCGAGCCGGGCGATCTGGCCGTAGGCGCGGTAGTGGGCGGACCAGACGATTTCGCCTTCGGTGTCGGTCAGTTCTTGCGGGGTGCCGAGGTGGTCGACTTGGTAGTGGTAGGGCTTGGTCTCTTTTGGGCCGAAACCTTCCAGCAGTGTTAATGGGCGGAAGCTTTCGGGCTCGTAGAGGTAACTGCGATGGCGTTCCGCATGGTGCTCGGCAATCAGCTTGTCGCCTTGCCAAAAAAACTCGGTGGTCTCGCCATCCACGGTTTTGCTGACACGCCGCCCAAACGGGTCATACCGATAGCTTGCGGTCTGCCCGTTGGGTTTGGTGACGCCAATCAACCGATGCTGGCAGTCGTAGCGGTATTCCGTGACAAGTTGATGGCCTTTGCCGCGCCGTTCGCGGATCAGGTTGCCGAAGGCGTCGTAGTCGTAATGGCGGTCGCCCTGGATCATCAGGCGGTTGCCGGCAACGATGTCCGGGCCGGGGCGGTCTTGCATCAGCAGGTTGCCCGCCGGGTCGTGGGCAAAGCGCTCCTGGACGTCTTGGGAA
>NZ_JPRX01000001.1:1207121-1376710 GCF_000737955.1 Pseudomonas sp. BRG-100 | reverse complement strand
GCCACGCTCATTCCACACCAGCCGATGGCAACTGTGATCCGGGTACCAAACTCCGGTCAGTTGCCCGTGTTTGTTGTAGCTGTAATCGGTAACCTCGCCGTCAGGATCGATCCTACGCGTAATATCGCCTTGCTCATTACGCTCGTATTTCCAGACAGCCTCGCCGCGCCTTACAACCCGTACGAAGCCGTTGTCATGTTCGTAGGAGGTCGGCTCATCATCCCCGGGAAACAACGCCACCAAGCGTCCGGCTTCGTCGTACTGATACGCCGTCACCGCGCCCAGCGGATCCTGCTCGACGGTCAGCCGCCCCTTGGCATCGTAGGATTTGAAATGCTGCGCGCCGTCCGGATCGATGCGCTGAACCAACCGCGCCCGGTCGTCGTGGACATACACTTCCTGGCTGCCATCGGCGTTATGCACGGTGACGTGGCCGTCATCGTCCCAGGCATAGCGCGTGTCCATCTGGGAAAAACTCGCCCAATGCCGAACGCAACGCGCCGCCTTGCCAGCGTGCTCCCATTCCCAAAAGAAACTCGCCCCACCGGCCAGCTGCCGCTCAAGAATGACGTGCTGATCGTCGTACCTATAACGCTCGCTTTCTCCGACAGCATTGGTCGCGCAAACAAGTCGTCCCGCTTCGTCATAGGCGTAGGAAACGACGTTCTGTTCGGTCTCCCACACGTAGGGCTCACGCCCTTTGGCGCGATGTACCTGGTAGTCCACCGCGACGATACGACCCAGCTCATAACGCAACAGCAGCGAGCGACCAGCACCGTTATCCAGCCGCTCAATTCGCCCGGAATGATCACGGCAAATGCGTAGACGGTTGTCATACGCATCGCTGATCGAGACCAGCACACCGTCGCGAAAGTGATAGAACCGCGACGCCTGGGCCAGTACTAACTCATCAGGAGCCGAGCCCAAGTAGATCGCCGCTTCCGCCAGGCTATTGGTGATCGCGGGTCGAGCCGCTGTAGGCAAGGGCAGGGTGGTCGAGCGGTTCTCATGGTCGATCCACACCACCGAATCGCCCGACACACAAAGCCTGTGCGCCAGCGCATGACTCCAGCCAAACCCCAACCCGCAATCCACACCCACCGCACTGGTGCGATACAACCGCGTCCACTCAAACGGCAAAACACCGTCCAGCGCACCATCAGTGAGGGTCAATAATTCCTCGCCGGTGACCATCGACACCGGGCAGCCGTTGGTGACCGTCTTGTCCGCTGGCGCCGCCGCATCCCCTTTTGGATTCGACGCCACGGCAGGCACATCATCGACGTGTTCCTGACGGACCAACACGGTCTGTCGGGTCTTGTTGCGAACCACCGGCACCGGGTTCGAAACCAGCGTGTCGCCGGCCTTCAACGGCACCACCGGCACGGCCTTGACCGGCGTCGCCGCACTGCTCAGCAACACAGGCTTGGCGGCCTCAACATGCGTGTCCAACCGCGGCCCCGCCACCTGCCTGGCCAGCAACTCCAACAACGCCCGCGCCCCGCCGGACTTGACGCCACTCAGCACCTGCGCACCCAGCCGCAGCTGTACGCCAATACCCCGCGTAGCCCAGATCAGTAGCAAATTGATCAACACTTCGCCGGTGATTTCACCCAGCAGCTCGTACATTTCGGGCGGCGGCAGCATCCGTATCCAGGCCACCACCGCTGCCACGTAGATAAACAGCAGCGGCTCATCACTGAGCACCAGCAATCCCTTGGCCAGCGTGTCTTTGCTCAGCGCGAGCAGCGCGTCCAGTTCGGCCCGGGAGAGGTACTTCAGCAACTTTTCGCTGTTGGATTTGAGGTTCGCGAGCAGGTCATACAGCTCGGTGATGCTGTCCCACAGGTTGTAGAGCGCCTTGCCAAGTCCGGTAGCGAAGGCAATGCCCTGCATCGCACTGCGCTTGTAAGCAGGATCTTTGGCAAAGTCTGCCCATTGAGGCGCGAAACGCTCGTCCCACTGTTTACGCAGATCAGCTTCCAACCCGGCAATCACTGACGTGTAGGAGGCATACAGCGCCTTGACGTGATCCCTGGAGACATTGGGGTAAAAGGTGATTTGGTACTGCTGATCGCGGGTACAGTCGTTGACTTCGAGAATGCCGCTGGGGCCGATGGTCCGATGAAGCGGCGCGCCGACTGGGCTGCCATCCCGAGCCAGGGCTTGCAGTTCCACTTGGGTATTGCCGATGGGTACAAACCGGGTACTTTCAAACAGATGCACCAGAGTCAACCCACCCTGGGCTTTGCATTGAGCGACGGTACGGCTGGGTTTATCGGAAGAAGCCGGCGCGACCAGTGCGACGTCTTCCCCAACCTTGAACACCTGCTCCACGGCAAGTGCCGAACCACCCAACAGGCTGTCGGCCCACGCGTCGAACGTGTTCAGGCAGGTACGAAAATCCGCTAAAACGCGAGTGACATCCGGCGCCTTGGGATCCATGGGGGCCAGCACGAAGCCAGCGATCACCGGAATCAAGAGCCAGCCCTGTCAACCAGGGCTCTAACGAAAACAACCATCTGCAATCCCTCGCACTGTTCAATCAGGCGAGGGACTTTGCAGAGGTTCTTGGGTAAAAGAAGTCGGCGTTATTCGCGGAGATGGCGAGGAAGTTTCGCCTAAACTTCAGGTAAACCGAGGCTTGGTGGTAGGAATCGGATTACAGGTGGAACAGTCTTACAGCTTCAACTGCCCAATCGCCTTGCTCAACTCACCCGCCAACGTCGCCAGTTCATTGCTGGTGGTCGCCGACGACACGGTCTGCTGTACAGTGTTTTCGGTGACATCGCGAATACTCACCACGGCGCGGTTCATCTCTTCGGCCACATGGCTTTGCTGTTCGGCGGCGACGGCGATCTGAGTATTGCTTTCGCGCATCTGCGCCACGGCACCGGTGATTTGCGCCAGTGCGGCGCCAGCTTCCTGGGCTTGTTGTACGCAGTCGTCGGCCTTGAATGAGCTTTCCTGCATAAAGTCCACCGCATCGCGAGTACCGGCTTGCAATGCCGAGACCATGCGGGTGATTTCGTCGGTAGAGCTTTGCACGCGCTTGGCCAGGTTGCGAACTTCGTCGGCAACCACCGCGAAACCTCGGCCCATTTCCCCGGCGCGGGCGGCTTCGATGGCGGCGTTGAGGGCGAGCAGGTTGGTCTGTTCGGCGATGCTGTGGATCACCCCGACCACGCCGTTGATCTGTTGGCTGTCCTGGGCCAGTTTCTGGATCATTTCGGCGGTCTGTTGTACGCCGTTGGACAGCCCGGCGATTGAACGCTGTACGCGGATGACCACCTCCTGGCCGCTGCCGGCGAGGGTGTCGGCGGTCTGGGACAGGTCGCGGGTAGCGCCGGCGTGCTGGGCGATATGGTGGACGGTGGCGGTCATCTCATTGATGGCGGTGGCGGCCTGGTCGGTTTCGCTCTGCTGGCCGAGCATACCGTGCTGCACCTCGTTCATGCTGCTGGCCAGGCGTGCGGCGCCGTCATCCAGTTGCCGGGCGGTGCGTGCCACGGTGTTGACCACGCGCTGGTAGCCGGCCTGCATGGCGTTGAATGCACTGGCCATCTGGCCGACCTCGTCCTTGCAGGCCAAGGGCACGCGTGCCGACAGGTCGCCGGTTTTCTCGACGTGCAGCATCACGTCCTTGAGGGTGTTGAGTTGGCTGAGCAGGAAGCGGATCAACAGTTGTGAGGCGCCGAGCATGGCCAGCATCAGGATTGCCACGGCGACGGCATAGTTGGCGAAGCGCTCGCTGAACACTTGGCCAAGGCTGGGTGCGTAGGCGAGGACGGCGACGTGTTGACCGTCAACGCGATCGATCACCTCGGCGCCTATCAGTGGGTTTTTGCCCAACAGCGGCATGTGATTGAGTTCGACCCAGCCGCTGGCAGTACTCAAGGCTGGAAGAGGCTGGTCGCCCAATTGTGGGATTTGCCCCTGGGCATAGGCCAGCCATTGCTCGCCGGTGGGCAGGGCTTTGTCGGCTGGCCAGGCGCTGAGCAACCGCCCCTGAGCCTGGGCCGAAGCCTGGGATGCCTGGCTGCGTGCCTGTTGCTCAAGCTGTACCGCGTACAGCACCAGCAGCAGGGTGGTAATGAAGGCGACCGCATTGACGGCCCAGAATTTGTACTTAAGCGAGATATTGCTAAGCCAGGCACCCATGGAAGGTTTTCTCTGATAGCGGAAACAGTATTGGCAAGGTGCCATTATTGTGCCGCTACTCAGAAAAGCGTTTTTGACATGCGTCAATGCACGGCATCAATCCACATCAGGTAAGCCGAAAAAACGGCGGGCGCAGGCGGTGCTGTGCAATGCCAGGTCTTCGAGGGTTTCATGACGGTGCAAGGCCACTTCGCGCAGGACTTCGGGCAAGTACGCCGGTTCATTGCGACCGTTTTTTGGCTTGGGGCGCAGGGTGCGCGGCAGCAGGTACGGCGCGTCGCTTTCCAGCATCAGGCGGCCCCTGGGAATTTCCCTGACCAGCGGATGCAGGTGCGTCCCACGGCGTTCATCGCAGATCCAGCCGGTGATGCCGATATGCAAGTCCAGGTCCAGGTAGCTGAACAGCGCCGCTTGTTCACCGGTGAAGCAGTGCACCACGGCGGCGGGCAGGTGGTCGCGGTAGTCTTTGAGGATCTCCAGCAGGCGCTGGTTGGCGTCGCGCTCGTGGAGAAACACCGGCAGTTTCAGCTCGACGGCCAGGGCCAGGTGGTGTTCGAGGACTTTTTCCTGCTGGGGGCGAGGGGAGAAGTCGCGGTTGAAATCCAGCCCGCACTCGCCCACGGCACGCACCCGACTTTCTCCCAACAGGCTACGCAGGCGCTGTGCACTGTCGCCGTTCCAGTCGCTGGCAGAGTGAGGGTGGATGCCAGCGGTACTGAACAAGCGCTGGCCGCTTTCATCAAGTTTTGCACACAGCTCCAGGGCCTGTTCACTGCCCTCGATGCTGGTGCCGGTGAGCACCAATTGCTGCACGCCAGCGGCGTAGGCGCGTTCGAGGACAGCCTGGTGCCTCTCGTCGAAACTGGGGTTGGTCAGGTTGACGCCGATATCAATGAGTTGCATGGTGCTATCTCCGCCTGCGGCCGGAAAGCATATCAGAGCTGTAGATTTATAAGAAAAACCAAGAACTACAACGCGTTATCGCTGTCTTTGAACGTCGCAAGCGACATTGTGGTTGGCCAGTTGCCTGTCACTGTGTCGCCGTTGCGCGCCTTGCCAGCGCATAGAGCGCTCTGTTTCTGACCTCCAGCACTTTGTTATTCGCGAAGGCGCTGGCCAGTATTCTTTCCGGAGAGCGGATGATCCGACCCTCGGCGTTGCTTATGTTGTGCCTGACGTTGCTACTGCCCATGGCGGCGGTCGCACGTCTGGACGGGCCGTTGGAAGTCACCAAGCCTGGCAAGGTGCGTGACCTGGCGCAAATTCGTTCCAGTCGCACCCTGCGCGTACTGGTCAACCAGAGCCGCAACAGCTCCGGTGAAGTGCAGGGCCAGGCCATCGGCGTCGAATACCATCGGTTGCGTGCCTTCGAACAGTACCTCAACGGTCACGCCCGCGATGGCCAGGAAATCAACCTCAAGATCATCCCCAAGGCCAAGGACCAGTTACTCGGCGCGTTGGCCCGTGGCGAAGGCGACCTGGTGGCGCCCGGCGAGTTGCTGGATGTGAAGGCCATACACAAAATCAGCGCCAGCGAGCCGATTGTCAGCGATGTGCCGTTGTGGCTGGTCGGCGTCAAGGGAGAGCGACGATTTACCAAGTTGGAGCAATTATCTGGTCGCACGTTGACGCTGACCACCGGCAGTGCGGCGGCGGATGCCATCAGTCAGGTCAATCAGAAACTGGCGCTGCACAAACGAGCGCCGGTGAAGGTGGAGTGGGTTGACCCTAGCCTGGCGGTAGAGGATGTACTGGAGATGGTGCAGGCCGGGATTTTTCACCTGACGATCGTTGAAAAACCGATTGCCGAGCGCTGGTCGAAAATCCTGCCCAAGCTGCGCTTTGACAAGCAGGTGGTAATCAGCGAACCGGGTGACGAGTTCTGGTTCGTGCGCCAGGACGCTTCGATGCTGCGCGCCAGCATTGACCGATTTCTCAAGACCTATCGAACCCCTGCCGATCAGGACGTGGCGTTCCAGCGTATCTACCGACGCCTCTATCAGGTGCGCAACCCGCTGGCGCGCGCCGACCGCCAGCGTCTGGAAAAACTGCGCCCGGTCCTGCAAAAACATGCGCGCGAGCAAGGGATGGACTGGCTGAACCTGGCGGCGTTGGCGTTCAAGGAGTCCTCCCTGGACCCAGGCGCACGCAATAGCGGCGGCCCGACCGGCCTGATGCAAATCACGCCTTCGGCGGCGCAACGGGTGGGGGTCAACAACATCGAGAGTCTCGATAGCAATGTGCAAGCTGGCGCACGTTACCTGGCGTTGATCCGGCGTAAATTTTTCTCCAGCCCCAAGCTCAACGAGCGCGAGCGCATGGCTTTTGTGCTGGCGGCCTACAACATGGGCCCGGAGCGGGTCCAGGGGATGCGCACGGAGGCCAAGCGCCGCGGGCTGAACCCCAATCAATGGTTCTTCCAGGTTGAACGCATCGCCATGGAGCAGGTGGGGATGGGCGGCGTCAGCTATGTTAATAGCGTCAACAAGTATTACTTGGCGTTCGACCGGGAGCGAGAGTCCCTGGAGCCGCCTGCAGCAAAAATTGCCTTACGCAAATAATCAAATTTATCGATATTAATTAGGCAATATTTGCGCTTTTGTCATTGTTTAAACTGATTAATATAGCGGCCAACCAACCCCTACCTGGAAAAGGATTTATTTAAATGAGCCCAATGATTACACGCGTCTTGTCCACCCGCGCCGGTTACGGCCTGACTATCCTGCGCATCTTCGTCGGCATCATCTTTGCCGCTCACGGTTCGCAAAAACTGTTCGGCTGGTTTGGCGGCGGCGGCCTGGCGGGTACTGCCCAATTCATGGAAAGCCTCGGCCTGACGCCGGGTACCCTGATGGCAGTGTTGTCGGGCGGTACCGAGTTTTTCGCCGGCCTGGCCCTGATCATTGGTTTGCTCGCTCGCCCGGCAGCATTGGGCCTGACCTTCCTCACGCTGGTTGCGATCTTCTCGGTGCATATCCATAACGGCTTGTTCATGGCCAACAACGGGTATGAATTTGCTTTGGCTTTGCTCGGCGGGGCGCTGGCGGTATTGCTCGAAGGTGCGGGCAAACTGTCGGTTGATCGCGCCATCACTGACTGATCTGTTTGCATGTCCCGGAAAAGGCCCGCATCTGCGGGCCTTTTCGTTGCTCGGGATTCTTGACACTGCCCCACCGGCTTCTCTAGGATGCTGTTCATGCGCCGATTTAAACAGCTAATTGCGGGGCGCCACTGGGACTCAATGCAGCCCGACAGAAGTCCGTATCCTCACCCAGGGCGCTCTTCGAAATACCGCTAAAGCGCTGGTTCGGTGTTGCCTCTCACCTGCCCGCAGACTTTTGAGGCAGAGACACGACACGATGAATGCACCACGCCCTCTCATACGCCTGGCCCCGATTACCGCGGACCTGACTCAACGCAATCCGAAAATCCTCCTGGGTGGTAAACACCAGCCGACGCTCCTGCGTTATCTGGACGGCTGGCCACGCCGTAGCGGTCGGCCCTCGGCGTTCCTGATCCAGTTTGTCGAGGACGGCGAATCCCTGGCTCGTTTTGCCAGCAATAGTTTCGACCTTGCAGTGATCCAGGCGCCCAATGCCGGCGACGCCCATGAAGTGATTCACCAACTGACGCGTATTGCCCGCCAGGGGTTGATTGCGCGGCGTTGAGCCGTCAGTCATAGGCCGCTGGCGCGGCTGATCGGCGTCGACGTTGGTGGAGGGAAAGTCCCCAGGCAATCAGGCATAACAGTAACGGCATCGTGGCGATCATCAGCCCTTTAAGGTATCGCTCGAAACGCTGCAAGGGCGCGTATGCCTGGGCTTTGAGTGCATGCAACTCGATGGGCAATTGCAGGCGTTCCTTGTTGAGTGCCTGCAACTGGGTGTTGGTATCCACGGCCTGTGTGACCAGGCTTGCGTGCCCTGGATTCAGCCTTTGCCATGCTTGCTCTGTGAGCTCTTGTCGTCGCTCCAGTTCAACCGCACTTTTGCGATAAGCCTGTGCGGCTTCTTCGCGCATGTGTTCGAGCCTGTGCAGTGGCTGGGTGATGACGCGCGGTCGGATGCGCCTGAGTATCTCCGGAACTGCCAGGTTATCCAGGGTATTCAATACAAATTGCGCATTACCGTTGGGCTGAGCGTTGCTGACAGCGTCCGCGAGCACGTCAGTGTCGGCCACGACCACCACCTGGATCTGCTCGGTGTGTTGCATCCCCGGTGGCTGGCCCTTGAGGCCGTCGGGAAATACCGAATAAGCGGGGCCCTCGACACGGGCGGCAATCACGTGGCGCTCTCCTGTCGTGGCGGTTTCATCGATGAGTGAGTCGAACGTGGTCGCAGAAGCAAAGCGCCCTGCATCCAGCAGTGCGGACTGCCGGGAGCTCTGTAGCAAGGGGGTCAGCAGCGTACGATTTTTGTTGGACAGGGAGAGGGCGCCGCTGCTGGACACGGTCACGGCATCCAGGTTCCAGGTGCTCAGGTCTGTCGGGTTCATTGCCTGCCGTGGAAGTTCCAGCCTGGCTGGGTGCAGTACCTTTGGCATTCCGGGGCCGGGCGTAGCCGATGAGGCGTAAATATTATCGACCAACAGCTTGTCCGCAGGCATTTGTATACCCCATGCAGTGAGCAGCGCATCCAGCCTGGCGTTGGTCGTTATGGCTTGCGCAGCTATCTCGCTCACCGGGTCGATAAAGGCCATCAGCGTTGCGCCTCTCATTACCGCTTGCTCAATGGCATACAGAGCCTGCTCGGGCAGGGCACCGGGCTGTACGACCATCAATGTACTTATCGATGACGGCACTTGAGCGATGGTCGATGCCAGTTCCACCACGTTGAATTGTTCGCGCATCTGTTCCAGTAGTTCGCCGGCAGGTTCATGTAGCGCCAGTCCCGACAGCAGGCCGATAGTGGGACGTTCAGGGTGCATGAGTTTGTGGAGCAGGTGGCTGATTTCATATTCAAGCAATGACTCATGCTCGGGATTGAACAGGTCAATGCGTTGCGCGCTATGGCCGGCACGGGTGCCAATAAGGCCTAGGAATCCTTGCGTGTCATCCAGGCCAAACAAACCGGCTTTGTAAGCGTCTTCTGAAAAAGGCGTTGGGTTGATGACATGTAGATTGATCATGCCGTTGGCCGCTTTTTCGACTTCCTTGAGCATGTCTTCAACGCGACGGCCGTAACGACTCACTGCCTGGCTCCGTTGAGGGGCATTGATAGCATTGAAGTAATACAGGTCCAGTGGGGTTTCAAGTGTTGTCAGCAGTTGGCGCGTTGATGACGATAAGGTATGGATTTGCGTGTGTGAAAAGTCCCAGCGGATATTGGGTAGTTTCGGTACCCAGACCAGATTGAATGCCAGAAACAGTAGCGATATGACAAGTAAGGTCATACCCGCACGAAGAGCGGATCCCATCAGTGGCTTTCCTTCTCAGCTGTTCTTGTAGTTGAGTGTGATGGTCGTCGCAAAGAGAAAAGCCAGGATCATACTTATAAAGTAAAAGCCGTCATGCAGTGTCAGTTTGCCGTTATCCATCGTGCTAAAGCGAACAATAGGGTCAAGGGACATCAGGCTGTCGATAATCCAAATGGGTGTCTGGCTATCAAGTGCATCCAGCATTGAGGAAAGCGCGCTGGCAATCAGCAATAAGCCCAGTGTGAGCAGGAAAATAATGATGCGTTGCTTGGCAAGTACACAGATGAAGCAGCCCACCGAGAGATAACTTCCGGCCAACAACCAACTGGCCAGGAATTGTGACGCGATAACGGCATTATCCGGTGTGCCCAAATAGTTGACCGCGATCACCAAAGGGAAATTAAACATTAAGGCAATGGCGCAGACGGTCCAGGCTGCCATGAATTTTCCGACCACCTGTTCAGTGGCGGTGACAGGCAAGGATTTCAGCGTGTCGCAAAAGCTGCTGTTGTATTCATCCGACCACAACTGCGTCGATAAAATGGGGACCAACAATAGATAAAGCCAGGGGTGCAGTTCGAAGAAAGCCTGCAAATCGCTGCTGTTTCGCTCCATCCATTGCTGGGTGTCCAATCCCAATGTCGCACACAGCACGAGGAAAACCGCCACACTCAGGTAAGTGCTTGGTGAGCAGGCATAACTGGCGAGTTGACGCTTGAAAATAACAGGTAGCAGTCTCAAGCAGGTATCTCCTGGCTCAGATGGTGAACGACATCGCCCAAGCGACCCGGCTCCAGGCTCAAAGACGTTATGTTCCAGCCGCGATGTGCGATAAGCGCGTTAATCGAGGGGAAGATGGAGTGCCCGGGCATGGCCAGGACAGTCACCTTGCCCTGTGCATGTCGGTCCTCCTCGATGCCCGCGACACCGGGTAATACGGCAAGTGCGAGTAAATCCAAGGGGCTGTCTGATGCCAGGGTCACCGCCTGGAAATGCCGGGAACTGCGCTGCAGATCCGCCAGCGAAGCATCGGCGGCCAGGCGGCCACCGGCGATGACCAGGGCACGGGTGCACATGTCCGTCAGTTCGTGGTAGTGGCGGGAGGCGATAATGACCGTCATGTCCTCGGTCAGGGACTTGATGAGTGCGCTGAACTTGAGCCGTTGATCAGGGCATAGCCCTTGCGTGGGTTCATCGAGCAGGAGCAGGCTTGGGGAATGGACTAAAGCCTGGGCCAATGCAACCCTGCGCTTCAAATCAGGGGGCAGTATGTCGGCGGGGCAGTCGAGCACGGGCATCAGGTCCAGCCGTGCGGCTACCTGCTCTACCTGGCTGCGCTTTTCCAGGCCCCTCAAACCACGAATGGCCGCAATAAAATTAAGCATGTTTTTGACGGACATTCTATGGTGGGTGAGTCCGCCTTGAAGTTGATAGCCAATGGCTTTTTTGGCTTGAAGTGAATGAGTTTGGGTATTGAACCCCAGAATATTGATTTGCCCAGAAGTCGGTTTGATCGTACCGGCGATCAAGTTCAATAAGGTCGTTTTCCCTGCGCCACTTTCTCCCAGCAGGCCCACGCATTCCTGATGCTGCGCACTGAAGGAGATGTTGGTAATTGCGCTTGTTCTGCCCAGCTGTTTTGTTAAGTTGCTTATCTCGATCATGTCGTTACCGAATAAGTGTTCGGGGCGTGTGCGAAGCGGCGCTGTATAGGGAAGGGCCTTAAAAAGAGTACGTTCATTAGTTGTGGTTGGGAACGCACGGCGCGACTTATAAGAAGAATCCTACGTTCGGCTCGATAATTCGCTGAAACAATTGTTTTGTTTGGAGGGCTTATTAATGTTCGGATGTTTATCTGATGTTTATATAAGGTTTTCTCTTTTGTAACGAGGCCTGATCGCCATGATGCTTCTACGTACTCTTGTTCTTGAGCGCAGCGATGCGCAGGCACCTGTAAACGGTGCGTTGCTCTGTGGGTTTGCTGTCGCCCAAACGGCGTCGAACTTTCTTGTGTATAGCCTCGATGAAGAAGCCGAACCTGGTCATTCCAGGGTCTACATCGCGGTTCTGCGTAAAAAGCTTGAACGCTACTTCCTGGGCGGCGTTGATTCGAAGGAGGATTTGCAGGTGGCGATGCAGGTCTTCAAGCAGGTTCTGACGCAGGCGGCTGCACCTGGCTCCAAGGCGATTCCGGCTGCCGAGCCCCAGGTTCCGTTCCATTTCATTGACCTGAAGGGGTGCAGGTTGCCGCCTGCCCGACCCGAGGATCACCACTCGGTGATCATCAAGAAAGCATTGGTGATGAAGGTGATTACCTTGGGCATGTCAGCCCCTGCGTTGCCTGCCATCGAAAGTAGTACGGTGATCGTGCCGTCGATCCGCTTCTCATCGCAAATGGTTGCACCGCCACGCAACCCAACCCCACCCAGGATTGCGCCACAGCCTGTGGTTGAAGATATCGTGGAAGAACCGGTGCCATCGTTTGTGCAGATGCCGCAGGCGCCCGCTGAGGCAGTTAAGGTGCCTTTTCAGGTTGAACAGCCTGAAGTCCCACCGTTTGAGGAGCCTGCGCCGCTGGAGCAAGAGTCTTTGCTTGAGATGGACAGCACCCTGAGCAATCTCGCCAAGGTCGCTCAGGAGCTGACGCAAAAAAAACGCGCTGTCCTCGAAAAGGAAGAGCAACTTGAGCAGTGGCAGATGCGGCTGCAAGAGCAGCAAAGCCTATTGGACGAAAAACACCGAGAGCTGGAGCAGCGTCATACTCAATTGCAGGATCAGCAATCAGAGGTCAACCAAAAGGCGGAAAAGCTGGCGATGATGATGTCGCAGCTGTCAGGAGTGCGCCAGCATCTGCACGGGACGCTCTTTGGCCTGGATCAGGTCCTGGATGGCCAGGGATAAGCCGATGGGCTCGCCGCCCAGGTTCATTTATCATCACCCCCAGCCAGCCAACGCCTGGGCATGATGCCTGGCGTATTTGGCACCATTGGACACTGCCTGGGGATGCAAGCGTTTGAGTACCAAGCTGATTACCAAAGAAGGCCATGAAGCGCTTAAAAAAGAGTTGGACTACCTGTGGCGGGAAAAGCGTCCGGACACCACGCGCAAAGTGACTTGGGCGGCCTCCCTGGGCGATCGCAGTGAAAACGCGGACTACCAGTACAACAAGAAACTGTTGCGGGAGATCGACCGGCGGGTGCGCTACCTGCGTAAACGCCTGGAAGATATGCGCGTGGTGGAATACATGCCCGAGCAGGAGGGCAAGGTGTTTTTCGGCGCATGGGTCGAAATCGAAAACGAACAGGGTGACACCAAGCGTTTTCGTATCGTGGGTTATGACGAGATTTATGACCGAATGGATTACATCTCCATCGACTCGCCCATGGCACGGGCTCTGCTGCGCAAGGAGGTGGACGATGAGGCAATCGTGCACACCCCAGGCGGCGAGGTGTGCTGGTGGATCACCAAGATTGAATATGTGAAGCAGGCATAATGGCCCGTGCTCTGAACCGAGCACGGGCCAGCCAGGTCTCAGCCTTCGCGCAATACGGTCAGCGGGCTGGCATTCAGTGCGCGACGCGTGCCGAATACCCCGGCAGCGCCGATCAGCACGGCCCCGATCACGGGTAGCAGTAGCAGCCACGGGTGGGGGTGCCACGCCAGGTCAAAGGCGTAGCGGTACAGCACCCACGTCACCAGTTCGGTGCCCAATGCCGCCAGCAGGCCACTGACGGCACCCAGCAGGCCGAACTCAATGCGTCGCGCCTTGATCAGCAATTTGCGCTCGGCACCCAGGGCTCGCAGCAAGGCTCCCTGGCGGATGCGTTCGTCCAGAGTGGCCTGCAAGCCGGAGAACAACACCGCCATGCCCGCCGCCAACACAAACAACAGCACGTACTCCACCGCCAGGGTCACTTGGGCAAGGATGCTGCGCAACTGCTCCAGCAACGCTTCGACCTGCAGGATAGTGACAGCCGGGAAGGCCCGTGCAAGATCGACGATCTGTTGGTCGTGACCGGGTGCCAGGTAGAAACTGGTCAGGTAGGTCGCGGGTAAGTCTTTCAAGGTGCCGGGCTGGAAGATCATGAAGAAGTTAGGCTGGAAATTATCCCAGTTGATGGTCCGCAGGCTGGTGACCCGTGCCTCGCGGTTTTCCCCGCCGATGGTGAACAGCAAATGGTCGTTGAGCTTGAGTTTCAGGCTCTCGGCCACCTTGGCTTCCACCGACACGCCAGGAATCTCATCGCTTGGTTGCGCCGACCACCAGGCGCCTGCCGTCAGGGCGTTACCCGGAGGTAAATCGGCAGCCCAGGTCAGGCTCAGATCGCGTTGAATCGCACGGTCGCCACTGGAGTCCTTGCTGACAATCTCTTGCACGGGTTCGCCGTTGATGCTGATCAATCGCCCCGGCACTACCGGATACAACGGTGCCGCTTGCGCCTGTACTTCCAGCAGGCGGGCGCCAAAGGTGTCCTTGTCGGCCGGCAGGATATTCAATGCGAAGTAGTTGGGCGCGTCTTTGGGCAGTTGATTTTGCCAGGTGTCGAGCAATTCGCCCCGCAACAGTGCGATCAATCCCATGGACAGCAGAATCAGGCCAAAGGCCAGGGATTGGCCTGCCGCCGCCAGCGGGTGGCGCAGCAATTGGCCCAGGCCCAGGCGCCAGGGCAAGGAGGCGCGAGCCAATAGGCGTCGCAGGCTTTGCAACATCAGCAGCAACAAGCCGCCAAGGATCAATGCCGCGACCACGCCGCCGCCCAGCAGAGCGAAGGTCAATACCAGATCCAGGCTCAGGCGCCACATGATCAGGCCCAAGGCAAACAGCGCCGCGCCGTAGACCATCCAGGTGCTTGAGGGGATGGGCAGCAAATCGCGGCGCAATACCCGCAGCGGCGGTACGCGCCCCAGTGCCGCCAGTGGTGGGAGGGCGAAGCCTGCGAGGGCGACCAGCCCGGTGCCGATCCCCGCGACGGCCGGCAGCAATCCGCCCGGCGGCACATCGGCGGGCAGCAGGTCGTGGAGGAAATAGAACAAACCAAATTGCGCCAGCCAGCCGAGCAGGGCGCCGACCAGGCTTGCCAGCAAGCCCAGTACGCTCAGTTGCAGGCTGAACAGCAACATGGCTTCACGTCGTGACAATCCCAGGCAGCGCAACAACGCGCTGGCATCGAAACGACGACTGGCGAATCGGTTGGCCGACAGTGCCACGGCTACGCCGGCCAGCAGCACGGCCACCAGGCTGGCCATGTTCAGGTAGCGCTCGGCCTTGCCCAGGGCGCCGCCGATCTGCTGGTTGCCATCGCGCGAGTCCTGCAGTCGCTGGTTGGCGGCAAGGCCAGGCTTGATCAAGTCGCGATAGGTTTGCAGCGCCGTGCTGCCTTGCGGGGCGCGCCACAGTTCGCGGTAACTCACACGGCTACCTGGCTGGACTACTCCGGTGGCGTCCAAGTCGGTCAGGTTGATCATCACCCTGGGCGTGAGGCTGTAGAAGTTGCCGGCCCGGTCGGGCTCATACGTCAGGATACGCGCCAGGCGCAGGGTCTTCATGCCGACATCGATGCTGTCGCCGACTTTCAGGTCCAGCGCGGTCAGCAGCCTTGCTTCCACCCAGGCTTCACCGGGTTTGGGGCCGCCGCCCTGCGTTTGCGTACCGAAGGGCTCGGCGCTGCTTTTCAACTCGCCGCGCAAGGGGTACTGCTCGTTGACGGCCTTGATACTGGAAAGCTGAATGCCATTGTCCGTGGCGATAACGCTGGAGAACTCCACGATGCGGGCGTGATCCAGGCCCAGTTCGGCCCCGGACCTGATTTGCTCGGGGCGGGCAGGTGAGCTGCCTTCGAGCACCAGGTCGGCGCCGAGGAACTCGGTGGCACGCAACAGCATGGCGCCGTTGAGGCGCGCGCCGAAGTAGCCGATGGCGGTGCTGGCCGCCACGGCCACCAGCAGGGCAAAGAACAGCACGCGCAGTTCACCTGCGCGGGCGTCGCGCAGTAACTGGCGCATGGCAAGGCTGAACAGGCGCAACAGCGGCAAACGTGCCATCAAGGCTCCAGGGGCGCGACCATCAGGCCGGCTTCAAGGCGGATCAGGCGTCGGCAACGGTGGGCCAGGCGCTCGTCATGGGTGACCAGTACCAGGGTCGTGCCGCTCTCTTTATTGAGCTCGAACAGCAGGTCGCTGATGCGCTCGCCGGTATGGCTGTCGAGGTTGCCGGTGGGTTCGTCGGCAAACAGCACGTCCGGTTCGGCGGCAAACGCGCGGGCAATGGCGACCCGTTGCTGCTCGCCACCGGACAGTTGGCGCGGCGAGTGGGTCAGGCGCTGGCCCAGACCCACACGTTCCAACAGATGCCGGGCACGCTCGCGGGCGTCCTTGCGGCCGTCCAGCTCCAGCGGCAGCATCACGTTTTCCAGTGCGTTGAGGCTGTCGAGCAGTTGGAAGGATTGAAAGACGAAACCCACATGTTCGGCACGGATGCGTGCACGCTGGTCTTCGTCAAGCGTGCTCAAGGCTTGCCCCGCCAGAGTGACTTCGCCGCTGCTGGGCAGGTCGAGGCCGGCCAGCAGGCCCAGCAGGGTGGATTTACCGGAACCGGAGCTGCCGACGATAGCCAGGCTATCGCCCTTGTTCAGTTCCAGGCTCAGTTCGTGCAGGATAGTCAGTTCACCTTCCGCGCTGGGAACCACTTTGCTAAGGTTTCGCGCGGTGAGAATGCTTGCGCCCATGGAGAATCCGATGCGAATGTGGTTTTTGAGTGCTGGCCTGGCCTTGATGTGCATGGCCCAGAACGCAGCGGCGGGTACAGTCCTGATCGTTGGCGATAGTATCAGTGCCGGTTTCGGCCTGGATACCCGCAAAGGGTGGGTTGCGCTGCTGGAGCAACGGCTCAAGCAGGAGGGTTTTGACGACAAAGTGGTCAACGCATCCCTCAGTGGCGACACCAGTGCGGGTGGCCTCGCACGCCTGCCTGCGGCGCTTGCAGAGCATAAGCCTGACGTAGTGGTTATCGAACTTGGGGGCAATGATGGCTTGCGCGGGCAGCCGCCGGCGCAATTGAAACAAAATCTTGCGTCGATGATTGACCAGTCCAAGGCTGGCGGTGCCAAGGTGCTGCTGCTGGGTATGCAGTTGCCACCCAATTACGGGCCTCGATACACCACCGCATTTGCACAAGTCTATGGTGAGTTGGCCAAGGAAAATGACATTCCCCTGGTGCCGTTTTTCCTTGAGGGGGTGGGCGGTCATCCAGAGCTGATGCAGGCTGATCAATTGCACCCGGCGGTCGCGGCCCAAGGCAAGTTGCTGGAAAATGTCTGGCCGGCGCTAAAACCGCTGTTATGACGCTTTTCTACCGGCAGGCTTTCGGCTAAGGTGGCGCCCCCCTGATTTGGAGCCCTCGATGTCGCGCCCTGCCTGGTCCCTGTTTAACTACCAACTGATCGAGCCGGACGAGCAGCTGGATCTGTTCGCCTGTCAGGAAGTTCGGGTTCATCTGGTGGCGCGTCAATTGGAGTTGGGCGGCTCGATCGACCGCACGCTCTGTGGCACTTTATTGCCGGCGCAGCCACGCTGGTCGTCGGTGAATCGCTCGATCTTCCAGGATCAGCGCCTGTGCCCGTTGTGCCGGGCGATTCTGGAATCGCAAAAGCGCGGCACGCCGCCGATCTGGCCGGAGCTGCGGTTCGAGCTATAAAACAGCTTGAAGCCTGGCGCTGCGAAGCCGTATACAATCAATTTTTCCCTACCCGTCGTCTTGCGAAGGATTTTCCGGATGTTGTCGCGCCTTTCCGTCGTCACCTGCTGCCTGTCTCTCGCTGCGCTTTGTGCGGCCGGTCCGGCGGCAGCCTTGCAGTTGCCCCTGCCGCCGCCAGGCGAGGACATTGTCGGTCAGGTCCAGGTCATCAAGGCCAAGTACGAAGATACCTTTGCCGACCTGGGCACCACCTACGACTTGGGTTACTCGGAAATGGTCGCGGCCAACCCCGGCGTCGATGCCTGGCTGCCGGGCGCGGGCACCGATATTGTGCTGCCGACACGTTTTATCCTGCCGCCGGGGCCACGGGAAGGCATTGTGATCAATTTGGCCGAGTACCGGCTCTACTACTATCCAAAGGGCCAGGACGTCGTCTACACCTTCCCGCTGGGCATTGGCCGTGAAGGCTGGGGCTCGCCGATCGCCCACACCAGTATCATCGCCAAAACGCCGAACCCGACCTGGACGCCACCGGCCTCGATCAAGGCCGAGCACGCCGCCAACGGTGACCCGCTGCCCAACGTGGTGCCTGCCGGTCCGGATAACCCGCTGGGGCCGTTCAAGTTCACGCTGGGCACGCCGGGTTACCTGATCCATGGCTCCAACATGAAATTTGGTATCGGCACGCGTACCAGCCACGGCTGTTTCCGCATGTTCAATAACAACGTACTGGAAATGGCCGGCATGGTGCCGGTGGGCACCTCGGTGCGCATTATCAACGATGCCTACAAGTTCGGCAGCAGTGGTGGCAAGGTCTACCTTGAAGCTCATACCCCGTTGAACGATGACGGCACGCCTTCGGTGGTCGACAAGCACACGGCGGTCATCAACGCGTTGCTCAAGCGTGAAGACCTGTCCAACAACCTGCGCGTGAACTGGGACCAGGTGCGTGATGTGGTCGCGGCCGAGGATGGTTTGCCGACCGAGATTGGCGTGCCGGGCGCGGCGCCGGTGGCCTCCAGCACGCCGGCCGACCTGTAGGCGCGTCAAGCGCGAGGCAAAAAAAAGCCGACCCATAAATGGATCGGCTTGATAACAACCCCGAAGGATTATTACTTGCGGCTTGCTTTCTCAAGCATGCGCAGAGCGCGCTCGTTAGCTTCGTCAGCAGTCTGTTGTGCTTTTTGAGCAGCAGCCAGAGCTTCATCAGCTTTACGGTAGGCTTCGTCTGCACGAGCCTGGGAGCGAGCTGCTGCGTCTTCAGTTGCAGTCAGACGAGCTTCGGTTTCTTTGGAGACGCTGCTGCAACCGGTAGCCAGAACTGCGGCCAGAGCCAGAGCAGAGAATTTCAGAACGTTGTTCATCGTGTTCCCCTTCAAGGACTTTCAATTAGATGGCTACTTGCTCAGAGTGAGCTAATAGCCGGCGTACATACTACCCATTACTTGTAGTAAGTAAACTGACGTTGCGCAAGAAGCAAAAAAAATTCCTGTGCCGAATCTATTTTGGCTAACCTTTTGAAGGTTTGTATGAAAACTGTCCAATTTTTTTCATCTCGATCGACATTGGATCCAGGCTGAAAGGGCCGGCCCGCATGTGTTAAGCCTTGTAAACAGATGAAAATTTATATATCGAAGCGGGCACTTTCGTTGCCATCGGCTTTACTCCGGCTGGCATCTTTTGCGCATCTAGAGGTGACTTTAAGAGCGGCAGTTCGTCTCAAGCTTCAACTGCCGGCAATGTTCAGGCTATCGGTCAACGGTTGATCGAGGCCCTTTCTATATATCCAGCCGGGGCAGGGAATGATGAGTGCGCCTTGAGCAATTGCAGGATTGGTGCCTACTATTCCCTACGTGCTGGCTGTGAGCGCTCAGGGTTTTCTCGTTGTCGAAACCGGCACGGGGTGGCGTAGATGTTCCTTCGCCGGAAAAACATCGGTAAGGTAGGGTCAATATTCAAGACCCGCGAGGAGTAGTGATGAGCGAGGCGTTGTCCATCCACCATGACCAGGCTGGTCATCAGTTCGAGACCAATGTGGACGGTCATCGTGCCTATCTGACCTATATGGACCTCGGGAAGCAGACGCTGGATATCTATCGCACGTTCGTGCCCAACGCGCTGCGCGGACGAGGCATTGCCGCCGCGTTGACAGAAGAAGCCTTGAAGTTTGCCGAAGAGGCCGGCTACACGGTGATCCCGTCGTGCTCGTATGTCGAACGCTACATGGAGCGCCACCAGCGCCATGCCGCAAAGCTGTAACTGACCAGTTGCCAATAAAAACGCCGGGCTTAGCCCGGCGTTTTTGTGTGCGTCTGATCCAGAAAAATGCGTGGTTCAGCTGCGTTTGCGCTTGGGCAACACGTCCTTGAGCTTGGCGTGCATGCTGCGCAGGGTGTTTTCGGTAGCCGCCCAGTCGATGCAGGCATCGGTAATCGACACGCCGTACTGCAAATCGGCCAGATCCTTTGGAATTGCCTGGCAACCCCAGTTCAAATGGCTTTCGACCATCAAGCCGATGATCGACTGGTTGCCTTCCAGGATCTGGTTGGCGACGTTTTCCATCACCAGTGGCTGCAAGGCCGGGTCCTTGTTGGAGTTGGCGTGGCTGCAGTCAACCATGATGTTTGGCTTGATCTTGGCTTTGTTCAGCGCCTGTTCGCACAGTGCGACACTGACCGAATCGTAGTTGGGCTTGCCGTTGCCACCGCGCAGCACTACGTGACCGTAGGCGTTGCCCTTGGTGGTGACGATGGAGACGCCACCTTCCTGGTTGATACCCAGGAAACGGTGAGGGCTGGAGACCGATTGCAAGGCATTGATCGCCACGGTCAGACCGCCGTCGGTACCATTCTTGAAGCCTACGGCCGAAGACAGGCCGGACGCCATTTCGCGGTGGGTCTGGGATTCGGTGGTGCGTGCGCCAATGGCCGACCAGCTGATCAGGTCCTGCAGATACTGCGGGGAGATCGGGTCCAGCGCTTCGGTGGCAGTGGGCAGGCCCATTTCAGCCAGGTCCAGCAACAGTTTGCGCCCGATGTGCAAGCCGTCCTGGATCTTGAACGAGTCGTCCAGGTACGGGTCGTTGATCAAGCCTTTCCAGCCGACGGTGGTACGCGGTTTCTCGAAATAGACGCGCATCACCAGATACAGGGTGTCGGACACTTCCGCAGCCAGGACCTTGAGACGCTCGGCGTATTCGTGGGCAGCCTTGAGGTCGTGGATCGAGCAAGGCCCGATCACCACGAAAAGACGGTGGTCGGTGCCATCGAGAATGTCACGGATGACTTCGCGACCCTTGGTGACGGTCTGCAGGGCAGCGTCGCTCAGGGGGATTTCGCGCTTGAGCTGATCGGGTGTGATCAGGGTCTCGTTGGATTCGACGTTAAGGTCATTGATCGGTAAATCAGCCATCGTGTTACTCGCCAGGGTCACGGGTGCCGGCCGCCAGCCATCCCCGTGCGGCGGGCACAGCATGATTTGAATACAGGGGGGAGGAACCTTAGCGCGTAACACGGGCCCGCGACAATGGGCAAAGCCCGGTTTAATCCAGCGCCGATTGCACAACGGCCTCATGGGAGAACTCGGCGGCGTGGCGCGACACCCAGTCACGGGCCATGGCTTCCAGTTGCGCAGGTGTTGGCTCGGTGTTTTCGTGCAGGCGGCAGTAACGTTCGATCTGGCACACTTGCTCGCCCATTCGCGCACCGAACAAGGCGTGCTCATCGGTAAAGCAAATACCGACGCGATAAGCGTTTTCGCCTTTGCGGCACCAGGCTACATAGCCCGGATAACGGGCGCTGGGCCCCAGGGAGGGGATATGCAGGTCGACCGCCGTGCCTGGGCGCCAGGCTCGCGGCCAATTGCAGGCGACGCCGCCGCGGCCGATAGTGTGCAGGCGTTGACGGGGCAGGGCAGGAGAGGGACGTTGGATCAACTCGACAGCGACATCATCAGGGTGAGGTAAAAAACGACCCATGTACACGGACTCCGAGCGCCGTCCGGTTGACGGCAGTGGCAGCAGTATAGTGAAGGAACTGGAATTGACCGACCTGGATATTGACCAGCAATTGCTGGGATTGCCAGGTATTTCGCTGGTAGTGTTTACCAGTGTCGGCTGCTCCAGTTGCCGTTGGGCACGCCAGCAACTGCCGAGCTGGCCGCTGCCGGTGGACCGCGTGTGCTGGGTTGATGCCGGGCACAATGGCGGTGCAGTCGAACGCTACCAGATCTTTCATTTGCCGGCGTTGTTCCTGGTGTGCGAGGGTCAGTTCCTCGGGCAATTACAGACACGGCTTACGGCATCCGACCTCGCCAAATGTGTAAACCAGGCGCTCACACGCACACCAGAGGATTTGCCATGACAGCCCTTTCATCCCCGTCGCCACGCATTGGCATTATTGGCACGGGTGCCATTGGTGGTTACTACGGCTTGATGCTGGCGCGTGCTGGCTTCGATGTGCATTTCCTGTTGCGCAGCGAATATGCAGCGGTCAGTCAACAGGGCCTGCACGTCAACAGCACGGTGCATGGCCCGTTGCACCTGCATCCGGTTCAGGCCTATGCCTGCGCCGCCGACATGCCTTCATGCGACTGGCTGTTGGTGGGCACCAAATCCACCGGCAACGTGGACCTGGCGCCTACTATCGCCCAGGTCGCGGCGCCGGATGCCAAGGTGGTGCTGCTGCAAAACGGCCTCGATGTGGAGGACAGTCTGCGTGAACATTTGCCAGCGTCGCTGCACCTGCTCGGCGGGCTGTGCTACATCGGCGTGTACCGGTCCGCTCCGGGTGTGGTCGAGCATCAGGCACTGGGCCGGGTCAACCTGGGGTATCACAGCGGTACGGCTGCCAACGATGAGGCGCAGCAAAAGGCAATTGTCGAAGAAGGCGCGGGGCTGTTTCACCGGGCCGGCATCGAGTCCCAGGCCATGGCCAACGTGCATCAGGCGCGCTGGCATAAACTGGTGTGGAACGTGCCGTATAACGGCCTGTCTGTGTTGCTGGGCACGGGAACCAAGGCCATGATGGCGGATGAGTCCAGCCGCGAATTGATCCAGGCCTTGATGGCCGAAGTGGTGCAAGGCGCCCGTGCCTGCGGCCATGAAATTCCCGCCAGCTACGCCGGGCAGATGTTTGCCATGACCGAAACCATGGACGATTACTTGCCCAGCATGTATCACGATCACGTGCATAAGCGCCCATTGGAATTGGCGGCGATCTACGCCCGGCCCCTGGCCGCTGCGAGGGCGGCCGGTTGCGAGCTGCCGCGTATGCAGGCGCTGTTCCAGGCCTTGAGTTTTATTGATCGGCACAATCGCTGATTGGGGGGAGACACCATGGCAAAGGGGTTAGGTGACAAGCTGGTGCTGGCGATTTCCTCGCGGGCGCTGTTCGACCTCAGTGACAGTCACAAGGTCTACCTGGCTGAAGGTGTTGAGGCTTACCGCAAATACCAGATCGAACACGAGGAAGAAACCCTCGAGCCCGGCGATGCCTTCCCGCTGGTCAAAAAACTGCTGAGCCTGAATGCCAGCTTGGGCCGTGCGCGGGTTGAGGTGGTACTGGTGTCGCGCAACAGTGCCGATACCGGGTTGCGGGTGTTCAACTCGATCCAGCATTACGGCCTGGACATTTCGCGCGCCGCTTTCGTCGGCGGGCGTAGTCCTTATCCTTATTTGGCGGCCTTCGGTTGTCATCTGTTTCTCTCCACCCATGCTGAAGATGTGCGCAGCGCCCTGGATGCCGGTTTTGCCGCGGCGACGATTCTGTCGGGCGGTGCGCGTCGGGCTTCGAGCGAAGAACTGCGCATCGCATTCGACGGCGACGCAGTGTTGTTCTCCGACGAGTCCGAGCGTGTCTACCAGGCTGGCGGGCTGGAAGCCTTTCAGGCCAGTGAGCGGGAGTCGGCGCGCCAGCCGTTGCACGGCGGCCCGTTCAAAGGCTTCCTGGCGGCGCTCAACCTGTTGCAGCGCGAGTTTGCCGATGACGCCTGCCCGATCCGCACGGCGCTGGTCACTGCACGTTCGGCGCCGTCCCATGAGCGTGTAATTCGTACGCTGCGTGAGTGGGATATCCGCCTGGACGAGTCGCTGTTTCTCGGGGGGCTGGAAAAATCCGCCTTCCTGGAGGCCTTTGCGGCCGATGTATTTTTTGATGACCAGGCCGGGCATTGCGAGAAAGCCAGGGAGGTGGTGGCCACCGGGCATGTGCCCCATGGCATCAGTAACGAGTTGAGAATCCAGACCGAGAGCTAGCTGCTAAGCTCATTCAATCTCCGCCATCCTGGCAGTCCAGGAGGTTCTATGATTCGTTCGATGTTGTATGCCACGGACCTGGGTTTGTATGCGCCGTACGTGATGCAACATGCGCTGGCGCTGGCGCGAACGTTCAAGGCTGACCTGTATGTGATCCATGTGGTCGAGCCCATCGGGTTGTTCGCCGAATCAGTATTACAGAGCTACCTTGATGAGAAGGCGCTGAGCGAGTGGCAGAGCCAGGGGGTGAGCACGGTCATGGCGACCATCGAACAGCGCGTATTGGACGGCTTTCGCGATGAGTTGGGAGAAGGGGAGCAGGACCTGCAATTGATTCGTTCGGTCAGGGTGATCCAAGGGGATACCTGCGAGGTGATTCTCGACCAACTGCGAAAACTTTCCGTCGACTTGCTGATCGTAGGGAGTCATAGCCAGGCAACCGGCGTGGCCGTGCCCTTGGGGCGCACCGCTGCTCGCGTGTTGCAGCTGTCTCCGGTGCCGGTTTATCTGGTGCCGTCGCTGCAGCGTAGACGCAGCGAAGATAGCTGATCGGTAAAAACGATAAAAAGTTCTAGATTTATCTGTCTAACCTTTAATATAGTTATATATCGTCGCTGATACCCGTGGCGTCTATCTGCTTTGAGGGATTGATATGAAGCTTCAACAACTGCGCTACATCTGGGAAGTGGCGCACCACGACCTCAACGTTTCCGCTACCGCTCAAAGCCTTTACACCTCGCAACCCGGTATCAGCAAGCAGATCCGCCTGCTCGAAGACGAGTTGGGCGTCGAAGTGTTCGCTCGCAGTGGCAAGCACCTGACCCGCGTCACCCCGGCTGGCGAGCGGATCATCACCACCGCTGGCGAGATCTTGCGTAAAGTCGAGAGCATCAAGCAGATCGCCCAGGAATTCTCCAACGAAAAGAAGGGCACCCTGTCGATCGCCACCACCCACACCCAGGCGCGTTATGCATTGCCGCCGGTGATTCGCGATTTCATCAAGCAATACCCAGACGTAGCCCTGCACATGCACCAGGGCTCACCGATGCAGATCGCCGAGATGGCCGCTGATGGCACCGTCGATTTTGCCATCGCCACCGAGGCCCTGGAGCTGTTCGGCGACCTGGTGATGATGCCGTGCTACCGCTGGAACCGCTGCGTGGTCGTGCCCCAGGGGCACCCCTTGGCCAAGCTGCCGAAGCTGACGCTGGAAGCCCTGGCCGAATACCCGATTGTGACTTATGTATTTGGGTTTACCGGTCGTTCGAAGCTCGACGAAGCGTTCAGTCATCGTGGTCTGACGCCAAAAGTGGTGTTCACCGCGGCGGATGCCGACGTGATCAAAACTTATGTTCGCCTGGGCCTGGGCGTCGGGATCGTCGCCAAGATGGCGGTCGACACCAACCTCGACAAAGACCTGGTGGTGCTGGATGCCAGCGAATTGTTCGAGTCGAGCGTGACCAAGATCGGCTTCCGTCGCGGCACCTTCCTGCGGGGGTTCATGTGCGATTTCATCGAGAAATTCGCACCGCACCTGACCCGCGAAGTCATGGCCAAGGCGATCCAGTGCCACAACAAGCAAGAGCTGGAAGATTTGTTCGACGGCGTTGAATTGCCCGTCCACTGAGTGATTTATCGGGCCTCGGTAACCATAAAGTGTTGCCGGGCGCCTGCCACCAGAATCTCTACCTCATCGCCTTCAAACTTGCCGAGCAGGCTTTTGCCCAGGGGCGAGCGCGGGGTGATGACGGTCACCGGTTGCCCGACCACATCGACTTTCAACCCTGCCGCATCCGGCGCCAAAAATAGCCATTGCTGGCGACCGTTCTCGTCTTCCAGGCCCAACAGCGCCCCGACTTCTATCCCGCGTTGTTCATCGTACCCTCGCAACTGAAGGTTCTGGCACAGCGTCAGCGATTGCTTGATCTCCTCGACCCGCTTGGCCTGCCCGGCCGCCAGGTATGACGCCTCCAACCCCAGGGTGTCGTATTTGTTCTCGGCGATGTTTTCTTCGTGGGTCGCGGTTTTGTAGGCAGTCTGCGCGGCGCGTTGGGCAATATCGAGGTCGGCGGTGAGTTTTTCCAGGATCAACTGGAGGACGGCGTGTTTATTCATGGTCTTCAATCGCAAAATTGCAGGACATTGGCCCGAGTCTTTTCACTGGGGGCGTTCTGGTCCTGTTGCAGCCAGAACTGGCATTTGGGGTTGGACAGGTTGCGCGCATTACTGCGGGCCTGGTCCAGGGCCTGTTGTTGTTCCTGCTTTTGCAGGTTTTGTTGATACTGTTCGAACATGCGGTTCGGTGGCTGCGGCACAACTGCGGCCGGCTCGCCCAACTGCTGAACCGCCTGGGCCACGGGTGCCAGGCTTTGGGGAAACAGATAGCGAGTTGCCAGCCAGGCGGTCAGCGCAATGGCGATAAACCCCAGCCACACGCCTGCAGCAATGGCGATGCACAGCTTGAACAGTGACAGCTGACGGTCGGACATGATGGCCTCCTTGCAGACATTGACGGCGTGGTGCCGATTGTCGCACAGCCGCCGTGCAGAATAATCGCGATCAAGCCTTCTGCATCAGCGCATTTATGCGGACAATCGAGCCTTTGGACGATGGAGCCCGGAATGAAAGCCCGCTGGGATATTTTTTGCAGCGTCGTCGACAACTACGGCGACATCGGCGTGACCTGGCGCCTGGCCCGACAGTTGGTGGCGGAGCATGGTTGTGAGGTGCGCTTGTGGGTCGATGACCTGCGGGCGTTCGAGCGCATGTGCCCGCACATTGATGTGCAGATGGACCAGCAATGGCAAGAGGGCGTAGAGGTGCGGCACTGGCCGGCCGAGTGGCCGGGCGCGCAGTCGGCCGATGTGGTGATTGCTGCATTCGCCTGCCAGCTGCCGCCGCACTACATGGAGCGCATGGCCGAGCGTGAGCGCCCGCCGTTGTGGATGAACCTGGATTACCTCAGCGCAGAAGACTGGGTGGTGGGTTGTCATCGCCTGCCTTCGGTGAAGTTCAAGGGGGTGCAGAAGTACTTTTTCTTCCCCGGCTTTCGTCCTGGTACCGGTGGTTTGCTGCGTGAAGCCGGGTTGGTGGAGCGACGCCAGGCTTTTCAGCAGGATGACGTTGCGCAACGACAATTCCTGCAGAGCCTGGGCGTGTCTCCTGTGGGCGGGGCACGATTGATCTCATTGTTTGCCTATGAGAATCCTGGGCTGGCCGGTTGGCTGGACGTGCTCGCCAAGGATGGGCGTGCCACTCACTTGCTGGTGCCGGAAGGGCGAATTCTGGGGGATGTGCAACGCTGGTTGGGCGTGACCAGCCTGTCGTCGGGAGACATCCAGGTACGCGGGGCGCTGACGGTGCAGGTCATTGCATTCATGCGCCAGGAGCAATATGACCATTTGCTGTGGTGTTGCGAGTTCAACGCCGTGCGCGGTGAGGATTCCTTCGTGCGCGCCCAATGGGCGGGGAGGCCGTTGCTGTGGCATATCTACCGCCAGGATGAAGACATCCACCTGGACAAACTGGATGCCTTCCTTGAGTTGTACACCGCTGCACTCTCGCCTGCCGCCAAAGCGGCTGTCTTTGCGCTTTGGCAAGCCTGGAACGCTGATGGCGACATGGCACAGTCCTGGAAAATGCTGCTGGAACACTGGCCCGAGGTGAATGAGCACGCGCAGAACTGGTGTCTGGAACAAGGCTTGCAGGCCGATCTTGCGACGGCGCTGGTACAGTTTTATGAAAGTTGGATATGATACGCCACCTTGATTTTTGTAAATCCCATCCAAATTTCGGATATATGCAATGAAAACTGGTAAAGAACTGAAACCCGGTACAGTGATCCGTCTCGAAAACGACCCTTGGCTGGTTCAGAAAGCTGAGTTCACCAAGTCTGGTCGTAACAGCGCAATCATGAAGACCAAGCTGAAGAACCTGCTGACCGGTTACAAGACCGAGATCGTCTACAGCGCTGACGACAAACTGGACGACGTGATCCTCGACCGCAAGGAAGCGACCCTGTCCTTCATCAGCGGCGACACCTACACGTTCATGGACACCACCGACTACACCATGTACGAGCTGAACGCTGAAGATATCGAAGCCGTTCTGCCGTTCATCGAAGAAGGCATGGAAGACGTCTGCGAAGCGATTTTCTTCGAAGAGCGCCTGGTGTCCGTAGAGCTGCCGACTACCATCGTGCGTAAGGTTGCCTACACCGAAGGTTCCGCTCGCGGCGACACTTCGGGCAAGGTGATGAAGCCTGCCAAGCTGAGCAACGGTACCGAACTGCAAGTGGCCGATTTCATCGAAATCGACGACCTGATCGAGATCGACACCCGCGAAGGTGGTTCGTACAAAGGTCGCGCCAAGAAGTAATTCTGGCCCCGGCGGTACGCAAAAAGCCCGACCTGGTGTCGGGCTTTTTTGTGGGCGTCTGTTTATCAGACTGTTACATGCAAGCGCACATCCACGTTGCCACGGGTGGCGTTGGAATAAGGGCATACCTGGTGGGCGGCGTCGACCAGGCTTTGCGCATCCTCCTGGGCCAGGCCCGGCAGGCTGACGTGCAGGTCGATGTCCAGGCCGAAACCGCCGGGGATCTGACCGATGCCAACGTGGGCGGTGATAGAGGCGTCATCCGGGATTTTGCGTTTGGTCTGGCTGGCGACAAATTTCAGCGCCCCGATAAAGCAAGCGGAGTAGCCCGCGGCGAACAGTTGCTCCGGGTTGGTAGCCTGGCCACCAGCACCGCCCAGTTCCTTGGGGGTGGAGAGTTTGACGTCGAGGATGTTATCGCTGGAAACAGCGCGACCATCACGGCCGCCAGTGGCGGTGGCTACAGCGGTATAGAGCGTTTGCATGGGGCGTTCCTCTTTAATTGTTAGCGCTAAATATTTGCGCGCTAAGTAGTTGGTAGAGCCAATGTATAGCGCTAATGTTTTGCGCGCAAGATAAATGTTTTTGACTTGCTGAAATTTAATGTGGGAGGGCGCACCGCCCCTCCCACATTCAAGTGATTTGCTGTTTTCTAAATAGCGCTTTGCAGATTGCCGCGCAACGCGATCAGGTCGGCTTGCAGCTTGCGCAATTGCGCAAGCTGCATCCCGCTGGCGCCCAGGATGCATTGGGGCACATCCTTGGCCTTGCCCTGCAAGGCACGCCCGGCGTCGGTCAGCTCTACCACCACCACCCGCTCATCTTCGCGGCTACGGGTGCGGCTAAGCAGGCCCTCGGCTTCCAGGCGTTTGAGTAATGGCGTGAGTGAACCGGGGTCCGTCAGCAGGCGGCTGCTGATTTCGCTGACGGTCAAACCATCCTCTTCCCACAGCACCATCATGGCCAGGTACTGCGGGTAGGTCAGGCCGAGCGCCTGGAGCAAGGGTTTGTACACCTTTGTCATCAGCAACGAGGTGGAATGCAAGGCGAAGCACAGCTGATTGTCCAGCAGCAGCGATTGGCAGGGATCAGGGTTTTTACTCATTGGGGTGCCTCGTAAAAGCGTGTCTGCGCTGGAATCTAGCGGGCAAATCTTTAATGCGCCAGGTAATTTTGCCTGGCGGGTCAGATCAGGCCGCTTTGCAAGGCCAAATCCCAAGGCGGCACTGGGCTGAAGCGCGACTTGAGGTATTCAAGGAGTAATCGGCTACGGGCGTTGGGTTGTTGTTCCAGGCGCAGCGCATAAATGCCGGCGGTCTCCGGGCTGGGCAGGCCGTTTTCACAAAACAGCGGCAGCAGCTCACCCCGTACCAGGTATTCACTGGCAAGCCAGGTAGGCAAATGCGCGATGCCCAGCCCCGCCAGCGCACCGCTGAGCAGGGCCTCGGCGTTGTTGGCGCTCAGGCGGATACGCCGCGGACGATAAGTGGTGCGGCGCCCGTCGTGCTCAAAGCGCCAGGCAAACATCGGCGCCAGGCCATCCCAGTCAAGGCCGTCATGCTCGCTCAGTTCTCGAGGATGGGTCGGTGTGCCGCGGCTCTTCAAGTAGGCCGGGCTGGCACAGGCGATACGCACGATGCTCGCCAGCGGGGTAGCGATCAACCGCGTGTCTACGATATGCCCGGCGCGCAGCACCAGGTCGACCTTGCCCAGGTGTGCGCCCTGCATATCGACAAAGCTGTCGATCAGGTGCAGGTGCACGTCCAGGCCCGGGTACACGTTCAAAAAATCCGCAATCACCGGTGCCAGGTGCCGTCGACCGAATGCCGCAGGTGCATCCACCCGGATCAAGCTTTCCGGCGCGTGGCTCAGGGACACTGCTTCCGCCCGCGCCAGTTGCAACTCACTGACGATCCGCCGGGCCCGTTCGGCAAAGGCCAAACCCGCCGGTGTCGGCAGCACCGCATGGGTGCTGCGCTGGAACAACTGGCTGCCCACTGAGCTTTCCAGGCTGTCGATACGCCTAGCCACCGCGGAGGGCGTCAGCGGATGGCGCCGTGCGGCGGCGGAAAAGCTGCCGGTTTCCAATACGTCCAGAAACAGGCCCAGTTGTTCGGTGAGGGTATTGGGGTTCATTGGCTAGCGCTTGTGCGAGATTGGCATAGCCATTGTGCGTTGCTGTGCGTTTCCGCGCTAGAGCCGACTGCGTAGCATGCAAGGCTTGGGATGACGGAGTAGCGCGGTGTTGGATTTAGTGATGTACCTGATATTGGGCGCGGCCCTGGGCACGGTGGGTGGGCTGTTTGGCATTGGCGGCGGGCTGATTGCTATCCCGGTGCTGGGCGTGCTGTTCGGCCTGGATCAGCAGATCGCCCAGGGCACCGCCTTGGTCATGGTGGTGCCCAATGTGATGCTTGCCCTGTGGCGCTATCACCAGCGTAATCGCATCGAATTGCGTCACGCCTTGCCATTGGGCGTGATGGGATTCTGCTTTGCCTGGCTGGGATCTATCTGGGCGGTGGGGCTGGATGCGGGCGCAATGCGTATCGGCTTTATTGCGTTCCTGGTGGCGCTGTCGGCCTACAACCTGCTGCGCATGTTCACCCGCAACGCACCGCCCACGGCGCAGATGCGCTATTCATGGCCGTGGCTTGGGGTATTGGGCGCGGCGTCCGGCTCCATGGGCGGATTGTTCGGCGTGGGTGGCGCGGTGGTCGCCACGCCGGTACTCACCAGTGTGTTCGGCACCACCCAAGTGGTTGCCCAAGGCTTATCGTTGGCCTTGGCGCTGCCCAGCACCAGCGTGACCCTGGTCACTTATGCCTGGCACCACGAGGTGGACTGGATGATCGGCCTGCCACTGGCGGTAGGTGGCCTGCTCAGTATCAGTTGGGGTGTGAAAGTCGCGCACGCCATGCCGGAGCGCCTGTTGCGCGGCCTGTTCTGTGGTTTTTTAGTGGTGTGCGCGGTGATGCTGACCTTTAAAGTTTGAAGCCTTCAACGATGTACTCCGCCAGGCATTCCGTGATCGGCGACGTCATCTGCGGGTTGCGCAGCAAGCGCAGATTCATCGACGGCAGCGGGGGAAAGCCTTCTTCGCTGCCAAGCACTCGCAGGTCGTCGGTGATCAGGCTTTCCATGCTGACCATCGCCGCCAGGCCAGCACTGACCACCGCCTGGATCGCCGCGCCGTTGGAGCTGTGATAGGCCAGGCGATAATCCCGTCCGGCCGCATCCAGTGCGGCGCGTGCCCAATGGGTGTACAGGCAGTCATCGCCGGAAATCGCCAGTGGCAGGGCATCGTGCTCATCGGCACAGAAGCACGGTGACGCAGCCCACACCATGCGTTCAGTGCGTAACAGCTCACCGATATCATTACCAGGCTCGCGGCTGATGACGGTCAGCGCCAGGTCCCGCCGTTGCATCAATACAGACGACGCCTCGCAGTGCATCTCAAGCTGAATCAGTGGGTAAGCTTTGGAAAACTGCTTCAGGATTCCCGGCAAAAAACGCATGACGTAGTCATCCGGCGTGCCGATGCGTACCAGCCCCACCATATGTGGCTCGCGCAGGGTATTGAACACCTCGCTGTGCAGTTTCAGGATGCGCCGCGCATACCCCAGCAGCACCTGGCCTTCGGGCGTGAGCCGCACTTGTCGGCCGTCACGCTCGAACAGCTTGCGCTGCAACACATCCTCCTCCAGGCGTTTCATCTGCATGCTCACCGCCGATTGAGTGCGGTTGACCAGCTCACCGGCGCGGGTAAAGCCGCCTTGGTCAGCAATGGCCACGAAGGTGCGTAGCACGTCAGTGTCGATACTCGGGTAGCCGGACAATGGATCAATCTCCGAGATGTATTGCATAAGAAACATTCGTTGGATTGATCATAGCGGCAGGCACACACTTTCGTCATCCCTACTGGAGGGCGAGAAGATGAAAGGTCAAAAAGGTTTTGTATTACTGAATAAGTGGTGGTTTGCCGGTCTGTTTAATAGGGTTGCGCGTTGGCAGTTGTTGCATCAAGAGCGCAATATGCTGGCGACGTTGAGCGATGACGCACTCAAGGATATCGGGCTCAACCGCGCCGACGTCGAGCAGGAAAGCCATCGGCATTTCTGGGAAGACCCGCTGCGAAAGTAAGCCAGGATGCAGTAGGGTAGGGAGCGAGCTTTTATGGAGATTGCCATGCCCGCCGACCTGTCCTTTTCACTCAAGCAAGCTCGACGCATGGCGCTGGCCGCCCAGGGTTTCTCGGGGCGCCAGGCGCCTGCCCAGATAAAAGCTGCGCACCTCAACCGGCTGATCGAACGCCTGGGCGTTATACAAATCGACTCGGTCAACGCATTGGTGCGTTCCCACTACCTGCCGTTGTTCTCCCGCCTTGGCCAGTACACTCCGTTGCTCCTTGAGCAAGCAGCCTGGAGCCAGGGGCGGCGGCGTTCATTGTTCGAGTATTGGGGGCATGAGGCGTCGCTGTTGCCGATGGCGATGTACCCGCTGATGCGCTGGCGCATGGAGCGGGCCAGGCAAGGGCAGGGCATCTATGCGCAGATGGCGCGTTTTGGCCGTGAGCAGCAGGCGACTATTGGGCGTGTGTTGCACAGCGTCGAGCAACAGGGCGCCTTGGGTGCGGGCAGTTTGTCGACCCGAGAGGAGCGTGCTGGGCCCTGGTGGGATTGGAGTGATGAGAAGCACGCACTGGAATGGCTGTTCGCCGCCGGTTTGGTCACCGTCGCGGGGCGCCGAGGTTTTGAGCGACTGTATGATTTGCCGGAGCGTGTGATCCCGGGCGAGATTCTTCAAACGTCCATGAGCGAGGCTCAAGCCCAGAGCGGCTTGCTGATGCATAGCGCAACGGCGCTGGGTATCGCCACCGAAAAAGACCTGCGCGATTATTTCCGTCTCGACCCCGCGGACAGCCGCCCGCGCTTGGCCGAACTGGTCGAGGACGGGCAGTTGCTGACGTGCCAGGTGCAAGGCTTCAAGCAACCAGCGTACTGTCTGCCGGAGCCCAAAGTGCCACGCAAAGTGCCGGCGAGTGCCTTGCTGTCACCGTTCGATTCATTGATATGGGAGCGCAGCCGCACCGAGCGTTTGTTCGATTTCCGCTATCGACTGGAGATCTACACCCCGCAAGACAAGCGGGTGTATGGCTACTACGTGCTGCCGTTTTTGCACAATGAGCGGATCGCTGCGCGCGTCGACCTGCGGGCCGAGCGTGCCCACGGGCGGCTGGCGGTGCATGCAGTGCACGAAGAAGAATCGGGGCTGGATGACGAAGGCATGTTGGCGCTGGCCGTCAACCTGCGGCGAATGGCCGCCTGGCTGGGGCTGGAGCAGGTCCAGCTCAATTGCCAGCGACCCGATGCCGCCCGATTAAGGGCGGCGATGTTGATCAGCGTTTGACCTGTTTCAAGGTCTCAGCAATCAGAAACGCCAGCTCCAGCGACTGATCGGCATTCATCCGTGGGTCGCAATGGGTGTGATAGCGGTCCGACAGCCCGTCTTCGGTAATCGGCCGTGCGCCGCCGATGCATTCGGTGACGTTCTGCCCGGTCATCTCGATATGAATACCGCCGGCGTAGCTGCCTTCGGCGTGGTGCACCTGAAAGAACTCCTTCACTTCGCCGAGGATTTGCGCAAAGTCGCGGGTCTTGTAGCCGCTGCTGGCCTTGATGGTGTTGCCGTGCATCGGATCGGAGCTCCACAGCACCTGCTTGCCCTCGCGCTGTACGGCGCGGATCAGGTTGGGCAAGTGGTCGCCGACTTTGCCTGCGCCCATGCGCGCAATCAGGTTGAGGCGACCAGGGTCATTGTTCGGGTTAAGGATATCAATCAGGCGGATCAGATCGTCCGGGTTCATGCTCGGCCCGACTTTCACGCCGATCGGGTTGTTCACCCCGCGCAGGAATTCGACGTGGGCGCCGTCCAACTGGCGTGTACGGTCGCCGATCCACAGCATATGGGCCGAGCAGTCGTAGTAGTCGTTGGTCAGGCTGTCGCGACGCACGAAGGCTTGTTCATAGTTGAGCAGCAACGCTTCGTGGGCGGTGAAGAAGCTGGTTTCGCGCAATTGCGGCGAGCTGTCCATGCCACAGGCGCGCATGAAGGCCAGGGTCTCGTCGATGCGGTCGGCCAGTTGGCTGTACTTCTCGGCCAGGGCTGAGTTGGCGATAAAGTCCAGGTTCCACTTGTGCACCTGGTGCAGGTCGGCGAACCCCCCTTGGGCAAACGCGCGTAGCAGGTTGAGGGTGGCGGTGGACTGGTGGTAGGACTGCAACAGGCGGTCCGGGTCCGGCACACGGCTTTTTTCATCGAAGCCGATGCCGTTGACGATGTCGCCACGGTAGGCAGGCAGGGTGATACCGTCGATGGTCTCATCGTTGGACGAGCGCGGTTTGGCAAACTGGCCGGCCATGCGTCCGACTTTCACCACCGGGCAACCGGCAGCGAAGGTCATGACAATCGCCATCTGCAGCAGCACCTTGAAGGTGTCGCGGATTTTTGCCGCGGAGAACTCGGCAAAACTCTCGGCACAATCGCCACCTTGCAGGAGGAAGGCGCGGCCTTGGGTCACTTCGGCAAACTGGCGACGCAACTCACGGGCTTCCCCGGCAAACACCAGCGGCGGGTAGCTGGCCAGGTTCTGCTCCACCTGCAACAGGTGTGCAGCGTCCGGATACTGGGGTTGTTGCTGGATTGGCAGGGCGCGCCAGCTGTCGGGGCTCCAAGGTTGGCTCATCATGAACTCGATTGGGTGATTGACGGATAACGCTGATGTTATCAGCAATTAGTGCGTGACCTGTTGCTGCCGGTTGGCCGACAATCGCGCCTTTGCCAAGCGGTAACCCCTTAGGAGTAGTGATGACCGAGGAGCGTGTCGAGCGCCTGCTGGCCGAAGTCCATGATGATTTCGGCATGATCCGTGTGCTCGAAGTAGCCGATTACCGCTTTCTCGAATTCGGCGACGCCATCGAGCAAAGCTGCGTGTTCACCGCCGACCCTAGCTGGTTGGAGTATGACTATACCCGGGCCATGTTGATCGGTGCGCTGTGCCATGAGCAGCCGGAGAGCGCGTTGTTCCTCGGTTTGGGCGCGGGCACGTTGACCCAGGCATGCCTCAGGTTTCTGCCTTTGGAAGACGTCGAGGCCATTGAACTGCGCCCTGATGTACCGCGCCTGGCCATCGAATACCTGGGGCTCGATGACGACCCGCGCTTGTACATTCGAGTGGGGGACGCCCTGCAATTGCTCGATACCGCTGAATCGGCCGACCTGATCTTCGTCGACCTCTACACCGATGTCGGCCCCGGTGTGGGGCATCTGGCCTGGACCTTTCTGGAAAGCTGCCAGAAGAAACTCAACCCCGGCGGCTGGCTGGTGATCAACCAGTGGGCCACCGATGATGGTAAACCGCTGGGCGCGGCATTGCTGCGTGGGTTGTATCACCGACACTACTGGGAGCTGCCGGTGAAGGAGGGCAATGTGATTCTGCTGGTGCCTTCCGAGCTGGATCAGGAACTGGACCTCGATGCCCTGTCAGCCCGCGCCGAAGCCTTGGCGCCGCGATTGGGGTACTCGTTGCAGCCGTTGATCAAGGCTATTCGGCCGGCAACCTAGTTGTCTGTTCCGGCGCGATCGGGAGCAAGCCCCCTCCCACATTCGACCGCATTTCAGATCCGTTTACACGTACACATGTGGGAGGGGGCTTGCCCCCGATGGCGACGGTATTGCCAACTCAAATCCCCTTAAACACCCCCGGTCGCTTCTCGATCATCGCCCGCACACCTTCCTTGGCATCCTCGCTGTTGAGCAATTTATCCACCATGGGTGGCAGGGCGGCGGCTGCGACAGCTTCGCCTTCCATACGCGCCAGACGCGCCGACATCAACGTCGCCTGCACGCCAAGCGGCGCCTGACGAGCAATGCGGTTGGCCAGTTCGATGGCGCGGGGCAACAGGTCTTCACTGGCCATTACTTCCTGTACCAGGCCCAGGCGCAGGGCTTCATGGGCGTCGAACTCGTCTCCGGTAAGCAGCCAGCGCATCGCATTGCCCCAGCCCGCGATCTGGTGCAAGCGCATTGTCGCGCCGCCAAACGGAAAGATCCCACGTTGCACTTCCATCTGTGCAAAGCGTGTATTGCTGGCGCAGAGGTTGATATCCGCCGCCAGCATCAACTCGATACCAATGGTCAGGCAGTAGCCCTGGGCCGCGACGATCACCGGTTTGCTGACCCTGGGCCCTGCGAATACGCCCCAGGGATCGCACCCGCCCAGCGGCGGTTGCCAGCCGCCCGCCATCACGCCGCTGACATTGGCCAAGTCCAGCCCCGCCGTGAAGTGATCGCCGTGGGCAAATACCACGGCCACCCGGGCGTCATCGTTTCGATCAAATTCGCCATAGGCCAGGCTCAGTTCATTGAGTAAATCCAGATCGAAGGCATTGCGTTTGGCCACGCGGTCCAGGCCCAGCAACAGAACATGGCCCTCAAGTGCACGGCTGACGCGGCTACTGCTGGCTTGTTTCATCGGGTGTGCCCTCGGGCGCGGGTAGGGTTTCAGACCGAAGGGCCTGAGTGGGTGGGTGAACCGTTTAAGCTTGATGACCAGCAGGGCCGGGCCTTTGAAAAATAGACCCTGGCGCACAGATCTGCAAAGCCCGCGACGCAGCGCGGTTTATCAGTGCGCTGCGATAAAAAAAGCTCCCTTTTTCAGCTATTTCCGGTATAGTGCGCGCCGGCCTTTAACCGGGCCGCGTTTAGGTAGCGCAATTCCCCGAAGTCAGCTTCGGCTGCACGTCCGCACAGCGGACTCTCCCTTGACGAATCTTTTTCATTCATTCGTTTTCGCAAATCCCCGCCGACAAAGCAGCCAGGGCGACTCTTGAGTCTCAACACGGCACGCGCAGCTTTGGAGCATGGGTCTTTGCGGATGCACTTAGAGGCAGACCCATGACCCAGGAAACCGGCGGCTTCGCCGCTTTTAATCTTAACCCGAACATTCTCGCCGCTGTCATCGCGACTGGCTACGAAGAACCTTCGGCTATTCAGCAGCAATCGATCCCGATCATCATGGCCGGCCAGGACATGATTGGCCAGGCGCAAACCGGTACCGGTAAAACCGCCGCGTTCGCCCTGCCTATTTTGCATTGCATCGATCCTGCCAAGCGCGAGCCGCAAGCCCTGATCCTGGCGCCAACCCGAGAGTTGGCGCTGCAAGTAGCAACCGCTTTTGAAACCTACGCCAAGCAAATGCCAGGCGTAACCGTTGTGGCCGTTTACGGCGGCGCGCCGATGGGCCCACAACTCAAGGCTATCCGTAACGGCGCACAGATCGTTGTCGCCACCCCGGGCCGTCTGTGCGACCACCTGCGTCGTGACGAGAAAGTCCTGTCGACCGTGAACCACCTGGTTCTGGACGAAGCTGACGAAATGTTGAAGCTGGGCTTTATGGATGACCTGGAAGTCATCTTCAAGGCACTGCCACCGACCCGTCAGACCGTATTGTTCTCGGCTACCCTGCCGCAGTCGATCCGTGCCATTGCCGAACGCCACCTGCGCGATCCGCAACACGTGAAGATCCAGACCAAGACCCAGACCGTTACCGCGATCGAACAGGCTCACCTGTTGGTTCACGCTGACCAGAAGACCTCGGCTGTATTGAGCCTGCTGGAAGTCGAAGACTTCGACGCCCTGATCATGTTCGTGCGCACCAAGCAAGCGACCCTGGACCTGGCCAGTGCCCTGGAAGCCAAAGGCTACAAAGCCGCTGCGCTGAACGGTGACATCGCCCAGAACCAACGTGAGCGCGTGATCGACTCCCTCAAGGATGGCCGTCTGGACATCGTTGTGGCGACCGACGTTGCTGCCCGTGGCCTCGACGTTCCACGTATCACCCACGTGTTCAACGTTGACATGCCGTACGATCCAGAGTCCTACGTTCACCGTATCGGCCGTACCGGCCGTGCGGGTCGCGAAGGTCGTGCACTGCTGCTGGTGACTCCGCGCGAGCGCCGCATGCTGCAAGTGATCGAGCGTGTCACCGGTCAGAAAGTTGCCGAAGTACGCCTGCCGGATGCCCAGGCCGTTCTTGATGCTCGCATCAAGAAATTGACCAACAGCCTGGCGCCATTGGTGGCTGACGCTGAATCGACCCACGGCGACCTGCTGGACCGCCTGACCGCCGATATCGGTTGCACCCCGCGTGCCCTGGCTGCAGCCCTGCTGCGCAAAGCGACCAATGGTCAAGCCCTGACCCTGGCTGCCATCGAGAAAGAGCGCCCACTGGTACCGAACAACGCCCCGCGCGGTGATCGTCCAGAGCGTTCCGGCGACCGTCCAGAACGTGGCGATCGTGAGCGTCGTGCTCCGGTTCCATTGGCTGAAGGTCGTGCTCGTTGCCGTACCGCGCTGGGTGCGCGTGACGGTATCGCTGCCAAGAACCTGCTGGGCGCTATCCTCAACGAGGGTGGCCTGGCGCGTGAAGCCATCGGTCGCATCCAGGTACGTGACAGCTTCTCCCTCGTGGAGCTGCCGGAGGATGGCCTGGAAAAACTGCTGGCCAAGCTCAAAGACACTCGCGTTGCCGGTAAGCAGCTCAAACTGCGTCGCTACCGCGAAGATTGATCCGCCTCTGGGCTGATTGATCGCACATAAAAAATCCCCGACTGGTTCGGGGATTTTTTTTGCCTGGGATTTCAGGCTGTGCATCTGCGTTAGCCAAAGCGGTAGATGTCCATGCCCAAGGCGCCGAGGGTGAAGCCCTGATGTGCCACGCTGAAATCACCTCCGGCACCCCGCGCAAAGTACAGCGGCAACAAATGCTCGTCGCTGGGGTGGCTGCGCACTGCATGGGGCGCCAGGAGGCGATAGTCATGCAAGGCTGTTTCGTCACCGGCAGCGAGTTTTTCGACCACCCAGTCGCGAAAGGCTAGCGCCCATGGCGTGATGGTTTCCGGCCCGGCGCGCCAGTCCAGCTCACCGAGATTATGGGTGATGCTGCCGGAGCCGATCAGTAGCACACCTTGATCGCGCAGGCTGCAGAGGGCGTGTCCAACCCGGGTTTGAAAAGCCGGGCCCATGCGGCTTGGCAGGGAGACTTGCACCACCGGAATATCCGCCGCCGGGTACATCAGCGACAGGGGCACCCATGTACCATGGTCGAAGGGCCGTTGGTTGTCGACGCGTGCAGTCAGGCCGTCAGCCTGCAATAACTCGACAATTTCATTTGCCAGCTGTGGATCACCCGGCGCAGGGTATTGCACCGCAAACAGTTCGCGAGGGAAGCCGCCGAAGTCGTGCCAGGTTTCGGGCGCGGCGCTGCCACTCACCAGTAACTCGTGGCTTTCCCAATGCGCCGATACCACCACAATCGCCTTGGGCCGTGGCAACGCGGCTGCCAGGGCCTGCAGCGCCGGGCCGCTGGCACCGGGTTGCAGGGCCAGCATCGGGGAGCCATGGGAGATAAACAGGCTGGGGAGCATAAGAGGGGTCCTGAAGAATAATATGGCGCTATCTTCATTCAGATCATTAATCGAGATCTAATATAAGATTTAGTGTCTTTTGATCGATTTTTTCAAGGTGATGCATGGACGCAAAAATTTGGCAGGAACGCTGGGCAACCAATCAGATCGGTTTTCATCAGTCCGACGTTAATCCTTACTTGCAGCGGCATTGGTCAACGTTGGGCCTGGCTGATGGTGCCAGGGTTTTCGTGCCTTTGTGTGGCAAGAGCCTGGACATGAAGTGGTTGGCGGATCGCGGGCATCGCGTGATGGGTGTGGAGGTGTCTGATCAAGCCGTTGAGGCGTTCTTCAGCGAGCAGGGGCTTACGCCGCAGATCGATCAGAGAGGCGTGTTCAAGGTGTATCAGGCGGGTCTGGTCGAAGTGTGGTGCGGTGACTTCTTCGCCCTTGACTCAAGTGCAGTGGCTGATTGCACAGCGCTGTATGACCGTGCGGCACTGATCGCCTTGCCGCAGCCAATGCGCTCGCGATACACCGAGCATCTCGATACCCTGCTGACCCCCGTCTGTGAGGGGTTGTTGATCACTGTCGACTACGACCAGGCACAAAGGGCTGGCCCGCCTTTCGCCGTCCCGGATGAGGAAGTGCAGTCGTTGCTGGGCCCGCACTGGAATGTGGTCACGCTGCAAGAGCGGGACATTTTGAGTGAAAGCAGCAAATTCAAGGCGGACGGCGTTACTCGGCTTGATGAGCGTGTTTATCGGCTGACCAGGCGGTAAATCACGTCCACGAAAAAGGGGCGATTCAATCGCCCCTTTTTTGTCTTGCCTGGGTTATCAGCCCCGACGACGCAGTGCGTCGATCCGCTCTTCCAGCGGCGGGTGGCTCATGAACAGGCGAGCCATGCCCTGTTTGATGCCACCGTTGATGCCAAAGGCCGTCAGGCTGTCCGGCATATGCACCGGCAGGCCCTGTTCGGAGCGCAAGCGTTGCAGCGCGCCGATCATTGCGCTGGTGCCCGCCAGGCGTGCGCCGGCTTCATCTGCGCGGAACTCGCGTTTGCGCGAGAACCACATGGTGATCGCGCTGGCCAGGAAGCCCAGCACCAACTCGGCGAAGATGGTCGCCACGAAGTAGGCAATGCCGCGACCTTCTTCGTTCTTGAAGATGACCTTGTCGACAAAGTTGCCGATGATCCGCGCAAAGAACATCACGAAGGTGTTCACTACGCCCTGTACCAGCGCGAGGGTGACCATGTCGCCGTTGGCCACGTGACCGATCTCGTGGGCCAGCACCGCCTTGACTTCATCGGGCGAAAAACGCTCCAGCAAGCCCTGGCTTACGGCCACCAGCGCGTCGTTCTTGTTCCAGCCGGTAGCGAAGGCGTTGGCCTCATAGGCAGGGAAAATCCCCACTTCGGGCATTTTGATGCCTGCTTCTTGAGATAGCTGCTCCACGGTTTGCATCAGCCATTGTTCATGGCGAGTGCGAGGTTGAGTGATGACCTGGGTGCTGGTACTCATCTTCGCCATCCACTTGGAGATGAACAGCGAAAACAGCGAGCCGGCAAAACCAAAGACCGCACAGAAAACCAACAGCTGATTGAGGTTCAGGTCAACCCCGTTGGCCGCCATGAACCCGTTGAAGCCGAACAGGCTCAGGGTGATGCTGGCAATCAGCACGACCGCCAGGTTAGTGGCCAAGAACAGCAGGATGCGCATCATGGTTGTAGGGTTCTCCTCATGCTTAATATGTCGCGTACTGCGGGGTATATAAGGTGCCGCATGGGGTGATTCAACCGAGCGACTATTTCAAACTGTGTCCTACAGCGTGAACGTAAGGCCCTGAAGGGATTTTCCGACCTGTATTGTCGGCCATGACCGGCGTGAGTTTGCCTTGCCGCCCCGTGATTACAGGGGGCACGCCTCAGGCAGGGGCTGAGTGAACTACCACCGCGCGTAAGCGAGAAAGAAGTGTTGCCAGATAATCGCTGTACGACCCAATGTGAGTCGTACAGCGTCAATTTCCTTACTGGCGATAGGACTTCAGGAAGTTGCCGATGCGACCGATGGCCATTTCCAGGTCATCCACACGTGGCAAAGTCACCACGCGGAAGTGATCCGGCCATGGCCAGTTGAACGCAGTGCCCTGGACCACCAGCAGCTTTTCCGACAGTAGCAGGTCGAGCACGAACTTCTCGTCGTTGAGAATCGGGCAGACTTTCGGGTCGATCCGCGGGAACGCATACAACGCGCCCATAGGCTTCACACAGCTCACACCGGGGATCGCGTTGAGCAACTCCCAGGTGCGGTTGCGCTGCTCCAGCAGGCGACCCTGGGGCAAGATCAGGTCATTGATGCTCTGGTAGCCGCCGAGGGCGGTCTGGATGGCGTGCTGGCTCGGCACGTTGGCACACAGGCGCATGTTGGCCAGCATGTCGATGCCTTCGATGTAGCTCTGGGCATTATGCTTGGGGCCGGAAATGGCGATCCATCCGGAGCGGAAGCCCGCCACGCGATACGACTTGGACAGGCCGTTGAAGGTCAGGCATAGCAGGTCCGGAGCCAGGGAGGCGGTGCATATGTGAACGGCGTCATCGTAGAGGATCTTGTCGTAGATCTCGTCGGAGAACACTACCAGGTTGTGCTGGCGTGCCAGTTCAAGCATGCCCAGCAGCACTTCCTTGGAGTACACGGCGCCGGTAGGGTTGTTCGGATTGATGATCACCAGCGCCTTGGTGTTGGGGGTGATCTTGGCCTTGATGTCGGCCAGGTCCGGAAACCAGTCGGCGCCTTCATCACACAGGTAATGCACCGGATGGCCGCCAGCCAGGGTCACGGCAGCGGTCCAGAGCGGATAGTCCGGTGCCGGCACCAGCACTTCATCGCCATTGTTGAGCAGCGCCTGCATCGACATCACGATCAGCTCGGACACGCCGTTGCCCAGGTAGATGTCCTCGATGCCGACACCTTCGACCTGCTTCTGCTGGTAGTACTGCATTACCGCCTTGCGTGCACTGAACAGGCCCTTGGAGTCGCTGTAGCCTTGGGCGGTCGGCAGGTTGCGGATCACGTCCTGGAGGATTTCGTCCGGCGCTTCGAAACCAAACGGCGCCGGGTTGCCAATGTTCAACTTGAGGATGCGATGGCCTTCCTCTTCCAGGCGCTTGGCGTGCTTGAGCACTGGGCCGCGAATGTCGTAGCAGACGTTGGCGAGCTTGTTCGATTTGCTGACCTGCATGGCGATGTGATCCTGAAAATGAACGATTCAGACGGCGTAGACACTACCGTAGGGTGAATCCTGCGCGGTTCGCCCCCATAAATACGTTTGAATGCCGATGGCGCGGGTGCCAGACTGGCGTTTTGAAGAGGCGCAATCATACGTGCCGCCTGATCCATGGAAAAGACACAGATCAGGGTTTTTCAGTTGCCGAGGTGTACCGATGGAAAAGTTGCAGAAAACCGTTGATGAGTGGAAGGCCATGCTCGACCCTGAGCAGTACAACGTGTGCCGCCTCAAGGGCACCGAGCGGCCTTTCAGCGGCAAGTACAACGGCACCAGGACCGACGGCGTGTATCACTGCATCTGCTGTAATGAGCCGCTGTTCGATTCGACCACCAAGTTTGATTCCGGCTGCGGCTGGCCGAGCTTCTACGCGCCGATTGCCGACAGCGCGATGATCGAAATTCGTGACGTCAGCCACGGCATGATTCGTACCGAAGTCACCTGCGCCAAGTGCGACGCACACCTGGGGCATGTGTTCCCGGACGGGCCGCCGCCGACGGGCCTGCGCTACTGCATCAACTCGGTGTGCCTGGACCTGGTGCCGCGCTCGGCTTGAAGCGATAAACAGGCCCGAATGCCAGTCGGTCAAGCGTACGCGTATCACTTCTTCCCCTGAATTGAGGCATTGCCATGAGCGACTCCCTGCTGAGCATCCCTTGCACCACCATCAAGGGTGAGCAAAAGACCCTGGCCGATTTCGCCGGCAAGGCCATTTTGGTGGTCAACACCGCCAGCAAATGTGGCTTCACCCCCCAGTACAAGGGCCTGGAGCAACTTTGGCAGCGCTACAAGGACCAGGGGCTGGTGGTGCTGGGGTTTCCCTGCAACCAGTTCGGCAAGCAGGAACCGGGTAACGAAGGCGCGATAGTCGAGTTCTGCGAGCTGAACTTCGGTGTCAGTTTTCCGCTGTTCAAGAAGGTCGACGTCAATGGCAGCGATGCCCACCCATTGTTCGTACAGTTGAAAAAGCAGGCCCCGGGGCTGCTGGGCTCCAAGAATATCAAGTGGAACTTCACCAAGTTCCTCATCGGCCCCGACGGCAAGCAGGTCAAGCGATTTGCGCCAACGACCAAGCCACAGGACCTGAGCCAGGAGATCGAAGCCTTGCTCAAATGACCACGATAGTGCGGGCGCAGCCTCAGAGGCTTGTCGTCGTCGGTACCCACAACTCCAGCAGCGCATGGAGCTCTTCGCGGCGAAACGGCTTGGCCAGGTAATCGTTCATGCCCGCCGCCCGGCAACGCTCGCGCTCTTCGGACAGGGCATTGGCGGTCAAGGCGACAATGGGCAGGTCTGGCCAGCGCCCGCTACGGCGAATTTGCCGGCTGGCCTCGTAGCCATCCATCACCGGCATGTTGCAGTCCATCAGCACCATATCGAAGCGCTGGTCCTCAAGCAGCTTGAGCGCTTCCCCACCATGGGCAGCCACAATCACCTCACACCCCAGCTTGCTGAGCATCCCCTTGGCCACCAGTTGATTGACCGCGTTGTCCTCCACCAACAAGATGCGCGCGCGGTGAGCCAGCGGCGCGGCTTCCATCTGGATCGGGTCGAGGATCGGTTGCGTGCTGCTGCGCAGGTTGCGTTGCAGGATCTGGTACAGCGCGTTACGGCTCAATGGGCGTGCTTGTTGCTGCAGCGGTGCCAGCGCCGCGACTTCTTCACTGGGCATGAAGTTGCCATAGGCGGTGACCAGCAGAATCGGCGCGCTGATTGCCGGGCGCAAGCGGAACAAGCATTCAGGGCAGTCGGTAATCAACAGGTCAGGGGCCAGTGCGCTCAAATCATCGTCTTGGGAATAGCACCTTGGTGTCAGCCCCCAAGAGGGCAGCAGGGTGGTGAGCAGCTCTGTCAACCCGCCACCGGCATGGGTGATGGCGATTACATCACCTGTGAGCGGTGTATAGCGCGTGGCAGGTAAATGGGTGGGTAGCGGGAGGTCGGCGCAGAACTGGCTGCCAAAGCCCACCTCCGAGCTGATACTCAAGCGGCCTTGCATGGCTTCACACAGATTGTGCGTCAAGGCCAGTCCCAAACCCGTACCGCCAAATTGACGGGTGATGCCCGCACCGGCCTGGGTGAAGGGTTGGAAGATTTTCACCTGGGCTTCCTGGGCGATACCGATGCCGGTATCACAGACTTCAATATTGACCCTGCCTTCCAGGGCACGCAGGCGCACATCGACCCGGCCGAAGCGCGTGAACTTCAAGGCATTGGAAAGCAGATTACTGACGATTTGCCGCACCCTGGTCGGGTCGCCGATGACCTGGGCGGGAAACTGTGGATCAATCAGGCACGTCAGCTCGACACTCGGCGCCGCATTCTGCGACAGCAGGTTGGCAGTGTCTTCCACCAGTGAGCCCAGGTCGAAGGGGATATGTTCCAGTTCCAGTTGGCCGGCATCGAACTTGGACAGATCGAGAATATCGTTGAGCAATTCGACCAGCACTTTGCCCGAGTCATGGGCGATCGACAGTTGCTGGCGCTGCTCGGCATTCAGTGGGCTGTCGAGCGACAGTGCAATCATCCCCAGCAGGCCATTGAGCGGCGTACGGATTTCATGGCTCATATTGGCCAGGAACGCGGCCCGTGCCTGTGCCATCCCCAGCGCGGTCATCCTGGCTGCTTCCAGTTCATCATTGGATTGGCTCAAGCGTTGGTTGCTGGCCTTGAGTTCAAGGGTGCGCGCCGAAACGATATTTTCCAATTGGCCCAGGTATTCGGTGAGGCGGTCCTCGGCGTGACGCCGCTGATGGATCTCGGTTTCCATGTTTTCAAATTGCTGGTTGGCGACGTCGACCAATACGCCGATTTCGTCGTGCTCATGCCCCGGCGGGCAATCCAGGCGTGCCTGTTTGCGGGTACTCAACTCTCGGATAATACGTACCAGCGGTTGCGTGAGCATTACGTAGAATAAGCCCAGCAAGATCCCGGTCAGCAGCAGGCTGCGGGTAAATCCGTTGAGCAGGGTGATCTCGGCGCGATGCAGGAAACGGCTGCCAAAGGCATAAGTATCAACGTCGAGGCGCAATACGCCGAGGGATTCGTTGGGCATATGGTTGAGAAACAGTCGGTCCTCGAACTGACGATTGGCGCCAAACAGAAAATCGCTGACCGGACGATAGTTGCTTTCTTTGCGCGGGCGGTTGACGTCGGCCAGCACCGCGCCATTGTTGTCGATCAGCTGCGCACGGGTGATGGCAGGGGAGTGCAGCAGGCCCAGGGTCAGCTCCTGGGCGAGTTCGGCATCGATGTTGTAGGCGATACGCGACGCGGGGTTATGGCTGATTTCAATCAGTGAGCGTATTTCACGGTTGATGGATGCGTCTTCACTGGCATAATCAATGCCGATTTGGATCAGACTGAGCAAGGTTCCCAACACGAAACCGACCAGCACAGTCAATCTGGCTTGTTTATAAGACAAGCGGTGGGCGAACTTGATATCCATCGAGTGTTGAACCACTTCACGTTTCCTTTCGCCCGGCAAGCATAGCTGAACATCCCCAAGCTTCTGCTTGCCGGGCACGAATCGTTTTTTGACGCAGCCTCATGCGGTCTGCCGCAGGGTTGCCAATACGCCATCTTTTACAAGAACTTGCCAGAGGAATAATCATGGATTCTCGATTGAATGCCTTCCTTGAGCGGGCCGACGCCGTACTTGCTCGCCTGGAACCCTTATTGCCGGCCCCGCGCCAAGCCATCGACTGGCGCCAATGCCTGGCCGCTCGTTGGCAGCGTGAAGGTCGCAGTGGCTTCCTGTTGCCGCTGGAAGTGAGCCTGGATATGCGCTTGTCGGACCTGATTGGCGTCGACAAGCAACGTGAACAACTGGCGCGTAATACCCAGCAGTTCCTCGATGGCCTGCCCGCCAACCATGCGCTGCTGTGGGGTTCTCGCGGCACCGGCAAGTCTTCCATGGTGCGCGCCTTGCTGGCTCAGCACGCCACGGCGGGTCTGCGCTTGATCGAAATCGAACGCGACCACCTGGCCGACCTGCCGCGCGTGGTCGAACAGTTGATAAAACTGCCGCAGCGCTTCATTTTGTTTTGCGATGACCTCTCGTTCGAAGCCGGCGAAGGCGATTATCGCGTGCTCAAAAGCGTGCTGGACGGCTCCCTGGAGCAGGCGCCGGAAAACGTGCTGCTGTATGCCACGTCCAACCGCCGTCATCTGGTGCCGGAGAACCAGAGCGACAACGACAACTGGAAACGTGTGGATGGCGAGTTGCACCCGAGCGAGGCGGTAGAGGACAAGATTGCCTTGTCTGACCGTTTTGGCTTGTGGCTGTCGTTCTATCCGTTTTCCCAGGAGCATTTCCTGGATGTGGTGGAACACTGGATCGGCGAGTTGGCCGGCAAGGCCGGCTTGCAGTGGCAGCGCGATGAGCAGCTTGATGTACTCGCGGTGCGCTGGGCCACAGGGCGCGGTAACCGCAATGGCCGTTGTGCCTATCAGTTTGCCCGTTACTGGGTAGGTCTTAAATTGCTGGAACGTCAACCATGATCGATTTGCAACAGGCCGGCAGCGGTCTTGATGGCTACGCCATGCTGTGTGCACAACTGGAGTCATTGCTGGCGGATGAGCGTGACTTTATTGCCAACAGTGCACAGTTTTCTGCGTTTCTGTTCAACCAGCTCGATGACCTGAACTGGGCAGGCTTTTACCTTAATCGCAATGAAGAACTGGTGCTTGGGCCGTTCCAGGGTCAGATAGCCTGCGTACGTATCCCGTTCGGCCGTGGCGTATGTGGCGCTGCTGCGGCTTCACGACAAACCCAGCGAGTAGAGGATGTGCATGCGTTCCCAGGCCATATCGCCTGTGACAGCGCCTCGAACAGTGAGTTGGTGGTGCCATTGGTCAAAGACGGTCAGCTGATTGGCGTGCTTGACCTCGACAGTCCCTCGCTGGCCCGTTTTACACCTCAGGACCAGGCAGGGATTGAACGGCTGGCGGCGATTTTCCTGCGGCTGACCGACTGCTGAACCTGGGAGCCACGGCAGAGGAGTGCAGGAGCGAGTGACTCGCTCCTGCCGTTGCGGGCCCGGGCGTTTATTGGCCTTGCAGCTCGGCCAGTTGAATCTGCAGCATCCTCTCCAGTTCCAGCATGAGATGCTCCAGCGCCTTGATGCCGGTTTCAATGGTTGCCCACTCTTCATTGCGAGCGCAGGTTTGCTCCAGCGCTTCGCATTGCCCAGCCAATGAATGGGCCTGAACGATACGGGCAGCGCCCTTGATTTTGTGGGCTTGTTCAATGATCTCGGGGGGGGGGCCTGCCGGTTCAACAGCGTGACAAGCGCCTGACGGTCGTCACGGCTGCTGCTCAGCAGCTCCTCCAGCAGGCGTCGACTCAATTGCGGGTCGCCGCCGGTCAACGCTTGCAGGCACTCGAGGTTCAGGCGCTGGTTCGCAGGTTTGGGAGCGATTTGCGCCAGTTGCCGTTCCAGTACGGTCAGGCTGATGGGCTTGAACAGGCAGTCATCCATGCCGGCCTGCACGCAACGTTGTCTTTCCTCTGGCTGGGCGTTGGCAGTAAAGCCCAGCACCACACAAGGTACCAATTGCTCGCGTTGCTCATATTCACGGATTGAACGGCTCAGCTCATAGCCATTCATGATGGGCATGTTGCAATCGGCGATCACCAGGTCGAAATGCTCCTTGCGCCAGGCCTGGAACCCTGCAGCACCGTGCTCGGCGGCAGTGAATTGATGACCCAGGTAGCCCAGTTGCTGGCACATCAGCAGGCGGTTCGCCGGGTGGTCGTCTACCACCAGTACATTCAGCACCCGAGTGGCGGCCGGTGCTTCAGGCTGTTGCTCACCCACCACCGTGATCGTTTGCAGGCGGGGTACGCTCAGGTTGACGTGCACCTGGGTACCTACCATGGGCACGCTGCTCAGGCTCAACTGGCCGCCCATCATGGCGCACAGGCTGCGGCAGATCACCAGCCCCAGCCCCGCGCCGCTCCTGGCCAGTTGACCGGAATTGTCCGCTTGGGCAAAGGGTTCGAACAGACGCAGTTGATCCTCCCTGCTGATGCCGATGCCGGTGTCTTCCACCACCAGCTTCAGCTCGATCTGCTCCGGTGCCTGGGTCGGCTGTACTTCCACCTTGATCTTCACCTGGCCTTGCTCGGTGAACTTGATCGCGTTGCTCACCAGGTTCGACAGTACTTGCTTGAAGCGCAGAGGGTCTATCAGCACTTCGATATCGTTCAGGTCGGGCTTGAATTCCAGCAGCAGGCTGAGGGTTTTCTGGCGTGCCAGACCGTCGAAGACACGCACCACCGACTCAATCACCTCGCGCAGGTTGACGCGCTCCGGCGCCAGGCTGAGACGGCCGGACTCGATACGCGCGATGTCCAGGATGTCACCGATCAACTCCAGCAGATCCTTGGCCGAGTTGTACGCCACTTCGATGGCTGGGCGGTCGAGATGCCCTTGATCGGCGCGCTTGAGCGTCAGTTCGAGCATTCCGATCACGGCGTTCATGGGCGTACGGATCTCGTGGCTCATGGTGGCAAGGAACGTGCTCTTGGCGCGATTGGCCTCATCGGCCCGCTCTTTGGCGGCGCGTAGCTCATCAAACAACTCGCGTCGGTCGCTGATGTCGATCCAGCCGCCGATGATGCCCTGGACTTCGCCTGTGGAGTCGCGGTACGGCAGGATCCAGTGATAGATCGTCAGTTTGCGCTCGTGGATATGCAATGTGCGATCCAGGATCAGCGGAATGCCCTCGGCCACTACGCGCAGATAGTCGGCATGGTATTGCGCCGCCTCCGACTCCAGGGCCATGCTCATCTGGGTGACGCTTTTGCCGATCACGTCTTCGCGTTTGACGTCGAATACCTGCAGGTAGCTGTCGTTGCAGGTTTGCAGCAGGCCGTTGCGGTCACGCACGTAGATCGGATGGGGGGTTTCATTGACCAGCGCACGCATGAATTCGAATTGGTCGTTCAGGGCCCGTTCGGCCATTTTGCGGTGTTTTATCTGGCGCCGCATGTAGGCGTTCCAGGTCAGGGAAATCAGTAGCAACAGCCCGGTACCGATGATGATTCGAGATATCAATTGATGGTAGTTGCGCCAGTAGCTGTCGGACGCGGCGGTGTAACCCCGCCAACGACTGTTGATCACGCCCATTTCATCCGGGGCGATGCTGAGCAGCGCCTTGTCGAGGATCGAGCTCAGTTCCGTGGCGTGGCGCGATGTCGCCAGGGTATAAGTTGCCGGCGTAGTGCCAATGCTGGCGCTGATCTGCAGCTTGTCCTGAAAAGCCTTGGAAGACAGCAGGTAGTTGGCGATCACCAGTGTGCTCACTGCGCCATCCACTTGGCCCTGTGCGAGTAACTCCGATGCCCTGAAAGTATCACTGGTTTCGACCAGGTGAACCTGGGGGAAATCGTTGGTCAAGGTCTCGATCAAGGGGTTGCCCTGGGTTATCGCCAGGCGCTTTCCTGCCATTTGTGCGATGTTCGCGGGTGGCCCTGGCTCCTTGCGTGTCAACAATACGTAGGAGTTTTCCAGGTAGGGTCGGCTGAAATTGAGCTGCGAGTCCCTTGTGTTGCTCGGCACAATGGCCCCGATCATATCGACCTTCTGGCTGGTGACCTGATCGATCATCGCGTTGACATCACGCCCGCGTACAATCGAAAAGCGTAGGCCGGTGCGCAGGCGAATCAGCTCCAGGAGATCGGCGGTAATGCCGCGAAAGTTGCCGTCCGCATCGAAGAACGTGAGAGGCGCGAAGGTTTCATTGACGATCACCTTGACCACCGGATGCTCTTTAAGCCAGCGCTCTTCGCGTTGGGTCAGTTGCAATTTCTTGTCGGTGAGCAGGATATCGCTGCCGGCGCTCCAGCGTTTGGCGATGCTGTCTCGTTCGGTGATGGGGACCGCAGCCAGGACCGCGTCGACAATGCTCAGCAGCACGCGGTTATCTTCACGCATGGCGAAGCTGAAACCATAAGCCTCATGCTTGCCGAAATTGGCCATGCGGATGTTTTTGAGATAACCCTTGTTGATCATGTAGTGGGTGGAAATGGTGTCACCCAGAAACACATCCGCCTGGTCGAAGGCCACCGCATTCAAGGCGTTCTGATAAGACGGATAGGCGCGGATGATGGCCTTGGGGTACAGCTTTTCTACCTCATTGAGCGGCAGGTAATGGTAGACAAGGCTCAAGCGCAGCCCGTCCAGGCCCTCGTTGAGGCTACGGGTTTCTCCCTCGCGGGTGACCAGTACCGGTTGGTCCACGGCGTAGGGTTCAGAGAGGATAAGGTTCGGTGTCGCAGCCTCAAAACCGTTGGATGAGCCCAACAAGTCGATTTCCCCGGTTTCCAAGGCTCGAATGGCAGCATCCCGGGACGGGTAGCGCATTACATTGACCGGCAAGGAGAGTGCTTTGGCCAACAACCCCGCGTAATCGGCGGTCAGCCCTTCATAATCATAGCCGCTGGACGTCAGGTCGAATGGCGGGTAATCGGGCGCGGAGGTGCCCAGCACCAGTTCGCGTTTGTTCTGTAGCCACTGGTGCTGAGCCTTGTCAAAATGAGTGCCGAGTTGAACGGCTCCCGCACGACTCAATAAGGTGAAGCGTTCCGGGTTTGTTTGGTGCTCTGCGAGCACGGCAGTGCTGAAGTACAGACCGGCACTCAATATAATCAGATAGTCCTTTATACGCCTGGGCATCCGCTTTCTCACACTAGCGCGTTTCGTTTTGCCATCTCGATGAGTTCTACCAAGGATTTGGCTTTGAGTTTTTGCATTAACCTCTTTTTATAAGTACTGACAGTCTTGTTGCTCAAAAACATGCCTTTGGCTATTTCCTTGTTAGTGCGGCCTTGTGCAAAAAGTTGCAAGACCATCAGCTCCCGGTCATTGACTGTCTTGAACAGTTCCAGTTCTTGTACATCCAGGCCTTCCGTTCCGGGGCCGTTCAACGCCTGGCTGGGGAAGTAGTTGTAACCGGACAGGACCGCACGGATGGCGCTCAGCAACTCGCTCAAGTCCCCTTCCTTGCACACATAGCCCTCGGCACCCGAGCGCATGCATCGCGTGGCAAACAGCGTAGGGCATTGCGCCGTGAGCACGAGGGTTTTCATCGAGGTGTTCATGGCGTTGAATCGGCAGAGCACCTCAAGGCCGTCGAGTTTCGGGATGCTGATGTCGAGAATCACCAGGTCTGGAAGGCATTCGCGGACCATCTGTATCGCATCGCACCCATTGTCTGTTTCGCCGACGACCTTGTAACCCTCATGCTCCAGTAACATTCGAATGGCAAGCCGGATTACCGGGTGGTCATCGATAATAAAAACTGAGTTCATAATCACATTCCATGCTGGTGCAAATAAAGCGGGCACATTAGCTCAGAAGATGAGGGCTCAGCATGAAGCTCACAGGGAGTAAATGCAAAACAGGAAAGTTCCTACGTTTAATAAGGCAAAAGCCTACAAGTTGTTAGGGGGACGTTACAGGGTATATCAACAATTTGAAGGTGGTTGCGCCAATAAACGGGGCCTTGGATTTTACGACGGACCTTATAGTGTTTTTCGTTGAAAATGGTGTTTAAGTTCCTACATGAGAGAGTTAAAAATTAACCTATTAGCCTTTCCAGCTCATCTTTGTTCAAGGGCTTGGACAAATAGCCAAGCAGTGGAAGACGTCGTTGCAAGGCTTGCCTGCTCAGGTTGATCAATTCCTGTGTGGGTAAGCCGCTTAACAGAATGGCGCCAGTGATGAAGCGCTGGCGGTTGGCGATTTCGATCAGTTCAAGCCCCGGCAGGTCAGGCAGGCATTGGTCACACAGCATCAGGTCGAAGGGGTGTTCGGACCGACTCATCGTGTGTATGGCCTGCTCGGCATTTTCCACAGGTGTCAGTTGCTCGAAGCCGAAGCTTTTGAGCAGGCACTGGGTGGCCAGAAGTTGAAAAGGGTGATCCTCCACCAAAAGAATACGAAGAGAGTGTCTGGGCATAAAAGTGCACACAGTGATGCAAGCGTCGATGGGGGCGGTAGGAATTGCGCGGCTGGCCCGTTAGGAGCGTGCGTGATTATTCTTCGGGTGCCTGTACGAATTCGATCAGGCCGCTCTGTTCCCATCGTAGGGCGATTCGTTTCAGGGAACGGGCGGCTTGATCGGATCGTTATTGAGGGCTGGAGCGCCCGGTCATCTCCCGTGCCATTTCAGTGGCGTAGCTGTCGGTCATACCGGCGATGAAGTCGATCATCCGCAGGAATGAGGCGTGCAGCGGCCAGGCCGGATCCGGCGCGCTATTGCCGAGCAAGTCCAGAATGCGCCGATTCTTGAATGACGGCGTGCGCCCGCCATGTTGTTCAAGGGCCGCGCCGCAGAAGGCGTTCAGCAGGATTTCCAGGGTGGTGTAGGCGCCGATTTCGTGCAGTGTCTTGCGCTTGTCCTGGAAGATCTTCTTGCGCGCCATGTCCTTGGCATCCAGCACACAGCGCTTCGCCGGCCCGTGCATATGCTCGACCAGATCGCCCGGCAGCGTGCCGGCGAGCAGGGCGTCCTGCTGTTCGACAAAGGCCTGCGCCGCTGCATTGGTCAGGTGCTCAATCGCTTTGCCGCGCAAGATCGCCAGCTTGCGGCGCCGAGAGTCAAGCGGGCCCAATTGGCGGTACGTCTGCGGCAAGTCATCGCCCACCAGATCAAGCAACAGCGACTCGACTTCGGCGTACTGCAGCAGCTCCATTTCCAGGCCGTCTTCCAGGTCGATCAGCGCATAGCAGATGTCGTCGGCCGCTTCCATCAGGTATACGAGCGGGTGACGGGCCCAGCGTTGCTCTTCAAGCTGGGGAAGGCCGAGCTTATGGGCGATTTGCTCCAGAATCGGCAGCTCGCTCTGGTAACAGCCGAACTTGTGCTTCTTGTAGCCCAGCGAGTCGGCGTGGCGGGCGGTCCAGGGGTACTTGAGGTACGTCCCCAAGGTGGCGTAGGTCAGCCGCGTGCCGCCGTCGAACTGATGGTATTCAAGTTGGGTCAGTACCCGAAAGCCCTGGGCATTGCCTTCGAAGTTGAGAAAGTCATTGCGTTCGGCGCTGCTCATGTCGTCCAACCAGCCGCGCCCGGCGGCCTGTTGGAACCAATGGCGAATGGCATCCTCGCCGGAGTGTCCGAACGGCGGGTTACCGATATCGTGGGCAAGGCAAGCCGATTGCACCACCATGCCCAGGTCGCTCGGGTCGCACCAGTCGGGCAGGGCGCCGCGCAACGTTTCACCCACGCGCATACCCAGGGAGCGGCCGACGCAACTGACTTCCAGCGAATGGGTCAGGCGCGTGTGGATATGGTCGTTGCTCGATACCGGATGCACCTGGGTCTTGCGGCCCAGGCGCCGGAACGCGCCGGAGAAAATAATGCGGTCGTGGTCTTTGTGAAAGGGGCTGCGGCCCAGTTCTTCAGGGCTGTGCAGAGGTTTTCCCAGGCGTTCGCGGTTCAGCAGGGTGGGCCAATCCAAGGCAACTACTCTCCGTTCGGTGAATGACATCCGCCAGCTTCCCGTTTCCGGCGTGGCGGAGCAAGCAAAAATCTACAGGTCGGCGGTGCGGGCGAAAAAAGGCCCGGCACCCGTTGACGAGGGCCGGGCCACTGGTATCGGCACGCTAAACGCCGGCAAAGGTTTAACTTTTGCGCGAGCCTTGCATGGCCAATTTGATCAATGGGATCAACCCTGCACCCAGCCGCACCAGACGTGTCACGCTGCTGATACTGCCGCCCTTGGCGCCCTTGCCGGTGAAAAAGCCCATCAGCGTCACCGCCGCCACGCCCCACAGTGGCGCGTGCTTGATGCCCAGGCTGTCCTGCCAGTTGTGGCGCATGTTGCGCATTTTCTGCAGAGGGGCCATCAGTTGCTGGGACTCATGACGGATTTCCTGGCGGTGCATTTCCATGCGCAGGCGGATCAGCGTCTTGCGCATTTCCCGGCGGGAGGTATTTTTCGGGATCTCGGTCATGCTCATGGCAGCAGGCGCTCCCGGTCGTTGGCCAGCTCTTCGAGCGTGGCGTGGAAGGGCGTGGATTCATCGAACACCGCCGCTTTCAAGCGCACACCGCAGAAGGCCGCGGCCAGGCTATAGAACACGCAAAGGCAGATGATCCCCGTCAGGCGGTAGCCGGTATCCCACACCAGGATCATCACCAGCGTCGACAACCCTACCAGCAACAGCAGGGCGAACACCAACGCCAGACCGGCAAACAACAACAGGCTGACAGTGCGGGCCTTTTGCTCCTGCAATTCGATGCCAAACAACTCGACATGGCTGTGCAGCAAGCCCAGCACAGCGGCGCCCAGGCGTCGGGAGGTGGAACCGCTTGCCGAAGAATGTGCGCTCGTTGATGAGCTGGATTCGCCGATAGACATGATTAGCGCCTTGTAGCCAGCAGACCGATCAAAAAGCCCACGCCGGCAGCGATGCCGACTGACTGCCATGGGTTGGCTTGCACGTAGTCTTCGGTGGCGGTGATGGCCGCCTGACCGCGCTCGCGCAGGGAGTCTTCGGTCAGTTGCAAGGTCTCGCGGGCCTTGAGCAGGCTCTCGTGGATCTTGGTGCGCAGTTCGTCGGCCTGATCGCCGGCCAGCACTGCGGTGTCGTCCAGCAACCTTTCGGTATCACTGACCAGGGTTTGAAAATCCGCCATCAGTATCTCTTGAGCAGTCTTTGCTGTTTTACCGGCCATGGTTGTCTCCGTGTGTGGCTGATCTGTACGTGTGGTTTCGAGTCGCGGCGTTCGCTGAAGGTTCACTGCAATTGTGTGGTACAGCTTTTGCTTTGCATTGGTGCGCAGGCTCAGAGGCCCGCGCCGAATATGGGCGGTCGGGGCGCAAGCCTTGAAAAACCTTACCCTAAATAACTAAAACCCGCGGAAAAACCCTGTCGGCAACGGTCAGTTGTGTTGATCGCTGCGCTAAAGCGGTTCGTGCCCTCCCAAGAGGGACGAAGCCGGTGGTACCCATTTAGTGCGCCAACCCTCAGCTTGAACCGATTTGGTGCTTTTTGCCTTGATGCAGGCCTGCCAACCTCCATGGAAAATCTGCAAAGTGCGGTGGATACACTCGTCCACAGTTCCAACACCCTGTTTATCCTGATTGGCGCGGTCATGGTCCTGGCCATGCACGCCGGCTTTGCCTTCCTTGAAGTCGGCACGGTGCGCCAGAAGAATCAGGTCAACGCCCTGTCGAAAATCCTCAGCGATTTCGCCATCTCCACCCTGGCCTATTTCTTTATAGGCTATTGGATCTCATACGGTGTGAGCTTCATGCAACCGGCAGCCGTCATCAGCGCCGATCATGGCTATGGCCTGGTGAAGTTTTTCTTCCTGCTGACCTTCGCCGCGGCGATCCCTGCGATCATTTCCGGTGGCATAGCCGAACGTGCGAAGTTTGCGCCGCAGTTGTGCGCCACTGCACTGATCGTGGCGTTTATCTACCCGTTCTTCGAGGGCATGGTGTGGAACGGCAATTTCGGTCTGCAAGCCTGGCTGCTTGCAAGCTTTGGCGCCAGTTTTCACGATTTTGCCGGTTCCGTGGTGGTGCACGCCATGGGCGGCTGGCTGGCGCTGGCGGCGGTGTTGCTGCTGGGGCCGCGCAATGGACGTTATCGCGAAGGGCGCCTGGTGGCGTTTGCACCGTCGAGCATCCCGTTCCTGGCGCTGGGGTCGTGGATCCTGATCGTGGGATGGTTCGGCTTTAACGTGATGAGTGCGCAGACCCTCAACGGGGTCAGCGGCCTGGTGGCCGTCAATTCGTTGATGGCCATGGTTGGCGGTACCGTGGCCGCGCTGGTGATCGGCCGTAACGACCCAGGATTCCTGCACAACGGCCCCTTGGCCGGGCTGGTGGCGATCTGCGCAGGTTCCGACCTGATGCATCCGGTGGGCGCGCTGGTCACCGGAGTAGTCGCAGGCGGCTTGTTTGTGTGGTGCTTTATCGCCGCCCAGGCACGCTGGAAGATCGACGATGTGCTGGGCGTATGGCCGTTGCACGGCTTGTGTGGCGTGTGGGGCGGCATCGCCTGCGGCATCTTCGGGCAGGCCACCCTGGGTGGGCTTGGCGGCGTCAGCTTGATCAGCCAGTTGATCGGCACCGGCCTGGGCGTGTCGGTGGCGTTTGGTGGCGGCTTGCTGGTGTACGGCGTGATCAAGCGCGTGCAAGGGCTGCGCTTGAGTCAGGAAGAGGAGTATTACGGCGCGGACCTGTCGATCCACAAGATCGGTGCGGTCAGTCAGGATTGATCGGCGCTTGTTCATCAGTGTGTGGCGGCGGATAAAACCCGTGCAGCAAGCGATAGTGGTTCTGCCGCACTTCATCCACCCGAGCCTGTACCTGTTGGTCCGGCAGGCCCAGCAGGATCAGGGCGTGGGACGCGAGCATCAGGCTTGACTCAAGCAACTCGGGCACCACTTCGCTGGCCCCCGCGGCCTTGAGTTCAGCCAACTGGCTGTCATCACGGGTGCGCACCAGGATCGGCACCTGTGGGTTGATCCGTCGCGCTTCCTTGAGCACCACCAGGGCGACATCGCTGTTGTCGACGGCGATCACCACCAACCGCGCGCGCTCCAGGCCCACGGCACTGAGCAAGGCACCCCGGCGGCAGTCGCCATAATGCACGCTGCTTTCCTTGGTAGCGGCCTCCTGCACCCGTTCGGGGTCGTCATCCAGGGCGATAAACGCCTGGTGCTCGCGGCGCAAAAACCGCCCGATCGATTGTCCCACCCGACCATAACCGCAAATCACCGCGTGCCCGTGCAACTGAGCGTTGAGCGCGGTGATGTGCTCCAGTTGCACTTGCTGGTTGGGCTTGCGATGCAGGCGCAGGGCAATGGCCGGCGCTGCGCGCAACAGCAGCGGCGTCAACAGCATCGAGCAGAACGTGGCGGCCAGTAGCAGGCCGTTGAACTCATCCGGAATCAACCGGCTCTGCTGCATCTGCGCCATCAGCGCGAAACAGAACTCGCCACCCTGGGCCAGGGCCAGGCCGCTGCGCCAGGCGGTTTCAGTGTCGCTGCCACGCAGCTTGACCAGTACGGCCACCACAGAGCCTTTGACCAACATCAGCGTAAGGGTCAGGCCGAGGATCAACAGGCTGTGGCTGACGAATAACTGCAGGTCGATCAACATGCCGATGCTGACGAAAAACAGCCCCAGCAGAATGTCGCGAAACGGCCGGATATCCGCTTCTATCTGGTGACGATAATGACTCTCGCCCAGCAACATACCGGCCAGAAACGCACCAAGGGCAGGGGACAGGCCGAGCAGGTGGGTGAGCCAGGCGGTGAGCAAGACAATTACCAGCGCCAGCAGCACGAACAACTCTGCGGAATGGGACGCGGCGACCTCATGGAACAACCGCGGCAGCAACCAGCGGCTGGCGAATAACAGGCCGACGAACAACACCACGGTTTTGCCCAGGGTCAGCGGCAATGCCCAGTACCAGGCTTGGTCACTGCTGCCGGCAAACACCGGCACCAGTGTCAGCAGCAATACCGCCACCACATCTTGGAACAGCAGCACGCCTATCGCATTCTGGCCGTGGCTGCTGAAGATCTCCCCAAGACTGGTCAGTTCCTTGCTGACGATGGCCGTGGACGACAACGCCAACCCTGCACCCAGTAACAGCGCGATGCCCGGCGCCAGGCCCAAGCCCATCAGCGCAGCGCCGAGCAGGGCGCCGCATCCCAACACCTGCAAACTGCCCAGGCCGAACACCACGCGGCGCAGGGCGAACATTTTCGACAGGGAAAACTCCAGGCCCAGGGAGAACAGCAGAAACACCACGCCCATCTCGGCCAAGTCCGGCAGGTCCTCGTTGTCGTTCACCCAGTCCAAAGCAGTCGGCCCCACCGCCAGGCCCACGCACAGGTAGCCCAGCACGGGCGGCAGTTGCAGCCGGCGAAACAGCGCAATCACCACCAGGGATGAGGCCAGGATGATCAGCAGGTTGGCAAACACAGGCATCTCCATTGCAGGTGGACGGGCAAAAAGCCGCGAGAATCGCTGAATCAGTTATAGGCCATGGTGACCTGGATCAGGTGTTTTGTCGGCAATGGGATTTCACGGCGCGAGCGGGTTTAGAATGGTCACTTGTTTTTCTGACCGGGTTCTTTCGTCATGCCTCCTGAATGCCAGCTGTTCGGCACCCTGGGTTGCCATCTGTGTGAAATTGCCGAAGCCGAAATCATGCCGCTCGTCGAACACGGGCTGCTGGTGGAGTTGGTGGATATCACTGAGCCAGATGACCTGACAGAAGACTACGGCCTGCGGATTCCGGTGCTTCGGCGCAAGGACACCGGGGCGGAACTGGACTGGCCGTTCGACACCGACCAGGTCGTTGCCTTTCTGCGCTGACGTTTATCCGATGGCGGGCTTGCGAATATTACGTTACTGTATATTCGTACAGCGATTGAATAGAGGGAACGCCCGTGGTGAATGTTGAACAATTGAAAAGCAGCGTCAATCGCATGTCCGCCGATGTGGTGCGCGACGCGGTCAACGAACTGCGCCTCGATGGGCTGGTCACGGAAGGCAAGACGCCCTTCAACAAAGTGCATTTCAACACCTGCTTTGCGGAAATCGAGGCGCTGTTCCAGCGTGCCGGTTATCACAAACAGTTGGATGTGGTGGGTTATCAAGGCTTGCTCTACGCGCTCTATGATCCGGGCCGTTGGGAAGCAGTGGACGTACTGCGCTGGCTCAAGGAGTTCACCGAGGCGGCGAGCGCTTCGCCGGTGCTGCGGGCCCAACTGGCCAAGGCATGAGAACGGCCCTAGGCGCAATCGCGCTCCATGCGGGATAATGCCCGCCTGTTTCCAGGTTCGAGCATTTGCATGTCCACTTCCGGTTTTTCCGCCGCCCAGCACCAAGCCAGCACGTTGTATCTGCCACCGGGGCCTTGGGCAACGGTGATCGACTGCCTGTGCGATCACTTCCCGGCCATTGGCCGTGAGCAGTGGCTGGACCGCATTGCCCGGGAACGAGTGCTGGATATCAATGGCAACCCGATCAGCCTGGGCCTGGCCTACAAGGAAGGCCTGTGCATCTATTACTTTCGCGAAGTACCCAACGAAAAAGTGATTCCGGTACAGGAAACTATCCTGTACGCCGATGAACATCTGGTGGTGGCGGACAAGCCGCATTTCCTGCCGGTGACTCCCGCCGGCGAGTACGTTGAGCAAACCCTGTTGCGTCGCCTGATCCGTCGCCTGGACAACCCCGCCCTGGTGCCGTTGCACCGCATTGACCGGCACACGGCGGGGCTGGTGCTGTTCTCGGCCAACCCGCAAAGCCGCTCGGCGTACCAGCAACTGTTTCCCACGCGGCGTATCGACAAATTCTACGAAGCCATCGCCCCGGCCCTGCCGAATCTGAGCTTTCCCCTGGTGCATAAAAGCCGCCTGGTGGATGGCGAACCCTTCTTTCGGATGCAGGAAGGGCAGGGCGCCAGCAACACCGAGACGGCCGTTGAAGTGCGCGAGAAAAAGGGTGGTTTATGGCGTTACGGTCTGTTCCCGGTGACCGGCAAGAAACACCAGCTGCGCGTACACATGACTGCCCTCGGGGCGAGTATCTGCAATGACCCGTTCTATCCCGTTGTGGTCAAGGACGCCGAGGACGACTACGCCCACCCCCTGAAGCTGCTGGCCCAGGGCGTGCGTTTCATCGACCCGCTAAATGGTGAAGAACGCAGTTTTCACAGCCGTATCACCCTCGACTGGTAAACGCCGCAAACGACAAGGCCCGCGCGAGGCGGGCCTTGTTGGCAAGCGTTAAGGCTTACAGATCTTTAACGGTGCGAACCTGGTCTTTATTGATGCGGGTGCGCTTGCCGTCAAGCTGTTGGAATTCGTAGAAACCCGAATCTTCGTCAAATTTCGGGGTGTCGACGGCCTGGATTTCGCGACCGTCATTCAGGGTGATCACTGTTGGCGAGGCGCAACCGGCGAGGGTGGCGAGGCCCAGTGCAAGCATGAGAGCGGCGATGGTCCGTTGAGTCATGAGTTTGTCTCCGAGAAAATACTTTTAAATTGCTGACCTTGTGACGTATGGGACGTCGGCAAAGTTCCTTGTGAAAGGCTCATTCTGACACGCCAGCCCGTGGGTGCAACAGCTCGGGCGTATTAAGATTGGCCAGGCGCGGGTCATCGGCCGGGCATTCCAGGCCGACGCCACCCAGTTGCAGCAGGACCTTGCGCGGGCTGCGTTCACCCGCTTGCCAGGCCCGTTCCACCTGATCTTTCAGGTCTGTTGGGATAATGCACAGCAAGGGTTCCCAGAACTCGCCATGACGCACCATGATGGGAACCTGCGGATTGCGTTGGGCAATCTGACGCAAGTCGGCCAGCAGTCGCTCATCAATTTGCGGCACATCGCACGGCAAGATCAGCAGATGTTCATGGCGTGCAGCGAAGAGTCCTGCTCGGATACCCGCCAACGGGCCGGGAAAGTCCGGGCTGTCATCACTGACCAGTTGGTCGGCATAGGGCGCGTAGTGTTCAAGGTTGCGATTGCACGAGATGATCAGGTCATCCGTGAGCGGCCTGGCCAGCCGTTGCAGGTGGGCAATCAAGGGCTCGCCCCGCCATTGAAGCAGCCCCTTGTCCTGGCCGCCCATGCGTTGGCCACGACCACCGGCCAACAACAGAATCGAACAAGGCAGGGGTGAAGATTCAAGAGACATGGCGGTTCCACTGCGGCAGGTAAAGAGGGGCCTGTGATATAACATCGGGCTGTTTTTTCGACAACTGGACCGAGCCATGAAAGCCAAGGCCGATGCGCCCTTTGTACCCCTGAATATTGCTGTATTGACCGTCAGCGACACCCGCACCCTGGACACCGACACCTCCGGCCAGGTCTTCGTCGATCGCCTGACCGCCGCCGGCCACCACCTGGCCGAGCGCGTGCTGCTCAAGGACGACCTCTACAAGATTCGCGCCCAGGTTGCCCACTGGATCGCCGAAGACGTGGTGCAAGTGGTGCTGATCACCGGGGGCACCGGCTTCACCGGCCGTGACAGCACCCCTGAAGCCGTGAGCTGCCTGCTCGACAAGCAGGTCGATGGCTTCGGCGAACTGTTCCGCCAGATCTCCGTGGCCGATATCGGCACCTCCACCGTGCAATCGCGCGCCCTGGCCGGCCTGGCCAATGGCACCCTGGTGTGCTGCCTGCCGGGCTCCACCAATGCCGTGCGCACCGGTTGGGATGGCATCCTCGCCGAGCAACTGGATAATCGTCACCGCCCATGCAATTTCGTCCCGCACCTGAAGCAGGCCCAACCCTGTGAATCCCGTGGATAAGCCGGGCAAGACCGGCGCACTGATGCCGGTGGAAGCAGCCTTGCAGCGGCTGCTCGCCATGGCGGAATCGGCGCCGATCCGTGACCAGCATGTGCTGCCCCTGGCGCAGTGCGATGGCCGCGTACTGGCCCAGGACCTGATCTCGACGCTCGACCTGCCGCCGTGGCCCAACAGTGCCATGGACGGCTACGCCGTGCGCCTGGCGGACTGGACCGGGGAACCGCTGGTGGTGAGCCAACGGATTTTCGCTGGCACTGCGCCCGAGCCGCTGGCGGCCGGCACCTGCGCACGGATCTTTACCGGCGCGCCGGTACCCGAAGGCGCAGACTGCGTGCAAATGCAGGAAAACGCGGTGGTTCATGCCGATCAGCGCGTGAGTTTCACCGAGCCGTTACGGGTGGGCGACAACATCCGACCACAGGGCCAGGAGACTACGGTGGGTGAGTGCGTACTCAGCGCCGGAACGCGCCTGGGGCCCATCGAGTTGGGCCTGGCTGCGTCTCTGGGGCGGGATCGGCTCGATGTGGTGCGCCGCCCGCGCGTGGCCGTGCTGTCGACCGGCGACGAATTGATCGAGCCAGGCTTGCCGTTGGGCCCGGGGCAGATCTACAACAGCAACCGTCGCGTGCTGTGCAGCTGGCTGGCGCGCATGGGCTGCGAAGTGATCGATGCGGGGATTCTGCCGGATGATCTGGAACAGACCCGTACGTGTTTGGCCGGCCTGGGTAGCGTCGCCCTGATCTTGTCTACCGGCGGTGTGTCGGTGGGCGAAGCGGACTTCCTCGGCATTGCCTTGCGTGAAGAGGGCGAGTTGGCGTTGTGGAAGCTGGCGATCAAGCCAGGCAAACCGCTGACCTTCGGGCATTTTCGTGGCGTGCCGGTGATCGGCCTGCCAGGTAACCCGGCCTCGACCCTGGTGACCTTTGCGCTATTGGCGCGCCCGTACCTGCTGCGCCGCCAAGGCGTGGCGCAGGTGCAGCCGCTGCGTTTCGAGGTGCCGGCAGGATTCGACTGGCCCAAACCAGGCAACCGCCGCGAATACCTGCGCGGGCGTATCGAGCAGGGCAAGGCGATTATCTATCGCAACCAGAGCTCCGGGGTGCTGCGCAGTGCGGCGTGGGCGGAGGGGGTTGTGGAGGTGATGGAGGGGACCACATTGGCCATTGGCGACCCGGTCATTTTCATCCCCCTGAGCGAAGTCCTGAACTGAACACAGATCAAAAAATGTGGGAGGAGGCTTGCTCCCGATAGCGGTGTATCAGCCCCAGATAGGTTGGCTGTAATGACGCTATCGGGAGCAAGCCCCCTCCCACAGTGGATCTTGGTATGCCTGTGGCTACTCAGTAATCGTCGCCACGCTCAGTGACATCCCGCTCCATCGGCCCCGCATCCGGGTCGTAGCCCACCGGGAACTTGCCCTTCAAGGTCCATGCAAACGCAATGATCTCGGCAATCGTGCGATAGAGCTCTTCTGGAATACTGTCCCCCAGTTCCATACGCGCCAGCAGCTTCACCAGCTCGGCATTTTCATAGATCGGTACTTCATTCTCCCGTGCCAGCTTGAGAATCGCTTCGGCCAGGGCGTCATCGCCCTTGGCGGTCAGGGTGGGGGCTTGTTGGCCGTCGTACTTGAGGGCGATGGCCTGGCGGGGTGGGGCGGCGTTCTTCATGCGGTTTCATCCACCCAGCGTTGTTCCAATCCGGTTTTTGCACCGCGTGGCGGGGTGCCCAGGTGGCAATCCAGGTCGCCGACGTTAAGTCCGGATGACACCAGGCGCTCGCGCAGGCTGCCCAGGTGACTTTCGATCAGGCTGGCGGTGAAAGGGCGACTGGCCCACAACTGGCTGGACAGTTTGCCTTGGGACAACTGCGCCTGAACTTGCAGCGGCCCCAGCGGCTCCATGTCGAAGGCCAGTTCGACGCGCCAAAGCATCTGCTTCGGATCTTTTTTATCCTTGCGCTCGGGCTGATCCTTGTCAGGCGCAGGCTCCTCGCGCTGAAACTTGACCTGCAACGGCACGATGTCTTGCAGGGTGCGCATGGGGATTTCCAACTGCCACGTGGTTTGCAGGCGGCCATCGGCGGTGGTGCCGGTCTGTTCCAGGCTCGACAGTTGGTGGCTCTGCAAGCGCGAGATCGCCCCGGCGGCCAGGCGCAGCAGGTTTTCCAGGTCGCCTTCACCTTCCAGTTTCGCGATCAGCCGCTCCGGCAAGGGGAAACCGGCGGGTATCTGCCGAGCGCCGACCTGGCCGAGAGTGTTCAACGGGCTGCGCACAAAGTGCGGCAGCACCTGGGCCAGGGTATTGGCGGCGAGGATCGCATTCAGGTTGGTGTTGGCGGGCAGGGCGGGCAGCAGGTCCGCGACCAGGCGCAACAGCGCGCCTTTCATATCCAGCGGTGGGATTTGTGGGTTCTGCCCAGCGAGCAATTTGGCTTCCAGGAAGGCGCCGCTGTTTTGCACCACTTGTGCCAGTACCTTGGGATTGCTGACTTGCGCCAGATCGGGCAAGGCTGCCAGTAAACGCTCGGCAGCGGCCCGCAGCTCGGCCGAGGTGTTGTCGCCACGGGGCAGGTTTTGCAGGGCAGTGAACACCGCATCCAGCGAGCCTTGGCGACTTTGCTGGGTTGCCAGTTGCTGCGTCACGGCCAGTTGGTCTTTCAGCCCGCTCAGCGGCACAAAATTCAGGGTTTGCGCGTTCTGCACCACGGCACTGAGCAAGCTGCCGACCCGCAAGGGTTGAGGGCTTTCCAGCGTCAGCGTGGTACCGGCCAGGGCATTATTGAGCACACTCACCAGCGAGCGATAGATCGCCGCTTGCGCTGAGCCTTGAGGCAGCATCTGAGTGGTCAGCACCTTGGCTTGCAGCAGTGTGCCCACCGGCATTTGTGTGGTGTCGAGGCGGGTGAGGGCGGTCACGTTGGCGCTCATGGCTTGCTGCAAGGTAATGGCCAGGTTGCCCGCAGGCGTTTGGCTCACTGCCACATTGCTGCCCAGGGGCAAGGGCTGGGCGCTGCTGGCTTGAACCAGGGTCTGGCGACCACCTTCAAGGGTCAGCTTGAGCAACAGCTGAAAGGCTTCACTGCCTTGTTTCAGCGCGATGACTTCAGCGTTTACGGTTTTTCCGGCGCCAATCAACCCGGCCTGTGGCTCCAGGAGCTTGAGCAACTCGCCAGCCGCAGGCAGCGGGGCAGCCTTGGGTGCTGAGGCTGGAGGCAGTGGAGGAAGATTGATCTCACCGGTCATCGTGCGCATCGTCTCTGGGGAAATTGCCCTCTTTAGAGTAGGGCATCGCATGTATAATGCCGCCCGTCTGCAAAGAGAGCGGTAAAAACCTCACAACTATTTGATCCAGCTCTCTAAAATCGGTCGCCAAAGTCGTTATTGTGCATCTCTCTATAACGGCCGCTGCACCGCCGACTTGAACCGTAAAGGCCCGCGATCTCTTGACCAGCCCTCTTCTTGAAGCCGTAGCGCTTGCCTGTGAACGCGACCTGCGCCTGTTGTTCGAGCAACTCGACCTGCGTCTGGCGGCTGGCGACATGGTGCAAATCAGCGGCCCCAATGGCAGCGGCAAGACCAGTCTGCTGCGTCTGCTGGCCGGTTTGATGCAGCCCACGGCGGGTGTTGTTCGGCTCAACGGTAAGCCCCTGCACGAACAACGTACCGAGCTGGCGCGCAACCTGGTCTGGATCGGCCACGCCGCCGGTATCAAGGACGTGCTCAGCGCCGAAGAAAACCTCAGCTGGCTCAGCGCCCTGCATCACCCTGCTACCCGCGATGGCATCTGGCAGGCCCTGGCCGCCGTTGGCCTCAAGGGCTTTGAAGATGTGCCCTGTCACACGCTGTCAGCCGGCCAGCAGCGCCGTGTGGCCCTGGCGCGTTTGTACCTGCCCGGCCCGCCGCTGTGGATTCTCGACGAACCCTTCACCGCTCTCGACAAACAGGGCGTAGCCCAGCTCGAAGAGCACCTGGCCCGGCATTGCGAGCAGGGCGGCCTGGTGGTGCTCACCACCCACCATACCCTGGCGCGCAAGCCGGGTGGTTACCGGGAGCTGGATCTCGGACGGTGGTCGGCATGAGTGTGTTTGCCCTGTTGGTGGCCCGTGAAGCGCGGCTGTTGTGCCGTCGCCCGGCCGAGCTGGCCAACCCGCTGGTGTTCTTTGCGATTGTGATCGCGCTGTTTCCGTTGGCGGTCGGCCCGGAGACTAAACTGTTGCAAACCTTGTCCCCGGGACTGGTGTGGGTCGCGGCGCTTTTATCGGTCCTGCTCTCGCTGGACGGGCTGTTTCGCAGTGATTTCGAAGACGGATCCCTGGAGCAGTGGGTCCTTTCGTCGCACCCCCTGCCACTTCTGGTACTGGCCAAGGTACTGGCACACTGGGCTTTTTCCGGCCTGGCGCTAGTCTTGCTCTCGCCGCTGCTGGCGATGATGCTGGGCTTGCCCGTCGAATGCCTGCCCGTGTTGCTGGTGTCCTTGTTGCTCGGTACGCCGGTGCTCAGCCTGTTGGGGGCGGTGGGCTCCGCCTTGACTGTGGGCCTGAAAAGGGGTGGCCTGCTGCTGGCCCTGTTGATTCTGCCTTTGTATATCCCGGTGTTGATCCTGGGCAGCGGCGCTTTGCAAGCCGCGCTCATGGGGATGCCGGCGACCGGTTACCTCTTGTGGCTTGGTAGCCTGACCGCCCTGGCGGTAACCCTGACACCCTTTGCTATAGCCGCCGGCCTGAAAATCAGCGTCGGTGAATAATGAGGTCTGACTCGGCGTTAATGACGTTGAGTCAGTAAAGACCCTAAGCTTTTCGCCACGACGAAAAGCACCCGTGATGGAAAATGCAATGAACTGGACCTGGTTTCACAAGCTCGGCTCGCCCAAATGGTTTTATGGCATCAGTGGCAAGCTGCTGCCGTGGTTGAGCGTCGCCGCCGTATTGCTGATCGGCACCGGCCTGGTCTGGGGCCTGGCCTTCGCGCCGCCGGACTACCAGCAAGGCAACAGCTTTCGCATCATCTATATCCACGTCCCTGCTGCGATGCTGGCCCAGTCCTGCTACGTGATGCTGGCGGTTTGCGGCATCGTCGGCCTGGTGTGGAAGATGAAACTGGCCGATGTGGCCCTGCAATGCGCTGCACCTATTGGTGCGTGGATGACCGCCGTGGCGCTGGTCACCGGCGCGATCTGGGGCAAGCCGACCTGGGGTTCCTGGTGGGTTTGGGATGCACGCCTGACCTCGATGCTGATCCTGCTGTTCCTGTACTTCGGCCTGATTGCCCTGGGCAACGCCATCAGCAATCGCGATAGCGCCGCCAAGGCCTGCGCGGTGCTGGCGATTGTCGGCGTGATCAACATCCCGATCATCAAATACTCGGTAGAGTGGTGGAACACCCTGCACCAGGGCGCCACCTTCACCCTCACCGAAAAACCGGCGATGCCCGTGGAAATGTGGGCGCCACTGCTGCTGATGGTGCTGGGGTTCTACTGCTTCTTCGGCGCCGTGCTGTTGCTGCGCATGCGCCTTGAAGTGCTCAAGCGTGAAGCCCGCACCAGTTGGGTCAAAGCCCAAGTGCAAACCAGCCTGGGAGCGCGGGGATGAGCTTTGCTTCTTTCAGTGATTTTCTCGCCATGGGCCACCACGGCCTGTATGTCTGGAGCGCCTACGGCATCTGCCTGGCGGTGCTGGCCCTCAACGTCGCCGCGCCGATCCTGGCCCGCAAGCGTTACCTGCAACAAGAGGCGCGACGTCTGCGCCGGGAGACCGAAAAGTGAATCCGCTGCGTAGAAAGCGTCTGTTGATCATCCTTGCCATCCTGGTTGGCGTCGGCATTGCCGTGGGCCTGGCCTTGAGCGCCCTGCAGCAGAACATCAACCTGTTCTACACCCCCACCCAGATCGCCAACGGCGAAGCCCCGCTGGACACGCGCATCCGCGCCGGCGGCATGGTGGAGCAGGGCTCGTTGAAGCGTTCCGGCGATTCTCTGGACGTGACCTTCGTGGTCACCGATTTCAACAAGGCCGTGACCATCACTTACCGCGGCATCCTCCCGGACCTGTTCCGCGAAGGCCAGGGCATCGTCGCTCTGGGCAAACTCAACGCCGATGGTGTGGTAGTGGCGGACGAAGTGCTGGCCAAGCACGATGAAAAGTACATGCCGCCCGAGGTCACCAAGGCCCTGAAAGACAGTGGCCAGTCCGCGCCCGCGACCCCAGCCAAGGAGGGCTAAGTGATGACGTCCGCATTGTTTATTCCTGAACTGGGCCAACTGGCGATGATCCTCGCCCTGTGCTTTGCCGTGGTCCAGGCTGTGGTGCCGTTGCTCGGTGCCTGGCGCGGCGATCGTTTGTGGATGAGCCTGGCGCAGCCGGCCGCCTGGGGTCAGTTTGCTTTCCTGCTGTTCGCCTTCGGTTGCCTGACCTATGCCTTCATGACCGACGACTTTTCCGTCGCCTATGTCGCGAACAACTCCAACAGCGCCTTGCCCTGGTACTACAAGTTCAGCGCCGTGTGGGGCGCCCACGAAGGTTCGTTGCTGCTGTGGGCGCTGATCCTCGGCGGCTGGACCTTTGCCGTGTCGGTATTCTCGCGCCAACTGCCGCAAGTGATGCTGGCGCGAGTCCTGGCGGTGATGGGCATGATCAGCATCGGCTTCCTGCTGTTTCTGATCATGACCTCCAATCCATTCAGCCGCATCCTGCCGCAGATCCCCGCAGACGGGCATGACCTCAACCCGCTGTTGCAGGACATCGGCCTGATCGTGCACCCGCCGATGCTCTATATGGGTTACGTGGGGTTCTCCGTAGCCTTTGCGTTTGCCATCGCCGCCTTGCTTGGCGGCCGCCTGGATGCTGCGTGGGCACGCTGGTCGCGTCCCTGGACCATCGTCGCTTGGGCCTTCCTCGGTATCGGTATCACCTTGGGCTCCTGGTGGGCCTACTACGAACTCGGCTGGGGCGGCTGGTGGTTCTGGGACCCGGTGGAAAACGCGTCCTTCATGCCCTGGTTGGTGGGCACGGCGCTGATTCACTCCCTGGCAGTGACCGAAAAGCGTGGCGTATTCAAAAGCTGGACGGTATTGCTCGCCATCGCCGCGTTTTCCCTCAGCCTGCTCGGCACGTTCCTTGTGCGTTCGGGGGTGCTGACGTCAGTGCATGCGTTTGCCTCCGACCCCGAACGCGGCGTGTTCATCCTGATCTTCCTGCTGTTTGTGGTGGGCGGTTCCCTGACCCTGTTCGCCCTGCGTGCGCCGGTGGTCAAGAGCCAGGTCGGTTTCAACCTGTGGTCGCGCGAAACCCTGTTGCTGGGCAATAACCTGGTACTGGTGGTAGCCGCGTCAATGATCCTGCTCGGCACCCTCTACCCGCTGGTGCTGGATGCCTTGAGCGGCGCCAAGCTGTCCGTGGGCCCGCCGTACTTCAATGCGTTGTTCATCCCGTTGATGGGCCTGTTGATGGTAGTGATGGCGGTCGGTGTGCTGGTGCGCTGGAAAGACACCCCGGTGAAATGGCTGGCAGGCATGTTGATGCCGGTGCTGTTGGGCAGCGTGGCCCTGGCAGTGATCGCCGGGTTCGCCTACGGCGACTTCAATTGGGCGGTACTCGCCACGTTCCTGCTGGCAGCCTGGGTGTTGCTGGCCGGCGTGCGGGACATCTTCGACAAGACGCGCCACAAAGGCCTGATCAAAGGCTTGCCCACCCTGACCCGCAGTTACTGGGGCATGCAGATCGCTCACATTGGCATCGCCGTGTGCGCTTTGGGCGTAGTGCTCTCCAGCCAGAACAGCGCCGAGCGCGACCTGCGCCTGGCGCCGGGTGAGTCCATGGACCTGGCCGGTTACCAGTTCATCTTCGAAGGTGCCAGGCACTTCGAAGGGCCGAACTTCACCTCGGATAAAGGCACCGTGCGCGTAGTGCGCAATGGCAAGGAAATCGCCGTATTGCATCCTGAAAAGCGCCTGTACACAGTGCAAAGTTCAATGATGACCGAAGCCGGTATCGACGCCGGTTTCACCCGTGACCTGTATGTGGCGCTGGGTGAACCCTTGGGCGACGGCGCCTGGGCTGTGCGGGTGCATGTCAAACCCTTCGTGCGCTGGATCTGGTTCGGCGGGTTGCTCACAGGCTTTGGGGGTTTGCTCGCCGCGCTGGATCGGCGTTATCGGGTCAAGGTCAGCAGCCGTGTGCGTGAAGCACTGGGCCTTTCGGGAGCTGCGGTATGAAACGTTGGTTGATGGTGGTGCCGCTGGCATTGTTTCTGCTGATGGCAGTGTTCCTGTATCGCGGGCTGTATCTGGACCCGGCCGAGTTACCCTCGGCGATGATCGGCAAGCCGTTTCCCGCGTTCAACCTGCCGACGGTGCAGGGTGACAAGACCCTGACCCAGGCCGACCTGCAGGGCAAGCCGGCGCTGGTCAACGTGTGGGCCACCTGGTGCATCTCCTGCCGCGTCGAACACCCGGTGCTGAACAAACTGGCCGAGAAGGGCGTGGTGATCTACGGCATCAACTACAAGGACGACAATGCGGCGGCCTTGAAATGGCTGGCCGAGTTTCATAACCCTTACCAGCTCGATATCCGTGATGAAGACGGCAACCTGGGTTTGAACCTGGGCGTCTATGGCGCGCCGGAAACCTTCTTCATCGACGCCAAGGGCGTGATCCGTGACAAGTTCGTCGGCGTGATCGACGAGGTAGTCTGGCGTGAGCAACTGGCCGCCAAGTACCAGGCCCTGGTCGATGAGGCCAAGCCATGAAGCGTTGGTTGACCGCTGCTGTTTTAGCCCTGGGCCTGGCCGGTGTGGCCCATGCCGCCATCGACACCTATGAATTTGCCAATGACGCCGAGCGTGAGCGTTTCCGCGACCTGACCAAGGAACTGCGCTGCCCCAAGTGCCAGAACCAGGACATCGCCGACTCCAACGCGCCCATCGCCGCTGACCTGCGCAAAGAAATCTTCCGCATGTTGGGGGAGGGCAAGGATAACCAGCAGATCATCGACTTTATGGTCGACCGCTACGGTGATTTCGTGCGCTACAAACCGGCCCTTACCGGCAAAACCGCGCTGCTCTGGTTCGGCCCCGCCGGGCTGCTGCTGGCCGGCGTTGTGGTGATGGCGGTGATCGTACGCCGTCGCCGCGCCGCGCCGACTGATGGCTCCGATGCGCTGTCCCCTGAAGAGCGTAAACGCCTCGACCAATTGCTGGACACCAAGACTGATGATTGATTTCTGGCTCGCAGCCGGCTTGCTGCTTCTGATTGCCCTGAGTTTCCTGTTGATTCCTGTACTGCGTGACCGTCGCGCCCAGCGTGAAGAGGATCGTACCGCGCTGAACGTGGCGCTGTATCAGGAACGCGTCGCCGAGCTGCAAGTGCAGCAGGACGAAGGTGTATTGAACGCCGTGCAACTGGATACGGGCCGCGCCGAGGCGGCTCGCGAGTTGCTGGCCGATACCGAGGGCGTGGAAAAGCCCCGTGAATCGCGCCTGGGCAAACCGCTGCCGTTTTTGGCGGCGTTTCTGGTGCCGGTGCTTGGCGTTGCGCTGTACCTGCATTATGGGGCGAGCGACAAGGTCGAACTGACCCGTGAATTCTCACAGCCTCCGGTGTCCATGGCCGACATGACTCAGCGCCTGGAGCGTGCCGCGGCAGCCCAGCCGGATTCGGCCGAGGGCCTGTATTTCCTGGGGCGCGCCTACATGGCTCAGGACCGTTCCGCCGATGCCGCCAAAGTCTTTGAACGCACCGTAGCCTTAGCCGGGCGCCAGCCGGAATTGCTTGGCCAGTGGGCCCAGGCACAATATTTTGCCGACAATAAACAGTGGTCGCCCAAGGTGCAGGCGCTGACCGACGAGGCGTTAAAGCTCGATCCCAAGGAAGTCACCAGCCTTGGCCTGTTGGGGATCGCGGCTTTTGAAGGCCAGCGTTATCAGGAAGCGATCGATTACTGGAACCGTCTGCTGGCGCAACTGCCACCGCAGGACAACTCCCGTGTAGCACTGCAAGGCGGTATTGACCGGGCTGGCGAGAAGCTTAAAGAGAGCGGCGGTACGGTCGCGCGCAAGGCGGTAATGACCGTGCGTGTAGACCTGTCCGCCGAAGCGAAAGCCAAAGCCTTGCCGACCGACACTGTGTTCATCTTCGCCCGTGCAGTCAGCGGCCCACCGGCACCCTTGGCGGCCAAGCGCGTCACCGTTGCCGAACTGCCCATCACCGTCGAACTGGGCGATGCCGACGCGATGATGCCGCAGTTGAAACTGTCCAACTTCCCCGAAGTCCAACTGGTTGCGCGCATATCCCGGGCCGGCCAACCGACCACTGGCGAATGGATCGGCCGCAGCCAACCGCTGGCCAGCAGCACCACTGCGCTGCAGCAATTGACCATCGACACTCCGGACAAGTCATTCTGAGGAAACGCCCATGACCGCATATGCACGCATCACCCTGCTCAGCCTGGTACTCGGCCTGAGCGCCTGTGCGGTCCACCGCCCACCTGCGGCACCCACCGGCCCGACCATCCCGCCATCGGGCCCGTCGACTCAGCCGAGTACCAAGCCTTCTGGCCCGGTGACCCCGCCGCCAAAGCCACTGCCAAGCAAGTCACCCACCTTTGCTCCACCACCGGGGGCTGCCAGCCACTGGGACGGCAAGATGCAGGTGTACGTGCTCGACGACCAGCCCGACACCTTCTACCGCCAGCGTACCTACTACCGCTGGAGCAACGGCTGGAGCCGTTCCATCAGCCCCAACGGGCCCTGGGAAGAAACCAATGTGCAAGGCGTGCCGCCGGGGTTGAGCAAGCAGTACGCGCAATGACCTGTGGCGAGGGAGCAAGCTCCCTCGCCACAGTTGCCAGTTCTGTCTTAACTGACTTGCAGCAGGGCTTGCCCCCTCCCACAGGTGCGCGGCAGCGCGCACTCGGGTAATGTGGCCGCCGCCGGCCTGGCTGGCGAAAAATTGCTGGATATACTTTCCAGTGGCTGCTACCTGGCGCAGGTCGGTTGCTGCGAAGCGTTGCCGGGGGCGCAACAAGCCTGGAGACAAGCCAAGAGGGTGTTTTGATGACGGGCAGGTTGATCTATCTCATCGGGCCATCGGGTTCGGGCAAGGACAGCCTGCTGGATGCCGCACGCCTGCGCTTGCAGGCGCGTGGTTGTCGCATGGTGCGCCGGGTGATCACACGCTCGGCGGAGGCAGTCGGCGAAGCGGCGCAAGGGGTGAGCCCGCAGGAGTTTGCGCGGATGGACGCCGAGGGCGCGTTTGCCTTGAGCTGGCAGGCCAATGGCTTGTCGTATGGCATCCCCAGGGAAATCGACGAGTGGCTGGCCGCAGGGGACGATGTGCTGGTCAATGGCTCTCGCGCCCACCTGGCGCAGACCCGTGAGCGTTACCCGACATTGTTGGTGTTGCTGCTGACGGTCGATCAAGCCGTATTGCGCCAACGTTTGATCGCACGCGGGCGTGAGTCATTGGCGGACATCGAAGAGCGATTGGCGCGCAACGCGCGATTTACCGCTGAGCTGATTGCCGGAAACGGCGCGGGTTTGTTTGTGTTGGATAATTCCGGGCCCTTGGTGCATACCGTCGAACGCTTGCTGTGCTGCCTGGATCAGGCGCACTCGGTAGCTGCGGGCAATCAAGGTGTGTAGGCATTGATCATGTTTCAGATCAGATAAAAGCCTTCACCTCAAGCGTGTTTTCTTCGGTATGTTTGAGTGGGTTTCTTGATGTTGTTAAGTAAAACTCTTGATTGAATTAAGTTGATTTGTTGAAAACTGTTTCTTCTGTGGCTTAACGCCTTTGTGGCGATTGGTATGTAGGGGTGTGTCGATCCGATTAATACTTGTACGGACTTTTTGCTGTTGTGTTTAATAAATGCTTTCGCAAAAAAATAACGGTAGTTAAGGTGTTTTTGATATGGGATTTTTATCGGGCTGGCCACGGATAAGTCAGTGTCGGTAATTCATATATGGACGGTTAATTCTTCACTGTTCAGAGTATCAATACACCATGCAAATCCCTGTTAGGCATTCTTCCCGTACGCGCGCTTCGGCGATGTCGCAGTCCCGTTTATCAGCCGCTGAGAACGCAGTTGTTCTCTGGGCAAACAATAAAAAAACCTTCACCACGGATCAGGCGGCGAAACATATTACGCGCAGTGGATCCAAGTTTCATGATCTCAATAAAGATGGCAAGGTTGTCGTCGGCTTTAATTTTGCTGGCGGTTTCAATGCCGCGCAGAAAGAGCGAGCCAGACAAGCCCTGCAATACTGGGCGGATGTCGCCAATATCGAATTTGTCGAAAACGGCTCGAACACCGATGGCACCATCAGTATCAAGGGCACGTCGGGTTCGTCGGGCTGGGCAAGGCTGCCTAACAGGCATTACTCCAGAGTCCAGGCCAACATCGGCACCAGCGGTGCGCATAACCCGACCATGGGCAGCCACTTCCTGGGTTTGTTGATCCATGAACTGGGGCACACCCTCGGGTTGAGTCATCCGGGTGGATACGATGGTGGTGGCTTCAATTACGAGCGCTCTGCCGAATATGCCCAGGACACCAAGGCACGCAGTGTCATGAGTTATTGGGCGGAGACTTATCAGCCTGGGCATAATTTTGCCAGGCACAGCCCGGTAGCGCCGATGATGGATGATATCGCCGCGGCCCAGCGGCTTTACGGGGCGAATAGCAAAACCCGCAATACCGATACCACCTACGGCTTCAACTCCAACTCCGCTCGGGAGTTCTATAGCCTCAAGCGCGGGAGTGACAAACCGATTTTCACCGTTTGGGACGGCGGTGGTAACGACACGCTCGACTTCTCCGGGTTCACCCAGAACCAAACCATCAGCCTCAAGGCCGAAACGTTCTCGGATGTAGGTGGCTTGCGGGGGAATGTGTCGATTGCCAAGGGCGTGAGCGTGGAGAATGCCATTGGTGGTTCCGGCGACGATACATTGATAGGCAACGAAGCTGGCAATCGTCTTACGGGCGGCCGGGGTGCGGATAAGCTTCACGGTGGTGCTGGGGCGGACACGTTCGTCTATCACCGTGTCGTCGATTCAACGCCGCAGAACCCGGACATCATCCAGGACTTCCAAAGCGGGATCGACAAGATTGACCTGACCGGAGTGCTTCAGACTGCGCAGCTCAAGTCGCTGAATTTCTCCGACCGATTCAAAGGCCGGGCGGGGGATGCGGTGCTCGGGCATGACTCGGCGACGGGGCGTTTCACCCTGGCGGTGGATACGACTGGCACTGGCACAGCTGATCTGTTGGTGACCAGCCAAGGCCAGATCAAACAGACGGATGTGGTGTGGAGCGGGCAGGCCCCAACGGTAATTCCTTTCCCCACCCCTGAAACCATTGTCGCGCCTGTTCCAGAACCTCTCCCGACGCCTATTCCAGAACCGACTCCAGACACAGACCAGCCGCACGAACCGGGTCCCAGGCCAGGGGGGAGCTTTATCCAGAACGTTTTTTCATCGTTCACGGGTTTTATAAGCAGGCTGTTTTCGATTTTTTCGTGAGTTTTCAACATTCGGTAAAACAGCCGCCAGTCCGGGCGATGCTTTTTGCGCTTGAATAATGGTAACTCTAGGGTTACTTTTATTCAGGCCAAGCCACGGAGGCAGCGGTGCAGAGCAGGCTATTGATCAAGGAGTTGCAGGAAGCGCGCCGGGTTGTTTCAGTTTTAAGGAGAGCATTCATGCAATACCCAATCTGTATCGAATGGGGCGATGATTTCACCGCCACCGGTATCCAGATCCCTGATATCCCAGGCGCGGTCACTGCCGGGGACAGTTTCGAAGAAGCCTACAATGCCGCCGTGGAAGTGGCGCATATCCTTTTGCAGGAAATCGCCGCAGAGGGTGGGGTGATTCCGATGCCAACCTCGGTCGCCACTCATCACGCTCATGAAGACTATCTGGGCATGGGCTGGGGCATGTTGGAACTGGACATCTCGCCTTATCTTGGCAAGACCGAGAAGGTCAATGTGACCTTGCCCGGCTATGTCATTCAGCGCATTGACCGTTATGTGCGCGAGCACAAGGTCAAAAGCCGGTCCTCCTTTCTGGCGGATGCGGCGCTGGAGAAGTTGGTGCGCTCTTAGGCGGTTGCCACCTTCACCTGGCGCGATGCAGAAAGGAAACGCAACAACGCCACCAGTGGGAAAGCGCTGCCCACCAGCATCACGCTCAGCCAGCCGCCGTGTTCATACACGCTGCTGGCAATTGCCGAACCGAACGCACCGCCGATGAAGATGCTGGTCATGTACAGCGCGTTCAGGCGGCTGCGGCTGTGGGCATCGAGGGCGTATACAGCGCGCTGGCCGAGGACCATGTTCATCTGCACGCAGAAGTCCAGAACCACGCCGGTCACTGCCAGGCCGATCACGCTGTACACCGGATGCACGAACGCGGGCAGGAAACTCAACGCGCCAAACAGCATTGCCAGCAGCGAGGCGCGGTGGGTGTGGCCGGCATCGGCCAGGCGACCGGCGATGGGCGCGGCGATGGCGCCCAGGGCACCCACCAGGGCGAACAGCGCGATTTCACTTTGGCTCAGGCCATGGTTGCGCGCCAGCTCCAGTGGAGCAGCGGTCCAGAACAGGCTGAAGGTGGCAAACATGCACGCCTGGTAAAACGCACGCTGGCGCAATACCGGCTGCTTACGCAGCAAGGTGCCCAGGGAGCGCAGCAATTGGGCGTAGCTGGCGCTGTGATCGGGTTGACGCTTGGGAATGGTCAGCATCAGCACCACGCTGATAAACGCCATCAAGGCGGCGGCGGCCATAAACATCGCACGCCAGCCGAAGTGGTCGGCCACCACGCTGGACACCGGCCGCGCCAGCAGAATGCCCAGCAGCAAGCCGCCCATGATGCTGCCGACCACACGACCACGGGACTCGGCAGGGGCCAGGTGCGCGGCGAGCGGGATGAGGATCTGCACCGATACCGAACTGAAACCGATCAGTAGCGACACCAGCAAGAACAGGTTGGGCTGTTCGGTGAACGCTGCGCCCAACAGGCTCGCGATAGCCACCACGGTGGTGAAGATCATCAGCCTGCGGTTTTCCAGCAAATCACCCAACGGCACCAGGAAGAACAGGCCCAAGGCATAACCGATTTGTGTCAGCGACACGATCAGGCTGGCCATCGCCGGCGTCAGGCCGATGTCCGGGGCAATCAGTTCGATGATTGGCTGCGCGTAGTAGATGTTGGCGACGATGGCGCCGCAGCAAAACGCGAACAGCATGACCATGCTCCGGGTCATGGTGCCTGTGGCGTGAGAGGTAGCGTTCATGGCGTGCTCGTAAGGCGAAGGACGATGGGGTGAGAGAGTAAAGGCAAGGGCCGGCAGTGAGTAGGCCGCTTGGCGTGATAACTGTCATGCCGCGAAATAATGACTCAATGCAAAACCCAATGTGGGAGGGGGCTTGCTCCCGATAGCAGTGTGTCAGTCAGCACAGGCATTGGCTGACACACCGCTATCGGGAGCAAGCCCCCTCCCACAATTTTGATCGAGTCTATTCAGCCAAGATCATTCACTGGCCGGAGTAGATCTGGTCAAACACCCCACCATCGTTGAAGTGGGTCTTCTGCACCGTGCGCCAGTCACCAAAGGTTTTCTCCACCGACAGGAAGTCCACCTTCGGGAAGCGGTCGGTGTATTTGGCCAACACCTTCGGATCCCGTGGGCGCAGGTAGTTGTTGGCCGCAATTTCCTGACCCTCTGGCGACCACAGGTACTTCAGGTAGTCTTCAGCGGCAGCACGGGTGCCTTTCTTTTCGACCACTTTGTCGACCACCGAAACGGGCGGCTCGGCTTCGGCGGAAACGCTTGGATAGATCACTTCGAACTGATCGCGGCCAAACTCACGGGCGATCATTTCTGCTTCGTTCTCAAAGGTCACCAGCACGTCGCCGATCTGGTTGGTCATGAACGTGGTGGTCGCGGCACGCCCACCGGTGTCCAGCACTGGCGCTTGTTTGAACAGTTTGCCGACGAAGGCCTTGGCCTTCTCTTCGTCGCCGCCGTTCTTGAGCACATAACCCCAGGCCGACAGGTAGGTGTAGCGGCCGTTACCCGAGGTTTTCGGGTTGGGCACGATCACCTGCACGCCGTCCTTGAGCAGGTCCGGCCAATCTTTCAGGGCTTTGGGGTTGCCTTTGCGCACGATGAATACGGTCGCAGAGGTAAAGGGTGCACTGTTGTTCGGCAGGCGCGTGACCCAGTTGTCCGGCACCAGCTTGCCATTGTCGGCCAGGGCATTGATGTCGGTGGCCATGTTCATGGTGATCACATCAGCCGGCAGGCCGTCGATTACCGAGCGCGCCTGTTTGCTGGAGCCGCCGAAGGACATCTGCAGGGTCAACTTGTCGTTCGGGTGCTCGGCTTCCCAATGCTTCTGAAAAGCGGCGTTGTAGTCCTTATAGAAGTCGCGCATCACGTCGTAGGAGACGTTGAGCAGGGTGGTCGCTGCCTGGGCAGAGCCCGCCAGGGCCAGGCCGGCGGCCAGAAGAGAGGCGCTGAGGATTTTTTTCACTGCTCATTCCTTGTTGTTCGAGAAGAGGGGAGGCAATTTGCCAGCGACTATAGCCGGGCCTGCATAGACCTTTAAAGATTAAAACGAACTTTGCTTATTCCAGTTTATGGAAAAGATTGCTGCCACAGCGCGAGCAAAACGCGGCGTTGGGTTCGTGGCTGTCTTTCTTGCACGCCGGGCACTCGGTACGCAGCTGTTCACCACGCATGGCACTGGCCAGCTCGGCGGTAAAAATGCCCGTGGGTACGGCAATGATCGAATAACCGGTGATCATGACCAGCGATGAAATCACCTGGCCCAGCGGTGTCTTGGGCACGATATCGCCGAAGCCCACGGTGGTCAGGGTCACGATGGCCCAGTAGATGCCCTTGGGAATGCTGGTAAACCCGTGTTCCGGGCCTTCGATCACGTACATCAAGGTACCGAACACCGTCACCAGCGTGCACACGCTGACCAGGAACACCACGATCTTCTGCTTGCTGCCGCGCAGCGCCGCCATCAAATAATTGGCTTGCTTGAGGTACGGGCTGAGCTTGAGCACGCGGAAGATTCGCAGCATCCGGATGATGCGGATGATCAGCAGGTACTGCGCATCGCTGTAGTACAGGGCGAGGATGCCGGGGACGATGGCCAGCAGGTCCACCAGGCCATAAAAACTGAAGGCATAGCGCAGCGGCTTGGGCGAACAATACAGGCGCAGGCCGTACTCGATGGCGAAGATCAGCGTGAAGCCCCATTCGATATAGGCCAGCACGTCCGCGTAGTTCTGGTGGATCTGGTCGATGCTGTCGAGCATCACGATCACCAGGCTGGCGAGGATGATCAGCAGCAGGATGCCGTCAAAGCGCCGCCCGGCGACGGTATCGCTTTGAAACACCATGATGTAGAGCCGCTGGCGCCAGTCGTTGTTGCTGTCCATAAATCCTGCCTGAAGCGAATATCGAGCAAGCCTAGGGGGATTCGAACGGGCTGTCCATGCGGGGTTTGTGAAGCAACCGGTGACCGGCGCGCACCAGCCAGCAGGCGAGGATAAACGGTGCAGTCAGTGCGGGCAGGTGCAGGGCGGTGAAGCCCGGCGTGAGCAGGATGGCCAGGCCGATGCCCAGCAGCGGTAACCAGGGCTGGCGACGTAACGGGCTCAGGGCCAGGGCCGCCAATGCCGGGTTATAGCTGTGCAGACCGAGCAGGGCACCGGAAGGCTCATTCAACCACAGGCCGGCCAGCACACCGAGGCTGGCGCCGATCATGGCCCATGCGGCGGCACGGTGGTCAGCCAGCAGCAAACCCAGGGCGATTAAAAGACCCGCCAGGGGCTGCTCCAGCAGCATGATTTGCCCAAGACCGGAAAAGGGCGCCGTGAGTACCGCGAACATGTCGGCCTGGGCCGGCGCAAGCGTAGTTTGAGGTACATGGCCGAGCAGCAGCCAGCCGAGGCCAACAAAGGGGGCAGTGTAGGCGGGCAAATTGTGGGGCCGGCTGGCGTGTTTCAACCATTGCCGGGTGAGGATAGCGCTCAAGCCGCCGCCCGCCAGGATCAACGGCGGCACCAGCGCCGACCAGGCAAAGTGCTGGCTGATCAACAAGCCCAGCAGTACGCCGTTGTAGCTATACAGCCCGGCCTGACGCTCAGCTTTGGGATACCCAGGGCGCTGGGCGGTGAGCAACCCCGCGACACCGCCCAGCAACGCACCGCCCAGCAAGTCCGGGGCGCCGATCAGGATCGCCAGCAGGCACAGCAGGCCGCACAGCGGGTGGCGCTGCAGGAAAATCTGGCTGAAGCCGTTGAGCAGGGCTTCGGCCCAGTCGGGGCAGGTGTGGTTGTGCATGATAGGTATTCAATGAGACCGAGTTGTCCCCATCGCTGGCTTGCCTGCGATGAGGCCCCTACAGGCGCTAGAGCAATGTCTCGATACGCAGCGAGTTGGTCGACCCCGGCTGCCCGAACGGCACCCCTGCGGTAATCACCAAGGTATCCCCACGCTGCGCCATACCCTGGGCCTGGGCAATTTCCAGCGCGGTGGAACACACCTCGTCGACCTGACGCAAACGATCATTGACCACCGAATGCACGCCCCACGCCACGCTCAAGCGTCGCGCCGTGGACAGGTTCGGCGTGAGGTTGAGGATCGGCGCCACCGGGCGCTCCCTTGCGGCGCGCAAGCTGGAACTGCCCGACTCGCTGTAGTTCACCAGCACCGCCACCGGCAGGATGCTGCTGATGCGCCGGATCGCGCAGCTGATGGCGTCCGACACCGTGGCATCCGCCTTGGGCCGGCTGACGTCCAGTTGCGCCTGGTAATCCGGGCCATTTTCCACCTGACGGATGATCTTGCTCATCATCTGTACCGCTTCCAGCGGGTACTCGCCCGACGCGGTTTCGGCCGACAGCATCACCGCGTCCGCGCCTTCGGCCACGGCGTTGGCGACATCGGTGACTTCGGCACGCGTCGGCGCCGGGGAGAAGCGCATGGATTCGAGCATCTGCGTGGCGACCACTACCGGCTTGCCCAGTTGGCGGCAGGTGCTGATGATGTCTTTCTGGATCTGCGGCACGCTTTCGGCCGGCACTTCCACGCCCAGGTCGCCTCTGGCCACCATGATCGCATCGCTCAACTCGGCGATTTCCTGCAGGCGCTGCACGGCTGAGGGCTTCTCGATCTTGGCCATCAGGAAGGCCTTGTCGCCAATCAGCTCGCGGGCCTCGCGGATATCTTCCGGGCGCTGCACAAAGGACAGCGCCACCCAGTCCACGCCCAGCTCCAGGCCAAAGCTCAGGTCGCGGCGGTCCTTGGCGGTGAGCGGGCTGAGTTCCAATAGCGCTTGTGGGACGTTTACGCCTTTACGGTCGGACAGCTCGCCGCCGTTGAGCACGGTGGTGTCGATGGCATCGGCGTGTTTGGTGATCACCCGCAGGCGCAGCTTGCCGTCGTCGAGCAGTAGGTCCATGCCCGGTTCAAGGGCTGCGATGATCTCTGGGTGGGGCAGGTTGATGCGGCGTTGGTCGCCGGGTGTCGGGTCGAGGTCCAGGCGCAGAGCCTGGCCGCGAATCAACTGTACCTTGCCTTCGGCAAAACGTCCGACCCGCAGCTTCGGCCCTTGCAGGTCCATGAGGATGCCCAGCGGGTAATTCAGCTGGCGCTCCACTTGGCGAATCCACTGGTAACGCTGCGCATGGTCGGCGTGCTCACCGTGGCTGAAGTTGAGGCGGAAGATATTCACCCCGGCTTGCACCAGCTCGCGAATGTCATCGATACCGTCGGTGGCCGGGCCCAGGGTGGCGAGGATTTTGACCTTCTTGTCAGGCGTCATGGTTGGCAGTCTCAAGGATCAGGATGGCGCGGAAATCGTTGACGTTGGTGCGGGTCGGCTCGGTGACGATCAAGTCGCCCAGGGCGGCGAAATAGCCGTAGCCATTATTGTTATCCAACTCGTCGCTGGCGCTCAGGCCGAGGGCTTCGGCACGGCGGTAGCTGCAGGGGGTCATGATCGCGCCGGCATTGTCTTCCGAGCCGTCGATACCGTCGGTGTCGCCGGCCAGGGCGTAAACGCCGGGCATGCCCTTAAGGCTATCGGTGAGGCTGAGCAGGAATTCGGCATTGCGTCCGCCACGGCCGTTGCCGCGCACGGTGACGGTAGTTTCGCCGCCCGAAAGGATCACGCACGGCGCTGCCAGGGGCTGGCCGTGCTGCACAATCTGCCGGGCGATGCCGGCATGCACCTTGGCCACCTCCCGCGCTTCACCTTCCAGGTCACCGAGGATCAGTGGGCTGAACCCTGCCCGGCGGACCTTCACGGCCACGGCTTCCAGGGATTGCTGGGGGCGGGCGATCAATTGGAAGTGGCTGCGGGCGAGCACCGGGTCGCCAGGCTTGACGGTTTCCGAGGAGGGGTTTTGCAACCAACTGCGCACCGAGGCGGGAGCGTCGATGCCATAGCGCTTGAGGATTGCCAGGGCTTGTTGCGAAGTGCTCGGGTCACCGACGGTTGGGCCCGAGGCGATCACCGTGGCCTGGTCGCCCGGCACATCGGAAATTGCGTAGGTGTACACGGTAGCCGGCCATGCGGCCTTGGCCAGTCGCCCGCCCTTGATCGCCGAAAGGTGCTTGCGCACGCAATTCATCTCGCCAATGGTGGCACCGGATTTGAGCAGGGCTTTATTGATGCTTTGCTTGTCGGCCAGGCTGATGCCTTCGGCGGGCAAGGCCAGCAGCGCCGAACCGCCGCCGGACAGCAGGAAAATCACACGGTCTTCTTCGCCCAGGTTGCTGATCAGCGCCAGTACGCGCTGGGCCACAGCCAGGCCGGCAGCATCCGGCACCGGGTGGGCCGCTTCGACCACCTCGATTTTTTTGCACGGCGCACCGTGCCCGTAGCGGGTGACCACCAGGCCCGAGACCTCTCCCTGCCAGCAGTCTTCGACGACCAGCGCCATGGCGGCCGCGGCCTTGCCGGCGCCGATCACGATCACTCGGCCACTGCGGTCAACAGGCAGGTAGGGTTCAAGGACTTGCCGGGGGTGGGCGGCGTCGATGGCTGTGGCAAACAGCTCGCGAAGCAGGTGTTGCGGATCGACCGACATAAGCGGGCTCCCGGGGGATTCTTGTTGTTAGGAGTGCAGCCATTTCAGATTTGAAATGCGGTCAAAATGTGGGAGGGAGCTTGCTCCCGATAGCGGTGTATCAGTCGACATAGTGGTTGAATGACCGATTGCTATCGGGAGCAAGCCCCCTCCCACACTGGATTGCATTCCAAGGTGGGTTACTTGTCGCGGATGGAGAAATTGGCCATGTGCTCCAGGCCCTTGATCAGTGCCGAGTGGTCCCAGTTACCGCCGCCAATCGCCGTGCAGGTGCTGAACACTTGCTGGGTGCCGGCGGTGTTCGGCAGGTTGATCCCAAGTTCCTTGGCGCCGGCCAATGCCAGGTTCAGGTCTTTCTGATGCAGGTTGATGCGGAAGCCCGGATCGAAGGTGCCCTTGATCATGCGTTCGCCATGTACTTCCAGAATCTTCGACGACGCAAAGCCACCCATCAACGCTTCACGCACCTTGGCCGGGTCGGCACCGTTTTTCGAGGCAAACAGCAAGGCTTCGGCCACCGCCTGGATGTTCAGCGCGACGATGATCTGGTTGGCGACCTTGGCGGTCTGGCCATCGCCGTTACCGCCCACCAGGGTGATGTTCTTGCCCATGGCCTGGAACAGCGGCAATGCGCGTTCGAACGTCTGCGGTTCACCACCGACCATGATGCTCAAGGTACCGGCCTTGGCGCCGACTTCACCGCCAGACACCGGTGCATCCAGGTACTGCGCGCCGGTTTCGTTGATCTTCGCCGCGAACGCCTTGGTGGCGGTGGGGGAGATCGAGCTCATGTCGATCACTACTTTATTGGGTGACAGACCGGCGGCCACGCCATCGGCGCGCAACAGCACGTCTTCGACCTGTGGGGTGTCGGGCACCATGACGATGATGAATTCCGCTTCCTGGGCGACCTGCTGCGGGTTGGCCAAGGCGATGGCGCCGGCAGCAAGCAGCTCGGGGGGCGCTTTGCCGTGGTGCTCGGAGAGAAACAGTTGGTGACCGGCTTTCTGCAAGTTGGCGGCCATGGGTTGGCCCATGATGCCGGTGCCGATAAATCCGATTTTAGCCATGATCAAAATCCTCTTTTAATGTGGGAGCTGGCTTGCCTGCGATGGCATCAACCGGACCTGACTGATACACCGAGGTGTTTGCATCGCAGGCAAGCCAGCTCCCACATTGTTTTATGTTGTGTCAGTTGTCAGATGGCGTTATGGGTCTTGAGCCAACCCAAACCCGCCTCGGTCGTGGTCAACGGCTTGTACTCACAGCCGACCCAACCTGCGTAACCAATGCGGTCCAGATGCTCGAACAGGAAGCGGTAGTTGATCTCACCGGTACCTGGCTCGTTGCGCCCCGGGTTGTCCGCCAGCTGGATATGGTTGATCTCACCCAGGTGCGTTTGCATGGTCCGCGCCAGGTCGCCTTCCATGATTTGCATGTGGTAGATGTCGTATTGCAGGAACAGGTTGGCGCTGCCCACTTGCTCGCGAATCGACAGAGCCTGCGCCGTGTTGTTGAGGTAGAAGCCCGGAATGTCGCGGGTGTTGATCATCTCCATCACCAGCTTGATACCCGCCGCCTGCAGCTTCTCGGCGGCGTACTTGAGGTTGGCGACGAAGGTTTTTTCCACGGTCTCGTCATCGACGCCTTGTGGCCGGATACCTGCCAGGCAGTTGACCTGGGTGTTGCCCAATACCTGGGCATAGGCGATGGCCAGCTTGACCCCGGCGCGGAATTCCTCGACCCGGTCCGGGTGGCAGGCCAGGCCGCGCTCGCCCTTGGCCCAATCACCGGCCGGCAGGTTGAACAGCACCTGGGTCAGGCCGTTGGCATCGAGCTGTGCCTTGATATCGGCAGAGCTGAATTCGTACGGGAACAGGTATTCCACACCTTCGAAGCCGGCATCGGCGGCTGCCTTGAAGCGAGCAAGGAAGTCCTGTTCGGTAAACAGCATGGACAGGTTGGCGGCAAAGCGCGGCATAGGGTTCTCCTTAATCGAGCAGGGAAATGGCAGTCGGCGCATCGTTGCCGACCAGGGCCAGGTCTTCGAATTCGTTGACGGCGTTGATCTCGGTGCCCATGGAAATATTGGTCACTCGCTCCAGAATAATCTCAACGATCACCGGCACTTTGAATTCTTCGATCATTTCCTGAGCCTTGCGCAGGGCCGGTTGGATCTGGCCCGGCTCGAACACACGCAGCGCCTTGCAGCCCAGGCCCTCGGCGACGGCCACATGATCGACGCCATAACCGTTGAGTTCCGGGGCGTTGAGGTTGTCGAAAGACAGCTGCACGCAGTAGTCCATTTCAAAGCCGCGCTGGGCCTGGCGGATCAGCCCCAGGTAAGAGTTGTTCACCACCACGTGGATGTACGGCAGCTTGAACTGCGCGCCCACCGCCAGTTCTTCGATCATGAACTGGAAGTCGTAGTCGCCTGACAGCGCCACCACCTTGCGGCTCGGGTCGGCCTTGACCACGCCGAGTGCCGCCGGAATGGTCCAGCCCAGCGGGCCCGCCTGGCCGCAGTTGATCCAGTGGCGTGGCTTGTACACATGTAAAAATTGCGCGCCGGCAATCTGCGACAGGCCGATGGTGCTGACGTAGCAGGTGTCTTTGCCGAACACCTGGTTCATCTCTTCGTACACGCGTTGCGGCTTGACCGGCACGTTGTCGAAGTGCGTCTTGCGGTGCAGCGTGGCTTTGCGTTGCTGGCAGTCATGCAACCAGGCGCTGCGATCCTTGAGCTTGCCGGCGGCTTTCCATTCGCGGGCGACTTCAATGAACATCGTCAGCGCGGAACCGGCGTCGGAGACGATACCCAGGTCCGGGGTGAACACGCGGCCAATCTGCGTCGGCTCGATGTCAACGTGAATGAATCTGCGCCCTTCGGTGTACACCTCCACCGAGCCGGTGTGACGGTTGGCCCAGCGGTTGCCGATACCCAGCACCACGTCCGACTTGAGCATCGTCGCGTTGCCATAACGGTGGGACGTCTGCAGGCCGACCATGCCTACCATCAGCGGGTGGTCATCGGGAATGGTGCCCCAGCCCATCAGGGTCGGAATCACCGGGATGCCGGTCAACTCAGCGAACTCCACCAGCAACTCGCTGGCGTCGGCGTTGATCACGCCACCACCGCTCACCAGCAATGGGCGTTCAGCCTGGTCCAGCATCGCCAGGGCTTTCTCGACCTGAATGCGAGTGGCCAACGGCTTGGCCAGGGGCAGTGGCTGGTAGGCGTCGATGTCGAATTCGATCTCGGCCATTTGTACGTCGAACGGCAAGTCGATCAGTACCGGGCCTGGGCGCCCGGAACGCATTTCATAGAAAGCCTTCTGGAACGCGTAGGGCACCTGGCCGGGTTCGAGCACGGTGGTGGCCCACTTGGTCACGGGCTTGACGATGCTGGTGATATCGACGGCCTGGAAGTCTTCCTTGTGCATCCGTGCACGTGGCGCTTGCCCGGTGATGCACAGGATCGGAATCGAGTCGGCCGAGGCGCTGTACAGGCCGGTGACCATGTCAGTGCCCGCCGGGCCCGAAGTGCCGATGCACACGCCGATATTGCCGGCCTTGGTGCGGGTATAGCCCTCGGCCATGTGCGAGGCGCCTTCAACGTGGCGAGCAAGGACGTGATCGATGCCACCCACCTTCTGCAAGGCTGAATACAGCGGGTTGATCGCGGCGCCCGGGATACCGAAGGCGGTATCCACACCTTCACGGCGCATCACCAGGACAGCGGCTTCGATTGCTCTCATTTTGCTCATGGTTTTGGTGCCTCTTGCGTTTTGTAATTGTATACAAGTGGTGTTTGTCCAAAGTGTATTCACGGCGGACGGCGCAGGTCAATGCATTTTATGAAACGGCCTTTGCGTTCGTCGGAACGGCTTTTTTCGACGTATGGAGCATTTGTTTGAAAATATTGTATACAAAAACAAATGTCATTGTGTTCTATTTATTCGATCGAGCATCTGATCAAACAGAACTCCACCGCTTTCCAATAACAAAAGAAGGACGGCACCATGAGCGCTTTAACCTTGAAACTCGCCACCCAGTTGGCCGGCCATGCTATCGCCGCAGGCCGCACGATTTCTGCAGCGCCGCTGACCATCGCGGTACTCGATAGCGGGGGGCACTTGATTACCTTGCAGCGCGAAGACGGCGCCAGCCTGCTGCGCCCGCAAATCGCCATCGGCAAGGCCTGGGGGGCGATTGCCTTGGGCAAGGGCTCACGTTTACTGGCACTGGATGCGCAGCAGCGGCCGGCGTTTATCGCAGCGTTGAACAGCCTGGGGCAGGGCAGTGTGGTGCCGGCGCCGGGCGGGGTGTTGATACGGGATCAGTCGGGGGTGGTGTTGGGGGCGATTGGAATCACCGGGGATACGTCGGATATTGACGAGCAGTGTGCGATCACGGCGATTGAGGGGGTGGGGTTGATGGCGGATGCGGGGGTGTCGGCTTGAGTCGTTCTGACTGTGAGTAAGCTATCGCAGGCAAGCCAGCTCCCACATTGACGGTGTTCACAGATCTAACTGTGTGAGCCCACTCAGTGTGGGAGTTGGCTTGCCTGCGATGCAGTCGACTCGGTCTACAGTCAAACCCAAATGGCATCCCATAGCGGATAGTCGCCAAATTTCTTTACCAGCCCGGCCCTGAGTGGATTGGCTACGATGTAACGTGCAATCCCCTCAAGGCTTTCCTCTCGACGCACGGCATGATCATGAAAGCCCGGCTGCCAGAGGCGACCTTGGCGGCCCGCCACCGCATTCACCACTCGGGTGCTCTTGGATTTAACTTGGCGCATCAAGTCGGCAAGCGAACCTTTCTCCAGAGAAACAAGCCAATGGAAATGATCAGGCATCACTACCCAGGCCAATGATGTTGCGAGCCCTTTATATTGAGCGATCCTGAATTGTTGTACGACCAGGCGGCCGAGTTTGAAGTCGCTGAAGATGGGCTCGCGTTCAAGGGTGTTGGTGGTGAGCAGGTAAATGCGGTTGGATTCGTTATAGCGTCCGATGCGCAGGCGATTTGAAGCAGGGAGATCGGGCATTCCTTGGCCTCTCTTCAGATGGTGTTCTGAGAGGCTAGACTGAGGGGCGAAGGCTGATCGGCAGGCTTTTAGCAGGATGTGTCTGGATGGGCGCTATCGCGGGCAAGCCCGCTCCCACAGGGGATTGTGACCACTTTACATTTTGTGTTCGGCGCAAATTCGTGTGGGAGCTGGCTTGCCTGCGATAGCCTCGCCGCGGTCTATCAATCCGGCTCACACCCCTTGAGCACCAGCCGGATAATCGTCTGCGCCGCCGCCTCATAATCGGCTTCATCCAACTTGGCCTTGCCGGTAACGGCTGAGATCTGCCAGTCAAAGTCCGCATAGGTCTGGGTCGCCGCCCAGATGCTGAACATCAGGTGATTAGGGTCGATAGCCGCAATCAACCCACGATCCACCCAGTTCTGGATGCAATCGATATTGTGCTTGGCCTGGGCATTGAGCTGTTCAACCTGCTCGGCGCTCAGGTGTGGGGCGCCGTGCATGATTTCGCTGGCGAACACCTTGGAGGCGAACGGCAGGTCGCGGGAGATGCGAATTTTGGAGCGGATGTAGTTGCTCAATACTTCCTTGGGCTCCCCTTCGGGGTTGAACGGCGTGGAAGCGGCCAGGATCGGCTCGATAATGCTTTCGAGCACCTCGCGGTAGAGGTTGTCCTTGGACTTGAAGTAGTAATAGACGTTGGGCTTGGGCAGCCCGGCCTTGGCGGCGATGTCGCTGGTTTTGGTCGCGGCGAAGCCCTTGTCGGCAAACTCCTCGCTCGCCGCCCGCAGGATTTTTTCTTTGTTGCGCTCGCGAATGCTGCTCATAAACCAGACGTTTCCTTGCCATGACAGGCGGTTGCGCATGGTAGCACCGGCCATCAGCAGGCCTCAACAATCTGGCCGCAAGGCCGTACGCCGGGCTATGCTCGCGTCATCTCTCTCTAACGGAAGTCCGGTTCATGGCAGGAAGCAGCTTATTGGTGTTGATCGACGATATCGCGGCGGTACTCGATGACGTCGCGCTGATGACAAAAATGGCCGCCAAGAAGACATCGGGCGTGCTGGGCGATGACCTTGCACTGAACGCCCAGCAGGTCTCCGGCGTGCGCGCCGAGCGGGAAATCCCGGTGGTGTGGGCGGTGGCCAAGGGCTCGTTTATCAACAAGTTGATCCTGGTGCCTACCGCGTTACTGATCAGCGCCTTCGCTCCCTGGGCCGTGACCCCCTTATTGATGCTGGGCGGCGCTTACCTGTGTTTCGAGGGCTTCGAAAAACTCGCCCACAAATTCCTGCACAGCAAGGCTGAAGATCAAGCCGAACACGCGCAGTTGGCTGAAGCGGTGGCCGACCCGGCAACCGATCTGGTGGCGTTCGAGAAAGACAAGATAAAGGGCGCGATCCGTACCGACTTCATTCTGTCGGCCGAAATCATTGCCATCACCCTCGGCATCGTCGCCGACGCGCAGCTCACGCAACAGGTGATTGTGCTATCGGGTATCGCCATTGTCATGACCATCGGCGTATATGGATTGGTGGCCGGTATCGTCAAGCTCGACGACCTGGGGCTGTGGCTGACGCAGAAGCCGGGTCAGGTGGCGCGCAGTATTGGCGGCGCGATCCTGAGTGCGGCCCCCTACATGATGAAGAGCCTGTCAGTGATCGGCACGGCGGCGATGTTCATGGTCGGTGGCGGCATCCTCACCCATGGCGTGCCTGTGGTGCATCATTGGATCGAAACGGTAAGCCAAAGCACGGGGGCGCTGGCATGGTTGATGCCGACGTTGCTCAATGCGCTGGCGGGGATCGTTGCAGGGGCTTTGGTGCTGATCGTTGTCCAAGCAGTCGGCAAGGTATGGCGAACAGCTAAGCGCTGATTAGTTCGCATTGATTGCAAATCGAAACGCTGTTTAAGTTTAATCCTACAGCCCGGTTTTCCATGCATTTATAGGATGCATCGCGCTTCTTCATGTGAAGTGGCGCGAAAAATGGATCGATAAGGGGTTAAGGATGAACTGGTGTTTTCAAGCGATAAAAAACTATGCCAAGTTCAGTGGGCGAGCCTGTAGAAGGGAATATTGGGCGTTTGTAGTGATGGACATAATGCTGATTTGGGGCTCTATATTGATAGCGTACTTGGCGGAGGTTCTCTCGAGTCCGTGGTTTATCGTTCCATTTGGGTTTTACGTCTTGTTCATGATCCCACCTGCGGTGTCAGTGACATTTCGCAGGCTTCATGATGTGAACATTACTGGGGCGTATGCGCTTTGGTTTTTGATACCGGTCGTTGGTTTCATAATGGTGTCCGTCCGCCTGTTCACCCAAGGCGATAAGGGGGAGAACGATTATGGCTTGCCTCCTAATAGAAAATTTCTATCTGAGTAAGCGAGTAAAATCAATGCAATAAAAAAGGCCATTCAATCGAATGGCCTTTTTTTGTCGCTGCTGTTTATTCGGCGATCTGCAACTTGCGCGATTCGGTGTAGATATACCGCACCTTCTCATACTCGAACGGCGAGTTCATCTGGCCGTAGCGGAAGCTGGTCTGGTAGCGCTTATCGACGGCGCGCAGGGCCCAGACTTCCGGGTGGTTGGAGCTGACTTCGGACACGTTGAGGAAGTTGATCTGCGATTCTGCCGTGTAGTCCACCAGCAAGCCGGTGGTATCACGCAGGTTCGACGGGCCAAAGATCGGCAACACCACATAGGCACCGCCCGGTACGCCGTAGAAGCCCAGGGTCTGGCCGAAGTCTTCACTCTGGCGTGGCAGGCCCATGGCCGTGGCCGGGTCCCACAGGCCGGCGACGCCGATGGTGGTGTTGACCAGCAGGCGCCCGGTGGTTTCCAGGGAGCGATGGCCCTTGAGTTGCAACAGGCTGTTCAACAGATTGGGCACATCGCCCAGGTTGTTGAAGAAGTTGCTCACACCGGTGCGCAGGAAGCTCGGCGTGACGTAGCGGTAGCCATTGACCACCGGCAGGAACACCCATTGGTCGAAGCGGTAGTTGAAGTGGTAAACGCGGCGGTTCCACGACTCCAGCGGGTCGTAGACGTTGAGCGCGGTAAGCGTGGAACGCTCGAATTCACGCTGGTCCAGGCCCGGGTTGAACTTGAGCTTGGTCAGCGGCTCCTTGAAGCCGTCGGCATCGACCTTGATGGGCTCTTGAGCCTTGCTGTTGTCGGCATTGGCCACGCCTGCGCACATCAGTGCGGCGAGCAGCAGAAGATATTTAGCCACGGAAGAACTCCAGCATGGCGTCGGCGTTGACGCGGTAATTGAGGTTGCCGCAGTGGCCGCCCAGCGGGTAGACGGTCAAGCGATCGCCGAAGGTTTTACGCAGGAAACCCAGATCGCCAGGGCCGAGGATCACGTCATCGGCGTTATGCATTACGGCGATTTTCGGGCTGTCGCGCAGGTAGTCCTTGAGGGCGTACAGGCTGACCTGATCGATCAGTTGCAGCAGGCTGCCGCCGTCGGAGCGGGCGCGCCACATCGGGATCACTTGCTCGGTGAGGTAGCAGTCGAAGTCGCATTGCAGGGCACGCTTGAGGAACGGCGTGAGGCTGGTGCCTTCGGTGATCGGGTATTTAGGCGGAATGATCAGGCCACGGCGGTTGATCAGGTCCGAGGTAAAGGCAATGTCGGCAGCCGAGAAGCGGAACGAGGTGCCGATCAACATGGCCATCTGTTCGTTGCTCAGGTGCTGCTTGGACTGCTGGAAGTCATAGAGCAGCGCATCGTTGAGGTCGATGTAGCCTTTTTGCTGGAAGTAGCGGGTCAGTTTGCTCAACACCAGTTCATAGAAAGTGGTGGTGTTGTTGATGCCCTTGACCTCGGTCTGTACCAGCTTGTCGAGGTTGGTGATCGAGGTGTAGAGGTTGACCGGCGGGTTGAGCAGCAGCACTTTCTTGAAATTGAAGGTGCGGCGCGTCTCATCGAGCTTGCTGACGAACGCCGCATCCAGCGCCCCCAGGCTATAGCCGGTGAGGTAGAAGTCGGTGACCGGCAGCGAGGCGTTCTGCGCGCGCACGGCTTGCATCACGCGGTACATGTCTTCGGCGTCTTCCTGGGTGATACCCGGGGTGGCGAAGCGCGAGGCAGCGCTGATGAAGTCGAAGCTGGTGGGCGATGACAACTGCACCACGTGGTAGCCGGCCTGGTAATACAGCTTCTTCAGGTATTCGTTGATGCTGCTGTCGAACCGCGCACCGGTGCCCGCGATCAGGAAGATCAGCGGCGCGGCGCGGTCCTGCTTGGCGATGCGATAGGTGAGCTTCTTCACTGCCCAGAAGTTATCGGGCAGGCTGAACTCACGCTCGGGGCGCATATTCAGGGTGTAATCGGATTGGTTGATCTCATCATCGGTCGGCAAGGTTGGCCGAAGGTCGGGAGGCGTGGTGGCGATGGTCGCTTCGAACGGGTTGGTCAAAGGGTAGCCATAGCTGGCCTGGTCGATATCGACGGCCAGTGCTGACGCACTCAAAAATAGGCTGCCCAGCAAGGCAGCACAGCGCAAGGAACGGAGCATGACTTAATCCCTAAGAGGAAACGTGCTGAATGAAATTCGCAGGCTATGACCACCGCGTTGCCACCGAAGTGCCAGGCAGCGGCACGAAAAGTCGGAAAAAACGTCGGAATCGGGGTAATAGTAGCCAGACGATACACTTTGCCATGCATTGTTGAACAGATATCTGCGCGAACACCTTGCTAACGGCCGCGGTGGGATTAAGCTGAGCGCCGTTTTTGCCTATCGGAGTGCCCCATGTCCCGCCGCTTGCCGTTGATTTTGCTGCTTGTTGCTCTGCCGTTATGGCTGGCTGCCAGTTATGCCGCACGTTATGGCTTTATGGAGGATGGGCAGTGGGTTGGCCTCTGCGCAGAGGAGGCCAGCCGCTGGGAGTGCCAGGTGCGTGCGAACCTTGGGTTGATGATTCACTTCAAGGTGCTGGGCTGGGCGGCGTTGATCACCTCGGTGTTGGGCTTTTTTGTACCGGGGCGTGCGGGATGGGCGTTGGCAGTAGTGGGGTTGGTGTTCGGGTTGCCGGCACTGGAGTTGTACAACACGACGTTTGCGGTGTTTGCGGTGGTGATTGCGGGATTGCGGTTGGTCAGGAAGCCTGGCTGCGCCTGATGTGGCCTCATCGCAGGCAAGCCAGCTCCCACAGTTGATTGGGTTCACACATTTCTATCTGTGAGCACGGTCAAATGTGGGAGCTGGCTTGCCTGCGATAGCGATCTTAAGCCTTGCGCACTCGCAAGCAACGCCACAAAGCCGCAACCATCAGCACGCTGACCACAGCCCAACCCCAGGCCTGCTGATTCAACAGCCCTTCGCGGTACAACTGCGGCGCAATGCCGGCACCGATAATGAAGGCCAGCAGCGCAATCTCCCGACGCGGCCCGGTCACCGGGCGCACCAGGTACACCAGGGCTGGCAGCACCAGCGCCGCGCTTGGAAAGCTGCGATAACGCGGGTCAAACACCAGCGCCAGCATCATCACCGCCCCCGCAAACCCGGCAATCGCCACCAGCCAGCCAGCGCGTTGCTCCAGCCAGTTGAATGCACGCTCGCGCCAGCCGTCACGGGCGCTGAGGGCCAGGGCGGCGTGGGCCAGCACCAACAGGTTCAAGACCACCAGCAAGCCTGCCCATACCCATTCATCGCTGAAACGCGCAGTGACGCGGGTCAGTTCGGCCCAGGTGCCGATGGAGCAGGCAGCAACCGCACCGAGCAGTGGCAGGAGCACCGCGGAGCGCTTGCTGCGAATGCGGCCACCGAGCGCCAGGGTACCGAGCAGAATCACGGCGCCTACGCCCAGCCACAACGACCAGTACGGCACATTGGTCACCGGCCCTGCGAGGATGCCCTTGTCCTGGCGGTCTGCATCGAACAGCCCCCAATACCCGCCCACTGCGCCTTCACTTGCACGTTTCCATGGCTGGTCAAACGCTTCGATCAGGTTGTAGCGCCAGCCATTGGCTTCGGCCATGGCGACAAAGCCGCGCATGAACCTGGCTTCATTCACCCGGCTTGGCACGGCAGTCTCGCGCTGACGGCCTTCGCTGGGCCAACCGGTCTCGCCGATCACGATGTCCTTGGGCGCGAACTTGTGGCCGAAGGTCTGGCGTACATCGCCTACATGCTTGAGCGCCTGGTCGATGCCGGACGGCTCATCTTCCCAGTACGGCAGCAGGTGAATGGTCAGGAAGTCCACCGCCGGCTCGATTTCCGGGTGTTGCAGCCAGAACTCCCACACATCGGCATAGGTGACCGGTTGCTTGATCTGGCTTTTGACCTGATGGATCAGCGCCACCAGTTGCTTGGCCGTGACTTCCTTGCGCAGCAGCGCCTCGTTGCCGACGATCACCGAAGTGACGACATCGGGATTGGTGTTGGCCGCCGCGATCAGTTCGTTGATTTCTTTCTGGGTCGCCACCGGATCACTGCTGACCCAGGCGCCGGCCATGACCTTTAAACCATGCTTGCGCGCCATGTCCGGCAAGGCTTCCAGGCCGGTCATGGAGTAGGTGCGGATGCATTCAAAGCGTGTGGCCAGCAAGGCCAGGTCGGCATCCATGCGTTCGGGACGCAGCTTGAATGGCTGGTCAAACGGCGACTGGTCCTTGTCGAAGGGCGTGTAGGACGCACACTGCAACTTATGACTGGCGCTCGCCACATCCGGCAGCACTACCGGCCGGCCGAGGCCATACCAGTAGCCGGCGAGGGCAAGCACACCAAGGATCAAGGCAAGAAAATAGGGCAGGGCAGGAAAGCGGGCAGTCGCGGGCATGGTCGGCTTATCTGGGGGAGCAAAGGCGCGCATCTTACCCGGATTTGGCGCGTGCCAGTGCGGCTGCATAATTTTGATATGCAAACTTCGGGCGGGATTCTGAAGATAACTCCTACAAAACGTCCTGCTGGCGATGTGATGTCGTTTCTTGCTCAACCAAGGTCGCCCACAGAGCAGGGCAAAGGCCTACGCAGGTTGATGATAAAACTGTCAGTACTCCACTGATGCCTCAGCAACCGGATCGATGCGCGTGAAGGGGGCGCGGTGCACCGCATAACAACAGGTTGATGTCGCTCGGCATCCGTCGGGCGCAGCACTTTCGGGGAAGTACATATGAAGATGCGACGACTCTTGGGCGCAGCTGCCACGCTGGTAGTTGCGATGGGCTCCACACTGGTCAGTGCCGACAGCAAAACCCTGAGCATCGGTTACGTGGACGGTTGGTCCGACAGCGTTGCCACGACCCATGTGGCGGCGGAAGTGATCAAGCAAAAGCTCGGTTATGACGTGAAACTGCAAGCGGTCGCCACGGGGATCATGTGGCAGGGCGTCGCCACCGGCAAGCTCGATGCCATGCTGTCTGCCTGGCTGCCGGTGACCCATGGTGAATACTGGACCAAGAACAAGGACAAGGTGGTCGACTACGGCCCCAACTTCAAGGATGCAAAAATTGGCTTGATCGTACCGGAGTACGTCAAGGCCAAATCCATCGAAGACCTCAAGACCGACACCACCTTCAAAAACAAGATCGTCGGCATCGACGCCGGTTCAGGCGTGATGCTCAAGACCGACGACGCCATCAAGCAATACGGCCTGGACTACAAACTGCAAGCCAGCTCGGGCGCGGCGATGATCGCTGAACTGACACGTGCCGAAGACAAGCAGGAATCCATTGCGGTAACCGGTTGGGTGCCCCATTGGATGTTCGCCAAGTGGAAACTGCGTTTCCTGGACGACCCAAAAGGGATTTATGGTGCTGCTGAAACCGTCAACAGCATCGGCAGCAAGGGCCTGGAAAAGAAAGCGCCGGAAGTGGCAGCTTTCCTGAAAAAATTCCAGTGGGCCTCCAAGGACGAAATCGGTGAAGTCATGCTCGCTATCCAGGAAGGCGCCAAACCAGACGCCGCGGCCAAGGATTGGGTGGCCAAGCACCCTGAGCGCGTCGCTGAGTGGACCGCTAAATAAAAGCCACTGATGCACCCCTGTGGGAGGGGGCTTGCTCCCGATAGCGGTAGGTCAGCCACAGATTTTTTGACTGGCACACCGCTATCGGGAGCAAGCCCCCTCCCACATTGGTTTCGCACCGCCTCAAATCTTCCTGCGCTTTGGCCATCCCTCGCTACACTCGATCTACTACTAAGGTCGTCTGGAACCTCTTCCGCAGCCGCATACAGTGGATATGTTCCAAAATAATAAAAAAGCTGTGCTGCGAGGATAAAAACAATGAACGACAGCATTTACCTCTCGATTCAAAACAGCCCGCGTTTCAAGGAGCTGGTCAGGAAAAGGGAAAGATTCGCCTGGATTCTCTCGGCGATCATGCTAGGGCTTTACTCCGCTTTCATCCTGTTGATTGCCTACGGGCCACAAATACTGGGGGCCAAGATCAGCCCCGGTTCCTCGATTACCTGGGGCATTCCCCTGGGCGTCGGGCTGATTGTGTCTGCCTTCATTCTCACTGGCATCTACGTACGCCGGGCCAACGGCGAATTTGACGACCTGAACAATGCGATTCTCAAGGAGGCTGCGCAATGATCCGGCGTCTATTGGCTATATTCGGCGCTTCGCTGTTTGCTCCGGCCGTCTGGGCGGCGGACGCATTGACCGGTGAAGTGCACAAGCAACCGCTGAACGTCTCGGCCATCGTGATGTTCGTCGCGTTTGTCGGCGCCACCCTGTGCATCACGTATTGGGCGTCCAAGCGCAACAAGTCGGCGGCTGACTACTATGCGGCAGGCGGCAAGATCACCGGTTTCCAGAATGGCTTGGCGATTGCCGGTGACTACATGTCGGCCGCGTCCTTCCTGGGGATTTCCGCGCTGGTTTTCACTTCCGGCTACGATGGCCTGATCTACTCGATCGGCTTTCTGGTGGGCTGGCCGATCATTCTGTTCCTGATCGCCGAGCGCCTGCGTAACCTTGGCAAGTACACCTTTGCCGACGTGGCGTCCTATCGCCTGGGGCAAACTCAGATCCGCAGCCTGTCGGCCTGTGGCTCGCTGGTGGTGGTGGCGTTCTACCTGATCGCGCAGATGGTTGGCGCGGGCAAGTTGATCCAGCTGCTGTTTGGTCTGGATTACCATGTGGCGGTGATCCTGGTCGGCATCCTGATGTGCCTGTACGTGTTGTTCGGCGGCATGTTGGCGACCACCTGGGTGCAGATCATCAAGGCAGTGCTGCTGCTCTCCGGTGCTTCGTTCATGGCGCTGATGGTGATGAAGCACGTCAACTTCGACTTCAACACGTTGTTTGCCGAGGCGATCAAGGTTCACCCTAAAGGTGAAGCGATCATGAGCCCGGGTGGGCTGGTGAAAGACCCGATCTCGGCATTCTCCCTTGGCCTGGCCCTGATGTTCGGTACCGCCGGCCTGCCGCACATCCTGATGCGCTTCTTCACGGTGAGCGATGCCAAGGAAGCACGTAAAAGCGTGCTGTATGCGACCGGCTTCATTGGTTACTTCTACATCCTGACGTTCATCATCGGCTTTGGCGCGATTCTGCTGGTCAGCACCAACCCGGCGTTCAAGGATGCAGCAGGCGCCTTGCTTGGCGGTAACAACATGGCGGCGGTGCACCTGGCCAACGCGGTGGGCGGCAGTATCTTCCTGGGCTTCATCTCGGCCGTGGCCTTCGCCACCATTCTTGCAGTGGTTGCCGGCTTGACGCTGGCCGGCGCTTCGGCGGTGTCCCATGACCTGTATGCCAGCGTGATCAAGAAAGGCAAGGCCAACGAGAAGGATGAAATTCGCGTATCGAAGATCACCACTATCGCCCTGGCGGTGCTGGCGATTGGCTTGGGCATCCTGTTCGAAAGCCAGAACATTGCGTTCATGGTCGGCCTGGCGTTCTCGATTGCCGCCAGCTGTAACTTCCCGGTGTTGCTGCTTTCCATGTACTGGAAAAATCTCACCACCCGTGGCGCCATGATCGGCGGCTGGCTGGGCTTGATCAGTGCCGTGGGCCTGATGATCCTCGGCCCGACCATCTGGGTGTCGATCCTGCACCATGAAAAAGCCATCTTCCCGTACGAGTATCCGGCGCTGTTCTCGATGATCATTGCGTTCATCGGCATCTGGTTCTTCTCCATCACCGACAAATCGGCGGCGGCAGAGAAAGAGCGTGCGCTGTATTTCCCGCAGTTTGTGCGTTCGCAGACTGGCCTGGGGGCGAGTGGGGCGGTTAATCACTAAGTCGTCAGATGCATAAGAGATACTTCGGTCGCAAGGCCGGGGTATTTTTTTGCCTGGGTCTTTTGTGTTGCCTGGGCTGGCCTCATCGCGGGCAAGCCCGGCTCCCACAGGTTGACTGTGTGAACCCGATCGACTGTGGGAGCTGGCTTGCCTGCGATGGCGGTAGATCAGGCCACACAAACAAAAACGGCCTCCGCTAAGGGAGGCCGTTCTCATTACAAGCAAACCGCTAAGTGCTTACTTGCGATCTTCCAGCTTGGTAATGTCACGCGACTCGTAGCCGGTGTACAGCTGGCGCGGACGGCCAATCTTGTACGGGCTGGAGAGCATTTCCTTCCAGTGGGAAATCCAGCCCACGGTCCGCGCCAGGGCGAAGATCACGGTGAACATGCTGGTTGGAATGCCGATCGCCTTGAGGATGATCCCCGAGTAGAAGTCGACGTTCGGGTACAGCGAGCGCTCGATGAAGTACGGGTCGGTCAGGGCGATCTCTTCCAGGCGCATGGCCAGTTCGAGTTGCGGATCGTTCTTGATGCCCAGTTCCTTCAGCACTTCGTCGCAGGTCTGCTTCATGACGGTCGCGCGAGGGTCGCGGTTCTTGTAGACCCGGTGACCGAAGCCCATCAGCTTGAATGGATCGTTCTTGTCCTTGGCCTTGGCGATGAACGTGTCGATGTTGGATACATCGCCGATTTCATCGAGCATGGTCAATACGGCTTCGTTCGCACCGCCGTGGGCAGGGCCCCACAGTGCGGCGATACCGGCGGCGATACAGGCAAACGGGTTGGCACCCGAAGAGCCGGCCAGGCGGACGGTAGAAGTGGAGGCGTTTTGTTCATGGTCGGCGTGGAGGATGAAGATCCGGTCCATTGCCTTGGCCAGCACCGGGCTGATCGGTTTGATCTCGCACGGGGTGTTGAACATCATGTGCAGGAAGTTTTCCGCGTACGTCAGATCGTTGCGCGGGTACATCATGGGCTGGCCCATGGAGTACTTGTAAACCATTGCGGCCAGGGTCGGCATCTTGGCAACCAGGCGGATCGCGGAAATTTCGCGATGCTCGGCGTTATTGATGTCCAGGGAGTCATGATAGAAGGCCGACAGGGCACCGACCACGCCGCACATGACGGCCATCGGGTGGGCGTCGCGACGAAAGCCGTTGAAGAAGGTCTTCAACTGCTCGTGAACCATGGTGTGGTTCTTCACGGTGCTGACGAACTGGGCCTTTTGCTCGGCTGTTGGCAATTCGCCATTTAGCAGCAGGTAGCAGGTTTCCAGGTAGTCCGACTTTTCAGCCAGTTGTTCGATCGGGTAGCCGCGATGAAGCAGAATGCCATTGTCACCATCGATATAGGTGATCTTCGACTCGCAGGAAGCGGTCGACATGAAGCCTGGGTCGAAAGTAAAACGGCCCGTGGCCGTCAGGCCCCGTACGTCGATAACATCGGGACCAACGGTGCCGGTTAAAATGGGCAGCTCGACGGGGGCTGCGCCCTCGATGATCAACTGCGCTTTTTTGTCAGCCATGTGGCCTCCTATTTATGCTTCAAATCATCAGACAGACCCCCCACGCAGGGCCCGCACCACTATATTGATATAAATCCAGATGTCAATTTGCCTAAAGTCTTGCGCCAGAAGGCTTTAACCGTACTTTTTCGTCGAAATTGCCTGCCATTTACGCCTTTTATCCCGCCAGCGCAATCAGCTATTAGGGTGAGGTGTGCGCGTTGTCATTAGTAACCTAACTGTCTATACTCGGCCACCGACCGCCAAGGGCTTTTGGGCTTGCTTTCATTGGGGGTCGCACTCCCTGGGTGGTGCTTACCTGACCAGTCGCACTCCCCAACAACTTTGCCCTGATTGTTAGGGGCTCTTCAGTGTGAAAAAAAGCCGTGAATAGCCAACGACCTGTAAACCTAGACCTAAGGACCATCAAACTCCCCATCACCGGCGTTACGTCGTTCCTGCACCGTGTTTCCGGCATCATCCTGTTCCTGGGCTTGGGCATCATGCTTTATGCATTGAGCAAATCCCTGGGTTCCGAGGAAGGTTACGCCGAGGTGAAGGCATGCTTGACCAGCCCGCTGGCCAAGTTCGTAGCATGGGGCCTCCTGTCCTCTCTTCTGTATCACCTGGTAGCCGGTGTGCGCCACTTGATCATGGACATGGGCATCGGTGAGACGCTGGAAGGCGGCCGCCTGGGCTCGAAAATCATCATCGCCATTTCCGTGGTGCTGATCGTTCTGGCAGGAGTTTGGATATGGTAACCAGCGTAACGAATCTGTCGCGTTCGGGCCTCTATGACTGGATGGCACAGCGTGTGTCTGCGGTCGTTCTCGCGGCTTATTTCATTTTTCTGATCGGATACCTCGTCGCAAACCCGGGCATCGGCTATGAGCAGTGGCACGGCCTGTTTTCCCACAATGCGATGCGAATCTTCAGTCTGCTGGCCCTTGTAGCCCTGGGCGCACACGCCTGGGTTGGCATGTGGACCATCGCGACCGACTACCTGACGCCTATGGCGCTTGGCAAGTCCGCGACTGCAGTACGTTTCCTCTTCCAGGCAGTATGCGGCGTCGCGATGTTCGCTTACTTCGTCTGGGGTGTGCAGATTCTTTGGGGTATCTGATTCATGGCTAACATTCCAACTATTTCATTCGACGCCATCATTATTGGTGGCGGCGGTGCGGGCATGCGCGCTGCGCTGCAGCTGGCCCAGGGCGGTCACAAGACTGCCGTGATCACCAAGGTGTTCCCGACGCGCTCCCACACCGTATCGGCCCAGGGTGGCATCACCTGCGCCATCGCCTCCGCCGACCCGAACGATGACTGGCGCTGGCACATGTACGATACCGTCAAGGGTTCCGACTACATCGGTGACCAGGACGCTATCGAGTACATGTGTCAGGAAGGCCCGGCCGCAGTGTTCGAGCTGGACCACATGGGTCTGCCGTTCTCGCGTACCGAGCAAGGTCGTATCTACCAGCGTCCATTCGGCGGCCAGTCGAAGGATTACGGTAAAGGCGGGCAGGCTGCCCGTACTTGCGCTGCGTCCGACCGTACCGGTCACGCGCTGTTGCACACCCTTTATCAGGGCAACCTGAAAGCCGGTACCACGTTCCTGAACGAGTACTACGCTGTTGATCTGGTGAAGAACGGCAAGGGCGAGTTCGTCGGCGTGATCGCCATCTGCATCGAAACCGGTGAAACCACCTACATCCGCGCCAAGGCTACCGTGCTGGCGACTGGCGGTGCAGGCCGTATCTACGCCTCGACCACCAATGCCCTGATCAACACCGGTGACGGCGTCGGCATGGCACTGCGTGCTGGCGTACCGGTGCAAGACATCGAAATGTGGCAGTTCCACCCCACCGGCATCGCCGGCGCCGGTGTACTGGTAACCGAAGGTTGCCGTGGTGAAGGTGGTTACCTGATCAACAAGCACGGCGAGCGTTTCATGGAGCGTTATGCTCCGAACGCCAAAGACCTGGCTGGTCGTGACGTCGTGGCCCGTTCGATGGTTAAAGAGATCATCGCCGGTAACGGTTGTGGCCCGAATGGTGACCACGTACTGCTCAAACTCGATCACCTCGGTGAAGAAGTGCTGCACAGCCGCCTGCCAGGTATCTGCGAACTGTCCAAGACCTTTGCTCACGTTGATCCAGTGGTTGCTCCGGTTCCGGTTGTTCCGACCTGCCACTATATGATGGGCGGCGTACCGACCAACATTCACGGCCAGGCGATCACCCAGAATGCCGAAGGCGTGGACGAGATCATCCATGGTCTGTTCGCGGTAGGTGAAGTGGCTTGTGTATCGGTTCACGGTGCCAACCGCCTGGGCGGCAACTCGTTGCTCGACCTGGTAGTGTTCGGTCGCGCGGCCGGCCTGCATCTGGAAAAGGCGCTGACCGACGGCATCGAATACGATGACGCCACCGACGCCAACATCGAAGCGGCCCTGGCGCGCCTGAACGCTCTGAACGAGCGCACAGATGGCGAAGACGTGGCAACCCTGCGTCGCGAGCTGCAAAACTGCATGCAGAACTACTTCGGTGTGTTCCGTACCGGCGAATACATGCAGAAAGGTATCGCCCAGTTGGCTGACCTGCGCAAGCGTATCGCCAACGTCAAGATCAACGATAAGAGCCAGGCGTTCAACACCGCTCGTATCGAAGCCCTTGAGCTGCAAAACCTGCTGGAAGTGGCTGAAGCGACGGCGATCGCCGCCGAGGTTCGTAAAGAATCCCGTGGTGCTCACGCTCGTGAAGACTTTGAAGATCGCGATGACGAAAACTGGTTGTGCCACACCCTGTACTTCCCGGGTGACAAGCGCGTAACCAAGCGTGCCGTGAACTTCTCGCCGAAGACGGTGCCGACGTTTGAACCGAAGATTCGGACTTACTAAGGGTGGCTGCCATGTTGAAAGTCAGTGTTTATCGCTACAACCCTGATCAGGACGCTGCGCCGTTCATGCAGGAGTTCCAGGTCGATACCGGTGGTAAAGACCTGATGGTGCTGGATGTACTGGCACTGATCAAAGAGCAGGACGAAGGTTTCTCCTATCGTCGCTCTTGCCGTGAGGGTGTTTGCGGCTCCGACGGCATGAACATCAACGGCAAGAATGGCCTGGCGTGCATCACGCCGCTGTCTGCTGTTGTCAAAGGCAACAAGCTGATCGTTCGTCCTCTGCCAGGTTTGCCGGTTATCCGTGACCTGGTCGTCGATATGAGCATCTTCTACAAGCAATACGAGAAAGTTAAGCCGTTCTTGCAGAATGACACGCCGGCTCCGGCCATCGAGCGTCTGCAATCCCCGGAAGAGCGCGAGAAGCTCGACGGTCTGTACGAGTGCATCCTGTGTGCTTGCTGCTCGACGTCGTGCCCGTCTTTCTGGTGGAACCCGGACAAATTTCTGGGTCCAGCTGCACTGCTGCAAGCGTACCGCTTCCTGGCAGACAGCCGTGACACCAAGACGTCCGAGCGTCTGGCTTCGCTGGATGACCCGTTCAGCGTATTCCGCTGCCGCGGGATCATGAACTGCGTCAACGTATGCCCCAAAGGCCTGAACCCGACTAAGGCCATTGGTCACATCCGTAACATGCTGCTGCACAGCGGCGTGTAACTGACGTTGTAGTAAAGCAGGACCGTTGTGCCCGTAAATGCTGCGGCGCAGGCTTCAACCGGCGCCGTAGTTTTAACTTGAGCAGCGACTTACAAAGCCGCGGCTCTTATTTTGAAGAAATGAGACAAGCAGGGGCATTCGGGTTGGTACCCGAACTATCAGCGTGATCCTAAGTGGCTTGTTTTGGTCGCTGCACTTGGCCTTTTGCAAGCAAACTCGGTGTTTTCGCCGGTGGTGTCCCCAAATCGAGGGTGACCAAGCATGCAAGAAAGCGTGATGCAGCGCATGTGGAACAGCGGCTATCTTTCAGGTGGTAACGCTGCCTATGTGGAAGAGCTTTATGAGCTCTACCTGCACGACCCTAACGCTGTGCCAGAAGAATGGCGCACCAAATTTCAGACGTTGTCTTCAGACGGCAACGCTGCCACCGATGTATCGCACGCAACAATTCGCGATCAGTTCGTGCTGCTGGCAAAGAACCAGCGCCGCGCCCAACCGGTTTCCGCCGGCAGCGTGAGCAGTGAGCACGAGAAGAAGCAAGTTGAAGTACTGCGACTGATCCAGGCCTACCGTATGCGTGGCCACCAGGCAGCCCAGCTTGACCCGCTGGGGCTGTGGCAGCGTCCTGCACCTGCAGACCTGTCGATCAATCATTACGGCTTGACCAATGCCGATCTTGATACGACCTTCCGTGCCGGCGACCTGTTCATCGGCAAAGAGGAAGCGAGCCTACGCGAAATTCACGAAGCGTTGCAGCAGACATATTGCCGCACCATCGGCGCTGAATTCACGCACATCACCGATTCCGAGCAGCGCCAGTGGTTCCAGCACCGCCTGGAAGGCGTGCGTGGCCGTCCGGTCTTGTCCGCCGATGTCCGCAGCCACTTGCTGGAGCGCGTGACCGCGGCCGAGGGCCTCGAGAAATACCTGGGTACCAAATACCCGGGCACCAAGCGTTTCGGCCTGGAAGGCGGCGAAAGCCTGATTCCGATGCTCGACGAGCTGATCCAGCGTTCCGGTTCCTACGGCACCAAGGAAATCGTGATCGGCATGGCTCACCGTGGTCGCCTGAACGTGTTGGTCAACACCTTCGGCAAGAACCCGCGCGAGCTGTTCGACGAGTTCGAAGGCAAGAAGAAGGTCGAGCTGGGTTCCGGTGACGTTAAATACCACCAGGGCTTCTCGTCCAACGTGATGACCACCGGCGGTGAAGTTCACCTGGCCATGGCGTTCAACCCATCCCACCTGGAAATCGTTTCGCCAGTGGTCGAGGGTTCGGTACGTGCGCGCCAGGATCGTCGTAACGATGCCACCGGTGAGAAGGTTCTGCCGATTTCCATCCACGGTGACGCGGCATTCGCCGGTCAAGGCGTGGTCCTGGAAACGTTCCAGATGTCGCAGACTCGCGGCTTCAAGACCGGCGGTACCGTTCACATCGTCATCAACAACCAGGTCGGCTTCACCATCAGCAACCCGTTGGACGCGCGCTCCACCGAGTACGCCACCGATGTTGCCAAGATGATCCAGGCGCCGATCCTCCATGTGAATGGCGATGATCCGGAAGCCGTGCTGTTCGTGACCCAACTGGCAGTCGACTACCGCATGCAGTTCAAGCGTGACGTGGTGATCGACCTGGTTTGCTACCGCCGTCGCGGTCACAACGAAGCGGACGAGCCAAGCGGCACCCAGCCGTTGATGTACCAGCAGATCACCAAGCAGCGCACCACCCGTGAGCTGTACGCCGAAAGCCTGACCAAGGCCGGCGTGGTTGACGATGCGCGTGTTCAGGCGAAAGTCGATGAATACCGCAACGCGCTGGACAATGGCCTGCATGTAGTGAAAAGCCTGGTCAAGGAGCCGAACAAAGAGTTGTTCGTTGACTGGCGTCCGTACCTGGGCCACACCTGGACTGCACGTCACGATACATCCTTCGATTTGAAGACGTTGCAGGAACTGTCCGCCAAGCTGCTGGAAATTCCCGAAGGCTTCGTCGTACAGCGCCAGGTGGCGAAGATCTACGAAGATCGTCAGAAGATGCAAGCCGGCGGCCTGCCGATCAACTGGGGTTACGCCGAAACCATGGCGTACGCGACCCTGGCGTTCGAAGGTCACCCAATCCGCATGACCGGCCAGGACATCGGCCGCGGTACGTTCTCGCACCGTCATGCTGTATTGCACAACCAGAAAGACGCGGGCACCTACATCCCGTTGCAGAACCTGTACGAAGGCCAGCCACGTTTCGACCTGTACGATTCGTTCCTGTCCGAAGAAGCCGTACTGGCGTTCGAATACGGCTACTCCACCACCACGCCTAATGCGCTGGTGATCTGGGAAGCCCAGTTCGGCGACTTCGCCAACGGTGCCCAGGTGGTTATCGACCAGTTCATCACCAGCGGCGAGCACAAGTGGGGCCGCCTGTGCGGTCTGACCATGCTGCTGCCACACGGTTATGAAGGCCAGGGTCCGGAGCACTCTTCGGCCCGTCTGGAGCGTTACCTGCAATTGTGCGCCGAGCACAACATCCAGGTGTGCGTGCCGACCACCCCGGCGCAGATCTACCACTTGCTGCGTCGCCAGGTGATCCGCCCGCTGCGCAAGCCGCTGGTCGTGCTGACCCCGAAATCGCTGTTGCGTCACAAACTGGCCGTTTCGACCCTGGAAGATCTGGCCCAAGGTTCGTTCCAGACCGTGATTCCAGAGATCGATACACTGGACGCCGCCAAGGTCACTCGCCTGATCCTGTGCAGCGGCAAGGTCTACTACGATCTGTTGGAAAAACGCCGTGCCGAAGGCCGCGAAGACATCGCCATCGTGCGTATCGAGCAGCTTTACCCGTTCCCGGAAGATGACCTCATGGAGATCATCGCGCCTTACACCAACCTCACGAACGTGGTGTGGTGTCAGGAAGAACCGATGAACCAGGGCGCCTGGTACAGCAGCCAGCATCATCTGCGTCGCAGCATCGGCAACCACAACAAGGCCCTGGTCCTTGAGTACGCCGGTCGTGATGCTTCTGCTGCACCTGCGTGTGGCTATGCGTCGATGCACGCCGAGCAGCAGGAAAAACTGCTGCAAGATGCTTTCACTGTTTAACGCCTTCGCGCTGACTGAAACCGAATTTTAAGGACCTACAGATAATGGCTATCGAAATCAAAGCCCCGTCATTCCCGGAATCGGTTGCCGATGGCACCGTTGCCACCTGGCACAAGAAACCAGGCGAGGCCGTCAAGCGTGACGACCTGATCGTCGACATCGAGACTGACAAAGTCGTACTGGAAGTGTTGGCCGAAGCTGACGGCGTGCTGGGCGCGATCGTGGCTGAAGAGGGCGCTACCGTTCTGTCGAACCAGGTACTGGGTTCGATCGAAGAGGGCAGCGCTGCTGCAGCTCCTGCTCCTGCCGCCGCTGCTGCTGCACCGGCTGCTTCGGCGCCTGCCGCTGCACCGGCAGCCGGTGGCGAAGATCCAATCGCTGCACCAGCTGCGCGTCAACTGGCTGAAGAGAACGGCATCAACCTGGCTTCCATCAAGGGCACCGGCAAAGACGGCCGCGTGACCAAGGAAGACGTGGTTGCTGCGGTTGAAGCCAAGAAGAACGCTCCGGCTGCCGCGCCTGCCAAGGCTGCTGCTCCAGCGGCTGCTGCCCCGGTGTTCGCTGCCGGCGACCGTACCGAGAAGCGCGTACCGATGACTCGCGTGCGTGCCACCGTGGCCAAGCGCCTGGTTGAAGCGCAGTCGAACATGGCGATGCTGACCACGTTCAACGAAGTCGACATGACTGAAGTCATGGCCCTGCGCTCCAAGTACAAGGACCTGTTCGAGAAGTCCCACAACGGCGTGCGCCTGGGCTTCATGTCGTTCTTCGTGAAAGCGGCCACCGAAGCACTCAAGCGCTTCCCGGCAGTCAACGCTTCCATCGACGGCGGCGACATCGTTTACCACGGCTATGCAGATATCGGCGTTGCCGTGTCCAGCGACCGTGGCCTGGTGGTTCCAGTGCTGCGTAACGCCGAGCTGATGAGCCTGGCCGAAATCGAAGGCGGCATCGCCGGCTTCGGCAAGAAAGCCCGTGACGGCAAGCTGACCATCGACGAGATGACCGGCGGTACCTTCACCATCACTAACGGTGGTACCTTCGGTTCGATGATGTCGACGCCGATCGTCAACCCACCGCAAGCCGCGATCCTGGGCATGCACAACATCATCCAGCGTCCGATGGCCATCAACGGCCAGGTCGTGATCCGCCCAATGATGTACCTGGCATTGTCTTACGATCACCGCCTGATCGATGGTAAAGAAGCCGTGACGTTCCTGGTGACCATCAAGAACCTGCTGGAAGACCCGGCTCGCCTGCTCCTGGACATCTGATAGAAGCAGCTGCAAGTTGCGAGCTACAAGCTGTAGGAAAAAGCAGCTTGGCTTGCAGCTTGTGGCTAGAAGCTTGTCGCAAATAGAGGATCTATTTTCATGACACAGAAATTTGACGTTGTAGTGATTGGTGCAGGCCCTGGCGGCTATGTTGCCGCCATCAAGGCTGCGCAACTGGGCCTCTCGACTGCTTGCATCGAAAAGTACACCGACAAGGAAGGCAAACTGGCGCTGGGCGGTACCTGCCTGAACGTTGGTTGCATTCCTTCCAAGGCGCTGCTGGACAGCTCCTGGAAATTCCACGAAGCCCAAGACGGCTTCGCGATCCACGGCATCAACCATGCTGGCGTGACCATGGACGTGCCAGCAATGGTCGGCCGTAAAGCCAACATCGTCAAAGGCCTGACTTCCGGCGTTGCCACCTTGTTCAAGGCCAACGGTGTGACTTCCATTCAGGGTCACGGCAAGCTGCTGGCCGGCAAGAAAGTCGAAGTCACCAAGCCAGACGGTTCGGTTGAAGTCATCGAAGCCGAAAACGTGATCCTGGCTCCTGGCTCGCGTCCAATCGACATTCCGCCTGCTCCAGTTGACAACAACGTGATCGTTGATTCGACTGGCGCCCTGGAATTCCAGGCTGTGCCTAAGCGCCTGGGCGTGATCGGCGCTGGCGTAATCGGTCTGGAACTGGGTTCGGTATGGTCCCGTCTGGGCGCTGAAGTCACCGTGCTGGAAGCCCTGGACACGTTCCTGCTGGCGGCCGACACTGCAGTCTCCAAAGAGGCGCTGAAAACCCTGACCAAACAAGGTCTGGACATCAAGCTCGGCGCCCGTGTCACCGGCTCCAAGGTCAACGGCGAAGAAGTCGTGGTGACCTACACCGATAAAGACGGCGAGCAGACCATCACCTTCGACAAGCTGATCGTTGCCGTTGGTCGCCGTCCAGTGACCAACGACCTGCTGGCTTCCGACAGCGGCGTGAACATCGACGAGCGTGGCTTCATCCACGTTGATGATCACTGCGCAACCACCGTACCGGGCGTATATGCGATCGGCGACGTGGTTCGTGGCATGATGCTGGCCCACAAGGCTTCCGAGGAAGGCATCATGGTCGTCGAGCGCATCAAGGGTCACAAGACCCAGATGAACTACGACCTGATCCCGTCGGTTATCTACACCCACCCGGAAATCGCATGGGTCGGCAAGAACGAACAGCAGTTGAAAGCTGAAGGCGTTGAAGTTAACGTCGGCACCTTCCCGTTCGCCGCTTCCGGCCGTGCCATGGCAGCCAACGACACCGGTGGTTTTGTCAAAGTCATCGCTGATGCCAAGACTGACCGCGTATTGGGCGTCCACGTGATTGGCCCAAGCGCTGCAGAACTGGTTCAGCAAGGCGCGATCGGTATGGAATTCGGCACCAGTGCCGAGGACCTGGGTATGATGGTCTTCTCCCATCCGACCCTGTCCGAAGCGTTGCACGAAGCAGCGTTGGCAGTGAATGGCGGTGCCATCCACATCGCCAACAAGAAGAAGCGCTAAGCGAGATAATAAGAAACCACGGCGGAGTTGCCCGTCGTGAGCCTTGCGCGCAAGACTCACCGCGGAATATCCGCTGGACGCAGCCTTGCGCAGCTTTACGGGCCATAAGCCCCGCAAGTTGCGCAAGCAGCAGTCACAGGTGGTGCGGCACTCATAATGAGCGCAGCGCCGAATGCGCAGTACCTAACGAAGACGGTAAAAAGCATGAATCTTCACGAGTATCAGGGTAAGCAGCTGTTCGCTGAATACGGCCTGCCAGTTTCCAAGGGCTACGCAGTAGACACCCCGGAAGCAGCAGCAGAAGCTTGCGACAAAATCGGTGGCAGCGAGTGGGTTGTCAAAGCCCAGGTCCACGCCGGTGGTCGCGGTAAAGCGGGCGGCGTTAAGCTGGTTCGCAGCAAAGAAGACGCCAAGGCCTTCGCACAGCAGTGGCTGGGCAAGCGTCTGGTGACTTACCAGACTGATGCCAATGGCCAGCCAGTCACCAAGATCCTGGTTGAATCGTGCACTGATATCGCTAAAGAGCTGTACCTGGGCGCTGTCGTTGACCGTTCGAGCCGTCGCATCGTGTTCATGGCTTCCACCGAAGGTGGCGTGGACATCGAGAAAATCGCTCACGAAACCCCAGAAAAAATTCTGAAGGCCACTATCGATCCACTGGTTGGCGCACAGCCGTTCCAGGGTCGTGAACTGGCGTTCCAGCTGGGTCTGGAAGGCAAGCAAGTTGCCCAGTTCGCCAAGATCTTCGTAGGTCTGGCCAAACTGTTCCAGGATCACGATCTGGCCCTGCTGGAAGTGAACCCGCTGGTGATCAAGGCTGACGGCGACCTGCATTGCCTTGATGCCAAGATCAACATCGACGCCAACGCCATGTACCGTCAGCCCAAGCTGAAGACTTTCCACGATCCGTCGCAAGACGATCCGCGCGAAGCGCACGCTGCCAAGTTCGAACTGAACTACGTGGCCCTGGAAGGCAACATCGGCTGCATGGTCAACGGTGCCGGCCTGGCCATGGGTACCATGGACATCGTCAACCTGCATGGCGGCAAGCCAGCCAACTTCCTCGACGTAGGTGGTGGCGCTACCAAGGAACGCGTTACCGAAGCGTTCAAGATCATCCTGTCCGACTCCAACGTCGCAGCAGTACTGGTCAACATCTTCGGCGGCATCGTTCGTTGCGACATGATTGCCGAAGGCATCATCGGTGCAGTGAAAGAAGTCGGCGTTAAAATCCCGGTTGTTGTTCGCCTTGAAGGTAACAACGCTGAACTGGGCGCTAAAGTACTGGCAGAAAGCGGTTTGAACATCATCGCGGCTACCAGCCTGACCGACGCTGCTCAACAAGTTGTCAAAGCTGCGGAGGGCAAGTAATGAGCGTCCTGATCAATAAAGACACCAAAGTTATCTGCCAGGGTATTACCGGTTCGCAAGGTAGTTTCCACACCCAGCAAGCCATTGAATACGGCACCCAGATGGTTGGTGGCGTAACTCCGGGCAAAGGCGGCACCGAGCACCTGGGCCTGCCAGTGTTCAACACCGTGAAAGAAGCGGTAGAAGCCACTGGCGCCACTGCCAGCGTGATCTACGTTCCAGCTCCTTTCTGCAAGGACTCGATCCTGGAAGCGGCATTCGGCGGCATCAAGCTGATCGTGTGCATCACCGAAGGCATTCCTACCCTGGACATGCTGGACGCTAAAGTTAAGTGCGACGAACTGGGTGTAGTCCTGATCGGCCCTAACTGCCCAGGCGTGATCACTCCAGGCGAATGCAAGATCGGCATCATGCCAGGTCACATTCACTTGCCAGGCAAGGTCGGTATCGTTTCCCGTTCCGGCACCCTGACCTACGAAGCTGTGAAGCAGACCACTGACGCCGGTTTCGGTCAGTCGACTTGCGTCGGCATCGGCGGTGACCCGATCCCAGGCTCCAACTTCATCGACATCCTGAAGCTGTTCCAGGAAGACCCGAAGACCGAAGCGATCGTGATGATCGGTGAGATCGGCGGTTCGGCTGAAGAAGAAGCGGCTGCCTACATCAAGGCACACGTGACCAAGCCGGTTGTTTCCTACATCGCTGGTGTGACTGCCCCTGCGGGCAAGCGCATGGGCCATGCTGGCGCAATCATCTCTGGCGGCAAAGGCACTGCAGACGAGAAGTTCGCTGCACTGCAAGACGCAGGTGTGAAAACCGTGCGTTCGCTGGCAGACATCGGCAAGGCCCTGGCCGAGCTGACCGGTTGGGCTGTCAAGTAAGCCTCGCGCTTAGCTGACGCTTCACCACACAAAGGCCACCTTCGGGTGGCCTTTGTGCATTCTGAAATAGAGTGAGGATGTACTTGGTCCCGTGTGGGAGCTGGCTTGCCTGCGATGCAGGCACCTCGGTGCATCAGACACATCGAGTCGATGCCATCGCAGGCAAGCCAGCTCCCACAGGGGCCAGCATTGCCCAATTAAGTATGAAAACGCGACATTCAAATGTCGCTTATCGGACAGTTCGCCCCGCAACAGTGCGTTTGTCAGCCTGATTCTGTACTCTAGCCGCCTCTTTATGCGTCCGCATCCCAAAAGGAAGCTGCGCGCTAGACCGGTCGGTCCCCATAAGGGCCGGCAGCATTTCCCTCATCCATAGGGAAGCCCTCTCTAAATTCCGATTCAGTAGTGTGGTATTTCCTCAAATGAAAGTGTTGAAAAGCCAGGATATCCTGGCGCTGGGCTTTATGACCTTTGCCCTGTTCGTGGGCGCTGGCAACATCATCTTCCCGCCTATCGTGGGTTTGCAGTCCGGGCCCCATGTCTGGATGGCGGCGCTTGGCTTTTTGATCACCGCGGTCGGTTTGCCGGTGGTCACCGTGATTGCCCTGGCCAAGGTCGGTGGTGGCATGGATGCGCTGAGCAGCCCGATCGGCAAGATCGCCGGTGGCCTGCTGGCGGCGGCGGCGTACCTGGCGGTGGGGCCGCTGTTCGCTACCCCGCGTACTGCGACCGTGTCATTCGAAGTGGGCCTGGCGCCACTGACCGGTGAAAGCCCGTTGGCGCTGTTCCTCTACAGCTCGGTGTATTTCCTGGTGGTGTTCTTTGTGTCCCTGTACCCAGGTCGACTGCTGGACACCGTGGGCCGCTTCCTCGCGCCGCTGAAGATCATCGCCCTGGCCATCCTCGGCATTGCCGCGTTTGCGTTGCCGGCCGGTGAAGTGGGCGTCGCTACGCCGGAATACGTGGCCGCACCGTTCTCCCAGGGCTTTATCAATGGTTACCTGACCATGGATACGCTGGGTGCGCTGGTGTTCGGCATCGTGATCGTCAACGCGATCCGTTCACGGGGTGTCGAGTCGCCCCAATTGATCACCCGTTACGCCATTATCGCCGGCCTGATTGCCGGCGTGGGCCTGGCGCTGGTGTACATCAGCCTGTTCCGCCTGGGTTCGGGCAGCCATGCCGTGGCTGCCGGTGCCAGCAACGGCGCAGCCGTACTGCACGCTTATGTGCAACACACCTTCGGCTCCCTGGGCAGCGGCTTCCTCGCCGTGCTGATCTCCCTGGCGTGCCTGGTCACTGCCGTCGGCCTGACCTGCGCCTGCGCCGAGTACTTCAGCAAAATCCTGCCGCTGTCCTACAAGACACTGGTGGTGATTCTGGCGTTGTTCTCGCTGTTCGTGTCCAACCTGGGCCTGACCAAACTGATCGCGTTCTCGATTCCGGTGCTTACAGCGATCTACCCGCCGTGCATCGTGCTGGTAGCCCTGAGTTTCTGCAAAGGCTTCTGGCAGGAACAGGGCCGTATCGTCGGCCCGGTGATGTTGGTGTCATTCATCTTTGGTTGTATCGACGCACTCAAGGGCGCGGGCCTGGCGGGTTGGATGCCTACACAATTGGCAAACTTGCCGCTGAGCGAGCAAGGCTTGGCGTGGTTGGTGCCATCAGTGATGACGCTGGTGGTGGCCGTGGTGATCGACCGTATGCTGGGCAAGCGTAGCGAAGCCGTCGCATAACCCGCGGTTTGTGCTGCACTGAAATGCCCCGTATCAAACGATACGGGGCATTTTTTTGAGTCGATGGCAGTGTCTTTTTTTTGGGGAAGGCGTCAAAAATCTCAAGTTGAAAACACCGGTCGGTGTGGAAGCTGGCTTGCCTGCGATGGCGGTACATCGGTTGGCGCGGTGGTGACTGCAAAGACGCTATCGCAGGCAAGCCAGCTCCCACATTTGGACCGTGTCGGCCCTATCATCCTGTGTACAAGGACCCGCATGTCGTTCGTCGAAACCAATCAAGTCCATCTGCTTGCCGCCCTCTGGTTCATCCTGTGCTGGGGTGGCTATACCCGTTATGCCACCTGGAAAGCCCGGGATACGGCCTGCCTGGCCAGCGTATTGCACCTGTACCGCGAAGACTGGATGCGTCGCATGTTGTTGCGCGATAACCGTATCGCCGATGCCAGCGTGATCGGCAACCTGGAACGTAATGCCTCGTTCTTTGCCTCCAGCACCTTGATCATCCTTGCGGGTATTCTGACCGTGCTCGGTGCTTCCGAGCGGGCGGTGTCGTTGCTGGCAGACATTCCTATGGTGCAGCAGGCCTCCCAAGGCATGTCGGAGATCAAGTTGCTGTGCCTGGCCCTGGTATTTGTCTATGCGTTTTTTACTTTCAGCTGGTGCATGCGTCAGTACAACTTCGCTGCGGTGCTGGTGGGCTCGGCGCCGATGATTGGTGAGCGGCACGTGTCGGAGCAGGAGCGCAATGCATTTGCCTTGCGGGCGGCGCGGGTGATTTCGATGGCGGCCAACCAGTTCAACTTTGGGCTGCGCGCTTATTACTTCGGCATGACCATGCTGGCCTGGTTTGTCAGCCCTTGGTTGTTCATGTTGATGAGCAGCGGGGTGGTATTGGTGCTTTATCGCCGCGAGTTTCACTCCGACGTCTTGCAGGTGATGGTGTATACCCCTACTAATATGCAAGCTTCGGATGCTGCAAAAGAGAGTGTTTCTTAAAGGCCGGATAAAACAGCAGGCAAAGAAAAGCCCGCTTTATAAGCGGGCTTTCTTTTGCAGCACTACAGGTTCACAACCGGCAATTACTGCTTGGCAGGTTCTGCAGGTGCGGCAGGTGCAGCTTCTTTTGCAGCTTCGGCGTTCGATTCAGCCTGAGCTTTGGCAGCTTCGGCGTTTTCTTTCGCAGCGTCGTTCACTTTATCCTGTGCTTTAGCCATGTCTTGCTGTGCTTGCTCAGAATGTGCAGCGGCATCTTGGGCTTTGTCTTCGGATTTCTTGTCGCAGGCAGCCAGACCGAGTGCAGCGGCCAGCATCATGGAAATAGCTAATGTCTTGCGCATGGGGTGTTTCTCCTTATTGAAGATATCTACTGGCCTTTCGAACCCAAGGGGCCAGCATTAGTTCCTTTTGTCCCACAGATATATAACGCTTTTCGCACAAAAACTTTTTCCGGCGATTTAGTCCGCTGCTTTCACACTAATAAGAGTCTAAAAACAATGACCGAAAACCCCTTGTTAGAGCGTGCTGCGCGCTTTGTCTCGGCGCTGCGCCATTGTCAGGTGCTGGGTGTGGCTGTCCACGCTGCAAGCGAGGAGGGCATGACCCTGGTGTTGCCGTATGGGCCACATCTTGTTGCTGATCCCGCAACCTGCGTGATTCATGGTGGCGCCCTGACCTCGTTGATGGACACAGCCTGCGGCATGGCCACCTTGTGCGTATTATCCGAATTCGAGGTGTGCCCGACCCTGGACCTGCGTATCGACTACATGCGTGCAGCCGAGCCGCACAAGCCGGTGTATGGCTTCGCGCAATGTTACCGGGTGACCACCGATGTGATCTTCACGCGCGGGTTCGCCTATCAGGATGACCCGCAACAACCCATCGCCCATGTGGTGGGCACGTTCATGCGTATGGGCAAGCGCCTAAAAGGTACGCAAGGGCTGGGCAGCACGATCAAGGGAGAGCAGGCATGACGCATCGATTCAAGACCCGTCTGGAGCAGGCTCTCGAGCGTGGCAACTACGACGCCCTGCTGGGCTTGGTGCCCTACGCCAAGCTGATCGGCATCGAATGCACCCGTCTGGGAGATGAGCTGCTGTTTCGCCTGCCGGCCAACAAGGACAATATTGGTAACCCCATATTGCCAGCGTTGCACGGCGGGGTGATCGCCGGCTTCATGGAGCTGTCGGCGGCCCTGCATCTAAGGGTATTTACCGGGGCTCCGGGCCTGCCAAAAATCATCGATTTTTCCCTGGATTACCTGCGCGCCGGCCAGTTTCGCGACACTTACGCCAAATGCCAGGTGTGCCGCCAGGGCCGGCGCGTCGCCAATGTGGCGATCACCGCCTGGCAAACCACCGAGGCCGAGCCGATTGCCACCGCCCGCGCACATTTCAAGATTGAGGAATTGGCCCGCCCTTGAAATCCCGGTCTTAGCCCCCAACTTTGATGACAACCCGCCGCCAACCCTTTCGGGCGCGGCCACTGCCATCCAATTGGAGTTTGATGACCATGAGTGTGGAAACTCAAAAGGAAACCCTGGGCTTCCAGACCGAGGTGAAGCAACTGCTGCACCTCATGATCCATTCGCTGTATTCCAACAAGGAAATCTTCCTTCGCGAATTGATCTCGAACGCCTCTGACGCTGTCGACAAATTACGTTTCGAAGCCCTGTCCAAGCCTGAGTTGCTGGAAGGTGGCGCGGAACTGAAAATCCGTGTGAGCTACGACAAGGACGCCAAGACCGTCACGATCGAAGACAACGGTATCGGCATGAGCCGTGAAGACGCGATTACCCACTTGGGTACCATCGCCAAATCCGGCACCGCAGATTTCATGAAGAACCTGTCGGGCGACCAGAAAAAAGACTCTCATCTGATCGGCCAATTCGGCGTGGGCTTCTATTCGGCCTTCATCGTTGCCGACAAGGTTGAAGTATTCAGCCGTCGTGCCGGCCTCGACGCCAGCGAAGGCGTGCATTGGGCGTCCAAAGGCGAGGGCGAGTTTGAAATTGCCACTGTCGACAAGGCAGATCGCGGTACCCGCATCGTGCTGCACCTGAAATCCGGTGAAGACGAATTCGCTGATGGCTGGCGCCTGCGCAACATCATCAAGAAATACTCCGACCACATCGCTTTGCCGATCGAGCTGCCGAAAGAACAGACGGCTGCCGAAGGCGAAGAGAAGCCTGCCGAGGAATGGGAAACCGTCAACCGCGCCAGCGCCCTGTGGACCCGTCCGCGTACCGAGATCAAGGACGAGGAATACCAGGAGTTCTACAAGCACATCGGCCACGACTACGAAAACCCGCTGAGCTGGAGCCACAACAAGGTTGAAGGCAAGCTGGAATACAGCTCGCTGCTCTACGTACCGGCCCGTGCTCCGTTCGACCTGTACCAGCGCGAAGCGCCGAAGGGCTTGAAGCTCTACGTGCAGCGCGTGTTCGTGATGGACCAGGCGGAATCCTTCCTGCCGCTGTACCTGCGCTTTATCAAGGGCGTGGTCGACTCCAACGACCTGTCGCTGAACGTGTCGCGGGAAATCCTGCAAAAAGACCCGATCATCGACTCCATGAAGTCGGCGCTGACCAAGCGTGTGCTCGACATGTTGGAAAAACTGGCGAAGAACGAGCCTGAGCAATACAAGAGCTTCTGGAAAAACTTCGGTCAGGTGATGAAGGAAGGCCCGGCGGAAGACTTTGCCAACAAGGAAAAAATCGCCGGCCTGCTGCGTTTTGCTTCGACTCAGGGCGAAGACGGCGAGCAGGTTGTGTCCCTGGCTGACTACCTGGCACGCGCCAAGGAAGGTCAGGACAAGATCTACTACCTGACTGGCGAAACCTACGCGCAGGTTAAAAACAGCCCGCACCTGGAAGTCTTCCGCAAGAAAGGCATCGAAGTGCTGCTGCTGACCGACCGTATCGATGAGTGGCTGATGAGCTACCTCACCGAGTTCGACGGCAAGTCGTTCGTTGACGTTGCCCGTGGCGACCTGGACCTGGGCAACCTGGATTCCGAGGAAGACAAGAAAGCCGCCGAAGAAGTCGCCAAGTCCAAAGAGGGCCTGGTTGAACGGATCAAGGCGTCCCTGGGCGAAGCAGTCAGTGAAGTGCGTGTTTCCCACCGCCTGACCGACTCCCCGGCGATCCTGGCCATTGGCGAGCAGGACCTGGGCATGCAGATGCGTCAGATCCTTGAAGCCAGCGGCCAGAAGGTCCCGGACTCCAAGCCGATCTTCGAATTCAACCCGGCTCACCCGCTGATCGAGAAACTCGATGGCGAGCAGAGCGAAGAGCGGTTTGGCGACCTGTCGCACATCCTCTTCGACCAAGCGGCTCTGGCCGCTGGCGACAGCCTCAAAGACCCGGCCGCCTATGTGCGCCGACTGAACAAGCTGTTGGTTGAATTGTCGGTTTAACACCGTTGTAGAAAAAACCCGCTTCGGCGGGTTTTTTCGTTAATCCTCCTCAACTGGAGAAAATGATGAGCCAAGTCACAGTACGTTCCGTGGTCTATCAGATTGATGGCCAGTCTTATGAAAGCCGCCTGGCGTTCGATGCCAGCCACAAGGGCCCGCTGCCGGGGCTGCTGATGGCACCGAACTGGATGGGCGTGAGTGCGGGTGCCGAAGAAATCGCCAAGAGTGTTGCCGGCAAAGGCTACGTGGTGCTGATTGCCGACTTGTATGGGCAAACTGTACGCCCGACCAATGGCGATGAAGCCGGCGCAGCGATGATGCCGTTGAAAAATGATCGTCCATTGTTGAACAAGCGTATGCAGGCGGCCTTCGAGCAACTGCAAGGCCAGACCGAGGCAGCCGTTGATAAGTCGAAGCTGGCAACCTTCGGTTTCTGCTTCGGCGGTTGCTGCGCTCTGGAATTGGCACGTACCGGTGCGCCGGTGAAGGCGGCTGTCTCTTTCCACGGTACCCTCGACACGCCGAACCCGGCGGATGCGAAAAACATCAAGGGTTCAGTGTTGGTATTGCATGGTGCGTCCGATCCATTGGTGCCCAAAGAGCAACTGCCAGCGTTCGAAGGGGAAATGAACGCAGCGGGTGTGGATTGGCAGTTGCTGAGCTACGGCGGCGCAGTGCATTCCTTCACCGATCCCCATGCCAATGTGCCAGGCAAGATGATGTACGACGCGAAGACCGCTGCGCGGGCTTTCCAGTCGATGCATAACCTGTTGGATGAAGTGTTCAAGGGCTGACTCTGCGGCGCCTGACCTGACGCCATCGCGGGCATGCCCAGCTCCCACATTTTAAGGTGTACACCCATCCAGTGTGGGAGCTGGCTTGCCTGCGATAGCTATTTCACAGGCAACTCAATTCGTTCTGACTCCCCCGGCACCCTCGGCCAGTCCCCAGCAGCCCAGCGCTGTCTGGCGTGCTCGATCACTGCCGGATCGCTCGCCACGAAATTCCAGTTGATCCGCCGCGGCCCGTCCAGCGGCGCCCCGCCAAACACCACCACGTGGCAGTCGGTTTCGGCAAACAATGTCATCTCTTGCCCTGGCGGCAATACCACCAGGCTATGCACTGCCAGCGGCTCACCGTCGAGCTGCGCCTCACCTTCCAGCACATACACCGCGCGCTCCTCATGCTCATCGGGGATCAGCAAGGTGGTGGCTGTTTGCATCTGCACCTCGGCATACAACGTCGGCGAGAGCACCGGCACTGGTGACTTGAGACAGAAACCATCACCGGCAATCAGGCGCACCTGCACGCCCAGGTTATCGCTCACCGGCAAGCTCGCCGCCGGGTGATGGCTGTAATGGCCGGGGCCGGTCTCGTGGTCCTTGGGGGAGGCCAGCCACACCTGCAGGCCGTGCAGGTTGAAACCACTGGCCTTGAGCGCTTCGGGGGTACGCTCGACATGGGCAATCGCGCTGCCAGCGGTCATCCAGCTGACATCGCCGGCCTGCACCACCTGATCCGAGCCGAGGCTGTCCTTGTGCTGCAAGGCGCCTTCAAACAGGTAGGTGAGGGTAGACAGGCCGATATGCGGATGTTGGCGGATATTCATGCCGGTACCCGGTGCATAGGCGGTGGGCAGCATATGGTCGAAAAACACAAAGGGCCCGACGCTACGGCATTCACGGGAAGGCAGCGGGCGCAGGATCGGCTGCCCTTCGACATCTTCGGCGCGGGGGCGGATCACGGTAAGGGTGGTCATGGTGCATCCCTGTCTGAGCGGGTTGGATGCGTCTGAGCATAACCCGCCCGATGGGACGTTGGCGCTATGCGCTGAAGGCACCTTCCGATAATTTCGTCTCGATGCTGATTTCGGCGGTGGTCATCAGCTTGTGTACCGGGCACTTGTCCGCAACGCGATGCAACTCCTCGCGCTGCTCATCGCTCAGCACACCCTTGAGGGTCAATTTGACGCTGAGTTTGTATTTGCCTTTCTGCTCTTCGGCGGCGTCGTGGGTCACTTCAACGGTCACGCCGGTGAGCGGGATATCTTTCTTCTGCGCATAGAGCTTGACCGTCAGGGCTTTGCATGACGCCAGCGCAGCATCGAAATAGTCGTGGGGAGAGGGCGCCGAGTCGTCGCCACCCAGGCTCTTTGGCAGGTCGGTAAACAGTTCGTGGTGATTGATATTGACGCTGTGACGGAAGTTTTCAGCGTTCAATGTATTAACGGTAACAGGCATGGCGAACCTCTCAAGGGGCAGGATGAAGGTCATGCAGTTATAGAGCATGCTGGCGCCCAAGTGTTCCAGTTTTTCCGCGCTGAACCTCGAAGGTAGGCGCAAGGTCTACCCGTATCAGCCCTGATTGAGGTTTCACCGTGCTTCGGACCCGCCTGAGTCTTGCCTTGTTGCTCGCTGCCAGCAGCCTTGCCGCGCATGCCCGCGACTATGCCTACAGTGACGCGCACATGCATTACGTGGATTTTTTCCAGGAAACGGCAGGCATGGACAAACTGCTCAAGGCGATGTCCGAGAACCGCATCGAACATGTAATGATTTCCGGCATCCCCGTGGCCAAGAAATGGCACGAAGACGAGCCCAAGCGCCCCCGCTACTACGCTGGTGATGACGCCGATGCCTATTGGTACAGCGCCACCGATGTGATTGTCGCGGCAGCGGTCAATAAGCTGACCCCCGAGCAGCGCCAGCACTTTCACCCGTTCCTGGCCGGCTTCAACCCCAACGACAAGAACTCCGCTGCCCATATCCAGCGCATGATCGACCTCAACCCCGGCCTGTGGCAGGGTATCGGTGAAGTGTTTACCCGCCATGACGACCTTACCGCCCTGACCTCAGGCGACACGCCCCGCGCCAACAACGAAGCCATGACGCGTATCTACCACCTGGCCGCCGAAAACGACCTGCCCGTGATGCTGCACTCCAACATCACTTCCAAGCGAGAGCGTAACCCACTGTACCTGGCGGAAGTCGAAGAGCCGTTGCGTAACCACCCGCATACGCGCTTTATCTGGGCCCATGCTGGCACCAGCAAGGAAATTCACCGGCATCAGGTGCAGATGGACTTTTTGCTGCCCACCTTGAACCGCATGCTCGAGGCGTACCCCAACCTGTATATCGACCTGTCCTGGAGCATGCTCACGCCCTATCTGCTGGATGAGGCGGGTCAGCCTCGGCAGGAGTGGGTGAAGCTGGTGGAGCGCTTCCCTGAGCGCTTTATGCTGGGATCTGACGTGGTAGGGCGTTTCAATAAGTTAGGTAAGGAGATGCGTCGCTTCGAGCCCTTCCTCGATGCATTGCCCGAGGAGGTGGCGCACAAGGTGGCGCGGGATAATTTCCTTGCCATCCTGCCCAAGCCGCCTGGCAATGGTCAGGTGCATTGATATCGCGTTTTCGTCTTACATAAATGGCGGAGGGTGCCGATAACTTCCAAGACCACACTGCAGGTGGATGCAGTACTTTTTTGGAAGGAATCCAGGCATGAATATCCGTAGTTTGAATATCGCGCCTCGCGCCGGCTTGGGCTTTGGCGTGCTGGCCTTGATGGTATTCGCGTTGGGCGGCTTTGCCCTGTTGCAGATGGCCAATATGCGCCAGCAGTCGGACCAGGTAGAGAACAACTGGTTGCCCAGCGTCATGGCGGTGGGGGAGATGAATCAGGACCTGCTGCGCGTGCGTGCGCTGACCCTGCGCTTGTTGGTTAACCGCGATCCGCAGGCGCTGGCACAAAACGAGCAGAAACTGACCGACCTCAAGAATGGCATGCCCCATGCGCAAGCCCTCTACGAAGGGCTGATCGTGCTCCCTGAAGAGCGCACGCTGTTCGATCGTTTCAAGGCCCAGGAACAGCAATACCTGCAACGTCAGGATCAGGTAATGGCGTTTTCCAAGGCCAACCGGCTCGATGAAGCGATCAAAGTGGCCAACGGTGAGATGAATCAGCTCGCCGATCAAATCGCCGTCACGTTGCGCGATCTGGTCACCCTCAATAAAACCAGTGCCAACCAGGCGGCCAGCCTCGCGCAAAGCGTTTTCAGTCAGTCGCGTACCGGGGTGATTGGCATGATCATCCTCACGGCATTGATCACCATTGGCCTGGCGGTCTGGCTGACCCGCAGCATCGTGCTACCGCTGGCCCAATCGCTGAAAGTAGCTCAGGGCGTGGCCAGCGGCGACCTGACCGGTGAGATCCGCGTGAGCGGCAGCGATGAGCCGGCGCGTTTGCAGCAGGCTCTCAAGGGCATGCAAGAGAATCTGCGCGATACTATCCGGCGCATTGCTGAATCGTCCAACCAATTGGCTTCTGCTTCCGAAGAACTCAGTTGCGTGACGGAGGATGCCACGCGCGGCCTGCATCAGCAGAACCAGGAGATCGAACAGGCGGCCACGGCGGTCAACCAGATGACGGCGGCGGTGGAAGAGGTGGCGAGCAACGCGGTGGCCACGTCCCATGCTTCACGCGATTCTGACCGCATTGCCCAGCAGGGCCGTGAGCAGGTGCAGCAGACGGTGGTGTCGATTGAAGCCCTGGCTACCGATGTGACCGCCAATGTGACCCAGGTCGAGGCGCTGGCGCAAAAGGTCTATGGCATCAGTAAAGTCCTGGACGTGATTCGCTCGATTGCCGAGCAAACCAACCTGCTGGCACTGAACGCGGCCATTGAAGCGGCGCGAGCCGGGGATGCCGGGCGCGGTTTTGCGGTAGTGGCCGATGAAGTGCGTGCCTTGGCCCATCGCACGCAACAGTCGACCCAGGAAATCGAGCAGATGATCAGTGGGATTCAGCAGGGCACCGACCAGGCCGTCAGTTCCATGCAACAGAGCAACACGCGGGCGCGTTCCACGCTGGATATCGCCAAGTCTGCCGGCACGGCGCTGGAAGAGATCGCCTCGGCATTCACCCTGATCAACGAGCGCAACCTGTTGATTGCCAGTGCTTCGGAGCAGCAGGCAGCAGTGGCGCGGGAGGTGGATCGTAACTTGACGAATATTCGCGACCTGGCGCACCAGACGTCTGCCGGGGCGAACCAGACCAGCGCGGCGAGCCAGGAGTTGTCGCGGTTGGCGGTGGACCTGAATTCGATGGTGGCGCGGTTTTCGGTGTAGGGCGGGGAACCGGGTTGACCCATTCGCAGGCAAGCCAGCTCCCACACTGGACTGCATTCCTTCAGGATGAACGCGATCGAAGGTGGGAGCTGGCTTGCCTGCGATGAAGGCGACGCGGTTTCAAATCAAAGCGCAAAAAAAAAGCCCCGAACCAGTCGGGGCTTTTTCATGTGATCAACCTGCGAGGCTTACTTGCCCTGCCAGCGTTTCAGCACGAGGGTGGCATTGGTGCCACCGAAGCCGAAGCTGTTGCTCATCACGGTGTCGATTTTTGCATCTTCACGGGTCTTGGTCAGGATCGGCATATCAGCAACGGCTGGGTCCAGCTCGTCGATGTTGGCCGAGCCGGCCATGAAGTTGCCTTCCATCATCAGCAGGCAGTAGATCGCTTCGTGAACGCCGGCGGCGCCCAGGGAGTGACCCGACAGGCTCTTGGTAGAGCTGATGGCCGGAGCCTTGTCGCCGAATACCGCGCGCACGCCTTCCATTTCCTTGGCGTCGCCGACCGGAGTCGAGGTGCCGTGGGTGTTCAGGTAGTCGATTGGGGTATCAACGGTGGACATGGCCATCTGCATGCAGCGGATCGCGCCTTCGCCGCTTGGGGCAACCATGTCGTAGCCGTCGGACGTCGCGCCGTAGCCGACGATTTCCGCGTAGATCTTGGCGCCGCGGGCCAGAGCGTGTTCCAGCTCTTCAACCACGACCATGCCGCCACCGCCGGCGATGACGAAACCGTCACGCTTGGCGTCGTAGGCGCGAGAGGCTTTCTCTGGGGTTTCGTTGTACTGGGTGGACAGTGCGCCCATGGCGTCGAACAGGAACGACTGGCTCCAATGCTCTTCTTCACCGCCGCCGGCGAATACGATGTCCTGCTTGCCCAGCTGGATCTGCTCAACGGCAGTCCCGATGCAGTGGGCGCTGGTAGCGCACGCGGAGGAGATCGAGTAGTTCACACCCTTGATCTGGAATGGCGTGGCCAGGCAGGCGGAAACGGTGCTGCCCATGGTCCGCGTGACACGGTACGGGCCAACGCGCTTCACGCCTTTTTCGCGCAGGATATCCAGCGCTTCCATCTGGTTGAGGGTCGATGCGCCGCCGGAGCCGGCAATCAGGCCGGTGCGTACGTTCGAAACCTGGTCTTCGCTCAGGCCCGAATCGGCGATCGCGTCTTTCATGGCCAGGTAGGCGTAGGCGGCAGCGTGGCCGACGAAGCGATAGATCTTGCGATCGATCAGTTCTTCGAGGGGCAGGTCGATGGAGCCGGAAACCTGGCTACGCAGACCCATTTCGGCATATTCCGGGTTGAAGCGGATGCCAGGGCGACTTGCACGCAGGTTAGCGGTGACGGTCTCTTTGTCATTGCCCAGGCAAGAAACGATGCCCAGACCAGTGATAACGACGCGGCGCATGCGGATAACCCTTAAAAGTTGTCAGTGGAAGTGAATACGCCGACCCGAAGGCCTTCGGCAGTATAGATCTCGCGACCGTCGACAGTCACCGAACCGTCGGCGATGGCCAGGTTCAGCTTGCCCTTGAGGACGCGCTTGATTTGAATGTTGTAGGTGACTTTCTTGGCGGTCGGCAGGACTTGGCCAAAGAACTTCACTTCACCCGAACCCAGGGCGCGACCGCGGCCCGGCAGGCCTTGCCAGCCCAGGTAGAAGCCGACCAGTTGCCACATGGCGTCGAGGCCCAGGCAGCCTGGCATCACAGGGTCGCCTTCGAAGTGGCAGGCGAAGAACCAGAGGTCCGGGGTGATATCCAGCTCGGCGACCAATTCACCTTTGCCGTACTTGCCACCTTCTTCGCTGATATGGGTGATGCGATCCACCATCAGCATGTTCGGGGCGGGCAGTTGCGCGTTACCTGGGCCGAACAGCTCACCGCGACTGCAGCGCAGCAGGTCTTCCCGAGTAAAGGCGTTTTGTTTGGTCATGCGAGCTCCTCAATAATCCCATGCGGCTGGGTTGGGCAAATCTTCCCGAACCGAATGAAGCGTTCATGCCTCATAGCGGCAGCCTACACATAGACTATTGCGTTGTAGTGAAAGTCACAGCGGCAAGGCACTCAATGTACACTTGTTCACTGAAATTTTAAACCGGACCTGTTTATCGGCCCGTTCGGGTGCCTAAGACTGCCGCACTTTCGTCTTTCACGCCAGTCGCAGTTGGTTGATGGCGCGGCGCTATTGCACCCAGCGTTGCAGGATTTGCTGCAAATCCGTGCGTTTGAACGGCTTGGCCAGGTAATCGTTCATTCCGGCTGCCAGACAGGCTTCGCGGTCGCCCTGCAAGGCATTGGCCGTCAGGGCGATGATCGGCAGATCGGCGCAGCCAGGCAGTTGGCGAATTTGGCGAGTGGCTTCGTAGCCGTCGATCAATGGCAGCCGGCAATCCATCAGGATAGCAGTGAAGATCAGGCTCTCGGCGCTGCGGATCGCCTCGGCGCCGTCGGTGGCCAGGCTGACTTCAAAGCCCAGGCTGCGCAGCATTGCTTCGACCACGGTACGGTTGACCGGGTTGTCTTCCACCAGCAATACGTGGCGTCCGTCGCCGGCACTGGCCTTGCCGAGGGCGTCGGGTGTAATGGCCTGTACTTGTTGCTGATCGATGGCCAGCGGGATTTCCAGGGTAAACACCGAGCCCCGGCCTTCTTCGCTTTGGGCCCGCAAGGTGCCACCCATGCGTTCGGCCAGGGTGCGGGCGATGGGCAAGCCCAGGCCAGTCCCGCCGTAACGTCTGGAAATGGAGCTGTCGGCCTGCTGGAACGCATCGAACATCAGCTCCAGGCGTTCGGCGCAAATACCGATACCGCTGTCGCGCACGGTGCAGGTGAACCACACCAGTTCGTGGTCCAGGGTTTGCCAATGGGGCTCGACGGTCACGCTGCCGCGTTCGGTAAATTTCAACGCATTACCGATCAGGTTTACCAGGATCTGCCGGATCCGCGTCGGATCGCCTCGCACCCGTAGAGCCTCCATGCCCGCAGGAATCGGCAGCTCCAGGCTCAGCCCGCGTTGCTGGGCACTGTGCTGGAAGGCTTGGGCGCAACTGTTGATCAGGTCGGCAAGGTTGAACGCAATATGTTCCAGTTCCAGGGCGGCGCGCTCAATGCGTGAGAAGTCGAGGATGTCGTTGATCACCTTGAGCAGGTGCTCGGTGGACTCGGAGGCCAGCGCCGCGTACTCGGTCTGTTCGGCAGTCATGTCGGTGGTTTCCAGCAGTTGCAACATGCCCAGCACGCCGTTCATGGGCGTGCGCAGTTCATGGCTCATCATCGCCAGGAAATCTGATTTGGCATTGTTCGCACGCTCGGCCTCCTCGCGGGTCTGGATCAACTGGGCCATGGCTTGTTGCTGCTCGCGACTGGCCTGGTTCAGGCCTTCGGCCAGGTTGTTGATATGCCGCGAAAGGTCACCCAGCTCCGAGTCATCGACAATCGGTAGCGGGGTTTTGTAATCGCCTTGCTGGATAGCCTTGACCGCATGGCCCATCGCGCTTATTGGTTGCGACAGGCTTGCCGCCAGGCGTCGTGCCAGCAGGAAGGTAAACAGCAAGGCGAACAGCGCCAGGATCCCGGCCTTGAACAGGATTTCCTGCTGGCGCTGGCTGAACGCGTCATTGGACATGCCGACAATCACCCGCCCCAGGTAGTCGGCTCGGGGTGCCTTGGGTTCGTTGAGGTTGTCCTGGAAAAAGTCATTGTTGAGCTGGATGTGTTGCAGGCGGATTGGCGCCTGGAACACCTTCACGGACAGCGAGCGGTCATGTCTTTCCGACGGCTGCTCGACATACACCAGAATGTTTTCGGCGCTGTTCTGAATTTCCAGGAAGCGCACGTGAGGCGTGGCCAAGGTCGCACGCAGCAGCGCTTCAAGCACATCGTTGTTGCCGGAAATCACTCCATACTCAGTCGCAGGCGCCAGTTGGTTGGCGATCAATTGGCCGGTGTGGTCCAGCTCCTGGCGCAAATCCTGGATCCGTACGAAGGTAAAGAAGCTGATCAACAGCAGGGTCAACAATAACGCGGGGCCCAGGGTAATGAGCTGGGTGCGGGTGTTGATATCCCAACGGCGACGCAAGGTCATGGGCGTTTCTCTCCTTCGGCCAAGCGGGCGGCGACGGCGGTTTCATCAACCTGTTCGATACCCAGTGAGCGCGCGACTTGCGGGTTGCCCACGACTTTGAAGTGTTGCGGGTACAACGTGTGCGGCCAATTGGCCGGCGGGTGATCCAGCAGGCGGTCGAGCACGGCAAGCCAGTCGGGCTGATCGCTGTAGGTGCTGGCCAGGCTGCCGGCCCGGACAAACCCGGCATTGGGCCCTATCAGGGGCAGTTGCTGGGCGTAGCTGCTCAGCAACAGGTTCTTTACCGTTTTGGGGTTGTACAGTTGCGGGTCGTCAAGGCCGAGCAGCACATCGCTGTTCTTGAACAGGGTTTGCAGCGGGCGGCTGTCACTGGTGTTGTCCCAGAGCTGAGGCACGATTTCCAGGCCCAGGGGGGTGGCAAACCGGATCAGCTCGCGCAGCAGGAATTCACTGTCGGCACCGTAAAGCACACCGATGCGTCGCGCCTGCGGCAGGGTGTCGGCGATCAGGCGCAACTGGCGCTCCAGCGGCGGGTCGCTCCATAGCAGGCTGATTTTGGCCGGGTGCGTATTACCCAGGCGTTGCCGCGCCTGCAGGCGGCTGATGCGCAGCACCAGGGTCGGCGGTCCCTGGGTATCCAGCAGGCGCCAATCGAGGCTGGGCAGGTCCAGGAGGATCAAGCGAGTGCCGGCGGGCAACTTGCTTGGTGCCGGCAAGTCCTTGAGCAGGGTGAAGCTGACCCGGTCCTCGGGGCGCTGCTGGGCAAGGGCCTGGGTGAAGGCTTGCACCCCGGCGCCGTCTTCGGCAGCCGTCAGCAGGATATCGGCACTCCACGCCGGCACCGCCAGCAGCAGGCACGCGAGCAGCACGCCACGGCGCCACAATCGTGAAAGCAGCAAGAGGGTCATCCGTGACTGATCGGCCATGTCAGAAGTCCAGCTCGGCGCTGAAGTAGAGAACGTGACGATGGTCGTAATTATTGTCGGCCCAGGTGGTGGGCTGGTCATCAAGGCGTTGCTGCAACATGCCGGCCAGCTCCACATTGGTTTTGCCCACGGCAATGCGTTTGGCTACCCGCAGGTCGACCCGTTGGAAGCGATACTGGTTAAGAGCGTCGTCGCCATAGTAGAACAGGGCGCTGGACCACCCTTGGCCCCACTCGCGCAGCCAACCGGCCGAGCCGCTGTTGCGCGCGGTTTGCGCCTTGTCCCGTGGGTTGCTGGAAGTAGCGTCGACATAAGCGTAGGTCAGGCGCAGGCGGTCGGTGTTGCTCATGCGCCAGTCGAACTGTGATTCGGCACCGGTAAAGCGCGAGCTGTTGGCGTTGCTGGCGATGTATTGGTTGTTGCGCAGCGGCGAGCTGATCATGTCGGTGATTTCGTCATAGAACAGCTTCACGTCGACATTCAGCCCCAGGTCGGCAAAGAACCCGTTGTAGCCCAGTTCTCGGGAGCGCATCAACTCTTTGTCGAGGTCGCCAGGGCCGCGCGTCACGACAAAATATTGCCCGGAGTTTTGTCCGTAGGCCGGGGAGCTGAGGTTGTTGACGCGGTAGCTCCAATTGACGTTGTTCTCGAACATGTCCGGCGAGCGGATCGCCTCGGAGTAAACCGCCCGCAACCCGTGACGCGGGTTGATCAGGTAATTGACCGCCACACGCGGCGTCAGTGAGTCGCCGCTCAGGTGACTGTCTTCGTACATGGCGCCACCCTGCAGCAGCCAGTGTTCGCTGGCCCGCCATTCCAGGTGCCCGAACAGGCGCCAGGTGGTGTCGTCCAGGGTTCCATTGAAGTAGGTGTCCGAGTCGGCGCGGTCATAGCGATAGTTGATGCCGCTGACCAGGCGCAAGCTGTCGGATAGGCTGAAGGTGTCCTGGATCTCCACGTCGTAGCGGCTTTCGCGGGTGCTTTGGTCGATATCGCCGCAGACGGTGTCCTTGCCGCCGTGGTTCTTCCATTGATCCAGCACCTGGTTGGCCAATGCCTGCTCGGCGGCGCTTCCCGGGGGTGGAGAGCCTTGGCTGTAGGTGTCCATGTGCCGCGCCAACAGTTCGGCATAGTTGGGGTTCAGTTGCCACAACTGGGTCAGCTGCGGGCTGAACGAGACCTTGGCATCACAGGCTTTCCAGACCTGTCGGCGGTCCCATTGCTGGGCTGAACCCTGGATATACAGACTGTGATCGGGATTGAAGTCGAAATTCCAGCGCAAAGAGCCAGCGTAGTCCTTGGCGACAACATCGGAATTGCTGCCGCCTTCGCTGATCCCGTCAAACACCGGGGTGTAGGTATAAGGGCGCTGATTGGTGCCTTCCTTGGCATTGAGTTGCCAGTCGATACTTTGTTGCGCGTTCAGCGTCTGGCTCACCGCCAGGCTGAAACGGTTGAGACGGCGACCGTCACGGCGGTCGGCGCCGACCGCGTCGCTGTCAAAACCGTCGTCCTGTTGCCCGGACAGGGATAAGCGCAAATCGCCGGTTTCCCAACCCACGCCCTGGCTGGCATAGAAGTCGTTGATCCCCCGTTCGCCGCGGGTGACCTTCACCCGCGAGCCCTGGCTGTTGGCGGGGGAACGGGTGAGGATATTGACCACCGCCATCAGTGCATTGGCGCCATAGCTGACGGTATTAGGGCCGCGAAATACCTCAATGCGTTCGATATCTTCCATGGCCACCGGGATATCGCTCCAGTCCACCGTGGCCAGGCCGGCGCGGTACACCGAACGCCCGTCGATCAGCACCTGCATCCGCCGCGCATCACTGGCGCTGGTGCCGTGGTAGTTGACCGACGCCTGGTTGCCGGTGGTATAGCCGACCATCATCCCGGGCACCAGGCGCAGCAGTTCGGCGATGTCCCGGGCGCCGCTGGCCTTGATCAGCTCACTGTCGATCACCGTCATACTGCCGGGCACGGCGGCGGCCGATTGCTTGAGGCGCGTGGCGGTCAACACCTGCGGCAGCGGCTGGCTGTCGAGAAACAGATCGTCAGCCAGGGCAGGTACGCTGCACAACAGCATCAACCATAGAGATGAGCGAGGAGGAGGGCCCAGGTACACGGCACGGCCTTGTTAATGACGGATAGCCGCCCATGTTAACTGAGGTGGGGCTATTTGCCAGTCGTCGGACTTGCAATTACTTCGTACAAACGTGGCATTTTCCGACAAGTGCGCGAATTGATACGGGGGCTGGCCGCAAGCCGGGCGGCCCGTATAATGCCGCCATCGCCATTGGTATGGATTAACGGATTGCATATGACTCAACAGCGCCCTATTGCGGTCCTGGGAGGCGGAAGTTTTGGCACCGCCGTGGCTAACCTGCTGGCCGAGAACGGCCACGCCGTGCGTCAGTGGATGCGCGACCCTGAGCAGGCTGAAGCCATTCGCGTGCACCGGGAAAACCCCCGCTACCTTAAAGGCATCAAGATTCATCCAGCTGTCGAACCGGTTACCGACCTGCTGGAAACGCTCACTGCGTGCGACCTGTGCTTCGTCGCGCTGCCCTCCAGTGCGTTGCGCTCAGTGCTGGCGCCGCACGCCGAGCGCCTGGCAGGCAAGTTGCTGGTCAGCCTGACCAAAGGCATTGAGGCCCAGACCTTCAAACTGATGAGTGAAATCCTCACCGAGATTGCCCCACTGGCCCGCATTGGCGTGCTGTCCGGCCCGAACCTGGCGCGGGAGGTGGCCGAACACGCCTTGACCGCCACGGTGGTTGCCAGTGAAGACGACGCCTTGTGTGAGCAGGTACAGGCCGTGCTGCATGGCCGCACCTTCCGGGTCTACGCCAGCGCCGATCGCTTTGGTGTCGAGTTGGGCGGGGCGTTGAAAAACGTCTACGCGATCATTGCCGGCATGGCCGTCGCCTTGGGCATGGGTGAAAACACCAAGAGTATGCTGATCACCCGTGCGCTGGCCGAGATGACCCGCTTTGCGGTGAACCAGGGTGCCAACCCGATGACGTTCCTGGGCCTTGCGGGCGTGGGTGACTTGATCGTCACCTGCTCATCGCCCAAAAGCCGCAACTATCAGGTAGGTTTTGCCCTGGGCCAAGGGCTGAGCCTGGAAGACGCTGTGACGCGTCTGGGTGAAGTGGCCGAAGGGGTCAACACCCTCAAGGTATTGAAGGCCAAGGCCCAGGAAGTGGGGGTGTATATGCCGCTGGTCGCCGGTTTGCACGCGATCCTGTTCGAAGGGCGCACCTTGGAGCAGGTCATCGAGTTGCTGATGCGGGCCGAGCCCAAGACCGATGTCGACTTTATTTCTACCAGTGGTTTCAACTGAGGAACGCGCCATGAACGATCCGAAAGCAGCCCCCAAATATGAGTCGATTGCCTTGCGCATTCTGTGGATGCTGGCGTTTGCGCTGGTGTGGCAGGTGGCGCAATTGCTGCTCGGCGCGTTGGTGGTGGTGCAATTGATTTACCGGCTTGTCTACGGTGCGCCGAACCTGGGCCTGATGAATTTTGGCGATAGCCTCAGCCAGTTCCTGGCGCAGATCGGCCGCTTCGGTAGCTTCCACACCGACCAAAAGCCTTGGCCGTTTGCCGATTGGCCAGCCCCGCGTGCACCCGAAGGCGAAGCCGCCCACAGCGTGCCGCCAGCACCGCACCCGGTGCGTGATGAAGAGCCAAAGCTATGAAGTTGTGGGTTTTGCGCCACGGGGAGGCCCAGGTGCACGCCCGCACGGACGCTGAACGCAATCTTACCGAGCATGGCCGTGCCGAAGTATTGCTCAGCGCTGCGCACCTGATCGGGCAGCCTCTCAGTGCCATCATCGCCAGCCCTTATGTGCGGGCGCAGCAGACGGCTCAATTGGTGCGCGGAGTTTTGGGGTTCGAGCCGGATGTGCGCACGGTGCCGTGGCTGACGCCTGATGGTGATGTTCAGCAGGTGCTGAGGGAGCTTGATACTGATGACAACGTGTTGCTGGTCAGCCATCAGCCTTTGGTGGGCAGTTTGATCAGCTTTTTGCAGCATGGGCATCAGCGCCAGCCACAGCCGATGTATACGGCCAGCCTGGCGGAGCTTGAGGGGGATTTTCCGCTGGCGGGTTTGATGAGTCTGGTGGGGGTGAAGAATCCCGAGGCATAAGGGGCGAGGCTGGGCCTGTGGCGAGGGAGCTTGCTCCCGTGACGACCTGCCAATCGACGCTTGTCTGCCCGACACTCCATGATCCAACTGTGGGAGCGGGCTTGCTCGCGAAGGCGGCCTTGTAGCCGACGGGGGGCTTGGATCAGACCGAGTACATATCTATTGCTGCGGTAACGGCTGATATTGGTTCCGCTCTTACAGCGGGTCACTTTCGAAAAGCGCGAAAGTAACCAAAGCGCTCTTGCCCCACCACTCGGCACCTCGCTTAGGCTCGGTGTGCCCGTAATCCGCCATGGATTTGGGGGGCCGCCGCCACGCGCCATCCATGGCGCGGGGCGGCTAAACCGGCATCCCTGCCGGTTTACCCCCCAAATCCCTGTCGAATTCCGGCCAGCGTGGTTTGACGGGGCGCCTGAGATCAAAAGCAGATCAAGAGCAAGAGCGGCTCGCTTCGCATCGTGGTTACGGTTGGCTGTTCTGTGTTCCCTGAGAAATGGTTGGCTTTGTGTGTGCTATACAGTCAGCCAAGCAAGTGCTTGGTTGGCTGTATCTCGGATCACAAAGGAGCGCGTCCCATGCCTGTCGCTTTTCGTTTGCCGTTGCAGGTCTTCTTCGAGCGTGAAGCGCGGCACCCGCGTAAGGTTTTTCTGGTGCAGCCCATTGACGGTGGCGAGGTGCAGACCCTCACCTGGGGCGATGTCGGCCACCAGGCCCGGTGCGCTGCCCACTGGTTGCGTGCACGTGACTTGCCCCAAGGTTCGCACATCGCCCTGATCTCGAAAAACTGCGCACACTGGATCATCGCCGACCTGGCGATCTGGATGGCCGGGCACGTTTCGGTGCCGCTTTATCCCAACCTCACCGCTGACTCTGTCGCCCATGTGCTGACCCATTCCGAGGCGGCGTTGGCGTTGATCGGCAAGCTCGATGACTGGCCGGCAATGGCGCCGGGTGTGCCAGCGGGTGTGCCAACCATTAGCCTGCCGCTGTGCCCGGCGGGGACGTTCGATTTCAGCTGGGCGGACCTGCAAGCCTGCTCACCGATCCAGGACCACCCCGAACCCCTTGGCTCGACACTGGCCACCATCGTCTACACCTCCGGGACGACCGGTTTGCCGAAGGGTGTGATGCAAACGTTCGGGGCACTGGGCTTCGCTGCCACCCGCGGCACCGAGTTGTTCGGCCTGGGGGAGGGCGATCGGTTGCTGTCCTACCTGCCGCTGTGCCACGTCGCCGAACGCATGTTTGTGGAAATGGCGGCGATCTACACCGGGCAAACCGTATTTTTTGCGCAAAACCTGGATACCTTCCTGCAAGATTTGCGCAGGGCACGGCCGACGGCCTTGTTTGGCGTGCCACGTATCTGGACCAGGTTCCAGTTGGGTGTCTATGCCAAGATCCCGGAAAAACGCCTCGACACCCTGTTACGCCTGCCTTTTATCGGCAAGCGCGTCGGTCATAAAGTGCTCGCGGGACTGGGGCTGGATGCACTGCGTATTGCCCTGTCCGGTGCGGCACCCGTGCCCGAGGCCTTGCTGGGTTGGTATCAGCGCCTTGGCCTGGACGTGCTGGAGGTGTACGGCATGAGCGAAAACTGCGGCTATTCCCATGTATGCCGCCCCGGTGCACAGACGCTGGGTTGGATTGGCCTGCCCTGCCCAGGCGTAGAAGTGCGCATCGACCCATCAGGCGAAGTGCAGGTACGCAGCGGCGCGACCATGCTGGGCTACTTCAAGGACCCGCAAAAAACCGCTGAGACCCTTACCGAAGATGGCTTCCTGCGTACCGGCGACAAGGGTGAGCAGGACGCAGACGGCCGTCTGCGCTTGACCGGGCGCCTCAAGGAGATTTTCAAGACCAGCAAAGGCAAATACGTGGCCCCGGCGCCGATTGAAAATCGCCTGGCCGAACATGCACGCATCGAACAGGTGTGTGTAGTCGGCGAGGGGCTTGGCGCACCGATCGGGCTATGCGTGTTGTCGGCACAGGGCCAAGCCCGCCAAACGCTTGAAACCCACCTTGACCACTGGCTGGCACAGGTCAACGCCGGGCTGGATAAACATGAGCGCTTGCGCCAATTGGTGGTGGTGAAAGACAACTGGGCGGTGGAAAACGGCTTTCTCACGCCGACCTTGAAGATCAAGCGCAACGTGATCGAGTCGACGTACGGGCCACATTTGCATACTTGGAGCGAGCGCGCTGAAACCGTTCTGTGGCAGGATTAGGATCGTAATAAAACCAACAAGGACAACCCTATGAGCCTGTGGCGCACCCAACCGAATATCGAACAACTCAACGCGATCCAGAAAAACACCATCGGTGAGTTGCTCGATATTCGTTTCGAAAGCTTCGACGAGCACTCCCTCACTGCCAGCATGGCGGTCGATCACCGCACCCATCAGCCCTACGGCCTGCTGCACGGTGGCGCCTCGGTGGTGTTGGCCGAGAGCGTCGGCTCCATGGCTGCTTACCTGTGCATCGATGCCAGCAAGTTTTATTGCGTGGGCCTTGAGGTCAATGCCAACCACCTGCGTGGCGTGCGCAGCGGGCGGGTGACGGCGGTGGCCAAGGCCATTCATATCGGGCGCACTACACAGGTATGGGATATCCGCCTGAGCAGCGATGATGGCAAGGCCAGTTGCGTCTCGCGCCTGACCATGGCCGTGGTGCCGCTGGGCGAAAACCCGCCGGCACGATAGGCGTGGCGTGAGTGTCATCATTCCTGGCAGTTACAGTCATTGCTGTAGGCGGCCGGTATGGTGACAATCAACCTCTGTTTTTATCGATGGAACCTGTATGTCGCAGCACGTGTTTTTTACCCACGCCAATGGCTTCCCTTCGGCCACCTACGGCAAGCTGTTTGCCGCGCTGGCCCCGGAATATACGGTGGCGCATCTGCCCCAGCACGGTCACGACCCCAGGTTCCCGGTGGATGATAACTGGCAGAACCTGGTGGACGAGTTGATCCACCACCTTGAGCAACAGCCGGAACCCGTGTGGGGTGTCGGCCATTCCCTCGGTGGCGTGCTGCATTTGTACGCGGCCATGCGTTGCCCGCAGTTGTACCGTGGCGTGGTGATGTTGGATTCGCCGGTGCTCACCCGTGCCGACCGCTGGGTGATCCGCGCCGCCAAGCGCTTTGGTTTTATCGACCGCCTGACCCCGGCCGGACGTACCCTTGGCCGGCGTGAAGAATTCACCGACCTGGACACCGCGCGCAGCTACTTCGCCGGCAAAACCCTGTTTCGTGGCTTCGACCCCGAATGCTTTGACGCGTATTTGCAGCATGGCTTGCAGCAAGTCGGCGACCGCCTGCGCCTGCGCTTCGACCCGGCCACCGAAATCAGCATCTACCGGGGCGTGCCGCACACCAGCCCGGGCCAGGTACGCCAGCTGAAAGTGCCACTGGCCGTGGTGCGTGGTCGCCAGAGCCGAGTGGTCATGCGTCACCATGCCAGCGGCGTCGGCCGCTTGCCCATGGGCGAAATGCTCACTATGCCAGGCGGTCATATGTTCCCCCTCGAACGCCCCCAGGACACGGCTGCCTTGATCAAGAACCTGTTCGCCCGCTGGCAAGCCCGCGAGCGCAGTTGCGCATGAGTACACCGGTCGAAGAGGTTCGCCTGAGCCTGGGGCATATCGAATTGGCCGCGCACCTGTTCGGGCCCGAGGATGGCCTGCCAGTGATTGCCCTGCATGGCTGGCTGGACAACGCCAACAGTTTTGCGCGCCTGGCGCCGAAGCTGCACGGGTTGCGCATCATCGCTCTGGATATGGCTGGGCACGGGCATTCGGCCCATCGCCCGGCAGGCGCCGGTTACGCCTTGTGGGATTACGTCTACGACGTGCTGCAGGTGGCCGAACAACTGGGGTTGAAACGTTTTGCATTACTTGGCCACTCCCTGGGCGCCATCGTCTCGCTGGTGTTGGCCGGGGCGCTGCCGGAGCGAGTGACGCACCTGGGTTTGATCGACGGTGTGATCCCGCCGACCGCCAGCGGCGAGAATGCAGCCGAGCGTCTGGGCATGGCCTTGCAGGCGCAACTGAACCTGCAAGAAAAGCGCAAGCCAGTCTACAACACCCTCGAAAAAGCGGTTGAAGCGCGAATGAAGGGCGTGGTGGCGGTCAGTCGTGAAGCGGCGCAACTGCTGGCCCAGCGCGGTTTGATGCCGGTACCGGACGGTTACACCTGGCGCAGCGACAGTCGCCTGACCCTGGCATCGCCGATGCGTCTGACCGATGAACAGGCCATGGCTTTTGTGCGTCGCGTCAGTTGCCCGGCGCAGTTGGTGGTGGCGGCTGACGGCATGTTGGCGAAACATGCTGAATTGCTTTCTCAGCTACCCTTCAGCGTTACTACGCTGCCAGGTGGCCATCATTTGCACCTGAATGATGAGTCCGGCGCCGCTCTTGTTGCAGACTGTTTCAATCGGTTCTTCTCCACGCCTTGACTTGGCGGGGTCAACTGCCGAGGCTGGGCGGATTGAAAGGGAGTCAACCATGAACACACTCAACATCGCTGTGACCTCCATTGGCCAGGGCCTATCGATCCGATGAGCCTGGGTAAAGGATGTATCCGTGCCCTTGGCCTTTGCTGTTTCAGCCCCCTGGTGTTTGCCGCCGATGTGCCAGGCAGCCAGGATTTACCTGCCGTGTCCCGCCAGGTTGACGCGCAAATTGTCGACTATCGCCCCGCTGAAGAGAAGGAACGCATCTACCCCATGGGCGCGATTCGCAAGATCAGCGGCCAATTGCGTTATGAAGGCCAGGCCACTGCGCGCGGCCAAGCCACTGCAATCACCTATGAACTGCCTGCGGAGCACAGCTCCAGCGCCGCCTTTACTGCAACGCGTGAAGCTTTGCAGGCCAAGGGCGCGCAGCTGTTGTTCTGGTGCCAGGCCCGCGATTGCGGCGAGAGCAGCCTGTGGGCCAATGAAGTGTTCGGCAACGCCAAGCTGGTGGGGGCCGACGGCCAGCAGGAATACCTGCTACTGCGCCTGGCCACCCCGCAGAACAACTCGCTGGTCGCGCTGTACGGCATTACTCGCGGCAACCGACGCGCTTACCTGCATGTGGAGCAACTCGATGCCAGCGCGCCCTTGGGCGATCTGCTACCCACCTCGGCCACCCTGCTGCGAGAGCTCAAAAGCACGGGCGAGCTGGATCTCCCTGCATTGGCCGCTGAGCCTGATGACACCTGGCTGACCTTGATTTCCCGTGGGTTGAACCTTGATACCACCTTGCGCGTGAGCCTGACCGGCCCGAAAGCCGAGGCCTGGCGCCAGGCCCTGGTCGACAAGGGCGTACGCGCCGCACGCCTGGAAACCGGCAGCGGTGACGCTAAGGGTTTGCACCTGCATCTGATACGCTGACCGTTACAAGGCGAACGGACCCGTGCCGTTCGCCTAAGCTCTCTTCCTACAGCCTTATTCTCGAGATACCCGATGCTCAATAACGATCGCCTGCTGGTGCAAATCCTGCTGCTGGTGCTGTTTGGCGCCAGCTTCTGGGTCATGGCGCCGTTCTGGTCGGCGCTGTTCTGGGGTGCGGTGCTGGCGTTTGCCAGTTGGCCGCTGATGCGTTTGCTCACTCGCTGGCTGGGCGGACGGGAGTCCCTGGCTGCTGGCATCCTGACCTTGGGCTGGATGCTGCTGGTGGCGGTGCCGCTGGTGTGGCTGGGGTTCAACCTGGCCGACCATGTGCGCGATGCGGTGGCGCTGATCAAAGACATTCAGGTCGACGGCTTGCCCGAGGCGCCGACCTGGTTGGGCTCGATCCCGTTCGTCGGCGAGCGCCTGGTGGCGATGTGGGACAGCATTGACCAACAAGGCGCGGCGCTGATGGTCAGCATCAAGCCGTACCTCGGCCAGGTCGGCAACTGGTTGCTGGCACGCAGTGCGCAAATTGGCGGCGGTATTCTTGAGCTGACCCTGAGCCTGGTCTTCGTGTTCTTTTTCTACCGTGATGGGCCGCGCCTGGCGATGTTTGTGCACCGTCTGCTGGAGCGGCTGATCGGTGAACGTGCCGGCTATTACATCGAGCTGGTGGCCGGTACGGTGCAGCGGGTGGTCAATGGTGTGATCGGCACTGCGGCGGCCCAGGCCTTGCTGGCGCTGATCGGCTTCCTGATCGCCGGCGTGCCGGGTGCGCTGGTGCTGGGTATCGTCACTTTCCTGCTCAGCCTGATCCCCATGGGCCCGCCGCTGGTGTGGATTCCGGCCACGGCCTGGCTGGCGTGGAAGGGTGACTACACCTATGCGGTGTTCCTGGGGGTATGGGGTACGTTTGTGATCAGCGGTGTGGATAACGTGCTCAAGCCGTATCTGATCAGTCGTGGCGGTAACCTGCCGTTGGTGATTGTGCTGCTGGGGGTGTTTGGGGGGTTGATCGCCTTTGGCTTTATCGGGCTGTTTATCGGGCCGACGCTGCTGGCGGTGGCGTACAGCCTGTTGACGGACTGGAGCGCTACCCAGGCGCAAGTGCGTCGTGACGACAAGCCGTGTAATTGAGGGGCTAGGCATCAGGATGTGATGCGACGCTGCACCTGTGGGAGGGGGCTTGCTCCCGATGGCGGCCTCAGGGCCGACCAGGATGTTGGATCCGACTGAGTACATATCCGTTATTTGGGTAACGGCTGATATTGGTTCCGCTTTTACAGCGGGTCACTTTGGAAAAAGAGCCCCAAAGTAACCAAAGGGCTCTTGCCCCACCACTCGGCACCTCGCCTAGGCTCGGTGTGCCCGTAATCCGCCATGGATTTGGGGGGGCGCCGCCACGCGCCATCCATGGCGCGGGGCGGCTAAACCGGCATCCCTGCCGGTTTACCCCCCAAATCCATGTCGGATTCCGGCCAGCGTGGTTTAACGGGGCGCCTAAGATCAAAAGCAGATCAAGATCAAGAGCGGCTCGCTTCGCATCGTGGTTACCGTGGGGGCGGCAAGCTGCACAGTTGTGTAGAAGGGAGAAGCCTCAGCCCCTCGGCAACCACATCACCGCAGTCAACCCACCACCCGGCGTGTCCTCCAGGCTCAAGTGCCCGCCAAGTCGCTCGACGGCCTCTCTGGCAATGGTCATCCCCAAACCGACCCCTCCGGAATTGCGGTTGCGCGATCCCTCCAGCCGGAAGAACGGTTCGAACACTGCTTCGCGTTTATCGGCGGCGATTCCCGGGCCGTTATCGATCACTCTGATCACCAGTGCGCCACGGCTGTCGGCCAGTTCTACCCGGGCCATGCCGGCATAGCGCAGCGCGTTGTCGATCAGGTTGTTGAGGCATGAGCGCAGGGCCATGGGCTGCACTTGCAAGGGCGCGCAGGTGCCTGAGAATTGCACGTCGCAGCCCTGGTCCTGGGCGTTCTCGCTGAGGGACTCCACCAGCGCCTGCACGTCGAGCCAATGCCGCGTCTCGCTGGTGCGTTGTTCGTGCAGGTAGCTCAGGGTGGCGTCGAGCATATCGATCATGTCGTTCAGGTCCTGACGCATCTGGCCTTGCAGTTTGGTGTCTTCGATCTGTTCCAGGCGCAGTTTGAGGCGTGATAACGGGGTGCGCAGGTCGTGAGAGACCGCACCGAGCATACGTGCCCGCTGGCTGACTTGTTCGCGGATGCGCTTTTGCATCAGGTTGAAGGTCGAGGCCGCTTGCCTTGCCTCGCGCGGGCCGGATTCCACCAGCGGCGGGCTGTCGAGGTCGACGCTCAAGCGCTCGGCTGCGGCACTCAGGCGCTGGATCGGCCGGCTCAGCAGCTTGGCGCCGTACCAGGCGGCAATGATCAACGAGATGAATTGAAACGTCAGCGGTACCAGCGGGCCACCAAACCAAGGGCGAGGTTCCTTGCGCAGCGGTTTGAAGGTGCCGTCCGGTTGTTCGACGAACGCCTGGGGAAGCGGAGGCGGTGGCCGGCCGTAGTGGTGAAACCAGAAGAGCGCCAGCACGTGGGCCAGCACAATGGCCACCAGCAATAGGCCGAACAGTCGCCCGAACAGCGTATTGAAGGTGGCGCGCATCAACCGATATCCCGGGCGTCGAACAGGTAGCCTTCGCCGCGTACGGTCTTGATCAACTGCGGGGCCTTGGGGTCATCTCCCAGTTTCTGGCGCAGGCGTGATACCAGCAAGTCGATGCTGCGATCAAAGGCTTCGATGGAGCGACCACGGGCCGCATCCAGCAGTTGCTCGCGGCTCAATACGCGGCGCGGGCGTTCGATGAACACCCACAGCAAGCGAAACTCGGCGTTGGACAGCGGCACCACCAGGCCGTCATCGGCCACCAACTGGCGCAGTACGCTGTTGAGGCGCCAGGTGTCGAAGCGGATGTTGGCCCGTTGCTCGGTGCGGTCATCGCGCACCCGGCGCAGGATGGTCTGGATACGGGCCACCAGCTCCCGGGGCTCGAATGGTTTGGACATATAGTCATCAGCGCCCAGTTCCAGGCCGATGATGCGGTCGGTGGGTTCGCAGCGGGCCGTGAGCATCAGGATCGGAATGTCCGACTCGGCACGCAGCCAGCGGCACAGCGACAACCCGTCCTCGCCCGGCAGCATCAGGTCCAGTACTACCACATCGAAGGTTTCGGCTTGCATGGCTTGGCGCATGGCGGTGCCGTCGGTGACGCCCGAGGCCAGGATATTGAAGCGCGCCAGGTAGTCGATCAGCAGTTCGCGGATCGGCACGTCGTCGTCGACGATCAGCGCACGGGTGGTCCAGCGCTTGTCTTCGGCGATCGTCGTGCCTTTAGGCTCTTCGTTTACGGGGACGGAAGGGGTCTGCATAGTGCGATCATCTGCCTGAGTAGTGCTGTCAGCATAGGCGCCCAGCGCCGTGGCTGGAAATGCTGGGCGTGCGATAGTGTGCGAGGCTAGCCGGGCGGCGTGTTGAGGGCGTGTCGTGAATGTATCGACTTTGAAACAAGTGCTCGAAATCGCGTGTATCGGGCACTTGATCAGTATTTACCGATCATCGGATCCCGCAACGGCGCTGCTTGCGCTACAATCCGCGCCGATTTCGACTTGCCTGAGAGCCCATTCCAATGTCCGTCTGCCAGACTCCTATCATCGTCGCCCTGGATTACCCCACTCGTGACGCCGCACTGAAGCTGGCTGACCAGTTGGACCCCACGCTATGCCGGGTCAAGGTCGGCAAGGAACTGTTCACCAGTTGCGCGGCGGAAATCGTCGGCACCCTGCGGGACAAAGGCTTCGAAGTGTTCCTGGACCTGAAATTCCATGACATCCCCAACACCACGGCAATGGCCGTGAAGGCTGCGGCCGAAATGGGCGTGTGGATGGTCAATGTGCACTGCTCCGGCGGCTTGCGCATGATGAGCGCGTGCCGCGAAGTGCTGGAACAGCGCAGCGGCCCCAAACCGCTGCTGATCGGCGTGACCGTGCTGACCAGCATGGAACGCGAAGACCTGGCCGGTATTGGCCTGGATATCGAGCCTCAGACGCAGGTATTGCGCCTGGCGGCTCTGGCGCAGAAAGCCGGCCTCGATGGCTTGGTATGCTCGGCCCTGGAAGCCCAGGCCCTGAAGAACGCCCACCCGTCGTTGCAACTGGTGACGCCGGGTATTCGCCCGGCGGGCAGCGCGCAGGATGACCAGCGCCGTATCCTGACCCCGCGCCAGGCCCTGGATGCCGGTTCGGACTATCTGGTGATCGGCCGTCCGATCAGCCAGGCGGCGGATCCGGCCAAAGCACTGGCGGCGGTGGTTGCCGAAATCGCCTGAATGTCCCCGATATTAATGTGGTAGCGGGCTTGCTCGCTCCCACATTTAGATCAGCAGTGCGTCAGACTACTTTTAAAACCAACTTCCCGAAGTTCTCGCCGCTGAACAGCTTCATCAGCGTTTCCGGGAAGGTCTCCAGCCCCTCGACAATATCCTCCTTGCTCTTGAGCTTGCCCTGGGCCATCCAGCCGGCCATTTCCTGCCCGGCCGCCGCGAAGTTCGCCGCGTGGTCCATCACCACAAACCCTTCCATGCGCGCACGGTTGACCAGCAACGACAAGTAGTTGGCCGGACCTTTGACGGCTTCCTTGTTGTTGTATTGGCTGATCGCGCCGCAAATCACCACGCGGGCTTTGAGTGCCAGGCGGCTGAGCACGGCGTCGAGAATATCGCCGCCGACGTTATCGAAATATACGTCCACGCCTTTGGGGCACTCGCGTTTGAGGGCGGCGGGTACGTCTTCGCTTTTGTAGTCGATGGCGGCGTCAAAGCCCAGCTCATCGAGCAGGAACTTGCACTTGTCGGCACCGCCGGCAATCCCCACCACGCGGCAGCCTTTGATCTTGGCGATCTGCCCGGCGATGCTGCCCACGGCACCCGCGGCGCCGGAAATGACCACGGTGTCACCGGCTTTCGGCGCACCGGTCTCCAGCAGGGCGAAGTAAGCCGTCATGCCGGTCATGCCCAGGGCAGACAGGTAACGGGGCAGGGGCGCAAGCTTGGGGTCGACCTTGTAGAAACCACGGGGCTCGCCGAGGAAGTAATCCTGCATGCCCAGGGCGCCATTCACGTAGTCCCCCACCGCGAAGTTCGGATGGTTCGAGGCAATCACCTTGCCGACGCCCAGCGCCCGCATCACTTCGCCGATGCCGACCGGCGGGATGTAGGACTTGCCCTCATTCATCCAGCCACGCATGGCCGGGTCGAGGGACAGGTATTCATTGCGTACCAGGACCTGGCCGTCGGCAGCCGTGCCCACCGGCACTTCCTGGTAGGTGAAGGTCTCTCGCGTGGCCGCACCGACCGGGCGTTTGGCGAGCAGGAATTGGCGGTTGGTCTGGGCGGTCATGGCAAGGACTCTTTGGAAATGAATCATGAGTGATAGCCCTTCAGTGACGCCAGGGCAAGGTTGTCTGCGGGAGGCGAATGCCCGTCGATAGGCATCGCTGATAACCATCCCGGTAGACTTATCACTGCGATTCATGCAGCGCTAACCCGCCGTCTGATAGTGCTGACGCGCTGATCCCTGTGTTGGCTAGACTCGCGCCACCGTTACCACTCCCATAGGACAGTTCCCATGAGCATGACATTTTCTGGCCAGGTCGCCCTGGTAACCGGCGCCGCCGCGGGTATTGGTCGCGCCACTGCGCTGGCGTTCGCGGCCGAAGGCTTGAAGGTGGTCGTTGCCGACCTCGACGTGGCGGGGGGCGAGGGGACTGTTGCGCTGATCCGCCAGGCCGGCGGCGAAGGGGTGTTTGTGCGTTGCAACGTCACGCTCGAAACGGACGTACAGCAATTGATGGCGCAGACGGTCGCCATCTATGGACGACTGGACTATGCCTTCAACAACGCCGGGATTGAGATCGAGAAAGGCAAGCTGGCCGACGGCAGCCTGGATGAGTTCGATGCCATCATGGGGGTTAACGTCAAAGGCGTCTGGTTGTGCATGAAGTATCAGTTGCCGCTGTTGTTGGCCCAGGGCGGCGGAGCAATCGTCAACACGGCATCGGTGGCCGGGCTGGGGGCGGCGCCGAAGATGAGCATCTATGCGGCGTCCAAACACGCAGTGATCGGCCTGACCAAGTCGGCAGCCATTGAGTATGCGAAAAAGAAGATCCGCGTGAACGCGGTCTGCCCTGCCGTGATCGATACCGACATGTTTCGCCGCGCCTACGAGGCCGACCCGCGCAAAGCCGAATTCGCGGCGGCCATGCATCCGGTCGGGCGCATCGGCAAGGTTGAGGAAGTCGCCAGCGCCGTATTGTACCTGTGCAGTGATGGTGCCGCCTTTACCACCGGCCAGTCACTGGCGGTGGATGGCGGCGCGACGGCGATCTAGGACGGCAAGTCGCACGGCATTCGAAAATAGGGCGAGGTGCTGTGGGGCGTTTCCATAGGGGGCAGTGGGCCGTGTTCGAATATGTATCAGTAGGTAAATAATCCAATAAAATCAATACTTTAATAAAACTTGGCAGCAAGTTTTGGCGGGCTTCTGTGCTTAACTGTTTTGGGTTAACAAACAGTTGAAGTGAGTGGCGCATGGATTTAGGGATCGATCGACAAGCCCTGGTACCGGTTGTTCAGCAAATCGTCAGCGCGGTGGCCCATTGGATTCGCAAGGAAGGAGTGAGCCCTGGAACGCGCTTGCCGTCCATTCGGCAACTGGCCCTCGACAACCTGCTGAGCCAGTCCAGCGTGATCGAGGCGTTCGAGCGGTTGGTGGCCCAGGGCCTGTTGGCTCCGAAGCACGGCTCGGGTTTTGTGGTGGCGCAACCCGCCACTGACCAGGAACGCCACTGGTACGAAGGCGCGGAGCAACTGTGGGGCGCTTTTACCGATAGCCCGCTGGGCGAGCTGAAGCTGGGATGCGGCTGGCTGCCGGACGCCTGGCGCGAAAGCGATGACATCAGCTATGCGATCCGCGAACTCAGTCGTACCGATACCGGGGCCTTGTTCAATTACAGTACGCCCTTGGGGCTGCCGGTGCTGCGCGAACAACTGCTCAAGCGCCTGACCCAGATTCACATAGCCACCCGCCTGGACTGTATTCTCACCACCCATGGCGTCAGCCATGCCCAGGACTTGCTGATACGTACCTTGCTCAAGGCTGGTGATGAGGTTGTGGTGGAAACACCCGGGTATGGCAACCTCTATCGCCAGTTGGCGTTGCAGGGTGTCACGCTGCTGGAGGTTCCGCGCGCCCGTGGCGGCCCGGATATCCCAGCCTTGGAGATATTGCTGCAAACCCATCGGCCCAAGTGCCTGTTCATCAATAGCCTTTATCACAATCCCACCGGCACCAGCCTGTGCCGTTCGGTGGCGCAGCGGTTGTTGGAACTGGCGCGAGAGCGGGATTTCCTGATCATCGAAGAGGATGTCTACGGCGACCTGCAACATGCCAGTTGCACGCGCTTGTCGGCGCTGGACCATAATGACCGGGTGATCTATGTGTCGAGTTTTTCCAAGACCCTGAGCAGCGCCCTGCGCGTGGGCTACCTCTGTGCCAGTGCCACGCTCATTGCGCAATTGGCTCACCTCAAGACCCTGACGGGGCTCGGCACCTCGCGCTTTGCCGAAGCCATGGTGGCAACCTTGTTGAGCAACGGCACTTACCGTAAGTGGGTGCAGCGCCTGCGCAAGCACCTGAATGCGCAGATGGCTGCGACTTTACAGGTGCTGGAGGATGAAGAGTGGCAGGTCTTTGCCGTTCCCGCAGGGGGCATGTTCCTGTGGGCGCGACCGGGCATCCCGGACCCATCGCGGCTGCAGGCCTGTGCACGGCGGCTCGGCGTGCTGCTGTCGCCCGGCGCGCTGTTCAGCCCCACCGGGGAGCGTAGCGACTGGCTACGCATCAATGTGGCCTATGCAGGGGATCAGCGCGCACTGGCGTTGTTCCGTGCCATGGGGCCGACCAGATCGACCTCGACCATTCTGAAAACGACGGGCATGTAGCTTTTTGCCATTATTGCGACGCCAGCGGCTTGTGCTCGGGGCCTCGGGGTTGCCACTCTCACTGCTTGTAAACCTGGTTTATGGCATCTGCCATTGCAAGAGGATCAAGTGCAATGATTTGGGGCGTGCAACGACGATTCGCCAACCTTGGCATGGCAAAAAAACTGGGCTTGGGTTTTACCTTGGTACTCCTTCTGACGGCCCTGGTAGCGGCGATCGGTGTGGGGTCCCTGCACACCGTCGGTCAGCGCTTTGATGGCCTCAAGCAGATGTCTTCGCTCAATAGCGAGCTGCTCAAGGTGCGCCTGATCGAGCAGAACTACGCGCTGCACGCCGACCCCAAGGCTGTTGACGCCCTGCATAACAGTGTTGACGCGTTGCTGGCCCAGGCCATCAGCCTCAAGGCCCGGTCCGTCATCAACGAGCAGGTGATGAGCGATGTCGAGCAAGCTTTGATCGCCTATCGCAAGGCGTTCGATGAGTTCGTCGACTTGACCCAGGCCAAGGATCTGGCGCTGGAAATGGCCAGTTGGTCGGTGTCCAGCGTGGCGAATAACCTGGACGTGTTGCAAGCGGGCCTTGCTGACGATGGTGCCTATGGCCTCAAGGAGAGCCAGGGCAAGGAGGGCGCCGAGTTTATCGCGCAGGCGGGGCAGGTCAGCCAGGTGTCGCGCTTGATGCTGCAAGCCATGAACGAAGCGCGAGTGCGCCTGGATCAGAGCCGCAAGGCTGAAACAGACGACGGCGCACAGGGCAAGATCGAGCAGGCCGACCAGGCCCTGGCCGAGGTCGAAAAGCTGAAAACCAGCGTCAAGGACGCGGGCTACCAGACCGTACTCAACGAAGTCAGCGGGCATATCGCGTCATTCAGTGAAAAGCTCGGCGAGTACACCGGGCTGCTGGCCCAGGAAAAGCTGGTCTATACGCAACTGCATGATCGCGCCGAGCAAGTGGTCAGCCAGGTCAATCAGGCATACGCCGCTGAAGATCAGTCCATGCAGGTGCAGTTGCAGCACAGCACGCTGCTGATCATCGCTTCCTCCGCCTTGGCGTTGCTGGTGGGCTTGATTGCTGCTTGGCTGATTACCCGTTTGATCGTTGCGCCGTTGCGCAGCGTGATCGCCGTGGCCCAGCAGATTGCCTCGGGTGACCTGAGCGGGCGCATGGAGGTCAGCCGCCGCGATGAAATTGGCCAATTGATGCAAGCCATGCAGCAGATGAGCAGCGGTTTGAGCCAGATGGTCAGCGGGTTGCAGGCCGGCATTGAACAACTGGCCAGTTCCGCGCATTCGCTGTCCAGCGTTACCGAACAGACCAACCACGAGGTCAACAGCCAGAAGGAAGAAACCGAACAGGTTGCCACGGCAATGAATCAGATGACCGCCACGGTGCACGATGTGGCGCGCAATGCCGAGCAAGCGGCGCAAGCTGCACAGACGGCGGATGCCAAGGTCGACAGCGGCCAGCAGGTGGTGCGCATGAGCTTGCAGCGTATCGAATTGCTGGCCACGTCAAGCAACAGTGCCAGCGCGAGTATCGAAAGCCTCAGCGCAGAGATCCAGAACATTGGCGCCGTGCTGAGCGTGATCAATAGCGTGGCCGAGCAGACTAATCTGCTGGCCTTGAACGCCGCCATCGAAGCGGCGCGTGCCGGTGAGCAGGGGCGTGGCTTTGCCGTGGTGGCCGACGAGGTACGGGCCCTGGCCAAGCGCACCCAGCAATCGACCGAGGAGATCGAACGGCTGGTCAGCACCTTGCGCAGTGCGGCGCAGTCGTCGGTGCAGCAGATCCAGCAAAGTGGCGAACTGGTGAAACTGGCGGTCGGTGATGCCCTGCAAACCGAAAGTGCCTTGGGCAGCATTGCGGCCGCCGTGTCACTGATCCAGCAAATGAACCAACAGATCGCCGCCGCCGCCGAGGAGCAAAGCTCGGTGGCCGAAGAGATCAACCGCAGCGTCACCAGTATTCGGGCAAGTGCCGATCATTCGGCGCTGAGTATGCAAGGCAATGCAGCATCAAGCGTCCAGCTGGCGCAGTTGGGCGTGGAACTCCAGGGGATGGTGGGGCATTTCCGCCTGTGATCGCCGCTGGGGTGCGGCGAGCAAGGCGAAGGGGGTCAGGCGTTGTTGGCGAGGAAGGTCAGCAGTGCTTCGTTGACGAAGTCCGGGTTTTCGCGGCTTGAGATATGCCCGGCCTCGGGGATCAGGATCAGGTCGCAACCAATCAGTCCGGCCATTTCCTCGGATTCGGCAGGTGGGCGGGGGGTGTCTTGCTCGCCGCACAATATCAGGGTGGTGTCGGCGTCCAGACGCGGCAATTGCTCCAGGATATCTTCACGGCTGAAGATCAGGCGGCCCAGCGGTACGATGCTATCGAGCAGGCGTTCGCGGGGGAATCCCTGCAGGGATTTGCGAAAGTCCTGATACAGCGCCGATTCACGGTCGATGTTCGGGCGAAAGAAGATCGGTGCGATCACATCCAGTAGCGGCTCGGGGATGGCGCCGGCGTCTTCGATCATCTTGAACAGCGAGAAATAATACTGGCGAGTCGCTTCAGGTTCGGCGCCGAGGTAGGTGTCCATCAGCACCACGCTGTTGATGCGCTCGGGCGCCAGTAGTGCCAGGCGCGCGCCCCACATGCCACCGACCGACAGGCCCACCAGGTTGATCTGCTCGACGTCCAGGTGATCCAGCAGCGCCAGGGCCTGGCGAGCCAGATCATCCAGGGACCGGGTTTGCGTGGGCATCGGGCCCGACTCGCCATGGCCCCACAGCTCGGGGACGATTACACGGTATTGCTGGGACAGCGCTTCAATCTGCGGCGTCCACATGTCGCGAGCCCACAGGTAACTTGAACCAAGCAATACGACCGGGCCGCTGCCCTGGTCGAGGTAATGCAGCGGTTGTCCATCAATCACGGCAACAGGCATAGCAGGCCTCTAACTTCACGGAGTGAGGGGCACTTTTTTACGCTAGTCGGGGGCGGGGGGATAGATGCAAAGTGATGGCATATGGTGTGAGGGTGCCATCCAACTGACACCCCTCCCACGTTATTGACTGGGCTGTCAGTCGTAGATAGCTTTCTTTTTCCACTCGGCGTCGGCATCGACGACCTTCAAACCTTCGGTCAGCTCGTTGACTTCGTCTTCTGCCGGTTGGCTGTTGGTCAGCACCGTGGAGTTGGCGCGGGCCAGTTGTGACTCCAGCAGTTGCAACTGTGCGCTGTAGAGCACCGGTTCCGGTTGTTTGCGCAAGTACTGCACGCCGCGTTCGAACGCCAGGCGCGCCTGGCCGGGCTGGCCTTGCAGCAGGGCATGTTGGCCGAGGTTGTTGAAGAACTCGATATGCAGCAGTACCAGGATATGACGGATTTCCTTGATCCAGTGCTTGGCTTCATTGGTTGGCAGGAAACCGTCCTGGGCTGCGCGGGTGACTTGGCCGTGCAGGGCTTCGAGCAAAAAGCGCACGTCCTTGGCCTTGGCTTCGGTCTGGATCGGCGCAGGTGGGTTGGCCACCGGAATCGATTCGCCCTGGGCGATCAACGCATTCAGCTCGCTGATACGTGCCTTGATTGGTGCGCTGGACTTATTGAGGTTCAACAGGCGCTGGTTGACGTTCAGTTCCAGGCGAGCCAGCAACAGTTTGAGCGCCGGGGTCATCAGTTGGCCGGGGAAAGTCTCGGTGATTTCACCGCAGCGACGCAGGCGATCGTTAAGCTCGATCTCGGTACGCTTCTTTTCCAGCTTGTTGTTTTCCACCACGTGGTTCATGTAGCCAATGGCGATCAGTATTACGATCCCGGCTATTACCAGCAGGGTGATCATGAGTGGTGTCACCGGTGTGACCTCTTTATAGGGTTTGCTGTGGAGTGTAGTGACTGGGGCACCCGGCGGATAGGACCGATCGACCAGTTGCCCGGGTAGTTTCTTCTATATAAGTAAGCGCTTCCGAATGGGTGCACATTGCCATCATTTGCCCAGGCAGACTATAACGCCTTGTTGAACGCCAGAATATAGGCGCCAAGGCTCCAGCGGCGACAATGCCCGTACGGGCCGGCAAACCATGGCGAAGTCATTGATTTAAATAAATTTATCCTTGGGGGTTGACGACCTTTCAATCCATCCATAGAATGCGCGCCACTTACAGCGTAAAGCACACAGCGAAACGCGGTAGGGAGTGAATGTTGTACGTGTGTCCCCTTCGTCTAGTGGCCTAGGACACCGCCCTTTCACGGCGGTAACAGGGGTTCGAGTCCCCTAGGGGACGCCATATGCGGGAATAGCTCAGTTGGTAGAGCACGACCTTGCCAAGGTCGGGGTCGCGAGTTCGAGTCTCGTTTCCCGCTCCAATTTACAAGCAGTGTGGCCCTCGGGCGGCATTGAGTGAAACCAGGACCAAGTCTTCGGACGAGGCCTCTGGGCACTGAAATACACACCATGTGTTTCAGTAGCGTGTCCCCTTCGTCTAGTGGCCTAGGACACCGCCCTTTCACGGCGGTAACAGGGGTTCGAGTCCCCTAGGGGACGCCATTTGCGGGAATAGCTCAGTTGGTAGAGCACGACCTTGCCAAGGTCGGGGTCGCGAGTTCGAGTCTCGTTTCCCGCTCCATATTCAACGAAAACGCCGATCAGAAATGATCGGCGTTTTTGTTTGTGCTGAATTTGGCCAGATACGGTTTTGCCGCGTTCAAACGGCCGCATGGGCTTGCGGCCTTGGCATAAAAAATCGGGCAAACAGTTCGGACTGCGATTTGATATTGAGCTTGCTCTGCCAAGGCGGTTTCAAGCCGAGGATGAACTGCCCAGAAACGCGGCGATTTCGCTGGCGGTGCTGCGTGCCGTGCGTGTAACGCCGATCAACGTGGCAGAGGCTGAGCCCGTCCACTCGCCGTATCCCACCAGCCACAGCCTCGGCTCTTGCACCGAACGGGTCCCTTCCACGTCAACGCTGCCTTCGGTATTGATGATGCCCAGGGTGTCCAGGTGGGTCAGCGCGGGTCTAAAGCCGGTGCACCAGATCACCACATCCACCACCGATTCGCGGCCATTGGGCCAGACCACGCCGTTGCGAGTGAAGCGCGTGAACGGTCGGACAGCCTTCAGGACGTTGCGCTCGCGCGCTTCGACAACCGGCGGCACCATGACGATGTCTCCCAACCCCCCCACCGGTTGCTCGATGGGCCGGCCCTCCTGTTGGGCTTTCAGGCGTTCGGTGGCGCGTTCGAACAGAACCCGTCCGTCGACCTCGTCAGGCAGGAACAGCGGTTCAGTGGGCGTTACCCAGGTCGCCTCGGCAACTTTGGATACCTCGGCTAGAATCTGTGCGCCCGAATTGCCACCCCCCACCACCAGCACTTTCTTGCCTTTGAACGGCTGTGGCTCGAGATAGTGGGCCGAATGCAGCTGTTGACCGGTGAATTCGTCCGCTCCGGGATAAGCAGGAACGTAGGGGTTGCTCCAGGTGCCGGTCGCGCTGACCACCGCCTTGGCCTCCCAGGATTGTTTATCCGAACGCACCCGCAAGCCTGTGGATGCATGTTCCACGGCTATCACCCGCACCGGACGCTCCACTGGAAACTGGTAGCGTTGTTCATACCGCTTCAGGTAGTCGACAACATGATTACGCGAAGGATATCCATCTGGTGTGGGCGGCATCATCCAGCCGGAAATTGAACTCCAGGTAGCGGGGGAGAACAGCCGCAACGAGTTCCAGCCGTGTCGCCAGGCACCACCCGGTTCTTCCTGCGCATCGAGGATGACGAACGAGAGGGACGTGCGTCGCAGAAAATACGCCACCGTCAAGGCAGCTTGGCCGCCACCGATAATGACCACGTCATAGGGGCCGGGTTGTGAATGGAGCATGACAGCGGGTCCTTGATCAAGGCGAGAAGGCCATCCATCGCCGGGCTTCCAGTTCAGTAAACAGCAGCATGTCGTTGGCATCGCCAGCATGAACGCAAAGGCTGCCAATGCCCGGTCAGCAGAGGCCGGGGCTGGACTTGCGCCGCGTCCAGCCCAGCTTGCTCCTTGACACCCAGCCGTTCGATCACCTGCTCAGCGGACAGCATGTGCCAGGCCACGGCATCGGTGGAAATGGGCTGCTGGCGTGCGAGGGTATTGCTCGTTCGGTTCATCAGCCGTGACCCCTGAAACCCGAAGCGGTTGTTCTAAGGCCATCGGTGATGGCCTTTATGTCTCAGTCAAACTGCTGCGGTGCAATCACCCACAAGCTGCACGGCATCTTGTACAGCAAGCTTTCCACCGTGCTGCCGATCAGCTTTTCCAGGCCGCCATAGTGCACGCGGCCCATGACAATGACATCGACATCGTGGGCCCCCGCATAGCTGGCGAGCACCTTGGCCGGGTCGCCCATGATCATGCGCCGTTGCTGCGGGGCGATACCGTTGCGTTCGGCCAGGGTGTCGAATGCTGCCCCTTGGGATTCGTAGAGCTGTCGGGCCAAGGTCGATGAGAAAAAGGTCGAGCCGTTGCCAAAACCGTATTCGGCGGCGGTGATGGAGGACAGGTCGTAGGCGTAGATGACTTCCAGTTCCGCATCACAACTGGCCGCCAACTTGTTGGCTTCAGCCAGGATCCGGTCGTTGAGGTCTTTGTAGCGACCGTCTCGGTGGAAGGGGTCGATAGCGGCCAGGATTTTGCGCGGGCGCGCATGGGCCACTTTGTTGACGAAGTGCAGTGGCACCTCGCATTCGCGCAGCAGGTGCACGTCCAGAGGCGTGAACATCAGGCGCGAGATCCAGGATTCAGGATCCACCGTCTTGATCAGCGCGGCCATCGGCGTTTCCTTGAGGTGAACCAGGATTTCCTGCAACGGGCGTTCGACCCACGTCACTTCGGTCGTGACCTCGATACCGAGTTTGCGCAGCGGCCTGGCTTTCTCTTCCAGCCACTGGCGATGACGTTCAATGTAGCCCAGGCGCATCTGCTCCAGTGCTTGCTCATTGACCAGCCCGGCCGTGGCCAGGCCTTCAAGATAATCAAAGGCGACAATGTGCAGTGCGGCGCCCTCGGCCTTGGCCAGTGCGGCGGCGCGCTCGAACGCCGGGTTGTGTTGCATCAGTGGCGAAACGACCAGCATCAAGCGTGATTGCGTAGACATGACAAACCTCCTGGGCAAGGACCTGTTGGCGCCGTGCGACGGTCGCGCGGGCTGTGTCTGGTTCGATCATGGGCGCGTTGAGCCTGGGTAGTTTGATTTGCATCAAACACACTGAATTGCGTCGGATCGGCACCGGCGACGGACGAGCTGCAGCGCAATGTTTGATCATGATCAATCCGCCCTGATCAATTAGGCGCAGGCTGGGTTCCGACTTGTGAGTCCAGGCACACCCGCTTTGGGAGGTTGGTCATGATTATCTGGCTTGAAGAGCCACAGGCAGGTACGCGATGGGTCGTGCATCTGGATGCCTTGTGCATAGGCTTCAGGAGCGTTGATGAAGCGCGGGCGTTTACCAGGACGTTGCAGGCGCGAATCGATGCGCCCCATGTCTGGCCGCGCAGCGTGATCGAGCGCACGGGAGCCGCGCATGTCGCGCCAGCGGCATCCCCGCGAACATCTGCTCCAATCCCGTCGTAGCGCCTAGCCATGACCGAAGCCCTGGGCTTTGTAAATGCGGGCGCCGCGCTGGGGATCGGCCTGCTCGTGGGACTTGAGCGTGAGCGGCGCAAGGGCGAGGAGGGCAGACGCGATGTTGCCGGCTTGCGCACGTTTGCCGTCACCTCGATGTTGGGGTATGTAACGCTCTGGACCGGCGGCCCTTTATTGCTAGGGTTTGTCGCGCTCGCGCTGGGTGCATTGGTCACCATTGCGTATTGGAGGAGCCTCGATCAGGACCCGGGCATCACCAGCGAGGTGGCATTATTTACGGTGCTGGTGCTGGGCGCGCTCTGTGTCAGTGCCCCTGCCTTGGCGATTGCGATAGGCGTGGTAATGGCGGGGCTGCTGGCCAACCGTGAGATGCTGCATCAGTTTGCGCGCATCCAACTGACCGCTGCTGAATTGCGCGATGGCTTGCTGCTATTGATCTCCGCACTAGTTTTGCTGCCGCTCGCCCCAGATCGTTATCTGGGGCCTTACAACGCGATCAATCTGCGCACCATTTGCGCCCTGACTGTCATGCTGATGAGCGTGGGGGCGTTGGGGCACGTTGCTGTCCGTACCTTTGGCACTCGCTACGGCTACGTCCTTGGCGCCATTGCATCGGGCTTTGCCTCCGCTACGATGACTGTCGCGACCATGGGGCACATTGCCGCGAAAGAACCGCTCGATGTAAAGCTGCTCAGCGCGGCCGCAATGTTGGCCAACCTGGCGACATTGGCACAGATGGCGTTGATTCTCGGTGCCGTGGAGCCAGCGTTGCTGCATCGGATGGGGTGGTCGTTGCTGTGCGGATTGCTGGCGGTATTGTTTTACGCCTGCGTGTTGATGTTTCCCCGACCCAGGGCGCATGCGCAGGATGGGATCAAGCACGGCGGGGCCTTCAGCCTGAAACTGGCGTTGATGGTCGTTGTGGCGATGACCGTTATCACCGTTGTGTCGTCGGCTATGCTTGATGCGTTCGGGCAGGCCGGGGTGGTCGCTACCGCAATTTTCAGCGGTCTTGTTGACGCCCATGCCTCGACGGCCTCCATTGCGTCTTTGGCGAAGGGCGGATTGCTACCCTTCGACGGCATCGCCGTGCCCGTCCTGATGGCCCTGACCAGCAACTCCCTGAGCAAATGCGTGGTGGCCTGGGTCAGCGGGGGGCGGCAGTTCGCTGGGTTCGTCATTCCAGGTCAGCTATTGATGACCTTGGCGATGTGGGGCGGGCTTTGGCTCTCTAGTCTGTGAGCCTGGATGATGGCAGTTTGATGAAGATCAAGTCCTGCACTGGCCATGCGTTCATTCTGCAATCCTCCATTCACTCAGTGGTTAACGCCACGTGTCGAGGTGCTCCATGTCCCAGGCTTCCCGTTTGTTGTTATTGGCGCCTGACGCCATGATCCGTACGCCGGCGTTCGACCGCGCCACCGAGTTGGCGCTGGCTTTGGAGCTGGCGCTGCATATTGTCGCGATCGATTATCTGGAGCTACTGTCGGTGGGCGGTCTGTTTGCGCCGGATCAGGCCAAGCAGGCCCGCGAGGGCTACCTGGAAACTCATCGGCATTGGCTGTTGCAACAGGCCGAACTGGCGCGCCGGCATGGCGTCGAGGTGACGTGCGAAGTGGTCTGGGGCAAGGATGCCTTTCAAGCCCTGCAGCAGTACATCAAGGAATCGCCGCTGGCGCTGATCATCAAGGATGCACAGCCGGAGCCGGTGATGAAGCGGATTTTTTTCACACCGCTGGACTGGCGCTTGCTGCGTGACTGTCCCGTGCCGGTGCATCTGGTCACCGATTCGCGCAACCCGCGGCCGCGGCGGGTCCTGGCGATCGTCGACGTGCTGCGCAGCGAGGAACAGGACCTGGTGTTCAACGACCAGATCGTCGATGCGGCCGTCAAGCTGGCTGAGCAATGCAACGCCGAAGTCGAACTGCTGCATGCCTTTGACTGGACGGCTGTCTATGCGTCCGACATGGGTTTCGGCGTACTGCCCCTGGCAACCGGCATTTATGAAGCGTTGGGCGAGGCGCAGCATGAAGTTTTCGAATCCTTGGCCGAACGCCACGGGGTCATGCCGCAGCAACGACATTTCATCGAGGGAGCGCCGTTGAGCAGTATCTGCACGTTCGCCGCCGATCATCAGGCGGATGTCATCGTCATGGGGACCACGGCGCATCATGGCCTGGACAAGCGCCTGGGGACGACCGCCGAACTCTTGCTGCAACGGGCGCCCTGCAGTGTCTGGGCGATTAAGCCGCAGGCATAACGGGAGCCACCTGCGCGAGGGCCATGGAATGTGGCACTCGCGCAATGTCCTGGCTAAAGATAAAGACGGTGGATGACCTGCCGAGTGTCGTCGGGGTCGGTATGGGTCTCGAACCCCAGGCTATGGGCCAGGTCCCGCATGGCGGCATTGCTCGCGGCATCGACGGAGTACATCTGCCGGTAGCCGTTTTTACGTGCCACGTCGATCAGATGCTCCATCAATAACGTCCCCAGGCCCAGGTGCTGCCATTGATCGGCGACGGTCACCGCGCACTCGCATTCGTGCTCGGACGTGGCGCAGTAGCGACTGACGCCGATTTCGATCAACTGGCCGTTGTCATGAACCAGAGCGATATAAGCCAGGCGCGTCTTGCAGTCGACATCCATCAACTGATCGAGCATTGCCGCTCCGGGTTCATTGATTTGCGACAGAAAGCGCATGTGCCGTGATTCCGGAGATAGGCGCTTGATGAACTCATATTCGCGCTGGCGATCCTCGTCCCGCAGCGGTCGGATCAGCACATGCCGGCCGTCTTTGAGCGCCTGGATCCAATGCTTGCCGCTGATACTTGCGTACAAGGCGGCGGCGCGTTCGTTGTGGTCTTTGACTGTGAGCATGAGTCGATCCTCCATCGGGTATAGGCATGCGGTGCGCTAAAAAGCTTCGCGTTCCCAGCTGTTCTACGCCCGTGGTGGACGTCGGTTCTGATCTGTATCAGCCCTGGCGCCGCCAATCATTGATTGCGCTGCATTTGATTCAAATCAAACCGCATGGGCTGGGGCCGGAGCAACGTGCCGACCGTCTAAGGAAACAACTCGATGCAGATGTGCGATGGTTGACGCCGTGGTGATGGGAACCGCGCACCGTGTCGGTCTGGAGCGTTTGATCGCCAGCACGACTATTGGGTACCGGGCAGCCTGTTGGCGGTCAGGGAATGAGCACGATGGCACCGTTGACCTGTCCGCTTCGTAGCCGTTCCAAAGCCTGGTTGGCTTCGATCAGGGGGTAGCAGGTCACGTTGCAATGAACGGCAGTGCGTTGGATCTGCTCGAAAAATGCAACGCCATCGGCGCGAGTCAGGTTGGCCACTGAACGCACGCTGCGCTCCTCCCATAACAGGCGATAAGGAAAGCGCGGAATGTCGCTCATATGAATACCGGCGCATACCACACAGCCGCCTTTGGCGGTGGCTTGCAAGGCCAGGGGTACCAACGCGCCGACAGGTGCGAAGATCAGGCTCGCGTCCAGCAGGTGCGGGGGAAGTTGATCTGAGGCTCCAGCCCAGCTAGCGCCGAGTGATCGGGCATACGCCTGGCCATCTTCGTCGCCTGGACGGGTGAAAGCGTAGACCTGCTGGCCTCGGCCCACGGCGATCTGGATCGCCAAGTGGGCAGCGGCGCCGAAGCCATAGAAGCCCAGGTGTTTAGCGTCTTGCGCCATCTGCAAGGCGCGAAAACCAATCAGCCCCGCACACAGCAGAGGTGCCGCTTCAGCAGTATCCAGCGCGTCGGGGAGGGGGAAACAGAAACGCGCGTGCGCAACGGTGTAGTCGGCATAGCCGCCGTCCAGCTGGCAGCCGGTGAACAATGCTTGGTCACAAAGGTTTTCCCGTCCTGACTGGCAGAACTCACAAATCCCGCAAGTCCAGCCCAGCCAGGGCACGCCTACTCGCCGACCGACCCAGCCGGTCGCCACGTCTGTTCCGACTCCGGTGACGTGCCCGACAATCTCATGGCCCGGGACCCGGGGTAGCCGGGCCTGAGGCAGTTCCCCGTCAAACAGATGCAGGTCGGTGCGGCATACGCCGCAGGCCAGGACTTTGATCAGCAGTTGCCCGCGCGCCGGTACGGGCAACGGCCGTTCTTCCAACTGCAGGGGTTGGCCGGGCGAGTGCAGGACCATGGCGCGCATGAGCGTTCTCCTGTCTGAACAAGCAGTACCGACGAACCCGCACCTTCTATCACCCTGGCGTCCTTGGTTCTGATGTAAATCAAGTCGAGATCATTGCGCCATCGCAGAATCCACTCATGACAGCCGGTACTTTTCACGGCATCGACGCTGAGTCTTGGCGCACGAGCCTTACGCGGGAGCCCCATCATGAGCCAGTATCAACGCCTGTTGCTGATCCTCAACCCGGCACAACGACATTCTCCTGCCCTTCATTACGCCGCCGCCCTGGCGGCTGCCAGCGAGGCGCATCTGCATGTCACGGCTTGGATATTCCTCCTGGGTGATGTCCGCAAGGGCTGGGCACAATTGCCAGACACCTTTGCCGAACGCTTCAATGCACGCTTACGAAACTTACAAGGACAGTTGGCCGGACCAGAGCATCCAGCCAGCGAAGATCGCCGCCAGCCAGATCACCAGCAACAGGCCCCAGCCAAAACCATTGAGAGCTCGGCTCGTCCTGGCCCGTTGGGCGCTCAGGTAGATCAGCGAGCCGGGGGCATAGAGCAGGGCACTGAGCAGCATGTAGCGGGGGCCGGCGGCGTAGAGCAGCCAGATGCAATAGGCTGTTGCGACCAAGGCAATAGCCATGTCGCGCAGTTGCAGGCCGCGATGGCCGGCGTAGGTCTGGCCTTGCCAGGTCATCTTCAGTGCATACAGCCCACTGAACAGGTAGGGCAGCAGGATCATCGAGGTGGCGAGTGAAATCAGAGCCAGGTAGCTGGCGCTCGAATACAGGGTCAGCAACAGGAACAATTGAATGCAGCCATTGGTGATCCACAACGCGTTGGCCGGAGCGCCATGTTGGTTTTCCGTGGCCAGCAGGCGCGGCATGACTTGTTCCTTGGCCGGGGTGAACACCGACTCGGCCGCCAGCAGCGTCCAAGCCAGCAACGCGCCGCTCACCGACACGATCAGGCCGATGCTGATCAGTACCGCGCCCCACGGCCCGGCTACCGCCTCCAGTACACCGGCCATGGAGGGATTCTTCAGGGCGGCCAATTCCGGTTGCCTGAGGATGCCCAGCGACAATAGCGAAACAGCGATCAGCAGCATCAACGTAAGGATGAAGCCAATTACGGTGGCGCGGCCGACGTCGGCCCGTTCGGCGGCCCGGGCGGAGAATACGTTGGCGCCCTCAATACCGATGAACACCCAAACGGTGACCAGCATGGTGCTCTTGACCTGATCCAGCGTGCTGCCCAGTGCCGGTGCGCCCCAGAAATCCACCCTGAAGGTGTCCTTGGAGAACGCGGCAATGACCAGCCCGATGAACAGCAACAGCGGCACCACCTTGGCGATCGTCGTCAAGGCGTTGGCCTTGGCGGCGGTGCGCATTCCGCGCAGGATCATCCAATGCAACGCCCACAGCACCACAGATGCACCGGCAATCGCCGCTTTGTTATTGCCTTCGCCGAATAGCGGGAAAAAATAACTGAGCGCCGCGAACAGAATCACCAGGTAACTGACGTTGCCGATCCAGGCGCTGATCCAATAGCCCCACGCCGAATTGAAACCGAGGAATTCGCCGCCCAATGCACGGGCGTAGGCAAACACACCGTTATCCAGTTCCGGTTGGCGATTGGAGAGGGTCTGGTAGACCAGGGCCAGCGAGAGCATGCCCACGCCGGTGATGAGCCAACCGATCAGGATTGCCCCGGCGCCCGCACTGGCCGCCATGTTCTGGGGCAGGCTGAAGATGCCGCTGCCGATCATCGAGCCGACGACCAGCGCGATCAGCAGGCTCAGCGACAGGCGCCTGGGTTCGACCTTGCGCAATCTGCCGGCCAGAAGATGAGGTTTGACGGTCGGGATGACCGGTTCTATTCCTTGCAGTTGCGTTGCCATGATCAGGGCCTCCATGAGACGGAAGATTCGGTCACCTTCGTCGATACGAAGGTTCGAACGCTGCGTCTTAATGTCGACCTATAGCATTGAGGGGTATTGATGTAGATCAGAGGTCATGCAGCGCAGGCATTACAGCTCGGCATGACGATGGCAACCGGCGACTTTTTGCTTGAGGCCGGGCAAGTCCAGGATCATGACGTTGCGTCCATGCATGTCCACCAGTTCCTCCTGGCGCAGGTGGGCGATGCACCGGCAGATGGTTTCCAGGCGCAGGCCCAGGTATGAGCCGATGGCTTCGCGACTCATGCGCAGGACAAATTCCCGAGAGGAATAGCCGCGCATGTTGAACCGTTGCGACAGGTTCAACAAAAACGCCGCTAGGCGCTCGTCGGCGTTCATGTTGCCGAGCATCAACAGCATGCTGTGGTCGCGCACGATTTCCTGGCTCATGAGTTTGTTCAGGTTGTGCTGCAACGAAGGTAAATCGTGGGCCAGTTTTTCCAGGAGGTTGAAAGGTAAAGGGCAGACTTCGCTGTCTTCCAGGGCAATAGCGTTACAGGCGTAGTGATCGGTGCTGATGGCGTCCAGGCCAAGCATTTCGCCTTGCATCTGGAAACCGGTGACTTGTTCGCGACCGTCTACTGAAAGGATGCTGGTCTTGAAAAAGCCCAACCTCACGGCATACAGCGAGCGCAGTGGGTCGCCGGTGCGATACAGCGCAGCGCCTTTCTTGACCTTCACCCGCTGGGCGATCAGGGTGTCGAGGCGCTCGACTTCACCGCCCGTCATACCGATAGGTAGGCACAGTTCAAACACGCTGCAGTTCGAGCAAGCAGCCTTGAGGGCGTGCACCTGCAGAAGCCGCGGTTCTGGTTCAGCCATTGGGAAATTCCTTTGTGGGAGCAAGCATAGAAGATCTAATCCGCTACGCCTTGTTTTTGTCGCTCAACGGTTCGCCGGCTTCCGATAGACGCAGCCCCAACCTGCTCACCACGTCAGATCTAATGTATGTGTGAAACGGTTAGTGATTGAATTTGGGAAGAAAACTGAGCGTCTGGTTGGAGGAGGGCGAATTGCGATTAACCAAAAAGTATTTTGCTCGTCCGATGAAAGGTAACGACTTTATCGTTAAGTATCCTTTGGACAGGGGATGAAGGACGTACACCTCGGTTTTGGACGTCATCATAGCGCGCGATTGAGGCGTCCAAAATCATTAGGCCAGTTCATCCGGTCTTGGCATAAAAAACCGCGCAAACAGTTCGGACTGTGACTTGATATTGAGCTTGCTGTAGAGGTTACGGCGGTGGACCTTGATGGTTTCCGTCGACAGCAACAGCTTCCCGGCGATTTCCTTGTTGGAAAAACCGCTGAGCAGCAACTTCAACACGTCTTTCTCGCGTGCCGTTATGTGTACTTCCAGTTGGGTAAGCGCCTCAGTCCATGGGGCGGGCTCGGCGATGTTCTTTTGTGGGTCAATTTCAAAGCACATGCGTTGATGCATCATTGCCGTCACCCACGGCTTGATCATGTCCAGTAGCGTGACTTGCGCCTGGGTGAAGCGCACGTTACTGCCAAACGACATGCACAAGGTTCTGTCGGCATCGAGTTGCACGTTGTACTGCGCCTCATCGACCGAGATGTATTGCGCGAAATATTGCTGGTAGTACTCGGTTTCAAGAAAGTGTTCCGGCGCAATATCGAGCAGATGGAAGAACCCGCTCTGTGGGTTTTCCCGATTAGCGATATAAAACGGGTCCAGCAGGTAAAGACCTTTCACATACCGATGAATAAAGGCATCCACTTCTTCGCTGTCCGCCACCTCCGGCAGGCTGATCACCCGCACGGCGTGATCGCTGAAAACCAGCACAACCCAGTTGTCTATCTGCACATATTCATTCAATACGCGAATCAATGAGCTCCAGAACTCTGGTCGATCAAGCTGCATGATCAGTTTTCCAACCGATCGATGCCAAGCCAGGTTGTGAAGGTCAAGCGACATGTTCTACCCCTTTAGGGTTAGGGATTTGCAGGCCAGGGCTAAGTACTTGTAGGTATTTACTATTCGACAACGCCCGGTATATTCACCCCGAGCTTACGATAGCCATGAAGGCGCGTCGGGTAGACAAGGATAGTCATATGAGTCGATCACACTTGCGAGCTATTTTTTTAGCCTCGCTGCTTGGCGCCGCCATCAGCACGCCGGCCAGCGCCGCGCAATCTTCGGTGTATCTGTATAACTGGTTCGGGTTTCTCGAGCCGCAAACCCTGAAGGAGTTCCAGCAGGAAAGCGGCATCAAGCTGCATATGGATGCCTTCGACAGCGCCGAAACCATGCAGAGCAAAGTCATGGCCGGGCGCACCGGTTATGACCTGGTCGTGGCTACTTCCAATGTGCTGCCCGGCCTGATCAAGGCGGGGGTGTTGCAAGAGCTGGACCGCTCGCAACTGAGTAATCTGTCGCATATCGATCCCGATATCCTGTCTCTGCTGGCGGTCAATGACCCTGGTAATCGCTACGCCGTACCCTACGTCTGGGGCACCACCGGCATTGGCTACGATGTGGACAAGGTCAAGGCCGCCCTGGGTGATAACGCCCCGGTGGACAGCTGGGATCTGATCTTCAAAGAAGAAAATATCAGCAAGCTCAAGGCCTGTGGCGTGGCCATGCTCGACTCGCCCAGCGAAATCATTTCGATCGCCTTGCACTACCTGGGGCTGCCCAGCAACAGTACCAACCCTGAGGATTACCAGAAGGCCCAGGCTCTGCTGCTGAAAATCCGTCCCTACGTGCTCTATTTCGATTCCTCGCGAATCGACACCGATTTGGCTGACGGCAATATTTGCGCAGTTGTAGGCTGGGCCAATGGTGCGCTGGCTGCGCAGGCGATCAATGAAAAATCCAACAGCGGACGCAAGATTGCCTACAGCCTGCCTCGAGAAGGCGCATTGGTCTGGTCTGAAAACTGGGTACTGCTCAAAGACGCTCGGCACCCCAAGGCCGCGCTGGAGTTCATTAATTACATGCTGCGCCCCCAGGTGATTGCCAAGACTTCCAACTACATGCTCTATCCCAACGCCAATAAAGATGCCACGCAGTTCGTCGAGCAGAAGTTGCGCGATAACCCGTGGATTTATCCCGATAAAAAGACCATGGCCACGCTGGTTCCGCTTGAGCCGTTGCCGTTGAAGGCGGAGCGTATTCGTACCCGGGTCTGGACCAAGGTCAAGAGCGGTACGTGAGTGTAGGCCTATTGGGCGTTTGACCCAGGGGCCGGGGAGGGCAACAGCATGCGCCAAGGCGGTGATCAGTGCTATTTGGAGTCAGACGACTACAAAGCGTACAAAGAGATTGAAGAGCAGATCGGCCTCTGCACGCCGGAACAAGCCTGGGCCATGTATTACGTCTCGACGGGCATGGTGCGAGAAAACATCACCCTGGCGGTGATGGAGCACATCGGCAGGGGGAATCGCGCATTGTTGCTTGAATTCCCCGACCTGGTACGGGTCAGGGGGCGAGACTATGAGCCCGGAGCACTCGCGTCCAACTGGCCTTTGTTGCGCAGGCATCGTGGATAACGCCCTGCGCAGCGCCTATGCAAAGCAAAGCTTGATCGCAGGATATCCATGTAAGGCATATTGCACTGGCTACGGCGCTGGGGCTCGTTGAGGTCGTCTCATAGCCAGCCAGGTGGATAAGGGTGGGCTCGATAGAAGCGACGTAGGGCGAGCACGTCTCGCTCGACGGTTTTTTTTACCCAAGCCTGATAAGCCGCTTGCACTGTCATTTCGCCAGCCGGCCAGGACCGACAATCGATAATCGCCGAGGCCGCCTGCATGCCGGATATCAATGCCTTGATCACGCCGTGAGAGGCGCACGGGTCCAGCGTCGCAGCGGCGTCACCGACTAGAAAATAACCGCTCCCGGCTGTCGTGCGGCACAGTCGCCACGAGACATCTGCTCCGCGAATCCGGCCGATCATCCTCAGTGGCTCCAATGCCTTGGGTATCAGGCGGTGCGGCACGTCTTGAGCAAACGCCAGTTGGGTCCAGTGCAGGCAGGTTGGGCTGATACGGGCAATCCAGTGCCAGCCGTCTGAGTGGGCAAACAGCTCGAGTTTTTCATCCGGCAGGTTGCTGTCTTCGCAGTAGCCGTAACGTGCGACCAACCGCGGTGAAAAACGGCGCAAGGGTATTTTCAATTGGCGTTGCAGCCAGGCGTGATGCCCAGTGGCATCTACTACAAATTGCCCGGTCCATTGTGCTGCTTGCGCCTGGACGCCTTGAACACGACCTTGCTCCAGCAATACCCGGCTCGGATGTCTGAGATGAACGATCTGCACGCCGAGATTGCGTGCCTGTTCAAGTAATTGCTGGTCGAGTAACGCTCGCGGAATCTGGAAGCCCCTCCATTGCTCGTCGCCACTTGCGCTGAATGCCTGGAAACGAGGCGGGCCATCCCAGTGAATCCAATGGCCCGTGTGGCGGTGGTAATTCTGGAGGGTGATCCCCAGTTGGCGCAGCAGCGGCTCAACGCCAGGGTGCAGTGTTTCTCCCGGCCGGTGTCTGGGAAAACTGGTCTTCTCCAGCAGGACTACCCGTAGCCCTTGCTGTGCGCAGTGGATTGCTGCAGCGCAGCCAGCCGGGCCGCCGCCGACAACAACGACGTCAAAGTGACTCATCGAGGTGTCGCCAGGGCTCCCCGTCCCGGCGGATAAGCAGCGCGTCCTGGCTCATATACAGTTCGATCTCTTGCTCTATTTCCACATGACGAAGTTTGAAGTCGTGCGCTGGGGTGCTGATCGCGCCGTGTTTGTAAAGCCTGTAGTACGCCACCTCGCCTTCCAGTCGCAAACCGGCCTCTTGCTGTGCGACGTCGAAAGCTTCGTCCGGTAATTGCACCTGAAAAAACGACAGCAGCGGCCAGCGTTTTCGTTGCTCGCTGTCTGAGCCCGCACCGACTGCTTGATAGGCGCGGCGCATGCCCAGGACACGCTGATGGTACTGCCTGGTGCTGGTCTGCCCGGTCGCGGCCAGTGAGATCCGGCCATCCAGCGCGGCCTGGGTGTAGTCGCCGTATTCATAAGCCTGGTATTGAACCAGCGTGCGCCCCTCCAGTTCGATCAGTGAGGGGCCGCTACGCCCATCCCAGGCAGGCTGGTCTAGCAGGCCGATTTCGTTGTCAGTCAGCGGGATGACCGTAGCAGAGACATTGCGTGGTTCGAACGTACGGGTTGAATCAGGCGCCACCCCTGGCCAGTACGAACCCAGCGCAGCACAGATGCGTGCATCTTCCGTGAACGGGCTGGCTAACTGATAGCCGCACAGCATATTGGTGAATGGGGCATCTACCAAACCACGGCCGACTTCCCAGCCAGGCCCGAAGACGCCGCTGGCGAAATCCGGCAGGCAGGATTGTCGCTGGGCATAGGCCGCCGGATGTCCGGGGCTTGGAGTCGTGGACGTTTGGGGGTGCGAGACGATCGCAGTGGCGCCGCGGTCTTCAGCGGAAAAATAACCGCCCCTGAGCGATTGATTGATGAAAAACCGCACATCGGACAGTGGGTTGACTCGCGTGTGCCATACCTGCGGACAGGGTGGGGTAGGACAAGGAAAAACCTGCGGATCGCTGGACCATTGCTTGAGTTCCCGTTGTCCACACAACGGGTAAAAATCCGGTGCTCCGATAATCGAATAGGCGGCGATGCTCTGCAGTTCCAGTGCTGGACAGAGTGCGCGCACCCAGCCATCGGCCATTGCGTCCTGATAGTGTAAGGCTCGGTAGCCTCCGGCCTTGACGATGGCATCGACATCCTCACGTTGATTCAGGTCTTCAATCGAGCCGTCGTCACGCACATGATGGCGCCCATGCACCAGGCCGCCGGTGCCCGGGGGCATCATGAAGGACAACGGTCGACCTTGGTAGTGAGCCAGCTGCACCAGCCGCTCCTTGGCGTTGGGCACCAGCAAGCCTGGTGCAAAGCCATCGATATCCGCCCAATGACATAACCCCTCGGTAATGACGAACGGTGCGTTGAGAATGTCAGGCTCTTGCCAACCGGTATTGCGAAAGCGTCTGTGGATTTGACCGATCTTTTCATTGACCTGGTGATTGACCAACTGAACGCTCAGGTCCATACCCGCCACGCACTCGTCGCCATCGAATACCTTATGCAAGGGCACCCAGAACTCAAGATCATGGTCGATGGATTGAGCATTCATCGGGCCGAACCGCTCGGGCTGACCCACATGCCGTGCCGCTATGAACGCGCCGTAGCGCGCCGGGATAACGCGCATTTGATTGGGCTGGTCCTCGACAAAGGGCAAAAAGCCCCTGCGTTGCGGGTCATACAGCGCTGGCGCCGTACCGACCCGGGCGATTCCGGTGCGGGAAAAGCACAGGTCGGCCTGGCGCCCATGCACGGTCTCGGGGCGGGGGCGGTATTCATAGGCAAACACGGCAATCGCCAGCTCTGCATCACCGGCGGCCAGTTGCAAAACCTCCATGCTGGGAGGATTGGCACCGTAGACATAATTAAGGATGTGTTCGGTTTCAGCAGGGGTAGGGAAGGCTGTGAGTGTACTGCCGTTGATTCCGAGGTTCACATTCGGCGAGGCGAATGCATGAAACAGCAGGCTGGCGGCCGGGTGCCCAGGCTCGACGCCACGTACGCCATCGGCCGAAAAGTCCTCAAAGCCGGGCTGGGTACGATCGATGAGCAGGGGTTTGGCGAGTTCATCGCGCAGGGTTGTCGAGGTTATGTCCAAGCCATGGTGCAGCAACAGATCACGCCAGCCGGTGGGAGCCAGGCGTGTGCAGGCGCGTTCGACAGCGTTGATCAGCGACATCCCGAGTGCTCCGACAGGTTCAGAGGCCAGGGTACGTTAAAGGGGGCGGCGCGGTAACTGACCGAACGGCTAGGTAAGCGGGAAAGGAACCGTTGCACCGGGCCATCACGCGTTCAGCGCCTATCCATCGCTTTCATAGCCTGGGCCAGCCGTTGTGTTGCGTGATGGATCTCATCCCGGTCCAGGGAGGCAAAGCCCAGGCGCAGTGCGTTTTCTGCTTGGTCGCTGGGTGAAAACTGACGACCGCTGCGTACCACCAGCCCATGCTCCAAGGCGGTGTGCACCAAGCGATCCACGTCCAGGCTATCCTCGAAACGCACCCAGAGCGCCAAGCCACCTTCGGGCTCGCGTATCTGTATGCGCTCACCGAATGCCTGGTCCAGGCAGTCGCGCAGCACGGTGCGGCGCGCCCTGTATTCCTTCGAAACGCGGCGCAGGTGTTTTTTCAACTCACCGTGATTGATCAAGTCCGCCAGCATGGTCTGTGCGACCGCATCGGCATCGCCCAGCATCAGTGCGGCATTGCGCTGCAGGGCTTCAATCACTTGCGTGGGGGCCACGATGTAACTGCAACGAAACGTCGAGCCCAGCACCTTGGATAACGAGCCGATATAGATCACATGGCGCTGGGCGCGGTCACTGGCCAGCGGCAGGTAAGGGCGGCCGCTGAAGTGATATTCGTGGTCGTAGTCTTCTTCGATCACGCAAAAGTCATGTTGCGCGGCCAATGCCAGTAAGTGTTGTCGACGTGCGGCATGCAGGCTCACGGTGGTGGGAAATTGGTGGTGGGGCGTGAGGTAGATCAGGCGCACCGTGTGCTCGCGGCATAAGCGCTCGACCTGGTCGGTGCGGCAACCTTCATCGTCGATGTCGACCGTGACCAACTGCGCGCCGAGCTTGCGGAAAATTTCCCACGCCGGCGGGTAGCTCAAACGCTCCACCAGTACCACGTCGCCAGGCTTGATCAGCAGGCTGGCGCTCAGGTACAGGGACATCTGCGTGCCTTGGGTCAGGCAAATATTTTCGGCAGTCACTGTCAGCCCGCGGTTATTGCGCAGCATCTCGGCCAGGGCGCAGCGCAACTGATAGCCGGTGCCCTCACTGCCGTAGCGCACCGTGTTGGAGGCGAAGCTGTTACGCAGCGCATGGCGATAGTAGCGATGCAACACGGCCTGGGGCAGCAAGCGGTGGTCGCTGGTGCCATTGTCGAAGAACAGCGCACTGTGCCGATGCTGAAGCGCGACAACCTGGGCGTTATGGGTGAAATACGGTACCACCGGCTGGTCCAGCAGCAGTGGGGCGAAAGACGGTTGCACAGCACAGGGCAAGGGCTTTGGCGCCAGTTGCGCATTGACGAATGTGCCACGGCGCGGCTCGCTGATCAGCCAGCCTTTGGTCATCGCTTCTTCATAGGCCAGGATCACCGTCTTGCGGTTGACGTCGAGCATTTGTGCCATTTCCCGTGTGCCCGGCAGCAACGTCCCAGGCGGCAGGCGCCCTTCGACAATCGCGGCGACCAAGCCTTCGGCAATCTTGCGATAGGACGCCTGGCGGGTGTTGTCGTCAAGCTTGAGCAGGGGGCGCCATTTACGCAACTGGACCATCTGAAGTATCCAAATCTGGAGGTTTTAATGGTCCTAGTCTAGCGTAACAATCCAGGCCTCACTTACCCCGAGGTCTTTATGAACACACGCCATGTCATCGAACTGTCTCCCTCGGGAAAAACTTTTGAGACCGGCGACGAACTGTTGCTCGACGCCATGCTTGCCAGCGGCCTGGCCGTGCCGTTCTCGTGCCGCCGCGGCGCGTGCGGCTCCTGCAAGGTGGTGGTCGCCGCAGGTGAGTACCGGGCCAAGCGCCTGGCGCCGGATGCGCCGGCGCCGTGTTACCCACTGGCCGCCAATGAAATGCTGCTTTGCCAGAGCCATGCCTGCACCGACATGCGCCTGGAGATTCCCGGCTGGTCCCTGGATACGCCTGCGTTGGTCGTTGGCGCTCAGGTTATTGGCAAGCGCGCGCTCGGGCCTGATGTCATTGAGTTGATGCTCAAGCCCGATACACCGTTGAAGGTGCGAGCTGGCCAATACCTCAAGTTCCACCTGGCAGACGGCGACACGCGTTGCTTCTCGGTTGCCAACCTGCCAACAGAGGAGGAGGGGCGTTTGGTCTTCCAGATTCGTCGGGTGCGCGGCGGGTACTTTTCCGAGGGCGTACTGGATGGTTTGGCCGTGGGGGCGCGGATGCAATTGGAAGGACCGTTTGGCGCCTGCACCTGGCAGGACGATGACGCAGCGCCCGTCGTGCTGTTTGCCACGGGTACCGGTTACGCGGGCATCAAGCCGATCCTGTTGACCGCGCTCAAACGCAATGTCGAGGTGACGTTGTATTGGGGCGGCGCGCAGTCAACCGACTTTTATGACGGCGCCTTTCTGGATGAATCGATGCTCGAGCACCCCCGTTTTCGCTGGCATTCGGTGCGATCATCCGAGGGGCGGGTGCAGGAGGTTGCATTGAGCCACGGGCATCATTGGGAGGCGGCCCAGGTCTATGCGTGTGGTAACGGCCCCATGCTTAGCCAGGTGCGTGCCCATTGCGTTGAGGCGGGGTTGCCGAGCCATCGGTTTGTCGCGGAGGCGTTTGTCGCCAGTGGCCGGTCAAGCGCGCAGGCGGTGTCGCTGTCGTTCGACCCGATCTGGGAAAAAGTCGGCCCGCGCTATTCCCTGGACGGGATGTTGGCGGCGCGAGAAAAATCCATACGCGCCCTGGCGGCCATCGCCAGCCGGTTGACGGTCGGCATGACCACCGGCGAAGCCCTGGAGATGGCCGCCCAGCAACTCACGGCCATGGGCGCCTCGCACACCTGGCACCCGACTTACATTCGCTTTGGCCCCGACACCATCCGGCCCTCCCGCGAAGGTGTTGATCGTCAGCGCAAACTGCGCGCCAGCGATATCATCGTGGTCGACCTGGGGCCGGTATGGGACGGCTATGAAGGCGACTACGGCGACACGTTCATCTTCGGTGAGTTGCCGCTGCATCTGGCGTGCAGGACTGCGTTGCATGAGGTGTTCGATGAGACCCGCCAAGCGTGGCTGCGTGGGCTGACCGGGCGCGAGCTCTACGACTTCGCCGAACAGAGCGCCGTGTCGAAAGGCTGGAGGCTGGCACGCAATCTGGCGGGGCATCGCCTTGCGGATTTCCCCCATGCCTTGTTCGAAAGCAAGGAGTTGGCTGACCTGGAGATCCCACCGAGCGAAATGGCCTGGGTGCTGGAGATCCAGTTGTGCCATCCCACTGAGCCAGTGGGTGGGTTCTTTGAAGACATGTTGATGTTGCAAGCCTGAAGAGCCTGCCATTGCTGCCGAGAATTGTGTTTGTCGCGATGGCCCTGCCAACCGAGATCAACCCAGCACTGCCGATCCCCTGTGGGAGCTGTCGAGCTTCAGCGAGGCCGCGAAAGCGGTGGTTCAGGCGATGAAAATGTTGCCTGTGCCGCCGCCATCGCAGCCTCGCCGGGGCTCGACAGCTCCCACATTTGGGCGGTGTTGTTGTCGGGAGTTGTGCTTGGCGCGATGGCCCTGCCAACCGAGATCAACCCAGCACTGCCGATCCCCTGTGGGAGTTGTCGAGCTTCAGCGACGCTGCGAAAGCGGTGGTTCAGGCGAT
>NZ_JPRX01000001.1:1154986-1206567 GCF_000737955.1 Pseudomonas sp. BRG-100 | reverse complement strand
GCACTGCCGATCCCCTGTGGGAGTTGTCGAGCTTCAGCGAGGCTGCGAAAGCGGTGATTCAGGCGATGAAAATGTTGCCTGTGCCGCCGCCATCGCAGCCTCGCCGGGGCTCGACAGCTCCCACATTTGTGCGGTGTTGTTGTCGGGAGTTGTGCTTGGCGCGATGGTGCTGCCAAACGAGATCAACCCAACACCGCCGATCCCCTGTGGGAGCTGTCGAGCTTCAGCGAGGCTGCGAAAGCGGTGATTCAGGCGATGAAAATGTTGCCTGTGCCGCCGCCATCGCAGCCTCGCCGGGGCCCGACAGCTCCCACATTTGGGCGGTGTTGTTGTCGGGAGTTGTGCTTGGCGCGATGGCCCTGCCAACCGAGATCAACCCAACACCACCAATCCCCTGTGGGAGTTGTCGAGCTTCAGCGAGGCTGCGAAAGCGGTGATTCAGGCGATGAAAATGTTGCCTGTGCCGCCGCCATCGCAGCCTCGCCGGGGCTCGACAGCTCCCACATTTGGGCGGTGTTGTTGTCGGGAGTTGTGCTTGGCGCGATGGCCCTGCCAACCGAGATCAACCCAGCACTGCCGATCCCCTGTGGGAGCTGTCGAGCTTTAGCGAGGCTGCGAAAGCGGTGGTTCAGGCGATGAGCATGGGTCAGAGCTTCGGCAACTGCCCGACGCGGCCCATCATTTCAGTGACGATCTGCAGGTCCAGCAGGAACTGCTCAACCGTTTTGAACTCACTGTCGGTGTGCCCGGTGTACTTCTCTTCCGGACGGGCCAGGCCAAATTGCACCCCGTTGGGCAAGTCGTGCACCGAGGTTGCACCGGCCGAGGTGCCGAACTTGTGCGGCATGCCCAGGTTTTCCGTGGCGACCGCCAGCAAGGCTTTGACCCACTCACCTTCAGGGTTGCGGTACATCGGTGTATCCAGCGAATAGGCGAAGCTCACGTTGACCTTGGCTTGCTGGTTCCAGGCATTCAGTTTCTGTTCGATCTGTGCCTTGAGTGCCTCCGGAGTTTTACCCTTCGGCGCCCGCAGGTTCACCGCCAGCTTGAAGGCTTTGTCATCCAGGCCGACAAAGGTCGGCGAGGTGGTCAACGGCCCCATGAAGTCATCGGCGAAGCCCACGCCCAATTTGCCGCCCAGGTAATCCAGGCCCCAGTTGTCCGCTGCATAACGCGCCGCATCAGTGATGTGGTTGTGCTTGAGGGCAATCTTGCCGTCGACGCCGTGGATCAGTTCCAGCATACGAGCCACCGGGTTGACCCCGGTTTCGGGTTCGGAGGAGTGGGCGGATACGCCGGTGACAGTGAGTTTGACGTCCTTGCCATCGACCTTGGCGCTGACCTGGAAATTGCCGCCGTTGCGCTTGGCATAATCATTACCGGCCTGCTGCAGGCTGGCCGCTAACTCAGCAGGCTTATCGCTGACCAGCGTGGCGACCGACACCGATGGAATCTGGTTGGTGGCCTTGCCGCCGGTCATTGCGATGATTTCCGCGCCTGTGCCTTCGCCTTTGCGCACCGGGAAGGTCGCCATGACTGTGCCCGAGCCTTTCTCGGCGATCACCACCGGGTAGCCGCCATCCAGCGCCAGGTTGTATTGCGGCACGGGGTTGCGTTCGAAGTAGTAGGGAATCGCGTCACCGGCGGTTTCTTCGGTGGTGTCCACCAGCAGCTTGAACGTGCGCGCCAGCGGCAGTTTTTCTTCCTTGATCACCTTCATGGCATACATCGCCACGACGATGCCGTTCTTGTCATCTTCGGTCCCACGGCCATACATGCGGTCGCCGATCAGCGTGACCTTGAACGGGTCGAGCTTGGTGCCATCTTGCAGCACCCAGTTTTCCGGCGTGACCGGCACCACATCGGCATGGGCATGTACGCCGACGACTTCATCACCGCTGCCTTCCAGGGAGATTTCGTACACACGGTTATCGACATTACGGAAGTTCAGGTTGAAGGATTTGGCCAGGGCCTGGATCTTGTCGGCGATCTTGAGGAATTCCGGGTTTTTGTACTGTGGCAGCCCGTCTACGTTGAAGGTCGGAATCTCCACCAGTTCGCGCAAGGTTTCCAGGGCAGCCTTGCCGTACTTCACACGGGTGTAGATACCGAGCAGGCGATTGATCTCGTTCTGTTGCTCGGCGTTCAGGGTTTTGTTGTCGAGAAAGGCGCTGATAGCCGGGCCGACGTCAGCCGATTTACCCAGCTCGCCCTTGGCCAGGTTGCCGAGGAAGCTGCGGAAATCGGTGACCGATGTCTCGCCGAAGCTCTTCACAATCGCCGCGCTTTGGTCTGCGCTGATGTTGGCGAAAGCGGGGGTTGAGAGTGCCGAAAGGCTAGCCGCGAACAGGGTGGCAACGGCCAATTGCTTGAGTGGAAAGTGCATTGTTTAAGGCATTCCTTTGCAGGTAGTGAGTAGGGTGTTTCTGACAGGCAAGTCGGAAACATTTCCACACACTACCACTACTCAGGTGCCCAAGGTCAATGCTTGCCAGGATGGGGCTCAGGGTATTCATCCGTCACGCTCAAGGCTCTGGCGTAGGGCCCGTCCCACAGTTGCTCATGCAATTGCCCTACACGCCTGGCCATCGCTTCACTGCGCATCACCACCTCCAGATTGCGCGAGTTATCCAGGTAACCGCCCAACCAGTTGCTGGTGCCGATCCACGCCACTTGCCCGTCGATCTCCATGGTCTTGCTGTGGATCACTCGGGCATAAGGGATAAAACCTTGCTTGGCTTCGGGCAGGGTGACGATCTTGATTTCGACGTTGGGCAATACCGCCAGGCTCTTGAGGTAGGGCAGTTCCAGCTTATCGGTGTTCCAGTTGGACACCATCAGTTTGATCGACACCCCACGGGCAGCAGCGGCACGCACGGCGTTGTCGATCACCGCGTAGTACGGGCGGGTTCGATCAGGCCCGTAGGACAGTGGCGCGTAATCGAGCAATTGCACACGCACTTCTTTTTTGGCTTCGCCCAGCAGGCGTGGCAGTTCCAGCTGTGAGTCGCCTACGCCTGGCGGGTTGTAGCGTTGCGGGCTGGCCACCAGGTAGTTGCCGGTACGCAAGGGAACTTGGCCGGGGGCGGGCAGCGGTACCGGTTGTTTATCGGCGAGCGCAGCCTGGGCTTGCCAGTCTTGATCGAAGATCGCCTGCACTTGGCCCACGACGGCTGCGTCACTGATGCGCAGCCCGGTTTCGTGGATATGTTCCAGGGAGCGCCAGTCGAAATTCTGGCTGCCGATAAACGCCTGCGTGCCATCCACCAGCAGGTATTTGGCGTGGATGATGCCGCCGCTCAGTTGCCCGTAGGGCAGCACCCGCAAGGTCAGGTTGGGGATCGCACGCAGGCGTTCCAGGGTGGCAGCTTCCGACAGCCTGAGGCCTTTTTCTTCCAGCAAAAAACGAATTTTCACGCCGCGCTTGCCGGCAGCCTCAAGGCGTTCGATGACCGTGTTCATCACCGAGCCGGGATGGTCGACGGCGTAGAACTGGCCGATATCAATGCGGCTCTTCGCACTGTCGAACAGCTCGATCCATACCGGGCCAGTCTGGCGCAAATCGGCGGTGACCAGGGCGGTATCCACCGGCACGGTGTGCACCAGCTCAAACCCCGGAATGGAAAAGTCCGCCTGGGCCAGCGGACTGAGCAACACGCCGGCGAGGCTGGCGATACGCAACTTCATCGAAAGGGACATAGGCGTCTCATCGGACAAAACAAAGGGGCGGGCGTATTACGCGCCCGCCCGACGGGTCACGCTGTGCGGCTGTGCAAGGAGGTTGGTACAAGGTGCGGTACTTCGCCTTGTACGCGGGCTCCGCTGGCCGCGCGGATCAACAGGATCTTCAACTGGTCGTTGATGCGTTCCAGACTGTCCTGGAAAAAGTTGTGGAACACCACGCAGAACAGCGCGATGGCAATACCCAGCCCGGTGGCGAACAAGGCCGTGCCGATACCACCGGAAATCTGCCCTGGGTCGGAAACACCCGCCGTGGCCAGCGCCTTGAAGGTGTCGATAATGCCGAGGATGGTGCCCAGCAAGCCCAGCAGCGGGGCGGCGGTGGTGATCGTCTCGATGATCCACAGGCTGCGGGCCAGCGGGGCACGGGTCTTGAGGTATTGGGTGTCGATTTCGTCGTCCAGGTCCTTGCGTGAACCGTTGGATGCTTTCTGCGCCAGCACCGGCAGGATCATGTTCAGCGGCAGGCTGTCGCGACGGCTCAGGTTTTCCGGCAGGTCACGCTCGCTGTGCACGGGGGCGCCGAGGGCGTCGATCAACGCCCGAGCCTGGCGGCGCACGTAGGCAAAGTAGATGCCGCGTTCGATGGCGATGAAGATCGCAATGGCCATCGCCGCGTACATCACATAGAAGGTGACGTCGTGGAGCAGGTTCATATCCATGCTGGTGTTCCTCTTGGGTCAGTCTTAGAAATTCGCTTCCAGCGAAACCGTTACGGTGCGGTCCAGGCCAACGATGTAGGCCGGGTCGCCATCGCGAAAACCGCTGTAGCTGGCCGCGTTGGTCTTGGTGGTGTACACGCCGTCCAGGTACTTCTTGTCGAACAGGTTGTCGACGTTCAGGCGCAGGGTCGCGTCCTTGACGACTTTCTTGTCCACCGGCAGGTAGATACCGGCGCCAAGATTGAACACGGTGCGTCCGGAAATGGCTTCGTCGTTGGTCAGGTCGCCATAGAGCTTGCTGGTGTACTTGCCGCCGAAGGTGCCGTAGAAGCGCCCGTCGTCGTAACCAATGTTGGCCGCCAGCATGTTCTTGGGCACGTTGGCGAACTGCTTGCCGCTGGTGGGCAGCACGATGGGCTTGCCGGCGTTGTAGACGGTCAGGTCATCCTGCTGCTCGGCCTTGGTGTAGGTGTAGGAGGTGTAGTAGTTGAAGTGGTGGGGCAACTGGCCACTCCATTCCAGCTCCAGGCCTTTGTTGACCACGGAGCCCGCGTTGATGTCGGCAAAGTCGCCGTTGATGTCCCGGGACGAAACCTGGCGGTTCTTGAAGTCCATGTAGAACAGGGTGGCGGCCAGGGTCATGTCGTCGCCGCTGTAGCGCCAGCCCAGTTCATGGTTCCAGCTGGTTTCCGGTTCGGCGTCGATCGAGCCGGCGCCTTTGTCGTAGAGCACGTAGTTCTGCGGTACCCGCATGTTGCGCGACAGGCTGTAGAACAACTGGTCACGCTCGTCCAGCTGGTATTTCAGGCCGGCGTTGGGCAGCAGTTTGTTGTAGGTCTGGTTACGTTTTTCCGGGCGTTCGTTAAGGCTGCCATGGTTGGTGCCTTCACGCTCGACGTTCATGTAGGCCAGGCCGGCGATGAAGGTCCAATCCGGGTTGATGTACCAGGTGTCCTGGGCCCAGACCTTTTGCGCCGGGGTCACGGTGAAGCGGTCGCGCCCCTGGACCTGGTTGCCGTTGGCATCGACGATGGCACTGTTGGAATCCGGCCAGGTATCCACTGGCTTGCCGTTGCTCTTTAGGGGAATAAACGGCTGGGTCTGGCTCTGGCGTGCGCGCTCGTACCAGTAGCCGAATTGCAGGCTGTGGTCGCCCAGGTCCCAGGTCAGTTTGGTGGTGATGCCCGGCCGCCAGGTTTGCGTGCGTGAGGGGCGGTAGTACACGCCGCTGTTCGGTGTGCCATCGGCGTTGTACTGGGCGGCGGTGGGCAGGTTGCCGAGGTCGAACACGCCACCCTGGTTGGAGCCACGGTTGAGCGCATAGGCGGACGAGCCGACGCCGCTGCCGTTGCCCCAGTAGTAATACGGGATCACCGACAGCGCCAGGTTGTCGGCCAGTTTGAACTGGGTGTTGAGCACGGCGGTGAAGGTCTGGAACGGGTTCTGCGCCAGGGCGTAGTAGCTGTTGTACTTGCCGTTGCTGCCCACGCTCGGCGTGGCCGGGTAGGGATCGTACTTGCGGCCGTTCTGCTGGAACTGCGCCTTGGTCAACTGGCTGTAACTGTTGTTGTCCTGCTCGTGGTACTTGAGGATCAGGTTGGCGGTGTTGCCGTTGCCGGCGTCGAAGAAGCTGTTCCACTCCACCTTGTCCGCACGCACCGCGCCTGAGCCACGCCACATTTCCCCTTCGGTATGGGACACCGACAACCAGTTGCTCAGGCCGTTGATTTCACCGGTATTGAGGCGGGCGAAGGTCTTGCGCGTGGCGTTGCTGCCGACCACCTGTTTGACGAACGCGCCGGTTTCCTTGGTCGGGCGAATGGTCACGATTCCGATGTTGCCGCCGCTGGAACCAATGTGCGGGCCGTCGGATTCCGAAGCACCCTGGGTGACGAAGATCTGGTCGATGTTTTCCGGGTCGCCCAGCAGGTTGGAGTACAGCGCGTAGTTGCCGGAGTCGTTGATCGGCATGCCGTCCACCGACATGCCCACCTGGTCGGAGTTCATGCCGCGCATGGTGAAGCGAAAACCCGAGAGGCCGGTGTTGTCTTCACTGGAGATGTTCAAGCCTGGGGTGTACTTGAGCTTATCGATGGCATTGCCTGTTGCTGCCTGCTTGTCCAGTGCTTCCTTGGTCACCGTGGAGCGGCCCTTGATGCTTTCTTCCGGGACCATGTAACCGCCCCCTGCGCTCGCCTTGCCTTGTACCCCAATGGTGCCGACATCACTGTCGCTGGTCTCTGCCATGACCAGTCCCTGGCTCATGCTGGTCGCGGCAACGAGTGCCAGATGAATGCGGGTGAACTTCATCACTGTCGTCCTGATGTCGGGTGCTTATTGCACGCTGTAGTTGAAGGTGGCGGTGAAGCGCTGCTCATTGCGGCCCCCGAAGGCTTGTTCGGGGAACGGTTTGACTTGCTTGATGCGACGCAAGCTGTTGGTGGCGGCCCGGTTGAGCAACATGCTTGAGGCCTGAGTCTGCAAGCCGGAATCGAGCACACGGCCCTGGCGGTCCACCAGCAACCACACCACCACCTCGCCGCTGGGGCGTTCGAGCGACGCCTGGCGCCCGGTGGGGTACTGCTTGTAGGTGTCCAACTCGTTGCGCAAGCCTTTGAGGTAACCGCCTTCCAGGGCCTGGCCGTCGACCTTCGGTGGCGCCGGTGGGGCGGGCGTCGGTGCCGTTTGGGCGACGGCGACCGGGGCTGGCTTGGCGGCCACCGGTGGCGGCGTTGGCGCGGGCTTGGCGACCACGGGCGCCGGCTTGGGCACAGGTTTTGGCTTGGGTTTGGGTTCGGGTTTAGGCAGCGGCTTGGGCGGTGGCGGTGGCGCCGGCGCGGCCTCTTCCTCTTCTATTACCGGCGGTGGCGGTTCTTGTTCCACCACCGGTTCCGGTATGACTTCCGGTTCCGGCTCGACCAAGGCCAATTCGACCGCCGACTCGTCATACACCGGCTCGACCTTCAAGGTCTGGGACTGGATACCCAGTGCAATCAGCACCAGGGCGATCAGGGCCGGGACACTGCCCAGCAGCTGACGCGCACGAAACAGAACGTACATGATCAAGACTTACGCGTAGCAATGGACACGGAGGTGAAGCCACCCAGGCGCAGGGTGTCCATCACTTCCACCAGGCGCGAAACCTCTACGCCTTTGTCGCTGTTGACGATGATCGTCGACTTGGTGTCGGGCTTCTCGGCCGCCTTCAAGGCCGGCACCAGGGCATCCACCGTCAGGTCCTTGCCGTCCAGTTGCAACTGGCCTTCCAGGCCCAGGGTAAGGATGAATTTGTTTTGCGGTTTGAGCTGCTGCGAGCTGCTGGCGCTGGGCAATTGGGTCTTCATGCCGAGCGCGGGAATCACGTTCAGGCTCACCAGTACGAAAAACACCAGCAGGAACATCATCACGTCGATCATCGGGATCAGTTCGATGTGCGCCTTGCGTTTCTTGGGTTCGTCCCAGGTTCTCATTCCGTTACCCCGTTATTGAATTAGGGGCAACACGCTAGCAAGCAAAAATGACCGAATGGTTAACTTTAATTGACGGTTTAAAGGCTCTAGGACGGGTCTTTCAGAAAACTTACCGGTCAGTTTTGGCACGTAATGAAACTGACACTCGGGGCGTACATGCTTGAGAAATTTATCTTGAGAGCCAGCTTCCATGGACACAGCATTGCCTCAATTGACTAACGCACGCCTGCTGTTACGAGCGCTTGAAATGCGTCAGACCGAGGTGCTTTTTACCCTTGCCGCCGTGCGTGACGACTGGGAGCGCTGTCTGTGAGCGGCGGGGTAGACCACAACCGGCGCCGGATACTTGGCGGGCTGGCGGTCGCTACCGCGTTTTCGATCCTCAGCCCGTTTGCGCGCAGTGCCGGGGTGGATTATCCGTTCACCCTCGGCGTGGCTTCCGGCGACCCGTTGCCGGATGGCTTTGTGATATGGACGCGCCTGGCGCCGTTGTTCAACGCCGCGGATGGCCGTGGCGGCCTGAGTCGCTCAGTGCCAGTGCGTTGGCGGGTGGCCAGCGATGCGGCGATGACGCGTATTGTTAGGCAGGGGGAGGTGCTGGCGACGCAGCGTTTCGCTCACGCAGTGCATGTCGAAGTGGCGGGGCTGGCGGCGGATCGGCCGTATTGGTACCAGTTTGAAGGGCTCGGTGCGCAGAGCCCGGTGGGCCAGTCCCGCACGATGCCGCCGCTGCAGGCCATGGCATCGGCCCGGCTGGGGTTTGTGTCGTGCTCGCACTGGGAGCGCGGTTACTTCAGCGCCTACCGACACCTTGCCGCGGAGCAGCCCGACCTGGTGTTTTTCCTCGGCGACTATATCTATGACAGCTCCTACGCGGCGGATTCGGGCAAGGTTTTTCGTGCCCACGGCAGTGGCAATGCGCAAAGCCTGAGCGACTATCGCAACCGCTACGCGTTGTACAAGACCGATCCGGACCTGCAAGCCCTGCACGCCGCCGCACCCAGCGTGGCGACCTGGGACGATCATGAAGTGCAGAATGACTATGCCAACCGCTGGTCCCAGGATCCCAAGGTTGCGGTGGCGCAGTTTCTCCAGCAACGGGCGGCGGCTTACCAGGCGTTTTACGAACACATGCCCTTGCGCGCCAGTAGCGTGCCCAAGGGCGCGGACATGCGTATTTATCGACGTCTGGACTACGGTCGGCTTGTACGTTTCCATGTGCTCGACGGGCGTCAGTATCGTTCCGAGCAACCGTGCATCGCAGCCAATGGCAGCCACCAGGGGCATGTTGTCACCACCCCTTGCAGCAACTTGCGCGACCCCGCCCGCACGTTGCTCGGCTGGCAACAAGAAGCCTGGCTGGACCAGGGTTTTGCCCAGTCGAAGGCGCATTGGAATGTGATCGCCCAGGATTTGCTGGTGGCGCCGCTGATCCAGCGCGATCTCACCAACCACAAGCCGGGGCGCTGGACCGATGGGTGGGATGGCTACATGGCTAACCGCTCACGGATGCTGGCGTCGATTGTGCGCAATCGCGTGAAGAACCCGGTGTTCTGGGGCGGGGACATTCATTCGTTCTGGGCCACTGACCTGCATGCTAACGCCGACAATCCGGACTCGGCGGTGGTTGCCACCGAGTTCGTTGGCTCGTCGGTGACCTCTGACGGCCCGCCCTATGACGCGTTCATGAAGATCATGCCGCTTAACCCCCATGTGAAGTTCTTCGACAGCCGCCAGCGCGGGTATGTGTCGGTGGAGTTGGCGGCCGATAGCATGTTGACGAATTTTCGGGCGATCAGTGACCCGCGTGACCCGGCGGCGACGGTGTCGACGTTGAAGTCGTTCGTGGTCGAGCCGGGCAGGGCAGGGGCGATTGCCGTCTAGCCTATTTCTCTGTGGCGCATCGGTCCACTGTGGGAGGGGGCTTGCTCCCGATAGCGGTGGATCAGTTACAGGTAAGCTGACTGACACACCGCTATCGGGAGCAAGCCCCCTCCCACATTAGTTTCAATTTCATAGCGCACCGACAATGCGCCCTTTTTCTCCGATAGCGCCAGGATCGTCACCTGGCCCAGCTCGCTCAACGCTTGCACATGAGTGCCGCCACAGGCGTAAGCCGGCAATTCACCGAAGCCGACTTCGCGGGTGCCTTCATCCAGCGTCATATGCCGTGGATAGTCAGCGGCGATCCATTGGTTGACCCATTGCTGGAGCGTTTGCGCATCCATGTCTTGCGCGCTTTGGCCACGGATAAAGGTGATCTTGCCTTCGCCCGGCCAGTGGTGGGCCTTGATCGGCATCCAGCCCAGACGTTCGCCGGCGTTGCCGATCAAATGGCCCGCCGAATGCAGGCGGCTGTGCAAGGCTCGACGCTGTGCGTCGACTCGTGCAATGACCGGTCCAGGTTCCAGAGGCCGGTCGACGTAATGCACCACCTGTTCGGTTTCCTGCACGACCCGCAGTACCTGGCTATCGCCGAGCCAGCCGGTGTCGAACGGCTGGCCGCCGCCTTGGGGATGAAAAATCGTCGACTGCGCAATCACGGCGAATTGCTCTTCGTGCGGGGTGCAACTGAGCACTTCCAGCTCGGCTGTCAGGTGGTCATGGGTAAAAAACAGGCGCTCGGTCATGGTCTACATCCGCATCAGGGTTCTGTGGGCAGTATAAATAGTGCGCAGATGAGTGATAATCCGCTCAATTATCAATGGACCTGTGCGTCATGAGCATCAATCTTCCTTTGCCGTTGTTGGGTGAAATGGCGATTTTCGTCAAGGTCGTGGAAACCGGCAGCTTCTCCGAAGCGGCGCGGCAACTGAGCGTCTCCCCCTCGGCGGTGAGCCGCAGCATTTCACGCCTGGAGCAAGCCCTGGCCACGCGCTTGCTGCAACGCACAACGCGCAAACTGCGCCTGAGCGAGGGCGGTGAAGAGGTGTTCAAGCGTTGCCAGGAGATGGTCAGCGCGGCCCGCTCGGTGATGGAAATCAGCGGCCAGTTCACCGATGAAGCCGAGGGCCTGGTACGGGTCAGCGTGCCCAAGGCGGTGGGGCGGTTCGTGGTGCATCCGCATATGCCGGAATTTCTGCGGCGCTACCCCAAGGTGGATGTGCAATTGATCCTTGAAGATCGGCATGTGGACCTGATCGACGACAATGTCGACTTGAGCATTCGTATCACTGACAGTCCACCTCCCGGCCTGGTCGGGCGCCAGCTATTGCCCATCGAACACCTGCTGTGCGCGACGCCGCAGTACCTGGCCGAGCATGGCACCCCAAGCCATCCTCATGATTTGCTCGAGCACAGTTGCATTTACCTGGGGGAAACGCCCGGCGATTCACGTTGGAAATTTCGCCAGGCCGGCAAGGCGGTGACGGTTGGCGTACGCGGGCGTTATGCAGCGAACCACACTGGGGTGCGGTTGGATGCGGTATTGCAGCATGTGGGGATTGGCAGCTTGCCGTATTTCACGGCGCGGCATGCGTTGGCGGCGGGCCAGTTGGTGCAAGTGTTGCCAGCGTGGGACTTTATTGCGTCTTACCATGGCGAGGCGTGGTTGCTGCATTCGCCAACGCGGTACTTGCCGCCGAAGTTGCGGGTGTTTATCGATTATCTGGTGGAGTGCATGGCCAAGGAGCCAAAGCTAAATGTGGGAGGGGGCTTGCCCCCGATAGCGGTCTGTCAGTCACCTTTACATTGACTGACCCACTGCTATCGGGGGCAAGCCCCCGCCCACATTTGAATCTCAGTGCTTGAAAAGTCAGTGCTTGCTCTGGTCCTGGGGCATGGCCAGCAGTTGCTTTTCCTGGTTCCAGTCGAACGGTTCGTCGTTCTGTTCGGCCTCATAGCGACGTTCTTCCAGGGCCTGGTACAGGTCCAGTTCTTCGTCGGGCATGAAGTGCAGGCAGTCGCCGCCAAAGAACCACAGCAGGTCGCGTGGCACCAAGTGGGCGATTTGCGGGTAGCGCAGGATGACCTGGCTCATCAGGTCCTGGCCCAGGTACTGGCTTTCGATCGGATCGATCGGCAACAGGGCGCGCAGTTCGTCGAAACGCTCCAGGAACAGCGAGTGGCTTTCCTCGGGTACCTGTTCGGCTTCGCCGACGGCAACCAGGATGCTGCGCAAGTGGTCGAGCAAGACGAGATGATCGGCAACGACGTTGGACACGAGATAAGTCCTCTAAAGCAAAAACGGGCGCGAGAGTATATGCCTCTCGCGCCCGTTTTTATATGACCGCCGGTATCAGCGGACTTTACCCTCAACCTGCATCAGCTCTTCCTTGCTGAAATCATCCACGTCAATCACCTTGCGCCGTGCCGCTTCGGCATCGCGCAGGGTTTGCGCTTCACCTGGTTGCAGCACGCCGGCATGCAAGGCGGCATCGATGGCAGACTCACCGGCAGTCGGTTTGACCTGCCCGCTTTTAAGCGCGGTATGCAGTTTTTTCTGCAACGGATGGCTGGCGCCGAGCAAATCGTAGGCATGTTGCAGAGCGCCTACTGGATCTTCCGCCGCTTGCGGTCGATAGCACCCGGCTAGCAGTTCTTCCAGGGTCGGGTCGCCCTTGGCACGACCGATTACCGCCGCCACTTCGGCATCCAGTGCATCGGAGGGCCCGGTATGCCGACGCCCGAACGGGAATACGATCACCCGCAGCAGGCAGCCGAGTACCTTGTTCGGGAAGTTGCTCAGCAGTTCATCCAGTGCGCGTTCCGATTCACCCAGGCTCTCTTCCATGGCCCAGGCAAACAGCGGCTCCAGATGGTCTGGCGAATCCAGGTCGTGATAACGCTTGAGCGCTGCGGACGCCAGGTACATATGGCTCAGTACATCACCCAGGCGGGCGGACAGGCGTTCGCGGCGCTTGAGCTCACCACCCAGCAGCATCATGCTCAGGTCGGCCAGCAGGGCAAATGCAGCCGCCTGGCGGTTCAGGGCGCGGAAGTAGCCCTGGCTCAAACGGTTGCCGGGGGCTTTTTCGAAATGGCCGAAGCCCAGGTTCAGCACCAGGGTGCTGGCGGCGTTGCTCACGGCAAAACCGATGTGTTGCATTAGCAGGCCGTCGAACTCTTTCAACGCCTGGTCATGGTCTTCGCGACCGGCCAGGGCCATCTCCTTGAGCACGAAAGGATGGCAGCGAATTGCACCCTGGCCGAAGATCATCAGGTTGCGCGAGAGAATATTCGCGCCTTCCACGGTGATGAAGATCGGCGCACCTTGCCAGCTGCGGCCCAGGTAGTTGTTAGGCCCCATGATGATGCCCTTGCCACCGTGCACATCCATGGCGTGGCTGATGCACTCGCGGCCACGCTCGGTGAGGTGATATTTGAGGATCGCCGACAACACCGAGGGCTTCTCCCCCAGGTCAACGGCATTGGCGGTGAGCATACGCGCGCTGTCCATCAGCCAGGCATTGCCGCCGATGCGCGCCAGGGCTTCCTGGATACCTTCGAAGGCTGACAGTGGCACATTGAACTGCTCGCGCACCTGCGCGTATTGCCCGGTCACCAGGCTGGTGAACTTGGCGGCACCGGTGCCGACGGCAGGCAGGGAGATCGAGCGGCCTACCGACAGGCAGTTCATCAGCATCATCCAGCCTTTGCCGAGCATTTCCTGGCCACCGATCAGGTATTCCAGGGGAATGAACACGTCCTTGCCGGAGTTGGGGCCGTTCATGAAGGCAGCGCCGAGGGGCAGGTGACGACGGCCTATTTCTACGCCGGGCGTATCGGTTGGAATCAGCGCGAGGCTGATGCCCAGGTCTTCTTCTTCGCCCAGCAGGTGGTCTGGGTCATGAGCCTTGAACGCCAGGCCGAGCAAGGTCGCGACCGGGCCAAGGGTGATGTAGCGTTTTTCCCAGTTCAGACGCAGGCCGAGGGTTTCCTTGCCTTGCCATTCGCCTTTGCAGATCACCCCGGTGTCGGGCATGGCGCCTGCATCGGAACCGGCCAGCGGGCCGGTGAGGGCGAAGCACGGGATGTCGTCGCCACGCGCCAGGCGCGGAAGGTAGTGGTTGCGTTGTTCTTCGGTGCCGTAGTGCAGCAGCAACTCGGCCGGGCCCAGGGAGTTGGGGACCATCACGGTGGACGCAAGGTCACCGCTGCGGGTCGCAAGCTTCATCGCAACCTGAGAGTGCGCATAGGCAGAGAAGCCCTTGCCGCCATACTCCTTGGGAATGATCAGGGCGAAGAAACCGTGGGTCTTGATGTGCTCCCAGGCCGCTGGCGGCAGGTCCATGGCTTGACCGATCTCCCAGTCGCTGACCATGGCGCAGAGTTCTTCGGTGGGGCCGTCGATGAACGCCTGTTCTTCTTCGGTCAATTGAACCTTGGGGTAGGCCAGCAATTTATCCCAGTCGGGGCGCCCGCTGAACAGTTCGCCGTCCCACCAGACGGTGCCGGCATCGATCGCATCGCGTTCGGTCTCGGACATCGGTGGCAGTACTTTCTGAAACCAGCTGAACAGCGGCTTGGTGAAGTATTGGCGGCGCAGGTCAGGCAGCAGCAACGGCGCGGCCACCACGGCGATGAGCACCCAGAAGATCAGCAGCAGCCAGCCCGGCGCGTGGCTCCAGGCGCCCATCGCCAGCAGGTAGACGGCGACCACGCCCAGGGCGGGCAGGGGGGCAGTTCGGCGGTGTGCCAGGTAGGCAATGCCGACCACCAGCACCAGTATCCACAACAACAGCATATGCAATCCTCCGTGAAACCAGGGGCGAAACCACCAGGGAGCTTAGTCCGCATCCGAACAAGCCGGGTGATCAGGGTGTTACAAGTTGTACTGGGGATACCCATCAGCAGGCGCCGACATTTGGCGTAATCGTCGTTATCTCTGTGGCAGGCCTGTCGTTAAACTCCAGGCTCACTTCGGAGATCAAGCTTATGAATGCGTACTTGAGTCCCAGCCGCTTCATCGATAGTGACCACCCTGCGGTGGTGGAGTTCGCCGAAAAACATCGCGGAACCCGCACGGATTTAAGTGACCAGGCAGTCAGTCTTTATTACGCCGTACGTGAGGCGATTCGCTACAACCCCTACACCTTCAGCCGCGACCCCAACACATTGAATGCCAGCTTCGCACTGGCTGCCGGCGAAAGCTATTGCGTGCCCAAGGCCACCTTGCTGGCCGCCTGCGCCCGTCACTGTGGCATCCCCGCGCGCATTGGCTTGGCAGACGTGCGCAACCACCTGTCCACACCGCGCCTGCTTGCCCTGCTCAAAAGTGACGTGTTCGCCATGCACGGTTATACCGAGTTGTACCTGAACGGCCGCTGGGTCAAAGCGACTGCGGCGTTCAATCAGCAACTGTGCGACGTGTTTGATGTGCCGCCACTGGAATTCGATGGCTTGCATGACAGTGTCTTCCATGCGTTCAATCGCCAGGGCCGTCGCTCAATGGAATATGTGACGGATCACGGGCAATTTGTTGACGTCCCCGAGGCATTCTTTTTCGCGCATATCCGCCAGTGTTACCCGCACTTGTTTGCCGACAATGCACCGACCCTGCTGGGCGATCTGCAGGACGATTTAAGCCGTGGCTGATCCGGCGTATGCTGCTGCCTTCATCCAGCCAAGTTCATCCACAATAAGGCGCGGTCATGCTGAAAATCTGGGGTCGTAAAAATTCATCAAACGTCAGGAAAGCACTGTGGTGCGCCGAGGAACTCGGCCTGGACTATGAGGCAATTGATGCGGGCGGGGCTTTTGGTGTGGTCGACACCCCGCAATATCGGGCCCTGAACCCCAATGGCCGGGTGCCGATGATCGAAGATGGCGATTTTGTGCTGTGGGAATCCAACACCATCGTGCGCTACCTGTGCGCCAAACAGGCATCGGACTTCTACCCATGCGACCTGCAAGCCCGGGCCAATGCCGAAAAGTGGATGGACTGGACCACCTCCACGCTCGCCGACCCGTTCAAGGCGGTGTTCTGGGGGATCGTGCGCACCCCGGCTGACAGGCAAAACTGGGACAGTATCAATGCCGGGCGCCAAGCCTGTATCGACGCGCTCAAAACCGTCGACCAGGCCCTTGCCGAGCAACCCTACCTGTCCGGTCAGGCGTTCGGCATGGGTGATATCCCTCTGGGTTGCTTCATCTATGCCTGGTTCGAGATGCCCATCGAGCGGCCGGCAATGCCCCATCTGGAGGCCTGGTACCAGCGCCTGCAACAGCGCCCGGCGTATCGCAAAGCGGTGATGACCGCGTTGACTTAATACACACTATTAATACGGGTGACTGTACTTGTGCGGCATGGGCAAGCACCATGCCTGCATTGCATCGTCGGTTGAACTACCTGCGCTGTGCCCTCATCTATTCTTTCTATTCCCTTCTTTGGTGCGTATTCCGATATGAGTTCCGCTCTGTCCATCCGGCAGCTAACCAAAACCTACGGCAACGGTTTCCAGGCCCTGAGTGGTATTGATCTGGACGTCGCCGAAGGTGATTTCTTCGCCTTGCTCGGCCCCAACGGCGCCGGCAAATCCACCACCATCGGCATTCTCTCCACCCTGGTCAACAAGACCAGCGGCACGGTGAACATCTTCGGCCACGACTTGGACAAGTCCCCGGCGGCGCTCAAGCGCTCCATCGGTGTGGTGCCCCAGGAATTCAATTTCAACCAGTTCGAAAAGACCTTCGACATTGTTGTGACCCAGGCTGGCTATTACGGCATCCCGGCGAAAATCGCCAAGGAACGCGCCGAGCAGTACCTGACCCAACTGGGCCTGTGGGACAAGCGCGATGTGCCTTCGCGCTCGTTGTCCGGCGGCATGAAGCGGCGCCTGATGATCGCCCGTGCGCTGGTGCATGAGCCGCGCCTGCTGATCCTCGACGAACCCACTGCAGGCGTGGACATCGAACTGCGTCGCTCGATGTGGACCTTCCTCACCGAGCTGAACGAGAAAGGCATCACCATCATCCTCACCACCCATTACCTGGAAGAGGCTGAGCAGTTGTGCCGCAACATCGGCATCATCGACCACGGCACCATTGTCGAGAACACCAGCATGCGCAACCTGCTGGGCCAGTTGCATGTGGAAACCTTCCTGCTCGACCTGAAGAACAATCTGTCGGTGGCGCCGCACCTGCTGGGTTACCCAAGCCGCCTGGTAGATAGCCACACCCTGGAGGTGCAGGTGGACAAAGCCATGGGCATCACCGCGCTGTTCACCCAGCTGGCGACTCAGAACATCGAAGTGTTGAGCCTGCGTAACAAAACCAATCGCCTTGAGGAGTTGTTTGTGTCCCTGGTGGAGAAAAATCTGGCGAAGGTGGCGGTATGAGTTCCGAACTGCAACCCAACCTTGTCGCGCTGCAAACCATCGTTTATCGCGAAGTGAAACGCTTTACCCGGATCTGGCCGCAGACCCTGCTGCCGCCGGCGATCACCATGGTTCTGTACTTTGTGATCTTCGGTAACCTGATTGGCCGGCAGATTGGCGACATGGGTGGTTTCACCTACATGGAGTACATCGTGCCGGGCCTGATCATGATGTCGGTGATCACCAACTCCTACGGCAACGTGGTCTCCAGTTTCTTCGGCAGCAAGTTCCAGCGCTCCATCGAAGAACTCATGGTCTCGCCGGTGTCACCGCACACCATCCTGATCGGCTATACGCTGGGCGGTGTGCTGCGTGGCCTGATGGTCGGGGTGATCGTGACGCTGCTGTCACTGTTCTTTACCCACCTGCAAGTGCATCACCTTGGGGTCACCATTCTGGTGGTGGTGCTCACGGCGACGATTTTCTCGCTGCTGGGCTTTATCAACGCCGTGTTCGCGCGCAACTTCGATGATATTTCGATCATCCCGACGTTCGTGCTGACGCCGCTGACCTACCTGGGCGGGGTGTTTTATTCCATTACCTTGCTGCCGCCGTTCTGGCAGACCGTGTCGCTGGCCAACCCGGTGCTGCATATGGTCAACGCCTTCCGCTACGGCATTCTGGGCGTGTCGGATATCAAGATCAGCGTAGCGATCACCTTTATGATCGTGGCGACCGTGGTGCTGTATATCGGTTGTGCGCGGCTGCTGGTGAGTGGGCGCGGGATGCGTACATAAGTACTGAGCTTAATGCAGTAAAAATGTTGGAGGGGCGGTGCGACGATTCGACTTGCTCCCGATAGCAGTGGTTCAGTCACACATGCAGTGACTGAGAGATCGCTATCGGGAGCAAGTCCCCTCCCACATTTGGTTTGTGTAGGTTTTTAGTTTTTCAGGGCCAGCTCTATCAGGGCATGCAGTTCTTCAACCGCCAAAGGCTGGGCCGAAAACAGAATACGAAACACCGTCGGCGCCGCGAGCAGGTTGATCAGCCGGTCGACGCTCGGTGGCGCTGATAGCGGATAGCGATCAACCATCACCTGCAACTGCCCGCTCAGGATGCTCACGCAATACCCCGGCGTCGGGCTGCTTTGCACGTCGCGCATCATATTGCGCCCAACGTCCGAACTCATCTCATCCAGATATTGCTCAGCCCAGGCTTGCAGGTCGCCGCGCAGGCTACCGGTGTTGGCCGGTTCGGTATCGGGGCGCATACGTGCCAGGGCGACGTCGGCGAGCAGTACTGACAGGTCGCCCCAGCGCCGGTAAATGGTCGACGGCGTGACGCCTGCGCACGCCGCAATCATTGGCACGGTGACACCGGAACGCTCATGGGTTTCCAGCAATTGGCGCACCGCCCTGTGGACGGATTCTTGTACCCGGGCACTACGGCCCCCCGGGCGGAGGCCTTCTTTGATTGCCATGGCTAAAACCTTAACACAAAGAATTTGCTTTAAGCGTCAGCGAGTAGCACACTCCACAAAAGCAAAATATTAGCTTTAGCGGAGTGTGCCATGATCAGCGTCAATTCCCAGCGGTCCAGCCTGACGTTCCTCGTGATCACAGTGTTGACCTTTCTCGCCGCCTCCAGCGCGCCGACGCCGTTGTACCAGGTGTATCAGGACAACCTGCATTTTTCGGCCGCGATGCTGACGGCTATCTTTGGCGTCTATGCCCTAAGCCTGTTGGCGGCGCTGCTGACGGTGGGTTCGCTTTCGGATTACCTGGGGCGCAAGCCGGTGATCTTTGCCGCGTTGCTGCTGAATATCGTAGCGATGCTGCTGTTTATCAACGCGGACAGTACGGCCTATCTGCTCGCTGCACGTGCATTACAGGGTTTTGCGACCGGTACTGCCACAGCGGTGCTGAGTGCGACGCTGCTCGATACTGACCGGGTGCGCGGCCCGATGCTCAACAGCCTTGCGCCGATGCTGGGCATGGCCAGTGGCGGGCTGGGTAGCGGTTTGCTGGTGGAGTACGCGCCACGGCCGACGCAATTGATCTATCTCACTCTGCTGGGTTTGATGGTGCTGCAGGCCGTGTATGTCTGGCGGTTGTCCGAGACGGTCAGTCGTATACCGGGGGCCTTGAAGTCCCTGGCGCCCACCCTGCATGTGCCACCGCAAGCGCGTCGGGCCTTGTGGTTGGCGATGCCGTTGAATGTGGCGGTATGGGCGCTGGGTGGGTTCTTTTCTTCTTTGGCGCCTTCGCTGGTGCGGGTCGCCACCGGGTCGACCTCGCATTTGATCGGCGGGGGGCTGGTCGCGGTGGTCACGTTAAGTGGCGCGGTCATGATCTACAGCCTGCGCAACCGTGCGGCTGACAAGGTCATGCGCCTGTCGGCGGCGCTGCTGGCCGTCGGCATGGGGCTGTTGCTGGTTGCCGTACAGACGGCCAGCCTGTGGTTGTTCTTTGTCGCCAGTGTGATCGCCGGCTTTGGTTTCGGCGGCGGCTTTATGGGCAGCGTGCGCAGTATCGTCGGGTTGGCGTTGCCCCATGAGCGCGCGGGGTTGATGTCGGCATTCTATGTACTGAGCTACCTGGCATTCTGCGTACCGGCGTTGGTGGCGGGCAATCTGAGCCGGGAGTTTGGCCTCGTCGTCACCACAGATGGCTACGCTGCGGTCCTTATTCTGTTGGCGTTGGGGGCTCTTGGCGGGCAGTTGTGGCAGGGCTCTGCCCGGGGCCGGGCAGCTGCGTAGATATGGCAAATATCTATAAAGTAGATAACAGTTAGAGATATTACCCGTTATATAGATATTCATTCAGGTTCTACCATGACCTCAACCTCATGCGAGGAAGAGGATCAAATCATGACCTGCTCGACCACCCACCGTTACAAACCTTTCAGCCACCTGACCCGTCCCCGGGAAGTGATTCGCCAGTTCACCCCGAACTGGTTTGCCGCCACCATGGGCACCGGGGTGCTGGCGCTGGCCCTGGCTCAGTTGCCGGTCACTTTGCCAGGCTTGCACGCTGTCGCTGAAGGCCTGTGGATGTTCACCATCGGCCTGTTCGTGTTGTTCAGCGTGTTGTATGCCGCCCGTTGGGTGATGTTTTTCCACGAGGCGCGGCGCATTTTCGGGCACTCCACGGTTTCGATGTTCTTCGGCACCATCCCCATGGGGCTGGCGACCATTCTCAACGGATTGCTGTTGTTCGGCCTGCCACGTTGGGGCAGTGATGTCATCCCGTTGGCCGAAGCCCTGTGGTGGCTGGACGTGGCCATGTCCCTGGCCTGCGGCGTACTCATCCCGTTCATGATGTTCACCCGCCAGGAGCACAGCATCGACCAGATGACCGCCGTCTGGCTGTTGCCCGTGGTGGCGGCCGAAGTGGCGGCGGCCAGCGGCGGCTTGCTCGCGCCGCACCTGGCCGATGCCCATGCGCAACTGGTGATGCTGGTGACCAGCTACGTACTATGGGCGTTTTCCCTGCCGGTGGCGTTCAGCATCCTGACCATCCTGATGCTGCGCATGGCCTTGCATAAATTGCCCCACGCCAATATGGCGGCGTCGAGCTGGTTGGCGCTGGGGCCGATTGGTACCGGTGCCTTGGGCATGTTGCTGTTGGGGGGCGATGCGCCAGCGATCTTCGCCGCCAATGGCCTGGAGAATGTCGGTGAAATGGCCCATGGCCTGGGCCTGATTGCAGGTATCACCCTATGGGGTTTTGGCCTGTGGTGGATGTTGATCGCCGTGCTGATCACCCTGCGTTACCTGCGCGCCGGGATCCCGTTCAACCTGGGCTGGTGGGGCTTCACCTTCCCGCTGGGGGTTTACGCCTTGGCCACGCTGAAACTGGCGAACGTGTTGCATTTGGGGTTCTTCAGCATCTTCGGCAGTGCGCTGGTGGTGGCGTTGGCGTTGATGTGGCTGATCGTGGCCAAGCGCACCGTGCAGGGGGCTTATAAAGGCGAGCTTTTTGTTTCGCCCTGCATTGCAGGACTAGCGAATAAGTAAGCAGGATTAGGTAAAGTCGTGGCCTGATAAATAAAGGCCACGCAGGAACACGGACGACGATGAGCCATCCTTCCCAATTCACCTTGCTGCGCACACGGCGTTTCTTGCCGTTTTTCATCACCCAGTTGCTGGGCGCGTTCAACGATAACATCTTCAAGCAATCGCTGATCCTGGCCATCCTTTACAAGCTCAGCATCGAGGGCGACCGCTCTATCTGGGTCAACCTGTGCGCCTTGTTGTTTATCCTGCCGTTCTTTTTGTTCTCGGCACTGGCCGGACAGTTTGGCGAGAAATTCAACAAGGACGCGTTGATCCGTGCGATCAAGATCGGCGAGATCGTGATCATGGCCGTCGGCGCGGCGGGCTTCCTGACCAATCATCTTGAATTGATGCTGTTGGCGCTGTTTGCCATGGGCACCCACTCGGCGCTCTTCGGCCCGGTGAAGTACTCGATCATGCCTCAGGCATTGCACGACGACGAGCTGGTCGGCGGTAACGGCCTGGTGGAAATGGGCACGTTCCTGGCGATCCTGGCCGGCACCATTGGTGCCGGGATCATGATGTCTTCCACCCATTACGCGCCGGTGGTGGCGGTGGCGATTGTCGGCGTGGCGGTGCTGGGTTACCTCGCCAGCCGCAGCATCCCGCGCGCGGCGGCTTCGACGCCGCAACTGCGCCTGGACTGGAATATCTTCACCCAGTCCTGGGCGACGTTGCGCATGGGCCTGGGGCAGACGCCGGCGGTGTCGCGTTCCATTGTCGGCAACTCGTGGTTCTGGTTTGTCGGTGCGATCTATCTCACGCAAATCCCGGCGTACGCCAAGGAGTGGTTGTACGGCGACGAAACCGTGGTGACCCTGATCCTCACAGTTTTCTCCGTGGGCATCGCCCTGGGCTCGATGCTGTGCGAAAAGCTTTCCGGGCGTAAGGTGGAAATCGGCCTGGTGCCTTTCGGCTCGTTTGGCCTGACGGTGTTCGGCCTGCTCCTGTGGTGGCACTCCGGCGGCTTCCCGCAGAACGTCCAGGCCAACGATTGGCTCGCGGTGCTCAGCTACGGCCAGGCCTGGTGGGTGTTGTTCGATATCCTCGGCCTGGGCGTATTCGGTGGCTTCTATATTGTGCCGCTGTATGCGCTGATCCAATCGCGCACTGCCGAGAACGAACGGGCACGGGTTATCGCGGCCAACAACATTCTCAACGCATTGTTCATGGTGGTCTCGGCCATCGTTTCGATCCTGCTGTTGAGCGTGGCCAAGCTGTCGATCCCCGAGTTGTTCCTGGTGGTGTCGCTGCTCAATATTGCGGTCAACACCTACATCTTCAGGATCGTCCCCGAATTCACCATGCGCTTCATGATCTGGCTGCTCAGCCATTCCATGTACCGCGTGGAGCATCGCAACCTGGAGGCTATTCCGGATGAAGGCGCGGCGTTGCTGGTGTGCAACCATGTGTCGTTTGTCGATGCGCTGTTGATCGGCGGCGCGGTGCGTCGGCCGATTCGCTTTGTCATGTACTACAAGATCTACCGTTTGCCGGTACTCAACTTTATCTTCCGCACCGCCGGGGCGATTCCGATTGCCGGGCGCCATGAGGATATGCAGATCTACGAACAGGCGTTCGCGCGGATCGCCCAGTATCTGAAGGAAGGTGAGTTGGTGTGCATCTTCCCGGAAGGCAAGCTGACAGCCGATGGCGAGATCAATGAATTTCGTGGTGGGGTGACGCGCATTCTGGAGGAGACACCGGTGCCGGTGATTCCGATGGCGTTGCAGGGGCTGTGGGGGAGTTTCTTCAGTCGCGATCCGCACAAGGGCTTCTTTCATCGGATCTGGTCGCGGGTGGTGTTGGTGGCGGGTGAGCCGATTGTTGTGGAGGCGGCAACGCCAGTGCAGTTGCAGGCAGTAGTGGGTGGTTTGCGGGGGAGTGTCAGGTAGTTTTCCGTTGTTTGTCAGGGCCTCATCGCAGGCAAGCCAGCTCCCACCTTTTGAATTGTGAATACAGTCAAATGTGGGAGCTGGCTTGCCTGCGATAGCGTAGTGGCTTAAGTGGAAATCTTGAGTCCAATCAGCCCGCAAATAATCAACGCCACACTCGCCAACCGAAACAACGCCATGGACTCCCCAAACAGGATAATCCCGGCAATCACAGTGCCCACGGCACCTACGCCGGTCCAGATCGCATAGGCGGTGCCCAGCGGCAGCTCTTTCATGGCCAGCCCCAGCAACCCAAGGCTGACGGCCATGGCGGCAATCGTCAGGGCGGTGGGCAGTGGCTTGCTGAAACCGTCGGTGTATTTCAGGCCGACGGCCCAGCCAACTTCAAACAACCCGGCAAAAAACAGAATGATCCAGGACATGATGACCTCGCTTCTACAAAGTGGGGTCGTCCCCTGGTAAGCGCCTGATAGCGTCGCGAGGTCGTCCTCGCGAAGCTTGGTAGAGTGCCGAAAACGGATCAGGCGATCAAGCTTACGGGGCGGTTTCCAGGGCGCGACGGTCTTCCTTTTCGCTCATGCGGCGGAAATACGTCGACAGCAATGCGCCGGAAATATTGTGCCAGACACTGAACAACGCACTGGGAACCGCCGCCAGCGGCGAAAAGTGCGCACTGGCCAGCGCGGCACCCAGCCCGGAGTTCTGCATACCGACTTCCAACGCCAACGACTTGCGTTGCGCCAGCGGCAACTTGAACAAGCGCCCGGTGAAGTAGCCCAGCAGGTAACCGAAGCTGTTGTGCAGCATCACCACCGCCATGATCAGCAGGCCCGATTCGGCGATCTTCGCCTGGCTTGCGGCAACCACGGCCGCGACGATGATCACAATACTGACCACCGACACCAGCGGCAGCACGTCCACCGCATGACGAACCCGCTCGCCCAGCACCCGTTGCGCCACCACGCCGAGCACAATCGGCAGCAGCACCACTTGCAGGATCGACCAGAACAGCTCCATGAACGATACCGGCAGCCAGGCCGAGGCCAGTAGCCAGATCAACGCAGGTGTGAGCAGTGGGGCGAGGAGGGTGGTGACGGCGGCAATCGCCACCGACAACGCCAGGTCGCCGCGGGCCAGCCAGGTCATCACGTTGGACGAGGTGCCGCTTGGGCAGCAGCCGACCAGGATCACGCCGACGGCAATTTCCGGCGGCAGGTGAAAGACCTGGCACAACAACCATGCCACGCCCGGCATGATCACAAAATGCGCGACCACACCCAAGGCCACGCGCCATGGATGGCGAGCGACTTCGGCGAAGTCTTCAAGTTTCAAGGTCAGCCCCATGCCGAACATCACCAGGCCCAGCAGCGGGACGATGGCGCTTTTCAGGCCGATGAACCAGCTGGGTTCGAGGAAGGCGAGCACGGCAAATATCAACACCCAGTAGGCGAAGGTATTGCCGACGAAGCGGCTCAAGGCAGCGAGTGCACGCATGGGGATGTCCTTGTTATTAGAGTGTTGAATAGGGCGACGCGATCAAATGTGGGAGCTGGCTTGCCTGCGATAGCGGTGTATCAGTCGGCACTACTCTGGCTGACACTCCGTTATCGCAGGCAAGCCAGCTCCCACACTGACCGTGCCCACATTGGATCGGTGTTGTTTAGATGCCCTGTGGGGTTTCTTCCCCGCCCAGCGCTTCCACCAACGCCGGCAGGAACTCACCGAAGGTCAGCATCATCAAGGTAAAGCTGGCATCCAGTTGGCCCAGGGCTTCGTCGCCGCCGTCCTGTTCCGCCTGGTCTTGCAGCAGGTCTTCGAATTTCAGGCGTTTGACGGTCATCTTGTCATCGAGCATGAAGGACAGCTTGTCCTGCCACGCCAGGGACAGTTGGGTCACGACCTTGCCGGTGGTCAGGTGCAGTTGGATCTCTTCGCCGGTCAGGTCCTGGCGCTTGCAGCGCACGATGCCGCCGTCTTCATGGGTGTCGCGCAGTTCGCATTCGTCGAGGACGAAGAAGTCATCGGCCGGTTTCTGGGTAGTGACCCAGTCGGTCATGATTGCGGTCGGTGCGGTTTTTACCGTCAGCGGACGGACGGGCAGGGTGCCGATCACTTCACGCAAGGTCGACAGCAGATCTTCCGCACGCTTGGGACTGGCCGAGTTGACCAGGATCAGGCCCTGTTTCGGCGCGATCGCAGCAAAGGTCGACGAGCGACGAATAAAGGCACGCGGCAGGAAGGCCTGGATGATTTCATCCTTGATCTGGTCGCGCTCCTTCTTATAGACCTTGCGCATTTGCTCGGCTTCGATCTCTTCGACTTTCTCTTTCAGTGCGTCACGCACCACGCTACCTGGCAGGATGCGTTCTTCCTTGCGCGCGGCGATCAGCAAAAAATCTCCGCTGACGTGAACCAGGGGAGCGTCTTCACCTTTACCGAAGGGTGCAACGAAACCGTAAGTGGTCAACTCCTGGCTTGCACACGGGCGCGCCAGCTTGGTGGCCATGGCCGCTTCCAACGCCTCGGCATCAACAGGCAGATCTTGGGTCAGGCGATAGATAAGCAGGTTCTTGAACCACATGGGGTGAGTCTCTCCTCTATACAAAGGGGGGCATTATTCTCTTGATCACGCCGTAGGCCAACCCTGCCTAAGCCATTGGAAGGGCTGAAAAAAAAGATTTAAGAAAGTGCTTGCCAGACATGGGGTCGCTACGTAGAATGCGCGCCACACCGAAACGAAGGGTGATTAGCTCAGCTGGGAGAGCATCTGCCTTACAAGCAGAGGGTCGGCGGTTCGATCCCGTCATCACCCACCATTCGCTTCATGTGTTACGCGCAGCGGTAGTTCAGTCGGTTAGAATACCGGCCTGTCACGCCGGGGGTCGCGGGTTCGAGTCCCGTCCGCTGCGCCATATTCGGTCACCTGGAACGCTGAACGCCAGGTCACCACAGAAAGCCCGCTTAATCGCGGGCTTTTCTTTGTCCGGAATATGGCAAAAAATCGTACGCGGAACTTTTTTTAAATAAATTGCATTTAAATCAAGACATTACGATTTTTTGGTGTATGATGCGCCCACACCGAAACGAAGGGTGATTAGCTCAGCTGGGAGAGCATCTGCCTTACAAGCAGAGGGTCGGCGGTTCGATCCCGTCATCACCCACCATTCGCTTCAAGTGTTACGCGCAGCGGTAGTTCAGTCGGTTAGAATACCGGCCTGTCACGCCGGGGGTCGCGGGTTCGAGTCCCGTCCGCTGCGCCATATTTTGCTTCCAGGCCCACTGAACACCTGGAAACTACGAACAAAGCGGCCATTGGCCGCTTTTTTTGTGCCCGGATTTTTTCTCGCCGTTGCTCTCCAACCATAGCGTTCGCTCGCCCATCCTAGCGTCCTCATCGTCTTATTTGGGTCGCCAATCCTGCGCTGTCAATCGTCACGCCTTCAGGGTTCGTGCGCAGCCTTTATCCCTATTGAAGAACCTTGTCAATCCTAAGTGCTGATAGGAGTGCCAGTTCGTCTTGCTGCGGTAAGGTCTCGTGGACATTGGTTCTAACGGAACGGCCGAAGATGAATCGCACCTGCATGGCCATGCCTTATTTCGAAATCCCCGAACGTCACCTTGAAGCGTTCAAGGCGTATTGCGCCGTGTTTATCGAAAAGACCTCTAAAGAGCCCGGATGCCTGTACTACGGTTTCAGCTTCAATGGCACTCAAGGCCATTGCCGGGAGGTCTACAGCGATGCCCAAGGGCTTTTGAACCACTTGGTCAATATCGCTGAGCTGAATTCCGAGGCGTTTCACCTGGCTTCAATTGTTCGCTATGAAGTGCATGGGCCCCGAGAGGAGCTGGACAAGTTACGTGGCCCCCTGGCGTTTATGAAGCCGCAGTTCTTCGAACTGGAACAGTGTTTCAGCCGACCGTCTGTGGTGGCGTGAACCCGATGTATCTACAAGAGGCCTCAAGACATGTCAGTTGAACAATTACTCGGCCTGGGTGTGACGAACGCTGCGCGTGCGCCGCGTCAGCCTGCCTTCAGCCTGTTGTTTTTTTCCGATGTGCGCGAAGACATCAGCGCCAGCGAGAAATATGAGTTCGCTCGGTCGTTGACGTTGTTTGGCGATGCGCAGGGTTTTGAGGCCGTGTATTTTCCTGAGCGTCATTTCCACGAGTTTGGCGCGATTTACCCCGATTCCGCAGTAATGGCGGCGTCACTCATCCCCCAAACCCGACACATTCGTTTTCGCACCGCAGGCATCAGTTTGCCCCTGCATCACCCGGCGCGCGTGGTCGAAAGTTGGTCGATGAACGATGTACTCTCTGGCGGAAGGGTAGACCTTGGGTTCGGCTCAGGTTGGAGCCGGCCTGATTTTCTCTTGGCGCCGCACGCCTACGAGGACCGGCGCGAGGTGATGTGGCAACGCATTGAGCAGGTACGTCGCTTATGGGCGGGTGAGCGCCTTTCATTCCCGGGGCCTGGTGGCGATCCAGTGTCGGTCGTCACCTTTCCCCGACCCCTACAGACCAGCCTGAATGTCTGGATCCTGGTAGCGCAGAATACAGAGTCGTTCATTGCCGCTGGCAAGGCGGGTTTCAACGTCTTCACGATGTTGTACGGCATTGACCTGCCGGACCTGGCCGAAAAAATTGGGCTTTATCGCCAAGCGCGCCGCGATGCGGGATTCGACCCGGCTTCCGGGCGCGTCACCCTTATGCTGCATACCCTGGTCGGGCCCGATAGCGCCTGGGTTCGCCGAGCCGTCGAAGCACCGTTCAAAGACTATATCCGCAGCTCACTGGTAGCCCACATGAAAGCACGGGCGACGCCTGACGGTCGTCCCCTGGATGCCACAGAGCAGGAAAACGTCCTGCAATACGCATTTGAGCGGTATTACGAAACCGGCGCGTTGTTCGGTACGGTCGATGAGGTTCGGTATCGAGTCGGCCAAGTGCTTGAGACCGGCGTCGATGAGATTGCCTGCCTGATGGATTTCGGCGTGGACTACGCCGTGGTGCATCAGTCCTTGCCCTACCTTGAACAACTCGTAGCCTCGTTCCAGGAGCGGTCAGCACAGTGAATATCGAACGCAAGAAAGCTCGCCTCGCCGCCGCCATCAATGCCTCGCTCAAGGCCCAGCCTGCCCCGTCCTTTCCTGAACCGGTGGCGATCATCGGGTTGTCCGCCAACGTCGCGCAGTCGGCTAGCGTACGTCAGTTCTGGCAGGCGCTGGATGATGATCGTTCGTTGATCGAGGAGATCCCGGCGACGCGCTTTGACTTCACGTCCTGGTACGCCGGATCGAATATTGAAGAAGGGAAAATGCGCACCCGTTGGGGCGGGTTTATACCCGCCATCGATCAATTCGATCCGGTCTTTTTTGGCATGTTGCCGGCGGAGGCGCGCAAGATGGATCCGCAACAACGCTTGTTGCTGATGTCGGTGCGCCAGACGTTTGAAGACGCCGGTTATCGCCACACTGACTGGAAAGGCTCGGCCACCGGTGTATTTATCGCCGCCGAGCGTAACGAATACCACCTCAACCTACTCCAGGCCCAGATTGATCCCGGCGAAGGGCTGGACCAGGCGGCCAGTATGCTCGCCAACCGGGTGTCACATTTCTATGACCTGCGTGGGCCAAGCGAACGAATCGATGCGATGTGTGCCGGCGGTGCCGTCGCGCTTCATCACGCGGTCACCGCGCTGCGCAGTGGCCAGATCAATGCTGCGATCGTCGGTGCCTGCAATTTGCTGCTGCGCCCGGACGTGTTCGTGACGTTGTCGCAAAGCGGGCAAATGAGCCCCGAACCGACCGTGAGATCCTTCGGCGCCGGCGCTGACGGCTACCTGCGCGGCGAAGGCGTGTGCAGCCTGTTGCTCAAGCCGTTGTCGAAGGCTGAGGCCGACGGCGATCATATTTATGGGCTGATCCGCAATACGGCGGTCAATTACAACGGCGGCGACGCGGCGTCAATCGCTGCGCCCAGTGTGTCCGCACATTCAAGCCTGGTACAGGATTGCTACCGACGGGCGGGGATCGATCCACGCCACGTCAGCTACATCGAAGCCCAGGGCATGGGCAACCCCGTGGCAGATATCGCTGAGTGGGATGCCCTTAATCATGGCTTGCTGGCCTTGGGACGGGAGCAAGGCGTGCAGTTGCAGGAAGGCCAGTGCGCTATCAGCACGCTCAAGCCGATGAGCGGACATATGCATGCCGCTTCAGCCATTGGCGCGCTATTCAAGATCATCCGCAGCTTGCAGACCGAAAAGATTCATAAAATCCTCGACTTTGAGCAGCCCAATCTCCACCTGCATACCGCCGGACAGCCTTGCAGGCTCGCTACCCATACCGTTGATTGGCCACGCCAGGCTACCCCGCGCCTGGCGGGTTTGCATTCCTATGGCGCAGGCGGAAACAACGCACACATTCTAGTCGAAGAATACGTGCACCAAGCGCCCGGTCGTGTGGTGCCGAGTCAGGCCCCATTGCTGTTCCCCCTTAGCGCGCCGACCCCGGCGCTGCTGGCGCTGCTCGCGGCACAAATGCACCAGGCCTTGATCGATGAGCCGACGCTGTGCCTGGAAAGTGTCAGCGACACGCTCAAATTCGGGCGCGAGAAATTTGCCGCCGCCGTGGTCATCGTGGCCATGGAGCGCCCAGGCTTGCTCGATGTGCTAGCCCAGTTACACACGGGCGATCTTACGGGCGCAGTTGTCTTCGCCAAGGACGTCGCAGCGCCTACGGACGCGGCGCTTGACCCTTGGGCCGAGCTCTGGCTGGCGGGTGAGCGCCCGATGGCGAAGGCCACCCGCGCACCACGGGTGCCCCTGCCGACGACCCCCTTTGATACCCAGTCGTTCTGGTATGACGCGCCTGCACCCATGGCGGCGTATCCGGCTCCTGGTACATCGCGTACAGGGCGCCGAGCCTGGAGCCCGGACGCCGCCGAGCAAGCGGTACGTGAAGCATTGGCCCAAGCGCTGGAACAGCCTGCGGCATCACTGGATCTGGACGCGCAGTTCAGTGAGTTGGGTTTTGATTCGATGATGGTGCGTCAACTCTGCCGGCATATGCGCGACCAGGACATCGTGGTCGAGCCAGCGGTACTGTTCGAGCACGCTACGCCGGCGCGACTGGTGGCCTGGCTGGCTTGCGCGCCTGCGCAGCGCATTGCCGCCCCTTACCACCTGCCCAGTCCGGGCGCGCGTGGGCAGATCGCGATAATCGGCATGGCCGGGGTATATCCCAAGTCAGCGGATTTGTCGGCGTTCTGGGATTGCCTGGCAAACGCAGGGGACTGCATCGAAACCGTGCCCGAGCAACGCTGGAGCCTTGACGAGCATTTTAACGCGGACCGCCAGCGTGCGATCCAAGAGGGTAAAAGCTACGGTAAATGGGGTGGTTTCATCGAAGGCCTGGATGACTTCGACCCAATGTTCTTTAACTTTTCCCTGGCCGAAGCTACCTACATGCACCCCAAGGAACGTCAATTCATCCAGTGCGCATGGCATGCCCTGGAAGATGCCGGGTATACGCCTGCGTCTCTGGAGCAGGAGAAGGTCGGCGTATTCGTGGGAGTGTCCAAGGCCGGGCACGATAACTATAAAGATTCGTTTTTTTCGATCGCCAACCGCGTGTCTTATCGCTTCGGGTTTACCGGGCCTAGCCTGCCCGTGGATACCGCCTGTTCTTCTTCGCTGACCGCGGTGCATGAGGCCTGCCTGCACTTGCAGGCAGGCGAGTGCACCGTGGCGGTTGTCGGTGGCGTCAATGCCTACACCCACCCTTCCACCTTTGCCGAGTTCGCACGACTGGGCGTGTTATCCGCCGATGGCAAGTCGCGAGCGTTCGGTGCGGGGGCCAATGGGTTTGTTCCCGGCGAAGGAGTGGGGGCGCTGTTGCTAAAGCCGCTGGAACGCGCGCTGGCGGACGGTGATATGGTTCACGGCGTCATCGCCGCCAGTGCGGTCAACCATGGCGGCAAAGCCAATGGCTACACGGTGCCCAACCCCGAAGCCCAGCGCGCCATGATTCGCCTGGCATTGGACCGGGCCGGCGTCAGTGCTGACCAGGTTACCTATGTGGAGGCCCACGGCACCGGTACGGCGCTGGGCGATCCCATCGAATTTCGCGGCCTGGTCGAGGCGTTTCGCCAGGACACCGAGCGCACCGGCTTCTGTCGCCTGGGGTCGGTCAAGAGCAACATCGGCCATCTTGAAGCTGCGGCTGGTATTGCCGGCCTGAGCAAGGTCCTCCTGCAGATGCGCCACGGGCAAATCGCGCCGTCGCTGCATTCGCAGCAGATGAACCCGGATATCGACGCCAGCCTCTCGCCTTTTCGCGTGCCTCAGGCGCTGGAACCGTGGGACGTCGACGGCGAGGGCGCGCAAGAGCGCATTGCATGCCTGTCATCCTTCGGTGCCGGCGGTGCCAATGCCCACGTGATCCTGCGCCAGGCCCCTGTGCGTGCCGAACCCGCCGAAGATGTGCGGGCCGACTACCTGATTGTCCTTTCGGCACGCCATGAGGCTGCACTTGTACGACAAGTGGACACCTTGTTAGTGTTTCTGGAACGCAATCCGTCGCTGCCCTTGCGTGACATTGCCTACACGCTGCAGGTGGGCCGCCAGGCCATGAATGCGCGATTGAGTTGCATCGCCACGTCGACTGCCGACCTCATGGATGCATTGCGTCGCTATTGTGCCGGTGAGGCCCACCCGGGCGTGCAGTCCACGACGCTCAAGGACGCCGACCGCCTGAGTTTGTTCGGTCAAGATGAATCAGCGCTGACGTTGCTTGATCAGTGGTATGCCGAGAGCAAATGGGCGCAATTAGCCCAGTTATGGAGAGCGGGGGAGGTGATCGACTGGGCGCGCCTGGTGGCGCCGGGTACTGCCCGTCTTATCAGTTTGCCGGGCTATTCGTTCGACCGTGAACCCATCCCCAGGGCACCGCAACTGGTGCCTCTTGGCAGCGTGGCCCGGCCCCCGGCGCAGCCTGGCAGGGCGCCCGTACCACCTACCACCGCCGCGACATTATTGGTGCGCCCGCGCTGGCAGCCGGTGCAGGCCTCACCTGCGGCGGCGGCGCCTCGGCGGCGCCACGTCATCCTGTGTGAGTGGCCTGGAGAACGGTCGGATCATCCAGGGTGGCAGGTGCTGACGCCAAAGGGCTTGCCGACAGAACGCTACGTGCACTGTGTCGGGCAAATTGCTGAGCATTTGCGCCAGATCATTGTCGATGCGGCGCACGAAGTTATCTCGGTACAAGTGGTAATACCCGTCAATCGATCTGCGTGGCTGAGTGGCATTCATGGGCTGCTGAGGTCGGCGCAACTTGAAAGCAGCAAGCTGCGAACGCAGTTGGTTGAAATCGACCAGAGCTTCACTTTTACGCAGGTTCGGCACGCCGTGGAGCAGGCTGCGGCCCTGGAGGTTCATCCGTGGTTGCGGTTCGACGCTCAAGGTGGCCATGCCCGTCAGTGGACGCAGGCGACAGTACTGGATGATACGCACCGCTGTAGGTGGAAGAACGCGGGTGTCTATCTGCTGACAGGGGGAATGGGCGGGTTGGCGCAGTGTTTCGCCGCCGATATTCTCAGCCGTGTCGAAGGCGCAACCGTGGTACTGGTGGGGCGCTCCCCCTTGGGCCAGGCCGGCCAGGATCGGCTGGATGCCCTGCGGCGCATGGGCGGCCAGGTCAGCTATGAGCAAGTCGATATCAGTGACGAGGCGGCTACCGAACGGCTCGTGGCTGATGTGCAAGCCCAGTACGGTGCGCTCAATGGTGTGCTGCATTGTGCAGGAACGCTGCACGATGAGTTCTTGCGTAATTTCAAACACCAACACGGCGATGGGGTGCTGGCGGCCAAGGTGGGCGGTACCTGGTCGATCGATCAGGCGACGCGTCACTGCGACCTGGACTGTTTCGTGCTGTTTTCATCCGCCGCGGCAGCCGTCGGGCACCCGGGCCAGGCGTTCTACGCGGCGGCCAACGGCTTCATGGATGGGTTCGCCGAACAGCGCACCCAGCAGGTCCAGATGGGCGAGCGTCGAGGCCGAACCGTTTCGATTGCCTGGGGGCTGTGGCGCGACGGCGGCATGCAATTGGATGCACAGGCCAGTGCGTTGCTGGAGCGTGAGTCGGGCATGATCCCGTTGAGTCGCGAACACGGCGTTGCGGCGTTTCATCAAGTGATGGACAGTGATGCGTGCCGAATCGTGGTGATAGAAGGGGATGAACAGCGCCTGCGCCGGCGTCTGCATCCGCTGTCGAACGAGGCGACGCTGCCCGCTGATACACGCATGCTTGACGTGGTGAAAAGGTTGGCGGGGCAAGTGCTCGGCATCGCGACCAGCGAGCTTGAGGGTGACCACGACTTTGACAGCTATGGGTTGGATCAGGCGCGCTTTAATCAATTGATCCAGGCACTTGATCGCGAATGCGGGCTTGAGGTGTCGCCATTGGTTTATCGGCAAGTGCGTTGCCTCGACGATCTGGTGGCCCACCTGCCTGCCCAGCTACACGCCGGCACTGCGCCGCGTGCCGTGGCCGGCACCGCCTCAGCGCAAGTGCTGCTCGAGCATGCGTTGCAAGTGCTCAAACGGGTGCTATCCCCTGTGGTGCAATGGCCGGAGGATCGTCTGGACAGTGATGAGCCGCTGGAGCGCTACGGGCTGGACTCGATGATGGTCATGACGATCACCGCCGCGCTGGAGGCGCAATTCGGCGCGCTGCCCAAAACCTTGTTCTTTGAGTATTCGACGCTGCGCGCCTTGGCCGCATACCTGTGTCGCGAGCATGCATCGACGTTGGTGGCGCTGGTCGCCGACGTAGCGGGCACGCTGGCGTCAGGCCCCGATGAGGCGCGGGTGGCCGGTATTGCCAGCCACGACCCCGTGCCTGCCGACGCCGCGCAATCGCCTGCATCCGCCAAGGAGACGTCGCAACGCTTTGACGTCGCCATCATCGGCCTTGCCGGGCGCTATCCCCAGGCCCGCACCCTGGAAGAGTTTTGGCAGGTACTCAGCCAAGGGCGCGACTGTATCAGTGAGATTCCCACCGAGCGCTGGGACCACTCCCGTTATTACAGCGCTGATGAAGACGCGCCGGGCAAGACCTACGCGCGCTGGGGCGGGTTCATTGATGGAGTGGCTGAATTTGATCCGGCGTTTTTCGGTATCTCGCCGCGTGAAGCGATGGCCATGGAGCCCCAGGAGCGCTTGTTCCTGCAGACCGCTCACGAGGCCATTGAAGACGCCGGTTATACCCGCCAGGGCCTGGCAGCCAGCGCCCGTCACGAAGATGCCGAGGGCATGGTCGGTGTATTCGTCGGCGTAACGTACGAAGAGTACCAACTGTATGGGGCGCAACAGACTGCCGAGGGGCGGCCGCTGGTGCTGTCCATGAGCCCATCGTCGATTGCCAATCGCGTTTCGTTCGTCAACGGTTTCCATGGGCCAAGCATGGCCATCGATGCGATGTGTGCGTCCTCACTGACGACTATTCACCTGGCCTGCCAGAGCCTGCACAGTGGCGAATGCCAAGTAGCGCTGGCCGGAGGCGTGAATGTATCGATTCACCCCGCCAAGTTCCTCATGCTGGGGGCAGGCAAATTTGCCTCCCGACGTGGCCGCTGTGAAAGCTTCGGTGCCAGTGGCAGCGGTTACGTGCCCAGTGAGGGTGTGGGGGCTGTACTGCTTAAACCGCTGCATCAGGCCCAGGCCGATGGCGACCGTATTTATGGAGTGATTCGCGGGAGTGCCATCAACCATGGCGGGCGAACCAACGGTTATGCAGTGCCTAATCCGGCAGCCCAGGCCGCGGTGATCAGCCGTGCCTTGCGCCAGGCGAATGTGCAGCCGCGGCAGATCGGTTATGTAGAAGCTCACGGCACGGGTACGGTGTTGGGCGACCCGATCGAGGTGGCCGGCCTGTCCCGTGCGTGGCGGGCTTACACGCCGGACCGGCAGTTCTGCGCCTTGGGGTCGGTCAAGTCCAATATCGGTCATTGCGAAAGCGCTGCGGGCATCGCCGGGTTGACCAAGGTATTGCTGCAAATGAAGCACGGACTGCTGGTGAGCTCACTGCACGCTGAAACGCTCAATCCCAATATCGACTTCAGCGAAACCCCCTTTCGTGTGCAGCGTACGCTGGCACCCTGGGAGCGCCCGCTCGGCTCCGATGGCGTCCCGGGCCTGCGCATGGCTGCCATTTCCTCCTTTGGCGCCGGCGGGGCCAATGCTCACCTGATCGTCAGCGAGGCGCCGCTGGCCCAAGCTGCTCACGCGGCGATGACAGTGACTGCGCCGTTACCCATCGTTCTCTCTGCACGCTCTCGCGAAGCCTTGCTGGAGGTGGCGCAGCGGCTCGTGGACTGGTGGTTGGACGCTGCGGCCAATCGCGAGCCAGACCTGCAAGCCCTGGCCTACACGCTGCAAGTGGGGCGCGAGGCCTGGGAGTGGCGGGTGGCGCTGTTGGTCACTTCGGGCGACGAACTGGTGCGTGAGCTGCGCGCCTTTATCGATGGCGCGCTAGAGGGGCCGTCCTGGTGGTCCGGCTGCCTTCCCGAGGCGCACAGCCTGGCGACGCGTCCCAGTGAGCAAGCCTGCGCCGCCATTCGGCAGATGTTCGACCAGGCTGACTTGGGGGGCATCCTGCGTCGCTGGGTGCAAGGCGAAGCGGTTGACTGGTCACCGCTGTATCACTCGCACCGTCCAGCGCGCCTTGGCCTGCCGACGTACCCGTTTGCCCGGCAACGTTATTGGGCGCCGAGTGAGGTGGCGGTCTCGGTTGAGTCTGTGGCGTCCGTGGCGCAGGGCGGCAAGATTCGCCTGCGTGCACTGGATACTTTGCCTGTGGCTGATAGCGCACCCATCGTGCCGCCCGCGCCGCGGATACTCAGCCAACCCGCGCCTTTAGCGGCCAAGGCGGCGCCGGTTGTCCCAGTGGCCGACGACGAATGTGCACAGTTCCTGCGCCAGAGCCTGGCGGCCATGCTGTATTGCGAGCCAGGCCAAATACGCGACGGCAGCCGCTTCCTGGAGTTGGGTCTGGACTCGGTGATCGCCGCGCAATGGATCCGTGAAATCAACAAGCACTACCAGTTGAAGATTCCCGCCGACGGCATTTATACCTATCCGGTATTCAAGGCCTTTACGCAATGGGTGGGCACCCAGCTTCAGCCAACTCAAGCAACGGCTGCGCCGGTCCAGCGCGAGCCAGTGGCATCGGCACCGCAGCCTGGCGCGCAGGCAAGTGCGCAACGCGAGTCGATCCAGGACTACCTCAAGCAAAGCCTGGGTGAACTGTTGTTTCTCGACCCTGGGCAGTTGCGCAGTGGCGCGCAGTTCCTGGACCTGGGAATGGACTCGGTCACAGGCACACAATGGATGCGCGGGGTCAGCCGGCACTTTTCCATTCAACTAGCGGCCGACGCGATCTACACCTGGCCCACGCTCAAGTCCCTGGCGGATGAGGTCGATCGCCGGGTGCAGGTTGTACACAGCTCCGATGACTTGCTCGATACGATCCTGAACCAGGTGCAGAGTGGCGCCTTGGCGGCTGACAGCGCTTGCGCAGTGGTCGAAGACGTGTTGGCGCAGCGGTAGCAACCATGACTTTCAATGTCGCAGGTAAGTAACGATGAGAACTGCCTATTTGGCCTCCACCGCCTATGTCTTGGGTGAACAGGCCCATGATTATCGCGACGCGGCTTCTTTCGAGGCGGTGTGCAAGCAACACAGCATGCCCGATTTCGCCAGTGTGTTTGGCTGGGGCACCTACTGGCGTACGACACGCTCGGTCGGCGAACTGCTGGTTGAGTCAGTCGCTGGCACATTGGCCAGCAGCGGCTTACGGGGCTGTGACATTGATGCGCTGGTGGTGTGCAGCAGCAATTTCGAGTCGGGCCAGGTGGTGGACTATCTGCCGCTGCTGCGCGAGCTGCAACTGGCTCGCGCCTTCCCGCTGGGCGTGACATGGGGCGATTGCACCATGCTGTTGGCAGGCCTTGAGGTCGCCCGCGCCCAGGTATTGGCCGGGCTGGACAATGTGCTGGTGGTCTCGGCCAATCGTATCGAAGACGAAGCTTTCCGGTTCCAGCATTACGCGTTGTTCAGTGACGGTGCTGCCAGTTGCCTGGTGACTTCAGGGCGCCGCCGCGGCTTCGAGATGCTCGGCAGCCTGGCCAGGTCAAATGCCGGGCTGGCACACGACCCCAAGGAGGATGACACCCGGCTGTTCCGTGAGGTGCATGAGCAGTTTATGCACCGCCAGCAGATTAATACGGCGGACCTGGAACAGGTGGTGTGCAGCAACGTGTTCCTGCCAGTGCTCAAGATCAAGGAAGGCCGGCAGGGGGTGAGCGGTACACAGTTGTATGTGGATAACGTGACGCGGGTGGGGCATTGTTTTTCCGCTGATTCGCTGATCAACCTGTGCGATTACCAGGCGCGTGCGCAGCAGGTGCATGGCGGCCTGGTGATGTTGACTGCCAATGCCGATGGGCTGCGCTGCCAGACATTGTTGCAACGGGTGAGTGATGCCTGAAACCGGCGGGCTACCTTGGCTGTGTGGGCAAACCTATAACCGCTCATAGGTTTGGTCAGGATCGAATTCTTGTAAGTTGAGAATGATGTGGGGTCGCCTGGCGGCCATTCCTCAAGAATTCTCCAAGGGTCGATACTGAACATGGTCAAAGACTTCGACAGCAATGAGAATGCCGGCAATGCGTCCGGGTCGGATACCCACCCGCATGCTTTCGACATTGCGATTATCGGGCTGGCGGGCCGCTATCCCCAGGCCGAAAATATCGAGGAGCTTTGGGAAAACCTCAAGCTGGGTCGCGATTGCATTACCACGGTCCCTTCGCAACGTTGGGACCACGACGCGATCTATGACCCATCCAAGGGTGTCTCCGGCAAGACCTACAGCAAGTGGGGCGGCTTCCTGCGTGGAGTCGATGAATTCGATCCGCGCTTTTTCAACATTTCACCGCGTGAAGCCGAGATCATGGACCCGCAGGAGCGCCTGTTTCTGCAGTGCGCCTACCACGTGCTCGAGGACGCCGGCTACACACGCCAGAGCTTGAGCGCCAAAGGCCGGGTTGGCGTCTATGTTGGCGTTCAGTACACCGAATACACCGCCTTCAGCACCGCACAGACGCTGGTCGCCGCACTGCCTGCCTCCATCGCCAACCGCGTGTCATTCTTCTGTGATTTTCGCGGCCCCAGCCTCACGCTCGACAGCATGTGCTCATCCTCGCTGACCACTATTCACCTGGCGTGTCAGAGCCTGCGCAGTGGCGAGTCGGAGTACGCCATTGCCGGTGGCGTTAATGTGTCGATCCATCCCAACAAGTACCTGCTGCATGCCCAGGGCCGTTTCGCGTCCAGTGTGGGTTGCTGCAAGACCTTTGGCCAAGGGGGCGACGGCTATGTGCCGGCCGAAGGCGTGGGCGCCGTGTTGCTCAAACCGTTGCCCCAGGCCATCGCCGACGGCGACCGTATCCATGCAGTGATAAAGGGCAGTTCAATCAACCATGGCGGACGGGCGACCGGGTTTACCGTGCCCAAATCGTCGGCCCAGGCCGTGGCCGTGCGTTCGGCGTTGCACCAGGCCGGCCTGGCGTCCAGCGACCTGAGCTACATAGAAGCGCATGGCACCGGCACGGCCCTAGGCGACCTGATCGAAATCGAAGGTTTGCGCACCGTGTTCGAAGCTGACGGCTTTGAACCGCAAACCTGCGCCATCGGCTCGATCAAATCGAATATCGGCCATTGTGAAAGCGCCGCGGGGATAGCCGGCCTGACCAAGGTCTTGTTGCAGCTCAAGCACCGCCAGTTGGTGCCGTCGCTGCACTCCACGCAGCTCAATCGCAATATTGATTTTGCCGGCAGCCCGTTTCACGTCCAACAAACCCTGGAGCCCTGGCTACCCAAGGGCGCCGCCGATGCTGTGCAACCGCGCCGTGCAGGTATTTCGTCATTTGGTGCCGGCGGTTCGAACGCGCACCTGGTGGTCGAGGAGTATTCCCCCCAGGCGCAGGCCCACACCCACGTACCGACGTTGCCGAGCGACGTCCTCATCGTGCTGTCGGCACGCACGCATGAGCGCCTGCAGGCGGTAGCGGCGCTGTTGCTGGGGCGCCTGGAGCAAACGCCACTGGCCTGCGACCTGGCGGGTTTGCATGATCTTGCCTACACCTTGCAGGTGGGCCGCGAAGCCCTGGACGCGCGGGCCGCGTTCACGGCCCAATCAGTGCAGGTGCTCAAGGAACGCTTGGTTGCGTTGGCAGACGGGGCCCAGCATCCCGACGTGCTCATTGGCCAGGCGCTCAAGCCGGTACGCCTGCGTGCGGGCGAAACGGCGGTGCCAGTGCAATCGCCGGCCATGGACGATAACCAGGCGGTGATGCGTCACTGGGTCAGCGGCGGTCAGGTCGAGTGGGCGCAGTTGTATCAAGGGTTCCAGCCGGCCCGAATCAGCCTGCCGCTGTACCCGTTCGTTCGGGAACGCTGCTGGGTGCCACCTGCGCCGCAGACTGCAGTGCTCGGGCGCTTCGCTGCACCCGGCGACGGCCCGCATCCGCTGCTGTCACGACAGATCACGGCAGGTGACAGCCAGCAATTTGAAGCGCAGTTTTGCGGCGACGAATTTTTTCTCGACCACCACCGTGTCAACGGGCGCAAGGTGCTGCCGGGCGTGGTCTACCTCGAAATGGCGCTGGCGGCGCTTTCGCGGGTTTCTGGGCAAGCCGACCTGGCCCTGAACAGCATCCTGTGGGTGCGCCCCTTCGAGTGCTTTAACGATCCAGTCACCCTTACCCTGGCTGTGGAACAGGCTCGTAAGGGCAGCGGTTGGGAGTTCGAGTTCTTTGCCTGGCTTACCCGTGAGCCGGGGGGCGAACCGGTGCGCCAGGTCTATTGCCGCGGCCAGGCGTCGGTGCCTGCAGAGCCCGCCCCCCTGGCCCACCTGGACGTGAACGCACTCGCGGCGCTGGCGCAAGGCGCGGCGTCGACCACCGAGTTCTATCGCCATTTTGCCGCCGTGGGTATCGAATATGGCCCTGGCCATCAGGGCCTGCATGCCTTGCGTGGCGGCGCCGAGCAAGTGCTGGGGCATGTGCGCTTGCCAGACTTCCTCAAGCCGGGTGATGAGTTCCGCTTGCATCCTTGTCTGCTCGACAGTGCACTGCAGGCAGCCATGGGTTTCACCACAGGCAGTGAGTCATCGCAAGGGCCCCAGGTGCCTTTCTCCCTGGAGCAATTGACCCTGGGCCGTTCCAGGCGCACACCCGCCTGGGTGAGGCTTACTGCACACACATCGGGTGGCGGTCGTGGCAGCTTTGCCTTCGATGTGGAGGTGTTCGACGCTCAAGGCGAGCCCTGTGTGCATCTGCATGGCCTGCGCTCACGGGTCATGGCACGAGCGCCTGCGCCGCCCAGCCTGGCCTTGATGACACCCGGCCTTGAGGCATTTGTCGAACCTGCTTGGGCCGGCCTTTCACACGCTCACCGGATTTACCTGTGCCCGGGCAGCGAAGCTTACGCCGCCCAGGTTGCCGAGCACTTTCCCCAAGCCCAATGCGTACTGCTCGAATCCGGCGATGATCAGGGGCTGACATTGCCTGAGCGCTACTGCCGGGCCGCGCAAGCATTGAGCGAGCACCTGCGCCAATTACCGCACGACGGGCAAGGTTGCCTGGCGCAACTGGTCGTCGCCGACGACGATAGCTCAGGCCTGTTCGCCGGGTTGTTCGGGCTGCTGCGATCATTTGCCCGCGAGCAAACTTCATTGCGGGTGCAACTGCTCCACCTGCAGCCGGGCGATGCGTTGCCGCCACTGCTGCAGAGCGCCTGCACCGCAGATGCGGAACTCGCCCTGCACCGTCGTGATGGTCAACTGTTCAGCGCCAGCTGGCAGCGCCGGCCTGACGAACAACTGCCGGCCGAGCCGGGTGCCGCGCCGTGGAAACCTACGGGGGTTTACCTGCTCACGGGAGCTTCTGGCGCCCTGGCACGCAGCATCGCGCTGGATATCGCCCGCGCAGCAGAGGGCGTGAGCCTGGTACTGGTGGGGCGTGGAGTGCCGGATGACGACATGGCGGCCCATATCGAGCAACTCGAGAGCTTGGGCGCGCAGGTGTTGCATCGCACGGCCGACCTCGCGGACGCGACAGCTTTACGCGCACTTGTGCAGGAAGTATCAGCTCGCGTGGGATCGCTCACGGGTGTGCTGCACATCGCCGGCTGTCGTCAGGATGGGTTGCTCAGGAACAAATCGGCCGAGCACCTGCGCCAGGTGTTGCTGCCCAAGGTTGACGGCCTGTGGAACCTGGACTGCGCGACGCAAGACCAGCCCCTGGAGTTCTTCCTGGCCTTTGCCTCCATCGCGGGTGCCTTGGGGAATGCGGGTCAAAGCGACTATGCCTGCGCCAACGCGTTCATGGATCAATTCGCTGAATATCGTAATCGACAGGTGGCTGACGGCACTCGACAGGGCCATACCATCGCGATCGACTGGCCGCTGTGGGAGGACGGAGGCATGCAGTTGAGCCCTGAGCACATGGGCGCGATGACCAAGGCAACCGGCCTGCGGCCTTTGGCGACGACGCAGGGACTACAGGTGCTGCGCCATATCATCCACCAAGGCGGCGCACGCTGGTTGGTACTGCCAGGGCAGGGCGCCACCTTTGAGGCACTGGTAGCCGGGCTTGGCGTGGGGGTTGCCGCTGCCGTGGCACCGCGCAGTCAGGTGGACCCAAGCGATACTTTGCGTGGGCTGGTCGGGCAGATCCTCAAAGTCGACGCGCAAGAGATCGACGACACCACGGCATTTGCGGACATGGGCTTTGACTCGGTGATGCTGACCGAGCTGGCAACCGCCATCAATCGCACCTACACACTCGAACTGGGTACCGCGGCGCTGTTTGAGCATCCGACGCTGCAAACACTGGCGGCGCACCTGCAAGGGGCGCGGACGGCCGAATCGCAGCCGCCGGCACCGGGCTTGACCCGGGCGCAGGTTGCCCAGGGCGTGCGGGAAGTGGTCGCCGAGGCCCTCAAAGTGCGTTTGGAGGACATCGGCGATGATGATCCCTGGAGTGACTACGGGATGGACTCGGTGAGCAGTGTCCAAATGACCGGGCTGCTCAACGAACGCTTCGATATCCAATTGGCCGCCGATACGTTCCAGGCTTTTGGCAACGTGCTTGAATTGACCACCGCGATTGCCGACATCCAGGTGGTGATGGCGTGTGCCGATATCGAGCGCCAGCCCAGCGCTGGCGGTGGGGTAATTGCTGATACAGCGCTGCTCGATGAGTTGGTGGCATTGGTGTGTCAATTGTTGAAAACCGTCGCGGGCGATATCGACCCGCACACCGATCTGCATGACTTCGGTTTCGACTCGGTACTGCTGACTCAACTGTTGGCACAGATCAGCAGTACCTACGGCGTCGAACTCGACCCCGGGAGTGTTCTGGAAGATGCGACCGTGGCCGGTTTGGTGGCTCAGGTACAGGCGCAGCGCCATGGCGCAGAGCCGGCTTCGCTGCGGGTGCCGCAGGTGCAGGAGCGCCCGGCTCCTCAACGCGTGGTTACCCTGGCGGAGCCTGAGCAACGGGCCGACCGGCAAAGCCCGGTCGTGGTGCTGTTATCGGCCGGCAGTGCGGCGCAGTTACGGCAGGTGGCGGACAACTTGTTGCACCTGATCGACGGCCAGGCCGACCATGACGTGGACCTGCACACCCTCGCCAGGGTGACCCAGGCCGGCAGTGGCTTGATGCCCGTACGGTTGGGGCTCAGTGTGGTCAGCCTGGAGGCATTGGCCGAGCAGTTGCGCGCCTATCTGCAAACCGATGAGCACAGCGCTTACGCTCAAGTGGGTAACGCCGAGGTCGATGCCAGTGTGCTCAATCGCGTCATGGCATTGCCAGGCCTGGCCGATCAAGTGCAGGGCTGGCTGGATCAAGGCGGCACCTTGCCGTTATTGCAGCTGTGGTCCCAGGGCCTGGACGTGGATTGGCGTTCGCTGGCGGGCGCGGACTCGCCAGCGTCCGCGCTCAGCCGCATGCCTGCGTCGCCGTTGCGTGAGCCCGCCCCGGTCGTGACGCTGCTCAATCACGCTGGCGAGCAAGGGCTCTTCTGTTTCCCCGCCGCGGGTGCGGCCGCGCAGTCTTTTCATGCATTGGCCGCGGCCCTTGGCGATGTCGCGCAGTTGCAGGTGCTGGAGTACCCACCGCTGGATACGCAGGCACCGCCAGATCTGTCGATGCAGCGCATGGTCGCTGCGCATGTTCATACCGTCACCCGTCGCTGCCCCGCTGGCGTCGTCCGTTTGCTCGGACACTCTTTTGGGGCCAGCGTGGCTTTCGAGGTGGCGGTTGAACTCCAGGCACGCGGACGCCAGGTGCAGTTGTTCATGCTCGACAGCTTTTTCTATGTACCTCAAGAGCTTCAAGGTGAGGTGTTGACCAGCGCGCAGTTGCGCTACTTCCTGGGTGATACACCGCTCTGCGCACGCCTGCTGGACGCCCAGGACAAAGGCGCCGTGGTGTCCCTCAAGCAGGTACGCGAGCTGATGCGTGATGCCAGCCTCAACCAGGGCCCCGCACAGGGTCCGGGTGCATGGCTGGCGGCGCAGATCGCCATGAGTGTCGACTATCGCCCCACCCACACCTTCACCGGCGACACCTGCGTGATCATCGCGGCGCAAAGCATTCTCGGCGCAAGCAGTCTTCCCCACACCCTGGCGCGCTATTGCGCCTACCTGACCGCGAGCCCCCATGTGGCCACGGTGGACGGTGGCCATATGTCGATGCTCAACCCGGGCAACGTCCATACCTTGGCGCGTGCGCTACGCCTGCACCTTGATACACCGGGTGGTAAGTCCCAAGGGCGACGCGCAGGCGAATTCTGAAGGTGGAGCGGCAAGGCTCCGCCTCAAGGGCGCGGCCGTGCCCGGGTTTGAGCAGTTCATAGGAGAAACCAGCGTGTCCATTGTTTTTATGTTTTCAGGACAGGGGTCGCAATACCGTCACATGGGGCGGGCGCTGTATGAGCGGCACGCCGGGTTTGGCCGGCACATGCGCGCGCTGGATGAGGTCGTGCGACAAACCGGCGGGTATTCGGTGCTGGATGGGTTGTATGGCGACCAGCCCCAGGCAGCGGCGCTGGACGACATTCTGGTGACGCACCCGGCCATCTTCATGGTCGAGTATGCGTTGGCGCAGTCGCTGATCGAGCACGGTGTATACCCCGACCATGTACTCGGCTCCAGCCTGGGAGAAGTGGCTGCGGCGGCTGTGAGTGGTGCGCTTGACGCCGAGCAGGCGTTGGGCTTTGTGGTTCGTCAGGCTCGATTATTCCATGAGCATTGCCCGGCGGGAGGGATGACCGCCGTACTGGCCGATATCGCCGTGTTCGAGCAATTGCAGGCCGACGGCATCGAGGTTGAGCTGGCGGCGATCAACTATCCGCAACATCTGGTCATCAGCGGGACAGTCTCTGCATTGGCTGCGGCGCAAATGCAGTTGGCGCGGCGCAACGTGGTGTTTCAGAGGCTTGATGTGAACCGCCCATTTCATTCTTCGCACATGGATCCATTGCGCGACGCATTCATTCAAACCAGCCAGGCATTGCAACTGCGCACACCGCGGATGGGCTATGTCTCGTCAACCCTTGGCGGCCCCGTCAGCCAGTTCGCCCCCGAGCACCTGTGGCATGTGGTGCGCTCGACACTGCAGTTGGCCCCCGCCATTGAATACCTTGAAGGCCTGGGCCCCCATGAATACCTCGACGCCGGCCCGTCCGGATCGATGGCCAATTTCGCCAAACGCTGTCGCAGTGCCCACTCGGCATCCACCGACAGCCTCATTCTGAGTCCCTTCGATACCTCGGCACGCTCCTTCGAGCGGCGCATCACTTCTTCGGCACAGCGCGTTGTCAGCGCGGAGATCATGGCTATGAAACAAAGCAAAACGGTGTACATGTTTCCCGGGCAAGGCTCGCAGTTTCGCGGAATGGGTGAGGGCTTGTTCGAACGCTTTGCCGAACTGACGGCCTGTGCCGATCGCGTGCTGGGCTACTCGATCCGTGAGCTGTGCGAAAACGATCCGCGCAACGAACTTGGCCAGACCCGCTTCACCCAACCTGCCCTGTATGTGGTCAATGTACTGTCGTACCTGGCTCAGGCTGGCGATGCCGCGCCCCCCGACTATGTGCTCGGGCACAGCCTCGGCGAGTTCTGCGCTTTGTTTGCCGCCGGCGCCTATGACTTCGAAACCGGATTGCGCCTGGTCAAGCGGCGCGGCGAACTCATGTCCGAGGCCACCGGGGGCGGCATGTCGGCTGTGCTGAATCTGGATCTTGCGACGATCAAACAGGTGTTGCGCCAGGCTGGGAGTACACAGCTGGATTTCGCCAACTTCAATGCCCCGCAACAGACCGTATTGGCCGGACCGCTCGACGCACTGGAAAGCGTGCGTACGCAGATTGAAGACGCCTCGGGTATTTGTGTCGCGTTGAATGTCAGCGCGCCTTTCCACTCCCGCTACATGCGTGGCGCCCAAGAAGCGTTTGCGGCTGAGCTGGCCCGTGTGACCTTCAAGCCCCTGACGCTGCCGGTGATCGCCAATGTCGACGCACGCCCTTATGAGCAGGAAGCTATCGCCAGCCAGTTGGCGCGGCAAATGACGTCATCGGTGCAGTGGGTCGAAAGCATCGAGTATTTACTGCAGGCCGGCATCACCCAGTTCAAGGAGATTGGCCCCGGCAATGTATTGACCAATCTGCAAGCGAAAATCGAAAAAAACCGTTCGCCAGCCCAGCCAGTCGTGGCATCTGCCGTGGTTGCACCGCTGCCTTTGGCTGCGCGGCATGACGACGGCGTGCCGGGCCTGGCGCTGACAGCCGAGGGGTTGGGGAGCGCCGCATTCCGCCAGGCCTACAACCTGCGGTATGCCTATATGGCCGGTGGCATGTACAAGGGCATCGCGTCGGTGGAACTGGTGGTCAAGCTTGTCAACTCAGGGTATCTGGCGTTCTTCGGCGCGGGCGGCTTGAGTACCGCAGCGGTCGAACAGGCCATTGTCCAAATCGCTCAACGCACCCAACCGCGCGCTTTCGGCATGAACCTGGTCTGCAACCTGTCCAACCCCCACAAGGAAATCGAGCTGGTCGAGTTGTTCATGCGTAAAGGCGTTACGGTGATAGAAGCCGCGGCCTTCATGCAAATCACCCCGGCGCTGGCGCTGTACCGGTTGCGCGGCCTGATCAAGGTGGGTGACCGGATCGAGGCGCGCCACCGGATCGTCGCCAAAGTCTCGCGGCCGGAGGTGGCCCAGCAGTTTCTTGATCCGGCTCCTGCGCGGGTGGTGGAAAAGCTGCTTGCGCAAGGGCTGGTGACGCCCGAGCAGGCGCAGTGGGCGCAGTCGGTGCCGATGGCGGACGATCTGGTCGTAGAGGCCGATTCCGGTGGGCATACCGACATGGGCGTCACCGTGGTCTTGCTGCCGACGATCATCCGTTTGCGTGACAGCCTATGCCAGGCTGCCGGGTATACCGAACGGGTACGGGTGGGGGCCGCAGGCGGCATCGGCTCACCCGAGTCTGTGGCGGCGGCCTTCATGCTGGGGGCCGACTTTGTGGTGACCGGTTCGATCAACCAATGCACGCCCGAGGCCGGTACCAGCGATGTGGTGAAGACTCTGCTGCAGGACATCAACGTGCAGGACACCGATTACGCGCCTGCCGGTGACATGTTCGAACTGGGTGCCAGGGTACAGGTACTCAAGCGCGGGGTGTTTTTCCCGGCACGGGCCAACAAACTCTACGACCTGTGGCGTCGTTACGACTCACTGGACGAGCTGGATGAAAAGACCGCCCGGCAGATTCAGGACAGTTTCTTCAAGCGTAGCTTTGATGAAGTCTTCGAAGAAACACGTGCCTACTACAGCAAGGTTGCGCCGCAGGAAATCGACAAGGCTCTTAGCAACCCCAAGCACAAAATGGCGCTGGTGTTCCGCTGGTATTTCATTCACAGCACACGCTTGGCCATGACTGGCAGCGAGGCGCAGCGCGTTGATTACCAGGTGCATTGCGGGCCCTCGATGGGCGCGTTTAACCAATGGGTCAAGGGTACCGACCTGGAGGACTGGCGCAACCGGCACGTCGACCTCGTGGCCGAGCGGCTGATGAACGCCGCCGCCGCTTATTTGAACACCCGCTTGCGCGCCATGCTGACGCCCGCAGCGCCGGCGCAGACGGAGGGGCGGCCCGCCTACGAGGGCGCCCCCTTACGCATGGCCGGGAGTGTGCGGACATGAAGAATCGACTGTCATCCTTGATTCGTCGTCTGGCCGGGCACACGCACACTGAGGGAGGCTTCGGCGATGCCGCGGAGGCCGGCAAGCATCGTCACCCCGGTGATATCGCGATCATCGGGATGGCCTGCCGGGTACCGGGCGCGGGCGACTACCAGCAGTTTTGGGAGAACCTGGCGAACGCGCGGGACAGCGTTACGGAGATTCCGGCGAGCCGTTGGGATTGGCGAGCATTCTGGGGCGACCCCACGAGTGAAGACGATAGAAGTCACGCACGTCACGCCGGGTGCATCGATGCGGTCGATGCGTTCGACGCACGCTTCTTCGGCATCGCGCCTGCCAGTGCGCGGATCATGGACCCCCAGCAACGCATCATGCTGGAGCTGAGCTGGGCCTGCCTTGAAGACGCAGGCGTGGTGCCGTCCGCGCTGGCCGGCTCGCGCACCGGGGTGTTCGTTGCCGCGTTCAATTATGACTACAAGCAACTGCTGGAAAGCGCCGGGTTGCCCATCGATGCCCATCACTCCACGGGCAACGCAGCGGCCGTGATTGCCAACCGTATTTCGCACTTCTACGACCTTCACGGCCCCAGCGTGCTGGTGGACACCGCCTGTTCCGGTTCGCTGAGTGCCATCCATCATGCCGTGCAGTCACTGCGCCTGGGTGAAACCGAGCTGGCCCTGGCTGGCGGGGTCAACCTGCTGCTGACACCAACCCGGCATATCGCGTTTGCGAAAACCGGCATGTTGTCCCCCACGGGGGCCTGCAAGAGTTTTGATGAAGCGGCGGACGGATATGTGCGCAGCGAGGGCGCCGGTTTGCTGCTGCTCAAGCCCCTGGCCAAGGCGCTGGCGGACGGTGATCCGATCCACGGCGTGATCAAGGGCAGCGCGGTCAATCACTGTGGCAAGACCCATACGCTGACCTACCCCAGCTCTGCGGCACAGGCGCAGGTGATAGAGCAGGCGCTTGGGGATGCGCACATTCCGGCGTCGAGTGTCAGTTATATCGAAGCCCATGGCACCGGCACCCCCAAGGGTGACCCTATCGAGATCCAAGGCCTGCGCCAGGCATTTTGTCCGCAGGCAAGCGAACCGCAGACCTGTGGGGTGGGCTCGGCCAAATCCAATATCGGCCATTTGGAGGCGGCGGCGGGCGTTGCGGGGGTGATCAAGGTCTTGCTCTCGTTCAAGGCCGGGCAACTGGCTCCCCTTTGCCATTTTTCTGCACTCAGTTCGCGGATCGACCTGCAAGGCAGTCCCTTCTACCCGGTGACCCGCCTGCAGCCTTGGGAACCAGCGTCAGGGGTACGCAGGGCAGGGGTCAGTTCCTTCGGATTCGGGGGGACCAACGGTCACCTTATCCTGGAACAACCGCCCGCGTGTGCCGAGGTCGACGTGGCGGCCCGTCCCGGCTGGCTCATCGCATTATCGGCCAAGACACCGGCCAGCTTGCGCCGCCAATGCAGCGCGTTGCATGACTGGCTGCAGGGTGCCGGCGCATCTGCCAGCCTGGTGCAACTCAGCCAGGCATTGCTCACCGGCCGCGAACACCTGGCCTGCCGGCAGGCCTGGGTGGTCAGTGATCGCGACACGCTGATTGCTCAACTACTGGCTGCCTCGCAGGCCGAGGTCCAGGCACCTGAGATGGACGAGGAGGGCGCAGCGGTGCGCCAACTTGATGCCGCACGCCTGATCAAGGCACTGCCGACGCTGGCACACGAGCCGTCGGCCTACCTGGCCCACCTGCAAACGCTGGCCGAGCATTATTGCTGCGCGGTGCCGGTGAAGTTCAGCGTGCTGTTCAGTGACCAGACGCGCCACCACCTGGGCCTGCCGAGTTACCCGTTCGCCCGTGACCGCTTCTGGTTGCCCACCGCGCCGACCGATCTACTGGAGTACCACCTGCAACGGCATGACCCGTCGATTGGTGACCATGTGATTGCCGACCAGCATCGGGTCGCCGGGGCTGTGACGCTGGCGGTCGCGGCTCGCGCCTGGGGGGCGCTGCCGGCGGGGGGCTGGTGCGCCAGCCAGGTGGCGTGGCTGCAGGCCCTGGACGTGCCGCTACAGGGTTCGCTGCTGCGTGTGAGCCTGCGACCAGCAAGCGCCGGGGCAACCGATTTCGAGGTGCGCGTCGAGGGCCTGGTGCATCCGTTGTGCAGCGGCACACTGGCGCCCGGCCAGACTGATGAGGTGCGGCGTGACGTGCACGCGTTGAGGCGGGCTCACCCTGACGCCTGGCTGACGCGGGAGGTGCTGTATGAGCAATTACGCAACGTCGGCATGGCATATGGGCCAACATACCGGGTGTTGCAGGACAGCCACCTGCAAGGTGATCAATCGTTGCTGGCGTTGGTCGTGGTGCCTGCGGGTGCGGCCGATGACCTGCCGTTTTCTCCGGCCGCTGTCGATGCGGCTTTTCAAGCAGCGGTGCTTTTGGCCATACGTCAATCCGGTGAGCAAGCCAGGCTGGGATTTTCGGTCGGCCAGTTGCAGCTGTCGGCTCCGTTGCCTGAGCGCTACTGGGTGCATGTCAGCGCTGCCACGACGGGCGCGCAGCAGTGCCGATTCAATATTGAATGGATCGCCGAGGACGGACGCGTTTGCGCCACGGCCAAAGATTTTGTACTCAAGGCCGCCCCAGTCCAACAAGAGCAATCGCCCAAGGCCAAGGTCCACAGCGTCGAATGGCGTGTGCTGCACCCTGTTGAAGAAGGGCATGCAGAGGCACAGCGCTGCACGTTGATTATCAGCGCCGACCCGGCACAGGCACAGGCCTGGTCAGCTGGCAGCACCCAGGCCAGCGTGCTGGCAGGCCAATCGGATTGGTCGGCAGAGCAATGGCGGGACGCGCTCGGCAATGCCGGCGCTTTCGAACGCCTGATCTGGCTGGCCCCGATCCCGAGCGGCGAAGCCTGGTCTGCACAGGCTGCCACTGCTGCGCAGGAACACGGGGTAATGGCGCTGTTCGCGCTGTGCCAGGGGCTGTTGATGCTGAAGGTGCGGGAGCACCCGCTGGAGTTTCTGGTGGTGACTCGCCAGGCACTGCAGGTGCTGCCGGGCGAGCGCCATGACCCCACGCATGCGCCCGTGCACGGTCTGGCGGGCACGCTGGCGAACGAGTGCCCAACGTGGCAGGTCCGCGTGGTGGACCTGCCCCTGGCGCCGATGGCGGCTTCACCGTCGCTTGCGCCACTGGCTGCCCTGCCGGTAGGCGCGAGCGGGGCGTGGCGCGAAGGTCAGTGGTATTGCCAGGTGCTGCGGGAGGTCAATTATTGCGCGGCGCCTCCGGTCTACCGAAAGGGTGGGTGCTACATCATCATCGGTGGTGCCGGCGGGATCGGTGTGGCCTGGACGCGACGCCTGATCGTCGATTACCAGGCTCAGGTGTACTGGATAGGCCGGCGACCTCTGGACGAAAACATCCGCGCCGACATCGAGCGTCTGGCGAGTGAAGGGCCGGCCCCGATTTACCTGCCTGCCGATGCGGGCGATCCGCAAGCGTTGCGCGAGGCTCTGGACTGGGTGCACGGCCAGCACGCCCAGGTGCATGGCGTGATCCATGCAGCCATGGTCATGCGGGGCAAGAGTGTTCAACGTATGAGCCGCGAGGAGTTCAGCCAGGTGCTGGCGGCAAAGGTCGCTACCGGCGCTGCGCTGGAGCAGGCGCTGCAACGACCGCCCTTGGATTTCCTGGTGTTTTTCTCCTCGATCAATGCCTTCGAGCGATCGCCCAATCAGAGCAACTATGCAGCCGGGTGCTGTTTCATCGATGAACTGGGCGGCTATTTGGCGCAGCACTTGCCTTGTGCGGTCGCCGTTATCGACTGGGGTTACTGGGCGGACGCAGGCGCATTGGCCGGTTCGCCTGCGCTGCAAGTGCTACGTGAGAAAACAGGCGCCGGCTTGATCGGTTTGTCGGCGGCAATGGAGGTGGTTGACCTGGCGTTGTCCCGGCCATGGCTGCGCGTTGCAGGGACGGGGCGGGAGGCACGCACGCCGCTGGCATTGGAATGCCCGCGGCAACTGATCAGCGTGATGCCTTGCGAAACACAACGGATGGCAAACATGCTCGCGCTGTTTGCCATGGCCGTCGAAGGTCGTGGCTCGCTGCAATTGCGTGGCGGGCTAATGCTGGAGCCTTTGCAGACACTATTGTGCCAGGTGCTG
>NZ_JPRX01000001.1:1144560-1154039 GCF_000737955.1 Pseudomonas sp. BRG-100 | reverse complement strand
CGCCACCGCCGATATTCGCCAAGTGGTCGAGCACGCCAAGGCAGCGCTGAAGACAGATGGCTGGTTGTTGTTGAACGAGCTGAGCCAGGCGTCACTGTTCAGTCACCTGACCTTCGGCCTGCTGGAGGGCTGGTGGCGTTATCGCGACGAGGCGTTGCGGCTGCCGGGTACGCCGGGCTTGTCCAGTGAGCGCTGGCAGCAGGTGCTGGAAGAGGCGGGTTATCGCGGGGTGATGTTCCCGTGCCAGGCGTTTCATGGGCTGGGACAGCAAGTGGTGATGGCGCGCAGTGATGGAGTGGTGCGCCATGCCCGGGAACCGCAGGCAACGCCTGCACCTGCACCTTCGGCCGAGAGTCACGCGCCAGTGTCAGCGCCTGCCAGGCGCGCCGAGGATGGGCGGCCCCTGCTGCTGGCATCGGTACGCGAATTGGTCGCCAGCAGCCTGCAATTTGAACTGGGCGACATTCGTGACGATGAACCGTTCGCCGATTACGGCGTGGACTCAATCACTGGCGTGGCGCTGGTTCGCCAGCTGAATGCACGCCTGGCAATTGACCTGCACACGACGTGCCTCTTCGATTACCCGAGTATCAACCGGCTCGTCGACTACATGCTGGGCCAATACCCGCAGTTCGCAACGCCTGCAACCGAGCCTACGGACGCCTTGCCGGTAACCCCGCCGAGTGGCGAGCCGGCACAGCCAGCGGTTGATGACCAAGCCATTGCCATTGTCGGTATCAGTGGGCGGTTCCCGCAGTCCCGAGATCTGGATGCCTTCTGGGAGCACCTGGCGGCTGGTGCCGACCTGGTCAGTACCGTGCAACGTTGGGACCCTCGGCATTGCTATGCCGGCGCAGACCAGGGCTGCGACCGCGGTGGCTTCATTGAGAGGATCGATGAGTTTGATCCACTGTTTTTCAATATTTCGCCTCTTGAGGCAACCTACATGGACCCTCAGCAACGTCTGTTCCTGCAGGAAGCCTGGAACGCGCTGGCCGATGCCGGGTGCCTGGGCGAACAGCGCCGCGCCGAGGTGAGTGTCTACGTCGGGTGCGAACAGGGCGACTATGACCAGCTGTTCGATGACATGCCGCCACCCCAGTCGTTCTGGGGCAATGCCCCCTCGATCGTGCCGGCACGCATAGCCTACTACCTGGACTTGCAAGGGCCGGCCATCACCGTCGATACCGCTTGCTCCAGCGCGCTGGTGGCCATCCACATGGCCTGCCAGAGCCTGCTTGCCGGCGATACAAAGGTGGCCTTGGCGGGTGGGGTTTTCATTCAGTCCACACCTGCGTTTTACCAAAAGGCCAACCGGGCAAGCATGCTGTCGCTCACTGGCGCCTGCCATACCTTCGACAGCCGGGCGGACGGCTTCGTCCCTGGCGAAGGGGCAGGCGCGGTGGTGCTCAAACGCCTCGCCGATGCCCTGGCTGATCGCGATCACATCCATGGGTTGATCCGCGGTTCCGGTATCAATCAGGACGGCGCCAGCAATGGCATTACTGCACCGAGCGCGTTGTCCCAGCAGCGTCTGCATGAGTCGGTCTATGCACGCTATGGCATTGACCCGGCCACCGTGCAGTTGGTCGAAGCCCATGGCACCGGGACGCGCCTGGGTGACCCGATCGAATTCCAGGCGCTCAAGGGGGCGTTCTCCCGTTACACCCAGCGCAAGGGTTACTGCGCGATCGGTTCGGTGAAGTCGAACATGGGGCACGCCGCCACCGCCGCCGCCATGGCAGGACTGTTCAAGGTCCTGTTGGCGATGCGGCATCGGCAACTGCCGCCGTCCTTGCATTTCCAACACACCAACCCGGCCATCGATTTCGCCGACAGCCCCTTTTTCCTCAATCAGCACCTGGGCGATTGGCCCGCGATTGACGGGGCCCCGCGCCGCGCCGCGATCAGTTCTTTCGGGTTCAGCGGCACCAATGCCCATATGGTCCTGGAGCAGCCACCCCTGCGCGTCCACCAGGCCAGTCTGGTGCCGGCGGTACTGATCGTGCTCGATGCACGCACCCGCGAACAACTGCACCAGCGCATGGCGGACCTGTTGGCGTTATGTGAGCGGGACGCGTCATTCGCCGTCGTAGACATGAGCTACAGCCTGCTCACCGGGCGCCAGCGTTTCGAGCAGCGTTTCCATGTTGTGGTCGCGGATCGCGCCGAATTGATCGCTGCGCTGCGCAGAGGCATGCCGGCTGACACGGCCGATCTGGCCGAAGCACACCAGCGCCGATTGCAAGGCTTGTCTGCTCGCGCCACGGGTCAGTCTCTGTACTACTTGCAGCAGTTGGCTGTATTTGCCGATGCCTGGGCAGCCGGCCAGGCAGTGGACTTCGCACCGCTGTTCGACGCCCTGGATTGCCAGCGCATGCCCCTGCCGGGCTACCCCTTTGCTCGGGAGCGTTATTGGGTAGTGGAGGCGATGCCCGCCCAGGACAAGGCTACCCATCCGCTGTCGGCCGCCATGATGCCCAATGACGGGGCGGCCATGGTCTTGCGCCTGGAGGGTGACGAATACTTCCTTGATCAACACCGCATCAACGGCGAGCCGGTGGTGCCCGGGGTGGCTTTTCTGGAGGTGCTCGCCCTTGCACGTGCTGCACATACACCTTTGACACCACTGAGCCTGATCAACCTGGTATGGCAGGCACCCTTGCGCGTGGTCTCGGAGCCCGTCGAGGTACGGGTGACACTCGATGTTCAGAGCCGACACACAGGGCTTGGCGGTGTTGAGGTCCACTCCGGGCACCCTGCGCAGGTGCACTGCGCCGGCCACTACGCTGCGCCGGCAACCGCACCCGCTGCGCTTGATCTGGCCGCCCTGCGTGAGGCCTGCCGAACGGCACCTCATTCAGCACATGACTGTTACCGGCACTTCACTGGCCTGGGGGTGGATTACGGGGTGAATTTTCGCTGCCTGGTGGAGTACGCCGCCAGCGCCGATATCGACCATCCGCAGCAACTGTTGGTGCGCTTGGCGCGCAACCCCGGTGCGACCCCCAACACCGGCTGGCTGCTCGAACCAGGCCTGACTGATTCGGCGCTGCAGGCCGCCGCCCACTGGCTGGCGCGCGATTGGCCGGAGCCGCGGGCGCTGGTGCCGTTTTCCCTGGAGCGCCTGGATGTGTTCAGTGCCGCTGAACCGGTATGGGCGTATGCAGTGCGCCGCCAGGCGGCAGGTTGGGCGAGCGTTCCGGCCGTGGATATTCAACTGGCCGATGCCAACGGCACGATCTGTGCGCAATTGCAGGGGTTGAGTTTTCGCGCCCTACCGCCACCGCAGCATCCCGGCGGTACTTCGCTGGATGCCGGGGAGAGCACCCTGTGGACGGGGGACTGGCAGCCTCGCGAGGCCACCATGGCGTTACCTGATTCTGTTGGAGAGCGCCTGTTGATGGTGGCCGCCGCGCCGCAGCGACTGCTGATGGAGCAGGCGCTGCACGGCTTGCCCTGGCATTCGCTGGTGGAGAGTGAATGGCCTGTGGGCGAGGGCTATACCCAGGCCGCGATTTCGTTGATCACACACTTGCAGGCGCACCTGCGCAAGGCTGACGGCCGGCCGTTGCACGTGCAACTGCTGGTGGAGCCACATGGGCCTTGGGCACTTTTCGAAGGCCTGGCGGCTATTCTCGAAACGGCGGCATTGGAGAACCCGGCGCTGACGGTCCAGTGCCTGCTGGTGGAGATCCAGGCGCCATCGGCGTCGCTTGTGAATGTCGTGAATCAGGCGCTGGCCCTGGGCGATCCACGCTTACGCTGGTGTGACGGGCAGTGGCAGAGCTTTGTCTGGCGCCAGTTGCCGAGCGGCCCCGGTGTTGTGCCCTGGAAGGCGACCGGGGTCTATTTGATTACCGGGGGCGCAGGCGGCATGGGCCAGGTGCTGGCCGAAGAGATTTTCCGCCATGCACCCGGGGCGACCCTGGTGCTGGCCACGCATCGGCCAACAACGCTAGAGGGCTTGGCGCACTTACACCCCGCATTCAATCGCTTGCGTGAGCATGGGGCGCGGGTCGAAGTGGTCACCCTGGAGGTCAGCGATCGGCTGGCCACCCAGGCCCTGGTCGAACGGATCCTTGAGCGTTATGGGCGGCTGGATGGCGTGGTGCATAACGCGGGGGTGACACGCGACGCTTACCTGTTGCAAAAGACCGCCGAAGACGTGCGCGAGGTGTTTGCGCCCAAGGTCCAGGGCGTGTTGAACCTCGATGCGGCCACCGCTGAGGTGGTGCTCGATTTCTTCCTGGTGTCTTCGTCCATCAGCGCGCAGTTGGGCAATGTCGGTCAAGCCGACTACGCAGCGGCCAACTGCTTTATGGATGGGGTCGTGCGCGCGCGCCAACGTCAAGCCGAGCAGGGCCTGCGACACGGCCTGAGCATGGCTGTGGATTGGGGATATTGGGCCGACGGCGGCATGCGTATCGATGCGTTGTCCCTGGGCTTGCTCAAGCAGGCCTGGGGCCTTCTGCCTATGCCACGCGACGCCGGGTTGCACGCGCTTTATCAGGCGTTCAAGCACCGCCAGGCGAACACGCTGGTGCACTACGGCGTTGCATCGAGTGTGCGGCGTCTGCTGACGCCGACGACGCATCGTGTCGAGCCGCTCGAGCAGTGGCTGCTGGCCAACGTGGCAGCGCTGACCGGCGTGCCCGTAGCTGACATTGACCTGCAGCAGCCGTTTGCCGATTACGGCTTCGACCTGCCTATGCGCCAGGCCCTGGTGCAGCGCCTGAGCGAGACACGTGACCTGGCAGGGCAGGGCGCCCGCCTTTTGCGCTGCGAATGCCTCCAGGCTTTGCTCGACCATATCGTGCAGCCGCCTCTTACCGATTTGACGGAGAAGACTCCCGCCATGGATACACGCGACGACAGCCAGACCCGACACGCCAGGGATTTCATTATCGGACTGCTCAGGACCGTGTTGGTGACCGTGACCCGGGTCAGCCCGGCCCAGCTCCAGGATGACCGGCATTTCGAACACTACGGCATTGACTCGCTGATGGTCATCCAGATGACCGCCGAGTTGGAAAAGTCCTTTGGCTCCTTATCCAAGACCTTGTTCTTTGAACACAGCTCGATCAAAGAGCTGGCCGATTACTTTACGCGCAGGCATGCCGAGCGGCTCGGCGAACTGGCCGGTAGTGGGCCCGTGGCTCCGGCTCCTACGGTCGCCGAGTCGACGCCCGTGGCGCCCGTGAACGCACTGCCGGACGCCTCGCTCGCGCAGCCGATCGCCATTGTCGGCCTCAGCGGCCGCTACCCCAAGGCTGAAGACTTGCAGGCATTCTGGCGTAACCTGGCCGAGGGTGTCGATTGTGTCACTGAAGTGCCGGCCGAACGTTGGAGCCTGGGCGGCCTGGCGCAACCGGGACGCTTGCCCGGCGGTAAGACCCTGAGTCGGTGGGGAGGCTTCCTGGATGACGTGGACAAGTTCGACCCGCTGTTTTTCAACATCTCACCCCACGACGCCGAATACATGGACCCTCAGGAGCGTGTGTTCCTGGAGTGCGCCTACGCGACCTTTGAGGATGCCGGCATGGCCTTGGGCCTGCGTAGCCCCGGTGCATTGCGGCGCACCGGTGTCTATGTAGGGGTCATGTACCAGGAGTACCAACTGTTCGGTGCCGAGCAAACCTTGCTGGGGCGCCCTATGGCGTTGTCCGGCAGCAGTGCGTCGATCGCCAACCGGGTGTCCTGGAGCCTCGGGCTCAGTGGTCCCAGCCTGGCTGTGGATTCGATGTGTTCGGCGTCGCTGACGGCGATCCATCTGGCGTGCCAGGGCATTCGCAGCGGTGACTGCGACGTGGCACTGGCAGGCGGCGTCAACGTCAGCGTGCACCCCAACAAATACTTGGGCCTGGCCCAGGGGAATTTTGCCTCCAGCCAGGGGCGCTGCCAGAGTTTCGGTGAGGGCGGCGATGGGTATGTGCCGGCCGAGGGGGTCGGTGCGGTCTTGCTCAAGTCCTTGAGCCAGGCGGTGGCCGATGGCGATCGTATCTACGGCGTGATACGTGGCAGCCAGATTAACCATGGTGGCAAGGCCAATGGATTCACCGTACCCAACCCCAATGCCCAAGCCGATGTGATCACCCAGGCGTTGGCCGCCGCCGGCGTAGACGCCGCCGATGTGGGCTATGTCGAGGCCCATGGGACTGGTACGGCCCTGGGCGATCCTATCGAACTGGCGGGCCTGGCCAAGGCTTACCGGCACTACACCGACCAGACAGCGTTCTGCGCGTTGGGCTCGGTCAAATCCAACCTCGGTCATTGCGAAAGCGCTGCCGGCATCGCCGGCCTGACCAAAGTCCTGTTGCAAATGCAAAAGGGCCAGTTGGTGCCTTCGCTGCACAGTGAGGTACTCAACCCGGCCATCGATTTTGCCCAGTCACCCTTCGTAGTCCAGCGCCACTTGGCGCCCTGGCCGCGACGGGTGCGCCGCGTAGAGGGCGTCACCGAGGAGCGCCCACGCCTGGCCGGGTTATCGTCCTTCGGCGCCGGCGGTTCGAATGCACACTTGATCATCGAGGAATACCTGGCGCCGACGCAGCCTGAGTCGCAAAGCCGGCAGCCACTGCCGGTGGCCGTTCTGTTGAGCGGCGCCAACGCCGAGCGCCTGCAAGCCTCGGCCCGGCGCCTCCTGGCATTTTGCGCCGCGCCAGAAGCGCACGACCTGTCCCTGCACGACCTGGCCTATACCCTGCAAACCGGTCGAGAAGCGCTCAACGCGCGGCTGGGGTTCCTGGCACATTCTATCGACGATGTGCAGGCGTGTTTGCGCGAGTATCTGCAAGGGGCGCTGACATCCGGGCGTGTGCAGGTCGGGTCGGCCCGGCAGGATGAGAACCCGCTGGTTCGGCTGTTGGGCGAAGACGATCTGTCGGCCATGGTTGCGCAATGGGCGGCCACCGGGCAGCAGGACAAACTGTTGGCACTGTGGGTCAGCGGCGGCGATATCGACTGGCAGGCGCTGTTGCCCGGACGCTGGGGCAGGATCATTTCCTTGCCAGGCTATCCGTTTGCCCGCGAACGCTTTTGGTACACGGGGATCAATTCCGATATCGGCCAGCAGAGCCCTCGCAGCCCCGGTGTGCAAGCGGCACCGCTCAGCGTGCTCAACTGTTCCGACCTGACGGGCCTGGGCTTTACCTGCCAGGTCAGTGGGCGAGACAGCTTTTTCGCCGATCATCACGTCCAAGGCAAGGCCATGATGGCGGGCTCCGCGTTTCTGGAACTGGCGCGAAAAGCAGCAGTAGCGGTGGCCACGCCTGACCAGCAGGGCGCCTTGGTGCGCCTGAGCGATGTGGTGTGGTTGGCACCCCTGGTGCTGGAAGACGGCGATGCACAACTGCGGGTACGCCTGTTTCCCGATGACACCGCACGTGTGCGTTTTGAGATCGCCACGAGCGGCGCCCAGGCACAGGCGCTCAACGTACGAGGTGTCATTGAACAGGTGCCCATGCCGACCCGTCCCCAGGTGGACCTACCCGCCTTGCTCGCGCGGCTACGCAGCAGCGCCGACTTCCATGAGCGTAACCCCGGACAGCTCTACGACGCCTATGCAGGCCTGGGCATCGATTATGGCGCAACGCACCGTTGCCTCAGCGCGGTGTATGTCGGCGACGGGCACGCCCTGGCCCTGATCGAGTGGCCTGCAGCGCAGCCGTTCGAGGCGAGTTACGGCCTGCACCCGTCAATGTTGGATGCGGCGCTGCAAGCGACGCGCGTATTGAGCGACGAAAGCGCACTACTGCAAGTGCCTTTCGCCCTGGACCAGTTGCAGGTGTTTGCTGCGTGTGAACCGCGCATGTGGGTACAGGTTAACCGCGACCCACAGCGCGAGAGTTATGACCTTGAGTTGTTCGATGAGCTCGGCTGGTTGTGCGCCAGCCTGCGCGGCCTGAAGGTTCGACAGTGGGCGCCGCCCGGTAATGGGGGGCTTGTCGAGGGGGACGAAGAGGTCGGGCTGCCGGCTGGCGAGCTGCTACTGGTGCCGCAGTGGAGCCCGTTGGCCATGCAGGCCGTCACTGCCTCGCCGACGGCCACACTGGTCATCGGTGCCGATGCTTCGCAACTGCGCAGCCTGGAGGGCGCGCAGGGGCCGTTGCTCAGTTGTGCGTCGGTACCCTCGGACAGTGTCGAGCAGTGGGTGACGCGGTTCCAGGGGTTGCCGGCCTTCGATCGCCTGGTGCTAGTCATCCCACCGAGTGCCGCCCGGCACGCGGGCGATGAATGCCTGATCGATGAACAGCACGCGTGCGCCCTGGAGCAGCTGCGTATCGTGCAAGCGTTGCTGCGTTGCGGGTTTGACAAGCGTGCGCTGCATTATGTGGTGGTGACTCGCGACGCTTGGACGCCCCATGACGCCCAACCCGTACACGCCGCCGTCCACGGCCTGGCGGGCAGTCTCGCCAAGGAGATGCCGCATTGGACGGTACAGGCCGTAGACCTGGCGCATCAGGAGCGTCTGGCCCCCACACATTTGGCGGTGATGCCCGTTGACCCTGCGCATACCTCGCGGCGCCTGCGCGATGGCGTCTGGGAGGGCCGGCAGTTGCTGCTTCATCGGCCGCAGGCGTCCGCGCAGCCGGCTTATCGCAGCAACGGCGTGTATGTGGTGATTGGCGGCAGTGGCGGCATCGGCCAGGTGTGGACCGAAAGCGTGGCTCGCGAGCACGCCGCCCAGGTTGTCTGGTTGGGGCGCCGGGCATTGGATGCTTCCATTCAGGCAGCCCTTGATCAGGTTGCGCTGCACGGCCCACGTCCGTTTTACATGAGCGTCGACGCCACAGATGCCGGGCAGTTGCAACAAGCCTGCGAGCAGATCCTGAGCCGCTTCGGCCGTATCGATGGCCTGGTGCATTCAGCCATCGTGCTGGACGACCGCAGCCTGGCGAATATGAGCGAAGACCAACTGCGGCGCAGTTTGCAGGCCAAAGTCGATATCAGTGTACGCATGGCCCAGGTGTTCGGTGGCCAGGCACTGGATTTCGTGTTGTTCTTTTCGTCCTTGATCGCCTTCACGCGTAATGCCGGGCAAGCCAACTACGCGATGGGGTGCGTGTTCAAAGATGCCCTGGCGCGGCGCTGGGGAAGCAGCGGGTCGGTACCGGTCAAAACGTTGAACTGGGGCTATTGGGGGAGCATCGGCGTGGTGTCGTCAGCGGCCTACCGGCAACGCATGGAGCGTGAAGGCATTGGCTCCATCGAGCCGCGTGAGGCCATGCAGGCGGTGCGCACGTTGCTGGCCAGCCCACTGGACCAGATGGCATTCATCAAGACGTTGCGGCCGATCACCCTGGACGGCAATGCCGAGGCCGATCAGTGGGTCAGCCAGGCAATGGTAGCCAACGGGCCTTTGCACATTGAGGCTGATGTGGCGCAGTGGGTAGCTGCCGATGGTGCGCACGCTGCGGCCTTGCAAGACAAATACCGCCGCGACGCACAGCGCGAACGACTGCCGCAATGCCAGGTAC
>NZ_JPRX01000001.1:1067788-1143471 GCF_000737955.1 Pseudomonas sp. BRG-100 | reverse complement strand
TGCCACCGCCGATATTCGTCAAGTGGTCGAGCACGCCAAGGCAGCGCTGAAGACGGATGGCTGGTTGTTGTTGAACGAGCTGAGCCAGGCGTCACTGTTCAGTCACCTGACCTTCGGCCTGCTGGAGGGCTGGTGGCGTTATCGCGACGAGGCGTTGCGGCTGCCGGGTACGCCGGGCTTGTCCAGTGAGCGCTGGCAACAGGTGCTGGAAGAGGCGGGTTATCGCGGGGTGATGTTCCCGTGCCAGGCGTTTCATGGGCTGGGCCAGCAAGTGGTGATGGCGCGCAGCAACGGGGTCGTGCAGGTGCCTCGGCGTGTCAGCCAACCAGGGGCGCCGAAGGTGGCTGCCCAGCCTGCTGCTGCGCTGCAACACGGCGTGGCGGCACCGGTACCGGCCGCGGCCGCGGATCAATTTACCCAGGTGCGCCAGGAAGTCATGGCCAGTGTGGCCAAGGCATTGAAGGTCGCCCTGGAGGTGATCGATCCACAGGAGTCATTCTCCGATTACGGGCTTGACTCGATCACCGGCGTCAACCTGGTACGGGTATTGAATGAGCGCCTGGGCATCGACCTGGGCACTACGGCACTCTTCGACTTTTCTACCGCCACGCGTCTGGCCCGGCATATTGTCGAGCAACATGGCGCGCACTTACCGCAGCCCGCGGTGACACGTGCGGCAGCCGCACCGGTCGCGCCCTTGGCCGTTGCAGTGCCGACGGCGTCCTCGCCTGCCGCCGCCCCGGCGCCAAGGGTTCAGTCGCCCGAGTCCTTCGTGCGAGAACCCATTGCAATCATTGGTATGAGCGGCCGCTTTCCCGGCGCCGAATCCCTCGATCAATTATGGGAACATCTGGCCCAAGGCCGCGACCTGACCACCCCGGTCGAGCGCTGGGACCTGCGCGGCTCCCAGGCCGATGTGTCAGGAAAGGGCCTGTGCCAGCGCGGTGGCCTGTTATCCCGGATCGATGAGTTCGACGCGTCGTTCTTTAACATCTCTGGCCTTGAAGCCACTTGCATGGATCCGCAGCAGCGGCTGTTCCTCGAGCAGGCCTGGACGGCACTGGAAGATGCCGGCTACGTAGGGCAGGCGACTGAGGGGCAACCGGTGGGGGTTTATGTAGGCGCCAGTGCCAGCGACTATCGCAGCCTGTTCGCTGAAGCTGCGCCCGCGCAAGCCTTCTGGGGCAACGCCAGCTCGATCATTCCTGCACGTATCGCCTACCATCTGGATTTACAGGGCCCGGCCATTGCCGTGGATACCGCCTGTTCCAGTTCGCTCGTCGCGATCCACCTGGCATGCCAGGCGCTCTGGACCGAGGAGATCGGCATGGCCCTGGCCGGCGGTGTGTTCGTGCAGTCAACCGCCGGGTTTTATCAGGCGGCGCAAACCGCCGGCATGCTCTCGCCCAGCGGGCATTGTCACGCGTTCGATGCGCGTGCCGACGGTTTCGTCCCCGCCGAAGGCGTCGGTGTGCTGATCCTCAAGCGCCTTCGCCAGGCGCAGGCGGATGGCGATTATATTCATGGCGTGATCAGTGGTATTGGCAGTAACCAGGATGGCGCCAGCAATGGCATCACTGCGCCGAGCGCGCAATCCCAGGAGCGGCTGATTCGCCAGGTGCACCGTGACTTCGCGATTGAGCCGGGTACGATTTCGATGGTGGAGGCCCATGGGACGGGTACACCGCTTGGCGACCCGATCGAATTCGAAGGCTTGACGCGAGCGTTCGCCCGACCTGGGCAGCAGGCAGGCTACTGTGCCCTGGGGTCGATCAAATCCAACCTTGGGCATTGTGTGACTGCGGCCGGAGTCGCCGGTGTGCTGAAGGTGGCGCTGGCGCTGCGCCACGGCCAGTTGCCTCCGGCAGCGGGTTTCACCCAGGCCAATGCGGCCATCGCCGTTCAGGGCAGCCCCTTTTATGTGCCGGATCAACTGCGTCCCTGGGCCACACTCGACGGTGTGCCACGGCGTGCCTCGGTCAGCTCCTTCGGGTTCAGCGGTACCAACGCTCACCTGGTGATGGAGCAGGCGCCGCTTCCACAACAGCGCGGCGCGTCCGGGGCCGGGCCCTGGCTGGTAGTGCTGTCGGCGCGCTCCGCGCAGCAATTGCGCGAGCAGGCGAGCAATCTGGCTGCCCACTGTGTGGCCGTGCAACGGTTGGACATGGCAGCGATGGCCTATACGCTGATGGCGGGGCGCAAGCACCACGAATGGCGCCTGGCCATGGTCACCCATGACGCCGGGCAATTGCAGCAAAGTCTTGAAGGCTGGTTGCAGGGGCGCGACGAGGCGACGGTGCACAGCGGGCATTGGGACGTACGCCGTTTCGTTGAACAACAGGAGGTGCTGCAGGCGGCCCGCGAGTGCCTGATTCGTCTGATGGGCAATCGCGATCAATCGACACGTGGCGAGGCATTGACCTCCCTGGCGCAAGCGTTTGTACAAGGGTATGAGCTGGATTATTCCAGCCTGTTCATGGCCGATGAGCGGCGTCGCGTGCCGTTGCCAACCTATCCGTTCTTGCGTCAGTCCTATTGGGTATCGGCGCCCGAGGTCGAGGAGCCGACGGCGGTACCGGCAGAGGAGGTGGCGGGCCAGTGGTTGTTCTGCGCGGAGCAATGGCGGGCTCACGACCTGCCGAGCAACTTTGACTGGGCAGCAAGCATCAAGGCCAGGTCTGGCGCGCGCGTGGCGGTGGTCACTCGTGAACAAGCGCGTTTCGATGCCTTCAGCCAACTGCTCTGCACGCTGTGGGCGCAGGCAGGGAGCCCGCCGCCGTCCGTCCAGCGCCTGCTGCCGGATGCACTGCCGGCTCGGGGGGCGTTACCCGAGGTGATCTTCTTCATCGGTGAGAACTCCAGCGACGGGAGGGCGTCGCCACCCGGAGGGTTGGACGCGATCAAGCAAGTGTTGGAGGTCAGCCGGCATCTGATGGCGACCGATTGGGAGCATGCCGTGGAGTGCTTCCACGTGTATCGCGCAAGCGGTTCCGGCAGCGACTGTGACGCCCAGGCAATCAGCGGTTTTGCGGCTTCCGCGAGCCTGGAGAATGCTCGGCACGGCTGGACGTTATTGGAATGTGACGCCGTGGCCGGCCCCGCCAGCGATTTACAGTTGATTGTGCGTGAATGGCTGGCCGCCGACCGTCAGGGCAGTGCGCCAGCCGTGGTCAAGTACCAGGGTACCCAGCGTTTGCGCCGGCTATTGGTTCAGCGTGAGGCGGCTGAGGCGCAAGCCCCGCGCTTTCGCCGCGATGGCCATTACCTGGTAGTGGGCGGGCTGGGGCCGGTGGGCGAGTTGTTGTGCCAGGAACTGGCGGGCACCTTCCAGGCGCGCCTGAGCATCGTCTCGCGCTCGGCGCCGAACGCCGAGCAACAGGCTCGCTGCGATGTGCTGCGCGCATTGGGCGCCACGATCGATTACAGCAGCGTCGACATCACTGACCTGCCGGCGCTGCAACAGGTGGTCGAGCGTCGCGTGCAGGCGGCCGGGCCTTTGCAGGGTGTGATTCACTTGGCGCGGCTAGTGGATGACGGCTTGATTGTGGCCAAGCAGTGGGAGGCGTTCGAACGCTCGATTGGGGCCAAGGTCAAGGGCACGATAAACCTGGATCTGGCCACTGCCGATCAACCCCTGGCGTTTTTCACCGTGTTTTCGTCCATGGCGGCCTATGGCATCCGTGGTTCAGCCGATTACGGGTATGCCGCCGCGTTCCAGAATGCTTTCGTGCGCTACCGTCAGACGCTTGAGCGCCAGGGCAAGCGTCATGGCGTATCGAGTGCTTGCACCTGGGGTGCCTGGTGCGTGGATCGATACATGCCGGCCAATCGCCCGGCGCATTTGCAGGCCCTTGGGTTAGGGCTGATCGACATGCAGTCGGCGTTCGAGTACCTGCATACCGGCGCCGAACCGGGTGTGGTCGGCGCGATGAAAGTGCTCGACCCGGCCCTGGCCTGTCGCGGTCTGGGCATCGAACCTTTACCCGCGTCGAGTGTGCCGCCGGCTGGCGATGCCATCGGCTTGCACGCCCAACTGCACGCCTGGGAACAGGCGTGCGAGGCCGGGGCGACGCCGGATGCCGCGCAATGGTGCAAAGTGCTCAGCCGTTTTGAACTCGACGCTCTGGATGAGGCGACCATTGACCGTCTCGACCGCTTGTTCTTCCCCAGCGCACCCCGGCCGGCAACGGTCGGCGCGGGTGCACTGCTTGAGCAAGTGCGCGAAGTGATTGAGCGGGTGCTGGTGGTTGATGAGCCTGACCTGGACACCGCGTTTTCCCGGTATGGCATGGACTCGGTGGGCGCCATGCAGGTGTCTTCGGCATTGAGTCGGGCCTTGGGTTGGCTGGTGGAGCCGCGCTGGCTGGTACAGCACGCCACCATTCGTGCCCTGGCCGAATTCCTGCAAAGCCGGAACGAGGCCGCCACCCAATGACCGATCACTCTTCACTCTCAAGGAATGTGACCATGGACCAGAGTCCAGCGCTGCCCGATCTGGGCAGCTCCTTCGTGCTGCCCAATGGCGTGCGCCTGAAAAACCGCCTGGTCAAGGCCGCCATGAGCGAACAGCTCGGAGATCGACGCCATGATCCAGGGTCTGGCATGGAGAACCTCTACCGCCAGTGGGCACAGGGCGGCATAGGTTTGTCGATATCCGGCAACATCATGGTCGATCGCAATGCCATCGGCGAGTTGAGAAACGTCGTGCTGGATGCCCACAGCGACCTGAATGCATTCCGGCGCTGGGCCCTGGCAGGCAGTAGCCATGGCACGCACCTATGGGCCCAACTCAACCATCCGGGCAAGCAGATCATCAAGCTGCTGTGCGACGAGCCGGTGGCGCCATCGGCCATCAGCCTGGGCAGCGGGCTGGAAAAACACTTCAATTGCCCGCGCGCACTGACTGAGGACGGCATCGAAAAGATCATTGCGCAGTTCGCCACCAGTGCGCGACTGGCCAAGGTCGTCGGGTTCACTGGCGTGCAGATCCACGCGGCCCATGGCTATCTGATCAACCAGTTCCTGTCACCGCTGCACAATCAGCGTAGCGACCAGTGGGGCGGGAGCCTGGCCAACCGCATGCGCTTTTTGGTCCGGGTCTACCAGGCGATCCGCAGCGTGGTGGGTGACGCGTTTCCAGTGGGGATCAAACTCAACTCGGCGGACTTCATGCGGGGTGGCTTTACCGAAGAGGAGTCGTTGCAGGTGGTGGTAGCCCTTGGCAATTTGGGGCTCGATCAACTGGAAATATCCGGCGGCACCTACGAAAGCCCGGTGATGGTCGGCAACCAGGCGGCCAGCACCCGCGAGCGCGAAGCCTACTTTCTCAATTACGCGGCCAGGGTGCGCGAGGTCAGTACGCTGCCGTTGGTAGTCACCGGTGGTTTCCGCTCTGGCGCTGCGATGACCGCGGCGCTGCGAGACGCGGCCACCGACTTCATTGGGCTGGCACGTCCACTGGCGCTGGAGCCGGACATGCCGGTCAAGCTGTTGTCCGAAGCCACTTACCGTGTCGACCTGCGGCCCTTGAGTACAGGCTTTGCCGCCCTGGACCGCATCGCGACGCTCGATGTGTCGTGGTACGAACATCAATTGCAACGTATGGCCCGCCACCAGTTGCCTAAGCCCGGCCTGAGCGAGTGGCTCAGCCTGGGCAAGACCCTGCTGGATTTTGCCGCCTGCGCCAGGAAAAAGCGCAGTACGCAGTGCTCAACCTATAAGCGCTGATAGGTGGCAGCCCTTGGGCACTCTTGTACATTGCGCCCGACAGTCCCTCCCATGAACCCTGAAAGGCGGAACATGTACATGGAAGAAATCTATACGTTCGTAGTCAGTACGCTGGCTTCCAGTTGCAAGGTTCAACCCGGCGATATCGAACCGACCACCAACTTGTTCGCCGATCTGGGGATCGATAGCGTGGATTTTCTCGATGCGGTGTTCTGCATCGAGAAGCACTACGACATCCGTATCCCGGTGGGCCAATGGATGAGTGCCGTCAACGAAGGCAACGCGGCAATGACTGATTACTTCGTGATGGAACACTTCGTTGCCCAGATCGCTGCTCGTGCGGCAGCCTCGGCATGAGTGATACCTGGGCCGTCGGTTGGCCCCGGAAGATTCAGGCATGCGTAGGCAGGTAGTCGTTACCGGCGGCGGCCGAGGCATTGGCGCCAGTATTTCCACGGCGTTGGTGCAGGCCGGGTTTGTCGTATTGATTGTCGGGCACCGTGGCATCAGCGCGGGCGTTGCCTTGTGCGAAGAGCTGGACGCCCGATACGGCGCAGGCAGCGCACGCTGGGTTGGCTGCGACCTGGGCGATGCCTTGGCCGTGGAGGGCCTGTGCCGCTCGCTGGAGGCAGAAGACATTTATGGTCTGGTGCATTGCGCGGGCGTCAGCCAGGACAGCCTGGCCGCCGTTGCGGACCTGGATACCGCGCGGCACATGATGCAAGTCAATTTCTGGGCATTTGTGCAGTTGTACCAGGCCCTGGTGCGGCCCATGTCCATGCGCCGCGCAGGCAGAATCCTGTGCATCGGCTCGGTCGCAGCCGACTTCGGTATGAAGGGAAATGCGTTGTACGCCAGCAGCAAGGCAGCGCTGCGGGGTTTTGTACGTTCGAGCATGACCGAAGTCGCCTCACGCGCTATTACGATCAATTGTATCGAGCCGGGTTTTATCGAGACGGCACTGCTGGATCGCTACGCCGAACAGCGTTCGGCCATCGACCGGCGGATCCCAGCGGGTCGCTATGGTTCGCCGGAAGAAGTGGCGGGGCTGGCGGCGTTTTTGTTTTCAGAGGCCGGCAGCTACATCAACGGGCAACATCTCACCGTCGATGGTGGCCTGTCACGCAGCATGGCCGGCTAGCCAACCTGTAATGAGGAGGTTTGATGCGGGCGCTTCAACTGGTTGATAAACAGCGCCTGGCGCTGCGCGAGCTGGTGTTGCCTGCCAGGCCCGCGCCGGGTCACGCACGGGTGCGCATGGCGTTCATGACGCTTAATCACCTGGATCTTTTCGGTTACCGCGGGATGGCCTTCGCACGACGGACATTGCCTGTCACGGTGGGTGCCGAAGGCGCAGGCTTTGTGCAGGACGTGGGGCCAGGTAGTGACCCCGAACTGATCGGGCAGGCCATGGCGATCTACCCCAGTGTATTTTGTGGGTGCTGCCCGGCCTGTCTAGCCGGCCGGGAGAACCTGTGCGCCGACTCGCCCGGCGTAATGGGGTTTCATTGCGACGGGGTTGCCGCCGAGTACGTCGATGTCCCGCTGCGTATGCTGGTGCCGATACCTGCTGGCGTGCCCATGGAAATGGCGGCCTGCGCGCCGGTGACCTTCGCCACGGTGCACCATATGTTGATCGACAACGCACGCCTGATGAGCGGCGAAACCCTGCTGGTGCACGCGGGAGGCAGCGGGATCGGCTCAATCGCCATTCGCCTGGCCCGTCACCTGGGCGTCACGGTATTCGCAACGGTTGGTCGTGCCGACAAGGTTGAGCGTGCCCGGGCATTGGGCGCCGAATATGTGATTGATTACCGTGAGGAACGATTCCTGCGGGTGATTCGCGAGCAGACGGCACGCCGCGGGGTCGACGTGGTGTTCGAGCATGTGGGGGCCGATACCTGGGAGCAGAGTCTCCTGAGCCTGGCGCGTGGTGGCCGCCTGGTGATCTGCGGCTCGACCACAGGCGTGGAGGCGCCCACTAACCTGATGCACCTGTTCAATCAGCAAATTCACATTCATGGCTCTTTCGGTGCGCCCCTGAGTGGGCTGCGCGATGCATTGGCGTTGATCCAGCAGGGCGTGTTGCCCGTGATCGACTGCGTGATGCCGGTGGCCGGTTTCGAAAGTGGCTTGCAGCGCCTGCGCGAGCGGGATGTGTTCGGCAAGATCGTATTGCAATTCTAATCCGCGCCGGCGCCTGCACGCGCCGGCGTTTTTGTCGCTTGTAGGAGGAGGTGAAGATGGAAATCAACGTGGCGCAGCAAACGGTCAGTGAGTCGATCCGTGAGTTGAAGTTGCCGGGATGGGAGACGGCGTCGATCGAGACTGAAACGCACTTGCAGGGTGAACTGGGCATCGATTCCCTGCACAAGCTGATATTGCTCACGCGCTTGCAGGAACGCTCGAATTTCCAGTTTGCACAACTGAACAACGAGGCCTACAAGTTTGACACCGTAGGCGATCTGGTCAATCTCCTGGTAGCGCATGGCTAGGTGCCCTGCGCTACCTTGATTCAGGGTGCTGTCGGGGATAATGATTGAAGGGTATCGGCGACGCTGTGTTCCAGCGGCCGATAGCTCAATTGAAAGGCGCGCCTGGCGCGCTGGTCATCGAATACCCGGCGCACGCCAAGGTTCTGTCGCAGATAGCGACGCGACAGGCGTGAGTTCAGCATCGCGCTGAGGTACATCAACCAGTCGGGTGCTCGTCTTTGGGGTGCCTTGCTGTCGGGAAAGCGCTGCTTGATCATTGTGGCCAGTTCCAGCATCGAAGCCTCATGGCCCGGCACGATAAAGCGCCCCTCAATGACGTCATCCAGCGCCGCGCGCACATGCAGTTCGGCCAGGTCGCGCACATCCACGAAATGAAAGTTCAGGTCCGGGCAGACCGGTGTCTTGCCCGTGTGCAGGTCATGGAGGATGGCAATGCTGGTGGCAGCATGCCGGGGGTCGAGCACCGGCCCGATGATCACCGATGGGTTGATGCACACCACGCGAGGCTCGCAGGGCCAGGGCTGGAAGGCGTCCGTCACCAGTCGCTCGGCGGCTGTCTTGGAATACCAGTATGGGTCGCTGGCTTCCAGGGAGGCATGGTTCCAGTCGGCCTCGCTGAAGGCGTGCCCGGCTGGCATGTCTGGCGACAGAATGGCCGCCATCGACGAGGTGTACACGAAGGTGCGCACGCTGGCGGCCTGGCGTATGCCGTCGATTACGTTTTGCGTGCCGTTGACATTCATTTCCAGGGTTTGCTGCCAAAGCCGCGAGCCGGGCCGGGCGTTGTTAGTGACGCTGGCGGCGCAGTGAATAACGGTGTCGCACTCACTGAACAGGGCATTGCACGCGCCTGGCTGCGCCAGGTCGACTACGTGTAGGCGCAGTTGCGCGTGGCGGGCTGCCAGGCCTTGCAAATGCGCAGTGGGGCGGCGCAACAGGGCGTCGACGGTGCAGCCGTGGTGCAGCAGCTTTTCCACAATATGGCTGCCCAGAAAGCCTGAGGCGCCGGTGATACAGATGTGTCGGGGCATCGGTAGCGATCCTTGGGTGTTCACACGGTTGCTGGGTATAGCCCAGACCGCGATCACTGACTACTACAAGGTCTTATAGGTTTCCCGCCGATTTCGATCCGCTAAGTTAGTCGCTGCACCCCCTGAGCAACCACCGGTTGAGCCGGCTAAAGGATAGATAAATGACCCAGGCCGAAGTCTTCGATTTGATCGTCAAGCATGCCCGCGAAACCCTCCCTGAGCTTCAACAACCCATCGCCCGGAACGACCGCCTGGTGGACCTGGGCGCCAATTCGATGGACCGCGCCGACATCGTCGCCATGACTTTGAGCGCCCTTGGGTTGCGCATGCCAATGGTGCAGACGCAGGCCGCTCGCAATATCGGCGAATTGGCCGAGTTGCTTCATGGCAAGCTCTGACACGCAAGGGCTGTTGATCAGCGGGCTGGGCGTGGCTTCGTCCATCGGCACCGGTCAGCATGACTTTATCCAGGCCTTGCTGGCTGGCAATCATGCTTTTTCGATGATGCGCCGCCCGGGTCGTCAGTTGGAAAGCACATTCATCGGTGCTGAAATCGATGTGGACGAGCAAGCCGGCGCCAACCTGGAATCCGGTTCGCGGGGTATGTCGTTCTCTGCGCGCATTGCCCTGGCGACCTTGGCAGAAGCGTGGGCGGATGCGCAGCTGGATCAGTGTGACCCGACGCGTATCGGCCTGGTGGTCGGTGGCTCTAACTTCCAGCAGCGCGCCATCGAGCAGGCCCATGCGCCTTGCGCGCTGACCCCGTACTTCATCAAGCCCAGCTACGCGACGCAGTTTCTCGATACCGACCTGTGTGGAGTTTGCACCGAGCGCTTCCCCATTCGGGGGTTCGCTTACACTCTGGGGGCTGCGTCGGCCAGTGGGCAGATGGCGATTATCAATGCGGCCCAGGCTGTGCGAGCCGGGGATGTGGACGTGTGCATTGCCTTGGCGCCGGTGATGGATCTGTCGTATTGGGAGTGCCATGGCTTTCGCTCCCTGGGGGCGATGGGCTCGGACCGTTTTGCCGAGAGTCCGGCCCTGGCGTGCCGCCCTTTTGACCGTGATCGCGATGGGTTCATCTACGGTGAATCCAGTGCAGTCGTGGTGATTGAAAGCGAGGCCAGCGTGCGCCGCCGTGGCGTTTCGCCGTATGCGCGGATTGCCGGCTGGTCAGTGGCGATGGACGGCAATCGCAACCCCAACCCTTCGTTTGACGGGGAGTCCTGTGTGATCCGCCAGGCCCTGGACAAGTCGGGCTGGCAGGCGCGCCAGGTGGACTATATCAACCCGCACGGCAGTGGCTCGGTACTGGGTGATGAAACCGAACTGCGTGCCTTGGCTCATTGCGGCTTGCGCGAGGCGTCGATCAACGCGACCAAGTCCCTCATCGGTCATGGCCTGGCTTCTGCCGGGCTGGTGGAGACCATAGCCACGGTACTGCAAATGAAGGCCGGGCAACTGCACCCCAACCGCAACCTGGATCACCCCCTGGATACCGGGTTCGCATGGGTCTGCGACCGCGCTGAACAGCACGCCCTGCGCTGTGCACTCAACCTCAGCTATGGCTTCGGCGGCATCAATACAGCGTTGTGTCTGGAAAACTCAGGAAGGCTGCAATGACGAGGCAAGTGGGTATCGAGGCAATGAACGTATTTGGCGGCGCGGCGAGCCTGGATGTGACCATGCTTGCGCGACACCGCAAGCTGGACTCCCAGCGTTTCGGCAACCTGTTGATGCACGAAAAGAGCGTGGCGTTGCACAGCGAAGACCCGGTGACGTTTGCCGTGAATGCCGCCAAGCCACTGATCGATGCCTTGAGCCCGCAAGAGCGCGATCAGATTGAGTTGTTGATTACCTGTACCGAGTCGGGAATCGATTTCGGCAAGTCCGTCAGTACTTATGTGCATGACTACTTGGGGCTGAAAAAAAACTGCCGGGTTTTCGAACTCAAGCAGGCCTGCTACTCGGGCACTGCCGGTTTTCATAGCGCGGTGCAGTTCGTGTTGTCCCAGACCTCGCCCAATGCCAAGGCACTGGTGGTCGCAGTGGACCTGTGTCGCTTCCTGATGATTGGTGAAGGCGGCGCCGCAGCGCAGGACTGGGCTTTTTCGGAACCCAGTGGCGGTGCGGGCGCAGTGGCCATGTTGATCAGTGACAAGCCGCATGTATTCAGCCTCGACATCGGCGCCAGTGGTTATTACAGCTTCGAGGTGATGGACACCTGTCGGCCGGAGCCCGACAGCGAAGCCGGGGACGCCGATCTATCGTTGATGTCGTACCTGGATTGCTGTGAGCAAACCTTCAATGAATATCGCCTTCGGGTCGACGACGTGGACTATGCGCGCACGTTCGACTACCTGGCGTTTCACACGCCTTTTGGTGGCATGGTCAAAGGCGCGCACCGCTTGATGATGCGCAAGTTCGCGCCAGCCGACCCGCCAGCCATCGAAGCTGATTTCGCCCAGCGTGTGGCGCCCGGGCTGGCGTACTGCCAACGCGTGGGCAATATCATGGGGGCCACGATGTTTCTGTCCCTGGCCGGCATCATCAGCACCGCGCGGTTCGATGAGCCTCGGCGTATTGGATGCTTTTCCTATGGCTCGGGTTGCTGCTCGGAGTTTTTCAGCGGTACGGTCACGCCCCAGAGTCGTGATCATCTGTCTGCCCAGGCCATCGCACAACAACTCGATAGTCGCTATAGCCTGAGCCTGGCTGAGTACGAGTCAATCCTGCTGGGCAATGACGCCGTGCGGTTTGGTACCCGCGACCACACCGTCGCCTGTCCAGTCACCGACAGCGTAATCGCGGCGGGAGGGTTGTCGGGCAAGTTACTGTTAAGCGCGATCAACGGTTACCACCGCGAATACAGTTTCCAGCCATGAACTTCCAGGCCACCGAGTTTCGCACTGAAGGCAGCCTGGCATTCCTGCGTTTTGCGCGTCCTGAGTCGAACAATACGATCAACCGCCAAATGGTCGACGAATGCCTATGGGTATTGGAACACTGCCAGGCGCATTCGACCGTGCTGGTGCTTGAAGGCGGGCCCGAGGTTTTTTGTTTCGGCGCAGATTTCCAAGGCATGCATGACGACGCCGTGCGCGGCGCCAGCGAACGCCATCAACCAGAGCGGCTCTATGAAATCTGGCAGCGTATGGTTACCGGTTCGTTCATCACGGTGAGTCATGTACGGGGCAAGGCCAACGCCGGGGGCATGGGCTTCGTGGCTGCGAGTGACATCGTTCTCAGCCATACCGATGCCCAGTTCAGCCTCTCGGAACTCATCTTTGACGTAATGCCGGCGTGTGTGTTGCCGTTTCTGATTCGTCGCGTGGGCTTCCAGCGCGCGCATTACCTGACGCTGTCGACCCAGCCGGTCAGTGCGGCACAGGCCAGCCAGTGGGGGCTGGCGGACGACGTGGCAAGCGATAGCGATGCGTTGCTGCGCCGCCACCTGTTGCGCTTGCGGCGCCTGTCCAAGCATGGCGTCGAGCAATACAAGGGCTATATGAACAGGCTGTCCACGTTACCGTTCGACGCCCGACAGATGGCCATCGAGCAAAATCACCAGGTATTCAGCAACCCGCGCACCCGCGAAAACATCCACCGCTATGTCAGCCACGGCCTGTTCCCATGGGAGCCTGATTGATGTGCCTGACGGGCGCGCCCATGGCTGGCGAATCGTTGCAAAGAGGAGTGCCGATGGACAGTGTCATCGATTTTCAGGCGCGTGACGACGGGGTAGTGGTGCTCACGCTCCAGGACCGTGAGCATAAGAATACCTTCACGCCGGCGTTGATCGACGGATTGATACAGGCCTATGCGCGAATCAACGCCAGCGACGCCTACAAGGCAGTGGTGATCACGGGCTACGACAGTTTTTTTTGCAGTGGCGGCACCCGCGAAGGGCTGCTTGCCTTGAACCAGACGCGTGGCGATTTTACCGATGCCAATGTCTACAGCCTTGCATTTGAATGCAAGATCCCGGTGATCGCCGCGATGCAGGGGCATGCTATCGGCGGCGGCCTGGTAATGGGCTTGTTCTGCGACATCGTGGTGTTGTCCCGCGAGAGCCTGTATACCGCCAACTTCATGAAGTACGGCTTTACCCCCGGCATGGGCGCGACCTATATCCTGCCCTCCCGGCTCGGTAGCCTCGGCCAGGAAATGCTCCTGGCGGCGCAGAGCTACAGTGGTGCGCTACTTGAAGCACGCGGCGCGCCGTTTGCAGTGTTACCGCGTGCCCAGGTGCTGGCCCACGCCCTGGAGTTGGCGATGGAGTTGGCCGACAAGCCCCGGTTGTCGCTGGTCACGCTCAAGCACCATCTAAATCGCAAGCTGCGCGAAGACCTCCCCGCGGTCATTGAGCGTGAGCTGGCGATGCACGCGTTGACAATGCATCAGCCGGAAGTCGGCGAGCGAATCTCAACCTTGTTTGGCCGGTGAGAGAGACCCTTATGACCCTGAAGACCATCCTCGACGAACTGCGCGAGGGCCGGCTGAGCATCGAGCAGGCCAAGGCACGCCTGCGTATGCTGCCGGCACCCCAGCCGACGGCGCAAACCCCTGATCCCGTGGCGGTGGAAGCTGGCGATATTGCCATCATCAGCATGGCGGGACGCTTTCCTGGTGCGGCGTCGGTGGAGCAGTTCTGGGACAATTTGCGTGCTGGCGTAGACAGCATTACGCAAGTGCCGGCGACCCGCTGGGATACCGACACGTATTTCAGTGCACAAAAGGGTGAGCCGGGCAGGGCGTATTGCCGATGGGGCGGGTTCATCGAGGATGTGGACCGTTTCGATTCACTGTTTTTCGGCATTTCTCCGCGCGAAGCCCAGTTGATGGACCCTCAGGAGCGCCTGCTTTTGCAGGAGGTCTGGACCTTGTTCGAACGCATCGGCTACACCCGCGATTACCTGGCTGAGTCCTGTGACGGCGAGGTCGGGGTGTTTACCGGTTCGATGTATCAGCAGTACCACGCGTTCGACGCCGATGTGCCGCGCAAGGCCACGGTAGCCTTGTCATCGACCGCAAGCATGGCCAACCGGATTTCGCATTTTTTCAACCTCAAGGGTCCCAGCCTGGCGCTCGACACCATGTGTTCCTCGGCGGCAACGGCGCTGCATCTGGCCTGCGAAAGCCTGCGCAGCGGCAGTTGCCGGTTGGCGGTGGTGGGGGCGACGAATCTGTCTATCCACCCGTTCAAATATATTGCGTTGTGCCAGGGGCAACTGCTCGCCAGTCATCCGGGGGTTCGAGCCTACGGGCAGGCAGACGGGTTCCTGCCCGGTGAAACCGTGGCTGCGGTGCTGCTCAAGCCGCTCAAACAGGCGATTGAAGAAGGTGACACGGTCACTGCGGTGATCAAGTCCACCGCTATCAGCCACAAAGGCTATACACCCGGCTACAGCGTGCCGAGTGCTGCTGCGTTCGAGACCCTGCTGTCGCGGCATTTCCAGCGCTCGGGCATCGACCCCCGGAGTGTCGATTACGTCGAGACCTCGGCCTCAGGTGCAACCCTGGGCGATGTCGCTGAGTTCCAGGCGTTGCGAAGCGTCTATGGGCCGCGCAATACGCACTTGCCACACTGCCGTCTGGGTTCGGTGAAGTCGAACATTGGCCATGCAGAAGCCGCGATTGGCCTGGCGCAGGTGATCAAGGTGGCGTTGCAACTGCGTGACCGGGTGCTGGTGCCGTCGATTCTGACCGAACCGCTTAATCCACAAACCCGCGCTGATGAGGCGCCGCTGCGGGCCCAGCGCAGCCTGGAGCATTGGCACCATCCCAGCGATGCACCTGGCGGCATGCCCTGGCCGACACCGCGCCGTGCCGCTGTGCATACATTCGCCGCTGGCGGTGCGAATGCCCACCTGCTGTTGCAGGCGTACGACGCTGCACCCGCCGCCGTTGAGCCGGTCTCAACGCCAGGCCCGTGGCTATTGGTTTTTTCCGCAGCGACTAACGAGCGCCTGCAGGCTGTGCTTGGCAGTGCTCGGCGAGCATTGGCTGCCACCCCTTCGCTCACCCTGGATGACTTGGCGTTTACCCTCAGTCAGGGTCGTGAAACCATGAACTGCCGGGTGGCATGGGTGCAGCGCCAACCTGGCACCTTGCTCGACACTCTGGATGCGGCGCTGGCCTGTGTTCACCGGCAACAGGGCAGTGTGGACGGCGTGGTGATTCACTATGGTGACCTTGAGGAGGTCGAGGTGCCGGATACCGCGCCCCTTGAGCGCCAGACGTTGAGCCTGGAAGAGCAGGCCCGGGCCTGGGTTGTTGGACAGATCAGCCTGCAACAGGTGTCTCGCCAGGCCAGCCTGCGTGCTGGCCGCCGCATCGTCGAGCTGCCGACTTATCCGTTTGCCAAGGTTCACTGTTGGCTGCCGACCGTTGACACATCCGCCACGCCTGCGCCTGCGATAGCCATCGCGCTGGAGGCGAACGCCGAGGATGTGCATGAGGTGGTGCGTGCGCAAATCGCCGCACTGACGCAAATCGATCCGCACACGTTGCAATTGGGCAAGCCGTTGCTTGATTACGGTTTGAATTCAGTGACCATGCTGGTGCTGGCGGCTTGCCTTTGCCAGGCATTGGAGGGGCTGGATGAGAGTCGTGACGGCCCGCAGTTAGTGCTGTGTAGGACAGCCGGCGCGCTGATCGAACAGCTTGAGCAAATGCTCGCTCCCATGCCTCCTCCGGTCAGCGAGCCGATGCCGTCGACCGCTACGCCGATCGTGCCGAGTGTGCCTGCGGCGAGTAACTACGTTGCGCCGGAACAATTGCAGGTGTACCACCGCAACGGCTACGCCTTCGATTTTGCCCACCAACCCGCCGCGCTGCCGGAGCGGGCATGGGCCGGCAAACGCGGTGTGGTGCTGGGAGCCGGGCCGGCTGGCCTGGTGGCAGCCCTGACCCTGGCGGCCAATGGTTTCGAGCAGGTGTATGTGGTCGAAAAGCGTACCGCGATCAACCGTATGCAAATGGTCACGCTTTACCCTCACACCTTGCCCTACCTGAAAAGCATCGGGGTGCTGGATGCCGTTGCACGGCGCGCCGCACGGATCGTGCGACACGATTTCTACCTCAATAGCGCCGGGCAGCGCACCCGGTATTTCTCCCGCGAGTTGCCGGCCGGCATTCTCGACAGTATCGATGCAAGCATGGCGTATGGAGACGAGACAGTCGCCGAGCTGTTCGTGGGTGAGTCGGTGATGGCCATTTCCCTGGCCGACTTGCAGGCGGTGTTGATGGAGCAGGCTTGCGCGCGGGGCGTGCGTTTTATCGCCGACCATCAGGCGACGGTGGTCGCCGACGACAGCAGGCCCGCTACCTGGCAAGTGTTGCTGAGTGCAACGGCAGGTGCGCCGTCATTCCCCCTCGATGCCGATCTGGTTGTGGTCGCTGACGGTGCGCGCAGTGCCGTGGCCCAGGCCGCGGGCATCGAGTGCACGCTGCTGCAGACCCCTCAGGGCAGTGAGAGCTGGTATGTGTTTCACTGCGCCAGTGAGGTTGCGACGTCACGCTTGAGCTATGAGTTCGCCTTCGATTCGCGCGGGCGTCTCGATCACTGCGCTTTTGGCCTGGCCTACCCTGTGCGCAAAGAGTTTGGCGTGGCGTTCTACAGCAGCACACCGACGCCACCGGCGCTCGAGCTGCTTTTGGACAAAGCTGACTTCTTCGCCAAAAGCTGGGGCGTCGAGCACCAGGGGATCAACTGGTTGACGCAACGTATTGCGGTGCATCACAGCAGGGCCGAACGGGTAGTTGATGGCAACCTGTTGTTGGTAGGAGATGCAGCCGGCACCGGCTCGCCCAACGCCGGCCTGGGTTCGGGCCTGGCGATTTCGGCCTATGGCTGGGCCCTGAACGAGTATTGCCGGCGGGCTGCGACGGATCGGGAGGCCGCGGCGGATTTCTATCAGGCCGCCGCCAGCCGCTATCCGTTGGCATGGCAAAGCCGTTCGCTGCACATCTGGGACGAGATCAACAATCTGGCAGCAGCCGTGGCGGGGCAGCGACAAACCGGTACATGAGGCACCTTGGGGCAAGCAGGCACAGTGAAGAGAGGGACACACAGCATGCAACTGATCACGCACGATGGCTTGAGCCTGGAGGTGCTACACACGCAGGCGCCGGGTGGCACCGTGGTGTTCGTCAATGCCCTGGGCATCGGCAACGCCGTGACGCAGGGCGTGGCCCAGGCGCTGCAGGCGGCCGGTATTGGCTTTGTCACCTGGGAACGGCGCGGATTGCCGGGGGCGTATGATGATAGGTTTCGCGAATATGCGCTGGACGATCAGGTGCGCGACCTGGAACACCTGATGGCCATGCTCGCTCCTGGCCCGGTGGTACTGGCCGCCTGGTGCACCGGCATTCATACCGCGTTGGCTTATGCGCGCAGATGGCCCGCACGCTTGGAGGCGCTGCTGTTGTTCAACAGCCCGAATTTCTTCAATAGCCGCTACAGCGCAGTGGCTGGCGATGCCATTGGCAAGGTCAGTCGCATATTGGTCGAAGATGAGTCCAAGCTCGATTTCATGTACCACACCATCTTCGCCAATAACACGGAACAGACAGCCACCCGCCTCACAGGGCTGGCCGATGCGCGCATCCGCGGCTTGGTGGAGGCTCCCTTCAAAAGCGGCCCCCAGGCATTGCTGCGCTATATGTACCTGATCCAAAGCGCCGCTGAGCCTGAAGTGGATCGCCAGTGGTGTGCCCCGATCAGCGTGCCAGTCCTGGTGATAGGGGGGCGGAAAGACACCATGGTGTCGTTCCAGGACTCACTGAGCCTGGGAGAGATTCTGCCCAATGCGCAGGTGCGCATCATGGACGATTGGGGGCACTACACGCTTTTCTCTGATACACAAGAGAGTGTATCCAAGGTTATGCTGGGGTTTCTGCAAACGCTGGAAGCGTTTGACTGTCGTACCGTGCCACCTGCTTTTCTCACCCCTTTTTGTGCGCCGTCAGTTGTATCGGCCGCCAGTCGACAGGGTGAGGCAGACGTGGATTGACGGGCGATGGCGGCGGCAGACCGCCAGGTAAGGTAAAGCCCCGAGGGGGTGCTTTTTTGTTTTTACTGACAGGTGTGACTGATGAGTACGGAAGGAAGTGGGCCGGTTAGATTTCCGGCAATGGAAGATGCGGTACTCGAGCGGTGGGAAAAAGAAAAGACGTTCGAGCAATCCATCAGCGCCCGTGAGGGTAAGCCGGTGTACGTATTTTATGACGGCCCGCCGTTTGCTACCGGCCTGCCGCACTACGGCCATATTCTGACTTCCTATATCAAAGACGTCATACCGCGTTACCAGACGATGCTCGGCAAACAGGTCCCACGCCGCTGGGGCTGGGATTGCCACGGCTTGCCGGTGGAGTTCGAAGTCGAGAAGGCCATGGGCTTCAAGTCCAAGCGCGATATTCTCGAGTTTGGCGTGGAGCAGTTCAACGACGAGTGCAGAGAACTGGTGCTCAAGTACGCCGATGACTGGCGTGGCTTTGTCAACCGGATGGGCCGTTGGGTCGATTTCGATGGCGCCTACAAGACCATGGATAACGACTACATGGAGTCGGTGCTGTGGGGCTTTAAAACCTTGCATGACAAGGGGCATGTCTACGAGGGCGGCAAGATCGTGCCTTACTGCGTGCGTTGCCAGACGGTGTTGTCGAATTTCGAGGCGCGCCTGGACGACGCCTTCCGCCCGCGCCGCGATATGTCCGCCTATGTCAAGTTCAGGCAACAAGACCGCCCGGACACTTTCTTCCTGGCATGGACCACCACACCCTGGACGTTGCCTGCCAACGTCGCACTGGCCGTGGCCGCCGATGAAAACTATGTGTGCATCGAGCACGGCGAAGAGCGCCTATGGCTGGCCGAAGGTTGCCTGGGCGGCTTGTTCGATGAGCCGGTGATCCTGGAACGCTGTACCGGCGCAGAGCTGGCTGGGCTGCGTTATCTGCCGGTGGTCGGCGAGGTGATCGATGCCTCGGCCCATCGCGTGGTCACCGCCGACTTCGTACAGATGGGCGATGGCTCTGGCATTGTCCACATTGCCCCTGCGTTCGGTGAGGACGACGCCTTGCTCGGGCAGCAATACGAGTTGCCTGCACCTAACCCTGTTCGCGACGACGGTACCTTTTCCGATGCGGTGGCGCAGTATGCCGGGCAGAATATTTTCGAGGCCACGCCGCGCATCCTTGCAGATCTGAAGAGCAGTGGCTTGCTGTTCAAGCAAGAACAGATCGAACACAACTATCCACACTGCTGGCGTTGCGATAACCCTCTGATCTATCGCGCGGTAGAGTCCTGGTTCATCCGCGCGTCGGCGCTGCGCGAGCAGTTGGTGGAAAACAACAGCCAGGTCAACTGGGTGCCCGAGCATGTGAAGGAAGGGCGCTTCGGGGACTGGATCCGTAATGCCCGCGATTGGGCGGTGTCGCGCAACCGTTTCTGGGGTGCGCCCATCCCGGTATGGCGCTGTGACCAGTGCGGCACCGTCGAGGTGATGGGCAGCATCGCGCAGATCGAAGCGCGTTCCGGGCGCAAGGTCGAAGACCTGCATGTGCCTCATATCGACGAGCATCGTTTCGCCTGCCAGTGCTGCGAGGGCACCATGAGTCGGGTGACCGGTGTCTTCGATTGCTGGTTCGAATCGGGCGCAATGCCGTTCGCCAGTCGGCACTACCCGTTCGAAAACAAGCAGGAGTTCGAACAGACTTTCCCTGCCGACTTCATCGTCGAGTACCTTGCGCAGACCCGCGGTTGGTTCTACACGATGATGGTCATCTCCACCGGCTGTTTCGAGCAGAACCCCTTCAAGAACGCCATGTGCCACGGGGTGATTCTGGCCAAGGACGGTCGCAAGATGTCCAAGCGCCTGAAGAACTACCCCAACCCGATGGATCTCATGCAGACCCACGGTTCGGACGCCTTGCGCGTGGCCTTGCTGGCATCGCCGGTCTGCAAGGGAGAGGACATCAAGTTCAGTGAAGAGTCGGTGCGCGACGTGGTGCGCCGCTACCATCTGCTGTTCTGGAATTGCCTGCAGTTCTATAAAACGTTCACCGAAATCGACCAGTTCAGTCCTTCCGGCGACCTTGGCCAGCCCCTGGACAATGTCCTGGACCACTACTTGTTGCATGAGTTGGCGGCGCTGGAATCGGATATCAAGATGTGGATGGAGTCTCTGGATTTTTCCAAGATCTATTCGCGTATCGAAGTGTTCATCAACGTCTTGAGTACCTGGTACCTGCGCTTGAACAAGGCACGCATCTGGCGCGATGGCCTGGATGACGACAAGCGCCAGTGCTATGAAGTGCTGCACTACGCGTTATCTAATTTTGCTCGTCTGCTGGCGCCCTTCATGCCGTTTCTGGCTGAGGCGGTCTACACCGAACTGGGGTATGCCGACTCTGTGCACCTGCAAGACTGGCCGAGCATCGATCGCCAGTACCTGTCGTACGAGCTGGCCGATGAGATGAGCAGCCTGCGTAACTTGATCGCCAGCGTGCGCAATGTGCGCGAAACCAATGGGGTTTCGCAGAAGTTTCCGTTGCGCAGCATTCGCGTCGCGGGTATCGAACAGGCCGTACTGGAGCGCTATGCACAGTTCCTCGAGGAGGAACTCAACGTCAAGCAGGTCCAGTGGGCCGCCGATGCCGACGAGTGGGCGCAGCCCGTGGTGGTATTGATCTTCTCCTTGCTCGGCAAGCGACTGGGCCCGGCGATGAAGGCGGTCACCACAGCGGTGAAGGCTGGAGAGTATGTAATCGATGAACAGGGGGTGCTGGTTGCCGCAGGGCAGACGATCCAGCCCCACGAGTTCGAGCGTCGCCTGACCGTGCGTGACACGCTCAATAACGTCGGGATTGTCGAGAACATGGTGGTCTGGCTGGACTTGGACATCGATGCCTCGCTCAAGCGCGAAGGCGCCGTACGTGAGCTCAACCGCAGGCTGCAAGACCTGCGCAAGAAAGCCAAGCTGGGCTACACCGAAAAAGTCGACATCGCCGTGCTCGGCGGTGCCTATGTCGATGAGATCCTGGTGCACCACGAGGACTGGCTCAAGAGCCAGTTACTGGTCCAGAGCTTGTTGCGCAGCGATCTTGAGGCGCCGCTGGCAGTGGACGAAGTCGAGCTGCCCGAGGGCGACCCTGTGCGTATTCAACTGCGCCGTAGCGTACTGGCCTGAGGCAATGCCGACCTGGTGCCGCGCTGTCGAGCGGCACCAGGTGGTGCCGCTGGAGTCACGATGGATCGTGAGTGGCCGTTACCACCGGGCGATATCCAGTTGTGGGTCTGTCGTGATGAGTTGATCGTCGCGGCTGACCTGTTGGCCGAATATGCCGCGGTGCTCAGTGACAGTGAGCGCCAGCGGATGGCGCAATTTCATTTTGCCCGACATCGCCATCAGTACCTGGTTACCCGGGCGCTTGTGCGTCATGTGTTGTCGATGTATCGCCCCGGTATTCCCCCGCAGCACTGGTGCTTTGCCTACAACGATCACGGCAAGCCGTGTATCGATCCGGTGTTGGACCCCTCGCATTCCCTGCACTTCAATGTTTCCCATACCGATGGCTTGATCGTCATGGCCGTGTCGCGACAGGCAATCGGCATCGATGTTGAAGACCTGCAGCGCCAGGGCGACGGCGTTTCGGTGGCCGATACGTTCTTTGCGGCCGCCGAGCGCCACGACCTGCAGCAGTGTGGCGCAGCGCACCGTGCGCAGCGATTTTTCGAGATATGGACACTCAAGGAAGCCTACATAAAGGCCCGCGGCGAAGGTCTTGCTGTACCGCTCGACAGCTTTGCCTTCCGGCTGGGGCCAAGCTGCGGGCATTCCCTTCAATTCAACCCACCGACAACCGACGCCCGGCATTGGCAATTCTGGTCAACAATGCTGCTGGCGCGCTACTGCCTGGCTGTGGCTGCCTGTCATGAATCGCCTCGGGCCAGGTTTTGCCTGCGCGTGCAGGAAGTCATTCCCCGCGTGCGTACCCTCGACCTGGCCTGCCTGTGTCGGCGCCAAGCGGCCCCCCACACGGTGACGCCGCCATGGAGGCTGCCGGGCATCTGCGCCACACCCGAGATCGACCTCGGCTAATTTACCTATCAGTGCTTATAGGTTTGGATCGCGCCGCTTTTGGTTATGCTTTTTTCGCTGGGCACTGATGTGTCGCAGGCAGGGCGCGGCAATGCATAGACCAAACGCCATCCGGGAGAGCAACGATGACATCGTGGGAAAGAGAGGTCTCGAGTGGGGCCGGCAACCGCCAGCTTCCCGTGGTCAAGGGCTGGCCACTGCTCGGCAGTGCGCTTGCCTTGATCCGCAACCCCCTGGGCTTCTTGCAAACCACGCGCAGTACCTATGGCGATGTCTACCGGGTCAAGGCCGCGCATATGAACTTCGTGGTATTGGCCGGCATGGAGGCGAACCGATTCGTGGCGGACAAGGGCAAGGATTGCTTTGTCTCAAGCGGGTTCTGGGAAGCGACCTTGCAAGAGATGCAATGCCCGCATTCGTTCATCGGCGTGGATGGTGATGCCCATCGCTTCCAGCGCAACCTGATGAAGCCGCTGTTCTCCAAGTCGGCGTTCAACGAGCGCATTCCCATGCTTGCGCAGATCTTCACGGATACCCTGCAAGCGCGCTACGGCGTTGATCAAAAGGTGTCGGCGCTGTTTCGGCATGTGCTGTCGCAGCAGATTGGTGGGTCACTGCAGGGTTATCAACCCACGCCGGATGAAGTCGAGGCGCTGATGCGGTATCAGAATACCGCGATGAACGTTTGTGCCCTGAAAAAGTGGCCGCGGCTGGCGTTGCGCCTGCCGGGTTACCGGGCGGCGAAAAAGCAGGTGCAGGCGCTGGCTGACCGGATTATCGAGTCGGAACGGACCCAGGAGCAAACCCAGGGTTACTTCCAGACGCTCAAGGAAAAAGGGCAGATGGTCCAGCCCCAGTGGTTTACCCCAGGAGATATGCGCAACCACGCCATCATCTCCTACCTGGCAGGCATCGACACCGTCGGTGCCACCTTGAGCTTCATGCTGCTGGAGCTTTTCAAGCAGCCGCACTTGCACCAGGCGTTGCGTGATGAAGTGGATGCCTGTTTCAGCCAGGGATTGCCGGACGCTGATGGCCTGGAAAACATGGAGACCCTGAAGAACTTCATCCGCGAGGTGATGCGTCTTTATCCAACGGCCTACGCCGTGCGCCGTACGGCAGCGAAAGACTTCGAGTTCCAGGGTTACTCGATCGACAAAGGGCAGGACATCATTCTATTCACCACTGCCAACCACACGGATCCTGCGTGGTTCAAGAACCCTCAGGTCTTCGACATCACTCGCTATGAAGAGCCGCGGCTTGAACACCGCGCCAGCGGCGCCTGGGCACCCTTCGGTCGTGGGCCGCACACCTGCATCGGGGCGGGGCTGGCCAATATCCTGTTGTCGTTGAACCTGGCGCTGTTTTTGTATCACACCGATTTGCGCCCGGCGTGCAAGCTCAGCGATATCAAGATGGATTTCTCCAACCCCGCCGCAGGCTTGAGCGAGCGATTTGCCATTTCCTTTACGCCACGGAATCGCCCGTGAGCAGGTCCGAACTTGCGCCGCCGCGATTGTGCCAGGTCGCAATCTGCTCCGCCGACGCCGCCACCAGCATGCAGTTTTATGCCGCGTTGTTGGGTTTGCGTGCCACCGGCAGTTTTCAGGTTCGCGGACCCATGGCTGCCCGACTGTTCGAGATGACGGCGGTGCAGGGCGTCAATTACTGGATGGCTGACGCACAGGCATTTTTTCAGCTTGAATTCTTCGAGTTCAGCCAACCGTGCCGGTTGCCGGCGGCAACGCGCACACGCAGCGGCTACGAGCGCTTGTTTGTCGCGGTAGCCGATATAGACGCCGCCGTGGCGCGCTTGCAGGCGGCCGGTATACCCGTCGACCTCACCGGCACAGTGCTGCGCGACCCCGATGGCGTACCGGTGCAACTGGTGGAGGCTGAGGCTGGCGGCGCGGTCGGGCGCATTATCGGCGTACGGCTGGTGGTCGAAGATCTGGAGGACGCCGTGGATTATTTTCATCGGGCGCTGGGGCTGCCGCTGTCGGCGTGCCAGCCCTCGGCCACGGTCAGCTGCGACACGCCGCGCTGCGCCCTGGATGCGGGTGAGCACTGGATCGAACTGGTGCACCGCCAAGGCGTGGGCGCCGTACGACCACTCAATGAACCCGGACTGATGAATGTCGCCCTGGGCGTACGCCGCCCAAGCCACTTCAATGCCCTTTACCGACGCGTGCTGCGTGAAGGCTTCAGCTCAAGCACGCCGCCGGTTGGCGGTGGGTTATCCCACGTGGTGTACCTGCGCAGCCGCGCTGGGCTGTCGGTGGAGTTGCTGCAATTGCCCGCCTGGATGGATGCCATCTGGGGCTTTCGCGCTCCCGGAAGGTTGGCCAGGCTGGCGCGGTTACTGATTGGAGGGCTGGTCGGGTTGTCGGCCAGGATGGCTCGCGCATCGCCTTGAGCGTTCGTGCGGTGTTTTGGCAAACAGCAACAGGAGCACAGGCAGACATGAGAGAGGAACGTAATTGGATCAGCGACCGCCTGGCTTCGTTCGGCGACGGCATTGCGCTGATCGCCGATGGCCAGCAGTCCTCCTTCAACGCCATAGGGCAAGCGATGATGTCCTGGCAGGCGCTTCTGGCGCACCAGAACATCGCGTGCTGCACGGTAATCGTCAATGGTGATTATAGCTGCGCGATGGTGGGGGCGATTCTGGCCTTGTACACCCGGCATTGCGTGGTGGTGCCACTCAATCGCAGTTCGTCTGAACGCTGCGCGGCGGTGGCACGTACGACAGGGGCCAGTTGGATCATCGACGCCGATCACCCCGGCGATCTGCAGGCGTTAACCACACAGTTGCCCACCCACGAGTTGGTGGCAGGCCTGTTCGATCGCCGAGAAGCCGGTCTGATATTGCTCAGTTCAGGCAGCAGCGGCGAGCCCAAGGCCATCCTGCTCAGCCTCGAAAGGCTTTTTGCCAAATACCGCGATGCGCCGCGCTCAAGGCCTCGTACCACGGCTGCATTCCTGTTGCTGGACCATATCGGCGGTTTCAATACGTTGCTGCACTGTTTATTCAGCGGCTCGACACTGGTCAAGCTCGATTCCCGCGACGCCGTGAGCATTTGCCGGCAGATTGCTGAACACCGGATCCAGCTCCTTCCCGCCACCCCTACATTTCTCAACATGCTGCTATGGGGACGGGCATACGAGACCTACGATCTTTCCAGCCTGGAACTGGTGACCTACGGCACCGAGACCATGCCCGAATCGACCCTGGCCGCGCTGAACGAGGTGTTCCCGGCTGTGCGTTTCAAGCAGACCTATGGCATGAGCGAGCTGGGCATCCTCTCCACGCGCTCGGAGTCGAGTGACTCGCTGTGGATTCAAATTGCCACTGACGATGTGCAGGTGAAGGTGGTTGATCAGATTCTGTGGATCAAGACCCGCACCGCGATGCTCGGCTATCTGAACGCGCCGTCGGTGATCGATCAGGAGGGCTGGCTATGCACGGGGGATCTGGTTGAAACCCGTGGCGATTATTTCCGCATCCTCGGGCGTGGAGAAAGCCTGATCAATGTGGGAGGGCTCAAAGTGCTGCCGGTAGAAGTCGAGAGTCGGCTGTTGAGCCTCCCCTTCGTCAAGGATGCCGTGGTATGGGGGCGCAAGAGTCCGGTCACCGGGCAGATCGTGGCCGCCACGGTCGTTCTGGAGGGTGAGTTGGACACCGACGACGCCAAGCGCCAGATCATGCTGCATTGCCAGCAAGGGTTGGAAGATTTCAAGGTGCCGCGTCATATCGAATTTGTGACCGGGCGCCTGCACAGCGATCGATTCAAGAAAATCAAGGTGGCCTCGCAATGACTGATGCAGTTTCTGACGCTTTACACACTCGCCATGACAGCGCTCCATCTGCGGTAAAGGGCACCATCATTGTCAGTGGCGGTAGCCAGGGCCTGGGATTGACGACGGTCCGATGTTTCCTGGAGGCAGGCTATAACGTCGCGACCTTCAGTCGTCGAGAGTCCCCGGCTGTCACGGAGTTGAGCGAGCGTGCCGACTTTCATTGGCAGGCACTGGACTGCACCGACTACTCAGCGCTCACCGCCTTCGTCCAGCAGGTGGAAAAGCGCTTCGGTGGCCTCGACGGGCTCGTCAACAATGCCGCCACCGGTGTTGAAGGCATTCTCAGCACGATGCGCGTGGCGGACATCGACAGTGCGCTTGATATCAACCTCAAGGGCCAGTTGTACCTGACCAAGCTGGTCACGGCCAAGCTGCTCAAGCGTGGCGCGGGCAGCGTGGTGAATGTGTCATCTATCAATGCCCTGCGGGGTCATTCCGGCCTGACGGTTTACAGCGCAACCAAGGCCGCGATGGATGGCTTGACCCGCAGCCTGGCCAAGGAGCTGGGCCCACGGGGCATTCGCGTCAACTCAGTTTCGCCTGGCTACTTTTCCAGCGACATGGTCAAGGACCTGAGCCCCCAGACACTCAGCAGGATCGAGCGCCGCACACCGTTGGGGCGTCTGGGTACCCAGCAGGAAGTGGCGGATCTGATCCTGTACCTGGTAGACCGGGGCACCTTTGTCACCGGTCAAAACATCGCAGTCGATGGAGGTTTCACATGCTGAATCATCAAGTCATGGATCAAGTATTCGATCAAGTAGAGCACCAGATCGCTCAGGTTCTGGGGGCGAAGGGTGGGCCTTTGGTGGCGGTGGAAATTGACAGCCGCTTCAGCGACTTGGGCCTGAGCTCCCTGGATCTGGCGACGCTGATCAGCAACCTGGAAGCGGTTTATGGAACAGACCCCTTCGCCGATGCCGTGGCGATCACCAGCATCGTGACCGTGGCGGACTTGTGTCGAGCGTATGCGCAACAGGGTGTGCCGGGGCCGAGTCCGGACCCGCTGGACGCCCAACTGCGTGATCTGCGCCAACTGTGAGCCAGGCCCTAGAGAGCCATCTGGGCGACCTGGCCGTTGTCGGGTTGGCATGCCGCTTTCCGGGTGCACCTGACCAGCGAGTGTTCTGGGAGAACCTGCGCCAGGGCCGCGAGTCGATCGTTGACCTTGACGATCAGCAACTGAGCGCGGCGGGTGTCACCCGCGAGCAATGGAGCGAGCCTGGTTATATCCGGCGCAGCCCGGTGCTTGAAGGCATCGAATGGTTCGATGCGCGGTTCTTCGGGGTTTCCGCGCGCGAGGCCATATTGCTCGATCCGCAGCATCGACTGTTGCTGGAGGTGGGGTATGAGGCGCTTGAGGATGCCGGGCATGTCAAGGCGGCTCAAGCCGGCGTGACGGGTGTCTATGCATGCATGGGGGGCATCACCACCAGCTATTTGCATCAGTTTGGTGACCGTCTCGACCCCTTGCATCATGAAACCGCCAGCCTGGTTCACCAGGGTAACGACAAGGATTTTCTCGCCACGCGCCTGTCCTTCAAGCTCAACCTGACAGGCCCGAGCATGACCGTGCAGACCGCGTGTTCAAGTTCGCTGGTGGCGTTGCACCTGGCCTGCAACGCTCTGCGCCTGGGGGAGGTCGACACTGCGCTGGTGGGGGCAGCCGCCATTCGTATTCCGCACCATACCGGTTATCCCCTCGGACAGAGCCCGTTATTGTCTCGCGACGGTCGTTGCTGTCCGTTTTCCAGTGATGCCAGCGGCACGTTGTTCGGCAGCGGCGTGGCGAGCGTCATCGTGCGCCGCCACGCCGACGCGATACGCGATGGTGATCATGTGTATGCGCTGATCAAATCCAGCCATGTCAACAATGATGGGGCGATGAAAATCGGCTACACCGCCACCAGTGTGCCAGGGCAGGCCAAAGCCATGGTGCGGGCGATCACGCTGGCGCGCGCCAATGCGCGGCAGATCAGTTATGTGGAGTGTCATGGTACCGCCACCAGCCTGGGCGACCCTCTGGAAATCAAGGCGCTTGAAAAAGCCTTCCGCCTGGATACCCAGGACCACGGTTTTTGTGCGATAGGCAGTGTCAAATCCAATATTGGTCACCTTGAACAGGCAGCCGGCATCGCCAGCCTGATCAAAGTGGCGTTGATGCTAAAGCACGACACCCTGGTGCCTTCACTCCATTTCACCACGCCCAATCCGCGCATCGATTTCGAGCATTCGCCGTTCCGGGTCAGCCAGGACACCCGGGTGTGGTCGCAGGCGCTGGAGCAACCCGCCGACACTGCGCGGTTGGCAGCGATCAATTGCCTGGGGATCGGCGGCACCAATGTGTTCAGCGTGCTGCAGTCCGTTGCGCCAGCTCTGGTGCGCGGGACCGACGCAGCGGTGGACGTGCCGATTTGTCTGTCTGCCGCAACGCGAGAGCAACTACGCCAATACCTGCTGCGGTTCGCCCATTTCGTCCGTGACAGCGGGCCAATTGATCGTCTGGCGCTGGCGCATACCATAAACATCAGCCGCAGCGCACATCGCGAGCGGTTCGCTGGTGTGTTGAAAGCAGGCATAGACGTGGACAGGTTTTTTGAAGAGGCCGCACACAGCGTGCTGGATGCGCCGGCGACGTTCACGCCGCGCCTGGTGTATTACCTGTGCGAGCAGCCGCAGCACCTTGACGATGCCAGTCGGCAGGCATGGCTGGCGGCGCCGAGATACCAGCGCATGGCCGATGATTACGCAGAGTGCCTGGGCCGTCTCTCCAGTACGCCACAGACCGTTGAAGCGGCGGCTCGCTGCGCCGAACTGGCGTTCGAAGTGGCGCTGTATCAACAGTTGGTGCGCTGGGGGATGGTGTTCGAGGCCGTGATCGACAGGGGTTACGGCCACTGGATCAACCGCTGTCTGCAGCTCGGGTGCGGCGCATCGTCGGCACTAGACGCTAGCCCTGAGTGGTTGAGCGCGTTTGTGCAGGAGGGGCAGGGCGCCGCCCAGCTTGCTTCCCCTGGCTGGCCTGATTCGGCCCAGGTTGCAGTGCTCGTCGTCAGCCGCCAGGCCTGGGCTGTAACCGTGCCATCGTCCGGGCGCTGCGTGCATCTGGCCGAGGAAATGCTGACGTTCGCTGACGTGGAACGCTTTGCCTGCGACGTTGTGCAGGCCGGAATCAGCTTTGATTGGCTGGATTATTACCGCTTGGTAAAGGCACAGAAACTGTCACTGCCCACGTATCCGTTCGCCCGTCAACGCTATTGGCCAGTTGAAGACTGAAAGCCCGCGTGCGGTAAGTTTTTCATGGGCGCGGGAAGATGTCTCCCCATAAGGCTTATAGGTTGATGGCCGCCAGGAAGATGGGGAATATAAAAATCCAATCCGCACCGATGCCCGGGTCGCCGGCATCCACAGGAGGCGTAGATGCAGATCACTCGCCAGACCGTCCAGGACGCGTTGCAGGCCACCCTGGGCCGAGCCGTGACGGTCGAGCCACATGTGCCACTGATCGAGACTCGATTGAAAATCAACTCGCTGACCATGATGGCACTGTTCGCGCAGCTTGAGCGTGTCAGCCAGGTCACCGTTGCGCAAAAAGATGCAGTTGGCCTCTACGGTTGCAGTATCGACCAGATCGTCCAGTGGTTCGCCCAACGTGAGCAGTGAGGTCGTGAAGGCGTCGTCGCCGTTGGTAGAGCATCCGCCCGCTTGTCAGTTCGCCGCGAAGCGGGATGCGCTGGAGGAAGGCGGCACGCTGGCTGTTCAAGTAGAAGGGCAGGCGATATTGCTTTGCCAGGCCAGGCAGGCGGTCTATGCCGTGGAAAACCGCTGCCCGCATCAGGGTAAGACGATGGACGGCGCCTTGATCCGGCGCGGCCAACTGATTTGCCCGCACCACGGCGCCAGGTTCGACCTGGAGACGGGCGAGGCGTTGGGGCCGCATACCCGCTGCGCACTGACGACCTACAAGGTGCATCTGATCGACAGCGACGTGATGATCGAGCAACGCGCACAGGCCAGGCCGGAGTGCGGTACGTGAGCCTGCTTTGCCTGGCACCGCGGCTGGCAATGTGCGTCTTCTATTTTTGGTATGGCAAGGGAATGTGAGATGGAACAGTTGACCCCTGACGTCGGTGCAAATGTATGCCTGGCATTAGCGCAGGTGTGCGATCGGCATGCCCAGCGTACCGCGCTGCACTTACCGGATCTGGGCAGTGCCGCGAAGCTGTCCTATGCCCAGCTTCATCAAGCTATCAGCAACGCAGCGGTGGCCTTGGCCGGGCTGGGTATCAAGCGTGACGATCGAATCGTGCTGTGCCTCGATGTCGAAGCCCATGCGTTGATCCTGGTATTCGCCTGCGCCTATCTCGGAGCGACCGCTGTAGTAGTGGGTAATCGCCTCAGTCAGGAAGAAATGCGCTACATCGTCAGCGATGCTGCGCCGAAGATGGTCGTCACCTCACTCAATGACCTGGGGTTGTTTGCCGGCGACCTGCATACTTCCATGGTAGTGGTGGCAGCCTCGGACGAGGACACCGGCGAGTGCTCCGTTTTTCCTGGCATCGATGAGCTCGTCTCCATGCGGGGGGCCTGCGTCGGCATGGCGTGCGTCGCAGGCGATCATCCAGCGCTGATCCTCTATACGTCGGGCACTACCAGCCAGCCCAAGGGCGTCGTCATCTCCCACGCGCACCTGGTGTGGTCAGCGCAGTCCAATATCGAGCACCTGCAGGTCACCGAAAACGATGTGACGCTGGTGTTTTTTCCGCTCTGCCACACCATGGCTTTTTCCTATCAAGTGCTCACCTCATTGTTTTCGGGAGCCGCCATGGTGCTACGGCGGGTGTTCAACCCCCAACGCTTCTGGAGCGATGCGGCACACTTTGAATGCACATGGGCCGCGATCCTGCCGTTCGTTTGTCATGCCCTGGCAGCCCTGGAGAAACCGGTTCGACACAGCTTCAGGTTTTGGGGCTTTCCCAGCCGCAACACCGACGTGGAGGCGCTGTTTGGTGTGAAGACCGTAGGGTGGTGGGGCATGACTGAGCTGTTTGCCATTGGCAGTGTGACGAGCGAGCAGCACAGCGCGGACCTCAATTATTCGATTGGCAAGCCAGTGAGTGGCTACCGCTATCGGTTGACCGATCCCGTCACGAATGCCGGGCCGTTCAATGCGCGAATCAGTGCCGATCTGCAGTTCAACGCGCAACCCGGCAAGAATCTGTTTCTGGGCTATCTCAACAAGCCTGGCGAAACCCGCGACGCCTTCACAGAGGACGGTTGGTACATCACTGGCGACCGCTTTTTCGAGACTACCGAGGGCGTGCTGTTTTTTGATGTGCGCTTGAAAGACATCATCAAGGTGGGCGGGGAAAACGTATCGGCTTCGGAGATTGAGTTCGCTGCGTACGCCAGCGCCATGATCAGCGAAGTGGCGGTAGTGTCGCGCCCCGATCCCTTGTTGACGGAAACACCGGTGTTGTTTGCCGTGCTCAACGCTAGCGGTCGTGAGGACCAGGCGCTCGCCAGGCGGCATATCGAACAGGCCTGCCGCGAGCGCCTGGCCGACTTCAAGCGGCCTCGCGAAATTATTTTCCTGGAAGATTTTCCCCGTGCCGGCTTGCGCAAGATTGCCAAAAATCAATTGCGCCAGATGGCTTTGCAACAGGCCCATGAACCGGCCTGAGCAGGCCCGTCATTTACCGTTTGAGGAAGGCGACATGAAAAAGCTCTATGTGACCGGCGGCACTGGTTTTCTGGGAAGCCATTTTATCTATCGGCATTTGCTCACCGGTGAGTTCGATGTGACCTGCCTGGTCAGGGGGCGCGACGACAATGAGTGCCGACATCGTATCCGCGATGCGGTGCTCTCGGCGGGCCAGCATTATCCTGCCACTGACGCGCGACTCTCTTTTGCCGGCTTGAAAGCCCGGCGCGCCGATATCACCCAGCCGTTGGCGGGGATGGATATCGCTCAGTCCCGGGCGCAGGCCTCGGAGCAGGCGGTCTTCCTGCACTTTGCTTCATCGCTCAATTTCGAAGAAAAGAACCGCGACATTATCTATGAGCACAATATCAACGGCCTGACCCATGCGTTCCATGCAGCACAGGCGTTGGGCTGCCAGACGTTTTTCTATATCTCGACTGCTTATACCGCAGGCGTTGGTTCGGGTGAGGTGGAGGAATGCCTGCACCAGAGCACTGAATTCAATAACTATTACGAAGAAACCAAATGTGCGGCCGAGCACTTGATTGACCGCCTGTGCACTGCCAGTGGAATTGAGTTGGTGATTATCCGACCGTCGATTGTTATCGGTCCGCAGGCCACTCAATCCGCAGGTGGCAGCACCACTGGCCTGTATGGGTTCCTGAGGGAGGTCAACCGCCTCAAGCGCGCCATGCGCAACACTGAACAAACCGTGCGCCTGTCGGGTAAGCCCCACGCCAGGGTCAACCTGGTGCCAGTAGATCAGGTGTGCCAGGACATCATGCGGGTGTACGACAATCTGGCGAGTTGCCCGCGGGGCATCTTCCACGCCACGTCGTCGACCAATATCGAAGTGCGCGTGTTGCTCGATATTATTTCCCGGGCCATTGAGCTCAGTGGTTTGCAGATCGATGAAAGCGGGCTGGAAAACCCCTCGGCCATCGAGAAACTGCTGGCCCGTAAAACCGTGTTTTACAACCCCTACATCCACAACACCAAGACCTTTCTTCGGGCCGACGGAGGCGGCTGTGCGCTGACGATTGCAGACGTCGAGGGCTACATCAAGGGTGGGGTGGTGGCGCTGAGCCAACGCAAACCTGACCTCTTGCGTCAATACGTGATCGATACACAAGACCGGGTGCCCCTCAATGTCTATGCCTCGGCGGACAAGCGCAAGGAAACCGTGGTCTTCATCAACGCAGTCGGCATGCCTTTGGAACTGGCCAACCGCCTCAGGGAGGCCCTGGAAGATGACTTCCGCTTTGTTACCTGGGAAAGCCGCGGTATCCCCAGCCCCGTGGATGATATCGACACCATTGACGTCAGTGTTGCGGCGCATATCGGCGACCTGCAGCGGATTTTTGATTACTTCAATATAGAAAAAGCACATCTGATCGGCTGGTGTTCGGGGGCCTACATCGCCTATCACGCCCGCAAGTTGAAAGAAGTCGCGAGCCTGACGCTTATCAGTGGCGCGTATGGCCTGGTGAGCGCAGAGGAAGAGGAGACCGCTTTCATGCGCAACCTGCGGCAGGTGTTGCCGCTTATTTCACAGTCGCGTAGCCAGGCAGAGCGCTTTCACGCGTCGTTTTTTGCGCGCTCCGGCAGTGAGAATACCGAGAGTGCGACACAGAGCCGCCAATCCAGCGAGATCCTCGACGCGACGGATCCGAACCTTATCCACCTGACGAGCCTGCCCTTTGAATCCGCGGAGTCGCTGTATTGCTATAGCCGGGCTATTACCGCGCTGCAAGTCGGCGAGTACCCGCTGCAGGATGAGCAACTCGGGGTACCGTGCCATGTCATCGCCGGCACCTGTGATGAAGCTGTGAGCCCCCATGAGTCAAAGCGCTTTATCGAACTGCATGAGGGTGCTGACTATTCGGAAATCGCTGGCATGGATCATTTTGGTTTGTATAACCACCTGGGGTTGTTGGGGGTGGTGACGGCGTATATCAAGAACCTCAGCCCGGTGATGCCGGGTTCCCAGGCGGATGCATAAGTCCAGCCTGCTCATCCACACGGCATCAAAGGAGGGAAGATGAAAAGCAAATTGATCGAGCACGTCGCGGACTTGTCCATGCCCATCGATTATCAAGAGGTCCTGGCACGCGACGATCAGAGCAGTGTCCCGGCCGATATGCGGGAGCATTTTCCCGCAGGCCGGTACAGGATGGAGGTTGATCGCGACGCCTATCTGTCTGCCGGTTTTCATCAACTGGAAATGGATCGGATGTGGTCTCGAGTTTGGCAGATGGCTGCGCGGGAGGAACAAATTCCAGAGGCGGGGGATTTGACGCTCTACGAGATCGGCGAGTTATCCTTCATCCTCGTTCGTAACGAAGCACTGGAAATCAAGGCCTACTACAACAGTTGTCGTCACCGTGGCCGGCGCCTGTGCTCGGGCGATTCGAGCGTGCGAGAACTGCGTTGCCCCTATCACGGATTTGCCTGGGACCTGGATGGCACCCTCAAGCGCATACCGGCGGCATGGGATTTTGCCCACCTTGACTGGGAGGGTCGCCGTTTGCTGGAGGTCAAGACAGACACCTGGGGCGGTTTCATTTTCATCAATATGGATCCTGCCTGCGAGCCTTTGGCCGATTATATGGAGAGCCTGCCCGGTGAGTTGGCCATCAATCAGTATGAGGGCAAGTACATTGCGGGGCACAGCCGGCACATACTCCCGGCGAACTGGAAAAACGTCATGGAGTCCTTCATGGAAGGGTTGCATGCCCCCGAGACGCACGGGCATACATGGGCCCATCTGAGCGATACCCTGCAATACGATGTTCGACCCGATGAGCGTCATGTGAGCCGCAGTTTTCACGCGGTCGGGCTGTCGGTCTGCGAGGATCATGAGCCGCTGTCCGAACAGGCGATCATGGATCAATTTCATCGCAACGTACTCAATGGGAAAAGCGGCCCCTACGCCCCTCACCTTCAGGCCGGCATGACAGCAAGGCGCTACATGGCCAGTGTGATGCGTTTGCAATACGGGTTGGCCAGTGGCAGGGATGTCAGTGGGTTGTCTGACGCTGAAGCCGTCGATGTACTGCAGTATTCGCTGTTCCCGAATATGATCTTCTTTCGCGGCATTTCTCTGCCGCCCGTGCTGCGTTTTCGCCCCAACCAAAACGACCATAACAGCTGCATCTTCGATCTTTTCTACTTGGTCGACATACCCAAGGGCGCGCAGCGGCCCGAGCCTGCAGCGACCGTGGAAATGGGGCCGGACGACACCTATGAGCACGCCGGTGTACTGCCTGACTGGTTAGGCTATGTATACGATCAGGACATGGACAATATCAAGAATATGCGTGCGGGCCTGCAAGCCTTGAGCAATGACCCGCTGGTATTGAGCGATCTTCATGAATCCAGGATACGGCACTTCCATAACACACTTATGCACTATCTTGACAGGCGCGATTGAACCATTCGTCACGGGACTTAATGCGCGCCATTATGACTTTTGTTTAATTTGACAATCTATGTTTTTTCGTTAACTTACTTCTTGAAGTGGATTGGATCCAACCTGCCTGGCAAGGTGAGCGTTGCTCTTCGAATAGTGGCCATTCAATGTGGGGCGGCCACTAATAGTCCCCATATAACAAGGAGGTTAAGATGCTTGAAGACATTCTAATGTGTGAGACGCTGGAGGCCTGGAGTAAAGTGCTGTTTGCCTTGGCGAAAGAGTATGGATTTTCTTCGGTGCTGTTTGGGGTTAAGCCCACGATCAGTACGCCTTTCAGCTCTTCGACCATCATCAGTAATTATTCCAGGTCATGGCGCAGTATCTATGACGCGAATGCCTATTACGAAGTCGACCCTGTTGTGTTTCATTGCTTGAACAGTTCATTGCCGTTGGTCTGGACAAAGGAAAATTTTATTAACAAGCCCGAACAGCAATTGTATGAGGCTGCGAGCGCCAGTGGTGTTTGTTCGGGGCTGTGTATGCCCATCCATGGGCCGCGCGGAGAGTTCGGAATGTTGAACTTTATTACGGATGAGAAGTCACCGGCCGACGTCATTCGTTCCAAGGGGCTGCCACAATTTGCCTTGATGCGTGATTATCTGATCGAATCGTTCCAGAAAATACAGAGTGCTGCTGAAAAGGAGGTCGAAAAACCACCGAAGTTGACCGCTCGTGAGCTGGAATGTCTGAAGTGGGTGGCCGCCGGTAAAACCTCTTGGGAAATTTCGCGAATTCTGTCCTGTGCAGAAGTTACAGTTAATTACCATGTCACCAACTTTATGCGTAAGTTCAATGCTGAATCGCGCCAGCACGCCGTGATCAGCGGCATCCGTTCCGGCCTGGTCACGCCCTGATGCGGATTATCGATAACGCCTTCAATTAAGGGTTCTTATGGTCAGCGCGTTCCACTTTCCTGAATACGACCAGTTGGACGGCATTGCGCTGGCTGAGATGGTGCGCCTTAAAGAAGTAACCCCTCTGGAGCTTGTGAGCGCCGCCGTTCAGCGGATCGACGCAGGAAATGGCGCGATCAACGCGGTGGTGCATCTTCTTGAGCGCGAGGCCAAGGCACAATGCGAGGTGCCATTGGCAGACGGCCCGTTGTCCGGCGTCCCCCTATTGGTCAAGGACCTGCTTGCGGAGATTCAGGGCTGCCCCACACGTAACGGCTCCCGGCTGTTCGCGCACTTTGTTGCCAGGGAGGACTCGCAGACGATCAAGCGTTATCGACAGGCGGGGTTGATCTTTGTCGGTAAAACCGCGACGCCGGAGTTGGGCTTGCATCCCTATACCGAGTCTGATGCAACCGGTGCCACACGTAACCCCTGGAACTTGGAATTGTCGCCGGGCGGCTCCAGCGGCGGTGCCTGTGCAGCGGTCGCGGCGGGCATGACCCCGATTGCCCACGGCAGCGATGGAGGTGGCTCAATTCGGCTACCCGCTTCCCATTGCGGGGTTTTCGGCCTCAAGCCAACACGTGGTCGGTCTCCCTGCGGGCCGCATTTTTCAGAGTTATGGCAGGGTCTGGTAGTTGAACACGCGGTCTCAAAAAGCGTGCGCGACAGTGCTGCCATGCTCGATATCCTGATTGCGGGGAGTGATGATGCTGATGCTTACCGTTGGCCCGCACCGGCTCAATCGTTTCTTGCGGGTATCGGCGATGCGCCTGGCAGGCTGCGCATTGCTTACACCTTCAAGCCTTTTCTGGGTGGGGATTTGAGTCCCGACTGTCGCGCCGCGTTGGAAAGCAGTTTGAAGCTGTTGACGGACCTTGGGCACGAGGTGGTTGAAGCCCATCCACCCTTGGCATCCCCCGATCAATTATGCGAAGCCATGCTGACCCTGGTGTGCGGGGAAATGGCGAGCCTGGTGCAGAACGCGGGGCGCATGCTTGATCGCGTGGCGACTTACGCGGATTTCGAGAGCGGGACCTGGGCCCTGGCCCGGCAGGGCCATATCCTCAAAGCGGTCGATCTCGCCAGGGCGAGAGAGTTGGCGCTTCATCAGGGGCGCATCATGAGCGCCTTTCATGAACACTACGATGTGCTGGTGACGCCGGTAGCCAACCAGTTGGCATCGAAGGTGGGAGCGTTTCGCTTGAGTCCGTTGGAGGATCGCCTATCGCGTAGAGTATTAGGTAAATGGGGAATGGACTGGCCCCTGCGACTGGGCAATCGCCTTGCAGAACATTCGCGCACTGTCATGGAATATATGGGGTGGTCGACACCGTTCAATATGAGCGGGCAACCGGCGATGAGTGTGCCTCTGTACTGGAACGAAACAGGACTTCCCATCGGCACACAGTTCATCGCAAAGATGGGCAATGAGGCCTTGCTGCTGCAACTTGCACGTTCGCTTGAAGTTGCACGGCCCTGGCGACATCGTAGCCCGCCTCACTCTTCAGCGGCGTCAAGTACTCAGATCAAATAGCATTGACTGCGTCCAGGGTCTTGTTGCTCAAGTTAACTTCAACAGCGATGGCTCGTTCTACGCCGATAGTCAGGGGCGGGCCTAGTCTGACCAACTCCAGCCCCGCTTTCATCAGCATCTTTTCGACACCCACGGAAGTAACGGTGATGAGCTTTTCAACGTGCTGCGAGTGCGCATGCCTGATGAGGTGACCAATGGCCTTCATGGCGGTATTGGAAAAGCCGAAGCCGCCGCGCTCACTGGCACTTATGGCAAATCGGCTAAGCTCCCAGATGTTGGCGGCACGCGGAGGTTTTTTAGTGGTCAACAGGTTGGGGAACGTGTCTTTGAGCATATAGGGACCTGTGGTTGGCAATATACGCCAGCAGCCCGCCACTTTGTTTTCGTTGATATCATCGATCAGCAGCATATAAGTGGGGGCCAAGGCGTCGTAACCATCTATCTCCATGTCGGCAATTATCGACACATCCCAGCCTTTTTTATCCTTGAAGATTGAAGCCCGAAGTTTATGCATGCCCTCCAGATAACGTGGTGATATGTTCTCGCGTTTGTCTATTAGATATTTCATGCTGGCTTCCTCGGCTTCGAAGTGCATAGCTTTATGCAGATTGCATAAGCGTTAAACTATAAGTGTTGATAGGTATCCTGATATCAAGGAGTATGTGAAGATCCCCTTCTTCTGAGCGGGAGTTGGGCGTGTATGTATAGATGTTCAAAGTTTGTGAATGAGGTCATTTTTTTTCGAACGAAAAAAGGGATGACCCAAGCGGATTTCTGGGCGAAATTTGGTGTCACCCAGAGTTCAGGAAGTCGAATTGAAAAGACGGGGCGGATGCTTGTTCCGTTGTACATGCTGCTGCGCTTGTACTGCGCAGGGGTTATTGCAGACGATGATCTTGAGTTGGAGTTCGAGCGTATGGGCAAGTCTGCCTCGGACAGGTTCGGCTGACTCCCAAGCCTGGCGAGTACTGCTGGGTTATTTGAGTTTTTTCTTGCGTGTCTGGCGAACGGCCAAGTGTTCGAAAATAAACGACGCGGTGCCGAACACTGCAATTATTGAAAGCACGAGCATGCCGAGAGTTGAGCTTTCCACGGTGATTTCCTGCTTAGATTTGAGTTGACGATCACGCTAGGGCCTCGGCTTCCTGGCTTCAATAGACCCGACGCAAACCTTACGGCGCCGGGCCCATTGTTACGCGCTCTTTACGCGCAACGGCCGCTACGGCGTATTGCGGCTGTGACGGTAGTCGCTGACCGCTTCATACACCGCCTTTCGCAACCGGTTGATGCCGCCGATGGGGCGGTGTGCTTCCACACCGAACCAAGGGTTGAACGACTGGTTATCGCAGGCCAGGTTCTGCGCCGGCGTGTCGAAATCCTGGGCAGGAATCCTGACCTTGGCCACGGTTTCATACGGCGCATCGCTTTCTTTCCATTCGATGCTGGTGTCTTCGATGGGCATGAACTTTTGCGGGTTCTGCCGTTGGATCTGCAGCACGAAACAGGCCGCTACGCGGTCGGTGGACAGTTGCTGATTGAGGGCGCTGCGCAGGAAGTTCGGCAGGGCCTGGTTCTGTTTAGGCAGTACGTATTCCGGGCAGCTTTGCGGGTCGGGCGCGACGCGAAACTTGGCGTTGGCCGCGCCAAACTTGTAGGGCGACACTGAAAAGTAAGTCGTCTGCGTCGGGCTGGCCGGTGCGGGCGCCAGCGTTGCCAGGGCGATAAACAGGTGACGTATTTGCCAACTGCGCGGGTCGAGCTTGGGAAAGAACGCCAGGACCTTCTTGCCATCCGCTTGCGCGCCGATGTTCTGCGCGTATTCGGCGACATCGCTGACAAAGAAATTCGGGTGGCTGAACATCACGAAATCCTGCTCGGTGCGGGCTTGCTGGTCGGCCATCAGTTGCTTGCCCGGCACATCCAATAGCTTGATCGCCATGCCGCGGGCATCGCGGATGCTGTCGAATTGCGGTAGGCGTTGCCGTTGGACAGGCGCATCGTCGCCTGCCAGACCTTGCCCGGCTCTGCGAACACGCCCTGGCGCAAGGCCGGGTCGAGATCCGCCAGAACGCTGACCTCGGCTTTCACGCAACCATGGGCCTTGGCATGGGCATCGCGCAGGTAGCGAGTGCCTTCGCGGTGCTGGTCAACGATGCGTACGGCGGTCTGGATGATGCCTTGGGTCATCGCTGCTTCACCCGGCGGGATCTGTTCATCCGCTGACACCGGGCCACTGTGCTGCCAGGCGAACCATACGGTCGCCAGTAGCCACCCCAACAGCCCAACGCCCACCAGCCACAACAGGGTCTTGCCGAGAAAAGCGCCGAGACGCAGCCAGAGACGAGCGAGCATGGAACGTTCCTTGTTTTGTGATCGAATAATCATGGCAGTTGGTGCTCCAGCGGGCCGCCCAGTACTTTGAGGTATTCGAGCAGCGCCCAGCGCTCCTGGGGCAGCAAGCCACGACCAATGACGCCATTGCCCCGTGCGCCTGCGCGGAATTCGTGACCGCTGTTGTGATTGCCGGTGATTCGGGTATCGAACAGGAAGGCATTCTTGAACGAGGCGGTTTCAAAACCCAGATGGCGTGGATCGTAGTTGAACGTGCCTTTATAGAAGGTGGTGCTGCGTTCGTCCTGGGGCGAAAGCAGTTGGTAGATCGTCGGCACCGAACCGTTGTGCAGGAACGGCGGGGTAGCCCATACGCCTGCCAGTGGTCGCGCTTTATAGGCACGCAATTCGCGCACGCCAATCGGCAGGCCGAACCCGTCCAGGCTCGGGCGCTCGGCCGGGGTCACGCCGGCAGCGCGGTAGGCATGTTCTTCGACAAAGGCGGTGACGTAGGCCAGCCCCTGGGCCACGGACATTTTTTTCAGATCCAGTGGCGCGGTGGGCGCAGGGTGTAGTTCAACATTGAGTTGGGCCAGTTCGGCCGGGTCCCATTGCAGGGCGCTGAGGTCATAACGCTGGTCGGCAATGTTGCTGGCGGTGCCGGGGTCGGTGCCGATGTAGTCCACCGGCAGCATTTTCAACTGCTGCACCGGGCGGCCATTTTCCTCGGTGACCGCGGGTATATGGCAGCCAGCACAGTTTTCGGCGAAGAGTGCGCGGCCTTGGGCGGCGAGGGGGTTGTCGATGGCGCCGAACAAGTCCTCCGGCCAGGTTGGCGGCTTGAGGCGTTGCAGGGTTTCTTCGATCAGGTGCAGGTCCCGCACGCGTACGCTGGACGGGTAGCGAGCGTCGCCCTGGAGCGGTTGGCCGGCACTGTCGAAGAAGGCCAGGGTTGCGCCTACACCAAGGGCTTCACCGATATTGCGCGCCATGGGCTGCTGAGCCGAGCCATTCCACTGCACCCAGTCGAATGTCCAGATATCCCACAACTGCGGGTAGTCCACTGGGGCATTGGCGACACGATAATTGTCGGGGGAAATAGCGTCGCCAAAGCTGGCATTGGCGATGCGCCCGAAGGCGTCAGTACGACCGGGGCCTTCTTCGGTGGGATAGAGGCCGCGATGGGTATCATTCCAGGCGACTTTGAGGAACTGGTTCAGCGATTGTTTGAAGTCCTGGCGCAGCTGATTGTGCTGGGTATCGTACTGATCACCCAGGACTTTGCGGGCGAAGCGCTCGAACTTCCACGGGTTGTAATACGTAGCGGCAAGGCTGGCGACCAGGGCTTGGCCAAAACTGCCGCCCCGCAAGGTGGGTACGCTGGAGGGCAGCACGTGTTGCGCCGAGCCACCGTCGATACGCAGGGCCTGGCCCTTGAAGTGCAATTGACCGGTGTGGCAGGCCGCACAGGTGATATCCAGGTATTGAACCTGGCTGTCGGCGTTCTGGTGTCGGGCAAAACCTACCGGCAGGTTGCCAGGGTTTTGCGGGGTGGGCACTTGCTTGGGGTCGACCAGAAACCCAAAGCGCGCCAGGTACTCCGGCGCGGCAAAGCGTTGCTCGGAGAACGGCAGCTCCAGGGCCGTGAACCAATCGTAGTGCAGGCCCTTTACCTGGGTGCCCTGGGGCGTGAAGTAGTAGGTCTGGCGGTCAGCGGCACTCCATTGATCCTGGTAGTGCACCTGCTTTACTGGCACGTAGTCCGGTAGCTTGGGGTTGAGGGTGTAATAGAGCACCACGGCCAGAATCAGGCCCAGGGCGATCAGTATCAGGAGTAAAACACGGGAAAAAGTGCGCAAGATAACTATCCTTGTCGAATTGTCGCGTTGTTATGCCACTGCGCCACAGGTGCGGCAAGTAGCGATGAGCCTGCTGGCAGGCGGTCCCGCGATCCGTCGCGGTGCCCCATGATAAATGGAAATGCTTTTAAACACGTGAACTTATCAGAAGTTTCCTGCTCACATGCCGGTAGCCATTGGTCGTGGCCGCCTGATAAGCTCGCGACTTTATTCGAATGCCCTTTTGGCGCATGAACAAGGAAATAGCATGAAACAGCATCGGTTGGCGGCGGCGGTGGCCCTGGTTAGCCTGGTACTTGCGGGTTGTGATTCGCAGACCAGCGTAGAGCTGAAAACCCCGGCGCAAAAAGCTTCCTACGGCATCGGCCTGAACATGGGCAAGAGCCTTGCCCAAGAAGGCATGGATGACCTGGACTCCAAAGCGGTAGCCCAAGGCATCGAAGATGCTGTCGGCAAGAAAGAGCAGAAGCTCAAAGATGACGAGCTGGTTGAAGCCTTCGCCGCGCTGCAAAAGCGTGCCGAAGAGCGCATGACCAAAATGAGCGAAGAGTCGGCAGCTGCCGGCAAGAAATTCCTCGAAGACAACGCCAAGAAAGACGGCGTCGTCACCACCGCTTCCGGTCTGCAGTACAAGATCGTGAAGAAGGCCGACGGCGCACAGCCCAAGCCAACCGACGTGGTGACTGTGCACTACACCGGCAAGCTCACCAACGGCACCACCTTTGACAGCTCCGTGGATCGCGGCAGCCCGATTGACCTGCCGGTCAGCGGCGTGATCCCGGGTTGGGTCGAAGGCCTGCAACTGATGCACGTTGGCGAGAAGGTCGAGCTGTACATCCCGTCCGACCTGGCCTACGGCGCCCAGAGCCCGAGCCCGGCGATTCCAGCCAACTCCGTGCTGGTATTCGACCTGGAACTGCTGGGCATCAAGGACCCAGCCAAGGCAGAAGCTGCTGACGCACCTGCTGCACCAGCCGCCAAGAAGTAATCGGCGCCTGAACACACAACGCCCCGTCTCGACGGGGCGTTGTTGTTTCTGGGTAAATCCGATAGAACCCGCAGCATTGCGCGCAGTCTGATGTAAGACTCGAGCACGGGTAGCCGCACATACAGGCCAAGTCAATGAAATCTTGGGTTTTTTTATGTGCGCAAAAAACGCCCGATCTGACTGTAAGCCTTATAGACCGTGGCTTTCAGCTGATAAAACAGGCTCTGTTCACAAGGTTATCCACAATTTGTGTGGATAACCTTTTACCTCGCCTGGAACTGGAGTGCCTGATGAAACCACCCTTCAACTTCACCCGTTTTCTGCCCATGGCCGCGCGTCTGCTGGGCCGTGGACGTTTGCCGACCTTGCTGTTTGCCGTTGCGGCCAAAGGCTCAAGCCAGGGCAATCGCCTGGGCCAGCTCAAGGATGATCTCAAATTGCTCCAAGCCCTTTGCCTGGCTTACTGGCGCGGCGAATACCGAGCGATCAGCCCCAAGGCGTTGATCTCGGTGGTGGCGGGGTTGATGTACTTTCTGAGCCCGATTGACGCGATCCCGGACTTCATCCCGATGTTCGGCATGTTCGACGACATCGCGGTTCTGGCATGGGTCATGAAGACCCTGAGCGGCGAACTGAGCGCCTTTCGCGCCTGGCGGGATGCGCAACGTCCGGAAAAACTCGCGGTGGTTGAGCGCCTCCCTGCAACGCCTGAGCTGCTGGCCCAGGAAAACCCACAAAAAAACTAATGATGCCGGGGATCCCCCAGCGACCTTCGTGGCTGTTAGGATTACACTTCTAAGGAAAGAACTTACTTAGTAAGTGTTTTTATCCTACGGGGCAGTCATGGATATTCAGATCATTTCACGCGATGGCGCACCCGAATATGCGGTGTTGCCATGGGACCAGTACCAGGCGCTGCTAAAAGCTGCCGGTCAGCAGCCACCTACACCCGCTTCTTCTCCTGCCGCCTCTGCCGCCATCGACCAGGACCTGCGACCGCTCGCAGACCTGCGCGGCCTGCGTGAAGCCAAGGGCCTGGCTATCGAGACCCTGGCACGCACGGTGGGGATCAGCCCCTCGTACCTTGGTTTGATTGAAAGTGGTGAACGCCAGCCGGATGCCGCAATTCGCCGCAGCCTGGCCTGGGAATTGGGCGTGGCAGGTTGGAGGGATGAGTCTTGAGCCTACGTATCAGCCGTCAACACTGGGATGGGTTGCTCAACGAATTGGATCAGGCGCGTCGCCAGCGCCATTTGTTGACGTACCGGGCGCTGCTTGAGCGCCTGCAATTTCCGACGCCAGCCATGCAGACCCTGGCGGCTGCCCTGGAGCACCTGGCGGCGCTGGATGCCAAGGCCGAGCAGCCGCTGCGCAGTTCCCTGGTGATCAGCCAGGGTGCCAGCCGCCTGCCACGTACCGGGTTCTTTGAGTGTGTGGAGCGTCTAGGGCGCTTCAGTGGACCCTCCGATGGCGTGGCGGCTGCGTCCTGGCACGCTTCGGAAGTGGTGCGGGTGTTCGAGTACGAATACCCGGAGTCCGCCGAGGCTTAAAGCGCTGCTGAGTACATGTCCAGGCTGTCGATCACATGGATGCTGTAGCCGGCCACGTCCTTGGCATGGTGCTTGGCTTGCGAGGCCAGTTCTGCCAACTGGCTGGCATCGAGTTGCGCACAGGCCTGTGGATACAGATGCACCACACCGATAGACAGCGATAGCAAGGCGAACTCCTGGCGCACGCCCTGACGGTTGAGTGACACGAAGCAACCAGCATCCACGTGCTCGGCGCGGTAAAAGCGTCGGCATTGGGTATGGAAGTCGTCCAGCAACTGGTTGAGCCGCTTGCGCCAATCCTGCGGGCCCAGCACCAGCAAAAAGTCATCGCCGCCAATATGCCCGACAAAGTCGCGGCTGGGGTCTACCTGGTCGTTCAGGCATTGCGCCAGGCACAGCAGCACTTCATCCCCACGCCCGTAGCCGTAGATATCGTTGAACGGCTTGAAACTGTCGATATCCACATAACAGATCAGCGACTCGCGCTGTTGCTGCAACAGCCGAGCCAGGCATTGCTGGATCGGTACGTTGCCTGGCAGCAAAGTCAGCGGGTTGGCGTAGCGCGCCTGCTGGATTTTCAGTTCGGTGATCAGCTTGAGCACGTCGATCACCCGGCCCAGGCCCAGATAGTCACCGTTCAACGTGATGATGAAATCTTCTTCGATGCGCTGCCGTGCGCGGCTGGTCAATAAACGGCTGACCTGTTGCAAGGACTGGCTCAACTCCACCGCCAGGAAATCATCGCTCATCAATCGGCTGATCGGTTTGCGCGCAAACAAGTCGGTCGCGAACGGCTTGAGCAGCGCGTCCGACAGCGAGTGTCGGTGCACAATTCCAATCGGGCGACCGCCGCCATCCAGCACCGCCAGTGAATTGAGATTGGCCTGGTGATGGAACGCTTCCAGCACTTGAGCCGTGGCGGTGTCTTGATCCACCGCTGGCTGTTCGTTCAGCAGGGCGCTGAGGTCACTGCCTTCATCGCTGAGGGCAGTCGTGGTGTTATCCGGCTTGGGCAACATCAGGCGCGCTTCCTGCGGTGTGCAAACTGCCTTGAGCCAGGATTGAGCCCAATGCATTCAGCGGTTCGGTCACGGTCATGGCGATCTCGATCGAAAAAAAAGGACCGCAGGCGTTAAGCCTACGGTCCTTTCATTTCACGACAGAATGATGTCTATATGATGACACTGCGTGGAGCGGTCACATTAAATTGCCATCATTTACTGCTTGGCCACCTGCTTGGTGATCTTCAGGTAGTCGAGGAGGATCCGGCCAGTCTCGGCCAAGTAGGCATCATCTTCCGGTTTGGTTTTATCCGCTTCGGTCGGCAAGGCATCTTCATCTTCTTTCTTCAGCTCTTTGAGCGGATCTTCACCCTTGGCTTTGCGGCGAGTGTTTTCCAGCACCAATTGCTGATTCTCGATGCTGGAGTGCTGTGCACGGCGATCCGCTTCGTTGAGGCTGACGGTTTTCTCTTCCATCAGCTTCTTGGCCAGGGCCAGCTTGTCGCGGATAAACACGAACTCGGCATCCTTGGCAGAGCGGGTGTCGTGGTCTGCCTTCAACTGCGTCAGGAACGGCTTGAACGGATCCGACGCCGGCTTGATCGCAGGGCGGATGGTGTCCCATGGCATGGCTTCAGGCAGTGCGCTTTCGCCGATTTCCTTGGTGTCGATAATCGACGGGAAATCGATATCCGGCAGCACGCCCTGATGCTGGGTGCTCTGCCCGGAAACCCGGTAGAACTTGGCCAGCGTCAGTTTCAGCTCGCCATGGTTCAGCGGCTGAATGGTCTGCACGGTGCCCTTGCCGAAAGTCTGGCCGCCGATGATCAGCGCACGGTGATAGTCCTGCATGGCGCCGGCGAAAATCTCTGAAGCCGAGGCCGAGAGACGGTTGACCAGCAACGCCATCGGCCCCTTGTAGAAGGCGCCCGGGTTCTCGTCTTCCAACACGTCGACACGCCCATCAGCATTGCGGACCAACACGGTTGGGCCTTTGTCGATAAACAGGCTGGTCAGCTCGGTGGCTTCTTGCAGGGAGCCGCCGCCGTTGTTGCGCAGGTCGATGACCACGCCGTCGACTTTTTCTTTCTGCAGTTCCGTCAGGATCTTCTTCACGTCGCGGGTGGTGGACTTGTAGTCCGGGTCACCGGCACGGAACGCCTTGAAGTCCAGGTAGAAGGCCGGGATCTCAATCACGCCCAGCTTGTAGTCCTTGCCATCCTGCTTGAGGTTGAGGACTTTCTTCTGCACCGCCTGGTCTTCGAGCTTCACCGCTTCACGGGTGATTGACACGATCTTGCTGGTCTGGTCGTTCGGTGCGTTGGTGTGCGGAATCACTTCCAGGCGCACCACGCTGCCTTTGGGGCCACGGATCAGCTTGACCACTTCGTCCAGGCGCCAGCCGACCACATCGACCATCTCTTTGTCGGCCTGGGCCACGCCAATGATCTTGTCTGCCGGGGCGACCTGCTTGGTCTTGTCCGCCGGGCCTGCCGGCACCAAACGTACGATCTTGACCTGGTCATTGTCGCTTTGCAGGACGGCACCAATGCCTTCCAGGGACAGACTCATGTTGATATCAAAGTTTTCCGCGTTATCCGGCGACAGATAATTGGTGTGCGGGTCGTAGGACATCGCGAAGGTGTTGATGTAGGCCTGGAAGATATCTTCGGCACGGGTCTGGTCCAGGCGCGCCAACTGATTCTTGTAGCGCTTGGTCAACAATTCCTGAATGGCCTTGGGCTCTTTGCCGGCGATCTTCAAGCGCAGCACTTCGTCCTTGACGCGTTTGCGCCACAGGTCGTCCAGCGCTGCCGTGCTGGTCAGCCAAGGGGCATCCTTGCGATCCACCAGAAGGGTTTCCTTCTGGGTGAAGTCGAGCTTGTCGATGCCTTTGTTCAGCTCACCCAGGGCGAAGTCCAGACGCGCTTTGACGCGGTCCAGGTAACGCTTGTAGATGGTGAAGCCGGGCTGCAGGTCGCCGCCTTTGAGGAAGTCGTCGAACTGCGTCTTCCACTTGTCGAACTCAGCGATATCGCTGGCCAGGAAGTAGCTGCGCGACGGATCCAGCAGCTTGAGGTAGCTGTCGTAGATGATCACCGAGCGAGCGTCGTCCAGCGGCGGCTTGCTGTAGTGATGGCGCTTGAGCAACTCGACAACGTTAAGGCTGGCAATCACCTCATCGCGATCAGGCTGAAGGTTGTCCCAGCTATTGGCTGCGAACGTATTGGTCGACATCGACGCGAAGCCGAGACCAATGAAAAAAGCGAGGGCGGTGCTGGGGAACAGATGCTTCATGCTGATTCGACGCGGGGGCAATTGATAACGCATATTAGGCCGTCTTTGAGGGAGCCGGTTCCATATGGTCCGGTCGCATAATGCAAAAAGCCCGACGCTACTGCTACGGGCTCAGTCCAGACTCACTATGGAGGCACTGTGAAAGCATTGCAAGGCGTTGAGGGGCATGTGGAGGGTTAGAAGAACCCAGTCCTACATTCGATGTAGTCCATATTGCCAACAGCCTGACCGAATCCTGGATTGAAATGCAGTCAGTGTGGGAGCTGGCTTGCCTGCGATAGCGGTGCAGCAGATGAAGAATTCTTCACTGTTGCACCGCTATCGCAGGCAAGCCAGCTCCCACAGGTTGATCTCTATTGATTCAGGTCCAGTGGTGGATCGGCCAGCCGGCCTGTTCGGCATGGGCGCGCAACACCGGGTCCGGGTTCACTACCTGCGGGTGATCCACCTTGAGCAGCAGCGGCAAGTCATTGCGCGAATCCGAGTAGAAATACGCCCCCTCCAGCGTTTCTCCTTCCTGCTCCAGCCATTCCAGCAGGCGCGTGATCTTGCCTTCACGATAGGTCAGCACGCCTACGGTGCTGCCGCTGTACACGCCGTGGCCGACGTCCAGGTTAATCCCCAACACTTCTTCAATACCGATACGCGCCGCAATCGGCGTGACCAGGTGAGTGCCCGAGGCGGAAATCACCAGGATCCGGTCGCCATTCGCACGGTGGCGGGCGATGGTCTTGGTGGCGTCGCTATAGATCAGCGGCTCGATCACGTCCTCAACCCACGGCTCCACCAGATGCTCGATTTCTTCCGGGGTGCGGCCGATCATCGGCTCCAGGCTGAAGTCCATGAAGTCTTCCATGCGCAACTCGCCTCGGCTGTAGGCGTCCATCAATTCGTTGTTCCTGCGCATGAAAGACTCAGGGTCTACCCAGCCCAGGCGGCCCATCTGTTCGCTCCACAGGGTGGCGCAGTCGCCGTGGATCAGGGTGTCGTCCAGATCAAAAATTACCAATGCCATCCGTCATGTTCTCTCTCAATAGGTCGCTGCCTGTCAGGCTACTTCACACAGGGCGCTGGGGTCGATGGAAAGTGCCAGGCGCTGGCCGTCCGGGTGCAGGTCGTCGGCCGAGCGATTGAGTACGTCGACCACCAATTCCACGCCACGGGCTTCGATGCGGTAGCGAATCACGTTACCCAGCAAGCTGTGGCTGCGCACCAGCGCATCGAGCTCGCCGCTGCGGCTCAACTCGATGGCCTCGGGGCGAATGGCAATGCGCCCCTTGATTGGCCGTTGCAACAACTGGCTGGCCTTGTCGGCATCGAGCAGGTTGTAGTTGCCGATAAAACCGGCGGCAAACACATCCACCGGGGCGGTATAGAGGGTTTCGGCATCGCCGCTCTGCACGATCTTGCCCTGGTTCATCAAAAAGATGCGGTCGGACATGGTCAGGGCTTCTTCCTGGTCATGGGTCACGAAAATCGTGGTCAGCCCCAGTTCGCGCTGGATCTGGCGGATCTGTTCGCGCAAGTGCTTGCGAATACGTGCATCCAATGCCGACAGCGGTTCATCGAGCAACAGCAGGCGCGGGCGGGTCACCAGGGAGCGGGCGAGGGCGACGCGCTGGCACTGGCCGCCGGACATCTGGTGCGGATAGCGGCCGGCCAGTTCCGTTAGCTCAACCAATTGCAGCACTTCCTGCACGCGCTTGTGGCTGTCGTCGGCGTTGACCTTTTGCATGCGCAGGCCGAACGCGACGTTCTGCTCCACGGTCATGTTGGGGAACAGCGCGTAGCTCTGGAACACCATGCCGATCTGACGTTTCTGCGGGCTCAGGGGCACGATGTCCTGCCCATCCAGCAGGATTGTGCCGCTGTCTACCGAGGTTAACCCCGCGATGCAACGCAGCAGGGTGGACTTGCCGCAACCGGACGGGCCGAGCAGGGTGACGAACTCGCCCTTGGCGATTTCACAGTTGATATCGCTGAACACTGGCGTGCCGGTGTAGCTTTTTTGCAGATGTTGGACGCTGACGAAGCTCATTGGCTTTTGTCCTTGTTCAAGATATTGGCGGCCCAGGTCAGCACCAGCACAAAGAAGAAATAGGAGATCACAACGGCACTGGTGAAGTGGCCGCTGCTGTTGCGCATGTTGTTGAGGTACACCTGCAGGGTCTCGTAGCGCGTGCCGACGAGGATGTTGGCGAACACGAACTCACCGAACAGGAACGAGAACGACAACAGCAATGCCACCATCAGGCCTTTGCGCAGGTTAGGCAGCACCACCAGGATCGCCGCTTGCCAGGTGCTGGCGCCGAGCAGTTGCGAGGCGTCCATCAGGTCGCGCAGGTTGATGGCTTGCAGGTTGTTGGTGATCGCCCGGTACATGAACGGCAGTGCCACGGTGAAGTAGCAGCCGATCAGAATCCACGGCGTACCCACCATCGCCAACGGCCCGGAACCGTACAGTTGCAGCAAACCGACTGAAGACACCACCGGCGGCACCGCGAAGGGCAGCAGAATCAGAATGTTCATCAGCGCATCAAGCTTGGGAAAGTGGTAATGCACCACGAACAGCAGCGGCAAAATCAATACCACCGAAAGGATCAACGCGCCCACACACACCAGCAACGATTGCCCGAACGCCATCAGAAAGCGCGGGTCGCTCCACAGCTGTACGTACCATTTCACGCTGAATCCGGCGGGCAGGATAGTCGCCGACCAACTGCTGGAGATCGAGTAGACAAAGGTGCCGATCAGCGGCAGTACCAGAATAAGGAACAGCAGGTACACCACTACCCGATGGTAGAGGGAGGCCGGGCCGGCATCAGCGCGAGACATGGTAGCTCCTCTTGAGCAGCAGTTGATGGACCACGGTGACCACCGTCATCAGCGCCACCAGTACCACGGCCAGGGCGCTGGCCATGTTCGGGTCCAGCGACACATCACCAGAGACCAGCCCCGCGATGCGGATCGGCAGCACGTTGAAGTTGCCGGTGGTCAGGGCGTAGACCGTGGCGTAGGCGCCAAGGGCGTTGGCCAACAGGATTACGAAAGTGCCAAGCAGGGCAGGGGTGAGCACCGGCAAGCCGATATGTCGCCAGAACTGCCAGCCATTGGCGCCGAGCAGCGCAGCCGACTCACGCCAGTCTTCGCGCAATGCATCAAAGGCCGGGTAGAGCAACAGCACACCAAGAGGAATCTGGAAGTAGGTGTAGAGGATGATCAAGCCGGTCTTGGAGTACAGGTTGAAGTCCTGAATGATCCCGGCCTGCTTGAGCATGATGGTGATGCTGCCGTTGAAGCCCAGCAGGATGATGAACGCGAAGGCCAGGGGCACGCCGGCGAAGTTGCTGGTCATGTTGGCAAACGCTGTGACGAAGTTGCGCAGCGGCGAATCCACCCGTCGCAGTGAGTAGCTGCCCAGGGTTGCGATGATGATGCCGAAGATGCTGGAGTAGAAACTGATCTCCAGGCTGAGCTGAATCGCCTGCCGGTAGAACTTCGAACTGAAGATCCGTGTGAAGTTTTCCAGGCCCCAACCGGCCTCTTCGGTTTGCAGGCTGTTGATCAGCACCCATACCAGCGGCGCGATCTCGAACACGATAAAGAACAGTGCGAAGGGCACCAGGCACAGCAGGGCCAGCCATTTGCCGCGGGTCATCGAATTCACTTGAGCAACTCCCGGCACACCGGTTTGTCGTGCGGCACGCCAAGCAGCTCGCAGACGGTACCGCACAGATCGGTTTGTTTCGGCGCGGCGTCAGCATCCAGGCTGAAGGCGTCACCGAGGACAAACAGCGGCACTTCGCGCTCTTGCGGCAATAGGCCGTTGTGAGAGCGGTCGTTGTTCATGCCGTGGTCGGCCGTGACCAGCACCTGGTAGCCGGCGTCGAGCCAGCCTTGCAGGTAGTCGGCCAGGATAATGTCGGCCGAACGGGCGCTGTTGCGGTATTGCGCGGTGTCGAGGCCATGCTTGTGGCCGGCATCGTCGATATTCATCGGATGCACCAGCAAAAAGTTGGGCGCGTGCTTGAGCCGCAGGCTCTCGGCATCGGCGAACAGGTGGGAGTCCGGATAGTGGTCAGTCCAGTAGAAATGCCCGTGCTGGATCGCCAGTGCCTTGTTGTCGGTGTGGCGATCACGCGCGGCGACAAAGGGCGTGCGGTTATATAACTCGCTGACCCAATGGTAAGCCGCCGCTGCTGTGGCCAAGCCAGCATCGGTGGCGTAGTGGAAAATGCTGCGCTGGTTGGACAGGCGCGAGACGTTGTTATGGACAATGCCGCTGTCAATCGGTGGCACGCCGGTGAGGATGCATTCATACAACGGGCGGGACAGGGCGGGCAGTTCGCATTCCAGTTTGTAGAGGGCTGCGCGTCCTGCGCCGACGTAGGCCTGCAAGTGTCCCATGGCGTGCTGGGCGACCTCGAAGTTCAGGCCGTCGAGCACGACAAGGATGACAGTGTGCTTCATGGGGGCTGGGGCTCCGCGACAGATGGGCAGATATCGTTTTTTCGGTTGAAACCGGATCAAATGTGGGAGCTGGCTTGCCTGCGATGGCGGTGTATCAGTGGACACAAATGTTGAATGTCAGACCGCTATCGCAGGCAAGCCAGCTCCCACACTGACCGCACTTCGATCAGAGAGACCGATTACTTCATCTCTACGATGACCTGCTCGTTCCACATCTGCGGAAGCTTCTTGGACGTCGCTTCCCAGGCATCGGCATCTTTGATCGGCTGCGGGTTGGCCTTGGTGTATTGCTCGCCCGGGATCAGGTTCTTGGCGATATCGGCCGGCAGCTTCAGGTCGGTTTCTGCACGGATCGGACGCGCATTGCCTTTGGCCAGGTTGAGTTGGCCTGCATCGCTGAAGATGTATTCGCGGGTCAGCTTGGCGGCGTTCGGGTGCTTGGCGTATTTGTTGATGATGGTGGTGTAGCCCGATTTCACCGAGCCATCCGATGGAATCAGCACCACGTAGTCATCCGGGTTGGCCATCTTGGCTTTGTAGCTCAGGCCGTTGAAGTCCCAGACAATGCCAACTTCGACTTCGCCTTTTTCCATGGTGGCGATGGTCGGGTTGGACAGTGAGAGGCGACCTTGCTGGGCGATCCTGGTGAAAAACTGCAGGCCCGGTGCGATGTTTTTCTCGTCGCCCTTGTTGGCGATAGCGGCGGCGAGTACCGCATTGGAGGCTTGGGCTGCGGTGCTTACATCACCCACCGACACCTTGTATTTGCCGGTTTGCAGGTCGGCCCAACTGGTCGGGACTTCGGAGCCGTGCAGCAGTTTTTTGTTGACGATAAACGCGATGGTGCCGGTATAGGCCAGGGCCCAGTGACCGTCCTTGTCTTTTGCCCAATCCGGAACCTGCGCCCAGGTGGAGGGTTTGTATGGCTGGGTGACTTCCTGCTTCACCGCGATCGGGCCGAAGGCTGCGCCCACGTCACCGATATCGGCACTGGCGTTGTCTTTTTCGGCTTTGAACTTGGCGATTTCCTGGGCCGAACTCATGTCGGTGTCGATGTGCTTGAGGCCGTAGGTCTTGGCCAGGTCTTCCCAGGTGCCTTTCCAGTTGGCCCAATCATCGGGCATGCCGACGCTGTTGACGGCGCCTTCCGCCTTGGCGGCGGCTTCCAAGGTTTTTAGATCGGTATCAGCGGCCATGGCGGCGGTGCACATGGCAATGGTCGAGCCTAACAGTGATGCCAGGAAAAGCTGTTTCATCCGAAGCTCCTTTGGGCGTTTTACACGCGGCGTTTTATACGAACGTTGGCGAGGGTGTGGTCTAGGTCAGCAATACCTGAGCCAATTTAGGCCCGATGGATGACAGTTTCATGTCGATGTCGTTTTTGAAGCACGGGTGTCGCTCAGCTCAGACTTAGCGTAGACCATGCCCAACAGCCCGCAGTCCCTGGACTTGGCCGATGTATTGCAGGGTGTGGTGCAGGCGGCGGATGCCGGCTGTCATCTGTCGGTCATCTGTAATGCCTAGGCTGGCTCGCAGCAGCAAAAGCCCAGATAGAGCGCGATTTGTGCACCTGAACGGTGCTGGTCTAGTCCAGATAGGTAACGTTGATGCGGGATGAGGCAATCAAGGCGGTAACTTCCATCGGCCTGGCGCTGCAGGAGCAGATTGACCACGGCCTGTTGCCGCCAGCCAGCAAATTGCCCGCCGAGCGCAAGCTCAGCGAGTTGTTTGGTACCACCCGCATTACCGTGCGGGAAGCCTTGTTACAACTGGAGGCCCAAGGACAGATTTATCGCGAAGAGCGCCGGGGCTGGTTCGTCTCGCCACCGCGGCTGGCCTATAACCTGATGCAGCGCAGCCACTTTCACGCGATGGTCAGCGACCAGGGGCGTGAGGCTTCCACGCAGGTCATTTCCGCACGCTTGCAACCGGCGTCGGCGGCGGTGTGCGCGTGGTTGCAGTTGCCGGCGTTGTCGAGCGTGATCCAGATTTGCCGGGGCCGCAGGATTGACGGACGCCTGGTGTTGTACGTGGAGCACTACCTGAACCCGCAGTATTTTCCGGGGATCCTGGCGTGTGATTTGAATCAGTCGATGACTGAGCTGTATGCCAGCAAATATGACTTGCACTACGGGCGGGTGCGTTTCGAGATTGTGCCGACCTCACTGCCGGTGGAAGCGGCCGCTGCGCTGCGCGTCTCGGTGGGCAGCCCGGGCTTGCGCATCGCCCGGGTCAACTATGACCAGCACCAGCGTTTGATCGACTGCGACCTGGAGTTCTGGCGCCATGATGCGATTCATGTGGGGGTAGACGTTATGGCGTCAGCGCCTTGATCACCTGATCCACATTGGTTTGCAACTCTGTCACCGGTTCGGCGCCGTCCACATTCAACACCAGCAGTGTGGAGCCACCTGCAGTGACAGCTGCTTTTACCACTTCACTCGGCTGACGATGGTGCAACACCACCGCCACTTCGTTGTCCTTGAGCTGCGCACTGAGTTTTTGCAGCGCTTCAGGCGTCCAGTCTGCGTCTGGGCGAGCATCGGTGCTGACCAGTTCCAGGTTCAAGCTGCTGATCAAATAGGCAAAGTGATCGCTCAAGCTGACCACACTCAGGTTATCGGCCTTGGCCAGGCGCGCCTCGCTGTCGGCGGTGAGCTTGAGCAGGCGTTGCTTGAGTGCCGCCAGGTTGGTATCGATCTTTGGTTTGGCGCCTGGGGCGAGACGGCTCAGGTCGGCGGCCAATACATCGGCCATACGGCCCAGATTGTTGCTCGATTGCCAGGGTTGGCTGTTGAGGCCATCGGTGACGCCCGGTTGTACCGCAATGCCCGGCAAGCCACCGTCCACCGGGCGTGCAGCGTCCACTTCAACGATGCGGATATTGCTGCGCCGTGCCACGGGGTACAGCGGATCATCGGCCCACAGCGAGCGCAAGCCGATGGCGGCGTCGGCGTCCTGCGCCAAGGTGTTGAGTGCCGCCGCGCCGCGGCCGGTGAAGTAGGACACCTGCCGCGAGCCAGGTAGGTTGGCTGGCGCGGCGCGTTCAAGTTGCACGTCGGTATCCTTGAGCAGCACTTCGGCCAAACCGTAGGTAATGGGCAGCGAGGCCAGCACCTTGACCGGTTTTACCGACTTGGCCTTGGTCAGCGCGGCATGGCCGAGGCCGTGATCGGCCTTGAATTCCTTCGGGTCAAAACCATCAACGGCAGCCAGTGCCGATGTACTGATCAAGCAAGCGATGGCCAGGGCCATTGGGCGAAAGACAGGGCGCATTATCCAAGATTCCCTTTGAGGCTGGGCACGGTGCCGCGAGCGATGGCGGCGAAGGCGAAGGCGATACCGGCAACCAGAATGATTGCAGCGCCGGACGGGATCGGCAGGTCGAAGATGATCGGCAGCAGGATGCCGCACAGGGTACTCACAGTGGCGATCAGCACCGAGACCCAGAAAAAGCCCTTGAGCGATTGACTCAACAGGCGCGCCGCGGCGGCAGGGATCACCAGCAGCGCACCGACCAGGATCGCGCCGATCACCTTGACCGCAGCCACGGTGATCAGCGTTACCAGGATTACGAACAGGTAGTCCAACGTCTTCACCGCCACACCGCGCACCGCCGCCAGTTGCGGGTTGAAGCTGGCGAGCATGATGCGGTTGTACAGCGGCAATGCCAGGGCCATGACCAGCGAACCGACGATTGCCAGTACCAGCAAGTCATTGCCGTTGACCGTCAGTACCGAGCCAAACAAAACGTTTTCGAGGATATGCACGTTGATCTTGCCGGCCAGGATCAGCAGCAGGCTGGCGCCCAGCGCCAGCGACACCGACAGGAACACGCCGATCAAGGTATCCGGCGCCAGGCCGGTACGATTGCGCAGATAGTTGAGCAGGATGCCGAACAGCAGGCAGTAGCCGAACAGGCTGCCATAGGGCCCGGTGTAGGGTTCGCCCAGCAGGATGCCCACGGCCACGCCGGTCAGCGCAGCATGGCCGACCGCTTCGGAGAAAAACGCAAAGCGCTTGACCACCACCAGCGTGCCCAGGCCGCCCAGCACCGGGCCGATCAGCAAGCCAGCGAGCAGGGCGTTGACCACAAACCCGTAGGCCAGGGCTTCCGGCAGGTAACCGGAAGACGCCCAGCCCTGGACCATCAAGCGAAAGGCTTCATAACTCATTGTGCCGGGCTCCGCGGGTGAGTGGAGAACAGGGTCAGCAGGCGGTCCGGGGTCAGCGCCTCTTTTGGCGTGGCGTCGAACAGCACGCGACGGTTCAGGCCGGTGACACGGTCAGCCAGGCGGCCGACGGCTTCCAGGTCGTGCTCGATCCACAGCACGGTGATCCCGGCCAGGCGCCAATCATTGAGCAGCCGTTCGAACACCTGGATGCCGGCTTCATCAAGGGCCGACATGGGTTCGTCCAGCACCAGCAATTGCGGTGCAGGGATCAGGCCCTGGGCCAGCAGCACGCGCTGGCGTTCACCGCCGGACAACGCGCCCATGCGACGCTTGCGTTTGTCGTGCATGCCGACGCGCTCAAGTGCGTCACCGATCGCCGCTGCGTAATGCCGGGACAGGCCAAGGAACGCAGGCCGCCGTTGGCACATGGCAGCCATGAAATCGTCGACGGTCATCGGCAGGCCGCGGTCGAACTCCAGCGCCTGAGGCACGTAGCCAATGGTGCCGGGCGCGGCCGGCCACTCCAGGCTTAAACGGCCCTGGTGGGGCGTTTGGCCGAGCAGGGTCTTGATCAGCGAGCTTTTGCCGCCGCCATTCGGACCGACCAGCGCATGGATGCTGCCTGGCTGTACCTGGAAACTCACGTCGTCGAGGATCACGGTGCGCCCCAGGGTCAGCGAGACCTGGTCGAAGTTCAGGGTCGGGCCGACGCTGACGGCGTTCAGTTGTTGGGCGGCGGTCATGCCCCTGACTCCTGGATTGCGCGGACCACAGTGTTGAGGTTACCGGTCATTTCCACTTCGTATTTTTCAGCGCTGTAGTCGCCATAGGAAATATGCGACAGCGGGTACAGCTTGACCCCGGATTCACGCTGGATGGTCTCGACGTAGGTGGACGGGAAATCCATCTCCGAAAAGATCACCTTCACATCCAGGGCGCGCAGTTCATCGATGGTTTTCTTCAACTGGCTGGGGCTTGGCTCGATACCGTGGGCCGGTTCTACCACTGCGGTGACTTCCAGGCCGAACTCGCGCAACAGATAGTCGTAGGCTGCGTGCACCGTGGCAACGCGCAGGTCCGGGTTGGGGGCGCTGGTCAACTTGGCCAGGGCGTCGGCGCGCATCTGGCGCAGGCGCTTGCCATAGGTGCGGGCGTTCTGGGTGTAGGTTTTGGCGTTGTCCGGGTCGAGCTTGCCCAACTCGCGGGCGATGTTGTTGACCTGGGCAATCGATGCACTGATCGACAGGAAGGTGTGCGGGTTGACCACCTTGCCCGCACCGCGCGCGGCATTGCCGGTGGCCGCCAGCAGCGGCACGTTGGCGTTGGCCTCGATCACCTTGATGTCCGGGCGCTCGCTGGTGGCGATCATGCGGTCGGCGAAGTCGTCATGGCCAACCCCATTGAGCACGATCACGTCCAGAGTGCCGATGCGCTTGATGTCGTCGGCGCGGGGCTCGTAGGCGTGTGGATTGAAGCCGGCCGGGATCAGCGGTACCACTTCAGCCTTGTCGCCGACGATATTGGCCACGTAGCTGTAGTAGGGGTGGAGGGTGATGCCGATACGCAGGCGTTTAGCTGCTTCGGCATTCGCCAGGGGAGCGAGCAGCAGGCTGAGAAAGCTGACCAGTAACAGGCGCAACAGGGGCGATGAAATAGACATGGGCAATCGGTCTTCTCGTTCAGTGACGATGCTGGCGGGTCACGCCGGCATCGAATTGCGCAACCACTTGCTGCCAGCCGGCTGCGATCAGTGCCTGGTCAGTGAGGTCGGAGGGGGCGGCAAGATTGACGCTGCGGTTGAGCCAGATATCCGGCTCGTCGCCCTGCACGCGCATCAGCAGCGAGCCGCTGGTGGCCGGTGCCTGGCTCAAGCCCAGGTAGGCGGCCGAGGGGAGTAACTGCCAGCGATGGCCACCACGGCTGACCGAGCTGGCATCCTGGGCAAAGGGGGCGAAGCCTTCGTCGGCCAGTTGCTCAGGTGTCGGCAGGGCGCTTTGCTCCTGCTGCAACAAGTGGATTTCATCCAGAGTCACCCGCAGGTCGGCGTAGATGCCTTGCTCGGCGGCGCTCAGGTCACGGCGGGCGTCCAACTGGTGGCTTGGCACCGCAGCAATTTCCTGGGTTTCACCGTGCAGCGCCACGACCGTGCCCGCCACCGCCAGGATGATCAGGCACAGCAGCAGCACATAGAGCGTTTCATGGCCGGCACCGGCGGGGCGTACAACCTGTGTAGTACTCATTGCGCCTGGATATCCGCTTGGTCGATTTCCACCACGTGGCCGGGGCCTGCATCAAACAGCACATAGAACTCGGCTGCGGGCTTCTTGAAGGTCAGGGTCGAATCTTCACCGAGCTTGCCGGGCACCAGGATGGTTTCGTCGTAGCCGATCACATCCAGCGTCACGCCGGGTGCGCCACTGCCGTCGGAAAAACCGCCTTTGCACTGGATCTGCTCGCCGGGGATTTCCTTGCATTCGCACATCGGGTTGTGGGCAAAGGCGGTGGTACTCAAGCCGGCGCACAGTAACAGTGCGGCGCGGGTCAGGCGCTTGAACGTCATGGTTTGACTCCTTGCTTGTTCAGCCAGGCAATGGTGGCAGGCGAAGCCTGGTTCAGCGGGATGGAACCCTGGTGCATGCTGCCGTCCCAGCCTTCCATGGTCACCCAGACTTCGGCGTCCACTGGTGTGCGTTCCGGCACCGGCAGGGCGGCGCCCATGCGGTATGGCGTACCGAAGAAGATCACCCCGGCGGCGCGCAGGCTGCGGGGTTTACCGATACGCAGGTAGGTGGCCTTGACTTCGTTGGCGCAGGTGTCACACAGGGCGGCGTTGAAGAATTTCATCGGCCCGGCCGGGTTTGGGCTCGGGCCTTCATTGCGGAACTCGGCCAGGGTCAGGCTCCAGGGGCCGACTTGCACTTGCCCGGCTACGCGCTCGCCGATGCCGGTATCCCCGCGAAACAGTGCGGCGTCGGCGAAGTACTTGGGCATGAACCCCAGGGGTATCAGCAACAGCAGAACATTGATGTGAAAACGCCATTTCAGCCAGAAGGCGCGCAGGGGGGATGGCGGTACGGTCGCGACCTTGCTCATCGCTGTGCCTCCGAGGTTTTGGCGTGCATGGCCGGGATAGAAGCGGGTTGACGTTGCGTCTTGGCTTCGCGCTTGAGGGCATTGAGGGTGGCCAGGGCCGTGCGCTTGGTCCAGATCAGCAAGCCGCTCAATACCATCATGCTCAGCACCAGGCCGAAGAAGGCCCAGATCAACTTGATCCACAAACCGCCGAAGTCACCGGTATGCAACGGGCGCATCGACTCGGTGACGAACTCCAGGGGGGTGCGGTCGGACAACAGGTTCGAGACAGCAATTTCACCGTCATAGGGGTTCAGTTGCGCGGTCTGGAACATCAACGGGTACCAGCCGCGCCCGCCGATTTGGAGGTGGCTGTACGCGTTGCTTGGCATGAACACAAAGCTGGCGTCCAGCCCCGGGATTTTTTCGGCGGCGATGTCGATGGCCTTATCGATAGGGATCATCGGTGCCGGGACGCCCGACGCCGACAATGGCACCTTTTCACGGGCAATCACCGGCACGATGGGCTCACTGGAAATGGATATCTGGTTGTCGCTCAAGGCCGCCTCGATCAGGAACCAGGTGCCGGTGATTGAAATGACCGCGATAAACCAGATGGACCAGATGCCGCTCAGGCGGTGAAAGTCGCCCCAGAAGATCCGCGCACCGTGTCGGATACGCAGGGTAGGGCGCAGGAAACCTTTCCAGAAGCGTTTGTACACCACCAGCCCGGTGATCAGCGAGGCAAGCAGTGGCAAGCCCAGCGCGGATACCAGGTACCAGCCCCAGCTGTACCCATTGGTGAACGGCACCAGCCACCAGCCATGCAGCGCGCGGGTAAATTGCTGGAAGTTGAACGAGGGGCTGATGCCCTGGATCGCTCCGGTATAGGGGTTGGCGTAGACGTCCACCGAGCGCCCATCCGGGTAGCTGAGGCCGACGCTCAGGGCGAAGTGCGACTCATCCGGGCGAATGATGGACTGGACGATTGCCTTGGGCTCATCGCGCTTGATGGCCGCGATCACCTGGTCAAAGCTCAGTGGCTGGGCGTCATCCGACGGCTTGCTCGCACGGATATCCGGGTTGGCCAGCCACACGATTTCCTGGCTCACCACGGCCAGGGTGCCGGTGACACAGACGATCAGTACAAAGAACCAGATGGGCAACGCCAGCCAGCTATGTACGAGAAACCAGAGTTTGGAGCGTGACTTCTTCGACATATGAATGAGGGTCTTGAGCGAAGGGGGCAATGAAAGCCCGGAAAAGGCCAGTCGTAGCTTTTGCTGACGCGACGGGCTGTATCTAAATTAAGACGAATGAGAATGAGAAATCCCTAAGGCGCATATGAAAGAAAATGTTTCAGGTTCACATTCAGGCCGCATTTGAGAGCTGATCGAACACGCAATACACCAGCCTGCAAGCGTTCAGCGGCTTGCGTGAGGCCGGGCCTGACCTCCAGGGACGTGATCATGCCGCTGGGTGATTTCGTCATCAGCCATGCATTTGAGCGCCACTGCCTCGCGCCCAACCCCTGGCTCAGCGGAAGTGCGGCTACGTAGTTATATAAGTAGAAATAACGCTCTCTATAACAGCGGCGCGCGTTGCTTTCAGTATTATTTGTTTTTCAAATAGCTTGGCTTGAACGAAAGCCCCCCCTTGTCATTAAAGGGTGTTGGCGCGGGGGCAGGTTAATTCCAGACAAATTACAAGTTTATTGTATTGACACATTGGCGGGTATCGGCTTTAGTGGGTGCGGACTTGGAAGTCGAAATATTATAAAAAGGAAGTTGATTGCATGACCGTGCTAGTCGTTTATTCGCGCCCTCAAGTGGCGAACTGTTATATCTCTCTGGTGCCGGTGATCAAATTAGTTACTTGATCGTGGTCTGTCGTATGTCCGTCGATTGCCATTGCTGCGAATAATACTTTTCCTGCGCTGGAAAAGTACGCGTCCCTATGCCTTAACAGAGAGTTCAAACTCATGTCGATTTTTGATCAAGCCATGCATCGTTCAGTTCAGTGGCAAGACTGGCGTTGGCAGCAGAAGAATGCCATCCGCGATGAACCTGCACTGCGCAATGCCTGCGGTGGATGGGGCGAGGCCACAACGGCGCATATCGAGCACAACCTGCAAGATCGCAAGATGCAGATCACGCCTTACTATATTGATTTGATCAAGCGTTCACTCACCACCGGCGAAGTGATGGACCACCCACTGTGGCGCCAGGTAGTACCGTACTGGAGCGAACAGGTGCAGGGCGACTATGACGGCAGTTCCGAAAACTGGGAACTCAATCATGAGATGAAGACGCCCATCTGCCAGCACAAGTACGACAACCGCGTGATCCTGCGCACCACCAACACCTGCAATGCCTATTGCCAGTTCTGTTTCGAGGCGCTGCGCACGCTGCAGGTGGGCACCGACAAAGCTAACGCCAACACCGACTCGTTCAAGGATTCGGTGGAGTACATCCGCGCTAACCCGGCGATTGAAGAGGTGATTCTCAGTGGCGGTGACCCACTGATGCTGGCCGACCGCAAGCTTGAGGAGATGCTGGCCGCATTGCGCGGCATTCGTGATGACCTGCTGATACGCATTCATTCGCGGGCCTTGAGTTTCAACCCGTTTCGCGTGACCGATGAGTTGGTGGCGATGCTGCACAAGTACAAAGTCAATGCATTTGGTGTGCATGTCTGCCACCCGCTTGAACTCAGTGCTGATTTTGCCCTCGCGGTTAAACGGATTCAGGGCGTGGTGCCGATAGTATTCTCTAACATGCCGCTGTTGCGTGGCGTGAATGATGATGAAGCGACGTTGCATAAATTATTCATTGATCTTTATCGTCTGGGCGTAAAGCCCTATTACTTATATCACTTCATGCCGTTTTCACCCGGTGCTTCAGAGTATAAGGCCTCGATCAGCCAAGCCATCGTCATAATGGATCGGCTCAAACGCCGCGTATCCAATATTGCCCTGCCCGAATATGTACTTCCTCACGCACAAGGCAAGTTCACCGTGCCGTTGTTGGACTTTGAAAAACCTGAAGACTTACCGCATTTTGAAGTTCGCGATGGGCAGCGTACTTACCGTTTTCGCAACTGGGAGGGCCAATGGTGCAGTTGGCAGGATGCGGTATGAAACAGGGTGCGATTCTGTTTATTGATGTGGATGACAGCGCTTGCGCTCGCTACCGCTACCGGGAACCGCATTTCACGGTGGCCCGCGCCCACGGCTTGGCGTGTTTGACGGCCGCCGTGGCGGGGCGCAAGCACCTGCAACGACTCAGGGACGACAGTGACGAAGTGTTCCTGCTCGAAACGCTCAGTGAGCAGTCCATCTTGGAGTTGGTCGGACAGTTGGACGGGCGTTATCAGGTGCGGGGGATTTTCTGCCAGGCCGGGCACCCGTCCGCACAAGGGGAGGTGGGCTGTATCGTTGCGCAGGCGTGTCAGCGGTTGGGCTTGGTCTACAGCCACCCAGAGGCGATTGCGGCGTGCAATAACAAGTTCTTGATGCGCCGCGTGTTGAAACAGCATGAGTTGCGTTCGGTACCGTTCGTGCTGTGCAACAACGAACAGGAACTCCAGCAAGGCGCCGAGCGCGTGGGTTATCCACTGATCGCCAAACCGCCCTTTGGCGGGGCTTCGGCGTTTATCAAAAAATGCTCGAACTGGGAGGAGCTACGCAGCCACTATCGGCATTTCGTGAGTGATCATGGCGCCGCCGCTTATGCGGACTTCTACGGCTGTGCGCACGCCCTGCCGCCTGAGGGTGGGCTGCGGCGTGAATACCTGCCAGGGCGCAGCATTCTGTTGGAAGGTTATATTCCTGGCATCGAAGGCAGTGTGGAATGTGTGATTGCCGGCGAGCGTGTCCATCCGCTGCTGATCAATGAAAAACTGCTGCTGACCGAGCGCAGCGGCACCGTCCTTGAAAACCTGCTGATTTCCCCGCCGACGTCGTTCAGCCAGGCCCAGTGTGAGCAGATCCGCCAGTACGCGGTGGACTGCCTGCACGCGGTGGGCCTGACCAACGCTGTGGTGCATTTCGAGTTTCGCATGACGGACGCAGGGCCGGTGGTTATCGAGATCAACCCACGCCTGGGCGGACTGTATGTGAACTCGGCGTTCCGCGACTTGGCCGGTGTCGATCCTTATCAGTTGTACATGGGATTGTTGTTGGGCGAGAAGGGCATCAATGCACAATTGGAGGCCGGCGCACATAAGAACGCCGAGGCGCGGCAACACTACGCGATGCTGGCGATTTATCCGCAGCACAGTGGCCTTTTCAGGGGTATTGACGGCCTGCAGTTCCTGGACCAACACCGCTCGGTGCTGGAATATGCCCCGCAGGACCCCGGCCACTATATTGACGCGGATATCGAGGAGCATTATTTGCTCAAATGCTGGGCCCAGGTTGGCAATGCCGCCGACGCCCATGCCTTGCACGATGCGTTGCAGCAACACCTGCGCATCCTCATCGATCCACCGGTTGCAGGATAGCGATATGGACATCCCTCAGATTTCGGCGCTTTTGCGCGAACATCACTTCTGTCATCGCCCGGACTTTCGCGAACTGGTCAAAGTTGAACCGGGTGAGGAGCAAAGCTTTCGCGCGTATTGGGATAACCTGGTGCGCGACGAGGCGTTCAGGACTTACACCCACCGCGAACGGCGCATCTTGCGCTATCGTCTGTTACCGTCACGGCAATTGCAGATCGACAGGAATACGGCGTTCAAATCGCCGGTCACCTACGCGGTGAACTATCGCCAGGGCGTGAACCACCTGAGCTATAGCGAGGAGGGCTTTATCGAGCACCCACTCATGCAGAAGCTGCTGGCGACGGACCTTGCAGTGATTACCCCGCACCTGGGCGAACAGACCTATACGATCGATATCCATCAGTTCCGGGTGCGGGCGGATGGGCCATCGAGCAGCCCGACCACTTCGGGGATTCACCAGGACGGCCTGGATTGGGTGTTCATGCACTTTATTGGCGAATGCAACACGGTGCCGGTGGTGTCGGAGGTGTTTGCCGACGAAACGGAGCACAGCCGGCTGCTGCAACTGCCGATGGAGAAATTTCTGGAGACTATCGTGATCAACGACCGTGGGTTCTACCATCGGGCCGGGGAGGTGCGACCGCGGGTGGAGACGGCACCGGCCTGGCGCGATGTGCTCTTGGTAAGCCTGCGCAGTGTCGAGGAGGCACAGCCTGCATGAGCCACCATCAACAACTGAATCTGTCGACCCGCAACGCTCGCCTGATCATCTTTGCTCGCGGTGTGTCGGATTTTGGCGCGTTCCTCAACATGGTGGCGTTGTCCACTTATGTGTACTGGCTCAGCCAGAGCGTAGTGTTTGTCAGCATTTTCCTGGCGTGCCGGGTCACCGGCGGGATTGTCGCCAGCCTGTTTGGCATCCCGTTTTTTCGGCGGTTTGCCGGGCGTGGGACGTTGGCGGGGTTGGACCTGGCCCGGGCGCTGTTGCTGACGCCGCTGCTGGTGTTGTTACCGGCCCATCAACTCACCCTTCTTCCCTTTATCGCCTTCGGTATCGGCCTGTGCAATTCGCTGTTTGCCATTGGCCTCAACAGTCAGTTGCCCACCTGGGTCGCGCTGGAGCAGCGGGTGAATACCAATGCATGGATCACCTCGGCGGCCGCCACCGGCGCGGTCTTCGGAAGTTTGCTCTCCGGCTTGCTGATCGCCACGGGCGGATTTGAAGCGGTGTTTGCCGTCAACATCGGCACCTATGTGATTGCCGCTTGCCTGGTCTTGCCCTTGCGCGCGTTGTTTAGCGTTGCCGTTGCCGCGCATCGCGGGCTGGCCGCCGAATGGCACGAGCTGACCAAGGGGTTGCGCGGTGCGCCGGTGCTGGCTGCGATGTTGCTGATCAGCATGCTCGACACCCTTGGCAGCGCGGCCCATAACGTCGGCTGGCCAGTGCTGTCGCAGTACATTTCACCGGACACGGCCAAGACGGTCATGGGCTATCTGCTGGCCGTGTGGGCCTGTGGCAAGTTTGTTGGCGCGCGCATCGCCAGTGCAGTGTTGAAAGGTCGTGGCACTCAAGGCATGGAGCGCTTGTTCATGCTCGGTGTGGCGTTGATGTCCAGCGGCTTTATCCTGACATTCCAGCAGACCGAACTGTGGCTGGCGCTGTTGCTGGTGGTGTGGGCAGGGCTGGGCGATGGATTGTCCGAGGTGGCGTTGATCTCCCGTGCGCAAAGCGAGCCCGATAGCTTGCGCTTGCCGCTGTTCAGCCTCTTGACCCTGATCCAGATGGCCGGTTTTGGCGTGGGCATGCTGGTGGTCGGGCCGTTCTATGTGACGTGGACGCCGGCCCAGGTGATCGTGTTGTTCCATGGGCTGCCATTGACCGCCTTGTTGGTCATGACGGTATGGCTGGGGCGCAATGCGTACCGGGGTGTCAGATCGACAAACCCTTGAAGTGTTCCAGACTCCACACAGGCCTTTAGCTTGCCGGAGCAGGCCACGCGTGTTGGCCGGCTGGAACCTGGGGCAAGGCGTGGCGTGTTGCAGGCGCGAGCAAGCTCACGCCCACAGGGTTAATTTTGCTTGAACATCTGCATGGCACGCTGGCGGATTTGCTCCTCGGTCAGGTCCTCCTTATGGGTGGCCAGGAACCAGAGGTGACCGAACGGATCCTTCACACTCGCCGAGCGATCCCCATAGAACTGATCCTGCGGCTCGGACACTACGCTGGCGCCGGCATCAACCGCCTGTTTGAATTGTGCGTCCACGTCATTCACATACAGGTGCAAACCGACACTGGGATGTGAGTCGGGATTGCGCAGGGCCGTTTCGTCACAGGGCGTGCCCAGCATGATCACCGCTTCGCCAATACGCAGCTCCGCATGGCCGACCCTGCCGTCGGGCATGTCCAAGCGCATGAACACCGAGGCGCCAAAGGCCTTTTTGTAGAAATCTATCGCCTTTGCGGCCTCGTTGATGCCCAGGTAGGGAGTAATGCCGTGGTAACCCTCGGGAATAGGTTTAACGCTCATAACGTTCTCCTTTGATTGTGGTTATGGAGTCACAGCCTTTTCACTATAGGTCACGTTGCATTGCGCAACCGGCTTTACCGATCGGAATCAAGCGTGGGCTCCAGCAGTTGCGCACCAGGGCCACGCTCACCCAGCTGGTCATCGTGATTGCGCAACGGACATGCCTCCATCGACAGGCACCCGCACCCGATACAACCATTGAGCTTGTCGCGCAGCAGCGTCAGCTTGTTGATGCGCTCATCCAGATCTTGACGCCACAAGGCCGACAGCCGTTCCCAGTCGTGAGCGTTCGGTGTGCGCCCATCGGGCAGGGCCCGCAATGCCTCGCCAATGGTCGCCAGCGGAATGCCCAGGCGTTGGGCAATTTTGATCAGCACCACCCGGCGCAGTACGTCCCGTGGATATCGCCGTTGATTGCCGGCATTGCGATTGCTCTTGATCAGCCCTTTGGATTCGTAGAAGTGCAGGGCGGTGACCGCTATGCCGCTGCGGGCGGCCAACTGACCGACGCTGAGTTCGTTGCTGAGCATGTAAGACTCCCAAACAGTGCTTGACCTCGACTTAACTAGAGGTTTTACCCTGCGTGACATCGAATCGCAAGATTCTGCCTACAGAGAAAGGGGAGTGCTCATGCAGGTATCAGAGAAAAATCGCAGCTTCACTCAATTGATCGAATTTCAGATCGAGCCCCGCCAGCAATCAGCCCTGGTGGCGGCCTTGACCACCCAGAGCGAGCGCCTCGCGGCAAGCCATGGTGGCTTTCTGAGTGCCAGTGTGCAGGTCAGCGATGATGGGCGGCGGGTGCTCAATTACCTGCAATGGCAATCCCGCGAGGACGGAGAAGCAGCCTTCAAGCGTTTCGAGCACGGCGACGAAGATTTCTGGACACTGATCCGCGCGCATCAAGCGACGGCTGTGACCTTCGGATCATTCCAGGTGTTGCGCAGTTTTGAGCGCAGTCAGGACGATGCTTTGCACTGCCGCTTAAATGGATAAATGCAGCATCCGTTCGCCCAGCAGCGTTTGCCCGGGCCGGCGTTTGTTTACCGCCAGCTCGCCGATCTTGATCAGGCGCGTGCGCGTAACGTTGCGGCTCAGGCCCAGCAGGTTGGCGGTGTGTACTTGGTTGTAATGGCTGAAGCGGTAAGCGGCGCGTAATAAAGCGTCCTCGACTTTTTCATGCAGGGCGCCGGCCTGTTCCTCGAAGAGCTTTTGAAACGCCCGCGCAAGCAAGGCTTCGGCGCTGTTGTCGGTGGCGTGCTGGCTGTCGTCCTGGCGCTCGATGCGCATATTCGACAGGCGCAGATCGTCGCGCTCGATCACGCCGTTGCGGCAGATCAGCAAGGTGTGGTGAATCACGTTTTCCAGCTCGCGAATATTGCCCGGCCAACTGTAGCGCTTGAGTTTGTGCTCGGCCTCGCTGCTGATGGTGATCGGGCCGTAGCCCAGACGCTGGCTGTAGGCTTGGATAAAGTGGCGGGTCAGCGGCAGGATATCGCCGGGGCGCTCGCGCAGCGGGCTCAGCTCCAGGCTGACCACATCGAGGCGGTAGTACAGATCTTCGCGAAAATGCCCGGCGTTGATGGCCTTTTCCAGTTGTACGTTGGTGGCGGCCAGGACTCTTACATCAATAGGTATGCTTTTGCGTGAGCCCAGGCGCACCACTTCGCGCTCCTGCAACACCCGCAGCAGTTTGACCTGGATGGCCATCGGCAGGTCGCCGATCTCATCGAGAAACAAGGTGCCGCCGTCTGCCTCTTCGAACCAGCCGGCCTTGGCGCTGAGGGCGCCGGTAAACGCGCCTTTCTCGTGGCCGAACAACTCGGCTTCCACCAGGGATTCAGAGAACGCCCCGCAGTTCACCGCTACGAACGGCCGGTTGCGCCGAGCGCTGAGGTTGTGGATATGCCGCGCCACCAGCTCTTTGCCGGTGCCGGTCTCGCCGATGATCAGCACGCTGGCTTCGCTGGGCGCCACTTGTTGGATATGGTCGAGCAGTGCCTGGGATTTGGGGTCTTCGAAGACCTGGGCCGTGGCGCGGATCGAGGTCGCAAGGGCGGGCGAGGGCGGTAGGGTCAAAAGCTGCATGGGCACCTCTCTCAGGAGTAGAACGTCGGGATCGGCAGGGACTGGCTCAATTTTAACGGCGGGGTACTGAGCAACAGAGGTGAAGTAGGTTGAACAAGGGCTGTACCAACGGGTTCAGGCTTTGATCTGTATGGGTATGGCGCTCGCTGCCGAGAAAGGGAGTTGTTGTCTGACCCCAGTTTTGGGGTTGGCTGTTGCCACTGCACAGTTGCTGACGTGTGAAGCTATTTATAGAGAAAATGATTTATTCCGTAAATGGATGTGTTTGCATATTTATAGATCTTTAAGGAATATTAGCAGCTGATTGTTGAAGGTGGCGTGCCGGTTGATAGCGACTATCACGGGCGATGATTTTTCACCGAGAAGGACCGGGAGTAGCCTGTGTTCATTGACTTGAACCCCCTCTCGCAGAGCCGCCGCCATGAACCGTTTCCTCGCTGTTTCGCTGCTACTTGTTACCTCTGTCCTTGCCGGATGTGCGTCCCATCCAGCCCCGGAATTGCGTCCATACACCGCCGAGGAGACCAGGCAATTGGCCCTGGAGGCGCTGAGCCGTCGCGGCTTGTCGTTTGACGAATATCAGCAGCAGCGCGCTGCGTTGCTTGGCCAGCCACAGAAGCCTTTCTCTTTTGATCGCCAGGGTGAAATGAACGCCGAGCGCAGCGTAGTCCTGCATGGTCGCCCCAGTTGAGCCGGCCTCTTACGATAAAAAGCCCGAGGATTCCCTTAAGGAACCTCGGGCTTTTTGTTTGCCATGGAGCTACTTCAGCCTGTTAAGCTCAATTCCAGGAGCGTTCCTACGCACATTTAAATAAAGTTACCTTCTTTAATGGCATTCGATCGGTTAAACCTGACGACCTCTGTTCCGGTCGATGCCCCCCCGAGACGCTGCTTTCGGGAGCACGCTCTGCGAGTTCTAACGTCATGAATAAACGTCCGTTGTATTTTGACTACGCCGCTACCACGCCGGTGGATGAGCGGGTTATCCAGGTGATGGTCGAGTGCCTGGGCTTCAATGCCAATTTTGGTAACCCGGCGTCCAGTTCCCATGCATTCGGCCAGGCGGCCCGGCACACGGTTGAACAGGCGCGTCGCCAGGTCGCTGAACTGGTCGGCGCCCAGCCGGAGCAGATCGTCTGGACCTCCGGCGCCACGGAGTCCAACAACCTGGCGCTCAAGGGAGTGACCCAGGCCCGGGGTGTGGCGGGTGGGCATATCATCACCAGCCAGATCGAGCACAAGGCCACACTGGATACTGCGCGGCAACTGCAGGAAGCCGGCGTGGCGGTGACCTACCTGGTGCCGGATGCGGACGGCTTGATCAGCGTCGAAGCGGTCAGCGAAGCCCTGCGCGAGGACACCTTCCTGGTCTCGCTGATGCTGGTCAATAACGAGCTGGGCACCCTGAATGACATCCCGGCCATCGGTGCGCGGGTACGTGAGCATGGCGCGTTGTTTCATGTGGACGCGGCGCAAGGGGCTGGCAAGGTAGCCATCGACCTGGGCCTGTGGCCGGTGGATTTGATGTCATTCTCCGCGCACAAGCTGTACGGCCCCAAAGGTATCGGCGCGTTGTATGTCGGGCCTTTGGCGCAGCAGAAAGTGCTGGCGCAGATTCATGGCGGTGGACACGAAGGGGGCTTGCGTTCTGGCACCCTGGCGACCCATCAGATTGCCGGCATGGGGACGGCGTTTGCCTTGGCGGCAGCGTCCTTTGCTGATGAGAAGGCTCGGATTGCAGCGTTGCGCCAGCGCCTGCTGGATCACCTGACGTCAGTTACCGGCTTGCGCCTCAATGGCAGCCCAACTCAGCGTATTCCACATACTCTGAGCCTGACGTTCAGCGAGGGTGAGTTCAACTCTGCCACACTGAGCGCGGGCATTGCCTTTTCCGCGACTTCGGCGTGCAATTCGGCAAGCAACGCACCGTCCCATGTGCTTCTGGCCCTGGGGCATGATGCTTGCACCGCCGGTCGTACCATTCGCTTGAGCCTGGGCCGGTTTACCACCGAACAGGACATCGACGAAGCCGCACAGTTGATCAAGGCAGCATTGGCCAGCGCCCCGGCGTTTTGGGCGGTCTGATTTATCATTGGCAACATATAACAATTATTCGTGGTTAGCAGGAGACACAATGAGTACGCAGCCTTTGACCCATGGAACGGTTCCCCAGCGCCTGGCGCATACCCGTGAACTGATGCGCCGCGAGGGCATTCACGCCCTGCTGGTGCCATCGGCTGACCCGCACTTGTCCGAATACTTGCCGGGCTACTGGCAGGGGCGCCAATGGTTGTCGGGGTTCCATGGTTCGGTGGGGACACTGATCGTCACGGCGGATTTTGCCGGGGTCTGGGCCGATAGCCGTTACTGGGAGCAGGCGACCAAGGAACTCAAGGGCAGTGGCATTGAGTTGGTAAAGCTGCAACCGGGCCAGCCTGGGCCGTTGGAATGGCTGGCCGAGCAAACCCCTGAAGGTGGCGTAGTGGCTGTGGACGGTGCGGTCATGGCCGTGGCTTCGGCACGTACTCTGGGGGGCAAGCTGGCCGAGCGCGGCGCCCGCTTGCGCACTGATATCGACCTGCTCGACGAAGTCTGGCAAGACCGCCCGACGCTACCAAACCAGCCGATCTACCAGCATCTGCCGCCTCAAGCCACCGTCAGCCGTGGCGAGAAACTCGCCGCACTGCGCGCCAGCTTGAAAGACAAGGGCGCCGATTGGCATTTCATCGCGACGCTGGACGACATCGCCTGGTTGTTCAACCTGCGTGGCGGTGATGTGTCCTTCAACCCGGTGTTTGTGTCTTTTGCGTTGATCAACCAACAGCAGGCTACGTTGTTTGTCGCGCTGGGCAAGGTCGATGCCGAGTTGCGGGTGATGCTCGAGCAGGATGGCGTGACGTTGCGCGACTACAGCGAAGTGGCCGATGCACTGCGTGCCGTACCGTCGGGGGCCAGTTTGCAAGTGGACCCCGTACGCGTGACGGCCGGCTTGCTGGAAAATCTCGATGCCGGCGTCAAGCTGGTTGAAGGACTCAACCCGACTACGCTCGCAAAATCCCGCAAGAGCCTGGCGGACGCGGAACATATTCGTCAGGCCATGGAGCAGGATGGCGCTGCGTTGTGCGAATTTTTTGCCTGGCTCGACAGCGCCCTGGGCCGCGAGCGCATTACCGAACTGACGATCGACGAACACTTGACTGCGGCGCGTACCTGCCGCCCTGGCTATGTGTCGCTGAGCTTCAACACCATTGCTGCGTTCAACGCCAACGGCGCCATGCCGCATTACCACGCGACTGAACAAGAGCATGCCCTGATTGAAGGCGATGGCCTGCTATTGATCGATTCCGGTGGCCAGTACCTGGGCGGCACCACGGACATCACGCGGATGGTGCCCATCGGTACCCCGAGTGATGAGCAGAAGCGCGATTGCACGCGGGTACTCAAGGGTGTGATTGCCCTGTCCCGTGCACACTTCCCCAAAGGTATTCTCTCACCGTTGCTGGATGCGATTGCCCGTGCGCCGATCTGGGCCGAAGGGGTGGACTACGGTCACGGTACAGGTCATGGCGTAGGTTATTTCCTCAATGTGCATGAGGGGCCGCAGGTTATTGCCTACCAGGCCGCTGCCGCGCCACAAACAGCGATGCAAGCCGGGATGATTACTTCCATCGAGCCGGGGACTTATCGCCCTGGTCGTTGGGGTGTACGCATCGAAAACCTGGTGTTGAACCGTGAAGCGGGCAAGACCGAGTTTGGGGAGTTCCTCAAGTTCGAAACCCTGACCTTGTGCCCGATTGACACCCGTTGCCTGGAACCGTCGTTGCTGACGGCGGATGAGCGCGAATGGTTCAACGCCTATCACGCCCAGGTGCGTGAGCGCTTGAGCCCGTTGCTCAGTGGTGCGGCGCTTGAGTGGTTGCAGGTGCGTACCACAGCTATTTGATTGGCAGCAGCCGGCCTGTGCCGGCTGCAAGCGATATTTAGCTGAGGGCTTCGCGCACGAAATCCAGCCGGTCCTGACCAAAAAACAGCTGATTGCCTACAAAAAAGCTGGGGGCACCGAACACGCCGCGTTTAACGGCTTGTTCGGTTTTGTCTTTGAGCGCGCTTTTGACGGCTTCATCATTGGACAGGGCCAATACCTGCTCTGGGTCGAACCCATGCTCGGTCAGCACGTGGGCCACGACCTCGGGATCGCCCAGGTGTCGGCCTTCCACCCAGAGGGCGCGGAACAGGCAGTCGATAAAGTCGGAGAAGCGCTCAGGCTCATGGATTTGTATGCCGGTGATTGCGCGCATCAGTACCAGTGTATTGATGGGAAAGTGCGGGTTGAACCTGAGCGGTACATTGTAGCGTTTGGCGTAGCGCGCCAAGTCATCCAGCATGTAGCGACCCTTGGCCGGCACAGTGATCGGTGAGGCGTTGCCAGTAGCCTTGAATACGCCGCCCAACAGCATCGGTTGATAGACCAGATGCGCGCCGGTCTCGGTGCAGAGTGCCGGTAGTTGGGTATAGGCCAGGTAAGTCGCGGGGCTACCGAGATCAAAGAAAAATTCCAGGGTTTTACTCATGGTCGATACTCGCTGCTTATTGTTATAGGGGCGTGTTACCAGGGTTCGTTCCAGGGGCGCAGGTCCAGCTCGAACGTCCAGGCGTCCCGGGGCTGGCTGTGCAGGTACCAGTAGTTTTCGGCGATGTGGTCAGGGTTGAGGAGGCCGTCCTGATCCTTGAGGGCATATTTTTGCGGGAAATTTTCGCGAATGAACTCGGTATCAATGGCGCCATCGACTACTACATGGGCGACGTGGATGTTCATCGGGCCTAATTCCCGCGCCATGCTTTGGGCCAGGGCGCGGATACCATGTTTGGCCCCGGCGAATGCGGCAAATCCCGCGGCCCCACGCAAGCCGGCAGTGGCGCCGGTGAACAGGATGGTGCCGCGTTTACGGGTGGCCATACGCTTGGCGACTTCGCGCGCGTTCAAGAAGCCGGAGAAACACGCCATCTCCCAAATCTTGAAGTACTTGCGTGCGGTTTCTTCCAGAATGCTGCAAGGCACGTTCGCACCGATGTTGAAGACGAACGCTTCAATGGGCCCCAGCTCCGTTTCGATTTGCTCTACCAGTGCGATCACGTCTTCTTCTTTACGTGCATCACAGGCAAAGCCATGGGCTTGCCCGCCCGCCAATTGAATGCTGTCTACCAGTGGTTGCAGTTTGTCGGCACTACGACGGGTAACGCAGGCGATGTAACCTTCTCGGGCAAAGCGCTTGGCTATGGCGCCGCCGGTTGCGTCACCGGCGCCTACCACCAATACGATTTTGTTGTTGTGCGTCATGGGAACTCCATTGGCTCGATGATCGAGCAGGAGTTTAGTCGCCATGTCGTAAATCGCCTGGCCTGTGTGGAAATTTAAGATGAGCAGTCAGGGAGACTGCTCGGGCAGCTATTTGCAGATGACGATCATGCTGCGGCTGGTATAGCCGGCAGGGTTGAGACCGAAGGGATAGTCCCCTGGCTCTTCGGAGTTGTCGCCGGACTTGGCAATCACTCGATAACCCTTGGCGCCGCATGAATTGGCGGCACTGGTGTAGCACTGGTCCCAGGAGGAGGACAGGCCCGAACAGTTGATATGCAGTCCTTTTTTACCGCGTTTCACTTCTGTTTTAGTGGTGGCGGCACACCCCGCGATGCCCACAACCAGCAACAGTATCAAAATTCGTTTCATTCCCATCCTTAATAGCCGCCCTGCAAAGAACAGGGCTGCTTTACTCGCTCTCGAGCGAAGCGTTCATGCAGTCCGTGTCGAAATTCTCCATGAATGACATTCGGTTACGGCCTAAACATGGCCTAAATGAGCGGCAAATACCAGAGCTGGGGTTAAAGATGATCAGTCGGCGGGTACCAGTGGTTTGGATTCGTGGCGCATCGTCAAAGTGGCACCGACCGAGGCCAGGATAATGCAGGTGATGGCCAGCCACTGGGCGAGCGATAGATGCTCGTGCAGGAAAAACAGGCCGGAGAGGGCGCCGAACGCCGGCTCGATACTCATCAGTGTGCCGAAAGTACGGGCGGGAAGGCGTGTTAGTGCGACCATCTCAAGGGTGTAGGGCAGGGCAGTGGACAGAATCGCCACGCTGATGGCGACAGGGATCAGTGCCGGCGTCAGCAGCGCGGCGCCGGCATGCACGATGCCGATCGGTGCAACGAAGAGGGCGGCAATCATTACCCCGAGCGCGGCGGTCTGGACGCCATTGTCATTTCCCGCCTTTTGGCCGAACAAAATGTAGAGCGCCCAGCATACGCCGGCGCCCAGCGCGTAAGCGGCCCCTATCAGATCAATGCCGCTACTGGCCTTGTCCGTCGGAATCAACAGAAGCAGGCCAATGATCGCCAGAGCAATCCACACGAAGTCGACAGCTCGGCGCGAGGCATAGATAGCTACAGCAAGCGGGCCTGTGAATTCGAGCGCTACGGCAATTCCCAGGGGGACAGTGCGCAGTGACATATAGAAGAGGAAGTTCATGCCACCTAGCGCCATCCCGTAGATGATCACTGTGCGCAGTGACTTGGCCGTCAGCTTGGCGCGCCATGGTCGCAATATGAGCAGCATGATCACACTGGCAAAAATCAAACGCAGGGCGGTGGTGCCTTGTGCGCCGACAACGGGAAACATGCTCTTGGCCAATGATGCCCCGGATTGAATGGAGGCCATGGCGATCAACAGCAGGCCGACGGGAAACAGTGCCGAGGCCAGGCTGCGGGGTGAAGTGGTCATTGAGAGGGCTCTTCTGAGGTCGTAGTCAATAAGCAGAAGACGCTATGATGCTTAACTGTCAAGCGATGAGCAATATATTGCTCAAATCGCACGCAGTGGTTGTCTATATAGTGTAATTCTTGAGTTTGCCGCGGATTTAATAGAAAACCAAAATTAAGAGTTGACGGCAGATTCTGGAAGCCTATAATTCGCCCCACTTCCGGCGCAGTCGAAATT
>NZ_JPRX01000001.1:992196-1061759 GCF_000737955.1 Pseudomonas sp. BRG-100 | reverse complement strand
ATAAACCGAAAGTTCGACGCTCACAAAACACCGAAAACTATCACATACCCAATTTGCTGAAGCGAGGCCAACTGGTCGCGACTCAGTACCCGAATTTCTTGACGACCATAGAGCATTGGAACCACCTGATCCCATCCCGAACTCAGCAGTGAAACGATGCATCGCCGATGGTAGTGTGGGGTTTCCCCATGTGAGAGTAGGTCATCGTCAAGATTAAATTCCAAAACCCCTGTTTGCTAACGCAAACAGGGGTTTTGTTTTGGGCGGTCGAAAAGCCGGCTGCCTCTGGGACTCTCGCTTAAATAACGTGCCGTTGGGGAAATCAATGCAAAGTGTTTCTGCATTTTTGGTATGGTGCAGCACATTTTCACAAGGACTGATCGTTACCCGCAGGAGGCGGCGTCGCTAATTTCCAACGAGATGCTGTAGAAATGCCTGAACCGATACCTATCAAAGATCACGAAAAAGAAAACCGCCTGGTCAACAAACGCTTGCTGGCCTGTGCACTGCTGGTGGTAGGCATCACCTGTGCCCTGGTGGGGCGTATGTATTTTCTGCAAGTGGTGCAGTACGACTACCACTCCACGATCTCGGAAAACAACCGGGTCCATGTACTGCCGATCACGCCAACTCGCGGCTTGATCTATGACCGTAATGGTGTAGTCCTGGCCGACAACCGTCCGAGTTACAACCTGACCATCACCCGTGAACGCACCACCGACCTTAAGGGTGAGCTGGACGCGATCGTCAATTTGCTGCATCTGCCTGCCGAAGACCGAGCCATGTTCGATAAGGCGCTTAAGCAGGCTCGTCACCCGTTTGTTCCGGTCACGTTGTTCTATGAGTTGAACGAAGAACAGATCGCTGTTTTGGCCGTCAACGAGTTCCGTCTACCAGGGGTGGACGTCGAGCCCCAGTTTGTCCGCCACTACCCGCTGGGTGCGCACTTTGCCCACTCCATCGGCTACGTCGGCCGCATCAATGAGAAAGAATCCAAGACCCTTGATTCCGTGGAGTACCGCGGTACCCAATCCATCGGTAAAACCGGGATCGAGCGTTTTTATGAGGCCGAGCTGCACGGCCATGTCGGTTATGAAGAGGTCGAGACCAACGCCCAGGGGCGCGTACTACGCGTGCTCAAGCACACCGATCCGATCCCTGGCAAAAACATCGTCCTGAGCCTCGACGTCAAGCTTCAGGAAGCCGCGGAAGAAGCCCTGGGCGACCGGCGTGGTTCGGTCGTGGCTCTGGACCCGCAAACCGGTGAAGTACTGGCCATGGTCAGCAAACCGAGTTTCGATCCGAACCTGTTCGTCACCGGCATCAGCTTCAAGGAATACGCCGCGCTGCACGATTCCATTGATCGGCCGCTGTTCAACCGCGTGCTACGTGGGCTCTATGCGCCGGGTTCAACCATTAAGCCGGAAGTTGCTATCGCGGGTCTCGACAGTGGCGTTGTCACCCCGCAAACCCGGGTGTTTGACCCTGGCTATTACCAGTTGCCGGACTTTGACCACAAATACCGCAATTGGAACCACAGTGGCGACGGTTGGGTAGACATGGACGCCGCCATCATGCGTTCCAACGACACTTACTTCTACGACCTGGCCCACAAGCTAGGCATCGATCGCCTGCACGACTACCTCGCCGAGTTCGGCCTTGGTCAGAAGGTGTCCCTGGACATGTTCGAAGAGTCCGCAGGTCTGATGCCATCCCAGGCCTGGAAGCGTGCGACCCGTCGCCAGCCCTGGTTCCCAGGCGAAACCGTCATCCTTGGCATCGGCCAGGGCTATATGCAAGTGACACCACTGCAACTGGCCCAAGCCACTGCATTGATCGCCAATAAAGGCATCTGGAACCGTCCGCACCTGGCCAAGACCATCAACGGCGTGCCTCCGGTGGATGAGAACCCGATGCCCAACGTGGTCTTAAAAGACCCGCGTGATTGGGAGCAGGTCAACCATGGTATGCAATTGGTGATGCACGACCCACGCGGTATCGCCCGGGCGGCAGCGCAAGGCGCCCAATACCGCATCGCCGGCAAGAGCGGCACCGCCCAGGTAGTGGCGATCAAGCAGGGTGAGCGCTACAACCGCAACAAGACGCTGGAGCGTCATCGCGATAACGCCTTGTTCGTCGGTTTTGCGCCGGCCGAACATCCGAAAATCGTGATTTCCGTCATGATTGAAAACGGTGAGGCCGGAGGCCGTGTGGCTGGGCCGGTTGTGCGGCAGATCATGGATGCCTGGTTGCTTGACCAGGAAGGTCATCTCAAGCCGCAGTATGCGACGCCAGCCAAAGCGCCAGGCGACCCACGCGTCTGACTCAGGCCTGCCACTCGTCCCAGCGCTCTAAGCCTTCATAGGCCAGCCATGGCACCTCATGGGCCATCCAGATATGCGAGGTGGGCCTGACGCCGGGATCATCGTCCAGCGTCGCCACCCGCACGATCACGTGGGGCTGATGCCCCCGTTCGGCAATCAGATGTGAGCCGCAGCGCGAGCAGAAGCGTCGGAGTTTCCCCGGCGAGGATTCAAAGGATGCCAAAAGCTCTTCACCGTGCGTCCAGCGAAAATGCTCGCGCATCACCCCGGCAGTGGCAACAAACGCAGCTGCGTGTGCCTTGCGACAGCTGTCGCAATGGCAGTGGCTGATGGGCATGTCCAGGCTGTCCACCTGATAGCGCACAGCTTTGCACAAGCAACTTCCATTCAATGGGTCAGTCATAACCTATGGCCAGGTCAAGGAGAGGGTCATCATCATCGCGCACAACGCAAGGTTGCGCATTGGTCGATGTCGCCTACTGTTCAAAGAAGGAGGTGACTCATGCACGTATTAGATCGAATCGAACGCAAAGTCCTGCTCAATGCATCGCGTAAACAAGTTTGGGAGGCTCTCACGGATGCCGAGCAATTTGGCAGCTGGTTCGGTATCGCGCTCAAGGGCAAAACCTTTGTAGCCGGGCAAACCATCGAAGCGCCAATTACTTACCCAGGCTACGAACATGTGGTCTGGAAGGCCAGGATCGAACGCGTCCTGCCGCAAACCCTGTTCTCTTTCTGGTGGCACCCCTTCGCGGTAGAGGAGGGCATCGACTACGACAACGAAACACCGACTCTGGTGGAGTTCACCATCGAGGATCACGCCCCCGGCATCCTGCTGCGGGTTGTCGAATCCGGTTTCGACCAGGTTCCCGAGGCACGGCGCCAGAAGGCGTTCAAGATGAACTCCCGTGGTTGGGATGAGCAGATGGGCAATATCGAAACCTATCTGAGCGAAACCCGACCAGTATGATGGTGGGCAAGGGGGCAGATCAGCCCCCCAACGTAATCACGTTCTAGAAATCAATCGACGCCGACAACTTCGCCACTCGCGGATCCCCCTGGCTCAGGAACCCGCCCTGGGCCGACTCCCAGTATTTCTCGTTGGCGACGTTCTCTACCGTGGCACCCAATGTCACCTCGCGCTTGTCCACGGCGAAGGTGTAGCGCGCACCCACGTCGAAGCGGTTCCAGGCCGGCAGGCTCAGGTTGTTGGCCGCGTCGGCGTACTGCCCGCCGGTGCGCAGCATACGCCCGCTGAGGCTTACGCCTTGCAGGCCGGGCACATCCCAATCCACCCCGGCGTTGAGCTGGAATGACGGTACGCCAATGGCACGGTTGCCGTCGTTGGCGCCGTTGAGGGTGCCCTTGAGTTCGGTTTTCATCAGGGTCACCCCGCCCAGCAAGCGCAGGCCGCTGACCGGTTCGCCGAATACGTTGAGCTCGACGCCCTTGTTGATCTGCTGACCTTCCCGCACGTAGCGGGCGGTGGTGGCGTCGATGGCCTCGGCATAACCCGCGCCGGGCTGCTCGATACGATATACACCCAGGGTCGCGCCATAGGTGCCCATGTCCACTTTGACACCCGCTTCGATCTGCTTGGACCGGGCAGGCGCATAAGCTTGCCCGCCACCGATGACCGTCAGGTTGCCTGATTTGAGCGGCGACGTCGGGCCCTGAGCCAGGCCTTCAATGCGGTTGGCATACAGAGATACGTGCTCCCACGGTTTGAACACAATGCCGTAGACCGGTGTGGTGATCGATTCGTCATAGTTGGCGGTGCGGGTACCGCTCATGTAGTTGTAACTCTGCACCACCATCTGCTGGCGACGTGCACCAACGGTCACTAACAGGCGGTCATCGAAGAACCCCAAGGTGTCGGATACCGCGACGCTACGCACGAATGTCTTGTCGGTGATGGTCGGATCGCTGAAGTCGGTACCTGGGGTATTGCGTGGGCTGTTGAGGGCCGGCGGCGCGCCGGTCACGGGGTTGTAGATATTGGTCAGGGTTTTTGCGCTGGCGAATACATAGGCGTTGCGCGCCTCGGTCCAGATGCCTGCCAGGCCGAAGTTGAGCCGATGGCTCACCGGGCCGGTGTGGAACTTGCCATTGAGGCCACCCATGGCACTGGTATTGTTTTCTTCGTGGGCGATAGTCGAGCCGCTGGCGCTGGCATTGCCGAGATTATCGCTCAAGGTCACTGACGAGTAGCGCCCCATTTCACGGCTGTGCTTGGCACCGGCTGCCGCGTAGGCGGTCCAGTTTTCATTCAGGTCATATTCGGCGCGCAGCATCCCCAAGGTGTCTTCAAGGTTGGTACTGCTCCAGCTTGGCGCGTAGTTGGTGTCTGCCGACGGCGCATCCGGCACCTGGGTGATGGTGCCAAGGAACACCGAGTTACGCCCACCGTTGATACGCTGCTTCTGATACACAAAATCACCGGACAGCCGCAAAGCATCGCCGCGGTAATCAAGGCCGACGGCAAACAGCTTCGAACGCTGGTTTTCATCATCAATCCCGGTATCGCCTTCGCGCTGGGACAGGTTGACCCGTGCGCCAAACCGGTTGTCTTCGCCGAAGCGCTGGCCAATATCCAAGTGTTCGCCAATCCGCCCATCACTGCTGATGTCGGTGCTGAAACGACGCAGTGGCACATCATCGGCTCGCTTGGGTTGCAGGTTCACGCCGCCACCAATCCCCGAGCCGGTGGGGGTGACGCCGTTGATAAAGGCGTTAGGGCCCTTGAATACCTCCACGCGCTCCAAGGCGTCAGTGGAAATGATCTGGCGCGGCAGGACACCGTACAAACCGTTATAGGACATGTCATCGCCATTCAACGGCAGGCCACGAATCATGAACGTCTGGGACTGGTTCGCATACCCCGAGGCCTGGCGCACGGAGGAGTCATTGAGCAACACGTCGCCGACGGTTTCCGCCTGCTGGTCGCGAATCAGCTTTTCGGTGTAGGAGGACATGCTGAAGGGCACATCCATGATGTCCTGGTTGCCCAGCACACCCAGTTGGCCGCCGCGTGCAACCTGGCCACCTGCAAACTCTGGTGGCAGAGCCGTGGGCGCAAGGGCTTGGACATTGATGTTGGTGGCGCCCAGTTCCAGCACGTTGTCTGAGGCCGCTGGGGCTGCCGCTTGTGCCGCAAGGCTCACGGAGCAGCAAAGGGCGAGCAGGGTCGGGCGAAATGGCGCAGCGAAAAGATTGCAGAGGGGCATGGTCGATCCAGGCGGCTAACTTATGAGGAAGGGGGCAGCGACGTTGCGCTTCCTCACTGCGCGGATACGACTCCGACGCAAATGATAGTGATTGTTATTAATGTCCTGCAACAAATTTATGCGATTGCGCTCTGCGTGCGCGTTAACCTGCCGCGTTTGTACAGATGCCGAGTAGAATCACGCCCTGAAAGCGATTCCTGAGGTGCGGTACGGTGGATTTACAGCAGGGTTTTGTCCTGACCCGGCATTGGCGCGATACCCCGTTAGGCACGGAGGTCAGTTTCTGGCTGGCCACCGACCACGGGCCTCGGTGTATTCGCCTACCCGTGCAAACCTCGGTGATGTTCATCCCCGAAGTCCATCGCAAGCCGCTCGATTGGCTGCTCAAGGGCGAGCGCGATCTGGAGTTGCGTGCGCTGCAACTGTGCGACTTCCACCATCGCCCGGTCCTGGGCCTCTATGCCCGCCAGCACCGCCAATTGATGGACATCGAAAAGCGCCTGCGCAGCGCCGGGGTCGATGTCTACGAAGGCGACGTGCGACCGCCCGAGCGTTACATGATGGAGCGTTTTATCACTGCCCCCGTATGGTTCGGCGGCACGCCCGACGCGAACGGCACCGTGCTCGACGCGCAGATGAAGCCCGCGCCCGACTACCGCCCGCGCTTGAAGTTGGTGTCCCTGGACATCGAAACCACCGCCCAGGGCGATCTGTATTCCATCGCGCTGGAAGGCTGCGGCGAGCGCCAGGTGTATATGCTCGGCCCGCCAAACAAAACCGATGCCGTGGACTTCAAGCTCGACTACTGCGACACCCGTGCGCAACTGCTCGAACGCCTCAACCAATGGCTGGCCACCTTTGATCCCGATGCGATCATCGGCTGGAATGTGGTGCAGTTCGACCTGCGCGTCCTGCATGAGCACGCCCAACGCCTGAACGTGCCGCTGTTGTTGGGGCGTGGCGGTGAAGCCATGACCTGGCGCGAGCACGGCAGCCGCAATCACTACTTCGCGGCAGCGGCGGGGCGCTTGATCATCGACGGGATCGAAGCGCTGCGCTCGGCGACCTGGAGCTTTGAATCCTTCAGCCTGGAAAACGTCGCACAAACCCTGCTCGGCGAAGGCAAGGACATTTCCACCCCGTACCAGCGCATGGACGAAATCAACCGCATGTTCGCCGAGGACAAGCCCGCCTTGGCGCGCTACAACCTCAAGGACTGTGAGCTGGTCACACGGATTTTTGAAAAGACCGAGTTACTCAAGTTCTTGCTGGAGCGTGCCAGCGTCACTGGCTTGCCGGCCGATCGTAACGGCGGTTCGGTCGCCGCCTTCACCCACTTGTACCTGCCGTTGATGCATCGCCAGGGTTTCGTCGCGCCGAACCTGGGCGACAAACCGCCCCAGGCCAGCCCTGGCGGGTTTGTCATGGACTCACGCCCGGGCCTCTACGAATCGGTGCTGGTGCTGGACTACAAAAGCCTTTACCCATCGATCATCCGCAGCTTCCTGATCGACCCGGTGGGCTTGATCGAAGGCCTCAAGCATCCCGACGACAGCGACTCGGTAGAGGGCTTTCGCGGCGCACGTTTCTCCCGCACCCGGCACTGCCTGCCGTCCATCGTCACTCGCGTATCCGAAGGTCGTGAAGAGGCCAAGCGCGAGCACAACGCACCGCTGTCCCAGGCCCTGAAAATCATCATGAATGCCTTCTACGGCGTGCTCGGCTCCAGTGGCTGTCGGTTTTTCGATACGCGGTTGGCGTCGTCGATCACCCTGCGGGGGCACCAGATCATGCGCCAGACCCGCGAGCTGGTGGAGGCCCAGGGTTATGAAGTGATCTACGGCGATACCGACTCTACCTTCGTCTGGCTCGGCAGCGCCCATTCTCCGCAGGATGCCAATCGCATCGGCCTGGCGCTGGTGCAGCACGTCAATGATTGGTGGCGCGTCCACCTGAGCACCGAGTATGGCCTGCGAAGTGCTTTGGAGCTGCAATACGAAACCCACTTCAGCCGCTTCCTGATGCCGACCATCCGTGGCGCGGAGGAGGGCAGCAAGAAGCGCTACGCCGGTTTGGTGATGCGCGACGATGGCAGCGAAGAGATGGTCTACAAAGGCCTGGAAACCGTGCGCAGCGATTGGTCGCCTCTGGCCCGGCAATTTCAGCAGGAACTCTACCGGCGCATCTTCCATCGCCAGCCCCATCAGGACTACATACGCGACTACGTGCGCCGTACCCTGAGCGGCGAATTCGACGAGTTGCTGATCTACCGCAAGCGCCTGCGCCGGCCCTTGCACGACTACGAACGCAACGTCCCGCCCCATGTGCGCGCGGCACGCCTGGCAGACGAGTACAACGACCGCCTGGGGCGCCCGCGCCAGTACCAGCGCGGTGGCTGGATCAGCTACGTGATCAGCGTCAACGGCCCCGAACCCTTGGAAGTGCGGCAAGCGCCCATCGACTACGACCACTATGTGACCCGGCAATTGCAGCCCGTTGCTGACGCGATCCTGCCGTTTGTGAATGATGACTTCGGTACCCTGGTGGGCGGGCAGATGGGGCTATTCTAGGCAATGGATCACACTGTCCCTATCGCCCATCGCTCAGGAGGCAACGCCCATGTACACACTTTATGGCACCGACGAATCCGGTTCCTGCATGATCGAAATCGCCCTGCAGCGCTGCGCCGTGCCGTGGCATCGCGTGGACGCCAGCTCCTGGCAGGACGGCGAGGGCAGCGACGCTCTTGCACGTATCAATCCACTCAAGCAGATCCCCACCCTGGTCACCCCCAATGGCCAGGTGCTGACCGAAAGCGCCGCTATCCTGATCCACCTGGGCCTGGAGTACCCCAAGTCCGAGTTGCTGGCCGGCGATCGTGCGCAGATCCTGCGCGGGCTGTTGTACATCGCCGCCAATTGCTATTCGGCGATCGGCATCATCGACTACCCGCAACGCTGGTTGGGTAATGCTGATGAGGTGCAGCAAGCGCAACTGGTCAGCGGCACACGGCGCTACCTGCACCAGGCCTGGGTCGTGTTTGCCGATCAGTTTGCCGACCAGCTGTTTACCCCGGGCAATGTGCCGAATGCACTGGGCATCATGGCGGCGGCGGTGTCGCGCTGGGATGACGCGCGCGAGGTGCTCGGCAACCTGGCGCCGGGCTTTGCGCAGAGCCTGGAGCGGGTAGACGCCGACCCTGTTGTGGCCCCGGTTTTTGCCCGGCATTGGCCGCAGTGGAAGGTCTCGTAACCGGAAGAAACAAAGCTCCGGCCACTGTCCAAGCCCTTGCGTCGCGGGCGTCCTGACCTACTCTTCTCAAAGTGATGTAGGAATCATCCTTGAATTTGACTGTCGCAGACATGAAACTCAAGAACCCTGCATGGAATTCAAAGGAGGTGCGCATGCTCATCCGGTCGCTGACCCTGGCTACCTTGATGGCTTTTACGGGGCCGTTGTTGGCCGCTGATGATAATCCGCTCAAGCAGGAGTTGGGTAAGACGCGCCCGCTGGTGGTCGTGGAGCTTGATGCTGGAAACCCGACACTGGCAACGCTGAAGAAACAACTGGAAGAGGCTGCCACCAAGCAGTCCTTCGAAGAGCGCAGCATGGTGTTCTACACCGTCAAGTTCGGTAGCATTGGCGCCGAAGGGGAGAAGTTCGCCAAGGACCCAAAGGACAGCAAAAAGCTCACGCCGCCTGAAACCAACGCGCTGATCCGTGCCCTCAAGCTCGGCGTCGGCAGCGGCACCAAGGTGATCCTGATCGGCAAGGATGGCGAGAAGAAACTGGAGAAGACCGTACCGCCGGATACCCTCGACCTGAAGGAATTTTTCAGCGCCATTGACCAGATGCCGATGGCCGAGAAAGAAGCGGCTGCTCCGGTTGTGCCAGAACCTGCGCCTGCGCCTGGCAAGAACGCTACCAAAGCGGGTAAGGCAACCAAGCCGGCTGCGCCTCAACAGCTGGATGACTGAGTCCGTGCAGGAGCTGGCTTACCAGCTCCTGCGCAGGCCGTTGCGGTGGTGGCTCCAGTTCACTGTTTCCACGGCTTGAACCACCCAGCCAACCCTCCCAATACCAGGGCCGCCGTCACGGTACTCAAGCCCAGTTGCCAGCCATCGTTTTGCAGTGGATGCAAGATGACGGCTGCAGAACCCAGTAATACCGCACTCAGCCCCCATTGCAGCGGCCAGCGCAGTTGCCCAAGCAATTGCTGGCGTTGCATCAGCAGCAGGTTGGTGACGATAACCCCGCCCAACGCCGCCAGGGCGATACCCGGCAAACCCAGAAAGTACGGCAGCAGCACCAACAGCAAAGCGTTGACCCCGCTGCCCAGCAATTCGCAGCGCAAGGGCAGGCGCGTGTCGCCGCTGGCATAGGCGTAGCGGGCGAGCATAGCGTTCCAGGCGCCGAACACCAATGGCGTCGCGAACCAGGCCAGCAGGGCGGGCAGTGGGCTGTCGGCGCTTTGGGCGGGCATCAGCAGATGAATCAGCACCGGGCTGGCGCCGATCAGGCCGAGGGCGGCCGGCAGGCTGAGCAGGGTCGCAGCATCCAGGCCTCGGCGCAGCAGGGCCAGGCGCTGCTGGCCTTGTTCGCCGCTCATCATGCCCAGCAGGACCTGGTTGAGGCTCATCAGGGCGATCAAGGGCAGATTGATCAGTTTGCGTGCAAGGTTGACCCACGTGACGGCACCTTCTCCCAGGTAACTGGCGATCAAGCGCTCGAGCAGCGCCAAACCCTGGCTGGCGACATTGCTGGCCAACAATGGTCCGATGCGCCCCAACAGTTCGCGGCCCGCCAGCTTGTCGCCAGTGACTTGCCACGGCCGCCAGCCGAAAGACCAGACCGGCGCCAGCAGCGGCAGGCACATCAATACACTGCCGGCAAAAAAGCTCATGGCCAGTTCGCCGCTGTCGCTTGCGCTGCCACGGATAAACAGGTACAGCACCGGCGGCAGGTTGAACAGCAAAGAGCCCAGCCCCGGCAGCACAAAACGCTGGCGTGCCTGCAAGGGAATACTGAACAACCCATGCATCACCAGGCCCGGCGCACAGGCCGCCAGCCAGCGCAAGTTAGCGGCGGCTTCGGCATGGGCTGCGGCGTCCAGGCCGGGGCCGATCAGGCGCACCCACAGCGGCGCGCCCAGCGCCAATACGGCAAACAGGGCCAGGCCTACTCCCAGCAGGCGTGGAGAAAGGCTGGCCAGCCAGGCTTGCTGGCGTTGTGGGTCGCGTTGTTGATAGAGGGGCAGGGCAGCCGCCGCAAGCAAGCCGGCGGCCAGGGTCATGCGCAACGCTTCGGGCAAAAACACCGCCACCAGAAACCCGTCGCTGCGGCTGCCCGCGCCCCAGGCCGCCACCAGCAGCCATTCGCGGGCAAAACCGGCGACCAGCCCGGCGAGGGTCGCGACGGTCAGCCAGAGCGTGCTGCCGAACATCAGTGGAACAGGGTGAACAGGCCCTTGCCACCCACCTTATAGTTCAGATCATGGCAACGTTCGCCCATGATTTTGGCCCCGGAACCGCCAATGATTTTGTAGGGGGCCACAGCCTTGGCCACCACGGTATTGGCGCTGATCACCGAACCATGACCCAGGTGCGTGCCGTAGCCGATCAACGCCCGGCTGCCGATCCACACATAGTCGTCGATGTAGATCGGCCCGGAAATCGACCAGAACTCCGGTGCCTGCAAATCATGACTGCCGGCGATGATCAGCACGTGGGAGGCAATCGCCACGTGGTTGCCGATCACCAGCCCGGCGCGGGCGTCTACCTGGCAATGCCAACCGATCACCGTATCGTCACCGACTCTCAAGTTGTGGATGCCCAACACTTCGGTGTTACGCCACAAGCTTGTGCCCTTGCCGATCTTCGCGCCGCCCAGGCGCAGCCAGGCAATGCGCACATGGTGGCTGGGGATCTTGTTGATCAAAATGTTGTAGGCCATGTCCCAGGCGTTGCGCCAGCGATCCTTGATCGTTGCCCAGTTTTTGCCATAGCGCGGCAACAGCTTGCCCGGCAGGTCCTGTTTCATACGGCGGAACAAAAGGCGGGCCACCGGGTGCTCAAGGGCGGGTTCCAGGTCGATGGAGTTTATCCAGAAGCGCTTGTTGTCGCCTTCGCCCTCTTCAAACACCACGTCGTTGGCCAGGCACCAGTCCAGCGCCTCTTCCAGGTCCGGCAGGCTCACGCCCAGTTCAGCGGCCAGTGTGGGGAGGCGATCGCGCAAATCGGTGGAGTGAATCATCCGGTGTTTCATGGTTGGTTATCCTTTGGCGCAATAGCAGCAACAGGGGCGGTAATGGAGGGGCGCAGACGCACCTGTTGCAGGCTCATGCCCATCAACAGCCAGAACAGCGCGATCAGTACAAAGGTGAAGCTGAAATAGTGGTCGAAAATCCCCGTCAACAGCGCTGCCATCACGCCGCAGATACACCCCAGCCACAGGGCGTTGTCGGCGGTGACCTTGCGCACCTGGCCCAGCGGCCGCACTTCACGCCACCACAACACCGTGACGGTGATAAACAACAGCATCCCCGGAATGCCGACCTTGTAGATGAAGTTCAGCCACAGGTTGGAGATGCCCAACAGGTTGGTGCCGGGTACGGGTGGGTCGATCTTGAAGCCGATCCCCAGGGGGTATGTCGACATGGCCTCGGGGAATCTTGCGTACTCGTCGAAGCGGATTTCGGTACTGGCGTTGGTGGACGAAAAGATAGTCAGCAAGCGCTCCTGCAACGGCGGATAGAACATCACCAGCGCAACCCCAAACGCCACGCCGATACCGATGATGCGCCCGCTGTTAGGTACGCGCTTATAGGTCAGCCAGATCAGCACCAGCGCCAGGGCCACGATGGCGCCACGGGAAATACTCAGCAGCAGGCCGGCGCAGCCCAGCACCGCCACCGCCAGGCCCAGCGCCCGGCGCCAGCCGCTGCGGGTCCAGCCGTAGAACAGCGCCAGGGGGATAAACAGCACCAGCACGCCACCCGTCAGGTTTGGGTGCACCCAGGGCGAGGCCATGCGCGTGTAGTTGGCGGAAAAAATATCCTTCACCGCTTCCGGGTGGGCGTACTTGAGGTCGGTAAGCACCTCGATCATCGACATGGCGTTGCGCGTTTTCAAAAACATGAAAATCGACAGCAACAGCATCGCCAGGTTGCCCAGCAGCAGGGCGACCACCACCTTGTCGCGGTCGGCGTCGGTGCGCAGCAGCAACGGCACGATAAACAGCAACGACAGGTTCATCAGCCAGCGTACCCAGTTCACCGGCCCGTTGCCTTCGGCATGGATGATGACCATGCCCCAGATAAACGGAATAGTGCTGAACAGCATCAACCACATCAGCGCGCGCTCGGTCGGACGCCACAGGATCAAGCCGCGGGTCTTGCCGATAAACGATTGCCAGAACACCCCGACCCAGGTCAGCCCCAACACGGCTTCGCTGATGGTGGTGCGGATCCCCAGTTCCAATGTGGTGTAGGGAATGCTGGTGGCCAACACCGCGAAAATCAGCAAGCCCCACAGGGGAAAGCGGATCAGGGTCAAGGCCACACCCGCGCCGGCCACGACCAGCAAGGCCTTGATCGGCGACAGGGCCAACAGCAAAATGCCGAAGACCAGGCCCAGGAGCAGACTGATGAGTTTTCCTGGCAGCATTAGCGGTCCAATTCCTTGAGCAAAGTATCCAGGCGCGAGCGATAGGCCGGTTCGGCAAATTGCCGGGCCCAGGCGCGCTGCGTTTCGGCGTCTGCCTTGTCGCCCGCGGTTGCCAGTTGCTGCATGACGTTCTGCAATTGCCTGGCATCGTGTGGGTCGAAGCGCGGGGCGCCGGGCGGCGCGACTTCATCCAGGGCGGAACCGCGTGCCACCGCCACCGGCGTGCCGACACTCAAGGCTTCCACCACCGGCAGGCCAAAGCCTTCGGCATAAGACGGCTGCCATAGGCAGTCGGTATGACGGTAGAGGGCTTGCAGTTGGCCGTCGGATAAACCGCTGCACCAATGCAGGCCCGGCAGTTCGCCAAGGGCGGACGGTACATCGCTGGCATGGCCCACCAGCACCAGGTCCGGCACCTCAGGGTTCGCCGCACGGCAGGCCTGCCATTGGCGCAGGAAAAATGCCATGTTCTTGCGCGGCTCCCGTGTGCCCACCACCAGCCAGTAACGCGCCGGCAGGTTGTCTGGCAGCGGTTCTGGCGCTGCATTCAATTCGGGCACCAGGTTGCTCAACACCCGGAACTTGGCCCGGGCCCAGGGGAATACGCGGGCGGCTTCGTTGCAGGAAAACTGCGAAGGGCACCACACCCGGTCAGCCTGCCACACCGACCAGGCAATCGAGGCGCTGTCGATCAAGCGATAGGCCAGGGCCTTGAGCCTGGAGCGATGGAAGTTACGCTGAGTCAGCTGAAACAGATCATGCAGCACCAGGACATAACGGGTGCCGGCGGGTTTGCGGCACAGCGGCAAGCCCATATTGGCCGTGGCGATGTGCAGGTCGATCTGTTGCTCGTGCAAGGCTCTGGGCAAAAATTTGCGCTCGAACCGCAAGCGTACCTGCGGCCGTTGCAGGCCATCCAGCGGGCTGGCCCACGGTGGGCAAATGGCGTTCTGGCGTTGCGGGTGGTCCAGGGGCGCCTCAGTGAACAGCACCACCTCGGTGTTGCCCCGTGCGCGCAGGGCATCTTCCAGCGCCAGGACCTGGCGGGCGATGCCCGACGAGGGCGCAACCGTGGCGGGGCGATAGTCCAGGGCTACGCGCATGGCTGAGACTCCTTAGAGGCGATCAAGGTGCGGTAGATGTGCTCCAGTTCGTCACCGGCCACCGCCCAGTCGTGGTAATGCCGCGCATAATCGCGTGCCGCATCGGCCAGTTGCCGGGCCAGCAGCGGCTGATCCAGCAGACGCACGATGGCATCGGCCAGGGCCTCGGCGCTTTCGCCCGCGAGGTAATGCGCCTGGGATTGCACCGCCAAACCGGAAACACCCTGGGCCGTGCTGACCAGCGGCAAGCCGGCGGCCATTGCCTCCAGCACCTTGAGCTTGGAGCCGCCGCCATGGCGCAACGCGGCGACAAAACCGGCGCAGCGCCGTTGCAGGGCGCACAGATCAGGAACAAACCCCAGCCACTCGACACGTTCATCAGGCCAACGGTCGCGCCAGTGTTCGGGCAAGCCGTAACCGGCCACTGCCAGGCGCGCGTTCGGACACTGCAGCCAGACCCGGGGGAATATCTCCTCAAGCAACCACTGCACAGCGTCCAGGTTCGGTGCGTATTCGTAATTGCCGACAAACAACAAACGCTGGCTCTGCGCATCGGCACTGACCTGGGCGAAGGCACGGCTGTCGACGCCATTGACTACCACGCTTACCGGCGTTGCAGTCAACGGCCGCATGGCCTGGGCGTCCGCGTCGGTCACCGCGATCACATGGGCGGCGGCATCGAACGCCTTGCGCTCCCATTGCCGGCAGCGCCATTGGTCGTACTGCACGAACGGCGCAGCCCACTTGGGGAAACGGTCATAAGTGGCGCCGCCCAGGCTTGACTCCAGGTTGTGCTCGGTCAGCACAAACTCGCGCTGGCGCTGCTGCAAGGTGCGCAGAAACGGTTGCAGGCTGTAGCTGTGTTCCACTTGAATCACGTCCCAGCGCTCGTTCAACAGTTGCGCAAATTGGGCCTGCAACGGTGCCGACAGGCCATTGACCGTGGTCAACAGCGGCCACGGTGCGAATACACCTGCGAGCAGGGTCATCGGGTGTTTCAGTGGCCGGCGCGGCACCACGATCAGGCGTTCGAGCAACGGTTCAAGGGCTGCGTGCACCGCGTCATCGGCCGGTGTCTTCGATTGCGCCAGCAGCGTGATGCGATGCCCGCGCTCACTCAAGGTGCGCAGCAAATGATACTGCCGGGTCTTGCCGCCGCTGGTGGTCGGCCACGGCAGATAGGGCACAATCCATAGGATTCTCATGTACAGCTCTCCATGCCCGGGGCTACCACACCAGTATCTGCAAACTCGGCTTCACCGCTGGGCGAATACCGTTGTCGTCGTTCAGGGGCTGCCGGGCTCCGGTCAGCGGGTCCAGCAGTTCTGCGTGTTTGATGTCCGGCAGGCTGATGCTGTTGCCTTTGGCACTCCAGTACATCAACAAGTGTTTTCCGTCAGGCCGAGTCCAGGCCACGCTGTAGAAACTGTCCGGCACATCCTCAAGCTTGGGCGTGGTGCCGGGTTTAAGGGAGGGGCCGGTGATCTCAAGGAAGCGGGCGAGGGCGGTGTAGACCGGCTTGGGTTCGCCGTCCAGGTTCAGCAGGCCGTAATGCTGGTCGCGTGGCGAGGCGCGTTGGTCGAGGTCGGACAGCGCGAACAGGAAAATCTTCTGATAGTCCTGGGACGCCATCAACGCCAGGCGGCGCAAGGTGTAGTCGGCCTGCCCGTCGATACCGATCAGGTCCTGCATCTCCTTGGGGCCGGCATAGCTGGACCAGCCCCACTCGGTAGCCCATACGTTCTTGATCCCGGCGCTGTGCAGCATGGTATTGAGTTGATCGCCGCGCAGCAGCACTTCGTTCTTGCCCGGTTCATCGGTTTCCGGGGTCATCGAATAAGGGTGATAGGCCGCGACCATGTCCAGGTTTTGCACGCCCAGTGCGCCGAGCGCTTCGAACATCAGGGTTTTGCCCCGCGGCGGCATCTGGCTGTAGTACGCCATGCCGCCCATGACCTGCAGTTTGCCGGGCGCAGCAATATTCAACGCCTGGTGACTGGCCAATAACAATTGCCCGTACTCCTTGGCGTTGACTTTGGGGCGCCAGTTGTTCGGCAGGTTCTGCTCGTTCCACACCTGCCAGGCATCAATATTGGGGTAGCGCTTGGCCAGGAGTGCCAGGCGCAGCGCGTAGATTTCGGGGTCCCGCGGGCGATACTGGTCCTGGAACTGCGCGCCCTTGGGGGCGGTGGTGATAAAGGGCGCCGAGCCCACCAGGTAAAACACCGAGCGGATTTTTTCAGCGCTCAGGGTGCGGTCCAGTTCATCGAAGGTGCTGAGTTGATAACCGTCTTCTGTGGGCTCCAGGCGATCCCAGTGCAGGTCGACCCGCACCCATTGCAACCCAAGTTTCTTGTATTGCTTGATCTGCTGGCGGTACTGCTCGGGCGTGAACCACAGAAAGTGCGCGTTCACGCCAAGGAAGTCCTTCCATACCACAGTGCGCTCCGGGGCCAGATTCACCGGCTGCGCATCGACTTTTTCACTCGACAGCAGGGCGCCACCCACGGCGATTGCCAGCACCAGCGGCAGATAGCGCCACATCGGGCGAACAGATGAAATATTCATCGCAACGGCTCCTCACAAGCATCCCGAAATAATTCGGCAAAACGTTGGGCCGTGGTGGCCCACTGGCGTTGGTGGCCGATTTCCGCTGCCCGGGCAGCCCATTGCCGGGCCTGCTGCGGGTCGAGGATCAAGCGGTTCAAGGCGTTGCTCAAGGAATCGATATCGCCCTGCTGATAGGTGATGCCATTGCCGCCGGCCACCTCTTCAGCAAAGGCACGCGCATTGGAGGTGATCACCCCGCGCCCGCAGGCATTGGCCCACGACAGCGCGCCACTGGTGCCACGCATCTGTCCCAGGAAACCGAGTTTTTTCGATTCGCGGTAGGGCAGCACCATCACATGGTGCGCCTGGATCGTAGCGGCGATCTGCGCCGATGGCAGGTCCAGCTGCCAGTCCACCACATCCTCCAGGTGCAGCGCGCTGATCTGTTGGCGCAGGCCGTCGAGGTAGTTGCCGGCCGGGTCGAAGGTCATTTCCGGGGCGGTGCCGCCGGCCAGGGTCAGGCGTACCTGGCCTCGGCATTGCGGGTGAGCGGCCAGTGACTGGGCCAGGGCCTGGAGCAGATCTTCAATGCCCTTGCCGCGATAGATAAAGCCGAAATACAACAGACGCAGCGGCGCAAGCGGCGGCAAGTCCTGGGGCGCGATGGGCAGGTTGCCGTGAGCAATCACCGCCACTTGCTGCGGGCGCAGGCCCATGCGTTGGCGCAGGCAGTCGCCTCCCTGGCGGGTGAGGGTGATCAGCCGGCGCATACCTTTGGCCAGGCGTCGTTCTTCGTGCAAGGTCAGCGGGTCGGCCAGCAGCGCCGCCGCCTGGGGCAGCGGGTGGGGCAGGCGTTCGAGCAGGGTCAAGGGGAAAAACAGCTTGGCCCGGCGCCAGATCAAGCGCTCCGGGTCATGCACCGTGGCGGTCAACGGCAGTTGTGGGTGTGCCCGACGCAGGTAGTCAAGCGCCTGGAACTCACCGAAGCGCCCACCTCCCAATTCGGCATGGACCAGGTCCACACCGTGCCAGTCAAAGGCTTGCAAGCGCCGCAACTGTTCAGCCAGGTCCTGGCAACCCGCGAGGGGGGTCACCACTTCAAGGCCCAGTTCGATCAACGCGTTGCGCAAATGCGCGGCGTAATCGGCGATCCCGGTCTGCTCCGGCGGCAGAGGTGCCAGCAATGCAATACGCATCAGGCCTCACCGCGCCAGCTGTTGATTCGCGCCAGGACCTTGGCCGGTACTTCGAAGCGGCGGCGGTTGAGGATCATGCCATCGACTTTGCCGAACGCGGTGGTCAGCAGCGACACCGCGTTTTCGATGGTCGGTACGGTACTGGTGCGGGCTTCGATCACCAGCACGATCTGGTCGGCACGGCGTAGCGTCAAAAAGGCCTGCGGGTTGGACGACAAGGCCGAGGCGTCCAGCAACAGCACTTCACCCGCCGTGGGCGCGTTCGCCCCGTCGACCGAGACGCGGTGGCCACGCTCTTCCAGCAGGCGCTTGAGCTGCTCGATGATAAACGTCACGCCCTCGCCATGCCGCGCCGAGGTCAGGCCCAGGGCAAAGCCTTCACTGGCGATGCGCTCCAGGGGCAGCAGGCTGTACAGGCGATAGAGGCTGGCGGTGACGGCGGCCGGCGTGGCGTCTTGCACGTCGGGGATGCTGCTCCACAGCGGCACCTGGAACATCTCCTGCAAGCGGGTGCCATCGTGGATGCGTTGGTCCAGCAGGTACAGCACATAAATGGTCAAAAAGCCCACGGCTACGCCGGCGGGAATGGCGAACAACAGAATCAGCAGGCTTTTGGGAAACACACGTGACGGGTTCAGGGTGGCGTGTTCGATCAGCGCGATGTTGCTGATCTGGCTGTTGTCCAGTTCGTGGTCGATACGCGCCTGTTCAAGATTGTCCGAGTACAAGGCGTAGCTTTTTTCGGCGGCGCGCAGTTGTTGGCTCAGCTTGTTGAGTTCCGGCTCATCGGTCATCGCCTTGTCACGCTGGTCACGCAGTTCGGCGAGGGTCTTGTCGTAGTTCTCGATCTCCCCGGCCAGTTTGCGCTCTTGCAATTGTGCGTCGATCACTTGCTGCTTAACGTTGATCACCAAGCTGTTGGGCGCAGTGTTTTGCGAGCGTTCCAGGCGCGTGGCTTCCTGAGCGCTGAGGGCTTCGATGTCGCGGATGTTCTGCTCGATCTGATTGACCTGCGGCGTGCCCGGCAGGTAGGTGCGCAACAGGCGTGCGCGTTCCACTTGCAGCGCATTGAGCTGGCGCTTGAGGTCCAGTTGGGTGGGGTTGAGGCTGGTTTCGCGCATCGTCACCACGTCTGCCGGCTGGCTCTTGATCTGCTGGCTGGCGTTGGCCAGGAGGCTGCGAATGCCCGAGATCTGGTTTTGTGCGCTGACCTTGGCGTCGGTGACACGGTCGATCTGACTGGTGAGGTTCTTCAGGCGCGCATCGACACTGATCGAATCGATCTGCTTCAAACGGCCTTGTAGTTGGTCCTTCAGGCTTTGGATATTTTCCGCCACCTTGGCGCGTTCGGTTTCGTAGAAGGTATGCAGGCTCTTGCGCCCGAGAATCCGCGCACGTTCCTCAAGGTAGGCGTTGACCCATTCCTCGACGATTTTTTGCGCCACCGCCGGGTCGTCCCAGGTGAAGGAAATCTCGATCACTGAAGAACCCGGCTCGTGACCGGCTTTGAAGTTCTTCTCCAGCGAGGTCGCCAGGCGCTCCAGCGGGCTTTGCTTCTCGGCAAGGCCTACGAACTGCAGCACGCTGCGCACGCCGTTGATGACTTCGCCAAGGCCCTTCTTGATGTAGAACTTGGTGACCTTCCAGAAGCCCTGCGGCGGCTCGGAGGTCATCGCCATATAGCGCTCGGCAACGATATGCACGATGGGCCGGCCCGTGAGCATTTTTTCTTCGTCGACAATCGGGTCGTGCTGGGTGCTCGGGGCAATCAGCGTCTGGCGGTTGGCGGCTTCGATCGGCAAGGTGGTGTTGTCCCGCCCCGGCTTGACCAGCAAGCGCGCGTCGGACTCGTAGCGAGCCGGCAACAGGAAGGCACCCAGCACCGCGACGACGATCGTGGTGATCACTGCCAGTTTGAATTCGCGGCGGTAGATGAAAAACAGCCGCAGCAGGTCGCGAAGAGAGCGGATTTCGATCACAGGATCACTCCATTGCATATGGGGTTTACGAAAGACGGGAACGCTTGGTTCGAGTGATACGACGCCCGCTTCATAATCCTTGGCCTGCGTTGATGGTTGGGTTGTTGTAGATGGTATTGCCGCTGTTTTTCACGTCGCTCTTGTTCAGGTCGTAATTCAAGCCAATGCCAATGCCCTTGTTGATCGGAAACAGCTTGGTGAAGTACATATCCACGGCCTCCACCGTCGCGCCGATGCCCGACTGCGGCACGAAGATCAAATCGCCGCGCTGCAACGCCACCCGCGGGTGATTGGGGTTGGTCAACATGCTCTCCAGGCTGATGAAGTACGTCCTGTACTTGCCATCTGGCCCGGTGCGCAGCAAGGCCACGTTGGAGGCATCCGCCGAGGGCAATACGCCACCGGAACTGAGCAGTGCCTGCTCGACGCTGACGTTGCCGGCCAGGTCGAAAAACGCCGGGTTAGACACCGCACCGCCGATAAACACCTTGTTGCTCGGTGCGCTGGCGATGTTCACCGTCACCGCGGGTTCGCGGTAGATGCGCTTGTACTTCTCGGTGATTTCCTTGCCCAGGTCTTCGGGCGTGCGCAGGGCGGCCTTGACCCGGCCAATATTGGGTACCGAGATCACGCCGTCGGGGCGCACGACGAATACGGTCATGTCATCGGCCGCCGCCGGTTCCTGGGCGTCGCGCACGATCCGCAGCGAGTCGCCGGTCTGGATCAGCACCTGGGGTGGTGGCAGGTCGGCCAGGGTCAGCGCCGCTTGATGGCCGGCCTTGAGCGTATTGTTGTCAGGAAGCGGCACCCGCGCGGGGGTCGAACAGCCCGCCAGCCAGATTGAGGCACTCAAGAGGCTGAGCAGGGTAAGACGGGAACGTCGGTTGGTAGTCTTCATGACGGCTCAAGTCCAGTAGGTGGAAAACATGCCCAGACGCCGTTTAAGCGAGTTGGGCAAGTGGCGTTCAAGGTGGCCGAGGCGATAACCCAGCAATTTAAAGGCGCTGCGCATTACTACTTCTGGCGCACGGTGCAGCGCGTTCGCCTCGCGCAATGCGCGCAGTTCGGCCAGCACATAACGCTTACCTTCGCCGCCGGCGTCGCCGAACGCCTGGCGAATCCACGCCTCGCGGCCGTAGAACACACCGATATCGAAGTAGCGCTTGAACTCGTCCAGCAAGCGGTAATCGTGGGAGTGATAAACCTGCGCACTGGCGGCGTAGCGCACCTGGTAGCCGGCCAGCAACATGCGTGCGGCGACGTAGGCGTCTTCGCTGCCAATCACATCCTGGGGAAAACCACCCACCGTCTGCAGGGCGCTGCGTCGGTACACCGAAAACGAGTCGGAGCTGAAGCAGGTCTTGATCCCTAGCTGCGGTGCATCGGCCAGGCTTTTGCTGCGGCTGGCCGCCGGGTAATTGAAGTGCCGCGACTGTGCCCCCAGCACCCCTGCACCGGGGTGCGGCAGCTGCCGTCCATAGGCCACGCCATTGAGCGGCTCCAGTTGCAATTCGGCGATCAGGTTGGCGAACGTCTCGGCCGTGGCGGGGATTGCGTCCTGAGTCATGACGATCAAAGCGTCGCCGCCCACCTGTTCACTGGCCCAGCGCCGAGTGCCGCCGTGGTTGAAGTCGCGGGCATCAATCACCTCCACGCGCGCGCCAAACTCGCGAAAGCGCGCCACGGTGTCATCGCTCGATGCGCTGTCGACCACCAGCATCTCGTCCGGTTGCAGGGTTTGCATGCGCAGCGCCGGCAGTAAGCGGTCCAGATGGCTGGCCGCGTTGCGGGTGGGGATGATCAGGGACGTGCGCATCAGGGTTTCTCTTCCACCGGCGCGCGGCCGTAGATGTCGTCATAACGCACGATGTCGTCTTCGCCCAGGTACTCACCGCTCTGTACCTCAATCATCACCAGATCGATGATGCCGGGGTTGGTCAGGCGGTGTTTGTGGCCGGCGGGAATATAGGTGGACTCGTTCATATTGAGCAGGATTTCGCGCTCGCCATTGGTGATCATCGCTGCGCCGCTGACCACCACCCAATGCTCGCTGCGGTGATGGTGCATTTGCAGGGACAGCGAGCCTTTTGGCTTGACCACAATGCGCTTGATTTTGAAGCGCGTGCTTTCTTCCAGCACCGTGTAGGTGCCCCACGGGCGGGTGACTGTGCGATGCAGACTGAACGCCGGGTGATTCTGGCGCTTGAGTTCGGCGACGATATAGCGCACGTCCTGGCTGCGGTGCGCGTCGGCGATCAACAGTGCGTCCGGGGTGTCGACGATGATCAGATCGCGCACGCCCACTGCACCGAGTACCCGCTTGGGCGAGTCGATGTAGCAGTTATGCACGTCGTGCAGGATCGCCTCGCCATTGATCTGGTTGCCATTGTCATCACTGGGGGTGAGTTGGCGCAGCGCTTCCCAGGAACCGATATCGCTCCAGCCAATGTTGCAGGGCACGACCGCGACCTTTGCGGATTTTTCCATCAGGGCCACGTCGATGGAGATGTCCGGCGCGGTACCGAAACCTTCCGGGCTCAGCTCACGCTGGCGACTGCTGCTGTTCTGCAGGCTCTGGCTGTGCTCGAGTGCGGCCTTGGCTGCGTCCAGCACTGCCGGGGCGTGGCTGGCCAATTCTTCCAATAGGCTGGCCGCCTTGAAGCAGAACATGCCGGCATTCCACAGGTGCTTGCCGCCGTCCAGATAGCCTTGGGCGGTGGCCAGATCGGGCTTCTCGACAAAGCACCGGACCTGAAACCCGGCCCCCAACGCTGCGCCTTGTTCTATATAGCCAAAGCCGGTTTCGGCACGGTCAGGCTGAATGCCAAAGGTCACCAGGTAACCGGCCTCGGCCAGCGCACGGGCTTTTTCCACCGCTTGGGCGAAGGCCGTTTCATCCAGGATCAGGTGATCGGCGGGCATCACCAGCAACTGCGCTTCAGCGCCGAAATGCTCCTGCACATGCAAGGCGGCCACGGCGATGGCGGCGGCGGTGTTACGGCCAAACGGCTCCAGTAGCAGCTCCAGGGCCAATCGCTGGGTGTTCACCGCGCGGTAGTCGTCGAGGGTGCGAAACAGCAGGTCGCGGTTGGTTACCGTCAGGATGCTGTCCACCCCCGGCAAGTGACTGGCGCGCAGGAAGGTCTTCTGCAACAGGCTCTGGTCGTCACGCATGCGCATGAAGGGTTTGGGCATGTTCTGCCGCGAAACCGGCCACAGCCGCGTGCCCGAACCACCGGAGATGATGCACGGGATCAATCCGTTAAGAGGGTTCATCAATAGACTTCCTTGGTGGAAAGGACGGCCGGAACCGTCATGAAAACGATGTACAGATCCAGCCACACCGACCATTTGGCGATGTATTCCAGGTCGTATTCGACGCGCTTCTGGATTTTGAATAGGGTGTCGGTCTCGCCACGGTAGCCATTGATCTGTGCCCAGCCGGTGATGCCTGGCTTGACCCGGTGGCGTGAGCTGTATTCGCTGACCGCTTGCTCGAACGGAATCCCGGCGGCCTTGGTGGCCGTGGCGTGGGGGCGCGGGCCGACCATCGACATATTGCCCAGCAGCACGTTGAACAGTTGTGGCAGCTCATCAATGCTGGTCTTGCGAATGATCCTGCCTACCCGGGTGATGCGCGGGTCCTGGCGTGTGGTCTGGTTCTCGGCGTTGAGGTCGGTCTGTTCCACGTACATCGAGCGGAACTTGAACACTCGGATCAGGTTGTCGTTGTAGCCAAAGCGCTTCTGGCGAAACAGCACCGGGCCCTTGGAATCGAGTTTGATCGCGATGGCCGTCGCCAGCATCACCGGTGACAGCAACAACAGGCCGAGGCTGGCCAGCAGCAGGTCTTCGCAACGCTTGATAAAGGGTGACCAGCCGCGCAGCGGCAACTGCGAGGTGTTGAACATCAGGATGCCGCCCACATCGGTGATGCGGTTATGCCCATAACGCAAGGCAGCCATGTCGGGCACCAGCATGACGTTCACCGACATCTGCCGCAGGCGTTTGACCAGCCCGTTGATACGCTGCTCGGCAGCCCAGGGCAGGGTGATCATGACCTGGTTGACCTGTTCGGAGCGGATCAGCTTTTCCAGGTCGCGGGTATTGCCCAGCAAGGGCAGGCGGCTCAATTCCTTGGGAATGCGCTCGGTACGGTCGTCGATAAAGCCGATCAGGCCGGAACGGATATCGCTGTTGCGCGACAGGTGTTCAGCCACATGCACCGCCGTCTCGGTAAAACCCAGGATCACCGTACGCTGCAAGAATTTGCCGTTCTTCATCAAATGGCGATACAGGCGCAGCATCAATATCCGCTCCACGCCAAACAGCACCAGGCTCATGGAGAACCAAGCCGCCAGGTTGCGTGGGCTCAACTGTGGGAACAGCAGCAGAATCTGGTACATGAACAGCAGGATGCAAAACGCCGAGACCCAGGCCACCAGCATCACGCGAAAACGCAGGCGATTGCTGAACAGATCCTCGGAGTACACCCCCAGGGCCTGGAACAGAATGATGGTCAAGAGCGCAAAGAATACCAGCAGGCCAAGGTAGTGGTTGCGCATGTGCTCGGCGACGGGTTCCGGGTAGAACAACAGGATAATTGCCGGCACTACAGCAGTGAGGCCGTGGATCAGTTTTACGAAGACGACAAAAAACTCAACGAAACCGGGACGAGTCAAAAACAGGCTATCGACCGACGATTTACCGCGCATAGATCAGATCCTCAATACACCACCAGAACGTTCCTATTCGTTTTGCTCATCCATAAGGCAGGTTTGCTTTACAAGTGGTGCAAATCGAACAACTGCAGTTGCTGGGTAATACGTAATGCCTGTTCAGACGCAGGAATTTACGGAGTGATGGCTAAATAGTGGCTTCCTTGAGGTTCCGTGTCAATGATTTGGCTTTTTTTGCCGTTGCCTTCAATGGCTCTCATGAGGCTCCCATGATATGACGATTTATTGACATGAGAGGCCGTGCTTTCAGAAAAATCGAGAATCGATGATGGCTTTTTGGAGTGTAGGAACAAACGTGGGGATTTGCCTGCCAGCGAAAAAAGCTTTTTTTGACAGAAGCAGGGCGGGGGAAGGGGGGTTGTCGAACCAGAGCCGGCTTGCCGGCTCTGGTGCAAGGACTGCTGATGTTTAGAAGTTGCCTTTGAGGCTCAGCGTGAGGTTGCGCGGCTCTCCATAAAGATTACCCCAGCCTGAGGTACCCACGGTCTGGTAGTAGTTTTTATCGAACAGGTTGTTGCCGTTGAGCGCCACAGTCCAGGTGTCGTCCACCTGATACGCAATGCGCGCATTCCACAACGCATACCCGGCCTGTTCCAGTTTGATAGTTTGCAACCGGTAGTTGCTGCTTTGGGCGTTGACCCCTGCGCCGACTGTCCATTTTGACAGTGCACCGTCCAACTGGTAGTCGCCCCACAAACGCAGCATATGCCTTGGTACGTAGGTGTTGGACACCGCGCCTTCGGCTGCGCTGTCGATGTTCTTCAGGTTCTTGGTTTGCGTGTAGGTGTAGCCGCCAAACACTTGCAGGCGTTCAAGCAATTCGCCGCTCAGCTCGGCCTCGACCCCTTGGGCGCGAACTTTGCCCGTGTCGGTGTAGCAGTAGCCGTCGGAGGAACTGCCGCAGCGGGTCTCGAAATCGGTTTGGGCGGCGTTTTTTTCGATGGCGCGAAACAGCGCCAGGGAGCTGTTGAGGCGCCCGTCAAACCATTCGCCCTTGATACCCAGCTCATAGTTCTCACCCATTTTCGGCTTGAGCGCCGAACCGCTGACCGTGGCGTAGGAGCTTTGTGGCTGGAAGATATCGGCGTAGCTGGCGTACACCGAAAGGTTGTCATTGAGGTCGTAGATCAGCGCGGCAAACGGCGTGACCACGCCGGTTTCCTTGGTGCGTGCATCCTGGTCGGCCCACTCGCCCCAAGCCAGGTTCAAGGACTCACGGCGGTTTTCATACCAACTGACGCGACTGCCGAGAACCAGCATCAATGGTTCGGCCAGGCGCAGGCGTAAGGTGGCGTAGGCGCCGTATTGGGTGGCGGTTTCCTTGACCGTGCCGCCACGGTACATGTTGGGCCAGAAGGTATCGTCGGCAGGTTCCGGGAAGTGGTGGTTGGGGTTGAAAACGCTTTGGCGCTGGGGCAGGTTGCGGATCGCGTAGACATCGTCCTGGGTGCCACGACTGCCATTGGCGCCGAGGATCAACTCATGTTGCAGGCCAAACGCTTCGAATTGACCATCAATGTAGGCATCCAGGCCGTAGTCCTTGTGATCGTAATCCAGCAGCGCGGCGTAGCTGGTGAGCGTAGGGGCCGGGTTGCCATAGTCCACGGTGCTTTCGCTGGCGGCGTATTTGATGTTTTGCAGGTTGCGGCTATGCACGGCGCTGACTTTGAGCTTCCAGTCGTCGTTGAAGTGATGGGTCAGATCGGCGAACAGCGTGGTGCGCTGGCTTTGCCAATCGTTCCAGGCCTGGCCCAGGCAGGTGGAGCGGCTCAGGCCGAGGCTTTTGCCGTCGCGGTAGCGCGGCAGGCCGCTCCAGCACGGTGTGGCGTCGACATCCTCATAGCTGGCGCCGAAGCCTAGGGTGGTGTCAGGGCTGACATCCATGTCCAGCGCCGCGTAAAACGCCTGGTCCTGGCGCTTGGCAAGGTCCATGTAGGAGCCACGATTCTGCTGGCTGACCGACGCACGGCCGCGCACCGTGCCGCTGTCGTTCAACGGGCCGCCGGTGTCGAGTTCGGCGTGGTAGTTATCCCAAGTGCCCGCCGACAGCCCGAGGCTGGTGGTCGGGGTGGCTTGGGGCCGCTTGCGCACGAAGTTCACTGCACCGCTGGCGGTGCCGGCGCCCTTGAGCATACCGGCGGCGCCTTTTAGCACCTCTACCCGGTCATAAATCGCCATATTCGCGCTGAAACTGTCGGCCTGTATGTAGTCCTTGCCGATGTCCAGCGGCACACCATCGAACTGGTACTGACCGAGCATCTTGAAGCCCCGGGAGTAAAAATACTTGCCGCCCATGGGCGACTCGTAGCTGGTGATCCCCGGCGTGCGCTCCAGCAATTGGTCGATGGTGGTGATGTTCTGGTCATCCATCAGCTTGCGGGTCATCACGCTCACCGATTGCGGCGTGCGTCGCAGGCTGTGTTCACCCTTGCCGATGGTCACCGCACCGGTGGTGTAGGAACCGCTGCCTTCGGTGGTGGCGCCTAGACGATCACCAGTGATGGTGGTGGCGCCCAGGCTCAGCGCCGAGCCGGCTTGCTGCTGAGGTAGCAGTAACCAGGCGTTCTGGCCCTGGCTTTGCGCCTGCAAACCCTGGCCCTGGAGCAACTGGCTCAGGGCCTGTTGTGGGGCCAGGGTGCCGCTCAGCCCCGGGCTGCTTTTGCCGGCCACGCTGCCTGCGTCATACGACAGGCTGATACCGGCCTGCCGCGCAAACTGATCAAGGGCGCCGGCCAGAGGCCCGGGCGCAATATTCCAGGCGCGGGCCTGGCGCTCGCTGCCGGGTTCCTGGGCTGTTGCGGTATACGGCAAAGCGCTGGCTGCCACGCACGCGCCAAGAAGAGTGGCATTGAGGGCGTGTCTGAGGGGGGAACGCTTGGAGGGGAACGCTTGCATGACCGCGGGATGCTCCTGAAGGAAGTGGACAACACCGGCCTGTTGATCGGCCTTTCCTTACAGGTCGAATGGCAATGAGAATTCACCTCATTTATTTTCGGCCGCTCAAACCCGAGCGGAGACGGTCACCCAATAGGGGCTGCGGTAGGTCACATTGATCGACAACGATTGCGCCACCAGCTTGAGTACCTGATCGGTGTCTTCCAGTTGATAGGTGCCCGAAACCCGCAGCCCCGCGACGGCTTCGCTGCAACGGAGCAAGCCGTTGCGGTAGCGGCCCAGTTCGGCCAGGAAGTCGTCAAGGCGCATATTGTGGGCGCTGATGACGCCGTCGCTCCAGGCCCAGGGATCCAGGCCATTGGTGGGAGAAGGGCGAATGCCGCTACGGTTGAACAGCACCTGTTCGCCCGGCTTGATCATTTGGCGTGCGCTGGCGTCATGGCTGTCGGCATACACCGCGACCGCACCCTGCTGCACAGCCAGCAGCGTGCCTTGGGCTTCTTCACGTACCACAAAGCGCGTGCCGAGGGTGCGCAGGTAACCATCGCGGGTGTGCACCCAGAACGGACGGTTGTCAGCGCCGGTATTGACCAACACTTCACCCTGACGCAGGTTCACCAGACGCCGCTCGGCATTCAGGGTGATATCGATGGCACTGGCGCTGTTGAGCTGGACCTTGCTGCCATCGTTCAACGCCACCCAGCGCCGCTCGCCGGTGGCCGTGCGGTAGTCGGCCATCAGGGCGGGCAGGGGCGTGTAGTCGCGACCCAGCCAGGCCAACCCGGCGGCGCCGGCAAACAAGCCCAGCAGCTTCAAGCCTTCACGCCGACTGATACGTTGGCGCGCGCCATCGAGGGCATGGCGACTGACATGCGCCGGCAGTTGGGTGAAGTCGTCATTCATGGTCGCCACGCGCTGCCACGCCAGTTGATGCGCGGCGCTGGTGTGCAGCCACTGCTCAAAGGCCGCCGTGCTGGCGTCGTCAGCGGTGTTGAAGCGCAGCTTGATCATCCACTGGATGGCCTGGTCCACCAGGCGCGGATCAGCATTCGGCATAACGTAACCGATAGCAGGCGTGCAGTGCCTTGGACAGGTCACGCTCCACCGTGGCCTTGGACACGCCCAGGCGCAGGGCGATTTGCGCGCAGGTCAGGCCGTCCAGTTGGGCCAACAGAAACGCCTCGCGCACCCGTGGCTTGAGCTGGTCGAGCAAGCGGTCGATGCGCGCCAGGCTGTCGAGGATCAGCAGGCGGGTTTCTTCGCTCGGCACCTCGACTTGAGGAAAGTGCGCCAGGCTTTCCAGGTAGGCACGTTCCAGTTCGCGGCGTCGGTATTGGTCGATCATCAAACTGCGCGCGATGCTGCTCAAGTAAGCACGCGGCTGCTGCAGGGTTTGTTGCTTGCGCGCGTTGAGCAGGCGCACAAAGGTTTCCTGCGCCAGGTCAGCGGCGTGTTCACGGCAGCCGGTGCGTCGGCTCAACCAGCCGCGCAGCCAGGAGTGGTGGGCTTGGTATAGCTGGCCGATGGCGGCATGGTCCAGTGGGTGATCGCTCGACATGGTCATCCTGGCGCAGCAGGCTTAATTGATAATGTTTCGCATTCTAGACGTTGGTTGTGGCATTCAGCAATCACTGGTTTGCTGCGTCAGTAATGTATCCAGCACAATTTTTGTAGAGCCTGCGAGCGCCGTGCTGACGCTGATCGCGAGTGTGTTTCACGTGCTGCTGGGCATGTTTGGCGGGGTGCTCAGCCGCTTCTTCGCCAAACGCACCAAAAGCGCCTGGCTGCAGAAGTGGGGTTTGGCGGCGGTGCTGATGGCGTTGGCCGTGCGCTTGGCGGTGATGTCGCGTCCTGCCTGACGACACGCGGGAAGCCAAGCAGGTTTCTGTGTGGCGAGGGAGCTTGCTCCCGTAACGGCCTGCCAGTCGATGCTCATTTATCTGACACCTCACAATCCAATTGTGGGAGCTGGCTTGCCTGCGATGGCGGCCTGACAGGCGATGCTTCTCTACCTGACACCCCGCGATCCAAATGTGGAGCGGGCTTGCTCGCGAAGGCGGCCTGACAGCCGACACAGTCATACCGAGTACATATCCATTCCTGCGGTAACGGCCACTCAGGGTTCCGCCCTGACGGCGGCTCACTTTTGAACAGCGTGTCCGGTCCGTACAGGTTGAAGGTTCGCAACGCAGTGTGGTGTTGGGGATTTGCCGGATGGTAGAGGGCGTTCAGTTGCTGGTTGATCGGGTAGTAGAGGGAGGCGGCGAGACGCGAGCGCAGTAACGGCGATGCCTGTCAGTTAAGAAGCAGCGCTGTACTGTGGCGAGGGAGCTTGCTCCCTCGCCACGGATGAACATTCAACCCAACCGTGCAGCCGCCCGCGCAACAATCTCCCCACGCACTCTGCGTGACTCCACCGTGCGCTTGTTGGCTTCCTCCAGTACATATCGGGGCGCAGTCTCCGGGCGGCCGGAGTCAAACGGTGGGGCCGGCGCATATTCGATCTGCAGTTGCACCAGTTGCGCCGCCGCTTCGCTGTACAACTCTGCGGCCAGGGTCAGGGCAAAGTCGATGCCGGCGGTGATCCCGCCGCCGGTAAACAGGTTGCCGTCACGCACCACGCGCTCCTGCACGGGAACAGCACCGAGCGGGGCGAGCAGGTGGTGGTAGGCCCAGTGGGTGGTGGCCTTGCGACCGCGCAGCAACCCTGCCGCGCCCAATACCAATGAGCCGGTGCACACCGAGGTCATGTAGCGCACTGTCTGTGCCTGGGCCTTGAGAAAATCCAGGGTTTGCGGGTCTTCCATCAACGGGCCCACACCGGCGCCACCGGGTACGCAGAGCACATCCAGGTTCGGGCAGTCGGCGTAAGTAATGGTCGGCGTGAACACCAAGCCAGTGCTGGAGGTGATCGGCGTGAGGTCTTTCCATACAAGGTGCAGCTTCACGTCTGGCAGCGAACCGAGGACATCATAGGGGCCGGTCAGGTCCAGTTGCTGGATGCCGGGGAACAACAGAAAGCCGATCTGCAAGGTCATGGTGCAAGCTCCGAAAGAAATGGACGACCGCACTGTAGAAGCCTAGGCTTTGGCGTGTACGCCATTGAGCCCACTAATCACGCCAATCATGCCCAAGATTATTCATGTACTCGCTTTTGAAAATGCCCAGGTGCTCGATGTCACCGGGCCTCTGCAAGTGTTTGCGTCGGCTAATGACCTGTTGCGCCAACGTGGTTTACCGTTGCCCTACGCGGTGAACGTGATCGCCGCTCAGCCTGAACCGGTGAGGACTTCTGCCGGCCTGGCGCTGCTGGCTGAACCGCTGCCCGCCATCGACGCGCCTTGCGATACCCTGCTGATCGCCGGTGGCTGGGGCGTGTACGCTGCCGCCGAAGACCCGACACTGGTGCAATGGGTGCGCGATAAATCCCGGCACACCCGGCGCATGGCTTCGGTGTGCACCGGGGCCTTTCTGCTGGCCGCCAGCGGTTTGCTCGATGGTTGCCGAGTGGCCACGCACTGGACGCGGTGTGAAGAACTGGCGCGCAAGTTTCCCGCACTCACGGTGGAGGCCAATCCGATTTTCATCCAGCAGGGCGCCGTGTGGACGTCTGCTGGTGTGACCGCCGGGATCGACCTGTGCCTGGCCCTGGTAGAGGATGACCTGGGTCGCGCCATTGCCTTGGAAGTGGCGCGCCACTTGGTGGTATTCCTCAAGCGCCCTGGCGGTCAGTCGCAATTTAGCGTGACGTTATCCCTGCAAAGGAGCGACAGCCGCTTTGCCGACCTGCACGCTTGGATCGCCGACCATCTGACGCTGGATCTGAACATCGCCACCCTGGCGGCCCAGGCTGGCATGAGCGAGCGTAGCTTTGTGCGCCATTACCGCGCCGAGACCGGCCAGACCCCGGCCCGGGCCGTGGAACTGATCCGTGTCGAAACTGCGCGCCGGCAATTGGCAGACAGCACGACCTCCATCAAACGTATCGCCATGCAGTGCGGTTTTGGCTGTGAAGAGACTTTGCGCCGCAGCTTTGTGCGGGCCTTGTCAGTGACGCCTCAAGCTTACCGGGAGCGTTTTTCAGCGCTCCAGTAGTTCCAGCAATGCTTCAAGCGTGACCCGGGGCGCTTCCTGGAAAACATTATGACCAATGCCTGGCAAAACCTGTCGGCGATAAAAACCACTGAAGTGCTCCACATCGTCATCCTCAAGCGACGGCGGGCCCACACCGTCGTCGGCCCCGCATAACGAAATGCTGGGCACCGTTATCGCCGGTTGCTGCACCAATGCCTGCTCAATGGATTCCAGCGCGGGATCACCCGGCGCATACATGAAACGATGGCGGTAAGAGTGAATCACCACCGCGACAAAGTCCGGGTTATCAAATGACGGCGCAGTCTTGCCATACAGACTTGGCCCTTCACGCCAGGTCGGCGACCAAAGCCGCCATAACAACTCACACAGCTCTTGTCGATTGGCGGTCAAACCGTCGACCCCACGCTGGGTGTGGAAGTAATACTGGTACCACAATCGATGCTCGGTTTCCGGTGCCCGAGGCTCAAGGGACTTGGCGATGTCCTGGATGTTGTAACCGTCCCCCGTCACCAAGCCGCGTACCCGCTCGGGCCATAGCGCCGCGACAATACACGCCGCGCGCCCACCCCAGTCATACCCGGCGAGCGTGGCCTGCTTAATGGACAGCGCATCCATGAAATCCAGCAGGTCCTTGGCCAACGCCGCCTGTTGGCCGGAGCGCATGACCTGGTTGTTGATAAACCGCGTCGGGCCATAACCGCGCAAATAGGGGACCAACACCCGATAACCACGCTCGGCCAGCACCGGCGCGATTTCGTCATAACCGCGAGGGTCATAAGGGAAGCCATGCAGCAGGATCACCGGCTCGCCTGCGATGGGGCCGTGGGTTTCATAAGCCACGTCTAGCATGGACGTGCGCACATACAACAGCGGGGCAGGGGTCGTCAGGGTTGCCATACAGTCTTCTCCCCGCTGAGTTTGCGGTCCAGGAACGTTGCCGCACTGATCAATGCCAAGTGGCTCAACGCCTGAGGTGTGTTGCCCAAGTGCCGAGCCTGGCTGTCGAATTCTTCGGCGTACAGTCCCAGCGGGTTGGCGTAGCGCAGCAGCTGTTCGAATTCCAGGTGGGCCTTCTCCACTTGCCCGGCGCGGGCCAAGCATTCCACGTACCAGAACGAGCAGGCGGCAAATGCGCCTTCTGTGCCTTGCAGCCCGTCGATCTGGCTGTCGTCATTGCGGTAGCGGTAGACCATGCCGTCGCGCACCAGGCTTTTCTGGATCGCTTCCAGCGTCGCCAGCCAGCGCGGGTCGGTGGCCGCAACGAAGCGCACCAGCGGCATCAACAGCATCGAGCCGTCCAGCGCCGTACTGCCGATATGCTGGACGAAATGCCCGCGTTCTTCGTTCCAGAAGTTGCTCCAGATGTCGGCGTAGATTGCCTGGCGTGTCTGGTCCCAGCGCGCGAACGGGGCGGGCAGAGAGCGTTTGGAGGCGAGGCGAATAGCTCGGTCCAAAGCCACCCAGCACATCAGGCGCGAGTGCAGAAAGTGGTGTTGCTCGCCGCGCATTTCCCAGATGCCTACGTCTTTGCGGTTCCAGATCTCACACACTTGGTCGACCACTTCCACCGTATGTTTCCAGCCTTCGTGGGAAATGGCTTCGCCGTACTTGTTGACCAGATACACCGCGTCCATCAGTTCGCCGTAGATATCCAGCTGGATCTGGTCGAACGCTTCGTTGCCCACGCGCACCGGTTGGGCGCCGCCGTGGCCGCGCAAATGATCGAGGGTGGTTTCCGGCAACTCCTGGCGACCGTCGATGCCGTAGAGAATATTGATTTTGGTCGGCTGGCCGCAGCAGTCGCTGACTCTGCCTTTGAGCCAGCGCATATAGGCGTTGGCTTCCTCGACAAACCCCAGGCGCATGAACGCGTAGACGGTAAACGACGCATCGCGTATCCAGGTATAGCGGTAATCCCAGTTGCGCTCGCCGCCGGGGCTTTCCGGCAGGCCGAAGGTGGCGGCGGCGATGATTGCGCCGTGCTTGCGCGAGGTCAAAAGCTTCAACGCCAAGGCCGAGCGGTTGACCATTTCGCGCCAGCGCCCACGGTAATTGGACTGGGAGATCCAGCCGCGCCAGAACTTGAGGGTGCGTTCCAGGTACAGGTCCGTGCAGTTGTTGACCACCCGCGGATCATCCTGGCCGCCGAGCACAAATTCGGCGCCCTCGTCCTGGGCCAGGGTGAAGCGGGATACGACTGCATTTTCTTCGAGGGTCAGCGGGTGGCTGCCTACCAGGCGCAGGCCGGGCTGACCGTCGGCGCTGAACAGCACGCCGCTGTCATCGGCTGTGGTGTGGGTCTTGGCGCGGGCGTAGTCGTGGCGCACGGCGCAACGCAGGTGCAGGTTGGCCTGGCCGCTGACCACCCGTACTCGGCGAATCAGCAAAGGCAGCTCGTCGACCTCTTCGCTGACCGCCAGCAGGTCGGTGACTTCTACCACCGCCGCGTCGCTGAGCCAGCGTGTTTGCAGTACGTTGGTGTCGGGCAGGTAGATCTGTTCGCGGCGGGCGTTGGGCAGGTCCGGGGTAAGCTGGAAGGTGCCGGCGTCGGGCGTGTCGAGCAGTGCGCAGAAGATCGACGGGCTGTCGAATTCCGGCCAGCAGAAAAAATCGATGCTGCCACGGTCGTTTACCAGTGCGGCACTGCGCATATCGCCGATGATGCCGTGGGCATCGATGGCGCTTTGGGGTTCTTTTTTTAGATCAACCATTGCCGCGAAACTCCGGATAAAGGCTCATGCCACCATCGATGAACAGCGTACTGCCGACCACATAATCAGAAGCATCACTGGCCAGCCACACCACTGCATTGGCCACATCTTCTACATCGCCGACGCGACCGTAAGGAATCAATTTGAGTAACTCTTTCTCCGCAGCGCCTTCAGTGGCTGCGCGGTTGATCGCCGTGCGAATCGCCCCCGGCGCAACGCCGTTGATGCGGATACGTTGCTCGCTGACTTCCTGGGCGAGGGTGCGCATCAGCATCTCCACGCCGCCCTTGGACGCTGCATAATTCACATGCCCGGCCCACGGAATGACTTGATGCACCGAACTCATATGGATGATTTTGCCGGCCGCTCGTGACACGCCCTCACGAACGCCCTGACGATTGAAGATACGCACCGCCGCTCGGGCACAAAGGAACTGCCCGGTGAGGTTGACACCGATCACGGTGTTCCAGTCATCAAAGGTCATGTCGACCAGGTTGGCGTCTTTTTGCAGGCCGGAGTTGGCCACCAGAATATCCAGGTGGCCGAAGGCATCGAGGGTCTGCGCGAACAGGCGCTCGACATCAGCCTCCTTGGACACGTCGCCACCGATGGCAAGCGCCCGACCGCCGTTGGCATTGATCTGTGCGGCAAGGGCCTCGGCGGGGGCCGCCTGGGAGTTGTAGTTAAGCACCACTGCCGCGCCCGCGTCGGCCAGGGCTTTGGCTGCGCCAGCACCGATGCCGGAACTGGCGCCGGTGACCAGAGCTACTTGTTGCTGCAAGGAAATCTGCATCGCCCACCCACTGTGTTTATCCAAGTCCTTTCAGCTGACTGGCGGCGCAGAGCGGAAGTTCACCGCACGGCTTGTACGCCTAGACCGCGGGCCGCAGGTGTAGCGCCGGGGCGCAAGGCAAAGGTTTATCGTAATATGCTGAAAACAAAAGGTAAGGGATGGAGCAAAGGAATGTGTATGTCGACACGCACCCCAAGGATGAAAAGTTTACTCATTGGCTTATCAGCCGTTTTATCACTGGCTCAGACATCATTGGCTGTTGCGGAAAACAGCAATGGAAAAACGCTCTATCTACAGCGATGCGGCGTGTGCCATGGACCCGATATAAAGGCCACCGGGCCATTGGCTAAAAAAAGCAATCCCCCCACGCCTGACCTTACAACCGCCGCGTTCAAACAGCGGCTGCATGATTATCCGGGCGTGATCGTCTCGTCGATAATACTTCGCCCAAATGGCAACCTGATTCCAAAGACGTTGAAGGACAACGGTGTGAAGATAGCGCCGCACGCGTGGAGCGTTCAGGACTTCCGCGATCTGCATCAATACATGAGTAGCGTGATTTCAAAAAGTTGAGGGGTTTGAGTGCGGCGGGCGTACCGGCGATGGACAGCAATTGCCCCACTTAATAGGAAGCATTACTATTCACGCCCCGCCTCCTCAGTGCCTTCGCGATGATTCCTCAGCCGCCCCGCAGAACAGGCTTTTTCGAGCACTACGAAGAGTTGATCGGCACCTGGACGCGCCGCTTGAGGAACCGTCAGCAAGCCGAGGACCTGACCCACGACACTTTTGTGCGAGTGCTTGAGTCCGACGCCAGCGAGGTTGCACAACCGCGCGCCTACCTGCATCAAACCGCGCGCAATATCGCGGTGGACGCTTACCGGCGCGCAGAACGCCGCGAGGCGTTGACGTTGCAGGCCGTTGATCACGCCCCCCACAGCGGTGATCCGGAGCATTACATGCACGCGATTCAGTTGGCCGACTCCATCGAGCGGGCCCTGGTCGAGTTGCCGCTCAACTGTCGCAAGATTTTTATCTGGCAGAAAATCGAGGGGCTCACCCAGCAGGAAATCGCCGTGCGCCTGGGGCTGTCTAAAAACATGGTGGAGAAGTATATGATCCGCACCCTGCGGCATCTGCGTGACCACCTGGATGCAATGGCGCCATGACCCGCTTTGAAACAGGATCTTCCACGATGGATAAGCGTGTCCGTGACGAAGCGGCGCAATGGTTTGTGCGCCTGCAAGACGGCCCGTTGAACGCCGAAGAACGGCAACGTTTCGAGGCCTGGCGTGCCGAGCAGCCCGAACACCAATATGAGTTCGATGTGCTGCAAGGGCTGTGGAGCGCCACGGATCTGCTGCCCCAACCCCGTTTGCAGGCTTTGTGCGATGCGCCGGCCGAGCGCCCCAGGGGTGGGGCGGTGTTGCGCTATGCGGTAGCGGCCGGTGTGGTTGCCATTGCCGTGGGCCTGGGTTTGTTCAGCGGGCTGGGCCAGTCCAAGCTCTACAGCGCCGAGTTCACTACCCGGGTGGGCGAGCAGCGCCAGGTGGCCTTGCCAGACGGCTCTGTGATGGACCTCAACAGCCGCAGTGTGGTTGCGGTTCACTACGAAAAAGGTCGGCGGGGCATTGAGCTCAAGCAGGGTGAGGCGATGTTCAGTGTCGAGCACGACGCCAGTCGCCCGTTCGTGGTGGCCGCCGGGGCAGGGCAGGTGACGGTCACCGGCACATGCTTCGATGTGCGTCGCGATGACGACCGCACCCGCGTGGTGGTCGAGACCGGCACCGTCAAGGTGCAGGGACGAGCGTCGGCTCAAGTCGTGACGCTCACCGCCGGCCGGGGCACTCATGTCGATACTCAGGGCGAAGTGGCTGCGGCCTATGCCGTAAACCCTGAAGAGCTGACCGCATGGCGCACCGGCAAACTGGTGTTCAACAACGCTAGCCTGGCCGAAGTGGCGCGGGAAGTGTCGCGCTATCGCGAGCAACCGTTGCGCATCACCACGGCAGCGGTGGGCAACCTGCGTCTGACCAGCGTGTTCAACGCCAGTGACACCGACGCCTTGCTCAAAGCCTTGCCACATATTCTGCCGGTTGCCTTGCGCACCTTGCCGGACGGCAGCCAGGAAATTATTTCACGCTGACATTCAGGTTTTTTTCGCATTGTTCGTCTTCTCCTGCAACTGCAACTGGTTTGCATTAACAGACGCACACTTTTGCGATCACAGGACTAGGTTCGACGTGAAAAAACTCGCCCTCCACAACAATAAAACCTCCCGCTGGGCGCCTCTCGCCCTGGCTATCGCAGTCAGCATCGCGCTGCCTGCCGCACAGGCTGGCGAAGGCGTTCATATTCGCGCCCAGCCCCTGGGTGCAGCCTTGAGCCAACTGGGCCAGCAGACCTCCCTGCAAGTGTTCTTCAGCCCCGACATGGTCGCCGGCAAGCAAGCCCCAGCAGTGGATGGCAACTTCTCGCCTGAACAAGCCCTGCGCCAATTGCTGGAAGGCAGTGGGCTGGATTACCAGATCGACGCAGGCTCCGTAACCTTGCGCACGCTGAGCTCCGGCACTGGCGAAGCTGGCTCGCCGCTGGAACTGGGCGTCACCGACATCAAGGTGGTGGGCGACTGGCTCGGCGATGCCGATGCCGCCGTGGTGCAAAACCATGCGGGTGCACGCACGGTGGTGCGCCGCGAAGCCATGGTGGAGCAGGGCGCGATGAACGTCGGCGACGTATTGCGCCGCGTGCCTGGCGTGCAGGTACAGGAATCCAATGGTACCGGGGGCAGCGATATTTCTCTCAACGTCGGCGTACGCGGCTTGACCTCACGCCTGTCGCCACGCTCCACCGTGCTGATTGACGGCGTACCGGCAGCCTTCGCCCCGTACGGCCAGCCGCAACTGTCGATGGCGCCCATTTCCGCCGGTAACCTTGACAGCATCGACGTCGTGCGTGGTGCCGGGTCCGTGCGCTATGGCCCGCAGAACGTCGGCGGCGTGATCAATTTCGTGACCCGCGCCATCCCGGAAAAATTCTCCGGGGAAGTCGGCACTACCCTGCAAACGTCCGCCCACGGTGGCTGGAAGCACGTCGAAAATGCGTTTATCGGCGGCACCGCCGACAACGGCATCGGCGCCGCGCTGCTGTACTCCGGGGTCAATGGCAACGGCTATCGCAACAGCAACAATTCCAACGACATTGACGATGTAATCTTCAAGACCCACTGGGCGCCGACCGATCAAGACGACTTCTCGCTGAACTTCCACTATTACGATGCCAGCGCCGACATGCCCGGCGGCCTGACCCAGGAGCAGTTTGACGCCAACCCGTACCAGTCGGTGCGCGACTGGGACAACTTCAGCGGTCGCCGCAAGGACGTGTCCTTCAAGTACATCCGCCAGATTGACGACCGTACCCAGGCTGAAGTGCTGACCTACTATTCCGACAGCTTCCGAGGCAGCAACATCGCCAACCGCGATCTGAAAACCCTCAGTTCCTACCCACGCACCTACTACACCTTCGGCATCGAGCCACGGGTGTCCCATGTGTTCGATGTGGGCCCCAGCACGCAGGAAGTCAGCGTTGGCTACCGCTACTTGAAGGAAGGCATGCACGAGCAGGCCACCAGCCTTAACCTGGTCAACAACGTACCCACGCCAGGTGGGCAGAGCGACGGCCACGTTTATCAAGACCGCACCGGCGGCACCGAAGCCAGCGCTTTCTACATCGACAACAAAATCGACATCGGCCAGTGGACCATCACGCCGGGCATCCGCTTTGAAGACATCCGCACCGAATGGCATGACCGCCCGGTAGTGGCCTTGAACGGCAAGCGTACCGAGGAAAAACGCCGCGAGATTCACAACAATGAACCGCTACCGGCCCTGAGCGTGATGTACCACGTCAGCGACGCATGGAAACTGTTCGCCAACTACGAAACCTCCTTCGGCAGCTTGCAGTATTTCCAGTTGGGGCAGGGTGGTACCGGCAACCAGACCGCCAACGGTCTGAACCCGGAAAAAGCCAAGACCTACGAGATCGGGACGCGCTACAACGACAGCATCTGGGGCGGCGAAGTGACGCTGTTCTACATCGACTTCTCGGATGAACTGCAATACGTCAGCAATGACGTAGGCTGGACCAACCTCGGCGCCACCAAGCACGCCGGTATCGAAGCGTCGGCCCACTACGACCTGTCCAATCTTGACCCGCGCCTCGACGGTCTGACCGCCAACGCCGGCTTTACCTACACCAAGGCCACCTCCGAGGGCGACGTACCGTTCAAGGGCCGCGATCTGCCGCTGTATTCCCGTGAAGTGGCGACCCTGGGCCTGCGTTACGATGTCAATCACTGGACGCACAACCTGGACGTCTATGCTCAGTCTGGCCAGCGTGCGCCAGGCACCGGCACCACCTATATCACCCAAGGCACCGCTGACGGCCAGTACGGTGATATTCCGGGTTATGTTTCGGTCAACGTGCGCAGCGGTTATGACTTCGGTGCGCAACTGTCGAACCTGAAACTTGGCGTGGGGATGAAAAACCTCTTCGACCAGCAACATTACACACGCTCCAGCGACAATAACGCCGGGATATACCTGGGCGAGCCGCGCACGTTCTTCGTACAGGCAAGCGTTGGATTCTGATCTTCGGTTGATGGCAATAATCGCAGCCCAAGGGTTGCGATTTTTTTTGCCCGCGCCAGGCGTAATGCAAGCCTGCCTGATCTGTTTCCTACACCGTCAAAGCACGTATTGTTGCTGCGTCAGGAACTGTTTCCGACACAAAACCACACATGGGAAAGCTGATGGGCTTCGACACTGCGTTGGAGCGACAAGCTGAAATCGCGCCTACTGCAATGGAGAAACCTATGTCGGTATCGATGGATACATCCGTCTCTGCTTCAACAACGCCAGACCTTTCACAAGTCACTGGCAAGGCCGTCGTCAAACACACTCGCGAGGCACCTGCTGCGCCTTCTTTCAATGATCAGCGTGCTGCCCATGTCAACTTCCCGACCACGCAAAACAAGGCCGGGCCGGTGTTCGATCACCATCAGCCGGCAACAACCGCGGCTGATGTGCTTGGCCATCAACACAACCCTCCCGGGCTGCATCACTTACTGAGCCAACTCAAGCGCTGGCTCAGTCATTGGTTCCTGGGGCATCGGCCGCCCATGCATCCGGGCTGCAGCAACCCGCCGCCAAGGCCCAACCCCGGGGCAAGCAATCCACCGCCGCGCCCCGACCCTACTGCAGGGGGTAGGCCTTATCCGGTCGCCCCCGGCAGGCCGGATCCGCAATACTCATTAAAGAGTAACGAAGAGTTGGCGCAGCAATTGCGCGACAGCTTCAACGCGTTTAGAGATCCAAATAACCCTGGGTCTATCAGCGTTGACAGCATTCTTGCGATGGCGAAACGAGGATGGTCACCTAACCCGGTCATGAGGGAAAACGCCCGCTTGGCCAATGAGCTGCTGCGACGTCCGGAGCTGATGGCGGCGCTTGACCGGGACGGTCGCACCGGTGCGTTGAATGATCTTATTGATTGGAAAAGCCTGAACGCGGTTATCCAGGGAGATAACTACTTCAAGTACAAGACTGACAAGGAATTGGCCGCTGAAATGCTCGAGCATTTCGATGAACTCAAGGATGGGAGCGGCGGGCCACACCTGAAATTCAAAGACTTGAGGAAACTCGCAAGTCAGGAGCTCACAGGCGATGCAGCCAAGGATCACCTGATCCAATTGGCCCAGGCAGTCATGAAACGGGGCGACCTGCTCAAACTGTTGGATAACCTCGTCAGTGCCGACGGTGATGGAAAGATCCGTCGCAAAGCATTGGCCTTACTGTCGCAATAACCCGCCTTCAGGCGCTGTGCTGCGAAAACGGCGCCTGATTCAATCATTTAAGGAACGGCTTACGCTTATTTGCCACATAGGTGGTAACTGCGGTGGTGCATTGGCCCACTGCTTTTCAGATTTCGCCTGAGGGAAAACACATGACTTCAACTTCGTTTAATTCCTCCCAATCCTGCCGCCTTGAACTTCTGCAAAACACCCAGCAAGTAAACCCTGCGCTGTCCGAGAAGGGCGGAGTATCAGAAGGTATGCCCACTGCCGCGCAGGAATATGTGGCCCAAGCCCGCCGCATGAAAGCGTTTGCCGGCGAGCGAAAATTTCAGGCGCCCGTTGCGGATGATTTTTCCCGGGGCATGTTGGCTGACCGCCAGGTCCCAGTGGCCCGCGCTGATTCACTGAAAAGCACCGGGCTGATCAATAGCCTGGCGACGTGGTGGCGTAGTCGAAAGTCAGGTTGATGCTGCCTTGCCTGGGCTTTTACATATTGTCATTGGTATTCGCTGCTCATCCGGAACTGCCGTCTCCCTCCAACCACACATGAGGTGCTTGTCCGAGTGGAATCCATTCGTTGATCTTGTCATTCCGACACAGGTCACCAAGCGGATATGCATCTGAATAGAGTTGGAGAAAACCCATGAAAATCGAGGGTGTACTACCTCCCGGTCGGCCTCTCGCCCCTGGCGGGTCAGCTGCGCGAGCAACGACGCTATCACCGGTCACTTGGCAGGAAGCTTCTTCCGTGCCGGAGCGAGGGATCTCTCGCCAGCCCACTCTTTTGCGCGGAACGTTATCCGCTCTAAGTCATCGAGACCTACAGAACTTCCCCGCTGAACGGGCGAGCAGTTCCCTGCCGGGTGAAACTTCAACGGACAAGCAATTGGCAAAGGCCCTTGAAAAAGCCTTTGGCCTGTTGCACCCCTTCCTTAATGAGGGGCGCTTGACCTGGATGTCATTGCAGCGGATCGCCGCTCAACCCATGGGTGAAAACGAGGCACTGGACGGCGCCATTCAGGTCGTCAGGGAAATTCTCAAGCGTGCGCGGTTAAGCGACACCATCTTCAGCCGCGACGGCGATATCACGCGTGACAGCCTCAGTGCGGCAGCCCAGGCTTTGCATGGCAACAGCTCGGCGAGTGTGTTCAGCCAGGATCCGTTTCATACCCATGGCAACGCGCAAGTGGTGCAAGCGCTGCAAAGCCAGTTTGAACAGTTGAGAGACAAGACAATGGACCGCACCTTCCTGTTCGAACAACACCAGTACGTTGAGATTGCCAAGCTCAAGGCGGTCATGCAGGACCCTTACGAAGTTGATCAGAAGGGCAGCCCTGTACTGGACACGTCTACCGGCATGCCCAGGCCCCAATACAGTGAGTTGTGTGTCTACACGGCGAAGAACATTATCGAACGCCCAGGTTTGCTGCCTTCATTGGAACGTGCCAACGGCACACGACTGTTTGGCCCACCCCACAAAGAGGGGTGGTTGAGCAACAAAAGCCTCGAGCGCTGGCGGGAGCAGGACGATGCTCGCAAAGCGCGCTGACTGCCGGGCCTATACCTTGAGGATTTTGCCGCTGATGGCCACGGCCGCCAGCAACACCGCAATCAATACAAAGGCGGTACTCAGGCTGCTGCCATGGGCGATAAAGCCGATTACCGCAGGGCCGGCGAGAATGCCGGCATAACCGAGCGTGGTGATGGCCGGCACCGCAATATGCTCCGGCATGACCTTTTGTTTGCCGACGGCGGTGTACAGCACCGGCACGATATTCGAACACCCGGCACCCACCAATGCGTATCCAAGCAATGCAGTTTCCCAGGCTGGTAATAGCGTCGCGATGAGCAGGCCGACACACGCCAAGGTGCCCCCGATCACGATTACTCGCGTTGCCCCCAGGCGTCGGACAATGGCATCACCGGTCAAACGCCCAGCGGTCATGGTCAAGGCAAATGCCGCGTAGCCAAGGCCGGCGTAAGCTTCATCCAGGCCGCGCTCGGCACTGAGGAATACAGCACTCCAATCCAGCACGGCACCTTCGGCCAGGAACACGATGAAACACAGGCAACCGATAAACAACACCACACCATGTGGCACCGCAAAAGCCGGGCCGGAGCTTTCACTGCCATAAGGCAGGAGGTGCGGTGCGGCCTTGAGCAGCGCCACAACCATGATAGCCACCACTACCAGCGTCGCCTGCAGTGGCGACAGGCCCAGGCCCAGCAACCCGGCAACCCCCGCTGCGCCGACGATGCCCCCCAGGCTGAATAAACCATGGAAGCCCGACATCATGGTTTTACCACTGGCGCGCTCGACAATCACCGCTTGCAGATTGACGGTGGAATCCACGGTGCCCAGGCCCGCGCCGAACAGGAACAACCCTGCGATCAACAACGGGATCGAACTGACAGTGGCCAGCATCGGCAGGGCCAGGCAGATCATGAGCGTCCCTGCGGTCAGTACGCGACGGCAGCCGTAGCGCGATGCCAAGGCGCCTGCTGCCGGCATCGCGATGATCGAGCCAACTCCCAGGCACAACAGCAGCAGGCCAAGCGTGCCTTCATTCAGATCTGCGCGCGCTTTGGCATACGGCACCAAGGGCGCCCAGGCGGCGATACCGAAGCCGGCGATAAAGAAAGCGATGCGCGTCGACATCTGCTCCAGCCGCCCGGGAATTACGGGCGCAGGGGTGGGGATGGCAGTCATGAAAAGTCCTTGGTTTTGCGTTCATCGAGCGATGTTCAGTGTCACATCCTTGCACATCAGGCCCTCTGGAGCGAGCCGGGTTCCCTTCGCGTTCGGAATCAAAAATACGGATCGAGAAAATTATTTTTACAAAGCCGGAACGCTTTGGTGGCTGATAACCACACAGGAGTGATCGAGCCTGTAGGCGGTGGTCTGGAAGGTGTGTAATCCTCGTGAGGGTGGCTGAACCCCAGGTTTCTTGCGACGGATTACCACCTTCCAGACCACCTCCCACAGGTTGGAGGTTCTGTAATACGCTTCCCCTGTCCGATAACGTTGGTGGGCAGATGTCAGCTGTTTCTTCGGAACTTGGTTATTCAGATATAAAATCGCGTAAGAATTTTCTTGTTGTTCTTAGATGTCTTATTGGCTGTATGTCTTGCTTTATAAGCGACACTTCCATCCTCGGTGTACGAAACTTCTTTTTTATTGGGTAAGCGCCGAAAAGCGCGGGAAATCGCTAAGCTTTAGTCTGTTCAGGTGCTTTTTTTCGCAATCCATCCGGTATTGGCGAGGGAGAGTCGTTCGGTTGAAAAGTTGATGGCGGGTAACAAAGGATGGTTAACGCGTTTGTTTCGTCACGTTTCAAATTAGTTCTTTCAGGCATAACTACAGACTTTCAGGTAGTGGCATTCAAAGGCACTGAAGCCCTCGATCAGCCTTACTTCATACATGTGCAACTGGTCAGCGAAGACCCTTCCTTCGATTTGGAGGCGCTGCTTCATCAACCCGCCTATCTGGACTTTGGCGAAGCGGAGCAGGGGCTGCATGGGCAGGTCTACGCCATCGGTCGAGGTGACCCTGGCGTGCGGCTCACCCGTTATCACCTGACCCTCGCCCCGCGCCTGGCCTGCCTTGCCCATCGTCGCGACCAGCGGATATTCCAGCAACGCAGCGTGCCGCAGATCATTGCAACGGTCCTTGAACACCACGGGATCCTTGCCGACGCCTATGCCTTCGAGCTTGGACCGGTGGTGTATCCACCGCGAGTGTTTTGCGTGCAGTACAGGGAATCCGACCTGCACTTTATCCAGCGGCTGTGTGAAGAGGAGGGTATTCACTACCATTTTCGCCACAGCGTGGATAACCATCTGCTGGTATTCGGTGACGACCAGACGGTATTTCGACGGCTGGCGGTGCAGCGTTATTGCTCGTCGGGTGATCCGGCGCTCGAGACCCGGGTGGTCCAGCGCTTCGACCGGCGTTTGCAGGCACGCAGTCAGCGAACCGTGCGTCGAGACTATGACTTTGAGCATCCTTCGTTTTGCCTGCAAGAACAGGCCGGTGCCAAAACGGCAGAACCATGGGAAGACTATGAATGCCCCGGTGGTTTCACCGGCCGTGCCCGGGGGGCGCAACTGGCGCGGCGTGGCCTGGAGCGCCATCAGCGTGATCGCCATCGGGTGTTGGGCAAAAGCGATCAACCCGCGTTAAGCAGTGGTCACTTTCTTGAACTGTGCGGTCACCCGGATCCAGCGTGCAATGACTTATGGTTGCTGACGTCGGTGCGTCATGAGGGCTACCAGCCGCAGGTGTTGGAAGAGTCGGCATTCGAGGCCGGCGGGTTTCAGGGCTATCGCAACCGATTCACTGCAACCCCCTGGCGCGCAGTGCATCGCCCGGCCCTCAAGCACCCCAAGCCGACGATCAGTAGCAGCCAGACCGCAACGGTAACCGGGCCCGTTGGAGAGGACGTGCATTGCGATGCCTATGGCCGGGTGAAGGTGCGCTTTCATTGGGATCGCCTGGACAAAAACGACGATACGAGCAGCTGTTGGCTGCGGGTGGCGTCGGGCTGGGCCGGTGACGGATTTGGCGCGCTGGTCATTCCCCGGGTAGGCATGGAAGTGCTGGTGAGCTTCCTGGAAGGCGACCCGGACCAACCTTTGGTCAACGGCTGCCTGCCCAATGCGTCGCACTTGCCGGCTTACCCCTTGCCACAGCACAAGACACGCACGGTACTGCGCAGCCGCAGCTCCCCAGGCGGTAGCGGTGGCAATGAGCTGCATCTGGAAGACCGCAGTGGCGAAGAGCTCATCTACCTGCGCGCCCAGCGTGACCTGGAACAACGGGTGGGGCATGACAGCCGCCTGGAAGTGGCAGGGGAACGGCATGAAGTCATTCGGGGAACCAGTACGGTTCGATTGGAGAGTGAGGAGCGTCGCCATATTCTCGGTGCTCGCAAGGTCGTGCTCGAGGCGCATGACCACCTCGACGTACAGGGCGATAGCCTGACCCGTGTTGCTCAGACCCTGGTGATCGAAGCCGGGCAACAGGTTCATCTCAAGGCTGGTGCCAACCTGGTGATTGAGGCGGGTGCGCAACTGAGCCTGAAGGCTGGCGGAGAGCACCTGCTGATTCAGGCCGGAGGTATTTTCAGCAGCCGGCCCATCATCCTGGGCGGTTCACCGTCCGCAACGCGCTCGGTAACGCCCCCGCCAGTTGCCCGCGCGCAAGTTTCTGCAGCGCAAGGCGTCATCATGGATTTGGCTAAAAAACTGGGTGCGGACTTTTGCCCCCTGTGCGAATGCTGCCGCGAAGGTCAGTGCGATATTGCGGGGAGGGCAGCTTGATGGACAGCCTGGTCACTCGATGGATGGCCCGACAACAGCAACAAGGCTACCACCTATGCCTGATGCTTGAGGGGAGTCATGAGGCTAGCCAACCGCTGCTGGCAGGGCGCGACCTGTCGCGTTATTGCAAGCTCTACAGCGAGACCGATGCGGCGCAGTTGGCGAGTTCTGGCCCGCTGATCCTATTGCTGGAACAAATGAATGAGCCTGCACTGATCGACCTGCTGCAACATCCCGAGTCGAACTGGGGATGGCTCTTTAGCCTATCCGCTGCCGACTTGGCGGGTGCAACGCGACATTGGCGCGACAGGCTGCTGGTGGGGCCGACGGGGCAGCGGGCGCTCTATCGTATTCACGACAACCGCACCCTGGCCCGCGCCTTGCTCCATCTATCAAAGGAGCACTGGCCGGTCTATCTCGGGCCGCTGGTCAGCGTGTGCTATTGGCATGAAGGGCGCTGGCACCAAAGCGAAAACCCTGCTCCGGGCGATTATTCGGCACCGGATCCAGCGCCCTGGCTGGATACGCCAAACCCACAGGCCGAAGCCATCCTGCACGCCAATATCCTGCGTTATCTGCTCGCGGAGCACAGTGAGGACCTGGCGGCATTGGTCGAATTCCAGGACCCCAAGGTCTGGCTCAGCCAAATACTGGAACAGGCGCGGACCTGGCAATGGCGCAGCCCCGAGCAGTTGGCGTTCCTGGTGGTGCGCCGGTTGGAAGAGACGATCCGAAGCAGCGTTATTCATTGGCCGCCTCGGGCTGGGGAAACACCTGAAGTGCATTTTGAACGGGTCGTGGAGCAGTGGCACAGGGAGGTGGGAAACGGTGAGTAGGTGGATGGCAGTGGTGTTGCTTGTTCTTGGGGGCGCGGGGATTCCGGGGTGCGCGGGGCGGGTGGTGGATAGTTTTACATTGGAGGTGGATTTGCCGGCCCAGTTTGAACTTAAAACTGCTGCCAATTACCGACCTGCGACGGGTGAACGCTGCGTTTTACCCAGGCGTCGAGGTAAGAGACCAGAGCGAAAAGTCTTTTTCACGGAATACAAACCGGTAGCGAGCAGGATTAGCTATGAACTGCCGCTGGCTGAAACGGTAGAGGGTTGCCCGTTGGTACTGCGCAGTGTGGAGTTTGGTTTTTATGCGAAGTGGGGCGCGCGGGATACAGATGTGGGGGGGGATGATGCCTATATCTCTATTAGCGATCATCTGGATATACCTGGGATGCAGGAGAAAGGAGTGAAGGAGCTATCAGGTCAGTGTCAATGGTTGTTTCGGACAGTAGGTCCCTTTCATGCAATCAGGAAAATCCTCCAGTGCCGTTCGGTTAATTCGCTAGGACAGTTGCAGACAACACGCGTTGGTGGAACTGCACAGCGCGATCAACTGCGGGGGAGAACCCTCAGGGTGATGCTAAAGATGACTGATGAGGAACGCCCCGCTTTTGGCGATAACTGGGTCGCTGTTCCAGGAGGGTGGAAACGCTGCAAGGGTATAGATTTTGCCGATCTGGATGCTTACTGCAATGGCAATAACACCGATTTCAAGCCAATAAAAATGCCGGATGGCCGCATCTGCAATATTTATCCAACGTGTGAGTGATAAGGAGTTAAGCCATGTATTTGGACGCAAGGACGCGATCCTTTTTCAGCGACAGTGCGCCAGCTTGTTCATTGCGAGGGCACTGGGTCAGCTTTTGCCTGGTCGATGAGCTCGGGGTTGGCGCGACGTATGGCGGCCTGCCATATACCGTCCGCGACAGTGTAGGACAGCAGTACAAGGGTAGATTGAATGGAGAAGGCTTTGCCAAGCTGGAAAATATTAATAGCGGCCCCGTCATCCTTGTTTTTGATGACCTGTATTCAGGAGCAGGGCAGCCATATCGTCGGTTAATGATGCGACCGACCTATCAGCTTCCAGTTACCGAGCTTCAAGTTCGTGCTGAGCAGACTGGATTTGCTATGGCCGATGGGCGTCGCGTTGAGGCTAATCCTGCACAACAACAAGCCAACCAATTCTACCAAGTCGAAGTCAGGGATCTAGTACGCCATGTTGCCCACTTACCTGCGATAACGCCTCGTGCCCATAGTCCCAAACGTCATGTACTGAAAATGATGGCCGACCTTGGATTCGGCCCACCCGAGCCAATGTTGTCAGGTATCGTACTGTTCCCCAACAACCACACTGTCCTCGAAGTACGACCACTACGGGCGTTGCGCCCAATGCTATGTATTGAAGACAGATTCAGTGCCCTGAACCTGTACCAGCTCGCATTGTTTGCCGCGTTGAGTTATTGCGATTTTGGGCAGGAACCCTCAGAAAGGCCTTTGCATGAAGTCCGGTTTCCGCTGGATCCAAGCGTTGGAAATTTATTCGCTGAACAGCTTTCGTTGTATCACGAAGCCTGGCGAATTGACCCGAAGCAAGTGCAGCGTTTTTATCCGCTCTATGAAGAGGTCCCTTATTCCAGCCGTTTCGAAATCCTGCCATTCGATCCTGAGTTGTATCCCCAAAACCGACCGGAACTGAAGGAAGAACAGGAGCACCCTGCGCGCTTGCACTTTTTCGATGACGAAAAATTCGGCACCGACACCCAGGCTTTCATCACTCACCACGATGAGGTAATCCTGATCGCTGTGCGAGGAACCGTCAGCCGTGCCGATGTGCTACGTGACGCAGACGCCCATCAGGTAGCGTTTGCCGAAGGCGTTGGAAAAGTGCATGACGGATTTTATCAAGCCTACCGGGCTATGCGTGATTTCGTATTGCGATACCTTGATCAGTTTCACACCGGCCAACGCATTGTAATTTGCGGCCACAGCCTCGGCGGCGCCATTGCATTGCTGTTGGCCGAAGGACTGCGCCGAACGCCGGACGCCCACTACAACATCCTCCTTTACACCTATGGGGCGCCCCGTGCCGCTGACTCCGAATTCACTGCCGGCGCTTCATCACTGGTCCACCACCGCATCGTCAATCACAACGACCCCGTGCCTAGTGTCCCCGCCCCGTGGATGAACACCACCGCCAAACTCTGGATACCCGGTGCCATCACCTTATTCAGTGCTCCTGTACCCGGTGGCCTGTTGTTCGCCGCCGGGTTGGTGCGCATGGGGGGCAACCCCTATCAACATCATGGTGAACAACATCACTTCATGCCGATCACGCTCCCGGATGGCACCCATTCTTCGGTGTTATGGAAGCCGGGCTGTGAGTCCATCGAAGAGGCGGGTTGTAATCGCGCATTGCAACTGCAGGGCGACATGCCCGACCGCGACAATCTATTGAGGCAGCTTTTTCAGGCCGGTCAACACTTCATGACCACCAGCTACATCCCTGCGGCCTGGGCTACATTGCGGCGCTGGCAACAAACCCTGGATAGCCAAGGCCCCTTGGTGACTCCAAGGGAGTTTGAGCTGCTCGACCAGGCTCTTGAGGACATGCGCGCGCAACTGCGGGCCAAACGGCGTGACCTCGCCCGTCTACGCCCTGCCAATGATCGCAGCCATGAAACCAACGATGCCTTGAACGCCGAGATCGACCGTTTGCACACCAGCCGTGAGCGTCTGGCCAGCCTGCGCTGGCGTCGCCTTCAAGCCCGCGATGTCTACGGCAGTCATGCGGAGGCTACGCACCTACACGCCAGCCTCAAACGCTGGTTCAGCCACCGTGAGAATCGCGAGCCTGCTCAATTTGCCAGCATCCCACCGCCTTCCCACGATGATCTGGCAAGGGCGCAAACACTGGATATCGACTCCATCGTCTAGCCACCGGGTTACATAAACTCCACCTGTGCCGGTTGCCGCTTCATCAGCACCTTGCCATTGCGGATCGAGTACAGCGGCAGGCCCTGGCTACGAATGACTTCGTAGTCGCTGTCGGCCGACAGGATCAGCAGGTTGGCAGGGCGGCCGGCTTCCAGACCGTAGCGGTCACCCAGGGCCATGGCCTTGGCACTGTTGTCGGTGACCAGGTCCAGCGCGCTTTGCAGGTTGCGGTAGCCGAGCATATGGCAGATGTGCAGGCCGGCTTCCAGCACGCGCAGGATGTTGCCATTACCCAACGGGTACCAGGGGTCGACGATGGAGTCCTGGCCGAAACACACGTTCATGCCGGCTTCGAGCAACTCGTTGACACGGGTGACGCCGCGGCGTTTCGGGAAGCTGTCGAAGCGGCCTTGCAGGTGGATGCTTTCGGTGGGGCAAGACACAAAGCTGATGCCGGAATGCCCCAGCAGGCGAAACAGTTTGGCGCAGTACGCGTTGTCGTAGGAGCCCATGGCCGTGGTGTGGCTGGCGGTGACGCGGGTGCCCATGTCGCGGCTGCGGGCTTCTTCGGCAAGTACTTCGAGAAAGCGTGAGTGAGGGTCATCGGTTTCGTCACAATGCACGTCCACCAGGCAACCGGTGCGTTCGGCCAGGTCCATGAGGAACTTCACCGAACTGACCCCTTGATCGCGGGTGTATTCGAAGTGGGGGATGCCGCCGATTACGTCGGCGCCCAGGCGAATGGCTTCCTCCATCAACTCGCGGCCATTGCGGAACGACTCGATGCCCTCCTGGGGGAACGCAACAATTTGCAGGTCGATCAGGTGCGTGCTTTCTTCACGCACTTGCAGCATGGCTTTGAGCGCGGTGAGGTCCGGGTCGGTGACGTCGACATGCGTGCGCACATGCTGGATACCGTGGGCGGCGAGGGCCTGGATGGTTTTTTTGGCCCGGGCCTTGGTGTCTTCCTGGGTAATGGTGGCCTTGCGTTCCCCCCAGCACTCGATCCCCTCGAACAGCGTACCGCTCATGTTCCAGCGCGGTTCGCCGGCAGTGAGCGTGGCATCAAGGTGGATGTGGGGTTCGACGAAAGGCGGTATCACCAGGTTGCCGGCGGCGTCCAGATCGCCGGCCGCGAGCGTGGGAACGCTGGTTTGCGCAGTAATACTGGCGATCCGGCCGTGTTCCAGGTGCAGATCATGCAAGCCTTCACGGTTGCGCAGGCGGGCATTGATGATGTGCATGGTCAAGTTCCTCTTGGCTAAAAACAATCAGGCAGGCAGCCGCCGGATCCTCAAGGCGATATCGATGCCCCGGCGGTCATGATGCGTAGTATGGCGCTGAGCAACACGTAGGTCAGCGATGCGGCAATAATTCCCACCAGCGGCGCGACCCATGGCGAATTGAACGCCAGTACGGTACCCACCCCATACGCTACCAGGCCCGGCCAGTTGAATGCCGGCAGGCGAGCATCCGCCAGGCGCGGGTATTGGCCCCCATAACGATAGAAGAAGTCCGCCATGATCACCCCGCCAATGGGCGGGATCACGGTGCCCAGCAGGATCAGGTAGGGCACCAGCAGGTCGTACATGCCAAGCAAGGCGAGCAGGGTGCCGATTACTGCACCGGCCAGGGTCACCGTTTTGCGGCGCTGGGTGCGCAGCAGGTTGCAACCGGCGACGGCGAAGTTGTAGATGGTGTTGTCCTGGGTGCTCCAGATATTGAGCAGCAACATCGCCATCGCGGCCATGGCGAAACCTTGCAACAGTAAAACCTCTACCACATCCGGTTGCTGATAGACGATGGCGCCATAGGCGCCGATCAGCACCATCAGGCCATTGCCGATAAAAAAGCCGATCAGGCTGGCCAGCACCGCGACCTTGGCCGAGCGCGAAAACCGCGTCCAGTTGGTGGCCTGGGTCGCACCGCTGACGAAGGTGCCGAACACCAGGGTAATCGCCGTGGACAAGTCCAACTCTGCGGTCGGCACCACCGCCAGCAGCCCCGGTAGCCCGCCGACCTTCACCGTGGCGACCCACATCGACAGGATCAACAATAACCCCATTGCAGGCACTGCGATCCAGGACAGGATTTCCAGCCCGCGATACCCCACATAGGCGGTGGCGCAGAACAATAAGCCAAACACCATCATCAGCCCCAGCACACTGCCTGAGCTCAGTTGGAAATATTTGCCCAATACTACGGCCGCCGTGGCAGTGCCCCAGGCATACCAGCCGATCTGGGTAAAACCGAGGATCAAGTCGCTGAGCTTGCTGCCCACTTCGCCAAAACAGAAACGCCCCATCAACACCGAATTCAGGCCGCTCTTGAACGCGATGTAACCCAGGCCTGCGGCATAGATACCCAACAACAGGTTACCCAGGGCCACGACGCCGAGCATGTCGATGAAACTGAACGCCACCCCCAGCTTGCCGCCGGCAAACATGGTTGCGGTAAAAAAGGTAAAACCCAGCAACACCATGGCCGTGGACGCAAGGCCTTTGCGCGCATGCAGGGGGACTTCGCTGAGGGGGTAATCGTTGCCAGGTGGTTGCTGCGTCATGGGGGCTGCTCCCTGAGTAGTGACGCAGCTCGTTTGCATCGTGCGTGCCAACGCAGAGGCGGGTAGATATCAGCTAGCGCAAGCAAGCCCCTTCAAGTTACCCCAGCCCAATCCGGTGCAGAAGCAGTGCAGCGGTGAGCCAAACTGGCTCAGTCGAACAGCGTCTGCGTGGTCTCACCCCGATGAAACGCAAAGGCCGCCTCAAGATCACTTTCAATCGTGCGCCCGCGAGACAGGGGCGGCAGATCATCCAGTGTGAAAAAACCGACTTCGGTGGTTTCAAAACCTGCCATGGGCGCGAGTTGGTCTACCCGGTCACACAGGAAGTACAACTTGTAGAAATCCCTCACATCCGGCCGGTACAAGCCCTTGGCTTTGTGCGTCACGCTGTATAACGCCCTTGCGGTGACCGTCAGCCCGGCTTCTTCGCGGATTTCCTTGACAATGTTCTCGGCCGCCGACAAACCGATGTCGGCATAACCACCAGGTAATGCCCAGCAGCCATCCGTCGACTCCCGTACCAGCAAAATCCGCTCACCTTCGATCACTGCACCGCGTACATCGATCATCGGCGTCGAATATCTCTGGGCAAAATCCGAGACCAGGCCGTTGATACGCTCCAGCGGCACGTTGCCCAATTGCGCCAGCATGGTGTGGGCGATCAGGGCAATTTCTTCCAGACGTTCGCGCTCGAAATCGTCGGTGCAGAAATGCAGCCCCGTGGAAGCCAGTGCCTGCAAGCGCTTGGCGTGGGCCAGCCAGGTGTTTTCCATCACGTTCTCCTGTAGGCATTTCCAAAAAAAACCACCCGCAGGTGGTTTTCGACACGCTACCGCTTACTCGCCGCGATAGATGCAGCCGCTGGTGCAAGTCTCATGGATGCGGATTGCACTGAGCTCCGGCAGCAGAGGTTTCAATTCATTCCAGATCCACTTGGCCAGCACTTCGCTGGTGGGGTTTTCCAGGCCGGGGATGTCATTGAGGTAGTTGTGGTCGAGGCGCTCATAGAGCGGCTTGAAAATCGCCTTGATCTCCGAGAAGTCGCGAATCCAGCCGGTATGGGGATCCAGGTCGCCGCTCAGGTGGATGGCCACCTTGAACGAATGCCCATGCAGGCGCCCGCATTTATGGCCTTCCGGTACGTGGGGCAGGCGGTGGGCGGATTCGAATGTAAATTCCTTGAAGATTTCCACAGTGTTTTCAGCTCGGTCAGGTGTCTGGCAGGCGGCGAGTTTAACAGTTTGATCAACCCTTGCGCATACCGCCCCTCGCCAGCAGGCCCCATGGGGTCAAAGGGCTTGCAAGTGTTCGCCCAATTTACCGTTATCTGCCAATGCCAGGAACTCATCCCCCAGCCGCCGGCTCTCGCTCATCGCGGTTTGCCAATATTTGTTGCGGCTCAGGTCGTCGCCCATAAAGCGCTTGAAGTCACTGCGGTCTGGCAGTTTGCCGTGGGGCAGGCGGGCCAGATAGTCCCTGGATGGCGCCAGCAACAATACATCCTGCAAGCCTTGCGGGTTGCTGCGTCGCCACGGCAGGCCCTTATCAAACCAGCCGGGGATGACTCGGTCGGTGAAGTGCGGGTACAGCACGATGTCATCGCCGTGATAGGGCAGGTCGAGGTGGTAGTCCAGCAGGCCGCCGTCGCGGTAGGTGCCGGCCCCGGCGCCGGGCAGGTCGCGCACGCCTTGCATGACCATGGGGATTGAGCCGGATGCCAGTAGCGCCTGGCGCAGGTTGCCCAGTTCCAGGTCGATGAAGCGCGAGGCAAAGTCCTTGAGCGGATGTACCGGCGGCGCCTGGCGCGGGTCGTGGATGATCAGCCGCTCGAAATGCCGCGACAGCCGGGCGCGGCCCCGCAGGTTATCGGCAATTACCGACGACAAGCCCAGCCCCAGCCGCCCACGGTGGTCATCGGCAAGCAGCCCGTGGCTCTTGACCACCATGATGTTCAGCCGGTAGTCGGGGTTGTCCAGCACCCGCGCATCACGGCCGGCCAGCAGGTCATCGAGCATCCGTTGGCAGCTCTGACTGACTTCGGCCATGGTCACGCCCTTGGCAAAGCGCTGCTCGTTATACAAGCGGCCCAGGTCCAGCAAGCCTTGCACCGGGTCGGGCAGGCAGGCGCTGGCAAACCGCCACGAACCAATGGAGGCGCCGATCAGCGCGCGTTCCCTTGGTGCGCGCGGCAACCAGTCACCGAACAGCGCCAAGTCCAGCCCTTGGATACCCAGGGCCTTGGGGCCACCGGCCGCACCGGGGAGGATACCCACGTCGGCAGGCGCAAGTCCCTGTTCGCGAATGTGGCTGAACGCACGTTTGCCTGCCTTGAGGGTCAAGGCAGGGAACTTGATATGGATGGCAGTCATACCGGTCTCTGTTGAGGCAAGCGGAGCATTATAGAAAATCTCGCTGGCAGTGGGGAAAACGGTCCGCTTGGAAATTGCCATGGTGGCAATTCAGTTTCAGTTAAGTTGCGACAGGTACCGTGACCGGCGTAGGAAAACATCATGTAACGGAGACTTATCATGAAGCGCCTCACTGTTCTGGGCGCCGCCGCTATCATCATCGTTACGGCGACCCAGGCCGCCGCGGCGGACCCTGACAAGCCACTGATCGTGCCCGCCACTGTTACTATTGTCGCTTTCGATCAATTGGAAGCCACGGCCCTGGCCCTTCACCCCGGTTCGACGCTACTGGACACCGACCTGGATGAGGAATACGGCAAGTACGTCTACGAAGTGGAGCTGCAAGATGCCGACGGCATTGAATGGGACGTTGAATTGAACGCGCTCACCGGGCAGGTTCTCAAGAATCATCAGGATACGTAATGAAGGTAAATTTACGCGTCGGCAGTCGAGTGGCGCTGGTGCTCATGATTTTTTGCTCCAGCCTGGCGGCCCGCGACCTCAACCAGGATGAAGCCCTGGCCCTGCGCCAGCAGGGCGTGATTCTGCCGCTGGAACAGCTGCTGCACCAAGCCATGGCGCGTTATCCCGGCTCGCGGCTGCTGGAGGCCGAGCTGGAAAAGAAACACGGGCAATACGCCTATGAAGTGGAATTGGTGACTACCGAAGGCGTGGTACGCGAGATCAAGCTGGACGCGACCAATGGTGTGTTGATCAAAGATGAGGAAGACTGATGCGCCTGCTTCTGGTGGAAGACAACGTGCCCCTGGCCGACGAACTGCTGGCCGGCCTGCAGCGCCAGGGCTATGCGGTCGACTGGCTGGCCGATGGCCGCGACGCCGTGTATCAAGGGCGCAGCGAGCCGTATGACCTGATCATCCTCGACCTTGGCCTGCCTGGCTTGCCCGGGCTTGAGGTGCTGGCGCAATGGCGCGCCGCCGCGCTGGCCATCCCGGTACTGATCCTCACCGCCCGCGATTCCTGGGCCGAGCGTATCGAAGGGCTCAAGGCCGGAGCCGATGATTACCTGAGCAAACCCTTTCACCCCGAAGAACTGTACTTGCGCATCCAGGCGCTGTTACGCCGCTCCCACGGCCAAGCCAACCAGCCAACGCTGCAAGCCGCCGGCCTGCATCTGGATGAAGGTCGCCAGTGTGTACTGCGCGATGGCGCCGAGATCCAACTGACGGCCGCTGAGTTTCGCTTGCTGCGCTATTTCATGCTGCACCCCGAACAGATTCTGTCCAAAAGCCATCTGGCCGAGCATTTATATGACGGCGAGACCGAGCGTGACTCCAATGTACTGGAGGTCCATGTCAACCATCTGCGCCGCAAACTGGGGCGCAGTGTGATCGAAACCCGGCGCGGCCAGGGCTACCGGTTTGGCGCCACCCCGGCATGAAGTCGATCCAGCGGCGCCTGAGCCTGGGGTTGATCAGCGTGATGGTGATCGTCGGCGTGGTACTGGCGCAGACCAGCCTCTTGCTGTTCGAAGCAGGCTTGCAGCGCTACCTGGAGGCGGGCTTGCGCAACGACAGCGAGAACCTGCTGGTGGCGCTGGTGCGCGGGCCCAACGGCGTCCAGTTGGATGAACAGCGCCTGTCGCCGGCTTATCAGCGGCCGTTCTCCGGGCATTATTTTCGTATCGACTTTGCCGATGTCCATTGGCGCTCCCGTTCACTGTGGGATCAGGAGCTGCCCAGGCTCCCGGAGGCGGGGCTCAAGGGCAACCTGCAATTGGGCCCGGAAGGTCAACAGTTGTTGGTGTTGCGCTCGGACTACAAGCGCTTTGGCAAGTTGATTTCCATCAGCGTGGCGCAGGACTACACACCCGTGCGGGAAAGCTTTCGCCTGATGCGTCAGGTGGGCCTGGTGGTGGGGGTGGTGGCGCTGCTGCTGGTGCTGGTGCTGCAACGGGTCACCGTGCGTCGCGCCTTGCGCCCGCTGGAGACGGCGCGCAACCAGATCGCCCAACTGCAGCAAGGCCAGCGCTCCCAACTCGACACTCAGGTGCCGCAGGAACTGGAACCGCTGGTAGCGCAAATCAACCATTTGCTGGCCCACACTGAAGACAGCCTCAAGCGCTCACGCAATGCCCTCGGCAACCTGGGCCATGCGCTGAAAACCCCTATGGCGGTGCTGTTGAGCGCAGCCTCCAGTGATGCGCTCAAGGATCATCCGCAGTTGAGCCAGTTGTTGCGCGAGCAGTTGGAACAGGTGCAGCAGCGCCTCAATCGCGAGCTTAACCGTGCCCGCCTGGCGGGCGATGCGCTGCCGGGTGCACTGTTTGACTGTGAAAAAGAACTACCCGGTTTGTTGGCCACCCTGCGCATGATCCATGGTGAGCACTTGGACCTCGCCTATCATGTCGCGCCGGGTCTGCATTTGCCCTGGGACCGTGAAGACCTGTTGGAACTGCTGGGCAACCTGTTGGACAACGCCTGCAAGTGGGCGGATGCCGAGGTGCGCTTGAGCGTCAGCGAGACGCCCCGGGGCTACGTGTTAGCGGTGGAGGACGACGGTCCGGGCATTCCTCAGGCCCAGCGCGACCAGGTATTCAGTCGCGGCGCACGCCTGGATGAGCAGAGGGTCGGCCATGGCCTGGGATTGGGGATCGTGCGGGACATCGTTGAGGTGTGGGGCGGGGTGTTGCAGTTGCAGGAAAGTGAGCTGGGTGGGCTCAAGGTATTGATCGAGCTACCACGCCGCTAGCACTGACCCACCCCAGTTCAAAAATGTGGGAGCTGGCTTGCCTGCGATAGCATCGACTCGGTTTGCCTGAAATACCGAGGTGTTGCATCGCGGGCAAGCCCGGCTCCCACAGAAAAGCCTGGCTGCATTCAGACCCGAAACTGATCCATCAACCCCTGCTGCTGGTTGGCCAGGCTGTTCAACGCCTGGCTGACCCGCGCCGATTCATTGGCCTGTTCCGACAGCGACTCGGTTACATCGCGAATGGTCGCCACGTTGTTGTTGATCTCTTCGGCCACCGCGCTTTGCTCTTCGGCGGCGCTGGCGATTTGCAGGTTCATGTCGCTGATCACCGTGACGGCGTCGCCAATCTGGCGCAAGGCCGTGACGGCCTGGCCGACTTGTTCGACGCTGCCTTGGGCCTGGCGATAGCTGTTGCCCATGGAGCTGACCACGTCGGTAGTACCGTTTTGCAATTGTTCGATCACCAGGCGGGTTTCTTCCACCGACTCCTGGGTGCGTCGTGCCAGGTTGCGCACTTCGTCGGCGACCACCGCAAAACCTCGCCCGGCCTCGCCGGCACGGGCGGCTTCGATAGCGGCGTTGAGCGCCAACAGGTTGGTCTGCTCGGCGATGCCACGAATCACTTCGAGCACCGAGCCGATCTTCTCGCTGTTAGCGGCCAAGCCTTCCACCTGGGTCATGGCGGTGCTCATATCGGCGGCCAGGTCACCAATGTTGGCGGTGGTGCGGTCTATGACGGTCAAGCCTTCGCGCGTCGCCTGGTCGGCATCCTTCGCAGCTTGGGCCGCCTGAGCGGCACTGCGGGCGACGTCCTGGGCAGTGGCACTCATTTCATGGGACGCGGTGGCCACCTGATCCACCTGGCGATACTGCTGTTCCATGCCGGCACTGGTCTGCGTAGCAATCTCGGCGGACTGGTCGGCGGTGCCGCGGGCGTCCTGCACCGAGCGCTTTACCTCGGCAATGATCGGTTGCAGCTTGTCGAGGAAACGGTTGAACCAGCCAGCCAATTGGCCCAGTTCGTCCTGTTTGCTGTAAGCCAGGCGCCGGGTCAGGTCGCCTTCGCCGCTGGCGATGTCTTCGAGCATATGCGCCACGCCAAGGATCGGCCGAGTCACACTGCGCGCCATCAGCCACACCAGCACCAAGCCAACCACAGCGGCCAGCAGGCCCAGGCCCAGTTCCAGCAGGGTGCCCTTGGCATTGTCAGCGTCCAGCTGGGTTTTCAGCGCCTCGGCGGGGGCTACCAGAACTTTTCCCGGTACATCCAGCAATACGCCCCACGACTTGCCCCCTGGGATCGGCGCAAACGGCGCCAGCACCTTGAGTTGCTGGTCGGTGCGCAGGCTGTGGGTCTGGGTGCTGTTGGCCAAGGCACTGACCAACTGCGCACCGCTGGCGGTGTCGACCTGCTCCAGGCGCTGGCTGAGTTTGCTGGCATCCGGGCTGTAGCCGGCCAGCAAGCCGGTGGGGCTGAGGATGCTGACTTGGGTCTGGCCGTCGTACAGCTTCTGGCTGGCCTGTTGGCTCACGGCCTGCAAGCTGTTGAGGTTGATGTCCACCGACAGTGACGCAATGACTTTGCCATTGACCATCAGCGGGAACACGATGCTGGTCATCAGCACGTTCTGGCCGTCGATCACATAGAAATAGGGTTCGATCACACACGGCTTGAGGGTCGTGCGCGGGCAGGTGAACCAGGCGTTGGCTTTTTCACCGCTTGGGCTAATGGAGGTGTCGGTCATGTCGCTTTCAGGCAGCGCCATTGAGGTGATCTTGCCCGGCGTTGGTTGCGACCAATACAGGGCGAACCGGCCTTTGTCATTACTGCCCAGTTCCGCCTGGTTGGCGAATAGCTCGTCTTTGCCATCCAGCGCATTGGCTTCGAATACCAGGGACAAACCCAGCAGGTCGGGGTTGGCCTGTAAGGCGGCCTTGACCTGGCGGGTCAGGTCTTCACGGGTGTCGAAGGCATCGAGAAAGCGTTTCTCCGCCTGTTCGCGCAAAAACAGTACCTGGCGGGAAAACCCATGGCCGTATTGGTAGGCATCCATGAACTGCTGGCGAATGCCCAGCGCCTGCACTTCACCTTGGGCCTCAATGCGCGCCTGGGCGGCTTCGTCGAGCATCTTCATGCTGGACGCCTTGACCTGCTCCGAGCTCTGCGCCATGCGATACAGCGACAGACCCACCAGCAGGGTCACGATCCCAAGCAGGCACAGGCCCGCCAGCAGGGTGATTTTCCATTGAATGGAGAGCTGCCTGAGCGACATCGGGACATCCTTACCTGAAAGCACATGGAAACAGTTTATCGGCCGGCGCCCGTGGTTCTTTATTCAAACGCCCCATTTAAACCTCAAAGCGGCGTCGTTTTTTGACATGAGCGCCTGCCTGCTGCAAAGTGCGCGCCCTCTAATAAGACCTCTTTCAAGCCTGCACGCCGGCAGCTGTTCCCATGGGCCGTGCGCGGGCATGCCTGTCTTTTATGTTTTTGCTTGAGGTAACCATGATTAACGCAGTCATCGCCGCGGTCGGCACCATGCTGGTGCTCAGCCTGTCCCGCGTGCATGTGGTCATCGCCATCATCGTTGGTGCCCTGGTGGGCGGCTTGACCGGTGGCCTGGGGATCGACGCCACGCTCAAAGCCTTCAACGGCGGTCTGGGCGGTGGTGCAACCGTCGCCTTGTCTTACGCACTGCTGGGCGCTTTCGCGGTGGCCATTGCCAAGTCCGGCCTGGCCCATGCGCTGGCAGACAAAGCCTTGCTGCTGGTGGACCGCCAGGAAGCCAGCGGCGGCAGCCACGTCAAATGGCTGTTGATCGGCCTGTTGTGGGTGGTGGCGATTGCCTCGCAGAACATCCTGCCGATCCATATTGCGTTCATTCCGTTGCTGGTACCGCCGCTGTTGTACGTGCTGACCAAGCTGCAACTGGACCGCCGCCTGATTGCCTGCGTGATGACCTTCGGCCTGATCACGCCGTACATGTTCCTGCCGGTGGGCTTCGGCAATATCTTCCTCAACCAGATCCTGTTGGCCAACGTGGCCAAGAGTGGCGTGGATATCAGCCAGGTCAACGTCACCCATGCCATGGGCCTGCCGGCACTGGGCATGGTGGTCGGCCTGCTGGTGGCGGTGTTTGTCAGCTACCGCAAAAAGCGCGTGTACGACCTGGAAAAAATCGAGCGCGTCGAGCAAGTGGCGGTGCAGTACAACCCGCTGACCCTGCTGGTGGCAGGCCTGGCGATTGCCGCGGCGTTCATCATTCAGCTGTGGCTGGACTCGATGATTATCGGCGCCCTGGCCGGGTTTTTGATCTTCTCGGTGTCGGGCATCGTGCGCTGGAGCGACACCGATGACCTGTTCACCGAAGGCATGAAGATGATGGCGATGATCGGCTTCATCATGATCGCCTCGTCAGGCTTTGCCGAAGTGCTCAAGGCCACCGGTGACGTACGCTCACTGGTGGAAGCCTCGGCGGCGTTTATCGGCCATAGCCGCGGGGTAGGGGCGTTGCTGATGTTGTTGGTGGGGCTGTTGGTCACCATGGGCATCGGCTCGTCGTTTTCCACGGTGCCGATCCTTGCCGCGATTTTCGTGCCGCTGTGCGTACAACTGGGCTTCAGCCCGTTGGCCATCGTGTGCATCGTCGGCACCGCCGGTGCATTGGGCGATGCCGGCTCGCCCGCCTCGGACTCCACCCTCGGCCCCACCTCCGGCCTGAATATCGACGGTCAGCACCACCATATCTGGGACACCGTGGTGCCGACTTTCCTGCACTACAACATCCCGTTGCTGGCGTTTGGCTGGCTGGCTGCAATGACGCTCTGACGCAAGCACTGCACACCTCCACTGTGGCGAGTGAGCAAGCTCCCTCGCCACACAAGCTCGCTCCTACAGAAATCACTTACTTGGCCGTTAACCTCTCAAGTCGCCACTAACAAGAGAGAAAAGCCATGCGTCTGAGTTTGAAGGCCAAAGTCCTGGCCCTTGCCGTTGTGCCGGTGTTGCTGTTTGCCGTGGTCATCAGCCTCACCACCGTGTGGATTCTGCAGGGCCAGGCCCGCAACGAAGTGGATGAAACCCGCCAGCGCCTGCTCGACGACGCCAAGGCCACTTTGCAAGGTTATGTCGAAGTGGCCATGACCACCATCAAGCCGCTCTACGACGCAGCTGCTCCCGGCGAGAGCACGGCGCGGGCGCAGGTGGTCAAGTTGCTGTCCAACACCCGCTACGGCAAAGACGGTTATTTCTTCGGCTACGACTCCGAAACCATCCGCCTGTTCAAGGGCAACAGCCCGGACGGCGTAGGCAAAAGCTTCAAGGACAACCGTGACCCCAACGGTGTCTACGTCAATCGCGACCTGGTCAAGGTCGGCAAGGACGGCACCCACTACTTGCAATACAGCTCGACCCAACCCGGCCAGACCGAACTGGTACCCAAGCTCGGCTACACCGAATACCTGCCCAAATGGGACATGGTTATCGGCACCTCTGTGAACCTGGACGGTATCGAGGCCCAGGTGGCGGTGGTCCAGGACAAGGTCGAGCAGCGTATGCAAGGCGTGCTGCTGAGCATCCTTGGCGTGGCTGTGGTGGTGTTGCTGGTGATTGCGGCGGTGGGCATGTTAGTCGCCAATACCATCCTGCGCCCGCTGAGCCTGATGAAAGCCAACCTCGACGACATCGCTGCCGGTGAAGGCGACCTGACCCGCCGCCTGGCCATCACCAGCCAGGATGAACTGGGCGACCTGGCCGGCGCGTTCAACCGATTTGTCGTTAAAATCCACGGCCTGGTGCGCCAGATCACCGAAATGACCGCCCAGCTCACCGGGCTGGTGAGCCAGGTGTCCGACCAGGCCCAGCGCTCCGAGCAGGCCATGGAACGCCAGCGTCACGAGACCGACCAGGTGGCCACCGCGATCAACCAGATGTCGTCCGCGGCCCATGAAGTGGCGCGCAGTGCCCAGGGCGCTGCGGTCGCCGCGCAACAGACCGACGCCGAGGGCCAGGCCGCCAAACGCGTGGTGGACGGCAGCATCGCGCAGATTCACGCGCTGGTGAACGATATCCGCAGCAGCGGTGTGTCCCTGGACAGCCTGCAGCAGGATGTGTCGTCGATTGTCAGTGTGCTCGGTGTGATTCGCTCGATTGCCGAACAAACCAACCTGCTGGCGCTCAATGCGGCCATCGAGGCTGCGCGGGCCGGGGAGGCCGGCCGTGGGTTTGCCGTGGTCGCCGATGAAGTGCGCGCCCTGGCCAGCCGTACGCAAAGCAGCACCCAGGAAATCCAGGGCATGATCGATCGCCTGCAAAAGGGCACCGAAGCCGCCGTTGACGCGATGCGCCGCTCCAGCGATGCGGGCGAAGGCACCTCGGCCCAAGCCAACGAAGCCGGGGCGTCCCTCGATACCATGGCCCAGCTGATCGGTACCATTAACTCGATGAACGCGCAGATCGCCAGCGCCGCCGAAGAGCAGACTGCTGTGGCCGAAGAGATCAACCGCAGCGTGCATCAGATTGCCGTGGCGGTGGACAGCGTAGCGGATGAAACCCAGCTCGGCGCCCAGACCTCGCGCAGCCTCGCGGACCTGGGCCAGCGGTTGGGGCAATTGGTCGGTCAATTCAGGATCTGAGGTTCTACAAATCGCGCATCAGTAGGCCAAAACGCAGGTCCATCTCGACCGGCAAGGGCACATACACCGTGTGCCCATCCCCCGGCGCCACCTCAATGGCTTGCCCCTTGGCGTTGTGCAAGGTGGCCAAGTCAAAGTGAAAGTTGCCGGCGGGCGTCATCAATTCCAGGTGATCGCCCGCGGCAAAGCGATTCTTCACCTTGACCTCGGCCAACTCCCCGCGGCGTTCGCCGGTCAATTCCCCAACAAACTGCTGGCGCTCGGACACCGAGCTGCCGTTCTGGTAGTTCTGGTATTCGTCGTGCACATGCCGACGCAGGAAACCTTCGGTGTAGCCGCGCTGGGCCAGGGACTCCAGATTGGTCATCAAGCCGCGATCAAACGCGCGCCCGGCCACCGCGTCGTCGATCGCCTGGCGATACACCTGGGTGGTGCGTGCGCAATAGAAATGGGATTTGGTGCGGCCCTCGATCTTCAATGAGTGCACGCCCATCTGCGCCAGGCGCTCCACGTGCTGCACGGCGCGCAAGTCTTTGGCGTTCATGATGTACGTGCCATGTTCGTCTTCAAAGGCCGGCATTTGCTCATCGGGACGGTTGGCTTCCTGTAACAGGAATACCTGGTCGGTGGGTGTGCCGACCCCCAGCGTCGGCTGATGGTGCTGGACGATGTCGCCGGTCGCGTTCTCCACTGCCGGCGTTGCCTGGTATTTCCAGCGGCAGGCATTGGTGCAGGTGCCTTGGTTGGCGTCGCGCTTGTTCATGTAGCCCGACAGCAGGCAGCGCCCGGAATAGGCCATGCACAGGGCGCCATGTACGAACACCTCCAGTTCCATGGTCGGTACGTGCTGGCGGATCTCGCCGATTTCTTCCAGGGACAGTTCCCGCGACAGGATCACCCGGCCAATGCCTTGTTGCTGCCAGAATTGCACGCTGGCCCAGTTCACCGTGTTGGCTTGTACCGACAGATGAATCGGCATCTGCGCGAAATGCTGGCGCACCAGCATGATTAGCCCAGGGTCGGACATGATCAGCGCATCCGGGCCCATGGCGATCACCGGCGCCAGGTCCTTGAGGAAGGTCTTGAGCTTGGCGTTGTGTGGCGCAATGTTCACCACCACATAGAAACGCTTGCCTTGCGCATGGGCTTCCTGGATGCCGAGGGCGAGGTTGGCGTGGTCGAATTCGTTGTTGCGCACGCGCAGGCTGTAGCGTGGCTGGCCGGCGTAAACCGCATCGGCACCGTAGGCGAAGGCGTAGCGCATGTTTTTCAGGGTGCCGGCGGGAGCGAGCAGTTCGGGGGCAATCATCGGGGGCATGGGCGTGGGTCGCAAAAAGGCGCGAGGGTAGTGCACGGGCGGTCACGGTTTATTGACCCAGGTCTAAACAAGCCGATCTATGCTTGTTCGATAAACAAGGGCACTCCCAGGTTTCGCCGCGGACTAAGCAACAGGGCTGACACCGGCCCGGCTTTTCTCATATGGACCGGACATGAATCAAACCAACCTGCAATTCAAAACCCTGCTGCTATTGCTGGCGCTGGTGACCATCGCCTTTATCTGGATATTGCTGCCGTTCTATGGCGCGGTGTTCTGGGCAGTGATCCTCGGCATCATCTTCGCGCCGATGCAGCGCCGCCTGCAGCAGCGCTTCAGTTGGAACCGCAACCTGACCTCCCTGACCACTTTGATGGTGTGCCTGGTGATCGCGATTCTGCCCGTGATCATTACCAGTGCGTTGCTGGTTCAAGAGGGGGCCACGCTGTATAAAAACGTCGAAAGCGGCAAGCTCGACGTGGCCGGTTATATCGAGCAATTCAAGAACTTCCTGCCGCCGTACTTCCAGCAACTGCTCGATCGCTTTGGCATGGGCAACCTGGAAGGGCTGCGCGAAAAGGTGGTCAAGGGGGCGATGCAGGGCAGTCAGTTCTTCGCTTCCCAGGCGTTCAGCTTCGGCCAGGGCACCTTTGATTTCCTGGTGAGCTTTTTCATCATGCTGTACCTGCTGTTCTTCCTGCTGCGCGATGGCCCCGAGCTGGTGCGCAAGGTGCGCACCGCGGTGCCATTGGCCGAGCCGCAAAAGCGCCGCCTGCAACTCAAGTTCAACCGGGTGGTGCGGGCCACGGTCAAGGGCAACGTACTGGTGGCCGTGACCCAGGGTGCGCTGGGTGGTTTGATCTTCTGGTTCCTGGATATCCCCAGTGCGTTGCTCTGGGCGGTACTGATGGCGTTCCTGTCCTTGCTGCCGGCGGTGGGCGCAGGGATTGTCTGGGCGCCAGTGGCCGTTTATTTCCTGTTGAGCGGCGCCATCTGGCAGGGCGTGGTGCTGGGGCTTTTTGGCGTATTCGTGATTGGCCTGGTGGACAACGTGCTGCGTCCGGTCCTGGTGGGCAAAGATACCAAGATGCCGGACTACCTGATCCTGATCTCGACCCTGGGCGGCTTGTCGGTGTTTGGCCTCAACGGCTTCGTGATCGGGCCGCTGGTGGCGGCCTTGTTCATGTCGTGCTGGGCGTTGTTCGCCGAAACCAAGCCGCGGGTCAAGTTGCCCTTGCCTTAGGTCTCAGGCCTGGAGCCTGAAGTCGGTCGCCAGCCGGCGTTGTGTTTCGGCGTCAGACAACGAAGTGAGCGGGCCGCTGATAGGCTCGCCATCACGTACCACGTACCAGCAGGCAAGCAAGCCGAGCTTGCGCAGAGGGGTGGGAACGGCGCTACCGATGACAGACATGATTTGAACAGTGGGCATAAGGACCTCCAATCGCTATGGAGGTCACCTTAAGGGGTGTCGCTATACAGGAAAAATCACCTGGCTCGATAGTCGACATCAACGCCAGGCGTTAATCCACCACCTGGTCGAGCATGTTCACCACTTCGTGTTCACTGAGCAGCCCCTTGCGCACCAGGTTTTCAGCCAACAGCGCCAGGAACTTCGCGCTGCGATGGCCTTCAAGGTGCTTGAGCTCGGTCAAGGCGCTGTAGACCTTGCTGGACGTGCAGAGGCCGGCGGTGCGGTGCGGATTCTGGGTGGGCATGTTCGTTCGTCCTTAATTGTTATTGGTGGACCGGGTCGATAGTGAGACTGTTTTATGACGCAACCATGACAGCGCACGCCTGGGCCGATCAAGAGGATATGCGACTCTTGTACTGTGGGATTGTCGTCATAGCGACATTGGCAGGATTAAACCGGACGTTCCAGGCAAAAAAAGGCCCCGCATGTGGGCGAGGCCTGTTCCACTCAAGTCAATTGAAACTTACCAACCGTGCCGGTAGTAGCCGTGGGGAGGGCCGTAGTAGCCGCGAGGCGGGCCATAATAGCCACGGGGAGGCCCGTAGTAGACCGGCGCCGGGCGATAGTAAACCTGCTGCTGCACGTACACCGGTGGTGGCGGCGCGTAATAGACCGGCGGTGGGGCGGCATACACTGGCTGCGGTTGCACATACACCGGCTGTTGCACATAGACCTCACGAGGCTGGCTGGCAACCACGGAGCCGACGACTGCCGCGCCCACAAGTGCACCCAACACTGCCGGGCCACCCCAACCACCACCGTGGGCGGAGGCTTGGCCGGCCATCGCAAGTGCGCCGATAAGCAAGGCGATTCTGGGGATTTTACGCATCATGGTCATTCCTCGGTTAGCCCCTGCGCTTGTGGTCTGCAATCAATAGACCCAAGGATTGTCGCGGGGATACTTTTAAGACAACGTATTTCAAAAAAACAGCACGGCCAGTAGGTAAAGGTTGTGTAAGGTCTGTACCGATTTGCTTACTTAAAGGAGTTACCCATGCAGATGCATCCCAACAAGGACACCCAGCTGTGCATGTCGCTGTCGGCGCGCCCTGGGAACTTTGGCCTGCGTTTTCATAACCATCTGTATGAACAGCTGGGGCTGAATTTCTACTATAAAGCCTTCAGCAGCCAGGATTTAGCCGGCGCGATCGGTGGCATCCGAGCCTTGGGCGTGCGGGGTTGTGGGGTTTCCATGCCGTTCAAGGAGGCGGCCATCGCGCTGGTGGACGAACTCGACGATTCGGTTCAAGCCATTGACTCGCTGAACACCATCGTCAACACCAACGGTCATCTCAAGGCTTACAACACCGATTACATTGCTGTCGAGCAACTGCTGAAGAAGCACGCCGTGCCGAAAGATTCCACCTTCGCCCTGCGTGGCAGCGGCGGCATGGCCAAGGCGGTGGCCAGCGCCTTGCGTGATGGCGGTTATGCCAACGGTGTGATCGTAGCGCGCAATGAGGTGGCGGGCCGGGCATTGGCCAGCAACCTGGGGTATGAGTGGCAGGCGGACCTGGGCGACCTGCGTCCACAAATGCTGATCAATGTGACGCCCATTGGTATGACAGGCGGGGCCGAGGCGGATGCATTGGCGTTCGATGCCGACGCGATTGATCAGGCAGAAACTGTTTTTGATGTGGTGGCGATCCCGGCTGAAACGCCCCTGATCGTGCATGGGCGTGCCAAGGGCAAGCGGGTGATTACCGGGTTGGAAGTGATCGCGATCCAGGCGTTGGAGCAGTTTGTGCTTTATACAGGCGTGCGCCCAACGCAGGAGCAGTTCCAGGCGGCAGTGGCCTTCGCCCGAAGCTAAAGACTTACACAAATCCACTGTGGGGCTTGCTCGCGAATAAGGTGTGTCAGTCAATGGATTCTTAACTGATGCACCACTATCGCAGGCAAGCCAGCTCCCACATGTTTATCTGCGTTATGCCTGTTCCAACTGCGCCAGCCGTTCTTCCAGTGCGGCAATCCGCGCTTCCAGCTCTTCGATCCGTTCCACCGAAACAGCCCCCGCGCTACGCTCTACTGGATTGCCTCGCGCGGTCATGATCGCTTCAATATCCGCCGGATCCCCCAGCGCGTGGGTATACCGATCTTCCCGCTGGCCCGCCTGGCGCGGCACCAATACCGCCAACCCTCGGGCAATCAGGCGTTCCAGCTGGTGAACGACCTGCTCGGCATCTTCAAAGTCATGCATACGCCCGCTACGGGTCAGCAACTCGTTGACCGTCTGCGGCCCCCGCAGAAACAGCAACCCGGTCAAGATCACTTGGGCCGGCACCAGTTCCAACGCCTTGTCCACACGGTGTTCCCAGCGGTCGGCACGGCTACCCATCACCAGGCGGGTAAAGCCTTGGCCCTCCAGCGCGCGCAGGCTTTGGCCGACCTGGCCCTGGCTGAGGTTCATCACCGGCTCACGGCTGGTTTTCTGATTGCAGGCCAGCACCAGAGCGTTGAGCGTCAGGGGGTAGGTTTCCGGGTGGGTCGCCTGTTTTTCGATCAGGCAGCCGAGGATGCGGATTTCCGTGCTGTTCAGGCGCGGCTCAGGGGTGTCGGTGTCATGTTCGGCGGTCATCGCGCGTTCCCTATGCAGTGAAGGTCACCAGCGTAATCCTCAAAAAATAAAAGACAAGCGCCGGGCATGGCTATAATCGCCGCTGGTTCCAACCCTGCCATTATCGTGAGACTGACATGACTATTTCCCTGTACGCCGCTTCTATCCCAGTCTTCAAGCAAATGCTCAACGCATTGAGCGATGTGCTGAACAAAGCCGAAGCCCACGCTACTGCAAAGAACATCGAGCCCAATGCCCTGCTGCAAGCGCGCCTGTTCCCGGATATGTTCCCACTGGTGCGCCAGGTACAGATCGCCGTCGACTTCGCCAAAGGCGTGTCGGCACGCCTGGCCGAGATCGAAGTGCCCAAGTACGAAGACACTGAAGTCACCTTCGCCGACCTGCAAGCGCTGATTGCCAAGGTCCTGGCGTTTGTCGACACCATCAAGCCCGAGCAGATCGACGGCAAGGAAGGTATCGAGATCGTCACCCGCCCAGGCACCCCGAAAGAGAAGCGCTTCAGCGGCCAGTCCTACCTGCTGACCTACGGCCTGCCGCAGTTCTTCTTCCACGTCACCACCGCTTACGCTCTGCTGCGTCATAACGGTGTGGAAGTGGGCAAGCGCGATTACATGGGCGCGTTCTAAACCGGCAAGCATAAAAAACGCCCGGTGTCGTTCG
>NZ_JPRX01000001.1:783369-992171 GCF_000737955.1 Pseudomonas sp. BRG-100 | reverse complement strand
GACGCACGGCGTTTTTTTGCGAGGCGTTTAAGCTGCCTGTTCTTCCTTGCCCAGGCAGGCCGCCGCTGTAAACAACACATCGGTAGACGAATTCAGCGCCGTTTCCGCCGAATCCTGCAATACGCCGATGATGAAACCGACGGCCACCACCTGCATGGCGATTTCACTTGGAATGCCGAACAGGCTGCACGCCAGTGGAATCAGCAGCAGCGAGCCGCCCGCTACACCGGAGGCCCCACAGGCGCAAATGGCCGCGACCACGCTGAGCAGCACCGCGGTCGGCAGGTCCACGGCAATCCCGAGGGTGTGCACGGCCGCCAGGCTTAGCACGGTGATGGTGATTGCCGCACCGGCCATATTAATGGTGGCACCGAGCGGGATCGACACCGAATAGGTGTCTTCATGCAGGCCCAGGCGCTTGCTCAACGCCAGGTTGACCGGAATGTTGGCCGCCGAGCTGCGGGTGAAAAATGCAGTAATACCGCTTTCACGCAGGCACATCAGCACCAATGGGTACGGGTTGCGGCGCAGTTTCCAGAACACGATGGCGGGATTGATCACCAGCGCCACGAACACCATGCAGCCGATTAACACCACCAGCAGGTGCGCATAGCCGAGCAAGGCGCCGAAACCGGAGGTGGCCAGGGTCGAGGCCACCAGGCCGAAGATGCCCAGCGGGGCGAAGCGGATGACCACGCGTACGATCAGGGTCACGCCGTTGGACAGGTCGTCCAGCACCGTGCGGGTGGTTTCACCGGCATGGCGAATCGCAACGCCCATGCCGATGGCCCAGGCCAGGATACCGATGAAGTTGGCATTCATCAGTGCGCTGACCGGGTTATCCACCACGCTGAGCAACAGGCTTTGCAGCACCTCGCCAATGCCGCCGGGAGCGCTCACCGTGGCGTCATGGGTGGCCAGTACCAGAGAGGAGGGGAACAACATGCTGGCGACCACTGCGACCACGGCGGCGGAAAAGGTGCCGAGCAGGTACAGGAACAGGATCGGGCGGATATGGGTTTCCTGGCCATGCTTATGGTTGGCAATCGAGGCCATGACCAGCACAAACACCAGGATCGGCGCAACGGCCTTCAGCGCCGTGACAAACACCTTGCCGATAAAGCCCGTGGCGCGTGCGGCCTCGGGGAACAGCAAGGCCAGCACGATCCCGGCGATCAGGCCGATGACAATTTGTGTGACCAGGCTGACGCGCATTAAACGTTGCAACAGGGAAGGGGCAGCAGTCATAAAGAGTTGTCTCTAGTTTTTTTAGTAGGGCACAGCATTGCAGGCAGAAAGTACTGTAGGAAGCAGGCGCGAAGTCTAGCATGCTGTAGGACGCGTCTCGTTCGCTGCGGCATTCCGTCACCCGTTTACGTCGGATTTGGTCAAGTCCCGACATGTTCTGTTAAGATTCACCCCTCTCATCTTTCCTCTCTATCAGCGAGCCCTTCGGGCTGTCGTTGATGTCGCTGTTTCTGGAGTTTGCATGTTGTTCCCTATCTTGCTGCTGTCGGCAGCCGGTTTTACCGTGCTGACCACAGAATTCGTGATCGTCGGCTTGTTGCCCTCGATCGCCCGGGACCTGAATGTCAGTGTGTCCCAGGCCGGGCTGCTGGTGACGCTCTTCGCGTTTACCGTGGCGGCGTTCGGCCCCTTCCTGACCGCCTACTGCGCGCGGTTCCAGCGCAAGCGTCTGTTTATCAGCATCCTGATCATGTTTGCGGTGGCCAATACCGTGGCGGCATTGGCGCCCAATATTTGGATAATGTCCCTGGCTCGCTTGATTCCGGCGTTGGGCTTGCCGGTGTTTTGGGCCTTGGCCAGCGAAACGGCGGTGGACATTGTCGGCCCTGAATTCGCCGGGCGTGCCATTGAAAAAATCGGCTTCGGCATCGTCTGCGCCACCGTGTTCGGGATTCCGGTAGGCACGCTGATTGCCGATATGTTCGGTTGGCGCACCGCCTTTGCAGTGCTTGCGGTGATTGCCCTGGCCAAAGCGTTATTGCTGTACATCTACCTGCCGGTCACCCAGGCAAAGAACGAGCAAGTCACCTTGCGCTCGCAATTCAAGATCCTGCGCAGCCCGGTGATGCAGGGCCACATCCTGCTGTCGATTCTGGTCTTCAGCGGCATGTTCACCGCCTATACCTACCTGGCGGATATCCTTGAGCGCTTGGCAGGGTTCGACGGCACGCTGGTGGGGTGGTGCCTGATGGGCTTCGGCGCGGTCGGGCTGATCGGCAATTCCCTCGGCGGGCGCGCGGTGGATCGTCACCCCTTGATTGCGTCCATAGTGTTCTGCGGGTTTATGATCGCGGGCATGGTGGCAGTGGTGCCGGCGATTCATTCCACCATTGGCCTGGCGGCAGCGATGGCGGTATGGGGCGTGACCCAGGCGGCGATGTTCCTGGTCAGCCATGTGCGATTGATGAAGGCGGCGCCCCACGCGCCGGCGTTTGCCGCCTCGCTGAATATCGCCGGGGCCAATCTCGGCATTGGCCTGGGTGCAATGGTGGGTGGGCATGTGATTGACACCCTGGGCCTGGGCAGCCTGGGCTTTGCCGCCTCAGGGTTCATCCTGGTGTCGATCCTGCTCGCACTGTGGCTGATGAGCGCCAAACCTCGCGCGGCCAGCGCCTGATCAAAGGGGCGCGCAGTTTTTTCAGGGCAGGGCGGTAAACAACTCGCGTCTTGCCCCTTCGGTAATCGCCACGATGCCGGGGTGCTTGACCTTGCGCTCCACCGAGATCGCATAGAACGACTCGGTCACCGCGTCGGTCTGGCCGATCAGCGCCACGCCGTATTGGCGCACCACCTCATCGGCAATCACGCTGGGGGCGATGAAAATTCCGCTGCCGGATTGCCCAAACGCTTGCATCAACGCACTGTCGTCGAATTCACCGATGATCCGCGGTTGAATCTGCTGCTCGGCAAACCAGCGCTGCAACCGGCTGCGCACTACGGTCTCTGCCCCCGGAATCAATAACGGCGCACCGTGCAAACACTGTGGGAAATCGCCGCCATGCTGGTCAGCCAACGCCTGGGTGGCGAAAAAACTGATGCCGCATTCCCCCAGTTTCTGGCTGTAGCCCTTGATGTCCAGATGGCTCGGCATCGGGCTGTCGGAAATCACCAGGTCCAGACGCTGGATCGCCAGGTCGGCGAGTAAACGTTCGAGTTTGTCTTCGCGGCAGGTGATGCGCAGCGGTTCGCTCAGCTCCATGGTGGGGGCGATCAGGCGGTAGACGATGGATTTTGGCACCACATCCGCCACGCCGACCCTGAACGGGATCTGTTGCTCATCGGGCTGGGCGCGCAGCATCGTCTCAAGTTCGTTGCCCGTCTGGAACATCTGCTCGGCGTAGGGCAGCGCCTGGCGCCCGGCTTCGGTCAGCTCAAGCTGGCGCCCCACCCGCTGAAACAGAGCAATGCCAAAGGTTTGCTCCAATAGGCTGATCTGCCCGCTGATGGTCTGGGGCGTGAGGTTCAGCTGTTCGCAGGCACGCACGATGCTCCCAGTCTTGGCCACCACCCAGAAGTAATGCAGTTGTCGATAATTGAGCATCGGGGTCTACACTTCGTAAAAATCGAAGTATACGCGAGAAAAATACGAATTTTCCTGAACTGTTCACCTGCATAGAATGCATCGCTATCGCGGGGCCACTATTTGGACCCAATGGTTCTAATGAGGAATACAGCATGAAACTCAATTCCCTGGGCGCGGCGTCGCTGCTTGCGCTTTCATTGGTGATGATCGGCGGTTGTGATCAGGTCGAGAAAAGCGCGCAGCAAGTGTTGGGCAAAGCCAGCGAATCGGCCAAGCAAGCGATCGATGACACCCAGAAGGCTGCCGAACAGGCATTGAGTGAAGCGACCCAGGGCTTGATCAATCCGCAGAAGAAAGATGATCAGGAAGAAAAAGACGCTGAATCGAACACCCAAGAAACCTAATTTCCAAGCACTACCACGTCAGGACTGACCTATGGATTACCTTTTACAACTGGCCGCCAGCCCCACCGCCTGGGTCGCACTGGCTACCTTGATCGTCATGGAAATCGTGCTGGGCATCGATAACCTGATCTTTATCTCGATCCTCACCAACAAACTACCCGAGCAGCACCGGGCCAAGGCGCGGCGCATCGGTATCAGCATGGCGCTGGTATTGCGCCTGGGCCTGTTGAGCACCATCGCCTTCATCGTGCAGTTGACGGCGCCGGTGTTTGAAGTGTTCGGCCAGGCGTTCTCCTGGAAGGACATGATCCTGATCGCCGGTGGCCTGTTCCTGGTGTGGAAGGCAACCACCGAAATCCATCACAGCATGGACCCGGAGCCTGAAGAGAAAGCAACGGTTGGCAACACCGTTGCCATCGGCTTCGCGGCGGCCATCGGGCAGATCCTGTTGCTCGACCTGGTGTTCTCCATCGACAGCATCATCACGGCCGTGGGCATGACCGAGCACTTGCCGATCATGATCATTGCCGTAGTGACCTCGGTGATTGTGATGCTGGTGGCGGCCGAACCGTTGGCCAAGTTCATCAATGACAACCCGACCGTGGTGATGCTGGCGCTGGGCTTTTTGATCATGATCGGCATGACGCTGATCGCCGAAGGCTTCGGCGCCCACGTGCCAAAAGGCTACGTGTATGCGGCCATGGCGTTCTCGGCGGCTATCGAATGCCTGAACATCGCACGGCGTAATCGCCACAAGCGTTTGCTCGCTGCCCGCGAGTAACCGCTGACCCAAAAGGCCGGCTGCGCTCACAAGAGCCCAGCCGGCCTTTTGCTGTCTGTTAGAATCGGCCCACTTGATAGCTTGAGGTCTTCCATGAACGAGCCGATTCGCCTTACCCAGTACAGCCACGGTGCGGGTTGCGGCTGCAAGATTTCGCCCCAGGTGTTGGAGGTGATCCTTGCCGGCAGTGGCGCACAGAACCTGGACCCCAACCTGTGGGTGGGCAACGCTTCACGCGATGATGCGGCGGTATACGCCATTGACGACGAGCGCGGCGTGGTCTCCACCACGGACTTTTTCATGCCGATAGTCGACGATCCCTTCGACTTCGGCCGCATCGCTGCCACCAATGCCATCAGCGACATTTATGCCATGGGCGGCGACCCCTTGATGGCCATCGCTATTCTTGGCTGGCCGGTCAACGTGCTGGCGCCGGAGATTGCCCGCGAAGTCATCCGCGGGGGCCGTTCGGTGTGCGACGCTGCCGGTATCCCGCTGGCGGGTGGGCATTCCATTGACGCCCCGGAGCCGATCTTTGGCCTGGCCGTTACCGGGATCGTGCAAAAGCGCCACATGAAGCGCAACGACACTGCCACTGCCGGCTGCAAGCTGTACCTGACCAAGCCTTTGGGCATCGGTATCCTCACCACCGCCGAAAAGAAGGGCAAGTTGCGCGAGGCCGACGTCGGCCTGGCCCGTGACTGGATGTGCACCCTCAACAAGCCTGGCAGCCGTTTCGGCAAGTTGGCCGGTGTCACTGCGATGACAGACGTTACCGGTTTCGGCCTGCTCGGCCACTTGGTGGAAATGGCTGACGGCAGTGGCCTGACGGCCCGCATCGAGTATGCAAAAGTCCCACGTCTGCCAGGGGTTGAGTACTACCTGGACCAGGGCTGCGTGCCGGGCGGCACCTTGCGCAACTTCGAGAGCTACGCCAGCAAGCTCGGGCGCGTGCAGGAGTTGCACAAGCGCGTACTGTGCGACCCACAGACCAGCGGTGGCCTGCTGATCGCCGTCACCCCCGAAGGCGATAGCGAGTTTCACGCGGTAGCCGCCGAACTGGGCCTGAACCTTGAGCCAATCGGCGAACTGCTTGAGCGACAGACCAACGCGGTAGAGGTGATTTGATGGCAACTGACATCACCGATTACCGCGACATCTTCCTCAATGACCGGCCGATGATGGATACCCGCGCGCCGGTCGAATTCGTCAAGGGCGCGTTCCCCGGGGTGGTCAACCTGCCGCTGATGACCGACGACGAGCGCCAGCGGGTGGGCACCTGCTACAAGCAGCAAGGCCAGCAAGCTGCAATCGTCCTGGGCCATGAGCTGGTCTCTGGATCGATCAAGGCCGAGCGCATCGAGCAATGGGCGCAGTTTGCCCAGGCTAATCCGGATGGCCACCTGTACTGCTTTCGTGGTGGGCTGCGTTCGCAGATCGTGCAGCAATGGTTGAAAACCGAAGCGGGCATCGAGTATCCGCGTGTCGGCGGTGGCTACAAGGCAATGCGTACGTTCCTGCTGGAGACCCTGGAACAGACGACCGCTGAATGCGATTTCGTGCTGCTTGGCGGTATGACCGGTACCGGCAAGACCGAGGTATTGGGTCAACTGCGCAACGCCCTGGACCTGGAGGGCCATGCCAACCATCGGGGTTCCAGCTTCGGCAAGCGTGCCACCGCGCAACCGTCCAATATCGACTTCGAGAACCGCCTGGCGGTGGACCTGTTGAAGAAACGCGCAGCGGGCATTGGCCAGTTCGTGGTCGAAGACGAGAGCCGCATGATCGGCAGCTGTGCGCTGCCACTGCCATTGCACAAGGGGATGCAGACGTTTGCGATGGTGTGGCTGGAAGACAGCGTTGAGGGCCGCGTCGAGCGCATCCTGAAGGATTACGTGGTCGACCTGTGCGCCGAGTTCATTGACGTGTTTGGTGAACGCGGCCAGCTATTATTTGCCGAGCGCCTGACCCAAAGCCTGGCCAATATTCACAAGCGTCTGGGCGGCGAACGTTTCCAGCGGCTGCAGGCGATTTTGCAGGACGCCCTGGCGGAACAGGCGCGCAGCGGTGCAGTGGACCTGCACCGCGTGTGGATCGAAGGCTTGTTGCGCGAGTATTACGACCCGATGTATGCGTTCCAGCGCGAGAGCAAAGGCGCTCGGATCGAGTTTGCCGGGGAGCAAGAGGCGGTGGTGGAATATTTGCGTGAACGAGCAGCTCGGGTGGGGTGATCTTTCGGACGCCATCGCAGGCAAGCCAGCTCCCACCTTTTGAAGTGTGAATACATACAAAGGTGGGAGCTGGCTTGCCTGCGATGAGGCCATCAGCCCCACTGAAAATCTAAAGAATCACCGCCCCAATCAACCCACACACCACTCCCACCAGCATGGTCAACCCGGCCACCGTCACCAGTACCCGTGCATCGAAATCCTTGCGCAGCATCAGCAGCGACGGCAGGCTCACGCTCGGCAGGGTCATCAGCAGGGCAACGGCCGGGCCGGTGCCCATGCCCAGGGTCATCATGGTTTGTACGATGGGTATTTCTGCCGCTGTAGGAATCACGAATAACGTACCGACGATCGCCAGCGGCACCAGCCACACCAGGCTGTTGGCCATCGCCCCGTCCACATGGGGGAACAGCCACACCCTTGCTGCACCGAGGATCAATACCGCCAGAATGTACACCGGGATGGTGCTCCAGAACAGTTGCCACAAGGTGCGCAACCAACGGCTCAGGAAGGGTTGCGACTCCAGGGTGCTTACTTCGGCGACAGCCTCCAGCGCCGCTTCCGGCACTTGATCAGGGCGCGCGATACGCTGCGCTACCAGAGACACCCCCACCACCAACACAATCCCGGCCACCAGCCGCAGCGCGGTAAAGTCCCAGCCCAGCACAAACCCCATGAACACCAGCGTGGCCGGGTTCAACACCGGGTTGGCAATCCAGAACGCCAGCGCCGCGCCCACCGACACCTGCTGACGGCGCATGCCCGCCGCCACTGGCGCTGCACAGCAACTGCACATCATTCCCGGCAAGGCAAATAGCCCGCCGCGCAGGGTCGAGCCCAGCCCGGCGCGGCCAAACAGGCGCAGCAGCCAGTCGCGAGGGATCAGTACTTGCAGTAATGAACCGAGGATCACCGCCAGCACTGCGGCTTTCCAGATCGCCAGGAAATACACTTGGGCGTAGGCCAGCGCCGCTGTCAGGGGCGAGCTTTGCTGGTCATTGAGAATCGAGGCGCCAATGCTGTGGTTGTCCGCCGCTACAAACGCCTTGAGGTAGTAGGGCGACCATTTCACATAGTAGAGGCCGATGCAGGCCACCAGCAGAAACAGGGCAGGCTTGTACCAGAACGACCAGCCCCGATTGGGCTGGGAGGACGCGAGGTTGGACATGAAGAGGATCCGCAGGTGAGTCGATAGCCGGGCATCATACGCCCCTGCGGCTCACGCTTCAGATATCTGCACTGACCTGGGTCGGATCCGGGCAGGTTTCATCGCCGTTATTCAGCCCCTGCTTATAGTTGCGACTGAGCAGCGAGGCCTTGCCGTTGTGCCAGGTCAGCGTCAATACGTACAGGGAGTCATAGTCATTGCCAGACCAGTCATCGGTGAGGGTGTGCTTTTCTCCGGACGCTTCGCTGGCGACTTTGTTGATCAGCTCCGGCAGGTAACCATGGGACCAGGCCGTGTAGATCGTCGCGTTGCGGTACTTGTCCTCGACCAGTTCTTCGGCCAGGGCGCTGGTGTCATTCGCTGAGAATTCGATGTTCACCGGCAGGCCAAGCTTGATCGCGCTGGGGCTGATGGTAATCAGTGGGCGAATGTAGCTGTAGGAATTGTCCAGTTCGCCTTCCTCGACATTGCGTGTCGGGTTGGCGGCAAACACGTAGTTGGCCTTGCCAAACTTCTCCGGCAGGACAGTAGCCAGGTTCATGGCACGGTTCAGGCCCTGGCAATTGAGCTGGCCCAGGCCACCGGCCGGTTTTTCGCCGTGGCGCAGGAATACCAGGGTTTGCACGCCGTCCACGGGTTGGGCACGGCTTTCACGGGCGTCGAGAGCGGTGACGATGGCCGCGCTGACCAGCAGCAGCGGCAACATCATGTATGAATAACGTTTGAATCGTTGCACAAGGCGCAGAGGCTTGATCTTCATTATAGGTTCGAGTCTTCGTGCGTCGGGTTAAGGCGGACAGGCCCGGCCCCAGTGACGCGGCAAGCGTCCTGCGGTATTCCCTGTCGATATAGCAAGGTGCCTCCATTCACCCTTCGGGCGCTCTTAAGAGTGCAATCGGGCGTTTTGGTTCGCCCAGAGGGGATACTAGTGGGCAAATGTTGCGCAACGATGACCCATGCACGGTGGCGGGCAGATGACTATCATGAGGGCTTTCCGTCCAGGGGGTTCTCGATGAACGCACTCGCCGCTTTCCCGATCAACAGCAAATGGCCTGCCCAGCACCCGGATCGCCTGCAGTTGTATTCGTTGCCCACGCCCAACGGCGTCAAGGTGTCGATCATGCTCGAAGAACTGGGGCTGCCCTATGAAGCGCACAAGGTCAGTTTCGACACTCAGGATCAGATGTCCCCGGAGTTCATGTCCCTGAACCCCAACAACAAGATCCCCGCGATCATTGATCCTAACGGCCCGAGCGGGCAGCCGCTGGCGCTGTTCGAGTCCGGCGCGATCCTGATCTACCTGGCGGAAAAGACCAGCCAGTTGCTTTCCGAAGACCCGGCCACCCGCTATGAAACCCTGCAATGGCTGATGTTCCAGATGGCCGGGATCGGCCCGATGTTCGGCCAGGTGGGGTTCTTCAACAAGTTCGCCGGCAAGTCTTATGAAGACAAGCGCCCGCGTGACCGCTACGCCGCTGAAGCCCGGCGCTTGCTGGGCGTTCTGGAAAAACGCCTGCTGGGCCGCACCTGGATCATGGGCGATGACTACAGCATCGCCGACATTGCCACTTTCCCCTGGATTCGCAACCTGATCGGTTTCTACGAATCCGGCGACCTGGTGGGCATTGCCGATTTCCCTAACGTACTGCGCGCATTGGACGGCTTTGTCGCACGTCCGGCGGTCATCCGTGGCCTGAATATTCCGAGCTGAAGCATGTCGACTTTCGAGTTCCAACAACTGGATGTATTCAGCCGCGTACCGCTTAAAGGCAACCCGTTGGCCGTGGTGCTCGGCGCCGATAGCCTCACCGACCAACAGATGGCGGACTTTGCCAACTGGACCAATCTCAGCGAAACCACGTTTTTGCTGACACCCAGGGATCCACGGGCCGACTACCGCGTACGCATTTTCACCACCCTCACGGAACTGCCGTTTGCCGGCCACCCGACGTTGGGCAGTTGCCACGCCTGGTTGCAGGCCGGTGGCGTACCCCGAGGCGAGGAGATTGTTCAGGAGTGCGAAATCGGTCTGGTGCGCATCCGCCGCCAAGGTGATGAACTGGCGTTTATCGCGCCGCCGTTGTTGCGTGCAGGGGCCGTGGAGGCTCCGTTGCTGGAACGCGTGCGTCTGGCATTGAAGCTGGCGCCCGAGGCGATTGTGCGCAGCCAGTGGGTCGACAATGGTGCCGGGTGGCTGGCGGTGATGCTGGCTGATCGTGACGCGGTGCTCGCGTTGCAACCGGACTATGCGCAACTGCTGGGCCTGGCCGTGGGGGTGATCGCTCCCTGTGATCCGGTGCGTGACGCGGTAGACGCGCAATTTGAAGTGCGCGCCTTTATCGCTGGCGACGGCGCCCCTGAAGACCCGGCCACCGGCAGTTTGAACGCAGGTGTTGCCCAATGGCTGCTCGCCGAGGGCTTGGCGCCCAGCCGTTATGTGGTCAGCCAAGGCACGGCGATGGGGCGAGCAGGGCGTATTCACATCGAGCGCCAGGGCGATGAGGTGTGGGTCGGCGGCGCCGTAGCGCTGTGTATCCAAGGGCAGCTACAGCTCTAGATCAATAAATTGTTACGCGCCTGGCAATACACTATTGGCCCCTTGGCATTTGTGTTGCCGGGACTTGGGGGCATAAGCTTTGGCCCCAAAGATTTCAGCCATTTTTCAGGAAAGCCATGACCAGTCAGTTCCCCCAAGCCCGCCCACGTCGCCTGCGCCGCTCCCCGCAACTGCGTGGCTTGTTCCAGGAAAGCGAATTCACCCTTAACGACCTGGTGTTGCCGATCTTCGTTGAAGAAGAAATTGACGATTTCGTACCGATTACCAGTATGCCGGGCGTGCTGCGTATCCCGGAGAAGAAACTGGCCGGCGAGATCGAGCGTTACGCCCGTGCCGGCATCAAGTCGGTAATGACCTTCGGCGTGTCCCACCACCTCGACGCCAACGGCAGCGATACCTGGAAAGAGCGCGGCCTGGTTTCGCGCATGTCCTCGATCATCAAGGACGCAGTGCCGGAAATGATTGTGATGTCCGACACCTGCTTCTGCGAATACACCGACCACGGCCATTGCGGCGTGATGCACGGTGCCCATGTCGACAATGACGCAACCCTGGTCAACCTCGGCAAACAAGCCGTGGCCGCTGCCCGCGCCGGCGCCGACGTGATCGCTCCGTCCGCCGCCATGGACGGCCAGGTCCAGGCCATCCGCCGTGCCCTCGACGACGCCGGTTTCACCCACATCCCGATCATGGCCTACTCGACCAAATTCGCCTCGGCCCTTTACGGCCCCTTCCGCGAAGCGGGCGGCAGCGCCCTCAAGGGCGACCGCAAAAGCTACCAGATGAACCCGATGAACCGCCGCGAAGCCGTGCGCGAATCGCTGCTGGACGAACAGGAAGGTGCCGATGCGCTGATGGTCAAGCCAGCCGGGGCTTACCTCGACATCATCCGCGACATCCGCGAGGCGTCACGCCTGCCCGTCGCGGCGTATCAGGTGAGCGGTGAGTACGCGATGATCAAGTTTGGCGCACAGGCGGGGGCGATTGATGAAGACCGGGTGGTGCGCGAGACATTGGGGTCGATCAAGCGGGCGGGGGCGGATTTGATCTTTACCTACTTTGCGATGGATTTGGCGTTGGCGGGGATCTAAAGGAGCCGAGTACACCTGTGGTGAGTGAGCTTGCTTGCGTGGGGCTGCCTAGCAGCCCCGTATCTCGGCCAGAAAATTATTTAATGGCGTTCTTTAATGCTATGGCAACATGGTTTAACCACGTTTCCCCATCATTCCATTCATTAGGGTAATAGTAATAACAGCCGATATCAGAGAGTAAAAAGTCTTGAAGCTCTTTCTCTGTTTTTTTGGCTGATACCAGGTTTTCTAGCTCTAATAGCACTATTGCTATCGTATCTTCAGACGATTCCGAAATAAAAAAATCAATTACGTCGTTTGCGCTTTTGTGATCATCAACCCAATCTTGATTGAAGTACCCAGCAAGAAATTGCTGTAGCTCGGGGTAGTCTTTGTTCATGGGTTTGGAAAGCCTGTGTGAATTCGATATCCAGTATGCATTTTTTGGTCTCTGCGAATAATTAAGTAAATTTCTTTTCCGGGTACAGATGTCGTAGTGTTCTTTCTGAAACTTGTGCCTATTGGCTCTTGGGATGGTTGAGTGATGACTATCTGCTGGTTGTTTCCTTGTAGGAAGTCTTTGATTTTGTCTTGATTGTTATCCAATACCTTTGAAACGGCGAGTTCAGCTGTTGCGCGATCATGAAAAGTAGAGGCTGCCGGGATATGTGGTTCCCGCCTCAAGCGGTCAAGCAATTGTTGATCCGTTCTACCGACATGCTTTTCCATAAGATGTCCTCCTGCCGCCTCATGTGCGGCTAAACCTCCTCCTGGAACGATTGCGCTATAAGGCCCTTCAGGGCAGCTTGTTTTTTTACAGCTTAGTCCCCGCGGATCCACCCACCCTGTGGGATTGGGCACGTACTGGTACGCGTTGATCCCACCCGCCAACTTCACCGGATCCGGCGTCAGGTAACGACCAATATCCGGATTGTAGTAGCGATGGCGGTTGTAATGCAGGCCGCTTTCCGCGTCGAAATACTGACCTTGAAAACGCAGCGGATTGTCGATTTTGCTTACGTCGAACCGGGCGATCTGGCCGTAGGTGCGATAGTGGGCGGACCAGACGATTTCGCCCTCGGGGCTGGTCAGTTCCTGCGGTGTGCCGAGGTGGTCGAGTTGGTAGTGGTAGGGCGTTGTGGCTTGTGGTCCGTAGCCTTCCAGCAGTGCTAATGGGCGGAAGCTTTCGGGCTCGTAGAGGTAACTGCGATGGCGTTCCGCATGGTGCTCGGCAACCAGCTTGTCGCCTTGCCAGAAAAACTCGGTGGTCTCGCCATCCACGGTTTTGCTGACACGCCGCCCAAACGGGTCATACCGATAGCTTGCGGTCTGCCCGTTGGGTTTGGTGACGCCAATCAACCGATGCTGGCAGTCGTAGCGGTATTCCGTGACGAGTTGATGGCCTTTGCCGCGCCGTTCGCGGATCAGGTTGCCGAAGGCGTCGTAGTCGTAATGGCGGTCGCCCTGGATCATCAGGCGATTGCCGGCAACGATGTCCGGGCCGGGACGGTCTTGCATCAGCAGGTTGCCCGCCGGGTCGTGGGCGAAGCGTTCCTGGACGTCTTGGGAATGATCGGCGCGGGTCAGACGATTCAGTGGGTCGTAGCGGTAAAGGTGTTCGCCTTTGCGGGTGTCGAGCAGGCGGGTGAGGGTGCCGCTTTTGTCGTAGTCGTATTGGCGTTGGTAGAGGTAGTTTTGCTGCTGCGTAACGGCGTGGGCGTGTAGGCGGTTTTGGTCGTCGTAGTGGTAATGGCTGAGCAGTTGACCTTGTTGGCGTTGGTGTTCGCGGCCGCTCTTGAATAAATGTGCAGTGAGCACCTCACCATTGAGCTCGACCGTAGCGAGATGGCCTCCCTTGTCATGGTTGAAGGTGAGGCGGTTGTTGTCGGGCAGGCGCAGTTTTTGTAGTTGGCCGCAGGCGTCGTAGCCGTAGCGCAAGGTGCCCCAGCCTTGGTGTTCGGCGGTCAGGCGGTTTTGGCGGTCGTATTCGTAGGCCAACGCCCAGTGGCCGTCACCGCGCCCAGCGGATCCTGTTCGACGGTCAGCCGCCCCTTGGCATCGTAGGATTTGAAATGCTGCGCGCCGTCCGGATCGATGCGCTGCACCAACCGCGCCCGGTCGTCGTGGACATAGACTTCCTGGCTACCATCGGCGTTATGCACCGTGACACGGCCGTCATCCCCCCAGGCATAACGCGTGTCCATCTGCGAAAAACTCGCCCAATGCCGGACGCAACGTGCCGCCTTGCCGGAGCCTTCCCACGCCCAGAAGAAACTCGCCCCACCGGCCAACTGCCGCTCAACAATGACGTGCTGATCGTCGTACCGATAACGCTCGCTTTCACCGACGGCATTGGTCGCGCAAACCAGTCGTCCGTCGAAACAACGTTCTGCTCGGTTTCCCAGACGTAGGGCTCACGCCCTTTGGCGCGATGCACCTGGTAGTCCACCGCCACGATTCGATCCAGCTCATAACGCAGCAGCAGCGAGCGACCAGCACCGTTATCCAGCCGCTCGATCCGCCCGGAAGGATCACGGCAAATGCGCAGGCGGTTGTCATACGCATCGCTGATCGCAGTCAGTACACCGTCGCGAAAGTGATAGAACCGCGACGCCTGGGCCAGCACTAACTCATCAGGAGCCGAGCCCAAGTAGATCGCCGCTTCCGCCAGGCTGTTGGTAATCGCAGGCCGAGCAGAAGTCGGCAAGGGCAGGGTAGTCGAGCGGTTCTCATGATCGGTCCACACCACCGAATCGCCCGACACACAAAGCCTGTGCGCCAGCGCATGACTCCAGCCAAACCCCAACCCGCAATCCAGTTCCACCGCACTGGTGCGATACAGCCGCGTCCACTCAAACGGCAAAATCCCGTCCAGCGCGCCATCGGTAAGGGTCAGCAATTCCTCGCCGGTGACCATCGACACCGGGCAACCATGAGTGACCGTCTTATCTGCTGGAGCCGCCGCATCTCCCTTCGGATTCGACGCCACGGCAGGCGCATCATCCACCGATTCCTGGCGGACCAACGTGGTGCGTTGGGTCTTGCTGCGCACCATCGACACCGGGTTCGAAACCAGCGTATCGCCTGCCTTCAACGGCACCACCGGCACGGCCTTGACCGGTGTCGCGGCACTGCTCAGTAACACCGGCTTGGCGACCTCGACATGCGGCCCCAACCCTGGCCCCACTACTTGCTTGGCCAGCAATTCCAACAACGCTCGTGCGCGCCCGGATTTGACGTGACTGAGCACACCAGCCCCCAATCGCACCACTACGCCCATCGCACCCAAGACGCGAATCAGCAGCAGATTGATCAGGACCTCACCGGTAATTTCGCCCCACAGTTCAGCCATCTCCGGCGGCGGGAGCATGCGCATCCAGCTGACCAGCGCCGATAGATAGATAAACAACAGCGGCTCATCACTGAGCACCAGCAAGCCCTGGGCGATCGCGTCACTGCTCAGTGTCAGCAGTTCATCGAGCTCAGTTTGAGAAAGGTATTGCAGCAGTTTTTCGCTGTTGGGCTTGAGGTCCGCCAGCAGCGCCGACAGCTCGCCAATGTTGTCCCACAGGCTGTAAAGCGCCTTGACCATGCCGCTGGCAAAGGCCGCCTCCAGCAGGCGGCGCCGCTCAAGCGGGCGAGCGTCTGCGTAACTTTTCCACTGGGCTTGGAAAGTGTCGGTCCACTCTTTGCGCAGCCGGGCTTCCAGCGCTGCGATCACCGACTGGTAGGAGGCATACAGCGCCTTGAGGTGATCCTGGGAAACGTTGGGGTAAAAGCTCACCCGATATTGCTGGTTGCGATCACACTCGGTGATCTCAAGGATGCCGCTCGGGCCGATGGTCTTGTGGATGGGCTCGCCCAGCGGACCGCCGTTTGGATCAACGCGTTGCAGCATCACCGCTGTGTCGCCGATCGGCACGAACCGCGTGCTCTGGAACATATGCACCAGGGTCAACGTACCGTTGGCCCGGCAGGTGGCGACGGTGCTGCTGGGAAACAGGGAGCGATTGATCGGGGCAACGAGCGTTACCTCATCGCCGACCTTGAACACCTGCTCAAGCTCCAGCGCCGAGAAGCTCCAGAAGCTATTGGCCCAATCGTCAAAGGTGTTCAAGCAATCGCGAAAGTCACGGAAGACGCCTTCAACGTCGACCGTTTTCACGTTCATTGGGGTCAGGGCCAGCCTGCCAATGACCGGGTTCAAGCGCCAACCCCATCAACCGGGGGGGTAACGAAAACAACCATCTGCAATCCCTCGCACTGTTCAATCAGGCGAGGGACTTTGCAGCGGTTCACAGGGCAGGGGAGTAGCGCTTATCCGGCAGTTATGTGGGATGTTTCAGCTAAGGCTAGGCATCCGCTTCGGCTCACCGACGAACCCCGGTTAGACTTACCTGTCGATATCAGCACTGCCCGGCCTGTCGTTAACCAAGGAAGCCTCATGTATCCAAGTCGTCTGTTCTTTTGCCTCATGCCTTTGCTGGTGCTGGCCGGCTGTTCCACCTCCCGTGGCCCGCAGCAACCCGAGCGCAGTGAGGCCGAGGTGAAGGCGCAGATCGTGCGCCTGCTGCCGGCCAAGGTGTCGGACCGCAACGGTTGGGCCCAGGACATCTACACCGCCTTCGACACCCAGAAAATCTACCCCAGCACCGAAAACATCTGCGCCGTGCTGGCGGTGACCGAGCAGGAGTCTACCTATCAGGTCGACCCGCCTGTGCCGGGCATGGGCAAGATCGCCCAGGATGAAATCCTGCGTCGCGCCGGCAAGGTGCATGTGCCCGCGTTCGTGGTACGCAGCGCCCTGCAATTGCGTTCGCCCACCGGCAAAACCTACGCCGACCGCTTGAATGCCGCACGCACGGAGAAGGACTTGAGCGCGATCTTCGATGACTTCATCAGCATGGTGCCCCTGGGTAATACCTTGTTTGGCGGCTTCAACCCGGTGCACACCGCAGGCCCGATGCAGGTCAGTATCGACTTTGCACAAAAACAGGCGCGGGGTTATCCCTACACGGTGGACGGTACGATTCGCCGTGAAGTGTTCACCCGTCGCGGCGGTATGTACTTCGGCATCGCCCATTTGCTCGGCTACCCGGTGAGCTACGACCAGCCGCTGTACCGCTTTGCCGATTTCAATGCCGGTTGGTACGCCAGCCGCAATGCTGCGTTCCAGGCCGCGGTCAGCCGCGTGACGGGCAAAGAGCTGGCGCTGGATGGGGACTTGATCCGCTATGGCTCCCTGCTGCCCGGCACCACCGAACTGGCAGTGCGCTCACTGGGGGCGAAGCTGGACATGCGCAACCCGAGCATCCGCAGCCAGTTGGAGCAGGGCGATCAGTTGGATTTCGAGGACACTACGTTATACAAGCGCGTCTTCAGCCTGGCCGACCAGGCGGCCGGCAAACCGCTGCCACGGTCGATCCTGCCGGGCATTGTGCTCAAGAGCCCGAAGATCACCCGCAACCTGACCACGGCCTGGTTTGCCAAGCGTGTGGATGAGCGCTATCAGCGCTGTATCAAGCGCTGATCAGCTGCGACGCTTGACGAACCGGCGCCACAACCCAACCCACAGCCACACCACCGGGAACGCCAGGATCACAAACGGCAGCACATAGCTGGCACGCTCCAGGGCGTCTGCCGTGCCGTTCACCAGGTTGTCTCCCAGGTGGCTGAACATCCGGCTGAAACGTGACGCTTGGTTCGCACCGTCAGAAGAGCGGAAATTCAGGGTCACGCGATTGGTATCGAGGCGGCGTTGCTGGCCGGCGGCAACCTGGGCCAATGCCTGCAACTCATTTTCAATACTTGCTTGCTCCTTGCTCAGAACGATCAAGTCACTGACGTTGATATCCTTGCGCTTGGCCAGTTCGTCGAGGCGTTGCTGCTGGGCTTGCAGGCGCTGCTGGCGGCGGCGCACATCGTCGACCGCATCGGCCAGGTCTTCGGCGGTAGTGATGCGCTGGCCGAGTTTGCCGCCTTCAGCCGCGAGGGCGACCATCGGTTCCACACCCGTGGGTGCGATCCGCAGGATGATCTGGCCGCCGTTGCTGTCTTCGGTAATGCCAAGGATATTGCAGGCACCAAAGCGTGCCGTTTCACACGCCTCGCGGGTGGCCTGCATACGCGGCGCGAGCAGGGCGCCGGGCAGGGCCAGGGTCAGTTCATGCTCATAGGCCAGTTGCGCCCCGGCCTTGCCCTGTTCGCCATTGATGACCGTGGCGCGAGAGTGGTCCTTGGGTGAGCAACCGGCCAAGGCCAGGCCAGCGAGCAAAATCAACAGCGGCGCGCGAAGCGGGTGGGAATTGCCGTCCAGGTGGCGCATTACGTTTCCTTGAAATGTGCAGGAGAAATTGATCGCGATTAAAGCCGGTCTGGTCCATTAACGCAAAGCATTGCCGGGGATTTGCCTGGCCGATATTGGCATGGGATACGCCATGGCGTTTTCCAGTGAGCCACCGCTGTCGTTGATTACTGCCAGCATGACCGTGGACTACCTGGGCGCCGTGCAGGTGGGGGAGTGGATGGTGGTACGTTTGGAAAGCCACAGGCGCGGGCGGCAGATGGCGTTTGCGACGCTGAGTTTGCAAGTGCAGGAGCGCATTGTGCTGCGTGCGAGTGCGGTGTTTGCGGTGCCACAGGGTGACAGGCAATGAGATCAAATGTGGGAGCTGGCTTGCCTGCGATAGCGGTGTGTCAGTCAGCAATAATTTGACTGACACACCGCTATCGCAGGCAAGCCAGCTCCCACCGTCTGACCGAGTGCTTACAGGTAGGGAATCGATAAAAGAAAAGGCCTGGCTTTTCGTGGAACCGGGCCTTTTCTGTGTTGCTCTTATTGGCATGGGGCTACTACGCAGCCCAACGGGAGCAAGCTCCCTCGCCACAATAGCGATCCGATTCAGTTGCGTTCGAGTGCCAGGGCCACGCCTTGGCCGCCGCCAATGCACAGCGTCGCCAAACCTTTTTTGGCGTCGCGCTTGATCATTTCATGCAGCAGGGTCACCAGCACGCGGCAGCCTGAGGCGCCAATCGGGTGGCCGATGGCGATCGCACCGCCATTGACGTTGACCTTGTCGGCGTCCCATTCCAGCTCTTTGCCCACTGCCAAAGATTGCGCAGCGAAGGCTTCGTTGGCTTCGATCAGGTCCAGGTCTGCCAACTGCCAGCCGGCCTTGTCCAGGCAGCGGCGAGTGGCCGATACCGGACCGATGCCCATGATGGCCGGGTCCACGCCCGCATTGGCGTAGCTGGCGATACGCGCAAGTACAGGCAAGCCGAGGGCGCGGGCTTTGTCGGCGCTCATCAGCAGCACGGCGGCGGCGCCGTCGTTGAGGCTGGAGGCGTTGCCGGCGGTGACGCTGCCGTCTTTCTTGAACGCCGGCTTGAGCTTGGCCAGGGACTCGGCCGTGGTACCGGCGCGGGGTTGTTCGTCCACCGCGAAAGCCACCGGGTCGCCTTTGCGCTGGGGAATCAGGATCGGGGTGATCTCGTCGGCAAAACGTCCGGCCTCAATGGCAGCGGCGGCTTTTTGCTGGGAGGCGGCGGCGAACGCATCCTGGGCTTCACGGCTGATGCCGTACTTGTCTACCAGGTTCTCGGCGGTGATGCCCATGTGGTAGTCGTTGAATGCGTCCCACAGGCCGTCGGTGATCATGCTGTCGATCATCTTCGCGTGGCCCATGCGCAAACCGGTGCGCGCGGCGGGTAGTACGTAGGGTGCCAGGCTCATGTTTTCCATGCCGCCGACAATGATCACCTCGGCGTCGCCGCAACGAATGGCCTGTGCGCCCAGGTGCAGGGCCTTGAGGCCCGAGCCGCAAACCTTGTTCAGGGTCAGGCTCGGCACGGCGTGGGGCAGGCCGGCGAGGATCGAAGCCTGGCGCGCCGGGTTCTGGCCGCTGCCTGCAGTGAGCACCTGGCCGAGGATCACTTCATCGACTTGGGCCGGGTCCAGGCCGGTCTGCTCCAGCAGGCGACGGATCACGGCGGCACCCAGTTCCGGGGCCGGGATGTTCGCCAGCGAACCTTGGAAGCTGCCCACGGCGGTGCGGGTGGCAGCAACAATCACGACGTCTTGCATGGAATCTGTCCTCACTGGAAGTGCATTTCTGGAACGTGGTCCGGGACGATCAGTTTACCGGCGGTCTTGCTCACAATCTCTTCAACACTGACGCCAGGTGCGCGTTCCTTGAGGACAAAAGCGCCATTTTCGATTTCCAGGTACGCAAGGTCGGTCAGCACACGCTTGATGCAGTTGGCGCCGGTCAGCGGCAGGCTGCATTGGCTGAGCAATTTGGACTCACCGTCCTTGGACGCGTGGGTCATGATCACGATGATATTTTCCGCACCGGCCACCAGGTCCATCGCACCGCCCATGCCCTTGACCAGCTTGCCGGGGATCATCCACGAGGCAATGTTGCCTTGTACGTCCACTTCAAACGCGCCGAGTACCGTGAGGTCGACATGCCCGCCGCGAATCATCGCGAAGGATTCGGCGGAGGAGAAGATCGAAGCACCGATGCGCGCGGTCACAGTCTGTTTACCGGCGTTGATCATGTCGGCATCAATGGTTTCTTCGGTAGGAAACGGTCCCATGCCGAGCAGGCCGTTTTCCGATTGCAGCATCACTTCCATGCCGTCGGGGATGTAATTGGCCACCAGGGTCGGAATGCCGATGCCCAGGTTCACGTAGTAACCGTCCTGCATTTCGCGGGCGACGCGTTGAGCCATTTGTTCGCGGGTAAGAGCCATGGTTGTTTCCTCTTATTGTTCTGGACGGGGATTATTTGCGGACGGTGCGCTGTTCGATGCGCTTCTCGAAGGTGCCGCAGATGATCCGGTCGACGTAGATGCCAGGGGTGTGGATCTGCGCCGGGTCCAGCTCGCCCGGTTCGACGATTTCCTCGACTTCGACCACGGTGATCTTGCCCGCAGTGGCGGCCAGCGGGTTGAAGTTCTGGGCGGTGTGGCGGTAGATGACGTTGCCGAAGTGGTCGGCTTTCCAGCCTTTGACAATGGCGAAATCGCCGGTGATGGACTCTTCCATCAAATACGGGCGGCCGTTGAATTCGCGGGTCTCCTTGCCTTCGGCAACTGGGGTGCCGACGCCGGTGGCGGTGAAGAAGGCCGGGATGCCGGCGCCGCCTGCGCGCATTTTTTCCGCGAGGGTGCCCTGGGGGGTGAGGACTACTTCGATTTCGCCGCTGAGCAGCTGCTTCTCGAACAAGGCGTTTTCACCCACATAAGAGGCGATCACCTTGCTGATCTGTTTTTCTTCGAGCAGCACGCCCAGGCCGAAGCCATCGACGCCGCAGTTGTTGGAAACCACCGTCAGGTCGCGGGTGCCTTTGCGCTTGATCTCGGCAATGAGGTTTTCCGGAATGCCACACAGGCCAAAACCGCCGGAGAGCACGGTCATGCCGTCTTCCAGGCCTGCCAGTGCTTCTTCATAGGACGCCACGCGTTTATCGAAACCTGCCATATGCACCTCTTTTATTGTTTGTGGTCCAGCCAGTGCGTTGAGTGTTGCGCCAGTGGATTGATTTGTTAAGTTGTTTTTTAAGGTTGATTGATTTAGAAAACAGCATAGTCCAACTGCTGTCTGGAGCTGCCTCATGACCGTCAAACAGATGCGTGCCTTTCTCGCCGTTGCTCAGAGTCTGAGTTTTGCTGCTGCCTGCGAGCGCCTGCACCTTTCTCAGTCGGCACTGAGCTTGACCATCAAGGGGCTGGAAGAAGGGTTGGGCGGGCGCCTGTTCAGCCGCAATACCCGTAACGTCGCGCTGACCCCCGAGGGCGAATCGCTGTTGCCCCTGGCGCGCCGGTTGATTGCCGACTGGGACAACGCCGAGGACGAACTGCGCCAGCGTTTTACCCTGCAACGCGGGCGCGTGACGGTGGCGGCCATGCCGTCGTTTGCCGGTAACCTGTTGCCGCCGATCCTGAAGATATTCCGCGCACGTTACCCTCAGGTGAACGTGACGGTGCATGACCTGATCAACGAGCAAGTGCTGGAGATGGTGCGCGACCGTCAGGTGGAGTTGGGCGTTGCATTCGAGCCGTCCGAAGGGTCATCGTTGGCATTTACGCCGTTATATCTGGATCGCTTTATCGCCGTGGTGCCAGGGGATTCGCCGTTGGCTCAGCGTGCCGAGATCGATTGGAAAACCTTGCTGGAGCAACCGTTTATCACGTTGCAACGCCCCTCCACGGTACGGGTGATGTTGGAAGAACACCTTGGTGCCTTGCAGATGAAATTGCCCGTAGCGTTGGAAAGCCATCAACTGGCGACCGTGGGGAAGATGGTCGCCAGCGGGCTGGGCGTCAGCGCCGTGCCAGCGTTATGTGCCCGGCAGATGGAGGAGGCGGGTGCTCATTGCATTACCTTGACCGGCCCGGTGATCGAGCGGCCAATTGGCGTGTTGACCAAACCTGGGCATGAGTTGTCGGCGGCGGCGCAAGTGTTGTTCGATATTTTTCGGGATGAGGCGGGGAAGGGCAGGTTTCCAACTTTCTAACGCTATAAAAAATGCGGGAGCTGGCAAGCCAACTCCCGCATTGATTGAGTAATACTTAGTAGTAGCGGTCGATCACTTTAACTTGCGAGCTGTCTTTGAAAGATGCCCAGGCATTGTTGAGTGTATCGAACACCTGCTCGATAAAGTTTCGATCAGCCGCAGCCTTCTTTCCGACATAGCCCTGGCCACGGCGGTACATCTTCAGGCGCGCCGCCAGTTCACGGTTATTGCGGTCGAACTCGGCTTCTTCGGTATGGGGCGCCAGGCAGTCAATTTGCACTTCGCCCGATTTGCCAATCCACAGGATATGGTCGTCGAGTGTGTCTTTCTGCGCTGCGAACATCTCAGCCAATTCATCGATAGTTGGTTGGTTGTTCAGATTCATGTGTAAGCCCCTTGACCAGTTGGCGATCTATCAATTGATTCGTTAAAACTGCGTAGTTGTCTCCGGTTCCGAAAACCGGGCGTCAGTGACGGTCTGCCGAATACGGGCAGGGTCTTGAACCTGATGCATGTAGTCTTGCTGATGAACTGCTACGCAACGCTTTCATAACGAAGACAAGCAGCGTTTTAGCTCCTTGTACCGGACCCTTTCGGGGCTGGTCAGCTTCATCAATCTGCCTTGTGGGCAGTGCACATCCGGAAAAACAGCTCGGCGGTCAGACGAGCCTGTTCAAAACGCTTGTTACCAACGCTCCCGATCCGGGAGACGTCTAGATCATGCAAGGACAAAAAGGTTACGTCAACGATTATGTAGTGATTATTTTTGATCACTACATAATTTGTTGTGGGGGCGGGGGAATGCGGGAAAACGTGACTTGGGCGTCATTTTTTGGAGGTGCAGGTCGGGCGTTTCAACCCTCCTGTAGGAGCCGGTCGACGAGCAACGGCAGTAGCTGCTCGCAGGAGGCCTGGATTTTAACCTGCAGCAGCTCATCCCCGCGTGTCTTGCCCAGATTGATCGCAATCACCGGCTTACGCTGCTCGACCATGGCCTTGCACAATCGGAACGCCGAATAGGCCGTCAGTGACGACCCCACCACCAGCAGGCCCTCAGCGTGTTCTACCGCCGCCATCGCCTTCAGCGCCGTCGCCGGTGCGACATTCTCGCCAAAGAACACCACGTCAGGTTTGAGCCGCTCGCCGTTGCAATGGGGGCAGTGGGGCACCTGGAAGTGTTGTTCAAACGCCGGATCGAGCAAGGTGTCGCCATCCGGCGCTTGCACGGCGTGAACCTGCGCCATATGCGGGTTATCAACTTCCATTTGCCGCTGGATCACATCGCGCTCGCTGCGCAGTTGGCAATCCAGGCACAGCACCCGATGCAAGCTGCCGTGCAACTCGATCACGTCATGGCTGCCGGCCTGGTCATGCAGGGTGTCGACGTTCTGCGTGATCAGCCCGCTGATATGGCCATGGTGTTGCAGTGTCGCCAGTGCCAGGTGAGCCTTGTTCGGCTGCGCAATGCGCACACGCGGCCAACCCAGCATCGCCCGCGCCCAGTAACGGCGTCGCGCATCCGGGGTGGCAAGAAATTCCTGGTACATCATCGGTGCTTTGCCCCGGCGTACACCTTCACTGTCGCGGTAATCCGGGATGCCCGACGAGGTGCTGATGCCTGCGCCGGTCAAGGCTAAAAAGCGTCGTTCAGCCATAGCCCGGTGCAGGATTTCGAGGTGGTCCGCCTGATGTTCCAGCGTGTCGAGCATGGTGTCTCCTATTCGCCGCGGATGTATTGCTCCAGCTGTTTGATCAGATCGGCCTGTTCGGCGATGGCTTCCTTTACCAAGTCACCGATGGACAGCAGGCCCAACAGTTCGCCGTCTTCGACCACCGGTAGGTGGCGCAGGTGACTGTCGGTCATGATGTTCATGCATTCCTCGACACTTTTATGGGTGTCGACGGTGATGACGGGAGAGCTCATAACATCGTCGACCCGAGTGGTCACCGACGACAGGCCTTTGAGAATGAGTTTACGTGCGTAATCACGCTCGCTGATGATCCCTACGACTACACCTTCCTTGACGACTGGCAAGGCTCCGACGTTTTTCTCCGACATCCGCACCAGCGCTTCGAACACCGTGTGGTCCCATTGAATGGTGTGGACGTCCTGGTTTTTCTGATCCTTGGCTTTGAGCAATTGTGCGACGGTTTTCATGGCGGCCACTCCGGTGTTGTTCTTAGGTAGTCAGGGTCCCCTAAAGAATCCTAGACGGCCTGCGGCAGGGCAAGACCCAAAGCGGCGTTAAACCTGTCGAAAAACGTCATTTGCCGGATTTTTACGCGTTCTAGCCCGCCGTTGTCGGTTTCTTTGTGCGCTTTGGACTGGCCGCAGCCTTGCGTGGAGCGCTCTTGCGTTTCTTCTTCCAGGGCGTAGCACCTCGACCTGCCGGGCTGGCGGGGCCGGTGATGGTCATGCGCATACCGTTACAGCGCGCCACCTGCTTGCTCATCCACGCCGCCTGCTTGGCAACGAATTCTTCCAGGCTCATTTCGCCGCTTTGTACCATGTCCAGCGCTTGCTCCCAGATGGCGGTGGTGCCTGGGTCGGCAATGGCGCGGGGCACCGCGTCAATCAGGCTGAACGCGGCTGGGGTTGCCGACAGGGCTTTGCCGTTTTTCACCAGGTAACCGCGGTCCAGCAAGCCCTGGATGATCCCGGCGCGAGTGGCTTCGGTGCCGATGCCGGTGGTGTCCTTGAGCTTTTGCTTGAGCAGCGGGTCTTGCACCAGTTTGGCGACGTTTTTCATCGCCTTGATCAGGTCGCCTTCGGTAAAGGGCTTGGGCGGTTGGGTCCACAGGTCCTTGAGGTTGACCTTGGCCACGGCGTAGTCCTGGTCCTGTACCAGCGTCGGCAAGGCCTGGGGGGCGGGTGCTTCACGGCCTTTGGCGGGCGCCAGTGCCTCGGGCAATGCGCGTTTCCAGCCCGCTTCGATGATGACCTTGCCCACCGCACGCAACGCCTGGCCGGCACAGTCGAAATCTGCCTGGGTGCGGTCGTATTCATGGTTGGGCAGGAACTGCGCCAGGTAGCGCGCGCGTATCAAGGTGTAGACCGCACGGTGCTTGCCGGTCAGTTGGCTTAAATCCTTGCCCGCCCCAGTGGGGATGATGCCGTGGTGGGCGCTGACCTTGGCGTCATTCCAGGCCCGCGAGCGGCGTTGAGGGTCGATGTGCGGCATCAATTCGTTGACCGCCGCATCCGCACGGCCCAGCGCCGAGAGGATCTTTGGCGCCTCACTGTGCTGGCTCAACGGCAGGTAGCCGCAATCGCTGCGCGGGTAGGTGATGACCTTATGAGTTTCGTAGAGGGATTGGGCAATATCCAGGGTTTCCTGGGCGCCCAGGCCGAGCTTTTTGGAACAGATTTCCTGCAGTGTGCCGAGGTCAAAGGGCAGGGGGGCAACTTCGCGCATGCGTTCGGTGCGCAGCTTTACCAGCCGCGCCGTGTTCGCGTTGCCCATGGCGTCGGCCGCGTCCCGCGCCAGTTGCGTGTTGAGGCAGCGGCCCTGGTCGTCGCAGGCATCTTCATGGGCGCGCCACTGGGCGGTAAAGGTCATGCGCTCGTGGCGCAGGTCGACATCAATGGCCCAGTACGCCACCGGCACGAAATCGGCGATGCTGCGATCACGGTCCACCACCAGGCGCAGGGTCGGGGTTTGCACCCGGCCTACTGGCAATACGCCCTGATAGCCGGATTGGCGCCCCAGTAGGGTAAACAGGCGGCTCATGTTCATGCCGATCAGCCAGTCGGCGCGGGAGCGGCCCAGGGCCGAGTGATACAGGCTGAAGGTTTCGGCGCCCGGCTTGAGCGCCGCCAGGGCCTTGCGAATGGAGGCCTCGTCCAGTGCCGACAGCCATAGCCGCTGGATCGGCCCACGGTAGCGGCAATGCTCCACCAGTTCACGGGCGATCATCTCGCCCTCACGGTCAGCATCGGTGGCGATCACCAGCTCCTGGGCTTCCCCCAGCAAGCGCTTGACCGCCTTGTACTGGCTGGCGGTCTTGGGCTTGACCAGCATCTTCCATTTTTCCGGAACGATCGGCAGGTCGGCCAGCACCCAGCGTTTGTATTTGGCGTCGTAGGCGTCGGGCGGGGCGGTTTCCAACAGGTGCCCGATGCACCAGGTGACAGTAACCCCGTTGCCCAGCCAGCAGCCGTCGCCGCGGCGTGTGGCGCCGAGCACGGCCGCGATATCCTTGGCCTGGGAGGGTTTTTCACAGAGGTACAGCCGCATGGTCATCACATCAGATCGGGTTGATGCCTTGCAGGATGCTTAGTCAAAAGGATTTGAGCAACCATTATCTGTATGGATGTACAGCAATTTGTGTGAGCAACAACAACCAAAATGTGGGAGGGGGGCTTGCTCCCTCCCACAAGGGATCTTCGGTGTTCAAACGAACTCAGTTGTTATCGATATCCACATGCCGGGTTTCTTTGAGGCAGAACAAACCGACGATCAAGCTCACCCCAGTCACCACCACCGGGTACCACAGGCCATAGAAGATATCGCCGGTGTACACCACCAGGGCAAAGGATACGGTCGGCAGGAACCCGCCAAACCAGCCGTTGCCGATATGGTAGGGCAGGGACATCGAGGTGTAGCGGATACGCGTCGGAAACAGCTCCACCATCAGCGCTGCCAATGGCCCGTAGCACATGGCCGCGATCAGGATCAGCACGACGATTAGCACCACCACCATCACCTTGTTGACCTGGGCCACGTCCGCCGAAGACGGGTAGCCGGCCAGGGTCACGGCGCCACGCAGTGCCGCCTCGTCAAAGCCGTCGATGCGCACATCGCCCACGCTCACCTGCACCGGGCTGCCTGCCGGAGCGGCGGCACTGCTGTAGGGCAGGCCCTGCTTGACCAGGAAGGTCTTGACCTTGTCGCATGGGCTGTCAAAACGCGCCTTGCCCACCGGGTCGAACTGGAAAGTACAGGTGGCCGGGTCGGCCAGCACGGTAATCGGCGCCTGTCGGCTGGCCTGGTCCATCGCTGGGTTGGTGTAGTGCGCCAGGCCCTTGAAGATCGGGAAGTACAGCGCGGTCGCCAGCAGCAGGCCGAGCATCAGCACCGGCTTGCGCCCGACCTTGTCCGACAGCCAGCCAAACAGGATAAAGAACGGCGCGCCAATCACCACGCTGATGATCAGCAACATATTGGCCAGGGCCGGGTCCATGCGCAGGAACTGGGTCAGGAAGAACAGCACATAGAACTGCGCCGCGTAAAAGGTCACGGCCTGCCCGCCGTTGATACTGAACAGCGCGATCAATACGACCTTGAGGTTTTCCCATTTACCGAACGATTCGCGGATCGGCGCCTTGCTGGCCTTGCCTTCTTCTTTCATTTTCAGGAAGGCCGGCGACTCGTGCAGGCTCATGCGGATCCAGGTCGAGATGCCCAGCAGCACGATGGAAAACAGGAACGGAATGCGCCAGCCCCACACTTCGAACTGATCGCCCGTGAAGTAACGGCACGCCAGCACCACCAGCAACGACAGCAACAGGCCGAGGGTGGCGGTGGATTGAATCCAGCTGGTATGCAGGCCGCGCTTGCCGGGTGGCGCATGTTCGGCCACATAGGTGGCCGCGCCGCCGTACTCGCCGCCCAGCGCCAGGCCCTGCAACATACGCAGTACGATCAGGATGATCGGTGCGGCGATGCCGATGCTGGCGTAGGTCGGCAGCAGCCCGACGCAGAAGGTTGCCACGCCCATCAAAATGATGGTGACCAGGAAGGTGTACTTGCGCCCGATCATGTCGCCCAGGCGGCCGAACACCAATGCTCCGAACGGGCGCACCACGAAGCCTGCGGCGAAGGCCATCAAGGCAAAGATAAACGCAGTGGTGTCGTTGACCCCGGCAAAGAACTGCTTGCTGATCACCGCCGCCAGGGCGCCGTAGAGGAAAAAGTCATACCACTCGAACACCGTCCCCAGAGACGAGGCGAAGATGACTTTTCTTGATTCGCTGGCAGTGCTTGCACTGGCCGCCGAGCCCAGGGGTTGAGCATGTTCTGACATTGGGTGTCCCTCACAGTGATTATTTATTGTTGTCCACTGTCGGCGCCAACTTCGGCGCCGCTGTTTTTCTTCATATATCGTCAACGATTACGCGGGGTGCCCTGCGGTGCGCGGTGCGGGTGGGTTTTTCGCGAGCAAGCTCGCGCCTACATTGTTCGGTGAAAGGATCAACTGCGCGGCCTTCTCTGCGATCATCAGCGTCGGTGAGCAGGTATTGCCGGAGGTGATGCGCGGCATGATCGACGCATCGGCAATGCGCAGCCCGGGGATGCCATGCACACGCAGTTGGCTGTCGACCACGGCGTCCTTGTCATCGCCCATGCGGCAGGTGCCCACCGGGTGGAAAATGGTGGTGCCGATGCGTGCCGCGGCTTCGTGCAGTTGTGCTTCTGTTTGCAGCGCATCGCCAGGCAGGTATTCCACCGGCTTGAACTGGCTCAAGGCGGGCGCGGCGACGATGCGCCGGGTCAGGCGGATGGCGTCGGCGGCCACGCGCAAGTCCTCGGGGTGGCTGAGGTAGTTGGGTTGTATCAGCGGGGCATCCGCCGGGTTGGCCGAGCGAATATCCACGCGGCCGCGGCTTTGCGGGCGCAGGTCGCAGACCGACGCGGTAAACGCCGGGAAGCCGTGCAACGGTTCGCCAAAGCGCTCCAGGGACAGCGGCTGCACATGGTATTCAAGGTTGGCCGACGTCTGCTCCGGCCCGGAGCGGGCAAATGCGCCAAGCTGGCTGGGCGCCATCGACAGTGGACCGCTGCGGTCGTACAGGTAGCGCAGGCCCATGCCCATCTTGCCCCACAGCGTGCCGGCGATCTGGTTCAGGGTGCGCGCATTTTCCAGTTTGTAGATCAGGCGCAGTTGCAGGTGATCTTGCAGGTTGCCGCCCACGCCCGGCAGTTCATGCACCACATCAATGCCCAACGGTTTGAGCACGTTGGTGGGGCCGATCCCGGAACGCTGCAGAATGCCCGGCGAGCCCACGGCACCGGCGCACAATATGATCTCCTTGCGCGCTTTCCAGCTGAGCTGTCGGCCGTGTTGGCGCCCGACAACCTGGGAGGCCCGGCCGTTTTCCAGCAGCACACGGTCGACCTCCACCTCCGTCAACACAGTCAGGTTGGGGCGTTGGCGGATCGGCTTGAGAAACGCCTTCGCCGCATTCCAGCGCACCCCGGCCTTCTGGTTGACCTGGAAGTAGCCGCAGCCTTCGTTGTCGCCCTGGTTGAAATCATTGATGTTGGCGATGCCGCTCTGGGCTGCCGCCTCACGAAACGCATCGAGGATTGGCCACGACAGGCGCTGCTGCTCGACGCGCCACTCGCCACCATCGCTGTGGAATTCCGAGCCACCGGCAAAGTGGTTTTCGCTGTGTTTGAACAGCGGCAACACATCGTTCCAGGCCCAGCCCGGGTTGCCTGCTGCCGCCCAGCCGTCGTAGTCCTGGGCTTGGCCGCGCATGTAGATCATGCCGTTGATGGACGAGCAGCCGCCGAGCACTTTGCCCCGTGGGTAGCTCAGGGCGCGACCTTGCAGGCCGGCTTGCGCCTCGGTTTTGAAGCACCAGTCGGTGCGCGGGTTGCCGATGCAGAACAGGTAGCCGACGGGGATATGGATCCAGGGGTAATTGTCGCGGCCACCGGCTTCGAGCAGCAGGACGCGGTGGGCCGGGTTGGCGGACAAACGATTGGCCAGCAGGCAACCGGCGGGGCCGGCGCCGACCACGATGTAATCGTATTCAGCAGTTGCAATGGGCATCTGGGGGCTCGCTTGTTTTTCTTGTTGGCCCCATCCTAGTTGTTAGTTTTCGTCTTAAAAATGTTAGTTTTTACCCAGCTGCTGTGCGTTTTTAAACAGCGCGGTCCGGGCTCAGGCAATGGAGGCGATATGTTCGACTGGAATGACCTGCGGTTTTTTCTCGAGTTGCAGCGCAGTGGCCGCCTGCTCACCGCCGCGCAACGCTTGAAAACCACGCATGCCACCGTGGCCCGGCATATCGAGGCCATCGAGAAAAGCCTCGGCACCGCGCTGTTTGTGCAACACGCCCAAGGCTACGAATTGACACCCGCGGGCGAGGCGCTGCTCAAACATGCCGAAGTCATGGAGAACGTGGCGCTGCTGGCCGAAGACGAACTCACCCACTCAGCCGCGCCCTTGGGCAAGATACGTCTGGGGGTGGCCGAAGGTCTGGGCGTGATGTTCCTCGCCGGGCGCATGGGCGGGTTGTTCGAGCGTTACCCAGGTCTGGAAGTGGAGCTGGTGGCCGTACCGCGTTTTGTCAGCATCCTCAATCGCGAAGCGGAGATCAGCATCCACCTGGAACGCCCCAGCGTCGATCAATTGGTGACACGCAAACTCACCGACTACCGTCTGGCGCTGTATGCCAGCCGCGCTTATCTTGCGCGCAACCCGCCGATCGAAAAGCGCGAAGACCTCGCCGCCCATGCCTGGATCGATTACGTCGATGACCTGCTGTTCAGCCAGGAACTGAAGTTCCTCAACAGCTTCTGTCGCAACCCCAAGGTGGTGTTCCACAGCACCAGCGTGATCGCCCAGCACCAGGCGGCGCGTTCGGGGTTGGGCATTGCCGTGTTGCCATGCTTTATGGCGGCGGGCGACAAGGATTTGGTGCCGTTGCTGCCGGCAGAGAGCATCCAGCGCAGCTACTGGATCAGCTCGCGTCGGGAGTTGCACAAGTCGGTGCGGTTGCGGGTGTTGTGGGATTATGTGGTGGAGTTGTGTGCACGGGAGCAGCATTTACTACTCGGCGAATCCCGCTGACACACACGGACTAAAAGGTGGGAGCTGGCTTGCCTGCGATGGCGGTGTATCAGTCACGCATGTGCAAGCTGACCCGCCGCCATCGCAGGCAAGCCAGCTCCCACATTTGATCTGAGTTTGATTTTAGAGCTTGACTACCTGATGCACCTGCTCGGCACACGCCCGAGCCTCGTCAATCATCTTGCCGAACGCATCACTGGCCACTTCAGCATGGGTCAGCCAGCGTTTCTTCTGGCTCAGGCGATAGTGGTAGCGCAGCGAGCCATCCTGCAGTTTTCCGTCCAGGTCCAGGTCGTACCAGGGCGAGCGCACTGTGCAGCCGGGGATGGCTTTTTCCATCTTCCCGCCTGTCAGGGTGTAGGTGTAGTCGTAGGTTTCCGGGTTGCCCAAGTAAAGGTCGGCCTGCTGCCCCTGGCGGCGATAGTTGATGTAGCCCTCCCACCGGTCTTTCAACGACGGGTCGGTGTAGACATAGTCATTGGCCAGTTTTTCCAGGGCGCGCTGATCATTCATGCGCGCGGTGACGCTATAACCGTCATGCACCACAAAGCCGGTAGGTTCACGGGTGATCTGGCAGTCGCTGATGTCGTTGCCGAAGTTGGCGCAGATATTCTGGTCGGTGGCGGTGGTGCCTTGCTGGCGGTCGGCGACGCTCATTTGCATCAGCGGCAGGCGGCTGAAGGTGATAGTAGCTTTCACCGCGCCATCTCCTTCTTTGCCGTACTGCACCTGTTTGTCCAGGCGGATCGAGACTTCGGGCCGTTCCAATGGAATGTGTTCTTCGCGCACGTGGCCCAGGGCGTCGTTGACCAGCACCCAGCGGTCCTGAATGTCGGGCATGATCTGGCCCGGGGCGAAGACCGGATTGGTCGGGTCAAGCCACCACACCTGGTCATTCACTTCGGCACGCACGATGGCGTGGTTAGGCGCCTGGGTACCCGGAATCAGCAAGGAGTCGACCACATCGCCACGGCTCACCCACGCGGTCTCGGCCTTGATGCCACTGGCCTTGAGCATGGCCGTCAGCAGCGTCGCCAGGTCCTTGCAGTCGCCGTAGCCATGCTGCTCGATTTCCGCCAGGCTGAATGGCACATAACCACGCTCGCTGGCCCGCCAGTCACCCAGGTAGCGGTAGTGATCATTGATGTGCTGCATCAGCGCAGCCACTTGCTCGGCCGGTGCCAGGCTGCGTGCGGCGGCCACGGCGGCGGCGGCTTGCGCCGGCAGGTTGGCGCCGAGAATCTGGTTGTAACGCTGGGCGAAATCACCGAAGTAAGCCTGGCGTTCCACGGCGCTACCGACTTCCAGGCGTGGGATGCGCAGCAGGGCGGCAGCGGAGGATTCATTGATGTAGTTGAGGTAGATCGGGGCTTTAAGCGCCACGTCCAGGGTCTTGCCGTTGCTCGAAGGGGTCACGTTGAACGCGTCGAACATTTCACTGCGCCACTGGATCGGGCGTTCGGCGGTAAAGCGCGCCTTGAAGCGATCACGGCGGGCCGCGCCGGGGCCGAACTTGAGCACGTAATGGAACTGGGTCATCAGCGGTTTGGCCGGGTAGTGCTGGCGTACGGTGTAGCGGATCTTTGTGCCCACGCGCAAGTTGGGGAAGGCCAGGGAGGTTTGTTTGTCGCGGCTGAAGCCCTGGTCCGGGTTGGGCGCGCTGCGCGTGTCGATTTGAGTGGCCGCCAGGGGGACCGGCTTGGCGCCAGGCTGGGTGGACTGTGCGCTGATCACCTCAAAGGTATCGCCTTCGGAGTAATCGAAGTCGATGCGCGAAAGCATTTCGCGGCCGTTGGGCTTGAGGATCGTGTAGCGGTAAGTGGTGGTGCAGTCGGTACTGGCGTCGCGGTTGAAGTGGCAGTGCAATTCGGTGTCGTTGGCCAACGGCGCTTCGGCAATAGGTTGCAGGGCAGCGCTGACGGAATGGGAAACAAGCCCCAGACTGATGGCAATCAAAGGGCGGTGAAACGAAAAACGGTACATGGGCGCCTCGGGTGACACATTGAAACAGCTACCCGGCGGGTAGCGAGAAGGCGCCGGATGATAATGGGTCTCAACGGCAAAAGCCAGGATTGTTCGACAATTTATCCGTCTGAAAGGCCCGTGCTAGAGCCTTTCTTTGATTTAAGTCAGGTTTTTGGCAAGTCAGTTTCGGCGGTTTTAAAGAAACCAGCGATATTCCCGCGCATGAATCTCTTGCTGAAAAGCCAAGTGATCCTGGCGCTTGTTCTCGCAATATACATCGACAAATTCCGCGCCCAGCTTGTCGCGCACTACCGGTTGCTGCTGCATGGCGCGCACGGCGTCGAGCATCTCCACCGGGAAATCGGTACCGCTGTTACGGTCTTCGTTCAGCGATGTGATCGGCTCGCGCTTGGCCTCAAGCCCATGCTCCAGGCCCATCAGGATCGCCGCCAGCACCAGGTAGGGGTTGGCGTCGGCGCTGGCCAGGCGGTGCTCGATCCGCAGGTTGCGCGGGTCGGACTCGGGGATGCGCACGCACGCGTCACGGTCTTCAAAGCCCCAACTGGCGCGGGTGGCGGCGTTGACGGTGCCACCCAGGCGGCGCAAGGCATTGTGGTTGGGCGCGAAGATCGGCATGCAATGCGGCAGCAGCTCCAGGCAACCGGCCACGGCGTGGCGCAGCGGTTGCTGTTGATGAGCGGCAAGCAGGTTATTGCCCGCCGCGTCGTAGAGGCTGACATGCACATGCATGCCGCTGCCGGGAAATTGCAGGTAGGGCTTGGCCATGAAACTGGCGCGGTAACCGTGCTTGAGTGCCACGCCCCGGGTGCTGCGGCAGAACAGTGCGGCCCAGTCGGCGGCGCGCAAGCCGTCGTCGCAGTGGCCAAAGTTGATCTCGAACTGGCCGGGACCAATCTCGGCCGTGATCACGGTGATGTCGATACCCTGTTCCTGGGCGGTTTGCGCCATGTCGTCGAGCACTTCGCTGAAGCGCGAGAGCCGCTCGATATGCAGGTTGGGCTGGTCGTCGGCGTCACCACTGAGCGGGTCTCGGGCAAATTGCGGCAGGCCGTTGTCGAGCTTCTTATCGAACAGATAGAACTCCAGCTCAAACGCTACCACCGGGTGGATGCCCTTGTGCTGCAAGCGTTCCAGCACCTTGGCCAATACTTCGCGGGGCTCGAACTCGATCGGCGCTGCGGTGCCGTCCGAGGTGATGAGCATTTGCCCCAAGGGCTGCGATTCCCAGCTCACCGGCTTCAATGTGCCGGGCACCAGGCGGCGATTGGCATCCGGGTCACCGTCGTTGAAGCAGTAGTCGCCAATCTTGAACAACCCGCCCTGAGCCCCCAGCAATACCGCGTTCTGCGGCAACTTCAACGGGCTGCCGGCGGCGACTTTTTCAAGCATCTCCACCGGGTAGCGCTTGCCGTAGAAATGCCCGGGAATGTCCAGGGCGATCAGGTCGACATAACGCACGTCGGGGTGGTTCTGGCGAAAGGTCCGTACTTCGGCCAGCAACGTTGCAGATGGGCTTTTCACGGGTGCAGCTCCTAGTTGTAAACCCACAGGACGCGGGCGGGCAGGTCGGTCAGGTTGGCGTAGCGGCAGTGGGCGAAACTGGCCAGGTGGAAACTGTCGCCTTCGTAGAGGGTGACTGCATCGGACTCACCCTCAACCCACAGGGTCAGCTCGCCCTCCAGCACAAAGCCAGCCTGCTCGGCGCGATCGCTCATGCTTTGCTCGCCGCTGTTGGCACCGGGGGCCAACAAGCTGTCGAGCATCGAGAAAGCACCGTTCATGCTCGGCGACACCAGGATGTCGGTGATGCCATTGGCGTAATACACCGTGCGCCGCTCGTTGGGGCGGGTCACCCAGTCCACCGCCTTGGGTTTGGGCAGGCTGTAGAAATAGGTGGTGGGCACATCGAGGGCGTGGCTGATGGCGGTCAGGTCGGCGACGGTGGGTTGCGACAACCCGCGTTCCACTTGGGACACAAACCCCACCGAGCGCTCGATCTTTTGCGCCAATTGCGCCAGGGTGAGTTTCTTGTGCTTGCGCAGGTCGTGGATCAGGGTCGCGAGAGTGGCGAGTTCTTGTTGCTGGTTCATGAAATTTAGTTCGAATAATTTCATGAAAAATTACATGATTAATTTCATGGAGGCAATCGGGAGGGAGTTTGAAGCGTATTTATTCTTGCTGGAACAGGAGCTGCAGGGGTGTAGCACGCGATCGGATGCGGATCGGGTGGGACAATTGTTGGCCGGACTTTATGGGTCAGCAAGGCCGAGCTGGCCACAGGGGAAACTGAGCGGGCTGAATGATTCTGCGCCGCCGCGGTCGGAACCTGGGTACGCACCATTAATTGAAGGAGCACCCATGAAGTCGAAAACCTTAGCCGCTTGCCTGCTGGTCGCTGCCAGCTTTTCCACCGCCAGCGCTGTAGTGCAGGCCGGCGATACCCCTCAGGAAACCGTGCAACCTTCAAACATCAACGCCCGTGATTTGAAAGAAGGTGATCGCGCCCCGGACATGTTGATGCGCGAGGAATCAGCGATTAAAGACTGGAAAAAGCGCGGCCTCAAACAGCCTGAGGATGAGAGCCAATGGGCGCGTGTAGGCGACAAGTACGTCCTGCTCAAGACCACCAACGGCACCATCCTTGAGATTACGCCGGTCAAGAAATAATTCTGCCGGGCCACCTGCTCGTTTCGTGGTTCATGCGTTAAGGTAACCGACCGCAATGGTCGCGTTACCTTCACAGGAAAGAAGCAGGATGCTTGCCACAATAAGAACCTACCCCCGCACGGTGAATCTGCTGCTGTGCGCCACCTTGCTGCTGACGTTGGCCAAGGCCATCACCTTTCCCTACCTGGTGATCTACCTCACCAGCCACTTCGCCCTGGACATTACCCAGGTTGGCCTGGTGATCGGCAGTTCGCTGATCGTCGGCTCGCTGCTCAGCGTGTACGGCGGCTTCCTGGTCGACCGCATCAACAGCTATCGGCTGTTGCTCGCATTGAGCCTGGTGTTTGTACTGGGGTTTATCGGCACGCTGTTGGCGCAGGATATCTGGGCGTTCTATGGCTGCCTGATCCTGATCAACCTGGCCTACGCGGTCATCGACATTGCGGTGAAAGCCGGCTTCGCCAGCCTGCTGCCCGAAGACGCACGCAGTGAAGTGTTTTCCATCAAATACACCCTCACCAATATCGGTTATGCCGTGGGGCCGGCCTTCGGGGCGATGGTGGCCAAGCTGGATATCAGCCTGCCGTTTATCCTGTCGGCACTGCTGGGGCTCGGTTTTTTCCTGCTGTATTGGCGGTGGGGCGACCGCACCTTGGCCACTGTGGATGCCACGCAAAAACCGGTGCCGTTTCTGGCCGTCGCCCGTGTGCTGCTGCAAGATCGTCGCCTGGTGTGTTTCACCCTCGGCGGTTTGCTCAGTGCGGTGGTGTTCGGCCAGTTCACGGCCTACCTGTCTCAATACCTGGTAACCACCACCACCGCCGAATACACCTACACCGTGATCAGCGCAGTGCTGACCACCAACGCCGTGCTGGTGATTGCCTTGCAGTACCTGATTGGTCGGCGCATTTCGCATCGCTATCTCAGCCAATGGCTGATCGCGGGCTTGAGCATGTTCATGCTGGGGTTGATCGGTTTCGCGCTGTCCACCAGCGTGTTGTGGTGGGTATTGGCAATGGCGGTGTTTACCGTAGGGGAAATCATCGTGTTCCCGGCCGAGTACATGTTTATCGACCGAATCGCCCCGGACCACCTGCGGGGCATGTATTACGGAGCGCAGAACCTGTCCAATCTCGGTGCCGCGCTGGGGCCGGTGCTGTGTGGGCTGGTGCTGGCCAGCCTGCCGGCCCACTACATGTTCTATATGCTGGGGGCGTTTATCATTGGCGGCGGGGTGTTCTATTTCATGGGGGCGGCGATGAAGGCAAATCATCCAGCGTGAGCTTGCCGACGTTGTTGCTTTGCAGTTCGTAGCGCAACTCATCCACCATCTTCGCCACTTCCTGCGGGGTTTGCAGGCGATTGGTGCTGATGCCGGTAACCACCAGGTCGACACGGCCGGTTTCTGCGTCGTAGACCTTGAGGGTCAAGGACGCATCCCGGCACAGGGTGAATTCGCACGTCAGCGGTGACAGGCCTTCTTCGATGCAGTTGCGCAGTTGAGAGAGGGTAAACATGCAGATTCCTTCAAGGCATAAATACGATCCCTTGAAGGTTATGGCGTGCACCCTCGCGCCATAAGGCGAATTCGCACTAGGTGGACTAGTGCATTTGCAAGGGTCAGGGTTTGTTTTTAAGGCGCAATTCACCGGCGAACAGCCCGCGTTCACGGGCCCACACGATGGCCGCGCTGCGGCTGTGCACCCCCAGCTTGGAATACACCGTGGCCACGTGGTTGCGTACGGTATTGGGCGCCAGTTTCAGGCGCGAGGCGATTTCCTTGTCTGCCAGGCCCTCGCAGATCAGGCCCAGCACATCACGCTCACGGGCGGTCAGGTCGGTGAATGAGACGTTCGGCAGGTTGGGGCTGTTGACGCTCTTGGCGTTGGCCAGTTTCTCGATCAGGGTCTGGCTGAACCAGGACGCGTCCTGCATGACTTCCTCGATGGCCGCCACCAGTTCCAACTCCGAACGTTTGCGTTCGGTGATGTTCATCAGCACCATCAGGTAGCAGGGCACGTCCTGGATGATCACCGTGTCGGCTGACACCACGCAGTCGATCACCTCGTTGCCTTTCTTGCGCACCTTGAGGTCCTGGCCGTCCAGGTTGCCGGCTTTTTCCAGGGTGGCGAACAACTGCGCGCCGGCCTGGGGGCTGTCGATAAAGTTGATGTCTTCGATGGATTTGCCGATCAACTCCTCGCTGATGTAGCCGGTGATGGTCATGAAGGCTTCGTTGACATCCACCACTTGGCGGTTGTCGGCGCTGCACACCAGGGTCGGCACTGGCGTCAGGCGGAAGGATTTGGCGAAGCGCTCTTCACTCTGGCGCAGGGCAATTTCCGCTTTGCGTCGCGGCTCAAGGTCAGTGAAGGAAAACAACATGCAGTCTTCCTCGTTCATGTCCAACGGTTGGCCGGCGACGATCACCAGTTTGCTGCCACCTTCGGGCAATCTCAGTTCGGCCTGCATCTGCGGAATAGTTGCGCCTTCGCCCAGGCGCTGGATCGCCAGGTCCTTGCGCTCGGCCTGTTCCAGCACGTCCAGTTCATACACGGATTTGCCGATGACCTGGTCACGGTTGTAGCCGGTCATCTCCAGAAAACCCTGGTTGACCTTGATGTAGCGCAGGTCGCTGAGGCGGCAGATCACGGCGGGTGCGGGGTTGGCGTTGAAGGTTTTTTCAAAGCGTTGCTCGGCGCTCGCCCATTCGGTGGCGTCGCTGAGGATCAGCACCAGCAACTCCGGCTCACCCTGCGCGTCGGTCAGCACCAGGCTACGCAAGCGGTGCACCCAGTAGCGACTCTCGTCGGCGGCAGGGGTGACTTCCACCACCACATCGCTGAACTCTTCACCAGCGGCCACGCGGCTTAACGGGTAGCTGTCCAGCTGTAAAGGATGGTTATTGCGATAGCGCAAGGCGAAACGCTCGGCGTAGGCCTCGGTATTGGCGCCCAGGTCCTCGACGGCGCTGACCCCGTGCATGGTCAAGGCAGCGTCATTGGCCCAGAGGATGGTCTGGTCGACCTCGGCCAGAATCACACCGTCGGACAACCCGGAAATGATCTGCTGCAACTGGCGGCGATTGGTTTCTTTGGCGAGAACATCGTGGGTCATAACGTCTCCGAAGGGGCGAGGCTTGAGTGCATTCGAGTACGACATCCCGGCTTCAGGATAGTGCAGAGAATTTGCCTTGGGAGGAGTGCGAATGCACCACCCGGCCTGGTGCATATGAGCCAGGACTGAACGTATGTCGTTTCGCCACACTCACACTCAACAAGGCGCATTGCCTTGCTTCTAAATTTGAAAAGGACCTTTGTATGACCACTGTCTATGAAACCAATCGATCGCTATTTCGTGTGTCATGGAGCTCGGTATTGGCCGGTAGTGCAATCGCACTGGTGACCTACCTGGTGTTGAGTGTGTTGGGTACGGCTATCGGCGCCAGCGCCGTTGACCCGATGGAAGCAGGTAACCCGTTGAGCGGCTTCGGCACGGGTGCGGGTATCTGGTTGTTTGTCTCGACCTTGGTCGCCATTGCGTTGGGTGCGTTTGTGGCTGGACGCACGGCGCCGGATCGCGGCGGCCTGCACGGGGTGCTGACCTGGACCCTGACCACCTTGCTGACCACCTGGCTGTTGGCAGGCTTGGCTTCCAGCGTCGTCGGCACCGCCGGCAACGTCGTGGGTAAAGGCTTGTCTGCTGCCGGAAGTGGCATTGCGGCCGCAGCGCCGGGGATCGGCAGCAGCATCAAGCAGCAGTTGAACGAGCAGGGGATCGAGCTGGACTGGAACAGCCTGCAAGGCCAACTCGATACCTTGCTCAAGCAAAGCGGCAAGGCGGAATTGGACCCGGCCAACGTTGAGCAAAAAGCCGACCAGGCGGCTGCCGATGGCAAACAATCGGCCACCGATGCAGCGACCAACCCTGCCCAGGCCGGTGACGAGCTCAAGCAGTGGTTTGAACGCGTGAAAGCGTCCGGCGAGCCAGCCTTGAATGCAGCGGATAAAGAAGCCCTGGTCAACATCGTCGCGGCCCGTACCGGCAAGAGCAAAGAAGAAGCCACCCAGATTGTCGACAACTATGCCCAGGCTTATCAGCAAGCCATGCAGAAGGTCGATGAGCTGAAAAAACAGGCTGAACAAAAAGCCCGTGAAGCCGGTGAAGTGGCCGCCAAGCAATTGTCCCGCGCTGCATGGAGCACCTTGGCCATGCTGCTGTTGGGCGCGGCTTTGAGCTTCTTTATTGGTCGTATCGCGTTGACTACCCGTCGCGTGCCTTTGGCGTAAAACTGTCTGCGGCAAGGACGCCGCCTGTGGGAACGGGTAAAATGCTGGCCTTTTACCCGTATCCCGCAAAGGTGTCCCTTGAGCGCAGGCAAAGCCGTTGGACTGTTATTACTCACTTCTCTGTTGGCGGCGTGTGGCACCTCGCCGCCACGCACGCCCAATGACCTGTGCGGCATCTTTCGCGAAAAAGATGACTGGTACGACGCCGCCAAGGTCACGCAAAAGCGCTGGGGCGTGCCGATCCAGGTGCCGTTTGCGATCATGTATCAGGAGTCGGGCTTTCGCTACGACGCCAAGACCCCGCGTAAATACCTGTTGTGGATCATCCCCTGGGGCCGAGTGTCCACCGCTGCGGGCTACGCCCAAGCCAAGGATGAAGTGTGGAACGACTACCGCAAAGCCACCGGCCGCAGCGGCGCTGATCGCGAAGACTTCGACGACGCCATCGATTTTATCGGCTGGTACATGGACAAGACTTACACCATCAATGGCGTCTACAAATACGACGCCTATGGTCAATACCTGAACTACCACGAAGGTTGGGGCGGCTACCGCCAGCGCACCTACGCCAGCAAAGCCTGGTTGCTACCGGTGGCGAGCAAGGTGCAGGCGCGTTCGCAGATGTATGCGCGGCAATATGCCGGGTGCAAGGATGAGTTGGGGCGAGGCTTCTGGAGCCGGTTTTGGCATTGGTTGTAGAAACCGGGGCTGCACGCAAATCAATATGTGGGAGGGGGCTTGCTCCCGATAGCAGGGTGTCAGTCAATGATGCAGGGGCTGTTGCCCCGCCATCGGGGGCAAGCCCCCTCCCACAGTAGATTGGGGTACGGCGCTGGTTCTGTGGCGAGGCTGTTGGCAGCCTGACAGCGGACGGCTATCTAATTGGCAGTGACCAACGAAGACTAGCCACGTGATTCGAACGGCGCAAGCGGTTGGGATTCACTCGGAAGCGTCCTTCAAGTTAAAGGGAAATGTCATTGTTCCGACTGTTCCTACACTTGCCAAACCCAGCCGAATCTGGGAAAAGCCCAGCCTTTCACCCCTCAATGAGACCCCCATGAGCAACGACAAACTGCAGGTCACCGACATCCGCCTGGGCACCGGCAAAACCGTGGTCAAGGGCGCGCTGATCACCACCCAATACACCGGCACCCTGGAAGATGGCACGGTGTTCGATTCGTCGTGGGAGCGGGGCAAGCCGTTCCAGTGCGTGATTGGCACCGGTCGCGTGATCAAGGGCTGGGACCAGGGGTTGATGGGGATGCAGGTCGGCGGGGTACGTGCGTTGTATGTGCCGGCGCACCTGGCCTATGGCGAGCGTTCCATGGGCGCGCATATCAAACCCAACAGTAACCTGCGTTTCGAAATTGAATTGTTGGAAGTGCTGACCCGGGATGATTGAAGAGATTGAGCATGGACGTTAATCCACAGGTGTTGCCTGGCTGCTCCCTCAAAGACATTCGGGTGGTTGAGCTGCTTGGCTGCGATGAGGCTGAGCTGCAGCAGTTTTTTGAACAGGCACCGGATTACTTCATCGCGGTGAATGGCGAGCCGGCTACCCCGAGCGAAGCACGGGAAGAATTACACGGTCAGTTACCCGCTGGCTGGCAGTGCAGCCGCATGTACTGGCTGGGCTACCGCGATACGCAGGATCAACTGGTCGCCGTGGTGAATATCGCCGCAGATTTGCTCGCCGCGGGGGTGTGGCATATCGGCTTGTTGCTGGTGCATTCGCGCTGGCACGGCAGCGGGCTGGCGCAGCGCTTGCACTCGGACCTTGAGGCATGGGCGGCGGCGAAGGGTGCCCAATGGCTGCGGCTGACGGTGGTGATGGGCAATACCAGGGCCGAGCATTTTTGGCCCAGGCTTGGGTATGTACAGGTGCGAACTCGCGAGGGCATCAGGATGGGGCGTCAGGTGAACAGGGTGTCCATCCAGATCAAACCTCTCGGCAACGAGACCATTGCGGGCTATCTGACGCTGGTTGAACGGGACCGACCCATCACCCTGTAGCACGTACCGGTCTCATGGGCGCGCGGTGCCTGATTTCTCCAGCTCCTTGCTTTCAACCGTGATTCCAAATCTGCCGTACAGCTCCTTTCGCCCCTTGGGCGTCAAGGCCAATGCTCGACTATCAAGGTCCTGGATCACCCATTTGCGGCTTATAACGGCTTGTAGAACCGCGGCCCCCAGTGCGCCGGCGAGGTGAGGGCGGCGCATGCTCCAATCCAGACATGAGCAAGCGAAACGACGTCGCTGTGCCCTTACGGTTTCTATCTCGACACCGAGCCCTGTCATCGCTTTTTCGCCCTCCACGCTGAGCTGATACGTACCGTCACCAGCGACTGGCATGCTCAACCAGCCGGCGTCGATGAAATAGTCGTGCAGTTGTACAGCCAGGGATCCTGCCATGTGGTCATAACAGGTCCGCGCCAACTGCAATCGACCGGGGGCCGTCGAAACGAACTGGGTCTGCGCGTTTCGGCTGATCACCATGAGAGCTTCAATAGCTTGGGCCACGTGCGCGTCTGCCAGGCTGAAGTAGCGGTGCCTGCCCTGCGTGTGCAGTTTTATCAAACCGTCCTCTTTGAGCCTTGCCAAGTGCGCGCTCGCCGTGGATGCACTGACATCGGCGATGACTGCCAATTCGGTGCTGGTACGGGCGTGACCGTCCATCAGCGAACAAAGCATTTTCGTCCTCGCGGGCTCCGCAATGGCGCCTGCGACACGGGAAATAGCAGTGTCATTGCTTTGGGAATCCATATTTCGTTCCTGAGCGAATTGTGGGGGGGACGATTGCTCGATAGTAGCCGTTCTTTGTGAAAAGGACTGCCAAAATGACGCCGTTTGAAGCCGCTACTCATGTCGATCCCTACGTTTATTACTCATGCCTCAGGCAGCAAAGGGAACTGTTGTTCGATGCAGATCTTGGTGTATGGATTGCCAGTGGCGCCGGCGTTGTCGAGGCCATTCTGGAACATCCCGACTGCCTTGTACGTCCACTGCACGAGCCGATTCCAACTGCCCTTGCGCAAGGCGCCGCAGGCCATGTTTTCGGTCGTTTGATGCGCATGAACGAGGGGACGCAACATCAGTGCCCGCGCAGGGTTATCGAGCCCATCCTGGCCTCGATGGGCACGCAAAACATCGCAGGCCTCGTGGCGCAGGTCGTCGAGACATTTGATATCTCGGGCGATAACCCGAATGAGTGGATGTTCACGTTGCCGGTTTCGGTCATTGCATCCTTGATAGGTTTCACATCCAGCCAGCTAAAGGAAGTCGTGCAGCTGACACGGGATTTTGTTGCCTGTCTGTCGCCGTTAAGTGACGAGGCTCAACTCGGTAAAGCCCATTGCGCGGCGGCACGGCTGAGCCAAATGTTCCAAACGCTGCTGAGTAACGATGATAAAGGTAGTGGTGTGTTGGGCCGTCTTTATAGCGATTACGACGCTTCAGCCTGGGAAGACGATGATGCATTGATCGCGAATCTGATCGGGCTATTGTCACAGACCTGCGAAGCCACCGCCGGGCTGATCGGCAACACCCTTATAGCGCTCCAACGTAAGCCTGAGCTGTTTGAAGGCATGCAAGCCACACCGACGCTTGTCGCTGAGTGGGTGGCAGAGGTCGCGCGCCACGATTCACCGGTACAAAACACTCGGCGGTTTGTTGCCAGGCGATGCAAGATTGGCGACAGCGTTTTAGAGGCGGGCGATACCATTTTATTATTGCTCGCTGCTGCCAACCAAGACCCCTGCGCCAACCCAGACCCCGACAGCTTCTTGCTCAAGCGGGCGCGACGACGAACCTTCAGCTTCGGCTCAGGCAGACATCAATGTCCAGGCCAACCCTTGGCATTGGCTATTGCCTCAGAAGTGATTTCGGCATTCTTGCATCGACAGCCCAACGCTTCTGCCCGTGATTATCGCTGGCGTTATTTGCCTTCCCTGAATGGCCGTATCCCACAGTTCTGCCGTGATGAGGAGACTCAACAATGATCGCTGTTATTTTTGAAGCCTGGCCGCACGAGGAGCACTACCAGCGTTATCTCGACCTCGCTGCCGAACTCAAGCCCCTGCTGGCTCAAATCGATGGTTTCATTTCAGTTGAGCGTTTCCAGAGCCTGAGTGAACCTGGAAAACTGCTGTCGCTATCATTCTGGCGTGACGAGGAAGCAATCCAGCAGTGGCGCAGCCTTGAGCTACATCGAGCAGCTCAATCAGCAGGCCGTCGGCAGGTTTTTGCTGACTACCACCTGCGTATTGCTCAGGTAGTGCGCGATTACAGTCTCGAAGATCGTGTCCAAGCGCCGGCCGATAGCAGGCAAGCTCATGAATGAAAGCACAGCACCTGGCCCATAGCTGGGGCGTATCTGCGAATTCAGTGTGTCAGGCAGTGAATGCGTAGCTGACACACCTCTTCGGGAGCAAGCCCCCTCCCACATTTGCTGGCAGATGGGGTTGAGAAAGGCATTCCTGAACCCATCCTGAAGAATTTTCGTGTTCTCCATGTGGGCACCTTCCTACGGTTTACTCGGCCACCATCGGGGCGTAAGCTTCGCGCGTTTTCATTAATAGCGGAGACCCTCAGTGGGTACTTGTTCGAGTGACAGTCGTCGGCCGGTTTCGGTAACCGGCATCTACTTGGCAAGGTAACGCGCATTTTCCAGATGCCGTTGTCTCGCCTCACAAAGCGAGAAGCGGTATCCCGGCAGTGGCCCGTCCTGGCGCCTGCCTGAATCCCTCTCATCGACGCTGACCAGCACCGGGGTAACGCCTGGATGCTACGGACGCGCCTGCCTTTTACGGCCGGCGGGCCATTTTCTCCGCCTGGAGATGCTTGAGACTGTGACTGACGCCAGTGTCAGCCGCGAAGTACCGCCCAGCCTGGCGCACTACTTCACATTGCAGGCGCTGGCGTCGCTGTACTTCGTATTTTTGCCCGCGATTTTGCTGGCGTACATGGTGCTGATCCAAGCGGTGAAGGGCTACTACATCCGCAAGTTTGGCTGGCAGTAATACGTTTTATGCAACACCGCAAAAACTGTGGGAGCCGGGCTTGCCCGCGATGACGGTGTATCAGTCGCCTGATTCATTGGCTGACGCGCCGCTATCGCAGGCAAGCCAGCTCCCACAGGGACCTGCGGTGCTTCCAATTTGCCACTGCATTCATGGAGATTTTTTTATGCAGGCAATCAACAACATCAACCTCAACTCCCTGATCGATACCGTGGTCAGCCTCAGCGCGGCGTTTATTCTGGGTGGTTTGATCGGCTTCGAGCGCCAGTACCGCCAGCGCACCGCGGGCTTGCGTACCAATGTGCTGGTGGCGGTGGGCGCGGCGATTTTTGTCGACATGGCCAACCGCCTCGGTGGTGCGGAAGGCGCTGTGCGTGTAGTCGCTTACGTGGTGTCGGGCATCGGCTTCCTGGGGGCCGGTGTGATCATGCGTGAAGAAGGCAACGTGCGCGGCCTCAATACGGCGGCCACCCTGTGGGCTTCGGCGGCGGTGGGCGCCTGTGCCGGTGCCGACTTGATCCTTGAGGCATTGCTGGGCACGCTGTTTGTGCTGGCGGCCAACACCTTGCTGCGACCGATCGTCAACAACATCAACCGTCAGCCACTGGACGTGGTATCGGCAGAGGTCACCAACATCCTTTACGTGATTGCGCGGCGCAGCCAGCAACAGGCAGTGATGGTCCTGTTGGAAGCCGAGCTGGCACGCTGTAACTACCCGGCCAGCGATGTCGACGTGCGACCATTCGGCAGTGAAGAAGTGGAAATCGAGGCCACTCTGGCCGCAACGTCGGTCGATGGCGATGAGCTGGATGCACTGGTGACGCGCATCTCCACGTCAACCCTGGTGGTACAGGCCTTCTGGAGCCCGAGTACCACCGACTGATCCCTCTGGGCACGCCAGGATTGGCTAAGCTTAGTTGTGGAAAAATCCTACATATAGTCAGGAATATCCCTTCAATTGAAACATCTTGGCGTTGGTAAGGTTGGGCACTTGCGGCTGTTGGGTCGTTGTGGTCCGGCGTCCGTGGTTATGCTGAGTTAATTGAAGGGGCCAGACATCGCCTGGTTATCGCCATGAGGGTATGCAGTGCCGCTCGTCGGAACTGTCATTTCTCACAGGTATCCAGTCCCGGTGTTATGTGTAAGGGTATTTTGTCCACATAGGGAAGTTTTATGAGCAAAGCATTAATTGTGGATGACCATCCATTTATCTGCGCGACGGTCAAACACCTTCTGAAATCGGAAGGGTTTACTGAAATCTACCAAGCAGGGGATGGGGCAGATGCAATGCAGTTGGCCAGGGAGCAACGTCCCGAGCTGATCATTCTCGACCTTGCGCTGCCGAAACTGGGTGGGTTGGAGGTTATCAGCCGGGTCAAGGCACTGGCCCTGCCGTGCAAGATTCTGGTGCTCACCTCTTACATGGCGGTGTTCTTTTCTACCCGCTGTATGCGTGCCGGAGCGATGGGGTTCGTGGCCAAGACCGGGGAGTTGGACGAGTTGATCAAAGCCATCAGGGCGATCAGGTCGGGCTACAGCTGCTTCCCCAGTTTGCCGACCAGTTCGGTACGCCGTGATGACCTGCAGGAAACGGAACGACAAATGATCGAGTCATTGTCGGACCGTGAATTGACCGTATTGCAGATGCTGGCCCTGGGGCTGGGCAATAAGGAAGTGGCCGCGAAAATGCTGCTGAGCCACAAGACCATCAGCACCTACAAGACTCGACTCAAGGAGAAGTTACGTATGTCCTCGGTGGTGCATTTGTCCAAGTTTGCCCAGCGCAACCATCTGATCTGAGCTGCAAATGATCACCACCGCGTTGACCAGGTTCGTCGCGATCCTTTGGATGAGCCTATTACCCCTGATCGCGGTGGCCTTTGAAGAGCCCCAGGCTTTGCAACTGTTGGGGCACTCCCACCTCGAAATCCCCAAAGTAGAGATGACCGAGGCTGATTGGCGCTGGCTACGCGAGCGGCGCACATTGGTCATGGGGATTTCTGCCCCCGATTACGTGCCTTTTGACCTGACCAATAACAACGACGAACTCGAAGGTATCACGGCCGACTTTGCCGCGCTGATTGGCCAGGCCCTGCATATCTCCATCGAGGTTCGGCGTTACGAAACCCGTGATGATGTGGTCCAGGCCCTGAAGCAGGGTGACGTGGATTTTCTCGGTTCCGCCAATGGCTATGAGGCTGCCGACAAGCAATTGCAGTTGTCTCGTTCCTACGCCAACGATCAACCGACCCTGGTGACTCGCAGCGGTGACAGCCAAGCGTTGAGTGACGACCTGGCAGGCAAGCGGGTGGCAATGCTGTATCACTATATGCAGCCCGACGCTGTCCGGGCATTTTACCCCCGTGCACAGTTGGAGCTTTTTGCCTCGACCTTCGAGGCCATTGGCGCCGTGGCGTTTGGTCGCGCCGATGTATACCTGGGCGATGCCATCAGCAGCAATTACCTGATCAATCGCAACCACCTGAACAATGTACGCATGGCTGATTTTTCCACCCTGGAGGTCAACCCGTTTGCGTTTGCCGTCACCCGGGACAATACGCGGCTGCTGCAGATCATCAATGCGGCGCTGGAGGCCATTCCCGCCAGTGAGCACATGGAAATCCTGCGCCGCTGGAGCGGTGGCAACCTGGGCATCGTGGGCATCGACCGGCTGCACTTGAGTGCCAATGAACAACGCTGGGTGCAGAAAAATCCACGGGTCAGAGTCGCGGTGCTAAACGACTTTCTGCCATTGTCTTTTATCGGTGAAAAGGGGCAATTCGAAGGGCTGAGTGCGGAGGTGCTGTCGCGCATCAGCTTGCGCACCGGTTTGAAGTTCGATGTGGTCCCGGGCAGTTCGTTGCCGCGCCAGGTCAATATTGTCAGTGCGGGCACGGCGGATATGCTGGCGGTGGTTACCCCCAGTACGGAACGTGCCGACAAAGTGCGCTTTACTCGGCCCTACCTGACCAGCCCGTTTGTGCTGGTGACCCGCGACAGCCCTGATAGCCCGCTCACGCTGGAGGATATGGTTGGCAAACGCCTGGCCATGGTGACCGGCAATGGCCTGCATGATGAGATAGCGCAAAACTTTCCAGGGGTTGCGTTTATCGACGTTGAAAACCCGCTGCAAGCCATGGCGCTGGTGGCCAATGGCGACGCCGAGGGCGCCGTGAACTCGCTGATCAGTGCGCGCTATCTGATCACCCGGCATTACCGTGACCGCTTGCGTATCACCAGTACGGTCGGCACTGAACCGGCGCGCGTGACCTTCGGGGTCAACCGCAGTCAGTTGGAGCTGTATTCGATCCTGGACAAGGCACTGCTGAGCATCACACCGCAGGAAATGGATGAATTGATTGGCCAATGGCGCAGCGAAGTCATCATCGAGGACAGCTACTGGCTGCGTTATCGCAACGTGATCATTCAGGGCTTCGGGTTGGCCGCACTGTTGTTGGTGGTCACGCTGGGTTGGATCATCTACTTGCGCAGCCTGATTCGTAAGCGCGTGCAAGCCGAGCGGGCGCTCAGCGATCAGATGCGGTTCATGAGCGTATTGATCGACGGCACCCCGCATCCGATTTATGTACGCGACCGCCAGGGTCGGTTGATGGCCTGTAACAATGCGTACCTCGATGTGTTTGGTTACAAGCTTGAAGACGTGATCGGCAAGACGGTGATGGAAACCGACGTCAACAATCCTCCACAGGCCCAGTCGTTTCATGAGGATTACCTGCGCTTGATGGCCGCCGGTGAACCGCAGATTCATGACCGGATACTCAAGGTGCCCAACGGCGACGTGCTGACCATTTACCAATGGATGCTGCCGTATCGCGACGGCGACGAGAAGGTGGTGGGCATGATTGCCGGTTGGGTGGATGTCAGCGAGCGTCATCGCTTGCTGGGCCAATTGCAGGAAGCCAAGGACGATGCCGACGCCGCTAACCGCGCCAAGACTACCTTCCTGGCGACCATGAGCCACGAAATCCGCACGCCAATGAACGCCGTGATCGGCATGATCGAGTTGGCCTTGAAAAATGCCGAACAGGGGCGGGCCGACCGTGATGCCTTGGAAGTGGCATCCGTGGCATCGCGCGGCATGCTGGAGTTGATTGGCGACATTCTCGATATCGCGCGGATCGAGTCCGGGCATTTGTCGCTGACCCTGGAGCCGGCCAATCTGCGTGAGCTGCTGGCATCGGTGGCGCGCGTGTTCGAGGGATTGGCGCGAGCCAAGGGGGTGGCGCTGCAAGTCCAGCTGGAGTCCTTGGTTGAGCGGACGGTGCTGGTCGACCCGCTACGCTTCAAACAGGTGGTGTCGAACCTGTTGAGCAATGCCATCAAGTTTACCGCCAGCGGCCAGGTAAGCCTCGGGGCGCGGGCGGTAGTCGAGGGCGACCGGTTGAATGTGCAGCTATGGGTGCAAGACACCGGCATTGGGATCAGCGTCAAAGATCAGCAGCGATTGTTCAGCCTGTTTATCCAGGGCAGCAATAACCAGCAGTCGGCCCGCAGCGGTTCTGGCCTGGGGTTGGTGATCAGCCGCAGCTTGTGCGAAATGATGGGCGGCCAGTTGCACTTGAGCAGCGTGTTGGGGCAGGGCACCCGGGTGGATGTGACACTGGCGCTGGCCCTGACGGACAGCTTGCCGACCCATGCCGCACACACTGCTGATGCCGTGCCAGAGGGCCGCGCACTGCGCATCCTGGTGGTGGATGACTACCCGGCCAACCGCTTGCTGCTGGCGCGCCAGTTGACCTTCCTGGGCCACCAGATCACTACGGCCGAAGATGGCGTCCAAGGGTTTGAGCAGTGGCGGGCGGGACAATTCGACGGTGTGATCACCGATTGCAATATGCCGTTCAAGAATGGCTACCAGTTGGCGCGCGAGATTCGTGCGCAAGAACGTGAACGGGGTCAGGCACCTTGCCTGCTGTTGGGGTTCACCGCCAACGCCCAGCCGGAGGAAACCGAGCGCTGTCGGCAAGCCGGCATGGACGGCTGCCTGTTCAAACCCACCGGGCTGGACGACTTGCGCTCGGCATTGGCTTCGCGTTCAGCCGAGTTGGGCCCGCCACAAATGCAGGCGTTTGACTTGAGCACCCTGGTCGCATTGACGGGGGACGATCGCCCCGCGCTTATCGAGTTGCTGGTGCCGTTGCTCGACAGCCTGGAAACGGACCGTGCCTTGCTCTCACAGCTGTCAAGCCAGGCCGACTTTGCCAAGCTGCACGACCTGGCCCATCGCGCCAAGGGTGGCGCACGGATGGTCAAGGCGCAGGGGTTGGTCGCGTGTTGTGAAACATTGGAGGCGGTGTGTGAACAGCGGGACCGCCTGGCATTGGGCCCTGCGGTTGATGGCGTCAGTGAAGCGATTGGTATTTTGCAGCAAGGCTTGAACGCGTATTGCAATCGGCCTTGACCGCGGTTGATCACCATTCAGGCGATTTGGGAAAACTCTTACGTGAACGGGGAAAATGCCTGATTTTGTCGTCGGCATATGTCTGGAAAATGGGCGACGCTCACTGCCGAGCACTGCCTGCCCCAGGGGTTTGCCATGCCAAACAAAGCACTGACTGTCCTGATTGCCGATGAACAGCATCTGCGACGCCTGTACATCGAGAAAATGCTCAACCAGTTGGGGTATTACCGGATTGTGCCGGTGCAAACGCTCGAAGAAGTCCAGATTCTGACCTCCATTCCAGCCGAACCCTTCGATGCGCTCATCATCAATGCCGGGTTGCTGGACCATGCCATTGGGCTCCAGCAGTCAGTGCACCACGTGTTGGTATACGAGCACATCGACCTGGGCGAGCCTGCCGGTGCAGCGTCAGCGGTGCGGGTGCGTCTGCCGGGCGTGCCGGACAACGTCAGCCTCGAACACTTCATGGACATCGTCGACCCATCCGAGGCTGCCCATGGCCTGCGGGTACTGCCGTGGCTACGGGAGTTGTCCCGGGCGCGGGTGGCCCGGGCCTAGCTTCGCTTCAACGCTGCTGCCGCATGTTGATCCACACCCGTCAGTTGGTTTTGTGAGAGGCGCGCAGGCGTTCGGCCGCACTGCGCAGCAACTGCTCGGTTCCGTCCCAACCCAGGCAACCATCGGTTACTGACACGCCGTATTGCATTGACGCGCTCAGCGGCTGGCAGCCTTCGAACAAGTGGCTCTCAAGCATCATGCCGATCAGCGACGTATCACCCTGCAAGCGCTGCTCCACTACGTCATTGAACACTGCCGGTTGGCGCAGTGGGTCCTTGCCGCTGTTGGCGTGGCTGCAATCGACCATGATCCGCGCCGCCACTTTGGCCTTGGCCAGGTCATGTTTCACCTGGGCCACGCTCTGTGCATCGTAGTTTGGCCCACGGTGACCGCCGCGCAGTACCAGGTGTGTGTCGGGGTTGCCTGGCGTCTGGATGATGGCGGGATGGCCTTGGCTGTCGACACCGAAATGGCGATGCGGGTGGGACGCTGAGCGCATGGCATCACAGGCAATCGCGACGCCGCCGTCGGTGCCGTTCTTGAAACCTACGGGCATGCCCAGGCCGCTGGCCATCTCGCGGTGGATCTGCGACTCGGTGGTGCGTGCACCGATGGCGACCCAACTGAGCAGGTCATCGAAGTAGCCGGCAGCCATGGGTTGTAACAGCTCGGTGGCGACCGGCAGGCCCAGGCGCAGCATTTCACGCATCAGTTCGCGGGACAGGGTCAGGCCGGCGGCCATGTCATCGCTGCCGTCCAGGTGCGGGTCGTAGGCCAGGCCTTTCCAGCCGATGGTAGTGCGCGGTTTTTCGACGTAGGCGCGGATCACCAGCAGCATCTGATCGCTGACTTCAAGCGCGAGTTTCTTCAGGTTGCGTGCGTATTCCATGGCCGATTGCGGATCGTGGATCGAACACGGGCCGACAATCACCAGTAAGCGCGAGTCTTCGCCATTGAGGATGGCACGCACGGCCTGGCGATGGGCGTGGATCTGTTCATGGAGGAACGGGCTGAGGGGCAGCTGGTGTTTCAGCTCAAGGGAGCTGGGCAGGCGCTGGGTCAGGGCTTCATTGGCGCTGTTGAGGGTGCAGACGGGCAAAGCGGCGACGGAGGAGTTCATATTCAAGGCTTCCTGGGCAAGCGGCGGGTTGTTCCCGCGCGCTTGGCCTACTGGGGTGTTCGACAATTGGCCGTACTGGCGACGTGTGTTGGTTTGCCACCAATAGGTGACCGATCGGAGGCGGCAGGCTGTCCCGAACGGAGCTGGCTAAATCGCCATGCAGTGCAAGTGTCGAAGCGGTAATAAGTGGCGTAGTTCATGGTGTGATTCCTTTAAGTGTTCTTGAACAAACAAAATGGTTAGCGGCTGAAAAACAAAACCCCCGGTCGGGGAGCCGACCGGGGGTTTAGATTTCTCTGGTAGGCGACCCCTTGAGTAGTGGGCGCCGATTTCAGGTATCAGGCGCGCCAGTGGCTAAACCAATACCCAAAATAAAAGCCGGCCAGTGCGCTCGAACCGTTCACGCGGGTAGCCGACACCAAGCGCAAGGCGCTGGCAGCAGGGCAAACCTGAGTGTGGGTGAGTTGCAACATGGTGGCTCTCCAAATGATGGGGGGAGCTTACTAGAGGCGCACGGGTGGATTCAATCAGTAATTTCTATTGCTTGAGGGTACTTACGGCTATGGGGTGAGTGTCGCTATGCTGGTGGCTCATAAACGATGATTGCCAGGACGCGACCATGACTGCCTTGACCCTTGCTGCGGCGCAAACCCTTTCCATTGCCGGCGACGTTGAAGCCAATATCGCACGGCACCGGGTGTTCATGCAGGCTGCGGCAGAGCAGGGTGTGCAATTGCTGGTGTTTCCGGAGCTGTCTTTGACCGGTTATGAACCCACGCTGGCCGCTGACTTGGCCATCGCTCCCGATGCGCCAGTGTTGGCGCCCCTGCGCGAGATGGCGCGCGAGTTGCAGCTGACGGCAGTGGTGGGTATGCCGATCCGACTGGCCCCGCAAGCGGATGTTTTGATTGGCGCCCTGGTGCTGGGGGCCGACGGCTCACTGGCGGTGTACACCAAGCAGCATCTGCATCCAGGCGAAGACGTGGCGTTTGCGGCCGGGCAGGGTGGTGAGGCACTCGAATGGGGCAATGACCGTATTGCCCTGGCGGTTTGCGCCGACTTCTCCCACGCCAGTCATCCACGTCATGCGGCGCAAGCGGGCGCCAATGTCTACGCAGCAGGCGTACTGATCAGCGAAGGCGGCTACGCAAAAGACAGCGCGCTGCTGCAGGGCTATGCCGCGGAGCATCGTCTGCTGGTGCTGATGGCTAACCACGGTGGCCCCTCGGGTGGCTGGGCCTGTGCAGGTCGCAGTGCGATCTGGGCCGCGGATGGCCGTTTGCTTGCAGCGGTGCCCGGTGTCGGCGAAGCGCTGGTGATTGCCCGTCGCGACGGCGAGCATTGGGTGGGCCAAGTGGTGGCCGTGTAAATGGCTTTTCACCTGCGTGCTGCCACAGAACAGGATCTGTCGTTTGCGCGGGCCCTGACCCACGAGGCGATGAACCGCTACTACGTGCAAAACCAGCTGATTTGGTCCAATGCCGGCTTCGACACGGCCTGGGCCGGTCGGGAAAACTGGCTGATTTGCCGAGATGACCACACGTTGGGATTTATCAGCCTCAGTCGCGACGGTGGCGCTCTATACATCCGTGAGTTGCATTTGCTCCAGGCGTATCGCGGGCAGGGCGCAGGCACTTGGGTGCTGGAGCAGATAGCGCTGAAGGCGCAGGCGCTTGGGCTGTTGCGGTTGACCGTGTTCAAGACCAATCCGGCCAGAAGGCTCTATCAACGCATGGGGTTCAGCATTGTTGGCGAGGAGGATGGTTTCTGGCGGATGGAGCGTGTCTGTCGCGTACGCTAAACCCTGTACAAAATCCTAATAAGCGCATACTGATTCAGGAACCGACTTCCCTTGATGTTCCAGCCAGGCCTTGGCTTGTGCAGCGGTGCGGATTCCGGGCATGGTTCAAAACCGTTCAAGTTCGTTCGACGAAGAGATGAGGGCGTCACCTCTTGATGTGTGCAAAATGGGATCATGCATCCAAATGAGTGGAATCGGTTCGCGTTTAAGGCAAGAAAGAGAGCGACTCGGCCTGTCGCAGAAAGTTTTTGGTGAAATCGGAGGCGTTGAAGCCAACGCTCAAGGCAAATATGAAAGCGGCGGGTGTGCGCCCCAGGATTTCTGACCTTTTGCCCAATAAATTCGGTCGTCCACCACCCGTTGGACGACTACCGGGCAGGCAAACTCCATATATATGACGCTTGCGGCTAGGTCTGTGCCCAGCTTTTTTGCTAAGGTGTTCAGCAATCTATAAGACCATATCGCGAGGTGTCTGCTTGATTAGGGTGCTAGTAGTCGATGATCATGATCTCGTTCGTACAGGCATTACACGAATGCTGGCTGACATCGACGGCCTGCAAGTAGTCGGCCAGGCTGAGTCAGGGGAGGAGTCTCTGATCAAGGCTCGGGAATTGAAACCCGATGTGGTGTTGATGGACGTCAAGATGCCTGGGATCGGCGGTCTTGGTGCCACGACCAAGCTGTTGCGCAGCCACCCGGACATCAAGGTCGTGGTGGTGACGGTGTGCGAGGAAGACCCGTTTCCGACGCGGCTCCTGCAGGCCGGTGCTGCGGGCTACCTGACCAAAGGCGCGGGCCTGGCGGAGATGGTGCAGGCCATTCGCCTGGTCTTTGCCGGCCAGCGTTACATCAGCCCGCAGATCGCCCAACAGTTGGCGATCAAATCCTTCCAGCCCACCAGCGATTCGCCCTTTGATACGCTGTCGGAGCGGGAAATCCAGATCGCCTTGATGATCGTCGGTTGCCAGAAAGTGCAGTCGATCTCCGACAAGCTGTGCCTGTCGCCCAAGACCGTCAATACCTACCGCTATCGCATCTTCGAGAAGCTCGCCATCAGCAGTGATGTTGAATTGACCCTGCTCGCGGTGCGCCACGGCATGGTGGACGCCAGCGCCTGACATGACTACGCCGTTTGATCCAAGTGCCTTTCTCTCGACCTGCAGTGGCCGCCCCGGCGTGTACCGCATGTTCGACAGCGAGGCACGCCTGCTGTATGTGGGCAAAGCCAAGAACCTCAAGAACCGGCTGGCGAGTTATTTTCGCAAGTCCGGCCTTGCGCCGAAAACCGCTGCCCTGGTGGCACGTATCGCCCAGGTCGAAACCACCATCACCGCCAATGAAACCGAGGCGCTGCTGCTTGAGCAGACGCTGATCAAGGAATGGCGGCCGCCGTACAACATCCTGCTGCGTGACGATAAATCCTACCCTTACGTGTTTTTATCGGATGGCAACTTCCCGCGCCTGAGCATTCATCGCGGGGCTAAAAAACAAAAGGGCAAGTACTTCGGGCCTTATCCCAGCGCAGGTGCGATCCGTGAAAGCCTGAGCCTGCTGCAAAAAACCTTTTTTGTACGCCAGTGCGAAGACAGCTTCTACAAGAACCGCACGCGGCCGTGCCTGCAATACCAGATCAAGCGCTGCAAGGCGCCCTGTGTGGGCCTGGTTGAGCCGGCAGAGTACGCTGAGGATGTGCGCCACTCGGTGATGTTCCTCGAAGGGCGCAGCAATGCGCTCACCGATGAGCTGTCCGGGGCCATGGAGCAGGCGGCCAGCACCCTGGATTTCGAAAAGGCTGCCGAGCTACGTGACCAGATCTCTCTGCTGCGTCGCGTCCAGGACCAGCAAAGCATGGAAGGCGGCACCGGTGACGTCGACGTGATCGCCGCGTTCGTCAATCCGGGCGGCGCCTGTGTGCACCTGATCAGCGTGCGTGGCGGGCGGGTGCTGGGCAGCAAGAACTTCTTCCCGCAGACCGGTATCGACGAAGACGTTGCAGAAGTGATGGCCGCGTTCCTTGGCCAGTACTACGTCAGTAGCCCTGAGCGCGACCTGCCGTCGGAGCTGATCGTCAACGTGGTGCATGAAGACTTTCCCACCTTGATCGAAGCGATCCACGAGCTGCGCGGTCGCGAGTTGGACATCAGCCACCGCGTACGCGGCACCCGTGCCCGCTGGCAGCAACTGGCCGTGACCAACGCCGAACAGGCCCTGAGCGCGCGCCTGGCCAATCGACAGCACGTTGCCGCACGCTTCGACGCCCTGGCCGAGGTCCTCAACCTGGACGAGCCGCCCCAGCGCCTGGAGTGCTACGACATCAGCCACTCCAGCGGTGAGGCCACGGTTGCTTCCTGCGTGGTATTCGGGCCGGAAGGGCCTATCAAGTCCGACTACCGGCGCTACAACATCGAAGGCGTTACCGCCGGCGATGACTACGCCGCGATGCACCAGGCGCTCACGCGGCGTTTCAGCAAGTTGAAGGACGGGGAGGGCAAGTTGCCCGATATCCTGCTGGTAGACGGCGGCAAGGGCCAGTTGTCCATGGCGCGAGACGTGCTCAACGAACTGGCGGTGCCCGACCTGATCCTGCTCGGCGTCGCCAAGGGCACCACGCGAAAGGCCGGTTTCGAGACGTTGTACTTGAATGATGCCGCCCATGAGTTCACGTTGAAGGGCGACTCGCCTGCGCTGCACCTGATTCAACAAATCCGTGACGAAGCCCACCGTTTCGCCATTACCGGCCACCGCGCGCGCCGTGGCAAAACCCGGCGAACCTCAACCCTGGAAGGGGTGGCAGGGGTTGGCCCGACGCGGCGTCGCGACTTGCTTAAACATTTTGGTGGCTTGCAGGAGCTCTCCCGTGCCAGCATTGACGAAATAGCCAAAGCACCCGGTATCAGTAAAAAGCTCGCTGAATTGATTTATGCCAATCTGCACAGCGAATAGAATGCCTTCTCACCTCGTAGCCAGTTGTGCCGATGAATATCCCTAATCTGATCACCGTACTACGCGTCCTGCTTATCCCGATTTTCATTTTGTTGTTCTATTTGCCGTATGAATGGAGCTACGTTGCGTCCAGTTCGGTATTTGCCTTCGCAGCCGCCACCGACTGGCTCGACGGCTACCTGGCCCGCCGCCTGGAACAGAGCACGCCGTTCGGCGCGTTCCTCGACCCCGTGGCCGACAAACTCATGGTGGCCGTTGCCCTGGTGCTGCTGGTGCAGGAACACGGCAATCTGTGGCTGACCCTACCGGCCGCTGTCATCATCGGCCGCGAGATCGTCGTCTCGGCCCTGCGCGAATGGATGGCCGAAATCGGCGCCCGGGCCCACGTGGCCGTCTCCAACATGGGCAAATGGAAAACCGCCGCACAAATGCTCGCGCTGGTCATTCTGCTGGCCAACCCGTCGGACTTTTCGTTCTGGGTCCTCACGGGCTACGCCTTGCTGCTGGTCGCCGCTGGCCTGACCCTGTGGTCCATGCTGCAATATCTGCGCGCCGCCTGGCCCCATCTGCGAACCACCGTTGAAAAGAAATAAAACTTTTTTGAATCAAGGGGTTGACGGGTGCTGAGGATTCTATAGAATGCGCATCACCAAGCGGGAATAGCTCAGTTGGTAGAGCACGACCTTGCCAAGGTCGGGGTCGCGAGTTCGAGTCTCGTTTCCCGCTCCAAGCATAAAAGAAAAAGCCACTCTAACGAGTGGCTTTTTTTTGCCTGTGATTTACGGAATAGACGCTTAGGCGTCTTTTTTTGTTTGTGCACAAAACCATTGAGATCCAGGTTGGTCCGGTACGAACACTACAAGATTGAGTTCAATATCTCGTGCCAGTTCGAGTCCCTATCTTGACTGGCCTCCTCGGTCCTAAAGGCGAGCATCCGGTGCTCACTATCCTCGAATCTGACTCAAGCAAGCTATCGAACGACTCGATGAAATTCGAAAATTGCTGGCTGGCGGCCCATCTATTCTGAGAAGGCCAAGGCACAAGTTCGCAGCGAGGCCGAGCAGTCATTCTGGATGATAAAACGGCCGTTTTGCTACGTAAGTGTTCGCTTTACGGCCTGGCTAAAAACACCGCGCAAACGTGACGCTGTTCGCACTTTTGAACTCCTGGATGTCGGCGTGTCGATACAGGCGCGCACGGGGGTAAAAAACAACCGCTGGGAGCGCACTTTAATGTTCAATGAGACTGAAAAAAATAAGAGTATTGATAAAATATCGATGCGCGTCGCTTTAAATGGTACCACGGTACGATGGTCACGGAATAACGGTGTCTGTAAGAATTATCTCTAATCAGAGAAAGTTGCTCTCGCTACTTCCGAGCAGTTTACAAGAAAATGGTGATGTTCTAAAAGATTTCGACTGGACATTGGCAAGATAGGGGCTATGCTGTTTTTACATGAGAAAAAGTTTAGTGAGTGTGACGCAGCATGGATGTTGGCGTAATACGTTGCTGATTGAGTTTTTAGATTGCGTGGGAAAGGCCTAAAGTGGGTGGCCAGGATTTCGCTTTAGCGGAATTTCAAGGTGTGCCCAGTGATTTTAATGTCAAGCATTTATTCCAATGCTCTTGGGTTATCAAGGAGGATTTCCATGTCAAAGTACACTCTTATTAATCATCATGATCGCCGTTATGAAACGCTAAAAAAAGGCTTCAATTTACGCTGGCCCGGTAATGGGCAGGGCGCCGACTTCATCTATATCTGTAATAGTCCGGCCTCGGTATGGGCAGCGGCTAACGATGCTTTGAAAAAAAATTATCGCATTACAGTGCGCAGTGGTGGCCATTGCTACGAAGGATTTGTGACGAATAAATTGGCGTCTCAAAGAAGTCAGAGGCTTGCTATTATCGATCTTGGTTTGATGGCAGGTATTGAGTTCGATGAACAAGGGCGTTTGCGCTCTCACTATAATGAAAGCGTAATATACAAGTTTCGTATAGCTTCGGGAAACCAGAACTGGGATGGTTTTTCGGCTCTCTATAAAACAGCTAATCGTACGATCCCGGGTGGCTCATGCTATTCGGTCGGTGCAGGAGGGCACATTAGCGGCGGCGGTTATGGATTGCTATCGCGTATGCATGGCCTGACAGTGGACTGGTTAAGCGGCGTGGATATTTTAGTGCCGAGCAAGGCCGGAGACGCGCTGGAGGTCAGGCATGTTCACGAAGGTAGTGATGAATCGGATGGGGAGCGCGACCTGTTTATAGCCTGTCGAGGGGCGGGCGGCGGGAATTTTGGTATTATTCTTAATTACTACTTCAAAGAGCTGCCACAAGCGCCGCAGCAAGCTTATCTGCTCTCTTTAGCATGGCCGTGGAGTGCATTTGATAGTAAGGATAAGCTTAGTCATTTCCTGAATGAGTACTGGCGCTGGTTTAGTAAAAATGATGAGCATTGGAACAGTGATGACCTGTCTAAAGCCAATGGTGGCTTGTTTGCATTACTTAAATTGCAACACCGCTCAACTGGCGATATCAATTTGCTTGTTCAGTATACTGGAATGGATGGGCGAGTCGATGGTGAAAGGCAAACCGAGCCGCTGATCGATTTTGTCACGCATATGAATCAAGCGGCCGGTGAGAATGCGTTTGTCACGACGCAAGATAATTTATTCGGCCCGATAAGAAAGCGCCATTCAAACGAGCCGAAGCTAAGTAATATCTTGCAGGATGCTAGGTTGATGGATTGGTTGTATGTAACCCAGATGTTAAATGGTTCCGGCAATAATCAACATGGTAAATATAAGTCATTTTATCAGGTTGGTGATTTCTCTGATGTGGAAGTTAATGCTATTTGGCAGTACTTCAATCAGGCAGGCGATGCTGTTCTTAATCAGGCATTGTTGCAGATTGACTCTTATGGAGGCTGTATCAATGCTAAGGATGAACAGGAGTGCCCGACTTCCGTCTATCAGAGACGCTCAATTCTGAAAGCGCAGCTTCAGGTTTATTGGAGTAATCCGATGCATGAGCACCACTGTATTGAGTGGTGTCGAAGTTTTTACAAGGCATTTTTTGAGCAGCAAGGCGGCAAACCTTTTCAAGATAATCAGCGCTATCAAGGGTGTTATATAAACTATCCAGATATCGATATGAAGTACACGGACGATAGTCATGCGGTGGTCGATACGCGATGGTTGGAGCTTTATTATGGTGATAAACGGCAAATGCTCATTAGGACTAAGCTTAAATTTGACCCCAAAAACATTTTCCGCAGTGAACTGTCCATACCATTAGCGCATCCTTAGGGATGCTCTGATAAACGTTTTGTTCTATTACTGTTTGTTTGAGCGAGCTCTACGGCTGAAGTCAATACAGTATATGTACCATTATCAACACTGAGTACGCTGGCTAACGCAAGCAGCCGTATCGAGGACTCTTTCTGTTTGAAATAGATCATGTCATGTGTGCTAGGGCTTTATCGGTGCGCACTGTGCGGGTGAGCAGTTAGGATTCCTTCGTTAAAGCGACTTGCAGCGATTCAGTTTAGATGTCTGCACCTCCGCTACTAAAGGACTAAGAAATCATGCTGAAACAGACAGTTATAAATCAATATGGAAACCGTATCCATGATGCGGCTTCAGTGATGCCAGATATCTCTTCTAAAAACATCCTGATGGGTTTTTGGCATAACTGGAAAGCTGAGGCCGGGCAGGGTTATCAGCAAGGCCTGTTTGCTGAAATGGCCCTCACGGATATCCCGGAAAACTATAACGTGATTGCTGTCGCGTTTATGAAAGGCAGCGGTATTCCTACCTTTAAACCCGATGCCTACAGTGATCTTGAGTTCCGCCGCCAGGTTGGAGTACTGAATGCGCAGGGACGTGCTGTACTGATCTCTCTGGGTGGGGCTGATGCTCATATCGAGCTTCATGCTGGGCAGGAAGAGGCGCTGGCCTATGAAATAGTTCGATTGGTAGAGACCTACGGTTTTGACGGTCTGGATATCGATCTTGAACAACTGGCGATTACTCACGCGGATAATCGTATAGTGATACCGGCGGCGCTACGAAGGGTACGTGAGTATTATAAGAAGGAAGGTAAGCATTTTATAATCAGTATGGCTCCAGAGTTTCCTTATTTGCGCACTAACGGAATCTACCTCGATTATATTACAGCGTTAGACGATATTTATGACTTCATCGCGCCGCAGTATTACAATCAGGGCGGTGATGGTATTTGGGTGGACGAGCTTAATTTATGGGTTACTCAAAATAGCGATACTTACAAGAAAGAGTTTCTCTACTATCTTACCGATAGTTTGATTCATGGTACGCGCGGGTTTTCTAGCATCGCGGCCAATCGTCTGGTAATAGGCTTGCCCTCCAATATTGATGCCGCCGCGACGGGTTATGTGGTAGACCCCCTAAACGCTATTGAAGCTTTGTCGGATCTGGAAAAAGCCGGCAACCCTGTTCGTGGTCTCATGACATGGTCAGTTAACTGGGATAATGGCAGAGATAAGCACGGCAAGCTTTATAACTGGGAGTTTCTCAATCGCTATGGTTACCTTACTGGCGGAGAGACGCCGGTACCAGAAGGGCCGTCAGTACCGACCGGGTTAACTTCCCTCTCTCAAACACCGTCTTCAATACTGCTTAGTTGGCAACCTGCTTCAGGTGTTCATCCGATCCAAAGCTATCAGGTGTATAGGGGCGGAGTGTCAATCGGCGTAACAGCTACACCTACCTTTAACGACAGCGGGTTAAAGCCCGATACCGACTATCGCTATCAGGTGAGCGCGCAAGACAGTCAGGGTGGCAACTCCAGCCTAAGTACAACATTGACCGTGCGTACCTTGTCATCTGGTGGAACCCCGCCGGAATGGGGCACGGGCTCCCGGTACAAGGACGGTGACCTCGTCACTCATAAGGGCGTTACCTATATCTGCGTGATGGTACACACCTCGATTTCTTGGTGGGCACCAGACAAGGCTACATCCCTTTGGCAGCGCGCATAACCGAATACTGAAGCTACAGACGGAAAAACAAAGAAATGGAGATTCATCATGTCTAAACATATAGCGAATCCTATCAGCAAGAACATAGTTCCACGTCACGGTCATATTTTTTCTCCCGCCTCCCGTGCTTACTTTGCTTGGCAGGCAGGTGACTTGGATGAGGGGGCACTCAACCAGCGTGAATCGGGCAAGTTTTTCCCCGCCGTCGCTGGAGGGTTGCTGGACGTGTATGCCCCTGAAGATGTAGCGAACTCGCCGCCGCCGCCGGATGGAAAAATTGCCAGTGCCAATCAGGCTACCGGGCTGTTCCTCGATCAACCCGGTAGCCACTGGCAAAAACATGAGGTGCGCGGTGGCGAGATGCTGGATATTTCGTGGCACTTTACAGCTAACCATGTAACCCGCCGCTGGAACTACTTCATCACTAAAGAGGCTTGGGACCCGAGCCAGGTGCTGTCCCGTGATCAGTTTGAAGCGGAGCCTTTTTATACTGTCCAGATTAATCTGAAACCTTACTGGTCTCATGGCGATGCGATGAAACCACCTTCACCCACTGTTCATCAAATGCCACTGCCAATCCGCGAGGGGTATCACGTTTTGCTGGCAATTTGGGAAGTTGCAGATACCGCAGCGGCGTTCTATCAGGTTGTGGACCTTGATTTTGTAGAGCGGGAGGGCGGCGGTGGGCGGCCAACCACGCCAACCGGCCTAAAAGCCAGTGACATAACCGATAAGCAGGTTCGTTTAACCTGGAACGCTTCAACCGGATCTTCTTCTATCGCGTCCTATCGCATTACCCGTGATGGCTCTACCACTGTTGATGTCTATGTTCCGTTGTTGAGCTGGACTGATAACAGCGTGTTACCGGGGACCAGTTATAGCTATTTTGTGACCGCTATTGATGACAGAGGCAACCAGTCACTACCGAGTACGGCGATTCAGGTTAGAACTCAAGCTGAAGGTGGTGGTACGGCCCCTCCAACGGCACCGGTCAACCTGCACTCTATGAATACCACCGCAAATACTGTGTCATTGATGTGGGGAGCGTCGACAGGTGGTTATCCGTTGAAACACTATAATTTCTATCGCGATGGGGTGCAGGTTGCGACGATCCCCGCTTCGCAAACCAGCTATACCGACAGCGGCCTGACTGCCGCAACAATGTATCGTTTTTTTGTGGCCGCCGAAGATACTCAAGGGCAACTGTCGGTGCCTAGCAACGTGCTAAGTGTCACCACCTCTACCGGCGAAGGGGGCGAGACGCCGGAGTGGAAATTAGGTGAGTCCTACAAGGTGGGCGATAAAGTCATCTATCAGGGGGTTAAGTACGCGTGTTTCCAGGCACATATCTCTAACGCGGGTTGGACGCCTGCAGAGACAGTAAATATTCTTTGGTTGCTGGTTTAACTGAGGTTGTCAAATAAAGTGTGTAAGCCGGAACCTTCTTAGGTTCCGGCTTGCAATACCATGACTGATCAAGAGTCTAGTCGACACATGCTACGCCCCTTAGTCAGCAAGGCGTGCAGGACGCGTCAGTAGTCATGAGGCCGCGCCCCCTTCGGTTAAATGCCCTTCTCGACGCGCAGCGTCAATCATGCCAAGCAGGTGTGAAGTATTGAATTTAAATAGCAAGCGGAGTTTATAGGCGCTCGCAGTTTTATGGCTGATCATTAACAGCTTGGCGATCTCCTGATTGTTATGGCCGTTCGCTAAAAGTTTTAATATGTCTATTTCGCGTCTCGTCAATTTTATTGGCTTCTGTTCACGAGACAAGTACGTGCGCTTGATGGATTTTGCCATTTTTAGAGTGACGTTGGGGAAGTAATTCTTGCCTATTAGCAGTGCTCTTATAGCGAATTGTATTTCACTCAATTCAGCAGTTTTTGAGATGAATCCGGAGGCGCCGGCTTTTAAGCAACGAATTAAATAATTCTCGGCGTCATAGGCGGTGAGTGCGAGTATTTTGCTTGAGCATTTACCCAGGGTCAGTACAGAAATGACGTCCAATCCGTGTATTTCTGGCAGGTCTAGTTCCATTATTAGCAGGTGTGGCTCAAGCATCTTCACCATGTGTAGGGTTTCCTGCCCATTCTCTGTTTCGGCGACGACGGTGTGGCCGTTTTGTTCCAGTAGCCTCTTGATCGAATAACGCATCAGCGCATGGTTGTCGGCGATAACAATGGTGCTCATCCGTAAAATCCTTTTAGGGTAACGTTCCAACTGCTTACGCAGGGCCAAGTCCATCGCAAGTAATACAGGTCTCACGCGATGAAGGTGCCACTAACTTAAATATGGTTTTAGAGATATTGGCAAGAAAATATCGTCAATACGAAATGTCCTTAGCCCTTGTAGGAATGATCTATAAAAAAATAGAACGGGCTTCCTGTATCGTTGTTCTGGTCTTCCGGTAGATGTCGGTAGGTATATAACTAAGTGGTCGCACCATCGTGCGTTGCACTTGCTATTTGCATGGTCGTGAACTTAATTGATAAGGATATGATGTGAAAAATTTCTCGTTGAAAAAGCTGGTTGTAACCAGTTTTCTATGTGCTTTAGTTGCGCCTTCGCTGACCTATGCGGCGGATGGGATTGTGAACTTTTCAGGCAGCATCACAGATGTGACTTGCGACATTAACGGCCAGGCGCCAGGGGAGGGCAACGTGACCAATGTGGAACTGGGGCGGATCGCGCCAGGTACATTCGCCGCGATAGGCAACGCGTCACCGTTTGTGCCGTTCAAGCTGCAATTGTCGGGTGCGCAATGCACTAACGACGCCAAGGTTTCGATCGATTTTGATCAAGTTGAAAATATCGATTCGGTTACCGGCAATCTCAAGCTGATCGGCAGTGCACCTGCAACAGGCGTGCAGATTCAAGTATTCAACGATACGGCCAATGGCAAGAAAATCCAGCTGGGCCAAAGGGAAACAACGCCTCAGGTGGCAGTGGTCAAAGGCAATACTGCGACCTTGTCCTACAAAGCGTCTTACGTATCGACCGCGCCTGCTGTCACTCCGGGTTCTGGCATTTCGTTCGTACGCTACACGCTGGCCTATCAATAACCGCTGACGATGCAGGAGGTGGTTCATGGCGCCGATAGCGCGTACGTATTCTCTCGCCATCGGCGCTGTGTTCCTCGGGCTGTTTGTGCAAGCGTCCCAGGCAGCCATTGTGGTGCAAGGCACTCGAGTGATTTTCCCTGCCAATGTGGATGACGTGACGGTCAGGCTGGCAAATTCAAGTCGTGAGCCGGTACTGGTGCAAAGCTGGGTGGATGATGGGCATGCAGAGATGGCCCCTGAGGATGTCCAGGTTCCCTTTGTTGTCGCGCCTGCGGTCAGCCGGATTGACCCCAGTGGTGGCGCGGTGTTGAGGATCAGTCGAACCCAATCTATCGCTGTCGCCGACCGCGAATCGTTGTTCTGGCTCAATGTGCTGGAAACCCCGCCACGCAGAGCTTCGGATGATGCGGTGTTGCAGTTTGCCTTCAGGACGCGACTCAAGCTGCTTTACCGTCCGACCGCGCTTGCAGCGGGCGTAGACGCTGCTCCCGAGCAGCTCAAATGGACGGTTGTGGCGACGCCCAAAAGCACTGAAGCGACGAACCTGGAGGTTGCGAATCCGACGCCGTATTACGTGTCCTTCGGCCATGTCGAAGTTGACTGCGATTGCCAGGCGTTTCCCGTCAAAACCGGGATGGTTGCACCGTTCGGCAAGACAGTGCTCACAACCTCAACCCGCTTTAACTGCCACGCTAGTGGGCCAAAAGTGCGTTACGAAGCCATCAATGACTATGGCGCAAGGCGGATGTTCGAGCAGCCCGTAGGCCAATAACGCCACAGGCCTCGCGCTTCTTTCCGGTTCCGGCACACAGCCGTGGCATGGGACTGACTATGTTTTTACCTGTTCGATTTCGACCGAGAGCATTCGGTGGTCTGGCTATGCCATGGGCGAATGAAAGTCGTCCTTGGACACTGTTTTTATTCATTGCCGTCCTGTTGGGAGGGCAACTTCAGGCATGGGCTCAGGATGTGCCAACGGCAACGCCTGTCACGCCCAGCCAGTTTGATGAACCGATCATTTTCGATTCACAGATGTTAATGCAAGGAGCGTCCGGCATGGCCATTGATACCACCCGTTTTGAACAGCCGGACCGCAATGTTCCTGGGACTTATCGCCTGGATATCCTGGTCAATGGTCAATGGCGTGCGACCCAGGAGATCGAGTTACGGGCGGTCGCCGGGCTGGTGGACGCACAACCGTGCTATAGCGCCGAACTACTCACGCGTGTTGGCATAGACCTTAAGCGTAGTCGCAGGGGGCGTGGCAGTGATCAACAGAGCGCGGTCCTCCCGCAAGGACTGACCTGCGAAACGCTTGAGCGTTTCGTGCCGGGCGCTGCCATCCGTGTTGACCTGCCCGAACAGAAACTGCACATCACCGTTGCGCAGTACTACCTGCAACGGCCCGCCACCAGCACCTATGTCGACCCGTCCAGTTGGGACAGTGGCGTAACAGCCGGCTTGCTGAACTACGACGCCAATCTGTTCAGCGTTCAGAGCCAAGGGCGCCGCGACACGCATGCCTATTCAGGGTTGAACATGGGCCTGAACCTGGGCGGTGTCAGGCTGCGGCATAACGCCAGCCTGACCTGGTCGCCCACATTGGGTGGGCGTTACCAGCGCGGTTACGCCTATGGTCAGGTCGACCTCACGGGCTGGAAGTCACAGTTACTGGTCGGCGAGAGCACGACCAGTGGTGAGCTGTTCGATGCCGTGTCGTTTCGCGGCGTCCAGCTTGAAAGCGACGACCGCATGTTGCCTGATACGCAGCGTTACTACGCTCCGGTGGTACGTGGCACTGCGACCTCCAACGCCAAGGTTTCGATCTATCAGCGTGGCTATCTGGTCTATGAAACGACCGTTGCGCCGGGTTCTTTCGAAATCGCCGACCTGCAAGCAGCAAGTTTCGGCGGCGACCTGCGGGTAACAGTCACCGAAGCCGATGGTCGCGAACACGGGTTCGTCGTGCCATTTGCCACGACCGTGCAGTTACTCCGCCCGGGCTCTACGCGCTACAGCCTGGTGGCCGGTCAGTTGGTGGATCCCGGTTTGCACGGCCGACCGCCAGTTGTCTTGCAAGGCACCCTGCAACGCGGCCTGGACAACAACCTGACCGGTTACGGCGGCACCGCACTGACCCCCGGCTATGTATCCGGCTTGGCAGGCATGGCGCTTAATACCCGGTTCGGCGGTTTCGCCGCCGACCTCACCGCAGCCAGCACCGAACTCCCCGCAGGGCAGACCCAGCAGGGTTCCAGTTTGCGCCTGTCGTACAGCAAGAACCTGCCCAATAGCCGCACGAATTTCTCGTTACTCGCCTATCGCTATTCAACGTCCGGGTACTTGGGGCTTCACGATGCGGTAGCGCTTCAGGATCGGATGCGCAACGAGTCCGGGCGCGCCACCGACTTCGCCCGCGTACGCGCTCGGTTCGACGCCAATATCAGCCAGGGGCTGGGCACCGATGGAGGCAACGTATATCTCAACACTTCCTCAAGCCAGTACTGGCAGCAAGCGGGGCGGACCCTCAGTTTCTCCATGGGTTACAGCAATCAGTGGCGCGGTAATTTCTACTCGATTGCGGCTCAGCGTACCCATAGCGCCTCACCGGGAGGGCTGCGATATGCAGGGGATCAAGACGACACGCAGCTCACCTTCACATTGTCGATTCCCTTGGGCCGCGATGGGCATGGCGGTGCGGTGATCAACAGTTATGCCAGCCATGACCGTCGCTCAGGCCGGCAGATGTCTACCGGTATATCCGGCGCCTTCAGTGAGCGCGGCGATGCGTCCTATGCCGTTTCGGTCGCCCATGCCGACCAGCAACGCGGCGCCTCCAGCAATGCCAGCGTCAACTACCGCCTGCCTCAAGGTGCGTTCGGTGCAAGCCTTTCTCAGGGGGCGGACTACCACCAGCAATCACTCAGTGCATCGGGTGCCGTAGTCCTGCATCCGGGCGGCGCGACGTTCGCACAAACCCTTGGCGAGACAGTGGGCGTGGTCAGAGCGCTTGACGCCGAAGGCGCCAGGGTCGGTTATGCAGGATCGAGCATTGGCAAGGATGGCTACGCGGTCATCACCAGCTTGAGCCCCTATCAGCTCAACCAGATCGATGTCGATCCGCAGGGCGTGCCCAACGACGTCGAACTTCAAGTCAGCTCGCGCAGTGTCGCCCCCCGTGCCGGCGCCGTGGTGATGCTGGATTTCCCGACGCGTAAATCCCGCCCGTTGTTGATCGACAGCCGACGCAGCAATGGCCAGCGCTTGCCGTTCGCTGCCTCCGCCATTGATGTGCAGAGCGGCCAAGTCATTGGTGCGGTGGGGCAGGGCAGCCGTCTGGTAGTGCGCAGCGAAAAAGAGCGAGGCTCGATTCGTGTGGAGTGGGGCAGCGATGCCGACCAGCAATGCCAAGTGAATTATGCACTGCCCGAGCGCCACGCCCGTGAAGGCAGCGCGTTCGAGCTGCTCAATCTGGTGTGTCACGACATAGACGCCCGGCCTGCAGGTAAGGAGCGCGTGTTGTGAGGTCGCTTTATGCCGTGTGCCTGCTGATTTGCGCGCATGCCAGTAGCAGCCAGGCAGCGTTGACGGTGACGGGAACTCGCTTCGTCTACGCAGCCGATGCACGTGCGCTGACGGTACGAATCAGTAATGGCGGCGAAGCGCCGATCCTGGCCCAGAGCTGGTTGGACCGTGGCCAGATCAATCAAGACCCCTCAGGCCTGTCGGTGCCGTTCGTGGTCAGCCGTCCTTTGTTGCGCTTGGACCCTGGGCAGCGCAGTGCGCTTGAAGTCCGCTACACCGGCGAAGCGCTGCCCGCCGACCGCGAGTCGCTGTTTTGGCTGAACTTCCTTGAAGTGTCACCGCTGCCGCCACGCAGTACGCATCTGCTGCGGCTTTCGTATCGGTTGCGCATGAAGCTGCTGTTCAGGCCGGCGGGGCTGGCGGGTAGCGCGGAAGAGGCGGGCCGACAGTTGACCTGGCGCGCACACCGCAAGGTCCTTGAGGCCTGCAATAAGGCACCGTTTTTTGTCTCGCTCACTGCGCAGCGACTGGAGCCGGGAGCCGCTGACGAGGTTCAGCGCAGCGCCACGATTGCGCCATTTACCTGCGCGAATTTCCCCCTTACCGGGGCTTCGGCGACACCCGCTTTTATCCACTACCAATTTGTTGCTGACAGGGGAGAAATGATCGATGCACGGGCGCCGGTTCACCATGATTAAAGGTTTCGCGACAAGGCCCTTGCTCGCCGTCGGTGTCGCGCTGGCGCTCTCTGGCGTGCCCTCGGTGTGGGCACAAATACCCAGTGCGGGCCGGGTGATGCGTGACATTGAATCTCTGGCACCGGCACCCCTGCCTTCTGCGCCGGTACAGGTCGATATGCCCCCGCCTTCAGCACCGTCTCAGGCAACGCCTGGCGGCGGTATGCAGTTGCAAGTGAAAGGTTTCGAGATCGACGGCAACCAGGTCTTCAATCGCGAGCAATTGCTTGAACTGCTGGCCGATTTGCCCGGCCAGTCGTTGGACCTCGCCGGGCTACGCGCCGCTGCACAACGCATCACACAGTATTACCAGGGCCACGGGTATGCACTGGCGCGGGCTTTTTTGCCCGCCCAGGACATCGATCAAGGCATCGTGCGTATCCAGGTGCTGGAGGGGTATTACGGCCGCATCGAGTTGAACAATCGCTCCCGCGTGATCGATGCTGTGTTGCAGCAACCGTTGTCGGCACTGCGTGCGGGTGAAGCGGTCTACGACGCAGACCTGGAGCAAAGCCTGTTGTTGCTCAGCGATCTTCCGGGCGTGGCAGTAAAAGGCACTTTGCGCCCCGGTTCTCTACCCGGTAGCACTGACCTGGTAGTCGACGCCGAGCCTGGCCCCTGGTACGCCGGCACTCTGGAAGCCGACAACTACGGCGACCGCTACACCGGCGAATATCGCCTCGGCGCCAGCCTGGTCTTGAACAACCCGCTACGCCTGGGTGATGCCCTTAACATGCGCCTGCTGCAAAGCGATCAGCACCAGCGTTACTACCGCTTCGGCTACAGCCTGCCCGTGGGCCCATGGTCGACCACCCTTGGCACTTCCTATTCGCGCATGAGCTACCAACTGGGCAAGGACGTAGAAGTGCTGGAGGCAAAAGGCCAAGCCACCGTGCGCAGCCTCTTCGCTTTGCAGCCCTTGATTCGCAGCCGCACTTTCAACCTCAGTGCGCAATTGCAGTTCGACGACAAGCAACTGCAAGACGATATCGACCTGTTCGACCTGCGCAGCCCCAAGCATGTGGAGCTGTGGACCCTGGGCATCAACGCCAGTGGCCAGGATCGCTGGCTGGGCGGTGGGCAAAGTTTTGTCTCGCTCAGCTACAGCGCCGGGCGCCTGGGTATCGGCGAAGCCATCGACCGCACCATGGATAGGCTCAGCGCCGGCGCCGCGGGGCATTTCACACGCGCCAATCTGAGCCTCGGCCGCTTGCAGTACCTGAGCCCACGCTGGCAGCTGTACAGCCAATTGAATGCGCAGTGGGCGGGTAACAACCTCGACAGTTCGGAGAAGTTTGGCCTCGGTGGCCCCAATGGTGTTCGTGCCTACGCGTTGGGCGCCGGCAGCGGCGACCAGGGCTGGCAGGCCAGTACCGAGCTGCGCTACCTGGCCGCGCCGGGCGTGCAATTGAGCGGCTTCGCTGACCGGGGCGTCATCACGGTCAGCAAGCGGCCCTGGACCGCGCAAAGCAATCAGCGATCACTCACAGCCGCAGGGGTTAGCGCCAGTTGGCGCGGCGTCGGGCAACAGCTCAGCGTCACCGCAGCATGGCCCATCCACGGGACTGAACAGAACGACGCACCGCATCAGGACCCGCGCGTGTGGTTCAGCGCCATTCAGTATTTCTAAGCACATTCGTGCCTGGAAGCAGTACCGCCTTGCAACGCTATGCAAGGCGTCATTTAAGGAAGAGGAAATTCATGTGAACAAGGTTTACTCACTGGTCTGGAACCACGCGATGAGCTGCTGGAAGGTTGCTCACGAAGGGGCTCGTCGGCATTGCAAAACGGGCGCTAAATGCTCGGCCATCGGCGCATTGGCGTTGTTGAGCGCTGCACCGGCATTTGCCTTGCCGGTAGGCGGTACGGTGGTCTCCGGCAAGGCCGATATTTTGGGGTTTGAATCCAATTCGCAAATGTCGATCAACCAGCACACCGATAAGCTGATCACCAACTGGACGGACTTCAGCATTGCCGCTGGGCAAAAGGTGGTGTTCAACCAACCAAACGCCTCTTCTATCGCGCTCAACCGAGTGATTGGCACCAATGTCAGTAGCATCAAAGGTCAGATGGACGCCAATGGTCGCGTGTTTCTGGTCAACCCCAACGGGATCGTGATCGGTCAGGGCGCACAGATCAACGTCGGCAGCTTGATTGCCACCACCAAGGACATCAAGGATGCGGATTTTGTCGCGGGCAAATACACCTTCAGCGGTGTTTCCAATGCTGAAATCAGCAACAGCGGCACGATCAACGCGCAACCGGGCGGCAGTATTGCGCTGCTTGGCAACCAGGTGCGCAACGATGGCGTTATCCAGGCCCAGATGGGCCAGGTTGCATTGGGCGCTGGGAATGATTTCACGGTCAATTTCGACGGTAACCAACTGCTCAACCTTCAGGTCACCGGCGATGCGATCAACGCCCTGGCGCAAAACGGTGGCTTGCTCAAGGCCGACGGTGGTCAGGTGCTGATGAGCGGTAAAAGCGCCAATGCGATGTTGCAAACGGTGGTGAATAACCAGGGCGCCATTGAAGCCAAAACCTTGAGCGGCAAAGCTGGCCGTATCACGCTGGATGGCGGCGATGCAGGTACGGTCAAGGTCGGCGGTTCGCTGCAGGCTCACGCCCAAAATACCTATGGCAGCGGTGGCATGATCGAGGCCAAGGGCGCCACGGTCGAGACCCAACTGGGAACCCAGGTCAATACACTGGCCACCAATGGTCAGACCGGTACGTTTAAAGTCAGCGCCAAGACAGTCCAGATTCAGCCAACTGCAGCATCAGCGGGGAAGACCGCCTACTCCGACACGTTGTCGCGCAACTTGACCAGCACCAATATTGAGCTGGTCAGTACCGACGGTGATTTGAACCTGGCTGGGCCGATAGCCTGGAACAGCGCCAATGGTCTGACCTTGAGCGCGACCGGGAACGTCAACCTCGACGGTAACGTGGATGCGACCGGTAGCGGTGCGCGTGTAGCGCTCAACGCCGGTGGTGATGTGAACGTAAACAGTAAGGTTTCACTGACCGGGCTCTTCAGCGACCTCACATTGAATCACGTAGGGGATTCGGTATTAGGCACGGGCGGTCAGTTGACCTTGTCTGGCGCAGGGGCGACGTACGCCTCCAATGGTGATCGATACACCGTGATCCAGAACCTTGCGCAGTTACAGAACATCAACGCGAACCTCAACGGCCATTACGTGCTGGGTAATAACATCGTTGGCCGTTCAGCTCAATTCAAGGCTATTGGTGATAAAGCCGCGTTCGGCGGTATTTTCGACGGTTTAGGCAACACCGTGAGCAACTTGTGGATCTCCAGCACCGGCAGTAACAGTGGGTTATTCGCGGTCTCCTCAGGCACGATCAGCAATCTGACACTGGACAGTGCGACCATCAATAATGGTGGGTCGCAAGCCTATGGGTTTGCAGCGATCGGAGGGCTGGTGGGGCTGAACGTCGGTACATTGTCCAACGTGACTGCCCGCAACCTCTTGGTCAACGCTGGCAGCAGCGGGGCGAACAGCGTCGGTGGGGTTGTTGGGCAAAACTACGGTGGCACAATCAAAAATGCCGTGTCCAGCGGGCGCGTGGCGGGCAACGCGTATACGCACGCCATCGGCGGTATAGCCGGTGAAAACGTTACGACCTCAGGCGGTACGGCGCGCTTAGACCATGTGGTTTCAAATACCGTGGTGGGCGGCGCCATGCAGCGAGACGCCATGGGTGGCGTTGGCGGGCTGGTGGGTGCCAACCAGGGGGGCTTCATCACTGATGCCATCAGTACCGGGTCGACAAATGGCAACGGCGCCGGCGTCAATGTGGGCGGCCTGGTGGGTTTCAACTCCAACGGTTCGCTTGAGCGCACGGCGTCATCGGGTGAGGTACGCGGCACTGGGGCCGGTAATGTGGGCGGTCTGGTAGGCTTCAGCAAAAACGGCGACATTATCCAGTCAACCTCCACCAGCAAAGTTACAGGGTACGGCGCCATCGGTACCGGAGGCTTGGTGGGAACTAGCCAGAATAGCAGGCTCAAAGAGGTCAAGGCTGGCGGCGATGTATGGGATAGCGCTGGGGAGAATGTTGGTGGTTTGGTGGGAAATAATATTTCCGGCACCATTGATACAGCACAAGCCTTGGGCACTGTCACAGGCGGGCGCAATGCTCGGGTTGGCGGTCTGGTGGGGAACAACTATGAGGGCTCCATCACTCATTCCGTGGCTCGCGGAAAAACCAGCGGGTCGATTTCAAGTCAGGTGGGAGGCCTGGTAGGGGCCAATGCTGGCGAGTTGCAGTCGGTTGAAGCCAGTGGCGCGGTGGTGGGTGGGGAAAGCAGCTATGTCGGCGGCCTCGTCGGCACCCATGGCAGCAACTTCAGCAGTCATATTGAATCGGCCATGGCCAGTGGCACCGTTCAGGGGGGCGTGCGTGCGATTGTGGGCGGCTTGGTCGGTCTAAACCAGAGCTCTATCACCAACTCATCGGCAACTGGCGGGGTCAGTGGTGGCAGCAATGCCACCCTGGGGGGCTTGGTCGGCACGAACGCCGGAAACGTTCGCCTGTCTGTCGCCACTGGGAAGCTCACCGTGTTATCGCCTTATTATGGCCAGACCTTTGGTGGCCTGGTCGGGGCTAACTTCGGTGATATGGCATTCAATGGCGTCTCCGGAGAGGCTGCGCTTGTGCCTTTGTATGGCATAAATTTTGGCTCCATTCGTTGATCGTTAACCTTTCCTTCTAATCCCAGACGGCCTGACGCAGGTGATGCGTCAGGCCGTCTGTTGACTCTGCGATGCCTGATATGAATTCAATACTAAATGTTCGGCGTTCAAGGTCGGCCATAGCGTGCGTCGGCATATGGCTGTTTATATGTGGCGTGGCGGCTGAAGCCGGGACGTTGGTCGACAGTGTTGCGACGTCTTGCACATTCAGCAACGGTATGGGCAGGCCGTGGTCACAAGTGACACCTTTGACGAGTAATACGCCCATTGGCTCGGTGTTATGGGAGCGCGCTGTAGCGCTGAATGCCAACTACAACTTTGCCCCGGCTGCCGGCATTGCCCATGAGTTGGTTTCTATGGGCTATTGGGGACCCGGTACACCGCTGACAGACGGAATTGCCCCCACCAACGTTGACGGCATTGGCCTGAAAATATATGTGAACTCATCGGACGGTCAACGTCGACCGCTGCTGCAAACGCCACTGCCGATCGCGATGGAGAAAGAGCGCGTTCAATATGATTCGTCCGCAGCGCAAACGCGTGGTTCAACGATGGTTACCAACTACATGCAACAGTTGATTCTAACGGTCGCATCCAGCCAACTTCCTGCCGGAAAACTGATCGTCAATCGCGTTGCCGGCAGTTCTCAACTCATGCTTTATGCGGTGGATCTACCCAGGGGCAAAGCTGCTGTTGGCAGTAGTGTGGAGGTCCCTACAGACAACATACCGATTGGCATCTGTCGCGCGCCTTACCTGCTGATGGGGCCCGCTGCTATCAATATGGGGAATGGTGGCCCGATTGAAATTCCAAATACCTGTGACGTGCAAACCTACCAGACGATACCGGTGCAACTGGGGCGCATGAGCCTGAACGATTTTCCTCAGGTGGGTGCGACTTCAATGCCTGTGCACTTCGCCATCGAGTTGAGCCAATGCGCGGCCAATGCCAAGCCGGTGATTACGTTTAATGACAAGTATGGACCTTCTGTGAATTCCACCGTTCTAACGCTTGAGCCGACAGAGGCCAGCGCTCGGGGTTTCGGGATTGTCATGAATAATGAACTGACCCAGCAGGTGATTCGATATGACGGTGCAGGGTATGCGATGAAGCGGGCAGGTGAGGGCGCGAAAATACCTTTGAGTGCGCACTATATTCGAGTGAGCAGTGAGGAAGCGTTGAGGGCAGGCGCCGCTAATGGAACGGCGGAATTTACCTTCACATTTCCATAATGAATGCAGCAGATGCGATACCTTCCTACAGATAGCTCATGACAAATGTTATTTCGGCGTTGGCGGTTCCTGGACTGACTTTCGAGCCACTGGCGATTCGAGAGTAGCGCGCGTTAAGTGGAATTACGAAGCTCCCGCCGGTGGCTGAGTAATCATTGAAAAGCTTTGGTTCGTTTAGGGGGATCGGAGTCAGGTCACTATCAGTGATTTGCAAGCCTATGCCCTGTGCTGTTGAGGTCTGGTTGAGTGCGATTATGCCCTGGCTGCTGTTTAATGACGGCGACGAAGATGTGGGCGTGAGTGTATACATGACCTTGCTGATACCAGCAGGGCAATTGTTGAGTTTAACGCTGAAAGGGATATTTTCTTTAGTAGGCGAGCCATCAGTCGGAATGTCTCCCAGTCTTTGCTGGCCCATGACGACATTCACGTTGGGTGTTTGGCAGGCTGGGCTGGTAATCGTCAAACTGTCTGTTAATCGAATCGTGGACAAGCGAAGTCCGCCATACTTAAGCCCCCCCAGATCCCCGGCCGGAATTGATGCTCCACTCACTACGTCACCTGTCTTTACAATGCGTAGAGCAGCTGTTGTGTTGGCCATACTGCTAGTTGTGGTATTGCCCGCGGTTGTTAAATAACCATACCCTTTTTCTGCTACCCCTCTGTAAATATATTGCCAAGATAGGCCGGTATTGCCTATTGGGAATAAGGCGCTGGTTGTCGGGCTGCTTCCACGATCATTTAAGACGCCCCATGAGTCGTTGCCTGTACATAAGGTCAAAGTGTTGTCGGCATGCATGTAGGTTGCCGATTCAAATACCGTTGAGCCGATGGGCGTGTCTCGAGGTGTCGTAATAAACTTAGGTGGACTAACTGATAATATATTTGTGCCGCTTCCAGCCTTGTAAGTGCACGCTGCCAGGAGGTCATTACTGAATGGTAATAGAAGTAAGAAGGTGCAGATTATTAGCGATGGGTTTATTGATGTCATTCTCATGATGTCATGGCTCTGGTTTTTTTTGAGTGGGTGTAGAGTAAGAGTGTTTTTTAATTGTCGAGGAGAGCATTAAGTTGTTGTTCGGCTGGTTGCATGGATTCAATGACTGCTCTTAATGCGTCCTCTCGCTGGTTTATTATCATTTCTTGATTCTTAAGTTGCTGTGTTCGCAGTTCCAGATCCCTTTCGCGACTTTCCAAGGTTACATATTTTTCCAGTAAGTTTTCTTTGTGGTTGAGCATGTTGGCGACTAGCAATTTAAGACTGGCTTCGATTTTAGAAGTCACTTGCTCGTTAGCCAGTTGCTCATCTGCGAAAATTGATCCAGCGTGTGTTGCATTAAACTCCGGATTACTTAGGTCGCCGAGCAGGGCGTGCTGTGGAGTTTCGTGAGTGTCGCTATGGTAGTGTAAAAGGCAATTAAGCCAGGCATCGCTGATTTTCAAGCTGTAATGGGTGCTTACGGGGCTGCACAGAATATTTGTATCTGCCAGGTCCATTACGCTATAGGTGTCGTCGGTTGGCCTGGTTTCCACTGCACATCCATCGCGTATAATATTTTTGAGCACCTGTGTAGCAGTTGTTAGTACTTCGAGCGAAGTGTCATACATATTAAGAGTAAGTCCCTCACCTTCGAGAGCGGTGAGATAAATTTTAACCATCTCGTCGTCTGATTTCTCATTAAGGCTGTACACCAAAAATCGTCGATCGATACAGGTGGCGCAAAAGCCCAGCAGTACGACAGCATTGAGTAATCGGCCGTGGCCGTCGGGTATCTCGAGCGTGCGCAATAACATGGAAATTCCAGCCTAGTCCGAATGAGGGGGGGTTATGGCGAACATCATAATCTGGTGCCTCCGGCAAGGCTGACAGATAGATCCTACTTAGCAGAGGATAGTTCGACACGCGGCAAGGAGTAATCGGATTCACCTCTGATGAGGTTCCATGATCTGTACTCCGTGGTTAAGGTGAGTCGCGAAACGAAGCGTGCACTCTCAGACGCTTCGCCGCGTCTGAGCAGGTAACTGGGCACCCATGATTGATATAACGCATTTGACCAAACGTTTCGGCAAAGCCCTGGCAGTAAACGATGTGTCTTTCAAGGCCACCTCGGGTGAGGTGCTGGGGATGCTCGGCCCCAACGGCGCGGGAAAGTCCACCACCCTACGTATGCTCACTGGGTTCGTGTCGCCCACCTCAGGCACCGCCAACCTCTTTGGTTTTGATATACGCCGTCAGACGCGCCACGCTCAACGTCTGATCGGCTATGTTCCTGAAACAGCGGCTTGCTATAACGAAATGTCCGTCGCGAGTTTTTTAGGTTTTATTGCTCAAGTGCGCGGCTTGCGTGGGCGCGAAAAGACGGCGCGGGTCACGGCCATGCTTGAGCAATTCGAGCTGATGGAGGTACGTGGCCAGACCATCGATACCCTGTCCAAGGGGTTTCAGCGCCGCGTCGGATTGGCGCAAGCGCTCCTGCATGATCCCAAAATACTGATCCTCGATGAACCCACCGATGGTCTGGACCCGAATCAGAAATACCGCGTGCGCGAGCAACTCAAGGAGTTGGCCCGCGACAAAATCGTCATCATTTCTACCCACATCCTCGAAGAGGTCACTGCATTGTGCAGTCGTGTGCTGGTCATGGATAAAGGTCGGCTGTTGGTCGACAGCACGCCGCTGGAACTGGAAGGTCGTTCGCGCTATCACCAGGCTGTGACGTTGTACGCACCTCGGCCTCTGGATGTCATGACCCTTGGCATGCTGCCAGGCGTTGCAGGTATCGAGGCGGGGCCTGAACCTTTCAGCGTACGGGTGCTGGCGCGCACTGGAGCGGTGATATTACCGGCTATCAATTCGCTGATTGTGAGTCGTGGCTGGGATGTACCACGCCAGGAAGTCGAGCGGGGCTCGCTGGGGGAAGTCTTTCGGCTGCTGACCCGGGAGCAACAACCGTGAGGACGTTCTGGCCGGTGCTCAAGCGCGAACTGTGCAGTTATTTCGTCACTCCCGTCGCGTATGTGTTCACCCTCTTGCTACTGCTGCTCAGCGGTATCAGCACGTTTTACCTGGGCGACTTCTACCAGCGTAACCAGGCCGATCTGGCACCGTTCTTCGACTATCTGCCGTGGCTATATGCGTTGCTGCTGCCGACCCTTGCCATGCGTATGTGGTCCATCGAGCGGCAGAGCGGATCTATCGAGCTGTTGATGTGCCTCGCGGTGGGTACGGCTGAGGCGGTGGTAGCCAAGTTCCTCGCCGCCTGGGTGGTCAGCGGGTTGGCGCTGGCGTTGACGTTTCCACTGGTGATTACAGTCAACTACCTGGGGGCGCCGGACAACGGCGTTATCCTTTGTGGCTATCTGGCCAGTTGGCTGCTGGCTGGCAGTTGCCTGGCCATTGGCGGGTGCCTGTCGGCACTGACCAAGAACCCACTGATTGCCTTCCTTACCGCAATGGCACTATGTCTGGCATTCATGGCCTGTGGCTTCCCGGTGGTATTGGATGTCTTGCGAGGTTGGTCAAGTTTGCCCTGGCTCGATGGCGTGGCTTCGTTGAGTTTCCTCACACATTTCGAGGGACTATGCCGAGGTGTGGTCGACCCACAGGACGTGTTGTACTTTTTCAGCCAGATCATTGGTTGGCTCGCCGCTACCGTGATTGCGGTTGAATTAAAAAAGGCAGTGTGACGCCATGTCATTCAAATCGATGACACGTACCGGCTTGCGCCTCGTGGTCATTATCGCTGGGTTCGTGGCGGTCAACTTCGAGTTGGCACCACGTTTGGCGTCTATGCGGTTGGACCTTACCGAGCAGCAGCTTTACACCCTCAGCCCGGGGTCGCGTCAGATCATTCAGGCCGTGTTGGAACCCACCGATCTGTACTTCTACTTTTCCAGCCAGGCCGCCAGGGACCTTACGGTCATGCGCGGTTACGCGGTGCGCATCAAAGCATTGCTGCGTGAATATGAGCGTGTGTCAAATGGCCGACTACGGGTGCACATTATTGACCCTGCGCCGTTTTCAACGGACGAAGCCCGCGCAGTCGAGCTTGGCCTGCAACCTGCTGCCATCGGCAAGGCGGGTGCGGCGGTTTACTTTGGTTTGGCCATCGTCGACGCCCAGGCGCACCACGCCAGCATCGGTTTCTTTGCGCTTGAACAACAAACGTTCCTTGAGTACGACATCAGCCGCACATTGCAGACGTTGACTCGGCCTGCGCGACCGGTAATTGGCCTGATGTCTTCGTTGCCGTTGGCAGGTGGCTTCGATGTGCAGTCGGGGCGAACCCGACAGCCTTGGCGGATCATGCAGGAGATCGACAATGCGTTTGAAGTGCGCGAACTGGCGTCCGATGTCGACACCATCGACAGTGCACTCAATGTCCTGATGCTCGTGCATCCCAAACGTTTACCAGTGACGACATTGCGCGCTATTGACCAGTTTGTGCTGCGTGGCGGGCGTTTGTTGGTGTTCGTCGACCCCTATAGCGAGCAGGATCGTGGCGATTACTATTTTGGGATACCCAGCAAAGACAAGTCTTCTGACCTCGCGCTTTTGTTCAAGGCGTGGGGCATCAAGCTTCTACCCGATAGCGTGTTAGGCGACAGCCACTACGGTCAGTTTGTGGCATTGGCACAAGGCGTAGAGCCGGTCTGGCAACCGACCGCCCTGGGGCTGTCACCCTCTGCGATGAATGAACAGGATGTGATTACTGCTGGTATTGGCAGCCTTAACCTGACCACTGCCGGTATCTTGAGCGCCTTGCCGGGTGCAACAACTACTCTGACACCGCTGCTGCACAGTTCAGAGCAGGCTATGCCCTACAAGACGGCGCTTCTGGATCACCTGGGAAACCCCGATGAGTTGTCCAAGAGCTTCAAGGCTACCGGCGAGCGTTACCTGATCGCGGTACGCCTGCAAGGGGCGGCACGCTCGGCTTTCCTGGACTCTCCGGGAGCGCTTACCGAGGCGCAGAATATCAACGTTGTGGTGGTGGCGGATACAGACGTATTGAGCGACAACCTGTGGGCGGATGTGCAGCAGCAAGGGGGGCGGCCAGTCACGGAGCCATGGGCCGACAATGCGGTGTTGGTGCTCAATGCGCTGGACAGCCTGTCCGGATCGGATGCCTTGATCAGCTTACGCTCGCGGGGGCATTACAGCCGAACGTTCACTGTGGTCGAACAGTTGCAGCAGCAAGCCCGCGAGCGTTATCGCGACATGAGACGCGAGCTGCAAGATAAGCTCGATCTGGTTGAAAAGCGCCTCGCTGCGTTGGCCGCTGAACAGGGCCGCGATACGCCTCGGACGGCAGAGCAGCAAGCGACTTTTGATCAGTTCAGTAATGAAAAAGATGCGATAGACAAGGAGATGCGTCAGGTCGCGCGCCATCTTAACTTTCAGATTGAGCAATTGGGTGTGCGTATGAGATGGCTCAATCTTGTATCTGTCCCCGTGGTGATTACTTGTTTGTTGTTGTGTGTGGCCTGCTTAAGAAAGCGAGCGCAACGCCAGCGCAATATTTAATAAAGGCACTAACTATATGTGGGGTTTTCGCAGGTGCAGAAGAAGTCTCTGGGTTGTTGTTGTAGGTCTACTGATTGCATTGCCGGGCTCTGCATTGGCAGGTTGTGTAATCAGCGGAAATAAGATATATCCAAAAATCACGGAGGTGCCGTACGACAGTGGGGGTATGATATCTAGTGTTTGGCATACGGGTACCATGATGCTCAAGTGTGTTGGAATGTTCAATGGTACCTATACTAACCAGATGAGTACGGTGGGTGCCTTTGCCGGCACTTCAGTGATGTTTGAAGGGGTTAGTTACAAGCTCTATAAAACGAATGTTGTTGATGTTTTCTATTTTGGTACTTTTGCAGTAGATGATGGAGCAGAACAGCAGTTCGGTTCGGCTACCTACGTAAGTTCCAAGGAAGTAACGGGTCCCGGTTCCGGGACCTCGGCATTTGATCTGAAAGCTTTAGTTAAAATAAGGTTTTATAGCTCCAGCAAGAGCCTGTCTTCCGGTGTGCGCAATATAGATCTTTTAGATCTTGTTCGAGGTGATATTAACTATTCGATTCCCGGCGTCTATTCTGGTAAATGGATTATGCAAAGTGAAGGCTTTTCGTTTGTGGCAAAAGGTACGTCGTGCGTACTGACAACGCCCGCCATCGTCAAGTTGAAACAGGTAAGCATCGTTTCTATTCCTACGATAGGTTCAACGGTAGAAGGGGGGGCGTTCACCTTAAGTTTAGCCTGTAATGCGGGTGCCCCCTCATTCAAGGTCAGTTACGCGATGACTGACGTTTATAATCCAGCGAATACATCTACTGTCTTAACCCTGGCTGCTGAACCTTTGAAGGCGAACGGCATAGCATTGCAATTATCGGACGAGGGCCGGGCCGTTATTTTTTCCTCACCGGTGAAATCTTCAATGGGTAATTTGACGCATGGAGCTCTCAGTAAGGCAATGAGCGTTCAGTACATTCGAACGGAAAAAGTCGCCACGCCCGGAAAAACAACCGCGGCGGTCAGTGTGACATTTACGTACGATTAGTCAGTCGCTCGCGCGAGTTATCGGTGTGCAGTTTGCCGTCTGGACGATCAAGAAGCTTTTCTGGAGTATTGGCTATTAACCGGTTCCTGACATCCTCTTAAGCTGGATTCACTGAGTTTCAGCCAGCAATAGAAAGGAAGTGAACATGAAAAGGTTGCACAAGAAAGTCGCGCTGGTGACCGGCGCTTCCAAGGGCATTGGCGCGGCCATTGCCAAACAATTGGCCCAGGATGGCGCCACCGTCATCGTTAACTACGCCAACAGTCGCGAGGACGCTGACCGGGTGGTTGAACAGATCCTGCAAACCGGCGCCAGGGCACATGCAGTGCAGGCAGATGTCTCCAGCAGCGCCGACCTCAAGGCGCTGTTCAAGACCATTGTGCATGAGCATGGTCACCTCGATATTTTGGTCAACAATGCCGGTGTCTACTCGACCAGCGCCTTGGCCGACATTACTGAGGCGGAGTTTCATCGCCAGTTCAACCTCAATGTCCTGGGTCTGATCCAGTGCACCCAGGCAGCCGTTGAAGTGTTCAACCCTAAGGGTGGCAGCATCGTCAATATCAGCTCCAGCGTCACCTCGTTCACACCTGCCAACTCGGCGGTGTACACCGCCTCCAAGGCTGCGGTTGACGCTATCACTCGTACTTTGGCAAACGAGTTAGGGCCTAGAAATATCCGCGTTAACTCGGTCAATCCTGGGCTGGTCGTGACCGAGGGTGTGCACGCCAGTGGCTTTTTCGAAGAGGCGTTCCGGCAAAAAATTGAAGCTATTACACCGCTGGGGCGCATCGGTCAGCCCGAGGATATTGCACCCGCCGTCGCCTTCCTGGCGTCGTCGGATGCAGGCTGGATCACCGGTGAAACTCTGATAATCGGCGGCGGGCTGCACTAAACCTGGGCGGTGTGCTCGCGCACATAGTGGCGAGGCGACTGCAACATGACACGCTTGAACGCCGTACTGAATGCGCTTTCGGACTCATAACCCAATGAGAATGCAATGGTGGACACCGAGTCATCGGAGTTCTTCAACCGATCACTGGCCAGCAACATGCGCCAGTACGTCAGGTACTCCATGGGGGCTGCGCCGACCACCTGCTTGAAGCGCAACGCGAAGGCCGAGCGCGACATGGTTGCCAGTTGCGCCAGTTCCTGGACGCTCCAGCGATGGGCGGGGTCGGCGTGCATCGCGCTCAAGGCAACACTGAGGTTGCGGTCGGCCAAACCGTAAAACCAGCCGATGCCGCTGCTTTCCAGGGTTGCCAAGTGAGTGCGCAAAACTTCGACCAGCATCAGGTGCGCCAAGTGTTCGTTCATCAGCGAGCGGCCTGGGCGCTTCTGCTGCAACTCCGAGGTGAAGCGCTCCAGCGCCCAGCGCAGGACCGAGGCCTGCGGTTCATTGCCTTGCACGTGAATCAGCGAGGGCAGGCCGCTGAGTAGCAATTGAGTAGGGACGCCGCTGAAGTCAAAGCGGCCACCGACCAACTGAGTTTCATCGCCGCCGTAATGCAGGGCCAGTTCGTCTGCCGCGAGGGTTTGAAAGTGACCGTCGGAATTCATAACCGGCTGGGACATATCGCTGTAGAGCGAAAAAGGCATGCCTCTGGTCATCAGAAAGCAATCGCCCTGATGCAGCCGCTGTGGTTGCTGTTCGCCATCCACTTGCAGCCAGCAACTGCCCTTGACCATCGCCGTGAACTTGATGCCTTCGCGTTCAGGAAAGGTGAAGGCCCAATCACCGCCCAAGGACAGCGTGGCGGAGTGGTAATTACGGATTCTCAACAATGAAAGGACGTCGGACAGAGGATCCATGCAGCACCTGATTGGACGAAAAATAAAGTAATTGCAATTTTATATCAGGGTTCATCCAGATTTCACCTTTAAATATGAGGTTCTCCATGCACATCCATTTTGATACGTCTTATGGTCCACTGATCAACGGGGTGTTTGAAACTGACGATAAGTCGCGCTCGTTTGCCGCGGTCGATCCCGCCACGGGCAGGCACTTGGCCTATATCCGCTATTGCGATGCCACGGACGTCGACCGCGCCGTCAATGCGGCGCATGCAGCGTTTCCAGCCTGGCGTGCCCTGGGCCAGCAGATGCGCGCACGTCTGGTAAATCTGCTGGCGGACGAGATAGAAGAGCACAGTGAGCGCCTGGCCATGATCGATGCCCATGACGTGGGTCGTTGCATCAGCGAAGTGCGCAAGGACTATCTTACCGCCGTTCGGCACTATCGCTATTTCGCCTCAGTGATCATGGCTCATGAAGACACTGGTCGGGAAATCGACGGTGGTTACGCCATCGCCAAACGTGAACCCTTGGGCGCGTGCGGGCAGATCATTCCCTGGAACGCGCCGGCGATTATGGCTGCGTTCAAGCTCGCTCCGGCATTGGTAGCCGGCAATACCGTTGTCCTGAAGCCCGATGAAAACGCTTCTTTATCGACGCTTGAATTAGGCAAGCTGATTAACAAAATCTTTCCTGCCGGTGTGGTGAATATGGTCACCGGGTTGGGGGAGGTCGTCGGTGCGGCGTTGAGTGAGCATCCTCTGGTCAGGAAGCTTTCATTTACTGGCAGTACGCAAGTTGGTCGCACTGTGGCCGGTGTGGCCGCCCGGCGTCTGGTGCCCGCGACACTCGAACTGGGGGGCAAGAGCGCCAATATTGTGTTCCCCGATATCGACGACATTGATGCGGTGGTCGATAACGCCACCTTCGCAGCTATTCATAATAACGGACAGTCATGCCTGGCCGGCACCCGCTTGTTTGTGCATGCCGCGATTTTTGAAGTGTTCAAGCAAAAACTGATTGCCGCGTTCAATCGTGTGAAAGTGGGTTCTCCGCTGTCCGAAGAGTCGCGGGTCAGTTGTTTGGTCAACGCACAACAAGGTGAGCGTGTGTTGAGTTACATCACTATGGGCTTGGAGGAGGGCGCCGAGCTGCTTGCGGGTGGCGGTCGCGCAGTAGTACCAGGTAGTGAGCACGGCTACTTCATCCAGCCAACCTTGTTACTTGCGCGTAATGACATGAGCATCTGCCAAGAAGAGATTTTTGGCCCGGTACTGTCGCTGATCGTGTGGGATGATTATGAAACGATGATTGCCCAGGCCAATGACACCGAATATGGCTTGGCGTCCGGGATTTATACCAGCAACCTGCAGCACGCTATGGAAACCGCAGCGCGGTTGGAGGCAGGATCGGTGTGGATCAATCGCTATTCGAACATTACCGATGGCACCGCCTTCGGCGGCTATAAAAATAGTGGTATTGGTCGAGAGTTTTGTCGGGAAACCTTGAATGCCTATACGCAAATCAAAACTGTGACGTTACAAGCAAGGGTGCCAAACGTATGGTTTGCCGAAAAGTAAAAATAGGTGATTCATTTGTATCGTGAATTTTTTCGCGCTCAGCAGTGATTGAAGCCCGTCGGGCGCTTTAGATTCTATAGATAATATGCAAGATTAAAATGCAGGACTTTAAGTTGGCGTTGCCTCACTGAGGCGCGCCAATTTTTTTCGGCTCGGGTGCGCTTGAGTATTTTGTCCGCTGTTAATGTGACTCACTTTGTAGTTGAATGTGAACCATCTGAAGAAATTCAATGGACCCCTCTCGGTCTGTGCCCAGTTTTTCTTTATCAGCATCCCCTCCTAATCGACTACTCCATATCTTGTATCCTTTCATTCATTACCTCCGCCTGGGGTAGATGTCGGCTGATAAAAATTATTTACGTTGTGTAGGATTAGTCCTACAGCATATGAAGATATATCTTTGCCTTGTATAGATCCCTGCGGTTGGCTGCTTATGTGAGATGAGTAGAATTCAGGAACTCTTAAACAGAGTGAGCTTATCTACTTGTTGTTGCCAACCTAGAGGTACACAATCGTGTCTATTCCATTAAAACTAATTCTCGCGTCGTCCATCGTTGGGCTTTTCGCTACATCTGCTATGGCTGCTGACGGTAGTATCAATTTTACCGGTGAAGTGACTGCTGCCTCTTGCGGTATCAGTGCCGGTGCCGGCACCGGTGTCACAGGTGTCACCCAGAAAGTTATTGATGTAAAAATGGGTAAGGTTAGTATCGACTCGTTGAAAAATAGCCAGGCCGGAATCGTTGCCGGTGCGGCGATCAATATCAATCTTGATTGCGGTAATACTGCTGCTGGCTTGAAGACGGTTAGGGTGAAGTTTGATCCAAATTCGGGCAGCGGCGTAGATATTAAGAATAACAATTTGCTGAAAACTACTGGCACTGCTACTGGCGTGGGGATCGGGCTGTATGACGCCAGCAATAATCTGATCAATTTGGCAGGTAACGGTTCATTTGACGCCCCCTTGATTCCAGCTGGTGCTGATCCAGATATTAAGTACTCGGCTAACTTGAACTTGCGTGCTTCTTACGTCGCCAACGGTGATGTTGTCGTACCGGGTACGGCCAATGGCAACCTGCCGTTTACGCTGACCTACGAGTAAGTCATTTGTTGGGGAGGCACGTAAGTGCTTCTCCAACTTCTGCACAGGCCAAATAGAATGAAACTGCTATCAAAATATTTTCTGACGGGATTTGTGTTGCTGTTCAGTGGTGTTTCAAGTGCGGGTATTACATTGGGTGGTACACGTATTGTTTATCAGGAGAAGCTTAAAGAAACTTCAATCATGGTCAAAAATGATGGTGATAAAGACATCATGGTTCAGTCATGGATAGAGCCAGCGACCAATGTTTCCGAACAAGATGTACCTTTCGCTTTGACCCCAGCACTTAGTCGTCTCGGGGCCAATAAGCAACAAAGTTTGCGCATTTTTTATGCGGGCAAAGGCTTGCCAGCGAATAAAGAGTCTGTGTTTTGGCTAAACGTACAAGAAATACCGCAAAAATCAGAATCGGATAATACGTTACAGATCGCCATTCGCCAACGTATCAAGATTTTCTATCGTCCTACAGGCCTTATAGGTTCGGAGGAGGAGGCCGCCAAGCAACTGAAGTGGCAGCTGATTCGTGAGTCCGGAAAGGCATGGCTTGTCGCAAGTAATTCTTCGCCCTTTTATATCTCATTTGGAGAGGTTTATTTAAAACAGTCAGGCAAGCGTTACACGGTTCAAGCAGAAATGATTGGCCCTGGCGCAACGTTAAAGTTCCTCGTTGGTTCGGGAGACTCATTGGCCTCCAAAGAGCGGTTTGGCGTTGAGTACAAAGCGATTAACGATTATGGCGCACCAATAGCTTATGTGGGTGAAGGGGCTGCTGGTTAATCTTTCAGGTTTTTCTGGTCGGTTGCCGTTTAAGAGCAAACGTTGATAGTTGTGAGGCATAATCTTATGTGGGTGTTTCGATCGGGGAGTCGGCGTACGATGACACTGCTCGGAAGTCTTGGGTCGACGGGTTTTTTTGCCCTCGGCGCCTCGGTTCCTTCGGTTGCGTCTGCGGTCGAGTTCAATAGTGCATTTCTGAATAAACAGGGTGCGCCGGTTGAGTTGAAGTATTTCGAGCAGGGAAGTTCGATTGCCCCTGGTGACTACAATGTCGATATCTATCTAAACCAACAATTGATACTGCGCCAGCGTATTGAGTTTGCTACCAATGGTAAAGACAACGAGGTCAAGCCGCTTATACCTCTCTCGGTGCTCAAAGCAGTGGGCGTCAACGTGGTTCGCCTGGAGCAGGAAAAGCTGATTGCCGCGAAGGCAGATGATAAAGCATTGATTGACGTAGAGTCGCTTGCGCCTGGTGCGGGTGTGGAGTTCGACGTCACGGCATTGGCTTTGCAGATCAGCATGCCTCAAGCGTATATCCAGCGCCAGGCTCGTGGGTATGTTGATCCGTCATTATGGGATGACGGTATTACTGCGTTCTACTCAAATTACCAGACCAATTTCAGCCGCAATATCAACCAAGGCTACAATAGCGATTACCGCTATGTCGGTCTGCGCAACGGCTTTAATATTGGCGCATGGCGCCTGCGCAATGAGTCGTCGATTTCAGGCTCTACGGGCGTACGTGACAAATTCACCAGCAACCGCACTTATGTAGAGCGCGACATTCGCAGCCTTAAAGGGAAGCTCGCGGCGGGGGAGTTGTACAGCCAGGGTGAAATCTTTGACAGCGTGAGATTCAAAGGCGCGCAGCTATCCTCGGAATTGGGCATGTTGACCGATGATGAGGTGGGCTTTGCTCCGGTGGTGCGAGGTATTGCGGAAACGAATGCGACGGTTGAAATCAGCCAGAACAACTACGTCATCTACTCGGCCACTGTCCCTGCGGGCGCTTTCGAGATCAGCGATATCTACCCCAGTGGGTCCAACGGTGACCTGAGCATCAAGATCATTGAGGCTGACGGGCGCGAGCGCCAATACTCCCAGGCCTATTCTTATCTCCCTGTCATGACCCGTCGTGGAAACACGCGCTACAGTCTGGCGGCTGGTGAGTATTCCAATGAAGGTCAAGCGGCGCCTAAGTTCACCCAGGGTACCTTGGTGTACGGGGTGACGGACAATTTCACCGGCTACGGTGGCCTGATAGCGGCCCAGGCGTATAAGGCGTTGAACCTGGGGGGCGGGGTTAACTCCCCGTGGGGTGGATTATCCTTTGACGTCACCAATAGCAGTTCGCAAGAGCGTTCCGGGCGTAAAAACGTCGGCCAGAGTGCGCGATTCCTTTATTCCAAGACGCTTAGCCAGACCGATACCACCTTTACGATGGTCGGTTATCGCTACTCCACTGAGTCCTATCGCACCTTCAGTCAACATGTTGAAGAACAAGAGCAGGTCGCTACACCTTATTATGGCCGACAGAAAAGTCGCTTTGATGTAAACGTCAACCAATCTTTGGACGGTCGTGGCTCATTGTTTTTGAGCCTCGGCGAAACCAGTTACTGGAACAGGCAAGGCAGTACCCGACGCTGGCAGTTCGGCTACAACGGCAATTATTCAGATATCAGCTACAGCTTTGCGGTATCCCGTACAGAAGGGCAGGCCGGGAGCCAAGGTGCCGATAATCAGATGACGGCATCGTTCAGCATTCCGTTTGGCGACACTCGCCGCTCGCAGCGTCTGTACACAAGCGTTACCACCTCAAACCAGGGTGAGTCTGCGATTCAGACAGGGCTGTCCGGTAACTTGAATGATGAAAATACTCTTAATTATTCAGCGCAAGGCAGCCATAGTAAAACCAGTGGCAGCTCTGCCAGTTTCGGTGTCAACTGGGATACGCCGACTGCCAAAGTCAGTGGTAACTATGGGCAGGGTCGGGATAACAAGCATTTGGATGTCGGCGCATCAGGTTCGGTTGTCGTTCACAGCGGTGGTGTCACGTTGGGGCAGCCCGTGGGTGAAACATTTGCCTTGGTCGAAATACCTGATACCAAAGGTATCGGTATTGATTCATCCACTGCGGTAAGAACCGATAGCAAGGGATATGCAGTTGTGCCTTATGCGCAGCCCTACCGTTATAACTGGATTAATTTGGATACCAGTACAATGGGCAGCAGTATCGAAGTGGCGGAAAGTTCAAGGAAAGTAGTGCCGACTCGCGGCGCAGTTGTTAAAACTCACTTTGAGGTCGAGTCAGGGCGTAGGCTTCAATTTAACTTGACGGACAGCAAGGGTGCGCATTTACCATTTGGCGCCCGGGCATATGACGTTGATGGAAAGGTTCTTGGATTAGTGGATAATGCTTCGAAATTGCTTGTTTTTGGCTTGAAGGATGTGGGTGAATTTAAAGTCAAGTGGGGTGATTTGGCGTGTGAGGTTAAATATGACCTGCCACCAGTTAATAAGGATCTAATGTACGAGCAGTACAATGGTGTGTGTTTGTCTCGGTGAGCGAAAGTGGCTTGACGTTCTTTTATACGTGGCGCTTGTGTTTCAGGTGGGCTGTAGTTAAGGAGGATGGTGTAATTTTACGTGGCAATTCATTATGTTGAGGATCAATGAGTGAGGTTTTTCAAAGCTATTATTTTATTGCTGGCTGCTTATACCCCGCTTGTCGTAGCTGCTGGGTGTGTTCAACAGACTGGATTCAGCCTGACCCCATCGCTCCCACCAATAGCCAATAATACCGGAGGCATGTTGTCGAAGTCATGGCACACTGCAGATCTTCAAGTTAGTTGCAGTGGCTGGGGCGGTTCTTATTCGATGAGCAATGAGATAACGCCAGCGGGAAACGATTCCGGCAAGACACAGTTGTTCGAGGGCGTATCTTACAGGCTATACACGACGAGCGAGCGTGATGTTTTTTATTTTGGCGGTGTGGCAGGGCCAGACGGAATCCTTCGCCCGTTTGGTACATCATATTCCCACTTTCTATTCCCCGCGGTAGGTATCGAGTTCAAGTTCCCCGCTACTGTAAAAGTCAGGTTTTACTCCACGTTAAAATCCATGACTCCCGGTGTATACACAATTAATGGCGCTGGGTTAGTCAAAGGTAAGATTACAAGTGCTGGGCCTACTGGATTCGTTGCCGAATCAGGCATGAACCTGTCGGCCTTCTCATTTCTTGTGAATGGTCCTACATGCACATTGGCAATTCCTGCTGAACTAAAGTTGAAATCAGTAAATCTCTCGGAAATTTCTACGCCAGGGGATAGCAATGAGGCTGCCAACTTTCAACTGGGGTTAAATTGTGCCGGTAGCACGCCAGCTTATCAGGTCAGTTATTCGATGAGCGATGTTAACGATTCAGCCAACCATTCCTCGACGCTCACATTAGCTGATGCGGCGAAAAAGGCCTCGGGTGTCTCATTACAGGTGGTCGATGGCATGACACCAGTTAACTTCGGTTCTACGTCGAAACGCCTGTTCGGGAGTATGCCAAATGGCGGCGGCATGATAAGCAAATCCATGAGCGTTCGCTATATACGAACCTCGACCATGGCGCGCCCTGGTTCAGTGAGGGCAGGTGTGACAGTTACGTTGTCCTACAAATAATGCTTGTTCTTGGGTGTGCTTTATTTTATTCCCTAAATAGTTCAAGTTGAGCCAGCAGGCTTTCTTTGCGTTTGTGCGTATAATCCTTTGTTTTGCTCTGCATGCAAGGCATTATCTATGAATATATTACCTCAGGAATAACCAGACCATGGGCAACATAGTCATCGTCGACGACCACCCCCTGATGCGCATGGCTGTGCGCGTGATGCTCGAGCAAGAAGGCCACTCGATTGTCGCCGAAGTCGACAACGGCGTGGACGCGGTGGAAATTATCCGAAAATTGCTTCCAGATCTGATCGTTCTTGACCTGAGTATTCCGAAAATGGATGGCCTCTCCGTCATCGCGCACTTGAAGGCTATCGGCATTTCCACCCGTGTGTTGATCCTCACCTCTGGTGACACTCGCAACTTCGCCATGCGCTCGTTACAAGCCGGTGCGGCAGGTTTTGTCTGCAAAGATGACAATCTGGACGAACTGATAGGCGCAGTGAAGGCGGTGCTGTCGGGTTACAGCTATTTCCCGGCCAACACCATCCACCAGTTACGCGACAATACCCAGGCCGCCAGCGAGGAAAGCCAGCTGATTGCGCAACTGTCCGATCGTGAGATCACCGTGTTGAAACTGCTGGCACGCGGCATGGGCAACCAGGCCATCGCCGATGAGTTGATGATCAACCACAAGACGGTGAGCACCTATAAAATCCGTCTGCAACGCAAGCTGAGTGTGGAAAACCTGATTGCCCTGGGCGAGTTGGCCAAGCGCAATGGCTTGGCGTAGTCGCTCACAGCCTAGGGCTCGAGCATGTTTTGAATGCGCCGTAACTCCTTCTTCACCTGCCTGACCTGCGCCGGTACGTCCTCGGCGCCGGTTCGGCAGCCATGCTCCAGTTCTTTGCACAGCCCAAGCAGATAGTCATTGCGCATCAATGCCGCGCTGCCCCTCAAACGGTGTGCCAGCTCCGCAATGCCTGCGAGATCCCGTGTCTCACTGAAGTCACGCAACTGCTCGATATCCTGTTGATTGCTGCGCATCAATTCAGCTTGCAGTTGTTGAATGATTGCCGGGTTGCCGCCGGTAATCGGCTGGAGCAGATTCATGTCGAATTCAGGCCGATGCAGCGTCGGTCTGGTGCCTTTATAGGCCGGCTTATCCGCAGGCTCCAGTGATGCCAGGCGCTGTTCAAGGATGGCCAGGCTGATGGGTTTGATCAGACAGTCGCCCATACCCGCATTAAGACAGCGGTCCATTTCTTCCTGCTGGGCGTCGGCTGTCAGTCCCAAAATCGTCAATGCACCGCCGTTACGTTGCTGTTCTTCCTTGCGGATCGCCAGTGTCAGTGCTACTCCGTCCATGACCGGCATGTGGTAATCCGTGATAAGCCAGTCCACCGGGAAGGCACGCCACGCCTCCAACGCCTCCAGCCCATTGCCGGCTTCAATCACGTTGCAGCCCAGGTACTCCAGCTGTGCGCGCAACATTTGACGGTTCAAGGTATTGTCGTCTGCGATCAGCACTCGCATCGACCAGCTTGGAGTGGTCTCGCAAAACGCGGGCATTGGCAGTTCTTCTTCAGGCAGCGGTTCCAGAAGCTTGAGCTTGAGGGTTACGTTGACCGTTGTGCCTTGCCCCAGCGTGCTGGTGAGCTCCAGGCGGCCACCCATCATCTCGCACAGCGACCGCGACACCACCAGCCCGAGGCCGCTGCCGCCATGGACCGAGAGGTCCGACTGAGTCACTTGCGCAAAGGGGCGAAACAGCGTTTGCCGGTCTGCCTCACTGATGCCCATGCCCGTGTCCTGCACTTGCAGATGCATGCTGAGCGTACGCCCTTCCACCACATGGCAAACTAAACGGATCACGATACGGCCGCGCTCGGTAAACTTGATCGCATTACTCACCAGGTTGGACAGTACCTGCTTGAAGCGCAGCGGGTCGATGGAGACATCAAGCGTGGTGCCGGCGTCGATCTCGAGAATCAGGTCCAGTTTCTTCTTTCGCGCCAGCCCTTCGAACACTCGCGCCACCATCTCCACCAGGTTCTTGAGGTTGGCCCGGCGTGGCGAGAAGCTCAAGTGCCCGGATTCGATACGTACGATGTCCAGCGTATTGCCCAACAGCTCCAGCAGGTTCTTGGCGGCCGTGTAGGCCACGTCGATGTTCACTCGATCCAGTACGCCGTGATCGGCGCGTTTGAGCGCCAACTCCAACGTGCCGATTACCGCGCTCATGGGGGTGCGGATTTCGTGGCTCATGGTCGCAAGAAATTGGGTTTTGGCGCGGCTGGCCTCGTCAGCCTGGGTTTTGGCCTGCTGCAGTTGTTCGATCAGGTGATGATGTTGCGAGACGTCTTGCCAGCCGCAGATCACCCCGGCGATCGTGCCATTAGAATCACGAAAGGGCTGAATCCAATGCTCGATGAAGTGGGATTGTCCCTCGATGGTGATCTGCAGTTGCTGTTCGATGGCATTGCCATCCTCCATGGCTTGCAGGTAACTCTGGTGGAGCGAGGGCGCCAGTTCGATATCGCCATGGTTCGTTTGTAAAGCAGTTTTACCCAGCACCTGGGATTGGCACAGTTTCATGACGTGTTCATAGCTGCGGCTGCATGACAGCAGGCGTCCTTCGCGGTCGCGTACATACACGGGAACGGGCATGGCATGGTTCAAGGTTTGCAAAAACTCCAGCTGATCATTCAGGGCTTTTTCAGCTGCGACCCGGCGCCGGATCTGACGGCGCAGTTGCACGATTCGGATGATCGAAATCAGCAGCACCAGCAATGCGCAGCAGATGATCTGCAGGATGACCAGTTTGTAGTCGCGCCAGTTCTGGCCACTCATGGCCGCATTGGCGCGCCAGCGAATGGTGATTGCATTAAGCTCGTCAGGTGGGATGCTCAGCAGGGCTTTATCCATGATCGACTGCAGCTCGGTTTCGCCACGGCGCATGGCGAAGTTGGCGGTGGCCGCCTGGCCGTCGACGACACCGGCCACGCGCAGTTCTTTTTCATAGAGGCGCGCGGTGTAGTAGCGAGCCATGGACAGGGTCATCAACACTGCGTCGGCGTCGCCATTGACCACCATGCGCATGGCCTCAAGGTTGTTTGTTGGGGTGATCAACTGCACCGTGGGAAAGCCTTTGCGAATGCTGTCGATCATCACATGCCCCTGGACTATGGCCAGGCGCTTGCCGGTCAAAGCATTGAGACTCGAACGCTCTCGGCCCGATTCAGCCGTCGACGCGACCAGCGCAAACGAACTGGTTGCGAATGGATGGCTGAAACGGAAATGGTTCAGCCGCTCCGGGCTGGCCGTCAACACGGCTAAATCAGTATCGCCGTCGCGTAAAGCGTCCTGAATGCCTTCAAAGCTGGAGGCACGTTGAATCTTGAACTTGAGCCCGGTGCGTTGGGTGATGATCTCGAACAAATCGGATATCACACCGTTGAAGCGGCCCTTGGCGTCAAAAAACGCCGAGGGTGCCATGTCATCGTTAATCATGAAGCGCGCCACTGGGTGCTGGGCCAGCCAGCGTTTTTCCTGGGCGTTCAGATGCACATTATCGTCCGGCATTACCGTGCCGCCGCCGGTCCAGCGCTTGATCAGGTAGCTCATGCGCAGTTGGCCGAATGTGGTCAGCGAGGCATTTAGAATGCGCAGCAGGCGTTGATCTTCCTGCTTGAGCAGAAACCCATAGCCACCTGAGTCGATTTTCACAAACTGGATAAATTTGAGATAGCTGAAAAAGCTATGGTTGACCAGGTAGTGGGTGGTTACCGAGTCGCCCAGAAACACGTCGACGTTCTGGAACGCGACGGCGGCCAAGGCTTGCGCGGTGGTGCCGTAGGTAAAAAACTGTGCATGAGGATAGCGGTCGGTCAGTAGCGCGTATGGCAGGTAGTCCTTGGAGACTGCTACGGTTAGCCCATTGAGATCTGAGGGAATCGCAATGTCGCTGTCCTGGCGTTGATAGAGTACGGGGGCATTGACGCTGTACGGCAGCGTCACCACCGTGTCAGAAGAGTCGCGATCATAGTCGCTGGACCGGCTGATCAAGTCGATTTCGCCGGCTCGCAAGGCGGCCATCGCTTGCCCTCGGTCAGCAAACCCGACGACTTTGATATCCAGGCCCAGTTGCTGCTTGAGCATTGTCGCCACGTCAGCGCTGATGCCCTCGTAATCACCGTTGCCGTAGACCATGTCGAAGGGCAGGGTGAACGGTGCGACCACGCCCAGGGTCAGGACACGCCGTTGGCGCAACCAGGCCCAGTCTGCTTCCGGTAATTGCAGCTTTTGTGGTTCCTGACTCACTTGGCTAAGCAAGTGCAGGGGCTGTTGCGGCATGGGTATCGTTGCGGCAGCGCCGTACGATACAGCTGGCAGCAGTACGGTGAAGAAAGCCACGAAGGCTTTGAGCGTGGACATGAAAACGTATACCTGACTGCAAAATGCCAAGTACGCCGCGCTGGTCGGCTCAAGGTCGACCACGGACGTGGCGGGTGGGGGGGGAAGTTAGAGCGATGTGAATGGGGGTCAGACTGACGTCAGCACCACCTGCGAGCCCGCAATGTATTCGAGGATGTACGGCAGCAGCGCGGTATCCGCCATCGGAGGGGCGATGGCATATCCCTGCACAATGGATACGCCCAGGGCTTTGAGCCGCTTGAGCTGGGCCGGGGTCTCGACACCCTCGATCACCAGTGACACACCCAGGCTGGCTGCCAGGCTGACGGTATGGGCGACAATGGCGGTGCAGGCCGAGTGCGTGTCGAGTTTGTGTACGAAACCGGCGTCGAGTTTTAGCTCGGTGAAAGGCACATCACACAAGCGCTCCAGTGACGAGAAACCGGTGCCAAAGTCATCCATGGACAAGCCGCAACCCAACACTTTGAGTTGCAACAGGTTGTTCATGGCGACACTGCACGGATTGAGCGTGCCGGTTTCGGTGATCTCGAAGATGATGCTTTGCGCAGGGCACTCATGTGCACGCAGCAGCACTTTAATCGCGTTGCTCAGTATGGGATTGCTGAGCTGGGAAGGCTGCAGGTTGAACGACATCGTCAACGGCAGGTTAAGACTGGCCAGTTTTTGGCGCAGGATCAGCCCTTGCTCGAAGAGGCGCAGGAACAGCTCATCCATCAGATCATGGCGTTCCAGGGCTTGTAGAAAATAACCGGGCGTCAACAGGCCGTTATGAGGGTGCCGCCAGCGGGCGAGAACTTCCAAGCCGCTAATCGTACCCGTTTTCAACGAAAGCTGAGGTTGGTAAAAACCCACAAACGCGTGATCCGCCAACCCTTGTTGCAGATCCTGGACGTCGGGCTCTTGAACCTTCGGGGCGGCTGGAATCTGACTTAAGCTGAGTGCGGCTGAGGTTTTCATGTAATGCCCTGCAAGGGATGACCATGAGTCAATTTTGCGGGATATGCGTAACCATAAACGTCAGCTCTTTCGAGCGTGTGCGTAGGACTAATCTTACCAACTAATGAAAAGCCTATAGACTCTCCCGAGCGGACGGTTGTCCGGTAACCATACATGAACTTTCAAAGGCTCAAAGCACCCTCATGAACGCTGCAAATGGCACCGCGTATGCGCTATAGGCAATCGAGCGTCGGTAAACTTGAAAAAGTCTCGCTGCGCCTGGGTTTCGGCCTGTTGGTGTCTTTTTTGTTGCTAGTGTTCTTCGCCGTGGCCGGCTATTGGGTGACCTACAAGGTCATTCGCGGGGAAGTGCTTAAAGTCGATTATCATTTTATGCGTTTCGTGGGTCGTGCTTACGACCATGAAATATTTCTGTTGCGGGCCATTAAGGCCAGCAGCCAATTGGAATACAAACCGGTATTTAACCCTGAAGCCTATGTGGTCAAGCATACGACGCAGGGCAACATGCGCATTTATGAAGGCCAGGCGTCCCAGGTCGCCACAACGTTTTCGGCGGCATTGCCTATCAAGGCCGCCGACGCGCATGACGGTGTATTGAGCCAACAGCTGCAATTGGGGGGGGCGCTGGCAAATGTGTATGGCGACTTCTGGAGCGGTTCAACCTTCGCGTCGCCGCAAATGTTCGTGTTTGATCTGTCGAGCGATTTCGACATCGCGATTCCTGCGATCAGCCCCCAGCCTCATCCAGGCCAGCGCAATTTTTCCCAAGTCTTGAACGAGGTCAAGCAATCTGCGCGTCAGCTGCCGCCCTTGAGCAGTGACTTGCTGGTGCGCTGGCGGCCCAGTCATTTCTTTTTGGGCGGTGAGGACATTCAACAAATACTGGGCTACGTCTCCGGTCGCATTGAAGAGGACCAGTGGGAACGAAAGGGCCCCCCCAGGGAATTGGTGGCCGCTACCTTGCTGTATTGGGACGAATTTGACACGCCCGGGGTAAGGATAGAAAAGCAGTTTTTTGATCTGCCGCTGTACAGCAATGTCGACATCGTCGCGCCGGACGGCACGCGTGTAGTGGGCGGCAAGTCGCCGCAGATCTACCAATATGAAAGCGGCTTCCATTTCACTACTTCAGGGCTGCTGATCAAGCGCAGTGCCGGGGATATGGGCGCCTGGCAGGCCCTGTATCGTATCCCCTATAAACAACTGATCCTGGATGCACGTTGGCAGTTGCTTGGGCTGGTCGGCTTGCTGGGTTTGTGCGTCATCAGTGGTTGGTCGGTCATCCGATGGTATCGACGGCGCATCGTGGTGCCGGCGAGTAATGACTTTCGGGAGTTATTGGTCAACCATGACTTCAACCTGTCTTTGTTGCAAACGGTGCCGCTGGCTTTGTGCGTGGTCAAGGGGCCGCAGATCGAACTGGTGACGCAGAACAGTTTGTATACGCAATGGTTGGGCGAGCCGACCGAGTTTGCACCAATGATGGCGCTATGGCCGCTGTTTGAGCAAAATAAACCCCTTACCGGTGAAGGCTGCCTGTTGGTCGATCAGCGGGTCTTGCACGTGCGCTATACACCCACCGAATATCTGGGCGATAGCGTGTTGCTGTGTACCTTCACTGATATTTCTTCCCACCGCGAAGCATCTGCATCGTTGCTCCTCGCCCGCCAGGCGGCGGATGCGGCTAATGAACAGAAAAGCAACTTCGTCGCTACCCTGAGCCACGAGCTACGCACGCCGTTGTACGGTGTGTTGGGCACGCTTGAGCTGTTGGGCATGACCTCTCTGGATGAACGCCAACGTGGCTATCTGCGTACCATCGATAGCTCATCCGCGGTATTGATGCACTTGATCAGCGATGTGCTGGACCTGTCCAAGATAGAGGCGGGCCAGTTGGTCCTGGAGTCCGTCGTGTTCCAGCCTCTGGAAATGCTCGAAGAAACTGTGCGCGGGTTCTCGGCGATGGCTGCGAATAAAGGGCTGGCGCTTTACTGCTGTGTTGACCCGCGTGTGCCGAACCTGGTGCAGGGCGACCGCCTGCGTATTCAGCAGATCGTCGGCAACCTGCTCAATAATGCGATCAAGTTCACCCAGAGCGGGCATGTCGCAGTCTTCCTGTCGCCTATCGGAGTCTGCGCAGGCGAGGTGAGCCTGCAATGGCGCGTGATCGATAGTGGCCCAGGCATGTGCGAAGCGGTGCAGGCGCAGCTGTTCGAGCGTTTTTACCAGGCCGACAGCAAACACCACACCGTCGCCGGCACCGGGCTTGGGCTGCCTATCTGCGCCCACCTCAGCCAGATGATGGGAGGTGCGTTGACCGTGGACAGTGCGCCGGGTGAGGGCAGTACATTCATATTTGAGTTGAGCCTTGAAACGCTAGAGGCCCCCCGATCTTTATTGCCCCAGTTATCAGGCAAGTGCATCGATGTTCGTACGCCCTATGCAACCTTGACCGATAACCTGTGCGCCTGGCTGGAGTGGCACGGTGCACACACTACCGTAATGGGCGATGACGCGGGCGCAGCACCTGATGCCATCTTGACGGTAATGCCGCAAGAGGTCGAGGTGGGACGCTCAGGCGCGACCAACGTCTTTGCTCAGCATGATTTCAGTAGCACGCCGCAGTTCATCGGCCAGGACCTGATGGTCAACCAGAACAGTGTCGGGTCCATCTGCCGTGCATTGGCGATGGCGATCAGCGGTGAACCGGAGGTTGCGTTGGAGCAGACTCCGGTGACGTACCTGCAGCTCGGTCTGAAAGTGCTGGTTGCGGAAGACAACCCGGTCAACCAGGTGCTGATGAAGGAGCAACTGGAGCGCATCGGCTGTACGGTAGATGTTGTGCCCGATGGTGTCCAGGCGTTGCGGCAGTTGGAACTCAAGACCTACGACGTATTGTTGACGGATGTGAACATGCCGCTCATGGACGGCTATGAACTTGCCGATACGTTGCGCCAGCGCGATGTGGATATGCCGATTATCGGCGTCACCGCCAATGCGCTGCGTGAAGAGGGCGAGCATTGCATCCGCGTGGGCATGAACAACTGGTTATCCAAACCGATGAATATCCAGGGACTTTATCTGTGTTTGCGCAGTGTGCTTGATCCTACGGTATACCGAGTCTGCGAGATCGCGGCACAGGCAAGCGATGCGGACGGGATAAACGTGCCTGAACGCATGCTCGAACTGTTCATTGAAACTATCACGCGCGATTTAAGTGAGCTTAAAGCGCTGGGTCCTGATCAGGGCAGTCATCAGGCTGTCCAGTTATTGCATCGGATTCGAGGTGCATTGGCTGTCGGCAAAGCTAAAACACTGATTCTGGTGTGCCGTGAGTTGGAGGCATTAGTTGCGCGGAATGGGTTGGCCCGCACCCATGAAGATGTCGAGGTGTTCGTCGGGCGGGTCGAAGTAGCCATCGCTGGTTTATAAGCGTGCCATGTCGTCATGGATAAAAGGGAAATGGAAAATAATACGGGGGCGGAGCGGGCACCAACTTCGTTGAAAGCGGTGGTAGATATTTTACCCAGCTCTATCTGAGGCACGGGGTTAGAGAGTGAGCACTTGGGCGCAGCCGCTACCGAACTGACGCCAGCGACCGATACGGCCCATTGGTTGGAGTACGGACAGTAGTACACGACTTCGACATTTGATGCGATCGACAACTTGCCTTGCTTGATCGGGCCTGTCTTTATAAGCTCCACCCAAAGGGTTTGGGTGTCAGTAAAGCTAGTAATATACTTACCCGGTTCAGCGCGATTGCCAGGTTCTATGATTTCGGTGTAACCGTTTGGAATGGTTGGCCCTTTCCAGGTTGCCCACCACCTCAATATCCGCGCTAAAGGCCATCAGGGCGCGTTCTGTGCCGGCGACATCGAACTATGCCGCCAGTAAATAAAGGTTGAACTAGGACCAGGCTTGTTGAGGGTGGGCTTCCGGGTAGGGCTTGCAGCAGTGATTTATTGATAAGACATCGTTATTGTCGTGCCCGTATTAATTTTGCCTGGGATCAATGTGGATGGCGTTCTAAGGTAGCGAGCTAAAAATGTTTTGCTTAGTTGGCCGCCAGCGCTTGTGAGTTTGCCAAATTCTCTTTGATTTAATGTGCCTGCGGTCGAGGAATCAGGGCCGAAGTTTATGGGGGTGCCATTTTCCAAAATCTGCATGGCCAGGCCGGAGGTGGTAGTTGTAGATTGTTCCGGATTCAGTGTTGATGTGGTGTTTGCCGGAAAAAAAGCATCGGTAATAGTGTATTTCACCATCATGGCTGTCACGCCAGCCCCACAATTTAAACCTATGGTAAAAGCGGTTTCGCCAGCCGTGGATCCAGCTTTCTCCAAGTCACGAGTCGTTACCATGGGGAGTTTTACCATCGCTGGTGTTTTTAATTGGCAGGTCGGGTATTTTATATTGATGGTCGTGCTTTTGGCTGTTATTTTTCCCCAGCCATAATAATCATCCATAAATAATCCGTGGCGCATGACTTGAAAAGAAGGAAGACTTATAAGGCCCGCAGGCAGACGTTCTGTCGCAACGAATCGAACTCGGTACTTGCTATTTCCCCCAGGAATGGAAGTGGCTGTTGATGCGCGCCACATTATGATTTCGCTGGAGGTGAAAGGCTTGTAAGGTTGGTTGGTGTCGGCCGCGCTCATGATGACGCCGACCCCTTTAATGTTGCTCAAGTATATGTCATATGTTGCCCCTTCAAAGACAAGTTTTTGGGTGGATCGGGGAGCAGTGTTATTGGCGAGCGTGTAAAAATCAAATTTGTCAGGGTATCCTGTGCAGGCTGTAATGGCCCCGCCAGCTTCATGCCAGGCACTCGAAATCATTAAGGGTAGGGGGGCGTCACTAGTCCCTATTAAAAGCGGAGGTATTGCTATTTGCACGTCGGAATGGGTGCATGTCGCGCACAGTGCTTTGCCGCAAAATAAAAAAAGAACGCACGGCAGTGTTTTCAAAGTTAATGACATCAGTTGAGTCATGGGGGCCACGATGAGTTAAGAATATTTTAAGCCTATTTCTGGCGCATGGCACTCAAGTGGCTGCCATGAGTCTCTGTTTAAATTTTACTGAAAGTCACAGTCTCTGCTATAAGATGGTTCTGGTAGGCGCATCAGATATATCTGATGCGCTGTGAAAATGTCGTTTTTGTATTCGCCATTAAGATGGGTTGGTACGAAAAGTATATGGCTGGAGCTTACGGATATGCACCTATGCGCCGTTGCATGGCTCTCCAATCCGGTCTGAGTGTTTATCTTCGGTGGAAAGTGTTGAGCAGCTTGATTTTTCTATATGTGACTTTCCCCATTGCCATGCCGCGAAGCTCGTCCAGGATGAGTAATGTGAAAGTATTTAAATGTGAGGGTGGACATAATAAGCACTCACCTAGTGCGGTGACTCCAACGTTGCGTGGTATCGCGATGTTCGTATATGGCCCTTGCCTTTTGATGTTGGCAATAGGTCAATAAAATCTTCAATTTGGTAAGAGCGTTACGCCGGTAATTAGCGCTATTAGCACGAGGTGTGCTGTAACGGTTTTGTTGGCTTTCATGCTTCGTTACATATGAACTTACTTGTAAGTTCATTAAATGATTTTCGATTTACAGAACAGTTTGTCAAGTGGAGGCTGCCGCCCTGAAAGGGCTGCAGCGCTTGTCGTCAGTTCGATGCGCTTGATCCAGGCACTCGCCAGCCGCCACCTAGCGCCTTATACAATTGCACCATGTTGAGGTACGACAAGGTTTCCGCCTGAGTCAATGCATCCTGGGCATTCAATTGCGTGCGTTGAGCATCCAACGCCACCAAATACGCGGCCCCCCCTGCCTCATACCGCGCATTTGCCAACCCTGCTGCGCGTTCACTTTGCTTTGCTGCCTCAGCCAGGCTACGAACCCGTTGCTGCGACAGGCTATAGGTCGTCAGCGCGCCCTCGGTTTCCTCAATCGCATTCAGCACCACTTGCTCATAACGCGCTTGGGCACCCACTTCACGCGCCTGCGCCTCGCGCTGCCTTGCCTTGACACTGGCCAGGTGGAGAGCTGGCCAACTGACCGAGGGCATTACGCTGAACGCGCGGCTGCCGCTGTCGCCAAAATCCCCACCGCGCAAGGCCACAAAGCCGAGAAAGCCGCCCAGGTCGATCCGTGGGTAAAGCTCGGCCGTCACCGCGCCAATGTCCGCATTCGACGCCGCCAAAGCGCGTTCGGCGCTGGCGACATCGGGACGTTGGCGCAGCAAGTCGCTGATCTGGCCAATCGGCAAGCGCGTGACCAGCGCCGGCAAGGGTTTCAGGTCGGTCAGCGCTTGCAGATCCTTGGGCCGCAAGCCCGTCAGGACGGCGAGTCGATAACGGCTGAGCGCCTGACGGGTTTCCAGACTCGGCAATGTGGCTTGCACCCGTGCGCGCTCGGCCAGGGCGCTGGCCAACTCGTCGGCGGTGCCGCGCCCGGCATCCACGCGGCCCTGGACCAGCGCCACGGTTTTTTCCTGATTACTCAGGTTGGCCTGGGCCACCGCTAACTGCCGTTGCGCGCCGCGCAGTTCAAAGTAGTGACGCGCCACGTCGGCGGTCACTACGATGCGGGTTTGTGCCAGGTCCGCCGCGACGGCCTCGGCGCGTGCCGAAGACGCCTGCGACAGGCGCTGCAGCCGGCCGAACAGGTCCAGCTCCCACTGCGCATCCAGGCCGGCCTGATAGGTCTTGGACAGGTTGCGCTCACCGCTCGGGCCGGGGTTGGCCTGGGACAGGCTACGGGAATAAGCCCCGCTGGCGGTCACGGTTGGCAGTTGGTCCAACTGACGCTGATCCAGCACCGCACGTGCCTCCAGCAACCGGGCTTGTGCAATGCGCAGGTCATGGTTGCGTGCCAGCGCTTGATCGATCAACGCATCCAGTTGTGGGTCCTGGAATTGTCGCCACCAATCCTGTTGCACGCGGGTGCTGCTATACAGGGCGGTATCGGGGCTTTGAGTCAGCTCTACTGCGGGCTCGTTACTGGCCCGGTAGTCCGGGCCGACGGTACAGCCCGTCATCCAGGCCGAGCAGACCAGCAGCGCGAGCGGGCGAGTCACGAAGGTATTAAAGGGGTGCATATGTGTCTCCTTACGCCGTATGGGCCGTGGCGGCGGCGTCGGCTGCATCGGCAGCGGCCAGCTCACGGGCGCGGGGTGTGGTGGCCGCCATACGATGGTCGACGGCAATGAACGAATACATGGTCGGCAAAACCAGCAAAGTGAACAGCGTACCCACCAACATGCCCACCACGATCACCAGGCCCAGGTCATAACGGCTATGGGCACCGGCACCGGACGCGAACAGCAGGGGAATCAAGCCCGCCACCATCGCCGCCGTGGTCATCAGGATCGGCCGCAAGCGCATCTTCGCCGAGTGCAGAATCGCCTCACGCCGGTCCAGGCCCTGCTTGACCTGCATCTCATTGGCGAACTCCACCATCAGGATGCCGTGTTTGCTGATCAGGCCGATCAGGGTCACCAGGCCGATCTGTGTGTAGATATTGATGGTCGCCATGCCCAAGGCCAGTGGAATCAATGCACCGCATATCGACATCGGCACGCTGATCAGAATGATCAACGGGTCACGCAGGCTTTCATACTGCGCAGCGAGTACCAGGTAGATCACGATGATTGCGAACAGGAACGCCATGACCAGCGCGCCGCTTTCCTGATGATATTGGCGTGCATCCGAAAGCCAGTCGTAGGTGAAACCCGGCGGCAGCAGTTTGGCTCGCGCCTCGAGGAACTTCACTGCATCGCCCATGGCCACGCCTGGGTTGGGGATCGCCTGGAAGATCGCCGAATTGAGCTGGTCGAACTGGGTCAATTGATTGGGCTCGACCCCGGTCGAGACGCTGACCAGATTAGACAGCGGCACTTGCCCACCGCTGGCGCTGGTCACATAAAAGCGCGACAGTGCTTCGGGCGTCAGCCGTTCACCACGCAGGCTCTGCGGGATCACATCATAGGAGCGACCGTCCATGGCGAAGCGGTTGACGTAGTTTTCGCCCACCAGCACCGCCAGGGTGTCACCCAGGTCCTTCATGGTTACGCCCAGGCTGTTGGCCTTGGTGCGGTCAACTTTGATCTTGATCACCGAGTTGTTGTAGTCCAGGTCGCTGTCCACGACCATGAACAAACCGCTTTCACGTGCGGCGTGTTTGAGCGCTTCCATCGCCTCATAGACCACGCTGTAGTCACCGGCGCTCTTGATCACCATCTGCACCGGCAGGCCACCGGTCGAGCCCGGCAGTGAAGGCAGCTGGAAGGCAAAGACGTTGCTGCCCTCGATGGTGTTGGCGCGGTTCTGCATATCGCCCTGAATCTGGTCGGCGTTGCGCTCGCGTTTTTCCCAATCGACGAAGTTGACCCCGCCGATGCTGTTGGATACGCCGTTGCTGCCGTTGACCAGCCACAGGTTGCTCTGCTCCGGCAATGTCCCCATGGCTTCGTTCCACTGTTTGCCGAACTTCTCGACGTAGTCGATGTTGGCGTTTTGTGGAGACTTGATGGCCGTTAACACCGTGGACTGGTCCTCGGTGGGCGCCAGTTCGGTCTGGGCACGGCTGTATAGCCAGGGCACGCTGATCAGCACGATGACCGCAATCGTAAACGTGACCCAACGGTGGTGCAGCGACAGATCCAGCACCCGGCCGTAAACGCTGCCGAGGCGATGAAAGAATCTCTCGGCCTTGCGGGCCATCCAGCCTTCGTTCATCTGGCTGTTGAGCAGCAGTGAGCTCATGACCGGCGACAGCGTAAGCGCGATGATGCCGGAGACCACCACAGAGCCGGCCAAGGTGAAGGCGAACTCCTTGAACAGCGAGCCGGTCAGCCCGCCCATGAGGCCTATGGGCGCATACACGGCCGCCAGCGTCAGGGTCATCGCAATCACCGGCGCTGCCACCTCACGTGCGCCCAGCAGGGCTGCATATGTGGGAGACTTGCCTTCTTCGATATGACGGTGAACGTTCTCCACCACAATGATCGCGTCATCCACCACCAGGCCGATAGCCAATACCATCGCCAGCAAGGTCAGCAAGTTAATGCTGAACCCGAACATCGACATGAACGCGGCCGCACCCAACATCGACAAGGGAATGGTGACCACCGGAATGATCACTGCCCGCGCCGAACCCAGGCTCAAGAAAATCACCAGTACCACGATGGCAATGGCTTCGCCCAGCGTACCGAGTACTTCATCAATCGATGCGCTGATAAAACGTGCCAGCTCAAACGGCACAGCGACTTTCACGTCCGGCGGCAGGTTGGCGCGGATCCCCGGCAGCAATTCATTTACCTTCTTGACGATCACCAGCGGGTTGGCATTGGGCGCGGCATTCAGGCCGAAAAACACTGCTTGAACACCGTCCATGGTGGCGCTGGTGTCGGTGGACGCGGCGCCCAGTTCCACGGTAGCGATATCATTCAGGTGCACCACACCGGCAGCGCTGGACTTGACCACCAACTGTCGAAACTCGGCGACATCGACCAGGTCGGTGTTGATCTGGATATCCGACACCACATACAAACCCTTGGCCTGGCCGGGCGCAGCCTGCACGTTGTTATTCAACAGGGCCTGGGCCACATCGCTGCCGGAAATGCCATGGGCGGCCATGCGATTGGCATCCAGCCAGATACGCATGGCCATTGTCTGCCCGCCGCTGAGGTTGATGCTGCCGACCCCTTCGATGGAAGACAGTTGCGGTTGCACCACGCGCTGCAAGTAGTCCGAGAGTGCGGCGGTGGACAGGGTCGGGCTGGAAAAACCCACATAGGCCACGGCTGTGGCCTCACCGGAGGACTTCACAATCACCGGATCGTAAGCCTGCTCCGGCAAGCGGTATTTGACCTCGTTGACCTTGGCCATCACCTGGGTCATGGCCTTGTTGGAGTCGGCGTTGAGCTTCATGCGCACGGTGATCACGCTTTTGCCCTGGGTCGACGTCGAGCTCATGTAGTCGACGTCTTCCACGGTGGCGACCGATTGCGCGATGGCCTGGGTGACGAAACCCTGCATCAATTGCGGTGAAGCACCGGGGTACTGGGTGGTGATCGTCAGCGTGGAGCTTTCCGTCAGGGGGTACTGACGAATCGGCAGGTTATTTATGGCCAGCAGCCCCATCAATAAAATCAGGGTGCTGACCACCAGCGCCAACACCGGGCGCCGCACGAACAAGTCGGTGAATTTCATTTTCAGATCCTTGGTGTATCAGCGGCTTGCGGCTTGGTCGAGCCCTACGGTGTCCTTGAGCGCAATGCGTACCAGGGCGCCGCTGCTCAAGCGCAACTGACCGGAGGTGACCACGCGATCACCGGCCTTTACGCCGTCAAGCAGCACGACCCGGCCATCCGAGCGTTCGCCGGTCTTCACGTAGACTTGGCGTACCGTGTTGGTCAGTTGGGTATCAGCGCCCTCGACGACGTAGACAAAGTCACCGTAGGCGCTGTAGCTCACGGCTGTTTCAGGCACGCTGATCACGTCTTTTTTGGCTGGCAGATGGACTTCGCCATTGGCGTACATGCCGGGTGACAGCAGGTTGTCCGGATTCGGAACCGTGGCCTGGACCAGCACCGTGCGGGTGCCGGGGTCGATACGTGGTTCGAGGGTACTGACGTGGCCCTTGAACAAGCGCTGCGGGTACGCGTCTACGCTGATGCTCATCGCCTGGCCCGTTTTGAGCTGTGCCAGGGCACGTTCGGGCAGGGTGATGTTGGCGTACAGCGTCTGTGCGTCGGTCAGCGACACCATGGCATCTCCGGCCTGCACGAACTGGCCCAGGTTGACCTTGCGTACACCCAGCACGCCGGTGAAAGGGGCCTTGATGCGTTTCTGATCGATCAGCGCCTTGATCCGCACGATATCGGCCAGCGCCTGGGAGTAGGCGGACTGCACCTGATCCAGTTCCTCTTGCGTCGCCGCCTGTTGGGGCAGCAAGCGTTGGGTTCGTTGCAACTTGGCCTTGGCGTTGGCGGCCTGGGCCTGAAGCCTGGCCAGTTCGCCTTGCTCCGGCGCATCGTTGAGTCGCACCAGAGTTTGCCCGGCTTTCACCCGCTCGCCGGGTTGGAATGCAATGGCACGTACCAGGCCACCGCTTTCGGCGGTGACCATGACTTGGTGGGTGGCTTCCAGTTCACCGATACCCGCCAACGTGTTAGGCATATCGGCTTGCGTGGCGGTGGCGACGGCTACCTGGATGGCCGGCGCAGCCGTTCCGGCCGTCGTTTGGGTAGGTTGCGCAGAGGTGGACTGCCGGTACAAGCCGACGGCGCCGCCAATGGCGAGCACCGCAGCAATCGTGACGCACACTTTAAGTTTTTTATGCATGATTCCGGTACTGACGTAAGGCAAAAAATTAAGAGCCCTGATGGCTCAACGGTGACGAGCGCTCAACTGGACTGTTGATGCGCATGAGGGAGTCGGACCCGTGCAGCGAGAATCGCCAGCACGGCACCGAGCCCCAGAAAAAAGACCAAGGCGGCGAGCACGCTGGGGGCAAGCCCCATCGCGTCCACCAGCAGCCCAAGTGGAATGGGCACAGCGTTGAACAGGTAGATGGTCATATAGAAATACGCCACCAACTTGGCGTGGCAGTTGGCGGGAGCCAGCTGATTGATCAGCCGCGCACTGCCGACAAAAATGGCCCCGTAGGCATAGCCGCCGATTACCAGGGCCAACGCGGCGAGCGTCAGCGAATGGACCGAGAAGGCCGTCAGCAGGAGCAGGAAGGCCGCACACTGGGCGAGCAGCCCAGAACGCAATGCACGCGCTGCATCCAGGCGTTTGCAATACAGCTGGCTGGCCCCGGCGATCAACAGGTACACCGCCATGCTGTAGCCAAACATGCCGCGGTCACTCAAGCCCAGTTGCTGTTCGGCAGCGCCGGGGCCAATCACGAAGACGCAGGCCGTGAACGACCAGCTGAAAAACACCGACCACGCGCACAAGTGGAAGGGCCGACCAATACCCCGCAGGCCTTCACGTAACGACGCTTGTGCAGTGTGAGCGGCGGTGTGGGCCTGGAGGGCGTGGCGGGGCCAGAGCGCCAGTACGCCGAGGGCGGCGACAGCGACCAGGGCCATGATCGACCAGAAGGGCAGGCTGGCCGGGTACAGGTTCAGTTGCAGTGCCACGCCGCTGAGCACTGGGCCGAAAGCCAACCCCAGGATCATTGCCAAGGTGGCCAGCGTCGCCGCCAACTTGCCGTTGTCGAGCGGACCGAACCGCACCAGCGTCACGTTCACCGCGGTGGTCATGATCCCTGCGCCAAGCCCCGAGATGGCGCGGGCCGCACATAGGGCCCACAACGAATCGCATTCGGCGCACAACCAGGCGCCGATCAGCACCAGTGCAATGGCTGGGAGCAGCAAAAAACGCTGGTCTTTGACATGGCCGGCGATGCGCGCCAGGGTCATCAAAGCCAGCAAAACACCGGCACCGTAGGCGCCGAATATAAACGTCAGGTCCACAGCGTTGATCTGCAGGTGTTCTTGGTAAAAAGGGTACAGCGGCGTGGGTGCGCTGCTGTTCATGAGCGCTGCGGTCAGTGACAGCGCGAGAAAAAACATCAAGCCTTTTGAGCCGTGTTTAGTGATATCGACGGACATGAGTCTCCCAGCCCAGCGCTCAGGGCTTTTGCCGAGTGAATGTTTGCAAGCGGGATGTGAATGCGGTTTAGAGGGCTTTGCCCATTGGCAAATGATACGGACCGGTGCGATTGGCACCATGCCCGAAACCCCAGGCTTCATTTGCCATCGTCCAAAGCGGGGCCGACCTAACTCATCGGGGGTAACAACTGTGGGTTATCGTCAACGGCTGGCCGACTACCTAGACTTGAGCCAATTCTTCACGGGCTTATCGAGAGTAAAAACATGCGCTTACGAGACCTGGGCATCACGATTGGCACGGGCACACCCGGGGCGTTCAACGCCATCACCGACGTGCCCGGCGTTCGCGTCGGCCATCACACCCTCAATGCCGAAAGCACCGACGGCTCGATGCATACCGGTGTGACCATCATCGAGCCGCGGCCGGTCGCAGCTCATCTGGCGCCGTGTTTCGCCGGCGTTCACGTGCTCAACGGCAACGGCGACGCCACCGGTCTGGAGTGGATTCGCGAAGCAGGCTTGCTGACCACACCCATTGCCTACACCAATACCCACAGCGTCGGCGTGGTACGTGATGCACTGGTGGCCGCCGAACGTGAAATGGGCAAGCAACACACCTATTGGTGCATGCCGGTGGTGCTGGAAACCTACGATGGCATTTTGAGCGATATCTGGGACCAGCACGTCACCGCCGAGCATGTGCACGCCGCATTGGCGGATGCACACAGCGGCCCGGTGCAGGAAGGCTGCGTGGGCGGCGGTAACGGGATGATCTGCCATGAATTCAAAGGTGGGATTGGTACGTCGTCTCGCGTGCTGAGCGCCGAAGAGGGCGGCTGGACCGTGGGCGCACTGGTGCAGGCCAACTACGGCGTACGCAGCGCCTTGCGCGTGGCGGGTTACCCGGTGGGCAGCGTATTGCAGGACACGCCTTCGCCTTATGACGGGCCGGTGAACGTCGGCGTGCCTGGCATGGGGTCTATCGTGATCACCATCGCCACCGACGCGCCCTTGCTGCCCCATCAATGCACACGCCTGGCACAGCGTGCGAGTATCGGTTTGGCGCGGGTCGGTGGCGGCACCGAAGACGACAGCGGCGACATCTTCATCGCGTTCTCTGTAGGCAATACCGGCTTGCCGGTTGCTAATCTCGGGCAACCCGGCCCGCCGACCACGGCCTTACAGATGGTCAATAACGACTACATCTCCGCGTTGTTTGTGGCCGCTGCGGACGCCGTCGAGGAAGCAATTCTCAATGCTCTGTTGGCCGCCAACGACCTGCAGGGCCGTGGCCGACAAGCACTGGCGCTCAAACCTGAACAATTGCTGGCGGCGATGACGAAGGTGGGTTGGACGGCTGCTGTTCACTCCTGAGCCTGAAGGAACAATAGGAACAGCTCGGACTGGGATTTGATCCCCAGCTTGTTGTACATGTGCTTGCGATGCACCTTGACCGTTTCGGCAGAGATCGCCAGCTTGCGGGCGATCTCTTTGTTCGAGCAGCCACTGAGCATCAACTGCGCTACCTCGGCTTCACGGCTCGACAACGCCGAGCTGATCTGCAGCGTCGGTGACAGCAGGCGCTCTTGCCAGTCCGTTGACGGCTCTGCTGACGGCGCGCTGTTCGAAGCCTGTTCAAACACGCAGCGCTGACGCATCAGGCCGGCCACCCAGGGCTGGATCAACCGCAGCAGTGCCAGTTGCTCCTGGCTGAAGCGGCAACGGCTGCCCAACGACAGGCTCAGAGTGCGCTGGGGATCGAGTTGCACATTGAGATGTATCTCATCGGCGACCACGTTCAGGCGGAAGTAGCGCTGGTAATAATCGGTCTGCTCAAAACACTCGGGGGCAACGTCGTCCAGTTGAAACAGCCCACTTCGCGGTGATTCGCGATTGGCCAGGTAAAACGGATCGAGCAGGTAAAGCCCCTTGAGATAGTCCTGGAACAGCGAGTCGGTGCCGCCTTCCTCCGTAGGCGATTCAGCCAGTACCAGTGGCCTGCCAGGGTTGAAGATCAGTACCACCCAGCTGTCCACCGGCACATAGCGCCCGAGCAAACGCGTCATGGATACCCAGAAGTGCGGTTGGTCGAGGTTTTCGATCAGCCGCCCGACCGCGTCATGCCAGGCCACATCCTGCAAGGTCAGATTGGTTTGACTACCCATTGCGGGGTACCCCATTGAAGTGATTTTTTCCCATTGCGCTGCACCCCATACTCATTTGAAGGCCCGGGTAAATTCGGGTTTCCACTTTGCCCAAGGACCTGCCATGAACATCGAACTCTTGCAGTTAGCCGGCCGCGACGGTGATACCGCTTATAACCTGGGACGCACCTTGGAGACCATCGCCAACTGCAACGCGGATACCGACTTGCTGGTATTTCCGGAAACCCATTTGATGGGCTTCGTCGGTGGCGAACAACTGGCCAAGGTCGCCGAGCCTCTGGACGGCCCGACGCTGCAAACCGTGCAGCAGGCGGTGCGCCAACGCAATGTGTCGGTTGTGATTGGCTTGGTCGAACGTGATGCGGACGCCTATTACAACACCTCGGTATTGATCACACCCGAGGGTATTGCCCTGCGCTATCGCAAAACCCATCTGTGGCCCTCCGAGCGCGCCGACATCACGCCAGGCGATCGCTTCGTCACTACGCTGTGGAACGGCGTGCGTGTCGGCCTGCTGATCTGCTACGACATCGAGCTGCCGGAAACGGCGCGGGCGCTGGCGCAACTGGGTGCTGAATTGATCATCGTCACCAACGGCAACATGGACCCCTACGGCCCGGTGCATCGCACCGCGATCATGGCCAGGGCCCAGGAAAATCAGCTGTTCAGCGTGATGGTCAACCGCGCGGGGCAGGGTGATGAAGGCCTGGTGTTTGCTGGCGGCAGCACGGTGGTCGACCCGTTTGGTCGCCTGCTGTACGAAGCCGGGCGCGAAGAAACACGCCAGGTGATCAGTCTGGACCTTACTCAAATCAATGCGGCCCGCAGGGATTATCACTACCTCAATGATCGTCGGTTGCTGTTGCAAGGCGAGGCTGTGGAGCACCCCGACGGCCGCCGTGAACTGCTGATTCGCTGACTGCGTTTGTACCCTCCATAACAATAATCAGCTGGTGCGCAGGTGCCGGCCCAGGAGTTCGTGATGATCGCTATTCGATGCATGCAATGGGGGCTGGCTGCCGTTATCAGCGGCGCAATGGCATGCGCTCAGGCGGCGGAGCCGAAGGTCAATATCTATAACTGGTATGACTTCATTGCACCCAACACGCTGAAGGATTTCCAGGCGCAGACCGGCATTCAATCGGCCTACGACGTGTTCGACAACAGCGAGGTCATGCAAAGCAAACTCATGGCCGGGCGCAGTGGCTATGACGTGGTGGTCGCTACCGGCGACCTGTTGCCGAACCTGATCAAGGCCGGCGTGCTCAAGGAACTGGATCGCTCGCAACTGCCCAACCTGTCACATCTGGATCCGGATATCCTGGCCAAGGTCAGCAGCAACGACCCCGGTAATCGTTTTGCCGTGCCTTATCTGTGGGGCACCACCGGCATCGGTTACGACGTCGCCAAAGTCCACGCGCTCCTGGGTGACAACGCACCGGTAGATTCCTGGGACCTGATTTTCAAAGAAGAAAACCTCGCCAGGCTGGGCGAGTGCGGCGTGGCGATGCTGGATGCGCCCGCTGAAATCATCCCGATCGCCTTGCACTATCTGGGGTTGCCCTATAACAGCCAGAACCCGGAAGACTACCTCAAGGCCCAGGCCCTGTTGTTGAAACTGCGCCCGCACATTCGCTACTTCGACTCCTCGCGCTTTAACACCGATCTGGCCAACGGTGATATCTGCGCCGTCGTCGGCTGGGCGGGCGGCGTGATGGACGCTCGCAAAGCTGCCGATGCCGCCGGCAATGGTCGCCGGATCCAGTACAGCATTCCCAAGGAAGGCGCGCCGATCTGGGTGGAAAACCTGGTGCTGCTCAACGATGCACCGAATCCCCAGCAGGGCCTGGCGTTCATCGACTACATGCTGCGCCCGCCGGTGATTGCCGCGTCGTCCAATTACCTCAGCTATGCCAATGCCAACAAGGACGCCAAAGGGCTGGTTGATGCGAAGGTGCGCGATAATCCTGGGGTTTATCCTTCCAAGGCAGTGCTGGATACGCTATTTGCGCTGGAGCCGCTGCCCTTGAAACTGGAGCGCGTGCGTACGCGGGTCTGGAGCAAGGTCAAGAGTGGGACCTGAGCTTGCGTAGCCAGGTGCTTATGGCTTCAACGAGTTCGACCTTGCATTCCACCGGCAACCAATGCCCGCCGGGTAGGCTCGCCACGGTGAGATCTACGCAGGCCGCTCGCATTGGATCGCCCAGATGATTACCTTTGATGGTGTTCATCTGATCGTAATCGCCGTTCACAAACAACACTGGCAATGACAAGAGGCCGCCATTGCACGCCCGGTGTGCATACTCAATGTTGGCATCGTCGTTTAAATACCACGCGCAGGGAGCGCGGAAACCATGCGCCTGGAAACTGCGCACCAATTGCGCGAAGTCTGCCTGCGGCCAGAGTGCAAGGTCTGGCTGGGTGAGGGGGGCCCGGTGCGCTTGGCCGAACCGCCCGCCCTTGCGGGTCACTTCGGCATTCGCTGCAATCTTGCCGATATTCGCCGGGTCGCCTCGGCGATAAATCGACGCCAGCGATGCGGCTTTATCCGCATCAAGGTCAGCGACAGCGCACGCAAAGTGCGTGTTGTAGTAGCGGTAATAATCCCATTGACCGTCCGGATACGTGTCCGCCGGGTAGATCGAGCGATCAACCAGTGGGACGAGCGTTGGCAGCGCGTTAGTGGTGGGGAAGTACGGGACCGAAATCAATACAACACCGCAACTGCGCTGAGGCTCATGAGCGACCAGTTCACCCGCCACGACGCTGCCCCAATCGTGGCCTACCCAAATGGCGGGCCTGCCACCGAGATGGTCGTGAAGCTCTGCCATGTCGGCCACGATGTTTTCAAGGGTGTACGCCTGCGTGGGCGCGGGTGCAGAAGAACGACCATAACCGCGCATGTCGGGTGCAACGCAGTGCCAGCCTTGTGCCGCGAATGCTTGGATCTGTGCGCGCCAGATCAGGCTGAGCTCCGGCCAACCGTGCAGGAACAGCATCAATGGCCCATCGGCCGGTCCCATCTCTACATAGTGCGTCGTATGGCGCGGTGTATTGAGAACACGCGAGGTCAGCTTGGAAGTGGACACAGTCTCTCCTCATGCTACGTCGGCTGATAAACTCGAAGCGGCAACACTATACTGAGCGGTAGGCTTCATGTTTCGTTCCCATTCGGCGCTTCCAGCGTCCGAGGCAAAGTCTTGCGTGTGAATGAAATTTATCCAAGGTGGAATGCTTTCTCGGTACATACACTCAGGGAAGAGCGAAAGGCGGCAATAGCAGTCGCGTTTTTCAACACAGGTGCATTGAGGATCAAGTATGTTGAATGTTGACCAGCCCCCCACAACCACACGCGAACCCAGTGAATACGAGAGCCTGGTCGCGATGGGGACTCACTTGCTCGATGTGATTCCGGGGGCAATTTACCTCTGTGACCGCGACGGGTGGCTCGTCAGGTTCAACAGCGAAGCGGTTAGTTTGTGGGGACGAACACCAGCCCTCGGTAAGCATGGCGACCGCTATTGCGGCTCATATCGACTTTATACGACAGACGGCGCTCCATTGGCGGTCGACGAATGTCCGATGGCGTCGACGCTCAACGCTGGCCTGTGTGCGCGTAACCAGGAAGTCTTGATCGAGCGCCCTGACGGATCTCGATTCGTAGCGCTCATGAATATCCGCACGCTTAGCGATCGCCATGGACGAATCCAGGGCGCGATCAATTGCTTTCAGGACGTCTCGGCGCACCACGCAATAGCCGAGGAGCTGCGACGCAAAAGTTCCGACCTCGAAGACTTTTTCGAAAACAGCGCCGTGGGCCTGCATATTGTCAGCGGCGAAGGCATTATCCTGCGCGCCAATAAAGCCGAGTTATCGCTGCTGGGCTATTGCGCGGACGAATACATCGGCCGTCATATCACTGAATTTCATGTGGATGAACCGGTCATCGGCGACATCCTCCATAAACTCGGCAGCGGCGATTGCCTGAACAGCTACCCGGCGCGCCTGCGGGCCAAGGACGGCAGCATCAGGCACGTAGCGATTACCTCGAATGGGCGATTCGAAGACGGCAAGTTCTTCAACACACGTTGCTTCACGATTGACGTGACCCGCGTGCACGACGCCGAAACCGGGCGCCAGGAGAGCGATGACCGGCTGGCGGCGACCTACGAGGCGGCGACCATCGGCATTGCCGAGGCTGGCGAGGACGGTCGCCTGCTGCGGGTCAACGATGCCCTTTGCACCATGCTCGGGCGCCCTCGTGAGCAATTGCTGGCGATGACCTTCCTGGACTACACCCACCCAGACAGTGTCGAGCAGGACGCGGCGTTATACGCACGACAGGTGGCGGGTGAACTGGACAACTACGTGTTGCGCAAACGCGCGTTCAAGCTCGATGGCCAGGCGCTTTATCTGGATGTTCATAGCTCGTCGGTCAGGGCGCCGGATGGCCGATTCCGCTATGGTGTGCGGGTCATTCAGGACGTCACGCTGGCCCGAAAAATGGAAAACCGGGTGCGTGAAAGCGAACGGCACATGCGCGATCTGCTCGAGGCGCTGCCGGCAGCGGTCTACACCACCGACGCCGAAGGGCGTATCACTTTTTATAATCGTGCGGCCGTCGAGTTGTCGGGGCGCACGCCGCAACTGGGCGACCTGTGGTGTGTCACCTGGAAACTGTTCAACACCGACGGCTCTTTTCTGCCTCACGACCAATGCCCGATGGCCGTGGCACTCAAGGAAAACCGCGCCATACGCGGCGTCGAGGCCGTCGCCGAGCGTCCGGATGGCACCCGCGTGTCTTTCACGCCGTATCCGACCCCGCTGCACGATGCCGATGGTAATCTGATCGGCGCGATCAACATGCTTGTGGATATCACCGAGCGAAAGCAAGCCGAAGACCGACAAAAGAACTTGATCGATGAACTCAATCATCGGGTCAAGAACACTCTGGCCACGGTCCAGTCCCTGGCGTCCCAGACCGCGCGTAACGCGCAGGATGCCAAGGACGGCTACACCCGGTTCGAAGCCCGATTGCTCGCCTTGTCGCGTGCCCATGACCTGCTGACGAAGCGGCATTGGGGCCTTACGCCGCTGGGAGTGCTGGCCCAGGAAGTGTTGGTGCCGGTGTTTGGCCATGATTCCGGTCGCGTGGTGATTGCCGGTGATGCCATCGAGGTCGACACCCGCGTCGCCCTGAACCTGACCATGACACTTAACGAACTGGCGATCAACGCCCTCAAATACGGAGCGATGTCCACCGACACCGGGACACTCTCGGTGAGCTGGAGCGTGCGACCCCAGCCCAGCGGCGCGCTGCTCACCGTGGACTGGCGCGAACAAGGCGGGCCTTCGGTATCCACGCCGGAGCGCGAAGGCTTGGGTTCGCGGTTGATGAAGCGCTGTATCGAGCGTGATCTAGGCGGTTCGTTCGAACTCGACTTCGCCCGTGAGGGCGTTCACTGCCGCTTCTCGTTTATGCTCGCTGAGAACCAGACATGACCACGTTCCCAGGCACCAGAGTGCTCCTGGTTGAAGACGAGGGCACCATCGCCATGTTGATCGAGGAAATGCTCGAAGAGCTGGAGTGCACCGTAGTCGCCTCCGTGGCCCAACTCGCCAAGGCGATACACGTGGCAGGGGTGGTGGATGTCAACTTGGCGATCCTCGACGTGAACCTGGCTGGAGAATACGTCTTCCCAGTGGCGCGGATTCTGCGCGCACGCCACATTCCGTTTTTGTTCAGTACGGGCTACGGCGGCAGTGGCCTGCCGGAAGAGTTCAGGGGCTGTCCGGTCTTGCATAAGCCATTTGCGGAAAAGGATCTGCGGTTGAAAATTGCGCTGACGCTGGAGTCTTAGGTAAGACCCACGGTGTTGCGCAGGTAACGGGCCGGTGAGGTGCCCAGGGTTTTACGAAACATCGTGATGAACGAGCTGACTGACTCATAGCCGAGCGCTTCAGCGGTTCTCTGCACTGATTGCCCTTCGGCCAGGCTTTGCAGGGCGACGATGATCTGCCATTGCTTGCGCCATTGTCCGAAGGTCAGGCCGGTTTCGGCTTTTACCAGGCGGGCCAGCGAGCGTTCGCTCATGGCCACGTGGCGTGCCCAGTTCGCCATGGTGGCGCGGTTGGCGGGATCTTGCGCCAGGGCCCGGGCGATGGTGCGCAGCGGGTTTGAGGCGGGTAGAGGCAGGTAGAGTTGTTCGGTGGGGGCCAGTTCAAGCGCTTCGAGCAGTACGTGGGCCAATCGAGCAGTGCGTGAATCGGCCGGGTAATCCTGAGCCTGGCCGCTCAGGTGCAGGATCAGCTCAAGGATCAATGGCGACAGCGCCAAGGTACAGCAGCGATCCGGCAGCGATGCAGCGCCGGGCTCCACGAACAGAAAACACACCTGCCCGTTGGCTGTCACGCGGTTGCTATGAGCGACGCCCCCCGGGATCCACACGCCGAACCCTGACGGCACCATCCACACGCCATCTTCCACCGTACACACAATGCCACCGCAACACGCCACCACCAGTTGCCCCTTGCGGTGCTTGTGTACGGCAGACTCGCTGTCGTTGCGCTGGGGTTCCAGCATCAGCGCTACGGCGGGCTGGGAAAGGGTGTCGTACTCAAACTGATCGACTTGGATCTGTGTCATGCAAGGTCATCCAGGGTTGTCCGGATTTGATTATATTTTGGCAGTGTACTCAATATCGGCAGTGGCAGTAATTCCCTAGCATCACCTACAAGCCTTGCCTTCCTTGGGCGGGCGACTGCTAGAACCTTCCGAATCCGGTGCTTGCCATGCTTAGCGAAATCTCCATTGCCAACCTCTACTTTCCGCCCTTGTTGATCTACCTCGGTGCGTCCCTCCTGGCCTACCGGCTGATCGAACGTCTGGCCGGTCGCTGGCTGGACCGAGCGTGGCACCCGGCGCTGGCGCGTTTTTTTGTCTCGCTCATCGTCGTGTCGACGATGGTCGTCCATTGCTGAGCGAGGCCGCGCATGTCTATCGTCAAACTGCTTAAAACTGCCGCCACCGTGGGGCTTGGCGTGCTGGCCCTGGTGTTTTGCCTGCAACTCTGGCGGGCATACGTGCTGGCGCCCTGGACGCGGGATGGGCGGGTGAGTGCACAGGTGATCCGCATTGCGCCCGAGGTGTCCGGCCAAATCGATCAGTTATGGGTCAGTGACAACCAATGGGTGGCAAAGGGTGCTTTGCTCTATCGGATTGATACGCGTGCTTATCGATTGACCCAGCAGCAGCGCGCAGCGCAATTCGCAGAAGCGCGGAGTGTGTTCGAGCAGCGCAGTGCGCAGTTCAAGCGGCGCGCGCAACTGGGCGGCGCCATCGCCCGGGAAGAGATCGACAACGCGGCGCGTGACTTGGCCGTGGCCCAAGCACGTTTGGACGCGGCACGCAGCCAGTTGGCCCAGGCCCAGCTCGACCTTGACCGCACGACTGTGCGTTCGCCAGTGGACGGCTACGTCACGCAACTGCGGTTGCAGCCCGGTGACTATGCGCAGGCGGGTGCTACCAACCTGTTCGTGGTCGACGCTCATAGTTTCTGGATCACGGGCTATTTTGAAGAGACCAAGCTGCCGGGTGTACTCATCGGCGCACCGGTGTCGATCAAGCTGATGGGCTTTGACCCGCTGCTGGAAGGCCACGTGGCAAGCCTGGGCAGAGGCATTGCCGACACCAATGAGTTGCGCAACGACAGCGGCTTGCCCCAGGTGAGCCCGACCTTCAGTTGGATTCGTCTGGCCCAGCGAGTGCCCGTGCGCATCGAGTTGGACAAGGTGCCGGACGGGGTAGAGTTGGCGGCGGGCATGACCGCCAGTGTCGAAGTGACGCAGCCGGGCGCCGCAGCGCGCTGGCGACTCACCCAATGGCTGCAGGCGTTCATGTGATGACTGGCCTGGCGACACGCTTTTTCGCGGCGATCCCTCGGCCCTGGACGTCCGCCACGCTTGCCTACGTGCTGCGCAGTATCCTGGCGGCAAGCCTGGCACTCTGGCTTGGTTTCCAACTGCATCTGGATTCGCCATTCTCGGGTGCGTCCACGGTGTTGTTGCTGGTGCAGCCCATCCAAGGGGCAGTGCGAGGCAAGGGTGTGTACCGGATGCTGGGCACCCTGGTCGGCATGGTCGCGGCCTTCGTGCTGATAGGGCTGTTCGCACAACAGATGCTGTTGTTCATACTGGGCGTCGGTATATGGCTGGGCCTGTGCGTCGGTGCAATGACGGTTTTGCGTCATTACCAGGCCACCGCGGCAGTGGTGGCGGGCTATACGGTGTGTTTGGCGCTGGGCCCTGCCATCGTCGCCCCGGAACAGGGCTTCGACCACATCATCATCCGTGGCACGGCGGTAGCGCTCGGCGTGCTCAGCTTGAGCCTGGTAGCGACGCTGTTCAGCGCCAAGACCATGGCGCATAAAGTTCGAAGCTCGCTGATCGACGCCTGTGCGCGCAGCGCCCGGCTGCTCGCGGCAAGCCTTGTGGGCGAAGAGCCTGCGCAGCTGGCGACGCAACGGCACCAGCTCGCGATCGATATCAGCAAGGTGGACGACCAGCTTGGGCTCGGCCGTGGCGAATCGTCGCTGATCCGCTCGCGGCAGCTGGCGATTCAGGCCGGCCTGGCGCATCTGCAGTCGGCTGTGCTCGACGTGCACCCGGACGACCCCGACCCCGCAATCGACCCCGCGTTGCGCGCCCGCATAAGCACAGGCTTGCAGCAACTGAGTGAATGCCTGGCGCAGGCTCGCTGCGACTTTCGCGCCGCGGCCGCGACACTGGAGCAACTGCGTCGCTGGGTGGATGATTGCGCCCACTCAAGCCCACACCTGCGGTTGCGCAGCGAACGCTTGGACGACCAATTGGCGGACTTGGGCGAGGCCCTGTTGAACTTCGCCAGCCTCGACCAGGCTCGCCGCGCACCGGTACGCGCCGTGGGGTATCACCGCCATTACGCGGATGCGGCGCGAAACGGCATCCGGGCACTGCTCGCCATACTGAGTGTGGGTGCGATCTGGTATTTCAGCGGCTGGGATCAAGGGCCCACATTACTGGCGGTGCTGGGGCCGTACTGCACCCTGGTGGCGACAGCTGCCGCGCCAGCCCAAGGTATCAACGGTTTTATCCGCGGCACGCTCTACGCGATTGTGGCGGCGGCGCTGTGCAAATTCCTGTTGATGCCACAGATCAACGGCTTCCCTCTGTTGTTGCTGGTCATGGCAGGCTTCTGGTCGTTCGGCATCCATGCCACGAGCCAGCCGCGCCATGCCCTGCAAGGGGTTGCCTACCTGATCGGCTTCAACACCTTGGTCAGCACCGGCATGACCGCCACCTACGATTTCGTCGGTTTCGCCAACCAGGCGCTGGCCTGGATCGTAGCGATGATTGTGTGCCTCCTGGCGTTTCAGATCCTGCCCAAAGATCCAGCCAGGCAGGTACGCGCATTGACACGTGCGCTGCGCCGGCATACACGCCTGCTGTTACGCCAGGCACGTACAATCGATCATGCTCAATGGCAAGCGGAGCAACAACACCGGTTAGTTACGTTGAAGAGTTTGCTTGGCGCTGATCACCCGCACGCTGACCCGGCGGGCTACTTGTCGCTGCAACTGAGCAAGCAATTGAATCGGCTACAGCGCAAAGCCAGCGGTGTTGATCCGGCATCTCCCGTGGCCCGATGCGTGCAAAGCGGTGCGCGGCGGGTTGCACGATATGCCCATCATCCCGCGATCGGCGCCGCACAGGCGCGGCGCACATCCCGGTCGTTGAGCAGGCTTGGTGCGCCTCATCTGGCGAGCGGTTATCAGAACCTGGCGCGGCTGCTGGAGCAATACGCGAACCTGGTGCTTTAGCGCTAGCATGAGTCAATGCTCATGCTCAGCGCTTACTACTAACTCGCCGGACACCCTATCTATGAGAGATCTGCCGCCCACCGCGACCTTGCGCGCCTTCGAAGCCGCCACTCGCCACCCGACCTTTACCGCGGCCGCGCAGGAGTTGCATGTTACTCAGAGCGCGGTCAGCCACCAGCTCAAGCACCTGGAAGCGCTGTGGGGCCTGGCGTTGTTCGAGCGTGGCCAGTCGTTACGCCTGACCCCGGCGGGGGCTACCCTGGCGCCCATCGTGCGCGAATTCTTCATGAGCCTGGAGGCGACCCTGGCCGACCTGCGCGAGCAAAAGGGCAGGGTACGGCTCAAGGTCAGCACCACTTATTCCTTTGCCTTGAAATGGCTGCTGCCACGCTTGCCGAACCTCGCCCGCCAGCACCCCGAGCTGCTGGTTGCGCTGGACACCACGGACGACGTCATCCACTTTTCCGACGCCCAAGCTGATGTCGCGGTCCGGCTGGGCAAGGGGAACTACCCGGGCCTGTATTCGGAGTTTTTGTTCGGCGAGCAGGTGTTTCCGGTGGCCAGCCCCGAATTGTTGCGGCGCCTTGGCACCCCGGGCAGCCCCGCCCATTTATTGGACTTCCCGCTGCTGGCCCGCGATGGCGCCGAGCTGGCACCGAAATGGGAGGTCTGGTTTCAAGCGGTGGGGCTGGCTTTTACGCCGCTCAGGGAAAGCGTCAGGTTTGGCGATACCAACATGACCGTCGAGGCGGCCCTGCTCGGCCATGGCATCGCGTTGGTGCGCAGCGGGCATGTGGAGCAGGAAATAAGTGACGGTCGCCTGGTGCGCCTGTTCGATGTGCCGTTCCCGTCACCGCTTGCCTACTATTTTGTGTGCCCCAAGGGCATCGAAACCCAGCCGCATATCTTCAGCTTTCGTCAATGGCTGATGAGCGAGGCGCTGAAAGTACAACGGGCGGATCAATGAGGTATGAGTATCTGTTCATGCTGTGATGAGCAGACTTCGCTGTAAGCCGGGGCCTTGGCTTGCCTAAGATGGCGCATGCCTACTCATATCATCTTCCTGGTGCTGTTCGCCGCCCTGCTTCATGCCAGCTGGAACGCGCTATTGCGTGGTGGTGCCGACCGGCTATGGTCGATGACTGTCATGTGCATGGCCATTGCCTTCACCAGTCTCATCGCCGCTACGTTCATGGTGACGCCGGCGATTGAGAGCTGGGGCTATGGGGTGCTTTCGGCGTTGCTGCATGTCGGTTACAACCTGTTCCTGGTGCGCAGCTACCGGGTGGGCGACCTGGGGCAGATCTATCCGATTTCCCGGGGCTCGTCGCCGGCGCTGATCACCCTGGGGGCTGCGGTATTTGCCGGGGAACGCATTGCGCCCGTCGAGTTGCTGGGGATTGCACTGGTGTCAGGGGCGATTATTTCCCTGGCTTTCAGCGGGCGTCGGTTGTCGGTTCCCAGCCTGCCTTATGCGCTGGGAACGGGCTGTTTCATCGCGGCCTACAGCGTTGTCGACGGTATCGGCGCCAGGCTCTCCGGCGCGCCGCTGGCCTATACCGTATGGATGTGCGCGTTGTGGGGCGTGATGATGCCAGCGGTGTACATCGGCCTGCGCGATGCCCGCAGTTTATTAAGCCTGCGCCCCGGTACCTTGGCCGCGGTGGTCGGCGGGCTGGTGTCTTTGCTGGCCTATGCAATCGTGATCTACGCGATGAACGAAGCGCCGTTGGGCGCGGTATCGGCATTGCGCGAAACCAGCGTGTTGTTCGCGATGTTGATTGGCTACTTTTTTCTGGGCGAAACCCTTACCGCGCGCAGGGTCCTGGCGTGCGTGGTGATCGCCGGCGGCACCCTCATCATCGGCTGATACAGCCATCTCCCAAGGAGGTATTTTCAATGGTTGACGTCTCGCAGGCACCGCTGATCCTGATCACCGGTGGCAGTCGTGGAGTGGGTGCCGCGACCGCCCGGCCATCGACCGCAGGTTCGGGCGCCTCGACGTACTGGTCAATAATACCGGCGTGCTGACGACTCAGTCGCGTCTGGAGGACCTGAGCCTGGAGCGCATGCAGCGCATCTTCGCGGTCAACGCCATCGGCCCGATGCCCGTGTGGTTAAAGGTGAGCACTGGTAGAACGGTGCCGGGCCCTGGAGGTTGCTTGCACTGGCCCTGAAGCATCGGTTGTTTCACTTGAGGCGAGTGTGGCAGAGGTTGAAGGCGCGATAGATGATCTTGAGCAGGCGCTGTTGAGTTTTCAGCAGGGTGGGGCGTGAGCCGTATGGTCTGGTTCAAGCCGAGGCGAGGCTGTTGGTGTAGGAAATTTCTGTGGGTGCTATTGCTGCAGTGCAAGCAGAGTGCTTGTATGCTTGCGCCCAGAAACCGGTGGCCTCTGTAAGTGCCGACGTTCGAATGATGGCTGGACTGGAAACCGGACTTCCTTAAGGTGCTGACGTGAAGCGCGATACCCGCCTTGTGATGCTTTTGCTGTTGGTGATTGGTTGCTCCCTGACCTCGTTGACGATCTGGAAGGTTCTGTCTTCGCGTGAGCGCGCGCTGGCGGAAGTGGATGTGCATGGTTTGAACCTGACCCAGGCACTCAATACCTATACCGAAGGTATCGTCCGGCAAAGCGCGCTGTTGTTGCTGGGCCTGGTCGAGCGCCTCGAAACCGAAGGCAGTGGCCCGGCGCAAATCGAGCGTATCCATGCGTTGATCAACCGCCAGCAGCCGCTGATGCCGCAGCTCAGTGGCATCACGGTGTATGACCGTCAGGGCGGCTGGTTGATGTCCTCCAACCGGCGGATTCCAGAGGGGGCCAATAGCAGCGATCGCGCCTATTTCATTCATCATCGTGACGATCCGAGCCCCGAGCCGTTCATTGGCCCACCGGTTCAGAGCCGTGCCAATCAGGAATGGGTGGTTACCGTCAGCCGCCGATTCAATGATGCATCGGGCAATTTTGCCGGGGTGGTCGCGGTGACGCTGGGGGTGGAAAACTTTCTGCGCGTGTTCGGCAAGCTTGACGTTGGCCAGGAGGGTGCCATCGGCTTGTCCTACACCGACGGCACGTTGCTGGTGCGCTATCCCTTCCGTGAACAGGACATGGGGCGCAATTTTTCCAAGTCGCCTATTTACGCCAAGTATTTCGATCAGCCTTTCGGCACCACCGCGCATACCTCCAGCCTGGATGGTGTGGAGCGGTTGTATGCCTTTCGCAAAAGCGAAACGCTGCCGCTGATTACCACCGTCGCGCTGGGCAAGCATGAAGCCCTCGCGGCGTGGCGCATCGAGGCGGCACTGTCGGCAGTCGTGGTGGCGGGCTTGTTGGGGCTGACCGGGCTGATCGGCTGGTTCCTGATTCTGGATATTCGCCGGCGAACCGCGGCGGAAGAGGCGCTGCGCGTCGCCCAGCAACAGTTGCTCGATTCCAATCGTCAATTGGCGTTCCTGGCGATGAAGGACGCGTTGACCGGTTTGGCGAACCGCCGTTGTTTCGATGAAACACTGGCCCTGGAAGCACGCCGGGCGCAGCGTGAAGGTACGTCGCTGGCGTTGTTGATGATCGATATCGACCATTTCAAACGCTACAACGATGCCTTCGGTCACGTGGTCGGCGACACTTGCTTGCAGAGGGTCAGCAGGCTATTGGAACGATGCGCGCGACGACCGTCAGACCTGGTGGCGCGTTATGGCGGTGAGGAAATGGCGATCATCATGCCCGGCACCGACAGCCAAGGCGCGGCGGTGGTCGCGCAACGGATCCTTGAGTCGCTGCAGCACGAAAACATCACGCACCCAGGCAGCCCGTTCGGTTACGTCAGTGTGAGTATCGGCATTGCCGCGGGCACGGGTTTGCGTCTGGAACCGCCGCTCGGATTGATCGAGGCGGCTGATCAGGCGCTTTACTCGGCGAAGGCTGCGGGACGCAATGGATTTTCCCTGCAAGCCACGGGGCCTTGATTGTCTGCTCTAACCTCACATACCCAGCGTCGGAATCATCACTTCACCACACTCCATGAGTTGGCCTGCCGTGACTTCCAATTGCGCAGTGGGCTTGGCCGCATAGCCAGCGATGAAGCCGGCGCTTAGCAGTAAAAGGCACAGGAAGGCTTTTCTCAGAATCATGCGCGCAGTTCTCAAATTAGGTCGCAAGGGAAATGCACAGATTGTGTATTCAAGAAAAGGTTCCTGAACAAGGCGTCACACCGTTAGCTGATCGCCAATAGGCCAGCGCCGAACACGCATGCCGGTGGCCGCCGCAAGGGCATTTCAACTCCTCGCCGATGCGCCGGGTTGGAGTCATCAGGGCAGTGGGTCAAATAATCCATCAGGCGCCCAGCCCATCACTGTTTCAAGGTGACCTGTGTGTTCGTCCCGTTGCTCTCTGAGTGCGATAAAACCGTGCTTCTTGTAGAAGTCAAGGCTGGGAACATTCTGCGAATACACGCTCAGTTGAAGTGAGGTTCTGGCTGCCTGCGCGTCCTTGAGCAATTGTGTACCGATACCACTGCCCTGATGCTCAGGCGCGACAAACAGCGCCGCCAGGGTGTCTTCATATACGCAACTGAAGCCCAGCACTTTCCCGTCGGCTTCAAACACACGGGTCACGGCGCTGGGCAGGTAGACCTCGCGCATGGCGCCCAGTTGGTCATGCCAGAAGGCGGGGTCGATAAAGTGGTGGGCCAGGATGGACGCGTGCAGCCAAATATCCAGGACGGGTTCCAGGTCGGCAGGTTGAAAGTGGCGAATCATAGTGCCTCAGTGTTTGAGTGAGCAGGCCGAACCCTGGCGAGACCGGCGCTGCCGCGCTTGAAGGTTCCTGCTGCTGCGATGGTGAGTAGGCGGCGAAAAGTCGGGCATTGTGCGTGGTTGGGGGCAGGGCAGGCGGCCGCATGGCGCAAGCCCCGGCTCATCGCCTGCAGGTGTTTGACCGTGGCATCAATCTCGTCGGCCTTGGACAGCAGCACCGCTCTATCCACATTGGCCTGGCCATTGGGTGACAGCATGGCGTGTATCTCGTCCAGCGACAGGCCACCCGCCTGCCCGAGGGCGATGACCGCCAACTGCTCAACGACCGCTGCTGCGAAATGACGGCGAGCACCGGGCGGGCTGGTCGATGTAATCAACCCCTTCTTTTCATAAAAACGCAGCGTATGGGCAGGAATGCCCGTGCGTTTGACGACCTCGGTGATATCCATTGGCAGACCATTGACTTGAAGTTGACTTCAACTTCTATGATGCCTGCGCAGGTCGAATGGGTCCATGACTAAGAGGTAGGTATGACAGCGCTGGAAGGGGTTGCACAGGTGGTGTTGTTGGGGGCAGGGGCTACCGTGGTGATGGATATGTGGATGCTGCTGATGAAGGTGCTTGGCTTTCCGACCCTGAATTTTGCGTTCGTTGGGCGTTGGGTCGGCCATGCGTGCCGGGGGCGATTTGCGCATTCAAGCATTGGGCAAGCGCTTCCCGTTCGAGGTGAAGTAGCCCTGGGTTGGATCGCGCATTACGTCACCGGAGTGGTGCTCGCGTGGGTGCTGGTGTGGATTGAAGGCGATGCCTGGTTGCTGGCGCCGACCTTTGTACCTGCACTGGCGTGGGGTGTTGTGACAGTGGCCGTTCCGCTGTTTGTGATACAGCCGGCCATGGGGGCCGGGTTTGCATCGTCCAGGACGCCGACGCCAGGCAAGAACCGACTGCGCAGCCTGATCAACCATGGCGTTTTTGGTGTGGGCCTTTACCTGGCGGCGTGGGTGATCGCCTGGGCCTGATGCAGATCAGCGCAGGAATTTGACGTACACGCACTCGGGGTCGTCTTCGTCGAGGTTCTCGATCTGCCCGCTGGGTATGAATCCGGCCTTTGTCATCAATGCCTGGGACGCGCGGTTGGAGGCGTTGGTGGAGGCGAACAACTTCGGCGTCTTGCAGGCCGCCTCGGCCGCCGCCAGCAGGCGCAGGGCCACACCCTGGCGCTGGTAGGTCGGTGATACCACCACAAGGGCAATAAAGCCGTGATCGAAAAAGTCGTGGGTGAGCACCAGGTACCCGGCGCACGTGTGGTCGCTGACTGCCACCAGGCATTGCTGGTTAACGACGGCATCGTGGATAAACACGCGGCGGTGGGCATGGGCAGCCGCGTAGGCGTCCAGTTCAACCAGGGCGTGTACGTCGTCGGGTTGGGCCTGGCGGATCAGCCACTCTGCGGCGGTGGGGGAGCGGTGTTCAGTCATGGGCGTTCTGGTTTTTTCTTCCACGTGGCGAGTGCCGGCTTCACGTTCATGTATGAGTCCCTAGCGCATAGGGATAGCACATTTTTATTACGCAACGGTAGGCGCGAGCTTGCTCGTGAAAAACTCTCAGGCGCCGTGTTCATTCAGAAAGTACACGTCAGCGTTGATGATTTTCGCGAACAAGCTCGCTCCTACAACAAAAAGGGAAATCTGTCGGCAACGGTTATCCGATTTTATGAAAATTGCTCTGAACTATCGCGCTCGGCACGCCCTCGCAACAGTATCCATACACAGGAGGGAATCCGATGAACCACTACCCAACACCACCCTTCAATCCCCAGCAGCAGCCCGTTCCGGGCGACCAGCGCAAGATGGACCCGGTGCCGGATTGCGGTGAGCAAAGCTACAAAGGCTCGGGGCGCCTGGCCAACAAGATTGCGTTGATCACCGGCGCCGACAGCGGTATCGGGCGTGCGGTGGCGATTGCCTTTGCTCGCGAAGGCGCGGACGTCGCGGTGTCGTATCTGGACGAGCATGAGGACGCCAAGGAGACCGCTCGCTGGGTCGAAGCGGCAGGGCGCCAGTGCCTGTTGCTGCCCGGCGACCTGGGCGACGCGGCGCAGTGCACGGCGATCGTCAATGACACCGTCGAGAAATTCGGCCGTATCGATGTGTTGGTCAATAACGCTGCATTCCAGATGACCTATAAGTCTCTGGAGGACATTCCCGACGAGGATTGGGTGAAAACCTTCAACGTCAATATCACGGCGATGTTTCGCATCTGCAAGGCAGCGTTGCCGCATATGGCGCAAGGCAGTTCGATCATCAACACCTCGTCGGTCAATTCCGATATGCCCAACCCGACCCTGTTGCCCTATGCGGCCACCAAGGGTGCCATTGCCAACTTCACCGCCGGCCTGGCGCAGATGCTGGGCGAGCGTGGCATTCGGGTGAACAGCGTAGCGCCGGGGCCGATCTGGACGCCGTTGATCGTGTCGACCATGCCCGAGGAGTCGGTGAAGCATTTCGGTGGCAACACGCCACTGGGCCGCCCAGGCCAGCCGGTGGAAGTGGCGCCCATCTATGTGTTGCTGGCGTCGGATGAAGGCAGTTACATCTCTGGCGAGCGCTATGGCGTGACGGGGGGCAAGCCGATTCTTTGAATCGGCACATCCCCCCTGATTCAAGCAGCGTTAAAATGTGAAAGGGGGCTTGCCCCCGATAGCCATGGGTATCTACACAACTTTTGTAGCCACTGCCGACGCTAACCACGATGCGAAGCGAGTCGCTCTTGATCTTGCTCTTGATCTGCTTTTGATCTGAGGCGCCCCGTTAAACCACGCTGGCCGGAATTCGACAGGGATTTGGGGGGTAAACCGGCAGGGATGCCGGTTTAGCCGCCCCGCGCCATGGATGGCGCGTGGCGGCGGCCCCCCAAATCCCTGGCGGATTACGGGCACACCGAGCCTAGGCGAGGTGCCGAGTGGTGGGGCAAGAGCGCTTTGGTTACTTTCGCGCTTTTCGAAAGTGACCCGCTGTAAAAGCGGAACCAATAGCAGCCGTGACTCAAATAACGGATATGTACTCGGTCAAAGTCCAGCATCCTGGTCGGCTCTTAGGCCGCCATCGGGGGCAAGCCCTCTCCCACAGGTCCGGCGTCACACCAAAGGTGTGTAGACACCCATGCCCCGATAGCGACAAACCAGTCCACGCTTTGTTGACTGACACGCCCCGGACGGGGCGTGTCTTTTTTGTAGGAGCAAGCTTGCTCGCGAAAGGCTCACAAGCGCCGCGTCCCTTCAGGTTTACGCATTATCGTTGACATTTTTCGCGAGCAAGCTCGCTCCTACGTTCTCATAGCCCGCCGTATACGCATCCACTCTCGATAAGCCGCAGTCCGCTGCGCATCCGCAAGCTTCTTCGCCTCGGTGAAGCGCGCCCAGGTCGTTGCATCGCCACTGTAGTGTTCGATGATGTTATACGCCTGCGCATCCAGTCGATCCGCTTCGAAAAACATCTGGGTGTTCTGCGCAATCTCCTCATCCCACCTTTGACTGATTGTGTAATCCAGCACCTGACTGTTCATTGTGTGACACCCTCCGCCCACTGAATTTCTTCCGCCCCGCACCAGCGCACATCGGTAATGCCGTATTTTTCCGCCATCGGCTTGGACACGCGCTTGAGGTTGTTTTGACCGAACCTGGGGATGACCGCCACGCCGGCATCGCAACTGGCCCAGTGCCATGCTTCAGCATTGTTCATGCGTGCCGTACGCACGATAAAGGACCTCGGCTCGCCGTGAAGTTGATACTTGATGGTAAATAGCTCGTTGGTTTTCATGAGGCCTCCCTATGCTCATGAACTACAGATAATTGACGTCAAAAAAAATTCAAAGAACTTATCGGGCAATTCGATGGGGGGCTGTCAGCGCTGCGGCAGTCAGTCATCCACGGTAAATTCTACCCACCCGGCTTTGTCAGCGGGCCGCTCTATCTGGGCGATTACACCGCCGACGGAGGTACCGTCTGGCAAGTTCACCATGACGAAATTGGGATGGCCGGGCCACTCCAGTGGAGTGTCAAAGACCAGGCGAATCAGGGTAGGTTTACCGCTACCTGTCAGATTTACGTCAACGTGTTCGTTGAGGCGTTCATCTGCTTGGGTTCCGAGGTGACGCGAAGCCGTGATGATGCTGGCGGAGCCTTGATAATCGTAAGACATGTTGCAATACCTCATGCAAAGGGCGGCGGATGCAGCCGTGTTCTTGTGTGGCAAGCGCGGGTCAATGATTGTTCAATCCAGATGACCCGGCGGCGCCGTCAGTGCCGGTGGGGCGTTGCGGTAGGGTCGTCGATCTGGATGATCGTGCCGTGGCGCCAGGCATCCGCCCCGGGTGCAATGGCCGGTGGGGCTATATCGGCGCGAGAGCGCTTCTTCTCGGTGCTGTCGATACCCAGGCGTTGATCGCGCTCGGCGACCATCCTCGGATCGGCCTGGCCGTCAGCGGTAAACCCCATCATCAGTTGAGGCACACCCAATGGCAGGCGCTTGTGCAAGTCGGTATGCCAGGTGTGCCAGGTCTTGCCGTAGGTGTGCACCAGCTTTTCCATCAGCGCGTGCTCGGCCACCGCGGGAATGCCAGGCGCGACCAGCTGGCCGGACTTCACCTCATGCACATGGCTGTGCCACAAGGCTTTCTCCGGTGCCGGCAGGCTGTTGAACAACTGCTCGCTGATGATGTATTCCACGCCCATCAACTTGGCGTCCTTGCGGTTGCCGTCGTAAATCACACACTGGATCACCTCCTCATTGAGGATGGCGCAGTAGTGGTGCGCTTCCATCTGCACGTCGGGGTGGCCGTTGTAGAAGTGAAAGCCGTCCAGGTAGGCATTGAGCGCGTCGATGGGCGGACGTGACTGCAGCAGGGCGGCACCGGTATCGAGTGCTCGCGTGCCTGGCGATTTGGCATCGCCCGGCGCCACCACGTTTGAGGCTGAGTCGTTGCCCGCGCACGCTGTCAACGAGGCGACGCAAATTGCCAGGCACAGCGATGGCAGTGCAGGTTGCAGGCGGTGAATGTTCATCGGGGATTCCCTCCATGGGCAGTTGTCGAGAACATCTAGAAAGCCTGCCGAGGAGGGTGTTCAACCGGATAGGGGGGGCGCATGGTTTGCGACGATTTGTGGAACAAGCGTTCAGCGTACCGGGTCCTTTTTCATAAGCGTGCAGTTTGGCGCAAATGGCAGTCGCCACACCGGTTTACTGGTGCCTGACGGCAAGGACGGCATTCCGGCCGGGACCATCTGTAGCGAGTCCCTAGCCCTGGAGTTTGATGGTCACCAGCAGTTCATTGGCGTTGTTCTTGCCGGCATCAACGACAACGCCGTGATAGGTGCGGCCTTCGGTTTTGATCTGAACCGTATGGGCCTTCAATAGTTGTTCCGGCCACGGCGAGAGAATTTGCAGCGACACGCCCGCACCCGCTTCCATGACCTTCGCCATGCACTCGCAAGACAGGGGGTTCACGCCGAGCAGCGTGTCTTGAAGGTAGTCGATTTTGACGCGTTGCAAGGGGGTAGCAGCACCAGCGTGCATGGCAAGCCTCGTTGATTTTTGCGTTTACTCCACGGAGGAGAGGCGGGACGATTGTCGCGAAACCACCATGTCTTCCAGGATTTCCCGAACGAGCCGATTGATCCCGGGCTCGCCGTGATACTGGGCACGGTTGATGTTGGCGATGGTGAACTGGTTGGCATCGGGCGCGAGCACCGTCACCGACAGGCTGTTATCCGGATTGATCGTGCAGGAGACACGGCAGTTGCACAGCCGCCTCGCAAGCGCGCGCTGGATTTGCGCTTTGGTCAATGTGTCCATGGGGTCACCGGATAGCGGGCCTTAACGGATCAAGGGTAGCTCAAATTGGTCGTGCGTAAAGGCTAGCGAGTTGATGGCAAGCCACTCGTCAGTCGCTGAGGCTGCGCGTTGAACATATGGGCGGTTGCGCCAGCCTGATACAGCATAGGCTGATGCATCACCCAAACATCGCTAGGGGAATCTCATGAAGAAGTTATATATGTGCCTGGGCTTGTGCAGTGTGTTCATGCTGCACGGTTGTTTTGACAGTTCCGATAACACCACCAAAGACAACACCAGCGGCAGCAAGTCTTCGGTGCAGATGCAGGAAGGCAAGGCGGACGAAAGCAAATAGAGGTCCCCGGGCCAAATGTGAGAGGGGGCCTGCTGCCGATATAGGTGTTTCAGTCTATGCAACTGTGACTGAACCACCGCAATCGGGAGCAAGTCCCCTCCCACGGTTCATACATCACTCAGCGCATATGCAGGATGATCGGGCTGCTGCTCGCCGGGTCAGTATGCCCGCGCAATTTGCTCACCGCTTTTGCATCGACCGCGCCACCGTTGTTGCCCCAGGTGCCACGCACGTAGCTCAGCACGTCGGCGATTTCCTGGTCGGACAGCTGCTCACGAAACGCCGGCATCCGGTAGGCGTCCGGCATCCCCGCCGCCACCACGCGCTGCGAGCCGTTGAGGGTGATGTTGATCGCCGAGGCGCTTTCCTTGGCCAGTGCCGACGTGGCGCCGGCCAGGGGCGGCATCCATTCGGGCTGGCCTTTGCCGTCGAGGCCGTGGCAGGAGGCGCAGCGGGTCGCATAAGTGTGGGCGCCGGGCGCATCCTGGTTTGCTGTCACCGCCTGATACTGCCAGGGGCTGCCATCACGCTGCGGGTCACCGGGCAGTGATTTGAGATAGCGGGCGATAGCGGCCAGGTCCTCGTCCTGCATGAACTGCGTGGAGTTGTTGAAGGCTTCGGTCATCGAGCCGTAGACCACGGCATGGGCATTGCGCCCCGTCTTGAGGAACTGCACGATCTGCGCTTCGCTCCAGCGGCCCAGCCCGGTGTTGGGGTCCTGGCGCAGGCTGGGTGCGTACCAGCCGTCAAGCAGCGCTCCAGCGAGGAACGGCGCGCCGGATTCGTCCAGGGCTTTCTCGTTGAAGGCCAGGCCACGCGGTGTGTGGCAACTGCCGCAGTGGCCTGGGCCCTGGACAATGTAGGCGCCACGGTTCCACAGCGCGTCCTGGTCGGGCTTGGCGGCGTAAGTGGCGGTGGGCGCAAACACGCCATTCCACAGGGCGATGGGCCAGCGCAGGTTGAGCGGCCAGGGTATATCGCTGGGGATGTTCGGCTGGTTGGCCGGTTGCACGCCCTTCATAAAAAACGCATACAGCGCTTTCACATCGTCGTCGCTGAGCTTGACGTAAGACGGGTAGGGCATGGCCGGGTACAGCCGACGGCCGCCCGGTGCGACACCCTGGCGTACGGCGCGATCAAAGTCGGCCAGGCTGTAGGTGCCGATGCCATGCTCGCGGTCGGGGGTGATGTTGGTGGCGTGGATCGCCCCCAGGGGCGTGGCCATTTCCAGGCCACCGGCGAAGGGCTGCTTGCCGGCCAGGCTGTGGCAAGCCACACAGTCACTCACCCGCGCGACGTATTCGCCGCGACTGACCAATGCAGGGTCGAAACTGGTGGCCTGTTGCTGTTCAAACGGCGAGGCGGGCTCGCGGGTGACGTACCAGGCCAGCAGGCCTGCGGCGACCAGGCAGGGCAGCGCCAGCCAGCCTGCGGTTCTTGCGAATCGGCGGTTGTTCATGGGCGTTCCCTGTGGGTTAACTGAAGGTGTGGCGGCTCAACGGCAAGCTGCGGATGCGCTGGCCGGTCAACTGTGCCACCGCATTGATCACCGCCGGTGCCACGGCGGGCAATGGCGGTTCACCGATGCCACCCATCTTTTCGCCGCTCTCGACGATCTTCACGTGGACCTGCGCCATACGTGAGGGCGGCAGGATCGGATACAGGTCGTAGTTACGCGCCCGTGGCATACCGTCCACGTACACCGCTTCCTCCAGCAACGTTTGCGACAGCCCCAAGGCTACCGCGCCGCTGACCTGGGCTTGAATGATCGCCGGGTTGACGATGCTGCCCGGGTCGATGGCCTCCCAGATATGGTGAACCTTGACCTGGCCGTTCTCGATCGACACTTCGGCGACTACCGCCGCGTGAGAGCCAAAGGGCGAAGCCATGGCCACCCCGCGTGCACGGCGCGTGCCGTCTTCGGCGGTGTAGGGGCCACGCTTCCAGCCACCGGACAGCTCGCCCACCGCTTGCAGCAAGGTGGTCAGCCGCGGGTTGTCGCGCAGCAGGTGCAGGCGCAACTCATACGGGTCATGACCGCCCTTGTCCGCCAGCTCATCCAGGAATGCTTCGTAGAAAAAATCGTTAAGGGAATTACCCACTGAACGCCAGTAGCCGAGCATGGGCGCGCCCTTGACGTAGATCTGCGCGATGCGCTTGTTGGGGATCGCATAACTCTTGCCCGACAGGCCTTCCAGGGCGGTGGGGTCGATCTGCTCTCCCTGTTTGCCACTGAGGGCTTCGGTAGGGCCTTCGGTGGCACTCACCGCTTCGATGGCTACCGGCAGGCCCTTGTCGTCCAGGGCGGCACGAAACTTCACCACGGCGAGCGGGCGCAACACATCGCGCAGGAACTCTTCTTCACGGCTCCAGATCAGCTTGATCGGGCGGCCGACGGCCTTGGCCAGCGCGATAGCCTGCGGGTACGGATTAGCCGAGTCATACAGGAAATGCCGACCAAAAAAGCCCCCCAGCAGTGGGGAGTGCAGGGTGATTTGCTCGGTGGCGAGGCCGGTGCGCTTGGCAATGTCGGCGCGGAACATATCCGGCGCCTGGTTGGGCAGCCACACCTCAAGCGTGCCGTCGGGGTTGAAGCGCGCCAAGGCAGAAGGCGGCTCCAGCTGGGCATGGTTGAGGTATTGGTTATGGTAGGTGGCTTCGAGCCGAGTCTTGGCGCCAGCCAGGGCGCCGGCGACATCGCCCTGGTTTTCGTCATCGCGGGCCGGGCCCTGCTGGGCGGCGAGGAAGTCGAGGTATTTGTCGCTGGAAAAATCCGCCGGCATCGCCCGTACGGTCGAGTCGGCAGAGGCTTCCTGCCATTCAACCTGGATGGCCTCCACCGCACGCTTGGCGTGCCACCAGCGTTCGGCCACCACCGCCACGGCGCCTGGCAAGGTATGAACCGAATGCACCCCCGGCATGACCTCGACCTGGGCCTGGTTGCGCAGGCTGCCCACGCTCATGCCCAGGCGCGGCGCGTGCTGGACGGCGGCGTGGAGCATGTTGTCGAGTTTAAGGTCGATGGTGTAAAGCGCCTTGCCGGTGGATTTGTCATAGGCATCCAGGCGTTTGACCGGCTTGCCGATCCAACGGAACTGGCTAGGGTCGCGCAGGGTGATGGTAGCGGGGTCGGGCACCGGCATATCGAGGGCACGACCGGCCAGTTCACCGTAGCCCACGGAGCGGCCGGAAGCGGCGTGTACCACGCGGCCAGGCTGGGTGGTCAGCTCGCTGAGCGGCACGCGCAGTTGCTCGGCGCCGGCCTGCATCAGCATGGCGCGGGCGAGGGCGCCGAGGCGGCGCATGGTCGGGTAGCTCATGCGCACCGACATGCTGCCGCCGGTGATGCGCAGGCCGTTTTCCATTACCACGTAGGCTTCACCCGGCGGGGCGGCTTCGACGATGAAGGTGGCGGGGTCGGCATCCAACTCTTCGCCGATGATCTGTGCCATGGCGGTGTGGGTGCCCTGGCCGCCTTCCATGAAGGGGCTGAGCAGGCGCACGCTACCGTCCGGGCGAATTTCCAGGAACGCCGGCACTTGGGTGCCGCGTTCAGCAGCGCCGGTGGCGGCCTGCACCCGCGACGAGCCCAGGGGCAAGCCAAAGCCGATGACCAGCGCACCTACGGCGGTACTGGCGAGAAAGCGCCGACGCGACAGGTTGATCGGCTCGTCCAATTTAACGCCGGGCAGGATCTCGGACATATTCATCAGGCGGTCTCCTTCCCGGCGGCCAGGCCATCCATGGCGGCATGGATGGCGTTGTAAGTGCCGCAGCGGCACAGGTTGACCATTGCCGCATCGATCTGCGCTTTCGACGGAGCGGGGGTGTGCTTGAGCAGCGCGGTGGCCGCCATCACTTGCCCGGACTGGCAGTAGCCGCACTGCGCCACCTGGTGCTCGACCCAGGCAGAGACCACGCGTTTGCCCACCTCGTCGGCCTCGATGGCTTCGATGGTGGTGATCTCGCGACCGACCACCCCGGCTACCGGCGTCACGCACGAGCGCACCACATTGCCGTCCACCAGCACCGAACAGGCGCCGCACTGGGCCAGGCCGCAGCCGTACTTGGTGCCGGTCAGGCCCAGGTTGTCGCGGATCACCCACAACAACGGCGTGTCTGCCTCGGCCTCGACTTGATAGGCCTTTTGGTTAATACGTAATTCCATGGCTGGCTCACCTGCTGATCATCGGTTGGTGCTGCAAAATTCTTATAGGAACGGTGCGACTGTACGTCGCCCATCGTCGAACTCTAGACCACCGCGCAACAGCTATCTATGCAATCGACTTCAAGTTCAGAGGATCAGGCAAGAATTCAACAGGATTGGGTCACTGTCCTCTGTAGGAGCGAGCCTTCATCAGCTGCCAGTGAATTGAAACCCGCCTGACAGTTTTTCCTTCAAATACCCCACCAGCACCGTCACGGACCTGGGCACATGGGGCGAGTAGGGCCGAATCAAATAAATTTCATCGGCAAACGCGCCCTTGAGCGTCCAGCCCTTCAACACCTGCACCAGCTTGCCGCTGGCCAGGGCGGCATGGGCGCTGAAGTCCGGCAGCAAGGCGACGCCCAAGTGATTGAGCGCCGCGTCGCGCAAGGCCTCGCTGTTGTTGGTTGAAAAGCTGCCGGCGATGGGCACGGTGGTGCGCTCGATATTTTTGCTGCCGCGCTCGAAGGTCCAGGCCGGTTGGTCGCTGCCCCGTGGGTAGTAAAGGCAGTTGTGGGCGCCCAGGTCTGCCGGGGTTCGCGGTTCACCGTGGCGTTGCAGGTAGTCCTGGGTAGCCACCAGCACTGAGGTGGTATCGCACAGCTTCCACGCCACATGCGTCTCCGGCACCTGGAAACCGTGGCGCACCGCCAGGTCGTAGCCTTCGGCCGCCAGTGAGCTCAAGGCGTCGGACACGTCTAGCTGGATGCGCACTTGCGGGTACTGCTGCAAAAAACCGGAAAGGTGCGGCACCAGTTGTTGCCGGGCAAACGCCACGGGGGCGGTCAGGCGCACCAGGCCGCGAATTTCGCCGACGGAGTCGCGCACCGACGAGAAGCTGCGGGCAATCTGCGCATAGGCGCTGCGCACTTCGCGGGTCAAAGACAGCCCGGCTTCGGTCAATCGCACGCTGCGGGTGGTGCGGGTCACCAGGCGCGTACCGGTGGCTTTCTCCAGATCGGAGATGCGCTGGCTGACCGCCGATTTGCTCACCCCCAACCGTGCCGCGGCGGCGGTGTAGGTGCCTTGTTCTTCCAGCACCGACAGCCAGTGGATATGGGTCCACAGCCCTTCGATCTCAGCCTTTTCCATGAGTGTATTGTTCGCATAAAAGGACAATAAGTTCTGGATTCTGCTCTGGTTTGGAACAAATCGAAAGCCTATCGTGTGTCCCAACGCTACCCACCTGGGATCCATTGCCATGACCACGACCATCGAGCACTACATCAACGACCAGCGCGTGAGCCGCGATGATCGCTATCAGGACGTCTACAACCCGGCCACCGGTGACGTCACCGCGCGCGTGGCCCTGGCCAGCCGCCAGACCGTAGGCGAAGCCGTCGCTGCCGCCCAGGCTGCATTCGCCGGCTGGGCCGACACCCCGCCGATCCGCCGCGCCCGCGTGTTGTTTGAATACCTGCACCTGCTGCGTGAGCGCAAGGATGACTTGGCGCGCATCATTGTCGCCGAGCACGGCAAGGTCTTCACCGACGCCCAGGGCGAAGTCGACCGTGGCATCGACATTCTCGAATTTGCCTGCGGCATTCCCAACCTGCTCAAGGGCGAGCATTCCGACCAGGTCTCCCGTGGCATGGACAACTGGACCATGCGCCAGCCGCTGGGCGTGGTGGCCGGCGTGACGCCATTCAACTTCCCGGTGATGGTGCCGATGTGGATGTACCCGATCGCCATCGCGGCGGGCAACACCTTCATCCTCAAGCCAAGCCCCACCGACCCGAGCGCTTCGTTGTTCATGGCCGAGCTGCTGCGTGAAGCGGGCTTGCCCAAAGGCGTGTTCAACGTGGTGCAGGGCGACAAGGAATCGGTGGATGCGCTGATCGAACACCCGGACGTCAAGGCCGTGAGCTTTGTCGGTTCTACGCCGATTGCCCAGTACATCTATGAGAGCGGCGCCCGCAACGGCAAGCGCGTACAAGGCCTGGGCGGGGCGAAAAACCACATGGTGGTGATGCCCGACGCCGATATCGAGCGCACCGTCGATGCACTGATGGGCGCTGCCTACGGTAGCGCCGGCGAGCGCTGCATGGCCATTTCGGTGGCGGTGCTGGTGGGGGATGTGGGGGATAAGGTCATCGCCGCCTTGAGCGAGCGCGCCAAGACGCTGCGCATCACTGATGGCCGCGACTTAAAAGCCGAGATGGGCCCGATCGTGTCGCGGGCCGCCCTGGAGCGCATCAGCGGCTATATCGAGCAAGGTGTACAGGCCGGCGCGCAATTGCTACTCGACGGTCGTGACTACGTGCCCACCGAACCCGGCCTGGAAAACGGCTTCTGGCTTGGCGCCACGCTGTTCGACCACGTGACCCAAGACATGAGCATCTACCGCGAAGAAATCTTCGGCCCGGTGCTGGCCTGCGTGCGCGTCAACGATTTCGCCGAAGCGGTGAAGCTGGTCAACGACCACGAGTTTGGCAACGGCGTCAGCTGCTTCACCCGCGACGGCAACATCGCCCGCGAATTCGCCCGGCGCATTGAAGTGGGCATGGTTGGCATCAACGTGCCGATCCCTGTACCGATGGCCTGGCATGGTTTTGGCGGCTGGAAGAAGAGCCTGTTTGGCGACATGCATGCCTACGGCACTGAGGGGGTGCGTTTCTACACCAAGCAGAAGTCGATCATGCAGCGTTGGTCGGAGAGTATTGAACAGGGTGCGGAGTTTGCGATGCCGGTGTCGAAGTAAGGTCTCACGAGCACTGTAAGTCCAAGTGTGGGAGGGGGCTTGCTCCCGATAGCAGAGTGTCAGTCAGTCTCTATGTGACTGAAACACCGCTATCGGGAGCAAGCCCCCTCCCACATTTCGTACGCGTTTGTTCTGAATTGACGCGATGAGCATAAAAGTCCAGTATGGAATTATAAGTACAAAACAGCTGCTGTCCGTTTTTCTTCACTCTTGCCAAACCAACAACAACCCGCGAGAACCCGCTCATGAAGAAACGCCACCTTATTCCCGCCCTGGCCCTGAGTCTGTTCGCTGCCAGCCACCTGCTGGCCGCCGAGAAAACCCTGCGCATCGGCATCGAGGCCGCTTACCCACCGTTTGCGTCCAAGACCGGCGACGGCAAGATCGTCGGCTTCGACTACGACATCGGCAACGCCCTGTGCGCGCAAATGAAGGTCAAGTGCGTGTGGGTTGAAGGTGAGTTCGATGGTTTGATCCCGTCCCTCAAGGTCAAGAAAATCGACCTGGCGCTGTCGTCCATGACCATCAACGAGGACCGCAAGAAGTCGGTGGATTTCACCCACAAATACTACTTCACCTCCTCACGCCTGGTGATGAAGGACGGCGCAGTGGTGGATGACCAGTACGCCAGCCTCAAGGGCAAGAACGTCGGCGTACAGCGCGCCACCACCACCGACCGTTATGCCACCGAGGTGTTCGAACCCAAGGGCATCAACGTCAAGCGCTACAGCAATAACGAAGAGATCTACATGGACCTGGCCGCAGGGCGCCTGGACGCGATTTTTGCTGACACCATCCCCTTGAGTGACTTCCTCTCGATGCCACGCGGCCAGGGTTACGCGTTTGTGGGGCCGGAACTCAAGGATCCGAAATACGTGGGCGAGGGCGCGGGGATTGCGGTGCGCAAGGGCAATGGCGAGTTGGTCAGCGAATTGAATGCGGCCATCGACGGCATTCGTGCCAGTGGTGAATACCAGAAGATTTCACAGCAGTACTTCAAGGCTGATATCTACGGCGACTGATCCAGGGAAATACGCGGTCAATGTGGGAGCTGTCGAGCTCCCACAGGGGGCGGCGCTGTCTTCAGAAAGGGCTCAACCCTTGAGTTCCTTCAAATGCTTGTAGACCGTCGCCCGCCCCATGCCCAGTACGTTGGCGACATAGTTGGACGCGCTCTTGCCCTTGAACGCGCCTTCGGCGTGTAACGCCAACACCAGTTCACGTTTGTGGTCGCGGGTCAGCAGGTTCAGGCTCAACTGACGCTCACGCAGCCAGCCATGCAGAAAGGTGTTGATGCGCTCCTGCCAATCATCGCGAAACAGCGCGTCCGGCTGGGCGATCAGCTTGCTCGGCGACAGGAACAGATCCAGCGCGGCCTTAGCGTTTTCCAGCAGTGAGATATTCAGGTTGATGCACAGCACGGCCAGCCGGCGTCCGTTGTGGTCGTGCAGCACGGTGCTCAGGCTGCGGATTTTCTGACCGTCCCAGTTAAGCTTCTCATAAGGGCCGATATTCACTTCGCTGACGTCGCCGTCGAGCATGTCCTCCAGCGACGAGTCGTCACCCAGGCTGCGTTTGGACAGATTGTTGGCGATGTAGTCGACGGTTTGCGTGCGCAGGTCATGCAGGACCACCTCCGCATGGGGAAAGAACAGCGTGGCGATCGCATCGGCAATCGCACGAAAGTTCTGCATGACGTTGTCGTGTTCAGCGGTGTTCATCAAAGGGGCTCCAGGCGGACGGGGGAGAGCATACCAGCGTCCAGCCCGAACTGTACGAGGTGCTCGGGCAGCGGCTCGCCGCGCACCAGTGCAGCGCTGGCCTGGCCCATGGCCGGTGAGGTCTGGATGCCATAACCGCCCTGTGCCGCCACCCAGAACAGCCCCGGTACCTGTGGGTCAAAACCGCTGAGCAAATCCCCATCGGCCACAAAACTGCGCAGGCCGGCCCAGGTGCGCGTCGGGCGGCGGATGGTCAGGGTGGTGGCTTCCTCGATCTGGTAGATGCCCATGGCGATATCCAGCTCTTCGGGTTGCACGTCCTGGGCCTGGACCGGGTCGGCATTGGCCGGCGAGCCGAGGAACATGCCCGCGTCGGGCTTCATGTAGAAGGCTTCGTCAAGGGCCACCAGCATCGGCCAGTCATGGGCATCGACGCCGTCCGGGCCGGCGAAGATAAATGCGGAGCGACGTTTGGGTTGCAAACCGATGGAGGCCGCGCCTGCCAGGCCGCCGATATGGTCGGCCCAGGCGCCGGCAGCATTGATGATGACCGGCGCGGTGAAGGTCCCATCCTGGGTACGCACGTGCCACAGGCCGTCGATGTCGCGGCTCAAGCCCAGCACATGGCTGTCGGTGCGCACTTGGCCATTGTTGCGACGGATGCCGCGCAGGTAGCCCTGGTGCAGGGCGTCGGTATCGATGTCGCACGCCGTTGGGTCATAGATTGCGCCGTGGACTTTTTCCCGGCGCAGGATCGGCAAGCGTTTACAGGCCTCGTCGGCGCTCAAGCGTTGTACCTGTGCCACGGTGGCTTTGGCGCTCAGGTATTGACTGTCGAGTTCGGTCGGGTCGCCGGTGAAATCGACGGTCATTTCGCCCCGCGGAGTGAGCAGTGGGTGTTCGCAGAAACCTGCTGGCGGCTGGTCGAAAAACGCCCGGCTGGCCAGGGTCAGCGCGCGCACTTGCGGGGTGCCGTATGCAGCGGTGTAGAGCGCCGCCGAGCGCCCCGTGGAGTGATAAGCCGGATGGTTTTCGCGCTCCAGCACCAGCACCTTGGCGTGCTGCGACAACCAGAAGCCGGTGGACGCGCCGGCAATGCCGCCGCCGATGATGATGAAGTCTGCGTGGTGCATGTGAATCTCCTGATTAGCGCTGGCGTTGGTACAGGGCATTGGCCAATGCAATATCTTCCAGGCCCAGGCCGATAGAGCGGAAAAACACATGGCGCTGAGGGTCCGGGCGCTGCGCCATATCGCTGAGCAGTTCGGGCAGGTCGCCGAGCACCGCACGTTTATCCCAGCCGTGCTGTTCGCTGGCAATCAGCATGTCGCCCGCCGCATCCGGGGTGGTCTGGCGATAATCGCAGTACACCTGCATCTGTTCCAGGCACACGGGAGGCACTTCGTGGGCACGCGGTGCGTTGGTGCTGATGGAGGTGATCAACGCGGGCTTGCTCAGGCGCATCGGGTCGATCACTGGGCCTGCCGATGAGGTGCAGAGCAGAATCACATCGGCATCTTGCAGCGCGGCATCGCAGCTGGCGGCGAGGCTCAGGCGCGGGTCCAGCGCGTTGAGTTGCGCGCGCGTTTCGGCGCTGGCACTGCCAAGGCTTGGGGAATACAGGCGGATGTGCTGCCAGTCACGCAGGTTTTGCACATAGCGCAGGTGTGCCTGGGCGACCTTGCCGCTGCCGATAATCGCCAGGCGCTGGGCCGACAGCGGCGCCAGCGCGTCGACTGCCAATGCGGTGGTGGCGGCCGTGCGTGCGGTGGTCAATTCAGCGGCATCGCACAACAGCAGCGGCTGGCCGCTGTGCATCGACATCAGCAGGGTCCACGCCGTCACCAGCGGGCCCTGTTCACGCACGATGTAGGGCGAGGTCTTGACGCCATACACGCCATCTTCTGCCAGCACTCCCAGGTAATTGATGAAATCTCCCGCGCCTTGGGGAAACTCCACCCACTGCTGCGCCGGCTGCACCGCCTGCCCGGCGGCGAGCTCGCGAAACAGCTTGCGCAGGATAGCGGGCACGTCGATTTGAGCCAGCAAGCTACGGGCCTGGGCCTGGTCGATGATGAGGGGGGGATTGGACATGGACGCCTCTGAATAAACTTATTTGTCCATTATGGACTTTTAGTTTGCGTTCGCAATAACCCATGGAAAAAATCAGATCAATGTGGGAGGGGCGGTGCGACGATTCGACTTGCCCCCGAGGGCGGCGGGTCAGTCACAGATGTGCTTCTGACACTCCCTCATCGGGAGCAAGCCCCCTCCCACAGTTTTAACCATGGCGCGCCCAAAGGCGCCACTAACCAATGTGCAATATCGACAGTGAGCAATAGCGAAAACGGCATGTAACACGTGCCACGCTTATTGGAGGAACCTATTCGCTTGGAGGTGCGACTCATCTGACGGCTGATGTAGTTACGAGGGGGCGCGATCTGTGTACGCAAACTCCACCAGCGCAGCCTGCCCCCTATGATGCAGTCAGGTGGGGTAATCGCAATTGTCTGGAAAAGGTACCTCATCAATGTTCTTGGATGATTTTTCTTCACTGAGCCCCGATTGCTATTTGCCCGGTGATCCCTCGTATTCAGAGATCACGGGCGCACTGGATTTCCCCAGCAACAATACAGCTGACCCTCTCAGCGAAACATCGAGCATTCTGGCCCGACCTCTGTCCCAAGAGGCGCTTTACACTACGATCATCCATGGACCTTTCACGAGCTCTTTGCGCAATACCCTGGAAGAACAGCTGCAGTGTATCGATGCGTATGCCCTCCGGGTTACCGCGCTGATCGATAGCATAGAACGGGGGAACGAAGGTGAGCGCAATATCCGGTTCCAACAGACTCGTCAGTTCCTGGAACCTGCAGGTTACTTTAGCGCCGGATTGTTGGCCGCTGGGTACGACCCCCATGAAAAAATCAGCGTGACATTCAACACTTACGTAGGGAAATGGACGCCGGAGGTAAAAACCAACACGGACACACGCACCTACTTTGCTTGGGAAATAGCAGCTGGCGCGCTAAAGCACGACCGGACATCGGAAGGTGGCCTGGTCAATTTCCGAACAACCCACATCGAGCCACAAGACCGCAGCAGGATCAGTGATCTGGAGGCGTTGGGAGCGCGACTCCAGGGCCATTGGGAAGCTGAGGTAGCCAAGCCAATGAGCGATGAGTCAGGGCCACTGGCCGAGCGCTCGGGCAAAGCGGATGTCTATGTGCTGCGCGGCACCTTGCAAAGCCTGTTAAACGATAAGACTGGCTTCGAAAAGTTAAGCGTTGAAACACAAGAGGCGATCCATCGAACGTTATATTGGAACGGCCAAGTCATTATTCCCAATCTCTATGGTTACCCATTGGCAGGCTATGCCTTTATTCCTGACTTGCCCTTTGATGGGAATGTCGAGCATCGCCCCAATAAGGGGTTGATGATTGATTTGAAGAGCGGCAAGGCCAGTGAAATATCGGGCGATAGAGGGTTTTCCGAGTGGGCCAAAGAAAATCGCGATCACATCGTCAGTCGATTCAATGCCAGCGACAGACAAGGCGGTAAAGACGCGCATTGGCCCAAAGCTGGCGAGGTACTTGATCATTACATTGCGGGCAATCTTGCTACCTATCCGGGGCGTCAAAACATAGTCAAAGACAAGGCTGTGCCGGTGTGGGAAACATTCAATTATACGAAGTCGCGAGGCAGTGATTATTTTTTGAAGCACGGTAGCCTCAGCTCCGGTATTGCCGCAGCGTACCAAGGGTTAAATGCCAATAATGCGGTGTGGAATGACCAGACACAGGTATTTGGCGCCTCGCAGCAACGATGGAAGGCAATAAAAGAAGTATGGGGCAGTACCTTTGGTTATGCGCCCGTCGTTGGCAATCTGGGCCAGATCGTTTTCGGAGTGCACGACTCCATTTATGGCATGACGGCTAATGATCGCGTGGCAGGCAATGCCGCAGCGGCCATTTCAGCTTTGCAGCTGGCGCACGAGCTGTCGCCAGTCGGGCCAGAGGCGCAGGAGCCGCCGCTCATACCGTTTAACGCCAGCGCCAATGATCGTTACCAATGGCACCCTGCAGCGCAGCCTAACGAAGTTGAACTGACGCGAATATCAAATGCTCCGGCCACTACGCCGTCCACCCCAGCGCCAACCTTTGCGGGAATGCGCGAGGTGGAGTTCAGGGGCAAGAAGTATTTTGTTGCTGACAAACCCGATGTGGCAGATGGTGAACATTACAAGTTGCGAGTACCCGACGCGCAAGCCCCCTCAAAATTGGCATATAGCGGCATTGCCGCCAAGCCGGATGAGGCGGGAGTGTGGACAAGAATGGGCGTCCCGGGTGGCGGGCTGAAAGAATATTTTTCCCGTAAATACAGACAGGCACGGGAAACGTTGGACGCCGTTGCTCAACAACATGCCGACATGGCGCTCCCCGTCAAGGAACACGAGGTAGAGCAGTTTACAAAGACGCTGGTTACACTTATGGGCGAGAGTAATGCGGGTGAGTTCGAATGGATTGAAACCTACACTCACGCGGATTCCGACTTTGTCAACGGACCACTGAGAGCGGGTAAGACCACGCCTGAGCTTGAAGCGTTTCTCGGCGAGTTCAATCAATTGAACCCTTATGAAGGCAAAGCTTATCGCTCGGCTTTTGTTACGGATGAAGGCGCGAAAAGGCTTAAAGATGGTGTTGGGAAAGTGTTCCAGGACCCGGGGGTACAATCTGCTTCGGCGACGGTGCGTAATTCTGCCGAATGGGAAGGATGGGCCAAAGGCGCGGCGAAGCAGCGAACCCATGCCACCCAGCAGGTGGTGTATGTATTTGATGAGTCAGTGCCGAAAATGAATATGTCGACGGACTTTTTGAAGGACCATGTTGCCATAGGTGCTGGAAAGGTTTTGCAGGTGCTGGCTTTCAAAGAGCAGGGCCAAAAGTTGTTTGTGTACCTCGCTTCGCCCTCCAAAATACCGAAGCATGTTTACAATCTATTTGATGGGAAGATCATTTACTGATTGCCTGAGCCCCTCAGTCGGCTGGATGGCGGCATGACTATGTGCGCCACGCCGCCGTTTTGAGGGACTGGCGAATCAGCGCCGTCCTGCCCGCGTACTCACATCCACCCACACCGCCACTACCAAAATGCTGCCCTTGACGATCATCTGCCAGTAACTGTCCACGTCGAGCATCGACATGCCGTTATCCAGGCTGGTAATCACCAATGCTCCGAGCAACGCGCCATACACCGTGCCCGAGCCACCGCGCATCGAGGTGCCGCCAATAAAACATGCGGCGATGGCGTCGAGTTCGCCCATGTTGCCCGCCGACGGGGAGCCAGCGGCGAGGCGGGCGGTGTTGACCAGGCCGGCGAGGGCGCACATCACGCCCATGATGCCGAAGATCCACAGTTTCACCGCTTGCACATTGATGCCCGACAGGCGCGTGGCTTCCATATTGCTGCCCACCGCATAGACGCGGCGGCCGAACACGGTCTGGCGAGTGACGTAGCTGAACACGCCGAGCAGCACCAGTAACAACAGCACCGGTACCGGAATGCCGTCGTAGCGGTTCAGCGTGGTGACAAACCCGGCGAGCACCGCGCCGATCAGCACCACGCGCAATCCATCACGCACCGGCGAGTGCGCGGCCAAACCATGCAACGCGCGGTTGCGCCGTTGTTTCCAGGTGAGGAATACCGTCAGGGCAAACAGCAACACCCCGAGCCCGATACCGACGGTGTGGGGCAAATACCCCTGGCCCACATACACCAGCGACGGCGACACCGGTGCAATGGTGGTGCCGCCGGTAATCCCCAGCAAAATCCCGCGAAACGCCAGCATCCCGCCCAGGCCGACGATAAACGAGGGGATGCGCAGATAGGCGGTCATGTAACCGTTGGCCAGGCCGATCATCAACCCGCACAGCGCCACCAGGCTGAGGTTGGCCAGCAGCGGTACGTGATAGACCACGTCCAGAATCGCCGCCAGCCCGCCCAACAGTCCGAGCAACGAACCTACCGACAAATCGATCTCGCCGCTGATAATCACCAGCACCATACCGCACGCCAATATGCCGGTGATCGACATCTGCCGCAGCAGGTTGGACAAGTTGCGCGGCGTGACGAAGCCGCCCTCGGTCTGCCAACTGAAAAACAGCCAGATGAACGCCACGGCGATCACCAGGGCGAGCATTTTGTAGCGGGTGAAAAGCTGTTTGACCTGATTCATCTACGCGGTCTTCCGATTATTAGGGTGTTGGCTGAGCGCAGCGGCGAGCACCTGTTCCTGGGTAAGCCCCTCGTTGATGAAGTCACCGCGCAGTTGGCCGTCGCCGATTACCAGCACGCGGTTGGATACGCCGAGCACTTCGGCCAGCTCCGAGGAAACCATGATGATCGACACACCTTCGGCCGCCAGCGCGCCCATCAGTTTGTAGATCTCATACTTGGCGCCCACATCCACCCCACGTGTGGGTTCGTCGAGGATCAGCACCTTGGGCTTGGCCATCAGCATTTTCGCGAGCACGGCCTTTTGCTGATTGCCGCCGGACAGGCTGGTGATCGGCAGCAACGGGCTGGCGGTCTTGAGGTGCATACGTGCGATTTGCTGGTCGATGCTGCCCAGTTCGGCCTCAGCGTCGATGCGGCTCAGGTGCGCATAGGTGTCGAGCACAGCCAGGGTGATGTTATGGCCGACGCCCAGGTCGGGAATGATGCCTTGGCGCTTGCGGTCTTCGGGCACCATGCACAACCCGGCGCGGATCGATTTGAGCGGTGTGCGCGTATCGACGATTTGGCCGTCCAGCCACACCTGCGCGCTGTAGCGTCCGGGGTAGGCGCCGAACAGTGCCGACACCAGTTCGGTGCGCCCGGCGCCCACGAGCCCTGCAATGCCGAGGATTTCGCCGCGCTTGAGCACAAACGAAATATCGTCGACGCGCATGCGCTTGGGGTTGTCGACGTCGTAGCAGGTGACGTTGCGCGCTTCAAAAATCACCTCGCCCACTGCATGTGGCTCGGTGGGGTAGAGGTTGCTCATTTCGCGGCCGACCATTTGGGTGATGATCTGTGCAATGTCCATGTCCGCCATGGCGGTGGTCGCGATGTGCTTGCCGTCGCGGATCACTGCGATGGTGTCGCACACCGCCGCCACTTCATCGAGCTTGTGCGAGATATACACGCAGGCCACGCCCTTGGCCTTGAGGCCCTGGATGATGTCCAGCAGCACTTCGATTTCCGAGCGGGTCAGGGCTGAGGACGGCTCGTCAAGGATCAACAGGCGCGCTTGCTTGTTGAGGGCCTTGGCGATTTCCACCAGTTGCTGGTAGCCGCCGCCGTACTGCGACACTGGCAGCGCCACGTTGATGTCCGGCACCTTGAGTTCGCGCATCAAGGCTTCGGCCCGTTGCAGCATCGCCGGGTAGTTCATGCGCCCGCCGGGCAGGGTCAGTTCGTGGCCCATGAAGATGTTTTCGGCCACCGACAGGTCGGGCACCAGGGTCAGTTCCTGGTGAATGATGACGATGCCGGCGGCCTCGGTTTCGCGAATGGACTGGGCCTTGAGCGGTTGCCCGTCCCAGAGGATTTCGCCCTCCCAGGTGCCGTAGGGGTAGACCGCCGACAGCACCTTCATCAAGGTGGATTTACCGGCACCGTTCTCACCGCACAGCCCGACGCACTCTCCCGGGCGTACCTTGATATCGATGCCATTGAGGGCGTTGATACCGCCAAAGCTTTTGACGATGCCGTTCATTTGCAGCAGATAGTCGGCGGCCATGGCGGTCATTGCCCGCCGATCTGCTCTTTGGTGTAGAACCCATCCTTCTCCAGTACGTCGATATTGGCTTTGGTCAGCGGCGTTGGGGTGAGCAGGATGGTGTCGACTTTCTTGCTGCCGTTGTCGTACTGCGAGCTGTAGGTCGGCTTTTCGCTGCGCGCCAGTTGCACCGAGAGTTTGGCGGCTTCGGTGGCGATCAGCTTGAGCGGCTTGTAGACGGTCATGGTCTGGGTGCCGTCGATCACGCGCTTGATCGCCGCGAGGTCAGCGTCCTGGCCGGAGATCGGCACCTTGCCCGCCAGCTTCTGTGCGGCCAGGGCCTGGATCGCGCCGCCGGCGGTGGCGTCGTTGGAGGCAACGATGGCATCGATCTTGTTGTCATTACGGGTCAGGGCGTTTTCGACAATGCTCAAGGCTTCGGTAGGGTTCCACTCCTTGACCCACTGCTGGCCGACAATCTTAATGTCGCCCTTGTCGATAGCCGGTTGCAGCACCTTCATCTGGCCTTCGCGCAGCACCTTGGCGTTGTTATCCGTCGGTGCGCCGCCGAGCAGGAAGTAATTGCCCTTGGGCGCCGCTTGCAGCACGCCGTTGGCCTGCATCTCACCGACTTTTTCGTTATCAAACGAGATGTACGCGTCGATGTCTGCGTTGAGGATCAGGCGGTCATAAGACACCACTTTGATCCCGGCCTTCTTGGCTTCGGCTACGGCGTTGGTCAGCACCGTGGCGTTGAACGGCACGATCACGATCACATCGACGCCACGGGAGATCAGGTTTTCGATTTGCGAGATTTGCTTTTGCTCGTTGGCATCAGCGGACTGCACGAAGACCTTGGCATCAAGTTTTTCCGCGGCGGCGACGAAGTAATCGCGGTCGCGGGACCAGCGCTCCAGGCGCAAGTCATCGATGGAAAAACCGATTTTCGGATGGGCCGGATCGGCCATCACCGGCAAGGCGAGCAGGGCCAGGGCAGTTGCGAGCAGGGTGCGTTTGAATGACTTCATGGTGGTGCGTCCTTTTATTGTTGTTGGAAAGACACTAGGTGAAGACTCTCATTGTGGCGAGAAAGCTTGCTCCCTCGCCACAGGACACTCAGGTGTAGATAAACCGATTCACAACCCCCTCAAGCATCTCCTGTCGACCACTCACGGCCTGCGGATTCAGTTCGTGGGCAAACGCATGTTCAGCCAATGATTCCAGGCTGAACTGACCTGCCAGCACCGCCTGGCCCAATGGCTGCTCCCACCCGGCGTAACGCTGGTCCTTGAATTGCTGCAACGTGTCGTTCTGCACCATCGCCGCCGCACGTTCCAGGGCCAGCGCCAGCACATCCATGGCTGCCACATGCCCGTGGAACAGGTCCACCTCGTCCAGGCTCTGGCGGCGCACCTTGGAATCGAAATTGTAGCCACCGTTCTTGAAGCCTCCGGCCTTGAGGATTTCATAGGTGGCCAGGGTCATTTCTTCGACGCTGTTGGGGAACTGGTCGGTGTCCCAGCCGTTCTGCGGGTCGCCGCGGTTGGCGTCGATGCTGCCGAAGATCCCGAGGGACACGGCCGTGGCAATTTCATGATGAAAACTGTGCCCGGCCAACGTCGCGTGGTTGGCCTCGATGTTCACCTTGATTTCGTTCTCCAGGCCGTATTCATGCAGGAAGCCGAACACCGTGGCACTGTCGTAGTCGTACTGGTGCTTGGTAGGCTCCTGAGGTTTTGGCTCGATCAACAGGTCACCCGTAAAGCCGATCTTGTGCTTGTGCTCCACCACCATGCGCATAAACCGGCCGAGCTGCTCACGCTCACGCTTGAGGTCGGTGTTGAGCAGGGTTTCATAACCTTCACGGCCGCCCCACAACACATAGTTGGCGCCCTTGAGACGCAGCGTGGCATTCATCGCACTGAACACCTGCGCGGCGGCGAAGGCGAACACTTCCGGGTCGGGATTACTCGCGGCCCCGGCGGCAAAGCGCGGGTTGCTGAAGCAATTGGCGGTGCCCCACAGCAGCTTGATGCCGGTCTGTTCCTGATGGCGCTCCAGGTGATCGACCATCTGTGCGAAATGGTTGCGGTACTCCTTGAGCGAGCTGCCTTCCGGCGCTACGTCGGTGTCGTGAAAGCTGTAGTAGTCGATGCCCAATTTGGAGAAAAACTCAAAGGCCGCCTCCGCTTTGCCGATTGCCACCTCCATCGGATCGCCATTGCGCTGCCATGGGCGTTTGAACGTACCCATGCCAAACATATCCGCTCCCGGCCACACAAAGGTATGCCAGTAACAAGCGGCCATGCGCAGGTGCTCACGCATGGGTTTGCCGAGGATCAGCTTGTTGGCGTCGTAATGGCGAAAGGCGAGGGGGGATGCGCTGGCAGGGCCTTCGAAGCGAACCTTCTCGACACCGGGGAAGTACGGCATGGCGGTTTCCTTATTGTTCTGGGCGGTGTCTGGATACTAGCAACGGCGCCCTGGCCGCTGATTATGAAAATCACCAAGGTGTAGTGCGATTTTGCACAGCGAGGTCTAGTCTGCACCTACCGGCCCCAAGGACAAAAACAATGAAAACCCTACCGCCCGTGCACCGCATCGCTTTGCTCTTCAACGGCAGCAAAATCTACGACCGCGGCATCATCACCGGTATCGGCAATTACCTGAGCAGCACCCGCGCGTCCTGGGACTTGTTCCTGGAAGAGGATTTTCTCTGCCGTCTGCGCGGTATCGAGCGTTGGCAGGGAGACGGCATCATTGCCGACTTCGATGACCCGTTGATCGGCGAGGCGCTGGCCGGGAGTCGGATACCGGTGGTGGCGGTGGGGGGATCTTACGAGGATGTCAGCGCGTACCCCAAGGGCATTCCCTATGTCGCGACCGATAACCACGCCTTGATGAAGCTGGCCTACGAGCATTTGATCGAGGCCGGGCTGACGCGGTTTGCCTGTTTCAGCCTGCCCGAGGCCCAGGCCAATCGCTGGGCGCAGGAGCGTGAGAAAGCCTTTCGCGGCTTGGTGCAACGCGATGGCTTGCCGGTGGAGATCTATCGCGGCCTGGGCACCAGTGCGCCGTTGTGGGACAGCGCGGTGGAGCAGCAGATTGCCTGGCTGCACAGCCTGCCCAAGCCCATCGGTATTATCGCGGTCACCGATGCTCGTGCCCGGCAGTTGTTGCAAGCTTGCCTGACGGCGGGCATTGCGGTGCCGGAGGAGGTGGCGTTGATCGGGATCGACAACGACCCGCTGACCCGCACCCTCACGCGGGTGCCGCTGAGTTCGGTGATCCAGGGCACCGAGACCATGGGCCGTACTGCCGCGGCCTTGCTGCATCAGATGCTGCACGGCAAGCCCTGCACCGGCACGCAGGTGCTGGTGCCGCCGGACGCGATCAACGTGCAGGCCTCCAGCCTGCATCAGCCCTTGGGCAACCCTTATGTGATGCAGGCATTGCTGTTTATCCGTCAGTACGCGTGCCAGGGGATCAAGACCGACCAGGTCGCCGCCTATGTCGGGGTCTCACGCTCGTCATTGGAAGCGCACTTTCGCAAGGTGCGCGGGTGCAGCGTGCATGACGAAATCCTGCGCTTCAAACTCGCCGCCGCCGCCAAGGGCCTGGAGAACCAGGACCTGGCCATCGCCGACATCGCCGCCCGCTGCGGCTTCACCTCTGCGCAGTACTTGCATACGGTGTTTCGCCGCGAGTTTGGCTGTACGCCACGTCAGTATCAGCAGGGCATGCCAGTTGCAGCGCCTGTTGCATGCTTGCCAGCTTGATCTGGGTTTCTTCGTACTCATTGGCTGGCAGCGAGCCCTCGACAATCCCGCAGCCAGCAAACGCATGGCAGTGCCTGGGGGTGATCAGCGCCGAGCGCAGGGCCACGAGAAAATCGCCATTGCCCTCGGCGTCCAGCCAGCCCACTGGCGCGGCATACCAGCCGCGATCAAAGCCTTCGTGTTCACGGATAAAATCCAGCGCAGGCGCGCGCGGTAGACCGCCGACCGCGGGGGTAGGGTGCAAGGCTTGGATACCGTCCAGCAGGCGCTTGCCGGTGTTGAGCCTCGCGGTGATGGGCGTGCTCAAATGCTGCACGGTGGCAAGTTTCAGCAAGTTGGGGTGCGGCGCGGCGTGCAGGTCGCTGACCTTGTCACCCAAGGCTTGGGTAATGGTCTGCACCACCAGTCGATGCTCGTGCTGCTCTTTCGGGTCGGCCAATAAACGTTTCCCCAGCGCCTGATCTTCATTGGGCTTTAACCCACGACGGGTGCTGCCTGCCAGGGCGTGGGTGGTGAGACGGCCCGCCTCGCAACTGAGCAACCGCTCGGGTGTGGCGCCCATGAAGCAGTGTTCGCCCCGGTGAATCGCGAACAAGTGCGAGGCGTTACGCCGAGCGTGCAGGCGGCCCATCACCGCGCCAGTGTCGAGCGCGGCGTCCAGGTGGTGGTCGATATGCCGCGCCAGCACCACCTTGCTCAAGTCACCCCGGGCGATGACGTTCAAGGCGGTGTCGACCTTGGCCTGCCATTGATCCCCCGGCAGTGCGACGCGTTCCACTACATGGGGGGCGGGGGCAACGTGGGTGGCTGGGTTGAGCAGTTGTTCAAGGGCGGCCAGGCTTGCTTGCACCAAGGTCGCAGGATCGCTGCCGGGCTCGACCACACGCTGGCAGCGCAGCCAGCGCCCGTGGCTGTCCTCGCTGAGCAACCAGTGGGCAAGGTGGAAACTGGCATCGGCAAACGGCGCCCAATGGGATGCGCAGGGCTGCTGCTCATCAAAGCGCATACCGCCCAGCAGCAAGGGCGGATGCGGGCCGTCCACCAGCGCATCGGCGCACAGTGCGAACCATTGGCGATCCACTTCGGCCATGCGCTGGGGCCCCCAGGCTTCGATCTGCCAGGTGCAGCCGAGGCCGAACAAACTCAAGTCCGGCGAGTGCGCACACCAGAAGAAACCCTGGCGATGGGCCTCGTACAGTGCCAGGGGCGCCAGCGTCGGCGCGGGGTAGGCGCTGACGGCAATAACGGGGCGCTGGTACGCCACCGCCCGTTGGTGCGCGGCCTGGAAGGTCTTGAGCAAATCGGCCGCGTTCATACGCACTGGCTCTTTTTCTGTAGCCAGAAGGCCGTCTGCTCAGCGATGTACCAGTGGATGATCTGGTTGAACAGGCCCTCGACAAACTCGCCATCCAGCCCGACCTCCTGCGCCCACTGCCGGCGCTGGGGCAACATCGCCGCAACGCGATCGGGTGCGGCAATGCTGGCCTGGTCGGGTTTGAATGCGGAGGCGGCCTTGACGTATTGCATGCGCAGGCCGAGGGCGTCGATGATCTGCTTGTCGAGGCTGTCGATGGCATGGCGAATGTCGTGAAGGCCAGTGCAGTGTTCCGGGGTTTTCATCGTGCGTCTCCCTGAAGGTAGGCGGTGCGCTGCAACAGGTGGTCGATCACCGGTCGCGGCTGATGCTTGAGGTAAAAGTGGTCGCCGTCGAACAGGCGGATGTCCGGGGTATGGCGGCTCAGGTCGGCCCAGGCGCGAGCCTGCTCCAGGCTGACTTCGGCGTCATCGCGGGCCAGCAGTACATCCAGCGGTGCCGTCAACGGCCGCAGGTTCGCGGGGCGCCAGGTTTCGATGGCCTGGTAGTCGCTGCGCAACGCCGGCAGAAACAGCGTGCGTAACTGCGGGTTGGCCCACAGGTCTGCGGCCTGGGCGTCCTGGCGCAGGATGTCGGCAATCAACGCGCTGTCGTCCTGGCGATGCAGGTCGCTGGAGGGTTGCCGGTGCGGCGGTGCGTGGGCCGAAACAAATACGTGGTCAGGGCCGACACCGCCGGCCTCCAGCAGCGTGCCGACGGCATAGGCAAGCGCCGCGCCCATGCTGTGGCCGAACAGCCACAGGGGCCGCGCAGGCAAGGTCAGCAACGCCTGGCTGATGTGCTCGGCGAGGGTCGCCAGGCATGGGATATGCGCTTCGTTGAAGCGCTCTTCGCGCCCGGGGTACTGCACTGCCAACAGGTCAATGTCACCCGGCAAATGCGCCAGCCACGGCCGAAAAAAGCTCGCGCTGCCACCGGCGTGGGGCAGGCACACCAGGCGTGCGCGGGGCTGTTGCCCCTCACGCAATACACGTAGCCACGGGCTCATAAGGCCAGCACCTGTTCCGCCAGGGCCTTGCGGTTGACCTTGCCCAGGCGCGTCAGCGGAAACTCGCGCAGCACCTGCAAGCGGTCTGGCAACTTGTAGGCCGCCAGCCCACGCTCGCGCAGCCAGGCGTTGATCGACGCCAGGTCCAATGGCGCGCCGTGGGCCAGTACGCAGGCGCAACTGCGCTCACCCAGCAACTCGTCGGCCAGCGCCACCAGCGCCACATCGCGGATCAGCGGATGGCCGAGCAGCAGGTTCTCGATCTCTTCCACCGGAATCTTTTCGCCGCCCCGGTTGATCACATCCTTGCTGCGCCCCTCGACGATCAAGTGCCCTTCGGGCAGGCGCCGTACCAGGTCGCCGCTGCGATAAAAGCCATCGGCGGTAAAGGCGCGCTGGTTGTGCTCGCGAGCGTTGTAGTAACCGCGAATGGTGTAGGGCCCGCGCACCAGCAATTCACCGACGGCGCCGGGAGCCACCGGCACATCGTCGGCATCGACGATACGGATCTCGTCTGCGCCGGTCAGCGGCAGGCCCTGGGTGTCGAAGACCAGCGCCTGCGGGTCATCCAGCCTGGTAAAACACAGCAATCCTTCGGCCATGCCGTACACCTGTTGCAGGCCACAGCCCAGGGTGGGGCGGATGCGTGCGGCGATCTCGGCCTTGAGGCGTGCGCCACCGACTTGCAGCCATTGTAAGCTGCTGAGGTCGTTGTCGGACCATTGCGCCACTTCCAGCCACAGCAACACCAATGGCGGAATCAACGCCGTGTGGGTAATGCGTTCGCGCTCGATCAGTTCGAAGGCGGTGTCGGGGCTTGGTTCCGGCGCCAGTACCAGGGTGGCGCCGACACTGAACACCCCGAGTGCCCCCGGCGAGGCCAGCGGGAAGTTATGTGCCACCGGCAGCGCCGCCAGGTAACGGGTGTGGCGGTCGAAACCGCAGGCTTGCGCCGCCAGCCGGGCATTGCACGCATAGTCGTCATGGGTGCGCGGGATCAGCTTGGGCAGGCCAGTGGTGCCGCCGGACAGCAATAGCACCGCCACATCGCGAGCGTCCGGCGCCGGGAACGGGTGAGGCGTGGCGACGCAGTCGGCCAGGGCCACGAATTCCTCGGCTGCGCCTACCACCCACACCTGTTGCAGGCTCGACACTTGGCTACGCAACGTGCGCGCCAGGGGCCGATAATCGAAGCCCAAGTGCTGGTCGATAATCACATAGGCCACCGCTTGGCTAAGGTGCGCCAAGTGGGCCAATTCATGTTCGCGGTGGGCCGGCAACGCAAACACAGGGATCGCTCCCAGGCGCAACAGAGCGAAGGTCAGGCTGAAAAACTCGGCGATATTGGGCAGTTGCACCAGCACTCGCTGGCCGGCGACCAGCCCGCGCGCGGCGAGGCCGGCGGCCAGGCGGTCGGCGTGTTGGTCCAGCTCGGCGTAGCTCCAGCGTCGGTTGCCGTCCACCAGCGCCTCTTGCTGCGGCGTACGCTGGGCTTGCTCACGCAGCAGTTGGCCCAGTGGCACGCCTTGCCAGTAGCCTTGCTCGCGGTAGCGGCGGATAAAATCTTCGGGCCAGTCTGTGAATCCATCAAGCATGGCTATCTCCATGTGCAGTCGGGCAGCTCAGCAATTGCGCACCGTGTAACGTCAATGGTTGCGCCAGGCCGGCGACTTGCACCGCCTGTACGCCGGTAAATTCGGCGGGTTGCAGGTGCAACATCGGGTCATCGCCCGCGAGCAGGTTGAGGGCGGTGCGGTCGGCGGGGCTTACGCCCAGGTGAATGGCCGCCAGCCCCGTGGCGCCGTTGGGATGGATCAGTCGCTGCGGGTGCTGGGAGGGTGAATAGGGCGTGACCAGAAACGGCAGGCGCTCATGTCGTGGGTAAACAAACCGAAAGCGCGTCTGGCTGCCGTCCGCACAGGTGCGTTGCCACTTCACCACACGGCCCATGGCCACGCCGCCGGCCGCCAGGTTTGTCAGACGGGGTGCCAGGGCCAGGTCATCGCAGAGCAGCGCGAGGTCGCAAAACCCCTCACCCTGGGCAGCCCAGCGCAACATGCGCCGCCCGGCGCCACGCCCGGCCAGGCAGTCGATGGGCCACTTGAACAACCAGGCATGACGCGGGGTGGTGAGCAGCTCGATGATCGGCCCGCGGCTGAACCAGATATGCGCATGTTGCGCGCGGGCCTCGGCGGTGGCGTAGATGACCTCGAAACCGGCGGCGCGAAAGTTCGCCACCGCCTGGTGCAGGTCGCGAACCCACAGCAGCACATGGCTGCAGGACGAACGGGATTGGGCAGTGTTCAAAAGGGCAGGGCTCCCACGAGTTGCGCGCTGGGGTCAGCGCCAGGCGGCTGTACGGCGTCGGCGCAGCGATGCAGTTCGGTCATCGGCAGCGCACGGGGAATCGGCGGTTCAATCAGTTCCGGCATGCCGATCAGGCTGTTCATTTCACGCCAGGCCATCGACACCTCGGTGGCCCACATGCCGCTGCGCAGGCGCTGCGCCGGTTCGGCGATGTCGGCGCACAGCGCATCCAGGGCGAGGCTGACCGCATCGGGCCAGAGCTGGTTGAACACCTGGTGATAGCTGGCGGGTATGTGCGGGTCGAGCACCACCATGCTCGGCCCGGCCAATCGTTCACTGCCTTTGCCTGCCATGATCAGGCGGTCGGTGTCGTCCCGTGGTGCGTGCAGGCGTGGGTTCCACAGCACCGGGCCGTGGGTGTCGCACAGGCTCAGCACCCCGGCTTCACAACCCACTTCAAGGCGATGCAGCAGGAACGAGTGGTTATCCGGGTCCTGGGGATGTACCTGGTTTTGCACGCGCAGGCTGATCGGCACGCCATTGAAGCTGGCGTTCAACCGCGTGAAGGGCTGCGCACCGACACTGGCGGCCGGCGCCGCAAATACCCAGGGCCGCAAACCACCGGCCAGGCGCCCGAGAATATCCAGCAACGGGTAGGCCACCTGGCTGTTACAGGCCGCGTCGATATAGGCCAGCCCTTGTTGCTCACGCAGGTACGCGGCTACCGCCAGAAAACGCCGGATCGCAAGGATATTCGGGTACAGCGTATTGACCGCATAGGCCGCCTGGCCCTGACGCGCCGCCTGCATGCACGCGGCGATTTCGCGGTGATGCACCGGGTGTTCCTGCAATACGTGAATGCCACGGCGCAAGAACTGCTGGGCCAGTTCGCTGCCCACGCCACCGGTGGCGCCGGAACGCACCACCACGCAGGCAATGTCGACGCTATCGGGCACCTGCTCGACGGCCTCGTACAGCGCCACCCCGTAGTGATCGGCGCAGGCCTTTGAATAGGCATTGCCACGCGACAGGATGCCGACCAATTCATAGCGCTCATGGGCACGAGCCAAGGCTTGCAGGTAGATGCGGCCGAACGCGGTGCCGGCGACGATCACGCGTGGACGAGCGCGGCTCATGACCAGGTCACCGGCAGGCAGTGGGCACCGCGAAAGAACGTCGCCGTTTTCCACTGCACCTGCCCGCAGCGTTGCAGGTTGGGCAGGCGTTCTACCAAGGCTTGCAACGCCTCTTGCAACTCCACCCGCGCCAGCGCCGAGCCGATGCAGTGATGCAGGCCGTGGCCGAAGCCGAAATGGCCGCCGGCATCGCGTTGCAGGTTGAGGGTTTGCGGGTCGGCAAAGCGCGCCGGGTCATGGTTGGCCGCACCGATGGACGCGAAAACGGCTTCGCCCTGGCGAACCAGGGTTTCACCTACCTGGATATCTTCGAGGGCGTAATGCACAAACATCGCCGCCGACGCCAGCGGGATATAGCGCAGCAGCTCTTCCACCGCCTGGGGAATCTGCTCGGGATGGGCCTTGAGTTGTTGCCACTGTGCGGGGTTGTCCAGCAACACCAGAATGAAATTGGGGATCTGCGAAGCACTGCCTTCGTAGCCGGCGACGAGGATGGCGATGCACAACAGCAGCAGTTGGTCTTCGCTCAGGCGCTCGCCTTGGTCATCGGCCTGGGCCAGGGCGGTCATGAAATCGTCCTGAGGCTGACGGCGCCGCTCGGCGACCAGGCCCTTGATGTACTCGGCCAGTTCACCCAAGTGCTGTTGGGTCAACGCGGCGTCTTCGGCGCGGGTCGACAGCAATGAGTCGTTCCATACCTTAAAGCGTTCACGGTCTTGCAGCGGTACGCCCAGCAGCTCGCAAATCAACGCCAGGGGCAACGGTAAGGCATAGTCGCTAACCAAGTCGGCGGGCGGGCCGGCGGCGAGCATACGGTCGATCAACTCATGGGCGTAGGCCCGGGCATGGGGGCGCAGTGCTTCGACGCGCCGCCGGGTAAACGCCTGGGCGGCGCGGGAGCGGATCCGAGTGAGTTGCGGCGGGTCCATCATCACGATGCCGCCGGCAATTCGCGGGAATGCTCGCGGGGCATCGTCGCGGCGAAATGCTTCGCTGCGGCTGAAGCGCCGGTCGCCCAGCACCAGGCGCACATCGTCATAGCGGGTGGCGAGCCAGGCGGGCGCGCCGATGGGCATCTGGATACGCAGCAGGCCCGGTGCTTGCTGGGCATGGCGGTAAGGCTCGGCGAGCTCCAGGTCGGTGAAGGCATTGAAAGGGTAGGCCAGCGGGGTCATGGCAAGTCCTTGGCGGTAGGCAGGTCGGGCAAACGGTCGAGCAGTTCCAGGTGCAGGTCTGGGTGTTCCAGGTGCGCGGCCAGCGCGGCGCGGCTCAAGCGTTGGCAGGGCACTTGGGCGACGAACACACGATGGCCGAGCGACGCCAGCGGGTGGTCGGCGGCGGGCAGGCTGCGATTGCCCTGGAACCCGGCGCGGGCCAGGGCGGTTTGCCATTGGTTGAGGTCCAGGAAGGTACTGCTGCTCAGCGCGCGCTCATCGCTGGCCTGGTTGAGCATGAAAGCCTGGGAGGCCATCACCCAGAACTCCTCCTGGGTCGGCTCGCTGAACACCAGCCAGCCGCCGGGTTTGAGCAAGGCGAGCAGGGTGGCCAGCGAGCGCTCGGTGTCGCGGGCGGCATTCAGCACGCCCCCGGCGACGATCAGGTCCCAACTCTGGGTGCGATAGCCTTGGGCAGGGGCGGGGCAGTCGATATCAAACACCCCGTGGCGCACCCACGGCCAAGCGTGCAGACGCTCGGCGGCCTGTTCGCTGAAGTAGCGCGACACGTCGGTGCACAGATAGTCCACCGTGACCTTGGCCAGGGCCGGCACTACGGCCTGGGTGGTGGAACCGGTGCCGGCACCGACTTCCAGCACCCGCAAGGGCTCGGTGCCGCTCTGGCGCGCAGCCCAGGCGCCAATCCAGTGAGCCACGGCGCGATGCTGGTACTGCGCCGCCAGGCTTTCGCGGTACAACGCTGCCGCACGTTCGGTGCGGCCTTCGGGAAACAGCAGGTGCACCGCTGCGCACTCACCGCGCATCAACGCCGGCAACTGGCGAGCGTTGTCGCGCGCGTAATCGAGGGTGGCGCTGCCGCCGGTGTTGCGCGCCCAGTCCAGGCTCAACTGTGCCCAGATGCCCTCCAGGCTGGCGTCGCTCCAGGTGCTGGCGTCGAGATTGGGATGCAGGTGGTCGCCTTGGCGGCGCAGCAAATCCTCGGCTTGGAGCACGTCGAGCCAGCGTGCGATGAGCGGGCGGTGGCCGGGGGCGATGCCGGCATTGGCGAGGCTGTGCGCCACATCGTTGAGCGGTGCGGGCAGCAGGCCGCACTGCTCCAGGCCATTGAGCATCGACAGCAAGGCGGCGTAGCTCAAGCGCTGGTTCAACTGTACGGCGTCGGTCAGCTGCGTGACGCTGAACTGCTGATCGACGGCGGCTGCGGTCGCGTCCAACTGATCGTCCACTGTCGCCGGTCCGCACGGCTGGGGCACCGCGAACAGCGTCGTGCCGTGCAGCGCCACCGCATTCACCTGGGGATGTTCCAGTGCCCGCTGGCACCAGCGCTGGTGCTCACGCTTGACGCTGACCAGGTCGCGCCCGTCATCGGTAAAACCCTCTACGTGGCAATCGAGCTGCGCTGCTGCCCGTTCCGCCAACTGCCAGTCGCCCGGTCGGAGGCTGATGAACAACAGTTGTTGCAGATGGCTCAGATCACTCAGGGCCAGGGCGGGAAAGTCCAGCAGACGCTCCAGTTGTTCGGCGCTCATCATTACCACCGCCGGACGCTGGCGTTCGAGCACTGCCAGCAAACGGGCCGGGGCCTGTTGATGCAGGCCCAGGTCGGTAAAGACCGGCAAGCGCCAGGGGTGCTTGCCGGCGGGCAGTTCGATCAGCAAGGTGTCGATATTCATGCTCAAACTCCTCTGGCCTGGAACAAGCGCTGCCCCGCAGCAGCGAGCGGTTCGCCCGCGTCAGGCCACACCTCCAGCAACTCAAAACCTGCAACCTGCAAGGCCTGGCGCCACGCGTCGACGGCCATGAAGGCTTCATCGCCAGCACGCAGCGGCGCATCGGCCGGCGGCGACAGCAACAGATGCATGAAGGTCAGCATCGCCGGGTTGTCGGCGATGGATTCACTGAACAGCAAGGCGCCGCCGTCGCGCAGGCTGGTGCGGATCTGGCCGAGGCAGTTGGGCAGGTCGCGGGCGTTGTGCAGCGCGTTGCCGGCAATCACCAGGTCTTGGCTGCGGGGCGCTATGCCCTGGTCGCTGAAGCGGCGATTGAGATCGAGCAGGCCGAACTGCATCCCCGGCTCAAGACGAAACTGACGCTGGGCCGCACTGGTGAACAGCGAGCTGATGTCGGTAAAGCGATAATCCTTCTCGCGTTCTTGCAGCGCCGTCAGCACCGTAGCGGTGGTGCAACCGGCGCCGCCGCCCAGCTCCAGCACCTGCAGCGGCCCGGCAGCGGCGCTGACTTGCCGCGCCCGGGCCCCCAAGGCTTGATTGATCGCCGCAGTGAAGTGGTTGTGCTGGTAGGTGCCCATCACCTTCACCGGGTCCCCGCCAAGCATCAGCAAGTGGGTGAGGGTGAACTGATCGCGCAGCAGGTCGGGCAGGCATTCGATCACTTGGGTATGCAGGCGCGCCATGCTCGCTGGAAAGCCCAATGCGGCATACAGGCGCGGCAGTTCACCCACTTGCGGGTCATCGGGGGGCACTTGCCAACCCAGGCGTTTACCTTCCTCGTGCAGCAGGCCGGCACGGGTCAACGCGGCCAGCCAGCGGCGTACCACCCAGGCATGGCGGGCCGCCGTGCCCAGGGCCTGGTTGATGTGCTCGGCAGTGCGCCACGCCTGCAACGGCAACGCCTGACTGTGCAGTAACACCTGGGCCATCACGCCCAGGCTCAAGTGTTCCAGCTCGTTCAGGGCGTTGTTCATAGGCAACCTTCTTGGGCGACATGCAGTTGATCGAGCGGGCCGTGCAACAGGTTCAGGCTACGAATCGCCGAGGTGCACAGCAGGCGCTCCAGGCTGGCGGCGGGCGGCAGGGCCTGGGCCGCCTCATGGCAGCCGGCGCTGATCTCTCCCTCCACCACGCTGATCACCGTGATCGCGGCCATGGCTGCGGTGAGCGCCGCATTGCCTGCGCCACTGAGCACCAGGCTGCGGGTCCGGACCTCGCTATCGTGCAGGCCCTCCAGTTGCAGCAGCAGGGTGACGAAGGGCGCCTGGCCGCTGAGATCCAGGCGGCTGGCTTCGCACAAGCGCTGCACCGCTTCTGCCCTTGGCAAGCCGTGAGCCTGGTCAAACGCCTTGAGCACGTAGCCGTCGGTGATCACGTTGAACCACTGGCCGACGTCCAGGTTCAGGTCCATGGCCAGACGTTCACCCTCAAGGTTCAGGTAGGGCAACAGGTGAACCGAGCCGGGAAAGCACGGCACTGACACCTCGCGCCGGCGCCGCAGTGCGCGGCTGCGACGCCCGTGTTGCCAGGCCGCCAACGGCTCGCTGCTGCCGTCCACCGCACCGTGCAAAAAGTCGTCGGCAGCCACGGCGGTAAAGTGATCGCGCAAGCCGAAATAGCTGGTCAGGCTGCGCACCTGGGTGAATTCCTGCTCGGCCAGCCAGCGCGGCAGCAGGCCGGTGAGCCCCGGTTGCAGGCCTGCGCCCAATATCGCGCAGCGGCCACGCCATTGGGCGGGGTCGAGGTGCATATGACCGGCGGCGTCGACGTAATGGGCGTCGGCCTGCAACGCTGCCTGCGCGGCACGGTCCTGCACGCGCCACGAGGGGCCCGCGCAGTTGAGCAGCACAGCGCAACCGCGGGCGAAGGTGGCCAAAGCCTCGGCATCGTTGAAGTCCACTGCGGCCCATTGCAAATGGGCTTGGGGCCACTGCTGCTGGAGAACCTGCACGCAGTGCGCGCCCTTGGCGGCATCGCGCCCGCCCAGGCGCAGATCGTTCACTCCCAGCGTCAACAACGCCTTGGCGCTGGCCAGCCCCACGTCGCCACTGGCGCCCAACACCCCGATCAGCATGGCTGCGCCTCGGCTTTCAAGCGCCAGCCGCCGGCGCGCTGGCGGTCATGCCAGAACCCGGCGTAGCGACCGTTTTGGGCAAGTAATTGTGCGTGCGTCCCCGATTCCACCAATCGGCCCTCATCCAGCACCAGTATCTGGTCGGCGGCCATGATGGTGGGCAGGCGGTGGGCGATCACCAGCACTGTGGCGTTTTGCATCAAGGCGTGAATCGCCGTCTGCACGAAGGCTTCGTTGTGCGGGTCCAGGGCTGCCGTGGCTTCATCCAGTAGTACGATGGGCGCCCGCTTGAGCAGGGCCCGGGCCAGGGATACCCGTTGGCGTTCGCCGCCGGACAGCGCCGCGCCACCTTCGCTTACCGGGGTGTTCCAGCCCTGGGGCAGGCGCGCGACGATTTCATCCACACCGGCCAATCGCGCCGCTTCGGCCACTTGCTCGGCGCTGGCGTCCGGGTTGCCGACGCGAATGTTGGCCTCCAGGCTGTCGTCGAACAGGTAGACGTCCTGCATCACCAGAGACAACTGCGCCATCAGCGCTGCGTTGGACAGCTCGCGTACGTCTACACCGCCAACCCTGACGCTGCCCTCGCTGGCATCGAAAAAGCGCATCAACAAGCGGGTGACAGTGGTTTTGCCCGAGCCCGAAGCGCCGACAATCGCGGTCATCGAATGCGCCGGTGCGCTGAAGGTCAGGTTATGCAGCACCTTTGGTCCGCTGGGGTACCCGAAGCTGACCTTGTCGAAGGCCAGGGTGCCGGGTGCCGTCAGCGGTTGGCTCACCGCGGGTTCCGGCAGCGGCGGCTCGCGCAGGATGCCCACCAGTTGCTCCAGGTCGTTAGCGGCCATGCGTAACAGACCACTGCGCGCCGCCGCTTCGGCCAGCGGCCCGACAAAACGTGCCGCCAGCGCGAGCAAGGCGACCAACTGGATGGCGTCGATTTCGCCGTGGGCGGCCAGGGCGATGCCCACGCCCACCAGCAACGCAAATGCCAGTTGCACGGTCAGGCCACCGGCCAGCAACTTGGGAAAGGTCTGCGACAGCATCGAGCCGCCCGCGTGTTTCTGCGCCAGGTTGGCGGCCTGCAACGGCGCGTAGCCGTCCTGGGTGCGACCAAAGGCGCGCAGCACTGGCTGGTAGCGGGCGAATTCGACCACGCGGTTACCGGCCAGAGTCGCGGCGGCTTCCACGCGCGCATCATTGCTGCCGATGGCGGCGGCCGACCAGTGATGGGTGAAGTAGATCAGCGGCGCGCACAATGCGGCGGTCAGGCCCAGGCGCCAGTCGAACACGAACAGGGTCAGCGCCACGGTAGCCGGCACTACCACGCCAGACACCACCGGCCCCAGGTAATGGGCAAACAAGCCGGTGACCATCAGCGTGCCGCTGGTGGCACTGCGCGACAGACGCCCGACCTTCTCGGAGTTGAACCAGCCCAGCGGCAGGCTGACCAGGTGCTGGCCAAGGCGGTCATGCAAGGTGGTCAACACCAGCAGCGCCAGGGCAAAGCCCTTCATGGCCTGCTGGTAATGGGCGATGCAGGTCAGCACCACCATCGCCGCCAGGCCAGCCAGCCAGAGGGACGCGCTGTGCAGGTCACCGGCAATCAGCGCGTGCAGGATCGGCACCAGCAACGCCACGGCCAGCCCTTGCAACACGGCACTGGTCACCAGCCAGGCGAGGTAGCGGTACAGGCGTGCGGCGTGGGCCGGGCCCAATAAAGTCACGAGGCTGCGGATCACAAGGACATCTCCAGGTCGGGGGCGGTGGTTTCGGTGCCGGCGCGCCACAGGCGGGCATAGGTGCCGTTCGCCGCCAGCAATTGCTCGTGAGTACCGTTTTCCAGCACGCGGCCCTGGTCGAGCACCACGATCTGGTCGACGCCGCAGATACTCGCCAGACGGTGGGCAATCACCAGTACCGTGCGGCCGCGGGCCAGGGCAGAGAGGGCATCCTGGATCAGCGCTTCGGATTCGGGGTCGGCGTGGGAGGTGGCTTCATCGAGGATCAGCACCGGCGTATCGGCCAGCAGCGTGCGAGCGATGGACAAGCGCTGGGCTTCACCGCCGGAAAAAATCGCGTCTTCGCCGATCACCGACTGATAGCCGCGGGGCAGGGCGCGGATGCGTTGATGAATCTGCGCGGAGCGTGCCGCGGCCTCGACGTCGGCATCGCTGGCCTCGGGGCGGCCCAGGCGCAGATTGTCGGCGACGGTGCCGTGCACCAGTTGCGCGTCCTGCAACACAAAGCCCACGTGTTGATACAGCTGGCGCGGGTCAATCTCGCGCACATCCACACCACCCACGCAGACCCGCCCGGCGTTGACGTCGTGAAAGCGCGGCACCAACTTGGCCAGGGTCGATTTGCCCGCGCCGGAGGCACCCACCAGCGCAGTGACGCTGCCGGCCGGGCAGTACAGGTCGACGCCATTGAGGATCAGGTGCTCGGGGTCATAGCCGAACTGCACCTGTTCAAAGCGAATATCACTGCCCTGGGGCATCCTGCACACCTTGGGCGTGGGCAGTTCCTCAACCTCAAGCAGCGCCTCGATGCGGTCGGCGGCCGCGAGGGCAGTGCGCTGGGCGGTGAGGCTCTGGTTGATCACCAGCAACGACTGCGGAATCACCACGGCTACCAGGGTTTCGGCGAACAACTCCAGCGCTGTAATCCAGCCCTGGGCCAGCAACAGGCTGCCCACCCCCAGGCTCACCAACAGAATTACCGGCACGCTCAGGGCCATCGATGAAAACGCTTCCAGGCGCAGCAGCGGCCGCACCCAGCCAGCGTATTGCGTGCTGAACTGGTCGACCGCCTGCTGATAGCTGCGATGGGCCTGGCCCACCTGGCCGAACGCCTTGACCACGGCAATGCCGTGGACAAACTCGACAATCGCCGCGCTGACCCGGGTCATGCTCTTGTCGAGCAACTGCATCTTGGCGCCGAAGCCGCGCATCATCAGGCTGTAGGCCACCGCGTAGATCGGCAGGGTCAGCACCGCCAGCAGCGCCAGGCGCCAGTTCAATGTGGCCAACCAGATCAGCCCTGCCAGCGGGGTGACTATCGCCGCCGTCACTTCCACTGCGTGATGGGCAACCAGGTGGTGCAGGTCTTCCAGGTCGTCCTGCACCACTTTGCGCACCGCGCCGGAGGTGGTGTCGGTGTACCAGCCCAGCGGCACGCGCCCCAGCTTGCGCACCATGGCTTCGCGCAAGCTCGATTGCAGGCGGTGGTCGGCCAGGTGGGTCAGCCACAGCGCGACGCCGCTGGCCATCCAGCCAAGGCTCAGGGCGACCACTACCAGCGCCGCCCACAGCCACAACGTGTGGCTGTGGGCATTGCCGGCCAGCAGCAAGCGGCCCAGTTCGGTCAGGCCGATAAAGGGCACCAGGTTGACCAGTGCGCCGACGGCGGCGAATACCACACCGAGGCGGATCAGGCGGTTGACCGGGCGTTTGAGGGTATCGAGTGCGGTGCTCATGAGTTTTTCCGAAGGGCCTCAAGCAGGTGCGCGGTGACGGTGTGCACGTGGGGTGGCTCGATCACGCTGAAGTGGTTGCCCGGCACGTCGATCAGGTTAAATTGCCCCAGGCACGCGTCCTCCCAGAACGGCGCCGCCAGGTGGCCGACGCCGCCGGTGATCCCGAACGATTGCTGCTCCAGGCAGCGCAGGTAGGTCATGTTGCCGAGGAACGGCGGCGGATCGAACCGTGCCGCCCGCATACTGTGGCGGCATACGCGGAACAGCGTGGGCACCAGCTCCGGGCCGATGGGCACCCCGGCCTGGCCGGACGCCAGGCGCGCATACTCGGCCAGGCGTTCTTCCTGGCTGCGCGCCGACTGTTGCTGCACCGCCAATGCCAGCGCCTCCAGGCCCGGGTCACCGCCCAAGGCAGCCATGGCCCCGGCGGGCACGCGGCGGTTGTCGCGGGCCATCAGCAGGTCGATGGCGCGGTACACGTCGTAGTCTTCGATATGCGCGCCGAACACGGTCTTTACCGGGTCCAGGTTGAGGTTGGGCACGAAGATCGCCTCGTAGGCCAGCTCTTCGTCGGTGTCGATAAACATCGGGATACTGTCGATCAGGCTCAGGTCCACCACCTCCATGCCACGTTCCAGCAGGCGCCGGGCGACTTCGGTGGCGAGCAGGCCGCCCAGGCAGTAGCCGATCAACTGGAAGCGCTGATGGCCGTCGGCGATCAAGCGTTCGGCGTAGTCCTGGGCCACGCTTTCAATCAGGCGCTTGGGTTCCAGGGCCAGGTACTGCGCGGTGTCGGCCACCGCGAAACCGATCACCGGGCCGGCCTGCTGAGCGGCGAGTGAGCGGCCCAGGTGCTGGAAATAATCCAGGGTGCCGAGGGCCGCGTGGAACATCACCCGCACCGGGCCGACGTCGCCGCCGCCAAAGGGCACCACCAACGCATTGCTGTTGGATGAACGCTGGGATTGGCCGGGATTGACCGCAGACGGTGCGCTTTCACCATGGCTGAGCAGGCGCGCCAGTGCGCTGACAGTCGGTTCGTTGAGCATCTGCCGCAACAGGGTGTCGTAGCTCAGGCGTTGCGCCTGGGGCAGTTGTTCGCGCAACTGGCCGGCGACCCGGGCGAGGATCAGCGAGTCGGCGCCTTTTTCGTAGAAGCTGTCGTCGGCACCGATCTGCGCCAGGCCCAGGGCCTCGGCCCACACTTGGCACAGCTGCGCGGTGAGTGGGTCACTGGGTACCTGCTCGCTGCTGGCGGCTTGGGTATCCACGGCGGGGCGCCAGCTGGCCAGGGTCTTGCGGTCGACCTTGCCGTTGGCGGTCAAGGGCAGGCGGTCGAGTACTTGTACATGCGCGGGCAGCATGTAGTCCGGCAGGCGTTGCGCGAGGGCGCGGCGCAGGCTGTCGACGCTCAGACGCTGGAACCCGACCTTGAAGCGTGCGGCAAACACCTGCATACCCAGGGCCGCCAGCGGGTGGTCGGCGTGAGGCAGGGCCGGCAGGCTTTCGCCGCCGAATGCCTGGATACGCTCACGCCAGGTGTCGGCGCTGCACAAGCCGCTGCGGCCTTGGTCGTGATCGCCGCCTGACGGCGTCATCATGAAGCCCTGGGTCAGCAGAATCGGCGGCCATTCGCCGGTCGGCTCGCTGAACACCAGCCAGCCACCCGGGCTGAGCAGTTCGGTGATCTGGCCGAGGGCGTTGTCGATGTCCTTGACGCTGTTGAGCATGCCCGCGCACAGCACGATATCCACGCTGTTGCTGGCCAGGCCCTGGGGGCGGATGGGCTGATCGATGTCCAGCACGCCATAACGCACCCAGGCGTGGTCGGCAAAGCGTTGCCTGGCCGCCGGCAGGAAAAACGCGGTCATGTCGGTGAACAGGTAATCCACTTCGAGCCCATCGAGCAGGCTGATCACCGGCGCACTGGTAGCGCCGGTGCCCGCGCCGATTTCGAGGATGCGCAGCGGGCCGTCGCCGTCGTGGTGGGTGGCAAGGCGGTTGATCAGCGCAGCGATGCTGTGGTTGTTGTAGCGCGACACGGCATCCCCGCCATACAGCTGCAATGCCAGGTCTTGCTCGCCTTGAGGGAACAACAGGTCGAACGGGTTGACCTCGCCGCGCAGCAGTTTCTGCAGTTGCCCGACGTGATTGAGCTGGTAGTCGAGCAGCGTCTGGCTGCACAGCCCGGACGCGACCGCCTGTTCCACCCGGCCCCAGGCCAGCGCCGGGTTTGGCGCGCTGTCGAGCAGGCGATAGCGGGACTGTTCACCGTGCAACAGGCCCGCGTCACACAAGGCCGCGAGCCAGCGCCGCACCAGCCAGTGATGGCGGGGCTGCGCTTGCAGGGCCTGCAGGATGGTCGGTGCATCCGGCTCGGCCCACGCGCCGCTGAATAGATTGGCCTTGAGCATCACGTCCAGCATCGAACTCAACGCTGCGCCACTGAGGTCCGCCTGATAGTCGCGTACTTGTTGGGGGTCAAAGCTGCCGACCTGGCTGTCGGCGTAGCGCTGCACCGCCGTCAGCAACGGTGCACCGGGTAGCGGTTCGGGTTCGGCCCGCGCAGGCGTGACGAAGCCCAGCAGTTCGTCGCTGAACAGGCTGACCGCGCTGTCCACGCCCGGGGTGGAGAGCAGTGCGGCGTCGATTTCGCCCAGTTCCACCCGATGTCCACGGATCTTGACCTGGCCGTCGTTACGGCCGAGGAACTCCAGCTCACCCCCCGGCAGATAGCGGCCACGGTCACCGGTGCGGTACAGGCGCTGACCGTCGAGCGGGTGTGCAAAGAAGCGTGCCTCAGTCAACGCCGGGTCGCCCAGGTAACCCTGGGCCAGGCCGACGCCAGTGATGTACAGGTCACCCGGCACCCAGGTCGGTACGTCGCGCCATTGGTTGTCCAGCACGCGAAAGCCCTGGTTGGCCAGCGGCAAGCCGTAGGGAATGCTGCGCCACGCGGGGTCAATTGCGCCGATGGGGTGCAGGTTGGACCAGATCGAGGCCTCGGTGGCGCCACCCAGAGCCACCAGGGCCAGGCCCGGCAACAGCGCGTGCAGTTGCGGCGCCAGGTTCAGCGCGATCCAGTCACCCGACAACAACGCCAGGCGCAGGCTGTCGAGGGGGCGCGGCTCGGCTTGCAGGTAGTGGGCCAGCATCTGCAATTGCGCCGGTACCGAGTTCCACAGAGTCACCTGATGGCGCTGCACCAGCTCGGCCCAGTGCGACGGGTCGGCGCCGCGTGCCGGGTCGGGCAGCACCAGGGTGCCGCCCACCGCGAGGGGGCCGAACAGGTCATACACCGACAAATCGAAACTCAGTTGCGCCAGGCCCAGCACGCGGTCGGCGGCGTTGACCGCAAAGCGCCGGTTGATGTCCTGCACGGTATTGAGCGCAGCGCGATGGCTGATCATCACGCCCTTGGGTTCACCGGTGGAGCCGGAGGTGTAGATCACATAAGCGAGATCGTCGGGGCTGCCGTGCGGTGCCGGGAAGTCTGAAGTGGTCGGCGCCAGTTGATCCACGGCATGCCAGTGCAAGCCCTCCGGCAATGGCGTGTGGGGCAGGGCCTGGGACTGGCCGAGCACGTGGCGCACCTTGGCGCTGTGCAGCACGCGGTCGCGGCGGGCGGCCGGGGCATGGCTGTCCAGAGGCAGGTAGGCGGCGCCGGCCAAGAGCACGCCGTAGGCCGCCACCACTTGGTCACGGCCCTTGGGCATCAGGATCGCCACTGGTTCCTGGGCGCGGCAACCGGCGGCGCTGAGGGCAGCAGCGACTGCCAAGGCACGCTCCATCAGGGCGGCGTAGGTCAGGCTGCCGTGGGCATCGATCACTGCCAGGGCCTGCGGCTGTTCCCAGGCCATGCTCAGCAGGCTGTCATGCAGGCGGCCGGTGGGCAGCGGCGCGGCGGTGGCATTGGCGGCCAGGCGCTCACGTTGTTGCCAGGCCGGCAACGGCACTTGCATGGGGTGGTCCCAGGCGGCCGGGTCGAGGGCCAGTAACTGCAACTCGGCGACGAATGCCTGCTGCATGTCTTCGATCAGGCCGTCGGGGAACACGCCTTGGCGCACATCCCAGTGGATGTGCAAACCCTGCGCGTCGTCCATCACCTGGCAGTCGAGGGTCACCTGCGGAGTTTGGGTGATGCCGTGGCCGACCTGTCGCTGGCTGGCGGGAGGTGGTTCGATCGCCAGGCCGATAGCACTGGTGAACACCACCGGCATGGACGCCGCTTCACGCCCGCGCCGGCGACCGATTTCGCGCATCACCTGGATGCCGGAAAACAGCCGGTGCTCCAGGTCGGCAAACAGTTGATTGCCCAGTTGGCGTGCCTGGCTGGTGAAATCCTGGCCCTGGGGATCATTGACCTGCAACAGGCTGACCGAGGTGAAATCCCCAACCAGTTGACCCACTTGCGGATGCAGTGGCAAGCGGTTGAGCAGTGTCAGATTGAGGCTGAAGGTGGGTTGCTGGCTCCAGCGTTGCAAGGTGCCGACGTAGGCGCTGAGCACCACGATGGACGGGGTGAGGCCGAGGGCGCCGGCGGCTCTTTTCAAGGCTGCCCATGGTTGCGCGTCGAGTTGCGCGCAGTGGCGCTGGAAGCGTGGCACGCTGGTGTCTTCGCCGCTCAGGGGCGCCGGCAGTTGCGGGGCGGGGGGCAGTTCATCGATACGCGCCATCCAGTAGTCACGGTCGCGTTGGTGGCGGCTGCCTTCGAGCAGGCCCCGTTCGGCCAGCAGGTAGTCGCGAAAGGTGATGTCCAGGCTGGGCAAGTTGGCCTGGGGGTCGTGCAGTAGCTGTTCCAGTTCATTGAACAGCAGTTGCGCGCTGGCCCAGTCGGCAATCAATGAGTCCATGGAGAAGTGCAGGGTGTCGCCGCTGTCGCTGCGGCTCAGGCGCAATTCGAACAGCGGCCAGATATCGGTAGGGTAGAGCTTCTGCTCCATGGCCTCACGTATCTGCTGCACGGCGTGCTGGTGCTGTTCACGAGTGGCGCCGCGCAGGTCGGCGACTTCCACCGGGTAATGGGCGACTTCGGCCAGCACGCGCTGGGAGCCTTCGCTGGCGATCACCGCGCGCAGCATGTCGTGCCGGGCAATCAGGCGGTTCCAGGCGTGTTCGACCTGCTGCGGGTCGAGGCTCGGCCAGCTCAGTTCGAGGTAACCGTGGCAGGCCACGTTGCCGTAGCCGAATGATGACTGGCGGCCGAGCAGGTAGGCGTTCTGCACATCGGTGAGCGGGAACGGCGCGTGGCGCTGTGCCGGGTCGGCCATTACCTGGGGCCGCTCCTGGGTTTGCAGCAGGTGCAGGATCTGCTGCTTGTGCTCGCGCAGTTGCGCCAGGCGCTCGGCGTCAAGCAGGCCCTGGGGCGCGCGGAATTTGAGTTGGCCATCCTGGGGCCAGAGTTCGACGCCCAGGGACTTGAGTTCGCTTAACAGTTTGGCGGCGGGCATGGGGGCAGCTCCTGGGATAAGGGCAGGTTGCGCGGGCATCAGATGACGCCCTCTTCAACGGTGTGCGGGGTGGGTTGGCGCTCTACCGCGTGGGCCACTTCCATCAGGCTGGCGGCGCCGAACAACTGGCCCATGGGCAATTCCAGGCCAACACGGCTGCGCAGCATTTCGAGAAACCGCGTGGCCAGCAGGCTGTCGCCGCCCAGGCGGAAAAAATTGTCGTGGCGCGACACGCTGGGCACGTTGAGCAACTGCTGCCACAGCTCGGCGACCAGTTGTTCTGCGGCGCTCAGCGGGGCTTCATCCACGACGCAGTGGGACCGGGCAGCTGCCGCCAACGGCGCAAGCAAGGCACGGCGATCTACCTTGCCATTACTGCTCAGGGGAAGGCGTTCCAGCACCAGGATCTGTTCCGGGCGCATATAGGCGGGCAGGCATTGCACCAGGTGCTTGGCCAGCACCTCGGCGCAAGTGCTGGCGGTGACAGCAGCCAGCAGGCGCTGATCCTCGACCAGCACCACGGCACGGTTCACGCAGGGATGACGGGCCAGCGCGGCTTCGATTTCCCCCAGCTCGATACGATGGCCGTGAATCTTCACCTGGGTGTCGGCACGCCCGAGAAACTCCAGCAACCCACCCGGGTGGTAGCGGCCCAGGTCGCCGGTGCGGTACCAACCCTCGACAAAGCGCTCGGCATTCAATTGCGGCGCATGGCGATAGCCGCGTGCGACGCCGGCTCCGCCAATCCACAACTCGCCCGTGACCCAGTCCGGGCAGTCGCGGCCAAGGGCGTCGACTACGCGGTAAGCCTGGTTCGCCAGCGGCACGCCGTAGGGGATCGAGCGCCAGCCCGGCAACAGCTGCCGTACCTCGTAATGGTTGGACCAGATCGCCGCTTCGGTGGCGCCGCCCAGGGCGATAAAGCGGCAATCCGGGGCTTGCTGGCGCAGGCGTTGCGGCAGGTCGAGGCCGATCCAGTCGCCCGACAGCAGGGCCACCTTCAGCGCAAGGGGTTGGCGCTCAAGGGCGTTGGCCTCCAGCAGCATGTCGAGCAGCGCCGGCACGCTGTTCCACAGGCTCACGCGGTGGTGTCGCAGGGCCTTGAGCCAGGCGCGGGCGTCGCGGCGCTGGTCTTCGTCGATCAACACCAGGGCGGCGCCCACCGAGAGCAGGCCGAACACGTCATACACCGACAGGTCGAAGTCCAGCGCCGACAGCGCCAGACCGCGGTCCGACGCGTCGATGCCGTAGCAGCGGTTGATCTCGGCCACGGTGTTCATGGCAGCGCGGTGGGTGATTTCCACGCCCTTGGGCTGGCCGGTGGAGCCGGAGGTGTAAATCACGTAGGCCAGTTGGTTGGCGCACACTGCCAGCGGTGCCGATAGCGGTTCGGCGCTTTGCGCCTGGGATGGCTTGAGATGCTTGACGCCTGGCAGCTGTGGGTCGTGCTCGGCGAGGATCAGGCTGACGCCGGCCTGTTGCAGAATGCGTTGGCAACGCTGCAACGGCTGGTCGACACCCACTGGCAGGTAGGCGGCGCCGGCGGCCAGCACGCCCAATACACTCGCGATCTGTTGCGGGCCCTTGGCCAGGGACACCGCCACCAGGTCACCGGCTGTCACCCCTGCGTCCATCAGGCTACGGGCGATGCGCAACGCCCGTTCGGCCAGTTCGCCGTAGCTCAGGCTGTCATGCTCACCCCACAACAGCGCAGAGCGATGCGGGGCGTGGTGCGCATGCTGGAAAAAGCCCTGATGCAAGGTCGGATCACCCGGCACGCCGGGGCCGGGTGCATTCAGCTGGGCGCGCAGTTGCGCCTGGGCCAGGGGCAGCAAGTCTGGCGGCGCGTCGTCCCAGGCGTGTTCGGCCAGCCAGTGGAGGCTGCGCAGGTAGGCGTCGAACATGGCTTCGACCAGCCCTTCGGGGAACAGGCCGACCACGCGGTCCCAGTTCAGGGCGATGCCGCCGTCGGCTTCCACCACCTGATGATCGAGCCATACCTGTGGGGTTTGGGTCAGGCCGAATACCTGCCGGGCGAACGGCCCGTCTACCGGTGCGGCGGTGCCATCCGGCACCCCCAGGGCACTGGTGAAGACCACCGGCATGTTGACCTGCTGTTCGCCGCGTTGCCGCGCCAGTTGACGCAGCAAGCTCACCGAACCGATGCAGCGGTGTTCCAGCGCATCGCCGAGTTGCTGCTGGGTGCGCCGTGCGCGGTCGATCCAGCGTTCGCCGACCTTGGGCGCATAGCCGAGCAGGGTCAGGGAGGTGAAATCGCCCATGACCTGATCGATCTGCGGATGCACCGGCCGGCGGTCAAACAGGGTCAGGTTGAGACTCAGGTCGGGGCGCGCACTCCAGCGCCCGAGGGTTTCGGCAAACGCGCAGAGCAGTACCGCCGAAGCAGTCAGGCCGTGTTGCTGGGCCTTGGCCAGGATCGCTTGCCAGGCATCGGCCTTGACCTGCCCTTGCAGGCGCTCGAAGCGCGGTTGGCCCACGTTGGCGGGGTCGGTTGCCAGGGGCAGTTGCGGGTGCGGCGGCAACGTGGGCAGGCGTTCCTGCCAGAACTGTTGCGCGGCGTGCAATTCGTCAGGTTCCACATGGGATTGCACTTGATAGTCGCGAAATGAAAGCTGCAGCGGTGCCAGGGCCAGCGTCGGCTCGCGGTACAACGCGTCGAGTTCGGCATAGAAACGCAGGATGCTCAGGGCATCAAGAATCAGGTTGTCCAGGCTGATCGCCAGCCGCGTGTGCCGGCCCTGGGTCACCGCCTGCACATCGAACAGCGGCCATTGGGCGGGATCGAACACGCGGTGGGCACAGTGTTCGCGCAGGTCTTCAAGGCAGGCGTAGCGCTGGCCGATCACGAAGGTGGGCACCTGGGGGAGGATGCGTGCCTGGCCTGTGTGGTCGAACACCGTGCGCAGCGTTTCGTGGCGTTCGATCAGGCGTGCCAATGCGTGTTGCAGGCGTGGCAGGTCGAGGTCTTCGACGTCGTATTCGCGGTAGAAGTGGCAGCTCACGCCGCCCAATACCAGGCTGGGGTCGCGGCCCAGCCAGTAGGCTTGCTGCACCTCGGTCATGGGGAAGGGCGCGTGACGTTGGTCGAGGTCCGGTACCACGGTGCGTTGTGTTTCGGCCTGGGCCTGTTGATGCAGGCCTGTGCAGAACTGCGCCAGCACCGGCTTGGCAAACACCTGGGCGATCCGTGCGCCCCCCAGCCCTTGTTCGGCCAGCAGGCGCACCAGGCGCGTGGCGCTCAGGGAGTCGCCACCGAGGGCAAAGAAGTTGTGCTCACGGCAGACCTCGCCACAGCCGAGCAATTGCTGCCAGGCGCGGGCCACCTGTTGTTCGATGGCTCCGCAGGGCGGCGACAGCTGGGCAGGGACGGCGCTGCCGTGGTCGGCCAGCCAGCCGTTGAGTGCGTTGCGATCCACCTTGCCATTGCTTGTCAGGGGCCACTGCGCGCAGCCGAGGATCAGGCTGGGAATCATATAGGCCGGCAGGCGCTCGGCCAGGTCCGGCAGCTCCAGCACTGTGGGCTGCACCGGGCCATTTGCAAGGCGCACCACCGCTGCCAGGTGCTGGCCGACCAGCAGCGCCACCGCCTGTTCGACGCCGGGGCACGCCAGCAGCGCCTGTTCTACTTCACCGGCTTCGATGCGGTAGCCATGCAATTTGAGTTGGAAGTCTGTGCGCCCCAGAAACTCGACCGTGCCGTCGGGGTGGTAGCGCGCACTGTCGCCGGTGCGGTACCAACGCAGGCCCTGGTACTGCACAAATCGTTCGGCGCTGCGTACCGGGTCGCCGCGGTAACCCTCGGCCACCCCGGCGCCGCCGATCCACAGTTCACCGGCCACCCAATCCGGGCAGTCATGGCCATGCCGGTCGACGATGCGCAGGCTGACGTTATCCAGCGGCTTGCCGTAGGGCAGGCAATGCCAGTGCAGTGCCTGGCCGGGGGCGACTTCGAACAGCGTCGAGTGAATCGCCGCTTCCGTTGCGCCGCCCAGGGCCATGAAGCGGCAACCGGGCGCCTGGGCCCACAGACGTGGCGCCAACTGCGGCGCGACCTTGTCACCACCGAGCAATACAGCGCGCAGGGGCAGTGGGGCGTCGGCGCAACTCAGCAACATGTCGAGTAGCGCCGGCACGCAATTGAGCACAGTGGCGCGGTGCTGCACGGCCAGTTCACGCCAGCGTGGGGCGTCGCGTTGCGCTTGGGGCTCGATGAGGATCACCGCCGCGCCGTTGGCCAGCGCGGCAAACAGGTCAAACACTGACAGGTCGAATTCCAGCGCGGAGAGCGCCAGGATTCGGTCTTCGCCATTGAGCTGCAAACGCCGTTGCAGGTCTTCCAGGGTGTTGGCGGCGGCCAGGTGGCTGACCTCCACGCCCTTGGGCTCACCGGTGGAACCGGAGGTATAAAGAACATAGGCCAGGTCGCTGATCGCACCGGGGCGCGGCGCCTGCAACGCGGTGTCGGTGTGCGGCAAGCGAGTGAGCAGCAAGCGTGCGCCGGACGACTGGCAGATCTTGCGGCAACGCGCCTCGGGCTGGTCGGCGCCGATGGGCAGGTAGGTGGCGCTGCACGCCAGGATGCCCAGCACAGCGATCACCTGCTCGGGGCCTTTGGGCAGTTGCAACGCCACGATGTCACCGCGCAGCACGCCCTGGCCTTCGAGGTAGGCCCCTACGGCGAGGGCTCGCTCGGCCAGCTCGCCGTAGCTGATGATGTGGTTGCCGTGCAGCAGTGCGGGCCGGGCGGGCGTCAACTGCGCCTGGGTGAAAAAACCTTCGTGCAGGCGTGTTACCGGTAATGCTGTGCGCTGGCCCTGGGTGGCGCGGCGTACGTCAAGCTGGCTGGCGGGAACCAGCGCCGGCACCGTCTGATCCCAGGCCGCAGCATCATGGCACAGGCGCTGCAACAGGCCGGTATAGGCATCGAACAGGCCATCGAGCACCCCCTCGGCGAACAACCCTTCGCGGGCGTCGAGGTTGACCAGAATGCCGCCGTCCAGCTCGGTGACCTGGGCGTCCAGCCACACCTGCGGGCCCTGGGAAATGATCCAGGCCGGCTGGCCGAAACTCTCCTGCACGCCCTCGGCGAACAGTTCCCCCAGGCCCAGCGCGCTGGTGTACACCACCGGCGCCAGCACTTGCTCGCCGCGATGGCGGGACAGTTCACGCAACACCTCAAGGCCGGAAAACGCACTGTGTGCGGCATCGCCATGAAAGCGTCGTTGCAGCGCTGTGGCTCGGGCGGCGAAGGTGCCGGTCATGCGGCCATCCCAGGCCAGCAGGATCGAGGAGGTGAAGTCGCCGATCAGGCGCTCGACATCGGTATGCAAAGGCACACGGTTGAACAGCGGCAGGTTGAGCAGCAGCTCAGGCGTCTCGCACCAGGCGCCAAGGGCTTCGCAAAACACCGCGGCCAGGGCCATGGCCGGGGTCAGGGCGTGCTCGCGGGCGTGGCGTTCGAACGCCTGGCGTTGGGACGCCGACAACCAGTGGTGACGGCGGCGCACCTGGCGCTCATCGCCCTGGCTCTTGATGGGCAAGCGTGGGGCGCCGGGCAAGGCGTCCAGGCGCTGCAACCAGTAGTCGCGGGCGTGTCGATGGCGCTCGCGGTGCTCGGGGCTGGCGTGCTCCAGGCGCAGGTCGGCCAGGTAACGGGGGAAGCTGTAATCCAGCGCGGGCAGCGGCTGTAGGCGGTACAACTGCACCAGGTCGCCGAGCAGGGTACGCAGGCTCAAGGCGTCGGCGGCGAGCATGTCGAGGTTCAGGTGCAGGCGCGTGCCCTGGGGCAACAGTGATAACTGGATGTCCAGCACCTGGCCGTGTTCCACGGCCAACTGGCGATGGGAAAGTTCGGCGCGCAAGACGTGCAGATGGTGTTGCCGCTGTTCGGCATCGGCCTGGCGCAGGTCATGCACTTTGAGTCCCGGCCATGGACTGCGGGGCAGGATCTGCTGGCGGCCATCGTCGAGGAATTGCGCCCGCAACATGGGGTGGCGGGCCAACAAGGCGTGCACGGCGGCTTCCAGGCGGGCCGGGTCGACGTCGTGACCGTCGAATTCGTTATAGAAGTGTGCAGCCACACCACCCAGTGCCTGGCCAGGGGCACGGCCGATCCAGTACGCATGTTGCATGGGGGCCAGTTCGAAGGGCTGGCCATCGTCGGCGCTGTGATTGACGGGCGCGGCAGGAGCTGGCGCGGTGTCGAGCAGGGCCAGCCAGGCGCACAGGCGCGGGTCGGCCACCAGCTCGGCGAAACGCGCGGCCAGACCCTGACGCCGCCATTGGCCTGCCAGGCGGATCAGGGTGACCGAATCCAGGCCCCATTCGATCAGGTTGGCCTCCAGAGGGATCTGCTCGGCAGGCTGTCCCAGGGCTTCGGACAGGGAACGGCGCAGCAGGGTTAGGGTTGAGGTGCTGGGAGTGGCCATGGCTCAACGTCTTCTCATCGCTAGGGCCCGGACCGGCGTTGGCCCAGGCGCTGAGGGGCAGGTAATTGCGTGGAAGGAGATGCTAGTCATTCTCATTGTCTCGACTACCCGGATCGAATCGTTTTTGCCCCGTATCCGTTTCCCTCGCGCGGTTTCGGGCGTGTGAGGGGTGGGGCATAACGCCGATCAGCGTGCGGGATACGGTTGGAAAATGACTTGAATCGGGTAGAGCCGCGCCGCCGCCCTTGACTACCGTCGCTCGCCGCCCTTTTGCAGGGCTTGTCCTTGAGGGAGTTGTGGATGTCAGTCGATTCGGGCTTGCAGGTGCGCGGTTTGTGCAAGCGCTACAACAATGGCGTTGAGGCGCTGCGCGGCGTTGACCTGAATGTGGGGCCGGGCATGTACGGTTTGCTCGGCCCCAATGGCGCGGGCAAAAGCAGCCTGATGCGCACCTTGGCGACCTTGCAGCAGCCGGACGCCGGCAGCATCCACCTGGATGGTGTGGATGTGTTGGCCGATGCCGAGCATTTGCGTCGTCGCCTGGGTTACTTGCCACAGCAGCTGGGGGCGTATCCGGGAGTGAGTGCACGGGATTTGCTTGATCGGTTTGCCTGGCTCAAGGGGCGTACCGACACTCGCCAGCGCCGCGAGGAAGTCGAGGGCTTGCTGGCCAAGGTCAACCTGCAGGAAGCCGCGCACCGGGCGCTGGCCACGTATTCGGGCGGCATGTTGCGTCGCTTCGGCATCGCCATGGCCCTGATCGGCTCGCCGCGCTTGCTGATCGTCGATGAGCCGACCGCCGGGCTCGACCCGGCCGAGCGCAACCGTTTTCACCGAGTGTTGGCGGATGTGGCGGCCGAGTCCATCGTGTTGCTCTCGACCCATATCGTTGAAGACGTCGAGAACCTGTGCAGCCGCCTGGCGGTGCTGGCCGCTGGGCAGATTATTGTCGAAGGGCGCCCGGCGGATTTGCTCGAGGCTGAGCAGGGCCGTTTATGGGAGGCGTCGTTCGGTCGTGGTGAGCCGCTGCCCGACGCCTTGCATGTGGCGGCGAGCCCCGACGGCAGCCGCGTGATCGTGCACGGCGAACGTCCGGCTGATCCGCGCTTCAGGCCCCACGCGCCGCGCCTGGAAGACATCTATTACCTGGCGCTGGCCCAGGCTGGCGAGGCAGTCGCGGCATGAATACCTTTGCTCTCTTGATGCGCGAGGCCTGGGTGCAAGTGCGCGCCGGGCTGCGCAGCGGCATTCCACTTCTGGTGTTCCTGGGCCTCACCGGCTATTTGCTGATGTCCCTGACCAATGCCGACTATGTGCAGAAAATGGGCGCCAGCGACATCGCACGCAATGCGCCGAGCCTGATCTACCTGATGTCGTGCGGGTGCATGTTTTTCCTGTTTTTCGCCTGGGCCTGGGTGTTCGCCCAACCGGCACTGCGCGACCGCAAGGCGCAATTGGAAGAGGTGCTGCTGGCCTTGCCGCTGTCGCTGCCGGCGCTGCTGTGGGGGCGCTTTATCGGTGCGGCGCTGGTGGGTGGCTTGCTCGCCAGTTCGCTGATCGTGGGCTTTCTGGTCAGCCCGGTACTGGGCTGGCTCGGCTGGGTGCCGGCCGCGAGTATCGGCGCACCGATGTGGTCGGCGCTGGGGTTTGCCTGGGTTGCGTTGCTGTTGCCGGTCAGCACCGGGGTTGGGGCCTTGTATTACCTGCTGGCCTTGCGCAGTCGTGGCCTGGCGGCACCGTTTGGGTTGGCGACGGTGTTGATGCTGCTGTGGATGTTTGCCGTGGTGGTGCTCAAGGGGGGGCATATAAACCCGCTGTTGGCTGCCAGCCTGGACCCGTCGCTGTTCACCTTTGCCCAGGCCCAGGTCGAGACCTGGAGCGCCGCGCAGAAATCCCAATCGCTGTTGGCCTTGACCCCGGGGTTCTGGCTTAACCGGCTGTTGTGGTGCGTTGTGCCGCTGCTGTTATTGGCCGCTGTATTGGCGCGCACCACGCGCCAGGGCTTGATGGGCAAACGCAGCGGGGCAGTGCTGGCGGAGCCGCCGATGTTACTGGCAGGCGCAGTGACCTTGCCTGGCCCGCTGACCCATAGCCAATGGTCGCGCGCCCTGTGGTATGAGGCACGTTGGCAGGTACGCCAGCTGTTTGCCCGGCGCCTCTGGTGGGTGGCGCTCGGCTTGCTGTTGGTGATGGGTGTGCTCAGTGGCTTTGTCCACGGCGTGTGGCATGCGCGAGGGCCGATGGTGCCCCGGGCGGACCTGACCCTGCCGTTGTTGTCGAGTGCGTTGTTCCTGGTGATCGCCTTTATCGTTGCGGCGCTGGTTGGGCTGGTGTGCCGGCGCGATGACGTCGAAGGGTTTGGCGCTATGTTGCAGGCAACTGCGGCCCCGGCGTGGTTGCGATTGCTGGGGCGGGTGGCTTGTGTGCTGCTGGCGACCCTGACGCTTGCGCTGGTGCCGGGCCTGGCCAGCTTGCTGATCAGTGCGATTGCCGCGCCCGACAGCCTGGCGCCGGGCTTTGTGCTGGTGTATCAGGCGTTGGTGTTCGCGCCTCCATTGGTGGAGCTGGCGATGCTCACAGTGCTGGTGCATGCGCTGATCCGCCGATCCGGGCTGGCGTATGCCGCCTCGATGCTGCTGACGTTTTTCCTGGTACTCAACCATGAGTTGGGCCTGGTCACCTATCCGGCCTATGCCATGGCGATTCCTGCGCATGTGAGCGTGTCGCTGCTGACCGGCTGGGCGCCGTGGCTGGCGTTTCTGACGACCTTGGCCGGTTGGAAACTGGCCGGTTGCCTGGTCATGCTCGCGATCGCGGCACTGGCCTTGCCCCGTGGGCCGGAGCGTCGTCGATTGAGCGACGTGCGCCGCGGTTTGCTCGGCTTGCCCGGTGTGTTGCTGGCTCTGGGTGCTGTCGGCTTGCTTGGCAGCGGCGTGTTGTTGCAGCGGCATTTGGTGGAGCAGGGCGATTACCAGTCTGTCGCCGAGCAACGCGCCGAACGCGCCGACTGGGAACGGCGCTGGCTGCCCGGGGCGAGTGCCTGGCAGGTGGCGGGCGGGCAGTTGCAGATGCAGGTCGATTCGGCCGCCCGGCAGGTGGTGGGCCAGTGGACGTTGGATGGGGTGCTCACTACCGGCCTCGATGTCGAGTTGCCACCGGGTATGCAGGTGACCGCGGTCAGCGTGATGGGGCGCCCCGTTGTGTTTGAACACGCCACCGAGCACCTGCGGGTGCCGTTGGAGGGGTGCGCAGCGAGCGGTTGTCAGGTGGTGTTGAACTGGACGGTGAGTGCTGACGGCTGGCCTGCCGAGGGTGAAGCATTCTGGCTTGGGCCTCAGGGTGTGTGGCTGCAAGCGCACCGTGTGGTGCCACGCTTGGGCCTGGACAGCGAGCGGTTGTTGCGTGCACCGGCCCAGCGCAGCGAAGCCGGGTTGCCGACAGCGGTGCCCCGGTTGCCGACGGGCGCTGCGGTGGCGGTGGATGCCGTTGCACCGGCCGGGCACTGGCAATGGCAGCTTGAGGTCGATGGCCAGGCCATTACCGGCAGCAGTGAGGGGCCGCTGGACTTTGCCTATGCCACGTCGGCTCAGAAGGATATCAGCCGCGAGAACACCGCCCGTGAAGTGCAGGAGGACCTGGACGCGATGAGCGCCTGTGTGGCGCGGCGTCTGGGCAGCCGTCCCAGCGTCGAACAACTGAGTCAGTGGCCTGTCGGCATGGGTGCCAGCCGTCTGAGTCATGGCCATTTACTGCTTGGCCAGTCACCCAATTGGGACGTGGCGCCGACAGGCGTTGGGCGCTGGACGCGCCGTGCCCATATCGCCGAACTGCTTGCCCGCCAATCGCTGGTCGAGGCGAGCAACCTGCGCCAAACCCCCGGCTACCTGTGGCTCAGCCAGGGTGTGGCAGGTGCGCTGGGCCTGCTGTGTGTGGAGGACATCGACGGTGCTGATGCCCGTGCAGCGCTGGTCAAGCTGATGGCCGACGACCTGACCCGTGCCCTGGGCAATGACGGTGAGCCCGTCGGCACCCTGGCCGATGCCCGCGAACAGGGGTGGGCCGCCAGTTATGCCGCACTGGTCAGCCTTGACTGGGTCGCCGGGCAAACTCCCGAACAGCTCACGGCGCTGACCGCCGATGTCCGTAACGGCCAGGGATGGCCAACTGCGATCCAGGGCCTGCTGGGCGCGCCCTCCGATCCTGTGATTGCCGCCGCGCTCAAGCGCTGGGGGCCTGTGCAATGAAGTTGAATCATCCCTGTCTTTTGGAGCTTTGCCATGTCATCTGAACTGTCTATCCAGCCGTTGCGTCGTCCTTTCGGTTGGCGTGCCAACGTATTGACCCAAGCCATGGCGCTGACCTTGTCCAGCCAGATGTGCACGGCCTATGCCGCTGACTATCAACCCGCCGCCAGTAGCGAGACCATCGAGCTGGCGCCAGTAACGGTCAGTGCGCGGTTGAACCAGGAAAGTGCCAAGGACATTCCGTTCGGCCTCTCGGTGCTTGACGGGCAAACCCTGGAGACGCGTCGCCTGCGCACCCTGGAGGATGCCTTGCGCACCACGCCGGGGGTGGATGTGAACTCCTGGGGCGGCGCCAACGATGCCAACGTACGCATCCGCGGGGTCGGCTCGCTGAACCAAATGAGCATGGATGACGGCTCGGTGGTGCTGAACGTGGACGGCGTGCCGATGTCGGTGCGCAACGCGGCAATGGCCACCCTCGACGTGCAGCAAGTGGAAGTGCTCAAGGGGCCGCAAGGCACGTTGTTCGGACGTAACAGCGAGGCCGGCGCGATTAACGTCACCACCCGCAAACCCACCCGTGAGCTGGAAGGCTATGTGCGCGGCGAAGTGGGCAACCAGGGCCAGTTCATGACCGAGGGCGCAGTGGGCGGGCCGCTGACCGAGTCCCTGGCCGGGCGACTTGCCGTGCGGCGCAGCGGCTTTGATAACTGGGTCGATGACCAGCAGGATGGCGACCCCCTGACCAAGCCCCGCGACCTGGCATTGCGCGGCAGCCTGTTGTGGGACAACGATGAAGGGACCACCGGCCTGCTGACCGTCGAACGCCAGCGCGCCGATCATTATGCCGGCTCGGAGATCCTGCGCCCGTTCGGCAATCGCCCGAGCCTCGATTACACCCCGGGTACGTTCAATGGCAACAAAAAGACCAACGAGCGTTATTCCTTCGAGCTCAACCATGACCTGGCCCAGGCCCGGATCACCTCGATCAGCGCCTACACCAGCACCGACTTCAATGCGGTCAAGGGTTATGACCGCAACATCACCCAGGCGCTGTATGGTCAACCGTTTGAATACCTGATCGAAGACTCGGCCCACGAGCGGGTCTGGAGCCAGGACCTGCGCCTGGGTTCGCTGGCGGATGCCGAGGTGTTCTGGGTGACCGGGGTGAACCTGTCGCGCTCCGAGCGCAGCTTTGACTCCAACAACTTCACCAACGGCGCGAAGCAGTTGCGCGACTTCACCACCAACAGTTATGCCGCCTACGGCGAGGTGACCTTCCCGATTGCCGAAGACTGGAAACTCACCACCGGCCTGCGCCATACCTGGGACCGCAAGACCTACGGCGCCGACTACAGCGGTGGCGGCAAGCTGGTCAGCGACAGCCGACGCTTGCAGGACGATTACAACACCGGGCGCGTGGCCCTGAACTACGCGTGGACGCCGCAGACCAATGTGTATGCGGTGTTGTCGCGGGGCTATAAGTCGGCCGGGTTTAACGACTACGCCACCTCGATCAAGGACAGCGAGCCCTACAAGGCGGCCAAGGTGAACTCCGCCGAGGTCGGCTTCAAGCATGAAAGCGAAGGCGGCGCACTCAGCCTGGAAGGCGCGTTGTTCATTACGCGTGTGCAGGATGATCACTTGCTGGGTTATGACTTCACATCCCTGGCAGTCAGCGCAGTGAATGCTGATACCCGCAGCAAAGGCGCCGAGTTGTCGAGCACCTGGCATGTCACCGATGCACTGACCCTGGGCAGTGCCATCAGCTACACCAATGCGGTAGTGACCTCGGACGCACCGGGTGTGTCCGGTGGTGATGTGGCCAAGGGCAGCCGCGTGCCGGATGTGCCGTTGTGGAGTGGCAACTTCAGCGTGGCCTGGAATAAACCCCTGGGCGAACTGTTGGGCTTGCCGGCGCCGCGCTTGAATACCTTGCTCAATTACCGCATCCAGAAAAACCGCCCGGCGGATCCGCAGAACCACTACGACCTCAAGGGGTATGCCAAGCTGGACTTGCACCTTGGAGTAGAGAGTGGGGGGTCGGAGGTATATCTGTGGGGCGATAACTTGCTGGATGCGCGGTATGACCTGTATGGCGCGTACTCCACCGACACGGTGCTGACCGGGATGCCGGGGCGCGGGCGTTCGGCGGGGGTGGGGTATAGCTATCAGTTCTGAGGCAGCCACTGGGTGCAATGTGGGAGGGGCTTGCTCCCGCTGGCGACCTGACAGCCTATAGCTATCTAACTGATGCCCTACGATCCAAATGTGGGAGGGGGCTTGCCCCCGATGGCGACCTGACAGTTGACCAGGATGTTGGATCAGACCGAGTACATATCCGTTATTTAGGTAACGGCTGCTATTGGTTCCGCTTTTACAGCGGGTCACTTTGAAAAGCGCAAAGTAACCAAACGCTCTTGCCCCACCACTCGGCACCTCGCTTAGGCTCGGTGTGCCCGTAATCCGCCATGGATTTGGGGGGCCGCCGCCACGCGCCATCCATGGCGCGGGGCGGCTAAACCGGCATCCCTGCCGGTTTACCCCCCAAATCCCTGTCGAATTCCGGCCAGCGTGGTTTAACGGGGCGCCTGAGATCAAGATCAAAAGCAGATCAAGATCAAAAGCAGATCAAGATCAAGAGCGGCTCGCTGCGCATCGTGGTTACCGTCGGCTGCTACACAGCTGTGTAGATACCCATGCCCCGATGGGGGAGTGTCAGTCAGGACATTTGTGACTGATCCACCGCCATCGGGAGCAAGCCCCCTCCCACATTTGAACTCAGGACAGCCGGCCGAATCGCGTCGGTTCAGAATTGATAGGTATAGCCCACGCCCACCGTCCTCCGACGCGACGGCCCACCATAGGCCACCGGGTCGCTGTAGAAACCATAGGTGTCATACGTCTGGTTCAACAGATTGTCGGCAAACGCATACACCTCGCCAAACTTGCTCTCCAGGCCCGCCCGCAGGTCGAGTTTCTCGTAGTTGTCCAGGTTGAAGTGGTTCTGCGGGTCAGCCGTGCGTTCACCCACCAGGTGGTAGTTGAGGCTGGTGTTGAGGTTGGTCTGGCCAAGGCTGGCGAAGTTGCCCAGGGGGTGTTTCCAGCTGGCGTTGACGTTGTCGCTCCAGCGGGGCACGTCCGGGGTACGGTTGCCGGCGGCGACGTCGCCAGCCTGGATGCCTTGCACGCCGCTGGTGATCTTGGCATCGAGGTAGGTCGCGCTGGCGGCTAGGGTCAGACCGTAGTCGAAGCGCCAGCTACCTTCCAGTTCGGCGCCGCGGGTGCGGGTGTCGGCGTTGAAGGCGTTGGTGGCGAAGGTCGCCGCGTCGTAGCCAAGCAAGTGATCATCGTGCACGCGGGTGTAGAACAGTGCGCCGTTGAGGCTGCCGCGACGGTCGTCGGTCTCGCTCTTGAAGCCCAGTTCGGCGGCCCTGCTGACGGCGGCCTTGTAGGGTTCGCTGTCGCTGACCTGGGAGGCATAATCATTGAACCCGCCGGATTTATACCCTCTTGCCAATTGCACGTAGACGTTGGTCTGTGGGGTGATCGCATAACTCAGGGCGACGCGGCCGGTGCCATAGTGGTCGGTGAGTGCGCGCGAGTCGTCCACGGCGCTCGAACCTGCGAAGTATTGGCCGTCGTAGGTCTTGCGGTCCCAGGAATGGCGGTAGCCGGTGGTGAGTTTCAGGCGTTCGGTGAGCGGGACAGTCACTTCGCCGTAGCCTGCGTAGGTGGTGGTAGTGAAGTCGCGGAACTTGGCGCCGGAGGTGCCGTAGGTGTTGCGTGGGGTGTCGTAGCTGCGTTCATTGCGGCTGGCGGCGACGCCGGCGACCCAGAACACGTCGGAATCGGGCAATGAGCCCAGGTGTATATCCTGGCTCCAGCTGCGCTCGAAGGATTTGTCCACCACCCAGAACTCACCGGGCGTGCCATAGAGGGCGCCCATCAGCTTGCTGTCGTAGGCGATCAAGCCGGTGAAGTCGGCCGTGCCAGTGGCGGTGGTGGAGGTCAGCCGGCTGTTGGCGAAGTCGTGGTCGACCTTGATCGTGTAGCGCTCGGTGGTCTTGTCGTTGTCGTCGAACAGGCCGGGCGTCAGGTCCAGGCTCGGGTGGCTGCCGTAGGGCCGCAGTACCAGGGAATTGGTGGCGCGTTCGGTCTGCTGGCGTTCGGCGCTGAACAGCACGTGGGTGTCATCGTTGAGGTCCCACAACAAGCTGGCGCGATAGGCTTCGTTGCGCGGTTTGGTAATGGGGTTATGGGTCTGGTCGTTGTCGATCCAGCTGTCGTAGCCGGCACGTCGCACCGCCAGGCGGCCGCTGAGGCTGTCACTGAGCGGTCCGCCAATGGCGCCTTCGGTGAGGAACTGGCCTTTCTGGCCGACTTCACCACGCACATAACCTTCGAGTTCCCGGCTGGGTTGGCGGGTGGTGATATTCACGGCACCGGCCTGGCCGATTGCGCCGGACAGTGTGCCCTGCGGCCCCTTGAGCACTTCGATGCGGTCGACGTCGAGGGTGCCGAACCCCAGGCTGCGCGACGACACAGGTACGCCGTCGATATTGAATGCGACCGAACTGTCGTCCATGGACATCTGGTAAAGCGAACCGACACCGCGGATCAACACGTTGAAGTCGTTGGGCCCGCCGGAAGAATTGACGCTGACCCCTGAGGTATTGCGCAGTGCGCTTTCCAGGGTATCGAGGCGTTGGGTACGCAGTTGTTCGCCATCGACCACACTGACGCTGATCGGCACTTCCTTGGAATCTTCCTGGGCCATGCGCGCCGTCACCGTGGAGGCGGGCAGTTGCAGAGGTTCGCTGAGGGTGGCGGCGAAGGCGGTAGGGGTCAGTGTCAAAGCAATCGCTATTGTTATACTATTACGTTTGTAGCAAGATTGACGGGTAGCCGCCGTGTTGCATCGTGCAGACATGATGGGACCTTGACTGAGAGTTCTGATCGGCGTGCGTTGCTCAGGGGCAGCAGCAATCTGGCTTGGCACGTGCGGTGCGCCAAATGCTAATAATTATCAATTGCAGAGTTCTACCCCGATGTGGTCTGATTCGAGCCGTATCCGGTCAGCCAGGAGATTTACGATGTCAGCCGTTCAGGGAGGCGCAGGAGAACCGATGCCGGTCTCGCGAATCATTACGGGAGGGTTTGGTAGCGATCTGGGGCCGGGAGCGCATTGCCGGGTCACGCGTATGACCCTGCAGGAGGGCCTGGACATCGTTCGTTGGCAGAGCACCTTTGAGCAGCCGGTAGAGTTGCCCTTGCAAGACGACAGCGAGTGCATTCACTTCAGCTTCACCAACCTGTTAAAGGGCAAGGCCGCGTGCAGCTTTCGCGATGGGCGCCGGCAACGTCGCTATGTGATTGATGAAGGCGCGGGCAGCATCAGCTTTGGCCGTTGCCGCCATGGCCTATATCATCAGCACGGCGAGATCGACAACATCACCGTCATGATTCGCCCCGAGTTGCTGGCCCAGTGGGAATTGAAGCTCGACCCGCTGCTGAACAAGGCATTGGCCTGCGAACATTGCTTCCTCGACGGCCATCGCAGCGGTGAAATGAGTGCTACCGCGCACATGCTCGGCCTGGCCATGGACCACGACGCCAGCCTGCCATCGGCCCCGCCGCGCAGCAGCCTGTGGCTGTACGGGCAAAGTGTCACGCTGGTCAGTCTGTTCCTCGAAGCGCGCCAGGATGGCGAATGCACCTGCCGCGTCAGCCACACCGACCGCCAGCGCCTGGTGCGGGCCCGCGATCGTTTGCTGGAAGATCTGGGCAAGGCGCCAAGCCTGTCGGAGTTGGCCCGTGAGTCCGGCTTGAGCCAGCCCAAGCTCACCCGCGGGTTTCGCCAGCTGTTCTCCAACAGCGTCTATGGCGTGTTCCAGCAGACGCGCATGATCCAGGCGCGCAGCCGCTTGATGAGCGGCAATGAATCGGTGATGCGCATCGCCTCGGACCTCGGTTATGCCAACGCCAGCCATTTCGCCACTGCGTTCCGCAAGCAGTTCGGGATCAATCCGTCGATGTTGAAAAATGGCGGGCGCGGCAGAGCCCTGGATGTCGGCTGACTAGAAGGTCGCTTTCACCTGCAGTCCCAGCACCAGCGCGTTGTCGATGTTCTGTGCGGAAAACGCCCCCGGCTCGATGATGTATTGCACGTCCGGGCGCAAGGTCAGCCACGGTGTGGCCTGGTAGCCGTAGCTGAGTTCGATCAGCTGTTCAGCGTTGTCCAGATTGGCGTAGGCCGCATCCGCATTATCCCGGCTGCGCGGGTTGGGCACTGCACGGCCATAACCGAGGGCGACGGTATCCCGTGGGCGACTGTCGAACGGTTTGTACAGCACCAGCCCCGCGCCATACCACTTGGTGAACGGCGAAGCCGCTTCGCTGGCCGCAGAGTATTGGCCGAAGGCGTGCAAGCTGCGGCCTTGGGAGGATTGGGAGGCCCACACCGCCTGGTCGATCAACAGGTAGTGACCGCCGCGCCCGCTGACGTCCTTGTTGCTGCCAATGCGTTTTACATCGGAACTGTCGTAGTAATAACCGAGCTTGTATTCACCCGGCAGGCTGCCCGCGTGCTTGTAGATCAGCTCGATGGGCACCACGGTGCCGGTGGTGTGCTTGGGCCCCAGGTGCCAGGCGCGGCTGGAGTTGCCATTGCTGGAAGGGTCGACGTTGAACGCCGCCACCCGCAGTTGCCAGTTTGGCGAAAAGTTATATTTCACCCGCGCGCCCAGGTGCGCATTCGGGTAATTGGCCCAGCCACTGCCGCCCGACATGTTCAGCGGATGCCCGCAGAATCCGGCGTTCATGAAATTGCACAAAATGCCGCTGTCCAGGCCGCCGAGGTCATTGCCCATGGCCATGTAGCCGAGCTTGACGTTGAGTGCGGGGGTGAACAGCGTGCGCTCGTAGCTCAACTCGGTGAGGCGCGTGTAGAGGCCGCCGTAGTTTTCCTGGATCGGCAGGCGGTTGCCCACCAGGTCTTCGGAAGCGCTGTTGCCGCGTCGGTCGTTGATGGTTAGCTGGATGCGGTCGCCGTTGTTGAAGCCGTAGAGCTTGCCCAGGTCGAACTGCACGCCGAGCTTGAGGTTTTGCGAATAGCGCGCCGAGCGATGCTGGCCGCCGTGGGCGTTGTAAGCGGTTTCGCCGCTGTAGTCGCCGGTAAAGCGGATGCCTTGTGCGTCGAGCTCACGGCGCAGGCCGCCCCAGTCGCCGGTCAGGGTGGTGTCGTCGGCTTGAACGGGCAGGGCAGCAGTCAACGCCAGGCCGAGCACCAGGCGCCCAAGGGACGTATGAGAAGTAGGGTTCATGCGGGGTTCCAAACGCAAAGCGCGGTGCGGGAGCACCGCGCGAACAGAGGGGTGGTTACGGCAGGGCGTAGGCGATCACGTAGTCGCCACGGTCGGTGGACTGGCGCGCGCCGCCGGCGGTGACGACGATGTACTGCTTGCCGGTTTTTGGCGACACGTAGGTCATCGGGCCACCCTGGCTGCCGACCGGCAAACGGGCTTTCCAGATTTCGTCACCGTTGCCACTGTTGAAGGCGCGCAGGTAGAAGTCCTGGGTGCCGGCGATAAAGATCAGGCCGCCTTGGGTGGACAACGTGCCGCCCAGTGTCGGCAGGCCGACTTTGATTGGCAGGTGCATGCGGATGCCTAGGGGGCCGGTGTCTTCAACCGTGCCCACCGGCACTTGCCAGGCAACTTTTTGCGTCTTCATGTCGATGGCGGTCAAGGTGCCGAATGGCGGTGCCTGGCAGGGAATGCCGGCCACCGACAGGAAGCGGTTCTTGTTGACCGCGTAAGGCGTGCCCTTGAGCGGCACGGCGCCCATACCGGTGTTCAGTGCTTCACCACCGGAAGAGGCCTGGGCCTTGTTTTGCGACGGCACCATCTGGATCCACAGCCCCAGGCGCATGTCGTTGACGAAGATAAAACCGTGTACCGGATCGGTGGAGATGCTGCCCCAGTTCATGCCGCCGAGCGAACCCGGAAAGCTCAGGGATTTATCGGTGCCCGGCGCGGTGTACAGGCCGTCGTAGCGCATGCCTTTGAAGTCGATACGGCACAGCAACTGGTCGTACGGCGTAGCACCCCACATGTCCGATTCGGTCAGGGTCTGCGCGCCAATCTGCGGCATACCCACCGATTTTGGCTGGGTCGGGGAGTATGGTTCGTTGGGAATGTTCGCGGCCTTGACCGGCACTTCCTGCACGTCGGTCAGCGGTTTGCCGGTGGCGCGGTCGAGCACGTAGATCTGCCCGGCCTTGGTGCCGATCACCACAGCCGGTACCGTTTTGTCGCTGCCTGGCGGGGTGAAGTCGATCAGGCTCGGCTGCATTGGCAGGTCGAAGTCCCAGAGGTCATTGTGGACGGTCTGGTAGACCCACTTTTCCGCACCGGTAGACGCGTCGAGCGCCAGCACGGAGGCGCCATATTTGTGGTTCAGCTGGGTGCGTTCCACGCCGTAAATGTCGGTGGAAGAGCTGCCCATCGGCAGGAAAACGGTGTTCATCAGCGGGTCGTAGGACATCGGCGCCCAGCTGTTCGGCGTGCTGCGCACATAGGTGCTGCCCGCGGCCGGCGCTTGCTTGTCTTCAGGGTTGCCTGGGTCGAACGCCCAACGCATCTGGCCGCTGATCACATCAAAACCACGGATCACGCCGCCTGGCATATCGGTCTGCACGTTGTCGGCGACACGGCCACCGACAACGACGGTGGTGCCGGCGATCAAAGGCGCCGAGGACAGTTGGTAGTAGCTGTCCGGCACATTACCCAGGCCGGCTTTCAAGTCCACTTGGCCATGGGTGCCGAAGTCTTCGCAGAACTTGCCGGTGTCGGCATCCACGGCGATCAGGCGCGCATCAATGGTGTTGGTCAGCAGGCGACGCTGGCACTGCGCACCGGCAGGCACGCTGGCGGCAATGATCGGCGAGCTGTTGGGCTGGGTCGGCTGGGCAATCGGCGCAGTGGCGTCGAAGTAGGCCATGCCACGGCAACGCTGCCACACCGCTGACTGGGCGTTGACCTCGTTCTTCCACAGCTCTTTGCCGGTGTCGGCGTCCAGAGCGATCAAGTTGTTGTGCGGGGTGCAGATGAAGACTTTGTTGCCGATCTGCAAGGGCGTCAACTGGTCTTCGGCGCCGTTGCCGTCGCTGATGGCCACGTCACCGGTGTGGTAGGTCCAGGCGACTTTGAGTTTGTCGATGTTGTCGCGATTGATCTGGTCCAGCGCGGCGAAGCGGCTGCCGCCCTCGGTGTTGCCGTAGTGCGCCCAGTCTTTCTGTGCATCGGCTTCGGCTACCGGGGTGATGCCAGGGCCGGCACCGGTCGGCGCCACGCTTGGGTGAGCGACGAACATATTGCCTGCCGCCACCGCCACGCCGACTGCCAACAAGGTCGCGACCGCATAAGCGCCACGCGCCGGTTTGCCGGCCAGCAATGGATACACCAGCGCCACCACCACGCCGATCACCGCGAACATGAACAGCCGCGAGAACAGCGGCCAGTACACCAGGCCCACGTCGGCCACTGCCCATACGGCCGTACCGACGAGGAACGCGGCAAACCACCACGCCCCGGCAGGCTTGCGCCGAGCGATCAGCAGCCCGGAGACGGCCATGGCCACGCCACCTGCCAGGAAGTACCAGGAACCTCCCAGGCTGACTAGTTTGGCGCCACCCACGGCAAGCGCAAGGCCGAGCAGGGCGATGACAACGCCCAGGCCCAGGAGTAGAAATCTAGAGACGCCAGCGGCGCGCGATGCTCGTTTCATGTCGAATAGACTCGAGTGAGAGAGGGCAAAGACGCGATTTTAGCAAGATAAGTAACCGGTTAGTACATTGCGCCTCGTAATAGTCTTTTACAACTACGGCGACGATGCCTTGGCTCAGGCCAACGCATCGCGCTGCATCGATTGCAGGTTCTTCTCAATGGTTTCGCAAATCGCCTCCATCTGGATCTGATGCTCGCTGGAGTGAAACGGGCTTTGCAGGTCGGTGCCGATACGCTCGATGGCCAGCAGCATAAAACCCACTACCGTGGAAGCCAGCGGGGTAAACCAGCCGAGGGATTCCACCAGGCCCACCGGTACGATCAGGCAGAACAGCGAGATGAACAGCCGCGGGAAATACACGTAGGGGTAGGGCAATGGTGTATTGGCGATGCGCTCCATGCCGCCTTGGGCATTGGACAGGTCGACCAGGGTCGACTCCAGCCGCGCCAGGCGGATGCTGTCCAGGTGGCCGGCCTTGTATTCCTTGGCCAGCAACGCCGCTGACCCGGTCAGGATGTCATTGGCAAAATTGTTGGTCGCGCCATTGCGGGCGAATTCCTCGGCGGGGATAAACGCTCGTACTTCATCCGGACAGGGTTCGCCCTTGAGGTGGGCGGCCAGGCAATTCACATACGCCACATGGCGGCGCAGCAGTGTGGATTTGATCGGATTCACTTCGCCGTCGGGGTCATCCAGCAGCGTCAGCACCTGGCGCGCAAAGCTGCGCGAATTGTTGACCATCGCCCCCCATAACGTGCGCGCTTCCCACCAGCGGTTATAGGCGCTGCTGTTGCGAAAACTGATCAACACCACCAGCGCCGAACCCAGCAATGTCAGTGGCATCAGCGGCAGGTTGATCTTGGTGGTCAGAAACAGCATGAAGTCCACGGTTACTGCCACATCCCACAGCAATAGCCAGAACAGGGCCCAGCCCACATAGCCCATGGTCTTGATGATCAGGCGGTATTTCTTCAGGACGGCAGCTTTCAAACGAGAACCTCGCGGCGGGCGGTTGGCAACAATGCTCTGTTACGACGCCATGCAAGGGAGAAAGGTTCGCCGGTTGCTGAATCGATTCGTCGACCAGTCACTAGCTTCGGAGGATGTAACGAGAAGTTACGCGCAGGTGTGCGCAGAGGGTCCACTTCAATCTGGAACAACTTTGGTACTGATGACGTCTTGTCCGGCAATCGCTGTACATTGCGTTCGAGGCAAAAAGCCATTAACCGTAGGGTTTACCACGTGATTTGTTTTGGGGCCGGGCTGCAGGGATTTCGTAGCTGAGATCAGTGGAATCAAGTTGGATGATCAGGGCTCTTTCATGCATGTCAGTTCGTTGAAGTCGGCTATGTGTAATACCGCGCAAGCGCTCGAACGTCATAAGGATTTTGAATCGTGCCTGAGAGCGCATTACCACGTGCTGCTCGTGCCCTATTCCCGAAGACCGTTTTTCTACAAGAGTGCACTTAAATACAGCCGTTTGATGGTGTCGTTTGCCTTATTGAGTGAATACTTCGCCACACCCTTACCGTTATTGTCGGAAGTTAAGACCCTGTGTGTGACGCGCAGGTATTGTTCAAAAAACAGCCTGGAATCAATGTTCCTGTTATTGCGGGCGCTGGGCTTCATGGACGTCGCGCCGCACCCCGAAGACAGTCGCTTCAGGGTCTACGCGCCGTCGGATGAGGCCTGTCGCGAAGCGCGTTTGATGTTGACCTCGCTCACCGAGTCATTGGCGCGGCTTTACCCTGAGCGGGCGATTTTCCGGCAAATGCGCGAGTTGGATGACCGGGGCTTCCTGTCCCTTTATTTCAAGGGCTTTGCCATTATCCTCGACGCCGATCTCACGGTGGATGTACTGCTTCCCGAGTGTTACTGGTTGGTGAAACGAGACGCCGGGCATCTGTTGATGCTGGCGATTTATAACGATGCCTTCGCGCCGGAAAATGATCGGGCCACGTTCCGGTCATCGTCTTATCTGGCCTTGGCCAAGCAACTTTCCGTGTCCAAGACCCACATTATTCGAATGGTCCAGGAGGGCGTCGAGAAGGGGTATTTCAAAGCTCACTCCAAGACCCGGCTGGAAGTGCTGCCGCCTTTTGTCAGCCTGGTAAAACGCTTTATGGCCTTTTCTTTTGCGCTGGGCCTGCATGCTATTGAGATGGGAGCGTAAGGATGCCTGCTAACTTGAAGTTAAGGCCCAGGATGCGCAGGTTGTTGTCGCCTGCGGTGACCCAAGCGGAATGGATCGGGATCATTGCCTGGGTCGGTATATGGCTGATTCATCCGGCCATGCAGTTCGACCTGTCCATGTTGGGTGTCACCATTGGCCTGTTGCTGGTGTGCCGGTTTCACTCCAAAACCGCCAACTTTCTACTGTGGCGGATGCTGGGAGTGGCCTATATCGTGATGTTGTCCGTGGGGTTTGCCTATGTCATTGGCCTTAATCAGGAGTTGCGTATCTACGGCTTGCCCCTGGCCGTCACCCTGGTGGTCGGCAGCGCTATCTTGTTTATCAGTGTTCAGGATTATCTAGTCGGCGCCCTGTTGGTCTGGTTCATATTATGGTCGCCGATGCAGGCCGATATATATGCAGGAACACAGGCTTATCTGCTGATATTTTGCGCATCTTCGGTCTCCATCGGTTTTATCCTGAGTTATTCGTATTTGAAGAACCTGCGTTCGGTGTTGTTGGTGGAAAGCGAGTTTCGCGCCTTGGCCGAAACCGATTACTTGACCTCGATCCTTAACCGTCGCGCTTTTATGCAAAGCTTCGAACAGTTGCTCGACAGCGGCCAGGCTGGCTACTTCATCATGTTGGATATCGACAGCTTCAAGGCAAAAAATGATCTGTACGGTCACGATGTCGGTGACAAGATCCTGCGGGCCATGGCGGTGTGCCTGAAAAACGCCAAAGGCAGCCACAGCTTTGGAAGAATCGGCGGGGAGGAGTTCGGCGTGTTGTTGCAGGACGATGACCCGGTCTTCGCCCGTGAGTTCGTGCTGGGTTTGTTGCAGGCCATACGCTCAAGTGTTGCCGCGCCTCACAACTACACCTGCAGTGCGGGCATGGCACGCTTCGCGCCAGGTGACGAGTTATCGGCGGTGCTCAAGATGGCGGACAAAAATCTCTACGGCGCCAAGCGCAATGGCAAGGACTGCGTGCACCTTAATGGCGTGTTGCTGCAGCCTGTTGCGTCCTGAGGGGCAAAACGCCGGCTAGGATTGCGCAAGAACACTCGCCAGCAACCCGGGAAAGCGGCTCTCAAGCTCTTCACGGCGCAACGAATTCATATGGGTGGTGCCCACATTGCGCGTGTGTACCAGGCCTGCATCACGTAACACTCTGAAGTGGTGGGACATGCTGGACTTGGGCCGCCCACCATCCAGTTCACCACAGCTGGCTTCGGCCACGCCGGCCAGGCAGCGCACGATGTCCAGGCGCACGGGGTCGCTGAGGGCGTACAGCACGCGCTCAAGCGTCAATTCTTGCAGGGTAGGGTGTTTGAAGGCTCGCATGGGGCGGATCATAACAGGGGGGTAGCGTTCAATACCATAGTTCGATTACCATCGAACTATCGAATCACACACGCTTCTCTCGGAGTATCTGATGTCCGCATTGTTCGAACCGTTCAAACTCAAAGACGTTACCTTGCGCAATCGCATCGCCATCCCGCCGATGTGCCAATACATGGCCGACGACGGCATGGTCAACGACTGGCACCATGTGCACCTGGCCGGCATGGCCCGGGGCGGTGCCGGCCTGCTGGTAGTCGAGGCCACAGCAGTCGCACCGGAGGGGCGTATCACCCCAGGCTGCGCCGGTATCTGGAGCGATGCCCATGCCCAGGCGTTCGTGCCGATGGTCAAGGCCATCAAGGCCGCAGGTTCGGTACCGGGCATCCAGATCGCCCACGCGGGCCGCAAAGCCAGCGCCAACCGCCCATGGGAGGGCGATGACCACATCCCGGCTTCCGATGCCCGCAGCTGGGAAACCATCGCGCCGTCGGCCATTGCATTCGGCGCCAATTTGCCCAACGTGCCGCGTGCCATGACCCTGGAAGACATCGCCCGCGTCCAGCAAGACTTCGTCGATGCCGCCCGTCGCGCCCGCGATGCCGGTTTTGAATGGATCGAACTGCACTTCGCCCACGGTTACCTGGGCCAAAGCTTTTTCTCCGAGCACTCCAACCAGCGCACCGATGCCTACGGCGGCAGCTTCGATAACCGCAGCCGTTTTCTCCTGGAAACCCTGGCCGCCGTACGCGAAGTCTGGCCGGAAAACCTGCCACTGACCGCACGCTTTGGCGTGATCGAATATGACGGCCGCGACGAGCAGACGCTTACCGAATCCATCGAGTTGGCGCGCCGCTTCAAGGCCGGTGGCCTGGATCTGTTGAGCGTCAGTGTCGGTTTCACGATTCCTGACACCAACATCCCGTGGGGTCCGGCGTTCATGGGGCCAATTGCTGAACGTGTACGTCGTGAAGCCGGTATCCCGGTGACATCGGCGTGGGGCTTTGGTACTCCGCAACTGGCCGAAGGCGCGCTGCAGGCAGGTCATCTGGACCTGGTTTCGGTAGGGCGTGCGCATTTGGCCGATCCGCACTGGGCGTACTTTGCCGCCAAGGAGTTGGGCGTGGACAAGTCCTCCTGGACCTTGCCGGCGCCTTACGCACATTGGTTGGAACGCTACCGTTGAGGCCAGCCAGCCGGTGATATGAGCCACTCGATTGAGTGGCTTTTTTTCGCCCGTGGTTTTTGCAGTACCCGCTCGATACAACGCCGATACTTGAAAAATAACAAATGAGAATTGATATCAAACGAGAATATGCTGAGATATGATGCGCGGCGAATTATTGGCAGGTTTGCCGCCCCATCTGGCTCATTCACTAGGTTTACATCCATGCGTCGTACCCTGATTTCAATCTGTGTGCTCCAGGCGTTTTCCCCTTTGACCTGGGCAGAGGATGCCCCTGCTGAAAAAGCCAGTATCGAGCTGCAAGCCACCAATGTGACTGCTACTGCAGATTTCGAATCGGCGCAGGGCCCGGTTCAGGGCTACCACGCCACCCGTTCAGCCAGTGCGACACGCACCGACACCTCGATTCATGAAACCCCACAGTCCATCAGCGTTGTCTCCAAAGACGTGGTCGAGGATATCGGCGCAACCCGCCTGCAAGATGCCCTCGACTACGCCGGCGGCGTCGGCCGCGCCAACAACTTTGGCGGCCAGGGCCTGACCACCTTCACCGTACGTGGCTTCACCACCGGTGAGTTCTACCGCAATGGGTTCCCGATCAACCGGGGCTACCCGAACATGCCGGATGCCAACACCATCGAACGCCTTGAGGTGTTGCGCGGCCCCGCAACCATGCTCTACGGCCGTGGCGACCCCGGTGGTACGTTCAACGTGGTGTCCAAGCAACCCTTGGCCGAACGCACCGTCACCCTGGGCAGCCAGGTGAATGACCAGGGCATGAAGCGCGGCACCCTGGATGCCTCCGGGCCCCTGGACGAAGAGGGCCGTCTGGCGTATCGCCTCAACGTGGTGGGCGAGGGTGGCGATACCTTCCGCGATCATGTCGAGACCGAGCGCTATGGCGTGACGCCGGTGATCACCTGGCAGGCCACCGACGCCACCAAGGTGACTTTCGAAGGCGACTTCATGCGCAACAACCACCCGCTGGACCGTGGCCTGACGCGTTTCCCCAACCAGCGCGGCACGCCATCGCGCGATACGTTCTGGGGCGACAAGGATGCCGGCAAGCTGCACAACGACAACAACATGGCCCAGTTGCGTTTCGAGCACGCGCTCAACGACAACTGGACCCTGGGCGGCGGTTTCCAATGGTTGGACGGCAGCTTGAAAGGTAACGCCATTGAAGCCAATGGACCGAGCAGCCTGGGCGCCGATGGCCGTACCCTGCAACGCAACTTCAACTACCGCAAGCTGGAATGGACCGACAAGGATTACCAGCTCAACCTGACGGGCCACTTCTCCACGGGCGGGTTCGAGCACACCTTGCTCACCGGTATCGAGTACGAGGATTACGACTACAAGTCGATCATCCAGCGTTCCAGTGCGGCCCTGGGCACTTACCCGATCGACATCTTCAATCCGGTGTACGGCCAAACGCGACCGGCGCTGACTCGCACGCCCACCCACGATAAAGAAAACCTCAAGACCTACGCCGCCTTCGTGCAGGACCAGGTGGCACTGACCGAGCGTCTGAAAGTCTTGGCAGGTGCGCGTTTCGAGCGTTTTGAACATGACTACCAAAGTTATGTGGCGGGAGTAAAACCGTGGACCGCCGCCGACAACGCCGTCACCCCGCGTGTGGGCGTGATCTACGACCTCACCGACACCGTCGCGGTCTATGCCGACGCCGCCCGTTCGTTCAAACCCAACACCGGCGCCAGCCGCGAAGGCGGTGGTTTCGCGCCGGAGAAAGGCAAGTCCTACGAGATGGGCATCAAGTGGGAGGCGCTTGATCGTCAACTGAGCGTCGACGCGGCGATCTACCAGATCGAAAAGAAAAACGTGCTGGCCACCGACCCTTTGGACAATACCCTGAGTGTCGCGACCGGCCAGGTACGCAGCCGCGGATTTGACCTCAACGTGGCGGGCAACCTCACACCCGAGTGGCGTGTGATCGGCGGCTACGCCTACGTGGACGCCGAAGTGACCCGCGACACCACCCTGCGCGCCGGCACCCGCTTGATGAACATCCCGCGCAACAGCTTCAGCCTGCTCAACGTCTACGAGTTCCAGGACGGCGCACTCAAAGGGCTGGGCCTGGGCGCCGGTGGTAAGTACGTCGACCAGCGCGCCGGCCAGACCGCCAATACGGCCTTCTCGATGGACGCCTACACCGTGGTCGACCTGCTGGGTTACTACAAGGTCAACGAGCAGGTGCGCCTGAACCTGGACGTGAAAAACCTGTTCAACCGCGAGTATGAGGAAGGCGCGTTCGGCAATATCTACGCTTACCCAGGCGCACCACGCACCGTGCAGGTCGGAATCTCCTACACCCTATAAGGCTATACACAGTACTCAATGTGGGAGGGGGCTTGCTCCCGATAGCGGTGAGTCAGTCTCAATGTTTTTGACTGATACACCACTATCGGGAGCAAACCCCCTCCCACATTTGCAGCTGCGTTACTGTCAGGTTTGACAGTAGACAGTGAAGGGCGATGGAGGGATGTTTGCCGTTAACGTGTCAGCGTAGTGGTCGGCGCTTATTATTTTTCCAAGCCACGCTTAATAGGGATATTAAAAATGGAACAGGAACTCATAAATGAAGTTGAAGAACTGATTAAAAAAACCAACGATGCGGAGCGTCTGTTCACCCGGTACGCCACCAAGTGCTACACGTCAGCCTTGCAAAAATACGCCAAGGAAATCAGCGAGACCTCATACACGTATCTGTTGGCCGAGCTTGCCGAAAGTTCGTTGAGCTCCGAAATCCTCGGCCGGCCAGGTGCCAATATCAGCCTGGTCAGGATCGAGATAGAGGAGGTTATGCTCGAAGCCGACGTGATCAAGAAATTGAAACGGGCCGAAACCCACTATCTGGAAACGTTGGAATCGGTGCGTAAGTTCGAAGACCTTAAACGCTTTGAAAAGATGCAGGACACGTCCGATATCGTGCGCTCGATAAAACTGGGTGTGTCACGTTTCAATATCCTGTTTGTCATCCTGCTGATCGGCGGCTTGACGTGGGCGGCGATCAATCTGCCTAAAGAAGCCCTGGCGCTTATATCTGCCGCTATCGGCGGGGCTATCACCCACTTGTTGTCCGAGCGCCAGGCGGTGCTGGCGCTGAAAAAAGAGGGCGATAACACCTGCCCCAGAGCCAACAATAACACTCAGGAGTGAGTGCGACGGGGTGGGGTTACAACGGCGTCAATACATTCATCACCGTATCCAGCGCCACCCGCGTGTCATCCAGTTGTACCAGCGAGGCATGCCTTGCGCCCAGCGCATCGCGGTTCTGGATCGCGGTGAGGATTGCCTTGTGCCGGGGCAGGCTCAGGCCCTGGATATCCGGGCGGCGGTTGGTGATATTGATCGACTCGCGCAGCGGCAACGAGAGCATGTTGCACATATAGGCGAGCAGGTCGTTGCGGGTGGCGTCGGCAATCGCGCGGTGGAAGTCCAGGTCGGCCTGCAACAGGTCCTCGTGGGTCTTGGCGGTTTCCATGCCCTGGTAGGCTTGTTCGATGATGGCGATGTCTTCATCGGTGGCAGTTGTCGCGGCCATGGCAGCGATTTCCGGTTCGAGGATGCGGCGTACCCCGGCCAGCGTATTGAAGAACTCACTGTGGGGCGTGGACTGCATCAACCAGGACAGCACATCCGGGTCGAGCAGGTGCCATTTCAAGCGTGGCCGTACCACCGCACCCACCCGTGGCTTGGAATACACCAGGCCCTTGGCGCTGAGCACCCGCGTCGCCTCGCGCAACACCGAACGGCTGACCTGGTATTCCTCGCACAGCGTGGCTTCCATGGGCAACCGTTCTTCGGGCTTGAAGCGACCGGAAACGATGTGCATGCCCAGGTCCTGAACGATCTGGGCATGCTGGCTCTTGCGCGGCTTGGGCGGCTGGTGATCCATAACGACGGGCAGGCTCTGGCTTGAATTCGCCGCATCATAGCATCCCAATTAGTGGGAATGCCGTGGGACTTCCGCTCCGCGGCAGCCCACCAGGAAGTCAAAGTCGCAGCCCTGGTCGGCTTGCAGCACATGGTCGATGTACAACTGGCGATAGCCACCGACGATCAGCTTTTGCGGTGGCGCCAGATCAGCCATGCGCGCCGCCAGCTCGGCGTCGGGGATGTCCAGGTGCAGGCGGCCATTGGCGCAGTCGAGTTCAATCCAGTCACCTTCCTTCACGGCCGCCAATGGCCCGCCGGCAGCGGCTTCCGGTGCCACGTGCAAGACCACCGTGCCGTAGGCGGTGCCGCTCATGCGCGCATCGGAAATGCGCACCATGTCAGTCACGCCCTGGGCCAGCAGTTTGGCCGGCAGTCCCATGTTGCCGACCTCGGCCATGCCTGGGTAACCCTTGGGGCCGCAGTTCTTCATGACCAGGATCGAGTTGGCGTCCACGTCCAGCTCCGGATCGTTGATGCGCGCCTTGTACATGTCGAAGTTTTCGAACACCACCGCACGGCCACGGTGTTGCATCAGTTCGGCGCTGGCGGCAGACGGCTTGAGCACCGCACCCAACGGCGCCAGATTGCCGCGCAGCACGCAGATGCCGCCGTCGGCGCGAATCGGGTTGTCGAGGGTGCGGATCACTTCGTCCTGGCCGTAGATCGGCGAGTCCTTGGTGTTCTCGCCCAGGGACTTGCCGTTGACGGTCAAGGCGTTCGGGTGGGGGATCAGGTTGGCCTCACCCAGGCGACGCAACACGGCAGGCAGGCCGCCAGCGTAGTAGAACTCTTCCATCAGGAAGCGCCCTGAGGGTTGCAGGTCGACGATGGTCGGCATGCCGCGCCCGATGCGGGTCCAGTCATCCAGGTCCAGCTCCACGCCGATGCGCCCGGCGATGGCTTTAAGGTGAATCACCGCGTTGGTCGAACCGCCGATGGCCGCGTTCACGCGAATCGCGTTTTCAAACGCTTCTTTGGTGAGGATCTTCGACAGCTTCAAGTCTTCGCGCACCATCTCGACCGCACGCATACCGGACATGTGCGCCAGCACATAACGCCGCGCATCCACCGCTGGGATCGCCGCGTTGTGGGGCAGGGACGTGCCCAGTGCCTCGGCCATGCACGCCATGGTCGAGGCGGTGCCCATGGTGTTGCAGGTGCCTGCCGAGCGCGACATGCCGCCTTCGGCCGCGAGGAAGTCATCCAGGGTGATGGTGCCAGCCTTGACCTGTTCGCTGAGCTGCCACACCACCGTGCCCGAGCCGATGTCCTGGCCCTTGTGTTTACCATTGAGCATCGGCCCGCCGGTGACCACGATAGCCGGCACGTCGCAACTGGCGGCGCCCATCAGCAGCGCCGGGGTGGTTTTGTCGCAGCCGGTCAGCAGCACCACACCGTCAATCGGGTTACCGCGAATCGCTTCTTCCACATCCATGCTTGCCAGGTTGCGGGTCAGCATCGCGGTAGGGCGCAGGTTGGATTCGCCGTTGGAGAACACCGGGAACTCCACCGGGAAGCCACCGGCCTCGATCACGCCGCGCTTGACGTGCTCGGCGATCTGGCGGAAATGCGCGTTGCACGGGGTCAGCTCCGACCAGGTGTTACAGATGCCGATGATCGGCTTGCCATGGAACTGGTGGTCGGCAATGCCCTGGTTCTTCATCCAGCTGCGGTACATGAAGCCGTTTTTGTCGGCGGTACCAAACCACTGGGCGGAGCGTAGGCCGGGCTTTTTGTCAGGCATGATCGATTCTCTTATTGTATGACTATATGTTCTATGCGTGCTTAAACATAAGCGCAAAATCGCTGCTTTGGAAGTGTTGTTTTGTAAATAGTCCTACTATATAGTCTTTCTCAACTGAGGTATGACCCTGGCGGATTTCGCGAGAGGCGTCCCCCGAGCTTCTATAAAAACAACAATCGGAGATCGACCCCATGAGCCAGGAATTGCGGCTTATTCGGCGCATCACGCTGAAACTGATTCCCTTCCTGATCCTGCTGTACCTGATCGCCTACGTGGACCGTTCCGCCGTAGGGTTCGCCAAGCTGCACATGGGCGCCGACGTTGGTATCGGTGATGCTGCCTATGGCCTGGGCGCCGGGCTGTTCTTCATCGGCTACTTCCTGTTCGAGATCCCCAGCAACCTGATGCTCGACCGCTTCGGCGCGCGGCGCTGGTTTGCGCGCATCATGATTACCTGGGGCGCCATCACCATCGGCATGGCCTTTGTGCAGGGGCCGCACAGTTTCTATGTGATGCGCTTTCTGCTGGGCGCGGCGGAAGCGGGGTTCTTCCCCGGCGTGCTGTACTACATCACCCAGTGGTTCCCGGTGCGCCATCGCGGCAAGATCCTTGGGCTGTTCATTCTCTCCCAACCCATTGCAATGATGATCACCGGGCCCGTGTCCGGTGGTTTGCTCGGCATGGACGGCATTCTTGGCCTGCACGGTTGGCAGTGGCTGTTTATCGTGATCGGCACCCCGGCGATCCTGCTGACCTGGCCGGTGCTGCGCTACCTGCCGGACGGTCCCAGGCAGGTCAGCTGGATGAGCGAGCAAGAGAAAACCTGGCTTACCGGCGAGCTGGAAAAAGACCTGCAAGCCTACGGCCAGACCCGTCACGGCAACCCGCTGCACGCGCTCAAAGACAAACGCGTGCTGTTGCTGGCGCTGTTCTACCTGCCGGTGACCCTGAGCATCTACGGCCTGGGCCTGTGGTTGCCGACCCTGATCAAGCAGTTCGGTGGCAGTGACCTCACCACCGGCTTCATCTCGGCCGTGCCGTATATCTTCGGCATCATCGGCCTGCTGATCATCCCGCGCAGTTCCGATCGATTGAACGATCGCTATGGCCATCTCGCCGTGCTCTATGTGCTCGGCGCCATTGGCCTGTTCTGCAGTGCCTGGCTGAGTGTGCCGGTGCTGCAGATGGCCTTCGCGATGTTTTCCTGCACTGCGGTGTTCTGGACCTTGCCGGGACGGTTTTTTGCCGGTGCCAGCGCGGCGGCCGGCATCGCCTTGATCAACTCGGTGGGCAACCTTGGCGGCTATATCGGCCCGTTCGTGATCGGGGCGCTCAAGGAGTACACCGGCAACCTCGCCTCGGGCCTGTATTTCCTATCCGGCGTGATGCTGTTCGGGTTGCTGCTGACCCTCGTGGTCTACCGCTTGCTGGAGCGCAAGCACGTACTGCCCGTCGATCAATTTGCCGCCAGCGCCCGTGGCGCCACACGTACTTAAATCCAGGAGAACCTGCATGCGTTTAGTTCAGTTCGAGTTGAGCAACGGTGAGCGCCGCGTCGGCGTGGTGGAAGGCAACACCCTGCGGGAAGTGCAGGGCGCATACAGCGTGCGCGAATTGGCCCTGGCCGCCATCGAAGCCGGGGTCAAATTGCAGCAACAGGTACAGAGCCTGGGCCTGGGCGCCAGTCATGACTACGCGGCGCTGCTGGCCGAACTTAAAATCCTGCCACCGCTGGACCACCCGGACCCGGTCCATATGCTGATCAGCGGCACCGGCCTGACCCACCTGGGCAGTGCCTCGGCCCGCGACAAGATGCACCAGCAGGCCGGTGATGACAGCGCGATGACCGACACCATGCGCATCTTCAAATGGGGCGTGGAGGGCGGCAAACCCGCTGCCGGCCAGGCCGGTGTGCAGCCGGAGTGGTTCTACAAGGGCGACGGCAGCATTGTCGTGCGTCCAGGCGCCGCCTTCCCGGTGCCGCCGTTTGCCGAAGACGCCGGCGAGGAGCCGGAAATCGGCGGCCTGTATGTGATCGGTCATGACCGCAAGCCTTATCGCCTGGGCTTCGCGGTGGGCAACGAGTTCTCCGACCATGTGATGGAACGCAAGAACTACCTGTACCTGGCCCATTCCAAACTGCGCAGTTGCAGCTATGGCCCGGAGTTGCGCGTGGGCGAGTTGCCCGCGCATCTGGCCGGTACCAGCCGCATCCTGCGTAACGGCGAGGTGATCTGGCAGAACGAATTCCTCAGCGGCGAAGCCAACATGTGCCACAGCCTGGAAAATCTTGAATACCACCACTTCAAATACAGTCAGTTTCTCAAACCGGGCGATGTGCATATTCACTTCTTCGGCACCGCTACCCTGTCATTCGCCGACGGTATACGTACTCAACCGGGCGATGTGTTCCAGATCAGCCAGGCTGAGTTCGGCGCGCCATTGATCAACGGCATCGGCACGGTCGACGCGGTATTCGAACCCGGCCACGTCATCACCCTTTAAGGAGACCTACATGACCCAGTTCCTCGGCCACAACTACATCGGCGGCCAGCGCAGCGCCAACGGCAGCGTCAAGCTGCAGAGTATCGATGCCACCACCGGCGAAGCCTTGCCCCAGGATTTCTACCAGGCCACCCCGCAAGAGGTGGATGCCGCCGCCAAAGCCGCAGCGGCCGCTTACCCGGCCTACCGCGCCTTGAGCGCCGCACGGCGTGCGCGGTTTCTGGACGCGGTGGCCGATGAGCTGGACGCGCTGGGCGATGATTTCGTCGAGTTGGTCTGCCGCGAAACTGCGTTGCCTGCTGCCCGTATCAAAGGCGAGCGCGGGCGTACCAGTGGCCAGATGCGCTTGTTCGCCACCGTGCTGCGCCGTGGTGATTTCTACGGGGCGCGTATCGACAAAGCCCTGCCGGACCGCCAGCCGTTGCCGCGTCCGGACCTGCGCCAATACCGTATCGGCCTGGGCCCGGTGGCAGTGTTCGGTGCCAGCAACTTCCCCCTGGCGTTTTCCACCGCCGGTGGCGACACCGCCGCTGCGCTGGCCGCCGGTTGCCCGGTGGTGTTCAAGGCGCACAGCGGGCACATGGCGACCGCCGAGCGCGTGGCCGATGCGATCATTCGCGCCGCCGAGGCCAGCGAGATGCCGGCGGGCGTGTTCAACATGATCTTCGGCGGCGGTGTCGGTGAAGCGCTGGTCAAGCACCCGGCAATCCAGGCGGTGGGCTTTACCGGTTCGCTCAAGGGTGGTCGTGCCCTGTGCGATATGGCGGCCGCACGCCCGCAACCGATCCCGGTATTTGCCGAAATGTCGAGCATCAACCCGGTCATCGTGCTGCCCCAGGCCCTGCAAACGCGTGCCGAGAGCGTCGCCCGCGACCTGACTGCCTCGGTGGTACAAGGCTGCGGCCAGTTCTGCACCAACCCCGGACTGGTGATTGGCATCGCTTCGCCTGCGTTCACCGCGTTCACGCAACAGGTCGCGCAATTGATCGGTGAGCAACCGGCGCAAACCATGCTCAACACCGGCACCCTGGACAGCTACGGCAAGGGCCTGGAAAAACTCCTGTCTCACCCGGGCATCCAGCATCTGGCAGGCAGTACGCAAGTGGGCAACCAGGCTCAACCGCAACTGTTCAAGGCGGATGTACGCTTGCTGATCGACGGCGACGAAGTGCTGCAGGAAGAAGTGTTCGGCCCCACCACGGTGTTTGTCGAGGTCGTCGACCAGGCTCAACTCAGCGCCGCCCTGCATGGGCTGCACGGCCAGTTGACCGCCACGATCATCGGCGAACCGGCTGACCTGCAACAGTTCGCCGAGTTGACGCCACTGCTGGAGCAGAAGGTCGGGCGCATCCTGCTCAACGGTTACCCCACGGGGGTGGAAGTCTGCGATTCGATGGTGCACGGCGGGCCGTATCCGGCGACCTCCGACGCCCGCGGCACCTCGGTCGGCACCCTGGCCATCGACCGTTTCCTGCGGCCCGTGTGCTTCCAGAATTACCCTGATAGCCTGCTGCCCGACGCGTTGAAAAACGCCAACCCGTTGCGTATCCAGCGCTTGGTGGATGGCGCACCGTCTCGAGAATCGCTGTAAGTCATCAGGAGGCTTCATGTCGTTGAGCGCAGTCACCCCACACCGTGCCCGGTTGGGCGAAGGGCCGTTCTGGGATGTTCGATCCCAGGCGCTTTACTGGGTGGATATCGCCGCCAAACAGGCACTGCGCTGGATGGACGGGCAGTTGCAGGTGTGGCAGTTGCCCGAGCATGTCTCGGCGTTCATTCCGTGTGAAAGCGGCGATGCGCTGGTGACCTTGAGCAGCGGTGTGTATCGCCTCGACCTGGCTACCCAGGCGCTGACCCTGCTGTGCGTGGCCGACCCGCAACCGGGCAACCGTGGCAACGAAGCGCGCTGCGATGCCCAGGGCCGGCTGTGGCTGGGCACCATGCAGAACAATATCGGTGAGCAGGGCGAAGACCTGCCCATCACCCGGCGCTCCGGCGGCCTGTTCCGTGTCGATGCCGATGCGCGGGTCACGCCGTTGCTGACCGGGCTGGGCATTCCCAACACGTTGCTTTGGAACGAGGAGGGTAGCCAGGTGCATTTCGGCGACAGCATGGACGGCACGCTGTATCAGCATTCGATCCAGTCCGACGGCCAGCTCGAACCCGCCCAGGTATGGTTTGCACCCCATGAGCGCGGTGGGCCGGACGGCTCGGCCATGGACAGCGAGGGCTACATCTGGAACGCCCGTTGGGACGGCAGTTGCCTGCTGCGCCTGACGCCCGCAGGTGAGGTCGATCGCATCATCGAGCTGCCGGTCAGTCGTCCCACCAGTTGCGTGTTCGGTGGGCCCGACCTCACTACCTTGTATATCACCAGTGCCGCGAGTCCCTTGGATCACCCTTTGGACGGTGCGCTGTTGGCCATTGAAGTCGATATCCCTGGCAAGCCTTGCCATCGTTTCGCCGGTTAAACCCAAGACTCAAAGACAACAACAAGAGGTGTCGTTCATGAAAAAGGTTCTACGCGTTCTGGCTGCCGCTGTTGCGTTAAGCAGCCTCAGCAGCATCGTATCCGCCGAAGAAGTGAAGATCGGCTTCCTGGTCAAGCAGGCCGAAGAGCCGTGGTTCCAGACTGAATGGGCTTTCGCCGAAAAAGCCGGCAAGGAGCATGGCTTCACCGTGATCAAGATCGCCGTGCCCGACGGCGAGAAAACCCTCTCGGCCATCGACAGTCTCGCCGCCAACGGTGCCAAGGGCTTTGTGATCTGCCCACCGGACGTGTCCCTGGGCCCGGCCATCGTCGCCAAGGCCAAGGTCAATGGCCTGAAAGTCATGGCTGTGGATGACCGCTTTGTCGATGCCAAGGGCAACTTCATGGAAGACGTGCCGTACCTGGGTATGGCCGCGTTTGAAGTGGGCCAGAAACAAGGGGCCGCCATGGCCGCCGAAGCGAAAAAACGCGGTTGGGACTGGAAGGACACTTACGCGGTGATCAACACCTTCAACGAGCTCGATACCGGTAAAAAGCGCACTGACGGCTCGATCAAGTCCCTGGAAGAAGCCGGCATCCCCAAGGATCACATCCTCACCGCTGCCCTCAAGACTCTTGACGTGCCTGGCAGCATGGACGCCACCAACTCGGCCCTGGTCAAGCTGCCCGGCGGCGCTAAAAACCTGATCATCGGCGGCATGAACGACAACACCGTGCTCGGCGGCGTGCGCGCCACTGAAAGCGCCGGCTTCAAGGCCGCCAACGTGATCGGCATCGGCATTAATGGCACCGACGCCATCGGCGAATTGAAGAAAGCCGACAGCGGTTTCTTCGGCTCCATGCTGCCGAGCCCGCACATCGAGGGCTATAACACCGCACTGATGATGTACGAGTGGGTCACCAAAGGCACTGAACCACCGAAGTACACCGCCATGGACGAAGTCACCCTGATCACCCGCGAGAACTTCAAGGAAGAGTTGACCAAAATCGGGTTGTGGAAATGACCGCTGCGGCCCTGCGTTTTGACGCGATCGGCAAAACCTTTCCCGGGGTCAAGGCGCTGGACGGCATCAGCTTCACCGCCCACCCCGGGCAGGTGCACGCCCTGATGGGCGAGAACGGTGCGGGCAAGTCGACGCTGCTGAAAATCCTCGGCGGCGCCTACATTCCCAGCAGCGGCAGCGTGCAGATCGGCGCGCAGGTCATGGCGTTCAAGAGCGCTGCCGACAGCATCGCCAACGGTGTCGCGGTGATCCACCAGGAACTGCACCTGGTGCCGGAAATGAGCGTGGCCGAGAACCTGTTCCTCGGGCACTTGCCGACGCGTTTCGGTGTGGTCAACCGCGGCGTGCTGCGCCAGCAGGCGCTGGCATGTCTCAAGGGCCTGGCCGATGAGATCGACCCT
>NZ_JPRX01000001.1:408462-783344 GCF_000737955.1 Pseudomonas sp. BRG-100 | reverse complement strand
AGGTGCGCAAGGGCGAGGTCCTTGGGCTGTTCGGGCTGGTGGGGGCAGGGCGCACCGAGCTGTTTCGCCTGCTCAGTGGCCTGGAGCGCGCCAGCGCCGGCAGCCTGCAGCTGTGCGGGCAAGCCCTGCAATTGCGCTCACCCCGCGACGCCATCGCCGCCGGTATCTTGCTGTGCCCGGAGGATCGCAAAAAGGAAGGCATCATCCCGCTGGGCAGCGTCGCCGAAAACATCAACATCAGTGCCCGGGATGCGCACTCCACCTTTGGCTGGCTGTTGCGCGAAGGCTGGGAGAAAGCTAACGCCGACCGGCAGATCCAGGCGATGCGGGTCAAAACCCCGAACGCGGCGCAGAAGATCCTGTACCTCTCCGGCGGCAACCAGCAGAAAGCCATTCTTGGCCGCTGGCTGTCGATGCCGATGAAGGTCCTGCTGCTGGACGAGCCCACCCGCGGTATCGACATCGGTGCCAAGTCGGAGATTTACCAGATCATCCATAACCTGGCGGCCAGCGGCATAGCGGTGATCGTGGTGTCCAGCGACCTGATGGAGGTGATGGGCATTTCCGACCGCATCCTGGTGCTGTGCGAAGGCGCCATGCGCGGCGAACAACTGCGCGAGCACGCGACTGAATCCAACCTGCTGCAGCTGGCCTTGCCGCGCGGCCTGGCGAACTGAGAGAAGACCATGACCATTCAAAACAACGCGCTGCCTTCGGCACGCAAACCCCTCGATATGCGCGCATTGCTCGACAACTGGGCGATGCTGTTGGCGGCGGTGGGCATCTTCGTGCTGTGCGCGCTGCTGATCGATAACTTCCTCTCGCCGCTGAATATGCGTGGGCTGGGCTTGGCGATATCCACGGTGGGCATTGCTGCGTGCACCATGCTGTTCTGCCTGGCGTCGGGGCACTTCGACTTGTCGGTGGGCTCGGTGATCGCTTGTGCCGGTGTGGTGGCGGCGATTGTGATGCGCGATACCGACAGCGTGATGCTGGGCATCGGCGCTGCATTGTTGATGGGCCTGATGGTGGGGCTGATCAACGGCATCGTGATCGCCAAGCTGCGCGTCAATGCCTTGATCACCACCCTGGCGACCATGCAGATCGTGCGCGGCCTGGCGTACATCTTCGCCGACGGCAAAGCGGTGGGTGTGTCGCAGGAACAGTTCTTTGTGTTCGGCAACGGCCAGTTGTTCGGTGTGCCGGTGCCGATCCTGATCACCATCGTGTGCTTTCTGTTTTTTGGTTGGCTGCTCAACTACACCACTTACGGGCGCAACACCATGGCTATCGGCGGCAACCCGGAAGCTGCGTTGTTGGCGGGGGTGAACGTTGATCGCACCAAGATATTGATCTTCGCCGTGCACGGCCTGATCGGTGCCCTGGCCGGGGTGATCCTGGCGTCACGCATGACCTCCGGCCAGCCGATGATCGGCCAGGGTTTCGAGCTGACGGTGATCTCGGCATGCGTGCTGGGCGGAGTATCGCTGAGCGGCGGCATCGGCATGATCCGCCACGTGATCGCCGGGGTATTGATCCTGGCGATCATCGAGAACGCGATGAACCTGAAGAACATCGACACGTTTTACCAGTACGTGATTCGCGGCTCGATCCTGCTTTTGGCCGTTGTTATCGACCGTATGAAACAACGTTGATTCAAGCCTTCGGGAGATCAAATTTGGAAGGGGCGGTGCGACGATTCGACTTGCTCGCGAAGGCGGCCTCAGGGCCGACCGGGGTGTTGGATCAGACTGAGTACATATCCGTTATTTGGGTAACGGCCGCTATGGGTTCCGCCCTTACGGCGGCTCACTTTTGAACAGCGCAAAAGTAAGCAAAACGCTCTTGCCCCACCACTCGGCACCTCGCTTAGGCTCGGTGTGCCCGTAATTCGCCAGTGATTTGGGGGGCCGCCGCCACGCGCCATCCATGGCGCGGGGCGGCTAAACCGGCATCCCTGCCGGTTTACCCCCCAAATCCCTGTCGAATTCCGGCCAGCGTGGTTTAACGGGGCGCCTGAGATCAAGATCAAAAGCAGATCAAGATCAAGATCGGCTCGCTTCGCATCGTAGTTACCTTCGGCTGCTACAACCTACAAAATTGTGTAGATACCTGTGCTCCCACATGTTCACCGAGCACGGCCGATCCAGACGGGTGGGTGGGTGCCAAGGCCGTTACGAAATCAAGCTTGCCCTTGCCTGAACAAATCCACTGCCACGCTTCAAGCGACCAACGGGGGCTTGCGTCACCTCTGTTTAATTGTTAGCTTCTGGCAAAATGTTAACGATAACATTTGCTCTAACAATAAAAACAAAACAGAGACTCACGCCATGAAAATGCTCCCAAAAACCCTGTGTTTACTGGCTGTCGGCATCACCTTCGGTACTCAAGCCTTTGCCGCCACACCGCCCGCGCCCATTCGTATCGGCGCCTCCTTCCAGGAAATCAACAACCCCTATTTCGTCACCATGAAAAACGCTCTGGAAGAAGCCGGCGCGACCATCGGTGCCAAGCTGATCATCACCGACGCTCGCCACGACGTGTCCAAGCAGGTCAGTGATGTTGAAGACATGCTGCAAAAAGGCATCGATATCCTGCTGATCAACCCTACCGATTCGGTCGGCGTGCAGTCCGCCGTCAAGTCGGCCCACGCCGCAGGCGTCGTGGTGGTGGCGGTGGATGCCCAGGCGGACGGCCCGCTGGATTCGTTCGTGGGCTCGAAGAACTTCGACGCGGGCTTCCAGGCGTGTGAATACCTGGCGAAGACCATCGGTGGCAAAGGCAATATCGCCATCCTCGACGGCATCGCCGTGGTGCCGATTCTCGAACGTGTGCGCGGTTGCAAAGAGGCGGTGGCCAAGCACCCGGACGTCAAGATCGTCAGCATCCAGAACGGCAAGCAGGAGCGTGACCAGGCGCTGACCGTGACCGAAAACATGCTGCAGGCCCAGCCGACCCTCAAGGGTATTTTCAGCGTGAATGACAACGGCTCCCTCGGTGCGCTCTCGGCCATCGAAGCCAGCGGCATGGACGTGAAACTGGTGAGCGTCGACGGTGCGCCGGAAGCGATCAAGGCGATCCAGAAACCCGGCAGCCATTTCATCGCCACCTCGGCCCAGTACCCCCGCGACCAGATCCGCCTCGCCCTGGGCATTGCCCTGGCCAAAAAGTGGGGCTCTCAAGTCCCGGCCAGCGTGCCGGTGGACATCACCTTGATCGACCAGGCCAAGGCCAGGGACTTCAGCTGGTAAATCCCCAGGCCCCACGCAAACCGTGGGGCCCAGGTCTTCCTTCTGAGCGCGAGGTCGGCGGTATGAGCAGTCTTCTGAAGCTGGAAAACATCTGTAAGCGTTACCCGGGGGTACAGGCCCTCAAGTCCATCAACCTGCAAGTGGAGCGTGGCGAAATCCATGCCTTGCTGGGGGAAAATGGCGCGGGCAAATCCACCCTGATGAAGATCCTCGGCGGCGTCGAGCATCAGGACGAAGGGCAGATCCTCATTGACGGCCAGGCGCAGCAGTTCGCTACTTACCGCGATGCCATCGCCGCCGGTATCGGCATCGTGTTCCAGGAGTTCAGCCTGATTCCCTACCTCACGGCGGTGGAAAATATCTTCCTCGGCCATGAGTTGAGCAACCGCTTCGGCCTGTTGCGCAAACGTGAAATGACCGAGGCGGCGCAGGCGTTGTTTCAGCGTTTGGGGGTGAGTATCGACCTGTATTGCGCGGTCAAGCACCTGAGTGTGGCCGAGCAGCAGTTCGTCGAAATCGCCAAGGCCCTGGCTCTGGATGCGCGCTTGCTGGTACTCGATGAACCGACCGCAACCCTGACCCCCAGCGAAGCCGAGCTGCTGTTCGAGATCATGCGCGAACTCAAGCGCCAGGGCGTGGCGGTGATTTTTATCTCGCACCATCTGGAAGAGATTTTCCAGGTGTGTGATCGCATCAGCGTACTGCGCGACGGCGGCAATGTGGGCGTCACCGACGTGGCCGACAGCGATATCGACCGCCTGGTGGAGATGATGGTGGGGCGCCGCCTGGAGTGCAGTTTCCCGCCCAAGCCCACTTGCGAGCGCGGCCCGCTGTTGCTGGAGGTCAAAGACATCCAGCTGGTGCGCAATGGCCCACACAACAGCTTCCAACTGCACAAGGGCGAAATCCTGGGCTTTGCCGGGCTGGTCGGCTCGGGCCGTACCGAATTGGCCCTGGGCATGATGGGGGCGCTGCCGTCGGTGAGCAAAGAGGTGTGGCTGCGCGGCGAAAAAATCAGCCTTGACGACCCAGCCCAAGCCTTGGCGCACGGCATCGGCCTGCTGCCGGAAAGTCGCAAGAGCGAAGGGCTGATCACCGATTTCAGCATTCGCGAAAACATCTCCCTGAACAACCTGCCCAAATATCAGAACGCCTCGGGCCTGATCGACAAGGCCAAGGAGTGCGCCAGCGTCGAAGCGCTGATGCGCCAGCTGTCGATCAAGGCGCCCAGCGGCGAAAGTCGCGTGCTTAACCTCAGCGGCGGCAATCAGCAAAAAGTCGTGATCGCGCGCTGGATCAACCACCACTGCGAGGTGCTGGTGTTCGACGAGCCCACCCGCGGCATCGACGTCGGCGCCAAGGCGCAGATCTACGCGCTGATGCGCAGCCTCACCGAACAAGGCTACGCAATCATTATGATTTCCTCCGAATTGCCCGAAGTCATCGGCATGTGCGACCGCGTCGCCGTGTTCCACAAGGGCGCGATCGTCAAGGTCCTGGAAGCGTCCGCCGTCAATCCTCAAGAGGTCATGCGCCATGCAACAGGGGGCTCAAGTGAATACGTCCATTAACACCGCAAACACCGGCCGCTTGCGCCTGAATGTGGCACGGCTGCTGCGCTCGCCGGCGTTCTATCCCTTCGTCGGGCTGGTGGTGGTGACCCTGGTGATGATCCTTGCCAGCGACACCTTCCTCACCGCCAGCAACCTTTCCAATATTGCTCGCCAGGTATCGATCAACGCGATCATCGCGGTGGGCATGACCTGCGTGATTCTTACCGGTGGCATCGACTTGTCGGTGGGGCCGGTGATGGCGTTATCCGGCACGCTCACGGCCGGTTTGATGGTGGCCGGCGTGCCGCCCGGCCTGGCGATTGGCGCCGGGTTGCTGGTAGGCGTGGCGTTCGGCATCGGCAACGGGCTGTTCGTGGCTTACCTGCACATGCCACCGATCATCGTCACGCTGGCGACCATGGGCATCGCCCGTGGGTTCGGGCTGATGTACACCGACGGCTACCCGATTTCCGGGCTGCCGGAGTGGTTCGCCTTTTTCGGGCGCGGCAGCGTGTTCGGTATGCAGGTGCCGATCCTGATCATGTTGCTCACTTACCTGGTCGCCTATGTGCTGCTGCAACACACGCGTATAGGCCGCTACATCTACGCCATCGGCGGCAATGAAGAAGCGGTGCGTTTGTCCGGGGTGCGTGCGGCGCGCTTCAAGCTGCTGGTGTACGGCATCAGTGGCCTGACCGCGGCGATAGCCGGGCTGGTGCTCACCTCGCGGCTAATGAGCGGCCAGCCCAATGCCGGTGTGTCGTTCGAGCTTGATGCGATTGCCGCCGTGGTACTCGGCGGTGCATCAATCGCCGGCGGGCGCGGGGTGATCGTCGGCACCTTGCTTGGCGCCATGCTGCTGGGCGTGTTGAACAACGGCTTGAATATGCTTGGCGTATCGCCTTACGTACAGAGCGTGATCAAGGGCGGGATCATTTTGCTGGCGATCTTTATCAGCCGTCAGCGCCATCGATAAATACCTCATCACACAGGACCCAACACCATGGACAAGCACACCCACATGCAAGCCGTCGTCTGCCACGGCCCGAAAGACTACCGCCTGGAACGCATCGGCAAACCCCAGGCCCGCGCCAATGAGTTAGTGATTCGCATCGCTGCCTGCGGTATCTGCGCCAGTGACTGCAAGTGCCACTCCGGCGCTGCGATGTTCTGGGGCGGTGACAACCCCTGGGTCAAGGCGCCGGTGGTGCCGGGGCATGAATTTTTCGGCTACGTGGTGGAGGCGGGCGAGGGCGCCGAGGAACACTTCGAGGTCAAGGTCGGTGACAAGGTCATCGCCGAACAGATCGTGCCGTGCGGCAAGTGCCGTTTCTGCAAGTCGGGCAAATACTGGATGTGCGAAGTGCACAACATTTTCGGCTTCCAGCGCGAAGTGGCCGAAGGCGGTATGGCCCAGTACATGCGTATTCCCAAGACTGCCATCGTGCACAAGATCCCTGAGGCGGTGTCCCTGGAAGACTCGGCCCTGGTGGAGCCCATGGCCTGCTCGATCCACACCGTGAACCGCGGCGACATCCAGCTCGATGACGTGGTGGTGATTGCCGGTGCGGGCACCCTTGGCCTGTGCATGGTCCAGGTCGCCGCGTTGAAAACCCCGAAAAAGCTGGTGGTGATCGACATGGTCGACGCGCGCCTGGAACTGGCCAAGCAATTCGGCGCCGATGTGGTGATCAATCCCGCCCGTGACAACGCCCGCGAGATCATCAATGGCCTCACCGACAACTATGGTTGCGATGTCTACATCGAGACCACGGGGGTACCGGCCGGCGTCACCCAGGGCCTGGACCTGATCCGCAAGCTTGGGCGGTTTGTGGAGTTCAGCGTGTTTGGCGCCGAGACCAGCGTGGACTGGTCGATCATCGGCGACCGCAAGGAACTCGACGTACGCGGCGCGCACCTGGGGCCGTATTGCTACCCGATTGCCATCGACCTGTTCGAGCGTGGCCTGGTCACGTCCAAAGGCATCGTCACCCACGATTTCCCGCTGGACGACTGGGCCGAAGCGTTCGAACTGGCGAACTCGACCAAGTCGATCAAGGTGCTGTTGAAACCGGTGCTGCCCGCCCATGAGTAACAACATGAACTACGTCATGGGTGTCGACATCGGCACCCAGAGCACCAAGGCGCTGCTGGTGGATGCCCAAGGCACGATCATTGCCCAGCACAGCCAGGGCTATCGCGTGGATACCCCCAAAGTGCGCTGGGCCGAGCAATGGCCGCAGGTGTGGCTGGACGCTGTGCAAGCCTGCGTTGCCCAGTGCATGGCCAAGGCTGGCGTGCCGGCGGGGCAGGTCAAGGCGCTGTGCATCAGCAGCCTGTACGGCGGCTCGGGGATTGCCGTGGATGCGCAGATGACACCTTTGCACCCGTGCCTGATCTGGATGGACCGCCGCGCTGGCGAGCAGGTCGAGTGGGTGCGTGAGCATGTGGATCTGGAGCGGCTGTTCGCGGTCACCGGTAACTCGGTGGACAGCTACTACGGTTTCACCAAAATGCTCTGGCTCAAGCAGCATCAACCGCAAGTGTGGGCGAACACTCGCTACTTGCTGCCGCCCAACAGCTACATCAACTGGTGCCTGACCGGTGAGTTGGCGGTGGACCACAGCAGCGCCGGCAATATCGGCGGTATCTACGATGTGGCGGCGCGCAACTGGTCAGGCGAGATGCTGGATGCGCTGGGTATCGCGCGGTCGATGATGCCCGAGCGCTTGGTGTATTCCGGTGAGGTGGTGGGTGGTTTGCTCGCAGACTGGGCCACTCGCCTGGGCTTGCAGGCGGGCACGCCCATCCTGGCCGGTGGCGTTGACGCGGCCATGGCGACCCTGGCCGCAGGTGTCACCCAGCCGGGCAACCATGTGGCGATGATCGGCACCAGCATGTGCTGGGGCTACCTCAACCAGCAGGTGGATGCGCACCACGGCCTGGTCAGCATGCCGCATGTCTATAACGGCCACCGCGACCTGTACATCTTCGGCGGTGCGATCACCGCCGGAGCGTCGGTCAGCTGGTTTCGCGAGCAGTTCTGCCAGGCCGAAGAGCAGCAGGCCCAGGCAACCGGGCAAGACAGCCTGGTGCTGCTGGAGCAGAGTGCCAGGAAGATCCCGGCGGGCAGTGAAGGTGTGGTGTTCCTGCCGTACCTGATGGGCGAGCGCAGCCCGGTATGGGACGACCGCGCCAGCGGCAGTTTTGTCGGGCTGAACCTGTATCACAGCCGCATTCACCTGTACCGCGCGGTGCTGGAGGGCGTGAGTTTTGCCCTGCGCCACAATATCGAGGCAGGCACCCAGGGCGCGCATTCCCTTGACCCGCGTTTGATCGTGGTGGGTGGGGCGAGCCATTCGGATTTGTGGATGCAGATCATTGCCGATGTCACCCGCTACCCGGTGTACACCATTGTCCAGGAGGTTGAAGCGGCTTTGGGCGCGGCGTTGCTGGCGGCGCATACGGTGGGGTTGGTCAGTGATGAGGCGATGGACACAGGCTGGGTGCAACTGGAGCAACGGGCGCAGCCCAAGCGCGAGAATGTCATGGCCTATGACCGGGCGTTTACCGAGTACCTGAAGCTGTATCCGGCCCTGAAACCGATCATGCACAACCTGCAAGCTACCTGACTCAACCTTCATTGTTCTTGAGATTTTTATCTATGAACGCAGTCTTCAACTTCACCCACCAGCGCATCCTAGTCACCGGCGCCAGCAGCGGCATCGGTCGCGAAATCGCGCTCCAACTGATCAACAGCGGCGCCGAAGTCTTTGCCCTTGGCCGCGACGCCCAAGCCTTGGCCGAACTGGGCTGCTACTCCCTCTGTGTGGACATTGCCGACAGCGCAGCCCTCGATAAAGCGCTGCAAGACCTGCCGCCCCTGCACGGCCTGGTCAACTGCGCCGGCATCTCGCGCCTGGAGCCCGCCGCCGCGATCAGCGCCGAGGCTTTCGACCAGGTAATGAACGTTAACGCCCGTGCCGCCGCCCTGGTGGCCAGCCGTGTCGCGGCCAAGATGATCGCGGCAAACATTCCTGGCAGTATCGTCAACGTCTCCAGCCAGGCGTCGTTGGTGGCGCTGGACGACCATCTCGGTTACTGCGCCTCCAAGGCCGCCCTGGATGCGATCACCCGCGTGCAATGCGCCGAATGGGGCCGCTTTGGTATTCGGGTAAACAGCGTCAACCCCACGGTGACGCTTACGCCGATGGCAACCATGGCCTGGTCCGAGCCGGCTAAGCGCGATCCGGCATTGGCGGCAATTCCCCTGGGGCGTTTTGCGCAACCCTCGGAAGTGGCGTTGCCGGTGCTGTTCCTGCTCAGCGATGCCGCCAGCATGATCAGCGGCGTCAGCCTGCCCATCGACGGCGGTTACACCAGCCGCTAGCCGTTCTCCAACTGGCCGGCGATGACCACCTTGTCCCGCGGCTTGTACGGATCTTCCAGGCGATCGAGCAGCAAACGTACCGCGCTGCTGCCAGCCAGTGACGCGTCGTGGGCCACGCAGGCGATCGGCACGCCAAAGATATCGGCGAAGGGCAGGCGGTCGATGCCGCAGATGGTCAGGCTGTCATGGGGGATGTTGTGCATGCGCAGTGCGCGCAGGGCGCCGAGGGTGATCAACTGGTTAAAACCCATGATCGCGTCCGGCGCCGAATGTTCGGCGAGGTAGTCCAGGGTGTGCAGGTAGGATGGCATCAGCGTGTAGTCGCCCGCCTGCACTTCAACGTGCACCTGGGGATGCTCGGCCAGCACTTCGCGCAAGCCTTTGAGGCGCTCCACGGTGATGCGCGAGTGCTCGGGGCCGGTCAGCACCAGCAGGCGCTTGAGGTGCGGCGTCTGGCGCAACAAGTAGTGCGCGGCCTGGATGCCGCTGTGGTAGTTGTCGAGCACCACGCGGCTGAACGGGCTGTCGTGGATCGTGCGATCCAGCAGCACCACAGGGGTCTTGCCGTTACCCAGGCGTTCCAGGTAGTCGGGCTGGTAGCTGGGCTCATCGGAGACCGGCGACAGGATGATCCCCGCCACGCGGTAACCCAGCAGCGTATCGACCGCCTTGCTTTCCAGTTCTTCCAGTTCGTCGGTGTCCACCAGCATGATGGTGTAGCCGTGTTGTTTCGCCTCGCGGGAAATGGCCTTGATCATTTCGCTGTAGAACGGGTTGTCCACCGAGGCGGTGATCACGCCGATGATCAGGCTTTCACTGCGCTTGAGTCCGCGCGCGAAGGCGTTGGGCACGTAGTCGAGTTCGCGTGCCACTTCGAGGATGCGCGCCAGGGTGGCGGGTTTTACCAGGTCAGGTTTGCTCAGCGCCCGGGACACGGTGATGGTGGTCATGCCGACCCGTTTGGCAATGTCGCTGATGGTGACGGACTTTTTCTTGTTCATCGGTAAGGCTGCGAGAGAACACATCAGCAGGCTAGCATGTGTGCAGGCCCAGTGTGATTCAAATCAGCGGGTCCCAGCGTTGCGACCAGTCACCTTCAGCCTTGACCACCTCGCGCAGCAACGCCAGCGCCTGCTGCAACACCGCCGAATCCCGCGCCCGCGAATACACCAGGTAAGTCGGGAAACTGAACTCCGGCGCCTTGGGCACGCGCTGCATCACGCCACTGTCCAGATAGCTTTGCACCACCCGCGTGCGGAAATACCCGGCGCCGCCGTTTTCCAGGATGTACTGCAGCGCCAATGGGCCCAGGTTGAAACTCACGGCGGCACGTGCGCGGTCGGGCAGGGCGGCGTCATGCTGCTGGCGGAAACCCTGGCCCCAGTCGATATACACATAGGGCTCGGGTTTGCTCGCCAATTGCACCAGGATCAGTTTTTCTTCCAGCACTTGCTCTACCTGCAAACCTGGCCAGTACTGCGGCTGGAACACCAGCGCGGCATCGAGCACGCCCAACTCCAGTTGACGCAACAGGTACTCGCCCTCGCGAATTTCGGTACGCAGTGCATGTCCGGGAATATGCTCGCGCAGCGCCTTGGCCCAACCGAGCATCAGCGGGTTGCACAGGCTGACCTCACCGCCGATATGCAGCACATTGCGATAGCCATCGGGTAACGGCAGGTCACGGCGCGCCGCTTCCCAGGTTTGCAGCAGCTGGTTGGCGTACACCACAAAGGCCTCGCCATCGGCGGTCAGGCGTGCACCGGCACGGTTGCGGATAAACAGCGTGCTGCCCAACTGGCTCTCCAGGTTCTTGACCCGGGCGGTGATGGCGGTCTGGGTGACGTGCAGTTTCTCCGCCGCTGCGGCGAGGCTGCCGCAGCGGGTGATTTCGAGGAAGGTGCGTGCCAGTTCGATGTCCATGAAGCCCCCCGGAAGATGAATGGAGGGCATTGTAGTGGAATGCGGTAAAAACTGTGGGAGGGGGCATGCCTCCCACATTTTCGATTGAATCTCAGCTCAGGGTTTCAGGTGCTTGCAAATGCTCGGTAGGGAAGGCTTTTGCATAGGCATCACACACCCTCAACACCTGCTCATCGGCAAACCGCGCAGCCACCACATGCAACCCCACCGGCAAACCATTGGCGGCCAACCCGCACGGCACCGACGCAGCCGGTTGCTGGGTGAGGTTGAAGGGGTAGCTGAACGGCGTCCATTCCATCCACTCGTTCATCCCCGAGCCGGGCGGTACGTTGTGCCCGGCTTCGAACGCGGTAATCGGCATCATCGGCGATACCAGCACGTCGTAGTGCTCATGGAACGCCGCCATGCGCGCAACCAGTGCGGCGCGCGCTTCCAGGGCGGCGTTGAAGTCGTCCAGGCTCAGACGCTCGCCCCGTTGCGCAATACGCAGCAGCCCCGGGTCCAGCAGTTGCTTTTGCGCGTCGCTCATGGAGCCAGTCAGGCGTGCAGCGCCGGCGGCCCACAGGGTGCTGAACACCTCAAGCGGGTCGCTGAAACCCGGGTCGATCTGCTCGACATGCGCGCCCAATTGCACCAGGCGCTCCACCGCCTGGGCGACGACCTTGGCGACTTGCGGGTCGACATCCACATAGCCGAACGTGGGGCTATAAGCCACGCGCAAGCCCTTCAGATCCGCCCCTGGGGTGAGCCAGGGCGTGGTCCTTGGCGCCCCCATCAGGCCATCGCGCGCATCCATTTGTGCCACGGTCTGTAGCATCAGCACGCTGTCTTCCACCGTGCGGGTCATGGGCCCCAGGTGCGACAGGATGGTCATGGAGCTGGCCGGCCACTGCGGCACATAACCGAAGGTCGGCTTGATCCCGAACGTGCCGGTGAACGCACACGGGATGCGAATCGAACCGCCCGCATCGCTGCCCTGGTGCAACACGCCCAGGTTCAACGCCGCCGCCGCCCCGGCGCCGCCGGACGAACCGCCCGCCGTGGTGCGGGTATCCCATGGGTTGCGGGTGATGCCGTACAGTGGGTTGTCGGTGACGCCTTTCCAGCCGAACTCGGGGGTGGTGGTCTTGCCCAGCAGCACCGCGCCAGCCTCGCGCATGAAGTGCGAGAAGGGCGCGTCCACATTCCAAGGCCCCTCGGCGGATGAGGTGCGCGAGCCCTTGCGGGTGGGCATGCCGAGGGTCAGCGTGAGGTCTTTTATCGACGCTGGTACGCCATCCAGGGCGCCGCAAGGGGCACCTTTTAACCAACGTTGTTCCGAGGCCCGCGCCGCGCTCAATGCCCCCTCAGGATCGACATGGCAGTAGGCGTTCACCACCGGGTTATAGCGTTCGATGCGCAGCAATGCGTCTTCGGCGACTTCCACGGGTGATAAGCGCTTATCGCGAAAATGTTCCAACAGCTGCACCGCTGTCATTTGCCCAATCTCACTCATGCCACACCCCCCTGGGCCGCATTCACCATGGCCCGCAGCAACACCGCGCAGCCAGCCGCCAGATCATCCGGCGCGGCGTTTTCGATTTCGTTATGGCTGATGCCGCCTTCGCACGGCACGAAGATCATCCCGGCGGGGCCCAGTTCGGCGACGAAGATCGCGTCATGCCCGGCGCCGCTGACGATGTCCATATGGCTCAAGCCCAAGGCTCTCGCGCCATCGCGCACGGCATTGACGCAGTCCGGGTGGAAGTCCAGCGGCGAGAAGTCGGCGGTGGGCGTCAGTTCAAAGGTCAAGCCGTGCCGGGCCGCCGTGGTTTCGATCACGCCGTGTACTTCATCGACCATGGCTTGCAGTTTGTCCCCATGCAGGTGACGCAAGTCGAGGGTCATCTGCACCTGGCCGGGAATCACATTGCGCGAACCCGGGTGCAGGTTCAGGCAACCAACGGTGCCACAGGCATGGGGCTGTTGTTGATGGGCGATACGGTTGACCGCGCTGACCACCTCGGCGGCGCCGACCAGGGCGTCCTTGCGCAGGTGCATCGGTGTGGGGCCGGCGTGGGCTTCGACGCCGGTGAGGGTCAGGTCGAACCATTTCTGGCCCAGGCAGCCCATGACCACGCCGATAGTGGTGGCCTGGTCTTCCAGTACCGGGCCTTGCTCTATATGGGCTTCGAAGTAGGCGCCGACCGGATGTCCCAAAACCGCACGGGAACCGGCATAGCCAATGCGCTGTAATTCGGCACCTACCGACAGGCCCTGGTCGTCGCATTTGTCGAGGGTGTCCTGCAAGTCGAACTTCCCGGCAAACACCCCGGAACCCATCATGCACGGCGGGAAGCGCGAGCCTTCTTCGTTGGTCCACACCACCACTTCAATCGGCGCTTGGGTCTGGATCTGCAAGTCATTCAAGGTACGGATCACTTCCAGCCCGGCCATCACCCCGTAGCAGCCGTCGAACTTGCCGCCGGTGGGTTGGGTGTCGATGTGGCTGCCGGTCATTACCGGGGGCAGGGCGGGGTTACGTCCGGCACGACGCGCAAAGATATTGCCGATGGCGTCGACAGTGACGCTGCACCCAGCCGCTTCGCACCACTGCACAAACAGGTCGCGGGCCTGGCGGTCCAGATCGGTGAGGGCCAGGCGACACACGCCACCCTTGGCCGTGGCGCCGAGTCGGGCCAGGTCCATCAGCGATTGCCACAGGCGGTCACGGTTGATCAGCGGGGCGTTGCTCTGGAGCGGTTGCGCAACACTATTCATCAGAGATCTCCAGTCAGGCACTCAAGGCCAGATAACGGTTCTTGATCGACGGGTCGGCACGGAAGTCAGCGGCGCTGCCTTCGTACACCACGCGGCCCTGTTCGAGTACGTAATGGCGGTCGGCGAGTTTGTCGCAGACCATCAGGTTCTGCTCCACCAGCAGCACCGGCAGGCCGTCGTCCTTGACCTTGCGCAGGATCTTCACCAGCTCGTCGACAATCACCGGGGCCAAGCCCTCGGTGGGTTCGTCGAGGATCAGCAGCTTGGGATCGTTCAGCAGGGCGCGGGCGATGGCAAGCATCTGCTGTTCGCCACCGGACAACGCATGGCCGGCGTTTTTGCGCCGCTCCTTGAGGCGCGGGAACATGGCGTAGACGTCTTCCAACTGCCAGCGGCTGTTCTTGCGGGCGGCGATGCGCAGGTTTTCCTCAACGGTCAGCAGACGGAAAATCCCACGGTTCTCCGGCACCAGCGCCAAGCCCTGGCGTGCGATTTCAAAGATCTTCTGCCCCACCAGCGCCTGGCCGTTGAAGTGAATCTGGCCCTGGCGCGGGCAGATGATGCCCAGGATGCTGCGCAAAGTGGTGGTCTTGCCGGCGCCATTGCGACCCAGCAGGGTCACCAGTTCGCCAGGGTTGACGGTCAATGACACGCCCTCCAGCACATGGCTCTTGTCGTAGTAGGAATGGATATTCTCGACGATCAGCATCAGGCGGCCTCCCCAAGGTATGCAGTGCGCACACGTTCATCGGCACGCACGAACTCTGGCGTGCCTTCCACCAGGATCTGGCCGTGGCTCATCACCGTGATGCGTTGGCTGATGGACATGACGATGCTCATGTTGTGTTCGATCAACAGCACCGTGTGGTCGCGGCCCAGGTCGCTGATCAGTTGGGTCATGATCGGGATGTCGTCGATGCCCATGCCCGAGGTCGGCTCGTCGAGCATCAACAGTTTCGGTTTGGAGCAGATCGACATGCCCACTTCCAGCACCCGCTGCTGGCCGTGGGACAACTCGCCGGCGAGGGTGTCGGCGCGGGCGGTGAGTTGCAGGCGTTCCAGCACCTGGTCGGCCATCTCCAGGTGCTCGCGCTTGCTGTCCACTCGGCGCCAGAAGTTCAAGGCACGGGCGCCATCGCGGCCCTGGGCGGCCAGGCGCAGGTTTTCGCGCACGCTGAGGTTCTGGAACAGGCTGGTGAGCTGGAACGAACGCGCCATGCCCAGGCCGACGCGGGCATGGGCGGGCTTGCGCATCAGGTTGTTGCCGTCGAAATGGATCGCTCCGGCAGTGGCCTGGCGTTCGCCGGTCAGGCAGTGGAACAGGCTGGTCTTGCCGGCGCCGTTGGGGCCGATGATGGTGTGGATGGTGCCGGCCTCGACCTTGAGGTTGACACCATTGACCGCATGGAACGCGCCGTAGGCCAGTTCCAGGTTCTGGGTTTCCAGCAGGATGCTCATAGCCCTGGCTCCTTGGCGACGGCCGCAGTTTTGCGATTGCCGCGCAGCTTCTCGAACAGCGACGCCAGGCCGCCCCACAAACCGCCGCGCATGAAGATCACCACCAGGATCAGGATCACCCCCAGCAGCATCAGCCAGCGCGGCCACAGGTCGGAGAGGAAATCCCCCAGCAGCACAATGGAACCGGCGCCCAGCAATGAGCCGAACAACGAGCCAGTGCCGCCGACGATGGTCATGATCAGAATGTTCTCGGACATCGCCAGGTCAATATTGGACAGTGGCACAAAGTGCAGCAGCATGGCGTACAGCGCCCCGGCAATCCCGGTGACTGCCCCGGACAGCACGAACACCAGGATCTTGAAGTGCCGCGTGTCGTAGCCGATGGCCGAGGCACGTGTCTCGTTTTCACGGATCGCCATCAGCGTGCTGCCGAACGGCGAAGCGATCACCCGGCGAGCGCCGATAAAGATCAGCAGGAACAGCACCGCGACAAATCCATAGAAGGCACGGGCATCGGCCAAGGACAACAGCACGGTTTCACCCACACGGATTTCCGGGCGCGGCACGCTGAGCAGGCCGTTGTCGCCGCCGGTCCAGTCGCTCAGGGTGTAGGCGACGAAATAGGCCATCTGGCTGAACGCCAGCGTGAGCATCACGAAGTAAATGCCGGTGCGCCGAATCGCCAGGGCGCCCACCAGCAATGCCAGGAAACCGCCGGCGATGGCGGCACCCAGCAGTGCGGTGAACAACCCCAGTTGCAGGTGGATCATCAGCAACGCCGCGCAGTAGGCGCCGGCCCCGAAGAAGATGCCTTGGCCGAATGACAGCAAGCCGGTGTAGCCCAGCAACAGGTTGCAAGCCAGGGCGGCCATGGCAAAGATCAGGATCTCGGTGGCCAGGGTTGCCGAGGGCAGTATCAACGGCAGGCCGATCAGCACCGCCAATACCCACAGGAGCATCGCTTTGGATTGGGTCTTGGCAAACGGCAGGGGGTTTTTCTCGCTCATTTCAGGCTCTCCCGAACAGGCCGTAGGGGCGCACCAGAATCACCACGGCCATCGCGCCGTAGATCATCAGGCTCGCACCCTGGGGCCAGAGTGTGGTCATCAGGCTTTGCACTACGCCTACCAGCAAACCGCCGACCAGCGCACCGCTGAACGAGCCCATGCCGCCAATCACCACCACCACGAACGCCACCCCGAGAATCTCCGGGCCGACAAAGGGCTGGGCACCACGCAACGGCGCGAACAACACCCCGGCGACACCGGCCAGGGCCACGCCGAGGGCGAAGGTCATGGAGAACAGGCGGAAAATATTGGTGCCCAGCAATGACACGGTTTCAGTGCTCTCACTGCCGGCGCGCACCAGGGCGCCGAAGCGCGTGCGTTCCAGCAGCAGCCACAGGCCCAGGCCGACGAGCCCGGAAAACACGATGAGAAACAGGCGGTAGTAGGGATAGACAAAATCCCCCACCACCAGCACGCCGCGCAGCAACTCCGGTACGGCGACACTTTTGCCCACCGGGCCCCAGATCATCACGCTGGCTTCCTGGATAATCAGCGCGATCCCCAGGGTTACCAGAATCTGGAACATGTGCGGCAAGTGGTAGATCCGCTGGATCAGCACACGCTCGATCACCCAGGCCAGCGCAGCCACCACCAGCGGCGCGACGAGCAGCGCCAGCCAGAAGCTGCCGGTGAGGCTCACGGCGGTGTAGCAGATGTAGGCGCCCAGCAGGAAAAACGCGCCGTGGGCGAAGTTGACGAAGTTGAGCAGGCCGAAAATGATCGTCAGCCCGACCGCGATCAGGAAGTAGATCATCCCCAGCCCAAGGCCGTTGAGAATCTGGAACAGGTACAAATTGAGCATGCAGGAACCCTCTGCAGGCGGCCGCTTGCGCGGCCCTGCGCGACAAAAAGTAAGCAGTCAGCCGAGCGTGCAGCCCGTCGCCTCGACCGGTGGGAACGATTGGCCGGCGCTGAGCACCTTGGCCAGGTCGTCCTTGTCGGTCATGTCGCCGCTGGCCTTGCCGACCAGCAGGTAGTAATCCTTGATCACCTGATGGTCGCCGGCGCGGATCGACTCCTTGCCGGTCGGGCCTTCATAGCTCAAGCCTTGCATGGCCTTGGCCACGGTTGCGCCGTCGAAGCTGCCAGTGGCGATGATGGTGTCGAGCATGACCTTGGTGCTGATGTAGTCGGCGGCCAGCGGGTAGGTGGGGTTGATGCCGTATTTGGCCTGGGTCAGCTTGACCAGTTCGCGGTTGAGTGGCGTATCGACCTGATGCCAGTACTGCGCGCCGAGGTACACACCTTCGAGCACATCGCTGCCCAGTTCCTGGAATTGATCAAGGCCGGCCGACCATACCAGCAGCACCTTCATGCGTTCCTTGATGCCGAAGTTCACCGCCTGGCGCAGGGTGTTGGACGACTGGCTGCCGAAGTTGAGCAGTACCAGCACGTCGGGCCGGGTGGAAATGGCGTTGGTCAGGTAGCCGGAGAATTCCTGCTCCTGCAGCGAGTGGTAGCTGTTGCCGACGTGTTCCAGGCCGTGCTCCTTCAGCACGTTCTTTGCGCCTTCGAGCAAGGCTTCGCCGAACACGTATTGCGGCGTGATGGTGTACCAGCGTTTGGCGTCCGGCAGCAGTTTGATCAGCGGCACCATGGTTTCGCGGATCGCGCCGTAGGTGGGCACTGACCAGCGGAAGGTCGCCTTGTTGCAATCCTTGCCGGTGACTTCATCGGCACCCACCGGGGTCATGAACACGCCGCCGACTTTATCGACTTCCTTGGCCACCGCCAGGGCGGAAGACGACAGTGTGCAGCCCTGGAAGAACCGTGCGCCGTCCTGCGCGATTGCCTCCTGCACCTTGCGCACCGCTTTGCCGGCGTTGCCTTCGGTGTCGATAACCTTGTAGGTGAGCGGGCGGCCGAGGATCTCGGCATGCTGTTGCACGGCCAGGCGCGAACCCATGTCGGCAAATTTGCCATAGCTGGCAAACGCGCCAGACATGGACTTGAGGCCGTAAAAGGTAAAAGGTTCGGCGGCGAAGGCCGAACGCACGCTCAGCGGCAAGCTGAGGGCGGCGGCTGCGGTGAGGCTGGCTTTCAATAACGTACGACGCTGCATGGGGTGACTCCCTGGTTTAGTTATTGGCAGGAGCGGCAAGGGCGATACGGTGGTGCAAGGGCCTGTGGGCAGGCTTGTTATTGGGTAACTCGGTTCAACAGATGGACACGGTCAAATGTGGGAGCTGGCTTGCCTGCGATGCGGGCGCCTCGGTGTTACAGGGGGACCGAGCCGATACCATCGCAGGCAAGCCAGCTCCCACATTGATTGGGTTTTGTTCCTAACGGTGATCAAACTCCAGAAGGAAGTGCGGGCTGACCTGGCCTTCCAGCGCAGTCATATGGTGTTCGGCATCGCACATATGCTCATGCATCAAACTGCGCACGGCGCTTTCATCCCCGGCACGAAAGGCGATCAGCAGTTGTTTGTGATAGTCGAGGTTGGCCGCGTCGAACTGCTTGCGCTTGGGCTTGTAGGCTTTCTTCAGTACCACCAGGTCGCGCAGCAGGTCGTTGAGAAACTGCGCCATAAAACTCAGCAGCGGGTTGGGGCACGCCCGGGCCAGCAGGTTGTGGAACTCCAGTTCCGCCAGGCGCTGTTCGCGCTGGCCGGCTTCGCTGTCTTCGGGGGCGCTGCAAAAATCCACATTGGCTTGCAGGGCCTGGTAGTCGTCTTCGCTCAAGCGCCCGAGCACCGACAGCGCCAGTTCCACTTCGATGACCTTGCGCAACTGATACACCTGCTCGCCATCCAGATGCTGGAAGTGCAGGTAGTTGCGCAAGGCGCGGCTGGCAGGTTCAGTGCCGGCCTGGTTCAGATAAGCCCCGCCACTGGGGCCGGTGCGCGTATTGACCAACCCTTCGACTTCCAATGCCTTGAGCGCTTCGCGTGCCGAGCCCTTGGAGCACTGGAAGCTTTCCATCAGCTCGCGTTCGGTGGGCAAGCGGTCGCCGGGCTTCAAGGCATCGGTGACGATGGAGCGCTTGACCGACTCGACAATCACATCGGACAGCTTCTGACGTTTGCGGCGTAGCGGGCGAGTCAGCATGGGTTCGATTTATCGTATTAATGCGGATAAATAGCACTTAATAACGATTGCATCGGAGCGTCAACGCAGCGTGTCGTTTTCGATGGCAACAGGTCGCAAATGCGCCGGTTACTCCCAGGCACCAAGGTCGAGGCAGCGCGCGGAGGCTGGCGGCTGTTTGCCATAGGCGAGGAAATCCCCCAGCCAGCGGGTGACACAGCCGTCGGCGCCCGACTGCTTGGACTCCTTGAGCAATAACTGCTCGACGCCCACAGCGATAGGATCGCCCGGCGCCGCATTAATCAGCACCATGCGTGCGATGCGCTCGGGAAACAGCGTGCCGTAGCGGCTGCCAAGACGGGTCGCGGCGGCGCTGCCCAGGTAGTGCAGGCGCGCTTCGCCGAGCTGCCCGCGCACATATTCCATGTCCAGCGCCGCCTGCTCGACCGCGTTTGGCTGGCGCAGGTCGCGGGGGCTCAGTTCGATCACGTCATAACGGTCCACCAGCGTGCGATAAGCGCGGGTGGCGAGCGACTCCCAGTGGCTGGCCAGGTGCAGCACGAAAGGCGCGTTGGCGGGCTGGGGCGGTTCGCCGGCCTGGATGAACACCACGCCCTCGCGGTTGAGCGGTTGCCTTGCGCCCACACGCGTCACGCTCAGGCGTATACGACCGCGCCCGGGAGCAGCGTGGTCCCGTGGCACACTGACCAGGCCGCATTGGGTGCGCCCGACCACCTCAGGGTCCAGGCGCGCAGTGGTAGTGAGGGGGCAATCCAACAGCCAGTCGATTGCAGTGGGCACGATCAAGGGCTCAGCGCGCACTGCGTTTGCTATAAGCCAGCAGCTTATGCAGACCAGGCTTTTTACAAGAACGCTGGGTGTCATCACGAGGTCCCGGGCAGCCGTATGTAACAGCTTTTTTACCAAGGACCTGGGGGTGGAGAATGTAAGGCTAAGAAACAGTTTGTGTAAGAAATACCGATTTTGCTTATCAGCTATCGGTCTTCCATCCACCCCCTAATGCCTTGTACAGCGCGATACTGGCTTGCAGCCGCGACAGGCGCAGTTGCACGTTCAGGTCCTGGGCGGCATAGAGGGTGCGTTGGGTTTCCAGCACCGTAAGCAGGTCTTCGGCGCCGGCCTCGTAGCGGCTTTGCGCAATCTCAAAGGCCGTTTGCGCCTGCTGCAGTTCTTCGGTTTGCCATTGGCGTTGCTGGTCCAGGCGAGTCAGGCTGCTGAGGGCTTTTTCCACATCGGCAAAGCCGTTGATGATCGCCCCGCGGTAGGTCTGCAGCAGTTCATCCTGGCGCGCACGGGCTTTATCGCGCTCGGCACTCAGCCGACCGTTGTTGAAGATCGGTGCGATCAGGCCCGAGGTCAGGGTGTAGAACGGGCTGCGCAGAACATCTTCAGCCTTGTACGCACCCGAGCCGAGGGTTGCGCCCAATGTCACCGTGGGCAGCATGGCCGCACGGGCCACCGTGACGTCGGCATTGGCCGCCGCCAGCTGTGCCTCGGCCTGGGCGATGTCAGGGCGGCGACGCAACAACTGGCTAGGCACACCGGGGCCGATATTCGGCCAGGTCAGTGCCTGGAACGGCTCGCTGCCCAGCGCCAGGGCCTGTACGGGCTGGCCGAGCAAGGCGGCGAGGGTGATGCGCGATTCTTCGGCCGATTGCTGGATCAGCGGCAGTTGCCGTTGCTGGCCGGCCACCAGGCTCTTCTGTTGTGCCAACTCCAGGCCCGTGGCGGAACCGGCATCGTAGCGGGTTTGCACCAGGTCCAGCACATTGCGCGCATTGGCCAGGTTCAGCTCGGCGATCTGCAGGCGCTGGTGCGCGGCCAGGGTTTGCGCATAGCGGTCGGCGACATTGCTGAGCAAGGTCAACTCCACGTTGGCCTGATCGAACTCACTGGCGTGCAGGCTATGCACAGCGCTGTCTCGCGCAGCGGCGCGGCCACCCCAGAAGTCGATTTCGTAGCTGGCCGTGAGGTTGGCATCATAGTTATTGACCGTCTTGTTGCTCTCGGTGGCGTCCAGATCCGAGTTGCCGCTGCCGCGCAACAGTCTTTGACGGCTGGCGCTGAGGTTGAACTTCACCTCGGGCAGTAACGGTGCGCCGGCAATCACCGCTGTCGCCTGGGCCTGCCGCACCCGCGCCATGGCCGCAGCCACATCAAAGCTGTCACGGCGGGCCTGATCGATCAGGCGGTTAAGCACAGGGCTGTCAAACTGCGTCCACCAACGCTGGTTGGTGGCCTGGTCGGCGTCGCGCTCGGCATATTGCCAGACGGCGGGCGCGGCAATGCTGCTGTCGAGGGCAGGCGAAGTGCCGGCACAGGCATTGAGCAACAGGCACAGGCTGAGCGTCGACAGGTGCGGTGCGATGGATCGTTTATTCACTGGTCAATGCCTTAACCGGATCGAGCCGGGCAGCTTTACGGGCCGGCATAAAGCCGAATACGACGCCGGTGACCAGCGCACAGCCAAACGCGCCGAACACCGCCACCAGGGAAAACTGCACCGCTACTTCGGCCAGCACCAGCACGCCGCCCACCAGCAATGCCAGGGCGATTCCGAACAGACCGCCGACCACCGAGAGCATCACCGCCTCGGTGAGGAACTGGCGCAGGATGTCGCGCTGGCGCGCCCCGGTGGCCATGCGGATGCCGATTTCGCGGGTGCGTTCGCGCACGGTCATCAACATGATATTCATCACGCCGATACCGCCCACCAGCAGGGAAATCGCGGCAATCGAGCCGAGCATCAGCGACAGGGTGTTCTGGGTCCGCGCTTCGGCCTGGATCATCGCGGCGTCGTTCGTCAGGTGGAAGTCGCGTTTGCCGCCGTGCAGCGTTTGCATAAGCTGACTGATGGCTTGCTCGGCCTCTTGCACCTTGCGCGCATCGGCGGCGGCAATGGCAACATATTCGGGGTTATAGGTGCCGAACAGGCGCACGCTGGCGGCGGTATAGGGAATGGCGACACGGTCATCGCTGTCTTGCATGCCGGAGCTGGAGCCTTTTTCCGCCAACACGCCAATCACCTGGAAGGGCACGTTTTCGATCAGGATGTATTGGCCGATGGGGTCTAGCTGGCCTTTGAACAGCTTTTCGCGCACGCGATGACCGATCACCGCCACCGTGGCCCCGGCGCGCTCGTCGGCTTCGGTAAAGTAGCTACCCTCGGCCACTGGCCAGTTGAAGATGTCCGGGAAGTTGGTGTCGTTACCGCCCACATAGGCCATGTAATCGACGTTGCCGAAGCGAACACCGGCGTAGGTGCCGTTCACCGGCATGATGCGCTTGACCTGGGGCAATGTAGCCAATGCGGCCACATCATTGAGGGTCACGATACCTGGCGGTGTGCGCGGGTTAGGCGAAAAACCGCTCAGGTAGATGATGTTGGAGCCGAAGGCCGCCATCTGCGCCATGACCTGGCGCTTGCTGCCTTCGCCCACCGCCAGCATCACCACCACCGACGCCACGCCGATGATGATCCCCAGCAGCGTCAGCGCGGTGCGGAAGCGGTTGATCCACATCACCCGCCACGCCGCCTGCACCGTGTCCAGCAGCTCGGCTTTCCAGGCACCATTGTGTTCGGCGCCGTCGGCCAGGCGCTGGCGCAGGTCCACGGCTTGCAATGCGTCGCTGCCGGCCGTGACGGGCACGTGGGGGGGGCTCAACGCCGAATCGCTGATGATCAGGCCGTCGCTGATCTCGATGATGCGGTTGGCGTGCGCCGCGACTTCGCGGTCGTGGGTAATCAGGATAACCACGTGGCCCTGGCTCGCCAATTCATCCAGCAGCACCATCACCTCGGCACCGCTGTGGCTGTCGAGGGCACCGGTGGGTTCGTCGGCAAGGATGATATGCCCGCCGTTCATCAACGCACGGGCAATCGAGACGCGCTGCTGCTGACCACCGGAGAGCTGGTGCGGGCGGTTGTTGGTGCGATCGGCCAGGCCCAGGCGGGTCAGCAGAGCCTTGGCGCGGGCATGGCGTTCGGCAGCGCCGATGCCGGCATAGATCGCCGGCATCTCGACGTTTTCCTGGGCCGAGCCGGACGGGATCAGGTGGTAGCCCTGGAACACGAAACCAAAGGCTTCGCGGCGCAGCCAGGCCAGTGCGTCGCTGTCCAGGTGCGCGACGTTTTCCCCGGCGAACAGGTAGTCGCCCACGGTGGGGCGGTCGAGGCAACCGAGGATGTTCATCAGTGTGGATTTGCCGGAGCCCGAGGCGCCGACGATGGCAACGAACTCTCCTGCATGGATCGACAGGTCGATCCCGCGCAATACGTCGACCTGCGGGCTGTCACCGCCGCCGTAGGATTTGCGGATGTTCTTGAGTTCGATCAGTGGCGTGGTCACGTCAACCCCCGCTGCTGCTGGCGGGGCCGATCAACAGGTGATCACCTTCGTCCAGGCCATCCAACACTTCAACTCGCAGGCGGTCACTGATACCCAGCTGTACTTCTCGCTTCTGGATGGCACCGTTTTTGGTCACGACCCGCGCGATCTGCTTGTCGGTGCCTTGGCTGCCGAGCAGCGCTGCGACCGGGATGGTGAGAGCGTCCTTGACCTGGCTGGCTACGAAAAACACCTGGGTGGTCATTTCGGCCATCAGTGCATTGTCAGTGTTGTCCACATCCAGCAGTACGGTGTACAGCACTACGCGGCCACTACCGGTTTTGCTCGTGCTACTGGGGCTGCCGCTGCCCTGGCTGGTTTCATTCAGCGGCTTGGGCGGTATCGGCAGGATCTGGCGCACGGTGCTGCTCCAGCGCCGGTTGCCGCCGGCGAGGGTAGTGAAATAGGCGCTCATGCCCGGTTTGACGTGGCCGATATCGGCTTCGGACACTTCGGCCCATACGGTCATTGGTGACAATTTGGCGATGCGCAGGATCAACGGCGTTTGTTGTTGGGCGTTGAGGGTTTGGCCGACTCGCGCATCTACCGCCACCACGGTGCCGCTCATGGGCGCGTAAATCCGCGTATAGCCCAGTTCGGCCTCGTCACTGCGCAGGCTGGCCTGGGCTTGGCGGATCTGTGCCTGGAACATATCGACACGGGCTTGGGTGGCACTCAGTTCGGCTTTGGCGGTTTGCACATCTTCTTCGCGGGTGGCGTTGCCTGCAACCAAGCGTTGCTGGCGCTGGTATTTCTGGCGTGCGAGTTCGTGCTGGGCTTTCTGTTCCTGCAACTGCGCCTTGAGGTTTTCAATGGAATAGCGGCTGGCGTCGAGCTTGGCCTGTTGCGTGGCGGGATCGATTTCCACCAGCAGATCGCCTTCCTTGACTTGATCACCAGCCTCCACATGGATCTTGCGAATCTGTCCGGACGCCTGGGCACCCACGTCCACATAACGGCGCGGTTGCAGGGTGCCCAGTGACGTAACGCTATTTTCAATGTCGCCGCGGGTTACGGTGACCGTGGGTAGGCTGTCGCGGCCCGACGGCAGCACTTGCCAGGCAGCCACCACAAGGATGGGGAGCAGGCACGCCAGCACAAGCAGGGCGCGTCGGGCAGGTCGAGGGCGTTTCATGTCTTGGTTCCAGCCAGGAGGTGTTGACCGCAGGAGCGGGGAGTTGACAGTTATACGAGAAAAATGCTCGGGAATTTAGGTTGTTACACATGTGGTAACAGCTCGTGCGACGAAAAAAAATGCACCGTTGGTGCAAGACTCCTTTAAAAGTAGATGAGAATTACTATAAATTGCACGCACTCAAACTGCCATCATCGATGGGCTCGCTCCTACACGGGCTGGCATCGTTAGCACCACGGCCATGGGGCCAGGAGTCATGTTGGAAAACTACTATCGCGAGCTGGTGTGTTTCCTGAACGCCAAGCTGGGCAACCGTCAGGTGGCCGAAGATGTGGTGCATGACGCTTATGTTCGGGTGCTGGAGCGTTCCAGCGACATCCCGATCGAACAGCCCCGCGCCTTCCTGTACCGCACGGCCTTGAACCTGGTGATCGACGGCCACCGGCGCAACGCCTTGCGTCAGTCCGAGCCTCTTGAGGTGCTGGACAGCGAAGAACGCTTCGCCCCCTGTTCACCCCACGCCAGTCATGACCACAACCAGCGCCTGGAGATGCTTGAGCGCGCCCTGGCCGAGTTGCCGGCGGCGTGTCGCGACAGTTTCCTGCTGCGCAAGCTCGAGGGCCTGTCCCATGTGCAAATCGCCGAGCGCCTGGGGATTTCCCGCAGCCTGGTGGAAAAACACATCGTCAACGCCATGAAGCATTGCCGGGTGCGTATGCGTGAGTGGGAAGCGCACTGATCGCCAGTTGGTTAAATTTTATTTCACTGTCCTCGTTTCCTATCAACACACGGCCTGTTGTTCAGGCCATGAAGGTATTCCCGCCCCACCGCCAAGGGGCTTATCCAGAGGACACTGGAATGACACAGGCAATTGCTTCGCCCGCGGTTCACGACCTGATCGGTATCGGCTTCGGCCCTTCGAACCTGGCGCTGGCCATCGCCCTGCAGGAGCGTGAAAAGGCCCAGGGCAAGCTGGACGTGCTGTTTCTCGACAAACAGGCCGACTACCGCTGGCACGGCAATACGCTGGTGACCCAAAGTGAGCTGCAGATCTCTTTCCTCAAGGACCTGGTGACCCTGCGCAACCCCACGAGCCCGTACTCCTTCGTCAATTACCTCAAGGCTCACGATCGCCTGGTGGACTTCATCAACCTGGGCACCTTCTACCCCTGCCGTATGGAGTACAACGACTACCTGCGCTGGGTGGCCGGGCAGTTCCAGGCCCAGGCCAACTACGGTGAGGAAGTGCTGGCCATCGAACCGATCCTGCATCAGCAGCAGGTGGAGGCCTTGCGCGTCATTTCCCGCGATGCCCAGGGCGAGCAGCATGTGCGTACCACCCGCTCGGTGGTGGTCAGCGCCGGCGGCACTGCGCGCATCCCCGAAGCGTTCAAGGCGCTCAAGGGTGACAGCCGCGTGTTCCATCATTCCCAGTATCTGGAGCGCATGGCGAGCCAGCCTTGCGTGGATGGCAAGGCCATGCGCATCGCGGTGATCGGCGGCGGCCAGAGCGCGGCCGAAGCCTTTATCGACCTCAATGACAGCTTCCCGTCGGTGCAGGTCGATATGATCCTGCGCGGCTCGGCGCTCAAGCCGGCCGATGACAGCCCGTTCGTCAACGAAGTGTTCTCGCCGGCGTTTACCGACCTGGTGTTCCAGCAAGTGGGGGCCGAACGCGAGCGTTTGGTCGCCGAGTACCAGAACACCAACTATTCGGTGGTGGACCTGGACCTGATCGAGCGCATCTACGGGATTTTCTACCGTCAGAAAGTTTCCGGCATCGCCCGCCAGGCGTTCCGCACCATGACCGTGGTGGAGAAGGCCACGCCCGGGCCGCTGGGTATCGAACTGGTATTGCGCAACAACGCCACGGGCGAAACCAGCGTCAACCACTACGACGCCGTGATCCTCGCCACCGGCTATGAGCGCCAGATGCACCGCGAACTGTTGGCGCCGCTGCAAGCCTACATGGGCGACTTCGAAGTGGCCCGCGACTACCGCATCGTCACCGACGAGCGCTGCAAGGCGGGTATCTACATCCAGGGCTTCAGCCAGGCCAGCCATGGCTTGAGCGATACCTTGCTGTCGGTGCTGCCGATTCGGGCCGATGAGATTGCGGCGTCGTTGTATGAGAACGATCGAAACCGTGACAAGGGCCGTTCGGTGCAGGACCTGCTCCTGGCAACCGCGAGCTGATCTGCCCCTCCTACAGACGGCACTTGTGACAACGTGCGGCTATTGGTACTGTACAAAAAACCAGTATCGGTAGCCCGTCATGCAGTTGATCGAAAAACTCAGCATCCTCGCCGACGCCGCCAAGTACGACGCGTCGTGCGCCAGCAGCGGCGCGCCCAAGCGCAGCTCCGAGGGCAAGGCGGGGTTGGGTTCCACCGACGGCATGGGCATCTGCCACAGCTACACGCCCGATGGCCGTTGCGTGTCGCTGCTCAAGGTGTTGCTCACCAACTTCTGCCTCTACGACTGCCAGTATTGCGTCAACCGCCGTTCCAGCGACGTGCCCCGTGCGCGTTTCAGCCCGGAAGAGGTGGTCACCCTGACCCTGGATTTCTACAAGCGCAATTGCGTCAGCGGGCTGTTTCTCAGCTCCGGCATCATCCGTTCGTCGGACTACACCATGGAGCAATTGGTGCGGGTCGCCAAACTGCTGCGCGAAGAGCATGACTTTCGCGGCTATATCCACCTCAAGACCATTCCCGATGCGGATCCTGCATTGATTGCCGAGGCTGGTCGTTATGCCGATCGCCTGAGCGTGAATATCGAACTGCCCACCGAGGCCAGCCTGCAGACCCTGGCGCCGGAGAAGCAGATTGTGTCGATCAAGCAGGCGATGCAGACCATCTACACCGGCGAGCAGACGGTGTTCAACGAGCCTCGCGCCCCGCGTTTCGCCCCGGCCGGGCAGAGCACGCAGATGATCGTAGGTGCCGACGACACCGATGACAGCACCATCCTCCACGGTGCCGAGGCGTTGTATGGCAATTTCAAGCTGCGCCGCGTGTACTACTCGGCGTTCAGTCCCATCCCCAACAGCCCGAAAAGCGTGCCCCTGGCCGCGCCGCCGTTGATGCGCGAGCACCGCTTGTACCAGGCCGACTTCCTGCTGCGCAGCTACGGTTTCAGCGCCAGGGAGCTGTTTGCCGGCCCCGGCCACCTGGCCCTGGATATCGACCCCAAGCTGGCCTGGGCCCTGGAGCATCGCGAAGTATTCCCCCTGGACCTGAACCGCGCAGAGCCCACCCTGATTGCGCGCATCCCCGGTATTGGCCTGCGTACCACCCAACGCCTGGTGGACCTGCGCCGCGAGCGCAAGATCCGCTTCGAAGACCTGGCGCGCATGCGCTGCGTACTGGCCAAGGCCAAACCGTTCTTCATCACCAGTGACTACCACCCGCAACAGGCCGACAGCACCAGCGTGTTACTGCGCGAACAATTGCGCGACCGTCCGCAACCGCAACAGATGGGGTTGTGGGGATGATCAGCCTGGAATGCGACAACCTGTTCAGCACTTGGCGCGAACAGGCGCGCTGGCTGCTCAGCCATCAGGTCGACCCCAGCCAGGTGAGCTGGGGCGAGGCGCAAGCAGCTGACCTGTTCGCTACCGATGAGTCGATCCCGTCAGGGTTGGGGCCCTTCCAGGCACGGATTCCCAAGGCGCTGTTGGAGTTGCTGGAGTCTGCCGCCTGTTATCACGGTGATCAACGCTGGAGCCTGCTGTATGAAGTGCTGTGGCGGGTCAGCCACGGTGATCGCACCGCGATGCTGGCGGGGGACAAGCTGGGCAGCGAGTTGCAGCGACGCATCAAGCAAGTCAGCCGCGAGTCCCATCACCTGCATGCGTTTGTGCGCTTTATTGCCCTGCCGGCTGAGGCGGGGCCCGAACTTCCTGAATACGTGGCCTGGCATGAACCGGCCCACGACATTCTCAAAAGTGCCAGCCAGCATTTTGTCGGGCGCATGGGCCGTCATCGCTGGATGATCGCCACGCCCCTGGACGGGGTGTATTACGACGGCGAGCAATTGATTCATCAGCGCCAGTGCCCCGAGGCCTGGCAGCAACTGGCACAGAATGTTGAAGATCCCCACAGCGCCATGTGGCTGACCTACTACAGTCACATCTTCAACCCGGCGCGGCTGAATCCCAAGGTGATGGAAGGGCACTTGCCCAGCCGCTTCTGGAAGAATTTGCCGGAGGGCAAGTTGATCCCGGGGCTGATCAGCGAGGCGCGTACGGGCAAGCAGAAGGATGGGCAGGCGAAGCTGGTGGGGGCCAAGCCAGGCAAAAGAATTGCAAACCCGGTCAATGTGGGAGCTGGCTTGCCTGCGATAGCGGTCGACCAGTCAGATGTGGGGTGACTGATGCACCGCTATCGCAGGCAAGCCAGCTCCCACATTTGGTTTTCGCAGCCTGGGGGAGTGGGTATCAGGCCAGTTCGGTCGCAGTGTTCTTGACTACTGCCAACTCTGGATGCGCCACCAACTTATCAATGTGCAACTCATCATTGTTCAACCAGATCTCGGTCAGCACCCGGTAATGCTCCATATCCCGGCAGCGCATACGCAGGCTGTAGTCGAACGGCCCGCTGATCAACTGGCATTCGAACACCTGCGGGCAGGCTTTGACGCAGGCTTCGAAGGCCTTTTGCGCCGAGCGCCCGCTCTGGTTGGACAAGGCCACCAGCACCAGCAGCGACAGCCCTGGTGAGACCATCTGCACATCGATGATCGCCCCATACCCACGGATCACCCCGCGTCGCTCCAACTTGCGCACCCGCTCCAGGCATGGCCTGGGGGTCAGGTGCACCAGCGACGAGAGTTTTTCATAGGTGATGCGCCCCTGGTGCCTGAGCACATCGATGATCGCCTCGTCGATGCGATCCAGCGCAGGGGAGGAGTGGGGTCCGTTGGCCTTGGTATCCATGAGTTCACTTCAAACGGTTGGAAAGAAATTGCTGCAAGCGTTCGCTGTTGGGGTGGTCGAGGATCTCGGCGCCGCCGTGTTCCTCGACTCGGCCCTGATGCAGGAACAGCACTTGGCTTGACACCTGGCGGGCAAAGCCCATTTCGTGGGTGACCATCAGCATGGTACGGCCTTCCTCGGCCAACGTCTGTATGACTTTGAGTACTTCGCCTACAAGTTCCGGGTCGAGGGCTGAGGTCGGTTCGTCGAACAGGATAATCTCCGGCTCCATCGCCAATGCCCGCGCAATTGCCACACGCTGCTGCTGACCACCCGAGAGGAACGCCGGGTATTGATCCGCCACGCGGCCTGGCAAGCCGACTTTGTCCAGGTACAGGCGCGCACGTTTTTCCGCCTCGGCGGCGCTCACATTCAGCACCCGGCGCGGGGCCATGGTGATGTTTTCCAGCACCGTCATGTGACTCCACAGGTTGAAGTGCTGGAACACCATGGCCAGGCGCGTGCGCAGGTTTTGCAGTTGTGCCTGGTGCGGCGCACGGGTGCCGGCGCGGCCTTGTTGCATTTCGATGCTGATGCCGTCAAGGGTGATGACCCCGGCGTCCGGCTGTTCAAGGAAGTTGATGCAACGCAGCATGGTGCTTTTGCCCGAGCCGCTGGCGCCGATCAGACTGATCACATCGCCTTGACGGGCATTGAGGGACACACCTTTGAGCACTTCGTGTTCGCCGTAGCGTTTGTGAATGCCTTCGACTTGAAGCTTGATGGCGGCAGTTGCAGTTTCGACAACCGGTACATCCACCGGATAAACGGCCAGGGCCTGCGCGGACTGATTCATGGGTTAGCCTCGGGTAGGAACAAGAAAACGCATCCAGCGACGTTCGGCCAGCCGAAACAGGCCCACCAGTGCAAAGGACAGCAGCATGTAGAGCAGGGCGGCGATGCCAAACGCCTGAAAGGTCAGGAAGGTTTCGGCATTCGCATCGCGGGCGACCTTGAGGATGTCGGCAACGGTGGCGGTAAACGCCAGTGACGTGGCGTGCAGCATCAGGATCATTTCATTGCTGTAGGCCGGCAATGCGCGGCGCAATGCGGCGGGTACCACCACGAACAGATTCAGGCGCCAGCCGTGCAGGCCATAGGCGCGTGCCGCTTCGATTTCGCCGTGGGGAATATTGCGGATCGCCCCGGCGAAGATCTCCACGGTGTAGGCACAGGTGTTGAGCACAAACGCCAACAAGGTGCAGTTCAGCGCATTGCGGAAAAACTGGTTGAGCAGGGCGTTGTCCTGCACCACCTCCAGGCTGTACAGCCCGGTGTAGCAAATCAGCAACTGGATATACAGCGGCGTGCCGCGGAACAGGTAGGTGTAGACCTCCACCGGCCAGCGCAGCCAGACGTGATGCGAAACCCGCGCCAGTGCCAGGGGGATCGACAGGCAAAAACCGAGCGCCACCGAGATGATGAACAGCCACACGGTCATGGCGACGCCGGACAAGCCGCTGCCATCGCTGAACAGGTAGGCCAGGCCGTATTGCTGGAACAGTTCGATCATCGCGCCATCCCCTTGATGCCCAGGTTATAGCGCCGTTCGAGGCGCTTGAAGATGCGGTTGGAGAGGGTAGTGATCAGCAGGTACACCAGGCCCGCGAGGATCAGGAAGTACAGTGGCTCGCTGGTGGACTTGCCGGCGTTTTGCGCGGCCTTGACCAGGTCTGACAGGCCGATGATCGACACCAGCGCCGTGGACTTGAGCAGCACCAGCCAGTTATTGCCCAGGCCCGGCAGGGCAAAACGCATCAGTTGTGGGAACAGCACCAGGTGGAAGCGCTGCCAGCGGCTCAGGCCATAAGCCGTCGCGGCTTCCAACTGGCCCACCGGTACGCTGAGGATCGCGCCACGGAAGTTCTCGGTGAAATACGCGCCGTAGATAAATCCCAGGGTGACCACCCCTGCGGTGAACGGGTCGATTTCAAAGTACTCCCAGCCGAACACTTCAGTCAGGTCGTTGAGCCACAGTTGCAGGCTATAGAAGATCAGCAGGATCAACACCAGGTCCGGCACGCTGCGGATCAGCGTGGTGTAGAGCGTGGCAGGTACGCGCAGCCATCTGGCGCTGGATAGCTTGGCGCCGGCGGCGACCAGGCCCAGGGTTAGGCTCAGGGCCAGGGCGAGGAAGGCCAGCTTGAGCGTCATCCAGGCACCCTGGGCCAGCATCGGGCCGTAGCCTTGCAGGTTGAGGAGTTCGTTCATGGGAAGATCTCTAAAAGGCACACACACCATCTTTGTGGGGAACCGATTTGTGTGGGAGGGGGGGCTTGCTCCCGATAGCGGTGGTTCAGTCAATATTTTCAATGACTGACCACTGCTATCGGGAGCAAGCCCCCCTCCCACAAAAGCTGAATCCACAGGGAGGTCGATGGCTTAGTTATTCGTTGTAGATATCTTGATCGCCGAAGTATTTCTTCTGGATCTGCGCGTAAGTGCCATCGGCCTGGACGGCGGCGATGCCTTTATTGATCAGCTCACGCAGTGCCTGGTCGTTCTTGCGCAGGCCCATGGCGATGTCCAGCGGCAGGGTCGGGTCCTTGAAGGCCGGGCCGGTCTTGAAGTCGGCGCCTTCGGGCTTGGACAGGAAGTTGAGCTGGGCTTCGAGTTTGTCGGTCAGGGTGGCGTCGAGGCGCCCGTTTTGCAGGTCGGCGTAGTTCTGCTCTTGAGACTGGTACGCCTTGATCTGCGCACCCAGCCTGGTCAGGTGCGCTCGGGCGTAGGCTTCCTGCAGCGAGCCTTGCAGCACGCCGACCTGCTTGCCCTTGAGCGATTCCGGGGTATCGCCGAAGTCGGCGCCTTTGCGCGTGATCACCGAGGTGGGGCTGAGGAACAGGCGATCGGTAAAGTCGATGACTTTTTCGCGAGCCGGGGTCACGGCCATGGAGGACATGATGGCGTCGAACTTGCGCGCACGCAGGGCCGGGATCATGCCGTCGAATTCATTGTGCACCCAGGTGCATTTCACTTCGAGCTTGGCGCAGATGGCGTTGCCCAGTTCAATATCGAAGCCTTGCAGGCTGCCGTCGGCGGCCACGGATTCGAAGGGTGGGTATTCGGGGAACACGCCAAAACGGATTTCTTTCCAGTCCTGGGCGTGGGCGGCGGTGGCGCACAGAGGCAACAGCAACGCAGCGAAGAGTGATCGCAGTGGAGTCATGTGGAGGTCCCTATATTTTGTAATTGATGTCAGGGCAGTGAATAACTGGGAGCAGAGAATGCTTCATGATGGTGCGTTTTTTGTGTCGTTTACCCCCTGCACAAAGCGCAAATTGCGCTGTTAAAACCGACAATGCAGCGCAATCGGCTGTTGCACCCGCCGAATCGGCTTTTAATCCAGCAAAGTCCGGCCCGCCCTCGACGCAAAGCGGCAGGCCAGAGCGGTCTCAGGCGCGCTTTTTGTGCTGTGCGACCGGCTGCCGGGCCAGGCGGGCAAACAGGTCTTTGGGGTCAGCCAGGTCGGGTACCAGTTCCAGCTCGCTGCCCACGTCCAACGCCTTGGCGACGTCCAGTACATAGCGCAGGGCCGAGTAGTCTTCGATGGCAAAACCCACCGAGTCGAACAGAGTGATCTGGCGCGCATTCTCGCGGCCGGGCTTCTGGCCGTTGATCACTTGCCACAACTCGGTCACCGGCGAATCCTCAGGCATGTGCTGGATCTCACCTTCGATGCGGCTTTGCGGTTCGTACTCCACGATCACCCGGGCACGTTCGACGATGCGCCGGTCCAGCTCGGTCTTGCCCGGGCAATCGCCACCCACGGCATTGAGGTGCATACCCGGTTCGATCATCTCGTCGGTGAGGATGGTTGCATAAGCCTTGTCGGCAGTGACGGTGGTGACGATATCCGCGCCTTTGACCGCGTCGGCCACGCTGTCAGCCAGGATCACCTTGATCGCCGGGAACGCCTTGAGGTTGGCGGCGAGTTTGGCGGTGGCCTTGGCGTCGATATCGAACAGGCGAATTTCGTTAATGCCAAGCATGGCGTAGAAGGCCAGGGCCTGGAATTCGCTTTGGCAGCCGTTGCCGATCAACGCCATGCTGCGGCTGTTGTCGCGCGCCAGGTAGCGGGCGACCAGGGCCGAGGTGGCAGCGGTGCGGATGGCGGTAGTCAGGGTCATTTCCGCCAGCAGCACGGGTTTGCCGGTATCCACATCGCCCAAGGCGCCAAAGGCCATCACGGTCAGCATACCGGCCAGGGTGTTTTTCGGGTGGCCGTTGACGTATTTGAACGCATACAGCGAGGCGTCCGAGACGGGCATCAACTCGATCACGCCATCCGGTGAATGGTTGGCCAGGCGTGCGCATTTCTCGAAGTCCTGCCAGCGCAGGTAGTCGGCACGGATGTACTCGGCCATCTCGGTGATGCAGGTTTGCAAACCTTTTTGCGAAACCAGGTAGCTGAGGTCGTTGACGTCGATATAACGGGTCATGGCAAGACTCCTTATTGAAATGAGGGGCGGATCGGCAGATGCACTTCGGCCAACATGCAACGGGCACTGCCGCCGCCGATGCGTTCGATGTTGTCGATATTCACCACCACTGGTCGCGTATGGCGCTCCACCTGCTGGCGCTGCGCCGGTTGCAACGCGCGCCAGGCGCTGGCAGACATCACCAGCAATGGCTGGCCGTCACGGTCGTGGACTTCGAGCATGTTGCCGGCGAAGGCTTCCAACTGGTCGAAGTCGAGGGCGAGGATGTCCTTGCCGGTGTCGCGCAGTGAGCGTTCCAGGGCCAGGCGCTCGCGCTCGTCGGGCAGGGCTTGCAGGCACACCACTGCGAGGTCGCGACCGACGCTCATCATCACGTTGCTGTGGTAGATCGGTGCGTGGTGGCGGTCCAGGGCGTGGAACACGCAGAGTTGGTAGTCCAGACGTTCGGCAAACTGGTGCAGCGCCGCGTGATGGGTGCGCCCGGAGTGGCAGGCGTAGCTGATGCGGTGCTGGCGGTCGAGCACCATGCTGCCGGTGCCTTCGAGGAAGATGTCCTGTTGTTCCAGGTGGCTGAGGTCGATGGTGGTGTTGATCGCAAAGCGCTGCTCCAGAACTTGCAGCACGCCCTTGTTGCGCTCCAGTCGTCGGTTCTGGCCTTGCATGGGGTAGAGCACCAGGCTGCCGTCGGCGTGGCTGCTCCACCAATTATTGGGAAAGATCGAGTCCGGGGTGTGAGGGGCCGGAGTGTCCTGCACCACCAGCACCTCCACGCCGTGGCTGCGCAGGGTGTCGACATAGCCGTCGAATTCTTTCAGCGCTTTGTGCTGTGCACTGAGCGGGTCCAGCGGCGGGCGTTGAAAACGGTTGTTGATCGCGGTATCCGGGTTGAAGGCAAAGCGCGCCGGGCGAATCATCAGGACGGTGTTGGTGGTTTGCATGGGGGCACGGGTCCATGGGGGATCTTGTGAAGCTATTTTGTGCCATAGGGGGGGAGGATCCCGGCTGAAACAGCGGGGCGGCTCAGCCGGGAAAGCTGAAAAGGTGGATAAGGCAGCTGAATCGGCTGCCGGATTGAAATGTGCTCAGATGTGGGAGCATAGGTATCTACACATCTTTTGGTACGGCGCTGTACCTGTGGCGAGGGAGCTTGCTCCCGTGACGACCTGTCAGTCGCCGAATCTATATCTGATGTGCTTAGGTCCAAATGTGGGAGGAGTGGTGCGACGATTCGATTTGACCCCGAAGGCGGCCTGACAGCCGGCCAGAATGTTGGACTTTGATCGAGTACATATCCGTTATTTAGGTAACGGCTGCTATGGGTTCCGCTTTTACAGCGGGTCACTTTCGAAAAGCGCGAAAGTAACCAAAGCGCTCTTGCCCCACCACTCGGCACCTCGCCTGGGCTCGGTGTACCCGTAATCCGCCATGGATTTGGGGGGCCGCCGCCACGCGCCATCCATGGCGCGGGGCGGCTAAACCGGCATCCCTGCCGGTTTACCCCCCAAATCCCTGTCGAATTCCGGCCAGCGTGGTTTGACGGGGCGCCTAAGATCAAAAGCAGATCAAGAGCAAGAGCGGCTCGCTTCGCATCGTGGTTACCCACATCAAAGTGGCGGCAGCTACAAAGTTGTGTAGATACCTATGATGTGGGAAGGCAACCTGCTCAATAGCCGTTACCTGTCACGCCACCATAATGATCTTCGATACCAGCTCCACCACGGTCTTGGCCTGCAATTTCTTCATCAACCGCGCCCGGTGCACTTCCACCGTGCGGTGGGAAATCGCCAGGCGCAGGGCGATTTCCTTGGACTTGAAACCATTGACGATGTGCATGGCGATTTCCCGCTCCCGCGGCGTGAGGTCGCCAGTGCCCTGATGCAGACGGTCCAGGCGTTCGAAGTGCCAGATCATCAGCTTGAACGGGTCTTTGGGGGTGAGGGTGTAGCCGTGGGACTTGGCCCAGAACACTTCGCCATTGTGGTGCTGCATGAAGCGCTCATCGGAATAAAAGCCGTTGTCGCTGTCGAGCAGCCAGTCATGGCTGCGCTTGCCGATGGCATGGTAGTCGGCCTGGGACGGGTAGATCAGCAGGGTCAACTGATTGACCAGCGCCTGGCGTGTATAGCCGAACAGCTTCAGGAAGGCATCGTTGCAGTCGAGTATTACCCGGTCGCTGGTGACGATCTGCGGGGCAGGGGACAGCTTGAACGCCAGGCGTTCGAGGTCGGGAAATTGCTGTGCAAGCGCGTTCATGGGGCATCCTGCCTCGTTGTTCAATGCCCTGGTGCGCTACTTACCCATGTAAGTAGTTACACGAATTGGCGCGGGACCCGGGGTGGGTCATTGTAAGTAAAGTCCGGATCAAGAACAGAAGAAATTGATTATGCCTGCTGATTGCGTCTCCATTGTTGCCGCTGGTCACTCCCGCTTTGGTCGCCTGGAAGGCACCACGCTGGAAGACCTGATCGTCCAGGTTACCCGTGAAGCCTTGAGTGACGCTGCGATTGATGCGTCGCAAATCGACGCGCTGTTCCTGGGGCATTTCAACTCTGGGCTGGTGCCCGACGGCTTTGCCGCCTCGTTGCTGTTGCAGGCCGACCCCGGGCTGCGCTTCAAACCTGCCACCCGCTGCGAAAACGCCTGCGCTTCGGGTTCGGCGGCGATCCAGGCGGGAGTCAATGCGATTCTCTCCGGCAGCGCCGAGTTGGTGCTGGTGGTGGGCGCCGAAAAGATGACTCACACCAGCACCGCCGCGGTCACCCAAGCCCTGGCCGGCGCCGGCTATCAGAACGACCCGGCCGAAGCCGGCCTGAGTTTCCCGCAATTGTTCGGCCGCGCCGCCCGCCAATACGCCGAGCGCTACCACTGTCCGCTGGGCTCGATGGCGGCCATCGCCACCAAAAACCACTCCAATGCCATGGCCAACCCACTGGCGCAGATGCATCGGGAGATGAATTTCGAGCACTGCAACAACGTGTCCCAGAGCAACCCGTTCGTGGCCGACTCCCTGCGTCTGACGGACTGCTCGCTGATCAGCGACGGCGCCGCCGCGATTATTCTGGCGTCACCCAAACGTGCGCGGGCGTTTCGCCGCGAGGTGCAGATCCGGGCGATGACCCAAGTCAATGACACCTTGCCCATCGCCCAGCGCGACATCCTGGCCTTTGAAGGCCCGCAACGAGCGATCCATGCAGCGCTGCGCGGAGCGAATGTGACCCTGGCAGACCTGAGTTTCGCCGAGGTGCACGACTGTTTCACCATTGCCGAGCTGCTGATCTACGAAGCCATGGGCCTGGCGCCCAAAGGCGAAGGGCATCGCGTGCTCGACAGCGGCGTGGTGCGTGCCGGCGGGCGCTTGCCGGTCAACCTTTCCGGCGGGCTCAAGGCCAAGGGGCATCCGGTCGGTGCAACGGGGGTGTCCATGCATGCCTTGGCGTTCCGGCAATTGACCGGGGAACCGATTGGCCTGGCGGTGCCCAACCCGGAGTTCGGCCTGGTGTTCAACATGGGCGGCATGGCGGTGGCCAACTACGCATCGGTCCTGCAGGCACGCCGGAGCTGAGCCATGAACATTGCCAACTGGCTGCACGACACCCAGCGTCGGGCCCCGCAACGCCCGGCGCTGTTCAACGGCACCACCCAAGTGGCCGACTACGCCACCTTCGCCGCCCACGTGCGCCAACGCGCCGCGCACCTGGTGGACCAGCACGGCCTGGTGCCGGGGGACGCGGTGGCGCTGCTGATGAAAAACAGCTGCGACTATCTGGAATTGCTCTATGCCATCTGGTGGATGGGCGCCGTGGCAGTGCCGATCAATGCCAAACTGCACCCCAGCGAAGCGGCGTGGATTGCCGATAACGCCGAGGCACGCTTGATCTTTACCGATGGCGGCCGGGTGTTTTCATCACGGGATTTGCCCCCGCGCTGCAAGGAGCTGGACGGCCACCTCTTACCTCTCAACACTGGCTGGCCGACCCTGGAGCAACCGGTGCCACGCCACGACCAGGACCTCGCCTGGCTGTTCTATACCTCCGGCACGACAGGGCGCTCCAAGGGTGTGATGCTGTCCCACGGCAACCTGGTCGCCATGTCGCTGTGCTACGCCACAGATGTCGATGCGGTCAGCGCCGACGATGCAGCGGTGTATGCCGCGCCGATGTCCCACGGTGCTGGCCTGTATAACTTTATCCATGTGCGTTGCGGTGCACGCCACGTGGTGCCGGCCTCCCATGGCTTCGACGCCGCCGAGCTGTTCGGGCTGGCCGAGCAGGTGGGCAATGTGTCGCTGTTTGCCGCGCCGACCATGGTCAAGCGCATGGTCGAGCAGGCACGGCGCCAGGATTATCACGGCGCTGGCATCAAGACCATCGTGTATGGCGGCGGCCCGATGTACCTGGCCGATCTGCGTGAAGCCGCCGACACCTTCGGGCCGCGCCTGGTGCAGATCTACGGTCAGGGCGAGAGCCCGATGACTATCAGCGTGTTGCCCCGTGCAGTGATTGCCGATCGCCAACGCCCCGACTGGGCCAGCCTGGCCGCTTCGGTGGGCCACGCGCAGTCCTGTGTGGAAATCCGTATTCTCGATACTGCGCACCAGCCTTTGCTCACCGGTGAGCGCGGCGAAATCGCGGTGCGTGGCGCCACCGTGATGCAAGGCTACTGGCGCAACCCGCAAGCCACTGGCCAAACCTTGGTGGACGGCTGGCTGCTGACCGGTGATATCGGCTATCTAGACGCAGCCGGCTATCTGACCCTGACGGATCGCTCCAAGGACGTGATCATCAGCGGCGGCAGCAACGTCTACCCGCGTGAAGTCGAGGAAGTGCTGGCCCAGCATCCGCAGGTGTTTGAGGTGTGCGTGGTGGGCGAGCCGGACGCTCAGTGGGGGGAGTCGGTGGTGGCGTTTGTGGTGACGCGCAGCGGCCAGCCCCTGGATGAGGGTGAACTCACCGCCTGGTTCCTGACGCGCATGGCCTCGTTCAAGAAACCGAAAAAATATGTATGGCGCAGCGACTTGCCCAAGAACAGCTACGGCAAGATTCTCAAGACCGACTTGCGGCAGTGGTTGAAAGCAGCGAGTATCGCCGCGCTTTGACATGGATCGATAATCAGACAAGGAGTCCCCACGATGGGCAATCCCGCACAAGACACTGTCCGCAAGCGCCGCCGAGCGTTTCTGGGCGCCACCTCGGGCCACTTGATCGAGTGGTACGACTACGGCGTCTATGGGTTTCTCGCGGTCTATATCGGCCAGGCGTTCTTCGTCTCCGATGACCCCACCACCAGCCTGCTGGCCAGCTTCGCCGCGTTTGCCCTGAGCTTCTTTATCCGCCCTCTGGGTGGGCTGTTCTTCGGCCCGCTGGCAGACAAGATCGGCCGGCGCAAAACCCTGATCATGGCGCTGGTGATGATGACCGGTTCCACGGTGATGCTGGGGTTGTTGCCGACCTACGCCAGCCTGGGCATCGCCGCGCCGATCCTGCTGATCCTGGTGCGCTGCGTGCAGGGCTTCTCGGCGGGCGGCGAAATCGGCACGGTCACCAGCTTTATCTCCGAATACGCAGGGCCCGGTCGCCGCGGCTTCGCCACCTGCTGGTTGATGGTCACCGCTGTGCTCGGCCTGTTGCTGGGCGGCGCCGTGGCCAATGGCATGACCTGGGTGCTGGGCGCCGAGGTCATGCAGGAATGGGCCTGGCGCGTACCGTTCCTGATCGCTGCGCCCCTGGGCTTTATCTCCATGTACATCCGCCTCAAGCTTGAAGACAGCCCCGAGTTTTTAGCCCTGCAACGCGCCGGGCAAACCTCGCGGGCGCCGCTGCGGGAGGTCTGGCAGTGGAAGCGCGCGATTGCCCTGGTGTTCTTTATCATCACCTTGCACAGCTCGATCTTCTACCTGGTGCTGACCTTCGCCTCGACCTACATGGCCAAGATCCTCAAGTTCGACAGCGGCACCACCTTGCTCTACGTGTTCGTTGCCAGTTTCTCGGCCGCCTTCGTGATGCCGTTTGGCGGGGCATTTACCGATAAATACGGGCGCAAGCCGTTCCTGATGGTGATCGGCACGTTGGCGACCCTGGCGATGTTCTGGCTGTTCAAGTCGGCACCCACCGCGACCCCGGCGTCGTTCTTCGCACCGTTGATGGCGGTGGCGATTCTGTTCGGGCTGTATGCGTCGTCGACCTACGCGTTGATGAGTGAGCTGCTGCCGACGCGGATTCGCTCCACCGGCATTGCAGTGGCATACAACGTGCCGGTGGCGGTGTTTGGCGGCAGTGCGCCGTTGATTTCCACCTGGTTGATCAAGGTGACCGGGGACATTACTTCGCCGTGGTACTTCTACGTGGCCACCGGGGTGGTGTCGCTGGTGGCATTGGTGGTGTTGCGCAAGGAGGATTTTGTCGCCAGCGGTCATTCGGCGCTTGTGCCCGCCGATGTGGGAGGGGACTTGCTCCCGAAGACGGCCTCATAGTCGACGCTTATCCAACTGATGCAGCACGATCCAAAAAAGGTGGCCAGCCGTTGTTGTGATGAGAATGGGTCATTTCCAATGAATTGACCCAAGGTTTTGGCGATGAGCTATACCTTAATCGGTTCGATGCTCGCACACCGCCTTAATCAATGATCAACAAGGAAGAGACCACTATGAGCGATGTTCAACTGATCACCAGCGTATCCATTCAAAGCCTCACCGAGCTGTTGCAGGAAGCCGGGTATCGGGTCAACCAGTCTGAGCAGAACGGCGTTGTGCAATTGCTCAGCGCCAGTCAGGGCATCGGTTTTGCCGTGCGCTTTGGCAACCCGGCGGCCGAGCAGGGCAGTTATGTGGACTTTACCTACAGCTGCGCCCTGCGGGTGCAGGGTGAATTGCCCGAGGGCCTGGCTCAGGTGTGGAATGCCTCGCGGCGCTTTGCGCGGTTGTCGGTGCAGGGTGAGTTTCTGTTGATGGAGATGGACGTGGTGGTGGCCGGTGTCGGCGCTTCGCATCTGCGTAGCCAGTTGGAACTGTGGGACCGCCTGTTGCAGGAATTTATCGTCTACCTGCGCGAATACAGCCAGCAAGCCGCGCAGTTGCAGGCTCAGGCCGCAGCCGCTCCGCTCAGTGAGAGTGCATCCGCCTGATTAAATGTGGGAGGGGGCAAGCCCCTCCCACAGGTACATCGTTCACACTGGGGGTGCAGTAACATACCGAAAACAGAGTGAAGTGCGATGCTCGCCACCCGTTTGACCCTGATCTGCCACGCCATCACCCCCCTGCAAAAACATGGGCGTTTTCCCGACGATGAGTCCGTCTCGATGGACTGGCAAAGTGCTGCTTGCTCCCTGGCCGGACGCTACAAAAAACAGCCACGCCTGCTCTGCGGCCCCGAAGCCAGGGCCCGCCAGACAGCCGGCTTGTTCGGCGCCCACGCCGAGGTTGAAGTGGCGTTGCGCGATGTTGATCTCGGTTTATGGAAAGGCCAGGACATCAGCCAACTCGATAGCCAGGAATTAAAGGCCTGGAGCGCCGACAGCACCCGCGCACCCCATGGCGGCGAGTCGGTGGATCAGCTCTGTGCGCGTGTGGGCCAATGGCTCGAATCTCTCGAAACCCACCCCGGCCATACAGTCGCCGTGACCCACCCGTTCGTGATTCGCGCCGCGATGCTCTCCGTCATGCAGTTCCCGGTCTCGATGTTCTATCGGATCGACGTCGAGCCCCTGTCGGCCACTGAGTTGCGCTTCAATGGCGTGTGGCGCCTGCGCCTGGAAACTCACGCCTGACGTGCAGATCATGGCAAAATCAACGCCCCGCACTGAGAGCACCCCATGAAACGCATCCTGATCATCGGCATTGGCGCCGGCAACCCTGACTACATTACGATGCAGGCCGTGAAGGCGCTGAACCGTACCGACGTGTTCTTCCTGATGGACAAGGGCCAGAGCAAGGACAAGCTGATCGACCTGCGCCGTGAGATCTGCCAGACCTACATCACCGAGCCCGGCTACCGTTTTGTCGAGGCCGATTGCCCTGAGCGCGTACGCGGTGACATCGACTACACCACCGCCGTGCAGGACCTTAACCGCGATAAGCAGCACACCTTCGAGCGCATGATCAACGAAGAAATGGCCGACGGTGAAGTGGGGGCGTTCCTGGCCTGGGGGGATCCTGCGCTGTACGACAGCACCATTCGTATCTTGCAGGCGATCCTGGCCAGTGGCCGGTGCGTGTTCGAGTTCGAGGTGATCCCCGGCATCACCAGCGTGCAGGCGCTGGCGGCCCAGCATAAGGTGCCGTTGAACCGTATCGGCAAGTCCGTCGAAATCACCACGGGACGTCGCCTGGCGGCGGGGCAGGCCAGTGATGCCGATACCCTGGTGGTGATGCTCGACGCAGAAGATTCCTACCGCAGCGTGGCGGATCAGGACCTGGATATTTACTGGGGCGCATACCTGGGCACGCCTGACGAAATCCTGATCAGCGGTAAAGTGGCCCACGTGGCGCAAGAGATCGAACGGGTACGCAAGGCGGCGCGCCTGGAAAACGGCTGGATCATGGACACCTATTTGTTGCGCAAACCCTGAGGTAAATCCGATGCTCAAACAGCTTGCCCTCGCATTGGCCCTGGTGGCCGGCGCCGTTCATGCCGATACCGGCTTGCACACCGACTTGCCGTTGTCCTACCTGGAACAAACCCAGAGCGATGCGCGCAATCAGCCGCTGGTGATCTTCCTGCATGGTTTTGGCAGCAACGAGGAAGATCTGTTTGGTATCAAGGACGCGTTGCCATCCACCTGGACCTACCTGTCGGTGCGTGCGCCGCTGCCGGTGGAACCGCACGGTTATCGTTGGTTTACCAAGACTGATGAGCCTGAGTACAACGGCGAGACCGATGAACTGTTCAGCAGCGCCCGACTGATCAAGGACTTTGTGGTCAAGGCCACGGCCAAGTACCACACCCAAAGCGATCGGGTATTCCTGGTGGGGTTCAGCCAAGGCGCGATCATGTCTTACGAGGTGGCCTTGCGTGAACCCGAGTTGGTACGCGGTATCGCCGCGCTCAGTGGCAGCGTGTTACCGGTACTCAGGTCTGCGCTGAAGCCTGATGCGTCCATGGGCAAACTGGCGATTTTTATCGGCCATGGCACTCTGGACCAGGCGCTGCCCTTCAGCTCGGCCACGCAGGCAGATAAGGTGCTGGTGGGGTTGGGGCTCAAGCCGGAGTTTCATGAATACCCGGGGATGAATCACACGATCAGCGAAGCGGAAGTGCAGGACTTGAAAGCCTGGCTAGAGAAAAGCTTGAAGTGAAATGCAGTAAAAAATGTGGGAGGGGCGGTTACTTGCCGCCCGTAATCTGCTTCACCAATGCCGCATGCCCCTTCACATCATCGGCCCGGGAAATCGCCTGGATCACCAGCAGATGGTTGCCGGAACCACCCAGGAACGTGGAGTTCAAGGTCTTGCCGCCGCCCTGGGTAGCGCTGCTGTCAACCTGGCGCAGGCCCAGGCCCTTGTAAGTGAGTTTCTTCTCGCCCAGCTTCTTGAAGTCGGGCAGGGCGGCGCTCTGGTCCTTGACGAAATCGGCCACGGCACCATCAAGGAACTGCGGGTCGTTATCCTTGATGGTTGCCCCATCGTTGCGCACGGTTTCAGCGACGATCACCACACTTTTCGTTGTCGAGTTGGCATACAGCGTGCCCTGGGTATCGGCGGTGCCGTCCTCAGCCTTGCCGGAGGGCAGGGTGTCAGCGCTGTAAGCCTTGGGCAGGTTGAAGGTGAACTTGCCACCCAAGGTGGAGATTTTTTGCGTGGTTGGCTTGGCGGCAGCGAACACGCTGCCGGCGGTAAGCGCGAGGGCCAGCAGCACTGCGGTCTTGGTGAACGTGGCCATGTGGCGCTCCAGGGATGAACGAAATTGCGGCGTATTCTGTCAGAAAATTCGCAATTTCGTTCATTCTCCATGTCACACCTTGTCGGACTCTTCCTCAAGTCTGTCCATCTCAAACAAGCGCGCCAGTTCCGTACGGGCTTCCTGAGCGGTTTGCATGACTTTGGCTGCATCGTCGTACACCGCGTGTTGCGCGGCGAGCACTTGCTGGTCGTGGGTCTTGAAGCGGTTGATGCGCGCGTCGGCCTGAGCCTGGCTCAAGCCAAGGCCGACCAGAGTGCGGCGGCTCATTTCCAGGCTGGAGTAGAAGGTTTCGCGCACCGGTGAAGCGTCCAGGTCCACCAGGCGGTGTACGTGCTGGCGGTTACGGGCACGGGCAATGATCTTCATGTGCGGGTAGAGGCTGCGCACCAGAGCGGCAGTCTTGATGTTGATCTCCGGATCGTCCATGGCAATGACGAAGAATTCGGCCTGATCGACCTTGGCTGCGTGGAGGATTTCCGGGCGCTGGGGGTCGCCGTAGAACACCGGCATACCGCCAAAACTGCGGGTCAGCTCGATGGTTTCCACGGAGGTGTCGAGGGCGATAAACGAAATGTTCTGCGCCCGCAGGATCCGCGCCACGATCTGACCCATCCGCCCCATGCCGGCAATGACCACGCGGGGCGCATCGCTTTCGATGGCGCGGTATTCCTCGGGCACTTCCACTGGCTTGACCTTGGGTTTGAACAGCTTCGGACACACCAGCAGCAACAGCGGGGTCAAGGCCATGGACAGGGTGATGGTCAGCACCAGCACATCGTAAAGGTGTGGTTCGAACAGGCCTTGGTCGCGGCCGATCTTGAACACCACGAAGGCGAATTCACCCCCGGCTGCTAGCACCACGCCGAGGCGCAAGGCGCTTTCGCGATTGAGATCGCCGACCATGCGGCCAACGGCGTATAGCAGGGGCAGTTTCAACCCGATCAACAGCAGGGTCAGGCCGATCACCACCAGCGGCGTACTGAGCAGCAGGCTGAGGTTGGCGCCCATGCCCACGCTGATAAAGAACAGCCCCAGCAGCAGGCCCTTGAAGGGTTCGATCTGGGATTCCAGTTCGTGGCGGTATTCCGAATCTGCCAGCAGCAGGCCGGCGAGGAACGCCCCCAGGGCCATGGACACGCCCACCAGCTCCATCAGCCAGGCGGTGCCGATCACCACCAGCAGCGCGGTGGCGGTGGATACTTCGCGCAGGCCGGTTTTGGCGACGATGCGAAACACCGGACGCAACAGGTAGCGCCCGCCGATGATCACCACGGCGATGCTGCCCAGTACCTGCAAGCCATGGCGCAGGCCCTCGGCTTCGGTGGTTGGGTGACTGCCACCGGCCAGCAAGGGTACGAGGGCGATCAGCGGGATGGCCGCGATGTCCTGAAACAGCAGGATGGCGAAAGCCAGACGCCCGTGGGGCTGGTTAAGCTCCTTGCGCTCGGCCAGGCTTTGCAGGCCAAACGCGGTGGAGGACAGCGCCAGGCCCAGGCCCAGCACGATGGCACTGTTCCATGGCTGGCCAAACAGCCACAGCGCCACCGCGCCCATGACCAACCCGGTGAGCAGCACCTGGGCCAGGCCGACACCGAACACGGCCTTGCGCATCACCCACAGGCGTTTGGGCGATAGCTCCAGGCCGATGATGAACAACAGCAGCACCACACCCAATTCAGAGAACTGCGCCACGCTTTGCGGGTTGCCGATCAGGCCGAGTACCGACGGGCCGATGATCACACCGGCAAACAGATAGCCCAGCACCGCACCTAGTTGCAGGCGCTTGGCCAGGGGCACGGTGAGCACGGCAGCGAGCAGGAACACTACGGCCGCTTGTAACAGGTTGCCTTCATGGGGCATTGCGAACTCCATTGTTTACTTGGATCAACGGCTAACTATTGCTGTGGCGAGGGAGATAGGGCGCTATTAGAACGCTTTTTCACATTTTGAAACTTGTATTTTTGTCGCGACAGTCAATGGATGTTGGTTGTTACCCCATTCGATCACGGGTTTTACGAAAGTATTAATACCATTTAATTCAATGACTTTTCCGTGGCTCTACTAACGTTTCGACAAACTGGATTGTTAGTCAACACGGTCAGGTATTTCGAATTCGATGCGTGTGGAAGGTTAAACCCGGGCTTTTTACGCATTCATGGACGAAACGCTTGCACCACAAGGAGTAGAACGTGGATAGAAGACTTGCGACTGCCGCTGTACCTCGTATTTCTGCGCTTTCTCTTGCTATCCGCCTGGGCGTGGCCGGTTTGGTCATGGGCTTGGCGAGCCCGGATGTGTTCGCCGCCTGTACCCCGGCAAGTCCTGCAGCCGGCGCGACGGTGACCTGTACGGGCGTGCCGTCATTGCCATTGTTCCTCAACACCTTCAGCAGCGCGGTCAACGACCTGACAGTCAACGTCAGCCCCGGAGCGCAACTCAATGCGACGCTGGGCGGCAAAGCGTTGACCCTGACGGGTAACAACGCGACGTTGAATAACTCCGGCACCATTGACCCGGCACTCCTAGGATTGGTTTCAGTGCTCAGCGGTGGCGTAGTGATCGGCAACACGGCAGCCAGCGCGTTGAACATCACCAACACCGCCACCGGCATCATGCGCGGTACCGGTGCGCTGCTGGGGCTCAACCTGGCCTCGCTCGATGGCATGGCCCTGAACGCCACCAACGGTGCAGGCGGCATCACCACCATCGTCAACAACGGCACCATCGGCTCTTCGTCCTTGCTCGGCCTGACCCTGTTCACTTCCGACACCCCAGTGGTGGCGGTGCAAGGCGGCGGGCAAGTCAACATGACCAACAACGGCACCCTGACCGGGCGCGTGGCGTTCGAAAGCTCCACCGCTGGTAACACTTTCCTCAACACCGGGACTATATCCGGCGGTGTGTCGATGGGGGCCGGTAGCACCAACACCTTCACCGCTGTCACCGGTTCAAGCGTAACGAACGGCGGCGGCATCGGCGCGAGCCTGGGCGGACTGCTCGGTGTGAACCTGACATTCGCGCCCACCGGCCAAGTGGATGGTGGCGCGCTGGGCAGCAACACCTTGATCTTGCAGAACACCACGGGTGTCGGCGGCGGTATCACGGGGACTGGCACAGCGTCGAGCGCCAACTATGTCAACTTCAACAACCTGACCATCAACAGCGGCACCTGGACCCTGCAAGGGCCTTTGGTCAGCGGCAGCACGACCCTCAATGGCGGCATTTCGCAGTTCAATAACAACACCACCTTCGGCACTGGTGTGTTGACCGTCAACGGCGGGACCATCGAGGCCACCGGCAATGGCTTGACCCTGTCCAATTTGCTGACCCTGGGCACTGGCGGCTTGACGGTGCAGGGTGCCTCGACCGGGCTGACCCTCAGCGGCGTGCTCTCGGGCGCGGGCGGCTTGACCAAGGCCGGTACCGGGCAACTGATCCTCAGCGGCGCCAATACTTACACAGGTGCGACGAACCTGGCCGGCGGTTCGGTGCAACTGGGCAATAACCTGGCCTTGAGCAGCAGCGCAGTGACGGTCAGTGCAGCCACCACCTTGCAGGCCCCCGGTACTGTCAGCCTGGGTAATGCGCTGACCCTGAACGGCAACCTGACCACCGACGTCGCCGGCACGCTGACCTTGGGCGGTGCGATTTCCGGCGCCAGTGGGATCACCCACAGCGGTGCGGGCAGCTTGACCCTCAATGGCGTCAACAGCGGCTACAGCGGCACCACCAGCCTGGGCGCCGGCACACTGGTGTTGGGCAATAACACCGCATTGGGCAGCGGTGGCTTGAGTGTGACGGGTGCCGCAAACCTTGATGCTGGCGGTGCGTCGTTACTCACCAACAACGTGGCGCTGGGCGCCAACCTGACGCTGACCGGCACCAACCCGCTGACGTTGGGCGGGGTGATGTCCGGCGCCGGCAGCTTGATCAAAACCGGTGCGGGCCTGTTGACCTTGACCGGCAACAATACGCGCACCGGGATTACTGCGCTGAATGCCGGTGGGCTGGTGGTAGGTTCCGCTACCGCGTTGGGTTCCGGAGCATTAAATGCGGCGGCGGGCACGACCCTGGACGCCAGCACGGCCGTCACCTTGACCAATGCGGTCAACCTGGCGGGCAACCTGGGCATCGGCGGCACCGCCGATCTGACCCTGAGCGGTGGCATCAATGGTGCCGGTAGCCTGACCAAAGCCGGCGCGGCCAACCTGATTCTCAGTGGCGCCAATGGCTTCCTGGGTGGCACCACCTTGAATGCAGGCACACTGACCGTCGGCAGCAACTCGGCGCTAGGCCTTGGCGACCTGACTGTCGGCGGCGCGGCGACTCTGGACAGCAGCGCGGCGGTTGCGCTGAGCAATGGAATTGTCCTCAATGCCGGGCTGACCGTTGGCGGCACCAATGCGCTGACCCTGGGCAATACGATCAGCGGCGCGGGCCCGCTGATCAAGGACGGCCTGGCCAATCTGACCCTCAACGGCACCAACACCTTCAGCGGTGGCGCCACCCTCAATGCCGGTACCTTGACCCTGGGCACAGCGGGCGCGCTGGGCAGCGGCGCCTTGACGGTCGGCGGCGCAGCCACCCTGGATAACAGCGCGGCCTTCGGGATCGGCAACGACATTGCACTGAATGCCGACTTGAGCCTCGCGGGCAATAACGACCTGGCCCTGAACGGCGTGATCAGCGGCGCGGGTGCGCTGATCAAAAATGGCCTGGCCGATCTGGCCCTGTCGGGCAGCAACACCTTCACTGGCGCCGTGGATATCCTGTCTGGCAGCGTCACGCTGTTGAGCGCCGATGCCCTGGCGGGCAGTTCCGGCGCCAACGTGGCAGCCGGTGCGGCGCTGAACCTGAATGTCGATTCCAGCCTGGCCGGCCTCAGCGGCACGGGCGACGTGGCGGTGGGCGGTGGTTTCAATCTCACCGTAGGCGGCCTGAGCACCAGCAGTACCTTTGACGGTAGCCTCAGTGGCGCGGGTGGCTTGATCAAGGTCGGCACCGGCACGCTGGACCTCACCGGGATCAACGGCATCAGTGGTAACACGGCAATCAACGCAGGCACCTTGAACCTCACCGGTTCCCTGGGCAGTGCGGTGGTTGACGTGAATAGCGGCGGCACGCTGACCGGCAGCGGTTCGCTGTTGGGTGCGGTGAATATCAACAACGGCGGGCACTTGGCCCTGGGTAGCGGGGCGACCTTATCCGCCGGCAGCTTGAACATGAGCGCCGGCGGCAATCTGGATGTGGCCCTCGGTGCACCTTCGCTGACTTCGTTGCTGAATGTCGGTGGCAATGTGAACCTGGCCGGTAACCTGAACGTCAGCGATGCCGGTGGTTTCGGTGCCGGTGTGTATCGGTTGATCAACTATACCGGCAGCCTGGCCGGCGCATTGAACGTCAACAGCGTGCCGTTGGGCTATGGCCTGGGTGACCTGTTGGTACAAACCTCGATGGGCAGCCAGGTCAACCTGGTGGTGTCGGCACCGAACATCCGCTTCTGGGACGGCAGCAACACCGTGCCCAACGGCAGTGTTGACGGCGGCAGCGGCACCTGGACGGCGGGCGGCACCAACTGGACCTCGGCCGACGGTATTCTCAACCAGACCTGGGGCGGCGGTTTTGCGGTGTTCCAGGGCGCGGCGGGTACCGTCAGCGTGGAGGGTGCGCAGACCCTTACTGGCATGCAATTCGTCACCGATGGCTACAATCTGGTCAATGGCACCGGGGGGCAATTGAGCACCGGCAGTGGCAACTTCGCGGTGCGTGTCGACCCGCTGGCAACCGCGACCATTGGCGTCGATATCACCGGGGCAGGTGCCCTGAATAAACTCGATACCGGCACACTGGTACTCGGTGGCGCCAACAGCTACACCGGTGGCACCTTGCTCAATGGCGGTACGTTGGTGGTCGGCAGTAACACCGCGCTGGGCACTGGCGCCCTGACCGCTGCGGCGGGCACTACGCTGGACAGCAATACCGCGGCAGCGCTTGGCAATGACGTCACCCTCAACGGCGACCTGAACCTGGCGGGCAGCAACGCGTTGGCGCTCAACGGCGTGATTGGCGGCACGGGCGGCTTGATCAAAAATGGCGCGGCCACTGTGACCCTGGGTGGCAGCAATACCTTCCTTGGCCCGGTGGCCTTGAATGCGGGTGGTCTGGTGCTGGCGGCCAATAGCGCGTTGGGCGCTGGCGTGCTCAATGCGGCAGGCGGTACAACCCTGGATGCAAGCACTGCGCTGAGCGTCAACAATGCAATCAACCTGGCGGGCAATCTGGGCATCGGCGGCACCGCCGACCTGGCCCTGACGGGGGCGATCAATGGCGCCGGCAGCCTGACTAAAGACGGCGCTGCCAACCTTACCCTGACGGGTGCCAATGCCTTTCTCGGCGGTACCACACTGAACGCCGGGACGCTGACCCTGGGCAATGCGGCGGCGCTGGGGCTGGGCAATCTGATCGTTGGTGGCGCCGCAACCCTGGATAACAATGCAGCCTTGACCATCGGTAACAATGCCGTCCTGAACGCGGCGCTGACCGTAGCCGGCAGCAATGACCTGACCTTGGCTGGCCTGCTCAGTGGCACTGGCGAGCTGGTCAAGAACGGCGCCGCCGACCTGACGCTCAACGGCGTCAACACTTATCAAGGCGGTACCACCCTCAATGCGGGCACCTTGACCCTCGGTACGGCAGCGGCGCTGGGTACCGGCGCTTTGACGGTCGGCGGTGCGGCCACCTTGGCCAACAGCACACCGCTGGTGCTGGCCAACGCGGTCAACCTCAATGCAGGCCTGACAGTGGGCGGTCTCAATAACAACCTGACCCTTGCGGGTGTACTGGCAGGCAGTGGTGACCTGATCAAAACCGGCACGGCTGATTTGAGCCTGACTGGCAACAACACCTTCAACGGCTTGTTCGATGTGCAATCGGGCAGCCTTACCACCGTGGGCAATGGGGCATTGGGTGTCGGTGCCGGCGTCAATCTGGCGGGCGGTACCTCCCTGAACCTGGGCGGTACCGCCAGCCTGGGCGCGCTCACCGGCACAGGGCTGGCGACAGTCGGGGCGGGCAGCACATTGAGCGTTGGCGGTAATAACCTCGACAGCACGTTCGACGGCGTATTGGCCGGGCTCGGCAACTTTGCCAAGGACGGCACGGGCGCCCTGACCCTCGGTGGCCTCAGCGCGCTCACCGGCGATACGCTGGTCAATGGTGGCAGCCTGCTCGTCAACGGCTCATTGGCCAGCGCCAATGTGAGCGTGGGCAGCGGCGCAACCCTGGGCGGTACCGGTACCTTGCTGGGCAATGTGGTTATCGCCGATGGCGGCCACCTGGCGGTCAACTCGGGCGCTACCCTGACCACCGGCTCGTTGTTGCTCAATGCCAACTCCAACCTGGATGCCGGCCTTGGCGCGCCATCCACCGGCGGTACGGCACTGGTACAAGTCAACGGCAATCTGACCCTGGACGGTACGCTCAACGTGAGTGACATCGGCGGCTTCGGCACCGGTATCTATCGCCTGATCGACTACACCGGCGGCCTGACCAACAACGGCCTGCAACTAGGCAGCCTGCCGGTGAATATCCCAGCCGCTGATCTGGACCTGCAAACCGCCATCGGCAACCAGGTCAACCTGTTGGTCAACGGCAGTACCAACGTGCAGTTCTGGGACGGCAGTCAAGTCACCGGCAACGGTGCCATCGAAGGCGGCAGCGGCACCTGGAGCGCAGGCACCGGCAACTGGACCGGCGTCAACGGCGCATTCAATACAACCTGGGCGCCGAACAGCTTTGCGGTATTCCAGGGCACAGCGGGCACCGTCACCGTTGACGGCGCGCAAGCTATCACTGGGTTGCAGTTCGTCACGGATGGCTACAACCTGGCGGGTGGCGCGGCGGGGGCCTTGACCCTGTTCAATGGCACCGGCGGCAACACCGCCGTGCGGGTCGACCCTGGCGTCACCGCGACCCTGGGCGTCACGCTCAATGGCGGCGGTACCCTGGCCAAGCTGGACACCGGCACCCTGGTACTCAACGGGGCCAACAGCTACACCGGCGGCACCGAGCTCAATGGCGGCACGCTGGTGGTCGGCAATGACAGTGCCCTGGGCAGTGGCGTGTTGACCACCGCCAATGGCACCACTTTGGACAGCAACGCTGCGGTCAACCTGGCCAACAATGTGAACGTCAACGGTACGTTGACTGTTGGCGGCAGCAACGCCTTGACCCTGGCCGGCACCGTGGCAGGCACCGGCAGCCTGATCAAAAATGGCATCGCCAACCTGACCCTGAGTGGTAACAACACCTACGCCGGGCCAACCGCACTCAACGCCGGCGCCTTGATCCTGGGCTCCAATAGCGCACTGGGCAGTGGCGCGTTGAACGCGGCAGCCGGTACCAGCCTCGACAGCAGCACCGCGGTGGCTTTGGCCAATACCCTGAACCTGGCCGGTAACCTGGACATTCTGGGAACTGCCGACCTGAGCTTGAACGGTGTGGTCAGTGGTGCCGGCGGCCTGACCAAAACCGGTGCGGGCAACCTGACCCTTAATGGCGCCAATGCCTACCTCGGTGGCACCCAACTGAACGCGGGGTCGTTGACCCTGGGCAACGCATCGGCCCTGGGCAGCGGTGCCCTGGCAGTCAATGGCGTCGCGACCCTGGATACCAGCGCTGCACTGGCCCTGGCCAATAACACCAGCCTGAATGCTGCGCTGACAGTCGGCGGCAGCAATGATCTGAGCCTTGATGGCGTAGTTGATGGCAGCGGTTCCCTGACCAAGGCCGGCGGCGCCAACCTGACGCTCAACGGCGCCAACAGCTACAGCGGTGGCACAACCCTCAATGCCGGTACGTTGACCTTGGGCAACGCTACGACTCTGGGTTCGGGCGCCTTGACCGTCGGCGGGGCGGCGACCCTGGCCAACAGCACGCCGCTGGTGCTGGCCAACGCGGTCAATCTTAATGGCGACCTGACCGTCGCAGGCAGCAATAACCTGACCCTGGCCGGGGTACTGGCCGGCAATGCGGCGCTGATCAAAAATGGCGCGGCGGACCTGTTGCTCACTGGCAATAACAGCTTCAGCGGCCCGCTGACTGTGGCCGGCGGCAGCGTGACTACGTTGGGTAACGGCGCACTGGGCAGCACTTCCGGCGTTACTGTCGGCAGCGGCGCCAGCCTCAACCTGGGCGGCAATGCCAGTCTCAACACGCTGGCCGGCAACGGCACGGTGCAGGTGGCGGGCGGTAGCACGCTGGCGGTGGGCGGCAGCAACCTGGACAACACCTTTGGCGGTTCGCTGGGCGGTACCGGCGGCCTGGATAAAAACGGCAGCGGTGTGCTCAACCTGAGCGGTACCAATGGCCTCAGCGGCGCCGCCAACGTCAACGGTGGCACCTTGAATGTCACAGGCTCGCTGGCCAGTGCCACGGTGGCGGTCAACAACGGCGCGACCCTGACCGGCAGCGGTGCTCTTGGTGGTGCCGTGACTGTCGCCGACGGCGGCCATATCGGCCTGAAAACCGGCAGCACGCTGTCGGTGGGCTCGCTGGTGCTGGGCGGCAACTCCAATCTGGATGTCGGTCTAGGCACCCCAGTTGTGGGCGGCGGCACCGGGCTGCTGAATGTCGGCGGCGACCTGACCCTGGACGGCAACCTCAACGTCACCGATATCGGCGGCTTTGGCAGCGGCGTCTATAACCTCATCAACTACGGCGGGGCGCTTACCGACAACGGGTTGACCCTCGGCATACTGCCGGGCAGCGTGGTGCCGGGCGATCTGCAAGTGCAGACCGCCATCAGCAACAAGGTCAACCTGCTGGTGACTGCACCTAACACTACTGTGCAGTTCTGGGATGGCAATAACCTGATCGGCAACGCTGCCATCGACGGTGGTAACGGTACCTGGGGCGCCGGTAATACCAACTGGACCAATGTCGACGGCACGCTCAACCAAGGCTGGACCAATAGTTTCGCAGTGTTCCAGGGCGCAGCCGGCAATGTGACGGTGGACGGCACGCAAAACATCACCGGCATGCAGTTTGTCACCGATGGCTATAACCTGGCCTCCGGCACGGCGGGTGTGCTTAACCTGGTCAATGGCGGCACCGGCAACACCGCGGTGCGCGTCGATCCGAACGTGACCGCGACCCTGGGCGTCACGCTCAATGGTGCCGGTACCCTGGCCAAGCTCGACAGCGGCACCCTGGTGCTCAACGGCGCCAATGGCTACACCGGCGGCACTACGCTCAATGGCGGCACCCTGGTGGTCGGCAACAACAGTGCCCTGGGCACCGGCGTACTGACTGCCGCGGCGGGCACCACCCTGGACAGCAACGCGGCAGTGAGCCTGGCCAATGCAGCTGCACTCAACGGCGCCCTGGCGATTGGCGGCAGCAACGCGCTGACCCTCACTGGTGGCATCAGCGGCAGCGGCAGCCTGGTGAAAAACGGCGCTGCAACCTTGACCCTCAATGGCACCAACAGCTACAGCGGCGGCACCGGCCTCAACGCCGGTCAACTGGTGCTGGGCAACAACGCTGCACTGGGCAGCGGTGCCCTGACTGTCGGCGGCGCTGCGCAACTGGATGGTGGCACTGACTTGCAACTGGCCAATGCCGTCAATCTGGGCGGCCCGCTGACCCTGGCCGGCAGCCATGACCTGGCCCTCAACGGCGTCGTCAGCGGCACCGGCAGCCTGGTGAAAAACGGCAGTGGCGCCTTGCTGCTGGCGGGTGCCAACACCTACGGCGGCGGCACCACGCTCAACGGTGGCACCACCACCGGCAACACCAACAGCCTGCAAGGCGCCATCGCCAACAATGCGGCATTGACCTTTGAGCAAGCCACCGACGGCACCTACACCGGCAACCTCACCGGCACCGGCGTACTGAACAAAACCGGCACCGGCGCGTTGCTGCTGACCGGTAACAACAGCTTTACCGGCACTACCAACGTCAACACCGGCAGCCTGTTGGTCAACGGCACCTTGAACAGCGCTGCGGTGCAAGTTGCCGGCGGCGCGACCCTGGGTGGCAGCGGCACCTTGGGCGGTGCGGTGAGCATGGCGGACGGTTCGGTGCTCAAGGCGGGCTCGGCGACCCCACTGTCGGTGGGCTCGCTGGCCTTGTCGTCGGGTACCACGCTGGACTTCGCCCTCGGCGCGCCGGGTGCTTCGAGCACTGCGGTGAATGTCGCTGGCAACCTGACCCTGGACGGAACGCTCAACGTCAGTGATGCCGGCGGCTTCGGTCTGGGTGTGTATCAACTGTTCCGCTATGGCGGCAGCTTGGTCGATAACGGCCTTACCTTTGGCACCTTGCCCGTCGCCTTGGGCAACGTGAGCCTGCAAACCGCGCTGGCCAACCAGCTCAACCTGGTAGTGCAAAATGCCCCAGGGCAGATCCAGTTCTGGAACGGCGGCACCACCAACCCCGACGGCACCATCACCGGTGGCAGCGGCACCTGGGGCCCCGGCACCAACTGGACCGACCCCACCGGTACCCAAGGGCAGGCGTCCACCAACCAGTTCGCGGTATTTGGCGGGCAGGGCGGCACCGTGACGGTTGTCGGTAACCAAGGCTTTACCGGCCTGCAATTCCTTGACGCCGGTTACACCCTGACGGCCGGCGCTGGGGGCAGCTTGAGCCCGACCAATTCGGCGGATGGCAGCCTGGCTGCGGTGCGGGTCAACTCCGGCGTGACCGCCCAGATCGATGCACCGCTGGTAGGAACCGGTGGGATCAACAAGTTGGATTCCGGCACGTTGCTGCTGACCGGCGCCAATACCTACACCGGCGGCACTACGGTCAGTGGCGGTACGCTGGTGGGCAATACCACCAGCCTGCAAGGCAGTATCCTCGACAACGCCAGTCTGGTATTTGCCCAAAGCAGTAATGGCCAATTCAACGGCACCTTGAGCGGCACCGGTGCGGTGGTCAAGCAAGGCACCGGTGCGCTGTTGCTGACCGGCAACCAGCCGTTCAGCGGGACCGTAGCGGTGCAAGAGGGCGTACTGCAGGTGGGTAATGCGGCCAACCCAGGTGCGGTGCTCGGTGGCCAGGTCACCGTGGCCAACGGTGCGGGCCTGACCGGCAACGGCAGTGTCGGTTCGCTGGTCAACAACGGCTCAGTGACGCCTGACGGCGGCAAGTTGACCGTGGCCGGCAACTTCACCAACGCCAGCACGGGCGCGCTGAACCTGGTGATTACCCCATCCACCACCGGCTCCCTGGCCGTGGGCGGCACTGCCAACCTGGGCGGCACCTTGAATGTGATCAATTTGGCACCGTATGCCGGCGCGACCACCTACACCCTGCTGACTGCGGGCGCGGTCAACGGCACCTTTGCCACCACCAACCTGGAGAACCTGGCGTTCCTGACTACCGCGTTGAACTACAGCCCAACCCAGGTGGCACTGGCGGTCAGCCGCAACAACGTCAGCTATGCCAGTGTGGCGGCTACCGCTAACCAGCGCGGCGTGGCGGCGGCCTTGGGCAGCGGCGCAGCCGTCGGTGGCGCGGCGGTGCAGAACGCGTTGCTCAACGCTGATGTGGCCGGGGCGCGCGCAGCCTTCGACAGCTTGTCTGGCGAGATCCACGCCAGCACCGCCAGCGCGATGCTCGAAGATTCGCGTTACGTACGTGACGCGGTCAACGAGCGTATGCGCCAACCCGGTTGCTACCGCGAGGACGACCCACGCAATGCCCTGGCGCCGAGCGAAAACCGTCTGACCAGTGCCGGTTGCCACGGCGAGATGGTCGGTTGGATGCGCGTACTCGGCACCTGGGGCCATATGGGCGGTGACAGCAATACCGCCAAGCTGGACCGCAATCTCAGCGGCTTCCTGCTCGGCACCGACAAGCAAGTGGACGACGCCTGGCGCGTCGGTGTGGCCGCCGGCTACACCCGCAGTGATCTGGATGCCAAGCGCCGTAATTCCAGTGCCGATGTGGACAGCTACCACTTGATGGCCTACACCGCCTACCAGCAGGAAGCCTTCGCCGCACGCATGGGCGTGGCGTACAGCTGGCATGACATCGAAAGCAAACGCAACGTGGCGGTCGGCGGTGAGGGCCAACGCCTGAAAGCCGACTACAAGGCACGCAGTGCCCAGGTGTTCGGTGAAGTCGGCTACACCATTCAAACCGCCAGCGTGGCCCTGGAACCGTTCGCTGGCCTGGCCTACGTCAACTACGACAGCGATACGATCAAGGAGAAAGGCGGTTCGGCAGCCCTGCGTGGCGATGCCGACCAAAGTATTACCTACTCGACCTTGGGCGTACGCATCGGCCAGACCCTTACCTTGGGCAACGGCTCGAAAATCACCCCACGGGGCAGCATCGGCTGGCGCCATGCCTTCGGCGATACCAAGCCTGACGCCGACCTGAGCTTCATCAATGGCGGTGGCTCGTTCAGCACCCAGGGCGTGCCGATTGCCAAGGACAGCGCGGTGGTGGAGGCGGGCCTGGACTACCAGATCAGCCAGAACGGCAAGCTGGGCCTGGGCTATTCGGGTCAACTCTCGCGCAACGACAAGGACCACGCGGTGACGGTGAGTTTCTCCCTCGGTTTTTGATCAAGGCCGAGTTTTTTCAACCGCCCGAAAGGGCGGTTTTTTTTGAAGTAATACTGGTTCCTGAATGCACAGAGTTTATTGCTCACCCGCCAGGCTGAAGAATGTACACACAATTTCTTCCGGAGCGCGGCTGGTGTGGCGTGCTCGACTCGGGTTATTCCCGTTGTCCTGAACGTGGCTAACGCCCGTCAGGATTCACCTTCCTTGCGGGCACTGTTTGTTACTATCGCCATCCCTTGCCAACAGGAGTCACCGGCCCATGCAACACCAGTGGGATGAAATGCACCGCACCCGCAAGCCCACATTCGTTCTATGTGGCGAGCCCCAGGGGGATGTGCTCAATCTCTATGTTCACGGTTATTCGGCCTTCTTCAACCGCCAGCAACTGGGCAATTTCAAGGCACAACTGGCGGGTATCGAAGGCTCGACCAACCTGATGCTGTTCTGGCCGGCGGGGCACTTTCTGGAAAACCTGTTCGCGCCGTTCAAGGATGTGATCGCTTCGATGCTTGGCGGTGGTGGCCTGGGCGCAGCGACGGTGGGCGTCGGTAGGGCGATTGCCTATTTTCTTGACCATTACAAAAGTGTCGAGGCGCGGGTCGATGAAGTGGCCAGGACCTTGTTGCCTGAACTGGCCGGCTACCTGCACGACGAGGCGCTGCCGGTGCGGCGCATCAACCTGATCGGTCATTCCCTGGGCGCACGTATTCTGGTCAAGAGTCTGTTGGCCAGCCCCGATATCGCCCGCGAGCTGCCGTTGAATAACCTGTTGCTGATGGGCGGGGCGATCTGTACGTCAAGCCCTTGGGATGACGTGTCGGCGCCGCTCAAGGGCCGGCTGATCAACTGCTATTCCAGCAAGGACTGGGCGCTGGCCTTGAAGCCGGATAGCGAGCGCTGCATCGGCCGTTATGCGATTGACGTTACGCCTGCACTCAAGACCAAGGTCACCAATGTGCATCTGGCCAGCTTCGATCATGCCGCTTATTGGCCGCAATTGAAGACGGTGGTGCAGTACACCGACTTGCTGCAGGAGCGCCGTGGTCTGATCCGCGCTGACCTGCGCAGCAGCGAAGTGCGCTTTGCCGAAGAAGATGCCGAACTGTTCCCGGCGCTGGTGCAGGCGCGTCCTGAAGAGCTGAAGTTCCTCGCCGAGCTGATGGCGCAAAAGCGCAGTGCCTCGATCGACGCCAGTGTGCGTGAACCGCTGAAACTGGCCATCGAGTTGCAGCGCATGGGCGGTGACAGCTTCATGAACCTGGCCCGTGGTCACGGGGTGAGCTATCGCCAGATTGCCGAGGAGGTGGCGCAACGCCTGGGCATCAAGTTCGACGAGCCACTTCAAAGCGTGGCGCTGGCGGATATCGAAGCGCAGGTCGCTGAAAAACTGATCGAGCAGTACAAGGACAAACTCAGCCGCACCGACCGTCAGGCGTTCGACGCCGAACTCAAGGCTGCGGCGCAAAAAGAGCAGGGGCTGTTCACGCGCTTCGATGTGGGCCGCTCGGCCACCACAGCCTTGAGCGGTACCGCGCTGGCCGGGCTGACCGGGTTTATCCTGCGTCGGGGTGCAGCCACGGCGATTCCGGTGGTGGGCCAGGCGCTGGCTGCGGCGATGTTGCTGGTCAGCGGCGTGCGAGCGTTTTCCGGCCCGGCGTATTCGATCACCACCTTGGCGGTATTGGTGGTCGGTGTGATTCGTCAGCGCATGGAGCGCGAGGCGCTGAACCAGGAGCTGGACCTGGTTGTGCAAGTGGTAGAGGCCTTTGATTTGCCGCGAGATACAGTGATGCGCACAGTCGCGTCCGACTGATAAGCTGCTGCCCAAGCCTAGTGTATTGTCTGGAATTGCGCGTGAAATTCAACCTGCCGAAAATCGCTACCGCTCCGTTCTGCCCGCCGGAAGTGGCCGGCTCTGTTGCCGTTGACCCCAAGGCGTCCTTTTTCAAACGCATGTTGATGTTCGCCGGCCCCGGCTTGTTGATCTCCATTGGCTACATGGACCCGGGCAATTGGGCGACCGCCATTGAAGCCGGTTCACGCTACGGCTACAGCCTGTTATTTGTGGTGCTGCTGGCCAGCCTTGCGGGGATGGCGGTGCAGTGCCTGTGCTCACGGCTGGGCATCGCCACCGGCAAGGACCTGGCGCAGCTGTGCCGCGAGCGTTACAGCAAGCGCTCCTCACGTACCCAGTGGCTGCTGGCGGAAATCTCCATCATCGCCACCGATCTTGCCGAAGTGCTCGGTTGCGCCCTGGCGTTTCACCTGCTGCTTGGCGTGTCGCTGACCACCGGCATTGTCATCACTGCCTTCGACACGCTGTTGATCCTGGCCCTGCAAAACCGCGGCTTCCGCCGCCTTGAAGCGATCATGCTGGCGCTGGTGGCGACCATCGGCGTGTGTTTCTTTATCGAACTGGTGCTGATCAAACCCTACTGGCCCGACGTGCTCAGCGGTTTCACGCCTTCACTGTCGGCGATCAGCGACGCGGCGCCGTTGTACCTGGCGATCGGCATCCTTGGCGCCACGGTCATGCCCCATAACCTCTACCTGCACACCTCCATCGTGCAGACGCGCCTGATCGGCAAGGACCTGGCGAGCAAGCAGGACGCGGTCAAGCTGGCGCGTATCGACACCATCGGTTCCCTGGCTCTGGCACTGTTGGTCAACGCAGCGATCCTGGTGCTGGCCGCTGCGGCGTTCTACAAGACGGGCCATACCGATGTGGTGGAAATCCAGGACGCCTATCATCTGCTCGACCCACTGGTAGGTGGCGCCTTCGCCAGCATCCTGTTCGGTATAGCGTTGCTGGCGTCTGGGCAGAGTTCGACCTTTACCGGCACCATTGCCGGGCAAGTGATCATGGAGGGCTACCTGAACCTGCGCATACCCTGCTGGCAACGCCGCCTGATCACTCGCGGACTGGCGTTGATCCCGGCGTTCCTTGGGGTATGGCTGATGGGCGACGATGCCATCGGCAAGCTGCTGATTCTCAGCCAGGTGGTACTCAGCCTGCAGTTGCCGTTCGCGCTGTATCCACTGATTCGCATGACCGGTGACAAGCAGTTGATGGGGCCTTTCGTCAATCGACTGCCCACGCGGCTGTTGGCGTGGTTCCTGTTCGCGGTGATCAGTGGGGCGAATGCGTGGTTGATTGGGCAGTGGTTGTTTTGATCTGCCGATCCCAATACGGCACCGTCCCAAAACACTCCACGAAATAGTCGATCACCGTACGCACTTTCAACGACAATCTCCGGCTGCCCGGCCACAGTGCGGCAATCTGCTGGGGCTCCAGGGTGGTCGCCACTTCATATTCAGTCAGCACAGCCTGCAAACTGCCGGCGCGCAGGCTTTCGCCAATCAGCCAGGACGGAAACACCACCAGGCCCAGGCCCTGTTCGGCGGCGTGGGTCAGGGTGTCGGCGTGGTTGCCGGTGATCGGGCCCTTGACGCTGTAGGAGGTCCAGTCACTTTGGCCGCGCCGGAAGAACCAGCGTTGCTGGCCCGTGATGCCTTTGTAGGCCAGGCAGTGGTGGTCGACCAGTTCGTCGGGGTGGCGCGGCGTGCCGTGTTGCGCCAGGTAGGCGGGGCTTGCGGCGATGCGAAAGCGCTGGGGCGCGAAGATGCGTGCCTGCATACCCGAATCATTGAGCACGCCAATGCGAAACAGCAGGTCGGTGCCGTCTTGCAGTGGGTCGACGAAGGTATCGGTTTGCTGGATATCCAGTTGCAGCTTCGGGTAACGCCGGCACAGTTGCCCCAACCACGGTGAAAGGTGGCGCTGGCCGAATACCATCGGCGCATTGATACGCACCAGTCCGCTGGGCTCACTGTCTTGTTCCTGCAGGGCTTGGTTCGCCGTTTCCAGCTGCTCCAATACCAGCCGCGCGTGACGCCCCAGCAGGCGCCCGGCTTCGGTGGGGCTTACGGCGCGGGTGTGGCGGTACAGCAATTGCTGGCCGAGGGCCTGTTCCATCAGTTGAATCTGCCGCGAAATGGAGGAGGGTGCCAGGCTTTCTCGGCGGGCCACTTCGGAAAAACTGCCATGGTCGAGCACGGCGACGAACAGGCGCAGCGCCTTGAAACTCAGCTCATTCAAACCCTGCATCATCTCTCCTGGCTGTGCGTGTTGCGCAAAGGTGTTGTTTGCATGCTCCCATTTATCGCACAGGACGGCCACCGGATAATGCGCGCCATGTTTTCTTTGTTGATGCGCAGGTGATCTATGCAGGCACGTTCTATCGAAGGTGTGGCGCAGGCCAGACCTAACAAAAATTTTCTGCGGTTGCTGTTGTTGCCGTTGGTGATCCTGGCGGGCATGGGCCTGTCGGTGGAGGCTGGCCTGCTCGGGCCGTTGGGCGCGCAGGTCGGGCATTTGTGGGCGACCTTGAGCATCTTTGGCGTCGGCACCGCGATTCTCCTTCTACTGCTGCTGTTCAGCGGCCCGCAGAAGGGCCCGGCATTTACCCAACTGCCGCGCTGGCAGTTGATTGGTGGGTTCCTGGGGCCGATGTATGTGGTGGTGCTGACCCTAGCCACGCCCCACATCGGTATCGCCATGACCATGATTGCGATCCTGTCCGGCCAGGTGGGCAAGAGTGTATTGATCGACCACTTCGGTTGGTTCGGCACGGCGCGCAAGCGCGTCAATGGCGAACGCTGGATTGCGCTGGCGTTGATTGTGGCGGCATTGGTCCTGATTGCACGAGGGTAAGACGATGAATCTGATTCTGTTATTGGTGGTGGTGATTGCAGCAGGGGCGGTGTTGAGTGTGCAGGCCGCGATCAATGGGCGCCTTGGCCAGACGGTTGGGGTATTGCGCAGCAGCCTGCTGACTTTTGCCGTTGGTGCACTCACCACGGCGTTGTTGATATTTTTCTTCGAGCCGGCCCAGGCCGTCAGCCTGCTGGATGTGCCGAAATGGCAATTGACCGGCGCCTTGTTCGGCGTGGTGTACATGCTGGTGATGGTCGGCGCGGTGCCTGTGGTTGGCACGGCGGTCGCCACGGTGGCGGTGATTGTCGGGCAGTTGGGCATGGGCATGCTGATCGACAACTTTGGCTGGCTGGGCAACCCGGCGATCGAATTGTCGGGCAGCCGCATCGTGGCGATGCTGTGCCTGGCGCTGGCACTGGTGTTCATGTACCGCAGCAATACCCGGGCGGCCGACTGACGGCGCTGAACCTTGGCGCTCTGCGTGGAGTCACTGCTTAAGGTGTGGCGTTCGCTGCACCGGGACGACCATGAAGAAGGAGTCTGACCATGCCAGATAAAACCTGTGCTTGCCCACACTGCAAATGCGTACTGGGTGCCGATGCGATCATGAAGGACGGTAAGGGTTATTGCTGCCAAGGCTGTGCCGAGCACCATGCCCACGGTGAGCCCTGCGCCGCCGCGACCGGCTGTGAGTGCGCCAAGTCGGCCCGCACTTGACGTGATCTACCTGCAGGCTCGGACAACCCGGGCCTGCCGGGTGAGTAAAAACAGTTCGCTTGTCGGCGGCCAGTCTTTACCATGGTCGCCTTTCCCTTGATTGACATATACCCGCCATGGCCCTGGCCGCGCCCCCCGACCTCAGTGATCAAGCCGTCCCAGTGCAGCCCCTGGCACGCACGTACCCGCGTGGGTTGTATGTGGAACCCCATCGCCATGAATGGGGCCAGTTGCTCTATGCGATGAGCGGCGTGATGTGGGTCGAGACGCCCCGTGAAGCCCTGATAGTTGCGCCGCAGCGCGCCGTGTGGTTGCCGCCGGGAGTCGAACACGGCATCCGTGTTGTCTCCGACTTGCAGATGCGCAACATCTACCTGCGCCCGGCGTTGGCGGCGACGCTGGACAGTCAGGTGCAGGTGATTGAGGTGGGCCGGTTATTGCGTGAATTGATCGTGACGTTAGTGGAGCAGGTCGATCACGCCGATGCCGGCTACTACGAGGCGCTCGTTGGCCTGGTCCTGTTGGAGCTGCAACGGGCACGCCGCTCGCAAATCCGTATCGTCATGCCGGTGGCGACTGATCGTCGGCTAAGCAGTGTATGCCGGGCGGTCATGGCTGCGCCGTCCCTGGACATCCCTTTCGAGCAGCACGCCGAAACTGTCGGTGCCAGCGTGCGCACCCTGGCGCGGTTGTTCCAGAACCACCTGGGCATGGGCTTCGCGCAGTGGCGGCGCCAAGTGCAGTTGGCGACGGCGGCGGCGGAACTGATCCAGGGCCGGTCGGTGAGCGGCATTGCTCGTGCCCTGGGGTATTCGCCCAGCAGTTTCAGCGACATGTTCCGCCGTGAACTGGGTGTATCGCCTTCGCAGTACGCGGGTTGGCCGAAATCCTGAAGCACTTGGCCGATGCCGAAGCCAGTCGCACCTTAAGCTGAGCCCATCAATCAACCGGGCGTAGTCACCATGAACTATCTGATTTCCTTGGCCATCGGCCTGTTTGTCGGCCTGATCTACGGCGCGCTGGGCTTCCGTTCGCCCGCACCGCCGGCCATTGCTCTGGTGGGGCTGATGGGCATGCTGCTCGGCGAACAGTTGTGGCCCATGGGGCGGCAGTTGGTCAGCGGTTGGTTGTCCTGAGCCTTTTCTTCTTCGACGGATGCCTTTAATGAAAGCACTACAATTTAGCGCCAGTGGCGACCTCGCCGACCTGCGCCTGGTCGATGTTGCCACGCCCGTACCGTCTGCCGATGAAGTGCTGGTCCAGGTTAAAGCCGCCGGTCTGAACCCCAGCGATGTGAAAAACGTACTTGGCCGGTTTCCCTACACCACGCTGCCGCGCATTCCCGGGCGCGATTTTGCCGGGGTGGTGGTCGAAGGTCCGCCAGCCTTGCTCGGTCAGGAAGTCTGGGGCACCGGTCGCGACCTGGGCTTTTTTGCTGACGGCTCCCATGCCCAATACCTTCGGGTATTGGCCACAGGCGTGGTGCCCAAGCCCGGTCACTTGAGCTTCACCCAGGCCGCGAGCCTTGGCGTGCCGTATACCACGGCCTGGGACGCGCTGGAACGCAGTGGTGTGGGCAAGGGCACGCGGTTGCTGGTGATCGGCGCCAATGGTGCCGTTGGCAGCGCGGCGTTGGCACTGGCGAAGCTTCGTGGTGCGCAGGTGCTGGCAGCGGTGCGTCGCCCTGATCAGGTGGATGTCTTACAGGCGCAAGGCGTGGAGGCGATTGCCCTGGGCCAACCGCAGGAACTGGGCGTACAAGTGCACGCCGTGTTCAAGGGCGGCGCCGAGGTGATCTTCGATACCAGCGGTTTCTGGTTGCCCGCTGCAGTGGCGGGGTTGGCGCCTTTCGGCCGTATCGCAATCATTGCCGCGCCGGTCGACGGCCACGTGCAACTGCCGGCTCTGGCGCTGTATCGCAAGGGGGGGACGGTGGTAGGCGTCAATTCGTTGCTCTATAGCTGTGAGCAATGTGCGGTGATGTTAGGGGCGTTCGGGCGGTTCTTTGATGAGGGGTTGTTGCCGTTGCCCACCGGCCTGCGCGAAGTGGCGTTGGCTGATGGAGTTGAGTGTTATGAGCAAGTGAACAGCGGCAGCCCGGACAAATTCATCCTGCTGCCGTGACATCGTCTCAAATGTGGGAGGGGGTAAGCCCCTCCCACTTCATATCTTTACTCGACCTCGGGTACGCCTTTTTCCCACGCCGACCACTGCTTCACAATCGCCTGCACCAGCGGGTTGCCCGTGCGGTACAGGTTTTCCAGTGCCGGTACAAAGCCGCCCTGGTCCGCATACTTGAGCAAGTTGTCGACCTCGCTGTAACCCGGATAAGGCCGGTCAAAGTCAGAGCCTGCGCGCACCACGGCCAGGCGCTGGATATCCACCAAACCTTCGCGGCTGGCCCGCAGCAGCGCTTCATAGGTGGAGTTGTCTTCCTGCTGGGTGGTGCAGTATTCGCCTTTATTGTCGGTGAGCAACTTGGTCCAGACTTCGGCGCGTTCGCTCAGGCGGGTGCCGGAAAACCAGGTATTGCCCGCCAGCGTGTCGCAGCGCGTGACTTGCGGCGGCTGGTTGGCCGGAGCGTCGGGATAGTGCTTGCGCCAGGCGGCGGATTCTTTGCTCTCGGTCAGCTCCACCTTGTGCGACAAGGCAAACGCCTTGGCTTGCAGCTTGGGGTTGAGCTCGAATACTTCGGTCTTGTAGTCCAGCGGTGGCTTTTCGTTGGGCCCCTTGGTGTTGATGCCGATATAACCGGTCGGCCAGTCCTTGGGCGCATCCCGTGAATCCAGCTCCCACTGGGTGCCGAACTCCACCAGGTAATGGGCCCAGGCGGCGGTGCCGATGGTGCCGTGCTTGGGGCTGATACCGGCGATACCGGCAATCAGGAAATAGCTCTGGCGCAGGTCGAATTTGGGCGACAAGGCCAGGGCCAGTGTCGACGCAGCGGCGTTGGTCTGGCCCATGCCGGTTACCAGCAGGCACACGTCCTGGGTGTTGCAGCGAATCACTGGGTATTCGGCAGACAGCCCTGGCACGCGTACTTCCTGCTTGAGTTCCAGGCGGTCGATCCAGGTTTGCGCCTCGGGGGCGAACATGGTGATCAACATCACCTTGGGCTTGATCGGTGCGGGGTTATCCGCCAGCACTACGTGGGGCAGCAGAGCGAGGCCGACGGCCAGCGAGATACGAGTCAGTGCGTTCATGTACAGCTCCTTGATCAGAATTGGTAACCCACGCCGGCGTAGTAACCCCAGCCATCAGAGCGGGCGCGGAAGTTGCCTTCGCCGAAATTCAACTCGCTGCCGTCTTCCCAGTTGCCACCGTTGTGAAAGTAGCGACCCACCAGGGTAAAGCGCAGGTGGGTGAACGCGTACAGCAACACGTTGGTAGCCACCAGGGAATTGGCGGTGCGCGCCGGGTTGTCCTTGTGCAGGTCCGAGCCGAAGTCGTAGTTGGTAAAGCCGATATAGGTCAGCGAAGCACCGTTGTCGAACTTACCGATGGGCACGATGTACTTCATCTGCGCGCGGTAGCCATCCCAGGAATATTCATTGCTGGCACCGTAGTTTTCCCACTGGTAGCGGCCATAAAAGTTGGCCGACAGGTTGACCCGCGAGTGGGTGTCGATATCGGTGCCCAGGCCGCTGTACAGGGTGTTGGCGCGGTTTTCCTTATGGCTGCCGTGATCGTAAATCCAGTCAAAGGCCACATACCACTCCTTGAACGGGCCGATCGCCAGGCTGCGCCCTGCGAGGTAGTCGATGGAGATCCGCGGTTCATGCTCCATGAATACCGGCGAGCCATGGTCCCATACACCTTTGTCATTACTGTTACCGATGGTGAGGATCTTCGGCACGTCGATATAGCCGTACAGCTCAAAGGGCCCCTTGCGCCCGAAGTACTCGTACTCCAGGTAGACATCGTCCTGAGGCTTGGGGCCGAAGCTGATGTCTTTGCTGCCGATCAGCGTCAGGTCCTGGTTGAACCACTCCGACAGGTAAACGCCTTTTTTCGCCGGTGGGCTGGCCTCAGGGCTAAGGGTTTCGCCCTGGGCTGAATCATCGACGGGCTTTTGTTGCGCCAAAATGGGGCCACTGAGTACTCCCGTAACGGCGGCCAGTAGCAGGGAAACACCAAGGCAAGCACGAGGCTTAGAGGTGGGATGCATTGAAAGTCCTTATTCGTACACGGTTTAGCCCGATTCATCGGGTAGGGCTGAACTTGGCAGCCAAGTTCGTTCCGCAAACGTTTGCACAGGCTGTACCAACTTGTGCCAATGGCTTGAACTGTTTGGAAAAAACGCGAATTAGCCGACGCTTTGGTCAGAAAACCTGCGGGTTACATGTCATCCTGTGCCCACCCACTGGAGCACTCATATGTTCGATCACTATCTGCGCGCCTGGAGCTTGAGTGCCGATGGCGAGCCTATCGTTACGCCTGGCAGTCACCTTTTGCCGGTGCGCTGGCAAGGCATGGCGGCGATGTTGAAAATTGCCCATACCTCGGAAGAAAAGCTTGGCGGTCGTTTGTTGAGTTGGTGGGCAGGCGACGGCGCGGCTCAGGTGTTTGCCCATGACCACACCGCAGTATTGATGGAGCGCGCCACTGGGCCAGGTTCCTTGATGCGCATGGCCCTCAATGGCCAGGACGACGAAGCCAGCCAGATCGCCTGCGCTACCGTGGCCCGACTGCATGCGCCCCGCGCATCGCCGCCCGAGGGTTTGCTTGGACTGGATGAATGGTTCAATGCCTTGTGGAACGCCGCCGAGCGCGAAGGTGGCGTGCTACGCGATTGCGCGGCGATGGCCCGTACCTTGTTGGCGGCGCAACAGGATAGGGTGGTGCTGCACGGAGATATCCATCACAACAATATTCTCGACTTCGGCCCTCGGGGTTGGCTGGCGATTGATCCAAAACGGGTGGTGGGTGAGCGCGGCTACGATTACGTCAACCTGATCTGCAATCCGGATTTGCCTACTGCTAGCGACCCGCAGCGTTTCAGCCGCCAGGTCGAGGTGATTACGCAGGCGGCGGGGCTGTCGCGCACGCGTCTGCTGCAATGGGTGGTGGCTCACGCTGGGCTGTCCGCCGCCTGGTTTCTGGAAGATCAGGAACGCGAGCGCGCCGAGGCTGAGTTGCGGGTGGCTTGCCTGGCGCAACAGGCACTGGGTCAATAGGTGAGCTTGGCGCGTGGTGGTTGATTGGCGATGGGGTTGAATAAATGCAGTGCAGTCTGCCGCCGGTATTCGCTCGGCGTCTGGTGCATTTCGATGCGAAAGTGGCGGTTGAAATTGGACAGGTTGGCGTAGCCCACTTCAAAGCAGATATCCGCCACCGACATCTGGCTTTGCAACAACAACCGGCAGGCACGTTGCACGCGGAACTTGCGCATCAGGTCGATAAAACCGTGGCCGGTGTTGCGCTTGAAAAAACGCGAGAAGCCCGGCTCGCTCATCTCCAATTGCCGCGCAATGTCCGATAGGCGCACGTCGCCGGTCAGTTCGCGCATCAGGTAATCGAAGGCTTTGTTGATGCGATCGGCACTGCGCGCATCCAGGGTGGGTGCGTAGTACGGGCTGGCCAGGGTCTTGGCCTGTGTGGGCGAGGCGTTCTTCAGGGTGTCGAGCAGCTGCAGGAACAGGGTCAGGCGTTGCAGGCCATGGGCGCTGCCGATGGCCTCCATCAGTCGTGCCGCACTCGCTGCTGCTTCGCCGCTGAATTCAAGGCCGCATCGCGCCCGTTCAAACAACGGTTGTAGATCGCCGAGCTCAGGCAGGGTGGTGCGCAGGGCGAGGAGGGCGGCGCCGTCGAACTGCAGCACCACGTCGCGGCCGCTCAGGTATTCGCCCGGCGCCAGGTCGCCGATCCAGTCGTGGGGCAGGTCAGGACCGATCAACGCGACATGACCGGCGCTGAACGCACCAATATAGTCGCCCGCCACCAGCTTGCCGCTGCCTTGGCGGATCAGGTGAATCTCGAACTCGGGGTGGTGGTTCCAGCGCGCCAGCTCATAGGGATAGTCATGTTCGAACCAGCGAAAACCATGCTCCGGTTCGGGCAGGATCACTTCAAGCTCCGCAGGGCGGTGCTCGAACGGGCTGGCGCGGCTGATGGGCATGGTGCTGCCTCTTGTCGTTGTGCAATGGACTCAAAATACGCGCACCGGCAATCAGTGTGCTACCCCGGTTTTGCCTTGCACTGGTACTTTTTTGATCCTGGGCTTGAAGTTAAAAAAGTATCAGCCGCGCAGTCGCCAGTCGTTTGTGAGGGCCAGGCCGAGCTGCTGTAATCGAAGCACGCCCACAAAAACAACAGGTGCAATGTGCCGGCGACCCGAACTCATTTTTACAGGACACCGCGATGAAACGACTCGAAGGTAAAAGCGCGTTGATCACCGGATCGGCGCGGGGTATCGGCCGAGCATTTGCCCAGGCCTATATTGCTGAAGGCGCTACCGTTGCCATTGCCGACATCAACCTGCAACGCGCCCAGGCCACCGCCGCCGAATTGGGCCCCCAGGCTTACGCCGTGGCGATGGACGTCACCGATCAAGCTTGCATCGACGCCGCCATCGCCGCGGTCGTGGCCCATGCCGGCAAGCTGGATATCCTGATCAACAATGCTGCGCTGTTCGACCTGGCACCTATTATCGACATTACCCGCGACAGCTTTGAGCGGCTGTTCTCGATCAACGTCGCCGGCACCCTGTTCACGCTACAAGCCGCGGCGCGGCAGATGATCAGCCAGGGCCATGGCGGCAAGATCATCAACATGGCCAGCCAGGCCGGACGGCGGGGTGAGCCGTTGGTAGCCGTCTATTGTGCGACCAAGGCGGCGGTGATCAGCCTGACGCAATCGGCGGGGTTGAACCTGATCAAGCAGGGCATCAACGTCAATGCCATCGCCCCGGGCGTAGTGGACGGCGAGCACTGGGACGCCGTTGATGCGCTGTTTGCCAGGCATGAGGGGCTGGCACCTGGCGAGAAGAAAAAGCGGGTAGGGGATGAGGTACCGTTCGGGCGCATGGGCACGGCGCAAGATCTGACCGGAATGGCGATCTTCCTGGCGTCGAAGGAAGCCGACTATGTGGTGGCCCAGACCTACAACGTGGATGGCGGCAACTGGATGAACTGAAGCCATGCACCGTTAAAAACATGGGAGGGGCGGTGCGACGATTCGACTTGTACCCATGGCGGTGTTGCCAGCCATCTATAAAGTGACTGACACTCCGTCACCTGGGGCCTGCCACCGGAGAATCACCATGACCCTTGCGAAAACCGCCATCGCTTCATTCGACGTCGACGCGCAGAAAAGCTTCACGCCTTTGTGCCCCAACGAATTGCCGGTGGTCGGTGGCGACCGCATTGGCGCCGAACTCAACTACATGGCCAGCCTCGCCGGTCATCGCATCGGCAGCAAGGACGCCCACACCCCGCATGCCCCTTGGGTGGTTGCGCAGCACAGCCAGATGTTGCAGCCCACTGGCCTTGCCCACGCCGATGTCACCTGGGTCAGCCACTGCGTGCCGGGTACCGAAGGCTTCACGTTGCTCGACGAACTGCCAGCGCCTTATGACTATGACTACTTCGTCTGGAAGGGCGTCGAACCCGACCTGCACCCATATGGCGCCTGCTACCACGACCTGCATGACAAACTGTCCACCGGCGTCATCGAATACCTCAAGGCCCGAGGGGTGGTGCGTGTGATCGTCGGCGGCCTGGCTTTGGACTACTGCGTCAAGACCACTGTGTTGCAGTTGCTCAAGGCCGGATTGCAAGTGGTCCTGCACCTGCCGGCGTGCCGCAGCATCAGCGAGGAGGGGGGTGTACAGGCGGTCAATGAGTTGCTCAATGCAGGTGCTGTCATCAGTAGCACCCGCGATGAACTGGCCGCGATTGCGCAGCGCTCAAGCCTCAACGCTCAATCGAGCGACTCCACCGCGCATTCCATTCCGGCCTCGCCTGGTTAACCTGGTCCCAGTCAATTGAAATCGCCGTCTGCAAGTAACCTTGCATGGCTTCCACCCGTGCCCGGGTCTTTTCGGTGGTGGGCGTCGTCGGGTTCGAAGGGATCTGGTCGCCGTCCTCCAGCGCCGGCGCCTGGGCCTCGGCGGTCAGCAAGAACGCTGCGAGTTTCTGCGCCAGTTCCGGCTGGTCATTGCGGGCGATCACGCATTCGGCCACGTTGAGAACCACCGCGCCTTCCTTGGGCTGCGCATATTCCATGGGGATGCCCAACAGCTTCTGCGTGGCGACCTGGGTCGGCGTCAGGGGGAAGAGTGCGGCTTCGTCGGTTTGCACCATCTCGGAGATCTTCGCGGAGCTGGCGATGTATTCCAGTACGTTGGGGCCGACGCTCGTAGGCCAGGCTTTGAAGCCCGGTTCTACATTGGTTTCATCGCCACCCTGGATGCGGTTGAACATCAGGAAACCGTGCAGGCCAAAGGTGGAGGAGGCCAGGGACTGGAACACCACTTTGTCCTTGAAACGCGGGTCGGCCAGGTCCATCCACGAGGTGGGTGCGGACCAGCCCTTGTCCTTGAACATCTTGGCGTTGTAACCCAGGCCGGTGACGCCCAGTGTTACGGCCACGGCTTCGTCCTTGATTCTGGCCTTGGCCGGGATCTGCTCCAGGGTCGGGCTTGGCGCGAGCTTGTCGCACAGGCCCATGGAGATCGCGCGGTACATGATGCCGTCGTCGAGGAACATGACGTGCATCTGCGGGTTGGCCTTGTTGGCTTGGACCTTGGCAAGGATGTCCGAGGAGGTGCCGGGTACGATCACCACCTTGACGTTGTTGGCTTTCTCGAAGGCGGGCAGCACCTTGTCGGCGTACACCCGTTCCATGGTACCGCCGTTCATGCCCAGATACAGCGTGGGGGCGGCATGGGCGGTGCCGGTGAGCAAGGCGAGGGACAAGCAGGATAAAGCGATGCGTGAGTGCATGGATGTTTTTCCTCTCAGGCTTGGAAACGACGGATGGAAAACGCTTCGATGGGTTGGCGGCTGGCCCCTGCGCAGACAATCTCTGCCAGGGCTTCGCCGACTGCGGGGCCGAGCTGGAACCCGGCGCCGGCGAAGCCGAAACCGTGGAGCAGGCCAGGTTGGGTGCTGCTGGGGCCGATCACCGGTTCGTGATCGGGCAAGTAACCTTCGGTGCCGCTCCAGGTCCGGATCGCCTGGGCACCCTTGAGAAATGGATAGAGTTCGCTGGCATTGCGCAGAATTTCCAGCAGCGCGGCCTGGCCTGGCCTGGCTTGCTGTGGGCCGAGGGCAAAGCCGCGACCGCCGCCGAGGATGCAGTTGCCCCTGGCGACTTGCCGCGCATAGATCCCTCCGCCCTCGACACCGGTACTGACAGTCATCACCACCGGCAGTGGTTCGGTGACCAGCATCGCCGGGTGCGCCGAGGTAATCGGTACCGGCTCGTCAAACTGTGCAGCGACACTGCCGGCCCAGGCACCGGCGCAGTTGAGCAGCCAGGGGGCTTGCAGATGCAAGCCATTGGCACAGTGCACCTGGAACTGTTGGCTGTTGTACTCGATGCCGATCACTTCGGCTTGCTCGTACACCTCGGCGCCGTGGCGTAGGGCGGCACGGGCGAAGGCAGGGGCCACTAGTCGCGGGTTGGCATGTCCGTCTTCCGGGCACAAGGAGGCACCCACTGCCACGTCGCCCACCCAGGGGAAACGCCCGCGCAACTCAGTGCGATCCAACAGCTGCAAGCCCAGGTCGAAGCCACGGGTTTGTTCGGCATACGCATGCAGCGCAGCAAAATCTGCCGGGCTGCGCGCCAGCTTCAAATGCCCGCAGCGCACGTACTCGCCACTAATGCCAATCAAGCCTGGCAAGTCGGCCCACAGTTGATGGGCGCGCTGGGACAACGGTAACTGATGCAAGGGCCGGCCCTGGCGGCGCACGCCGCCATAATTGACGCCGCTGGAGTGCGAGCCACAAAAATCCCGTTCCACCAGCGCCACCCGCTGGCCTTTTCGCGCGAGTGTCAAAGCTGCCGAAGCGCCGACGATCCCGCCGCCCAGGACGATGACGTCGATCATGGTTGCCCCTCCACGCCAAACGGCAGCGGCTTGATCGGCGCTTGGCCTCGCAGGCGTCCGACTTGTTCGATGCCACGCCCGCTGCGCTGGGCGACAATTTCCGCCGTCGCCAACCCGCACATCCGTCCCTGGCAGCGGCCCATGCCAATGCGGCAATGGGCTTTGACCCGATTTATTTCCCAGTGACCCTCATCCACTACTGCCCGCACTTCACCGACGCTGACCTCTTCGCAGCGGCACAGAATCAGTTCGTCGGGGGCTTGCACAGCCCATTGTTCGGGGAAAGGGAACGCGGTTTCCAGGCCCTGACGAAAGCCCTGGATCCTCGCCAACTGCTTCTGCAGCGTATCCTGGCGGTGCTGATCGACCGTAATGCCGGCATCCTCCAGCAGCGCCAACGCCGCACATTCGCCAGCCATCTGCGCCGCATCCGCGCCCATGATCCCTGCGCCATCGCCAGCCAGATACACCGCCTCGACGCTGCTGCGCCCAGCGCAGTCCCGCTGCGGCAACCAGGCGCGGTTGAGATTATTCCAGGCAAAGTCACAGCCGAGTAAATCCGCTAGTTGCGTTTCGCTGCGCAGGGCATGCGCGAAGGCCACCGCATCGCATTCCAGCGTCTGTTCGCCCCAGCGAATGCCGTGGACCCGTTGCTCTCCATCGATCTGCGACAGTGTTGCGCCCTGATGCACGGCAATCCCATGGGTCGTCAGCCAAGCACGGTAATACAAACCCTTTGCCAGGGTCGCCGGTTGCCTGAGCAGCGCCGGTAATGCGCGACATTGGGCACTGAACGGCGCACTGTCGAGCACGGCCAACACCTTGGCGCCCGCCTGGGCATATTGATAAGCGACGAGATAGAGCAGTGGTCCGGAACCACAAAACACTACGCGTTCGCCAATTGCGCAGCCCTGGTACTTCAAGGCGATTTGCGCCGCGCCCAGGCTGTAGACGCCCGGCAAGGTCCAGCCCGGCACCGGCAGGATGCGGTCGGTGGCGCCGGTGGCGACAATGATGCGCGAATACTCAACGCTGTCGATGCGACCGCTGGTGAGCAGGTCGAGACGGTTGTCCTCGGCGTTCCATACCAGGGTTTGCGGCCGGTAGTCGATCAACGGCGCAAGCTCGTCCATGATGCGATGCACGGTCTGCGCCTTGCTCGCTTCAAAGCCGTAGAGTTGTTTGGCCGAGCGCTGGAAGTTTGCCGGTTGGCGCCGATATATCTGCCCGCCGCCGCGCAGGTTCTCATCGATCAAGCAGGGTTTTATGCCGTGATCGAGCAGCGTACGTGCGGCAGCGATGCCCGCTGGGCCTGCGCCTACAATTGCCACGGGCTTCATGGCTGCCGTCCTGGATCGCGGCTGATCGCGTGACCTTCTTCGAGCAACGTCGAGCAGGCCCGTACGCGTCGCCCATCGGCAAGCCGTACCCAACAATCCTGGCACGCACCCATCAGGCAAAAACCGGCGCGGCGTTCGGCGCTGAAATCGCTGCCGCGCAGATGGTCGGCGCAGGTCAGCATGGCAGTCAGCAAGGTATCGCCGAGCAGCCCGGTGGCCGGCTGCCCATCAAGGGTGAACGCCAGGGCTGGGCGCTGGGTTTCGGTCAGCCGCTTGAACAGCGCCATCAATGTTTCCCCACCAGTACACGGTCCAGGCCGTAGACCCGATCGAGCAGAATCATGGTCGCTGCGGTGAGTGCGATCACCAGCGCCGATACCGCCGCCATCATTGGATCGATGGACTCAGTGGCATACACGTACATGCGCACCGGCAGGGTTTGTGTGGCAGGTGAACTGACGAAGATTGACAGGGTCACCTCATCGAAACTGTTGATGAACGCCAGCAACCAACCACCGGCCACCCCAGGCAAAATCATCGGCAAGGTGATTTGCCGGAACAACGTAAAGCGCCCGGCTCCGAGGGATTCGGCGGCCTGCTCGGCACTGCGATCAATCCCGATCGCTGCCGCCAGCACCAGGCGCAGTACATAGGGAGTGATGATCACCACGTGCGCCAGCATCAGCCAGGTAAAGCTGCCATTAACGCCCATCAACGCAAACAGGCGCAGCATCGCCACGCCCAGCACCAGGTGCGGGATGATGATCGGCGACAGAAACAGTGCACTGAAAAAGTTGCGCCCGGGGAACGTATAGCGACTGATCGCCAAAGCCGCCGGTACCGCGATCAAGGTCGCCAGGGACGCGGCGGTAAACGCCAGGATCAGGCTGTTATAGAAGGCCTGGATGAAGTCGGCGCGTTCGAATACGGCGCGAAACCAGCGCAGGGAAAAGCCCGATGTGGGCAGGCTCAAGGTGTTTTCCGGGGTGAACGCCACCAGGCACACCACCACCAGCGGCGCCATCATGAACAGCACCACCAAACCATGGAAACCGAGGGCCAAAGGACCGTTTCTGGACATGCGCTTAAACCCCCAGGGACTTTTTATAGCGGCCTTCGACCATTCGGTTCCAGCTCAGCATGATCAGTAGATTGACCAACAGCAGCACCACCGCGATAGTCGCGCCCATGGGCCAGTTGAGTTCCGAGAGGTATTGGTCATACACCACAGTGGCGACCATTTTCAGACGTCGCCCGCCCAGCAGCCCTGGGATTGCGAATGAACTGGCGGCCAGGCCGAACACGATCAAGGTGCCGGACAGCACACCGGGCATCACTTGCGGCAACACGATCTTGCGCATCACCGTGGCCTGGCTTGCGCCCAGCGACAGCGCCGCTTGTTCCGCCGAGGGGTCGAGCTTTTGCAGGGAGGTCCATACCGGAATGATCATGAACGGCAGCATCACGTGCACCAGCGCGATGATCACGGCGAACGGCGTATACAGCAGCTTCACCGGGCGCCCGCCGATGGCCTGGATCACTTGGTTGACCAGGCCATCGGCGCCGAGCAGCAAGCTCCAGCCAAACGCGCGTACCACCACGGAAATCAGAAGCGGTGTGAGGATCAGGATCAGGAAGACCGACCGCCACGGCGTACCCATGCGGCTGAGGATGTACGCCTCCGGTACACCGATCAGCACGCACAGCAACGTTACCAGCGCACTGATCCAGAAGGTGCGCCAGAAGATCTCGTAGAAATAGGCATCGCTCAACAATGCCAGGTAGTGGGCCAGGGTCCACTGATCGGCCTTTACACCCACCTGGTAATCGAACACGTTGAAGGACAGTACCAGCGTCAAGGCCAATGGCAAGATCAGTAACCCGCCAAACAGCACCAATGCCGGTAACGAGAGCAGGTAGCCGCGCCTCATGGGTGCACCTCATCGGCCGCCAGTACCCGCAGCAAATCCGCTTGCCATTGCAGGCCCACTGCCGCGCCGTTGCAAAGCGGTGCGCTGCCATCGTTGCCGCGCACCACGGTAATTTCGCCAAGGGGGGTATGGATGCGATACAGCCATTGGCTGCCGAAAAAGTAGCGGTCGAGCACCTGGCCTTGCACGCGGCCTGAACCTGCTTGTACCAATTGGATCTTTTCCGGACGCAGGCTCAGGGTCAGTTGGCCAGCGCCGCCCTGGTGACGCACTTGGGGGACACCGAGCGCGTCGTAGTCGCCGGCCAGCAGGTTGGCCTTGCCGACAAAGTCAGAGATGAAGCGCGTGCGCGGGTGTTCATAGAGTTTGTACGGCGCGTCGATCTGGGTCACGCGCCCGGCCTGCATCACGACCACGCGATCGCTGATGGAGAGCGCTTCGCCCTGGTCATGGGTGACCATTAAGGTGGTGATGCCCACCGCACATTGAATGCGGCGGATCTCGAACTGCATCTCTTCACGCAGGTTGGCGTCAAGGTTGGACAACGGTTCATCCAACAGCAGAACCGGTGGCTCGATCACCAATGCACGGGCCAGCGCGACGCGTTGGCGTTGGCCGCCGGAGAGTTCCCGAGGGTAGCGTTCGGCATGGGGGGCCAGACGCACCAGTTCGAGTACGGTCTTGACAAGGCTTGCGATCTCGGCGGCCGGTACCTTGCGCATCTTCAAGCCGAAGGCGACGTTGTCGCGCACGCTCATATGGGGAAACAGCGCATAACTTTGGAACACCACGCCCAGGCCACGACTGGCAGGCTTGGCGCGGGTGATGTCGCGACCATCGAGCAGGATCTGGCCGCTGCTCACCTCGACAAAGCCGGCGATCATTTGCAGGGTGGTGGTCTTGCCGCAGCCCGAAGGACCAAGCAGGGAAACGAATTCACCTTTTTCCACCGCGAGGTCGGTGGCAACTACTGCATCAACGGCGCCGTAGCGTTTACTCAAGGCGTTGAGTTGGAGAAATGCCATGTCTGCGTTCCACCTTTTATTCCGCCGCGCCGAAGCGCGCTTTTTTGTTTTGGGCAGATGCGAAAAGAGTGTTGTCGGTGCGTTGACGCTCGATCTTGAGTCGGCTGCCAGTTGTTGTTCGTTTCGCCCCTGTGGATGCAGATTAGAGCGAAGACTAGGATGGGCGGAAGATGGGATTTCATTCAGCGGACTACTATTTTAAGATTTATTCACTGAGCAGAATTTATGTTGATATCGAGTGATACAGATTCCATTCAGCGGAATAGTAGCGGCAAGGAAGTCGGTGCTGGTGGCGTATCCCGCGTGTTTGCCTTACTACGCGCTCTGGGTGAAGTGCCCGAGGGAGGTGAACGTGTCACCCAGCTCGCCCACCGAGTTGGCCTCTCCCAGCCCACCACTCACCGCTTGCTACGCAGCCTGATGGATGAAGGCATGGTCGAGCAGGATGCGCGCAGTAAACGCTATCGCCTGAGCCTGGAGTTCTTTGCGTTGGCGGCCAATGCCGGCAAGACTGGCAACCTGCGCGATCTGGTGCGCCCAAGCCTGTTGCGCCTGAGTGCATCGTTGGGAGATTCGCTGTTCCTGCTGGCTCGCAGCGGCTTCGACGCCATTTGCCTGGACCGCAGCGAAGGCCCGTACCCGATTCGTACCTTCACCGGTGATATCGGCGGGCGCGTAGCCCTGGGGGTAGGGCAGGGCAGCCTGGCAATTCTGGCCTTTCTGCCGCAGGAAGAGCGCGAGACGGTCATCCGCTACAACCTGCCACGGCTCAAGGATTTTCATTTGTATGACGAAGTGCTGCTGCGCTCCGAAGTTGAGAACGTTCGCAATTTGGGCTACGCGGCACGCAACACCGGGGTGCTGGAAGGTATGGCGGGGTTGGCAGTGCCGATCCTCAACCGCGAGGGGCATGCGGTCGCAGCGTTGAGTGTGGCGACCATCAGTGACCGCCTGGGGCCAAGCCGATTGCCGATGGTGGTGGAGTTGCTCAAGCGCGAAGCTGCAGCAATCGGGCCACGCATCAACCCGTTCGACCCTACGTTGCGCAGGCCGTCGCAGACGTTTGGTGGATGAGTGATCTTTGCTAAAACGCATTAGCATTGGATCCACTTACGGTATAACCCTGCGACGCTTTCGTTATTCGAGGTCCCATTTTTCATGCTGACCCCTTTGCAACGCCCGCTGTGGCAGATCTACCTGATCTTTCTGGCACCGATGGTGCTGTCCAATTTTCTGCAAAGCTTTTCCGGCACCCTCAACGGTATCTATGTCGGGCAAATGCTCGGCACCCAGGCTTTGGCGGCGGTGTCGGGGATGTTCCCCATCGTGTTTTTCTTTATCGCCCTGGTGATCGGCCTGGGGGCGGGCGCCTCAGTGTTGATCGGCCAGGCGTGGGGTGCCCAGGAGACGGGGCTGGTCAAGGTGATTACCGGCGCCACCCTGACGTTGGGCGCCCTGGTGGGCCTGATTGCCGCGGTGCTGGGCAGCCTGTTTGCGCGCCCGGCCTTGCAGGCATTGGGTACGCCGCTGGATGTGCTCGACGATGCGGTGGGCTATGCCCAGATGATGATGTTGATCATGCCGCTGTTGCTGGTGTTCATCCTCTATACCCAATTGCTGCGTGGGGTGAGCGATACGATTTCACCGTTGCTGGCGTTAATGGTTTCGACCCTGGTGGGCTTGCTGCTGACGCCAGCGCTGATTCGCGGCTGGATCGGCCTGCCGCCCCTTGGCATCCAGAGTGCGGTTTACGCAGGTTTGGTGGCTAACGCCTTGGCGATGCTGTTCCTGGTGCTGCGCCTGCGGCATAAAAACCATGTGATGGCACCGGATCGCGAGCTGCTCGCGGCTTTACGCCTGGACCGCGTCATCCTCGGTAAAGTGCTGCGCATCGGCCTGCCGACAGGCTTGCAGATGGTGGTGTTGTCGTTGTCGGAATTGGTCATCCTGGCCCTGGTCAATAGCCACGGCTCCCAGGCCACGGCGGCTTATGGCGCGGTGACGCAGATCGTCAACTACGTCCAGTTCCCGGCGCTGTCGATTGCCATCACCGCCTCGATCCTCGGTGCCCAGGCGATCGGCGCCGGGCGCCTGGAGCGCATCGGGCCGATCCTGCGCACGGGGTTGGTGATCAACCTGTGCCTGACCGGGGGCCTGATTGTGCTCGGTTATGGGTTGTCGCACTGGTTGCTGGGGCTGTTCATCACTGACGACAGCGCCCGGATCAGAGCCGAACACCTGCTGCACATCATGCTCTGGAGCATCCTGGTGTTCGGCTTCCAGGCGGTGATCGGCGGCATCATGCGCGCCAGCGGCGTGGTGCTGATGCCGGTGGCAATCTCGGTTTTCTGCGTGCTTTGCGTGGAGCTGCCGATGGCTTATCTGTTCAACGCACACTTCGGGCTGGAGGGGGTGTGGATGGCGTTCCCGGTGACCTACCTGGCAATGCTGGTATTGCAGACCGCGTATTACCGGCTGGTATGGCGGCATAAGCAGATCAAGCGGTTGGTTTGAGGCTGAGCCCGCGCAGTAACACCTCCAGGCCCTGCAAGCCTTCCTCCAGCCGCGCGCTCGGGTGTGCATCCCGGGCGATCCACAACGCCGTGTTGACCAGGCTGCCGTTGATCAACTGCGCCAGTGCCTGGCTGGGTGCCGGCTCCACCCATCCGGCTTGCATCAGGGCCTCCAAGAGTTGGCGCAACGACTCAACGCAGTGGTGTTGTGAGCCGGTATCCCCCAGCACCGCTGGCGCATCCTGCAACACAATGCGCTGGATTTCCGGATCCTGGGCCATGCGCAGATAAGCTCGGCAGCGTTCGCAAAACCCGCTCCAGGGCTCTATGGCCTGCGCGCTGATGCGTTGCAAGTGCTCGTCCATCTCGCTGTCGAGCTGGGCGACTACGGCTGCCAGCAAGCCTTTTTTGTCACCAAAGTGATGGTACAACGCACCGCGCGTCAGCCCGGCTTGAGCGGTAAAGTCATCCATCGAGGTATGGGCATAGCCTTGGGTGGCGAATGCCCGGCGCGCACTTGCGATCAGGCGGGCGCGAGTCTCTTCGATCATTTCGGCACGGGCTCGGCTCATGGAAGTCTCATTGGTTGGTGATTGACATACGGTGCGTATGCGAAGCATGATCCCTCACATACGCACCGTATGTATTCTGCCCGGATCGCTTCAGATAGCAAGGCCGCGGCTTGAGCAAGAGGTTACGCAGGATGGCAAACCCTTACGCCGAATTATTCCAGGTCCCAGGCGCCCGAGCCTTTGTGCTCGCAGGCATGTTGGCGCGCATGCCAATCTCGATGACCGGTATCGGCCTGATCACCATGCTCGCCCAAGTCCATGGCGGTTATGGGCTGGCGGGGTCGGTGGCGGCGGTGTTTGCCCTGGCCACGGCGTTTTGTGCGCCGCAAGTGTCGCGTTGGGTGGACCGCTACGGCCAGGGCAAGGTCCTGCCGATAGCCGCACTGATCGGCGGCGGGGCGCTATTGATGTTGTTGCTGTGTACGCGTTTGCAGGCACCAAGCTGGACGCTGTTCCTGTTTGCTGCGCTGGCCGGCTGCATGCCCAATATGTCCGCCATGGTGCGGGCGCGCTGGACCGAGTTGTACCGCGGCCAGCCCAGGCTGCAAACCGCGTTTGCTCTGGAGTCGGTGCTGGATGAGGTGTGCTTTATTATCGGCCCACCCATTTCTGTGGGCCTGAGCGTAGTGCTGTTCCCCGAAGCCGGCCCTTTGGTGGCGGCATTGTTGCTGGCGGTGGGCGTCACCACCTTTGTAATGCAGCGGCAAACCGAGCCACCCATACACGAGCACCACGGCGCGCATGGCCGCTGGCTGATCGCTTCCCCTGCGGTTTTGATTCTGATGACCTTGCTGCTGGCCATGGGCGTGATCGTCGGCGTGGTGGACGTGGTCAGTGTGGCGTTCGCCCAGCATCAGGGCCAGCCGGCGGCGGCGAGTATTGTGCTGTCGGTGTACGCCATCGGTTCGTGCCTGGCCGGGCTGGCTTTCGGTGCCCTCAAGCTCAAGGCGCCGTTGCCGCGTCAGTTCCTGTTCTGCGGCGTGGCCACGGCGTTGACTACCTTGCCCTTGTTGCTGGTGAGCAACATCCCCGGCCTGGCCGTCGCCATATTTATCTCCGGCCTGTTCTTTGCGCCCACCTTGATCGTGTCGATGGCCATGGTCGAGCAGATAGTCGCGCCCAGCCGTCTTACCGAAGGCATGACCTGGTTGATCACCGGGCTGAGCATCGGCGTTGCTATCGGCGCCGCCAGCTCTGGTTGGATGATCGATCATTTCGGCGCTGCCAGTGGGTTCCGGGTGGCGTTGGCGGCGGGGGCGGTGGTGTTGTTGGCCGCATGGTTGGGGTATCGGCGGTTGGGCTGAGTGCCGGCTTGTTCACACTTGATAGCGACCGCTGTGTCGATGCCACTCGTAATTGCCGCCCAGCCAGGCTTTTACCCCGCCGAGGAAGCGCTTGAGCGTGGGGGAGGCCTGTTTGAGCAGCCTTCTTTCCTTGGCTTCATATCTACGTATAAGCGTGTTGTGAAGATCGGCTGTCAACCACAAGGCTTGCTGTAATGAACAACCTTGTTCGTTTGCCAGCAGCAATGGCAGGTTGAAATCACCGATGCCAGGCTCTTGCTCTTTGGATGCGGAATACAAGTCATTGACGAGCATGGTCAAACTTGCAGCTAGGGCGATCACTTCGCGTACAGGCGCAGAAAAATAAGTATCGGCACCCAGTTCATAGCCGCCGACAATATCAATGAGGGCCATGCAAGGTAAAAAGCTGTTGACTTGACGATGTGCCAAATATTCCCAGACTTGAGGCAGGCTGTGTTCGATGCGCCATGAAGCTTCCGCATTCATGGTCACGAACATCGCAATGGTCTCCGACTGAACGCGAGCTTTCTGCGAGGGTGTCGCATAGCGATCCAGGTGGTTCATATATCCCCGCAATCCACGTAAAACCGGATCATCGTTGAACGCACGTTTGAGCGCGAGGTCGTGGGATGGAATCAGATATGCCCTGTCCAGGGCGGCCAGGGCCAGTGACAAGCGTGCGCCCAGGAGCTTGGGGTTGGCGCCACTTCGCTCATCATCACAATAGTGATCGTCTACCGCGAACAGCGCCGCCATGCATTTTGCAGACAGTAGCAAGCGTTGAACGTCGTCGGTGTCGGCGTGACACAGCATTACGAAACGCCCGAAGTTCGAGGCCCTTACGTGATCCAACTGCCCCTCGAAAATACCGATTCGATTGATCCACGCCATTAACAGCGCATTGATACGGTTGCCGAGCGCTTCGTCCAGTCGTATCGGTAATGGACATTCAAGCGCAGGTATTTCCAGGCCGGTTGAGTTTTTTTGTGGGGGAGGCGGCGGGCTGATGTCGTTCATAGCAAGACTCCGGGTGTCTATGCCATTGGACGTTACTGCGGACCAAGGATCAGGAAGGGCGTTGATTTCAATTTAGAAGTCCGGGTGGAAAAACACAATGGACCCTTTAGTTCTGATTGGAGTCAACGACCTCTAATGCCCGAATAAGACCATTTGGGATGACTCGCGTCGTCACTTCGCCACACGCATCGAACGAGCCCTGTGGCGATGTTGCCTGACTGGCCAATTCAAACCGCCGCTAGACCGTCGTCGTGCTGTTGCAGAAACTCATTCAGCGCTTGGCGCGTAAGGTCGTTCAACGTCACCTTTTTACGCATTGCGGCCAGAGCGGCTGCCAGATGCAGTTCATGCCCAACGCGTACGTTGAACGAGCCCTTGCATGGCTTCTCAGGTGATTGCCCCAGGGTCTGGCAGGTAGCCAGATAATCGTCCACGGCTTCGCGAAAGGCTGTGTCCAGTTCTGCGACGGTTTTGCCTTCGTAGCTCACTAATGCCTTGATGAATAAAATCTTGCCGAACAGGCAGTTGTCTTCGAGGCTGGCCTCGATAGAGCCGATGTAGCCTTTATGTTTGAGCTGGTTGTTCACTGAATCAGTTCTCCTGATTTCAATTGTTCGATGATCTGGCGCCGAATGTAATGTTTCAGTTCGTTGCCCGGGTGAGGCTTGTGCAACGTGATCATTGCACTGGGGTCGCCGATATCGAACTTGACGCGGCTTCCAGCCCCTTCAATCAGTGTGTATCCGAGTCGGCGTAACAGCGTGACGAGCTCGGGCCAGGTAAATGCCATGTGCTCATTGAGCAATTTGGCGAGCAGCTTTTCATTTTTGGACACGGCGTTCCTTGCGTGTAACTAAATGTAGTTGCAAAAAGTGGTGTTCGTCAATGCTAGCTCGGGGGCGTGTGCCTTTCCCGGAATTGATGTAACCCTTGATGACAGCTCGCTCGATGCCACCCATCCCCCCGCTAATTTTTCCCTTCCCGGTTCGTTTTATAGGGACGACGTGCCTTTGTGCTTCCCGCCTATTGCCCCGGATTCGAAGAAATGAATGCTGAAGACTCCTTGAAACTTGCTCGCCGGTTTATCGGGCTGCCCCTGGAAAAACGCCGACTGTTCCTGCAAGCCTTGCAGAAAGAGGGCGTGGATTTTTCCAGGTTTCCGATACCGGCAGGGGTGGAGGTTGAGGATCGCCAGGCGCTTTCCTACGCGCAGCAGCGCATGTGGTTTCTCTGGCAATTGGAACCGGCCAGTGGCGCCTACAATTTACCTGGCGCGGTGCGCTTGACCGGCGCGCTGAGCCTACCTGCGATGGAGCAGGCGTTCGCCAGCCTGGTGGCGCGTCACGAAACCCTGCGCACCGTGTTCCAGCGACAGGCCGACGAGCGCTTGGCGCAGGTGGCGGTAGAACCTGCGGTGAATGTCGAGCAGTTGGACGTCAGCGCCTTGCCAGCCGCCGAGCGCGAGCAGGCCGTCAGCGACGCCGCTACCCGCCAGTCCCTGTTGCCGTTCGACCTGGAGCACGGCCCGCTGCTGCGTGTGCAACTGCTCAAACTCGCCGATCAAGAGCACGTGCTGCTGCTAACCCTGCATCACATCGTCTCTGATGGTTGGTCGATGAACGTACTGATCGACGAGTTCATTCGTTGCTATGACGCCCATGAGCGCAACGAAGAACCGCAATTGCCGGCGCTGCCGATCCAGTACAGCGACTATGCCCTGTGGCAACGGCGCTGGCTGGAAGCGGGGGAGCAGGCGCGCCAGTTGGAATACTGGCAGGCGCGCCTGGGCGACGAGCATCCGGTACTGGAACTGCCCACCGACCACCCACGCCCGGCGATGCCCAGCCATCAAGGCACGCGGCATAACTTCGCGATTGATCCGGCATTGGCGGCGCAACTGCGCAGTTGCGCGCAAAAACACAACGTCACTTTGTTCATGCTGCTGCTGGGCGCGTTCAATGTGCTGCTGCATCGCTATACGGGCCAGGGTGATATCCGCGTCGGCGTGCCGATTGCCAATCGCAACCGCACTGAAGTCGAAGGGCTGATCGGTTTCTTCGTCAACACCCAGGTGTTGCGCACCGAACTGAGCGGGCAAACCCGCGTCACCGAGCTGTTGCAAGGCATCAAGGAACACGCGCTGGGTGCCCAGGCCCATCAGGAATTGCCCTTCGAGCGCCTGGTAGAAGCGCTGAAAATCGAGCGCAACCTGAGTCACACGCCGCTGTTCCAGGTGATGTACAACCACCAGCCGGTCGTCGCCGACATCGCTTCGGTCAGTACCGCGTCCGGCCTGGAGCTGGCCCTGGTGGAATGGCAAGGCCGCACCACGCAGTTCGACCTGACCCTGGACACCTATGAAAAATCCGGCACCCTGCACGCCGCGCTGACCTACGCCAATGACCTGTTTGACGCGCCGACCATCGACCGCATGGCCCAACACTGGATCAGCCTGTTGCAGGCGATGGTGTTGGATGGCAAACAGCGTATCGGCGAATTGTCGATGCTTGATGCCCAAGAACAGCACCGGCTGGTTCACACCTGGAACCAGACTGCCGAGTCATACCCAACCGAACGCGCAATTCATCACCTGATCGAAGACCAGGTTCAGCGCGCCCCGGATGCACCGGCACTGGTATTCGGTACAACCACCTTGACCTACGCCCAGCTCGACAGCCGGGCCAACCAGCTGGCCCACGCCTTGTGCGAGCAGGGCGTAGGCCCCGACGTGCTGGTGGGGATCTGTGTCGAGCGTTCCGTCGAAATGGTCATCGGCTTGCTGGCGATTCTCAAGGCCGGTGGCGCCTACGTGCCCCTCGACCCCGAGTATCCCCAGGAACGCCTGGCCTACATGATCGAAGACAGCGGCATTCGGTTGCTGCTCAGCCAGCAAAGCCTGCTGGCCGCGCTGCCCGCTGCCGGTATCCAGGTGATTGCCCTGGATCAGCCGGCGCTGTGGCTCGACGGCTACAGCCGCGAAGCGCCCGCCGTGGCGGTCCATGCCCTCAACCTCGCCTATGTGATCTACACCTCCGGCTCCACCGGCAAGCCCAAGGGCGCTGGCAACAGCCACCGTGCGTTGGTCAACCGTTTGAGTTGGATGCAGCAGGCGTACGGCCTGGATGCCGCGGATGCAGTGTTGCAGAAAACCCCGTTCAGCTTCGACGTGTCGGTGTGGGAATTCTTCTGGCCGCTGATGACCGGTGCGCGCCTGGTGGTTGCGGCGCCTGGGGAGCACCGTGAACCGGCGCGCCTGATCGAAACCATCGGCCGGTACGCCATCACCACGTTGCACTTCGTGCCGTCAATGTTGCAGGTGTTTATCCATGAGCCGGGCGTTCAAACGTGTGCGAGCCTCACGCGCATCGTGTGCAGTGGCGAAGCCTTGCCCCTGGATGCGCAACGGCAGGTGTTCGCCAGGCTGCCCGATGTGGCGCTGTACAACCTCTATGGCCCGACCGAAGCGGCCATTGACGTCACCCACTGGACCTGCATCGACGAAGGCGCCGACAGCGTACCCATCGGCCGCCCGATCGCCAACCTCGCCACCTATGTGCTCGACGCCCAACTCAACCCGGTGCCTGACGGTGTAGCTGGCGAGCTGTACCTGGGCGGTAGCGGCCTGGCGCGCAGTTATCATCGGCGCCCGGCGTTGACCGCCGAACGTTTTGTGCCAAGCCCGTTCGTGACGGGTGAGCGGCTGTATCGTACCGGTGACCGTGTGCGCCAGCGCGCCGATGGTGTGATCGAATACCTCGGCCGCCTCGATCACCAGGTCAAGTTGCGCGGCTTGCGTATCGAACTGGGCGAAATCGAAACCCGCCTGATGCAGCACCCGCAAGTGCGCGAAGCGGTGGTGTTGGTGCAAGGTGGCAAACAATTGGTCGCGTACCTGGTGTGTGAAGGCGAGGAGCCGACCGACCTCAAGGCCTGGCTGCTCGGCAGCCTGCCGGAATATATGGTGCCGACCCACTTCCTCACCCTGGCCAAGCTGCCGGTGACCGCCAACGGCAAGCTTGACCGCAAGGCATTGCCACTGCCGGATGCAGCGCTGCAACAGGCGTTTATCGCCCCACAAGGCGACCTGCAAACAGCCCTGGCGGCGATCTGGAGCGATGTGCTCGGCGTTGAACAGGTCGGCCAGGACGATAACTTCTTCGAGCTGGGTGGCGACTCGATCATTTCTATCCAGGTGGTCAGCCGCGCCCGCCGGGCCGGTATCCGACTCAGCCCCCGGGACCTGTTCCAGTACCAAAGCATCCGTAGCCTTTCACGGGTGGCCAGCTTCGACCAAGTCAGCCTGATCGACCAGGGCCCGATCAGTGGCGAGGTGATTCTGACCCCAGTGCAACAGCACTTTTTCGCCCAGGCGATCCCGGCACATCATCACTGGAACCAGTCGTTGCTGCTGACCCCGCGAGAGGCGTTGCAGCCCGCGCAGCTGGAAGCGGCCTTGAACCAGCTGATCCAGCATCACGACGTCTTGCGCCTGCGTTTTGTGCAGCAGGCGGATGGCTGGCATCAGAGCCATACGGCACCCCTCGTCGAGCCGCTGCTGTGGCAGTCCCACGCCAACATCGACGCCGAGTTGGCAGCGCTGTGTGATGAAGCCCAGCGCAGCCTCGACCTCGAACAAGGCCCGCTGATACGCGCCGCATTGGTGAGCATGGCCGATGGCAGCCAACGCTTGCTGCTGGTGATCCACCACCTGGTCGTCGATGGTGTGTCTTGGCGCATCCTGCTCGAAGACCTGCAACAGGCTTACCGCGAACAGTCGCTGCCGGCGAAAACCAGCGCGTACCAGCATTGGGCGCAGCAACTTCACGACCACGCGCAAACCCTCGACGAGCAACTGCCGTACTGGCAGGCGCAATCGGTCGACACCGATCTACCTTGCGACCACCCCGAGGGCGGCCTGCAAAACCGGCTGGGCACCAAACTGGAAACCCGCCTCGACGCCGAGCAGACCCGCCGGTTGCTGCAAGACGCACCGGCGGCCTATCGCACCCAGGTCAACGACCTGCTGCTGACGGCCCTGGCGCGGGTGATCAGCCGCTGGAGCGAACAACCCGCTGCGCTGATCCAGCTCGAAGGCCATGGCCGCGAAGACCTGTTCGACGACATCGACCTGAGCCGCACCGTCGGCTGGTTCACCAGCCTGTTCCCGGTGCGTCTGCGCGCCGAAGGCGAGTTGTCCGATGCGATCAAATCGGTCAAGGAGCAACTGCGCGCCGTGCCCGACAAGGGCCTGGGTTACGGTCTGCTGCGTTACCTGGGGTCGCCGCAGGCCCGCGAAAGCCTGGCGAACCTCGCCGCACCGCGCATTACGTTCAACTACCTGGGCCAGTTCGACCGTCAGTTCAATGAGTCGGTACTCTTCGTACCGGCCAGTGAAGGCAGCGGCCAAGCCCAGGATCCCGAGGCACCGCTGGCCAACTGGTTGACGGTGGAAGGGCAGGTGTATGGCGGTGAGTTGGCGCTGCAATGGGGCTTCAGTCGCGAGATGTTTGACGTGTCGAGCGTCCAGCGTCTGGCGGATGAATACACCGCTGAACTCAAGGCGTTGATCGAACATTGTTGTGCTGCTCCGGCAGGGCAGGTGACCCCGTCGGATTTTCCGTTGGCACGTCTTACTCAGCAGCAACTGGATGCATTGCCCGTGGCGGGGTCGGCCATTGCCGATCTTTACCCGCTGTCGCCGATGCAGCAGGGCATGTTGTTCCACACGTTGCTTGCGCCCGAGGCCCAGTCTTATATCAACCAGTTGCGCCTCGACATCGAAGGGCTCGACCTATTGGCCTTCGGGCGTGCCTGGCAGGCCGCGCTGGACCGCCATGACACCCTGCGCAGCAGCTTCCACTGGCTGGGCATGGACAGTGCTCACCAGTTGATCCAGCACCAGGTTGACCTGCAACTGCAAGTGATTGAAGACCCGTATGCCGACTTCGACGCCCTGGCCCAGGCTGAACGTGAGCGCGGTTTCGCACTGAATGCCGCGCCGCTGTTTCGCCTGACCCTGGTGCGCGGTGCGGGCGCGGCCTGGCACCTGATTTTTACCAGCCACCACATTCTCATGGATGGCTGGAGCAACGCGCAGTTGCTTGGCGAGGTCATTGCTCACTACGCAGGCCAGGCTGTGCCCGCACCACTGGGGCAATGGCGCGATTATTTGGGCTGGTTGCAACAGCAAGGCTCTGGCGAAGCGTTCTGGAAAGCCGCACTGGCAGCATTGCCGGCGCCGACCTTGCTGTCCCAGGCACTGCGCAAGCCGGTGGACGGGATCGGCATGGCGGACCATCACGTGGCGCTGGACAGCGACGTTACCCGACGTCTCGGCGAGTTTGCGCGCCAGCACAAAGTGACCCTCAATACCGTGTTGCAGGGCGCCTGGAGCCTGCTGTTGCAGCGCTACACAGGCCAGGATTGCGTGGCCTTTGGCGCCACCGTGGCCGGGCGTTCTGCGCCACTGCCAGGGATCGAGCAGCAACTGGGCCTGTTCATCAATACCTTGCCGATCATCAGCGCAGCCTCGCCAGCCCAGTCGGCCGCAAGCTGGCTCGGCGAGTTGCAAGCGCTCAACCTCAGCCTGCGCGACCATGAGCATGTACCGCTCTACGATATCCAGGCTTGGGCCGGCCATCACGGCGCGCTGTTCGATACTTTGCTGGTGTTCGAAAACTTCCCGGTTGCCGAGGCGCTCAAGCAAGGCGCGCCGGCTGGCCTGACCTTCGGCCGCCTGCACAACCATGAACAAACGCACTACCCATTGACCCTGGGCATTGAGCTGGGGGCCAACCTGCGCCTGGAGTTCAGCTACGACCGTTCCCTGTTCAGCGAGCCGCAAGTCGCCCGCCTGAGCGCCAACCTTCAACACCTGCTGGCGCAATTGCTCGCAGATGCCCATGTACCCCTTGGTAACCTGCGCCTTCTCGACGCCACCGCACAGCAGAATATGCTCGCTCTCAGCCGGTCAGCTGCGGCTGCCCAGGGTAACGAGCGCGTGCATCAACGCATCGCTGCCCAAGCCCAGGCCACCCCAGACGCCATGGCTGTACTGGCCGGTGGCGAAGGCTTGACGTACGCCGAGCTAAACCAGCGGGCCAATCGTCTGGCCCATCGCCTATTGGAGCTTGGTGTCGGTCCCGGACAACGGGTGGGCCTGGCTTCGCGTCGTGGCCCACAGTTGATTGTCAGCCTGTTGGCGGTACTCAAAAGTGGCGCGGCCTACGTACCGCTGGACCCGAAATACCCCGTCGAGCGCCTGGCCTACATGCTCGCCGACAGCCGACTCAACCTGCTGCTCAGCGAAGTGGGTTTGCTCGTCGATCTGCCATTGCCCCAAGGACTGGCACGTGTGGATTTCACCGCCTGCGGTGACGAGCTGGCCGGCTACCCGACGACCAACGTGCCCAACCCTGCCGCCGCTGCTGATCTGGCGTATGTGATCTACACCTCGGGCTCCACCGGTCAGCCCAAAGGTGTGGCCATCGATCATGCCGCCCTCGGTCAATTCTGCGACAGTGCCACGCTGTACAGCCGCTTGAGTGCCGAGGATCGCGTCTTGCAGTTTGCGACCTTCAGTTTCGACGGTTTTGTCGAGCAGTGCTTCCCGCCCTTGTGTGTGGGTGCAGTGTTGATCATGCGCAGTGATGAGCTGTGGGACGCCGGGCAACTGGCGCGGGAGATCGTCGAGCAAGGCGTAACCCTGGCCGACTTGCCGGCGGCCTACTGGTATCTGTTGGCGCAGGAATGTGCAGTGCACTGCCGCTCCCTGGGCAAGCTGCGCCAGGTGCATGTGGGCGGTGAAGCCATGGCGGTGGAGGGGGTACGTGCCTGGCATGCCGCAGGGCTTGGTCATGTGCGCCTGGTCAATACCTACGGGCCGACCGAAGCCACGGTGGTGTCCAGCGTGCATGACTGCCAGTTGACCGATGCCAACGACGCGTACGGCGTACCGATTGGGCAGGCGATTGCGGGGCGTGCGCTGTATGTGCTCGACAGCGGTTTCGAACTGCTGAGCACCGACGGTGTGGGCGAGTTATGCATCGGCGCCGAGGCGGGCTTGGCCCAGTGCTACTTCGATCGCCCGGCGCTCACTGCCGAGCGCTTCTTGCCGGACCCATTTTCCGCCACGCCCGGTGCGCGGCTTTATCGCAGTGGCGACCTGGCCCGGTACAACGCGGCGGGGGCGCTGGAATACGTGGGGCGTATCGACCATCAGGTGAAGATTCGCGGCCTTCGTATCGAAATGGGCGAGATCGAAGCCAGCCTGCAAGCCTTGCCCGACGTGCGTGAAGCGGCAGTGATTGCCCAGCCGAGCGCGATCGGCATTCAGTTGGTGGCGTATGTGGTACCCGCCGATGATCAGCAGTTGGAAGCGCAGGCACTGGCGACACGCTTGCGTCAGGCGTTACCGGATTACATGGTGCCGGGACATTGGGTGGTACTCGATGCCTTGCCGCTCAACAACAATGGCAAGCTCGACCGCCGGGCGCTGCCGGCACCGGATCTGAGCCAGGCGTGCGCCGTGTACGTGGCACCTCAGAGCCCTTTGCAGGTGCAGTTGGCAGCGATCTGGCAAGCGGTGCTGCACGTGGAGCGGGTTGGCCTGGACGACCACTTCTTCGAGCGCGGCGGTCACTCGTTGCTGGCGACTCAGGTGATCTCACGGGTGCGTCACGACCTCAAGCTGGACGTGCCGTTGCGGGCCCTGTTCGAACAGCCGACGCTGGCAGCCTTCGCGGCGGCTTGCGCAGGCTTGACGGCCGATACGGCGCCAGCGCTCCAAGTACTTGGACGTGAGCAGCCGCTGGCGTTGTCCTTTGCTCAGGAGCGTCAATGGTTCCTGTGGCAATTGGACCCGGCCAGCGCGGCTTACCATGTACCGACTGCATTGCACGTGCGCGGTCAACTCGACAGTGCGGCACTTGCACGCGCCGTCCAGGCCCTGGTGCAGCGTCATGAGCCGCTGCGCACTACATTTGTGGAGGCGGGCGAGCACACCTTGCAAGTCGTCCACCCCAGTCTGACCGTGCCGATTGAGCAGCAAGCGATCGACGCCGATGCCATCGAGCACGCCGTCAGCGAAGAAATCCAGCGCCCGTTCGATCTGCTTGACGGCCCATTGATGCGCGTCAAGTTGCTGGTCGTTGCGCCTGAGCACCACGTGCTGGTCATCACCCAACACCACATCATCTCTGACGGCTGGTCGATGCAGGTCATGATCGACGAGTTGGTAGCGTTGTACCAAGGTGACACGGGCTTGCCGGCCTTGCCGATCCAGTACGCCGACTATGCCCGTTGGCAGCGGGATTGGATGGCGGCAGGGGAGCAACAACGCCAGCTCGATTACTGGTGCGCCCGTCTGGGTAACGAACATCCGCTGCTGGACTTGCCTCTGGACCATCCGCGCCCAGCGGTGCAGAGCTATCGCGGCGCACGCCGGCAGATCCATCTTGACCGCGTGATGCTGGCTGAGCTCAAAGCCTTGGCCGAACGCCAGGACGTGACCTTGTTCATGCTCCTGCTGGCCTCGTTCCAGACCTTGCTGCACCGCTACAGCGGCCAGTCGCAGGTTCGCGTCGGCGTGCCGATCGCCAACCGTAATCGTCTCGAAACCGAGCGGCTGATGGGCTTCTTCGTCAATACCCAAGTACTGCAGGCGCAGTTGCACGGGCAGATGCCTTTCGAGCAGTTGCTGGGCCAAGTCAAACGGCGCGCTTTGGAAGCCCAGGCCCATCAGGACCTGCCGTTCGAGCAACTTGTGCAGGTGTTGCAGCCGGAGCGCAGCCTGAGCCATAACCCGCTATTCCAGGTGATGTTCAATCATCAAAGCAGCCTGCGTTCGGGTTCAGTGCAACTGCCTGGCCTGGTGTTGCAGCCAATGGACTGGGCGGGTCACAGCACGCAGTTCGACCTGAACCTGGAAACCGAGGAATCGGCCGACGGCCTCTGGGCGTCCCTGACCTACGCCACCGACTTGTTTGACGCTGCAACGGTGGAGCGTCTGGCCGAGCATTGGCAAAACTTGCTGCGAGCGGTCGTGCACGATGCCTCCCAGCCCTTGGATGAACTGGCGATGCTGAGCACGTCGCAATGGCAACAAATGGTGCACGACTGGAACCGCAGCGACACCCCATACCCACACGAACACTGCGTACACCAGCTGTTTGAGGCCCAGGCCGTGGCGCAACCCGACGCCATCGCGCTGCACTTCGACCAGGAGCGCCTGAGCTACGGTGAACTCAACCGCCGCGCCAATCGCCTGGCCCATCGTTTGATCGCCATGGGCGTCGGCCCGGACGTGCTGGTGGCAGTGCACGTGGAGCGCTCCCTGGACATGGTGGTCGGCTTGCTCGCGACTCTCAAGGCCGGTGGCGCCTATGTCCCACTCGACCCGCAATTCCCGGCAGAGCGCCTGGCGTTCATGCTCGAAGACAGCCGCGCCCGGGTGCTGCTGACCCAGGCGCACCTGCAAGGGCGCCTGGTGCAGCCGCAAGGCGTGCAGGTGCTGATGGTCGAGGATGTCGGCACGCAGGCATATAACCCGCAGGTTGCCGTTACACCGCAAAATCTGGCCTACGTCATCTACACCTCCGGCTCCACCGGCAAGCCTAAAGGGGTGATGGTAGGCCACCAGGCGCTGTGCAGCTTTACCAGCGGTATGGCCGGCACCTTGGATATTGGCCGGCAGACGCGGCTGTTGTCGCTGACGACCTTCTCGTTCGATATCTTCGCCCTGGAGCTGTACGTGCCGCTGAGTATGGGCGGCACAGTGCTACTGAGCGCCCAGGACATGGCCCTCGACCCTGAGGCGATTCTCGAACTGGCCCAGCGTCAGGCCGCGAGTGTGCTGCAGGCCACGCCATCGAGCTGGCGCATGTTGCTCGATAGCCCGCGCGCCCATTTACTGAGTGGCATAACCTGTCTGTGCGGTGGTGAAGCGCTGCCAGCCGACTTGGCCCAGCGCCTGCTCGAGCTGCAAGGTACCGTATGGAACCTCTATGGCCCGACGGAAACCACCATCTGGTCAGCGGCTCATCGTCTGCACCAAGCGCAGCCTTTCGTTGGACGGCCGATTGCCAATACCGGGTTGTTTATCCTCAATCCGGGCCTTACGCCATGCCCGCAAGGCGCGTCTGGCGAGCTGCTGATCGGCGGTGTCGGCCTGGCGCGCGGTTACCACAGGCAGCCGGCGCTGACTGCCGAACGCTTCGTGCCCAACCCGTTTGGGGCGCCGGGCGAACGCCTGTACCGCACCGGCGACCTGGCACGCTACCGGGCCGACGGCGTGGTGGAGTACATCGGGCGCGTCGACCATCAGGTCAAGGTCCGTGGTTTCCGGATCGAGCTGGGTGAAATCGAAGCCTGTCTGCGTGAGCACGACGGTGTACGCGAAGCGGTGGTGCTGGCCGATAACGACCGCCTGATCGCCTATCTGGTCAGCTCCGCACCGCAGCCACAGCAGGCGTACAAAGCCGCGCTGCGCGAGCGCCTGCCGGATTACATGGTGCCTGCGCACTGGATGTTCCTCGATAGCCTGCCCTTGACCCCCAACGGCAAGCTCGACCGCAAGGCGCTGCCCAAACCGGAGGTTGGCGATTCACTCAAAGGCCATATAGCACCGGTAACCCTGCGCGAGCAGCAGGTGGCGGCCATCTGGGCCGAAGTGCTGGAGGTGCCGCAGGTCGGCCTCGACGACCACTTCTTCGAGCTGGGTGGCCATTCATTGCTGGCTACGCGTGTGGTGTCGCGGGTTCGCCAGGCCCTGACACTGGAAGTTGCGCTCAAGACCTTGTTCGAACACCCCCTGCTGAGTGATTTCGTTCGGGCCTTGGGCGAGGAGGGCGCTGCTGCGCCAGCGTTGCTCAAGGCCGACCGCACGCAGCCTTTGCCGCTGTCCTACGCTCAGGAGCGCCAATGGTTCCTCTGGCAACTGGACCCCACCGGCGCCGCGTACCACATCCCCAGCGCCTTGCGTTTGCAAGGGCCGCTGGACCTGAGTGCACTGCAACGCAGCTTCGACAGCCTGCTGGCGCGCCATGAAAGCTTGCGCACGCATTTTCAGCAACAGGCCACCGGTGCGTTGCAGGTCATTGAGGCCGTTGGCTGCGTCGATATCGACCGGGTCGATAGTGATTACGCTAGCCTCAAGGCGCGGGTCGCCGAAGTGGTCGCCCACCCGTTCGACCTGCTGCGCGGGCCACTGCTGCGGGTCAAGTTGCTGCGTCTGGCTGACGATGATCATGTGCTGGTGCTAGTGCAGCACCACATCGTCTCCGATGGTTGGTCGATGCAACTGATGGTTGAGGAGTTGGTGCAGTTGTATGCCGCCTTCAGCCAGGGTCAACCCCCAAGCCTGCCGATGCTGCCGATCCAGTACGCCGACTATGCCGTATGGCAACGCGACTGGATGGCCGCGGGCGAGCAGGCACGTCAATTGGCCTACTGGCGCGAGCATTTGGGCGGCGAGCAACCGGTGCTGGAATTGCCGTTCGATCACCCGCGCCCGGCACAGCCAAGCCATCGCGGCGCCCGGTTGGGCATCGAGTTGGCCCCCGAGCTGTTGGACGGCTTGCGCAGCCTGGCACGCAGCGCGGGTGTGACGCTGCCGATGGTGCTGCTGGCGTCTTACCAGGCCTTGTTGCATCGCTACAGCGGCCAGGAGGACGTGCGCGTCGGCGTGCCGATTGCCAACCGCAACCGTCTCGAAACCGAGGGTTTGATTGGCTTCTTCGTCAACACCCAAGTGCTCAAGGCCGATATTCATGGCCAGATGAGCGTGGAGCAATTGCTGCACCAGGTACGCCAGCGCTCTTTGGAGGCTCAGGCGCACCAGGACCTGCCCTTCGAGCAGTTGGTGCAGGCTTTGCAACCGGAGCGCAGCCTGAGCCTGAGCCCGTTGTTCCAAGTAGTGTTCAACCACCGTGTAAGCGGTGCCGACAGCCACCTGAGTCGCCTGACCGACCTGCACGTGGAGGTCCTGGATCTGGATGAGGGCGTGGCCCAGTTCGACCTGGCGCTGGATGTGGAAGAAAGCCCGACCGTGCTGCGCGCCTCCCTGAGTTACGCCACTGACCTGTTCGCTGTGGCGACCATCGAGCGCATGGCCGGGCATTGGCAGAACCTGTTGCGGGCAATGGTGGCCGACCAACAACAGGCTATCGGCCAATTGAAGCTGCTGGGCCAGGATGAGCAACAGCACATCCTTGAGCTGTGGAACCAGACCGGCGCCGGTTTCTGCGCCGAGCGTCTTGTTCACGAGTTGGTAGCCGACCGTGCCCGGGAAACCCCGGATGCGGTGGCGGTTAAGTTCGATGCGCAAACCCTGAGCTACGCCGAACTGGATCGCCAGGCCAACCGCCTGGCTCATGCCCTGATTGCCCGTGGCGTCGGCCCGGAAGCACGCGTGGCGATTGCCATGCCGCGCAGCGCCGAGATCATGGTGGCGTTCCTGGCCGTGATGAAAGCCGGTGGCGTGTATGTACCGCTGGATATCGAGTACCCGCGTGATCGCTTGCTGTACATGATGCAGGACAGCCGTGCGCAACTGCTGCTGACCCATAGCTGTGCGTTGCAGCAACTGCCGATCCCCGAGGGGCTCACCACCCTGGCGATTGATCGCAGCGAAGAATGGGCCGATTACCGTGATACGGCACCAGACGTGGCGCTGGATGGCGACAACCTCGCCTACGTGATCTACACCTCCGGTTCCACCGGCCTGCCCAAGGGCGTGGCGGTGTCTCACGGGCCGTTGGTGGCGCACATCATCGCCACCGGCGAGCGCTATGAAACCTCGCCGGCCGATTGCGAACTGCACTTCATGTCGTTCGCCTTCGACGGCTCCCACGAAGGCTGGATGCACCCGTTGATCAACGGCGCCAGCGTGTTGATCCGTGATGACAGCCTGTGGTTGCCCGAATACACCTATGAGCAGATGCACCGCCATAACGTGACCATGGCGGTATTCCCGCCGGTGTACCTGCAACAGTTGGCCGAACATGCCGAGCGCGACGGCAACCCACCGCCGGTGCGGGTGTATTGCTTCGGCGGTGATGCCGTTGCTCAAGCCAGCTATGACCTGGCTTGGCGCGCGCTGAAACCCAAGTACCTGTTCAACGGCTACGGCCCTACCGAAACCGTGGTTACGCCGTTGTTGTGGAAAGCGCGCAAGGGTGACCCATGCGGCGCTGTCTACGCACCCATCGGCACCTTGCTCGGCAACCGCAGCGGTTACGTCCTGGATTCGCAACTCAATCTGCAACCCATCGGCGTGGCAGGCGAGTTGTACCTGGGCGGCGAGGGCGTGGCCCGGGGTTACCTGGAGCGCCCGGCACTGACTGCCGAGCGTTTCGTGCCGGACCCGTTCGGCAAATCGGGCAGCCGTGTGTATCGCAGCGGCGACCTGACCCGTGGGCGTCCGGATGGGGTGGTGGACTACCTGGGGCGTGTCGACCATCAGGTGAAGATCCGGGGTTTCCGTATTGAGTTGGGTGAAATCGAAGCGCGTTTGCGCGAGCAGGTCAGCGTCGGTGAAACCGTGGTAGTGGCTCAGGAGGGCCCGACCGGCAAGCAGTTGGTGGCCTATGTAGTACCGGCAGATGCCAGCCTGGCAGACCCCGCCGAGTTTCGCGATGCCCTGCGGCGAGCCTTGAAAGCCGACCTGCCGGACTACATGGTGCCCAGCCACTTCGTATTCCTGGCGCAAATGCCGCTGACCCCCAACGGCAAGCTCGACCGCAAGGGGTTGCCATTGCCGGATGCGAGCCAGATGCAGCAACAGTACGTGGCCCCGCAAACCGAGCTTGAACAACAGATCGCTGCGATCTGGGCCGACATCCTGCACCTGCCGCAAGTGGGCCTGAACGACAACTTCTTTGAAGTCGGCGGCCATTCCTTGCTGGCGATCCAGATCACCTCCCGGGTGCAAGCCGAATTGGGCCTTGACGTGCCGCTGATGGAACTGTTCCAGACCGATTCGCTGCGTGCCTACGTGCAGGCGGCAGCCACTTTCCGCGCCGGCAGCGTGGAAGATTTTGATGACCTGCGTGACTTTTTGAGCGAACTAGAGGCGATTTGAACCATGCTTTCCAATCCTAATATCGACTTGGTGTCGCGCTTTCTTCGCTTGCCTCTGGAGCAGCGCCAGCAGTTTTACCAGCGCCTGCAAAGCCGGGGCATGAGTTTCGCTCAACTGCCGATTGCCTCGATCCGCGAGGACGGCCAACATCTGCCGCTGTCCTACGCTCAAGAGCGCCAGTGGTTCCTTTGGCAACTGGATCCGGACAGCACCGCCTATCACATCCCCGGGGCCCTGCGTTTGCACGGGCACTTGGACCTGGCGGCATTGCAGCGCAGTTTCGACAGCCTGCTGGCCCGGCATGAGAGCTTGCGCACACAACTGGTCGAGGACGGCGAACGCCTCTGGCAAGCGGTGATGCCCCAGGCGCGGGTGCAGATCCACCAGGCGCGTATCGACGAGGCACAGTTGATGGCGCGGGTGGAAGCCGAAGTCGCACGGCCGTTCGATTTGCACCAGGCGCCGTTGTTGCGCGTGACGCTGCTGCAACTGGCCGAAGATGAACATGTGCTGGTGATGGTGCAGCACCACATCGTCTCCGATGGTTGGTCGATGCAAGTGATGGTCGAAGAGCTGGTGCAGTTCTACGCCGCTCACAGTCAGGGCCATGATTTGCAACTGCCTGAGCTGCCGATCCAGTACGCCGACTACGCCCTGTGGCAACGAGGCTGGATGGAGGCCGGAGAGCAGGCGCGCCAGCTGGCCTATTGGCAGGCCCTGCTGGGCGGCGAGCAGCCGGTGCTTGAGCTACCGCTGGACCGCCCGCGTCCGGCGCAGCAAAGCCATCGCGGTGCAAGCGTGCAGGTGCATCTGCCACCGGCTCTGGTGACCGGTCTCAAGCGCCTGGCGCAACAGGAGGGTGTGACGGCGTTCATGCTGTTGCTGGCGTCGTTCCAAGCCCTGTTGTATCGCTACAGCGGGCAGTCGGACATTCGTATTGGCGTGCCGAATGCCAACCGAAACCGTGTCGAAACCGAGCGGTTGATCGGCTTCTTCGTCAATACACAGGTGCTCAAGGCTGACCTCGACGGGCAGATGAGCTTTGCCGAACTGCTGCAACAAACGAAGCGTCGCGCCCTGGAGGCCCAGGCCCATCAGGATCTGCCGTTCGAACAACTGGTGGTGGCGTTGCAGCCCGAACGCAGCTTGAGCCACAACCCATTGTTCCAGGTGATGTTCAACCACCAGACCGACGCCCAGGGCGGCCGCGAAGGCCAGCAGTTACCGGGCCTGCGTGTGGTGGAACTGGAGTGGGACAGCCCGACCACCCATTTCGATCTGAGCCTGGATACCCATGAGTCCGCCGAGGGCCTCTGGGCTGCGCTGACCTATGCCACTGACTTGTTCGACGCCGCTACCGTCGAGCGCTTGGCGCAGCACTGGCAGCACGTGTTGCAGGCGGTGGTGAACGCACCGCGCAGCCGTCTCTGCGAGCTGCCGATGCTGAGTGCCGTGGAGCAACAGGTGATGCTCCAGGATTGGAATGCTCCGGCGTGTGCCACCACCCTGCACGCGGTGCACCGGCTGTTTGAAGCCCAGGCCGACCGGCAGCCAGGCCGCCAGGCCCTGGCCCTGGATGACCAGGCCCTCAGCTATGGCGAACTGAACCGCCAGGCCAACCGTCTGGCGCATTACCTGCTGGCCCAGGGCATCGGCCCTCATGGGCCGGTGGGGATCTGCATCGAGCGCTCCTTTGCCATGGTGGTCAGCTTGCTGGCGGTGCTCAAGACGGGCGCAGCCTATGTGCCGTTGGACCCTGAGTACCCGCGCGAACGCCTGGTGCATATGCTTGAGGACAGCGGCGTCGGCCTGGTGTTGACTCAATCCCACCTGCGCGGGCGCCTGCCGTTGCCGGCTCATGTGTCGTCCGTGGATATTGATCTGGCCCCATTGGCGCAGTGCTCCGAGGACAATCTACCGACTGATGTCGAGCCCCAGAGCCTGGCGTACGTGATCTACACCTCCGGCTCCACCGGCAAGCCCAAGGGGGTTGCCATCAGCCATGCTGCCCTGAGTGAGTTCGTTGGCATCGCGGCGGATTACTCGCAACTGGTTGCCCAAGACCGGGTGTTGCAGTTTGCCACCCTGAACTTCGACGGTTTTGTCGAGCAGTTGTACCCGGCCCTGACCCTCGGTGCCACCGTAGTACTGCGCGGCCCGCAACTGTGGGACGGTGCCGAGCTGTATCGGCAGATCATCGCCCAGGGCATCACCTTGGCCGACTTGCCTACGGCCTACTGGAAGCTGTTCCTGCAAGACTGCCTGGCAGCGGGCCCGAGGTCTTATGGTGCCTTGCGCCAGATCCATATCGGCGGCGAAGCCATGCCGTTGGATGGCCCACTCCTGTGGCAGCGCGCAGGGCTTAGCCATGTGCGCTTGCTCAACACCTACGGGCCTACCGAGGCCACTGTGGTCTCCAGTGTGCTGGACTGCACCGACGCGAGCGCCGTCAGCGCCGCCGGTGCCAGCCCGATTGGCCGGGCGCTGCCAGGGCGTGGCCTGTATGTGCTGGACCGCGACCTGAACTTGCTGGCGCTGGGCGCAGTCGGTGAACTCTATATCGCCAGCGCCAGTGGCTTGGCCCGCGCTTATTTACAACGGCCGGGCCTGACTGCCGAACGTTTCGTCGCGGACCCGTTCGGCGCGGCAGGCGAGCGCCTGTACCGCACGGGCGACCTGGCGCGTTATCGCGCCGACGGCGTGGTGGAGTATGTCGGGCGGGTCGACCACCAGGTCAAGATCCGTGGTTTCCGCATTGAACTGGGTGAGATTGAAAGCGTACTGCTGGCTCAGGACAGTGTGCGTGAAGCCTTGTTGCTGGCGGCTGACAACCAACTGGTGGCCTACCTGGTGCCGGCGCAGACGCTGTCTGAAACCGAGCGCGCGGAGGCTGGCGAACAACTGATGCTGACCTTGCGTGAACACCTGCCGGACTACATGGTGCCAGCGCACCTGATCTTCCTCGACCACATGCCTTTGAACCCCAACGGCAAGCTGGACCGCCAGGCGCTGCCCAAACCCGAAGCCGCCGCCTTGCAACAGGACTGGCTGGCGCCGGTCACGCCGTTGCAGCAACAGGTGGCAGCGATCTGGGCGGATATCCTCGGCGCCGAGCACGTGGGCCTGAACCAGCACTTTTTCGAACTGGGCGGGCATTCGCTGTTGGCGATGCAGGTGGTATCACGGATTCGCCAGACCCTGAGCCTGGAAGTGCCGCTCAAGGCCGTGTTCGAACACCCACGCCTGGAGGCATTTGTCACCGCCTTGCAGGCCCAGGACAGCCCGATGCCGACGGCGCCACCTCTGCTGCCGGCGGGCCGCGAGCAGCCGTTGCCGTTGTCTTATGCCCAGGAGCGTCAATGGTTTCTGTGGCAACTGGAGCCCCAGAGTGCGGCGTATCACATCCCCAGTGCATTACGCTTGAAAGGGCAGTTGGATCTAGGCGCGCTTCAGCACAGTTTCGATAGCTTGCTGGCGCGCCATGAAAGCTTGCGCACCCATATTCGCCAGGATCACGACGGCGCGGTGCAAGTGATTGAACCGCAGGTGGCCTTGCCGATCACCCAGGCTGATGTCGATGAGGCCCAGCTTCAGGCCCGGGTAGAAGCGTTGATTGCCCAGCCGTTCGACCTGCAGCAGGGCCCGTTGCTACGCGTGACGTTGCTGCGCCTGGCCGCCGACGAGCATGTGTTGGTGCTGGTGCAGCATCATATCGTCTCCGATGGTTGGTCAATGCAGTTGGTGGTCGAGGAGTTGGTGCAGTTGTATGCCGGTTACAGCCAAGGCCAGGATGTGCCGCTACCGGTGTTGCCGATCCAGTACGCCGATTATGCCGTATGGCAGCGTAACTGGATGGACGCCGGCGAGAAGCAACGTCAACTGGCCTACTGGCGTGAGCTGTTGGGCGGTGAGCAGAGCGTGCTGGAGTTGCCGTTCGACCACCAGCGCCCGGCGGTGCAGAGCCACCGTGGCGCGCGCCTGGCCTTCGAGCTGGCGCCCGAACTCACTCAGGGCCTCAAGGTGTTGGCGCAAGAGCAGGGCGTGACCCTGTTCATGTTGCTGCTGGCATCGTTCCAGACTTTGTTGCACCGCTACAGCGGACAGGAAGAAATACGCGTCGGTGTGCCGATTGCCAACCGCAATCGCAGCGAGACCGAGCGGCTGATCGGCTTTTTCGTCAACACTCAGGTGCTCAAGGCGGATGTGCATGGGCAGATGAGTGTCGAGCAGTTGTTGCAGCACGTTCGGCAACGCGCGGTCGAGGCCCAGGCCCACCAGGACTTGCCGTTCGAACAACTGGTGGAAGCTCTGCAACCTGAGCGTAGCCTGAGTCACAACCCGTTGTTTCAGGTCATGTTCAACCACCAGACCGATGTCGGCCAGGTCCAGGTTCAGCGCCAATTGCCAGCGTTGCAGGTGCAAGGGCTGGAGTGGGAAAGCAAGACCGCTCATTTCGACCTGGACCTGGATATCCAGGAGTCTACCGAAGGCATATGGGCCACCCTGGGTTATGCCCAGGACCTGTTCGAAGCTGGCACTGTGCAACGCATGGCGCGCCACTGGCAGAACCTGCTGCAGGGGATGGTTGCCAACCCGCGGCAGCAGCTCAGTCAGTTGAGCTTGCTGGACGCGGCCGAACAACAACAGATCCTGCAACTCTGGAACCGCACGGATTCTGGCTTCTCGGCCGAGCGCTGGGTGCACGAATTGTTTGCCGATCGCGCCCGGGAAAACCCGACGGCGGTGGCGGTGAAGTTCGACGCGCAAACCCTGAGCTACGCCGAACTGGATCGCCAGGCCAACCGTCTGGCTCATGCCCTGATTGCCCGTGGCGTCGGCCCGGAAGTGCGCGTGGCCATTGCCATGCCGCGCAGTGCCGAAATCATGGTGGCGTTCCTGGCGGTGATGAAAGCCGGTGGCGTGTATGTGCCGCTGGATATCGAGTACCCCCGTGATCGCTTGCTCTACATGATGCAGGACAGCCGCTCGAAATTGCTGCTGACCCATTCGGCAGTGCAGCAGCGGTTGCCGATCCCGGAGGGCCTGGAAGCCTTGGCGGTGGATCAGGTACACGCCTGGTCAAGTTATAGCGAAACAGCACCGAATGTGGCGCTGGACGGCGACAACCTCGCCTACGTGATCTACACCTCCGGTTCCACCGGCCTGCCCAAGGGCGTGGCGGTGTCTCACGGGCCGTTGGTGGCGCACATTATCGCTACCGGCGAGCGCTATGAAACCTCGCCGGCCGATTGCGAACTGCACTTTATGTCGTTCGCCTTCGACGGCTCCCACGAAGGCTGGATGCACCCGTTGATCAACGGCGCCAGCGTGTTGATCCGTGATGACAGCCTGTGGTTGCCCGAATACACCTATGAGCAGATGCACCGCCATAACGTGACCATGGCGGTCTTCCCGCCGGTGTACCTGCAACAGTTGGCCGAACATGCCGAGCGCGACGGCAACCCACCGGCGGTACGGGTGTATTGCTTTGGCGGTGATGCCGTTGCTCAAGCCAGCTATGACCTGGCTTGGCGCGCGCTGAAACCCAAGTACCTGTTCAACGGCTACGGCCCTACCGAAACCGTGGTTACGCCGTTGTTGTGGAAAGCGCGCAAGGGCGATCCATGCGGTGCAGTCTACGCACCCATCGGCACCTTGCTCGGCAACCGCAGCGGTTACGTCCTGGATTCGCAACTCAATCTGCAACCCATCGGCGTGGCAGGCGAGTTGTACCTGGGCGGCGAGGGCGTGGCCCGGGGTTACCTGGAGCGCCCGGCACTGACTGCCGAGCGTTTCGTGCCGGACCCATACGGCAAACCGGGCAGCCGTGTGTACCGCAGCGGCGACCTGACCCGTGGGCGTCCGGATGGGGTGGTGGACTACCTGGGCCGTGTCGACCATCAGGTGAAGATCCGGGGTTTCCGTATCGAGTTGGGTGAAATCGAAGCGCGTTTGCGCGAGCAGGTCAGCGTCGGTGAAACCGTGGTGGTGGCTCAGGAGGGCCCGACCGGCAAGCAGTTGGTGGCCTATGTCGTGCCGCTGGACTCAACACTTCTGGACGACGCAGTCGCTCAATCAAACGGCCGCGAAACCTTGCGTCGCGCGTTGAAATCCCGCTTGCCGGACTACATGGTGCCGACGCACTTGATGTTCCTCGAACGTATGCCGCTGACCCCTAACGGCAAGCTCGATCGCAAGGGCTTGCCGCTGCCGGATGTGAGCCAGATGCAGCAGGTGTATGTGGCACCTCAGAGCGAGTTGGAGCAGAAGATCGCCACCATCTGGGCCGACGTGCTGCGTCTGCCGCAAGTCGGCTTGCATGACAACTTCTTCGAACTGGGTGGCGACTCGATCATTTCGATCCAGGTGGTCAGCCGGGCTCGCCAGGCCGGGGTGCGCTTCACGCCCAAGGATCTGTTCCAGCATCAGACTGTGCAAAGCCTGGCGACCGTCGCCCGGGAAGGCGAGGGCACGGTGCAATTGGACCAGTCGGCCCTGACCGGCGAGTTGCTGCTGCTGCCAGTGCAACAAGGCTTCTTTGCCGATGACATTCCCCAGCGTCACCACTGGAACCAGTCCGTGGTGCTGCAACCGCACCAGCCGTTGCAGGCGCCGTTGCTGGTGGCGGCACTGCAGGCGTTGATCGTGCATCACGATGCCTTGCGCAGCACTTTCGTCGAGGGGCCGCAAGGCTGGAGCGCAGCTTACCGCGGTCCCGATCAGCACCAGGCTGAACAGGTGTTGTGGCAAACCACCTTGAACAGCGTCGAGGAGCTGGACGCCCTGGGTGAAGAAGCCCAACGCAGCCTCGACCTGGCTATCGGACCGTTAGTGCGTGCTGTGTTGGCGCAGTTGGCCGATGGCTCCCAGCGTTTGTTGCTGGTGATCCATCACTTGGTGGTGGACGGTGTGTCGTGGCGCATCCTGCTTGAAGACCTGCAAAGCGCTTACCAGCAACTGGCGCAGGGCGCTCCTGTGGCGTTGCCGGCCAAGACCAGCGCCACCCGCGCCTGGGCCGCACGCTTGCAGACCTATGCCCGTAGCGCTGCGCTGCAACACCAACTGGCCTGGTGGCAGACGCAATTGCAAGGCAGCCCGGTCGGCTTGCCCGGCGCTGATCCACAGGCAAGCTTGAGCAATCAGCTGGCGCTGAGCGTGAGCACGCAGTTGGACGGCACGTATACGCGACGTTTGCTGCAAGACGCGCCGAGCGCCTACCGCACCCAGATCAACGACCTGCTGCTCACCGCCCTGGCGCGGGTGATCACACGCTGGAGCGGCGAGGCCTCGATGTTGATACGGCTGGAAGGCCACGGTCGTGAAGACCTGTTCGATGAGATCGACCTGACCCGCACGGTCGGTTGGTTTACCAGCCTTTACCCATTGCAACTGGTTCCCGCTGACTCCCTGGGTACTTCCCTGAAACACATCAAGGAGCAATTGCGCGCCGTGCCCGACAAGGGCCTGGGGTTTGGCGCATTGCGATACCTGGGCGATACCGAGGCGCAACTGACGCTGGCGGCCTTGCCACGCCCACGTATTACCTTCAACTACCTGGGGCAGTTTGACGCCAGTTTTGACAATGGCGAACAGCCAGGGCTGTTCACACCGACCGGTGATGCCAGCGGTGCCGAGCAAAGCCAGCAGGCGCCTTTGGGCAACTGGCTGGAGATCAATGGCCAAGTCTTTGGCGGCGAGCTGAAATTGAACTGGAGCTTCAGCCAGGCGATGTTCGATGAAGCGACGGTGCAATGCCTGGCTGATGAATATGCAACTGAACTCAAGGCGCTGATCGACCACTGCTGTGAGTCGACGCACCAGGGCGTGACGCCGTCGGACTTCCCCCTGGCGCGGTTGTCCCAGGCACAGTTGGATGGCCTGGCGCTGAACGTGGCCGAGGTCGAAGACCTGTACCCGTTGTCACCGATGCAGCAAGGCATGTTGTTCCAATCGCTGTACGGCGAAGGCTCGGGTGACTACATCAACCAGATGCGCATTGATGTGCAGGGCCTGGACGCAGCGCGCTTCCACCAGGCATGGCAGGTGGCGGTGGAGCGTCATGAGATCCTGCGCAGCGGTGTTGTCTGGCAGGCGGAGCTTGAGCAGCCTTTGCAGGTGGTCTACAAGCAGGCGCACCTGCCGTTTGTGCAGTTGGATTGGCAAACGCGTGCAGACTGCAACCAGGCCCTTGATGACTTGGCCGAGTCGGCACGGGCCCAGGGCTTTGTGCTGGAGCAGGCGCCGTTGCTGAGCTTGACGGTGGTGCGCACGGGGGTATCGAGCTACCACCTGATCTACACCAATCACCATATCCTGATGGATGGCTGGAGTGGTTCGCAGCTGTTCGGTGAGGTGCTGCAACAGTATGCGGGCGAGGCGCTGCCCGCGCCGACCGGGCGTTATCGTGACTATATCGCCTGGCTGCAGGCGCAGGATAAAGCTGCCAGTCAAGCGTTCTGGAAAGACCAACTGGCCAGCCTGCAAGAGCCTACGCGTCTGTCCCGTTCCGCACAGTCTGAGGCGGACGCGGTCCTGGCGGTCAATGGCGAACATCGCTTGAGCCTGGATGCCGCGCAAACCGAACAGCTTAGAACCTTTGCCCAGCGCCACAAGGTGACCCTCAATACCCTGGTGCAAGGCGCCTGGTTGTTGCTGTTGCATCACCACACCGGGCAAGCCACCGTAGCCTTCGGCGCCACGGTGGCAGGGCGTCCGGCGCAACTTCGCGGGATTGAACAGCAGGTCGGATTGTTCATCAACACGCTGCCCGTGGTGGCGACGCCGGATGCGCAGATGTCGGTCAGCCACTGGTTGCAGCAACTCCAGCAGCAGAACGTTGGCTTGCGTGAGCAAGAACACACGCCGCTGTTCGAGATCCAGCGTTGGGCCGGGCTGGGCGGTGAAGCCCTGTTCGACAGTATCCTGGTGTTTGAAAATTATCCGGTGTCCGAGGCGCTGGAGCAGGGTGCACCGTCGGGGTTGCGGTTTGGTGCAGTGCACAGCCTGGAGCAGACCCACTATCCATTGACCGTGTTGTTGGCCCTCGGCGAGACACTGGGCCTGGAATTCAATTACGCCCGCCAGGTCTTCAGCACCGCGCATATCCAGCGCTTGGCCGAGCACTTCCAGCAGTTGCTGCTGGCCCTGGCCACCGATGGCAGTCAACGTCTTGGCGCGTTGCCGTCACTGGCGCAGGCCGAGCGTCAGTTGGTGGTGCAGGATTGGAATGCCACGGCGGTGGACTACCCGCTCGATCAAGCAGTACACCGCTTGATCGAGGCTCAGGTATTGCGCACGCCGGATGCGCAGGCGTTGGTGTTTGACGGGCAAACCCTGAGTTACAGCGCGTTGAACGCCCGGGCCAACCGGCTGGCGCACCGCTTGATAGCTGCCGGAGTCGGCCCGGATGTGCTGGTGGGCCTGGCGCTGGAGCGCTCGGTGGAAATGGTGGTCGGCCTGTTGGCGGTGCTCAAGGCCGGTGGCGCCTATGTGCCGCTGGACCCGGAATACCCCGGTGACCGCCTGGCCTACATGCTGCAAGACAGTGGCGTACAACTGCTGTTGACCCAGACCCACCTGCTGGCGCAGCTGCCGGTTCCAGCGGGTGTGAACACTCTGGTGCTGGAGCAGGGCGATGCCTGGTTGGAGGCGTTCGGCAGCCACAACCCGGATATTACCGTGCATGGCGAAAACCTCGCCTACGTGATCTACACCTCCGGTTCCACCGGCCAACCCAAGGGCGCCGGCAACCGCCATAAAGCACTGACCAACCGCCTGTGCTGGATGCAGCAGGCCTATGGTCTGGACGCCCGCGACAGCGTATTGCAGAAAACCCCGTTCAGCTTTGACGTGTCGGTGTGGGAGTTCTTCTGGCCGTTGATGACCGGCGCCCGCCTGGTGGTGGCGGCGCCGGGGGATCATCGTGACCCTGCCAGGCTGGTGAGCCTGATCAACTCGCAGCAGATCACCACGCTGCATTTCGTGCCGTCCATGCTGCAAGCGTTCTTGCAAGACGCGGCAGTTGCTTCGTGCCAGAGCCTGCAACGCATCGTCTGCAGCGGTGAGGCATTGCCCGTGGACGCCCAGCAACAGGTGTTCGCCAAGTTACCCCACGCCGGGTTGTACAACCTGTACGGTCCCACCGAAGCGGCTATCGATGTGACCCACTGGACTTGTGTCGAGGAAGGCCGCGATGCCGTGCCGATTGGCCGACCGATTGCCAACCTGGGTTGCTACGTGTTGGATGACAATCTGGAGCCGGCACCGGTGGGCGTGTTGGGTGAATTGTACTTGGGCGGTATTGGCTTGGCGCGGGGTTACCATCGCCGCGCGGCACTCACCGCTGAGCGTTTTGTGACTGACCCGTTCGGTAGCGGCACACGTCTGTATCGCACCGGCGACCTGGCGCGTTATCGCGACGATGGCGTGATCGAATATGCCGGGCGCATGGACCATCAGGTCAAACTGCGTGGCCTGCGTATCGAGTTGGGAGAAATCGAAGCGCGCCTGCTGGAGCTCGACAGTGTCCGCGAAGCCGCAGTGCTGGCGGTGGACGGCACGCACCTGGTGGGTTACCTGGTGCTGCAACAGCCGCTTGAGGATTGGAAAGCGGCGGTGGTTGCGTACCTGGCCGCGCAGTTGCCGGACTACATGGTCCCAGCGCAGTGGGTGGTGCTGACGCAGATGCCGCTGAGCCCGAACGGCAAGTTGGACCGTAAGGCACTGCCCAAGCCTGAGGCTCAGAGCGCTGAGCAACACCAGGCACCTGTCACCGAGATCGAGCAGCAGATCGCGGCGATCTGGCGCGAGGTTCTGGAAGTGGAGCGTGTGGGGCTTCGCGACAATTTCTTCGAACTCGGCGGCCATTCGCTGCGGGTGCTGATGCTCAAGGAGCGGATTCGCAAGGTCAGCGGCGTGAACCTGTCCGTCAGCCAATTGATGCTTAACCCCACCGTGGCGGGGCAGGTCAAGTGCTTGCAGGGCGATAGCCGAGCGTCGTTGATCGTCAAGCTTAACCAGCAGACGCAAGGCACGCCGTTGTTCATGTTCCACCCAAGCTTCGGCTCGGTGCATTGCTACACCGCGATTGCTCTGGCCCTGCGTGAGCAGCGCCCGGTGTACGGGGTAATGTGTCGCGCATTGGCTGAAGACGGCGCCGCGGTGCCGCATTGGCAGGTGATGGTCGAGGATTACACCGCGCAATTGTTGGCGGCCCAACCCCATGGCGCGTTCCGCCTGGCCGGCTGGTCGTTGGGCGGTAATCTGGCCATGGAAGTGGCCTACGGCCTGGAGCAAGCCGGCCGCGAGGTTGAGTTTGTAGGCTGGATCGACGCTGCGCCGCCGCAGTGGGTCAAACCCTACTGGGATGCTGTGGAGGTCGAGGACGACCTCGAAGTCTCAGCCAATGAGCGCCGTGCCGCCTTGTTGGGGGTGATGTTCCCCGAATTTGCCGAGTCCATCCAGGGTGCCTGGCAGCAATGCCGGCGGGATACCGAGGATGAAGCGCAGCAATGGCTGGGATTCGTGAGCTGGGCTGAACAGACCTTGGGCGAAGCATTTACTGCCGTCAAAGAGGAACTGCTGCGTGGCAATGAGGCGCAGATATCCTGGGACGTTGACCGGGCACTGAGTGAGCGCTTGCTGCAGGCTGACTTCAAGCCGATCAAGGCTCCCATCAGTTGCTGGTGGGCAGCCAAGAGCCAGGCAGGGCGATTCAAGGACGTGATTGAGCAGCAAATGGCGACGGTGATCAGCCAGGGGCGTATCGAGCGCTCGGTGATGATTGAAACTGATCATGACGGCATTATCGACAGCGCAGTGTTCATCAGCAGTTTGGCGGATGCGATGAGGTAAGCCGCCGCTTTACGAGAAGCCCGGATCCTGTATCCGGGTTTTTTGTGGGTGAGCGGCATAGTCTTTTTAGCCGATGCCGATCAATGAAGCAGCCACAGACTATTTTCGTACGACAAAAAACGCCCGGTGAGCGTTCAACTCTCACCGGGCGTGCGGTCGATCAAGGGGTGCGATCAGAAGTCCCAGCGGGTGCTGACCATCACGTTGCGTGGCTCGCCGTAGGCGGCCGAATTATAGAAGCCCACGTTGCTGTAGTAGGACTTGTCGAAGATATTGTTGAAGTTGACGGTGGCCGAAAGGTTCTTGGTGACCTGGTAGCGAGTCATCAAGTCCACCAACCAGTAGGATTCCTGGGTGATGTCCTGATCTTGCTTGAGCGGCTCGTTCCAGATTGAGTTCCAGCCCTTGGTCTGCCAGCGTACCCCGCCACCGATGGTGAACTTGTCCAGGTCGCCCTTGAGCTTGTAGGTGGTATTCAGGTTGACCTGATGCTCGGGCTCGAAGGTAGAGAGCTTCTTGTCGTCTTCGTCTCGTACGATCTTGTGGGTGTAGCCACCCTGCAGTTGCCAGCCTGGGCTCAACTCACCGGAGATCTCTGCTTCATATCCCTTGGTGACGGCTTTGGAGCCCTTGAACGCCCAGTTTTGCGGGGCTGGTACTTGGTTGTTATAGGCATCGTCCGAGATCGGGCGGTTGGTCTCATGCACTTCGAAGTAAGCGATGCTGGTGTTGAGGCGGCCGTCGAAAAACTCGCCTTTCAGGCCCAACTCGTAGTTCTGTCCTTCGTCCGGTTCCAGCAGTTTTTCGTTGCGGTCCTTATAGGTGCTTTCCTGGGGTTGGAAAATATCGGTGTAGCTGGCGTATACCGAGAAGTTGTCGTTGAGGTCGTAGATCACGCCGGCGTAGGGAATAAAGCGACCCGTTTCCTTGTAGGAAGGATTGTTGCCGGTGACGTGATAGTTGGCCACGCGCCCACCCAGGATCACGTTCAGGTCGTCTATCACGTTAAAGCGTGCGGTCAGGTAGTAGCCGGTCTGGCGGATGGTGTCATCGATGTGCTGTTGGGCCGGGCCGTAGATCGGCTTGGCGATATGGCCGTTCCAGTTATAGAAGTCGACCTTGTTACCGCCTGGCCATTCCGGCGTCCAGTAGCCCTTGCCTTGCCAGCGCGAGGTGCCGATGGAGCCACCCACCACCAGTTCATGTTCGCGGCCAAACAGGCTGAACGGCCCGGTGGCGTAGAGGTCAGCCGAGGTGCTCTTGGTCTCTCCGGTGTATTTCTGGCCATTAATCTCGGCGGTGCCATCGGCTGCTGGCTGGACGAATTGAATCGAACCCAGGTCGGCATGGTAGCTGTTGATCTTGTGGTCTAGCTGGAATTTGGTGACCCAGCCGTCACCCATGTCATGTTCGAGCATGGCGAAGGCGGTACGGGTGTTCTGCTCCCAGGAACTCCAGGTGGTGCCGTTGTTATACGAGCGGGGCATCTTGTTGATGCTGCCGTTGGAGTTGACCAGCGGGAAGGACCCGGACCAGCTCGACCCCTGCGGAATGTTGTCCTGGTAATCGAAGCCCACCGTCAGCATGGTGTCCGGGGAGAGGTCGAATTCGGTGATGCCGTAGTAGGTCTCGGTCTTGCGCGAGTAGTGGTCCATGAAGGACTTTTTGTCCTGGTATGCCGCCACCGCACGCCCACGGACATTGCCGCTGTCGGTCAACGGGCCGCTGACATCCACTTCGCTGCGGTAGTTGTCCCAGGAGCCCGCGCCCAGTTGGACGTGGCCCTTGAAATCCGAGGTGGGTTTCTTGCGGATCAGGTTGATGGTAGCGCCCAATGAGCCCGCGCCATTGAGCAGGCCCGTGGCCCCCTTGAGGATTTCGACACGATCATAGATCGCCATGTCGCTGAGGGTGTTGCCCGCCGAATAACCAACGTTGCGCACGGTGGACGGGATACCGTCGTACTGGAAACTGTTGACCGAAAAACCACGAGAGTAGTAGTTGGTGCGGTCGGAGTCATAGGCTGACACGGTGATGCCCGGGGTGTGGCGCATCACGTCATCCATGTTGTTGAGGCCGAAGTCCTCGATGTGCTGGCGGGTGACCACGGTGATCGACTGCGGCGTTTGCCGCGGCGTCAGGGTCAGGCGCGTAGCCGTGGCAATGGTGCCCGGCGTGTAGGAACCGGAACCTTCGGTGATGTTGCCCAAGTAGTTGGCGGTCACCTCAGTGGGGCTCAGCTCCAGCCCGCCACCGCTGCTGGCGGCGGCAACGGTCAAGGTATTGCCATTGAGGCTATAGGTGGTCTGGCTGCCAGCCAGCAACGCGTCAATGGCCTGCTGCGGCTGCATCTTGCCCTTGACGGCGCGGCTGTTCTTGCCCTGTACGTCGCCTGGGCTGTACAGCACTTGCACATTGGTCTGGCGGCCAAATTCCTGCAGTGCGCTCCCCAGCGACTGTGCAGGAATATTCAGCTCGATCTCCTGGGCTTGCACATAACCTGCAATTGGCATCGACACAGCCAGCGCCAGGGTACTCGGCAAGAGGTTGATGTTCAGGGCCCGGCGCATGGATAGCGCTTTGCTCAGGGGGCTGAGACCGAGTCGTGCTGGCATGGATGCTTTCTCTTCTGTGTTTTAAGTGGGCAATTATAAGTGTTTATTGAGGTTGGTTCTCATTACCACTAGTGAGACGTTACTACTTCGCAAAACCGGAAAAAATATTCCGATGCATCATGCAGGCTCCATTTCATGCACCACCTGGCCGGCGCGCAGGCGCACCAATTGGTCGGCAATGTCGAAATAACGGTCGTCATGGCTGATCACGATGATGGTCTTGCCCAGGCGTTTGAGGTCCGGCAGTAGCTCGGTGTAGAAGATGCGGCGAAAGGCCGGGTCCTGGTCGGCAGCCCATTCGTCGAACACCAGTACCGGGCGCTCCTCCAGCCAGGCATTGACCAGGGCCAGGCGTTTGCGTTGGCCGGTGGACAGGTCGGTGGTGCTGAACACGCCATCCTTGACGCTGACCTTGTGCGCGATTTCCAGGCGTTCCAGGTATTTGGTCGCGCTGTCCAGGGACTGGGCGGCGCTGCCTTGTACCAAATCGTCGAACAGGTAGTAGTCAGAAAACACCGTAGTGAACAACTGCCGATAATCGTCGCGTTCAGGGTCGGTCACCGCTGTGCCGTTGAGCACAATCTCGCCGGCCTGAGGCGGATACAAGCCCAGCAGCAGCTTGATCAAGGTGGTCTTGCCGCTACCGTTTTCGCCGACGATAAATACGATATCGCCTTGCTTGATGCTGAGGTTGATCGGCCCCAGATGGAACGGCTGGCTGCCTTCTACCGCTGGTGGGCTGTAGCTGACGCCACGCAGTTCAAGGCTGTTGACCAGCGGCTTTGGCGCTTCACTGTCGTCCATCAACAAGTGGGGCTCGGGCGAAGAAAAACGCTCCGACAGTTCGCTGATGCGCCCAAAGGCAATCTTGGCCTTGCCCACAACCGGCAAGTAACCCAGCAGGTGCTCCAGTGGACCCTTCATGTACAACAGCACCAGCACGAAACCAGTAATCACCGCAGGGTCAGGGTTGGGGTTGTACGCCTGCATCGCCAAAGCCAGGCCGATGACCACGAAGAACAGCATCGAGCCGAAGGTCTTGGCCAGAATATAAATATTGACCGAGCGCACCTGGATGTCGCTGATGCGGTCAGCGGTTTCCTGGATGCGATGGGTGTTCATGCGAAACCGCCGCGGGCGGTGCATGCGCAATTCCTTCGCGCCGGAGGCAATCGCATTGTAATAGCGCTGCAATTCATCCTCGTGGCTGCGGGCCAGGTCGAAGCCCTGGATGCCTTTGCCGCCGGCAATGAACTGCACGGCGCTACCGACAATGATCGCGACCACCATCATCAGAAACATCGGCACCGACAGGTAAGCCAGGTAACCGAGGCAACCCAGGGTGACGGTGGCGGCGATGGCCAGGGGTGTGAAGGCAAAGGAAAAATCGCTGATGGTGTCCACGTCGTGGGTCAGCACCGGGATCAGGCGGTGGGAGCGATACTGCTCGATCTGCCCGATCGGAGCTGACAGCACCTTTTCACCCAGATCCTTGCGCAGGGCGGCAATGATCCGTTGCCCGACATAGTTGGTGCCGATGTCGGAAATGATCGAACTGATAAGCGCCACCACGCACAAGGCGGCAAAGGTCAGGACCACGCCCTGTGTCATGCCGCCCTCGGAATGCAGAGCATTGTTGATGGTTGCCAGCAGCAGGGTGATGGCCAGGCCGCCGACCATGCCGAGGGCGACGGAGACCGTCACAATGGTGCGAAAGGGCCGGAGCAATGCGAGCAAACCTCTGAAGGCGCCGCGCTTGGGGTCGGTCATAAATACTTCCCGGGAAATGAAAAAGAGGGGGCTGGGCACACAGACCCTTACCCATGACAAACGAAGTGCCGGCGTGACTATTTAGCTCGCTGTGCCGGGCGGTGGCCGTGGGCGATAAATTGCCTGGGGCCTGGTTCGTTCTTGTTGTGTAGGCGCACGCGTATCGACGCTGTGCGTGGCCCTTTCAGCGAGAGCGAAACAAATGACGAAAAAGAACCTGGTGTATGTCTGGTCCCTGAGAAATGCCGCTGCCGACAAGGCCGGGCAGCCGGTGGCCTATAAGGACCACGAGCGCTACATGAAGTCGGTGCTGGAGTTTCTGGTGGGCTCGCTCAACGACACGCCGCTGGGCGAGGTCTACAACCTGGTGGGCGTGGTGTATGACGACGATGAGCAAAACCCGCGTGACCAGCAGTTGGTCGCGGACTATGGCTTCTCCTGCAAGCCGGGCCGCCAGTGGTTGTACCCGGCGGATTTGCGCGTGCAGGGCAAGTTGGTCAATGACCTGCTGCTGAGCGTGCCGTCCACCTATCGCCGGCTGCCACGGGGCAGCGCCGAACATATCGCCGGCAAGCAGGATTTCGAGCGGCGCCTGCATGACACCCTGGTGGAGTTGAAGGCCGACATCGTGGTGCTTGACGGTTTGCTGGTTATCCTCGATGAACTGGTGCGTCCGGGCGCGCCGTTTGCGCGGCGCATCATGAACATTCATCCGGGCATCACCCGCATCGAATCGCCTTACGAGCGCCGTGGGGCCTATGCCACCTGGAATGCGTTGTACGGTGCGCGTGGGCAAGCGGTTGTAGATTGGGCGACCAGGCAGACGCAGCCGTGCGAGCCGCTGTACCTGACCGGTGCATCGTTCCATTACGTGGATAACGGTATCGACTCCGGCGAAGTGTTCCACGACGTGCTCAAGACAGAGATTTCGCCCGAGGACACCATCCTCGAACTGCGCTGGAACAACTTCAATAACAGCCTGTTCCCGGCGCTGCACGAAGGCTTGGAGCTGTTGGCCAAGCAAGACTGAGCACAATCTTGCTGATGCATGGGGTCTAAATGTGAGAGGGGGCTTGCTCCCGATGAGGGCATGTCAGTCAATGCATGGGTGGCTGACACACCGCTATCGGGAGCAAGCCCCCTCCCACAATTTAGAGCTCGCGCACTACCCGAAACCCAATCCAGTCGCCGCGCGTCTGCGGATAGATGTTATTGCGATTCCCCGAGCGCGAAAACACCGGCGCCTCACCCCAGTCATTGCCGCGAATCTGGTAAGCCTCACAGTTCGGCTCCACCCACGCACTGCCATCAGTCGGTGCGCCGATGTAGTTCGGGTGTTCGCAATCGGCTAGCCGCTCATACACATTGCCGTGCATGTCATACATCCCGAACGCATTCGGCGGGTAGCTGCCTACCGGCGACGAATAGCTATAGCCGTCCGCCGGGCCGTAAGTGTTGGCGTGCCTGGCGATGCTGTAGCCCTTGCCCTCGTCGAACGGGAAGGGGAACGGTCCGGTGGTACCGGCGCGCGCGGCGTATTCACGCTGGGCCTCGCTGACCATGTGGTACGTGTGTCCGGTCTTCTTCGACAACCAACTCACGTATTGCTTGATGTCGTCCATGTCCATGCACACTGCCGGCTGGCGTGGGCCCTGGGGGTAGCGTGGCTTGCTGGCGATACATTCGCGGCCGGGGCGGTCGTCGCCGTTGGCGATCTTCACGCCGGTCTGGCGCACGTAACTGTCCCATTCGCCGGCGGTGATGTGGAAACGGCTCATGGCGAACGGCTTGGCAAAGGTCACTTCATGCATCGGGCCTTCATCGGGCTCGCGCCCCACTTCATCGTCCGGGGTGCCCATGGTGAAGGTGCCGGCGGGCAGCACCACCATCTCGGGGCAGTCCTTGCAGTCCTTGAAGACCTTGCCCGGCTGCGGGGCGGCAGCCTGGGCCAGGTTGGGCAGCAGGGCCCCACACAGGGCGGTGAGCGCCAGGGCGGTCAGGGGTTTGAGTCGGGATGGAGTCATGTGGGCATCTCGTTCAAAGGGAAAAAGGTCATAATCGCTGGCTCAGCAAGGTCATGAAGCGCTGGATCTCGGCCGAGTTGTTGAGCAGGCCGGGCGAGGTACGAATGACCGGGCCGACGTCACGGTCTACCGCGTCCACCACCACGCGGTTTTTCATCAGGTGGGCCGCGACTTCATCGCTGTCCTGGCCCTTGACCCGAAAGAAGGTGAAGCCCGCCGACAGCTCGGGGCTGCGTGGTGTGACCAGTTCGATCTGCGAGTGAGCCAGCAACTGGTCTTTCAGTTCGGTATTGAGCGCATGGATGCGTGCCTGTACCGGCGCCTTGCCCAACTGCAGGTGCAACTTGAAGGCTTCGTCGGCGGCCCAGCGATGTTCGAAGGCGTGGTAGCCGCCGGGTGTCATGGTCGTGGCGAAGTCCTTGTCTTCCGAGAAGGTCGGTATCATCGGTGTGACGTATTTGTTTTCGGTCTCGCGGGCGCACACCAGGCCGGTGCCGCGCGGGCCGAACATCCACTTGTGGGTGCCTGATATAAAGAAGTCGCAGTGCATGTCCGGGAAGTCGAGGTTCTCGACGCCGAAGCCGTGCACGCCGTCGACCACATAGAGAATGCGGTCCGGCTCGTCGCGGTTGCGGTTGTGTTCGTCCACCAGCTTGCCGATCTCGCCGATGGGCAATTTCACGCCGCTGCCCGACTGCACCCACGTCATGCCCAATACGCGAGTGTTGGGGCGGATATTGCGCTGGATATTGCTCAGCACCTCATCGACCGATACCTGATTGGCGTTTTCGAACAGGCGTATTTTACGAACCTGGGTCTGCTCCTTGCGCACTCTGAAATCCAGGCTGAACTCGGTGGCATAGTGCTCGTGCACGGTGGTGAGGATTTCCTGGTCGGCGCGCACCTTGATCCCGCCGTAAATCATCGCCAGCCCTTCGGACGTGCTACCGGTGAGGGCGATCTGTGCGGGTTTGGCCTTCAAATAGCGGCCGGCCCACTCGCGTACCTGGCCTTCGCGCTTCCAGGTCTCCTGCAGGTCCCAGTCCATGGCCAGCCCGGGGTTGCGATCGATCTGCTGGCGGTAGCGTTCAATGGCTTCGCGCACCGGCTTGGGGTGCGAAGCCACCAGGAAGTTGGAAAAGTGCAGGTAGTCCGGATCCTGGTTGAACAGCTGTTTGAGTCCCGTCCATGGGTCGTTTGTAGTGGCTGCCAGTGCCTCGGGCAGCAGTGCGGCGCCCAGTGGCAGGCTCGCGGCAAAGACGCCGGCCTGCTTGAGAAATGTACGGCGGTCGGTCATGGACTTACTTCGTGCTGGTTAGCGATTGGCCAATGGTTTGGCGGCTTTTTGTACCTGGTCCCACACCCGCAGGAAGTTGCCGCCCCACAGTTTGGCAATATCGGCTTCGGAGTAGCCGCGCTGGATCAATTCGGCGGTGACGTTGCGTACTTCGCCAACGTTCTCCCAGCCCTGCAAACCGCCGCCGTCGTTGAAGTCCGAGGCGATGCCGACGTGATCGATGCCGATCTTGCGCACGGTGTAGTCGATGGCGTCTCCCAGGTCCTTGAGGGTGGCCTTGGGTTCTTCTTCAAGGATGGCGTACAGCGCGCCGGCATACTCGCCGAAGCGTTGCTCGGGCCAGGCGGCAATGATTGCATCGCCGGGCATCAAGGCCATGGCCAGGTTGGGCAGTGGTGGCAGGTCGAAGCGTGCGCGCAGGGTGTTGAGCTTGTCCTGGGTCGGCTGGCTCAAGGGGCGCAGGTACGCGGGGAAGCCCACCACCTGCACCACGCCGCCGCTGTTCTTGATCAGTTGCAGTTCTTTGTCGCTGAGGTTGCGCGGGATATCCACCGACGCCCGAGGCGCCGAGTGGGATGCCACTATCGGCGTGCGGCTCAACTGCGCGACTTGTTCCAGGGCCTTGGTCGACATCTGCGACACATCGATGATCACGCCCAGGTCATTCAGGCGATGCACCGCCTGCCGGCCGATCGGCGACAGGCCTTCAAGGGCGTCGGGGGAGTCATTGAAAAACGGCAGCGGGCGCGAAGAGTCGGACCAGGCGTTGTTGCCGATGTAGCTGAACCCGAACATGCGCATGCCGCGTGCAGCCCACAGGTCCAGCTGGTTGAGGTCGTTGCCCAGCGGGTAGGCGTTGAGCATGCTGATAAAGATCGCGAACTTGCCTTCGCCGTGCAGGCGCCGCATATCGTCCGGGGTGTAGGCGATGCCCACCTGGTTGGGAAAGTCGCGCACCATGCCGGAGATGATCTTGTAGCGCACCTCCTGCTCGTGGCGGGCCTCTTCGACAAAACCGTCGGTGGGCTTGTGCGGGGCGTTGTCGCCGTTCCAGATCTCCGGCCAGCCGAAGATCGTCAGTGCGGCACCCGACAATCGGCCCCGCGCCGCCTTGGCCAGGTCGAACTGGCCGCTGCCATCCTTGTCGGCCTCATTGCCTGCCGTACCGAAATCCAGGGGCAGGGTGATGTGGCTGTCGAACGACAACAGGCGATCCTGCATTTCATTGGCCTGCTTGATCACCTCCAGCGGGTAGCCGGCGTTGCCCTTGAACCATTGGTCCCAGACCAGAAAACCGACCCCGGCGCCGATAGCCAGGGCCAACGGCAGGCCGATATACAACGCCTTTTTCGAACGTGATTTTGTCATTGCCATCTCAGTCAGTTGCGGCCTTTGCTATCAGGGAAGAACGAGCGCTGGCGGGGGAAATTTAGGCGGCGCTGGCGCGACGGTAAATTTCAGCGGGCTGCAAACGTTCTAGCTCTGATCAAGCCGTTTCCTAAGGTAGCCAATGACAATCTCTCGACGTGGGTTCATCGCAGGCCTGGCGCTGACCGGCGCGGCCGTGCCGGCGGCCTTTTATGCCCATCGCGAGCTGACGCGGGAAGAAGAATTCCCCATCACCCCCGGCGAAGCCACGGTGGACCTGGCCGACACCCAGGGCCAGCACCTGGCGAACACCCTGCGCGGCGTCTGGAGCCTGCGCCTGGCAGGGCGCGATGCCGGCCTTGCGGGTTTGCCGTTGCACGGCCTGGAGCTGCTGCTCGACATCGCCCCTCGTGGCCGTGGGCTGCGGGGTTACCTGGATACCGCCGAAAACCTGCGTGCCGACGGCGAGCCACGCTATCGAGTCTTGGGCGACCTGCTGACGGGCGAGAGCGCCGTGCTCTATTGGCGGTTGATCGACCGCGACTCAGTCGGCGGTGTGCCGGCCTATGAGTTCAAGATGACCCTGGATGAAGTCTGGGCTGCCTTCGGCAATGCCGGCAGCGCCACGCTCAGCGGGCAAATCCTCGACCTCGATCGCCCCCTGGCGTTGATCGAGCGCGACAATCGTTTCATCGCGCACAAACAGCTGTTCCCCGAGGCTCGACAACGCATCGGTCTGAATCCCACGTTGCTGGCCTGGCTGGTTTCTCCCGAACATCGCCTGTTTCACCAACTGTGGCACGCCACGCGTGACCAGTGGCACAAGCTCTCCGAAGAAAAACGCGAGGCCCTGCGTGGCATCGGCTGGCAACCGGGGCCCCGTGGCCAGGAGCGCGATGCCCGCGGCAAACGCAAGGATCGCAATGGCTCGGGCATCGACTTCTTCTTCATGCACCGGCATATGCTCGGTACTGCGCGCTCCATGCAAGACCTGCCGTCGTGGCCGCAATTCCCCGCGCCGCAACCGGCGCTGGAGCGTGATCGCCTGGGCTTTGTGCGCTACTTCGACAACCACGACGGCTTCGCGCTGCCGCCCTGTTGGTCGGCGCCGGACGACGCCGACTACACCCAGTGGGTCAGTGATATCAAGACGGCCGAGACCTACCACAGCAACTTCCAGGTCTGGGAATCCCAGTACCGCGACCCGCGCTACCTGGCCAAGTTGACACTGGGCCAGTTGGGCTCGGAGATGGAACTGGGCCTGCACGACTGGCTGCACATGCGGTGGGCCTCGGTGCCCCGCGACCCGTCCAACGGCGCACCTGTGCCGTTCGCCCGTGACCCAGCAGACTTCTCGGCACGCTGGTATGCGCCTGAGAATGACTTCCTTGGCGATCCGTTTTCATCCCACGTCAATCCGGTGTTCTGGCACTTCCACGGCTGGATCGATGACCGCATCGAAGACTGGTTCCGCGCCCACGAGCGCTTCAATCCGGGCGAAGTGCGTCGCCTTGAAGTCAACGGTGTGGCCTGGTTTGCGCCGGGGCGTTGGGTTGAAGTGGGCGACCCCTGGCTGGGCCCGGACACCCACGGTTGCAGCACCACGCCGGGCTTGCAGCAGGGTCGCTCGATGGAAATGGACCCGGAAATCATGAAACTGGCCCTGCGTATTACCTTCGGCGCCGATGAGGACCTGCTCAAGGGGTTGTTCAAACGCGTACCGCGGCGGCCTTGGTATGCGCGGCATTTGAAGGTCAAGCGCGAGACATGACTGCGCGGTAGACCTTGACACCTTCAGGTCCGTACGCAACGATCAACTCAATTTTAATAAATTGAGTTTCGGCCATGGCTAAGATCCGGAAACCGGTTGATTTCGAGGTGTTATTAAAACGCCACGGCCTGGAAATTTTCGAGCTGGCTCGCACTTTCAAGGCGATCGACGACAAAGGTGGGTATTTGCACTGGGATGAGTTTCGCCGTTATCCCGCACCGGGCCTCAACAAAGAGGCAGCGTGGGCCGCTATCAAAATGTCCCGTGCGTGTGCGAGCAAAACCTTGGAGCTGCGCAGTGAATGCGGCAGGCCTTTTTTCCTGTACATCACTGATTTTTGCGACGCGGTGATTCATGCCGTGGAGTCAGTCACGTCCAGGCTAGGAGGGGCGACTGCTTCCTCTCCTCAATACCGCGACAACACTCAGTATCTGGTCGATTCATTGATGATGGAGGAGGCAATCTCCAGTGCCCAGTTGGAAGGCGCTGCTACCACTCGCAAGATCGCCAAGGACATGTTGGCCAAGGAGCGCACGCCGCAGAATGACGATGAGCGGATGATCCTGAACAACTATCATCTGATGAAGCGGGCCAAATACAGCAAGGATGCAAACCTCTCTATCGCGCTGATCTGCGAGTTTCACGGCATCGCTACGGCGGGGATTGAAGAGGACGACGTTCATCCTGGGCAGCTTAGAATCGCTGACGATATTTTTGTGGGCGGGGCTGCGGGAGAAGTCGTTCACCAACCTCCTCAGGCAGCGCTGCTGCCGGACAGGCTCGAAGCGCTTTGCCGGTTTGCAAATGACCGACATGACGGCCAAGCCGGCAGGCATTTTATCCATCCCGTGGTGAAGGCGATCATCCTGCACTTCATGCTCGGTTATGAGCACCCATTCAGGGACGGCAACGGGCGCACTGCGCGGTGTTTATTTTACTGGTTCATGCTCAAAAGCGGTTACTGGCCCTTTGAGTACATCTCCATCAGCACACTGCTCAAGGAGGCACCCATGCAATATGGGCGCTCATATGTTCATACGGAAACCGACGCTTTTGATTTGACCTATTTCGTCATTTATCAATTAAGGGTTATCGAGCGCGCCATTAACGAATTCATGGCGTACTTTGAAAGCAAACGTAAAGAAGCCGTGGAACTGATGGGCTGGCTGGGTACGCTTGGATTGCAGGCTGAGCTGAATTACCGACAAGGGCATTTCTTGAAAAAAGTGCTCCACCACCCTGGGCGCATCTTTACGCCCAAGGAACTCACGCACGACTATGACATTTCGGAAAACACCGCACGCAAGGACCTGGAGAGGCTGGCCGGCATGAAGGTGCTGTTCAAAGTGCAGGAAGGCAAGAGTTTCTTGTACGTTGCCAGAGAGGATGGTCAAGCCAACTTGAAGAAGCTGAAGCCGAAAAGCTAGGGTTTTTCAATCTTGCTCCTCTGCCCGCAGTTGCGCACTCATCTGATCGCAACTGCGCGCCCAGTCGCTGAGCCATTGGGGCATAGGCGGCGAAGTCTCTTCCAGACCCAGTTCGCGCACGAAATCCGACGGCGGCACGTTGCCCTTGGCGCCGCGGAACACTCCACGGATCACCACCACGCCAATCACTCGGCCATGGCTGACGAAGCGGTGCTCCATCAGGCTCCACTTGTGGTCCCAGCCGAGCATTCGGGTGTGCACTTCAAATACCTCGAACAGCTTCAACTCGCGGCGAAACTTGCCCCAGGTATCGCCTACGATCGGCACTGCCTTGTGGCGCAGCGCTACGCGAAAGGCACCCGTGCGCAACACAAAATCCATGCGCGCCACATCTGCCAGGGTGAAATAACGACCATTGGTGACATGCCGGTTCAGATCCAGGTCCAACGGCCAAACCCTCATGCGCACCACCGTAATGGCCAGGCCATGTACCGGTTTGCGCCAGGGGCGACGCAATAGCATGTGCAGTAATCGAAACCAGAGATTCATGAAAAGACGCCAGACAGTTGAACAATGACCGCACTGTAAAGGCGAGGAATCGGATAAGGTAGGTGCGCAAATGACTTATTTCATGCGAAAAGCGCAAACTGGTTTTTAAATGCACATTACCTTGCTTCTGGCTGACCGATGTTCCGCTGCCAATGCCACCCTCGCCATGGAAGTACTCAGTGCGGCCAACCTGTTTGCGGATAGCCCGTGCTTTGAGGTGGTGCTGGCTTCCCTCGATGGGCAGGCGGTGATGACATGGGGCGGCCAGCGCCTGGAGGTGGATTGCAGCGTGGCGCAGGTGGCCCGGACCGACCTGGTATTGATCCCAGGCTTTCTGTTTACCCTCAAGGAAGTCTTGCCGACGTTTGCCGCTTACGGCCCTTGGTTGCGTGAGCAGCATGGTCGTGGCGCAGTGCTGGCCTCGATGTGCACGGCCGCGTTTCTCTTGGCCGAAACGGGCCTGTTGCAGGGCTTGCGCGCCACCACCCATTGGGCGTTTACCGAGTTCTTCCGTCGTCGCTATGCCCAGGTCTGTCTGGATGAGGGGCAGATCCTCTGCGAAGAGAACCGCTTGATTACCTGCGGTGGCGCCACGGCGGCGATGGATTTGATGCTGCACCTGATCCGCCGCTTCGGCTCTGCGGAACTGGCTTATACCTGCGGCAAATATTTGCTGATCGATACCGGGCGCACCGAACAGTCGGTGTATGCCATGTGGTCGTTGCCCAAAAGCCACGGGGATAGCGAGATTCTGCGCGTACAGCACTGGTTGGAGCAGCACTTTACCGAGTCATTGGTGATCGACGAGGTGGCCCGGCGCTTCGGCTTTGGCGTGCGTAATTTCAAGCGCCGCTTCAAGGACGCCACCGGTCATACGCCAATCGGCTACCTGCAAACCCTGCGTCTGGAACGGGCCAAGCAGATGCTTGAGTCAACGCGCATGACGCTCGACAGCATTACCTATGCCGTTGGCTATGAAGACAGCAATTCGTTTCGGCGCCTGTTTCAGCAGCGGGTGGGTATGTTGCCGGCGGCGTATCGCAAGAAATTCCTGGTCGTCCAGGGCTGACTCAAATGTGGAAGGGGCGGTGCGACGATTCGACTTCCCCCGGAGGCGACCTGACAGCCGAGCAAATCGCAGACAAAAAAAACCGGCTGATCAGGCCGGTTTGGGGTATCCCGCAAACAGCGCGGGGTTATACGTGGGAGCTCAGCAGACGCTCGGCACCACCTTCGGCCAGGCCACGTTCCTGCAAGCGGTCAGCACCACCTTCGGCCAGACCACGTTCCTGCAAGCGGTCAGCACCGCCTTCGGCCAGACCACGTTCCTGCAAGCGATCCGCGCCGCCTTCGGCAACACGGGTTTCTATCAGCCGGTCGGCACCGCCTTCAGCGACTACCGGGTGGGCAAAAGCGTTTGCAGCGAGTACCGAGAAAGCGAGGCTAAGCAGGATTTGGCGTTTCATGATGGTGTGCTCCGAGTGCTTTAGTTGGGTGCCGTTTGGCATGGGTTTGATGTTACGCGCTGCATGTTTTAAGAGAACTTCATTGCGCTGATGGTGACTATCGATGCCAGCGATGGTCCCGCTTACGGGGCCATCACCGTGACCGTCATGGCATCTGCGGCAGTTCGTTGGGGCGCAGGTCAAACACCAGCACTTCGGCGTCCTCGCCATGGCTCAGGCGGATCTGGCGCTCGTCCCGCACTCGCACACCGTCGCCTTCCTGCAAGCGCTGACCATTGAGTTCAACGCTGCCGCGTGCCACATGGACGTAGGCGTAGCGATCCGGTGCCAGCTCCAGGCGGGTACTTTCGTCAGCGTCGAACAGCCCGGCATACACCCGCGCGTCCTGGCGCACTTTCAGCGAACCGTTGGCGCCGTCCGGCGAGATGATCAACTGCAAGCGCCCACGTTTTTGCGCTTCACTGAAGTGCTCCTGCTGATAGCGTGGCTTGGCGCCGGCTTCGTTGGGCACGATCCAGATTTGCAGGAAATGCACACCAAGGCGCTGGCTGTGGTTGAACTCGCTGTGGGCCACGCCGCTGCCGGCGCTCATCAGTTGCACATCGCCGGGGCGAATCACCGAACCAGTGCCCAGGGTGTCCTTGTGCTCCAGTGCGCCTTCAAGCACATAGGAGAAGATCTCCATGTCGCGGTGGGGGTGCTGGCCGAAGCCTTTACCCGCGGCGACACGGTCATCATTGATCACCAGCAGGTCGGAAAACCCCTGCTCCTTAGGGTTCCAGTAGTTGGCGAAAGAGAAGGTGTGGAACGACTTCAACCAACCGTGATTGGCGGCGCCGCGTTCGGAAGCTTTGCGAAGGGTCAGCATGGTCCAGTCCTCAAGTGAGCGCAGGCTGCGAGATGCAGGGCGCTTGCGTTGAGAAGAAGGTTAATGGTTAACAAAAGATTGATTAAGAAGGTGGAAATAGAATTACTGTCAACTTCAGGTTGACAGTAAAAGTCGTGCCATAATGCCCGTCGCACTCCTTCTCGATGGACATTTCCCGCTTATGAAAACCGTGGCCATGGCGCTGTTCCCGGACTTCCTGCTGCTTGACATGGCCGGGCCGCTTGAAGTGTTTTCGATTGCCAACCGCTACCTTCCGGCGGCCGATCACTACCAGATCCTGACCATTGGCACGGAGCCTGGTCCGTTGCGGGCATCCAATGGTGTGGTGGTCCAGACCGATCTACTGTTGGAACAGGCTCAGGCGGCTTATGACCTGCTGCTGGTGCCGGGTGGCCCAGGTGCCTATAACGAATGCCATCCCGCGTTGCTGCCTTGGCTGAAGGCCGCGGCGCCGCGTGCCCGGCGCTTCGGCTCGATCTGCACCGGGGCCTTTGTGCTCGGACATGCAGGTTTGCTCGACGCGCACCGCGTGACCACCCACTGGCATTATACCGAGCGCTTGATCAAGGCTTTTCCCAAGGCCATCGTCGAGACCGACCGCATCTACTTGCAGGACGGGCGCCTGATTACCTCCGGCGGCGTCACTGCGGGTATCGACCTGGCCCTGTCGGTGGTTGCCCAGGACCATGGCAAGCAAGTGGCGGTGGATGTGGCCAAAGTCTTGCTGGTGGTGATGAAGCGCCAGGGTGGCCAGGCCCAGTTCAGCCCCATGACGGCTGCGGTAGCGCCCCAGGAAACCGCGATCACCCGCGTGCAGAACCACGTGCTGGCGCATCTTGATCAGCCGTTTACCATCGAGTCCATGGCCGAACTGGCCGGCATGAGTGCACGCCATTTTGCGCGACTGTTCGCCAAGGACGTGCAGATGACGCCCATGGCGTTCTTGCAGGGCGCACGCATCGACCGTGCCCGGCAACTGCTGGAAACCACCGACCTGCCGCTCAAGACCGTGGCGTTCCACGCAGGCTTTGGCAGCGTGCGGCATATGCGCTTTCTGTTCAGTGAAAAACTGGGCCTGAACCCGACCCAATACCGACAACAGTTCAGTTAACGACACAATGTCCGTCTGAGGCACTCGATTGTCCGTATCGCTCCCCGTGCCAGCATTGTCCTGTCATCGCTAGCTGGCAAGATAGGGCCGAGCCCATGGAAAAGGATGCGCAGGCACTCAAGCACGGGTGTTTCAGCGCAGTTACGGACATGCAAGATTCTGCGACGCTGAGCTTCGGCCCCTACACCTTTCATCGGCAACAGCGCCTGGTCAGCAAGTCTGGCTGGCCGGTGCCGTTGGGCGGGCGTGCGTTGGATATTCTTACGGTACTGCTGGAAGCGCCGGGGCAGTTCATCAGCAAGGCCACCTTGATCGAACGGGTCTGGCCCAACAGCGTCGTCGAAGACAATAACCTGCGCGTGCATATTGCCGCGTTGCGCCGGGCGCTGGACGGACGACGCCTGATCCTCAATCACCCCCAGCGTGGTTATTGCTTCATTGGCCCCGTGCAAGCCACTGTGCCGACGCTGCCGGCCGCGCATAACCTGGCTGCCCGGCTCAGCCCGGTGTTCGGTCGCGAAGAGCTGGTGAGCCTGCTGGCGCGGCGCTTGTCCGGGCAACGCTTGCTGACCCTCACCGGTGTGGCCGGCGTCGGCAAAAGTACGCTGGCCCTGGTCCTGGCCGAACGCGTGTTGTCGCGCTATCGCGACGGGGTGTGGTGGCTCGACCTGACCCAGATGCAAACCCTTGGCGAACTGCTTGCCAGCGTTGCCACGGTCATGCAGTTCAAGCCCACTGACAGCCTCGATGAGGTGTCTCGCCAGTTGGCCTCGCGCCAACTGCTACTGGTGCTCGACGGTGCCGACCTGTTGCTCGGCGCCTGTCGAAAGCTGGTGCGCACACTGCGCGAAAGAGCGCCCGAGGTGAGTATCCTGATCAGCAGCCGCGAACCCTTGCTGGCGCCCGGCGAGTGGGTGTTGCGTGTACCTGCGCTGGCACTGCCTTCACTGTCGGTGTGCCGCAGTATCGAGCAGGCCATGGCGTGGCCCGCAGTGCAGCTGTTTGTCGCCCGCGCCCGCGCCAGCCAGCAGGATTTTGTATTGCGGCCGCAGGACCTGGCGCCGTTGCGCGATATTTGTCGACGCCTGGACGGTATCCCATTGGCCCTCGAACTGGCGGCCGCCCAGGTCGATGCGCTGGGCATCGGCGCAGTGCAGCAGCAGTTGCGCAGCGGCCTGCAGGGGCTGACGCGCGGTCGCCGCACAGCGGTAGAGCACCATCGCTCAATCACCGCTGCCCTGGATTGGAGCTACGAGCGTCTGAGCCTGCCGCAGTGCTGGCTGTTCTTGCAGTTGGGCTTGTTCAAGATGGCGGTGAGCTTGCCCACGTTGAGTGAGATGGTACGCGGTACCGAGCTTGAGCACGCCGACCTGTCCTATCTGTTGGCGCGTCTGGTCAATACCTCGCTGCTGGTCATCGAGCCTGGGCTTGGCCCGCGGCGCTACCGGTTGCTCAACTGCGTGCGCAGCTATGCTTTGGCACAATTGCGTGATCCGGACCAGGTGCAGCGGTTGCAGCAAGGTTATGGAGACTGCCTGGATGTGTGTTCAGGCCGGCCGTTTGTCTTGCAACTGGTCGAGCAGGCCGCGCACGCGCATTAAGTCCTGGGTGGCGAAGCCTTCGGTAAATTGCGCGTGGATCGGGCTCAGCAGGTTCCTGGCAGCCAGGCTGCGCCCTTGCTGTTGCCACAGTTGCGCCAGGGAGTGCGCACATCGCAGCTCCCAGGCGAGCGCGCCTTGCTGGCGCGCCAGGCCAAGGGCCTGGAGCAAGAGGGCTTCAGCGACGCGCATATCACCTTGACGCGCCAACTGTTCGGCACGCACCCGCAGGATTTCCGCGGCGCACCAGCCGGCAGCGCCACTGCGTGCCCTTTCGATGGCGGCCGCGTCGGCTTCACGGGAGCCGAGTGTGATCAAGGTATCCTCGATCAGTCCCAGACCCTGCAAATGGTTGTCATCCAGGATGCCGGCGTAATGCCCGGCCCAGGTCTGGAACAGTTGCACTGAATGCTTGTGGGATTGCTCCAGCAGCAGCGTTTGCAACGCGTGTGCGTCGTCTTCGGCGCCGTTGTAGCGGGCGATTACCACGCTGGCCAACGCCAGGGTGTAGCAAATCGATGTGCCGTGATTGATCTGCAGCGCCAGCTCCAGCGCCTGGCTGGCGGTGCGCCAGGCGCGCTCGGGAAAGCCTTGTAGCCACAGAATTCTCGCCAAGATGGTCAGGGACGCGACGTTTTGGTCGTACTGCACGCCCACGCCATGGGCGAAGCGGTTCACGTGGCCACTGTGGGTCATGCGCTGCAGCACCTGCTCGGCATGGTGACGAGCAAGCGGCTGATTGCCCATGTAGTGCTGGCCCAGCGCGCGCAAGCGTTGGACGCTGAGGTCCAGCAGCGGTTCGGTGCGCGGGTCGAGGCGCTCGAACTGTACGCTTTGCTCCAGCGCCTCGGCATAGCGTCCGGCACACAGGTTCACGGCCATATGGCCTGAGACCGCACGCAACTGGCCGGCCAGGTCCTGATTCATTTCGGCCAGGCGTGCGGCACCCACGAAGGCTGCGACGGTCTGGGGCGCGGGGCCCAAGGCATGGTACGAAAGACTGCCCAAAGCCAACTGCAATTGCAGGGTCAATTGGGTGCAAGGGGCCTTGACCTGATCAATCAGCGCCAGCGCCTTGTGCACATAACCGCCGTGCTCGCGCAGTAACGACAGCTCCTGCCACAGCGGCATCGCACTGACCGTCAGGCGAATGGCCAACAGGTGCTCGTTTTCCTCGGTAAAGCTCCAGTCGAGTGCGGCGCGCACGTCCTCGCGCAGCGGTGCGTAACGGTCGAGCCAGGGCTGCGTGGCGATCAGTTCCCAGTCGCCTTGCGCCTGTTCCATCAGCGCCAGGCACCTGGCGGCGTGGCGTTCGCGAGTGGCGTGCAGCTCGCCGGCCTGGCTGAGCTTTTCCAGGGCATAGGTGCGGGTAATATCCAGCAGGCGATAAACCATCTCGTCATCGCTGGCTTCCACGTTCAACAGCGACTTGGCCACCAGTTGCGTGATGGAGCCCAGCACCTGGGCCGGGGCAATGTTTTCCCCGGCGATCACCGCCGCCGCGCTGACCAGGCTGAAACCACCGCGAAACACCGCGAGCCGGCGCAGGCAGATTTTTTCGCATTCGGTGAGCAGGTCAAAACTCCAGTCGAGCGTAGCTCGCAGGGTTTGCTGGCGGGGCAGGGCACTGCGTCGCCCGCGGGTCAGCAGACGGAAGTTGTCCTCCATCTGCACCAGCAGCCCCTGCAAGCCAAAGCGTTCGATCTGCGCGGCGACCAGTTCGATCGCCAGGGGAATGCCGTCCAGGCGCTGACAAATATCGATTGCCAACGGCAGTTCGGCTTCGCTGAGGGCAAAGCTGTCCTGATGAGACATCGCCCGCTCGATCAGCAACTGCATGGCCGGGTAACCCAGGGCCTGGGCACGGTTGCCGGTGGCGGGCGGGCAGGCCAGCGGTTCGAGGCGTTGTACATGTTCACCCTCGGCGCGCAGGGCTTCGCGGCTGGTGCTGAGAATGTGCAGGTGCGGCGCATGGCGCAACAGGGTTTCGCTGATCAGGGCAATGTCGTCGAGCAGGTGTTCGCAATTATCGATCACCAGCAGCATCTGGCGCGCCTGCAGGCTGCGGGCGAAGCTGACCAGTGGCGCATTTTCGCCGGGAGTGAGGCCGAGCAGGGCGGCGAGATTGGGCAGGATCATCGATGCGGCGCTCAGCGGCGCCAGGTCCAGCAGATGAATCCCATCGCGGTAATGCCCGATCAGCAATTCGGCGACACGCAGGGCCACGGTGGTCTTGCCGATGCCACCGGCGCCGGTCAGGGTGATGAAGCGTTGCTGCGGCAGTTGCTGCACCAGCGCGTCGATCAGGGCCTGGCGGCCGATCATTCGCGTGCGTCGCAGCGGCAGGTTATGGCGCGGGCGCTGGGGGGCGCCGTCAGTGGGTAGCGTCATCGGTTCGATGCTCAGTGGCGCAACAAAGCTGTAGCCGCGCTGGGCGACTGTGACGATATAGCGCTGCCCGGCCTGGCCGTCACCCAGCGCCTTGCGCAACGCCGCCATGTGTACCCGCAGGTTGCCGTCTTCCACCACGCTTGTGGGCCAGACCCGCGCGATCAGCTCCTGCTTGCTCACCACATTGCCGGCTTGCTCCAGCAGGATCAGCAGGATATCCACCGCCCGCCGCCCCAGGCGCAACGGGCGACCAGCCTCCAGCACCAGGCGCTGGCGCGGGTGGATGCAGTAGGGGCCGAAGTGCACGGCCTGGTCGCTCAGGTCTGTCATGGTTGCCCAGGTTCTGGAGTAGGGGTTGGGCCAGCATATTCCAGCCGCGCCAAGACCACTAGGCGGCGATCACGTCAGGCTTGGAACGCGAGTGGTGATTTCGCCAGGTCATCGGATTCACGCCTTCGCTGCGCGTGAACATATGGCAGAAGTGCGCCTGGTCGCAGAATCCGCATTCCAGGCTGATTTGCGTGAGGCTCAAGGACGAACCGGTGATCAATTCCTTGGCCCGCAGAATCCGCTGCTGGCGAATCCATTCCTGGGGCGACACCCCGGTGGTGCATTTGAAGGCGCGGGAGAAATGGCTGCGCGACAAGGCGCAGGCCTGGGCCAGGTCGGCGATGGCCAGGCTTTCGCCGAGATTGGCGAGGATCAATTGCTTGGCGATGCGCTCGCGCCGGGGGCACAGGCCACCGGTGGCGGACAAACGAGGGGCATATTGCTCAAGTCGGGCCATGACAAATATCCGCAGTCGATGGGAGCGTTCCCGTGAATGGATGCAGTGTAGACGCGGCTTATCTTGTTGCCGGGCCGCCTGGCTGACGAGTTAATCGTTGTTAATTTCGCCAGGTGCCGTCGCATAAAAGACAGCACGGCTATGCAATCGCAGGCGTGCGGGGCATGCTTTGCTTGCCCTCTGCAAATTGTCTGGATACCGCCATGAACCGCAACGACCTGCGTCGCGTCGATATGAACCTGCTGGTGATTTTCGAGGCCCTGATGTTCGAAAAAAACCTGACCCGGGTTGCCGAGAAGCTCTTCATGGGCCAACCGGCGGTCAGCGCGGCGCTGGGCCGTCTGCGCGATTTGTTCGACGACCCGTTGTTGCTGCGCAACGGTCGCGGCATGGAGCCCACGCCACGTGCGGTGGCAATACTCAAGGAGCTGCAACCGGCCATGGACACCATCTCCGGCGCCGTCAGCCGCGCCAAGGATTTCGACCCTTCCACCAGTTGCGCGGTGTTTCGCATTGGCCTGTCTGATGACGCCGAGTTCGGGCTGTTTCCCGCGTTGCTCAGCCAATTGCGCGAGGAGGCCCCGGGCATCATCGTGGTGGTGCGCCGGGCCAATTACCTGTTGATGTCATCGCTGCTGGCCAGCGGCGAAATTTCGGTCGGGGTGAGCTACACCACCGAACTGCCGGCCAATGCCAAACGTAAGAAACTGCGGGATATTCCCTGCAAGGTGTTGCGCGGGGATGACGGTGAGGCGCCGCTGAGTCTGGATGACTACTGCGCCAGGCCCCATGCAATGGTGTCGTTTTCAGGGGACTTGAGCGGCAATATCGATTTGGACCTGGCGCGCATCGGTCGCTCGCGGCGGGTGGTGCTGGCGGTGCCGCAGTTCAGCGGGTTGCGCGCGTTGCTGGCGGGTACACAGATCATCGCGACCGTGCCGGACTACGCAGCGTGCGCGTTGACCGAAGGCACCCGCTTGCGGGCCGAGGATCCGCCGTTTGCGATTGATGCGGCGGAGCTGTCGATGGTCTGGAGCGGGGTGCATGACAATGACCCGGCGGAGCGCTGGCTACGCGGGCGGATTGCCGAGCATATGGCGGCGAGCTGACTGCCAAGTGACTGTCGGTGATCTCCTCCCACAGAAACCCAGACAGCACATACATCCAATTCCCAGTACCCCCGGCCCGGCAAACTCCTCCCATCGCTCAATCCTGCGGGGGAGTCACCCAATCATGGACCCAACACCTAAAACCAGCTCTGACGAAGTCGTCACGCTGGTCGTCAAGCACCGGGTCAAGCCCGGCCGTGAAACAGAGTACGAAGCCTGGCTACGCCGCATCGTGCGTATCGCTGGCGAACGCCCCGGCCACCTGGGCGTCGACGTGGTGCGCAGCCAGCAAAACGGCACGGCCCTGTTCACCTGCGTATTGCGCTATAGCTCCACCGATGCCCTGGAACTGTGGCTCGACTCCCCACAACGCCAGGCCCTGATCGACGAAGCCGCGCCGATGCTGGCTGACGGCGATCAGACTGAAATCGGCGGCGCCAATGAGTTCTGGTTCGCCCCTCAGGCCGACGGCGCCGCTAAGCCGCCGCGCTGGAAGCAGGCGGTGGTCAGCCTGCTTGTGATCCTGCCGCAAACCTTGCTGCTGCCCTTTATCTGGGGGCCGATCCTGCGGCTGCATCCGTTTTTGTCCAACTACGTGGTCTCGACCTTTTTGGTCACCCTCACCATCGTGCTGTTGGTGGTGTACCTGCTGATGCCGGCAGCCACCCGCTTGTTCGCTCCCTGGCTTGAAGCCTCTGTAAAGGAAACCCTATGAACGCCGATCTGATTCTGTTCAATGGCCAGTTCCACACCGTGGACCGGGAAAACCCACGCGCCAGCGCCGTCGCCATTCGCGACGGGCGCTTCGTCGCTGTCGGCACTGACGGCGAGGCCATGGCCCTGCGCGGCAACGGCACCCAGGTGATCGACCTCAAGGGCCGCACCGTCATCCCCGGCCTCAACGACTCGCACCTGCACCTGATCCGTGGCGGGCTGAACTACAACCTCGAACTGCGCTGGGAGGGTGTGCCGTCCCTGGCCGATGCCTTGCGCATGCTCAAGGACCAGGCCGACCGTACCCCCACGCCGCAATGGGTGCGCGTGGTCGGCGGCTGGAACGAATTCCAGTTCGCCGAAAAACGCATGCCCACCCTGGAAGAACTCAACCAGGCCGCGCCGGATACGCCGGTGTTCGTGCTGCACCTGTACGACCGCGCCTTGCTCAACCGTGCGGCGCTGCGCGTGGCCGGCTACACCAAGGACACGCCGAACCCACCGGGCGGCGAGATCGTACGTGACAGCAACGGCAACCCCACCGGGATGCTGGTGGCGCGGCCCAACGCGATGATTTTGTATTCGACCTTGGCCAAAGGCCCGAAACTGCCGCTGGAATACCAGGTCAACTCCACCCGCCAATTCATGCGCGAACTCAATCGCCTGGGCCTGACCAGCGCTATCGATGCCGGCGGTGGTTTCCAGAACTACCCGGACGATTACGCGGTGATCGAGCAACTGGCCAAGGACCAGCAGTTGACGGTGCGCATCGCTTATAACCTGTTCACCCAAAAGCCCAAGGAAGAACTCAGCGACTTCAAGAACTGGACCGGCAGCGTCACCCTGCATCAGGGTGACGACTACCTGCGCCACAACGGTGCCGGGGAGATGCTGGTGTTCTCCGCTGCGGACTTCGAAGACTTCCTCGAACCACGTCCGGACCTGCCGCTGACCATGGAACAGGAGCTGGAACCGGTGGTGCGCCACCTGGTGGAACAGCGCTGGCCGTTCCGCCTGCACGCCACTTACGACGAATCCATCTCGCGTATGCTCGACGTGTTCGAGAAGGTCAACCGTGACATTCCGTTCAATGGCCTGCCGTGGTTCTTCGACCATGCCGAAACCATCACCCCGAAAAACATCGAACGGGTGCGCGCCCTCGGCGGTGGTATTGCGATCCAGGATCGCATGGCGTTCCAGGGTGAGTACTTTGTCGAGCGCTATGGCGCCAAGGCCGCCGAAGCCACGCCACCGATCAAACGCATGTTGGCCGAAGGCGTGCCGGTAGGGGCGGGCACCGATGCCACGCGGGTCTCCAGCTATAACCCCTGGACCTCGTTGTACTGGATGGTCAGCGGCCGCACGGTCGGCGGTCTGGAGCTGCACGCCGAGGGCTTGCCGCGCCTTACCGCGCTGGAATTGTTTACCCACGGCAGCGCCTGGTTCTCGTCCGAGCAGGGCAAGAAAGGCCAGATCAAGGTCGGCCAGTTGGCGGACGTGGCCGCGTTGTCGGCGGACTTCTTCAGTGTCGATGAAGAAGCCATCAAGTGGATCGAGTCGGTACTCACCGTGGTCGGCGGCAAGGTCGTCTACGGCGCTGGCGACTTCGAAGATTACGCCCCGCCGCGCGTGCCGGTGCTGCCGGACTGGTCGCCGGTGGCCAAGGTGCCAGGGCACTGGCGCCCGACTTCGCCGATGCAGGCGCAGGTACATCAGTGCAGCGGCCCGTGCGGCGTACACGCCCACAGCCATGAAAAAGCCCGTCTTTCCAGCGTGCCGGTCAGCGACTTCCAGGGTTTCTGGGGCGCGTTCGGCTGCTCGTGCTTTGCCTTTTAATCAGCAAATCGAAGGAGTTAACCCATGACTTACAAGCGCTTGAACAAAGATGACGCCGTTGTCCTGCTGGTCGATCACCAAACCGGTCTGATCTCCCTGGTGCAGGATTTTTCCCCCAACGAGTTCAAGAACAACGTGTTGGCCCTGGCCGACGTAGCCAAGTTCTTCAACCTGCCGACCATCCTGACCACCAGCTTTGAAAGCGGCCCCAACGGCCCACTGGTTCCGGAACTCAAGGCACTGTTCCCGGACGCGCCGTACATCGCTCGCCCTGGCCAGATCAACGCCTGGGACAATGAAGAGTTCGTCAAGGCCGTCAAGGCCACCGGCCGTAAGCAGATCATCATTGCTGGTGTGGTGACGGATGTGTGCGTTGCCTTCCCGACCCTGTGCGCCCTGGCCGAAGGCTTCGAGGTGTTTGTGGTCACTGACGCCTCCGGCACCTTCAACGAGACCGTGCAACAAGCTGCCTGGGCACGTATGACCGCCGCGGGTGCGCAACTGGTGAACTGGTTCTCGGTGGCCTGCGAGCTGCAAGTGGACTGGCGCAACGACATGGAAGGCCTGGCCAACCTGCTGTCGCCGCGCATCCCCAACTACCGCAACCTGATGAACAGCTACTCGGCGTTTACTACCAAATAACCGGTTCTCGAAACTTGTAGGTAATCCCTGTGGGAGGGGGCTTGCTCCCGATAGCGGTGAGTCAGATATGGATTAATTGACTGACCCACCGCTATCGGGAGCAAGCCCCCTCCCACATCAGGTTTGTGGTGTGCCTCTTAACCCGCTATAAAACAGCCCATCGTCCACCGAGTAGCGACAATGAACCCCTTCGAAGACATGCGCCTGTTCTGTCAGGTCATGGAGTCCGGCAGTTTCACCGCCGCCGCCGAGCAACTGGGCCTGTCCAAGCAATTTGTCAGCCGCCGCCTGATCCAGCTGGAAGAACGCCTGGGCGTGCGCCTGCTCAATCGCTCCACGCGGCGCCTGGATGTCACGCCACTGGGCCAGAGTTACTACGAATCCGCCTTGCGCCTGCTCAGTGATGTCGAGCAGGTGGAGCAGGGTATTGCCGGGCAGAACAGCGAACCGCGCGGCACGATTCGCCTCAGTGCGCCGCTTTCGTTTGCCATGGCGCACTTGGGTTGCCTGCTGCCGCTGTTCCTGCAGCGCTATCCCGACGTGTCGGTGGAGGTTGATCTCAGCGACCGCCCGGTAGACCTGATCGGCGAAGGCTACGACTTGGTGCTGCGGATCGGCACCCTGGAAGACTCCACCTTGATCGCCCGCCGTATCGCCAGCATCCCGAGGGTGTATTGCGCCAGCCCCGATTACCTGGCTTTGCGCGGCACGCCGCAAAAACCTGACGACCTTGCCGACCACGACTGCCTGCCTTACGGTCACGGCCGCCAGGTGCAATGGCGTTTCAAGGGCAAGCTGCAAGCGCTGAATGTGAGCGGGCGCATGCGGGTCAACAACGGCGATTTGCTGCGTGACACCGCCATTGCCGGGTTGGGGGTTACCTACCTGCCGACGTTCATAGTCGGCGAGGCATTGAAGGACGGTCGCCTGGTCAGCGTATTGGACGAGTTCGCGCCCGAAGCCCTGACGTTGTCGGCGGTGTACCCCCAGCACCGGCAGAGTTCACGGCCGGTACAGGCGTTGGTCGAGTTCCTGCGTGAACGCCTGGCTGGCGGCTGCTGATAAGTGTGGGAGCAGGCAAGCCAGCTCCTGTACTTTGAATAGCGTCAGGCGTTTGCTACGTTGGTTAATTCAAGGCCCGCCACATACCGCTCCAGATTCGCCAGGAACGTATCCGCAATCTCCTCCTTGCTGTTGGTAGAAATCGCCGACGTATGCGGCGACAACCGCACCCTGGGATGGGTATACAGCGGATGCCCGTCCGGCAACGGCTCCGGCTCGGTCACGTCGAGCGATGCCAGCCCGATCTGCCCGTTATCCAGCGCCTCCAGCAGCGCCTCCTGATCCAGCAAGCCACCGCGTGCGATGTTGATCAGGTGCAGCCCCGGCTTGGCGCTGCCCAGCACGTCACGGTTGATAACGTGCCGCGTTGCCTCGGTCAGTGGTGCCGCCACCACCAGGTGGTCGGCGCGGGCGAACAGGTCGTGGATGTCAGTGGCGGCCTCCACGCCGGCGCTGAACGGAGCCTGGCTCTGACGCAGCGCGATCACCTTGAGGCCAAGGCCCAGGGCTTTTTGCGCCAGGCTTTCGCCAATCGCCCCAAAGCCCAAGATACCCAGGGTGGTACCTTTGAGCGGGCGCAGGGCGGTGAAATTCCACTGCGAGTCTTTCACCCAGATGTCCGGCAGATGTTTGGCGGCGGCAAAGATTGCTGCCAGGGCGAATTCGGCCAGGTTGTCGGCCGCGCTGCCCCTGGACGTGCTCACAGGCGGGCCGTTGAACAGCCACTGCGGGTAGAAGTCGATGCCCGATGACACCAGGTGCACCCATTGCGCGCCGTAGGGCCAGCCCGGTGGGGGCGTGTCGGGGGCGATATAGCCGCGCACATTGATCGGGCGCAACAGCAGGATATTGGCCTGGGGTGGCAGGTCGTTCGGCGCACCCACCGGCACACCGATCACCTGAGCTTGGGGGTGCAGCGGCGCCAGTCGTTCGCGAATGACCTGGTTGAAGTCTTCGTCCAACTGGCTGGCAATTATCACGTGGCTCATGGGCGCTCCTTCTGGTGTTGGGTAAACACGGCTCTGCCGACACCTTGCAGCACGGCGTCGTTTTGTGGGGTATGCACGCGGCTGCACAGCACATCGCGGTAATGCCGTTGCAGTGGGCTATGGCGTGACAAGCCTGGGTTGCCCGAGGCTTCGATGGCCAGCTCGACGGCGCGGATCGCGTTACCGGTCACCAGGTATTTCAATTGTGCGGCGTTGGCGGTCGGCGTGTGGCCTTGAGCGGCAGCCTCAAGCAGGCTGCGATTGGCGAACAGCAAGGTGTCGATATGGCCGAAGGTTTCCTGAAAGCGCGGCAAAGTGGACAGCGCAGCACCCAGGTTGGATGGCTTGCGCTCTTGCAGCCAATTCAGCAACCAGTCCCGCGCCGCCTGGGCCACCGCGTCGTAAACCGACGACAGCAGCACCGACATCCACAGCAAGCCTTCGCCATCCAGCTCCGGCTGCGGCGCGCTAAAGGGGCTGACGCTGACGGCGTGGTCCAGTGGCACCAGTACGTTGTCGAGCACCACCTCGTGGCTGCAAGTGGCGCGCATACCCAGGTGATCCCAGGTGTCGATGATGCTCACGCCGGGGCTGTCCTTGGCCACCAGCCAGGCGCCCACCAGCGGGTCTGCGTCGTCGCTGCACGCCCATACGCTGAACCAGCTCAAACCATGGCTGCCGGTGGAGTAGAGTTTGCGCCCGCTGATACGCCAGCCGTCAACGGTGCGCACGGCGGTGGTGGCGGGTAAACCGCCACGGGCCGGTGTGCCCAGGTCCGGCTCGACGCGCAGGGCATTGATCAGCGCACCGTTGCGCACCGCGTCCTCGGCGACGCGTACCCGCAGGTGCCGGGGCCAGGTTTTGCTGTCTTGCAGGCGGGCGTGTTGCAGGTACTGCATCACCAGGATCAGCGCCGTGGAGGGCTCGCCCTTGGCGACGGCGCTGATGGCCTTGCGCGCCTGTGCCAGGCTGGCACCGCCGCCGCCGAGGGCGCTGGGGACGGTGAGGGCGACCAGGCCGTGTTGGTGCAACAGGTTGAAGTTGGCGTGGGGGAAGGCGCCGCTTTCGTCATAGGCATGAGCGGTCCCGGCCAGTTCGGCGCTGAGGCGAGTGAGCGTGGTGTCGAAATCGACGACGTCTACAGCGCGTAGAGACGAGTGAGTCATCAGCATGTACTCGGTCAAGTGTGGGAGGGTGTCTAGCCTTGAGCGGGGCTCGCACTGCATCCCTCTTTAGCGCAAGGCCTGGTCGAGGGTGGCACGCTTGGCGTTAAAGCTTGGGTCGAAGCCTTGGGAGACATCGATGCGATTGGGCAGCAGCCCCTCTTTTACATACGTGTCGGCGGTGGCTTGCAGGCCGCTGATCACCGCGTCGTCAATCGCGACCGGCGACAGGTGAGTGTCCTTGGCCACTTCGATATGCACGGCCAGCGGCAAGCCGGTGATCCTGGCCTGGGCGGCGGCATACTCATCGGGGTGGGCGTTGGCCCAAGCGTAGGCGCGGTCAACCCGTGCGACAAAGTCGTCCAGTTGCGCGCGCTTGTCGGCAATGGCCTGGCCGGTCGCAGCGAAGTACAGGTGATTGCTCAGCAGGTGTTTACCGCTGACCAGCACGCGAGCGTTGCTCTGTGAGGTGACCACGGTGGTGTACGGGTCCCAGGTGGCCCAGGCGTCTGCAGTGCCGTTGTCCAGCACCAGCCGCGATTCGGCAGGCAGCAGGAATATGAACTGCACATCCTGAGTGCTCAGGCCCGCATCGTTCAGGGCCCTGATCGCCAGGTAATGCCCGATGGAGCCGCGCCCGGTGACGATTTTTTTGCCTTTGAGATCGGCCGCGGTCTTGATCGGCGAGTCCTTGGGCACCAGCAGCGCGGTGGTGTTACGCCCTTGTGCATGGATGATGCTGATCACTTTGAGCGATGCGCCGGCGCCCAGGGCGAACACATAAGGAGCGTCACCGAGGGCGCCGACATCAACGGCGCCGGCATTCAGCGCTTCGCCCAAGGGCGAGGCCGAGGGGAATTCTGACCACTTGATTTCGTAGGGCACGTTGCGGGTTTCGCCAGAGGCTTCCAGCAGCGCCTTGATCGTGGATTTCTGGTTGGCCACGCGCAGCGGTTGCAGGTCGGCAGCCTGTACGCTGGACAGCAGGCCGAGGGCCAGGGCGGCGCCCAGCAGCAGGTGTTTGAAAGGGATGGCGTACAGCATGGGACACACTCCAGGCGTTGGATAAGGGGGATACCTCCACCTGGAGAAGGGGTCGGATAGGCGAAAACGATGCAGCAGCAGGTCAGATCACGTAGAAACCGTGGGTGCCGTCGCGGGCCAGTTGCTCGACCAGGCCGAACTCCCAATCCAGGTAAGCCTGCATGGCTTCCCGTGGGTTGTCGGTGCCTTCGTAGGGGCGACGGTAGCGGTCGATACGCGGTGAGGCGAGGTGGGTTTCGCCTTCCTCCAGGGGCAGTTGCGCGGCGATCCAGGCGGCAGTGCCGTCCTGCAACACGAACACCTGCTGGCCGGTCAGCGCTTGCACCTCGGCCACCGCCAGGCGTGCCAATTGGCTGCTGCCGCAGGTCAATACGTAGCGCTGGGCACGCGGCACCTTGGCCAGGGCCTGGGGCAGTTGCGCACGCAGCACCCACCAGGCACCGGGGATATGGCGTTTGACGTAATTGGCGCTCGCGGTGAAGTCCAGCACCACGGTGTCACCATGGCCCAGCCAGTCGGCGAGGGTGTGCGGGCTGATCAGTTCGGCCTGGGGTGGCGCAGGCACTGGCGCGACCCACCCGCCGCGTTCGCTGAAGTGCTCGGCTTGCAGATCATCCAGCACGTGCACTTGCCAACCCAACTGAGCCAGCCAGGAGGCGGACATATTGGCACGCACGCCGTCATCATCGACCAGCACCAGGCGCGCACCGCGGACGCTGGCGACGTGGTCGGTTTCCTGCACCAGTTGCCCGCCGGGTGTGGCGCGTGCCCCGGGCAGGTGCCCGGCTTCGAATTCTTCCGGGGTGCGCACATCGAACAGGTAGGTGGTGCGCGTCGTGTCCTGCTGCCAGTGGTGTAGATCGTCAAGGGTGGCGCGGCCGACACGGGCCTTGTCGGCAACGCGGCGTGCAGCCTCGGCGGCGGGTTGGCGATGTTCCTCTGGCGTTGGCGCGAAGCGGCGGGCTTGGCTGTGGGCAAGTGTTTGCCCGGCCAGGGTCCAGCCGATGGTGCCGTTGCGTAGCGCCGCGACCGGGTTGGGAAGGCCGGCATTGATCAACGACTGGGTACCAATAATGCTGCGGGTGCGCCCGGCGCAGTTGACGATAATGCGCGTGGCCGGGTCTGGCGCCAGTTCGCGGGCGCGCAAGACCAGCTCGGCACCCGGCACGCTGATACCGGTTGGAATACTCATGGTCTGGTATTCGTCGAAACGGCGGGCATCGAGCACCACCATATCGGCCTGGCTGTCGAGCAGGGCCTGGACTTCTTCGGCGGCCAGGGATGGCGTGTGGCGCTGGCTTTCCACCAGCTCGCCAAAGGCTTTGCTCGGCACGTTGACGTCGATAAACAGCTCGCCACCCGCGCGGCGCCACCCGTCCAGTCCCCCCTCAAGCAGGCTGACCTGGGTGTAGCCCAGCTCAAGTAGACGTTCGGCAGCGCGGCTGGCCAGCCCTTCACCGTTGTCATACAGGGTGACCTGGGTATCGCGGCGTGGAATGCGTGCGTACACCTCCAGTTCCAGCTTGGACAGCGGGATATTGGCGGCGAACAACGGGTGGGACTCGGCAAACGGCGCTTCTTCACGCACGTCGATCAACGCCAGCTCCTCACGGTCCAACAGGGCCTGACGAATCTGGGCAAAGCTGCGGGTCGATACGGTGGTCATAGGGCAGGGCTCTTTTCTTTGGACAGGTCCCAGATGTTCGGGAGCGTGGCGTTGGAATAACCGGAGATAAACAATTTTTCGCTGCCGTCGGGCTGGTACACCGCACGGCGTACCGCACCGATATTAGCGCCGTATACATGGATGCTGATGGACACCTGATCGCGGTGGGCATTGCTGACCTGATGGATATCGCCGATCTTGGGCGATACCGCCTCGACCTGGCCCGGCAGCAGCTGGACGGGTGAGCCTTGCGCCACCAGGCTGCCGTCGGGCGCACGTGCAAAGCCCTGGGAAAACTCAGCGCCCCGCAACATGCCGATCAGCCCCCACACCCGATGGTCATGAATCGGCGTGCTTTGCCCTGGCCCCCACACATAACTGACCAGGCTGAAACGCTGGCGCGAATCGGCATGCAGCAAAAATTGCTGATAGCGCTCGGGATCGGGCTGGGCGAACTCGTCGGGGAGCCAGTCATCATGGCTGACCAGTTGCGCCAGCAGCTTGCCGCCGCGGTGCAGCAGGTCGCCTTCACGTGGGTTGGCGTCGATCAATTCCGCCAGGGCGCCTATGAAGGCTCTGAGTCTCTCGGGGTGTCGGGCCTGGGGCATGACCATTCCATCGTGCTGTTGTGATGGGTTTATATAAGCATAATGTTTATAGTTAATATGCTATTTTTTAATGATTAGCTTATAGCCACAGGTAATTTAGAACCGCCGTGAATAGCGTTAGACGTTATCGATCCCAAGGTGGGCTATCCAGAGCGGTGTGCGACAACTATGCTTCACGCACATCTTAATGACTGATCTCTATGTGCGGCCCAAATGAAAATTGACGATATCGATGCCTTTGTCGAAGTGATTCGTTGCCAGTCCATCAGCCATGCCGCCGAGTCGTTGCAACTGACCCAGCCGGCTATTACCCGCCGTGTGCAGAACTTTGAGCAGGCGCTGGGGGTGGAGCTGTTCGACCGCAACACCAAACCCCTCAAGCCGACGCTGATCGGCACCCGCGTCTATGAACAATGCCGGCTGATCTTGCGTGAGATGGATGCCCTGCGCGAACTGGTGGCCACCGATGCACCGCCCACCGGCGTGTTACGCCTGGGCGTCCCGCAAACCATTGGCGATGTGGTGTTGCTGGATGCGCTCAAGCACCTGCGCACTGAATACGCCGACCTGCGCGCCCAGGTTGCCACCGGCTGGGGCAGCCAATTGGTCGGCAAGATCGAACGCGGCGAACTGGATGCGGCGGTGGCGTTGTTCCCGGCGGGCAAGATTTTCCCGGACAACGTTGTCGGCGAGTCCATCGGCAAGATGGAACTGGTAGTGGTCTGTGCCAAGGCGCAGCTGCCGAAGAAGCCTTGCAAGCTGGCGGACGTGTACCAGAACGGCTGGATCCTCAACCCGGATGGTTGCGGCTTCCGTGCCGGGTTGCAGCGCACCTTGTCGGACCAGGGCCTGGCGTTGCGGGTCAACCTGGAAACCTTCGGCACCGAGTTGCAACTGGGTCTGGTGGCGGATGGGCTGGGCCTTGGCCTGGTGCCACGTCCGTTGCTGGAACGCAGCGCTCAGCGCGAGCACCTGGCAGTGATGCCGCTCAAGGATTTCAAACCGGTGATGGATTTGTGGCTGATCTATCCGCACTTTCTCGGCAACCTGCAAGGGCCGGTGGATGCGTTCGGGCAATGGGTGGCGGCTTCTTTGCATAAGGTTCGGGAAGTGGCGTGATATGAAAAAAATAATAATTAGCTTAGATTAAAATGTGCTTTTTATTATTTTTTTGCTTCCCCTAGGCTGGCCTGACGTCCTTAAGGCCATCCAGGAAGTTTTGTCATGAGCAGCGTCACCTCGCTATCGAGTGTTTCCAATACTGTCCGCCAACGTGTTACGCCAGAGGAATGGGAGGTGCGTGTCAAACTGGCCGCCGCCTATCGCCTGGCGGCCCTGTACAAGTGGACCGACCATATCTATACCCATTTCTCGGCCCGTGTGCCGGGGCCCGATGAGCATTTCCTGATTAACGCCTTTGGGCTGTTGTTCGATGAAATCACTGCGTCCAACCTGGTTAAGGTCGATCTGGACGGCACTCTCGTCGATGACCCTACGGGCCTTGGCATCAACTACGCCGGTTATGTGATCCACAGTGCCATTCACGGCGCGCGCCACGATTTGCAAGCGGTGCTGCACACCCATACCCGCGACGGCATTGCCGTGTCGGCGCAGAAGGGCGGCTTGCTGCCGATCTCCCAGCACGCCATTGCGTTCTCAGGGCGCGTGGCCTACCACGGCTATGAAGGCGTGGCCCTGGACCTGGACGAGCGCGAGCGGCTGGTCGCGGATTTGGGCGACAAGAGCGTGATGATCCTGCGTAACCATGGCTTGTTGACGGCGGGTGTCAGCGTCGAGCACGCCTTTCAGCAACTGCAAGGCCTGGAGCGCGCGTGCAATATCCAGATTGCTGCGCAGGCGGCGGGGAATGCCGAGTTGGTTTTCCCGCCCGCAGAGGTGGTAGCCAAGGTCGAGCAGCAGGCCAAGGTGTTCAGCAATGGGGAAGGGCCGGGCGTGGCACGGCATTGGAATGCGCTGGTACGCCAGTTGGAGCGCACTGATACTGACTACAAGAACTGATCCTGAGTGCGCAGCAAATCAAATGTGGGAGGGAGCAAGCCCCCTCCCGCATTGTTCTTAAGCTACTTGTTGGGCCTGTTCCCTCTCTGCGACCAACTGGCGGGTGAGGGGAATCAACTTCTTGCCATAGTCGATCGCATCATTGAGCGGATCAAACCCGCGAATCAGGAAAGTGGTAATTCCCAGGTCGTAGTAATCCAACAGTGCCTCTGCAACTTGTTCTGCGGTGCCCACCAACGAAGTGGAGTTGCCCTGCGCCCCGAGCAACCCGGCGATCCCGGTCCACAAACGCTTATCCAGCCGCGACCCCTGTGCCGCCGCCGCCAGCAACCGCCGCGAGCCTTCATTCGGCGGTTCACGGCGCACAAAGCCATGCTGCTCGGCCAGTGCTGTGGCCTGCTGCAGAATCTGCTCGGCACGTTGCCACGCCAGTTCCTCGGTCTCGGCGAGGATCGGCCGTAGAGACAAACTGAAGCGAATCGTACGCCCATGCCTGGCCGCTTCTGCCCGCACCTGGGTCACCACTTCGCGTACCTGTTCATAGGTCTCCCCCCACAGCGCATACACATCCGCGTGCTTGCCGGCCACTGCGATCGCAGCAGCTGAGGAACCGCCAAAGTACAGTGGAATATGCGGTTGTTGCGGCGACTTCACCGTGGAGTGCGCGCCTTGCACTTGGTAGTACGTGCCGGTGAAGTCGAAGGGATGCTCGCTGGTCCATTCCTGGCGCACCACGCTCAGGTACTCGTCGGTGCGCGCATAGCGTTCATCCTTGCCGATATGACTGCCATCGGCACGCAGTTCGTTGTCATCGCCACCGGTGATGATGTGCACGGCGGTACGCCCTCCGTTGAACACATCCAGCGTGGCGAACTGGCGGGCAGCCAGGGTGGGCTGGGCAAAGCCCGGGCGGTGGGCGATAAGAAATTGCAGTCGGGTGGTGACGCTGGCCGCATGGGCCGCGATCAACGTGCTGTCCGGGCTGTTGGAATGGAATGCCACCAGGGCGCGGTCGAACCCCGCCGTTTCGTGGGCACGGGCGACGCTTTCAACGTAGTCCGGTTGCAGAGTCGGGCCGCTGCGCGGGTGGATTTCCGAGGCGTGATGGCCGCCGATATAGCCGATGAATTCGATGCTCATGGTCAGGTCCTTGTCGAGGTCGGTAAACAAGCCTCCACCGGGCAGGGGGTCGGTCCGTCGCATGAAAGTAGGGCTCACGGGCGAATCTGTAAAATGCCGATTGGTTCTAACCTAATTATAAAATTAAAGAATAATTATGATTGATTATTATAGAAGCTGTTTTTTGGCTTCGATCTCAAATGGAGAGCGTTTATAGATAAGGCCTCTAAAAAACTGTTCTCGGACGTGGCGCATTTCTAATGCCTCGCCTTGGCTCGACAGCGCCTGCAAATGAACTACCTTGAGTGACGAGCCCTCCCAATCGGTACTCAAGTATGCGCACGTTATGGACGCGATATCTGGCGTTGCTGGACAACGACCTGAGCACACAGATCTTCGACAACGTAAAGAACCTGCTGGTGTGCGCGCTGTTGTTCGCAGCGGGGACCAATACGCTGGTGGGGCAACAGGAGTTGTTTATCGGGGTGTTCGCCTCCAACGTCGCCGGTTGGGGGTTGATTATCCTGTCGACGCTGTTGATGTTGCTGAACGTCAGTGACGGCATTCGAAGGCTGGCCAAGTTGCGCTATCACCTGGCGCTACAACTGTTGTTGATCCTGGTGTACGTGGTGGTTGCCGAGCGGGTGGTAGAGATTGTGTGGGGCTTCCGCGCCCATTGACGTATCCTGCGCGCCTGGTTTTTCACTGATTCAAACAAAGATGACAGGACAAGATATGCAGGCGCTGCTCGAGTCGATTCTCGACGAAGTGCGCCCCCTGATCGGCCTCGGCAATGTGGCCGACTACATCCCTGCGCTGGCCGACGTGCCCGCCGACCAACTGGGCATTGCGGTCTACGGCAACGATGGCACGGCCTACAGCGCCGGTGATGCCGACACACTGTTCTCGGTGCAAAGCATCTCCAAGGTCTTCAGCCTGGTGCAGGCTATCGATCACGGCGGCGAGAGCATCTGGGAACGCCTGGGCCACGAACCTTCGGGGCAGCCGTTCAACTCCATGGTGCAACTGGAATTCGAACGCGGCCGCCCGCGCAATCCGTTTATAAATGCCGGCGCTCTGGTGATCTGCGACATCAACCAATCGCGCTTTGCGGTGCCGATCTTGTCGATGCGCGACTTTGTACGGCGCCTGTCGGGTAACCCGCAGATCCTGGTCAATAGCGTGGTCGCCGAATCCGAAGCCCAGCACGGTGCGCGCAATGCGGCCATGGCCTACCTGATGAAATCCTTCGGCAACTTCCATAACGATGTGGACGCGGTGCTGCACAGCTACTTCAACTATTGCGCGCTGCAGATGAGCTGCCTGGACTTGGCCCGGGCCTTCAGTTTCTTGGCCAATGAAGGCGTGAGTGCCCACAGTGGCGAGCAGATTTTGACAGCGCGCCAGACCAAGCAGGTCAACTCGATCATGGCCACCAGCGGGCTGTATGACGAGGCGGGCAATTTTGCCTATCGCGTTGGGTTGCCGGGCAAGAGCGGGGTAGGCGGGGGGATCGTCGCGGTGGTACCGGGGCAGTTTACGGTGTGCGTGTGGTCGCCGGAGTTGAACGCGGCAGGGAACTCGCTGGCGGGGATGAAGGCGTTGGAATTGTTGAGTGAGCGGATTGGGTGGTCGGTGTTCTAGGGGCGAGTGGAACGCTGATCAACAGGCGCTATAAAAACACAATGTGGGAGGGGGCTTGATCCCGATAGCCGTGTGTCAGATATAAATTAATTGACTGACGCACCGCTATCGGGAGCAAGCCCCCTCCCACATTTGCATCTTCAGTGTTCTGGGGAGTGGTGTACGGCCTGGCTTTATGCGGCGGGGCAGGCTTCACCAAGACTTTGTCTACCAGCAACTGCGCGCCTTCAGCATCCGGCAGATGCCCAGCGTTCATCCAGGCTGCCTGCGTCATCCTTGACGATCTTCGCGAGCAAACTCGCTCCTGCAGGAATCTAGCGACGTGGCTTTTTGAGGCGCGGCACAATCATGCCCACCTCACGCCTGTAGCGTCGATACCGCTCACCAAACAGCTGCACCAGATCCCTTTCTTCGAAACGGGCACCCACGAACAAATAAACCGACATCCCCAGCGCAAACAACAGATGGCCTGCCGTCATATGCGGGGTTGCCCAGAAAGCGATCAAAAATCCCAGGTACATCGGGTGACGCACGACACGGTAGAACAGCGGCGTTTTAAATATCGCCGCCTTTTGTGGGGTGTTTCGCCAATGATCAACGGCCTGTTTTAACCCGAACAGCTCGAAGTGACTGATCAGGAAGGTTGCCAGCAACACCATGCCCCAGCCCAGCCAGAACACACCTGACAACAGTGCCTTGGCCCAAGCCGCTTCAACCTCCCAGACGGTGTATGGAATGGGTTGCCACAGCCAGAACATCAACCCAAGCACCAGGCTGCTGAGCAGTACATAGGTGGAGCGTTCAGCCACGGGGGGAATGAGTGTGGTCATTGTGTTCTTGAAGCTTCTACGTGCCATGAGGCTATGCTGGGCACCGAACAGAATCATCAGCAGGCCGTTACTCAGCGCTGCGAGCGGCCAGTTGACAGGTTGCCCATCGTTAATGGCTTTGGGCACCAGCACGCTACCAGTGAAGCCTATAAGGTATAAAAACACGGTCAGGAAAATCAGATAGCAGGCAATGCTGTAGAGCAGCCAGGCCAGATGTACCGTGAGGTCGTTGGTTTGTTTTTGCGGACTCATGACGATTCCTTTCGCACATGGTGAGGGGATAAGTGAGTCAGACTAGTGGAATTTGTGCGGCCCTTAACCTGTGAGAATTGACAGTTGCTTAGATGGATTGGCGATTATCTTGCGTGGATTGTGGTGTGCTTGCCCAAACAAAAAATGCGCCCTGGGGGCGCATTTTTTGTCAGTCAGCAATCACCTATTCAGGCAATCGCATCCCAAGCCCGATCACCGTTCTCGTCCTTGATCCGAGTCGGCAACCCCATCACATCCAACGCCTTGAGGAACGGCTCAGCCGGCAGTTCCTCGACGTTGGCCATGTGCTTCACATCCCATTCACCACGCGCAACCAGCAGCGCTGCGGCTACCGGTGGTACGCCTGCGGTGTAGGAGATGCCCTGGCTGTCGGTCTCGGCAAAGGCTTCTTCATGGCAGGCCACGTTGTAGATGAACATCTCGCGTGGTTGGCCGCCTTTGGTGCCTTTGACCAGGTCGCCGATGCAGGTCTTGCCGGTGTAGCCCGGGGCAAGCGATGACGGGTCGGGCAGCACGGCCTTGACCACTTTCAACGGCACCACTTCCAGGCCTTCGGCGGTCTTGACCGGTTTTTCCGAGAGCAGGCCGAGGTTTTTCAGCACGGTGAACACGTTGATGTAGTGCTCGCCAAAGCTCATCCAGAACCGCACGTTGGGCACGTCGAGGTTTTTCGACAGCGAGTGCACTTCATCGTGGCCGGTGAGGTAGAGGTTTTGCGAGCCGACTACCGGCAGGTCGTCGGTACGTTTGACTTCGAACATGGTGTTGCTGGTCCACTGGCTGTTCTGCCAGCTCCACACCTGCCCGGTGAATTCGCGGAAGTTGATTTCCGGATCGAAATTGGTGGCGAAGTATTTGCCATGGGAGCCGGCATTGACGTCGAGAATGTCGATCGAATCAATGCGGTCGAAATGCTGTTGCTGCGCCAGCGCGGCGTACGCGTTGACGACACCCGGGTCGAAGCCCACGCCAAGGATGGCGGTGATGTTCTTCTGTTTGCATTCTTCCAGGTGATTCCATTCGTAGTTGCCGTACCACGGCGGGGTCTCGCAGACCTTGCCCGGCTCTTCGTGGATGGCGGTGTCGAGGTAGGCAACGCCCGTGTCGATGCAGGCACGCAGCACCGACATGTTGAGAAACGCGGAACCTACGTTGATGACGATCTGCGACTCGGTCTCGCGGATCAGGGCCTTGGTCGCTTCCACGTCCAGGGCGTTCAGCGCAAAGGCCTGGATATCGGCGGGTACCTTGAGGCTACCCTTGGCCTTGACGCTGTCGATGATGGCCTGGCATTTGGAGATGTTGCGCGACGCGATAGCAATACGACCGAGTTCGTCGTTGTGCTGCGCGCACTTGTGGGCCACCACCTTGGCGACACCTCCTGCACCAATGATAAGAACGTTCTTTTTCAATTGCTTTATTTCTCCTATATCCGCCAGCTTAGGAAAGGCTGGACAGGTAGTCGTCGTAACCAAATTCACGAACCACCTCGACTGTACCGTCGAGTTGTTTCACTACGATGGACGGCATTTTCAGGCCGTTGAACCAATTTTTCTTGACCATGGTGTAGCCCGCGGTGTCGATGAACGACAGCCGATCGCCGATGGCCAGCGGACGATCAAATTGATACTCGCCGAAGATGTCCCCGGCCAGGCAGGATTTGCCGCACACCATGTAGGTATGTTCGCCCTCGCTCGGCGCCAGCTTGGCGTTGAGGCGATAGATCAGCAGGTCCAGCAGGTGGGCTTCGATGGAGCTGTCTACCACGGCGAGGTTCTTGCCGTTGTAGAGGGTGTCGAGCACGGTGACTTCCAGGGAGGCGCTATTAGTGATCGCTGCTTCGCCGGGTTCCAGGTACACCTGCACGCCGTACTTCTCGGAAAACGCCTTCAAGCGTGCGCAGAACGCGTCCAGCGCATAGCCTTCACCGGTGAAATGGATGCCGCCGCCGAGGCTGACCCACTTGACCTTGTGCAGCAGCTCACCGAAGCGTTCCTCGATGGTGCCGAGCATCTTGTCGAACAGGTTGAAGTCGCCGTTCTCGCAGTTGTTGTGGAACATGAAGCCGGAGATCTGATCGATCACGGCATCGATCTTCACCGGGTCCCACTCGCCCAGGCGGCTGAACGGGCGCGCAGGGTCGGCCAGCAGGTAATCGGAGCTGCTCACCTGCGGGTTTACGCGCAGGCCACGGGTCTTGCCTTCGCTGCGCTCGGCAAAGCGCTGCAGCTGGCTGATGGAGTTGAAGATGATCTTGTCGCAGTTCTCGAGCATCTCTTCGATTTCATCGTCGGCCCAGGCCACGCTGTAGGCGTGCGCTTCACCTTCGAACTTCTGGCGACCGAGCTTCAACTCGTACAGCGACGACGAGGTGGTGCCGTCCATGTATTGCTGCATCAAGTCGAACACCGACCAAGTGGCAAAACACTTGAGCGCCAGCAGAGCCTTGGCGCCGGACTGCTCGCGCACGTAGGCAATCTTCTGCATGTTGACCAGAAGCTTCTGTTTATCGATGAGGTAGTACGGCGTTTTGATCATTTTTGAGAGCCTGCGGCGGTGCCTGCCAAAAAAGGACACGCATTGTGCCCGCACTTGGGGCAGATCGAAAGGTTAGCGGGCGGAAATTGCGCGCTTGCGTTTAAGCATACGGAACGAGTGTGACCGTTCGTTAGGATGACGGTAATAACTGCCAGTGCGGTTATGGGCAATGCGCAGTCGTACGAACATGAATGGATCTTGTGATGATCTAGAATTAAATGAGTTTGTCTCACTATTGCCGACTGCCGACAATGAGCGCCATAAACATCGACATTGGAGCTTTACGTCATGGCAGTCGCTCATTCCCTCGGATTTCCGCGCATTGGACGCGATCGTGAACTGAAAAAAGCGCAGGAAGCGTTCTGGAAAGGCGAGCTCGACGAAGCCGGCCTGCGCGCCGTTGGCCGTGACCTGCGCAAGACCCATTGGGCGCTGCAAAAACAGGCTGGTATTGAACTGCTGCCTGCTGGTGATTTCGCCTGGTACGACCAGGTGCTGACTCACTCGCTGATGTTTGGCGTGATCCCCGAGCGTTTCCGCCCGGCCGATGGCCACGCCACGTTGCACACCTTGTTCGCCATGGCTCGCGGCGTCAGTGACAACTGCTGCGGCGGTGCTCACGCCCAGGAGATGACCAAGTGGTTTGATACCAACTATCACTATTTGGTGCCGGAGTTCAGCGCCGATCAGCAGTTCCACCTGGGTTGGGATCAACTGTTCGAAGAGGTCAAGGAAGCCCGTGACCTGGGCCACACCGTCAAGCCTGTCGTCATTGGCCCACTGACCTACCTGTGGCTGGGCAAGGCCAAGGGCGACGCTTTTGACAAGCTTGATCTGCTTGAGCGCTTGCTGCCGCTGTACGGGCAGATCTTCCAGCGCCTGGCGGACCTGGGCGTTGAGTGGGTGCAGATTGATGAGCCGATCCTGGTGCTCGACTTGCCGCAGGACTGGAAGAACGCGTTTGAGCGTGCCTATAACCTGATCCAGCGGGACCCGCTGAAAAAACTGGTGGCTACCTACTTCGGTGGCCTGGAAGAAAATCTCGGCCTGGCGGCCAACTTGCCGGTGGATGGCCTGCACATCGATCTGGTGAGAGCACCGGAACAGTACCCGACCATCCTGGATCGCTTACCGGCCTATAAGGTTTTGTCCCTGGGCGTGGTCAATGGCCGCAACGTGTGGCGTTGCGACCTGGAGAGGGTCCTGGCCACGTTGCAGCATGCCCATGAGAAGCTCGGCGATCGCCTGTGGGTCGCGCCGTCCTGCTCGTTACTGCACAGCCCGGTCGACCTGGGCCGTGAAGACAAGTTGGATGCCGAGTTGAAAAGCTGGCTGGCCTTTGCCGTGCAAAAGTGCGAAGAAGTGGCGCTGCTGGCCCAGGCTGTCGACCAGCCCGAGGCACCCGCTGTACTTGCCGCCCTGGCTGAAAGCCGTGCCGTACAGGTTGCTCGCCAGGCATCGACACGGATCCACAAGCCTGCCGTACAAGCCCGCGTCGCCGCCATCACCGAGCAGGACAGCCAGCGCCAATCGCCGTTTGCCCAGCGTATCGAGAAGCAGCGCGCCGGCCTGAACCTGCCACTGTTGCCGACCACCACCATCGGTTCGTTCCCGCAGACCGCGTCGATCCGCCTGGCGCGCCAGTCGTACAAGGCTGGCAAGTTGAGCGAAGCCGAATACGTCGAAGCCATGCACAGCGAGATCAAGCACGCTGTCCAGGTGCAGGAAAACCTCGGCCTGGATGTGCTGGTGCACGGTGAGGCCGAGCGTAACGACATGGTCGAGTACTTCGCCGAACAACTGGATGGCTACGCGTTCACTCGTTTCGGCTGGGTGCAGAGCTACGGTTCTCGTTGCGTGAAGCCGGCAGTGATCTTCGGTGACCTGAGCCGACCGAAAGCCATGACCGTGGAGTGGATCCGCTACGCCCAGGGGCTGACCGACAAGGTATTGAAGGGCATGTTGACCGGCCCGGTAACGATGCTGATGTGGTCGTTCCCACGGGAAGATGTGAGCCGCGAAGTGCAGGCCCGGCAACTGGCCCTGGCGATTCGTGACGAAGTGGTGGACCTGGAAGCCGCTGGCATCAAGATCGTGCAGATCGACGAAGCCGCGTTCCGCGAAGGGTTGCCGTTACGCCAGGCGCAGTGGCAACACTACCTGGACTGGGCTACTGAAGTGTTCCGCCTGTGCGCCTGCGGTGTGCGCGACGAAACCCAGATCCACACTCACATGTGCTACAGCGAGTTCAACGATGTGATCGAGTCGATCGCAGCGATGGATGCCGACGTGATTACCATCGAAACGTCGCGTTCGGACATGGAGTTGCTTGATGCCTTTGAAGCCTTTGACTACCCGAACGACATCGGCCCCGGTGTGTATGACATCCACTCGCCACGGGTGCCGGATGTATCGCAGATGGCTAACTTGCTGCGCAAGGCCGCCAAGCGGATTCCGGCAGAGCGTTTGTGGGTCAACCCCGATTGCGGCTTGAAGACCCGCGGTTGGCCGGAGACGGAGGCGGCGCTCATTCACATGGTCACCGCCGCCCGCCAACTGCGCGCCGAATTGGCCTGATATTGTCTGCAAGTGTGGGAGGGGGCTTGCCCCCGTGGCGGCCTGACAGCCGAAGCATCTCTACCCGACACCCCAGGATCTAAATGTGGGAGGGGGCTTGCTCCCGATGGCGGCCTGACAGCCGACACAGTTATACCGAGTACATATCCATTCCTGCGGTAACGGCTGATATTGGTTCCGCTTTTACAGCGGCTCACTTTTGAAAAGCGCAAAAGTACCCAAACGCTCTTGCCCCACCACTCGGCACCTCGCTTCGGCTCGGTGTACCCGTAATCCGACACTGATTTGGGGGGGCGCCTAAGATCAAGATCAAAAGCAGATCAAGAGCGGCTCGCTTCGCATCGTGGTTACGGTCGGCAGCTACAAAGTTGTGTAGATACCTATGCCCCGATAGCGGTAGTTCAGCCAAGGAATTGGATACTGATCCACCGCTATCGGGAGCAAGCCTCCTCCCACATTTTGAGCCGCGTAAGGTCAGAGGTACTTGAGCCAGGCGATATCGCGCCGGCGCGCTTTGAGCCCGGCAAACCAACGTACCGGCGGGTATAGCACCAGCGGCAACACCAAAGCTGTCAGCCACACCGCACCGATGCTGTCGAAGCCGAAATAGTTGCCGTGGTTGAGCCCAAGCCACGCCACACAGGCGACATACAGTACCTTCAACACATACAGATGCAGTAGATAAAAGAACATCGGCGCTGCGCCAAACACCGCCAGCACGCCAATCCAGCGCTTATGCCCAGCGCGTTCGAATGCCAGCAACAGCAACAACCCAACCCCCAACGTCAACGCCAGGAACAACAGCGACGGCGGGTACTTGGTGATGTTGAAGAAGCTCATCAGGGTCTGCACGCCATTGTCATACACGTACCAAGGCTGCTCGCCGTAGCCATTGACTGCCCGCAGCAGCACAAAACCCATTAATGCCGTCACGCCCGCGATCAGCAAATGACGCTGACGCACAGCCGGTAGTGCGGTAGCGGCAAACCATGGCCCGAATCCATAACCCAGGGCGATCACACCGATCCACGGCAGCACCGGATAAGTCACGCGCAGACGCAGGTTTTCCGACGCCTCGATCCAGCTGCGCTCATGCAGGATTGACCAGCCACTCTGCAACGCCGAATCCTGGGCAAAGTGCACTCCGTCGAGCAGGTTATGCCCGGCGATGATCATCAGCGCCAAGCTGATCAGCAGCGGGCGCGGCAACCACACCAGTGCTGCGAGGGCGATCATGCTCACGCCGATGGCCCAGATCACTTGCATATAGATCACACTGGGCGGCAACTGGAAGGTCCACGCGAAGTTGACCAAGGTGAATTCCAGCACCACCAGAAACAGCCCACGTTTGAACAAAAAGGCCGACACATCGCGTCGCCCCTGATACTTCTGGCCGTACAGCCACGCCGACAATCCAGTGAGCAACACAAATACCGGCGCGCAGAGATGGGCGAGGGTGCGGCTGACAAACAGCGCAGGCTCGGTGCTGTCGATGCTCATGGGGTCGCTGACCTGGCGATGCAACAGGAAGGTTTCACGCACGTGGTCCAGTAGCATGAACAGGATCACCAGGCCGCGCAGGGCGTCGATGGACTGCAGGCGTTGGCGTAAGGTAGTAGCGTCAGTCATAAGTGGGAATCACAAGCGGGCAAATAATTGACGTTATCCTATAACATTTATTGAGGCACATGATGATCAGCATGAAGACGCAATCAGCCGAGGCCGTGATCGAATTCTGGAAACAGGCGGGGCCCAAGCGTTGGTTCGCCAAGGACGATGGCTTCGATACAGCCTTTCGCGACACCTTCCACGCCACCCATATGCAAGCCGCGCGGCGCGAGCTGGACGGTTGGCTGGCCACGGCCGACGGCGCACTGGCGTTATTGATCCTGCTGGACCAATACCCGCGCAACGCCTTTCGCGGCACTGCGCATATGTTCGCCACCGACCCGCTGGCGCGTCTGTATGCGCAGCAGATGGTGGACGCCGGGTTGGATCAACAGATCGATCCCCAGTTACGCGCGTTTTGTTATTTACCGTTTGAGCATTCGGAAGACCCGCAAGACCAGCAGCGCTCGTTGGTGCTTAACCAGCAGTTGGACGCCAGCACCTATCACTGGGCCAGGGAACATGCCGATATTATCCAGCGGTTTGGGCGCTTTCCCCATCGCAATGCGGTGTTGGGCAGGGTCACCACCGAGCAGGAGCACCTGTTCCTCAAAGCGGGTGGTTTCGCTGGTTGATGCTATTCCCACCAGGAATGCCCCCATAAAAACCCTGCATTGTCCTTATCGACCTGAATCTCGTAGCGTGGCGTTTCATCTTCGGAGATAGCCCATGAGCCAACCCCCGCTGCGCCTCTACGTTGATTCGCTGTTCACCAGCCCCTACGCCATGTCGGTTTTCGTGGCCCTGCGTGAAAAAGGCCTGACGTTCGACACGGCCCCCCTGGACCTGGATGCTGGGCAAAACCAGTCGGCAGATTACGCCCAGCGCTCCCTGACCCAACGGGTACCGACTCTGGAGCACGGTGATTTTACGCTGTCGGAATCTTCGGCAATCACTGAGTACCTGGACCAGGCGTACCCCCAGATCAGTGTTTACCCGGCTGATCTACAGCAGCGGGCGAGGGCGCGGCAGGTTCAGGCATGGTTGCGCAGCGACTTGCTGCCGATTCGCCAGGAACGCTCGACGCTGGTGGTGTTCTGCGGGCAGAAGATGCCACCTTTATCGCCGGTGGCTCAGGCTGCTGCGCGTAAGTTGATCGGCGCGGCGCAGGTTCTCCTGGCAGGCAACCCTGAGCATTTGTTTGGCGAGTGGTCGATCGCCGATGTAGACCTGGCGGTGATGCTCAATCGCCTGATCCTCAACGGCGACCCCGTGCCGGCCGAGCTGGTGATGTACGCGCAACGCCAGTGGCAACGGCCGTCAGTGCGGGAGTGGGTCAACCTGCGACGGCCTGTGCTCTAGCTGCCACTCTTCCTCGACACGTCGGTCCAGGTCCTCCCAGTGGGCCATACCCAGCACCCGCATGGTGTTCAAGCCCCGCAGGTAACCACGCAGTTGCTGGGCGCTGGCCGAGCGTTGTTTGGCGTCGGCACTTGGGTCCAGCAACACTTCTTCATACTCGACCAGGTAATCGGCGACCCGCTCGCGAAATTCCGGCAGTACGGCATCGCGGATACGGTCGAAGGTTTTCTGGTAGGGCTTCATGGCGGGGTCCTTATAGGTTTTATGGGCTGCCTGACACTATCGGTTCAAATGATAGTCACCATCAAGGATCACAAGTTCTGTTTTTTCGCCAAGCGCGCAGAATCTGCTCATCCAGACGCAGCTCAAGGAAATGCGCGATGAGGACGATTATCCAGCTTGCTTTAATGGCCCTGATGTTGGGCACCACCCTCATGACCACCCCGGCGATTGCCGATGAGCTGCGTACAGGCCATTTGCTGCCGCTGGCCGCTAGCGTAGAATCCCTGCAACGCACCCAGAGGGTAGGGGTGTTGTTCAGCGAAAATACCCGCGACAACCTCATCTACCTTGAGCGCTACCATGCCATGGCACTTAACGGCGCCAAGGATGCTCTGGATGGGCGGATTCGCCAGGCGTTCGTCAACAGCTCCGATCCCGAGCTGGCCATCGACTGGTTGATGAACTCGCTGCAGGGCGCTTTTTTCTCGGTGACGGTCTATGGCAGCCTGGATGACATGGTGCAGGCGCATCCGGATGTGGTGGTGGTGCTCGATACCCATAACCAATTGCTGACCCAGCGTAACGACCGGGTCGAGGCACGCTTTGCAGCACGCTTCTATGACGCGAACCTGCAATACATCGCCAAGGCCGAAGGTTCGGTGGACAGGCAAGTGCCGTCAGTGTGGGTGCACGGCAAGGCGGCGCCGGAGATTGCCGCGCTGATCGAGCCGCAGCGAGATGTACAGCAAGATGCCCTGAAGCAGTTCGATGTGTCGCTCAAGGCCCTGGTTCGCGCAGGTTGATTCGCGAGTGGATGTGAACCCTATTGGTTATTTTCAGGAATCTGTATGCGCTCTTTTTTCGCCCCGGCCCTGGCTTTTGCAGCCTCGTTGCTGACCGGTTGTATCACGGCTCCCAATGCCCCATCGCTGACCCTGCAAACCGACAAGACCCCCGAAGGCTATGTGCAATGCGTATTGCCCAAGCTGGAAAAACACGGCATCACCTCGACCGTGACGCAGAATTCGCGTCACGCCAAGGTGCTGTTGACCAGCAAGATTGCTGCTGATGATGTGCTGGAAGCCTACAAGTCCCAGGACGGCACCAAGGTGTTCCTGTATGAGCGCAAACCGCTGGCCTCTGCGATCAAACCGTCGCGGCTTGAGCAGGCGGCCCAGGACTGCAAGTAAGCCCGTTCTGAAAGGCAATGCCTTTCAAAATGTGGGAGGGGGCTTGCTCCCGATGGCGGTGGGTCAGCTACAGATGAGCTGACTGACACACTGCTATCGGGAGTAGGCCCCCTCCCACATTTGGACCAATACTCGGCTCAGGGTTTGGCTTCGTTGCTGAAACTGCTCACGGTCTTGATCAGCCCCAGCGCCGCCAACGCCACCAACTCACCACCTTTCTCCACCGTCGCCAGCGCCGGGTCCGAACCCATGCGGCCATCGGGGAAGCGCGCGCGAAAGTCCAGCGCCTCGCGGATCGGCCCGGTGTTGGCAATTTGCGGTGAGTAATCGGCAGACTTGATCGACTGCGGGTAAGCCCACTGCGTCACCGCAATCTCCGACGGCGTGGCGTGGCTGCCGTGGCCGACCGGGAATTGGCGCTGGGCCAGGTCGGTGACGCCTTCCAGGTCCCACCAGTTCACCAGCTTCAGCGCAAACCCGGCCGGGCGGCGGGCGAAGCTGGCTTCGGCGTACAGTTCGGAAAACGCCGCTTCGATCGTGGCGATATTGCCGCCGTGGCCGTTCAGGAACAGGATTTTCTCGAAGCCATGCCCGGCCAGCGAACGCACCCAATCGCCAATCGCGGCGATAAAGGTGGAAGGGCGCAGCGAGATGGTGCCGGGAAACCCCAGGTGGTGCTGGGCCATGCCGATATTGAAAGTCGGGCCGATCAGAATGTCGGCGTTTTTTTGCGCCTCATGGGCGATGATCTCCGGGCACATCCAGTCGGTGCCCAGCAGGCCCGTGGGGCCGTGTTGTTCGTTGGAGCCGATGGGGATCACGACCGTGCGGCTGCGTTCCAGGAACTGCCCGATTTCGATCCAGGTGCTGGTGTGTAGAAGCATGCGAGGCTCTCTTTTATCTGTGGGGACAGGCTATCCGCCACGGATTGTACGACTACTCGCTACCTGTTGGGGCTTGCAATTGAGGTACGTCGAGGACTTCAACCAGCGCTGGTCGGGGTACCAGGAAAACATGAACTGCCCATCCTTGAGCTTGTCTACCACTTGACGGGCGACCTGCGGGCGTACTGCCGGGCAGCCCTGGCTGCGGCCGATGCGGCCTTCGCGCTTGCTCCACAACGGGCTGACGTAGTCGGCGGCATGGATCACGATGGCGCGGTCGCGCGCCAGGTCATTGAAGCCGGGCTCCAGGCCATCCATGCGCAGCGAGTAGCCATGAGCGCCGAGGTAGCTTTCCTGGGTGCGGAACAAGCCCAGGCTGGATTGATGGCTGCCTTCGAGATTGGAGAACTGGGTGGCGAAGTTTTCCCCGGACTTGGCGCCATGCGCCACCAGGTCACGCAGCAGCAGGGTCTGTTTGCGCAAATCGAAGATCCACAGCCGACGGGCGGTCGAGGGCTGGGAGTAGTCAATAACCGCTAGGCGATCGGAACGTTCTTCGCCGTTATTGACAGCGCACTGCACCGCGCTCAGGGCGCTTTTGAGTACAGTGGGATTGAGTTCTGGAGCCGAGCGCGCCAGGCTGCTATACAAGGAAGGTGGGGTGCCAGTGGCCGCGAGCGCAAAATTGCTCAGTAAAGCCAGGCCCCCGGTGATCAAGCCGAGGTGGCGCATAAAAGTCAGCATCTACAGTCGATTCCCCCGCTGTGGAGTGGAGCTAAGTCAATTGTTCAAAAAACACGCATGTTACTTGAGCATTTGCCTGCTCGTTGCACCATTGGTCGCGACAGCCGATGCGCTGGCGCCTGAGCAGCTACCTGTGACCACGCCTGCGCCCGTCGACCTGGCGCCGGTACAGCAGGCGCTGGCGCAACTGCCCAGCGTCTGCCCCCACCTGGTCTCGCGGGTCGATGCCACCGCCCAAGTGCGCCTGCAAGCCTTTTACCAGCAGCAAGGCAATGCACCGTTATGGTCGGCCGACGAGTCCCGGCAAGCCTTGCAAACCCAGTTACTGATGCTGGCCGACGACGGCCTGGACCCCACCCACTATAGCTTGCCTGCGGTAGATGCCACGGCCAACGTGCTGTGCAGCGATATCGCGACCAGTCAGCAATACCTGCAAGCCCTGCACGATTTGCATTACGGGCGCCTGCTGCAATCGCGCTATGAACCGCTCTGGCATTCGCAACCGCCTGCGACGGACCCGAACACCGTAGTATTGGCATTTGCCGCCACCGGCTTGCAGGACATGGCCAAAGCGTTTGACCAGGCACGCCCAAGTGCAGACTTGTACCGCAGCCTGCGCAACGTCTATTCCAGCCTGCGCCAGCAGCCTTTACCGCACTGGGATGCGGTGGGTAGTGGCCCGTTGTTACGCCCCGGCATGGAAGACCCGCGCGTGCCGGAGTTGGCGCGACGCCTGCACAGTGGCGGCTATCTGGCCAAGTTGCCCAACGGCAAGCAATATCAGGGCGACCTGGTCAAGGCGGCGAAGGCGTTCCAGCTCAGCCACTCGTTGCAAGCCGATGGCGTGATCGGCGCCGGCACCGTGGCCGAACTTAACATCAGCCCGGCGGTACGCCGCGAGCAACTGCGCATCAACCTGGAGCGTTTCCGCTGGCTGGCCCAGGACCTTGAGCCTGAAGGCGTAGTGGTCAATGTGGCCGCCGCGCAATTGAGCGTGTACCAGAGCGGCATCCCTGTGTGGCAAACCCGCTTGCAAGTGGGCCGCGCCGAACGCCAGACACCGCTGCTCAAGTCGCGCATCACGCGGCTGACCCTCAACCCCACCTGGACCATCCCGCCGACCATCATGCGCGAGGACAAGCTCCCGGCTATCCGCCTCAACCCCGAGTACCTGCGCCAGCAAAACCTGCAAGTACTCGACGCCGAAGGTCATCCGCTGACCCCCGAGCAGGTCGATTGGGCGCGCCCTGGTAATATCCTGCTGCGCCAACAGGCTGGCCCGCGCAACCCGCTGGGCAAGATCGTGATGCGCTTCCCCAACCCGTTCTCGGTGTACCTGCACGACACGCCCAGCCAGCCGCTGTTTACCAAGGGGCCAAGGGCGTTCAGTTCGGGGTGTGTGAGGGTCGAGCAACCGCTGCTGCTGCGTGACCTGCTGGTGACCCCGGCCGAACGCACCCGTACCGATGAACTGTTGGCCACCGGCTTGACCCATGAATTCAGACTGGCCACCCCGGTGCCGGTGCTGTTGGGGTATTGGACGGTGGAAGTGGATCGTCAGGGGAGCCTGGTCTATGCGCCGGATATCTATGCGCTTGATCCGGTGTTGATCAAAGCCATGGGAAGTGTGCTCTAGGCACAATGTGGCAGGGGTCTTCATGACCCCATCTGACCTATTCAGGTATCAACTGCTGGCGACATTCCAGCACCAGTCGGGCGCCGCCCAGCTCACTGGTACCGACGTCGAGCTTGAAGCCATGCAGGTTGATGATCGCCGCCACAATCGACAGCCCCAGACCAAAGCCACCTTGCTGATCGTTTTCATCCACCCGATAAAAGCGCTGGAACACCGACGCGCGTTCAGCCGCCGGAATTCCGGGCCCCGAGTCGAGCACTTCAATGCGCGTACTGCCCATATCATTGACCGCTCGCAGGATGACCTTGCCATTGGGCGGAGTGAACTTGATCGAATTGCTCAACAGGTTGGCCAAGGCTTCAAACAACAGGGCGCGGTCGCCCGTTACCCACGGCAGCGATTCGGGAGCCTGCAATACCAACTCCATCTCACCTTCCTCCGCCAGGGGCAGGTAGAAGTCATGCAATTCGCGCAGCAACGGCAGCGGGTCCAGCACCAGGAAGCCTGACCTGCGCTGGTGATCTTCCAGTTCGGAAATGCGCAGCAGCCCGCGAAAGCGCGCCATCAGCGTGTCGGTTTCGGCAATGGCGTCATCGAGTTTCACTGCGTGGGCGGAGTCTTCCTCGGCTTGCTGCTTGATGCGGTAAAGCTGTGCGCGCAGGCGGGTGAGGGGGGTACGCAGGTCATGGGCGATGGCGTCGCACACGCCCTTGACCTCGTTCATCAGTTTCTCGATGCGTTCGAGCATGGCGTTGACGATGGCCGCGAGCATGTCCAGTTCGTCGCGCCGATTGGACAGCGGCAAGCGGTGCGTCAGGTCGCCGGCGACGATGGCTTCGGCGCTGGCCTGGATCCCGCGGATGCGCCGCAACGGACGCCGGCGCAGCAGGTGCCAGCCCGCAGCGCCGGGGATGATGGTCAACGACAGCGCCCACAGCAGGGCATGCCAGATGATCCGCGTCACACCGAACAACGACCCGTTGGCGCGCACCAGCACCAGCCAGCGCCCGTCGTCGGTGTGGGTGGCCACGGCATCGCAGCTGTCCTTGGGCAGCTTGGGGTCATCGGATTCGACGCAATTGGCCAGGGTGTGGATCTTGCCATCCAGGGGCAGGTCCGCCGGTACCGTGCGGATTGGCCCGCTCAAGGGCCGAAACTGCTCATCGAACAAGCCATAAGCATCCACGCCCTTCATGTCGAAGGTCATGCTGGTGGTCAGCGCTTCCACCAGGGCTTCGCCGTCGAAGCGCTGGAACAAGTGCTGGCGTTGCAGAAGAGAATGGCGCGAGAGGTCGCTGAGGTAGCCCGACACCTCGTAATACAGCACCCCCATGAGGATGCAACTCCACGCCACGAACAACGAGCTGTACAGCGCCAGCAGGCGGCTGCTGGAAGAGCGCCAGCCCTTAGAGGGGTTCAGCAATGACATACCCGGAACCTCGTACCGTGCGGATCAGCGGCGTGAGGCCCGGGGGATCGATTTTCTTGCGCAGGCGACCGATGTGCACATCGATCAGGTTGGTGCCCGGGTCAAAGTGATAACCCCAGACTTCCTCGAAAATCATCATCCGCGACAGGATCTGCCCGGTGTTGCGCATCAGGAATTCCAGCAGTTTGTATTCGGTGGGCAACAGGGTCAGCGGCTGCTCGGCGCGGCTGGCTTCGCGGCTGATCAGGTTCAATTCCAGGTCTGCCACGCGCAGGGCGGTTTCGAACTCCTTGACCGTGCTTTTGCGCCGCAGCAGCACTTCGACACGGGCGGCCATTTCGTCGGAGGCGAACGGCTTGGTCAGATAGTCATCACCGCCGGCACGCAGGCCACGTACACGCTCGTCGACATCGGAGAGGGCGCTGATCATCAGGATCGGCGTCGATACGCCAATCGTGCGCAAGGTGGTAACGATGGCCAGGCCATCCAGTTCGGGCAACATGCGGTCGAGGGTGATCAGGTCGTAATCGCCGCTTACGGCGCGGACCAGGCCCTCGCGGCCGTTGTCTACCCAGTCTACGTCCAGTCCATGGCTACTCAGCTCGGCGACGATCTCGCGGGCCGTTACGGCGTCATCCTCGATGGTCAAAATGCGGGTCATAGGATTACCTGGTGAGCGTTCACACTAGAAGTGGACGTCATTTTGCCAAGAAGTTGCTGAATGTTTCCTAAATAAAACTTCATCTTGGCAAAACTGCCACCTGTTCATGACTGGCACGAATCGATGTGGGAGGGGGCTTGCTCCCGATAGCGGTGTCTCAGGCAAGAGTTTGTTGACTGACACAGTGCTATCGGGAGCAAGCCCCCTCCCACATGAATGCATATCGCCCGCCCTTAACGGCCGTTTCTTGCAACTTGCATGACTTAAGTAAGTTCAATTTAATTAACTTATTGAAATACAAGGAATTTAAATTATTTGCCGACTGGCATGGTGCCTGCACTGTCCCTTTTGAGACTTGTAACACTATTTTTCATGCCTGGAGCAAAACAACAATGATCACATCCTCATCCGCGCTGCAAGAGTCAAGCACGCTCTCCGGGGTTTCCTGGGGGGCGATCTTCGCCGGGGCCGCTGCGGCGGCTGCGCTGTCACTGATTCTGGTGCTGCTGGGCTTCGGCCTGGGCTTTTCGGCGGTGTCGCCGTGGGCCGATAGCGGTATCAGTGCCAAGGGCCTTGGCATTTCCACGATTGTCTGGCTGGCCTTTACCCAGATCGTTGCTTCGGGCCTGGGTGGCTACATCGCCGGCCGCTTGCGGGTGAAGTGGGCCAACATGCATGGCGATGAAGTGTACTTTCGCGATACCGCCCATGGTTTCCTGGCGTGGGCCGTGGCCACATTGATCACGGCAATGCTGGTGGTCGGTTCGGTCAGCAGTGTCGTCAGTGGTGGTGTGAAAGCCGGTGCCAGCGTTGCGTCGGGCGCCGCCAGTGGCTTGACCCAAGCAGCCGGTAGCGCAGCCAAAGGTGCCGACAGCGGCGACTTCGGCTACTACGTCGACAGCCTGTTCCGCGATGACCGCCCAGCCGGGGTCAGCGACGATGCGGCCCATGCCGTGGTCGGCCGTATCTTCGCCCGGACCCTGAGCAATGACGGTCAACTGGCCGCCGAAGACCGTGCCTACCTGGCCCAGTTGATCACCCAGCGCACCAACCTCAGCCAGGCCGATGCCGAAGCGCGTATCGATAAAGTGTACGGAGATGCCCGTAAAGCCATCGAAGACGCCAAGCTCAAAGCCAAGCAGGCCGCCGAGACCGCCGCGAAAGTGGCTGCCTATACCTCGTTGTGGACCTTCGTGGCGCTGTTGATCGGTGCATTCTTCGCCAGCTTCGCTGCCACCTTCGGCGGTCGCCGCCGGGATGCCGTGGTGTACGTCGAAACCGAAAACTACGTTCGTTAATTCAAGGCCCATTCATTTAAGGAAAGCATCATGCGCTCATTACTGCTGTGGTTCCTCGGCGTGCCGATTCCGGTGATCATTCTGATCGCGATCTTCATGCACTAAACCCGGGCCTGGCTCGGTAAAGGGTGGGAAGGGCTTTGCTCCTTCCCACTTTTCGTTTTGCGCAACGTCAGCCAACTGATGACCAGCAAGGTGCTGGCCAGCGATGTCATGATTACCAACGGTTGTGCAGTGCCATCCGATAGCAGCCCGGTGGCCCAACTGCTCACAGCCGTCACAAACATCTGAATAAAAAAGAACAACCCCGACGCCGTACCGGCAATCGCGCCGTAGGGCTGCAACACCGACAACTGGCAGGCGGGCATCGTCAGCCCCACCGACACCATGATCACCACCATCGGCAACACAATCGCCAGCCAATCCTGCGCCAGCAGTGTCGTGGCCGTCGCAAGCAGTACGCTGCCCAGCACATTCAGGCCGATGGCGAAGCTGATCAAGCGGTCTGCCTCGAACCGCGCTACCAGGCGGCGGAACAGGTTGGCGCCGAACATATAGCCACTGATCGTTGCGGCAAATACCAGGGCGTAGGCGCTCGGCGATAAATCAAAGCCGCGTTGCAGCAACGCCGAAGACTCGCTGATAAACGGAAAATAGGTGCTGTACACGCAGCCGATCGCCAAGGCATAACGCAGGAAATAGCGGTCGCGCAGCAGTTGGCCGTAGATGCTCAGCAAGTGGGTGGGTGGCGCGGCGGCCACTTGTGGCGGACGGGTTTCCGGCAGGCGGCGCTGGACCACCAGGCACAACAGGCTGCCAATCACCGCCAGCAAAACAAACAAACCCCGCCAACCCAAGAGGGGCAACAGCACGCTGCCAAGCACCGGCGCGGCCATGGGCGAGACCGCCATTGCCATGGAGATCAACCCCAGCAAGCGCGCCTGCTCCTGTGGGGCAAAATAGTCGCGCACGATCACCCGGCCTATTACCGTGGTGCAACACCCGCCAAGGGCCTGGAACAGCCGCGCAATGATCAATACCCTCAGGCTGTCGGCCAGTGCGCAGGTGAGGGTTGCCAGTACATACATCGTCAACCCGGCCAGCAACACCGGACGCCGGCCGAAGCGGTCGGTAAGCGGGCCGCTGACCAGCAAGGAAATCGCCGATCCGAGGGTGTAGAGCGTCAGTACCAGCTGCAGTTGGCTATCGGAGGTCTGGAAGTAGTCGGCCATAGCGGGCAGGGCGGGCAAGTGCAGGTCCAGGGTGAGGCGCGGCAAGCCCACCAGGACCGTCAGCAGCGTTAGCCAGAACCAGGGAGCGAGAATGCGTTGCGTCATGGGCGGTTACTTCGCGAGGGGTAGAGCCCGGACTCTAGCGGCGTTGTGGTTTAATCCGCAGAACCACTTGTGCATGGAAGGACTGGACCACTATGAGCCGAGGAAAAGCCGCCTCCAACCTTGACTTGCCGCGCCCGGACAACTTGGGCGAGGGTAAACAGCAGGGCGCCTATGAGGCTTTGCGGGGGGCGATCCTGACTCGGCAGTTGCCGGCCGACAGCCGTTTGCCATCGACCCGCAGCCTGGCCGAGCGCTGGCAGGTTTCGCGCGGCACCCTTGAGGTCGTGTTCGACCGCTTGCACAGCGAAGGCTATGTGCAGCGCGTGGCGGGCTCTGGCACGCGGGTGCGCGCGGTGATTCCCGAGCAATTTATTGCGGCCCCGGCGTCAAAACAAATGCTGCGCCGCCCGGTTGACCCCGACCCACCCCACGCCGGGGTACAGAGCCATGTGCCCTTTGTCGCACGGCGCCCGGATGCCGGCCTGTTCGACCTGAAAGCCTGGGCGCGTTGCGTCGCCCGTGGGTTGTTGGCCGCAGGCCCTGGTGTACTGGAGGCCGCGCATCCTGGTGGGCTGCCGGCCCTGCGTGAGCACATTGCGGATTACTTGCGCAGTTATCGCGGCATGCACTGCGAGGCGGATGAAGTGATTGTCACCACGGGTATTCGTCATGGCCTTGACCTGATCGCCCGCACGCTGCTCCAACCGGGTGACCTGGCCTGCGTCGAGGACCCCGGCTACACCCCGGCGCGGCGTCTGTTCAAGCTGGCCGGCGCACAGGTGCAGTCGATCCCGGTCACCGCCGAAGGGCTCGATACCGCTCAGTTGCCCGCACACGCACAACTGGTGTATGTGACCCCCGCGCACCAGGCCCCGCTGGGCGTGACCCTGTCGGTGTCGCACCGCCTGGCATTGCTGGACTGGGCAAATCGAGCGGATGCCTGGGTGGTCGAAGACGACTACGACAGCGAGTACAACTACAACAGCGCACCCTTGGCCGCGCTCAAGTCCCTGGATGCGAACGACCGCGTGCTCTACTGCGGCAGCTTCAACAAGAACCTGTTTCCAGGGTTGCGAGTCGGTTTCATGGTGGTGCCCAAAACCCTGCGTCCGTCACTGCTGCGCACCTTGCAACTGACCGGGCATTCGGTGGGCGCCAGCGATCAGTCGGGCCTGGTGGACTTTCTTGGCAGCGGTGCGTTTGTGCGGCATTTGCGCGCTTCGCGTCAGGCCTATCAGGCGCGGCGTGATGCCCTGCTCGCCTGTCTCCCGCCGGACGTCACGGTCACTGGCGAGCAGGCCGGGCTGCATTTTGTGCTGTGGTTACCGGCAGGGGTGCCAGAGGCGGATTTCTGCGCCCGTGCCGCCGACGCCGGGCTGAGTTTGCAGCCACTGGGCAAGTTTTGTGTCGATGTAACGTTGCCGCCCGCCGTGATTGTCGGCTACACCGCATTGACCCTCGCGCAGATCCGCTTCCACGGCCGGGCTCTGGCGCAATTGCTGTAGGAGCGCGTCAGTCGTCGAACCCGACCTGCTCATGAATTTCATCCACCTTCAATTCCAACCGATAGGCCACCGCAATAAACAACGCCTGGCACAGGCACAAGGTGGCGCTCAGCGAGCGAAAGGCAAACGATGAGCCTTCATTGACCAACAGCACCGCATTCGCGCGCTTGGCCAGCGGCGACAGGTTGCTGTCGGTGATGATCAAGGTCTTGGCCTGGTGATGCTGGGCAATGCGCAGGCAGTGCTGGGTCTCTTTGCCGTAGGGCGTAAAACTGATGGCAATCACCAGGTCATTGGCGCGCACGCTGCGCATCTGCTCGCGATAACTGCCGCCTAGCCCCGAGATCAGGTGGATGCGCTTGTTGGTGTGCTGCAGGTTGTAGACCAGGTAGTCGGCCACGGCAAAGGAACGGCGCACACCGACCACATAGATGTTGTCGGCATTGACCACCAGGTCCACGGCTTTCTCGAAGGCCGCATCGTCCAGTTCCAGGCCCAGGCGTTCGATGCCGGACAGGGTGGCGTTGACACACTCACGCGCCAGGTCGCCGCCGCTGGCTTTCTGCGACTTGTTGGCGATCATGCTGCGGATGCGCTGCTGGTAGTTCTGCACCGGTGTGGTCTTGTGGGTATAGGCCTCGCGAAACAGCGCCTGCATTTCACTGAAACCGCTGAAGCCGAAACGCTGGGAAAACCGCACGATGGCCGAGGGGTGCACTTCGCATTCACGGGCGATGTCACTGATGCGATCGACCATGATCCGGTCGCTCTGCTGGCTCATGTAACTGGCGATGCGCTTGAGCTGGCGCGGCAGGCTTTCGTATTCGTCGGTGATCAGCTGCAACAGGCGTTCGGCATTGATCGGAGGGCTGGCGACAGTTGCTTCCAGGGTGGTCTCGGGATCGGTGCGGGACATGGGCAATCCTTCTGGCGTGTTCGTCTGATGCGCTGATGGGTGGTGCAAGTCTACAGGGTAGGCGCAAAAAAATACCTCGGCATCACGGCCCGCGTGGCCTGCTGAAACGATGCACGGGCGCTGGCGTGCCGCTATGCTGACGTATTGGAAAATATATTCCACTAAAAATAATTATGGAATAAATATTGATTGCCGCCGTCGGACGTTCTAGTCTGCTCCCACCAAGAGCGTTTGCCGCCACTACGGCGGCACAACGCAGGCTGATAAAAATAACAGGAGCCAGCATGGGCCAGACTCGTTTTGCCAGTGGGCGTCAATTGGATCTGATTTGCCTGGGGCGCCTGGGCGTCGACCTCTACGCGCAGCAAGTGGGTGCGCGGCTTGAGGATGTGTCCAGCTTTGCCAAATACCTCGGCGGTTCCTCCGCCAACATCGCCTTCGGCACTGCCCGGCTGGGGCTCAAGTCGGCGATGCTGAGCCGGGTGGGCGACGACCATATGGGCCGTTTTCTGATCGAATCCCTGGCCCGCGAAGGTTGCGATGTCAGCGGCATCAAGGTCGACCCCGAACGCCTCACCGCCCTGGTGCTGCTGGGTCTCAAAGACCGTGAAACCTTTCCCCTGGTGTTCTACCGCGAAAACTGCGCCGACATGGCCCTGCGCGCCGAAGACATCAGCGAAGCCTTTGTTGCATCGAGCAAGGCGCTGCTGATCACCGGCACGCATTTCTCCACCGACGGTGTGTACAAGGCCAGCATTCAGGCGCTGGATTACGCAGCCAAACACAACGTCAAACGGGTGCTGGATATCGACTACCGCCCTGTGCTGTGGGGCTTGGCGGGCAAGGCCGATGGCGAAACCCGTTTTGTTGCCGACCAGAATGTCAGCCAGCATGTGCAGAAAATCCTGGCGCGTTTCGACCTGATCGTCGGCACTGAAGAAGAATTCCTCATCGCCGGTGGTAGTGAAGACCTGCTCACCGCCCTGCGCACGGTGCGCGAACTGACGGCCGCCACCCTGGTGGTCAAGCTCGGCCCGCAAGGCTGCACGGTGATCCACGGCGAGATCCCTGCGCGGTTGGAGGATGGGGCGATCTATCCCGGTGTGCGCGTTGAAGTGCTTAATGTGCTGGGTGCTGGCGATGCCTTCATGTCAGGCTTTCTCAGTGGCTGGCTCAACGACGCCAGCGACGAGCGTTGCAGCCAGTTGGCCAATGCCTGTGGCGGCCTGGTGGTCTCGCGGCACGCCTGTGCGCCGGCCATGCCCACGCCCGCCGAACTCGATTACCTGTTCAACAGCCCGGTGCCGATCACCCGTCCCGATCAGGATGCGACCCTGCAGCGCCTGCACCGCGTCACGGTGCCGCGCAAGGCTTGGAAGCAACTGTTCGTGTTTGCCTTCGATCACCGCTGGCAGCTGGTGGACCTGGCGCAAAAAGGCGGCCAGGACTTGACGCGAATCAGCGCCATCAAGCAGCTGTTTATCCAGGCCATCGAACGTGTGGAGACCAAGCTCGCCGAGCAGGGCATCGAGGCCGACGTGGGCCTGCTTGCCGATCAGCGTTTTGGCCAGGATGCCCTCAATGCCGCCAGCGGCCGAGGCTGGTGGATTGCCCGCCCGGTCGAAGTGCAGAACTCACGGCCTCTGGCGTTCGAACACGGTCGCTCGGTGGGCAGCAACCTGATTGCCTGGCCCCAGGAACAGATCATCAAATGCCTGGTGCAATTTCACCCCGATGACGAACCTATGCTGCGCCTGGAACAGGAGGCGCAGCTCAAGGCGGTGTATGAGGCGTCCATCGTCAGCGGCCATGAACTGCTGCTGGAAGTCATCCCGCCCAAGGATCACCCCTCCACTTATCCCGACGTTTTGTATCGCAGCCTCAAGCGCCTGTACAACTTGGGTATCTACCCGGCCTGGTGGAAGATCGAAGCGCAGTCGGCCGCCGACTGGAAAAAGCTCGACGAACTGATCCAGGAGCGCGACCCATACTGCCGTGGCGTGGTGCTGCTTGGCCTGAACGCGTCGGCTGAATGTCTTGCCGACGGTTTTCAGCAAGCCCGCCTGAGCACCACCTGCCGCGGATTTGCCGTCGGCCGCACGATCTTCCAGGAGCCGAGCCGGGCGTGGATGGCGGGGGAGATCGATGATGAGACCTTGATCCAGCAGGTACAGGCTACCTTCGAACAACTCATCAACGCCTGGCGCAGTGCTCGAAATTGAATTAGGTCAAATGTGGGAGGGGGCTTGCCCCCTCCCACATAGAGCAGATCTCAGTGATACCTGAAAATAATAAAGGTGCAGCCATGCCCGCAATCCGAATTGGCATCAACCCGATCTCCTGGAGCAACGACGACCTCCCGGCCCTTGGCGGTGAAACCCCGCTGAGCACGGCCCTGAGTGAAGGCAAGGACATCGGCTACGAAGGTTTTGAACTCAATGGCAAGTTTCCCAAGGATGCCAAGGGCGTCGGCGACGTGCTGCGTCCCTATGATCTGGCGCTGGTCTCGGGCTGGTACTCCAGCCGCCTGGCCCGTCGTTCGGTGGCCGAGGAGATCGAGGCCATTGCCGGCCATGTCGAACTGCTCAAACAAAACGGCGCCAACGTACTGGTATACGGCGAAGTCGCCGATTCGATCCAGGGTTCACGCATTCGCCTGATAGAACGTCCGCGTTTTCATAGCGAACAGGCCTGGCAGGCGTACGCCGACAAGCTCACCGAGCTGGCGCGTTTCACCTTGTCTCAAGGCGTGCGCCTGGCCTACCACCACCATATGGGCGCCTACGTCGAGTCTCCCGAAGACATTGACCAGTTGATGAAACGCACGGGGCCGGAAGTCGGCCTGCTGTTCGATTCGGGCCACTGCTACATGGGCGGCGGCGAACCCATCGAGGTGTTGCGCAAGCACATCGACCGCGTTTGCCATGTGCATTTCAAGGACGTGCGCAAACCCGTGGTGCAATTGGCGCGCAATCAGATGTGGAGTTTTCCCGATTGCATCGTCAACGGCACTTTCACCGTGCCAGGGGACGGCGATATCGACTTTGCGTCGTTACTGGACGTGCTGCTCGCTGCGAACTACGCAGGCTGGCTGGTGGTGGAAGCCGAGCAGGACCCGGCCGTGGCGCCCAGTTATATCTACGCGAAAAAGGGCTATGACACCTTGCGTGCGCTTCTCGACGAGAGGGTTTGAGTGATGAGCTTGTTGGTCAAAAGCAGCAAACGCGGGCAAACCATGGTTGCCCTGGAGGCGGGGCGCCTGGAGTACGTAGGCTTCGCCGCTTACCGCTTGAGCCTGGGCGAAACCTTGCCGGTCAGCGCGGGCGATCAGGAGCTGTGCCTGGTGCTGCTCAGCGGTCGGGTGAATATCGAAGGCGAAGGCTTCAATTGGCAGAACCTGGGTGATCGCCAGTCGGTGTTCGAAGACAAATCACCGTTCGCCGCCTATTTGCCGCCGGGCACCGACGCCCAGGTCACGGCCCTGAGCGATGTACAGATCGCCGTGTGTGCGGCGCCGGGTGCGGCGGGTTTTGCCCCGCGCCTGATCCGCCCCGAGCAGTGCAAACGCAGTGTGCGCGGCAAAGGCGCCAACACCCGCTACGTCTGCGACATCCTGCCCGACAGCGAGCCGGCCCATTCGCTGCTGGTGGTGGAAGTGCGCACACCGTCGGGGCATTCCTCAAGTTACCCGCCGCACAAACACGATACCGATGACCTGCCGCACCAGAGCTTTCTGGAAGAAACCTACTACCACCAGGTCAATCCACCCCAGGGCTTTGTGTTCCAGCGCGTGTACACCGACGACCGCAGCATCGACCAGGCCATGGCCGTGGAAAACAGCGACCTGGTGGTGGTGCCCAAGGGATATCACCCGGTCAGCGTGCCGTATGGCTACGAGTCTTATTACCTCAATGTCATGGCCGGCCCCAAGCGCGCCTGGCATTTCCATAACGACCCGCAGCACAGTTGGCTGCTGGACCTTTAAACGGTTTTGGACGGAGAACAACAACAATGAAGTCGCCGCTACGTTTTGCCCTTAACCGTATGGTCGCGCCTGACTTGCCCCTGGCGGATTTTATCCAGCTGGCCAAAGCCCTCCAGTGCGATGCCATCGAGATTCGCAACGACCTCAAAAACCGCGAAATCGAATACGGCATGTCCGCCGCCCGCGTGCGTGAGTTGTGCGCGGCGCAGGGCATCAAGGTGCTGTCGATCAACGCGCTGTACCCTTTTGATGTGTGGAACGACGAACGCCGCGCTCAGGCAATCGAACTGGCCACCTACGCCCGTGAGTGCGGGGCCCAGGGCCTGGTGATGTGCCCGTTCAATCAGCCTGGCGATACGCGTAACGACGCGCAGCGCGCCGCTGGTTTGCGCACCGCGTTGAGCGAACTGGGATTGATCCTGCGTGAGTACGGGATTCTCGGTTTCATCGAACCCCTGGGCTTCGCAGTATCCGCCCTGCGCCGCAAGCGCGTGGCAGTGGATGCAATCAAGGCCATCGGTGGCCTGGATGTGTTTCGTGTGGTGCATGACACCTTTCACCATCATTTGGCCGGCGAGCATGAGTTCTTCCCGGAGCTGACCGGGCTGGTGCATATCTCCGGGGTGGAAGACCACGAGGCGCCGCTTGACTCAATCCGCGACGGCCACCGCGTGCTGGTGGGCGAGGACGATATTCTCGGGAATGCGGCGCAGATCGACACCTTGCTGAGCACCGGCTACAGCGGCTATCTGTCGTTCGAGCCGTTTGCCGAAAGCGTGCATGGATTGGCGGATATCCGGCAGGCGTTGGGGGCAAGCATCGCCCACCTGCAAAAACGATAAGGGGCGCGACATGAGCACCACACGATTGACCATGGCCCAGGCCTTGGTGAAGTTTCTGGATAACCAATACATCGAAGTCGACGGCGTACAGAGCAAGTTCGTTGCCGGGGTGTTCACTATTTTCGGGCATGGCAATGTGTTGGGCCTTGGCCAGGCGCTTGAGCAGGACAGCGGCGACCTGGTGGTGCACCAGGGCCGCAACGAACAAGGCATGGCCCATGCCGCCATCGGGTTTGCCAAGCAGCACCTGCGCCGCAAGATCTATGCGTGCACGGCCTCGGTGGGGCCTGGCGCTGCGAATATGCTCACTGCCGCAGCCACCGCCACGGCCAACCGCATACCGCTGCTGCTGTTGCCCGGCGATGTCTACGCCAGCCGCCAGCCCGACCCGGTGCTGCAGCAGATCGAGCAGTTCCACGACCTGAGCATCAGCACCAACGACGCGTTCCGCGCCGTGAGCAAATACTGGGACCGCATCAACCGCCCCGAACAGTTGATGACGGCGGCGATCCACGCCATGCGCGTGCTCACCGACCCTGCCGAAACCGGCGCGGTGACATTGGCGTTGCCCCAGGATGTGCAGGCCGAGGCCTGGGACTATCCCGACTACTTCCTGCAAAAGCGCGTGCACCGTATCGACCGGCGCCCGGCCACCGCCGCGATGATCGGCGATGCGCTGGCGGCGTTTCGCGGCAAGCGCAAACCGCTGATCATTTGTGGCGGCGGGGTGAAGTACTCCGGCGCCAATGCGGCGCTGCAAGCCTTTGCCGAGCGCTTTGAGATTCCCTTTGCCGAAACACAGGCCGGTAAAAGCGCGGTGGTCTCCAGCCATGCACTGAACGTCGGCGGCATCGGCGAAACCGGCTGCCTGGCGGCGAACCTGCTGGCCCCCGAGGCGGACCTGATCATCGGCATCGGCACGCGGTATACCGACTTCACGACCTCGTCGAAATCGCTGTTCAAGCACCCCGAGGTGACTTTTCTCAACCTCAATGTCAGCACCTGCGACGCGTTGAAGCTGGACGGTGTGCAAGTGGTGGCGGATGCCAGAGTCGCGCTTGAAGCGCTGGCCGATGCCCTCGGCGATTACCGTTCCGGCTGGGGCGAGCAGATCGCTGACGCCAAGGCGCAACTGAATGCCGAAGTGGATCGCGTGTACCAGGTGCAATACTCAGACGATGATTTCGTGCCGGAAGTTGACGACCTTCTGGACCGCGCCGTACTGCGCGAGTTTATCGAGCTGACCGGCTCCTGCCTGACCCAAAGCCGCGTACTGGGCGTGCTCAACCAGGCGCTGGCCGACGATGCGATCATCGTCGCCGCCGCCGGCAGCCTGCCCGGGGACTTGCAGCGCGCCTGGCGCAGCAAGGGCGTCAATACCTATCACGTCGAATACGGCTATTCGTGCATGGGCTACGAGATCAATGCCGCCTTGGGCGTGAAGCTCGCCGAGCCGACCAAAGAGGTCTACGCCCTGGTCGGTGACGGCTCCTACATGATGCTGCACTCGGAGCTGGCCACTTCGATCCAGGAACGGCGCAAGATCAACGTGGTGCTGCTCGACAACATGGCCTTCGGTTGCATCAACAACCTGCAAATCGGCAATGGCATGGACAGCTTCGGCACCGAGTTTCGCTTCCGCAACCCCGAGAGCGGCAAGCTCGACGGCGGCCTGGTGCCGGTGGATTTCGCCATGAGTGCGGCGGCCTATGGTTGCAAGACCTACAAGGTCAGCACGCTAGAGCAGCTGGAAGCGGCCCTGGCCGATGCGCGCACGCAAACCGTCTCGACGCTGATCGATATCAAAGTGCTGCCCAAGACCATGGTCCACGGCTACCTGTCGTGGTGGCGGGTAGGTGTGGCGCAGGTGTCCACCAGTGAACGCACGAATGCAGCGGCAAAAAAACTCAATGAACACCTGGCCAAGGCCCGGCAGTACTAATAACAAGAGGAGTGTTTACATGTCTTTGAAGCTTGGAGTGATTGGTACGGGCGCCATTGGCCGGGACCATATCCGTCGTTGCAGCCAGACCTTGCTCAACAGCCAGGTGGTGGCGGTCACTGATATCAACCTTGCGCAGGCCGCGCAGGTGGTGGCGGACTTGAAGCTGGACGCCGAGGTGTACCCGGACGGCCATGCGCTGATCAACTCGCCAGAGGTCGAAGCCATCCTTGTGACGTCGTGGGGGCCGAGCCACGAAGAGTTCGTGCTGGCCGCCATCGCCGCCGGCAAACCGGTGTTCTGTGAAAAACCCCTGGCGGTCACCGCGCAAGGCTGCCGCAAGATCGTCGAGGCCGAAGTGGCCTGCGGTAAGCGCCTGGTGCAGGTGGGCTTCATGCGTCCGTATGACGAAGGCTATCGGGCCTTGAAAGCTGTGATCGACAGCGGCCAGATCGGCGAGCCGTTGATGCTGCACTGCGCGCACCGTAACCCGACGGTGGGCGAGAATTACAACACCGACATGGCGATCACCGACACCCTGATCCACGAACTGGACGTGCTGCGTTGGTTGCTCAATGACGACTATGTGTCCGTGCAGGTGGTCTTCCCGCGCAAGACCAGCAAGGCCCTGGCCCACCTGCGCGACCCGCAGATCGTGCTGCTGGAAACCGCCAAGGGCACGCGTATCGACGTGGAGGTATTTGTGAACTGCCAATACGGCTACGACATCCAGTGCGAAGTGGTGGGGGAGACCGGCATCGCCAAGTTGCCGGAGCCGTCCCAGGTGCAACTGCGCAGCGGTGCGAAGCTGTCCAATGCGATCCTGATGGATTGGAAGGATCGCTTTATCGGTGCCTATGACGTGGAGTTGCAGGCGTTTATCGACAGCGTGCGGGCTGGGCAGGTCGGTGGGCCGTCGGCGTGGGATGGGTATGCGGCGGCGGTGGCGGCGGATGCGTGTATTGAAGCCCAGGGCAGCGGGCAGATTGTGCAGGTGAGCTTGCCGGATCGCCCACACTTCTACGGCTGATCCCAATCTCACAGGTGGAACCTGGTCAATGTGGGAGGGGGCAAGCCCCCTCCCACATTTGAACAGTGTTTGCACTTCAAAGCAGGAGTGAATCATGCGAATTGGACTAGTCGGCTATGGCCACGGAGGGCGCTTCTTTCATGCGCCGCTGATTGCGACGTTGCCTGGTGCGACGTTTGTGGGCGTTGTCACACGCTCGCCGGAGCGTCGCCAGCAATTAAGTACCGATCTACCAGGCGTGAAGGCCTTCGACTCCATCGGCCAGATCGTCGAAGCCGGCGTCGACGCCCTGGTGATTTCCACCACCCTCAAAGGTCGCCCAGCGTTGGTACTGGAAGCCATCGAACACGGCGTGGCGGTGGTCAGCGACAAACCCTTTGCGGCCAACGCCGAACAAGCCCAAGCCCTGATCACTGCCGCCGAGCGCCAGGGCTCGCTGCTCAGCGTCTACCAGAATCGGCGCTGGGATTCGGATTACCTGACTCTGCGCAAACTCATCGATGCCGGTGCCCTGGGCACCATCACCCGCTTTGAATCTCGTGTAGAACGCTACAGCCCACAAGCCGTGGGCAATGCCAGCGGCGGCGGGTGGCTGCGTGACCTGGGCAGCCACTTGGTCGATCAGGCGCTGCAACTGTTCGGCCCGGTGGACCGAGTGTTCGCCCAACTGCACTACACCCCTGAACACCCCAGCGTGGATCACGGCTTTTTTGTTTCCCTGAGCCACGCCAACGGCGTGATTTCACACCTGTGGGGCAACGCCTTGCAGAACAGCCAGGCGCCGCGCTTTCGTGTCAGTGGAACCTTGGGTTGCTACACCGTCGAAGGGTTGGATGGCCAGGAAGAAGCGCTGATCGCCGGTAAATCGCCGAAGACCGAAGGCGAGCACTGGGGCGCGGAGGAGCATCGACGCTGGGGCTGGTTCGAACAAGGCTCGGAGCGTGAGCGGGTGCCGTCGGAAAAGGGCTGCTGGACACAGTTCTATCGCCAGTTGCAGTTGGCCGTGCAAGGGCAGGGACCGCTGCCGGTGAGCGCCTATGACGCGCTGGAAACCACCCGTATATTGGACGCCGCACGCCTGGGCGCCGAGCGCCAGCAAGTGGTTTCGACAAAAATAGAATAAAATTCTAAAACAGGTTGATATGGAAATTATTTTCTAATACAGTCGTTTCCAGGTTGCATAAAGTACGTCCCGGACCCAGCGGGCGACTCAACAAAAACAAGATCAAAAACAACCAGGTACCGTCAGATGAAAATCTTCAACGCTGTACTTCGAGTTTTACGCCCCGCCCAAGCGCCACGCGGACTGCCCCGCGCCCGGCCGTTCTACTTCTCCTTCCTTAACGTGCTGTGCGTCGAAAACCAGGGCGCGCTGGTGTGCTGCATTCCAGGGGCGCCAGTGGTGCGACTGACAGCCGAGTCCTGATAAACGCAACGTCGAAAAAAACCAACAAGAAAGTGGAGACAGACCGTTCATGAAGACCCCGATCCGTTTTACCGCGCTGGCCCTGTCCATGCTGCTGGCCAGTGGCGTTGCCGGCGCCGCCGATCTGAAGGTGGGCGTCACGATGTCTGCGTTCGATGACACCTTCCTCACCTACCTGCGCGAAGACATGGACAAGCAAGCCAAGTCCTACCCCAAGGGCGATGGCGTGCAATTGCAGTTTGAAGACGCGCGGGCCGATGTGGTCAAGCAATTGAGCCAGGTCGAGAACTTTATCAGCCAGAAAGTCGACGCCATTATCGTCAACCCGGTCGATACCGCTTCGACCAAGAACATCATTGCGGCTGCGACCAAGGCGGGCATTCCGCTGGTGTTCGTCAACCGTCGCCCGGACCAGAAAGACTTGCCCAAGGACGTGGTGGCAGTGACCTCCGATGACGTCGAGGCCGGGCGCCTGCAAATGCAATACATCGCCGAAAAACTCGGCGGCAAGGGCAAGATCGTGATCCTGCTGGGTGACCTGGCGAACAACTCCACCACCAACCGCACCAAGGGTGTCAAGGAAGTGCTGGCCAAGTACCCGGACATCAAGATCGAGCAGGAGCAGACCGGCGCCTGGCTGCGTGACCGGGGCATGACCCTGGTCAACGACTGGTTGACCCAGGGGCGTGATTTCAATGCGGTGCTGGCCAACAACGATGAGATGGCGATCGGGGCGTCCATGGCCCTGCGATCGGCCGGCAAGGAAAAAGGCAGCGTGCTGATTGCCGGTGTTGACGGTACGCCGGATGGCTTGAACGCGATCACCAAGGGTGACATGGCCGCCTCGGCGTTCCAGGACGCCAAGGGCCAAGCGGTGGGTTCCGTGGAAGCGGCGCGCAAGATGGCCAAAAAAGAGCCGGTGGAGCAGAACGTGGTGATCCCGTTCCAGTTGATCACCCCGGACAACGTCAAAGACTTCAAGTAGCCCTGACACAACAACAATAAGCCGGCAGGGCGGTCACGGCCGCCCTGCAGATGGAGTGCCTCCCTATGCTTGCTCAAGCCGCTGCCTCGCAGCCCCCGGGCATCCAGCCGTTGCCGCTGGACGAACCCTACCTGCTGGAAATTCTCAACATCAGCAAAGGCTTTCCCGGTGTTGTCGCCCTGGACGATGTGCAACTGCGGGTGCGCCCCGGCACGGTGCTGGCATTGATGGGCGAGAACGGCGCGGGTAAATCGACGCTGATGAAGATCATCGCCGGCATCTACCAGCCCGACGCCGGGGAAATCCGCCTGCGTGGCAAGCCTATTACCTTCGAAACGCCGCTGGCGGCGCAAAAGGCCGGGATCGCCATGATCCATCAGGAGCTCAACCTGATGCCCCATATGAGCATCGCCGAGAACATCTGGATCGGCCGCGAGCAGCTCAACAGCCTGCACATGGTCAACCACCGCGAAATGCATCGCTGCACCGCCGAGTTGCTGGCGCGCCTGCGCATCAACCTCGACCCTGAAGAGCAGGTGGGCAACCTGAGCATCGCCGAACGGCAGATGGTCGAGATTGCCAAGGCGGTCTCGTACGACTCCGACATCCTGATCATGGATGAACCCACCTCGGCCATTACCGACAAGGAAGTGGCCCACCTGTTTTCGATCATTGCCGACCTCAAGGCACAGGGCAAAGGCATCGTGTACATCACGCACAAAATGAACGAAGTGTTCGCTATCGCCGATGAAGTGGCGGTGTTCCGCGACGGCCAGTACATAGGCCTGCAACGTGCCGACAGCATGAACAGCGACAGCCTGATCTCGATGATGGTGGGGCGAGAGTTGAGCCAGTTGTTCCCGGTGCGCGAGACGCCGATAGGTGAGTTGCTGCTGTCGGTACGCGACCTGAGCCTGGACGGCGTGTTCAAGGACGTCTCGTTCGACCTGCACGCCGGGGAGATTCTCGGTATCGCCGGCCTGATGGGCTCTGGGCGTACCAATGTGGCGGAAACCATTTTTGGCATTACCCCAAGCACCGGTGGGCAAATCACCCTGGACGGCAAGGCGGTGCGCATTACCGACCCGCACATGGCCATCGAGAAAGGCTTTGCGCTATTGACCGAAGATCGCAAACTCAGCGGCCTGTTCCCGTGCCTGTCGGTGCTGGAAAACATGGAGATGGCGGTGTTGCCGCACTATTCGGGCAGTGGCTTTATCCAGCAGAAGGCCCTGCGCGGCCTGTGCGAAGAGATGTGCAAGAAGCTGCGAGTAAAAACTCCGTCCCTGGAGCAATGCATCGACACCTTGTCGGGCGGTAACCAGCAAAAGGCACTGCTGGCACGCTGGCTGATGACCAACCCAAGGCTGCTGATCCTGGATGAACCGACCCGCGGTATCGATGTGGGCGCCAAGGCCGAGATCTATCGCTTGATCGCCTTTCTTGCCAGCGAAGGCATGGCGGTGATCATGATTTCCTCGGAACTGCCCGAAGTGCTTGGCATGAGCGACCGGGTGATGGTGATGCACGAAGGCGAACTGATGGGCACCCTGGATCGTGCCGAGGCCACCCAGGAAAAAGTCATGCAGTTGGCCTCCGGCATGTCTGCGGTCCACTGATCTACAGAATAAGAAGGTGATGGGCTATGAACGCAATAACAGACAACAAGCCGGCGACGGCACCGGTGAAGAATCGTCGACGCATGCCCACCGAGCTGAGCATCTTTTTGGTGCTGATCGGTATCGGCCTGGTGTTTGAACTGTTCGGCTGGATCGTGCGCGACCAGAGCTTCTTGATGAACTCCCAGCGCCTGGTGCTGATGATTCTGCAAGTCTCGATCATCGGCCTGCTGGCCATCGGCGTGACCCAGGTGATCATCACCACGGGGATCGACTTGTCGTCAGGCTCGGTGCTGGCCTTGTCGGCGATGATCGCTGCCAGCCTGGCGCAGACCTCGGATTTTTCCCGGGCGGTGTTTCCGTCCCTGACCGACTTGCCGGTGTGGATCCCGGTGGCGATGGGCCTGGGCGTGGGGCTGCTGGCAGGGGCGATCAATGGCAGCATTATCGCGGTGACCGGCATCCCGCCGTTTATCGCGACCCTGGGCATGATGGTCTCGGCCCGTGGCCTGGCGCGTTACTACACCGAAGGCCAGCCGGTGAGCATGCTCTCGGATTCCTACACGGCCATCGGCCATGGTGCCATGCCGGTGATCATCTTCCTGGTGGTGGCGGTGATCTTCCATATTGCCCTGCGTTATACCAAGTACGGCAAGTACACCTACGCCATCGGCGGCAATATGCAGGCGGCGCGCACCTCGGGCATCAACGTCAAGCGCCACTTGATCATCGTCTATAGCATCGCCGGGCTGCTGGCGGGCCTGGCCGGCGTGGTGGCCTCGGCCCGTGCCGCGACAGGGCAGGCGGGCATGGGCATGTCCTACGAGCTGGATGCGATTGCCGCTGCGGTGATCGGCGGCACCAGCCTGGCGGGCGGGGTGGGGCGCATCACCGGCACCGTGATCGGCGCGCTGATCCTCGGCGTGATGGCCAGCGGGTTTACCTTCGTGGGGGTGGATGCGTATATCCAGGACATCATCAAGGGCCTGATCATCGTGGTGGCAGTGGTGATCGACCAGTACCGCAACAAGCGCAAGCTCAAGCGCTGAGTGAATCCAAGGGCCGACTCAGATCAAATGTGGGAGGGAGCAAGCCCCCTCCCACATTTAGCCCGGGATCAGCCACTTTCAACCGTTTGTCTTCTATATAGCTCCACAAACTTGAATTTCTTGCTATAAACGCACTCCGATGACCGTTCGCCAAGCCCGTCCTGGTGCCTTTGGGGGTTAATTGGGAAAAAATGCCTGTCTTTTCAGTTGCTGCGCTCTCAAGTCGGCCTTAGACTGCCGCCCCTCGTAAATTGAGTGCCGGGTGGCGCTTGAAATGGACGGCGCCCTTCCGAGACCTGCACAGGCCTTGCGGAACGCTCCCTTATTCGCCTTAATGCACGTATTTTTTATAGAGAAATCAATGACAAAGGAAAAGTTGCTGGCCATGCCGGCGGATGACTACATGAATGCCGAACAGCACGCTTTTTTCGAGAAGTTGCTGCAAGACATGAAGGTGGAACACCACGAGCGCATTGAACAGAACCGCATCGCCATTGAAAGCCTGGACACCCCGGCGGACCCGGCTGACGCGGCTTCCGTCGAAGAAGAGCGCACCTGGCTGGTAAATGCCATCGACCGCGACCAGCGTATGCTGCCGCAACTTGAGCGCGCCCTGGAGCGCATCAAGGAAGATTCTTTTGGCTGGTGTGATGACAGCGGCGAGCCGATCGGCCTCAAGCGCCTGCTGATCAGCCCGACCACCAAGTACTGCATCGAAGCCCAAGAGCGCCACGAGCAGATCGACAAGCATCAGCGTCAAGCCTGATGTGCTGAATGGGGGGCCTGCCAGTGAGCTGGCTGCCCCGTCTGCAACAACCTCCCGAGATCATCCGGCCCGCGTCTGGCGCGATGGATTGTTGCTGTTTATGCAATGAAGCTATTCCCAGGATAGCTTTTTCCAACTGGAATAAAACCGTAGCATGGCCAACATTGTTAGGCAGCTAACTAATGCTACGGAGAACTTCCATGCAAAACAAAGTCGATGTGGCCGTGATGATCGGCAGCGGTGTACCTGAGACCCTGCGTGCCTTGGGTCAGAAAGCCTGCTGGGTAGTGTTGCTCAATGGTGAACAGCGCGGCACCGCTTTTGCCAGTCGCGATGAGGCGCAGGAGTGTCAGGCTGCCTGGCAAGCGCTGTTGCGCATGGAACAGTCAGACAGCCTGCATTGAGACCTTGCTAGTGAGATTGATGCAGGCGCTGATTCAACTCATCCACCGGGATGGCCCACTCAGCGTCTTCACGCAGTTCTTCCTTAAGAAACTGCGCCTGTTGGGGCGTCCAGAACGGCGCATCGATCAACTTCACGCCTTCCGGCAACGGATGCGCGACGATGAAGGCATCAATGGCCTCAGGGGTTGAATCCAGGCCCAGTTGTTCAAACAGGGTTTCGAGCGTGGGGATTGGCGCGTCCATTGGGTACTCCATACAAAGTGAGGATCGTTGTGTATGGGAGGCTTGAGGCGCGTTAGAGTTCTATCGAGGTGTCAGGAATTGAGAGCACCCGAATCCACGGCGGTTTTCAGGGCTTTTGCGGCTTCTTTTGCTGCAAAGGCAGCGGCGTCTACAGTCTTGAACCAACGGTCTTTTTCTACTTGGTGCGCGGTCACAGTGGTCAGCGGTGGTTTGGCCCGCATGATAATGACTGCTTGAAACTCTCCGTCTACTTCCCTGGCATCGCCGTGGATAAAAAATTCGCCAATATCAAATTCCGTCACGTATAGCCTTCCCTTCAAGGTAACTGCACTGATGAAACCTGACCCGCACGGGGCAAACTTCAATGGACGGGCCAGTATGGCAGTTGTTGAGGGGCGCAGGCGCAGTAAAGTCACCCAGGTGACGAAACGAGTCCCCCGCAAAGGGCATGCAGCCTGGCTTCAAGCATTTTGGCCAATTCACAGGCTTTATTGTGGTCGCTGCGAAACCCCTTGATCCTGCCACTGGGCACTTCAAGAATGTGGAAAAAGTTCTTTCCGGCCGGTACCACTTGGTAAATAACCGAATGGGAGTACCCATCAAGGTTATGCAAGCAGTAGTATTGGCGTTCGTCTGGACATGATGAACGAGTGTGGAAGGACGTAGCATTGTGTTGACGTCGTTGCATGCTCAGCTCCTGTCGATCGATCTTGTTAGCCTGTGTTTGGCGTTTCGGGTGGTTTTGACCCGGCTTGCTGTTTTAGTATTGTCGTCGGTAGTTCGCAACTGGTTCCATGCCCGTGTATTTTTTGTTTCGGGTGTCGGAAAGTGCACTTTTGACTGGGTTATTCTCTGAAGTTGGTCGACTCGTATTCTCGGGTCGTTGAACCTGTGATTTGCTGTGCCACCGGCTGACCTTGCTTTAGGTCCACCGCGGCTGGGTGTACGAGTCCTGCGGGTTATCTTCAGGTTTTTGACGAATGTGTGATCGTGCCGTAACGGCCGTTTTTTTGTGCTGCCCGCTTCGGCGGCCAGCGCTTTCTTGATGTGGGGGCGTTTCCTTGGCAGTCAGTAATCTGGATATGCACGCGTTATTCGTGCTGGGTGATTTGCGCGCAAAGTTGGTCAAACAGTTTCAATCCCGGTTTGTCTACGTCACTGAACAGACGCCGGAAGGCATCTACATCGCCGAGATCGATACCGAAGCGGCACTGGTCGTGGATGACAAGCCACGCCTGGAACTCAAGGTGGGCGACCATTTCCGTGCGGCTGTTTTACCCAGCCGCGAAGGTGGAAAGTTCGAACTCAAGTTTCGCGATATCAAGTTGACCGTTTACGGCCTCGGCGACTACGCCTTTGTATCGTCGAACGAAGGCCAGGGCATTGTGTTCAAGGAAGGCCATAGCGTGATGCTGGTATTTGCCGCCCATGAACAATTGCAGGAAGGGTTGACCAAAACTCTCAAGGCCGTGACGGGCAAGGCCGCCAAGTGGCGCAAGGGTGAACTGGTGACGTTCAAGGCCAGCGAATAACCGATAAATACGCTGTGCACCTTTGTCTTTCGGAACCTCTACTACAGTTGAGTTGACTTAACTATTCAGAGGCTTCGCGCATTAGCGGCAAAGCCGTTTGCCATGACTGAGAGAACGCGAGGTGCAAAGGCATGAGAGGATTGAAGTCACTGGTGGCAGCGTCACTGACGGCCCTGAGTCTGTCACTGCCGGTATCGGCTGCTCAGGCACCGGTGCATTTTGCCGACCTCAACTGGGAAAGCGGCAGCCTGATCACCGAAGTACTGCGCTTTATCGTCGAAAAGGGTTATGACTTGCCCACCGACACCTTGCCTGGCACCACCATCACCCTGGAAACCGCCCTGGCCAAGAACGACATCCAGGTGATCGGCGAAGAGTGGGCGGGCCGCAGCCCTGTTTGGGTCAAGGCTGAAGCCGAAGGCAAAGTGGTAGGGCTTGGAGACACAGTCAAAGGCGCCACTGAAGGCTGGTGGGTGCCGGAATACGTGGTCAAGGGCGACCCGTCCAGAAACCTCAAGGCCCTGGCGCCGGACCTGAAGAGCGTACAGGACCTGGCGCGCTACAAGGATGTATTCAAAGACCCGGAATCCCCGGGCAAGGGGCGCTTTCTCAACAGCCCCATCGGCTGGACGTCCGAAGTGGTCAACAAACAGAAGCTCAAGGCCTATGGCCTGGACGACACTTATGTGAACTTCCGCAGCGGCTCGGGCGCAGCGCTGGATGCCGAGATTGCCTCGTCGATCCGCCGGGGCAAGCCGGTGCTGTTCTATTACTGGTCACCCACCCCGTTGATGGGGCGCTATAAATTGATCCAGCTGGAAGAACCGCCGTTTGATGCCGATGCATGGAAGACCCTGACCGACGCGGACAACACTGACCCCAAGCCTACGCGCTCGCTGGCATCCAAATTGAGCATTGGCGTATCGACGCCGTTCCAGCAGCAATATCCGCAGATCACCCAGTTCTTCGAAAAAGTCGAGTTCCCCATCGAGCCGCTTAACAAGGCCCTGGCGAAGATGAGCGAAAACCACACCGCGCCACGGGACGTGGCCCAGGCGTTCCTCAAGGAGCACCCTGAGGTGTGGAAGGCGTGGTTGACGCCAGATGTAGCCCAGAAGGTTGAGGCGGCCCTTAAATAGCCTGAATGCAGAACAAAATGTGGGAGGGGGCTTGCTCCCGATGGCGGAGTGTCAATCACAGATAAATTGACTGACACTCCCTTATCGGGAGCAAGCCCCCTCCCACAATTTTTTTGCATTCCAGATTTAGAATCGCGTTTGTACCGCTATTTCGAAGGTCCGCGGTGACCCCAGATAGTAAGCTGGCGACACATGGGCAAACTCGGCATACACCTCATTGGTCAAGTTGCGCACGCGCGCGGTCACCGAGGTGCGGGCGTCCAGCTTGTAGCGCAGGAACGTACCGAACAGCGTGTAAGCCGGCACTGTCTGGGTGTTGGCATAATCGGCATACACCTGGTCGACATAGCGCGCATCCACCCCCCCTTGCCAATCCTCTGAGAAGTCGTAGGTCAACCACAGGTTGCCCACGCGCTTGGGCACATTGGTCGGCGTATTGCCTTTGCGCGATACCACGGCGCCGCTGGCAACTTTGTCATTGAATTCATCGTACTCGGCATCCACCCAGGCAAAGTTGCCTTCGGCCAGCAGCCTTGGCGTGATGCGCAGTGAGCTGGCCAGTTCGATACCCTTGGACGACTGCGCGCCCACCGGGATGCTGTTGGTGGGGTCCTGTGGGTCAGTGACGGCAAAGTCTTCGCGTTCGATCTTGTAGACGGCGACCGTTGCCGAGCCGCGACCGTCCAGGTAATCGAACTTGCTGCCGATCTCCCACTGCTTGCCGGTGGATACGTCGAACACCTGGGTGGTGGTATTGGGCTGTTCGACGGCGGTGCTGTATTGCACATAGACGTTGGCCGACGGAACAAACTGATAGGTAAGCCCCACACGGCCGGTTACTGGCTCCCAACTGCGCTTGAAGTGCCGAGGGTTGGTAGCGGTGATTGTGCGGTGGTTGGTCACGTCCAGGTCGATGGCGTCATAACGCAGGCCGGTCAGCAGTGACAGCTTGTCCGTGAGCCCCAGGCGGTTTTCCACGAACAGTGCCTTGGTGGTGACCTGGTTGGTCTTGTCCTTGATGAAGCCCGGTCGGGTGCCGGGGATGTCATAGAAGTGTCCCGGGTTGTAGTTGTTCGGGTCGACGGTACTTTGACCCGATACGTTCAAGGGGCTGTTGGTGGTGCTGTTGATCTTGTACTCAAAACCGCCAGACCAAGTGGTGGAGAGGCCGAACACGCCGGTGTCATGGCGCAGTTCAAACTGGTTGCCGTTCTGTTCGCCCTGATGCCGCACCTGATAGGCCGTGGAGCGGTTAACGGCGCTGTTGTCGGCGTTGTACTGGTAGGTCTCCAGGTTGCGGTAATCGCGCTGGCTGTCGAGGTGGTAGAGGGTATTTTTCAGCGTGGTGCTGTCGTTGATCCGATAGTCGATGATCGAGCGGGCCCAGATTGTACGCTGCTCATAACGTCCGTCGGCGACGTTGTAGTTGTTGAAGCGGTTGTGCTTGTCGATCTTCAGTTCGCCGGCCTTGGGATTGAGCACCGGTGTGCCCCAATACGGGCTGTCTTCATGCTCATCCTGATATTCCAGGGCCAGGGTGTGGGAAAGGTTGGGCGTGAGGTCGCTGAGGAGGGAAAACGCCACGCTCCAGGCATCCCGTTGAGCGCGGTCGATGTGACTGTGGTTGGTGTTGCGGCTCACATCCAGTCGCGCGTAATGCTGCACGTCGGCGCCGGGCTCGGTCAGCGCGTGATTAAGGCCGAAGGCCATACCGGCGGTGTCGTAGCTGCCGTAGGTCAGTTGGCCTTCTGCGGCCTGTTCTTCACGGGTGGCCAACTTGCTCACGTAATTGAGCGAGCCGCCCACGGAGCCGGCGCCGTTGATCAGGGAGGAGGGGCCGCCGACCAGTTCCACACGGTCGTAGATCCACGCATCCACCGGCCGCGCCAGGCCTGTGGCGACATTGATGCCGTTGAACATCTGGGTAATCTGGCTGCTGGTAAACCCGCGGTACGAGACAAAACCACCAAACCCGGGCGGCGCGCTGGCGTTGACGCCGGGCAGGGTATTGGCCGCCTCGCGAAAGGTCCTGGCGCCACGGCGCTCGATATCGTTGCGGTTGGCAATGGCCACCGAGGCCGGGGTTTCCCGCACGCTCAGGCCCAGGCGCGAGGCCATGCCGCTGGATTGATCCAGAGCCAGGCCGGGCTCAATGTTTTGATCACCTTCAATGGTGGTCGGCGCCAACTCAAGGGCGCAGGCGCAAACGGGCAGGCAGCCGAACAGGCCCGCCAACAGGGGTAGATGTTTCATGGTTGAATCCTGAAAACTTGGCTTGAAAACAACGCACAGCCACCGGTCCTTCCTCTCGGAAACGGTCGGCAATGCAGATCAGAAAGCGCAGGGATCAGGCGTAGGCAGGTGGCGCACGCGGGTTAGCCGTGGGCCAGGTGAAACGGGCAGGAATATCAGCGGCGAGCACCACCGCAGCAGGTGGCGCATGGGGTTGTGGCAGTACCGCCACATTCAGATGGGAGTTGAGCGCAGGCCCCATGCCGCCGGTAGAACACAGCGGGCAACCAAAGGCCTTCGACAGGGTTGGCAGACTTTCATCCGTGGAGTTGCTGGGCAGGGGCGCCTGGGTGCGCGGGTCCACCGTACAGAACTGGCCGCTGATGCCGTTGAGCTGCATCCCCACCATCTGCCCATGACCAATGCTGCAGGCGAATACATTGAACAGGACGCAGCAGTAGAGCATCCAGGCAATGAGCGAGCGGTCGGCACGGGCGAGTTTCATGGGGCGGCACTTTACCATCAGCCGCCGACGAAATGCCTGCAAAAAATCTCAGGGCGACTATCCTGATTCCCACATTTTTCGGGAGCGTCCGCCATGAGTTTTGTCATTGCGCGATGGATTGTCGGGGTTTTTACCTTTATCAGCATGGTGCATCTTTACTGGGCGGCTGGCGGCAAATTCGGCAGCCTGGCGGCGATTCCGCAATTGCCTGGCGAATTTGCCAGCGGGCCGCGACCGGCGTTCAAGCCGTCGGCGCTGGGCACCTTTCTGGTCGCGATGGGGCTGGTAGCGATTGCCTTGCTCGTTTGCCTGCGCGCCGGGCTGTATTTCTCGCCGGTGTCCCATGGCGCGTTGCAGTGGGGCATCAGTGTGATTGCGGTGCTGATGTTTGCCCGGGCGATTGGCGATTCGGAGCTGGTAGGTTTTTTCAAGAAGGTCGGCAACTCTCGGTTTGCACGCCTGGATACGTACCTGTACTCGCCGTTGTGCCTGGTGTTGGGTGCCGGGTTGTTGGTGGTGGCGTGGACCTGATGGTCTCGGCGCCATACCTGTGGCTAGGGAGCTTGCTCTCGTGACGGTCGGACAGCCAGCACATATCTACCTGACAAATCGAGATCCAAATGTGGGAGGGGGCTTGCTCCCGATGGTGGCCTCAGGGCCGACCAGGATGCTGGATCAGACCGAGTACATATCCGTTATTCAGGTAACGGCTGCTATTGGTTCCGCCCTTACGGCGGCTCACTTTTGAAAAGCGCAAAAGTAAGCAAAACGCTCTTGCCCCACCACTCGGCACCTCGCTTAGGCTCGGTGTGCCCGTAATCCGCCATGGATTTGGGGGGGCGCCGCCACGCGCCATCCATGGCGCGGGGCGGCTAAACCGGCATCCCTGCCGGTTTACCCCCCAAATCCCTGTCGGATTACGGCCAGCGTGGTTTGACGGGGCGCCTAAGATCAAAAGCAGATCAAAATCAAGAGCGGCTCGCTTCGCATCGTGGTTAGCCACATCAAAGTGGCTATAGCGCCGGTAGCTCTTGACTTGCGCACCCAGCTCTCGCTCCAAACACCCTCCAGACAAAAACACACCCTCCCGGTTTTATAGCGCTTGACCTTCCCAATGTGGCAAGCCCGATAAAAACCTCCAGTGTCGATTTGTCTTGAAAATTCCAAGGAGGGTGAACGATGTACGCCAAACCAATAAGCCTGATCACCGGGGCAATGGCCGTGGTGTTGACGCTGGGCGGATGCACAGACAACGCGCCGCCGGCCGCTGCCGCCAAGCCGCCCAGCGTGCCGGTGGCCGAAGTGGTGGCGCGAGCGGTGACGCCGTTTGTCGAGTACACCGGTTCGTTGACCGCCATTGAGCAGGTCGAACTGCGCCCGCGTGTCAGTGGTTATCTGCAAAGTGTCAGCGTGCCCGAAGGCCAGTTCGTCACCAAGGGCAGCCCGTTGTTTGTGATTGACCCGCGGGGATTTCAGGCCGCGTTGAACGCTGCCAAGGCGCGTTTGCGCGAGGCCGAGGCCAATGCGTTGCTGGCCCAGGCCGAGCATGGCCGAGCCGAGCAACTGTTCGCCAAGAAGGTGGTGGCGCGTGATCGCCTCGACACCGCCATTGCCTCCTTGAATGCCGGCAGGGCCCAGGTCGAGGCAGCGAAGGCGGCATTGGATACGGCACAGCTGGACCTGAGCTACACACGCGTCACCGCGCCCATCAGCGGCCGCATCGATCGTGCCCTCGTCACCGAAGGCAACTATGTCACCCGAGGGCAGACGCCGTTGACGACGATCGTTTCGGTCGATCCGTTGCATGTGTACTTCGATGTCGACGAGCGCACCTATCTGCACTCGTTGGCAGCGACCCGTGAACACGCCGGATCGAAGGGGGACAAAGCTGCCAAGGTAATGGTGGCGATGCTCAATGATGCGACCTATGCGCGGGCCGGGCGGGTGGACTTTCTGGCCAACGCAGCCGACCGCAAGACCGGCACCGTGCGCGTGCGTGCGGTGGTCGAAAACCCGGACGGGCGCCTGACCCCCGGGCTGTTCGCCAAGGTCAAGCTGGACACCGGCGCGGCACAAACGCGGGTGTTGATTGCCGACCATTCCATCGGCACCGACCAGGGCCGGCGCTATGTGCTGGTGGTCGGTGACGGCGACAAGACCCAATACCGCCCGGTCGAATTGGGCCCGATGGCTGACGGCCTGCGGGTGATTGAACAGGGCCTTCAACCGGGCGAGCGCATTGTTGTCAAAGGGCTGGTGCGCCCGGGCATGACGGTGACGCCGCTGGCCGCCAGCATCGAGGGCAAGCCGCTTGAGGCACCGCTGACTGTGGGAGGCGTGCAATGAGCTTTCCACGGTTCTTTATTGATCGGCCCATCTTCGCCATCGTCCTGTCGGTGTTGATGATGATCGGCGGCCTTGTCGCCTTCTTCCACCTGCCGCTGAGCGAATACCCCGCGGTCACGCCACCCACTGTGCAAGTCACCGCGAATTATCCTGGGGCCAACCCGCAAGTGATTGCCGAGACGGTGGCGGCGCCACTGGAACAGGTGATCACCGGCGTTGAGGGCATGCTCTACATGACCTCGCAGTCGGCCACCGATGGCCGCATGATCCTGACGGCGACCTTCGCCCAGGGCACCAATGCCGACATGGCGCAGATCCAGGTGCAAAACCGCGTCTCGCGTGCGTTGCCGCGTTTGCCCGAAGAGGTGCAGCGTCTCGGTGTGGTCACGCAGAAGACCTCGCCGGACATCCTCATGGTGGTCCACCTGCTGTCTCCCGACCAACGTTATGACCCGCTGTACATCTCCAACTACGCCTACTTGCAGGTGCGCGATGAGCTGTCGCGCATACCGGGGATCAACGACGTGCTGGTGTGGGGCGCCGGTGAATACAGCATGAGGCTGTGGCTCGACCCGGACCTGATCGCTGCCCGTGGCTTGACCGCCGGTGATGTGATCGGCGCCGTACGCGAGCAGAACGTGCAAGTGGCAGCCGGCTCGGTCGGCCAGTCACCTGATTCCAATGCGGCTTTCCAAGTCACGGTCAACACTCTCGGGCGCCTGACGGACGAAGCGCAGTTCGGCGACATCATCATCCGCACCGGCGATAACGGCCAGGTCACGCGCCTGCGCGATGTGGCCCGTATCGAGATGGGCGCCGATGCCTATGCGCTGCGCAGCCTGTTGGATGGCGAGCCGGCCGTGGCTTTGCAGATCATCCAGAGCCCAGGGGCCAATGCGCTCGATGTAGCGCAGGCGGTGCGTGACACCATGCAGCGCCTGCAGGCCAACTTCCCCGAAGGGCTGGTGTCGCGGATAGCCTACGACCCGACCGTGTTTGTGCGCGCTTCGCTGGAGTCAGTCGCCATCACGCTGATGGAAGCGATCCTGCTGGTGGTCATCGTGGTGGTGGTGTTCCTGCGTAACTGGCGCGCATCGCTGATCCCGTTGATGGCTGTGCCGGTGTCGATCATTGGCACCTTCGCGGTCATGCATCTGATGGGGTTTTCCCTCAATACCTTGTCGTTGTTCGGGCTGGTGTTGTCGATCGGCATCGTGGTCGACGATGCCATCGTGGTGGTCGAGAACGTCGAGCGGCATATCGAGAACGGCGAGGAGCCCACCGAGGCAGCGCGCAAGGCAATGGGGGAGGTCACCGGCCCGATCATCGCCATTACCTCGGTGCTGGCGGCGGTGTTTATTCCCACAGCGTTTCTCAGTGGCCTGCAGGGTGAGTTCTACCGGCAATTTGCGCTGACCATCGCGATTTCCACGATCCTCTCGGCGGTCAACTCGTTGACCCTGAGTCCGGCGCTGGCCGGCCTGTTGCTGCGCCCGCGCAGCGCCGCCGTGGCGCACGACCCGCGCAGCCTGCGCGGTCGTGCTGCGCATTGGGTGCAGGTGCTGAGCCGACCGTTCCAGCGGGCGCCGCAGGCGTATGGCAACTCGGTGCGCAAGGTCGTCGGCCGCCGCGGGGTGGCGCTGGTCGCCTACAGCGCATTACTGGCGCTGACCTGGTTCGGCTTCAACGCTGTACCGGCGGGCTTTGTGCCGATGCAAGACAAGTACTATCTGGTGGGTATCGCCCAATTGCCCAATTCGGCCTCGCTGGACCGTACCGATGCGGTGGTGCGGCAGATGTCGAAGATCGCCCTGGATGAACCGGGCGTCGAAAGCGTCGTGGCGTTCCCGGGGTTATCGGTCAACGGCTTCGTCAATGTGCCGAATGCTGCGGTGATGTTTGTCATGCTCGATCCATTCAAGGAACGAACCTCGCCCGATATGACCGCGGTCGCCATCGCCGGGCGCCTGCAAGCCAAGTTCGCGAGCATCCCTGACGGATTCCTCGGCGTATTCCCGCCGCCGCCGGTGCCCGGCCTTGGGGTGACCGGTGGCTTTAAGTTACAGGTCGAGGACCGTGGCGGGGTTGGGCTTGAGGCATTGGTGCAGCAGACCCAGGTATTGATGACCAAAGCCACTGAGTCGGGCCAGGTCGCCGGATTGATGACCAGCCTGGACGTCAACGCACCGCAGTTGAACGTCGACATCGATCGCACCCAGGTCAAGAGCCAGGGCGTGCGTCTGGCGGATGTGTTCGAGTCTTTGCAGGTCTATCTCGGGTCGCTGTATGTCAACGACTTCAACCGTTTCGGCCGGACCTACAAGGTGACCGCCCAGGCTGATGCCGACCATCGTATGCAGGCCGAAGCCATCGGCCGCCTGCAAGTGCGCAATGCGGCCGGGAACATGTTGCCGTTGTCGGCGTTTGTCACCGTCACACCGGGTTCCGGCCCGGACCGGGTGATTCACTACAACGGCTACCCTTCGGCGGATATCTCCGGTGGGGCGATGCCTGGGGTCAGCTCGGGGCAAGCTGTTGCGCTGATGGAGCGGTTGGCACAGGAGGTACTGCCCGAAGGCGTGACCTATGAATGGACGGATTTGACCTACCAGCAAAAACTCGCCGGGTCATCGGCGCTGTTTATTTTCCCGCTGTGTGTGTTGCTGGCGTACCTGATCCTCGCCGCGCAGTACAACAGTTGGCTGTTGCCTCTGGCGGTCTTGCTGATCGTGCCCATGTGCTTGCTCAGCGCGATCATCGGCGTGTGGCTGGTGGACGGTGACAACAACGTGTTCGTGCAGATCGGGTTGGTGGTGCTGGTGGGGCTTGCGGCGAAGAACGCCATTCTGATCGTCGAGTTTGCCCGCAGCCTCGAAGCCGAAGGTGCGAGCCCGTTGGAGGCGGTTGTCCACGCGTGCCAACTGCGCTTGCGGCCGATCCTGATGACGTCTCTTGCGTTCATCGCCGGCGTGGTACCGCTGGTATTGGCCAGTGGCGCCGGGGCCGAAATGCGTCATGCCATGGGGGTTGCAGTGTTTGCCGGGATGTTGGGGGTGACGCTGTTCGGACTGTTCCTCACGCCGGTGTTCTACGTGGTGATGCGCAGCCTGGCGCTGCGCTTGCAGCGTCAGGGTTCGAGTCCGAAGTTGCAGCTGGAGGAGCGCGCATCATGAAACGGTCTTTTCCACTCTTTATGTTGCCGTTGCTGCTGGTGGCCGGCTGCGCTGCGGTAGGGCCTGACTATTCCGCGCCGGTGCTGCCCGCCCCGCACAGGCCGGCAAGCTTCGGTGCGCCCGTTGCAGGTCTGGGCAGCGGTGAGGTCGAGGTGCAGTGGTGGCAAGTGTTCGACGAGCCGGCACTCAGCCAATTGATCCAGCAGGCGCTGGCGGCCAACCACGACATCGGCATCGCCGCCGTACGCCTGGATGAAGCCAAGGCGATGCTGCGCGAGAGCCGCCAAGGGTTTCTGCCCAGTGGCGGTGCCACCCTCGGTTATGAGCACCGACGGCGCAGTGAAGTCGAGACGCCGTTGGGCCAGGAACGCTCAATCGAAACCACCCGCGCGGCGCTGGATGCGGCCTGGGAAATCGACCTGTTTGGGCGCGTCCGCCGCTCGGTAGAGGCAGCGCAAGCGCAGGCGGGGTCGCGCCAGGCATTGCTGCGCAGTGTGCAGGCGAGCGTCGCCGCCACCGTCGCGGCCACCTGGTTCGAACTGCAAGGGATCGAAGCTGAACAGGCGGTGGTCGCGGATATCAGCCAGAGCCAGCGCGACAGCCTGGGCCTGGTGGAACATCTGGTCAGCGTCGGCGCCGCCACCGAGTTCGACCGGCTGCGCGCCGAGGCCTTGCTGCGCAATGTCGAGGCGGTAGCGCCCGACCTTGAGCGGCGACGCGCAACCTCCAACAACGCGTTGGCGGTGCTGCTGGGGCAGGCGCCGCAGGGGTTCAATCCGCCTGCGGCCAAGCCCGGCCGTGAGGCCTTGAGCCTGCGTACCCTGCAAGTCGGCGACCCGGCCGGCTTGTTGGCCCGGCGCGCCGATATCGCTGCGGCCGAGCGCACGCTGGCAGCCGAGACTGCACAAATAGGCGTGGAAACCGCTGGTTTGTATCCGGATATCCAGGTGCAGGGCTCCATCGGGCTACTGGCCGGAAGCCTCGGTTCGCTGGGGGACGCCGGTATGCAGTCGAACTTTATCGCCCCGGTGATTCGCTGGTCGCTGCTGGACACCGGGCGTGTACGCGCACGGATCGCCGCCAGCGAGGCGCGTACCCAAGCGGCCTTGATCGCCTATGACCAGACCGTATTGCGTGCCCTGCAGGAAACCGACGATGCGTTCCAGGCCAACAGTGCCGCGGGCAGCACCTTGGGCCTGCGGCTGCTGGAGGCGGCGGCCAATCGCGAGGCGGCCAGGTTTGCGCGCACGCGATTTGCCGAAGGCGAGGGCATGTATCTGGATGTGCTTGAGGCCGAACGTGCCGACTTCACCAGCCGCCGTGCGTTAACGGCGGCGCGCACCCAGCAGCGCTTGGCGGTGGTGGGGATCTACAAGGCGCTGGGCGGTGGCTGGCAGATTTGTGAACAGGCGGGGCAGGCTTGCAGTGGGGCTGCGGCGCTGCGTTAGCCACAGCCGAGCAAAAACACAGCACGGCAGTGCAAATGTGGGAGGGGGCTTGCTCCCGATGGCGGCGGGTCAGTCAGTACATCTGGCACTGACCCACTGCCATCGGGAGCAAGCCCCCTCCCACATTTTGCTCTCCACACGCCAGGTAAATGTCTATTGGGAAAAGAAATTTCCTACAGGTATTGACCTTGCCACTAGAGGAACCTTTAGCCTTTTCTTCGAGTACGCCAAATCACAAAAACAAGAATCGAGGGGTTATCAATGGATACTGCTGCCCTGTTACAACGCTCGGATTCCGATCTGTTCACCACGGCCTCGACACTGATGGCCAGTGCCCTGGAACCCGGCGCCCATTACGCCCAGGTCACCCGCGCGCTGGAAGCACTGCTCGCGCTGACCCGGCAAGGCTTGTCGGGGGATGCCGATGCCTACGCCCACTACCAGGCAGCCCTGCTGCAACTGCACATTCCGGGCGATCCACGCACTGAGCCGACCCGCCGTTGGATGGCCAGTGAGGTCTACCGCGCCGAAGATGAGTTCGCCGTTGACCTGCCGGGCTTCACCGCGTTGCCGGTGGATGAGTTCCGACAGCTGGTCGACGCTGAAATCGCCGCTCGCAGCCGGGTCAACCACCCCATGTCGGTGCACCTGTTCCAGGGTACGCCGCCTGTGCAAGATGTGCGGTTCTTCCTGGAGCATCACTGGACCCGCTCCTACAACTTTTACAGCCTGCTGGCCGAACTGGCCTTTCGCTTTGAAGCGATCGAAGACGCCTCGGTGTTCTACCGCAACCTTTACGGTGAAGCGGGTGCCGAGACGCCGGAGCGTTCGCACCCGGCGATGCTGGCCCATCTGATGGAATATTTCGATATAGCGCTGGCGATCGATTTTCCTGCGCTGCATCCGTTGGAAAAGGCCTACCTCAATAATCGCATTCGCTGCGTGCGCCACACCGATGTCGCCTGGGGCCTTGCACTGCTCTATGCGGTGGAGTCAGTCAGTTGCGTCAACCATCGGCGCATCTACGAGCTGTTGCAACGTCTGGATGTTCCACAGCAACCCAGTGAATTCCATCGCCTGCATGGCACCCAGGATGAGATCGATACCGAGGAGATGTGGGCACTGATTGCCAAGTTCGCCGGCGATGAAGGCTTCCAGCGCACGTTCATGCGTGCGTTGAAACGTCACTTCGAAATCAACAAGGCCTACTTCGACAGTTTGTGGCAGCAGATGCAGGCATTGCGCCTGTCTGCCTGAGCCCTGTGATCGCAGAACAACAATAATGGAGCACATGATGAGCCCACGTAATTTCTCGCAGCCGCAGTTGCAGAATATCCACACCGCCGAAGCCCGCTTGTTGGCCGAAGCGCTGAAGCCCGAGGCAACGTTCAATCGCATCGAAATTGCCGCCAATATGCTGAGCGGCCTGTGCGAGTCGGGCTTGCAGGGCGACGCCGCAAACGCGGCGCAGTGCCAGCAATTGCTGTATATCCTTTCGCTCAGCGATGACGTTGCCAGCGCCTCGACCCGTCGCTGGCTGGCCAATGCCATCTATCGCGTGCAAGAGCGCTTCATGCCGTCGGTGGATCTGGCATCGCCCTTGTCCGAAACCGGCTTCCAGCAACGCCTGGAAGAACAAATTGCCGCGCAATCGCGAGAGCATCACCCGATGTCGCAGTATGTGTTTGAGGGCAAGGCTTCCCGCGAACAACTGCAGGTATTTCTGCGCCATCAATGGTTCCGCACCTACCGCCTGTACCGTGATGCCGCCGACCTGTTGGTCAACCTGACCGACGTCGACGAGGCCGCCGCACTCGGCCGTTATCTGTACGGCGAGTTGGGTGAAGAGGACGAGCAGCGCTCCCACCCTCGGTTGTTGGCCAAGCTCCTCGCCGCCATTGGCCTGACCGCCGATTTCGAAGCCATCTCGACCATGCCCGAAGAAATCGCCTACCTGAACAACCGCGCGCGGTGTTTCCGTAACCCCGATGTCGGCTGGGGCCTGGCGGTGTTCTATATCACCGAGCTGGTGGTGCCCGGCAATCACGGCAAGCTGTACAACGCTTTGCGCAACGCAGGCTTGAGCCAGGACGACGCGCAGTACTACGAAGTGCATATCAGCCTGGTGCCGCCACGCGCCAAGCGTGAATGGGCGCTGATTTCACGTCGTATTCCGGACCTCGGGTTCCAGAACGCGTTTCTGACGTCGCTGGCCGAGCACTTCCGGCTGGAGCGGGCTTATTACGATGCGGTCTGGGAAGAAATGCAGCGCGTGAAATAGCCCTCCCTGGACAACGCGAGTACCCCGACATGCCAAGTCATATAACTGAATCCCGTATCCACGGGGGCGCTTACTCGTCCCCGGAATTTGCCGCGATCTTCTCTGATGCCAATCAGGTGCAGAAGTGGCTCGATGTTGAAACAGCACTGGCGGCGACCCAGGCGCAGATGGGCATCATCCCCCCTGAGGCCGCGCGGGAAATCGCCCGGGTCGCCAGTGTGGAACTGCTGGACCTTGATGCCCTGGGACGCCAAAGCATGGAAACCGGGCATATCCTGGTGCCGACCCTTCGCGCACTGGAGGCCCTGTGCGCCGATGGCCTGGGTGAATACGTGCACTACGGCGTGACCACCCAGGACATCCTCGACACCGGCCTTATGTTGCAGGTCCGCGATGCCTGGGGCCTGGTGTTGCAGCGTTTGCGCGCTATCCGTGGGCATTTGCTCAAGCTTGCGCTGCGACACAAACACACGGCGATGGTCGCCAGGACCCACGGGCAACAAGCGCTGCCCACCACGTTCGGCTACAAGGTGGCAGTGTGGGTCGATGAGATCGATCGACACCTTGAGCGTTTTGACGAAGCCTATGCCCGGGTCATGGTGGGCAATCTCACCGGCGCCGTGGGCACCCTGGCCGGTCTTGGCCCGCAGGGCCTGGAGGTGCAGCGCCGGACTCTGGAAAGCCTCGGCCTGGCGGCACCGTTGAGCAGTTGGCACAGCGCCCGCGACCGCATTCTGGAGGCGGCGTGGTTGCTGGTGCAGGCATCGGCAACCCTGGGCCGGGTTGCCAATGAGATCTACCACCTGCAACGCACCGAGATTGATGAGGTGCGCGAAGGGCGACGGGCAGGGCAGGTGGGGAGCAGCACCATGCCCCACAAGCAAAACCCGTCGACGGTGGATTTGATCAGCGCGCTGTCGCGCCTGGTGCGTGCGCAGATGCTTGCGCTCACCGACGCGGCATTCCAGCTGCATGAACGAGACGGCACCACCTGGCGGATTGAGTGGGCTGCTTTGCCGGAGCTGTTCATCTATGCCGGGGCCTTGCTCGCCCGTATGGAAGGCGTACTGCTGGCCGGCCTGGACGTGCGCGAAGCACGGATGCGCAGCAACCTGGATATGCTCGGCGGGCTGATCCTGTCGGAACGCATCATGCTCGCGCTGGCGCCGCGTCTGGGCAAGCAGACGGCCCATCACCTGATCCACGACATCGCCCTGCAGGCTCAAGGTTCGGGCGGTTCTTTTCGCGAAGCCTTGCTCAGCGATCAACGTCTGCACGGCTGTTTCACCCGCCAGGCGCTCGACGACCTGCTTGACCCGGCCGCCTACACCGGGTTGGCGGCGGAGATGGTCGAGCAGGTGGCCAATAAAACAATCCCCCGCTGTTCAAGCGATGACCTTGAAGCGGTGATGGCAACCCAAGGCAATACCAGTCAGTCCCAGTACGCTATGGAGGGTATGTAATGGATGCGCAAACGTTGGAAACGGTAGCCCGTGCGTCTTGCACCGCACGCACCGAACACCTGGGCCTCGATCATGAAGGCGAGCAATGCCGCCATGAACACAGCCACATTCTCGACTCGAAAACCCACGGTTCAGGCTATGCCGGCCCGCAGAGTCGCAAGATCTTCTGCAGTCACTGTCGCTTGCAACGCTGGCTGGATGTGGAAGCCGCGCTGGCCATGGCTCAGGCCGATGTGAATATCATCCCGCGCGAGGCCGCCCTTGAAATCGAGAAAGCCGCCTTGCTATCGGGCATCAATGTGCGTCAGTTGGCCGACGGCGTGGCTGCCACCGGCCATTCGCTGATGCCGTTGCTGAGCGCCCTGCAAAAAAATTGCAGCCCAAGCGCCCGCGAGTACGTTCACTACGGCGCCACCACCCAGGATATCCAGGACACCGCCCAGTCCTTGGAAATGCGCGACGTCCTCGACGCGATGGACCAGGCCCTGGAGACCTTGCTCGGCAAGTTGTCGACCCTGGCCGATGCGCACCGTGACTCGCTTATGGTGGCCAGGACTCACTCGATCCCGGCATTGCCGACCACCTTCGGGCTGAAGGTCGCCGGCTGGATCGATGAACTGTTGCGGCATCGCCAGCGCCTGGCCGAAGCGCGTCAGCGTGTGCTGGTAGTGCAGCTGTTCGGCGGGGTTGGCACCATGGCGGCGTTCGGCCCGGAAGCGATACCGATGCTGGAACGCTTCGCGCAGCGCCTGTCGCTGCAAGTGCCGCTGACGGGGTGGCACGTGTCCCGTGACCGCGTCGCGGAGTTCGTCAGCACCCTGGCCATGGTCACGGCCTCCTTGGCCCGTGTGGCCGATGAGATCCGCACGCTCAATCGCTGGGAAATCGCTGAAGTGGAAGTGGGCTGGAGCGACCAGCAGATCGGCAGCAGCACCATGCCGCACAAACGCAACCCCGAAGGCTGCGAGCAAGTGGTGGTGTTGGCGCGGCTGGCCAAGGCCCAGGTCATGCTGGCCCTGGACGCGATGATCCTCGAACACGAGCGCGATTATCGCGGCACACGCCTGGAATGGTGTGCGGTGGCGGACGTTTCTCACTATGCGCTGATGGCGCTGTCGATCCTGACCGACACCATCGATGGGCTCACCGTTAACGTCAAAAAGATGGAGGGCACTGCCCATGCCTACGGCGATGCGATCTGCACCGAAGCCGTGGTGTTCGAAATGGCGCGCAAGTTGGGCAAGAGCAGCGCCTACCAGATCATCTTTGAAGTGTCCCAGGCCAGCCAGCGTGATCACGTGTCGATCCGCGCCGCAATCGAAGCCGACGCCCGGGTGCTTGCCGTCATGAATGCAGGCGCTTTGGCGCGACTGTTCGAGCCGAGAACTCACCTGGGCATGTCCGAACACATCGTCGATAACGTGCTGTCCAAACTGGCGGCGCGTTGATCACTGAACAGACTTACACAATCATCAAGGAGCGACAGATGTCCAAACTTATGGAAGTTGATCAAGCCAAGGTTCAACAGTTTTCGGCGCGCATCATGGAGGACTACGGCAACACGCTGCGCGGCGCCATGCTCTACATCGGCGACCAGTTGGGCTTGTTCAAGGCACTGGCCGACGGCGAGGCCGTCACCTTGGAACAATTGGCGCACAAGACCGGCTACAACGCCCGCTACTTGCGTGAATGGCTGGGCAGTATGGTCACCGGAAATTATGTGACCTATGACGCTCAAACTCGCCGCTACCGGATGCCCGCTGAATTTGTGCCGGTACTCGCCGATGAAGACTCGCCGTATTTCGCCGGTGGCATCATCCAGTTGAGCGTGCCGTTCGTAAGCATGGCGCCCAAAGTCATCGAAGCCTTCCGCCATGGCGGTGGCTGCGCCGAAGAAGCGTTCCCGCTGGAAACCTGGAAAGGCATGGAGCGCATGACCATGCCTTGGTACAAGCACTACCTGGTCCAGCACTGGATCCCGTCCCTGGACGGTGTCGAAGAGAAGCTCAAAACCGGCGGCAGTGTGCTGGATTTCGGCTGCGGCGCGGGCTTGGCGGCGATCACTATGGCCAAGGCTTACCCCGAGGCGCGCATCGTCGGCTGCGATTTCCACTTGCCTTCCATCGAGTTGGCCCGCGCCAACGCCGAGGCGGCCGGGGTGGGCGACCGGGTGCAGTTCGAGGTCAACGATTCGGATGCCCTGCGCGGCCAGCAGTTCGACTTCGTGACCACTTTCGTGGTGATCCACGACGCCACTGACCCCCAGCAAATGCTCAAGGATCTGCGCGCCGCCACGGCCAAAGACGGCACCTACCTGATGGTAGAACTCAACCTGTCCGAAGAGCTGCACGAGAACATGAACCTGTTCGGCCGCGTCATGTACCCGCAGAGCACCCTCTATTGCATGACTTGCTCGCTGTCCCATGGCGGGGAAGGGCTGGGAGCGTTCATGGGTGAGAAACGTGCGCGCCAGATGGCGCAGGCGGCCGGTTTCAGCCATTTCCGCAAAGTTCCCTCGGAGTGGCCGCCGATGCCGGCGCTATTCGAACTCAAGCCTTGATGTGAACTTGCTGTGGCGAAGGCGCTTGCACCCTCGCCACGGTGCGCAGCGTTCCCGAAATATTGCGCAATAAGGCAATTTAATGGCCCCTTTGTAACAAAATCCTCGCCAAAATCACTTTTATTTTCAGGTGGTTAGGCGGGGATGCAAATGCGCACTGTTGGAATGATGCTGATTGCCTGCTCCCTGGCGGGGGGCGCGACCACCGTACAGGCTCGGGAGTTGCGTGAGGGTGACAAGTACATGTGCAGTTGGGGCGCGGGCACAGCTGCCAGGGCTCAGGAGTTGAAGTTGTCCGGAGTGTCGCTGTATGCCGCTCGGCAGAAGATCCAGACCATCAAGTTCAACAAATCCTGGATGCGCATGATGGCCATGGGGATTACCGAGCAAACCTATGACAGCCACTCAAGACTGAAGCCGGAGGCGATCCGCAAAAGTTTTTACCAGGATTGCCTGCGCTACAAAGTCGCACGTAAATAAGCCGAAGCCGTTTAACGACGCTTACAAATCCCCCACAAACCCTGTGTGAGTATTTGCATACAATTGCGCACTTCTTCATGGAGGCTTGTATGCGAGTGCTTATTCGAGCGGCGACAGCCGATGATGTCGATACGCTGTGCGCTATTCGCACCTCGGTGGTGCAAAACCATCTGAGCCTTGAGCAGATGGCCGAACGGGGGATCACGCCGCCGGTACTGGTCGACGCGATACGCCAAGCGCCTTGCGCCTGGGTCGCCGAAGTCAACGGCCAGGCCGCCGGATTTTCCATGGTTGATCTGGATGAAGGTGAAGTGTTCGCGATGTTCGTGTTGCCCACACACGAGAACCTGGGCCTGGGACGGCAACTGATGGCAGTGGCTGAAGCCGCTTTGTTTGAACGCCACAACAGGCTGTACCTGATCACTGACGGGCGTGATGAAATCCGTGCCAACGGTTTCTATCAACGCCTGGGCTGGTCCAACGTCGGCCCAGTTGATGGCGACGATGTTCGCTACGAAAAGAGCAGGGCACCCTAAGGTCATGAGTGCCCAAAAACCCCCATCCTCCAACGGCTTGCTGTATCTCGCCGTGGGGGTGCTGTGCCTCGCGGCGCTACTGGGGTTCTATTTCGTTCAACTCAACGCCCAGGTGGACCGCCAGCGTGAAGAGGCCGCTGAGCGCCTGGCGCTTTGTCGGCAAATGGAGACCGTCGTGGAGGTGAGCGCTGCCAGGCGCGCTGAACTTCAACAGACGTGCAAGCAATTGAGTGAACAGTGATTGAACAGTGTGCCGTACCTAATCAATAACCCTTTTTTATAATGGACTTATGGCACGGGTATAACCGTTACTTGCACCAAAAAGTGGCACTAACTGTTCCGTTACCATAAAAAACATGTGGTTATTGAATGACTTACGGCGCTTTCAATCCGACGAAAGGATTAAAATAATCTTGTTACACGTTTTTACAGTCGCTACTATAGCCGGGCGTTCACCTCCCACGGTTTATGCATTTTTAAATCCCAAGTTTCCATCAGCTACTTGGGATTTTTTTTGCCTGGAATTAAGTACGGGCAATAACGGCAGCGATACGGCCTGTCATTCGAAACGCGCTCGTTGCCGGGCGAAATGAGGCATGGCTAACACTTTTGCATCAATCGTCCGGCCTGCGGCAAAACCTCATCTACGCTGTTTGGATCACAACCATCAGGTAGGCCCGTACAAGGGCGCTTGTCATGATCTCGATCGTCGAATTCAACCGCATCATGGCCTCGGGGTTCCAGCCTCTTTGCTGCGACTGCACCTTGAACAGCGATGGCTCGCTGCGCATCAGCATCTATGAGCCGCAGTCCGGTCGCGTCGATCTTCTGTTGACGTGCGTATCCCCTGAAGGCCTAAACAGCATCCGTTCCATCTCAAACCTGATTGGTGAGTTGCGTGCCGAGATCAAGGCCGGGCGCCGTGGGTTTGCGGCGGTAGGTTAGTGGTTGTGCGCGGCGTCAGAGGCGCCGCAGGAAGGATTTGACGATGTGACGGGTGGCGTCGGTGGTGTCCAGTTCGTCCAGGGCGCTGTAGGCGTACCACTGGCAGGCAACGATTTCGTTGCACGGCCGCGCCTCCTCGATATTCACCACCGAGGCCTCGAACACGTGGTGCAGCGTGTCGCGGGCCTTCAGCTCTTGCAAGTACAGCAAGCCATCGACGCTTAATCCGGTTTCTTCTTCCAGCTCGCGTTCGGCGGCGCCCACCGGGCGTTCGTCGCGTTCTACCTTGCCGCCCGGCAAGGCCCACTTTGATCTGGCCTTGCGCACAAAGAGAATATGGCCTTCATGTTCGCAAATGACGGTTGCCCTAATTTTCATCGTATGTGCCCCCGCGCCGGATGAATGTCACAAAAGTGTAATGCAAATGTCATGCTAAGTGGTTATGGCGTGCCGGGTTCTGTATGTGGATACTGCCCGATTGACGAAGACGAACGAGGGCATTCGATGAAGACCATACGCTGGGGCATGATCGGCTGTGGCAGTGTCACTGAGTTAAAGAGTGGACCCGCTTTCTACAAAGCGCCAGGTTCGGCATTGGTGGCCGTGATGGGGCGGCGTATCGAGGCGGTGCGCGATTATGCGGCGCGGCACGGTATCGCGCGTTTTCATACCGATGCCCAGGCACTGATCAATGACCCTGAGGTGGATGCGGTCTACATCGCCACACCGCCCGACAGTCACCTTGAATACAGCCTGATGGTGGCGGCGGCGGGCAAGCATTGCTGCGTCGAAAAACCCATGTCGCTGAATGCCGAGCAGAGCGCATTGATGCAACGCACCTTCGAGCGCGCCGGGCTGCACCTGTTTGTTTCCTACTATCGGCGCTCGTTGCCGCGCTTTCAGCAAGTGCGCAGCTGGTTGCAGGAAGGGCGTATCGGTGAGTTGCGGCACCTGACCTGGACCCTGTGCAAGCCTGCCGCTGCAACTGATAGCAACGCCGCCAATTGGCGCACCGATCCGGCCATTGCCGGTGGCGGCTATTTCGCCGACCTGGCCAGCCACGGGTTCGACCTGTTCCAGTACCTGGCCGGGGATATTGTCGAGGTCTCAGGCTTTTCCGCGCGTCAGGCCGGGCGCTACGCGGCAGAGGATGCCGTGACGGCCTGCTGGACCTTCGCCAATGGTGCCTTGGGCATGGGCTGCTGGAACTTCGTGGCGGACCGTCGCGAAGACCGTGTCGAATTGATCGGCAGCCGTGGCCGCATTCAGTTTTCAGTGTTCGAGGACCAGCCGTTGCGCCTGGAAGGCGAAACCAGCGAGGTGTTGGAAGTGCCGTGCCATGCACATATCCAGTGGCACCACGTACTGGGCATGAATGCGCATATTCGCGGGGACGCCGAACATCCGTCGCTGGCGATCGAGGCGTTGAAGACCGATATCATCCTGGACAAGGTGTTGCAACGTTACTCCAATCATCCCTAGCTGCCGCGATAGCGTAAGACTTCATTTTTTAAAGGAATACCGGGATGAAATACTGGATGGTGTTGTGGCTCCTGATCGCCACAGTTGCAACTGCGGCGCCGCGTGACCAAGGGCTGCCGGGGGAGTTTGACTTTTATGTGCTGTCGTTGTCGTGGTCACCGACCTTCTGCCTGACGCACCCAGGCAATGAACAGTGCACGGGCAAGGGCTATGGGTTTGTGTTACACGGCTTGTGGCCGCAATACGCGCGGGGAGGGTGGCCGGCCTCCTGTGCGCCACAGTCACGCTTGAATGACGAGGAAATGGACAAGGGGGCGGCAATGTTTCCAACCCGTGCGCTGCTCAAGCACGAGTGGGCCAAGCATGGCACCTGCAGCGGGCTCGAACCGCTGGAATATCTGGACAAGACCGACACGGCACTCGGCGCGGTGGTCATCCCGCCGCAACTGCAGCCGTTCAATACACCCGCGTCGCTACAGGCGCGTGAGATTGAGGACTTGTTTCGCGAGAGTAACCCGCGCATGGGCAATCACGGCTTGGCGGTGATCTGCAAGGGCAAGGTGCTGTCGGAGGTGCGCGTGTGCCTGACCAAGGAACTGGCATTCACCGGATGCCCGCGCAGTGTAAAAAGCCAATGCCGTAGCGGTGATATTCGCATTCCGACGCAGCGCTGAGCTCGATTGCGGCAGCCAGGTTGTTCTCGTGACGGCCTAAAAGCAACACTGATCTTGTGGGAGGGAGCTTGCTCCCGATGGCGGCCTCAGGGCCGACCACGAGGCTGGATCAGACCGAGTACATGTCCATTCCTGTGGTAACGGCCGCTATTGGTTCCGCTTTTACAGCGGGTCACTTTGGAAAAGAGGATGGCATGAAGGCTCCAGGACAAAGGCGAAACACGGGTTTTACCAGAAGGTCCGCGAGCGCAGGTATTAATACGACGGTCGTGACGGATGAAAGTGTTACAGCATTGAACAACACGGGTGCCGATTGTTAGGGTAGACGGCCAACAGGAGGGTAAGTACATGGATTTCACCGGCAAAACCGCGATCGTCACCGGCGGCGCACGCGGCTTGGGGCTCAGTTATGCACGAGGGTTGGCCCTGGCCGGCGCCCGTGTGGTCATCAGCGATATTGGTGCCGACAAGATGGGGGCAGGCACCGATGCGTCGGTGGTGCAACAGGCCGCCGACACCCTGCGTGACGAAGGGCTGACGGTTGTGGGCCATGGCGGTGACTTGTCCACGGACGAGGGGTGCCGGCAACTGATCGCGTTTGCCCTCGAAATGTTCGGCCGGCTCGACATCCTGATTCACAACGCCGGTTGGGTGGGTTACCAGCCCATCGCAGAACTGGACGCCAGCTTCCTTCAGCGCGCCATGGACATCAATCTCTACGCGCCGCTGTGGCTGTGCAAGCATGCTTGGCCGCACCTGCTGCGCTCTAGAGCGCCGCGCATCATCCTCACCACTTCCGACCGCGCCATGTATGCGCAATACGAGCAAACCGGGCTAGTGGCTTACAGCGCCGGCAAGATGGCACAGTTGGGCATCATGAACGCGCTGAGTCATGAAGGTGCCGAGGCCGGAATCCGCGTCAACGCGATCTCGCCGGTGGCCAAGACACGCATGTGGGGCGTGACCGACGAGCCGGACGAACTCAAGCCGGAGTGGGTGACGCCGGGGGTCTTGTTCCTTGCTTCGTCGCAGTGCACGGATACCGGCTACATACTGCGCGCCAGCAACGGTCAATTCACCGCGACGCGTTTCAGCGAAAATCCCGGCGTGGATTACCCGCGCAATCTCGCCCGTATAAAAGCGGGGAGTGCTGAAGAAGTTGCTGCCGCATGGTCGCGCATCAAACAGCCGCATACCCAGGCCATCACCTGAATCTGTCTCCCTCTACCAAGGCTTGACCATGAACAATAGCCCCGTGCGCATCACTGGCGAAGAAACTCTTTCGGACAACTGGTACCTGCTGAAGAAATACAGCTTCGACCTGCGCCGTCGCGACGGCAGCTGGCAAGCCCAGACGCGTGAGGTCTACGACCGGGGCAACGGCGCAACGATCCTTTTGTACAACCGCGAGCGCCGCACGGTGCTGCTGATTCGCCAGTTCCGTATGCCGACGTTCGTCAACGATTACTCCGGCTACCTGATTGAAGCAGCGGCCGGCTTGCTCGACAACGCCAGCCCCGAAGAGCGTATACGCCTGGAAGCCGAAGAAGAGACCGGCTACCGCGTGGGGCATGTGGAGAAAATCTATGCAGCGTTTATGAGCCCGGGATCGGTGACTGAACGGATTCACTTTTTTATCGGTGAGTATCAGCCAGGCGATCGAGTGGGGGCGGGTGGTGGCCTGGAAGAAGAGGGCGAGGATATCGAGGTGTTGGAGCTGGGCTTCGAGCAGGCGCTGGCGATGGTGCAGAGTGGGGATATTGTGGATGGAAAAACGATTATGTTATTGCAGCATTTGGAGTTGCGGATACTGAGAGACGGGTGGTGATGGGACCAGGCGTGCAGGCAAAAAAATCCCGCCTGTAAAGACGGGATTGTTTGACCCGGGTTACCGAATCAGGAAGGGAACAGTTCGCTCAACTTCATCGCCAGCATCATGTCGCCTTCGGTGCGCAGCTTGCCGCCCATGAACGCCTGCATGCCGTCGGTGGAACCGTCGACGATGCCTTCCAGGGTCTCGCTGTCCATCACCAGGGTGACCTGGGCGTCAGGGTTTTCACCTTCCTGGAGTTCGCAGGTCTTGTCCTTGACCACCAGCGAAAAATTCTTGGTGTCGTCGATACGGAAACCGAACACCAGGTCCAAGCCTTCGGCAGCGCTTGGGTTGAATTTGGCTTTCATTGCTTCTACAGCTTTGGCTACGTCAGTCATGGTTTCGATCCTTTTATGGTGAGTCCAGTGACCTTGGGGTCACGGTTGGCCGCAGTTCATCGGAAAGTGATGAGCTGCGGCGCCTTCAACAGTTGCAGGTGGGCATGACTGTTGAAGGAAGCCAGTGCCACCTCGCGACCACGGAATTTCAGCTGGTTGAGCGAGGTGTTTACAATTTGCCAGTTCATTTCGAACGCCTGGGCTGCAGGCATTCGGGTAATCAGGTGGAGCAGGGCGGTGATGGTGCCGCCGGACGTGAACACCGCGATTTTGTCGGCGCTCCGGGCGGCCTCAAGGATGCGTTGCAAGCCACCCTGGACCCGCTCGACAAACCCCAGCCAGCTTTCCAGCCCAGGTGGGTCATAGGTGCCGGCCAGCCAGCGCTCGATGATCAGGGCGAAGATGCGCTGGAACTCGCTGCGGTTCTGCGGGCCATTGCGCAGGATATGCACGGCATCGGGCTCGCTGCCGAGTAAATCAGGCAGCAGGCCGCGGATGATGGCTTCGCCGTCGAACTCGTTGAAGGCGCTGTCGGTTTCGAGTATGGGGGCCGGCAGGCCGAGGGCGCGGTATTGATCGAACGTGGCGCTGGCGGTGTGTTGCTGGCGACGCAGGTCGCCGGCGATACAGCGGTCGAACACCAGGCCCAGGTCTGCCAGATGGCGACCGAGCACTTGCGCCTGTTCCACGCCGACGGGCGACAGGACGTCATAGTCGTCTGCACCGAAGGAGGCCTGGCCATGTCGAATCAGATAGATGCTGCCCACGTCCGTTTTCCCGGTACGTTGAAAGTCTGGCGAGGTTATGAGGATGCCTGCGAGCTGTCAATGAAAAAACATACGCTTGTTTTAAAAGCCCGTTGGAGCCCGCCTGCTGGCGGTTTGAGCACTGGCTCCAACGCAGTGGCGTCGGTATGCTGGGGCCATCCGCGCCTGGCGCAGTGCATTTTTTAAGGAGACATATGGATTTTCTGGCCGAATACGCGAGCTTTCTGGCGAAGACCGTCACCCTGGTGGTCGCTATTCTGGTGGTATTGATCAGCTTCGCAGCGCTGCGCAGCAAGGGTCGTCGCAAGTCCGCCGGCCAACTGCAGGTCAGCAAGCTGAATGATTTCTACAAGGGCCTGCGCGAGCGCCTGGAGTCGAGCCTGCTCGACAAAGACCAGCTCAAGGCGCTGCGCAAGTCCGAGAGCAAAGCCGAAAAGAAGAAAGACAAGAACAAGCCCCAGGCCAAGGCACGGGTGTTCGTGCTGGATTTCAATGGCGACATCAAGGCGTCGGCGACCGAAAGCCTGCGCCATGAAATCACCGCGCTGCTGAGCCTGGCCACACCCAAGGATGAAGTGGTGCTGCGCCTGGAAAGCGGCGGCGGCATGGTGCACAGCTATGGCCTGGCGTCGTCGCAACTGGCGCGCATCCGCCAGGCCGGCGTGCCGTTGACCGTGTGCATCGACAAGGTGGCGGCCAGCGGCGGCTACATGATGGCGTGCATCGGCGAGAAGATCATCAGCGCACCGTTCGCCATCCTCGGCTCCATCGGCGTGGTCGCGCAGTTGCCCAACGTCAACCGCCTGCTGAAAAAGCACGACATCGACTTCGAAGTGCTGACCGCCGGTGAATACAAACGCACCCTCACGGTGTTTGGCGAAAATACCGAGAAGGGCCGGGAGAAGTTCCAGGAAGACCTGGACATTACCCACCAGTTGTTCAAGAACTTTGTCTCGCGGTACCGCCCGCAATTGGCGATTGATGATGTAGCGACCGGTGAAGTGTGGTTGGGTGTGGCCGCCCTCGACAAACAGTTGGTCGACGAGCTGCAGACCAGCGATGAATACCTGGCCACCAAGGCCAAGACTGCCGAAGTGTTCCACCTGCACTATGCCGAGCGTAAAAGCCTGCAAGAGCGCGTGGGCCTGGCGGCCAGCGGTTCGGTAGACCGGGTATTGCTGACCTGGTGGAGCCGTTTGACCCAGCAGCGGTTCTGGTAAATCCTCAGGCTGTAGGCGGTCCCCTGTGGGAGGGGGCTTGCCCCCGATGGGCACGGATATCCACACAACCTATTAGCTGCCGACCGTAACCACGATGCGAAGCGAGCCGCTCTTGATCTTGCTTTTTAATCTTGGGCGCCCCGTTAAACCACGCTGGCCGGAATTCGACAGGGATTTGGGGGGTAAACCGGCAGGGATGCCGGTTTAGCCGCCCCGCGCCATGGATGGCGCGTGGCGGCGGCCCCCCAAATCCCTGTCGGATTACGGGCACACCGAGCCTAGGCGAGGTGCCGAGTGGTGGGGCAAGAGCGCTTTGGTTACTTTCGCCTGGGCCGGCATTCCGGCTTTTCGAAAGTGACCCGCTGTAAGAGCGGAACCCATGGTGGCCGTTACCTAAATAACGGATATGTACTCGGTCTGATCCAGCATCCCGGTCGGCCCTGAGGCCGCCATCGGGAGCAAGCCCCCTCCCACATTCAGCTGTGTGTGGGTATCGGCTTGCGCATCAGGCTCCCCACCACCAGCGCGCCCAGCAACCCCAATAAACCCGCCACCGACAACACCCCGCTGAACCCACCCACAAACGCCTGCCGCGCCAGCGGTTGCACTGTTACTCGCGCTGCTTCGGGCACCAGGTCCAGCGCCGCGGGCATATCACCGGCTACCACCCGCGAAGCAATACCCGCCACCTGCGCCTGCCACTGCGGGTCGATACTCGCGCTCAGCAACTGTTCGCTGTGGCTGCTCAGCCATGCGCCATACACGCCGATGGCCAACATGATTGCGCTGAAGCGCATGGTGGTGCTCATGCCCGAGGCCATACCTGCGCGATCCCGCGGCACGCAGGCCATGATGTTTTTCTGCGTGTCGCCATTGAGTAACCCCGCGCCTGCACCGGTGACGGCGATCGCCAGGGCAAAGGGCAGATAGCCGCCGGCCTGCACGGCCCACGCGCTCAACAGATTGCCGCAGCCCACCAGGGTCAAGCCACTCGCCATCATGGTCGCCGGTGTGAAGCGTGCCGCCAGACGTACACCGACGCGCGGGCAGATCAGCATGGTCAAGGCAAACGGCAACATGCCCAGGCCCGAGGCAATCGCGGAGAAACCCAGGCCGTTCTGCAGGTAGAACGGCAGCAACGTCATCATCACCTGGGCGCAACCGGCGTAGGCAAACATGCCGAGCAAGGCGCCGATAAAGCGTGGGTGCCGAAACAGCTGCAAGTCCACCATCGATCGCTGCTGCAGGTGCTCGACCAGCACAAACACACCCATCAGCAGCCCACCGCCGAGCAGGCGAGCGTAGGTCAGCGGGCTATCCCAACCGATGCGATTGGCCTCGATCAGCCCCCAGATCAGGCACAGCAAGCTGCCACTGAACGCCAGGCTGCCCCAGGGATCCAGGCGCGCCGATCGGGTGTCGCGGGACTCGGGAATCGCCCGCAGCACCAAGGCCATCAGTACCAGCCCCACCGGCAGATTGAGATAGAAAATCCAGCGCCAGCCCAGGTACTCGGTAATCAAGCCGCCCAGGGTCGGTGCGGCGGTCATCGCCACGCCCATGCAAGCGCCCCAGAACGCCCAGGCCTTGGCGCGTTCTATTTCATCGTGGAAGGTATGCCCGATAGACGCCAGTGCCGAGGTCAGCAGCAGCGCCGCACCCACCCCCTTCACGGCCCGGGCGATGTCCAGCCACAGCGCGGTGGGTGCTGCGCCGCAGCCCAGGGAGGCGAGGATGAAAATACCCAGGCCCCAGACCAGGGTTTTCTTGCGGCCAAAGCGGTCGGCGATACTCCCGGCCGGCAACAACAAGGCGGCGAACGCCAGCATATAAGCGCTGACGACCCACTCGATATCGGCAAAGTTGGCGCCCAGGTCGCGGGCGATGCTCGGCAGCGTGACGGCAACGATGTTGGTATCCAGCACGATCAACGAGCAGACAGCGGAGGCGGTCACCAGCGTCAGGCGTGGACTGACCCGGCTCACAAGCAAATTACCTGGTAGGCAATACGGAAATCTCGGTTGACTTGCATCGCAAGGGCTCTCTAGTGTTCAGGTACTGCGAGCTTATCCCTGGCGAATCACATTTTTGTTAGGCACCAGGAAGTACTTCATTACCTTTGAGCTAATACTGCCATGGAAATCCGCCATTTTCGTTACTTCCTGGCCGTGGCCCGGCAGCGCAATTTCACCCGCGCCGCCGAGCAATTGGGCATTGCGCCGCCGACCCTGAGCCGGCAAATCCAGGACATGGAAACCAGCCTGGGCACGCGCTTGTTTGTCCGCCGGCAGCGCGAAGTCAGCCTCACCGAAGCGGGTGCCGCGCTGCTGAGCGAGGCCGAAGCCGCCGTGCGCCAATTCGAGTTCGCACAGCGCAATGCCCAGCGCGCCGGGCGTGGCGAGATCGGGCATATTGAGTTGGGTTACGTGGCCTCGGCGCTGTACTGCGGGCTGTTGCAGCGCCAGGTACGGGGGTTCAGCCAGGCGTTTGCCGATGTGAACGTGAACCTGCGCGAATGGGCTATGGCTGCGCTACCGGGTGCGGTGGCCGAGGGGCGCTGCGATATCGGTTATATCCGTTCGCCGATGACTCTGCCGGACGGCGTGGAGGCGGTGCGCCTGGACAGCGAAGGCTTTGTGCTGGCGCTGGCCCATGATTCCTGGCTGCTGGGGCTTAAGGCAATCACCTGCGAGCACCTGGAAAACGAGACGTTTATCTTGCCGGAACAAATCAGCGGCACCTTGCATGTCGCCGCCCAGGGCGGCTACGCACCGCGCCTCGGCGCGCAGCCGGGCGGGTTGGTGGCGGTGGTGGCCCTGGTGTCGTTGGGGCAGGGGGTTGCGGTAGTGCCGGCATCGATGGTCGGGCATGTGAGCCTGCCGGGCGTGGTGTATCGCAATATCCAGGGCAATGAGGCGTCGTCGTGGTTGTCGTTGATTTACCGGCGTTTTGAAAAAGCGCCGGCGGTGGCGCGGTATATCCAGCAGGTCAAGCAGTCAGTCGCGGCTGCACCGAGTCGGCCAGGCGCGTAAGAATCAGGCAGCACGACACCGCCCCGGCGTCCAGCACCCCGAGAGAGCGCTCGCCCAGGCGACTGGCGCGGCCGATCTTGGCCACCAGGTCCTTGGTCGAATCGCGCCCCTGGGAGGCGGCGGTTTTCATCGCCTCCAGCGCATCGTTGAAAGACGCCCCGGATGCATGTGCCTGTTCAAACGCCTCTACTGCAGGAATAAGGGTATCCATCAGGCACTTGTCGCCCACGCCCGCCTCGGTGATGTCCTGCAGTGAGGTCAGGCCGCCGCGCAACAGATGGGCGAAGGTCGCGGCGTCGATGTCTTCACAATTGCGCACTTCGTCGGCCATGCCAATAAACAGGCTGCCATACAGCGGGCCCATGGAGCCGCCGATGCCTTCCATCAGGCTCAGGGTCAGTTCATCCAGGGCTTGGGCCAGGCTCAGTTGGCGGCCTTCGATAGTGCGACCGCAGTGGGCGAAGCCCTTGGCCATGTTGATGCCGTGGTCGCCGTCGCCAATGGCGCCGTCGACTTCGCTGAGGTATTCGCGATTGGCCACGATGACGCTGACCAGGTCGGCAACGATGGCGCTGCCGTCACGGGTGGAAAAGTGCTGGCTCATGTTTACTCCGCCTGGGTCATGCCGATGGAACGGCAGGGTTGGTCGATCAGGGTTTTCAGCTCGGCGTCGAGGCCGAGCAGGGTCAGGGTCACGCCCATCATTTCCAGGGAGGTGAAGTAGTTGCCGACGTAGCAACGGTGAATCTTCAAGCCCTTGGCCTTGAGTTGTTTTTCCACCTCGGCGTAGAAAATGTACAGCTCCATCACTGGCGTGGCGCCAAGGCCCGAGACCAGCACCACCACACTGTCGTCCTGGCTGAAGTCGCGGTCGGCCAGGATCGGCGCAAGCATGCGCTCGGCCATGGCCGCAGCCGGTTCAATCGGAATGACTTCGATGCCCGGCTCGCCATGATGGCCGATGCCCAGTTCCATCTGGCCGTCAGGGATCTGGAAGTTCGGCTTGCCGACGGCGGCGATGGTGCAGGGCGTGAGGCCGATACCGATCGAGCGGCAGTGGTCGACGGTCTTCTGCGCGACGCGAATCACCCCGTCGAGGTCGTAATGCTGGGCGGCGGCGGCACCGCCGATCTTCCACATGAAGATTTCCCCGGCCACTCCGCGACGCTTGGCGATATCGGCCTTGGGCGCCGAGGCCACGTCGTCGTTGGCCACCACGGTGCGGATGCGCATGTCTTTGCTGGCGGCCATTTTCATCGCCAGCTTGACGTTCATATTGTCGCCGGCGTAGTTGCCATACAGGCAGGCTACGCCCGCGCCATGGTCGGCGGCGCGGAAGGCGTCGAAAAAGCTCTTGGCGGTGGGCGAGGAGAAAATCTCGCCGACAGCCACGGCGTCTACCAGGCCCGGGCCGACATAGCCGAGGAACGCCGGCTCATGCCCGGAGCCGCCGCCGGTGACGATGCCGACCCGACCCTGGCCGGAGGGCCGGGCCTTGACGATGACCCGTGGGTTGGTTTCGTACTGGCGCAGTTCGGGGTGCGCGACCAGGATGCCGCGCAGCATGTCTTCGACCACTTGGTCGGGATCGTTGATGACTCGATTCATAACGCGGGTTCCTGTGTTCTTGTTCTAAGGGGTGACACCCCTCCATTGTGGGAGCTGGCTTGCCTGCGATGGCGGTGTGTCAGTTGGGGAATCTTTATCTGATTCACCGCCATCGCAGGCAAGCCAGCTCCCACAGTTTGTGTGTTGCTGCTGGAATCAGGGTTCGAGCACCACCTTGAGCGATTTATCGCCGCGCTCCATCACCGCAAACGCCTCCTTGAAATCCGCCAGTGCAAACTTGTGGGTCACCACATCGCGCATGTCGATTTTGCGGTTGCCGATAAAGTCGATGGCTCTCGGGTACATATAGGGCCCCAGGTGCGAGCCGAGGATGTCCAGCTCCTTGCGATCGCCAATGATCGACCAATCGACAGTGGCCTCGTCATTGAACACGCTGAACTCGACGAAGCGCCCCAGCTTGCGCAGCATCGCCAGGCCCTGGTTGACCGCCTTGTGGTGCCCGGTGGCTTCGATGTAGATGTCGCAACCGTAGCCGTCGGTGATCTCGCGGATTTTGGCCAGCACATCGACCTCGGCCGGGTTCCAGACTTCGTCGGCGCCCATGCGCAGGGCGAGGGCGGCGCGTTCGGGCTTCATGTCCAGCACGATGAGTTTTTTCGGGTTGCGCAATCGCACCGCGCCGATAATGCCCAGGCCCAAAGTGCCGGCGCCTGCGACCACTACGATGTCGTCATGGTCGACGTTGGCGCGCTCCGCCGCGTGCAGCGAGCAGGCCAGCGGCTCGATCAGGATCGCTTCGTCGGGCGCGATGGATTCCGGCACTTTGTGGATGATGCCTTCCTTGGTGAAAATCATGTACTGGGCCATGGCGCCCTGCACATTATTCTGGAAGCCATACAGGTCATGCTTCTGGCACATCCAGTACTGGCCGTGGTTGCAGAAGCGGCAACCCCAGCACGGCACGATCTGTTCGGAAATCACCCGGTCGCCGACCGCCACGCCGCGCTTTTCGGCGCCTGGGCCAAGGGCGACCACACGGCACACGAACTCATGCCCGGGAATCATCGGCGGCTTCACATAGCGCGGTTGCTCGGCATCGCCCCAGAACGACGGCGCGCCGCGATAGGTCTTGATGTCGCCCATGCAAATGCCGCACAGCTCGACCTTGGTCAGGATCTCGTCGGGGCCGGGGGTGGGCACGTCGACGGTTTCCAGGCGGTAGTCTTCCGGCCCATGGCAGACCACGGCCTGCATGGTTTTGGGGATGCTCGGTGCAAGTTGTTCGGGTGTGCGTTCGGTGACGGTGGACATGACAAGACCTCACGACATAAAGATGAATTACTGAATGCTGTAGCCGCCGTCGATCACCATGTTGGCGCCGGTGATCATCTGCGCGGCATCGCTGAGCAGGTATAGCGCCAGCCCGGCGATTTCTTCCGGCTGGGCAAAACGCCCCGCCGGGATCTGCAATTTGGCCCGCTCACCCACGTCGCCGGCCCAGGCTTTTTTGCCCAGGGCGGTTTCGACGATGGTGGGGGAGATGGCATTGACGTTCACCTGCGGCGCCCACTCCATGGCCAATACCTTGGTCATGCCGACGATGGCGGCTTTGCTGGCGCAGTAGGCGACGTGACGGTCCAGGCCAATCACAGCGGCCTGGGACGCCAGGTTGACGATGCGCCCGCTGCCTTGGGCGAGCATATGTCTGGCGCAGGCCTGGGCCACGAAGAAACTCGCCTTGAGGTTGATGTCCAGGGTAGTGTCCCAGGCGCTTTCGCTGACCTCGATGGCTTTGTCCAGCAACACCACGCCTGCGCTGTTGATCAGGTAATCCAGGCGTTGGAAATGTGTGAATACGCGGTCGATGGCGGGTTGTATCTGGCCGGTCTGGCCGAGGTCGACGGCAATGCCCAGGTGCCCGGCACCCAGGCTGGCGGCCACCTCGACCACGGCCGGGTCGCGGTCCAGCAGCGCCACCCTTGCGCCGCGTTCCGCCAGTAAGTTGGCGCAGGCCAGACCAATGCCGGCGGCGCCACCGGTGATGACCGCGCAACGGCCGCTGAGGTCGAAGGCTTGGTTCCAGAAACCAGACATGAATAACTCCCGTTACAGATCAAAAGGTAGAACGCGGTCCAATGTGGGAGCTGGCTTGCCCGCGATTGCATCGACCCGGTCTACCTGATGCACCCAGGTGCCTGCATCGCAGGCAAGCCAGCTCCCACAGTTGACTGTGTTTCAAGCCACTGACTACTTGCCGCCGCTGACTTGCTTGTACAGCGCATCCGCATTGGCATTGGTCACCGGCACCCACGGCAGGATGTAGTTCCTGGCCGTGCCGTCATCCCATTTCACGTCCTTGGCGTAGCGCTCCCAGATCACCGATTGCGGCTTGTAGTCCTCACCGGCCAGGGCGCGCAGGGCCACGTCCAGTGCGCCTTGGGATTGGGCCTGGGCGTCCTGGAGGAATGTTGTGACTTCGTCTTTTTTTGCCGCCTGGATCGCATCCGGCATACCGTCGATGGAGGTCACGGGTACCTCTCTGGAGGTCAGTCCGTGGGACTTCAGGGCCTGCACAGCGCCGAGGGCCATGTCGTCGTTCTGGGCGATCACGCCGTTGATGCCCTTGGGGTGGGCGTTGAGCCAGTCTTCGGTGAGGGTCATGGCCTGGGCGCGGTCCCAGTTGGCGGTTTTCTTCTCGATGATCTTGATATCAGGGTGTTTGCCCAACACTTCCAGCTCGCCTTTTTCCCGGTCGATCTGCGCCGACTGGCCAATCGGGCCCTGGATGATCACCACGTTGCCCTTGCCGTTGAGCTTGTCGACCATGGCCTGGGCCTGCAGGCGGCCGCCTTCGACGTCGTCGTTCCCCACATACGGCACGCTGGCATCGGCTACTTTCGTATTGGAGGCGATGACCACCACGTCGTTGCTCATGGCCGCCTTGACTGTGCCGACGCCGGCCTTGGTATCAATGGGCACGAACAGAATCGCGTCGTAGCGTTGGGTCACCATGTTTTCGATCTGGTTGTTCTGGGTCAGGGCGTCGTAGTTGCCGTCGAATACGGTCAACTGCACGGTGCCATCCTTGACGGCCGGATGTTCCTTGAGCTCACGCACCCAGTTCTGCATGAACTGGCCCTTGAGGCCGTAGACGGCTGCGCCGATCTTGTAGGTCTTGCCATCGGCTGCCATGGCGACACTGCTGGCGAGCAGGGAGAGGGCCGCCGCGGCGGCCAGGGTAGTACCCAGTTTCATAAGTCGAACTCCAGTTATTGTTATCGGTCGTTCTTCAGCGTTTTTTCTTGCGCCACACGTCGATCAGTACTGCGAACACGATGATCAGGCCCTTGGCGACCTGCTGGTAATAGGAGGACACGCCGAGCAGGTTCAGGCCGTTGTTGATCACACCGATCAGCAGCGCCCCGAACAAGGTGCCGACAATGCTACCGGTACCGCCCGACAGGCTGGTGCCGCCGATCACCACCGCGGCAATCGCGTCCAGCTCATAGGAAACCCCGGCCTGGGGCAGGGCAGAGGTGGTACGTGCCGACAACACCACGCCGGCCAATCCGGCGAGCAGGCCCGAAACCACGTACACCGAAAACATCACCTTGCGCACGCCGATGCCGGAGGTGCGTGCGCTTTTTTCATTGCCGCCCACCGCGTACACGTAGCGGCCGTAGGTGGTGTAGCGCAGCACCATCCAGAAGATCAGCGCGACCACAGCGAAGATAATGATCGGCACGCCCACTGGGCCGATCTTGCCGATACCCAGCGCCAGGTAGGCGTCGGGCAGGTCGGTGATCGGGCTGCCGTCGTTGAGGATAAAGGTCATGCCGCGGGCGATGCTGAGCATACCCAGGGTGGCCACGAACGGCGGGATCGACAGGTTGGCGACCATAAAACCGTTGACCACGCCAAGCATCGCCCCGGCAAACATCCCGGCGCTGACCGCCGCCAACAGGCCATAGCCCTGGGTGGCGACCATCGCGCTGCACAATCCGGCAAAGGCCAGGATCGAACCTACCGACAAGTCGATGCCCTTGGTCAGGATCACATAAGTCATGCCCACGGCGAGGATGCCGTTGATGGAGGTCTGGCGCAGGATGTCCATCCAGTTGCGCCAGGTCATGAAGTATTCGCTGGAAAACGCCATCACCACGCACAGCAGGATAAACACCAGCGGCAGGCCGAAGCGGTCCAGAGACAGGCGCAAGCGGTTGCGTGGCGCGGTGGTGACAGGGGCGGCAAGGGTTTTGGCATTCATGAGGCAAGACTCAACAAGGCTTCCTGGGAAAGAGCGGTGTCGGTGCTGATGGTCACCAGCCGGCCGCCCTTGAATACGGCGATGCGATCGCTCAGGTGCAGCAGTTCCGGGGCTTCGGACGACACCACAATGGCGGCGCCGCCGGTCCGTACGAACTGGTCGAGCAGGTGGTAGATCTCCTGCTTGGCGCCTTCATCGATGCCGCGGGTGGGTTCGTCGCAAAGCAGGCACACCGGCTCGGTGGACAGGCATTTGGCGAGCACGACTTTTTGTTGGTTGCCGCCGCTCATGGACGCCACCGGCAGGTCCAGAGAGCTGGTCTTGATCTGCAGGCGCTTGACCATGTCTTCGGCCAGTTGGGCTTCCTTGCGCGCATTGATCAGCGACCAACTCGACAAACGCTTGTAGGCCGACAGCGCGATGTTCGAGAGGATGCTGCCGGTCAGCACCAGGCCACTGTCCTTGCGGTCTTCGGTGACCAGCGACATACCGGCGTTGATGGTGGCCTTGGGCAGTCCGATGGGCATGGGCTTGCCTTGCAGGGTGACGCTGCCGGAATCGGCTACGGTCAGGCCGTAGATGCAGTTAAGAAACTCACTGCGCCCGGAGCCCATCAGCCCGTAGATGCCAAGAATTTCGCCACGGCGCAATTGCAGGCTGATGTCGTGGAACTCGCCGTTGCGGCTCAGGTTGTCGACTTGCAGGCAGGTGTCGGCGGCGCATTCACGGCCGACCTTGTGGTCGATGCGCGTCAGTTCCTGGCCAACAATGCCGCGTACCAGGTGGTCGCGGTCGATATCGGCCATGCGCCCGCTTTCCACAAAGGCACCATCGCGAAAGATGCTGTAGTCATCGGCGATCTGCGCCAGTTCGCTCAAGCGATGGGACACATACACGATACCGGCACCCCGTGCAGTGAGGCGGCGAATGGCCTTGAACAGGGTTTCTGCCTCGCGCTCGCCGATGGCCGAGGTGGGCTCGTCCATGATCATCACCTGGCAGTCATGGCTGAACGCCTTGGCGATCTCCACCAGTTGAATCTGCGCCACGCTCAAGCGGTGCATGGGGCTGGTGGCGTCGACGTCGAACTCCAGGCTTTCAAGCAGCTCGCGGGTGCGGCGGTTCAGGGCCTTGCTGTCGACGATGCAACCGGCGCGGCGCGGTTCGCGGCCCAGCCAGATGTTTTCGGCGACGGTCATGTAGGGGATGGGTTCGAGCTCTTGGGTGATCATCGCGATCCCGGCCGCCAAGGCTTCACTGGGGCGGTTGAACTGCACCGGTGCACCGTTGAGCGCAATGGTGCCGGCGTCACGCTGGGTGATGCCCATCAGGATGCCCAGGAAGGTCGACTTGCCGGCGCCATTGCCACCGCACAGGGCGTGGACGCTGCCGGCGCGCAGAGAGAGGCGCCCGTCACGCAGGGCAGGTACCCCGGCGTAAGCCTTGGCGACGTGTTCAGCCTGGAGCAGTAATGGCTTGGCCATCGGCGTGTCCTCGTGCTGTGAATTCTTATTAGGTCGCACAGTCATGTTTCGCTGTGATCATATGTGTATCAAATGAAATTCTGATCAGTCAATCTCTTTCATTAAAAAGCGTTGATTCTCATCTGTAGTGGCTTTAATGGCTGTTTATACCGCTTTGACTGGGAGGTCAGTTAAATCGCGCTTGACATGAAGGGCATAATGATCGCGAAATGACTGAGCGAAATTTCATTGAGTGATCATATGATCAGTCTTAATCTAGATCAGGGCAGCGGAGCCAGACGCCATGAACACACCTTTTCCGGTGGCTATCGGATGCGATGAAGCGGGTTTTGAGCTTAAAGAGCTGTTGAAGCGCCATATCGAGGCGCTGGGTTACCCGGTCACTGACTTCGGTACCCATTCCATCGCGCCGGTGCTCTATCCGGACATCGCGCTGGCCGTGGCCAACGCTATCAGCGCCGGGCAGCAGCGCCTCGGTGTGCTGGTGTGCGGCACCGGCATCGGCATGGCCATCTCGGCCAACAAGGTGTTGGGTATCCGCGCGGCTCAGGCCCATGACACCTATTCGGCGGAGCGGGCGCGCAAGAGCAACGATGCGCAGATTCTGTCCATCGGTGCGCGGGTGATCGGCGCCGAACTGGCCAAGAGCATTGTCACGGCGTTCCTGGCCTCGGAGTTCGAGGTGGCGCGTTCCGGGGCCAAGGTCGAGCGCATCAACGCAATCGAGCGCGATGGGCATCAGTAGTGGACGGCACGGGGCAAGAGTCGGGAGAATGCGCCTTTGACGCCGAAACGGAAGCCCGTCCCCATGAGTGACAGTACCCAGCGCATGGCCAGCGATATCGATCAAATGACCGAAGTGGCGATGCTCTATTACCTTGAGAACGTCACTCAGGAAGCCATTGCCAAGCGCTTTGACCTGTCGCGGGCCAAAGTCAGCCGCCTGCTCAAGCGTGCGCGAGATGAAGGCATCGTCGAGGTGCGCGTGTTGCAGCACCCGGCGATGAACAACGAACTGGAACGCGCGTTGGTGGAGCGCTTCAAGCTCGACCGCGCCTTGATCGCCGTTGACCATAGCGACCCCGACACCCAGCGCTCGGCAGTCGCCAGCCTGGTCGCCAACTACCTGAACAAAACCTTGGGCGATGGCATGATCGTCGCCGTGGGCATGGGCCGTAACGTCGGCGCGGTGGCCGATAACGTGTTCCTGCCGGTGACGCGCAACTGCACGTTCGTATGTGCTATCGGTGGTTCGCTCAAGGCCGGCGAGTACATGAACCCCGACCATATCTGCCGGCGCCTTGCCCTGCGCTTTGGCGGCGAAAGCGAAAGCCTGTACGCCCCGGCGCTGGTGGCCAACCCGGAACTGCGTGGTGTGTTGATCAATAACGACACGGTACGCTCCACCCTCGACCGCGCCCGGCGTGCCGACATTGCCCTGATCGGCATTGGTGATATGAGCGAAAACAGCAACATGGTGCGCATGGGCTGGTTCTCGCCCCAGGAAATCGCCCAGGCGCGGTTGTCCGGCACGGTGGGCGATATGATGGGCTATGACTTTATCGATATTCACGGCCAGCCGGCGGTCAACGCCATTCAAGGCCGAGTGATCGGGTTGACGGTGCAGGAGCTGTTCCGCATCCCGGATGTGGTGGCGATTGCCAGTGAAAACACCAAGGCCGCGGCGACGCTGGGGGCGTTGCGGTCGGGGGTGATCAATACGCTGGCGACGACCGTCACCAATGCCCACACCATCCTGGCGCTGGATGATGCCACCCGAAAGTCTTGATACCACACCGTTCCGAATGTGGAATGGGGGCTTGTGTGGGAGGGAGCAAGCCCCCTCCCACATTGGTTTTGCATCGGCTGGAAGACAGGTTTTGTAATAGTTTTGCTATGTGGGAATTGTGTATTTGGGCTGTAGGATTCAAGTCCTTTTGTTATTTCAGGACTTGCATGAACACCCTCTCGGAGCCTCCCAGTCGTCTTTCTCCAAGACACTTACTGTCGCTGTTCCCCCTGAAGCACCCCGTATTCCGACTGCTAACCTTGTCCCGGTCCACTGACCGCGCATTGCCGTGTCCGGCATTCTGAAAACTTTGAATACAGAGACTCTATAAATGGAATGGTTAGCGGATCCAACGGCCTGGCTGGGCCTGGCGACCTTGATTGTGCTGGAACTGGTGCTGGGTATCGACAACCTGGTGTTTATCGCGATCCTGGCAGACAAGTTGCCGCCGGAGCAGCGTGACCGTGCACGCTTGATCGGTTTGTCCCTGGCGTTGCTGATGCGTCTGGGCCTGTTGGCGAGTATTTCCTGGTTGGTGACCCTCACCCAGCCGTTGTTCGAGGTGTTCGACAAGAGCTTTTCCGGCCGTGACCTGATCATGCTGTTCGGTGGTGTGTTCCTGTTGTTCAAGGCCACCATGGAGCTGCACGAACGCCTGGAAGGCCACGTGGCCCAGCACAAGGGCAATGTGGCTTATGCGATGTTCTGGCCGATCGTGGCGCAGATCGTGGTGCTCGACGCAGTGTTCTCCCTCGATGCGGTGATTACCGCAGTGGGCATGGTCGATGAGCTGGCGGTGATGATGATCGCGGTGATCGTGTCCATCGGTTTGATGATCGTGGCGAGCAAGCCGCTGACCCGTTTCGTCAACGCCCACCCTACGGTGATCATGCTGTGCCTGGGCTTCTTGATGATGATCGGTTTCGCCCTGACCGCCGAAGGCTTGGGCTTCCATATTCCCAAGGGCTACCTGTACGCGGCCATTGGTTTCTCGATTCTGATCGAGGTGTTCAACCAGATTGCCCGCTCGCGTCGCAAGAAATCGGCACAAGGTGTGCTGCCGGTGCGTGAGCGTACGGCCCATGCAGTGATGCGTTTATTGGGTGGCCGCAGCCTGGCGCTGGAAGAGGTGGGTGAAGAGGTCGCTGACTTGCTGGGCGAGCCGGATACTGCACAGGGCCCGCTGTTTGATCGACGTGAGCGGGTGATGATCAGCGGTGTGCTGCAACTGGCCGAACGGCCGATTCGTACCCTGATGACACCACGGGCCAAGGTTGACTGCATCGACCTGGCGGACGATCCCGACACGATCCGCCTGAAGCTGATGCATTCGTCCTACTCGCGTTTGCCGCTGATCCGCAACGGTGCGGTGGATGAACCCTTGGGCTTTGTGCACAAGAAGGAACTGCTCAAGGAGTACCTGGCCGGTAACGAGCCGAACCTGGAGCACCTGGCGCGCCGGGCGATCAACCTGCTGGAGAGCTTTTCGATCCTCAATGCCCTGGAGCAGATGCGCCAGGAGTCCACCCACATCGCCTTCGTGATCAACGAATTCGGGGACTTCATGGGCGTGTTGAGCATGACCGATATTCTGGAATCCATCGCCGGTGAATTGCCCGATGCCAGCGAAATCGAAGGGCCGGACATCGTCGAGCAGAACGACGGCTTTCGTGCCAACGGTGCCTTGAACCTCAATCTGGTGCGTCAGCGCACGGGCTTCAAGGCTGCGGCGACCGAGGATTATCAAACCCTGGCGGGGTTGGTGATGAGCCTGCTCGACCGTTTGCCGGTGGTGGGCGATAGCCTGGAACATGAGGGTTGGCGTTTGACGGTAGCTGAAGTGGAGGAGCGTCGAGTGACGCAAGTGCACTTGCGCCCTTGCTCAGGTCATAACGGTTGAAGATGTCTGTTACGCACTGCTCTTGTTCTTCAAGTGGGCCGAAGCCCTTGAGTTTTTCTACCACGATTCCCTCCTGGTAGATCAGTAGCGTCGGGGTGCCTGTCACATCAGGGTGCCTCGGCGTATGGGCGCAATCGAGTACCAAACTGACTAGCCAGGGATGCTTCCAAGCGGCCTGTTCGAATAAGGAGCCTGCTTGCGCACAGGCAGGGCAGTGCTCGGAAACAAACAGAATGAACACCGGGCGCGGGGTGTTCAGTACCCGATTGAACTCTTTGGCGCTGGAAATTCTGCGCGTGGCGACTCCCATGTCGATCCCCTTCCGGCTGTGTTGGTTTTTGCCAACGCTAAGCCGGTGGGGTACCACCGTCTACTGTCAACCTTCACAGGTGTGCGTCGATCCGAGGCGGTCAGTATGGGGGCGCAGTAACACCGTTGTGGGGCGTTGCGTAGCAACACCCGATGCTGGCGGCGCAAAGCCGTTAAGCGCTTCAATACCTATCTTACTGAACCCTAAAGAGTTTCCCGACCGCATATTTTTCCTCCCGTGGCTGTGGCACACTTTCTGCTGTCTATTCCGTTGTTACATACCAAGTTCCGGTATAACGGAATACACAGCCCCTGGAGTGCTTGTCATGCATCACCGACCTTCCGTATTCAAAGCGTGTGTTTTTCTTGTTGCCGCATCGGCTTCCTTCACAAGCATGGTGCAGGCGGCGGACAGCAAGCTGGATGATGTGCTCAAGCGCGGGCATCTGATCGTGGGTACAGGCAGTACCAATGCGCCGTGGCACTTCCAGGGAGCGGATGGCAAATTGCAGGGGTTTGATATCGACATCGGCCGCATGGTGGCCAAGGGTTTGTTCAATGACCCGAGCAAGGTCGAGTTTGTGGTGCAGTCATCCGATGCGCGCATTCCCAACCTGCTGACGGACAAGGTCGACATGAGCTGCCAGTTCATCACCGTCACCGCCAGCCGTGCGCAGCAGGTGGCTTTTACTTTGCCGTACTACCGCGAAGGTGTCGGCCTGCTGTTGCCCAACAACAGCAAGTACAAGGAAATCGAAGACCTTCAAGCCGCAGGCGATGACGTGACCGTGGCCGTGCTGCAAAACGTGTACGCCGAAGAGCTGGTGCACCAGGCACTGCCCAAAGCCAAGGTCGACCAGTACGACAGTGTCGACCTGATGTACCAGGCCGTGAACTCCGGTCGCGCCGACGCGGCTGCCACCGATCAGTCCTCGGTCAAATACCTGATGGTGCAGAACCCCGGTCGCTACCGCAGCCCCACTTACGCCTGGAGCCCGCAAACCTACGCGTGTGCGGTCAAGCGTGGCGACCAGGATTGGCTGAACTTCGTCAACACCGCGCTGCATGAAGCCATGACCGGTGTGGAGTTTCCCACCTACAAGGCTTCTTTCAAGCAGTGGTTCGGCGTTGACCTGCCAGAACCGGCCATCGGTTTTCCCGTGGAATTCAAATGATCCGGAACAGCCGGGGCGTGCTTGAGCACGCCTCACTCAGGTATTGCCGACCATGAACTATCAGTTGAATTTTGCCGCCGTCTGGCGTGACTTCGACACCTTGCTGGCGGGGCTCGGCCTGGGCCTGCAGTTGGCTCTGCTGTCGATTGCCATCGGCTGCGTGATCGGCCTGCTGATGGCGTTCGCCATGCTGTCCCGGCACCGCGCGTTGCGCATCCTCGCTTCGGTGTACGTGACGGTGGTGCGCAATACGCCGATCCTGGTGTTGATCCTGTTGATCTATTTCGCCTTGCCGTCCTTGGGGATTCGCCTGGACAAAATCCCTTCGTTCATCGTCACCCTGTCGCTGTACGCCGGTGCCTACCTGACCGAAGTATTCCGCGCCGGACTGTTGAATATTCCCAAGGGCTTGCGTGAAGCGGGGTTGGCGATCGGCCTTGGCGAATGGCGGATTCGCGCCTATATCACCGTGCCGGTGATGCTGCGCAACGTGCTGCCGGCGCTGTCGAACAACTTTATCTCGCTGTTCAAGGACACGTCCCTGGCCGCCGCGATCGCGGTGCCGGAGCTGACCTATTACGCCCGCAAGATCAACGTTGAAAGCTACCGGGTGATTGAAACCTGGCTGGTTACGACCGCGCTCTATGTGGCTGCCTGTTACCTGATTGCCATGCTGCTCCGTTACCTGGAGCAGCGTCTGGCGATCCGTCGTTAAGGAAGGGTTTGCATGTACGAATCCCCCAGTTGGCTGCATGAATTGTGGATCGCCCGCGAGACCCTGTGGGCCGGCTTCCAGGCCAGTGTGTCGGTCTCGGCACTGGCGATTATCTTCGGCACCCTGATCGGTATCGTCGCCGGGTTGATCCTGACCTACGGCAAGTTCTGGATGCGTGCACCGTTTCGTCTGTACGTCGATCTGATCCGAGGCACCCCGGTGTTCGTGCTGGTGTTGGCGTGTTTCTACATGCTCCCGGCCCTGGGCTGGAAAATCAGTGCATTCCAGGCCGGTGCGGTCGGGTTGACCCTGTTCTGTGGCTCCCACGTGTCGGAAATCGTGCGCGGTGCACTGCAAGCCATTCCCCGTGGGCAACTGGAAGCGGGCAAGGCCATTGGCCTGACGTTTTACCAGTCGTTGGGCTATGTGTTGTTGCCCCAGGCCCTGCGTCAGATCCTGCCGACCTGGGTCAATTCCTCTACCGAAATCGTCAAGGCGTCCACTTTGCTGTCGGTGATCGGCGTGGCCGAATTGCTGCTCAGCACCCAGCAGGTGATCGCCCGCACCTTCATGACCCTGGAGTTCTACCTGTTCGCCGGTTTCATGTTCTTTGTCATCAACTACGCCATCGAATTATTCGGGCGCTACATTGAAAAGCGGGTGGCCTTGCCATGAACCAAGCTCAAACCAAACCAGCGCTGCTGGACATTCGTGGCCTGCGTAAACAGTACGGCCGGGTGGAAGTGCTCAAGGGTGTCGATCTGTCGATGCAGCGCGGCAATGTGGTGACGTTGATCGGCTCCAGCGGCTCGGGCAAGACCACCTTGCTGCGTTGCGTGAACTTGCTTGAGGAGTTCCAGAGCGGGCAGATCACCCTGGACGGCGAGTCCATTGGCTACAGCGAGGTCGGCGGCAAGCGCGTACGGCACCCGGAGCGGGTGATTGCCCAGCACCGCGCCATGACCGGCATGGCGTTCCAGCAATTCAACCTGTTCCCGCATCTGACCGCGCTGCAAAACGTCACCCTTGGCTTGCTCAAGGTCAAGAAGATGGGCAAGGATGAAGCCGTGGCCCTGGCCGAAAAGTGGCTGGACCGCGTCGGCCTGCTGGAGCGGCGCAACCACTTTCCCGGCCAATTGTCTGGTGGTCAGCAACAGCGCGTGGCGATTGCCCGCGCCATTGCCATGAACCCCAGTCTGATGCTGTTCGACGAGGTCACATCGGCCCTCGATCCGGAGCTGGTAGGCGAAGTGCTCAGCGTGATCAAGGGGCTGGCGGAGGAGGGCATGACCATGTTGCTGGTCACCCACGAAATGCGCTTTGCCTATGAAGTTTCCGACCAGATCGTCTTCATGAACCAGGGCCGCATTGAAGAGCAGGGCACTGCGAAGGACATCTTCGAGCGGCCGCAGTCGCCGCGACTGGCGGAATTTTTAAAGAACATTCGTTTTTAACAAGGAGCAACTTTTATGAGCATTACTCGTTACGGTACCGGCAGCACCGCAGGTGGCGGCCAGCCACGCCCGTTCGCACGTGCGGTGGAGGCCGATGGCTGGCTGTATGTGTCGGGCCAGGTGCCGGCGGTGGATGGCGAAATCATCAGTGGCGGCATCGTCGAGCAAACCCGGCAGACCATGCGCAACGTGGTGGCGATCCTCGAAGAAGCCGGCTATGAGCTCAAGGATGTTGTGCGCGTGGGCGTGTGGCTGGAAGATCCACGGGACTTCTGGAGTTTCAACAAGGTCTTCGGCGAATACTTCACCCCCGAGCACGCCCCGGCGCGGGCTTGTGTGCAGGCCAATATGATGGTTGATTGCAAGGTTGAGATCGACTGCGTGGCCTACAAGAAAAAGGGCTGAATACCCCCACTCTTGAGATCACTGAAGATCAATGTGGGAGCTGGCTTGCCTGCGATGACGTAGTGCCAGATAACACCTTTGTCACTGACCCACCGTCATCGCGGGCAAGCCCGCTCCCACAGGGGATTACCGTGCAGCAAACACCTTTGACCGGACCCATCACTGCCATGACCGAAGACACCATCAAACGCCGCGCCAAAGGCCTGGACCGTGCGTTCGATATCCTTGATTTTCTCAAGGAGATCGGCCAACCCCTGCGCCCGAATGACATTGCCAGCGGCATCGGCAGCCCCAAGTCCACGGTCTACGAATTGGTCGCGTCCCTGCTGGAGCGGCGCATTCTGGAAACCGTGGGCAAGGACGGTCACGTGTATCTGGGGCGCCAGCTGTATTTCCTCGGCCAGGCGCACCTGCGGCACTTCGACCTGACCCGCGAGGCCGATCACGCCCTGCAGGAAATCGTCAGCCAGACCCACGAAACCGCGCAGATGTGCCTGCTCAACGGGCGCAAGTACACGGTGGCGCTGATGCGCGAAGGCCAGCGGCATTTCCGTATTTCTTCGGATATCGGTGAAAACGCGCCGATCCCGTGGACCGCTTCCGGGCGTTTGTTGCTGGGGCATTTGAGCGACCAGCAGATCATCGAGCTGATCGACCCCGACGATTTCATCCTGCCGGACGGCCTGCGCCTGCCGCTCGATACCTTCCTGGCGCAGATCCGCCAGGCCACCGTCGATGGGTTCTTTTCCTTCGACAGTGTGGCCGACACCTTCACCCATTGCTTCGCCGCCCCGGTGCGGGACGCCCAGGGCATCAGCATTGCGACCCTGTGCATCGTTGCCCCGCGAGCCGATGCCAGCAAGCACTACCACGACTATCGCCGGGTGCTGATCGACAGCGCCAACAGCCTGGCCCGGCGCATCAACGAATAGGAGTTTTCCATGTCTGCCCTCAATGCCGTTGAAAAAGGTGCCGCCGCCGTCGGTGCCCATTTGGTCCGCGATGTCAGCCTGCCGGCGCTGGTGCTGCACCGTGACGCCCTGGAGCACAATATTCGCTGGATGCAGGACTTTGTCAGCCACAGCGGCGCCGAGCTGGCGCCCCACGGCAAGACCAGCATGATGCCTGCGCTGTTCGAGCGTCAGATCACCGCCGGTGCCTGGGGAATCACCCTGGCCAACGCCGTACAAGCCCGCGCCGCCTATGCCGGCGGCGTGCGTCGTGTGCTGATGGCCAACCAATTGGTGGGTGCGCCGAACATGGCGCTGATCGCCGACCTGCTGGCCGATCAGGATTTCGACTTCCATTGCATGGTTGATCACCCGGACAACGTCGCGGATCTGGGCCTGTTCTTCGCCGCGCGCGGCCTGCGTCTGAACGTGATGATCGAATACGGCGTGGTCGGCGGCCGGTGTGGCTGTCGCAGCGAACAGGAAGTGCGTGAACTGGCCCGGGCAATCAAGGCCCAACCGGCATTGGCGTTGACCGGCATCGAAGGCTACGAAGGGGTGATCCACGGCGAGCACGCCATCAGCGGCATCCGTGACTTCGCTGCCAGCCTGGTGCGCCTGGCGGTGGACCTGCAAGACAGCGGCCTGTTCGACCTGCCTAAACCGATCATCACGGCGTCGGGCTCGGCCTGGTACGACCTGATCGCCGAGTCGTTCGAGGCGCAGAACGCTGCCGGTCGTTTCCTCAGTGTGTTGCGCCCAGGCAGCTACGTGGCCCACGACCATGGCATCTACAAAGACGCGCAATGCTGTGTGCTCGACCGACGCAGCGACCTCAACGAGGGCCTGCGCCCGGCGATGGAGGTCTGGGCGCACGTGCAGTCGCTGCCGGAGCCGGGTTTTGCCGTGGTTGCCCTGGGTAAGCGTGACGTGGCCTATGACGCCGGCTTGCCGGTGCCGCTCAAGCGCTACAAGGCCGGGATCGTCCCGGCGCAGGGTGATGATGTGAGTGCGTGCAAGGTCACCGCGGTGATGGACCAACATGCGTTCATGACCGTAGCGCCGGGTGTTGAGTTGCGCATTGGCGACATCATTTCGTTTGGCACGTCCCATCCCTGCCTGACCTTCGACAAATGGCAGGTGGGTTGCCTGGTGGATGAGCAGTTGCAGGTGGTCGAGTCGCTGCGTACCTGTTTCTAGACCGCGTCGCACCTATCGGGGGCAAGCCCCCTCCCACATTTGGAATGCATTCCCCTGTGGGAGGGGGCTTGCCCCCGATGAGGCCATCAGCCCCACCGAGACAGCAGCCATGACCACCCAACCCCGCATCGCCCTTATCGGCGAATGCATGATCGAACTGCAACACCGCGCCGATGGCAGCCTGCACCAGAGCTTCGGCGGCGACACCCTGAACACGGCGGTGTACCTGCGCCGTGAGCTGGGCGAGTGCGCCAGCGTCGACTACGTCACCGCCTTGGGCGATGACAGTTTCAGCGACGCCATGTGCCAGCAGTGGCAAACCGAGGGCCTTGGCCTGAGCATGGTCCAGCGCCTGCCCGGGCGTCTGCCGGGTTTGTACTGCATCCAGACCGACGCCAGTGGCGAGCGCAAGTTTCTTTACTGGCGCAACGAAGCGGCCGTGCGTGACTGCTTTACCACGGCTGCGGCCGAGCCGATCCTGGCAGTGTTACCGGATTATGACGTGGTGTATTTCAGCGGCATTACCCTGGCGGTGCTGGGCGAGGTTGGGCGCGAGCGCTTGCTGGACACCCTGGTCGAAACCCGCCGCCGAGGTGGCAAGGTGGTGTTCGATAACAATTACCGGCCACGGCTATGGGCTGATGTGCAAGCGGCCCGTGCGGCTTATCGCAAGGTGTTGGCCGAAGTGGATATAGCCTTGTTGACCGAGGATGACGAGCACGCGTTGTTTGGCTATGAGGACAGCGAGCAGGTGTTTGCGGCCTATCCATCGATTGCAGAAGTGGTGCTCAAGCGTGGCGCGGATGCGTGTTTGATTCGCTGTGCGGGAGAGCGTTTTGCGGTGCCGGCGTTGAAGGTGGAAAAGGTGGTGGACACTACGGCGGCGGGAGATTCGTTCAGTGCGGCGTATCTGGCCGGGCGGCTCAAAGGTGGCTCGCCGCAAGAGGCTGCATTGGCGGGGCATCGGCTGGCGAGTCGGGTGATTCAGCTGCCGGGGGCGCTGATACCGAGGTGAATGGCCGCCTGCGGCGGATCGCGGGCAAGCCCGGCTCCCACATTTTGCCGGGTGTACACCGTTAAATGTGGGAGCTGGCTTGCCTGCGATAGCGTCTGGAGCCAAGTGCTCAATCCCGGTAAAACACCTGCACCAGGTGATAGCCAAACTTGCTCTTGATCGGCCCGTGCACCACCTTCACCGGCTTCTTGAAGATCACCGCATCAATCGCGCCCACCATCTGCCCGGGCCGCACTTCGCCCAGATCGCCGCCACGCTTGCCCGACGGGCAGGTGGAGTACTTCTTGGCCAGCACGTCAAAGGCTTCACCCTTGGCAATGCGCTGCTTGAGTTGTTCGGCTTCTTCGCTGGTTTTCACCAGGATATGACGGGCTTGGGCTTTCATTGATCTCTACCAGGTGTGCGACGGCGCGCGATTATGCCTGAACTCAGGCCTCGCCGCCGATCATGCTGCGGATTTTGGTGGCCAGCAGGTCGATCGAAAAGGGCTTGGCGACCATGTCCATGCCGTCTTCCAAAAAGCCCTGGCGCTCAGCGGCTTTCTCGGCATAACCGGTCATGAACAACACCCGCAGGCCGGGGCGATGCTGGCGCGCGATTTCCGCCAGTTGCCGGCCGTTCATGCCTGGCAGGCCGACGTCGGTCACCAGCAAATCCACGCGCAAATCCGACTCCAGCAGCGGCAGCGCGGCACGGGCGTCGGCCGCCTGGTGCGCGGTATAGCCCAGTTCATCGAGGACGTTGACCACCAACATGCGCACTGCGGGGTCGTCCTCGACCACCACCACGGCTTCACCGGCCAGGGCCACCGGGGCTTCGGTGAGGCTGACGGGCAGGTCGCTTTCCAGTGCGGTGCCGTACAGGCGCGGCAGGTACAGGCGCACGCAGGTGCCCTGGCCCGGTTCGCTCTGGATCGTTACATGTCCACCGGACTGCTGGGCAAAGCCGTAAATCATCGACAGCCCGAGGCCGGTGCCTTGGCCGATAGGCTTTGTGGTGAAGAACGGGTCGAATGCCTTGGCGAGGATTTTCGGCGCCATGCCGCTGCCGTTGTCGCTCACGCCGAGCATTACGTAGTCGCCGGCCTTGACCGGCTCCAGGGTGGTGATGTCGGTGCCGTCCAGGTAGCTGTTGGCGGTTTCGATCAGCAACTCGCCGCCGTCGGGCATGGCGTCGCGGGCGTTGATCACCAGGTTGAGCAGGGCGTTTTCCAATTGGCTGGCGTCGGTGTTCACCGGCCAGATGTCCTTGCCCAGTTGCACCTTGAGCGCGATATGCGCGCCCTTGGTGCGCTGGAACAGATCTTCCAGGGATGCCACCAGCTGGTTGGGGTCGACGGGGCGGCGGTCCAGCGACTGGCGCCGCGAAAACGCCAGCAGGCGGTGGGTAAGGGCGGCGGCGCGATGGGCCGAGGATACGGCGGCATCGGCAAAGCGGCCAATCTCATCGCTGCGCCCGGCGGCAATATAGCGCTGCATCAGGTCCAGGCTGCCGATGATGCCGGTGAGCATATTGTTGAAGTCATGGGCGATACCGCCGGTGAGCTGGCCCACCGCTTCCATCTTCTGCGCATGGCGCAGGGCGTCTTCGGCGCGTTCACGCTCGAACATCTCGTTCTGCAGGCGCTGGTTGGCCTCGGCCAGCGCCTGGGTACGCTGGGCCACACGCTCTTCGAGGTTCTCGTTGAGATGGCGCAGGGCTTCCTCGGTGAGTTTGCGTTCGGTCTCGTCGATGACAAAAATGTAGAAGCCATTCACCGAACCGTCATTGCTGAAGCGCGGCAGGTATTTCATCAACGCGTGGCGCGGGCGGCCGTCGCGATGGGGCGTGAGGGTCATGAAGCTGCACGCCTTGCCGTTCAGGGCCGCTTCGATCTTGTCTATTCGTCCGGCATACACCTCATCACCGAGCACTTCGCGGATGGTCTTGCCGTACAGCTCCTGGGGCGTCTTGCCGTACCAGTCGAGGTAGGCGCTGTTGTTCAGGCGAAAGCGCTGCTCATGGTCCACGTAGCCGATCAACACCGGCATGGCGTTGATGATCAGTTGCAGCTCGGTCTGGCTCTGGCGCAGCGCCTGTTCGGTGTGTTTGCGCTCGGTGAGGTCCAGCGCGGCGCCGAGGAAGCGTGCGGGTCGGCCTTGTTGGTCCTTGTAGCAGCGGCCACGGGCAAACACCCAGCGCACCTGGCCGTCGGCTTGCAGCAGGCGGTACTCCTCGGCGTATTCAGTGCCGAAGGTGATGCAATGCTTGATGCTGCGCGTGACCATGCCACGGTCTTCGGGATGCACACCGAGCAGATAGGCGCTGATGGGCAGCAGGCCGGCGTCACTCGGGTCGACACCGTGCAGGTAGGCGAAATGTGCATCGGCGATAAAGTGATCTTCACCGATGTCCCAGTCCCAGGTGCCCACGGCATCGGTCGCCGCCAGTGCCAGTTGCAGGCGCTGCTCGGTGTTGTGCTGGGCCTTGAGGCTCGCTTCGGAACGCTGCTGCAGTTCCAGGGTTTTGCTGCGCCGTTCATTGGTTTCGATGGCGGTGACCAGGATGCCTGCCACCTGGCCACTTTCGTCGCGCACCGGGCTGTAGGTCAGGTCGAGCCAGATTTCGGTGTCGCGACATTCGCGTTGCAAGACAAAACGCTGCTCGCTGAAGGTGCGCACCTGGCCGCCGAGCACCGCGTCGTACACCGGCGCGGCGAAGCTTTGCAGCTCCGGCCAGGTCTGGTGCGCAGGTTGGCCCAGGGCGCCGGGGTGCTTGTTGCCCACCAGTTGGGCGAAGCCATCGTTATACAGTTGTATGAGTTGCGGGCCCCACAGCAGCACCATCGGCATCGGCGAATGCACGACGATATCGACGGCGGTGCGCAGGCTCTGCGGCCAATCAGTGGCCTCACCGAGGGGGCTTTGCGCCCAGTCCAGCCGCTTGATCAATGCAGCGGCTTCGCTACCGGTGGATGTTCCATTCATGAAAAAAAGCCCTGAACACGACGCTTTGAAAAATGACCACATCCATTGTCCCAAGGATCATCAATGGATGACTACCCCGGAAAAATAGCACGCATTGACGGCTTTTCTTCAAAACAGCGGTTCAGCGCTGAAACCTTTCATCTAAAAATCCAGTTCAGGGCGTCGGCGAAACTGCTCCAGTGCTTCGGGATTGGCGAGGGCATCGGTGTTCTTTACCGGCTCCCCATGTACCACGTTGCGCACCGCCAACTCCACGATCTTGCCGCTGATGGTGCGCGGGATATCCGTGACAGCGAGGATCTTGGCCGGTACGTGGCGCGGCGTAGTGTTGGCACGGATTACCTGGCGGATCTGCTGTTGCAGCGCCTCATCCAGCTCGACGCCGTCATTGAGGCGCACAAACAGCACCACACGCACATCGTCCTGCCAGCGTTGGCCGATGGCGAGACTTTCCAGCACCTGTGGGACTTTTTCCACTTGGCGGTATATCTCGGCGGTGCCGATGCGTACGCCGCCAGGGTTGAGCACCGCGTCTGAGCGCCCATGAATCAGCAGGCTGCCATTGGCCCGCTGCTCGGCATAGTCACCCTGGGCCCATACGCCGGGGAACTGGCTGAAATAGGAGGCGCGCAGCTTGTGCTGGTGCGGGTCGTTCCACAGCCCAATGGGCATGGCCGGAAAGTGCCGGGTGCAGACCAGCTCGCCTTTTTCCCCGATCAGCGGCCGGCCCTGGTCGTCCCACACCTCGATGGCCATGGCCAGGCTCTTGCATTGCATCTCACCGCGCCGCACCGGCAGCACCGGGTTGCCGATCACGAAGCAGGAGACGATATCGGTGCCACCGGACATCGACGACAGGCACAGCTCGTTCTTGATCTCGCGGTACACATAGTCGTAGCTCTGGGGTGACAGCGGCGAGCCGGTGGAAATCAGGCCTTTGAGGCTGCTCAGGTCGTGGCTCAGGCGTGGCCGCAACCCGGCTTTCTCCAGGGTAGCGAGGAATTTCGGGCTGGTGCCGAATACACTGATTTTTTCCGCATCGATCAAGTCGATCAAACGCTCGGGGCCGGGGTGGAACGGTGAGCCGTCATACAGCACCGCCGTGGCGCCCATCGCCAGCACCGACACCAGCCAGTTCCACATCATCCAGCCGCAGGTGGTGTAGTAGAACAGGCAGTCCTCGCGGCTCAGGTCGGCGTGCAGGCCGTGTTCCTTGAGGTGGGTGAGCAGCACGCCGCCGGTGCCATGGATGATGCATTTGGGGATGCCGGTGGTGCCGCTGGAATAGAGGATATACAGCGGATGATCGAACGGCACTGCGACAAATTCAGGCACGCCGCCGGCCTGATAGAAGTCGTCCCACAGCGTGACCCGGGCTTGGCTCAGGTAATCGTCGACCTGTGCCTGAGGCCGGGCGTACGGCACGATGATCAGCTGTTGCAGGGAGGGCAGGCGCGCAAGGATTTCATTGAGCTTGGCGCTCTGGTCGATGTTTTTGCCTGCATAGCGGTAGCCGGCGCAGGTAATCAGCACTTTGGGTTCGATCTGGCCGAATCGATCGATGACGCCCTGGGTGCCGAAATCCGGCGAAGAGCATGACCAGATCGCGCCGAGGCTGGTGGTGGCAAGCATACCCACCAGGGTTTGCCAGGTGTTGGGCATGCACGCGGCCACCCGGTCACCCATGCCAACCCCGGCCGCCCGCAAGCTTTTTTGCAGGCCGGCAACGTGTTCCGCCAGTTGCGCATAGCTCAGTTGTTCACGTTGGCCGTCTTCGCTGACAGCCACCACCGCAGGATGATTGTCGCGGCGGCGCAACAGGTGTTCGGCAAAGTTCAGGGTGGCGCCGGGAAACCATTGGGCGCTGGGCATCTCGATGTCTTCGATCAGTGTGACGCTGGGCGGGCTGCGAAACTGCACGTCGAAGAACGCCACAATCGCCTGCCAGAAGTCCGGGCGCTGGTCGATGCTCCATTGGTGCAGGGCAGGGTAGTCGTGGAGGTGCAGGTCGTGGCGTTGGTTGATGAAGCGGCGGAACTGGTCCATCCGTGTGTTGGCGATGCGTTCGGGCGAGGGTTGCCAGAGGATGTCGGACATAGCGAAATCTCTTGTTCTAGTATCGGTCTTCCAAACAATAGCGTTCCAATGTGGGAGGGGGCTTGCTCCCGATAGCGGTGGTTCAGTTACAAATGTCTACCCTGACACACTGCTATCGGGAGCAAGCCCCCTCCCACATTTTGATCTCCGGTGTCTGGGGGGTTATTGGGCCAGCCAGCCACCGTCGATATTCCACGCCGCACCGCGCACCTGGGCGCCAGCCTCGCTGCACAAAAACAGCACCAGCTCACCCAGCTGCGACGGCGTCACAAACTCCAGGGACGGCTGCTTTTCAGCCAGCAAATCCTGCTGCGCCTGTTGCGGGTCGATCCCACTGGCCACGCGATCATCAATCTGCTTCTGCACCAGCGGCGTCAGCACCCAGCCCGGGCAGATCGCATTGCAGGTCACATTGCTGGTGGCGGTTTCCAGGCCCACCACCTTGGTCAGGCCGATCACGCCATGCTTGGCCGCCACGTAGGCAGCCTTGCCCACTGAGCCGACCTGGCCGTGCACCGAGGCGATATTGACGATACGCCCCCAGCCCTTGGCCTTCATGCCCGGCAGGCTCAAACGTGTACTGTGGAACACCGAGGACAGGTTGATCGCGATAATCGAATCCCAGCGCTCCACCGGGAAGTCTTCCACCGCCGCCACATGCTGGATGCCGGCATTGTTGACCAGAATATCCACGCCACCGAACTCGCGCTCGGCGTAGGCGAGCATGTCGGCGATCTGCGCCGGGTCGCTGACATCCGCCGGGTGATGCCCGACCTTGCCACCAAACGCCTGCACCTGGGCGATCACCGCGCTGGCGTCGCCAAAGCCGTTGAGAATCAGGTTGGCGCCAGCCTTGGCCAGGCTCAATGCTATCCCTAAGCCGATGCCGCTGGTGGAGCCGGTGACCAAGGCGGTCTTGCCATTCAAAGTCGTCATGAAAACCTCACACAATGCCGGTGGCATAGAAAGTACCGATCACCACGAACACCGCGAGGGTCTTGATAATCGTGATGCCGAAAATGTCCTTGTAGGCTTCGCGGTGGGTCAAGCCGGTGACCGCCAGCAGCGTGATCACCGCGCCGTTGTGGGGCAGGGTGTCCATGCCGCCGCTGGCCATGGCCGCGACCCGGTGCAGCACTTCAAGAGGGATATTGGCCGCATGGGCCGCTGAAATAAAGCTCTCGGACATCGCCGCCAGGGCAATGCTCATGCCGCCGGAAGCCGAGCCGGTGATGCCCGCCAGCAGGGTCACGGTAATTGCTTCGTTGACCAGCGGGTTGGGGATGCCCTTGAGCCAGTCTGCCAGTACCAGAAAGCCTGGCAGCGAGGCGATTACTGCGCCAAAGCCGTATTCCGAGGCGGTGTTCATTGCCGCCAGCAGCGCGCCGCTGACCGCACTTTTACTGCCTTCGGCCAGCTTGCTTTTGATCGCGGAGAAGCCGAACACCAGTACCACGATAATCCCCACCAGCAACGCCGCCTGCACCGCCCAGATCGCGGTGAGCTTGGCGATTTCGGTGGTCACCGGTGCGCTCATGCCTGGCAGGCTGAGGCTGTGGGTCTTGCCGTACCACTGCGGGATCCAGTGGGTAAACAGCAGGTTCATTACCCCGACCAGAATCAACGGCGACAGCGCGATCCAGGGATTGGGCAGGCTGAGGTTCTCGGCGGTTTCCGGCTCGTTACGCAACTCGGTGCCATAACCTTCCCCGGCCCGCTGGGCCTTGTTGCGCTGGCGGGCCAGGTAGAGCATACCGGTGCAAAACACGAAGATCGTGCCGATCAGCCCCAGCCACGGCGCCGCCCAGGCAGTGGTGTTGAAGAAGGTACTGGGGATGATGTTCTGGATCTGCGGCGTGCCGGGCAGGGCGTCCATGGTGAACGAGAACGCGCCGAGGGCGATGGTTGCCGGGATCAGGCGCTTGGGGATATTGCTCTGGCGAAACATCTCCGCCGCGAACGGGTAAACCGCAAACACCACCACGAACAGCGACACGCCGCCGTAGGTGAGCAGGGCGCAGACCAGCACGATCACCAGCATTGCCTGGCGCGTGCCCAGCAAGCGGATCGCAGCCGCCACGATCGAGCGCGAGAAACCCGACAACTCGATCAGCTTGCCGAACACTGCGCCGAGCAGGAACACCGGGAAGTACAGTTTGATAAAACCGACCATCTTTTCCATGAACACCCCGGTAAAGGCGGGGGCGACGGCTGATGGGTCGGTGAGCAGCACCGCGCCGAGGGCGGCGATGGGGGCGAACAGGATAACGCTATAGCCACGGTACGCAGCCAGCATCAGCAGCGCGAGCGCGGCCAGGGCAATGATCACACTCATGGTGTGTCTCCATCGGATTGTTATTGTTGTGGGGTGAAGCGGTGGGAGGGCTATAGCTAGATGTGTGCCATGTTATTAACTATTTGAAAAACAACGATATTTTCAGAATTTTCAACAGCGCTTTGAAATTTTATCTCTATTTTGAGACAAGCAAATGCCTAATGTGGGAGGGGGCTTGCTTCCGAGAGCAGTGGGTCAGGTACAGATGCTCAGCCTGACAGGCTGCCATCGGGAGCAAGCCCCTCTCACAATGGATTGTCTTTGTATTGAGAATTGGGTCTCAATATGGAGACTGAGTTAGCCCCAGCGCCACCATTTTCTTGTACAGCGTCGACCGTCCAAGCCCCAACTGCCTGGCGGCCTCTACCACATTCCCGGTACACGCCTGCAACGCCGCCCCAATCACCTGCCGATCAAACCGCTCCCGCGCCGCCGCAAAGGTTTCACCCTCGATCGCGTCCACCGGGCCACGGACTACTGGGCTGAACGTACCAATCGCTGCACGAACCTGCGCGGCATTCAACATCAGGTCATCACTGAGCAACGCCGCCCGCTCCAGCACATTGCGCAGTTCACGGATATTGCCCGGCCATGCATGTTGTGCGAGCAACACCAGCGCCTCAGGGTCCAGTTCGTGCTGGCTGCGCAGCTCTTCGAGGATCGCCTCGCTCAGCGCTGGAATATCCTCCAGCCGTTCACGCAACGGCGGTACCTGGATCGGCAGTACGTTGAGGCGGTAATACAAATCCGCACGAAACTCGCCACGTTTGATCGCTGCCTCCAGATCCATGGATGTCGCGGCAATCACCCGCACATCGCTGTGCAGCATCTCGTTGGAGCCCACCGGTTCGAATTCCTTTTCCTGCAACACCCGCAGCAATTTGCTTTGCAGCGGCAGCGGCATGTCGCCAATTTCATCGAGAAACAGCGTGCCGCCCTGGGCGATCTGGAACTTGCCGGGGCGACCCTTGCGGTCGGCGCCGGTAAACGCGCCGGGGGCGGTGCCGAAGAACTCCGCTTCGAGCAGGTCATGGGGAATCGCGGCGCTGTTGATGCTCACGAAGGCTTTGTGCGCCCGCGGTGACGCACCGTGGATAGCCTGGGCGAGCAGTTCTTTGCCGGTGCCGGTTTCCCCCAGCAGCAACACTGGCGACTCGGCACTCGCACTGCGCCGCGCCCGGCGCTTGACCTCCAGGCTGGCAGCGCTGGTGCCGATAAAATGCGCGAAGTTGTATTTGCTTTGCCGCGAGCGCAGCAGCGAGCGCGTCGAGGCCAGCTCTTGCTGCATGCTCAGGTAGCGCTCGATCAGCGGTGACAGGTTGCGCAACTCATCGAACAGCGCAAAGCCAATCGCACCGATCACCACTCCGGCATCGTCGTGGATCGGCAGGCGCATCACCACCAGCGGGCCCTTGGGGGTGTCCTGGATATCCAGCAGTATCGGCCGGTCGTTGTGCACCACCTGGCGCAACAGGCTATTGGAAATCACCTGCTCGCAGGGCTGGCCGATGGCCTCATCGGCGCTGTGCAGGCCGAAACGCCTGGCGTAGCGCTCGTTCATCCACACGATGTTCGCGTCGCGGTCGACGATGACCGTGCCTTCGCTGGACTGCTCGATGATCTCGAACAACGACTGAATGGCCAGGCCGCGAACGTGTTGATAATCCTTGAGGCTGGTACTCATGGAGGCAGAGTCCTGTTGATCATCACAAAGGGATGTGCGCTGCAGCCAGCAGTTCTTTGGTATAGGGGTGCTGGGGCGAATCAAACACATCATGACTGGCACCGCGCTCCACTACCTTGCCATCCTTGACCACGATCATGTCATGGGCCATGGCGCGCACCACGGCCAGGTCATGGCTGATAAACAGATAAGTCAGGCCATATTTGTCCTGCAGTTCACGCAGCAACGCCACCACTTGTTTCTGCACCGTACGGTCCAGGGCCGAAGTGGGTTCGTCGAGCAGCATCAGCGCCGGTTTGAGCACCAGGGCGCGGGCGATGGCGATGCGTTGGCGCTGGCCACCGGAAAACTCATGGGGGTAGCGATGCCGGCTGGCGGGGTCGAGGCCCACGTCCTTGAGCACCTGGATCACCTGGGCATCGCGCTCGGCCAGGCTGCATGGCGCATGCACTTCCAGGCCTTCGCTGATGATCTGCTCGACCGACATGCGCGGGCTGAGGCTGCCATAGGGGTCCTGGAACACCACCTGCATCTGCTTGCGCCACGGGCGCATCTGCTGATGGTTGAGCGGGTCGAGGGCCTCGCCCTGGAAGCGGATGCTGCCGGTGGAGTCAAGCAAACGCAGGATCGCCTGGCCCAACGTCGATTTGCCTGAGCCGGACTCACCGACAATCCCCAGGGTCTTGCCGCGCTGCACGCTGAGGCTGATGCCGTCGACCGCACGCAGGTAGGTCTTGCGCCGAAACAACCCGCCGCCCAAGGGGAAATCGACGTTGAGGTTGTCTACTTGCAACACCGTCTCGCACGCATCGCTGCACAGCGCATCGCCCGTGGGCTCGGCGTCCAGCAGCAGGCGGCTGTAAGGGTGCTGTGGGGCCGTGAACAAGGTCTGGCAGTCAGCCTGCTCGACAATTTCCCCGGCGCGCATCACGCAGACCCGCTGGGCGATACTGCGCACCAGGTTAAGGTCATGGCTGATCAGCAGCAGCGACATGCCCAGGCGTTGCTGCAAAGACTTGAGCAGCAGCAGGATCTTGCGCTGCACGGTCACGTCCAGCGCGGTGGTGGGCTCGTCGGCAATCAGCAACTCCGGCTCGCAGGCCAGGGCCATGGCGATCATCACCCGCTGGCGCTGGCCGCCGGACAACTGATGCGGGTAGGCCTTGAGCCGTTCCTGGGGTTTCTGGATACCCACCAGCTCCAGCAGTTCGAGAATCCGCGCCCGCGCCTGCTTGCCGCCCAGGCCCTTGTGCAGCAGCAGGGTTTCGCCGATTTGCTTTTCGATGCTGTGCAACGGGTTCAGGGACGTCATCGGCTCCTGGAAGATCATCGCAATTCGGTTACCGCGCAGTTTTTGCAGGGTAGACGGCGCTGCACTGATCAACTCCTGGCCACGATACTTGATCGAGCCCGTGGTTTCGGTACCGGCTTGCGGCAGCAGTTGCAGGATTGAATGGGCGGTCACTGACTTGCCCGAGCCCGACTCACCCACCAGCGCCAGGCACTCGCCGGGGCGCACATCCAGGCTCAGATTGCGTACCACGGTCTGGCCGCTGAACGCGACGCACAGGTCGCGGATTTCGATCAGGTTCATAGGCAATTACTCATGAGCGAGGGTCGAAGGCGTCACGCAACGCCTCGCCGATAAACACCAGCAACGACAGGATCAGCGCCAAGGTGAAAAACGCGGTCAGGCCCAGCCAGGGGGCTTGCAGGTTCTGCTTGCCCTGGGCGATCAGCTCACCCAGGGACGCGCTGCCAGCCGGCATACCGAAGCCGAGGAAATCCAGGGCGCTCAAGGTGGATATCGCCCCGGTCAAGATAAACGGCAGATAGCTCAGCGTCGCGGTCATGGCATTGGGCAGGATATGCCGGCGAATGATCTTGGCGTCGCCCAGGCCCAGGGCGCGCGCGGCCTTGACGTACTCCAGGTTGCGCCCGCGCAGGAACTCGGCGCGCACCACATCCACCAGCGCCAGCCAGGAAAACAGCGCCATGATCCCCAGCAACCACCAGAAATTCGGCTCGACGAACCCGGACAGGATAATCAGCAAGTACAGCACCGGCAGGCCGGACCACACCTCCAGAATGCGCTGCCCGAGCAAATCCACCCAGCCGCCGTAGTAACCCTGCAACGCCCCGGCGGCAATGCCGATGGCGGCGCTGATGGCGGTCAAGGCCAGGGCAAACAAGATCGACACCCTTGCGCCGAAGATCACCCGCGCCAGTACATCGCGGGACTGGTCATCGGTGCCCAGCCAGTTCACCGCCGACGGTGGGCTCGGGGCAGGGCGGGTCAGCTCATAATTGGGGGTGTCGTCGCTGAAGGGAATCGGCGGGAACAGCATCCAGCCGCCGTCCTGCTTGATCAGCTTTTGCACATAGTCACTGCGGTAATCCGCCTGGAACGGCAGCTGCCCGCCGAACTGCTGTTCGGTATAGCGCTTGAACACCGGAAAATACAGTTCGTTCTTGAAGCTGAGCACCAAGGGTTTGTCATTGGCGATCAACTCGCCGCCCAGCGTCAGGATAAACAGGCCGATAAACAACCACAGCGACCACCAGCCACGCCGGTTTTTCTTGAAGCGTTCGAAACGCCGACGCGCAACGGGAGACAGGTCAAGCATCAGGCGTTCCTCGCAGCAAAGTCGATACGCGGGTCCACCAGGGTGTAGCAGAGGTCACCGATGAGTTTTATCAAAAGGCCGAACAGGGTGAAGATAAACAGCGAGCCGAATACCACCGGGTAGTCACGGGACACTGCCGCCTCGTAGCTCATGCGGCCCAGGCCGTCGAGGGAGAAGATCACTTCGATCAGCAGTGAGCCGGCAAAAAATACGCTGATAAACGCTTGGGGAATCCCCGAGATCACCAGCAGCATGGCATTGCGAAACACATGGCCATACAGCACCCGGCGTTCGCTCAGGCCCTTGGCACGGGCGGTCACCACGTACTGGCGGGTAATCTCATTGAGGAAAGAGTTCTTGGTGAGGATGGTCAAGGTGGCAAACCCGCCGATCACCAGCGCCGTCACCGGCAAAACCAGGTGCCAGAAATAGTCGGCAACCTTGCCCACGGTGCTCAGTTCGGCAAAGTTTTCCGACACCAGCCCGCGCACCGGGAACCAGTTCAGCGACGTACCGCCGGCGAATACCACAATCAGAAACATCGCAAACAGGAACGCCGGCATCGCGTAACCGATCACGATGGCCGTGCTGCTCCACATGTCAAAGCTGCTGCCATGGCGCACGGCCTTGCGTATCCCCAAGGGTATCGACACCAGGTAGGTGATCAGCGTCGCCCACAGGCCAAGGGAAATGGTAACTGGCATCTTTTCCAGGATCAGGTCGGTCACCGTCGCGCCGCGAAAGAAACTGTTGCCGAAGTCCAGCTGGGCGTAGTTCTTGAGCATCAGCCACAGGCGTTCCGGTGCGGACTTATCGAAGCCGTATTGTTTTTCGATGTCCTTGATCAGCTTCGGGTCCAGGCCACGACTGGCCCGGGAGCCGCTGATACCTTCGCCGGATGCGCCCGCTACACCGCCGCCGCCAATGCCTTGCAGATGGGCAATGGCCTGTTCCACCGGCCCGCCGGGCGCGGCCTGCACGATCACGAAGTTCACCAGCAGGATGATCACCAGCGTCGGGATGATCAGCAGCAGGCGCCGTACGATATAGGCAAACATCAACGGGCTCCTCCGCGTTTTTTCAGCTCGGCCTGCATTTGCTCGTTAGTCAGTGGCGTGGGGCTGACTTCCCACCAGGTTTCCAGAGCTTCGTCATTCTTCGCCTCGATCGCCGGGCGGCCGAAACGGTTCCACCACGCGGCGGAGGTGCCCGGGGGGTAATAGTTGGGGATCCACAGGTAATTCCATTGCAGCACACGGTCCAGGGCGTGGGCGTAGGTGAGCATCTGCGCCTGGGTGTCGGCCTTCACCAAACCGTTGATCAGCGTATCGACGGCCGGATCCTTGAGTGCGATGTAGTTGTTGGCGCCCGGATCGAACGCAGCGGCGGAGCCGAAGTAGTTGTACAGCTCCATGCCGGGCGAGGTGGTGACCGGAAAACCGGTGACGATCATGTCGTAGTCACGGGCCATCAGGCGGTTCACGTACTGCGACGAGTCGATGCGGCGGATATTGAGGGTGATGCCGATCTGCGCCAGGTTGCGCTTGTAGGGCAGCAACAGGCGCTCAAGCCCGTTCTGGACGTTGAGGAAGGTGAACTCCAGCGGCTCGCCCTGGGCGTTGACGAGTTTGTCACCCACCGGTTTCCAGCCAGCGTCCTCAAGCAGTGCCAGGGCTTGCAGTTGTTTATCGCGGATCATGCCGCTGCCGTCGGTGACCGGGGCCTTGAATACCTGGGTAAACACTTCATCCGGGATTTGCCCGCGCAACGGTTCCAGGATCGCCAGTTCTTCCTGGGTCGGCAATTGGCTGGCCGCCAGCGGGCTGTTGGAAAAGTAGCTTTGCTGGCGGATGTACAGGTTGCGCATCATTTGCCGGTTGGCCCATTCGAAATCCCACAGCATCGCCAAGGCCTGGCGCACGCGGCGATCTTTGAAAATCGGCTTCTGCACGTTGAACACATAGCCTTGGGCCGGTTGCGGCATCTCTTTGGCCAGGTGTGCGCGCTGCAGGCGACCATCGTCCAGCGCCGGGCCGTTGTAGCCGATGGAATAGCCGGTGGCGGAGAATTCACGGTTGAAGTCGTAGGCGCCGCCGCGCAGCACCTGGCGCGCCACTTCGGTGTCGCCGAAGTATTCCAGGCTCAGGTGATCGAAGTTGTACAGGCCACGGCTGACCGGCAAATCCTTGCCCCACCAATCCGGATCGCGGGTAAAGGTGATGGTGCTGCCGGAGTCGATCTTGCTGACCTTGTACGGGCCGCTGCCCAGCGGGGCTTCGTAGCCGCCGCCATTGGCAAAGTCGCGGGTCTTCCACCAATGCTCCGGGAACACCGGCAAGGTGGCGATATCCAGGGGCAGGGTGCGGTTGTCGTTGCTGGAGAAGTCGAAGCGTACCTGACGCTCGCCTTCGACTTCGACGTGCTTGACGTCGGCAAACAACGTGCGAAAGCGCAGGCTGCCTTGGGTCATCAGCAGATCGAAGCTGTAGCGCACGTCTTCGGCTGTAATCGGGGTACCGTCGGCGAAACGCGCCTTGGGATTGAGGTAGAAACGTAGCGACAGGCCGTCGTCGGCGCGCTCCATTTTTTCTGCCACCAGGCCATAAACGGTGTAGGGCTCATCCAGCGAGCGCAGCGCCAGGGGCGCATACACCCAGCCGTCGACCTGAGACACGCCAATACCTTTGTCGATATACGGCAGCACATGATCAAACCGCCCGACCTCCAGCGCCGAGCGCCGCAGGCTGCCGCCCTTGGGCGCGTTGGGGTTGGCATAGTCGAAGTGGCTGAAACCGGCGGGGTACTTGGCGGGCTCGCCGTAAACCGTCAGGTAGGTTTGCGGGGCCGCGATCGCCGCAGTGCTGGCCATCAGCAGGGCCAGGGTGGAGCAGAGCAGAGATGAAAAAGCCAATCGCATTATCAGCCTTGAACGCCGGGTTAAGAAGAATAGGGATTTGTACGCTAACGGCCTGGGCATCGCCAGTCATCACATGCACAACGGCCCGCCAAAGGGCGGGCCGTTGTTTATCGCATCTGCGCCGATTGAATCAATCCTGGCGGCTGGTGACTTCCAGCAGGTGATAACCGAACTGGGTTTTAACCGGGCCCTGCACGGTATTGACCGGGGCGCTGAATACGACAGTGTCGAATTCCTTGACCATTTGGCCTGGGCCGAACGAACCCAGATCACCGCCCTGGCGGCTGGATGGGCAGGACGAATTGGCTTTGGCGATTTCTGCGAAATCAGCGCCGCCTTCGATTTGGGCCTTGAGTTCGTTGCACTTGTCTTCAGTGGAAACGAGGATGTGACGGGCGGTGGCTTTGGCCATGGGGAATAACTCCTAGAGTAAAAAAACGGTGAGCGTACCGGATTCAGGCGGTTATTTCCTGGCAAAGTTCCGCTGTTGTTCAGTCCTGTCTTTTTCAGCGTGGCGGTTCAAGGCAACACGATGTAGTCGTTGCGCTGCACGATCGGTTGGTGCGGCCCCTGCACCAGGTGGATGTAACGGCCGTCCACCAAGTCGATCGGCAGGCAGTCGTCAATATCCAGCACGCCGTCGGTGTGGGCCTGGGACCAGTGGCGCAGCATCTGCTGCTTGCCCTGGCTCATGGCCTGCTGTTTGTTACGAGCGACTACCAGCAGGTAGTGATGGGCCTCGCCGAAGCTATGGGCTTCATAGCCACCGAGGTTGATGAAGTACAGGCGGGGCGCGTCGCCATGAGGCGCCAGATGGCTCAGTTCAACTTTCCAGCCGTCGACGCCGTCGACCGCCATCCATGAGTCGATGTGCACACCCTTGGGGCTGCCAAACCAGGCGTCGCGCAATTGCGGGTAGCTGGCCTGCAACGTATCCGCCACGGCGAACACTACATCGTGTACTTCGATTTTTGCCCGTGGATGCTTGCCCCCGAGCATGACGACAAACAGCATTACCGGTGATTCCTGGCGACTGGCGAAAGGGCAACCATACTGCGATTGAACCCTTTTGTCCGCTCAATGCCACATTGTTAATCAGCACACTCACCAGGAGGTTGTCATGCGTACCATTGATCTGGCCGGTGTTCCCGTCCCTGTCATCGGCCAGGGGACCTGGCGCATGGGCGAAGACCCAAGCCGGCGCCGCGCCGAAGTTGCTGCGCTGCAACTGGGTATAGATGAGGGCCTGACGCTCATCGATACCGCCGAGATGTATGGCGACGGCGGTGCCGAAGAGGTGGTCGCAGAGGCGATTCGTGGCAAGCGCGACCAGGTATTTCTGGTCAGCAAGGTCTATCCGCATAACGCCAGCCAAAAGGGGGTGCCTCGCGCCTGCGAAGCCAGCCTTCAGCGCCTTGGCACCGATTACATTGATTTGTATCTGTTGCACTGGCGCGGCCAGTACCCACTTGAAGAAACTGTCGAAGCGTTCGAGCGTTTGCGCGAGGCCGGCAAAATCGGCCGCTGGGGTGTTTCCAACTTTGATGTGGCAGACCTGCAGGAGCTCGCATCCCCTGCATGTGCGACCAATCAAGTGCTCTACAACATTGAAGAGCGCGGGATCGAGTTCGACCTGTTGCCATGGTGGCAACAGCATCATTTGCCACTGATGGCTTATTGTCCCATCGCCCAGGGTGGTGAGCTGCTGTCGAGCCCGACCCTCAAGCAGATCGCACGTCGCCATGAGGTCACACCGGCCCAGGTATCGCTGGCGTGGGTCCTGCGCCAGGAGGGTGTCATCGCAATCCCCAAGGCGGTCACACCTGAACACATCCGACTCAACGCCGCAGCTGCGAAGCTGGTGTTGGATGAACATGACCTGGACGCTATCGATCGTGTGTTCGCAGCGCCCAAGCGTAAGCACCCATTGGCGATGGTGTAACCGGCCAGCAGGAACGGCGCCTTCCCTGGCAGCTGTTCCCGCTCTAGCCGTGGTTAGCCGGCCACTGGGCTGCGCCAGTCGTCCGAGCCGGAAGTTCCGGCCACTTCGTGAGTCCAGATGATTTTGCGATAGGTGAAGTGCACATCCTCCAGATGAGTGAAGTGGGCGTTGTCGGGGTCCTGGCAGTTGGGCATGCGTGACTGGATGTCCACGATAGTCGCACCCTCCAGTTCAATGGTGAAGTAGTGCTCCTGGGTTCCGGCGGACGAGGTGCGCAGCCATTCGAGGCGGCAGGAGACTTCTTCACCGCTGGTCAGGGCGCTGAACAGCAACGGTGACGATTTATCGAAAACCTTGCTGATCATCAGCGGCTTGTGCACGCGCTGACCTGTCGGCTGGCCCGATTGCGGATCGCGAGGAATGATCACCTGATGGGCAAATGCCTGGACCAGTATCTGATCCTCATGACCTTCCTGATAAATGTTGCCTACCGAGTCCTGAGTAAATGTGCCTGCCGTGATCAAACCTTGTTTGACTCCGGTGATGGAGAGGTACGCGGGTGTTGGCATGATTGGTTTCCTTGCCGGGTTGAGTAGGTTTTGCCGAACAGCGAAATGGCTGAACGGGTAGGTGCCTATAACCTATAACAAGAAGCGTGCCTGAAAGTGTGAAGTTCAATGAAATAAGGGTGAGCACTGTTTGGTGCGCTGCGTATTGGGTTTTTATTCCGGGCTATGGGCTGTTTTTAGTTATAAAAGTTGCGCATCGATGCGCACTTAGTTGCTCACGTGTTTTTACGGTGAAGTATACGGCTGGCCGAGCTAACAGAGTTGTTGTTACTCGAATGTGTGCGCAAATAGCTGCGCAGGCCAAGATTATAGCGGCGCGTAGGATGTTTCTTAAGTTTTGGTCCGTCGCTTGCTCATTGCTTTATGCATGGCTAAGGTTCTTGTGTCTCGATATGTTTGAACGGAACTTAAGGGCTCTCTGATACGTACTTTAATGGCGTTAAGTTTGCCTATTTTGCCTTGGATGGTTGTGTGCGGCCGAAAATGAGTCATTCAAAAGAACTGTATGCCTATTATTTGCTACTTGCACGAGCAGCCTGTTCGCCAGGTAGTTTCGTGGGCATTGATATGCGCTTTTCCAACGAGTTCGAAGCGCTGGAAGGCGAACTTGGCAAAGCGCAGTCGGTTCATGGCAATGGGCTGCCGGATTGGCAGCGGGTCAGCGAAATCAGCGAATGCCTGCTGCGTGAGCACTCCAAGGATCTGCGTGTCGCCTGCTGGTTGACCTGGGCCTTGTATCAGCGTGATTCATTGGCTGGATTGCTGGCCGGCCTCGGTGTGCTGCGTGAGCTCTGCGAGCACCATTGGGTGCACGTCTACCCTGGCAAACTGCGTACCCGCGTTGCAGCGTTTGGCTGGTTGGTGTCGCGCCTTGAGCAAGCGTTTGCAAAAAAGATCTCGCTCAATGATCAACAGCCTTTATTTCAAGCGTTGCTGGAACACCTCGAACATCTGGACCAACTATGGGCCCAACATCTGGGGAGTGATGCTCCCGTGCTGCTGCCGATTCGACGGCAATTGGCGGAGCGCCTGGCCGATGCCGCGCAAGGGGCGCCAGAAACTGATGGGCGCGCGGGTGCTATTCCCGGCGTGAGGCAAGCAGCGGTCCAGTTGCCCACCCCCGAGCAATCGGTCAACAGCGAAAAAGAGGCGCACAAATTACTGCGCTCATTACAGGAACAGGCCCGGCCTTTATGCGCCTGGTGGTTGCGTCAGAACGCCACCGACCTGCGGGCTTTGCGCCTGGGCCGAACCTTGGCATGGCTGATGCTCGTCAACTACCCCGACGCCAACAGTGAACGCATAACCGCGCTGCGCCCATTGGCCGCCGACAAGCTCAAGCGTTATCAGGAGCGCTTGAGCCAAGGCCATTACGCCGATGTGTTGTTCGAACTGGAAGTCAGTCTGGCCGGTGCGTTGTTCTGGTTCGATGGTTTGCGCATGGCCTGGGAGTGTCTGGACGGCTTGCACGCGGACCTGGCCATGGCCGAACTGGAGATACATTTCGCGCTGCTGCTGCAGCGCCTGCCAAACCTGACGGAGTACCGCTTCGACGACGGCACCCCCTTTGCCGACACTGCGACAGCCGAGTGGATTGCGCTGCACGTGATGCGCCATGTGCGCAAGCCTGCGCCCAGTGAAGTCGTGACCGACCTGACGACCCAACCCTGGGACGCGGCGTTGGAAGCGGTAATGCCTTGTCTGCGCAAGGACGGGCTCAAAGCCGCGGTGGGTGTGATCAAGCAAGGCTTGTAGGGCGCGGTCAGTGATCGCTGCCGTTTTCATTGGCGCCTGGCGCTGGCCAGGCTGTGCATGGCGGCCGGCAAACACGAGCTGGCCAGGATCCAGCTGGAGCAACTCGATCTTCAATTACAGCGCACGGGCCTGGAAAGTTGGGAGCCGGCGTTGGCCCTGCAAGTCGCTCAGCTCCTGTACCGCTGCTACGACCTGCTACCTCAAAGCCAAGCCATACGCGACGGCAAGGATGCCCTGCATCGCCGGTTGTGTCATTTCGACCTGGAAGCAGTACTTCAATAGCGCCTCATCAAATAAAAGGAAAAGCACCATGGCCAAAGACGGTTCGGTAGCCCCCAAGGAACGTATCAATATTACCTTCAAACCCGCGCTCGGCGGTGCCCAGGAAGAGGTCGAGCTACCGTTGAAGCTGCTGGTGCTGGGGGATTTTTCCAAACGTGCGGACCTGCGCAAGCTGGAAGATCGCAAGCCCATCGGTATCGACAAGCACACCCTCGACGAGGTGTTGGCCAAGCAAGCAGTGAGCCTGACGCTGAACGTACCCAATCGCCTCCAGGATCAAGCCGACGTGGAAGAATTGGCGATCCAGGTTCGCATCAACGCGATGAAAGACTTCAATCCCGCGAATCTTGTCGAGCAGATCCCGGAGTTGCAAAAGCTGATGGCACTGCGTGAAGCACTGGTGGCGCTCAAGGGACCATTGGGCAACACCCCAAGCTTTCGCAAGGCGATCGAGCAGGCATTGACCCATGGTGATTCCCGCGCACGAGTTCTGGCCGAGCTTGGGCTGCCCAGCCCAGACGCCTGACATTTTCAGTAAAAGGACACTGATACCATGACCACGATTCAACACGAGCTGCAATCGGTACAGACTATCCACACCTGCAGCATCCTCGACAACATCACTGCCCAGACATTGCTGAGCGCCGACGACGAGGCTTACGGCATCGCCAAGCGCGGCGTATCGGCGTTTATCGCGGAGCTGCTCAAGCCACACAACCGTGACGAACCGGTAAAGAAACGCCTGGTCGACCGGATGATCGCCGAAATCGATACCAAGCTCAGCCAGCAAATGGATGAGATCCTGCACCATCCCGACTTCCAGGCGCTGGAAGCTTCCTGGCGGGGGTTGCAGTTGCTGGTCGACCGCACCAATTTTCGCGAGAACATCAAGATCGAGCTGTTGAATGTCTCACGCGAAGACCTGCTGGATGATTTCGAGGATTCCTCGGAAATCACTCAGTCCGGGCTTTACAAGCATGTTTACAGCGCTGAATACGGTCAGTTCGGTGGGCAGCCGGTGGGTGCGATCATTGCCAATTATTTTCTCTCGCCCAGTGCGCCCGATGTAAAGCTGATGCAATACGCCTCCAGCGTCGCCAGCATGGCTCACGCCCCCTTTATTGCTGCGGCGGGGCCGAGTTTCTTTGGCTTGGAAAGCTTCACCGGGCTGCCCGACCTGAAAGACCTGCGGGATCACTTCGAAGGGCCGCAGTTTGCCAAATGGCAAAGCTTTCGCCAGAGCGAAGACGCCCGTTACATTGGCCTTACCGTCCCGCGCTTTCTGTTGCGCACCCCGTATGACCCCCTTGAGTGCCCAGTCAAAACCTTTGCGTATCAGGAAAACGTGGTTAACAGCCACGAGCATTACCTGTGGGGCAATACCGCCTATGCCTTTGCCACGCGCCTGACAGACAGTTTCGCTCGCTTTCGCTGGTGCCCGAATATCATCGGGCCGCAAAGCGGCGGGGCCGTCGAGGACCTCCCACTGCATCACTTCCAGAGCATGGGCGAGATTGAAACCAAGATCCCTACCGAAGTGCTGGTATCGGATCGGCGCGAATACGAGCTGGCCCAAGAAGGGTTCATCGCCTTGACCATGCGCAAGGGCAGCGACAATGCAGCGTTCTTTTCCGCCAGCTCCGTGCAAAAGCCCAAATCCTTTGGCATCAGTGAAGAAGGCAGGGCGGCAGAACTGAATTACCGCTTGGGCACCCAATTGCCCTACATGATGGTGGTCAACCGCCTGGCCCATTACCTCAAGGTGCTGCAACGCGAACAGTTGGGCGCTTGGAAAGAGCGCACGGACCTTGAGCAGGAACTCAACAAGTGGGTTCGCCAATATGTGGCGGATCAGGAAAACCCCAGCGCCGAAGTGCGTGGACGGCGCCCACTGCGTGCCGCGCGCATCGTCGTCAGTGATGTCGAGGGCGAGCCAGGCTGGTACCGCGTCAACGTGACAGTGCGCCCGCATTTCAAGTACATGGGGGCAGACTTCACCTTGTCCCTGGTTGGCAAGCTCGATAAAGAATGAGCAGAGGCCAGGGCATGATTCAGCACAACAGCCTTTTCGAGCGTCTTGAATACGGTGCATCGACGCAAGGGTGTCCTGTGGCGTCCATCGCCGCACATCTGGGGAAAATGCTCAGCACACGTGCGGGCAGTGTCCAGACACTGGTTGATTATGGTTTGCCTGATCTCAACGACATGCGACTGAGCCTGCATGAATCATTGACTCAGTCGCGGCTGCATATCGAGCGTTTTATCCAGGCCTACGAACCGCGACTGGCGAATGTGCATGTCAGGCTGTTGCCCGATGTGCGTGGGTCCCTGGTCCTGGCATTTGCAATTGAAGCTGAGCGAGTTATCGACGGCGTCCTGCAACCGGTCGTGTTTCAGGCCCGTCTTGCGCAAGCCGGGCGGGTAGAGGTTTTCGTCCATGACGTTTAACCGCTACTTTCAAAGTGAACTCAGCGCGCTGCGCCAACAAGGGCGGCGTTTTTCCGAGCGCAATCCAGCTCTGGCGCCGTTTCTTGCTGAGGCCGGCCAGGACCCGGATGTCGAGCGTTTACTGGAGGGGGTTGCATTTCTGACCGCTCGCCTGCGACAAAAGCTGGATGACGAACTGCCGGAGCTGACGCATTCGTTGATGCACTTGTTATGGCCCCATTACATGCGGCCAACACCGGCCTTCAGCATCCTGCAATTCGACCCCTTGAAACGTGCCGGCCCCAGTGTTCGAGTGGCCCGGGACACCGCCGTGGAAAGCGCTCCCACCAAGGGTGAGCGTTGCCGGTTCCGCACATGCTATGCCACCGACATCATGCCCCTGCAACTCAGTGGCCTGGAATACCGCTGCCAGGGCGAGGGGGCCTGGCTGGAATTGCAACTGACCATGAGTACCCAAGGTAACTTCAGTGAGTTGGCATTTGATTCGCTGAGGCTGCACTTGGCTGGCGACCACTACATCAGTCAGGGCCTGTACCTCAGCCTGTTGCGCCATGTCGACAGTATCTGCCTGTCGCTGCTGGATCACGAGGGTGTACCGGTGAGGACGCGCGACGGGCAACCTGTGACGCTGCGCCTCAGTGCCGGCCAGGTTCAGCCAGTGGGGTTTTCCCCGGAGCAGGCGCTGATTCCTTATCCGCAGAACACCTTCGATGGTTATCGGCATCTGCAGGAGTACTTCGCTTTTCCCGAGAAATACCTGTTTGTCGACGTCGAAGGGCTGAACGTGGTGCACACGCTGCCTGACGAGCTGCTCCGGGAGGCGCATGGCATGGTGATGCGCTTCGAACTTCACACCCAGGGCCGTGATCCCCTGCGTCCAACCCTGGACAACGTGAAGCTGTATTGCACGCCCATCGTCAACCTGTTCAAACAGGATGCGATCCCCATTCGCCTGGACGGTAAACAGGATGAGTACCTGTTGGTACCTGGGGAATATACGCCGGGCAATGCCAGTGTGTTTTCCGTGGACCAGGTCACCGGGTGGCGCCCCGGCGGGTTGGGCTACCAGACCTATGTGCCGTTCGAGTCGTTTGAACATGACGGCGATCACGAGGCTATGGCGGCCCCCTCCAGTTACAGCATTCGCCAGCGTTCGTCGGTACAGCATGGCGGGCTTGATACCTGGATCGGATTCCCCAGCCGCCGCGAACAGGGCCAGGAAACCCTGTCGGTCGAACTGACCTGTACCAATTGCAACCTGCCGCGCCAACTTCGTGCAGGCGAAATCACCCTGCCCGGGGAACAGACCCCGGAGTCATTGGGGTTTTGCAACATCACCACGCCCACCGCGAGCTTTGCGCCGCCACTGGACCAGGATTTTTTGTGGAAGCTCATCAGCAATATGTCAGTCAACTATCTGTCGTTGACCGATATCAATGCCTTGAAAGTGATACTCCAAACCTACGACTTGCCGCGCTATCACGATCGACAGGCGCTGAAGGTCAGTCAGAAAAGGTTGAGCGCTTTGCGCTCCATTCGCCATGAGGCAGTGGACCGTCTGCACCGCGGTCTGCCTGTTCGAGGCTTGCAGGTCGAGCTGACGGTTGATTCCCAGGGCTTTGTCGGTCAGGGCGATCTGTTTGTATTCGCCTCTGTTCTCAATCAGTTCTTTGCGCTCTATGCAAGCCTCAATTCGTATCACGAGTTGCGGGTCATCAGCACACAAGGAGACGTGTACCTATGGCCATCCCGGATGGGGCAGCAACCGCTGTTTTGACTCAACTTTGCCGTGTGATTCGTGAGTACACGCTATTTCAGGCGATTGTGCAGGTCATCGAACGACTGCGCGAGGCTCATCCGCTGCTGGATGACGAGGCGCTGTATGACCAATTGGAGTTCCAGGCCAACCCCGGTTTTGGGTTTGCCGCGCACGATATCGACCGTGTGGAGTTTTTCAGCGAGCACGGGGCCTTGCGCGCTCGCTTGCGTCTCAACGTATTGGGGTTATTCGGTGCTGGCTCGCCGCTACCTGCGTTTTACGCCGAGCAAGCGTTTGCCGAGCGTTCGGGCGGCAACCCGACTCGAGATTTCCTTGATCTGTTCCATCATCGCCTGCAGCGCTTGATGTTGCCGATCTGGCGCAAATACCGTTATCGGGCGTGTTTCCGGGCAGGTGCTAACGACAGGTTTTCCGAGCAGATGTTTGCCTTGATGGGGCTGGGCGACAGCGCAATTCGCAGTGCTTCGCAGCTTGATTGCAAGCGCCTGCTGCCTTACCTGGGCCTGCTGAGTTTGCGAGTGCACTCGGCTGCGCTGATCGAGGCTGTCCTGCGTTACTACTTCAAGCACGACGCGTTGTTTATCGAGCAATGGGTGGAACGCACGGTCGAGGTCAGCCAGTTGCAATGCAATCATCTGGGGCGGGCCAACAGTGCCCTTGGTCAGGACCTTGTCCTGGGGCATCGCATCGCTGACCGCAGCGGTAAGTTCAGGGTGCATCTTCTGGCGCTGGGTTGGCAGCGTTTCCATGATTTTCTGCCTATCGCTGAGGCGTACCAGCGGCTGTGCGCGCTGGTGCGACTGACCCTGCGCGACCCTCTGGAATACGACCTGCGCCTGACGTTGGCGCCGGGCGAGGTCAGGCCGTTGCACATCGGCGAAAACACGCTTTGCCGCCTGGGCTGGACCACCTGGCTGGCGCATGAACAGGCCGACGGCGTGGTTACGCTTGCCAGCAATTTTCACAGGGGTTGATGATCATGATGAATGTGGACCTGCCAGGCGAATTGTCCGACCCACTGGTATACGCCAATGCGCTGGCCGCCTGCTTTACACGCCTGGCGTTGTACCGTGATGAACAGGCGCTGCCTGACGCGCTCGTCGCCGGTGTGGCACAACTGAGCCAGTGCGAACTCAGCCAGTTTTACCTGCTCAATGAAGTGACCGGTCGCCTTGAACTGATTGCCCAACATTTGTCCGAGGCGGCATCGATGGTCGTCGCGGTCGCAGATTCTGATCTGCACCATCCACCCCTGTTGAACCATACCTTGAGCCAAGGTGCTGTCCTGAGCCTGGAAGATGTGCAGAGCAGTTGCCATGACGTTAATTTCCTGCCCGTACCGGTGAAGCCCTGGCGGGCGCTGTTGAGCGTGCCGTTGCTCAATCGTGGTGAGCGGGTCGCCGGTGTGCTGCTGTGCGCTCGGCAACAGCCGGGCCAGTTGCAAGGCTACGCCACCTCCCTGGCGCAGTTGGGCAGCTTCGCCGTGAACCAGCTGCTGGTACTGCGCAGTATGCAGCCCAACGTTGATTCAAGGCTCAGGTGCAACAAGCCATTGGCCAGGGAGTACGGATTGATTGGCTCCAGTGCGGCGATGAAACAGACGTGCCATTTGATCAGTAAAGTCCTGCATACCCCGTATACCGTACTGCTGTGCGGCGAGACCGGTACCGGCAAGGAAGTGGTAGCTCGGGCCATTCATGCGGCCGGCCCGCGCCGGGAGAAAGCCTTCGTCGTGCAGAACTGCGCAGCGTTCCCTGAAGGGCTGCTTGAGAGCGAGCTCTTCGGTTATCGCAAAGGTGCGTTCACGGGGGCCGAGCGCAATCATGCGGGTCTGTTTGATGCCGCGCACGGCGGTACGTTGCTGCTGGATGAAATCGGCGACATGCCGCTGGCACTGCAAGCCAAATTGCTGCGGGCCTTGCAGGAGGGCGAGGTCCGGCCGCTGGGTGCCAGCGCGGCGCATAAGGTCGACGTGCGGATCATTGCGGCCACTCATCGCGACCTCGCTGCGATGGTCGCCGAGGGGCGCTTTCGCGAAGACCTCTATTACCGGCTCGTGCAGTTTCCGATCACGTTACCGGCCCTGCGCGAGCGAGACGGCGACCTGCTGCAACTGGCGCGCTATTTCACTGACGAGGCGTGCGCGGCGCTGGAGAGGTCACCCGTGGGTTGGTCCACCCTGGCCCTTGATCAACTGTCCGGCCACGCCTTTCCCGGCAACGTACGCGAGCTTAAATGCATGGTTGAGCGTGCCGTGTTGTTGTGTGACGCCGGCGTGATCTTGCCGGAGCACCTGGCGCTGCCACCGACTGCGGCGCCGGCCGCGAGCGACGATGTGACGCTGCGCCAGCGCATGGAACGAGTAGAGCGAGTGTTCCTGCTCGATTGCTTGCACAAGAACCATGGCAATCGCACCCGTACCGCAAGGGAGCTAGGGGTTGCCCGACGCACGCTGCTTTACCGTCTTGCACGCTTGAATATCCCCGTCGGCGATGCCAGGGGGAAATGCTAGTGGTGCACTTGATTTTTACTGTGGGAGAAACCTGATGCCTGACCGTCCATGGCACGCCGTGTTGCTTGTGTTGTGTTTGCTGGGTGGCTGTAACGCCAACTACGTGTTCGATGATGCCGAGTACCGTCCTCTGGGTGACCCACAGGCAATTATTCGTGGCCGATGAATAGAGGGATCATGACGATGCAGCTTGTGTTTGAGGTCTGTACGGTCGACAGCGCCAGCGCCGAACCCTCGGCCCACAAAGTATTTGACGCAGTGGGCGGCGTGATTGGCCGCGGCCCCGGATGTGACTGGGTGATACCCGACCCCAGCCGCGTGCTCTCCAGTCACCATGGATTAGTCGGTTACCGTGAGGGACGCTATTTCCTGACTGATATCAGCCGCAACGGTATTGGCGTGGCAGGCAGTGCTGAACGCCTGCGCAAGGGGCAGGCGCGATTGATCAATGATGGCGATGTATTCGAACTTGGGGCGTTGGTGCTACGTGCGCGTTTGTTGCAACCCGCACGACCTTGCGGCGAGCTGCGTGCCAGTGTGGCAGTACCGATTCCCGATGATGCCTTCCTGTCCCTGGACCCTCTGCACGCGCTGGACCTGGAGCACCAGCAGCAGGCCATCTCGGATGACCTGGCAGCATTGAGCGAGGCCGTTGATGAGCAAGGGGTGTGGGCCGAACGCCACGGGACCGATAGGGAGCATGTGACATTCCCGCGCCGGGCAGAACCCGGGGTAGAGGTTGCTGCGGTGCACGTTAGTGCAATGGCACCCTCGACTGATGAAGTGTTCTGGTCAAAGTTCGCGGCGGCCTTGGGCGTGGGGCTCGACGCACTCGACCCAGCGGCCAGGGAGGTGCTGGCGATCAAGGTCGCGGGCTTGTTTCGCTTGACGATCCAGGGGCTGCAACAAGCCCTGCGCACGCGTGAAGAGTTGCATCACGAATGGGGGAGGTCGTCGTTCGACAGTCAGGGCGCAGCCCGGAACCCTTTGAAAATGTTCAGCGACACCAACGCGGCGTTATCCGCACTGCTGGATACAGGGGCTTTGGGCCAAATGCCCGCCTCGCGGGCCATTGGTCTGGCTCATCGGGAGCTGCAGGTACATCAGGTCGCGCTGCAGGCTGCCTGTCGCAGCACCGTGAACAAGGTGTACACGGCCTTCGAGCCGAACCATTTGGCCTGGTGCTTTGAATCTCAGGGCAAGCCGCCACGATTTTTCACCGATGGCGCGCGTTGGCGTGCTTACCAGCGTCACTACCAGCGTTTGGTGGCGCAAGGGCCGTTGAACGATCGCCCGTTGAACGGCGATTTCGCCACGGCCTATGAAGAACAGGTGCGCCTGATCTCCTCCCTGCACATTGATTTTTCAGGATGATATTCATGTATCGAGCTACCCGTGCTTTGGTGTTGCTTTTGTTTGGTTTCTTGGCGGGTTGCAGCGCCGTATCGCCTTTTTCCACGCTGACCAAGCTGGACGTTGTGTTGACCGCCAACGAGCACGTCAACCCTGACCTGCACGGTCGCCCCTCTCCCGTGGTGGTGCAGTTGATCGAACTGCGCCATGGCGTAGCCTTCGAACATGCCGACTTCTTCAGCCTGTATGACAAGGCGCAGCAATTGCTGGCAAAGGACTGGGTAAGCAGTGAAGAAGTCGAGCTGCGTCCAGGTGACCACCTGGCGCTCAAACTCCGTATCGGTCCCGACAGTCGTTTTGTAGGGGTGTTGGCGGCTTACCGAGACTTGCCGCACGTTCAATGGCGGCAGTTGATCCCCGTGACTATGCACCAGCGCAACCGTGCCGATCTGGTGCTGGACCAGGACGGTATACGCGTCGTCGACTCGCTCGCCGGGATGGAGGTGCGCTGAGATGCCTGTTCATAAAGTGATCTGGCAAGAAGGCATGTTGCTGCGGCCACAGCACTTGCAGCACAACGACCGCTATTACCAGCAGCAACTCAACCAGACGCGCCTGTTGGGCAGTGATGCCTGGGGCTTCCTTACGCTGGAATTGAATGAGCAATACCTAAAGCTGGGCAAGCTGGTGGTCAACCAGGCGAGTGGCGTCTTGCCGGACGGTAGCTTGTTTGATTTGAGTGCCGCTATGGAACCGCTGGTGTTGCAGGTGCCAACTGATGCGGGCAGGCAGGGCATTTACCTGGCACTGCCCCTGGCCAGCGGCAATCACCTTGAGGTCCGCCAGCCTGAACAGAGCGATGTTCTGGCGCGTTACCTGCGATGCGAAGTGGAAGTGGGAGACTCCAACCTGGGTGTAGATGCGCGTTGCCGAATCAGCTGCGCACGGCCCGACTTACGCCTTGTATTGGGCGAGCAGGCGGGTGATCAGAGCTTCGTCAAACTCAAGGTTGCCCAGGTACTGGAGGTCAGCGGTGAAGGGGGCGTGAGCCTGGATACCGCGTTCATCCCGACCTTCATTTTCGTGCAGGAGCATGGCTACTTGGCGTCGTGCCTTAACGAAGTCGTCGGTCTGCTTGCCAGCCGCGGCGATGCCATCGCGGCGCGCATTCGTGGCGAGAGCACGGCTGCAAGCACACAACTCGGTGATTTCCTGATGCTGCAGGTGATCAATCGTACCGAACTTGCGCTGCGGCACTGCCTGAGCCAGGCCCAGGTTCGACCCGAAGCGCTGTTCCGCCTGTTGGTGTCGATGCTCGGCGAGCTATCAACGTTCGCCTGTGACAGTAAACGCGCGCAGCTGGACGTGCATTATCGACACAGCGACCAGGGCGCCAGTTTTCGTGGGTTGATGGAGCGCCTACGCGCCGTCCTGTCGGTGGTGCTTGAGCAACATGCGATCGAATTGACATTGCAACCACGCCAGTACGGCGTTCTGGTCTGCCCGGTCAACGAGTTGAAATTGCTCGGCACGGCCACGTTCATCCTGGCAGCCACCGCGCAGTGTGAGGCAGAGGAACTGCGCCAGCGCCTGCCGGCACACCTGAAAGTCGGGCCGGTAGAGCGCATACGTGAGTTGGTCAACCTGCACCTGGCCGGTATCAAGGTCAAGCCGCTGCCAGTGGCGCCGCGGCAGATTCCGTTTCATGCCGGCAAGACCTACTTCATCCTCGATATGAGTGCCCCCGAGATCGCGCAATTGCAGCAGTCGGGCGGTTTCGCGTTCCACGTAGGCGGTGACTTCGCCGGGCTTGAACTCAACTTTTGGGCCATCAGGAATTGAATGCCATGGACAGTGAGTACACACAGGATGAAAGAACCGTCCTGCTCGACCGCGAGGGTCATGGGCCTGCACAGGGGGCATTGACGGACTTCCCATCGCCGCCACGCTATGAGCAGCTGGAAGATCGCATGATCTATGCCGGCCGTATGCTCGATGCGTCGAGCTTCAAGGCTGGGCTCAACCCGCTGGTGGCTGCGGCTTGGGCGGTGTTGTCCGAGATCGTGGCGCTCAGGGTCTGCTCTGGTCGCGAAGACCTGGGCACGCTCAACGACCGATTGTCATTGACGGTGACTCAATTCGAAACCCGCGCCTTGCAGGGCGGTGTTGAAAGCAGCCAAGTCATGTCGGCGCGTTATGTGTTGTGCAGTGTGATCGATGAGGCGGTTGTTACTACGGCGTGGGGGGCACAGAGTGAATGGTCGAAGGTTAGCCTGTTGAGCCGCTTTCATAACGAAACCTTCGGGGGCGAAAAAGTTTTCCAACTGCTGGAGCGTCTATCACGCGACCCGGTGAAGAACCTGCCGATGCTGGAGCTGCTTTACCTGTGCCTATCCCTGGGGTTCGAGGGCAAATACCGAGTGATGGAGCGCGGCATGTCGCAACTGGAGGGTGTTCGCGATGCCTTGTATCGCCAGATCCGGCACGTACGCGGGGAGCCGTCGCCGGCGCCACCCGTACCCGCGATGCACGGGGCGAGCCGGCGTACGGGGTTGTGCGTTGTTCCCGTTACCTGGTTGGTCATCTTCACCCTGGTTTGCTTGCTGGCAATGTACACAGGATTTGCCTGGGTGCTGAGCACGGAGCGCGCGAACGCGCTGCAACCGCTTCAATTTTCGGCGTCGGATTTGATCCGCACGTCCTTGTAAACGCAGGGAGCAAAGAATGAGCGCATTCTTCAAGGGTGTGGGCGCCGTGCTGGGCCGGATTTGGGTTTGGAGCCTGTTGCTGGCGCTTTCGTGTGCGGCAGTGGTGTGGTTTTGGGGGCCGCTGCTGGCGGTGAATGATCAGCCTGTTTGGCAGGGCGCGACGGCTCGCCTGGTCACCATCAGTGTCGTGTTTCTGCTTTGGGGGTTGGTGATGGTCCTTGCCGGCGGTGGTCGTGCCGCCCGGCGTCCACGGTCTGAGCGCCAGCCCCGCCAGCAGCCGTCGACACGTGTGGAGAACGAATACCGCTGCGTACGCACTCGGTTCAAGGATGCGGTTCACCTGCTGAAAACCTCCAGCGGTTATGGAGAGCGCAGCGCGCGTTGGCGCCATGAGTTGCCCTGGTACCTGTTGATGGGTGAGCCGGGCAGTGGCAAGACGCAGCTGCTGGCGGCAGCCGGCTTGCAGTTATCGCCTGAACACGCTGACAGGCGACCGACGAGCAGCAGTGCTCATTGCGAGTGGTACTTCGCCGACGAAGGCGTACTCGTCGACACCCCGGGGCGCTATCTGACCCAACCTGACAGTGCAGTGGATGCCGCAGGCTGGGCCACCCTGCTGAATCTCCTCAGGTGGCGCCGCCGGGTGCGCCCGCTCAACGGCGTGGTGGTGGCGCTGTCGGTAGACACGTTGCTCAACACCAGCGAGTACGACCTGGATCACCATGCCCGTCGTGTGCACGCGCGCTTGCAGGAGATCCGGCAAACGCTACATGTGGATGTGCCGATCTATCTGGTGTTGACCCAGGCCGATCGATTGCCGGGATTCGCTGAGTTCTTTGATTCACCCCATGGGGAAAGTGCCGACAGTCTGCTGGGGCAGCCACTGGACGTCGGCAGCGGCATGGCTGAAATTACTCAGGTGCACGAGGCCGTCGAGGGATTGTTGCAGCGTTTGAACGGTGAGCTGATTGCGCGACTGCACCAGGAGGGCAACGTTGAACGTCGTGGTCAGATCCTGGAGTTTCCCCAACAGGCGGCACGCGTCGGTGAGCGTGTAAGCCTGTTCGCTGAAATGGCCTTTTCTGCTCATCGCTACCAACCCATCAATGGTTTGCGAGGGTTCTTCCTGACCTGTGCCGATGACAGGCATGCACGTTTTGTGAGGGGGCTGTTCAGCCAGGTGATCTTTGCCGAAGCCGGTCTTGCCAGCCTGCAAGCCCAGGAGCAGCAGCGCATCCGTCAGCGCCAGGGCCTGCAAGCGATGACAGTCGCGCTGATTCTTGGCGGTGTCGGTGGCCTGTGGATGTACAGCTACAGCGTCAACCAGCTACGCCTGGTCCAACTGGCGGCATTGGTCGCCCAGACGATGCCGGCCACAGGGGCTCAAAACGATGAAAGCCCGGCGTTGTTGGGGCTGTTGGATGCGCGGTTGGCGGCGACCCGGGTGTTTCCGGCGGCGCAGGATGTGCGCTTGGTCGAGCGCCTCGGCCTGTATCAGGGCGAGGTGAGTCGTGCCTGGGTAGACCAGGCTTATGAGCAGGCGCTGCAACAGCAGCTGCTGGTCTGGATAACCGCGCAGCTTGAAGAACAGATAGACGCAAGCCTGGGGGACCGCGAACGGTTATTGGATAACCTGCGTGCGTATTTGATGCTCAATCTGCGCGAGCGCCGTGACGCCACCTGGCTGGCACAGCATGTGACAGGCCTTTGGTCAGTGCGTTTTGCCGGGGATATGCCCACGCAGAAGCGTCTGGGAGAGCACTTGGCACGGCTGCTTGAACGGCCGTTTGTCACACCGCTCAACGATGAACGAGTGGCCCAGGCCCGCGAAGTGCTGAGAGGGGAATCTTTGGCCGATGGCGTGTATCGAGTATTGCGCGAACAAGCGCGCAACCTGGAACCGTTGCGCCTGGCCGAGGGTAAGGTATTTGCCACGATCGACCCGCCTGTTCCCGGTTTCTATACAAAAAGATATGTGCAGTACTTTGAGGCGCAGGGCCCGAGGCTGGTCAATGCCATCGCTCAGGATAATTGGGTGCTGGGGCAGGGCACCGACCTGGGGCCACAGGATCTGCGGCGGTTGATGGCAGAACTGCAGCAACGCTACTTCAGTGAGTATGCCGATGCCTGGAGCGACGTACTCGGACGAGTCAGGCTGCAACAGACCGACAGCCTGCGCCAGGATGCCGACCAGCTCATGAGCCTGACCTCGGCACAGTCCCCGTTGATTCGGCTATTGCAGCAGTTGCGGGAAAACACTCGTTTGCTGCCAGGCCATGTGCTGCTGGATAAGGTGTCCCAGCATTCGGGAGAGCTGGCAGGGCTGGCCAAGGCGACGTTGACGGATGGGCAGTCGGTTTTTGACGATGCGCCACGGCGGGCATTGCAGCAGCGGTTTGAACCCTTGCATCAGTTGCTCGATGAGCAGCACAACCCCGGCGCAGAGCTGGCCCAGGCGTTGCGTTTGCTCGGTGAGCTGCACCTGCAACTCACGGCATTGAACCGTGACAGTGCGCCAGAACAGGCGGCCTTCCTGCGGGCTCGACAGCGTATGGAGGGGCAGCAGGATGTACTGGGCAATTTGCGTGATGCTGCTGCGCGTCTGCCGCTGCCGCTTGCCGGTTGGTTCGAGGGCGTGGCCGACGACAGTTGGCGGCATTTGCTGGAGCAGGCGTATGTGCATGTCAATCAACGGTATCAAAGCGACGTACATAGCCTTTATGCCAAGGCCCTTCGCCGACGTTATCCATTCAATGCCCATGCAAGCAGTGATGTTGCGCTGCATGATTTTCAGGAGTTCTTCAAGCCGCAGGGGGTAATGGCACGTTTTTATGAGGGATATCTTCGGCCTTTCATCAGCGCCGATGGCAGCCGCTACAGGTTGCGTGGGTTGGATGGCCAGAGTTTGCCGGTTTCGCGCTCGCTGCTGGACCAACTGACGAAAACCCAGGTAATCCGCCGCGGCTTTTTCAGCGAGGACTCGGGGGAGTTATCTGTGCGATTTACCTTGGCGCCCTACAGCCTGGACCAATCGGTCAGCCGAGCCGTACTGCGGTTTGGCGACCAGCAGTTGGAATATCGGCACGGCCCGATCACGCCCATGCCGTTTCATTGGCCCACCGAGGCAGAGAATGGGCGCAGCAGCCTTGTGCTGGACAGAGGTACGGAGCAGCGCCCGTTGGGGATCGAGAAAAACGCAGGGGCCTGGTCGCTGTTCCGGTTTTTCGATCTGCTGCAGAAAGAACCCGCAAGTGGTGCAAATATGCAGATTTTCAAGGCAGACCTCGCCGGTCTGCGCGCCAATTACCTGCTGACCAGCCAGCGCACGCCAGGGCCGTTTGATATGGACACATGGCGCACCTTTCGATTGCCGGAGCAACTGTGAGCCAGGCCGGCGCCCATTGGCGCAGTGCCGGGCGCACCCAGCGAGGGCAGGCGCGACTGCGTAATGAAGATGCGTTTCTGGACAACCCGCATGGCGGTTGCTGGGCTGTGGCGGACGGAATGGGCGGCTATCGGCACGGTGATGTCGCCAGTCGTTGGGTGGTCAGCCACCTGGCTTCAGTGCCGGCTCATGGCAACCTCCATCAACGGATCAATGCCGTTCGGGAAAGTTTGCAAGGCGTTAACCAGCGATTGCGGCGCGCGTGGACAGAGCCCGACACAAATGATGGCGCGACGATGGGCAGTACCGTGGTTGCCTTGCTGTTGGAGAACGGGCGGGCGGCCTGTGTCTGGGCTGGAGACAGTCGCTGCTATCTATGGCGGGGCCAGAACTTGTACCAGTTGTCCAAGGATCACTCGCTGCTGCGGCGCCTCATGGACGAGCGTCATATCAGCGTGGCGCAAGCCCAGGCGCACCCCGATGCCAGGGCCTTGACCCGCGCCGTTGGTGCGCGCTCGCGTTTGGACCTTGAGGTATTGGAGCTCAGTACTCGCCCTGGGGATGTATTCCTGCTGTGCAGCGATGGCCTGTATCAGACCCTCAGCCATGTCGAGGTGGGACGGGCGTTGAGCAGGAGAACGCCCCGGCAGGCGGTGGAACAATTATTCGCCGGGGCGTTGCGCAGGCCGGTGCGAGATGACCTGACCGCAGTTGTGGTGCAACCTTGAACCTGGCGGTCGCACCATCCCGTCTGCTGGCAGGGCGTTATCACCTTGAGCACGTCCTGGGCAGCGGCGGCATGGGTGTGGTGTACCGCGCGCGCGATCTGTTGCATGAGCAATTGGGCCAGCCTTGCTCCAGGGTGGCACTTAAGCTGCTGGGCGAGTCCATTTCCCAGTGCCCCGACGCGCATGTGCTGTTGTACGGCGAGTTTGCGTTGGCTCGCAGCCTGCGACATGACCGTGTGGTACGGGTGTTTTCCTTTGAGGTCGACACCCACAGCAAAATTGCGTTTTTCACCATGGAGCTGCTGCAAGGGGTGACCCTCGACCGGCTGCTGCTGGAGTGCCCCTATGGTTTGCCCTGGCAGGAACTGCAACCCATCGCGCTGCAGTTGCTGGATGCTTTGGCCTACATCCACCAGAAGAACGTCCTGCATGGCGATGTGAAACCCGCCAACGTCATGGTGGGAGAGGAGGGCGTATGTTTGTTCGATTTTGGCCTGGGGCATGCTCAGACGCAGGAGGCGATGGGTTTGCCAAGTGTCAGCCGTACTCGTTTCAATGCCTGGACACCCGCCTACGCGGCCCCGGAGTTACTGGACGGCGGTGCGCTGAGCGGCGCTGCGGACGTATACGGCATGGCTTGCATTGTGTATGAGCTGGCTAGTGGCCAGCGCATCGGCGCACGCTCTTTCACTGACCGGCTGGCCCGGCCCGCGCAATTACCCAGGCACTGCTGGCCGGCATTACATTCGGCGTTGGCGATAGATCCGCAGCGTCGAACCGTAACAGTCGCCGAATTGCGCCAAGTGATGGCCTGTAGCCGGCCACGCTGGTACTTGTAGGGTAAAGGTCAGACCGCCAGGCCATGCAGCTGGCAATACTCCACCCAGTCCATACCGGCCATCTGTGCGACTTCTTTATGCACTTCGCGGCGCTGGGCCTCGAAGGTTTCGGTGGAGTCGGCCGTCAGTTTAAGGGTCAGTTCCCAGGCGAACAGGTGTTGCTGCTCCGCGTGGGCTTCGAACGCTTCGTGCAAGCGCTCGGCGCGATACTGCGCCAGGGTTTCCCCCCTGGCCTGGGCGGCCAACGGGTTGAGGTTGTCCAGCTCAGCGGCGATGTGTGGCTGATCGCGCAAAAACCTGTCCAAGGCGAGCTGGTAAGTATCGCTGGGTGCTGACAAGGATGTGCCCTTAGTGCGAAGGACGGGACTTGGAATCGCCTGAGTGCGCGCTGGGGTGAAGGCGCGCACGTTTGCGGGCTCTGCGTCGCATCCAGTTCTGCAACGGCGCCAGCAAGAAGAACATCAGGTAAGCGACTAGCACCAGTGCCAGGTCAACCCAGGTTTCAGCGACAGGCCCGGTGAACAGCTCAATGACATTCTTGATTACAAACAGCAGCACCACACTGCACAACCACAGCAAAATGGTGACAAATAGGGGACGCATGTTGCTTGACCGCTTGTCTTGCATAGTGAAGCTCTCTCCTTTGTGCCTGTTGTCGTTCCAGGCCTGATTCCCTGACTGCGTACCTGCTGGTTTGCAAGTTGTAACATCCTTTAACACGCAGACAGACGCGGATGATACCGACTCAGATAGCCTTAGGGGTTGCTTCAAGTCAGAAAGTTCGATAATTCGGTGGGAAATAGGTGCGGCTATCGTGCGTTTTATCCCAAGAAGCGCGGTACGGGTTGGCAAAAGTCTTTCGCTCCTGCTCTCAGGGCGTGTAGCGTTAGCGTGTGTTTCCGGCCCTGGCTTCCAGCGGCAATAGGTGACGGGCAGAGGACGGCTCATGGCGCAAACGCTGTTCAAACTTTTCCTTACCCAGCGCCTGGCGGTCTTGGCCAGCACCGAGTCGTTGCGTGCGATTCGCGAGGGGTTGTTGTGGATACTGCCGTGTTTGTTGGTATCCGCCGGATTCCTGATCCTGTCCGAGTGCGCCCAGGCGTTGGGGTTCGCCCCCCAGGTAGTGAGTTTCCTGGCGGGGTTGCACAACCAGATCAGCTCGGTGATTCCCTTGCTGGTTGCGGCCTCCATCGGTTACATGTTGGCGATCCAGCATCGCCTGCCACAGCTGCCGGTCGCCTTCCTGTGCCTGACCCACGTGGTGGTTGCCACGTTTGTATTGCGCGAGTATCCCCGGGCGTCGGCCACCTTCCTGCTGTTTATTGCCATCGCTTCGCCCTTGATCAATGTGCCGGTCATTGCCTGGCTGCACCGTTTTCGCTGGACACGCCTGGTCAACGAAGACCTGGTTGGGCATAACCTCAAGGGCACCATCAACATGGTGATCCCTGGCGCGATCACGGCGTTGTCATTGGTGATGATACTGACGTTGCTGTTGCTGATTCCCTACGTGGCGCAATTGCAGGGGCCTCAGGTGCTCGATGCGTTGCAATCGCCTTACAGCACTGGGTTGTTTGTAACGCTGATGAATTCGCTGCTGTGGTTCTTCGGCATTCACGGCGTCTATGCCATGCAGCCGTTGTTCGATGTACTGGACCAGGCCGTGGTGCTCAACGGTGCGGCGCTGGCGGCGGGGCAGCCGGTCCAATACCTGCTCAATAACGGCCTGCTCGGCAGTTTTGCGTTTATCGGCGGATCGGGCGCGACCTTGTGCCTGCTGCTGGCGATCCTGGTGTTTTCCCGCAGCCACTCCATGCGGTTGCTGGCGATCGCCAGCTTGCCGTTGTCGTTATTCAACGTCAGCGAGGTGCTGTTGTTTGGCTTGCCGATCATTCTCAACCCGCGTTTGTTCATACCGTTTCTACTGGTGCCGGCGTTCAACGCGATGGTGGCTTTGACGGTGGTGCAATTGGGCTGGGTCTCGCCGGCGGTGGCCAGCGTGCCGTTTACCGCGCCGGTGCTGCTCAATGCCTACCTCAGCACCCATGGCGACGTGGCGGCTGTGGCCCTGCAAGTGTTGCTGTTGGGCATGGGCACGCTGGTGTATGCGCCCTACGTGCGGGCCATTCATCGTCAGTCCATCGACGGTGGCACGGTTTATCTCAAGTCTCTTGACATGACCTTTCGCGGCCTCGAAGAAAAAGGCCGCCTGCTGGAGTTCGATCCGGTAATGGCCTCCCACCGGACCCTGGCGCGGCAGGCCGTTGAATTGAGCCGGATCCAGCAGATCAGCGATTACGAGTTCTACCTTGAATTCCAACCCCAGGTGTCTACCCGTACCGGCTTGTGCACCGGGTGCGAGGCATTGATGCGCGCCCGGGACAGCCACGGCACGGTGCATTCACCCTGGGAGTTCCTGCAATGGCTGGCACAAGCCAGGCTGATGCCGGACGTGGACGTGTGGGTGGCGTCCCAGGCCGTGCGCCAGTATCAGAAGTGGCGCAAGATCGGCTTTGAACTGCCCATGACCATAAACATTTCCAGTGCCACCTTGAAGGACGCTGCCTATGGTGATCGCCTGGTGGAAATTCTTGCCCAGGCCGATGGCCGGGTGTCGGTGGAAATCACCGAAGATGCGCTGGTCAGCGATATTCCCGCCGCCCGCCAAACCATCCATAAACTGCAGGCCACCGGAGCAAAAGTGTATCTCGATGATTTTGGCACCGGGTTTTCCGCGTTGAGTTACCTGCACCAGTTCCCTGTGGACTTTATCAAGATCGACCGCAGTTTTGTGGTGGCCCAGCGCGACCCCAAGGGCGCCCAAGTGCTGACCGGCATGTTGCGGTTTTGTGAGGCGTTGAACCTGGGCGTGGTAGTGGAGGGGGTGGAGACTGCCGAGCAACTGGCGTTCTTGAGTACGGGACCTGAGTTGTTTATCCAGGGGTGGTATTTCAGCAAGGCATTGCCGGGTGATCAGTTGCCGCGCTTTGTGCGCGAGCGGGCGGCGGTGGTTTGATCCGGCGGTGGGGACGACCGGATAGCCAGACGCTCTTGCCCCACCACTCGGCACTTGGCTAGCGGCAGGTCTTGTCCGTTCTGGTCTCACGAGGCGCCAGCAGATAGTCGACGACAGCCTCGTCCACGCAGCGGTCGATGCCGTTGAGCACCAGGGTGTGCCCGTCTCCCTCACGGGTGACCAGTGGGCTTTTAAACCATTTCGCCATCTGCCGTGCGTTGATGTAGGGCGTAGTCGGATCGAATCGCTGGCCGACAAACAGCAACGGTGGCAGGCTCGGTGCGGCCACCGGCACGTGGGCTGAAAGTGTGCCGCGCCATGGCCACAGGTCGCACAGTTCCAGGCCCGACTGCTGCACCGCCAGGTAATTGGTGAAGGGCGAGGCCTCTCGAATCGCCTGTCTCTGTTTGCGCAATAACTGAACATCGCGACCCGGGATTGCGACGTCTGCACAAGAGATTACGCTCAGGGCATCATCGGCATCTTCCCCGACGTTTTCGTCAATCAACCCGGCTACCTGTTCATCGGCGATCCTGTCGTTGGCCTTTTGCAACAAAGCCATCAGCTCGGGCCAGCGGTCGGACCACAGCAGCAGTGCTTGAGTGGTGGTCAATAGGTCGTCGGCGGTCACTTCGTCCCCGTCGGGCGTGATCAAGGCTGTGTCGTATACCTGGCGTAATAGTTGATGAAACGCCTCGTTCGCTCCCGCCTCATCGGGCGGTAAAGGGCAGTCACGGTTTTTCGCGCAGTACGCTGCAAAGCGCTTGAAGGTCTGCTGGTAGCCGCGAGCCTGATTCAGTAGTTGGGTGTAATCGTCCTCTGAAAGGTCCACCACGCCGTCCAGCACCAATGCACGGGTTTGCGCTGGAAAACGTTCGGCATAGAGTGCCGCGACCTGGGTGCCGTAGGAGTAGGCCACTGCGGTTAAACCGGGTTCGCCCAACGCAGCCCGGATCACATCAAGGTCATTGACCGCGTCGTCGGTGCCCATGTGCTGCAAGACCTTTGCGCCGGTATGTTCGATGCAGGCGGCCAGGGTTTTGCGGACCTGGGCTTCCAAGGCGCCAACGTCGTTTTCGTCGATGACCGTTTTTTCGTCTCGCTCGGGCAAGGCACAGGAAATCTTCGGTGTTGACTGCCCCACGCCTCGCGGGTCGTAGCCGATAATGTCGTAGGACCGCGTGAGCCTGGCCACGGTGTCGTCATCGGCCAGGAAGGGGTTGATCCCGGGCAGCCCCGGTCCCCCGCTGATCACCACTACGCTGCCCTGTTTGACGCTGGTGGCAGGCAAGCGGGTCAGCGCGAGTCGTACCTTGTCCGCCTTGGCGTGGCCCGAATATCCCAAAGGCGCCTCAACATAGCCGCACAGCAGATCCTCCGGTGGCTCAGCGTCAAACCAATTGTCGAACGGGCTGTCGGTGCACGGCTGCCAACGCACAGCGCCGGGCTGGGCGTGGGCAGACTGGGACAGGATGATCAGCGGGAGCAGTACCAGCAGGTGCTTGAGTGTTGACATGAAGAGTGAGTCAAGGCCAAAGGGCGCCTACCTTAACCGAGATAGGTGGCCTGGAATCACGCCTTTACAGAATCACCACAAATGTTCACCAAGGGGCATTTTGTTCAATATCCGCAGTGTCTGAGCCTTTACCGTGAAGTCACCTGTGTTTGACTTAACAAGAAGGGACTGCAATGAGCTTGATCATTTCCATGGCTGCTTTCGCCCTGGCCACCTCCATTACCCCTGGCCCGGTCAACGTGGTTGCCCTGAGCAGCGGTGCACGCTTTGGCTTTGCCGCCAGCCAGAAACATGTGTTCGGCGCGGCAGTCGGCTTCACTTTACTGCTGGTGCTGATCGGCCTGGGGCTGCATGAAGTGCTGGTGCGCTGGCCGATACTGACTCAGGTGATCCAGTGGGGCGGGGTGGCTTTCCTGTTGTATATGGCTTGGAAACTGGCGATGGATGACGGTCGACTTGACGCTGAAGGCGCCGCTACCGCGCCATCGATGCTGTACGGCGCGATCATGCAATGGCTCAACCCCAAAGCCTGGCTGGCATGCGTGGCCGGGATGGGGCTGTTCGTGGCCGATGGCGATGCGGGGCAGGTATGGCTGTTTGCGGCGCTTTACCTGGTGATTTGCTACCTGTCGGTAGCGTGCTGGGCGTATGCCGGGACGTTTTTGCGTCGCTACCTGAACAACCCGCAGGGCGTGCGCCTGTTCAACCGCTCAATGGCCGCGTTGCTGGTGGCCAGTGTGGGTTATTTGCTGATGGCTTGAGGTTCTCGCGGTACTGCCCGGGCGTGGCGGCAAAGTGCTGTTTGAACGTGCGCTGGAAGTGCGCCTGGTCGGCAAAGCCTGCGGCCAGGGCGACATCGGCAATCAGTTCGCCGTCGCGCAATCGAGCGCGGGCGAACTGGATACGGCGATTGACCAGGAAGGCATGGGGTGTCAGCCCGTAATACTGCTTGAAGGCGCGAATCAGGTACGACGGCGATAGCTCGGCTGCCAGGCAAATGTCCTCCAGCTTCAACGCCTCGGTGCAGTGTTCACGGATGAAGTCCGCTGCACGCTCCAGCTTGTGATTGACCTCCCGTATCGGCGTAAGCGAGGGGTTCAAACGCTGCTGGACTTCGCTGAAGTAACCCACCAGCGCGCTCTGTTTGTGCAGCAGTTCGGCCTGCTCATCCACCAACAGTCGGTACAACGCCAATAAGCCGTTATACAGCGAGACGTCTAGGGTATAGGGGGTGCTGAACGGGCGGTAACCCTGGTCGGTGCTGAAACCCAACTGGTGCTGCAGGTCGGTCAGCCAGGGTGTGTCCAGGTAGAGCATATGGTAGGACCAATGCTCATTCTGGATAGGGTTACAGGCGTGCACGTCGCCGGGGTTCATCAGCACCACGGTGCCTGCGCTGATCTCGAACGTCTGTATGTCGTAGTGGTAATAGCTGCGCCCGGCGGTAATCGCGCCGATGGAAAAGTGCTCATGGGCGTGCCGGGTATAGGTGACTTTGCGCCCGTCGGCAATGGTGCGCGCCTCGATAAACGGCAAGCGTTCGTCGCGCCAGAAACAAGGCGCCTGAGCGGGGCGGGCAGTGGTGTTCAGCGACATGGCGGTGGCTCCATCCCTTGAGAGATCGAGGGCTGATCTTTACACACACCGCCAGTGGCGTCAGCCTTGATGTGATGTCAGGCAGGTACCAAAAAGGCGGCCTTGAGCAATTGGCGGGTGTAGGCATGTTGTGGGTCGGCAAAAATCGCCTTGGCATCGCCTTGCTCCACCACCTGGCCTTGCTTGACCACCATCAGTTGGTGGCTGAGCGCCTTCACCACCGCCAGGTCATGGCTGATAAACAGGTACGTCAGGTTGTACTTGGCCTGCAAGCCGCGCAGCAACTCAACCACCTGGCGTTGTACCGTGCGGTCCAGGGCCGAGGTGGGCTCGTCCAGCAAAATCAGGCGCGGCTTGAGCACCAGGGCGCGGGCGATGGCGATACGTTGGCGTTGGCCACCGGAGAATTCGTGGGGGTAGCGATGACGGGATTCGGGGTCCAGGCCCACTTCCCTGAGCGCTGCGATAATCGCTGCTTCCTGCTCGTCAGGCGTGCCCATCTTGTGGATGCGCAAGCCCTCGCCGACGATTTCGCTGACGCACATGCGCGGGCTCAGGCTGCCGAATGGGTCCTGGAACACCACCTGCATTTCCCGGCGCAACGGGCGCACCTGTTGCTGGGTAAGCGTGTCCAGTTGCTGGCCTTCGAAGCGTATCCCGCCCTTGCTGCCGATCAGGCGCAAAATCGCCAGGCCCAGGGTGGACTTGCCCGAGCCACTTTCACCGACGATGCCCAGGGTTTGCCCCTGGGGCAGGCTGAAATTGATGCCGTCCACCGCCTTGACGTAATCCACGGTGTTGCGCAAAAAGCCTTTCTTGATCGGGAACCAGACTTTCAGGTCGTCTACTTCCAGCAACGGTGGGCCGACCTCATTGCCGGCCGGCCCGCCGCTGGGCTCTGCTGCCAATAATTCCTGGGTATAGGGGTGCTGGGGCGACCGGAACAATGTCTCGCACTCGGCCTGCTCCACGATGCAACCTTGCTGCATCACGCACACGCGATGGGCGATGCGTCGCACCAGGTTGAGGTCGTGGCTGATCAGCAACAGCGCCATGCCCAGCCGCGCCTGCAACTCCTTGAGCAACTCCAGGATCTTCAACTGCACGGTGACATCCAGGGCCGTGGTCGGCTCATCGGCGATCAGCAGCTCCGGCTCATTGGCCAACGCCATGGCGATCATCACCCGCTGGCGCTGGCCGCCGGACAATTCGTGGGGCAGCGCCTTGAGGCGTTTGTGCGGTTCGGGGATGCCCACCAGCTCCAGCAATTCCAGGGTGCGCCGGGTGGCGGCCTTGCCCGTCAGGCCCTTGTGCAGGCCGAGTACTTCGTTGATTTGCTTCTCGATGGAGTGCAGCGGGTTCAACGAGGTCATCGGCTCCTGGAAGATCATTGCAATGCGGTTGCCGCGAATATGCCGCAGGGTCTTTTCTTTAAGGGTCAGCAGGTCTTGCCCGGCGTATTCGATAGTGCCGCTCGGGTGTCGCGCCAACGGGTAGGGCAGCAGCCGCAGGATCGAGTGGGCCGTTACCGACTTTCCGGAGCCGCTTTCGCCGACCAGTGCCAGGGTCTCACCCCGTTTGATGTCGAAACTCACCTGGTTGACCACGCGGTGGTGATGTTCACCGGTGACAAACTCGACACTGAGGTCACGGATTTCAATCAGATTGTCCGGATTCATCTCATTTCCTCGGGTCGAACGCATCGCGAGCGGACTCGCCGATAAACACCAGCAGGCTCAACATGATCGCCAGTACGGCAAAGGCACTCATGCCCAGCCACGGCGCTTGCAGGTTGGATTTACCCTGGGCCACCAGTTCACCCAGCGACGGCGAACCCGCCGGCAGGCCGAAGCCAAGGAAATCCAGGGCGGTGAGGGTGCCGATGGCGCCGGTAAGGATGAATGGCAAAAAGGTCATGGTCGAGACCATCGCATTGGGCAGGATATGGCGGAACATGATCGCGCCGTTCTGCATGCCCAGCGCCCGTGCTGCGCGCACGTACTCAAGGTTGCGCCCGCGCAGGAACTCGGCGCGCACCACATCCACCAGGCTCATCCAGGAAAACAGCAGCATGATCCCCAGCAGCCACCAGAAGTTGGGTTGCACGAAGCTGGCGAGGATGATCAGCAGGTAGAGCACCGGCAGCCCCGACCAGATCTCCAGAAAGCGCTGCCCGGCCAGGTCGACCCAGCCGCCATAGAACCCCTGCAACGCGCCGGCAATCACGCCGATGATCGAGCTGAGCACGGTCAGGGTCAGAGCAAACAGCACCGATACGCGAAAGCCGTAGATCACCCGCGCCAGCACGTCACGCCCCTGGTCATCGGTACCCAGCAGGTTGACGCTTGAAGGGGGGGCAGGGGCGGGGACCTTCAGGTCGTAGTTGATGCTCTGGTAGCTGAACGGGATCGGTGCCCACAAGGTCCAGGCATCCTTGGCCTTGAGCAGCTCCTGGATATACGGGCTCTTGTAGTTGGCTTCCAGGGGGAATTCGCCGCCGAAGGTGGTCTCGGGGTAGCGCTTGAGCGCCGGGAAATACCAGTCGCCGTCGTAATGTACGGCCAGGGGTTTGTCGTTGGCGATCAGCTCGGCGCCCAGGCTCAGCCCGAACAGGATCAGGAACAGCCACAGCGACCACCAGCCACGTTTGTTGGCCTTGAACCGCTCGAACCGGCGGCGATTGAGGGGGGACAGGTTCATCTCAATGCTCCCGGCTGGCGAAGTCGATACGCGGATCGACCAGGGTATAGGTGAGGTCACCGATCAGTTTCACGACCAGCCCCAGCAGGGTGAAGATAAACAGCGTGCCGAATACCACCGGATAGTCGCGGTTGATTGCCGCTTCAAAGCTCATCAGGCCCAGGCCGTCGAGGGAGAAGATCACCTCCACCAGCAGCGAGCCGGTAAAGAAGATGCCGATGAACGCCGAGGGGAAGCCGGCGATCACCAGCAGCATCGCATTACGGAACACGTGGCCGTAGAGCACGCGGTGGTTGGTCAGCCCTTTGGCCTTGGCAGTGACCACGTATTGCTTGTTGATCTCGTCGAGAAAGCTGTTCTTGGTCAGCAGGGTCATGGTCGCGAAGTTGCCGATCACCAGTGCGGTGACGGGCAAGGCCAAGTGCCAGAAGTAATCGAGGATCTTGCCGCCAACGCTCAACTCGTCGAAGTTGTTGGAGGTCAGCCCGCGCAAGGGGAACCAGTCGAAATAACTGCCGCCGGCAAACACCACGATCAGCAAGATCGCAAACAGGAACGCCGGAATCGCATAACCCACGATGATGGCCGAGCTGGTCCACACATCGAAGTGGCTGCCGTGTCGCGTGGCCTTGGCGATCCCCAGCGGAATCGACACCAGGTACATGATCAGGGTGCTCCATAACCCGAGAGAGATGGACACCGGCATCTTTTCCTTGATCAGGTCGATGACCTTGGCGTCACGAAAAAAACTGTCGCCAAAATCCAGCCGGGCGTAGTTCTTGACCATGATCCACAAGCGTTCCGGCGCCGACTTGTCGAAGCCGTACATCTTTTCGATTTCCTTGATCAGCGCCGGGTCCAGGCCCTGGGCGCCACGGTAGCTGGAGCCGGCCACCGCAACTTCGGCCCCGCCCCCGGCAATACGGCTGGTGGCGCCGTCGAAGCCTTCCAGCTTGGCGATCATCTGCTGCACCGGCCCGCCGGGGGCGGCCTGGATGATGACGAAATTGATCAGCAAAATCCCGAACAGCGTGGGAATGATCAGCAACAGGCGGCGAACAATATAGGCCAGCATTCAATCGCCTCCGCTCGCCGCATCGGCGTTTTGTGTGGTGTCCAGGGAGACCGCCGGTTTGACATCGGGTTTGGCCCACCAGGTGGCCGTGCCCACGTCGTAGCGTGGCGAGACCTTGGGATGACCCAAGTGGTCCCAGTACGCCACGCGGAAGGTCTTGATGTGCCAGTTGGGCACCACGTAGTAACCAAACTGGAGTACGCGGTCGAGCGCCCTGGCGTGGGCAATCAGGCTTTGGCGCGAGCCGGCATCGATCAGCTCTTCGACCAGTTGGTCAACGGCCGGATCCTTGAGGCCCATGTAGTTACGGCTGCCGGGTTTGTCGGCGCTGGACGACTTCCAGAATTCGCGCTGCTCGTTACCGGGCGAGGTGGACTGTGGGAAGCTGCCCACCAGCATGTCGAAATCCCGTGAGCGCAGGCGGTTGACGAACTGCGAGACATCCACTCGGCGAATCACCAGGTCGATGCCCAGGTCGGCCAGGTTGCGCTTGAACGGCAGCAGGATGCGTTCGAATTCGGTCTGGGCCAGCAGGAATTCAATAGTCACCGGTTTGCCGGTGCTGTCGACCATCTTGTCATCGACAATCTTCCAGCCGGCAGCTTGCAACAGCTGGTAAGCCTCGCGCTGCTGGGTGCGGATCATGCCGCTGCCATCGGTTTTGGAAGGTTCGAAGGCCTGAGTGAAGACTTCGGGCGGGATCTTGTCGCGCAAAGGCTCAAGGATCGCCAGTTCATCCGGGCCAGGTAAACCGGTGGCGGCCATTTCCGAGTTTTCGAAATAGCTGCGGGTTCGGGTGTACGCGCCGTTGAACAGCTGCTTGTTGCTCCATTCGAAATCCAGTAGCAGGCTGATCGCCTTGCGCACCCGCACATCCTGGAACATCGGCTTGCGCATATTGAACACAAAGCCCTGCATACCGGTGGGGTTGCCGTTGGGGATCTCTTCCTTGATCAGTCGGCCCTGGGTCACCGCCGGGATGTTATAGGCATTGGCCCAGTTCTTTGCGCTGAATTCCAGCCAGTAATCGAACTGCCCGGCCTTCAAGGCTTCCAGGGAGACGGTGCTGTCACGGTAGTAATCAGTGATGCGGGTGTCGAAATTGTAGAAGCCCTTGTTCACCGGCAGGTCCCTGGCCCAGTAGTCCTTGACCCGCTCGTAGCGAATCATGCGTCCGGGCTTGACCTCCGACACCTGGTACGGCCCGCTGCCCAGGGGCGCTTCCAGGTTGCCCTTGGAGAAGTCGCGAGTCGCCCACCAGTGCTTGGGCAGTACTGGCAACTGCCCGAGTATCAGCGGCAATTCGCGGTTGTTGGTGCGCTTGAACTTGAACAGCACACGCAACGGGTCTTCGGCCACGACTTCGTCGACATCGGCGTAGTAGTTGCGGTAAAGCGGGTTACCGTCCTTGATCAGGGTCTGGAAGGTAAACACCACGTCCTCGGCGCGCATCGGATGGCCATCGTGGAAGCGCGCTTCGGGGCGCAGGTAGAAACGCACCCAACTGTTGTCCGGGGCTTTTTCGATCTTGCCCGCCACCAGCCCGTATTCGGTAATGGGCTCGTCCAGGCTTTGCATGGCCAGGGTGTCGTAGATCAACGGCAGGTTATCCGCCGGCACGCCCTTGCTGATGTAGGGGTTGAGGCTGTCGAAGCCGCCCATGGCCGATTCGCGGAAGGTGCCGCCTTTGGGGGCGTCGGGGTTGACGTAGTCGAAATGCTTGAAGTCGGCGGGGTACTTGGGGGGCTCGTTGTAGAGGGTCAGCGCGTGTTGCGGGGCGGCTTGGGCCGCGGTGCACAGCAACAGGCTGGCGAACAGGGTAGTACGCAAAGACATCATTGGGCTTTCTCCGAAGCTTTCAGCCACCACGCACTCAGGCCCAGGCTATAGGGCGGCGTGGTAACGAAGGCGAACCGGTTGCGGTACGCCAGGCGATGATAGTTGAGGTACCAGTTGGGAATGCTGTAGTGCTGCCACAGCAGCACGCGGTCCAGGGCGCGGCCGGCCGCCAGTTGTTCTTCGCGGGTCTGCGCCGCCAGCAGTTGATCCAACAGATGGTCGACCACCGGGTTGGCGATGCCGGCGTAGTTCTTGCTGCCTTTGATCGTGGCCTGGCTGGAGTGAAAGTACTGCCACTGCTCTAGACCCGGGCTCAAGGTCTGGTTGAGGGTCATCAGAATCATGTCGAAATCGAATTGATCGAGGCGCTGTTTGTACTGTGCCCGGTCGACGGTGCGCAAGCGGGCGTCGATGCCGATGCGGGTCAGATTTTCGACATAAGGTTGCAGGATGCGCTCAAGGTTCGGGTTGACCAACAGGATCTCCAGGCGCAGCGGTTGCCCATCCTTGTTGAGCAGGCGTTGGCCCGACAGTTTCCAGCCGGCTTCGCCGAGCAGTGCCAGGGCGCGACGCAGCGTGTCGCGGGGGATACCGCGACCGTCGGTCTGCGGCAGGCTGAACGGCTGGGTAAACAGTGCGGCCGGCAGTTGGTCGCGATAGGGCGAGAGCATCAGCCACTCATGGCCCACGGGCAGGCCGGTGGCCGAGAATTCGCTGTTGGGGTAATAGCTCACCGAACGCTTGTAGGCGCTGCTGAACAGGGTGCGGTTGGTCCACTCGAAGTCGAACATCAACCCCAGGGCTTCGCGGACCTTGGTCTGGCTGAAGGCGGGCCGCCGGGTATTCATGAACAGGCCCTGGCTCTGGGTGGGGATCTGGTGGGCAATCTGCGCCTTGATCACATCGCCACGATTGACCGCCGGGAAGTTGTAGCCCGTGGCCCAGTTCTTGGCCTGATGCTCGATATAAATGTCGAATTCACCAGCCTTGAAGGCTTCAAAAGCCACGTCGCTGTCGCGATAGAACTCCACCTCGACCTTGTCGTAGTTGTAGAAGCCTCGGTTGACCGGCAGGTCCTTGCCCCAGTAATTCTTGACCCGTTCAAACACCAACTGCCGCCCAGGGGCGACCTTGGTGATGCGGTACGGTCCACTGCCCAGCGGCGGCTCGAAGGTGGTGGCCTTGAAATCGCGGTTCTTCCAGTAGTGCAGGGGCAGCACCGGCAATTCGCCCAGGCGCAGGATCAGCAACGGGTTGCCCGCACGCTTGAATACAAAACGGATGCGGTGGCGGTTGAGAATATCGACCCGGGCCACTTCCTGCAGGCTCGTACGGTATTGCGGATGGCCTTCGGTCAACAGCGTGCGATAGGAAAACGCCACGTCTGCGGCGGTGATCGGCTTGCCGTCGTGAAAGCGCGCTTCGGGGCGCAGGTTGAACACCACCCAACTGCGGTCCTCGCTGTATTCCACCGACTGGGCAATCAGGCCATAGCTGGAAGTGGGCTCGTCGCCCGACGGCGCGTACTGGCCGGTGCCGACCATCAAGGGTTCGTTCAGCTCATTGACGCCGTATTGCAGGAAATTGCCGGTGGAAACCGGGCTGGTGCCCTTGAAGGTATAGGGGTTGAGCGTGTCGAAGGTGCCAAAGGCCATAACCCGCAGCGTGCCGCCTTTGGGCGCTGCAGGGTTTACCCAATCGTAATGGGTGAATTTGGCCGGGTACTTGAGTGAGCCGAACTGCGCGTAACCGTGGCTCTCGGTAATCGTCGCGTTCGCAGCAAAGCTCAAGGCCAGACTTGTTAGTAGAAGGAGAGGACGCTTCAAGTCAGAGATCCGATCCAGGCGGCTTGGGCTTTATGATCGGTACAGTAACAGCTTGTTCGGGTTGGAAAAAGCCAGTTAGGGCGATGGCGATCCAATGTGGGAGGGGGCTTGCTCCCGATAGCGGCATGTCAGCCAATACATAGGCTGACTGACCCACTGCTATCGGGAGCAAGCCCCCTCCCACATTAGCCTCCGGTGTTCTTGAGGGCTTTATCTTGGCCCGGAAACCACCAGCATCTGCCCTGGCTTTAACGCCTGGCCGGTGCGCGGGTTCCAGCGCTTGAGATGTTGCATCTCAACGTTGAAACGCTTGGCGACCATGTACAACGAGTCACCTTTCTTGACCTTGTACTGCACCGGTTTTCTCGCGGCGGCCTTGCGGGTGTCCTGCATCACCAGGGTCTGGCCGACCTTGAGTGCCTGGCCGTTGAGCTTGTTCCAGCGTTGCAGGTCATGCACGTCGACCTTGTTGGCCTTGGCGATCAAGGTAAGGTTATCGCCACTGCGCACCTTGTAGCTGCGGGTACGCCCGGCCACCGACTTGGTCTCGACTTCGTCGAACACCGGCTTCTTGGGGCGCATGCTCAGCAATTCTTCCGGCTTCATCGTCGAAAGGGTGCTGGTGAGCAGCTGCGCCTTGGAGGTCGGCACCAGCAAATGCTGGGGGCCGTCCAGGGTGGTGCGTTGTTTCAGGGCCGGGTTGAGCTGGAACAGTTCGTCTTCGTCGATCTCGGCCAACGCGGCAACCCGTGACAGGTCCATGCTTTGCTTGACTTCAACCACTTCAAAATACGGCGTGTTGGCAATCGGGTTCAGGTTGACACCGTAGGCCTCCGGCGCCAGAACCACCTGGGACAGGGCCAGGAACTTGGGCACATAGTCCTTGGTTTCCTGGGGCAGGGGCAGGTTCCAGTAATCGGTAGGCAGGCCGAGCTTTTCGTTGCGCTCGATCGCCCGGCTGACCGTACCTTCGCCGGCGTTATAAGCCGCCAATGCCAGCAGCCAGTCGCCGTTGAACATGTCATGCAGACGTGTCAGATAGTCCAGGGCGGCGGTGGTGGAGGCGGTAATGTCGCGGCGGCCGTCGTAGGCACGGGTCTGGCGCAGGTTGAAGTAGCGCCCGGTGGAGGGAATGAACTGCCACAAGCCGACCGCATCGCTGCGCGAATAAGCCATCGGGTTGTAGGCACTTTCAATCACTGGCAGCAGGGCCAGCTCCAGAGGCATGTTGCGTTCTTCAAGGCGTTCGACGATGTAATGAATGTAGAGGCTGCCGCGTTCACCGGCGTTCTCCAGAAAGGACGGGTTGCTGGCGAACCACAGACGCTGTTGCTCGATGCGTGGGTTGACGCCGACACCGTCCTGCAATTGAAAGCCCCGACGCATGCGTTCCCAGACATCCTGGGGTACTTCGGGGCTGGGCTTCTCTGATAGCCAAATAGGTTTTTGCTTGATCTTGGCAGCAAGATTGGGTTTGGGTTGCACGGTGGATTGTGCAGCGTAATTGGTCGATTGGCAGCCCGCCAGAGTTGCGGAAACGGCCACCGCCACGGCTTGAGCCAGGCGGGTCAATGCGTCTGAAGAAATGGATTTACGAATAGATGACGACATTGGCTGGAAGTAAGTTCCGGGCAAAAATGTCGGGCGATTCTAGAAAGCGCTTTGGTTCCGGTCAACCATTCAGAAATTACGTATCAGACTGCATCCTCTTAGAACTTATCTTTCCAAGCCCTCAAGCTAGCAAACACCTCGGCCCCAGAGCGGTTGTCGCGGCCATTCCGTTCGTCCGCTTTTTGTTTAACGGATGTTTCAGCGGTGCGCAAAAAGGGATTCGTGAGTTTTTCCAGCGCCAGGCTCGAAGGCAGCGTAATCTCGCCACGGGCGCGAAGTTGGGCAACATTTTCCACCCGTTCGGCGATATCGATGTTGTCCGGTTCAACGGCCTGGGCAAACTTGAGGTTGCTTTGTGTGTATTCATGGGTGCAGTACACAAGTGTATCGGCAGGCAGGGCAGCCAGGCGCTGCAGGGAGGCATGCATCTGCTCCGGCGTGCCCTCGAACAGGCGGCCGCAACCGGCAGCGAACAGCGTATCGCCACACAACAACACGCCCTGGTGGTAAAAGGCGATATGCCCCAGCGTGTGCCCCGGCACGGCGTACACGTCGAAGTCCCAGCCCAGCACGTTGATGCGGTCATTGTCGTGCAGGGCTACATCCCGCGCCGGAATCTTTTCATTGGCCGGGCCGTAGACCTTGGCGCCGGTAATATTTTTCAGTTGCTCGACACCGCCCACATGATCATGGTGATGGTGGGTGACCAGAATGTCGCTGAGGGTCCACTCGGTGTTCTGCTTGAGCCAGGCCAGCACCGGCGCGGCATCGCCGGGGTCGACCACGGCGCAGCGCAGGGTGGAAGGGTCTTGTAACAACCAGATGTAGTTGTCGGTGAAGGCGGGTAGGGCACTGATCTGTATCATTCTTCGATTCGCCAAGCTGAACACATTGGTGCATCTTAGAACGTCTAGGCGAGTTGGAGAATGCAATGACTGATAAAGCGTTCGCCCAGGCCGATCCTGAGTGGCTGGCCCTGATCAGCGCGGCCCGCGAATGGTTGTCCGGGCCGATTGGACAATTTCTGCTGGACGAAGAGCGGCGTATGCTCGACGACGAGCTGGGCCGGTTCTTTGGCGGCTATCTGGTGCATTACGGCCCCTCGGCCCAGACGCCGCCTTCGGCGCCCCAGGTGCAACGCAATGTTCGCCTGGGCGCGCCGCTGCCGGGGGTGGAAATCGTCTGTGAGGAACAGGCCTGGCCCTTGAGCGAGCACGCCGCTGATGTGGTGGTGCTGCAGCATGGCCTGGATTTCTGCCTGTCGCCCCATGGGTTGCTGCGCGAAGCCGCGAGCAGCGTGCGCCCAGGTGGCCATTTGCTGATTGTCGGTATCAACCCCTGGAGCAGTTGGGGCTTGCGCCGTGTGTTCGCCCGTGATGGCCTGCGTCAGGCGCGCTGCATCTCGCCATCGCGGGTGGGAGACTGGCTGAACCTGCTGGGCTTTGCGCTGGAGAAACGTCGCTTCGGGTGCTATCGTCCGCCGCTTGCGACAGCCAAGTGGCAGGGCCGCCTGGCGGGCTGGGAACGCCGTGCGGGTGCCTGGCAATTATCCGGCGGCGGCTTCTATCTACTGGTAGCGCGCAAGATCGTGGTCGGTTTGCGGCCGGTGCGTCAGGTTGCGCGCCAGCCCATTGGCAAGCTCGTGCCGATGCCGATGGCCAAGGTCAACCGCAAGCAAAGCGAACGCTGAACCCTTTTTTGATTTCAGGCCGGTTTGTCCGGCCTCGGGATACTGTCGGTCGATTACCGCCAGCCCGTTTTGATGGATACAACCGATGACCGATAGCGTAGAACTCTTCACCGATGGCGCCTGCAAGGGCAACCCCGGCCCCGGCGGTTGGGGCGCCTTGCTGGTGTGCAAGGGCGTGGAGAAGGAACTGTGGGGCGGTGAAGCCAATACCACCAATAACCGCATGGAGCTGATGGGCGCTATTCGTGGCCTGGAAGAGCTCAAGCGGCGCTGCAACGTCTTGCTGGTGACCGACTCGCAATACGTGATGAAGGGCATCAACGAGTGGATGGTCAACTGGAAGAAGCGCGGTTGGAAGACGGCGGCCAAGGAGCCGGTCAAGAATGCTGACTTGTGGCAGTTGCTCGACGAGCAATGCAACCGTCACGACATCACCTGGAAATGGGTGCGTGGGCACATCGGCCACCCTGGCAACGAACGCGCCGACCAGTTGGCCAATCGTGGCGTGGATGAAGTGCGCGGCTACAAGCAGAGCTGAATCAGCTCACGTGTTAACATCGCGCCCTTTGATTCACCACATCACATTGCACACCACACCGTTGAGAGCTGAACCCTGATGGCCATCCGATCTGTTGTACTCGATACCGAAACCACCGGCATGCCGGTGACCGATGGTCACCGGATCATCGAAATCGGTTGCGTCGAACTGATGGGGCGCCGGCTGACCGGCCGCCACTTCCACGTTTACCTGCAACCGGACCGTGACAGTGACGAAGGCGCGATCGGCGTCCACGGCATCACCGATGAATTCCTCAAGGGCAAGCCACGCTTTGCCGAAGTCGCTGATGAGTTCTTCGAGTTCATCAACGGCGCCCAGTTGATCATCCATAACGCGGCGTTCGACATCGGCTTCATCAACAACGAATTTGCCCTGATGGGGCAGACGGACCGTGCGGACATTTCCCAGCACTGCACGATCCTCGATACCTTGATGATGGCCCGTGAGCGTCACCCGGGCCAACGCAACAGCCTCGATGCCTTGTGCAAGCGTTATGGTGTCGATAACTCCGGCCGTGAACTGCACGGCGCCTTGCTCGACTCCGAGATCCTGGCCGACGTTTACCTGACCATGACCGGCGGGCAAACCAGCCTGTCCCTGGCTGGTAATGCCTCTGATGGCAGCGGCTCGGCAGAAGGCTCCGGCAATCGCCCTTCGGAAATCCGCCGCCTGCCGGCCGATCGCAAGCCTACGCCGATCATCCGCGCCAGCGAGCAGGACCTGGCCGAGCACGTGGCGCGGCTGGAAGCGATTGCCAAGGCGGCGGGTGCGCCGGCGTTGTGGACTCAATTGACACAACAATAAGCACGGGGCAGTGCAGTTGATCTTGATGGGCTGCCAAATCTTCATTCGCCACATTCGCTTCCAGCTTCTACCCTGAGTGCAAAGCCCTCCGGAGTAAGAGCGCTCATGTACAAAGACCTCAAGTTCCCTATTCTTATCGTGCACCGTGACATCAAGGCCGACACCGTTGCCGGTGACCGGGTTCGAGGCATCGCCAGGGAGTTGGAACAAGAGGGCTTCAGTATATTTTCTGCGGTGGACTACGCCGAAGGGCGGTTGGTGGCTTCCACCCATCACGGTTTGGCGTGCATGTTGATCGCAGCAGAAGGCGCCGGGGAAAATACCCACCTGCTGCAAAACATGGTCGAGCTGATCCGCCTGGCGCGGGTGAGGGCACCCAACCTGCCGATCTTTGCCCTGGGTGAGCAAGTCACCCTGGAAAACGCGCCGGCCGATGCGATGAGCGAGCTTAACCAGCTACGCGGCATTCTTTATCTGTTCGAAGACACCGTACCGTTCCTGGCGCGCCAGGTCGCCCGCTCTGCACGCACTTACCTGGACGGCCTGTTACCGCCGTTCTTCAAGGCCTTGGTGCAGCACACCGCCGATTCCAATTATTCCTGGCACACCCCTGGCCATGGCGGTGGCGTGGCGTATCGTAAAAGCCCGGTGGGGCAGGCGTTTCACCAGTTCTTCGGGGAGAACACCCTGCGCTCGGACTTGTCTGTTTCTGTCCCTGAACTGGGCTCGCTGCTCGATCATACTGGGCCCCTGGCCGAAGCCGAGGCCCGCGCCGCGCGCAACTTTGGCGCCGACCATACGTTCTTCGTCATCAATGGCACCTCCACCGCCAACAAGATCGTCTGGCATTCCATGGTCGGTCGCGACGACCTGGTGTTGGTGGACCGCAACTGCCACAAATCGGTGTTGCACTCGATCATCATGACCGGCGCTATCCCGCTGTACCTGTGCCCGGAGCGCAACGAACTGGGGATCATCGGCCCGATCCCCCTGAGCGAATTCAGCCCCGAGTCAATCCGCGCCAAGATCGACGCCAGCCCGTTGGCATATGGCCGGCCACCCAAGGTGAAGCTGGCGGTGGTGACCAATTCCACCTACGACGGCCTGTGCTACAACGCCGAACTGATCAAGCAGCAATTGGGTAATAGCGTAGAGGTGCTGCACTTCGATGAAGCCTGGTATGCCTATGCGGCATTTCACGAGTTTTTCGCCGGGCGCTATGGCATGGGCACCTCGCGCACACCGGACAGCCCGCTGGTATTTACCACCCACTCCACCCACAAACTGCTGGCCGCATTCAGCCAGGCATCGATGATTCATGTGCAGGATGGCGGCGCACGGCAGCTGGACCGTGACCGTTTCAACGAAGCCTTCATGATGCACATCTCGACTTCACCGCAATACAGCATCATCGCTTCGCTGGATGTCGCTTCGGCGATGATGGAAGGCCCCGCCGGGCGCTCGCTGTTGCAGGAAATGTTCGACGAGGCCCTGAGTTTCCGCCGCGCGCTGGCCAATCTGCGCCAGCATATTGCTGCCGAGGATTGGTGGTTTTCGATCTGGCAGCCACAATCGGTGGCGGGTATCGACCGCGTTGCCACGGCGGACTGGCTATTGCATCCCCAGGATGATTGGCACGGCTTTGGCGATGTGGCTGAAGATTATGTCTTGCTGGACCCGATCAAAGTCACCCTGGTGATGCCTGGCCTCAATGCAGGTGGCGCCTTGAGCGATTGTGGGATTCCCGCCGCGGTGGTCAGCAAGTTTCTCTGGGAGCGCGGCCTGGTGGTGGAAAAAACCGGGCTTTATTCGTTCCTCGTGTTGTTTTCCATGGGGATCACCAAAGGCAAGTGGAGCACCTTGCTCACCGAGTTGCTGGAGTTCAAGCGCAGTTACGATGCCAACGTCAGCCTGGCCAGTTGTTTGCCCTCGGTGTACGCCCAGGGGCCGGTACGTTATCAGGGCTTGGGCCTGCGCGATCTTTGCGACCAGTTGCACAGCTGTTACCGTAGCAACGCCACCGCCAAGCATCTCAAGCGCATGTACACGGTATTGCCGCAGATAGCGATGAAACCCGCCGATGCCTACGACCAACTGGTCAGAGGCGAAGTTGAAGCGGTATCCATCGATGCCTTGCCAGGACGCGTCGCAGCCGTAATGCTGGTGCCTTATCCACCGGGCATTCCATTGATAATGCCCGGCGAGCGCTTTACTGAATCAACGCGGTCAATCATCGACTACCTGGCATTTGCCCGCACGTTCGATAGCAGTTTCCCCGGTTTTGTCGCCGATGTTCATGGGCTGCAACACGAAGATGACGGCAGTGGCCGTCGTTACACCGTCGATTGCATCAAGGGTTAAGAATGTTTATGCAGCAAGCTGTGATGAACCCGAAGTACCCAGGGCTCAGTGTGCGCGTCGCCGACGAAGGCTTCGACGCATACGTATGGGGCAATGACTTCAGCTTCGAGGTCAGCGCCTATGGCATACCGCAGATGGGCCAGCGCGTCGAGCAATGGCCGGTTGAGCGCGTCCTGACGTATCGCAAATGCTATGGCATCGACCCGGAAGAGTTCGCCAGCTTTCGCGATGCCGCCGACAGTGCGATCTTCATGGCCTACCTGGATGACCGTGCGGTAGGGCACATTGTGGTCAGCACCAACTGGAACGGTTTTGCGCATGTTGATGAGTTGGCCGTGGTGTTGCCGGCGCGACGCCATGGCGTGGCCAAGGCGCTGCTGGATGTGGCGCAGTTCTGGGCGCGCAAGAAAAACCTACCGGGCATGATGCTGGAAACCCAGAACAATAATCTGGGTGCCTGCCGCCTGTATGAGCGCTGCGGGTACGTGATGGGCGGGATAGACCAACTGCGTTATCGCGGGATTGATCCACAAACACGCGAGGTGGCGATTTTCTGGTATCGGTTGTTCAAGACCGAGGTGGAAGCAGTCTGAACTCGCTTCTACAAGGGTTTGGTGTCGTTGCAAGCCAGGCTTTCGGCTTTCTGGGTGACTATTTCCAGCAGCGCATTCAAGGCTGGTGATGTCGCACCGTCCTTCAGGGTCAGTGCATAGAGGCTGACCAGTATGGGGGGCGACACCGGGCATACATCCAGCCCGGCCTCCCTTGCACCAAAGGCGGTAAATGGGTCGACAATCGCCAAGCCTTCTCCGGCCTCGACCATGCTGCGCATCATCTGGTACGTCTGCACCCGCGTTTGCACCACCGGCAGCGGGCGCAGGGCTTGCAGCTTGGCATCCAGCAGGCGGCTGAGCGGGTCATGCCCCTCAAGTCCGATCAGCGACTGCCCGGCCAGGTCTTGCAGCGCAATGTACTTCTGCCTGGGTTTGAGCCAGCCATGGGGCGCGAGCAATTGCAGCTTGCCCTGGGCCAGCACCGTGCTTTGGATTTGCGCATGTTCCGGGTCATGCAGGCTCAGGCCCACATCCGCTTCGTGCAGCAGCAGGCTCCTGACGATATCCCGGGTCGGCTGGCTCGACAGATTGCACGGCGTATCCTGGAAACGTCTGCGCAGCACGGCGATGCTGTGCGGCAACAGCTGGTTGGCCAGGGGCGGGGTGCAAAGGGCACGCAGGGTTGGAGCGTGATGGTGTTTCAAACGGCTGGCCAATCGCTGTACTGGCTCAAAGGCTTCGTACAGTTGGGCAATGTGCGTCTGCAACTCCAGCGTTTCCCGTGTTGCCTGGAGCCGACCGCGCACGCTGGCAAACAGCATGAACCCCAGCTGCAACTCGGCGTCCTTCAGGATTGCGTCTACTTCACCCACAGAGAGTTGCAACCATTCGGCGGCCGTGCCCAGGTGTCCGGTTTGCAAGATGGCCTGAATCACTTCGATATGACGTAAACGCATGGCCGGAGTCTATGTGCAGCGCGATGGGTATTCAATGGTGCAAGCCCTCAGGCGCAAAAAAGACTGCGCGGGTCGCCCCGGCCTATGGCGCTCGGCCATGACCTCATTAGAATGGTGCGTCTGATCAGCAACGACCAATGCCGGCTTGCCGGTACTTACAGCAAAAAACAGGTCTGGTCTCAAATGCCTCTACCCTCGACGTTCTTCGGGGTGACGGCCAAGCAACTCGTGGTTCTTGTGACCGTGGGATGCGTGGCGGCTTACCTCTTCAACGACCCCACGGAACACCCATCCGAAGGCCTTGCACTTGAAACGTTCATCCGTTCCCAGGAAAAAGTGAACGAGCAGGTCGGCACCGTGTTGGCGGTTACCTTGATCAAGCAAGTGGAGGCGTACCCCGCGTCCAACCGGTCGGGCTACAAGCGCTCGATGTACGCGGTGGAGGGGGAGAGAGGGCAACTGGTGGTGACGCTCAAACAAAGTGAGCAGGGCATCGAAGTGACGCAGATCCGCAGTCCTTGATGGCCCCGGCCCAGTCAACGCCATCGATGGCCAGGACTGAGCGGGTGTACAAACGGGGACCCTTATGATGCCAGGGTAGTTTTCGATTCGCGGACGAGAATGGTCCCCGACTGGATCAGTTTGAATTCATCGCCTTCCAGTTTCTCTACACGGTCGCCAATGGCCAGCTTGTAGGTGGTGGTGGGCGTCGAGCCAGCCAGGTCGCCTTGCGCCGGGTTGGATTCCTGGAACTCATGCACCGAATATACGCGGCCTTCCGCGTCTCTGGCATGGAACTGTCCGACTAGTACTGCTGCCATCTGTTTAGAACCTCTGGAGATAAACGCTCGATTTGCGGTTCTGTAGACCGTCAGGGAGCGGGGTAGTTTACCTATAAGAAAAAAATACTATTCGCTGATATTTTCAGACACTTCCTACGCAGGTTACTGCAAGGAAAACGCCCCGGTAATCATCGAAACCCTCTGGTGAACACGCCGCTAAGCCTTTATAACTACAAGCTCCTTTATTCAGAAGTCGGGAAACCTCAATGAGCAAGGTCTACACGATTGCCGTCCTGGTGGGCAGCTTGAGAAAAGCGTCGATCAACCGCAAGGTCGCCCTGGCCTTGGCCGAGCTGGCGCCTGCCAATCTCAAGTTGAACATTGTTGAAATCGGCGACTTGCCGCTCTACAACGAGGACATCGACGGTGCAACACCGCCCGCAGCCTACAGTACTTTCCGCCAACAGGTGAGTTCATCCGACGCGGTGCTGTTCGTGACCCCGGAATACAACCGCTCCGTACCGGCAGCGTTGAAGAACGCTATCGACGTAGGTTCTCGTCCATATGGGCAAAGCGCCTGGAGCGGCAAGCCTGGTGCGATCATCAGTGTGTCGCCGGGTGCCATTGGTGGTTTCGGCGCCAATCATCACCTGCGCCAGTCACTGGTGTTCCTGGATGTGTGGTGCATGCAGCAGCCGGAAGCTTACCTGGGTGGGGCGGGCAGTGTGTTCGATGAGGCGGGCAAGGTGTCGGAAAAGACCAAACCATTCTTGCAAGCATTTATCGATGCCTACGGCAAATGGGTGGAAAAACAGAAGGCTTGATCGGGCAATGCGCTCAGGTGTGGGAGGAGCAAGCCCCTCCCACCTTTTCGTTTAACGCAGCCAGTTGGTCCGGGCCAGTTCAATCACCTCATCCCCGCGCCCACTCATCACCGCTTTGAGCATATACAAGCTGAACCCTTTGGCCTGTTCCAGCTTGATACTTGGCGGCATCACCAGTTCCTGAGTGGCGGTCACCACGTCTACCAGCACCGGGCCATCATGGGCCAATGCGCGGCGCAAAGCCGGCTCGAGGTCTTCGGATTGCTCCACGCGAATCCCCAGGATGCCCATGGCATTGGACATGGCCGCGAAGTCCGGGTTTTTCAGCTCGGTGCCAGTGTCCAGGTACCCGGCAGCCTTCATTTCCATGGCCACAAACCCCAGGGACGAGTTATTGAACACAATGAGTTTGACCGGCAAATTCAACTGCGCCAGTGAAATGAAATCCCCCATCAACATGGTAAAACCGCCATCGCCCGACATCGAAATCACCTGGCGCCCAGGGAATGCCGCTTGGGCGCCGATGGCCTGAGGCATGGCGTTGGCCATCGAGCCATGATTGAACGAGCCGATCAGCCGGCGTTTGCCATTCATCTTCAAATAACGCGCCGCCCACACCGTGGGTGAGCCGACGTCGGCGGTGAAGATCGCATCATCGTCGGCCAGCTCGCTGAGCAAGCGTGCGACGTACTGGGGGTGGATCGGTCGATTCGCCTTGGAGGGTTGCGCCAAGTCATCCAGCCCCTGACGGGCCTTCTCGTAGTGCTTCAACGAGGTCTCAAGAAAGCTGCGATCGGTCTTGCGGGTCAGGCGCGGCAGCAGGGCATCGATGGTCTCCCTGACATCGGCTGCGATGCCCAGATCCAGCGTGGCGCGTCGTCCCAGGGCTTGCGGGTCGCGATCAACCTGAATGATCTTGGCATCGGTGGGGTAGAACTGGCGGTAGGGGAAGTCGGTGCCGAGCATGATCAAAGTGTCGCAGTCGAGCATGGCGTGGTAACCGGAACTGAAACCGATCAGGCCGGTCATGCCCACGTCAAACGGGTTATCCCACTCCACATGTTCCTTGCCGCGCAACGCGTGCACCACCGGCGCGCCGAGCGCATCGGCCAGCGCTACGACTTGGTCGTGGGCACCGGCACAGCCGCTGCCGCACAGCAGGGTGACCTTTTCACTGCCCTGAAGGATCTCGCTGAGGCGTTGCAGGTCCTGCTCAGCCGGTAAGGTGCGCGGTGCGTGCAGAGCTGGCCAGGGCTTGAGTTTATCTTCCACTTCAAGCAACGACACATCCCCCGGAATCACCACCACCGCTACGCCGCGGTTGAGGATTGCCGAGCGCATGGCACGGTGCAGTACCTGGGGCATCTGCTCGGGGTTGCTCACCAGCTCGATGAAATGGCTGCACTCCTTGAACAGTTCCTGGGGATGGGTTTCCTGGAAATAGTTGAGGCCGATCTCCGACGACGGAATTTGCGCAGCAATCGCCAGCACCGGCACATGGTTGCGATGGCAGTCGAACAAACCATTGATCAAATGCAGGTTGCCCGGCCCGCAACTGCCGGCACACACCGTCAACTCCCCCGTGGCGGCGGCTTCGGCACCGGCGGCAAAGGCGGCGACTTCTTCGTGGCGCACATGCATCCACTCGATACTGTCCATGCTGCGCAGTGCGTCGGTCAGGCCATTGAGACTGTCACCGGTCAGGCCCCAGATGCGGTTGATACCCGCCTGTTCAAGGGTGGTCGCCAGTTGCTGGGCCAGGTTGATTTTCGCCATAAGGAACTCCAGTCGTCAGTGAGGTTAAAAACTGCTGATCAGTAGAGGACAGTTCGATTACAGCGAATGCTCACCCTATAGTGTGAAGATTGCTTCATGGCCACGCGGTATTGGCGGGGGCGCCGGGGGATGAACCACTGGTCACGTACCAGCGCAATGCACGGGGCGACGTTGGCCTTGGTCTGCCCACCTAAATTTGCAGAGCCAAGCAGGACCAAATGTGGGAGGGGGCTTGCTCCCGATAGCGGTGGATCAGGCAACGAATCTGTTGACTGGTACTCCGTCATCGGGGGCAAGCCCCCTCCCACATTTTGATACTCAGCGTCGACGGAACAGCGGAAGCGGCTCGTCCGTCGCAGCCTGATAGGTCACCGAAAAGTCCTTGAGGCTTTCCAGCGCTTCGTACGGGTCTTTGTCGGCGCGCAAGGCGAAGGCATCGAACCCGCAGCGGTGCAGGTAGAACAACTGGTCACGCAGCACATCGCCAATCGCCCGCAGTTCGCCCTTGTAGCCATAACGGTCACGTAGCAGGCGGGCGTTCGAGTAGTTGCGGCCATCGGTGAACGCCGGGAAGTTCAGGGCGATGACCTGGAAGTGTTCCACGTCGTCACCGATTTCCTCGGCTTCTTCATCGGCGTCCAGCCACACGCCCAGGCCGCCATCGCGGGCCTTGAGGGCGTGGCCGTGTTCGCGCCACAGGGCCAGCGGCACGATCAGGTCGTCGCAGTTGGAGATGCCGTCGAAGCTCGCGTCCTTGGGCAGCAGGTGCCAGGTTTCGTCGACGACTTCGTTGTTCTTAATGATTCGCTGCATAGACGCGCTCCTTGAACAGGTCGATGCCGATGCGCTGGTAGGTGTCGATGAAACGTTCATCTTCGGTGCGCTGTTCGATGTAGACGTCGATCAGCTTGCCGATCACCTCGGGCATGGCTTCCTGGGCGAAGGATGGGCCAAGGATCTTGCCCAGGCTCGCATCGCGGCTGGCGCTGCCACCCAGGGACACTTGGTAGAATTCTTCGCCTTTCTTGTCCACGCCCAGGATGCCGATGTGGCCGACGTGGTGGTGACCACAGGCGTTCATGCAACCGGAGATGTTCAGGTCCAGCTCGCCGATGTCGAACAGGTAGTCCAGGTCGTCGAAACGGCGCTGGATGGATTCGGCAATCGGGATCGACTTGGCGTTGGCCAGGGAGCAGAAGTCGCCGCCCGGGCAGCAGATGATGTCGGTCAACAGGCCAATGTTCGGCGTGGCAAAACCGCCTTCGCGCAACTCGCCCCACAGGGTGAACAGTTGGCTTTGCTCGACGTCCGCAAGAATGATGTTCTGCTCGTGGGAGGTACGCAGTTGGCCAAAGCTGTAGCGCTCGGCCAGGTCGGCAACGGCGTCCAGCTGCTTGTCGGTGATATCGCCTGGGGCAACGCCGGTGGGCTTGAGCGACAGGGTCACCGCCACATAGCCTGGCTTCTTGTGCGCCAGGGTGTTGCGCGTGCGCCAGCGGGCGAAACCTGGGTGTTGCTGGTCAAGGGCGGCCAGTTCGGCGTCCTGGTTGCTCAGGGCTTTATATTCAGGATCGACAAAATGCTTGGCGACGCGGTGCACTTCGGCTTCGGTCAGGGTGGTCTGGCCGCCGCGCAGGTGTTCCATTTCGGCGTCGACTTTCTGGGCAAACACCTCAGGGGTCAGCGCTTTGACCAGGATCTTGATCCGGGCTTTGTACTTGTTGTCACGACGGCCGTAGCGGTTGTAGACCCGCAGGATGGCGTCGAGGTAACTCAGCAGGTCCTGCCACGGCAGGAACTCGTTGATGAACGCGCCGACCACCGGGGTACGGCCCAATCCACCACCCACCAGCACGCGGAAACCCAGCTCACCGGCAGCGTTGTACACCGGCTCCAGGCCGATATCGTGCACTTCGATGGCGGCGCGGTCCGAGGTCGAGCCATTGATGGCGATCTTGAACTTGCGCGGCAGGTAGGCGAACTCAGGGTGGAAGGTAGTCCACTGGCGCACGATCTCGCACCACGGCCGTGGGTCGATCAACTCGTCGGCAGCGACGCCGGCAAACTGATCGGTGGTCACGTTGCGCAGGCAGTTACCGCTGGTCTGAATGGCGTGCATTTGCACAGTGGCCAGTTCAGCCAGGATGTCCGGCACGTCTTCCAGGGCCGGCCAGTTGAACTGCACATTCTGGCGGGTACTGATGTGGGCATAGCCTTTGTCGAAGTCGCGGGCAATCCTGGCCATCATTCGCGTCTGGCGCGAAGTCAGCTGGCCATAGGGCACGGCGACCCGCAGCATCGGCGCAAAGCGCTGAACATAAAGGCCATTTTGCAGGCGCAGAGGGCGGAACTCTTCTTCGCTCAGTTCACCTGCTAAGTAGCGTCGGGTCTGATCACGGAACTGCTTGACGCGGTCCTCGATGATGCGCTGATCGTATTCGTCGTATACGTACATATAGGTCCTGTTCTCGGCAAATCTGCGCGCACGGCCGCGCACTCCCAACGGAGCCGGCGCACGATACCAGTTTGCGTATATGCGCAAAAGTGATGTTTGGGTATATGTAAATAACCAAACTGACTAATGAGAACTGTTATCGCCATACCCACATTTGTCATAGGGGCAACTCTGGTCTTTACTGTGGTCGAGTCTTAGTGCCGTCACCTATAAAACTGACAAGAGGCGATGCAATGAGCAATTCCACCAAAGCCCGTAAACCTGACAGTACCGTGGATGCTTGGGCCATTCTGTTCCTGATCATCTTGGTGGTCGGGACGGCCGTGTTCTGGGTCAGCCACCAGTAAAAGAGCGTTGACTGAGCCTCGATTTGCTGTCGCATTGCCACTATTATGGCGATCAATATTCCAGGCTCGAAACAACCATGTTGAAGGTTCTGATTACGTGTATGTGGTTAGCAGGATCGACGTACGGGGCGATGGCCCGGGCGGCGTCGGTGGTTTTTCTTAACCCAGGCTCGTCCACGGAAACCTTTTGGGTCAGTTATGCGCAATTCATGCAGGCCGCCGCCAAGGACCTCGGCCTGGATTTGCGCGTGCGCTATTCCGAGCGGAATGCCGATAACACCCTGGCACAAGCCCGTGAGACGCTGCAAGGCAGTCAGCGGCCCGACTATCTGGTGCTGGTCAATGAGCAATATGTAGCCCCGCCGATCTTGCGCATGGCCCGGGGCAGTGGGGTCAAGCTACTGATTGTGAATAACGCACTGACCGGCGATCAGGTGCAATTGCTGGATGCCCATAAAGACGCTGAGTGGATCGGCAGCCTGGTGGCCGACGATGAGCAGGCCGGTTACCTGATGCTCATCGACCTGCTAGGCAACCATGCCCCGCTCGCGCCAGGGGCATCCCTTGAGCTGTTGGCGTTTTCCGGAGCCAAGAACACCCCGGCTGCGCAGTTGCGTGAAAAAGGTTTGCGCCGTGCGTTGGCCGAGCACCCCCAAGTGCGTCTGCGTCAGCTTGTCTACGGTGAGTGGAACCGCCAGCGTGCCTTTGAGCAGGCCACACTGTTATTCAAACGCTACCCGCAGGCCGCATTGGTGTGGTCGGCCAATGATGAAATGGCACTGGGTGCCATGCAGGCCCTGCAAGACAGCGGGCGGGTGCCGGGTAAAGACGTGTTGTTCAGTGCGCTCAATAGCTCGCCAGAAATCCTCAGGGCACGCTTGGATGGGCGCCTGAGTACCTTGGTGGCAGGGCACTTCACTTTGGGCGGATGGGCGATGGTGTTGATCAATGACCATGCCAAGGGTATCGATATCGGCGCGACCGGCACGCGCGACCGTCAACAAGCATTGTTCCAACTGATCGATGCCGACCAGGCGCGACAGTTGCAGGCGTCGACGCCGTCGGTGGATTTTCGCGCACTGTCGGCCGTAGGCAAGCCGGCATCCTACCGGTACCCGTTCAGCCTGCAATTACTGCTGCGTTAAACCCCGGCCAAGTGCAGCACAAGCTTGACGATGCCGAACAACGTCAAGGCAAATACCGCCGTGAAAAGCAGGCCCAGGATCACAAAGTGGCTGGGCTTGCCGTGGGTAAAGTCACGGGTGCGGTTCTTGCCGCTCTGAACACCAAAGGCCGCTGCCAGGACGCTGTGGAGCATTTGCCAGAAGGTTGGCGGCTTGTTGTTGGCTGGATCGTTCATAAAACCCTCGTGCGCAAGGCTGTCTTACAGAGCATAGACAATTGGGCAGCACGCGGCTGGCTTGTATCAGCCCTCTGAACCCTGCTTCTTGATCGTTCCCACGAGTGGAAACGATCAAGAACGACCGTACACCTCCAGGTGCAGGAACAGCTTCTGATCAAGCGGCGCATCGATCCGTGCGTCATCCAGATAGATCACGACGCGGTTATTGGCCTTGTCCCGCTCCATCAGTTCTTTGCGCGTAAACAGGCGTTCTGCTGGGGTCTTCAGGTGGCCGTAATTAGGCGGTGAGACGGGAGAGTCGACGGAGGTGTAATGGAAGTGCGCGTACCACAGGTTAGCTTCCTCCCACTTTATTCCTGGTTTGATTTTACGTTTGTCACGTATGACATATTCGGTGAGAAAGTCACCGGCCTTCAGTGGAATACGTTTTTTTTCTTCACCAGGTTGATATCAACAAAACCATGTGTGTGTAAATAATCGACCTTGTAGGCTTTGGGGCGCTGTAACAGATACCCTTCGGCGCACACCTTGTGAGCCTGTTTAGAGGCAGCTTTTGCCGCGTCATCGTAGCGCTTGCGCAGGGCAGCGGCTTCTTCGCCAGTCGCGCTCTCAAGCTCCTTGGCCAATGCTGAAAATTTTGCCGCATGTTGACTCAGCATCTCCTCCCAATCCCTGGGGTTGACTGTCTCGCGTTGACTGGGCTCCTGGAGTTTGCGCTGTTGGAAGCTAATACGTTCATTGATACTGGTTCGCTCGTTTTCGATGGTTTGTGCATCCGCTTTGATTCTTTTCAATGAGCGAACCACAGGCGCGGGCGTTTTTGCCGGCACACTCTCGGGCTTGACGATTTTCCAAACGCCTTCGCTGGGATGTTCGTGGTAAGAGGCGATGATTGCGCCGGTGAGTGGGTCGGCAATGTCGACATAATTGCCCGGTTCATTGGGCTGGTGCGTACGCATGTCGCCCACCAGACTCTTCTTGTCTGCGGTTTTGATCACCCGCCGGGTGGTGGATTTTTGTCGTTTGGTTTTGTCGAGAGCCGGCCTGGGGGCAATCTTTTCTTCAACGAGGATCAAGTTGGCCAGTTGCGCCTCAAGGCTTGAACGTGCCTCACCCAGGTGTTCCAGGTACGACACGCGATAAGCCTCCCGCACGAAACCGGAGTTCATTTCGTACAACGACTTAACGGCATTCTCCAGTTGCTCATAGCGCTCAAGGGCACCCTTGAGGACATTGATTTGCTCCACCGTCGAGTAGCCTGAGGTGGTGCGCATTTCTGTATGTGCGAGCACAATGCTGACGATTTGGGGGTCGTGGAGTACACGGATGAACGGAAACTCCATCACCCCCATTGGGCGATGGGTTCGATTGAACACCAAATCAGTGAACACTAGCAGTGCATGCTGTTTGATCGCCACTGAGGAGATGTTTTGATCGGAAGGGTCTCCTTCCAACAGTAATGGGCGCAGTGCAGGGTCGGCTTGCTTGAGGAAGGTCTCGATCTTTTCTGCCGGCTCGATCATTTGATTGAGGGCCGCTACTTGGCGCTTTTTGGTGTTGATGTACTCATCGTAGGCATGTGTGATGTTTTCCGGTAATTCTCGATTGGCGCGCTCACCGAGCTCGTCGGAGTTTTCGCCGTTGTCGCTTACCAGAGTGTCGGCCATTTTTTGCGCCAGACACGCAAAGACCGAACTCCAGTAGCTATAGATGATTCTTGTGGCCTTATCTCGTGTTTGCCTGCGTGTGGAATCTGTGCGGTCGGCTTGCATCAGTTCATCGGCCTTGGCTTCGATTCGTTGCATCACAGGGATCAATGTCCGGCCGTTTTGTTGGTAGTTGTCGAGTGCTGTTTCCCACTGGGCCCTGGCATGTGCTGTATCGACTCGCCTGGCCGCGTGGCGCCTGGCGACCTGGGCGTGAAGCTGCGGGATGCTGGCTGAGGTGCCGAGGAGTAGCCAGTCCTTTCTCAGAAGTGTTGCCTGGTCGGCCAGATTGGCGCGGGTCGTATTCAAGATGGACTCCAACACAGCGGTAGAGATCACTTCTGAATTCATCTCTATCAAGAGCGCGTCAAATTCTTGTTTTAACGTGCGAATACGCTGGTCACGCTTTGACTTCCACCCACTCAAGCTGTCCCTGGGCATGCCACCCTCCAGCCTGGCACGCCGGTCCAGCCGCCAATGCCCTTGGCCATCGCTGACCAGCTTGAAGCCGGGATGCTGGGGATGGTCCGGATGCACCAGGTAGACCTCGTTGAAACCCGGCACCACGTTCGCCTGAAACAACAACCCGCCGATGCTGGCGTGCCACTTGCCGTCAATCCAGTACAGCCCTTTGAGAACACCGTGTGTTAGAGGGGAGGGTAGCGGAGTGGGCCACGGAACTTGCACATCGAGCAGCGCCTTGAGCAACTTCGCGCCGGCTTGAGGGCTGGCAATCGAGTGACCGAAGTCCAGGGCCGTGTGGCCGGTCGCCGGTGGTTCACCGGGCAGCGATACTGGGCCATGGCGCACTATGGGCGCTTCTTGCGCAGCGGGCAGTCCCGCCGAGCGGTGCCACGTTTCCAGGTGCAGGGCATGCTCCTGCGCGGAGGGCTCCGACAACGGCTGTCGAGACCGATCGGAACGGGCAGTGGCGTGCAGCAGCACCATGGCGGTGTTGAGCAAAAGATCGATCAGGGCCACCTCACGGGTGGTGGGATCGTTGCTGTCCAGGCCGGCCAGATCCTGCTCCAGGCTGCTGACCAGCACCATGAACCAACCAGCCAGCATGGCCGGGCCCTGTACCAGCGGTAACAGTAGGGTATTGAACAGCAACCACGCGCCTTCCATCACGACGGCCCAGCGGCTTTCGTGGTTGGACACCGACTCGCGGTCCGCCAGGTCGACCAAGGCCCGTGCCGTGCTGCCGAACAGATGATTGAGCAGTTGACCGTTGACTTGCGATTGCAGCCATTCGCCCGCGCCTTCATCGACGGCGAGCGTCGCAGGTGCTGGCTTTTCAGGGATGCTGAATTCATCCCCGGGCAGGAAACGAATGATGTGCGGTTCCTTGATGCCGCCATGGTCATAGATGGGGCGGGCCGTGTCGCTCAGCCACGCCAGCACCGTGTCTTGCAACGCACCGGGCGCGGCCAGTGCGTCGAGCAAGGCCTGGCGGGTCGGGTATTCATGCAGGGCCTCGGCATACAGCGGCTGGTACAGCAGGTGCGGGCCGACACTCGTATCACGCGGCTCGATAATGAACGCGTTGTTGACTTCATCCGGTGCGGCCCCGGGCTTGCGGCACAGGGCCAATGGGCGCAGAACAATCTCCTGTTCGTCGACGATTCGGTCCGAGGGCATTTCACCCATCAACGCTTTGACGTAGCGATAACCGGTGACGGTGACGCCATGCTGCCCGCGAATCTTGTATTCCAGTGCCTGCATCGGCAGCTTGACCTTGAGTTCGCGGGTAAACAGGGTTTCCCGGCGGCGCGCGTCAACCGTGTCGGACAACAAGGTGTCTTTGATTGTTTGTGGATAGGTGGCGCCGATATCGACACGCTGGATCAGCCCGGTACTGCCCAGCAGGTAGTCTTCATTGAGCCAGCTTGGAAGGGGCGTTGCATTTTTGGAGGACAGCGTGAGTGTGCCTTTAGGTTTGCCGGCCAGGTTCTTCAGCGCCAACTCCGTCAGCGACATGCGCACATGCTCGATAATACCGGCGCCGCCTGGATAACCGGCGGCCACGGCAAAGTCCAGCACCACTTCGTCAGGGTCGCAGTCGCCATGATCGGCTTGCATCTGCTTGCGCAGCGCGGCGCGGCTGAAACCGTAGATGTTTTCAATGCCCTCGTTGAACGAGCGGCCCTGGTTGCGTTGCAGCACCTGCGCCATGTCCTGTACGTGGCGATGGTAGGCAAAACGGTCGGTGGCGCTGGCCTGGGCGAGCCATGGCGGCAGTTGCTCATTGACCTTTTGCAAGGTCGGCTCAGCGGCTGTCGGCACCTGGGTAAACAGCAGCGCCGGATCGGTGAGTTTTCCCAGGCGTCGTTCAAGCGTTCTTTCGTCCTGGCCCTGAAATTTCAACGTCGCCAGATCTTCCAGTTGCTGATTGAGGATCAGGCCGGCCTGCTGCTCGAACACATTGCCGTCCGGTTCGTTGCGCCGCCACGTAAGGCTGTCGAACTGGAAGCGCGCCTGCATCCTGGCTCCCCAGGCAACACCGAAGTCATCGAGGCCGTCAAACGCCTGGATATCCCCGGCCACGCTGTACAGCAGCACCTGCTTGTCGCGCACCAGCAGCAGGTCGGGGGTTAGCAGGCTGACCTGTTCGCCGGCATGGGTGAATGTGTTCTCAATCAAATAAACATAGGTGGCGGGTGAGGATTGGGGTAGGCGCTCGGCTTGCACCGGCCAGGTAGCGACGACCCTGAGCATGTCCCGCTGGGTCGGGTTCAAGCTCGATTGGCTGGCGGCTATTGCCGTCATCCGGCCGTTGAGAAATTCGCCCAGCCACTGCCAACGGCTGCTGCCATGGCTGTCGGTTTCGCTCCAGTAGTCGGCCAGCGCAGCCTGGAAATACAGGTGAATCGATTCGGGCAGTTCATCAATGATGCTTGCGATTGCCTGCATGTCGATCAGCGGCGCGGCATCAGGCTTGAGGATCGTGGGGATCTGTTGCGTCAAGTAGTACGCCAGCTCGCGTTTTGGCTGCAGGTCGAGCAGCTGTGGGTTGAGCACATGGGCGATGGCAACTTCCATCAACGACCGGTAGGTGTACACCCCATCGGGGTGCGGGATGGCCAGCTTGACGGTAGCCAAGTCCAGCTTGAGCGACGGATAGCGCTCCAGGATACGGTCGCGCAGGGTATTGAACACCACGGAATACAAGGCCGGGCGCGTAGCGAAATGCGCATGGATGGCCTGGGCGGGCAGTTGGCTCAGGGTCGTGGGGGTGCTCGGGGTGGGCATGATGAAATCCTTTTACCTGTTTGAGAGAAGCGACAGGAAATCGAATGTGGTGACCCCGCAGGCGGTACAGGAATACCACTGCCGGCGCCCCGCCCCGAACGCGCACGACGTCATATATGCACCGCCTGGCCTAGCGGGCGCCGTGATGTGCTGTCAGTCCATTTCAAAGGAGTGACACGATGGACTCTTCATCCCAGCTTTCTTCGCCGGGCGTGCCAACCAACGACGTACCTGAGCCGGTGAAAAAGCTCAACGCCACCCAAAGCTTGCACGGTGACTTCCTGGAGCGCAGCAGTCCTGATTGGCTGATCAGCGCGACGCCGGCCCGCAAGCAGGCGCTCAAGGACGCCAGCACGGTCATGCCAGCGTGGCTCGCGAACGCCACGCCTGAGCAACGCAATGAGGTGACCGGCCGTTTTCTTGCCAACCTCACCACCCAGACGCAACTGGACAAGACGATGGCCTCCTTCCAGGGCATCGACGACTTCGCCCGGCCCTTGCTGCTCACAGCCCTGAAGGATCAGTACCGACTGGACCTCGATGTCGACAAAACCCTGTTGTGCCTGCGCCGCCCGCTGGCGGTGGGGATTGCCGAAGTCGAGGCGGGGGATTTCGAGTTTTTGAAACTGCCCCTGCTGGAAGCGGCCTTGCACAACTTTGAGGCCTACGAGTGCAAGGAGGGCGCTTACCACAAGACCTCCGGGTTCATGCAAGCCACCGGCACCTCCGGCACCTACCACTCGGTGGCGATCAACCTGAAGGTCAGCCAGTTTTTGACGCTGTGTCGAAACCTCAATATCGGCGCCAAATACCAGGCCTACCTGCAATCATTTTTCTACCCCGAAGACGCCAGCGCGCAAGTCACCCTGCGTGACCAGTTCATCGCCAATCAGAAGGCCGCCGTCAGGGCCGCCGCCGAGCAGGCACTGTTGACCGGCGATATCGAGCCGGCCGATCACCGCATGCTGCTGTCGGTGATCGAGGGTGAAATTCATCCCTGGATGGGCGACAAGCAGGTCTGGTTCAGGACCCTGGGCCTGATGCGGCTGCGGATGACCGGCTGCATGGTGTTCTCGATCTGCAAGAAATACAGCTACCCGGACGAGCTGATCATCTATGTGCCCCAGGACCCTGAGCATCCGCTCAAGCGCTACCGCTGGCGGCAAATGCAGGCTGAATTCAAGCGCCTGTTCACCGCCCGCGACCCGGCCAAGGCCAATGATCCCTCGCCGACGCCGTACCAGCAGTTTTTCAGTCGCTTCGTGCCCTACGACAAGCGGCCCTACTACTTCAGCCAGTTCACCCAGAAAGCCGCCGACTCACCCACCGACATCTGGCGCTCACCGTGGAAGAAATTGCTGGATTTCACCACGCCGCACTTCATCACCGGCATCAAGGAGTTGCCGCCCGAGGCGCCTGCCAAGCTTGAACCCAACCCCGACCCTTTCCTTGATCCCTCAACGCGCACGCGGCGCGGTAAAGGGATCTGGGCGGCGAACATCGACCCTTGGCAGTACTTCTACGAGCAACACCGCGAGCAGGTAATCGCAGATGCACGGGCCCATGCCGTGCCCACCGCGGACGTGGATGCCAAGGCCCGTGACGCCAAACTGGCGCACCTGCTGGAAATCGGCATGCTGGGGTTGAACATGGTGTCGATGTTCGTACCGGTGCTGGGCGAGGTCATGATGGGGGTGATGGCCGGGCAGTTGCTCTATGAAACCCTGGAAGGTGCGATTGAATGGGGCGAAGGTGACCGCCAGGCGGCCAAGGCGCACTTGATTGACGTGGCCGAGAACCTGGCACAGATCGCCGTGATGGCCGGTGTGGGGGCGGGCGTCAGTCGCTGGCGAGCGGCCAAGGCCGAGCCGGTGATCGAGGCACTTAGCGAGGTTAAGCGGCCCGATGGCCAGGTACGCTTGTGGAAGCCGAGCCTGAGTGGTTATGAACACCCCGTGACCCTGGACCGCGCCGCCTACCCCAACGCCCAAGGGCAGTATGTGAAAGAGGGCAGGACCTATATCCGCCAAGGCCCTCAGGTTTACGAGCAATACTTTGACGAGTCAATTCAGAAGTGGCGGATCAAGCACCCCACCGACCCCCAGGCCTACCAACCGATGCTTGAGCACAACGGTCACGGCGCCTGGCGGCATACCCTGGAGCGCCCGCTGGAGTGGGATCGGTTGACGCTGTTGCGGCGCATGGGGCATCAAACCGAGGTATTCACTGACCAGGAGTTGCTCAAGGTCGCCGATGTCAGCGGCGTCAGCGACAACACGCTGCGCAAGATGCATATGGACCATACGCTTGGGCCGCCCGAGCTGATTGATGCGCTGCGCCTGTTCAAGGCGGATGCAGATGTGTCGCGGGTGATCGAGCAACTAGAGGGTACCCGTGATATTGATGACCTGTACCTGTATGCGCTGCCGTTGATCGTTGAAATGCCCGGTTGGCCGCGAGGGCGCGTACTGGAAGTGTTCGAGGGGGCCGGTACCTTCGGCCGGTCGGTCAAGTATGGTGCTCACCGCTCGTTTAAAGGTGGGCGCGCAGCGCTGCCGATCAAGGTGGGGCGCAGCGATATTCTCGGCGGCGAAGTGCCTGCGCGGATTCTATTGGCGTTGGACGATTCAGAGCGGGTGCAGTTGCTCGGCACCGACGGCCCAGGCAGCCTCGACGCGCGCAAGGCGAGGTTCAACCAGCGACTGGCCGACTATGCGCGCGAGCGCAGGCCGGCGATTTTCGACAGTATCTACGGCGGCACCGAGCCGCTGGACAAGCGTATCAGCCTGCTGCAACGCACTTGCCCGGGGCTCAGCAAGGCGGCAGCGCAAACGGTGCTCGACCACGCCCGTGTCGATGAGCTTGAACGGCTAGCCGCCACCGCGCGCGTACCCTTGAACATGCTCGAGGAAGCTCGCTGGTATGCGCGACAAGGACGGTTGGCCCGAGCCTACGCCGGGCTGCGTAGCGAGACGATTGCCGCGGCCGACAGCCGACGGCTGGCGCTGCATGCCCTTCAAACGCTGCCGGGCTGGCCGGATACGTTGCGCCTGGAAGTGCGCAGCACCCACACGCGTGGCACGCTGATCGACAGCATTGGTGCGCCCACCGCGGCGCAGAAAAAATACTTGGTCAAGCACGGCCCCAGCTACCAGGCGTTCGATGAGCGGGGCGAAGCACTCAACAGTCTGGCACCGGAGGGCGACAACTTTTTCGCCTCGCTGATGCATGCCTTGCCCGATGAGGCGCGCCAGAGCCTGGGAGTGCCGCAGGTCAGCCAACACGCCGTGTTGCAACGCAAACTGATCGAGCAAGCCGATGCGCATCGTCTGGAGGCCTCGGCGTGGCTGGAGCCAAAAGTGCCCAGGTTCAAGCCGCCGGTGCGCATCAACGACACGCTGATAGGTTATCAGGCCAGTGGGCGGGGGCCGAGTGTGAGCCCGCTGCTGGCTCATCAGGTGCGCATAATCTATCCGGATCTGGATGAGGTGCAGATCAATGCGTTTTTCCTTGAGCTGGTACGGGCGGGGAACGATGGCCGAGCAATCGTCAGCAGGTTGAAAGCGCTGTTTGAAGAGCGCCAGGCGCTGCATGACGCGCTCAATCATTGGGTCAATCGCTCGTCGGTAGCCAATCGTCAGAGCAATTTCCTCGCCGGGGAAGCGCTCAAGCGTAGCTGGGGCCGTTCTTGGTTGGCCGGGAAAGTGCCGAGTGCCGATGCCTTGGCGTTGACCCTCAATGAACCGTTGCCTTCATTGACGGCGAACTTTTCATACGTGCGTGAACTATCTGTTCTCGGTACGGCCCTGCATGACACCAATATCGATGGGTTTCTGAGCCAGTTTCCCTCTCTCGAAAAACTGACCTTGCGGCCGCCCTATTTCCCAACCGTAGAAACCACGGATGCCAGCCCGAAGTTGACCCGCGTGCCCCAGGTGTTGGCACAGTTCACAGGGCTCAAACATTTGGCAGTCAGCTTCGATGCACATCAGTTGACCGCGCAGTTATCGTCGCAATTGACGGCACTGGCCGGCCTTGAACACCTGGAGCTCGGTTATTTCGCCTACGACGGCCACGTCCTCAACGGCCTGGATTTAAGCCCCTTGCAACGCTTGAAACGCTTGAAGATCGTGGCGCCCAACGTGCCAATGCAATGGCCCGCCTATGTGCAGAAACTGCCGCTTCTGGAGCGACTGGATCTGGCCCAGACCGCCATTGCCACGTTGCCTGCCGAGCTCTATAGCGGGTACGAGCGGTTATGGAGCGGGTTATCGCTGGACTGGTCGACGTTCAGCTATGAAGACTTCAAGCCAGCCTATGAGCACGTCAGGAATTATGCGGGGTCGTTCGGGCCACACCTGGCGAACCTGGACGAAATGGTCAGAGGCTTTGCACGCGGAGAATTGAGCCTGCTGATGGGCGAGGTCCCTGTCGGCCGTCGAATGACGGACGTGGTCATGGGCCTGTGGAACACGCCACAAACGCGGATGAACGCCGTGCAAGCGCTGCGTGAAGAACACCTCGGCATTTTCAAGCCGTTCTACGAACCCTCTTTGGTCCCCGTACTCCGGGTGCGCTGGAGGGACGGGCAGAATGCAAGCATCCTGGCGTTGCTGAAGAAAAGCTGGCGCGGGGCGGTATGCCAACGCTATGGCCTGCCGACCGATATCGATATTTCGATGTTTGAACTGCCGGATCCAAAGATGTCGCCGACCAATCCCCTGGTCGCTGAAAAAATCCGCGAATTGCCGGTGTTGCCGGCCGGTACCTTTTCGCATGTCAAAACGTTAAAGGTGAATTGGCTGGAGGATGTGCCGCCTGATCAGCTCAGTGGTTTCATCCAGGCGTTCGCCGGAACGCAAAGCCTTGAACTGCGCTTCAGTCGCCTGACTGATGTACCGATCAGTGCGGGCATCCTGCCGGAATTGACACACCTGGACTTGTCCGACAACCAGATCGCAGTGACCCCGGCAGTACAGGCTCAATTCAATGGGTTGAACAGGCTGCAAGTGCTGAGCCTGCAATACAACCGGCTGGGCACCCTCGACGTCAGCGCACTGACCCGCCTGACGGCGCTGAACCTGCGCGAATCGATGCTACGGGAATGGCCGCAAGGCGCTGAACACCTCGCGCAATTGGCTTGCCTGGACTTACGTGACAATCAGTTGACGAGCCTTGCACCGCTTGCGATTGATGATTCAGATGTGTTGATGCGCACTGAGTTGGCAGGCAACCCGTTGAGCGTCGAAGGCACGACGGTACTCAATGCAGCGCGGCGTCGGATCGAGACGACCAAAGGATTGCCTGAGGGGGCGTTGAGCCGGTTTGCGCTGGATCAGGAACCCCTGGTGTTTCCCCCGAAGCACACCGCAGGTTCGGTAGCGCACTATTTGCTGCCCTTGCCATCGGGTAGTGGACACTTTGAGGGGGTTCCGGAAAATGCGATAAGGGCGTTAAGCCCGCTCTTGACGCAAGAGCAAGCCATGGCCAGGGTCAGGCAACTGCGCGAGACGGGGCTGAGCGACCTGCAAATAGATACGCAGGTCGCTCGGTGGTATCAGACCCACGACGTGCTGACGCGTGAGTTGAATGGTTGGTTGTTTACCCGCGAGGCGCGCGCTTTTGGCGACAGTCTCGACAGTCTGAAGCGAGTAACCCCCGCGCAGGCGATCCGCGAATCCTGGGTTCGGGCTGTGGTAGAAGGGCGCCCGGCTGGCGAGGTCGAGACGTTGAGCTTGCAGGCGACCCAACCTGGTGATTTTCCCGCGCTCTCCGTGCCGTTTACCCATGTGCGCAGCCTCAATCTGACGGGGGTCAAGCTCACTGCGCAAGGCAGCAACGGGTTTTTAGCCGCCTTTGGCCCATTGAACCGGTTGATACTCAGTGGTAATGAGCTGACAGCACTGCCCGAAGCCGTTCAACGCATGGAGCAGCTTGAGCGTCTGGAACTGGCCTACAACGCCTTCACGCAAGCGCCGTCGTTGCCTGCTCGATTGCGCAGTGAGCGCTTGCGTTGGTTGGACTTGAATCATAACAACCTGCAGGCCTTTGATATGCGGGACTTCAGTCGCCTGGAGACATTGGACGTGAGCTACAACGACATCGCAAGCTGGCCCGAGGGTGCGTTGGAGTCGCAGCACCTGACCCGGCTGAACCTGAGCGGCAATGCGCTGGTGTCCTTCCCGCAGTCTTTACTCGAAGGCGCGCACGACGGCTTGGTGTCAGGTACGGACCTGTCCGATAACCATAACCTGACCGCGCAAGCCCTTGAACAAATGCGCAATTACGCCGAGGCGCATGAGGCCAATGAGGTCATGGGCTTTTCGCGAGCAGAACTGGACCGCGCCCATCGTCGCAATTATGGCGGGTCCGACACTGAGTCGGACCCGGACTCCGACTCCGATGCTGATTCGGGCTCTGGTTCTGACGACGATGATAGTGATCCGGACGCCGGCTACCTGCCGGCTGAGAGCATTGAAAACCCGCTGCAAAATACCGCGCAGCCGGCACTTGACCCCTGGTTGGCCGATACCTCAGCGGAGTTGGCGACACAACGAACAGCGCTGTGGAATCAACTGGCACAGGCGCAGGATCATGATCGGTTTTTCCACCTCATTTCGCTGTTGCGCCTGACCTCGGAATTCAACCTCAATCGTCCAAGCCTCACGCAACGGGTATGGGGCGTTATCGCGGGGGCCGCAGAAAATGCCGAGTTGCGCGGTACCCTGTTCATCGAAGCCGAAACCCATGGCACCTGTATCGATGGCCGCATCCTCACGTTCAGTGAGATGGAAGTGCGGGTGTTCGAATACCGCGCCTTGCGCGATATCCCACAGCAGCGGCTCGACCTCAGGGGCCGGGCGCTGCTGAACCTGTCGCGGCAGTTGTTTCGGTTGAGCAGGGCCGATCAACTCGCAGAAGCCGCCGCGGTGGGCATGGACCGGGCCGAGGTGCGCTTGAGTTACCGGATCGGCTTGACCCGCGGCTGGCCCGACGGCCTGGAGCTGCCTGGGCAGCCGACCTACATGGCGTTCGCAAACCCGATCAATGCCGAGCTACAGGCACAGTTACGCGCACAAATCCTGGCAACTGAAAGTACCGATGCGTTTGTCGAAAGCCTGATTCAACGTGAGTACTGGTTGCGTTATCTGGATGAGCGTTACGCCGAACAGTTCGAGGCCCTTGAGGACGAACTGGCACGCCGTTATGAAGCCTTGGAGGACGCGCACAGTGATCGGGGCGATGCCCAGAGCATGGCGCGCTATGAGCAAGCCATAGGCCAGTTGGAGATCGAACGGGCCGCCGCCCGTACTCAGAAACGCATGGAGCTGTCCCGGGCGGAGATACAACGGTTATCGGGCATGGAACCTGTCATGCCCGCTCCGTCGTCACCTCAGCCGGGCCCGTCCCGGCGCCCCTGAGTCAGCACTATAAGAGCGCCGCACCGGGTGGTCGGGGTTTAACCTCAGTTGTCATACCCCAGGTTCGGCGCCAGCCAGCGCTCCGTCACGCTGAGGTCCTGGCCTTTGCGCGCGGTGTAGCTGGCGACCTGGTCCTTGTCGACCTTACCCACGGCAAAGTACTGCGCCTGCGGGTGGGCGAAGTACCAGCCGCTGACTGCTGCTGCGGGGAACATCGCATAGTGCTCGGTGAGGAACACCCCGCTGCGCCCGGCGTGCATTTCACGGGCCTCGGGGTCCAGCAGTTGGAACAGCTGGGCTTTCTCGGTGTGATCCGGGCACGCCGGGTAGCCGGGGGCAGGGCGGATGCCGCTGTACTGCTCCTTGATCAGCGCCTCGTTGTCCAGTTGTTCATCCTTGGCATAGCCCCAGTGTTCTTTGCGCACTTGCTGGTGCAGCCATTCGGCGCAGGCTTCGGCCAGGCGGTCGGCGAGGGCCTTGACCATGATCGAGTTGTAGTCGTCGCCAGCGTCCTGGTAAGCCTTGGCCACTTCCTCGGCACCGATGCCGGCGGTGGTGATGAAACCACCGATGTAGTCGGTCACGCCGCTGTCCTTGGGCGCGACGAAGTCGGCCAGGGAAAAATTCGGCTTGCCGTCGGTCTTGATGATTTGTTGGCGCAGGTGATGCAGTTTGGCGATGGGCTGGCCGTCGTCGCCGTAGACTTCCAGGTCATCGTCCTGCACCTGATTGGTCGGCCAGAAACCGAACACCGCGCGGGCGCTGATGAGTTTCTCGTCGATCAGCTTCTTGAGCATTTCCTGGGCATCGGCGTACAGCGCAGTGGCGGCTTCACCGACCACCTCGTCTTCGAGGATGCGCGGGAACTTGCCGGCCAGGTCCCAGGAGATAAAGAACGGCGTCCAGTCGATGTACTCGGCCAGGACGTTGAGGTCGATATTGTCCAGCACCTTGGCGCCGGTAAAGGTCGGTTTGACCGGGGTGTAGGTGCTCCAGTCGAACTGCGGCTTCTTGGCGATGGCCGCCGGGTAGCTCAGGCGTTCGGTACGCGCACTGCGGTTGGAGGTGCGTTCACGCACGTCGATGTATTCCAGGCGGGTTTTCTCGACGAAACCGGCCTTCAGTTCCTTGGACAGCAACTGCGTGGCCACACCCACGGCGCGCGAGGCGTCGGTCACGTAGATCACGGCGTCATTGCTGTACTTGGGCTCGATTTTCACTGCCGTGTGCGCCTTGGAGGTGGTCGCGCCACCGATCATCAACGGCAGGTGGAAGTCCTGGCGCTGCATCTCGCGGGCCACATGCACCATTTCATCCAGGGACGGCGTGATCAGGCCGGACAGGCCGATGATGTCGCACTTCTGCTCCTTGGCCACCTGCAGGATCTTCTCGGCAGGCACCATTACACCCAAATCCACGATGTCATAGCCGTTGCACCCGAGCACCACGCCGACGATGTTCTTGCCGATGTCATGCACGTCGCCTTTGACCGTGGCCATCAGGATCTTGCCCTTGGCCTCCGGCTTGTCGCCTTTTTCCAGCTCGATAAACGGGATCAAGTGGGCCACGGCCTGCTTCATTACGCGGGCGGACTTTACCACCTGAGGCAGGAACATCTTGCCGGCGCCGAACAGGTCGCCGACGATGTTCATGCCGGACATCAGCGGGCCTTCGATCACTTCGATCGGACGTGCGAACGACAGGCGCGACTCTTCGGTGTCTTCGACGATATGCGTGGTGATGCCCTTGACCAGCGCATGTTCCAGACGCTTGTTGACGTCCCAGCCACGCCATTCCTCGGTCTCGGCTTCCTTGACGCTGCCGTCGCCTTTGTACTTGTCGGCAATCGCCAGCAGGGCGTCGGTGCCTTCCGGCGTGCGGTTAAGCACCACGTCTTCCACGGCGTCACGCAGCTCGACCGGGATCTGGTCGTAGATCTCCAACTGGCCGGCGTTGACGATACCCATGGTCAGGCCGTTGCGGATCGCATACAGCAGGAACACCGAGTGGATCGCCTCACGCACCGGGTTGTTGCCGCGGAACGAGAATGACACGTTGGATACGCCGCCGGAGGTCAGCGCATACGGCAGTTCGTCGCGGATGTAGGCACAGGCGTTGATGAAATCGACGGCGTAATTGTTGTGCTCCTCGATACCGGTGGCGACGGCGAAGATATTCGGGTCGAAGATGATGTCTTCCGGCGGGAAGCCGACTTCATTCACCAGAATGTCGTAGGAGCGTTTGCAGATCTCTTTTTTACGCGCTTCGGTGTCGGCCTGCCCGGCTTCGTCGAAGGCCATCACCACTACCGCAGCGCCGTAACGCTTGCACAGTTTGGCGTGATGAATGAACTGCTCGACGCCTTCCTTCATGCTGATGGAGTTGACGATGCCCTTGCCCTGGATGCATTTGAGGCCGGCCTCGATCACTTCCCACTTGGAGGAGTCGATCATGATCGGCACACGGGAGATGTCCGGCTCCCCGGCAATCAGATTGAGGAAGGTGACCATGGCCTTCTTCGAATCCAACATGCCTTCATCCATGTTGATGTCGATCACCTGGGCGCCGGCTTCCACCTGCTGCAGGGCGACTTCCAGGGCTTCGGTGTAGTTGTCTTCGCGGATCAGCCGAGCGAACTTGGCCGAGCCGGTAATGTTGGTACGCTCGCCGACGTTGACGAACAACGAGCTGCGATCGATGGTGAACGGCTCCAGGCCAGACAGGCGGCAGGCTTTGGGAATGTCCGGGATCGGGCGCGGCGCATAACCGGCAACGGCCTTGGCAATGGCTTCGATATGGCCCGGTGTGGTGCCGCAGCAGCCGCCGACGATATTCAGGAAACCGCTCTGGGCGAACTCTTCGATGACCTTGGCGGTTTGTGACGGCAGTTCGTCGTACTCGCCGAATTCGTTGGGCAGGCCGGCGTTGGGGTGCGCCGAAACGTGGGTGTTGGCTTTGTTCGACAACTCCTCCAGGTAGGGGCGCAGCTCGCTTGCGCCCAGAGCGCAGTTCAAACCGACCGAGATCGGCTTGGCGTGGGCCACGGAGTTCCAGAACGCTTCGGTGGTCTGGCCCGACAGGGTACGGCCGGAGGCATCGGTGATGGTGCCGGAGATCATGATCGGCAGTTCGATATTAAGTTCTTCGAACACGCCTTGCACGGCGAAGATCGCCGCCTTGGCGTTGAGGGTATCGAAGATGGTTTCGATCAGGATCAGGTCGGCACCGCCTTCGATCAGGCCCTTGGTGGCCTCGGTGTAGTTTTCCACCAGCTCATCGAAGGTCACGTTACGGTAGCCAGGGTTGTTCACGTCCGGGGACAGTGAGCAGGTACGGCTGGTCGGGCCCAGTACACCGGCGACAAAACGCGGCTTGGCGGGGTTCTCATGGGTTTTGGCGTCGGCCACCTTGCGCGCCAGGCGGGCGCCTTCCACGTTCAGTTCATAGGCCAGCTCTTCCATGCCATAGTCGGCCATGGAGATCCGCGTGGCGTTGAAGGTGTTGGTTTCAAGGATGTCGGCGCCGGCGTCCAGGTAGGCCTTCTCGATTCCGCCGATCACGTCGGGACGAGTGAGGACCAGCAGGTCGTTGTTGCCCTTCACGTCGCTTGGCCAGTCGGCGAAGCGTTTGCCTCGGTAGTCCTGCTCCTCAAGCTTATAGCTCTGGATCATCGTGCCCATGCCACCGTCGAGGATCAGGATACGGTCCTTGAGGGCTTTGTGAAGGGCTTGCAGGCGAGCGCTACGATCGGGCATGGGACTACTCTGGTCAGGCATTACGGAGGGCGTGAATCATAGCAAACCTGTGCCGATTTAGAGCATGTCAGGGTTCTGCATGAATATCGCTCATGTTGTCGGCAGTCATGGCCCGGTAGAATCACCGCCACTTCACAGACCGCACGCCTTGAATCGGGACCCGATACATGTCACTTCGTTTGATCGTCAGCGCCGTCCTGGCCTTGATAGCCAGTACCGCGCAGGCTGACGGCCGCGCTTCGGCGATTTCCTATACCCGCGATATCCAACCGATCTTCACCGAGAAGTGCGTGGCCTGCCATGCCTGCTACGACTCTGCTTGCCAACTCAACCTTGGCAGCGCAGAGGGCGCGGCCCGTGGCGCGAGCAAGGTGCCGGTGTACGACGGCGAGCGTAGCCAGGCCACACCGACTACACGGCTGTTCTATGACGCGTTCGGCAAACAAGCCTGGCAGCAGAAGGGCTTCTATTCGGTACTGGATGCCCAGGGCAGCCAGGCTGCGTTGATGGCACGTATGCTGGAGCTGGGGCATAACGCGCCATTGCCACCCAATGCCAAACTGCCCGACGAGATTGTATTGGGCCTGAACCGCCAAAACATGTGCGCGACGCCCGGCGAGTTCAACGCCTATGCCGGCGCCCATCCCAAGGAGGGCATGCCGCTGGCCGTCACCGGCCTGACCGACCAGCAATACCAGACCCTGCAACGCTGGCTGGCCTCCGGTGCGCCGATTGATGAGCAGAGTCTGGCTCCCAGCACCAGGGAAGCCTTGCAGGTGCAGCAATGGGAAACCCTGTTCAACCAGCCGGGCGCCCGGCAAAGCCTGGTGGCGCGCTGGTTGTACGAGCATTTGTTCCTCGCCCACATTTACTTCGAAAACGGCGAGCCGGGGCATTACTTCCAGTGGGTGCGTTCGCGTACGCCGAGCGGGCAGCCGATCGACTTGATCGCGACCCGTCGTCCTAACGATGACCCAGGCACTCAGGTCTATTACCGCCTGTGGCCGGTACAGGGCGTGATCGTGCATAAAACCCACATCACTTACCCGTTCAGCGCGGCGAAAATGGCACGGATCAAAGACCTGTTCTATTCCGGTGACTGGCAGGTGAGCGCCTTGCCGGGCTACGGACCGGGGCGCCGTGCCAACCCGTTCGAAACCTTCGAAGCCATACCGGCCAAGGCGCGTTATCAGTTCATGTTGGATAACGCCGAATACTTCGTGCGCACCTTCATCCGCGGTCCTGTATGCCGTGGGCAGATCGCCACGGACGTGATCCGTGACAACTTCTGGACACTGTTCCAGGAGCCGGACCATGACCTGTACATCACCGATGCCCGTTACCGCGGCCAGGCCACGCCATTGTTGGCCATGCCTGGGCAAAACGATGATGTGGGCAGTGTGCTGGGCCTGTGGCTGGCCTATCGCGACAAGCGTAATCAGTATGAGGCGTTGCGCCGCGATAGCTACGCAGATGTGCCGCCGCCGAGTTGGTCGAGCTTGTGGGCGGGTAATGACAATGCCTTGCTGACCATCTTTCGCCATTTCGACAGCGCCTCGGTGACCAAGGGCCTGATCGGTGAGGTGCCGCAGACGATGTGGCTGTTCGATTACCCACTGCTGGAGCGCACTTATTACCAGTTGGCAGTCAACTTCGACGTGTTCGGCAATGTGTCGCACCAGGCCCAGACGCGCTTGTACTTCGACCTGATCCGCAACGGCGCCGAACAGAACTTCCTGCGTCTGATGCCGGCCGACACCCGCGAGGACTTCCTTGACGACTGGTACCAGAACAGTGGCAAGCTCAAGCTGTGGCTGGACTATGAAGCCATTGATGACGACAAGCCCACGGGGCTGCATCTGGACGAGAAAGATCCCAAGCGCGATTTTGCCAACCAACTGCTGACGCGTTACGGCGGTTTGAACGTCAGCCCGGACCCGATCAACCGCTGCACCGGGGCCTATTGCTCGCGCACCGGTATCGACCCGGCCTTGCAGGACGCCGAACAGGCGCTTAGCCGCCTGACGTCGCGCCCGGCGGCGGGGCTCAAGGTGATCGACCAGTTGCCCGAAGCCACCATGCTGCGCATCGAAACCCAGAGTGGCCAGCGCGTGGTCTACAGCATGCTGCGTAACCGTGCCCACAGTAACGTGGCTTTCCTGTTGGGTGAGGCTTATCGCTACCAGCCGGGCCTCGACACACTGACCATCTATCCGGGGGTGATGAGCAGTTACCCGAACTTCATGTTCAACATTCCAGCTCAAGAGGTGCCGCAATTCGTCACGCAAATGGAGCAGGCCAAGGATGCCAAGCGGTTTGAGAAAATAGTCGATCGCTGGGGGGTACGCCGCAGTCATCCGCAGTTCTGGCAATACTTCCACGATTTGTCGCGGTACATTCGTGAAACCACGCCAGTGGAAGAGGGTGTATTGGACATGAACCGCTACGAGAATCTATAACTACTGTATTGGTCCGGTCATTTCTCCAAGTGAGCGCTGAAGCAGTCGGATACCTACCTACGGACTGGACAGGGGACACCGATGTTGATTTCAGTGCAGTTTCTACGCGCCTTGGCGGCATGGAGTGTGGTGGGCCACCATTTCATGCAAGGGTTTTTCAACTTTGAAGCCAGCAACGCGCTGGAATTTCTGTTTGTCGACAAAGGCGCCATTGGGGTGGATGTGTTCTTTGTCATCAGTGGCTTGGTGATTTACCTGGCGACTGCCGACAAAGCGCTGAACCCCGGGCGTTTCATGCTGATGCGCGTGGCGAGGATTGTTCCGGCGTATTGGTTCTATACCCTGCTCATGATTCTCGTGGTTGCCGTTGTGCCTGCGATCTTTCCAGAGGCTCGGCTCGAACCCGGTCATGTACTCATGTCGATGCTCTTTATACCGGCCCAAAACCCGGGAGGCTTCGGCGTCTACCCACTGCTCGATGTCGGGTGGACACTGAATTTCGAGATGCTGTTTTATTGCCTGTTTGCCTTTGCCTTGCTGGTGCCCGCGGCCTATCGCTTGTGGGTGGTAGCAGCGCTGCTGTATCTGGTGTGCTACATCATCACTCCCGCCGTTGACCTGGCCAGTGGCTTCTACCATGAGGACATTATTTTCGAGTTCCTGATGGGCGTGGTGATCGGCATGCTGTATCGGCGCGGCCTATGCCGGGCCAAGCCGTGGCTGGCATTGTTGGGTATCGCAGCGGCCCTGGTGGCTATTGATCATGGCGCGGACATACCCCGAGCCCTGGAGTGGGGAGTGCCCAGCGCGATAGTGGTCTTCAGTTGCGTGGCACTGGAACCTTACTTCCAGGGCGCGCGCTTGTTGAAGGTGCTCGGGGATTGCTCCTACTCGGTCTATCTACTCCACGTGTTGGTGCTCAGCGCCGGGCGTTGGATCGCCGACCGCACGGGGATCGACCCTTACGCCATATTGCCTGGATGTATCGTCATCATCGGACTGGGCGCATTTGTGAGTTACCAATGGCTGGAGAGGCCTGCCTACCGCACGCTCACACGCTGGTTTGGCGTTGATGCTCCGGCACCCCTTTCGACAGCGCCTCGGTGACCAGGGATCTGGTCGGCGAAGCGCTTTACAAGTGGCCGGTCTCAGGGCTTCAAGTACTTCCAATAGCTTTTGCCATAGTCCATCAATAACTCGGTCCCGGCCGGAATATCCCGCCACGCGACAATGAATACCATGTATTTACCTACGCACAGGGAGCCGACGTTCTCGATACCGACATCGGTAATGCCCGGTACCTTGACCGCATTGATCAGGCTCAGCGTATTACTGTTGCCGTGGCCGCTAATGCTGGCACCGCTGGTGTTGGTCTGAAATAGATATGTGCCGACCGCCGCTTCACCCTTTTCAAGTATTTCGGTATTCACCGAAGCTTGGTCCAAGTGCAGCTTGCCGGTGTACGGCCCCAGCACATCGAACCGCTTGATGTCGGTGCGGGCCACGACCGAGAGTCCGCGTTCCGTGCCCTCGTTGAGTTTCTTGACCTCCAGCAATCGATCGAGCTTGCGATGATGGTTGCCCTCCTTGGAGATCCATTCGCGAATGCTCTTGGTGGCAGCCTCCTTGACTTCCACATGTTGCATGCCGATGAACTCATCGAAAAAGCCGTTGGCATCGGTAATTTTGATGTTTTGCAGTGGGCCTTCCAGTTCCAGGGTCAAGCTGCGCCTGACATCGTTTGGGTCCTGCAGGATCGGTGCGTTGTTGTTGATTTTATGGTCAAAGGACGCCGTGATTGAAGTGGAGCGCCGGCGGGCAGGGACGGCCTCTTCATCCAGGCGCGGATGTTTCGAGCCGCCTGCCGTAGGTGGCGGAGCGGGGCGTTTCCTGGCGATCGGTTGATCCAGCGGGCTCCTCTGCCCGAAGATCAACATTTCCCTGCCGGCGCGGGTCATGCTGCCATTGTCATTGACGTAGGCGCTCCAGATCACCGGATTGAGGTTTTTCTCATCGACAAACGTGAGCACGGAATGCCTTGAACCAGGGGTAATGTAGTGCTTGTGCCATTCGTCCAGGTGTTCAGGTGTCAGTACGGTGAATTCTCCACCGTTGGCATGCTTGGCGAGCACTTTGCCGGCGGCGCGATAGCTGCCATCGAGGTTGACGTACTGTGCCAAATCCCGTGGGTCCAGGTTATGGTCAGCGGCGAAGCCTTCAAGGGTTAGGCTGTTGCGTTCTCGTTGCGAGCTGTTGCGCCAATGCTCCAGATGGTCGTGGGTAATGGCGGTACGGGCGGTTCCCGCACGGTCGAGCATCTGTTGCCCTCGGGGTGTCAACGTGTCGCGGCTTTTGACAAATTGGCGGAATGCGGTGGGGTCCAGATTGTAGGTCTTGATGAAGGTGTCCAGGGTTTTTTTCAAGGCGTGTTCACTGGATTCGGTCCATTTCTGCAGGATCGAGGGGGTCACGACGTTCGTGACATCCGGCGCGCCACCCGTGACTTTGATCTGGCTTGAGTACCAATGCCCCGGTTCTACGGAGGATAGCGTGATCGACAGGTCGCGATTGTTCTTCGGGTTGACCATGACCACCGAGAAGCTGTTGTCGGCGCCCGCGGCGGTTTCCTGGATAAATCCATAGGAATTGTCACGTACCTGATACACCGCGATCTTGCCCTTGTCATCGACATTGCAGATGAACTTCTGGTTGTAGTCCGCGCGGGAGAAGATACCGCGTGCGTCGGGTTTGAGACCGCTGATCAACTGAGGGTCGACGGCGTATTGACGGATCAACGGGCTGCTGTTGCTGATCACCGTGATCGGTTCGCGATAACGCGGGCCGAAGGCTTTATTGGACGCGGCATCGATGAGGCGAAAATCTGGCGCGTCGAGGCTACCGACGTTACGCATCGGAATGTCAGGGAAACCGTCGACGGTAAAGAGTCGATCGCCGGCCTGAAGTGGCTTCCAGGTCGTGGGGTCAACTGACTTCATGTGGCGGGCAGCGAGGGTTCCATCGCGTAGGAGGGCGACCCCGCGTTTCGTCTGGCGCATGGCAATACGGCCAAGCTTGACCAGTCCAAAGCGCGCCAGCCTGAGCAGGTTGGGTACCGCCGCCAGGGGGTTGAGTTCCTGCAGAACTGAAATCACCAGCGTGCCTGTCAGTTTTGCGAGTTTTGGCAAGGCCAGGCGCAACCCGGTTTTCCCGGCCTGGATGATCAGACGGCTGGAGCCGGCAACATACCTTCCGACCGGCAAGGCAAAAGACACGAAGTCGATGGTCAGGCTCGCGATCCCCGGTTTGATGCGCTGGGGATCCCCGGATGCGAGGTCGTCAATGCCGGCCCAGAAGGGAACAAATACCTTGCCCCAGAACGTCATGTCTTCCAGTACATCGCGGCCGATGTCCATTTCTCGTGTGCTTTTGCGGGTCTGTTCCAGGAGCGCTTCTTCGTCGCGGAAAAACAGCTCTCGGGCGATCATACTCGCCAATTGTTCACTGCGCGGGGCATACAGGGTATTAGGGGCGAACGATTCGATTCGACGTCCCAGGGCATCGATGGCCGGCAATGTTTCGCCGACTTGCTCAACGATCAACTCGGCCTTGCGGCCTGCAACAGGGGTATTGCTCTCCTTGTAGGCATTTGGATCAAAGGGGACTTCGGTGGCCAACCTGTATTTACACCAACTCATCGCATCGCGTAGTTCTACGACCTTGCCGTCCAGCGGCAGGGTCTTGATGTCAGGACGTCGACGAATCAATCCGGCGAGGGGGAACACCTCGATGTAGTTGGCCTGGAAGGGCTGGCGTGGTTTTACGATTCGAAGGATGAAACCTGCCCGGTAACGAACGGCATCGGTCTTGCGTTTGTCTTCATATTCGACCGGAACCTTGTCCAGGGCTTTTCGCAATGAGTACACCGTGATTTCGTCTTGATCCACATTAAGGGTGTCAGAACCCAGGTGGGCAAGCAGGGATTGGATCAAGACCTTGTAGGCGTTCCTGGGCGTCTCAAGGGCCTCACGGAAAGCTTTGTCGTACTCGGCATCCGACGCCGAGCGCCAACGACTGGGCAGCTTGAGCGCAAGATCGCGGACTGCGTTGAACACCTCATGCTCATGTTGCTCGAGGGCGGCTACGGCTTGGGCAAGTTCCTCACGGGAGTGGCCTGACTGCCGAGTGGCAATCAACCCGTTGGCTTGCGCCCAGTAAACGCTCGGCGCGAGCTTGGCGGCCGCTACCAGTGCTTGTTGCTCGGGGCTGTTGGCATGGGCGCTATAGTGTGCCGCTGGCAGGTTGAGCAATTGTTCGAAGGTCATGTGGCGCGATGAGCCTGGTGCCAGCGCTTCGGCCAGAAGGAAACCGCTTCTGAAGTTGACCCAGGCAGTGGTGACACCGTAGGGCAGGTCCTGGGGAATATCGGCGACCCATACCTCGCTGGCGATATTGGCCTTGGCCACGCACATCACCAAGGGTGTCGACTCAGGGCTGATCGACAGGGCGTTTTCAAAGCGCCGGGCCAAAGAATTGCGGATCGACGAATAATAAGTTCCCGCTGAGATGAACAACTTCAATTCATTATCAATGGACGCTTGAGGTGCGGGGATGATCGTCAGCCATAGCGCGCGCCAGAGTAATTTCACTAGAACCGGCTGTGGGCAACTTTCGTGCTTTTGGCTGCCATACCAGCCCAACGCCGTGGCTATCCGTTCGGCCAGTGCCAGGTTCTGCGGGCTGTTGAGAATCTGCTCAAGCAAGACCGTTGGTGTCGTTGCGAGCAGTTCCTGCTGCGATGGGGAATAGTGCTCAGGCAATACTGTACGGAACAGAGATCGGCCGGTTTCCTTTTCGATTTGGCGGGTCACCTCCTTGATAGTTTCGTCGGCCGGTGCATCCAACAAATGCTCCAAGTCGCTTACGTGGCCGTCGTGTCCTAGTCGCTGCAGAACGCGGTGCTCCTGCAGGCCATAGAGCACCGATTTCCACTGTGCGGTGGTCTTGGGCTGTGGGGGGGCGATGGAGTAATACTTGAAGACCAGATCAAGCCTTACCGAGCCATCGGCTTTGAGTCCATTGCCCACGCGGCGGTTGATGTCGAGCAATACATCGACGTCGATGGACCAATAAGTGGGGACATGTCGAAGGACCACGGCGTGGTCGTCGATGCTGAAAACTTCGGGAAGAGCGGGCATCGGCGGGCGGGTGCTGCTGAGCATTGTCGAGAGCAGGTCGTAGAGAAAGTCCCGCCCCAGTACGGAATTGTCAGGCTCTGGTTTCTTGCAGAGGAACTGTTGAAAGTCTTCATCCTCCTGCAGTTTTTTCAGCACCCGAAAGGCTTCCTTGCACTCGCGACCCAATGCGGAATCTTGCGGGGGGTAATAATAACAATCAGAAGCGGGTGACGACTTCAGTGGGATGCGTGCGGTCACGTAATCAATCAAATGGTCCAGATGCGCTGGCTGTTCAGGCAAACCCTTGAAATGGAAACTCTGCATAGCAATATTCATTGAATCCTCACAACCAATAGCCGAAGAGGATTCACTATATTCAGCATGATTTTGCGGGAGGCCTATATAACTAGGTGCAAGGCAGGCGTTGGCGATCGATCTGTTTTCACGGGCAATGGGGCGGTTGTTCGCCATCGGTCAGGGGGATAGGGGGCTTTTCCGACAAAAATGCTCGGACTTTGTACCTGCGTAATAATTTGGCGTAAACTGCCGGCAAGCCTGTGAGGAGTTTCCATGACTGCCATAACCATTACCGACGCCGCCCACGATTACCTGGCTGACCTGCTGTCCAAGCAGAACACCCCGGGTATCGGCATCCGCGTCTTTATCACCCAGCCCGGCACCCAGTACGCCGAGACCTGCATTGCCTACTGCAAGCCTGGTGAAGAGAAGCCTGAAGACACCGCCCTGGGGCTGAAAAGCTTCACCGCGTACATCGATGCCTTCAGCGAAGCTTTCCTTGACGACGCTGTAGTCGACTACGCCACCGATCGCATGGGCGGCCAGTTGACTATCAAGGCGCCCAACGCCAAGGTGCCCAACGTTAACGCCGACAGCCCGGTCAATGAGCGGATCAACTACTACCTGCAAACCGAGATCAACCCGGGGCTGGCCAGCCACGGCGGTCAGGTGAGCCTGATCGACGTAGTGGATGACGGTATCGCGGTATTGAAGTTCGGCGGCGGCTGCCAGGGTTGCGGCCAGGCGGACGTGACTCTGCGCGAGGGCATCGAGCGCACCTTGCTTGAGCGTATTCCTGAGCTCAAGGGTGTGCGCGACGTGACTGATCACACGCAGAAAGAAAACGCCTACTACTGAGTAAGGTGTTCACTGCGAGCTTAAAAGACGGCGCCCCGTGAGCGCCGTTTTTTTATGCTCTAAATTCAGCCAGCTATGATGATTGTCTGATAGTTTGGATTGGCTGTGGTTCAGTCCATATCTTCAAGGACGATAGAGGTGGGCGTGACCTGCGCGGTACAGCGAGGATTCGCCAAAGTTATCATTTGCCAACACCCGCCCGACCACAATCAGCGCCGTACGCCGAAAGCCTTTAGTCGCGACCTTCTGGGCAATATCACTCAACGAACCCACCACCCAATCCTGGTCCGGCCATGTCGCGCGGTGCACCACGGCGATCGGGCAATCTGCACCATAGTGCGGCAGCAGCTCAGCGACGATCCTGTCCAGATGATTGACCCCCAAGTGAATGGCCATTGTCGTGCCGTGCCGGGCCAGGCTGTCGAAGTCCTCACCCGCCGGCATGCTGGTTTTATCCGCATAACGGGTCAGGATCACACTCTGGGCAATGTCCGGCAGGGTCAGTTCGGTTTCCAGCAACGCCGCGCAGGCAGCCACCGCCGTGACCCCGGGAATGATCTGAAAGGGAATGCCCAGCTCGCGCAAGTGACGGATTTGCTCACCAATCGCCCCATACAGGCTCGGGTCGCCGGAGTGCACGCGCGCCACATCCTGGCCTTGCGCATGGGCGGCTTTGATCACGTCGATGATCTGTTCCAGGTGCAGCTCGGCACTGTTGACCACCTGGCGTGCCTGATGACCTTCCAGTACTGCCGCAGGCACCAGCGAGCCAGCGTAGATGATCACCGGGCAGCTGCGGATGAGCCGCTGGCCCTTGACGGTAATCAGTTCCGGGTCGCCGGGGCCTGCGCCGATGAAGTAGACGGTCATGGGGAATTCCTGTTGAAAAAACGGGCGAGCATGAAGATTGCTCATGATCGAGAGCGGCAATTATCGGGATTTTAACCGGCGCAGGCTAATGCAAGGGTGGCCTGGATGGTTTTCTTGCGGGTGATGAGCAGGTGGGCAGGGCCGTGGGCGAGTTGCTCGGCCAAGGCCAATGCGGCACTTTCGGCGATGCCGTAACAGCCGGTATGGCTAAATGCTACGTCTGATTTGTGGCTCAGCCGATGTTCAAAGCCGGCCAGTTGTTCGGCGCTGAAACACTGCAAGGGCAGGCTCAATAATTGGGCCAGGGCCACCAACCCCGGCTCAGCCTGTTTGCGATCAATGCTCGCCAGCGCGGTAATGCGTTGGCGTTCAATGCCGCCTTCGGCGAGGGCGCTATCAAGGAGTTCCAGCAGGGTTCGGACATCACAACCCCGCTGGCAACCCAGGCCGACGACGAGGGTCATGCCGAGTAGTGTTCGTCGCGGTTACGGCGAAAGAGCCAGGCACTGATCAGACCAAGGGCCAGCCAGAACGCCACATTGGTCAACTGCGACGCGATCTTGAACTGGGCTTCGAGGGCCTCCGGGGCCAGCATGGAGTGGACTTCCGGCTGCGGAGCGCCAATCACGTGGGGTACGGCGACGATCGCCACGCCCAGCACTTTGAGCAACCAGCCGCGACCGAACACCAGCAAAGCAATGCCAGCAGCGGTAGACGCGGCAGTGCCGATCCACCAGATCTGCCGTTGCGCCAGATCAGCGGCGGCGGTGCCCGGCAGTTCAGGCGGCAGGCCCAAGGTCGGCGCAAGTACGAATGTCGCGTAACCGGCCAGGCCCCACAGTAGCCCTTGAGCTGTACGGGTTGGTGCGCGCAGGGTGTACAGGCCGGCCAGCATCAGCGCAAACCCGACCGCAACGACCAGGTTGCCACCGGTGGTCGACAGCACGCGCTGCCAGCCATCTTCCGGCTCCCAGGCTTCGGCGTCGTGGGTGTGGGCAGCGGTGCCAGCAGCATGTTCATGGGGGACTTCGGCAACAGCTGGAGCCTTTTCAAAGGTCTCCGCCTGCAAAATCAACGGCGCGACCCACAAGCTTTGCAGCAGGGTCAGCAGCAGGGCGGCCAATAAGCCGGTGAACCCTGCGGTTTGGGCAATACGCTTGATCATGTCGGCAGGTCTCAGTGGCACGGGAACGCGGCGCTGTGGCGGGTATCGTGGGCCGCGTTGTGCACGGCTTCGATATGGGAGAAACCGGCGAAATACACCAGGCACGCACCAAGGATTGACGCACCGATGGCGGCGGTCAGGCGTTGGCTCAAGGTGGCAGTGCTGCTGGCGGAGTGCGAAGTGCTGCTGATGATCGACATGGCGCGTCCCTTTCAGGTATCAGGGTGAAACGAGCGCATGAAAACCCCGCGAGCCAGGCACGCAGGGTTCTGAACAGCGCCCGCCCACCGCGGGTTTGTTATCTGATATTTTCGGGCCGGTCTCCGGGCTTGCGAGGGGCGGCTCTTGATAGAGTCCATCCTGACAAGCGTCTCCTTCCCATGCACAGCACAGTGGATTTGACGCTTCGCTCGCTTACCGTTGCGGGGGCAGCACCGGACTGGCCATAAGTCTATGACGCACCGGTTTCCCGTTTCACCCTGTGAAGGGCACCCGAAACAAGATGTGTAGGAGAGCATGACGCAGTGATGTGCGTCAAACTGATACGTAGTGACGAACGCAGCTTGCCTGTCGAAACCTTGCCATCTTGTATCAAGCACCGCCGACTGTGTTGTATCTGACCGAACTAATCAGGTGAGTCGGTAATCCAGCAAAATCGCAAAGTGCTCTCCCATATAAGTTGGCTTTGTTAACATGTGCTCGATGTTTTCAATATCAAATCTCCCATCTTCCGCGCCGGGCCGGCCATGGTCACCAATTCCGATATCTAACTCACGAAGTACCCGAGGGTTCTGCAGGAGTATTTTGGCATAGAGGGTTGCCTCGGCGGAAAAAGCTCTGGTGGTTGGTATTTGACCTGCCGCTTCTTTCAATTCGTTAAAGTTTACAAATCGGTCGTTTTCGCCTGCGGCGTACTCACGAAAGTGCTTTTTTATCCCATTTATCAGATCGTCTTGGAAGCAATGGAGTAGGGGGCCACGTTTGCTGATCCCTTGTTCCACAAGGCTGCTCATAAGCGGCTCTGATCGTTTGAATCGCGGTAAGTTGCCGCGAGCGTTCAGGGCTGCGGGAGGGTTGTCCTGAGAATCCAGCGGCGCACGCCCAACAGCGTCAGCACTGACGGGCTGTTTGTTATTGAGTGCACCCGTATTGTTAAAAAGAGCGAGGGGGGTGGGCGCGTTAGAAGTCGATATCAGCATGATTCATTCCTGAAGCCAATGGATTAAAATTCGCCACATTTCAAAAACACTCCGCTAATTGCGAAATGGCAGGAGTCTCTGTATGAAATGAGCACTGCTGCGTGGTGTCGTTCTGCGCGTCCGTTCCGTATTGAATATGACATCATATTGCAGGGCGCTTTTGCGGGATCGGCGCAAGCGTTACAAAGACTGAGTTGGTCAAGGCACAGGCTGGGTAAGTTTATGCTTTAGGCGGCGCGACATTGACCCGCTCCGTTGCACTGCGTAGCCTTGCACCCTCGAGGTTCTTCGGCCCAGGTCGAAGCTAAGAAGGGAACGCGGTTCAAGCCGCGGCTGCCCCCGCAACTGTGAAGGGTTCAGTTGACTGCCACGCCACTGCCGAGACGGCGGGAAGGCGCAGTCAGCGTTGGTCACAAGACCTGCACGCCCCAAGCCAGGAGACCTGCCTCGTCACCGATTTTCCAATTCAACCGGGCGGGGTGATCCGGTGACGAAATCCGCTGCTGCGCGCGCCGCAGGGCCTGTCGTCCCGTATGCCCGCCCCAAAGGGCATCCGATGAAAACACTGGCCAAACTCCCCGTCACCATCGTTACCGGCTTCCTCGGCTCGGGCAAGACCACGTTGCTGCGCCACATGCTCGATAACGCCCAGGGCCGTCGCATAGCCGTGATCGTCAACGAGTTCGGCGAACTGGGCATTGACGGCGAAATCCTCAAGCAATGCTCCATCGGGTGTACCGAAGAAGAAGCCAACGGCCGCGTGTACGAACTGGCCAACGGCTGCCTGTGCTGCACCGTGCAGGAAGAGTTCTTCCCGGTGATGCGCGAACTGGTTGCCCGTCGTGGTGACCTTGACCATATCCTGATCGAAACCTCGGGGCTGGCCTTGCCAAAACCCTTGGTGCAAGCGTTCCAGTGGCCGGAAATCCGCAGCGCCTGCACGGTTGACGCGGTGATCACTGTGGTCGACAGCCCGGCCGTGGCCGCCGGCACTTTCGCTGCGTTCCCGGATCAAGTCGACGCCCAGCGCAAACTGGACCCGAACCTGGACCACGAGTCGCCTTTGCACGAGCTGTTCGCCGACCAACTGGCCAGCGCCGATCTGGTGATCCTCAACAAAGCCGACCTGATCAGCACCGAAGACCTGGCCCGCGTGCGCCTGGAAGTGGCCGAAGAGTTGCCGCCGGCGGTTAAGATCATCGAAGCCAGCAGCGGTCGCCTGCCATTGGACGTGCTGATCGGCCTGGGTGCCGGCTCCGAAGAGCATATCGACGCTCGCCACAGCCATCACGATCACCACCATGAAGGCGAAGACGACCACGATCACGATGCTTTCGACTCCATCTCCATCGACCTGCCTCAAGCCGACGAAGCACTGTTGCTGGACGCCCTGACCCAATTGGTGGTGCAACACGGCATTTTGCGCGTCAAAGGCTTTGCTGCTATCCCGAACAAGCCGATGCGCCTGCTGATCCAGGGCGTGGGCACACGCTTTGACAAGCACTTCGACCGTGCCTGGGGTGCCGATGAAGCGCGTATCACGCGCCTGGTGCTGATCGGTCAGGAGCTGGACGCCGCTGGCCTTGAAGCGCAATTGCGCGCTGCCCTCAGCGTTTAACCATGCACCTGCTCAGGACCCAACCCGGTGGTTTCGTCGCGGACGACAATATTGCCGACCTTGGCCAAACCCCCGCCGAGCTGGTGATCCTGTGCAGCGGTGACTCCAGCCTGGCGCTGCTGGCCGAAGCCGCCCAGCAGTTGCCCGAGGATTACCCCAGCCTGCGCCTGGCCAACCCGATGCAGGTGCAGAACCACGCCTCGGTCGACCTGTACGTCGATGAGGTGTTGCGTCACGCCAAGGTCATCCTGATTTCCTTGCATGGCGGCATTGGTTATTGGCGCTACGGCATCGAGCGCCTGGTGGAGTTGGCCGAGCGTGGCGTCACGTTGATCCTGGTGCCGGGGGATGATCGTCCAGACCCGGAACTCAGCGGCCTGAGCACTGTTGCTGCTGAACAGCGCGAGCGTCTGTGGCACTTTTTGCGCCAGGGCGGCCTTGGCAATGCGTTGGACTTTTATCACTGCCTGGCCAGCGCCCATCTGGGCCGCGACTATGCCTGGGCCGAGCCACAAACCTTGCCGCGTACGGCGATCTATCACCCGCACAAAGCCAATGCCCGCCTCAATGACTGGCAGGCGGATTGGCGCGCCGACTTTCCCGTGGCCGCGGTGCTGTTCTACCGCTCCCACTTGCAGGCGGCCAATACCGGGTTTATCGATGTGTTCTGCCAGCGCTTGCAGGCAGCGGGCCTGAACCCATTGCCCATCGCAGTGGCCAGTTTGAAAGAGCCCGGTTGCCTCACAGTGGTCGAGGACCTGTTGGACGACGTGCAAGTCGCGGTGATCCTCAACACCACAGGCTTTGCCCAATCCAGCCCCGAAGCGCCGCATCTGCGACCGTTTCGGCGCAACGTCCCGGTGATCCAGGCGATCTGCGCCCAGGATAACCAGCCCGGCTGGGAGGCCAACGAACAGGGGCTCGGCCCCCGCGACCTGGCCATGCATATTGCCTTGCCCGAGCTGGATGGGCGCATCATCAGCCGGCCGATCAGCTTCAAGGACCTGGCCTGGCGCAGCGAGCGCAGCCAGTCTGACGTGGTGTGCTACCGCGCAGCGCCCGAGCGCATGGATTTTGTCGCTGAACTGGCGCGGCGTTGGGTTGACTTGGCCCGGGTGCCGAATGCCGACAAACGCATCGCCCTGATCCTCGCCAACTACCCGACCCGTGACGGTCGCATCGGTAACGGTGTGGGCCTGGACACGCCAGCAGCGGCGCTGAATATCCTGCGGGCCTTGCAGGTTGAAGGCTATCCGGTGGCGCCGGCGCTTGCGGACAGCGGCACCGCACTGATCCACGAGCTGCTCGGCGGTGTCACCAACGACCTCGACAGCCTCGACCAGCGCCCGTGCCATCAAAGCCTGGGCCTGGCCGAGTACCAGGCGTTGTTCGATCGACTGCCCGAGTCCAATCGCCAGGCCGTGCTGGAACGTTGGGGTGCTCCACAAAACGATCCAATGTTCCGCGACGGCCGCATGATGATCGCCGGCCTGCGCCTGGGCCTGACCTTCGTCGGCATCCAGCCTGCCCGGGGTTACCAGGTGGACGCGAGTGCCGTGTACCACGACCCGGACCTGGTGCCGCCCCATGGGTACCTGGCGTTCTATTTCTGGCTGCGTCACACCTACGGCGCACACGGCGTGATTCATGTGGGCAAGCACGGCAACCTGGAGTGGTTGCCGGGCAAGGGCGTGGGCCTGTCGGAAAACTGCTGGCCGGATGCATTGCTGGGGCCGCTGCCGAACATCTACCCGTTTATCGTCAACGACCCGGGCGAGGGTGCCCAGGCCAAGCGGCGTACCCAGGCCGTGATCATCGACCATCTGATGCCACCGTTGACCCGTGCCGAAACCTACGGCCCGTTGCGTAACCTTGAGTTGTTGGCCGACGAGTATTACGAGGCGCAATTGCTCGACCCGCGCCGCGCCCTTGAGTTGCAAAAAGACATTCTCAAGCTGGTGCGCGAAACCCGCATCGACCAGGAGCTGGAGCTGGACAGCGAGACTGACGCCGACATCTGGTTGCCGCGCCTGGACACCTACCTGTGCGATTTGAAGGAGTCGCAGATCCGCGACGGCCTGCATGTCTTTGGCGAGTCGCCCGAGGGCCGCTTGCGCATCGACACCTTGCTGGCGTTGCTGCGCATTCCCCGTGGCGATGGCCGTGGCCCGCAATCGAGCCTGTTGCGGGTGCTGGCCAAGGCCTTCGAACTGGGCTTCGATCCGCTCGATTGCGCCTTGGCCGAACCATGGACGGGGCGGCGCCCGTTGGTACTGCAAAAGATCGACGGGCAGTTGTGGCGCACCGCCGGCGATACCCGCGAACGCCTGGAGCTTTACGCAACGCGCTTGATCGAGCAGGCGCTGGAAGGCCCTGTCGAGCAGTTGGAAGAGCCTGGCTGGGAGGACGTCAAGTCGGTCGTCGAAAGCCTGCGCATCGTGGTGGCGCCACGCCTGGACGCCTGCGGCCCGGCGGAAATGCGCGGCCTGCTCGATGCCTTGAGCGGGCGCTTCGTCCCGGCAGGGCCCAGCGGTGCGCCCAGTCGCGGACGCCTGGATGTGCTGCCGACCGGGCGTAACTTCTTTACCGTGGACGTACGCAACCTGCCAACCACCACAGCCTGGCGCATCGGTTTCCAATCGGCCAACCTGATTCTGGAACGCCATCTACAGGATCATGGCGATCATTTGCGCCAACTCGGCCTGTCGGTATGGGGCACGGCCACCATGCGCACCGGCGGTGATGATATCGCCCAGGCCATGGCGCTGATGGGCGTGCGCCCGGTATGGGCCACCGGCAGCCAGCGGGTCGACGATTTTGAAATCCTGCCGATCAGCCTGCTGGATCGCCCGCGTGTCGACGTGACCCTGCGCGTGTCCGGCTTCTTCCGCGATGCCTTCGCCAACCTGATCCGCCTGTTCGACGCAGCGGTGCAGGCGGTGGCGGCCCTGGATGAACCGGACGACATGAACCCTTTGGCCGCCAAGGTGCGCAGCGAGCGCCAGGCGCTGGTTGAGTCGGGCCTGAATGCAGAGGCTGCGGCCAAGCAGGCCGGCTGGCGCATCTTCGGCGCCAAACCGGGCGCCTATGGCGCGGGCGTGCAGGGCGCGGTTGACGGGCGCCTGTGGCAGAGCCGCGAGGACTTGGCCGAGGTCTACCTGAACTGGGGCGGCTATGCCTACGGGGGCTCCGATGAAGGCACCGCCGCCCGCGAGCAGTTTGCCCAGCGCCTGAGCCAAGTGCAGGCGGTGTTGCAGAACCAGGACAACCGCGAGCACGACTTGCTCGACTCCAATGATTACTACCAATTCCAGGGCGGTATGCTCGCCGCCGTGGAAACCCTCAGCGGTGACAAGGCCGCCAGTTATCATGGCGACCACAGTCAGCCGGACTTGCCCAGAATCCGCACCTTGAAGGAAGAGCTGAACCGGGTGATCCGCGCCCGCGCCGCCAACCCCAAGTGGATCGAAGGCGTGAAACGCCATGGCTATAAAGGCGCGTTTGAAATGGCCGCGACCGTGGACAACCTGTTCGCTTTCGACGCCACCACCGCGTTGATCGACGACCATCAATATGCACTGCTCGCCGATGCCTACCTGCTGGACCCTGACACCCGGGCGTTTGTGCAGCAGCACAACCCCGATGCCCTGCGCGACATGACCGAGCGTATGCTCGAAGCCCAGCAGCGGGGCATGTGGCAGGCGCCGGGGGCTTATCGCGAAGCACTGGAAAACCTCTTGCTGGATATAGAAGAAGACAGCTGATGACCGAGATTTCCCATTTTCCGCTGTCCGCCGTGGTCGGTGCTGACGACCTGAAACTGGCGCTGTGCCTGACCGCCATCGACCCCCGCATCGGCGGCGTGCTGATCGAAGGCCCGCGAGGCATGGCCAAGTCGACCCTGGCCCGTGGGCTGGCGGACCTCCTCGCCAGTGGCCAGTTCGTGACTTTGCCCCTGGGCGCGACCGAGGAACGCCTGGTCGGCACGTTGGACCTGGATGCCGCACTGGGCGAAGGCCGTGCACAATTTTCCCCTGGCGTGTTGGCCAAGGCTGACGGCGGCGTGCTGTATGTGGATGAAGTCAACCTGCTGGCCGACCATTTGGTGGACCTGCTGTTGGACGTGGCCGCCAGCGGCACCAACCTGATCGAGCGCGACGGTATTTCCCATCGGCATTCGGCGCGCTTTGTGCTGATCGGCACCATGAACCCGGAGGAGGGGGAGTTGCGCCCGCAGTTGCTCGACCGCTTTGGTTTCAATGTGGCGCTGAGCGGGCAGACCTTGCCCGCCGAACGTGGGCAGATCATTCGTCGTCGTCTGGATTTCGACAGTGATCCGGCGGCCTTCTGCGCGCAGTGGGCCGCGCCGCAAGCCGAGTTGCGCGAACGCTGCACGCAGGCGCGGGCGCGACTCGACAGCATCGACCTGGACGATCACGCGTTGGCGCAGATTACCGAACGCTGCTTTGCCGCAGGCGTGGACGGTATGCGCGCCGACCTGGTCTGGCTGCGTGGTGCCCGGGCCCATGCGGCGTGGCGAGGCGCGTCAGCCATTGCCGAGCAAGACATCGAAGCGGTGGCCGAGTTTGCCTTGCGCCATCGCCGTCAGCAGCAAACGCCCGCGGCCGCACCGCCGAATCAAGGGCAGTCGTCGAAACCGTCTGAAAGCTCGCCCGGCCAAGGCCAATGGGGCGATATGCCTGCGCCGGCCTTGCCCACGGGCGCCCGCCGCGATGTGCCGGCCTGGCCAAAAAAGCCCTAGGCATTCGCCCCCGACCTGACGCGGGGGCGGATGCCCGGCCCCAGGCGGGGCGACTGGACAACGGCAGGCAGGGCAAGGCGCGCAGCGCACAGAAAGGCAGGATCAATTGGCCGGGTACGTTGCTCGGTGGACGGCCACAATGCCGTGATGATCTGCTGTTCCACCTGCGTAGCCGTTCGGCGCCGGAACTGTGGTTGGTAATCGTCGATGCCTCGGCGTCCACCCGGCGCCATCGGGCGTTGACCGATGCCAAGGGTTTGTTGGCTCAGCTGTTCGACGACGCTTATCGGCAACGGGCGCGCATGGCGCTGTTGACGGCCAGCGGATCAGCGCCGAAGTGGCAGGTGCAGGGCTTGAAGGCGGCAAAGGGATTGACGGGTTGGCTGGAGCAGTTAGGCGCCGGTGGCGGTACGCCATTGCTCGCCGCCTTGAGCGAGGCCGGGCAGTGGCTCAAAGCGCGGCGCAAGCGTTACCCGGCGCAGCAACAGCGATTGCTGGTGATCACTGATGGTCGGCTCAAAGCCATTGATGGGTTGCCGCCGTTGGAGTGTCCGGGGTTACTGGTAGACATTGAGCGCGGGCCGATCAGGTTGGGACGGGCTCAGGAGTTGGCGATGGGGTTGCAGTTGGATTATCAGCATATCGATGATGTGTAGTGCCTGGGCAATCGACATCGGGAGCAAGCCCCCTCCCACATTTTTCAGTGCGCCGCACTACCTTGTGGAAGGGGGCTTGCCCCCGATGGCTGCCTTGAATACACCGAGGATTTATCAGCCTGCCCCCGGCACATTCGGCCAAAGATCCGCCACCAGAAACAACCGCTCCGCTTCCTCCCAGTCCTCACCGTTCTGCACCATCCGAACCAGTAACTGCGCCGGTGCCATCGGATCCAGGTCCTTCAGCCAGCTTTGCATCTGCGCTTCACTCCACACTTGATCCGCCGTGTAATGCGCAGGTGCCAACCAGGCGTGGCGGGGCAGGGGTTGCCAGTGGCCGGGTGGGCGGGTGCTGACAAAATCCGACCAGTCACGCTGATGCAACCAGCAACCACGCAGATGCTGCGGGTGGGCGCCGATTGGGGGTTGCGCCGTGCCAGGCCAGGGATAGAGCAGATAACCGCCCAGCCACAAATGCGCATCGAACACCTGGATATCCAGCGCCGCCAAGGCGTCGCGGCTCTCGGCCCGCGCAGAAATCGGCAGTTGATGTTCGGCCAGGTGCGCCAGCTTGCGGTCCAGCCGGTCATGGCAGCCCGGCCCGAGCCATAGCGCGGTGTCCTGGCCATTGCCGTCCTGTGGGCCAAGATAGAGTTTGATCGCCAGTTCCAGATGGTGCACGCCATCGCGGTCGCGCAACAGCATGTCCAGTTCGCCCAGGGTATGCCCGGCGCGGCGGATCGGCAGGTTGGCGGCCAGCAATTCCACACCCGGCGCGTGCTGCACGGCAAACTGCCACAGGCGCTCGTAATAGAGGCCCAGGCGCCGTGTGCGCGACAGGCTGAGCCACTGCTGCAGGGCGCTGCTGTCCTGATCAAGCGCACGCAGCCAATGCTCAAGCCGGTGTGGCGCCTGCACCCAGTCACTGCCGGCCAGCGGGTGGCGCTGCGGCCACGGCGTTTGCGCCAGCATGGGCGGGGCGAGGATCACCCACGCCAGGTCGCGCACCTCGGGGTGGCGCAATTGGCGGGGCAAGTTGTGCAAGTCAGGGAACACGGTCATGGTCCGAGCATAGCCTTTTCAGCCGGGTGAAGGTGTCTGAGAACCATTGTCATCAAGGCGTGGCGGCGACAAAGGATTTTGCCTGAGGCGGCCTTTCGCCCATAATCGTTCTTTTTTGCCGCACCCCAAATCCCGCAGGAGCCCCATGGAGCAATTTCGCAATATCGGCATTATCGGTCGCCTGGGCAGTACCCAGGTGTTGGACACCGTCCGCCGGCTGAAGAAGTTTCTGCTCGAGCGCCACCTGCATGTGATCCTCGAAGACACCATCGCCGAAATCCTCCCGGGCCACGGCCTGCAGACCTCGTCGCGCAAGATGCTCGGCGAGGTCTGCGACATGGTCATCGTGGTCGGCGGCGATGGCAGCCTGCTCGGCGCCGCCCGGGCGCTGGCGCGGCATAACGTGCCGGTGCTGGGGATCAACCGCGGCAGCCTGGGGTTTCTGACCGACATCCGCCCCGATGAGCTGGAAGTCGAAGTGGCCAAGGTGCTCGACGGCCATTACCTGGTGGAAAACCGCTTCCTGCTGCAAGCCGAAGTGCGCCGCCATGGCGAGGCGATCGGCCAGGGCGATGCCCTCAACGATGTGGTGCTGCACCCGGGCAAATCCACGCGGATGATCGAGTTCGAGCTGTATATCGACGGCCAGTTTGTGTGCAGCCAGAAGGCCGACGGCCTGATTGTCGCCACGCCTACCGGCTCCACCGCGTATGCACTATCGGCCGGTGGCCCGATCATGCATCCCAAGCTCGATGCCATTGTGATCGTGCCGATGTACCCCCATATGTTGTCCAGTCGACCGATTGTGGTCGATGGCAACAGTGAATTGAAAATCGTGGTGTCCAAAGACATGCAGATCTACCCGCAAGTCTCCTGCGACGGGCAGAACCATTTCACCTGCGCCCCCGGTGACACCATCACCGTGAGCAAGAAGGCACAGAAGTTGCGCTTGATCCACCCGCTGGATCACAACTACTACGAAGTGTGCCGTACCAAGTTGGGCTGGGGCAGCCGCTTGGGGGGTGGGGGCGACTGATGCTCGATCCCGCGCGTAGCTACGACCTGATTGGTGACGTGCACGGTTGCGCTCATACCCTTGAGCACTTGCTCGACCAATTGGGTTACCACAAGCAGGGCGGCACCTGGCGCCATCCGTCGCGCATGGCGGTGTTCCTGGGCGATATCATCGACCGTGGCCCACGCATCCGCGAGGCGCTGCATATCGTCCATGATATGACCGAGGCCGGCCAGGCGCTGTGCATCATGGGCAACCATGAGTTCAATGCGCTGGGCTGGACCACCCCGGCACCACCCGGCAGCGGCAGGCAGTTCGTGCGCGAGCACAACCCACGTCATGCGCGGTTGATCCAAGAGACCCTGACCCAGTTCGAGCACCACCCGGCCGACTGGCACGACTTCCTCGGCTGGTTCTACGACATGCCGCTGTTTGTCGATGCCGGGCGTTTTCGCGTGGTGCACGCGTGCTGGGATGAAGGCTTCATCCAGCCATTGCGCGCCACCTTCCCGGATGGCTGCATCGACCAGCACTTCCTGCAAGCCGCCGCCGTACCGGGCAGCTTCGCCTGCAACGCCTTCGATCGGCTGTTGCGCGGCACCGATATGCGCCTGCCCGACGGTCTGACCCTGACCGGCGGAGATGGCTTGACGCGGTCGTTCTTCCGCACCAAGTTCTGGGAAGATGACCCCAAGACCTACGGTGACATCGTGTTCCAGCCCGACGCTTTGCCAGAGCCGGTGGCGCGCACGCCGTTGTCGTCCACCGAAAAGAATTCCCTGCTGCGCTACGGCGTCGACGAGCCGTTGTTGTTCGTCGGCCATTACTGGCGCAGTGGCAAACCGGCGCCGATCCGCCCGAACCTGGCCTGCCTGGACTACAGCGCGGTGCTGTACGGCAAGCTGGTGGCGTATCGACTCGACCAGGAAACCCAACTGGATCCGCGTAAATTTGTATGGGTCGACGTTGAGCGACCCGAGGCCATTCCATGAGTACCGTAGCCGTATTGCGCTTGCCCCTGAGTGTCGACCTGGGTGGTTTCGTCAAGTTGCTGCAACGCATGCAGGTGCCCCATCGCGTCAGTGAAGAGGCGGGTGAGCAAGTGTTGTGGGTGCCTGAAACCATCAGCGATGACGTGCGCGTGTTGTATCAACGCTTTCCTGCCGGCGACCCGGACCAGCAGCTGGATATTCCTGAACAGGCGCCAGTTGCACGGCCAGGTTTCGTCCAGCAGCTGCGTCATAGCCCTGTCACGGCGCTGGTGCTGTTGGCCAGCCTGATTGTCGGCGCCGTGACCCTGCTTGGTGAAAACCTGCAAGCCATGGCCTGGCTGACGTTCCTGCCGTTCCGGGTGCTGGGCGAGTACATCCAGTTCACGCCGTTGGCCGACACGCTCGCTTCAGGGCAGTGGTGGCGATTGGTCACGCCGATGCTGATCCACTTCGGCATCCTGCACCTGGCCATGAACGGCATGTGGTACTGGGAGTTGGGCCGGCGCATCGAAGCGCGCCAGGGCAGTATCAACTTGCTGGGGCTGACCCTGTTGTTCAGCCTGGTCTCCAACTACGCGCAATACGCTTATGGCGGCCCTGGCCTGTTCGGTGGCTTGTCCGGTGTGTTGTATGGCCTGCTCGGGCATTGCTGGATCTTTCAACTATTGTCACCCAACCCAGCCTATCGCCTGCCCCGTGGGGTGCTGGTGATGATGCTGGTGTGGCTGCTGCTCTGCCTGTCGGGGCTGGTCTCGATGATCGGCTTCGGCCAAATCGCCAACGCGGCCCATGTCGGCGGCCTGGTTATCGGTTGCCTCACCGGTTTGCTCGGCGGGCTGTACAACCGTCGCAAATCGTCTATTTGATAAGGAAGAGCCGAATGTCCTCTTTTGCTGAAATGATCGAAAACATCACCCCCGATATCTACGAAAGCCTCAAGCTCGCCGTGGAAATCGGCAAATGGTCCGATGGCCGCAAGCTCACCGCCGAACAGCGCGAATTGTCCCTGCAAGCGATGATCGCCTGGGAGATCCAGAACCTGCCCGAAGAGCAGCGTACCGGCTATATGGGCCCGCAGGAATGCGCGTCCAAGTCGGAGCCGGTGGCGAACATCCTGTTCAAGTCGGATGCGATCCATTGATTGAAATTGGTCGCGGTGCAGTCAGCAAAATGTCGGCGCAACTTGGTGAGCCGACCGTTCAATATGCGTTTCGCCTGGGCGATGTCGAGGTGCCGGTCAATCCGATGATCGGCACCCATGTGCGCCTGGAGTACCTGGGTGCCATTCATTGCAGCCATTGCGGGCGCAAGACCAAGACCAGCTTCAGTCAAGGGTATTGCTACCCGTGCATGACCAAGCTGGCCCAGTGTGACCTGTGCATCATGAGCCCCGAGCGTTGCCATTACGACGCCGGCACCTGCCGTGATCCAGGCTGGGGCGAAAAATTCTGCATGACCGACCATGTGGTGTACCTGGCCAATTCGTCGGGGGTCAAGGTCGGCATTACTCGCGCTACTCAACTGCCCACCCGCTGGCTGGACCAGGGTGCCAGCCAGGCATTGCCGATCATGCGCGTGTCGACTCGCCAGCAGTCCGGCTTCGTCGAAGACCTGTTCCGCAGCCAGGTGGCCGACAAGACCAACTGGCGCGCCTTGCTCAAGGGCGACGCGCAATCGGTGGACCTCAAGCAGGTGCGCGATGAGCTGTTCGCCTCCTGCGCCGAAGGCTTGCTGGGTTTGCAGGAACGCTTTGGCCTGCAAGCCATCCAAACCATTGCCGACATCGAGCCGATTGAAATCCGCTACCCGGTCGAGCAGTATCCGACCAAGATCGTCAGCTTCAACCTGGACAAGAACCCGATTGCCGAAGGCACGCTGCTGGGGATCAAGGGCCAATACCTGATCTTCGATACCGGCGTCATCAATATTCGTAAATACACGGCCTACCAGCTCGCCGTGCATCAGTAGAAGGATCCCAAGCATGCGCACCGAACAACCGAAGATGATTTACCTTAAGGACTATCAGGCGCCGGACTACCTGATCGACGAGACGCACCTGACCTTCGAGTTGTTCGAGGACCACAGCCTGGTCCACGCGCAGCTGGTGCTGCGCCGCAACCCCGAGCGCGGCGCCGGTTTGCCGCCCTTGGTACTCGACGGCCAGCAACTTGAGCTGTTGAGCGTCAACCTGGCCGACCGGCCGCTGACGGACGCTGACTACCAGTTGACCGACAGCCACCTGACCGTGCAGCCAAAGAGTGAGACCTTCACCCTCGACACCACCGTCAAGATCCATCCGGAAACCAACACTGCCCTGGAAGGTTTGTACAAATCCAGCGGTATGTTCTGCACCCAGTGCGAGGCCGAGGGCTTTCGCAAGATCACTTACTACCTCGACCGCCCGGACGTAATGAGCGTGTTCACCACCACGGTGATCGCCGAGCAGCATAGCTACCCGGTGCTGTTGTCCAACGGCAATCCGATTGCCAGTGGCCCTGGCGAAGACGGCCGGCACTGGGCGACCTGGGAAGATCCGTTCAAGAAGCCGGCGTACCTGTTTGCGCTGGTGGCCGGTGACCTGTGGTGCGTCGAAGACAGCTTCACCACCATGACCCATCGCGAAGTCGCGTTGCGCATCTACGTCGAGCCGGAAAACATCGACAAGTGCCAGCACGCCATGACCAGCCTGAAGAAATCCATGCGCTGGGACGAAGAAACCTACGGCCGCGAGTACGACCTGGATATCTTCATGATCGTGGCGGTCAACGATTTCAACATGGGCGCCATGGAGAACAAGGGCCTCAATATCTTCAACTCCAGCGCCGTGCTGGCCCGCGCCGAAACCGCTACCGACGCCGCCCATCAGCGCGTCGAAGCCATCGTCGCCCACGAATACTTCCACAACTGGTCGGGCAACCGCGTGACCTGCCGCGACTGGTTCCAGTTGTCGCTCAAGGAAGGCTTCACCGTGTTCCGTGATTCGGGCTTCTCCGCCGACATGAACTCGGCCACGGTCAAGCGCATTCAGGATGTGGCCTATCTGCGTACGCACCAGTTCGCCGAAGACGCTGGCCCTATGGCCCACGCGGTGCGCCCGGACAGCTTTATCGAGATCTCCAACTTCTACACCCTGACCGTTTACGAAAAGGGCTCGGAAGTAGTCGGCATGATCCACACCTTGCTCGGCGCCGAAGGCTTCCGCAAAGGCAGTGACCTGTACTTCGAACGCCATGACGGTCAGGCCGTGACCTGCGACGACTTTATCAAGGCCATGGAAGACGCCAATGGCGCCGACCTCAGCCAGTTCAAACGCTGGTACAGCCAGGCGGGTACGCCACGCTTGGCGGTGAGCGAGTCCTACGACGCGGCGGCCAGGACCTACAGCCTGACCTTCCGCCAGAGCTGCCCGCCAACGCCGGACAAGGTCGAAAAACTGCCGTTCGTGATCCCGGTGGAATTGGGCCTGCTGGACGGGCAGGGCGCCGCAATCAACTTGCGCCTGGCCGGTGAGGCTACAGCTGCAGGCACCTCACGAGTGATCTCGGTGACTGAAGCCGAGCAGACGTTCACCTTCGTCGATGTCGCTGAAAAGCCGTTGCCTTCGCTGTTGCGTGGGTTTTCGGCGCCGGTGAAATTGAGCTTCCCGTATAACCGCGATCAGTTGATGTTCCTGATGCAGCACGACAGCGACGGCTTCAACCGCTGGGATGCCGGCCAGCAGCTGTCGGTGCAGGTGTTGCAGGAACTGATCGCCCAGCATCAGGCAGGCCAGCCGCTGAAGCTGGACCAGCGCCTGATCGATGCGCTGCGCACGGTATTGAGCGACGAAAGTCTCGACCAGGCCATGGTCGCGGAAATGCTCTCGCTGCCAAGTGAAGCCTACCTGACGGAAATCAGCGAAGTGGCGGATGTGGATGCGATCCACGCGGCCCGTGAATATGCCCGCAAGCAACTGGCCGAGAACCTGTTCGAAGGCTTGTGGCTGCGCTACCAGGCCAATCGTGAGCTGTCCAAGCAAACGCCGTACGTGGCAGAGGCCGAGCACTTTGCCCGCCGTGCCTTGCAGAACATCGCGTTGTCGTACCTGATGCTCAGCGGCAAGCCAGAAGTATTGGCGGCCACCCTGGATCAGTTCGACACCAGCGATAACATGACCGAACGCCTGACGGCCCTTGCGGTGCTGGTGAACTCGCCGTTCGAAGCGGAAAAGGCCCAGGCGCTGGCGGTGTTTGCCGAGAACTTCAAGGACAACCCGTTGGTCATGGACCAGTGGTTCAGTGTTCAGGCCGGCAGCACGTTGCCGGGCGGGCTGGCGCGGGTCAAGGCGTTGATGGAACACCCGGCGTTCACCATCAAGAACCCGAACAAGGTGCGCGCCTTGATCGGCGCATTCGCCGGCCAGAATCTGGTCAACTTCCATGCGGCGGATGGCTCGGGTTATCGCTTCCTGGCGGATCTGGTGATCGAGCTCAACACCTTGAACCCGCAGATCGCCTCGCGCCAACTGGCGCCGCTGACGCGCTGGCGCAAGTATGACAGCGCACGCCAGGCGCTGATGAAGGCGCAACTGGAGCGCATTCTCGCGTGTGGCGAGCTGTCCAGCGATGTGTATGAGGTGGTCAGCAAGAGCCTGGCGTAACGTTTTCTGCCTGATGTTCCGGGGGCAAAATGTGGGAGCGGGCTTGCTCGCGAAGGCGGCCAGGCAGCCGACACAGTTATACCGAGTACATATCCATTGCTGCGGTAACGGCTGATATTGGTTCCGCTTTTACAGCGGGTCACTTTTGGAAAAGAGCCCGGAATGCCGGCCCAGCCAAAAGTAACCAAAAGGGCTCTTGCCCCACCACTCGGCACCTCGCTTAGGCTCGGTGTGCCCGTAATCCGCCAGTGATTTGGGGGGGCGCCGCCACGCGCCATCCATGGCGCGGGGCGGCTAAACCGGCATCCCTGCCGGTTTACCCCCCAAATCCCTGTCGAATTTCGGCCAGCGTGGTTTAACGGGGCGTCTGAGATCAAAAGCAGATCAAGATCAAGAGCGGCTCGCTTCGCATCGTGGTTACGGTTGGTGACTACAAACCAGGCTCAACGGGGCGTGCCCCCTCTCATATTTAGTCCGCAGAGCAGCATCTGACATGACGTTCGACTCGCCCCTCATTGCCTACCAGCACGCTATCGCCCAGCAAGGCTTCGTCTCCGACGACGCCCAGCGTCGGGCGGTGCAGGCTTTGCAAACCTGTCACGAGGGGTTGCATCAAGGCCATTCGCCAGTTGCCGGGGTCTATCTGTGGGGGCCGGTGGGGCGTGGCAAGACCTGGCTGATGGACCAGTTCCACCAAAGCCTGCGTGTGCCCGCGCGGCGTCAGCATTTTCATCACTTCATGGGGTGGGTGCATCAGCGCTTGTTCCAGCTCACCGGAACCCAGGATCCTTTGCGGGCGCTGGCTCAGGAGCTGAGCCAGGAAGTGCGCGTGCTGTGCTTCGATGAACTGTTTGTCAATGATATCGGCGACGCGATCATCCTCGGGCGGCTGTTCCAGGTGATGTTCGAGCAAGGCGTGGTAATGGTGTGCACCTCCAACCAGCCGCCTGATCAGTTGTATGCCGATGGCTTCAATCGCGAGCGTTTTCTGCCGGGCATCGACGCGCTCCAGCAGCATATGCAAGTGGTGGCGGTGGACGGTGGCGAAGATCATCGCCTGCATCCGGGGGTGGGGCAGCAACGCTATTGGGTGAATCAACCGAATGCACTGGCTGCGGTGTTCAAGCAATTGAGCCAAGGCCAGGCCGTAAGCAGCGGGGCGGTGAGCGTGGGGTACCGCTCCATTGTGGCGGTGCAGGCCAGTGATACGGTGCTCTGGTGTCGTTACGCCGAACTGTGCGAGCAACCCCTGGCCGCGATGGACTTCATGCTGCTGTGCGATAGCTTCGAGGCCATCCTCCTGGGTGAGGTCCCGAACCTCAGCGCCCAACAGCGCCCGGGGCGGATTGCCCGTGGCACCGAGGACGGCGCCGAGCGTGTGATGGCCGGGGACCGCCAATTGCCGCAACTGTCGGTTCATGATGACAGCGTGCGGCGCTTTATCGCCTTGGTGGACGAATGCTACGACCGCAAGGTGCCACTCTTTATCGAGGCCCGGGTGCCCTTGGAGTGCCTGTACACCGAAGGCTACCTGGAGTTTCCATTTCGTCGCACCCTGAGCCGCTTGCAAGAGATGCAACTGCAGCGCTTTGCTGTCTAGGAAAAATCCCCACTCCAGGGGCTTTTGCGCGATTTGATGCGAGCAACCTTCGCAATTTCTGTCAGATATTTGTAGTTAATCTCCTTCATCTACTGCCGACTCCACGCTTACAATCGAGGCTCTCAAAGGGGAACGAATCCCTGGTTGTCGTTATCGAGGAAGGAAATGGACACCCCAGACATCCTGGTGCTGCAAGCCAGCTATACCAACGAGGTGCACGCCAACGCCATCGGCTTGCTGCTCAACCACTATGCGCAAGACCCGATGGGCGGCGGCCACGCCTTGTCAGCCGATCTGTTGCAGCAACTGCCGGCTGAACTGGCCAAGCGTCCTCATGCGTTCAGCGTGCTGGCATTTGTCGGTGGCGAACCGGCGGGGTTGGTCAATTGTTTTGAGGGCTTCTCGACGTTTGCTTGCCGCCCGCTGGTCAACGTTCACGATGTGATGGTGAGGGAACAGTTTCGTGGCTTGGGCTTGAGCCAGAAAATGCTGCAGAAGGTCGAAGAAATCGCCCGCCAGAGGGGCTGCTGCAAGATTACTCTGGAAGTGCTTGAGGGCAATGAACTGGCGCAATCGGCGTATCGCAAGTTCGGGTTCGATGATTCAGTATTTGATCCGAAGTATGGCCATATGTTGTTTTGGAGCAAGTCGCTGTCATAAATGACTGGCGAAAAAAAGGCGCCATTAGATGGCGCCCAATAAACCTTTGCCAACGGAGCGGGATGGCGCAGGGTATTACGGATTAACTAAGCATTAAATCAACTGTTCGGTTGTTCCTGGCTGACGGTATCGACTTTCAACGTCTTCCCGTCGGCAGAGGCCATTCGTTGCTCTGCTGTGCCGTGAGTTTGCTGTTGAATAAAGCTGAAGTTGTCGTAGAACTCCTTCGAACGCTCTGAACCGCCCTCTGCGAAGGCAGCGGCGGAGGTCAGGGTCATCAGGCTGGCAAGCATCAACGTCGAGATTTTCATCGCGGTATTCCCATTAAGAGTGATAGGTGTCTGGCCGTTCCTTGATCAGAATCATGGAGCGACTATGGCGCTATCTTATTAAGTGGGAATTAACTGACAGGCACTGCGAAGTTAACGATTTTGTTAACTTCGCAGGGAGCGACTACAGCTTCCAGTCCAATGCAAGCGTGATAGATCGCGGGTCACCCCAATACACACCATTATAAAAGCCGACACGTTCGTAATATTTTTTATCAAATAGATTGTTAACGTTAACCGAGGCGGAAACCTGTTCGTCGAACTGGTAGCGTGACATCAGGTTGACCACGGTGTAACCCTGTTGCGTGATCTTCGCCCGCGTGGTTATCGGCCGACCTTCGCTATTGCGTGCCCCTGTGGGCCGGTTACCGAAATCGTAGATTTCGCTTTGCCAGTTCACCGCGCCACCGACGGTGAGGTTGCGCCATGCGCCCGGCAGGCGATAGGCGCTGGAAACCTTCAACAGGTTCAAGGGCTGGCCCGTATTGGTACGTTTGTCTGAGCCATTAAGCGAGTGGGTGTAGGTGTAGCCGGCGGTCAGGTTCCAGTCCGGCCGGATTTCGCCTGCGGCTTCCAATTCGAAGCCGTTGACCTTGTTACCCTTGCCGCCAGACTTGTAGTACTCCTCGCCAGTGACGGGGTTGGGAGGGACCGAGTCATCGCGCTCTGCAACGTTGTCCTGGGTGCTCCAGAAATAGGCGGCCGCCAGGTTCAGACGTTCATTGAGCAGGCTGCCCTTGAGCCCCACCTCATAATTGCTGCCCACCACCGGTTCCAGGTACTTCTTGTTGACGTCACGCCTGTCTTGCGGCTTGAAGATATCGGTGTAGCTTGCGTAAACGGTGTACTGCGGGGTGATGTCATAGAGCAGCCCGGCGTAGGGCGTCCACATGTCGTTGTGGGTCTGGCGTGTTTTGCCGGCAGCCGTCAGTTGATCATTGTCGTTGTATTCAGGCGTGGCGCTTTCCAGCTCCCAGCTGCCGTAGCGGCTACCCAGCACGGCGTGCAAGCGGTCTGTAAGGCTCAGTCGAGTGGCGAGGTAGCCGGCTTTCTGCTGTTTTTTGCTGTGTTCGCCCTTGAGGTCGGTGACCGTGTCGGCGAACTTGCCGATATCGCCCATGTGCTTCCAATCCTCGATGGGGTAGTAGCTGGCAGGCAGGTCGTTACGCATAAAGGGCGAGACGTCCCGTTGGGCGGCCTCGCCATAGCCCATCATCAACCCGTGTTCGCGGCCCAGCAGGGTGTAGCTGCCGGCCAGGTTGAAGTCGATGGCTTCCATCCGCGACGTACCGCGCATATGACTGGCCCAGGCCGTCATGCCGCTGCGGTCCGCATTGGGAAAACCGGTGCCGCCGTAGTAGACCTTGCCGTCGGTGTCACTTTGGCGATGGGTATAGGCAGCCTTCAAATGCCAGTCGCCGCCGAGCCGATGGTCGAGGGTGGCGAAGGTGGTCTTGTCAGTCAGCGGCCAGGAGCTCCAGTGCGCCGCCATATTGGTGGAGCGAGGCAACCTTGCCTTGCCGCCCTGGCTGTTCCAGTAGGGCACAGTGCCCCAGGAGGTGCCTTGTACCTGTTTGTCCTGGTAATCAAAACCTACAGCCAGCACCGTATCGTCTGAAAGGTCACCTTCGAGAATGCCGTAGCCAACTGCCCGCTGCAGCCCATAGTTATCGCGAAAGGATTTGCTGTCACGGTAGGCCAGGACGCTACGCCCGCGCAGCTTACCGTCGAACGCCAAAGGCCCACCTACGTCGATGTAGCTGTAGTAGTTGTCATGGCTCGCGCCACTCACACCGGTCTGTGCCTGCCATTGGGCAGTAGGACGCTTGCGCACCATGTTGACGGTGGCCGAAGGATCGCCCGCGCCAGTGGTCAGGCCCGTGGCGCCGCGTACCACCTCGATACGGTCGTAGATGATGGTGTCGGCGTCGGACTTCATGTAGCCGAATGTATTGAGCATCCCATCAACCTGGAAGTTGTTGATGCCGTAACCGCGGGAGGAGTAGTAGACACGGTCCGAATCGTTATGCTGAACGTTGATGCCGGTGGTCTGGCGCAGCACTTCGGTCAAGGTGTTGAGGTTGAAGTCATCCATCTGCTGGCGTGTGATCACCGAGATCGATTGCGGGGTTTCCTTGATGGAAAGGTTCAGGCGGGTGGCGGTATTCATTGAGCCGGTGGTGTAGGCACCGGTGTGCTCGGTGGTGGACCCAAGGCCGTCGGCGCTGATAGTGGTCGCGCCCAGCTCCAGGGCTTTGCTGGAGGCTTGTCCGGCGTCGATTTCAGCCAGCAGATCCGGGCTCAGCGCAAGACTGAACAGACCGAAGGTAATGGTCATGGAACGGGTAAAAGGCGCGAACATTGCGGCAGACTCCTTGTCGTCTTTTAACCCTCCCGGGGTGGGAGGGCATGGTTCAAAGACGAAAGGAGGTGTGGAACTTTAGGCTTAAACGAGAATGATTGTTATCTTTGTGTTGCAGCGCCCCTGCTTACTTCGCCACCACTTCGGCGCCATTGGCCTTCTTCGGCTTGATCAGGCTGAAGTCGATCAGGGCCTTCTGCTTGGTTTCGTAAGGGTTGCCGATCAACAAGGGCCGAGGCTTGAAGCTGTCGCTGACCAGGCTCTTGCTGTGGTCCAGTTCGTCAAAACTCAAGCCTGCCATGTCGGCCCAGGTATGGATCAACTGCGAACTGCTGTAAGGCCGTTGCAGGTCGCCGGCGAAACTCCAGTCGTGGCTTTCGCGCCACTTCGGTGAGGCGTAGGCCATGAACGGGATGGTGTACATCGGTGCAGTCGGCTTGCCTTCGTTGCGGCCCAGGGTGTCGTGGCCGGCGGAGTCGAACACGTCTTCGCCGTGGTCCGAGAGGTACAGCAAAAAGCCGTTGGGGTCGGTCTTGGCGTAGTCCTTGATCAGGCTGGAGACCACGAAGTCGTTGTACAGCACTGCGTTGTCGTAGCTGTTGTAAGTCGGCAACTGCGCGTCGCTGACACCGGCCGGCACGCCCTGGCGGTCGGTGAACTTGTCGAACGTCGGCGGGTAACGGTACTGGTAGCTCATGTGAGTACCCAGCAGGTGCACCACGATGAACTTGCGCTCGGCGGTATCGGCCAGGGCCTTGGAAAAAGGCGCCAGCACATCGCCGTCGTACTGGCGGGCGTTCTGGTTGCGGTTGTTGTTCAGGTACACCTGCTCGTCGGCCTGTTCGGAAAAGGTCGTGAGCATGGTGTTGCGCTTGGTCATGGTCTGCTGGTTGGTGATCCAGAAGGTCTTGTAGCCGGCCTGTTTCATCACGCTGACAATCGACGGCGTCTTGAGGTACAGGTCCGGGTTTTCTTCATCGGCAAAGGTCAGCACCTGTTGCAGCGCTTCAATGGTATAGGGGCGAGGGGTGATGACGTTATCGAACACGGCCAGTTGGTCGCGCAGCTTGTCCAGTTCCGGCGTGGTGTTGCGCGGATAACCGTACAGGCTCATGCGCTGGCGGTTGGTGGACTCGCCGATTACCAGTACCAGCGTGGACGGCTGGCCGGCCATGCTGTCCTTGAGGTTCTTCAATGGCGGGATCTGGCTGGCGCTGTTGAGCATGCCCTGCATATTGTCCAGCTGTTCGGTGTAGCGACGGTAGGCGACGATCATCTGCCAAGGCACGGCAGGCTCGATACGGGTTTCGAAACGATCAATGGCCAATTCCATGGTTTCGCTGGTGGCGATTTGCTTGACCAGCGGGTAGCCCACAACCGCCAGGACAATGGCGATGGCCGCCACGATCGTCTGGCCGCGAGGCAGGTACACCGGGCGCAGGCGCGTCCAGAGGAAGATAGCGAAGGCGGTGTGGGCTATGAACGCCAGCACGATCCACCAGGCAAAATATTGGGTCGCGTATTCGCCCGCTTCGGAGATGTTCGACTCGAACATGATGAAGATGACGCTCTGGGAGAACTCCTGCTGGTAAATGAAGAAGTAACCCAGGCTGGCCATGGAGCAGGCCCACAACACTACACCGATCAAGGCGGCAAGCAGGCGTGTCTTGCGCGGGAACAGCAACATCGGCGCCAGCCACAGTGCACTCATGAAGAATGCCTGGCGGAAACCACTGAAGCCGGACGTGCCGGTCAGTTGGATAAGAAGCTGGGTAATACCCGAGAAATACCAGAAAAACAGGAATAGCCAACCAAGGCCGGCCCAATCAAAGCCTTTCGCAGTCGTCGTGCTGCGTTTGAACATCGCCATCCAGCGCCCCATCAGTCAATGATCGTCGCGCAGAGTCGCGCGACATCGGGCCGCTCAGAACGTGAGCGGCATCGCGGGCGGGAGTATCAGGATAAGTGTGTGAAAACTTTGTGAGTTTTCCGTAGGTATTGCCTTACAAACTGACCAGGTGCGTTCAGCAGAGCGCCGGCTTGGCCTGGGATGGCAGCTCGAGCTGGGCTTGAAGGTGTGAACGCAGACGCAGGACTTCCTGTTGCAACTGATCGCGCTCGTCCTTCAACTGGCGCAATTCATCGCGACGGATGCTGACGTAGAGGGTCTGTGGCGGGCGGGTCATCTGTGCTGTGCTCATTGCTTACCTCGCAAATAGCCGGTAGATCGCGCTGCTCAAACAGGGTTTGGGCAACAGTCGGAAGCAAGTTTGAATTCTTTTTTGCAGCAAGGGAACTTTTTTATTTTTGGCGGTCGTGTGACTTTTCAGGCGGTGATGGTGAAACGATGGCAACTTTTTTGTCATGAAACTACACGGATCTGCTCTGGACTAACCCTCATTAGCCTCATTGCGCTATAAACTATGTCACACATTTTTTAGAAGTTAGGAGCATCAGCACATGCAACTGGGGATTATCGGACTAGGCCGCATGGGCGGTAACATTGCGCGGCGCCTGATGCTCAATGGGCATACCACCGTTGTATACGACCGTAACGAAGCCTTCGTCAAAGCCTTGAGCGAGGAGGGCGCCACTGGCGTCGCCGACTTGAATGCCCTGGTGGCTGGCCTGCAAAAGCCCCGTGCGGTCTGGGTAATGTTGCCGGCGGGCGCGCCCACCGAAGACACCATCAATGCCTTGAGCGAGCTGCTCGAAGACGGCGATGTGATCATCGACGGCGGCAATACCAACTACAAGGATGATGTACGTCGCGGCAAGGCCCTGGCTGAAAAGGGCCTGCACTACGTTGACGTCGGCACTTCCGGCGGCGTCTGGGGCCTGGAGCGTGGCTATTGCATGATGATCGGCGGCGACGTCGAGACCGTGCAGCGCCTGGACCCGATCTTCAAGAGCCTGGCCCCTGGCCTTGGCAATATCCCGCGCACCAAGGACCGTTCGGCCGCAGCCGACCCACGCGCCGAGCACGGTTATATCCATGCAGGCCCGGCGGGTTCCGGTCACTTCGTCAAGATGATCCACAACGGCATTGAATACGGAATGATGCAGGCGTTCGCCGAAGGTTTTGACATCCTCAAGACCAAGAACTCGGAAAACCTGCCGGAGGATCAGCGCTTTGACCTCAACGTTGCCGATATCGCCGAAGTCTGGCGCCGTGGCAGCGTGGTGTCGTCGTGGCTGCTGGACTTGACCGCCGACGCCCTGGCCACCGACCCGAAACTCGATGGTTACTCCGGTTCCGTAGCGGACAGCGGCGAAGGCCGTTGGACCATCGAAGCGGCCATGGAACAAGCGGTGCCGGTACCGGTGCTGTCGACGTCGCTGTTTGCGCGTTTCCGCTCCCGCCAGCAGAGCACCTACGGCGACAAAATGCTGTCTGCCATGCGCTTCGGCTTTGGCGGCCATGTGGAGACCTCCAAAAAATGACCGCCAACGGCAAGAAACCCAAGGCCGAACCTGCTCCACCTACCACGTTGTTTCTGTTTGGCGCCCATGGCGACCTGGTCAAGCGCCTGCTCATGCCGGCGCTGTACAACCTGAGCCGCGACGGGTTGCTGGGCGATGGCCTGCGTATTGTCGGCGTTGATCACAACGCCATCAGCGACGCAGACTTCGCCAAGAAGCTTGAGGATTTCATTCGCACCGAAGCCGCCAGCAAGGTCCGGGGCAATGCTGAACATGCCCTGGACCCTGCGCTGTGGGCGCAACTGGCCAAGGGCATCAGCTATGTCGAGGGCGACTTCCTCGACGACGGCACCTACGCGGATATTGCGCAGAAGATCGCCGACAGCGGCACCGGCAACGCCGTGTTCTACCTCGCCACTGCGCCGCGCTTCTTCAGTGAAGTGGTGCAGCGCCTGGGCAGTGCCGGTTTGTTGAATGAAACGGACGATGGCTTTCGGCGCGTGGTTATCGAGAAGCCGTTCGGCTCCGACCTGGCCACCGCCGAGGCGCTGAACGCGTGCCTGCTCAAGGTGATGAGCGAGAAGCAGATCTACCGCATCGACCATTACCTGGGCAAGGAGACGGTGCAGAATATTCTGGTCAGCCGCTTCTCCAACGTGCTGTTCGAAGCGTTCTGGAACAACCATTACATCGATCACGTGCAAATCACCGCGGCTGAAACCGTCGGCGTTGAAACCCGAGGTAACTTTTTCGAAAAAACCGGCACACTGCGCGACATGGTGCCCAACCATCTGTTCCAGCTACTGGCGATGGTCGCCATGGAACCGCCGGCAGCCTTTGGTGCCGATGCGGTGCGCGGTGAGAAAGCCAAGGTGGTGGGTGCGATCCGTCCCTGGTCGCTGGAAGATGCGCGGGCCAACTCCGTGCGTGGTCAGTACACCGCTGGCGAAATCGCTGGCAAGCCATTGCCCGGTTATCGCGAAGAAGCCAACGTCGCACCCGACAGCAGCACCGAGACCTTCGTTGCGCTCAAAGTGATGATCGATAACTGGCGTTGGGTCGGTGTGCCGTTTTACTTGCGAACCGGCAAGCGCATGAGCATCCGCGACACCGAGATCGTGATCTGCTTCAAGCAGGCGCCTTATGCGCAATTTCGCGATACCGAAGTCGATGAGCTCAAGCCCACTTACTTGAAAATCCAGATCCAGCCGAACGAAGGCATGTGGTTCGACCTGCTGGCCAAGAAGCCTGGGCCGACTCTGGAGATGGCCAATATCGAGTTGGGTTTTGACTACAAGGACTTCTTCGAGATGCAGCCCTCGACAGGTTACGAAACCCTGATCTACGACTGTTTGACCGGCGATCAGACGTTGTTCCAGCGTGCCGACAACATCGAGAACGGTTGGCGCGCCGTGCAGCCGTTCCTGGATGCATGGAAGGAAGACGACGGTATCCAGGCCTACAAGGCTGGCGAAGATGGCCCGGTGGCAGCGGATGCGTTACTCGCTCGTGACGGCCGCACCTGGCACAGCCTCGGATGAGTGACGTAACGATTCATCCCATCCGCTTTGTCCTCAGTGATGTAGACGGGACGCTGTTGCACCCCGACCACAGCCTCAGCCAGCGTACCGCCGATGCAATTGGTGCGATGCGTGAAGCCGGGGTGCTGTTCAGCCTCGCCAGCGGGCGTCCGCCCAAGGCCATGCTGCATTTGATCGAGACGTTTGGCATCGATGTGCCGGTGGCCGGTTTCAACGGCGGCACGCTGGTCAACCCGGATGGCAGCATCCTGGTGGCTCACCATTTGCCGGCAGAAGCGGCACTGGTCACGCTGGCGCTGTTTTCTGCCGAGCCGGATGTAGAAGTGTGGGTGTTTGCCGACGGCGATTGGCTGCGCCGCGACCCGCCAGGGCCAATGATGCAGCGCGAAGCTGATGGCCTGGGCTATGGCCCGGTGGTCGTGGAGAGTTTCGAGCCCTACCTGGACCGGGTCGATAAGATTGTCGCGGCCAGTAACAACACGCAGTTGCTGGTGGAGTTGGAAGCGCAGTTGCAGCCCAAGGTACAAGGTTTGGCTCAGGTATCGCGTTCGCAGCCGGTGTATCTGGACGTGACCGCAATGCTGGCTAACAAAGGCGAAGCCTTGAAAACCCTGGCTGAGCACCTTGGCGTGCCGCTGAACCGGACCGCCGCCATCGGCGACGGCGGCAACGATCCGGCGATGTTTCACGTGGCTGGGTTGTCGATTGCCATGGGCCAGGCCGAAGAAACCGTCAAGCGTCAGGCCAATTTGGTGACCGGCAGCAACGTCGAGGACGGGGCTGCCGAGGCATTCGAGCGGTTTATTCTCGCGGCACGCTAAGTACTTGAAGTGTTATTGCACAACTTCCAGCCGATGTTTGACGTTGGCTGGAAGTTGCCGCATTGAATTACTTCGGCATTGCCCAGGACTGTAACTGGTAGCCATCTTTGTCGAGCTCGGCGCGAGCCTGCAACAACAGGTCTTCAAGTTGAGCCGGGTCGGTATAGGCAGTCGACGACAGCTGTTTTCTGCCGATACGGGTGTTGGTACGGTCGATGACGCTCAGGCTGAGGGCGCCATTGCCATCGTGCCAGGCCACGCACTGAAAGGGTTGGAAGGCACGGTCTGCAATCAAAAGAGCTTCGTTGATGCGCAGCGGAGCGTTCATTTGGGTCTTCTCTCTGTATGCCCATTCAAGTGAGTACCGGCGGTTGGGCTGACCGTGCGGTGGGTTACTTGTACTGATGCACGATGGTGGGGTGCGGGTCACATGCTAGAGCAAGAAATTTTAACTTTCCCTGACTAACGTCATGTAAGCGGCTGTTTTGAAAGCTGATTGAAAGTTTCGGCAGCAGCAAACTTTTTGCCCCCGATTAAACACACATGGCTTTTTGCCCGCACTTATAGCGAAATAGTACAAGGTGAGCGTCAAGATCTTGCTAGGGTTAGCGCCAGGCGCCCCAAATCCTTGTTTCTAAATAACTTTAATAATCTTGGCGCCAAGGAATCGTCATGATTGTGACACCTGTTCAACGCCGCTTGCTGGTAGTCGAGCCCTGTGATGACTGTCACAGGCTACTACCCGGCTTGCGCACTGCCGGCTGGGAAGTTGACAGCTGTGCATTGCAGGCGGTGGGGGATCGTTCTTGCGATGTGGGCCTGCTCCGCTTGCAGCCCTGCCATCTGGAACGCCCCGAGGCGGTCAAGGAGTTGATTGGCCGCAGCGGTACCGAGTGGATCGCCGTGCTCAGTCCTGAAGTCCTGCGTTTGCAGAATGTCGCAGATTTTGTCTGCGAATGGTTCTTCGATTTTCATACCTTGCCGTTCGATGTGGCTCGGGTCCAGGTGACCATTGGGCGTGCGTTTGGCATGGCGCGATTGCGGGGCAAAGGTGTCGTGCCGGTAGATGAACCCCACGAGTTGTTAGGCGACAGCCGCCCGATTCGTGAACTGCGCAAATTGTTGTCGAAGTTGGCGCCCACCGAATCGCCGGTACTGATTCGTGGCGACAGCGGCACCGGCAAAGAGCTGGTCGCCAAGACCCTTCATCGGCAATCCCAGCGCCACGCCAAGCCGTTTGTGGCGATTAACTGTGGGGCGATCCCTGAACATCTGATCCAGTCGGAACTGTTCGGCCATGAAAAGGGCGCCTTTACCGGCGCACATCAGCGCAAGGTCGGACGGATTGAGGCGGCCCACGGTGGCACGTTGTTTCTGGATGAAATCGGCGATTTGCCGATGGAGCTGCAAGCCAACCTGTTGCGCTTTCTTCAGGAAAAACATATCGAGCGCGTCGGCGGCAGCCAACCCATTTCGGTGGATGTGCGGGTGCTGGCAGCCACCCATGTGGATCTTGAAGCCGCGGTGGAGAAGGGCGCCTTTCGCGAAGACCTGTATTACCGCCTCAATGTCTTGCAAGTAGTCACGGCCCCATTGCGCGAGCGCCATGGTGACGTGGCGATGCTGGCCAATCATTTTTCGCGTTTCTACAGCCAGGAAACCGGCCGACGCCCGCGCAGCTTCAGCGAAGAGGCATTGGTGGCGATGGGGCAACACCCGTGGCCGGGCAATGTGCGTGAGCTGGCCAACCGTGTGCGCCGCGGTCTGGTGCTGGCCGAAGGGCGCCAGATCGAAGCCGTGGACCTGGGGCTGCAAGGCCAGCAGGTACTTTCGCCGCCGATGGCGACACTGGAAGACTACAAGCACCGCGCCGAACGCCAGGCGTTGTGCGATGTGCTCAATCGGCACAGTGATAATTTCAGTGTTGCAGCCCGTGTGCTGGGGATTTCCCGGCCGACGTTCTACCGGCTGCTGCACAAGCACCAGATCCGCTAAGGCGGGTTGTGGAGGGTAATGCCGGTCAGTTAAGCGCAGATCCCCTGTGGGAGGGGGCTTGCTCCCGATGGCGGCCTCAGGACCGGCCGGGATGTTGGATTAGACCGAGTACATATCCGTTATTTGGGTAACGGCTGCTACTGGTTCCGCTCTTACAGCGGGTCACTTTTGAAAAGAAGAGCCCAAAAGTAACCAAAAGGCTCTTGCCCCACCACTCGGCACCTCGCCTGGGCTCGGTGTGCCCGTAATCCGCCAGGGATTTGGGGGGCCGCCGCCACGCGCCATCCATGGCGCGGGGCGGCTAAACCGGCATCCCTGCCGGTTTACCCCCCAAATCCCTGTCGAATTCCGGCCAGCGTGGTTTGACGGGGCGCCTGAGATCAAAAGCAGATCAAGATCAAGAACGGCTCGCTTCGCATCGTGGTTGCCATTGGCGACTGCAAAGTTGTGTAGATACCTATGCCCCGATAGCGGTGGATCAACCAACATCAATGTTTGCTGGGCCGACGTCTTCGCGGGCTTGCCCCTCCCACTTTTTCGCGGTCAGAAGTAGTACGGGAATTTCAGGCTGAACGTAAAGTCCGGCGCATCATCGGTCATCCCGATCGCCAGGTTCGGCACAATGGTCAGGTTATCCGAGGCGGCAATCGTCATGCCTACGTTGAAATAACCCGCGTTGGCATCGCTGGACACCACCGATTGCCAGTCGCCGCCGTCCGGCTTGAGCTTGCTCTTGCGCTGCACCAGATCGGAAACCGAGAACGACATGCTCATCTTCTCGTTCAAGGCGAACGCCACACCGACACCGAACTGGAAGCTGTCGCCCAGGCGTACTTTGCCCCCCACCTTCTGGTTGACTTCACTGCTGATGTCATCGAACGAGTCTTCGAAGTTGTGGGTATACGACAGCGAACCGAACAGCACCGCCGGGTCGAAGGTCTTGACCAGGGAAATGCCCGGTGTAACCGACCAGACCCCGTTGCCCGTAGGCAGGCTTTCCGGCAAGTAGAGGTTGTCGTTATTGGGTTGCCTGACCAGCTTGATGCCGAACGGCTCTTTACCCGTGGGCGCCTTGACGCGCACAGACACTACCGCATCCGGCAAGGTCGGCGTTTCGTCGAGGAACTTGTAGGCCACGCCAAAGTTGACGTCACCGATGGTAGGGTCGCGGGTCACCGAGGCTTCCGAGGTGGCGGTGGCATCGTTGCCGGCGCCGCCGGACTGGTAGGTCGAATCGCGGTACACCACGGGGACGTTCAGATCGAACTGCCAGCGGTTGTCGACGTTGTAGCGCCCGGTAAGGTCCAGGGTCCAACTGTCGGACTTGATCCGGTCCAGGTTGATATTGCCCAGAAAGATCGAGTCCAGCGCCAGGAAGCCATTGAGGGTCAATTGGCGTGCATCGTAACGGGCATAGGTGATGCCGGTTTCCACGCTGAACTTGCCATTGCCGAAAAAGCCGCTGGCCTCGTTGTACAGGTTGCTCACACTTTGCGCAGGGGCCGAGTCGTCCTTGAGGGATTGGCCGTAGGAGCTGCCGCCACCGCCTGCACCACCTGACGCTGCGGCTGCACCGGTACCCGTGGCGGCGACAGCGTTAGCGCCTTGCTTGAAGTCGGCAGGTGATTTGGCCAAGCGCTTGGGGGCGGGCGCTGCGGGTTGATCCTCTACCTGACGCACGCGTTGCTCCAGCACGGCCAAGGCTTTTTGCTGCACGTCATAGCGTTGCTTGAGTTCCAGCAGTTCCTTTTTCAGGGTTTCGATATCGGCGTCTGGCGCGGCATACAGCAAGGATGCGGGCAAGAGCGTACTTAAACAAATCACCGCGCGTAGCGATAACGATCGATGCATGAAATAAGCCGTCCTGTTCTAATGCGAAAGTGTCGAGGGTCAGCGTAGTTCAATAACCGAGCGTGCGTAGGCCTTTGAGTTGATCCAAATTGCAGTTCAACGCGCCGTTGTTCAAGCCGTTATTGTTCATCACGACGTTGAGTTGGGTGATGTTTCTGACAAGGTTGCTGTTGCCGGTCAGCACCGTACCCTGCAGCACATTGCCGCCGCCGATCTGCTGCAGGCTGTTGCCCTGGTTGTGGTTGGCCTGGATCGCCATCTGCACGCCGCCATTGTTGGCCGAAACGCTGACGCGGCCCGCCGCGCTGTCGCCGGTCACGGTGCCGCCGGCCATCAGCACTTGCCCCGTTTGCAGGTTACTGGCGGGGGCGACACCATTCTCGATGCTGATGCCCACATCGTTGTAGGCGGTGTTGCCATCGCCTGCGGTGCGCACGCTTTGGGTTACGCCCTGGCCGCTGCCGAGGCCGGCGCCACCGACCACATTACCGGTGCCGGTGTTTGGCAGGCTGCCGTTACCCGTGGAGCCGGTGGTTTGCACATAGAATTGCGGAGTAACGGTGGTCTTGTCGATCTGCATGTTGGCCGTGCCGGTAATGCGGTCACCGACGGCGTTGGTCCAGGTGCTGCTCATGACAATACCGAAGCTGATGATGCGCCCCGGCATTACGTAACGGCCACGCAAGTCGGCCATCTGCGCATCATTGAGTTCGATCGGTTTGAAAGCCGATGAAGCATAGGCGGGCATAGAGGCTGCCAGACACAAGACCGTCAGCCAACGGAAAGTGTTCATCTGCTGCTCCTGGGGCGTCCTGCCCCTTATTGCGCTTCTAGAAGAAGTCGCTCTGGATAAAACCGAAATCCATCAACTCGGCATCGCCCACGGGCCGGAACTCGTTCAACTGGTTCTTGGCCGTCAGCGGAGTGGGCGGGTCAAGCAAGACGTTGGCCTTGTCGTAACCTTCACCCAGCACGGCAAACACAATGCCATTCCAGCCTTTGACGAAGTCGTCACGGGAATAGCGCTTGTGCCCCAGCACGGGATCGCCGATATACACCCAGTCCTTGTCGGCCCGCTGCATCACCACGAAGTGCTTGTAGCCACGAATCTCCAGCAGCACCACCACGGGAATCTTCACCGTCACCAGGGTATCGGGTGCGATCTTGTAGCCGCGGGCACGCATACCGATGCTTTCGAGGTAGCGCTTCATATCCAGCATGGAAAAGCCTTGGGTGCGCACCAGGTCCTGGTCGGCGGTTACCAGCATCCCTTTGATGATGTGGTCTTCGTCGACGTCCAGCCAATAGGCCTGGCGCAGGATGGTCGCGAGTGCCGCGGCACCGCAGCTGAAATCGGTTTTCTGTTCCACCAGGTTGGCGAACCGGCGCTCACGGATGCTCTCGACCTTCTTGAAGATCACCGCACCGCCGGGCATGGCGGAAATCGCCATGGTGCCTGCCCAGGTCGTGCCGGTGAGCAACATCAAGAGGGTGAGGGTCGCGATACGCATGATCGAATGACCTGTTGGACACTGAAATAAAAAGGGCCTTGTTGCCAAGGCCCCGTTGGATCAGAAGCGCACGCCGCTGCTGCACACAGTGCAACCCTGGCCGATCGACAGGCTGTTGCTGCCCTGGTTGCCCGCACCGGATTGCAGGTTGACGCCTACGTTGCCGGAGTTGCGGTTGACCGAGTTGTCGAGGCTGGAATTGTTCGACACGTATTGAGCTTTGCCACCATAGCCGTGGCTGCTGGCGGCGGTGCTGAGGAAGTTGTTGGCAAGCGAGTTTTGTTCGGTATTGGCTGCCGCCGCGATATTTTTCCCGTCAGCGGTCACGATAGCCAGGTTGTTTTTACCTTGGTTGCCTTGACCGGACTGGCCGTTGTAACCGACGTTGCCGGAGTTACCGTTAACAGCATTATCCAGGGAGGAGTTGTTTTGCGTGCCTTTGTTGATGAAGCTGTTCAGCCCGCTGTTTTGATTCACGTCGACCACGCCGAACACGGTCGCTGCATCGCCTTTGGCGCTGGAGATGGCGGCAGAGTTGTCGGCCTGGTTGCCACTGCCAGACTGCACGTTGACGCCGACGTTACCGCTGTTGCCATTGACGGAGTCATCGGCAGACGCGTTGTTTTCGGTTTTGGTGTCGTTGAATTTATTGCCTGCGCTGTTTTGTACATCCGTGACGACAGCAGCAATTACGCCCGTTGGCTGAGGCGCTGGGTGCCAGCCACCCGCTTGAGCAGCTGCTGCCATGAGTGCGGCGAGAGCGAAAACCAGAGGTTTCAGAGCCATTTGAGGTTTCATGGTGTTTCTCCTTGCTTCTAATTAGTTGGGTTAAGTGTTGGTACGGTCTAACTAACGTCTACCAAGCGGTTACTTGATAGTGATGCCCAGGGTGTTAGCCACTCGGTTCCCCACCCCGGCACTCTGGTTCACCTGAATCACTCCTCGGCTGCCGGTGAAGGCCTGGTCGCTGGTCGCGACCTGGCGGCTGCCAGTGGTGGGGGTGAGCCCTGAGTCGGTCAACTGCGTCGTGTTCTGTTGCAACAGGACGCTGTCATCGATGCTTTGCGGGCCAGGGTTGAGGCTGATCCGCACCGCGTTGATTGATTGGTTATTGGCCCCGGCCGACTGGTTAACGCCCAGCACGCCGTTGCCATTGATAAATGAAGCGCCCTGAATCGCCACCTTGGCACTCAAGGACGGGTCGACGTTGCCGTCGAGCCGCTGGATATTCACATTGGTGGCCTGGCCATCGAGCGCAATTGCGCGGCTGTTGGACATCTGTTGCTGGTTGCCGGCGGCCTGGTTGATCGACAGCACACCTTCGTACTGTTGGCCGCTGTTATTGATAACGGCGGTGTTGTCGGCCATTGCCGAGACGCTGCCCAGCAGGGCGATGGTCAACAGGATGCGCTTCATCATTTGCCCCCCAGCATGTTGCCCAGATTGTTCAAGGGCGCCATGCCGCGCTGGATCGAACCATTGATCTGCCCAGCCATGCTGCTGCCCGCGCCATGGCCGGCGGCTGCACCGGCGCCCTGGGTCGACAGGCTGTTTTGCGTGGCGCCCAGGCCAGACAGGTTGCCGTTGGGCTGGATGGATCGCGCAAGGCCAGAACCGCTGCGGATGCCGCCAATGTCCCGATCACTGAGTTCGCCGGAGGTGGCACTGATGATTTCTTTGCTGGGGTTGGCGTTGGCAGTGGTGGGGTATGGATCGGGGAGGGAGGTGCGTCCGTACATGTGACCCTGCACGGTTCGCCCTGTCACGATAACGCCATCGCCCGCATGGCTGATGCCGGCGCTGAGCACGCAGCTGATCAGCAGTACGGTTATCGAGGCGTGTGTGAGTGTGATCACGGCGGCAGTCCTTTTTCTGAACGCTGACCCTAAACAGCGTTATCAGGGAAAGAGCAGAACCCGTGCCGCTTTTCGTTTACGTTTGAAACTCAATAGGTTGCGATTTTTCTGCGCGCATCGCCGATAGCAGTGTTTCAAGCATGAAACAGTCGCTGGGCGGCGCGATATGCCCGGCCACACTCTTCAACTGTGTCAGCGATGAAACAGTCTCGATGACAGATGCATGAATCCGCAGCCGCTGGGCGATTCAGCGTACCGAGGTGTTTCAAAAGTGGACACTGAAGTAAAAAAAACGCGCCTCAACCCTTGGGCGTTTTACCCGGGATGGAGTTGAGTACGGGATTGCCATCCTGGTTGCGGGTCAGGTAGACCGGCAGGACCTTGGGCAGGGAAGGGATGAGGTTGTTGACCTCGCTGAGGTTATAGATGCCACCAATGCGAATGCTCCCGGTGCCAGCATCCGCCAGCATCACTGGCTTGTTCAGGTATCGGTTGATCAGCGGCAACGCATCGGCCAATGCAAGGTTATCAAGCACCAGCTTGCCCGTACGCCAGGCAAGCGCAGGGTCATTGGGTTTGATCGCGGCGACTTGCGGCGTGGCGTCGCCGCGGTGGTAGCTGGCCTGCATCCCCGGAGTCAACGGCACGCTGCCATGCACCGCGTCGCTGGTGATCTGCACCGAGCCTTCCAGCAACATTACCCGCACCTGGTCTTCATACTTCCACACATTGAACTGGGTGCCCGTCACCCGAACCTGGCCTTCGCCAGCCTGCACGATAAACGGGTGCTCGCTGTCGTGGGTGACGTTGAAAAACGCTTCGCCCTTGGCCAACTTCACCTGGCGACGATCCTTGTAGTGGCTGTAGACCAGCTCGGTGCCCAGGTTCAACTCCACCTCACTGCCGTCACCGAGGGTAACTTTGCGCAGCCCGTTGGTGGCGTCAAACCGCTCGTATGAGCTTGGCAACCAACCGGCTTCCCAGCCCGTGAAGGCGGCCAGCGGCAGAGCAGCAAGGCAGATAGCGGCTGCCACCGCATAAGAGCGCCAGCGTTTACGAGGCTTGAGCGGCACCACAAGCGGTGCAGGCGCATTGCGGGGCAAATGATCGGCCACGTCCCAGATTTCCAACATCGCGGCATACTCGAAGGCGTGCAGCGGGTGGGCATCGTGCCAATGTTCGAAGGCCTGACGTTCAGCCGCCGTGCAGTCGCTGGCATGCACACGCATACACCAATGCGCAGCGGCGTCGGTGATGGCGTCGTATTCGGCTTCTGAAAGGGACTTTTCGCTCATTTATCCATCCTGATTTCCCCACATTCTACCCCCCCGAGCCTTACGGCGAGAACAGCATCATGGCGATTGCATATCAATTGGAACTTATTCTTGTTTAAACGCGCCTAAAAAATCAGGAAACACACTGTCATCCACCAAGGAGTACGAAAATGTTGAAGAAAACCTTAGCCGCCCTGTGTGCAACCACCGCGCTGTTGAGCGCCGGCGCTGCGCTGGCAGACAAGCCGGGTGCGGGCTGGATTCCGATTGAAAAAGCTATTGAAGTGGCGAAGACCAAGGCTGGGTATGTCGAGGTCTACGCCGCCGAAGCCGATAACGACGGCTACTGGGAAGTCAAAGGCCGTAAATCCGACGGCGTGGTGTATGAAGCACGAATCGACGGCGCCTCGGGCAATGTCCTGCGCGACCAGAAAGATTGATTCACGTGTTGGGGGCCTGCTCAGGCCCCCTCATCCAGCATTCTCCCCAGATGTGTAATCAGGTAACTGACTGAGTCGGCGTTGGATAGAATGACGTCAATACGCTTGTCGACATTGCTCATGAAAACTTCTCGGGCCTCATTCAGGGTCTTGGCACCCGTGATATTCAGGACTCTGCGTTTGAGGAAGCTGGTGGCGGTGAAAAAGCCGTAATCCTCCCAGGTATTGGATATGTCATCCCATGCCTTGAATAGCATAGTTGCCGGCGTCAACGTCGACAGCCCGCTCGTTTGCAAATCATCTTGGCGCGTCTTCACCGCCTGAGCACCCGGCTTTGCCGTATCGATCAGGTCTCGGAATGGCTCCAGGCTCCGCAGGTAGGCAATGTCCTCTGTCTTGAACCGCAGATGCGTCAGCTCATGGATCAGGGTAGAGGCTCTGGCATGGGCGAACATGTCGAAAGGTTCACTCAGTATGGTGGCGTATTCAGCCAGGTTTGGATGGAAGAACCTTTCGAACAGGTACACTTTGCGCTCGCTGTCACCGAGAAGCACCATCGCGTAATCAGTGGTGGGGGCTTTCACGCTTTCCCCGCTGACAAAGCGCATTGAGTCAGGCCCGATCAAGGTGGGGTCGCTTAGCTCATCCAGTATTCCATCGATGATGTCCTCGATTTTCTTCACTTGGGCCGGGTTCAGATTGAGAGTGCCGAACAGGTCGCACAAAAACAGGCCTACCCGGCTATCAGGCTTGAGCAGCTCTGCAAAGTGATGGATGTTGCGCTTGCAGTTGACGGCGTAGTAAGTCGATACGTTCAAGGCTTCGTCGATGACTTGGGCTTTCCAGCTTGACACTGCAGCGATCGCCCTTATGCCCTGCGCTTCAATATTGATGTCGCGCCTTTCGGCTCGTCGCACTTTTTGCCGCGTCCAGGCCTGGCCGAAGCGGGGCTTGTGTATGCTCAGGTCCATTACCCATTTGCCATCAGCATTGCGACCGACGTAGGGGCCCTGCTGATCGTCGTTGTCCAGGCGCCAGTGCTCCTTGGTTTTCTTCACCGGATACACCTTGCCTGCCAGCGGCACGTAACTCTTGGCGCTCGCCTTATCCTTGTAGACATGGGTGGAGGTGTCCAGCTCAAGGTCCTCCAGGGCGATGTCGTAGCCCTCCAAGCGCTGCAACCGCGTTCGCGAAGTGGCGGTGACGTCCCGCAGGCCCGGGGCAGTGGCGGTGGGCAGGCCGCCTTCCGGCAGGTCGACCAGGTCAGCGTCATCAGGCGGTGGGGTTTCGCTGCCATCAAGCTCGCTGTACAGGGCGGCCATTTGCACCACGGCCAGGCTGAAGTCCTTCATCGCGGCTTTCCACTGGTGCAGTTGCAGCGCTTCAGCCGAGCGCTTGACTAACTGGTAGCTGCGCCAGACCACAAGTGGATAGGCGAGTTTGCCCGCCATGAAGTGCACTGCCGTGGGTATGCCCTTGCCGAACACGCCCACCACTTTATCCCAAAGCAGCTTGGAGCCTTTTTCGAACTGGCAGGCGAGCATTTTTAGCAGGATCAGCGTGTTCTCACTGAATAAATAGTGCAGCAGGTTGCCGGTCACGGCAGATGAGGCCAGGCTCATATCCGAAGAGCGATGAAGGTTGTTTTGCAGCAAGCTGCGGTAAACGGCCTGGTGCGGATCTTCCAGGTGCTGAATGACCCAGTCCTGCAGTTCCCCTGGTCGCTCCACTTCATCCAGCAGCGCTTGCTCGTTGTCATATTGCTTGAGCACGTGGTTTTCACTGTAGGGCGCATAGAGCACTACCGGACCGGCCTCTTTACCTCCAGGGCTGATCAGGTACATGCCCAATACCTTGGCGGCAGTAGCGCCTGCAGTCGCCACCAGCTCAACGGGCCGGATCAGCGTCGATACGTCCTTCAACGCCGCACGTGCCAGGCCGTCAGGCATGTCGAACACCTGCTGGACCAAGCCCAAGGCCTTGTTTGACAGGCGTTCTTGCAGATGTTGCTCGTGGGCGTATTGCAACACCTGCCATGGCAGTTGCCGACAGAACAGGCGCCGGCGTTTGCGTGCAGCTTCCGTGCGGGTGTCCATCTCGGTTTGCAATCGCTTTTGGTACACCGATTTCAAGTCCAGTTGCCGCACCAGTTGAACCAGCGCATTGGCATCCAGGGTGTCCGGCAGCGGTGTGGCGGTGCGCGATCGCGGGCCGATAGTCTGGTTGTTCAGGTCCGGCCAGTGACGCAAGGCAAAATCGGTCAGGCTGTAGTCATGGATGTCGAGGGCCTGGTGCACGGGAATCAGCACGTCATCGGGGCTGATTGTGTGTTCGGGGAAGCGTGCCTGGAGCAGCTTGCTCAGGGCGCCAAAGGTGTGCTCGCGCAGGGACAGGATGCCCTGCAGGTAGTCTTCCTCTTCCGGGGCGCTGTTGTGGTATTGCTCAAGCAGTTCTGCATGGTAGATCTGCTCCTTGGCGGGCGCCATTGCCAGCCACACGGGCAGGGCCTGCTGGGTGACCATGGCATCGGCCAGCGCCTTGGCTCGTGCAAGGTTGGTGGGCGCCGGGATCTGCAGGATCTCATCCAGGCGGTCCTGCACGGCGCGCGCCGGCAAGTCCATGGCCAGCAGTCGGTCTACCGAGTCCATGACGTAATCGCCGTAGGTTTTCAGGCGATTGTCCAGCAGGTTATCGTCAATACGTTGCAGCGCAGCCAGGCGATACGCCTGATGAGGCACGCGCTGGGACAATGACAGATTCTCCAGTAGCGATAGTCGTTTGATCGGATGCGCCAGGCGCTGGGTGAGCGCCTCGCGCAGGGTCGAGACCGACGCAAAAACCTCATGACCACGCCGAGGCGTCCATAGGATCGCCTGGCCCGAATTCTTGGGGTCAAGGCCGCCACGTTCGGTCAGCACAAACAGATTGGCCAGCGGCAGCAGCGCGTCGGACGTACCCTTGTGCAATGCCAGCGCATAAGCATCCGGCAGAAACCCGTTGATCCCATGTCGGGTCAGGCGCGCCAGGCTGTCAGTTCGCAGGACCGCATCAAGAATGGCGTTGCTGCGGTGCGTCAGCGTTTTACCCAGCAGTCGCAGTTCAGCCTCGCTGCGCAAGCCCAACAGCATCGAGTGCGCGTGTTTATCGCGGATATTGTTCAGGAACAGGCGCGGGAGTTCACGCATCTCGTGGCCGGCAAACACCTTCAAGACCCGTTCGATCATGTTGTTGAAGGTTTTGAGGGGCATGTTATTGAGCTTCAGGGCGACACCCTGGTTGCGTTCTGCGTAAAACCCAGTTCTGGAAGACACTGGGAGCGGCTTGCTCTTCTGGCCGAGGCGCTCGATGAAATGTTCAACCATGCTCAGCGAAGACACAGGCGCGCGCTCCTCACGCTGCTCGGCGCGGGACGCGTAAGTGTTGACATAAATCTCGTCGGCCTTGAGGTCCAGTCGTTGGGTTTGCAGTTCTGTGTTCAGGGCCAGGGTGGCCATGCTGCGCAGTGTCGGGTGCTTAAGGCGCTCGATCTGCAATCCTTCTTGGGCAGCGCGCAGGCGTTGCAGGTGCAGCTTGGCGCGCTCGGCTTGCACCGTGGAGGGGCGGCCATTGCCGCTGCTGACGGGATGTATCGTCCAGCGCCCATCGGTGTCCAGGTCGGCCAGGCGACTGTCGAGCATGGTGCGGATGTCCAGGGCGTAATCGAGCAATGCTTCCAGGTCCACCTGGCCGGCGCTGCTGCGATAGAGGCTCAGGGCATGATTCATATTACTGGTCTGCTTGGCGGCGATGTCTTCGATCATGTCGGTGAACACGTGCCCGGTGACGGGGTGTGCGGCAACGTTGATCTGGTCCAGGCCGATAAAGGTGTTGCGCTCGTCCAGAGACAGGAAATTGAGCAGTTCATCTTCGTGCCCGGCGGCGGTGAGCATGGTCAATAGCGTGTCTTTGAGATCGTCCAGATCTTTAAGTACCTGCAAGCCGCGGGATTGGGTGTAAAGGTAGGCATGGCTGTCATGCAGCATCAGGGTACTGGCCAGTTCCACGTAGTGCTGGTACGGCGCGTAGATGCGCACTTTTTCTACGCTCAGTTTGGCGGCGTAGGTGCTGCGAGCGCCCTGGTCGCTGAGGAGCAGGGCCTGGAGCATATGGCTTTCGTCAGCACTGAGGATGCCGTTCTGGCGCTTGAGCAGCACATCGAGGCGGAACTTGTCAGCCAGGATTTGCGCGAACAGGTCAAGGCGTGAGGTGCCGCTGTCGATGTCTTCGTTCCAGTAGGTCTGTAGCAGGCTCTCGAGCAATTTGGACAGCGTACCGGAGGTTTGTTCGATGAGCGTGTCCCAATACTCGCGGTCTTGTTGCAACTGGGGCTGGGTGAAGTGGCTGGTGACGTGCTTGGGGTTGATGAATTCGCGAGTTTGCCCCAAGGGCCAGGCATGTTTGACATAGAACTGCAATAACGCATCACGTAACGACAGGGAGTCGATCCAGCGTCGATCGGCATCCGTCGGGCTTTGGAGAAAGCAGTTCACTTGCGTTTGCCGCTGATCCAGGCCGGGGAAATGAGGGTGCGCCATTATGCCGAGCAATGTGTCGAGCATGGCGGACAAGGTCGGGGTCTTCTGCAAGTGCTCAAGCATTGCTTGCACGTTGGCCTGTTGGCAGGCCTGCAGGGTTTGTTCCTGGTCTTGCATGACCGCACCCAGGACCGGCGAAGTGGTCAGTGTCAGAACGCTATCCGCCGGCAGACTGTTGCGCTGTGCAATCGACAGAAAACTCAGCAACTCCACGCGCTGTACCGAATCAGCCAACGCCTGACTGACCTCGGCAAGCAGCGAGGCATGGCTGTCAAACACCTGGATGCCACCATAAGGCGTGTACAGCAGAGCCTTGGCACCGTCGGGCGTGGAACTCATCAAAAACGCGCCGGCCAGTGGGATCGCAGCCTGCCCCGACACATTGATCATTAGCTTTTCTACACGCATGGGCGGGCTTTGCAGGCGGGTATCCTGACGGCTGGCGTCGCTGGCGTAATACACGCCGTGCAGCCATTCCAGATCCTTGACGGTGAACCCCAGGGCGCGTTCGCGCTCGCTCAACGTCGAGCGATTGACGGGTAGCAGGAACTCGTCGAAAAAATAGGGCGGGGTGACACGGGTCATCGCCTGTCTCCAGCGTGAATAGGAAGACACAGGGTAGGCAGGCACCGATGACTGGCGGGGGTAACTATTGAGTCTCGTCGTAAGTTGACAGTGAGCGCTGCAGGTGGTGTTTAATCGACGGCCTGGATGTCCATTCGTTGCCCCTTCCAATCATAAAAATGGAGCTTCAAATGTCTGCGCAGTCTCCGACAGTTGTCACGGCCTTCATCAGCTTCACTGAGTTGGTGGGGGTGCTCCAACAGATTTTCGTCAGGCACGGCACCTCGCCAGAAGTGGCGGCGATCCTTGCGCATAATTGCGCCAGCGCTGAACGTGATGGCGCTCATAGCCACGGTATTTTTCGTATCCCGGGTTACCTCTCGACCCTGGCCAGCGGTTGGGTCAATGGCGCCGCCGTGCCGATCGTGACCGACGTTGCGTCAGGCTTCGTACGGGTCGACGCCGCCAATGGGTTCGCCCAACCCGCTCTGGCGGCCGCGCGTGCGTTACTGGTGAGCAAGGCCCGCAGCGCCGGCATTGCGTTACTGGCTATCCACAATTCCCATCACTTTGCGGCCTTGTGGCCGGACGTCGAACCTTTCGCCGAAGAAGGGCTGGTTACACTCAGTGTGGTCAACAGCATGACCTGCGTGGTGCCCCATGGCGCTGATCGCCCGTTGTTCGGCACCAACCCCATCGCGTTTGCTGCGCCGCGGGCCGATGGCGCGCCGATTGTGTTCGACCTGGCCACCAGCGCCATCGCCCATGGCGACGTGCAGATCGCCGCGCGCAAAGGCGAACGGCTCCCACCAGGCATGGGCGTCGATAGCCTGGGCCAGCCGACCCAGGACCCGAAAGCCATTCTGGAGGGGGGCGCGCTGTTGCCATTTGGTGGGCATAAGGGGTCGGCGTTGTCGATGATGGTCGAGTTGCTGGCGGCGGCACTGACAGGCGGCAATTTTTCGTTCGAATTCAATTGGGCCGATCATCCGGGAGCGCGTACGCCCTGGACCGGCCAATTACTGATAGTGATCGATCCGCGCAAAACCGCCGGGCAAAGCTTTGCCGAGCGCAGCCAGGAACTGGTGCGGCAGATGCATGCGGCGGGGTTACGGCGATTACCGGGGGATCGGCGCCATCGCACACGGGCGGAGTCGCAGGAAGCAGGCATAGAGCTTGACGCGCAGGACCTTCGGCAACTGCGAGAACTGGCGGCGGGGTGAAACAGGCTGCGCCATGGGCGCAGCCCGTGCTGATCAGTTACGGCGACCCAGCAGCAGACCCACCACCAGGCCAAAGCCTGCGGAAATGGCCACGGTCTGCCATGGATGACCGCCGATGTAGGTCTCGGTGGCGTCCACGACTGGCTTGCTGCGCTCACGGACGCTGGACACCGAATCCAGGGCTTGCTTGAGTTTGATGGCAACCTGCTCGCGCAGGGTTTCACCTTCCTCGCCTACCAGGGATGCGCTGCTTTTGAGCAGTTTGTCCGATTCTTCGATCAGCGCGGTCAGTTCGCTGAAGGCTTGATCCTTGATTTGTTCTTCGACGGCTTGGGCGGCGGTTTTGCGGGCCATGTGTGACTCCTTGCAAGTGAATGTGACAGTGAACAATGGAGTATCGGGCAGCGGCAAAAGTTGCAGTTATTTTGCGAGCCGTCCATTTGCGGCACAATGGTGATCAGGCCCTTTGGGCCTACAGTGTAAGATGTCAGTCATTTGTGCAGCAGGTAATACAACATGAGCTTCAATCTCGCCAACAAGACCCTCGCCGAACGCGCCGAGCTGGAAGACGAAAAGTCGCGCCTCTACGACCTTTGGCAAACCAACCTGGGCAAAGCCAAGGGCGAAGCGGCCCGTTTGTTCGGCGAGCGCGCCAAGCGCAAGGGAAAATGGGCCGAGTGGGTGCGCGCCGAACTTGACGGCATGTCGCCGCCGGAGTTTTCCAACATGGTGCGCAGTGAAGTCAACAAGCTGATGGCAGCGGCGAAATAAAGCACGCCACGATCGCCTCGCGAACCTTGAGCAACAGCGGATCAAGCTGGGCCTGGGTACGCCAGCCCAACTCCACCGGGTAGTGCGGCAGCGCCAGCGGGCAGGGCAGCACACGCAAGCCGGTCATCTGCGCAATCGCTTGGGCCGCATGACCGGGGATCGTCGCCACCGCCGCGCTGCCTTTGAGCAGGTACGGCAGCGCCGCAAAGTGGCTGGTGGACGCACATACCTGGCGGCTCAAGCCCTGCGCCGCCAACCCTTCATCGGTAATACCGATAAACCCGCCTGACGACACCAGCACATGGTCGCGTGCGATGAATTCTGCAAGCTCGATACCTTGCTGATCGGGCGCCAGGCTACCTGGGTCAACCAGGCAACGGTAGTCACCTTCGCCCAGCACTTGCCGACTCAGCCTGCGCTCGGCAAACCCGCCGGCGGTAATGGCCAGGTCCAGGTTGCGGTCGAGCAGGGCAGCCGCAACGATCTGGCTGTGGGTCTGGCGAAAGATCACCCGCAGTTTCGGCAGGCGCTCTGCAATGGCGTCCATCAGCTGCCGGCCGTAGGCGATTTCGAAATCGTCTGACAGACCTAACACCACCGATCGCCCCTGATAATGCGGGTTATCCGGGTGGATCATCGCCAGGCTTTGTCGGCAGCGGTCCAATGCCTCGCTGATCACCGGTTTCAACTGATTGGCCCGCAGGGTGGGCGCCAGGCCGCGACCGGTGCGTACGAAAAGTGGGTCGCCATATAGTTCGCGTAAACGCCGCAAACCGGCGCTGATTGCCGATTGCGTAACGCCCAGGCGCAAGGCAGCACGGCTGGCGCTGGACTCGTCGTGCAGGGCTTCGAAGGTTTTCAGCAGGTTCAGGTCAACCTGGGCGATATTCATTTGGCTCATATCATTTAGCACTGAGGTGGGCTTTATTCATGATCGAGTCTGGCGGGAGAATGGGCAACCCTTATTACCGGAGTGAGCACATGCCCGTATCGATCGTCGCAGCCCTGCAAATCGGCTCCTTGCCTGGCGGCAAAGCGCAAACCCTGGCGCAGATCCTGGCCTATGAAGATGAAATACAGCGCAGTGGCGCGCAGTTGGTGGTGATGCCTGAGGCGTTGCTGGGGGGATATCCCAAGGGCGAAAGCTTCGGCACGCAATTGGGCTATCGCCTGCCCGAAGGCCGTGAAGCCTTTGCGCGGTACTTTGCCAATGCCATCGACGTGCCGGGCGTGGAGACCAAGGCGCTGGCCGGGTTATCGGCGCGTACCGGTGCGAGCCTGGTGCTCGGCGTGATCGAGCGCAGTGGCAGCACGCTGTATTGCACGGTGCTGTATTTCGAACCGTCGAGCGGTTTGGTCGCCAAGCACCGCAAACTCATGCCGACCGGCACTGAGCGGCTGATCTGGGGCAAGGGCGACGGCTCAACCTTGCCGGTGATTGACGCGGCTGTCGGGCGTATCGGCGGGGCGGTGTGCTGGGAAAACATGATGCCGCTGTTGCGCACGGCGATGTATGCCAAGGGCGTGCAGGTGTGGTGTGCGCCCACAGTGGACGAGCGCGAGATGTGGCAGGTGAGCATGCGCCATATTGCCCATGAAGGCCGTTGCTTTGTGGTCAGCGCCTGCCAGGTGCAGGCATCACCGCAGGTCTTGGGTGTGGAGGTTGCCAACTGGCCGGCGGAGCGCCCGTTGATTGCCGGCGGTAGCGTGATCGTCGGGCCCATGGGCGATATTTTGGCGGGGCCGTTGCTGGGGGAGGCGGGTTTGTTGACGGCGCAGATCAATACAGATGATCTGGTGCGGGCACGCTACGACTACGACGTAGTGGGGCATTACGCTCGGCCGGATATTTTTGAATTGGTGGTGGACGAGCGCGCCAAGTCAGGCGTGCGCTACATCACTGATTGAACCGGGTCAACCCAAGGCTTTTGTAGGCGCGAGCTTGCATTTCGCAGATTTGGATCAGATCACTCGCGCATCACCAGGTGGCGGTATTGGGCAAATCCAGAGTGCCACGCTCTACAAAGCGCATGGTGCCGAACAATCCGCCCGCCAGTTTTCCGCGCAGCACATAGGGCAGGTTATTCAGGCTTTGGGTCTGGCTCAGGCCCAGGGTCTGGCGCAACACCGAGAACGCCGAAACACTCACGGGGACCATCAGCACCGTCTCGGAAAAACGTGGGATGCTGCCGGCCTGGTCACTTACCCCGGACGCCAACGGCCGGCCATTGACTTCCAGATCCAGCGCCACGCCGTTGTAGTCGATTGCCGTTTCATTGGGGTTCTGCACCCGCAGCTTCACGGCAAAGCGCACTTCCAGATCCTGGCTTTGCAGGGGCTCGATGCCCACCACGTTGATATTCACCGGGTCGCGATTGGGGAACAGCGCGCAGGCGCTCAAGCTCAGCAACAACAACGAAAGAACCATGAGCTTGCGCATATAAAAGTGCTCCTACTGTTTCGTGACGTCCGGGTCCTGCATGACCTTGAGGGTAGAGGACTCCGGATCGAATTCATCTTCTTCCAGCTCTATGAACTCTTCGGGCAGGAAAATGTTCAGCAGGATTGCACAGAACGCGCCCACAGTGATCGGCGATTCGAAGATGTTGTGCAGCGCCTTGGGCAAATCGCGCAGCACTTCCGGCACTGCGGCGACGCCCAGGCCCATCCCCAGGGAAATCGCCACGATCAGCACATTGCGCCGGTGCAGGCCGGCTTCGGCGAGGATCTTGATCCCGGCCACGGCCACGGTGCCGAACATGATCAGGGTCGCGCCGCCAAGTACTGGTTTGGGCATCAGTTGCAGCACCGCGCCGATCATCGGGAACAACCCCAGCAGCACCAGCAGCCCGGCGATAAAGTACGCCACGTAGCGGCTGGCCACGCCGGTCAGCTGGATCACGCCGTTGTTCTGGGCGAACGTCACCATCGGCAGGCTGTTGAAGGTAGCGGCCATCGCCGAGTTGAGGCCATCGGCCAGCAGGCCGGATTTGATGCGCTTGATATACAGCGGGCCCTTGACCGGTTGCTGGGAGATCATCGAATTGGCTGTCAGGTCTCCAGCCGCTTCCAGAGGCGAAATCAGGAAGATCACCGCCACCGGGATAAATGCCACCCAGTCAAACGAGAAGCCGTACTTGAACGGCACCGGCACGCTGATCAACGGCACCTGGGGCAGGGCGGCCATGTCGACGCGGCCCAGCCACCACGCCACCACAAAGCCCAACGTCAGGCCGATCACGATCGAACCCAGGCGCAGGAACGGGTTGTTGAAACGGTTGAGCACCACGATGGTCAGCAGCACCAGCGCCGCCAGGCCCATATTGCTGGCGGCGCCCAGGTCGCCCGCGCCATAGCCGCCCGCCATGTCGGTGACTGCCACCTTGATCAGTGACAGGCCCATCAAGGTAATGATGGTGCCAGTCACAACCGGGGTGATCAGCTTGCGCAGCTTGCCGATGAATTGGCTCAGCAGCACCTCGATAAACGCGGCGAAAAAGCAGATGCCAAAGATCGTCGACAGGATTTCATCGGTGCCGCCGCCCCGGGCCTTGACCATAAAGCCCGCACTGAGAATCACGCTGATAAACGAAAAGCTGGTGCCTTGCAGGCACAACAGGCCCGAACCCACTGGACCGAACGTGCGTGCCTGCACAAAGGTGCCGAGCCCCGAGACGAACAACGCCATGCTCACCAGGTAGGGCACTTCGCTTTCGAGGCCCAACACGCCGCCGACAATCAGGGTCGGGGTGATGATGCCGACGAAGCTGGCCAAGACGTGCTGCAGGGCGGCAAATATCGCGGCGGTGAAGTGCGGGCGGTCTTCCAGGCCGTAGATCAGGTCGGATTTATAGCGCGGGCGAGGGGCTTGAGCGTCAGACAAAATGATGGCTCGGGTCGGAAAATGGAGGCGAAGAATGCCAGAAACCGTCAGTCGTCAGAAGTGTAAAAAAATATTAATAAAGACCCTGCGCAAAAAAACTGTCCCGGCCGATAGTGAATATAGGCCCACATTACAACGACAACAGTGGTGACCAAGGTCTGGCCGGCGCGTTGACGCTGACAGATCGTTTCGCGACAGGGACGTTCGCAAACACTACTTCTGAGAGCAGCCCTATGTCCCTTCGTCACCTGAATATTGCGCCTCGAGCGTTTCTCGGTTTCGCCTTCATTGCAGTGTTAGTGGTCATCCTGGGGGTGTTTGCGGTCAACCGCATGACGCAGATCCGGCAGTCTTCCGTGGACATGAGCGCAACCCAGCTGCCCAGCGTGACGTCCCTGGGCAACATCACTGAAAACGTACTGCGCATGCGCATCCTGTCGTTCCGGGTGTTGGTCAACCGCGAACCGGCTGCCCTGCAGGAAGCCGAAACCCGCATCGGCGTGCTGACCGATAAGGTCAAGGCCGCCCAGGCCCATTACGCCCAGCTATCGATGGGCGAGCAAGAGGCGGTGATGTACAAGACCTTCAGCGTGACGCTGGATAATTACTTGAAGGCCCAGGCCGACATGCTGGTGTTGTCCAAGCAAGGCAAGGTCGATGAAATGCGCGCGCTGATCAACAGCCGCATCAAGGACGGCACCGACCAGATGGGCGAGCAGTTGAACAAGCTGATCGCCCTCAATGCCGCCGATGCTAAAACCGCCGACGCGGCGGCTGGGCAAAGTTATGAGGGCGCAATCACCGGTGTGGTGGCAGTGTCGGTGGTGGCCGCATTGCTCACGGTGCTGTTGGCTTGGCTGCTGACCCGCAGCATCGTTACGCCATTGCGCAAAGCCGTGGAAGTTGCCGAGACCATCGCCGCCGGCAACCTCAGCAAAACCTTCGCGGACGATGGCAAGGATGAACCTGCGCGCTTGCTCAGTGCCTTGTCGAGCATGCAGGCCAACCTGCGCCAGACCATCCAGCATATCGCCGGCTCGGCCACGCAGCTGGCTTCGGCGGCAGAAGAGCTGAGTGCGGTGACCGAGGAAGCCTCTCGTGGCCTGCAGCAACAGAACAATGAAATCGATCAAGCCGCCACGGCGGTCAACGAGATGACCGCAGCGATAGAGGAAGTGGCGCGTAATGCTGTCTCCACCTCCGAGGCCTCCGGGCAGTCCAACCACGTGGCGCGCGAAGGCCGCGACCGGGTGATGGATACTGTCGGCGCGATCCAGACCATGACCCAGGATGTGCAAAACACCGCCGTGATGATCGAAGGCCTGGCGACTCAAGGACGGGATATCGGCAAGGTCCTCGACGTGATCCGTGCGATTGCCGAGCAGACCAACCTGTTGGCGCTTAACGCCGCGATTGAAGCCGCCCGTGCCGGCGAAGCCGGGCGCGGCTTTGCGGTGGTTGCCGACGAAGTGCGGGCCCTGGCCCATCGCACCGCGCAATCGACCCAGGAAATCGAGAAGATGGTCGCTGGCATCCAAAATGGCACCGGTGAAGCGGTGCAGTCCATGCAGCAAAGCAACCAACGCAGCCAGGCCACCCTGGAAATGGCCCGTGCTGCCGGCGTGGCCCTGGAGCAGATCACCCAGTCCATCAGCCTGATCAACGAACGCAACCTGGTGATTGCCAGCGCCTCGGAAGAACAGGCCCAGGTCTCCCGCGAAGTAGACCGCAACCTCGTCAACATCCGCGACCTGGCTACCCAGTCAGCGGCGGGCGCCAACCAGACCAGCGCGGCCAGCCATGAGCTGTCGAGGTTGGCGGTGGATTTGAATGGGATGGTGGCCAGGTTCGTTATCTAACCGCTCAGCGTGTTCTCATGTGGTTGTCTTCAAGGCCAGGCGCAGGAATGCGCCTTTGGAGTTAGGGCTTACTTGGCCGGAGGTGTTGGTGATGGTGTAATAGATCAGGTGAACACCGTCTGGAAAGGTACGTAGCACATCGCCAGTGATCGGGACAATTGCTGCGGTGGTTGTGCTGGTAATAACGTAAGGAACGATGGGTTCTTCGTCAGGCCCCCCGATCCGCATTCCTATCTTGCTTCCTACGACTTGCGTGGGATAAACGGGAACTGTCATCAGTAGTGTGTCGCCGTTGGCTTGCAGGTAGGCGGGGGTAACGCCATTGGCGACCTCCGCCGGTAACTCAGGTTTGACGGGAACCGGACCTGTGCTGTTTTCAGGCGTCATGACATTACTCTCCTTGAGTTAGTGCCCCTGCCTCAGTTGGGGCGCAAAGTCATTCCAGCGCTTTTCTGAGCACAGGGATACTGTCAAGGTTCACAGCTAGGCACCGCAGTTTTGGCGTGTTAAGAACGCTTCCACACATGTGGATTGACCAGATTCTGTGGCCGCTCGCCTGATAACGCCTGCAGCAGATTATCCACCGCACACTTGGCCATCGCCTCGCGCGTCTCATGAGTCGCCGAGCCGATATGCGGCGTCGCTACCACGTTGTTCAAGCGCAGCAACGGCGAGTCGTGGCTGAGCGGTTCCTTCTCGAACACATCCAACCCAGCCGCCCGGATGGTGCGTTGCTGCAACGCTTCGACCAGCGCAGCCTCGTCCACCACCTTGCCGCGGGAGATATTGATAAAGATCGTCTCCGGCCCCATCAGTGCGAACTCTTCGGCGCCGATCAGCTTCTCGGTTTCGGCGGTCAACGGCAGGGTCAGGCAGACAAAATCCGCCTCTTTGAGCAAGTCCTGGAGGCTTCGGTACTGCGCGCCAAAGCGCGCCTCCACCGCAGGCTTTGGCGAATGGCTGTGGTAGATCACCGGCATGCCGAAGCCAAAATGCCCACGCTGGGCCAAGGCTTCGCCGATGCGGCCCATGCCGATGATACCCAACGTCTTGCCATGCACATCGCTGCCAAAATGCGCCGGGCCGATGTTCTTGTTCCACTGGCCGGCACGCACCATGTCGGCCAACTCGACCACACGCCGGGCGGTCGCCAGGATCAGCGCAAAGCCGGTGTCGGCGGTGGTTTCGGTGAGCACATCCGGGGTGTTGCTGAGCAGAATGCCGCGTTGGGTCAGGTAGTCGATGTCGTAGTTGTCGACCCCGACCGAGACGCTGGCCACGGCTTCCAGCTTGGGTGCCAGGTCGAGCAACCGGGCATCCAGGCGCAGGCTTGCACCCAACAGACCATGGGCGCTGGGCAGCGCATCGCGCAGTTTGGCCAGGCCGGCCTCATCCAGTGCATCGATCAGCGTGACCTCGGCCTGCTCATGCAGGCGGGCCATCAGCGGCGCGGACAGTTTCTTGTACAACACAACGGACTTTTTCATGAGGTTTTTACCTTCAACTCCAGGGTTGGCACCGGCGAGCGGTCACTCGCGCCGGGCTTGAGGAAAATCGTCAGCACCACCGACAGCAGCAACGCGCCGCTCATCAACAGGTACGAAGCGCCAGGCGAGCCGGTGCTGCTGTTGAGGTAACCCACCAGGTACGAGCCACCGAACGAGCCCAGCGCGCCCATGCTGTTGATCAGCGCCATGGCGCCACCGGCGACGTTGGCTGGGAGGATTTCCGGGACAATGGCAAAGAACGGGCCGTAGGGTGCATACATGCATGCACCGGCGATCACCAGCAGGGTGTAGGACCACCAGAAATGTTCGGCACCCAACACGTAGGACGCGTAGAAGGCGATGGACGCAATCAGCAATGGTGGCCACACAAAGCGCTTACGCTTTTGCAGTTTGTCCGAGCCCCAGGACACCACCAGCATCCCGATCACCGCCGCCAGGTACGGCAGCGCCGAGAGCCAGCCGGCTTCGACCATGTCCATCTGCAAGCCGGCCTTGAGGATCGACGGCAGCCACAGCACAAAGCCATACACGCCGATGCTCCAGCAGAAGAATTGCAGGGCGAGGATGATCACCTTGGGCGAACGGAACGCCTCGGCGTAATTCTTCACCGCCTTGATACCCACCTGTTCGGCGGCGAGGGCGGTTTCCAGGTCTTTTTTGTGCTGTTCACTCAGCCACTTGGCGTCGGCGGGTTTTTCATCCGCCAGCTTCCACCAGATGAACGCCCACAGTACGGCCGGCAGGCCCTCGATGATAAACATCCAGCGCCAGCTGAAGTGCTGCACCAGGTAGCCCGAGACCACCGACATCCACAGCATGGTCACCGGGTTGCCGAGGATCAGGAAGGTATTGGCCCGCGAGCGTTCGGCACGGGTGAACCAATGGCACAGGTACACCAGCATGGCTGGCATCACCGCGGCTTCGACCACCCCGAGCATGAAGCGGATGGCGATCAGCATATAGGCGTTGGACACCACGCCGGTCAGAGTCGCCAGGCCGCCCCAGAGGATCAGGCTGACGAAGATCAGTTTTTTGACGCTGCGCTTTTGCGCATAGATTGCTCCCGGTACCTGGAAGAAAAAGTAGCCGAGGAAAAACAGCGCACCGAGCAGCGAAGACATGCCGGGCGTGATCATCAGGTCTTCGGCCATCCCGGAGGCGGCGGCAAAGCCGTAGTTGGCTCGGTCCAGGTAGGCCAGGCTGTAGGTGATAAACACGATAGGCATGATGTACCACCAACGACGGGTGGCGAGTTTCACGGTTTCCATGGGGTTGCTCCTGAGCTTGTTGTAGTTGTGGCAACAGGTAATGGGTTACGCAACGGATCGAGTGGGTAATTCGGCGCGGGTCGGCAAACCCTCCATATCGCCACGGCTCTGCACGGCGCGGCTGCCGATCCAGTTAGCGCGCTGGACGGCCTCGGGGAAGCTTGAGTTTTCCAGCAGGGCACTGATCATGCCCACGGCAAAACCATCGCCGGCGCCGACGGTGTCCACGACTTTTTCCACCTTGACTGCGGCGATAAAGCCCTGGTCCATGTGGGTGCGGTAATAGGCGCCTTCGGGGCCGAGCTTGATCGCCACGGCTTCGGCGCCCTGGTCGAGGTAGAACGCAGCGATATCCGCAGGATCCTCGAAACCGGTGAGCAGGCGGCCTTCACCCAGGCCCGGCAACACCCAGTCCGCCAGAGTGGCCAGGGCATTGATTTCGCGGATCATCTGCGCCTGGCTGGCCCAGAGCGAGGGGCGCAGGTTCGGGTCGAATGACACGCTGCGCCCGGCGTTACGCATCTGCGTCATCAGTTCGAAGGAGAGTTCACGGGTGGCATCGGACAATGCCGGTGGAATCCCGGTAGCGTGCAGATGGCGGGCTTGCAACAACGCAGGGCTGATATCGGCGATGGACAAATGGCTGGCCGCCGAGCCTTTGCGAAAGTACTCGACCTGGGGATCAGCGCCGGCCTCTTCGCGCGACTTGAGCTGAAACCCGGTGGGATGCAACGGGTCGACGGCCACATGGCGGCAATCAATGCCTTCCTTGCCAAGCGTGTCGACCACAAAGCGCCCGAGGGAGTCCTCACCTACTCGGCTCAGCCATGCCACGTTGAACCCCAGGCGCGACAAGCCAATCGCGACATTGCTGTCGGCGCCGGCAATGCGTTTGTGAAACTGCGCGACCTGGCCCAGATCGCCGGTCTGCTCGGCGACAAACATCGCCATGGTTTCACCAAACGACAGGATATCGATCTCAGACATGCGCATTCTCCACGCGGGGTTGGCCAAGGCAGGCGAGGGTGGCGACCTGTTGCGCAGTGACCTCGACCAGGTCATCGCCCTGCAACGGAAATTCCACCGCCCGCGTAATACCTTGAGTCATGTGTTTGAGCAGTTGTTCCCACAGATGCAGGTCGGTGGCGCCCGGCGGCAAGGCCACGAGCTTGCCGTCGGCGCGACGGGCCACGGCCTTGCAGTGCAGGTAATCCACATGCCGGCCCAGCAACCGCGCAGCAGTGAGCGCGGACTGGTCTTGCCACTGCCAGTTGCCGATATCGAAGGTCATTTTCACCGGCAAGCCCAGGCGTTCGACTTCGGTGAAAAACCGTTGCATGGGTTCAATGCGCCCACCGTGCAGGGTCTGGTCGTTTTCCACCAGCAGCTTGACCGGGTGGCGGTTGAGCAAGGCGTGCAGGCTTTCCAGGTCGTTTGTGTCGGTGAAGTAACCGAGCGAGACCTTCAGCCATCCCGAGCCAAAGGCCTGGGCACGGTCCAGGGTGGCGGCCAGCTCGGCATTGGGCTGGGCACGGCCGGCGACCCACAGCTCCAAGGGCGAGGAAAATACTGATTCCAGGCCTTGTTCTGCAGCGGCCAGGGCCAGCTCGGCCGGTTGCTCGGTGGTGAGCAGTTCTTCACGCCATTCAATGCGCTGGGCACCGGCGGCGCTGAGCAGCGCGACAAAACTCAATTGACCCTGCTGGCGAACCAGGTCGGCGCCGTAGCTGGAAAGGCTGATGGAGACGGGGTATTTATGCATTGTTGTTTACCTCTGAAACCGGTTTCATTTTCATGCGCAGAACAAAAAATGTGGGAGCGGGCTTGCCCGCGAAAGCGGTGTGTCAGTCAGCTTGGAAGTGGC
>NZ_JPRX01000001.1:301100-408437 GCF_000737955.1 Pseudomonas sp. BRG-100 | reverse complement strand
GAAAGCGGTGTGTCAGTCAGCTTGGAAGTGGCTGACCTATCGCTTTCGCGGGCAAGCCCGCTCCCACAAGGGATTGGGTAGAGCCGCGGATAATAAGCTCCGGTAAAAAATCCAGGGTGCGCGTGGGGGCGGTATCGCCGCGCAGGCGCTTGAGCAAACAGTCAAAAGCGCTGGCGCCAATCGCTTGCGTCGGTTGGGCGAGGGCGGTAATCCCATTACCCACCAGCGGGTACCAGTCCAGGTCATCCAGGGCAATCAGGCCCACGTCGGTGAACAGCTCGCAACCCAATGCCTTGAGCGCACGTGTGCAGGCCAGCGCAGCAACACCGTTGGCGCAAAACAGCGCCTTGGGGCCGGGCTTGGCGAGAAAGGCTTGCAGACGTTTTTCCAGTTCGCCGTTCAGTTCAACCACGGCACCGGTCAACGCCGGGCGTTTGGCAATCTCGGTGGTGAAACTCTCCAGGCGCTCAAGACGCGAGCTGGTGCCGTCGGTGGCTTCGCTTACCAACAGCACGTCGCGATAACCCTGTTGCTCAAGATGCTCTACCGTAATACGCACCGCCGCCGGGTTGTCCAGGCCCACCAAGTCACTGTGCAACGGCTCGACCTTGCGGTCCACTAACACCAGGGGCATTTCCCGTTGCAGTTCCAGCAGTTGGTCGAGGTGATGGCCCAGGGTGTTCACGATCAACCCTTCGATGTTGTACGAGCGCAGCGCTGCCAGGTGCTGGCGCTCCTGCTCGTCATCGCGGTCGGTGTTGCACACCACCAGGCTGTAGCCGTGCTGGCGGCAGGCGGTTTCGACGCCGTGCATCACCGCGATGGAGTAGGGGTTGCGGATATCAGCCACCAGCATGCCGATCAGGCGCGTGCGCCCACGCTTGAGGCCACGGGCCATCTGGTTGGGGCGGTAGCCGAGTTCTGCGATGGCGTGTTCGATACGCAGGGCGATGGCATCGGAGAGCAGGGCGCGGTCATCGCCGATAAAGCGCGACACGCTGGCCTTGGACACGCGCGCTCGCTCGGCGACGTCGAGCATGGTCACGCGGCTGCGCTGGGCGGCGGAAAATGGAGTCACGGCAAAGCCTTTCTTATTGGAATGAGTAACGGGATGAAACCGGTTTCAGAAAACACTAGCCCATCGTCTTCGTCAAGAGAATCTTGGTCGTGTGAAGCCACTGGTCAGCGGGGAGATCCGACGAGCGGTGGTCCTACCTGTGAGTTTTGACAGTATCGGCTGGGCCAGAGGAGGTGTTCAATGGCGCCAACAGAACCTCTGGTATTGGCACGCTGAGAGCAGGGGGCGGTTTAGAAAATGCTTGAATGACGGGAGGTTTAAATGACTACTTCCACTACTGGCCAGAGTGCCAATGGGCCTACGGGCTCAGGAGGCATCCTTGTGCTTGAGGCGCCAACAGTCGTCGACGTATTACCAGATGGATTATTACCCGCTCGATTCAATTTCACTGATCTACGCATCTTGCTTGAGACACCTTGGGCGGTTTTGCCCGGCCCCGGAAGGTTTCAGTACGTGATTTTCGAATGGCATGTCCGAGGTGCCAGGTCCGTTGATACCCCGCACTTTGAGCTGCGTGGCCCACTGACGGATGCCGACTTCCCTCTGCCCATGACGATTCCTCAGGCGTTCCTGCTGAGCAGTGCCATCGTTGACCTGCGCTACCGGATTCATAACACCCGGCCAGATAGCCCGAGTGTCGATACCTCGTCGCCCGTGACGATCAGAATCGACCGCGACGCTCCAGGCGTCGGCTCGTTACTGGCGCCTGCCATTTTCCCGATCGATCCCATCACCCAACCCTATCTGGATGCAAATCCCATGGTGCGCATGGAGATCCCCGAGAGCTATCTCGGACGTGAAGTCGGGGACAAGGTGCTGATGTACTTTTCGGATATGAATATGCTGCCAACCGGCCTACCCACTTGGGTTTCGCCACCGCTGACCAGTGATAGCGGCCGCATTTTTGTGGACGTGCCCAATGACGTGTTCCGCGCCTACCCTGGCGCGCTATGGCTTTTCTGTTTTTATCGTTTGGAGGATCGCGCCGGTAATGTGAACCCGACCTTTTCATTGTTGGCGCGGGTCGGGTTGGCGACCGATCTTCCACCCATCCAGTTCACTCGGCCTGAATTTCCTCAGGCTTTGCTTCACCCAAACCGGTATTTGACCTGCAGCACCCAACCGCCAATCTGGTACGGAGTCGAGGTGGCAATCCCGGCAGACCCGAACATCCAGCACGGGGATTTGATCACGCTCAGGTTTCAGGGGTATGGCCAGTATCCGGACGTCGACCCAGATCCGAATGTTGTGGAAACCCTTGAGCATTACTGGGATGCAGTGGCGGATGCATCCGGCTACAACTTCTGGATTCGTGACGTCGAGCGCGTAATCCGGCCATTGAAAATAAATGCCGGTGGAGAGGCTCATTACCTTGTGTCCAGGAATCGAACGCCCATTGGCCGTTCAGCTTCCAGGTTTGTGCAGTTCGATCGTTTGGTGCCTACATCGCCACCACCGCCCAACCCGGTTTACTGCTGGGAAGGCGGCAATGGTCCCGAGCCCTGAGCCAGGGTGCGGTTTAGTAGAACATTTTGAACTGAATGTAGTTGGTCGAAGAATCATTCGGCTGAAGAGAGTGTGTCCCGGTTTCAGTCTCCTGGCCGTAACTCAAGTGACTGAACGAGCGTTTGCGGCCCGCCAGTGCGCGCGGTGCCTATTCTAAAGCAGCAAGGAGAGACTGAAATGAGTAGAAAACGTGGTTCGACTACGACGCCAGCGCCTTTGGTTCTCAATGCACCCACGATTGACGAGGCGTTGGATGATGCGACTGGCCTTATCTCGGCGGTCGTCGCCCGTGTTGGCATTAACGTTCAGTTACGGACCGGGACAGCATCAAGGGGCACGGACTGGATGGGCGTTGAAATCCGGGATATCACTGTGAGCCCGCCTACCTGGACCACCTTGGTGGCGCCTTATCAAATCAACCAGACGCCCGTTCCTCCGATAATCAGCAGGTTTATTCCCGCGCCGGTACCTGAATTTCCACATGGCTACTACGAGCTCAGGAATACTCAATACCGTAATCAGGCCGGCATACCAGGCCCCTCCCTTGACTCCTCCAACCCGGGTGCTTTTCGGGTTGATACCATTGCACCCTATGCCGTAGCGACTTCACGCGAGCAGCCGCTTGTTCCAGTCTTCGCAAATGTGCCGCCGGGCACGGTCATTAACGATGCCTTCCTGATCGATCAAGGCGGCGTGGAGATTCAGATCCCCCCGAATGACTTTGGTCCACAGACTGGGCGATTCGAAGCGGGGGATATGATTAACGTGTACTTCAGCCCGGTGATGGACCCGCGCCCCGAGTATCTGGTGAGTGGCTCAGGTGTGCCTATGTTGCCATCCCCTGATGTAAGCACTTTTTTCCTGGCCAGGAACCTGATTATCCTGAGCGGGCTATATTATATTTTCTACACCATCACTGACCGGGCAGGTAACGTCAGCCGTCCCTCGTTCAATGATTTTCGAACAGTCTCGTTGTTGGACGATCCGCAGCCTTTGGAGCCGTTCCTGCCCTTGGCGCCGGCACCACGTGCCGGCAGCACGGATGATCTTCTCGATATTCAGGATTATCGTCAGGGGATTGAAGCCCACGTTGAAGATTATCCTGACCACGCCACTGGCCTGGACAAGTTCGAGATGCAATGGGAAGCACAGCCCTTTGGGCCGCAAACCGCTGAGCTGGTTGATTTTCCGGTGGTCTTCAGCAACATGAATGATGCGATTAAAGACGCATATACCGCAACGCTGGGGCCGCAGACGGTGACCCTGCGCTACCGTATCGAACGAAATGGCGTGTTTTTCCCTTCTCCTGATAAAACGGTGCGGCTTGACCTGTCGGTGGAGGGGCCTGTTCTTCCAGGCACTCTTGAACCCGGCGATGTAAACCCAGCGCTGAACCTGGCGCAGGTGTTCGGCGGGGGGCCCACTCCGGAGCTGAACACCCTGCGCATTGGCGATGCGAATCAACCCGTCACCATTGTGATCCCGCTCTGGACCATTGCAGCGCTGCCCCATGCGAATAACGAGTTTGTCCTGTTGTGGGGGGCTACGAAAGAGCGAGTAGGGCCTTTCCCCCTCAGCACGACAGTGCCCGGAGCTGACGCGACGTTCACCATTCCTTGGGAGGTCGTTGCCCGCCACGGCAATGAGCTGCAGCCCGTCAGCTATGTGGTCATTGGCCCCGGCACCACGAATGAAAACCCGTCGGGCGTTACCATGGTCGACGTGATCGATGCAGTGAGGGTCGTACTGCCGCCTGCTGAGTTCTTACACCTTGACGCCAACGACGAGTGGAGTTGCCAATCGCTGCGAACCCGCGCGCCCGGAGCACCACCGACGCTTTACGCCGAGCTCTTCATTCCAGGCGATCCGAGGTTGGAGGTAGGTAATAGCGTGACGGTAACCGTTACGATCTTCAGTGAAGCCTTTGGCTTTCCACCGGGTCCATTCACGCAGACCTTTACCCACCCATCGTTGAGCCAAGGGGATAAGGACAATGGATTTGTCGTTGAAATTCCTTATCGTCCATTCCTGACCCAGTCCGTGCTTGGCCCTTGCGAGGTGACCTACTCAACGATCGTCAACACTGGGGCTACCGGTAACAGTGAATTGGCTGAGGTGTACACGGTATTTTCCAACCCTGAGACATACTGTGATGGGGGAACTATCGTAAGACCTTGAACTCAATGAAAAACGTTAAATACAAAAGGGAAGCACGGCTTCCCTTTTGTGTGTCTGACAGTTATGTATTGCTCCTTGTCGGAAAGACCTTCAGCTTCTTTGTTAAGTATGTTTTTCCAACACTCTAAAATATCAATCGCTACATCCATCTAAGATAAATCCTACAGCCATGGGTATGTTCGCTGCGTAACCTCTGCGCCGCACCGGTAAGGCTTCATTCCCAGGGAACGAGCCAAACCGTTTCGAAGGCTCCACCCAGAGGATGAACTCACATGCGACTGTTAACTGAATTCGAGCTCAAACCTTTGAGCAAGATGATGAAGGTTCCAACTATTACTTTTTTGATGTTTGCGGCTGTGCATTCCACCGCTCAGGCAGACCACCTGATTGGTGAGTCAAAAACCATTGGAAGCAACGAACTCAATAATGACTGGCAGCTGGATTTCAGATCTGAACTGACCGTCAATGGTGCTCGTGCCCAACATATCCTGGTCAACGATTCGGCACTGATTGTCAATGCGGGCAGCCGCATCAATGACATCCGAGCCACCCAAGGCTCTTTAGTGAGCCTGGACGGCGCCACCGTTGATTCAAGCCACGCAGTGTTTGGTGCGGTGCGTCTGGATGACAGCGATGCGCTTATTAACGGCAGCAACATCACCAGCCATACCACCATGGGTCTGCAAGCGTTCCAGAGTCACGACTCTGACAAGGGCGGGGTAGCCGAAGTATTCAATAGCACCATCCGTGGTCACATCGGTGGCGCAGTGGCGACTGGCAACAGCGAGCTGCACTTTAACGACCACACGTTGGTCGAAGGTACCGGCGTCGATAGTTTTGGCGTGTCGCTCGATGGTGCAACGGCAACTGCCAGCCAAAAAAGCAGGATTATCGGTGGCAAGAACGGCGTGGTGTTCACCAATGACCTCAACAGCGCGAATACGGGCAAGTTGGTATTGGATAACTCCAGCGTCGAAGGCCGCAGCGGTGCCGCCATTGCCGTCAATGGTTTTCCCGGCGAGGCCATGGCCGTTGAGATCGATATACGCAACGGCTCGACCTTGATCGGCGGTAACGGCTCATTGCTGGAGGTCAACGGCGGCGCCGTGGCGAGCATGAATGTCGATAACAGCGACCTACGTGGCAACGTTATCGTCGAGGACGGCAGCACGGCGCATTTGAGCTTGCAAAACCGTGCCGGGCTGACGGGCCAACTGCAGAATGTCACCAGTCTAGCTGTCGGTGATCAGTCTTATTGGGCGTTGACAGGCGACAGCCAAGTGGGCGCCTTGAGCCTCGCCGGCGGTACGGTGAAGTTCGGTGATACCGATGCGTTCTACCAGTTGGACGTAGACAGCCTTGAGGGTAATGGCACCTTCGTCATGGGGACCGATTTCGCCCGTGGCATTACGGACTTCTTGAACGTCGAGGGCGAGGCCAAAGGCGACCACAAGCTGTTGCTCGCAGCCAGCGGTGCGGAACCGACCAACCCGCAAGATATCCGCGTCGTTCACACCGGCGGCGGTGATGCACAGTTTTCCCTGGTGGGCGATGTAGTTGATGTCGGCGCTTATTCCTATGGCCTGAAAAAGGAAGGCACCGACTGGTTCCTCGACCCGAACAACCGTGTGATCAGCCCAGGTACCCGCTCGGTATTGGCGCTGTTCAACACCGCACCGACCGTGTGGTACGGCGAGGCGACATCCCTGCGTTCGCGTATGGGCGAGCTGCGTTTCGAGCCTGGACAGGCGGGCGTGTGGATACGCGGTTATGGCAACAAGTACGAAGTGTCCGACAGCACCGGGATTGGCTACAGCCAGAACCAGCGGGGCTTTACGCTCGGTGCAGACACACCCTTGGCCGACAGCCAGTGGCTGGTGGGCGTAATGGCCGGTCACAGCACCTCTGACCTGAACCTCAAGCGCGGTACCTCGGGGAACGTGAAGAGTTACTACCTGGGTGCGTATGCGACCTGGCTGGACGAGGAGAGCGGTCTGTATTTCGATGCGGTGGCCAAGGTTAACCGCTTCCAGAATGAGTCCAAGGTGGGCCTGAGTGACGGCACCTCATCCAAGGGCAAGTACAACAATACCGGTGGCGGCCTGTCGGCTGAGTTCGGTCGTAACATCAAGTTGGACGACGGGTTCTTTATCGAGCCTTACGCGCAAATGTCTACGGTGGTGATCCAGGGTGCCAATTACAGCCTGGATAACGGCCTGGAGGCCAAGGGTGAGCGTACGCGGTCGATCATGGCCAAGGCCGGCGCGACCGTCGGGCGGGATATACAGCTCGACTCCGGCAGTGTCGTGCAGCCTTATCTGCGCGCAGCGATGGTGCATGAGTTTGCCAACAACAATAAGGTCTCGGTGAACAACAATGTGTTCAACAACGACCTTTCCGGCTCTCGCGCCGAATTCGGGGCGGGTATGGCGGTGAAGCTCTCGCAGAACCTGCAGCTGCATGCCGACCTTGAGCACAGCAGCGGCGGCCGGGTTGAACAGCCTTGGGGCGCTAACGTAGGGGTGCGTTACACCTGGTAAAGACGTAACACACAACAACGCCCGTATCGAAAGATGCGGGCGCTTTTTTTTGCGAATAACATCAACTGGTCAGGTCGAAGTCGACGTCCAGGACGTGCGCATGCCCGTTAACATCATGATCGGTTGTAGCATGCAGCGTACCTCTGATTTTAATGACGCCGGCCGCGAGTCCCCGAATGATCAAAGTACCCTCAATGGCGCTCACTGTATAATGATCCTGGGGTAACTTTACTGAATACCAGACCTTAACATTCGTGAACTCTTGTTTTGCGAGGTCGATCTCCTGGCCTACCCGAACGTTATCGGGTATCTGAATGAATATTTCTTTTATGGTCACTGAGTTATCGGCGTGTCGGCCATTGATTCTATAGACAGCTTGTTCGAAGTCGTGCACCACGGTGGTGGTTTGAAATTCGATGGGGGATAAATCGACCTTCGCCTCGAAGAGGCCAGTCGCAGTAATTCGTTTGGGACGTAATGCCTTTTGTTGCGCCAAGGTTAACGGTTGCGCTAGTACGGTCATGATCGCTTCTCCATCGCTGATGATTGTGCGAGTAACAGAGGTCGGTGGGGCTCTGCCTTGTTCATGTAACAGCAGTGCATCGACGCCGTAAACTGTCAAAACTAACAGTATACAAATCTTGCTGCGTGTGGCTCTCTGGCGCCCGGCTTGCTTGGGCGTACGATGTATTAGATGCTTATTGACGGGCGTGTCTACTGTTAAGAATGACAGTCTGGAAATTTAACTCTGTTTAGATCCCCTACCGAAGAATCTCACATGATCGTACTTATCCAGGTTGAACTCATGAGCAACAACGCCATGCATTGATTGAAACGTCGCTGCGCATGGGGGGACGCCAGCCATCGATTAGAGCCTGCCCCCAAGACTGCCCAGGCGCTGAGGCAAGGCAGCGATATCAAAAAAAATATCAGCGACAAAGACAGTATCCGTTTTTGCTGCTCTGCACCGTTGCCGGCAAATACGCTGACCACAGCGAGTGCCATCATCCAGGTCTTGGGGTTTATCAGCTGCAAGCACGCTGAGCCGAACAGGCCGAGTCGCCTGTGCGCAGATTGCTCCCCTATGACATGTGGCGGTGCGCTGAAGATCTGCCAGGCCAGGTAACTTAGCCAGGCCATGCCGACCCACTGCATCGCCGTTTGCACTCTGGGCATCTGCGCCAGCGACTGGCCCACACCGGAACCCACCAGCAGCACAATCCCCGACGCCCCCACACCAGCCCCCAGAATAATGGGCAATGCAGCCTTGAAGCCGTAACGGGCGCTGTTGCTCAGCACCAGGATATTGGTCGGGCCGGGGGTGATGGAGGCGACAAAGGCGAACAGCATGAAAGGCACGAACGTGGACAGCATGACGGGGGACTCCGGCGAGCTCATTTAGAGCGCCCATCTTCACAAGCCCGGGCGTTACCGGTCTGGAAGATTTGTGCAGCGTTTGCGGTACGCGGCCGGTGTCAGCCCATAAGCCCGCATGAACCAGCGGCCCAAATGACTTTGATCGGCGAAACCCAGGGCCATCGCCACGTCTGCCGGTTGATCGCCCTTGGCCAATAGATACCGGGCACGGGCCAGGCGCAGTTGCACCAGATACGCGTGGGGCGGCAGGCCGAAGGCGCTCTTGAACGCGCGGCTCAGGCGAAAGCGGTCGACGCCGCAGGCCAGCCCGAGTTCATCCATGCCGACGTCCTGATGCAGATGGGCGTGCAGGTATTCCCGGGCCTTGTGCGCCACCTGCGGCAAACGTGGGTCATCGCGGTAGCGCATGCGCCAATAGAGCTGGCCGGTGAGGCGTTCCAGCAAGTAGTCCAGCGCGCTCTGCCGCACGATCCGCAGTTCGCCGTGGTGCAAACTCTCAAACGCCTGACTGGTGGCCAGGGCCAGGCGTGGATCGCTGGCCAAGGTGCGGGCGAAACTCAACTGATGATGGGCGGGTGCTTCCTCGAAGACACTGGCGATTTCCCGTTCCAGCCACTGCGGGTCAAGGTAGAGCATGCGGTAAGTGAAGCCGTCGACCGTCGGGGCATTGCCGTCGTGGAGTTCCCCAGGCTCCAGCAGGAATACCTGCCCCGGCACGCTGTCATGGCGCATGCGCCGGCAGTTGAATTGCTGCACGCCTTGTTCGGTGACGCCCACCAGGTAGCTGTCGTGCCAATGGGGGTCATACGCATGGCCTTCGAAATGCGCGCGCAGGGTCTCGATACCGGTGTCGGCGTCCTGGGACAAGTCGATCCAATTGTGCGCAGGCATACAACACCGAGGCGGAAAGTGAAGGGCTATTAGCGGCAACACCGGGGTGGGCGTCTAGAAGGTTTGTGCAGTCTAGCCAAACAACCCGGCGGCGATGTTGATCGAAAAGCCCAGAATAGCAGTGTTGAACAAAAAACCGATCAACGACTGCCCCAGCACCACCTTGCGCAGGCCACGGGTGGCGACGCCCACATCCGAAGTTTGTACCGCTACGCCGATGGTGAAGGAAAAGTACAGGAAGTCCCAATAGTTGGGCGTGAGCAAGCCTTCGGCAAAACGTAGGGCGGGCTCCTTGCCTGGCCAAGTGTAATAGAGCCTGGCGTAGTGCACGCTGAAAATCACCCCGATCAATAGCCACGAGCCGATCACCGTCAGCCCGGTAAAACCGTAGTGCAGCAGGCGCTCGGAAGCAGCCAGGTCCTTGCTGCCCACCAGTTCGAAGGTGATGGTCGCCAGGCTGGCGATGGCGGCAATGCACACCATGAACAGCACCAGGCCGGCGTTCTCGTCTTCGATTTCGGCGATGCGCTTGACGTCTTCGGCCTTGGCGCGAATGGTCAACCACAGCATCAGTATCAGGTAGGTCCAGACCCCGGCGTTCCAGCCGATCAGGATTTTGCTGGCAAGGGTGTCAGCCGGTACCAGAATGCCCACGGCAAGGCCCAGTACGGCGGCGGACGAGAGGCGAGGGTGGGTGCGGGCGAGGAAGGGCATGGTTGGTCACAGCTGGCGATAGTTGAGCAGACTGTACCTGATCCTGTGGGAGGGGGCTTGCTCCCGATTGCGGTGTATCAGTGCCAAATAGGCTGGCTGACACATTGCAATCGGGAGCAAGCCCCCTCCCACATTTTTTATCGCGTGCGGCGGGATTATTGCGCTTTGTGGCGCTTGCGCACCAGCTTCATCACCACCACAAAGAACACCGGCACAAACACCACCGCCAAGGTCGCCGTGATCATCCCGCCAATCACACCGGTACCAATTGCCTGCTGGCTGGCCGAACTGGCCCCGGTGGCAATTGCCAGCGGCACCACGCCGAGGATAAACGCCAGCGAGGTCATGATGATCGGTCGCAGTCGCAACCGCGCCGCCTTCAAGGTGGCGTCGATCAAATTCTCGCCCTGGTCATACAGGTCCTTGGCGAACTCGATGATCAGGATCGCGTTTTTCGCCGACAGGCCGATGATGGTGATCAGGCCGACCTTGAAGAACACGTCGTTGGGCATCCCGCGCAAGGACACCGCCAGCACCGCTCCCAGTACGCCCAGCGGCACCACCAGCAACACCGAGGTCGGGATCGACCAGCTTTCATACAGCGCGGCCAGGCACAGGAACACGATCAGCAATGACAGGCCCAACAGCAACGGTGCCTGGGAGCCGGACAAGCGCTCCTGCAACGACAAGCCCGTCCATTCCTGGCCCAGCCCGGCGGGCAACTGGCTGACCAGGCGCTGGATTTCGTTCATGGCCTCGCCCGTGCTGTGCCCCGGCGCCGCCTCACCGCTGATGGCGATGGCTGGGTAGCCGTTATAGCGGGTCAACTGCGTCGGGCCCTGGGTCCACTTGGCTTCGACAAAGGCCGACAGCGGCACCATCTTGCCGGCGTTGTTGCGCACGTTGATCTTCATCAGGTCGGCCACCTGGCTGCGCTGGTCGCCTTCGGCCTGCACCACCACCCGCTGCATACGGCCCTGGTTGGGGAAGTCATTGATATACGCCGAACCAATCGCCGAGGAGAGCACATTGCCGACGTCGGCAAACGACACGCCCAAGGCATTGGCTTGCTTGCGGTCGACTTCCAGTTGCACTTGCGGGGCTTCGGCCAGGGCGCTTTCGCGCACGTTGGCCAGGATCGGGCTTTTTGCCGCAGCGTCCAGGAGTTCGGTACGCGCGGCCATCAACCCGGCATGGCCGACGCCGCCACGGTCCTGCAAGCGGAACTCGAACCCGCTGGAGGTGCCGAGGCCGTCCACCGGCGGTGGCAGAATCGCGTAGGCAATCGCATCCTTGAGGTCGCCAAAGGCCATGTTGGCGCGGTCGGCAATCGACGCTGCCGAATCATCACTGCCGCGCTCCGACCAGTCCTTGAGCGTGGTAAATGCCAGCGCCGCGTTCTGTCCGGAGCCGGAGAAACTGAAGCCCATGATCATGGTGGTGTCACCCACCCCCGGCTCCTCGGCGTTATGCGCCTCGATCTGCTCGGCCACCTGCACCGTACGGTTCTTGCTGGCACCTGGCGGCAGCTGGATATCGGTGATGGTGTAGCCCTGATCTTCCACCGGCAGGAACGAGGAGGGCAGGCGGCTGAACAACAGCCCCATGCCGACCAGCAATACCAGGTAGATCAGCAGGTAGCGGCCGCTGCGCTTGAGGGCATAGGCCACCCAACCTTCATAGCGATTGGTGAGTTGGTCAAAGCGCTTGTTGAACCAGCCGAAGAAACCACCCTTGGCATGGTGCTCGCCCTTGGCAATCGGCTTGAGCAAGGTGGCGCACAGGGCCGGCGTCAAGGTCAGGGCCAGGAACGCCGAGAACAGGATCGAGGTGGCCATCGACAGCGAGAACTGCTGGTAGATCACGCCCACCGAGCCCGGCATGAATGCCATCGGCAAGAACACCGCCACCAGCACCAGGGTAATACCGATGATGGCGCCGGTGATCTGGCCCATGGCTTTCTTGGTCGCGTCCTTGGGCGAGAGGCCCTCGGTGGCCATGATGCGCTCGACGTTTTCCACCACCACAATGGCATCGTCCACCAGGATGCCGATGGCCAATACCATGCCGAACATGGTCAGCACGTTGATCGAGAAACCCAGCAGCAACATGGTGGCAAAGGTGCCCATCAGCGCAATCGGCACCACCAGCGTGGGGATCAGGGTGTAGCGCACGTTCTGCAGGAACAGGAACATCACCGCAAACACCAGCGCCATCGCCTCCAGCAAGGTGTAGACCACCTTGGTGATCGAGACCTTGACGAACGGCGAGGTGTCGTACGGAATCTTGTATTCCACGTTGGCTGGGAAGTAGCGCGACAGTTCATCCATCTTCGCCCGCACCAGGGTTGCGGTGCTCAGCGCGTTGGCGCCCGGCGACAGCTGCACGCTGACGGCGGTGGACGGCTTGCCGTTCAGACGGGTGGAGAACTGGTATTCCTGGCTGCCGACTTCCACCCGTGCCACGTCGCCGATGCGCACGGTGGAGCCGTCGCGGTTGGCCTTGAGCACGATGTCGGCGAACTCCGCCGGGGTCGACAATTGCCCCTTGACCAGGATCGCCGCGGTGATTTCCTGGGTGTTGGTGCCCGGCAAGTCACCAATGCTGCCTGCCGAGACCTGGGCGTTCTGCGCACTGATTGCAGCGTTGACGTCCGCCGGCGTGAGGTTGAAACCGATCAGCTTCTGGGGGTCGATCCAGATACGCATCGCCCGCTCGGCGCCATACAACTGGGCCTTGCCGACGCCGTCCAGGCGCTTGAGCTCGTTCATCACGTTGCGCGCCAGGTAGTCGCTGAGCGCAACGTCGTCGAGCTTGCCGTCGTTGGAGGTCAGGGTCACCAGCAGCAGGAAGCCGGCGGAGACCTTTTCCACCTGCAAGCCTTGCTGGGTCACGGCCTGGGGCAGGCGCGGCTCGACGACCTTGAGGCGGTTCTGCACATCCACCTGGGCCATTTCCGGGTCGGTGCCCGGCTGGAAGGTCGCGGTGATCGTCGCCGAGCCCAGGCTGCTCTGGGATTCGAAATACAGCAGGTGATCAGCGCCGTTGAGCTCCTGCTCAATCAGGCTGACCACGCTTTCGTCCAGGGTCTGGGCAGAGGCACCCGGGTACACCGCGTAGATTTCCACCTTCGGTGGCGCGACGTTGGGGTACTGGGCCACCGGCAACTGCGGGATGGCCAGGAAGCCGGCCAGCAGGATAAACAGGGCCACCACCCAGGCGAAAATCGGGCGGTCAATAAAGAACTGCGGCATGACGGGTTATTCCTTTACGAGCGGGCTGTCGTCCACTTCAACTTTTTCGCCGGGGCGTGCATGTTGCAGGCCCTCGACGATAATGCGATCGCCTGGCTTGAGGCCGCTGCTGACAATCCAGCGATCTTCGATCACCGCGCCCAATTCCACCGGCTGCTGGCTGACGGTCTGCTCGGCGTCCAGCAGCAACACCATCGGGATGCCGGCGCTGTCACGGGTGATGGCACGTTGCGGCACGCTGATGCCTTGCTTGTCCACGGCCTGCTCCAGGCGCACCCGTACGAAACTGCCGGGTAACAGGTCCAGATCCGGGTTGGGGAACTCGCTGCGCAGCGTGATTTGCCCGGTGCCCGGGTCAACGCTGATCTCGGCGAACAGCAGTTTGCCCGGCAACGGGTACAGGCTGCCGTCGTCCTGGATCAGGGTGGCCTTGGCGTGGTCCTGGCCGACCTGTTTCAGGCTGCCGGCACGAAAGGCGCGGCGCAGGTCGTTCAACTCGCGGGTGGACTGGGTGAGGTCGGCGTGGATCGGGTCCAGTTGCTGGATGATCGCCAGCGGCGTGGCTTCGTTCTGGCCGACCAGCGCGCCTTCGGTCACCAGGGCACGGCCGATGCGCCCGGAAATCGGCGCGGTCACGGTGGCATAGCCCAGGTTCAGCCTGGCGCGCTCGACGGCAGCCTTTTGCGCAGCAACCTCTGCGTTGGTCTGGCGCAGGGCGGCGCGGGCGTTGTCGTATTCCTGGCCGCTGATGGCGTTGCCTTCAACCAACTGGCTGTAGCGCTGCTCTTGCAGGCGGGCCTGGAACGCATTGGCTTCGGCCTTGCTCAGGTTGGCCTGGGCGCTGTCCAGGTCAGCCTTGAAGGGCGCCGGGTCGATGCGGAACAGCACGTCGCCCTGTTTCACATCGTGACCTTCCTTGAACACACGCTGCATGACCACACCGGCCACTCGGGCACGCACTTCGGCAATGCGCGGCGCGGCGATACGCCCGCTCAGTTCGCTGGTAATGGACAGGGGCTTGGCCTGCAGGGTTTCGATGCGCACTTTGGCCAGGGGCATTTCCGGCGCCTCGTCTGCAGACTGACCACACGCGCTCAGCGCCAGTGTGAGGGCCAACAGGCAAAACGGCGCAAATAGATTCTTCGACATGCTCTTATCCCAATATTGACTGGCGCATCCTAAAGTCACCTGCGCCGTGGTGCTGTGAAGCTGTGTAGGTCGTGTGTGAAGAAGTGTAAGGTACGGCGCGCGTGGCGTCGGGGGCGTATATCCTTGCACAACCTTGCTTACAATGAAGATCAAATGTGGGAGGGAGCAAGCCCCTTCCCACATGGGATTTGTGTACGACTTATCAGTGTATTTTCTGGAAACACCCTATGCCCAACATCCTTCTGGTCGAAGACGACGCCGCACTCTCCGAGCTGATCGCCAGCTACCTGGAACGCAATGGCTATCACGTCAGTGTGCTCAGCCGTGGCGACCACGTACGCGAACGTGCGCGTCTCAACCCGCCGGACCTGGTGATCCTCGACCTGATGTTGCCGGGCCTGGACGGCCTGCAAGTCTGCCGCCTGCTGCGCGCCGACTCGGCGGGCTTGCCGATCCTGATGCTGACCGCCCGCGACGACAGCCACGACCAGGTGCTGGGCCTGGAAATGGGTGCCGACGATTATGTGACCAAACCCTGCGAGCCGCGCGTGCTGCTGGCCCGGGTGCGCACGCTGCTGCGCCGTAGCAGCCTGTCCGAGCCCCAGGTGGCCAACGACCGGATCATCATGGGCAACCTGTGCATCGACCTGTCGGAACGCACCGTCACCTGGCGCGAGCAGGCGGTGGAGCTGTCCAGCGGCGAATACAACCTGCTGGTGGTACTGGCGCGCCACGCCGGTGAAGTGCTCAGCCGCGACCAGATCCTGCAACGCCTTCGCGGCATCGAGTTCAACGGTACCGATCGCTCGGTGGACGTAGCCATTTCCAAGTTGCGGCGCAAGTTCGACGACCACGCCGGCGAGGCGCGCAAGATCAAGACCGTGTGGGGCAAGGGTTATCTGTTCAGCCGCTCCGAGTGGGAATGCTGAACCATGTTCCGTGTGCTGCTACGCCTCTACCTGATCACTATCGTCACCTACAGCGCAGCCATCTTTCTGATTCCCAAGCTGGTGATCCAACTGTTCGAACACCGCTACATGGACTACAACATCGAGCAGTCCCGTGGCCTGCAAAAGCTGATGGTCAAGCAATACCAGCGCGCACCGGTGGAGCACTGGTCCCAGGTGACCGACCAGTTGAGCCGCGATTTTGCGCCATTGAAGGTTGAACTGTTGCTGCGCCAGGACGCTCGCTATACGCCGCAGGAAGAACAACTGCTGGAGCAAGGCAAGTCGGTGATCCGCCTGGGCGAGTGGGGCTGGATGGAAGAAATCAGCTCGCCGATCAACCAGCAGTTCGCGGTCAAGCTGACCATTCCGCCGGACCCGCTGGACATGAACCTGCTGTACTGGTCGATGAACGTGCTGATCGGCGCGGCGCTGCTGGCGTGCCTGCTGGTGTGGCTGCGCCCCCACTGGCGTGACCTGGAGCGCCTCAAAAGCACCGCCGCGCTGTTGGGCAAGGGCCACCTTGGAGAGCGCACGCGCCTTCCGCCCAGCTCCAGCATCGGCAGCCTGGCGACGGTGTTCGACACCATGGCCGACGATATCGAGCACCTGCTGAACCAGCAGCGCGACTTGCTCAATGCGGTCTCCCACGAACTGCGCACACCGCTCACCCGCCTGGATTTCGGCCTGGCGCTGGCGCTCTCCGAAGACTTGCCCCAGGCCAGTCGCGAGCGTCTGCAAAGCCTGGTGGCGCATATTCGCGAGCTGGATGAACTGGTGCTGGAATTGCTGTCCTACAGCCGCCTGCAAAATCCTGCGCAATTGCCCGAACGGGTCGAGGTGGCGCTCGATGAGTTTATCGACAGCGTGCTGGGCAGCGTCGACGACGAGCTGGAAAACCCCGAGATTGTCATCGACGTGGCGCTCGACTGCACCGTGGAGCGCTTCAGCCTCGACCCGCGCCTTACCGCCCGCGCCTTGCAGAACCTGCTGCGCAACGCGACGCGCTATTGCGACAAACGCATTCAGGTGGGGGTCAAGGTGTGTCCCAACGGCTGCGAAATCTGGGTGGACGACGACGGCATCGGCATACCGATGGACCAGCGCGAGCGCATCTTCGAACCGTTCTACCGCCTGGACCGCAGCCGCGACCGTGCCACCGGCGGCTTCGGCCTGGGCCTGGCGATCAGCCGACGTGCCCTGGAGGCCCAGGGCGGCACCTTGACAGCCCTGGCCTCGCCTCTGGGCGGAGCGCGGTTTCGGGTGTGGTTGCCTACTCGAGCCGATTAGAAAATCCGCGGGGAAGGGCGCACACTGTGCGACCCGCTCTACCCGAGGAGAGATTGGCAATGACTGGTGTCCACACGTCCGCTCAACAGGGTTTCTCGACCCAGGCCGTCACTTACGCCCAAGGCCGACCGGACTATCCGCGCCAACTGACCGGTTGGCTGGCCGAGGCGCTGCATATCAATTCGCAATCGACGGTGATCGACCTCGGCGCCGGCACTGGCAAGTTCACCCGCTTGCTCAGCAGCCTGGCACCGACCCTGATTGCGGTCGAGCCAGTGGCACAGATGGGCGCGCAGTTGGCCAAACTATTGCCGGATGTACGCCTGCTCGACGGCACCGCCGAGTCCATCCCCTTGGCGTCCGCCAGCGCCGATGCCCTGGTGTGTGCCCAGGCATTCCACTGGTTCTCCACCCGCGCCGCACTGGCGGAAATTCATCGCGTGCTCAAGCCTGGCGGGCGACTGGGGTTGGTGTGGAATGTGCGCGATGAGTCGGTGGACTGGGTGGCGGCAATCACTGAAATCATCACGCCGTATGAGGGGGACACCCCGCGTTTTCATAGCGGGCGTTGGCGGGAAGCTTTCACCGGTGAGTATTTTGGCACCCCACAGATGACCTGCTTTGCCTATCAACATGTGGGCAGCCCGCAAGAAGTGATTATGGATCGTTTTCTCTCGGTGAGCTTTATCGCAGCGTTGCCGTCTGCGGAAAAAGCCAAGGTCACCGCTCAGTTACGCACCTTGATCGCTACCCATCCCAGCCTGCAAAACCGCGATACCGTGGCCTTCCCATATCAAACTCAAGCTTATCTGTGTGAACGTCTAAGCTAAAAGGCATAAAGTCAGATCACATTGGTATAAGTGGTTATAAGAAAAATCGCTATCCTGCGGCCAGAAATTTATAAGGCCGCGGGTAGCTGTAATGGATGTAGGTAATTTTGGTTTCGTGGTTGCCGGCCTGATCGTAGGTTTTATCGTGGGCATGACTGGCGTAGGCGGAGGCTCATTGATGACCCCGATCCTGTTGTGGTTCGGCATCAATCCGGCGACTGCCGTGGGCACTGACTTGCTGTATGCCGCCATCACCAAATCCGGTGGCGTGCTGGTGCACGGCAAGAACAAGAACATCGACTGGACCATCACCGGCTGGCTCACCCTGGGCAGCGTGCCCGCGGTGTTGTTGACCTTATGGTTCCTTGCCAGCTTGCACACCGATCCCAGCGCGATGAACGCGGTGATCAAGCAGGCACTCGGTGTGGTATTGCTGCTGACGGCCCTGGCGATCCTGTTCAAGAAAAGCCTGTTGGCCTTTGCTCAGCGACATGCCGGTGATGACTACCACATGCGCCCGCGCAACCTGAACGCCCTGACCGTGGTGACCGGCGCGGTCCTTGGCACCATGGTAGCCCTGACGTCCATTGGCGCCGGGGCCCTCGGCACGGTGGCGCTGTTTATCCTCTACCCATTCCTGGCCACGCGGCGTCTGGTCGGCACCGAAATCGCCCATGCCGTGCCCCTGACCCTGGTGGCGGGCCTGGGCCACGCGAGCATGGGCAATATGGACTGGCATCTGCTGGGCTTCTTGCTGATGGGCTCGTTGCCGGGGATCTACTTCGGCAGCCATATGACCGGCAAGATCTCCGACAGCGTGTTACGCCCGTGCCTGGCGGTGATGTTGATGGCGGTGGGGTACAAGCTGGCGTTCTGAGCCGCATGTGCTCCACATGTGGGAGGGGGCTTGCCCCCGATTAGCATAGGTATCTACACATCTTTTGGTACGGCGCTACACCCTGTGGGAGGGGCGGTGCGACGATTCGACTTGCTCCCGATGGCTGCCTCAGGGCCGACCAGGATGTTGGATTAGACCGAGTACATATCCGTTATTTAGGTAACGGCTGATATTGGTTCCGCTTTTACAGCGGCTCACTTTTGAAAAGAGCGCAAAAGTAAGCAAAACGCTCTTGCCCCACCACTCGGCACCTCGCTTTGGCTCGGTGTGCCCGTAATCCGCCATGGATTTGGGGGGCCGCCGCCACGCGCCATCCATGGCGCGGGGCGGCTAAACCGGCATCCCTGCCGGTTTACCCCCCAAATCCCTGTCGAATTCCGGCCAGCGTGGTTTGACGGGGCGCCTAAGATCAAGATCAAGAGCGGCTCGCTTCGCATCGTGGTTACGGTCGGCAGCTACAAAGTTGTGTAGATACCTATGCCCCGATAGCGGTAGTTCAGCCAAGGAATTGGATACTGACCCACCGCTATCGGGAGCAAGCCCCCTCCCACAGTTTGACCCAGATCAACTTCAGGCCTTCGCCGGGCCGTTGCCGATTTGCCACACAAACGGTGGCTCTGTCCCGTTGATCACCCAGTCGCCCACGATCCGCGCCTTGTAGATCATCGGATTGTGCGAAGACACCGTCCGTGCGTTGCGCCAATGCCGGTCCAGCGCCTTGCCTTGGCGCACATCCGAGGCCCCTAAGGCGTTGAACAATTGGCTGGTGGCACGCTGGATCAAATCCGAAACCACCACTTGCGCCGTCGCCGACTCAATCTCAGCCGCCACATTGGCTTCGTGTTCGGCCACGTCATTGCCGCCAAAGCGCGCCAGATAAGCCCGTTGCGCCGGCACTGCGGCCTTCAACGCGCTGGCCTGGGCGGCGTATACCAACGCGGCGACTTCGCCCACCACCTGTTGCACCTGCGCATCCTGGCTGACGTGCGTTGCATTGCCATGGCTGTAGATGCGCTGGCGGTTGCGCACCTGGTGGCCCACGTCGATGAGCGCAGCGCGACCGATACCGGCCAGTGTCGCCAGCAACACCAGTTGGTAGAACGCAGTCTGGTATTTGAAGCGGGTGGCAAAGTCGATCAGGTTTTCAGTTTCCACCACCGCGTCGGTAAACCGCGAGGTGCCGCTGCCGGTGGTGCGCTGGCCAAAGCCGTCCCAGTCATCGCTCTGCACTACGCCTGGCTGATGGGTGCGGGTGGCGGCGATCACGGCGGCGCCGGTGTCACTGCGTTGAGCGTAAACATCGATCCAGTCCGAGAACAGGCTGCCGGTGCTGTAGAACTTTTCGCCGTTGAGTTTCCAGCGGTCGCCGTCAGGGCTGACCTGGGTCACCACCTCACCGATGGCCACCGTGCCGATTTCGGTCCAGGCGCAGCCGACGATATCGCCATCGACAAAACGCTTGAACCACAGATCACGGCTTGCGCCGGGTGGCGCATTCAGGCGGTCTTCGGCAAATGCGAAGTGCCCGCGCAGGGCCTGGGGCACGTTGGAGTCGGCCGCTGCCAGTTCGATCAACAGTTCAAACAACTGCGGCAGTGACGCGCCATCACCGCCGTATTCCACCGGCACCCGCACCGCGCCAAAACCAGCGTCCTTAAGCCATTGAATCGGTTCGTAGGGCAGTGTGCGGCTGTGCTCGCGCTCAACCGCACCCTCGGCGATGCGCTGGAAGATCGGCCGAAAACGTGCGGCCAGCGCAGGGTAATCGGCGCCGGTAGACAGCGGGTTGATGACCTGATGTTCAGTCATGGGTAGGGCTCCTGGCAGTGATCGAATGTGCTGGAGATTGCACAGTTCGTGCCGGGACTTTGCTCCCCTGTTTGCGGTACGAGAGGGTGATTGGGTGTTGCTCCTGCAACAGCAGATCGACAAACCGCTGCGATCGGTGACATTGCCGGCAGGCTGATCAGATATCCGTTTTTTAACGCAGCGCCCATGGCGCGGGCATTTGCGGGTGACTGGCACGCTTGCTGCGTAAGCTACATGACATCCATTTGTGCGAGGTACCGTCCGATGAGTCAGCAAGCCGTGAAATTTGCCTATTGGGTGCCCAACGTCAGCGGTGGGCTGGTGGTCAGCAAGATCGAACAGCGCACTCACTGGGGCATCGACTACAACCGCAAACTGGCGCAGTTGGCCGAAGCCGCAGGCTTTGAATACGGCCTGACCCAGATTCGCTTCACCGCCGGTTATGGCGCCGAAAACCAGCATGAGTCCGTGGCGTTCAGCCATGCTTTGCTGGCGGCGACCACCACGCTCAAAGTGATCGCGGCGATCCTGCCAGGTCCCTGGCAACCGGCGTTGGCGGCCAAGCAATTGGCGACCATCGACCAGCTCACCAATGGCCGTATTGCGGTGAATATCGTCAGTGGCTGGTTCAAGGGCGAGTTCCAGGCCATTGGCGAACCCTGGCTGGAGCACGATGAGCGCTACCGTCGTTCAGAAGAATTCATCCGCGCCCTCAAAGGCATCTGGACCCAGGACGATTTCACCTTCAAGGGCGATTTCTATCGTTTCAACAACTACACCCTCAAGCCCAAGCCATTGGGCCAGCCAGAGGTTTTCCAGGGGGGTAGTTCACGGGCGGCACGGGACATGGCGGCGCGGGTCTCGGACTGGTACTTCACTAACGGCAACACCCCCGAAGGCATCAAGGCCCAGGTCGATGATATCCGCGCCAAGGCCGCTGCCAATCACCATTCGGTTAAGGTCGGCGTGAACGCCTTTGTGATCGCCCGCGACACCGAAGAAGAAGCCCGGGCCGTGCTGGCGGAAATCATCGACCAGGCCGACCCGGAAGCGGTCAACGCCTTTGGTGATGCCGCCAAGCAGGCGGGCAAGGCTTCGCCGGAAGGCGAGGGCAACTGGGCCAAGTCCAGCTTCGAAGACCTGGTGCAGTACAACGATGGCTTCAAGACCAACCTGATTGGCACCCCGCGGCAGATCGCCGAACGCATTGTCGCGCTCAAGGCCGTGGGCGTGGACCTGGTGCTCGCGGGCTTTCTGCATTTTCAGGAGGAGGTGGAGTACTTCGGCAAACGTGTTTTGCCGCTGGTGCGTGAGCTGGAAGCCACGGCCGATGCAGGCGCGAGCGGTTTTTCCAGGCACAAGGCAGCTGTGTGATCTTCGTAGTAGTCGTCGACCCAGGCAAAGCGCCGATAGCCATTGCGCTCATACAGGGAGAGTGCGCCGGGGTTGTCGGTGCGCACTTGCAGACGCAGGTACGCGCAATCGTTGGCCAGGGCGCAGGCTTCGATGTGCTCCAGTAACTGATGGCCCAGACCGATGCCTCGAGCGTGCTCGGCAATGGCGATGGAATACAAGCGCGCCAGCCGGGCGCCACGACGAAACAGCACCAGCCCATAGCCGAGCAGTTCACCGTGCTGTTGCACAAGCCACAACTGGCCATTGGCCCGGCTGATCATCCAGCGCAGACTGCGCGAAGACAGCCGATCACTGCTGAAACACTGCTGCTCCAACGCCACTAATGCAGGCACATCGTCGAGGGTTGCAACGCGAAAGAAAAGAGCCATAAGACCACCGTAAAAGTTGCGTAACGAAACGGGACTTCCCTAAAAGATCGTGCTTAATAGAAAAGGTCGAGTTCTCTAAAGCGGATCAACTATTATGTCGGCGGTACAAGGTCATTGGCGTCAAGTATCCGAGCAAACAGTTGCGGCGACAATAACGTCCAACGGTTATTTTTCCGCGCCACCCCGAAGTTCGAGCCAAGTGGTGATTATTGTCGAGCGCAAGGAAGATTGGGCCTCCTATTTTCCCAGCGAGGATATCGTCACCGCCCAGGAGTACCTGGAGCAGACCCGGGAAAACGAAACAGGCAAGCGCGTACAGGTAATCAACCTGTGCCGCAGCTACAAGTACCTGGGGCACGGCTACTACTGCTCGTTGCTGGCCGAGGCGCGTGGGCACAAGGTGATTCCATCGGTGCGCACCATCAGCGAACTGACCAGGAAAGCCCTGTATGGCCTGTCTCTGGATGATCTGGATAAAAGCCTGGAAAAGGCCCTGAGTCATCATCTCTACAGCAATACCGAAGGCTTTACCCTGACACTGTATTTCGGTCGGACCACGATAGAACCTTTGCAGGAGTTAGCGCGCCAGTTGTTTGAAACCTTTCCCTGTCCGATCTTGTTAGTTGAATTCCGTCAACATAACGGCTGGCATATCGAAGGCGTTAAGTCTGGCGTATTGCACAAGTTACGCGACGATCAGGAAGACCAATTCGCCCACGCCCTCGACAACTTCAGTCGCAAGGTCTGGCGTCAGCCGCGCTCACGTCGGTTGGCCCGTTATGACCTGGCAATTCTTCACGATCCTCAGGAGCAACTGCCTCCGTCCAACCCCCGCGCCCTGGAAAATTTCATACGGGTCGGCAAGAGCCTGGGCATTGATGTGGAGTTGATCGAGCGCAAGGATTACGCGCGCCTGGCCGAGTACGACGCCTTGCTCATCCGTGAGACTACCAGCGTCGATAACCATACCTACCGTTTCGCCAAGAAAGCCGAAAGCGAGGGGCTGGTGGTGATGGATGACCCCGCATCGATCCTGCGCTGCACCAACAAGGTCTACCTCACCGACCTGCTGAACAGCCACCAACTGGGCATGCCGGCCACCGAGATTCTTTACAAGGAGCGGCCGGAAGATTTCGAGCGCGTCGGCGAGCGCCTGGGCTTCCCACTGGTGTTGAAGATCCCCGATGGCTGTTTCTCCCGAGGGGTGATAAAGGTCGAAAGCCAGGCGGCGTTGCTCATGGCCACGGCCGAGCTGTTCGAGCATTCGGTACTGCTGCTGGCCCAAGAGTTCTTCTACACCGAATACGACTGGCGCATCGGCGTGCTCAACCGTAAACCGATTTTCGCCTGCCAGTACTTCATGTCCAAGGGGCATTGGCAGATCTACAACCACAAGGCCATTGGCCAGGCCGTCAACGGTGAGTGTCGCACCCTGGCGGTCCACGAAGCGCCAAAAGCCGTGGTGGAACTGGCAGTGAAGACTGCCAACCTGATCGGCGACGGCCTCTATGGCGTGGACCTCAAGCAGTCCGGCGACAAAGTGGTGGTGATTGAGGTCAACGACAACCCCAACCTGGATGCGGGCATCGAAGATGCCTACCTGCAGGACGATCTGTATGGCTTGGTGCTGGAGGAGTTTGTGCGCCGCCTGGAGCTTAAACGCCAGGGTCAGGTGTGGTAACAATCAAGCAGACCGCTGAAACTCGCGGTTGCCAGGGCAGGAAGGCGAGCAACCTTTACCTGCCGTCGGACGGTTGATTCGATGCCAGTTAAACCGACATCCGGTTATGTTCAGGTTGTCCGCCGGAGTCTATAAATACCGTTCCCAGATGGGAATATAACGACGTTCATGATTCAGGCTCGCAACGTTGGGCCTGAAGCAGTTCCGTTGATGGAGCAGTTCAGCGTCACATTTGTGAGTGCACGTCTCTTTAATGGATTTAAGGAGACACGACATGACTGACTTAATAACTTTTGCCCTGCCTGAAGCTGTAACTGATAGCAAGGCCGATCGCCAATTGGGCCGAGCGCTCATAGATGCTTGGCGCAAAGACGGTATTTTTCAGATCAGCATCCATGACGAACAGGACCAGAAGGTCAAGCGCGCCATGGCAGCCAGCAAGGCTTTTTTCAAACTGCCCCGGGAAGAGAAGTCGCGCTTAGTCAGCAGTCTTACCTATGCAGGGTATGTTGCTTCTGGCGAAGAGGTCACGGCTGGCGAGCAGGATCAATCGGAAATTTTCACCATTTGCAAAGATCTGCCACTGGAGGATCAGCGCGTTGTAGACGGCTGGCCGTGCCACGGTCCCGTGCCATGGCCCAATGACGAATACCGCGACAGCATGAAAGCCTTCCTGGAGGAATTGGGTGACACGGGCGAAAAGTTGTTGAAGCTGGTGGCACTCGGACTGGGATTGGAAATAAATGCTTTGACGCAGCTTAGCCAGGATGGCTGGCACCATATGCGTGTTCTGCGTTTCCCTGCCGAGTCGGCGCAAACCTGCCGAGGTATTGGGGCCCATACCGACTACGGCATGCTGGTGATCGCTACTCAGGATGAGGTGGGAGGTTTGTATATTCGGCCTCCGGTCGACGGCGAACATCGCAAGCGCAACTGGTTGCCTGACGAAAGCACTGCAGGTTTATTCGAAAACGACGAGCCCTGGACGTTCGTGAAACCGGTACCGCGCGTGTTCACAGTGTTTCCGGGTGATATTTTGCAATTCATGACCGATGGACTTCTGCTCTCGACGCCTCACAAGGTCAAGCTAAACTCACGTGAGCGTTTTGCCATGGCCTACTTTCACGAGCCGAGTTTCAGCGTTTCAGCCAAGCCATTATTCAGTCAGAGCTGTACTGAACGTATTCATTACGGCACACATTTCACCAACATGTTTATGCGTTGCTATCCGCAACGGATAACGACCCAGTGCATTCTCAAGGAGAATCGCTTGAGCCACTTGGAAGGTATTAGTCTGGCCCACGCGCACCCTTGAGTTCGTTACGCTCCCGAGCGGGTAGGCCGCTCGGGAGACTTTTCAATGGCCGATCAGCGCCCATTGCTCAAGGTAGTGATTCCACCGGTTCTGCATCAGTTTGTTTTTGCAACGTGAGCACCTCAAACCCGTCCGCCGTCACTGCCACAGTATGTTCCCACTGCGCCGACAGACTGTTGTCCTTGGTCACCACCGTCCAGCCATCCTTGAGACTGCGCGTCTTGGCGCCGCCCTGGTTGAGCATGGGCTCCACGGTAAACACCATACCTTCGCGCAGAACGAGGCCGGTGCCAGGGCGGCCGAAGTGCAGGATCTGTGGCTCTTCATGCATCTGTTTGCCGATGCCATGGCCGCAGTATTCACGCACCACGCTGTAGCCGTTGGCCTGGGCGTGACTCTGAATCGCATGACCGATATCACCCAGGCGAGCGCCGGGCTTGACCTGGCGGATGCCGGCCCACATCGCCTCGAAGGTCATTTCCACCAGGCGTTTGGCCTTGGGCGCCACGTTACCGATCATGTACATCTTGCTGGAGTCGGCAATGAAACCGCCTTTTTCCAGGGTGATGTCGATGTTGATGATGTCGCCGTCCTTGAGGAACTGCGTGGCGCTGGGCATGCCATGGCACACCACTTCGTTGATCGAGGTGTTGATGCAAAAGGGGTAGTCGTACTGACCCAGGCTGGCGGGGCGGGCCTTGAGTTCGTGGCGGATGAAGGCTTCGACGGCGCTGTCCAGCTCAAGAGTGGAGAGGCCGGCGGCGACATAACCGTCGAGCATGTCGAACACCTGGGCCAGCAGGCGCCCCGACTCTCGCATCACGGCCAGTTGGGCGGCAGTCTTGATCATCAGCTGCGTCCCCGGATCAGGTCGGGCTTGTCCAGCAACAACTTGTTGATCAGCTCGTTGTAGGGCAGGTGCGGGTTGAGCTCGGCGAGCAGGCCGATCTTGATCCAGAACTCGGCCTGGGCGTTGATGGAGCGGTCCATGGCGGCGCTGGCCAGGCGCAGCTGTTCGTGCAGTTGGTCGGTGATTTTGACGATGCCCATGAGGTTCACTTGTAGGGTTGATATACAAAGCGTATACGTTTCGTATGCTTTGCGTAAACCCCTGGTTCAAATGAGGCGCGCGATAGTTGCGACATGTTGCCGAAAAGAGCGTCGACACAGGTTGCTGTTTGAACTGACATGCAGGGTTAAACGTTTAATCGCAGTGGTTCGACGATTATTTAAAGGCTGCAATCGGCTTCATATTAATCGGCAGGTCGCTTATGAAGAAAAGTTACAACAATGCTGAGATTTGCCGAGTAGGCTGGGTGAGTACAGGCGTCTGCCAGGGTTGGCAAGACGGGGCAGGCTAGCGCCTGCCAGCCCATAAAAACTGATTGGCAGTCTCAAAAAAGGAGAGGTTGGCCATGCTTTCGGAACTGGAACTTCGCAGCATTATTGAAGGAAGTTTTCTGCCTAAACGGTGCGAATGCACCAAAGCCGAGGATGCTTCGTTGACGATCAAGGTGTATGACGACCGCGACCGTGACCGGGTGGACTTGGAAGTCAAAGGTATAAACGCCGACAAACTCGACAGCAGTCGAGCCATTTGCAACCTGATCGCCGGTTTGCGTGAAGACCTCAAGCACACCCAGACCCACACCCTGCGTCGAGCAGGAGGGCGCGGTTATTTCTAGTTAAGCCTTGAATTCAAGTTGACCCAGGGCCTGGCATTCGCCAGGCCCATTGTTATGCGCGTCAGCCCAGCTGATGACGGTACGGCAGGTCGGGGCCGGTCTTGGTACAGGTCAACGCGGCAGCCCGAATCGCAAAGCCGAGCATGTTATCAATCTGCACGCGCGTGAGCTGTTGCAGGCCAGTCACTGAGTCAAGCTGATGCTCGGTCAGCCAGGCAATCAACGCGGCCTGGAAGGTGTCGCCGGCGCCCACAGTGTCAGCCATCACCACCTTGACTGCCGGTGCCGACCAGTTGCCGTGCTGACGGCTGAATACGCTGGCGCCATCGCCGCCGCGGGTGAGGAACACCAGTTGGCAGCGGTGTTGCAGCCAACCGTGCAGCACACTTTCGGGTGACTGGTCGGGGTAGAGCAGGTGCAGGTCCTCATCGCTGACCTTGATCAGGTCGGCATGTGTGACCAGTTCGGCGACGCGATCACGCCATAGTTGGATGTCCGGCTGCGGGTTAAGGCGCACGTTAGGGTCCAGGCTGATCAGGCGCTTGCCGCTTTCGCGCTTGACCAGCGCCAGCAGGGTGTCGCCAATCGGTTGCACCACCAGTGAGAACGAGCCGATATGCAGCCCGCGCACCTCATCGCCGAGTACCGGCAAATGCGCGACTTCCAGCAACCGATCCGCACAGCCTTCGCCACGGAAGTTGTACTGCGGTGAGCCATTGGCGCCCACAGCGACCATCGACAACGTGGTCGGCGCGGCAAATTCCACCAGGAACTGCTCGCTGACCCCTTCATTTTTCAGCACCTGCAACAAGCGCCGGCCGAGGAAGTCGCTGGACAGGCCGCCGAACAACCCGGCTTCAATCCCCAGGCGGCGCAGGCCCACGGCCACATTGAATGGCGAGCCCCCGGCAATCGCCTTGTAATTGACTTTGGCGGCCTGCCCGCTGGCATCCTCCTCGCTGAAAAAATCAAACAGCGCCTCACCACACACCAGATACATAGTCGTTCGCTCTTAAAGGGATGCCACGTGCTGTTGATAACGCTCATACGCCTGTTGATAGGCGCTGACACTCTCGGTTGCCGGCAAGGTACGGCTGGCCGGGTCGACGCTCACACATTTGTCGCACAGGCTGGCCAAGGGTTCGCCGCTCTGGCACCAGGCGGCCTGGATTGCCGCGCCCAGGGCGGCGGCTTCGCTCTGTTCGGTGCACACCACTTCGGTGTGCATGATATCGGCGACCATCTGCCGCCACACCGGGCTTTTCGAGCCGCCGCCGATCAGGCGGATGCTCTGGCTTTGCAAGCCGGTCTGGCGCAGCAGGTCAAGGCCATAGCGCAGGCCGAAGGTGGTGCCCTCGACCACGGCGCGGCACAGGTTGGCGCGGGTCAGGTTGGTCATGGTCAGACCGTGCAGGCTGCCGGTGGCGTGGGGCAGGGCAGGCACGCGTTCGCCATTGAGAAACGGCAGCATGCAAACCCCGTCGGCGCCAATCGGGGCTTGTTCGACCAAGGCGTTGAACGCCTGCAAGTCGAGTTCGAACAGCTCGCGAATTACCCCGGTGGCGTTGGTCAGGTTCATGGTGCAGATCAGCGGCAGCCAGCCGCCACTGGACGAGCAAAAGGTCGCTACCGACGCCTGCGGGCTGACGTTGGGCTGGTCGGCAAACGCATACACGGTGCCTGATGAGCCCAGGCTCATGGTGATCACCCCGGGAGCGATATTGCCGGTGCCGATGGCGCCCATCATATTGTCGCCGCCGCCGCTGGACACCACGGCGTTGGGGTTGATCCCCAGGCGCTCGGCAATGGCCGGCAGGATCGTGCCCACCGCCTGGTCGGCTTCGATCAACTGCGGGAGCGCTGCCTCCAGGCGGCCGCTGGGGTCGATGTGCCTGAGCAGCGCCACATCCCAGGTGCGGCTGCGCACGTCAAAGTAACCGGTGCCCGAGGCGTCGCCGTACTCGGCGCAGGCGCGACCGGTGAGCCAGTAATTGAGGTAGTCGTGGGGCAGCAGGATATGGGCGATGCGCGCAAATACGTCCGGGTGCTGGTCGCGGGTCCAGAGCAGTTTGGAGACGGTGTAGCCCGGCGCGATGGCTACGCCCAGGCGTTCCAGGGAGCCGCTTTCGCCGCCCAGGTGTGCCAGCAGGCGCTCGTTCTCCGGCGCGGTTTCGGTGTCGCACCACAACTTGGCCGGGCGCAGCACTTCACCTTGTTCGTCCAGCAGCACCAGGCCGTGCTGCTGGCCGGAAACGCCGATGCCAAGGATGTCCTGGCCGTCCACCCCGGCTTGTTGCAGGGCGCGGTGGGTGGCTTCGGTGAAGGCGTGCAGCCATTCCTGGGTGTGTTGCTCGCGCTGGCCGTTGGCGCCGCTGATCAAGGTATGGGCGGCGGCGCCCAGGCCCAGCACCTTGCCGCTGGAGGCGTCGAGGACGATGGCCTTGGTGCCTTGGGTGCCGCAGTCGATTCCGAGGAACAGGTTTTGCTGGGTCATGATGGAGTGCTCAGCAGTATTATTTTTGGATTGGTAACCCGGTCAAGTGTGGGAGGGGGCTTGCTCCCGATGAGGGAGTGTCAGTCAAATACCTTTCTCTGACCTACCGCTATCGGGAGCAAGCCCCCTCCCACAGTTTTAATCCGGTTTGTTCAGGAGTTGTTGCAGGGTTTGGGTGACGCCTTTGTCGCGCAGGCTTGCATAGCACCGCTCAAACGCTGCCACAAACTCAGCGGACTTGGGAATAGCCGTGCCAAAAATCTCCTCTACCCCCAGCAAGCGCTGGCTGATCAGCGCGTCATCACTCACCAGCCCCTGGCAGAACTCGGCCCTTGGATCGGGGATCTTGTAGCTCACGCCATTCTCATCCACCCCTTTCAAATACAAGGCCCAGGCCGCCACTACCAGCGCTGCACGCTCAGTCTCGCGGCCATCGGCAATCAAGCGATTGATGGTCGGCACGGTGAACTTGGGAAACTTCGACGAACCATCGGAACACACCCGTTCCAACTGGTCGGCAATCGCCTGGTTGGAAAAGCGCTCCACCAGCGTCTGCTTGTACACCGTCAGGTCGATGCCCGGCACCGGCGCCAGGTTCGGCGTAACGTCCAGGTCCATGTACGCACGCATATACGCCACGAACAGCGGGTCGTTCATGGTCTCGTGGACAAACCGATAACCCTTGAGAAACCCCAGGTAGGTGAGGGCCAGGTGACTGCCGTTGAGCAAGCCGATCTTCATCTCTTCGTAAGGCGTGACGTCATCGGTGAACTGCACGCCGACCTTCTCCCAGGCCGGGCGACCGTTGACGAACTTGTCTTCCAGCACCCACTGCACAAACGGTTCGCACACCACCGGCCAGGCATCGTCGACGCCATGTTCATCATGCAGTTGCAGGCGGTGGGCGGTGCTGGTCATTGGCGTGATGCGGTCGACCATGGCGTTCGGGAAGCTCACGTTGGTTTTGATCCAGTCATGCAGCTCGGCGTTGTGTAGCGCGGCGAAGGCCAGCAGTGCCTTGCGCGTGACGGCGCCGTTGTGCGGCAGGTTATCGCAGGACATGACGGTAAATGCCGCAGTGCCGGCGGCGCGGCGTTGGGTGAGCGCTGCGCAGATAAAACCGAACACGGTTTTGGGTGTCTTGGGGTGCGCCAGGTCATGCTGGATCTGTGGCAGGTGGGCCATGAATTCGCCGTTGCTGTCATCGATGCAGTAGCCGCCCTCGGTGATGGTCAACGAGACGATGCGGATAGCCGGGTCAGCCAGTTTGTCGATCAACGCCTGGGCGCCGTCTTCGGCCAGCAGCATATCGCTGAGGGCGCCGATGACGCGTACTTCGGTGTCGTCGGTGTCACCTAGCTCATACAGGGTAAACAAGTAATCCTGGCCGGCCAGGTCGTCGCGAGCCTTGCGGTCCTCGGCACGCAGGCCCACGCCACAAATGCCCCAGTCCAGGCCCTCGCCGGTATTCATCAAGGCGTCGGTGTAATACGCCTGGTGTGCGCGGTGAAAGCCACCGACGCCGATATGGGCGATGCCCTGGCGGGTGTCGGCAAGCGCATAAGCCGGGATTTTCACTTGCGGCGCCAACTGCGTGAGATTGTGTTTATTCAGTTTCATCTAAAAATACTCGCGGAGTCAGGCGGCTGCGCGCAGTGGGCGGGCCACCGCTACGCCGTCAGTGTCGAACAGATGGCAGTGCGCCGGGTCCAGGTGCAGGTGCAACGTCTCGCCGTACTGGCTGGCCATGTCGCCGCGAATCCGCATGGTCAGCGGTTCGCCATTGGCGGTGATGACGTGGCAGAAGGTGTCGCTGCCCAGGCGCTCGCCAACGTCAGCGGTGACGGTCAGGGTGGTTTGCCCTGGCGCGGCGATTTCCAGATGCTCGGGACGAATGCCCAGGGTCACCGCGCTGCCGACGCTCAAGGTCGCGCCACTCAACGGCAGGCTGATCAGGGTGCCAGCGTCCAATTGCACGTCGCAGCCATGGCCTTCGACACGCGTGACCTTGCCCTTGAGAAAGCCCATCTTCGGCGTGCCGAGAAAGCCGGCCACAAACAGGTTGGCCGGTTGGTGATACAGCTCCAACGGCGAGCCGACCTGCTCGATACGGCCACTGTTGAGCACCACCACCTTGTCGGCCAGGGTCATGGCTTCGACCTGGTCGTGGGTCACGTAGATCATGGTGGCTTGCAGTTCTTTATGCAGGCGCGCCAGTTCCAGGCGCATCTGCACGCGCAGCGCCGCGTCGAGGTTGGACAGCGGCTCGTCGAACAGGAAGATCTTCGGGTTACGCACAATCGCCCGGCCAATCGCCACGCGCTGGCGCTGGCCGCCGGACAGTTGCTTGGGCTTGCGCTCCAGCAGCGGCCCCAGTTCCAGGATGCGCGCCGCTTCGCTGACCTTGCTCTCGACCAGCTTCTTGTCGACACCGGCCAGGTCCAGGGCAAACGACATGTTCTTGCGCACGCTCATGTGCGGGTACAGCGCGTAGGTCTGGAACACCATGGCCAGGTCGCGCTTGGCCGGGGTCACTTCGGTGATGTCGCGGCCATCCAGTTCGATGGTGCCTTCCGTGACTTCTTCCAGGCCGGCGATCAGGCGTAGCAGGGTGGATTTGCCGCAGCCCGACGGGCCGACGAACACCACGAATTCCTTGTCGTTCACTTCAAGGTCAATGCCCTTGATGATCGAGAAACCTTCGAAGCCTTTTTGCAGATTCTTGATTTTCAGGTTGGCCATGATGGGCCTCCTTATCGAATTATTATTTGACGGCGCCGAAGGACAAACCGCGCACCAGCTGTTTCTGGCTGATCCAGCCAAAGATCAGGATCGGCGCGCAGGCCAGGGTCGAGACGGCGGACAACTTGGCCCAGAACAAACCTTCGGGGCTGGAGTAGGAGGCGATCAGTGCGGTCAACGGCGCAGCGCTCGACGAGGTCAGGTTCAGCGACCAGAACGCCTCGTTCCAGCACAGGATCAGCGACAGCAACACCGTGGAGGCCAGGCCACCCTTGGCGATCGGCAACAGCACGCGGACCATTTCCTGCCACAGGGTGGCGCCGTCCAGGCGGGCGGCTTCGAGGATGTCCTTGGGGATGTCCTTGAAGTAGGTGTACACCATCCACACCACGATCGGCAGGTTGATCAGGGTGTAGATGATGATCAGCGCGATACGCGTGTCCAACAGGCCAAGGCTCTTGGCCAACAGATAGATCGGCATCAGCACGCCCACCGGTGGCAGCATCTTGGTCGACAGCATCCACAGCAGCGTGCCCTTGGTGCGCTGGGTTTCGTAGAACGCCATGGAGTAGGCGGCCGGCACCGAGATCAGTAGGCACAGGGCAGTGGCGCTGAACGAAATCACCACCGAGTTCCAGGCGTAGGCGAAGTAGTTGCTGCGTTCGTTGATGTGCAGGTAGTTCTCCAGCGTCGGCGTGAAGATGAACTGCGGCGGGGTGGCGAACGCATCGATTTCAGTCTTGAAGCTGGTCAGCACCATCCAGAAGATCGGGAAGAAAATCAGGATCGCGATCGCCCAGGCCAACGTACCGAGTAGCAGGCTTTGCAGGCGGCGGGATTGTTGAAGTGTCATGGCGCGGCCCTCAAGGCTTGTCAGTCAGGTTTTTGCCGATCATCCGCACCAGGATGATCGCCGCGATATTGGCGATGACCACGGCAATCAAGCCACCGGCCGAGGCCATGCCCACGTCGAACTGCACCAGCGCCTGGTTGTAGATCAGGTAGGCGAGGTTGGTCGAGGCGTAACCCGGGCCACCGTTGGTGGTGGTGAAGATTTCGGCGAACACCGAGAGCAGGAAGATGGTTTCGATCATCACCACCACGGCAATCGGGCGGGCCAGATGGGGCAGGGTCAGGTGCCAGAAGATCGCAATGGCGCCGGCACCGTCCAGACGTGCAGCTTCCTTTTGCTCCTGGTCCAGGGACTGCATGGCGGTCATCAGCAGCAGGATCGCGAAGGGCAGCCACTGCCACGACACAATGATGATGATCGACAGCAGCGGGTAGTGCGCCAGCCAATCCACCGGCTCGGCGCCGAAGAACTTCCACACGGCGGCGAGGATCCCCGACACCGGGTGGAAAATCAGGTTTTTCCAGATCAGCGCGCCGACGGTGGGCATGATGAAGAATGGCGAAATCAACAGCACCCGCACGATGCCACGCCCCAGGAACTCACTGGCCTCCAGCAGCGCGCTGATCAACACGCCGAACACCACACTGATCAGCAACACGCTGCCCACCAGCAACAGGGTATTGGTAGCGCCGGGCAGGAAACCCGAGTCGGTGATGAAGTAGCTGAAGTTTTCCAACCCCACGAATTGGTTTTCGCCGGGGTAGAGCAGGTTGTAGCGGATCAGCGAAAAGTACAGGGTCATGCCCAGAGGCACGATCATCCACAGCAGCAACAAGGCCACCGAGGGGCTGACAAGGAACCAGCCGGGGTTGGCCAGGCGGTTTTTGGCGGGTGTATTCATGGTGATCAGAACCAGTCAGATGCCTACAGAATCTGCGTCGGAGCGCGGTCACTGTGGGAGCTGGCTTGCCTGCGATGGCACCGCCTCGGTACTACTGATATACCGGGTCGTTTGCATCGCAGGCAAGCCAGCTCCCACAAAAGCCCTGCTCCCACACTTAGCGGTGGTGAGGCAGGGGTTACTTGGGATAACCAGCCCGCTTCATTTCCCGCTCGGTGGTGGTCTGCGCGGCGGTCAATGCGGCATCCACCGTCTGCTGACCGGTCAACGCACCCGAGAAGAACTTGCCGACCTGGGTACCAATCGCCTGGAACTCAGGAATGGTCACCAACTGGATACCGATATACGGCACCGGCTTCTCGGTCGGCTTGGTCGGGTCGGCCACTTTCAGTGATTCCAGGGTCACCTTGGCGAACGGCGCGGCCTTCATGTACTCGTCGCTGTAGGTGGATTGGCGCGTACCCGGCGGCACATTGGCGATGCCATCGGTCTTGGCCACAAGCTGGCCGTACTCCTTGGAGGTGGCCCAACTGGTGAACACCTTGGCGGCGTCCTTGGCCTTGGAACTGGTCGGAATCGCCAGGCTCCAGGAGTACAGCCACGAGGTGCCCTTGTCGGTCTTCTCGTGTGGCGCAAAAGTGAAACCGACATGCTCGGCGACCTTGCTCTGGCTCTTGTCGGTGACAAACGAACCGGCGACGCTGGCGTCTACCCAGATCGCGCATTTGCCGCTGTTGAACAGCGCCAGGTTCTCGTTGAAACCGTTGCTGGACGCACCCGGCGGGCCGGATTTCTTCATGTTGTCGACGTAGAAGTTCAGCGCGTCCTTCCACTCGGGGCCATTGAATTGCGGTTGCCACTTCTCATCGAACCAGCGCGCACCGAAGCCGTTGGCCAGGGTGGTGATCAGCGCCATGTTCTCACCCCAACCGGCTTTGCCGCGCAGGCACAGGCCGTATTGCTCTTTGGATTTATCAGTAAGTTTGGCCGCATATTCGCCGATCTGGCTCCAGGTCGGGTGCTCGGGCATGGTCAGCCCGGCGTCCTTGAACAGGTCGGTGCGGTAATAGGTGATCGAGCTTTCGGCGTAGAACGGCAGGGCGTACAGCGAACCCTTGACGGACAAGCCATCACGTACCGAAGGGAACACATCATCAAGGTCGTAGGAGGCCGGCAGGTCCTTCATCGGCTCCAGCCAACCCTTGGCGCCCCACAGTGCGGCTTCGTACATGCCGATGGTCAACACGTCGAACTGCCCGCCCTGGGTAGCAATGTCGGTGGTGAGGCGTTGGCGCAACACGTTTTCTTCGAGCACCACCCAGTTCAACTTGATCTCTGGGTGCTCGGCCTCGAAGGTTTTCGAGAGCTTCTGCATACGGATCATGTCGCTGTTGTTGACGGTGGCAATGGTCAGGGTTTGCGCGCCAAGGCTGACGGCGCTGAGGGTCATGCATGCAGTCATGCAGGAACAGGCAAGCAGAGCTTTTGCTGTGAACTTCATCGCGCACTCCATTTCCGCGCCCAGGGGGCTACAGAAGGACGGTTATTGTTGTTGTGTCTTCCTACAGGTAGCCAGGAAGAGTGTGCGTCGATTACAGCCTTGAAATGGGGTTGTGACAAATCCTTGGGCGCACGCGCACTGATACTTTTTTGCACTCGATGATCGTCCCCGTGGTGCGTGGGGACGATCGATGCCGTATTTAACGCTCGATATCAGCCAGTGCTCGCTCAGCCAGCAAGCGAGATACCTCGATCAACTGGGCAATCCCCAGCGCGCCTTCGCGCCGTGAGCCGTCGAGATCAAAGGCGAAATCGCAGGTGAGGGCGTGGGCAGAGGCGAGGGATTCGCTGAGGTTGACCAGTAGGTCTTGCGTGGAGATGCCGTCTTTTACGGTGAACAGCACGCTGGGTGTTGGATCGATTGGGGGATTTGGGGTGGGCTTGATCATGGTGGAACTCCTGATTCAAGTGGAGCTACCACTGATCGCCGCGACGCGATCGGGTGGTAGCTGTACGCAGGTTCGCGGACCGGAATCAGGAAACCGGCATACCCGAAGGTATCCCGCGCACAGCCACCATAAGGGCGCACAGTAGACGATAAAAAGACGTCAACTGAAAGCGGAAATGGCACTTTGCGTCTGATTAAACCGGGCCGCGACGCCCGACCGCTGCGTGTGCAGCGGTGTACGGAGACTAGAGATTGAGTGTCCTAGGGACAACCTCAAAACCTTGTAAGACGTTTCTGTTTCCTGACGCCTGCCGAACGATCAACCTCAAGCCAAATTCTGCTCAGTCAACCGCTGCACCGCCAATCGCCGGTAGTGGGACGGCGTCATACCCTTAAGCTGCTGAAAACGCCGATTGAAGTTGGAAATATTGTTGAACCCCGACTCAAAACACACATCCGTCACCGCCTTGTCCCCATCGGCCAGCAACTCGCAGGACTTGCTGATGCGCAGCCGATTGACGAATTCAATAAAAGTCCGCCCGGTGGCCTGCTTGAATACACGGGAAAAATACGTCGGTTTCATCCCCAGGTACTCCGCGACTTCCTCCAGCGGCAACTCGCGCGCGTAGTGGGCAAAGATGTAGTCCACCGCTCGGTTGGTGCGGTCGATGCTGTGTTCATCGGCTTGCTGTGGTGTGGTTACGCCGGACAGCAGCTGGTAGTCCTCACAGGCGCTCAATACCTCCAGCAGGATAAAGAAATGCCCCAGGCGCGCCATGCCGTGGGCGTCTTCAATGTGCTGCATGAGGGTCATGGCGTGGGCAATGGTCTTTTTGCAGCGAAATTCGATGCCGTACTGCGCGCGTTCGAGCAGCGGCGCCAGGCGTTTGAGTTCGGTGAAGATATGGCTGCCGTGTTCGAACAACTCGTCGGTGAAGTTCACCAGCATGTCGCGCTTGGGGACCACTTCGCCTTCTTCCACCTGGCTGATCCAGTTGTGGGGCAGGTTGGGGCCGGTGAGGAACAGGCTTTGCGGGTAGAAGTTGCCGATGTAGTCACCGATAAACACCTTGCCGGAGCTGGCGACGATCAGGTGCAGCTCGTATTCCTTGTGGAAGTGCCAGCGCACCAGCGGGCAGGGGAAGCCGTGCTGGCGATAGATGATGGACAGACCGTTGTGATCGTCCATCAGCTCGTAGGAGGGATCGGTGATGCGCGTTGCTCGGGTCATGCTGCCGTCGCTTTATTGTGGTCGCTGCGTAGGATAATGCCCCGTCGCGCACGACCTCGCCAGCAGCAGTGTTTACAGGTTGCGGTTTTTTGCCTCGATCCACTGGGACATGTACTGGGTACTCTTGTGCGCGTGATGGCGCAGCATACTGCCGGTGAAGTTGTCCCGGCGATGGGCGGCGAGGTTGCGGCGGCATTGCTCCAGGCAGTCCACCAAGGCTGGCCCGTGCAGAGTCTGGTCATAGCGCCGGGCCAGCAGTTGGCGCCCGTGTTCCTGCGCCTGGGTCCAGCGCTCGTGGTCCTGGTAGAGGGCCACAGCAGCGGCGGCCAGGGCCGGGGCGTCGTGTTCGATCACGCCGGGCCAGGGTTGATCATCGCCCATGGCCTCGGCGCCGATCGGGGTGGTGACATTGGGGGTGCCGCAGAGCATGGCGTCGATCAACTTGCCCTTGATGCCCGCGCCAAAGCGCAACGGTGCCAGGCAGATGCGTGCGGCGGTCATGACTTGCAGCGCGTCTTCGGCCCAGTTCATCACATGAAAACCCTGTGCCGGGTTGTGCAGGGCGGTGGCCTTGGGTGGGGTGTAGGCGCCATAGATATGCAGCTGCGCGCCCGGCAACTGTTGGCGAATCAGCGGCCACAGGCTTTGCTTCATCCACAGCACCGCATCCCAGTTGGGCGCGTGGCGGAAGTTGCCGATGCTGAGAAAGTGCGCACGGTCTTCAAACGGCGCAAACGCGGCGGTGGGCGGTTGCAACATCAACGGGCACCAATGGAGCAGAGCGGCGGGCACCTTGAACTGCTCGGTGAGCAGGCGGATTTCCACGTCGGAGATCATCAAGCTGATGTCACAGCGGTAAATCGCGGCGATTTCGCGCTTGGCCAGGTCGGTATCGGCCATGCGCTGGAACTCGTCTTGAAGCGCAGGCGCGAACAGGGCGCTGAAGTCGTCGCTGTCGGGGTTGGCTTTCACCTGCTCCTTGAAACGCTGGTGGCGGGCATCGCGCAGGCTTTGCAGGTCGGAGGTTTCCAGCACGCGCAGGGCGTTGGGGCAGCATTGCTCCACGCGCCAGCCGAATTGCTCCTCCATCATGAAACGGTCGAACAGTACGATATCCGGGGCCAGTTCGCGGATAAAGTCATCGAAACTGCTGTTATTCAGTTCGATGGCGCATTCGGCGATGCCAAGTGCCGGCAAGTCGGCCTTGTGTTCGCCGATGGTCGCAGGGCTGCTGAAGGTAATGTCCCAACCTTGCGTAAGAAAACTCTCAAGGATCTGCATCATATGCCCCCCCGCAGCCGAGGAGCGGGGCTCTGGCCAGACGTAACCAATGACCAGAACTTTGGTGGCAGGCTGATTCATCGACGACGGTTTCCTTGAAGGGCAGGCGAAAAGCGCGCAATTAAACCACAACCTGGCGACATGACAATTTGTGTCTGGCGGTAGGTAGCATCGGCACTTTGTGGTTAACTTCGGCCTCTCGAATTCGTTTAACCAAAAACCAGCATAAGGATTCCGTTCATGGCTCAAGTCACCCTCAAAGGCAACACGGTCCAGGTTGAAGGCGAACTGCCGAAAGTCGGCGCCAAAGCCGCAGATTTCACCCTGACCGCCGGCGACCTGTCCGACGCCACCCTGGCCACCTTTGCCGGCAAGCGCAAAGTGCTGAACATCTTCCCAAGCGTTGATACCCCAACCTGCGCCACTTCCGTGCGCAAGTTCAATGCCCAGGCCAACGATGTGGCCAACACCGTGGTGCTGTGCATCTCCACCGACCTGCCATTCGCCCAAGCGCGCTTCTGTGGTTCCGAAGGCCTGGAAAACGTTAAGAACCTGTCGGACTTCCGTGATTCGGATTTCGCCGTTGATTATGGTGTGGCGATTGCCGACGGCCCGCTCAAAGGCCTGACCGCTCGCGCTGTCGTGGTACTGGACGAAAACGACAATGTGCTGCACAGCGAGTTGGTCAAGGAAATCGCTGAAGAGCCAAACTACGATGCGGCCCTGGCTGTATTGAAGTAACTGTTTCTGCGCGTAACTGTCGTTTGGCAGTAACACGTATGATGCATGATTGCGGCCTGGCCTAGTCCAGGCCGTTTTTATTTGAGTGTCAGCGGTTTAGCGAAATAGCTGGCGGACTAAGATCAGACGTTAAAAGTTGTAAGCCCAAGGTAAATAGCCGGTAAAGGTGCTTTTCTAAACGCCCCCCAGTGCTTATCTTTCAGCCTCCCGAAGAAGAAGCTCTCATCCCCAATGGTTGATCACTCCATGCAATCCTCCTCCCGCAACTCCCGCCGCTGGCTGTTTGGCCTGCTTGTGCTGCTGGTTATCGCCGGCCTGTGCTGGAAATTCTGGCCCGGCGGCGCGGCTCACAAGGACGCTCCTGCGGGGCACACCGGCAAGACCGGCATGGCGCGCCCGGGCTTTGGCGGTTCCACCGGCCCGGTGCCGGTGCGCGTGGCGCCGGTGGTGCAGGGGGAGTTTGCGGTGTACTACAAGGCGCTGGGCACGGTCACCGCGCTCAACACCATTAATGTGCGCAGCCGGGTAGGCGGTGAGCTGGTGAAGATCGCCTTTGAAGAAGGCCAGATGGTCAAGGCCGGCGACCTGCTGGCAGAAATCGACCCGCGCAGCTACCAGAACGCCTTGCTCCAGGCCCAGGGCACATTGCTGCAGAACCAGGCGCAGTTGAAAAACGCCCAGGTCGATGTGGAGCGTTATCGCGGCCTGTACGCCCAGGACAGTATCGCCAAGCAGACCCTGGACACCGCCGAAGCGCTGGTCCTGCAATACCAGGGCACGGTCAAGACCAACCAGGGCGCGGTCGACGATGCCAAGCTCAACCTTGAATTCACCAGGATCCGTGCGCCGATCAGCGGCCGCGTTGGCCTGCGCCAGCTCGATGTCGGCAACCTGGTCGCAGCCAATGACACCACCGCCCTGGCGGTCATCACCCAGACCCAGCCGATCAGCGTGGCGTTCACCCTGCCGGAAAATACCCTGGAAACCGTACTCGCCCGTTATCACGCCGGCAACAAACTGCCCGTAGAAGCCTGGGACCGTAGCGACGTGAAAAAACAGGCGATCGGCGTGCTGCAGAGCCTGGACAACCAGATCGACGTCACCACCGGTACTTTGAAGTTCAAGGCGCGCTTTGATAACAAGGACCAGGCGTTGTTTCCCAACCAGTTCGTCAATGTGCACTTGCTTGCCGACACCTTGCATAACGTGGTGTTGGCGCCGTCGGCGGCGGTCCAGTTCGGCAACACCGGCACCTTTGTCTACAAGCTTGACGGTGACAACAAGGTCAAGGTCCAGCCCCTGGTGCTGGGTGACACCGACGGTGAGAACACCGTGGTCAAGGAGGGCCTGGTCGCAGGCGATCGCGTGGTGCTGGAAGGCACTGACCGTCTCAAGGACGGCAGCGAAATCGAAGTGGTCAACGAAAGCAAGGAAGTGCCGACCACGCCGACCGAACACCTGCAAGGCAAGCCCGCGGCAAAAGGGGAGACCGGCGCTGACGCCGGCAAGGCGCAAAAGGTCGGTTCATGAACCTGTCACGCCTGTTTATCCTGCGCCCGGTCGCCACCACGCTGAGTATGCTGGCGATTGTATTGGCCGGGATCATTTCGTACCGCTTGTTGCCGGTATCGGCCTTGCCCCAGGTGGACTACCCGACGATCCGGGTGATGACCCTGTACCCCGGCGCCAGCCCAGACGTGATGACCAGTGCGGTCACTGCGCCGCTGGAGCGTCAGTTCGGGCAGATGCCCGGGCTGACCCAGATGGCGTCCACCAGCTCGGGCGGTGCGTCGGTGCTGACCCTGCGTTTCAACCTCGACGTCAATATGGATGTCGCCGAGCAACAGGTGCAGGCCGCAATCAACGCCGCCACCAACCTGTTGCCCAAGGATTTGCCGGCGCCGCCGGTGTACAACAAGGTCAACCCTGCCGACACCCCGGTGCTGACCCTGGCGATTACTTCCAAGACCATGCTGCTGCCCAAGCTCAATGACCTGGTCGATACGCGCATGGCGCAGAAAATCGCCCAGATCAGCGGCGTCGGCATGGTCAGTATTGCCGGTGGCCAGCGCCAGGCCGTGCGTATCAAGGTCAACCCCGAGGCCCTGGCGGCCAATGGCTTGAACCTGTCGGATGTGCGTGCGCTGATCGCCGCCTCCAACGTCAACCAGCCCAAGGGTAACTTCGACGGCCCCACCCGCGTGTCGATGCTCGATGCCAACGACCAGTTGGTCTCACCCCAGCAATATGCCGAGCTGATCCTGGCCTACAACAATGGCGCACCGTTGCGCCTCAAGGATGTAGCGCAAATCGTCGACGGCGCCGAAAACGAGCGCCTCGCGGCCTGGGCCAACGAGAACCAGGCGGTACTGCTCAACATCCAGCGCCAGCCGGGCGCCAACGTGATCGAGGTAGTCGACCGTATCAAGGCGCTGCTGCCGAGCATCACCGACAACCTGCCGGCCGGCCTGGACGTGACGGTGCTTACCGACCGTACCCAGACCATCCGCGCCTCGGTGAAAGACGTACAACACGAGCTTCTGATTGCCATCGCCCTGGTGGTGATGGTGACGTTCCTGTTCCTGCGTCGGGTCAGCGCCACGATCATTCCGTCCATCGCCGTGCCGCTGTCTCTGGTGGGTACCTTTGGCGTGATGTACCTGGCGGGGTTCTCCATCAATAACCTGACGCTGATGGCCCTGACCATCGCCACGGGGTTTGTGGTGGATGACGCCATCGTTATGCTGGAGAACATTTCTCGCTATATCGAGGAGGGCGAGACGCCGATGGCGGCGGCGCTCAAGGGCGCCAAGCAGATCGGCTTCACCCTGATTTCCCTGACCTTGTCGCTGATTGCGGTACTGATCCCACTGCTGTTCATGGCTGACGTGGTCGGGCGGCTGTTCCGCGAGTTCGCCATCACCCTGGCGGTGGCGATCCTGATTTCGCTGGTTGTGTCCCTGACCCTTACGCCGATGATGTGCGCGCGCTTGCTCAAGCGCGAACCGAAGGAAGAAGAGCAGGGACGTTTCTACAAGGCCAGCGGCGCCTGGATCGATTGGCTGATCCAGGCCTATGGCCGCAAGTTGCAGTGGGTGCTCAAGCACCAGCCGCTGACCCTGCTGGTGGCCATTGCTACCCTGGGGCTTACGGTGGTGCTGTACCTGGTGGTGCCCAAGGGCTTTTTTCCGGTGCAGGACACCGGGGTGATCCAGGGTATTTCCGAAGCGCCGCAGTCGATTTCCTTTGCGGCGATGAGCCAGCGTCAGCAGGAGCTGGCGAAGATCATCCTTGCTGATCCCGCGGTCCAGAGCCTGTCGTCCTACATCGGTGTGGACGGCGATAACGCCACCCTCAATAGTGGCCGCTTGTTGATCAACCTCAAGGCCCACGGCCAGCGCGACTTGAGCGCAGCCGAGGTGATCACCCGCTTGCAACCGCAAATCGACAAGCTGGTGGGCATCCGCCTGTTCATGCAGCCGGTGCAGGACCTCACCATCGAGGACCGCGTCAGCCGTACCCAGTACCAGTTCAGCATGTCGTCGCCGGACGCCGAGTTGCTGGCACTGTGGAGTGGCAAGCTGGTGCACGCCCTCAGTCAACAGCCGGAACTCACCGACGTTGCCAGCGACTTGCAGGACAAAGGCTTGCAGGTGTACCTGGTGATCGACCGCGACGCGGCCTCGCGCCTGGGTGTGAGTGTCTCGACCATTACCGACGCGTTGTATGACGCCTTTGGCCAACGGCAGATCTCTACCATCTATACCCAGGCCAGCCAATATCGCGTGGTGCTGCAAGCTCAGTCCGGCGAAACCCTCGGCCCGGCCGCGCTCAACCAGATCCATGTGAAGACCACCGACGGCGGCCAGGTGCGGCTGTCGAGCCTGGCCCATGTCGAGCAGCGCCAGGCGCAGTTGGCGATTGCCCATATCGGCCAGTTCCCGGCGGTGATGATGTCGTTCAACCTGGCCCCCGGCGTCGCCCTGGGCAAGGGTGTGGAGCTGATCAACCAGACCCAGAAGGACATTGGCATGCCGGTGGGCGTGCAAACCCAGTTCCAGGGTGCCGCCCAGGCGTTCGAGGCGTCGCTGTCGAGTACCTTGCTGCTGATCCTGGCCGCGGTGGTCACCATGTACATCGTGCTGGGCGTGCTTTACGAGAGCTATATCCACCCGATCACTATCCTTTCGACCTTGCCGTCGGCGGCGGTGGGGGCCTTGCTGGCCCTGCTGCTCAGTGGCAATGACCTGGGCATGATCGCGATCATCGGCATCATCCTGCTGATCGGTATCGTGAAAAAGAACGCGATCATGATGATCGACTTCGCCCTCGACGCCGAGCGTAATCAGGGCCTGGACCCACAGACGGCGATTTACCAGGCGGCGCTGTTGCGTTTCCGGCCGATCCTGATGACTACCCTGGCCGCGTTGTTCGGTGCGGTACCGCTGATGCTTGCCAGCGGTTCCGGCGCGGAGTTGCGCCAACCGCTGGGTTTGGTGATGGTCGGTGGCTTGCTGGTGAGCCAGGTGTTGACGCTGTTCACCACGCCGGTGATCTACCTGTACTTCGATCGCCTTGGCCGGCGCTGGCGCAAAGAGCCGCAACGCCTGGAGCCGGTTGAGCCATGAACCTGTCCGGACCTTTCATTCGCCGGCCGGTAGCGACCATGCTGCTGAGTCTGGCGATCATGTTGCTCGGTGGCGTCAGCTTCAACCTTTTGCCGGTGTCGCCGCTGCCGCAGATCGACTTTCCGGTGATCGTGGTGTCGGCCAGCCTGCCCGGCGCCAGCCCCGAGGTGATGGCGTCCAGCGTGGCGACGCCATTGGAGCGTTCATTCGGTTCGATTGCCGGTATCACCACCATGAGCAGTTCGTCGAGCCAGGGCTCGACTCGGGTGATCCTGGCCTTTGATTCCGACCGCGATATCAACGGTGCGGCGCGGGAAGTGCAGGCGGCGATCAATGCCTCGCGCAACCTGTTGCCCAGCGGTATGCGCAGCATGCCCACCTACAAGAAGATCAACCCGTCCCAGGCACCGATCATGGTGTTGTCGCTGACCTCCGACGTGCTGCAGAAGGGCCAGCTGTATGACCTGGCGTCGACCATCCTGTCCCAGAGCCTGTCCCAGGTGCCGGGCGTGGGCGAAGTGCAGATCGGCGGCAGCTCCCTGCCGGCAGTGCGCATCGAGTTGGAACCCAAGGCCCTCGACCAGTACGGCGTGGCCCTGGACGATGTGCGCAATACCATCGCCAATGCCAACCAGCGCCGGCCCAAGGGCTCCCTGGAAGACGCTGAGCGCAATTGGCAGATCCAGGCCAACGACCAGCTGGAAAAAGCCAAGGACTACGCGCCGCTATTGATCCGCTATCAGGACGGCGCGGCCCTGCGCCTGGGGGATGTGGCGAAGATCACCGATGGTGTGGAAGACCGCTACAACAGTGGCTTCTTCAATAATGATTCGGCGGTGCTGCTGGTGATCAACCGCCAGTCCGGCGCCAACATCATTGAAACGGTCAGGCAGATCAAGGCCCAGTTGCCGGCGTTGCAGGCAGTGCTGCCGTCCAGCGTCAAACTCAGCCTGGCCATGGACCGCTCGCCAGTGATCACTGCCACCCTGCATGAAGCGGAAATGACCCTGCTGATTGCCGTGGGCCTGGTGATCCTGGTGGTGTACCTGTTCCTGGGTAACTTCCGTGCTTCGCTGATCCCGACCCTGGCGGTGCCGGTGTCGCTGGTCGGCACCTTCGCGGTGATGTACCTGTACGGGTTTTCGCTGAACAACTTTTCGTTGATGGCGCTGATCCTGGCCACCGGGCTGGTGGTGGACGATGCCATCGTGGTGCTGGAGAACATTTCCCGGCACATCGACGAGGGTGTGCCGCCGATGAAGGCGGCGTACCTGGGTGCCGAAGAAGTCGGCTTTACCTTGTTGTCGATGAACGTGTCGCTGGTGGCGGTGTTCCTGTCGATCCTGTTCATGGGCGGGATTGTCACCAACCTGTTTCGCGAGTTTTCCATCACCTTGTCGGCGGCGATCATCGTCTCGCTGATTGTCTCGCTGACCTTGACGCCGATGCTCTGCGCCCGCTGGCTCAAGCCTCATGACAAGACCCGGCAGACCGGTTTGCAGCGCTGGAGCCAGAAGGTCAACGACCGCATGGTCGCCGGCTACGCCACCAGCCTGGACTGGGTATTGCGCCACCGGCGCCTGACCCTGCTCAGCCTGTTGATTACCGTGGGGGTGAATATCGCGCTGTATGTGGTGGTGCCAAAAACCTTCATGCCTCAGCAGGACACCGGCCAATTGATCGGGTTTGTGCGCGGTGACGATGGCCTGTCGTTCAGCGTGATGCAGCCGAAGATGGAAGTCTTCCGCCAGGCGGTGCTCAAGGATCCGGCGGTGCTCAGCGTGGCCGGCTTTATCGGTGGCAACCAAGGCACTAACAACGCAGTGATGCTGGTGCGCCTCAAACCCATCAGTGAACGCAAGATCTCTGCCCAGGCGGTGATCGAGCGTCTGCGCAAAGAGGTGCCGTTGGTACCGGGCGGGCGCCTGTTCCTGATGGCCGACCAGGACCTGCAGTTCGGCGGCGGCCGCGACCAGACCAGCGCGCAATATTCCTACATCCTGCAAAGCGGCGACCTGGCCGCGTTGCGCCTGTGGTACCCGAAAGTGGTCGCGGCGATGCGTGAGTTGCCCGAGCTGACTGCCATCGACGCTCGCGAAGGCCGGGGCGCGGCGCAGGTCACGCTGATCGTCGATCGGGACCAGGCCAAGCGTCTGGGCATCGACATGGACATGGTCACGTCGGTACTCAACAACGCCTACAGCCAGCGGCAGATTTCCACCATCTACGACAGCCTCAACCAGTATCAGGTGGTGATGGAGGTCAACCCCAAGTATGCCCAGGACCCGATCACCCTGAACCAGGTCCAGGTGATTACTGCCGATGGTGCGCGGGTGCCGTTGTCGACCATTGCCCATTACGAGAACAGCCTGGCCGACGATCGCGTCAGCCATGAAGGCCAGTTCGCTTCAGAAAACATCGCCTTCGATATGGCGCCCGGGGTGACGGTAGAGCAGGGCACCGCGGCCATCGAGCGAGCGATTGCCAAGGTCGGCCTGCCTGAAGATGTGATCGCCAAGATGGCCGGCACCGCCGACGCCTTTGCGGCCACGCAGAAGGGCCAGCCGTTCATGATTCTCGGTGCGTTGGTGGCGGTGTACCTGGTGCTGGGCATTCTGTATGAAAGCTATATCCACCCGCTGACCATTCTCTCGACCCTGCCGTCGGCGGGTGTTGGCGCGTTGCTGGCGATCTACCTGCTGGGCGGCGAGTTCAGTCTGATATCGTTGCTGGGCTTGTTCCTGCTGATCGGTGTGGTGAAGAAAAACGCGATCCTGATGATCGACCTGGCGCTGCAACTGGAGCGCAACGACGGCATGAGCCCGCTGGAATCGATCCGCAGCGCCTGTCTGCTACGCCTGCGACCCATTTTGATGACCACGCTGGCCGCCATCCTCGGCGCCTTGCCGTTGCTGCTCGGCACCGGCGATGGCGCGGAAATGCGCCATCCGTTGGGCCTGACCATTATTGGTGGCCTGGTCTTCAGCCAGATCCTGACCCTTTACACCACCCCGGTGGTCTACCTCTATCTCGACCGCGCGCGCCACCGCTTCAATGCCTGGCGCGGCGTGCGTACCGATGCTGCCCTGGACACTGCGCTATGACCGATTCAACCAAATTATTGTGGCGAGGGAGCAAGCACCCTCACCACAACAACACAATGAAGTTATTGGCCGTGATGATGTGTGGGGTGTTGCTCAGCGCCTGCGCCATTGGCCCTGACTACAAGCGCCCGGAGGTCATCGAACCGGTGCAGTTCAAAGAAGCCCAGGGCTGGCGCCAGGCCAACCCCAGCGATTCCCTGGCCCGTGGCGCCTGGTGGGAGCTGTATGGCGACCGCCAACTCAATGAGCTGGTAGAGCGCCTCAACACGTCCAACCAGACCGTTGCCCAGGCCGAAGCGCGCTTTCGCCAGGCCAAGGCGCTGGTGCGCAGTTCCCGCGGGGCGTTTTACCCCAGCGTCGACCTGAGCGTGGGTAAAACCCGCGCCAGCCAGGGTACCGGCAGCAGCAGCGCCAGCCTCAGCAGTTCCAGCAGTGGTATCCGCGACACCCTCAATGCGCAGTTGGGCGTGAGTTGGGAAGCCGATATCTGGGGCAAGTTGCGCCGTGGACTAGAGGCCAATGAAGCCAGCGCCGAGGCCAGCTCGGCAGACCTGGCCGCGATGCGCCTGAGCCAACAGTCGGAACTGGTGCAGAGCTACCTGCAACTGCGGGTCATGGACGAACAGACGCGCCTGTTGCAAGCCACCCTGGACACCTACCAGCGTTCATTGAAAATGACCGAAAACCAGTACCGTGCCGGGGTGGCCGGCAAGGATGCCATCGCCCAGGCGCAAACTCAGCTCAAGACCACCCAGGCCAGCCTGATCGACCTGATCTGGCAGCGGGCCCAGCTGGAAAACGCCATTGCCGTGCTGATCGGCGAAGCCCCGGCCAACTTCAACCTGGCGGTGAGCAAAGACATTCCGGCGCTGCCGCAAATACCGGTGAGCCTGCCGTCCCAGTTGCTGGAACGTCGCCCCGATATTGCCTCGGCCGAACGCTCGGTGATCGCCGCCAACGCCAACATCGGCGTGGCCAAGGCGGCCTATTACCCGGATCTCAGCCTGAGCTTGCAGGGCGGCTACTCCAGCAGCACCTATGAAGATTGGATCAGCCTGCCGAACCGCTTCTGGTCGGTGGGGCCGAAACTGGCGATGACCCTGTTCGATGGCGGCCAGCGCTCGGCGGAAGTCGACCGCACCGTGGCCAGCTATGACGAGACCGTGGCCAAGTACCGCCAGACCGTACTGGATGGGTTCCGTGAAGTGGAAAACTACATGGTGCAACTCAAGGTGCTGGCGGACGAAGCTGTGGTCAGCAATGAAGCGCTGGAATCGGCGCGTGAGTCGTTGCGCTTGACCGAGAACCAGTACAAGGCGGGTCTGATCGCTTACCTGGATGTGGTGACTGTGCAGGCGACGGCCTTGAGCAACGAGCGCACCGTGTTGACCTTGTTGCAGTCGCGGCTGGTGGCGAGTGTGCAGTTGATTGCGGCGTTGGGTGGTGGCTGGGATGGCCAGACGTCTCTTGCCGAGAAGGAGTGAGCGAATACCTGCGCATCCTGTAGGAGCGAGCTTGCTCGCGAAGAACACACAGACACCGCGTTTCCCCCGGTTTCGCACGTCATCGTTGACGATCTTCGCGAGCAAGCTCGCTCCTACAGTGGGGAGGCCCCTTTCCACAGGTATTGAAAAACACCCGCATTAAGCCAGCAGATTGACGCCAAAAAATGACTAATGGCTATCTGCTTAATTAATCACCTGCCCCAGAATCATTCTCGCTACAATCGCCCGCTTTGCCACCCGGCATGGGCTTTTACGCCCTGTTGCCTGCGAGAAGCCCCATGTTGATCGGTAGCTATTCAACCTCCCTGGTCGTGATTTCCCTGTGCGTTGCAATGCTGGCGTCCTACACCGCGTTGGACCTGGCCGGGCGTATCGCTACGACGAAGGGGCGTGCCGTTTACCTATGGATTACCGGCGGCGCAGCAGCCATGGGCGTGGGCATCTGGTCCATGCACTTTATCGGCATGTTGGCCCTGCGCCTGCCGTTTGCCCTCGGGTTTGACCTGGGCATCACTGCGCTGTCGCTGTTGATCGCTGTGTTATCCAGTGGCTTCGCCTTATGGCTGGTCAGCCAGCCACGTCTGCCGGCCTGGCAACTGGCGTTCGGTGCGCTGGTGATGGGTGCCGGTATCGCCAGCATGCACTACACCGGCATGGCAGCGATGCGCATGACCCCGGGTATCGACTACGACCCGACCTTGTTCGGCGCTTCGTTGTTGATCGCGGTAATGGCCTCCGGCGCCGCGCTGTGGATCGCCTTCAACCTGCGTCGCAATACGCCTTACGTGCGCCTGGCGCGGGGTGCGGCGGCGGTGGTGATGGGCGTGGCCATTGTCGGCATGCACTACACCGGGATGGCCGCGGCGCAGTTTGCCGATGACAGTTTCTGCGGTGCCGCGCTGACGGGCTTGAGCGGCAAGGGCCTGGATAACCTGGTCTTGGTGACCTCCCTTGCGGTGTTGGTCATAGCGTTGTTGACCTCCTTGCTGGATGCCCGCCTGGAGGCGCGCACCGCTGTACTCGCCGATTCCTTGACCCTGGCCAACCAGGAACTGACCCACCTGGCACTGCACGACATGCTCACCGGCTTGCCCAATCGCACACTGCTGGCGGATCGCATTCAACAAGGCATTCAGGCGGTGTACGAGCAGGGCGGTTGCTTTGCGCTGATGTTTATCGACCTGGACGGCTTCAAGCCGGTCAACGATGCCTTCGGTCATCACATGGGCGATCAACTGCTGCGCGAGGTTGGCCTGCGTCTGCGCGAGGACTTGCGCAGCCAGGACACCCTGGCCCGTATTGGCGGTGACGAGTTCGTGTTGCTGGTGCAATTGACCCAGCCGGACGATGCCATGGGCCTGGCCGAGCGTCAGGTCGGTCTGATCAACCGCGCTTTCACGGTGGCCGAGCATGAGCTGAAAATCTCCGCGAGTATCGGTATCGCCATGTTCCCGGGCAACGGTAATAACCCCCAGGAGCTGTTGATGAACGCCGACGCGGCGATGTATCACGCCAAGGGCATGGGCAAGAACGGCTACAGCTTCTTCGATGCGTCAATGAACACCAATGCGCGCAAGCAACTGCAATTGTTGCAGGACCTGCGCAATGCCCTTGAACTCGGCGAGTTTCGCTTGTATTACCAACCCAAGTTCGATGCGGTGAGCGGTATTGCCGTGGGGGCCGAGGCGTTGTTGCGCTGGGAGCATCCGCAACAGGGCTTGTTGCTGCCGGCAGCTTTTATCGCGCTGGCGGAGAAAACCGGGCTGATCATTGCCATCGGTGAATGGGTACTCGACGAAGCCTGCCGCCAGATGAGCCTGTGGTACGCACAGGGTTATCAGAGCTGGCGCATCGCCGTGAATCTTTCGGCGCTGCAGTTCTGTCATGCCGGGTTGGTCAACAGTGTTGCGGCTGCTCTGGAGCGCCACCAATTACCCGCCAACAGCCTCACGCTGGAGATCACCGAGACCACTGCCATGAGCGATGCCGATGCGAGCATGACGGTATTGCAGCAGCTCTCGGACATGGGCGTGGACCTGTCCATCGATGACTTTGGCACCGGTTACTCCAGCCTGATGTACCTCAAGCGCCTGCCGGCCAACGAGTTGAAGATCGACCGCGGCTTTGTACGCGACCTGGAGCACGACAGCGACGACGCCGCCATCGTCTCGGCCATTGTCGCCCTCGGCCAGGCCCTGGACTTGCGGATCGTTGCCGAAGGCGTGGAAACCGATGCGCAGCAAAATTTCCTTACCCGCCTGGGGTGTGATTCCTTGCAAGGCTATTTGTTGGGGCATCCATTGCCGGCCGACAATTTCATGGCAAACATCCTCGCCGGCGAAGATGCGCCAGCGCCTGACAAAAGCCATCAGTGACGGGTATTCTTGGATCCAACCCTAACCATCAGGTTGAATCAGGAGACCGTAGCCATGGACAAAGTCGTCATCATCACCGGAGGCAGCCGCGGGATTGGCGCCGAGACGGCCTTGCTGGCTGCTCGCGAAGGTTATCGCATCTGCATTAACTATCAGTCGGACGAGAAGGCTGCCCATGCCGTGCTTGAACAAGTGCGCGGCCTCGGCGCCCAGGCCATTGCGGTGCGCGCTGATGTCAGCATCGAAGATGAAGTGATAGCGCTGTTCAATCGCGTGGATGCCGAATTGGGGCGTGTCACGGCGCTGGTCAACAACGCCGGTACTGTGGGGCAAAAGTCGCGGGTCGACGAGATGTCCGAGTTTCGTATCCTGAAGATCATGAAGACCAACGTGCTGGGCCCGATCCTGTGCGCCAAGCACGCGGTGCTGCGTATGTCGCCTCGGCATGGCGGGCAGGGTGGCAGTATCGTCAACGTGTCGTCGGTAGCGGCGCGGCTGGGGTCGCCAGGTGAGTATGTGGACTACGCTGCGTCCAAGGGCGCTCTGGATACCTTCACCCTCGGTCTGTCCAAAGAAGTCGCAGGTGAAGGCATTCGAGTCAACGCGGTACGCCCTGGTTATATCTTTACCGATTTCCACGCCCTGAGCGGCGACCCGGACCGCGTCAGCAAGTTGGAGTCCGGTATCCCCATGGCGCGTGGCGGGCGTCCGGATGAAGTGGCTGAGGCGATTATCTGGTTGCTGTCGGACAAGGCCTCATACGCCACCGGCACCTTTTTAGACCTAGGGGGCGGACGCTGAAAAGCAGCTTACTGCCCGAGGTTTTGCAGCACGTCGTAGCCGTTTTCCGCGAATGCTACAAGTAGACGGGCTTCTGAGTTCTTTCGGGTGGAATAGCCGGCGTTGTGAAAGCCATTGATCTTGCCGTCGTGTCGTTCGCTGTTACCGACGCGGCGATCATTCACATTGTCGAGGACGTTAATCACTCTCGCCAGGTTATAGGCCGCGTGGGCCCTGGCCTTGGCATCAGGGTTGGCGAATGTCCAGTCCCCCAGTCGGCGCTTGAGCAAGTCTGTCACCGGGTAGCTATCGCGGCGCTTGAACAGGTGCTTGAGCGCAGGATTGGCGTTGATGATCTGCCGGGTGGTACGACGGTCACCGACGGGAGGTTCTTCGGGCGCAGTCGGCGCAATAAGCCAGTTATTTTCAGGGCGACCTTCGCCAAGCCGATAGGCGGTCGATGCCGCAAGAGGGTTGATGCGCATGACGATCTCGACATGAGGATAGGCATAGCTAGGTGGTTCCTGATGGCACACGGTTCCACGGGCTGTGTTTCGCGCCGTTAAAAAGACCGCACTATCCGCCCCAGCGTCTCCATGGCCTTTTCCGAGGCTTCGTTCCATGGGCTGCCATAATTCAAGCGTATGCAGTTTCTGAAGCGCTGGGTCGCTGAAAAAATCGGCCCCGGTGCGATGCTGATGCCTTGGGCCAGGGCCATCTGGAACAATTTCAGCGAGTCGGTTTGCTCCGGCAATTCCAACCACAGAAAATAACCGCCCGCCGGCTGGCTGACCCGTGTCTGGGCCGGGAAGTAGCGGGCGATGGCCGCCAGCATGGCGCTTTGCTGTTCTTCCAGGGCATAGCGCAATTTGCGCAGATGCCGGTCATAACCGCCGTGTTGCAGGTAGTCGGCAATCGCCGCCTGGGCCGGCATCGACGGGCACAGCGAGGTCATCAGTTTCAGGCGCTCGACCTTCTGCGCAAAGCGCCCGGCCGCGACCCAGCCGACGCGGTAGCCCGGTGCCAGGCTCTTGGCAAAGGAGCCGCAGTGCATCACCAGCCCTTCGGTATCAAACGCCTTGGCCGGTTTTGGCGCGTGTTGCCCGTAGTACAACTCGGCATAGACATCATCTTCGATCAACGGCACCTGATGGCTGCGCAACAGCTCTACCAGCGCCTGTTTTTTTGCTTCGGGCAGGGTGGCGCCCATGGGGTTCTGGAAGCTGGTCATGGTCCAGCAGGCCTTGATTGGGTAGCGCTCAAGACTTTGTGCCAAGGCGTTCAGGTCAATACCATCGCGCGGGTGCACCGGGATTTCCACGGCCTTGAGTTTCAGGCGCTCCAGCACTTGCAGGCAGGCGTAGAACGCCGGTGCCTCGATGGCAACCAGGTCGCCCGGTTCAGTCACGGCTTGCAGGCACAGGTTCAGCGCTTCGAGGGCACCGTTGGTAATCAGCAGCTCCTCCATGGGCAGCATCAGGCCGCCGACCATGTAGCGCAGGGCAATCTGTCGGCGCAGTTGCGGGTTGCCCGGCGACATGTCGGTGACCACCAGGCGCGGGTCCATTTCGCGGCTGGCGCTGGCCAGGGAGCGGGCCAGGCGCGGCAACGGGAACAGCATCGGGCTGGGGAAGGCCGAGCCGAAGGGCACTGTATTAGGGTCTTTGATGGAGTCGAGTACCGAAAACACCAATTCACTGACGTCCACATGGGTGGACTCATGCACCTGCTCGCTCACCACTGGCTCGGAAAACGGGCTCGGCGCATGGGTGTTGACGAAGTAGCCCGAACGCGGCCGCGCGCGAATCAGGCCACGGCGTTCCAGCAAGTAATACGCTTGGAACACGGTAGACGGGCTGACGCCGTAGGTCTGGCTGGCATAGCGCACCGACGGTACGCGCTGACCTGGGCCAAGGACGCCGGAGCGGATCAGTTCTGCGATGTCATCGGCGAATTTTTCGTAGCGTTTCATGGCAGCCTTAAACAGTTTTCAGTCTGTACGCCGGGTAAGTGTGTGTGGGAGCTTGCCCACGATTAGCATAGGTATCTACACATTTTTGGTACGGCGCTGTACCTGTGGCGAGGGAGCTTGCTCCCGTGACGACCAGTCAGCCAGCGCATATCTATCTGATGCTCCGAGATCCAAATGTGGGAGCGGGCTTGCTCGCGCAGGCGGCCAGGCAGCCGACACAGTTATACCGAGTACATATCCATTGCTGCGGTAACGGCCACTTATGGTTCCGCTCTTACAGCGGGTCACTTTCGAAAAGCCGGAATGCCGGCCCAGAATCCCTGTCGAATTCCGGCCAGCGTGGTTTGACGGGGCGCTTAAGATCAAAAACAGATCAAGATCAAGAGCGGCTCGCTTCGCATCGTAGTTACCGTCGGCTTCTACAACCTAAAAAATTGTGTAGATACCTATGTCCCGATGAGGGGGTGTCAGTAACCAAAACTGTTCTGACCCACCGCTATCGGGAGCAAGCCCCCTCCCACATTGGCGGATTGTCAGCGGTTCAACGGCGCGACGAAGCGACTGTCTGCGGCGCTGTAGATCCAGGGCTCATCCACATCTGTCACCTTGAAGCGCAGGCTCTGCGAGCTGCTCGCCGGCTTCTCGGCCAGCAGTGCCACTGACACCGGCATATCGACGATTTCTCCGGGCGCCAGGCTGATCCGGGTCTTGCCTTGCAACTGGAACCCGTCGGCATCCACTAGTTCCACCCGGTAGTCCTGGCGTTGCTGGGTCTTGTTGATGACCTTGAGGCTGTAGATGTTCTCGATCAAACCCTGGCTGTTTTCGCGAAACATGCCGCGGTCCTTGGTGACATCCAGCGACACCATCGGCCGTTCAATCAAGGCCACCACCAACGCGGCAATCATTACCAGCAGTACGGCACTGTAGCCGATCAGGCGTGGCCTGAGCAGATGAGTCTTGCCACCCTGCAGTTGGTGTTCACTGGTGTAGCTCACCAAACCCCGGGCATAGCCCATTTTGTCCATGATCGAGTCGCAGGCATCAATGCAGGCCGCACAGCCGATACATTCCATTTGCAGGCCGTCGCGGATATCGATGCCGGTAGGGCAAACCTGCACGCACAGCTGGCAATCAATGCAATCACCAAGCCCTGCATCGGCTGGCTGCACTTCGCGTTTGCGCGGGCCACGGCGTTCGCCGCGGGCGGTATCGTAGGAAATGGTCAGGGTGTCTTTATCAAACATTACGCTTTGGAATCGCGCATACGGGCACATATGCATGCACACCGCTTCGCGTAACCAGCCGGCATTGATGTAGGTAGCGCCCGTGAAAAACAGCACCCAGAACAAGCTCACCCCGCCGATTTGCCAGGTCAGCAGTTCGACGGCGAGAGGGCGGATGGGCGTGAAGTAGCCGACAAAGGTCAGCCCGGTCAGCACGCTGATGCCCAGCCACAGCGTATGTTTGGCTGAGCGTCGCGCGAGTTTGTTCAGGCTCCACGGGGCCGCCTGCAGCTTGATACGCTGGTTGCGCTCGCCCTCGGTGATCTTTTCACACCACATGAACAGCCACGTGAACGAGCTTTGCGGGCAGGTATAACCGCACCAGACGCGGCCGGCAAACACCGTGATCGCAAACAGGCCGAAGGCACAGATGATCAGCAGCGCCGAGAGCAGGATAAAGTCCTGCGGCCAGAAGGTGGCGCCGAAAATGTGGAACTTGCTGTGCGCCAGGTCCCACAGCACGGCCTGGCGCCCACCCCAGTTCAGCCATACGGTGCCGAAAAAGGCCAGGAACAGCAAAGCCGCTCCACTGACACGCAAGGTGCGGAACAGGCCGGTAAAGCTGCGGGTATGGATCAGGTTATCGCTGGATTTGGCCTTCACCTTCTTTGGGTGTATGGGCTCAAAGGTTTCCACGGTTGGGATTCGTTCGCTCATGGTCGTTCGCTCATCAGCCTCCATCAGGCCAATGCACTATGGGCGACAGGCTGTTTGCATAACAGACTCAGGTATGGCGATATAAAGCGGATCAGATGGGCTGGATGTACCCATCTGCGTCAATGTGCTGCACCCCAGCGTCAATAAGGTGCAGCGATCGATCGAAGGGGCTGACGCAGATCAATTAAATCACCGAACCCGGTTCGTCGGCCTTCACATGCTGACGGCCATCGGTGGCGCCTTCAACCGTCAGGGCGTCCGCCTCGGCTTCGGTGATGTAGATGCGAGAACCCGCCAATTCCAGATAAGACATGGCTTTGTCGTGATCGGTAAGGATGGTCACCCGGGTGGCGGGCAGGCTTTGTTCCTGGCCGTTTTCGTCGAGCGTGAAGTAGCACAGATGATTTTCGATGCGTACGGTCATGACGATCTCCGTTTTGTGAACTGTGCAGCGTTAGGCGACTGCCATGCGCACGGGTTCCGGGCAACTGACTGGCGGTCTGTGCGGTCTATTCTTTACTCATAATAAAAGGAGCGCATCCATGGACGTCTGGTGGCAACAAGTGTGGCAAACCCTGCAAGCCGAGTTCGCCGACATCGCCGATGCCCGGCAACTCACTCAAGTGACTGTGCGCCTGCTGATCGCTGCGATCCTGGGTGGCATCCTGGGTTTTGAGCGTGAACACAAGGGCAAGGCGGCGGGCGTGCGCACTCATATGCTGGTGGCGCTTGGCGCGGCGCTGTTCGTGCTGGTGCCGCAGATGTCCGGCAACCAGGCAGACGCCATGAGCCGGGTGGTTCAAGGGGTGATTGCGGGCATCGGCTTCCTTGGCGCCGGCACTATCCTCAAGGGCAAGGAAGATGAAGAGGGCCAGCATGTGAAGGGCCTGACCACGGCTGCCGGGTTGTGGATGACCGCCGCCATCGGGGTGGCGGCGGGCATGGGGCGTGAATCGACGGCGGTACTCAGTACGTTGCTGGCCCTGGCGGTGTTCAGCATCATGCCGAGAATCGTCAAGTTAGTGGAAAAGTGATACCCAGCCATCAGGTCACGATGTTGCTTTGGCGCACCTCACCAAACACCTTCAGTACGAAGGGTGGCTTGCCTGGAGCATCAGCAATGACTACCACGCTGACATTGTTATTGGGCGAATATTGAATCTGTATCTCCCCGATCGACTCTGGGCGGCGCTCAACCCATCGCAGCGGGGTGTTCAACTGTTTCTGAATGCCGGTCAGGTTCAGTTTGTCTTGGGATTTGAAATTCCGGATCTCTTGAGGAGATTCGAGTGTGGATTCACTGGCAGAGCGGAAGCTGTAGGTTGCAGAGCTGTCGTGGCCAGTGTCGGAGGCCGATGGCGGTGGCGTGGCATCTGCTTGTGACGCGTCGAGCTTTTCCTTGGCCAGCGAATCGCAGGTATTGCTTAAGGTTTTATAGGTCGAGTCCATCCTGGAATAGTGTTGTTTGATTTTGGCTAACTCTGCGAGTGAGTTATCGAGACGGCCAAAAGAGCTCGAGGCGTCGCCGTCAAATGCCCCGAGCAGGGCCTCGATATTTTTAAAGGCGAATTTATTCATTACCTCTTCTGTTGTTTTGTGCTTGGCTGAGTTCAGGTTCCTGGCACCGGCATTGAGCACGACGCTCATCTCTTCAAATTTTTTGCGGTTCGCTTTGGCGTCGGGCCCACGTAACGCTGCGCGCCTGTTTTCTGGCTGAAAAATCCATTCGAGTTCGGACTTGATCGCACGAGATTGGGCAGAGTCCGGATTGCCCTGTAGCGCGTTGATTGTTTCCGGGGTCAATAGTGTATGAGTATCGCTCACGCGTTTCGTCGCGTCTGCGTGTTGCTCAGGAGAGGTCTGATTGGAACGCGTGTCAGGCGATTGCTGTGCACGGTCCGGTGCCTTGGGCGTAACGGACCAGTTCGGGCCAGCGTTGAGCAACGCGTCCACCTGCTGCTGTGTGGGCCGGCCCTGAGCTTGGGCGCCGCTGGAGTGTCCAGGTGGCGATGGCTGCGTGCGGGAAAAGTGCTGAGGGTTGATAGTCGACATGGTGTCCTCGCGATAGGATCAGAACTTCCCATCGGAAGATGGGTTGAGTGCGAGGTAAATATATAAACCTGCAGTCACGCGAGCATTCAGGCTTGTTCCCAGTGTCTGTAGGAGAGTTCGATTTTTTGCGGCTCGCTCGAGTTGAAGAACAGCCTGGCCCCTCCCGAGCGAACCTCCATCATTGTGACTCAGACGATGACCGGCGGCGTGGTCGTGGGCGGTTCTTGCGCTGCGGGTGGCTCATCTTCAGGGGGTTCCTGCTTTGGCGCTGGCGTCGGCTCCGAAGGCGGCAAGGGCGGGGCATCGATATTCGGATCTTCGGGTTCAGGGGGTATTGGGATATTCATCAGTGTGGCCTCCTTTGTGCTTGGCTCTATGGGTGGACCATTGCCTTGGGGAATTGATTCCCCGCCCGGCGGCGACATATCCACCTGAACTTTTGCCGCGCGCCCAGGCTCGGACTTTAAACGGCTCTGCTCAGGGAGAGCGTCGCCGTACTTGAATTCGGATCAAGCAAAGAGCGTCCACGGGGCGTAAGGGGAAGATGCTCGATGACTGCTGAAATACTGGCTCCAGAGGGCTGCGCACTGCCGTTGTCGCAAGCGCTGTTGTTACCCAGGATCGCTATCGAAAGCACCATGCCGGTGATCGACAAGGGGGAATTTGCCGTCAAGGCCGTGGTCGGCCAGCGCGTCAATGTCACCAGTAAAGTGTTCGCCGATGGCCACGACAAACTGGCGGTGCTGATCCGCTGGCACGCGCTGGAGGATGAAAGCTGGCACAGCGTGGTCATGACCGATGTCGGTAACAATGGCTGGGAGGGCGCGTTCACCGTCGCCCACCTCGGTCCGCATGAATACTGCATCGAGGCATGGATCGATACCTTCGCCAGCTTCTGCTATGAACTGCGCAAGAAACACGAGGCCGGGGTGCCGGTCAGCCTTGAATTGCAGGAGGGCCGTAGCCTGGTGTTGCAGGCCGCCGAGCGCAGTGACAACGAATTGCGCGACCGCTTGATGTTGCTGCACCACGAATTGTCGGGCCTGCTGGAAACCGAGCAGGTGGCGTTGTTCCTGCACGAAGACAGTGCACACTTGATGACCCAGGCCGATCATCGCGCTTATCTGAGCATCAGCCCCGCCTACCCGATTGACGTAGAGCGAGAGGCGGCGCAGTTCGCCAGTTGGTATGAGCTGTTTCCCCGCTCGATCACCGACGATCCGGCTCGCCACGGCACATTCAATGACGTGCACTCGCGCTTGTCGATGATCCACGACATGGGCTTTGACGTGCTGTACTTCCCGCCGATCCATCCCATCGGCCGCAGCCATCGCAAGGGTAAGAACAACTCACTTACCGCCGGCCCCGATGATCCGGGCAGCCCCTATGCCATCGGCAGCGAGGAGGGCGGGCACGAGGCGATTCACCCGCAACTGGGCAGTCGTGAGGATTTCCGTCGCCTGGTCAAAGCCGCTGCCGACCACGGCCTGGAAATTGCGCTGGACTTTGCCATCCAATGCTCCCAGGACCATCCGTGGCTTGAACAGCACCCTGGGTGGTTCAACTGGCGCCCCGATGGCACGATTAAATACGCAGAGAACCCGCCGAAAAAGTACCAGGACATCGTTAACGTCGATTTTTATGCGGCGGATGCGATTCCGGGCTTATGGACAGAGCTGCGCGATATTGTGGTGGGTTGGGTGGAAGAGGGCGTGAAGACCTTTCGCGTCGATAATCCCCACACCAAGCCGCTGCCATTCTGGCAATGGCTGATCAGTGATGTCAGGTCCAGATACCCTGAGGTGATCTTCCTCGCCGAGGCCTTTACGACTCCGGCGATGATGGCGCGCCTGGGCAAGGTCGGCTACTCCCAGAGCTACACCTACTTCACCTGGCGCAATACCAAGGCCGAGTTGAGCGAGTACCTGACGCAATTGAACCAGCCGCCGTGGCGCGAATGCTACCGGCCGAACTTCTTCGTCAATACACCTGATATCAACCCAGGCTTTTTGCACCAGTCCGGGCGCGCCGGCTTCTTGATTCGTGCCGCGCTGGCGGCCATGGGCTCGGGCCTGTGGGGCATGTATTCAGGCTTTGAACTGTGCGAAGCCGCGCCAGTGCCGGGCAAGGAGGAATACCTGGATTCGGAGAAGTACGAAATCCGCCCGCGGGACTTCACCGCCCCCGGGAACATCATTGCCGAGATCGCCCAACTCAACCGTATCCGTCGGCAGAACCCGGCCCTGCACACACACCTGGGGCTCAAGCTCTACAACGCCTGGAACGACAACATCCTGTATTTCGGCAAGCGCAGCGAAGATGGCAGCAACTTCATTCTGGTGGCAGTCAACCTCGACCCCTTTAACGCTCAGGAAGCCCATTTTGAACTACCGCTGTGGGAGCTGGGCCTGCCGGATGACGCCCAGACCCAGGGTGAAGACTTGATGAACGGCCACCGTTGGACCTGGTACGGCAAGACCCAATGGACACGGCTTGAACCGCAGATGCCCTTTGGAATCTGGCGCATCACCCATTCCCCAGGCTGATGGAGTTCCCCTGTGGGAGCTGGCCTGCCTGCGATAGCGATTTGTCAGCCACCATTTCAGGTACTGACAGACCGTTATCGCAGGCAAGCCAGCTCCCACACTGGATCGCATTCCGTCTGCAGAACTTTAGTGTTTTCAGGAGTTCCCGATGGCGAAGAAACCCAAGACAGCCACCTTCATCAAAGACCCGCTCTGGTACAAGGACGCGGTGATTTACCAGGTTCACGTCAAATCCTACTTTGACTCCAACAATGATGGCATCGGTGACTTCCCCGGGCTGATTGCCAAGCTCGACTATATTGCCGACCTTGGCGTGAACACCATCTGGCTATTGCCGTTCTACCCCTCGCCACGTCGCGATGACGGCTACGATATTGCCGAATACCGTGGCGTGCACAGCGACTACGGGACCATGGCCGATGCCAAACGCTTCATCGCCGAGGCGCATAAACGCGGGCTGCGGGTAATTACCGAGCTGGTGATCAACCACACCTCCGACCAGCACCCCTGGTTCCAGCGTGCGCGCAAGGCCAAGCCGGGTTCGGCCGCGCGGGACTTCTACGTGTGGTCGGACGATGACCAGAAGTACGACGGCACGCGCATCATTTTTCTCGATACCGAAAAATCCAACTGGACCTGGGACCCGGTCGCCGGCCAGTATTTCTGGCACCGCTTCTACTCCCACCAGCCCGACCTCAACTTCGATAACCCGCAAGTCATGAAGGCCGTACTGTCGGTGATGCGCTATTGGCTGGACCTGGGCATTGACGGCCTGCGTCTGGACGCCATCCCCTACCTGATCGAACGCGACGGCACCAACAACGAAAACCTGGCTGAAACCCACGACGTCCTCAAGCAGATTCGCGCCGAAATAGATGCCCATTATCCCGACCGAATGCTGCTGGCTGAAGCTAACCAATGGCCCGAAGACACGCAGCTGTATTTCGGTGAGCGCAAAGGCGATGACGGCGATGAATGCCATATGGCCTTTCACTTCCCGCTGATGCCGCGCATGTATATGGCGCTGGCCCAGGAAGACCGCTTTCCCATCACCGATATTCTGCGCCAGACCCCGGAGATTCCCGCCAATTGCCAATGGGCGATCTTCCTGCGCAACCATGATGAGCTGACCCTGGAGATGGTCACCGACAAGGAACGCGACTACCTGTGGAACTACTATGCTGCAGACCGCCGCGCCCGAATCAACCTGGGTATTCGTCGACGCCTGGCGCCGCTGATGGAGCGTGATCGTCGCCGTGTCGAGTTGCTCAACAGCCTGTTGTTGTCGATGCCGGGCACACCGACTTTGTATTACGGCGATGAGATCGGCATGGGTGACAACATCTACCTGGGCGACCGCGACGGTGTGCGTACGCCGATGCAGTGGTCTATCGACCGCAATGGCGGCTTCTCCCGTGCCAACCCGGCCAGCCTTGTATTGCCGCCGATCATGGACCCGCAATACGGTTATCAATCGGTCAACGTCGAGACCCAGGCCCAGGACCCGCATTCGTTGCTGAACTGGACCCGGCGCATGCTCGCGGTGCGCAAGCAGTCCAAGGCCTTTGGCCGTGGCAGCCTGAAAATGCTCTCGCCGACCAATCGGCGCATCCTGGCTTACACCCGTGAATACACGGGGGAAGACGGCCACACCGAAATCATCCTGTGCGTGGCCAATGTGTCGCGCAGCGCCCAGGCGGCGGAGCTGGACTTGTCTGCCTTCGCCGGCATGGTGCCGGTGGAGATGCTCGGCGGTAATGCCTTTCCACCGATTGGCCAGCTGAATTTCCTGCTGACCCTCGCGCCCTATGGCTTTTATTGGTTTGTGCTGGCGACGGAAAACCAGATGCCAAGCTGGCATGTGGAACCGGCGCAGAGCATGCCCGACTTCACCACTCTGGTACTGAAAAAACGCATGGAAGAATTACTCGAAGAGCCTTGCCGCACCAGCCTGGAACAAACCTCATTGCCAGCCTGGTTGCCCAAACGTCGCTGGTTTGCCGGCAAAGACACGGCGATCGACAGCGTGCGCATCGCTTACGGCGTACGTTTTGGCGACCCACAGCACCCGGTATTGCTCAGTGAAGTCGAGGTCAGCAGCGGCGGTCAGGTCAGCCGTTATCAACTGCCGTTGGGCTTTCTCGGCGAAGATCAGGTGAGCAGCGCCTTGCCCCAGCAATTGGCCCTGGCCCGGGTGCGACGTACTCGCCAGGTAGGGTTGGTGACCGATGCCTTCAGCCTTGAGCCTTTCATCCGTGAAGTCATCCAGGCCATGCAGGCAGGGACCGTGCTCAACTCCAGTGAGGGCGATCTGCGGTTTGAGGCGACCGGACACCTGGCCGGGCTGCAACTGACTCACGAATCGCCGGTGCGTTACTTGTCTGCCGAGCAGTCCAACAGTTCGGTGGTGGTGGGCGAAAGCCTGGTGCTCAAGCTGATTCGCAAAGTCAGCGCCGGGGTACACCCGGAGCTGGAAATGAGCGCCTACCTGACCGCCGCCGGCTACCCGAATATCTCGCCTTTGCTGGGCTTTATGAGCCGCCGCGACGCGCAGGGGCAGGACAACCTGCTGATGATTGCCCAGGGCTACCTGAGCAACCAGGGCGATGCCTGGAGCTGGACCCAGAACAACCTGGAACGGGCGATCCGCGACGAGTTGGCCGAGGCCATTTCTGAACAGGAGCAGCACTACAACGCCCTTGGCGAACTGGCGGATTTCGCCGCGGCGCTCGGCCAGCGCCTGGGGGAAATGCATGGGGTGCTGGGTGCGCCAACGGATGACAAGGACTTCAAGCCGCAAATCACTACCGCCAAGGATACTCAGGCCTGGGCCAAGGATGTCGGCGCGCAGATCGAGCGTGCGCTGCAATTGCTCAAGCTTCATCAAAGCCAGTTGAACCCCGCTGACCAGGCGTTGGTCAGTGAGTTACTGGTACACAAAAAAACCATCGCCGGGCATGTCCAGGCGTTGGCGAAGGCCACGGTCGGCGGGCTGCGGATTCGTGTCCACGGTGACTTGCACCTGGGCCAGGTGCTGGTGGTCAAGGGCGACGCGTACCTGATCGACTTTGAAGGGGAACCTGCGCGGCCGTTGCATGAGCGGCGCGGCAAGCACAGCCCCTATAAAGATGTGAGCGGAGTGCTGCGCTCCTTTGACTACGCGGCGGCCATGGCCCTGAATGTGCAAGCAGTGGATCAGACACCGCAAGCCAACACTGCGCGCAAGCGCGTCACCGATCGCTATCTGAGTGAAGCCCGCGAGGCATTTACTCAGGCTTATCAGACGGCGACGTCTACACTGGCGCATGATTGGCAGGATGCCAACGGCCAGGACGCAGCGCTGACGTTGTTCAGCCTGGAAAAGGCCGCGTACGAAGTGGCCTACGAAGCGGAAAATCGCCCGACCTGGTTGCCGGTGCCCTTGCAAGGGCTGCATGGCTTGCTGAGCGGGCTTACACCTAAATCGAAACCTGTACGCGGTGGGGAGACGTCATGAGTTTTACACATAAAGAACCGCTGCAGCCCAAGTTGACTGCATTGCCGGCGTCCAAGGACGTCGAAGCGCTGGTACGCGCCGAACACCCGGATCCGTTCTCGATCCTGGGCCCGCATGACGACGAGCAGGGCGGGCAGTTTATTCGCGCCTTTCTGCCAGAGGCGCTCAGCGTTCAGGTACTCAGCCGGGATGGCGGTGAAGTGCTGGGCAGCCTCGAGGCAACCCAGGTGCCAGGCTTGTTTGTCGGGCAGTTCAGCACGCGCCAGCCGTACCTGTTGAAAATCCAGTGGGCGGGCGGTGAACAGATTACCGAAGACCCCTACAGCTTCAGTCAATTGCTGTTGGGGGAAATGGACCTTTACCTATTTGCCGAAGGCAATCACCGCGACCTGGGCAGTTGCCTGGGGGCCCAGGTGACCAGTGTCGATGGCGTGCAAGGTGTGCGCTTTGCGGTGTGGGCACCGAATGCGCGGCGGGTTTCGGTAGTTGGCGATTTCAATATCTGGGACGGTCGCCGCCATCCGATGCGCCTGCGTCACCCCTCCGGTGTGTGGGAGATTTTTATCCCGCGTTTGCAGCCGGGCGCTGCCTACAAATACGAAATCCTCGGGGCCCATGGGATCCTGCCGCTCAAGGCCGACCCGGTGGCGCTGGCCACCCAACTGCCGCCCGACACGGCCTCCAAGGTCGCCGCACCGTTGCAGGTGGACTGGCAAGACCATGAGTGGATGCAAGCCCGGGGTGACAAGCAGAAATCCACGGCGCCGTTGTCGATCTACGAGCTGCACGTGGGCTCCTGGCAGTGCGAGCTGGACGAGACCGGCGAGGTCGCCCGTCAATACGGCTGGCGTGAACTGGCGGAGCGCTTGATCCCCTACGTGCAGCAACTGGGCTTCACCCATATCGAGCTGATGCCGATCATGGAGCACCCCTTTGGTGGTTCCTGGGGCTATCAGGCTTTGTCGCAATTCGCCCCGAGTGCACGCTTTGGATCGCCCGAGGATTTCGCCTGGTTCGTCAATGCCTGTCACCAGGCGGATATCGGCGTGATTCTCGATTGGGTGCCGGCGCATTTCCCCACCGATACCCACGGCCTGGCGCAGTTCGACGGCACAGCGCTGTACGAGTATGCCAACCCGCTGGAGGGCTTTCACCAGGACTGGGACACGCTGATCTACAACCTGGGCCGTACGGAAGTGCACGGCTTCATGCTGGCCTCGGCCCTGCACTGGCTCAAGCATTTTCATGTGGATGGGCTACGGGTGGATGCGGTGGCTTCGATGTTGTACCGCGATTATTCGCGCAAGGCCGGCGAGTGGGTGCCCAACCGCCATGGCGGGCGCGAGAACCTGGAAGCCATCGATTTTCTGCGGCATTTGAACGACGTGGTCGCCCTTGAAGCGCCCGGCGCGCTGGTGATCGCCGAGGAATCGACGGCATGGCCGGGGGTCAGCCAGCCTACCCAGCAAGGTGGCCTGGGGTTCAATTACAAGTGGAACATGGGCTGGATGCATGACTCGCTGCACTACATCCAGCAAGACCCGGTCTACCGTGCCCATCATCACAACGAGCTGAGCTTCGGCCTGGTATATGCCTGGTCCGAGCGGTTTATCTTGCCGATCTCACACGACGAAGTGGTGCACGGCAAGCACTCGCTGATCGACAAGATGCCGGGAGATCGCTGGCAGAAGTTTGCCAATCTGCGCGCCTATCTGAGTTTCATGTGGATGCACCCGGGCAAGAAGCTGTTGTTCATGGGCTGCGAATTTGGCCAGTGGCGCGAATGGAACCACGACCAGCAACTGGACTGGTATCTGCTGCAATACCCTGAGCACCGTGGTGTGCAGAAGCTGGTGGGCGATTTGAACCGCCTGTACCGCGAGGAGCCGGCGCTGCATGAACAGGATGATGCGCCCCAAGGCTTCCAGTGGCTGATTGGCGATGATGCGATCAACAGTGTTTACGCCTGGCTGCGCTGGAGCAAGGACGGCCGGCCGGTGCTGGTGGTTGCTAACTTCACTCCGGTGCCGCGTGAAGGCTATGCGGTTGGTGTGCCGTTCGGCGGGCGTTGGAGTGAGGTGATCAACAGTGATGCGGACACTTACGCCGGTTCCAACTTTGGCAATGGGGGAGAGGTGTTCACCCAGGATGAGCCGCGTCATGGGCAACCGGTGTCGCTGTCGTTGAACCTGCCGCCGCTGGGTGTGTTGATTCTGCGTCCGCAGGAGCTGTAAGGGCGCTGGATTGGCTGATGCAGTTGTTCCCGATACTGGCAGGGTGCCACAATGGCGCCTTTGCCGTCGCAATCGACACAGGCGCATTGCATGAACAGCCTTGGACATGGGCAAGATCAGGATCCCATCATCGAGCAGCAAGTGCGAACCGACCGGTTGCACCAACTGTTTCGCCAGTCGTTCTCGGCCGTCTTCGGCAGTTATCTGGGGGCCGCCATGCTTTGCTGGCTGTGCTGGGATCGCTTCGATCATCGGATCATTCTGGTATGGCTGGTGCTGCTGGGTTGCTCGTCACTGCTGCGCCTGCACATGTTCGTGCAGTGGTTTCGCTGCCCCGACAGCAAGCGCACCCCAAAGCGTTGGGAGGTGCGTTACTGGATCACGCTGATGTTGTCGGCGGGCATCTGGGGAGGTGGGGCGCTGGCGGTGATGCCGGTTGATGACCGAGTGTCCCAGGTACTGGTGATGCTCTTTACCGTAGGGATGTCAGTCAGTGCGGTGTCCTGCTACTCGGCCTATCGCTACATGACCCTGAGTTCGATGGCGTTGGTGCTGTTGCCCTGTACGCTGTGGCTGTTGTTCCAGCCGGCACCGATGCAAGTGGGTGTGGCCCTGGCAGTGCTGGTGTTTTCGTCCTTTGTGGTGACGGCCACCTGCAAACTGTCCGATGCGCTGGAAAAAGCCTTTCGCCTGACTCGGCAAATGGAGCGTACACACCGTCTTTCAACCCGCGCGGCCCAAACCGATGAGCGCGACGGGTTTGAAGACCTGCACCGCTAAGGCTCAAGGTCTTGATCAGGTGGCTGTAGCGGTCTGATCCTTGGACATCGCCCTCACCAACGCCCTGGCGACCTGTTCGGCGGAGTAGGGTTTGGCGAGGAACTCAAACCCCTCATAACCGCTGTCCGCCAGCTCTTCGCTGTAGCCTGAGACAAGTACCACCGGCAGGTCCAGACGCCGCTCACGCAGCAGTCTGGCCATCGCAACGCCGGTCATCCCCGGCATGACCACATCCGAAAAAATCGCGTCGAAAGCTCGGGCGTCGTTGCCAGCGAGGGCCAGTGCCTGCTCGGCATTGGTCGCCCAAGTGGTCTTGTAGCCCAGGTCCTTGAGGATCTGGCTGGCGAAACGTCCCACTTCCAGGTTGTCTTCCACGATCAGAACATGCCGTTGGGCAGCCTCCTGCGGCGGTACAAGTTGCTCCTGTTCGTCCTGCTGCGGGGCGGGTTCGCCTTCCACTTGGGGCAAATACAAGGTGAACACAGTGCCCTGGCCGAGGGTACTTGCCACATCGATGTTGCCGCCCGACTGTTTGGCAAAGCCGAAGACTTGCGACAGGCCCAGCCCGGTGCCTTTGCCAACGGCCTTGGTGGTGAAGAACGGCTCGAAGATACGGTCGATGGTGTCGCCGGCAATACCGGTGCCGGTGTCGGTCAGAGAGATGCTGATGTACGGCAGGCGCGACTCGGCGTCACCACGGATGCGCGGCAGCGCTTGCTGTGTAGCGACCTTGAGGGTCAGGGTGCCCTGGCCGTCCATTGCGTCGCGAGCATTGAGTGCGATGTTGAGCAGCGCGGTTTCGAGCTGGCTGGGGTCAATGCGTGCGTAGCACGGCTGATCGGGCAACTGCACCTGTACATGAATGCGGGCGCCGGTGACACTTTCAAGCATCTCGCCGATGTTGCGTACCCGCTGGCTGACATCCAATACCTGCGGGTTCAACGGCTGGCGACGGGCGAAGGCAAGCAATTGGCTGGTGAGTTTACTGGCCCGCTCCACGGTGTCGGAGACGACGCTCATGTAGCGCTGGCGACGCTCTTGCGACAAGTTCGGTTGGCGCAGGAAGTCCACTGACGAGCGAATGATGGTCAGCAGGTTGTTGAAGTCATGGGCGACGCCGCCGGTCAGTTGGCCGATGGCTTCAAGCTTCTGTGACTGGCGCAGCGCGGCCTCGGCCTGGGCCAGCGCGAGGGTGCGTTCTTCCACGCGCTGCTCCAGTGTGGCGTTGAGTTCGGTGTAGGCCGCCAAACCCTCGCGTACGGCGGCATCGGCGCGCACGCGCTCGATGTGCGCCCAGGACCGTTCGGTCACTTCACCCAACAACGCCAGATCGTAGGGCGACCAGTAGCGGGGCTGTTTGTCATGCACGGCCATCAGCGCCGTGAGACGTCCATCCTTGATCAGCGGCACGCAGATGGTAGCCGTGACGCCCAGCGCCTGGAAGGTTGCCGACTCATCGGCGGGCAGTTCGATCAGGTTATCGCGGATCACCAGGGGCTGACCGGCACGCAGAGCCCTCACCGCGCGTTCGCCGAACGCCGCCAGGCTGTAGTGGCCGATGATGCTGGGTGAGCCCTGCGCCGCCCAGTCGCCACGGATAGTGAAGCCATCTTCATCCTCATCCATATCGGCATAGGCGCAAATCGACACTTGCAGGTGTTGCGCCAGCAGTTGGGTGGTCGATGTCATGATGGCTTCGGCGTCGGTGGCGCTGGCCACGGCGTTGCCGATGGCATCCAGCACCGCCAGGCGACGGGCGAGGAATACGGTGGAGGTGGTCTCGGTCACCGTATCGAGCATGCCCACCACGTTGCCTCGGGAGTCGCGGATAGGGCTGTAGCAAAAAGTGAAATACGCCTGTTCCGGCGCGCCATTGCGCTTGAGCATCAGCGGGAAGTTTTCAATATAGGTGGCATGACCGTCGAACGCCGCGCTGGCGATGGGGCTTATCTCGCTCCAGGCCTCGTGCCACACCTCGCTGAAAGGGCGGCCCAGTGCCTCCGGCTTGTTGCCCAGAATCGGCCGGAATGCATCGTTGTAGAGCGTAATCAACTCAGGCCCCCAAACAATGGCCTGGGGAAACCTGGAAGCGAAGCACAGCGCGACGGTGGTCTTCAATACATCGGACCACTGCTCCAGCGGGCCGAGGGGCGTACTGGCCCAATCATGCTGGCGGACCCGCTCGGCCATGTCGCCGTTGCCTTGCAGCCAATTCATCATGGGGTCAACACCTTATCTACCGCGGTTCGACTATTGCCTGAAACGTCAGGTTGCCAAGCAACAGACCTGAATGACTGCTCCCAGTTCAGCGCGAATATCCAGGTTATTGAGCGGCGAATACACCTGTCCAATAGATACCCGCATCGCTCTTGGGGTCCATCGCGTAGGCCGCGCCCAATTCGCGAAATTGCGGGTTCATCAGGTTGGCGCAATGGCCGGGGCTGGCGAGCCAACCGTCCACGACCTTGCGAGGGGTATCGAGGCCGGCGGCGATATTTTCGCCGATGTTCTTCGCGATATACCCGGCCAGTTCGGCGCGGTCACCGGGAGTACGACCGTCGTGGTCCAGGTGGTCGAAGAAGTTGCCGTTGGCCATGTTGCGCGTGTGGCTGTTGGCCGCGCTGGCCAGGGTGTCGTTCCACGACAGCGGCGTGGTCGCGCTGAACGCCTGGGTGCCGCATTGATGTGGTTCGGCGCGCGCAGCGTTGACCAGGTTCAGCAGTTGCTTGCCTTCGGTCTGCCAGTCGCCCAGGCCACTGGTCAGCAGCGGGCGGGCCAGCACGATGCGCCAATCCTGGCCGCTGTTGCTGACGCCGATGTCGACATATTGCGGGTCCAGTACGACCCGACAGAAGCTTTCGCGCACTGCTTTCATGGCGGCGTCGGCATCCTTGGGCCCGGACAGGCTGATGGCCTGCACGTTGACCATAGGGTACGCAGCCCGCGCCAGCGACTGCTGCAAGTCGCCGACATTGGAGGCCGGCAGCACCAGCCGTGTGTCGCTGGTCAGCGGTGGCAGTTCCTGGGAACCCTGGTCACCGCAGCGTTGCACCTGGCTGCGGTATTGGTTGATCTGTTGGACTAACTGACTTTCTTCATTCGCCATCGCGCTGGCGCAGAACACCGTAGTGGCGGCCAGCGTCGTAAGACCCATCATCAATGACAGAACGCGCATGGACGTTACCCTTGAGCTTGAAAGTGCCCATGATGCGCGATCCAGGTGCATCCATGCACCCGTTGGTCCGAACTTTTTTCTTCAGTTCTTGAATGTCGAGTGTTTTGCACCCTGATCGCATAGGGCGAACACCACCACCAGCAGGGCGGAAATCGCGAGGATAACCACCACGCCATCGGTGGAATGAGTGGCCGAGGCCGCCACCATCGACAGCGCGCCCAGCGGTGCCAGGCCACCGGCAATCGCGGTGCCGATTTCGCGCCCGGTGCCGAAGCCCGATGAGCGCGTCTGGGTCGGGAATTGCCGGCTCAGGAACGAGCCCTGGGGCGCAAACATCATCGGCGCAAGGATACCGGTGCCCACACCGATGGCCAGATAGATCATCAGGCTTTCACCACTGTTGAGCAGGGCCAGGAACGGGTAGGCGAACAGCAGCGAGCACAGACCGCCGAGCATCAACACAATCTTGCTGCTCCACTTGTCGCACAGCCAGCCAAAGCAAGGCACGGCCACGATGGCCACCAGGCTGGCGATGGTCACCGACAGGGAGGTGACGTGTACATCCACACCTTTGAATTGGGTCAGGTACGCTAGGGAGAAGGTCTTGAAGATATAGCTCAGGGCGTTGTAGCCAATCGCGACAAAGAACACCACGGCGAGGCCCTTGAGGTCGTTCTTGAACAACGCTTTAAGGGGCGACGGCTTGGCCTTGGCTTTTTCCTTGCTCAGTTCCTCGAACTGCGGGGTTTCCGGAATGCTGTTACGCACCCACAGACCCACGCCCACCAGCACGATGCTGCAGATAAAGGGGATGCGCCAACCGCCGGCCAGCAAGAACTCGTTACCGTTGATGGTCAGCAGGTAAATGGTCAGTGAGGACAGCAACAGGCCCAGGTTCAGCCCCAGTGCCGGCCAGGCACCTTGGCTGCCGCGCTTGCCATGGGAGGCGTGTTCGTAGGAAGTTACCGCGGCGCCCGACAGTTCAGCACCCGCGCCCAGCCCCTGGATGATGCGGATGAACACCAGCAGGATCGGCGCCCAGATACCAATGGAGGCATAGCTGGGGATCAGGCCGATCAGCGTGGTGCACACGCCCATCAGGCAGAAGGTCAGCACCAGCACCTGCTTGCGTCCGAACTTGTCACCCAGGTAGCCGAACAGAATGCCGCCGAAAGGGCGGGCGATAAAGCCGATGGCAAAGGTGGAAAAGGCCATCAGCGTGGCCGTTTTCGGGTCGCTGTTATCGAAGAAGATCTTCGAAAACACAATGGCCGCCATGGTGGCGTACAGGTAAAAGTCGTACCACTCCAGCATCGAGCCAAAGATGGTGGCGGCGGCCACTTTGCGCAGGCGCTTGCGGGTTTGTTCGGGCGTTTCGGTGCCGGGGATTGAGGCGGATGCCGACATGCTGGATTTCCTTCTGGTCTTTGTAGTTATTTTTGGGTGAACGGGCAGTACGGGTATTACTGAGGCTGGAACAGACGGTCGGCGATCATCGCGCCGATGGGCATGGCCGAGGTGGCGGCCGGTGAAGGTGCGTTGCACACGTGGAGCATTCGCGGGGTTTGGGCGAACAGGAAATCGTGTACCAGGCTGCCGTCGCGCATGACTGCCTGGGCACGGATACCGGCCTCGTAGGGCAGCAAGTCGTCGAGGGTCAGAGAAGGGCAGTACTTGCGGCACTGCTCCAGGTAGCCGGACTTGAACAAAGAGTTTTTCATCTCGGTGGTGCCGGAGCCGAGGTTCTGCCAGAGGGTTTTCCAGAAACCCGGGAAGCTGGCGTATTGCGCCACATCGCGCCAGTTCACCGAGAACTTGCGGTAGTTCTCGCGGCCCAGGCCCAGCACGGCATTCGGGCCGACGGTGACACTGCCGTCGATCATGCGTGTCAGGTGCACGCCGAGAAACGGCAACTGCGGGTCGGGGATCGGGTAGATCAGGTGGTTGACGATGTTGTTCTTTGCCGCCGGCAAGCGGAAGTACTCGCCGCGAAACGGGATGATCTGATGGTCGATACTGATCCCGGCCAGGCGAGCCAGGCGGTCCGATTGCAAACCGGCGCACACCACCAGGTGCCGCGCCTGCCAGGTTTCGCCCTGGGTATGGACCGTGACTTTATCGGTGTCTTCGTGGATCGCAGTGACCGTGCGTTCCAGGCAGATCTGCCCGTCGTTGCGGCGAATCACCTGGGCCATGGTCTCGCACACCTGGCGGTAATCGACAATGCCGGTGGCATCGAGAAACAAGCCGCCCAGGCCGACGATGTTTGGTTCACGCTCGCGCAGTTGCTCGGCATCCAGGCGCTCGACCTGCATACCGTTGAGCTGGGCGCGGGCGTGCAGGGCTTCCATGCGTTGCATTTCCAGGGGGCTGGAGGCCACCAGCAGCTTGCCGCACACCTCGAACTTGATCCCGTGTTCGCGGCAGAACTGCTTGGTGGCTTCGGCACCGCGCTTGCACAGGTCGGCCTTGAGGCTGCCGGGGGCGTAGTAAATACCGGCGTGGATCACGCCGCTGTTGTGGCCGGTCTGGTGCTTGGCCAGCACCGGCTCCTTTTCCAGGATAACCAGTGATGCGCCGGGTTGGCGCTTGAGCAGTTCCATGGCAGTGGCGAGGCCGACGATGCCGCCGCCGATAATGCAAAAGTCGTGAATCATTGCTGGGAGTACCTAAGGTTAGACATTTTGGTCTGCTTATCAGGTTGTCAGACTAATGTTTTTGTTAAAAAAATGGCGTGTCCGGGGACACGCTTTAAAAAGTCGATCAGTTGATGGGAGGCAGTTCCAGTTGCAAGCGCCGTGCGGATGCACGCAGATGGGCCTCTGCACTGGCAGCGGCGCGTTGGGCATCACCGTCGGCGATGGCCTGATAGAGCTGCTGGTGTTCCTGGGTCGCATCGGCCGAGCCGGTGGCGAAGCGCGAGGCAGAGTTTTCCCAGGCGGTCTTGCGTGCGCTCGCCAGCTGGCTTCTGAGGAAGTCATGGAAGGCCACGAAGTAGTCATTCTTGCTGGCGTCGGTAATGGCGCGGTGGAATTCCACATCGGCCAGGGCTGCGGCTTCAAAGTCGTCGCGATGGTCCTGCATGGCCTGCAAGGCGCTTTCCATGCGTTGCAGGTCGGCGGCGTCACGGCGCTGGGCGGCAATCGAGGCGGCTTGGGTTTCGATCCACAGGCGCACTTCGAACATCTGCGCCAGGTCAGGCCGTCGCCCATTTTGCTGCGGGAAACGGAACACCGTGCCGGCCGGGGTCTGCGAAATGAACGACCCCAACCCCCGGCGGGCGGTGAGAACACCGTCGGCCTTGAGCTGGGCAATGGCCTCGCGCACCACAGAGCGGCTGACGTTGAGCTGTTCAGCCAATTGCTGTTCGGTAGGCAGGCGCGACTCCGGAGCCAGTTGGCCGGATTCGATTTCTGCGCGAATGGCGCTGACAACCCGTACGACAAGCGAGTCGGGGCGCTGGAGCTCAAGCATGATGAAACCTTGGTAATCAGGTTGTCAGACAATAGTCGTTACGAATTTAGCTTGTCAATATGTGTCCAACACGATCAGTGCAGCAAGATAGGCGGCAAGGCCCGTTACCTGCGTTCACTGTGCGGGCCATGAGCGGCCTGCAACAGGTACAATCGCCGCTGCCTTGACGCGAAACTCCAGGAATTTGCATGTTCAGCCTTACCCGTTACACCACGCCGTGCCCCGAATCGGTCAATAGCCAGATCCTGCAGATGGTGGTGGACAACCTCACCGACATCAGCAGTGTCGCGCTGGCGCCAAGTAACTTGCTCTACAACATCTACCAGTACGCCATCGGGTTTGAGGTGCACTTGTACCTTGAGGCGTTGAATGGCGAGAAGGGCATCGCCGTCGAGCTGGTCGTGGCGATGCAGGACGAAACCGTTGTCGGTTTTTGCCTGTATCTGCCGGTCAAGAACGACCCTCAAGCCTGCGGCATTGCCTTTATGGCGGTGCAGGCCGGCTTTCGTCGCCAGGGCGTGGCGAAGCAAATGCTAGGCGATGTGCTGGCGCGCTATCCCCACGCCGAACTGGCCTGTGCGGTGGAGAAGGTCCCGGTATTCGAGGCCATGGGGTTTCAGGTGCGCGGCGCACGTGGCACCCAAGTGCTGATGAACACCCGAGACTACGGCACCGATGGCTTGATGGGGGTGTTGGATGTGGCAGCGATCTATCGTTCGCTGGAAGTGCGCCAGATTCATACCTACCTGCTGCAAAAGCACGGCAAGCGCGCCATGGTCGACGCTGAAAAACAGCGTGACCGGCATCTGGATCAGTTGACGCGCAAGGTGCAGCTGTACATCCAGCAGCGTTTTCCTACGATTTGACCCGCTGGACCATCCCCAGGATGGTCGCCAGCAATTCCTGCTGGGCCTCCTCACGGCTGATCTCGCCATTGGCTGCCGCATGAGACAGGGCTTCCGCCGCACCGAGCATAGCGCGCAAGCCGGCCTTGGAAACACCGCCGCCCGAGGCGAACGGTGACAGTGCGTTGGAGCACTTTTCCAGGAAGATCGCCTCATATTCGCGCTTGAGCACCGCCAGCTCCGGCGAGCCGCTCAGCGCGGCAATCACCCCGGGGATTTCCCGGCCCTGCAACAGCACGCAATCGACATACGCCGACGCGATCACCCATGCCCGGTCCTCTAGCGTCGCCTTACTGGTGTCGATGGCCTCGGTAAACACCTGGTCCTGGCGCGCATCGAAATCGGCATACAACGCCGCCAGCAATCCCGCACGCGTGGTGAAGTGGTCGTAGACCACCGGCTTGGTCACACCTGCCAGCTCCGCCAGGCGGCCCAGGGTCAGGGCGTCGGTGCCTTCCTCGCGCACCAATTGCCACGCCACATCGAGTAATTGGCGCTGGCGATCTTCACGGGACAAGCGCCGACGTGGGGCAGGGGATTCACGGCTTGACATGCTTATATACCAAAAGTAACTTAAAGGGCGTAACTTACTAAACGTAGCTTAATCCTGTCAGGAGTTAAAGTCATGCACGCCTTGATCGTAGTTGCTCATCACGACCCGAAATCGCTCACCCATAGCGTAGCGGCTCAGGTAGGCGCCGGTTTGACCGCCGCCGGCCACACCTTCGAAATCGCCGACCTTGCCGCCGAAGGGTTCGACCCACGCTACACCGCCGCCGATCATCAGGTGCACCGCGCTCATGCAACTCCGCCGGCCGATGTGCTGGCCGAACAGGCGCGTATCGAGCGCGCCGACGCGCTGGTGGTGGCTTTCCCGATCTACTGGTGGTCGATGCCGGCGTTGCTCAAAGGCTGGGTCGACCGCGTGTTCGTCAACGGCTGGGCGATTGATTATGGCCCCGACACACCCGTCGTGAAAAAACTGCGCCACTTGCAGGTGCACCTGCTGGCCCTCGGGGGCGCGGATGACAGCGCTTTCGATCGGCACGGCTATGCCAAGGCCATGCACACCCAGATCGATTACGGCATCTTTGATTACTGCGGGGCGCAGGTGCTGACGTCCAAGCTGCTGCTGGATTCGGAGAGCGGGGGCGCCCAGGCGCATTTGCACACGGCCAAAGCTGTGGGGCAGGGGATGTTCCAGCGCGAGACAGTCGCGGGGTGATTCAGGTGTCGCGAAACAGGTCGTGGGCATCGAGCAAGCGGTAGGCAATCTCGGGGCGTTTTTCCAGGCCGCGGCGGATCGATGCCGGGATCGATTGACGAGTCTTGCGGCACATGCCCGGCAACTCGTCGATAACGATCTGGATCCCGCGCATACTCTTGACCTCGGTATGCCCAGGCGCAATGTGCACGCGGATGCCCAGTTGCTCGTACATCCGCTGCTGCATGTGTTCAAGGTCTTGCAGACTCTTGAGGTTTTCAAGGCGTTCGAGCAGGATTTTTTCCTGCTGTCGCGTCAACTGGAGGATGCGCAGGTCCGCGCCGGGCGCCTCCAGCAGTTGTTCACGCTCGCACACACAGGCGCCGGGAGGGCAGGGTTGGCGAATGGTCATCGACGCTCCCGGCGAAGTTTCACGATCGGCGTGTCAGTAGGTCAATTGAACGCCCAGGCTGCCCAAGGCTTTCCAGTACTCAGGGTAGGTCTTGGCCACGCAGTCCGGGTCCTGGATGCGAATCCCCGAAACTTTCAGCCCGGCCAGGGCAAAGCACATAGCGATGCGGTGGTCGGCGTGGGTGTCGATCAGCGCCGTGCACGCGGTGCCGGCCAGGGCTGGGTCGCTCGCCACCAGCAGGTCGTCGCCCTCAATGCTCGCCAGGCCTGGGCGGATCTCATTGAGGCCGTCGTGCAGTGCCTGTACACGGTCACATTCCTTGACGCGCAGGTTCGCCAGTTCAGTAAAACGCACCGGGGTGTTGTTGAAAGCGGCGAGCACGGCCAGGGTCGGGATTGCGTCCTGCATTTGCGAACCGACCACCGTGGCTTGCATGTTCGGGAACTGGGCGATCACGGCCTGGGCCTGGGCGTCCGGCTGGGTGAAATCCTGGGCCGCGACACCGATGTCGATACGGCCAGCGGTCAGCACTTCGGCGGCCCACAGGTAGGTAGCGGCCGAGGCGTCGGGTTCGATCAGGTAATCCTGGGCGGTGTAGCCGGTCGGGGCGACGCGCCAGGTGGTATCGTCCACGGCTTCAACCTGGGCGCCAAAGGCGCGCATGCAATCCAGGGTCAGGTCCACGTAGCCACGGGCGCCGATGTCTTTGCCGGTCAACGCCACTTCAATCGGCGCCTCACCACAGGCCGCGAGCATCAGCAGGGCCGATACATACTGGCTGGACAAGCCGCCATCGATCTCAAAGCGCCTGGCTTGTACCTTGCCTGTGCCATGCACGGTCACGGGCGGGCAGCCAGTGGGGCTGTCGACCTGAATTCCGTTTTGGCCGAGGGCGGTCAGCAGCGGGCCAATCGGGCGCTTTTGCATGTATTCATCGCCGTCCAGCACCACGCTGCCTTGCACGGTGGCCACGGCGGCGGTGAGAAAGCGCATGGCAGTCCCGGCGTTACCGAGGAACAGTGGTTGGGGAGGCAATTGCAGCGAGCCTTGGCTGGTGACGACAAACGTGGTGTCGTCTGGCTCATCGATACTCACACCCATCTGACGCAGGGCGACTGACATATGGCGAGTGTCATCGCTTTTCAACGCACCGCTCAAACGGCTGGTGCCCTTGGCCAATGCCGCCAGCAACAGGGCGCGGTTGGTGATGGATTTGGAGCCGGGGGGCGCGACCTTGCCATTGAGAGGAAAGTTGGGCGGTGTAACGGTCACGGTTTTTTGCGAACTCAAGGTACAAGGCTCCTGGTCAAGGCGAGGTGGCGTGGAGTGGCCGACGTGCGGACCCGAATAATCAGGCAAACACGCCATGCTTGTCGAGTGAGCAAGTGATCTGCGTGAATTTTCTGGAATGTGCTCCGATTCAAATGTGGGACGGGGCCAGCAAGCCCGGCTTAACGCTGGCTCAACCAGTAGTCATGCAGCACCCGCGCAGCCGGTTCGATTTCGCTGACCTGCTGTTGATGGGCGTTTATATCCAGGTCCGCCGGCAGTTCGAAATTGTCCTGCTCGGCGCACCCGGTGATTTTTTCCAGTTGCCCGGCTTGTTCGGCGGGCAATGGCGGCCAGTTGCCGATCGTCACACCCCGCACATAACCAAAACACCATTCTTCAGCCAGCGTCACTGCCTGGTCTTGATGTTCGGTTTCATCGAAACGGGCTTTGAATGCCTGGGAGTCGGTGGCCAATCGAGCAGCCAGGGTATTCATATGGCGTACACACAGTTCGAGAAAATCCTGGGCCTCGTCCATGTTGTCCCATTCAGGGTTTTGCCCCCCCCAGATCGCCGGGAACCACTCGGCCACGTCCACCTTGGCCGGGCTGGAAACCAGGGCGGTGAAATAACCGTCGAGTTCGGCCATGTTCAGCACCGAGTGGTCTTCACCGTATTTGAGCAAGGTGGCCTCAATGAAGTCGAAATCGGCGGGGGAGAGGGGTTGGGCGTGCATGGCATATCCTTAAAACGTCGAGCGCCGCTGACAGGGGCGGCTTAAAGCGCAAAGGATGGCGTGTGCACCGGGTTTTATCCAGCGTCTTTTCCCTCACCGTGGCCAGTCCCGCTTTTGGCCGATGCGCCGTGGCGCACCCTTGATATAGTCTGGCCTTCCTCAATCGCCAGTCAGGGATCACTGCCATGTCCGAATACCAAGCCTTCGTCGTCGAACTGAGCGGCAACGTTGCCCATGTGCAGATCAATCGCCCGGAAAAGATCAACGCCATGAACGCGGCGTTCTGGACCGAAATCATCGACATCTTCCAATGGATCGACGACACCGATGCCGTGCGCGCCGTGGTGCTCAGTGGTGCGGGCAAGCATTTCTCTTCGGGTATCGACCTGATGATGCTGGCCTCGATAGCCAATGAGTTCAGCAAGGACGTGGGGCGTAATGCGCGCCTGTTACGGCGCAAGATCCTCGAGCTGCAAGCCTCGTTCAATGCGGTTGACCATTGCCGCAAGCCGGTACTCGCCGCGATCCAGGGCTACTGCATTGGCGGGGCCATTGACCTGATCAGCGCCTGCGACATGCGCTACGCGGCCGAGGGCGCGCAGTTCTCGATCAAGGAAATCGACATCGGCATGGCCGCTGACGTAGGCACTTTGCAACGCCTGCCGCGCATCATCGGCGACGGCATGTTGCGTGAGTTGGCTTACACCGGTCGCCAGTTCGGTGCTGAAGAAGCGCGCAGCATCGGCCTGGTCAATCGCGTGTATGCCGATCAGGACAGCCTGCTGGCCGGCGTTATGGAAATCGCCCATGAAATCGCCGCCAAGTCGCCAATCGCCGTGACCGGCACCAAAGCCATGATCAGCTACATGCGTGACCACACAGTCAATGACGGCCTGGAATACGTTGCCACCTGGAACTCGGCTATGTTGCAATCCAACGACTTGCGCGTGGCCATTGCGGCCCATATGAGCAAGCAGAAACCCGAATTCGTGGATTGACTGATATGACCCCAGGCTGGATTACCACAACGCTGCTGGATAACGACGCCGTCGGCGGCTGGGCCGTCGCCCGCAGCCGTGAGGGCTTTTTGCATGACGCCAATGGCCCTCTGTTCCCTCGGGAGTGGCTTAAGCGTCAGGACCTGCCGGTGTTCGCTGAACACGGCATCGGCCACCTCGATGGTGAACCGGTGTACTTGCTGGAACTCGACAGTGCTGCCGATGTGCCAGGGTGCAGTTGGCAGGGGCTGCGCGGTTTCATGCTACAGGGCGATCACACTCTCTACAGAGTGCTGGGCTACGCCGCCCAGATCGGCACCTGGGCGCGGGAGCATCGTTTCTGCGGCAGTTGCGGCCAGGCCATGGTTCAGGTCCCGCGGGAGCGGGCGATGTACTGCGCGCCTTGCGACCTGCGCAGCTACCCACGGATTTCGCCGAGCATGATCGTGCTGGTGACCCGTGGCGACGAGATCCTGCTGGCGCGCTCGCCACGTTTCGTCACAGGGGTCTACAGCACCTTGGCCGGCTTTGCCGAACCCGGCGAATCGGCCGAAGACTGCCTGATCCGCGAAGTGCGCGAGGAAGTGCAGATAGAAGTGAAGAATATCCAGTACATGGGCAGCCAGTGCTGGCCGTTCCCCCATTCGATGATGCTGGGTTTCCACGCCGAGTACGCCGGTGGCGACATCGTGCCCCAGGCCGACGAGATCGAGGATGCGCAGTGGTTCAACATCCACGAACTGCCGCCGTTGCCGGCGTCACGTTCGATTGCTCGTTACCTGATCGACCTCTACGTGGCCCGCCGCTTAGGCCACGCTGAACCAGTGCTGCCAGGCTAGGCGTACGGTCAGGCCCAGCACCACGGTGATAAACACCGGGCGAATGAATTTGGCGCCGCCGCTGATTGCGCTGCGTGCGCCAAAGAACGCGCCACACATCACTGACACGCCCATCGCCAGCCCGACGATCCAGTCTACCGAGCCATTGATGATAAACACCGTCAGCGCCGCCGCGTTGCTGACGAAGTTCATGCTGCGCGCGACGCCGCTGGCCTTCACCAGGTCGATGGGGTGCAGCAGCATCGTGCTGACGGTCCAGAATGCACCGGTGCCGGGCCCGGCCACGCCGTCGTAGAAGCCCAGGCCAAAGCCCTGGGTGGCCTGCCATTTCTTCTTGATCGGTGCTTCGGCATCCACCGGCGCCTTTGGCGTACCGCCGAACAACAGGTACACCCCGCAGGCAAAGACGATCACCGGCAGCATCTTGTTCAGGGTTTCGGCGGGCAGGTAGTGGGCGACCACCGCACCGGTCAGCGCGCCGATCAATGTACCGACGATGGCGTGCACCCATTGGCGCGGGTGGAACAGCTTGCGCCGGTAAAAGGTGAAACTGGCGGTGGCCGAGCCGAAGGTGGAGCTGAGTTTGTTGGTGCCCAGTACCAGGTGAGGCGGCATACCGGCGGTGAGCAGGGCCGGTGTGGTCAGCAGCCCGCCGCCGCCGGCGATGGCGTCGATAAAACCGGCGATAAAGGCAACGACGGCCAGGATGGCCAGGGTGGTGAGGTCAACGCTGAGTTCGAAGGGCATGGGCAGGGCTTATTGTTGGAGGGCCGCAGAAAGCCAGCATCTTACTGCGATGTGACTCAAATGTGGGAGGGGGCTTGCCCCCGATGGCGGTGGGTCAGTCAGCTTATTGGTCACTGACCCACTGCTATCGGGGGCAAGCCCCCTCCCACATTTTTACCGAGCGTGCTCGGTCATTTGTGCGCGCCCAGCCATTCCAGCGCCGTACGCCAGATGCAAATGCCCAGGAAATACGCCGACATCAGCGACCACAATCCGAACGTCCACGGGTTGGTGTTGGGATAGTCCACCACCATCAAAAAGCTGCACAGTAACCAGATCGTAGTCACCGCAATATTGATCGGCATGAAGCGCTTGACCCGGAATGGGTGCAAAAACTTCATCGGTGTCACGGTCAGCAGGGCCAGGCCGATCACGGTCAGCAAGGTGACCCAGGCGTCAGGCTGGATGATGTACACGCACAGGGCGACCACGTTCCAGGCGGCGGGGAAGCCGACGAAGTAGTTGTCCTTGCTCTTCATGTTCACATTGCAAAAGCAGAACAGCGAAGACACCAGAATCACCGACACCGTAAACAGGTGGGTAAATTCCGGCAGGTCGATATAGCGGTAGATAAACAGTGCGGGGATGAACACATAGGTGAGGTAATCGATCACCAGGTCCAGGACCGAGCCGTCAAAGCTGGGCAATACCGTGCTGACATTCACCCGTCGTGCCAGCGAGCCATCGACGCCATCCACCACCAGCGCCAGGCCCAGCCACAGCAGGCACGCCTTGGGGGAGTTTTCCAGCAGCGCCAGGGTGGCCAGGAAGGCCAGTACCACTCCGGTGGCAGTAAAGCCGTGGGCGCCCCAGGCTTTGAGTCTGGCTACATGCAGGGTCGATATCACGGGCGGTTCTCCAAAAGGTCAAACGGGGCAGCCGACAACGTAGCGCCGTCGAGTCTGGCCGGGGAATGCAGGTATCGACCGGGAAGAGGGGGATAAGGTTCACCGCCCGGTGTCTGCGTAAGCGTAGCAAGCGTAGGACGATTCGGCATCAACCCTGACGGAACACCAGGGCCTTCAGCCCACTTTGCGGATCGACGTCGGGGAATTCCGGCGGGTTGTCCAGGCGCTGCACGAAGCGCAGGCCCGGTGCCTCGCGGGTTACACCGTCGATCAGGAAATCTTCGCCGAAGGCTGGGTCATTCATACACGCCAGCACCGTACCTTGGGCGGTGAGCAAGTCCGGCAGGCGGCGCAGCACGCGCTGGTAGTCCTTGGTCAGCAGGAAGCTGCCTTTCTGGAATGACGGCGGGTCGATGATCACCAGATCGTAAGGGCCGCTGTGGGTGACCTTGGCCCAGGACTTGAACAAGTCGTGGCCCAGGAAGGTGACTTTGCCCAGGTCATGCCCGTTCAGGCGATGGTTGTCGCGGCCACGACTGAGGGCGCCACGGGCCATGTCCAGGTTCACCACATGGTCGGCGCCGCCTTCGATGGCGGCCACCGAAAAACCGCAGGTATAGGCAAACAAATTCAGCACGCGCTGGCCTTGGGCCTGTTCGCGCACCCAGTTGCGCCCGTAGCGCATGTCCAGAAATAGCCCGCTGTTCTGCTTTTTACCCAGGTCGATCAGGTACCGCAGGCCGCCCTCGGTGATGGTCAGCTCATCGATGGCCTCACCCACTAACCACTCGGTGGTGCTTTGCGGCAGGTAGCGGTGTTGCAGCGCCACTGTGTGCGCGCCAAAGCTCGCCCAGTCGATGTTCAGCAGCGTCTGCTTGAGGGCTTGCAGGTGCTCGGTTTCCTTGAACAGCGCTACCAGCACCACCCCTTGCAGCCAGTCCACCGTCAGTTGTTCCAGGCCCGGCCAGCAACGGCCACGGCCATGGAACAGGCGCCGGGTTTCCACCGGTGCGTCAGCCAGGGCGGTCAGCAAGTGGGCGTGAAGGGTTGCGAGTGCGTCTGGGTTCATCGTTGTGCGTCAGTCATCGGGCGGGCGGCATTTTAAACACAATTGCCGGGTTTGCGGGTGCATGAGCACAACGTGCTGGAATAAAGCCGATCTACAGTGATTCATGCTCAAAATTCTGTTGGGTGAGCCTGATAACAGGCAAAAAATCCTTCAGCACCGACATAAACTGGAAAAAAAGTCCGGAGGTGCCCATGAACGGTTTCGCCCACGCAGTCAATCACACGGCGCAGGATCAGCAGGAGCTGGATGAGTGGCGTGATGCCCTGGCCTCGCTGGTGGCCAATGCCGGCCCCGCCCGGGCCCGCGAAATTCTCGACCTGCTGGCCCGCGAAGGCGGTGCGCCGGGCATCGACTGGAAACCCCGCCACGGCACACCGTATATCAACAGCATCAGCGTCGAGCAGCAGCCGGCTTTTCCCGGCGACCTGGCCACCGAAGAGCGCCTCGCCTCGCTGGTGCGCTGGAATGCCCTGGCCATGGTGGTGCGCGCCAATCAGGCGTATGGCGAACTGGGCGGGCATATCGCCAGTTACGCCAGCGCCGCGGATTTGTTCGAAGTGGGCTTCAACCACTTTTTCCGCGCCCGCAGCGAGCAATCCGGCGGTGACCTGGTGTTCTACCAGCCCCATTCGGCGCCCGGTATTTATGCCCGTGCCTACCTTGAAGGGCGCCTGACAGAACAGGATCTGGCCCACTACCGCCAAGAAATCGGTGGGCCGAAGGAGGGCGCTCGCGGGCTGTCCAGCTATCCCCATCCATGGTTGATGCCCGACTTCTGGCAGTTCCCCACCGGTTCCATGGGCATTGGCCCCATCAGCTCGATTTTCCAGGCGCGCTTTATGCGTTACCTGCAGCACCGCAGCTTGCAGGACACCTCGGACCGCCATGTATGGGGCGTGTTCGGCGACGGCGAAATGGACGAACCGGAAAGCATGTCAGCTCTGACCCTGGCCGCCCGCGAGGGCCTGGATAACCTGACCTGGGTCGTCAACTGCAACCTGCAACGCCTCGACGGCCCGGTACGCGGTAATGGACGCATCATCGACGAGTTGGAGGCATTGTTCAGCGGCGCCGGTTGGAATGTGATCAAACTGGTGTGGGGCTCGGACTGGGATGCGTTGCTCGCCAAGGACGTCGACGGCTCATTGGTCCGAACCCTTTCGCAGACCGTGGATGGCCAGTTCCAAACCTTCGCCGCCAAGGATGGCGCCTATAATCGCGAGCATTTTTTTGGCCAGAGTGAAGCCCTGGCCAAGCTGGTCGAGGGCCTGAGCGATGAGCAGATCGACCGCCTCAAGCGTGGCGGCCATGACATGGTCAAGATCCACGCCGCTTACCACGCAGCCCGCCGGACCAAGGGCAAACCCACGGTGATCCTGGCCCAGACCAAAAAGGGCTTTGGCATGGGCGAAGCCGGGCAGGGCAAGATGACCACTCACCAACAGAAGAAGCTTGATCGCCAGGCGCTGATTGCCTTTCGCAATCGCTTCCAATTGCCGCTGTCGGATGAGCAGGTCGAGTCCTTGAGTTTTTTCAAGCCGGCCGATGACAGCCTGGAGTTACGCTACCTGCACCAGCGCCGCAACACCCTGGGCGGTTACGTGCCCAGCCGCAGCCAGCTCGCAGCGCGGGTCAGCGTGCCGTCCATGAGCGGTTATGCGGGTTTCGCCACGGCCGCTGAAGGCAAGGAAATGTCTACCACCATGGCCTTCGTCCGTATGCTCACCCACTTGCTCAAAGACGGACAATTGGGGCCGCGCATCGTGCCCATCGTTGCCGACGAGGCGCGTACGTTTGGCATGGCCAACCTGTTCAAGCAGATTGGCATCTACTCCAGTGTCGGCCAGCACTATGAGCCGGAAGACATCGGCTCGATCCTCAGTTACCGCGAAGCCACCGACGGGCAGATCCTGGAAGAAGGCATCAGCGAAGCCAGCGCCATCAGTTCCTGGGTGGCCGCCGCGACCAGTTACTCGGTGCATGGCCTGCGCATGTTGCCCTTCTATATCTATTACTCGATGTTCGGTTTTCAGCGCGTGGGCGACCTTATCTGGGCAGCTGCCGACCAGCGTGCCCGGGGCTTCCTGCTCGGCGCCACGGCCGGGCGCACCACCCTGGGCGGCGAAGGTTTGCAGCATCAGGACGGCAGCAGCCACCTTGCTGCCGCCGCCGTGCCCAATTGCCGCGCCTATGATCCGGCGTTCGCCGGTGAGTTTGCGGTGATCCTCGACCACGGTATGCGTCGGATGCTGGAGCAGGATGTCGACGAGTTCTACTACGTGACGCTGATGAACGAAAACTACCCGCAACCCAGCCTGCCGGAAGGCGTGGAAGGCGCGATCATCAAGGGCATGTATCGCTTGCAGGGTACGCAGGACGCGCAGGTGCGCCTGCTCGGCTCCGGCACGCTGGTGCGTGAGGCCCTGGCGGCGGCGCAGTTGCTGATGGACGACTGGCAGGTGCAAAGCGCGGTGTACAGCGTCACCAGCTTCAGTGAACTGGCGCGGGAAGCGAGAGAGGTGGAGCGCTGGAATCGCCTGCATCCGCAGGGCATCAAGCGTGTCAGTCATTTGCATGACTGTTTGCCCAAAGGCGCGCCGGTGATTGCCGTGTCCGATTATGTGCGGGCAGTGCCGCAGATGATTGGCTCGTACGTGGATTCGGGCTACACCGTGCTCGGCACCGATGGGTTTGGGCGCAGTGATACACGGGCGGCGTTGCGTGATTTCTTTGAGGTGGATCGGCACCATATTGTGCTGGCAGCGTTGACGGTATTGGTGGAGCAGGGGAGTTTGGCGCCGGCGGTGTGTCAGCGGGCGATTCATCTCTACGGGTTGCAGCCAGAACGGGATGCGCCCTGGACCTGCTGATTGGGGAGGGGGCAAGTCGAAGCGTCGCACCGCCCCTCCCACATTAGACTGTGGCGATCAAGGCTGGCCCGAAGGCATCCTTGAGGAATCCAGGGGCGATATAGCGCTCGTAATGCGCCTCTGAAAGCAGAAAGAATTCCCGATCTATCGCATCGCGCAAATCCGCCAGGTGGCGCTCGCGAAACTCCGGCAGCAATGCCAACCCATAGGCATCCAGCCTGGAAATCACCCGTGCACCCCGCGCGATCAGCTGGTATGCCCAGCAATACGGCGACTGGTGCGGCATAAAGCGAATCTTGCGGGCCTCCAACTGCTGTCGCAGGCAGTGTGGGTCGAAAACCTCTAGCTTGCTGGCCATCACCTGCACCAGTAGCTGTTCCAGACGCAGCCACACCGCCTGTTTTTCCTCGGGGTTATAGCCATTCCACTGGATCACCTCGTGGTGATAGCGCTTGCAGCCCCGACAGACCAGATCACCGTAGACGGTGGAGCACAGGCCGACGCAAGGGGTCTTGATGGAGTGCGGCATTTTCAAGCCTTTGAAGAAAGTGTAAGCGTGTTTAGTCGGTGTTTCTGCGTCGCCAAATGGGCAACGATGGCTTCAATCCATTGCGAGCGACACCCATGAGAGCATCGATCAAACCCTGGCTGTATGCCGTGATGTTCACCGCTGTTGCCGGCTGTTCCAACCCACCCACTCAAAGAGACATCGCCATGCCCAAACCCCTGGTATCCCTCGCCGTACTCAAGGCCAAACCTGGCCAAGAACACGCGCTCAAGACTGGTTTGCTGAGCCTGATCGAACCGACGCGGGCCGAACCTGGCAATCTGGATTACGTGTTGTTCGAGCGACGCGATGAACCCGGCACGTTCTATATGCGCGAGGCGTTCAAGAGCCAGGCAGCACTGGATGAGCATTTTGCCACGCCGTACTTCCAGCACTTTGCGGCCACGGCGGATGCTTTGCTCAGCGAGCCGTTGCAGTTGATTTTCCTGGAGCAGGTGTCGAACTGAAGCCGTTGACTGTAGGAGCGAGCTTGCTCGCTCCTACAGCGTTACGTCAGTCCCAGCTCAGCGCACCACCTGTTTGATACTCGATCACGCGGGTTTCGAAGAAGTTTTTCTCTTTCTTCAAGTCCATGATCTCGCTCATCCACGGGAACGGGTTGGTGGTGCCTGGGTACTCTTCCTTCAAGCCAATCTGCGACAGGCGACGGTTGGCGATGAACTTGAGGTAATCCTCCATCATCGCCGCGTTCATGCCCAGCACGCCGCGAGGCATGGTGTCGCGAGCGTACTCGATCTCCAACTGAGTCCCTTGCAGAATCATCTGGGTCGCTTCTTCCTTCATCTCGGCATCCCACAAGTGCGGGTTTTCGATTTTGATCTGGTTGATCACATCGATACCGAAGTTCAGGTGCATCGACTCGTCGCGCAGGATGTACTGGAACTGCTCGGCCACGCCGGTCATCTTGTTGCGGCGACCCATGGATAAAATCTGGGTGAAGCCGCAATAGAAGAAGATGCCTTCCAGCACGCAGTAGTAAGCGACCAGGTTACGCAGCAGCTCCTTGTCGGTCTCGACGGTGCCGGTTTCGAATTTGGGATCGGAGATCGAACGGGTGTATTTCAGGCCCCAGGCGGCTTTTTTAGCGACCGATGGAATCTCGTGGTACATGTTGAAGATCTCGCCCTCATCCATGGCCAGCGATTCGATGCAGTACTGGTAGGCGTGGGTGTGGATCGCCTCTTCGAATGCCTGGCGCAGGATGTACTGGCGGCATTCCGGGTTGGTGATCAGGCGGTACACGGCCAGCACCAGGTTGTTGGCGACCAGGGAGTCGGCGGTGGAGAAGAAGCCGAGGTTGCGCATGACGATGCGGCGTTCGTCGTCGGTCAGGCCTTCGGGGTTTTTCCACAGGGCGATGTCGGCGGTCATGTTGACCTCTTGCGGCATCCAGTGGTTGGCGCAGCCGTCGAGGTACTTCTGCCAGGCCCAGTCGTACTTGAAAGGCACGAGTTGGTTGAGGTCGGCGCGGCAGTTGATCATGCGCTTTTCGTCGACGGCGACGCGGGCGGCGGAGCCTTCCAGCTCAGCGAGGCCTTCGGCGACGTCGAGTTTGTCCAGGGCGGCCTTGGCGCGGATGATCGCGGCGGAGTCGTTGGCGGTCACGTTGCGCGCCTCCAGGGCAGCAGCGGCGCCGGCACCGTCGAGGCGGTCCATGTTGGCTTCGCTTGCATGGCCGGCGTTGGCGCCTTTGATCACCGCTGCACCGGTGTCTTCGTTGTCGACTTCATCCCAACTCAGCATTGAAATACTCCCTTCTGATCCGTTCTGACGGTGTTCAACCCGTCCAAAAAATGTGCGATTTGCAGGCTACCAGGCATTGAAATACTGCGCTGAGTGTGGTCGGTGAATACCGATTCTGCACACTATGTAGTGGTCTGTTCTGTTTGTGGGCACACTATATGGTGTGTAACAAGGTTGGTCAACGCACAAGATATGCGGTCATACGTCGCTGTCGAGAGTGCGGCGCCGGGCAGATGGGCGCCGAAGGACATTCCCCTCATATATCATTATGGAATGGATAAATAGTTATTTATTCCTTTTAATGTTTTCTCGTGAGGCGCATTTTGGGGGCCTGCGCATTCGTGCGGATTGACCCAACAGCCAAAAGGAAAGCCGACATGACCATCAAAGCGATCAACGTGCGCAACCAGTTCAAAGGCGTAATCAAGGAAATTCTGCTGGGGGAAGTCGTGTCGGAAATCGACGTGCAGACGGCGTCCGGCATTGTTACTTCGGTGATTACCACGCGCTCGGTACGTGACCTGGAATTGAAGGTGGGCAGCGAAGTGATTGCCTTTGTGAAGTCGACGGAAGTGTCCATCGCCAAGTTGTGAATGGATAACGTGGGTGGGGATTGCTTACCCCTCCCACGAATGTTTCGCTGGGCGAGTCAGCGCTGGCGCAAGGCACGTTCCATGCGCTGTATACCTTCCTCGAGCATCGCCCGTGGGCAACCGAAGTTCAGGCGCACGAACTGTTGGCTGTCATCGCCAAATTCAATCCCGGCACTCAGGCCGACCCTGGCCTGTTCCAGAAAGAACCGTTGCGGGTCTTCCAGGCCCAATGCGCTGCAATCGAGCCACGCCAGGAAGGTACCTTGTGGTGCGTGCATCACTACACCGGGCAGGCGGGTCTTTAGCGCATCGAGCAGGTAATCACGGTTGGCCTGCAGGTACTGCAACAGCGCAGCGAGCCAGTCGCCGCATTGGCTGTAGGCCGCGCGAGTGGCTTCCAGGCCCAGGGGGCTGACGCTGTCGACCATGCCGCAGCGCGCGTTATTGAAGCGCTCGCGCAGCTCGGCGTTTTGCACCACGGCGAAGCAGGTCTTCAAGCCGGCCACGTTATACGCCTTGCTCGCCGACATCAGGGTGATAGTGCGCTGGGCAATCTCGGGGCTGAGGCTGGCAGTGGGGATATGCCGGCGACCATCGAAGCACAGCTCGGCATGAATCTCGTCGCTGATGATCAGCGCGCCGCTGTCAAGGCAGGCGTCGGCCACGGCCTGCAGTTCTTCGCGGGGGAATACTTTGCCGATGGGATTGTGCGGGTTACTCAGCAGCAGCGCACCGGCACCGCTCAATGCCTGGCGCATCGCAGGCATTGGCGTGACGTATGCGCCGTTGATCAACTCGAACGGCATTTCGATGCGCGGCAGGTTCCAGTTGCCGGGTGCCAGGCGAATCGGCCGGTAGTTGGGGGTTTGCAGCACTACCGCTTGGCCGGGTTTGACGAAGGCGTGCAAGGCCATGTTGAAACCAGGCTCGACGCCAGGCAGAAATAGCAGTTCTTCAGGTTGTACGCGCCAGGCGTACTTGGCCCACAGGTCCGCGATGATGGCCTCGCGCACATCCGGGCCGGCCATGCTGTAGCCAAGAATCTGTTGGTCGAGGCGCGTGTGCAGGGCTTGCAATACAGCGGGCGGCGCGGCGATGTCCATATCGGCGATCCACATCGGCAGAACGTCTTGCGGGTAGCGGCTCCACTTGGTACTGCCGGTACCGTGGCGTGGGTGGAGCGTGTCGAAATCAAAGCTCATGAAAAAGGCTCGTATCAAAGCGGCGGCGAAAAAGTGGCGCTGATTCTAGCGCCATTGGCGGTACAAATGTGGGAGGGAGCTAGCCCCCTCCCACATTCGGTTTATTCGCTGTTTCGTTACGCGTCCGTTCCATGACCGACAAGTTCTGTAATAAAAACGCCATTGCACTGGGGATTAGATTTGGGAGCGGCTATTTTGGCGCATCTCAATAAATAGAGTAGCCATGGATGAAATACCAACCTTTGCACCGCACTTTGATCGCCACTGCGCTCGTGTTGACAGTCAGCGGTGTTCACGCCGCTTCCCAGGCCCCGGTAGCCGGTGAAAATGGCATGGTGGTGACGGCCCAGCACCTGGCCACACATGTCGGCGTGGATGTGCTCAAGGCCGGCGGCAACGCAGTGGATGCAGCCGTTGCCGTGGGCTACGCGCTGGCGGTGGTGTACCCGGCGGCGGGTAACCTCGGTGGCGGCGGTTTCATGACCGTGCAACTGGCGGACGGACGCAAGACCTTCCTCGACTTCCGCGAAAAGGCCCCGTTGGCGGCCACCGCCGACATGTATCTGGACAAGGCCGGCAACGTGGTCGAGGGCCTCAGCGCCAAAGGCCATTTGGCGGTCGGCGTACCGGGTACCGTTTCCGGCATGGAACTGGCCCTGAGCAAATACGGCACTCTCAAGCGCGCCCAAGTGATTGCCCCGGCGATCAAACTGGCGGAAAACGGCTTTGAGCTGGAGCAGGGCGATATCGACCTGTTGCACACCGCCACTGGCGAATTCGAGAAAGATCAGGATTTGCGCGGGATCTTTCTGCACAACGGCCAACCGATGCAGGTGGGCCAGAAATTGGTGCAAAAAGACCTGGCCAGAACCCTCAAGGAAATCTCCGCCAAGGGCACCGACGGTTTCTATAAAGGTTGGGTGGCCAAGGCCTTGGTGGATTCCAGCCAGGCCGGCAAGGGCATCATCACCCAGGCTGACCTCGACAAGTACAAGACCCGCGAACTGGCGCCCATCGAGTGCGATTACCGTGGTTACCATGTGGTCTCGGCGCCGCCACCCAGTTCGGGCGGCGTGGTGATCTGCCAGATCATGAACATCCTCGAAGGCTACCCGATGGCCGACCTCGGTTATCACTCGGCCCAGGGCCTGCACTACCAGATCGAAGCGATGCGCCATGCCTACGTGGACCGCAACAGCTACCTCGGCGATCCGGATTTCGTGAAGAACCCGATCGAGCATCTGCTGGACAAGAACTACGCCACCAAGTTGCGCGCTGCCATCGAGCCGCAAAAGGCCGGTGATTCCCAGGCGATCAAGCCAGGTGTGTCACCCCACGAAGGCAACAACACCACTCACTATTCGATCGTCGACAAATGGGGCAACGCGGTCTCGGTGACCTACACCCTCAACGATTGGTTTGGTGCCGGGGTGATGGCGAGCAAGACCGGGGTGATCCTCAACGATGAAATGGACGACTTCACCGTCAAGGTCGGCGTGCCGAACATGTACGGGCTGGTGCAGGGTGAGGCCAACGCTATCGCACCGGGCAAGGCGCCGCTGTCGTCGATGAGCCCGACCATCGTCACCAAGGACGGCAAGGCGGTCATGGTGGTCGGCACGCCAGGTGGCAGCCGCATCATCACCGCCACCTTGCTGACCATCCTGAATGTGATCGACTACAAGATGAATATCCAGGAAGCGGTCGACGCACCACGCTTCCATCAGCAATGGATGCCCGAGACCACTAACCTTGAGACCTTTGCGGTCAGCCCGGATACCCAGAAGATCCTCGAAAGCTGGGGCCATAAGTTTGCAGGCCCGCAAGATGCCAACCACTTGGCGGCGATCCTGGTAGGCGCGCCTTCCCTGGGTGGCAAGCCAGTGGGTAACAATCGTTTCTATGGGGCGAACGATCCGCGGCGCAACACGGGCTTGTCGTTGGGTTACTAAAACCTGGTACGGTAAAAATGTGGGAGCGGGCTTGCCCGCGAAAGTGGTGGGTCAGTCTATGCATGTGCTAGCTGATACATAGCATTCGCGGGCAAGCCCGCTCCCACAGGGGAAGTGTGTCAGCGCTTGAGCAACTGCTCTACTGCGGAAAATGCCGCTTGGCGACGCTGCTCCCAATCCCCGCGAATCACCACCACCGGCTGTTGATGCTCTTGCATCCACTCCAGGCTGGCCTGGAAAAACGCCCGGCGATCGGCCAGTTCCGGCTGGCAGCGCTGGCCATCGGCGCTCCATTCCACGTCCTCGGGGGAGAGCAGCAGGTGCAGGTCGTACTGCCGGGCCAGCAGTTCGTCATCAAGCCAACCGGGGTAATCGCCAAACAGGGTCTGGCTCCATAGCCTGTTGGTCAGCAAATGAGTGTCGAGGATCAACAGGGCAGGGTGCCGGGCGCGGGCGCTGTCTTCCCAGGCTAATTGGCCATGGGCGATGGCGGGGATATCCGCCAGGGTCGTGTCACGCTGATGGTGATCGATGAAATGCCGCACGTATTCACCCACCATCAACCCGCCGAAGTGCGCGTTCAGTTGCGCCGCCAACCAGCTTTTGCCGCTGGATTCGGGGCCTGCCAGTACCACCACCTTCATGAGTGCAACGCCGGGTCGGTGCGCCATTCGCGCCAGCCTTGTACGGCAATCACGGTAAACAGTGCATAGAGCGCGGCTGTGAGGTAGAGGCCTTTGTAGAGGAACAACCCAACAAAAATCACGTCAACGACAATCCACAGCGCCCAGCACTGCACGCGTTTTTGCGCCATCCACATCTGCGCCACCAGGCTGAAACCGGTGAGGGCGGCGTCGAGCCAGGGCTGGGCGGCGTCGGTCCAGTGAGCCATGGCGGCGCCGAGCAACAGGCTGCCGACGGCGCCTACGGCCAGGCTGATCATGATCGCAGGCGCTCGCAGGCTGGTGACCTGACGGCCCTGTTTGACTTCGCCGGCACGGGTCCATTGCCACCAGCCATACACCTGCAACGCGGCGTAGACCACTTGCAGCAGCATGTCGGAGTAGAGCTTGACCTCGAAAAACACCCAGGTGTAGAGCAGCACCATCACCAGGCCGATGGGCCAGCACCAAGGGTTTTGTTTGACCGTCAGCCAGACAGCGATCACCCCCAGGGCGGCGGCGAACAGTTCAAGCCCGGACATGGCGGATCCTTGGGAAGTGGGAGAGGGCGGTGATTGTACCCAGAGCTCACCGATCCTCAAAACACAGCAATACAAATGTGGGAGGGGGCTCGCCACCATGCCCCGTGTAGGAGCGAGCTTGCTCGCGAAAAACGTCAACGGTAACGCGTGTTTCCTGAGTAAACGCGGCGCCTCTGGGTTTTTCGCGAGCAAGCTCGCTCCTACATAAGGCTAAGCAAGCCCCCTCCCACAATTTACCCGGCGCTAGATTCGGAACTGACGCAACAGCCCATCAAGCTGTTCACTCAAGCCCCGCAACTGCGCACTCGCCACGCTGGATTGTTCCGCCGCCAGCGCCGTGCTGTGGGACAGCCCGGCCGCCTGGGTGACGTTCTGGTTGATGTCTTCCACCACATGGGCTTGTTGCAGGGTGGCGCTGGCAATCGAAGCATTCAACCCGTTGAGGTTGTGCAGTGCCTGGCCGATGGCGGTGAGGCTGGCTCCGGCCTGGCCGGCCTGTTCGATGGTCAGTTGCGAGGCACTGTGGCTGTCGCTGATGACCTTGACCGCCGCTTCCGAGTGGCCTTGCAGGCGCTCGATCATCACCTGGATTTCGGCGGTGGATTTCTGCGTGCGCTGGGCCAGCAAGCGCACTTCATCGGCAACCACCGCAAAGCCACGGCCTTGCTCCCCGGCGCGGGCAGCTTCGATGGCGGCGTTGAGGGCGAGCAAGTTGGTCTGATCGGCAATGGAACGGATCACTTCGAGTACGCCGCCGATCTGCGTGCTTTCGCTGGAGAGCGTGCGGATCACCTCCACAGCCTGGCTGATGGTGCTGGAGAGCTGATCGATCTGCTGCAAGCTGCCGTCAATATTCACTTGGCCCTGTTGCGCCTGGGCCTGGGCATCGCGCATTTCGCTGGCCGCGTGCTCGGCATTCTTGGCCACGTCCTGCACGCCGTAAGTGACTTCGTTGATGGCGGTGGCCACCAGTTCCATCTGCTGCGACTGCTGCTGGCTGCGGTCGTGGGCCTGGCTGGCGTTGTGGCCCAACTCGGTGGATGACTGGCCCAAAGCGTTCGCGCATACCTGCAATTGGCCGACCACCTGGCGCAACTTGGCGGTGAAGCCATTGAAGTGGCGGGCCAGCTGGGTAAGCTCGTCGCTGCCATGGGTGTCCAGGCTGCGGGTCAGGTCGCTTTCACCGCTGGCAATATTGCCCATGGCATTCACCGCCGCCTGCAACGGCTGCACGATACTGCGGGCGATCAGCACCACCAGCACGGCCATCATCAGCGCAATGCCCAGGCCGATTGCCGAGGCTTTCCATACCTGGGTCTTGAACTCGGCCTGCACATCATCGACGTACACGCCGGAGCCGATAATCCAGCCCCAGGGTTCGAACAGCTGGATATAGGAGGTTTTCTCCACCGGTGCGTCGGCGCCCGGTTTCGGCCAGCGATAGTTGACGATCCCGGCGCCCTTGGCCTTGGCCAGAATCACGAACTCATTGAACACGGCGAAACCATCCGGGTCACGAATCGCCGAGAGGTTCTGGCCATCGAGCTTGGGGTTGGCCGCGTGCATGATCATCACGGGGGTGAGGTCGTTGATCCAGAAGTAGTCATCGTGGTCGTAGCGCAGGCCACGCACCGCGCTCAGGGCTTGCTGCTGCGCGGCGTCGCGGGTCAGTACCCCGGTTTTTTCCAGGTTCTGGTAATACCCGAGTACGCCACTGGCGGTCTGCACCACGTGCTGGGTCTGCTGGCGCTTGGCCTGGTAGAGGTCGCCGTGGATCTGGTTCAGCATCAGCAGCCCCAAGGCCAGCAGCATCAACACGGCGACTATCAGGATCAGCCAAAGGCGGCGGCTGATCGACATGCTCCGCAAACTGTTCATCGTCCTGTCACTCCATGCTCTTTATAATTGTGGTGCTGCTTCGAGATTTCCGGCGTGTCTGATAGGCTTTCGGCCCGGAATCGAAAAACCTGAGTACTGCCTGATTTTTCACGGAATTTTTGCAGACCGGCGTTGAGAATCAACCGCGGGCGCTTGAGTGCGCTCATCGTCAGTGAACTTTAAAAAAGACTAAGAGGCATGCCACGCGCATGACCTTTGGAGAGAGCATGGATTTTTGGACCGCCATACAGGCATTGATTCTCGGCATCGTCGAGGGGCTGACGGAGTTCCTGCCGATCTCCAGCACCGGGCACCAGATCATCGTCGCCGACCTGATCAATTTCGGCGGCGAGCGTTTCGAAGCTTTCAATATCATCATCCAGCTGGGCGCGATCCTGGCGGTGGTCTGGGAGTTTCGCCGCAAGATCCTCGATGTGGTCATCGGCCTGCCGACCCAGCCCAAGGCCCGGCGTTTCACCGTCAACCTGATCATCGCCGTATTGCCGGCGGTGGTATTGGGGGTGATTTTTGCCGACCTGATCAAGCATTACCTGTTCAACCCGATCACCGTCGCCAGTGCCCTGGTGGTCGGTGGGGTGATCATGTTGTGGGCCGAACAGCGCCAACATGCGGTGCGCGCTGAAACGGTGGATGACATTACCTGGAAAGACGCCCTCAAGGTCGGCCTGGCCCAGTGCCTGGCAATGATTCCGGGCACTTCGCGCTCCGGTGCGACGATTATCGGCGGCCTGTTGTTCGGCCTGTCGCGCAAGACGGCCACCGAGTTTTCGTTCTTCCTGGCCATGCCGACCATGGTCGGGGCGGCGGTGTACTCGGGCTACAAGTACCGCGACCTGTTCCAGCCGGCGGACTTCCCGGTATTCGCCATAGGTTTTGTCACCTCGTTCATTTTCGCCATGATCGCGGTCAAGGGCTTGCTCAAGTTCATCGCCAGCCACAGCTACGCGGTCTTTGCCTGGTACCGGATTGCCTTCGGCCTGGTCATCCTGGCGACCTGGCAATTCGGCTGGATCGACTGGACTGCGGTCAAGCCATGAGCATCCAGCATCCACGCCTGAAGGCGCTGATCTTTGTGTTGTTATTCGCCGCGCCACTGTTGGGTTCAGCGGTGCTGTGGTATCGCGGCGAGACGGTGATCCCGCTGGCGGCGTATGGCGTGGTCAGTGTGGTGGCGTTCTTCCTGTACTGGAGCGACAAGCGCAAGGCGCAGACCGAGGGCCGGCGCATCCCGGAAAACATTCTGCACGCTGTCGAGCTGGCAGGCGGTTGGCCGGGTGCGCTGATTGCCCAGCAGGTGTTCAGGCACAAGACGCGCAAGGTGTCTTACCAGGTGCTGTTCTGGGTGATCGTGCTGCTGCATCAGGTGTTTTGGCTGGACCAGCTGTTCCTGGGCGGTACGCTGCTTTCAATCCTCTAGCAACAAACCGACCTGCGTGCGCTTGGGCAGTTTGCTCACCACCAGTTGGTGGGAGCGCTGCAACAAGCCACGCAGCTCATCGGCGCCCAGCGGGTAGGGCGTATTCATGATGATCCACTGCGCCCGCGCCAGATACGGTGCGGGGTGGATACCGGGGCGGTCGACATGGCCCAGGAACAGCTCCTTGTCGACCTTGAACGCCAGCGAGTCGCCGCGCAGGTTCTGCAAGGCGAACATCTTGTTGCCGGCAATCGAGAACACGCGCACGCCGCCCCATTTATAATCTTCCCGCGCACCGGGCAGGGTCAGGCAGAACGCGGCCACTTGTGTTTCGGTCATGCTCATAGCAGTCGATCTCCACAGCCTTTGAAGCCTTCTTCCAGGTAGTCGATCCACGCGCGGATCGCTGGCAGCACGCCGCGCCGATGCGGGTATACGGCCTGCAACCAGCCGCCCGGCAATGACCATTGCGGCAGCAATTGCACCAGGCGGCCGCTGGCCAGTTCCTCTTCGCAATACATCATCGGCAGCACCGTAAAGCCCAGGCCCATGATGGCGCTGGCCTTGCGCACGATGAAGTCATCGATGCCCAGGCGGGCCTCCATCACCAGATCGTGAAGGTTGCCCTGGGGGTCGATAATCCGCTGGTGCACCATGCGGTCGGCTTCCAGTGCGCCGAGTATGGGCAGTTGCTTGAGGTCTTCAAGGGCGAGGACCTGCCGCTCGCGCATCAATGCCGGGCTGGCGACCAGCACTGTCTGGGCCTGGCGCAGGCGCTTGGTCACCAGCAGCGGGTCTTCATCACCCAGTTCGCGCACACGCAGGGCCACGTCAATGCCTTCGGCGACCAGATCGACGCGGCGATTGACCAGGGTCATGTCCAGTTGCACCAACGGGTGCGCGGCCAGAAAGCCTGCCACCAATTCCGGCAGGATCTGCTGGGCCAGACCCACCGGGCACGTGACCCGCAGGCGTCCACGCGGCTCGCTGGACATGCTCGCCACGGCCTCATCGGCCATCTCCGCTTCCAGCAACATCGCCTGGCAATGGCGCAAGTAACGCTCGCCCACGGCAGTCAGGGTCAGTTGTCGGGTAGTGCGTTGCAGCAGGCGCGCTCCCAGGCGCTCTTCAAGCTCGGCAATGCGCCGTGACAGCCTGGACTTGGGAATCCCCAGCAGCCGGCCCGCCGCGGCGAAACCGCCGGCTTCGACGACTTTGGCGAAATAGTAGAGATCGTTGAGGTCTTGCATGGTCGGCCTATTGTCCTGTCAGTAGGACAAACTATCGCATTTCAGGTGGCTTATCGACTATTGGTTTCATGCGTAGCATCACCACCATCTGATCGCCACTGTCGATCCCACCTCGGAGATCCACCATGAAACTACTGCATATCGATTCCAGCATCCTCGGCGACAACTCGGCTTCCCGCCAACTCAGTGCCGGTGTGGTCAAGGCATGGCAAGCGGCTGAACCGGGTGTGCAAGTGACTTACCGTGACCTGGCCAGCGAAGGCATCAACCACTTCTCCGGCGCTACCCTGGGTGCACTGGGCACTGCGGCCGAACTGCGCGATGCCGCGCAAAAGCACGAGGCCGAACTGAGTGCATCATCGCTGGCTGAATTCCTCGCCGCCGATGCCATAGTGGTAGGCGCGCCGATGTACAACTTCACTATTCCTACCCAGTTGAAAGCCTGGATTGATCGCATCGCGGTTGCCGGCCAGACCTTCCGCTACACCGAAGCCGGCCCTGAAGGCCTGTGCGGTAACAAGAAGGTGATTATCGTGTCCACGGCCGGTGGCTTGCACGCGGATCAGGCATCTGGCGCTGCCCATGAAGGCTACTTGAAACTGCTGTTCGGTTTTCTCGGCATCACCAATATTGAAATCGTCCGCGCTGAAGGGCTGGCCTACGGTGATGAAGCGCGCAGCAAAGCATTGAACGACGCCAACGTGCGGATCAACCAGCAGTTGTTCGCCGCCGCGTAAGGCTTGTGTAAATTAAGCCGTTGCCCGGTTTCATTCTGAAGCCGGGCGCCTAAACTCTGTATTCTGATCGCCTGAACGCGAGCGGAGTACGGAGTTTTTTCGTTTGTGGCCCAGGTTATGCAGAGGTTATGCAGATAGGGATCCGATACCTGGACTTTTATTCGACATGCCGGTTCTTACGCAGCAAAGGTGGACATCCCCATGATGCGTCTTAGTGCTGTTCTGGTTCTTTCGCTGCTTAGCGGCCTGCTTTCAGTGCACGCTGCACCGGCACCGCACCCGCATTGGAGTGTGGGGTTTCATCGCATGAGCGTGCTCGACCCGCTGGATTCGCAGCCGATGAAGGCCATTGCGTTTTACCCTTCCACTGACACCGAACGCACCACGCCGCTGGGCGCCTATCAGGTCGCGGCCAGTGAAGACGCCAAGGTTGCCATCGGCCGTTTTCCCATGCTGATGTTGTCCCACGGCAATACCGGCACGCCCCTGGCCTTGCATGATCTGGCCACGTCACTGGCGCGCAAGGGATTTGTGGTGGTGGCGGTCCTGCACCCCGGCGACAACTATAAGGACCACAGCCGCCTGGGCACTGTGAGTAATCTGTATGGCCGGCCGATCCAGATCTCCCAGGCGATCACCGCGACCCTGGCTGATCCCATGCTGTCGCCCTTTGTGGATGTCGATCAGATTGGCGTGATCGGTTATTCCGCCGGTGGCGAAACCGCGCTGATCCTGGCGGGCGCCAAGCCGGATTTCGAGCGCCTGCGCCGTTACTGCCAACAACGCCCCGAGGACCGTGATGCCTGCACCACCAAGGGCGAGTTGGTGGTCGACCGCGACGACTTGCAGCCCCAGGCCGACCCACGCATCCATGCCTTGATGCTGATGGCGCCACTGAGCCTGATGTTCGGCCGCCACACTCTGGCCGATGTGCACGTGCCGGTGTTGCTCTACAGTGGCGACGGCGACCAGTTGGTGGCGGTGGACAAAAACGCTGCCGCCCTGGCGCGTAAGCTCCCAGAGCCACCGGACTTCAAGCTGTTAGCCGGGGCAGGGCACTTTGTATTCATGGCGCCATGCGACAGCGATCAACTGGCGACAATGCCAGGCATCTGCACCGATGCCGATGGCGTCGACCGCGAAGGTATTCACCGCGATATGGTCTCTGAAGCCGGGCGCTTTTTCAGCCGAACCCTCGGTGAGGCGACGCGTGCCGGCCTGCAGACGGCTGATCAGTAGGCGCGGCGCCTGAGCAGTACGGTCAGGGCGAGTGCGCTGACCGACAGCAACGCGGCACAGAAGAAGATCCAGCCGTAGCCAAGATTCAACGCCACGGCGCCCATCAACGGCCCGGCAATCGCCAGCGCCAGGTCGAAAAACACCGCATAGGCACTCAGCCCCGCACCTCGGCTGCTGTCCGGCACTTGCTTGATGGCTTCAACCCCCAGCGCCGGGTACACCAGCGACAGGCCAAAGCCGGTCAGCCCGGCACCGATCAAGGCGACGCCGGTGGACGGCGCCAGCCACAGCAGCGTCAGGCCCAGGATTTCGATGCTCATGCAGGCGATGGCGGCGGTAAACCCACCAAACCGGCTGATGGCAGAAATGAACATCAGGCGCGAGAGAATAAAACACGCGCCAAATACCGTCAGGCAATACGCCGCGCCGCTCCAGCCACGATTGAGGTAATACAGGGTAATGAAGGTCGTCAGCGTGCCGTAGCCAATCGACGCCAGGCACAGGCTGGTGCCGAACGGTGCGATTCGCCCGAACACTGCCCAGAACGGCAGCCGCTCACCGCGCACCACCGGCACCGACGGTTTATTGCGGATCAGCACCAGCCCCAGCCCCGCCAACACCGACAGGGCAACTCCCAGGCTGGTATAGCCATATTCCGCCACCATCACCACGCCGACCGGCGCACCAACGGCAATGGCGCCGTAGGAGGCAATGCCATTCCAGGAGATCGAGCGGGCCGTGTGTTCAGTCCCCACCGCGCCCATGCACCAACTGATGGTGCCCACGCCAATCAGGCCCTGGGCCACGCCCAGCAACAGGCGACCGACGATCAGAATGCCCAGGCTCAAGGCTGGCAGGCTGTCCACCAGGGTGGCGATAAAGGTCAGCACGCCGCTGATCAGGATGCCGGCCAGGCCCAGCACTATCGCACGCTTGGTGCCGACGTTATCCGACATCCGCCCGGCCATCGGGCGGCTGAGCAGCGTGGCCAGGTATTGCGAACCGATGGTGACCCCGGCGACAACTGCGCTGAAACCCAGTTGTTCGTGCACATAGCCTGGAATCACCGCAATCGGCAGGCCGATGCAGATAAAGGCTATGAAGGTGTAGAACACGATGGAGACGATCTGCAGGGTGATCGACAGGGAGGAGGGGGCGGCAGGCATGGGTACTCGATCGCTGGCGGGCGGTGCGGCCATGATGCCACTGCTCTAACCAATGTGGGAGGGGGCTTGCTCCCGATCGCAGAGTGTCAGCCAACAGATCTATTGACTGAAACACTGCTATCGGGAGCAAGCCCCCTCCCACATTTGGATCTGACTGCCCTGGAAGCTGAGGGCGTTCTTAGAACACCACACCCTGGCTACGCAGGTAGTCGTCATAGGTGCCGCTGAAGTCGATCACGCCGCTTGGGCTCAACTCGATGATGCGGGTGGCCAAAGACGATACGAACTCGCGGTCGTGGCTGACGAAGATCAGCGTGCCCGGGTAGTTTTCCAGTGCCAGGTTCAGCGCCTCGATGGATTCCATGTCCAAGTGGTTGGTCGGTTCGTCCATGATCAGCACGTTCGGCTTTTGCAGGATCAGCTTGCCGAACAACATGCGGCCTTGCTCACCACCGGAGATCACTTTGACCGACTTCTGGATTTCGTCGTTGGAGAACAACATGCGGCCCAGAGTGCCACGGATCATTTGTTCGCCTTGGGTCCACTGGCCCATCCAGTCGAACAGGCTCACGTCGTCTTCGAAGTCGTGGGCGTGGTCCTGGGCGTAGTAGCCCAGTTCGGCGGCGTCGGTCCACTTGATGCTGCCGGCATCCGGGGTCAGTTCGTTGACCAGGGTGCGCAGCAGGGTGGTCTTGCCGATACCGTTCGGGCCGATGATTGCCACGCGCTCGCCAGCTTCAACCTGGAAGCTGAAGTCCTTGAACAGCGGCTTGCCGTCAAAGCCTTTGGCCATCTTTTCGACCATGACCGCCTGGCGGTGCAGCTTTTTGTTCTGCTCGAAACGGATGAACGGGCTCACACGACTCGACGGCTTGACTTCGGCCAGTTGGATCTTGTCGATCGCCTTGGCACGGGACGTGGCCTGCTTGGCTTTGGAGGCGTTGGCCGAGAAGCGGCTGACGAAGGATTGCAGTTCGGAGATCTGCGCTTTCTTCTTGGCGTTGTCCGACAGCAACTGCTCGCGGGACTGGGTCGCCACGGTCATGTACTCGTCGTAGTTGCCCGGGAACAGGCGCAGCTCGCCGTAGTCCAGGTCAGCCATGTGGGTGCACACGCTGTTCAGGAAGTGACGGTCGTGAGAGATGATGATCATCAGGCTGGAGCGCTGGGTGAGGATGTTTTCCAGCCAGCGGATGGTATTGATGTCCAGGTGGTTGGTCGGTTCGTCGAGCAACAGCACTTCAGGGTCCGAGAACAGCGCCTGAGCCAGCAATACACGCAGTTTCCAGCCTGGGGACACTTCGCTCATCGGGCCGAAATGCTGCTCCAGGGGAATCCCCAGGCCCAGCAACAACTCACCGGCGCGGGATTCGGCGGTGTAGCCGTCCATTTCGGCGAACTCGGTTTCCAGCTCGGCCACGGCCATGCCGTCTTCTTCGCTCATTTCCGGCAGCGAGTAGATACGGTCGCGCTCGGCCTTGACCTTCCACAGCTCTTCGTGGCCCATGATCACGGTGTCGAGCACGGTGAATTCTTCGTAGGCGAACTGGTCCTGGCGCAGTTTACCCAGGCGCACATTCGGCTCCAGCATGACCTGGCCGCCGGACGGGTCGAGGTCGCCACCGAGGATTTTCATGAAGGTCGACTTGCCGCAACCGTTGGCCCCGATCAAACCATAGCGGTTGCCGGCGCCGAACTTGACCGAGACGTTCTCGAAGAGCGGCTTGGCGCCGAACTGCATGGTGATGTTAGCTGTGGAGATCAATTACTTTACCTATCAATGGGTTGCGAGCGTGACGGCAGGTGCCTTCAGGCATGCGTCAACAGCGACATCAAGGCGCGAAACCCGGTCGCTGAGCGGAAAATTTGGGATGTGTGTTGGAATTTGGCGCGCATTGTCGCATATGTGAGGCGACAGTTGTATGGCAGTCGACGACGATGTTCCGCGCCTTGCGTGATTCGAAGCGCTGAAACCAAAGCTCGGGCCGGCGGGCAGGTATTCATTTTTTAGGTAACGATTGACAGTCCTTTCCCGTCCATCACCAATCTGTCCCGGCCATGGGCACTGAGGCCACATCAAAAGTCATCTGAAAAGGGGCAATGGGTATGGGGGTTTTCGATTACAAGAGCATGACGGGCCAGAAGGCCAAGGCGCTGCTGAACGACGCTTTGGCCTTGTCCGATTACGCTTATGACGCCAGCGGCCAACCGCTGACCGCTGGCGGCTGGGCGCCTATCGGTGCGCAAGCACTGGGGGTGACGCAGAAAGTCGACGAGTACGGCACCTTTTGGGGCGAGACGGTATTGGCTCCCTCCGCCAACGTCAAGATTGTGGGGCAGTACGATGGCTTGGGTAAGCTGATCGCCATGGGGGTTGCCTTTCGTGGGACGTCCTTTGGCTTGTCCTGGGATGGATTGGGCGACGTCGCCAGCGATCTGGCTGCTGCCGCCGTTCCCGGATACGCCGCCAATTATGCTCAGTTCGCGTTCAGTGGCTTATTGGAGAACGTCGCCAGCTACGCCAGGAGCCAGGGCTTGACCGGCAAGGATATCCTGATCACCGGCCATAGCCTCGGCGCACTCGGGGCCAACAGCTTGGCGACCTTGAGCCATGATCATTGGGGCGGTTTCTTCGAGGATGCCAACTACGTCACCTTTGCCTCACCCACACAACGTTCGGGTGACACTCGGATCTTGAACATCGGCTATGAGAATGACCTGGTGTTCAAGGCCATTGATGGCGAAGGCATCAATACGTCGGCACTGCGCTGGGGTAACGATAGCGTTTGGGATTCGGCGGCCAATAACCTGGTCAGCTTTACCGATAACTACGCCTCGGCCTGGGCGCATTTACCCAATGCCCTCAACTGGGGAGTCGGCAAGGCTCACTCCCTGGACGGTTACATCCAAGGCATGAAGCGTATCGCGTCCTCGGATTTCTACGACCTGACCAGCAAAGACTCGACTATCGTAGTCTCCAGCCTCAGCGAGGCCACGCGTGAAACCACCTGGGTGCAAGACCTGAACCGCTACGCCGAAAAACACACCGGCAATACCTTCATCTTCGGTACCGAGGGCAACGACCTGCTCAAGGGCGGAGCGGGCAATGACTTCCTGGAAGGTGGCGCAGGTGATGATCGTTTCCGCGATGACGGCGGCTACAACATCCTGCTGGGGGGGCAGGGCAATAACGTCTTCGAACTGCAAAAGCCACTGGGCGCCTTCAGCTTTGCCAATGACGGCGATGGCACGTTGTATGTCAACGACGCCTATGGCGGTATCAGTATGACCCGGGATATCGGCGCATTGGTCAGCAAAGAGAAGGCCTATATACCCTGGACTTCAATCCCTTGGGGCTCCAATGACATCACTTATAAGGTGACCGGCGATGGCCTGCTGGCCGGTAACGACCTTACGCACTACGTGGCCTCTACCAACGGCGATGCGCATGACAATGTCCTCACCGCTCATGCCACGGGTGATTGGCTGTTCGGCTTGGGCGGCGACGATCACCTGATCGGAGGCCCGGGTAATGACGTATTTGTTGGCGGCACCGGCAATGACCTGATGGTTGCAGGCGGTGGCAGTAATACCTTCCTGTTCGACGGCATCTTCGGCAACGACCGGATCCAGGGTTACCAGGCCAGCGATAAACTGGTGTTCATGGGTATGGCTGGCCTGGGTCAGGATTACGATTACCGCTCTTATGCCTCGACGTTCGAGGACAACACCGTGCTGGCCTTTGGTGACAACTCGGTGATGTTAATGGGCGTGAACATGACTCAGTTGAATGGCGCAGGCATCTTTATTTCCTGAACGCGGGCGGGGCAGAGCACCTTGGATGACAGGGGGGCTCTGCTTCAGCCCATTACCGGCACCTGCAGGCTGGGTTTTGCCAGGGTTTCCGGCATCGCCAGCCACAACAGCAGCAACGCCACGCCCGCCACGCCCGCCAAGGTCAGAAAGGCTGCGTTATAGCCGGCCTGTTGCACCACGAAGCCGGCCAGGCTGCTGCTTAGCGCCGCGCCGAGGCCGAACACAGTGGAAAGGGCGCCTAGACTGACATTGAAACGCCCGGTGCCTTGGGTCAGGTCCTTGACGATGACCGGGAACAACGCGCCGAAAATACCCGCGCCGATACCGTCAAGCATCTGCACCGCCACCAGCCAATACGGATCGCTGGACAGGGTATACAGCACGCCACGCAGCGGCAGGATCAGAAAGCCGGCCAGCAACAGCGGCTTGCGCCCCCAGATATCAGCCTTGAGCCCGACCAGCCAGGCGATCGGGACCATGACCAACTGTGCAGCGACAATGCAGGCTGAGGTCAGGGGGGTGGCCATCTGCAGGTTGATCTGCGCCAGTTTCTGGCTGACCAGTGGCAGCATCGCGGCATTGGCCAGGTGAAACAGCGCGCAGCACACGGCGAACAGCAGCAACGGGCGGTTGGCCAGCAAGACTGTCAGGCCCGATGGCTGCTCATGGTCACTGTGATGGGCGGGATCGAAGCCACGGGCCACGTCATGATCAATCGCCTTGCCAGAAACACAACTGACCGCAATGACACTGGCGACCGCCATAAACGCCATCAGGTAAAACACCACCACCGGCCCATACAGATACGCCAGGCCCCCGGCCAGCAGTGCGGCCACAGCGTTGCCGGCGTGGTTGAAGGTTTCGTTGCGCCCGGTACGCCGAGTGAAAGCACGGGGGCCGGTAATACCAAGGGAGATGGCAGAAATGGCCGGGGCGAATACCGATGCGGCAACGGCGCTGGCGGCCTGGGTCAGCGCCACCCAACCAAATGAACTGACGAAGGGCAGTATCAGGCAACTGCCGGTGACCAGCAGCGCGGCAATCGCGATGACTGCACGCTTGCTGCGGGTTCGGTCGATCAGCGCACCCGCCGGGCCCTGGGTGATCAAGGCGGCGATACCGGCCAGGGTCATGACTACGCCGATACTGGCCGGGTCCCATTTATGGACCGCCAGCAGGTAGATCGCCAGGTACGGCCCGAGACCGTCGCGAACATCCGCAAGAAAGAAGTTCAGGCTGTCCAGGGAAAGGGCGGTACGCAGATCTGAATGATGGGCCACAGTGCGACCTTCAAGAGCGGCGTTCAAGGGCTGAACACGCGATGGCTTAATGACCGGTAGGCTTGGCCATAAGTTTCGCTGGGGCTGCGGGTTTTATCTGGCAGATATTTGGCTTATGTTCCTAAGCCCGCTGTATTGACTTTCTGGAGACGCAATGGACATGCCCTCAGCGCAAGAGGCGATTGCCAGCAATAAAAACGCTTGGGACGAATCGGCCCGGTTGCACAAAGACACGGCGACCTGGAGGGAGCTACTGGCCTCGGTGGCCGAACCTGACTTTTCCTGCCTTGACCCCACTATCACCGCGTTGCTGCATGAGATAGGTGTGGTGGGCAAGGACGTGGTGCAATTGTGCTGCAACAACGGACGCGAAAGCCTTTCGTTGTATGGCTTGGGGGCCCGTTCGGTGGTGGGGGTTGATCAATCCCGGGAGTTTCTTGAACAGGCGCGGGAATTGGCCGAGGTCTCGCCACACAGCCCTGATTTCATTGAGACCGATATCCACCATTTGCCGGAGCGTTTGCAGGCACGGTTCGATATTGCCCTGGTGACCATTGGCGTACTGGGTTGGATGCCGGATGTGGCGTTGTTCATGCGCCAGGTTGCCCGTGTGCTGAAGCCCGGCGGTACGTTGGTCATGTACGAAACCCATCCCTTTCTTGAGGTGTTTGACCCCTGTGGGGCCAACCCGATGCTGCCTGCCAGTTCTTACTTCCAGCGTGAACCCTTTGTGCTGCAGGAGGCAATTGTCTATGAAGGGAAGGACGAGCGGCCCGGGCCGACCTCCTATTGGTATGTACATACCCTGGGCAGTGTGCTCAGCGCGGCTATCGCAGCGCAGTTGCAGATCGCTCATTTGCAGGAATACCCGCATTCCAACCGGGAAGAACTCTACGATCAATATGAGCATCAGGCCGCGCAACTGCCCCTGTGCTTTACCATGACAGCGATCAGGCGTGATGGCTGATAAAGGTTTGCGCACGCAAAAAAAAGGCCCGCGAGGAGAGGGCGGGCCAAGTGATTCACTGGAGTAGGTAGGCCTGACCTTATAGGTCGAAAAGTGAAGGCCTTGTGAAAATGCCGTGATCAAATCGGATAGTCACGTCTAATGCCGATCAGTGTAGGAGCGAGCAAGCTCGCTCCTATGCATGGACTCTTTCTGGCCGATACTGCCCAGGGTCTTGCCATGCAGGTCACCGCCCAGGCCCACCTGCCATCCGCCTGCGCGCAGCGAGTTGGCTTCGGCCAGCAGATTGCGCGCAGAGGCCATGATCAGCGCCCAGGTCAGTTCCGGCGCCGCATGTTTATAGCTGTCGGTGCCGCACACCTGGATACCCAGGGCCTTGGCGGCGGCAATATCGATGGCAGCATTGCGCATACCGCCGGTGACCAGCAATTTTAGCTTGGGCAGCCCTTGCAGCAAGGCCTTGTCGAAGGTGGAGCGTTCGCGCATGACGCAAATCACCTCGAAGCCCTTCAAGCGTTCAACCATTGTCGCCGTATCAGCGGGGTAGTCGTGGAGAAAATGTACCTGACCCACGCCGTCCAGCGCCGACCAATCCACCACGTCACTGGCGACGTTCTGCCAGTCATCTATCACTGCGATCTGTATCGACATGCCATGGGCCTCGAAATCAAAGGGCATTCATACCCTGCAACAGCGCTTTATGAAACTGCTCCGGTTCTTCCATCTGTGGCGCATGGCCCAGGCCGGGGAATTCCACCAGTGTGGCGTGGGGAATCAGCTTGGCCACCTGCTTGCCCAGCACCTGGTAATTGCCAATCCTGGCCTTGACCTCGGGCGGCGCCACATCCTTGCCGATCGCAGTCGTGTCGCTGGTGCCAATTAGCAACAGGGTGGGCACCTTCAGATCCTTGAATTCGTAGTACACCGGTTGGGTGAAGATCATGTCGTAAATCAATGCCGAGTTCCACGCGACTTGGGTATGCCCCGGGCCTTTGTTCAGGCCGGCGAGCATATCCACCCAGCGTTCGTATTCCGGCTTCCAGCGCCCGCCATAATAGGTGTCGCGTTCATATTTGCGCACCCCGTCGGCACTCATTTTCAGCTCGCGCTGGTACCACTGGTCGACGCTCTGGTAGGGCACACCGAGGGCTTTCCAGTCTTCCAGGCCGATAGGGTTCACCAGTCC
>NZ_JPRX01000001.1:299345-300223 GCF_000737955.1 Pseudomonas sp. BRG-100 | reverse complement strand
CGGCCAGGGGCATGGACGGAGCTCCGAGTAGGGTATTCGGATGCTGTTTGGATGGGATTAAGTGAGAATTAACATTTGTTCTGGAAAGCCCTTTTCAGGCGATATGTCAGGGCGACTACCTTCGGTTTTTCCATTAGCTTTAGATATATTTCCGCGACCTCTTTGAAGCGTTGTTAGTCTTTGCTGAGTGGCTGCCATTCACCCTGAAAAAAGGGACAGTCTACGGTTAAATAGAACTGCCCCCGTTCAAGCGGGTGTGCGGCTAGTTTTCTATTTTATTACTATTGACCGCTATCGAGTTAAAACGGTTGCTGTTGACGGTGGCGAACCATGCCGTTACTCCTGACGCCAAGTTAGTGGTCCAATAATAGTAAATCCCAAACTCAGTTTTGTAATGGGTGCGCGACCAATAGTAATTATTTGGCATCGGCCAACGACCGGCGTACTGCTGTTGCATAAGCTTCTGTTCATTAAGGGTGGGTAGGGTCATGTCCCGCTCTATCGCCCTTTCATACACTTCTTCGTGCGCGCCTACACCGTTGTTGTAAACCCAGATCACGTTGGTAACGTACACTCCGACGGTTACGGTCTGTGGCGGACTCGAAGAGTCCGTGATTCGGATGGTTGTTTGACCATTGCCCCGTGAGGAAACCGCTCCAGTTGTACTGACAGAAGCGATATAGCTTTTATCGGATGAGTAAGTATAAGGCCCGGTACCGCCGCCCACGCTCAGTTGCGTCGTATTGCCAGGGGTGTTGGCGGGGAGGAGGCTGGGGTAATCTCCCAGCATGAATGTAAATCCGGAGAGCTGGATATAAGTCGGCGTGACGTATAACGGAGTGCTGCGACTGATAGTGTATTGCGTACTGGGGAACTCG
>NZ_JPRX01000001.1:208514-295592 GCF_000737955.1 Pseudomonas sp. BRG-100 | reverse complement strand
GTCAGCACCGGTCAGTGGGCCGGGTAGTCGGCCACCACCACATCCTTGCCTTCACGGGTCAGACCGATGACTTGATACGCCTCGCTACGCCCTTCCACTTCCATACCCGGCGAGCCCAAAGGCATGCCCGGTGCGGCAAGACCCAGCAGGTCATGACGCTGGCGCAAGGCCAACACCTGCTCGGCGGGTACATGGCCTTCGACGAACTTGCCGTCGATCACAGCGGTATGGCACGAACCGAGGCGCGGGGCGACGCCCAGGCGTTGCTTGACCGCGCTCATGTCTGCTTCAACGTGGTCGTTGACCTTGAAACCGTTGTTTTCCAGATGGCTGATCCATTTTTTGCAGCAACCGCAATTGGCATCGCGGTGTACATCGATGGGAATCAGCTCGGCGGCCTGGGCCAGGGGGGTGGCAAGCAGGGTGCAGAGCAAGGCCAGTCGCAATGGGTTTTTCATCAGGGGTCTCACTGAAAGCGCAGCAATAAACCGCGCATTCTCCCTGCTTTTTACACTGAGACGCGCTGGTAATGTTTCTAAATTATACGAAGCCTGGGCTTTCCAACCGCTGCTTGAGCTGGTCCAGGGCAATGGCGGAGAGTTTGATCATGCGTTTGTGCAAGGTAGCGAGTTGCAGTTCGGTTTCATACGTCAATACGCGCTTGAACCGAGTGCCACCCTGATGGGCTTGCAAAAAATAATGGATACAACCGTCCACCGCCAGTGAGGTGAACACGGTCCTGAACTCATCGGGGCAGCGGGCAATTTGCACGCGGTAGCTCATGGATACGCGAATGCCCAGCAGGTCGATGTCTTCAGTAAAGCGCGAGCCGACCGGTAATGAGCCGCGGGTGCCGGTGTCGGCGCTGAGGGAGGTGGGGTGCCATTCGTGCCAGCGGTCGGGCTGGGTAACATAGTCGTAGACAATTTCGATTGGGGCCTGGATGAAGCGTTCCTGACTGATCTGCTCCAAGCGGATCGGCTGCTCAGTCGCGTGCATGACACACCTCCTGTGTGGCGGGTTTTTACACTGGGAGCTGTCAGAATAGTCTGGCTCCCGCGCTTCGCACGGGAGTATTCAGGCCGTTGATCAGCACGCTGAAAATTAGATATCCAACAGGGCCATCACTTCCTTGGGGTAGCGCAAACCGGCGGTTGCATCGGCCGGGAAGATTGCATCCAGCCCAGCCAGTTCGTCCTTGCTGAGGGTGATCGATACCGCCGCGACATTCTCTTGCAAGTAGGTACGCCGCTTGGTCCCGGGGATTGGGATGATGTAGTCACCTTGGGCCAATACCCAGGCCAGTGCCAGTTGCTCGGCCGTCACGGATTGGTTGGTGCACTTGCGTGCTCGGCCCGGCACGGGTTTACAAGGTTAGGCTTGTGCCCTGCGATAGGCGCCAGGTTGCTGCCCGGTGACTTTATGAAAGGCCCGGGTAAATGCGGCCACCGACTGATACCCGGCTGCCAGCGAGACCTCGGCCACGGTCTGGTCCGCCTTGAGCAGCCCACAGGCATGGCGCATACGTATCACCAGCAATACCTGCCCCGGCGACTGCCCGCATAACTCCCTGAAACGCTTGAAAAACGCCGAACGGGATAACCCCGTGCACGCCGCCATGCTTTCCAGGCTCCAGGGCTCGGCCGGGCGCGCAATCAGCTGCTCCAGCAGGCCGGCAAATGCCGGTTGCCGGCCCAGCGCTGCCAGGCCGCCCAGCTCGGTGTTGTCGATGACTTGCTGGCGCAGTACATATAAAAACAACAAGTGGCAGAGACGTTCGAGCAAGGCCGAGGAGGGCGCGGGTAGGCGCTCGCACTCCTGCAGGATCAATTCGAACAGATTGCGCGCAGCGGTCAACGATGGATCACCGGCACGCAGGATGATCCAGGCGGGCAGGCTGTCGACAATCATCGCCGACAAGCCGGATTGGAAATGGAAGAAGCCGCAAACCAGGCCCACGCCATCCATGGCACTGCTATCGAGGGGCAGCATCGGCCGGCGAGGGCACTCTTGGGCGCTTGCCGCGATACTTTCCCCGGACAACCGATAGGCCAGGTCACGCAGTAGAAACACGGCGTCACCATTGTTCAGGTGCCGGGACGTTGGATCACCGTCGATATGCAGCCAGCAATCGCCCTGCACGATCAAATGGAAGCTTGCCTGGGCCAGGCTGTGCGTGCTGGCGTGCCAGTCACCGCAGTAGCGGCCGACGTGAAACAAATTGGTATTGAGTTCAAGGCTATCTAATAACCAATCGACAAGAGTGCTGGACGAATTCATCTAATGGAAAGACTCAAGAGCAAGTAATCGCTACTTTAGCCTATTGAGCGATTTTTTTAGAACCAACAGACTGGCGCACTCGAACCCAACAGGAGACCACTCCATGTCCCGTGTACCGTTGCTCACCCCTGACACCGCCCCGGAAGCGGCGAAACCTTTCCTGGAAAATGCGCAGAAGGCCTCGGGTTTCATTCCTAATCTGCTGGCGGTGTTGGCCAATGCACCGGCGGCGCTGGAAACCTATATCACTGTCTCCGGCTTGAATGCCAAGGCCGAACTGAGCCTGGCCGACCGCGAAGTGGTGCAGTTGATTGCTGCTACTACCCACGGGTGCGATTTCTGTGTCGCCGGCCACACCGCCGTTGCGCGCAACAAGGCCAAGCTGCCCGAGAACGTGATCGAGGCCCTGCGCCGGCTGGGTGAGCTGCCTGACACTCGCTATGAGACACTCGCCGCCTTTACCCGTGAAGTGATCGCCACTCGGGGTGATGTCAGCGATGCCGGCTTTGAGGCGTTTCTCGCGGCCGGCTATACCAAGGGCCACGCGCTGGAGGTCATCCTGGGCGTAAGCCTGGCAACCCTGTGCAATTTCGCTAACGTGTTTGCCCGTACCCCGCTGAACCCGGAACTGGCGCAGTACCGCTGGGAAAAACCGGCAAGCTGAATCGGCGTTGGTCCACCTGCTGTAAAAGGAGAGACATGAATGCTTGACCCAATCTTGAGCCGTTGGCTCGATGTTCAAGCGCAGGCCCTGGACGTGGGCAGTTGCGATCCACAGGAAGTGCTGCCACGCCTGGCAGAAGCCAATATTCTGAAAATCGGTGTGCCCACCCAACTGGGCGGGCTGGGCGGTGATGTGGCGGGTGCGGTCGAGGCCATCGCCAATGTGGCCAGCCATTCCCTGGCGGCGGCATTTGTGTGCTGGGGCCAGCGCTCGTTTATCGAGTACTTGTTGCAGAGCCCCAATCAGCGCCTGCGCGAACACCTGATGCCGGACCTGCTCAGCGGCAAGTTGGCCGGAGCCACCGGGCTGTCGAATGCGATGAAGTTCATATCGGGTATCGAGTCGTTGCAGATCAGCGCCGAGCCCAACGAGCATGGCTGGACGCTCAACGGTCGTCTGCATTGGGTGACCAACCTGCGCAAGAATGGTTTTGTCGCCGCAGCTGCTATCGAACATGCGGGCGGTGGTACGCCGTTTATCCTGGCGATCCCGGATTCAGTGGCGGGCTTGCAGCGCTCCCGCGATCTGGAGCTGCTTGGGTTGCAATCGAGCAACACCGCTGCCCTTGGCCTGGAAGGCGTGGAGCTGAGCCGTGACTGGTTGCTGCACGAGGACGCGCGCAAGTTCCTGCCGGCAGTGCGCCCGGCGTTCCTTGGTTTGCAGTGCGGCATGTCGATTGGCCTGGCCCGCCGCTCCCTGGCCGAGGTGGCCAATCATCTGGGGGCCAGCCGTACGGTGTTGCGCGAAGAGCTGGAAGCCTTGCGGGCGACGCTGGACCATCTGGTCAGCGAGCTCAAGAGCGGGTTGCTGGCTGGGCGTTTTGCTGCCGAGCCGATCCCCTTGTTCAAGCTGCGCATTGCCCTGGCAGAAACCGCCGCCAGCGCCGTGCAGCTTGAACTGCAGGCCAGTGGCGGCAAAGCCTACCTCACCGCCCACGGTAGTGGCTTTGCGCGGCGCTGGCGCGAGTCGGCATTTGTGCCGATTGTGACGCCCAGCCTGGTGCAACTGCGCACTGAGTTGCAGCGCCAGGCCAACCTATGAGCCAGGCGGTCATGACGGCCCAGGGGATTTGCCTGGGGTATGCCAGCGGCCCGGTACTGCAAGGGTTTGACTTGCAGTTGCAGGCGGGCGAAGTGGTGTCGATCCTGGGGCCCAGCGGCGTGGGCAAATCCAGCCTGCTGCGTGTGCTTGCCGGCTTGCAGCTACCCCAGGCCGGTCGTGTGCACGTGCTGGGCGAACCCTTGAGCGGTCCGCACCCACGGGTGGCGGTGGCCTTTCAAGACCCCAGCCTGTTGCCCTGGTTGAACCTGGAAAAAAACGTCGCCTTCGGCCTGGACTTCGCCCGCCAGCCGCACCTGAGTGTTGAAGAGCGCCGCCGTCGTGTCGACCACGCCATCGCGGCGGTAGGCCTGGAACATGCGCGCCAGCAGTTCCCGGCGCAACTGTCCGGCGGCATGGCCCAGCGCACCGCGCTGGCCCGCTGCCTGGCCCGCCAGCCTCAAGTGCTGCTGCTGGATGAGCCCTTCGGCGCGCTGGACGAAGTGACCCGCGCCGACATGCAGCACCTGCTGCTCAAGGTCAACCGTGAGCAAGGTTCGGCGGCGGTATTGATCACCCATGACATTGACGAAGCGCTACTGCTGTCCGACCGCATCCTGCTACTGGGTAACCGCCCGGCGCGGACGTTGGGTGAATGGCATATCGACTTGCCGCAACCTCGGGACGAACAGGTCGAGGCCATCGGCGCGCTGCGTATCGATATTCTGAAAACCTTACGGCAGGCGAGCCGCCCTCAACCCAACCCCCTTGAACAACAGGAGCTTAGCCATGTGTCTGGATGACCTGACCCACTCGCGCCGTGACTTTCTCAAACTCTCGGCGGTGCTCAGTGCCGCCGGCGCCTTGCCGCTGTTGAGCAGCCTGCAGGCGCGCGCCGCCAATGAGCCCGACGCGCCGGTGCGTATCGGTTATCTGCCGATCACCGACGCTACGCCGTTGCTGGTTGCCCACAACAACGGCCTGTTCGAAGCCGAAGGCATCAAGGCCGAACGTCCGGTGCTGTTGCGCAGTTGGGCTCAGGTGATCGAGGCGTTCATCTCAGGGCAGGTCAACGTGATTCATCTGCTGTCACCGATGACCGTGTGGGCGCGCTACGGCAGCAAGGTGCCGGCCAAAGTCGTGGCCTGGAACCATGTGGGCGGCTCGGGCCTGACCGTATCGCCAGGCATAACCGACGTGAAGCAACTGGGCGGCAAGTCGGTGGCGATTCCGTTCTGGTACTCGATCCATAACGTGGTGGTGCAGCAACTGTTCCGCGACAACGGCCTCACGCCGGTGACGCGTGCGACCGGCAGTTCGATTGCCGCCAATGAAGTCAACCTGATCGTATTACCGCCGTCGGACATGCCGCCCGCACTGGCCAGCAAGCGCATCGACGGCTATATCGTCGCCGAGCCGTTCAACGCGCTGGCCGAGAACCTCAAGGTCGGCCGCGTGCAGCGCTTTACCGGTGATGTATGGCGCAACCACGCGTGCTGCGTGGTGTTCATGCACGAGCACGACCTGACCAACCGCCCGGAGTGGTCGCAGAAGGTGGTGAACGCCATCGTCAAGGCCCAGGTGTGGACCCGCGACAACCGCGAAGAGGCGGTGAAACTCTTGTCCAAGGATGGCCCGAACCGTTACACGCCACACGCCGAGCCGGTGTTGAGCAAAGTCCTGGCCCCGGCTGCCAGCGACCGCGCCGCCTATTTGGCGGACGGGGCGATCCAGCATGCCAATTGGGACGAGCACCGCATCGATTTCCAGCCTTATCCATTTCCGAGCTATACCGAGGAACTGGTGCGGCGCTTGAAGGACACTCTGATCGAAGGCGACAAGAAATTCCTCGCTGACCTCGATCCGGCGTTTGTCGCCAAGGACCTGGTGGATGATCGCTTTGTGCGTCAGGCGATCGAAGCGGTGGGCGGCATGAAAACCTTCGGCTTGCCGGACGGCTATGAGCGGCATGAGGAGATTGGCGTTTGAACAACGGTAGAATCCTGGGCTGGTCGCTGGGGTTGAGCGGCTTGGCAGGTTTGATGTTGCTGTGGTGGCTGGGTGTGAAAGTGTTCGGCGAGGCCGATGGCCTGTCGGCGCGTTTTTCGCTGGCGGCCACCGCAAGCAGCCTGTGGGAATTGCTTGGGCGCAGCGAGCTGTACCTGCACATCGCCGTGAGCCTCAAGCGCATTTTTGTCGGGCTGTTTCTCGCACTGTTAGTGGGGGTGCCACTGGGGCTGCTGGTGGGCAGTTCGCGCAGACTGGAAGCGGCGACCACGCCGGCCTTCCAGTTTCTGCGGATGATTTCGCCGTTGTCCTGGATGCCTATCGTGGTGATGCTCATGGGGGTAGGCGACCAGCCGATCTATTTCCTGCTGGCGTTTGCCGCGGTATGGCCGATCGTGCTCAACACCGCAGCCGGCGTGCGTCAACTCGACCCGCGGTGGTTGCAGTTGAGCAAGAGCCTGAGCGCCACGCGCTGGGAGACGTTGCGTCGAGTCATCATTCCTGGTGTGGTCGGGCATGTGCTGACCGGCGTACGCCTGGCCATCGGTATCCTATGGATCGTGCTGGTGCCGTGCGAGATGCTCGGGGTCAGTGCAGGCCTGGGCTATTACATCCTCGATACCCGTGATCGCCTGGCGTATTCGGAGTTGATGGCGATGGTGGTGGTGATCGGGCTGTTGGGGTTCGCGCTGGATGCGCTGGCACGTGGGCTGCACCAGCGCTGGGTGCAGCGGGGATAAACACGCACATTCGAGCGACACACTGTCGCTCGAAGCGCAGGGCAGGGTTAAACCTGAATAACCAGGTCACCTGGCAAGTCTGTGGGGGAGAGAGGGTTTCGTACGTTGGGCGAAGGTTTGTCGAAGACCCCGATACTGATGCTGCCTGTCATCTCGGCCAAGCCAGGAACACCCTCAGTGGTATTCATGTGTGATTGACCGACCAAGGCAAGCCACTTTTCCGTTCCGGAGTTGGCCTGGATCACTTCTGACGCATAGTAATTGAACTCTTCGAGGCGTTGCCTGGAGCCGAACCCTGTCTCGGTGCGGCCTAGTTTTGCGTCTTTATGCCGGGTTAAATAATAGTGATCAAGCGGCAACACTTCGATGCCATGCAATTCGAATTTGGCTTTGAGCTCGTCAAATGTCGGTTGGGTGCGAGGGAGGTCGGGATTGGCAAGGTTGCCGATGCCATCATCGACAATGCCCTTGGAAGGTAAGTCGATGACGCCCTCGAAATAGATCTTCTTCACCCCCTCCTGTTTGAATTTCTCAACGTTGTCGAAGAGCAACTTAAAGCTGGCCATCTCTTTATGGGACTCTCCGAACACGATGCCATTGGAAACTTTCAGTGCCTCTGTGATCACTTCGGCTGCGGGCGCGGTCTTGGAGATTTGCGGCGCTACTATGCGTGGTGGCAGGGCGCCCTCTTTGAGGGCGTCATAGGTCTCGTACATTTCCTCGATGAATTTTTTCAGGGTTTCATCTTTGCCGTCACCGCGCAGGAAGTGCCCTGGCTCCAGTTTCCCTTTCATGCTTTCTACATAGCTGCCTTTGGGCAGCTCCTTTCTTGTGACTTTGCTGCTGATCCTGGGACGTGTAGGTCGACCTATCGGGTCGAATCGATGCGCTTGCGAATGACTCGGGGCGTATGCCACAGGCATGTAAGTATGCGTCGGAACGAACGCCTCGAGAGGCGGGCCGTAAGGCTCCCGGGTGCCCGCATCCACGGCGTACCATTTGCCCTCATGTAGAACGGCAGAGGCTTCCAGGTTTTTGTCACCACGCTTGAACAGGCCGATAGCGACATCATCGAAGGGCGCGCCTGCCTCGATCAGGTCGCTGCCCCTGGCCATGCCTCGCAGACGCTGTATGCCGTCACCGGCTGCGCCGGCACCTGCCAGAGCCAGCTTGCCGGCGCCCACCGCTGCATCGCCTAAACCACCCAGCGGGTTGAAAGCGCTCAAGACGTCGGCGCCGATTATTCGGGTGGCGCGCGCCAGTTTGCTGATGGCGTTGCTGGTTTTATGCGCGCCCTTCAGCAGTTTTGACGCGGTGCCCACGCCGGCAGTGAGAAAACCGAAGACGTCAAATGCCAGATCGACAGCCGCATCTTTATAGTTGCCGTTACGCCAATTGACGATGGCCGTTCTCAGCGGAATCAGGTCGAGGATAAATTCGCCGATGGTATTGAGGGTGTCACGGTTCCTTTCCGTAGACGTCCTACCTTCTGCTTGCCGCCTGACGGCGTCACTGTCGATGCCCTGCGCGTTGACTATCATCTGGGCGATGTCGTGGATGCGTGGGTTTTTGAATGTATTGACAGGGGGGCCTTCTCGGGTCTTTTCGACACCCAGATTATTCAGGTTCTTGCTGAGTGGGAGCGCTTCGATCTTGGTGACTTCATTGGCTATGTATTCATCCGCTGCGATGCGTCCCGAAGAAGCTTTTTTGATAGTCGCGGTGACCGGGTCGAATTCGTAGACGTGTTTCTCGCCCTTGAGCTCTGCTTGCATCAAAACTCTTGGGCTGGTGTGGAACAGTTTGTTTGGCCAAAACGGAATAGGCGAGCTGCGGTAGGTGTTCTCTTGATAAAAACTAAGCTTTGCGTTGTTTAAAATCTCTCGATCTGCGACAGGCAACTGGGTAATGGCATTCATCCACGTGTAATGGTGGATTTTTTTACAATGGGTCGTTACTTCGGCGAATTGTTTATCAAATTCCTGGGGGACGTTGAAGTGTGGGCTGTGGGTGAAAAGAGCGACGGCACCCAGGTTGACGCCCTTGGTGTTATTGCGGATCACCCAGTCGTTGGTGTTGATTTTCAGCCCTTGCATGGTGAGCTCGCGCAGCGAGTAGAGAGGGCCGAAGCGTTGGCCCTTGAGCCCCATCTTGTGATAATTCAGACAAAAGAGTTTGTCATCCAGAGGAAAGTCATCACCCAAGTGCTGCTGGATTCGTTCTTGTGCCATTCTTTCTCGATTCGGCAAGGGCTTGTCGAGCAAAGCGGACGCCTCTTTCAACGCTTCATGTTGAGCATTGAAAGCTGTGCGGGCGTACTCGAAATCCTCCGCGGTGTAGTGTGCGTCGTCGAAGCGGTAAATCACGTCGTTGGCCACACACCAGTCAATCAGTGCATTTTTCTTTGCCGCTTCACTGGCTGGGTATTGCGACGGGTCTGCGCACATCACTTCGGCGAAGTTCATGTTCATCGTCCTCCCGGGCGTGTGGGCTTCGATACCGGCCACCGCGATACATAAGTTTGCCCACGCCTGGCTGTGGCAACGTACTGACGCTGGAATGTCTTTGATCAAAAACTGGGGGGCGACCCGCATCAGCAGCAACCGGGCTGCCAGCGCGGCGGTAGCAGGGGAAGTACGGCCAGTGCTGCTCAGGTGATTGGCAAGGGCCTCAACCACGGAGGCGGGCGATGAGTCCCTGTGGATTTCGACGCCCAAATCAAAGCCGGCCACTATGTTTCGATTGGATTTTTGATCCAGCGCTTCAGGGTCGAGGCTCAAATGGATGGTCGCCAGCACATAGTCATTGGCGCTGCTGCTTGTGGCAATCCCGCCCACACTGGCTTGAACCGCGGCGCCTAGCGCTGCGGCTTGCGGTGAGTCGAGCAGTTTCTCCAGCGCGGCAGCAGGGTCTTGCATCAGTTGTGGAGACAGGGTGACGGCGTTGGCAAGGTAGTCCAGGGCGCCGACGCCAGGCTTGGGCAGTGGCAAGCCTGGCAGATTCGCGCTATTCGACGCGATGACATTGTAGGCCGTGCGCTGATGTTCAATGCTCAATGGCAGTGTCCAGGCCAGAGCACCACTCAAGTTGCCCAATGGGTGCTTCTGGACGTGCTCGCAGAGGTTCTGGGCAAGCTCCTGCAGCTCTACTCGGGTCTTGGGATAGTAAGGGCTTGCTGCTTTGATGAGCGATTCGAGGCTGGCGGTGCGTGGGGACGCATCGGCGGACGCAAGCGTGAGATGGGTGGACAGGAAATACGCGGCCACGGCCTCTGGTGTTGCGTCTTCGGGCAGTTTCTCCAGCGCCGTATCGAGGGCCTTGGCAAGGTTATGCAGCTCCTGGCGGTCGCTTAATTTTTTTCTCAGTGTCTGGCGTCCATCCGGCAGCGCTGGCTCAGCGGTGGCGGTGGTATCGCCCACCTGAGCGTCAACATCTGGCGGTGTTTGGGGAAGGTCGGTAGATAGCGGCGAAAATTGCAAACTACGAAGTGGGGCAGCATGTTGAATGTTCACAGTCACTCACCTTTCAGGCATGGAAACGTCAACGCTCCAAAAGGCTACATACCTGTAGCCTGAGCGCACTGATTCGTGTGCGCTCTGGGCCTTACGGTTCCCGCATGGCTACCTGTGGTGTGTGAGAAATCAAGTCAGCAAGACGCGAGAAGATTGCCCTCTCAACGATTAAAACCGACGGCCCGTGTGAGCGCCGAACAAGCCAAAATTTTTGATCGCCTGTAACATGAGACGCAGCCGACCCGGTTCGTCCCGATTTTCGGGTATGTGCGGCGAAACACAGCGGATACATTCTTTAAGGTTCAGGAACTTCGTCATGACCCAAAAGCAACGCTTGAAATACTCGATTCTGATCGCCCTGGCCGTGCTGGCCTCGATGTTCGGCCTGTCCTACCTGCAGAACATTGGCGTGATCAGCGAAAAGACCTTCCAGTACCTGGCCATTGCGATTGCCGTGGTGGTAGTGGTGATCAACGGCATCATGCGTCGCAAGGTCAAGCCGCACTTCTGATCAGCGCGGCGTGACTCAGGCGCGACCTTCGAGCACTTTGGCAGCCTCTTCATGGAGGCTGTAGCTTTTATCGGCATTGAGGGTGATCACGCCCTCGCTGCACAGACGCTTGAGCACCTCACGCACACTGAGAAACGACAACGGGATGCCCAGCTCCAGCAAGTGGCTGTGCACGCCCCGCACCCCCAGGGTGCGCTGATTGTCGGCGGCGTTGAGGAGGGCGTCGATGACCTTCAGCCGAATCAGGCTGGTGCGCAGACCGAAACACTTGAGCAAATGGCGAATGCGCTGGTTGCCCTGCTGTTCGGGCGCCTTGCCAAAGCCTTGTGAACCGTTGCCATAGTTGGCCTCGGCTGTCGGTGAATGTCCATCCGTGGGCACTTGCGGGTTGTACATGCAAAAACTCCTTATCAGAGCCTGATCAGGAAAATGATGGTGCTCTTATTCAATAAGACGAACGAGAGAGCAAAATCATGAAGTGCCGAATGTAGAAAATTTGTCGGTATCAGGTTTGTCACACTGTCGCCGGCCTGGATAAGCCCCGTTCGTGGCTAAATTCTTCCCGGTTAATTGCGTCCTTACGGTGGGGTAGTTGTATCTACCGAGGGTATTCAATTTGACTGCGGGGTCTGCGTGATTATTTCCAACGGGTTATTCAGGGGCTGCGTGGCAGGGGTGTTGCTGGGGCTGAGCTTTGCGGCCTCGGCGCGCGAGCATGTGGCTCAGGCGTCGGCCGATATTCGCCGTACCACTTACGGCGTGCCACATATCCGCGCCAATGACGAGCGCGGCCTGGGCTTTGGCATCGGTTACGCGTATGCCCAGGACAACCTGTGCCTGCTGGCCAATGAAGTGGTCACGGTGAACGGCGAGCGCGCGCGCTATTTCGGCCCCGAGCAGGCAACCCTGGAGGAACGCAACAACCTTGCCAGCGATGTGTTCTTTACCTGGCTCAATACACCCGGCGCGGTGCAGGCATTCTGGCGTGCGCAGACCCCGCAGATCCGCCAGCGTATCGAAGGCTACGTGGCCGGCTATAACCGCTATTTGAAGGAGCAGGGCGCGCCCGCACAATGCCAGGCGGCGTGGGTACGACCGCTGGTTAAAGAGGATCTGGTCAAACTGACGCGCCGGTTGCTGGTAGAAGGTGGCGTTGGCCAGTTCGCCGAAGCCTTGGTGGGCGCCACGCCGCCCCAAGCCATCGCCGGTGTGCAACCCGGCGCGCAGGCATTTGCACAGGCCGCCGCGCATCAGCAACGCTTCAGCCTCGACCGGGGCAGTAATGCCGTCGCGGTGGGGCGTGATCGTTCTTTCAATGGCCGTGGGATGTTGCTGGCCAACCCGCATTTCCCATGGGTGGGTGGCATGCGTTTCTACGAAATGCACCTGACCATCCCTGGCCAACTGGATGTAATGGGTGCCGCACTGCCAGGTTTACCCGTGGTGAATATCGGCTTCAACCAGCACGTGGCGTGGACGCATACAGTGGACACCTCCAAGCATTTCACCCTGTACCGACTGACCCTGGACCCCAAGGATTCCACGCGCTATATGCTTGACGGCAAGTCCGTTGCCCTGGATAAAACCACGCTGACCGTGCAGGTCAAACAGGCCGATGGCAGCCTCAAGGACGTTGCCCACACCGTCTACAGTTCGCAGTTCGGCCCCGTGGTGCAATGGCCCGGCAAGCTGGACTGGGACAACAAATACGCCTTCAGCCTGCGCGACGCGAACCTGGGCAACGACCGCGTACTGCAACAGTGGCATGCCATGAACCGTGCGGGCAGCATCACTGAGCTGCAAACTGCGGTGCACTCCCTTCAGGGCATCCCATGGGTCAACACCCTGGCTGCCGATGATCAGGGGCAGAGCCTGTACATGAACCTGTCGGTAGTACCCAACGTCAGCGCCGCCAAACTGGCGCAATGCAGCGACCCACGGGCCGGCCTGCAAATGATCATGCTCGATGGCAGCCGCAGTGCGTGCGCCTGGGACATCGACCCCAAGGCTGCGCAAGCAGGGATCTTCCCGGCGGCGCAGTTGCCGCAGCTGCAACGCACCGACTATGTACAGCACTCCAACGACTCTGCCTGGATGGCTAACCCCGAGGCGCCGCTGAGCGGGTTCTCGCCGGTGATCAGCCAGGACAATATCGGCCTGAGTCCACGCGCACGTTTCGCCCTGCAACGCCTGCAATCCCTGGACAAACAGCCGATCAGCGTCAGCGACCTGCAAAACATGGTCATGGACAACGAGGTGTACCTGGCGGGCCAAGTCATGCCGGACCTGCTCGATTTTTGCGCCAAGCAACTCGGCACCGACGCCGCCGCGCTCCAGCCACTGTGCACCAGCTTGAAAACCTGGGATCGGCGCGCCAACCTCGACAGCGGCATCGGCCTGCTGCACTTCATCAACCTGATGCAGCACCTGCAGCAAACTCCCGATGCCTGGCGTGTCGCCTTCGACCCGGCCCACCCCCTGACCACGCCCCGCGGCCTCGCCATCGATCGCGCGCCGGTGGCCGCCGCGCTGCGTGAAGCCATGCTGGCCTCCAGCGCAGACGTCAACCAACTCGGCCTGAGCCGTTGGGGTGAGATCCAGGTCAGCGGCCAAACCCCCATCCACGGCGGCCCGCAAGAACTGGGTGTCTACAACGCCATGCAAACCGTGCCCCGCGAAGATGGCAAACGCGAGGTCGTCAGCGGCACCAGCTACCTGCAAATCGTCACCTTTGATAACAACGGCCCCAACGCAGTCGGCGTGCTGGCGTTCTCCGAATCCAGCAACCCGGCGTCCCCTTACTCAAAGGACCAGACCCAGGCCTTCTCCGAGAAAAAACTGCGCCCGTTGCCGTTCACCGACGCTCAGATCAAGGCCGATCCGCAGTACCAGCTCCACACCGTGAAGGAGTAGGGCAGACCCGCAACCCCTTGATGCCAGAGCAGAATATTTTTTGAAATCAAGGGGTTGCAGGCATAGGCAAATGAGTACATAATGGCGCCCATCGAACGCAATGAAGCATTAAAAACTTCAATGTATTCAATGAGTTAGAGTAGAGGCAGGCTTCACATAGCCCACTCCAGTTTGTATGCGGTGAATGTCAGCGACAAGGGCATTGATCGTTTGAGGCCGAGTAGCAAAATGGTTATGCAGCGGATTGCAAATCCGCCTACGCCGGTTCGATTCCGACCTCGGCCTCCACTCTTGAAAACCCCGTAGATTAACGTCTACGGGGTTTTTTATTGTCTGTGATTTGGCAACGCTTCCCGTGCACTTATTCAGTGCGTATGTTGGCAAGCGCAGGACTATGTCCGTACTTATCAAAGCTGACCGAGACAACCATGAAACAGAACATTCTTCTTGCAGCCGTTTGCGCTGCACTGATCCAGGGCTGTGCCTCCACCTCCAAAAGCCATGAGGACTCGCCCTCCATGCTCACGACTACCTCGGCTGCTGTAGCCCAGCCGGCTTTACCCGCCTATTACTGGAACCTGGTTTCGGCCAATGATGCCGCGGGTAAACCTCTCTTCGCTCTGAATAAAGGCATCGAACGCAAGCTGCGCGTTTCCTTCGGTGACAAGAATCTGAACATCAGCGGTGGCTGCAACGGCCAGTTCGGCGGCTATCAGTATCAGGATGGGGTGTTGAAAGTGCAGTCACTGGCTTCAACGCTTATGGCTTGCGACAAGAGCCTGATGGACCTTGACGCAGAGGTCGCTCGACTGTTCAAGGGCGACCTGCGTGCTGTCATCACCGGCGACAACGCGGCGCCGACGCTGCAACTGACTACCGCCAACGGCTCGGTGCTCAAGCTGCAGGGCGAGGCTACGCCGCAGACGCGTTACGGGAGCAAGGGTGAGGTCAAATTCCTGGAGGTGGCCGCCAAGACCGTCAAGTGCAGTCACCCGATGATTCCTGACTATCAGTGCCTTCAAGTGCGCGAGCGACGCTATGACGACGCCGGCCTGCAACTTGCGACCCAGGATGCGTGGCATCCGCTGTATCAGTCTATCGAAGGCTTCGAGCATCATGACGGCGTGCGCACTGTACTGCGGGTCAAGCAATACGAATGGAAAAATCCGCCCGCAGACGCACCTTCAAAGGTCTACGTACTGGATATGGTGGTCGAGCAGGACGCTTCCGGGACTAGTCAGTAACCGAGACCCAAAGCCGGTGACGTTCGAGAAAATGGCCGGTTTTCGACGAGTGACATGTCTAGATCAACGGTTCCAGCTCGGTTGGGGTTGTCACGTGTGTGTTTGCCAACTACCCTGAAAATGTTTGAATTATTACAAACAATTTCGGTTTGACTTTTTTCGGTCAAACGACTTCAGGATGAGGGACGAAAAAATGTTTTCACACGAAGGCACCGCAATAGAGCTGTTGACCCTGGTTTTCGCCGTGACGGGCGTGCTGTTGATTGCCTGGTTTATTCACCATCAATACGAGCTCAGGTCACGCAAGCGTGTAAAAAAACAACAAGGTGGTAATCAGCAGCATTCCGCTCAAAACCGCTGATTGAGCATAAATCCGGGCCAGCCATTCGCGCCGGTTTCAGTCCGATGATCCGAGGCTCGGCGTCAGCCACTGGCCTCGGATCTATTGATTCTCTGGGCCTTGACTTCACTTGCGTAGGCTTCAAGCCTTTGCTGCTGAGCTGTGAGTAGCGCGCAGACTTTCGTTAACGTCGCTACGTTATTGGATGCGCCGCCAGCTGCCAATGCCGTCAGTTGCACCACCGACCAGCCGATAACCGCGCTGGCGTCTTCAAGGTCGTAGAACAGTTCCTGTTGCGCTGTCCTGGGGCCGTCGAGGTCGTCTATCAAAAGCGTGCACTCTGTGTGGGGTAAAAAGCTTAAGCGTGTACGACAGGGTAGTCATATCGGTGCACAAGGGAAAATTACAGACAAAGAAAAGCCCGCGATGGGGGGCGGGCTAAAGGGGATGTTTTCAGGAGCTGTAGGCACAATAGGCGCACGTCTGTGAAAGCTTTGTGAAACGCGCTCCTGAATTGAAATACGTCTAGACCGGCGAAATAGTCGCCAGCATCCCGATACCAATGGTCAGCACCAAAAAGCCGAACAGGAAAATTGCCATCTTGGTCATAAGGCCTCCGAAGGGAAGGGGGGACGACAGGAATGTCGGGATGGGGCTATTGTCCGCCTGGAGCGGCTTTCAATACAGGCGCAGATAGAAAAGAAAAAACCGTATCAGATTGCCCGTTAGCGCCTGCGCCGGGGCTTTTCAAGCCAACAGTTTTTATAAAGATCAGCGCCGCCCCTGAGACAGCCACCGCATTTGCCCCTAAGATAGCGCCCACTGCATCAACAATAAGAGTGGGTCCACCCTCGATGGAAAGACGCCAGTTCAGCGGTGGCATGCAAGGCAAGAACCTGCGCTACCTCAACGATCCCTCCCGGCAAGCAGCGTTGGTGACCCGCGTCGGTTTCCTGCTACTTGAACACTTCTCTCTGCCCGCTTTCACCCAGACCCTGGACACGCTGGTGACCGCCAATCTGTTGCGCCCCGAGCTATTTGCTTCGCGCACCTTCGGTTGGGGCGAAGGCGAAGTCATCAGCGACCTGGGCCTGGTCATCCGCCCCGATGCGAGCCTGGAACCTGCGGTCTTGCCGGACTTGGACCTGCTGGTCATCTGCGGGGGCTTTCGCACCGAACTCAAGGCCAGCGAACCCTTTATCCAGCTGTTGCGCAGCGCGGCCGAGGCGGGTGTCAGCCTGGCGGGTCTGTGGAACGGCTCGTGGTTTCTCGGTCGCGCCGGCCTGTTACAGGGCTATCGCTGCGCCATTCACCCCGAGCACCGTCCGGCGCTGGCGGAAGTATCCAAAGGCGCACAGGTCACCAGCGAGCCCTACGTGATCGACCGTGATCGCCTCACTGCGTCCAGCCCCTCCGGTGCTTTCCACATGGCGCTGGACTGGATCAAGAGCCTGCATGGCAAAGCATTGGTCGAAGGTATCGAAGATATCCTGGCGTTCGAAGAGTCGCGCTATCGCCGTATCAAACCCACCGAAAACGTCTGTGTCAGCGCACCGCTGCGTGAAGTGGTGAAGTTGATGGACGCCAACCTCGAAGAACCCCTGGAACTCGATCAACTCGCCGTCTATGCCGGTCGCTCCCGCCGCCAACTGGAGCGCCTGTTCAAGGAGCAACTGGGAACTACGCCACAACGCTACTACATGGAACTGCGTGTGACCGAAGCGCGGCGCCTGTTGCAGCATACCGAGCTGTCCCAGGTGGATGTGCTGGTAGCGTGCGGGTTTGTCTCGCCGAGCCATTTCAGCAAGTGCTACAGCGCGTATTTCGGATATCGCCCCTCCAAGGAGAAGCGGTTGGTCAGGTAACGTGGCAGGAGTTGAAGCGCCTTCTGAAGGAATGTAAATGGTCATAACGCTTATGGATCGTTATCGCGGCAGCTTGCTTGGGCTGGCGTGCGGCGACGCAGTAGGAACCACGGTTGAATTCATGCCCCGCGGCAGCTTTTCTCCCGTCACAGATATGCTTGGAGGCGGGCCGTTCAATCTCAAGCCTGGCCAATGGACGGACGACACGTCCATGGCGCTGTGTCTGGCCGAAAGCTTGTTGCACAAGGGCGGCTTCGATGCGAACGACCAGATGGGACGTTATCTGAATTGGTGGAAGTGCGGGTATCTGAGCTCTACCGGTGAGTGTTTCGATATCGGGATGACGATTCGCGATGCGTTGGCGATGTTTCAGCAAACTGGCGACGGTTTTTCGGGCTCAACGAATCCCTATTCCGCCGGTAATGGATCAATGATGCGCCTTGCGCCTGTGGTGTTGTTCTATTTCCCAGACTTGGAGAACATCCGCCGTTTCACTGCGCAAAGCTCACGCACAACCCATGCTGCCCAGGAAGCCATCGAGTGTTGCCAACTGCTGGCAGAAGCCATCGGTAACGCACTGAGCGGTGTTTCGAAAGGTGAAGTGCTGAGCTTCTCAAACACCTCTTTGTCAGCTCCAAAGGTCACGGCTATCGCACGCGGCGAATACCGCGATAAAACGCACACCGAAATCGTCGGCTCAGGTTACGCGGTGGCTTCCCTGGAGGCCGCATTCTGGTGCTTCGATCACACTGCCAGTTTCGCTGAGGCTGTGCTTGCTGCCGAAAATCTGGGGGATGACGCTGACACCACCGCCGCAATCGTAGGTCAATTGGCAGGTGCATATTATGGTGTGCACGCTATCCCTATCGGTTGGCTGGACAAGCTATGGATGCACGATGAAATCCAAGACACCGCTGATGCCTTATACAGTGCCTCGCTCATGCAGCGACAAGGCTTAGAACCGCTCCAATCGATAGGGCCGTAACTCAGCCACCCGCTCTCCCGTCGCGAGTTGCCCAACCCTTTCGGCGGTCACCGCCGCCTGTGTCAGCCCCAAATGCTGGTGCCCGAACGCAAGCAGTACTTTGCCGTCGCACACCCGGTCGATGATCGGCAGCGAGTCGGGCAGGGACGGCCGAAACCCCATCCACGGCGTGGCGCCACGGTCGCTGAGGTCGTGACGAAACAGTCCTTTGCTCAAGCGATGCAGTTGCCAGGCCCGTTGCATATTGGCCGGGCGGTCGAGGCCGGCGAATTCGACTGTGCCGGCCAGGCGCAAACCGCCGGACAGGGGGGTCATGATGAACTTGCGCTCCAGCGAGGTGACGGCAAAGGGCAGGCGCTGATGCTCGTGGGGCAGCATCAGGTGATAACCGCGCTCGGTGTCCAGCGGCACCTGTTTGCCGGTCAGTGCGGCGGTGAGTTTGGCCGAGTGCGCACCGCAGGCGATGAGTACTTGGCGCGCTGTCAGTACACCTTGGTCGGTCATCAATGAAACGCCGTTGCCCTCCAGGCGTCCATCCAACACGCGCTGCTTCAGAAATTGCACACCCTCGGCCTTGGCCGCGTTCACCAGTTCGCCCACCACGGTGTACGGGTCGACAAAGTGCCCGGTAGTGGGGAAGAACAATCCGCCTTGTATCGCGTCGCTCAGTTGTGGCGCGGCCTTGCGCACCGCATCGCCGCTCCAGAAGTTCACAGCTACGCCTTGCTGAGTCATGCGCTGCTGCAACGCATCGATGGCAGCGCGGGATTCGGCGCGCTCAAACACCAGCAGTGAACCGTCTTCACGCAACAAATGCGCTTGCCCAATGGAGTGCAGCAAGCGCTGCCACGCGCCCAGGCTGCCTTCGTTCAATGCACGCAGGCCGGCCACGGTGCGCTGGTAGCTTGCCGGTCGCAGATTCAACAATAGGCGAATAAACCAGGGCAGGGCGCGGGGCAGGTAGGTCCAGTCCAGGCGCAGTGGGCCCATGGGGTCCAGCAGCATGGCCGGCAAGCGCTTGAGGATCGACAGGTCAGCAATGGGAAATACCTGCTCTGTCGCCAGGTGACCGGCATTGCCGTAGGAGGCGCCCATGCCCGGCGCCTGCGCGTCGACCACCAGCACTTGGCGGCCCTGGCGCGCCAGCTGCAAGGCACAGGCGACGCCGATGATGCCGGCGCCCACCACCACAATGTCTGCTTGATTGGGCTGGGCCATGGCTACGCCTCTCTCTGGCCGTCAAGCAGGCGCCGCAGCCCTAGCGGGTTGTCGTGCCCGAGCGCAGCGGGCAGTAAGGCATCCGGGAAATCCTGATAGCACACCGGCCGCAGGAACCTTTGGATCGCCGCCGTGCCCACCGAGGTGCTGCGCGCATCCGAGGTCGCCGGGAACGGCCCGCCATGCACCATCGCATCGCAGACTTCCACGCCGGTCGGCCAGCCGTTGACCAACAGGCGCCCGGCCTTGCGCTCCAGCACGGGCAGCAGGGCCCGGGCTTGTGGCAGATCCAGGTCATCCATATGCAAGGTCGCGGTGAGTTGACCTTCCAGGTGTTCGGATACCCGTCGCACTTGCTCGGCATCGCCGCATTCCACCACCAGCGAGGCGGCGCCGAAGACCTCGGCCTGCAGGTGTTCGTTGCTCAGGAATGCCTGGGCCTGAGTTACGAACAGATGGGCCTGGCCTTGGTTCGGCCCAGCTCCCGCCAGGCCCTTGGCGGCGACTTGGGCGTGCCGGGCCAATGCACTCACGCCGGTTTCGTAGGCGCTGAAGATGCCCGGGGTGAGCATGGTCTGCGCCGGGCAACGTGGAAGCAGATCACTGGCGACCTTGATAAATCGGTCCAGGGCGCTGCCTTTCACGGCGATTACCAAGCCAGGGTTGGTGCAGAACTGGCCGGCACCTTGGGTCAGTGACGCGACGAAACCTTCGGCCAATGGCTCGGCCCGTGCTTCAAGCGCGGCAGGAAACAGGTACACAGGGTTGATCGAACTCATTTCCGCATACACCGGGATCGGCTCAGGGCGTGCCTGCGCGGCCTGGCACAGGGCGATACCGCCACCGCGTGACCCGGTAAAACCCACGGCCTTGATGCGCGGGTCGGTCACCAGTGCGATACCCACCTCGTTACCCGCGCCATAGAGCAGTGAAAATACCCCTTCGGGCAAACCACACTGTTTGACCGCCTGGGCAACGGCGCGGCCCACCAGTTCGCTGGTGCCGGGGTGGGCGCTGTGGGCCTTGACCACCACCGGGCAACCGGCTGCCAGTGCCGATGCGGTATCGCCGCCCGCCACGGAGAAGGCCAGGGGAAAGTTGCTTGCCCCAAACACTGCGACCGGGCCCAGGGCGATATGTCGCTGGCGCAGGTCGGCGCGGGGCAGCGGTTGGCGCTGGGGTTGCGCGGTATCGACCCGTACGTCGAGCCATTCACCCAGGCGTACAGTGCGGGCAAAGGCGCGCAGTTGCCCGCAGGTACGACCGCGTTCACCTTGAATGCGTGCGCGGGGCAGGCCGGTTTCGGCGCTGGCGCGTTCGATCAATTCATCGCCCAGGGCTTCGATGTTATCGGCAATGGTTTCAAGAAACCCGGCGCGGTCTGCCAAGGTGGTTTCGCGGTAAGTATCGAACGCGGCCCATGCCAGTGCGCAGGCCTGCTCGACCTGCTCGCTGTCGCCGCCGGCATAGGCGGGTTCCAGTGGCGTGTCGGTGGCGGGGTTGATAGCGCGGATCGCATCGCGATGGCCGCAAAGGGATTGCTGACCAATCAGCATCTTGCCTGTCAGAGTCATGGGGCATCCTGAAAAACAGAGGGGTGTTGTAGGAGCGAGCAAGCTCGCTCCTACAGAAAATCAAGCGACGTTCTGTTCCGCCGACCAGTTGGCATACCACTGGCGGAACAGCGCGTACTGCTGCTCGGCATAGCGGCGCTGGGCAGCGCTGAGCACATCGGTTTCGTTGAAGTGCAGGGCGTACTCCTGGTCACCGTTGAGCACCATCAGGTGCTTGTAATACAGCACCAGGTCGCAGCCTTCGTCGAACGACGACAGCACCGCCAGCGCGGCTTCCAGTTCGCGCGCCTGGCGACGGGCCTTGGCATCGCCCTTGGCGGCTTTTTTGCTCAGGGCCACCAGTTGCAGGACTTCCCGTGGCAGCGCGTTGCCGATGCCGGTGATCGCGCCGGTGGCGTTGCAGTTGACGAAACCGTGCACCACCTGGGTGTCGACACCGACCATCAGGGTCACGTCATCGTCCTGGGAGGTGATGTTTTCTGCGGCGTAGCGCAGGTCGGCAGCGCCGCCGAACTCCTTGAAGCCGATCAGGTTCGGGTGCTCGCGGCGCAGTTCGAAGAACAGATCGGCGCGGGTGGCGAAGCCGTAGTAGGGACTGTTGTAGATCACCGCCGGCAGGTTGGGCGCAGCGTTGAGGATCGCCGCGAAGTGGGCCTTTTGCGCGGTGACCGAAGCCCCACGGGACAGCACGCGGGGAATCACCATCAAGCCATGGGCGCCGACCTTGGCGGCATGGGCCGCGTGGGCCACCGCCTCACGGCTGTTCACCGCGCCGGTGCCGACGATGGTCGGCACGCCGGCCGCGACCAGACGCGCCACGCCTTCCTGACGCTGAGCCTCGGTGAGCAGCGGCCAATCGCCCATGGAGCCGCAATACACCACCGCGCTCATGCCGATATCAATCAGCTCGCGGCCTTTGGCGACCAGTGCGTCAAAGTCCGGTTGGCGCTCGGCAGTGCAGGGGGTCATCAGGGCGGGCATGCAGCCGGTGAAGATGTTGTCGCTCATGGTGCTAACTCCATTCAGGTTAATAAATAAAAGGCTCAGATGCCCCAGGCAAAAGGGTCCTGCTCGTCGATCAGCAAGGTGCTGTCGGCAGTCATGTACGCGCGGCCGGTGATGAAGGGACGCACGCGTTCGCCGTCCCATTCATAGCGGCCCTGGAACTGGCTGCCGGTGATGCTGGCTTGTACCCAGGTCTGCCCCGCCGCGAGTTTTCCATCGGCGGCCAGGCACGCGAGCTTGGCGCTGGTGCCGGTGCCGCAGGGGGAGCGGTCATAGGCTTTGCCGGGGCACATCACGAAGTTGCGGCTGTCGGCCTGGGCGTCGTCGGCGAACAGTTCGACATGGTCGATCAACGCGCCGTCTGCGCCGTGAATACCTTGGGCCTCAAGGGCCTTGAGCATCGCCCAGGTGTAGTCGGTCAAGACGTCAACGTTGCTCATCTGCAGGGCCTGGCCGTGGTCCGACACCAGGAAAAACCAGTTGCCGCCCCAGGCGATGTCGCCCAGCACCACGCCATACCCGGGCACCTGCACCGGTACCTGCTGGCGGTAGCGGTAGGCGGGCACGTTGCGCAGGGTTACGCCACCGTCTTCGTGCAGCGTGGCTGCCACCGGGCCTACCGGGGTGTCGATGGTGTGGACACCTGGCGCGATAAGGCCGAGGTAATGCAGGGAGGCGACCAGGCCGATAGTGCCGTGGCCGCACATGCCGAGGTAGCCGGCATTGTTGAAGAAAATCACTCCACAGGTGGCGCCCGGCGTGACCGGCGCGCAGTACAGTGCACCGACCAGCACATCGTTGCCCCGTGGCTCCAGCAGGCAGGCGCGACGCCATTGATCGTGATGAGTGCGCAGATCTTCAAGCTGCTCGGCGACGGTGGTGCCCGCCAGGGCCGGGAAGCCGTTCATGATCAGGCGCGTGGGTTCGCCACCGGTGTGGGAATCGATTACATGCAGTCGCTTCATGGAAGTTTCCATCAGTGAGTGGCCGCCGAGAGGGGAGTGTCGTAGTGGCTGTCAGGGACCGCTTCGCTTTCATCGTCTTCGGTCTCCAGGCGCACCAGGTGGGCCGGCACACCGGTGGCGGCGCCCCAGTAGTAGATGCCCAGGGCACAGGCCGCCACGACCAGTGTGTCAAACGGGTGGCTGATCACGCCGATACCGCCAAAGCTGCCGAGCTTGGAGAGCAAAATGGTCACGGCGTAGAAGCCGATCAACCAGGCCGAGGAGCGTACTTGCTGCTTGAGATTGAGGTGCGCGGTCGGTACCCAGCGTGCACACAGCAGGTACACCACAAACATCAGGATTTGCAGGCCCAACAGCCATGACACCGTGTTCCAGCCTGACCAGTACACGATCAGCGCGGCGATGATGAATGACAGCGGGCCCAATACCGCCATGCCCTTGACCCGGAACGGCCGCGCCATGTCCGGTGCATTGCGGCGCAGAGCGGCGACGGTCACCGGGGCCACGGCGTAGCTCAGGATCAACGCGGCGGACACCACGTTGATCAGCGCTTCCCACGACGGGAACGGCAGGGTCCAGAACACCGACAGGCCAAAGGTCAGCCACAGCGCCGGACGCGGGATGCCGGACTTTTCATCGATGCGCGTGAAGATCTTGAAAAAGGTGCCGGTCTGCGCCCAGCCATACACCACGCGCGGGGTGGCATTCATGTAGATATTCCCGCATCCGCTGGGGGAGATCACCGCATCGGCCACCACCAGATAAGCCAGCCAACCTACACCCAGCGCCAGAGCGATATCGCGATACGGCAGGGCCAGCTCCTTGCTGATGCCGGCCCAGCCATTGGCGAGCATTTCGGTGGGCACACCGCCGAGGAACGCGGTTTGCAGCAGCACATAGATGGCAGTCGACAACAGCACCGAGAGAATCAGCGCGATGGGAATGGTGCGCTGCGGGTTCTTGACTTCGCTGGCCACCGAAATGATCGGCGTCAGCCCCAGGTAAGCGAAGATTACGCCGCCAGCCGACACCGCCATCTCAATGCCCGAGAGGCCGAACGGTGCAAAACCATGCATCTGGAAGTTCGCCGGTTTGAAGAAGGTGAACAGCACACCGATCACCAGCAACGGCACGATGAACTTGAACACGCTCACCAGGTTATTGGCGATGGCGAACGTCTTGACGCTGCGGTAGTTGAGGATAAAGAACAGGCATAGCAGCGCGAACTGCACCAGCCAGCCCAGGGTGGTCGGGTCGCTGGAACCAGCCTTGGTCAACTCCGGAAACCACGCTGCGGCGTATTGGCGCGAGGCAACCACTTCAATCGCCACCAGGCTGGAAAACGCGATCAGCGTGATAAAGCCCATCAGGTAGCCCAGCAACGGGCCATGGGAGTACACCGGGTAACGCACTACGCCACCGGCGCGGGGCAGGGCGGCGCCGAGTTCGCAATAGACAATGCCCAGCAACAGCACGGCGAATCCACCCAGCAACCAGGAAAAAATCCCCGCCGGGCCGGCGATGGCCGACACATGACTGGCGGCGAATAACCAACCCGAACCGAAGATGGCTCCCAGCCCGATAAAGGTGAGGTCCATCAGTGACAGCTGTTTCTTGAACTTGCCTTGGCCTGACATAGCGGCGCCTTCTTGTGAGTTATTGGATAGGCATGCAGTGGCGCTATCGTGAACTCGCCAGCCCGGCGGCGATTGATGTTTTACGTGGGGATGAATGACGAATTCAGCACAATTTCCCGCACTCGACAGCGCCCGGCACATGGCGCAATCTGCTGGCCGTCGATCAATAAAAGGGCGGTGAAAGTCATGTTGCACAGCGCGTTTGCGAGCCTTCTCCACGGCAGCCGCCCCGACAGCATCGAGCAGCTATTGAACGGGGTAGAGCAGTTATTACCGATGTTCGACGTGCTGCCCAACGCCGCGATTTTTATCAAGGACATCGACGCCCGCTACGTGCTCGCCAACCGCACCCTGGTGCAGCGCTGCGGCCTGAGGCAGTTGCAACCGCTGCTGGGCAAGACCAGCGCCGAGGTGTTCCCTGCGCAACTGGGGCCGGGCTATACCGAGCAGGATCGGCGTGTGCTCGAACGGGGGCAGGTGTTGGAAGACCAGCTTGAATTACACCTCTACGGCACCCGCGAACCCGGCTGGTGCCTCACGCACAAATGGCCGCTGTACAACCGGCTCGGTGCAATCATTGGCTTGGCCGGGATTTCGGTAGACCTGCAATCGGCCAGCGAAACCCATCCGGCTTATCAACGCCTGGCGGCGGTGGATGAACACATCCGCACCCACTTCAACCGCCGCGTCACCTTGGGTGAGTTGACCCGTATCGCCGGGATTTCCGTGGCGCAGCTGGAGCGCTACTGCAAACGCGTTTTCCACCTGACGCCCCGGCAGATGATCCAGAAGGTACGCCTGGAACATGCCCGGCTGTTGTTGCATAGCGAGCTGCCGATTACCGAGGTGGCATTGCAATGCGGGTACACCGACCACAGTGCGTTTACCCGCCAGTTCAAGGCATCGACCGGGTTCACCCCCAGGCAGTATCGGCAGACAACGCCAAGAGACAAGACAGACGAAAATCCAGTGTGGGAGGGGCGGTGCGACGATTCGACTTGCTCCCGATAGCTGTGGGTCAGATAAACATATGCTGACTGACACACCGCTATCCACATTTTAGATTGCTGCCGGCCCTGGCTCTATTTCAATGCAACGAATGGCGCGCACGCCCCTCATATGCTTACGAGTAACCTTTAATGACCACAGGTACCGAGCTTATGACCGCGGCGAACAACGATCATGTGAACTGGCTGGTGCAACAATCCATGCTGCACGCGGCGCGGCAGCGGGCCAAGCTCTACTCCGGGCAAGGGCGCTTGTGGCAGCAGCCCTACGCGCATACCCGGCCGCGTGATGCGTCAGCCTTGTCGTCAGTGTGGTTCACCGCCTACCCGGCGTCGATTGTCACCCGCGAAGGCGGCACGGTGCTCGAAGCGCTGGGGGATGAAACCCTGTGGCATGCCTTGTCGAAAATTGGCATTCAAGGCATTCACAACGGCCCATTGAAAAAGTCTGGTGGCTTGGCTGGCACCGAACATACCCCGACCATCGACGGCAATTTCGACCGCATCAGTTTCGACATCGACCCGCAACTGGGCACCGAGGCGCAGTTGCAGGCGTTGACGCGCATGGCCGCCGCGCACAATGCGGTGATCATCGACGATGTAATCCCATCCCACACCGGCAAGGGCGCGGATTTTCGCTTGGCGGAGATGGCCTACGAGGACTACCCCGGGCTGTACCACATGGTGGAAATCCGTGAGGAAGATTGGCCGTTGCTGCCGGACGTGGTCGAGGGCCGTGATGCACAGAACCTCAGCCCGGTGCAGGTGGACGCACTGCGCGACAAACACTACATCGTTGGCCAGTTGCAGCGGGTGATCTTCTTCGAACCCGGGGTAAAGGAAACCGACTGGAGCGCCACGCCAGAGGTGGTCGGCGTGGATGGCAAACCACGGCGATGGGTGTACCTGCATTACTTCAAGGAAGGCCAGCCGTCGCTCAATTGGCTGGACCCCTCGTTCGCCGCGCAGCAGATGATCATCGGTGATGCGTTGCACGCCATTGATGTGATGGGCGCGAAGATCCTGCGCCTGGACGCCAACGGTTTTCTCGGCGTGGAGCGCAAGCTGGACGGTACCGCCTGGTCGGAAAGCCATCCGCTGTCGATCACCGGCAACCAGTTGCTCGGCGGCGCAATTCGCAAGGCCGGTGGTTTCAGCTTCCAGGAACTCAACCTGACTGTGGATGACATTGCCTCCATGTCCCACGGCGGCGCCGACCTGTCATACGACTTCATCACCCGGCCAGCCTACCAGCACGCGTTGCTGATGGGCGACACTGAATTCCTGCGCCTGATGCTGCGCCAGATGCACACGTTGGGCATCGACCCGGGTTCGTTGATCCACGCGCTGCAGAACCACGACGAACTGACTCTGGAGTTGGTGCACTTCTGGACGCTGCACGCCCATGACACCTTCCTGTTCCAGGGCCAGACCTTTCCCGGCAACATCCTGCGCGAGCATATCCGCGAGCAGATGTACGAACGACTGACCGGTGAACATGCGCCGTACAACCTCAAGTTCGTCACCAATGGCGTGTCCTGCACCACGGTCAGCATCATCACTGCTGCCCTGGGCATTCGTGACCTTGAGGCGATTACCGCTGCGGATATCCAGCAGATTCGCCAGATCCATTTGCTGCTGGTGATGTACAACGCCATGCAGCCTGGGGTGTTCGCGTTATCCGGCTGGGACCTGGCGGGCGCGCTGCCGTTGGCGGCCGAAGACGTGGCGCACCTGATGGCCGATGGTGATACCCGCTGGATACATCGCGGCGCTTACGATCTGGTCGACCTGAACCCCGAGGCCGAGCTGTCGGCCGGGCAGATGCCGCGCTCCAAAAGCCTGTACGGCAGCCTGAACCACCAGTTGCAGGACCCGGACTCATTCGCTTCGCAATTGCAGAAAATCCTCAGCGTACGCCGCGCCTACGACATCGCCGCGAGCCGTCAGATCCTGATACCGGATGTCGAGCATCCGGGGTTGCTGGTCATGGTTCACGAACTGCCGGCGGGCAAGGGGACGCAGATCACTGCGCTGAACTTTGGTGCCACGCCGATCACCGAATCCCTGCACCTGCCTAACATCGCACCGGGGCCGGTGGTGGATATCATCAATGAGCGTGTAGAAGGGGACCTGACAGAGGAGGGCACGTTCACGATTACGCTGGATGCCTATGAAGGGCTGGCATTGCGGGTAGTGAGCAGCACGCCGATGTAAATGGATATTGGCCCGACGTAGGAGCGAGCTTGCTCGCTCCTACACCTGGCATTATGGCAAGCCGATCAATGATGCTTATTCTTGTGCTTATGCTTGTTGCCTTTGTGCTTGGCGCCGCCTGAGCGATGATCGCTCTCGTCATCGGCCAGGTTATTACCCAGCGCGCCACCGGCTGCACCACCGACGCCTGCGCCGATGGTCGAACCGGTGGTGCCGCCCAGGCGATTGCCAATCAGCGACCCGCCGGCCGAACCCAAACCGCCGCCAATCGCCGCTTCGGTTTTATTGCCCTTTTGCGCGCCAACTGCGCCACCGGCGGCGCCGCCCACGCCTGCACCGATAGCCGCGCCGGTCGAACCGCCGAGCTGTTGGCCTACCACATTGCCCAACGCGCCGCCGACACCGCCGCCCAGCGCGGCAGTGCCATCTCCGGCGGCCAGGGCCCCTTGGGAAATCAGGATGCCCAATGCCAGGGCAGGGAATGTCATTTTCATTTTTTTGTACCTCAAGGGCTGTCTCAGGCGCTCACGGGTTAAAGCACGCCTGGCATTCAGATTAGAGCACATGCGGTATCACTGCGGTTTTTGCGATAGTCATTGGCGCAAGAAAAAATTTCTTGCAGCCCTCTTGAATTTCTTTTTCGCGTCCATAAATTTTTGATCACGCGATGCCGAATGCGGGTCGCGTACTAAATCACTTGGAGAAACTCAGGAGATTTTAAAATGGCTACTACCCTTTCGTTGGCCCCACTGTTCCGTCAATCGGTGGGCTTTGACCGCTTCAACGACCTGTTCGAGTCGGCGCTGCGTAGCGAGGCTCCGAATTCCTATCCACCTCACAACGTGGAAAAGCACGGTGATGACGCCTATCGGATTGTCATCGCGGTTGCCGGCCTGACCGAGGAGGATCTGGATATCCAGGTCGAAAGGGGCGTCTTGACGGTTTCCGGCGGTAAACGCGAAACCGACGATAAGGTCGCTTACCTGCACCAAGGCATTGCTCAACGTGCCTTCCGGTTGTCGTTCCGCCTGGCGGACCACATCGAAGTGCGCGGCGCAGCCCTGACCAATGGTTTGCTGAGCATCGACCTGCAGCGCGAGGTGCCTGAAGAGGCCAAGCCCAAACGCATCACGATTGGTGGCGAAAGCAGGCCTGAACTGCGTCAGGTAAGTGTGCAGTAAAGCAAACGGCGGTAAAAAGGCGCTCTACGGAGCGCCTTTTTTGTGCGCGTTAACCCTCGCCCTTGATCGCAAACAACTTCCTGGCTTCGGCAAAACACTTCTCGGCAATGGCCGAGCGTGGTTCGGTCTTGCGCATCACCATGCCCAGGGGCGCGAGGACGCTGGCGTCCGGCAGGTTAATGAACGCCAGGTTCTCGATCGGGCTTTCCAGGCCGCTGTCCAACGGCATGATCGCGCAGCAGAAGCCTTCGTGGATCGCCTGAAACAGTTGATAGGTGGAATCGCTTTCGAGGATGGGCTGCGGATCCAGGCCACGGCTGCGGAAACTCAGGTCGATGGATTTGCGGTAGTGCATACCGTTACTGATCATCCCCAGTGGCAGTTCGGCGGCGTCTTCCCAGCTCATTTGGGTGCCTTCGAAATGGAAGTGGCGGGTGTCGTAGAGCAGCCCGACACGGGTCTCGCCCATTTCGAAAAAATCCAGGTAGTTGGGATTGACGTGGTCCAGGTAGCACACACCCAGGTCCAGCTGGTTGGTGCCCAGCGCTTCGATGATCCTGTCCGAACTCATGGATGTGAGGCTGAACTTGAGTTCCGGGAAGGTGTGGGACAAGTCCTGAATGAAACTGATCGGGTTGAAACCGCTCAGGGGCACCAGGCCCAGGCGCAGGTTACCGACCAGTTGGCCACGGCAAGCGGCGGCTTCGGCGAACAGGCCGTCGTGGGCGGCGAGCAGGGTCCGGGCCCAGGCCAGTACGCGCTCGCCGGCTTCGGTGAAGCCTTCAAAGCGCTGGCCGCGGGTGACCAGCTCCAGGCCAAGCTCATCTTCCAGGTTGCGCAGGCGCATCGACAGGGTCGGCTGGGTGATATGGCAGCGTGCAGCAGCCTGGCCGAAGTGCCGGGTCTGCTCCAGCGCGATCAGGAATTTGAGTTGCTTTATGTCCATTAATGCACCTGCCTGGGAATAAGTGAAAAGCCGTTCATGGCGCAAGGTGCTGGAACCCCGCGCAACCCGGCGAATGAATGAGCAGACGATCTCATTGTAACGGCAGGCACGTCCAATCACCTGTATTGACAGAGTGATTGATGCACTCGATAGCAGTCCAGGGCCGGCAGTAAAAGCCGGGATAGAAACGCTCGATAACCCGGTCAGTCGTAACGATTAGACAGCCATCGTTTCAGCGCTTTAGCCTCAGGCCATTGTTTTGATAATTGCCTGCCGGAGAATCACATGAGCGTCACGTCGGATGCATTGTTTGTACCCCTGAATATTGCCGTGTTGACGGTCAGCGATACCCGCGAATATGCCAATGACACCTCCGGGCAATTGCTGGTCAGTCGCCTGTTGGAAGCTGGGCACAGCCTGTTGGAGCGCAACCTGCTCAAGGATGACCTGTACAAAATTCGCGCCCAGGTGGCGGCCTGGATCGCCGATGAGCGCGTGCAGGTAGTGTTGATTACCGGCGGCACGGGGTTTACCGGCCGCGACAGCACCCCCGAGGCGGTGGGCTGTTTGCTGGATAAGCACATTGATGGTTTTGGTGAGCTGTTCCGTGCGATCTCGATTCTTGATATTGGTACGTCCACGGTGCAGAGCCGCGCCTTGGCCGGGCTGGCCAACGGCACGCTGGTGTGCTGCCTGCCGGGCTCGACGGGTGCTTGTCGTACTGCCTGGGAAGGTATTCTGGCCGAGCAGCTCGATGCGCGCCACCGCCCATGTAACTTCGTGCCGCACCTCAAGCCGGTGGCTCTCTGCGGCACGCGAGGATGAGCCGCGCCGCGCTGATGTCGGTGGAGGAGGCCATTGCTGCGTTGTTGACCCTGGCCGAGGAGCACCGCCTGCACGACAGCGAGCCGGTGCTGCTCAGCGATGCCCGGCAACGGGTGCTGGCCAATGACCTAGTGGCGAGCCTGGACCTGCCGCCCTGGCCCAACAGTGCCATGGACGGCTATGCCCTGAACCTCACAGACTGGCACGGCCAGCCACTGCCGATATCGCAACAGATCTTCGCCGGTCAAGCGCCCCAGGCACTATTGCCCGGCACCTGCGCGCGCATCTTCACCGGCGCACCGGTGCCGGACGGGGCCAACTGCATCGAAATGCAGGAGAACGCCGAGGTGCTGGACGATGCGCGTGTGCGCTTTACCCAGCCGCTGCGCGAGGGCCAGAATATCCGCACCCAAGGCCAGGAAAACCGCGCCGGTGAGGTATTACTGCATGCCGGCAAGCGACTCGGCCCTTTCGAGCTGGCCATTGCGGCGGCCCAGGGCTGTACCCATGTTTCGGTGATACGCCGGCCACGGGTGGCGCTGCTGTCCACCGGCGATGAACTGGCCGAGCCGGGCACACCGCTCAAGCCTGGCTGCATCTACAACAGCAATCGCACTTTGCTCAGCCATTGGCTGGGGGTACTGGGTTGTGAGGTCATCGACGGCGGCATTCTACCCGACCAGTCGCAACTGACTCGGCTCAAGCTGGAGCAGCTGCAACAGGCGGCCGACCTGATCCTGACCACCGGCGGCGTGTCGGCCGGCGATGCCGATTGCCTCGGCCAGGTACTGCGTGAATGCGGCAAGCCATTGTTCTGGAAACTTGCGATCAAACCGGGCAAACCCCTGACCGTCGGTTCATTTGGCCGTGTGCCGGTGATTGGCCTGCCCGGCAACCCGGCTTCTGCACTGGTGACCTTCGGCTTGCTGGCCCGGGCTTATCTACTGCGTATCCAGGGCGTCGATGATGTCACTCCTATGAGCTTTGAGGTGTATGTGGGGTTTGACTGGCCCAAGGCCGGCAGTCGCCGCGAGTACCTGCGAGCCAGGATCGAGGCGGGCAGGGCGGTGCTGTATCCGAACCAGAGTTCCGGGGTGATGCTGGGTGCGTCGTGGGCGGATGGGTTGGTTGAAATTTGCGAGGGCAGCACGTTGCAGGCCGGTGATACGGCGCGGTTTATACCGTTCTCTGAGTTGTTCTGATTCGGGCACGCTAATGCCAGTCAGTTAAGGCTTTTGCAGGAGCGATGTACGCTTAACTGAGTACCCAGCGCTCCTGCGCCAGCCGGTCACTTTCCCGTCCTTCTACCCAACGCTCTCCAGCTGGCGTTTGCTCCCGCTTCCAGAATGGCGCCCGAGTCTTGAGGTAGTCCATCAGGAACGCGCAGGCCTCAAAGGCAGCCAGGCGATGTCGGCTGGCGACGCCGACGAAGACGATGGGCTCACCCACCTTCAGAGGGCCCACACGATGAACGATGCTTACCCGCTGTAGCGGCCAGCGTTCATGGGCTTGATCAACGATCAACTGCAGTGCGCGCTCGGTCATGCCGGGGTAATGCTCAAGGAACAATGCGCTGACCTGATCGCCTTGGTTGATATCGCGTACATAACCGACGAACGTGGCCACGGCGCCAACGCCGGGGTCTTCGGCGTGTACGCTGCGGGTCAGTTCACCCAGGTCGAACAACTCGGTCTGCACCTGAACCGGCATGGGTCAACCTCCGGTCACTTGGGGGAAGAACGCAATTTCGTCGAAGTCTTCGATCAGCGCGTCCGGTGTGCAGAGTTCCTGGTTCAGCGCGCACATCAGGCTGGTTTCACCCAGCACCTGCTGCCAGGTCTCACCGCGGGCGCATAGCAATTGCCTGACGTCTGCAATGGTGCGCAGGGACTCATCCAATACGAGCTTTTCACCGCCAACGCCCAGTTGTTCACGGTAGCGCGCAAAGTAGTTGATCAGAATCATTGGTCGTCTCCTGCAATGAAGGTGCCTGATTTGCCGCCGTGTTTTTTCAGCAGCTGGATTCGGTCGATGACCATGCCCCGATCCACGGCCTTGCACATGTCATAGATCGTCAAGGCTGCCACGCTGGCGGCGGTCAGGGCTTCGAGTTCGACGCCGGTCTGGCCGTTGAGCCGGCAGGTGCTGAGGATCTGCACACTGTCAGGCTCGACGGCGCGCAGTTCGAGGTGGATCGAACTGAGCATCAGCGGGTGGCACAGCGGAATAAGCTCATGGGTTTTCTTCGCGGCCATGATCCCGGCGATACGTGCCACGGCAAACACATCGCCCTTGGGATGGCCGTTGGCCTGGATCAGTTGCAAGGTGGCCGGCAACATGTGCACCCAAGCCTGGGCCTGGGCTTCGCGGGTGGTGGCGGCTTTGTCGGTCACGTCGACCATGCTGGCTCGGCCTGCGGCGTCCAGATGGGTCAGGGTAGGCGAGTGTTTGTGCATGGGGTACCTCGGGTCAACTGAGTACAAAGAAAGAGAAGCCGGCCAGCTAGCCGCCGGTCATGTTCATGAAACGCACCACCTGCACGTCATCGTTGAGCTCGAAGTTGTGTCGGTACGGCTTGATCTTCATCGACTCGAGAATGGCCTGCTCGAGCCGTTGCGGTTCACCCGGGTAACGGCGCAGCACCTCCTTGAGGTCGACCGAATGCTCGTTGCCCAGGCACAGCAGCAAGCGGCCTTCAACGGTCAGCCGCACGCGGTTGCAGGTGCCGCAGAAGTTGTGGCTGTGGGGGGAAATAAAGCCCAGGCGAATATGCGGTGCTTCGGCCAGGCGCCAGTAGCGTGAAGGGCCCTGGGTCGATTCGGCCGAGTCGATCAGGGTGTAGCGTTCGGCGATGCGCTCGCGCACTTGCGCGCTGGAATAGAAAGCCTCGGCACGGCTGTGTTCGCTGATCACGCCCAGGGGCATTTCCTCGATAAAGCTGATATCCACGCCGCGTTCGATGGCGAACGCTACCAGGTCGTTGATCTCGTGATCGTTGCGGCCTTTCATCACCACGCAATTGAGTTTGGTGTGTTGAAAACCCGCAGCATTCGCAGCGTCGATACCGGCGATGACTTTGGCCAGATCGCCGGTGCGCGTCAGTTCGCGAAAGCGCTGGGGATCAAGGCTGTCGAGGCTGATGTTCAGGCGCTTCACGCCAGCCTCGAACAAGGGGGCGGCGAGCTTGCCCAACTGCGAGCCGTTGGTGGTCATGCACAGCTCGCGCAGGCCGGGGAGGGCGGCGATGCGCTGGCACAGGTCAACCACACCTGGGCGAATCAGCGGCTCGCCGCCGGTCAGGCGGATTTTGCGAGTGCCCAGGGTGACGAAGCTTTCAGCCAGTTGATACAGCTCTTCCAGTGTGAGGATGCGTTGGCGCGGCAGGAACTGCATGTCCTCGGCCATGCAATACACACAACGGAAATCGCAGCGGTCGGTCACCGACATTCTGAGATAGTCGACCCGGCGAGAAAAACTATCCATCAGGATTTTATCGGTCATGGAAACCTCCGGCTGCGACTCAATAAGAGCGTAGCCATGGCGTTGTTTTTGAGCGCTCGACAGAGATGGGAGCCTTATTTGATTCAAGCCTAAAGTTGTTTTTCAAGGGCGTCTAATCACTATTAACAACTGAGTGATCGATGAAATCTATAACGATTTTATTGGGGCTTTCCAGGTTCGTATCACTATGAAAAATAAAGATTTTAATCTTGATAGATGGTGTCGATGGCGTGGTCGTTATTTGTGATTAGACAGATGTTTTTGCAGGGCCTAGCCTGAATATGTAAACCGATTTCTAGACCGTGGAAAGATCGGTGCAAACACTGTTTGCGTTCTGCAATGCCTGAAAATAACCATCAATAAAGGCTTTAAGTTAGGCGCTGCCTATGCGTGAAGTCCTGGAGAAACATCATGAGCGAAGTTGAACGTTATAAACCGTACAAGGGGGCCGCCGCCGGTTGGGGCGCGCTGATCGCGGTGACGAAAAACTGGCTGGGCAGTGAAAACGCGCTCAAGAACATTCGTGCGATGCTCAAGACCAACCAGAACGGCGGTTTCGACTGCCCCGGTTGCGCCTGGGGCGAGTCGCCGGAAAGCGGCATGGTCAAGTTCTGCGAGAACGGCGCCAAGGCGGTCAACTGGGAAGCCACCGGGCGCCTGGTCAATCCGGCGTTCTTCAACAAATACACGGTGTCGTCGCTGGCAGCGCAAAGTGACTATTGGCTCGAATACCAGGGCCGCCTGACACACCCGATGCGCTATGACGACTCCCTGGACCGTTATGTCGAAATCACTTGGGATGATGCCTTTGCCCTGATCGCCAAGCACCTAAACGAACTGGAGTCGCCGGACCAGGCCGAGTTCTATACCTCGGGCCGCGCCAGTAACGAGGCGGCTTATTTGTATCAGCTGTTCGTTCGCGCCTACGGCACCAACAACTTTCCCGACTGTTCGAACATGTGCCACGAAGCCAGCGGCCTGGGCATGGACGACAGTGTTGGCGTGGGCAAAGGCACGGTGACCTTCGATGACCTGGAAGAAGCCGACGCGATTTTCGTCATCGGCCAGAACCCCGGCACCAACCACCCACGTATGCTCGAACCGCTGCGCGAGGCGGTAAAGCGCGGAGCCCAGGTGATCTGTTTCAACCCGCTCAAGGAGCGTGGGCTGGAGCGTTTCCAACACCCGCAGCATCCCCTGGAGATGCTCACCAACGGTTCCGAACCTACCTCGTCGGCGTACTTTCGCCCGGCCTTGGGCGGCGACATGGCGGCCTTTCGTGGTATCGCCAAGTTCCTGCTCAAATGGGAACGTGAAGCCCTGGAGAACGATGGCGAGGCAGTCTTCGACCGCGCTTTCATTGCCCAGCACACCTCGGGCCTGGAGCACTATCTGGCGCAAGTGGACGCCACCTCATGGGAGCATATCGTCGCGCAATCGGGCCTGAGCCTTGAGGATATCGAGCTGGCCGCACGCATGTACCGACGCGCCAAGCGGGTGATCATGTGCTGGGCGATGGGCGTGACCCAGCACACACACTCGGTGCTGACCGTGCAGGAAATCATCAACGTGCAACTGTTGCGCGGCAATATCGGCCGGCCAGGGGCGGGGCTATCGCCCGTGCGTGGCCACAGCAACGTGCAGGGCGACCGCACCATGGGCATCAACGAACTGGCGCCGCCGGAATTGATCAACGCATTGGAAGCACGCTTTGACTTCAAGGTCCCGCGCCGCCATGGTCACAACACGGTCATGGCGATTGCGGCCATGGAAGAAGGGCGCGCCAAGGTCTTCATCGGCCTGGGCGGCAATTTTGCCCAAGCCACGCCGGACACCCCGCGCACCCACGCGGCACTGCGCAAGTGCGACCTCACCGTGCATATCGCCACCAAGCTCAACCGTAGCCATCTGGTGACGGGGCGCGAAGCCTTGATCCTGCCGTGCCTGGGCCGCACCGATATCGACATCCAGGAACAAGGCCCGCAAGGCGTGACCGTTGAAGACACCTTCAGCATGGTGCACATCTCCCACGGCCAGCTGAAACCCAAATCGCCGCTGATGCGTTCGGAACCGGCAATCATTGCCGGGATCGCCAATGCGACCCTGGGCAATCACCCGATTGACTGGCTGTGGACGGTGGCCGACTACGGCCGCATCCGCGACTTGATTGCCGACACCATTCCCGGCTTCAAGGACTTCAACACCAAACTGCTGCACCCGGGCGGCTTTCATCTGGGCAACGACGCAGCGCGACGCATCTGGAAAACCAACAGCGGCAAAGCCCAGTTTGTCTCCAGCGTGTTGCCGGCGCACCTGGTCAGCGAAGGCGTGCGCAACCTGGACGTCAAGCCGGAGCTGATCCTGCAGACCATGCGTTCCCACGACCAGTACAACACCACCCTGTACGGGCTCGATGACCGCTATCGCGGCGTCTATGGCATGCGCGATGTGGTGTTCGTCAATGAACAGGACATCCGCAAACTGGGCTACGAGCCGGGGCAGAAAGTCGACATGGTCTCGCTGTGGGGCGATGGCCGTGAGCGTCGGGTCAGCGGCTTCACCTTGATCGCCTATGACATTCCCGCCGGGCAGGCCGCCGCCTATTACCCCGAAACCAACCCGTTGGTGCCGCTGGAAAGCTATGGCGACCGCACCTTTACCCCGACGTCGAAGTTCATCGCCATCCGGCTTGAACCCGCGCCGGTCAGCAATCTGATCCAGTCCCACGGCGCTTGAGTCGTACCGGGGCGGCCAGTATGGCGCCCTGGGTTTCCCTGATCACTGCACATCCGTTTGCCCCAGGCCACGAGGCCTGAGGCACGCCGGGCCGGGTGCGCGTGAGCATCGTGTTTCAATAAGGGTATTGCCATGTTAAATTTCGAGGCGCTGGACCTTGCGCGAATTCAATTCGCCTTCACGGTCTCGTTTCACATTATTTTCCCCGCTATCACCATCGGCCTGGCCAGTTTCCTGGCGGTGCTCGAAGGCTTGTGGCTGAGAACCAACAACGCGGTCTACAAGGACCTGTATCACTTCTGGTCGAAGATCTTCGCCGTCAACTTCGGCATGGGCGTGGTCTCGGGCCTGGTCATGGCCTACGAGTTTGGCACCAATTGGAGTCGCTTCTCGGACTTTGCCGGCAGCATCACCGGGCCGTTGCTCACCTATGAGGTGCTGACGGCGTTCTTCCTGGAAGCGGGTTTCCTCGGGGTCATGCTGTTTGGCTGGAACCGGGTAGGGCGCGGTTTGCACTTCTTTTCTACGGTGATGGTCGCCATCGGGACGTTGATCTCGACGTTCTGGATCCTGGCGTCCAACAGCTGGATGCAAACGCCCCAGGGCTTCTCCATCGTGGATGGCCGGGTGGTGCCGCTGGACTGGTTCGCCATCGTCTTCAACCCGTCGTTCCCGTTCCGCCTGGCGCATATGGCAATCGCTGCCTTTGTTGCCACGGCGTTCTTCGTCGGCTCATCGGCGGCCTGGCACTTGCTGCGTAAAAACGACACCCCGGCAGTGCGTAAAATGCTCTCGATGGCGTTGTGGATGGCGTTGATCGTGGCTCCGATCCAGGCGGTCGTCGGTGATGCCCATGGTTTGAACACTCTGGAGCACCAGCCGGCGAAAATTGCTGCGATTGAAGGGCATTGGGAAAACGTCGGTAACGGCGCGACGCCGCTGGTGCTGTTCGGTATCCCTGACATGGAGGCCGAAAAGACCCGCTACGCGATAGAAGTCCCGTACCTGGGCAGCCTGATCCTCACCCACAGCCTGGACAAACAGATCCCGGCGCTCAAGAGCTTCCCCAAGCAAGACCGGCCGAACTCGAGCATCATTTTCTTCAGTTTCCGGATCATGGCCGGGCTGGGGATGTTGATGATCCTCACTGGGATACTGGGCTTGGCGTTGCGCCGTAACGGCGCGCTGTATCGCAATCGGTTATTCCTGCGCCTGGTGCTGTTCATGGGGCCGACCGGGCTGATCGCCATGCTGGCCGGCTGGATCACCACTGAAGTAGGGCGCCAGCCGTGGGTGGTTTACGGGCTGATGCGTACCGCAGACGCGGCGTCCAATCACAGCGTCACGCAACTGAGCATCTCCCTGGCGTTGTTTGTGCTGATCTACTTCTCGGTATTTGCCGTGGGTATCGGCTACATGATGAAGCTGGTGCGCAAGGGCCCGCAGCCCCATCACGACCATCCGCCACAGGGCGGCCCCGGCCAGGAACGCACACCGCGCCGTCCTCTGTCCGCTGTCACCGAGACGCTCGCGTCCGGCGACCACACCAACTGATCAAAGGGATTGCACATGGGCATTGTAGGTATAGACCTGTCGTTGATCTGGGGCGTGATCATTGCCTTCGGGGTGATGATGTACGTGATCATGGATGGCTTCGATTTGGGCCTGGGCATCCTGTTTCCGCTGATCCCGGACGAGCAGGAGCGCGACGTGATGATGAACACCGTGGCGCCGGTATGGGACGGTAACGAGACGTGGTTGGTACTCGGCGGCGCGGCGTTGTATGGGGCGTTTCCGCTGGCGTACTCGGTGATCCTGGAGGCGTTGTACCTACCGCTGATTTTCATGCTGGCCGGGCTGATCTTTCGTGGCGTGGCGTTTGAATTCCGCTTCAAGGCCAGCCCGCAGAAGCGGCATATCTGGGACATGGCGTTTATCGGCGGCTCGTTCCTGGCGACCTTTTGCCAGGGCGTGGTGATCGGCACCTACATCGCCGGCATTGCGGTGGTCAATCGCCAGTTTGCCGGGGGCAGCCTCGACTGGCTCTCGCCGTTCCCGCTGTTCTGCGGGGTTGGGTTGGTGGTGGCCTACGCGTTGCTGGGCAGCACCTGGTTGCTGGTCAAGACCGAAGGCATGCTCGAATCGCGCATGCGCCTGTTCAGCCGCTACTTGGCCTTCGCGCTGATGGCGGTGGTGGCGGTGCTGTGCGTGTGGACGCCGTGGCTGCACCCGGAAATCGCCCTGCGCTGGTTTGCCCAGGCGCACATTGTGGTGTTTGGCGGCCTGATGCTGCTGGGCGTACTGGCACTGGTGGGGCTGTTGAAAACGTTGCGCCAACACCACTCGCACTGGCCGTTCGTATTCACCCTGATGCTGGTGTTCCTGGGGTATATCGGGCTGGCCTTCAGCATCTGGCCGAACATTGTGCCGCCATCCATCAGCTTGTGGGACGCTGCATCGCCGCCTTCGAGCCAGTTGTTCATCCTGATCGGCACGCTGTTCATCCTGCCGATCATCCTGATGTACACCTGCTGGAGCTACTACGTATTCCGCGGCAAAGTGAGGATTGGCGATGGCTACCACTAAGGGTGAAAAGCCGCGGCCTGCTGGCCGTTGGTACCAGCGGGTGTTCTGGCTGATCGCTATCTGGTTCGCCAGCGTGCTCGCCCTCGGCATCCTTGCGAGTGGCTTGCGCTGGATGATGCACATGGCTGGCATGATCAGCCATTGAGGCGAGCCTGATCCAATGTGGAAGGGGCGGCACATCGTTCCATTTTTGAGATGCAGCGGCCCGGTTCAGCCACTACCTAACCCTGAACCTGATGATTAAGGTGGCTCCATTGTTTTTTCGCAGGTGTCCTACAGGCGCAAGTCGTGGATACCGGTCGGAGCGTGTCTATACAGGAAGTGCAGACACTGCCGGGCACTGTTCCGGCACACCATTCCAGGGAGGTTTATCCAAGCAAAGAGGAAATGCAAATGACTGCATCAGGTAACGCTGCAAACTTCAATGGTCAAAAGCCGACGATTGATCCCGCCGACACGGCCATGTTGCTGATCGACCACCAGAGTGGTCTGTTCCAGATCGTCAAGGACATTGATGTTCCTCAACTGCGCGCTAACGCTATCGCGTTGGCCAAGGCCGCGACCCTGTTGAAAATCCCGGTCATCACTACCGCTTCGGTTCCACAAGGCCCCAATGGCCCGCTGATCCCGGAAATCCACGAGGCCGCGCCGCATGCCCAATACGTCGCCCGCCGTGGCGAAATCAACGCCTGGGACAACCCTGAGTTCCACGCCGCCGTCAAAGCCACCGGCAAGAAAACCCTGGTGATCGCCGGCACCCTGACCAGCGTATGCCTGGCGTTTCCGTCCATCGCGGCGGTGCATGAAGGCTACAAGGTGTTTGCGGTGGTCGACGCTTCGGGCAACCACTCCAAGCTGGCCACTGACCTGACCATCGCGCGCCTGGCCCAAGCCGGCGCAGTGCCGATCGACATCATGGGCACGCTGTCGGAGCTGCAAGGTTCCTGGAACCGCCCGGATGCTCAGGAGTGGGCGAATGTCTACACCCAGGCCATGCCGCACTACCAACTGCTGATCGAGAGCTACATCAAGGCTCAGGAAGTGGCAAACAATCACGAAGAACTAGACTCACAGCGCAAGTAAACACGCTGGGTTCTTTACCGGGCGCCCACTCGGGGCATCACCTTCATTTATCAGGAGTACCACCATGTCTACACCTTACGTTCGCTTGGACAAAGACAACGCCGCTGTGCTGTTGGTCGACCATCAGGCTGGCTTGCTGTCATTGGTCCGCGACATCGACCCGGACAAATTCAAGAACAACGTGCTGGCCCTGGCTGACCTGGCCAAGTACTTCAAGCTGCCGACCATCCTGACCACCAGTTTCGAAACCGGCCCGAACGGCCCGCTGGTACCCGAGCTCAAGGCGCTGTTCCCGGACGCCCCGTATATCGCCCGTCCTGGCCAGATCAATGCCTGGGACAACGAAGACTTCGTCAAGGCCATCAAGGCCACCGGCAAGAAGCAACTGATCATTGCCGGCGTGGTGACCGAAGTGTGCGTGGCATTCCCGGCGCTGTCGGCGCTGGCGGAAGGCTTTGAAGTGTTCGTGGTGACCGATGCCTCCGGCACCTTCAATGAGCTGACCCAGCAATCGGCCTGGGCCCGCATGTCGGCCAACGGCGCGCAACTGATGACCTGGTTTGGCCTGGCCTGTGAGCTGCACCGCGACTGGCGCAACGATATCGAAGGCTTGGGGACGTTGTTCTCCAACCACATCCCTGACTACCGCAACCTGTTCACCAGCTACAACGCGTTGACTGAAGGCAAGTAAGCCTGGAATGCAGGCTGCCGATGTATTGGCAGCTTGCACTTGCTCCTGGGATAGGGCCGCTTGCGCGCGGGCACTACGGCGACCGTGACGGTGATTGAACAACCACAGGAGCAACGCTGATGCCTATTTTCAAGCGGATCGTGCGTGTCTCCATATCGCTCACGGTGTCACTCTCGGCGGCGGGCGTGCAGGCCGATAACTCCTTGGGCCAACGGGATAACCTCAGCACCGGTATCAATGAACGACAGAAAGCCGAACTGGCGGTGACGCCGGGATTTGTCAGCGGCTCGTCCCTCAATGGGCTGCTGCGCAATTACTACCTGGGCCGCGATAACCACAACACGCCGTCGCGCCTGGATCAGCGTGAATGGGTGCAAGGTGTGTACCTGTCGTTTCGCTCGGGTTACACCGACACGCCGATTGGTGTGGGGGTCGATGTGCATGGGTTCTATGGTCTCAAGCTCGATGGCGGTGGAGGCAGTGGCGGCGCGGGTTTGCTGCCGCTGGATTCGAAAAAGGCTCCGGACTCTGACTTCTCGGCAGCGGGCGCGGCACTCAAGCTGCGCGGCTTGGGCAGCTTGGTGCAGGCAGGTGACCAGTATCTGGATAACCCACTGGTGGCCAGCGGTGTGAGCCGGGTGTTCCCACAGACCTTTCGTGGCGTCACGCTGAAGAACTACAGCTTGCAAAACCTGACCCTCGACACCGGCTGGGTCGATTCCACACGCCTGCGCAACCAGAGCGGCCAGAGCCACCTGACCACCAGTTACGGCACTGGCAACAAGGCCGGTGTGGCGGCCGAGCGCGAGAGTTCGCACATGAGCTGGCTGGGCGGCGTTTACAGTGCGCCGGGCGGGGTTAAGCTGACGCTGTATGGCGGCCAGCTCAGCGATATCTGGAGCCAGTATTACGCTGGGGTCAGCTACCCCTTCACGTTGAGCCATGGGGTCACGCTGACGCCGTATGTGCATTACTTCAAGACCCGTGACCAGGGCCAAAGCCACTTGGGGCGCATCGACAACAATACTTACACCGGCGGCCTGACCCTGTCCGGCGCAGGCCAGAGCCTGACCCTCGGTGTGCAGAAGGTCGACGGCGACACGCCGTTCGACTACGTCGTGCAGGACGACCGCACGTTTATGTATCTGAACAATTCCCAGCAATACGCCGACTTCAATGCCCCGGGTGAAAGGTCCTGGAAGATCCAATATCAGACCAGCCTGGCCTTCATCAACGCACCGGACTTCCAGCTCAGCACCTCCTACACCCAGGGTGAAGCGGACCTGACGCGAGTCGACCCCAACAGCACCGGCTACGGCTACATCTATAACGCTGCGGGCAAGGATGCGCACCACTGGGAACGCGACGTCGCCCTGCGTTATGCGGTGCCGGGCGGCAAGGCCAAGGGCTTGAACGTTACATTGCGCTGGGCCGCGCATCGATCCGGCCAAGGCTATACCGCGCCGGGCAATACCCGTGGCAACTCGAATGCCGATGAGTACCGGGTGATCGTGGATTACCCATTCAACGTTTTTTAATCGGCAGTCAATGAAGGTGCTGTATGCGTCAAACACAATGGATTCAGGTACTGGGCATCAGCTCTGCATTGGCCTGCGCCACCAGCGAGGCGGACAGTGTGAGAACGCCAGCAGTATCCAGCCGGGCCAAGCGATCCACAGTAACCTCGCGGTGTCCTACGCCGTTGCCGAACGCTGGCGGGTCGGCGTGACGGGGTATCAACTCAAGCAGATCAGCGATGACCGTATCGATGGCCATCGGCAACAGCACTCCAGGAAGCAAGTGGTAGGCATAGGACCCGGCGTGATGTATCAGCAAGGCAAGCGAACATTCTTTGCGAACCTGTATTTTGAAAGTGGCGCTGAAAATCGCGCCCAAGGGACGCAACTGACGCTACGTTACCTCCAGGCGTTTTAGCGCTTAATACTTAGAGGCAGTCATGCTATGCACAATCTTTTTCTAGTAACGCTGGCCTTTGCGGCGGTAAGCGTATTGCCTGCGTGTTCCACCCAACTGACCGAGCGCGGTTTTAACGTCAACCTGGTCACTGCCTCGTCTTCGAACCAGTGTCGACTGATTGAAATGTTCACCGTGCAGGGGGCTGGGCCGGATGACACCTTGCGACGGGCGCTCAACCAGGCGGCGGTTCTTGGGGCAGACAGCATGGCTGTGGCAGATGGCAAGGAAACGGCCGATGGCGCCGAGATCAGGGGGGCCGCCTTGATTTGTCGCCAGCCATGAGCCCTGCGGGGGCGGGGCTGCTGCGTAGCTCAGCAGGAGCAAGCGCCCCCGCTATAGGGGATCGCAGCATTTTAGACGCAATTTGTTACTAACCAATCGCCCGAAAATACATCGTTGTAGCGGCAAACAGGGACAAAACCCCGGTTCGCCATTCAATTTTCATAAAAATGTAACAACCCTGCTGCACAGTTCGGGAGCCCGTCACCACAACGAGTTCTTTTAATGAAAAGCTTGATGAAGTCTGCAGCACTGGCCGTTACGGTTTCTCTGTGTGCCTCCTCCATGACCTTCGCCGCCGAAAACGTGCGTCTCACCGGCTCCGGCGCCAGCTTCCCTGCACCGATCTACCTCACCTGGTTCAAGGACTTCAGCAAGAAGACCGCTGGCGTCACGGTGGATTATCAATCCAAGGGCAGCGGCGCCGGTGTGCAGGACTTCCTGAATAAAACCGTCGATTTCGCCGCCAGTGATTCGGCCATGAAGGATGAAGACATCGCCAAGGTGGCCGAAGGCGTGCAATTGCTGCCGATGACCGCGGGTGAAATCGTGCTGGCGTATAACCTGCCGGGTAACCCCAAGGGCCTCAAGCTGCCACGCGACGTTTATTCCAATATCTTCCTGGGCAAGATCACCAAGTGGAACGACCCACAGATAGTCGCCGCCAACCCGGACCTGAAACTGACCGACACACCGATCACCGTGGTAGTGCGTGCAGACTCCAGCGGCACCACGGCGGTGTTCACCAAGCATTTGGCGACCATCAATCCTGAATTCAAAACGGCGCTGGGCGAGGGCAACACGGTCAACTGGCCTGCCAGCGACAAATTCATCAAGTCGCCCAAGAACGATGGCGTGACGGCCACCGTACGCCAGACGCCAGGCGCGATTGGCTACATCGAGTACGGCTTCGCCAAGCTGGCCAAGGTCGACTTCGCCCAGTTGCAGAACAAGGCCGGCCAGTACGTGGTACCGAACGCCGAGAGCGGTGCCGAGGCCCTGGCAGCAGTGAAAATGCCGGAAAGCCTGGTGGCCTGGCTGCCGGATCCGGACGGTGCCAAGTCCTACCCGATCACGTCCTACACCTGGATGATCTTCCGCAAGGACAACGGTAATCCGGCCAAGGCCAAGGCCATGCGCGAAATGGTCGAGTACAGCTTGACCGAGGGGCAGAAAATCGCCGACTCGATGGGCTACATCCCACTGCCGCAATCGGTGGTCGATCAGGTGCGTAAAGCTTCCGCCAACATCCAGTAACACCCGTGAGGTCGCTCTTGGCCTGGGCTGTCAGCCAGGCCGGGAGCGTTTCCCCCCTTGTTCCGGAATTCGCCCATGATCAAACCTTTCGTCGTTCCGGTTAACCCGGATTCTGCCTGCCAACCCCCCTCTGCAAAAGACTTCCTGGTCGATCGCACCTTCCGTGGGCTTGCGCGAATCGGGGTGGTACTGATTCTGGCGTTGGTCGCAGCCTTGGTATTCGAGGTGGGACGCAAGGCTCTTCCCGGCATGGAGAAGCACGGTTTCGACGTGCTTTTTGGCAGTGTCTGGGATGTCAACCAAGGCAAGTACGGGATCCTGCCAGCGATTTGGGGCACGCTCTATAGCGCCCTGATTGCGCTGCTGATTGCAGGGGTTTTCGGCGTCAGCATGGCGATTTTCCTGACTCAGGATTTCCTGCCGGCGAAGCTGGCGGCGGTGTTTCGCACCATCGTTGAATTGCTCGCGGCCATCCCCAGCGTGGTGTATGGCCTGTGGGGCATCTACGTGGTGATCCCGGCGATCCGGCCACTGACCACCTGGTTGAACAGTGAACTGGGCTGGATCCCGTTTTTCGGCACCTCCTTGAGCGGGCCAGGGTTGCTGCCTGCGGCGCTGGTATTGGCGATCATGATTCTGCCGACGATTGCCGCCGTGTCCCAGGACGCCCTGACCAGCGTGCCGATGAAAACCAAGCAGGCTGCCTACGGTATGGGGACTACCCATTGGGAGGCGATTCTCAAGGTGATGGTGCCTTCTGCCGCCACCGGTATTTTCGGTTCGCTGGTGCTCGGCCTCGGCCGCGCGCTGGGTGAAACCATGGCGCTGGCGATGTTGGTGGGCAACGCCAACAACATCTCACTGTCGCTGTTTGCGCCGGCCAATACCTTGGCGGCCTTGTTGGCGCTGAACTTTCCCGAAGCCGGGCCGAATGAGATCGAGGTGTTGATGTACGCCGCGCTCGTGCTGATGTTTATCACGCTGCTGGTGAACGTCATCGGTTCCATGATCATGCTCTACGCCCAGCGCGGTACTAAACAATGACTGACCTCACGTCCCCAATCACCGCGGTGCCCAGCCTGCAGCGCAAGTTCGAAGGCCGCGCCCTGCGCAGCCTGGTGTTGACCACATTGGTCTGGCTGGGAGCGCTGCTGGCCAGTGTGCCGCTGATTTCCGTGCTCTACATGCTGATCACCCGTGGCGGCGCACGTCTGAGCCTGGAAGTGTTCACCGAACTGCCGCCCACCGGCTTCGAAACCGGCGGCGGTTTCGGCAACGCCATGGCAGGCACCTTTGTGATGGTCGGCATTGCTGCCGCCATCGCGGTGCCGGTCGGCATCATGGCGGCGATCTTCCTGGCCGAACTGGGGCCGGACAGCAAATTGGCGAACACTGCGCGCTTTGCCGCCAAGATGCTCACGGGCCTGCCGTCGATCCTGGCCGGGGTGTTCGCCTACGCCCTGGTGGTCATGACCACCGGTACTTACTCGGCGCCAGCGGGCGGTGTAGCCCTGGCGGTACTGATGCTGCCGATCGTGGTACTCACCGCCGAAGAGTCGATGCGCATGGTGCCCAAGATCATGAAGGACGCCGCCTACGGCATGGGCTGTACGCGCTCGCAGGTGATTTGGAAAATCATCTTGCCGACCGGCCTGCCGGCGATCCTCACCGGCGTGATGCTCGCCGTGGCCCGGGCTGCCGGCGAAACCGCGCCGCTGCTGTTTACCGCGCTGTTCAGCAACTACTGGATCTACCACGACGGCGACCTCGCGGTCATGAACCCCACGGCCTCGCTGGCGGTGCTGATCTACAACTTCTCCGGCATGCCGTTCGACAACCAGCTTGAGCTCGCCTGGGCGGCCTCGTTGGTGTTGGTGATGATTGTGCTGGTTGTCAATATTGTCAGCCGTATCTTCGGCAAGCCCAAGTATTAAGAACGGGAGCATCTGAATTTTGAACGTCTCAACTGCGCAAATAGCCGCTCCGTTTGTCACCCAGTCGCCTGTGGTCATGGACTGCAAGCTGGACAGGATTTTCTACGGCAACTTCATGGCGGTGCGTGACAGCCATGTGCCGATTGAAAAAAACAAGATCACCGGGTTTATCGGCCCGTCGGGCTGCGGCAAAAGTACTGTGCTGCGCAGCCTCAACCGCATGAACGATTTGGTGAAGGGCTTTCGCTTCGAGGGCCACGTGCATTTCCTCGGCCAGGACGTGTATGGCAAGGGCGTCGACCCGGTGGTGGTACGCCGCTATATCGGCATGGTGTTCCAGCAGCCCAACCCGTTTTCCATGAGCATCTTCGACAACGTCGCGTTCGGCCTGCGCCTGAACCGCTACAAAGGCGACCTCGGCGACCGCGTCAAGCACGCCCTGCAAGGCGCGGCGCTGTGGGATGAGGTCAAGGACAAGCTCAAGGTCAGTGGCTTGTCGCTTTCTGGTGGTCAGCAGCAGCGGTTGTGTATCGCCCGCGCCATCGCCACCGAGCCGGAAGTGCTGTTGCTCGATGAGCCGTGTTCGGCCCTCGACCCTATCGCGACCCGCCGGGTGGAGGAGCTGATGGTGGAATTGAAGAAGGACTACACCATCGCACTGGTGACCCACAACATGCAACAGGCCATCCGGGTAGCAGACACCACGGCGTTTTTCTCGGTGGATATTTCCCAAGGCACGCGCACTGGCTACCTGGTGGAAATGGGCCCGACTGCGCAGATTTTCGGCAGCCCGCGTGAGCAGATGACCGAGGATTACATCAGCGGCAAGTTCAGCTGAACCATCCATGTTCGATAACAGCCGCACCTGCGCCAACGTCTTCTCGGGAATGCCAATGCCTGTAACGCATCGTCTAGATTTGCCAGCGATTGAACGCGCCCTGCGTAAGGTGCAGAGCCGCTTTGCCCAGCTCAGCACGCAGTTTACCGAGCCGCGGGACCCGCTGACGGACGAGGTGTTGGAGAATGTGCTTGCAGGTTATGCGCTGGTTGACGACTACGTCGCCCAGGGCGTGGACCTGTTTGATCTGCACCACCTTGACCTGATGCTGGAGATCAACGCCACGGTGCTCTGTGGTCGAGATCCGGCACGCCGCCTGGAATACGCGCAACACCTGGCCGCAACCGAGGAGCACTTCTTCAACAACGTTGAGGGTGGCATCAAGGACTTGTTCAATTGGTACTGCGCCTACCGCAGTGAATCGGTGTGGAAGCGTGCAGCAGGTGTGTATGTACGCATCCTCAGCAAACCGCAATTGTTCATCGAAGGTAATAACCGCAGTGGCTCGCTGATCGTCAGCTACCTGCTGATGCGTGCAGGGTTGCCGCCGTTCGTGCTGACACTCGAAAACGCCGAAGGCTACTTCAACCCCTCCTCGGTGATCCGCAACTCGGCCAAACATGGGGTGAAGGCCCTGTATGAATTGCCCAAGATCAAGAAAAAGTACGCCGCGTTCCTGGAGGAACAAGCGCCTGATCCGGGTGTGTTTTTCTTGAGCGACGCACCGCAACCAATCTATCAGGGAGGCCAATGATGAGCAGGTATCAAACCTTTGCGGGCAAATGCCGAACGTCCGCCAACCTACTCGTTCAAGCCCTGTCCACGCGTCTGCTCACACGGCCACGCGTACGGATCTCGTTTGATATCGACGACACCCTGGCCTGCCAACTTGATCACTCGCCCGTGGAAAGCAGCTGGTTGCCGGCCTGCGTCCATCGCTGGTGGGGCGAGCCGCTGCGTGTCGGCACCCGCTCCCTGACCCGGGAGCTACGGCGCCAGGGGTGCAGCATCTGGGTTTACACCTCGTCAGGCCGGGCGCCTTCGTATATCAGGCGTTGGCTGATGCTGTACGGCATACGCGTCGATGGCGTGGTGAACAGCGTCGTGCATAACCAAGCCCTCAACGCGCGCGGGCTGTTGAACACGCCGTCAAAGCTTCCGTCGGCCTTCGATATCGATTTACACGTGGATGATTCCGAGGGCGTGCGCATAGAAGGTCATGAACATGGCTTTCGTGTGGTCGTGGTTGACCCGCAGGATGGGCAGTGGGCGCAGAGAGTACTTGAAGCTGTCGCGGGCGTGCAGGCGCAATTGGCCAGGCAGCAAGTGCCCCGATATCAAAAGCCGGCGCGACAAGGTGCTGAAGTTTTTTCTTCCTGAGGGCGAGTGTTATCTGCATCGCTATTTGATATTGGATCGTTATTGGGTTGAGTAAGTCATCCATAGCGCGCGCGGCGGGTTTAATTAGTCCTGACCCATTAGTCACGTAAAAAACAAACGCCCACTTATTGTTTGTTGAATAGCGCTCCCGGCGCTTTTTTTGTATGGGCGCTTAATAACAGCTCCTTACAATCCGATAGTCGGTCGATGTACGGCAATGTTTCTACGCTAATGTTGACAAGCTTCCTTAATGGTCAAAGTCGATATTAAGAAAAGAAGCAGCCTGAACAGAATGCACAACAACAACTTCAATGCATATTGTTTAGCCCGACGTATCAGTTATTACCGTCGACTTCGGTGTTGATCGCTGGGCTCAAGGAGTACTGACATGGCTATATTCGATTACAAGGGTCAAGATGCCCGTGTGCTGATTTCAGATGCCTGGAACCTCGCCACTTACACCAGCGGTGTCGCGACCGTAGGCGCGCTCTACAACCTTCCAGGGGCGGTACTGGGGGAGGGCAACACCTTTGCATTGCCCAAAGGCTGGCGTGAAATCGGCGCCAATGAACTGAGCGTTGATAGCAGTCACACCGATATCACCGGAAGCTTCACCGGCGATGGCGTGTTCGGTTCCCAGGCCAGGGTGTTTGGTCAATACGATGACAGTGGTCAATTGCTGAAAATGGGGTTTTCCATTGCCGGCACCAACTCCCTGACTGATCTGCTGGGCTGGCCGGCCATGATCGATAACTCGTATATCAACGGCTATGAGTACCTGCTCAATTCAATCAAGGATTACGCGATAGGCCACAACCTGAGCGGCAAGGATGTGCTGGTAACCGGCTACAGCCAGGGTGGCTCAGTCACTAACAGTATGTATATCGGCAAAGACACGCTGGCAGACGGTTTCTTCAAGGATTCGGACTACTTTGGCATGGAGTCACCCAAGTCCAGCAACAGCGACGGAATCTACAACTTCGGTTTTGAAAACGATGTGGTGCACCGCCTCACCGGTCAGGAAACCAACGTGGGAAGCGCCATCATCGACGCTCTTCAGGGGAGTGACGCCAGTTACACCTCGACGACCGACAATATCGTGCTGTTCGATACGATCTACGCCCTGCCAACCTGGCCCAACGGTCCGTTTTCCATCGCCAACTTGTCAGGATGGGCCGCGCACCTCGAAGGTATTTTCATCAACCCCATCCAGCGCATCGCCCAGTCGACGTTCTACGATTACATCGAGCGCGATAGCACCATCGTGATCAGCAACCTCGACGCGATCAGCCGCAGCTTCACCTGGGTCAGCGACAAACAGACCGCCACCTCCAACCATTACGGTACACCGGCCTTCCTGCTGGGCACCGACAGTGCAGACAAGCTGCAGGATGGTCGCAGCGATGACTTCCTCGACGGGTTCAGTGGTAACGACAGTTTCCGGGTCAGTACCGGTACCGATATCGTTGCTGGCGGTGCAGGCGATGACAAAGTCTTTCTCAAAGGTACGGCGTCCGCCTACGAAGCCGTTAAACTGAGCGACGGTACGTTGTTTTTGAACGATAGCAGCGGCCAATACGGCCTTAAAGAACTGCATGGCGTAGAGCATGTCGAGTTCGAAACGGGCCTTGCCAACACGCTCGGTCAACTGCCTGTTATCGGTGGCATCTTCAGCGGTATCGGGCAGACGCTGACGCCGTCTTATACGGTCACCAACGGCAAGCTGGATTTCGATGGCCTGTTCGGCGCCGACAAGGCTTACGCCAGATCCATTGAAGGTAGCCAACTGGCCGACACCCTGAAAGGCACTGCAGCACGCGACCTGATATTCGGCCAGAACGGCAATGATCGGCTCGACGGTGGCGCCGGCAATGACCTGCTGCACGGCGGTGACGGCAACGACACGTTGCTGGGCGGCATGGGTAACGACTCGCTGTATGGCGCCAGCGGTAATGATGTTTTGATCGGCGGGCAGGGCAATGACCAGCTCAGTGGTGGCGTGGGCAGCGACTTGTTTGTGTTCGATCAGCGCGGGTTCGGCCACGACGTGATCAGCGACTTCAACATCCATCAGAACGGGCATGATCTGCTGGTGTTCGCCAAGTCGTTGTTTGCGAGCGCCGATGCTGTAATCGGGTCCACCACCCAGAACGGCAGTGACAGCGTGATTCTGGCGGGGGACAGCAGTGTCACCCTGGTGGGGTTCAATGCGGCACAACTGAGCGCAGAGATGATCAGCGTGGTTTGATGCGGCATCGGTACAGTTGGCGGTAAAACCTCACAGGATCGCTGATGCTGTGGGGTTTTTTCTTGCTTATCGTTTTATAGCAATCTATATCCCGCAGTATCGCGTTTTCCTCACTTGCCGGTAGCCATCATGTGCTTGCTTCGCATGACTACGGCTCGATCAGGCCTTGATCGCTCAGCGCTGCGCGGGCAATCCAATCCCGGTGCGATGCCAGTACGAAGGCTTTCTTCAAGGGTTTGTTGCAGCATCAACAACTCCTCACGCTGCACTTTTAGCGTGGCTTCGATTTGCTGTATCTCCTCCAGGCGTACATTGATCTGTTCCAGAGTGAGGGATTTGGAGCAGCTCCCGTCATGAAGGAAAAGGCCACGAATGGTGTCGAGGGAAAACCCCAGCCTTTGCGCGTGGATCACGACTTCCAGGCGTTTAATGGTGGACTCGCTGTAATAGCGATAGTTGTTCATGTCGCGCGTGGGGGCGTCCAGCAGGCCTTGCTCCTCGTAGTAGCGTATTGCTGAAGCAGCAAGGCCGGTACGTCGCGCAATCTCGCCTATCTTCATTTTTTGCTTGACCTTCAAGTTGACTTTAATCCGCAGTATAAGCCGCAGCGTAATCCGGAAGGTAATCGGATTGGGCTGGATAAACACCGTTGACCTACGTGGAATGTGAAGAATGAGCAAAATAACCGAGTTGCTGAATTGGCGTTATGCGACGAAAAGTTACGATTCGTCCAAGACAATACCTGCTGAAAAGCTGGAGCGAATCCTGGAGGCGGTACGCCTGACGGCGACGTCGAGCGGGCTCCAGCCATTTGAATTGCTGGTGGTGACCAATCCGCAAATTCGCGAAAAGATTAAGGCGGTCAGCTGGAATCAGTCCCAGGTGACCGACTGCTCTCATTTACTGGTGTTCGCCGCCTGGGATGACATCACGCCTGAGCGTGTCAACATGATGTTCGACCTGACCAATACGGTACGAGCTACCGTCAACCAGGGTTGGGAAGATTACCGTCAAATGCTCCTCGGTATAGTCGCCGAGCGTGGGCAGGAGGCCAACTATCAAGCGGCTGCGCGCCAAGCCTATATTGGCCTGGGCTCGGCTTTAATCGCCGCGGCATCCGAGCAAGTCGACGCGACGCCCATGGAAGGTTTCGACCCATCGGCTGTCGATGAGATTCTGGGACTGGGAACCAGGCATCTGCGCAGTGTGGTGCTCCTGCCTTTGGGGTATCGGGCAGCAGAGTCTGACTGGCTGGTAAACCTGAAAAAAGTACGGCGCTCTCGCGAAAATTTCGTAACCGAAATCAACTAGGGAGAAGTGCAGCCGCTCCACATTGCAGCAATAGTGGGGCGCAGCTGCATGGGTAGAACTGAGTATTTGATCGTGAGTTCCTTTCCAATCATTGAGCGCGGCGCGCGAAGCGCCGCGCTTTGTATCACGCCACGATGTCGCTGACGGCTGCCTGGCCAACGGTGGTGACGAGGAAATCCGCCACACCGTGTCCGGAGAAGTCCACAGCCAAGGTGCCCAGGTTGGTACCCGAGGCATAGTTCAGCACAGCATCGCCGGCATGGCCGGTAAATGCATTGACGAAGCTCAAGCCCGCACCTTTGGTAATGCCCGACAGGTCGATCTTGTCGGAGCCCGAGGTGAAGTCAAAGATCTTGTCCGCAGCGCGTGGCGTGGAATCGGAACTGGCACCGTACACGAACGTGTCGTTGCCGGCGCCGCCCCACAATTGGTCTGCGCCGCCACCTCCATAGATGAGGTCGTTACCGGCCCCGCCTTTGATGAGGTTGGCGACCTGGTTACCAATGATCAGGTCGTTGCCCGAACCGCCGAATGCGTTCTCGATGGTGACGCCCTTGGCGATCGACACGTTGCCCACCAGGCCGCCCACATCAGAAAACGAGGTGGCAGTGAGGTTGATCTTCTGGTTTTGAGTGAAACCGGAGAAGTCCAGAGTGTCTTTGCCGCCGCCGTCCCACACCGAGAACACCAGCTTGTCGGCATCGGATGTGGCAGTGAGGAAATCACGCCCGGTATTGGAGTTGAACCCGTAGGTCGTGTCACCGGCGCGAGTGCTGTAGTTGGCACCGTAGAGCTTCTGGATCGCGGCGATGTCGTCGATCAGCGGGCCGGCAGCATAGGCTTCGACACCACCTTTACTGAAGTTCTGGTTGGTGTTGCTCTCGCTCCAGTAACTCATCACGGAGTAAGCATGTGTATCTTCGGCATATTTCGCATCCGAATACGACGGTTGACCCACACTGGCGTCGTACGAACCTGGGTGCTGCAGTCCAAGCGTGTGACCAATTTCATGGGTCAAGGTTTGACGACCGTAATTGCCGTTTGCCGGTGTTAAATTTTCTTGATAGTTTTGATTGGTATAAAACAACGCATCGCTATTTCCGCTGTTATTAGGGTAAAAGGCGAAAGCCGACCTGGCACCTCCATGCTGCAGGTCGTTACTATAATTACCCAGTGATATATGTGCGTCGCCTCCGCTTCTGGATTCGATGAATGAAATGTTGGCGACGTCCGACCAGGATTGGAACGAAAGGGCTGCCTGGGATCTCTGTTGAGCGTTGAATGCGCTGAAGCCAGAAACATTCTCGGAGGCGTATGCTTGACTTTCTGAAGTCAGAAAGCTGTAGGTGAAGTTGTATTTCCCATTGTGGTCGTTGTCACCCCAATAGTAACCTCCTCGAGTTATTTCATCCGCGGCCTGCGCAATAGTGTAAGACGGCTTGCCCTGTGAGGAGTTAAATCCTCCTCGATCATAGGTGTGTGAAAAATTATAGAGTGCCTGGTAATCTTCACTTGTTCGCAGCTGCGCCGAAGTGGTGAGTGGGCTAACAAGATTTTTCGCCAAGATAGTCATACGAGTACATTCCTTCGTGTCCATTGATTTGAAGTGTTATATGCTTATCACGTTTTCGTTGCCTTCTTGTTGTGGTAGTCATTTATAAAGGACTTATGGGTTTAGTGTTATTTAAAAATTAAATATGGTATATAACTTGTTGATATATTCTTAAAAATTATTAAAACACCTTGGGTTGGTGAGTCAATTGACTGATTTTATTGCGGGGCGGTAATTCACGGTTCTAAAGGTGCATCCAAGAGGCGGCTAAGTAGTGTGGTGGCGTATTGATGGCTCGTCCTCAATATATTGATCACGGCCAGATCACTTCTCATGCTGACTCGGCCAATTAGCCGGTCAGTATGTAGAGATCGGTCGTGCAGCTGTCTTCTGCCTGGCATTGCTCTCGCTTCGAGATAACAACGAAAGCGAACGAACGATTTGATCCCACTCGCCCGTAGATTGCTCTCGCAAAAAACCTTGGCCTCCACTCTTAAAAACCCCGTAGATTGAAATCTACGGAGTTTTTTGCAGATGGGGGAACTATAGAAGTACCAAAATACTGAAGAGGACGTGCCAATACTTACTAATTTGTCGGGTTGGCAACTCCCACCCGGGCATGAATTTTCTCGGCCGTCTCCTGTTTTGAGTGACCTCTACATGCGTTTACCGACACACATCAGGCATTTACAGACGTTAGTGGGCTAATAGATTGGCCGTGATCTTTGACACGGTCATCCTCGATAACGATTTTGCTGCTGGAAGAAATGTAGTACTCGTTTGTCTTTGCTAGACCTTGGACGACCATTAAATAGCCTCTTGAATCGCTGCGCGTCCACGTGTCGCTATTACCTTGCTCTATTGGGTAGTAGTCCTCACTGGGGTTTGTATCAGTATGCCATGCACTTACTGCAATTTTGACAATTCTGCTTGCGCCGTTTGTGATTGTGATAGCCATATTTGCATTCCTTTTGGATTTTAAATTCCATGAGTTGTCTCCCTATTTAAAATAAAGCTGCAGACTTGCCACTGCTACAGAAAAGCCGTAGTTAGGTTAACTCGCTGGCGCCATATTCAATTGATACTGGAGTCCAGCTCGATGCTGGACTCCAAGTAAAATGTAATTTGTTGCATGTATATTGTTCTACCTGCTTCCGCAGTCAAGCCTACAGGCGGGAAAATGCAAGGTGTCATTACCTTGCCAACGCGTCGATTCCGACGAATGGTTAAATAAGATTTTGAAATAGTTGTTATTCACTCGAGTTCTTTCGCATAGGCCCATTGCCTAGTATTCAATCTGGAGTAAATAAGCACTTTAGCCCTCGCTGCTTCCACCCGGCTCGGCAACTCAATGATGGAAGTTTCTAGAGCCAGTTGGTTTTCGTAGAGCTTAGAGAGAATTGCGGAGCTGAAAAGATAAGGGCCTGCTCAGGTTTCCCTGGCAAGCCCTTGATATCTATGGTGCCCGAACCCGGAATCGAACCGGGACGCCCTTACGAGCGGGGGATTTTAAGTCCCATGCGTCTACCAGTTTCGCCATTCGGGCGGTAGCGCGGTGTAGCAGGGTTGGGAATATATAGATCCTGTCGCTTCGGCGCAACCTCGAAGCGCGCTTTCCTGCATAAAGATACCGATGAAAAAGTGTGGCAGATCAGTGATCTACAGGGCCTTCGGGTTAAGTCCTGATGAATGCTTGCGGCGCAGGAACACGCCTCATAAATGACAGTCATAGCGACATGCCATCCCGGCAAATCGCAAAGGAGTCAGTTGATGCTCAGTGTCCGTAGGCGTTCTTGGATGATGGCTGCAGGCGTGGTGGGGCTGTGGGGTGCGGCGATAGCTGGCCCGGCGCAGGCGGCGAGTGCGGTGCGGTGGGGAGAGTTCAGTGCATCGTCGACAGACAGATTGACGGGCGCCTCGGTAGAGGCGGGCAATACCTATGTGTTGAAGTCGTCGAGTATTTCCGTCGGCGATATCGAGGCGTTGCAAGCGGCGCAAAAGCGTAGCGAAAGCGAGCTGCAAAGCCTGAAAACCAAAATGGATGATCAGGATCGTGCATTTGACGAGTTCAAGCGTAAAGACGGGTCGAGTTCCAGCAGCAGTGATAGCCAGTTGTCGAGTCTCAAGCGCACGGTGGATGAGCAGAAAAATACGATAGATCGGCAGAAAGACGAAATCGCCGGCCTCAAGCGCGGCCTGGATGATTTGAAGCGCAGTGTGGAGACGTTGAGCAGCAAGGTGAAGTAAAGGAGAGGGCTTGCTCGGGAAAGCGGTGCTTCAGTAACTGGCTCAGTGCCTGACGTACCGCATTCGCGAGCAAGCCCGCTCCCACAAGATTTGTGTAATGCGCTGTGCCCGCGTTCAGTCAATCAGTGCCAGCAGGTCGGTAGTACCCACGTCCACGCCAGCCTGGGTCAGCAGTGTTGTCACCTGGCCCCGGTGGTGGGTCTGGTGGTTGAAAAAGTGCACCAGCAGGCCGAAGAAGGGCTTCTCGCCTGCTACGCCGCGCATGTTGTGGTAGCGCAGGCGCTGGTCCAGATCAGACTCCTGCAGCGTGTTGGCCCAATCAATGATCAATTGATCCAGCCAGGCGCGATGGGCTGACAGTTCACTCAAGTTGGTAAAGGCCAATTGCTTGAGATCCACCGGTGTAGGGATGTCACTCAACGGTGCCAACGCGCGAAAGCCCGCCGGATGTTCGGCAAAGCGCTTGAGCCAGACTGTGTCGCCCAGCATCAGGTGGTTCAAGGTGCCGAGGATCGAGCCGAAAAACGCCTGGCGATCCACCGTCAACTCCGCGTCGGTCAAGGTGCCGGCGGCGGCGTAGACCTTACGGTTCATCCATTGATTGTAGTGGGCCATCAACCCAATATGCTCGATGCGGTTCACCGCGGTTCTCCCTTGACGGCATGGTGGCGACATCATAAAGCTTGCCCGCCCGGCGGTCATGGTGTTCCATCGCAGGCGAACTATGTTTGATAAACGCCATTATTGCGCCCCGGGAGGGCGACACCATGAATACCAGCGATCTACTGGAACAACTGTGGCGAGCAGGGCAGCAAGGCGGCGGCGCTTCGGGCGGCGGCCTGGGCGGATTGCTTGGAGGTTTGTTGAAAAACGCCGGTACCGGCAATGCATCAGCCGGTGGCGGCTTGGGTGGTTTACTGGGTGGCCTGGGTGGCTTGTTGGGCGGCGCTCCGGCAGGCGGCACGACCCAGACGCGTAGCGGCGGCGGAATGAATTACGCGGCGCTGGCATCTCTCGGCATGGCCGCCTTCCAGGCGTATCAAGCGTGGCAACGTCAGCAGGCGACTGCGCCGCAGCAAGCCATCCAGACCGTTGACCAGCTTGAAGGGCCTGAAGCCGAAGCCCATAGCCACGGCGTACTGCGTGCAATGATCGCAGCAGCCAAGGCGGACGGCAGGATCGATGAGCAAGAGAAAAAGATGATCTCTACCGAGATCGGCCGTCATACCGACGATCCACAACTGCAGCAGTGGCTCGACGCCGAAGTCGCCAAGCCACTGGATGCCGCAGATTTCGCTGAATATGCCAATGACCCAGCAATCGCTTCGGAGATTTACCTGGCCAGCGTCCTGCTGGTCAATGATCAGCAGGACGCCGAGCGAAACTACCTGGACGATCTGGCCGGGCAGCTGCAAATCGACCCCCAGTTGCAGGTACACCTGGAGCAACAGGCCAAGGCCTAGAACCTGAAAGTAGCCCCAGTGGTCAGCCACTGGGCACGGTCCCCAGTCAAACTGCGCCCGACCACCAGGTCCACGTCGACAAACTTGCCGACGTGGAATCTCGGCCCCGCCTGCCATGCTTGTTCACCGCCTTCCTGGCCATAGCGTTCGCCAATCAACGTCAACACCTGCGCAAGCTGGTATTCGAAACCCATGCCCCAGGTCAGGCGGTGCTGTTGCGCGCCGTCGTTATAGGCATGGTTCCAGCCGGCATTCAGGTTCAGGCGCAATGCATCCATGGCCTGCCACGTTAACGGCAGGTTGAAGTCAGCGCCGTCGAATGCGTGCTGACGATCGAGGGCAATGTGCGCCCCGGCGGCGATTGCCAGCTCCAGCCCCAAGTCTTCTCGCGACAACAACTGCGCCTTCACCTGTGGGGTGACTTGCGTTTCGCCCTTTCCCGCGTCAGTGGCCCGCGATAGAGCCGCGCCCCACTGCACCCATGGCATACCACTGAACGTGCAGGCCGGGGACAAGGTTTCGTTCTGCGTACTGCCTGCGTGCCGATTGGCGGTGTGCCAGGCATCGATGTTGCATTCGCCAGGCGCATTGATCGCGCCATCATCCACCACGTAGGCGCCGCCGGCAGCATTCGCCTTGGAAACCAGGGCGAGGATTAACAGCGTGCCCAGCGTCACGCCGATAAAGATCAGGTTGCGCTGCAAGGCGCGGCGCTTGGCCGGTGGCAAGAGCAGCAGGGTGGGACGCGCCCTGCGCAAATGGCGCGCGCGATATTTGGCAAACCCGTCCGGGTGCTTCGGGTTGTGTGGGGTGTGCATGGTGCACCTCGCTTGAATTCAGCTTTCTACGGTAAGCACCGAAATGCCGCTGGCTTTGGCCTGGCAGACCAGCTCCGAAGTATCGTCACCGCCGGGCAGGGCGATGATCAGGTCGGGGCGGCTGTCGGCCAGCATGAAGTGGTTGCGTTGGCGTTCCGCCTGTTTGCCGTGGCGCTGCCAATTGGGTGGGTAGCGCACCACGTCGATACCGATTTCCCGCGCCCATTCCTCGATCTCGCTGCCGAGGAACTGGTTGCCGCCGTGGATCAACACCTGCACTGGGTGCAGGCGGTGGTAAGCGTCCAGCACGTGGCGGGACTTTTTGGTGTCGGCGTAATGACGACCTGCACAGATCAAGACGCGCATAGGGAGCATCCTTGTATTGCACGGTGGCGGCCGGGCGACCACCACCGTTTGAATGGCGGGGGATCAGTACCACTGCTTGAAGCGGCGGATGTAGATCGTTTTCATCAGTTGAGCGACGCAGCAGTAAGCCAGCAGGGTGCCTACCAGCCATGGGAAGTACGCCATCGGCAGCGGTTGCAGACCCACCAGGGTGCCTAGCGGCGAGAACGGCACGTAGATGCCCAAGGCGATCACAATGCAGGTCATCATCAACACCGGCCATGCGGCCGTGCTCTGGAAGAACGGAATCTTGCGGGTGCGCAGCATATGCACCACCAGGGTTTGCGAAAGCAGCCCTTCGATAAACCAACCGGACTGGAACAGCGTCTGCATTTCCACACTGTTGGCCGAGAACACGTACCACATCAGGGCAAAGGTGGTGATGTCGAAGATTGATGAGGTCGGCCCGATCCAGATCATGAAGCGGCCGATATTTTTTGCATCCCACTTGCGCGGTTTGGCCAGGTACTCCTTGTCCATCTTGTCCCACGGCAGAGCCAATTGGGAGATGTCGTACATCAGGTTCTGCAGCAGCAGGTGGATCGCCAGCATCGGCATGAACGGAATGAACGCACTGGCTACCAGCACCGAGAACACGTTGCCGAAGTTGGAGCTGGCGGTCATGTTCAGGTACTTCATGATATTGCCGAAGGTTTCGCGGCCCTTGAGCACGCCTTCTTCCAGCACCATCAGGCTCTTTTCCAGCAGGATGATGTCGGCCGACTCCTTGGCGATATCCGTGCCGCTGTCCACCGAAATACCCACGTCGGCATCCCGTAGCGCCGGTGCATCGTTGATGCCGTCGCCGAGAAAGCCCACCGTATGGCCGTTGGCTTGCAGCGCCTTGAGCACACGGGATTTTTGCAGCGGTGTCAGCTTGGCGAACACCGTGCGTTCTTCCACGCGGCGCAGCAGGGTGGCGTCGTCCATGGCTTCGATTTCCACGCCCAGCAGCGGCTGGCCGGGTTCGAGGCCAACCTGGCGGCAGATCTTGCTGGTGACCACCGCGTTGTCACCGGTCAACACTTTGACCGCCACGCCAATCTGTTGCAGCGCGGCAATTGCCGGGCCCGCGGTTTCCTTCGGCGGGTCGAGGAAGGTCAGGAAGCCCTGGATCACCAGGTTGCGTTCATCGGCAGTGGTGTATTGCTGACGCGCCAATGCCTTGGGGATATGGCGGGTTGCGACCACCAGTACCCGGAAACCGTCTTCGTTGTAGTCGTTGGCAATCGCCAGCAGTGCCTCGCGACGGCGATCGTCCAGGGGTACGGCGGCGCCGTCTTCCAGGGTGTGGGTTGAAATGCTCAGCATCTCTTCCACGGCCCCTTTGCACACCAGCAACTGGTCACCGGCGGCATCCTTGACCACGATCGACAGGCGACGGCGTACAAAGTCGAAGGGCAATTCATCGACCTTGCTGTAGGCAAATGGCACCTGGAACTTGGGGTTTTGCGCCGAGAACTGCACCACGGCCTGGTCCATCAGGTTCTTCATGCCGCTCTGGTGAAAGCTGTTGAGCCAGGCCAGGGACAGCACCGCGTCGTCGCGCTGGCCGAAGGCGTTGACGTGATGCTCAAGGATGATCTTGTCCTGGGTCAGGGTGCCGGTCTTGTCGGTGCACAGCACATCCATTGAACCGAAGTTCTGGATCGCGTTGAGGCGCTTGACCACCACTTTGCGCTTGGCCATGGCTGTAGCGCCTTTGGCCAGGTTGGCACTGACGATCATCGGCAGCATTTCCGGGGTCAGGCCGACGGCCACCGCCAGGGCAAACAGGAAGGCATCGCCCCAGTCCCCCTTGGAGAAGCCATTGAGGAAGAACACGATCGGCACCATCACCAACATGAAGCGGATCAGCAGCCAACTGACACTGTTCACGCCACGGTCGAAGGCGGTTTGCACCCGCGAGCCGACAATCGCCTTGGCCAGGGAGCCGAAGTAAGTGCGCGGTCCGGTAGCCACCACCACCGCCTTGGCGCGGCCGCTCACCACGTTAGTGCCCATAAAGCAGATGTTCGGCAGGTCCAGCAGATTGCCTTGGTCGGCGGCGAGGTTGGAGGCGGATTTTTGCGTGACATCGCCCAGGGTGTCGTACTTCTCCACCGGCAAGGCTTCACCGGTCAGCACGGCCTGGCTGATAAATAGGTCGCGTGACTCGATCAGGCGGATGTCGGCGGGGATCATGTCGCCGGCCGACAACTGCACGATGTCGCCGGCCACCAGATCGCGCATCGGCACTTCGCGCAAAGTGGGCTGGGCGCCGACCTGTTCGCGACGTAGCACGGTGGCGGTGGTGCGTACCATCGCCTTCAGGGCCTCGGCGGATTTGGCCGAGCGGTGTTCCTGCCAGAAGCGCAGCAGGCTGCTGAGCAACACCATGGTCATGATGATGATGACTTTGGTCAGATCGACTTCTTCACCCGCCTGCAGTGGCAACCAATAGTCGGTGACAAAGCTGATACCGCCCAGGGTCAACAGCACGTAGATGAACGGGTTGTTCAGTGCCTGCAGGAACTGGACGATGGCGTGTGGCGGCTTGTCATGGGCGACTTCGTTATAGCCTTCCCGTTGCAGGCGGGCCGAGGCGTCCAGTTCGGTCAGGCCGTCCTGGGTGGCTCGTACATTGGCGAGGGTGGCCGCCAGGCCATTCTGGGCTTCACGGGCGGCGCGCATCGACAGCTTGGTGTCGGCAGCGGTGCCATTTTTCTTGTGCAGAGGCGTGTTTTTTACGGCGCTCATTGTCTGTACTCCTGTCGCCAATTCTCGACAAAACATACCCGGTACTTACCTGCATACAGGCGAGCGAAAGCATGCCGAGCCGCGGACTTCGCGATCGGTTTAAATAAAGTGTTCAGGTAACTTCTACAATGCCCGCTAACAGCGCATTAATTAACTTGCGCGCAGCGGGCTCCTACTGGACTTGTTCATAAAGAACTCCAGGGCATCAATAAGAAAGTTGTTGTTTCCAGCCAGGTCAGACGGCGCGAGCGCTCACGTAAAGACCGAGCATCAAGCTGGCTTGCGCCAGGCGGGAAACCTTGGGTCTCTGTGGGTCTTGAGGGTCGGCGTGATCCCAGTGCTGCACCAGTTGGCCGCTGTCAGGGCAGATACGCCAGTGCGCCAGCGGCGGTACCGGGCGTACTTGGGAGGAGGGTGCAGCAAAGGCCGGGCGGGTTGGCCTGAAGCCCACGGGCTCGCGGCACAGCTTGGCGCGCAAGGCTGCGGCCAGTGTAGGTACATCGGGTAAAGCAATGAGTTGGAAGGTCATAACACACCTCGGGACCGGACACGCGACCGGTGAGGCAGTTACGGTGGAGCATCGAGCTCTAGCGCAGCTTACCGGACCTGGAAGGCGAGTCCTGTCATATTCTGGGTTTGGCGCCCGATGCCCGCAGAGGCGGTGCTCGGACAGCGACTAGATACTGTGTCCATTGGCTTCTTTTGTGAGGTTTAAAAAAGGCCCCAGTTGCGGGCACGGGCAATCTACTCAGAGCGTTACAGAATGTCAACGCATGATTAACTAAATTAGTCCGCGTTCAGAGTTTGTTCAGACAAGAGGCATGTTCAAGTTACTGGCCAGATAACTTTATATACCTTGCGCGGCGAGTATCGCCAGATAGATCAATACTAAACCGCACGCCGCATAACTCACGCGTTGCCAGGTCGGTGATGCGTTCTTGCGCAGCAGATTCACCAACGCGGCGGTGAGAAAACACGAGAGCACCGACGCCAGCATGAATCCGGCAAAAAACGTCAGGGTCTGCCCCTGGCTGGGGGTTGCGCCGACGATGCCCGACAGGGCGCTGCCCAGGGCGCCCCAGTAGACAATATTCTTTGGGTTGGCCAGGGAGATCGCCGCGCCTACGGCCAACGCATTTTTGCCTGAGCTGGCAGGGACGTTGTCGGTTGCGGGTAACTGCCACGCATCAATCAGGCTGCGGATGCCCAGCCAGGCCAGGTACAGCGCGCAGAAGATCGTCAGTGGCACTCGCACCGCATCATGCTGAATCAGCAGTGCGATACCGGTGAGGCCGATCACTGCCCAGACTGCATCGCCTACGAGGGAACCAAACTGCACCATCAGGGCCGGTGTGAAACCATGCAGCAAGCCGCGACGCAGGGTCTCTGCCAGCACCGCGCCAGGAGACAGGCAAAACACAAAACCGAATACCAGCGCATAGACAAAGATCGACAGCATGCCCGTGTCCTTTCAGGAAAGTGCGAAAGCATACGTCAGCGCAGGGTTAAGAAACCATGCAGATTTTAATGGTCCACGATCCAAATGTGGGAGGGGGCTTGCCCCCGATAGCAGTGTGTCAGTCAGCTCATCTGTAGCTGACCCTCCGCTATCGGGAGCAAGCCCCCTCCCACATTGAGGCTATACGCTCAAGTTCAACCTTCAATTCATCCGCGCCGAGGCTGGCAAATGGCAGCGCAAAAAACGCCTCGCATCGAGCGGCAATAATGTCGAGGGTGGCCTTGAATGCAGCGTCTACCTGGGCTTCATCACCCTGCACGTGGGAAGGGTCCTGCAACCCCCAATGCGCCTTCACCGCCGCACCGAAATACACAGGGCAAGCTTCCCCGGCCGCGTTGTCGCACACCGTGATGACCACATCCGGCGGGCTGCCTTCAAAGGCGTCATTGCCCTTGCTGTACAAACCTTCGGTGCTGATGCCGGCTGCCTGCAGCGTGCTCAGGCTGCGGGGCAAAACCTGGCCCTTGGGGAAACTGCCGGAGCTGATCGCTTCGAAGCCCTCAGGCGCCATATGATTGAACATGGCTTCGGACAAAATACTGCGACAACTGTTAGCGGTACACATGAAAAGCACTTTCATTGCAGGCTCCTTTAAACGCTCAGGCGCAAGGCGAGGGCAGCGAGGGTGATCAACAGCACCGGCAAAGTCAGCACGATCCCGACCTTGAAGTAGTAACCCCAAGTGATAGTGATGCCTTTGCGTGCCAGGATATGCAGCCACAGCAAGGTGGCCAAACTGCCTATGGGGGTGATTTTAGGGCCCAGGTCGCTGCCGATCACATTGGCGTAGATCATCGCGTCCTTGACCACGCCCACAGCATGGCTGGACTCGATGGAGAGTGCGCCGATCAGCACCGTCGGCAGGTTATTCATCGCCGATGAGAGCAGTGCCGTCAGCACCCCTGTGCCCATAGCCGCGCCCCACACACCATAGGTGGCGAAAGTGTCGAGCCAGGTGGCCAGGTAGTCGGTCAGGCCGGCGTTACGCAGCCCATACACCACCAGGTACATGCCCAGGGAAAAGATCACGATCTGCCAGGGCGCTTCCTTGAGGACTTTACGCGTGGAAATCTTATGGCCCTTGGCGGCAATCACCAGCAGCAGTACGGCGCAGGCGGCGGAAATCGCACTGATGGGAATGCCCAGAGGTTCCAGGGCGAAACAGCCGATGAGCAGAATACCCAGTACCCACCAACCGGCGCGGAACGTCGCGGGGTCGTGGATGGCACTGGCGGGGTCTTCCAGGTCGGCCGGGTCGTAGGTCTGGGGAATGTCCGGGCGGAAAAACCACAGCAGCACTGCCAGGGTCGCGGCCACGCTGACCAGGTTCACCGGCACCATCACGGCGGCATATTCGTTGAAGCCGATCTTGAAATAATCAGCCGAGACGATGTTTACCAGGTTCGATACCACCAATGGCAGGCTCGCCGTATCGGCGATAAACCCCGCGCCCATGACGAATGCCAGGGTCGCTGCCGGTGAAAAACGCAGGGCCAGCAGCATCGACATCACGATGGGCGTGAGAATCAACGCCGCACCGTCATTGGCAAACAGCGCCGACACCAGCGCACCCAGCAGCACCATATAGGCAAACAACCGCCGTCCGCGGCCACGCCCCCAACGCGCCACATGCAGGGCTGTCCAGGCAAAGAAGCCGGCTTCGTCCAGCAACAGGCTGATGATGATCAGTGCGACGAAGGTACCGGTGGCATTCCAGATGATGTGCCACACCACCGGGATGTCCGCCAGGCTGATCACCCCGCAACCCAGGGCCAGGATCGCGCCCAGGCTGGCACTCCAGCCCACGCCAAGGCCCTTGGGCTGCCAGATGACCAGTACGATGGTGACGAGGAAAATCGCAATTGCGACAAGCATGAATAAACGCTCCGATGGCTCAGCAGCAGGTGCTGGCCCGTTGTGGTCTGTCGCCCATTGCATCCAGACGCAGCGCGTCGTTCTGCAACCATGGCTGGTTGGCTTGCAGGGTGGTGTCCAGCACCTGTGTGACCCAGGCGGGCAGTGCCGGGTTGATGCGGTAGTAGATCCATTGCCCTTGACGGCGGTCCAGCAGCAGCCCGCAACTGCGCAGTTGCGCCAGATGACGGGAGATCTTCGGCTGGCTATCGTCCAAGGCATGGATCAGTTCGCATACGCAAAGTTCGCCTTCGCGCAGGATCAATAGGGTCATCCGAGTGCGGGTGGCATCAGCCAGGCACTTGAACAGGGTGGGAGGAGAGAGGAGATCCGACATGATCAGGGTATCCATATATGGTTATTCGAATATACGTATTTCCATATGTTTCGGTCAAATCCTGTTTCAGTTGATGTGGATCAAATGCCCGTGAAACAGCCACAACTGTTTGAAATTAAAATGAAACACAAAGGTCCTACAGTGCCTGCTCATTGCTGATGAAGGAAGAACCCGCGTGACCCGTGCCACTCGCAACCTGCGCAAGACCCTGGATTCCGTCGCGGAAAATAACGAAACCGCGGCGTTCGACCTGATGCGCGCCGTGGAAAAACTCGGTGACGAAGTGCTGCGCCAGCGCCTGCTCAACACCATCCACCGGCTGAACCAGGACGCGTACGAACTGCGTGAAGCGCGGGATTCGGTGGAGCAGGTTTCGGTGAGGCTCGCCTGAGCAAGATCGTTCAAGACAAGCCCCTGATTGCACTGGCATGCTTGTCGACTGTCCGTCGATGAGCCGTTTCCATGCCCACTGCATTACCTCATTACGCCTTCACTCGCGGCGCCATCGCCGTTATTCCCTTGTCTCTTGCCTGCGCCCCGTGGGGGTTGCTCGCCGGCTCCATGGCCATCGATGCGCAATTTACCCCGCTGCAAGCCCAAGGCTTGTCTGCCATCGTGTTTGCCGGTGCGGCGCAGTTGGTGGCCATCGGCATGGTCAAGAGTGGCGCCAGCCTGATATCCATCGTACTCACCACTTTGTTACTGACTTCCCAGCATCTGCTCTATGGCATGCACATGCGTCCCACGCTGTCGTCGCTCAATGTCCGGTGGCGCATGAGCCTGGGTTTCCTGCTGACCGATGAATTCTTTGCCCTGGTCAACCACTATGACCGCCAGACCTTCAATCGCTGGTACGCATTGGGCGTCGGCCTGACGTTTTACATCATCTGGAACCTCTTCACCCTGGCCGGCATTGTGTTGGGCAAAAGCATTCCGGGCCTTGATCAGCTGGGGCTGGAGTTTTCCATTGCCGCAACCTTTATCGCCCTGATCACTCCGGTGGTGCGCGATGTGCCGACCGTGGTGTGTGTCGCGGTCTCGCTGCTGTGTTCGGTGTGGTTGAGTTATTTGCACTGGGAGTCGGCGGTGGTGGTCTCGGGTGTACTGGGGATGAGCGCAGGTTTTGCCTGCAAGCGATTGGGAGTTGGGCAGCGATGATTTACCTGATGATTGTGGCCATGGGCCTTGTGGTGTTTTTCAACCGCTACCTGTTTATTGAGCCACGTTTGCCGGTGAGGCTTAATCGTGGCGCCCGTGAGTTCCTGGGTTTTGCCGTGCCGGGGATGCTTACGGCGATCTGCGGGCCGATTATTTTCCTGGCAGATCACCGGCTCAACCTGAGCCCGAGCAACCCTTACTTGCTCGCAGGTATCTGCGCCGTGGCCTTGATGTTCTGGACGCGCAGTGTGCTGATCACTGTGCTGTTGAGCATGGCGCTGTTCTATCTGTTTCGCTGGTGGTTCTGACGCCAGGGCAAAAAAAAGCCCGCGGGAGGGCGGGCAGAAGGGAGACTTCCAAAAAATGAGCTTGGCCACTATAGACGGCGGGTTGGCCCGTCACAGTGAAACAAAGTTCATGGGCGCGTCAGTTGGCCGCGGCACAGTGGTAGAGTCACGGTTTTTCCAAGGAAGCACAGGCATGTTCAAGATGGTAATCGGCGCATTGGTACTGGCCGCACTGGCCGGTTGCGCGGGCTCGAAGATGAAAGAGGCGCGTGCAGGCAGCCCCTATAAAACCCTGGCATCGGACAAGGCCACCCTGGTGGTCGCCCAGTGCATTCAGTTCGGCTGGCAGGATGAGCGCGTGTTCGGCGTTGATGCCGGCGGTTTCAAGGAGCCCACCGAGGCAGGTGGCTACACCGTCTACACCACGGCCGGCGACTACTTTGTTGACATACAAAGCACAGGGGCGGGTTCTACCGTCAAATACTATGCCGTGGAGGACAACATGCCAGCCAAACGTCGCCTGGCAGCGCTTGCCACTTGTCTGTAATACCTTGCCTTGACCCGATTCCGAAACGCCTGGCGGGACAGCCGCCGGGCATTGCCTTATGATTCAATCGCTCGCTCGACGTGATGGCTCTTTACCGGTACACGGATGTCGAGGCTTAAACGTCGAGCGAGCACCTCTTTGTTCAGCCTCAACGCGGCATAAAACCCAAGTGCCAGCGCCGCGGAATCATCAATGTCACCAGCCCCAATAAACCCGCCAATGCACCACTGACCCACAGTGCGCGCAGTCCCATTTGCTGCTCCAGCAGTGCGCCGATCACGGCACCGACAAACATTCCGGCCCACGGAATCAATTGCACGCGCCAACCATTGCGACGCTCGCCCATTACCCAGCGCCCCAGCCCGCGACCAAAGCGTGAGAGCGCCCCGGTGACGTAAGTGAGCCCCACGGGTAATCCGTTCACTTCTTCGACCGCCGCGTTGAGCATGCCCATGGCAATAATTGCCGCGAGCAACGCGGGCAAGGTGTCGGTCGCCGGCAACAGCGCCGCGCCGCAGAGCAAGGCGCCGATGCACAGCAACAACGGCAGTGCGTGGCGCTTGCTGAAACGGCTGACCACCACACCCAAGGCATTACCGACCACAAAGGTGGCAACCAGCAACACCAGACGCCCGGTGAGCCCCAGGTCACCCGCGCTGATGGCCACCGCCAGGCGCGTGGTGTTGCCGCTCATGAACGAGACGAAATCGCCGCTGGCCATAAAGCCAATGGCATCGGTCATGCCCGCCAGCACCGACAGGCAGGCCACCAGCATCAAGCCCACGCGGCCACGCCAGCGCTGGCGATGGGCGAGCGTGGCATTGGTGTAAGGCTTGCGGGACGAAGGCAGCATGGGGCTGGGTTCCACGATGAGATTATTCGGCCACTACCGTAGGACGCTTTGCGTGTATGCGCAATGACTTCAGGCACGTTCCAGTTGCCAGCCTGTGGGGTGCCAGGTCAGATGATGAGTCGGCTCGATCGCCTGCAAGAATGCAGGGTCGTGTGACACGGCCAGCATCGCGCCGGTAAATCCCTTCAAGGCCTGTTCAAAGGCAAGCACCGACTCCAGGTCCAAGTGGTTGGTGGGTTCATCCAGGAGCAACAATTGCGCCGGTGTATCACGCCACAAGGCAACGGCCATGGCGGCTTTCAAGCGCTCGCCACCGCTGAGTTGCCCGGTCGGCCGCGTGACCCGCGAAGCATCCAGCTGCAGCAGCGCCAGGCGCGTGCGCAGTTCGGCTTCGGCCAACGGCGTGTCGAGCAGGTTAAGCTGCTCGACAACGCTGCACCGGTCATCCAGCAACGTCAGCTGCTGATCGATATAAGCGCTGGGCACCGCCACTGTGCACCCGCCACTCACCGCCTGCCACTGGCCTGCAAGTAATTTGAGCAGGGTGGATTTACCGCAACCGTTCGGCCCGCGCACGGCAACGCGTGCGGCCCCCGACAGGCTGATCGTCAGATAGGTGGCCGACGCCTTGGGGTCGAGCCAGGGCAATTGCGCACGTTCCAGAGTCAGGACCTGCCGGCCGTTGGGTACTGCCGAGCCTGGCAAGGCGAGCAGGGTCGGCGTCTCATCCACTACGCGCGCGTAGGCTTGGCGCACCTGGGCGTCGAGTTGGTGTTTGTGATCGTGGTGGGCACTGCGCACCGTGCTGACGACTTCCTTGGCAGCGCTTTTCCAGCGGGCCTTGGTAAAACGGTCGACGTTGGCGGTCTCGGCCTGCTTGCGTGAGCGCGCAGCATGGCGCTGGAGGCTGTCATGGTCTTTTTGCAAGCGCCGACGCTCACGGCTACGTTCCTGGCGCGCATGTTCCCATGCGGCGATAGCGGCGTGCTGTTGGGTATCGCGTTGCTGTCGATAGGCAGCGTAGTTGCCGCCATACACCTGAACGCCAAGGGGCGATAATTCGATGATGCGCGCCATGGTGTCGAGTAATTGGCGGTCATGGCTGACCACCACCAGGCCGCCGCGCCAATCAGCCAGTTCGCGCAACAGCCACTCGCGCCCGGCGCTGTCGAGGTGGTTGCTGGGTTCGTCCAGAATCAACAACTGCGGCGCCGCCAACAGCGCTCCGATCAGCGCGACCCTGGCCAGTTGGCCGCCGCTGAGTCGGTCGGATTGAGTGTCGGCGGCAAGTGTTGGCAAGCCTGCGGCATCCAATGCCAGGCGTAGGCGCTCTGCGAGGTCCCAGCGATCATCGATCAGTTCCAGATCGCCCTGGCGGCCGTCGCCGCGTGCCATACGCTCCAGGGCGGCCAGGGCAGGGGCGGTGCCGGTGATATGGGCGACAGTTTCTCCCGCTTGAATCGTCAACGCCTGGGGCACATAGATCAGGCTGAGTGGTCTTTTCAATGTGCCTGAAGACGGTTGCAGGATGCCGGCCATCAACTTCGCCAGGATACTTTTACCACGGCCATTGCGCCCGACGATGCCGGTGTGGGTGCGATCAATGGACAGGTTCACGTCCTCCAGCAAGGTTTCGCCATTGGCGAACTGGAAAGACACATGTTGCAGGGAAACAAGAACGGGCAGCCGGTTGACGTCAGTCATCAGCACCTCCAAAAAAATGTCGAACAGGCCAACAAGCGCGCCAGGCGGCTCGTTGCGGATACATTCTGGAAGGCTTAGTTGTTCACGTCGGCGCTCGTCCCGTAAATCAGAAGGGGCGCAAAGGCTAACCCACCTTGGCTTTGTGCGGCAAGTCTTCGGCCAGCTTCTCCAGGAACATCGCCAGGGCGACTTCCTCGGCTTTCAGACCCTTGCGCACTCGTGGCTTGGGCAGTTTCGACAGTTCGCCGAGGCTGAAATGCTCAAGCACCGCGGGGTGGATGTAGCACTTGCGGCACACGGCGGGCGTGTTGCCCAACTGCCTGGCCACGTCCTTGACCATTCCTACCACGTGCCGCTTGGCGTCTGACTCCGGCTGCCACGCCAACTCGCGCAACACCGCCAATGCCATCGCCGTGCCCGCCCAGGTGCGGTAGTCCTTGGCGGTGAAGTCTTCGCCGGTGAGTTCGTGCAGGTAAGCGTTGACGTCATGGGAACTGACGGTGTGGCGTTCACCGTCTTCGTCCAGATACTGGAACAGGTTCTGCCCGGGCAATTCCATGCAGCGCTTGACCACGCGGGCCAGGCGTCGGTCCTTGACGCTCACTTGGTGCTCGACACCGCTTTTGCCGCGAAACTGAAACTGGATTTCGCTGCCCTTGATGTCCACATGGCGATTGCGCAGGGTGGTCAGGCCGTAGGATTTATTCTCGCGGGCGTATTGGGTATTGCCGACGCGGATCAGCGTGGCGTCCAGCAACGTCACCACCGTGGCCAGCACCTTTTCGCGGGTAAAGCCGGGCTCGGCGATTTGGGCTTCCAGCTGTTTGCGCAATTTTGGCAAGGCGCTGCCGAATGCCTGCAACCGCGAATACTTGTCGCTGTCACGCACTTCGCGCCAGCGTGGGTGGTAACGGTATTGCTTGCGGCCACGGGCGTCGCGGCCGGTGGCTTGCAGATGGCCGCGCGGGTCTGCGCAGATCCACACATCGGTGTAGGCGGGCGGTACCGCCAGTGCGTTCAGACGTTTTATTTCATCAGCATCGGTAATGCGCTGGCCTTTTGCGTCCAGGTATTGAAACTTGCCCCGCAGCTTTTTACGGCGGATTCCAGGCTGGGTGTCATCCACATAATGCAGGTCACGGGGCAGGTCGGCGGGCAACGAAGAGTCGGGCATGGTGCGGGTTCCTTGGCAACAAATCAGGCCGGTATGTCTGATTGACCGCAGCGTTTTGCGGTCGTGCCAATTGCTTAAGCCAGCACCGCCACCGCCTTGATTTGCGCCCACAGCACCTGGCCCGGATGCAGTTGCAGCTGGTCGCGGGAGAAACGCGTGATACGTGCCAGCAATGGTGTGCCGCCGGCATCCAGGCGTACCAGAACATGGGCGCTGTTATCCGCCCCCATGTCCTGGATGACCGTCACGGGCAAACGATTGAGGATGCTGCTGTGTTCGTCCGCTTGCAGGTTGAGGCTCACATCCCGTGCCTGGATCTTGACCCGCAACGGTTTACCCACCGCCACCGGCGCATGGGCCACGCGAATCTGCAATCGGCAGTCAGGCAGTTGCAGGGTGAGCAACTGATAGTGCGCGTCGTAGGCAATGACGCTGCCGGCGATCACCACGCCGGCATCGTCGCCCAGGGCCAGGGGCAAATCGAGACGCGCCAGGGTTTCGCCGATGGGGCCGCTGGCCAGGGCCTTGCCGTCGCTGAGCAGGACGATATGGTCGGCCAGGCGCGCGACTTCATCCTGGGCATGGCTGACGTAGAGCACCGGGATATCCAGCTCGTCGTGCAGGCGCTCCAGGTACGGCAGGATCTCGTTTTTGCGTTTGCTGTCCAAGGCGGCCAGCGGTTCATCCATCAGTAACAGCCTGGGGCTGGTGAGCAAGGCCCTGGCGATACCGATGCGCTGACGCTCGCCCCCGGACAGGTGTTGTGGGTGACGCTCAAGCAGGTGACCGATGCCCAGCAGCTCGGTGGCCTGGGCCATATCCACACGCCGTTGCGCGCGCGGGATGCGCTTGAGGCCGAACTCCAGATTGGCCCGCACCGACAGGTGAGCAAACAGGCTTGCCTCTTGGAATACATACCCCAAGGCGCGTTTATGCGGTGGTACGAACAGCCCGTTGCGGCTGTCTTGCCAGACCTCATCATTGATCTGTACAAAACCCTCCTCGGCGCGCTCCAAGCCGGCGATACAACGCAGGCAGGTGGTCTTGCCGGAGCCGGACTGCCCATATAACGCGGTCACCCCGCGCCCAGGCAATTGCAGGTCCACGTCCAGCGCAAAGGCGGAATATTTCAAGTTCAGACGTATATCAATCATCACGATCAGCTCCAGCCCATCCTGGTTTTGCGGCTGGAGTACAACGCCAGCAATACGAGGAACGCGAACACCACCATGACGCCGGCCAACCAATGGGCCTGGGCATATTCCATGGCTTCGACGTGGTCGTATATTTGCACCGAGACTACTCGGGTCTTGTCCGGGATATTGCCGCCGATCATCAACACCACGCCGAACTCGCCGACGGTATGGGCAAAGCCGAGGATCGACGCGGTGATAAAACCCGGGCGTGCCAGGGGCAGGATCACTGTGAAAAACGTGTCCCACGGATTGGCGCGCAAGGTCGCGGCTACTTCCAATGGGCGTGTGCCGATGGCGGAAAAGGCGTTCTGCAACGGCTGCACCACGAACGGCATGGAATAGATCACCGAGCCGATCACCAGCCCGGCAAAACTGAATGTAAGCGTGCCCAGGCCCAGCCATTGGGTGAACTGGCCGAAGTAACCGTTGGGGCCCATGCTCAACAGCAAGTAGAAACCGATGACCGTTGGCGGCAGCACCAACGGTAATGCGACTACTGCACCGACGGGGCCGCGCCACCATGAGGTGGTGCGCGACAGCCACAGGGCTATCGGAGTGCCGATGATCAACAGGATCACAGTAGTCAGTGACGCCAGTTTGATGGTCAACCAGATCGCGGAAAAGTCAGCACTCGACAGGGGCATTTACAGCTCGTAGCCGTAGGATTTGATGATGGCAGCGGCTTTCGGGCCTTTCAGGTACTCAACCAGCGCCTTGGCAGCGGCGCTGTCCTTGCCTTTGTTGAGGATCACGGCGTCCTGTTTGATCGGGTCATGCATGGATGCCGGAACAATCCACGCCGAACCGCTGGTGACTTTGCCGTCTTTATAGATCTGCGACAAGGCGACAAAGCCCAGCTCGGCATTCCCGGTGGATACGAACTGATAGGCCTGGGTGATGTTCTGGCCTTCGACGAGCTTGTCCTTGACCTGCGCGGTCAAACCTTGCTTGGCCAGTACCTGGGTGGCGGCCAGGCCATAGGGCGCGGCTTTGGGGTTGGCGATGGACAGGTGCTTGAATTGATTGTGCTTGAGCACTTCACCTTTGGCGTCCACGTAGCCTGCTGTTGCCGACCACAGCGCAAGGGTGCCGACGGCGTAGGTAAAACGCGACCCCTTGACCGTCTGGCCTTCGCTTTCGAGCTTCTGCGGGGTAGTGTCATCGGCGCTGAGGAACACCTCGAACGGCGCGCCGTTCTTGATCTGGGTGTAGAACTGCCCGGTAGCACCGTAAGCCGCGACCAGTTTATGACCAGTGTCTTTCTCGAAGTCGACGGCAATTGCCTGGATCGGCGCGGTGAAGTTGGCGGCCACGGCCACCTGCACTTCATCGGCATGGGCCGAACCTAGCACGAACACGGCAAGCAGGGGGGCCAGGCGCGAGATACGGTTCATCGTGAAGCGACTCCTTGGGCTGTACGGGGCGTTCAGGTAGAAGGCTCTACCGCTATGTATGGGAATATATAGCGGTTGGCCATTGCCGGTACAGTGCAAAGTTGCCGCTGATGTCAGTGGCGCGCGAGTCCGGTCAATGCCTGCTCGGACAATTGACGCGTCAGGTCATAAGTGGACAGGTCTTTGCCAAGCCCCAGTGCCTGGCCCGCCCACAGGTTGCTGAAACCTGCTTCATCCTTGGCCTTGAGCGGCATTAACGCACCTCCGGCTTTGGGGAATGCCGGGGCGCTCGGGTTGATCGGGCCGAGCTCCCGCATCACGCGGTTGACGATGCCCCGCGCCGGGCGGCCGGTGAAGAGGTTGGTCAGTGCCGTCTCACTGGCCTGGGCATGGCGCAGCGCGTGGTGGTGCGAGGCGGTGATGCTGGCTTCGGGCGTGAACAGGTACGCCGTGCCGATCTGGACTGCCGAGGCGCCCAGGGCAAGGGCCGCGACGATGCCACGCGCATCACCGATGCCGCCTGCGGCAATCACCGGCACGCTGACTGCGTCGACCACTTGCGGCACCAGTGCCATCAACCCGATCTGGCTGTTCAGGTCATCGCTGAGGAATAGGCCACGGTGCCCACCGGCTTCAATGCCCATGGCAATAATTGCGTCGCAGCCGTGTTTTTCCAGCCAGATTGCTTCCTCAACGGTGGTGGCCGATGACAGCACTTTGGCGCCCGTGGCTTTTACCCGATCGAGCAAGGACTTTTCCGGCAGACCAAAATGAAAGCTCACGACTTCCGGGCGCAGTTGTTCCACCAACTGGCACGCCGCGTCGTTGAACGGTGCGCGATTGGACACGGGGGTGGGCGCATCAAAATCGGCACCAAGTTCGTGATAGTAGGGTTGCAGCACATCCTTCCAATGGCGGTCACGCTCTTCATCGGCCACAGGCGGCTGATGGCAGAAGAAGTTCAGATTCAACGGCCGTGTACTGGCCTGGCGGATGACAGTGACCGCTTCACGCAGTTGCTCGATACTCAGCGCTGCGGCAGGCATGGAACCCAGCGCCCCCGCGCGTTGGGCAGCGATGACCATGGCGGTGGTCGTCGCGCCGGCCATTGGCGCCTGGATGATCGGCACGTCGATGCCCAGCAGGTCGAGAATACGGGTGTCTGGCCAGGTGCTCATGGGATGCGTCTCCAGCGTTAGTAGGGCATTTCGCTGTTTTAGCAGGGCCGTTGGCTCCGGGCCACTCTGTTTTATTCACTGGACGAGAATGGCATTTTATGAGGAGGGGGTTTCGCGCTTCAGCAGCTCACGTTTGCGCTCCACCCCCCAGCGGTACCCCGACAGTTCGCCATTGCTGCGTACCACACGATGACAGGGAATCGCCACCGCCAGGTGGTTGGCACCACAGGCCTGGGCCACGGCGCGAAAGGCGGTGGGCGCACCGATGTGCTCGGCTATCTGGGCATAGCTGGCGGTACTTCCTACCGGGATTTCGCGCAATGCCTGCCATACCCGTTCCTGAAAGGCAGTGCCGCGCAGGTCCAGAGGCAGATCCAGGCCCAGGGCAGGGGCTTCGACAAAGCCCACCACCTGGGCGACCAGTTGTTCGAAATCCTGATCCGCGCCAACCAACTCTGCCTTGGGAAACTGATCTTGCAGGTCGCGCACCAGTTTATCCGGATCATCCCCGAGCAAAATCGCACACACGCCACGCTGACTCTGCGCCACCAGAATTGCGCCCAGCGAGCATTGGCCGACGGCAAAGCGAATGGTGTTATTGACGCCGCCGCCTTTGTAGTCCTTGGGTTTCATGCCGAGTAGCTGGTCAGCCGCTTCATAAAAACGGCTGTTGGCGTTAAAGCCTGCGTCATACAGGGCGTCTGTCACCGACTGCTGCCCCTTGAGGCCATCGCGGACCTTACGTGAGCGCAGGGCGCTGGCGTAGCGCTTGGGGGTCAAGCCAGTGCCGGCCTTGAACACACGGTGGAAGTGGAACGGGCTCAACCCGGCCTGGCTTGCCAGTACATCCAGGCTCGGGGGCGTTTCAGCCTGTTCGATCAGCCGGCAGGCGTCGGCGACTAACTGCGCATGGTAAGCCGCCAGTTGAGTCTGATCGCCCGTAGCGCGTTTGCTGGCACGATAACCCGCGGCTTCGGCCTGGGCCGGTGTGTCGAAGAACTCGATATTCTCAGGGCGTGGCAAACGCGAAGCACTGCTGGGGCGGCAATACACGCCCGTGGTTTTCACGCCGTAGACAAACAGGGCATCTGCCTTGGCATCGCGGGCAATGATGGCGGCCCAGCGCGGATCGTGTTCGTTGTTCATGGCCTGCACTCCAGACGGTTCAGGGGCAGATTAAGCGGGTCGCCCACCGGTAAAACTCCGAAGCTTGCGGTCAAATTAGCCGGCGGTGCGAAAGGTCAGGTTGATGCGTTGCGCGCCCATGACCGGATGCTCGCCGGCCTTGATCGGCATCACCCCATGAAAGCGCAGGCGATCAACCCCGCCCCACACCACCACATCGCCATGGAACAGCGAGACTTTTTGCGTTTTGTCACTGCGCTCATGGCCACCGAACAGGAAAATCGCCGGCAGGCCAAGGGACACCGAGACCACCGGCGCGCTGTAGCTGCGCTCGTTCTTGTCCTGGTGCAGGGACATCTTTGCCCCAGGCACGTAACGGTTGATCAGGCAAGCGTCAGGCAGAAAGTCGCGGAAGCCGGCCTCGGTTGCCGCCGCCATGGCCAGTTGGCGCAACGCATCCGGCATGGCCGGCCAGGGTTGCTGGTTGCGCGGGTCGAGTGGGCTGTAGCGATAGCCGCGGGTATCGGTGGTCCAGCCCAGTTCGCCGCAACTGCTCAGCGCTGCCGACATGGTAAAGCCACCGGGCGTGACCATTTGCCGAAAGGGGGACTGGGCCAGCACGCGCCGCAACTCAGGTAGCAACCGCTCAATCCAGGGCAGGGCATAGCCCCTTAGAACGTAGGACTCTTCACCGATCTGCTCGCGCCCGGCAGGTTGTTGCAGGGCATCATCGGCGAACAAATCGGCAGTAGGGCCCGGCATGACTTACAGCGCCTTGCTCACGGTGATGTCGGTAATTACGTCGCTGGCATCGTGACTTTCCGCCAGGGCTTGCTTGGCTTCTTCGACGCTGTTGCTTTGCAACTGGGCAAATTCGAAGCGGCGTTCGCCGTTGAGCTTGTACTTGATGACGTATTTGGTCGTAGGGGTCACTGCTTTTTTCCTGTCAGTTGCTGGTTCAGCTCAGCTTGGTGCTGGTGCGGCGAACGATGCGGATCTTGTGGGACAGCGCAGGCTTGCGGGTCACGCTGATGGCGCGACGGGTCACCACATCAAGGGTGATGTTCCAGAAGCCGGTGCTGGGTGCAGTGATCTTGGCCGGGAATTTATCGAATGCACCGCCGTGGTAGGTATGGCGCCCGCCATTTTTGAAGCTGCGAAAGTTCGCATCGCTCATCAAGCGGATGTTGCAGGTCTGTGAACATTCGATAACGACAATGTCTCCCTCGTTGAGGTGCTCACGCTGGTGAATGAATTTCATGCGGGTGTCTCCAGAAGGGCTTTTTCTGAAAAATCAGAACGATACGTAGGTTAAGATGGAGTTTATCAGCCCCAGCGCGTTTATTATCGGGCCGTCGTCGACGACTTCGACAATTAAAAACAGTTATTTACCGTGTTATCAGAGATAAATCCTACGTTGCTGGGAGAAATTTACCATCCCCGCTGTCGTAGGGTCTTTATCGGAGGTTTTAGTATGAAGTGGAGTGTGTTGGTGCTGGCCTTGGCAATTGCTGGGTGTGCTTCGGTTGCAGATATCAAGCAGACCCCGCCAACGTTGGTGGTCATCTCAGGGAAGAAACCGCAGGAATATGCGGCGTGTGTTGTGCGCAAACTGGAGGCGACCCGTCGGCCGCCACAGATCGAACCCCATAAAGACGGTATCCAGGTCATCGTGCCGCAGAAGTTTTCGGCGGACCCTTCTGCGATCTTCGAAATCGAAGACCGCTCCAGTGGTAGCAGTATCAAGCTCTATGAAAGCATGTCCAACGTGCCGATCCGGCCGGGCGACGTGAAGAAAGCTGGGGAAGAGTGCATTTCCGGCTGAGTCTGGTTGCGCCGGCAAGGCGTCTCACCCTACGCACTGAATCCGATAAAAAGCCCCGATCCTGCAGGATTGGGGCTTTTTTTGCCTATGCGTCCGTGCTGATCGGGCAGGGCATCCGTTAAACTGTCGTGCATTCACTATAAAGATGCCGCTCAAACCTTGGGTTCGAGCGGCATTTGTTCTTTCTGGAAAGCCCGTTATGAAACGAGAACACGTCAAAGCCCGTCAGGCCGAAGGTCAGATTTCGGCGACCCATGTCATCCAGAACCCCGCCGATCTGGGCGAGTGGATCGTATTCTTCAAGAAAAGCGGCGGCCGCAGTTACTTCCTGGTAGACGATCAGGACGAGGTCGAATCATTTGCACGCCTGGATGACCTCATCGAAATCTTGCGCGGCCTGGGTATCAAGTTTGCCGAAGTGCATCTGTAGCCCGGCGGTTTACTTGCACACCACCACCACACTGCGGCCCTTGAAATTGCCTACGTCCTGGCCCAGGGTCTTGTCGCTGTCCTTGAGGGCTGGCGTGCCGTTGGTGCCGACGATGCGGTAACCGGTGCCGGCACAAGAGGCGTCAGCTTTCTCGTAGCAACTGGCCCATGAGTTGGCCTCGCCCGAGCAGTCGATAGTCAAGCCTTGTTCGCCATTTTTCAGCAAAGTGTCGGAAGCGGTCGTGCAGCCGGCAAGTGCTAGTACCGCAGTCAGTGCCAGGATTTTTTTCATAAAAGGTCTTCGTCGAGAGGGTAGAGGGCGCTGACACTATCGTGGGGCGTTGGCGCGGATTATAGCGAACTGCCACCTGGTGTGCAGTCGCCGTTGCAAGTACTGCGCTTGCGCACCTTTGGTTAGCGTAAGTCAGCTGTTGGTGGCCGTCAGGGCACTCCCATCACCAGCACGCCGCTCCCGCTGATTGCCCCAGCTGCAGGGAGCGAGCCCGCTTGTCCCACCAGCGAAAACGTCACATCATCGCCTCCTACACTGTTGGTAATTTGGGTCAGGAATGAACCGTTGACTCGAACCGCAGAGCCTGCACGTACAAGGGCGGTACCTACGTTGGGGTTGGTCATTGTCAGGAGCCGATTATCAAACGACGACGGGATGCCTTTGTAGGTGATGGTTATCGGCGTGGTAATTCCGCTATTCGGGCATGAGTAGCTTAGCCTGCGGTTGGTACGAATGGGCGTGGTCAGTGGATCGCTGCCGATCGCCCGCTGGTTTACGTCGCCGAAGTTGATCTCGATCGGGTTGTTATTGTTGATCGTGCAAGTCGATGGGGAGACGCCGAAGTTGTTCGCGGCGGTGTACGTGAGTACGAGCCTCGTAGTTCCCGAACTGTAATTGTTCGTTTGGTAGAGATTCAGCATGCCCAGGACATCCCCTCTTTGAACCTCGATAGGGTTGCTCGGATCGTTTCGCAGCAAGATATAGGGGGCCACACTGATGGGATACGCCGCACCGTTATTAGGCATGGTCGCGATCCGGATGTTAAACGGCACTGGAGTGTTATAAAACGCGCCGTTTATGCGTAAGCCGGTACCTTGGTTGGAAAATTTCGGACCGGGCACCCAGGGAGGGCCGGCTGGCGCCGCTGTTCCCCAAAAGTCTATGCGCGTAGGGTGAGCAGCCCAGAAGGTAAATCGGCAGTCCAGCCACGCGCCTTCAAGAATGATACGGGTGCTGTCCGAGCCGAGACTAACGTTGACGGGGACCTGCAGGTTAAGAATTCCGCCGTCGCCTACGTATTGCCATGGTCCGCCATTAACGCGGCAATCCGCTGCTCGCACGGTCGTGGTGACACTACTCAGCAGCACGAGAAGCACTATAGCTCCATAGAGTTGTTTCATTTTTGATCTCTCATTGCTCCTCTGTCCGCAGGTCGCTGCGCAGGTATACAGCCCCGTGCTGAAACCGTCCGGAAGAGAGTTAAGGGTTTGTCCATGCCGTTCTCTGCCGAGGAGCGGCTACGGATAGTCCAACGTAAAAGTAGAGGTCACCCTGTACACGCCTTGCCCGATGGTCTGGTCACTGATGGCCTGCGGCTCGCCCTGCACAAAGGCTTTAAGCGCGATCACATTGCTGCCGTCACCCAACACCTGCGCATCACTGACGGTGTTCAACGGCAGTGGCTTGTTGCTCGGCGTCTCTATGCCAACCCCGATACCCGAGGCGCCACTTCCTGCGTCCAGCGCGAGCATTCCGGGCAGCGCGGCATTTTCCCTGCCGCCAAACGTGATGGTGACGGTGGAGCCAACCGTGGTGTCGCAGTTCTCCAGGTGCAGCCTGAAATCTTTGCCCTGTGAGCGTGTGTTGATGTAGAGGTGTTTGCTGGTGACGTCCCAGAGTTCCAAGGTGACGGCATCGTCACCAGGACGCAGCGTGCAAGCCTCCTGAACCAGGTTGCCCTTGAAGCTCAGATTGTCCGCTGCTTGTCCCTCGCCGATCAGGCCCAGGGCCAGTATCAGCGCAGTAGACGGCCAAGCTGTATGGCGCTTGTGTCCCATTGATTCGACTCCTACTGGTATTCGGCCAACAGCGTGGCCACCGCCGTAAACCTTGCGGGCGCCAGGGTTGCCCCCGGCTGTTTGACCGGTACCACTTCCAGTACGGGCGGTGACGACAGGATGATGTCCAGGGGTGTGTTGAGTGGAAACGGCTGGTTATTCTGGAAAACCCGAATGCCCAGCTCCGGCACGCTGGTCTGTACGGCTGAACCGTCAAACGATGTGGCGGTACCGTTGACGCTCAACTTCAGCTCCCATGGCAGGGTGTCGGTGCCACAGCTAATGGTGTAGCCGACGCCCTGGCGGTACCTCACACCGTCGACGCGCTTTATCCCGACGTCACCAAAATCGACTTCAATCGTGTTGCCGGCATCGATGGTGCAAGGCGGCGGCTCATTCAGCGTGCCGCTGAAAGTCAGGTTGGCTGATGCACCACTGCAAAGGCCGATGGAACACAAGGCGAGCAGCGCTCTCTGCGGCCAAAGGGTCATGGCTCGGTTCTCTTTATCGGTGATCGATTTCATTGGTAATCCACCACCAGAGTGGCTGCCGCATCGAATGTTCCACCGGTCAAGGTGCTGCCTGCGCGTTTGACCGGTACTGCCTGCACCACCGGAACGTTGGGATAGGTAAAGTTCACCGCCGTGTTCAAGGGCCAATCAGCGCCATTGACGAACAGCTTCACGCCAAGATCCGGTTTGCGGGTCACGAGCACGCGATTGTCAAACGCGGCACTCGTGCCCTTGAGTTCCAGTGTCAACGCATTGCTGAAAGGGGAGGCGCAGGTGACGGTGTAGGGCACATCTCGACGGTAGTTGACGCCGTCAATCCGAGAGGTCAGCAGGTCATTGCCAAAAGGCACGTTGAGCGTGCTTCCGCTGTTGATGACACACGGGGGCGGCGCGATGATGACCGCTCGGATGGTCAGGTTGGTATCGGCCTGAACCCCCTGGCTGAGCGCCAAAAGCAGGTTGCTCGCGATAAATACAGCCCACGAACCGTTTGATTTAGCCATTGCTCTGCTCTTACTCATAATTGAGCCTGAAATCCACCACGGCGCGGAATGCCCCGCTGGACAGTGGCGCGGAGGTGCGAGTGGGCCGGACGTTCCAGGTTTTGGTGTTGCCGCCCAGGGGCAAGAACAGCGGTTCGCCCCTCGATCCCAGTTGTACATCCCGCCCAAGCGAGTCGGTCAGCTGCAGGCCCATCCCGGTGATGCCTTGCACTTTGACCAGCCGTGAATCATCGGCATCCGCAGGCGCAAGGAATGCGACCGATAGCACCGGCTGAAAGGCACTCCACGTAAGATTGCCGGTGCGTTCACTGCGGATGCTGCCGGCGGTGCGATTGCAATCGGTAAAGCGCAACTGGAACGCCACCTGGTTTGCCTGATCGCCGGGCCGGCGTAACTGGCTGGTGGATACCACGCCCAGGTCAATGGTTTGATGCAGCGAGTTCATTTCCAGGCTGCAAGGTGTTTCATGCATGGACCCGGAAATATTCAGCACGCCATTCATACCCTCGACATCCGCGGCCTGCGCACTCCCCCAACAGGCCAGTAACAGGCCGCTCAGTACCTTCATATAGTGCGGTTTCATGGCTTACTCCGGCGGCAGACTTACTGGTTAGGCGGTGCTGCTTGCAGGTTCACCTTGCAAGTCTCACCGCTGCAGGAGAAGGCCAGCAGTGGGCGTGCGCCGTAATCATTGACGTAGGCAAGATGAGGCGTGGAACCGAGGGCTTTGATCGTCGGGCCTAACGTCACCGCACCTTTGGGCGGGACCATCAGCGGCTCGAAGCCCGCGACGGTCTTGCCGTCCTTGCTGCTACGTGCGTCCACCAGCGTCACGTAGTAAGGCGTCGGGTTATTGACTTGATAACGCTCGCCTTGTCGGGTAAGGGTCAGGCGCTCCTGCCAGGGGTTGGAAACTTCTTGTTGGCTGGGCGCGATGGCTTGTGGTCGGTAGAACAATTTGATACGGGTCTGCAACGCGATTTGCAACGTGTTGGCCTTATCGGTGCGAGGTGGAATTTCCCGCAGGTTGAAGTAATAGACCGTCTCCCGGTCTTGGGGCAGGGACTTGGCTGCCGGTAACGCCTGGACCTTCACTTGGCTTTGTTTGCCGGGTTCTACGCGCTGCACCGGTGGCAACACGATCAAGGGTGTGGTTATCTTCTGGCCTTGCTCATCCTCGATCCAGCCTTGGGCCAGATAAGGCAGCTGGGTGTTGTTATTGGTGATGCTCACGCTGGTGGCATCCTTGCCGCCATCAAAAATCACCCGGGTACGGTCCAGGCCAATCGCTGCGGTGGCGTTTTGGCTCAGGCTGAGCGCCAGCAGTGTGAGGGTCGAGAGTGTGATGCGTATGTTCAATGTCATGATGATGTAGTCTCCGGGGCGGTGTGCTTGCCGGTCAGCTCTGCCGGCGCGGACAAGGGTTGATCGGTGACTGCCATCCGGCAGTCCAGTTGCAGTGCATTGGTCAGGCCATCCGCAGGCAAAACGACGGGTAAGGTAAGGGTGCATTGCTCGCGGCCGCTCCAACTGACGACCATCTGCTCGCCTGGCTGAATACCGCTCAGGTAGACATTGCCGCCGTCATTCACAATCCCGGTGTCCTGCTGTTTTGTGTTTTTGACCATTGCACCGAAGGGCGGCGCACTGCCATCCGGCAGACGCAGGACAGCCATGGCTTTCTCACCGGAAATGAGTTCCAGGGCGCGATAACCGATGGCCCCTTCCGTGAGCGTCAGTTGGGTGACCGACTGGGTGGCTTCGACATTGCTCGGCAAGCGTTCCAGGTCGACACTGGCGGCCGTACGCTGGTAGCTGCTCAAATCGGAAATGACGGCCTTGCCAAACGCATTACTGCGGGTTGGCGTGCCGTAACCGCGCACCGGCACATCAGCAACACCGCCGGTATCGACCATCAGGCGGGTCCCGCCCATGCTGTTGGTACGATGCAGCGCTGCCCCGTGAGGCGTGAGCGTGCCACCGCCGCGAGCTGACATGCTGAGGCTGGTGTAGTTGCCTTGCTGCCGACTGGCAGCAAGCGTCAAGTCAGCCTGGTCACCCGCATGGCTCAGATAGCCGCTGGCCGAATTGTCGCTCGCACTGAGTTGGTAACTGTTGCGCTCATCAATGCGATCACTGTAGCGGGTTGAAAACCCGTTTTTGCCCGCGGTTCTGTTAGCGTCCAACGATAGTGTGCCGCTGCGCCCCAGTGGCACACTGACCGTCAGCGCCATACCGTTATCCTTATAGTTGTAATCCTGAGTGCGGTACACGTTCAAAGACAGGCTCATGTTTTTGACGGTGCCAATATTGAGATAACGTGACAGCGTCAAGTTCCAGCGTTGAGTCGCCGGTCGGGTCCAATAAGTTTGTTTGTTGTAACTGGCGTAGACAGTGGCGCCCAAGTCTCGAAACTGCTTATTTACAGTGGCTGTATAAAGCGCCTTGCTGCCACCCACAGGCTTCCATCCACCCGTGTATTGACCGTGCTCATCGTATTTTTCGCGCCCAGCCAGTTCGCCGTTCATTCCGTAGTGACGAGCATCCAAGTATTCACTCATGCTCAAGAAGTTCTTGTCGGAGAACCGGTAGCCGGCAAAGGTTACTTGGCTGTCGTATTGTTCAAAGTTCTTCGAATATTGCAGGCGCAAGGATTTACCGGACAGCGTTTCATTCCACACGTTGGCGTGGGACTGGGTAACATCCAGCGAGAGGGCGCCCAAAGCCAAAAGGTCACGTCCCGCCCCAATCGTTGCCGCCCGGTAGTACTTATCCGTTATAGCGCCGCCAAACAGCGACCAGCCGTTGCTGACCCCCCACGAAAACTCGCCCGTGCCAAAGAGATTACCGTCAGCGCCGTACTGAAGACTGGAAGGGCGACCAGTTGCCAGTTTGTATCGAACCTGCCCGGGGCGCGTGAGGTAGGGCACACCAGCAGTGTTGAGCTTGAAAGTCTGCACCGAGCCGTCCTGCTCCTCGACGCGCACATCCAGCGTGCCGGCGACGGCATCATTAAGATCCTGAATGCGAAATGGGCCGGCTGCCACCAGGGTTTCATACAGCACGCGCCCTTGCTGGCTGACTACCACCCTGGCATTGGTTTTGGCCACCCCGAGCACTTCAGGGGCGTAACCGCGCAAATTAGGTGGCAACTGGCTTTCGTCCGAGTTGAGCGCCGCCCCGGTAAAACGGAAGCTGTCAAACAGATCCGAATACAGGTAGTTCTCTCCCACCAACAGGCGCGCCTTCAGCGCAGGTATCGCGCGATAAGCGTAGTAACGACTCCATTCCAGTTTTTGCTCCCCGGCAGATCTGTCCCTCGCGCTGTCGACACGCCCCTGCCAATCGGCACGCAGGCGCCAAGCCCCGGCATTGGCACCCACGGTGCCATTACCACTGAGGTGATTGCGGGTACGCTCGTTTTTTTGAGCGTTGGACTGCGCCGTCATGTTGTAGTCAATCAAAAGCCCTGGCACCCCTTCATCCCAGCGTGCGGGTGGGTCCCAATTGATCGCGCTGTATTCAAGGTAGGCGTGGGGGAGGTTGATGCTCAGCGTGGAGGTCGCCAGATCCGCGCTGACCTCCGTACCTGGCAGGCTGTGAATGTCCAGGCACTCGCTACCTTTCCACCAGGTCAGGCTGGCCGCTTCGGATGCCTTCAGGCCCAGTTGTTCCACCAGGTCAACTGACAAACACGCCTGGCTCCCTTTGGGGTCATCCTCGGGCGGGTAAAATGCCACCGATTGCTCGGAAACAGGCTGGCCATTTATCTGTACAAGCATCGTGTAGGTGCCGGGCAAAATGAACCCGCTGCGTGCAAATCGAGACAAATCGATATTGGTGCGATCATTGAGATCAAGAACGTCCGTATTGAATTCGATATCACCGCCGGCCCATGCAGTTCCTGCCAGTGACATCAGCCCGCCAACCAGACTCGGACGCAGCTTGTTTTTGATCTTCGACGCATTCAGCATGAAAGCAACCCATCAATGTTCAAAAGTATTCCAACTTGAACCGCACGGCGACGCGATGTGCGCCAGGTGCCAGCGGCAGCCCGTTACCCACCAGCCGCAGCGTGTAGTGAAGTGTCATGTCACCTTCCGCCAAGGGGTGCGGCGCCATCTGCTCACCCGGAACACTCTCCTGGCCGGCCGAATCCCAAATATGGAAGGCGATCCCCTGTGAATCACCAAAGGCGGCAAAGGAGCGGCCTTCTCTGTCGCGAGGGCCGTCAAACGTGACGCGCAGATGTTGCCAATCAGGCAACGTCGCCCCTGGGCGATGTGGGTCGGGACGGGTCAGCGAGCAATTGACCAGGCGCAACTCGAAAGGGTGAGGCTCTCCCAACGCATTGCGTAAAAGCCGACCTATGGGTTCGGGCGTCATTTCAATGGATTGATCAGCACTGGTCAGCTCCAACCCGCAAGCCGAGTCAACGACTTCTCCGCCCAGCGTGACCACACCCTCGCCCTGTGCAAGCGTCTGCGCAAAAACGTAAGGGCTGATGAGCATCGCCAGCGACGAGGTGATCGCTAGACTTATGAATGTTTTCACCGCTATCTCCACCAGCCCCCCGCCACCGAAAGTGGCGGGGGGAAAACTTACTGATAAGCCAAGGTGAAATTAGTGACTGCACTGAAATCGCCCGGGACGATGTCGCCGGTAGCAGCGCCTTGAACATAGGCGCCGAACTCCAGGGTGTTATCACCGGTAGAAATGGCCTGGGGCACCGTCGCCACACCGAGCTGAACAGGGCTGCCGCCATGGGTCATCATGATGCCCACGCGGCCTGCACTACCGACGGTGCCGATCGCCCCAGGGACGTCGGTTGACGGCGCCGCGGTAAAGGTTGTGGTCACGGTGTTGTCGGTGAGGCCCGCCAGGTCACAGCCTTCAAGCTCTATCAGCACACGGCGGGCTTCAGACTTTCCGCCTGCCTGCAATTGATGCTTTGCGATTGCGCCCAGGTGAACGCTCTGATCTACGGATTCAGGCTTGATGGAGCAGGCCCCCGAGTGGACCGATCCCAGAAAGGTAATGGTCCCATCTGCCGCGTTAGCTCCAGAAATCGAGCCCGCGAACAGCCCGAGGGTAAACAGCGCAGTTTTGAACTTGGTTTTCATTTGCAGATGCCCGCATAAAAATGTCATTGAAGAGCCCCGTCACCATTGCGAGCGGGACTGACTGTTTCACCCCAAACATAGCTCCCGGAACGCCGGCCAGTCGTCGGCCGAGTCGGCTGTTGAATAATCACAGTTTCCAACTAGTTGTATTGCAATTCACGGGTACGCTCGAAGTGGAAGTGATTGTGCTGTTTTGCCATGAGAAAGTAAGTCGGCACATTCCGTTAGTTGTGTAGCTACACGGTGTAAGGATATATAGGAAGGATATGGCGATTTGCCAAAAATCTGATTTTGACTGTAGGAAATGAGCCACACTCTAATAAATAAGAATATGTTAGTTGGGGCTGCGGATGTAAGAATGGGATTACGCGAACTAAAAAACAATAGTTAATTACGAAGCGAAACAACTAAGTGTCGAGGGCGGAGAGGTCGCACGGCGCCGACAAATACA
>NZ_JPRX01000001.1:0-208351 GCF_000737955.1 Pseudomonas sp. BRG-100 | reverse complement strand
AGCCATGCTTGCGTAGCCAGACCAGTACCGTGGACCGGCCCTGAATGCCGTAGCGCCGTTGAGCCTCTTTATAACTCAACTCGCCCTTTTCGACCTGGTCTACGACCGATAATTTAAAGGCTAGCGTGTAGTCACGCTGGCTCCGCCTTTTGCCCGAATCCATTGACTCCTCCTGAATATAGGCCAGAAGGCGTAAACCTTATTCAGGACGGGACAGCGTCCAAAAAAAAGCCCCGTCGACCGGGGCTTTTTTGTGGCGGTGTGGCGAGGCTTACTTGTTTTTCGGGCGTTTGCTCGACGCGTGGCCTGCTTCATCCACAAACACTTCAGCTACGGCAATCGCCTGGCTCTCGGTCGCAAATGTTCCGGCAACGCTGTCGCCGTGAAAATTGATCAAGTGCCAGCCGTCTGCACGCTGCGTGATCAGGTAGCCGTTTACACCTTTGGGTTCTGACATCTATTGGCAATCTCGTGGTCTGATTCAAGGCGGCCATGATACCGGCAAACGGCTAGGGGGGGGCGCAAGTTGTTGCAGGTCAGTGCCAGGCGGCGAAAAGCGTGCTAAAACCATTGCAGCCCTTTTAAATAAAGGGGGGGCGGGTGTGTTTCGTCTGATCGTGGGCAACCCCTTTGCAAGATCAGCGGAACTTACGCCGACATTTTTTCTCTATGATGACATCGCAACGCCAGCAGGACCCATTGTAAGGTGACTGCGGCCTGATTAGACTGCGCCGAATTCCGTACGCACAGCCCTTTGTAAGGACTCATATGATCAAGAAATGCTTGTTCCCAGCAGCCGGTTACGGCACTCGCTTCTTGCCAGCGACCAAAGCCATGCCCAAAGAGATGCTGCCGGTGGTGAACAAGCCACTGATTCAGTACGGCGTGGAAGAAGCCCTGGATGCCGGCCTGAACGAGATCTCCATCGTTACCGGCCGCGGCAAACGCGCCCTGGAAGACCACTTCGACATCAGCTATGAGCTGGAAAACCAGATCAAAGGCACCGATAAGGAAAAATACCTGGTCGGCATCCGTAAATTGCTCGACGAGTGCTCGTTCTCCTACACCCGTCAAACTCAGATGAAAGGCCTCGGCCACGCTATCCTTACCGGTCGCCCGCTGATCGGTGACGAACCGTTCGCCGTGGTTCTGGCGGATGACCTGTGTGTGAACCTGGAAGGTGATGGTGTGCTGACCCAGATGGTCAAGCTCTACCAGAAATACCGCTGCACCATCGTTGCGGTGATGGAAGTCAACCCAACCGAAACCAACAAGTACGGTGTTATCGCCGGCGACGATATTGGCGATGGCTTGATCCGCGTGCGTGACATGGTCGAGAAGCCAGCGCCGGAAGATGCTCCGTCGAACCTGGCGATCATCGGTCGTTACATCCTCACCCCGGACATCTTCAAGCTGATCGAAGAAACCGAGCCGGGCAAGGGTGGCGAAATCCAGATCACCGATGCACTGTTGAAGCAAGCCAAAGACGGTTGCGTAATTGCCTACAAGTTCAAAGGGCAGCGTTTTGACTGCGGTGGCGCCGAAGGCTACATCGAAGCAACCAACTTCTGCTACGAGCACTTCTACAAGACTGGCAAGGCCTACTGATTCACGCTTGCCGCACTGTTTCAAGAGAAAGCCACCTTCGGGTGGCTTTTTCGTTTTTCAGCCCCATGTAAGTCGGTATGCTGGTGTTCTGCCGAGGAGAGTGAAATGGCCTACGATTTTGACCTGTATGTAATTGGCGCCGGTTCCGGCGGTGTTCGTGCGGCGCGCTTTGCCGCAGGCTTCGGTGCCAAGGTGGCCGTTGCGGAAAGCCGCTATCTGGGCGGCACCTGTGTGAACGTCGGCTGCGTGCCGAAAAAGCTGTTGGTGTACGGCGCGCATTTTGCCGAAGACTTCGAGCAAGCCAGTGGTTTCGGTTGGTCATTGGGCGAAGCGAACTTTGACTGGGCAACCCTGATTGCCAACAAGGATCGCGAGATCAACCGCCTTAATGGCATCTATCGCAACCTGCTGGTCAACAGCGGGGTGACCCTGCATGAAGGCCATGCGCGTCTGGTAGATGCGCATCAGGTAGAGATTAACGGCGAGCGCTTTACTGCCAGGCACATCCTGATCGCTACCGGCGGCTGGCCGCAGATCCCGGAAATTCCAGGGCATGAACACGCGATCGGTTCCAATGAGGCGTTCTTTCTTAAAGAGCTACCCAAGCGCGTACTGGTGGTGGGTGGTGGTTACATTGCAGTGGAATTCGCCGGAATTTTCCATGGTTTGGGTGCCAACACCACCTTGCTGTATCGCGGCGACCTGTTCTTGCGCGGCTTCGACGGTTCGGTGCGCACCCACCTGAAGGAAGAACTGACCAAGCGCGGGCTGGACCTGCAGTTCAATGCCGATATCGAGCGCATCGACAAGCAAGCCGACGGTAGCCTCAAGGCCACCTTGAAGGATGGCCGCGTGCTGGAAGCCGACTGTGTGTTCTATGCTACCGGCCGCCGCCCGATGCTCGACAACCTGGGGCTGGAAAATACCGGTGTGAAGTTGGACGAGCGCGGCTTCGTTGAGGTGGACGATATTTACCAGACCGCCGAACCATCGATCCTGGCCATTGGCGATGTGATTGGTCGGGTGCAACTGACGCCGGTCGCCCTGGCTGAAGGCATGGCCGTGGCGCGGCGCCTGTTCAAGCCTGAGCAGTACCGTGCGGTGGATTACGCCAACATCGCAACGGCGGTGTTCAGCCTGCCGAATATCGGCACCGTCGGGCTGACGGAAGAAGACGCGCGCAAGCAAGGCCGCAACGTGCAGATCTTTGAAAGCCGTTTCCGACCGATGAAGCTGACCTTGACCGATTGCCAGGAAAAGACCCTGATGAAGCTGGTGGTCGATGCCGACACCGACAAGGTCTTGGGCTGCCACATGGTCGGTCCGGATGCAGGCGAAATCGTGCAGGGGCTGGCGATCGCGCTCAAGGCGGGCGCGACCAAACAGCATTTCGACGAGACCATCGGCGTGCACCCGACGGCGGCCGAAGAGTTCGTCACCATGCGCACGCCTGTGGCCGATTGATCAGGAAGGTTGTGCTGTCTCTGGCGCCGTTGCAACGGCGGCGGCCAGGCGCAGCGCGTCGATGCTGGCCTGGGCCTTGATCAGGTCCAGTTCCAGTGCCTTGTTGCGCTGCTGATTTTCAAGTAGCGCCTCCTGGCGTGCCTGACTGTCCAGTGCTGCAACCCGCAGGCGCTCCTGAAGCAGGGCGCGCTCGCTGTCGATCTTGCTCAGATGCTCATTGAGCTTGAGTTGTGCGGCCTGATCCTTGCGGGTCTGATCCTGCAATGCGTTCAGTTCCTTGGTGGTCACTCGCTGCTCAATCAGCAGGCGTTCATTATCGCGATGCAGTTGGGTGATTTCATCCTGGCGTACGAGTGCGCTTTGCTGAGCCTGGCGCAATTCGGCTTGAACCTGCTGCAGCTGGCCTTCATGGCGACGCTGCTCTTGCTCGCGCTGTTCCTTTATCGCGTTGCGGTAATGCTCAAGCGCGTCGCGTGCGTGCAGGTGTTTCTCTTCCAGTGAGCGAATCTGTTCGTCCTTGTCGTTGATCCGCAACTCGTAATCACTGCACGCCTGGCTCAACCCGGCGTTACGGGTTTGCTCGGTTTGCAGGCTGGTGCTGACGGTTTGCAGCGCAGCGCTTTCTTCCGCCAGGGCTGCGGCCTGGATATCAAATTGCTGCTTGAGCTGAGTGTGTGCCTCTTCAAGCGCCTCAACCTGGGCGAGCAGGGCGGTTTTCTGCTGTTCAAATTGCGCCAGCGCCAAGTCAATCGGCTCCTGAGCCTTCTCTTTCAGGCGCTGGGCCAGACGTGCAACCAGCTCGCCTAGCTCGTCGTCAATCGGCGCCTCGGTAATGGTCAGCCGGGTTTCACTTTCGTCCAGCTCCTTCAAATAGCGATGAATAGTGGTTTTGGAACCGGTATTACCCATCTCGATCCGTACTGCGTCGATGCTGGGGTTTTCGCCGCGGGCAAGGATTGCCAAGCGTGCCGTTTGAACTACTGCTTTGTTTATGCCGCCGCGAGCCATGGAGTCTCCGTCGATTTAGTACTGTGGTACATGGTATGTATATACATACTTTAGCACGTATAAAAAATCGTTGAAATTCATGATTCAACAGATGGGATATTGGCGTATTATCCCGTGTCATAACGGTTTTAACCGCCACTTCCCCTGACGGCAGTACGAAACGACACCCATGAGCGAGCTGGATCGATATCTCAACGCTGCGACCCGCGACAACACGCGCCGCAGCTACCGTGCGGCGATCGAGCACTTCGAAGTGAGTTGGGGAGGGTTTCTGCCGGCCACCAGCGACAGCGTGGCGCGTTATCTGGTGGCGCACGCCGGAGTGTTGGCGGTGAACACCTTGAAACTGCGGCTTTCGGCACTGGCGCAGTGGCATACCAGCCAGGGCTTTGCCGATCCGACGAAAGCGCCCGTGGTGCGCAAGGTGCTCAAGGGGATTCGTGCCGTGCATCCAGCGCGCGAGCGGCAGGCAGAGCCTTTGCAGCTACAGCATCTTGAGCAGGTCGTCACTTCACTGGCGCTTGAAGCAAGCCAGGCCAGCGAAAACCAGGACCAGCCCCGATTGCTGCGCGCCAAGCGTGACACTGCGCTGATCCTGCTGGGCTTTTGGCGGGGGTTTCGCAGTGATGAGCTGTGCCGATTAAGCATTGAGCACGTCCAGGCTGTGCCCGGCGCCGGGATCAGCCTGTACCTACCGCGTAGCAAAGGCGATCGGGAAAACCTGGGCAAGACGTACCAGACGCCAGCGCTGCTGCGCCTGTGCCCGGTGCAAGCTTACAGCGACTGGCTCAGCGCCTCGGCGCTGGTTCGCGGCCCGGTCTTTCGCGGCATCGACCGTTGGGGCAACCTGGGCGAGGAGGGGCTGCATCCCAATAGTGTCATCCCATTATTGCGCCAGGCCCTGGAACGTGCAGGCATCCCCGCCGAGCAATACACCAGCCACTCCCTGCGGCGCGGCTTTGCCACCTGGGCCCATCGCAGTGGCTGGGACTTGAAGTCGCTGATGAGTTACGTCGGGTGGAACGACATGAAATCCGCCATGCGCTATGTTGAAGCGACGCCGTTTCTCGGCATGACCCTGGCCACCCAGCCGTTGATTTGAAATTTCTTCTATTAATACCGCCACTTGATAGAGAAAGCCAATCATCAGCATCAGGTTTGCCAATGGGCCATCGACCGAAAGAGTCGGTAGGATTCATCTCATCAACTTCTTAACCCCTGACGGAGAGTCAACGATGCCTATCATCAACAGCCAAGTAAAACCGTTTAAAGCCACCGCTTTCAAAAACGGCAGCTTCCTGGATGTGACCGACGCTGACCTGAAAGGCAAGTGGTCGGTAGTGTTCTTCTACCCAGCCGACTTTACCTTCGTTTGCCCAACCGAACTGGAAGACCTGGCTGACAACTACGCCGAATTCCAGAAACTGGGCGTCGAAATCTACAGCGTGTCCACCGACACCCATTTTGCCCACGCTGCCTGGCACAACACTTCGCCAGCCATCGGCAAAATCCAGTACACCATGATCGGTGACCCAACCCTGACCATCTCCCGCAACTTTGACGTGCTGATCGAAGAAGCTGGCTTGGCTGACCGCGGTACTTTCGTGATCAACCCGGAAGGTCAGATCAAGATCGTCGAACTGAACGACGGTGGTGTTGGCCGTGATGCTTCCGAGCTGCTGCGCAAGATCAAGGCTGCTCAATACGTCGCTGCCCACCCAGGCGAAGTGTGCCCAGCCAAGTGGAAAGAAGGCGAGGCCACTCTGGCTCCGTCCCTGGACCTGGTCGGCAAGATCTAAGTCTGTGAAGACGTATCAAGGGCGGGAATCCGCACTTAAGTAAGCTGCATCCGCCCTCAAAACGCCCGGGCGAGATTCGCTCGGGCGTTTTTTTGTCTGCAATAAACCGAATGAACAGGAAATCGCCCGTATGTTGGACGCCAATCTTAAAGCTCAGTTGAAGTCATACCTGGAACGGGTCACCCAGCCGATCGAGATCGTCGCCTCCCTCGACGACGGCGCGAAATCCCAGGAAATGCTTGCTCTTTTACAGGACGTCATCAGCCTCACCACGCTGATTACCCTGAAAACCGATGGCGATGATGCGCGCAGGCCATCGTTCTCCATCAACCGCCCGGGTGCCGATATCAGCCTGCGCTTCGCCGGCATCCCCATGGGCCATGAATTCACTTCGCTGGTGCTGGCTCTGTTGCAAGTCGGTGGCCACCCGTCGAAGGCCAGTGTCGAAGTGATTGAACAGATCCGCGCCCTTAAAGGTGAGTTCAGCTTCGAGACATACTTTTCGCTGTCGTGCCAGAACTGCCCGGACGTGGTCCAGGCCCTGAACCTGATGGCGGTGCTGAACCCCAATATCCGTCATGTGGCCATCGACGGCGCGCTGTTCCAGGCCGAAGTCGACGAACGCCAGATCATGGCGGTGCCCAGTGTCTACTTGAATGGAGTGAACTTCGGCCAGGGCCGCATGGGCCTGGAAGAAATTCTTGCCAAGCTCGACACTAGCGGCCTCGAAAAAGCCGCCGAGAAAATCAGTGCCAAAGAGGCGTTCGATGTATTGGTTGTCGGCGGCGGCCCAGCCGGTTCCTCGGCGGCCATCTACGCAGCCCGTAAAGGTATCCGTACCGGTGTAGCGGCTGAACGTTTTGGTGGCCAGGTGCTGGACACTATGTCCATCGAGAACTTTATCTCGGTACAGGAAACCGAAGGGCCGAAACTGGCCAGTGCGTTGGAAGCGCATGTGCGTCAGTACGACGTGGACATCATGAACCTGCAGCGCGCCAGCAGCCTGGTGCCGGCGAAAAATGCCGGTGAGTTGCATGAGATTCGCTTCGAAAGCGGTGCGACCCTCAAGTCCAAGACCGTTATCCTGGCCACTGGCGCCCGCTGGAGAGAGATGGGTGTGCCGGGCGAGCAGGAATACAAGGCCAAGGGCGTGTGCTTCTGCCCGCACTGCGATGGGCCGCTGTTCAAGGGCAAGCGCGTTGCGGTGATCGGCGGCGGTAACTCCGGTGTGGAAGCGGCTATTGATTTGGCCGGGATCGTCAACCATGTCACGTTGCTTGAGTTTGACAGCAAGTTGCGCGCCGATGCGGTGCTGCAACGCAAGCTTTACAGCTTGCCGAACGTGGATGTGATTACCAGCGCGCTGACCAGCGAAGTCAAAGGCGATGGTCAGAAAGTCACCGGCCTTGCCTACAAGGATCGCGACAGTGGTGAGTTCAAGACTATCGACCTGGAAGGTATCTTCGTGCAGATCGGTTTGTTGCCCAACACCGACTGGCTCAAAGGCACGGTGGAGTTGACGCCTCGCGGCGAGATCATCGTGGATGCCCGTGGCGAGACTTCACTGCCGGGTGTATTTGCGGCCGGTGACGTCACTACCGTGCCCTACAAGCAGATCGTCATTGCGGTGGGCGAGGGTGCCAAGGCCTCCCTGAGTGCATTCGATCACTTGATTCGCACATCAGCCCCGGCATAAGTGACACGCGAAAAACCAAAAAAGCCCCATGAGCAATCATGGGGCTTTTTTATTCCTGCGTACTGCGCGAGACGCGCCGCGTGTTACATCGGCGCCGGCTGGATGATCTCGACCCAGTAACCATCCGGGTCCTTGATGAAGGCCAGGCTCTTCATGCGGCCATCCGTCAGGCGCTTCTGGAAATCGCAGCCCAGCGCTTCGAAACGCTCGCACGCAGCGACGATATCCGGTACCGAAATACAGATATGGCCAAAGCCACGCGGGTCGGTATTGCCGTTGTGATAGGCAAAGTCGGCGTCGTTTTCGGTGCCGTGGTTATGGGTCAGCTCAAGGATGCCCGGAATCGATTTCATCCACTGGGTGCGCTCGGCGGCGTCGGCCGGGATTTGGGCCTTGTCCACCAGGGCGAGGAAATACAGGCTGAATTCGGCTTCCGGGAAGTCGCGTTTTTCAACCAGGGAGAAACCCAGCACGCGGGTGTAGAAGTCCAGCGATTTGGTGATGTCCTTGACCCGCAACATGGTGTGGTTAAACACAAAATTTGCAGTGGCGGTGTCAGGTTGGGCAGTGACGCCCGGGAAGGTGTTCAGTTCGTGCAGGCTCATGGGCCCTCCAGAAAAAATGGGGCAAAGCGGTCCCTTGGCGTGCGGCAAGCATCCGTGCTGCCGGCTCATGATACGCAAGGGCTACCTGCCGCGCCAAATGAAAAAACGCACGCGGCCCTTGCGAGCGGCGGGTCCGGGGCCGCAAACTTTGCGGCTTGAACCCTGGGCGTTTTTCATAATGATCGAGTTTCGTAAATCGCTGTTGAGTACGTTGTGCCTGATGCTGGGGAGCCCGTTCGTATTGGCGGCCGACCCGGAGATTCATTGGCCCAGCGGCTGGCAGGTCGAAGAAGTCATATCTGACGACGAAGTCCCCGCGAAGGCTCAAACAGTGTCTCGCCAGCGCGCGATCAAAAATGATGAAAACGGCGCAACCCTGATGGTCATGGAGTTGACCGGCACGCCAATTGAAACCGGACATAAAGTTAATCTTCCAGGCGTGTTACTGGAAATGCGCAAATCGATTCAGAAAGATTTCGCCCAGGGCGGTTATCAAAGCGTGTGCAGCAAGATGCATCCTACGACACTGAGTCGCCTTGAAGCGTTGGAGACTACTTGCGTGATAACCGAAAATGGACGGCACGTGTTGTCACAAACATTAGTCGGCGCAGTGGGTACAGATAAGGCCTATGTATTTTCTTACGCGGGCCAGGCGCAAGCCTACGAGGCGAGCAAAGACGAAGTCAGTTCGGTGCGCAACAGCCTGAAACTTTGAATCGACCCTTTTTAGTGGTTTTGAACAAAATGAACGGCTGGTTAAGTTCGCTTTCGAACCGTCAACTGCAAAAAAGCCCCGCATGTGCGGGGCTTTTTTTAGTGCGGGATGATTAACCGCGCAGCCAGGAATCTACCGTGGCAGCGCCGTACTCTTCTTTCCACGCTTTCAGGCCGCGGTGGTTGCCGCCTTTGGTCTCGATCAGCTCACCAGTATGCGGGTTGTGGTAAACCTTGACGACCCGTGCACGGCGCTGCTTTGGCGCTGCGGCGATGGTTGCACCCGCCTTGCGCGGGGCTGGATCAAGAATGGCGATGACATCGCGCAGACTTTTGCCGTAGCTGTCCATCAGCTTTTTGAGCTTTTCTTCGAATTCGATTTCTTTCTTCAAGCCTGCGTCATTCTTCAAGGATTCCAGCTGGGCCAGCTGCTCTTGAAGGGCTTTTTCTGCTGCGCGAAATTCGGCGAGTCTGGACAAAATCTGTACTCCAATAGTGTAGTGGCTGATATCAACTGCAGACAAAGCTATAAGCCAGAAACGTTAACACGACGTCAACGAAGAAGACCCTTCTGCGAGTTCTGCACAGGCAGAAAAATTGTAGTAGTTAATCCCTCTGGAGTAAATCATGTCTTCTGTCCAAATAACAATCTTTCATCGGTTGCCTAACGATTTAATGAACTCATCGCAGGGTAGCGGCTTGCCGAACAGGTAACCTTGTAAGAAATCCACACCTTGGGCGACGAGGTATTCACACTGTTCTGCTGTTTCCACGCCTTCGGCAACAATGCCAAGGTCAAGCTTGGCTGACAGTTCTATGATGCTGTCCAGAATATGCCGTGACAGTGCATCCACACCGATCATGGCGACAAAGCTCTGATCAATCTTCAAGTAGTCGACATTGAAGTTGCGCAAGTAACCGAGGCTGGAATGGCCGGTGCCGAAGTCATCGATCGCGATCATCACCCCCAACTGATGCAGGGCGTCAAACAGTCTGCGGGTGGTCTCGGTGGGCTCGATCAGCTCGCGTTCGGTCAGCTCCAGTACCAAGGTGACCTGGCCGGGCGGGAAGGCTGCGAGAAACTCCTGGCAATCGTTCACCAGTTCGAGGTCCTGGCAATGCCGCGCGGTAATGTTCACGCCAATATGAAAACCGGGGTTGAAGCGTTCGGCATGGGGCGCCAGTTGCGCGGCGGTCTGGCGCAGCAGGGCGCGGGTCATCGGCACGATGAGGCCGGAGTCTTCGGCCAGGGGAATAAACAAATCTGGCCGCACCAGGCCCTCTTTGGGATGTTTCCAGCGCATCAGCACTTCGCAACCGGCCCACTGACGCGTATCACCGCGCACCACGGGTTGGAAGTACGGGATAAATTCGTTGGCGCTTAATGCACGTTGCAGTTCGTGGGTGGGTGCCGACGAGCGTTTTTGCAGCCAATGGGCGAGGATGCCAGCCAGCACACCAAAGAACGCCACCAGGCTGAACACCGCCGGATAGCGGGCCTGCATATAACGCCAGGTTTCCCCGGCAGGCATCCCGGCCTCGACGCTGTAGTGATAGCGCGCCGACGCCAGGTGATGATGCGCCACGGCGAACACGGGCACTGCGTCGTTATGCACTTTGCCGTCGGCATCCAGCCAATTGGGCCCGACTTGCAGCACCAAATAGGCGTAACGACTGATCAGGCGCAAGGCATTGGTGAGGTGGTAGCTGTCGATCGAGGCAAACGCGCCTTGCTCACCCTCCACCAGGCGGTAAACCAGTAACGCAGTATCTGGCGTGACAGGGTTGCCATTCATCAACCACAACCGGCCATCCACATAGTCGTCCGGGTTGACCGGCGATTGGTAGTCGCCGCCAAACAGTGAGCTGCAATAAATGTTTTTCTGCCAGGACAACGTGGTGGCGCGTACGAACGGCCGGCGCGTGACCTGTTCGCGCAGCGCCAGTTTCGCCGCGTTATCGCACGGTTTGCCTGCCAATGGCAGCAAATCCCGGGCGGCGAGGGCGGTATTGTCGAGCATCAAATCGAACTGGCGCACTGCTTCCTGAGCCGTTTGTGTGGTGCTTTGTTCAAGTGTGCGTTCAGCTTGCCAGTAAAGAATCGCGACCCCCAGCAGAATCGGGAGCAGTCCACAGGTTGCGCTGATGACGTAACGTGTGGCTCGGCCTCGTGGGCCTTTGGAGGTCAGGGGCATAGGGACAGTCAGTCGCTGAAAAAAAAGGGTATGTGCCGATGATAGATGGCATTGCTCAAGTACGCTCGCTACCGATTGTTGATTCTGGGCTGAGGGCCTATTCACGCGTGTCCCGGGTGCTCAACCAGCCGGCGCGCTTGCTACAAACCTCTTGCACGAAGCAGGGCAATGGGGATTTGATAAGAGTACGGACAAATCTGTTTACGCTGTGTAGAATCGGTTTACGCATACAAGAATATGGACTTGCGCTCACGCAAGCCTCGGCCGTCAGAGACTGATGACACCATGAAGCTACTCGGCTCCCCCCTCATCTTTGGTGACTTCCTCGCCCGCAGCGTGCGGGGTCTTTCCTGTGCGCCACCCTCGAACCTCATCCTTGCTCGCAACTGATCAATTGCTACCTACAAGAATGATGAGGCATCGAAATGACCGACCAATATGAAAACCCGATGGGCCTGATGGGCTTTGAATTTATCGAATTCGCATCGCCGACGCCTGGCACGCTGGAGCCGATCTTCGAGATCATGGGCTTCACCAAGGTGGCGACCCACCGTTCCAAGGACGTGCACCTGTATCGCCAGGGCGAGATCAACCTGATCCTCAACAACGAACCCGGCAGTCTCGCCGCCTACTTCGCGGCCGAACATGGGCCGTCGGTGTGCGGCATGGCATTCCGCGTCAAGGACTCGCAAAAAGCCTACAACCGGGCCCTGGAACTGGGCGCCCAGCCGATTCATATTGAAACCGGGCCGATGGAACTGAACCTGCCGGCGATCAAGGGTATCGGCGGTTCGCCGCTGTACCTGATCGACCGCTTCGGCGAAGGTAACTCGATCTATGACATCGATTTCGTCTATCTCGAAGGCGTTGACCGCAATCCGGTAGGCGCCGGCCTCAAGGTCATCGACCACCTGACCCATAACGTCTATCGCGGACGCATGATCTACTGGGCCAACTTCTACGAAAAACTGTTCAACTTCCGCGAAGCGCGCTATTTCGACATCAAGGGCGAATACACTGGCCTGACCTCCAAGGCCATGAGCGCACCGGATGGCAAGATCCGCATCCCGTTGAACGAAGAATCGTCCAAGGGCGCCGGGCAGATCGAAGAGTTCCTGATGCAGTTCAACGGCGAAGGCATTCAACACGTGGCGTTCCTCACCGACGACCTGGTCAAAACCTGGGACGCGTTGAAGAAGATCGGCATGCGCTTTATGACCGCACCGCCAGACACTTACTACGAAATGCTGGAAGGCCGCCTGCCGAACCACGGCGAGCCGGTAGACCAGTTGCAATCGCGTGGCATCCTGCTGGATGGTTCCTCGATTGCAGGCGATAAGCGCCTGCTTTTGCAGATCTTCTCGGAAACCCTGATGGGGCCGGTGTTCTTCGAGTTCATTCAGCGCAAGGGCGACGATGGATTTGGCGAAGGCAATTTCAAGGCGCTGTTCGAGTCGATTGAGCGCGACCAGGTGCGTCGTGGCGTACTGACTGCCGAGTAATTCAATGGATAACGAAAAAGCCCGGTTTTTACCGGGCTTTTTTGTGTCTGTTATATCGGGTTGTAATTGCCGGGCGGTGAAATAGGAACAAATGGTTTTTCAAATATCACACAGAGGCGAGGAGCGCAGAAAAACCTGCGCTTCCATTCCGAAGAGGTCCGCTTATGAATGTGAATTGTCCTACCCCTCAACGCCCGATCGAGCCCAGCCTACCAGCGGAACAGACCGAGCCAGTTCGCTATGTGCGTTCATCCGATGATGCAGACCTGGTCAATCAGGCGCGTAAGAAGTTTCTGGATGATGGCGAAACTGAGTTCCTGGGCGACACCCTCAGTGCCGAGGGTTATCAGTTGGTGAAGGCTGTGGTCTCACCCAACAAACCGGGTGCGCCCGGAGTGCAGGTCTCGACATTCGCGGTTGATGGCGCCCAGTCCAATGACATGATGGTGATCAAGCGGGTGCTGCCTACCGAAGATGGGCCTAATCTCGTCCTGTATATGCCGGAAGATGACGTGACCTCGTTTCATGAGTTCAAGGATGCAGAGGAAATGACGGCCTGGCTCAAGGACGTAGCCAATGACCCGACTGAGCGAAAGCGATTTACCCAGCATTTTTCCAATCCTGAAGCACCCAAACAGCAGGAACGGGTCAACAAGCAGTTCGGCGAGTTCGCGGCTGGCGATATTAATGCGGTCGTGGGTAGTTTCGGCCATGAGCGGGGGGATATTTTCGAGCGGTTGAACAAAGACGCCTCGGTCCCACCCGCTCAGGTCGACGGGCTGGTGCGAACGCAGCTCTATAAACTGGAACCAGATGGAAAGGCGTTTTATGTCGGGTATCGGCCAGATGGAGAAGCCATCGTCTATAGCTACGACGCTTATGGAAACTTGCAAGGCGGCGGCCAAAAAAAGGACGCCAAGGCGAGGAGATTTTATTTCGTCCAAAACGGGTTGAACCAAAACAAACCGCTTGAACCCATGACCTTCAACGAGTTCCGCAAGAAAATAACCAGTGTCTCCCTGGACAACGTGCGCGCTAATGACCTAATGGGTCTTTACGACGAGTTCCTGAAGCAACTCAGAAGTCCTGGGCATGGCCTCGCCACCGCGTTGAAAGCGCTGGGTCTTCCTGACAACGTGGCGAATTCCATCGAAACCATCCTGAAAGACCCCATCAAAGGAACGCTGCTTGAATTGAATCACGACAATCGTGTCGGCAAGGTGTTTGGTGTTGATAAGGCAGAGATGGATGCCAACTTGGAAAGGGTGGGCAGTCAAATCCAGAGCAACATCCCCCATTACGGTAAGTGGAGGAAAAGGTTGGAGAACACAGCCGACGTCATTGAACAAAGCGTAGGTACGCCTGAATTACCGACGACCGAAGTCAGGACCTGACTCGACAGAGGGGAATGGATACCCCACGCCATTGCGCCGTTTCCATCCAGCCACTCAAGCTCGGTGCTGACGCACTAGATGTTTGAACCCTTCATACACCAGGACCATCACCGCCAGCCAGATCGGGATATAGGTCAGCCATTGCCCGCCTTGGATGCCTTCGCCCAACAGCAGGGCCACCGCCAGCAGCAGCACCGGTTCTACGTAGCTCAGCAGCCCGAACAGGCTGAAGGCCAGCAAGCGACTGGCAATGATGTAGCTCACCAGCGCCGAAGCGCTGATCAAGCCCAGCATCGGAATCAACCCGTATAGCTTGGGATGCACATCGAGCACCGCAAAACCCTGTTCGCCGCTCTGCACAAACCACCAGGCCACCGGCAGCATCAACGCCATATCCAGCCACAGCCCGCCCAAATGATCGGTGGTCAGGTATTTGCGCACCACGAAATACACCGGGTAGCCTATGATCACCACCAGCGTTGCCCAGGAAAAACCACCAGCCTGATACAACTCGTTCAGTACGCCCAGCGCGGCAAACACCACGGCGATCTGTTGCAACCTTGACAACCGCTCGCCGTAGACCAGGCGCCCGGTGAGCACCATGGTCAGCGGCAGCAGGAAGTACCCCACGGACACGTCCAGGCTGCGCCCATTCAGCGGCGCCCACATAAACAGCCACAACTGCACGCCGAGCAAGGCAGAAGACACCAGCACCCCGGCGATCAGGCGCGGCTTGGCCGCCAACATCCGCAACAGTTCCCACACCCGCCGCCACTCGCCGCTGACGATCATGAACACCGTCATGCACGGTACTGTAAGCAACATGCGCCAGCCGAAAATCTCCAGACCACTCAACGGTGTGAGCAGTGACGTGAAGTAATACATCACGGCAAACAACACCGAGGCCAAGACCGATAACACAACACCTTTAGACACACTGTCCTCGCGAAAGCCGATTCATATCCAGTTCCAGGAGGGGAGTATGGCGTTTTTTGCGAGAAATAGAATGTGGGCGGGAGTTTGCTCCCACCCACATTTTAATCTCCATGCTATCAGGCAGATTTCAGTCCGCTCGCAACGCCACGCGGCCGGAAACAAAATGGCCCAGGTCGTTGAACCCCGGAGTGGACGAGTGCCCGGGCGTGACCAGCGAATCAATGAAGGCCTCATCCTCAGGCGTGATGTTTACGTTCAGCGCGTGAGTGTAGGCATCCCACTGCGCCTCGGTACGCGGCCCCACAATCGCCGAACTCACTGCCGCGTTGTTCAGCACCCAGGCAATTGCGAACTCTACAATCCCCACGCCACGTCCCTGGGTGTATTGCTGGATCAGCTGGGCGATGCGTAGCGATTCCACCCGCCATTCGGTTTCCAGGATGCGCTTGTCCTGGCGCGCGGCACGGCTGCCTGGCTCGGGTGTAACGTCAGGTGCGTACTTGCCACTGAGCACCCCACGTGCCAGCGGGCTGTAAGGCACTACACCCAAACCATAGGCTGCCGCCGCTGTGATTTGCTCGACCTCGGCCTGGCGGTTGACGATGTTATACAGCGGCTGGCTGATAATGGGTTTATCTACCCCCAGGCGCTCGGCCACGCGAATCACTTCAGCGATGCGCCAACCGCGATAATTGGACAGGCCCCAGTAGCGGATCTTGCCTTGGCGGATCAGGTCGCCAATGGCCGACACGGTTACCTCCAAAGGCGTGTCGTGATCTTCACGGTGCAGATAGTAGATGTCCAGGTAATCGGTATCCAGGCGGGCAAGGCTGGCTTCCAACGCATTGAAGATGCGCTTGCGGTTCAACCCGCTGCGGTTGGGCAAACCATCGGCGGGGCCGAAGCCGACCTTGGTGGCCAGCACCCAATCCTGGCGATTGCGCGCAATGGCTTCGCCGACGATCTCTTCGGAGCGCCCGCCGGTGTAGACGTCGGCGGTGTCGATAAAATTGATACCCTGGTCCCAGGCCTTGTCGATGATACGCAGCGAGTCTTCGGTGCTGGTTTGTTCGCCAAACATCATGGTGCCGAGCGTCAGTGCGCTGACTTTCAACCCGGACTGGCCCAATGTGCGGTAAATCATGCAAAGCTCCTCATTGCAGGCAAATGTGAGTCATGCAATACCAGACCCGACGGCTCTGGAACAAGCCCTGGGCGCATTTCTTCATCCGCGCAGCAATGTCTGGCAGCGGGCCTGTAAAAAACGATGCAGCACTTTCACCCGCTCCGATACTTGCAGACGGTGAGGGCACATCAGGTTGAACGGCGTGGGTTCGCCTTGCCAGTCGGAAAGCAGCGGCACCAGCCGCCCGGCCTGGATGTCTCGGGCCACATCCAGGTTGGCTTTATAGGCAATGCCATGGCCGGCCAGCGCCCAGCGCCGAACGATTTCACCGTCATCGCTGAGGTAGTCGCCGCTGACTTCGACCTCCTGCAGCAGTGTGCCCTGGCGGAAATACCAGGTGCTATTGGCCTGCCCGCGGCGCATGTAGCGCAGCGTACTGTGCTGCGCCAAATCTGCAGGCACCTGCGGTGCACCGTAGCGCGCCAGGTAGTCGGGGCTGGCGCAGACGATGCGCTGGTGGCCGGGCACCACCGGCAGCGCCACCAGGCTGGAATCCCTCGGCACGCCAAAGCGCAGGGCGATATCGACGGTGTCGCGAAACAAATCGGCATTGCTGTCGTTGAGTAACAATTGCAGGCGGATGTTCGGATGCTCGAGCTTGAACTCATCCAGCCAGCCCAGCAGCACATTGCGGCCAAAGTCCGAGGGAGCGGCCAATTGCAATAAACCACTGAGGCTTTGGCCTTGTTGCTTGATCGCATGTTCGCCTTCGGACAGGGCTTCCAGCGCCACTCGCACGCTGTCCAGATAACGCCGGCCTTCTTCGGTCAGGCGCATGCTGCGGGTGGAGCGGGCAAGCAGTCGGATGCCGAGCCGGGTTTCAAGACGCTTGAGGGCAATACTGGCCGCTGCTGGGGTAAGGCCGAGGCTACGGGCGGCAGCGGTCAGACTACCGGTGTCGGCGCTGCGCACAAAGACTTCAAGGTCGAGAATCGAGCCCATTGATAAAAATCCTTTAAAGATCTTGTCGTTTTACCCGGATTTTTCACCGATTGCCAAGCTGTGAAGATGAAGGCTCACTTTCTTATCCAGGTAGTTTTCACATGGTCTCTTCTCTGAGCGGTAAAACCGTCATCGTTATTGGCGGCAGCAGCGGTATCGGCGCGGCAGTGGCCCAGGCGGCCATCGCTCGCGGCGCGCACGTGGTGCTGGCCGGGCGTCGCTTGACCTCCGGCATCGAGAACGGCGTACGCAGCGAACCGGTGGACGTCACCGATAGCGAGTCGTTGCAGCGATTGTTCGAAACGGTGGGGCATTTTGACCACCTGGTCTACACCTCGGGCCCTTCGGTGCGGGCCAAGCCCCTGATCGAAACCGACCTTGACGAAGCCCAGGAAAATTTCAATGTGAAACTCTGGGGCGCGCTGCGTGCGATTCAACAGGCGCTGCCGTTCCTGAATGAACACGGCAGCATCAGCCTGACTTCCGGTCAGTTGGGGCGCAAGCTGGCACCGGGGCAGTTCATCAAGACCGGCATCAACGCTGCGACCGAAGCATTGGGCAAGCAACTGGCCAAGGAACTGGCGCCACGTCGAGTCAATGTCATCAGCCCGGGCGTGATTGACACCCCGGCCTATGCCGGGTTGGCGCAAGAGCAGCGCGTGGCGATGTTTGCCAACGCAGGCGGGGCATTGCCGGTTGGCCGGGTAGGGCAGGCTGAAGAAGTGGCGGCGGGGTATGTGCTGGCCATGGAGAACAGCTTTATAACGGGAAGCATCATCGATATCGACGGCGGCGGGCAGCTGTAACCGCCCACCGCCGGTGCCCTTTGGTTAATGACGGGCCTTGTCCAGTGTAAACGTCCCTATGGCAGTAAACTCAGGCCCGTCATTTCTTCGAAAGGAACAGGCAAACTCACCCGAGCCATGCTCGTCAGTGACTTCTTCGTTCAGTTTCAGCACCCCAGCATGGGCTGTCACCGTCCCATAAGTGTCGAGTCGTTGAAACTGAACGCGGACGTCATTATTGCCGGCCAGGTCATGGATCAATCCCTTCGCGTCGTTATAGACCACGATGGCAAAAATATTCCGAGTCCGCGGCAAGCCGTCATCGTAATAGTCGCCCATGAAGATTCGGCGATCCGGGCGGTGGCCCCCGAAGTCGGAGCTATCAATCCGCAGGTCGGTTTTGAACGAGTAAGAACCCGGTAGCGGCCCACCCTCGAAAGTCAGGTCCAGTTCACCCTTGGCCGGATACTGGGCGCTGTGAACCATTGACACGCCTGTCAGGTCGACATCACCTTTTGTCAGCGTTATTTGTTTATCGCTACCAAACTGCGCTTTACCCGAGAAAGACGCCTGCATCCGTTCACCGTCGAATGACACTGTTATCTCCCCGGCAGTTGCCCAATAGGGAGAAATGCCCGAGTTTTCATACGCAGAAAAGAGCAACCTGGCGTGCCCATCGGCAAAGCTATAGCTGTGTTCGGTCCCGTCACTCGGTAGCTCAGCGGGAAGATAAATATCAATGCCATAAAAATGGTTGGGCTCTGGAGAGAGACGTTTTGTCGCCACCAAATGCCATATTCCATTTGGCTCCTGGTACATATCCATTTTATCCGCGTCACCTTGGAAGGTCAGGTTGTGCGCGCCTGCTACTGTGACTGTTAACTTACCTTGGGTGCCCTGTGCTGTTTTACTGATCATCTCGATAGCCCTTCAAGAAGTGAAATGAATTCACAGTGAAGGCTAAATGCGATCCAAAAATTTGAATACTGTCAAAAGTGACAGGTATAAAAAGCAAGCCTTTAATTCCATTCAAGGCAGCGTGTGCCGACGCAAACACCCTCACGCCTTCCAAGAGCATCTGCGCCGTCCCATGGAGGTTAAACCTTGAGCGCACGCGTCATCCGCAAAGCCAACATACTCCCACCCACAATCACCGCCGCCAGCAGGTACAACGCCACATCGGTTGAACCAGTGGCATCTTTCACAAAACCGACGATATACGGGCTGAGAAACCCCGCCATCTGTCCCATGGAGTTGATCAACGCCAAGCCACCCGCTGCGGCACCGGCACTGAGCATGGCGGTGGGCACCGGCCAGAACATTGGCAGGCCGGTAAGTGCACCCATGGTGGCGATGGTCAAGCCAAGGATGGCGATGGCCGGAGTGGTGGCGAAGTTAACCGCAATCACCAGGCCGATGGCGCCCATCAGCATCGGCACTACCAAGTGCCAGCGGCGTTCCTTGCGCAAGTCAGCGGAGCGGCCCACCAGCAGCATGAACACCGCCGCCAGCAAATAGGGGATCGCGCTGAGCCAGCCAATCACCAGGTTGTCGCTGAACCCCAGGTTCTTGATGATCGAAGGCAGCCAGAAGTTGATCGCATACACGCCGCTCTGGATGCAGAAGTAGATCAGGCCGAACGCCCAGATCGCCGGGTTCTTGAAGACTTCGGCCAGCGAATCGCTGGTGGTTGCGGGCTTGTTCGCCAGGTCCGTGGCCTGGTCGGCTTCCAACACTGCGCGCTCATGGGGCTTGAGCCACTTGGCATTGGCGAAGCTGTCACTGAGCAGAAAGTAGGCGAGGGCGCCGAGGATCACAGTCGGGATGCCCTGCAGCAGGAACATCCACTGCCAGCCCGCCAGGCCACCTTGGCCGGCTGCGAAGTGGTTGAGGATCCACCCAGAGAACGGGCTGCCGAGCAAGCCTGACACCGGGATTGCCGACATGAACAGCGCCATGATCCGCCCACGGCGGAAGGTCGGGAACCACTGCGAGAGGTACAGCACCACGCCGGGGAAGAAGCCGGCTTCAGCGGCACCGGTAAACAGGCGTAAGGTGTAGAAATGCGTCGGCGTGGTCACAAACAGCAAGCAGGTAGACAGCGTCCCCCACACGATCATCATCAACGCGATCCAGCGCCGTGGGCCGAACCGGGTGAGTGCCAGGTTGCTCGGCACGCCGCACAGCACGTAGCCGATAAAGAAAATCCCGGCGCCCAGGCCGTACACGGTTTCGCTGAACTTCAACGCATCGAGCATCTGCAGCTTGGCAAAGCCAACGTTTACCCGGTCGAGGTAATTGAACAGGTAGCAGATAAAGATGAAGGGGATCAGGCGCAGGGTGATGCGCTTGTAGATGGCGTTTTTATCGTCATCGCTGGCCAGTGCTGCAGTGGCGCTCTGTGGCATGGGATTCTCTCTTTATTATGATTTTTCGCGGCGCGAGGGTAACGTTGACCGCCCCAACAGTCTCGGCGACGTAATGGGCGACTGTCTTTGTGCCGGCGCACAGCGAAGCCGCCTTTGCGCTGTGCCGGTGAACAACCCGTCTTTTCAGGAAATTAGCCCCATGTTCGAGTTGGATCATGACTTGGCGCAGGAGATTGTCGATCGCACCATGGCAATCCTGCCGTATAACGTCAACGTCATGGACAGCCAGGGCCTGATCCTCGGCAGCGGTGAGCCGGAGCGTATCAATACTCGTCACGAAGGGGCGCAGTTGGTCCTGGCCAATGGCCGGGTGGTGGAAATCGACGGGCAGACCGCCAAGCATCTCAAGGGCGTGCAACCGGGCATTAACCTGCCGCTTATGCACGATCAGCGGCTGATCGGCGTGCTGGGCATTACCGGCGAACCCGATGGCCTGCGCACCTATGCCGAACTGGTGCGTATGACGGCTGAAATGTTGGTCAGCCACCGCCATCAGCAAGCTGAGCAGCAATGGCGACGCCAGCGTTGCGATGATTTGCTGGCCTTGCTGCTGGCCGACAATGGCGACTCCCCCCGCCTGGTGGACGAAGCCCGGCAACTGGGCCTCAAACCGCATCTGGCGCGCACGCCATACCTGTTCGAACTGGGCCCGGGCCAATCGGCAGAAGCCTTGAGTGCCTGGCTTACCAGCCGCTATCCCGACAGTTGGTGCGTCAGCCCTGCGCAGTTCTCCCTGCTGTGGTGCCGGCCTGCCGCTGTGCAGGTCGATAATCCGCGTTTGCTGGAAAAGCTCGACGGCCTGGGTTGGACTATCCTGCGTGTTGCGGTTGGCGGGCAAGCGGATGGCTTGCCAGGGCTGCGCCGCTGTTACCGCAGGGTCAGTGATCTACTTGCCTATGGCCGCGATCTCCTGCCGCAAACACGCCTATTGACCCTCACCCGTTATCGTCTGCCGGTCATGCTCTGGCGTCATCGCAACGACGACGCGCTGGACGAGCTGCTCAACCCATTGCGCAAGGTGCTGGCCAAGGATAGCAATGGGCAACTGCTGGCGACCTTGCGCAGTTGGTGCGAGCACGACGGGCAAAGCCAGGCGTGTGCCGATGCCTTGGGCATCCACCGCAACAGCTTGCGTTACCGCATGGAGCGTATTGCCGAACTCAGCGGCGTCGACCCGCTGACCCTCGACGGTATGCTGACCTTATACCTGGGCGTGCAGTTGTTGCCTCAGCCTCTGGAGGCGCAGGCTTTGTAGAAATGACCAACAAACCCCACCTGCACTTGTGCATCGGACCGGCGTCATTGCCCAGGCCAACTGGCAGCATGGGCATTATAAAAACCGGAGAAAGCCCATCATGAAGATCATCATCGCCCCCGACTCGTTCAAGGACAGCCTCAGTGCCGCAGGCACGGCCCAGGCCATTGCCGAAGGGTTGGCCCAGGTCTGGCCGGATGCGCAGTTGGTCGAATGCCCGATGGCCGATGGCGGTGAGGGCACGGTGGATGCGGTACTTGCCGCGTGCAATGGCCAGCTGCGCCGGCAAACCGTGCGAGGCCCACTGGGAGACGAAGTCGAGGCGCGTTGGGGCTGGTTGGCCGACAGCCATACCGCAATTATCGAGATGGCCGAGGCCAGTGGTTTGCAACTGGTCGCGCCCGGCCAGCGCGACGCGTGTTCGACGACAACATATGGCACCGGGGAGTTGATCTGCGCCGCCCTGGATGCGGGGGCGCAGCGTATTATCCTGGCGATTGGCGGCAGTGCTACCAACGATGGCGGGGCTGGTGCGATGCAGGCCCTGGGTGTGCAACTCTTTGACGCAGAAAGTCAGCCGCTGTCCCCGGGTGGGCTGGCGTTGGCGCGCCTGGCGCGTATTAGCCTTGAAACGCTCGACCCGCGTTTGGCGCAGGTGCGTTTTGAAATCGCTGCTGACGTCAATAACCCCCTGTGCGGTCCTCACGGTGCCTCAGCGATTTTCGGCCCCCAGAAAGGTGCGAGTCCCGAGCAGGTGGCACAACTGGACGCCGCCCTTGACCATTTCGCCCACCACTGCGCCCAGGTGCTGCCCAAGGATGTGCGCGACGAACCCGGCAGTGGTGCTGCCGGTGGTCTGGGCTTCGCCGCCAAGGCATTCCTCGGTGCGCAATTTCGTCCGGGCGTGGAGGTGGTCGCCGAACTGGTCGGCCTCGAAGACGCCGTACGCGGCGCCGACCTGGTCATCACCGGCGAAGGCCGCTTCGACGCTCAGACCCTGCGCGGCAAGACCCCGTTCGGGGTTGCGCGCATCGCCAGCCAGCACGGCGTACCGGTCATTGTGATCGCAGGCACCTTGGGCGACGGTTACGAGCAGATGTATGCCCACGGTGTGGATGCAGCATTTGCCCTACCGTCGGGACCAATGAGCCTGGAACAAGCCTGCAGCGAGGCGCCACGCCTGTTGCGCGAGCGCGCCGCGGATATTGCGCGGGTGTGGCGCCTTGCTGCTAATCGCTGACCCCCTGCGCCAACCGCTCCACCCACTGCTCCTGAAACGCTTGCAGCGCCGCACCGGGTTGCTGCAATTGCACAAACTCCAGCATTGGGTCTTGCACCGCGGTGCGCACGCCGCTTAATTCCTCGAGGGTCGCCAACCCGCAAAACGGTACGTAGGCTTCGCTGTAACCGCCTTCATGCACCAGCACCAGGCGGCCCTGGCACAAACGCTCGGCTGCCTGGCGCAGGCTGCGGGTCATCAGCCGGAACGATTCGCTGTGCAGCAACATGCGCGCCAGTGGGTCGACGGCGTTGGCGTCATAGCCGCAGGCGATGATGATCAACTCTGGCTCGAAACGCTCCAGGGCGGGCAGCACAATGCGTTCCATCGTATGCGCATAGGTTGCGTGACCACTGCCCGGCGGCAGCGGGATATTGATGTTGGCGCCCAGGCCGGCACCCCGGCCACGATCACGTTCGCCGCTGTAGCCCGGTGGGTAGCAAGCGTCCTGGTGCAGTGAAACCGTCAACACATCGGCGCGCTCCTCGAAGATTGATTGCGTGCCGTTACCGTGGTGCACGTCCCAGTCGATCACTGCGACTTTGCCGAGCCCGTTATGGACCTTGGCCGCTTCGATGGCAATGGCAATATTGGCGAGAAAGCAGAAGCCCATGGCGCTGTCTGCCAGGCAGTGATGCCCAGGCGGCCGAGACAGGGAATAGGCATTGTGCGCCTGACCCTTGAGCACCGTGTCTACGGCGGCGATGGTCAAGCCCGCAGACAGTTTCGCGATCTCGTAGCTGCCCGGCCCAATCGGCGCCTGCGGGCCGAGCTCGCCGCCGCCAGCACCGCTCAGGGCCTTGAAGCGTTGCAGATAAGCGCTGCTGTGCACCCGTAGCAGGTCTGCTTCACTGGCCGGCGGTGCGCTAAGCAGGTGCAGATGACGCGTCAATCCAGACACATCCAACAAGCTTTTCAAGCGGCGTTTGGTCTCCGGGGATTCGGCATGACCGCTGCCAGCCGGCGGCTGTACCCAGCCGCCTACGGGCAATGTCAGCGCGTGCGCACCTGCGCTGTGCCACAGGCTCATTTCATCGAAGAAAAATGCGGTGGTTCGGTTCATACCGGCTCCAGTTCGGTGAGGTGATTGGGACGGCTGGTGAAGATCATCACCAGGGAAAGCAACGTGATGACGGCAGCGCCCAGCAGCAGGAGGGTGAACCCGCCGCTGGCCTCGATCAGGCGGCCGGCAATCGCCGGGCCGATGGCCAGGCCACCGCCGATCACCAGGTTGGAGGCGTTCATGAGTTTGCCGCTGTGATCAAGGTCGGCCAGGCAGGCCAGCACCAACGGCAGGATGAACGTCCAGGTGAACTTGAACAGCAGCGCCGCCAGGGCAAAACGCAGCAGCGCTGGCTCGCCGAGCAAAAGCAGCACAGCCGCCACCATCAGCGCATAACCCCCGAGCAACAGAATTGCTCGGGGCAGTCGCCCGCCAATCAGCGACGCGCTCGCGGCGCCAGCAATGCCCATTACGGTTGCGATGGCGAGTACCTCACCACTGTGTTGCGGGGAAATCCCGACACTGGCGCCCAAGGCACCGATAAAGGTCCAGACACCGCCCAGGCTGATGTAAAAGGCCAGGACCGCGCCGACCCCCAGCGCGGCTTTCCAGCGCGAGCCAGGCAATGAAGGGCCGTGGTTTGCCGGTGCCGTGGCATTGCCAGCGGGAAACGCCCGGGCCAGAGGCAGCAACAGGGTCATCAAGCCTGCCAGGATCAGGTAGCAGGCGTTCAGTCCAAACCGCTCGAACAAGCCCGGCAGTACGATCAGCCCGAGTGCACCGACGACTAATTGGCCCATCACCCACAGCCCGTAGACACGGCTGGGATTGGCGGTAGTGGCGGCGCTGGCCAAGCAGAGGATCATCAATGAGCCGCCGGCCAGGGCGCTGGCACAGCGCAGCGCCAGTAACGCTGCATAGGTGTCGGCGCGCATCGACAACAGATTGGCCACGATAAACAGCAGCGCTGCAATCAGGGCCGCGGTGCGCCAGTCAACGCGCTTGAGCCACCACCAGGCAGGCAAGGTCGCCAGGCTCATCGCGCCCAGCTCCACGGAAAACAAATCGCCAATGCGTGCCGGGCTCAGTTGCCATTCGCTGGCCAACTGCGCGGCCACGGCGGGTGCGGTCATCAGGATGGTCGGGGTGATGGCGGCAAACAGCACGATTGCTGCCAGCCGTGCCTTTGCCGCAGAGGGTTGAGTAGGCATTTTCAAACTCCAGGAATGGGGATCAGAACACATGGACCAGACGCAGCAATGCCTCGGTCCCGGCATAGCCGTTGGAGGCAGCGACGTTTTGCGAAAGGCTGACCATCAGTTGGTTCTGGGTGTCGAGCCAACGCCCCAGTTCCAGGCCCAGTTGCGTGTAGCGTTTGTGGGTATCGTCGATACGGCGATTGTTGATGCGCAGCGCACCACCATCCGCCTGGATCAGGCGCAGTGCCCCGTAAGTGGCGGCGCTGAAGTCATAGGACGCGAAGGCTTGCAGGCGGTACAGCGGAGCTTGCTTGAGTTCGCTGCCAAAATAGTCGTCATTCTTGGCGTAAAGCTGGGCTTCGAGGTTGGCTTCCAGCACCCAGTTATCGCCGATGCCCTGGGTGTAGTTGTAGACAAAGGTGGCGCCCCAACGGTTGGCACCCGGGGACACATCCGGGTTCTGGCTGTGGTACTCACCTAGCGGCACGCTGATCAGGCTCAACAGGCCGCTGTAGGTGCGCGATGCCGGGTCGTTGATGAAAAACAGCGTGCCGCCCACTTGTGGATCGCCCAGGCCGCGCTCGCGGGTGCGCTGCTCAGTGCCGGGCAAGCGCGCCGTAATGTCGGCAAATGGCAGGATGAACTGCGGTGTACACAGCGTGCCGCAGGCGTCGGTGAAATACACCTGGCGGTAGGCCAGGGCGTTGACCTTGAGGTCGGCCTTGCCGGTGCTGTCGGCGGGCCCGTGGAAATCGCCGGCACGGGTGGCGGGCAGGTACACCACCCCCAGGCTGGTGCCCGCCGGTGCGCCAAAAAAGTCCCGAGCGTTAAGGTCGGCAGCCTGGCTGTCGAGGCTGAGCAGCGTACCGCCAAGCAGCACTGTGATCTTGCATAGAGGTGAATGAATCATGGCAAGGCATCTCTTGTAAGCGGCAGCCAAAAAACGGGCAACAGCTGCCCGCGACCGTGAAAACGAGCGTGGCAAAGTCTTAAGTTGAAAGGGCGAGGATCAGTCGGGTGGGGCGTGTACCAAGTGCGCTATACGCGCCTTGTCGTTGACCCCCAGCTTGGTGTAAATGGCGCGCAGATGGTGACGTACCGTATTGGGTGAAAGGCCAAGGTCGCGGGCCACTTGCTTATAAGTCTTGCCCTCGCCAAACCCCTGGGCCACGTCGTTCTCTCGCGGGCTCAACTGGGGCAGTGCACGGTTGAGGCGCGCCGCCAGCAGCAACTGGTCGCCCACTGCCGAAACCTGGATGTGAATGTGCTTGCCGGCATGGCCGCGTTCATCCAGTTGTACCGGCAGGGTAGGGCCGCTCCAGCGCGGCCACTCACTGAGCAAAATGTCGATAAAGCCGCGCTCGGCGCATTGCAATACGCCTTGAGGGTCGCATACAGCCAAGGCGAGGTTGCGTGGGCTGGTCAGGGTTTCACGCATGGCCACCAGCGTGCGGATCTGGTTCGCGGACACTGCCGCCACCAGATGCAACATCAGATTATTGAGCAGCAGGCAGTCATGGGTGTTGAACCTGGGCGCACCGGGTTTGCGGTATAGCGTCAGGTGGTCGCTGAGGTGGGTTTGCGGGTCGATATGGATCACGCACAGCAATTGGCCCAGGCCGTGGCGCTGCCCCAGCCAATTCAAGGCGCTGCCATTGGCCGGGTCGCGCATGTCGATGATCACGGCCTGGCCGGGTGTTGCATGCACTCGGCCGACGGTCACGTCCAGATGGCGGATCGACTGCCAGTCCGCCAGGTAGTGTGGTGGTAAATGGTACAGGTAGCTGTTGTGCTCCTCCGGCATACCGTCAATCACCGCCGCGCGCCCCCACCAGGCACTGTCAAATGCCAGCAACTGGCTCAGCCGTGCCAGGGCATGGTGCTGGAAATGTTCGATGTCTTGATGTTGGGCCAGGCGCTGCAGATCCAGGGCCAGGGTACTGAAGGCCTGCAACAGGCCATTGGGATCAAGGCGACTCATAGGTATTCCTCTGTGGGACTTTTTTTGTTGTTCTCGTCACAGGGTGAAGGCCGGGGCCTGGGGTCAGGGGGCAGGGGGCAGGGCCTGGGTTGAGTATCGATGTTGCACGGCTGGACTGCTATCGTTCAGATGCAGGATGGCACTGGTTGATGTGTGGGAAAACGCCGGGCTCGTCAGGCGGCTGACTTTGCCCCTACACTGGTCCGCCATTGGTCTTTCAAAGGATGAAACGCAATGCACACACCTGAGCCCCATATCGTGATCCAGCGCTTTACCGAGGCCCACCTTGAGGGCGTCGCCGCGCTCTACAACGAACCGGCGGTCTGCCGTCAGGTGCTGCAAATGCCTTTCCAATCGGTGGAAGCCTGGCGCAAGCGTTTGGTGATGGATAACGAGCGGCGCTTGCAGCTGGTGGCAGTACATGGCGGTGAAGTGGTTGGCCAACTGGGCCTGGAACAGTACCTGCGCGTGCGTCAGAGCCATGTCGGTTCATTCGGCATGGGCGTGGCGACTGCCTGGCAGGGCAAGGGCGTCGGCTCGCGGCTGTTGACCGCCGCGCTGGACGTCGCCGACAACTGGATGAACCTGCACCGCGTGGAACTGACGGTGTATGCCGACAACGAAGCCGCGCATCACCTGTATCGCAAGTTCGGCTTCGAAGTGGAGGGCCGGTTGCGCGATTACGCCCTGCGTGACGGTGCGTTTGTCGACACCCTGAGCATGGCGCGCCTGCGCAAGTCGGCTTAATCCGCTAGAGCAAACGCCACCGCAGCCTGCGCATGCAGCGCGGTGGTATCCAGCAGCGGCAGGGCGCTGTGTTCGGGCTGGATCAACAGGCAGATTTCCGTGCAGCCGAGGATGACCGCCTGGGCGCCGCGCGCGGCGAGCGCCCGGATCACCCGCTGATACACCTGGCGCGAAGCGTCGCTGATGACTCCCACGCACAACTCTTGATAAATGATTCGGTGCACTTGCTTGCGCTCTTCCGCGTCCGGTATCAGCACGGTCAGGCCCTGGGCGGCGAGGCGGGATTTGAGGAAGTCCTGTTCCATAGTAAACGCGGTACCGAGCAGACCCACCGTCAAGGTTCCGGCCTCAAGGGCTGCGGCCGCCGTGGCGTCGGCAATATGCAGGAATGGAATCGACACCGCCGCCTCAATACGCGGCGCCACCAGGTGCATGGTATTGGTACACAGCACCACGCACTCGGCGCCCCCTGCCTGCAAACGGCGCGCGGCGTCCTCCAGGATCAGCGCGGTATCGTCCCAGCGCCCGGCGTGCTGGGCCTGCTCCACCGGGCCGAAGTCCACGCTGTACAGCAAAATCTGCGCGCTACGCAAAGGGCCAAGCTGGTCACGTACGCGCTGGTTGATGAGGCGGTAATACTCGGCGCTGGATTCCCAACTCATGCCGCCGATAAGGCCGATGGTGCGCATGCAATGCTCCGGACAAGGGGGTAGGGCACCACCTTACTCATCGACGGTGGGTTCGTCATACGCAGTTGCCGACAAAATCACCGGAGCAGTTTTTAACCCATACGGTAATGCTCTGCATCTGCCATGATCAGGCTTGGCAACCTGGCTCACCCAAGGAAATCCGCAATGGACGATGTACAGCAACTGGGCGAGATGCTTCGTCATTACGCCGATAGCGAAGCACACAAACAACAGCAGTTCGACCTGCAATCAGCACGTTGGGCGCAGAAGCTTGGCGAGCTGTTCGGCCAGATTGAACAGTGGCTGGAGCCGGTAAAAACCGTAGGTTTGCTGGAGGTTCAGCGTGAGGCTTACACCGCCAGCAGCCCGAGCGTGCCGGTGGAGAGTTCACCCTTCAAGAGCGAAAAACTCAGTGTGCACATCACTGGCAAAAGCGTGGAGTTCGTGCCGGATGTGATGGGCGTCGGTGGTTTGATTTCAGTATCGGTGATGGGCCTCACCGCCGCTCGCCACGGCAGTGTGTCGCTGGTCCTGCCGGTGGATAAGCACGACTGGCTGTGGAAGAAAACCAACGGCCTGAAAGACCCGGACACCTTCGGTTTCGACGCCAACTTCCTGGCCACTCAGCTACAGAGCCTGATCCCGCGCGAACGCGCATGATCGGCACAGAAGAAAACAGGCTCTGCATTTAATCAGGTGCATTGCCCAAGTATTGGCTATACCTAAAACTCATTCTTACGATGATGGTCGCCAGGGAGTTCAACAATGAAATTAAGGCTCATGATCAGCACACTGTGCGTCGCCTCGCTCGGCATGGCAGGCTGTGCCAGCAAGGTGCCGCAACCAGATGAGTATTCAGGGTTTCTCTCCAATTACAGCCAGCTCAAGGAAGCCAAGTCGCCCTCCGGGGCAGAGGTGATGCGCTGGGTCGATCCGCAGTTGGACTTGAGCCGCTACACCGCGGCGTACATCGAGCCTACCCAGTTCTATCCCAAACCCCAGGCCACCGCAAAGATTCCGGACAGCACCCTGCGGGGCATCAGCGACTATTACAACCAGGCGCTCAGGCGTGAACTTGCCAAGTCACTGCCCCTGGCCAATGCTCCAGGCCCAGGCGTGATCGTGATGCGTGCGGCGATTACCGCCGTGAGCAGCAAGACCGAAAGCCTCAAGCCCTATGAGTTTATCCCCGTGGCGCTGGTGGCCGCAGCAGTCAGCACCGGCACGGGCATCCGCGATCAGGAGACCACGCTGGGCACTGAGGCGCAGTTCCTCGACGGAGGCACGAACAAAGTGGTGGCTCAGGTGGTACGCAAAGGCACCGGCAAGCCATTGGCCAATGACTCACAGGTGCTCAAGGCCGACGACGTGAAAGTCGTCATTGATGGCTGGGCGTCGGACCTGCATCAGTCCTACGTGAAGCTCAAAAAACATTGAGCCTCGGCAAGCCCAGGTGCTATTTCAGCGGTGTCAACGGGGGCAGCTTCCATTGACCGTTACCCACCTCGGGCTTGGGCAGGTAAATACGCAGGACCGCATAGAACGGACCGGGCGGGGCCGGCAGCCAATTGCTCTGTTCGGCCTTCGGTGGCTCGTGGTGTTGCAGCGCCAGGGTGAGGCCACCGTCGGCGTCACGCTGGAGGGTCGATAACATCCGCGAGTTGATCAGATAGCGTTTCTTGTGGTTAGGCACCAGCATTTTTGTCTTGGCGTCGTACAGGGTCAGCGACCAGAACGCATCGGTCGGTGGCAGCTGGTCCTTGGCAAAATGCACGGTGTAGCTGTGGCGTGCTCCGTTGGCCGGCTTACCCTCACTGTCGACGTCGTAGGTCAGGTGAGCCGCTTCGTCGCTGGAGTGACCGAAAATGCCCAGCTCGGCACCGGCGTAGCGATACAGGTAGTTGTTTTGCAGGCGGTCGCGGCTACCGAACAGATCAGCCTGGGCAACCTGATGAGTGTCGAGTTTGTCCTTTCTGAACGCGGCAAATTCGGCCCGGCCATCGGCGATGCCTTCTTCCAGGGCCTTGCGCTGTTCTGCTGTCAATTGGTTGACCTTGAACGGCGCACCCGGCGCTATGCCGATTTTGGCAAAGCGCGCCAGCAGGTCTTTTTCGCTGTCCTGTGGGGCGGCGAAGGCCAGCATGAAGTTCAGGTAGCGAAACAGTTGCGGGCCTTCGGTCATGGTCGCCGTCGGCTTGGGCCATTCGACCTTTGGCACCTTGGCCGGGGCAGGCTGCTTCACATAGCTGCTCAGGGGCTGCACTTTGTAGCCGCTCTGGATTTGCTTGACCTTGGCCAGGTCCTTGTCATCAAACAGTTGCGTGCGGTACAGGGCGTAGGCGATGTTGCTTTCGCTGTAGACCACGCGGTCGATGTCCACCGGTTGCTGACCCTTCCAGTCAGGCCCGGCAATCATGTAGTGACCGCCGTTGTTACCGGTGCTGCGGGTGCCCAGATAAGCAATGTTCTGGGAATAGAGGTCGATCAACTGCACCGAGTAGTAGCGCTCGTCTTCAATCCTGGGCAGGGTCAGTACCAGAGGCTCTTTGCGCAGGTCCATCCATACGAATGAGTAGGGTGTGTCGGCGTTCGGGCTAGGGAGCGCGGTGTCCTTGGGGGTCAATACCTGCGCGGTATTACCGATATGGTTGAACGGCGCCTTGAAGTGGGCGCCGCCCTTGTCAACGGCCTGGGTGTAGAGCGTCTTGTACATTTGCACCACCGGGAAACCGTACAGGTAGGCTTCCTTGGCGATTGCCCGGGCTTCACTCGGGCTGGCGGTGAAGTCAGCCCAGGCGCCGGTACTCATAAATATCGAGAGGCTCGCCAACAGCAGGCGCGTCGGTTTTCCAATCATGTTGTTGCGTCCTTCCTGAGTTCTGTCTAAGAGCGTGAGGTGAAGGCGCAGAGTTTCCAGTTTTATTGGCTGAACGTCACGTTAATCCCTTCGCCGACGCGGACAGATCCTAAAGTAGGTGTCAGGCTGGAAGCATTGATTTGACTTTGTCACGTAGTTGGTCGATGGAAAATGGCTTGGCGATCACCTGCATGCCGGACGTCGCATCAATATTTTCGGCATAGCCACTGGCAAATAGAATAGGCAGGGTGGGGCGCAGTTCGCGGACCTTGGTCGCCAGCTCCCTGCCATTCATGTCTGGCAGGCCGACGTCGGTCATCATCAGGTCGATCACCTGGCTAGTGTCCTGCACCATAGAGAGTGCCTCTTCGGCGTCAGCGGCCTCAAGCACCTTGAACTCCAACTCGTCGAGTACATCGACGATCAGCATGCGCACGATGGCATCGTCTTCGACTACAAGGATGGTGGATGCTTCAGCGGACATAAGGGAGATTCCTGAAAAATAAAGGGCGTGTCTTCAACGCTTGAAAGACCATTCTCTAATGAGTTGCGCCGATCTCGGCAAGTTCCGTTGCGGTGGGGCATTGTGAAGGGTATGCGAGCAAATGTCGCGGGAACAAAGGGAAGAACGTCAATGGCACTGCGCAACCATGCCATTGACGCAAGTGATTCAAACGAAGGTCAAAGATTTGCGGTGATCAGCGGATAGGGCTCGTTGTACGGCACGGCGTTGACAAAGCTCTGTTCGTTGAAATAACTGACGTTGAACTCTGGTACGCCGCTGGCAACGTCGACGGGTTTAAGCGTGCCGGCGGCCCATCCACTGTTCAAAGAGACCTCCAGCCCCCGGCGCATTGAGGCCTCATCCGCAAACGTCGCCAACCCGAAGTTGGGGTTGAAGAAAAACCATTCTTTCTCGTTGTTTTTGTTCAGGGTGACGCCTGCGAGCAGCCCATGATCTTTGGTACTGATCGCCAAGAGTGTCGGAGGAGTTGCCTTGCTGAGATTGTCGATAATGTCGGTGTACGGCAATTGGCTGAAAGGTTGCGTACCGTGATACTGACTACTCAGAACCTGATGCATTTGGTTCAGTTGCTTACGAAAAGCCTTTACGTTGGGGTCGTCAGCATTCCCAACTGCTTTCATGAAGTTACTGATGAACTGGTCCCTGCGACCGTGCAGAATCGCCAGCGCCATGGTATTCACGATAGCTGCGCACTCCCCATTAGAAGCCAGGTCCGTTTGGCTGAGGTAGAGGTTTTGCGGCATTGCGTAGGCTTTACCCCCTTGGGCAACTATCTCATTTTGAAAAGCTTTGTAATGTTCAAGGCTAGTGTGCGCCATGCGTTTCTGTATTTCCTTGGCCAATGTGCCTACCGCCTCAGGATCATTGGTCTTCGTGACTGCCAGATCCCTAACCTCCGATTGCTTCATCGTTGGGTGGTAGCCTGGGACATCTTCGACCCGGCCCGAGTTAAAGCCTCGCATGTAGGCAACGCTATCATTTCTCTGGGCGCTCTCTAATGTGTCTCTGAATATCTCGCGACTGGTGGATGGATTGGGCGCGGCATACCTGGCTATCCAGTCAATAAAGTTACTGTTTATTTGACCATTGGCGGCAACGGTCGCAGGTGTGAAATCATCCAGCGCAGCTCCATAAGGCTTCTGCGTGATAGGGTCGTAGGCGTACCACTTGCCCTCTCGAAACACAGCCCCGCCTTCGACCGTCTGCTCTGTAACCTTGTAGGTGCCGGTTGCGACGATGCCCTCCTGTTTACTGGCGGCTTTAAGCAGGTCATAACTACCGGTTGCGCCTTTGAGCATGTTCACGCATTCGAGCCCCTTGGTCGCAATTTTATGTAGCACGGTCCCAACCCCGGTTATCCCGCCGACCAGACCGCCGAGTACGTTGAGTGAATCAATTGCCATTGCACCGAAGAGCTTTGCTGTCTTCACGGCCCTGGCGCCAGCACTCAAGGTCCGCACGCCCTTGAGCGCGGCATTGCCGGCTTGCGCAGCTTTGCCCACGCCAAACGTGAGGAATCCGAGGATATCGAAGGCCAGGTCAGATACCGCCTCGCCGTAGTTGCCTTGCCGAATGTTGTTAACGGCAGGCCGAAATGGGATCAAATTGAGCAGGAACTCACCCACCTGACTATCGCCCATCCGATCATGCTCGAAGGAAGTAACGCTCTTTGCGTAATTGAGTAACTCCTTGCGGTCGAGGTCCATTTTTTCCAGGTAGAAACTGGCAATCGCATTGGTTCGGCTGGAGTCGAAGCTATTGGGAATCGCATCACTGCCAGGTTTTTCTGCAGAGTCAGGGGCGGGCGAGTTAGTGAAAGGGTGATAAGGCCTTGATATCGCGTGGAGTTGTTCCCCGGCCTTATTGGTTTTTTCTAGGGGGAGCAGGCCAGGGAAATTTGAGATCAGCTCGTTTTTTTTCTCGATACTGCCGGTGCTGGTGTTGATGTGGTAAAGGGTTTCCACACCTTCTCGGGTGGTTTTCACATACAAGGTACGGTCACGTTTGACCAACTCTAATCTGCCGTTCTTTGTTTTGCGGTATTCATCGTTATAGAAGTATTCAAGTTTGCCGAATTCAAAGTTTTTGCGATCTTCCAATGGCAGCTCGCCAATCAGATGTTTGACCATCCCATGGTGGCCTTTCTTTTGTGCCGTTATAGCCTTTTCATATTGGTCCATGAAGTTTGCGGTGATGTCACACTCTTCGGTGCGTGCAAAGCGATTGAATGCAGTGATCGGAAGCCGTTTGTCGTTGGTGATCCATGCGTATTTCTCCCCTAGACGCTCCCCCTCCAGCAGAATATCGAGCATGGAGCGCATTCTCGGGTCACCGCGCAGAGGGCCGTCTCCGGTGTAACGCATGGCCAATACTCGGGCTTCGAAAACCGCCGGATCTACGTCGGGAAACTCAGCTTTCAGGCAGTCAAGCGCCATCTCCGTGCGATTGGGAATAGGCACCTGTATGGAAGAAGAGATATCCGTCAACGATTTCAGATGGTTGTTGTAAGCCACCCTGACCTGTTCGATTTGTGAAGGTGTAGGTTCGCTGTTATGGCGATCCAGCAGGTTTCGTGCCCCACCCCAAAGTATCAGGGCATCGCGCTGGGCCGTTTGAACGGCGTAGGTATTGGCCGGTAAGGATTCTGCTGCTATCAGCACTTCGGCATAGGTCATGCCGGGAACCCGACCAGGTGTGTGGGCTTCGATTTTTGCGGCGGCGATGGTCAGTTGGGCCCACAGGGCACTGCCGACTTTCACGCTGGAAGGGATGTCCTTGATCAGGTACTCAGGCGCACGGCCGGCCAACAGCAGGTAGGCCCCCACCTTGGCCATTTCCGGGGACGTTTTGCCTTTATCGATCAGCCAATTGGACAGGTTATCGATGATAGTGGACGCAGGCTTACCCCAGTGCTGGTTGCTGGCCAGATCGAAACCGGCGATTTTATTGCGATGAGGAGCGGTGATCGACTCCGGGTCCAACTGCAATGTGATGCCCGCCAAGAGGTAGTCGGTCACGCTGCTGTCGCTGGCAAGGCCTTGCATTCGCTCCTGCAGGTCTTTGCCCATCAACTGTGCCTGCGGGGTACGGATCAGTGCCAGCAGTATTTTAGCCGGATCATCCTGAGGCCCTGTGGTAATGGGTTGCTGGTAGCGCAGGAACTCCAATACACCGCCTTTGGTTTGCATCAATAACGGCTTATCACCCAGCGCATGTTCTTGATTCAGGGTGATGTTACGCAAGCGTTGTTGTTCATCTTTGCTCAAGGGCACCGGCCAGGACAGCGCGCCGCTCAGGTTGCCCAGCGGGTTTTCCAGCGAGCGGCTGGTCACCGTGGACGCGAGGCCCGTGAGTTGGACATGGCTACTGGGCAACGGCAACCCCAGGAACTTCTTGATGAAGGTCTCCAGGGTCACACTGCCACCCGCTTCTTCAGCGTAGGAAGATCCAGGGTGAATATCCAGCGGGGTGCTGCCCAGCGCGGCGAGGACGGCTGAGGGCTGCGCCTCTTCACCCAGTTTCGCCGCAATCTGCTGGAGCTTTTGGCCCAGTGACTTCAAATTTTCTTTGTCTGCCAACTGGGCGACCAAACCGGTTTTCCGGGAAGGTATCAGGCTGGTGCGCGCAGGGGGGGACGATAGGGTCGATTGAGTTTGAGGGGTGTCGGGGGCTTGTGTTTCTTCAGGGAATGGAATGGCGCTTGACACAGAGGACAAAGCACGTCGCTCGATATTCAACATGATAGATAAACCTTAAATGTGGATAGGAAATGCGCCCTCCTAATGGAGCCTCCTTGTCCCGAGACGCCCTCCTGAGTGGAGGGGTGGATGGGGCAGGTTCCGATACTTCCTACTCCGCTGTGTGAGAAATAACGTCAATAACCGAATGTAAAACAGGCAAAGCCATGGCGTATTTTTTGCTCGCGGGTGATGCTTCTTGTGTATTTCGGCCTTAGAAAAATAGCGTTCAAGCGCAACTTTGGGGCAAACTCCCGGTTTTTCCGCATTTGGCCAAGGCATCCCCATGACTCCCACGTCGTCCGTCGATGAAAAGAGCTTTCGTACTCTGTTGAGCCGTAACGTGGCCCTACCCTTGGGCGTGGGGGTGCTCAGTGCGGTATTTTTCGTCTGCCTGATTACCTATCTGCTTTCGGTGATCCAGTGGGTGGAGCACACCGATCGGGTCATCAATAACCTCAATGAGACGTCCAAGCTGACAGTTGACCTGGAGACCGGCATGCGCGGTTTTCTGATCTCCGGTGACGAGCATTTTCTCGACCCTTATGAAGTGGCCAAGCCGCGAATCATTGCCGACCTGCGTAATTTGCAAGACCTGGTGGCAGACAACCCCCAGCAGGTCGACCGCCTCAAACGCCTGGAAGCCTTGCAGAACGAGTGGAACACCTACGCCCAGTCGATGATTGATATGCAGCGCCAGAACGGTGACTACCGTGGCGCCGTCAAGGCTGGCCGTGGCAAACGCCTGACGGACGAGATTCGCCGGGAGTACGAAGACGCGGTGGCGATGGAGCAGCAGTTCCGCATCACCCGGAACCAAGAGGTCACCCGCACGACGGTGCTCAGCGTCACCCTGTACCTGGTGTTCGTACTGGGACTGAGTGGGTTTCTTGCTTATATCGGTAGAAAGAATTTAGTTTCACTTTCAGACAGTTACAGTAAGAACCTCGCGTCACAACAGAAGATTGCGCGACGCCTCGAACAGCAAGCCTGGCTACGCAATGGCCAGACCGAACTGGCTGAACAGGTGCTTGGCCAGCTGACCCTGAACATGCTCGGGCGCAACATCCTGCAGTTCTTCGCTCAGTACATGGGCTCGGCCGTTGCCGCTTTGTATGTGCGCGATGAGCACGGCGGCCTCAAGCGCGTGGCCACTTATGGGTTCTCCCGCGAGCAAGAGCAGCAGGAGCAGTCGATCTATAGCGACGAAGGCATCGTCGGGCAGGCCGCCCAGCTGGATCGCCTGATTCGCCTGGACGATGTGCCGGTGGATTACTTCAAGGTCAGCTCCGGCCTGGGCGAAGGCGCTACCCGCAGCGTGCTGGTGATGCCGACCAGCGATGAAGACCGCGTCAACGGTGTGGTTGAACTGGGCTTCCTGCGTGCGCTGGATGAGCGCGATGTCGAACTGCTGGAACTGATCGCCGGCAATATCGGCACCTCTATCGAAGCCGCCCGCTATCGCCAGCGCTTGCAGGAAGTACTGGCCGAAACCCAACAGCTCAACGAAGAGCTGCAAGTGCAGCAGGAAGAACTCAAGACCGCCAACGAAGAGCTGGAAGAACAGTCGCGTATCCTCAAGGAATCCCAGGCCCACCTGGAAACCCAGCAGGCCGAGCTTGAGCAGACCAACGAGCAACTGGCCGCGCAGACCCAGACCCTGGCCGAGCAGCGCGACGCCATGGATCGCAAGAATATCCAGCTCAACCAGGCCCAACTGGAGCTCGAAGATCGCGCCGATGAGTTGCAACGCTCCAGCAAATACAAGTCCGAGTTCCTCGCCAACATGTCCCACGAGCTGCGCACCCCACTGAACAGCTCGTTGATCCTGGCCAAGTTGCTGGCAGAAAACCCCCAGGAAAACCTCAGCGCCGAGCAGGTCAAGTTTGCCGAGTCGATCTATTCGGCCGGCAATGACTTGCTCAACCTGATCAACGACATTCTGGATATTTCCAAGGTTGAAGCCGGCAAGCTGGAAGTGCGCCCGGAGAACTCCAGTGTGGTACGCCTTGTCGACGGCTTGCGGGGCATGTTCGAGCCGCTGGCGGCAGATCGCAAGCTGGGCTTTGAGGTGGACGTGCAGGAGGGTGCACCGACTTTGCTGTTTACCGACCGGCAGCGTCTGGAGCAGATCCTCAAGAACTTGTTGTCCAACGCCATCAAGTTCACCGAACAGGGTGAGGTCAGCCTGACGGTCTCCAGGGCGCCAGGGGAGGGCATTGCCTTTACCGTGCGCGACTCTGGCATCGGTATCGCCCTGGACCAGCAGGAAAGCATCTTCGAAGCCTTCCGCCAGGCTGATGGCACCACTAATCGCCGTTATGGCGGCACCGGCCTGGGCCTGTCCATTTCCCGCGACCTGGCGGCGTTGCTCGGCGGCTACATCAGCGTGACCAGCGAAACAGGCAAAGGCAGCATTTTCACACTGGTATTGCCGGAGCAGTACGTGGAGCGTGAGGAAGACGCAGCACCTATCGAGCAACCGCGCCAAGCCGTGGTCGCGCCAAGCCCTGCACCGGTGAAGATTTCTGCGCTGCCAGTCACTGATACCCAGCAGATCCCACGTTTTGCCGATGACCGTGAAAAGGCCCCTTTCAGCACCCGCTGCATCCTGGTGGTGGAAGACGAACCCAACTTCGCGCGCATCCTGTTCGACCTGGCCCATGAGCTGGGCTACCACTGCCTGGTCGCCCACGGCGCCGACGAAGGCTACAGCCTTGCCGAGGAATACATCCCGGACGCGATCCTGCTGGACATGCGCCTGCCAGACCATTCCGGGCTGACCGTGCTGCAGCGTCTCAAAGAGCACGCCAACACCCGCCACATCCCCGTGCACGTGATTTCCGTGGAAGACCGCGTCGAAGCTGCCATGCACATGGGCGCCATCGGCTATGCGGTCAAACCCACCACTCGTGAAGAGCTCAAGGACGTGTTCGCCCGCCTGGAAGCCAAGCTGACCCAGAAGGTCAAGCGCGTGCTCCTGGTAGAGGACGATGATCTGCAACGTGACAGCATTGCCCGCCTGATCGGCGACGATGACATCGAGATCACCGCCGTAGGCTTTGCCCAGGAAGCCCTCGACCTGCTGCGCAACAACATCTACGACTGCATGATCATCGACCTCAAGTTGCCGGATATGCTCGGCAATGAGCTGCTCAAACGCATGGCCACCGAAGACATCTGCTCGTTCCCGCCGGTAATCGTCTATACCGGGCGTAACCTGACCCGCGATGAAGAAGCTGAGCTGCGCAAGTATTCCCGCTCGATCATTATCAAGGGTGCACGCTCACCTGAACGCCTGCTGGATGAAGTCACACTCTTTCTGCACAAAGTCGAATCCCAGCTGTCCCATGACCGCCAGAAGATGCTCAAGACTGCCCGCAGCCGCGACAAGGTCTTCGAGGGGCGCAAGATCCTGCTGGTGGACGACGATGTACGCAATATCTTCGCCCTGACCAGCGCCCTGGAGCACAAGGGCGCCGTAGTGGTTATCGGACGTAACGGACGCGAAGCTATCGACAAGCTCAACGAAGTCGAGGATGTCGACCTGGTATTGATGGACGTCATGATGCCCGAGATGGACGGTTACGAGGCCACGGCCTTGATCCGCCAGGACCCGCGCTGGAAAAAACTGCCGATCATTGCGGTGACGGCCAAGGCCATGAAAGACGATCAGGAACGCTGCCTGGCGGCCGGGTCCAACGACTATCTGGCCAAGCCGATTGACCTGGACCGTCTGTTTTCGCTGATTCGCGTATGGCTACCGAAGATGGAACGTATTTAAGTGGAGCAGTGTTTTTTGGACAAAAGCAGCGACATTGAGCTGCGCCTGTTGATTGAGGCGATTTACCTCAAGTACAGCTACGACTTTCGTGACTACTCCGGTGCGTCGGTCAAACGGCGCGTGGCCCACGCCTTGCGCCAGTTCGACTGCGCGACTATTTCGGCGCTGCAGGAGCGAGTGCTGCACGACCCGGCAGCGTTCATGCAGTTGCTGCAATTCTTGACGATCCCGGTGAGCGAAATGTTTCGCGACCCGTCGCACTTCCTCGCCATCCGCCAGGAAGTGGTACCGCTGCTCAAGACCTACCCGTCGATCAAGATCTGGATCGCCGGCTGCAGCACGGGCGAGGAGGTATACTCCATGGCCATCCTGTTGCGCGAAGAGGGGTTGCTGGAGCGCACGATCATCTACGCCACGGACATCAATCCGGCATCGCTGGAGAAAGCCAAGCAGGGCATCTTCTCCCTTGAGAACGTTCGCGCCTACACAGCCAATTATCAGCAGGCAGGTGGGCAGCGTTCATTTGCCGACTATTACACCGCAGCCTACGATTATGCGATCTTCGACAAGACGCTGCGCGAGAACGTGACCTTCGCCGACCACAGCTTGGCGACCGACAGCGTATTCTCAGAAACACAATTAATTTCATGTCGTAACGTATTGATTTACTTCAATAAAAAGTTGCAGGATCGCGCATTCGGATTGTTTCATGAGTCGCTGTGTCATCGTGGCTTTCTCGTCTTGGGCAGCAAGGAAACCCTGGATTTTTCTGCCTACAGCAAGCAATTCGAACCCTTGGTCAAACAGGAACGGATCTACCGAAAATCATGAGCGAGGCGCATGACCCCCCGATGCGTGGGATTGAAGCTATCGTTGTCGGCGCTTCCGCCGGCGGCGTTGAGGCCTTGCTGAGCATTTTTGGTGAACTGCCTGTGACCTTCAGCCTGCCGATCATCGCCGTGCTGCACCTGCCGGATGAGCGTCGCAGCCAGTTGGCAGAAGTCTTTGCGCGGCGCCTGAGCATTCCGGTCAAGGAAGCCCGGGACAAAGAGGCGGTCGAGGCGGGCACCTTGTACTTTGCCGGGCCTGGTTATCACTTGTCGGTGGAACATGACCGCAGCCTGTCCCTGAGCCAGGAAGACCGTGTGCACCACTCACGGCCGGCCATCGACTACCTGTTTGCCTCGGCTGCCGATGTGTATGGGCCGCGCCTGCTGGCGATCCTGTTGACCGGCGCCAACCAGGACGGTGCGCAGGGGCTGGCCCACGTCAAGCAATCCGGCGGCACCACCATCGTGCAGGACCCCAAACAGGCACGGATCGCCGTGATGCCCCTGGCGGCCATGGCCTTGCATACACCTGACCATATTCTTTCCTTGAGCCAGATCGGCTCATTGCTGGCTTCCCTGGAACCCTTCCCATGTTAAGTACTGTCCAGGCCAAACTGCTGATCGTCGACGATCTGCCGGAAAACCTGCTGGCCCTTGAAGCGCTGATCAAGCGCGAGGATCGCCAGGTCTTCAAGGCATTGAGTGCCGACGAGGCGTTGTCCTTGTTGCTGGAACACGAATTCGCCATGGCGATTCTCGACGTGCAGATGCCCGGCATGAACGGTTTCGAACTGGCCGAACTGATGCGCGGCACCGAAAAGACCAAGAACATTCCCATTGTGTTCGTCAGCGCCGCCGGCCGCGAACTCAACTATGCCTTCAAGGGCTATGAAAGCGGGGCGGTAGATTTCCTGCACAAGCCGCTGGACATCCACGCGGTCAAGAGCAAGGTCAATGTGTTCGTCGACCTGTATCGCCAGAGCAAGGCGATGAAGCTGCAAGTCGAGGAACTAGAGCGCAGCCGCCGCGAGCAGGAGCTGTTGCTTACGCGCCTGCAAGCTACACAGGCCGAGCTGGAGCAGGCGGTGCGTATGCGAGACGACTTCATGTCGATTGTCGCCCACGAAGTGCGTACGCCTCTGAACGGGCTGATTCTGGAGACCCAGCTGCGCAAGATGCACCTGGCCCGTGACAACGCAGCCGCGTTTACCCTGGACAAGATGCATGCGATGGTCGACCGCGATGAGCGGCAGATCAAAAGCCTGATCCGCCTGATCGAAGACATGCTCGATGTGTCGCGCATCCGCACCGGCAAGCTGTCCATACGCCCGGCGCGTTTTGATCTGGCGCAACTGGTGCGCAACCTCGTACATAACTTCGAACCACAGGTCGCCGCTGCCGAGTCGTCGATGCAGTTGGTGGCCGACGAGGCTGTGGAAGGCAACTGGGATGAGTTTCGTATCGAGCAGGTGATTACCAACCTGCTGACCAATGCCCTGCGCTACGGGGCCAAAAGCCCGGTGGATGTGCGGGTGTATACCGAGCATGGCGAGGCGCGCGTGGAAGTACGCGACCGTGGCATTGGTATCAGTGAAGCCAACCAGAAGCGCATTTTTCAGCAGTTCGAACGGGTTTCTGCCAACCATGCCGCCGCTGGCCTGGGCCTGGGGTTGTTTATTTCCGAGCAGATTGTTGCCGCCCATGGCGGCACCATTGAGGTCGAGAGCCAGATAGGCGAGGGCGCCCTGTTTCGGGTGTGCCTGCCCCTTGAGGTGGCTGCGTGAAATCAATCGTCAGCTCAACGCAACCTCTGCGTGACCCCATGGTCGTAACTGCAGCAATTGACCGGACAAAGGCTTCCCATGAGTGAAGATGCGCAAGATGTCGTACTGATCGTCGAGGATGACGAATCCATTATGTTAGTGCTGGGTGCGTACCTGTCAGGCTTGGGCTACCGGGTCTTGGAAGCGATCAATGGGGAGCAGGCCTTCGAAATCCTTGCGACCAAGCCGCACCTGGACCTGATGGTCACCGATTATCGCCTGCCTGGCGGGATTTCCGGGGTGCAGATTGCCGAGCCGGCGCTCAAGCTGCGACCGGAATTGAAAGTGATTTTTATCAGCGGCTACCCGCAGGAAATCCTCGACTGCAACAGCCCGATCACGCGCAATGCACCTATCCTCGCCAAGCCGTTTGATTTGGATACGTTGCAAGAGCATATCCAGCGTTTGCTTGCATAAGTACACGTCCTCCACCGCGAGGGAAAATCCTCGCGGATGAGTCCAACATCAACCCATGGAGTAATAACTTCAGGTTGGGCAACTCTGCTCACCCGGTGAAAGGCTGACTCAAGCAAAAAGGTAGTGGCAACATTCATATCGATCTTGGTTTTTTAAGCGAGGAAAGTGGTAACAATGTCGGATGACATAACGAAAGTATATTTCAGCCTGTCATGACGGCCTTTTGCCAAGGCGGCGTCGAAATATCGTTGCTTTATATATCCTGATCGGAACCTTCTGACAGATTCAGCCCATTAATCTCGTCGGCGATGAGCCACATTCATCACTGACTTTATTAATTTGTCTTTCAGAAGGTTGACCCATGACCCTATCCAATATTTCCTCAAGCAACCGCCTGTCTGATCCGGTAATGAACTCGCACCCGCTTTCTATCGAGGCGCCCATACAACAAGCCCAAGCCACCGGGGAAACTGGCGATAGGCGGCTGTTGGAGCTTTATGCGAGTGCCATACGCCAAGCAACGCAGACAAACACGGGCGATGAAACAATTGACAATATTCCTAATGACTCGCGGTTTGGCGCATGGTGGCAGCAACTGTACAACGCTACCCATAGCCCGGTTTTCCTGGAATGGGCGAAATCGAAGAATATCGATACCTCACAAGCCATCACCATCAACCCTCACAGTGACGTGCTGACCGTTACGATCAATGGCGAACGTACTGAATTGCGCGGTTCGGAACAAGGCCCCGGCTGGCGGGAGGCTACGGGCCCGATCATGGTGGCCGCGAAAGCGTTGGGGTCTTCCACCGTCGACGCGCCAACCCGCCCAGAGCTGGCGCCGTTGATTCTGGTTGCTCGATTTTATGGTGAGGTACTGCTGCCTTACAGAAAAGAAGAAGTGCTCGCCCGAGCCACGCAGCTTGAACATAATCAGGAATTCGATGTGTTGGGAGCTGAGACTTATGTCGATCTTGGCGCTCAATCGCCCGAGATACTGGAACAGCAAAAGCGCGAGCTAGGCGATAGCGCCAACAAATTCGCGTTGCTTGAAAAACTGAAGAAATTCAACCACGTCCATCCTCAGTTCCTTGCCGGGTATCTGGCCGATACACGGGTCTCGGCCCACCCAGACTCATCCTACCGACAAGACACTCAACAGCCCGACGCCAGTCTGCAAGACCTGCTTCATGCAAACGGCTGGTACGTGCCAAATAATGTGGACGAACTGAAAAATCTGATCCATGTTCTGGGCTCCCCTGCATTGCCTCAAACAACCGACGGAAACTTTGCCGGCGCATTGGCATGGCCCACGCCAATGTCCGCCGAGGACCAGTCTGAACTGGTGCGCATAGTCATTGACAACCAGCCGCCATTGCCTGGCTTGAGCAGTGACGCTCGGCTTGGCAGCGCTGATGTGTTGGGGGCATTGGTAAAGCAGGTCCCCCGTGCCGTACTCGATCAAGGGGATCCAGTCGCCACCGTAGAATGGATCCTCAACAGCGGTGTGGGCCAAAAATTAGGCACGGAGCTGAAAAAGCGAATGGGGGCGGTGGCGCAACACTCCACACCACGGGAAGTATTGTTGACGGTATTGGCTGTGACACTGGACTCACAAAGTCTGGTTGAGGCAAAGCCCGATCACATTGCCGGGTTTAATCTCACCGCGCCCGAGTTCAATCACCAGCCCTTGTCCGTCATCAAACAAGGGCTGATCGATCATCTGGTGCAGACCAACAAAACCACACCAGAGGCCGCGCCAGTTGCAGCAATGCTTCTACTGAGTCGTGCCGCACCAGAGCTATGTGTCAAAGACATTCCCGAAGACGTGACCTATCTCTCAGCTAACTGGCTCAAGCTCAAGGCAGCGGTAGGCCGGCTCGAAGCAACCAGCCCGGGTGCCGCGACACGCATGAGCTTTAGCGAAATTGTTAATTTCGACGCTATTGAGCCTATTACAGACCATGAGCAAGAGATTCAAACGCTGACGGCCTTGCCTGGGCTCCGCGAATGGGGCAAAGCTCATGGCAAGCTCTCGCTAACAAAGGAGCATACAGCTCAACAGCTGGAAGAAACCCAGAAGGCATTCAGTCAGGAGCAACAGCAGATATTGAGCGCCGCTGACGTATTGACGTCCTCACCCCCGACGCAGCGTTCTATAGCACTGGCCGAGCTCAAGGCGCACTTCGGTGAGGACATGCCGTTTGAAGAAAAGAGTATCCGTAGCCACGTCACTCGGACGGATGGCTACAGGTTAACTCCATCGCTTACATTAGATCCTGAAGGCAGTTATTCATTGCTGGACCTTTTTCTGGCGAAGAAGGCAGGGTTGACGGTGGGTTGGTACTCCACCAACCCCAAGATTACTGAAACAGTCATCAACAAACTTTTAACGTTGCCGGATCCGATAACAAAACACAGCGAGGTGTTCGATCAGTACGCGGAGGATTTGTCGCAGGCCTGGAGTACAGTGACCAAAAAGCTTATTTCCAACTTACCTCTGGAAGACCGCAAAAACATCGAATGGGGCGATTTGGAGTTTTATGAAAAAGGTCAGACAACGCGTACGGAAACAATCGCAGGCCGTGCGGGAGCTCTACACTATTCCAACGGTTTTTCACGGCCTAAAGAAGACAGGTCACTGATTATTAAAACCGTTCGTAACGGTGTCGAGACTTACTATGAGTTTGATCCTCAACGCAAGGCGATACGAAAACGAGACGATTGGAAGGACACCTTCCATGAGGGGCCTCAAGGTCCAGAGACTGAAATCCAGTACGGCGGTCTTGGCAAACAATTCACCGTTGATACCATTCAAAAACATCCGGCCTCTGATGACGCCGCCATTAGGCGGGGAGCCCCAGAGAACGAAGATTTCCTACCTGATTCATTTTCCAGTGACCGAAGTAATTTTTTGGGCATGCTGCTCTCTAAAAACATTATAGGATCCTACGGCATGGAGGAGGTGAAGGCCTCCACTCGCGAAGTAACAACGTTTGATCAAGAAAAAGAAAAACAGACGTTTTTTCGTAACCTGATCCTGGGTTTAATACCCGGAGGGTCTGCCGTGTGGAATTTGGCACACGGCAATTACAAAGATGCAGCTGCGGATATCATTTTTGATATCGTGTTATACGCTGCCACCGCAGGGCTAGGAAAGCCGGTTAGTGGAGCATCTCGTGCGGGGTCAAGCCACTTCGGAAAGTTCCTGACTGCTGGCAAATCGACAGCTGGCGTGGGTAACTTGCTTAGGTCGACAACAAACGGTGGGGGGAAACTGGTATCCACAGGCCGTCAGTGGTTCGGCAGGTTGACAGGATCCTCCGACAGTGTCGACTTACTTAAGCTCTCCAATAGACACGATATTGCAATAGGTACTTATAAACCGCTCAACGGCGAGCCAATATCGAACGTCGCTGCGAAGTTCGATGAGGCGACTGGCAGATGGTCACCTTATGATGTAACCAAAAACAAAGTCTATGGCAAACCCCTGGAAAACTTCACCCCTGAAACCGCCAGGTATTTTGAGGACAGCTTGGGCGTTGCAGATGATGTTGCAGATGGCGTCGGTGAAGTGGTACGCCGCAGAAAAAAAACCAATCACCTGGAAAAAAGCCTGGCCAATGATCGCGCAATACATTTAGGGCGCGAAATCAAGGACTTCAAGGTGCTCGGCGATGGTATTTTTTGCTATGTGGATAAATATAAAGGCGTGGAGAGGCTTAATATCTGTGCCCATGGCGTCAATCCGAACTTTAAACAACTTCTCACTGATGAGCCAATGAGTATGTTTTTTAATGGTAAGAAGAACACGCCCGCTGATCTGCTGGAGCATCTTCGCGCTTCGGGTATTAGCCCTGAAAAGTTCAACAATGTACGCTTGTTGATGTGTCACTCAGCCAATGGTTCTGCCAATTCTTTTGGGAGTCAGTTTGGGAAATTAATAAAGCGTGATGTCAAGGCGTTTCAAGGGCCTGTTCGTGCGTATGTCGTGCCTGAACATGTTGATGCTTTAAAGGCAGATATAAACCTGACAAGTCCCGGAGCTTCAACCGCTGATATTAACCAGAGGATCTACAATCAGCTTCAGCTGAATTTATCTCTTGGCACAAGTAAAACCAGCTCTAAAGGAATTAGCGGCTCTCGGTCTGGAAAGGAAATACCCTTTTATTATCGCCCAGTAAAGTTTAAGGCAAGCTAAAACATGATCAGCCCCTTCGTCACAGCGAAAGGGCTGTCAGTTCTGATAAAGGCCCTTACTCCCGAATCATCTCCCGTACTGTGGCCGTTAATAAATCAAACGTAAACGGCTTGGTGATCAACTGCATCCCTGGGTCCAGGAAACCACCGCGCACCGCTGCGTGTTCGGCATAGCCTGTAATGAACAACACCTTGAGTTCAGGTCGAATTTGCCGGCCGATTTCCGCCAATTGCCGGCCATTCATACCGGGTAACCCGACATCGCTGATCATCAGGTCAATGCGTTGTTCGGACTCAATGATTGGCACCGCCGTATTCGCGTCCTCAGCCTCGATAAACCCATAACCCAGTTCCTTGAGCACGGCGCTGACCAGCACCCGTACTGCGGGGTCATCCTCGACGATCAACACCGTTTCCCCTGCATTGGCAAACGGTAGCAAAGTCGGATTGAGCGGTTCCTGGGCTTGGGGCTCGCCGATAAACCGCGGTAGGAACAAGCTGACCGTGGTGCCTTTGTTGACTTCGCTGTGGATGGTCACATGCCCACGAGACTGGCGAGCGAAGCCATAGATCATTGACAGCCCCAGCCCGGTGCCCTGGCCGATGGGTTTGGTGGTGAAAAACGGATCGAACACACGGCCCATCAAGTGTTGCGGTATGCCGCAACCGTTGTCGCTGACACTCAGCTCTACGTAATCGCCCGGTGTCAGGGAGCCGTAGGCGGCGGTGAAGACACTGTCGAGGTGGCGATTGGTGGTTTCCACCCTGAGCGTGCCCCCCGTGGGCATCGCGTCGCGTGCATTGATTACCAGGTTGAGCAGGGCGCTTTCGAGTTGGTTCGGGTCGGCTTCGGCTGTCCACAACACCTCGCTCAAGCGCATGTCCAGGCTGATACTTTCGTTGATGCTGCGTTGCAGCAACTCGCCCATGGAAATGACCAACTGATTGATCTGCACGGGTTTGGAATCCAGCGATTGTCGACGGGAGAACGCCAACAGTCGGTGGGTAAGGCTGGCCGCACGGTTGGCGGAGGTCACGCCCAGGTCGATCAGGCTGTCCAGGTCATCCAGCTTGCCGCGGGACACGCGCCTGCGCAGCAATTCCAGGCTGCCGATAATTCCGGTGAGCATATTGTTGAAGTCATGGGCGATACCGCCGGTCAACTGGCCGACGGCTTCCATTTTCTGCGATTGGCGCAACGCTTCTTCGTTGTTGCGCAGTTGCGCAGTGCGTTCTTCCACTTGCTGTTCGAGGGTTTCCAGGGTGCGCTGCAAACGCAGTTCGCTCTGGCTCAAGTCGATCAGCCGGTCGCGCGCTTCGTATTGGCGTCGACGACCGCGCAGTGCAGTACTGACCAGACTGATAAGCGTCACAGGATGGAATGGGCGCTCAAGGAACGTGACGTTGCCCAGTAGCCCGCTCAAGTGTGAAGAGCCATTTTGTTCACTGCCGCCGTGATGGGTCATCAACACAATGGGCAGGTCCGACCAGGCCGGCTGTCGGTGCAGGAACTCCAGCAAAGGTTCCAGGTTCACGCCACGCAAGGCTTCAGCCGCAATGATGAGCAGGCCGGCACCCTCGTTCAGCGCTGCGCACAAATCCTCAAGACTGCCGGCAACCGCACCTTGGTAACCGGCTTCATTGAGCATCATCAGCGCGAGTGAGCTGTCTCGCCCCAGGGGCGCAAGGATGATGGCTCGTTCGAAGGCAGAAGGAGGCGGGGTCACACGTCCTCTTCCTTGAGCAGGGGTGAACCGGCGCCCATGTAGGTCGGAATGCCGCGCAACACGCCCTGGAAATTATCCAGGGGTTGGCCTACGGTCATGCCGCGACTGCTGATACGGTATTCGCGTATGGTCGATTCGTGGGAACCGGTGCGTTTCTTGATAATGGAAATCGCGCGGCGGACCTTGCCCAGTGCTTCGAAATAACGCAGCAGGATAACGGTGTCGGCCAGGTAGGTGATGTCTACCGGGGTTTGCATATCGCCGACCAGGCCGTGCTGGGCAACGGTCATAAAGGTCGCAGCGCCGCGGCGGTTGAGATAGAGCAGCAGTTCGTGCATATGCAGGATCAGTGCATTTTCTTCCGGCATCGCCGCTTGATAACCATTGATACTGTCAATTACCACCGTCTTGATGCCGCGTTCGTCCACACAACGTCGTACCCGATGGGAAAACTCACCCGGGGACAACTCGGCCGCGTCCACCTGTTCGATCAACAGATTGCCGGTCGCTTGCATAGCCTCCAGGTCAATACCCATGTTCCTCATGCGCTCGAACAGCAGACCCATCTCTTCGTCAAAGATGAACAGTGCCGCCTTTTCTCCGCGCTCTACGGCGGCGGCGGCAAAAATCATCGAGATCAAGGATTTGCCGGTACCGGCCGGACCGAGGATCAGACTGCTGGAGCCGGTCTCGACACCGCCGCCCATCAAGGCATCCAGTTCGGCAATGCCGCTGCTCATGGTTTGCCGTACGTAGCCACCACGGTGCTCGGCCGCTACCAGACGCGGGAACACATGTACACCGTCTCCCATGATGGTGAAGTCGTGGAAGCCGCCCCGGTATTTCTGCCCGCGGTACTTCACGATTCGCACACGACGGCGTTCGGCGCCGTAGTCAGGGGTTAACTCTTCCAGGCGGATGACGCCGTGAGCCACGCTGTGCACGGTTTTGTCGAGAGACTCGGTGGTCAGGTCATCGAGCAGCAGTACCGTGGCGTCATAACGCACGAAGTAGTGCTTGATCGCCAGGATTTGCCGGCGATAGCGCAGCGAGCTTTGCGCCAGCAGACGGATCTCCGACAGGCTGTCGACTACCACGCGGGTCGGTTTGACGCGTTCCACCACTTCGAAAATCTGCCGGGTGGCTTCGCCCAGCTCCAGGTCGGAGGAATACAGCAAGCTCTGCTGATGCTCTGCATTGAGCAAGCTTTCGGGCGGTGTCAATTCGAAGATATGGATATTGTCGTCCAGGTCCCAACCGTGGGACTTGGCACCTTGGCGCAGTTCCCGCTCGGTTTCTGACAAGGTGATATACAGCGATTTTTCACCGTTTTTCGCCCCTGCCTGCAAGAAGTGCAGGGCGACGGTGGTTTTACCGGTGCCCGGCTCACCTTCAAGGAGAAACACATGGCTACGTGATAGCCCGCCGGAAAGAATGTCATCAAGACCTTCGATGCCGGTGGCCGCCTTTTCACTTAAAAGCGCATTGGATGTAGACAAGAAGTGCCCTCAGGTCACGTACAAGTTGGGTGCACGCCGAAGGGGCGCGCCATATTCACTTGACCGTATCGGAATGTGGCGGTTCAACGTTTCTTAAGAATTGCAGTCGTGTAGGAGCGCGCAAGCTCGTTCCTACAGGCCTTGCTGTAAGGCTGGATCATCCGGGTTCTGCTGCTCCAACTGTGCCAGCAGCACCTGGACGTTCTGCAATTGGCCGCTCTCTTTCCAGTAATTGACCAGCAGTACACGTGCTTTGCGATTGGCCGGGTGGCGCTGAACGATCTCTTCCAACTGGCGCTGGGCCGCCTCCAGTTCATCCTGGTCGTGCAGTGTGGTGGCCAGGTCAAAGCGATAATCCTGGTTGTCCGGCTCAAGCTCCACCGCCTTGGACAGGCCGAGCAAGGCATAGGGGCGCTCGCCGTGGTGCAGCAACCACATGCCCAACGCGTGTTGCAGGTAGGCCGACTCCGGATGCGCCGCCAATTGCTGCGCCAGCAGTTGGCGCGACTCCTCGCTCTTGCCTTGCTTGTCCAGCAGTTCGATTTGCGCCACGCCTGCTTGCAGGTTGTCCGGTTCCAGGCGCATTGCCTGTTCCAGAGCGTCTTGCGCCGGTGCCAGCATCGCGCTGTGGATGTACAGGCGCGCCAGTTGGATCCAGCCTTCAGCGGTTTCGGGCTGGGCCTTGAGGGTTTTCACAAACTCGTCGAGTACCTGCTGCAAGGGGCCGAAATACAAGCCCAGGGTGTCCGGCGACAGACCGAGCAGGGCATTGGCCGCAGCAAAGCGCACAGCCTGTTCGGGATCATCCAGTACCGGACCGAGCAACAGGGTGCGCTGGCCGCTAGGTACCAGGCCGACGATGCTGTGGATCGCCGCTTCGCGAACCATTGCAGATTCATCGGCCAGGTCTTTATCCGCCAGCTTCAGCGCTTGGGGGCTGGGGTAATTGGGCAATTGGGCGTGCAGGGCGGCACGGCGCTCAGGCGACAGATCAGGCCGTCCCAACTGTTGGTACAACACGCGCGCAGCGCCCGGCTCACCGTTTTGGGCCTGTTTCAACGCCTTGGAATAACCGTGGGCAATGGCGGGCGCCACGGTGACTTGAGGGGGACGAGAGAAAAACCAAGTGATCGACACGATCAACAACAGGGCGCACAGGCCGATGATGGAGTTACGGCGTGACTTTGACATGCGGGCGTCCGAAAGCTGTGGTTGCTAGTGCAAAGCCATCAGCTTCGGTCAGTGCAGGGCCAGTGTCAAACCGGCGTCAGGTCAGCACGTACTCCACCGGTTGCGGCGCAGCAGGCAAGTCGACTTCACCGAGGGCCGCCAGGATCTCGCGCTCCAGGGTTCGCAGGATGGCATCGCACGGCAGGTCGTTTTCGTCAAAGCCAAACGGGTCTTCCAATTCATCGCCGATCGCATCCAGACCAAAGAAGGTGTAGCTGACGATTGCAGTGAACACCGGCGTCAACCAGCCCAGCGGTTCGGCCATGGCGAAGGGCAACAGGATGCAGAACAGGTAAATGGTGCGGTGTAGCAGCAAGGTGTAGGGGAAGGGCAGCGGGGTGGTCTTGATGCGCTCACAGGACGCCTGCACCTGGCTGAGGCCGACTAGCCGAGCTTCCAGCTGGGTGTAGCGCCATTCACTGATCACACCCTGCCGGGCCAGAACGCAAAACCGCGCACCGAGCATCTGCAGCACGCTGTCAGGCAAGTTGGGGTGGCTCGCGCGCACGGTAACCCAGGGCTGTATGGCGCGCACCTCATCTTCATGGCGTAAATGCGCGATCAAGCCATGGGCAAAACCGCATAGCTCACGCAACAGCCCGGCCCGCTCGGGGGTATCGCCGAGCACCTGGGTTTCACGAATAAGCGAGCGTACCTCGATGATCATTTGCCCCAGTTGCTTGCGGCCTTCCCACCAGCGGTCGTAGCAGGCGTTGTTGCGAAAACTCATGAAAATCGACAACGACAAGCCCAGCAAGGTAAAGGGCGTAGCGTTGACCTTGGAAAAATAGGCGGGGTGCAGGGTTTCCACCAGCACGATGACTGAAGCCAGCAGCGTGACCAACAGGCTGCGCCAGGCAATGCGCTTGGCAATCGAGCCCTTGAGGGAAAACAGGATGCCCAGCAGGTTGGGCTTGGGGCGAACGATCATGGCAGGCTTCTGTGAGGGTGCAGGCATCAGGGTAGAAGCTGGCTTGCAGAGCGTCCAATCACTTGGATCGACCGTTTGATCGGTGGGACCAATGATCGGCGTAGCCGCCGATAGCAGGATTGGCCAAACCAGTCAGCCAAGTTGAAGGCTTTGACCATTGCCCCTGCAACGCTCTGGAGCGACTATTTCAGCCGATTTATCCAGTTAAAAAGTCCTGAAAATAAAAATACAGAAGGATTGAAACGATGCGTGAGTATTTGGCCGCCACCACCGAGTTTGATTATCAGCGCACTGTCGATGCCGCACTGGCTGGCAACCTGCAGGCGCTCAATGCCTGCGTGGAGTGCTGTGACCGCCACGCGCTGCCAGGGCGCATCGCGTTGTTCTGGGAGGGTCGGGACGGGCGCAGTGCCACGTCGACCTTTACCGAATTGCAGGATCAGGCCGCACGCTTCGCCAATTTCCTCCTGGCCCAGGGCGTCAAGCGCGGCGACAAGGTGGCGGGCCTGCTGCCACGTACGGCCGAGTTGCTGGTGGTGGTGTTCGCAACCTGGCGCATCGGCGCGGTGTATCAGCCGCTGTTTACTGCCTTCGGCCCCAAGGCCATTGAACATCGCCTGACCAGCTCCGGCGCGGCGCTGGTGGTCACCGACGCGGTGAACCGCCCCAAGCTGGCCGAAGTCGCCGGCTGCCCGACCATTGTCACGGTCACCGGCGCCAAGGGCGAGGGCATCGTGCGTGGCGACTATAGCTTCTGGGCTGAGCTGCCCAACTACTCCAACGTCTGCGAGCCGGTGTTGCTGGGCGCGGAGGATCCGTTCCTGCTGATGTTCACTTCGGGCACCACCGGTCCCTCCAAAGCACTCTCGGTGCCGCTCAAAGCCATTGTCGCGTTCCAGGGCTATATGCGCGACGCCGTGGACTTGCGCCCTGAAGACGCGTTCTGGAACGTCGCCGACCCCGGTTGGGCCTATGGCATCTATTTCGGTGTGACCGGGCCGTTGTCCATGGGGCATCCGATTACCTTCTACGACGGCCCGTTCACCCTGGAAAGCACCTGCCGGGTCATCAATAAATACGCGATCACCAACCTGACCGGCTCGCCCACGGCGTATCGATTGCTGATTGCCGGCGGCGAGCAGTTCGCCCGTTCAATCAAGGGCAAGCTGCGCATCGTCAGCAGTGCCGGCGAGCCGTTGAACCCGGAGGTGATCCGCTGGTTCGCCGACAACCTGGAGGTGACCATCCACGACCACTACGGTCAGACCGAGCTGGGCATGGTCTTGTGCAATCACCACGGCCTGACGCATCCGGTGCATGTGGGCTCGGCGGGGTTCGCTTCGCCCGGGCACCGCATCGTGGTGCTGGATGACAACCACCAGGAACTGCCAGCCGGGCAGCCCGGCATTCTGGCCATCGACCGCGAGCAATCGCCGATGTGCTGGTTTGCCGGCTACGACGGTGTGAAGACCAAAGCCTTCGTCGGCAAGTACTACCTCAGTGGCGATACGGTGGAATTGAACCCCGACGGCAGTATCAGTTTTGTCGGGCGCAGCGATGACGTGATTACCACTTCCGGCTACCGCGTGGGGCCATTCGATGTCGAAAGCGCCCTGGTCGAACACCCGGCGGTGGTCGAGGCCGCCGTGGTTGGCAAACCTTGCCCTGAGCGTACTGAACTGGTGAAAGCCTTCGTGGTGATCAGCGAGCAATACCGCGCCACCCCGGAACTGGCCGAAGAGCTGCGCCTGCATGTACGCCAGCGCCTGGCCGCCCATGCTTACCCACGGGAAATCGAATTTGTCAGCGACTTGCCCAAAACCCCGAGCGGCAAGCTGCAACGCTTCATTTTGCGCAATCAGGAAATAGCCAAGGCCCAGGCGGCCGTGGCTTGATCCCTTTCAAAGGAAACAACGATGCAGATTGAAAACAAGGTATTTCTGGTCAGCGGCGGTGCTTCTGGCCTCGGCGCGGCCACGGCTGACATGCTCATCGCGGCCGGCGCCAAAGTCATGCTGGTGGACTTGAACGCCGACGCCGTTGCCGCCAAGGCCACGCAACTGGGCGACAACGCTCGTAGCACCGTGGCAGATATCTGCCAGGAAGCCGCTGCCGAAACTGCCGTGAAGGCAGCGGTGGAGGCGTTTGGTGGTTTGCATGGCCTGATCAACTGCGCCGGTGTCGTGCGCGGCGAGAAAATCCTTGGCAAGAACGGCCCGCATGGGCTGGCCAGCTTTGCCCAGGTGATCAACGTCAACCTGATCGGCAGCTTCAACCTCTTGCGCCTGGCCGCTGCGGCGATCGCAGAAACCGAAGCGAATGCCGACGGCGAGCGCGGTGTGATCATCAATACCGCCTCGGTGGCGGCATTCGATGGGCAGATCGGCCAGGCCGCGTATGCCGCGTCCAAAGGTGCGATTGCCAGTTTGACCTTGCCCGCCGCACGGGAACTGGCGCGTTTCGGCATCCGTGTGATGACCATCGCCCCGGGCATTTTCGAAACCCCGATGATGGCCGGCATGACCCCGGAAGTTCGCGACTCCCTGGCCGCTGGCGTGCCGTTTCCACCGCGCCTGGGCAAACCCGCCGAATATGCCGCGCTGGTGCGACATATCCTTGAAAACAGCATGCTCAATGGTGAGGTGATCCGTCTCGACGGTGCCTTGCGTATGGCCGCCAAGTAAGGAGTGCCTGTATGAACGACCCTATTGTGATTGTCAGCGCCGTGCGCACGCCCATGGGCGGGTTCCAGGGCGACCTCAAAAGCCTGACCGCACCGCAGCTGGGCGCCGCAGCGATTCGTGCCGCCGTTGAACGCGCCGGTATCGCCACCGATGCGGTGGACGAGGTGTTGTTTGGCTGCGTACTGCCGGCCGGGCTCGGGCAGGCACCTGCACGCCAGGCGGCCCTGGGCGCAGGGCTGGACAAGGGCACCCGCTGCACCACCCTGAACAAGATGTGCGGCTCGGGCATGGAGGCGACGATTCTCGCCCACGACTCATTGCGCGCCGGCAGCGTCGATGTGGTGATCGCCGGCGGCATGGAAAGCATGTCTAACGCACCGTACCTGCTGGATCGTGCGCGCAGCGGCTATCGCATGGGCCACGGCAAGGTGCTTGACCATATGTTTCTCGATGGCCTGGAGGACGCCTACGACAAGGGCCGCCTGATGGGCACCTTTGCCGAAGACTGCGCCGAGCACAACGGCTTTACCCGGGAAGCTCAGGATGCCTTCGCCATCGCGTCCCTGACGCGCGCGCAGGAGGCCATCATCCATGGCAGCTTCGCCAGCGAGATCGTCCCGGTGCAGGTCACCGTGGGTAAGGAACAAAAAACCATCCTGCACGATGAACAGCCGCCTAAAGCCAAGCTGGACAAGATCGCCAGCCTGAAGCCGGCGTTCCGTGAAGGCGGCACCGTCACCGCGGCCAATTCCAGCTCGATCTCCGACGGCGCCGCGGCATTGCTGCTGATGCGCGAGTCGGACGCCCTTAAACGTGGCCTCAAGCCGTTGGCGGTGATCCACGGGCACGCCGCGTTTGCCGATGAGCCGGGGCTGTTTCCGGTGGCGCCGGTGGGGGCGATACGCACGTTGATGAGCAAGACTGGCTGGCGCCTGGAAGACGTCGACCTGTTCGAAATCAACGAAGCCTTTGCCGTGGTCAGCCTGGTAACCATGAGCAAGCTTGCGATCCCTCACGACAAGGTCAACGTGCATGGTGGTGCCTGCGCCCTGGGCCATCCTATTGGTGCTTCGGGTGCGCGGATCCTGGTGACACTGCTCTCGGCCCTGCGCCAGAAGGGCCTCAAGCGTGGCGTCGCGGCCATTTGTATCGGCGGCGGTGAAGCCACGGCCATGGCCGTTGAATGCCTCTACTAAGGATGACTTATGCTGCCCAATGACGAACAACTGCAAATCAGCGACGCCGCCCGGCAATTTGCCCAGGAACGCTTGAAGCCGTTCGCCGCCGAATGGGATCGCGAGCATCGCTTTCCCAAGGAAGCCATCGCTGAAATGGCCGAACTGGGCTTTTTCGGCATGTTGGTGCCGGAACAGTGGGGCGGTTGCGACACCGGCTACCTGGCATACGCCATGGCCCTGGAAGAAATCGCCGCAGGTGACGGCGCGTGCTCGACCATCATGAGCGTGCACAACTCGGTGGGCTGCGTGCCGATCCTCAAATTCGGCAATGACCAGCAAAAGGCCCAATTCCTCACGCCCCTGGCCAGTGGCACCATGCTCGGTGCCTTCGCATTGACCGAACCCCAGGCCGGTTCCGATGCCAGCAGCTTGAAGACCCGTGCACGCCTTGAAGGCGATCACTATGTGCTCAATGGCTGCAAACAGTTCATCACCTCCGGGCAAAACGCCGGGATCGTGATTGTGTTTGCCGTCACCGACCCGGCAGCGGGCAAGCGCGGGATCAGTGCCTTCATCGTACCCACTGACTCTGCGGGCTACACCGTGGCGCGAGTCGAAGACAAGCTCGGGCAACATGCTTCCGACACGTGCCAGATCCTGTTTGAAGACGTGAAGGTGCCCGTGGCCAATCGCCTGGGCGAGGAGGGCGAGGGTTACAAGATCGCCCTGGCCAACCTTGAGGGTGGCCGTGTCGGCATCGCTTCCCAGTCGGTGGGCATGGCCCGCGCCGCCTTCGAAGCAGCCCGCGACTATGCCCGTGAGCGGGAAAGCTTCGGCAAACCGTTGATCGAGCACCAGGCCGTCGCCTTTCGCCTGGCGGACATGGCCACGCAAATTGCCGTGGCCCGGCAGATGGTGCATTACGCCGCGGCCCTGCGTGACAGCGGCAAGCCGGCGTTGGTGGAGGCGTCCATGGCCAAGCTGTTTGCTTCGGAAATGGCCGAGAAAGTCTGTTCGGCCGCCTTGCAAACCCTGGGCGGTTACGGTTACCTGAGCGACTTCCCCTTGGAGCGGATCTACCGCGATGTGCGGGTCTGCCAGATTTACGAAGGCACCAGCGATATTCAACGCATGGTCATCTCACGCAATCTATAAGGAGCCGATACATGAGTTATGAAACCATCCTGCTTGACGTCCAGGGCCGCGTCGGGCTGATTACCCTCAACCGCCCGCAGGCGTTGAACGCCTTGAACGCGCAACTGGTCAGCGAACTGAACCAGGCGCTGGATAACCTGGAGGCCAACCCAGAGGTCGGCTGCATCGTGCTCACCGGCTCGAAAAAAGCCTTTGCGGCCGGCGCCGACATCAAGGAAATGGCCGAGCTGACTTACCCGCAGATCTACATGGACGACCTGTTCAGCGACAGTGACCGTGTGGCCAACCGCCGCAAGCCGATCATTGCGGCGGTGAATGGCTTTGCCCTCGGTGGCGGCTGTGAACTGGCGTTGATGTGCGACTTTATCCTGGCCGGTGACAGTGCCAAATTCGGCCAGCCGGAAATCAATCTCGGCGTGCTGCCGGGCATGGGCGGCACCCAGCGCCTGACCCGCGCCGTGGGCAAGGCCAAGGCCATGGAAATGTGCCTGACCGGGCGCTTTATCGACGCCGTCGAAGCCGAGCGTTGCGGGATCGTGGCGCGTATCGTGCCGGCCGATGAGTTGCTGGAAGAAGCGCTGAAAGTCGCTGCCCTGATCGCCAGTAAGTCAGTGCCGATCAGCATGATGGTCAAGGAGAGCGTGAACCGCGCCTTTGAAGTCAGCCTGTCCGAAGGCGTGCGCTTTGAGCGCCGGGTGTTCCACGCGGCGTTTGCGACCCAGGATCAGAAGGAAGGCATGGCCGCATTCGTGGCCAAGCGGGCGCCGGAGTTCAAGGATAAGTAAAACGCTGTGGGAGGGGGCTTGCTCCCGATGGCGGTGGATCAGTCAGCACATCAGCTACTGAACCACGGCCATCGTGAGCAAGCCCCCTCCCACATTTGAACTGCAGCGTTTGACACAGTTTTTTGCAGTGTGTCAGTCAGAGCTGGTAGTGCTTGAGCTCCCTGGCAATCACCATCCGCTGAATCTCGCTGGTGCCTTCGTAAATCTGCGTGATCCGCGCATCCCGGTAGTAACGCTCCACCGGATAGTCTTCCAGATACCCATACCCCCCATGAATCTGCATCGCCTTGGAGCAGACACGCTCGGCCATTTCCGAGGCAAACAGCTTGGCCTGGGAAGCTTCGGACAAGCATGGTTTGCCGGCACTGCGCAGGCGCGCAGCGTGGAGGATCAGCAAGCGTGCTGCGTTCAGCTGCGTTTGCATGTCAGCCAACAGGTTGGCCACGCTCTGATGTTCGATGATCGCCTTGTCGAACTGCACGCGATCCCGGGCATAAGCCAGCGCTGCTTCAAAGGCGGCCCGGGCGATGCCCAAGGCCTGGGCGGCAATACCGATGCGCCCACCTTCCAGGTTGGACAGGGCGATTGCCAGGCCCTTGCCGCGCTCACCCAGCAGGTTGGCTTGTGGCACGCTGCATTGGTTGAGCGTAACGGCACAGGTGTCCGACGCACGGATGCCCATCTTGTGCTCGGTGCGGTCGACCACAAAACCCGGGGTGTCGGTAGGCACCAGAAACGCTGAAATACCCTTCTTGCCCAGTTCCGGATCGGTCACCGCAAACACGATGGCCAACCTGGCGCGCTTGCCGTTGCTGACAAATTGCTTGGCGCCGTTGATCACCCACTGGCCGTCTTTCAATTCGGCACGGGTGCGCAGGTTGTGGGCTTCGGAGCCGGCCTGAGGTTCGGTCAGGCAGAAGCAGCCGATGGCCTGGCCGCTGGCGAGTTCGGCCAGCCAAGTGTGTTTTTGCTCAGCTGTGCCGTAGTTGAGGATAGGCCCGCAACCCACTGAATTGTGGATACTCATCAAGGCGCCAGTGGCGCCGTCACCCGCGGAAATTTCCTCCACGGCCAGCGCGTAGGCCACGTAGTCCACATAGGTGCCGCCCCATTCTTCCGGGACCACCATGCCGAGCAGGCCCAGTTCGCCCATCTTCGCCACCAGCGCGTCGTCGATCCACCCGGCTTTCTCCCAGGCTTGGGCATGGGGAGCAATTTCGCCACGGGCGAAGTCCCGCGCCATGTCGCGGATCATGATTTGTTCTTCTGTGTATTCAAGATCTTGCATGGCTTATTTCTCAATCTGCGCGAAGCTGTGGAAGAAGCTCTCGACGTGGCTGGCATCCAGCGCATTGAGCGTGGGCGGGTTCCAGCGCGGGGCTTTATCCTTGTCGATGATCAGGGCGCGAACGCCTTCAATCAGGTCGCCACGTTCGAACCATTGACGGTCCAGGTGCAGCTCCAGAGCAAAGCACTGTTCCAGCGGGAGGTGCCGACCACGACGCAGCATTTGCAAGGTCACGGCCATGGCCAGGGGCGAGCGGGTCTGCATCAGATGGGCGGTAGTCAACGCCCATTCGTGGGTGTCGGCGACCGTAACCGCCTGCAATTGCTCGACGATGCTCGGTACATCCGGCAGGGCGAAGAAGTGATCAATGACCGGGCGCAGGGCCGCCAGCGGCGCATCGGGTAATTGCTGCACCGCCAGTTTGGCGAGCACACCTTGCAAATCCTTGAGGGGGGAATCGCTCCATTGCAACTGGTCGAGCTTGTTGTCCAGGGCGGGGAGTCTGGCGCTGTCGATAGACCAGTCGGCCAGCCCGCAATACAGCGCATCGGCGGCACGTATCTGCACCCCGGTCACGCCAAGGTAAGTCCCCAGCTCACCGGGAATACGCGACAGGAAATAGCTGCCGCCTACATCAGGGAAGTAGCCGATAGCCACTTCCGGCATCGCCAGGCGACTGCGTTCAGTGACGACCCGCAGATCCGCGCCTTGTACCAGGCCCATGCCGCCGCCGAGGACGAAGCCGTCCATCAGTGCCACGACCGGTTTACGGTAATGGTGGATGGCCAGGTCAAGGGCATATTCCTCCACGAAGAAATCCTGGTGCAGGGTGTCGCCGTTCTTGAAACTGTCGTACAGCGAGCGGATATCGCCGCCAGCGCAGAAGGCTTTTTCGCCGGCGCCACGCAGCACCACGGCATAAACCTGCGGGTCATCCGCCCACGCCTGCAACTGCGCCGTCAACTGGCGGACCATGTCGAGGGTGATGGCATTCAAGCCGGCGGGGCGATTGAGGGTGAGGTGGCCGATATGGTTACGCACTTCACTCAGTACTTCCTGCTGAATATCGGCGTGGCTTGCTTCGGATGAAACCTGAGCAGTCATCACTAACTCCCTGCTTTTATTGTTCTTTATCAAAATGTTCGCGGGCGAACCTTCTCGCGATCCTACCAGTGCAAATTTGCCCAGTACAACCGGTAATCATGCAGGTCGTTTTTGCATTTATGCCGTAGGGATCAAGCCGCGCGGTTGGCCAGGACCTCACCGATACTGCGACGTCGTGCATGGCCTTCTGCTGCGTGGATCAGTTGTTCCAGCTCAGTGGGCTCGACATCGTAAAATTGCTCCATTTCGGCCAGCGCCAGCTTGAGGTCGGCCGCTGTAATCGATGGATCGCTCACGGGCTGAATGCCGAGGACGACAGGAGCAGGCTCGGCTGGCCCCTTGGGGTAACGTGTGCGCGTGGCATTGTTATAGAGCAGTGCGCATCCCAGCAGAGCGCCGGCACCCAGCATGACCGGCGCCAGTTCATACCAGCCCAGGGCGATGGACGCAGGGTCGGCCAGTACCAGGGTCATGGCCAGGCCACCGGCCGGTGGGTGCAGGCAACGCAGCCAACAAATCAGGATTACCGTCATGCCCGCCGCCAGGCACGCGCTACCCAGGGTTCGCCCCAGTACCCGTGCCACCAGCAATGCAACGATGCCGGCACACAGGTAACTGCCCATGATCGACCATGGCTGGGCCAGCGCTCCCGATGACACCGCAAACAGCAACACGGCCGAAGCGCCAAGGGGGCCGAGCAAATGCAGGGCGACCTCCATGCCGAATACCTGGACGCAAGCCCAGACACTGAACATTGTGCCCAAAGCCATGCCGATGCCGGCACGACTCCATTCAGCGGGGCGGGTGTTGATTGCAGCGGGTAACCAGCGAGCGAGCATTTAAAGACGATCCATAAACGGCGGGCGAAAAAAAAGGCCTGCCTGGTTTCCCGGTGCAGCCCTTTGAACGTTCCAACATTTGGGGGAGGAACCCGTGCAGTGTGCCGAGGTTGGTCTGATCGCACCACTGCATATTAATGAAGGTTAAACGCAAATATTATGCAGTTAAAGGGTGTCTCCGAAGGTAATGGGGCCTGCCACAGTGGGCGCTGGTGTGCAGAGTTTGCCCAGCACCCGGTTATTGGCCTCTTCATTGAACAAGCGCTCATGCAGGTTTTCGCGCAATTTGGCGTCGTCGGCCAGTGGCCCCTTCAACGCCACCAGCGCGTCGCGCAATGCCATCAAACGATCCAGTCTTGGTAAAGGTACATTCAACAGTTCCTCTCGCACGGCATTGTCCTCTCAATGAAGTAAGCCATCGCGCTTGGGCAGCCTACAGCGTCCTTGTAGTTATGGCGTGCCTTGACCCAAGCGCTTTCGGGACAGCCCTGACGATCGGGTGGTAGATACTTAACGCACGTGGCAGCGAGTCTACCGTCGGGTTCCAGGCACAGGAAGGGAAAGTGCACCAGCTATTACGCAAAGGAATGTAGGCGTTTTCTTGGTGCTTGTGATGAAAGACGCCCACCGGTTAAAGAGTCGGCGTTCTTTCTTACAATGCCCCTAGAAAAGTGCTCATGGCACCGTGGTTTTTACCAGATGCAACAATACGTAGGGGTTCTTGTCGAACTCGCCGGTCAGCGTGGGCGCGATCGAACGCAAGCGTGGATCGTCCAGCCCTTCGAAGTCGGCCTGGCTCATGACCAACCATGCCGGGGCCTGGATCGGCTTCAATTCAATGGGCAATTGGGTAAACAGCGGGACCTTGTCACAATCGAAGTTGACCATGAACTTGATGGCTTTCGCGTCTTTACCCAGCGCGTGCAGCACCACGGGCGCCGGTTGCTGCATGACTTGAGCCTTGACGGCGAGGCTGAACGTGCGGGTGTCGTATAACCGACGCTCCAGGGGTTCGACCACGAGGATGTAGGTTGTCCAAAGGGCCAGCACTGCAGCCAGGGCCGGGCCATACGTACGCAGTCGGGACTTGAGCAGTGTCAGCAGCGCCAGGATCTGAAGCAGCCCAAGCACGGCGAAGATCACTTCGAGGTGGGCCAGCGGCTCCGGATAACGCCGCCGCGCCACTAGCAGGCCAATCACCAACAGCGTCGGCAATAGCGTCCAGACGCCCAGCATCAGGCCGCGCAGCCAGGCAAACAGTCGCCCCTGTGTCGCCTGGAACGGATACGCGGCAATGATCGCTGCCATCGGCAACATCGGCAGGATATAGCGCGCTTTTTTCGCCTGGGGCACCGACAGGCCCACCATCACCAGCACACCCGCGGCTGCACAATACAACACCAGCTTCAATGCCGGATCCGGTGTGCGCCGCCCGCCGATCATGACCGCCACCAGTACCAATATTGCCAGCGGATAAGCCAGCGCGTAGTTACCCATGGAGCTGGTGAAGTAATACAGCACACCGCCGGAGCCTTCGCTGCCATCCATGCGCCCCAAGAACTGCATACGAATCACGTCATGCATGAAGTCTTCGCCGCCGCTGAGCTTGGCCAGCAGCAGCAACAGACCGACGCACGCCGCCAGCAGCGCCAACGCCAGCAGGCCGAAGCTGAACAGGCTGCGCCATTGGCGGTTGATCAGGTAATAGCTGCACAAAACGCCTGTGGGGATCACCAGGCCAATCGGCCCACGCAGTGCAAACCCGAGCAGCAGCAACACAAACACCCAATGCAAGCGCTTGGCAGCAGCGAAGTGATCATGGGCATAGCCCAGATAGAACACCGCCAGGGTCACGGCGGCGAGCATCTGGTCCAAGGAGACCGCGCGGGTTTCGCTGACAAAGGTGCTGCTGAGCAGCAACATTGCCAGGCTCAACAGCCCCCAGCGCGGGGAGTAGGGCGCAGTCAGGCGGTAGACCAGCATTACGATCACTGCTGACGCGACCGCGGTGGGCAGCCATGCCGTCAGGCTGGTGACCTGGCCCAATGGCAACGACAGCAGCCAGGTCAGCAGCGTTGAAGTCGCCAGGTAGTCGGCATACGGTTGGCCGTAGGTCGTGGGGAAGAAACCAGGCCCGTGGCGCAGCATTTCCTGGGCAAACACCACGAAGCGTGAATCAAAGCCAATAATTGCCTGGTGCCAGTTGCCGGCGATAAACAGCACCAGCGCCAAGAGCCCAAGCCCCAGTGAATGGCGGCGGATTGTGCTGCTCTGCATGGATGGGAAAGCCTTGTTCACCTAGCCGACATCCCTGACCTGTTCCACCCAGTTTTGCTGGGGAATCGGCAACTCGCAGGAATCGCCACGGCCAATGGGGAAATACTTGAAGCCTTTGCGTGTCAGGCGTTCGCCGTCATACAGGTTGCGGCCATCGAAGATCACCGGGGTTTTCAAGCGCTGGTGAATCAGGTCGAAGTCCGGCGCCTTGAATTGTTGCCATTCGGTGCACACGATCAGCGCATCGGCGCCGCCCAGGGTGGACTCCGGGGTGCCCATCAGCATCAGGCGCGGGTCGTCGCCATAGATCCGCTGGGTTTCCTGCATGGCTTCCGGGTCGAAGGCGCGCACATTGGCACCGGCGGCCCACAAGGCTTCCATCAGCACGCGGCTGGGAGCGTCGCGCATGTCATCGGTGTTGGGCTTGAAGGCCAGGCCCCACAGGGCGAAGGTCTTGCCCTTCAGATTGCCTTTGAAGAACGCATTGATGCGCTCGAACAGCTTGCTCTTCTGGCGCTGGTTGATGGCTTCCACTGCTTCGAGCAGGTCGCTGGAGCAGTTGGCTTGCTTGGCGCTATGGATCAAGGCACGCATGTCTTTGGGGAAGCACGAGCCGCCGTAGCCACAGCCTGGGTAGATGAAGTGGTAGCCGATTCGCGAGTCGGCACCAATGCCCAGGCGCACCGATTCAATATCGGCGCCCAGGTGCTCGGCCAGTTCGGCAATCTGGTTGATGAAGCTGATCTTGGTGGCCAACATGCAGTTGGCGGCGTACTTGGTCAGTTCGGCGCTGCGCAGGTCCATAAAGATGATGCGGTCGTGGTTGCGATTGAACGGCGCGTACAGGTCGCGCATGACCTCACGTACTTCCTCGCGCTCGCAGCCAATGATGATGCGGTCCGGGCGGCGGCAGTCGGCAACGGCCGAGCCTTCCTTGAGGAATTCCGGGTTGGAGACAATATCGAACTCCAACTGACGGCCAGCGGCATTCAGGTTCTTTTCGATATGAGCGCGCAGGGTGTCACCGGTGCCGACCGGCACGGTGGATTTCTCCACCAGGATTACCGGCTGCACGCGGTGGCGGGACACGGCGTCACCCACCGACAGCACGTATTTCAGGTCGGCAGAGCCGTCTTCATCCGACGGCGTACCCACGGCGATGAACAACACTTCACCGTGCTCGACAGCGAGTTTTTCGTCGTAGGTAAAATGCAGGCGTCCGCTTTCCAGGTTGTCCTTGACCATCGCGGCCAGGCCCGGCTCGAAGATGGTCACGTGACCTTTCTGGAGCGACTCGACCTTGCTCTTGTCAACGTCCATGCAAATGACATCGTGACCGACTTCGGCTAATACAGTGGCCTGTACCAGACCAACGTAACCACTACCAAATACGCTGATTTTCATGGGGTATTCCTGGGACTTGAGGTGCATGCACGACGAGAGTTGATAACCAGTACGCCGAGGATGACCAAGGCCACCCCCAGGGTTTTTGAAAGCGAGAAAGCTTCGTTGAACACCGGCAGGCTGGCGGCCAGCAGATAGACCAACGCGTAGCTGATGCTGAGCAGCGAGTAGGCACGGCCCAGAGGCAAATGCTTGAGTGCGCCAAGCCAGCAGAGCATCGACAGCGCGTAGGCGATGATCGCCAGGATCACCACGCCCAGGGCGCTCAGGTCGATGCTGTTGTGGGCGAAGGCGGCCAGCCACTCGGTGGGCAAGGGCAGGCGCGTCATGCTCCAGCGCATGCCCAGTTGGGCGCCACTCACCAGGCCGACACTGCCCAGGGCCAGGGCGAAACTCTTTATGCGGCTCATACCTGGCGCCCCAGCAGCACGACGCCGGCAATCACCAGCCCCACACCCAGCCAGTGGCGGCCATCAATGGGTTCGTGAAATACAAAGCGCGCCATCAGCGTGACCAGCACAAAATTCAGGCTGAGCATGGGGTAGGCAATCCCCACTTCCAGGCGTTGCAATACCAGCAGCCACACCACCAGGCCCAGGCCCAGGCACACCAACGCTGACCATAACCACGGCGAGCGCACCTTCAATGCCCAGCCTTGAGGCAGGTTCCGCCAGCTTTCCACGGCAAACTTTTGCGATACCTGGCCCATGCAGGTGAGCAAGCAGGCTGTGAGCAACAGCAGCAGGGTGGTCATGGCGCGACCTGCGGGAAAATCAGGATCACGATCTTGCCTTGGGCATAACGCTTGCCGTCGGCGGGCAGCAGCGCGAGCTCTTCCTTTTCACCTTGGCTGTTGACGCGCATCACCACACCCACGGCGCCCGTGCGGCGGGTTTGCGCCATCCATGCCTGGATCGCGTTACGGTCGACCAGCCGATGGGCCGTGTCGGCGTAAGCCAGCCCGTACTTGACCTCGCCCGAGGTGTTGTAGAGCGTGATATCCGGTCGTTTGAGACGCCAGGACAGTGCAGAAGCAGCGCCCAGATCGTTGCTCAACAGGGCGACAGTGGGCTGTAATTCCTCGATGTGATCGATGATGAACTGGTCCGGGGTCTTGTTATAAACCACCGAATGGGGCAATGCCGCAGGCACCAAAACCACTAGTAGCCCACTGCCAATCAGAGGCGCGGCCCACAACGTCAAGGGCCGTGCCGCTTGCAGCAGGTTGACCACGATCCAACCGAACAGGAAGATGAACACCAGCACCAGGCTGAAGGTTTCCTCACCCGGCTCGTACACCGGTTTTTTCAACTGGAACCAGCTGAGGGCCAGCAATACCAGCACACCGATCGCCAGGTTCAGCCAGCCATTGATGCGCAGGACGCGACCGTGGCCTTGCTTGAGCTTGTCGCTCAAGGTCGAGCCCATCAGCAACGCCAGGGGCAGCATGCAAGGCATGATGTAGGAGGGCAACTTGCCCTTGGCCAGGCTGAAAAACGCCAGCGGCATCAACAGCCATAGCAGCAGGAATGCGGTTTTCGGCGCGCGCTTTTGCAGCCATGCCTGCTTGAGCGTGGACGGCAACAGGGCTACCCACGGTAGCGCGAACGCTACCAGCAGCGGCAGGTAATACCAGAACGGCTCAGCGTGCTGGGCATCTTCCCCGGCAAAGCGCTGGATGTGCTCGTGCCAGAAAAAGAAATGCCAGTAGTCCGGTTCTTGCAGGTGCACAGCCAATGCCCACGGCACGCTGACAGCAATTGCAACCACCACGGCCACGCCGCCAAACGTGCACAGCTCACCCAGGCGTTTTTGCCAGAGGGCGTAGGGCAGGGCGATCAATACCGGTAGCAACCAGGCCAGGAAGCCCTTGGTCATGAAGCCCATGCCGCACGCGAAACCCAACAGCGCCCATGACCACAGTCGGCCGCGCCGCGTGCTGCTGTCAAAGCAGAACCACAACGCCACGCCGGTCAGGTTGACCCAGAAGGTGAACTGCGGGTCCAGGTTGGAATAACCACCGAGGGCCGCCACGCTGACGAAGCTCATGTACAGCAGGGTGCTGACCAGGCTTTTGTGCGGGTCGCTCCACAACCGGCGGGATACCAGGTAAACCAGCACAATGCTCAGGGCGCTGCTCAAGGCCGAGGCAAACCGCACGCCGAACAGGTTCTGCCCGAAAATCGCCTGGCCCAGCGCAATCATCCAGTAGCCCGCGGCGGGTTTTTCGAAGTAACGAATGCCCATGAAGTGCGGTGAGGCCCATTTGCCGGTCAGCAGCATTTCCTGGCTGATCTGCGCATAGCGGGTTTCATCGGGAATCCACAGGCCATGGGTGGCCAGCGGCAGCAGGTAAAACGCGGCAAACGCCAGCAGGAGCAGGGGCAAGGCCCAGCGACGAATCATGCCTGCTGTACTCCCAACCAACCCTCGCGGCCGCTCAATGCGCCGCGCACCAGTTTTTGTTGGGGCAGGGTGGTTACATCTGCGGGCAGAAGATCACCCAAGGGTTTGAAATCAATGCCGCGCTGCCCTGCCTGGGCGAGCAACTGACGAAAATCATTGGCCATCAGAATCCCTTCAACTTCTGCGTGGATTGTGTAGACGTTCAGCTTCGCTGCGCTGAACCGGTCCAGGATGAAGCGGTTGAAATCATTGGCAGCCACCACCGGCCCGACGACTTCGTCGAAGGTCGGCAGGTCCACCGGAATTTGTGGGGTGCCCGCGCTGCCATCGGCCAGTGTCGGTCGAAACAGGCTGGTGCCCCGGCAATCACTGTTGTAGCGAAAATTGAAGCCTTGCTTGGCTTGCACCACACGTTCGTCGGCGCGCCACCCGGCGGCGGCTGAACAGTCCACGCGCTCGCCTAGGATGTCGCTCAAAGTCTGCACACCACGCCGAATCTGCTCGACCAGCTGTGCCTCGCTCCAACGCCCGGTATTGGCCTGCCAGCCATGGTGATCCCAGGCGTGCAGGCCGACTTCATGCCCGGCGGCCTTGGCCTGGCGCATCAGATGCCCCAGGTCGCGGCCGATCGGCTTGCCTGGCCAGGCGGTGCCGGCCAGCAAGATGTCCCAGCCATACAGGCCGGCGGCGTTGGAACGCAGCATCTTCCACAGAAACTGTGGCCGAATCAGGCGCCACAGATGTCGGCCCATGTTGTCCGGGCCGACACTGAAGAAGAACGTCGCCTTTACCCCGGCTTCATCCAGGGATTCGAGCAGCCGCGGCACACCTTCACGGGTGCCACGGTAGGTGTCGACGTCGATGCGAAGACCTGCCTGCATTACTTTTTATCCGCAATTTCAAGCATGGCTTCACGCAGGAAGAAATCGAGCGTGTTGCCGATGGTTTCGCTCATCTGCACGCTCGGCTCCCAGTTCAGCAGGCGCTTGGCGTTCTCGATGCTCGGCTTGCGGTGCGCCACGTCCTGATAGCCCGTGCCGTAGAACGCCTTGCTTTCGACGTCGCGGAAACCGGCGAACGGTGGGAAGTTGTGGCGCAGTGGGTGAGCCTCGAACTGACGCAGCAGTTCTTCGCCCAACTGGCGGATGCTCGCTTCGTTTTCCGGGTTGCCGATGTTGATGATCTGGCTGTCGCACACGCCATTGTCGTTATCAATGATGCGCGCCAGCGCTTCGATGCCGTCGGCAATGTCGGTGAAGCAACGCTTCTGTTCACCACCGTCGAACAGACGGATCGGCGTGCCTTCCACCAGGTTCAGGATCAATTGGGTAATGGCGCGGGAGCTGCCGATACGCGCAGAGTCCAGGCGGTCCAGGCGCGGGCCCATCCAGTTGAACGGACGGAACAGGGTGAACTTCAGGCCCTTGTCGCCGTAGGCCCAGATCACGCGGTCCAGCAGTTGCTTGGACACCGAGTAGATCCAGCGCTGCTTGTTGACCGGACCGACCACCAGGTTGGAGGTGTCTTCATCGAAATACTGGTCCTGGCACATGCCATAGACTTCGGAGGTCGAGGGGAAGATCACGCGCTTGTTGTACTTGACGCAGTAGCGCACCAGCTTGAGGTTTTCTTCGAAGTCCAGTTCGAACACACGCAGTGGGTTACGGGTGTATTCGATTGGCGTGGCGATGGCAACCAATGGCAGGACCACGTCGCATTTCTTGATGTGGTATTCGATCCACTCGGTGTGGATGCTGATATCGCCTTCCACATAATGGAAATTCGGGTGGCTGCGCAGACGCTCGATGGCGTCGGAGCCGATGTCCAGGCCATAGACTTCGTAACGGTCGTCACGCAGCAGGCGCTCGGACAGGTGGTTACCGATAAAGCCGTTTACGCCCAGGATCAACACGCGGGTACGACGTGGCTTGCGGCCAGACTCGGCGCCACGCAGTACGGAGCCATCCACCAGGCCCAGTTCATCGGCCAGGGCCGGGCCGGCCAGGTACAGGCCGTTTTCGTTACGCTGGCCAAACTTGATGACCAAGGAGTCTTCACCGCAGGCAATACGCAGCGGGTTGACGCTGATCACACGGCCTGGCGCCAAACCGTCGTTGCCCTTGACCACGTCGGCTTGCCATACGATCAGCTTGTGCTCGCCCACTGCGCAGAAGGCGCCCGGGTACGGCTGCGTCACCGCGCGCACCAGGTTGAACAGTTGTTCGGCAGGCTTTTTCCAGTCCAGCTTGCCATCGGCGGCAGTGCGGCGGCCAAAATAGGTGGCTTGGTTTTCGTCCTGGGCGGTTTCGGTGAGCTTGCCCAGGGCCAATTGTGGCAGCGCGTCGCGCAGCAAGGCTGTGGCCGCATCACGCAATTTGGCGTGCAGGCTCAGGCCGGTGTCGGTGCGGTCGATGCTGACTTTCTGCTGGGCGAGGATGGCGCCGGCATCGGCACGCTTGACCATGCGGTGCAGGGTGACGCCGGTTTCGGTTTCGCCGTTGACCAACACCCAGTTGGCCGGGGCGCGGCCACGGTATTTAGGTAGCAACGAACCGTGCAGGTTGAACGCGCCCTTGCGGGCGGTGGCCAGCAACGGTTCGCTCAGCAGGTTGCGGTAGTAGAAGGAGAAGATGTACTCCGGGTTCAACTTGGCGATGCGCTCGATCCACAGCGGGTGGTTGGCGTCTTCCGGGGCGTGCACCGGGATGCCATGGCGTGCGCAGAGCTGGGCGACGGAGCCGTAGAAATTGTTTTCCTTGGGGTCATCGGCATGGGTGAACACGGCAGCAATGTCGTAACCCGCACCGAGCAGGGCTTCAATGCCTGCACAGCCGATATCGTGGTAAGCGAAGACAACAGCTTTTGAACTCATGACTGAACCTGATCCGAAGGAGAAGTAGAAGTAGAAGTATGGGAAGACACCAGGCCGTCAACGACGACGACTGGAGTCGGTGCTGCCGGCTGGTTGCGCAGCACTTTTTCAATAAAGAAGCGCGGGCGGGCGCGTACATCGCTGTACATGCGGCCCAGGTATTCGCCCAGCAGGCCCATGCCGATGAACTGGCCACCGGTAAACACGAACAGCACCGCAAACAGCACGAACAGACCATCACCCGCCCAATCGGCGCCGAAGGCCAGGCGCATGACGATCAGCGCAAAGGCGAACAGCACGCCCAACGCCGCGAGGCTGAAACCGACGATGGACAGCAGGCGCAATGGTGTGGTGGTCATGCAGGTCAGCAGGTCGAACATCAAGCTGATCAGGCGCATGGCGCTGTATTTGGACTCGCCGTGCTCACGCTCGGCGTGGTGCACGAGGATTTCCGTGGTATGGCGGGCAAAGCCGTTGGCCAGGATCGGGATGAAGGTGCTGCGTTCACGGCAGGCGAGCATGGCGTCGACGATGGTGCGGCGGTAGGCACGCAACATGCAGCCGTAGTCGGTCATGGCCACGCCGGTAGAGCGCTGCACGGCCAGGTTGATCAAGCGCGACGGCCAGCGACGGAACGCTGAGTCCTGGCGGTTGTTACGCACCGTGGCGACCACGTCGTAGCCCAGGGCAGCTTGCTCCACCAGGCGCGGGATCTCTTCCGGCGGGTTCTGCAAGTCGGCGTCGAGGGTGATTATGACTTCGCCACGGCACTGTTCGAAGCCGGCCATGATCGCGGCGTGCTGGCCGTAGTTGCGGTTGAGGATCACCGCTACAACATGGCTGCCTTCTTCAGCGGCGGCGTCTTCGAGCAGTTGGGCCGAATTGTCGCGGCTACCGTCATCCACCAGGATGATTTCGTATTCGTAGGCCAGCTGCTTGCAGGCTGCTGTAGTACGACGCAGCAGCTCCGGCAGGCTCTCTTGTTCGTTGTAGACCGGGATAACGATCGACACGCAGTGAATAGGGTAGGGTTTCAAAGTTTCATGACCTCGGCTGGAGCAACTTGACGCGTGAAAACAGCAGCAATCATCGGGCAGAACTACCGCCCGCAGATGACAACGCGGCGCTAAAGATAAAGCGTAATCAACAGGTTAGTCGATAAACCACGGAATGCCCTGAAGTACTGCTTACAAGGTTAAGCGCAAATGTGTGCAACGAATATGAAAGGCGGATGAAAAACTCGTTTATTTGACAGGTAGACAGCTAGGGTTCAGCTAAGTAATCAAGGCGTTACATGTGCAGGCCGGATGGTCAGATCGGAACGCTGTGCCGGGCGTTTGGTTCAATCCGGGCGCTCCCGCTCGGCCAATGCCGGTGATTGAACAATCTTCTCTGCATTGGCGCTCAAGTGCCGGTAAAGTAAGCCATCTCTTGCCAGGGTACTCGGATGAATAGCGTGCAGCTTTTGCGCGGCCAGTTGCGGCCTGCGTTGATGGGATTATTGATGACGATGGCCTGTGTCACCAGCGTACGCGCCGATGAAGGGATCGCACTGACCAGCATTGAACAGGTGCCGGAAGGTGTGGAAGTGCCCGGCAAGCAAGTCGGTGCTTATACCTGGGATGACCTTCAGGGCAAGAACCTGCTGGTACTCGCCGAGCAGGTCAGCGAGCGGGAGGATGATGGCACCCAGTCGGCGTTTGTCTACGCAGCGCAGTACCTGCTCACGGGCGATCGCCCCAAGCGGGTCTGGATGCTGCACGACGACGTGCAACACTGCGAGTTCGACGCCAGCCTGCGCTTTGATCAGGCGGCCACCAAAGTCACCGACCTGCTGCGCGACGGCAATACCCAGGTCACGGTCGGTTATTCGCGCACCTGTACCAGTGATGTGAGCCCCAATGAGTTCAAGCTGATCATGCGGGTCGGCAAGTCCGGCAAGTATCGCCTGCGCGGCCTCGATCGCGTCGGCGCCAGTTGGTGGGACGAAGATGCCGGTGCCCTGCGCGGCATGCCCTTGCCCACTGACTGCAGCGTCGAGGCCCAACAGAAGTTGGTCAGCCAGTACAAGGAGCAGGGCACCGAACTGCCACTGCCAGGCTGCTATGGCGACGAGAAGGACTTTGCCAAGGCCCCGGCTGGCTACCTGACGTTTATGCGTGGGCATTGGTTTGCGCTGATGCAGCGACAGGACGCTGACTGGAGCCAGTCCCTGGCGCAACCGCAGGAACCGGCAGAGGAAGTCGAATCGGCGCCGTGATTTTGTGCCAGGGCCGCGCCTGGGTTAGACTCAGTCTTCGCCAACCCACTAAATACATCGATTAATCAACGAGTTGATTGATGTATTTAATCCAAAGGCTGATCCCTTGACCGAGACTATCCGCAACCCGCTGACCCTCTACCTCACTCGCCTGGCGCCCTCCAGCCAACTGACCATGCGCTACGTGCTGCAGGATGCCGCCGACCGCCTGGGTTTCGAAGACCTCAACCTCGAAGACATTGACTGGCATCTACTGCAACCCGAACACGTCGTCGCACTGGTGGCCGCATTGCGCGAGGACGGCTATGCGCCGAATACCTCATCGCTGTACGTGAATGCGGTACGAGGAGTGATGAATGAAGCGTGGCGCATGAGCTTGATCAGCCAGGATCACCTGTTGAAGATGCGCTCGGTCAAGGCTGCCGCCGGTACGCGCCTGGGGCAGGGCCGCAACCTGCGTCGTACACTGATCCGCGAGATGCTCGATGTATGCGCCGCCGATCCTCGGCCCCAGGGCCTGCGGGATGCCGCAGTGATCGGCCTGTTGTATGGCTCCGGGATGCGCAAGTCGGAGTCGGTCAATCTCGACCTCGCGCAGATCAATTTTGATCAGCGCAGCCTGCGGGTGATCGGCAAAGGTAATAAGGAACTGATCAAGTACGCGCCGGACTGGGCGTTCGCAAAACTGCGGGCGTGGCTTGAGTTTCGTCGTGAACAACTCAAGGAAGGTGAGCAGGACGACACCTTTCTGTTCAACCGTATCCGCCGGGGCAGCCACATCACGCGCGAACGCATTACCAAACATGCGATTTATTACATTGCTCGGCAGCGCGGTGATCAGGTGGGTGTGAAAATCATGCCCCATGATTTCCGCCGTTCGTTCATCACCCGAGTGATCGAAGAGCATGATTTGTCGATTGCCCAGAAATTGGCGCATCACACCAATATCCAGACCACCGCCAGCTACGACGTACGCGACGACAATGAGCGGCGCAGGGCAGTGGACCGCTTTGATCTGTGAGCTGGGCGGGGTAGGGCAAGCCTCAGGAGGAGGGCGGGACGCTTGAGGCCAGGTGCGCCGGCAACCGGCGCAAGGTCCACAACGTGGTGAGCATCGCGGCAAGCGCACATAGCGCAATGCCGATCAACATCGGTGCAGGAGTATGGTCGGCGAATACGCCCACCAGGGTCATCGAAACGGCCGCGGTAACCATCTGGATCGCGCCAAGCAAGGCAGACGCAGAGCCTGCCACCGCGCCATGATCTTCCAGCGACAGCACACCTGCCGCCGGCAGCAAAAGGCCGAGAAAACCGAACCCGATAAACAGCAGGCCCATCATCAAGGGCAGGCTATCACCCCAGAATGTGGTGGCTGCCAACAGGGCCATGATCGTGGCTACTGTGACCACCGACCAACGAATAAGCGGCGCCAGACCAAACCGTGCGCTCAGGCGTGCGGTCAGTTGGCTCATGGCAAAAAACGAGGCGGCGTTGAGGGCAAAACACAGGCTGAACTGCGTCGGTGTCAGGCCGAAATATTCGATGTATACGAAGGGCGCGCTGCCGATAAATACAAAGAAGGTCGCAAGGCCAAACCCGCACACCACCGATAACCCGGTGAATACCGGGTCGCGCAACAGCGCTCCATAACTGCCGAATGCATTGCCCAGGGTCTTGCCCAAACGGCGTTCGGCCGGGTGGGTTTCCGGTAGTTGCACGATGGTCATGACCAGGCACAGCACGGCGACCACCGCCAGCACAGCAAATACTTCGCGCCAACTCCAGATCGAAATCACCAGGCTGCCGGCCAGCGGCGCGAGGATTGGCGAAACACTCATCACCAGCATCAGCAAAGCCATCAGGCGCGCTGCCTCATGGCCGGTGTACAGGTCGCGCACGATCGCCCGCGGGATCACCATCCCCGCACAGGCACCGAACGCCTGTATGGCACGAAATCCGATCAATACTTCGATCGTCGGCGCCAATGCGCAGCCGATACTGCCAACGGTAAAGATCACCAAACCCGCATAAATCGGCAGTTTGCGCCCGAACACATCGCTGATCGGCCCGTAGAACAACTGGCACACACCAATGACCATGAAGAACACGGTGAGGCTCATCTGCACCGCCGCCGGTGAGGCCCCAAGGCTTGCGCCCAGGGTTGGCAGCGCGGGCAGGTAGATGTCGATGGCAAACGGGCCGACGGCGGTGATCAAGCCCAGCAGCAGGGCGAGATGGGCGATACTTCGAGACATTTGGCAGGTCCGGCTGGAGCAAAGGACGGTCAGCTTAAGTGAAACGCGCAGATCCGCAAACTTAGGCTTCACTAACAAGGAGTTGTTGCCGATACAGCTAACAGTGAGCACTTGAACGGTTGGATTCCCAACCGATGGTCCTGGCACGGGGATACCAGCATGACGATCAAATTACGCTTGATGCTGTTGATTGGGACCGGATTGCTCACCGCCTTGATCATGAGCCTGGCCAGCTATTTGGGAAATACCCGGATGGGCGATGCGGTACAGGACAATGACGTCAGCATGACCGTGCTGCGTAATCACATGGAAGCCGACATGATGCACGACGCCCTGCGTGCCGACGTGCTATCGGCCATGTTGGTGGGGCTAGGCAAAAGCACCAGCACACCAGCCCAGGTCAACAGCTCGCTCAAGGAACATGCCGAACACTTTCGCCAGGTGCTGGCGGACAACTTCAAGCAGCCGTTGGACGATGCAATCAAGGCGAGCCTGGAAAACATCAAGCCCAGCCTGGATACCTATATCAGCGCCGGTGAGCGTATCGTCGCGCTGGCCCTGGACAACCCCGAAGCCGCCCGTGGTGAGCTGGAGACCTTCAATGCCGCGTTCAGTCGGCTGGAAGATCAAATGGCGGCCTTGAGCGAACTGATCGAAAACAAGACTCAACTGACCAGTATCAGTACCCGACAAACCATCAGCCACGCCAATTGGACCCTGGCCGTGGTACTGATCGCCAGCCTGTTACTGTTGCTGGCACAAGGGCGCTGGGTGATCCTGAGCATCATGGGGCCACTGCGTACCGCCAGCCGCATTGCCGACAGCATTGCCCATGGCAACCTGAGCGAACCGATTATCGAGCCCAGAAATCACGATGAAGCCAGTGCGCTGATTCGCAGCCTGGCCACCATGCAGCGGGATTTGCGCGGCATGATTGAAGTGGTTCGCAGCAACGCCCACGGCGTCAATGGCATGAGCGAACAACTGAGCCAGGGTTGCCATGAAGTCGCAGGCAGCAGTCAACAGCAAAGCGCCGCCGCCAGCACCATGGCCGCCGCCGCTAGCGAAATGACTGCCAGCATCGAGGAAATCACTCGCCACGCCCAACGCGCCCTCGACATGGCCAACCAGGCAGAAACCCTGGCCAAGGACGGCGGCCGCGTCATTCACCAGGTTGTCAGCGACATGGATGGCATTGCCCGTTCAGCGCAGCAATCGGCCCAAGTGATCCGCACACTGGACAAGGAGTCCGAGGCGATCTACAGCATTATTCAAGTGATCAAAGGCATCGCCGACCAGACCAACCTGCTGGCCCTCAACGCCGCCATCGAAGCCGCCCGTGCAGGTGAGCAGGGCCGCGGCTTTGCAGTCGTCGCCGATGAAGTACGCAGCCTGGCCGGACGCACCAGCGCATCCACGCAGGAGATCGCCAGTATGGTCGGGCGCATCCAGCTGAACACCCGGGAAGCGGTGACCAGCATGGAGGAGGGCGTTGCTCAAGTGGACAAGGGCATGGCCGTTACCGCCGAAGTGGAACGCGCCATTCGCGAGATCCTTCAGGCCACGCTCAGCACCACCGAATTGGTCAACGATATTTCCCGCACCATCAGCGAGCAAAGCCTGGCCAGCAATGAAATTGCTCACCAGGTGGAGATGATTGCAGGTATGTCGCAAAACAACAGCCGCGTGATTGGAGACACGGCGTCAACGACGGATGAATTGTCGAGTTTGGCGGGGAAGCTGTCGCAGTCGGTGGATCGGTTCAGGTTGTGAACCGACCTATCTATATATAACTCAACTAAATAGTCATTTAGTTTAGTTATAGTCAGTGGTTATATAATAAGGGCAGAGCTAGCTCATCCTTCACGCTAGTGTGGGTACGTGCACGGTACTTTACATTTGAGCATCATAAAGGGACGGTCTATATGCGGGGAAGGCTTACGTCAGGTCTATGGGTGGCATGTTTCGTGATCAGTGCCACGGCGCTGGCGGATGAACTGCCGCGTAGCGAGCAGATAAAAGCTTTCCGCGCTGCTGGATTTAACCAAGAGACGTCGGAGTGCGAAATCGAGACAACAGGTAGCTACACGCCGGCAACCATGGAGCTGATCAAGGACCTGAACGGCGACGGTCGGCCGGATGCGTTGATTACCGAAGGCAGCACTGACTGTTATGGGCAAGCGGGTACTGGATTTTATCTAGTCAGCCAGCAGACTGACGGTCACTGGAAACTCATGCTCAAAGAAAGCGGCGTCGCTGAGTTTCTCCCTGGCAAAGGCAGTAATGGTTGGCCTGATGTCGAGGTCGGCGGCCCGGGCTCTTGTTTCCCAGTACTGCGTTATGACGGGCAACGTTATCGATTTCACCACAGCGTTGGTGAACCGTGTGCTGACTCGCCGTAAATGCCCGGTGGCCCAAGGGGCAAACGCAGGCAGGTCAGCGAGGGCAACGATGGCTGCTTATGAATCTGGCGCGCGGTGGTCTAGGTCGCTTAGTGAAATGCGCCGAACAGAGCCCCTGAAGGATGGCTGAGTGGTTCGCATAATGTATATTATGTTAAATTTGATATTGTGAAGGAACACTGTCACTGACGACTATCCTGTCCTTCTTCTCGGTTACCTTGAATCGCCCCGGATTCTCTAGACACCTTGCAAGCTCATTGCGTAACGCTTTTCAAACCCTACCGGCGACAGCTGATTGTTGAAACCATGGCGGCGTTTTACGTTGTAGAACATCTCGCTGCCTTGGTCGGAATGAACCATCACCTCTTGCTTCGGCTTACGCCTCCAAACCGCCATCAACAACGCATCAATGGCCAAATCACTGGTCATCTGCGACTTCATTGACCAGCCAACGACCTGCCGAGAAAACAGATCCAGTACCACCGCCAAATACAACCAGCCTTCATACGTACGAATGTACGTGATGTCGGTTACCCAAACCTTGTTGGGTTCCACAACATCGAAGTGGCGCTTCAGCAAATTGGGTGAGACGACCGCTGGCTTACCGCCGTACTTTCCAGGGCGGCGTCGATAATCTGTCTGAGAACGCAGACCTTCGAGACGCATTAGCCTCGCCACACGATGACGACCACAATCCTCACCGACCTCGCGCAGATCGTCGTGGATTTTGCGATAGCCATAAACGCCGCCGCTCTCCAGCCAGGAATGCTTGATCAAACCCAGCAGTCGCTGGTCGCCTTTGGCGCGTACAGATTGCGGCTCAGACAGCCAGGCGTAATAACCGCTGGGATGGACTTTCAGCGTCAGGCAAAGCCGTCGAATCGAATAGTCGCCTGCGCGCTGCTTGATAAAGGCGTACTTCAGCCGCACTCCTTGGCTATGCGGTTAAAGACAGGGTTCCACTTCGTGGTCTAACCCCTGCCCATTCACGCCTTAATCGATTTAGGTATCGCGATACGGCTACTGGTCTTAATTTCGCGTAAAGCCAGACTGGACTGGATGGACGCAATACCCACCTGATGCCTGAGCACCTGCTCGATAAAATCACTGTAGCTATCAAGGTCCTCTGCTAACACTTGCAGCACGTAATCGGCATCCCCGGTGATCTTGTGACAGGACAACACTTCAGGCAGTTGAGCGATCACCGCCTCAAAATCATCGGGAGCGTGGTCGGCGTGGGTGGAAAAACGGATGTGCACGAACGCCATGATATCCAGCCCCAGCATTCGTCGATCAAGGTTCGCCTGATAGCCTTTAATCACGCCCGCCTCCTCCATTCTCTTACGCCGCCTCCAACAAGGTGTCAGACTTAACGACAAGCGCTCACTGAGCTCAGAGTTGGAAATACTCGCATCCTCCTGCAGCAACGCGAGAATCGCCAGGTCGGTGTCGTCGAGACTGATGCGTTTGGATGTTTTTTTCTGCATTACGTCATTCCTGAGTAAAAACGCCCGAATAATCCAGTAAACCACGAAAACAAAGCAAAGAAAGCGCATCAGAGCCGGAACAGAATATTTGCACTGGCTCACATCAACGGATGCGCACAATGTTTACAGTTTTCAGTGATTCCCACCGTTTGCACCACGGCACCGAATTGAAAGACGGCGTGCTCAAGCCGTCCTTCGAACAGCCCAGTCGGGCCGATACCGTCCACAATCGGGTCAAACAGGTAGGTCTTGGCCAGATCATCGAACCGCGGGCATTTGATCGGTCGTGCTATGTCAACGCGCACAGCGAGCGCTACGTAACTTTTCTGGAATCTGCCTGGTCTGAATGGTGTGCAACCGGGCGCACCCACGACGCCTTGCCGCTGGTATGGCCAGTGCGTGATCTGGCCAACGAGCAAGTTCCGAGTTTCATCGACGGCAAGCTGGGTTTCTACGCCATGGACGCCGGCTCCCCCATTACCGCCACCACCTGGCAAGCGGTAAAAACCAGTGCCGATATCGCGCTGACCGGACTGGCGCTGATCGATGAAGGTCACGACAGCGCCTTTGCCCTATGCCGCCCGCCCGGCCATCACGCAGCACGTGAATACATGGGCGGCTATTGCTATCTGAACAACGCAGCCATTGCCGCACAGCAGGCTATTACCCGAGGCGCCAAGCGTGTCGCGGTATTGGATGTCGACTTTCATCATGGCAACGGTACCCAGAATATTTTCTACGGACGCAGTGACGTCATGTTTGTCTCGCTGCACGGCGAACCGGCGGTGTCCTATCCGTACTACTCAGGCTACAGCCACGAAGTCGGCGCTGGTCACGGCGAAGGTTACAACCTGAACTATCCGCTGCCGAAGAACACCTCTTGGGAAAGCTACCGCAACGCCTTGCTCCACGCCTGCAAGAAACTTCAGCAATTTGCCCCTGACGTGCTGGTTATTTCACTGGGCGTCGACACCTTCAAGGACGACCCCATCAGCCACTTTTTGCTTGAAAGCGAAGACTTCATCGGCATCGGCGAGCTGATAGCCGGCGTGGGCTGCCCTGCCCTGTTTGTGATGGAAGGCGGGTACATGGTTGATGAAATCGGGATCAATGCCGTCAATGTGCTGCATGGTTACGAGAGCAAACGCGCCTGAATCGCAGCCTTTCGACTGTTGAATCGGAGAACAAAAACATGACTTTTTTATTGGCCGTGCACCTTGTTAGCGGAGGAAAAGCCTGCCATCCGCAAACCACCACCGTCAGTAGCCGTTACATCTCAATCAAGGTCATGTGACACCCACTTTTCTACCAAAACTCAAAAACATAAAATCAAGAGGTTTTGTAATGAAATCGACTCCGTCCGAGCGGGTTGAACAGCCCGCGCTGCAGCGCACACTCAGCAATCGTCACATTCAGTTAATGGCCATGGGAGGTGCTATCGGGACAGGCCTGTTCATGGGTTCCGGGAAGATCATCGCCCTCTCCGGCACGTCGATCATCCTCATCTATATGATCATCGGACTGTTCGTCTACTTCGTCATGCGTGCCATGGGCGAAATGTTACTTTCCAACTTGAACTTCAAAACCTTCGCTGATTTTGCCGGTGCCTATCTTGGCCCACGCGCAGCATTCTTTCTCGGCTGGTCATATTGGCTAAGCTGGAGCGTTGCAGTGATAGGTGATGCAGTCGTGGTGGGTGGTTTTTTTCAGTATTGGTTCCCTGATGTACCCGCATGGATACCGGCCATTGGCATGCTGATAACACTGTTCGCCTTGAACGTGCTGACTGTCAGGCTCTTCGGTGAAGTGGAGTTCTGGTTCGCGATCATCAAAATCATTGCCGTCGTTGCCCTGATTGGCGTGAGCATGGTGATGATTGCCAGCTCCTTTGTCTCACCCAGTGGCGTCACTGCGTCCCTGAACCACTTGCTGGATAAACAGGGCGCATTCCCCAACGGCTTGTTCGGCTTCTTTGCCGGGTTTCAGATGGCGATTTTCTCATTTGCGGGCACCGAGCTGATCGGCACCGCAGCCGCCGAAACGCGCTCCCCCGAAAAGACCCTGCCTAAAGCCATCAACTCGATTCCGCTCAGAATCATCTTGTTTTATGTGCTGGCACTGGCCTGCATTATTGCAGTGACTTCCTGGCAACAGGTTTCGCCCAACAAGAGCCCCTTCGTCGAGCTGTTTCTGGTTGCGGGGTTCCCCGCAGCAGCCGGTATCGTCAACTTTGTGGTGCTGACATCCGCCGCCTCATCGGCCAACAGTGGCGTATTTTCATCCAGTCGGATGCTGTTCGGGCTGGCCAATCAGGACAACGCTCCGGGGATTTTCCGGCGTCTGTCGAGCAACAGCGTGCCTCTGCTGAGTTTGGCGTTCACCACCTTGTTGATGCTGCTGGGCGTGTTGTTGCTGTTCATCGTTCCAGAAGTCATGACCGCGTTCACCATCGTCTCTACCGTGTCAGCAATTCTGGTGATTTTCACTTGGTCGACGATCCTCGCGTCGTACATTGCCTATCGCAACACTCGCCCTGACCTGCATGCAAAATCGACCTACAAGATGCCTGGCGGCGCGCCGATGGCCTGGTTCTCTTTGGCGTTTCTGGGCTTTGTTCTTTGTCTGCTGGCATTGAGACCAGACACCCGAATTGCGTTGATGGTCATGCCGGGATGGTTCCTATGGTTGGCAATTGCTTACCAGCTGACCTGTTCCAGAAAACCCAAGCCCGCTGACAGTTCGGCAAATCAATACAAACGCGAAGGATTGGTTTAAGGGCTATGGCTTACCTCTCTCGTACCTCCTGGCGTGGAACTCTAGGGGGTACGAGGGAAACCTTATTGAAGCTACTGATGTGTCGCAGCCGTTCTGTTTTTAGCCTAGCGCCCTTCATGTTGAATTCGATCAAAGGACTTTATATATCTGCGAAACCACCCGCCTCATCGCCTCCTCAATCGTCCCTTCATTGCGACACATCACCCACCCCTCCCCCACAGCCGCCCGTTCAAACGCCTCGGTACACACAACCTGCTCCTCCAGCCTATGCATCACCGTACTGCTCAGCCCGCGTCGCCTTGCCGCTGCCCTCGCCCAGGATATTTGCGCAGTGGTGACAACCCCCACATGTAGATCCGGCACTTGCACCTGTCGATCAAGGTTCAGCGCAAGGATATCTTTAAACGGTATCAATCGACGAAACGCCGCATCGGAGGGGTACCAACGGTCCATCAGGATGATGCTGTCAGGTGGCTGGGCAGCCAGTACGTGCCGGGTAATCCAGCGACGGCTGTCGGCAAAGCGTTCACACACCTCAAGTTCCAGATCCCGGCTGGGATCTCTGGCGAATGTGTTAACCAGAGCCATCGTTTGCGCTCGATAGGGATCGCTCTTGCGCTCGCACAGGCGGACAACCTTTTTGTTGTCGGCCCTCAATGCTGTCGTAACGGCCTCCAGCTGCGTGGTTTTGCCGGTGCCCTTGGGCCCATCCAACGAAATAAACAGCGCACGATTCATACGAGCGCTGCGTTATCGTTGAGGTTGTGCAGTTCCATGGGGCCTCTGGTCTGAGCGTTTGGGCGAATTGGCCTCCATTATGGGGAACCCTATTGCCCAATGCGAGGCTGGGCCCTTCCCGCGTCGACCGTAGAGGATCGGTCAGCCATTCAGCATTCCGGGACTTCGGCCTCGTACGTCACCGCCCAGGGCGCGATCAAGCGCTGCGGGGTCTGGCAGGTTTTGCGTTTAAACACGAAGTTGCGGCACTTTTCGGCAAACTGTTGGCGGTTTTGCACCATATCCAACTGCATCTGTACCAGCTCATGTTCGCGGCAACGTTCAACCCGCTGAATATCCAGCGTGGCTTTACGGGTGCGTGCGTACAGATACTTCTCATCGGTCAGCGCGCTTTGGGCCTGTTGAGAGAGCCACAGATCAAAGGCGTGTGGGCAGCGTGGGCCGATGTCCTGAACCATGCCGTGCTGCAAGGCCTGGACGGCACTGACGGGCAGGCATTCTTCGGTGAGCTTGTGCGCGATCTCACTGCCGACGGCCCGTGGCAGGCTGTAGGTCCAGTACTCGGAGCCATAGAGCCCCATGGTTTTGTAATGCGGGTTGAGCACTACACCCTCACGGGCCAATACAATGTCAGCGGCCAGCGCGAGCATCACGCCGCCTGCGCCCGCACTGCCGGTCAGGCCGCTGATCACCAGTTGCCTGGCGGTTAGCAGCTCCCGGCACACATCGTCGATGGCTTGAATATTGGCCCAGGCTTCCAGCCCCGGCACTTTGGCGGCCTGGATGACATTGAGGTGTACACCATTGGAAAAGCTCCCGCGCCCGCCCTTGATCAACAACACTTGGGTGTCTCGCGCCTTGGCCCAGTGCAATGCTGCCACCAGTCGTTGGCATTGTTCGGTGCTCATGGCGCCGTTGTAGAACTCGAATGTCAGTTCGCCGACGTGACCGGCCTCCCGGTAGCGAATCGGTTGATAGGCCAGCGCATTGAAGCTTTGTTGCGCGATCGAGCTGTTCAACACCGGAATGTCAGCCAGTTGTTCAGCCAAGACATGGCGAGCCGGCAGCTTGAAGGTCTCCTCCCCTGGCTGGGCCTTGCGTTTGAGCGAGCCGATCCACAGGCTGTGATCCCCTGCTGCCACCAACACGGCGTCGTCCTGTACCGCGAGGATGTCTCCCGGGGTGCCCTGGCGTGAGTCCAAGTGCGCGTCGTACAGGTAATATTGCCCGCCCAGCAGGCTTGCCAACACCCCGGGTTGACCGTCGGCGGCGTCGATGCTGCGCTTGATGAAGCTTGCGCAATCGAACCAACTGAAGGTGCGGTCAGCCTGGGTCATGTTCGGCTGCAACCGCCCGATAACGCTAGGTTGCGTGTAGTCGAGGGGCTCCGGGACGAAGCCATTTGCGAATTTTTCCACCACGTCGCGGATGCAGACGATCGCCGCGTCACTCACCGGGCCGTTGTACAGCTCGGATTTGCGTACATCGGCGGGCATGTCGAATTCACAGGTCGACCAGATCGGCCCGGCGTCCATTTCCTCCACGGCCTGCAGGGCCGTGACGCCCCAGCGCCGGACCTGCTGGGTGATGGCCCAGTCCAGTGCGCTGGCGCCACGGTCACCGACGATGCCGGGATGGATGATCACCACCGGGCGCTGCGGGTGGCTCCATAGCTGCTGTGGTACACGGTCCTTCAGGAATGGGCAGATCACCAGGTCGGCGCCTGACGCCTCGACGTGGCGACACACCGTAGTTTCATCGGTGAATACCACAACGCTGGGGTCGTGACCCGCCTGGCGCAAATCCAGCCAGGCCCGCTGGGTCAAACCGTTGAATGCCGAGGATAACAACAGGATCTTCAATGATCGCATGGCTGACTCTTCCTTGAGATTGGGCGACCAGAGGTGCTCCTTGAGCCGTCCCTGGCCTTTGATGGAAGCCCAAGGTTATAGAGCGTGGCAGCAGCGTTACCTGACCAGGATCAAGCTTGTGCCAGCAAATGACGATAGTTACGAGTTGACAGCGCCCTGCAAACTTCAACAACCTGCCAACTTTCCTGCCCTGCCCCGAGGCTGCCCTTGGACTATTTCAGTGCCCTCACCGCCTTCGTCGAAGCTGCCGAAGGCAATAACTTCTCCCGCGCAGCCGAGCGTTTGGGGATCAAGGCGTCCACGGTTTCACGCTATATAAAGGATCTTGAGCAAGACCTGGGTATCGCGTTGTTCAACCGCTCCACGCGCACCTTGCACCTGACCGAAGGCGGCCAGACCTTCCTGATGCACGCCCGCAGGGTGCTGGATGAACTGGAACACGCCAAGGCGGCGACGTCTGCGTTGAACCAGCAGCCCAGGGGCTTGTTGAAGCTCAACCTGCCGCCGGCATTCGCCCGCCATCACATCCTTCCAGCCTTGAAGGACTTTTGCGCGCGCTACCCGCAAATCAGTGTGGAATTGGTATTGGATAATGCTCAGGTCAACCTGATTCATGCCGGCGTCGATCTAGCCATACGCATTGGCGCGCTGGCCGATTCGACGCTCAAGGCCCGCAAACTCTGCGATGGCCATTACCGTGTGGTGGTCAGCCCGGCTTTTGCCAGGCAGCACCCTGCACCCTCAACCCCTGCCGACCTCGCCGGTTTGCCCGCGGTGTTGGGTACGCTGCCTACGGGCGCTATCAGCTTTGACTGCGGCGACCAGGTATCACCGCTGCTGCACAACGGCTGCATTCGGATAAATGATCTCGACGCACAACTGATCGCCGCACGCCAGGGGCTGGGCTTTGCCCTTTTGCCGGATTGGTTGGTCGCCCAGAGCATCCAGGCCGGCGAGTTGCTCGTGTGGCTGCCGCAATGGCGAATACGCGATGTCGAGCGCGACTTCGCCGTGTGGTTTGTCTACCCGCCCAAGCGCATCGTGTCGTCCAAGGTCAGGTGCTTTATCGACTTTATCGTTGAGCGACTGGGCGAAACGCCTGAGTGGACATGACTCAACTGAAACGAATATCCAGGGAGCGCAGATAGGTTTGCAGCCCTGCGTCCTGAATCGGAATCAGGAACGCCTCGGTATCCGATTCATTGAAGTGCGCGTGCCAGTACCCCGGCGGCGTGACAAATGCCAGGCCAGGCGACCAGTCCACCCGCTGCGGATTGCGAATCTGCCCGTCCGCGTCCAACTCGGTGCCCACCAGCGAGTAACAGCCCGGCGGGCAATCAATGATGAAATCCAGCGCAATCGACTGATGCCGGTGAGGTTTCTGTACCGAGCCTGCCGGCAGGATCCCATACATGGCCCACAGCACATGGGTCACGGTGCGCGTCTGGGGGAAATTGCGGTTGCCCAGCAAAATGCTGATGCGGCTGCGGTCTTGCGCACGAGGATCGTCGGCCGCTTCACGCAGCTTGGCGTTAGCCAGTTCTGCGGGGTACAACGTCGGTGCGAAGCGGTCTGCGCTGCGTGCCACCCCCAAGTAACGCAATAACGGTTCATCGTGCACGTAGTAAAGACGGGCATCCTGGCGGGCGCTGAAGTGTGCTGCCTGCAAGCCAGGCAAGGCCATAAAACAACCTTTTGACCATTGAATCTCATGTTCGCCCTGAACCACGCTGCCCTCGCCGGCGATCACGTAGAACACCTGGGACGTCGCATTGGGTTGCACGGTCAGCGTGTCGCCACGGTTAAGGCGCATGAAATTCGCGCACAGCCCGGGGCCTGTCGCAGGGCCTTCGCAGCCCAAAGCGTCGCTGAGGTCCAGCGGTACCACGCGTGAAGGGCCACTGTCGTATAACGAGGCGGGAAAGCTGTGGTAGGGAATGCGCGCAATAAGGTTGGCACTGATGGGGTTGGCCGCTTTGCTGTACTCGAAGTACTCGGCGTCCATTTGGTTTATATCCGTCGGCACAGGGTTGAATTCGTTCATCAGGCTCATCTCAGTTTTTGGCTGGAGCCCGCAGCGCTTTTAAACGCTGCGGTGTGTGAATGAACTATAGGCAGTGCGCGCTGGCGGATTAATCCCTGGTACTGCACAGCAGTTATGCGAAACGGGGAGGTGTTTGGCGCCCCGTCGGCACCGCTATCAAACCTTGAACCGTGGTATCGCCAACCCCAGACTTTCGCGCAAAGTCGAGCCTTCATACTCTGTGCGGTAAACCCCGCGTTCCTGCAACAACGGAATCACCTCCCGGGTGAATCGATCGAACTGCCCGGGGTGGCCGATGTAGATATTGAACCCGTCCACAGCCCGCGCCTGGAGCCAGGCGGCCATTTTCTGCGCCACCGTATCGGCGCTACCCACGAAGGCGCCAGGACGCAGTTGCCGACCAAACTCAATGGCCTGGCGCAAGGTGAAACCCTTCTCCCGCGCCTGATCGGCGATGCGTTTGGCATTGGTGAAAAAACTGCTGCGCGCCGCTTCCAGGCTCTCTTGCGGGAATGGCGCATCCAGGTCGTACTGGCTGAAATCATGCCAGCCGAAATTACGCCCGAACTCCTTGAGCGCCAGTTCAAAACTATGGTCGAGTTGATGGTAGTGCTGCTCGATTTCCCGGGCCTGTGCATCAGTGTCACCCACATAGACTTCCGCACCGGGCATGATCAATAACTGCTCCGGATCGCGCCCTCTTTGTGCCGCCCTGCCCTTGATATCCCGGTAAAACGCCTGGCCCTGCTCGATGCTGGCCGCATGGGTGAAGATCACGTCCGCCGTGGCTGCGCCCAGATCGCGGCCTGGCTCGGAATCTCCGGCCTGAAAGATCACCGGTTGGCCCTGGGGTGAGCGTTGGATATTCAGCGGGCCGACCACGCGAAAATGTTCGCCCTGGTGGTTCAGGCTGTGCAGCTTGCTGGGGTCGAGAAACTGGCCGGTAGCGCGGTCGCGCACAAACGCATCGTCTTCGTAAGAGTTCCACAACCCCTGCACCACCTGGACGTGTTCGGCGGCGCGGCCATAGCGGGTGGCGTAGTCATAATGTTCATCGCGGCTGTAATTGCCTGCGGTGCCAGCATCACCGCTGGTGACCACGTTCCAGCCGGCGCGGCCTTTGCTGATCAAATCCAGGGACGCCAGGCGCCGCGCCACGTTATACGGCGAGTTGTAGGAGGTGGTCAGCGTGCCAACCAGGCCGATATGCCGGGTACTCACCGCCAGCGCCGATAACAGTGTCAGCGGCTCCAGGCGGTTGAGGTAATGGGACGGCGAGCCGGGGGTGATAAATTGGCTGTCGACGATAAACATCAAGTCGAACAGCGCCGCCTCGGCCTGGCGCGCAATCTCGATGTACCAGTCGACGTTGACGCTGGCATCGGCCGGCAGTTGCGGGTCGAGCCACAGGTTATGCCGGCCCGGGCCACCACTGCCCATGGTCAGGGCGCCCAGTTTGAGCTGTCTTTTAGTCATGACGAGACCTCTTCAGGGCTGGCGGCTGGCGACGGCGGGCTGCAAGGACGCCGCGAAGGAAAGGTCAAACAGTTGGGCGGCCGGGTAAGCCTTGATCAGGCCCTGGCTGGCGAAAAAGTCCACGGTCTTTTGCGCTTCCACAGGCACCTGGGCGGTCAGTGGCTCGACGGTGGTGCGCGCCCGAGCAAACCACACACGGGCGATGTCGGCGTCGGCACGGGTGCGCTTGGCCCAGGCATCGGCATAGGCATCGGCGTTGGCCGGGTTTTGGCGAGCCCAGTCACGGGCTTTTTTCAGCCGCTGGAGAAAGTCGCTGATAGGCTCACGCTTGGCCTCTACCGCATTGGCGTTGGCGGCAATGAAGCTCTGGGCCGGGATCAGCCCCTCGGCGGTCGCCAGCACTCGCGCACCCTGGCGTTCCTGTTGCGTGACATACGGCTCCCAGGTGGCGATGACGTCAACCGCGCCGCCCTCCAGCGCATGGGACGCATCCAGCGCGCTGAGGTAGCGCAACTCCAGAGAGTCCCGTGCAACCCCGGCTTTATCCAATGCAGTCAGCAGCAGTTGCTGGCTCCAGGAGCCCTTCCAGATGGCCGCGCGCTTGCCCGCAAGATCGGCCAGGCTGTGGATCGACGAATCCTTTCTCACCAGGATCGCCACGCCCGCAAGATTCTGGCGGCTGACGGCAATCACCTTGATCGGTGCGCCCAATGCGCCCAGGAACAATACCGGCGCATCGCCCAGCAGGCCGATATCCAGGCTGCCGACGTTGAGCGCTTCGGCCACCGGTGACCCGGCGGTGAATTGCTTCCACTCCAGGGTATAGGGCAGATCATCCAGCACCCCCGCCGCTTCCATCACCGCTTGGGCGTTATAGCTCTGGTCACCCACGACCAGGGTTTGTGCCTGTGCCGTCAGGCTTAGCAAGGTGGCGGCCAACCCGGCCGCCAGTGTTGTCAGGTAACGCACGCTCGTCTCCAGATGCCGTGTTGGGCAGTCAAGTCGATCCGCGCGTGCGGTCTCGGCAATGTTCGTAAGGATCAATACGATGCGGTTCTAAGAGGCGCGTGTAAAATACCTATAACGCATAACGTAATGCGTAAATAATGCGCGCACCGCATCAGGCTATCGAGGCAGCTCGACCCGCGCCACCAAGCCTGAGCCACGTAGACGGTTGCTTAGCGTCAGTTCGCCGCCCTGCTCGCGCACAATGGCGCGCGCTGCTGAAAGCCCGAGACCCACGCCACCGGTATTTCGATTGCGCGAGGTTTCGAGGCGAAAGAATGGATCGAATACGCGCTCAAGGTCAGCCTCGGGAATCCCCCGCCCCTGGTCATGAACCTCAATGCAGATGCGCTGACCGTCCGCACTCAGAGAGATGCCAGGGTGACACGCATATTTGGCGGTGTTCTCCAGCAGGTTGACGATCACCCGCTTAAGCCCCAATGGGCGTCCGTGATAGACCAGGTGGGCCGGCCCAATGAAATCCACCGCAAGATGCTGGTCGCGATAGTCATCGATGATGGTTTGCAGCAGCTCCGACAGATCGAATGCGGTGCGTTGCTCCAGCACCGTATCGTCGCGAAAGAACGCCAGCGCAGCGTTGATCATCGACTGCATTTCCTCGACATCGCGAATCAGTTTGTGCTGATGGTCCAGATCCTCCATGAACTCGCAACGCAGGCGAATCCGCGTCAAAGGCGCGCGCAAGTCGTGGGAAATCGCCGCGAGCATATGGGTGCGTTCGCCAATGAAATGCTGGATCTGCGCCTGCATGGTGTTGAAGGCGATGATGGCCTGGCGTATTTCGTGGGGGCCTTCGCTGTCGATGGGCGGAGCGCGCAAATCACCACCAAAACGCCTGGCGGCACTGGCGAAACGCTGCAACGGTTGGGCCAATTGCCGGGTCGCGAGCCAGGCCACCAACAAGGTCGCGATCAACCCCAGGGTGATGATCACCGCGATGCGCGTGGGCGCGCTCAGCCCCCACGTGCGTTCAGGCGGGACGAATGACAGCCAGCTGCCATCGAGCAACTGCACGAGCGCAACATAGTGCGCTTCGGGGCTGCCACGCGGCCAATCGTTGGGGCTGAACACCTTAATTTGTCGCCCAGTGCCAAACAGTGCTTGTATCCCCGGGACTTCGCCCGTTTGAAGCGCCGTGTTGCCGTCGGGAAGGCCGAAATCCGCAGGGTCGTTATGCCAGGCCACATGCAGGCGGGCATCGCTGGCCGCTGCCGCCAGTTGCGAACGCAGCGTTGCAGGCGCGGCTTCGATGACTTTGGTGGTGGCGGCCATCTGCTCCAGCAACCCCGTGCGCTCGATCGGCGGGCGCGCCCAGACCCCGGCAACCTGGACGAACAAGGCATTAAGCGCCAGCGAAGCGAGCATCGCGGCGAGAATGGTCAGGGCGATGCGCCGGTTCAGGGTGTCGCGACGCACCAGGTCGCGGATCATGACCGGGTGACCGGGGCGGTGAACAGATAGCCGCCATTGCGTACCGTGCGGATCAGGTCCGGGCGTTTGCAATCGGGCTCGATCTTGCGCCGCAGTCGGCTGACCTGCACGTCGATGCTGCGGTCGAAGGCGTCGTGGTCCCGGCCGTGGGTCAGGTCGATCAATTGGTCGCGGGTGAGGATGCGCTGAGGATGCTCAAGAAACACCACCAGCAAGTCGAATTCGCCACCGGACAGCGGAATCATCACGCCCTCGGGAGAGCGCAGCTCGCGGCAGGTAATATCCAGATGCCAACCGGCGAACGCGATGATTGGCCGGGAATGCTCACTGCCAGCGCCGACGGGCTGCCCCGCCCGCCGTTGCACCGCACGCAGACGGGCCAGCAATTCGCGGGGGGCAAACGGTTTGGTCAGATAGTCGTCGGCGCCCAGCTCCAGGCCGACGATGCGATCACTGAGCTCGCCCATGGCCGTGAGCATGATGATTGGAATGCCCATCTGCGCCCGGACTTTCTGGCACAGGCTAAGGCCGCCTTCACCGGGCAGCATGAGGTCAAGGATAATGGTGTCTGGCCGCTGCCGGGCGATGGCTGCCCACATGGCTTCTCCGTCGGCAGCCACGTCGACTTCATAGGCGTGCTGCACGAAGAACTTCTTCAGCAATGCCCGAATTTCTCCGTCGTCGTCGACGATCAGCAGTCTGCTCACGTTCCCAGGTCCCCTGGCAAAAAAGGAAAACATCTAAAACCATTCCGGCGCCGGGGTCATTTATTTCAATCGAGCAACATTCCTTCGCCACGGACACAACCCGGACATCTTCGGGAAAAACCCGTCGGGCATCCTGCACGCCTTCCATTCAAGGAGACGTTCATGAAGGTTTCTAGCAGCAGGTATACCGAGCAGGCACAGGACACCGGGCGGCCATTGGTGCTGAGCCAGCGCACATCGTCCCCCGCACAGGACAGCCCCATGCTGTTCCAGGAATCCTGCCTGGGCCTGACGGCGGACCAGGACCGCATCGTATTGCGCCGCTACTTCGAACATTACAGCCCCGACGCCGGGCGCTGGGTCGAGTATGCCCACTCCATCCCCATCGCCGAGCTTGTCCATTGGATCATGACCCATGGGCAGTTGCACATCGAATGCTCTCAGGATAATCCGAACGACGCTCCTGGTTCATACAGCGCCGTCGCTCAATAGCACGGCCCCGCTCAAACGTCATAATCCCCTGCCCGTCTGCGTGGTAATCTCCCGGCACCACGAATAGACATTGATCGTCACTTGACGATGACCAAAGCCAGGAAAGAACATGCCCAAGATTTCTCACTCAGCGCTACGCCGTAACTTCCGTGACCTGCTGGCAACGCCCATCTGCGTTGAAACCGCCTCCGTATTCGACCCCATGTCTGCCCGCATCGCAGCCGACCTGGGTTTTGAAGTCGGAATCCTGGGCGGTTCAGTCGCCTCCCTGCAGGTGCTGGCGGCCCCCGATTTTGCGTTGATTACCCTGAGTGAGTTCGTTGAGCAAGCCACCCGCATTGGCCGCGTCGCCCAGTTACCCTTCATTGCCGACGCCGACCACGGCTACGGTAATGCGCTGAACGTGATGCGTACCGTCGAAGAACTGGAACGCGCCGGTGTCGCCGCGCTGACCATTGAAGACACCCTGCTGCCGGCGCAATTCGGGCGCAAGTCCACCGATTTGATCTCGGTAGAAGAAGGCATCGGCAAGGTCAAGGCAGCCATTGAGGCGCGCGTCGACCCCGCATTGTCGATCATTGCCCGCACCAACGCCGGCGTGTTGCCCACCGCCGATGTTATCGCCCGCACCAAAGCCTACGAAAAGGCCGGCGCCGATGGTATCTGCATGGTTGGCGTCAAAGACTTCGAGCACCTGGAGCAAATCGCCGAGAACCTCAGCGTGCCGTTGATGCTGGTGACCTACGGCAACCCGCAACTGCATGACAGCGAGCGCCTGGCCAGCCTGGGCGTGCGCATCGTCGTAGCCGGGCATGGCGCCTACTTCGCCGCGATCAAGGCCACCTACGACAGCCTGCGTGCGCAACGCCAGCTTACCCATAGCACGTCCAATCTCAGCGCCACGGAGCTGACCCACACCTACACGTTGCCGGAGAGCTATGTGGCGTGGGCTGAAGAGTTCATGGACGTTAAAGAGTAATTGCCGTGCCGGTGCTGATGCGTCTTGTCAGCACCGGACTCATCCAGCCGCCAGGCTCACCGCGGTAAAAACTGTGATGGCGCAAAACGGTTGTTTTACCTCATCACAATGAATCCCAGGTACTCGCTGATGTTCTGCATTTCGAAGTATTTTTGCTGAGCATTGAGTACAGGGGCAGGACCATGCAGAAACAGCCTTACGTGCTGACCTTTGGCCAATTGATTGGCTACTGGATCACTGCTCTTCATTTTTACCCTGATCGGCACGGGTTTGTTTTGTGTATCGAACTTGAGCCAGGTTACGACTAAAACTACGTTATCCAGCAGTGACACCGTCGCCTGAGCATGGGTGATGAGTCGATCACATCCCAGGGACGCAATGTTCTTTTGAGCGGCAGTAAGCTGCGCAAACGCATCGAAATAGGTCAGTTGCTGGCCCGCGATAGATAGCGATGTTCGCTGACGGACGTTTACGGTCATAGCAGACCATGCTTCTACAACTTCAGCCAACGTGCCTGGGTGTATAACCGCAGACGTCGACGCTTGGAGCGACGAGGCCAGAGCTTGCATCTCGGTAACCGTTGGTTTGGCGTTTTTGCGCCGCGTGGAGAGTTTGCCCAAGTGGCTTGGGATAAGCGGCGGCGCGATATAGGCCGGTCGCGGGGCTGACACTCCTGGAAACGCAGACGCATGAGACGGGGCTTTTTCGTTCACACAGCGCGGTTTGTGAGAGTTCAGCGCCCTGAAATAGAAGTTGCCCAGAATTGAAATGGCCGCAACGACCTCCTCAAGGCAACAAGGGCAAAAATAAAACAGGTCCTTGGGGGCCGCGTGCGCAAAACTGGCCGACACGTTAGCGTCCATGTCCCAGCACGCTGCCGTCGTCATTAACTTAACTACCATTCCAATATCCCTATCGTTCGTTCACTGACATGCTGGCGCAAGCTTACCTGTTAGAGGGGGCAGCAACTACAGACGCAGGCGCCGTGACCTTCGAGCGGGCAGTGTTTAAACTGTTCGCCAACCTTCGATCCGCACTGCACATGAGACCTACATGGCCAACCACGATCTTTCTTTCACTCCCGACCCAGATGCCGACTCCATCTCCTCCGATGTCATCGGCTTCAACGGCATTCTGGTCTCGACCCAAATCCCGACCCACGCCGACGGCAGCCTGGAGCTGGGCGACATCACCCTGCAAAGCGAATGCACCCTGCAAGCGCTCAAAGTCGCGCTGGAAAAAGCCGGCAGTTCCATGGATCGGGTGATGCACCTGACCATCTACCTCACCGATATGGCCGACCGCGCTGCGTTCAATGAAGTCTACAAGCGCTTTTTCGCCAAGCCATGGCCGGTGCGGGCTGCGGTGGGCGTGGCTGCGTTGGCGGTGGACGGGATGCGTGTTGAAGTAACGGCAATGGCTGCCAAAGCCTGATATCTCAGAGCGCTATGAACAATGTGGGAGGGGGCTTGCTCCCGATAGCGGTGGGTCAGAACAGTTTTAATTACTGACACACCCTCATCGGGAGCAAGCCCCCTCCCACACAGGGCCCTGGGCCCGACAGCCCTGCGGTAGATGCCGGCCGGGCATTTCACGGCTACAATGCGCGCCTCGACCGTGACAAGCCTGACTAAAAAAACTATGTCCTTGCCCAAGCATCACCTTGAATTGCTCAGCCCTGCCCGCGATGTCGCCATTGCGCGCGAGGCCATTCTGCATGGCGCCGACGCCATTTATATCGGCGGGCCGAGCTTCGGCGCTCGCCATAATGCGTGTAACGACGTGAGCGATATCGCGCAGCTGGTGGAATTCGCCCGTCGATACCACGCCCGCGTCTTCACCACCATCAACACCATTTTGCATGACAACGAGCTGGAGCCGGCGCGCAAGCTGATCCACCAGCTGTATGACGCAGGTGTAGACGCGTTGATCGTGCAGGATCTGGGCGTGATGGAGCTGGATATTCCGCCCATCGAGCTACACGCCAGCACCCAGACCGACATCCGCACCCTGGGCCGGGCAAAGTTTCTTGACCAGGCCGGTTTCTCGCAATTGGTATTGGCCCGTGAGCTGAACCTGCAGGAAATCCGCGCGATCGCCGACGAAACCGATGCCGCCATCGAATTCTTTATCCACGGCGCCCTGTGCGTGGCGTTCTCCGGGCAGTGCAATATTTCCCATGCGCAGAATGGCCGCAGTGCCAACCGTGGCGATTGCTCCCAGGCCTGCCGTCTGCCGTACACCTTGAAAGATGACCAGGGCCGCGTCGTGGCCTTTGAAAAGCACTTGCTGTCGATGAAGGACAACAACCAGAGCGCCAACCTGCGCGCGCTGGTCGAAGCGGGTGTGCGTTCGTTCAAGATCGAAGGCCGCTACAAGGACATGGGCTATGTGAAGAACATCACCGCCTACTACCGCCAGCGCCTCGACGAAATCCTCGAAGACCGCCCGGACCTGGCCCGCGCCTCCAGCGGGCGTACCGCGCACTTCTTCGTGCCCGACCCCGAAAAAACCTTCCACCGTGGCAGCACCGACTATTTCGTCACCGATCGCAAGATCGACATCGGCGCGTTCGACACCCCGACCTTCACCGGCCTGCCCGTGGGTGTGGTGGAAAAAGCCGGCAAGCGCGACTTGCAGGTAGTCACCCATGAGCCGCTTTCCAACGGCGATGGTCTGAATGTGCTGGTCAAGCGTGAAGTGGTAGGGTTCCGCGCCAATATCGCCGAGCCTAAAGGCGAGTTCGAAGAAGACGGCGAGAAACGCTATCGCTACCGCGTCGAGCCGAATGAAATGCCGGCCGGCCTGCATCAGTTGCGCCCCAACCATCCTTTGAACCGTAACCTGGACCATAACTGGCAACAGGCACTGCTCAAGACGTCCGCCGAACGCCGTATCGGCCTGGCGTGGGTTGCACGCCTGCGTGAAGAGCAGTTGCACCTCACCGCCACCAGCGAAGAAGGCATCAGCGCCAGTGTCACCCTGCCCGGCCCGTTTGGTGTAGCCAACAAGCCGGAACAGGCACTGGACACCCTGCGCGATCTGCTCGGCCAGCTCGGCACTACGGAGTATCACGCCACCCGCATCGAGCTGGACGCGCCGCAGGCGTTCTTCATCCCCAACTCGCAGCTCAAGGCCATGCGCCGTGAAGTGATCGAAGCCCTGACCGCCGCCCGCATCAAGGCGCACCCTCGGGGTGGACGCAAGGCCGAGACCACCCCGCCGCCGGTGTATCCGGATGCGCATCTGTCATTCCTGGCCAACGTCTATAACCAGAAGGCCCGCGACTTCTACCACCGTCACGGCGTGAAGCTGATCGATGCGGCCTTCGAAGCCCACGAAGAAACCGGCGAAGTGCCAGTGATGATCACCAAGCATTGCCTGCGTTTCTCGTTCAACCTGTGCCCCAAACAGGCCAAGGGCGTCACCGGCGTGAAGACCAAGGTCGCGCCGATGCAGTTGATCCACGGCGACGAAGTGCTGACCTTGAAGTTCGATTGCAAGCCGTGCGAGATGCATGTGGTGGGCAAGATCAAGGGGCATATTCTTGGGTTGCCGCAGCCGGGCAGTGCTGTAGAGCATTTCAACCCGGAAAACCTCATCTATCAGGGCACGCACTGAGCTGACGGGCGCGGGGCCACCACCAGCCCCGCTGCAGCCCGGCAGCGGCCAGCAGAATCGCCGCCACACCCAGCCATTGCAGCCACCCCAGGCGATGCCCGAACGCGATCCAGTCGACCAGGATCGCCGCAATCGGATAGATGAACGACAACGCGCCGGTCATCGCCGTGGGCAGCTTCTGAATAGCCCCGTACAGCAACACATACATCAAACCGGTATGCACCACGCCCAATGTCGCCAGTGCCGCCCAGGCAGTGGTCGACCCGGGCAAGCTGTGCCAGGGCACCAGCGGCGCCAGCAGCACGGCGCCGGTGGTCACCTGGATCAACGCCATCAAATGCGGCGGTACGTCCTTCAGGCGTTTGATGATCAGCGCCGCCACCGCGTACAAAAATGCCGCGCCCAAGGCCAAGGCAATGCCAGCAAGATAGTTCCCGCCACCCGATTGCTCACCATGGGCGGTCACGATCGCCAACATGCCCAGGAACGCCACACTCAGCCATGCCATTTTCTGCACGGTGATCTTCTCACCGAGAAACACCGCTGCCAGCATCACCAGTATGAACGGCTGCACGTTGTACACCGCCGTGCTGATCGCGATCGACGCACGGGAATAGGACTCGAACAGCAACAGCCAGTTACCGACGATCGCCACGCCGCTGAGCACTGCCAGCCCTAGCTTGGCCCAGTTGAGTAACTCCAGGCGCAAATACCCCAGCAACGCGCAGACCAGCAGCAGTGTCAGCGCGCCAATCACGCAACGCCAGAACACCACCTCAAGCACCGACACGCCCGACACCAGCACAAACCAGCCAATGGTGCCGGAGATCAGCATGGCAGCGATCATTTCCCAGGTTCCGCGACGGATTGATGTATCCATGATTGAGGCTCCTCAAGTGAGGCTCAATTATGGCAATCTGCTCGACACGGCTACAGCGACTAAAAAAGGCAAAACCCAGGATTCACCTTTTCTTATTAGGCAAAGCTCATGATCGACACTATCGACCAGCAATTGATCGCCGCCTTGATGGACGACTCGCGCCTGTCCCTCAAGACCCTGGCGGGCATCACCGGTTTGTCTTCGCCGAGCGTCAGCGAACGTCTGCGCCGCCTGGAAGAGCGCGGCGTGCTGACCCACTACACCGTCGACATCGACCCCAAGCACTTCGGCTACCTGCTGCAAGCCATCGTGCGCATCCGCCCCCTGCCCGGCAAACTGCAGGAAGTGGAACGCCAGATCCAGGCGATCCCCGAGTTCACAGAATGCGATAAGGTCACGGGCGACGACTGCTTTATCGCACGCCTGCATGTACGCACCATGGAGCACCTCGACACGCTGCTGGACCGGCTGAATACCTATGCCGAGACCAACACCGCTATCGTCAAGAAAACCCCGGTGAAACGGCGTTTGCCGCCGTTGGCTGACTAACAGGGCTGCGTAGCCTGTGGGAGAGTTGGGCAAGTACTCACGCCCAGTGCACGGCCCGCTCACTGGCAAGCTGTTCAACAAACAGCACAATCCGCCGACAGGCTTGCGCCAGACGCTCCTCGCCCAAGGTAAAGGAAAGCCGAACGAAGCCCTGGGCAGGCTCGCCGAAGGCTGCCGCGTCCAGCACCGACACGCCAGTTTCACGAAACAGGCGCCAGGCGAAATCCAGGGACCCCAGGCCCGTATCGCGCACATCCACCAACACAAACATGCCCGCTTGCGGCGCCTGCACGCGGATGCCCGGGCAGGCGCTCAAGGCAGTCACCACCAGGTCGCGTCGGCGTCGGTAAGTCTCACGCATGCCTTGCGTGACTTCGTCATGGGCCAACACCGCAGCTGTCGCCGCCTCCATCACGAAGCCGGGCAAGCCGTACATCATGCTCAACAGCAGGGTTTCAGCGTGCTGCACCATTTGCGCTGGGGCGATGAGCCAACCGATTCGCCAGCCGGTCATGGCATGGGACTTGGACAAGCTGCCGATCACAATGCAGCGCTGCGCCATGCCCGGCAACGCCGCCAGGCTGTGGTATTCACCGTCGAACACCAGGCTTTCATAGACCTCATCCACTACCACCCACAGGTCATGTGCGATCGCCAAGTCCGCAATGGCTTGCAGCTCTTGCCGGTTGAGCACCACGCCAGTGGGGTTGTTCGGATTAGAAAAGAATATCGCCCGGGTGCGCGGCGTGATCGCGGCGGCGAGCAATGGTGGATCCAGTCGAAAGCCGGACTGCGCACTGCAGGGCACCCGCACCAGGGTGGCGCCGCTGGCCTTGAGCGTGGCTTCGTAGGTGACGTACATCGGGTCGAGCACCAGCACTTCGTCGCCGGCCTGCAACAGGCATAGCGAGCTGATGAACAGCGCGTTCTGCGCACCGGGCACGATGATGACGTTGTCAGCCGCCAACGGGCGGGCCAGGGTCTGGCGGTAACGGGTCGCGATCGCCTCGCGCAAGGCCGGGCGCCCGGCGATCTCGGTGTAGTGGGAATCTCCCGCGTGCAAGGCATTGACGGCGGCGTCAGTGATAAAGGCCGGCGTGGCGAAATCCGGGTCGCCGACGCTGAGGATGATGACGTCTTCGCCCTGGCCGGCAGCGTCGAACGCAGCGTGGTGGATGTCCCAGGCGGCGACGCCCTGCCCTGCAATTCGCTCAACGAAGGGAGAAAACCTCATGCCAGAGCCTCTGGTGAAAGAATAAAGACGCAAATCCATAAATATGCGCGCGGCAACAATCGGTCAACTTAGTGCATAGCAAACCGTCGTTCAATGGATAAATAGGGCCTTGTCCCCGTGGCAGGCAATCACATTGAACCCCCTCCCGGTCGCTGTTCTCAAACCTGCATAGACCACGGCCCTGGAACACGCACGATGACTTTCATTCTATGGTTGGCCGTATTGGGCGCCGTACTGCTCACCCTCGCCCTCACCTCCTCCTATTTGCGCTGGATGCCGGTGACCACCTCAGCGGTGTGCTTGTTGCTGGGCATCGCCATTGGCCCGCTGGGCGTGGACTTGTTGCACCTGGACGTGAAGGGCTCAGCGCGCTGGATGGAGCACCTGACGGAAGTGGCGGTGCTGTTTTCGCTGTTTGTCAGCGGTTTGAAATTGCGCCTGCCGCTCAAGCACCGCACCTGGCGCATCGCCTTTGGCATGGCCGGGCCGGTGATGCTGCTGACCATCCTCGGCACCTGCCTGTTGCTGCACTACCTGTTCGATTTAACCTGGGGCGTTTCATTGCTGGTGGGAGCGATGCTGGCGCCCACAGATCCGGTGCTGGCCGGCCTGGTGCAGGTCAACAATGCCCAGGACTATGACGCATTGCGATTCGGCCTGTCCGGCGAAGCAGGGTTGAACGACGGCACTGCGTTTCCTTTTGTGATTTTTGGCCTGCTGTTCATGCAACATGGCGGTTTCGACGGCGACTGGTTCGGCGGCTGGGTGCTGAAGAACCTGCTGTGGGCGGTACCGGCCGGGCTGTTGATGGGTTACTGGATGGGCCGCGGCATTGGCCGTATCACCCTGCGCCTGCGCTTGATCAATGCCGATAGCACCCTGTCACCGAATGACTACCTCACCCTCGCGCTGATTGCCCTGGCGTATGTGACGGCTGAAGCGGTCGGCGGCTACGGCTTCTTGTCGGTGTTTGCGGCGGGCCTGGGGCTGCGCCAGGCCGAGGTCAAATCCACCGGTTATGCGCAAACGCCGGCCGAGCACCTGGCCCAGCCGGTGGTGGGCCATCTGGAGATCGAGCCCGAGCAGGCGCTGCACGGTGACGTCAGCCAGTTGAAGGACACCCAGATCGCCGCCGGCGTGATGATGGGCGACATGCTGGCTTTTGGCAGCCTGGTCGAGCGCTCGATGGAAGTGTTCCTGGTCAGCGTATTGGGCATCGTGTTGGTCAGCCATTGGGATTGGCGCGCGCTGGCGGTGGCGGCGTTGCTGTTCTGTGTGGTTCGCCCGCTCAGCGTGTTTGCGATGCCTTGGGGCAGCCTGCTGGATCGGCGACAACGCAGCCTGGTCAGTTGGTTTGGTATTCGTGGGATCGGCAGCCTCTACTACCTGTTCTATGCGCTCAACCATGGGCTGATCGGTACCAGCAGCGCCGTGGCGGTGAACCTGACCCTCTCGGTGATCGCGCTGAGCGTGATGGTGCATGGCCTCAGCACCCAGCCCTTGCTGGCGTGGTACGAACGACGCGCCGCGCACAAAAAATGAATCCTGCGCCGCGCTTGGCGTGACGGATAACCGCGTACCGGGCCAGAAGGTTTCAGTGGATCAAGCACAGTAAGAATACCTACTGTTCAAGCTCACCGATCCCTTTGGCCCGCCGCCCGATCAATCCTGACTGTCGGTATTGCCGACGTCGGCCGCTTCATCCAGATCGTTGAGCGGCACTTGCGCATCATCCATCAGCGAACCCGGATCTTCATTGCCGGGGTCGTTGAGTTCTTCGTCGAGTTCTTTTGACATGACCGTCTCCGTTAACCGCCTTGGGTATCGATATCGGCATCGGTTTCAGGCTTGTGCTCGCGCTCAGGCTTGAAGTCTGGACTGTAGTCGTTCTCCTTGGCCTTGGGGTCGCTGGCAGGCGTCGGGTCCTTGGGCGCATCGGCAGCGGTGCCCGGAGCGGGCTCGCCACCATCGATGGCAGGGTCATTGCGGTTGCTGGTTTGGGGATCGTTGGATGTAGACATGGCATACCTCTTCACAGACCGGTGATAAATCTTTACCGCGTAAAGCTAAGGCGTCACGTGCCCCAGTGAAGTTCCGTCCGATTGCTCAGCGCAGTGGATTGTCCACCTGGATATAAAACGCATAGATGCCCAGCACCAGCCAGAACACCATGAACAACCACGGCGCGCGCATGGAAAACAGCAACGACTTGCGATAGCCCTTGTGACTGGACTCCATTTCGGAAAACAGCGGCGATTCATCGTAGGCCAGGCCCATCACCGGCTCGCTGCGCAGCAATTCGCTTTGCTTGTAGTGCCAGTGATCAATGATCTGGTAGGCCGCGCGTATGCCAGGCCAGGCGTTGAGCGAGCTGAGAATACCCAGCGCGGCGAGGATCACCGGCACCACCAGCGTGAACAGCTTGCCCCATTCCGGGTTGAGGTTGCCCATGCCGGACACGAAAGCGATCACCAGAAACGATTGCGCAGTGAGGTAAGCGTCAGTGCGGTTGGCCAGGATGCTGGTTTCGTACTGGATCTCGCGCCGGTAGAAGTCGAGGCGATCCTTGGGCGAGCCGAAGATCTTGGCGTTGTGTTCACTATGGTCGGTCAGGGCCGCTTCCGGCGTGTTTGGGGAGATGATTCGGGGCACAACGATGCTCCACAAAGTGACGGGACTCATTAGAAGAATCGGGCGTGGATGAAGTTCAAGTTTCTTGCGCACCAAGTCAGGGCACCCTCTGCCCCCTTGTGGTGAGCCCGCTTCTGTGGCGAGCGAGCAAGCTCGCTCGCCATAGGTAATTGCCACCTTGTGTGCGTTCCGGCACATCCCTTGCTTTATCCATTCATCTACCCGAAAACAGGAGCATTCGTTACCCCGCGACCCAGAGCCGACTCCATAAGAAAGTAAGGACCAGGCCTGTTGGCACCCTCAGCCACGGGCTCATAAGAACATGCGTTTTTTAAGCGGCAGTGCCACCCAGGAAACCCTCGGCACTGACAAGGTACTGGAATGGCTCGAACTTTCTTCGATGAAATGAATGACGCAAACGGCGTATGCCGCGCCCACTATCAGGATTTTTCCCGCTGGCTGGCCAACACGCCGCCGGAACTGCTGGCCCAGCGTCGCCGTGAAGCCGACTTGCTGTTCCATCGCGCCGGGATCACCTTCACCCTGTATGGCGACGAGCAAGACACCGAACGCCTGATTCCCTTCGACATCATCCCCCGCAGCATCCCCGCCAGTGAGTGGAGCCTGATCGAGCGCGGCTGTATCCAGCGGGTCAACGCACTGAACATGTTCCTCGCCGACATCTACCACGACCAGCGCATTATCAAGGCCGGGATCATTCCGGCAGAACAGGTGCTGGGCAACGAGGGCTATCAGAAGGCGATGGTCGGCCTGGACCTGCACCGCGACATTTACTCGCACATCTCCGGTGTCGACCTGGTACGCGACGGCGACGGCACCTATTACGTGCTCGAAGACAACCTGCGTACCCCCAGCGGCGTGAGCTACATGCTCGAAGACCGCAAGATGATGATGCGCCTGTTCCCGGAAGTGTTCGCCAAGCAACGCATTGCGCCGGTGGACCACTACCCCAACCTGCTGCTCAAGACCTTGAAAAGCGCCAGCCGCCTCGATAACCCCAATGTGGTGGTATTGACCCCTGGGCGCTTCAACAGCGCTTTTTTCGAACACGCGTTCCTGGCGCGGGAAATGGGCGTGGAGCTGGTCGAAGGCGCCGATCTGTTCGTGCACGACCTCAAGGTATTCATGCGCACCACCGATGGCCCCAAGGCGGTGGACGTGATCTACCGGCGCATCGACGACGCCTTCCTTGACCCCGAGGCGTTCAACCCCAAGTCAATGCTCGGCGTACCCGGCCTGGTGGCGGCCTATTGCGCGGGTAATGTGGTGCTCGCCAACGCGATCGGCACCGGGGTGGCTGACGACAAGTCGATCTACCCCTATGTGCCGGCGATGATCCGCTTCTATCTGGACGAGGAGCCGGTGCTGCAAAACGTACCGACCTTCCAGTGCCGCAAGCCCGATGAACTGTCCCATGTGCTGGCCAACCTGGAACAACTGGTGGTCAAGGAAACCCAGGGTTCCGGCGGCTACGGCATGTTGGTGGGCCCCGCCTCCAGCGCAGCCGAGATCGAAGATTTTCGCCAGCGCATCAAGGCGCGTCCCCACGCTTATATCGCCCAACCGACCTTGAGCCTGTCCACCTGCCCGACCTTTGTCGAAAACGGCATCGCGCCCCGGCATATCGACCTGCGCCCCTTCGTGCTCTCGGGCAAGGAAACCCGCCTGGTGCCGGGCGGCTTGACCCGCGTGGCGCTGAAGGAAGGCTCGCTGGTCGTCAACTCGTCGCAAGGCGGCGGAACCAAGGACACCTGGGTGGTGGAGGGCTGAGTATGTTGAGTAGAACCGCTGCTGATCTGTACTGGATGTCGCGCTACCTGGAACGCGCCGAGAACCTGGCGCGCATGTTGGAAGTCAGTTATTCACTGTCGTTGATGCCCCAGGCCGGGCGCAGCGATGGCCTGGATGAGCTGGCAATGTCGTTGCTCAGCAGCGGCACCCTGGACAGCTACCTGGAGCGTCACCAGACCCTGGATGCCGAGCGCATGTTGCACTTCTTCGCCCTGGACGAAGAAAACCCGGCCAGCATCTACAACTGCCTGCGCGCCGCCCGAGGCAATGCCCACGCCGTGCGCGGGCGCATCACCGCCGATATGTGGGAAAACCTCAACGCCACCTGGCTGGAAATGCGCAGCATCGCCGCCGGCGGCCTGGCGCGGCATGGCATCAGCCACTTCTGCGACTGGGTCAAGCAACGCTCGCACCTGTTTCGCGGCGCGACCTCGGGCACCATCATGCGCAATGACGCCTACCGGTTTATTCGCCTTGGCACCTTTGTCGAACGCGCCGACAACACCTTGCGCCTGCTGGATGCGCGCTATGAGATGTTTGGTGAAGAGTCCGAAGAAGTCAGCGACTTGTCGGCTCGCGGTTATTACCAGTGGAGCGCCCTGCTGCGTGCGCTGTCCTCGTTCGAGGCGTACACCGAGTTATACCCCAACGCCCTGAATGCACGCTCGGTCTCGGAGCTACTGCTGTTACGCAGCGATGTCCCGCGCTCGCTGCACGCGTGCATCGAAGAGTTGAGCCATATCCTCGCCGACTTGCCCGGCAGTTACGGACGCACGGCGCAGCGCCTGGCGGCGGAGTTCGAAGCAAGGCTGCGGTATACCGGGATCGATGAGATTCTGGAAGATGGACTGCACGCCCGGTTGACGGACTTTATCGACACCGTGCGCGAGTTGGCGCGGGCGATACACAGTTCTTACCTGGAAGTAATCTAAGCAACACCACCGCTCAAATGTGGGAGGGGGCTTGCTCCCGATAGCGGTGGGTCAGCTACATACTGGCTGGCAGATACGCCGCAATCGGGAGCAAGCCCCCTCCCACATTTGAATCGCCGTAATCTGTCAAACATTGATCGCCCACCACCTCGGCAGCAACTGTCGAACCCGTGCCTCGCCAAAGCGGTCATCGATCAGCATTACCACGCCGCGATCGTGCTGGCTGCGGATCACCCTCCCCGCCGCTTGCACCACCTTCTGGATGCCGGGATACAGGTAGGTGTAGTCATACCCCGCGCCGAAAACCTCGCCCATGCGTGCCTTGATCTGTTCATTCACCGGGTTGAGTTGCGGCAAGCCCAGGGTGGCAATAAAAGCGCCAATCAAACGCGCCCCCGGCAGGTCGATACCTTCGCCAAACGCGCCGCCCAATACCGCAAAACCGATGCCTTGGCTGTGCTGGGTGAACTGGTCCAGGAACGCCTGGCGCTCGGCCTCGGCCATGCCGCGTGACTGCAGCCACAGTGCAATCTGCGGGTGTCGCTCGGCGAGTAACTGCGCCACTTGCTGCAGGTAATCGAAGCTGGAGAAAAACGCCAGGTAGTTGCCCGGCTGCTCGGCAAATTGCCGGGCGATCAATTCCACAATAGGTTCCAGCGACGCCTGGCGGTGCACAAAGCGTGTAGAGATGCGCTCAACGATGCTGACCTGCAATTGCTCGGCCTTGAACGGCGACTCTACATCGACCCAGGCAGTATCCGCCGGCAACCCGAGTAAATCGGCGTAATAGTGGCGTGGGCTCAGGGTCGCGGAAAACAGCACGCTGCTGCGAGCCGCCGTCAATCGGGGCCGGATGAATTCGGCCGGCACCACATTACGCAGGCACAGGGTCGAGCTACTGCGCTTGCCACTGAACTGGCGCTTGCTGATGTCGAAGATGAAGTGTTCGTTGAATAGCTCGGCCACCTTGGAAAATTGCAGTGCTTCAAAGTAGAAGGCTTGCAGGTCGCCATTGAGGGACTCGGGGTGATCGTTGAAGTAGTCGCCCATGGCGCTGGTGCACAGGCTCAGGGCCTGTAGCAGTTTGTCGGGCCGGGTGGCATAGGCCTGATACGGCGCGACTTGTTCCTTGTGCAACGCGTTCCACTCGCGGTTCAGGCGCTGCAAGGGTTTGTTCAGCGGCTCGGGCGAGGTATCGCGCAAGGTCTTGAGGCTGTATTGGTCGAGGCTGGCGCTGTACATCGAACGGGCGCGTTCCACCAGGTTATGGGCCTCGTCGACCAGCGTCGCAACACGCCATTGGTTCAACTGCGCCAGGCCGAATAACAGGGCGCCGAAGTCGAAAAAATAGTTGTAGTCGGCGACCACCAGGTCGGCCCAGCGCGCCATTTCCTGGCTGAGGTAATACGGGCACACGTCATGGGCCAGCGCCACACTGCGCAGGCTGCGCTGATCGAGCAGGCGAACCCTGGACGCGGCATGGCGGGCGGCGGGCAAGCGGTCGTAAAAACCCTTGGCCAGTGGGCAGGAATCACCATGGCAGGCTTTATCCAGGTGTTCGCACGCCTTGTCCCGTGCAACCAGCTCAAGTACACGCAGCGGCAGATCCGGACTGCTGTCGTACAGCACCTGGGCGGCATCCAGGGCGAGCTTGCGCCCCGGCGTTTTGGCGGTAAGGAAGAACACCTTGTCCAGCTGCTGCGGCGCCAGCGCCTTGAGCATCGGGAAGAGGGTACCGACGGTCTTGCCGATGCCCGTGGGCGCCTGGGCCATCAGGCAACGACCGGTGCTGACCGCCTTGTAGACCGACTCGGCCAACGTACGCTGCCCGGGACGAAAATCGGCATGGGGAAATGCCAGGGCTTGGGCGGCCTTGTTGCGCTTATTGCGGTGCTGCATTTCCAATTGTGCCCAGTCGAGGAACAACGCACATTGCTGATTGAAAAAGCGCTCAAGCTGCGCCGCCTCGAAACGTTGGTTCAGCAGCGTCTCGCCTTCGCCAACGATATCGAAGTACACCAGCGCCAAGTCGATTTCGCCGAGGCCGAGCTTCTGGCACATCAGCCAGCCATACACCTTGACCTGGGCCCAGTGCAGTTGCCGATGGTTGGCGGGCTGGGCAGAGAGGTCGCCGCGGTAGGTTTTGACTTCTTCAAGGCGGTTGGCGTCGGGGTCGTAGCCGTCCGCCCTGCCCCGCACGTTGAGCTGCTGGTATTGCCCCTCCAGGGCGACTTCATTCTGGTAGTGCGCGCTGCGCCGGGACGCCACCGTACGGTGGCCGACGATACCTTCCTGGGCGCTGGGCGACGGGGTAAAGCGCAGGTCAAGGTCGCCGACCTTGGCCGTGAACTCACACAGCGCCCGTACGGCCACGCTGTAACTCAAGCGGGTTGCTCCGCCCAGCGCACGTAACAGACGGTGACCGGCATCTGGTACTCGCCGCAAAATTGCAGCCAGCGCAGTTGGTTGTCTTGCAGGCGGTCGCCCGGGCCCTTGACCTCGATCATGCGGTAGGTTTTTTGTGCAGGCCAGAACTGGATCAGGTCCGGCATTCCGGTGCGGTTGGCGCGGATATCCAGCAGCAGGCGTGTGAACCAATGGCGCAGGTGCTCGGCGGGCAGGCAGGCCAGGGCTTGCTCCAACAGCTCTTCGCTGAGCAGGTTCCAAAACACGAAAGGTGATTGGATACCCCATTTGTCCAGAAAACGTTGGCGGATGGTGGCCTTGTAGCGCTCATCCCCCAGTTGCTCGAAACACGCAGCAAACAACGCCTCGCGGCGTTGATGGAAGTCTTCGCTGTGCAGGTCCGCCGGCCCACGCTGGAACGGATGGAAGAACGCGCCCGGCAGTGGCGCGAAAATCGCTTCCCAGCACAACAGGCCGAACAGCGAGTTGATCAACCCATTCTCGACGTAATGCACCGGTGCCTCGGGCTCATTCAGGTGCGCCTGGACGCAGTATTCCACCGACATCAGCGGCGCCTGGGCGAGTGCCAGGTCAAGGCGTGCAACCGCTTGCGGCTTGGCCTTGGGCAACGCCGGTTCGCCGAGTTTGCGGCGCAGGCGCGGCAATACACGCAGCAAGTGCTGTTGTTCAGCGGCGCTTTCCGGGGCCTGCTGAGCTGCGGTGGCCAGGGCCAGCGCTCGGGCGTAATCCTCTTGGCGCTCAACGACCCGGATCAACCGCGCACGTGCACCGGGATAGGCGCAGGCAAGGTAGATCTGTTCAGCCAGCGCAAGCTCGGCGCAGCGCTCGCAATACTGGCCGATCTGGAACAACAGCTTGGCGCGGCGTTTTTCCAGCCAGGGGTTGTCGGTGCACAGGCCGGCGATCTGCACCAGCAGCGTGTCCAATGCCTCACCGGCTTCAAACGCTTGCTGGCACTGGTGCAGGAACAGGAACCCCACCACGTCGTCACGCGTGCGTAACCCGCGGGACTCGGCGCAAATCTCGACTTTTTCATAGGTGTAGATGCCCAGGTCTGCCAGCACGAACTCGGACCAGTCCTGGTGCAGGTTGCCAAAGAACATCAAGCGCAGGCGATCACACAACGCCATGACCGTAAGGCTATAGAGCACATCATCCAAGCCCGGGCACCATTGAGCAAAACTGCGCGGCTCGCTGAACTGCGCCGCCAGCGGTTCGAGCCAGGTGGCCTTGTTGCCCTTGGGCTGATCGATCCAGGGCCTGAACGCGCCGAGGATTTCGCCCTTTTGCAGCAAGGCGAACAAGGTGGCAAACGGCAGCGGGCTTTGGTCATCCACCCATCCCAGTTCTCGTAATGGGCCCGCTGCCGCATGGGGGCAGCCGATTTCCACATAATTAAGCTTGGCGCCGCGAAAATGCACACCCTTGCGCATCACCATGCGCACCAATAACGCCTGGGACGCCTGGGGCAACCTGTCAAATTGCTGAATGAAATGCTGTTCGTCCGCATCGAGCAGATCGGCATAGCGTTGCCCCAGCCAGGCCAGGACCTGGCGGAAGTTATGCAGGTAATACAAGGGGTCTTCGAGGGGGTTGGCCATGGCGCAAGGGAGTCAAATACTGGTTATGCATACAGAGTGCCGATGCAAAGCCGTTGTTGCAATCGGTAATAGATAAATGGCGCCTGCAACTTTTTGCAAAAAAACGATCAGATGAGGGAGTTGATCGCGTAACATTTATAGCCCACAGCCAGACGCTGCGGGACTTTTCAGGGTTAAAGGTAAGGGTTATGAACATGAAGAATTTGGGTCTGCCGCTGGTTGCACTCACTTTTCTGGTATTGGCCGGTTGCTCCACGCAAACGGTAGTGACATTGCAAAATGGCACGCAGTATTTGACCAAGGACACGCCCAACGCCAAGACAGCCGACGGCTTCTATGAATTTACCGATATCGCCGGCAAGCGCATTCGCATCAAGGCCGATGATGTAGCCACGGTGCGCAAGGAAAACTAATCTTCGAATCAACACCGATCAAATGTGGGAGGGGGCAGGCCCCCTCCCACAGTTTTCAACCGCATTCCAACTTAAGCGATAACAATCCCCTCCCCCGACAGACTGCTCACGCCCACCAACGTCACCGAATCGGCGCCAAAACTGATCACCGTATCCCCGCCAACCACCTTGGTGTGATCGCGATAATCGGTACTGCCCTGCACATCGTTGAACACCAGCTTGTCTGTCGACTGATAGCCAATCACTCGATCATTACCAAACTGCCCACTGAACAAAAACGTGTTATGCCCGCTGCTGTCGCGGATCGTGTCATTACCCTTGCCGCCTTCGATAAAGTCCGCCCCCCTGCCGCCCTTGATCAGGTCGTCGCCGTCGCTGCCGATGATAAAGGTATTGCCCTTGTGCGCCTCGGCATTGCGGTTCAAGTCCTGCACCCAGGTGTTGGCCCGTGCCGGGTCGGAGAGGTTGGCGACGATCACCGTAGAGTCACGGGTCATCTGCTCGTAGAAGCCGGACTCAAGAATGCGCGTCATGCCGTCGCCATAACCGGTGGGCAAGTGCGAGACCCAGGTCGGCAGGTTGAGGATGGAAAACGGCAGCACGTTCCACAGTGCGGAAGCGTAGTGGTCGTTGAAGCTGACAATATTGTCGGTGCTCGATTCGTGGGGTTTGTCGTGTACGCCCAGGGACGACAGGTTGAATGAGGAACCGTCCAGCGCCCGGAATACCGGGTCGTTTTCGTAGCCGACGTTAAGCACCTTGTCGCCGGCGCTTTGGGTGGGCGACGCATAGGCTACGTAATTGGAATCGGTGTAGAACCCTGACCACTTGCTCCCGCTCAGATCCGCCATGCTGTTGACCGCAAGGCCGCCCAGGCTGTGGCCGCTGACCACCACATCCTTGCCGCTCAGGCCCTGGGCGCTGGCATAGTCAGCGACGTTGCCGAGCAAGTTGCCAAACGCCTCGCCAGCGTAATTTTTTGCATAGTCCTTGGGACCGAATGCAGCAAGCAGGTCACTGATCACATCCCCGATGGAATCGGTGATCAGGCTTTCCCGTGGCCCCGAGGTGCCACGAAAGCCGATGCCGATTTCCAGCAGTTTGCCGGCGTCATCGTATTTGCCCAGTACTTCCACTTGGGCGGTACCGTAGGCAGCCTTTTCGCCAAAGAAGGTGCCACGGGCATCGACCTTGCCGGTATAGCCCAGGGTGTTGGCGCTGATGGGGGTCCAACCGGCCTGTTGCACTGCGTCGAGGGCGGCTTTTTCTGAATCCGGGTTCCACGGGATCCCGGGAATCACGCCTTGGGCGTTGCCGCTGCCAATCAGCGCGCTCACCAGCGTGGCCGGCAGGCCAAGGCCCAAGCCGTTGTTCTGGTAACCCACGGCAAAGCCGTTATCCAGGTTGTGGTAGGAATACATCGTGATCGCCATCGCATCGGCGAACAACGTTTTGGAACCCTCGGTGCCGAGGTTTTTATAGTCAAAGATACCCATTGGTAGTGCCTCTCTGTTGTTGGATTTGTAGAGAAAGCCAAAACACCTGTTATCCGTTACCTACTGTAGGAGCGAGCTTCTGTGGCGAGGGAGCTTGCTCCCTCGCCACAACCAACTACACCTGACCTTTAGAACGCCCAGTCCAGGCTCAAGCCGACGCCGTGCACCTTATCTTTGCTGGCCAGCAGGCCGTTGTAGTCAAAGTTCACCCGCGCATCCTTGCTCAACGCCAGGCTGACCCGTGCCCCAACCAGTGCGGCATCCCGCACCATCGGCGCACTTTCGACCGCGAACGACGGGCCACCCGAGGCAAACGCCAGGTGTTGCTCGGAATCGGTGCTGCTCAGGTTGTGCTGCCAGCCCAGAGTGCCGGAGACTTCCAATTGCTGGTGGTCGTTGACGTTGAAGGTCTTCAAGGCGCGCACACCCAAGGTGCTCAACACCAGGTCGCGGCTGTCGTCGCCACTTTTCAGCGCAGCGGCATCGCCCTTCTCTTTGAAGCTGTCCGTGTCCAGGTGCACATAGGCCAGGTTGGCGAACGGCTCCAGGGCCAGCGGTTGCAGGTTGATGCGATACGCCGCTTCGGTGAACACCTGGGTGCTGTGCGCATCGACCTTGGCCTTTTGCTTGCCGGCGACATCGCCGTATTGCAGATCGCGCTTCACATCGGCGCGGTGCCAGCTGTAGGTCGCCCCACCGCTCAGGCGCCAGGCGCCGATTTCATGCCCGGCATAAGCACCGAAGTGGTAGCTGTCGACCGAGGCGCGGCTATGGGTGTCGCTGCCCATGTTCAGCGAGGTATCGCTGTAACCCGCGACCAGACCAATGCGCGTGGCGTCGTCGAGGGCACCGTCCACCCCGGCAAGCATCCCGCCGATGGAGGTGTTATAGCCAGCGGTGTCGCTGCGGCTGTCGGTCTTGCCCCAGGCGCCCAGGGCCTTGACCCATACGTTGCCACGGCTGTCGATGGCTTGGCTGGTTGCGCCCATCTCGCCATTGCGCAGGCGCTCGCCCACTGCTTCGCGTACATAACGGCTGTCATTGACCAATGCAGTTTGCAGCGCCGGATAGACTTCACCGCTCAGTTGCTGGAACGCGCCCTGGGCCGAAGCGGCCGTCGGTGCCAACAGCAAGCTTTCATACACGCCATTGCCCGCACCCAATTGCTCAGCGGCTGCGGCCACGGCGCGTTGGTTCGGTGTAGCAGCAACACTGGCGAAGCTGTTGGTGCGTGTCACGTCCAACTGCACACCGTTGGCCGCGTAATTCAAGGTGCCGCCGACAAACAGATAGTTGGGCAGTACAGCACCAAAACTGCCGGTGACACCGCCCGCCGCTTGCAGGATGTTGTACTGACGGCCGATCAGGCTTTGGGCCTGGGTTGCACTCAACAGTGTCGGGCTGTTTTCCAGGGCCAGGGTTACGGTGCCGCCATTGAGCGTGGCGGTACCCCCGGCGACGATACGGTCGCTGCTGGTAGGCGATAATTCCACAGCGTAGGTCGAGCCCGGGTTGAAGGTGACATTACCTGCCACGTTCAGGGTGCCAATGGAATTGCCCGGCGCCACGGCGCCGCCGCTATTTGCCGTCAGCGAGCCGATACGCCCCGAGCCACCGATTACGCCGGTCTGGCTGACGATGACATCGGAGGTGACCGAACCGTTGACCGCCAGCAAGCCCTGGTTGACCAGGGTCGGGCCGCTGTAGGTGTTGGCGCCGGCCAGCACCAGGGTGCCGATGCCCTGCTTGGTCAAGCCGCCATGGCCTGAAATGTTGTTGCTCCACACATCCAGCCCGCAGTGCACGTCGTTGCAAATGCGCTGGGTCGGTTTGCCCGCGTCCACCACCGCACCGACGCCCGGCAGGTCCGCGACGAACTGGCCGCTGCCATAGGCGCCCTCAATGCGGAACTCGGCAGGAATGTCCTCGGCGGTGATAAACATCCCCGGGCCGTTGACCGCCTTGCCCAGGTTGATCATGCCCCAGCCATACAGCGAGTCGATACCCGGCGCGCCGAGGTCAGTGGCCGTGGTCTTGAGCACCGTGGAGATCTGGTCGCCGCTCATGTACTCGAAGCGCTCCATCAGCACCGCTGCTGCACCCGCCACATGGGGGGCGGCCATGGAGGTGCCGTTTTTGTTGGCCCAGTCGGTGGTCAGGTTGTTCAGGTCGGTGCCGTTGATGATCGAGCTGTAGATCTTGGTACCGGGTGCCGACACGCAAAAACTCGCCGCATAGCCGCAACGTGAAGAGAAGGTGCTGATCACATACGGATCAGGGCTGGCGGTGTCCGGGTTCTGCTGCAATGCCGCCACCGACAGCCAGTTCGGCGCAATCTCCGGCACAAAATACGCCAGGCCGGAAATCGCGTCCGGGTTGTTGCGGTTGTAGTCGTTACCGGCGGCAAAGATGGTCAGCACACCACTGCGGGCCGCGTCGATGGCGCCTTGATAAGCACCACCTGCGATCGTGCCGAGGATCGGCCGGATCGTATTGAACTGCGCCTGGGCTTCATTCACGGTGAAATTGGGGAACGCCGGATCGCGGCCGCCCTTGGCGTACTGGTCACCGATGCCGATACCCCAGCTGTTGTTGATGATGCGTGCGCCGCTGGCAACCAACCCGTCCCAGCCGGCCTTGTAAACCGCGCCATCGTTGCCGAGGATAATCCCGTCTTCCGGGCCCGGGTCACCGTTTTCGGCGGTGAGGATTTGCGCATTGAACGCCACGCCATGCATCGGCCCGCCATCGCGGTTACCCGCAGCAATGCCGCCGACGTGGGTGCCGTGGTTACCCAGCTTGCCGTTGGAGTCCTTGGACGGCGTGCCGTCGTAGCGGAACGCATCACCGGCCTTCACCGGGATATACGGGTCGGTATATTGGCGAATGCCCTCGGTGACAATCGTCACCACCTTGTCGGGGCTGGCGAATTCCGGGTGCTGGGCATACACCGGCTGGTCAAAGATCCCCAGCTTGACGCCCTTGCCGGTGTAGCCGGCGGCATACGCGGTGTCGGCATGCACGGCGCCCAAGCCCCAGTCGGCCTTGAACTCGTTGCTGCGCCAACTGGCGGCATCACCCAGCTTGCCGGTTTCCACATAGGGTGCAGCCTGAGCGGTTCCCAGGCTTGCCAGGCAACACAGCAACGCGCCGTATGGCACGCAGCTCAGCGCCTTGAGCGGGTAGCCCGGGCCGGTGTGGATGGCGGTAGTTAACCCTGACTTGCGTTTTTTCACGGTGACCTTCCTTAGTTTTCTTATTGCACGTGTGTAAATCACTTTCTCCAGAACACCGCCGATTCAATGTGGGCGCTGGCTTGCCTGCTCCCACATTTTTTGTTCGCGGTGTCTTCAGAACTGCCAGTTCAGGCTCAAACCCACACCCTGGGTTTTCGCGCGGCCACCCAACTGGCCGTTGTAATCCAGGTTGACCCGCGTCGCGGCATTCAGCGCCAGGCTGGCTTGCAGCCCCACCAAAGCAGCGTCACGCAGCAACGGCGCACTGCGCACGGCGAATGAAGGCCCGCCTGCGACAAACTCCAAGTGCTCTTCGGATTCCACGGCGGTGAGGCTGTGTTGCCAGCCCAACGAACCGGAGAGTTCCAGTTGCTGGTGGTCATTGAGGGCCAGGGTTTTCAATGCCCGTACGCCAAGGGTGCTGAGCACCGCATCGCGGCGGTCACTGCCGCGTTCCAGGGCGGCGGCATCGCCTTTTTCGTGGAACGACTCGCTGTTCAGGTGCACATAGGCCAGGTTGGCGAACGGTTCCAAGGCCACCGCTTGCAGGCGGATGCGGTACGCTGCTTCGGTGAAGACTTGCGCTGTGGTCGCATCCAGCTTGGTTTTTTGCTTGCCGCTGACATCACCCCATTGCAGGTCGCGCTTCACATCCCCGCGATGCCAGCTGTAGGCACCGCCGACACTCAAGCGCCAGTCGCCCAGCTCGCGCCCGGCATACGCGCCGAAGTGGTAGCTGTCGATGGATGCCGATGAGTGCGTGCCGCTGCCCATATTCAAGGAGCTGTCGCTGTAACCGGCGACCACACCCACGCGGGTCTGCTCATCCAGTGCGCCATCCACGCCCGCCAGCAGGCCGCCGATGGAGGTGGTCGAACCGGCCGTTTCGCTGCGGCTGTCACTCTTGCCCCAGGCACCGAGCGCCTTGAACCACAGGTTGCTTTCGCCGCTCACTGGTACGTGGCGCAGGCGCTCGCCCACGGCATTGCGCAGTTGCAGGCTGTCGTTGATCAGCATCGCGCCGACGGCGGGGTAGATTTCACCGGACAGTTGCTGCAAACCCTGCTGGGCGGTGGCGACTGACTGCGACTGCAACAGGCTTTCATACACCGGGTTGCTAGCGCCCAATTGCTCGGCAGCCGCCGCCACGTTGCGCTGGTTACGGGTGGCGGCGACGCTGGCAAAACTCGCGTCGTTGCGCCCCACGTTCAGTTGCACAGCGTTGGCGGCATAGTCGAGGGTGCCACCGAGGAACAGGTAGTTGGGTAGCACTTGGCCAAACTGGCCCTGGATGCCGCCCGCGGCCTCAAGGATCGAGTATTGCCGGCCAATCAGGCTTTGGACCTGACTTTGACTGAGTAACGTGGGGCTGTTTTCCAGCGCCAAGGTGACGGTGCCGCCGCCCAGGACCGCCTTGCCGCCCGCGACAATACGGTCGCTGCTGGTGGGCGTCAGTTCCACTGCATAGGTCGAGCCCGCGCCGAGGTTCACATCTCCCGCTACCTGCAAGGTGCCCACGGAATTGCCCGGTGCCACGCGGCCGCCGTTGTTTACCGACAACGCGGCGATACGCCCGGAACCGCCAAGGGTGCCGCTGTCATTCACGGTGACTGCCGAGGTCAGCGAACCGTTCACCGCGAGCAGGCCGCCATTGACGATAGTGGCGCCCCGATAGGTGCTGTCACCGCTGAGGACCAGGCTGCCGGCGCCAGATTTGATCAGGCTGCCTTCATACACACGGTTCGCCGCTGCCTGGTCGCGGGCGTTGCCGATGGCGTAGTCGGTCTGGTCCTGCTGGCTGGCGGTGGCGCTCACGCCGTTCTGCCAGCCCTTGTCGATCAGGGTTTGCTGCCAGGCGCTGTGCTCGGCGCGGTCCTCGGCCTGGCGCGCAAGCAAGGCCTGGTCGGAGATACCGTTGCTCCACACATCACCCTGCCCGGCTGCCAGGTTCACATCCATGGCTCCCAGCAGTTGACCCGGGCCGTGCATCGCCCTGCCGAGGTCCGGCACGCCCCAACCGACGATTGCGTTGGGCGCCTGGGTGATCGAACCGTCAAGCTGCGTGGCAGTGGTCAGCAACACCTGCAACGCTTGCTCGTTGGTCATATAGGGATAGCGCTCCATCACCAGCGCCAACGCCCCGGTGGCATGGGGTGCCGACATCGAGGTGCCGGATTTGACCCCATAACCACCGTCGGGAATAGTGCTGTTGATCAGCGCGCCGGGCGTGGAAATGCACCAGTATTTGGCGATACCGCACTTGTTGTATTTCTGGTTATTAGCCTTATCCAGCCCCGACACTGCCAGCCAGTGGCCTTCCAGTTCCGGCTGAAAATACGGCAAGGCCGAGCGCACGCTGGCATTGGCATAGCCGCTGTTGCCGGCGCTGAACACGTTGATCACCCCGGCCTTGGCCACATCCGCCGCGGCGTCCAGCCAGGTGCCACGGTTGTAGTGCTGGGCATAGGCGGCGTGCAGGTCACCGAGGGTCTGGTAGCTGACATCCTTGGGCTGGCTGCCCCAACTGTTGTTGATGGCGCGCACGCCGGAATCCACCATCGCGGTGTATACCGTCTTGAAGTACTTGGGGTCTGGCGTCGGGCCGAACAGGAAGCTGTCGTTGGCGTTGGTGTTGCCCACATAGACTTGCGCGTTGTACGCCACGCCGTGCATGCCCACGCCGTCGCGGGCGGCGCCCATGGTGCCGGTGACATGAGTACCGTGGGAATCGTTGTTGGGGTTGAGCGCGCCCGTGGTGCTGAACGCGCTGCCGTCGACATAGGTGCCGGTGGCGGTCACCGCATGAAAGCGGTCTTTGGAGGCTTCGGGGTGATTGGCATCGAAGCCCGAGTCCAGCGCGCCGATTTTCACGCCTTGGCCACTGATCCCGGCGGCGTAGGCTTCATCGGCCTTCATACGGCCCAGGCCCCAATCGCTTTGGTATTCGGCCGAACGCCAACTGGCCGGGTTACCCGCTTGGCCGGTCTCGGTGTATTGCGCCTGTGCCGCAACGGACAACAACAGCAATGAACCTGCGGTGAAGGGTTTGAAACGCGGTGAATCAGTGATCATCTGCACACTCCTGATTATTGTTATTCCCCTTATAGGAGCGAACTCCTACAGGTTTTTATCCGGGCCGAAGGCCTCGTCTACCTTGGCCAGGTCGGTGTCGCGCAAGTTGCCCGCGTAGTAGTGCAATTTGGTCCAGGCCATCAGGTAGTCGTACCGCGCCTGGGCCAGGTCGCGGCGAGTGCTGTAGAGCTGCTGCTCGGCATTCAGCGCATCAAGGTTGACCCGCTCGCCACCAAGGATGCTCTGCTTGGTCGACACCACCAGCGCCTCGGCGGATACCAATGCCTTCTGGTAGGCACGCAGCTTGCTCACGCCCGACAGACATGCACTGAACTGGCGGCGCAGCTCGATCAGGGTTTCGCGGGTCTTGCCTTCCAGCTCGTACTCGGCCTGCTCCATTGCGCGGCTGGCCTGGCGGGTGGAGGCCGAAATGCCGCCACCGGCATACAGCGGCATGCTCACTTCGACGCCAATAGTGTTGGTGTCGTAGCGCTGGTTGTAGGTGTTGCCGCTGTCGGACTCCTGTTTGCGCGACGTGGCATACGCGGTGATTCGCGGCAAATGCCCGGCACGATTGCGTTCCACTTCATAGCGCGCCACTTCCAGCGACTGACGCTGTGAAGCCAGCACCGGGTTGTTGGTGAGCGCCAGCTCATGCCAGGTGTCGTAATTGGCCGGGGTCAGGGTGAACGCGGCAAAGCTCTGGTTCAGCGGCGCCAGGTCGTTGATGTTGACGCTTTGCACGCCGATCAACGCGCCCAGCTCCCTGAGTGACGCATCCTGCTCATCCAGGGCCTGGATCTCTTCGGCAGTGGCCAGCTCGTAGCGCGACTCGGCTTCAAGGATGTCGGTGCGCGTGCCCTCACCTGCCTTGAACAAGTGCTCGTTCTGCTGGAATTGCTGCTCGAAGGCCTTTTTCTTTGCCCGGGCGATGTCGATCTGATCCTGGGCAAACAGCGCCTGGGTGTAATAGCTCAACACCCGCACCAGCAGCGCCTGGCTCTTGTCGCGAAAGCTTTCATCGGCAAACAGCGCCTGGGCCACGCCCTTGCGGTAGTTGGCATAGGCTTCGTAATCGAACAACGGTTGTTGCAGGCTGAAGGTGGAGCCGTAGCTGTTGTAGTTGCGGTCGTCTCTATAGCTGCCGCCGCGCCCGTCGGGCAGATGCGCCTCGGAGTTGTTGCGGCCCTTGTTGTAGTTGTAGGACAGCCTCGGCAGCAGCCCGGCGCGGCCGATGGTGCGGTTTTCCAGGCCGGCGTCGCGCTCCTTGATCGCGCCGAGGAACACCGGATCGTTGCGCAGCGCCTGCTCATAAACATCGAACGGGCCCATGGCGGCCTGGGCACTGCCACACACCAGCAATAGCGAAATGAACACTGGCTTCATGCTCATTCCTCAGTCAACGCGGAGCCGGCGCGATCCAGCAGCGGCTTGAACAGGTAATTGAGCAATGACCGCTCGCCGGTACGCACGAACATCTCGGCAGGCATACCGGGCTTGATCACCAAACCGTGGAGTTTTTCCATCGCCGCGTCGCTGACGCTGGTGCGCAGCACGTAATACGGCGCGCCGGTTTTTTCATCGAGCATCTGGTCGGCGGAAATCAGGCTGACTTCGCCCGGCACCCGTGGCGTGCGGCTCTGGTTGAAGGCGGTGAAGAGGATATCGACGGGCAAGTGCGTGCCGACCTTGTCCACCAGATGCACCGGTAGATGCCCTTCCACTTCCAGGCGCGTGCCCTGGGGCACGATTTCCAACAGAGTTTCCCCGGCGCGCACCACGGCGCCTTCGGTGTGCACGCTGAGGTTGACGGCGATGCCATCGGCCGGCGCGTTGATTTCGCTGTGTTGCAGGTTGAACCCCGCAGACGTGAGTTGCTGCTCCAGGGTCAGGCTGCGCAATTGCGCGTCGGCCAATTGGCTGCGCACCTCTTTTTGATACTCCTCGCTGTGCTGCTGCAATTTGAGCCGCGACTCGACAATGCCCTGCTCTATCCGGCCGCTTTCACCGGCGTTTTGCGCCAGGTCCTGCTGCACCTGAGACAACTGGCGCTGGTAGTCCATCAGCCGGTTGCGCGGGATGTAGCCGTTGTCGGCCAAGGGTTGCAGATTGCTCAGTTGCGCGCGCAGGGATTGGGCCTGGGCGGTCAAGTCACTGCGGGCACGGCGCATACCGCTCAACTGTGAGGTAGCGCCTTCGATGCTGGCGCGAATCCCGGCTTGTTCACGGGCGAAGGCGTCGCGGCGGCTGCTGAACAGCTGGCGCTGGCCTTCCAGCACCAACGCCAGGGCTGGATCAGGGTTGGCGCTCAGCTCGGTGGGAAAGGTAATGCTCGGCAGATTGTCGCGCTCGCTCTGCCAACGCGCCACACTGGCCCAGGCCATGCGGTACTGCGCTTGCAGGGATTGTACGTCGGCCTGGTTCTGGGTCTGGTCGAGACGAAACAGCGGCTGGCCCTGCTTGACCAGTTCGCCCTCCTTGACCAGGATGCGGCTGACCACACCGGGGCTGAAGGTTTGCACGGCCTTGCGCTTGCCCGACACCACCACGGTGCCTTGCACCGGGATGCCCTGATCCAACGGTGCCAGGCTGGCCCAAAGGAAAAAACCACCGGCACCGACGACCGTCATCAGCCAGCCCATACGCACGAAGAAGCGGGCATCGCGCTCTTTGAAACGAGGTTCTACCGTAATACTGCTCATGCGCCTGGGTTCCTTGCGGCCGGGTACTGACGACTGAAACTGACACCGGTTTTCTCTTTCGGCGCTTCCTGCTGTTGCCCGGACAACGCCCGCAGCACTTCCTGGCTGGGCCCGAACGCTTGCAGATGGCCGTCGCCAAGCACCAGCAATTTGTCGGCATGGGCCAATGCCGAGGAGCGATGCGTCACCAGCACGACGCTGCTGCCTTGGGCTTTCATCTGCACGATGGCGCTGGCCAACGCCGCTTCGCCGACCGTATCAAGGTTGGAGTTGGGCTCATCCAGCACAATCAGGCGCGGCCCGCCGTACAGGGCGCGGGCCAGGGCCACGCGTTGTTTCTGGCCACCGGACAGGCCGCCGCCGTTATCGCCCAGCACCGTGTCGTAGCCTTGGGGCAGGCGCAGGATCAGCTCATGCACACCGGCCTGTTGCGCGGCCTGGACCACCAGCTCCGGGTCGGCCTCGCGAAAGCGTGCGATGTTGTCGGCGATGCTGCCGCTGAACAGCTCGATGTCCTGGGGCAAATAGCCGATGTGCGGGCCGAGGTCGTCGCGGTCCCAACGGTGAATGTCCGCGCCGTCCAGCCGCACGGTGCCGGCCAGGGTCGGCCACACGCCCACCAGCACGCGGGCCAGGGTGGACTTGCCGGAGCCCGACGCGCCCAGCACACCCAGCACTTCACCGGCCGCCAGGTTGAAGCTGACTTGATGCAAGGTCGCCATGTGCCGCCCCGGTGGGCCAGCACTGACCTGTTCGAAACTGACCTGGCCCTTGGGCGCCGGCAAGGCCATTTGCTCGCCCTCTGGCGGGAATTCACGCAGCAGCCCATCAAGGCGCTGGTAAGCCAGCTTGGCCGAACTCCATTGCTTCCACACCGCGATCAGCTGGTCGATGGGGCTGAGTACGCGGCCCATCAGGATGGAGCCTGCGATCATCATCCCGGCGGTCATCTGGCCCTTGATCACCAGGTAGGCGCCCAGCCCCAATACCAAAGATTGCAGGCACAGGCGCAGGGATTTGCTCAGAGAGGTAATGACCGACCCGGTATCGCTGGCGGTGTTCTGGAAGCCCAAAAACTGCGAATGCACGTCGAACCAGCGTTTGCGCAACGCACCGAGCATACCCATCGCCTGGATCGTCTCGGCGTTGTGCAGGTGGCTGGTGGCCAACTGGGTCGACTGCTGGGAAAACACACCCGCCTCGCCCAATGGTTTTTTGGTCAGGTATTCATTCAGGCAAGCCAGGGCAATCAGCAATACCGCGCCAGCCGTGGCCAGCACGCCGAGCCACACGTTGAAGAGGAAAATCACGAATAGGTAGATCGGGAACCATGGCGCATCAAAGAACGCGAACAACGCAGGCCCGGTGATGAATTGACGCAGCGCGGTCAGGTCGCCCAGGGATTGCCCGGCATGACCCTGGCCGCGTTGCAGGTTGCGTTCGAATGCGGCCTTGTACACGCGCAGATTGAAACGCCGCTCCAACTGGCTGCCAATGCGAATCACGATAAAGCTGCGGATAACCTCAAGCAGGCCAATAAACGCAAAGAAGCCCACGACCATCAGCGTCAACATCACCAGGGTGGTTTCATTCTGGGAGGACAACACACGGTCATACACTTGCAACATGTAAATCGACGGCACCAGCATCAGCAGGTTAATCAATGCCGTGAAACAGCCAACGCTGATCAAAATACTCTTGTATTCACCCAGCGCCCTGAATAAGGGCGCAACCCCTTGGGACTTCGCCATATTGTTTTATCTTCCTGGAGCGCACTGCACGTAATAGTCGCCCTGCCGATGAAGCGCATGGCCAACTACTAAATCGAGTTATATGCTTATAACTTTTAACTAAGGCATTCGTTTCAGCTCGACAACTTGCCCGGTTTTAGTGCGGGCTTGATATTCGCCTTCTTTCTGGCGATTCAAATGCGTGATCCCTGAGCCTTCGGCGTTAAACAGCCAAATGCCGTCCGGCGTTGGCGACCACGTCTGTGGCTTGTCGCCCAGCCATTGCTCCACACAAGCGATATCGCCTCCCAGGGCATTGGCCTGTTCCAATAAATCCAGCGCGCATACCTGGTCCTGCTGCTTCAATTGCCAATGCCCGGCCAACTGGGCGGAGGTCGGTAATACAAGACTGCTAGCCATTGCGTGGGCTCCTGCCAAAACGAACAACACCTGCGAAGCACAGGCGATCAAATGAGAAAAACGTGGCATATAAAGCTCCATCCTGGAGCGCGGCGCCGAGGCGCCGCGCCGTGCATCAGGCCACGATGTCGCTGACGGCTGCCTGGCCAACGGTGGTGACGAGGAAATCCGCCACGCCGTGCCCGGAGAAGTCCACGGCCAAGGTGCCCAGGTTAGTACCCGAGGCATAGCTCAGCACAGCATCGCCGGCATGGCCGGTGAACGCATTGACGAAGCTCAAGCCCGCACCCTTGGTGATGCCCGACAGATCGATCTTGTCGGAACCGGAGGTGAAGTCAAAGATCTTGTCCGCAGCCCCTGGCTTAGAATCGGAACTGGCACCGTACACGAAGGTATCGCTGCCGGCCCCGCCCCACAGTTGGTCCGCACCGCCGCCGCCGTAGATGAGGTCGTTGCCGGCCCCGCCCTTGATGGTGTTGGCGACTTGGTTACCAATGATCAGGTCGTTGCCCGAACCGCCGAATGCGTTCTCGATGGTGACGCCCTTGGCGATCGACACGTTGCCGACCAGGCCGCCAACATCGGAGAACGAGGTGGCAGTGAGGTTGATCTTCTGGTTTTGAGTGAAGCCAGAGAAGTCCAGGGTGTCGTTGCCGCCACCGTCCCACACCGAGAACACCAGCTTGTCGGCGTTGGATGTGGCGCTGAGGAAATCACGCCCGGTGTTGGAGTTGAACCCGTAGGTGGTGTCGCCGGCGCGGGTGTTGAGGTTGGCACCGTAGAGCTTCTGGATCGCGGCGATGTCGTCGATCAGCGGGCCGGAAGCGTAAGCCTCGACGCCACCTTTGCTGAAGTTCTGGTTGGTGTTGCTCTCGCTCCAGTAACTCATGAGGCTATAGCCACGCGTGTCCTGTCCATAGGTCGCGTCGTTATAGGTCGGGTTGCCGTTCCCGGCGTTGTAGTCGCCAGGGTGAGCCAGGCCCAGGGTGTGGCCGATTTCGTGGGTCAGGGTCTGCCGACCATAGTTGTTCAGGTCCGGAGTCTTGTTCGGCGTGTAGCTGTTGTTGGTCAGGTACCACGAGGTGCCATCGTAGCCCGCACCGGTGCCGGGCAGGTAAGCGAAGGCCGCGGCGCCGTCCTGGCCGCTGCTGTAGTTGCCGAAGGTCATGTGACCGTCACCGCCGGAAGCCTTTTCGGTAAAGGTTACGTTGGCGACATCCGACCAGGATTGCATGGCCAGTGCGGCCTGTGCTTTCTGCTGGGCGTTGAACTGGCTGAACCCTGAGATGCCATGTTTGTTCATGGTGCTCTGGGTAGCCGAGGTGAGGAAGGTGTAGGTCAGATCGATCTTGCCGTTGCCATCAAAGTCCCGATACGCGGCGCCATCCCGCAGCAGCTGGGTCGCTGCCTGGTCCACGGTGTAGGACGGTTTGCCATTGACTGTGAGGTTACCGCCACGGTCATACAAATGGCTGAAGCTATCGATTTGCGAGTAAGCAGTGCTGGCTTGCGCGGCAGATACAATAGCTTTGTCTTTTACTTTTGACATAAACGTACTTCCTTGTTTGCAAGTGCATCAGTCTTTGTTCGATAGGAACCTCGCGGGCGAGGATAGTCCTATCACTCACCTCTTTTGAAGGCGTAAGAAAACTGACACAACTTGAAATCTTTCGTCTACATCTATTTCCACAGCAAAAATGTGACACAGGTACAACTTGAGGAAGTCGCACGCAGTGTTTACTGGGAACGCTTGCTTTTACCCGCCGAATTCGAGCGCCGCATTATTTAAATATTAAATAGCAGTAAAGCCGCTCTAAGTTGAGCGGCGCACTTGAGTAATGGATCCAATATATTGTCACGGTGTCATTAGCGGCATTAAATAGCCACTACTTGCACTATTAAAGTGCAGTGTCCCCTATTGCCGGGGCACACTCCAGCCACACTTGTGCAATGCTGCCAAGAGGGTCTCGCCGGCCAGGCCAGGCACCTGGACACCCGCCTGTGTGGTCATGTCTTCCCCTGCCAGCATCGCGTTGATGATTGCTTCTTCCACTGCCTCCGCCGCCGCGCTGAACAGTGGAGAAATATGATCGTTATTGACCATATGCAACGCGGTACGCAGCGGCAGGTCCTTGCGCCCGTAGTCCGCCTGCGGCAAATCCTGATTACCGGTGGCAAAGGCCAGAAACAAGTCACCGCTGGAATCCTCGGTGCCGCCACCGGTGCGTGCGATACCGATGGACGCCCGCTGCGCCAGGCGTTGGCACTGATGGGGCAGCAACGGCGCGTCGGTGGCGATAATCACCACGATGGACCCCATGCCGGGCGTGCCCTGCTCGGCAAAGGGCGAAGTGATGTCCATCAAATGTCGGCCCACCGGGTAGCCATCGACCCGCAGCTCCTGGCGCTTGCCATGGTTGGCCTGCACCAATACGCCGACGGTCCAGCCGCCCTGCTCCGCCGACAAGCGCCGGGATGCGCTGCCGATGCCGCCTTTGAACTCATGGCAGATCATCCCGGTGCCGCCGCCCACGGCGCCTTCCTGCACCGGGCCGGTTTCGGCATGGTCGAGTGCCTGGCGCACATGCTCAGGTTGCACATGCTGGCCCCAGATATCGTTGAGCAGGCCGTCATAGGTTTCCATGACCACCGGCATGCACCAGTACACCGCGGGGTCTTGCAGGCGTTCGCGCTCCAGGGCGATCAAGGTGTCACGCACGATCCCGACGCTGTGGGTGTTGGTGATGGCCATCGGCGTGGTCAACAATCCGGCCTCGTTGATCCACTCAAGGCCGGTGGCATCACCATTGCCGTTCAGCACGTGGTACCCGGCAAAACAGGGTTGATGCCGGGCCTCACCGGCGCGCGGCTGGACCACCGTCACGCCGGTACGCACCTGCTTGCCGTCGATACGCGTCTTGAGCGTGGTGTGGCCGACGCGAACCCCGGGAACATCGGTGATGGCATTCAATTCGCCAGGCGTGCCCAGCCCCAGCGTGATACCCAATTGACGTGCGCGCATACCCACTCCTTACAATTTCTGAAAGACCGGACTCGACCGGCCACTGATGCAATACAAAATCACCGACAGCGCCAGCAAGCCGATAATGACCATGATGTCGCGCATCGACGCCTCAAGGATCAAGATCACTAACAGATACCCCGCGCCGAGCACCGCCAGCACGGCCGGCAACGGCCACAATGGCATGCGATAGGGATGTTCGCGATCACGCAGCAGCACCCGGCTCATCAGCGCGCTCAGCGCCACCACCAGGTACACCAGCATGATCAGCAACACGCTGAACGACGTCAGATCCGCCAGGTTCGAGCTGAAACTCAACAGCGCCGAAGGAATCGCCAGGAACAACGTAGCCAGCCACGGCGAATCCCAGCGCGGATGAATCCGCGTGAACAGCTTGTTGATACTCGGCGTCCACAGTGCATCGCGTCCGCTGCTGAACACCACCCGGCCGATCTGGATGACAATGGCCACAATTGCGTTGAACACCGACAGGAAAATCCCGGCACTGACCAACCGCGACAGGGTTTCATTACCGTGACTGGTCAATAGATAGCCAATGGGGTCGGGGCTGCTGATCATCTCACTCAGGGACGGCGCGCCGATCAAGAGTGCGGTGATTGGCACAAGTTCGATCACCACCACCAACCCCAGGGACCACAGCACCGCCTTGTGTACCCCCTTGCCGCCGCATTTCATGTCTTCGGCCAGCAACACTGCCGGGCCGTAGCCATTGAATGAGAACAGGCCAATACCGACGGCACCGATCACCAGGGCCCAGGGCGCGAGGTGCAACACGCCGTTTTCGACGATCTGCGGCTGGAACAATACGCTGGCCGGCTGCACCGGGTTGCCGAAGCCGATCACCACAATCACCAGCAACGCTGCCACTTCCAACAGCAGGCAGGTGCCGGTAATCCAGGCATTGAGCTTGATATTGAGAATGCCCAGGGCGTAGCTGCACACCACGATCACCAGGGCGACAGTTTGGGAGTCGAAGTTCGTGCCCAAGGCATTATTCAGATAAGTCGCCGCACCAGTCGCCAATACCGGCGGGATAAACAGCAACATCACCAGCACTGTCAGGAACGTGGCGTAGCCGGCCATGCCACCAAACACGCGCTTGGCATACACATACTCGCCACCGGCACTGTTATGGGCGCGTCCGAGTTCGGCGTAACAGAAGGCGAACATCAACGCCAGCAGCCCGGCCATCACAAACGCCAGGAACACACCGCTGCCCGCTTGCTGAATGGCGAACGGGGCGATCACAAATACGGAACTGGCCGGCGTCACCGCAGAAACGGTGATAGCCACTACATCAAAGACGCTCAAGGTGGGCTTGAGCACGCCATCGGGCGTGGGGGTAGCGCTCATATCGTTATCCTCTGTCGTTGTTTTTGGTGTGAGGCAGGAACGAAAAATGATGTGTGTGCGGGATATGCTTCCCGTTGAATAGTGGCGACGTTATCGGCTGGCGGGCCGGTAGGCCAATTCCCCTATTGGCGTACTCCCCTTGACGGTACCGGCTAAAAGCCGAACCCTTGGCCGATCTTTTGAGGGGAGCCAGTGATATGAGCCTGTTCCGGGAAATCGGCATGCACGCGGGATTGGGGCGCACCCTGTCACAAATCGGCACCGAACGGTTCTGGAAACAATTGGTGCTGTTATTGCACCAATGCCTGCCCTTCGATAACGCCCTGGCGATTTTCTACCCGCTGGACGGCCCGCCCCAGGCCCTTGAGGAGTACGACGCCCAGCCCAGCAGCAAACCGGCGTCGATGCTGGTGTACCTCAACGGTCTGTACCTGCTCGATCCGTTCTACCAGGCGTGCCGCGAGAACTATGCCAGCGGCGTGTACCGCCTGGAGGAAGTGGCGCCGGACCATTTTCGCCAGAGTGAGTACTTCCTCAACTACTTCCACGACAACGTGCTGGAAGACGAAGTGCAGTTGATCCTGCAATTGCCCGGCACGGGCACGCTTTCACTGTCCCTGGGTATGCAGCGACGCTTCAGCTTTGAGGAAACCGGGCTGTTGACCACACTGGCTGCTTGGGTGCTGCCATTGATGCAGCAGCACTGGCAGCAAAGCACTCAGCGAGCACCGGCAATAGACAGCCAGATTCGGGACGCGCTGAGTCATTTCGGCAGTGGTGTACTGTCGGACCGCGAGCTGGAAATCGCTCGCCTGGTGTTACGGGGTTTTTCCTCCAAGGCCATGGCCGAACGCCTCAAGATCTCGCCGGACACGGTCAAAGTGCACCGCAGGCACCTTTACGCCAAGCTCGATATCTCGTCACAGCCCGAGTTGTTTTCACTGTTTATCCAGTCGCTGGGGCATGACCTGGAGAACCCGTAGGCTTAATCCGAATGGAAGAAATTAATATGCTGCGGCAACAGATTTACACCATCAACGCGTACGGAAAAGTTCGGCCCTTCGGCATTGACTTTGATAGTCAATGTACTCACGCCGAACGCGTGGCTCAGTTGCACATCGCCCACCTCCACAGGCGGGCCTGGTTGAATATTGATTGCTGATATAGCGTGGTCCTTTAACATCAGGGACACATCGATCTCATCTTCTTTCGGATTGAAATTCAGGATCGTGTCCGGATCATCGCTGAGGGAGTCGGTGCTTTTTTCATATTTGAATGTATTGGCACCCTGACGCCCCACCAGCTGGTCGCCGCCTGCCCCGCCGACCAGCACTGAAGGCTCGCCGCGCCTGGCCTCCAGCCGTTCGCGCTGGTCTGTGCCACGTAACTCGGACTGGGTCCATGTACCGCCGATTGGAAGGCTTTCTATGGAAGACATATAAGTCACCTGTTGATAATCAGTTATGTGAGAGTGTTACGTGTTGCGGCCGAAATCTCTCACAGTGACACCCCTTCTTTCCATTCGGAATAGTTGACAGAAAATGTCTTAATCATGACGCCATTATTTATTTAACCAGTGGCCGGTTAATTATCTGAAAAGTGTCAATTACGTCCGGTGCGATATAAACCGACGTTGCACAACTTGATAGCAGCCAACGTAACCACGATGCGAAGCGAGCCGCTCTTGATCTTGACCTTGATCTGCTTTTGATCTTGATCTTAAGCGCCCCGTCAAACCACGCTGGCCGGAATTCGACAGGGATTTGGGGGGTAAACCGGCAGGGATGCCGGTTTAGCCGCCCCGCGCCATGGATGGCGCGTGGCGGCGGCCCCCCAAATCCCTGTCGGATTACGGGCACACCGAGCCTAAGCGAGGTGCCGAGTGGTGGGGCAAGAGCGCTTTGGTTATTTTCGCGCTTTTCGAAAGTGACCCGCTGTAAAAGCGGAACCAATAGTGGCCGTTACCCAAACAACGGATATGTACTCGGCTGATCCAGCACCCTGGTCGGCCCTGAGGCCGCCATCGGGAGCAAGTCGAATCCTGCGCCAGCACAGCGAACAAAATGCTTGAGATTGCCTAAATCTACCCGCCCCCCACAATGGCCAGACGACCATTCGAAGTAATGGCCTTTTGCCTAATCTGCTGTAGGACATGATCCACATCAAAATCAGGTAAAAGAACCGCCGAACGGGGCCGAAAAACTCACCTTGTACTTGCGAACGAATGCTATTTTTAAGTTCTTCGCCGTCTTGACCAACGAAGGTCCTGACCCCTGCCGCGAGCTAAAGGAAGCGCTCAATGAACAAGGTAGGCAACATGAACAAAGTGACTTTTCCCAATGCGTGCCAGTTGATGCGCTGGCATTTTCATCCGATGGGCTTCGAGGGGAGTATGGATGCCCCCGGCAGCATGATCGCCCGCCTGTTCGACCGCGCCAGCGGTGAAACATTGATCGCCATCGCCGGCATACCTTGCGCCACAGTGATGAACGCCGCTGATGTGGAGCGCATTATCGAGGCCGTGGAGGATGAGCTGGAGTGTTTTGTGCCGCCGTTGTCGTTGCGGGCCTGAATAGTATTTGTCAGCCGCCGATTACCTGATGCGGGAGCGGACAAGCCCCTCCCGCATTTTGCTGTGTGTCAGCTGAAGGTTCAGCGCTGATCGTCGAAAAACGCTTTCTTGCCATCCACCCGCTCGGATGCCCTGGGCACATTTACACCCTGGCCCTCCGACTTTTCCACATACCAGTAGCAGTGGCTGACCGCTCGGGTAATACCGACGTAGGCCAGTCGTAGTATTTCGTCCTTTTGCGCATTGTCGTACGGCTCGCTGTCACCTTCCTTTCCCAAGCCCGCCATGCGGTAGACCTGGTTTTTGTAGGGCGAGCTGGTGAGATGCTGGCAGTCCCCAAGCAGAAATACTGCATCGGCCTGCAGGCCCTTGGCGCTGTGGTAAGTGAGCTGTTTCAGACGGCGCTCGTGGATCGGCAAGCTAGAATCCACATTAACAACAGACTGAATATGCTCTTGAATCAGCAACTTATCGCTGCTTTTTCGATAAAGCATCAAGACCGTATCCCCGCGTTGATAATGCTCCAGCAACAGCCGGCCGAGCGCCGCGTCGTCGCGCTCCAGCACGGTGACCGGCACCAACGCCTTGGACTCGCCACTGGCCTTGGCCTTCTTGCCGGGGATGGCCGGTGCGGTGCGCACGATATGCTCGGCCGCGTCGATGATGTGTTGGTGGCTGCGGTAGTTCTCGCCCAGCATCACGCGAGTGGTGCTCGGTGCGACAAATTCCTGGTTGAACTCCATGAAGTACTTGGGCGAACTGCCGCGCCAGCCATAAATCGACTGCCAGTCATCGCCGACACACAGTAAGGATGAGCGTTGCGCCCCACGCCCGACGTGCATGGCCGGGCCGCGACTGCGGATTTCCCGCAGCGTGGCACGGATCCACGAGACAATCTGCGGCGATACATCCTGGAATTCGTCGATCATCAGGTGTGACATCGGCCGCAGCAAGGGATCACTGAGCAGCTTGAGGTTCTCCGGGGTATTTTCGCCAAACAGGGAAAACATTCGGTTGTAGGTCATGATCGGCGGTGATTGATCGAGCAGGTGGTCTTCCAGGGCCTTCCAGAAAATGCTCAAGGCCTCGAAGAACAACCGATCCGGGTCATCCTTGGCGAAGCTCATCTGGCCCACGGCCATCGGTACGTCCAGCCCGAGGTTCTCGATAAACCCGGCCGCCATGACAAAACTGTCCAGCAGCGGGGCCGAGGCGAGTTCACCCTTGACCTTGTAATCAAAGCCCGGCCCGGCCGTGGCTTCGCCGGCCAGACTGCTTAAAAGGCGCTTGGATGAATCGTAGTTATCAAGCCATATCAATGGCTTATGGCAGAAAGCTTGAAACAGGGTGCGCTTTACCGCCCACTCTGCGCGCACCGATAATTTTGAGTTTGGGCGGCTGATCCCGGCGTTTTCCCGCGCATCGAAACCTAATACGACCCAGGCATCCAACTGCGGGATATAGCCGTGGCAATGAAACTTGGCACCGTTGATTTCAAAGGTCTGACGGCTGGGTTCGATGCCTTTGATCGGCCAGGCGCCCGCGCGGAACCACAGGTCCTCGATCACGTCGCAGAGTTCTTCATCACGTTTGGCCGCCAACTCGGTCACGGCCATGCGCTTTTGCACGTCCGGATGATCGCGTTCCAGCTCCTTGAGCTGCAGGCCCTGGCGAGCCAGCGGCGCAATCAACTCGCGAAAACGCGCATGATGCCCCTGCAAACGGTGATAACAGGCGTTCATATGTTGGCGCTGGGCATCACTGATACGTAGATCGAAGGCATTGCTATCGGCGTCTTCGAAGCCGCCACTGAGGTTTTCAAAGGCTTGCAGCCGTTCAAAACCCGGCAGGCTGCGCACCATCGGCAGGATGCGCGAGTGAAACGTACGCACCACCGCCTGGGCTTGTTTCAGGTCAAGGGGTTGGCCCCACAGGCTCAGAATCTCCATGAGCTTGTTGATGAAGTCCTTGCGCGACTCGCGGGTGAACGTCACCACAGTCATCGAACTCAACTCAAAACCCAGGTAATGGGTGAGCAACAGGATACGCAACACCAGGGAGGTCGATTTACCTGCGCCGGCGCCCGCAATCACCGAGGTCGAGGGCGTGTCGCTGAAGATCATCTTCCACTGCGCTGTGCTCGGCTGCGCGTGGGCTGACAGCAGGCGTGCCACATCCGCCTTCATGCGCTTCTTCACATCGGCGGTGAGCGGCAATCGCCAATCGTCGAACAGGCTGTCATCCACACCGGGCGCTCGGTGCTCATCAGGGCGAAAGTCGCGAATCAACAGGACTTGCCGGCCCTCTTCAAGACCATCGGCCTTACCCTCGCGATACCCATATTCCACACCGGCTTCATGCCCATTGCGAAAACCGTCGGCCTGGCCATGCAGCCAGGAAAACCGGTGCTGCGCGCGCAAACGGGTGAGGCCATGGCCGAACAGGCGAGCGGCCAGCCGCTTCAATAACGGCATTTCAGCCAAGGGGCGCAGTTCAGGGGGCAGATCAGGCTTTTGTTGCGGCACGCGGACTCCTGCGATGAGCTTGGCTTTGACAAGGCCGCCATGGTCGCCGGAATCGACGCTCAGTTCCAGCCAATTGCTTTACGGTCATGTAGTTAGGCGATGAAGTGAAAGTTGAAGCAGGTTTAAATGATCGAATTGATGGATAGGAATCAGGCATTTTTTACGCTTTTTATCGATCATGCGCTGCTGGATGATGGGCTCATTCACAGGAGACGATCATGCTTGAACTTCGACCTTTCAACACCCTCGGCGGCGCCCATCATGGCTGGCTCGACGCCCATCACCACTTTTCATTCGCCGAATACCACGACCCCGAGCGTATGCACTGGGGCAATTTGCGGGTATGGAACGACGACATCATCGCGCCTGGCAGCGGTTTCCCCCAGCACCCGCACCGCGACATGGAAATCATCACCTACGTACGCGAAGGCGCAATCAGCCATGCCGATAACCTGGGCAACAAAGGCCGCACCGAGGCGGGCGATGTACAGGTGATGAGCGCTGGTACCGGGATCGCCCACAGCGAGTACAACCTGGAGGCCACCCCGACCAAGATCTTCCAGATCTGGATCATCCCGAATGAGGCCGGCTTGCCACCGTCCTGGGGTGCCAAGCCGTTTCCGCAAGGTAATCGTGAAGGCTTTGTGACGCTGGCCAGCGGCAAGGCTGGCGACAGTGAAAGCCTGCGCATTCGTGCCGATGCACGCTTGGTGGCGGCGAACCTGAAAGCTGGGGAAAGCGCCGAATACCGGCTGGACAACGGACGCCGGGCGTACCTGGTGCCGGCAACCGGCGTAATTGAAGTCAATGGTTTGCGCGCACAGGCGCGAGACGGCGTGGCCGTTGAGGATGAGCAAGTGTTGCGGGTGACGGCGATCGAGGACAGCGAGATCGTGCTGGTCGACCTGGCCTGATCTTGCATCATGCTGCTATCTAATGTGGGAGGGAGTTTGCTCCCGATGAGGTTATGCCAGTCAACACATCTGTGACTGACCCACCGCTATCGGGGGCAAGCCCCCTCCTACACAGTTACTGGGAAATTGCGCCGTCCACCAGCACCTGCGCCTCTTCCACCAGCTGCTTGAGGTGTTCTTCGCCGATAAAACTCTCGGCGTAGATCTTGTAGATGTCCTCGGTACCCGATGGCCGCGCAGCAAACCAGCCGTTTTCCGTCATGACCTTCAAGCCGCCAATCGCCTGGTTATTGCCCGGGGCATGGCTGAGGATCTGCTGGATGCTCTCGCCGGCCAATTGGGTGGACGTCACCTGCTCCGGCGACAGCTTGCCCAGCAGGGCTTTCTGCGCCGGGGTCGCCTTGGCATCCACGCGAATGGCAAACGGTTCGCCGAGTGCATCGGTCAGGCCGCGGTAGATCTGGCTGGGATCCTGGCCCTTGCGCGAGGTCATTTCCGCTGCGAGCAAGGCCGGGATCAGGCCGTCCTTGTCAGTGCTCCAGACCGTGCCGTCCTTGCGCAGGAACGAAGCACCAGCGCTTTCTTCGCCGCCAAAACCCAACGAGCCTTCGAACAAGCCATCGGCAAACCATTTGAAGCCCACCGGCACTTCATACAGGCGCCGGCCCATACGTGCAGCCACGCGATCGATCAGGCCACTGCTGACCACGGTCTTGCCCACCGCCGCATCGGCTCGCCAATCAGGACGGTTCTGGAACAGGTAATCGATGGACACCGCCAGGTAGTTGTTCGGCGCCAACAGGCCGCCGGAGGGCGTGACGATACCGTGACGGTCATGATCCGGGTCACAGGCAAACGCCACGTCAAAACGTTCCTTGAGACCAATGAGGCTCTGCATGGCGTAGCTGGAGGATGGGTCCATGCGGATCTGTCCATCCCAGTCCACGCTCATGAAGCGGAAGGTGGAATCCACTTCGGTGTTCACCACCTCCAGGTTCAGGCGGTAGTGCTCGGCAATCGCCGACCAGTAGCGCACCCCCGCCCCGCCCAATGGATCAACGCCCAGGCGCAGATCAGCGCTACGGATCGCGTCCATATCGATCACATTGATCAGGTCGGCTACATAGCTGTTGAGGTAGTCATGGCGATGAGTGGTGTCCGCCTTGAGCGCCTGGGCATGGGTGATGCGCTTGACCCCAGCAAGCTTGTTGGCTAGCAGTTCATTGGCTTTGGCTTCAATCCACTTGGTGACGTGGGTATCGGCCGGGCCGCCATTGGGCGGGTTGTACTTGTAGCCGCCACTCTGCGGCGGATTGTGCGACGGGGTGATCACAATGCCGTCCGCCAGGCCGCTGGTGCGGCCGCGGTTGTAGCAAATGATGGCGTGGGAAATCGCCGGGGTCGGTGTGTACTCATCGCCCTCAGCCAGCATGACGTGCACGCCATTGGCAGCCAGCACTTCCAGGGCACTGGCACCGGCCGGCGTGGACAATGCATGGGTATCCAGGCCAACGAACAACGGCCCTGTGATGCCTTGGGCTTCACGGTACAGGCAGATCGCCTGGCTGATCGCCAGCACATGCCATTCATTGAAGCTCAGCTCGAACGAACTGCCTCGGTGCCCGGAGGTACCAAAGGCTACACGCTGGGTAGAGATTGCTGCATCAGGCTGGCCGGTGTAATAGGCCGTGACCAGTCGCGGGATATCCACCAGCAACTGAGCCGGCGCCGGTTTGCCCGCAAAAGGACTGATAGTCATGCATAAACCTCGGAAAATAAGGATTCGGAAAAAATGACAGTTTACTCAGAGTTGGACTACTGAGCGATGTTATCGATCCCACAATTCGGAGAGAAGTTTCACACATTAATCGGTCTGTGCCTGGAGCAGCGCCTGAGCCAGCGCATTCAGGACAATATCCAGATTGGGGTGGCCGCTGAACGTATGACTCAAGCGCATATGCTGGTGATGCAAGCCTAAGAGGCTGAACAACTCCCCCGGCGCAATCACGACCTGCTGGGCGAGCATGCGCTGGAACACCAGACGCATATCCACCGGCACCACCGACTGCAACCAGAAACTTGCCCCGGCGATAGGCATTCGATAACTCACACGCCCTTGCATATGCACATCCAACCGATGGCTCATGGCTTGCGCCTGTTCCTGAAGGCGCTGGCATAACGTCTGCAAGTGCTGATCCAACCGCCCGCTCTCATATAGCCGAGCAATGGCGCGTTGCCGAATGGATGAAAGTCGAAATGAGCGCAGCAAAAACTGGCGCTGCAACTCACTGCCCATTTGCTGCGTCAGTAGGTACCCAAACGGCGCTTCTGGCCCCAACACCTTTTCGAACGAAGAAAACACAATCAGCCGCTGCGGGTTGACCAGGTTGCGCAAAGCCGTTTGCGACGACACGAAGCTCAGCTCACCAAACGTGTCGTTCTCCAGCAACCAACAGGCGTGCCGCTCCAGCAAATGCGCTACTTGCAGCCGTTCAGGTAGCGTCAGCGCGTTACCCGAGGGCATGCTGACCACGGAGGACAGCAGCACAAGGTGCACCGGTTCGTGCTTGAGCAGGTGCTCGAACGTGGCCAAGTCGAAGCTGCCATCGGCGTGCCAGGGCAGTTCGATAACCCGCACGCCAGCGCTTTGTAACAGGCGCAAGACCAGGTAATCGCAGGGCGATTCAGCCAGCACCACCGTACCCTCGAGGCCAAGCGTGTCGATCAGGATTTGCAGTACGCCCTGAAGATCGGCGCCGATATACACCTCGTCGGCCTGCCAGCAATGGCTAGGCGACGAGGTATAACGGGCCGCCAATGCCGCCCGTAATTCCCATACGCCAGAAGGTTGCGACGGTTGCAGGTGGTGTGGATACCTGCGCACCAGCTGGCGCTCCAGCGCAAGCAAAGCGCCATCCAGTGACCCCAACAACGCCGGCTCATCACCACTGAGCACAACCATGGTCGGGCGTCGCGCCGCCGCATACAGCCGCTCAAGCAGGTCGGCGCCCGCCATGACCGGCGGGTTTGTCGCCACAGGCCAGGCGAAATAGCCAGACTTGGCCACCGAGTAGACCCGCCCTTCCTTTTCCAGCAAAGAGTAAGCGTACTGAATCGTCGAGATCGACACGTTCATGCGTGTCGACAACTGACGCAACGACGGCAACTTGACCGGCGTTTCCAGGCTGACTTCGTTGATCAGGTTGATCATGTAGCGGTACACCGCCTGATAGGCAAAGTCTGCCTGCCGCTCTCCCCTCAGGTTCATCGCCGCTCACCGGCATCTATACGCCAATGCACGGTGCTAGCGCCCCGACACTTGGGCGATCCGGGCCTCGGGCCGGCTAAACAGTTGTTTGTGGATGCGAGAGCCGTGCGCAGCCGGCAATGTTCGCTTGCGATACAAATGCTGCAATAAGGCCAGCGGCAAACCACTGGTGTCTACCAGCCACTGATGCAACATGTCCGCAGCAGGCTTGCCCTGCAGCGCCTTGTGCAGTTCGGGCAGTGCCACCAACATGCCGGGATGGCATTGACGCAAGAAGCCCTCCAGCCGTTCGCCATGCTGAACGAAAGGCGCGAACAGCAGGCAAGTCAACTGACTTTCATCCAGACCAAAAAACGCCTGGGCGTAGGTGGTCGACAATACCCGCCCATCCGGGCTGGACGCCTCGGTGATCAACTCAATGGGGACGCGTCTGCGCAGCATGTAGTCTGCCGCGTGACGAACAAAACCTTCGACACCGTGCTCATAGGAGAGCTCACGCAGGCATTGGGCCTGCAAGCCGTACATATGTGCCATGAGCAATGGGTTTGGATAGGCTGGGTGGCTGAACTGGAACTCGAACGGGTCGCGCTTGTGAGCCAGAAACTCCGTAAGCAGCGGCGCGCGCGCGACGTCGACATCGTCGAGCAGGTCGGCAATACCGATGTAGGCCAAATGCCGGTGCCCGCCCCGGCCTGGGTTCTCGGTGCCCGCGTAGTGCTCGCCATAGAGGTCGCGGTAGCAGCCGACGCTCCATTCTTCCATGCGTGCAAACAACCCGTTGAGCGATGTCGGCTTGCCGGGCGCGAACGCGAGACCGGTTGCCAGGGCATTTTTCTTCAGCCACGCGATGTATTGGCTTTGCTTGCGCACCGAATCGCCGCTGACCACCGCGTGCACACCGCCGTTCCAGGTAGCAACCCGCTGATAGAAATCGCCAAGGGCCAGATACGTGTCGTTGCGCAGGATGGCGCGAATGTCCCCGGACGTCAGGTGCCCTATCATCAGCATATTGCGCTGGCTGACTTCACGCCCGGCACTGGACGCCGGGCGCTGATGATTAAAGGGCAGTACTTCATGGTTTTCGACCATCAGCAGTTCAACCCGAGAATCATCATGGAAGAACAACGCGCCATAGCCCTGGTGCAGTGAATCAAGCGTTGCCTGAGTCATACCCGGATGCCGCAACGTTGCCACGCGCAGATGAAAAGTCTTGGGTGCACGCCCGGCGATGCTCAGTTGCGCCGCACGCAACAGCGCCAGGGTGTAGCTGCTGACCTCACCCCCGCCGTGAGCAATCAGCACTTTGTAGTTGCCTACTTGTTCCATGCCACCGGCCGCTACCACAATTCGCTGGATCAACAGTTGCAGTGCGGTACGTTCGTCACGGGTAAAGTGCCCGACCAACCGTTGCAGAACTTGCTGGTAAACATAGTTCATGGCTTGCTCATGAATAGCGCTCATCGTTCTACTACCTGAATTGAAATATTAGCTTCAAGCAATTATCAATTGTCATTGCTCGACCCATTACATCTATAAGTTTGTCGTCAGTTGCATCGTGCGAGGTTGATTCAACATTAGCACCCTGCAACAAAATCGCAGGACCACTCACCGGAGCAGTCAATGGCGCCACCGATGCTGAGTCGTGGGCGTGCACGGCTTCCAGCGCGGCTGGCCGCATGTCTTAGGAATATTCCGACAACGCCCTACACCACTTTAACTAAGCAACTAAGGAAACGTCCGACGCATATTAGTTACCCGCTCATTGTTGGCTCAGGTAAAGCGACTGCGTATTTGTTTTGCACTTTCGAGAAGGCGACCCGTGCATCGCTAGTTTCAGAGGTGCGAGACGTTAATGTCAGGTATTCAATCATTGCTCAATCCTTGAGATGACAGCGAAGACACAATTATCGGCACTCAAATAATGATTAACAGATACAGAACAACGCCTGAAAGCAGTTCAGATGGGCAGGCGACCGAACTTTTTTGGCGCGCACGCAACAGCGCCGCGCTGGAATTCAGGGCGGCGTAAGGAAAAAAGGTATTGTTTGCAGGGCGCAACACCCTCGCGGCGGCTCAACCCCGATGCGGGTTAAGCCCTGTCAAATGGCGCATTTGCCTCATAGGCCCAGACGCCAACGTATTCATTTACGAATACTCCTACAGCTCAAACAGCTTCAACCTGCAACGCCACACGCTCGCGACACGGGCATTCGTCCATGTATCGATGTGCTTCGACGAACTTACCGAACGGAAACACCGTGGTTTTCAGTGGGACCAGCACCCGATCGGCCGTCAGTTGGTTGATCTCACGCAAGGCGCGCTGCACTGCCACCTGGTCCTGGATGATGCCCAGCTCCGGCTTGCCCGTGAAGTTGCCGATACAGTGCACGAAGAACTGAATGTTCTTCTGGAACGCCGCACAGGCCGGGAACGGCGTCTGGTTGCCGCCTTGCAGGCCATACAGCACCAAGCTGCCACGCGGTGCCAGCACATCACCGAGCAGCGACATCTGCGGGCCACCCAGGCCATCGAATACCACGTCCACGCCACGGTTATCGGTGAACTTGTTGATCTGCATGAGCAGGTCTTGTTCTTCGGTGACGATGACTTTTTCTGCCCCAAGGGACAGCAGGTATTCGCGCTCGGCACTGTCTTTGGTAGCGGCGATCACCCGCACACCCAAGGCCTTGCCCAGTTGTACAAACGATGGGCCGGAACAATGGCTGGCATCGGTCACCAAGGCAAACTGCCCCGGTTTGACCCGCGCCAGATCCATGTAGGCAAAGTAGGCAATCAGCAACGGCGTGTAGTGCACGCTGGCTTCAATCGGGCTCAACACATCCGGGTACCGGGTCAGGGCCGAACGGGGCAGGACTATTAGCTCGCCGTACACCGGGTAATCATTGGGGCTCTCGGCCGGAAAACTGGCCACCTTATCGCCCACTGCCAAGTCATCCACGCCGTCACCGAGGGCGACAACAACGCCGGCCATTTCATGACCAAGGCCCGAAGGCAGGCGCGCATGGGAAGACGCCAAGTTCTGGCGCCACAGAATGTCGTACCAACTGATGCCAATTGCCTCGACACGCACCTGCACTTCGCCCGGTGCGGGCTGCGCGGCTGCATGCTCTTCGCATTTGAGCACCTCGGCCGGACCAAACTTGTGAAAACGGATCGTGCGGGACATCGCAAACCTCGTCAAAGTAACCTCTAATGCCATGAACTTTATCTGGGCTTTCCAGGTAAGACCACCGGTCGCCATTAATAGTCGACATGTCTGTCATTGATTCCGCGAAGGAGGAGCAGACCTCAACTATCGTAGGAAAAATCAATTAGCCGGTGCAGAGTACCAGCCTTTCCCCGTAAGATTCATGCCGGTCATGCTTCTGAATAGGACCTTATGGGTTCCTGTGTGACCGCTCACATCAAGTTTGCAGACTCTTCCAGGACACAAGATGAACCGTAACGACCTGCGTCGTGTCGACCTTAACCTCTTGATCGTATTCGAAACCTTGATGCATGAGCGCAGTGTGACCCGCGCGGCCGAGAAATTGTTCCTCGGCCAGCCGGCCATCAGCGCGGCCTTGTCGCGCCTGCGTGGGCTGTTCGATGACCCGCTGTTCGTGCGCACCGGGCGCAGCATGGAACCCTCGGCCCGCGCCGTGGAAATCTTCGCCCTGCTCTCCCCGGCCCTGGACTCGATTTCCACCGCCGTCAGCCGCGCCGCCGAATTCGATCCCGCCACCAGCACCGCCGTGTTCCGCATCGGCCTGTCCGATGACGTGGAATTTGCCCTGCTTCCGCAATTGCTCAAACGCCTGCGTTCCGAAGCCCCCGGCATTGTGCTGGTGGTACGCCGCGTCAATTACATCCTGATGCCCAGTCTGCTCGCCTCCGGTGAAATCTCCATCGGCGTCAGCTACACCGCCGACCTGCCGGCCAATGCCAAACGCAAGGTACTGCGGCGCAGCCTGCCAAAACTGCTGCGCGCCGACAGCGTGCCCGGCTCGCTGAGCCTGGACGACTTCTGCTCACGCCCCCATGCATTGGTGTCATTCGCCGGCGACCTGAGCGGGTTTATTGATGAAGAGCTGGAGAAACTCGACCGCAAACGCCACGTAGTACTGGCCGTGCCGCAGTTCAACGGGCTGGGCACGTTGCTGGCGGGCACCGACATTCTGGCCACAGTGCCGGATTATGCGGCTGAAGCGTTGACCGCGGCGGGAGGGTTGCGCGCCGAAGACCCGCCGCTGCCCGTGCGCTCGTTTGAGCTGCATATGGCATGGCGGGGGTCGCAGGATAATGATCCGGGGGAGCGGTGGTTGAGGTCGCGGATTCAGATGTTTTTCGGGGATCCTGAGAGTCTTTAGGCTTTGTCTGGCAGGCTGTTCGACTGATCATTTCTGCCTTTCCACAAACCATGGAGCTCCGTTCACTTCCAGTGGATTGCTGCATTGGGGGCATATCTGAGGGCATGCTTTGGATCGTTTGAAAGAATGCCCCCAGTCTAAGGCCCAACAGTTCCGTTCTCGAAAAGTCTCCCATGCGCCGTTCCCAGCCGCCGTGAGCGGTAGTCGATGACCTCAGTTAATGGCTGAACCTCCGTACGAAAAAAGTGGGGATAGTCGTTTGATCGCCAATCATGGTGGCGCACCATCAATGGATGTGTCCGTTAGCTTGCGCTTGCACTTCACAAAGCCCGCGTGCCAAAGCGGCGGCAGGTGATCGTCTACAACGACGCCGAGGGACGGCAGGACACTGCCTACGCCACCCCGTAGCGCCGATACAGGGGGGCGGATCCGGCACATTCGCTCAAGCGCTGGAAATAGTCCGCCACTGCCGACAAACACGAATGCTCTAATGGCGTGTCGAACCAGCGATTGACCGAAAGCCCCACAGAAATATCTGCCTGGGTATGTCAGCCGTATCTATAAATGGGGGCGGAAGGCTCCGTTAGACTCAGGTTGTTGTCAGACAGGCCTCATTACTGATGCTTGAAATTACTGAGGATGGCTCACGTAAATGCCGCGACGTTCAGATGAAATACGCTAAGCATTAAATCTCGAGCTGAAATGACATTTCCATCCAAGATCGTTCAACTTTCCGATCACCTGCTCAGCCAAGCCATTGGCTCAAGCGTTAGAAATATTGGATACTGCCATTGCGCCAGCACCCATCTTTCAAGGTTGAAATGACACATGGCAAGGAAGAAAGCAAAAAACTCCGGTGGCACCGGCATACTTATTATTTTTGCTCTGGCATTGAGTGCGCTCGCTGCTATCCCCAAAAATGCCTGGATAGCGATCGGTGTCATAGCGGGTATCGGCACGATTATGTGGCTGCTGGCCGAACGCGGAAAACGCCGGCTCAATCAGCTTCAAACATCGGCTGCAAAGAATGTACGCCCGCAAAAGCCACAAGGCTTAGGCGTAACGTTTTCCATGCGTGAAGTCACGACGAGCAATAGGGACAATGAGGAAAGCCCCGAGTTTTATACGGTGCAACTCGGCTCTACCCCTGCCAATACCTTTAAAATTCCAAGTATCAGCTCACAGAAGGTCGACGCCCGCTGGGTGCCTGCTGGCGAAATCATCGAAGTTGCCGGTTTCTCCCTGCCTGGCGGCATGTTTTATATCGGGAGCACACTCGGTAGCAGACATGATGCTCAAGAGCCTTCACTCATCAACCCAAAGCTTCGGATTGCCAAGAATTACGTCGACCTCAACGAGCGGCTGATGTCTTATTGGCCGAGTTTTCACTCCATTACACCGCAAGCGCGGCGCGGATACCTACAATGGCTCGCAGGTGGGCGTAGTGATCCGTTGGCAGATACCGGTTATGTATTTTTGTTTTTCTACGGTTTGGAACGTCGAGCCCTCATTGATCCCATTTACGATTCAAAGGTGAATAATGAGGTTCCTCTTATAGTCGACGAGGTCCGGCGCCTACTGAGTATTTATAGAGGAAATGGGTCATTCCGAGGCTATGCAGAAGGCTTCCTTGACTACCTGGGCAACCGCGCTGTTGACGCGAATCTCTACCTTGGCCTGCCACCCAACGTGGCCGAGCACAACTACGAAATGCCTCTGCCGCTGCGCATTGGTTTAGGTCAGCACGCGGCCAATAAGCATCCGCTGAATGCCGATTGGGCACTGGCATGGGCGTTGGCCGACCCCAACATCAGTAAACGCACGCCAGTCATACGCTGCAAAGATGTGTTTTCACGCCTGTTCAAGCTCAAGTACGAAAACGCTTATCCTGCGGGCCTGACGCTGGCGCAGAACAAAACCAAGCTCAAGGCCAGCTATCGCCCTGCCTCTGCCGTAATAAAGGCCCCCACGCTTACCCTAGGGGATCTGCCTGACGTCATGGCAACCTCGGGCACACGTAAAATTTTGCAACTGCTGGTCGAGCAATGCACCAGCGAAGTTGAGCCCTACAGCCGTTATTTGGGAAGAAACCCTGAAAGCGCAGAGGCACTTGAGGGGCTCCTGCAGCTTCCTGTCGCACTCTGGCCGAAGGCAGCCCACGATGAATTGGATGAGTTGCAGTCCAGGATTGGTAACGACCTGGTCGTCATGAGTTTTGGAGAGCTCGCAGGGCGCTTTAAAAGCGCGGGCGCATTGTCTCGAGACAAAGTACTCGCTCTGGCCCGCGCATTGGAGTCGCTGCATATTGGAATGGAACCCGACGTACTGGGTGGTAGCAAGACGCCAAAAGCCGAGGACCGGATCGCGTTGTTTGTAACCCAGCCTGAAGATGGATCACTCCGTGCGTCTGCTGCATACAACGCTGCATCGGTAACCCTTGATTTGGCCAGTGCAGTGGCTTCGGCCGACGGTGATACCTCCAACGAAGAAATCACACTGCTTGCTCAGCATATCGATTCATGGAGTCACTTGAGCGGTGCCCATCACAAACGCCTCAAAGCACATCTGCAAATCCAACTCCAACAACCGCCCACGCTTGCCAGCCTTAAGAAAAAGCTCGATCCCTTGCCCGTCGATGCAAAACGCACCATTGCGGGCTTCCTCGCTCATCTGGCGCAGGCCGATGGCATCGTCAGCCCTGCGGAAGTGAAGTTGCTGGAGCGTGTGTATAAGGCACTGCAATTGGATAGCCAGTTGCTTTACAGCGACCTCCATGGGGCGGCAGCCGGTGTGGGTATTGCCGTGACGCCTGCCACCACTTACCCATCCGCCGAACCCGGCGCGCAGCCTGCCTCATCTTCGAAACAAGGTTTCGTCCTTGATCATGATCGGATTGCACAGCTTCAGCGGGAGACGGCGGAGGTCTCCGCCCTCCTCGCCAAGGTGTTCACTGAGGATCAGGTTGAGGAGGCGGAGCGGCCGACTGAAAGCGCTGAACCGAATTCCGAGTCGAGCGCGGACGTGCCTGGGCTTGACCTGGAACACTCGGCCTTCCTCCGCCTGTTGATCTCTCGCCCGGAATGGAGCCGCGCAGAACTGGAAACCGCTGCCAGCGACATGGAGCTGATGCTCGATGGCGCTCTGGAACAAATCAACGACATGGCTTTTGAACGATTCGACATGCCCGTCACAGAAGGCGACGACCCAGTCGAGATAAACACAGACATCCTGGAAGAATTAGCCCTATGAGCACTATCAGAGCCAAGGATCGCGATGCGGTCATTCAATCGTTACGCGCGGGCGTAGTGCCACGTGTTGGTCAGCACCTGATTCAGGTTGGCCGTGTAGGTGAGCTTGATGCTCTGATCAAGGATGTCGAACGTCTGGTGGAGAGCGGATCAGCGTTTCGGGTGGTGATAGGCGAGTACGGCGCAGGTAAAACGTTCTTTCTGAACCTGGTTCGTGCTATCGCCATGGAACGAAAACTCGTGACCATGCATGCCGACTTGAACCCTGACCGCCGGTTGCACGCCACTGGGGGGCAAGCTCGCTCGCTTTACTCCGAACTAGCCAAGAACATGTCAACGCGCACAAAGCCTGACGGTGGTGCCATGCAAGGCATCGTGGAGAAATTCATCTCCCAGGCCAAAACAGAAGCCAAGGCAGCGGGTACCGACAGCGAGACAGTTATTCGTAAGCACTTGGCCGAGTTGACCGAGATGGTCAATGGGTACGACTTTGCCGAGGTGATCGCTGCCTATTGCCGCGGTTTTGAGGAAGGCAATGAGCAACTGAAGGCCGACGCCATTCGTTGGCTGCGCGGAGAATTCACTACAAAAACCGATGCCCGCGCTGCCTTGGGCGTGCGGACCATCATTGATGACGCCTCCGTCTACGACCAGCTCAAGTTGCTTTCCAGATTCGTCAGGCTCGCAGGGTTCGGTGGCCTGATGATCTGCCTCGACGAACTGGTTAACCTCTACAAACTGGCGAATACGCAGGCTCGTAATGCCAACTACGAACAGATCCTCCGCATCCTCAACGACTCATTGCAAGGGTCATCCGAAGGGTTGGGTTTCGTACTGGGCGGCACGCCCGAGTTTTTGATGGACACTCGTCGAGGGTTATTCAGCTACCCTGCCCTGCAGTCGCGATTGGCTGAGAACTCGTTTGCCAAAACCGGACTGGTGGATCTCTCAGGGCCGGTCATTCGCCTTACCAGTCTTACCCCTGAAGACTTCTACGTACTGCTTCAAAAACTCCGCTACGTATATGCCGGCGGCGATGCTGAAAAGTATTTGCTGCCTGACGAGGCGCTTCCTCTGTTTATGGCTCACTGCAACCAACGCCTAGGGGAAGCCTACTTCCGCACACCGCGTACCACGATCACAGCGTTCATCAATCTACTGGCCATCCTGGAGCAAAACCTAGGGGCCGATTGGCGAACACTGCTAGGGGCAGTCGAGGTCGCCAAGGATTCCGGCGGTGAAGATGATATGAAGGTCGATGCGGACGATGAACTTGCCACCTTCACACTCTGATTCATCAGGCTTCGAACAGCTAGAGCCCCGAATCCAGCGCTGGATTTGGGCTGAAGGTTGGACCTCCCTTCGCGACGCCCAGGAATGGGCCGTGCCTGTTCTGGTGCACGCCGATCAGGACGTCATCATCGCCGCAGCAACAGCCGCTGGCAAAACCGAAGCCGCCTTCTTGCCCATCCTGACGAATCTGCTCAATAACGATGATCCGCCTGGTGCGGTGCTGTATATCAGTCCGCTCAAGGCCTTGATTAACGATCAATGGGACAGGTTAAGCCGACTCTGTGAGCAGCTTGAGATCCCTGTTGTCGCTTGGCACGGAGATGTTTCATCCAGCAAAAAACACCGTTTTCTCAAATCATCTGAGGGCGTGCTGCTAATCACTCCCGAATCTCTTGAAGCATTGTTCGTCAACCGTGGTTCAAGTCTCGGCGGGGTATTCCAACGCCTGCGCTATATCGTCGTGGACGAGCTACACGCTTTCATCGGCAGTGAGCGAGGCAAACAACTTCAGTCATTGATGCACAGGGTTGAACTTGCTGCGGGGAGGCGCCTCCCCAGGGTTGGGCTTTCAGCCACCCTCGGCGATATGAAGATGGCGTCAGCGTTTTTGCGCCCAGCCAATGCCGATAACGTTACCGTTATTGAATCGAAAAACGCTAACCAGACACTTCAGGTGCAAGTTCGCGGCTACATTCAGCCGCCAATGAGCGAGCTTAAAAAGAAACCTGGTCAACCCAATGAGCAGGAGGGGAATGAAGACGAAACGGAAAATGAGGCAAGCCCCGACTTCGCGATTGCTGAGCATCTCTACCAGGTACTACGCGGCAGCAATAACTTGATATTCCCGAATAGTCGGTCCCAGGTTGAATGGTACGCAGACCAACTGCGCCGACGATGCGAGAAAGACGGCGTGGCCAACGAGTTCTGGCCTCATCACGGCAGTCTCTCGAAAGACCTGCGGGAGCAGGCTGAACATGCACTGAAAGCCGGCGACCGGCCAGCATCTGCGATTTGCACTACAACACTTGAACTCGGAATAGACATCGGCAGTATCAAAACGGTGGTGCAAATTGGTGCCCCACCTTCGGTGGCAAGTCTGCGTCAACGTTTAGGGCGTTCCGGCAGACGCCCAGGAGAGAAAGCAACGCTACGCGTTTACTGTAAAGAATCACCGCTCACGGATAAATCTGGCTTATCTGATCAATTACGCCAAGGGTTGGTACAAACCATTGCCATGGTTCGACTGCTGACCAGAGGTTGGTTTGAACCTCCCAGAGCGCAGGGCATTCATGCCTCCACCTTGGTTCAGCAATGCCTTTCCATCATTGCTCAATGCGGCGGCGCTTCGGCTGCCGACCTATGGAAAAACTTGATTGCTGAAGGAGCATTTCAAGGTATTGAAAAGCCGGACTTTGTGAAACTACTCAAATCTCTGGGTGAGCACGAATTGATTGTCCAAGACAGCTCAGGATTGCTGCTGCCTGGAACAGTTGGCGAGCGCATGATCAATCACTATGAGTTCTACAGCGCATTCACCAGCGATGAAGAATTCCGTCTGGTATGCGACGGTAAAGCCTTGGGCTCGGTCCCCGTTAGCCGTCCGCTGACCAAAGACCAACGCATTATCTTCGGTGGCCGTCGATGGCAAGTGCGTGATGTTGACCTGCAGGCCAAGGTCATCATCGTCTCAGCGGCACGCGGCGGTGCTCCTCCACAGTTCGATGGCTTGGGCGCAATGGTACATGACGCCGTACGCGCGGAGATGCGAGCAGTCTTGGCGGACTCCAGCCCCTGCCCTTTTATCGATCATGGTGCCAAAGCTTTACTCGAGGAGGCCCGGAAAACTTTTGCCTTATTGGGGCTTGGTGAGCGGTACCTTATCGAGTCGGGTGGGAAATGTTATTTGATCAGTTGGTTGGGGGATTACGCTAATGATGCACTACGCCTGCTGCTCAATCATGTAGGTTTATCTTGTGATAATTCGGGCTTAGCTATAGAGATCGACGCGAGCATTGATCAGGCAAAAAATGCACTCGCGGATGTGGGAGGTCTGGATCCAAGCGATCTCAGCTCGATACTCTCAGATGTGGAGAACATGTTGCGCGAAAAATGGGATTGGGCGTTGCCAGAGACGCTGCTTATAAAATCTTTCGCATCCATATCGCTCGATATCTCAACCGCAGTTTGTTTTGCCCAGAGACAGTCGATGAGCTGAATCTAAACCTTGAGAGGTTGATGTTTTCAGACAATCTGCTGTCCGAACAACACCAAGGCATATCCAGACAACTCCCCCTACCGCCTGACTTCCATTTTGTAAAACAAATTCTCAACCATCAACCGGCGCCGATCAGACGTGACTGCCTCCTGAATCGGTCGCGGTAGGAATGGCAGTTACCTGCCCCCCCCCCCGCACAGATCCGTACGTGCGAAACTACCGCATACGGCTCCTGCCTTGGGTACGTGACGCGAAGCAATCCTCAGGGTAAGGAAGTGCATTTCTAGGTCTTGGTATGTAGAGGTCGGCAAGGCGTCCGTAGCGTGACCATGAAGCCGATTACGCTGGCTGCGACGTTTGAGGGCTTGCCGCCATAGGCGACATACCGCCGAACGAAACCCACCAAGTCGTGTCACGTTTCCCGGCACCGTGTGGTAATTGAAATACCCACTGACCACTCGGTTCAGCCACTGACCCACGACCCGAACAGGCTCATGGCGTCGGCGTTCAGCTCCTCCCGAATGACCAGCAACGTTGTGCGCATTCGCTTCTTAACTGTCAGGCGCAGTATTTGAAAACCACCGATCCTATTGGTACTACAACAGTGCGTGAAGCCAAGGAAGTCAAACGTCTGCGGTTTACCCAAACCTCGATCTCTGCGACTTCTCGCAGCAAAACGACCAAACTCGATCAGTCGTGTCTTCGAAGCATTTAGCGTTAAACCGAAGGGTCATGAGCTGATGTTTTACCTTCGCGTGATCCCAGTCATGGCAATGCTTTTGTCTGGGCGAGCCTGAGACCTTATCCGCGGGATACTGTCTTCCATCCGGTCTTGCGCAAACAACATGATCAAGAGCGGGATGAAAGGTATGACCCGGGTGTCGACAGCCCGCTGGAGTAGGTTCGCAGCCGTGTCACCAGTGGTGAGCTTTCATAGACTTCTCCAGGCCTCAGGGGCGAAGGTGGAAACACCTTCGGATATGCTAACGAACCCCGCAATACCGCTCTCATGCCCGCAGCACTTTATCGTCCCATCGAAGCGTGACGCACACATCCCCTTTCTCGCGGAACGAGGGGGATGTACGTGATCCCCCCGCCGCTCACAACGCTTTAAAGTGGAGGGCCTGACTCCGGGTCAAGCAGGTAGACGATCTCTGGAATTTTCTCTTCCAAAGTATCTATCAGCCTGCGCCGCAGCCGAGCATCCTCTTTCTTGTGTAAGCGGATCTTTTCGATCGCCAGCGCCATGACGAACTCCATGGCCGCCTCCCCCCTCTCACACCCGTAACCTGCCGCGAGTCGATAGATGATGTCAGCCATCGCCAGGCTTTGAGTCTCATCGGCGCGATAGTCGAGTTCAGTTGGCAAGGCGGCGTGTAGGAATGCCGCCTGAATAATCCCGTCGTCAAAACGGGAAAACACCTCCGGCGACAAGAGCACCTGCTGAAGCTCGCCGGACTCCAAGCGCTTGGCGTTTGCCACCTTTTCGCTTTGCCTAGCGTGCTGCAAGATCCACAAGATGGTAAGGAAAATGTCTGTAGAGGTTGCGACCGTTACATCCGTTTTCCCGTCAGGCTTTCCATCGACGAAAGCAAAACCACGGCTCAATTTCATCGGCTGGCCGGTATGGCTGCTTGGCCAAAACGGGTTCATGGCGAGCCCTTGCACTGGAGCTTGATCAAAAACTGCCATGCGGGCGGCGATGGGAGGCGAAAACGCCGTGCTGAATGAATGCAGTGAGCTGAGCAACGTCTGCTCTTTGTCCCAGTGATCGACGCAAGTCAACTCAGCAGCCGGGATCTCCATGTAGGTTTTGACTACGAACCTGCTGTGGTCTTTGGCTGGCTGGGTCAGGTTGCTCTGCAGCTCTTTGATCATCTGATAGCTGCGGCCGAACATTACCCCCGTTATGTAGAGACGGGTACCGGTGAGCTGTGCAGTACGTAATCGACGACTGACGCTCTGTAGCCTAGAACCACGCTCCACCGCCGCGGCTAGAATAATGGCGGAGCCATTGAATTTTGTTCCGGCATCGAAGTTGTCAAATGACACCTTGGTCTCTATTTCAACGCCGCATTCCCGCAGATAGGCAATAGCCTGGTCTGCAAGCAAGGAGCTCGCCTCATCGTCATCATGAATGATCCAGCGTGTCGATGAGACCGCTTCCTCCAGCAACACGGTTTTAAACCAGGTTTCGAATCCATCGGTAGCGACGAGACTGTCCTTGTTGACGTGTACCGTGCGAGATCGTGCTCCGGGCTTGTCTTTCTTGAAACAGCTGAAGAGATTTTCGCCCATAAACGAATAGAACTTTGACTGCAGGATCGCCGGCGCGTGATCAGTATTGATGTTCAGAAGCCGCGTTTCGCTGTGCTCAGCAACGAATCGCTCGCCGTGGATACGGATCAGTCTCGTACCCCCGGAATCCCCCTCCTGTAGCATTTCGAAATCATCCGGTTCCTTCAAGGTATACAAAATCGTGCAGCAGGCAGCTTCCGGCTCGAAGGATAGAATAGTGGTCACAAGGCAAGGCGCTGCGCTGTTGATGTCGGCCCATCGCTGCGCCAGACCGCATCGCGTTGAGGCAGAAATCAGACACATTGCAGAAGCGCCTTTCGGCAACGCCCCGTCCTTGACCAATCCTTCGTGCGAGTGAAACGAACGAATGTCTGTAAAGAGAGGTTGGGCGAATCGCATCAAGTACATTTGCAGTGCGAATGCCAATGGCAACAGTGCGATCGTATCCAGATACAACGTATCTGGTGCGCTCATCCCGTACGCTTTCACTTTTTTGATCAGTGGCAAGCAAGCGAAGGCAAGGAAGTGTGCATAGAGCGCTTCCAATAGCAAATCCTCCGCCCGAATGAAATAGTTTGAAGCCCGAGATGACGGCTTTGAATAGAAAAAACCGGCTGGGGCTTTTTTTAGGACGTCAGAGCACTTCACCATATGGGCTAGGCCAGCTTTCACGATGTTAGAAGACTGAGCTTTGACCAGCATACCGAGCTTATTTTCGGGACCGGAAATGTGAATGTAGTCAGTGATAGCGCCCGCTTCGTCGTAGAAGCCAACACCGTAAACCTGAGGGGATCCCGGCCCGTTTCGCTCAAACTGAGCCATCAGCGGCGAAGCTTTGGCAGCCTTGTGCTCCTTGAATTCTTCAAGGGTGTATTTAGGCAGCAGGAACAGCAGTGCGTCAGGCATCACGTGCCGGGGCAGCTGAATCTGCAGCGCGTGGGAAACCTGGCTTGGCGCCAGGAAGTCAGGGCCAGAGAAAAAAACTGCGAGGTGGAGAGGCTTGCCATCCTGACGAAGCTGGGCTTCGAAATCCATGAGATCAGCCATATCAGTTCACCGGAATGCAGATGGTGAAAACTGTGCCTTCTGCGGCTGCCAATTCTTGCTCAGTGCCTCTAGCCGATGGTTCGAACGCCATGACTCCACTACGTCCTTGAAATGCCTGATTCAGCGAAAGTCGCCCCGTGCGCACACGAACGTAAGCCTTGAGTTTGTTGAGAGCCTGAAGGGCGTTGTGCAACCCCATGCCCGATCTATCGGAATCAGGCTTAGAGGTCATATGTTTCTTGAAGCAATCCAAGGTTGCGTTCAGTTCTTCATCCAGTTCCAATTCATCAAGGCTCTCGACCGGGCGCTTCTCTTTGGCGGTCAACCATCGTCTGGCTAGACCAGGCCCGCTGTCGATGACCGAGATCTCCAAAAAGTCGAGCACCTCAGATTTCAAGAAATGCTTCAAGATAAAGCGAGCCAGTTCCGGCTCCCGATCTGAGTAACCCAAGGCGTCTTGGCGGCTGATTCTGTTTAATTTGATCGAGGTGCCACGCAGCGCCTTTTTGTATTTTTTGTCTTTGACGTCCGTTACTGCATGCTGATCAGCGTTGGCTATCAGCTCCCACAGCACACTGCCCAGCTCTGGAAGACCCGACTTCAACAGCGAAACCTGGTCGTTGCGCGCGGTCATCAGTGAAGACGATTTAGCTATCAAATCGGAGAACCATGACTCCGGCTGTATAAGGGGCGTGTTGTGATGGTAGAAAGGTTTGATGAATTCACGCTTGGCGTTGTTGACGCAAAATAGGTTGATCGCGGTGGGGCGAGCGCCTCTGGTAGTGGATGTATTGCGGATGTCCCCAACGAACATCGCCTCCACGAGTGTCCGGATAGCCAGCAGGGCGTCGCGCCGATCGACTATTAGGTGATCTTCGGTGTGAATCTCACTGGACATGATCAGGGCGAACAGCCCGGCGGCGGTTTTAGCAATCTGTGGAATCTGGGCGATCGCTTCTTCAGCAGGCGCGTAGAGATGCAGGACTGAATGCTCGTAGGCCCGGGCCCACGTAACGACGAATTGGGCCAAGGCCGCATCAACCCCCAGCCCCCCGCCATGACTCATACTGATAGGCAGTCTGAGCTGCGGATCCGTACCGAGTGTGTCGTAAAGACTCTCGATGTCATAAAGGTTTGACTTGCGGTTGATCTGCATTCAGGCCCTCACGCTCCCTCGTTGCTTGCATGCCGTTTTTGGCTGTCTTCCAATGGCTCGCACGTAGCCTAGGTATAGGCGCGAATGTACGCGATAAGAATAAATTGGGCGATGAAAATCCAAGGTGAGGCGCCGTTCAACCATTGAAGTCGACGGGTGGGTAATCACGTTTTACAGCGATTGCGACACACTGGACTACTGCGACAGCATTTATAGCCGGATGGTCGCGCTTACACCTTCGATTCCTCTGATCGGTTTGGCACCGACCCGGTGGAGCTGCTGAGCACATGGGAGCACCAACAACCCGAACGGATGCTCTGGGAACTGTAATCAGCGCTCTAGCCCCAGCTCCAGCTCCATCACGCCCTACCCGCTGCTTCCTTCACAGTGTCCACGCCCGTAGAATCGGGCTACCTGACAAATCGCGCAGGTGGCGCCTATTTCTTAGCCCTGCAAAGAACGCTTAGTCTGTGGATGGCGTGCCCATGATTGGGTGTCCTACTCACTCGAAACGATTGGAACACGTCGCTGATGAAACCTGAGGTCAAAAAACTCAACACTTATGCCAAGGGTGACCGGTTCGAGGAACAGGTCTTTGATTTTCTTTCGAAGGAAATTACCGAAGGCCGGTTCTACGCCTTCCGGCCTGAGTGCTGCAAGATTTTCAGGAAGAAGGGGTATTACTCCCGCGATCGCGAAGATTTCATCATTTTCGATGTGTCAGTGGAAATCTTTCTGCCCGGCTTTGAAACGCCTTCGTTGCTTGTGCTCATTGAATGCAAGAACTACAGCGGTACGGTGCCGGTTGGTGATATCGAGGAGTTCGGCTCGAAGATCAGCCAGGTCTCCGGTTTCAATGCCAAGGGGATTTTCGCATCTGCCAGCGCGTTCCAGTCCGGCACATTCAACATTGCTCGCAATCGTGGCTTCGGTGCGCTGCGGTTTTTCGACCAGTCTGAATTCCGCTGGGAGCTTCCCCGTACGCTCCTGACTGGCGCTCGTAGCGTGCGAGCCCGTAAGCGCGCCGAGATTGAATATGCACTGACCCAGCCAGGCTTCAAGCCTAGGGTACACAACGCGTATGCCGTTACTCCCTCCGGGTTCACCGACGGTTGGGACGGTATATGGAAAGGGTTGGGCCTAGAGAGCGCGTTCCGGGAGACTGACTTGTCTCTCATTCGATTGCCCGCTCCTGTTGCCGCGCCGAGGGTGGCGTTCATCTCGCGGGACAGGATCGAGAGCCTGGCGACGCAGGCGTTGGGATCAATCTCGTACGTCCACGGCGCGGTGGATCTGGACGCGCTTGTGAAGAAGGAGGCGACCGTCAACGGACTGGTTGTGAGCTACTTGGAGTCCTCAACTTCTGCGTTGGGCAGCATTACGTTCCGTCCTCTGGAGATCAAAATCTTCGCTGAAGACAGCCAATCCCAACTGGCACGCTTCACCCTCGCTCATGAGTTGGGCCACCATTTTCTCAATCACAAGCGCTATATGACCCGGGAAAGCATCCGGGCTCAAGAGATTGACCAAGCCCAATTTATCACAATCCCCAAAGGGGAAGTCGAGCGGTTGGAGTGGCAAGCCAATACGTTCGCCTCGTGTCTACTGATGCCTAGTGAAGACTTTCAGACGGCTTTTTGGCTCTTGCTGCGGCATCTCGGTATTCGTAATCGAGGGCACGGCCCCTTGTACCTTGATAGCCAACCTGACAACGTCAGCCAATTCGAAACCGTGTGCGCCTCGCTCAGCAAATATTTTAATGTCTCCAAGACCGCGATCCGCTTGCGAATGCGAGCACTAGGCCTGCTGGTCGAAGTGGAAAGGTGACTTCGCCGGACGGGTACGTTTATCGCCTAACTTCAAGCTTATAAAATACGCTCTCGATTTGAAACCTGCGCCGGTCAGACATTACCGCTCCCTGAATCTGGCTAGAGAGCCTCACGAAATAGCGGCACTCGTTCTTTTCGCCGAGGGCTCTAATGCCCTGCACTGTCTTGACGAAATCCTCATAGGATCGAGTCGTGTTGGCCATCAGATCTGTAAACCCTGGTAAGGCCTGTGCATCCGCCAGCCGTGATTGAGGCCAGGCGGGCTCAAAACTCATGTCGTTATCACGAAGGTAGACGGTGAGGAACATCTCTGGTTTACCAGCACTGTCGGCCCAGCACGGCGGAAGATCCCCGCCCTTACCCTTGTTGAGGCGGTTCTGGAGAAACTGCACCTGCCCCTTTAGATCGGCATTCGTTTTCTGCAATACGGCGGGGTTCAACCCATCCTTTTCGGCTTGGGTAAACGCCTGCGCATGCTTGACCAGATCCTGTACTTGTTCAGTGGTTGGCGCGCTATCGGTGGCGAGCGCGGCCTTGAGCATTTGCTCGGTAGACTTCAGTTGCCCAATGCGCTTGACGATGTCGGTAGGCTGGTGATCCTTGTCTGGGTCGGCGACCAGCTTCTTAAGCTGATCGTAGGACATCAGGGTTTCGAGTATCAGCCGCTTGCTTTGTTCAGGCTTACCAGCACTGCCGGCATCTTTTAGGGCTTTGTCTATTGCAGCCAGGGCTGTTACCTCCTGCTCTTTCTGCGTCAGCAGTACTTTCAGCTCGGAGGCTTCATCTCGGGCTTTTGAAGCATCCACAAGCTTGCTGATGACCTCGTCGGGGTTGGTGATACCCTTTTCAGCCAGTCGTGTTCTTAGAGCCTGCGTGGCCTCAGCAATTGTCTTCTCACGCTCGTCTAGACCGTTGAAGCTATCGAGCTTCTGCTGCAGGACATGTTTATCGGCGTTGAGCTTGTAGACTTGGTACCCGGTCAGCATCAGGAGCAGAAATGCGATCACCATCCAAATCTCTGAGATGGACAGACTGAAGACTTGATCGTTTTTCTGACTCATCAAGCAGGTCTCGCATCAGACTCAACTGCATCGTTGACTGCGACGAACTCTAAGCTTGTTCCAGGTGCGACGGACGCCTCATTGACCGCTGGCTGGATCACTTCGATTTTGCTGAGATGTTCAATTTTGAGGGTCAACTCGTCCAACTGTACATGCGCATGTTTAGCATTTGCATCGCTTTGCTCGACTCGGGCAGCCATCTTGCCGTGAACTTTGTTGCTGTCAACCACCGCCTCGATCAGTGGCGTCAACGTGTCCAGGATGCTCATCGCGAGGGTTTCGTTGGACTTGGCGCCCTGTTCGATCACCGATTGGATGCCTTTGCCGATCCCTTGTTCGAAGCTTTTGAACGATGTCTCAGAAGCCTGATTCAGATCCTGGAAGCGATCCAACAACTTGAACATCACCTCACGATTAGCGCTGGCCGATTCCAATTGATCCTTGTGACACCCATTAAGTGAACTCAGAAATTCTTTCTGAACACGCTCAAACTGAGCGACAGCCTGGCCGCCCTGCGCCGTAATGCTGTCCATTAATCGTTGCTGGATGTCGACGATATTGCCGACAGCCGCTAGGTTTTCCTCAAGCGACTGCGTTTTTGTGTTCAGTCCACGGATCGCGGTACCTACCGCGCGGGCTGCTGTTTTCACATCATCCGCCAGTGTCGAGATACTCGTGTTGACGCCATCGGTTGCATTGGCCAGCGTATCAAGCGCAGGGCTCAGCTTCTTAGCGAAAAGGTCATCCGGGAAAAGAGTGTGCTCCAGCCGCGCCGAAGCTTTTTCACCGAATTCAAGTGAGTGGCTTTCCATTCGCTCCAACGTTTGCTCACTGCGTTGAGCAAGGCCGGAGATGGTACTCAGCATTTCATCGCTGGCACCTTTGACATCGCTCAGCATGGCAGCAAAAGCTTCATTGCTTCGCCCAGTCGCGTGGGCGAAGTAATTGTCCATCTCCGCCATGTTCTGCTTTGACATCTCAGTGATTTGCTCTTGCACGCTCGACACCGCATCACGAGAAGTGGCAATCACGTTGTCTCTAAACATCACAAGTTGCTGGTAAGCATCCTCAAACATGTGCGCCAAGTTCTCAGACGCCTTGACCGCCTGCTCATGGATGCTTTCAGCGACGTCATCCTGATCGGCCTTAAACCCGATATAGAGTGTTCTGGCAATCATGCCGATGCCAGTACTGACGAGGGCTGCGCCGAAACGCATTGCCATACCGCTCAGGTTGTCACCGATGCTCTGAATATCGATCAGGCAGACGATGATGCTGCCAACCGTGAACAGAAAACCCAAGTAGTACACTGAGTCAGCGAACTTGGCCACAGTCAGCTGCATGTCGTAATTTTCCCGAATGCGGTTGCCTACCCACCAGTACCCGGCCATGACGGCAATCGGAACGACCAGACCAAAGAAAAAGGTGCCGACATAAAGGCTCAGCACAGCGGAGCTCGCCTTGAGCACCAGCGCAATGATGAACCAGAACCTTACCGTTCGCAGGTGGGCCTTAATGTCCATTTACAGTCCCTCCATGGGGTTCACGCTTTCAAGCTTCGCTTGGTTGGCTTCGAAATAATGAGCCCAGAAATCCGACCGCTTTCCATAAGGCGCAGCGCTTGGCTCGGCTGTTAGCATGTTGATGGTGACTTTCACGTCCTGGAGTGTCATGGCCGTAGATTTGCGGCCGTAAGGCGTATTGGCGAATTCTTTGTAGGACGGCAGCGTCGATCTGTACATGCTGAAGGAGGCCTCGTTTGCCACCATGTCGCTAAAGATGATCAGCTGCTTGTCGCCCTGTACGTTCGAGTGCTCAAAGGCTTTGATGCCTACTAGCTGGAGCATCTCGAATATCGGCGACGTCTTGGCCTTCTCATCGAGCGAGATGTGCTGCATTACAACATCCAGCGGCTTGTCGAATTTGTCAGCGTAGTCCTTCTCAACCAGCCGCTTTGAGGAGAGATATTTCATGTCATCCTTCCACTGGGTAGGCTTGCATCGCTCAAACAGGGGCGTGTCATGTTGCTTATAATCTTCGTCCAGCAGGAATACGGAGATCAGGGCTCCCACCGGGAGATCATTGATCACCAGCGATTTGATGCGCTGAGATAGGGCCGCTTTCTCGTTGAATGAGAATGGCGAGGTGTTGTCGATCAACACCACGTATTGTGCAACTGGCCCCTTGCTTGGGCACAAGGTCACCTTGTCGAGGGTGTCTTTTTGAAGCATCGTCCAGATGCCCCATCCAATACCAGCAAGCACCAATAGAACCACCGCCCAGATCACGAGGGTGTGCGAAGAGGTCTTCTCGTCTTCTTCGAAGATCGACATCGTGATTTCCTTAAGCGTTGCTTTCCAATGGGTGGGTCAATTCATATTGCTGGTTGAAGGACGCTTCAATTTTGTTTCGCGTAGGCTCGATCGTCGCGATCATCTCTTCCAGTAGCGCCTCTTGCTTTTCCAAACGCTGCTGATCGTCAACGATGCTGAAATCAGGCATCGTGTCCGACTCGAAGATCACGGGCTCGTCAAAGTAGGCTGGGCGCGGGCAGTCAGCCGGCCGCTTAAGCTGGTTCTCATAGCGGTAAGACTGAACGATTGAGCGCATGGTGTGCTCGACTTTGACGGTATACGCCGTCAGGGTTTTGCCAACCACGGTTTTGTCATTCATGCCCCTTTTGAAGCGTAGAATCCGCTGTTCAGCGTGTTTGATCTCAGCTTCCAGCTGAGAAAGCTTTCCAGCTTTTTCAGATTCAAGCTTTTTGCGCAGGTCGGTGATCGCCTTTAGGTTTACGAGGAAAGCATCCTTGTAGGCCTTGAAGACCTTCGCATAACCGGGATAAGGGTCGGTCCAGTGGTAAGCGTGCCACATGGCCATCAATCCGAAAACCACCGTCGCAGCGAAGAGCATGATCGACTCAAAGTCGATGAAAGGACTTACGTGGTTGGCAAATGCGTGCCCGGCGAGGCCCAAAGCACTTTCGCTTCCGTCCTCCAGTACGCCCAGAGCATAGCGAAAGTAAGCCACAACACACCCCATGGCCACCGTAGCCAGCAGCCCCATCAGCCCGGACATCCATCCACAGAGCCGTCTGCCCAGGTTGACGTGATTGGTGTTGGTGAAGATCCAGCCTGCAAGAAGCCCGAGCGCGACGTTGACAATAGAGAAACCGGCGGCCAGCACGAAACCACCTGCGAGACCGTCGGCCATCCCATTAGCAAACCACATCGCGTTGAAAACACCCTCGAACACCACCGCAAGGATGAGCCAAGCTTTGCGCTGGCTCAGTTTATTCTTGGTCGGGAGCTTCGCGTCGGTCTCAGGAAGGTGATTTTCAAGCCGGAAGGCATCGAGCAACTCCTTGTGCTCTCTCATCTGCTGACCGGTGATTTGGATCTTAGGCTGAGCCATCGAAAGAATTCGATCAGCTGCGCGGACGAATTCATCACCCAATTGAGCAATTCGATTGGCGTCACGCGTGAGCTCAACCTCATCCAGACCGCGCTGGATCAACACTTTGCGGTGCGCACCGTATTTGAAACCCATTGATCGCAGATTGCCGAGCTCCGACTTGATCGCATGCTCAACCGGGCTTTCTTGCACTTGGTCAGGGGCTGGTACGCGGGCAGCACCATGCTCGTGGGCCTTGCGTACAACATCAAGGCGCTCACGAATTTCGTTTTCATCGAAGGGCTTGAGCAGCGGCTCGACAGATTCTTCCGGCCGGCTTTCGAAAAACTTGACGATACCGGAGAAGATTTTTTTGAGAAAATTCATTGAGAAAAATCCGTAAATCGTTGCCTTAGAACGACTCCTGAAATTTCCCAACAGCGCACCTAGTCGCTATGTTTGCACCGCGACGATGGCCTGATAGGGTTCAGTGAATGCGTTTTCCGTAACGTGAGCCCGAGATCAAAAGGCCATCATTTAGCCCGAATCATGACGCTGGGGAGATGGATTGGCAAGGGAAGCTGGAGCTATATCGTCAGCTAGGCTGCACACTTGAGCGGTATGTTGGTTGTGAGTTGATCGTCGGTGGCGGCGCGTCTTACGCATCCGGTTCGCTTTCCGTTCGTTTTAGAGCGTCCTTAAATAGGCAGCCCCCTACTGATGCTGAGCCGAAACTCACAACACATATTCGAGGGGGTATCGTTCAAGGTCAGGAGATGTACCGCTCGCCCGGTAATCCATAGGTGCCTTGGCCGCATCCGAGAAATCCGCAATAATTCTAATAAGCCACTATCATTCTATGGATTGCAGTTATGGCACGGAAGCGCAAAGGGGCGAACGTGGGTCTCGGTACCCTCTTCCCCCTCGTCATCTTGGTTGGACTGTTCGCACAGATTCCGAAGCCTGTTTGGATTGTTCTCTCCGTGGGCATCGCGATTGGGTGCATATGCTGGCTTATTTTCAAACCTCGTAAGCGCAATCTCACCTCCTCCCCGGTCCGTGACAGAATTATCAATCGGGAACTGTTGAAGTACTCGCCCGAAATCTGTGCGCAGCATCAAACGACTTGCTAAGTCCCCAGGGGTCAGTCTCTCGCCTTGAATGCGCGCGTTGGTGGCGATGTGAATGGCTAACGCTGCAGCATCCTCAGGCCGTCTTTCGGCGTTGGGGTATAGCCCTATTCCAACATCCTTCATCAACAAGTCGAGCAGTAAACCCTCTAACGGGCCGGGGCTATCAAGATCAAGCTTTGCTGAGGGCAAAGCAAGTTCAATGACAAAGCGCTCACAGAGAGCGACAACTTGATCTCGAGTAAGCGGTGCTGAGCCCTCCTTGGAGGGGCAGAGTACCGAGAGTTTGGGGCCTTCGGAATCTGGCCATATTCGAGCTGAATCGATGCGATATCGCGTTGTAGTAAACCCTGCGAACGTGCCAGCGGCGTCCGACAATTCAAATAAAGCGGACAAGGCATCGGTTATAACAGGGGCCTGCCAGGTCGCGCAGAGCCTGTACTCGTCAGCTGCGTCAATGCCTGCATGGGTGAACGTCTGAACCAAGCGGTCAAATCGAAGTGAGGAGGCAGCCTGTGAAATCTTGAAGCTTCAGTGCGACGTCGGGGTTCAGGCTGGATTTTAGCTGGCGCTGGATTCTGGTTCCATTGGCCGTCACCTCAAGAACGTCGAAGCTGTCGTCTTCGCAGTTTTACGATCCACGATGACCGCTTCATGCTGGTGAACAAGTGCTCGAACCAGTAAGTATGCGGTAACCAAATCTTGGTAGGCATAACCCCTGCGAGCGGCGCTCAAGGAGCCCATGTGTGTCGTAATCAAATCTCCCGATCCTTTTAAAGCCCGGCACTAGGGCCCTCCTTGACTGGCTACACATATTAAGCTACCGATGGCTTTCTGGTTGCTATTTGCGAACTGCTTTTAACAACGATATTGCTCATCCAGTATACGGGACGCACTGAATACCAGTCACTGCCATCCTGGAGTCGGTCAGAAATCGACATTCGCGATCGCTCGCACACCCGGTGCGAATTGGGGCAAAACTGGGGGCAAAATTCGCATTCTTTGGTCTAGAACCACCGTTCTAGAGCCAAGTCAAAATGTTCTTTGGGGATCCGGATAGTCTCTAGGCGTTGCTGGGCAGGCTGTTCATCTGACCTTTTTTGCCTTTCCACAAACAATGGAGTTCCATTCACTTCCATTGGTTTGCTACCGGTCCTACCCCGTACTATTGGCCGAGCCGTAGTGCGCGCACCACCTACCACGCTGGGCAAACGCGTGAAAATGTAAAAAATTATGATGGCATAATGCCTAGACACCCTGCAAAATCCACACGTTTCCAATGGATTTGAAGGAGCGGTTCCGATGACATGGCCAGTCATGCTGAAACTCGACAGCGCAGCCTACCCGCTCAGCGTGGTGCAACGTGTCGCTTACTCCCTTGCCGGCACTGTCGCGATCCAAGTCGGTATTGAAACCAATCAGATAAGTCTCTTGGCCCACCCCGCTGAAGCAAGGCTAACGCTTTCACCGGAGCAGGCTCACTCGCTGATCCTCCAGCATCTGAACGACTTCGCCCTACGCGACCATATAAACCGCGAAACAGCAGGGTTGCGCGAAGTCCTGGCCCGAGCCGCGCTCGCTGGATGTGGGGTTTCGCAGTGACACTGATTGCGACAGACGCCAAGCACTACCGCTTGCTGCCTTTTCGATTCATGCGCATGAACACGGGACATGACCGTGACATCCTACTCACCTCCGATACCGGTGAGTACATGCACGTGAACGACGCGCAATTACGAGCCCTCAGTTACTTCGACGTTCAAGCAAGTACGCCTTTTTACAAGGACCTGCTGGCCCGCCACTTCATCTACGAACCCGGCCGCCACGACCCGTTCCCAGAAATGGCCGCGCAGTATCGCAGCCGCAAGGACTTCATCTTCCAGGGCCCTGCACTGCACTTGTTCGTGGTTACATTGCGCTGCAACCACACCTGCCAGTACTGCCAGGTGTCGCGGGCCCCTCTGGGAGGATCCGGCCACGACCTGTCGGAAGCGGATGCACAGGCGGCGGTCGATCGCCTGTTCGAATCGAATGCTCCCGCCCTGACTGTGGAGTTTCAGGGTGGCGAGCCGCTTCTGGCCTTCGAGCGCGTCCGCCAGATTGTCGAATGGGTCGTTGAACGGAACGTGGTCGAACAACGGGATATCCAGTTCGTCATCACCACCACGCTGCACCACCTGACGGAGGAAATACTCGACTTCGCAGAACAAAATCGCATCCAGTTTTCGACCTCGCTCGATGGGCCCGCGCCCTTGCACAATGCCAACCGCCCTACCCCGTCACGAGACTCCTACGAACGCACTGTAAAAGGCATCCAGTGGGTCCGTGAGCGCCTTGGCCATGATGCAGTTTCCGCGCTGACCACGCTGACTTCAAGAAGCCTCGAACAACCTGAAGCGATCATCGATGAGTATGTAAGCCAGGGCTTCTCCAGCATCTCGCTTCGGCCTCTGAGCCCTTATGGGTTTGCCACCAAGAGTGCCCATCGACTTGATTATCCGATTGAGCGATACCTGGCCTTCTACAAGAAGGCACTGGACTATTTGCTGCGTATCAACCAGCAGGGCGTTTACCTGTCGGAGAGTTACACGAGCCTGCTGCTGAAGAACATCCTCACGCCCTTCTCCTCCGGCTATGTGGACCTGCGCTCCCCTGCTGGCGCAGGCACTGCGGCGTTGGTTTACAACTATGACGGTTATGTCTATCCCTCGGACGAAGCCCGAATGTTGCTGGAGATGGGTGAAGATGGCTTGAGGCTCGGCACCGTACAGCAACACTTGTCTGAACTACTGGCATCGCCCGTCATGGAGGCATTGCTTGCCAGTGGTGTTGCGGAGGCACTGCCGGGCTGCTCGGACTGCGCACTGGTCCCCTACTGCGGCGCAGACCCCATCGAACACTATGCGCGCCAAGGCGACCCAATCGGACACCGGGAGTTCAGCAGCTTCTGCAAGAAAAACATGGGACTGCTGAAGCATTTATTCGGCCTGCTTCGCGATGGCGACGACAACGCGCAGAGGGTGCTGTTGTCCTGGTTGAACAGGCGCTCCTACAGCGATGTTCGGTTCCCGGGTTACAGGGGCTGATGGCGATGCTGCGCAAAGACACCCATTTCGAAATCCATCACCTGAATGAGCCAAAGCTGCTCAAAGTCATCACCCTGGATGAGTTTATCGAACAAGGCCTGGCTGTATGTGCCGGAAACGCTGAGGTCGGTGAGCTGCTGCTTTGGCTGCCAAACCAAGAACGGCTACGGAGCCCGAACCTGCTTTCATTGCCCGTGGGTGGATTCCTAACCCCAGAGCCATTGATTGGCGACTTCGACAGCGAGCGGCTACACCTGCACACACCCAAAGATGCGGATGTCGTGCAGCCCGGCGATGTCATTGCCATCACACCAGGCAACGCTTTGGTGCGAGTGCTGTATCGACGAGGCTCGGACAGCAACCTGCTGTTCATGACCGATCGTTGCAACAGCCTCTGCCTGATGTGCTCGCAGCCGCCCAAAGATATCGATGACCGTTGGCACATCGAGGAAAACCTTCGGCTGATCGACCTGATGGACCCGGGCGAGGAAAACTTGGGCATCAGCGGCGGCGAGCCAACACTCTATCGCGACGGCCTACTCGAAACTCTGGCCAAGTGCAAAGCCGTTTTGCTGCAGAAATCCATTCATGTGCTCAGCAATGGGCGCCTGTTCAAAGATCCGAGCTGGATCCAAGCACTCTCTACTATCGACCACCCTCAGTTGAGCTGGGGTATTCCGCTGTATGCCGACAATGCCGAAGACCATGATCATGTGGTGCAGGCTCCCGGCGCGTTTAGCGAAACCCTGCAAGGTCTTTACAACCTGGCGCGTGCCAACCAGATCATCGAGATACGCGTGGTGCTCAATCGCCTGACCACGCCACGCTTGCCAGAACTTGCCCACTACGTGTTCAGGAACCTGCCCTTCGTGCGGCATGTTGCGCTGATGGGTATCGAGAGTACCGGCCTGGCCAGGAAGCACTATGAAGAACTGTGGATTGACCCGCTGGACTATCAGGAGTCGTTGAGCCAGGCCGTGTATTTCCTGTTCAACCGCGGAGTGCCGGTTTCGATCTACAACTTGCCCCTGTGCCTGATCCCGGCCCACCTCTCGCGTTTCGCCCGCCAGAGCATCTCGGACTGGAAGAACCTGTTCATCGATACCTGCCAGCAATGCGCTGCCGTCAAACATTGCTCTGGCTTCTTCAAATCCCACACCGACCGCTGGCAGAGCCGCGGCGTACAACTACTATCGACCGAGGCCTTTAGCGCCTATGCAAGGAGTGCACAGTGAAATTGCTCGATCGCTGGAAAGTCCTCATCAGTGGGATCAGCCTGCTGCCAATGGCAAGTACCACCCTGGCACAGGCGGGCCATCTGTCGCTCGCGGATGCGAACTGGCAACCCCCCGACAAGCTACAGCCCCCGGTATTTGCCGATACGCTCAATGCGCCAAACACCGTCAACATCTATGCGGCACATCGCTCGCACAGTTCTCACCGGTCCCACAGTTCGCACAGTTCTCACTACAGCGGCTCGGGTGGCTATAGCGCACCTCGCTACTACAGCCCACCCGCTACCAGCACCCGAAGCTACAGCGCGCCGAGTGCTTCGAGCAGCATCCCAAGCAGCAACAGCCTTTATCGGTCGTCTGGCACTACCAGCGGGACAAGTTCGAGCACTTCAAAGAGCCGCGCGACCAATGAGCAGAAAAGCAACCTGGTCACCCGTGTGCAGACCGCGCTGATGGTGCGCCAGTATTACCAAGGCACCATTGATGGGGTGATGGGCAAGGCGACACGTGGTGCGTTGATGGCCTTTCAGATGGACAGTGGGCTGACCGTGAATGGCCGGATGGATACACCATCGCTGAATGCGTTGGGGATCAAGATTCCATAAGTCGCTTCAAGTTAAAGCTAGCGTCCGTTCAGCAACGGAGGAATTATCCCATGCAGCATATCATTCAGGTCGACAACACTCTCTGGGCATTAACCAGCCGTCTGCAAGGCAAGGAACTGCAAATACCGTCGCGTAGCGCCCGTTTCCGAATCACGACCGTTGATGCAAATCGCGTTGTGATTGAGACCGGATTGGAAGACTCGCAGTTGGCGCTGACTCGAGCAGCTTTCCAGCAAACGTTGGACTACCTCGCTGGTAACAATTATTTCGGACAAGCACAAGCTGTGGAAGTCAGCTCCAACCATACGTACGAAAAAGCCGGCCCACTTTGCCAAGCGGCTCGTTACAGAGCCGAAAATAAACCGGGCAGTCTTCATTATTGAAGCAAAAGTAGAAATTTTCATTTGGGCTGTTGCAGACAGCAAGGGACAGAGCCTTGTCAGACCTAAATTATCAAAAACAGGCGCAGGACTACTATGGTAAGGCCCCCGTCATCATTCTGGGCAGCGGCGCGTCCGCTGCACATGGCGTGTCTGGAATGTGGGCATTGGCGAACCACTTGGTCGAAAATACGGACATTTCAGGATTGAACACTGCCGAGATCGACGCGTGGGCCAAATTCTGTCAGTTGCTGAAGGATAATGTCGACTTGGAGGCAGCCCTGCACCAGATCGATGCTTCTAACACGCTCACGGCAAGAATCATCAAGTCAACTTGGGCGCTGATAAACTCTGAAGACAGCAAAATCTTTCAGGATAGCCTCCAGAACAATTCGATGTTCCCCCTGAGTCGGCTGCTTGAACATATGTTCATGAGCAGTCTGAAAATTATTAACATCGTGACTACGAATTATGATCGGTTGGCAGAGTACGCCTGCGATCAGGGTCGGATTCACCACTACACCGGGTTCACGCATGGTTATTTCCGCCAGCTTGCAGCTGCGACGGAAATAAACGCTGCGCGCCGCGTAAATATCTGGAAGGTGCATGGATCCCTTGATTGGTTCCAGTCCCCTCTTAACGATACCGTTGCCTTCTCGGTCACTCAGGATGTACCTGATAAATATGAGCCTCAGATCGTAACCCCTGGCAGCCAGAAATATCAGAAAACTCACCTTGAGCCATTCCGTTCCATCATCAACAACGCCGATACGGCCATTAATGAGGCAGGCTCATATCTGTGCATTGGCTACGGTTTCAATGACGAACACATCCAGCCGAAGCTCATGGCGAAATGCCTTCGCCAGAAAGCGCCAGTCACAATTATAACCTTTGCGCTTTCCGAGTCTGCCAAAAGACTAATTCTTGAAGGCAAGGCCCAAAACTATCTGGCAATCGAGCGCGGCGCAACAAACGACCAATCAATTGTCTACTCCTCTCTGAGTGATACCCCAGTGACGGTAGAAAGGAATATCTGGAGTCTTGAAGGTTATCTGTCACTCATAATGTAGGAAAACAATATGCCGATCTTTAATTTTAAGGATGAAGAAGCGCTTGGCAAAGTGGCCTCCGTCGATACCGCAACTGTCATGGTGGAAGTGGAGAATGTCCACCAGCTCAAGCGCCTGCAGGTGAATCATCTGGCCGTTCTGCAAAGCAGCAGGATCGGCCAACACCTTATCGGTCTCATTACACAGGTGACACGGAAGCGGGCCATCGGCGATCTCGTAATTGATGGGATCAATGATCAACCTTCTGAGTTGAACCTGTGCCGTATCTCTCTAATTGGCACCATGCTTGACCGCGATGGAGAACGTGAGAATGTTTTTCGCCGTACGCTGGAAAGCGTTCCAGAAATTGATGCCAATTGCTTTTCGCTGGAGGGTGACAATCTTACCGGGTTCATGCGCACACTCTCTAACGTAGCCGCAGGTGGTAACGCCCTGACACTCGGCAAATACACTTTGGATGAGCATGCTGTTGCCTATCTTAACGGCAACAAATTCTTCCAGCGCCATGCATTCATTGGCGGAAGCACCGGCTCCGGAAAGTCTTGGACGACCGCCAAAATCATTGAGCAGATGTCGGGGCTGGCTTCTGCTAACGCGATTGTCTTCGATCTGCATGGCGAATATTTGCCTTTGGTTGGTGCCGGTATTCAGCACTTCAAAGTGGCGGGCCCCGCAGACGTTGAGGCTGGACGCACCCTTGATAAAGGTGTGCTTTACCTACCGTATTGGCTACTGTCGTACGAAGCGCTCGTTTCCATGTTTGTCGACCGGAGCGACCAAAACGCGCCTAACCAGGCCATGATCATGGCGCGTGAAATTAACCAGGCGAAAAGAAAGTACCTTGAGGACAACGACCAAACAGATGTGCTGAAACACTTCACAGTGGACAGCCCGGTTCCATTTGATCTCGATTTCCTGATGGGCAGACTGAATGAGATCAACATCGAGATGGTCCCTGGCGCTAAGGCTGGCAGTGAAAAGCAGGGCGATTTCTTTGGCAAGCTTGCTCGAATGATCTCTCGGCTTGAAAACAAGATCTCCGATAGACGCTTGGGCTTTATGTTCAACGGCGGTGGAGACGTTCTGGATTTCACCTGGCTTGAAAAATTCGCCAGCGCCGTGCTCGGCAGCACTGGTGAGAACGGTAAGGCTGGCATTAAGATTATCGACTTCTCGGAGGTGCCGTCGGACGTTCTGCCGCTGATCGTATCCCTTGTTGCGCGAGTCACGTTCTCCGTTCAGCAGTGGACTCCTTCTGAGATGCGTCATCCTATTGCGCTCCTTTGTGACGAAGCGCATCTCTACATGCCGCAACGCAACATGGCCGATTCTGCCGATGATATCTCCCTGGATATCTTTGAACGTATCGCCAAGGAAGGTCGAAAATACGGTGTAAGCCTGGTGGTGATCAGCCAGCGCCCGTCTGAAGTCAACAAGACGATGCTCAGTCAGTGCAGTAACTTCGTCTCCATGAGGCTGACGAACGCAGAGGACCAAAGTGTTATCAAGCGTCTGCTTCCTGACAGCCTTGGCGGCTTCAGCGACATTCTTCCGACTCTTGATACGGGTGAAGCCCTGGTCGTAGGTGATGCTAGCTTGTTACCGAGCAGGATCAGGATCGACGAGCCCGCAAACAAACCTAATAGCGGTACGGTAAATTTCTGGGATGAATGGCAAAAAAATGCCAAAGATAACCGCCTCTCGACTGCTGTCGAAAACTGGCGCAAGCAGAACATCCAGTAATAAATAAAACCTCAAGGAGCATCTGCCCCTTGAGGTTTTATTATTCGAACTGAGTATGCTTCTTCCTGCACAGGAAGGATATAGATTTTAACCCCCACCAGTATTCATCCAAGGCTTTGAAATACTGCCAACGCCAGAATCTCTGCCTAACCGCTCTTGGCTATGTCGTTTCAGAAATAGACTATAACTTACTAGCTGAAGGTTGGCCAAAGCTCCCCCTTATGAGCCAGACAAAAAACCAAATATTAAAAAATATTGAGAATGCAATCTTTCGACTCCAAGACCGCGACTTCATATTATTCTCACCAACAAATGAAATCGAGGAGGTTGCAGACTTACCTCCAGCAATAAAACAGATCACACAGAATAGAAAATATTTTAAATGCGTATGTTCTTTTGAGCGAGTAACATTCTCCACTTCAGAGTTAAGTTTGCCGTATAATCTCCTCAGCCTTTCAGTATGTCCAGACGTTGGAATGAGTACCTTATCGCCAAGCTCTTGGCTATTTATCAGAAGCTCAACAGGCGTTTCCTGACAAATCTTCGAGCCATCGCGATGCGAACAGACGCTTGAATTCAAACGTTCAATATCATCCTTGCTAGGAATATTCGCCAACCAAGAGTCACCGTATCGTCTAAATTCAGGTTCCGACTGCGTTATCTCAGGAGGCAATGTATTAAAAATACTCCGCGCCCTTTCGCAAATATTTTTTTCTTGCATAGCAAGCGCCAAGTTAGCCTCACAAAGCGAATTCAAAACCGTATATCTGTCATTATAGAAATCTAGATACTTACCAATTATTGCATTGGTTCGGACCTTGCTTTCCTCATGAGATTTCGCCTGTGAATCCACAACCAAATACATACACCCTACAAGTGTTAAGAGACACCATAAATGATCGTAAGCGTGTTTGAATTTTTGGCTTTTAAAAATATTTGCCACCATCATAATAGCGGCCCACCCCCACATAAATGCAATTAGAAAGCTTGCACCATTACTCCAAAACCCTCCAATATAACCCGCCCCCAAATGAAACTCATTCGGGATGAAAAAAACCAGCGGCATAGATATACCCAGCAACGACAAAACGCCTGGCAGGAGTACGATTGCGAGCATGGTTATTCCCGCCGTTTTCCCGAGAATAAATCCACCTCTAACAAGTATGAGCACGAGAGGAGCAAGCAATACAAACAACAGCCCTGCGATTATTTTCACTCCCGCAACCGGACTTAAATTAAGTATGGGTAGCGGGAAATCCGGATCATGGATATTATTCAATAAGCCAAATAGACCAACACCCTCAAGATTTTGAGATATGCCGTATGCCGCTATGTATGCGAAGAAAAAATACGGCTTAAAAAATATGAATATCAGCTGCACTATTTTTCACCAGTGAAAACCAAAGAATTTTAGCCAACAGTATAATTCCAATCACAAGCAATGCGCACGCAGCCTCATCAAGCCCAAAGCAACAAACATCCTTGTATCGATTCATATAAAGATCAGTGGCGATTCGCAAAGCCAATGGGTCGATGCAAATTACTCAATTTCTACGTCCGCTCATCACATCTTAGTCTTCCCGATCAGATGGGTTTGAGGTTCATCTTGGCTTCAAAAATCAGCAGATCGCTTTCCTCGTTGTTAATCATCATGTTCACTAGGCGAGGGCTCACTTCGATCTCGCCGCCGAGCGTCGCACGCACAGTTTCGGGGTACCGTTCGAGCATCAGATCCGCCAGGCCATGGCTGTAGCCATCGCGGATGAGCTTGATCTTGGTGTCATCCGCAGTACCGTATTTGATGAGTTTGTAGAAGCCTGGATCCAGGACACCAACCCCATTCAGCACCTCGACGAACTTGAAAATCTTGTTGTCGAAGAAATCGTTCTCGTCCTTGAGACGGACGATTGCCAGGTTAATACGCTCGCCGTCATCCTTTTGGGAGATTCTTACCCAGTTCTCGTACTTGCTGTCGCGATATTTGGTATCACCCCATTTACCCACGAATACGTGATCGCTATGGCTAGTCTCGACCAGCTTTTTCCAGTACGCGAGCGTCTGTCGGATCGTCTGCTTGACGCTGAGTTTCTTCAGCTTCCAATCCAGGATCATGGCGTAAAAATTCCGGGCAGGCTCTTGCTTGAGACGCACCAGGTCGCTGTACTCTCGGCTGTCGTCGAAGTGATCGACGAACGATTTGGAGATCGCAAGCATCAGCCTGTCAACGGTATTGATGACGCCGTTCGCCTCGATGCCTCGCCTGATCTTCCGTTCAATAGCCTGCTCCTCTGAGAACACGTCAATTTCACTGACACTGTTCGCGATGAGGAGCTTGCCCACCTGAGTAGTAACGTAACGACACTCTCGATCTTTAACCACGCCAGGATGCAGATTCTCTAGACGAGCCACGGCGTCGTCATAGAGAACCGACACCTTCCCATCGATGATCTTGGTGGCTTCAAGCAGAACGTTGCTGACAGTGTCCTTGACCACCTTTGAGACGTTGACGGATTTATCGTAGAAAGTCTCAAGCGCTGCATTTTCGCGTGTGTAGCCATTTACGCCCAACAGGTAGATGCTGGACTCCAGCTTTCTCAACGCAGCCTTAGCTCCAGGCGCAAAGACCTCACTGAACCGATTGACGCGTCCGACCAGGTTCTTGAATTGAGATGGTGTCAGCTTTTGCTTCCCTTTGAAAAAATCAAAAACGAAGAGTCGTTCGATCGGCAGGTTCACCCCTTCCAGAAGCGTGGAGTTGCAGACCAGAAACCTCATCTGCTTGGAGCTACTGAAGAGGTTCTCCAAGTAAAGACGGATGGTGTCAGGGATCGAACCATGGTGGTACATAACGCCTTTGCGCAGGCAGCCGATCAGTTTGTAGCGTCGGTCAAAAAGCTCTCCTAGCTCGGCACAGGCCGTCTGGATCAGCGGACAATCTACGGGCGGCAGCACGGCTGCCAGTTCAACCGCAAATGACTCAATGCTTTTCTTCCTGTTGCCGTAAACAATGTTTTTGGACAGTGCTTCGCCTTTGATGAGCTCGAAGCAGTTTGCATACCTCCGATCGAACTCCATCCAGTCATTCAGGAAATGGTCATAGAGCTTGAGCTTCGTCTGGCCCCTCCCTCCCCTAAAATCCCTGATGTAGAAGCGCTCAGACTTGATGTACTCGTCGATCTTGAATCCGCTCGGGATCATGTCCAGGAAGCGCACACGGACGTTGAGTTCATCGCATAGGAAGGGAGTCAGGAACTTGAATGATGTTTCCGGATTACGAGCCCCCAGGATGCACAGCATGGCAGCCAGTAACTCACTTCTGCGGTCGCTCTGCAGCAGGTTGTGGGCCTCGTCGACGAAGACCATATCGAAGCTCAGCCCGGCGTTCTCGTTCAAGAGCCTGTTGAGCCGCTCCTGGGTCAGGACAAATGCCCTGTTCTTTCGCTCAACCGAATACATCTCGGGATGGGTCACCACCTTGCCCAACCCCTCAATGTCCGCGTAGATCAACCGCTTTTTCGTCTGGGCCAGCAGAGCCTTAGAAGGCACAAGGATCAGGATGCGCTGCCCTGGATTTTCCCTCACCGATTGGATGATGAGCTCAGATTTACCGTAACTGGTCGGAGCAACCACGACTGACGACTTACGGTACTCCGACTGAACAAATGTCCGCAGGGCATCCTGTTGCTCAGTCAGCACGATGCCTTGATCACGGAAGGTATCGATGTAGCTGCCCACGATGTTTCGGATGAACGACTCGCTGCGGTGATCATCCTCGGAAAAGTAGCTGCTGATTACTGCTGAGACAGGGTGAAGACCACTGTTGAGTGCTACATCGTACAGCGCCTGGTACTGACCCGAAGCGTTACCGTAAAACAGGATAATGCGGTAGCCGAGACGTCGAATTTCGAGGGTCTTGTGGTTAAGGAGCAGCACGGCGATCGCCAAAAGTTTCACAATCTCTGTGTTACCCAGTTCGTCTCCCTTGAGGAGTTGGAAATACAGATCCTTGAACTTGGTGTTGCCCAGTTTCCTGATAGTCAGCTCTTCCATGCTACTGCTCCGCCTCCTGCCTCAAAAACTCTTCCAGCTTTTCCATGGTGCCTTTGTGGAGGGACAGCACCCACACCGTTTTGAACACAGCTTCAGCTACCAGCTTGGTGGTGAAATTTGACACGGTATTTTCGGCGATAGCCTGGGACACTTCGCTGAACAGGGCAGAGACCAGAAACACATTGTTGTCCGAAGCACTCGCCCCGTCTTCTTCAGCCAAATCACCTTCCATCTCCAAGATCTCAATAACCGAGTCCCGGTAATTAGCTTTGTTGTGGATCGCATTTTTCGCGGCATTTATCGCATTGAGCCAGTGATTGAGCTCCGGCTCAGCCAAACGCCTCTTGAGGTCATCCCGAGCCAAACGCAATTGAGCACTTGTGGCCGAGCAAGAAGTCTTGTCCGCCCCTCTGCCGCCCGACTTGACCTCGGTGATCCAGACGTTGTTGGTTGAGGTCTCGTATAGGAGGAGATCGAAGCCCTTCCGGATACTCTTCTCTTCCATATTGAAGAACGGGGAGACCACATCGAAGTTGGGGAAGAGCTTCAGAATGATGACGTGAGACAGGAGCTCACCCAGCATACCAATCCGGGTTTCCCAAGTTTTCTTGGAATAGCGCTCGTTCCAGAAGTGCTTAATCGTCGCAGGGTATTTGTAGATCGCCCTGTCCTTGCTGGCCTGATCAGCACCATGGCAGATACGGGTGAGGTTTTCCCTCAGCGCGAGCTTAAGCTCATCAGAAAAATTCTCGACACAACACAGGGCATACTGATCTACCTGCTTGAAGCTCACGCCATCCATAACACTTCCTACAAACACTAAACCGCAGAATCCTCTTGCGGTTGCTGCGCGCGATCAATGATCCCGCCCTGATTAAGGGTAGGCACCAGCTGAGCAGCTGTGCGCGCGAGTGAGATCTGGTCAGGGATGACCGATAGCAGCACTCTGCCAGCGTTACCGCAAGTTAGCGTGATTGACGGGAGCGGTAAACAACAACGGAGACAATTTTTGGTGCAAATCGTCGGAGGTTGCGCAATGGCTGTATAAGTATCCAGATGTTCGCAGATCAATCAGCGTCGGACTGAAAGATTCGCAGCACCGTAGACAGCTCTATCCGACGTCGCTGGTAATTCCCGACTGAGAGGTAGGCAATGCGAGCCCCCCTCCCTTCACTTATGAACTACTGAAAGCCATCTGAATCCATCTGGCTCTGCCGGAGATCGCCATTCGCGAACCTGATGCACTGGGGGCAAAACTGGGGGCACATTTGAATTTTTTCCGCCTGAAAATACCGTCCTAGAGCCCAGTCAAAATGTTTTTCGGGGATCCGGATAGCCTCTAGCAAGAGTCGGCTTGATATGCACTCGCTGTGCAACGAAAAGACAGCGACCCAGCGTCACGCTTGAATCCAGACCTGTGCAGGCCTACCCTGCACGCGTCGAACAATCACCCAACACGTCAAGGAAGACTTCAAATGTGGGATGGCAGCGTTACCTTTGGCGACTCGTGGGCCGGCTACATTGGCCGTGCGGATCAAAACACTGCTCACTCCCATGTCGCCATCCAACTGTGCATCGGCGTAGGTCACCCCGCCACCCTTGAGTTGCCCGGAAGGGTGCTGCGTGCGGCAGGTGTGATCATCGGTCCCAACGTCGAACACCGTGCCGTGGCGGAGAGTCATCCGGTAGCGTTTTTATATGTCAGCCCGGACACGGCGTTGGGCCGTGCACTCAATGCGTTGCTCCAGGACGATGGCATCGCCCTGGCCAGTGATGAACTGCTGACGTGCTTTCGCCGTAGTACATCCCTGTCGCACTTTGTCGATGCCCTCTCGCGTTTGCTGGCAATTACCCCGCCGATCGACCATAGGCTCCACAAAGCCCTGAATATTTTGCGCCTGGACCGCGACGGCCCAGGTTGCGTCAGTCGCGCTGCCCAGGCGGTGGGGTTGTCCAGCCCCCGGTTGCGCTGCGTCGCCACCCACCAGATGGGTGTTTCCCTCTCCCAGTGGATCATCTGGAACAAATTGGAACGGGCCTCCAAATCCCTGGCCGGCGGTTCGACGTTATCGGACGCGGCCGCCGACGGCGGTTTCTCCGACCAGGCGCATCTGGCTCGCATGATGCGCCGCATGATTGGCATGACGCCGCGCACCGCCGCTGAGGTTTTGCGTAAGACAAGCGTTTCGTTCAAGACGCACTGATATCAAAACGCCAATATCGATCGCATCTTATTCGCGACAACGTTAAGCGCTGATCACCTCCTCCCAGAGCACCTCAGCGCCGCCGAAAGTGAATAGAAGAGTGTTCGCCCGGGGCATCTGTGCCTGCAATTCGGCGAAACGCACCATGAATTCTTTCGATGAATCCGCAGGATGCGCCCTACATGTCAGCACAGCAAAAACTAACCGTCCTTCTCACTGGAGGCTCAGGGGTGCTCGGTGAGTCACTGATCGACTGCCTGGCAGAGGACTTTCACCTGGTCTGCCTGGCGCGCAAAAGCCGTATCCGCGATCCCCGAGTGGAAGTGCTCAAGGGTGATATTTGCAGCGCTGACCTGGGCTTGGCCTGCGACGTTTATGCGGCGCTGGTTGAGCGTGTCGACTGGGTGATCCACGCCGCGGCAGTGACGCGCCTGGACGGCGATATCGATCAGATCTTTTCGGTGAACTACCTTGGCACCGAAAACGTCGTGGCCTTCGTGCAGCAAGCCAAGGTGCCGCTGTATCACATCAGCACCGCCTTTACCCACCCTTGCGACTATTACGAAGGCGTGCAAGCGGAAACGCCATACGAAGTCGCCAAGCGCCAGGCCGAAACCCTGGTGCGCTCGGCTGGCATCGATGTGTCGATCTTTCGTCCGTCCATCATTATCGGTGACGCCAGCACCGGGCATATGCCCAACTTTCAGGGTTTCCATATGACCATGGGGCTGATGATGTCTGGCGTACTGCCCATCGTACCCTGCCCGCCTGCTGGCTATGTCGACCTGATCGCCCGTGACGTCGCGGCCCGAGCGATTGCCAACGCGCTGCACCAGCGTTTGATCGGCGACGACTACTTTCTCACCAGCGGCCCACAGGCTCTGGATCTGACGGGGCTGCTGGACCTGATGTGCCAATCCATGGAAGCCCAGATGCAACCCTTCACACGGCCACGCTGCATGGCGCCGGATATTTACGAACGGTTGATCCGCCCGGTATTTCTGCCGGCGCTGAGCGGCAATATCCAGGCTGCCCTGACCCGTGCCACTCAGTTGTGCCGCTATGCCTGCCTGCGCACGCCACTGCCCACTTCATTGCCACAGTTACTCGGTGAGCCGGCGTTCAGCCAGCGTGATGTTGGCCGCGAGTTGCTGCTGTCGCTCAACCACCTGGCACCCAAGCTGGGGGCACTGACGCGCATGCTCAAGCAGCCGGTGACACCGAACACAGAAGTGAGCGTGGCATGAATCCGACAGTCATCGAACCCACCCTCGACGCCGCACAGGTCGACCAATACCTGCGTCAACACGTCAACTCGGGCTACGCACGCCTCGCTTCGCTGATGAACCTGCCGATCGAGCAATCCAGCCGTGGCGTCTATATCTACGACGAGCAAGGCCGTCAATACCTGGATGCAGGCGGCTATGGCGTGTTTTTCCTCGGGCACGGCCACCCGGTCGTCGTGGAGGCGGTTACTCGGCAACTGCAGCAAAACGCTTTGGCCAGCAAGTTGTTGCTCAACCCGCAACAGGCCTTTGCAGCACGTGCCCTGGCAGCGCAGTGCCCGGGCGACCTGGACTATGTGTTCTTTTGCAATTCAGGCGCCGAGGCCACCGAAGCCGGCTTGAAGCTCGCGCGCCTCAACGGTTGCCGTCGTACGCTGTCGACCTTCGGGGGTTCCACGGCAAGACCCTCGGCGCCCTCGCCGTCACCGGCCGCGAGAGCTACCGAGAACCCTTCAATGGGTTGCTCAGCGACAGCGAGTTCGTGCCGTTTGGCGACAGCGTCGCACTTGAGCAGCAACTACGCGCATCGCCGGACAAGGCCTGCGTGATCCTCGAACCGATCCAGGCCGAAGCGGGAGTCATTCTGCCGCCATCGGGTTACCTCAGGCGTGTGCGCGAGCTGTGCAATCAGTATGGCGCCGTGCTGATTATCGACGAGATCCAATCTGGCCTGGGCCGCACCGGCTATTGGTGGGGCTGTGACCAGGAACAGGTGGTGCCCGACATCATGCTGGTAGGTAAAAGCCTGTCCGGCGGTTGCGTACCGGTGAGCGCCATGGTCGCCAGCGCCACGATCTATGCGCCGTTCAATCGCAACCCTACGGTCCACACCTCGACCTTCGGCGCCAACCCGCTGGCCATGGCGGCCGTGCAGGCCACGCTGCAAGTGATGGTGCAAGAAGACCTGGTCGCGCGTGCCCGGTTACTGGGCCAGGACCTGCACGCCCGCTTCAGCGCGCTGTTGCAACAAAGAGGTTGGGCCGAACGTGTGCAACTGCGCAGTGCGGGTTTGCTGTTGGGCTTTGAGTTCGCCGAGGCCTCAATTGCCGCCAACATGGTCATGGCCCTGATCGAGCAACGCATCATTGTGTGCCACTCGCTCAATGATCACCGAGTGATAAGGCTGACGCCGTCGCCATTGCTGACGGCCCAGGATTGCAACTGGTTGATCGAAGGCTTCACCCAGGCACTGACCACTTCGATGCCATCCCTTTAAATGGAGTTTTCCCCCATGCAAGAAGTCAACGTGCAGGCCCATATTCCCCATGCCTGCGCTGATGAAGTATTTGCGGTGATCAGCGATTTCAGCAATTACGTCGAGCTCTGCGAGTCGGTGCGCGATATCAGCATCAACAAGGTCAGCGACCAGGTGTCGTTTACGTCCTGGGAGGTCAACTTCCACAGCGGCATTCTCAAGTGGCAGGAGCGTGACACCTTCAATGCCGACACCCGGGAAATTCATTTCGAGCAGATGGCCGGCGACGTCGATCACTTCTCCGGCACCTGGCACGTCTTGCCGGACGGCAAGGACGCGATCATCTCCTTCAAATCGCGCTTCGACCTGGGCCTGCCGATGCTCGCGGACATGCTCGACCCTGTGGCCAAACAAGCCATCCGGGACAACATTCACTCGATCATCACCGGCCTGTTTCCGGCGAGCTACTTGAAGGCCTGAACCATGTCACTGTCGTTACTGAATCGCTCACGCGATCTGCTTCAACGCTACGCCCCTGGTTTTGACGAGCGTCTGGCGGCCATTCCTCCGGCCCAGCGTGAGGCGCCACAGAGCGAGGTCATCGCCCTGTTCAAGCAACATGGCCCGGTGGGTTTGCTGGTCAACCGCGAAGCCGGCGGGCTGGGCGCGAATATCCTCGACGCGGTGCATGTGCAGATCGCCCTGGGGGCCCGCTCGCCCTCGCTGGCAGTGGCCAGCACCATGCACCAGTTTTCCGTGGCGAGCTTATTGGCACTCACGCAGAACGGTGGCGGCGCCGAAGGCCTGTTGCTGGCTGCCGTCGCACAAAAACGCTTGTTGCTGTCTTCGGGGTTTGCCGAGGGCACCAGCGGAGCGGGCATTCTCGACTCGGCCATGCAAGCGGTGCACACCCCAGAGGGGGTGTTACTCAGCGGCAGCAAGAAGCCCTGCTGCCTCGGACAGTCGATGGACTTGCTCACCGCCAGCTATATCCGCCAAACCCCTGGCGGCGAAGAGCTGATGGTCGCATTGATTCCGGCCACTGCGCCGGGCATCAGCCGTAATCCCTTCTGGCAGAACAGCGCCTTGGCCGGCGCTGAAAGCATCGAAGTGCGCCTCAACGAAGTGCTGGTGCCCGAGCGCATGGTGTTTTCCGCCGGTTACACCCACCAGCTGGGCGACGTGCAAACCGTGGGTTTTATCTGGTTCGAACTGTTGATTTGCGCATCCTATGTGGGTGCCTGCGCCGGCCTGATCGAGTCGGTCACAGACGCCGCCCGCTGGACCGCGCATCACCGCGTGGACCTGGCAGCCGACCTGCAATTGGCGATCAGCGCGCTGGAAGGCGCGGCCCTGGATATCGAGCGCAACCCACAGGACTTGCCTAACGTGCTGGCCCGTCTGCTGCTGGTGCGTTACGGCATCGAGCAACGCCTTGCCCAGCTCTCCGACCAGGCTCACGCCATGTTGGGCGGGATGGCGTTCATCACCAGCAACCTGAGCTCCAACGGGTTGATGGCCTGCCGCGGTCTGCAATTTCATCCACCGGCCAGGATCTCGATGGCGACCAACCTTGACACCTACTTGTCCGCATCAACCTTCAGCATGACCGGAGCGCACTCATGAATCTGCTCGGAAAAACCATTGTTATCACCGGCACCGCGCGCGGCCTGGGTTTCGCAGCGGCCTGCAAACTCAAGCAACTGGGCGCCACCGTGATTGGCCTTGACATCCTCGCACCGCAAGACAGCAGTCTGCTGGACGCGTTTTATCAAGTCGACCTGTGCGACCGCCACGCCGTGGCCAACGTGATCAGCGCCATCAGCACCGATTTCGGCGACATCGACATTCTGGTCAATAACGCCGGCACCCTGACGCTGGAACGCGGCGAAACCGGCGTCACCGATGAGGTGACCCGCGCAGTGGATGTCAACCTGTTCGCGCCTTGGCAACTGACTTCGGGGTTCCTGCCGGGGTTGCTGCGAAAGCGCGGCAAAGTGGTCAACGTGTCCTCACTGTTCGCGCTGGTGAATGCACCCTACGTGGCCGCCTATGCTGCGAGCAAACGTGCGCTGAGCGCTTATTCGGATGTGCTGCGTATGCAGTATCGCGGGGAACTTGACGTGGTCACGGTGTACCCGGGGTTCATCGACACGGCGATCCACTTGCCCGCGCAGCGTGTGGGCCTGTCGGTCAAACGCCTGGTGACCTTCAAATGGGGTGACAAGACCCTGCTGTCCCTCGAAGAAAAGCTGGATGCCGCCGCGAACGGCCTGGTACGTGCCTGCCAGAAAAATGGCCTGCGCAACCGGGGGCTGACGTTCATGGGCACGCTGGCCATGTATACCGCACGCAGCGTGCCGAGCGTGGTGGATGGCTTTATCGCCATGCGCCTGCGCACGCTCACGCGCGGCGGCCACCTGGTGCTCAACCCTGAACTGATCGAGTAAGCCGTCGCCAATGGCCAGCCACCTGCACCCCAAGCCCCAGGTCCGTCTCGACCGTGCCTTGTTCAAGGCCCGGCCGAGGGAGTCCTTGCTGATCATCGCCTACGCCTTGAGCCTGTACCTGTTGCCACTGGCACTGTTTGTGTGGGTGACGACCACAGCTTCCACCCTGTGGACGCTGGTGTGTTTGCCGTTGGTGGTATTGGCGGGATACGGGTTATTTCTGCAAGCGATCCTTGGGCATGAAGGTTTCCACTTCAACCTGAGTGCGAACCCCATGCGCAGTTGCTACCTGGGCATTGCCACCAGTTCGCTGCTGCCGGGGTTCTGTGTGACCGGTTACTTTGTAGACCATTGGCAACACCACCGTTACAGCAACAGCACGAAGGACCCGGACTACCGGCTCTTTTCGCGTTACCACACACTGGTAAGCCGCATCACCCTGTCGCGCTTGATCGCCACCCTGCGTTATCTGCAGACCACCTGGCGCCTGGCGTTCGGGCCATTGGGCAATCCCTCGGCGCTGCCGTTGAGTTCAGCCCAGGTGCAATGGCTGGCGCGCTGCAATATCGCCTGTCAGGTTGTATGGCTCAGCCTTTATGGGCTGGCCATGTGGCTCATCGACGGGTTGCTGCTGGGGTTTTCCTTGAGCCTGGCGGTGGCGTTCATGCTGTCGGCGGTCAATGCCTATCAAGAACATGCTTTCGACGCAGGCCCGCACTTGCCGCCAGCGCGTTCACGCACTTCGCGCCTCAACACCTGGCTGCACGCGGGTTCGAACTTTCACCTGGAACATCATTTTTACCCCGCGGTGCCTTGCTGGCGACTGCCCAAGGTACACCGTCAACTGCTGGACGCGGGGTGGTACGAAAACCGGCAATACCTGCTGGAAAAGCACTTCGTGCGGTCTTTCCGGTATGCCACCGGGCGCCACCCCTACCGTACAAACACGGTAAACGACACACACCCTTAATTTCCGCTGGATTTTCTGCCTGACCCTTCAGGCCGCAGGAGCACGCATGCCTTTTGATATCGATAGCCACATTGAAACCGAGCGCGAGCAGCTGTTCAGTCACCCCTTGTTCGCCAGTATCCGCACCGTAGAAGACGTGCGCACCCTGATGGAATTTCACGTGTTCGCCGTCTGGGACTTCATGACCTTGCTCAAGCGTATCCAGCGCGACCTCACCTGCGTGGAGTTGCCCTGGGTACCGCCGGTACACATCACCGCCGCCCGCCTGATCAACGAAATCGTGGTCGGTGAAGAGACCGACGAGCATCCCGAGGGCGGTTTTATCAGCCACCTGGACCTGTACCTCGCGGCCATGGATGAAATCGGCGCCGACAGCAGCGTATTCCGCCGCTTCCTGGCCGCTATCCAGGCCAAGGTTCCGCTGGCCAAGGCGCTCAACCACGGAGAGATTCCAACGGCGGCCAAAGTGTTCATGTGCCAGACCCTCGATATTGCGCAACACGGCAGCACCGAAGCGGTCCTGGCGTACTTCTTCTTCGGGCGTGAAGACATTATCCCCGACATGTTTGGTCGCCTGCTGTCGCAATGGTCGGTCAGTGAAAGCGAGGTACCGATGCTCACGTATTACTTGAAGCGCCACATCGAGATGGATGGTGACGATCACGGCCCGGCGGCCAAACGCATCATCGCCGAAATCGTCACCAGCCCCGCGCAACACCTGCACATGGTCGAGAGTGCGAAAACCGCAATCAACTCACGGATTGACCTGTGGAATGGCGTGCATCAGTTCCTGCTGGACAAGGCTCAGCCGACGGTGAGCCGTCCTGCGCGGGAGGTCCACACCGTTTCTGAGCCTGCTTGACCTCAACGTGCATCGACAGGGAGTACCACATGACCAAAGGCAAGTTGATAAAACTGACGCTGTGCGGCGTCGTGGTCGGCGGGTTGCTGATACTGGGCTGGCAGCGCTGGCAGTATTCCAGCACCTACGTGAGTACCGACAACGCCGAACTCGACGGGGTGATCATCCCGGTACGGGCCAAGCTCTCGGGCGTGGTGATCAGTGTGCCGGTGGTGGACAACGTCACGGTACAAAGCGGCGACCTGCTGTTTCAGATCCGCGACAGTGAATACCGCTACCAGCTGCAGCAGCGCGAAGCACAGTGGCAAGCGCTGCTCGCCGCCGCCGGGCGCGCAGGCGTGCCGGGGGCGCTGGACAGCCAGGTGCTCGGTGCAGTGGCCATGCGCGAGGCCGCGCAAGCGGCCCTGGCTCAAGCGAGCGCCAACCTTGAGCAAGCGCGTAACGACTACCAGCGTGCCCGTCGCCTCGGCGCTCAAGGCGTGCTGAGCACCCAGGACCAGGAAGTGGCCAAGGCGCGTTTCGATGCCCTCAGCCATGCCCAGGGGGTAGCGCGCAGCAACGCCCAGGCCGCGGCCCAAAGCACCTTGGCCAACAAGGCCGAACTCAAGGTGCAGGACTATCGGATCGCGGCCGCGCAAGCTGAGCTGGAACAATCCAGGATCCAGCTCAACGACACCCGCCAGACCGCGCCGTTGCGCAGCATTGTCTCGAAAAAAGAAGTGGAGCCTGGCCAGTTTGTGGTCGCCGGCCAAAAGCTCATGAGCCTGATCGCCACCGAACCGCTGTGGATTACCGCCAACTTCAAGGAGACCCAGGTGGGCCGCGTGCGCGTCGGCCAGAACGCCCGAGTTACCGTGGACGCCTTCCCCGGGCACGCCTTCGACGGCGTCGTCGAAAGCCTGGCACCGGCCACCGGGGCGAAATTCTCATTGCTGCCCCAGGAGAATGCCACGGGCAACTTCACCAAAGTGGTGCAGCGCGTGCAGGTGCGCATCGCGCTCAACGCTGTGCCGGATGACTACAAGTCGCTGTTGAGCCCGGGCATGAGCGCGTTCGTCGAAGTGGCCGCACCTGACGACGCCGGCCAGACGCTATGAGGTCGCCCTACCTGATTGCGTTTACCGTCACGCTGGTCTCGATGATGGAGCTGCTCGATGTCACCATCGTCAACGTCGCGATTCCCAGTCTGATGGGCACCTACGGGGCGTCGGTGGATGAAATCTCCTGGGTCTCCACCGGTTATGTGGTGGCCAACGTGGTGATTCTTCCGGTCAGTGGCTGGCTATCGGCGTGGTTCGGCCGGCGTACTTATTACCTGGTCTCTACTGCGCTGTTCGTACTGGCATCGTTGGGTTGCGCGATGTCTGCCGAACTCTGGCAACTGGTCGCGTTTCGGGTGCTGCAAGGCCTGGCGGGCGGCGGGTTGCTGGGCATTTCCCAGGCCATCATCTACGACGTGTTCCCCAAGGAAAAAGTCAGCAGCGGCATGGCGTTGTACGGCGTGGGGGTGATGATGGGGCCAACCCTCGGCCCGACCGTCGGCGGCTACCTGATCGACACCTTGTCGTGGCACTGGATCTTCTTGATCAACTTGCCGATCGGTGCCGTGGCCTTGTTGCTGTGCTGGCTGTGTATCAACGACTCGCCCAACGAACAAAAACCTTCCAGCGTCGACTACAGCGGCTTCTGCTTGCTGGCTCTGGGCGTCGGCAGCCTGCAGATCCTGCTGGAGCGCGGCGAACACTGGGACTGGATGGCGTCCAACTGGACCGTAGCCTGCCTGTTGCTCAGCAGCTTCAGCCTGGTGGGCTTCTTCTGGTGGGAGCGGCGTGTGGCCAACCCAATCGTTAACGTCGCACTGTTCCAGAATCGCGAGTTCCTGATGGGATGCATCTGTGCATTTTGTGTGGGCTTCGGGCTGTACAGCACGTTGTTCATGGTGCCGCTGTTCTTGCAGACCTTACTGGCGCAGAGCGCTTACCAGAGCGGGCTGGTGATTTTCCCCGGGGCAGTGGCCAGCGCCATCAGCACCTTGGTGATCGGCAAGCTGTCCCAGGAAAACAAGATCGACGAGCGCGTGTTCGTCACGCTGGGCATCGTCATGTACTGCTATGCCATGTTCCTGCACACCCAGTTCACCCTCGACAGTAACCCGGACACGCTGTACTGGCCCTTGGTGATCCGCGGCCTGGGCCTGGGCATGATCTTCGTGCCGCTGACCAACCTGGCGATGCGCCGCCTGCCGCTGACATTGATCTCCGGTGCTTCAGGCGTACTCAACCTGATGCGCCAGTTGGGGGGCAGCGTGGGTATCGCCATCGCAGCCACCCTGCTCACACGGTTCTCGTGGGAACGCTACCGCCTGCTTTCCGAACATGTCACCGAATCGAGTCTGGTTGCCAGTGGCTGGGGAGGCGTGGAAACCGACCCGCTGTTTCTTTCCCTGGGCCTGGCGAGCCATCAACAAGCCCTGGCCCTGATGCCCTACATGCAAGCACGCGAACAAGGGCAAATGCTGGCGTTCAGCATGCTGTTCGGCACCTTGGGAGCGGTAATGGCCATTGGTATTCCCATGGTGCTGATGATGCGCAGAAGCCACATCAGTCGATAAATCTTTAAGTGGAGCACACCCCTTGCGTATTCCAGGCCTGCATCTCAACACCGCCCCCCTGCTCATGCCTCTGTATTGGCTGGCACTCGCCTGCGCGCCCACCCAGGTATCGGCAAATGACTTGTACCACCTGTACCAGAAGGCACTGACCCACGACATGCAGTTCGCCGCCGCACAGGCCCAGCAATTGGCCACGGCAGAAAAGGAACCGCAAAGCCGTGCCAACCTGCTGCCAGACCTGTCTGTCACCGGCGGCGCGGCCTGGGTCGATGCCGAGGACTCTTCCGATTATCATCGCAATCGCAATAACACCAACGCCTACGCGGTGGTCCTCACACAGCCGCTGCTGCGTTGGCAGAATGTGATCGCCCACGACCAAAGCAAACTGTTGATCAGCGCCAGTGAACTGCACACTGAACAGGCGCGCCAAGCGCTGATGCTGCGCGTTGCCCGCGCTTATTTCGACGTGCTGCTCAATCAGGAACTGTTGAGCACCCGCACACAACAGCTACAAACCCTGCGCGAGAGCCAGACGCGCAGCCAGCGACTGCTGGCCGACGGGGCTACCACCGCTAACGCGCTCGCGCAGGTTCAGGCCAAATACGACCAGGCATTCGCCGAACAGATTGCCGCCCGTGGTGCATTGGACATCGCCAACGAAACACTCACCCAATTGACTGCCGCACAGGTGGGGCCGTGGTCAGGCAAAGAGCCGCAGTTCAGTGCCCCGGTGCCCGCTGTCATCGATGATTGGGCCACGACCGCGCAACAAGGCAACCTCGCCGTACAGGCGGCGCAGATTGCCCAGCGCCTGGCCGAAATGGACATCGACAAGGAACGGGCCGGCCATTTGCCCACCCTTGATCTGATCGCCGCCCATGGCCGCTTCGCCTCTGTCGGCGGTGATGTATACGATGTGACGTTACCGGAAAATCGCTATAACCAGACCGTGGTCGGGGTCAAACTGAGCGTTCCGCTCTACAGCGGTGGCCGCACCAGCAGTCGCGTGCGCGAAGCCCATGCACTGCAAAGCAAGGCAGCGGACGAAGTCGAAGACGCACGCCGCAACGCCGGGATGAAGGCCCGTCAGGCCTACCTGCAAGTCACCAACGGCATGAGCCAATATCAGGCACTCAAGCAGGCCTTGAACTCCAGCCAGATCAACCTCGCCGCCGTGACCCACGGCTTCGAAGCCGGTTCCCGCATCAACACCGACGTACTGGATGCCCAACAGAAAGTCACCGATACCCAACAACGCCTGGCCCAGCAGCGCTATGCCATTCTAATGGCCCAGTTGCACCTGTTGGCATCCACCGGCAACCTGAGCGACGCGCGCCTGCGTGAGGTCAGCCGTACACTGAACTGACGCACGGATGAATGCGCTGATATTCGCTCAACGTGGGGCCTGAGTTGGATTAAGCTGGGGCATCTCAAAAATGGAACACTGCCCATGTTCGACCTGAACGAACTCTTCCTTTACGCCAAGGTGGTCGAGCACGGCGGCTTTGCGGCGGCGGGTCGAGCGTTGAACCTGCCCAAGTCGACCCTGAGTCGCAGGGTCGGTCAGCTTGAGGCAAGGCTTGGAGCGCGGCTGATACAGCGTTCGACGCGCCAGTTCCAGGTTACCGATATCGGCCAGGCTTATTATCGACATTGTGTGGCGATGATTGCCGAGGCCGAGTCGGCAGAAGATGTGGTGGCCTTCAACAAATCAGAACCTCGCGGCTTGATTCGCCTGAGTTGCACCACCGCGCTGCTCAACTATTGGGTGGCGCCGATGCTGGCTCAATTCATGGCGCAATGCGGCAACGTCGAACTGAATGTGAAGAGCTTCAACCGTAAGGTCGATGTGATTGCCGAGGGTTATGACCTTGCCTTGAGCCTGTGTTTCCCACCCCTGGAAAGCAGTGAACTGGTGATGAAACTGCTCGGTAAAAGTACGCAGGTGCTGGTGGCGAGTGCGGCTTTTTTGCAGGACTATGCCCTGCCCTCGCAACCCGCCGACCTTGCCGGGCTGCCCACCGTGCACTGGGGCAACCTGATGATTCAGTACGTGTGGGAGCTGACCGGCCAGGATGGCGCGACGACGCAGATCCAGCACACGCCGCGCCTGGTCAGCGATGATGTGCCGACTTTGAAAAACGCGACACTGGCGGGAGTAGGCATCGCCAACCTGCCATGGGTGGTGGTCAAGGAGGATGTCGCCGAGGGGCGTCTGGTTGTCTTGCTGCCTGAGTGGCAGCCCGTGCAAGGCGTTATCACGGCGGTATTTCCATCCCGGCGCGGGCTGATGCCGTCGGTGCGCGCCTTGATCGATTTTCTGGGTGAAGCATTCGATGCACCTTAGGCAACAGTCTTTTGTCATCAAGGCTATTGATAGCTCCCTAACGAAACCCCCATGCTAGAGGGCTGACTCCCCTCTTATATCATTCCGAATGATAGTTACCTTTGCTTCATTCGATTCGTGACATAGCACCCCGCCGCGCATGATCCGCCCATCTCAAATACATTGGCGGATGCACCTCATGGAACAGTCACTCAAACTTTTGCGCTTCCCCCTGGCGATTCTGGCCGTGGTGGTGATGAGCGCGTGCGGCAAGTCTCCCGAACAAGCGGCCGCCATGCCCCCAGCCAAGGTCAGCGTGGCCAAGGTACTGGAACAGCCGGTCAACGAGTGGGACGAATTTACCGGACGGCTGGAAGCCCCGGAAACCGTGCAAATTCGTCCTCGGGTGTCCGGCCAGATTGACCAAGTCGCTTTTACTGAAGGCGCTTTGGTCAAGAAAGGCGACCTGCTGTTCCAGATCGACCCGCGCCCGTTCCAGGCCGAAGTGCGCCGCCTGGAAGCCCAGTTGGCTCAGACCAAAGCCGCCGCCACCCGCAGCGAAAACGAAGCGCAACGCGGCGAACGCCTGCGCCAGAGCAATGCGATCTCCGCTGAACTGGCCGACTCGCGCACCACCGCCGCCCAGGAGGCCCGCGCCGCCATGGCCGGGATCCAGGCGCAGTTGGACCTGGCCCGCCTGAACTTGAGCTTTACCCGTGTCACTTCACCGATCAGCGGCCGCGTCAGCCGTGCCGAAATCACCGCCGGCAACCTGGTGACCGCCGACACCACTGCGCTGACCAGTGTGGTGTCCACCGACAAGGTCTACGCCTACTTCGACGCCGACGAGCGTGTGTTCCTCAAGTACACCGAACTGGCCCGTGAAGGCCGTCGCGGCGCAACCACCCCGGTGTATCTGGGCCTGTCCAACGAAACCGGCAACCCGCACCTGGGCCAGATGAACTTCGTCGACAACCAGGTCAACCCGTCCACCGGCACCATCCGTGGCCGTGCGGTGTTTGACAACAGCAAGGGCGAATACACCCCTGGCCTGTATGCGCGCTTGAAGCTGGTCGGCAGCGGCACCTACTCCGCCGTGCTGATCAACGATGAAGCCGTCGGTACCGACCTGGGCAAGAAGTTTGTGCTGGTGATGGACGGCGACAGGCCGGCTTACCGCGCGGTGGAATTGGGGCCCAAGATCGAAGGCTTGCGCATCGTACGCAGCGGCCTGACCAAGGACGACACCGTGATCGTCAAGGGCCTGCAGCGTGTGCGCCCCGGCTCACCGGTCGCGCCGGAAACCATTCCGATGGCCAGCAAGGAAACCCTCGCCGCCTTGGCCCAACAACGACAAGCGCTTGAAGCCAGCAACCTGGAGCAAGTGGCGCCGGAAACGACCGCGCCCAAGCTCGCCAGCACTGCGACTCCACGCGGTTAAGGGATAAGACTCAAGATGAATTTTTCCAAGTTCTTCATTTCGCGGCCGATCTTCGCAGCGGTGCTGTCGCTGTTGATCCTGATCGCGGGTGCAATCTCGCTGTTCCAACTGCCGATCAGCGAATACCCGGAAGTAGTGCCGCCGACTGTGGTGGTACGCGCCAACTTCCCGGGTGCCAACCCCAAAGTCATCGGCGAAACCGTGGCCGCACCGCTGGAGCAGGCCATCACGGGTGTCGAGAACATGCTGTACATGTCCTCGCAGTCCACCGCCGACGGTAAGCTGACCCTGACTATCACCTTCGCCCTGGGCACCGACCTGGACAACGCGCAGGTGCAAGTGCAAAACCGTGTGACGCGGACTCAGCCAAAGCTGCCGGAGGAAGTGACACGCATCGGTATCACCGTGGACAAGGCTTCCCCCGACCTGACCATGGTGGTGCACTTGACCTCCCCGGATCAGCGTTACGACATGCTGTACCTGTCCAACTACGCGATCCTCAACATCAAGGACGAACTGGCCCGTTTGGGCGGCGTCGGCGATGTTCAGCTGTTCGGCATGGGTGACTACTCCCTGCGCGTATGGCTGGATCCGAACAAGACCGCCTCGCGCAACCTGACCGCCACCGATGTGGTCACGGCGATCCGCGAGCAGAACCGCCAGGTGGCTGCCGGTGCCCTGGGCGCTCAGCCTGCGCCGAGTGACACCAGCTTCCAGTTGTCGGTCAATACCCAAGGCCGCCTGGTCACCGAGGAAGAGTTCGAGAACATCGTGATTCGTGCCGGCGCCAACGGTGAAATCACGCGCCTCAAGGACATCGCCCGGGTCGAGCTGGGCTCCAGCCAATACGCGCTGCGCTCGTTGATCGATAACCAGCCGGCCGTTGCGATTCCGATCTTCCAGCGCCCCGGCTCCAATGCCATCGACATCTCCAACGATGTGCGCAGCAAGATGGCCGAGCTGAAAAAGAGTTTTCCGGCGGGCATGGATTACCGCATCGCCTATGACCCGACCATCTTTGTACGCGGCTCTATCGAAGCGGTGGTGCACACGCTGTTCGAGGCGCTGATTCTTGTGGTGCTGGTGGTGATTCTGTTCCTGCAGACCTGGCGCGCCTCGATCATTCCGTTGGTGGCGGTGCCGGTATCCTTGATCGGTACGTTTGCGGTGATGCACCTGTTCGGATTCTCGCTCAACGCCCTGTCATTGTTCGGCCTGGTACTGGCCATCGGTATCGTGGTGGATGACGCGATCGTGGTGGTGGAGAACGTCGAGCGCAATATCGAACTGGGCCTGGAGCCGTTCCCGGCCACCGAAAAAGCCATGAGCGAAGTTACCGGCCCGATCATCGCTACAGCGCTGGTGCTGTGTGCGGTATTCATTCCAGCCGCTTTTATCAGTGGCTTGACCGGGCAGTTCTACAAGCAGTTCGCGTTGACCATCGCGATCTCGACCGTGATCTCGGCGTTTAACTCGCTGACGCTGTCCCCTGCCCTGGCCGCCGTGTTGTTGCGCGGTCACGATGCGCCGAAGGATCGCTTCTCGAAGTTCCTCGACAAGCTCTTCGGTGGCTGGCTATTCCGTCCCTTCAACCGCTTTTTCGAAAAGGCCAGCCATGGCTACGTGGGTACCGTACGCCGAGTGATTCGCGGCAGTGGTATTGCCCTGTTCGTATACGCCGGGCTGATGGTGCTGACGTTCTTCGGGTTTGCTCACACCCCGACCGGTTTCGTACCGGCCCAGGACAAGCAATACCTGGTGGCCTTCGCTCAACTGCCCGATGCTGCAAGCCTGGACCGCACCGAAAACGTGATGAAGCGCATGTCGGAGATCGCCCTTAAACAGCCCGGCGTGGAGGCCGCGATTGCCTTCCCGGGCCTGTCGATCAACGGCTTCACCAACAGCCCGAACAGCGGCATTGTGTTTGTGACCTTGAAGCCCTTCGATGAGCGTAAAGACGCGAGCATGTCGGCCGGGGCGATTGCCGGGGCGTTGAATGGCCAATACGCCAACATTGAAGAAGCGTACATGGCGATCTTCCCGCCGCCGCCGGTACAGGGCCTGGGCACCATCGGCGGGTTTCGCCTGCAGATCGAAGACCGTGGCAACCTCGGCTATGACGAGTTGTACAAAGAAGTCCAGAACGTGATTGCCAAGAGTCACAGTGTGCCTGAACTGTTCGGCCTGTTCACCAGCTACACAGTGAACGTGCCGCAAGTCGACGCCGCCATCGACCGCGAAAAGGCCAAGACCCATGGCGTAGCGATCAGCGACATCTTTGACACGCTGCAGGTTTACCTGGGTTCGTTGTATGCCAACGACTTCAACCGCTTCGGGCGTACCTACCAGGTCAACGTGCAGGCCGAGCAGCAGTTCCGTCAGGACTCCGATCAGATCGGCCAGTTGAAAGTGCGCAACAACAAAGGCGAGATGATCCCCCTGGCGACCTTTATCAAGGTCAGCGACACCTCGGGCCCGGACCGCGTGATGCACTACAACGGCTTTATCACCGCTGAAATCAACGGCAACGCCGCACCGGGCTACAGCTCCGGCCAGGCCCAGGCTGCGATTGAAAAGCTGTTGAAGGATGAACTGCCCAACGGCATGACCTACGAGTGGACTGACCTGACCTATCAGCAAATCCTCTCGGGCAATACCGCGCTGTTCGTGTTCCCGCTCTGCGTGCTGCTGGCGTTCCTGGTACTGGCCGCCCAATACGAAAGCTGGAGCCTGCCGCTGGCGGTGATCCTGATCGTACCGATGACGCTGCTGTCGGCCATTACCGGGGTGATCATCTCGGGCGGCGACAACAACATCTTCACCCAGATCGGCCTGATCGTACTGGTGGGCCTGGCCTGCAAGAACGCGATCCTGATCGTCGAGTTTGCCAAGGATAAACAAGCGGAGGGCCTCGACCCGCTGGCCGCGGTACTGGAAGCCTGCCGCCTGCGTCTGCGGCCGATCCTGATGACCTCGTTCGCGTTCATCATGGGTGTGGTGCCGTTGGTATTGTCCAGCGGTGCGGGTGCCGAGATGCGCCATGCCATGGGTGTGGCGGTGTTCTCCGGGATGATTGGTGTGACCTTCTTCGGTCTGTTGCTGACGCCAGTGTTCTACGTACTGATCCGTCGCTATGTTGAGCGCCAGGAAGCGCGCAAAGCGGCCAAGGCCTTGAAGCTGGAGACACAGCAATGAGTGTGAAAGTATTCCTGCCGAGCTTGCTGGTACTGGCGCTCGCCGCCTGTGCCGTAGGCCCGGACTACAAGACCCAGCAACTGGAGGCGGCCAACATCACGGCAGCCGCCGACAGCAAAAGCTACGACCATGCCAAGTACGAAGGCATCTGGTGGCAGCAGTTCGAAGACCCGACGCTCAACCAGCTGGTAACCCAGTCGCTGAGCGGCAACCGTGATTTGCGCGTAGCCTTTGCCCGCCTGCGGGCAGCACGGGCTATCCGTGACGACGCGGCCAACGACATCATGCCAGTGGTCACCTCCCGCGCCAGCAGCGATGTGGGCAAGGGCCAGATTCCCGGCCAGACTACCAAGCGTGTCAACAGCGAGCGCTATGACCTGGGCCTGGACATGGCCTGGGAAGTGGATTTGTTCGGGCGCATCCGCCGCAACCTGGAAGCCAGCGACGCTGACCAACAGGTGGCCGAAGCCGACCTGTACCAACTGCAAGTCACCATGATCGCTGAACTGGTGGATGCCTATGGCCAACTGCGCGGGGCGCAACTGCGTGAACGCATCGCCCTGGACAACCTGAAGAACCAGCAAGAATCACGCACCATCACCGTCAGCCTGCGCGATGCCGGCGTGGGTGATCAACTCGACGTCGAGCGTGCCGACGCACGCCTGGCGGCGGTGGAAGCCAGCGTGCCGCAGCTGCAAGCCGAACAAGTGCGCGAGCGCAATCGCATCGCCACCCTCCTCGGCCAGCGTCCCGACAAGCTGAGCGTGGACCTGAGCCCCAAAGACCTGCCGGCAATCGCCAAGGCCCTGCCGATTGGCGACCCGGGGCAATTGCTGCAACGGCGCCCGGACATCCTCAGCGCCGAACGCAAGCTGGCCGCCGCCACCGCGCGTATCGGCGTGGCCAAGGCCGACCTGTTCCCACGGGTCAGCCTCAGCGGCTTCCTCGGCTTTACCGCCGGGCGTGGTTCGCAGATCGGCTCGGCTGCAGCGAATGCCTGGTCCCTGGGCCCGAGCATTACCTGGGCCGCGTTTGACCTGGGCAGTGTGCGTGCGCGTTTGCGCGGTGCGAATGCCGAGGCCGACGGCGCCCTGGCAACCTACGAGCAGCAAGTGCTGCTGGCCCTGGAAGAGTCCGAGGACGCCTTCAGCGATTACGGCAAGCGTCAGCAACGCCTGGTGTCTCTGATCCGCCAAAGCGAATCCAGCCGCGCCGCCGCCGACCTCGCCGCGATCCGCTACCGCGAAGGCACCGTGGACTTCCTGGTACTGCTCGACGCCCAACGCGAACGCCTGGCCGCAGAGGACTCCCAGGCCCAGGCCGAAGTGGATCTGTATCGCGGCATTGTGGCGATCTACAAGGCGTTGGGTGGTGGCTGGCAACCGGATGCAGTGGTGGCCAGCAACAAGTGATGTAAAGAGCTCCTTTGGTTGGTCGCATCCAGCCAATTTTTAGCCCTGCGATCCATTCGGTCGCGGGGCTTTTTTTTGTCAGGACTTCCTAAAATATTGAACGTTATTTCTGTAAGCCAATTAAGAAGTCCTTCGTAGGTAATGTCCTAGTACTGCGCTATACCTGGCTTCCAGGTTTTAATACTTCAGAAACAACAGTGCATTTTCATGTAGGCAAGTGGTACACCCACGTTAAAGTAATTGGCGCACGTGTCGACAACCAAGTGCCACTTACTAATGGAGGAAGGCGACATGGCTATCATGTTGACTGCTGAGCAGATGAGGCATACCAAGGCAACCAACGCTTACGTTATTAAAAATCCTGAACAAATAACGAATAAATTCACAATCACTGAGGAGTCCGTAGCAGCTGACACACTAAATCTTGGTGAAACAAAAAAAATCGCCGACCTGAAAGAATATTTAAAGGGCTTTGACATGACAGCCATAAGCTCAGATGACCTCAGAAAAGTAGCGCGACGATTATTCGACGATGAAATGATAGATATACATGCATTTGTAATATTCGCCGAAGGCAATTTGGCGAGTGGTGCAGATGGTCTTCCTACAGAAACAGACGTCAAATTCAACGCCATCGCTTTGTTTAATGAGCGGCTTGAGGACTACAATGATTTCCTTGAAAATAATCCTGCAGACGTGAAAGAAGATACTTTGAGGTGGCGGCGTGGGATGATAGATGCCAATCACGCGATAGGCGCATTGACCTACTTCGTCAATTCTTCCAGAAGTGATTTAAAGATTCATGAGCAAGCTTGAATCCAAGTCGTTTGGGCAGTGCGCTAAGGAGGATCTTAACGCACTGCCATTGCAGGCCTTCAGCGGCCGTATTTGGCGGTGCCTGAGTAGGATTTCACATCAGGGTCGGAATTGAACATAGCGACTCGATAGGTACCAAACGATCCAGAGTATGAAGCGCTGCTCCCAAAGCTTGTCGCAACAGATTGCCAAGAGGCTCCCAACTGCTTTTGGATAATCAACTGTGGCGCCCGCCCTCCTCCCGTGGAAGCTGAGGCATCAATAGTCGCACCCGCACATCCATTCGCGGAAGTTATTATGAACGGGCCATACACTGTCGTTTCGACACCAGGTGGCAAAAGCCCGCTATAGCTATCACTTATATACAGACACAAGGCCGACACCTGAGCAGACAAAAGCATTAACGCGAGACACGGCAACGCAATAAGACCTTTCATGATCTCACCTCAAATCAGAAAATAGTAAATAAATACCCACTCAAAATATCTGATCTTTTATTTCCCCATAAGCGCACCTCGCAGTTAAGCAACGGCTGCCAGTACATGACACTCGATATCAGCCCAGCAGATATCAAGCACCCACTAATGCGGGTAGGAACACGTTGCTTACTGTGCACGAAATCAAGCGCTAAATATGCCAGCCACGTCCTAAAATATCGAAGGAGCGTTCTGTCATACTTGGGTGAAGGAATAAGTGAGAATTATCCTAATCCCGCATGACGGAAGTTAGAGTCGACTCGATTCGCTCAAAATCAAACTCCGATAATGCCCCGGATTCGACCCCACCCACTTGCGAAACGCCTTGTAGAACGAACTCGCATCGGCAAACCCCAGCCGCGTGGCAATCTCGGCAAAGCTGATCTGCGGTTCAGCCAACCACACAATCGCCAGTTCTTTGCGCACACTGTCTTTGAGGCCCTGATAAGTCTGCCCCTCTTCCGCCAGGCGCCGACGCAGGGTGGACGCAGAAATACATAGCCTGGCGGCAAGGCCCTCCGTTTCCGGCCAGGTGTCGGGAGGCATCTGCCGAAGGTCGTGCTTGATGCGCGTGGCGAGGCTTTCAGGGTCGCGGTATTTGACCAGGATGTTAGCGGGTGCATGGGCCAGAAACCGTTGGAGCTCCTGCTGACTGCGTTTGATCGGCAGGTCCAGGCAGTCGGCAGAAAAGATCATGCGGGTACGAGGTCGATCAAAGCGCAGGTTGTCGGAAAACATTACCTGGTAATCGTCACAGAAGTCCGGCTGCGCGCAACGCAGCTCAATGGCCAGGATCGGGATGCGACGCCCCGCCAGCCAGCACGCAACGCCGTGGACGATCATCCAATAAGTGAAATACGTGAACGCACGCTTGGGCTCATCGGGTTCGAGCAGGACGATCTCCGCCAGGCTCTGTTGGCGAACCAACTGTGCCGGCATGTGCTCCAGCATCAACGACAGAAACCCCAGGCCGGTTTCCAGGCCCGCCGCCAGGCTCGGTTGCGCCATGGCGGCGCGACACAGAAACGCCAGGCTACCGGATTTGAGTGCGCGCGGGTCCATGCCAAAAAACTCGTCATCCCTGCGCCGCGCCAGCAAACGCCAAAGGCGCGCATAGGCCGTGGCCGGGACACGGGCATTGGGCTGCTCAAGCAACGCAGGGTCAATCCCGACTTTGCTCAATGCCTCGACAGTGGCCGCACCAGGCGCACAGCTCTGCAACAGCGCTTCGCGCACAAGGTGGATGGAGATGGTGTCTTTTTCCGACATGGGATGTTGAGTTATCCGACTGCAAACCAGGTGGCCTGCATCATAAGGGCGGTCGCGCTTCGCCACCACTGTTCAGCCCTCGTTCAGCAAAGGTCAATATTTCTTGTTTAGCAATGAGTATCATTATGTTACAACTTAGCTTCCTAACTAGTTACGCCCTGGTGCCCGATGCTCGTTCCTTTTTTAATCATGCTGCGCGAAGGCATTGAAGCCGCCTTGATCGTTGGCATCATCGCCAGTTACCTGCAGCAGACCGGCCGTGGCCAGTGGATGCCTGCGGTGTGGATTGGCGTATTCCTGGCCGCGGCCCTGGCGTTGCTGGTGGGCGGCGGTCTGGAACTGGTCAGCGCTGAATTCCCGCAAAAGCAGCAGGAATTGTTCGAAGGGATCGTAGGGCTTGTCGCAGTGGGCATCCTCAGTTCCATGGTGTTCTGGATGCGCAAAGTGGCGCGGTCAATCAAACACGCTCTGCATGAGTCCCTCGACCATGCCCTGACCGGCTCCAGGCACCAGGTATTTGCGCTGATCGCCATGGTGTTTTTTGCCGTGGCCCGCGAAGGGCTGGAGACGGTGTTCTTTCTGCTGGCGGTGTTTCAGCAGAGCGAAGGTATGGGCGCGCCGATAGGTGCCCTGCTCGGCCTGATCCTGGCCATCGTCGTCGGTTTCCTCATCTATTCCGGCAGCATGCGCCTGAACCTCGGCGCGTTTTTCCGCTGGACCGGCCTGTTCATCCTTGTAGTGGCGGCCGGCATTCTCGCCAATTCGGTGCAAGCCCTGCATGAGGCCGGTGTGTGGAACCACTGGCAAACCGTGCTGTTCGATTTCAGCGCTGCGCTGCCCATGGATAGCCCGTTGGGCTCGGTACTGGCCGGCATGTTCGGTTATCAGGAGGCGCCGACCGTCAGCACCCTGGGTGCCTATGTGATTTACCTGGTGGTGGCCCTGGTGATGTTCTTCCTGCCCTCGGCCCCCGCCAAGCCTGTCGCCACGACTTCTTCCGTTTCCAGCCAGTAAGGACCGTCTCTTGTCCAACCCAACCCCTCAATCGGCCCCGCCATCCCGCGCCTTGCGCTGGGGTGTGGCCGGCTCGGTGGTGGTGATGATCGCCGCCGGTGGCCTGTTCTACTACGCCTCGCAATTGGCCGCGACCAAGCGCCAGACCAACCACAATGAAATCGCAGTCACGATTCACAGCCACGCCTGCGAGCCCAACGCCCTCACCGTGCCGGCCGGGCGCGCAAGCTTTCGTATCATCAACCGCTCCGACCGTGCGGTGGAGTGGGAAATCCTCGACGGTGTGCTGGTGGTCGAGGAACGGGAAAACATTGCCCCTGGCCTGAGCCAGGTGATCAACGCCAACCTGTTGCCCGGTGACTACGCCATCACCTGTGGCCTGTTGAGCAACCCGCGTGGCACCTTGCATGTCACCCCCACCACGGAGTCCGACGCCCAGGCCAAGGCCAAGCCGTCGATGGTGGCGTTTATCGGCCCGTTGTCGGAGTTCCGTGTGTACTTGAGCGGCCAGAGCGGTGCGCTGATCAAGGCGGTGACGGCGCTGCAACAGGCTATCGACGCCGGTGATCTGGCCCAGGCGCAGGCCCTGTATGTGCCGGCCCGTGAGGCGTATCAGCGCCTGGCGCCTGCCTCTCAACGCCTGGCCGAATTGGATAACGCAATCAACGCCCGCGCCGACTACTTTGAAAAGCGCGAGCAGGACCCGGCCTTCAGCGGCTTCCATCGCCTCGAATACAGCCTGTTCCAGCAACACAGTCTCGACGGCCTGGCGCCGGTCGCGCAACGCCTGGTGGCCGACGTCACCAAGCTCAAGCAACAGTTGCTGGCGCAATCGCTGCCCCCAGAGCAACTGGTGAGCATTGTGGTACGCAACCTCAACAGCCTGGCGGATGTACGTGCCCGCAGTGGTGAAGAGGAGCGCTACAGCCATATCGATCTGAACGGCTTTGCCGCCAACCTGGACGTCGCTCGTAAAGTGGTCGACTTGATGCGCCCGCTGCTGGACAAGTCCGCAGCCGGCTTGCTGACCGATATCGACAGCGCGCTGAATGCCTTCGACGCCGAACTCGCTGCATTCAAAGTCGGCAATACCTACAGCACGTACGACAGCATCACCGCCGATCAGCGCCAGCAGATCGCCGACAAGGCCAAGGCACTGGCCGCCGCACTCGATGGAATCGACCCCGCCCTTGGCCTTTCCGGCCTGCAGTGAGACGAACGCATACATGAGTGATTCAGAACAGCTAAACCTTGCGCGTCGCCGCGTCCTGCTGGGCATGGCGGCCACCGGCGCGGCCATCGCCGGCAGCACCTTGACCTGTCCGGCCATGGCCGCAGCGGCCGAGCAAGTCACCAGCGCTCCGCGCAGCGACAAGACCCACGATCACCAGGCTTTTTTCGGTCAGCATCAGAGCGGCATTGTCACGCCGCGCCCGGCCTGCGGCATGGTGGTGGCCTTCGACGTACTGGCCAGCGACCGCGAAGACCTCGAACGTTTGTTCCGCACCCTGAACGAGCGTATCGCGTTCCTGATGAGCGGCGGCACCGTGCCGCAGGTCGACCCGAAACTGCCACCCACCGACTCCGGCATCCTTGGCCCGGTGGTTACCCCAGATAACCTGACCATCACCGTGTCGGTCGGCGAATCGTTGTTCGATGAGCGCTTCGGCCTCAGTGCCGTCAAGCCCAAGCGCCTGATCCGCATGGTGGGTTTCCCCAACGATGCACTGGAGCCGGCGCAGTGCCACGGCGACCTGAGCCTGCAGTTCAGTTCCAACACGCCCGATACCAACATCCACGCCCTGCGCGATATCGTGAAAAACCTGCCTGACTTGCTGCTGGTGCGCTGGAAACAAGAAGGCAGCGTGCCGCCCCAGGCCCCGGCCAAGCCCGGCGAACCGGCGCAGAGTGCGCGTAACTTCCTGGGTTTTCGCGACGGTTCGGCCAACCCCGACTCCAACGATGCCAAGGCCATGGACCAGATCGTCTGGGTGCAACCGAGCAGCGACGAACCCGCCTGGGCGGCCCATGGCAGTTACCAGGCCGTGCGTATCATCCGCAACTTTGTCGAGCGCTGGGATCGCACCCCACTGCAAGAACAGGAAAGCATCATCGGCCGCGTCAAACCCACCGGCGCCCCCATGGATGGCCAGCATGAAACCCAGGTGCCGGACTACAGCAAAGACCCGCATGGCAAGTTGACCAAGCTTGATGCGCACATCCGCCTGGCCAACCCGCGCACCCCGCAGACCCAGGCCAACCTGATCCTGCGGCGGCCGTTCAACTACTCCAACGGCGTCAACAAAAACGGTCAGCTGGACATGGGCCTATTGTTCATCTGCTATCAGGCTGACCTGGAGAAAGGCTTTATCAGCGTGCAAACGCGGCTCAACGGCGAACCGCTGGAGGAATACCTCAAGCCGGTCGGCGGCGGGTATTTCTTCACCTTGCCCGGCGTCACCGGCCCTGAGGATTTCATCGGGCGCACGCTGCTTGCTGCAACGCACTCCACCACCCCTGCCAAGACCTGAAACACACCAGAGCGGAATGCCCCCATGAAGAAGTCGTCTATCGCGTTGTCGTTGTTAATGAGCCTTGCGCCGCTGGCTGCCTTCGCCGCTACCGCGCCGCTCGACCTGGTAGGCCCGGTATCGGACTACAAGATCTACGTTACCGAGGAAATCGGCGAACTGGTCACCCAGACCCAGGCGTTTACCAACGCCATCAATAAAGGTGACCTGGCCACCGCCAAGAAGCTCTATGCGCCGACCCGCGTGCACTATGAGGCCATCGAGCCGATCGCCGAGCTGTTCAGCGACCTCGACGCGTCCATCGATTCGCGTGTCGATGACCATGAAAAAGGTGTAACGGCCGAAGACTTCACCGGTTTTCACCGGATTGAATACGCGCTGTTCTCGCAAAACTCGACCAAGGGCCTGGAAGCACTGACCGCCAAGCTCAATACCGATGTGAACGATCTCAAGACGCGGGTCGATGGCCTGACCTTCCCGCCGGAAAAAGTCGTCGGCGGCGCTGCGGCGCTGCTGGAGGAAGTCGCTGCCACCAAGATCTCCGGCGAAGAAGACCGCTACAGCCATACCGACCTGTATGACTTCCAGGGCAACATCGACGGTGCGAAGAAAATCGTCGATTTGTTCCGTGGCCAGATCGGGCAGCAGGACCAGGCGTTCCTGGCCAAGGTCGATAAAAACTTCGCCACCGTGGACAAGATCCTGGCCAAGTACAAGACCCAGGATGGCGGCTTTGAAACCTACGACAAGGTCAAGGACAACGACCGCAAGGCCCTGGTTGGCCCGGTCAACACCCTGGCTGAAGACTTGTCGATGCTGCGCGGCAAGCTGGGTTTGAATTAAAGACTACCGGCAAAAAAACACCTAGGCCCCTCAACAGGGCCTGGGTGTTTTTTTTGCCTGCAGGATAACGGCTACAAAATGCGGTACAGCAAACGCTCAATACGCACTCGGCTGACCCGACGCAGGAATTTACCCACTGCCGGCGGGTAATCAACCAACGTCTGCAATTGCTGGTAGCCCCGGATACGCGTGGTGTGCTGGAAAATCTGCGCCAGCTCGGTACGCCGCGGCTCCAGCCATTGGCCCTTGGGGTCGTCGATCAGCAAGCCGTTTTCCAGGTCGAGGCGAAATGCCCTGGGGTTGAGGTTGTTGCCGGTCAGCAAGGTATAGCGCTGGTCAACCCACATGCCCTTAAGGTGGTAGGTGTTGTCGCCATCGCGCCACAGGTGCAGGTTCAACTGGCCGCTGTCGATCATCGGCTGGTGACGCTTGGCAAAGCGCCGCAGGCTGATCTCATACAGATAAGGCAATGCCGCGATCACCTTGAACGGCTCGCTGGGCGGAATATAGAAGTCGTTGGCCGTCTTGTCGCCGACCACGATGTCGATCTTCACCCCACGTGCCAGTGCGCGGTTGATCTCGCGGGTCACCGGCAACGGCAGGTTGAAATACGGGGTGCAGATGGTCAACTGCTGCTGGGCGCTGGCGATCAGCTCCAGAATGACCCGGCTCAGGGGGTTGTTCTTGCCAACGCCGAGCAACGGGCTCACCGAGAGGTGACCATTGGGCAACTGCCCGGCCGTGGTGTCATAGGCCGCGTGCTTGAGACGGCTGCGCAGGTCGCCGATATCGTTGCGCAGGCTGCGGGTGGTCGGCGGGTTGGGCAGGTCCAGGCGGTGCACGGCCTTGGATGCCACCAGGCCGTGCTCGATCAGGTGTTGCATAGAATCGGCCAGCACCTGGCTATGGATCAGGTGGTAACGATCAAAGCGGTACTTGTCGAACTTGTGCAAATACACATTGTTGAGGCTGGCGCCGCTGTACAGCACGCTGTCATCGATCACAAAGCCCTTGAGGTGCAATACGCCAAACAGCTCGCGGGTTTGCACCGGCACGCCATACACCGGCACTTCGCTGGCGTGGCTTTGCGTCATGGCCTGGTACCAGGCGCTGTTGCCCGGCTGCTTGCCGGCGCCAATCAAGCCACGCTGGGCGCGCAACCAGTCGACCATCACCACGATGTCCAACTCCGGCCGTGCCGCCTTGGCAGCGTGAAGCGCGTCGTAGATCTCCTGCCCCGCTTCGTCGTGCTGCAAGTACAAGGCGACGATGTAGATGCGACGCGTCGCCTGGGAGATTTTTTCCAGCAGGCAGCGACGATAGGCATCGGCGCCGGACAGCACCTCGATGGCCTCCGGGGACAGCGGGAAACCGCGTAGTTTGGGCAACAGGGAGCGTTTGAAGAACGACGGCATAGGGCTCGCAATGGGTCGAATCCGAAGAGGTCCAGAGCTTACACCATGGGGCTGCTCAGGTCTCGCCGTACGGCATGGAAAAAAGCCGGTTGACCAAGAAGAACGATCGTTCTACTGTAATAAGCATGAACGACATAACCCGCGACATTATCCTCGACGTCACCGAAAAGCTGATCTATCGCCATGGCATCGCCGCCACCGGCATGGACTTGCTGGTAAAAACCGCTGGCGTATCGAGAAAAAGCATCTATCGCTATTTCGCCAACAAGGACGAGTTGGTGATTGCCGCCCTGCAGCGTCGCGACGAACGCTGGATGCAGTGGCTGCGCAGCGAAGTGGAACGCAGCGACAACAGCGGCGAGCGCTTGCTGGCGCTGTTCAGCGCCCTGAAAAGCTGGTTCGGTTCCGCGGATTTTCGCGGCTGCGCCTTTATCAACACCAGTGGCGAAACCGGCAACGCTCAAGATCCGGTGCGCCTGCTGGCCAAGGCCCATAAACACAAACTGTTCGAGTACGCACTTGAACTGTGTCAAGCACATGGCACCCCCGACCCGCAACAGCAGGCCGCGCAACTGCTGATCCTGATCGATGGCGCCATTACCGTTGCCCTGATCATGGGTGATTCAACAGCTGCCGATAATGCGCAATGCATGGCGCGAACGTTATTGGGACTTTGAATTCTCGGAATTGGCAACTTCTATCATTCAACCCTATTGTTTTAAGGAGCCACCCCATGTCAGCCAATGCACAAGCCCGCCCGCCCCTACCGCCCTTTACTCGCGAGTCAGCCATCGAAAAAGTCCGGCTGGCCGAAGACGGCTGGAACTCCCGCGACCCAGAACGGGTTTCCCTGGCCTACACCCTGGACACCCAGTGGCGTAACCGCGCCGAATTCGCCCACAACCGCGAAGAAGCCAGGCAGTTCCTGAGCCGTAAATGGGCCAGGGAACTGGATTATCGATTGATCAAGGAGTTGTGGGCGTTCACCGGCAACCGCATCGCCGTGCGCTATGCCTATGAGTGGCATGACGACTCCGGCAACTGGTTTCGTTCCTACGGAAATGAAAACTGGGAGTTCGATGAGAACGGCCTGATGGCCAACCGCTTTGCCTGCATCAACGATAAGCCGATCCAGGAAAGCGAACGCAAGTTCCACTGGCCGCTGGGGCGTCGCCCGGATGATCATCCGGGCTTGTCAGACCTAGGGCTGTAGCTCTCTTACCCTTTGTAGGAGCGAGCTTGCTCGCTCCTACAAAAAGCGATTACCGAAAGGCATCAGTCCTGATTCAGCCCGACCCGATACAACACGCCATTATCCTCATCCGTCAGCACATACAGAAACCCATCCGGCCCCTGCCGCACGTCACGAATTCGCGCTTTCAACTCGCCCAGCAAACGTTCCTCGTGAACGACCCTGTCACCCTCGAACTGCAACCGAATCAACTCCTGAGTGCCCAGCGCACCGATAAACAGATTGTGCTGCCACACCTTGAACCGGTCGGCGTCATAGAACGCCATGCCGCTGATGGCCGGGGACTTCTCCCAGACATGATGGGGCTGCACCGTGCCTTCTGCCGTTTTGCCCTTGGCTTCGGGAATCGGTAGCAGAGAGTAGTTGATGCCGTGGGTCGCCAGCGGCCACCCGTAGTTCTTGCCGCGCTCGATGATGTTCACTTCATCGCCCCCACGCGGCCCATGCTCGTTTTCCCAGATCGTGCCGCTCCACGGGTTCAGCGCCAGGCCCTGTGGGTTACGCTGGCCGTAGGACCAGATCTCGGGACGTACACCGGGTTGACCGACGAAGGGGTTGTCATCCGGTACGCGGCCATCTGGATAGATGCGCACAACTTTGCCTTGCAGCTTGTCCAGGTCCTGGGCGGTCGGGCGGTCGTTGTTCTCGCCCAGGGTCACGAACAGATAGCCGTCACGATCGAACGCCAGGCGCGAGCCGAAGTGGTTGCCGGTAGACAGCTTGGGCTCCTGGCGCAGGATCACCTTGAAGTCCTCCAGGCCGCTCATGTCAGCAGACAGGCGCCCGCGCCCCACAGCGGTTCCGGCTTTGCCATCCTGCCCGCCGCCTTCGGCGTACGACAGGTAGACCATACGGTCCTGCTTGAAGTCTGGTGACAACACCACATCCAGTAACCCGCCCTGCCCCTTGGCCCACACTTGCGGCACCCCCTTCAACGGAGCGGAAAGCTTACCGTCGGGGCTGACAAATCGCAGGTGCCCGGGAAGCTCGGTCACCAGGAAGCCCTGCCGATCCGGTAGAAACGCCAGCGCCCAGGGATGATCCAGGCCTTTGGCGATCGGCGTGACGGTGATGCTGCCTTGCTCGCTGGGGAACTGCTGGCTATCGGCGGCATACACGGTGGTCAGCGGCAGCAGCGTGGCGGCACAGACAGCCGCTAGCAGAGTTTTGCGTAGAAACATAAGGCGAAGTCCTTACCGGCGATTGCCGTTGGCATCATAGGTGGGTGCTTTGGTTTCGGTGGCCGGGCGACTGGGAGCGACGTCGCGCTTGGGATACGTATTGCCGATTCCGCGGTTTTCCACGGTCGGCCGAGGGCCGGTGGGCGCAGTCTGGATAACGCCGGCCGCAGGTGCATTGGGCTGAGTGCCCTGCATGCTATTGGGGTTGGCCCGGTGAATCGGGCTGTTGTTGGTGTCGTATTGGCCTGGCAGGTTTTGCGCCTGGGCCCAAGGCGCCAGGGCCAGGCCCAGCGCAAGTACTGCAAGATAACGTACATAAGCATTCATGACGGAGCCTCTCTATGCCGAGTACTACGTGCTTTCGATAACACGCTACGCCATGGGTTCGGCTTGCGACACTAAATAGTTTCTCATCAGGTGTAACACGATCTGTCCGAGCATCTGCCCGCCGAAACTTTTGCCGCGGCCTGCGAGTCACCAGAACAGGCTCACTTTTTAAGGAATCGGAGTTATGCCACGGGCAATCTGGAAAGGCGCTATCAGTTTCGGTCTGGTTCATATCCCGGTGTCGCTGGTCTCGGCGACATCTTCCCAAGGCGTTGATTTCGACTGGCTGGACAAACGCAGCATGGACCCGGTCGGCTACAAGCGCATCAACAAAACCACGGGCAAGGAAGTCACCAAGGAACATATCGTCAAGGGCGTCGCCTTTGAGAAGGGCCGTTATGTGGTGCTCAGCGAAGATGAAATTCGCTCGGCCCATCCGAAATCGACCCAGACCATTGAGATCATCGCGTTTGTCGCCGCTGACCAGATCCCCCTGCAAAACATCGACACGCCCTACTTCCTGGCGCCGGACAAACGTGGCGGCAAGGTCTATGCACTGCTGCGCGAAACCCTGAAGAAAACCGGCAAGGTCGCCCTGGCCAATGTGGTGCTGCATACCAAACAGCACTTGGCCGCGTTGATGCCGCTCGAATCGGCCCTGGTACTGGTGATGCTGCGCTGGCCCGCAGAAGTGCGCAGCCTGGACGAGCTGGAACTCGGTGCCGATGTAACCAAACCGACCCTGGCCAAGGGTGAGTTGGACATGGCCAAGCGCCTGGTGGAAGACATGAGTGCAGACTGGCAACCCGACGAGTACCGCGACAGCTTCCAGGACAAGATCATGGCGCTGGTGGCGAAAAAGGCCAAGGCCGGCAAGATCGAAGACGTGGAGTCGAGCCAAGACAGCGAAGAGCGCAAATCCGCCGACGTTATCGACCTGACCGAACTGCTTAAACGCAGCCTGGCGGGCAAACCCGCGGGGAAAAAGCCCGCCGCGAAGAAATCCAACAAAAAGGCCTCTTGAGCCTGCCATTGACTGGAGCGCGACATGGCAAAGCCCCTGAGCGAATACAACCGCAAGCGCGATTTCAAGATCACCGCCGAACCCGCCGGCAGCTCACCCGCCAGCAAGCGGAAAGCCTCGGCGCTGAGCTTCGTGATTCAAAAGCATGATGCGCGCAACCTGCATTATGACTTTCGCCTGGAGCTCGATGGCGTGCTGTTGAGCTGGGCGGTGCCCAAGGGCCCGAGCCTGGACCCAAGCCAGAAGCGCCTGGCGGTCCACGTTGAAGACCACCCCCTGAGCTATGGCGGTTTCGAGGGCAGCATCCCAGCCGGCCAATATGGCGCAGGCGATGTGATTGTGTGGGACCGAGGTATCTGGCAGCCCCATGACGAGCCGCGCAAAGCCTATGCGGCCGGCAAGCTCAAGTTCACGCTGGTGGGCGAAAAACTCGCTGGGGATTGGACCCTGGTACGCACCCGACTCAAGGGCAGTGGCGACAAGGAGCAGTGGCTACTGATCAAGGAAAAAGACCAGCAGGCACGCCCCGCTTCTGAATACGATATTGTCGACGCCGAGCCTGCCAGCGTGCTCAGCGATGCGGTGGTCGGCACGCCCAAGGCCAAGGTCCCAGTCAAAAAAAAGCCAGCGCCAAAGGCCAAGGCCCGCACGCAAGTGAGCGCCATACCCGAAGAATTTGCCCCGCAATTGGCGACCTTGGTCGATCGCGCCCCCGAGGGCGATTGGAGCTACGAGATCAAGTTCGACGGTTATCGCATTCTCGCGCGCATCCATGACGGTGAAGTGCGCCTGTTCACTCGCAACGGCCACGACTGGACCGAACGCCTGCCGCGCCAGGCCAAAGCCTTGCAAGCCCTCAAGCTCAAGGACAGCTGGCTGGATGGCGAAGTGGTCAGCCTCAACGGCGACGGGTTGCCGGATTTCCAGGCGTTGCAGAATGCCTTCGATATCGGCCGCAGCCTGGACATCGTCTATTACCTGTTTGATGCCCCCTTCCTGAACGGCCGTGATCAACGCGAAGATCCGGTCGAGGAGCGTCGGGCTGCGCTTAAAGCTGCGCTCGCCGGCAGCAAAAGCAAACTGCTGCGTTTCTCCGAAGCCTTTGCCGCCAACCACCGCGATATTTTCGAAAGCGCCTGCGACCTGGCGCTCGAAGGCGTGATCGGCAAGCGTGCAGGCAGCCCCTATGTGTCCCGCCGCAGTGCTGACTGGATCAAGCTCAAATGCCGCCTGCGCCAGGAGTTTGTGATTGTTGGCTACACCCGCCCTCAGGGTTCGCGCAGCGGGTTTGGCGCGCTGCTGCTGGCCGTCAACGATGAAACCGGGCTGGTATATGCCGGGCGTGTGGGCACCGGATTTGATCAGGCCACGTTGAAATCCATCTACGCCAAGCTCACGCCATTGGAGCGCAAGGACTCGCCCTTGCAAAAGCCTTTGACCAGCACCCAGGCCCGTGGCGTGCATTGGGTCGAGCCGCGCCTGGTGGGTGAAGTGCAATTCGCCGAATGGACGCGTGAAGGCGTGGTGCGCCAGGCGGCCTTTGTGGGGCTGCGCACTGATAAGCCTGCGTCGCAGATCATTCATGAACAGCCGCGTGCGGCAAAGTCGGTCAATGCCTCGAAGAAGCAGAAAACCGATAAAGCCGACATAGCGGTGAAGAACGTGAAAATCACCCACCCCGATCGCATTATCGACAAGCACAGTGGCACGCAAAAACAGCAATTGGCGCAGTTCTACGCCGACATCAGCGAATGGATCCTGCCGTTCCTGCGCGGTCGTCCTGTGTCGCTGCTGCGCGCACCCGAAGGCATCGAAGGGGAGCAGTTTTTTCAGAAGCACTCCGAACGCCTGGCAATACCCCACATCAAGCAACTGGATCAGGCCCTGGATCCCGGTCATGCACGCCTGATGGAGGTAGACAGCGCAGAGGCGCTGGCCGGCGCCGTGCAAATGGGCACTGTCGAGTTGCATACCTGGGGCGCCACTACGGGCAAGATTGAAACCCCTGACCTGTTCGTCCTGGACCTCGACCCGGACCCGGCCCTGCCTTGGAAATCCATGCTGGAAGCGGCCGAACTGACCCTGTCGGTGCTGGATGAGCTGGGCTTGCAAGCCTTCGTCAAGACCAGCGGCGGTAAAGGTCTGCACCTGATCGTGCCGCTGGCCCGGCGTGATGGCTGGGACGCCGTCAAGGCATTCGCCAAGGCCATCGCCCAATTTATGAGCCAGCAACTGCCCGAACGCTTTACCGCCACCAGCGGCCCTAAAAACCGTGTGGGCAAGATCTTTATCGACTACCTGCGCAACGCCCGTGGCGCCAGCACTGTGGCGGCATACTCCGTGCGTGCGCGGCCGGGTCTGCCGGTATCGGTGCCGGTCAGTCGGGAAGAATTGAAAGGATTGCGCGGGGCCCAGCAGTGGACGGTGGCGAACCTGCATGAGCGTCTGCAGGGGTTGAAGGGCGACCCATGGGCCGGCTATGCCAATCGGCAGAAAATCGGCAAGAAGATGTGGGACAAGCTGGGCGCAAAACCACCGCAGTGATTCGCGCCCGGCACAGGGTTCAGATAAGAATGAAGATCAGCGCCAGACCGGCAAAGATCGCCCATTTTTCCAGGTAGTAGCGTGTGCGGTTGCGCTTTTTGAGCTCTTTGCCGCGCAGGCGGATCTTGTACAAGCGGGTAAAGGCGCGGTTGAGGCCGCCTGTCTTGTCGCCATCATCATTGGGCGAGCCTGCAGCGGCCATTACATTGCGGCTGAACCAACGGTTGAATGCCGCCGCCCAGCGGTACTTCATCGGGCGTTCAATATCGCAGAACAGAATGATGCGGTTCTGCTGGGTGGTGTTTTCTGCGTAGTGAATGTAGGTCTCGTCGAACATCACCGGCTCGCCGTCGCGCCAGTAATAGCTCTCGCCATCCACATTGATGTAGCACCCCGGGTCGTTGGGCGTATCGAGCCCCAGGTGATACCGATAGGAGCCCGCGTACGGGTCACGGTGGCGCACCAGCTTGGAGCCCGGCGGCAGTTCGGCGAACATCGCGGCCTTGATCGAGCCGATCCCTTGCACCAACTCGGTGGTGCGCGGGCACAGCTTCATCGCCGAAGGGTGGCTGTCGCCATACCACTTGAGGTAAAAGCGCTTCCAGCCCGACTTGAAAAACGAGTTGAAACCCACGTCGTTGTACTGATCCGAACGTTTGATCTCCCCGGCCCGCATCAGGTTCTGGCCTTCCTCGCGGATCTCTTGCCAATGTTCCTGCAGGGGGCTCAGGTCTGGAAAATCGCTGGGCGACAGATAGGGACGGCTGGGCTGCTTGGAGAACAAGTACAGGAAACAGTTGATCGGCGCCAGGAACGTCGAGTGATCGCTAAGCTGGCGACCCAGCTTGTGTCGCACCCGACCACGCAGGTGTACATACGCAATGGAGGCAACGTAGAGAGCAACAATGATGAGTTTCAAGGGATTCGTCACAAGTCAGGGAGAGAACAGGCTGCTCCTGCGGGCCCACAACGGCCGAGGATGGATATGCAGCACCTGAAATCACAATTCACGTACAGGTGACACGGCAGGCTGGGCGACCTGCGGCGTGTAACCATTGGCCGTTATTTAGCCATACTTTGTAACCAAAGGTTAACTAAGAATTGTGAAAAGCTGTCTACTGAGTGTGCTGGGGAAGGGAACAGGCGGGCGTTCCCGCCCACCTGCTTAAAGGTTTTGCTGAAATTATTGCGGGGTGTCCTTAATCTCGCGGCGGGGCAAACTGCCGTCTCCCAACGCCGTAAAGGGTACGGCCTGGCTGCGGCTGCGGATGAAGTAGCGAATCAGCGCGATCATGAGTCCCACCAACAGGCCGCCCACCAGACTCAAAGCAATGATCAGCGATTTTTTCGGTTTGATCGGCGCCAGAGGCTCTTGGGCGCGGCGGTCGACCGTTACCAGCTTGAGGTTGCTCATGTCGATGTTCAAGCCACGCAGCCTGGCAACTTCAGCACGAAGCGGCTCGACGTCCTGCAGGAATATGTCCTCATTGCCGCGCTTGCGCAGCACCTCGACTTCGCGGTTGCTTTCGAGCAGTTGCAAATCCTTGCCGATCTCGGCAATTCGCGGGTTGGTGAAGTCATCGCTGGTGCGCTGTTGCAGCGCAGCGCGTTCGGCTTCCAGAGCCTCGGTGCCCATGAAGTACAGCGGGATCTTCTGATTGTTCACCTCTGTGCGCATGACCTGGCTCGACCCACTGCGCGTGGAGTCCGCCATGGAAGATGGTGTCGTCGGGGTGCGGATGCCCATGGACTTGGCAATGGCGATGGCTTCCGCCAGCTCGGCCAGGCGATTGGTACGCTCCATCTTCATCTGCAAGCGCAGCGCGCTGAGCTCATCCTGCAACTGGGCACGCTTGAGTCGGTCAGCCTCGAGCAACTTGGCGATCTTGGATTCCTTTTCCGTATCGTAGTTGTCACGGGCGGCGGCGATCTTGCCTTTGAGTTCGCTCAAGCGGTTATTGACGATCACCTTGAGGTCGGCGCCAACCTGCTGACGCTCGGCGGCGATGGCGTAGTCTACAAAGCCGTTGAGGATCGCGACACCATCAACGTCTGTCGGATATTGCAGTTCCAAGCGAATATAGCTGCTCAGCGAGTCTGATTTCTTCGGGTCCGGCAAGATCAGGTTGACAGAGTTTCGATTGAACGCCTCAAAGCTTTGCTCAAGGCTCTGCCCCGGCTTCTTGAACGCCTTGAACAATTCCTCGTGTTCCTTGAAAAATCCCAAGCGCGCCTCGTAAGAGTCTAACTGTGCTCCCACTTTCATCAGGGCGTCAGCGGGAGGCAACTTATAGACTTCCGAACGGTTCAACGCATCCAGTTCATTGATTGCCGCAGGCCGCAGCACACTGCTGACTTCATAAGTCTTGGGTGCCAGGAACGCGTACCCTGCCCCTAATACGCCCACCAGAAGCGTACATCCGACTACCAGCTTTTTTTGTCGCCAGATGGCGTGAAACAATTCAAACAAGTCAATTTCATCAGACGCTACGGAGGGCGGGAGCGGGGAAGTGCGATTCAAAATAAGAACACCTTAAAATAATACTAAAAGGCCATCATTCTCAGAAACCTAAATGGCTTCAAAAATCAGGGACAACGCCCTGGATACGCCGGACCGGTGGCGATGTGACCACTTAGCCAGCCGAAATATCCCACATTTCCAAGGATTATTTCGGTTTTATATCGAGGAGTAGTACAAATGGCGCAGCATCGTCGGACTTGCGCGCTTGCAAGCATAGTCAATAGAACATCAAAATGCTGTCAAATAGCTGTCTTCTAAAGAAAAAACTTATCCGCCTACGTCGTGGTTGCGTACCTGATGCAACGGGGCGCTTCCCTGATCAGCAATAAGGAATTTGCATGCTGTCTGTTTCAACTCTCGATTTACGCGGCTTACAAGGCACCTGGGAGCAGACTGCCCTTGAAGACAGCGGCATCCTCAACCCCGCCGACGCCCACAGTGCGCCAGGGGCTATTACCACCATCACGGGCGATTGCTTCGAAGTGACCACCGTCAATGGTGATCAACTGCTGGCGGGCCGTTTTTTCCTGGATGCCAGTACCACGCCCAAAAGCATTACCTGGATTGACGCTATCGGCGATGACGCGGGCAAGCAGCTTCCCGCCAGTTACCGGCTCGACGGCGATGATTTCGTATTTATCGCAGCGGATGAAGGCATGCCCAGGCCCACCGTATTCAGCACCGGCCCTGGGCAAACCATGCGCACCTTTGTGCGGCGCTCATGAGTTACCTCTGTAATTAGATGGACTCGCCCAAGCCGAGGCGTCTATGCGCCACGGTGGCATTCTTATAGAAGCCAACGACAGCGAGGGCGAGCCCATGAAAAAGCATACGACGATCAATCAGTCTTTGTCAGCCGATGTATCTACTTGCGTAAACGTCGCGGTAGACCTTGCCAAAAAGGTCTTCCAGGTGGCCGGTGAGAATGCGCTCGGACAGGTGATATTCGAGGATCGGATTAAGTCACGAGAGGCCTTTCAAACCTTTCTTCTTAAGCTTCCAGCAAGCGTGACGGTGCTGGTGGAAACCGGGCCAGGTGCTCAGGCATGGGCGTGATTACTGCAGGCATAGGGCAATTTCGGCAAGATGAGCAAGAAGGGTGATGCGTATTTGCGCAGCCTGGCGGTCCAGGGGGCCCACGCCGTGTTAAGACAGGTGCGACCGGATTCAGAACAGCCCGACGACCAGCGGCTACAGCGTTGGGTATCTCGCCTTAGGGCGCAAGGAAGCGGCGGTGCGTTTGGCCAACCGCAACCTGCGTATCCTCTGGCGGCTCTTGCAAAACGACCAGACTTATCGAAGTCAGCCAGGCAATAGTCAGGAGGCTGCGATGAGCCACTGATTTACAGAGTTCTGCCACCGGGGCGTTTAGCCGCTCCAACCCGCGCTAACGAACATTGACCCCTGGTCAGACCGTCGCGAATTGATGCCTGCGCTCCTACCGGCCCTTGAGGCCCTTTTTGTAATGGGCAGATCGCGAGCTGATCCAATGTTGGCCAGAAGCTGTTTGGAGCTTCCTCGGATAGGCCTGATACATAGATGCAACCGGGTACCAATGTTTGAAAAGCGGGTTGAAAGTGGGGGCGAGTCCATACATACATAGCCGACTACCCGGCCCACTGACCGGTGCTGAT